>NZ_JAGPXN010000001.1 GCF_018070575.1 Micromonospora sp. C31
ACGCCGCCAGCGTTCGTCCTGAGCCAGGATCAAACTCTCCAACAAAAACTTGTTGAAAAACTGTCCCGACAACAAAAAGTGTTGCCAAAGGAATCCAAGACCAGCCAAACCGAAGCCTGACCAGTCCAGGGTATAAATCATAATTGGCACTGGCTTATCAAGCACCCTGTTGAGTTCTCAAAGAACAACCACACACCACTCAGGTGTCCCACATCGTGGGAACCCGCTTGGGGCAACTTCCCTACCTTACTCGGCTCACCTTCCCGCATCAACCTCGTGTCCGAGGTGATCAAGGAAGAGCTTTCCGGCTCCACGATTACGCACGCCGAGTTGCGGCGGTCGTTGCTGTCGTGGGAAGTGGCAGACCGGCCGATCACCACTCCGTGGCGACCCGCCCGGCTCCTGCCGGCTTCAAGAATCTACCCGGTCAGCCTCGCGATCGCAACCCCGTATCAGAGTGTTCTCGCACTGCCCGGATCCCCAGCCTCGCTCGGCGTCTCCGCCACGAGCCTGGTGCCGTTGTCGGCCGGCTGCCCGGCCTTCCGCGTGCAGAGAGAAAGTTACGCCGCCCTGCCGCAGAAGGCAAATCGGCGTCCGTCGCTGCCGGCTGGGCGACGCCCGCCGGCGGTCGCCCGATCGTGATGAGCGCGCGGGGTCCGGAGGCGGCCCCGGCGTGCCAGAGTGTCTGTCATGGCTGACCTCCCGCGTACCCGGGTGACCGTGCTCGCCGAGGATGCGCTGACGGGACTGCTGCTGCCGTTCTGGCAGGTGGTCATCGGTGCCTTCGTGCTCTTCGTCGTCGTGGTCTCGGTGGCACGGCTGGCGCGGCGGGGACGGTCGCGGATGACGACGGCACTACTGGTGACGGCCGCCGCGATCGCCGGCTTCGCCGTGGTGGGCGTACTGCTGCAGGGCTGAGCGTCAGAGGCGACGGTTCGCCAGGCTGGGCAGCTCGGCGCGGATGGTCCGCAGCCGGTCGAAGTCGAGATCGGTGACGGCCAGGCCCGGCCCGTCGGGCACCTGGGTGAGCACCGTCCCCCACGGGTCGACCACCATGCTGCGCCCGTAACAGGTCCGGTTCGGCTGGTGGTCGCCGGTCTGCCCCGCCGCGGCGACGAAGCACTGGTTCTCGATCGCCCGCGCGCGCAGCAGCACCTCCCAGTGATCCCGTCCCGTGTGGACCATGAAGGCCGCCGGCACCACGAGCAGCTGGGCGCCGCCGTCGACGACGAGTTGCCGGTACAACTCCGGAAAGCGGAGGTCGTAGCAGATCGAGAGCCCGACGCGGAGGCCCTCGACGTCGACGACCACCGGCTGGTCGCCCGGAGCCACGGTGGCCGACTCGAGGTAGGAGACCCGGCCGGGGATCTCCACGTCGTACAGGTGGATCTTTCGATAGCTGGCGGCGAGCGTGCCGGAGCGGTCGAAGACCAGGGACGTGTTCCAGGTGCGGGCCGGATCCGGCCCGCGCTCGTGGATCGACCCGGCGATCAACCAGATGCCGAGCCGCCGGGCGATGCCGGCGAAGAACTGGCCCACCTCGCCGTCGACCGGCTCCGGTTCGGGCAGATTCGCGTCGGGCCCGAGGTAGTCGACGAACTCCGGGAGGAGCGCGAGGTCCGCGCCGGCTGCCGCCGCGCGTTCCAGCAGGGCCTCCGCGGCTGCGAGGTTCGCCTTACGGTCTTCCCCGGAGTTGAGCTGGCAGACGGCGACGCGCATGGGATCAGCGTACGGCCGGAGCGCGCCTGGCGACAGCGCCGAAAGGTGTCGGTGGGGCTTCCGGGGTGCGCGGAGCCGCCGACGACGGCCGAGCCGGGTGCGGACACGACGCCGCGCCCGACCTGAGCGGACGGGCGCGGCGGCGGTGGATCAGGCCGACTTCTCCTCGCGGTCCCGCCGGGCGCGCCGGCCGGTGAACTCGCGCGGCACGATCGTCGGGTTGACGTTCTCGAGCACGACCTCGCGGGTGATCAGCACCCGGGCGGCGTCGGGGTTGCTCGGCACCTCGTACATCACGGAAAGCAGAACCTCTTCCATGATCGCGCGCAGGCCGCGGGCGCCGGTGCCGCGCAGCATCGCCTGGTCGGCGATCGCCTCCAGGGCCGGCGGCTCGAACTCCAACTCGACACCGTCGAGCTCGAAGAGGCGCTGGTACTGCCGGACCAGGGCGTTGCGCGGCTCGGTGAGGATGCGCACCAGTGCGGTGCGGTCGAGGCTGCGCACGTTGGTGATCACCGGAAGCCGGCCGATGAACTCGGGGATCAGCCCGAACTTCAGCATGTCCTCCGGCATGACCTGGCTGAAGATGTCGTCGGTCGACCGCTCGGAGACCGACCGGAGCCGGGCGCCGAAGCCGGTGCCGCCGTGACCGGTGCGGGCCTCGATGATCTGGTCGAGCCCGGCGAAGGCACCACCGCAGATGAACAGCACGTTGGTGGTGTCGATCTGGATGAACTCCTGGTGGGGGTGCTTGCGCCCGCCCTGCGGCGGCACGTTGGCCACCGTGCCTTCCAGCATCTTCAGCAGCGCCTGCTGGACGCCCTCGCCGGAGACGTCCCGCGTGATCGACGGGTTCTCCGACTTACGGGCGATCTTGTCGACCTCGTCGATGTAGATGATGCCGGTCTCGGCGCGCTTGATGTCGTAGTCGGCGGCCTGGATCAGCTTGAGGAGGATGTTCTCCACGTCCTCGCCGACGTAGCCGGCCTCCGTGAGCGCGGTGGCGTCGGCGATGGCGAACGGCACGTTCAGCATCCGGGCCAGGGTCTGCGCCAGGTGGGTCTTGCCGCAGCCGGTGGGGCCGAGCAGCAGGATGTTGGACTTGGCCAGCTCGACGGCGTCAGTGCCGGAGCCCGGTGCGCCGGCCGCCTCGGCCTGGATCCGCTTGTAGTGGTTGTAGACCGCGACGGCGAGCGCCTTCTTGGCCTGGTCCTGCCCGACGACGTAGGTGTCGAGGAACTGGCAGATCTCCATCGGCTTGGGAAGCTCTTCCCACTTCACCTCGCCGGACTCGGCCAGTTCCTCCTCGATGATCTCGTTGCAGAGATCGATGCACTCGTCGCAGATGTAGACCCCTGGGCCCGCGATGAGCTTCTTGACCTGCTTCTGCGACTTCCCGCAGAACGAGCATTTAAGTAGGTCGCCGCCGTCACCGATCCGTGCCACCTACGTTCTCCCTGCACTCGTCGACCGGAGCCCCGGCCCTCGCCTGCGGACGTGGAAGCGCCCGCCTCGTTCACCCCGCTCGTTCACCCCGCCGGCGGACCGGTGGAGCCGCACAGACCCGACGTTACCCGCTGGCGGGGGTTTCTCCGACCCCCAAAACGGGTGTGTCAGGCGGTCGGCCGGGAGCCAACTCCCGGCCGCCCGCGACCCGAGCTTCTCAGCTGGCGGCGTTGGCCGCCAGCAGGCCCTTCTTGCGGCTGGTGAGGATGGTGTCCACCAGCCCGTACTCCTTGGACTCCTCGGCCGTCATGATCTTGTCGCGGTCGATGTCCTTGCGAACCTTCTCGATCGGCCGGTTGCAGTGCCGGGAGAGCATCTCCTCGAGCTGCGTCCGCATCCGCAGGATCTCCCGGGCCTGGATCTCGATGTCCGAGCCCTGCCCGTAGCCGCCCTCGGTGGCCGGCTGGTGGATGATGATCCGCGAGTTCGGCAGCGCCATCCGCTTGCCCGGGGTGCCGGCGGCCAGCAGCACGGCGGCCGCGCTGGCGGCCTGGCCGAGGCAGACCGTCTGAATGTCGGGCCGGACGTACTGCATGGTGTCGTAGATCGCCGTCATGGCGGTGAACGAGCCACCGGGCGAATTGATGTACATGATGATGTCGCGGTCGGGGTCGGTGCCCTCGAGCGTCAGCAGCTGCGCCATCACGTCGTTGGCCGACGCGTCGTCGACCTGGACGCCGAGGAAGATGATCCGGTCCTCGAAGAGCTTGTTGTAGGGGTTGGACTCCTTCACCCCGTACGACGTGCGCTCGACGAACGACGGCAGGACGTAGCGGTTGTGCACGGCCGCGAACTGGGGCGGCAGGCTCAGGTCGGTCATCGTCAGCTCCTCAGCTCAGGGTCCCGGCGCCATCCGGAACCTGGGCGGCCCCGATGATCACCTTGTCGATGAAGCCGTAGTCCAGGGCCTCCTGGGCGGTGAACCAGCGGTCGCGGTCGGAATCCGCCTCGATCTGCGCCTGGCTCTGGCCGGTGTGGTGCGCGACCCGCTCCTGGAACATCCGCTTGGTGTAGAGCATCTGCTCCGCCTGGATGGCGATGTCGGACGCGGTGCCGCCCAGACCGCCGGAGGGCTGGTGCATCATGATCCGCGCGTGCGGCAGGGCGTAGCGCTTGCCCTTCGTGCCGGCGCAGAGCAGCAGCTGACCCATGGACGCCGCCATGCCCATCGCCACGGTCGAGACGTCGTTGTCGATGAACTGCATGGTGTCGTAGATCGCCATGCCGGAGTAGACCGAACCGCCCGGCGAGTTGATCCAGAGGTTGATGTCGCGGTCCGGGTCCTCCGCGGCGAGCAGCAGGAGCTGCGCGCAGATGCGGTTGGCGACCTGGTCGGTCACCTCGCTGCCCAGGAAGATGATGCGTTCCTTGAGCAACCGGTTGTAGACCGAGTCGTCGAGGTTGCCAATGGTGTCGCCACCGCGGGCATCGATCCCCCGGAGCGACTTCGCTTGGATGTGCATGTCGGTCATGGCAGCCCTTCGCTCTCCGTACCGTCCTACCCGACACTAACCGCTCAGCCGGATGGCAGAGCGTCGGTCCGGGCAGTGTTCGCTATCAGCGCAGCACCGCCGAGGCGTACCCGAAAAGGGAATCGGCCGCCGTCCACCGCAGGCGGCGGACGGCGGCCTCCCCCGACGATCAGTGCTCGTGCTCGGCCTCGTTCTCGGCGCGCAGCGCGTCGAGGGTGACCTCGTTGCCCGCCGAATCCTTGATCTTGATGCGCTCCATGACCGAGGCCAGGGCCTTGCCCCGCCGCACGTCACCGAAGACGGCGCCGGCCGCGCCCGAGCGGACCAGCTGGTCGTAGTACTGCTGCGGCGCCATCCCGGCGCGCTGGGCCCGGTGCACGATCTCGTGACCGAACTCGTCGTCGGAGACCTGCACGTCCTCGGCGTCGGCGAGGGTGTCCAGCAGCAGCTGGACCTTCACGCCCTCGGTCGCCGCCTCGGTCAGCTCGGCGTCGATCTGCTCCTCGGTCTTCTCCTCGGCCGCGAGGTACTCCTCGAGCGAGGCGCCGATCCGCTCGAGCTGGTCGACCATCGCCTGCTTGCGGCTCTCGACCTCCTCGCGGACGATGCCCTCCGGCGCCGGCACCTCGGCGGCGGCCACCATCTGCTCCAGGGCCTTGTCACGGGCGGCGTAGATCTGCTCGACCCGCTTGCCCCGGGTGACCCGCTCGCGCAGGTCGCCGCGCAGCTCCTCGATGGTGTCGAACTCGCTCGCCATCTGCGCGAACTCGTCGTTGAGCTCCGGCAGCTCCTTCTCCTTGACCGTACGGACGGTCACCGCCACGTCGGCGTCGCGGCCGGCGAAGTCGCCGCCGACGAGCTGGGTGGTGAAGCTGGTGCTCTCGCCGGCAGCCAGACCGACGACGGCCTCGTCCAGGCCCGGAAGGAGCTGCTTGCTGCCGACCTCGTGGGAGATGTTGCTGGCGGAGCCGCCCGGCACGTCCTCGCCGTCGACGGTCGCGTTCAGGTCGATCTGGACGTAGTCGCCCTCCTGGGCGGCCCGCTCGACGGTCTTCAGGGTGGCGAACCGCTCGCGCAGGCCCTTCACCTGCTCGTCGATCTCACTGTCGTCGATCTGGAGCTCGTCGACGGTCACCTCGATGGTGGCCGGGTCCGGCAGGGTGATCTCCGGGCGGACGTCGACCTCGGCGGTGAAGTTCAGCGAGTCACCGTCGTTGAACTCGGTGATCTCGACCTCGGGGCGGCCGAGCGTCTTCAGGTCGTGCTCGCGGACGGCGGCCAGGATGTTCTGCGGGATGGCCTCCTGCACCGCCTCGTTGAGGACGGTGCCCCGGCCGACCCGCTGGTCGATCACGGCCGCAGGAATCTTGCCCTTGCGGAAGCCGGGCACCTGGACCTGCTGCCCGATCTCCCGGTACGCCTTCCTGAGGCTCGGCTCGAGCTCGACGAACGGCACCTCGATGGCGAGCCGCACGCGCGTCGGGCTCAGAGTCTCGACGGTGCTCTTCACAGGCGTACTCCTTGACGGATCTCGGTTTTAGTCTGGGCGTGATAAGCCCATCGAGTGTAGGCGAGCCGGCCGGACGCACCGGCAGCGCCCGGGGACCGCACGGAGGGCGACCCCGGCGGCCGGCCGCGGACGACAGTCGGGGTGGCGGGATTTGAACCCACGGCCCCTCGCTCCCAAAGCGAGTGCGCTACCAAGCTGCGCCACACCCCGTGGCGACGAGCAGTCTATGCGGTCGCGGCCCGCCGGAAGTCCCGGGGCGTCCCTCAACGCGCCGAAGGGGGACCAACCGGACATCCGTCGCTCCGGCACCACCCGCCGGGGGACACGGCCGCGCGGAGCACGCGGGTCATTCGGTACGCTGTCGGCGCGCCCTGCGGTGGCAGGGCGCACGCGGGCGTAGCTCAATGGCAGAGCTTCAGTCTTCCAAACTGACGGTGCGGGTTCGATTCCCGTCGCCCGCTCCAGCAGTAACGGCCCAGGTCAGCGGCGTTGTCGCCGAGCCTGGGCGGTTCTCGTTCTGGGCTGTCTTGCCGTCGTGCCGTGCGCTCGACTCCGTGGAAGCCTCGCTCCTTCGGGACGGGGGCCGCGGCGGCGGCAACCGTACGACGCCGGACAGCCGCGCCACCGCCCAGCCATGCCAGCCGCGTGCAGGTAGCCGGCCCTCCAGCGGTCGACAGCGGTCACAATCGGCGGTACGGCACCGCGACATCGTACCGAAACGCCGTCAGGCCGAGGCGGTAGTGAGCAAACTCAGGCCGCTTTGCCGATCACTCACCTATCGTGGCCATTGATCGCACGCCAGGGCATGTCGAGGCGGAGCAGCAACCGCCCCTGTCGAAAAAGGTGGGAAATGGCGAAGAAGGTTGCCGTCAAAGTCAACGAGGATGCCATCGTCTGGAAGGAGTTCACCAGCGCAAAGGGAAAGAAGTACGAGGTGGGCTACCTCGGCGAACCCGACGCGGACCAGGGCGGATCGGCTGCACCCATGGGGAAGAGCGACTTCGGCATCAGCTGCAACTGGCCCGTTGGTGGAAACGACTGGATAACCACCGAGTCCAGCTTCAAGGCCACGACGGCCATCTCGAGGTACAAGCTGCACTCCAATGCTGACATGCCGGGGGACGACGTCGGCGGCTATGCCTACCGGCTGGAGTTTTCCAACGAGGAGCACTACGACTACTACTTCTCGGACCAGGAAGGCGACAGCTACCGGTGCAACACCTTCAGCAATACCGACCATTTCGTTCGGTACAACTCCGACAAACCCACGATCGCGTACATCAAAGGTAGTTAGCATCGAGAGTCCTCGTTCGACAGATGCATGGGTAGCGCCTGAGAGGCGCTTCCCAACCTGACGGTGCGGATTCGATCCCGTCGTCTGCTCCACAGCTTCCGGCCCAGGTCACCGGCGTTCTCGCCGCACCTGGGCCGTTGTCGTCACAGGGCCGGGCCGACTGGCAAGCGGTCCGCCGTCGCCGGCGAGAGTCGGAGAGTGGCCGCGACGATCGGGAGACGACCGGAGCGCCGGGGGTACCCTCTCGACGTGGAACTTGATGGTCCTCCGCTTGCGGAGTTCGCGTTTCCGGGGCCGCTGCGGGACAGCCTGGTAGCCGCGATCCTGTCCGGCGCGAAGACCTCGACGTCCAGCCTCGTGCTCGGCTACGAGCGGGCGGACGAGCCGCTGCCCGAGGTCGGACAGCGATCGGCGGTCGTCGATTCGGCAGGCCGGCGGGTCGCGGTGATCGAGACGACCGACGTGCGGGTGGTGCGCCTCGGCGACGTCGACCTGCGACACGCCCTCGACGAGGGCGAGGGGTACGAGTCCGTGGCGCAGTGGCGGGCCGGGCACGAGACGTTCTGGCACAGCGCGGAGGTGCGCGCGGAACTGGGCGACCCGGGCTTCACCGTCGACGACGACACCCAGGTGCTGCTTCAGCGCTTCCGGCTGGTGCACAAGGTCTGAGCGCCTGCCCGGTACGCGACGACCGGGCGTGCGGCGAAGGGGAACCCGACCAGATCTGGACCTGATCGTGGGCTGACCAGCCCGCACCGGCTGAGCCGCGCGTCAGGGCGCGATCGGCGCTGGTGCGGCTGCTGCGTACCATGCGGGGCCGGGCATCCCCTCGTCCCGCGGAGGTAACGGCAGATGGCAGGCCAGCACGAGGGGTACGCCCTCGGCGTCGACCTCGGCACGTCCCACACCGTCGCCGTGCTGCGCCGGCCCGACGGGCACACCCGCCCGCTGCTCGTGGACGGGCACCCGATCATCCCCTCCGGCGTGTACGCCGACCCGGACGGGCTGCTGCACGCCGGCCGGGACGCCCAGCGGCTGGCCCGCACCGATCCGGGCCGGTACGAGCCCAACCCGAAGCGGCGCATCGACGAGCCCGCCGTCGTGTTGGGTGACCGCCGGTACCCGCCGGCCGAACTGCTGGCCGCGACGCTGCACGCGGTGGCCCGGGCTGCCGTCGAGGCGGTCGGGTTCCTGCCTCCGGCGGTGCTCACCTGCCCGGCGACCTGGGACGCGACCCGGCGTCAGGTGCTGGCCGACGCCCTGGCGGCGGCCGGCTGGCCGTCGGCGGCCGAGCACACGCTCGCCGGTCCGACGCCGCCGGGCACCCGGCTGCTGCGGGAGCCGGTGGCCGCGGCCCGCTACTACACCCAGGTGCTGCGTCGCCCGGTGCCGGTGGGCGGGACGATCGCGGTCTTCGACTTCGGTGCCGGGACGCTCGACGTGGCGGTGCTGCGCAACGAGGGCGCCGACCCGTGGGGCGACTCCGGGTTCACGGTCGTCACCGCGGGCGGCGCCGACGACCTCGGTGGCCTGGACGTGGACGCCGCCCTGCTGGGTCGCCTCGGTGAGCTGGTCGCCGAGGCGCACCCCGCCCGGTGGGAGCAGCTGACCCGCCCGGCGTCCGCGACGCAGTGGCGGGAGCGGCACGAGCTCTGGGAGAACGTCCGGGGCGCCAAGGAGATGTTGTCGCGGGTGCCGGCGGCGCCGGTGGCGGTGCCGGGGGTGGAGGCGGCGGTCACGCTCACCCGGGCCGACCTGGAGCGGGTGGCCGGGCCACTGCTGGGCCGGGCGGTGGCGGTGACCCTGGAGGTGATCGGCGCGGCCGGCCTGGACCCGCAGCAGCTCTCCGGCCTGTTCCTGGTCGGCGGCGCCACCCGGATGCCGATGGTGGCCCGGCTGCTGCACGCCGAGTTGGGCGTCGCCCCGACCGTGCTGGAGCAGCCGGAGCTGCCGGTGGCCGAGGGGGCGCTGACCGACCTGCCCCTGCCCCGACGCGCCCGGGCCGCCGACGCCTTCGCCGCGCCCGCCGGCGCATCGGCGCGACCGGCCGCACCCGCCCTGCCGGCGCCACCGGCCGGAGCACCACGACCCGATCCCGCCGGCCCGGCCCCCACGCCGACCGCCGTCGCCGGGCCGGAGGGCGTCACCCCGGCCCTGCCCGCCGGGCTGGCGCCGACCATGCTCGGCGGCCAAGGGAGCCCGGCACCCTACGCGGCACCGGGCGTAACCCCGGGCGGTCCCGTCGGGGCGTTCCCGGGCGTACCCGCCTCCGGGACGCCGGTGTCGCCGTCGCCCGGCGGTGGGAGTGCGCCGGCACTCCCCCGACGCCGGGCGCTCTGGGTCTCGCTCGCCGCCGTCCTCGCGCTCGCCGGCGTGGCGACGGCGGCGGTGCTGTACCTGACCCGGGACCGCTACCCGGCCCTGGAGTTCCGGACCGTCGACCAGCTCGCCCGGGTGCCCGCCGGCACGGAACGACCGGCGAACATGTTCACCGCGGTTCTCGGCGGCCGGGCGTACCTCGGGTATCCGCTCGGCGACGGGCGGCTGGAGGTGGTGGCGGTGGACGCCGGCACCGGCGCGGTGAAGTGGCGGAAGCAGACGGCGGTGTCCGCCGACCGGTGGAAGCGGATCGTCGCCCTGCCCGGCGCGGTCGCGGTCTTCGCCGACGCCATCGGCGACGACACCCCCCGGGACCTCGTGCTGCTCGACGGCTCCTCGGGCGACCAGCGGTGGCGCCGGCCGATCCTGGGCGACGACGACGTCATCTTCGGCGACGGCGTCGCGGTGCAGGTGGACCGCACCGGAAAGCGGCTGGTCGGGCTGCGCCTGCGCGACGGCGGGGAGATCTGGGCGCAGCCCAGCCCGCGCGACGGGTACGACAACACCCGCACCAGCGTCCACCTCGTCACCACCGACAAGGCGCTGGGCGGCCCGGCCTTCCTCGACGGCTCCCCGCGTGACGCGTGGCGCGGCGACGTCAGCCGGATCGTGCAGGTGGGCGCGGACCGGTCCGTCCGGCTGATCGACATGGGCAGCGGCCGGGTGGTCCGCGCCCGCGCCGGGGTGGCCGACCACGACGACCTGGTGGTGGCGCACGAGGACCGGCTCTACGTGGCGCGCGACGACGCCGGCTTCCAGCTGCTCGCGTACGACCTGACGAGCGATGCCCAGCCGAAGGTGCTGTACACCGCGGAGGACGACCGGCGCCGGCCGAAGTCGCTGGTGCCGTGCGGCGAGCGGCGGGCGTGCCTGCTGGAGGTCGCCGGCGGTGCCGACGACACCGCCGAGGTCGTGGCGGCGACCGAGGAGAAGTGGATCCGCTGGAAGGCGCCGAAGGCGACCGTGCTGGTGCCGCTCGGCGAGCACCTGCTCGCCCGGCGGACGTCTCCGAAGTCGGCCGGCACGCTGTTCGACCCCGACGGTCGCGCCGTGCTGTCCGAGCGCGGCGGGGTGGCGGTCCGGCTCGACGCGGGCAACCTGCTGCTCCTCGCCGACCCGCCCAGCTCGATCGAGGACGACCGCAGCGTCGCCGGCATGTCGGTGGGCTCGGGCGAGGTGGACGAGCTGGGCCAGTTGGAGGACGTCCGCAGCGACACCTGCTCGTGGAACACCAGCGTGATCGCCTGCGGCGCCGGCAGGCAGAGCGGGGACGCCGGGGCCCGGTCCCCGTACGGCTTCGTGCTCTATCGCTTCGCCGAGTAGCCGATACCCGACAGCCATTCAGAACTGTCGATATAGCCGATAGCCTCCTTCCAACGGCCAGCTGCCCCGCGTCCGGTCACGAGCCGACGCGGGGCCGACAGGAGGAGGACCGGCAGATGACACTTCCCCGTACCCGGCGATGGCGGGCCCGCGCGGTGGGCGTACTCGCCGTCGCCACGGTCGTCGCCGCGCTGGGCACCCCCGCGGCGGCAGCCCCGGCCACCGGCGAGATCCTGCACGCCGACGCCCCGAACGCCGTGACCGACGCATACGTGGTGGTGCTCAGGGACGACGCACTCGGACGCGCCGGCGACCGGCGGGCCGCCGTCACGGACGCCGCCGACCGGCTGGCCGACCGCTACGGGGCCACCGTCGGCCGCGTCTACGGGCACGCGCTCACCGGATTCGTGGCGCACCTGCCGGAGCGGGCGGCCCGCCGGCTCGCCGCCGATCCGAGCGTGGCGTCCGTGGAACGGGACCGGGTGGTGACCCTCGTCGGGCCGGGCGTGCAGCCCAACCCGCCGTCGTGGGGCCTGGACCGCATCGACCAGCGCCGCCTGCCGCTCGACGGCCGGTACGCCTACCCGAACACCGCGCACAACGTGCACGCGTACGTCGTCGACACCGGCATCCGCAGCACGCACGGCGACTTCGGGGTCCGGGCCGGCGGCGGCGTCGACCTGGTCGACGGCGGCCCGGCGGACGACTGCAACGGCCACGGCACCCACCTCGCCGGCACCGTCGGCGGCACCCTGCACGGGGTGGCGAAGGAGGTCCGGCTGCGACCGGTACGGGTGCTCAACTGCTCGGGCAGCGGCAGCATCTCCCAGGTGATCGCCGGGGTGGACTGGGTCACCGCGAACGCGGTGCGGCCCGCGGTGGCGCTCATGGCGCTCGGCGGCGGCGCCAGCACGACACTGGACGCCGCGGTGAACCGCTCGATCTCCTCCGGGGTGACCTACGTCGTCTCGGCGGGCAGCTCGAACGGCAGCGCGTGCAACTACTCGCCCGCGCGGGTGGCGGCGGCGCTCACCGTGGCCGGCACCACCAGCACCGACGCCCGGATGCCGAGCGGCAACCACGGCCCCTGCATCGACCTGTTCGCTCCCGGCGCCAACATCAGGTCCACCTGGCACACGAGCGACACGGCGGTGACCACCATCAGCGGCACCTCCATGGCCGCCGCGCACGTCGCCGGGTGCGCCGCGCTCGCGCTCTCGGCCAACCCCACCTGGAGTCCCGCGCAGGTGGCGGCGTACCTGAACGGCAGGGCGACGACCAGCGTGGTCACGGGCGTGGTCAGCGGCACGCCGAACCGCCTGCTCTACTGCGGCCCCTGACCCACCCGGGAGCATCGGACGCCGGTGCCCCTCCAGGCCTCCGAGCAGCGGATCCCGGCGTCCGTCCGCGCGGCCCGTCGTACCGGCGGGCCGCGCGGCCCGCCCTCCGGACGGCGTCCCGATCGGCGATGATGATCGACACTCGTCGACCCTTGTCCCGGCGCGGTCCGCCGACTACCGTTCGATCGATGATCGACTATCTGGTCATCGGCGGAGGCATCGCGGGCGCCAGCGCCGGGCACCACCTCGCCGCGTACGGGACCGTGGTGCTGCTGGAGATGGAGCAGGTTCCCGGCCAGCACTCCACCGGCCGCTCGGCCGCGGTGTTCTCCGAGTACTACGGCGGGCCGGCGGTGCGCGCGCTGACCCGGGCCAGCCGGGGCTTCCTCACCGCGCCGCCGCCGGGGTTCACCGAACACCCGCTGCTCACCCCGCGGGGCGTGCTGAGTCTCTGCCCGCCCGGCAGCGACGAGGCCTTCGAGGCGGCGCTGCGCGACGGGGCCGAGGTGGACCCGCCGGCCCGCGAGATCGACGTCGCCGAGCTGCCCCGACACTGCCCCGTCGTGCGGCCGCAGTGGTGCCGGCGGGCGATGGTGAAGCCGGCCGTGCAGGACCTCGACGTCGCCGCGCTGCACCAGGGCTACCTGCGCGGCATCCGGGCGGCCGGCGGTCGGGTCGGGTGCGACGCGCGGGTCCGCCGGCTGCGGCGGAGCGGCGACGGATGGCAGGTCACCACGGACACCGGCGACCTCACCGCCCGGGTCGTCGTCAACGCGGCGGGCGCCTGGGCCGACGAGGTCGCGACGGCGGCGGGCGTACGACCGATGGGGTTGACGCCGCTGCGGCGCACCGCCTTCCTGGTGGACGCGCCGACCGGCGTCCCGGCGGCGGACTGGCCGATGGTCAACGACGTCGACGGCAGCTTCTACTTCAAGCCGGAGTCGGGACGCCTGCTGGTCTCCCCGTGCGACACCACCCCCGTACCGCCCGGCGACGCCCGCCCCGACGACCTCGACGTGGCGATCGGCGCCGACCGGGTGCAGGCGGCGACCACGCTGGAGATCCGCCGCGTCCACCAGCCCTGGGCCGGGCTGCGGACCGCCGCCCCGGACGACGTGCCCGTGATCGGCCCGTCGACCGACGCGCCGGGCTTCCTGTGGATGGCCGGGCTGGGCGGCTACGGCGTACAGACCGCGCCCGCGGCGGGCGCCCTGCTCGCCGCGCTGGCGGTCGACGCCCCGCCACCGGTCGACCCCACCGCCCTCTCCCCCGCCCGCTTCCCCTGACCGGCCCTGCGTGGGCCGGCGTCGATGATGAGGTTGGCGGCCGTCGAGGAGATCGACTCCGCCGCCAACCTCACGATCGACGGGGTCAGCCGGGGTGCTGGTCCACCAGTGAGCGGCGCGGCAGCATCGTCAACGCCGAGATGGCGGCCGACACCAACGCCGCCACCAGCATCACCTGGAAGACCGCCGGGTAGCCGGCCACGCTGGCGACCAGGCCGGCCAGCGGTGCCCCGGCCACCAGGCCGATGTCCCAGAACGAGGTGAACGCGCCGAGCGCCGCCCCCTGGTAGGCCGGGTCCGTCCGGTTGATCACCAGCAGGGCCAGCGCCGGGAAGAGCAGCGAGAGCCCGGCGCCGATCACCAGCCCGCCGAGCACCGCGACCAGCAGGTTCGGCGCGAACGCGACGAGGAGCAGCCCCACCGCCTCCACCAGGGCCGAGCCGACGGCCACCCGGCCGGCGCCGAGCTTGTCGGGCAGCCCGCCCACGAAGAGCCGGACCCCGACGTAGGTGAAGCCGAACGCGTTGAACGCGGCGATGCCGTTCTCGACGCCCCGCTCGGCCATGTGCAGCGCCACGAACGCGGCCAGCGCGGCGTAGCCGAACCCGGCCAGGGAGAGCGCGACGCCGGGGGCCACCGCGCTGCGTGGCAGGATGCCGGCCCGGCCCGCCGCACTCGCCTGCCGCGGGCCGGGCCGGGCCGCGACGAGCACGGCCCCGGCGACCGCCGCCACGATCGCGAACAGCCACACCGCGGGATAGCCGGAGGTACGCAGCAGCACCGCGCCGAGCAGGGCGCCCAGCGTGATGCCGAGCCACATGTGGATGCCGTACAGGCCGACGACCCGCCCCCGCCGGTCGGCCGGCGCGAGCGCCACCAGCCAGGCCGCGCCGGCGGTGTAGACGGCCGCCTCACCCACCCCGTGCAGGACCCGGACACCCACCAGCACGCCGACGTTGCCGGCCACCAGGTAGGCCGCCCCGGCGGCGGCGCACACCACCGCCCCGCCCAGCATCACCGTCCGGTACCCGTGCCGGTCGCCGATCCGGCCGGCGACGGGCCGGGCGATCACGGCGGAGACCGCGATCGCGGCGATCACCACCCCCACCTCGACCCGGTTGCCGTCCAGCTCGTCGAGCACGTAGAACGGCAGCACGGCCAGGGACGCGCCCACGCCGAGCAGGCACAGGAAGATGGCGGCGAAGAGCGGCACGATGGGCCGGTAGAACGAGAGTTTCCCGCCGGTCGTGGTCATGCGGTGCTGCTCCTAGGCCGGTACGACGTGGAAGAAGTGGGTCGGCAGGTGCACGGCCAGGCCCTCGTGGATCTCGGCGCAGACGGCCGGGCCGTCGGTGGCGAAGGTACCCGGCGGCGGGGTGCCGACGCGGATCGCCGAGCGCCCGGCGTCGAGCAGGCGGGCCGCCATCGCGAAGTCGCCCACCACCGCCTCGCCCGGCGCCACCATCCGGGTACGGCTGATCTGCACGCCGTTGCGGGTCAGGTCGGCCAGGAAGGCGCCCCGCCCGAGCAGGTGGGTGTAGTAGTCCCTCGGGTTGACGATCATCGCGTGCGGGGTGGCGCCGGTCTGCTCGATCTCGTCGCAGGCGGCGAGCAGACCGCTGAGCCAGTCGTGCCGGTACGGCAGCCGCCCGATCTCCGGGTGCCGCAGCAGGCCGCCCTCGCCGATGGTCAGCGCCTGGTTCTCGGCCGTGGCGAGGCGGACCAGCAGCCGGTAGTCGATGAAGACGGCCAGCGCCTCCGGGTCGTCGGCGAGCTCCTCGGGGATGCGTACCCAGGCGCGGATCGGGTGCACCCCGGCGGAGGCGGTGCCGAACCGGAACGCGGCCTCCCGGCGCAGGCCCGACTCGTGCACCGCCGCGGCCTCGCCCGCGTCGGGCCGGCCCTCGCACCAGAACCGGACCGGGTCCATGCCGACCGACCGCTTGCGGAACAGGTTGCGGACGGTCACCCGGGGCCGTTCCTTGGTCGGCTGGAAGGCGTCCGTGATGGTGTAGTCGAAGCGCACCTCGGCGCCGGCGGGATCGTCGGCGTACGCGCGGGCGAACAGCTCACCGGGCGACAGGGTCGCCGAGGCGGTCACGGGCGGCGCGGCGGTGGTGGTCATGAGTCCTCCCCGATGCAGATGGCGTGCCGGATCAGCCGCTGGTAGAAGGGCTGGTGGTGGTCGTGGTACGACCGCAGGGTGTCGTTGTTCGCGACGGTCACCTCGAAGGACTTCTCGACCGGTGCGAAGCCCGAGGTGCGTTCGACGTCGAGGTGCCACTTGCGGGTGCGCCGCCACTCGGCGCGCTCGCCGGGCGCCCAGTTGAGCGCCTCCGGCCGGAACGGCAGCCCCACGGCGGCGCACCAGGCGGCCACCGTCTCCCCGGGGTGCCGCAGCAGGTCCTCGGCCCGGATCACCACGGGCGGCCGGCGCGCGGTCCGGCTGACCAGGTCGAACAGCTCCCACTGGTGCTCGTAGCCGATCTCCGGGCAGGTCACCGTCGGCTTGATCGCGTAGTGCGAGCTGATCGTGCGGGCCGGGTCCCGGACGATGAAGGTGTGCGCGACGTCCGCGATCGCCCCGGGATCGTCGAACAGGTGCCGGTAGCGGTACTCCAGGGTGTCCTTGACGAAGACGGTCCGGTTCCGGCCCAGCGCCGTCAGGTGGGCGAGGACCTCGGGCGCGTCGGTCACGGTGACGGTGCCGCCGTCGGCGTCGGGCAGCTCGACGTGCCCCTCGTCGACGAGGGTGACCAGGGGTTCGTGCACGACGGTGACGTCACCGCGGGCGATCATCATGCGCAGGAACGCGGTGGAGAGCGCCCGGGGATGCGCCCACATGGCGATCACCGGCATGCCGGCCCCCCGTACCGCGTCTCCCGCCGCCTGAGCGCGGCCCCGCGGCGGGCGGCGCTCACTGCGACCACGCCGTGGGCTTGCGGTCCCACCGGTGGCCGCGCAGCGTGTCCAGCAGCCCGGCGTCCAGCGGTACGCCGTCGCTGACGGCCAGGTTGGCGCGCACGTGCTCGACGCGGCGCATGCCGGGGATCACCGTGCTGACCGCCGGGTGGTGCAGGATGAAGCGCAGCGCCAGTTCCGGCATGGACATCCCCGCCGGCACGTCGGCGGCCAGCCGCTCGGCGCGCTCCACGCTGGGCAGCAGGTTCTCCGGCCCGAAGTACGTGCTGCGCCAGTCCTCCTCCGGCCAGGTGCTGTCGGCGGTCAACGTGCCGGTCAGCGTCCCCTCGTCGAACGGGACCCGGGCGATGATCGCGATGTCGTCACGCTGGGCGCGCGGGAACAGCTCGTCCTCCGGCGCCTGGTCGAAGACGTTGTAGATGACCTGCACGACGTCGATCAGGCCGGTGTCGAGGGCGGCGTGGCAGTTCGTCGGCTCCCAGCGGTTGACGCTGATCCCCACCCCGTCGACCACGCCCTCCCGCTTGAGGTCCGCGACGGCCTCCTGCCAGCGGCCGTCGGCGGCCCACCGGTCCTCCCAGACGTGGAACTGGAGCAGGTCGATCCGGTCCACGCCGAGGTTCTCGAGGCTGCGGTGGGTGAACTCGCGGATGTGCTCGGCCGGGAAGACGTCGTCCAGGGTGTCCTGCGGGCCGGGCGGCCACTCCCGGTTCTTCGGCGGGATCTTGGTGGCCAGGTGGAGCCGGCGGTCCGGGTGCCGGCGCACCAGCCCGCCGAGGAGCTGCTCACTGACGCCCCGCCCGTAGACCCAGGCGGTGTCGAAGAAGTTGCAGCCCCGTTCCACCGCCTCGTCCAGGCAGGCCGGCGCGGTGTCGTAGTCCCAGCCGGTGAAGCCGCCGGGCCCCCCGCCGATGCCCCACATCCCGTACCCGACCTCGCTGACCTGCCAGCCGAGCCGACCCATCCTGCGGTATCGCATTCCACTCCCTCATCCGTGCCGGTCACCGCGTCGCGCGCGGCCGTTCACCCTGGTCCCGCCGGCAGCAGCAGCCGGTCGGCCGCCCGCCGCACGTGCTCGCCCAGCCAGGCGCGGTAGGCGCCGACGGACGGCCCGAGCCGGTGGTCGGTGAAGCCCCGGCGCCGTTCCAGCTCGGCGCAGCCGTCGCGCCGGAACAGCCGGGGGTTGTCGGTGAGCAGCGTCGCGAAGACCGCGCGCAGCCGCTCCTCGTCGGCGCCCGCGTCGGGCGGGAAGAGGGCCAGCAGCACGGCGGCGTCGCGGTCGCCCTCGCCCGCCGCCTCGCGCAGCCCCGCCAGGAACCGCCCGCAGCTCACCCGGGGCAGGGCGTCCGCGCCGGCCAGCGGCAGGTCGGTGAAGTCGACGCTCACCGGGTGCAGGACGTGCAGCGTGCCGCCCCACTGGCGCGGGTCGACCACCGTGGCGACGATCCGCCGGGCGGCCCAGTCCACCGGCGTCCAGTCGGAGCGCACCGGCGCGTCGGGCCGCATCCGTAGCCGGTGGCAGGCCGCCAGCAGCAGATGGGTCAGGGCCCGGGGGTTGGGATGCCCGTCGTCGGCCGCGGGCATCACCTCGCCGAGGCGCAGCACCGTGACGGTCGCGCCCCGCCGCCGGGCGGCGTCGAGGTACCGCTCCGCCACCCACTTCGACCGGCTGTAGCCACTGGTCGGCGGGACGGCGAGGGCCGGGTCGTACGTCTCGGGCAGCGGCTCCGCGTGGCGGGCGGCCTCGCTGTCGAGGACGCCGAGGGTGGAGACGTGGTGCAGTGGCTTCGGCCGGCCGGTCAAGCACAGCCGGAGCAGCTCGGCGGAGCCGAGGACGTTCGCGGCGCGGTGGGCCCGGTAGTCGAACAGGAAGTTGACCAGCGCCCCGGCGTGCAGCACGAGGTCGCAGTCGTGGGCCAGCCGGTCCCATGCCTCGGATGTCAGGCCGAGCGCCGGGCGGCCGAGGTCGGCCGCGTACCCGTGCAGGCGCAGGCCGTGCCCGGGCCGCCACAGGCCCCGCTCCGCCAGCGCGCGGACGACGCGGGCGGTGGCCTCGGCGTCGTCGGCCGCCCGGGCCAGGCACAGCACCCGGACGTCGGTGGTGGCGAGCAGCTCGTGCACCAGTCGCGCGCCGACGAAGCCGGTGGCGCCGGTGACCAGGACGGTACGCGGCGCCCGGCGCCGACCGACGGGGCGTACGGGCAGGTCGGCCGGGACCTTCGCGTCCCGCTCCACCAGCTCGTCCTCGGTCTCGGCGGGGTCGGCCGCGCGCAGCCGCACCTCGAGCGCCCGGGCGAGCCGGCTGGCGCTGCGGTGGGTGAACAGGTCCTGCACGCCGACGCGGAGGCTCTGGTCCGTGCCGAGGGCGTTGACCACGTCGAGGGCCTGCAACGAGTCGCCCCCGGCGTCGAGGAAGTCGGTGTCGGGGTCGAGGTCGGGCCGGCCGAGGACCGTCCGGAACACCCCCAGCACCCGCTCGGGCAGCGTCCGCGCCTCGGCGGGTGCGGCCGACGGGCGCGTCCGGTCGGCGAACGTACGGTCCAGCCAGGCCTCCAGCGCCCGCCGGTCGACCTTGCCGTTGCCGGTCAACGGCAGCGCGTCGCGCACGACGACGTGCCGGGGCACGTGGGTGCGGGGCAGCAGCCGCCGCAGGTGCGCCCGCACCAGCGGCTCGGTCACCTCGGGGTCGGCGGCGAGGAAGAGGGCCAGCGATCTGCCCCGGTGCTCGCGGGCCAGCAGGACCTTCGCCTGCCGTACGCCGGGCAGCCGGGTGGCGGCGGTCTCGATCTCGCCGGCCTCGATCCGCACGCCGTTGACCTTGAGCTGGTGGTCACGCCGGCCGGCGAAGTGCAGCCGGCCGTCGGCGGCGACGCGGCCGAGGTCGCCGGTGCGGTAGAGCCGTGGGCCCGGGATGCCGGGCAGCGGGTTGGGCACGAACACCTCGGCGGTGCGGGCGGGGTCGGCGAGGTACCCCTCGCCGAGGCACACGCCGCCGATGACGATCTCGCCGGTCTCGCCGGGCGGCAGGGGGCGCAGTTCGGCGTCCACCACTGCGGCGTGGCAGTTGTCGATGGGCCGGCCGATGGGGATGACGTCGCCGTCGGAGTGGGCGACGGTGTGGAAGATCATGCCGATCGACGCCTCGGTGGGGCCGTAGCCGTTGGTGACCGCGACCCCCGGCACCATCTCGACCAGCCGGTGCACCGCCCACGGGTCGATCTCCTCGCCGCCGACGATCACGTCGCGCAGCGACGCGACGGCGCGGCGGGCGGCCGGGTCCCGGTCCAGGACCGAGACGAGCGCGCCGAGCACGCTCGGCACGAAGTCGGTCATCGTGACGGTCTCGTCGGCGATGGTCCGGACGGTCCGCTCGACGTCGAGGAACCCGCCCTCGACCGGCACGACCGTGCGGCCGCCGGTGGTCAGCGGCCAGAACATCTGCCACACCGACGAGTCGAAGGTGTGCCGGCTGTTCTGGAGCACCACCTCGGCACCCGTCGCGGCGAAGTGGCGGGTCATGAAGCGCAGCCGGTTGGCGATCCCGTCGTGCCGGTTCAGCGCGCACTTCGGCGTGCCGGTGGTGCCGGAGGTGAAGATGCCGTAGATCAGGTCGGCCGGGCCGATCGGCACGCCGGGCCGGCGACGGGTCGGGACGATCTCGTCGAGGTCGACGGGCAGGCAGGGGACATCGCCGGTGTCGGGACGCGGGCCGGTGCCGCGTACCACCGCGAGCCGGGGCCGGACCACCCGCAGCGAGGCGTGCAGCCGGTCCGCCGGCCAGCCGGGATCGACGGGTACGAAGGCCGCGCCGAGCTTCATCAACGCCAGGTCGACGACGGGCAGTTCGAGTCCGTCGGCGAGCAGGACGGGCACCACGTCGCCCCGCCGGACGCCTCGCCCGGCGAGCATGGCGGCGACGCCGTTGGCCAGCTCGTCGAGTTCCCGGTAGGTCAGCGAGCGGCCCCGGAACGACACCGCCCGGCGGTGCGGGTGCCGGTCGACGCGGTCCTCGACCATGCGGGGCACCGCCTGGAAGGGCCCGTCGCCGCGCGACCCGGCGGCAGCCGCCGCACGGGTGGCGGTGCACCGGCAGGTGGGCCCGTCGATGACGGGAACCGCTGCCGTGGTTCCGGTGTCGCCCGCCCTCATCACGCCTCCTGTCCCCGAGCCCGCCCGGCCTGTCGTCACGCCATGGACGGGACGAATCCGACCCGACGCACAGCAAGGGAAGTTATCGTCACCGGTCGATGCCCTGGCTGCTGGTCAAGGACATTAGAGGGCCGATCGAGGGGAGGGAATATGCAACTTTCTGCTACATCGACTCCCGTCACTAGCAAGTGGCGACCGCGACTCCGGGCGCCCCCTGCGCGCCGCCCGTCCGGCGGACACGCCTCCCACCAGGTGATCCTTCGCCCGCACAAAGGTGTACGCGGACATTCCACGCTGGACCGGCGGCCGCGTGCGGAGGCGGGCCGACGGGGCCGGACCGTCCCCGCCATGCGGACGAGCAGGGACGATGACGGGCGGTAGCCGGCGATGCCCGGACCCCTGGACCGGCCGAGGCCGTACGCCGCCACCTCGCCCTGGCCGCCACCGTCGTCGCGATCAGCTCACCCTGCGCTCGTGGCCCTGCCAGAACCGCTCCCGCAGCTCGCGGCGCAGGATCTTCCCACTGGGGTTGCGCGGCACCCGATCGATGAACTCGTAGTGCAACGGCTGCTTGAAGCCGGCCAACTGCCCGCGCAGGTGCAACGCCAGGTCGCGCTCGGTGAGCTGCTGACCCTCCACCGGCACCACGAACGCGTACACCGCCTCGCCCCAGCGCTCGTCCGGCACCCCGACGACCGCCGACTCGGCGACCAGCGGATGACGGCCGATCACGTTCTCGACCTCCGCCGGGTAGACGTTCTCCCCCGCCACGATGATCATGTCCTTGATCCGGTCGCGGATGAACAGGTAGCCGTCCTCGTCCAGCACGCCCGCGTCGCCGGTCACGACCCACCCGTCGACCAGCGTCCTCGCGGTGGCCTCCGGCAGGTTCCAGTACTCCACCATCACGCCCGGGGAACGCAGCCAGACCTCGCCCACCTCGCCCGTTGGCAGCGGGTTGCCCTTGTCGTCGGCGACCTTGACCTCGAAGCCCGGGTACGGCAACCCCGCCGACCGCATCCTGCCGCTGTCCGGCGTGTGGTCGGCCGGAGGCAGGCAGACGGCGGAGTTGCCGGTCTCGGTCAGGCCGTAGATCTGGGCGAACTCGCAGCCGAAGCCCTCGACGCAGCGGGCCAGCAGCGCGGCCGAGATGGGCGCGCTGCCATAGACGATCTTCCGCAGGGAGGCGAAGTCCGCCTTGGTGACGCCGGGCTCCGCGAGTAGCAGCCGCAGCATCGAGGGCACCGCGAGGATGGTGGTGACGCGCAGCGTCCTGATCAGCTCCACCGCGCCGGCGGTGGTGAACTCGCGCATCACCACGTTCGTGGCGCCCGAGGCGAAACCCATCGCCGCCCACGACAGGCCGCCGATGTGGAAGCCGCCGTTGCAGAGCAGGCTGACGTCGCCCGCACGCAGGTCGAGCCAGTCCAGGGCCGCCGAGGCGAGCCCGTCACGGACACAGAAGAAGCTGCGGTGCGCGAGGACGACGCCCTTCGGCAGGCCCGTCGTCCCGCTGGTGTACATCTGGGCCAGCGGCGTGTCGGGGGTGACCTTGGTCAGCACGTTCGCGTCGGGCTGGGCCGACACCCAGGCCGCGAAGCCGGCCCGGGCCACGCCGCCGGAGTCCAGCGCGACCACCTGCTTGAGCATCGGCAGCTCCGGCGCCAGCTTGTCGGCCACCGCAGCCGAGTCGGCGTCGACGAACAGCAGGGCGGCACCCGAGTCGCGCAGGATGTGCTCGACCTCGCCGGCGGCCAACCGCCAGTTGATCGGCACCAGCACCACGCCGGCCTTCGCCGCCCCGAAGAATAGGTCGTAGAAGTGCTCGGACTCCCTGCCCAGCCAGGCGATGCGGTCACCTGGGCGCAACCCCGCCGCCTGGAGGCCGCGCGCCACCTGGTTGCTGACGCGGTGCAGGGTGACGTAATCGACGCGCCGACCCTCGCAGACGATCGCGACGGCGTCCGGCTGCTGGGCCGCGTGCCTGCGCGCCACGTCGACGAGCGTGCGCAACTGAACGGTCACCGGGTCCTCCTCAGTGGGCGTACGGGCGGGGGCGACGCACGCCACGTCGGCCGCGAGACGCACGCCGGACGGATCGACCAGGGCCAATCAGCAGCACCTCAGCCCTCGGCGATGTCGTCATCGCCGCTCGCGCTTGGTGCACGAGCGCGAACTGAACGTAATCAGCGCGCGTCCATCGCCCGGTAACAGGGGAAGAACCGCCCCCGCGGGCCCGGGCGAGCATGTTCCAGCAGCACGCCCGGCGAGCGGGCGGGCGCACAGGCGGGGCCAGCCGGAGCACACGCGCGCGGGGCCCGACCGGACGAGCCGGTCGGGCCCCCGAGGGCGGTTCGTTCAGCCGCCGAGGCTGGCCGCCGCGGAGGCGATCGCCGGGGCGAAGGTGCTCACCTGGGTGTAGACGCCGGGGTAGGAGGGCCGGGCGCAGCCGTTGCCCCAGCTCACGATGCCGACCTGGATCCAGGCGTTGCTCGCGTCGCGGCGGAACATCGGGCCGCCCGAGTCCCCCTGGCAGGTGTCGATGCCACCGCTGGCGTAGCCGGCGCAGATCTCCTCGCTCGCGATGATCTGGCCGCCGTAGTAGGAGTTGCAGGTCGAGTCACTGACGAACGGCACGGTGGCCTTGCGCAGGTAGCGCTGCTGCGCGCCGCCCTCGCGGGTGGCACCCCAGCCGGCGACCGTGAAGGTGCCGTTGTCGTACGCGGTGCTGGTGGCGATCTTCAGCGTCGGGAGCGTGGTGACGGGCGTGGCCAGCCGGATGAGGGCCCAGTCCTTGCCGTTGCCGTTGTAGCCGGGTGCCCGGTAGACGTAGTTCGAGCGCACCTGGATCCGGCTCGACGACTGGAGGTCCACCACGCCGAGGGTGGCGGTGATGCTGGTGTTCGTACCGGTCCTGCCGACGCAGTGCGCGGCCGTCAGCACCAGGCGCGGGCTGTAGAGCGAACCGCCGCAGCCCATGGAGAGCCGCACCATGAAGGGGAACTCCCCCTGCGCGGCCAGCGTGCCGCCCACGACGTACGGGGTCACGTCGGGCCCGGGCTTGGCGGCGGCCGGAGCGGCCACGACGAGCGAGCCGGCGGTGACCGCCACCAACGCGGCGGCCAACCGGCCGACGAGTGTGCGCCAACGGACCATGGGAGCCTCCCGAACCCTCGCGGCGCGCCGAGGCGGTGCGCCGGAAACCGATGGCGGGAGCCTATGGATATGTATCGATGACTGGCAATGGCCAACCCCATCCCGCGTCGGTCATACCGCGGCCGGACAGGAGCCGACCCGCCCGGCCGGACCCCGCCCGTTTTGCACCGGGACCGTCCGGGTAGGGCCTCCACATGGACACGAACACGAAGGCACACCTCGTTGGCGGGCCCCGCGACGGCAGCACCATCGACACGGGCGGAGACGCCCTCGTGGAGGTGGAGATCGACGGGATGATGCACCGCTACATCCGGACCACGAAGCAGCACGGCGAGGACGGCACGGTCTACAACTACGACGGAGTGGCGGCCCCCGACGGCGGAGAGCGCGGCGTCGAGGACCCGGCGGCCCGGGTGGCCTCCCCGAAGGCGGACGCGGAGGGCCATGGCGGGAAGCACTGACCTGCGGATCGGCCCCGGCCGGGCACGGATGAACCGCGCCCGGCCGGGTAAGCAGCCGCGACCTGGTGGAACGACCGGAGGTCGCGAGACCCCGCGACCGGACGCGCGGGCGGGCGGCACAGACCGACCCGCCCGGGCGTACGGTCAGTTGTTGGTGATCCAGTTCCAGGCCGACACGACCCACTCGGTCTGCTGGAGATAGGCGATCCCGAGACCGGTCAGGAAGACCGCCGTCACCAGATGCGCCCCGCGCGCGCTGCGACGTACCCGGCCGAGCTGCCGCTCCAGCACCACGCGGCCGAGCAACCGGGCCAACGCGAAGAGGCCGGCGGCCACCAGCAGGCTCAGCAGGAAGATCAGGAACGGGCCGCCCAGGTTCCCGCCGCCCGAGATGGCCCAGATCCCCCAGCAGACGAAGGCGAAGAGCGCCCCGGCGGCACTCCACTCGCCGCCGCGCTTCAACTGCTCGACGTGCCAGCTCAGCGGCCGGCGCGGGGCCGACGCGTGCGGCCACCCCGTGCCCGTCGGCTCGTGCTCGACGACGGGAAACGGCTCGGTACGCGACGTACGGGACTGCCCGACCGAGGCCACCCCCCGCTGGAACGCGTCGCGCTGCGGCGGCACCCCGACACCGGGCTGCGGCGGCACCTCGACGGTCCGCTCGGCCCACGGCTGCGTCTGGTCGACCATCTCGTCCCTCCCCTGGACCCGACGGCGACCACCGGCCGCCGTCCGTTCCGAGGGTAGCCAGCCGGCAAACCGGTCGCCGAGGCCGCACCCGGACGTGGGAGCCGATCCGTCCGCCCCGGCGGGGCCGACACGCCAGCACCGCGTCTGCGCGGGCCTGCCGCGCCCGACCGGGTCGCTCGGCAGACGGGGGACACACGAGCCGGCGCCGACCGGGCCGGGGCGGTACGGTCGGCTGATGGGGGACACGGAGCGCCGCCGGCGTCGGCTACGGCACCCGAGCGGTGACACGGGCGGGGCCGAGGGCCCGAACGCGACGACCGCCGGGGTGCACGACGCCCCCGAGCCACCGCGTGCCCGCCGGGGCGGCCCGGGTGACGAGGGCGATCGCGGGCTGCGTGGTCTCGTCGGCCCCGGCACCTCCCAGGTGAGCGTGACCGCTGCGATGCGGGCCCGCGACGCGGCCCGCCCCACCGACGAGGACCTGGCCGCGGCCGAGGAACGCGTCGTGATCATCCGCCGCAACTGGACGCCCCGCGAGGACCTTCCCCGCCGCTGACCCCGGATCCTGGCGGGAAGGGCCCTGCCGGGGTCGCTGTCCGTCCGGGAACCACACCACCCCGGCAGGTGCGGACGTCACCCCGCCGCCAGGACGGCCGGTCGGGCGGTCAGGGCCGCAGAGCCGGGCGGTCGGGGCAGCTCCGCGAGCGCTGGGGCGGTCAGGTCGGCGCAGCTCCGCGAGCGCTGGGGCGGTCAGGGCAGCGCGGGGAGCTGGCGGGTGCCCTCGTAGTGGGCCACCTGGGCGATCCGGCGGGCGTGCCGCTCGTTGCCCGAGAACGGGGTGGTCAGGAACGCCTCGACGATGGCGGTCGCCTCGTCCAGCGTGTGCTGGCGGGCGCCGACCGCGACGACGTTCGCGTCGTTGTGCTCGCGGGCCAGCTGGGCGGTGTCGATGCTCCAGGCGAGGGCCGCCCGGACGCCGGCCACCTTGTTCGCGGCGATCTGCTCGCCGTTGCCCGAACCGCCGATGACCACCCCGAGGCTGCCGTCGTCAGCCACCACCCGGTCCCCGGTGTGCAGGCAGAAGGCCGGGTAGTCGTCGTCCGGGTCGTAGGCGTGCGGGCCGACGTCGACCACGTCGTACCCCTCCTTGGTCAGGTGGTTGACCAGGTGCACCTTCAACTCGAAGCCGGCGTGGTCGGATCCCAGGTAGACGCGCATACCGCGCAGTCTGTCAGGCGCCCCTCCGGGGCGACGCGCGGGCGGCGCCCCGGAGGCGGATTCGTCACAGGGTCAGCGGGACAGCTCGGCGACCACCAAGCCGCCGCGCGCCTTCGGGGTGAACCAGGTGCTCTTGCGCGGCATCTTCTCCCGCGCCAGGTTCACGGCGACGAAGTCGTCCACCGTCACCGGGGCGACCAGCACCGCCAGCTCGGCCCGCCCCGCGTCGACCTCGCCGGTCAACCAGCTCGCCGGATAGTCGCCGCCGACGTAGGTGATCCGCTTGTCGCCCGGGTCGAGCCCGAGCGCGTCACGCAGCAGCAGCCGCTCGACCAGGGCGTGGTCCAGGTTCTCCAGCCGGTTGTCGCCGACGTGCGGCAGGGTGACCGCGTACCCCCGGCCGGTGAGGCGAAGGTGGACGGTGCCGCCGGTCGCCGGGACCTCGACCGGGCCGTCGATCGGGCTGATCTCCGCGCCGGCGGCGCGCAGCCGGGCGAGCAGGTCGTCGGCGGTGGTGGTCAACTCGCTGACCAGCCGGTTGTAGGGCTGGATCGCCACCGACGCCGGGGTCGTGACCACCGACAGGAAGCGCGGCAGCCCGCCGGTCTGCGCGGCCAGGCTGCGGTGGTTGCCGTCGGCCACGACCAGCTCGCCGCCGCCCGCCAGGGCCGTCAGCTCGTCCTGGCGCGGGCCCGGCCCGAGCAGCCAGATGGCGTGCGTGCGCCCGGCCTGGTCGGTGTCGGTCGCCGCCGGCGCCCCGGCCACGTCGGTCGCCGCCGCGAGGGCGGCGTGCAGCTCGTCACCGCGCCCGGTCTGGAGCAGGAGTACGGGCGACAGCAGGTGCCCCAGCGCCTCGGCGAGGGCCACCCGCTCGCGCACCTTGGCGATGAAGACGTCCTCGTTGCGGATGACCAGACCGGGCTCGTCGGCGCGGGTGGAGATCTGGTCGGTGTCGACCATGGCGAAGATCCCGTACGCGTTCTCCTCCCCCGGCGCGCTGATCCGGTAGAGGACCACGACCTGCTCCGCCGGGGTGTAGCTGCCGTCGGCCTTGGCCTCGGCGAGCCGGGTCACCGCGTCCGGCAGGGCGTCGAGGAAGGACCTCCCCAGGCTCTCCGGCGCCCGGTGCGGCATCTCGATGCCGAGGGCACTGTGCGGGTTCGCCTCGATGATCGCGGTGATCTCCGCGTCGTCTGCGAACTCGTCGTAGTTCTGCGCGCCGGTGCCGCCAGTGGTGATCCAGGCCCGGGCGATCGGATGCACGACCGTCATGTGCGAAGACGCTACCGGCGGCGCGTGTCCCACCGACGCGGGACCCGCGCGGGGTCCACCAGATGAAAGGGCCACCGGGCGGGCGCCGGGTTCAGGCGGTGCGGTCGGGCCGTCCCGCCACCCGACGGTGCCGGCCGTCCGGCGCGGGGCCGACCGGCGGTCGCCGGCCCGGCCCGGCGGGGACGATCCTCCGCGGTCCCGCCGACGACGACGGCACGACCGGCCGGTGCTCCGCCGGCGGGGTGAGCCGGGAGGTGGCCGGCACGCGGGCGACGCCGACCACGATCGGCGGGGCGAGCAGGTCCACCAGGTGGGCGGGAAGGTCGGGACGGACCGTCGGCCAGCGGAAGTCGTCGACCGACCAGTACGCCGCGTCCGGGCGCTCGGTCACCCCCTCCCGGGTCGACGGAACGTCACCGGGCACACGGTGCTTGGCCATCGGAACTGCCTCCACGAGCTGCGGGGTGCGGCCCTGCGGGTCGCTGCGGCGGACACCGGGGCCAACGATCCCGCCACCGTCGCGGTGACGCCCCGCACTCCCTCCCCGCCTCGTCCCCGGGCGGGGCGGGGGCCCGCGCCGGAAACCCGACGCGAGCCCCTCGATCAGCGGGAGGCGCGAGCCCTGCGATCCGGGAGGGCGGATCAGTCGAACATCGGGTCGAGGTCGCGGGAGCGCTTCAGCTCGTAGAAGCCCGGGGTGCCGGCGACCAGCAGTACGCCGTCCCAGAGCCGGCCGGCGGCCTCGCCCCTCGGTGCCGGGGTGACCACCGGGCCGAAGAAGGCGACCGTGCCGCCGTCGGCACCGGGCGCGTGGATCACCGGGGTGCCGACGTCGGTGCCGACCGGACGCATGCCGGCCTCGTGGCTGGCGCGCAGCGCCTCGTCGTGGCCGGTGCCCTCGGCGGCGTCGGCCAGCGCCGGGTCGAGCCCGACGTCGGTCAGCGCG
Organism: Micromonospora sp. C31; assembly: GCF_018070575.1. Taxonomy (GTDB): domain Bacteria; phylum Actinomycetota; class Actinomycetes; order Mycobacteriales; family Micromonosporaceae; genus Micromonospora. The sequence goes on from NZ_JAGPXN010000001.1 coordinate 28,644, forward strand.
GCCACGAACAGCTCCCGCGTGAGCTTCTCCTGCCCGAGGTGGATCCGGGTGCCCATCGCGGTGTAGAGCTTCCGGACGGCGTCCGGGCCGTGCCGCTGCTCCACCGCGACGCAGACCCGCACCGGACCCCAGCCGGCCCGCATCAGCTCCTGGTACTGCTCGGGCAGCTCCCGGCCCTCGTTGAGCACCGACAGGCTCATCACCCGGAACCGGACGTCCACGTCCCGGACCTGCTCCACCTCCAACAGCCAGCGGGAGGTGATCCACGCCCACGGGCAGAGGGGGTCGAACCACATGTCGACGGCGGCACGGTCACTCACGGCTGGTTCCCTTCGAACGGGGGTGCGCCGGCCTCCCGGCGCCTGTTGCGATCCTCACCCCCGCGGGTATCGACCGACAGCGGAATGAGAGCGTGACCTCGCCCACCACGGGGTGTTCCTGCATGGAAGACTCGAATCCGGCCGTCACGAGCGGCCGATGACGGCGCCAACAGGGCGTGCGGCGAGACGGGATGGAGACGAAAAGTGCCGGGAGTGCGCAACCTGACGCAGGTCGAGGCCACGGAGCGGGCCCGCCTGCTCGACGTGACCGGATACGACATCAGTCTGGACCTCTCGTCCGCCGTACGGGCGGCCGAGGCTCGCACCTTCCACTCGCGGACCGAGGTCCGGTTCCGCTGCGCGGAACCCGGCGCGAGCACCTTCATCGAGCTGGCCGCCGACTCCGTGCGTTCCGCCACGCTGAACGGCGCCCCGGTGGACCTGGGCGACTGGTCGGCCGAGAAGGGCCTGACCCTGTCGGGACTGGACAGCGACAACACGCTGGTCGTCGAGGCGGACTTCGCGTACTCGAACAGCGGGCAGGGCCTGCACCGCGCCGTCGACCCGGTCGACGGCGAGACCTACCTCTACAGCCAGTTCGAGACGGCCGACGCCCAGCGGGTCTTCGCCTGCTTCGACCAGCCCGACCTGAAGAGCGTCTACACCTGGCACGCCACCGTCCCGGAGCACTGGAAGGTGGTCTCCAACATGCCCGTGCAGCGGGAGGAGGCGGCGGGCGACGGGCTGAAGACGGTCCACCTCGCCACCTCGGTGCGGATGAGCACCTACATCACCGCCCTCTGCGCCGGGCCGTACCACGAGGTGCGCGACAGCCACGACGGCATCGACCTGGGCGCGTTCTGCCGGGCCTCGATGGCGCCGCACCTCGACTCGGACGACCTCTTCCTGGTCACCAAGCAGGGCTTCGACTTCTTCCACGAGCAGTTCGGCGTGCGCTACCCGCTGCCCAAGTACGACCAGCTGTGGGTGCCCGACTTCAACGCCGGCGCGATGGAGAACTTCGGCTGCGTCACGCACGCCGAGGCGCACTACCTCTTCCGCTCACAGGTCACCGACTACGAGTACGAGCAGCGGGCCAACACGATCCTGCACGAGCTGGCGCACATGTGGTTCGGTGACCTGGTCACCATGCGCTGGTGGAACGACCTGTGGCTCAACGAGTCGTTCGCCGAGTGGGCCAGCCACTGGTGCAACACCCACGCCACCCGCTTCACCGAGGCCTGGACGACGTTCCTGTCCATCCGGAAGAACTGGGGCTACCGCCAGGACCAGCTCTCCTCCACCCACCCGGTCTACTGCGAGATGCCGGACCTGGAGGCGGTCGAGGTCAACTTCGACGGCATCACCTACGCCAAGGGCGCGAGCGTGCTCAAGCAGCTGGTCGCGTACGTCGGCGAGGAGCCGTTCCTGGCCGGGCTGCGGGCCTACTTCGCCAAGCACGCCTGGGGCAACGCCACCTTCGACGACCTGCTCTCCGAGCTGGAGGCGGCCTCCGGCCGGGAACTGCGCAAGTTCGCCGCCCAGTGGCTGGAGACGGCGCAGGTCAACACCCTGCGGCCGGAGCTGACGATCGGTGCGGACGGCACGTACGAGCAGGTGTCCGTGCGCCAGGAGGCGCCGGTCGGGCACCCGACGCTGCGTACCCACCGGATCGGGGTGGGCCTCTACGACCTGACCGACGGCCGGCTGGTCCGCCGCGAGCGCTACGAGGTCGACGTCGCCGGCGAGCGCACCGAGCTGCCCGCGCTGCGCGGCGTGCCCGCCGCCGACGTGCTGCTGCTCAACGACGACGACCTCACCTACACGAAGCTGCGCCTCGACGAGCGGTCGATGGCCACCGTGGTGCAGCACATCGCCGGCTTCGAGTCGTCGCTGGCCCGCGCGCTGTGCTGGACCGCCGCGTGGGACATGACCCGCGACGCCGAGCTGGCCGCCCGCGACTACGTGGCGCTGGTGCTGGCGGGGCTGCCCGCGGAGACCGACATCAACCTGGTCAACGCCGCCCTGCGGCAGACCAAGTCGACGCTCACCTTCTACGTCGACCCGGTTTGGGCGCCGACCGGCTGGGCGGAGCTGGCCCGCACCGCGCGGACGACGCTGGCGGCGGCGGAGCCGGGTAGCGGCTTCCAGCTGACCTGGGCCCGCGCGTACGCCACGGCGGCCCGCTCGGCCGAGGACCTGGCCATCCTGCGTGGCTGGCTGGCCGGCGCCGACGTCCCGGCCGGCCTGTCCATCGACACCGAGCTGCGCTGGGCCGTGCTGGACGCGCTGGTCGCCAACGGCGCGGCCGGTCCCGCCGACATCGAGGCCGAGCTGGCCGGGGACCGCACGTCCAGTGGCGAGCGGGAGGCCGCGTACGCGCACGCGCTGGTGCCGACGGCGGAGAACAAGGCCGCCGTGTGGGCCCAGCTGACCGGCCCGGAGCCGCTGCCGAACTGGCGTAACCGGGCCCTGTTGCAGGGCCTCACCCACCCGGCGCAGATCGAGCTGGCGGCGCCCTACCGGGAGAAGTACTTCGCCACGGTGGCCCAGGTGTGGGGCAGCCGGGACAGCGAGCCGGCGCAGGAGTTCGCGCAGCTGGCGTACCCGGCGTTCCTGGTGGACGACGACACCGTGGCGGCCACCGACGAGTGGCTGGCCGGCGACGGCCACCCGGCGTCGCTGCGGCGGCTGGTGGCGGAGGGCCGCGACGGCGTCGTGCGCGCCCTGCGGGCCCGCGAGCGGGACGCCCGCAGCGCCTGACGTACGCGTCACACGGTGAAGCCCGGCCCGCTGTGCGGGCCGGGCTTCACCGTCAGGTGCGGGTGGGCTCGGGTCGGTCAGCCCTTGCCGGCGTGGCTGGCGAGCTGGTCGAGGCCGTTGATGATGCCGCCGGCCAGGTCGCCGCCGCCGAACGCCGCCACCATGGAGAGCGCGGCGAGCCGGGCGTACGTGTCGGGGATGCGCTTGCGGGCCTGCCGACCGGTGACGATCTCCAGCTGCCGCTGGTTGGGCGACACCGCGATCAGGACCGACAGGTCGGGCTCGGCGAGCTGGCGGTGCAGTCGCTCGGCGTGCTCCCGGATCGGCTCGTCGAGGCCGCCGACGAAGACCGAGAAGACCAGGCCGGTGCCCTGGTCGGCCAGGCGCAGGGCCTCGTCGATGCGCAGCAGCTGGCGGGTCGAGAACGGCCCGTCCAGCACCTCGGGCGGGTTTCCCGCCTGCTTCTCACCAACGGTCACTTGCGCCTCCGGTTCCACCGGCCGGCGGCTCGACGCCGGCCCGCTCGAGCTTGTGGCTGGTCAGCGCCGGCGCCTGCGCGCCCGCTGCCAGGGCGGTGCCGGCCGAGTCGGCCAGCTGCTCCGGCCGGCCCAGGAACCAGACCGGAGTGAAGTCGAAGGGCCGGCCCGGTCGGTAGCGCTTTGCGCCGCCACCGCCGCCACGGCTACCGGCGTACGCCAGACCGGCGATCACCAGCACCGCGGCCGCCGGGATGCCGACGAAGACCAGCAACGTCTCGGTTACAGACAATCCCAACGCCCCCAGGCGGAAGAAGAGACCTCAAGGATCCGGGTCGGGTGGACGATCATGGCGCCGACCGCCCGACACCGCTGCCATTCACGTTAGCGGAGCCCACGGCCCGCCAGATTGCGGGGTGGCGATCCCATCCGCCACTGGAGTGCTCCAGTTGCGCAGCGGTGGCGATCAACCTCGCGTCGTCGCCGTACCGGCCGGTCAGCAGGACCCCCACCGGCAGCCCCTCGGCGGTGACGCCCACCGGCAGCGACACGGACGGATCGCCCGTGACGTTGAAGACGGCGCAGTACGGCGAGAACCGGCGTTGCCGGTCGAAGTCCTCGGCCGGGTCGCCGCCTGCGGCGAACCAGCCCAGCGGCGCCTGCGGCGCGGCGAGGGTGGGGCAGAGCAGCAGGTCGCAGCCGGCGGTGCGGCGCACGCCGAGGCGTACCTGCGCCTGGAGTTCGCCGAGCGTGGCGGTGAGGGTGCCGGCGGAGATCTCCGCGCCCCGGGCGCGCAGGTGGCGGGTCAGCGGCAGCAGTGCGCTCTCCTGCCCGGGCGGCACGGGCGCGAGCGCGAGCACGTACCAGACGATCTCGAACAGTGGCCACACGGCGGGCCCGAGGGGCGCGGGGACGTCGACCACCTCGTGGCCGGCGGCGGTGAGCAGCGCCGCGGCCCGTTCCACGGCGGCGAGGCAGTCGGGGTGCACCGGCTCGTCGGCGAGCATCGGGGCGGTGAACCGCCCGACCCGCAGCCGCCCCGGGTCGGCCGCCCGGGCCGCGCCGAGCCAGCCGCCGGCGGGCGCGGCGGGCGCCAGGTAGGGCTCGCCGGGCACCGGCCGGGCCAGCACGTCGAGCAGCGCCGCCACGTCGGCGACCGTACGCCCGATCGGCCCGTTGGTCGGCAGGCCGAAGGCGCCGGAGCCGACCGGCCCGCCGGAGACCAGGCCCCGGCTCGGCTTGTAGCCGACCAGGCCGCACAGCGACGCGGGGATGCGCAGCGAGCCGCCGCCGTCGGAGCCCTGGGCGACCGGCACCAGCCCGGCGGCGACGGCCGCCGCCGCCCCTCCGCTGGAGCCACCGGCGGTGTACGCCAGGTCCCACGGATTGCGGGCCGGCGGCGCGACCAGCCCCTCCGAGTAGAGCGAACAGCCCAGCTCGGAGGTGGTGGTCTTACCAAGGCTCACCAGCCCGGCCGTCGCCATGAACCGGACCACGTCGGCGTCCACCGGCGGCACGAAGTCGGCGAACGCCGCCGAACCGAAGGTGGTGCGCACCCCGGCGGTGAGGGTGAGGTCCTTGATCGCGGTCGGCACGCCGTGCAACGGGCCGCGCTCGTCGGCGGGGACGGCATCGGCGGCGCGGGCCGCCGCGCGGGCCCGATCGCCGGTGACCGTGACGAACGCGCCGACGGTGTCGCCGAGCGCGTCGATCCGGGTCAGGTGGTGCTCGACCAGCTCCAGGCTGGACAGTTCGCCGCCGGCGACGGCGGCGGCCTGCTCCAGCGCGGTCAGGTCGTGCGGCTCGGCCATCCCCTCATCCTGCCCGCCCGTCCCCCGCTCCGCCGCACGACACGACCGGCCGGTGCGTGCGCCGCGCGCCATATCCCCCTGACATGACCACTTAGGGATGACCGCCCACCGGCGCCCGGGACGGAGGATGGACATCGATCGATGGCGATCACTGTCCACCGGTGGCCCCGCAGTCACGCCACCGACCCCCACCCCCGCAGGGAGCGTCGCCGTGCAACCTGTACCTGCTCTGCACCCCGTCCCCGGCCGTCGCTGGTCGGCGCGCGCCACCCGGCCGCTGCTGGCCCTCGTCCTGGTCGGCGCGAGCCTGACCGCCACTCCCGCCGCACCGGCCGGTGCCCAGGACGTGTCTCGGGCCGCGCCGCTCGCCGCCAACCCGTACGAGCGGGGCCCCGCTCCCACCGTGGCCAGCATCGAGGCCACCCGCGGTCCGTTCGCCACCGCGCAGACCACCGTCTCCGCCAGCAGCGTCAGCGGCTTCGGCGGCGGAACGATCTACTACCCGACCAGCACCGCCGAGGGCACCTTCGGCGCGGTCGCCATCTCACCCGGCTTCACCGCTCGCCAGACCTCGGTCGCGTGGCTCGGCCCCCGCCTGGCCTCGCAGGGCTTCGTCGTCATCACCATCGACACCCGTTCGGTGTGGGACCAGCCGGTCAGCCGGGGCACCCAACTGCTGGCCGCCCTGGACTACCTGACCAACACCAGCACCGTACGCACCCGCATCGACCGCGACCGGCTCGCGGTGATGGGGCACTCGATGGGCGGCGGGGGCAGCCTGTCGGCGGCCAGCACCAGGCCCGCGTTGCAGGCGGCGATCCCGCTGACCGGCTGGCACACCCAGAAGAGCTGGTCGTCGGTGCGCGTACCGACCCTGGTCATCGGGGCCGAGAACGACACCGTCGCCCCCGTCTCGTCGCACTCTGAGCCGTTCTACACCAGCATGCCGACCACCCTCGACAAGGCGTACCTGGAGCTGAACGCGGCCAGCCACTCCGCGCCCACCTCGTCGAACGTCACGGTGGCGAAGTACAGCATCTCCTGGCTCAAGCGGTTCGTCGACGACGACACCCGCTACGAGCAGTTCCTCTGCCCGGCCCCCCGGGGCTCAACGATCGAGGAGTACCGGGACACCTGCCCGCACTCCTGAACCGCACGCTCCGGAGCCGTCGCGCGCACTGGGGGCCGCGACGGCTCCGGATCCACCCCCGCGAGCCGCACCCGGAGCGCCGCCGGCCGGCGGGTCCCGGCTGAGCCGCCGCAGCCCTGCCGCGCGCCGCAGCGGGCCTCAGGTACGGGTGCCGAGGAACCGCAGCGCGTTGCCGCCGAGCAGCAGACCACGCTGCTCCCCGGTGAGGAAGTCCGCCTCGCGCACCACCCGGCCGACCGGCCGCTCCCCCAGCGGGTACGGGTAGTCGCTGCCGACGAGCACCCGCTCGGCGCCCATCGTGTCGACCAGCAGCCGCAGCGCGGGTGCGGAGAAGACCACCGAGTCGACGCAGAACCGGTCGACGTACGAGCTGGGCGGGGCGGTGGAGGCACCGCGTACCAGGTCGCCCCGGCGGTGCCAGGCGTTGTCGGCCCGGCCCAGCCAGAACGGGAAGCTGCCGCCGCCGTGCGCGAAGCAGATCCGCAGCGTGTCGGGCACCCGGTCGAAGACACCGCCGAGGATCAGCGCCAGCACCGACAGGTGCGTCTCGGCCGGCATCCCGGCGAGCCAGCGGGCCATCCACCGGTCCAGCCGGGGGCCGCCCGGCATGTCCCACGGATGCACGAAGACCGGGGCGCCCACCTCGGCGCAGTGCGTCAGGAACTCCACGATCCCGGCGTCGTCGAGGTCGCGGTCCCCGACGTGGTTGCCGATCTCCACCCCGGCGTGCCCGGCCGCGAGGCAACGGTCCAGCTCGGTGCAGGCCGCCTCCGGGTCCTGCAACGGCACCTGGCAGAACGGCACCAGCCGGTCGCCGCCGGCGGCGGTGACCTCCAGGGTCAGGTCGTTGAAGATCCGCGCGACCTTCACCGCCTGGTCGGCGGGACGGTCGTAGCTGAAGAAGACCGGGGTGGGCGAGACGACCTGCACGTCCACGCCGTCGGCGGCCATGTCGCCGAGCCTGGTCGGCGCGTCCCAGCACTCCGCCCCGACGGGGCGGAACTCCGTCTCCCCCACCATGATCATGGCGGCCCGTTCGGAGTCGACCCGCAGCCAGGGCCAGCCGGACCCGCCGCACGCCGCGCCGAGGTCCGGCCACCCCTTCGGTACGACGTGCGTGTGCACGTCGACCACCGGAGGCCGCGCCTGCCCGGGATCGCGCATCAGCCCCTGCCCGGGTGCAGCGCGCCGCAGTTCGCGCAGGTTCGCGCGGCCTCGTCGGCGTAGAACGCCGCGAAGACCGGGGGCAGGTCGGCGGCGATGTCCCTGACCTGCAACTCCACCTCGTGCACCTTGTGCCCGCACTCCGCGCAGTACCACTGGAACTTTTCCAGCGTGCCCTCCTCGCGGACCCGCTCCACGACCACCCCGATCGAGCCGGCCTCGGGCCGCTGCGGCGAGTGCGGGGTGTCGCGCGGCAGCATCCACATCTGCCCCTCGCGCACGTGCACCGTACGCGGCCCCTCCGGGAGCATCAGGTTGATGTGCATGTTGCCCTTGACCTGGTAGAAGAACTCCTCGTACGGGTCGACGTGGAAGTCGGTGCGCTGGTTGGGCCCGCCCACCACCATCACGATGAAGTCGTCCCCGCCCGGGAACATCTCCTTGTTGCCGACCGGCGGCTTGAGCAGATGCTGGTTGTCCGCGATCCAGCCCGGGAAGCTGAACGGCTCCGCGATCTCACTCACGACTGACCTCCTGACGGAAGAAGGGCCACGGCCTGTATTTCGATGAGCAGGTGCGGGTGGGGTAGCTGGTGCACGGCGACGGTGGTGCGGGTGGGGCCGGTGGCGTCGAAGTGCTCGGCCCAGACCTGGTTGTAGCCGCCGAAGTCGTTCATGTTGACCAGGTAGGTGGTGACCTGCACGAGGTCGCTCAGGTCGGCGCCGACGGAGCGCAGCAGGTCGCCGATGTTGTCGATCACGGCCCTGGTCTGGGCACGGATGTCGAGGTTCGTGGTGCCGAACTCGTCGACCTGCACACCGGCGAAGGTGTTGTCCGGCCGGCGGCTGGAGGTGCCGGAGACGAAGACGAACCCGCCGGCGACCTTGACGTGCGGGAACGCCCCACGGGGCACGGCCTTGCCCTCGACGACGTGCGCCTGCGCGCTCCCGCCGTGGCCGGCTGTCGTGTCGTGGCCCGCTGTCGTGTCGTGGCCTGCTGTCGTGTCGTGGTTCGTGGTCATGCCGTGGCTCGCAGGGAGGCGGTGCCGAGCTTCTCGACCACGGCGCGCACGTGGGCGCCGGGCTTCAGGGGGACGGCGGCGGTGGCGGCGCCGGCGAGGAACACCCAGCCCTCACGCAGCCGCACGCCATGACGCCCCGCGAGGCGGATGCCCTCGTCCAACGCACGGCGGGGATCGCCGAGGATCGCCGCGGTCGAGCCGACCTGCGCGACACGCCCGTCGATCTCCAACAGCACACCCAGGTTCTCCAGGCCGTCCGGCACCGGCGACCACGCGCCGACGACGAACGCGGCGGCGGAGGTGTTGTCGGCGATCACGTCCGGCAGCGAGAAGCTGAAGTTCGCGTACCGCGAGTCGATCACCTCGATCGCCGGGGCGACCGCCCGGACGGCGTCGGTGAAGTCACCCACCGGCTCGCCCGGCTCGGGCAGGCGGTCCAGCAGGAACGCCATCTCCGGCTCCACCCGAGGGTGGATGAAGCTGGCGACGTCGACGCTGCCGCCGTCGGGCACGCGCATCGTGTCGGTGAGCCGGCCCCAGATCACCTCGTCCACGCCGACCTGCGCCATCTTCGCCCTGCTGGTCAGGCCCATCTTCAACCCGACCAGGCGCTCGCCCCGGTCGAGGCGACGCTGGACCAACGCGGTCTGCACCGCGTACGCCGCAGCCACGTCCAGCCCCGTCTCCGCCGCCAACTGCGCGATCGCGGTGGCGGTGTCCGCCGCCACGCCCAACCGCTCGGCGATACCCGCGGTGTCCGGCCCGATCATGACTTCTCCTTGCCGGCGAGGTCCAGTGCCACGTCCACGATCATGTCCTCCTGACCGCCGACCATCCGACGGCGACCCAACTCGACCAGGATCGAGCGCACGTCCACCCCGTACCTGTCCGAGGCCCGCTCCGCATGCCGCAGGAAACTCGAATACACCCCCGCGTAACCCAGCGACAGGGTCTCCCGGTCGACCTGCACCGGCCGGTCCTGCAACGGGCGCACGATGTCGTCCGCGGCGTCCATCAACGCGAACACGTCACAACCGTGCTCCCACCCGTGCAACTCCGCCACGGCCACGAACACCTCCAACGGCGCGTTACCCGCCCCGGCACCCTGCCCCGCCAGTGACGCGTCCACCCGCACCGTGCGCCCATGGCTCGCCTGGGCGCCTACGGCGGCGTCACCGGCGACGCGGCCGTGCTCCACCGCGACCACACTGTTGGCCACACCCAGCGACAGGTTGTGGTGGGCGTGGATACCGATCTGCGTCTCCGGCGCCAACACCTGCCGGTACGCGTCCACCCGTTCGGCCACGTCCGACATGAGCAGCCGACCGCCGGAGTCGGTGACGTAGACGCAGTGCGCCCCGTACGACTCCATCAACTTCGCCTGCCCCGCCAACCCGGCCGGGTCGTTCATGTGCGACATCATCAGGAACCCCGACACGTCCATGCCGTTCTCCCGCGCCCACGCGATGTGCTGCGCCGAAATATCGGCCTCCGTGCAGTGCGTCGCGATGCGCACACTCGACACGCCAAGCGCCTTCGCCGCCTTCAAGTCGGCGATCGTGCCGATCCCCGGCAACAGCAGAGTCGTCAGCTTCGCGTTCGTCATCACCTCGGCCGCCGCCGCGATCCACTCGGCGTCACTGGCCGCACCATGGCCGTAGTTCACACTCGAACCCGCCAGCCCGTCACCGTGCGCGACCTCGATCGCGGCCACCCCAGCCGCATCCAACGCCGCCGCGATCGTGCGGACCTGATCCACCGTGTAGCGGTGCGCGACAGCGTGCATACCATCGCGCAACGTCACGTCCTGGATGTACAGATCAGTCACCCGGTCACCCCCACGACGCCCCGACCCGCACCGTCGCCACCAGCGCCGTCACGGCGCCCCGCCGCCGATCGAAGCCCTACCAGCCGCTCCGCCGTACGCAGCGCCGCCGACGTCATTATGTCCAGATTCCCCGCGTACGCCGGCAGATAATGCCCCGCACCGGAGACCTCCAGGAACACCGACACCTGCAACCCGCGCAGATGCCGCCCCAACGACGGCACATACGTGTCGACCCGGTCGAACTGCACGTCCTGCTTCAACCGGTACCCCGGCACGTACTCCCGCACCGCCGCCACCATCTGCGCCACCGATCCGGCGATCGCGGCTTGGTCGGCGTCGGCATCCGGGCACAGGCAGTAGACGGTGTCGCGCATCAACAGCGGCGGGTCCGCCGGGTTCAACACGATGATCGCCTTACCCCGCCGCGCGCCGCCGACGACCTCGATCGCCCGCGCCGTCGTCTCGGTGAACTCGTCGATGTTCGCCCGCGTCCCCGGACCCGCCGACCGCGACGCGATCGACGCCACGATCTCCCCGTACACCACCGGCGTCACCCGACCCACCGCCGCCACGACCGGCACCGTCGCCTGCCCACCACACGTCACCATGTTCACGTTGCGCTCACCCAGATGCTCATCCAGGTTCACCGGCGGCACCGCATACGGGCCGATCGCCGCCGGCGTCAGATCCACCACCAGCCGACCATGCGCCGCCAACACCGCATCGTTGCGCCGGTGCGCACCCGCCGACGTGGCATCGAACACCAACTCCACATCCGCGAACTCCGGCATCCCGACGAGACCGTCCACACCCTCGGCCGTGGTCGCCACACCCAACCGCCGCGCCCGCGCCAGACCATCCGAGTCCGGATCGATGCCCACCATCGCCACCATCCGCAGACTGTCACTCAGCCGCAACACCTTGATCATCAAATCGGTGCCGATGTTGCCCGACCCGATCACCGCAACCCCGACACTCACGACGAGCCCTCCCCACGCACCACCACAAGGCCCGCCAACCCACTCACGACCCCTCCCCCGCAAAACACACGCGCACCGAACCCAGGCCGGAAATCCGCGCCTCGTACGCCGCACCCGCCGTCACCGGCACCATCGGACCGAGCGCCCCGGACAGCACCACGTCGCCCGCGCGCAGCGGGTCCCCCGAGCGGGCCATCGTCTGCGCCAGCCACTCCAGGGCGTGCAGCGGGTTGCCGAGGCAGGCCGCGCCCGCCCCCACCGACACGGGCTCACCGGCATGTTCGAGGACCATCCCGCACAACCGCAGGTCCACGTCGGCCAACCGACGCGGCGCGGTGCCGAGCACGAAGAGACCGCTGGAGGCGTTGTCGGCCACCGTGTCCACGATGGAGATGTCCCACCCCGCCACCCGCGAATCCACGATCTCGATCGCCGGCAGCACGTGGTCGACCGCCCGGATCGCGTCCGCGGTGGTGATCCGCTCGTCGGGCAGATCCGCGCCCAGCACGAAGGCGACCTCCGCCTCCACGCGGGGTTGGAGCAGCCGGCCCGTCGGCACCTCAGCCCCGTCGGGCACCGCCATGTCGTCCAGCAGCACACCGAAGTCCGGCTGGAAGACGCCGAAGCTCTCCTGCACCGCCCGCGAGGTCAACCCGACCTTCGCGCCCACCCGCCGGTGACCGGCGTCCAGCCACCGCCGGACCTGGAGCTGCTGCACCTGGTACGCCGTGTCGACGTCGCTCTCCGGCAGCAGCCGCCCGCGCAGCGGCGGGCAGGGCTTGCCGTTCTCCCGCGCGTCGACCAGTTCCCGGGCCGCCGCCTCGTAGTCAATGCTCATGCCGGCTCCTCGCTCCACTCGCCGCCGCCACGACACTCCGCGACACCGATGTGCTCGTCACGTCCGCTCATGTCAGGTCCACACACACGTTGGTGAGTTCGGAATAGAAATCGAGGGAGTGCACGCCACCCTCACGCCCGATACCCGACGCCTTCACCCCACCGAACGGCGTACGCAGATCCCGCAGGAACCACGTGTTCACCCACACGATCCCCGCATCCAACCGCGCCCCCGCCCGATGCGCCCGCCCCACATCCCGCGTCCACACCGCCGCCGCCAACCCGTACTCCGTACCATTCGCCAACGCGAACGCCTCATCCTCATCATCGAACGGCGCCACATGCACCACCGGCCCGAAGATCTCCTCAGTGTTGGTGCGAGCCTGCGGGCCCAACCCCGTCAACACCGTCGGCTGCACATACGCCCCACCATCACGCCCATCACCGAACGCCGGCACCCCACCCCCGGCCAACACCTGCGCACCCTCGGTCCGGGCCAGGTCGTAGTAGCCGAGCACCTTGTCCCGATGCTGACGCGAAATCAACGGCATGTTCACCGTCGCCTCGTCCGCAGGCCACCCGAACCGCAGACCAGCAGCCTCCCGCGCAAGCCGCGCCGTGAACTCCTCGAACACCGGCCGCTGCACAAAGATCCGCTCCGTGCACAGACACACCTGCCCACCGTTGGTGAAACTCGACCGCACCGAGCCGGCCACCGCCGCATCCAGATCGGCATCGGCGAACACCAGACCGGCGTTCTTACCGCCCAACTCGAACGACACCGGCTTCACCCCATCGGCAGCCGCCCGCATGATGGCGCTGCCGGTCGCCGACTCGCCGGTGAAGGTGATCGCGTCCACCCCCGGATGCCGGGTCAGAAACTCCCCCGCCGAGTCCGGACCGAAGCCGTGCACCAGGTTGAACACCCCATCCGGCACGCCCGCGGCGGCCATCACCTCCGCCAACAACGTCGCCGACGCCGGCGTCTCCTCACTCGGCTTCACCACCACCGCGTTACCGCACGCCAACGCCGGAGCGACCTTCCACGTCAACAGCAACAACGGCAGATTCCACGGCACGATCACCGCCACCACACCCACCGGCTTACGCACCGCGTAGTTCAACGCCCGCCCACCCGACGGCGTGACCGTCGTGAACGACTCCGTCGACGCCGTCGCCACGATCTCCGCGAACGCACGGAAATTCGCCGCACCACGCGGAACATCCAACGTCCGCGCCTGCGAAATCGACTTACCCGTATCCGCCACCTCAGCGGTCACCAGGTCGTCGAAACGACGCTCCAACTCGTCGGCCACCCGACGCAGCACCTCCGCGCGCTCCCGCTCCCCCATCCCACCCCACGGCCCACCCAACGCCGCCCGCGCCGCCGCCACCGCATCGTCCACACACCCCCGATCCGCCTCCGCGACCTCGAACACCGGCTCACCCGTCACCGGACTGCGCTTGACGAACCGCCGCCCACCCCCGACGAACTCACCACCGACGAAGTTGCGCAGCAGGCCCGGACCGCCGGGCGCCCGCCCGGCCATCAGCCGGGGATCCCAGGTCACCGTCATCGACGCCTCCCTCTGCTGATCGTGAGGCCGACCGCCCCGGCCAGCAACGCCGTCACCCCGGCGGCCACCGCCCCGAGCACCCGGTGCTGCCGGCGGACCCGGCGACGCACCTGCGCGTACGGGGTGGTCGAGAAGGACACCAGCTCGTACCGGGAGACGTACCGACCCGGCAGCACCCGCTCCAGCGCGTGCTCGACCTTTCGGCCGGCCTGGAACAGCGGCGAGGCCACCTTGTCCCGCATCTCCACGAAGTTCGCCAACGCCATCTGCGCGATCGCCTCGGCGTTCTCCTGCCGTCGCTGCTGGAACAGCGGCAGCGCCTCCGCCCAGTCGTCGGCGCACTCGTCCAGGCAGCGGTCCAGCTCGACCACGTCCTCGAAGGCGCAGTTGGCGCCCTGACCGTAGAACGGGACGATGGCGTGCGCCGCGTCGCCGAGCAGGCCGACCTTCCCGTACGCCTGCCACGGGGAGCAGCGGACGGTGCCGAGCACGCCCACCGGGTTGTGCTGGTAGTCGTCGACGAGGCCCGCGGCCAGCGGCGGCAGGTCCGGGTAGTGCTCGGCGAAGTGCCGCTCGATGGCCGCCGGGCTGCCCAGCGAGGCGAAGCTGGCGGTGCCGTGGGTGGGCCAGAAGAGGGTGCAGGTGAACGAGCGGTCCGGGTTCGGCAGCGCGATCATCATCGAGGTGCCGCGCGGCCAGATGTGCAGCGCGTCCGGGTCGAGGGCGAACTCCCCGCCCAGCGGCGGGATCGTCAGCTCCTTGTAGCCGTAGTCGAGGAAGTCGACGCTCTCGGTCAGCAGCCCGTACGCCAGCAGCTGCCCGCGCACCGCCGAGCCGGCGCCGTCGGCGCCGAGGACGACCGACGCGGTGGCCGCGACCGTGCCCTGCGGGGTCTCGAAGGTCATGCCGCCGCTGGCCGGATCGAGCCCGACGAGCCGGTGGTCGAAGGCGACCCGCACCCCGGGCAGGGCGGTGGCCGCGTCCAGCAGGGCGTTGTTCAGCGCGCCCCGGCTGATCGAGTTGATCGCCCGGTCGCCGGAGGCGCTGTACGACTGGAACTGCGCCTCGCCGTCCACGGGGTGGATCATCCGGCCGCGCATCGGCAGCCCGTCGGCCAGCACCTGCTCGTCCAGGCCGATCCGGCGCAGCGCGTCCAGGCCACGCTCGGAGAGCGCCAGGTTGATCGAGCGTCCCCGCTCCACCGTGCCGGTACGCGGGTCGGACCGCCGCTCGTAGAGCGCCACCGGGTAGCCCCGCCGGGCCAGGAAGCAGGCCAGCAGGCAGCCGGCCAGGCCCGCGCCGACCACCGCGATCTCGTTCCGCTCTGCCGTCATGAGTCGTTCTCCTCCACCGTGGCTGCCAGCGCCTCGGCCGCCCGCCAGCAGTCGTGGAACGTGGAATAGAGCGGCACCGGGGCGAACCGGATGATGTCCGGCTCACGGGCGTCGGCGATCACCCCGTGCTCGTGCCGCAGCCGCTTGGCGAGCTCGGCCGCGCTGCCCGCGCCGATGCGTACGGAGAGTTGGCAGCCGCGCCGCTCCGGCTCGCGCGGGGTGACCACCGCCAGCGGACGGTTCGCGGTCACCTCGTCGAGCAGCCCCGCCAGGTACCCGGTGAGCCGGAGGCTGCGCTCGCGCAGCGCGGGCATCCCGACGGCGTCGAAGAGTTCCAGCGAGGTCCGCACCGGGCCCATCGCGAAGATCGGCGGGTTGGAGATCTGCCAGGCCTCGACGGTGGCCGGCGGCCGGGAGACCGGGGTCATCTCGAAACGGGTGGCCGCCTCGGTGCTCCACCAGCCCTCGAAGCGGGGCAGGTCCGGGTCGCCGAGGTGCCGCTCGTGCACGAAGACCCCGGCGAGCGCGCCGGGACCGGAGTTCAGGTACTTGTAGGAGCACCAGGCGGCGAAGTCGACGTCCCAGTCGTGCAGCGCGAGCGGGACGTTGCCGGCGGCGTGCGCCAGGTCCCAGCCGACCACGGCTCCGGCCGCGCGGCCGGCGGCGGTGATCGTCGGGATGTCCATCAGCTCGCCGGTGAGGTAGTTGACCCCGCCGAGCAGCACCAGCGCCACCGTGTCGCCCTCGGCGGCCAGGTAGGCGGTCACGTCCTCGGTGCGCAGGTTGTCCTCGCCGTCGCGCGGACGCAGCCGGACGACCGTGGTGTCCGGGTCCAGGCCGTGGAAGCGGGCCTGGCTGCGCACGGCGTAGCTGTCCGACGGGAAGGTGCTGTCCTCGATGACGATCCTCCTCCGCGCCCCGGCCGGCCGGTAGAAGCTGACCATCAGCAGGTGCAGGTTGACCGTCAGGGAGTTCATCACCACGACCTCCGCCGGGGTGGCGCCGACCAGTCGCGCGGCCGGCGCCGTCAGCAGTTCGTGGTACGGCAGCCAGGGGCGCCCGCCCTCCACGTGGCCCTCGACGCCGAGCCGGCTCCACGCGTCCAGGTCGGCGACGAGTTCGGCGTGGGTGGCCCGGGGTTGCAGGCCGAGGGAGTTGCCGGCCAGGTAGGCGGCCTCGGGGTGCCGTCCGCCGTCGGCCGGCGGTACGTGGAACAGGTGGCGGTGCCCGGGATCGGCGGCGTCGAGGCGACGCGCCTCGGTTTCGCCGGCGGCGAGCCCGAACGACTCAGGTGTGTGGGTGTCCATGGGGTTGTCTCGCTCTCGGGTCACATCGCTGTCCGGGCCGACCACAGCTCGGGGAAGACCACCCGGGCCATGCTGCGCTGCAACCACGCCAGTCCGGCGGAGCCGCCGCTGCCGACCTTGGCGCCCATTGTGCGCTGCACCGCCTTGACGTGGTGCTGCCGCCAGTCGCCGAACTGCTCGGCCACCTCGGTCAGGGCCTCGCCCAGCATCCGCAGGTGGTTCTCCGGGCCCGGCTCGGCGTAGATCCGCACCCAGGCCGCCTCCACGTCCGCGTGCGGCTGGTGCTCGGCGGCGAACTCCCGGTCGAGCAGGCCGGTCGGCAGCTCGTGGCCGTGCCGGGCCAGCAGGGCGAGCACGTCGTCCCAGAGGCTCGGCGCCGCCAGGGTGGCCCGCAGCTCGGCGTGCACGTCGGTCTGCCGGCGGAACGGACGGATCAGCGTCTCGTCGCGGAGGCCGAGCAGGAACTCCAGGTGGCGGTACATCGCCGACTGGAAGCCGGACCCCTCGCCCAGCAGGTTGCGGAACCGGTTGAAGTCGGCCGGGGTCATCCAGCGCAGCCCCTTCCAGGCCGCGTTCAGCCCCTCCAGGTGCAGCGCGGCGCGGCGCAGCGGGGCCAGCGCGTCCCACACCCGGTCGGCCCGCAGCAGCCGCTGTGTCTCGCGCAGCTCGTGACAGGTCAGCCCGAAGTACAGCTCCATGATCTGGCTGACCATCAGGAAGGACATCTCGCCGGGGTCGTCGCTCAGCGGCTGCTGCAACCGGTGCAGCGTGCTGGCGTGCACGTACGCGTCGTACGGCACCCGCTCGGCGAACTCCAGCGTCGGTTCGCCGCCGTTGCGGGCGGCGCGGGCGGCGCGCTGCCGCGGGGTCGCCGGGCGCACCGCCGCCTGGGCGGGTGCCCGCAGCTCCGTCTGCTCCACCGGTGGCCTCCCTCTGTTCTGCGTCACCCGGACGACCGACGGTCGGCCGTGCTGGGGATGTCCGCCATGATCTCTCGGCGGAACCCCCGATTGGAATGCCGGATCAACGGCGCACGCCCCGTCTGACCTGCGGCGCGAAAGGCATGAGTCGGATTCGGGTTTGAGGAAGTAAGGTCGCCGCATGGACGACATGGACTGGGCGCTGCTGCGGGAACTGCAGGCCGACGCGCGCCTCTCCTTCAGCGAACTCTCCCGTCGGGTGCACCTGTCGCCGCCGGCCGTGGCCGAACGGGTGCGCCGGCTGGAGGAGTCGGGGGTGATCACCGGCTACCACGCCCACGTCGACCTGACCCGGGCCGGCCGCACCGTGGTCGCGCTGATCCGGATGTCCTGCTACGGATCGCGGTGCATCCTGCACGACCCCGACGTGGCGCACTGGCCCGAGATCCTGGAGATCCACCGCATCACCGGCGACGCGTGCAGCATGCTCAAGGTGGCCGCCGGTTCGATCGGGGACTTCGAGGCGGTCATCGACCGGCTCGCCCCGTACGGCCAGCCGTCCAGCACGATGGTGCTCTCCACTCCGCTCCAGTGGCAGCCCGTGACCCCGCTGCCCCCCGCCGACCGGCACCGCTGAGCAACCCCGGGTTTGCCCCCCGGCCAGCGGGAAAGCAGGCCCTGTTGCCCGGGGGAGGAATTCCGGTGCTCGTCACCGGAAGGGGGGATCATGCCGGTGCTCACAGCGTTCCAACGTGCCCTGACCGTGTTGGGCCTGGTCGGGGCGTTCGTCCTGACGACCGTCGCGCCCGCGTGGGCGGGAGAGGAAACCTTCGTCGAGGTGGTGCCCAACAGCGCGCAGGCCGGCACCCGGGTCAGCATCCGGGCCGGCTGCCACGACGCGAACGACCGCCAGGCCGACGTGCACTCCGACGCCTTCGGGCGGGTGATGCTGCGGCCCGACAACGGCTTCCTGACCGGTCAGGTCACCATCCCGGGCAGCAAGGAGCCCGGCGACTATCCGGTCGACCTGCGCTGCGACAACGGGAAGACCGCGACCACCAGGCTCACGGTGCTGAACATGGAGCAGCCCAGCAAGGGCCCGGCCACCGGGGGCGGCGGCACCGCCGGCGCCTCGGGCACCGGTTCGATCCTGATGGTCGGCGGCCTCGCGGTGGTGGCGCTCGCCGTGGGCTTCGGCTTCCTCGGCAACCGCCGCCGGACCGGGACCGGTTCCTGACCCGCCGTCGCCATGGCCGGCTCCCAGAGGCGTACCAGGCGATCCGATCCGGGGCGGGTCCGGGCGACCACCCGGCGGGCGCTGCGGGCGTCCCGCCGGGCGGCGGCCGCGACGGCCCGACGGCTGCGCCGGGTGGCCGGGGAAACGGTGTCGGCGAGCGTCGCCACCACCGACCCGGCCGCCGGGCCGCTGCCCGCCCGACCCCGGCACCGCCGGATTCCGGCCGGCGGGCGACGGGTGGCCCCCGGCCGGGGGCCGGGCCTGCCGGTCCTGGTGATCGGAACGCTGATGGCGCTGATCATCACGATGCTCGGCGTGGAGCGGATCACCGGCGTGAGCGTGCTGCCGGAGCGGTTCCTCGCGGGGCTGCGGCCCGCACCGAAGAAGTTCCCGGTGCTGTCCGCCAGCCGACCCGTCGGCATCGCCATCGACCCGATCGACGTCCGGGCGCCCGTGCACGGCGTCGGCATCGCCCCGGACGGCAGCATCGCGGTGCCCGACGCCGCCCGCGCCCAGGAGGCCGGCTGGTACGACCGGGGCCCGACCCCGGGGCAGTACGGTCCCTCGGTGATCGTCGGGCACGTCGACACCAGCACCGGGCCGGCGGTCTTCCAGAGGCTGCGCGACCTGCGGGACGGCGACCGGATCGAGGTGGCCCGCCAGGACCGCTCGGTGGCGGTCTTCGAGGTCGACTCCGTCGAGCGCTTCGACAAGGACCGGCTGCCGGTCGACGAGGTCTACGGGGACTTCAGCCGCCCCCGGCTGCGCCTGATCACCTGCGGCGGGCGCTGGGTGGGCGGCGAGACCGGGTACGCCGACAACGTGGTGGTCTTCGCGTCCCTGGTCCGGGCGCGCACGCCGTGACCGGCCGGGCCGCCGGGGTTCGTTGCGGCCCGCCGCGTTGCGGCAGGCGTGGCCGACGGTCAGGCAGCCTCGGGCTCGCGCAGGTCGAGCCAGTCGGCCCAGCGGGGATCCGGCGCCCGATGGCCGAGCACCCGCCAGGCGGTGCCCTTCGGGGCCGCCGGCAGCGCGTGCAGCCGCCAGCCCAGCTCGGCCGGCGTCTTGTCGCCCTTGGTGTGGTTGCACCGGGCGCAGGCCGCCACGACGTTCTCCCAGGCGTGCCGGCCGCCCCGGCTGCGCGGGAAGACGTGGTCGATGGTCTCGGCGGGGCCCCGGCAGTAGGCGCAACGCCAGCCGTCCCGGGCGAAGATGCCGCGGCGGGAGAGCCCGACGTGGGTGCGGTAGGGCACGCGTACGAAGCGGGTGAGCCGGACGACCGACGGCACCGGCAGCGCGTCGCGGGCACTGTGCAGGATGCCGTCGCCGTCGGCGACGCAGACCGCCTTGGCGGAGAGCACGAGAATCGCGGCACGACGCACCGACACGACGCACAGCGGCTCGTAGGTGGCGTTGAGGACCAGCGCACCGGAGCCCACCGTGGGTCGTATGTCAGGCATCGCGTTCACCCTTCCGGTTCAGCGGCTCCTGCTCGCCACCGCCGACCGGGACCGGGCACGGCGACCCACCACGGCCGACGCCGGCCGGATCACCGACGTCCGTGCGCCCATCGTCCCTGATCGGCCCCCGGATTGCACGTACTAATGCTGGAAGCGACCTATTGATCGCCTCGAATCCCGACAGGTCCGGCGTCAGGGGCAGCAAGATGGCCTCAACCGCTGTCGACGTTCCACACCCGCTCCTGGGTTCAGTTGCGCCGGACCGCGCCCGATGGTCTTGCAGGGCAGCGAGGGTCGGTGCTCCGGCGCCACTGCTGCCCCCCCGGTGCAGACCTCGGCCCGGACACGCGTGCCGCACCACGGCGGCGGTTCGGCCGACCAGGCGGCGTGCCCATCGCCACCGCCACCGTCATCCTCACCATCCGCAGCAGCCGGCAGCGCCGCCGAACGGCCGAGCTACCGCGCGTGAGCGTCTAGTTGGCTCCCGTGTCGCGGACCCTGCCCCGGCGGACCCCGCCACAGCGGCCCCTGCTGCGCCGTGCGCCGTGTACCGGAGCGTGACCGGCCGCCAGGCCGGACGCGCGACCCGGCGTGGCACGACGGCGGGCCGCAAGCGGCCCGCCGTCGACCAGGCAGAGAAAGTCTGAACACACACGCTCCAGCTAACGGCCCGGTAGTCCCGGGTTCCTGTCTCTCCCTGCCGGCGGCTGTGGCGTTCGTGGGCCGTCTCCCGGGCTGGGAACTCGGCGGGCCCGGTATTCGCGGGCCGCGGCGGTGAGTTCCCGGAAGAACACGGATGGCGGTGTGATCTTGCCTTCGTTGCCGATTGGGGAGGGTGCCAGCGGTATGAGCAGGTCGGTGTGGGGTGAGTGCAGCCACAGGGCCATCTGGTAGAGCTCCGGGATCCGCAGGAGTCGCAGGTCGAACCCGGCGGCTTCGAGCTGCGGCAGGGCCCGCGCGGCTTTGATCGCGGTGGCAGTGGCTCCCACCGATGAGCTTCTGTAGAAACTCGGCGGGAAGGTACGTTCCGGCGTCTCGGAGACTTCGGCGCCGGCGATCACGTTGCCGCCGGACTCCAGCAGGAAGCGCCACCCCACCGGCTGCGCCCGCTCCAGACCGCCGTCGGCCTCGATATCGTCGGGTGCCAGGACGAACACCTGGTGCGGGGTGGACACCTCCACGTCCTCCGGGGCGACCTCGCCCAGCAGTTTCGGGCCACCCCCGCCGGCCCTGGCGACGCGGCCGAGCTTGGAGCGTGTTTCCTCCCGGATCCGACCCGGCGGCTCAGGAATGTTCAACGGCATTGCGAACCTCTCTTAGGCTAGTTTCTCCGCGTCTTGAAAGTTCGGTTCCATGTGCCGTTCACGCCGCCTGGATACCCGCCGAAAAGCGTATCCCATTCGACCCAGAGGATGGGGGTTTCCTCCAAGCCGTCGTGCTGCCCTCCCGTGCCCTCCCAGGGGTCATGCACGAATACGTGCACCAGTTCGTTGCTGCCCGCCCGGTAGCTGTATCCCCAGATGTTGACGATGTGGCCGCTGAGCCCACCGCGCCAGCCGATGTTCATCACGATCGGGCGTCCGGCGTCTATCTCCGCCTTGACCTGTTCCTTCGTCAACGCCTTGAACCTTCTGAGCTCACCCCAGGTGATGGTGTTGGTGTCACGGGAGAAATTGTTGGGATCTTCACCGGCGGGAACCGGAACGTCGTGCCCGGCCACTTGCAGCGCCGCCTCGTCCGGCCAGTGGCCGTGGTTGCAATCCCAGGGGCCACCGCCAGGCGCACAACAGTCGTACGTCGGCTGATCAGGGTGTTGTGCGTGCCAGTCAGCAAAGATCTGGTCCATCACCGGGGTGGCGAGCTGGCACTGGGTAAAGCGCTCTGCGGCGGCGTAGTAGTTTGCCACGCTGACCGTCGTCGCGTTCCAGCACCAGTTGGTCTTCTGTTGGAATTGCATCCAAGACGAATAGGGGCCGATGAACTTGACCATCACGTCCGTGTCTAGCTCTGGCATACGCCGTCCCTTCGCTGCGCCAGTTGTGCCGTCGCCGGGGTTTCAGGACTCTGACCGTAAGACCCGGAAAGAGGGTAGTCAATACGTCGCAGACAGTAGACGACTTGCGGGCGAAGCCCACACCGGACAGTTCGTCGGGTGGTTGTCCTAGATCCGATACAACGTCGAGCGTCAAGTAGAAGTGGTTCTGTCACAGTTCCCGTGAAGGGCTCCGCAGGTCCACGGCCTACCTGCGACCGCCTCCGACAAGGCCCTTGGCGAGAATCCTTGCAGCGGCGTTAACTTTGTGCACTTTCTGCGGGGATGGTGGCTGGCACCGAAGTGGGCGCCAACCGAGAGTGAGGTACTCAAACTTATTGAGGTGGCGCTTGAGGGACGTCTCGTAACTCGATGCGTTTCCACGGTGGATCATGTTGGGGAGGCAGGCGATCTCGACGGCCCTCGACGGCCCGCGATCCGACAACCGCAACTGTCTCCGCAGCTAGAGGCCGGCGCCGGAGGGTCGGCGGGATCCAGCGCCACCGGGTGCGGTACGAAGACTGCGTGACCGCTGCCAGCCTGATGCCGCCCGCTCTGCCCGCCGTCGAGGCGCCGGACCCGGCTCCGTCGCCGACCTGCCTGGACGACGCCCTCTGCAAGAGCGTCTACGACATGACCGGCTCGGTGTGGTTCGCCGAGGGCAGCTACTGGATCCTGCTCAAGCCACTGCGGATCGCACTGATCCTGCTGCTGGCGGTCGCCGCCCGGTGGCTGGTGCACCGCACGATCCGCCGGCTGGTGCGCACCACCACCGACGCGGGCGTGCCGACCATGCTGCGCCCGCTTCGCGAGCGGATCCCCACCGCCTCGGTCGAGCCGGGCGAGTTCGTCCCGGAGCGCCGCCGGCAGCGGGCCGAGGCGATCGGTTCCGTGCTGCGCAGCCTGAGCACCGCGTTCATCTTCGGCATCGCGCTGCTGATGATCCTCAAGGAGTTCAGCTTCGACCTGGCCCCGCTGCTGGCCAGCGCCGGCATCGCGGGCGTCGCCCTCGGCTTCGGCGCGCAGAGCCTGGTCAAGGACCTGATCGCCGGCCTGTTCATGCTGATCGAGGACCAGTACGGCGTCGGCGACACCGTCGACCTCGGCGAGGCGACCGGCGTGGTGGAGTCGGTCGGGCTGCGGGTCACCACCGTCCGCGACGGGCGGGGCGTGCTCTGGTACATCCGCAACGGCGAGATTGTCCGGGTGGGTAACAAGAGCCAGGGTTGGGCCCTGGTGGTGGTCGACCTGCCGATCGGCTTCGCCGGCACGGAGGAGGCCACGGCCGTGCTGCGGACCGCCGCCGCCTCGGTGGCGATCGACCCCGACCTGGCACCGGAGATCGTCGAGGCCCCGGAGGTGCTGGGCGTCGAGCAGATGACGGTCGACGGCGCGGTCATCCGTACGGTGGTCAAGACAACCGCGAACGGGCAGTTCGCCGTCGGCCGGGAGCTGCGTCGCCGCCTCGCCGAGGCGTTGGAGAACTCCGGCATCACCGCGAAGATCGCCGCCGCCCGGTTCTATCCCGGCATGCCGGTGCGCACCCCCGGCGAGACCGGGCAGGGCGGCGCCACCTGAGCCGGTTCCACGCCCCGGCGGCACCGCACCGGGGGGCGCCACCTGAGGCGTCCGCACGCCGGGCGGCGGGGGTCGCGAGCCGGGCGGCCCCTCGGGTATCGTCCGTTCGTTCAGTCGGGGATGCGACGATCAACCCCTTCGCCCTAGCCAGTCGTCGGACGATCGGGCAAAATCCGGTGCACGCGCTCCCCCGGAGCGTGATCACGTCCTCGCTGATCCGTAGATCCGACGACGGTTCCCGGGCCGTCCATCACGAGTGGCCCGCTCAGGGGAACGATGGAGGCGACGGTGCCCGACGAGCGGCCATCCCCGGAAGGGCCGGCAACCTTCCGTGAGGTGTTCGCCAACCGCGAGTACGGCGCCGTCTTCACCGCAAGCGCTCTCTCCTGGATCGGCGACTACATCGCCAAGGCCGCCGTCACCCTGCTGGTCTACGAGGCCACCCGTTCCGTCGCGCTCTCCGCCGCCGCCTTCGCGGTGAGCTACCTGCCCTGGCTCGTCGGTGGTCCCCTGCTCGCCACGCTCGCGGAGCGGCACCGCTACCGGCAGGTCATGGTGATCTGCGACCTCGTCCGGATGCTGCTGATGGTGTGCATCGCCATCCCCGGCATGCCGGTCCCGGTGATCCTGGCCCTGCTCTTCGCCACCACGCTGGCCAATCCACCGAGCCAGGCCGCCAAGTCGGCGCTGATCCCCCTGGTCCTCACCGGGGACCGCCTGGTGGTCGGGCTGTCGATGATCAGCAGCGTCGGCCAGGCCGCCCAGGTCGTCGGCTACCTGGCGGGTGCGGCCATCGCGGCGTTCGACCCGACCGCCGCGCTCCTGGTGAACGCGGCGACCTTCGCCCTGTCGGCCGCGCTGGTCCGCTTCGGCGTGGCCGACCGACCGCCGGCGATGACCGCCGCGCACCGCAGTCACCTGCTGCGGGAGACCGCGCAGGGCTTCCAGATCGTGTTCGGCACCCCGGTGCTGCGGGCCATCGCCGTGCTGGTCTTCGCCGCCATGCTCTTCTCGGTGGTGCCGGAGGGCCTCGCCGCCGCCTGGGCGAACGAGCACGCCAGTCAGCTGGACGCCGGCGCCGCCCAGGCCATCATCATGGCGGCGAACCCCGTCGGCTTCATCCTCGGCGGCCTGATCGTCAGCCGGGCGTTCGGGCCGGACCGCCGGCTGCGCCTGATGCGGCCGTTGGCGGTGCTCTCCCCGCTGGCCCTCGTGCCCGCCCTGCTCGACCCGCCGCCACTGGTGGTGGCGCTGCTCGCCGCGGCCTGCGGCTTCGCCGTCGCCGGCATGCTGCCGGTGGCCAACGGTCTCTTCGTCCGGGCCCTGCCCGCCGGCTTCCGGGCCCGTGCCTTCGGTGTGATGGCGACCGGCGTCCAGGTCATCCAGGGCTTGGCCGTCCTGGTCACCGGGTTGCTGGCCGAGCGGTTCTCCATCCCGGTCGTGGTCGGGGTGTGGAGCGCGGCCGGGGTGCTGCTGATGACGCTCGCCGCCCTGCGTTGGCCGAGCCGGTCGACGATCGACGCGGCCATCGAGGCGGCCGAGCGGGCGGGCTCTGCCGCTCTCCGGCAGGCGGACGCCGCGTCCGACCCCGGCATGCCGGGACGGCCCGGCGAGGAACCGTCCGACGGGTCGATGGACCGCTGGGCCGTCACCCCGGCGAGGCGGGACAGCAGCGGCACACGGTGACTCGGCCCACAGCCGGCACCTCCCGGTCGCCCGACGCGGCACCTGGCAGGATGGAACGGTGAATGCCGCAGGTGAGTCCGACCGTCCCGGTGCGTCGATGACCCTCTTCGAAGCGGTGGGCGGCGAGCCCACCTTCCGCAAGCTGGTGGACGAGTTCTACGCCGGGGTCGCCGCCGACCCGCTGCTGCGTCCCATGTACCCCGAGGAGGATCTGGGCCCGGCCGCGGACCGCTTGGCCCTGTTCCTCATGCAGTACTGGGGCGGCCCCAACACGTACTCGGCGCAACGGGGGCATCCGCGGCTGCGGATGCGCCACGCGCCGTACCGGATCGGTGCCGCCGAGCGGGACGCGTGGCTGCTGCACATGCGCCGCGCCGTCGAGAGTCTCGACCTGCCGCCGCAGATCGCCACCGCGCTCTGGGACTACCTGGAGCGGGCCGCCTACTTCATGGTCAACGCGATGGAGGACCCGGCGGGACCGGCCTGACCCGGTCGGCCCGACCGGACCAGCCGTCAGGTGGCCGGGGCTCGTCCGCGGAGACAGTGACCAGCGCGACGGCGGCGCGCCCCCGGCGGGCGCGTCGGTCCGCGTCGGGCGCGTCGGTCCGCGTCGGGCGCCACCGGGCGCCGGATCGCCGCCCAGCGGGCCCCGGGCGGGCTCAGAGCAGGGCGCCCTCGTCGTGCAGCCAGTCCACGAAGCTGGTGGCGACCGCCGCGCCGCAGTCGAGCATCTCGACCAGCAGCGCGTCGTGCGCCCCGGCGCCGAAGGGCACCTGCAACTCCGCGTAGATCGGCAGTTGGCCGCGCTCGGTCGGGTCGCCGATGTAGGCCTTGCAGAAGCGGCGGGTGTGGTTCCACTCGTTGACCACCCGGTAGGCACGGTCGGCCCAGTCCGGCGGCACCGTCGCGTGTGGACGGGCCCGCATCACCAGGATCTCGTCCTCCGGACCCTCCAGTGTGACCAGCACGGCGTGCCGCTCCCACATGGCCAGCAGGTTGCCGTCGCCGTCGGCCAGGTAGCGCACGTCGAGCCTGTCGAGTGCGTCACAGACACGGCGCAGGGTGACCGGCTCGACCGTGGCGGGCACGTCCGCGATCACGGCGCGCTCCGTCGGCGGGCAGATGTCCTCCGGCTGACGCGGGGTCGGCGGTCCGACCCGGACGGTGCTCTCCACTGTGATCCCGCTCCGCCTTTCCGGGTCGCCGCCGCCGTTGGCGGGACCGGGGCGCCATGACCACCACGGCATCGCTCGCGCACCTCACTCCCCAGCGGATCCACTCGCCTACGGTGCGTTGGATCCGAGGATGGACGGTACCCGGACAGCCGGGTTGAAGCACCCCCCCAACGGCAGCACCAGGACAGAAGAATGACCACACGTCATCCGAACGGATGAATTCAGACCGGCCTCACGGCAAGGTCCGTGGCCTTCTGCGACCATGCCGCTCCGTACGGTCCCACCAGTCCGACCCATCGGCCCGCCGTCCGCACCTGGACGTCGCCCGCGTCGCCCCGATCGGCGGACCCCTCGGCCGACCCCAGGAACCCCATCCGGACCAATCCCTGGACCATCCGCTGGGTCACCTCCACCGGCTCGCCGGGCGGGTCGTCCGGCGTGACGACAACCGGCACGTGGTCGAGCAGCGCGTCGCGCAGCGCCCGCTGCCCGACGGCCCGGCCGCCGACGCCGTGGGTGCTGGCGTCGCGCAGGGCTCCCGCCGCCGCCGCCGCTATCCGCCGCAGCTCCCCGCCCGGCAGCGTCTCCACCCGGAGGCTCGCCGGGGGCGGCAGCGGCCAGCGCCAGCGCTCGTCCTTCCGCGTCGGCAGGGCCACACCGCCCGCCGCCAGTTCGGCCAGCAGTTCGCCGGCCGGGACCGTGGCGTCGCCGGGGCCGTCGCCGGCCACGGTGCGGACGACCAGCACGCCCCACGGCAGGCGCCCCCAGAGGGCCGTACGGCCCCGCGCGTCGGTCGACCGGAGCCGGACCGGCGCGTCGCGGTCCAGCCGGACCAGGCGGGCCAGGAAGGCCCCCGCGTCGGCGGTGTCGGAGATCCCGTGCCCGCCGGCGGCCGTCCCGCCGCCACCGGCCCGCGCGGCCGGCCCGTCGGTCGCCGTCACGCCGCCGGCCCCTGCGGCGCGTACGTGAGCAGGAACGTCCGCTCCTCGGGGGTGATCCGCCGGGGCCGCTGCCGGGTCAGGTCGAAGGGCACCAGCACCGAGCGGGCGCGGCTGGCCAGGACCTCGCCGTCGAACAACTCGTAGGCGACCGTGAAGGAGGCGCCCCGGATCTCCTCCACCCACAGCTCGATGCGCACGGTGGGGGCGGCCTCGGCGGTGGCCCGGCCGAGGGCGTACTCGACCGGGCGCAGGTAGTCGATCTCGTGCCGGCTGATCACCACGCCGTCGGCGAACGAGCCCACTCCCCACGCCCGGCCACCGGCGAACATCAACGCCACCCGCGCCTCCTCGTAGAGGGTCAGGAAGCGCGAGTTGTTGATGTGTCCGTACGCGTCCAGGTCGGACCACCGCAGGGTGCAGTGGTAGACGAAACGGTCTGCCACGTCAGTCGCGGGTCAGCTTGCGGTAGGTCACCCGGTGCGGGCGGGCCGCCTCCGCGCCGAGCCGGTCGATCTTGTTCTTCTCGTACGCCTCGAAGTTGCCCTCGAACCAGAACCACCTGGCCGGGTCCTCGTCGTCGCCCTCCCAGGCCAGGATGTGCGTGGAGACCCGGTCCAGGAACATCCGGTCGTGGGAGATGACCACGGCGCAGCCGGGGAACTCCAGCAGCGCGTTCTCCAGGCTGGAGAGCGTCTCCACGTCCAGGTCGTTGGTCGGCTCGTCGAGCAGGATCACGTTGCCGCCGATCTTCAGCGTCAGCGCCAGGTTCAGCCGGTTGCGCTCGCCGCCGGAGAGCACCTTGGTCGGCTTCTGCTGGTCCGGTCCCTTGAACCCGAACGCCGCGATGTACGCCCGCGACGGCATCTCGACCTTGCCCACCATGAGGTAGTCCAGGCCGTCGGAGACGACCTCCCAGACGCTCTTGTCACCGTCGAGGCCCTGCCGGTTCTGGTCGACGTACGACAGCGAGACGGTGGGACCGACGCGGACCTCGCCGCCGGTCGGCTGCTCCAGCCCGACGATGGTCTTGAAGAGCGTGGTCTTGCCGACGCCGTTGGGGCCGATGATGCCGACGATGCCGTTGCGCGGCAGCGAGAACGACAGGTTGTCGATCAACAGCCGGTCGCCGAAGCCCTTGCTCAGGTCCTGCGCCTCGATCACCGTGTTGCCCAGGCGCGGGCCCGGCGGGATCTGGATCTCCTCGAAGTCGAGCTTGCGGGTCTTCTCCGCCTCGGTGGCCATCTCGTCGTAGCGGTCGAGCCGGGCCTTGGACTTGGTCTGCCGCGCCTTGGCGTTGGAGCGGACCCACTCCAGCTCCTCGGTGAGCCGCTTCTTCATCTTGGCGTCGCGGCGGCCCTCGACGGCCAGCCGGGCCGCCTTCTTCTCCAGGTAGGTGGAGTAGTTGCCCTCGTAGCCGATGGCCCGGCCGCGGTCCAGCTCCAGGATCCAGCCGGCCACCTTGTCGAGGAAGTACCGGTCGTGGGTGATCGCCATGACGGTGCCGGCGTACTTGGCCAGGTGCTGCTCCAGCCAGGAGACGCTCTCCGCGTCCAGGTGGTTGGTGGGCTCGTCGAGCAGCAGCAGGTCGGGCGCCTCCAGCAGCAGCTTGCACAGCGCCACGCGGCGGCGCTCGCCACCGGAGAGCTGGGTCACGTCGGCGTCCGGCGGCGGGCAGCGCAGCGCGTCCATGGCCAGTTCGAGCTTGGAGTCGATGTCCCAGGCGTCGAGGTGGTCCAGTTCCTCCTGGAGCCGGCCCATCTCCTCCATCAGCTCGTCGGAGTAGTCGGTGGCCATCTGCTCGGCGATGGAGTTGAACCGCTCCAGCTTGGCCTTGGTCCCGGCGACCGCCTCCTCGACGTTGCCGAGCACGGTCTTGGCGTCGTTGAGCGGGGGCTCCTGGGCGAGCATCCCGACGGTGTAGCCGGGCATCAGCCGGGCCTCCCCGTTGCTCGGCCTGTCCAACCCTGCCATGATCTTGAGGAGGCTGGACTTACCGGCGCCGTTCGGGCCGACCACACCGATCTTGGCCCCCGGCAGGAAGCTCAGCGTCACGTTGTCGAGCACGACCTTGTCGCCGTGCGCCTTGCGCGCCTTCTCGAGGACGTAGATGTACTGGGCCACGGTGCGGGCTACCTCCGTAGGGTTGCGACTGGGCCGGCGGGCGCGGGCGCGGGCTGCGATCTCCGCCCGCCGCCGCCGGCCGGTGGCCGGCCGCACGCACGCCGTCGTCAATCCTGACAGGTACGCGGCACCGCGCCCACATCACCCCGCCCCCACAGCGCCGGACGCGCCGTACCACCCCTGCTTCCGAGCAGGGGTGTCGACAAGATCACCCCATGGGTTGGACCATCGTGGGAAGGGTAGGTGACTCCGGCACGGGGCCCCAGAAGCCGCAGCTACGCTCAGTACGCTCATTCGCGGTTGACCCGTCAGCACCCGGAGGTGGCCGAACGTGACCGTCCGCAGCTCCTTTGTCGTAGTGGCGAACCGGCTACCCGTCGACGAGGTGAGCACCCCCGAAGGACGGCAGTGGCGTCGCAGCCCCGGCGGGCTGGTGACCGCCCTGCACCCCGTCCTCGCCGAACACCAGGGCACCTGGGTCGGCTGGGCCGGCGGCACCGGCGCCGCTCCCGAGCCCTTCGACCTGGAGGGCATCCGGCTGCACCCGGTGCCGTTGAGCGCGGAGGAGTTGGAGCGCTACTACGAGGGCCAGTCCAACGCGACGATCTGGCCGCTCTACCACGACGCGGTGGAGACGCCGGCCTACAAGCGCCGCTGGCGTGAGGCGTACCGCCTGGTCAACGCCCGCTTCGCGGAGGCCGCCGCGGAGGTCGCGGCCGAGGGCGCGACGGTCTGGGTGCAGGACTACCAGCTCCAGCTCGTCCCGGCGATGCTCCGCGAGCTGCGGCCCGACCTGAGGATCGGCTTCTTCCTGCACATCCCGTTCCCGCCGATCGAGCTGTTCATGCAGATGCCGTTCCGCACCGAGATCCTGCGCGGCCTGCTCGGCGCCGACCTGGTCGGGTTCCAGCAGCGCCTCGCCGCGCAGAACTTCGTCCGGCTGGCCCGGCACCTGCTCGGGCTGCGCTACGAGGGGCAGATGATCCAGGTCGACGGCCGCCAGGTGAAGGCCGGCGCGTTCCCCATCTCCATCGACACCAGGGAAATGGAGCGGCTGGCCGCCGACCCGGGGATCCAGGCCCGGGCGAAGGAGATCCGCGAGGAGCTGGGCAACCCGAAGACGATCATTCTGGGCGTCGACCGGCTGGATTACACCAAGGGCATCGAGTTGCGGCTGAAGGCCTTCCGCGAACTGCTGGCTGACGGAAAGTTGACAGTTCCCGACGCCGTCATGGTGCAGGTCGCCACCCCCAGCCGCGAGCGCGTGGAGCACTACCAGGCACTACGCGTGAAGGTGGAGCGGGAAGTCGGTCGGATCAATGGCGAGTTCGGCAGGGTCGGCGTGCCGGCGGTGCATTACCTGCATCAGTCGTACAGTCGCACTGAACTGGCCGCGATGTACGCCGCCGCCGACGTGATGATGGTGACCCCGCTGCGAGACGGAATGAACCTGGTAGCCAAGGAGTACGTCGCATCGCGCGCCGACCAGGGCGGTGCACTCGTGCTCAGCGAGTTCGCCGGCGCCGCCACCGAGCTGCGTCAGGCGTTCCTGTGTAACCCGCACGACCCTGACGCGGTCAAGGACGCCCTGCTGAGGGCCGTGCACGTCGAGAAGCCGGAGGCACGCCGCAGAATGCGGACAATGCAACGCCATCTACGCACCCACGATGTGGGGCACTGGGCGAAGTCCTTCCTCACCGAGCTCGGTGTGCCAGAAGCGGAGGTCGCGTGAACGCCGCCAGCGAGATCGTCACCCCGGCGGCCGGCACGATGGACCCGGAGCTGCGTGCCGCCATCGGCCGCATCGCCCGGGTGCCCCAGCTTCTGATCGCCTGCGACTACGACGGCACCCTGGCGCCGATCGTGGCGGACCCGAGCAAGGCAGTGCCGCTGCCGGAGTCGGTGGCGGCCGTACGGGCGCTGGCCGCCCTGCCCCAGACCACCGTGGCGGTGGTCTCCGGGCGGGCCCTGCGCGACCTGGCCGCGCTCTCCCGGCTGCCCAGCGAGGTCCACCTCGTCGGCAGCCACGGCTCCGAGTTCGACATCGGCTTCGTCGAGCGGCTCTCCCCCGAGCTGATCGCGGTCCGCACCCGGTTGCGCGACGCGCTGCGCGAGATCGCCTCGGCCCACCCGGGCATCCGGCTGGAGCGCAAGCCCGCGAGCGTCGCGGTGCACACCCGCGGGGTCGCCCCGGAGGTCGCGGCTGCCGCCATCGAGGCGGTCCGCAACGGCCCCGCCACCTGGGACGACGTGACGGTCACCCAGGGCAAGGAGGTCATCGAGCTGTCGGTGGTCGCCACCCACAAGGGCACGGCCGTCGACCAGTTGCGCACCCAGCTCTCCGCCAGCGCGGTGCTCTTCATCGGCGACGACGTCACCGACGAGAACGCCTTCGGCAACCTGCACGGGCCGGACGTCGGCATCAAGATCGGCCCCGGTGACACCAGGGCCGGCTACCGGGTCGCCGAGCCGATCGAGGCGGCCCGCGCCCTCGGCCTGCTGCTGGAGACCCGCCGGCACTGGCTCTTCGGCGAGCGGGCGGTGCCCATCGAGCGGCACTCGATGCTGGCCAACGGGCGGACGGTGGCCCTGCTCACCCCCGAGGCCAAGGTCACCTGGCTCTGCCACCCCAAGCCGGACTCGGCGGCGATCTTCGCCGACCTGGTCGGCGGGAGCCCGGCCGGGCACTTCAGCGTCGCCCCGGAGCGCGGGGGCATCCCGCTCGGCCAGCGCTACCGCTCGGGCACGATGACCGTCGAGACCCGGTGGTCGGGCCTGACCGTCACCGACTGGCTGGACAAGCCGGCCAGGGAGACCACGCCCGACGGCCCGGCCGTCGTCAGCGGCGACTCGACCCTGGTCCGGGTGCTGACCGGGTCGGGCCGGGCCCGGGTGGAGTTCGCACCCCGGCCCGAGTTCGGCCAGGTCGCGGTGCAGTTGCAGCCGATCGGCGACGGCCTGCTGGTGCTCGGCTCCAACGAGCCGGTCGCGCTCTACGCCCCCGGCGTCGAGTGGCAGGTCAGCAACGACGGCGGCTACGAGACGGCGAAGGCGGTCGTCGACCTCTCCGCCGCCGGTGGGCAGGTCGTGCTGGAGCTGC
The DNA here is from genome assembly GCF_018070575.1 of Micromonospora sp. C31. Taxonomy (GTDB): domain Bacteria; phylum Actinomycetota; class Actinomycetes; order Mycobacteriales; family Micromonosporaceae; genus Micromonospora. The sequence goes on from NZ_JAGPXN010000001.1 coordinate 61,459, forward strand.
GCTTCGGCACGCACAGCCTGGAACACCACCGGCAGCCGGTCCACGAGCGGCAGGCCCTGGCCGAGCAGCCGTGGAAGGACTGGGTGGCCACCCTGCGGCTGCCGAGCACCGCCCGGGACCTGGTGGTCCGTAGCGCGCTGACCCTGCGCGGGCTATGCCACGAGGCCACCGGTTCGATCCTGGCCGCCGCGACCACCTCGCTGCCGGAGGAGCTGGGCGGCGTCCGCAACTGGGACTACCGCTACTGCTGGCTGCGGGACGCGGCAATGACCGCGCGTGCCCTGGTCGACCTGGGCTCGATCGGGGAGGCCGAGGCGCTGCTGCGCTGGGTCGACGGGTGCATCGAGCGCACCGGCGGGCACCCGGAGCGGCTGCACCCGCTCTACACCGTGGACGGCTACGAGTTGGGCGCCGAGGCGGTCATCGACACCCTGCCCGGCTACGCCGGCTCCCGGCCGGTGCGGGTCGGCAACCTCGCCAACCACCAGCTCCAGCTCGACGTGTTCGGCCCCATCGCGGACCTGATCGCGGCCGTCGCCGACGCCCGCGGCTCCGTACGCGAGGACGAGTGGCGGGTGCTCGACAACATGGTCGAGGCGGTCCGCCGCCGCTGGCACGAGCCCGACCACGGCATCTGGGAGGCCCGCCTCCCCCCGCGGCACCACATCTTCTCGAAGGTGATGTGCTGGATGACCGTCGACCGGGCGCTGCACGTCATGCGCCAGCACGGCGGCGAGGACCGCCCGGAGTGGGTGGAGCTGCGCGACCGCATCGGCGCCAACGTGCTGGAGTACGGCTGGCACGAGACCGTCGAGGCCTACAGCGTGGCGTACGGGGACGAGGACATGGACGCCTCGTCGCTGTGGATCGGGCTGTCCGGCCTGCTCCCCGGCGACGACCCGCGCTTCCTCTCCACCGTCCTGCGGATCGAGGCGGATCTGCGCAGCGGGCCGGTCGTCTACCGCTACCACTGGGACGACGGCCTGCCGGGGCGCGAGGGCGGCTTCCACATCTGCACGGCGTGGCTCATCGAGGCGTACCTGCGCACCGGGCGGCGTACCGACGCCGAGGAGCTGTTCTCGCAGATGGTCGACACCGCCGGTCCGACGGGTCTGCTGCCCGAGCAGTACGACCCGATGGCCGAGCGCGGGCTGGGCAACCACCCGCAGGCGTACAGCCACCTCGGCCTGATCCGCTGCGCCCTGCTGCTGGACAACATGCTCAAGCAGTGACCTGAGCGGCGACGACGGCGGCCGGAGCGGATCCTCGCTCCGGCCGCCGTCGCGTGGCGGGACGGTCGTGGCGGCCGGAGGTCAGTCGCCGACGGATGTTCGCAGGGCGTCGACCACGTCCCCGACGACCACCACGGCCGGCGGGCGCAGGCCCGCGGCGAGCACGTCGGCGGCCACCGCGCCGAGCGTGGACCGCAGCACCCGCTGCGCCCCGGTCGTCGCCTCCTGCACCACGGCGGCCGGCGTCTGCTCGGGCCGGCCGTGCGCGATCAGCGTCGCGGTGATCGCCGCGAGGTTCTTCAGCCCCATCAGGACGACCAGCGTGCCGCGCAGCCCGGCCAGCGCGTCCCAGTGGACCAGGGAGGCCGGCGAGTCGGGCGCGACGTGCCCGGAGACCACGGTGAACTCGTGGGCCACCCCCCGGTGGGTGACCGGGATGCCCGCCGCTGCCGGAGCCGCGATCGAGCTGGTCACGCCCGGCACCACGGTCACCGGCACACCGGCCGCCGCGCAGGCCAGCAGCTCCTCGCCGCCACGACCGAAGACGTACGGGTCGCCGCCCTTGAGCCGGACCACGAACTTCCCGGCCAGGGCCCGGTCCACAAGGATGCGGTTGATCTCCTCCTGCGCGCGGGACGGGCCGTACGGGATCTTGGAGGCGTCGACGAGTTCGACGTCGGCGCGCAGCTCGTCGAGGAGCAGCCCCGGGACGAGCCGGTCGGCGACCACCACGTCCGCCTCGGTGAGCAGCCGCCAACCCTTGACGGTGATCAGCTCCGGGTCCCCGGGGCCGGCGCCGACCAACGCCACCCGCCCGCCCCCGGTGCAAGGAAGGGACCCTTCCTCTACCACAGGCGTTAACAAGGTGCCCTTCCTTACATCCAGCAGGGCGCGGATCGCGTCGCGGACGGCCATCGCCCGGCGCGGGTCGCCGCCGCCGAGCACCGCCACGGTCACCGGCCCGTGCCGGGTCACCGCCGGGGTCCAGGCGGTGGCGGCGGCCCGGTCGTCGGCGCGTACGCAGAAGATGCGGCGCTCGGCGGCGGCGGCGCTGACCGACGCGGCGGCGAGCGGGTCGTCGACCGCGACCTGGACCAGCCACGCGCCGTCCAGGTCGTCGGGGGCGAACCGGCGCGGCGCCCAGTGCAGCCGTCCGGCGTCGGCGTGCGCGCGCAGCGCCGGGGTCAGCTCCGGCGCGACGAGCAGGACGTGCGCGCCGGCGTCGAGCAGGGCCGGCACCCGCCGGGTGGCCACCGTTCCCCCGCCCACCACGACCACCCGCCGGCCGGCGAGCCGTAGGCCGAGCGGATACGGGTTGCCGCTCACGCCGCCGCCCCGCACCGCTGCCGGACGCCGGCGCGGCTCACCATGCCACCGGGCACGACGGTTCGCCCGTTCACTTCTCGGCCACCCCCGCCGAGTCGAAGGTGGCGACCTCGTGCAGCACCCGGACCGCGCCGGTGACCACCGGCAGGGCGAGCAGCGCGCCGGTGCCCTCGCCCAGACGCAGCCCCAGGTCGATCAGCGGCTCCAGGCCCAGCCGGCGCAGCGCGACGGTGGCCCCCGGCTCGGCGGAGCGGTGCCCGGCCACCATGGCGGCCACGGCGTGCGGGGCGAGCGCCGCCGCGGCGAGGGCCGCCGAGACCGCGATCACCCCGTCCAGCAGCACCGGCGTGCGGCGGGCGGCGGCGCCCAGGATCAGCCCGGCCAGCGCGGCGTGTTCCAGGCCGCCGACGGCGGCCAGCACGCCCAGCGGATCGGCCGGGTCGGGGGCGTGCCGGCGCAGCGCGGCCCGCACGACGGCCACCTTGCGGGCGTACGTCGGGTCGTCGACCCCGGTGCCCCGGCCGGTCGTCCCCGCCGGGTCGATGCCAGCGAACGCGGCGATCAGGGCGGCGGCGGGCGTGGTGTTGCCGATGCCCATGTCGCCGGTGAGCAGGATGCCCGCGCCGGCGTCGATCAGCTCGTCGGCCACCCGGATGCCGGTCTCGACGGCCGCTCGGGCCTCGTCCCGGGTCAGTGCGGCGGTCACCGCCAGGTCCCGGGTGCCGGGGCGGACGTTCGCGGTGACCAGCCGGGGCACGTCGCGGGTCGGCGGGGCTCCGGCGCCCTCCTCGCCCGGCGCGGCGGCCGGGAGCGGGGTGGCCACGCCGACGTCGACCACGGTGACCGAGGCGCCGGCCTGCCGGGCGAACGCGTTGACCACCGCGCCGCCGGCCAGGAAGTTGCCGATCATCTGCGCGGTGACCTCCTGCGGCCAGGGCGTCACCCCCTGGGCGTGCACGCCGTGGTCACCGGCGAAGATCGCGACGGCGGCCGGCTCGGGCAGCGGCGGCGGGCAGTGCCCGGCCAGGCCGGCGAGGCGTACGGAGAGTTCCTCCAGGGCGCCCAGCGAGCCGGCGGGCTTCGTCAGCCGTCCCTGCAGCTCCCGGGCGGCGGCCATCGCCGACTCGTCCGGCGGCCGGATCGCCGCGATCGTGGTTTCCAACATCAAGCCTCCAGGATCTCCGCCAGTACCTCGGTGAACGCGTCGGTGGTGGCCGGGTCGCGCACGGCGACGCGCAGCCAGTCCGGGCCGAGCCCGGGGAAGGTGTCGCCCCGGCGTACCGCCCAGCCGCGCCGCCGCAGGGCGAGCCGCACGGCTGCCGCACCGGGGACGTGCACCAGCACGAACGCGCTGGCGGGGCGGCCGGCGACGCGTACGCCGGGCAGGGCCGACAGGCGGGCCACCAGGTGGTCGCGGTCGGCGGCGAGCCGGGCGGCGATGGCGCGCTCGGCATCGACCGCGACGGGCGTGGCGCAGGCCGACGCGGCGGCCAGGGCGGGGGTCGAGACGGCCCAGAGGGGCTGGGCGGCGGCCAACCGCTCCAGCAGCGCGGCCTCGCCGAGCAGGTAGCCGATGCGCAGGCCGGCCAGGCCCCAGGTCTTGGTGAGGCTGCGGACCACCAGCAGGCCGGGCAGGTCCCGCCGGGCGGCCAGCGACTCCGGTTCGCCGGCCACGCCGGGAGCGACGGTGGTGTCGGCGAACGCCTCGTCGACCACCAGCACCCGGCCGGGGCGGGTCAGGGCGGCCAGGTCGGCGGCGGGGTGCAGCACCGACGTCGGGTTGGTCGGATTGCCGATCATGACGAGGTCGGCGTCGGCGGGCACCCGGGCCGGGTCGAGCCGGAAGTCGTCGTCGGCGTCGAGCAGCACCCGCTGCACCCGGTGCCCGGCGGCGCGCAGGGCCGCCTCGGGCTCGGTGAACTGCGGGTGCACCACCACGGGCCGGCGCACGCCGGTCAGCGCCCGGGCGAGCAGCACGAAGGCCTCGGCCGCGCCGGCGGTCAGCAGCACCTCGGCGGGTGGACGGCCGTGCCGGGCCGCGACGGCCGCCCGCGCCGGCCCAGGGTCGGGGTACGCGGCGAGGTCGCCGAGCGCGGCGGTGATCGGGTCGGCCAGCCAGTCCGGCATCGCGTCGCGCCGTACGTTGACGGCGAGGTCGACCAGCCCCGGCTCCACCTCGGCGTCGCCGTGGTGGGCGAGGTCGGGTTCGTCTCCGGTGGGCCCCGGTTCGGGGCGGGTCTCGGTCGGCTGACCACGCATGTCCGCGATCCTGCCGGGAAGGTGGCGCGCGGGACAGCGGATCCCGGCGTGGGCCGCGTCACCACACGCGCGTTCATGAATATTTCTCAAGTGTGAATCGGAAATGTCATAACTTGAGTGGGTGAGCAACCGACCCCTTGCTGCCGCTCGTCGTCTCGTTCCTCTCCTCCGCGCCGGACTGATCGCCGGCATCGTGGTCGCCGCCGTGGCGTACCCGGTGGCCGCCGCCACCGGCCTCGGCGCCAAGGCGACGGCGCACGCCATGGAACACAAGACCCAGATCCTCACCAGCGCGCTGCCAGCCGAGACGTCGTACGTCTACGCCCCGGACGGCAGGACGGTGCTGACGATGTTCTACGAGGAGTACCGGCAGTACACGAAGCTGGCCGACATCTCGCCGCACATGCAGCAGGCGATCGTCGCCGCCGAGGACAACCGCTTCTACCAGCACCGGGGCGTCGACCCGAAGGGCGTGGCCCGCGCCTTCGTGGCGAACGCCCGCTCCAGCGGCGTCTCCCAGGGCGCCTCCACGCTCACCATGCAGTACGTGCGGATGGCGCTGCGGGACAGCGCGAAGACGCCCCAGGAGGTGCAGGAGGCCACCCAGCAGACCAGCCTGCGCAAGGTCCGGGAGATGCGGATGGCGATGGACCTGGAGAAGGAGCTGGACAAGGACCAGATCCTGGAGCGTTACCTCAACTCCGCGTACTTCGGGCACCGCGCGTACGGCATCTACGCGGCCAGCGAGATCTTCTTCTCCAAGGCCCCCAAGGACCTCACCCCCGTCGAGTCGGCCACCCTCGCCGGTCTGGTCAAGTCGCCGTCCGAGTACGACCCCGCCAGCTCGGACCAGAAGGACGCCACCGGCCGGCGCAACTACGTCCTCGACCGGATGGCCCAGCTCGGCTACCTCTCGCCGGACGCCAAGGCGCAGGCGAGGAACGAGCCGATCCGGCTGAAGCTGACCCACCCGCCGAACGACTGCGCCGCCGTGCCCGAGAAGTGGAACAGCTGGGGCTTCGCCTGCGACTACCTGAAGAACTGGTGGAGCGCGCAGCCCGCATTCGGGGAGAACCGGCTGGAGCGGATGGACAAGCTGCGCCGGGGCGGCTACCGGATCGTGCTCAGCATGGAGCCGAAGATCCAGGAGGCGGCCGAGAAGAACGTCGGCGCCAAGGAGAACACCGGCAGCCCGTTCGCCAACGGCATCGTGGTCTCCGAGCCCGGCACCGGGCGGGTCAAGGCGATGGCGGTCAACCGGACGTACTCGCTGGACCTGAGCGAAAACGGGCAGAGCTCCAACCCGGAGGCCGGGCCGAACGTCAAGGCGAACTACCCGAACACCGTGGCGCCCCTGCTCGGCGGCGGCGACCTGCCGGGCTACCAGGCCGGGTCCACGTTCAAGATGTTCCCGATGCTGGCCGCGCTCAACGAGGGCATGCCGCTGTCCACCTCCTTCAACGCGCCGCACCGGTACCGCTCCGAGGTCTACGACGGCTGGGCGCCGTCCAACGCCAGCGGGGCGATGAGCGGCAACCAGACCATGTGGTCCGGCTTCGGCAAGTCGGTGAACACGTACTTCGTGTGGCTGGAGGAGCAGGTCGGCGCGGACAAGGCGGTCCGCCTCGCCGAGCAGCTCGGGCTGCGCTGGCGCACCGACGTCGACCGGGAGCACGCGTCCCCGGCCAAGGCGAAACAGTGGGGTGCGTTCACCCTCGGCGTCTCCGACGCGACCCCCCTGGAGATGGCCAACGCGTACGCCGCGATCGCCGCGGACGGCCGCTACTGCGAGGCGATCCCGGTGCAGGCGATCTACAACCGCGACGGCACGCCGACCACCTGGAAGACGGCCTCCGGGATCGAACGCGAGGTCGCCAAGCCGCGCTGCCGGCAGGTGGTGAACGCCGACGCCGCCCGCGCCGCCACCGACGCCGCCCGCTGCCCCACCGGCGACACCCCGGCCCGCGGGAGCTGCGGCGGTTGGTCGACCGCCGACAGCGTGCGGGGCACCGTCGGCCGCCCGGTGGCGGGCAAGACGGGCACCACCGACAGCACCCGGTCGGCCTGGTTCGTCGGCTACACCCCGGAACTGGCGGCGGCGAGCTTCATCTCCGACCCGGACAACCCGTTCAACGCGGTCGGCGACGGCCAGTCGCAGATCCCGATCAAGGCGGTGGCGCAGACCCTCCGTGACGGCCTCAAGGGCCAGCCCACCCGCCAGTTCACCGCGCCCTCGGACCGCATGGTCGGCTGAGCGGTGGCGGCAGCGGTCAGCGCGCGTACCTCGGTGCGGGGCGTGGAGACCGTCAGCGCCGGGAAGCGCCGGACCGCCACCTGACCGATCATGCGGGCACCCCGTCGGGCCGGGTGGTCACGGGCTCGGCCGCCGCGTCCACGAGGCGGGCCGCGAGCCGCGGGTGTGCCGCCCAGTGCAGGGTGAGCTGCGAGGCGTGCACGCCCCGCCAGACGAAGCCCTCGGGCGCCCCGCCGTCCCAGCTCCACGCCGGCCGCGCACCGGCGCGCGGGGTGAGCACCGCGCTGTGCTCCTTGTGCCCGGCCACCACCGTGCCCGCCGGCCCCACGAGGCCGCCGGTCAGCGCGGTCGCCTCCCGGTAGCCCACCACCAGGCCGTCGCGGCGCGTGCCCACCGCGTCGAGCACGCCGCACATGGGCAGCCCGTCCAGTTCCCGGGCCAGCCAGAGCAGGCCGGCCCCCTCGGCCACGACGGGCCGCCCGGTGCGGGCCAGCTCGGCGACCGCGATGCAGAGCCGACGGTTGGCGGAGAGCTGCCCGGCGTACGACTCGGGCAGCCCGCCGCCGACGACCAGCGCGCCGGTGCCGGCTGGCAGTGCCTCGTCGTGCAGCGGATCGACCGTCACCACCTCCGCGCCGGCCGCCCTGAGCAGCTCGACGGTCTCGGGGTGGCTGTAGCTGCCGCCCGGCGTCCCGGCGACCGCGACGACGGGGCGCGGCCCGGACGCCGCCGGCCCGGACGCCTCCCGCCCGACCTCCGGCGTCCAGCACGGCGCGGGCAGCGGCGGGGCGGAACGGGCCAGACCCAGCAGCCGGTCCAGCTCGACGGTGGCGGCGACCGCCTCGCCGAGGCGGCGGACCGCGCGGGTGGCCTCGTCGGTACGGGCGAGCGCGGGCACCGCCCCGTACCGGCGGGCGGGCAGCACGGACGGCAGGTCCTGGCGGCGCAACGCGCCGTAGACCGGCACGCCGATGTCGTCGAGCGCCTCGCGCAGCAGCTCCTCGTGGCGCGAGGAGGCCACCCGGTTCAGGATCACCCCGCCGAGCCAGAGCTGCTCGTCGTACGACCGGAAGCCGTGCACCAGGGCGGCCACCGACTGCCCCGTCGCGGCGACGTCGACCACCAGCACGACCGGGCTGCGCAGCGCGACGGCCACGGCGGCGGTCGACTCGCTCTCCGGGCGGCCGGCGAGACTGTCGTACAGGCCCATGCTGCCCTGCACCACGGCGAGCCCGGCGCCGGCCGCGCCATGGCCGACGAGCGGGACGATCCGGTCGGCGCCGACCAGCCGGGGGTCGAGGATCCGACCGGGGCGACCGGCGGCCAGCCCGAGGTACGCGGCGTCGACGCGGTCGGGGCCGACCTTGAATCCGGCGACGTCGACGCCCCGGTCGGCGAACGCGGCGAGCAGCCCGATCGCCAGCGCGTTCTTGCCGTGGCCGGAGGACGGCGCGCTGAGCACCAGACGCGGCACGACGGTCATCATCGACTCCCTGCGGGGCGGCGGGGGACCTGCGGGCGGGCCGACCGCGCGGGCCGACCGCGTGACGATAGCCCAACCGACCGTCGGGTGACCGCCACCGAACGCGCATGCCGACGGGTGTCGGGGCGCCGCCGCTGGGACCCGCCGGCGGTGTCGGGGCGCCGCCGGCGGATGCGTCAGGGCCCCTGCCGGGCCCGGCAGGGGGCTGTCGAAGCGAGTGCCTCCGGTCACCGGGGTAGCCTCGTGGGCGTGTACCGGTTCCTGCTGACGCCGCGCTGGCTGGGCATTCTCGCGCTGACCCTGATCGCCGCGGCGGTGATGGTGCTGCTCGGCAACTGGCAGCTGGACCGCTACCACGGCCGCACGGAGATCAACGAACGGATCGACGCCGGCCTGCGGATGGACCCGGTGCCGCTGCGTGACGTGCTGCCCGCCCCGACCGGCGGCAGCGGCACGGCGGGCCCCGCCCCCGCCGCCGAGAACGCCTGGACCAAGGTCACCGTGACCGGCCGCTACGACCCGGCGAACGTGGTCCTGGTCCGCGGGCGCTCGGTGGATCGCACGGTCGGCTTCGAGGTGGTCACCCCGCTGGTGCTGGCCGACGGCACCGCCGTGCTGGTGGACCGGGGCTGGATCCCGCCGAAGCGGGGCGGCGACGCGACCGTCCAGCCGGACGTGCCGGCCCTCCCGCCCGGCGAGGTCACCGTGACGGGGCGGGTGCACCTGAGCGAGAGCGGCTCGGTCGCCGTGACCCGGCGGGACGGCAAGCTGGAGACCCGGCGGATCGGCGTGCCCCGGCTGGCCCGTGAGCTGCCCTACCCGGTGCACGGGGCGTACCTGCTGCTGGACGAGCAGGCCCCGGCCGCCGACCCGGTCTTCAAGGACGTGCCGGTCGGATACACCAACAACTGGCAGAACTTCGGCTATGTCGTGCAGTGGTGGATCTTCGCCGCGATGACCCTGTTCGGCTACGGCTGGGTGGCCCGCCGGGAGGCCCGCCGGCTGGCGGGCGTGAAGCCGACGCGGCCCGTCGACCGGGCCGCCGAGCCCACGCCGCAGGGCGCCGCCTGACCGGGCCCGCCCGCTCGCTCAGCCGCTGACGCGGCCGGCGTGGATGGCGCGTACGGCGTCGATCGTGTCGGCCTCCGCCGCCGTCTTGTCGTCGCGGTAACACACCACCCGGGCGAAGCGCAGCGCCACGCCGCCCGGGTAGCGGGAGCTGGTCTGCACCCCGTCGAAGGCGATCTCGACCACCTGCTCGGGGCGGACCCGCACGACCCAGTCGCCGCGCTCGACGGCGAGGCCGAGGAAGCGTTCGGTCTGCCAGCGCAGCAGCTCGTCGGTGAGGCCCTTGAACGTCTTGCCGAGCATGACGAAGTCGCCGGTGCGCGGGTCGCGCGCACCCAGATGCAGGTTGGACAGCCAGCCCTGACGCCGCCCGCTGCCCCACTCCACCGCCAGCACCACCAGGTCGAGGGTGTGCCGGGGCTTCACCTTCACCCAGGCGGCACCGCGCCGGCCGGCGTCGTAGGGGGCGTCGGGCGCCTTCACCACGACCCCCTCCTGGCCGGCGGCGAGGGCGGCGGCGAACGCCTCGCCGGCCGGCTCCGGGCCCTCGACCTCCATCCGGCCGACCAGCAGCGGAGCGTCGACGGCGGCGTCGAGCGCGGCCCAGCGCTCCCGGCCGGGCCGGTCGACGAGGTCGTCGCCGTCGAGGTGCAGCAGGTCGAAGAAGTACGGCGTCAGCACGGTCTCGCCGGTGGTCGCGGCGGCGGCCCGCACAGCCGGGGCGACCGGGGCACGGCCGATGCCGCCCGGCGTGGTGCGCCGCGCCGCCCGGCTCGACGTCTGCTGGAAGGGCAGCGGCCGGCCCGTCTGGTCGAGCCCGATCGCCTCCCCGTCGAGCACCAGCTCGCGGGCGGGCAGCGCCCGCACGGCGGCGACCACCTCCGGCACCCGGGAAGTGATGTCGTCGAGGCTGCGGGTGAACACGGCGATCTCGTCGCCCGAGCGGTGCACCTGGATCCGGATGCCGTCGAGCTTCACGTCGACCACGGCGGGGGTGCCGGTGGCCGCGAGCGCCTCGTCGACCGAGGGCGCGCTCTGGGCCAGCATCGGCGCGAGCGGGCGGCCGACCTGGAGGCCGAAGGCGGCCAGCGCCGCCGCGCCCCCGTCGAGCGCGGCGACCGCGACCGCGCGCAGGTCGCCGGCGAGCAGCAGCGCCCGGCGTACGGCGGCGACCGGCACGTCGGCGGCCCGGGCCACCGCGTCGGCGAGCAGCCCCGCCTGCGCGCCCTGGCGCAGCTCGCCGCTGAACAGCCCGACCAGCAGCCGCTGCTCCTCCGCGGTGGCAGCGACGAAGAGCGCGCCCAGCAGTTCCCGGCGACGGGCCTGCGAGCCCGGCCCGTGCACGGCCGCGATCTCGTCGACGGCCGCGTCGACGGCGGCCACGGTCAGGGTCGGCTCGGCGGCCGGCGGCGGCAGGTCACGCAGGCTCGCCCAGCCCACCCCGGTCTGCCGCTGACGCAGCTCGCCGGCCAGCCAACCGGCGCCCGCCGGCACCTCGGGCGGGTCGAGCGCCCGCAACGCGGCGGCGAGCAGCTCCACCTTGGCCCGTCGGGCCCGGGTGGCGCCGACTGCGGCGGAGGTGGCTGCCAGGTCGAGGAACCGCACGGGCTCCATCCTGCCAGCCACCCCCGACACGACCCCGGCATTGCCGTGCCCGGGTTCCCACCGGCCTGCCCCACCGCCCGCGACCCGCCGGGAACGCCGGCCCGGCACGCAGCGGGCGGGTCAGGCCGAGACGGGCTCCTCGATGCGCAGGCCGCGGGCGCGGACCTCCTCGGCGACCCGGGAGAGCACCGTGTCGAGCGCGACCAGCGCCGCCGACAGGTCGCCGAGCTGTTCCTTGAGCGTGTCCTCGGGCCACGCGGAGACGTCGACGTCCCCCAGTGCGCTGACGGCGGCCTCGAGCCGGCCCATCACCTCGTTCGTACGCATGTTCGAGAGGCTATAACAACCCCACGGGCGACACACCGCAAACTCCCACATCGACCCGGAAGTTACGGTTCCGACACCTACCGCCCGTCGACGCCCGCCACGGCCACGTTCCTCAGCAACAGGGCCTCGGCCAGGCAGACCCGGGCGAACTCCCCGAGGTGCAGGCTCTCGTTCGGGCCGTGCGCCCGGGCGTGCGGGTCCTCCACCCCGGTGACCAGGATCGCCGCGCGCGGGAACATCTCCTGGAAGGTGGCGATGAACGGGATCGAGCCGCCGATGCCGAGGTCCACCGGGGCGGTGCCGTCCCAGGCGGTCCGGAACGCCGAACGGGCCGCGTCGAACATCGGGCCGGACGCGTCGATGACGCACGGGTCGCCGTCGTGTTCGAAGGTGAGCGTCACCTGGGCACCCCAGGGGGCGTGCTTCTCCAGGTGGGCGCGCAGGGCCGCGTACGCCCGCTTCGGGTCGTCGCCCGGCGCCAGCCGTACGCTCAGCTTGGCCTTGGCGGTCGGCACCAGGGCGTTCGGCGCCTCCCCGGTGGCCGGGGCGTCGATGCCGAGCACCGCCAGCGCCGGCTTGGTCCAGAGCCGGTCGGTGATCCGCCCGGTGCCGATCAGGCTCACGCCGTCGGCCAGCCCGGCCTCGGCGCGGAACCGGTCCTCGGGGTAGTCGACGCTCGCGCCCTCCCGGGCGGCCAGCCCGTCGACGGCCACGTCGCCGGCGTCGGTGTGCAGGGTCGCCAGCAACCGCGCCAGGGCGGTCAGCGCGTCCGGCACCGCGCCGCCGTACATGCCGCTGTGCACGGCGTGGTCGAGGGTGCGCACCTGCACGAAGCAGTTGACGATGCCGCGCAGGGAGGTGGTCAGCGCCGGTACGCCGACGTCCCAGTTGGCGGAGTCGGCGATCACGATGACGTCCGAGGTGATCTCGTCGCGGTGCTCGGCGAGCAGCCGCTCCAGGGAGTCGGAGCCGTACTCCTCCTCGCCCTCGACGAAGAGCACCACGCCGACCGGCAGCGCGTCACCGTACGCGCGCAGCGCCGCCACGTGCGCCATGATGCCGGCCTTGTCGTCGGCGGCGCCCCGGCCGTAGAGCCGGCCGTCGCGTTCCACCGGCTCGAACGGGTCCGACTCCCACAGCGTCAGGTCACCGACCGGCTGCACGTCGTGGTGGGCGTAGAGCAGCACCGTCGGCGCCCCGGGCGGGGCCGCCTTCCTGCCGATGACCGCCGGCTGGCCGCCGGAACGCACGATCTGGACGTCGAGACCGCAGCCGCGCAGCAGCTCGGCCACCGCCTCGGCGGAACGCTCCACGTGTGAGTGGTCGAAGCCCTCGAACGCGATGCCGGGGATGCGGACGAGACGTTCCAGGTCGGCGCGGACGCCGGGCATCTCCCGCTCGACGGCGGCCCGGACCTCGGACTCGGACATGATCGGTGTGGTCATGACCGGCATCGTAGGCCGGCCTTACCGACCGCACCGCCCGAGCCCGGCGTGACGGGCCGGTCCCGGGCCTCTCCGACCGGTGCCACGGGGCGCACGCGACGCCGGCCGCCGACGCCACCCCGCCCCGCCCCGGCCGACACCGCCGCCCCCGCCCCCGCCCGGCCCCGGCCGACACCGCCGAGGCCGCCCCCGCCCGCGACGCCGCCCCGGCCCGGCCGACGCCGCCCCCGCCCGCGACGGCCGGTGGCGGCGCGTGGTCGGCCGCTGCCGACCACGTCACCCCGGCCGGCGGCCCTCAACGGCGACGCACGTAGTACCGGGTGGCGTCGTGCGGCAGGCCGGGGGCGCCGTCGACCACCAGGTCCGCGCGCGCCTCGGTGTCGTCCGCGGCGAAGTGCGACCGCTCCCCGAGGTGCCAGCGGCGCAGCTCGGGCAGGATCCCCGGGCCGTCGCGCTCCAGCGCCCGGGCCAGCCGCAGCGGCGCCGGGGCGGTGACGAAGACGCCCAGGGTGAGGTCCGCGGCGACGGCGGCCCGCGCCGCGCTCACCCCCTCGACGAGGAGCACCGGCGCGACCGGAACCGGCACCGGGCGCGGCAGGAAGGCCCGCCGCACCCAGCTGTACCGGCGGTACGACCCCGGCCGTCCCGCCCGCACCGGTCCGAGCACCCACTCCTCCAGCCGGGGCCAGAAGGTGAGCTGGTCTTCCCAGCCGTCGAGCAGGTCGTCGGTGTGCACCACGGGGGGCGGGCCGCCACCGGGCAGGGCGGCGAGGGCGTCCGCGAGCCGCGCCGCGAACACGCTCTTGCCCGCGCCGCTCGGCCCGTCCACCGCCACCAGCCGGGTCCGTCCCAACCGCGCCGGCCCGGCGAGCACCCGCCGGGCCAGCCGGTCGTACGCCTCGATGACCGCCACCGCCACGTGGCCGACGGTAACCAGCCCGGATCCCCGGCCACCGCCCGGGCCGGAGTTGGCGGGGAACGCGTCGCCAGCGGGCCCGCTGGCGATCGGGGGTCGCCCGAACGAGCGGTCGTCGGGTGGGCCGGGGCGTTCGTCGGGCGGAGCCCGGAACGGGGCGGGATGATCTGCTGGTGTCCCACAGCGTGATGAGTCCGGGCGTCGACGCCCTCCTGGAACAAGCCCGCGCCGGGGTACGCCGGCTGACCCCGCACCAGACCGTCGAGGCGGTCCGTACCGGCGCGTTGCTGGTCGACACCCGCACCGACGCGCAGCGGCGGGAGCAGGGCGACCTCCCCGGCGCCATCGTGATCGACCGGACGGTGCTGGAATGGCGGCTCGACCCGGCCAGCGCCTGGCGGATCCCCGAGGCCACCGGGTACGACCAGCGCCTCGTGGTGGTGTGCCGCCAGGGCTACAGTTCCAGCCTCGCCGTGGCGAGTCTGCGGGCGCTCGGGCTGCACCGCGCGACCGACATGGTCGGCGGCGTACAGGCGTGGCGCGAGGCGGGGCTGCCCATGTCCGACCGCCCCGCCGACATCCGCCCCTGAGCCCATTCCCCTCGCACCCAACACCCAACACCCAACACCCCGCACCCCGCACCCCGCACCCCGCAATCGATGATCAAGAGGTTTGCGCCCTGAGCCGGGGTTTCCCAGGACGCAAACCTCTTGATCACTCCGGCGAGGCGCGGGTTGCGGCGCGCGGGCTGCGGGTGGGGACGGCAGGGTGGGGTGGGCTGCGGGTGGGGTGGGCTGCGGGTGGGGTGGGTCAGAGACCTCCCGGGGCTCCGGGTGGGATGAAGGGAAGGGTGGCGGGCGGGCCGGACTCGACGAGACGCCAGAGGGCGTCGGTGTCGAGGTGCTCCTCGACCAGGTCGCCGAGCAGGTCCAGGGAGCGCTCGCGGACGGCGGCGAAGGCCGTGTCGGGGGCCACCGTGAAGCCGGTCCGGCCGGCGAGCCGGGCCACCTCGGTCAGGAAGCGGCGGCGGAACCCGTCGGACTCGAAGGCGCCGTGCCAGTGGGTGCCGTGCACGGCGCCCAGCACCGCCCCCTCGCCGCTGCCGTCCGCGCAGGTCAGCAACGGGATCAGTGCCGGGTCGGCGTGGGAGACGTACCCGTGGTGGATCTCGTAGCCGCGGACCGGGACGTCGCCGGCGGTGCCGGTCGACCGGCGGACGGTCTTGCGCGGGTCGAAGGTGACCTCGATCGGCAGCAGGCCCAGCCCCGGCACGCTCCCCTGCCGGCTCTCCACCGGGTCGTGGATCGCCCGGGCCAGCATCTGGAAGCCGCCGCAGATGCCGAGCAGCGGCCTGCCCGCCGCCGCGTGCGCCAGTACGGCTTCGGCCAGGCCGGTCTGCCGCAGCCAGGCCAGGTCGGCCACGGTCGACTTCGAGCCGGGCAGTACGACCAGGTCGGCGGCGGCCAGTTCGGCGGGCTCGACGGTCAGCCGGACCCGTACGCCCGGCTCGGTGGCGAGCGCCTCGACGTCGGTGGCGTTGCTGATGCGGGGCAGCCGGACCACGGCCACGTCCAGCCAGTCGGTGCCGCGCGGGGCGGCCGGCCGGCCGAGCAACCGCCCGTACGCGAGCGAGTCCTCCGCGTCGAGCCAGAGGTCGAGCGCCCAGGGCAGCACCCCGTACGTCGGGCGACCGGTGACCTGGCGCAGCATGTCCAGCCCCGGCCGGAGGAGCCCGAGGTCGCCCCGGAACTTGTTGATCACGAAGCCGGCTATCAGTGCCTGGTCGGCCGGGTCCAGCAGGGCGAGGGTGCCGAACATCGACGCGAAGACCCCGCCCCGGTCGATGTCGCCGACCACGATCGTGGGCAGGTTGGCGTGCCGGGCCAGGCCCATGTTCACGTAGTCGCCGGCCCGCAGGTTGATCTCCGCCGGGCTGCCGGCCCCCTCGCAGATCACCACGTCGTACGCGGCCCGCAACTCGGCGAGCGCCGCGTACGCCGTCTCGGCGAGCCGGGGCCGCAGTTCGCGGAAGTTGCCGGCGGTGACCGTGTCGACCGCCTCGCCGAGCAGCACCACCTGGCTGGCCAGGTCGCTGCCGGGCTTGAGCAGCACCGGGTTGAACCGCAGGTCGGGGGCGAGGCCGCAGGCGGCGGCCTGCATCGCCTGCGCCCGCCCGATCTCGCCGCCCCGGCCGTCCGGGCCGACGACGACGGCGGAGTTGTTGGACATGTTCTGCGCCTTGTACGGCGCCACCTTCACGCCCCGGCGGTGCAGCCAGCGGCAGATGCCGGCGGTGAGCACGCTCTTGCCGGCGTCGGAGGTGGTGCCGGCGACCAGGAGTCCACCGCTCACCGGCGGCTCCCCCGCCCCGTCGCCACCGCGATGCTCCCGCCGACGGCTCGGCGGCCGACGGCGCCCGCCAGCCGGCCGAGGGTCAGCGGGTACGCGGCGGCGAGCCCGAGCGCGGCCAGCCCGACCGCGCCCGAGATCCGGGCGGCCCGCTTGAGGTGCCGCGCCTCGGGCCGGGGGCCGTCGCCGAGGAACGGGCGCACCTCGGAGCGCCCGAAGTAGACGTTGCGCCCACCCAGCCGTACGCCGAGGGCACCGGCCATCGCCGCCTCGCACTGCCCGGCGTTCGGGCTGGGGTGGTCGTCGCGGTCCCGGCGCCACACGTGCAGCGCCCGTTCCCGGTCGCCGTACGCGGTTGGCGCGACCACGACGGTGAGCAGGCCCGTGAGCCGCGCGGGCACCAGGTTGAGCAGGTCGTCGAGGCGGGCGGCAGGAGTGCCGAAGCGGGCGTACCGCGGCGAGCGGTGGCCCACCATCGCGTCGAGGGTGTTCGCCGCGCGGTACCCGAGCAGACCGGGCAGTCCCGCGACGGCGCCCCACAGCAACGGGGCGACCACCGCGTCCGAGGTGTTCTCGGCGAGCGACTCGACGGTGGCGCGGGCCAACTCGGGCTCGTCGAGCGCGGACGGGTCCCGACCGCAGAGGTGGCCGAGCCGCTGCCGGGCGGCCGGGAGATCGCCGGCGCGCAGCGCACGGCCCATCACGGTGGCCTCGCGCCGCAGCGTGCGCCCGCCGAGCACCGTCCAGGTGCCGGCGGCGACCAGGGCCGCCCGGGCCACCGGCCGACGGCGGGTGGCGACCGAGGCGGCCACCCCGGCCAACACCGGCGTGCCGACCGCGAGCGCGGTGAACGCCGCTCCGGCCAGCCGGTCCGGGCGGTACATCCGCCGCTCCAGGGCCCCGGCGGCGCGGCCGAACCCGGCCACGGGGTGGTACCGGCGGGGGTCGCCGAGGAGCACGTCCAGGGCGTATCCCGCGACCAGTCCCGCCGCGGTCGCCACCGGCGTCGCCTGTCGCACCCGCCACCACCTCCGGCCGGCCAGCCTAGCCGAGCACCCACCCGTCCCCGGCCGAACACCCGGCACCCGCGCCCCGACCGTCGCCGTCGCCGTCGCCGTCGCCGTCGCCGACCACCCGAACCGCTCCGGGCGCTCTGCCGCTCGCCCCGATGGGCCCTGTCCC
Organism: Micromonospora sp. C31; assembly: GCF_018070575.1. Lineage (GTDB taxonomy): Bacteria > Actinomycetota > Actinomycetes > Mycobacteriales > Micromonosporaceae > Micromonospora. The sequence continues at coordinate 78,905 of NZ_JAGPXN010000001.1, forward strand.
CCGCCCGTCCGACCATCTCGACGCGCGGCCAGCCGGGCGCGGGGCGAGCGGGGGACGGGCGAGGGCCGGCACCCGCGGCACCACCAGGCAAATGATCGTCTGACGTCGGCCCGGCCGGCACCACGGCAGACGCCCGGCTGTCCTGCAAACGATCACGCATCACCCAGCCGCGGCGCGATAGCGCCCCCGGGTGACCGCTGCGACACGCGGGGTGACGACGGCATCGCCGGCGCCACCCCGCCCCCGTCGTGCCGCCCCGGGGCACGGGAGGTCACGCGGGCTGCGGCACCCGCCCCCGACCTCGTCGGCCACGACCGGCCGGGGAGACGCCCGTCTCCGGCTCCTCGGCCGACGAGCCCGGCTCTCCCGCCGCCGCGTCGCGCCGGCCGTCCCGGTCAGCCGATGCGTCCTCCGCCGGACCGGTGGCCGGGACCGGACCGGTGGCCGCGACCGGACCGGTGGCCGCGACCGGACCGGTGGCCGGGACCGGACCGGGCTCCGAGGTCGAGCCGTCGCGCTCCGGTTCCGTACCGTCGGGCTCTTCGCCCCGGGAGTCGTCCGTCGGGTCGTCGAAGGGGTCGAGGGAGCCGTCGACGGTGGCGTCGGCCGGCCGGCCGCGGCCGGCGGGGAACGCGCCGAATTCGGGCTCGAAGTCGTCGTCGACCGGTCGACGGTCCGGCAGGACCGGGGCATCCTCGTCCGGCACCGGCTCGGTCGCCTCGCCGCGCACCCGCTGCTCGGCCTCGGTGTCCTCGACGGTGCTGGTCGTCATCGTCGGCCGGTTGCGCTGGAAGCGGCTGCGGCCCCGGGACAGGTCGTGGCCGACGGCGACCGCCTCCAGTTCGTAGAGCGAGCGGTGGTTGCCGGCGTCGTCCATCCAGTCGCGGGTGTAGAGCCGGCCACAGACCACCACCGGATCGCCGACCATCACCGAGGCGGCCACCCCCTCGGCGAGCTTGCGCCAGCAGTTGACCCGGACGCGCAGGCTGTTGCCGTCGACCCAGCGCCCACTGTCGCGGTCGAGCCGGCGGGCGGTCGAGGCGACCTTGAAGTTGGCCACCAGGGTGTTGCTCTGGGTGGTGCGACGCCACTCCGGCGCGGTCAGCACGTTGCCCACGATCGTGACGTAGGTGTCGAACATCGTCCCTCCAGGGGGAGATCGGGCTTGCCATCGCGAGTCGACTCGATGTCGAGCCTGGGCCCCGGGGCACGGGCGCCGCCAGCGCCGCGTACCGGCCTGTGGACGACCGGACCGCCTGTGGACAAGAACCTGATCAAGGTCCGGGTGTGCTAGGGGCGGCCGGCCCTGGGGAGCCCGCACCTTCGGCTCGATGATCGTGGGACCGGCCGCGCCCGTGGCACCGGCCACCGGGCGGGGCGACACGTCACGTTCCGGACGGAGCGCGGCGGGGTATGGATCCGATCAACCGCACCGTCGACAGCACGACGAACGAGAGGTCAGCGATCATGAAGATGACCAGCACCGCAACCGCCATCGTCTTCTGCGGGGTGCGCCGATGAGCGCCGTCACCGACCCGGCCACCGTCGCGGAGTGCCTGCGGGTCGGCGCGGGGTTCTCCCAGGGCGACCGGAACTGGATCGCGGAGCAGTTCGCCACGCTCGACTCGCGGCTGGCCGGGTTCCACGCGGACGCCACCGAGATGGAGGTGTCGGTCAAGGACCGGGAGGCCAAGGGCCAGAAGGTCACGCTGGAGTGCTGGATCGCCGGCCGCCAGAAGATCGTGACCACCTCCACCGAGGAGGACCTGCACGCCGCGCTCAACGACGTCCGGGACGACCTGCGGCGGCGGCTCAACGACGCGAAGACCAAGCAGGAACCGCGGAACAACAAGCACCTGCGCGACGTGAACCAGCCGGCCCCCGAGCTCGAGCCCGACATCGATCCGGCCCGCGCCGAGGCCGAGACCGTCTGACGCGTACGCCCGAGGTCCCGTCCGCCGGGTGCGGGCGGGCGGGACCGGTCGACGCCGGGGGGCTACCGCCCGGTAGCTTCCCGGCGTACCGTCGCGGTCGTGGAACCGGACGTGCTGGGCCCGCCGTACGAGCGGCAGACCATCGACCTGGGCACCGACGACGAGGGACCGGTGGTCGCCACCCTGGTCCGTCGCCGGGCCGACCGCCCTACGGGGCGGGCCGTGCTCTATGTGCACGGCTTCACCGACTACTTCTTCCAGGGCCACCTCGGTGACTTCTTCGCCGAGCGGGGGTGGGACTTCTACGCCCTCGACCTGCGCAAGTGCGGGCGCAGCCTGCGGCCCCACCAGACGCCGAACTTCTGTCGCGACCTCAGCGACTACTTCCCGGAGCTGGACGCCGCCGCGAGGATCATCCGCGAGGACGACGGGCACGACACGCTGCTCGCGATGGGCCACTCCACGGGCGGGCTGGTCATGCCGCTGTGGGCGCACGCGCGCCGCGATGCCGGGATCATCGACGGGCTCTTCCTGAACAGCCCCTTCTTCGACCTCAACGCCCCGTGGCTGGTGCGTCGCCCCCTCGCCGCCGCCGTCGGCCGGCTGGGCCGCCGGGCGCCGCGCCGGGTGCTGCCGTTCGGGTTGGGCACGGTCTACAGCGAGAGCATCCACGCCGAGCACCACGGCGAGTGGAACTACGACCTGACCTGGAAGCCGCTCGCCGGGTTCCCCGTGCGGGCCGGCTGGCTGAACGCCGTCCGCACCGCCCAGCGGCAGCTCCGCGCCGGTCTGGACATCCACGTGCCGGTGCTGCTGGCCTGCTCGACCCGCTCGTTCAAGGGCAAGAAGTGGCACGAGTCGGCCGCCCTCGCCGACGCCGTCCTGGACGTCGAACACATGGTCCGCTGGGCTCCCCGCCTCGGCCGGCACGTCACCCTGGCGCGCTTCGACGGCGGGATGCACGACCTCACGCTCTCCGGCACCGCCGTACGGGAAAAGGTCTTCCACGAGGTCGGACGCTGGGCCGACGCGTTCTTCGACGCCGGGCCGACGGTCCGTGCCGGGGAACGCCCACCGGTGAGCCGGCAGCCGGCGGACGAGACCGACCCGGCGGAGGCTCCCGCGCAGGGCGGCTGACCGCCGCCCCCGGTCGCGCGCCGCCCGCCTTCCGCCCGGTCGACGGCCGCCCGCCGGCCTCAACCGGCCTGCGGCCGTTCGCCTCACGACCGACCTACGACTCTGCCCGCTGGCCTCACGACCGGTCGACGGCAGCCCGGATGCGGTCGAAGGTGGCCAGCGGGTGCCCGCCGTCGCAGGCCGGCAGCACCAGGCCCAGGCACCGCAGCCCCGGCTCGCCGTCGTCGCCGGCGCGCACGCCGAACACCGGCGCTCCCAGGTAGCCGGTCGGCAGCTCCGCCAGGAGTCGGACGGCACCGCCCACCCGCGCCACCCGCTCGATCGCCACCTCCAGCGGCCGGGCGCCGCCCGCGCCGACGCCGTGGGCGAGCACGACGGCGGAGCCGGGCTCCGCGCCGATCCGGGCGATCACGTCCCGATCGGCCGCAATCGCGTCCGGCACCTGCTGGGTACGCCACCGCCAGCCCTCCGTGTCGGCGTGCTCGTGCAGCGCGACGGTGGGCATGTCGGCGACGCCGAGATCCGCGTGGTGCCGCCACCGGTCGGAAAGGTCGGACAGGGCCACGGCGTCGGCGGCCACCCCGGCCGGTTCGGTCACGCTCGCCCGCAGCCCGATCACCCCCGCCCCGGCGTGGGTGAGCGCGTCGGCGGTCAGCAGGTGTTCCCGCCCCTGCCCGGCGAAGAGGAACGCGGTGCCCTCGCCCCGCTCGCCGTCCGCCCCGACGCCGGTCTGGCGGATGGGCAGGATCGCGCGTCCGAGAAGCTGGCACAGCTCGTAGGCGACGTCGTTCTCGATCTCCGGGTCAAGCAGCACCAGCCGAGGGTACGACCCGACGCGTCCCGGGCCGCGCGGACGGCGGAACCCGGGTGACCGGCGCCGGGGAGGCGTGCGACCCTGGTCCGCGACGTGGAACGCGACCACCCGTTCCACCGGTCACCCGGTGGGCGGCGGTACCCTTCTCGCGCGACACACGCGCGCGCCCGTAGCTCAGCGGATAGAGCAGGGGACTTCTAATCCCAAGGCCGCAGGTTCGAATCCTGCCGGGCGCACAGGACTTTCTCTCGGCCGGTCATGCCGCGTGGTGCGGCGCGTGGTGCGAACGAGCTAGCTTTGCCGCGTGGCAACCTCGAACGGACGTCGGAAGCGGCAACGTGGCGAGATCGAAACCCTGCCCAGCGGCTCACTGAGAGTGAAGGTCTATGCGGGCGAGGATCCGATCAGTGGCAAGCGGCACTACCTGACCGAGGTCATCCCCGCCGGCCGCACCGCTGCCAAGGAAGCGGAGAAGGCGCGCACCCGGTTGCTGGCCCAGGTGGACGAGCGGCGCAACCCGCGCACCCGCGCCACACTCGGCCAACTCCTAGACCGGTGGCTTGAGGTGGCCGACATCGAGGCCACCACGCGCATGGGCTATGTGAACAAGCTCAACAAGCACGTACGGCCGGTGCTGGGCAAACTGCCGGTCGGCCGGCTCGACCCCGAGACGTTGGAGTCGTTCTACGCGAGCTTGCGCCGCTGCCGCGACTGGTGCGGCGGCAAGGCGTACGTGAAGCACCGCCTGGAGAGCGAGCACACCTGCACCGCGAAATGCCGGCCGCACGTCTGCAAGCCGCTCAGCGCCTCGTCAGTGCGGCAAATCCACTGGATCCTCAGTGGCGCTCTGAGCCGCGCTGTCCGGTGGCGCTGGATCGCTGTCAACCCCGCCAGCCAGGCCGAGCCTCCCGCACCGCCGCACCCCGACCCGCAACCGCCGAACCCGGCCGACGCCGCGCGCATCATCAACGAAGCATGGCGCGACCCGGACTGGGGCGCGCTGGTCTGGCTCGCCATGACGACGGGCGCCCGGCGCGGCGAGCTGTGCGCGCTGCGCTGGCATCATCTCGACCTGGCCGCCGGTGTGCTGACGCTGCGGCGCAGCTCCTACCTGGACGCAGACGGCGAGCTGCGGGAGAAGGACACCAAGACGCACCAGCAGCGGCGAGTAGCGCTCGACCCGGAGACGATCGAAGTGCTGCGCGAGCTGCACGGCCGATACCTCGACCGCCTGGCGCAGCTCGACGCGGACGCCGACCCTGCCGATCACGTCTTCTCCCCCGAGCCAGACAACAGCCGCGGCTACCGGCCCGACACCATCACCCAGCGGTACGGCCGGCTCGCCACCCGGCTCGGCATCGACAGCCACATTCACGCGCTGCGCCACTACTCGGCAACTGAGCTAATCAACGCGGGCGTCGACGTACGGACGGTCGCTGGCCGGCTTGGTCATGGCGGCGGCGGAACAACCACGCTCAGGGTCTACGCAGCCTGGCTATCGGAGTCGGACCAACGTGCGGCCGGGACGCTGGCCGCACGGATGCCACCGCGCCCGGTGGCGCCGACGCAGCGCACGGTGGCAAGTAGTCCTTATCAGAAAATCGCCGCCGAGCTGCGCGAGCAGATCAGGGCCGGTCGGCTACGGCCCGGCGATGAGCTTCCGGCGGTCGCCAGGCTTGCTGCGGCGCATGGGGTTTCGGTCGGAACCGCTCACCGCGCCCTGGCGCTGCTGACGGCAGAGGGTTTGGTAAGCGTCGTTCGAGGTCGCCGCGCGGCCGTTGCAGGCGGCGCCATGAGCACCCGGCAGAACGGCATGGCGGCCAGGGGTTCTGAGATCAGTTGACATACGGTCTCCTTGCTGCACTGGCCGGCCTGCGACAACCTCAATCAGCACCTTCCAACACCACCAGCCAGGGGCGACCTCGCGATATAGCACCACCGCACCCGCCGCGACTTGCAGCATCAAGCAGCACTTCGCTTCATGCTGGACGCCCGACATCACGCGTGATAGCTTATCGATCATCGCAGATGACTACGGGCTTTCAATTGCGCATGGACAGCTTTACAGTGCGCAATTAATTCGTGGGCGAATTATGCTCCCCGCATGGAAGGAACTGGTCCGACTTGCAACTTAAGCGCATGCTAGCTTCGGCCTTGACAGCGGCTGCCTTGACGGCAGGAGGCCTAGGTGTCACCGCATCACCTGCCGCTGCGGCGGAGGCATGCCCCACCTCGAAACTCTGCCTATACAACGGAACCCACTTCTATCAACTTACGGTCACATCTGGCCACACGTCGACTTGCATCTATTACTATAAGCAATTTGGATTGTTGAGCATCTCCTCTTATGTTAACAACCTGCCCGTAGGAGTCAGGGTCTACACTGCTTCTGATGCCTACCACTACACCTATGAGGGAACAATTAGCGCCGGTGGTTCTAGCAGCAACGCTGGCCAGTTTGGGTATCGCGGCTTCACCTGCACCGGCACCGCAACACCGGTAGCTCCCTTCTGGCCGTAGGCCGACCACCCGGCCGGCACACAGTGCCCTTGACGCCGGCCGGGTGGTGTAGAAGATCAAGCGCTAAAGAAGGCCACGCCACCGTTCTGGTTGCCACCGAACCGCGGACGGTGCCAGAGAGCCCGACGACAGCTGCTCCACGGCAGTCGATCGCCTCAAACTCGGCGAGGAGCAGCCCGGCGAAGTCGTCCAGCCTCAGTTGATGTTCCTGGCTCCGTCGGCGTGGCCGGAGGGCCCGGCCCGGCCCGCTCGCGGCCCGCCTTGGCCAACCTCAGACAGGTTGATTGACCATGTTGCATACAGACCAACCAGTTAAGGCCACCCGCCGGTCGGCTCTAGGCCGATGCTCGGCATGATGGCCGCATGCGTTTGCTGGTGCTCGGCGGGACATGGTTTGTAGGCCACGCGATCGTCACGGCCGCCATCGACGCCGGCTGGGACGTCACTACCTTCAACCGGGGCACCTCCGACCCCTTCCTAGAGGCTGTGCGGCCCATCCGGGGTGATCGAACCCGTCCGGAGGACGTCGCCGCCCTCGCCGCCGCCGGCCCCTGGGATGCCGTGCTCGACACCTCGGGATACGTGCCGAGAAACACCCTCGACGTGGCCCGTGCGCTCGCTCCCGTCGCCGGTCGCTACGTCTTCATGTCGACGGTCAGCGTCTATCGGGACTGGCCGCTGAAGCCGCTCAGCGAGCGGTCTGAAGTGCTCTACTGCCCGCCGGACGCCGGCCCGGACTACGGCACCGACACCGAAGACGGACCGACGCAGTACGGCTACCAAAAGTCCGGCTGCGAGGCAGCGGCAGTCACCGCGTTCGGAGCGAACCGAACAACGATCCTGCGTCCCGGTGTCGTGCTCGGCCCCCGCGAGTACGTCGGCCGCTTGCCGTGGTGGCTGCGCCGCGTGGCTGCCGGCGGCGACGTCCTGGCCCCCGGCTCCCCCGACCGCACCATCCAGCCGGTCGACGTACGCGACCTGGCCGCGTTCGCGCTACATACCATCGCCGAAGGCGCCTCCGGTGCGTTCAACGTCTGCGCCCCGGTGGGCGGCGCTACCTTCGGCGCGCTACTGGCGGACTGCGCTCACGCCACCCAGGCGGACGCTTCCTTCGAGTGGGTGCCCGATGAGGTGTTGGTCAGCCAAGGCGTCCGGCAGTGGTCCGAGCTGCCCCTCTGGCGCACCTTCGACGGCGTGTGGCGCGTCGACACCGCCAAGGCTCAGGCTGCCGGCCTGCGCTGTCGGCCGCTCTCCCTGACCGTCCGCGACACCTGGCGGTGGATGGTGGAGAGCGGCGAAGTCAGCAACCACGACCGCGCCGCCGAGATCGGCATTAGCCCGGAGAGGGAGGCGCAGGTGTTGGCCGCCTGGCGGCAGTCAGGCAAGCGGGCGCGCTGAGGTTTCCGACAGCCAGACCGAGATGCGCTCGGCGAGGTGGCGCGCGTCCGCGTCGCGGTCCCATGGCGACTGGCTCAGCAGGCGCTCGATCCGCGACAGCCGGCCAGTCAGCGAGACATTGCGCTTCTGCGGCGGCAGGTCCAAGACGGTACGCAGTGCTTCGGCTGCACCGTCCTTGTCTCGCATGTGGAGGTGAGCAGCGGCTACGTCGATCTGTGTCCCGTTGATCTGCGAGTACGGCCGCCTGAGCGACGGCAACGCCTCGTACACCTGCAACGCCTCTCGGGCGTACCTCGCGGCCTGCTCGCCGTTGCGGAGGTCAAGCCATGCCGCCGCCGCACATGCCGCCGCCCGCGCGTCGCCGAATGCGAATTCCCCACCGGTAACGGTGGCGAGTTCGTCGGGTCGGTCCGCCGCCGCTTCTCTGTCTCGCTGGGCCGCTTCCAAGACGGCCGCGACCGAATCGGAGTCGGCGAGCAGAGCGTGAGAGCGGGCAGCGACATAGCGGAGCCTCAGTCTCGGCTCGCCCTCTGGTGCAGTCCGCATGGCGCGAGCGAAGTAGCTCAGCGCGGAGTCGGGCTCGTTACGCCAGTTTGCGAGAGTCATTTGCAGGCCGTACGTCCACGCCTTCAATGACGCGTGTCCGGCCAAGTCGGCGTACTGCGTTGATGCCCTGGCCAGCGCCGCCGACTCGTTCCAGTGCCCGAGATCGAACGCGGTGGAGGCCATCAGGGAGGCACTCTGACCGATAACCACGTAGAGGTCGGCAAGCTCGACGGGCCGACGCGTGCGCTCGACCAAAGCCCTTGCCTCGTCCCGCAACCGACGGGCACTGCTGAACACGTCGAAGGCCGCCATTCCTCCCGACCGAGCGAGCAGCGTCACGTCTTCCTGCAAGGACTCGATAGAGTCGTTCGGCAGCGCAAGGCTCATCAGCAAGGAGTCGTTGGCAATCGAATCAGCAGCAGCGCTCACAGCATCAACAACGCTGCCGCCGCTGCCAGCATTTCCCCGGGGATGCACTCCGCTGAGCATTTCGAAGAACCGGGAGCGAACCGAATCCGATACACGACCCAAGGCGGCGTTAAGCACGTCTTGGTTGGCGTTCCCGGGAATCGTGTCGGGCCGACTGTGCCAGTACGCGACCGTCCTTGTCGCGATGCCGAGCCACCCGGCAAATCCTTCGTTCGTCATTCCGGCGGCAGTTTGAAGCGAACAGGCGAGGCTCCCTGTCCACCGATCTACCGTCGCCACCGTGGTCTCCCGAGCTTGCAAGTTGCATCGGATTGCCGAGCGTTGCACTGGTTTTGCATGGGCGCTCCGCTTCTTTTCGACTTCACTGGGTCTCAGCAAGCCGGACGGAACACCAACCACAGACTACTGAGGAGACTCCCGTGGCTGAACCCCTCGCCGCCAAGAACGACCGCCCTCGGTTCCGGTCGGTCGCGGACACCGCAACGATTCTCGGCATGTCGGAGGTGACCCTCTACCGGGCGATTCACGCCGGCCAGTTCCCCGCCATCAAAGTCCGTGGCCGCTTCGTGATCCCGGCACGCGCCATCGACGACATGGAGGCGTCCGCGCTGGCGTATGGCCTGGTGGACGCCAGCAACTACGCGTTGCGGCCTGCCGGGTGACCGCTACCGGGCGGCCCGCTTTGGTCCTGGCGGCGCAGGCGGGACGCTGTGCTCCCGAGCGAGCTTCCGGACGTAGGCACCGCTGAACGGCGACAGCCGCTCGACCTCAGCCGGACCGACGCCATCACGTAGCGCCGCAACCACCGCCGCAACCACCGCGTCGCGTGCGGCTTCATGAGCAGCTTCGGTACGCCGGTACCGCTTCGTAGCTGCTGACAGCTCATCTCGCGCATCACTCATCGGACCAACATACCGCTACCCCCTTGCGCAACAGACCCGCATATCGCTACCTTGTTGCGCAACCGAGGCGCGCATATAGGAGCGCCGGATCAGTCAGAAGGGACACGAAGTGACTGAGTTGAACCACACCCCCGAGGTCGAGCCGAGCGCCGCCGACCTTGCCGAGATCGAGCAGGAGCTGCCGCTGATCGAGGCAGAGGTTCTGCTGCTCGACGCGCAGATCGTCGTGCTGACCGGTGACACCGGTCCGACCGAGTTGGACTGGCAGCGGCTTCGACGGGCGCAGCGCCGGGTGCTGCGTGAGGCGCGTGCCCTGCTCGCGGCTCGTTCGGCCGCCGGCCGGGCCGCGTAGGCGGGAAAGGCCGTGAGCCGCCGCTACCCGATCCCTTGCCCCCATCGACCCCGAGGAAGCGCGATGGTTCCCCGCACCTACACCCACCCGAGTGTTCTCGACGGCATCGCCGCCGGAGCGTCGTGGGCCGATCCGACCATGGACCCCACCATCATCGACTGGACCGCCCGCCGGGCCGCGGCCGCGATTCCGTTCCCGCTGGTCGACGGACGTCCGGTCAACCCGTACGCGCCGACCGGCATCCGCTACGGCCGCAACCTGCTCGGCCACTGGGGCGAGCAGCCCTGCGCCGACGCGATCGTCACCGCCGGCGACGCCCACGGCTGGCGGTGGCTGCTGCTGGTCGAGCGCGCCGACGGCAACGGATGGGCGCTGCCCGGCGGCTACGTCGACCCCGGCGAGGACCCCACCGACGCCGCGTTCCGCGAACTGGCCGAGGAAACCGGCCTGATCGCCGACCGCGCCCAGGAGCACTACGTGACCCTGCCGGCTCGCTACGTCCCCGACCCCCGCGCCTCCGATGAGGCGTGGATGGTCACCACCCCCGTCCGCATCGACCTCGGCAGCGGCTTCTACATCCTGCCCGACGTGGACGGCCGCGACGACGCCCGCCGCGCGGTGTGGGTGCCCGCCGTCGACTTCGACTGCGTGACCCGGCACCTCGCCGAGGTCTACGGCGGCGAGGTGTTCGCCGCCCATCGCGCCCTACTCGCCGACATCCTCAACGACTGACCGGAGGCCACCTGTCATGACTGCCCCCACCCTCAACGGCACGCGCTACCCGCAGCCGGTAGACGCCCTTCTGCCGGCCGCTCGCGCCCTGGACCTGCCCGAGGGTCAGCCGCTGCCGTCGCGAAACCGGCTGATGCGGGAGTTCCGCATCGGTGCACCGAAGGCGGACGACCTGCTCGCCCGCCTCAAGGCCGAGCACGCCCAGCGCACCCGCACCGAGCAGATCCGTGCGGCGCTGATCGCCCGGGGTGCCCTGCTGCCCCTCGACACCGCCCCCGCCGAGCCTGCTTCGGTGCCGCTGGACTACGCCGAACCGATCGGCCCGCACCCGGCCCCCGCCCCCGTCGCACCCGAGCACACCCCGCCGACCGACCCGGCTCCGACCGACCTGGTAGAGATCACACCGGCCGAGAAGGTCGAGCAGGCCACGGGGGTCGGTCACCCGAACACGCCCAGCCCGCCCAAGCCGGCCAAGTCGGCGGTGGTGTGGCCGGTCGTGTTGCTGGCGCTGCCCGCGTTCGTGGCGATCTGGTCCGGGTGGGTCGGACTCGGCGGACTCACCGGGTTCGGGGTGGTCCACCCACTGCCGGGCATCTGGGACAGCTTCTCCATCAACTCGGCGATCACCCTGCCGATCGGCGTGGAGACGTACGGCGCGTACGCCCTCTACGTGTGGCTGTCCGGCCGGGTGCCGGACCTGGCCCGCCGCTTCGCCAAGTGGTCGGCAATCGCGTCGCTGCTCGTCGGCGCGCTCGGCCAGGTCGCCTACCACCTCTTGGTTGCGGCCGGAGTCACCTCGGCCCCGTGGTGGATCACCACCGCCGTGGCCTGCCTACCGGTCGGGGTGCTCGGCATGGGCGCCGCCCTGGCACACCTCGTCCGCACGCACGACTAGCGCCGCCCGGCGGCGCGGCCACCTGGCTACCAACCTGCGCCGCGCCGCCGGCCCTCCACCCCTCAGCCAACCGACTTCAGGAGAGACCACCCATGTTCGCAGATCCCACCGGCCGCCACGCCGCTGCGTTCGCGGCCGTATTCGTCGCCCTCTACGTCGCCCACCAGGTCGCCGACCACTGGGTGCAGACCCAGCACCAGGCCGACTGCAAAGGCCAGCCCAGCTGGACCGGCCGCATCGCCTGCGCCGCCCACGTCGCCACCTACACCGTCACCGCCGGTCTGGCGCTGGTGTTCCTGATCGCCGGCACCGGCCTGCGGCTCGACCCGTGGGGTGTGGCGGTCGGGCTGGCCATCTCGGCGGTCACCCACTACATCGCCGATCGGCGCACCCCGCTTCGCCGGATCGCCGCCGCTCTCGGCTCGGCCGACTTCTACACCCTCGGCGCACCCCGCCCCGGCCGTGACGACAACCCGAGCTTGGTCACCGGGGCCTACGCCCTGGACCAGTCGTGGCACATCGGCTGGCTGTTCATCGCCGCCCTGTTCTGCGCTGCCTGACCACCCTCACCGAAGGAGATCCCCTGATGGCAAGCATCTCGATCGGCAGCGCCGGACGCGTCAGCAGCGGCGGCAAGCAGTTGTGGTGCCCGGCCTGCGGCAACGAGACCAACTGGCGCGACATCACCGCCAACAACCAGCGCACGCACGCCACCTGCGGCGACTGCGGCAACCGCATCTCCGTCAAGAACTGACCTGCTGCCCGGCGGCGCGGCCACCTGGCTACCAACCTGCGCCGCGCCGCCGGCCCTTCCCCACCGCCACAACCCAGATGGAGGAACACCCAACATGACGTCCCCCCGAGACGACGACCGATTCGACTGGCGGGCCGCCGAGCGCGACCTGACCGGAGATGCCCCCGACGCGAACGTGGTCGACCTGGACGCCGCCCGTACCGCCCGCATCAACACCGATGCCGACGACGGCGGGCCGCTGCTGGTCGACTCCCCGGCCGCGCAGCGCACGCCGCGGTTCAGCCTCGACGGCGTACGCGCCGGTCAGCGGCGGCCGATCCTGCCGGCCTGGCTGCGCTCACGCGCCGAGCTGCGCGACACGATGCGGTGGGCGGTCGGGCACCTTCTGCACACCGCCGCCTACCACGCCACCCGCACTCCGAAGTACGCCGGCAAGCTGGCGCTGCGGGCCCCGGCCGGCGCGTGGCGGATGCTGTCCGGGGCGACCCGGTGGCTGTTCGACTGGGAAGGCGAACCGGTCCGGCAGGCCACCGTGCGGCGGGAGAACGCCGAGGACTACCTCAAGCTGTCCCGTCAGCGTGACCGGCGAGTGCGGTGGCGTGGCATCGTCGCCACTTTCACCCTCGCCATCGCCCTGGCCGGTGGCGTGGCGGTTGCTCTCGCCCCGGAGTGGTCGCGGTGGGCCGTGCTGGCGCTGCTGGTCACCTTGTGTGGGATGTTCGGTCAGCCGGCCGACAAGCCGCTGCTCGACACCGCCGTGGTCATCCCCCGCGTCGCCCGCCTCACCTCCGATGTGGTGGTGCGCGCCCTGGCCGTGCTCGGCATCTCCGGCATCACCCAGGCCATCGCCAAGCAGGGCAACCGCGCTATCGCCTTTACCGCCCCGATCACCCGCGACGGGCCGGGGTGGCGGGCCGACATCGACCTACCGCCCGGCGTCACCGCCGGGGACGTCATCGAGCGGCGCGACAGGCTCGCCGCCGGCCTCACCCGCCCCCTCGGCTGTGTGTGGCCGGAGGGACAACCGGAGGTGCACCCCGGCCGACTGCTGCTGTGGGTGGGCGATCAGGACATGGCCGCCACCCCGCCGAAGCCGTGGCCGCTACTCAAGGCGTCCGGCGGCTTCGACCTCGGGCGGCCGGTGCCGTTCGGCACCGACCCACGCGGCCGGATCATCACCTTCGACCTGCCGTACACGAACCTGCTGATCGGCTCGATTCCCGGCTACGGCAAGACTGCCGCCACGCAGGTGCCGATGCTCGCCGCCGCCCTCGACCCGTACGCGGAACTGTGGTGCTTCGACTTCAAGGGCACCGGCGGACTCGACCCGTTGGAGAAGGTGTCCACGCGGTATGCGTCGGGGCAGGACGACGACACCGCCGAAGAGGGCCTGTTGGCGTTGCGGGAGCTGCGCAAGGAGTGCCAGCGCCGCGCCGCCGTCATCAAGGGCCTGCCGAAGGCGGTGTGCCCGGACAACAAGGTCACCCCGGAACTGGCCCGCCGCCGCAAGCTCGGCCTGCACTGGCTCGTCGTCGCCCTCGACGAGGTGCAGGAACTGTTCTCGCACCCGGAGTTCGGCAAGGAAGCCGGCGAGCTGGCCGAGAAGGTCATCAAGCTGGGTCGCGCCCTGGGCGTCATCCTCGTCGTGGCCACGCAGCGGCCGGACGCGAAGAGCCTGCCCACCGGGGTCAGCGCGAACGCGGGTACGCGGTTCTGCCTGCGGGTCATGGGTCAAATCGAAAACGACATGATCCTCGGCACCTCGGCGTACAAGAACGGCATCCGGGCAACCATGTTCGCCAAGAAAGACAAGGGCGTCGGCTACCTCGTCGGCGCCGCCGACGACGCGCAGATCGTGCGCACCTTCTACGTCGACGGCCCCACCGCCGAGAAGATCACCGACCGGGCACGCGCCCTACGCGAGGCAGCCGGCACCTTGACCGGCCACGCCATCGGACAGGCCGCACCGACCCCGGCCGTACGCCGGGACACCCTTTTGGACGACATCCTCACCGTCATTCCCGCGACGGAGCCGAAGGTGTGGGCGGAGACGCTGACGGAGCGGCTCGCCGAGCTGAACGCCGACGCGTACGGGGACCTGACCCGCGATCAGCTGACGGCCGCGCTCAAGCCGTACGGCATCACCACGGGGCAGGTGTGGGGCACCGACCCGGGCACCGGCAAGGGCGCCAACCGGCGCGGCATCGAACGCCAGCACATCGCCGATGCGATCGCGGAGCGTAACAAGCGACGCGGAGACAAAGCCGCCTAACCCGGACAGCGTGTGGTCGCTAGGCCTAGCGGCACCCCCCGCTAGACCTAGCACCCCCGCTAGCAACCAATCCCAATCCTGGCCAGCGCCCTAGCCACTAGCGGCGTCAGCCCTCCGCACCCTCAAACCGGCTCGTGGAGGCGTTTCGTGACCACCATCGCCCTGCTCGCTAGCCTCACCGCCCTCGGTTACGCAGCGTGGTACCTGATTCTGTGCATCGTCGCCCCGTGGGGACGCTGCCGCCGCTGCCGGGGCCGCCGCAACCACCGCACCGCCATCGGCACCCGACGCGACTGCCGCCGCTGCGAGGGCACCGGCCGCCGCGTCCGCATCGGCCGGCGCATCGCCGAGTACATCCGCCCCGACTACCGGGCGGGCAACCGATGAACCGCCGTCCCGGCAGCGAACGGCACACCGGGTGGTGCGCCCGGGACCACCGCTGCAACCTCGGCGAACACCGCTCGGCAGAGATCCTGGTCGACCTGCCCGGCCATGCCCGGGCCGTCCTCGTCCGCGTGCGGGCAAGCGACGGCCGCGAGCACGCCGAGATCCGCGTACGGGTCGCCCTGGCCGACGTCGACCCGGCCGCCCGCCGCCAGCTCGGCACCCTGCTCGCCGGCCTGCGCGACCTGGTGACCCGCGCCGCCGCGACTCGCCAGCCGCGCCCCGGTCGCGCCGCCGCCTGACTTTCCCTCCCCGACTCACGATAGGAGCACGTCATCGTGACCCGACCGCCCGCGTACGACCATGCCGCCGAGCAGGCCGTGATCGGCGCTGCGCTGCTCAACCCGTCCGTCGTCGCCGACCTCGCCGCGACGCTCACCCCGGCCGACTTCCACCGGCCTGCGCACGCCCGGCTGTGGGAAACGCTCTGCACGATGCACGCCGCCGGCGAACCCGTCGACCCGATCGCCCTGGCCGCCCGACTCGCCGCAACCGGCGACCTCACCAAGGTCGGCGGCGCCCCGTACCTTCACACCCTGATTGCCGCCGTCCCCACCACCGCGAACGCGGGTCACTACGCGCGGATCGTCGCCGACCACGCCCGCCGCCGCCAGGTCGCCGACCTCGGCGCCTACTTCGCCGAGAAGGTCGACCAAGGCGCCGACGTCGCCGACATCCTCGCCACCGGCCGCGCGATGCTCGACCACGCCGCCACCGGCACCCAATGGGCACCACTGATCCCGCTCGGCAACCGCCGGCACCTCCCCGAGTTCCCGGCCTACGTGCTGCCCGAGTGGGTCGCCGAGCACGTCTACGCCGTCGCCGAGTTCACCCAAACCCCCGTCGACCTGGCCGGCTGCATCGCCCTGGCAGCCCTGTCCACCGCCGCCGGGGGCCGCGCCGGAGTGGAGGTACGCGGCTCCTGGCGCGAACCGACAAACCTGTTCACTGTCGTCGTGCTGCCGCCGGGGTCCCGCAAGTCGGCCGTGTTCGCCGCGATGACCGGACCGCTACTCGCCGCAGAGAAAGCCCTTGTCGAGCGCACGAAGCCGGCGATCGTGGAAGCCGAGCTGGCCGCCCGCGTCGCCGGTAAGACGGCGGAAAAAGCTGCCATCGCCGCCGCGAACGCCGACGCGTCCGGCCGAGACACTTTGCTTGCCGAAGCGACGGCCGCCGCGATGAACGCCGATGCCGTCACCGTGCCTGTCCTGCCGCAACTGGTCGCCGACGACGTCACCAGCGAGGAAGCCGCGTCCCTGCTCGCCGAGCAGGGCGGACGCCTCGCTGTTCTCTCCCCGGAAGGCGGCATCTTCGCCACCATCGCCGGCCGCTACTCCGGAACCCCCAACCTGGAGGTGTTCCTCAAAGGCCACGCGGGAGACATGCTGCGCGTCAACCGCCGCTCCCGCGCCCCAGAACACGTCGAGCACCCCGCCCTCACCCTCGGCCTCGCTGTACAGCCCGACGTGCTGCGCGACATCGCCGACATGCCCGGCTTCCGCGGCAAAGGCCTGCTCGCCCGGATCCTGTTCAGCCTGCCCGAGAACACCGTCGGCCGCCGGAAGATCGGAGCCGACCCGGTCCCCGAACCCATCGCCACCGCCTACGCCGCCAACCTCGGCGCCCTGGTCGCCACCCTCGCCGAATGGACCGACCCGGCCGTGCTCCCGCTCACCCCGGAAGCCAACGACCGGGTATTAGACATCGAACGAGCCGTTGAGCCACGCCTCGCCCCCGGCGGCGCGTGGGGACACGTCGTGGACTGGGGCAGCAAGTACACCGGCGCAGTGGTCCGCCTCGCCGGCCTGATCCACCTCGCCGAACACCTACGCGATGGCTGGGGCAAGCCGGTCTTGGCTGAGACTGTGGAGCGGGCCGCGCTGCTCGGGGAGTACTTCGCCGCTCACGCCCTGGCCGCGTTCGACGACATGGGGGCCGACAAGAGCACCCGGTACGCCCGGCTCGTGCTGGCCTGGATCGAGCGCACCAGCTCCACCACGTTCACCAAGAAGGAGCTGTACCGGGCCGTCCGCAGTCAGATCCCCACCGCCGCCGATCTCGACCCCGTACTGTCACTGCTGGAAATCCACGGGTACCTACGCCAACTCGACCCACCGGCCCGCACCGGTGCCGGGCGGCCACCGTCACCGGCGTTCCTCGTCCACCCGGACGTACATGAGACCGCTGGCACCGTGCACGCCCTACCCGCGACGGCAGGCCGCAGACCCGCGTAGGCCGCTGTTCTAAATGGCCGCAATGGCAGAAATCCTGGCCAGTCAGGGATTTCTGCCATTGCGGCCATTTAGGCCAACACCCGGCCGTCAGCTGGTTGCGGCTACCTGCTCACCGGGTTCGACTCCTTGACCCTCAGAATGCCTCCCCACACTCCGCGCATCATCCTCAAGAACAGGCCGCTTAGCTGATGACACAACGTCTCACCATGAGAGACACTGCGTGATCTCACCTGGCAGCACGTGGCTTAGGAAGGCAGTTGTGCTTGCCGGACGAACACGCCTCCAACCAGGACACACACACCCAGCGCCTCTTCGGCCTTAGGGTTGATCATTCCGCGTATGTTCCGGATCTTGCCCAGCGTGACCATTAGACGAGCAGCCCGCCGATCACGGCACGCCTCACACACGACCTGGGCACCCTGCGAAGCTCGGCAGCGATTGCCGAGATCGCTCGCTTAGAGCACTCTAGGCGGATGGAGTTCTTCACGGTCGATGGGATGTGGTGGCTGCCGGCCAGTCCCGAGCACCAGTTGCCGGGCACTCTAAGCTTCGATGCCGACAGCCTAGAACTGGTAGTTCATGGTTCACTTGAGCCTGCAACAGCGACATCCAGCGGCGTTTCCCTTTTCCCGACTGAGTGGAGCACTACACCCGTAATATTTGGGCGCACCCACGAAGGCAAAGACGTCACTTTATTAGACGCTGGCGGCGCAAATTTTGTGGGGCCGGATGTAACCAAGAGCAGTTACCGAGTTGGCATGGCCCTAACAGGGTCTCACACATCCGATCGATTCGTTGAAGCCTGGTGTCAATTCGACTACCTCAACGCGTGGTCGCAGCCTCCACCCGTTACTGAGTCAGGCGGCCGATCCCACGAGTACACCCTGCGCTTCCATAACGTCGATCTTGCCGAAGCTCAACTGGAAGGCGCAGAGGTTCGGCTCACGGCGAACGTGACTGGACGGATTAAGCGAGACGAGGTGACATGCAAGCAACTCGCTTACTTCGTCGTTGCCTTTGATCCTAGCTCTACCTCAGACGTCCTCGGCAACTGGGTTCGACCACTTCAAGACCTATTGATACTGGCCCTCGGCAAACCGGTGCGGTTGACGGAACTCCACCTAAGGTCAGAATCCACAGGAAAACTGAATGAGGCCGCCTTCGAGGCTGTTCAGCCCGCTCCGAGCCGCCGCGACCCGGACTGGGCCTCAATCGCAGGCAATAGCGCCCCAACCTTACTAACATTACGTGACACCCCAATACCGTTTGCAGACTTACTTCCACGGTGGTTTGACCTCCGATCTAAATTTTCGGAGGTTCTGGTGCTTCTCCATTCGCCTCATTACGTCGGATCTATGTTTAGCGAGCACCGGTACTCTTCGGCATTCCAAAGTGCGGAAGCCCTCGCTCACGTCTTAGGCTATTCGGGTCGAGAAAAGTCAAGGGCCGAACATCGAACTCGCGTGGATCGTCTCATCCTAGCCGCACAATCCGCGGGCCTTAATGAAGACTCAGTTAGCTGGGCCGGACGGGTTCTTCGTTCACGCAACGACAAGCCGCTATCGAAGCAAATTCATGACCTTGTCGTCTCGACCGGAAGGATTGGCCAAGAGATTCTGGGCACCAGCGCCGACTTCGGGCAAATTACTGCTAGCGCCCGCACCGGGGTATCTCACGGAGGCGCGTCTAAATCCCTCGGTGTTGTCGAACGGCATTGGTATGGGGAGGTACTGCGTTGGGTCGTGCGGGCAAAAGTGTTGATGGAACTCGGCATGCGTGAAGGGGAGATTGAGGATCGGGTTCTAGGGCGTGCAAGCTTTCGACACGCCATACGTAACCTTGGCGAGCAATCTTCGACCGCCGTTTAAATGGCTCGACACTTGACGTTTGAACTGCTGCCGGCCGATCGGCCTATCAGGCAGAGGGACCAACTCGGACTGTGAGCTGCACAAACAATGGGCGTTCATGGTCACCGCTGGTCCACCTTCGATGGCCTGGTGACGACCTGGGCTTGGTCCTCATTGACGACGTGTGGGAGCCCCTTCCGGGGCTCTGACCCCTCATTTGTAGGAACTGCGCGCCTCGTCTGCCTGCGTCCGTTCACGTCGTCGACGTCGGCTGATCTTCCACGGCATGCGCGCCCCGGTCGTCTCCGTCCGAGCCCGTTGCTGTCACCGTTGCTGTCGACAGCCGCCCCGCCCTGGGGTGGGCGCAGCGATCCTCGGACCAGCCCTGACCGAGCCCTGACCGCACCAGCCGACGGCCTTGCTTTACAAACCATCGGCTTACCAGTCACTATCACCCCGCACCTTCTGACTCAGGGCCCTCGCCGACCCATGACCCTTTACCAACGCCGTCGGTTCGGTCATGGACTGACGGCTTCTGGAGGTAGAGCATGCTCTTCAAAGCCATCGTCACAGTGCTGATGGTTATTGTGGGCCTGGCTGCAATAATCTGGGTTGCCAACTGGCCCTTCAACACCCCGTGGGAGAAGGACCTCACTGCCGAGCAACGCCGGATTAATGCCGCGCACAATCGGCGTCATCACCGCGCTGTAATACGCGGGATATTGCCCATTCTTGCCATCGTGTTCGGAATTGCATCGGTGAGCCTTTTGTCAGGCCCGAAAAGTGATCCGTTCGCGGCGGTAGTCATGGGCGTCTGTTCGGTTGTGTGCGCCGGCGTGTTCGGTGCCCTGATCAAGAGGGGGCGCAGGCGGCGGCCTTCGACACGGCGATGAACTCGTTGGCTCAGAGCAGAACCTCACGCTTGTCCATCCTGGAGCGACCAGCTTGCCATCCCGTCTGCCATCGACCCGCCCTGCTGGGGAGCGGGCCGCCGCCCGGCCCGCCACGTCAAGACGGCCTTGACGGCTCGTACGGACGCTGGCGCGTCGGGCGGTGGTCTGCTCGGCTTGCCCGGGTCGATGGCGGGCGGGATGGCTCCCACCGCAACCACCCACGGACCGTGACCCGCCGGCGGATCACACCGCAGCGGCAGCGGCAGCCGCCCGCCATCGCGGACACGCAGCCGACACCAAGCATCCAATAGCCAGTCCTACCAAACGGCGGGCTCTGCAGAGCGTCATCACGCCTCGATACACCTGAACCCGGCAACCAGGCCAACCGTGGAGCTATTTGTGGTGCGAAATGCCGGCTACCGAGGAAAGTCAGGCATACCAGGGAAGCAGTTCTCGCAGCTAGAGCAACCAGCGAAACCAAGGATCGAGATGTGAATACCACTTCTAATCCCAAGGCCGCAGGTTCGAATCCTGCCGGGCGCACCACCTCCTGGTTGCCATCGTGTGAAGTAGGAACTCAGGAACGTCCTGCCCCCTCGGGTGGCCGCAGCGTCGCTCGGCACCGGCACCGGCACCGGCGTTGCGTGCCCGCCGACCACCGTGTTCGGATACCCCGGTGAAATCCGCGAAGATGATTCTGCTCGGCACGGCCGTGGCCCTCCTTCTGCTCGGCGCGCTCTCCTTCGTGTTGCAGCCCGGTCCGCCCGAGCCGGAGTGCGCCAAGGCTGGCGCGCCGACCTCTGGTTTCGTCGACGACGACAACCGGGACTGCGCGATCACGATCGAGAGCTACGCGGAGATCAGGGACTACGAGACCTCCCCGAAGCTCTTCCGCATCGCGGGTGCCGGTCTGGTACTCGCCGGGTTGGTCGTCGGTGTGGTCGGTCTCGTCAAGCGCTCCCGCCGCCCTGGGGACACCGCCGCGTAGCTCCATCGACCACCCGCCGTCGCCTCGCCCACCCGGGCAGCGGATCGGCAGCCCAACCCGGCACCACGACAGCCCGCGACTCCCGGGTCCGGCGGCGGGCGGGCCGGGGCGGCGACCCCGCCATCCACCACCTCGCCGAGATGGCGTTGCTGCGCGACCTGCACCTGCGACTCGATTGACCCCGGCGGGCACCCGGGTCGGCCCCGGGTGCCATATGCTGCGCCGGTTGTCACGGGGGCGCACGGGGGAGGACCACATGCGACGCTGGTTGGGCGTCACGGCTTCGGCTGCGCTGGTCGCGGCGGCGGTGAGCGGGTGCGGCACGCCGGTCGGCACGGACGGGGACCTGACCGACGACTGGCGTCCGGTGGCCGAGGCCCGCCAGTTCGCGCCGCGGGCCGGCGAGTGCCACGTGGTCGCCGAGCCGACCGCCTACCTCACCAGCCACCAGCCGGTCGACTGCGCGAAGGCGCACCTGGTCGAGACCTTCCACATCGGCACGTTCACCGGCGACCTGGCCGCCCGCCCGATCCCGCCCCGCGTCGGGTCGGCGGCGATGCGGTCCGCGTTCGCCGAGTGCGACGCCAGGGCCAAGCAGTTCGTCGGCGGCGACTGGCGCGACGCCCGGCTGTCGGTGCAGGTGGCGCCCACGTCGCCGGCCGGCTGGACGGGCGGCAGCCGGTGGTACCGGTGCGACCTGTTCGAACTCGACGCGGTGGGCGGGGCCAACGGCGACAACGACGCGGCCGTCAACCGGGCGGGCAGCCTGCGGGGCGTGCTGAAGGCGGTCACCCCGCTGCGGTACGGCTGCGCCGAGGAGGACGGGTGGTCGAACCTGCTGGCGGTCCCGTGCACGAAGGTCCACCGCTTCGAGTACGTCGGCGTCTGGACCGCGCCCGACGTTTCCTACGCCGACGCGACGAGGGACGAGGACGCCGTGCACGCGAAGTGCCGGCCGGTCATCGCCCGCTACGCGAAGGTGCCGGTCGACGGCATGCTGCGCTACCGCACGGGCAGCACCTACCGGTTCCCGTCGGAGGAGGCGTGGGCGCGCGGCGACCGGGGGGTGCGTTGCTGGTACTGGTCCAGCGGCAGGAAGCTGACCCGGTCGATCGCAGGTGGCGGGACGAAGGCCCTGCCGGTCGGCTGAACGGGCGTCGGCGGGGATGATGGGTTGACCGACCGGCGACACGGCGCGCACCGAGGGTGATCGCCGGCCGGCGCTCGTGCTATTCTCCGGCGTCGATCTCGCCGCACGGGCCCGATCGGGTCGTTGTCGCAGAAGGACGCCTCTCCCCGATGCCGGCCGTTGCCGCCCCGAGCACGTCGCCGACCACGCTGGACACTCCGGCCGGTGGCGCGTTCGCCCTCATCTTCACCCGGATGCCGGCGCTGCTGCGGCTGACCTGTGGCCTGGTCGGTGCGGTGGTCGCCCTGTCGGTGCGCACCCCGCCCGTCGAGCCGGCGCTGCTGGTTCCGGCCGTCGTGGCACTGACCGCCTGGTCGGTCTGGTACGCGGTCCGCGCGCTGCGGCACGGCATCGGCGGCCCGCTGGTGGTCGGCGACGTGGCCGCGACCACCGCCGCCTGCCTGGCGATGCCGGTGCTGGTGGCTCCGGAGGTGCTCCCCGGCGAGGTGAGCTGGATCGCGGTGCTGGCCAGCACCACGGTGATCAACGCGCAGTTGAGCGGCGTGGTCCGCTGGTCGGTCCCGGCTGGGCTGCTGGTGGCCGCCGCCTACGCGGCCGGCGCGCACGCCGCCGGTCAACCCGACGAGGCCGTCGCGCACGCGACGGCGCTGCTGGTGCAGACGGCCTGTGCCGCGCTGATGACGGCCGTCATGCGGCGGCGGATCGGCCGGGCCGACGACGCCTTCGTCGCGCACCAGCGGCTCACCCGGGAGGCGCTGGTGGCCCGGACCGCCCGGGACGCGGAGCGGCGGCAGAACCGGGACCTGCACGACACGGTGCTGGCCACGCTGACGATGGTCGGGCTGGGCGCCGTGTCCGGCCCGTCCGCCGCGCTGCGTGAGCGGTGCGGCGCCGACCTGCGTACCCTCACCGCGCTGGCCGACGCGCGGTCGACCCCCGCCGAGGGACCGGTGCCGCTGGACGAGCGGCTGCGGGCGGTGCGTGCCCGGCTGCCCGAGCTGCCGGTCACCACCGACCTGGCGTCCTGCGCGGTCCCCGCGCCGGTGGCGGAGGCGCTCGCCGAGAGCGCGTACGCCGCGCTGTCCAACGTGCTCCGGCACGCGCCGGGCGCCACGGCCGCGCTGCGGCTGGCCCGGGTCGACGGCACCGTCGTGGTCGAGGTCGTCGACGACGGTCCCGGCTTCGAACCGTCCGCCGTCCCGGCACACCGGTACGGACTGCGCGAGTCGGTACGCGGCCGGATGTCCTCCGTCGGTGGGCGCGCCGGAATCCGGTCCCGGCCCGGCACCGGCACCCGGGTCCGGCTGGAGTGGTCCGATGTCGACTGAGGCGACGACCGTCCCGGCGAAGGCGGTGCCGGCAGCGCGTACGCCCGACGGGAGCCGCCCCCCGGTGGACCCGGCGGCGGCGGTGGCCGCCGCCTCCGACCGCGGTGCCCGGATCGTGGCGGTGGGCATCGCGCTGGCCTGGCACGCGGCGATCGCGTTGCCCGCGGCGCTGGGCGCGTGGGCGGAGCTGGCCGCGCCGGCGGTGGTCCTCGCCGGATGGCTGCTCGTGGCGGCGGTCGGGGTGCTGGCCGGGCTCCGGCTGCTGCGCGGCGTTCCCCTGCCGGCCTGGCCGCTGGCCGCGTTGCTGCTGGTGGTCGACGCGGTGGTGTTCGCGGCGGCCGGTGAGCGGCAGCTCTTCACCGCCGCGAACTGGGCGTGGGGCACCCTCGGCTGGTTCCTGGTGGTGGTGCTGTGGGGGCGGCGGCCCGCCGGGCTCGTCGCCGTGCTGGTCGCGCACTCGCTGATCGCGCTGGCCGGGGTGCTCGGTCACGGCGCTACCGCCCCCGCCGACCTGGTCCGGTACGCGATGTACGTCTACGCCACCTCGACGCTTCAGGTGGGGGTCTTCGTGGGCAGCACGACGATCGCGAGGCTGGCCCGGCAGCGGGCCGGCGCGGCGGCTGCCGCCCACGCGGCGGAGGCCGAGCGGGAGGCCGCCGAACGGGCCCGGCGGGAGCGGCACGCCCGGCTCACGCTGGTCAGCGGCGCCGCCGAGGAGGTGCTCGCGGAGCTGGCCGACGGCCGGGCCGACCCGGCGGACCCGGCCGTGCAGCGGCGGGCGGTGCTGGCCGCCGCCCGGCTGCGCCGGCTCATCGCCGAGTCCGACGACGTGCCCGACCCGCTGCTGCACGAGTTGCGGGCCGCCGCCGACCTGGCGGAGCGCAACGGGCTGCCGATCGACCTGGTGACGATCGGCGATCCGCCGCCGCTGCCGGTGCGGGTGCGCCGCCGGCTGGCCGACCCGCTCACCGCGCTGTTGGCCGACGCCCGGGGCTGGGCCCGGCTGACCGTGGTCGCCGGGCCCGACGAGGTGGTGGTCAGCCTGGTCACGCCCGACCGGGCCGGTCCCGACACCGCCGGGCCGCCGGGCGACGACGGGCGGGTGGAGTACCTCTACGAGCGGGACGGGGAGATCAGATGGGCGCAGACCCGGTGGCGGGGGTGACCGGCGGTCGGCCGGTGGGCGTGGCGATCGTGGACGACCACCCGGTCGTCATCGAGGGCGTCCGCGTCTGGCTGGCCGCCGAGCCCCGGCTGAGGGTGCTGGCGACCGGCGACGACCCCGACGCCGTGCTGCGGGCCGCGCCCGACGCCGACGTGCTCCTGCTCGACCTGCGGCTGCACGGGCGGATGGCCCTGGACAAGCTCGCCGAGCTGAGCGCTGCCGGCCGGCGGGTGGTGGTCTACTCGGAGCACACCGACCCGCAGACGATGCTCGCCGCCCTGGACGCCGGGGCGGTCGCGTTCCTGGCCAAGCACGAGGGACGGGAACACTGCGTGGCCACGGTGCTGGCCGCCGCCAGCGACCGGCCGTACGTGCCGCCGGCCCTCGCCGGGGCGATCGTGGGCGACCCCCGCCCGGACCGGCCCGTCCTGTCCGACAAGGAACGCGAGGCGCTGCTGCTGTGGTTCCAGTCGATGTCGAAGGCGTCGGTGGCCCGTCGGATGCAGATCAGCGAGCACACCGTCAAGCAGTACGTCGACCGGGCGCGGATCAAATACACCCGAGCGGGGCGACCGGCCGCCACGAAGGCGGCGCTGCTCGCCCGGGCGATCGAGGACGGCCTAGTCCGGCCGGAGGAGATCGGCATCTACCGGTCACAGGCTTCCTACGACCGGCCGACCCCCTAACGGGCGTCATGACAGCCGGCCAGGGGGTCGGCGACGCTCAGGGTCAGATGCCGTCGGCACCGGAGGTCATGACGATGCACGATGACGCGTCCCCCTTCTTCATCGCTCCGCACCGCTTCGACGCTGACGACGACGTGGCCCCGGCGCTGGACCGGCGGCACGAACTGCTCGTCGAGGCCGGCGAGCGGGTGCTCGCCCGGCACCGGCTGGACGCGTCGGGGCACCTGGTCGGCCCGACCGAGGCACGGCGGCGGTGGATGCTGCCCGAGCCGGTGGCGGTCACCGTCACCGACCGTCGGATCGCGTACGTCGGCGGTGGGCCGCGGCTCGCCCTGGTCGACGGGGCCGACGGTGGCGCACGGCACCGCCGGGGCGTCCGGCGGTCGGGTCTGGTCAGCGGTCAGATCCGCTGGCAGTGGCCGTCCCGACTGGAGTTGGCCGCGGTGCCCGGGGAGCCCGCCCGTCTGCTGGTGGTCTGCGACGCGCTGCGCACCATCCAACAGCCGGCCCTCGGCCTCGCCGGCCCCGCCGGGGAGATCAACGGGCTGACGCGGCTGGTGCGGCGGGCGGTGGCCGGGTTCCGGCTGACCCACTCCGAACTGGTGGACCTGTCGCCGCCCGAGCGGGACGTGCTGGCGGTACGTGCCGGGGCCGGGCCGGGCGCCGGCGAAACCCGGATCATCCTGCCCGGTTCGCTGCCGGTCGAGTTCCGCTCCCGCGAGGACTACTACCGGCCAGGCCGCGCCGGCCGTGGGTGGCACGGGCCCGCAGCCGGCGCAGCATCCGGGCGTCGGTGAAGCGGACGGGCGGGCGGCGGCCTCCACTCCCGTCAGGCGTCGGGGTCGACCGCGGCGGCCCGGCGGCGCACCTCCAGCTCGGCGGCCTCCTCCAGGGTGGGCGCGGTGCCGCCCAGGTGCTTCGGGACCCACCAGGTGTCGTCGGGGCCGGCGGGCGTGTCGGGGTAGTCCCGCTGGGCCCGGTCGACCAAGGCGGTCAGCCGCGTCTTCAGGTCGACGGTCATCGCGTTGGCGTCCGGGTAGTCGGCCGGGGCCATCGGCTCGCCGATCAGGATGGTGATCGGGGTGTGCCGGCGGTTGAGGGTGCGCGGGCGGCCCTTGGTCCAGAGCCGCTGGGTGCCCCAGATCGCCACCGGCAGCACCGGCACCCCGGCCTCGGTCGCCATCCGGGTGGTCCCGCTCTTGAGTTCCTTGACCGTGAACGACCGGCTGATCGTGGCCTCGGGGAAGACGCCGACCACCTCACCGCGCTTCAGGGCGCTGACCGCCGTCGCGTACGACCCGGCGCCCGCCCGCCGGTCGACCGGGATGTGTCGCATGCCCCGCATCAACGGGCCGGACACCTTGTGCGTGAAGACCGACTTCTTGGCCATGAACCGCACCAGCCGCTTCGCGGGGTCCGCGCCCAGCCCGCAGAAGATGAAGTCGAGGTAGCTGATGTGGTTGCTGGCCAGCACCGCCCCGCCCGTACGCGGCACGTGGTGTGCGCCCTCGATGGTGATCTTCAGGTCGAGGACCCGGAACATCGTCTTGGCGGCAGCGATCACGGGCGGGTACACGAGTTCCGGCATGGTCGCGAACTTACCCTGCCAGGCTGAACCCCATGCCGGCCCGCCGGGTCGCCGCGCCGCGCCGCCCCCCGCGCGTCAGTCGGTCAGCCGGTGCATGTCGAGACGGCCCCGGGCGAACGCGTCGACGCGACCCCACCGTCCCGGGATGTCCAGCACCTCGATCCGGCCCATCCCGATCGGCAGCCGGGGCTCCACCGCGAGGTGCCCCTCGTGTGGCTCCAGGCCGAGCATCGTCCGCAGCAGCAGCAGCGGGGTGCCGGTCGACCAGGCCTGCGGGCTGCACGCCGTCGGGTACTCCACCGGGAACTTGGTCAGCTCGCGCGGGTAGCCGCCGAACGCCTCCGGCAGTCGGCCCTGGAAGTAGGTGGCCGCGTCGAGGATGCCGCTGGCGACGACCGCCGCCTCCTCGGCGAAGCCGTACCGGCGCAGACCCCAGGCGATGAACGAGTTGTCGAACGGCCAGATCGTGCCGTTGTGGTAGCCGATCGGGTTGTAGCGGATCTCGCCCTCGGCCAGGGTCCGCACCCCCCAGCCGGTGAAGAGCCGGGGCCCGACGAGGTGCTCGGCGATCCTCCCGGCGCGGTCCTCGTCGACGATGCCGCTCCAGAGCAGGTGGCCGATGTTGGAGCTCAGTACGTCGCACTGGCGGCCGTCCGGGTCCAGGGCCAGGGCGTAGTACTCACCGTCGTCCACCCAGAAGTCCCGGTTGAACCGTTCCTTCAGCGCCGCCGCCTCCTGTTCCAGCCGCGCGGCGAAGTCCGGGTCGCCCCAGAACTCGCGGGCCAGCCGGGCGGCCCGCAGCTTCGCGTCGTACGCGTACCCCTGCACCTCGCAGGTGGCCCGGGGGAACGGCGGCAGCTTGCCGTCGCGGTAGGAGATGGAGTCCCAGGAGTCCTTCCAGCACTGGTTCTCCAGGCCGGTGTCGGTGTTGCGCCGCTCGTACCAGATGTAGCCGTTGCCGAGCAGGTCGGCGTAGTCGTCGATCCACTTCAGCGCGGCCCGGCACTCCCGCTCCAGTTCCATGACCAGCCCGACGTCCCCGCTCCACTTCTCGTACTCGTCGAGCAGCACCAGGAACAGCGGGGTCGAGTCCACCGAACCGTAGTACGGCGAGTGGGGCTGTTCCTCGAAGGCGGCGGTCTCGCCGTACCGCATCTCGTGCAGGATCCGGCCCGGGTCCTCGTCCCGGAAGTCGTCGAACCGGGTGCCCTGGAGGGAGGCCAGGACCCGCAGCGTGGTCTTCGACAGGTCCGGCGTGAACGGCAGGGTCTGCAGGCAGGTCAGGATGCTGTCCCGGCCGAACATGGTCATGAACCAGGGCAGGCCGGCGGCGGGCAGCGACGCCCCGCCGAGGGAGAGCGGCGAGAAACGCAGCGCGGCCAGGTCGATGAGGCTGCGCCGGTACGTCGAGGCGATCCGGTCGTGCTGGCTGTTGACCTTCGGGGCGCTGGCGATCCAGTCCTCCAGGTCGTGCTGGAGGGCGAGCCGCTCGGTGTGCGACCGCAACCCCATCCGCAGGTCCCGGCCGCCCGGGGAGAGCGCCAGGGTCTTGACGTCGATCTCGGACTCCCACCGCTCGTTGGGCTGGAGGTGGATCGAGTAGGCGAAGCCCTTGCGGTCGTACCGCGGCGCCGGGGACGCGGAGATCGCCGTCTCCCGGATGAAGTTGCCCCGCCGGTAGCCCAGGCGCAGCCGGTCGGACTCGACCTCCGTGTAGATCTCGCCCTTCTTGTTGAGGATCTCGTCCTTGACCTGGAACAGGTCGGCGAAGTCGGAGGCCGCCTCCATCCTGATCTCCAGGTCGACCGGCTTCTCGTCGTGGTTGAGGATGGTGATCGTCTCCCGGAAACTGCCCCCCACCGCCCGTTCCCGGACGATCGACAGCTTCGCGTCGACGTAGTGCGTCGCCATCCCCGGCACCAGGAAGAAGCGGGCCTCGTAGTACTGGAGGTCGTCGTACGACAGGGGGTTGAGCCGCTCCCCGTTCACCGTCAGCACCCAGGTCGACAGGAAGCGGGTGTCCAGCGAGAAGAACCCGGTCGGCTCGCTCGGCGTCGCCTCGATGTCCCCGGTGTCCTCCGACACCACGAAGGTGCTGCCGTCCAGGATGCGGATCGTGTTGTTCTGTGCCATCACTGCACCTCCGGGTGGCCGTGGAAGCGTCGGCGGGGGCCGCTGACGTCCGGGTGGCTGGGAAAGAGCCGTTCCATCTGCAACACCAGCCGCAGGTCCCCGCTCACGGTCATGTCACCCCGCAGCAGCGCCGCCACCCCGTGCTCGCGGCCCGCGGCGAGCTCCTCGAAGAGGGCGGGGCTGGTGCCGACCACCGTGTCGGCCTCCAGGTCCTCCCGGCTCACCTGGAGCCGTCCGTGGTCGACCCGCAGCAGCCAGTGCGTCGTGTGCGCTCCCTCGTGCAGGTCCAGGCGCACGGTTCCGGAAGACTTCGCCAGCAGGGGGTCGTACCCCCGCCGGTCGAGATCCTCGAAGAACCTCGTCGTCGCGTCCACCATCGGGTCCTCTCCTCCCCCGTCGGGCGATGTCCCGGAAGGGGGTCCCCGTCCGGTGCCGGACCAACCTCGCCCGGATCGGGTGAGTCGCCCGCCCGGTGCGTCGCACCCCGGCGGCCGCCTCCGGTGGCGAGGTCGGCGGCGCCTGGCGCCGCTGCCGCCCCGTTCCTCCAGGCCCCGCGACGGCGGGGTGCCGGGTCGGGTCCCACTCCGAAAAGCCGGCACGCCGGCTCCCGCGCGGGGAGCCGGCGTGCGTCGCGGTGGACGGTCAGTTGTTCGGTTCGTCGGCGCTGATGTCGGCGAGCACCGACTGCGGTTCCCGCTCCACGGCCAGGTCACCCATCGAGACCAGACCGACCAGCCGCCCGTCGTCGATGAC
Organism: Micromonospora sp. C31; assembly: GCF_018070575.1. Classification (GTDB taxonomy): domain Bacteria; phylum Actinomycetota; class Actinomycetes; order Mycobacteriales; family Micromonosporaceae; genus Micromonospora. Next base: position 108,799 of record NZ_JAGPXN010000001.1, read on the forward strand.
CGGCAACCGGCGTACGGCGTAGGTCCGCATCAGGTCGGCGGCTGCGACCGCGTCGTCGTACTGGCTCACCGTGATCACGTCCTTGCTGGTGATCAGGTTGAGCGGGGTCGAGTTCGGGTCCATGTTCTCGGCCACGCCCCGGACCGTGATGTCCCGGTCCGTCACGATGCCGATCACGTCGTCGCCGTCGGTCACCACCACGTCGCCGATGGCGCTGTCGCGCATCTCCTGTGCCGCTGCGATCAACGTGTCGTTGCCGTCCATCGTCACCAACCGGGTCGTCATGAACTCTCCGACCGTTGTCATGGTGCTCCCCTCTCGGTGTCGGCACCGCCGTCTACCCGCCGTCCGCACGGGGTAACGCGTGCGACCCCGGCCCGGGGCAGGCGCGCGGCGGAAGGCCGTAGCGGCGCTCAGGCGCGCGGCGGAAGGCCGTAGCGGCACTCGACGGGCAGCCGGGGCACGAGGCGCCCCTCGGGCGTACGGACCGCGACGGGCCCCCGCCGCAGTCGGCCGGGGGCCCGGGGAGGCGCGTCGGTCAGCGGCGTTCGGCGGCGACCAGCTCGGCGAGCTGCACCGCGTTGAGCGCGGCACCCTTGCGCAGGTTGTCGTTGGAGCAGAACAGGGCGAGGCCGTGCTCGACGGTCTCGTCGGCGCGGATCCGCCCCACGTAGGTCGGGTCCTGGCCGGCGGCCTGCAACGGGGTCGGCACGTCGACGAGCGCCACGCCGGGGGCGCCGTCGAGCAGCTCGCGGGCCCGCTGCGGGCCGATCGGCCGGGCGAAGCGGGCGTTGATCTGGAGGGAGTGACCGGTGAACACGGGCACCCGCACGCAGGTGCCGGAGACGCGCAGCCCGGGGATCTCCAGGATGCGGCGGCTCTCGTTGCGCAGCTTCTGTTCCTCGTCGGTCTCGTAGCTGCCGTCGTCGACGATCGAGCCGGCGAGCGGGAGCACGTTGAACGCGATCGGCAGGGCGAACGAGCGGGGTGCCGGGAACTCCACGGCGGCGCCGTCGAAGGCGAGTCCGGCGGCGTGCTCGGCGACCTTGCGTACCTGCTCGTCGAGTTCGGCGACGCCGGCCAGGCCGGCGCCGGAGACCGCCTGGTACGTCGAGACGACCAGGCTGACCAGCTCCGCCTCGGCGTGCAGCGGGCGCAGCACGGGCATCGCGGCCATCGTCGTGCAGTTCGGGTTGGCGATGATCCCCTTGGGGCGTACGGCGGCGGCGTGCGGGTTGACCTCGGCGACGACCAGCGGCACCTGCGGGTCCATGCGGAACGCCGAGGAGTTGTCGATGACGACGGCGCCGGCGGCGGCGACCCGCGGCGCGAGCTCCCTGGCGGTGCCCTTGCCGGCGGAGAAGAGCACGATGTCGAGCCCGGAGTAGTCGGCGGTGGCCGCGTCCTCGACGGTCACCTCGCCGTCGCGCCAGGGCAGGGTGCGCCCGGCCGACCGCGCCGAGGCGAACAACCGCACCTGCTCCGCCGGGAACTCCCGCTCCGCCAGCACCTGCCGCATCACGCCACCGACCTGGCCGGTGGCCCCCACAATGCCGATCCTCATGCCCGCGAGGCTACCCAGCCCGGCGACCCGACCGGGAACGCTTTCCCACCGACCGGGGCCGGTGGCGGCCCATCCGGCGGTGGCCGTCGTCACCCCGGGCCGTGGCCCGGAACGGAACGGCACCGCCGTGGGGGCCGGTGCGACGAAAGGATCGTCAGTCGGCGGGGCGGCCCACCGGAGCATTGACGCCGGCCGCCCCCGCGGGCGCCACGGCACCGGCCGGGGGCGGCGCGACCGATGTCACACCGCCCCGGCCGGTCAGGGCTGCTCGACGAGTTCGCCCAGGCCGGTGGCGACGAGTTCGTCGCGGATCACGGCGGCGTCGCCCTCCACCACCAGGGTGAGTTCCTCCGGGCGCAGGTGTGTGGCGGCTGCCGCCGAGACCTGGGCCACGTCGGCGGCGAGCAGCGACTCGCGCAGCCGGGCGTGGTAGTCGTCCGGCAGGTCGTGCACGACCAGGGTGGTCAGCGCGGCGGCGATGGCCCGGGGGCTCTGCAACTCGACCGAGAGCTGCCCGGCCCGCCAGGAGCGCGCGACCGCCAGCTCCTCCTCGGTCACCCCGGTCTGGCGGGTACGGGTGATCTCCCCGACCGCCTCGACGACGGCCGGCGCGGTGACGGCCGTCTGCACGTTGGAGCTGACCCCGAAGCGGCCGAACCGGCGGGACGAGGCGAAGTCGCCCCGGATGCCGTACGTGTAGCCGCGCACCTCGCGGATCAGGTGGTTGAGCCGGGAGGTGAACGCCCCGCCGAGCACCGTGCCGGCGAGCGTCATCGGCACGTGGTCGGGGTGGGCGCGGTACGGCGACGGGTGGCCCAGCCGCAGCGTGGACTGCACCGAGCCGGGCCGGTCGACGAGGATTATCCGCCGGCCGGGGCGGGTCGGCACCTCGATCGGGCCGCCCCGGTCGACCGGCCCGCCGCCGGTGCCGGCGAAGGCCGTCGCGCCGAGCGCGTCCAGGTCCAGCCGGTCCAGGTCGCCGGCGACGACCAGCGTGCCGGGGCGGATGAACCACTCGGAGTGGAAGACCGTGACGTCCTCGACGTCCAGCGCCGCCACCGACTCCGGGTCGCCGTACATGGGGCGGCCCCAGCGGTTCCCGGCGCCGAACAGGTCCGCGCGCAGCGCCGCGTCGGCCCGCGGGCCGGGATTGGCCCAGTCCATCCGCAGCGCGGTCGCCTCGTCGTCGCGGACCCGCCGGACGTCGTCCGGGTCCAGCTTCGGGGTGCGCACCGCCTCGGCGAGCAGCTCCACGGCGGCGCTCAACCGCTCCACCGGCACCTGCACGCTGACCTGGAAGGAGTCCCAGTCCAGCCCGATCACCAGCTCGGTGCCGAGCCCTTCGATCGCCAGCGCGTACGCGGTCGCGTCGCGCTGCGCCGTCCCCTCCTCCAGGGCCTTGGCCAGCACCGCGCCGAGCCCTTCCTTGCCGGTCGGCTCGCGGCCGGCACCCGCGTCGAGCAGCAGCAGCGCCACGGCCAGGTTCTGCCCGGGCAGGTGCGCGGCGACCACCTGACCACCGGCCACGGTGCGGCGGACCACCTGCGGGAACCGGTACGGGCGGGCCGCACCCGGCCCGGGACGGTCGGCGATCAGCGTCATCAGGGCTTCTCCTCGGGCAGGTAGGTCAGGGTCACCCGGTCGTCGGCGGCGAGCACCTCGGCGGCGGCCTCGGCGATCTGCTCGGCGGTCACCGCGAGCCAGGCCGGCAGCCGCTCCGCGCACTTCGCCGGGTCGCCGAACTGGGTGGCGTAGCGCCCGAGCGTGTCCGCGCGGCCGTCCACGGTGGACATCTGCCGCCACCACGAGGTGCTCAGCAGGGACTTGGCCCGGTCCAGCTCGGTGGCGGTGACCGGGACGGTGGCCAACTCGTCGACCACCTCGGCCAGCCCGGCGGCCAGCCGCTCGGCGCTCACCCCGGGTCGGGCCGTGGCGGTGGCGATCAGCGGCGCGGGGGCGTGCGCCAGGTCCACCCCGTACGCCCCGACCAGGTCGGGCTGGGCGATCCGCTCGCCGTCGGCGAGGCGCTGGTACAGGCGGCTGCCCCGGCCGCTGCCCAGTACGGTGGCCAGCACCGTCAGCACGTCGTAGCCCGGGCTGCCGAAGGGGTGGGTGCGGTGCGCGACGTAGACGCGCGCCGCCGGCACGTCGGTGACGACCAGCTGCGTGGTGGGTCGGCCGCTGGCCGCGACGGTCCGGCCGTCCGGCGCGGGTGGGATCTGCGCGCGGGGCGGGATCGCGCCGAAGTACTTGTCGGCCAGGGCGAACACCTCCGCGGCCGAGGCGTCGCCCACCACGGTGAGCACCGCGTTGTTCGGCGCATAGTACGTCTGGTGGAACGCCTGGAAGGTGGCCAGGTCGGCGGCGTTGAGGTCGGCCATCGACCCGATCGTGGCGTGGTGGTAGGGGTGCCCGGGCGGGTAGAGCAGCGGCAGCAGCCGCAGCCACGCGTCGCCGTAGGGCACGTTGTCGTAGCGCTGGCGCCGCTCGTTCTTGACCACGTCCCGCTGGTTGTCCAGCGTCTCCTGGGTCAGCGCGGGAACCAGCCCGCCCATCCGGTCGGCCTCCAGCCACAGCGCCAGTTCCAGGTGCTCGGCGGGAACGGTCTCGAAGTAGTTGGTGCGGTCCGGGTTGGTGGTGGCGTTGAGCGAGCCGCCGGCGCCCTGCACCAGCTTCATGTGCTCGGTCTTCGCCACGTTGACCGAGCCCTCGAACATCAGGTGTTCGAAGAGGTGGGCGAAGCCGGTCTGCCCTTCGGGCTCGTGCCGGGAGCCGACGTCGTACCAGAGGTTCACGGCGACCGCCGGGGCGGTGCGGTCCTCACTCACCACCACGCGCAGGCCGTTGTCCAGTCGGGTGGTCTCGATGGGCCAGGGGTAACCGCTGTCGGGCATGGCACGACGCTATCCGATCAGGTGCGCGGGACGGGACGCGCCGCACGCGGCGAGGTATCGACCGCCTGCGGTCGGGTACCGGGGAGGCATGCCGCCTGCCGCCTCCGTGACAGACCGGGCCGCCGTCGCGGTCGACCGCGCGAGCGCCGCCCTGACGCGGCTGCGCCGGGCCCGGCTGCTGCACCCCGCGGGCCGCTCGTTCGCGGGCGAGGTCGTCGTCTGGGGTACGGCGGGACCGCCGACCGGGGTGCCGCTGCTGGACGACGCGGGTCGCTTCCCGGCGACCGTGCGGCTCTCCAAGGGCGTGCCCACCCCGGGCGCCTGGCCGGACGTGCTGGGGCTGGCCGTGCGGCTGCACCGGGGTCCGGGCCGGCCGTTCGACCTGCTGGTCAGCTCCAGCGGGGCCGCGCCGCTGCTGCGGAACCTGCCGCTGCCCCGGCGCCGCTTCGTGGGGACGTACAGCACGATCATGCCGTTGCGCGCGGGCCGACGGCGGCTCTTCCTGGCCGCGCTGGCCGACCCGGATTCGCCCGACCTGGGCCGCAGCCTGGCCGAGGTCACCGCCGCGGCCCGGGCGGACGCGCCGCGCCTGGTGCTCGCGGTCGCGTCCGCCGTCGGGCCGTGGCGGCCGTTCGGCCAGGTCAGCCTCGGTGGACAGCTCAGTGCCCGGACCGACGCCGCGCTGGCCTTCGACCCGATCGGCAACCTGCCGCCGGGGCTGCGGGCGGTCGGCCCGATCGCCTGGCTGCGGGAGCACGCCTACCGGGGCTCGCGACGGGCCCGGGGCGCCGTGGTTCAGTCGGGGGGCTCGATGGGGGTCACCGTCTGATCGGAGGTACGCCGCTCCAGCACGGTGTCGGGGGCGGCGTTGCGGTCCTCCTCCCGCATGTCGGACTCGGCGAGGATGGCCTCCGCCTGCGCCTGGGGGTCGTCGCTGCCGGCCGCCGCCTCCTCGGGCAGCAGGTGTGCACGGGACTCCACCCGTTCCTGGTCGCTCTGCTCGTGACTCATGACCGCCCACATACCCCGCCGGCGCCTCCGGCACGCCGCAAGATCGCGGCCGGGACCCGGCGGGCGGCCCGCCCGGGGCGGGCGGTCAGGAGCGGAACGGTCCGCGCACCTCGTAGGTGATTCCCCCGGAGGAGGAGCCGGACGTGCCGCGCTGCGACGAGAAGTAGAGCCGGCCGCCGTCGGGCGAGAACGCCGGCCCGCAGATCTCCGACGAGGACTGGCCCGTGATCCGTAGGAACGGGGCGACCACCCCCGCCGGCGTGATCACGTTGATCTCCATGTTGCCGCCGTCCTCGGCGACGTAGAGATCGCCCGAGCGGGCCCCGGTGATGTTGTCCACGCCGGTCAGCGGCGCCGTCCCGGAGACCAGCGAGTCGTCGTACGCCAGGTCGATCCGCTGGTTGACGGCGTCGTACGCCCAGACCCGGTTGTCGCCCTTGGTGGTGAACCAGCAGGTGCCGTCCGCGTACCAGCAGCCCTCGCCGCCGTTGAACCTCTTGGCCCCCGAGACCTGGTTGCGGGTGAGCGTGGGCGAGCCGTCCGGGTCGGGCACCCGCGCCCAGCTCACCGGGCCGCTGGTGCCCGTGCCGGCGACCAGCACCTCCAGGGTGCCGGCGGAGAGGTCACCCCAGGTGGTCGGCCGGAACCGGTAGAAACAGCCGCTGGTCTCGTCCTCCGTGAGGTAGACGACCCGGCGCTCCGGGTCGCAGGCGGCGGCCTCGTGGTTGAACCGGCCCATCGCGGCGCGGCGCACCCCGGCCCGGCCGCCCTGCGGGTACGTCTCGTAGACGTACCCCCGGCTGACCTCCTCGCCGGAGAGCCAGGTCCCCCACGGGGTCGCGCCGCCCGCGCAGTTGCGGTTGGTGTTCGACAGGATGCGGTACGCCGAGGCGACGTTGCCGTCGGCGTCGAAGCGCACCGCGGACACCCCGCCGGTGGTCAGGATCTCGGAGTTCGAGACGTAGATCCAGCCGGTGCCGGCGACGAAGCAGGCGCCACCGTCCGGCGCGTCGTGCCAGACGTACGACGTGCCGGGCACCGCCTGCCGGGAGCGGGCGATCACCCGGCTGGTGAAACCGGCGGGCAGTTGGAGGCCGTTGGCGTCGGCCGCGCCGAGCGGCCCGTACGGGCTGGCACCGGGCTGAGCAGGGGCGGCCAGGGCGGCGCCGGCCCAGAGGCTGCCGGAGAAGGCGGCGGCGCCGCCGAGGACGGTGGCGCGCAGGACGGTACGACGGTCCATCGGAACCTCCGGGGTAACAGCGGTCGGTGTCGATGAAATTACCGTCGGACGCATCGATCGAGGTGAACACGAAACGAGTCTTTCCCGACGAGCGGGTGGACCTTCGGGCACGGTCGGGTACGCTGGGCCGCGTGACGCGTTCGTATCGATGGTTTAGGCAGCCGGCTCGCACGCCGGTGACTTCACCATGATCTGACGTCACCACATTCGAGCCGGCCGGGCAGGAGCTCTCGTTCCTGCCCTTTTGCGTACGAGCAGCCGGCTCGACCCGGGCACCGGCCCCGGGGCACGGTCGGCGGAAGGACTCCCACCGTGACGACCCCGGAGACCGATCGGGTCAGCGACCAGCGGATCGACCGCGTCGTGCCGCTGACCACCCCGGCCCTGCTGCACCACGAGCTGCCCCTCGACGACACCCTCGCCTCGGCCGTGCTGGCCGGGCGACGCGCGGTCGGCCGCGTACTGGACGGCGCCGACGACCGCCTGCTGGTGGTGGTCGGCCCGTGCTCGGTGCACGACCCGGCCGCCGCCCTGGAGTACGCCCACCTGCTGCGCGCCGCCGCCGCCCGGGTGGCCGACGACCTGCTGGTGGTCATGCGGGTCTACTTCGAGAAGCCGCGCTCCACGGTGGGCTGGAAGGGCCTGATCAACGACCCCGGGCTGGACGGCTCCGGCGACGTCAACACCGGCCTGCGCAAGGCCCGCGCGCTCCTGCTCGACGTGCTGCGCCTGGGGCTCCCCGTCGGCTGCGAGTTCCTGGACCCGATCACCCCGCAGTACATCGCCGACACCGTGGCGTGGGGCGCGATCGGCGCGCGGACGGTGGAGAGCCAGGTGCACCGGCAGCTCGCCTCCGGCCTGTCGATGCCGATCGGCATGAAGAACCGCCCGGACGGCAGCATCGGCACCGCCGTGGACGCCATCCGGGCCGCCGGCGTACCGCACGTCTTCCCCGGCATCGACGTCTCCGGCACGCCCGCGATCCTGCACACCAGGGGCAACGCCGACGGGCACCTGGTGCTACGCGGCGGGGGCGGCCGGCCGAACTACGACGCCGACTCGGTCGCCGGCGCCCTCGAACTGCTGCGGGCCGCCGGCCTGCCCGAGCGCGTGGTGATCGACGCGAGCCACGCCAACAGCGGCAAGGACCACCGCAACCAGCCGAGGGTGGCCGCCGACGTGGCCGCCCAGCTCGACGCCGGCCAGCGCGGCGTCGTCGGGATCATGCTGGAGAGCTTCCTGCTCCCCGGCCGCCAGGACCTCGACCCGACCCGGGAGCTGACGTACGGCCAGTCGGTCACCGACGCCTGCATCGGCTGGGACACCACCGAGGAGGTCCTCAACCACCTGGCCGCCGCCGTCCGTACCCGCCGCCGGGCCCCGGCCGCCACCCCGGCCTGACCAGGATCGGCTTCGGGAGGCGGCGGACGGCTGGGCCGTCCCCCGGGCCCTGGGTTCCGGGGGACGGCGCTGGTGCGGGTGTGCGGGTCGTGCGCCGGCGGGGCCGTGGGGTTTGACCGATTCGGAGGCGGGTAGCTGACCGTCGTGACCGACGACGCACCCGTGACGGACGCGCCCGTGACCGAGGAGCCGGACACCCGGCGCCTCGACGAGCTGCTCGATGATCTCTACCACGGCCAGGAGCGGATCAGTCAGGCGGACATCTACCGCCGGGCCGTCGCCGCGCAACTGCCGGCGCAGCTCCTCACCCGCATCGCCGCCCTGCCCGAGGGCACGTACGGCGTGGACGAGGTGGCCGACATGCTCGGCGGTTCGGTCATCTGACGCCCGGGGGGCGGACGGCCTCACGCACCGGAGGCCGACGAGCAGTGAGGAGAGCGGGATGTCCCACCACGAGGAAGAGCACGAGAAACTGCCGGCGCTCGGTCAACCCCCCGGAGGGCGGGACACCCTGCCGGAGCCCGACTTCGCCAACGAGCACGACCGCACCGCCGTCGACCGGGACATCATCACCGGAGCCGACGCCGACGAGCGCGAGCCGGAAACCTCCCGCGGCTGGGCCGGCGAGGACCACGGCACCACCCCGACCTGATCGGCCGACGACGCGCGACGAGAAGGGGGCCGGCTCCGCGCCGGCCCCCTTCGTCGTACGTCGTCAGTCGTCGCGGCGTTCGTCGCCCTCGGCGGCCTGCTGGGCCACCGCGTACGCCATCTGGAGGAAGTCCGAGGCGGCCACCGCGGTCAGCGCGGTCGCCACCAGGCGGGTCAGCCGGGGGGCGAGCACCAGCCCGCCGGTGAGCCCGGTGGCGATCCAGACGGCGAGGCAGAAGGGGCAGCTCAGCAGCTCCCCGATCGCGTGCCTGGTGGAGCTGCCCTGGTCACGGACCTGCTCCATCACCTCCCCGCTGCCGATCGGTTTGTCGTAGCGGGTGAACGGCGCCCGCAGCGGGCTTGTCACCGCGTCCTTCGACAGCAGCCGGCTCAGCTTGTGGGTGGCGATGCTCAGCAGCACCACGTCGGCCGGGGCGGGCCGCTCGGGCACCGGTCGGCCGGTCGCCCGGACCAGGCCGGCGATGCCGGCGGTCACCCCGGCATAGGTTCCCATCGCCGCGAGGTAACCGCCCAACGGCCGGTGCTCGTGCGGCGCGTACGCCTGGCGCAGCCGCGCCACCTTCTTCTTCAGGGCGGTCACCCGGTCTCCTCGGTCTTCTCGGTCGCGCGGGCCGGCTCAGCCGGCCTGCAGGTTGTCGGCCACCTCGCGGGCGAGGCTGTCCAGCGACTCCTCGGCCAGCCGCTCGGCGTCCGGTCCGCCGGTGAGGTCGAGCCGCATCCGGGCGCCGCCCGCCTGGGCGGGCTCGACCTGGATCTCAGCCGACCACTTTCCGGCGGCGCTCCACCGGGCCCGCAGTTCCTCCGCGCTGACCTGGTCCGCCGGACTGCCGTCGGCCCGCAGCGGCTCGGGCAGCCACGCCGACGCCCGGGCGGGGTCGGTGGCGGTGTTGAACACCACCTCCGGCGGCGCGGACATCCCGCGCTCGGCGGACGCCATCACGCGTCCCGCAGGCGGCTCGGATCGACCTCTCGGCCGGGGTGCCGGGCGAGGTACTCGGTCTCCAGCTCGGCGGTGCGCCGCAGATGGTTGGCGAGGGCGGAGTCCGACGCGTGACGCAGGGTGTCCAGGCGGGTGCGGTGCAGGCTGTGCACCTCCCGGATCAGGTCCTCGTCGGCCAGGTCGGCGGGGTCGACGCCGAGCAGCTCGCCGTCGGGCGGGTCCGCCTCACCGGAGGCCCTGTCGTGGACGTGGTCGCCGTCCCACTCGGGAAGCCGCTGCTCCGGGCTGCCGAAGTCGTCCTGCCGTACCGATCCCGTCATGATCGACCCCCTGCTCTGGTTTGGGCTCGCGTCTAGACGGATGCCCACACCGGGTGGCACCAAACCCGGCCGCGCCTACGACGCCGTGTCGGAGAGCGCGGCCACCCCCGGTACTCTCGACGCCATGAAACGGCTCTGGACCCCGGCGTGGATCGCACGCCACGTGGCCATGGTCGTGCTGGTCACCGGTTTCCTGGCGCTGGGCTGGTGGCAGGTCAGCCGGGCCGCCGCCGGCAACGCGATCAGCTGGGGCTACGCGGTCGAGTGGCCGATCTTCGCGGGCTTCGTGGTCTTCGTCTGGTGGCGCGAGGTCCGGCACACGCTGCGTGGGCCGGCGGCGGCCGACCCACCCGGGGAGGCGTCCGCCGCCGGGGCTCCGGCCGACGCCCCGCAGGCCGCGACACGCCCGGTCGTACGCCGACCCGTTCGGGTCGCCCGCGTGTCCGCGGCTGCCGACGGCGGCGAGGACGGCGACCTGGTCGCCTACAACCACTACCTGCAATGGCTGAACGACAACCCGGGTGCCAAGCCCGGTGACTACCCCGGCTGAGGCCGGGCGCGAAAGGACGGACGACGGTGGGCGCTGCCCTGACCCGGTACCGAGTCATCGCCTGGATCGTCGGCGTGGCGCTGATCCTGCTGGTCGTGATCGGCATGCCGATGAAGTACGCCTTCGACGACCCGATCCTGGTGGAGACGGTGGGCCAGGCCCACGGCTTCCTCTACATGCTCTACCTGGTGGCCGCCTTCGACCTGTCCCGCCGGGCCGGTTGGCCGCTGAAGCGGATGGTCCTGGTCATGCTGGCCGGCACGGTGCCGTTCGTCTCCTTCTTCGCCGAGCGCCGGGTCAGTTCCTGGGTGACGGCGGAACAGGCCGGGCGCACGCCGGAGCCGGTCGCCGGCTGACGCCGGTCACCGGTCGGGCCGCCACGGGTCGGCCGAGGCGAGCGGGTCCTCCCAGCCGCCGTAGCGGTTCATCTCCCGGGCCCGGCGCAGGGCCCGGGAGACCTGGCCGAACTGCCGCTCGTCGTCGCTGGTGAACAGCAGCACCCGCTCGCCCCGGCGCCGGCCCCACAGCTCGTACGCGGGCGGGCGCCACCGGTCCCCCACCAGCGCGACCAGCACCGGCAGCAGAAAAACCAGGCCCAGGACGAGGTACGCCCCCGCGGTGAGCCGTTGCAGCCCGCCGGTGAAGCCGAGCAGCAGGCCGACGCCGCCGATCATGGCGCCGGTGACGACGACGGCCCGGACCGCCACGCGGTCGTGCGGGCCGCGGCCGGTGTGCAGGTGGGTCAGCTCGGTGACCCGCCAGCTGTTGCGGCCGACGGTGAACCGGTCGACCGTCACGATGATCCCGGGTCGGGCGTAGAGGAGGGTGGTCTTCGCCGCGGTCACCCGCGGTGACCAGGGCTGTCGGGTGGCGCCTTGAGGGTGCACGGTTCTACCTCCCGCGGCTGGTGCCGGGTCGGCTCCGTCGACGGTCTCGCGTCGGTGCCGGTCGACGGGATTCCCGGCTGCGCGCCTCATTGTGTGACGCACGTGCCAGCCCGGACGCCCCTTTCGGCTCGCGTTCGGGGCGGGCGGCCCCGCGCTCCGCCGGTTCCGGCCGCCAAGTCGGTCTTGTCGGTCATGACCGTCCAGCTTCCGGCGGCATGCGTCCACAACGACGAACAGCGCACTTCCCTCCAACACCGGCAAAATCCCCGGCACCCCGTCCCGAGTCCGGACAGTCGATCACGCTCGGTGGCCCGGGTGATCGACAGTTTCCGTCACTCCGCCAACATTCGACCCTGCTTCAACTGCGCATCACTCCTGCCCCGGGATAGGTTGTCCGGGCCGGCCCGGTCGATCGCCGTCCACCCGGACAGCACCGGCCCGGTGTCGTCGGGGGCCTCAGCAGCCCGCGGCGGCCGGTGGGAGAGGAGCATTCCGCTCTTGTCGTCCCTCAGGAACACGCTGCGCGCCTTGGCGGTCGCCGTGGTGTCGGCCACGCTGCTCGCACCGGCGGTACCCGCCCGGGCCGAACCGTCCCCCGCCGAGCTGACCCGGCGGATCGAGAATTCCTCCACCCAGCTGGAACACGTCGTCGAGGCGTACAACAAGCTCCGGGAGGAGATCAAGGCCAACCAGGCCGCCGTGGCGCGGGTGCAGAGCCGCATCGGCCCGCTGGAACAGGAGACCGAGCGGAGCCGGGCGGACGTCGGCGAGATGGCGGTGACCGCGTACAAGACCGGCAGCAACCTGACCACCGCGGACGCGCTGCTGCGTCCCGGCGGCGCCGACACCCTGCTGGACCGGCTCGGCATGCTCGACCAGCTCGCCCGGCGGCGGCAGGAGAAGATCTCGAACTTCACCGGCAACCAGCGCAAGCTGCTCGACGAGAAGACGCGGCTGGAGGTCACGCTGGGCCGGCAGGCCGCGCAGGCCCGGCAGATGACCGCCGCGAAGAAGCGGATCGAACGCGACCTGGCCGAGCTCTACGAGCTGCGCCGGCAGGCGTACGGCCGGGCCACCGAGAAGCCGGCCGCCCGGCCCGACAGCGCGAAGAAGGCGCCGGCGGTCTCCGGCCGGGCCGGCGTCGCGGTGCGGTACGCGTACGGCGCGCTCGGCAAGCCGTACGTCTGGGGTGCCGACGGGCCGAACGGCTACGACTGCTCGGGGCTGACCTCGGCGGCCTGGCGGGCGGCCGGCAAGTCGTTGCCGCACAACACCCGGATGCAGTGGGGCGCGGTGACCCACATCAGTCGCAGCGAGCTGCGCCCCGGCGACCTCGTCTTCTACAGCGGGCTCGGGCACGTGGGCCTCTACGTCGGCGGCGGTCAGGTGATCGACGCGCCGAGCGCCGGGCGCAACGTGCTCAAACGGGGCATGAACCTGATGCCCATCCAGGGCTACGGCCGGGTCCGCTGACCTCGACCGGCAACGGCGAACGGCCGGCGTCCCCCTATCGGACGCCGGCCGTTCGCCGTTGTTCCTACCCTGCTCAGGCCGCCTGGAGCCCCTCGGCCCGGGCCAGCTCGCGGAGCCGGCCCAGTGCCTGGATCTCCAGCTGCCGGATCCGCTCCCGGGAGAGCGAGAAGCGCGAGGCCACCTCGGTCAGGGAGTGCTCCCGGCCGTCCTCGAGCCCGTAGCGGGCCCGCATGATGCCGGCCGAACGGTCGTCGAGGTGGTTGAGCAGGCCCTCGATCCGCTGCCGCTCCAGCCCGGTGAGGACGATCTCCTCCGGCGACGGCGCGTCGCTGTCGGCGACCAGGTCACCGAGGTTGGTGTCGCCGTCGTCGCCCACCGGGGTGTCCAGCGAGACGGTGTCCTGCGACCAGCGGACCAGCTCGTTGACCCGCTCGACGGTGACCCCGAGGGACGCCGCGATCTGCTCCGGCTCCGGGTCGCTGCCCAGCTCGCGGGTGAGCTGGCGGGCCACGTTGCGCATCCGGTTGACGTCCTCGACCAGGTGCACCGGCAGCCGTACGGTGCGCTCCTGCTGCGCGATCGCCCGGCTGATCGCCTGGCGGATCCACCACGTCGCGTAGGTGGAGAACTTGTAGCCGCGCACGTAGTCGAACTTCTCGACCGCCCGCACCAGGCCGGTGTTGCCCTCCTGGATCAGATCCAGCATGGGCATGCCCGAGCGGACGTAGCGGCGGGCGATCGACACGACCAGCCGCAGGTTGGCCCGGATGAACAGGTCCTTGGCCCGCTCGCCCTCGGCGACCAGGCGCTCCAGGTCGTCCCGGTCGACACCGGCCGGGACGCGGTCCTCACCGAGCAGGTGCTCGGCGTAGAGGCCGGCCTCGATCGCCTTGGAGAGGTCGACCTCCTTGGCGGCGTCCAGCAGTGGCGTCCGGGAGATCTCGTGAAGGTAGACGCCGACCAGGTCGCGCTCCTCGGCGACCTCGTCGGTTCGCATGCCGATGTTCTTGTCCACGTTGTCCACGGTCCCCTCGCTCGCGCCGGTTGCCCGGTTCCTTGCCATCCCCACGTCCATCAGCCCTCCCCCGAAACTTCTGCGCCCACCGCTGCCGACACCTGCACAACAGTTGAGACGCGTCGGGGATTCCATGTCGGGAGTCGAAACTGTCACGAATGCCTGATAATCCGCTGAGAGCGCAATCCATGTTTGCTGTCAGCACCCCATGTGGCGGCCCTCCGACGGGGCACGCCAGGGGCGGCGAATCGACGTGTCGCCCGTGCCCGGTCCATGGCAGCACCGCCCGCCCGAGAGACACAGCGACCCGGATCACCGTCGCGCTGCGATCCTGGTCACTGCCGGAACACGCATCGGTGAACGGGTCGGTTCATCCACGCCCGTGGTATTACCCCACCCCCCGGTGAACAATCCGCACCGCGGTTCGATGCCCCGCGTGACGGGGATCGCAGGACGGGGCGTCTCGGGTCGGGTGGGGCTCAGGAGGCGAGCAGGGCCAGCGCGCCGCGGACCTGGTCGGCGGAGCGGGCCAGGGCGGCCCGCGCGGCCGACACCTCCACCCCGGAGACGAGCGAGACCAGCGCCACCTTCATGTCGCCGTCGGCCTCGGCGAGGGCCCGCCGGCAGATCTCCTCCGCGCAGCCGGTGGCCTCGATCAGGATCGAGATCATCCGACCCCGGAGCTTGGCGTTGGTCGCGACCATGTCGATCATCAGGTTCGAGTAGACCCGACCCAGCCGAACCATCGCGGCCGTGGAGAAGGTGTTCAGCACCAACTTCTGGGCGGTCCCCGCCTTCATCCGGGTCGACCCGGTCACGACCTCCGGCCCGGTGTCCACCCCGATGAAGACGTCCACCGTCCCGGCGGCCTCCGCCTCCGGGTTGGCACAGAGCAGCACGGTCGAGGCCCCCTTGGCCCTCGCCGCGGCGAGCGCCCCCAGGACGTACGGTGTGCGTCCGCTGGCGGCGAGTCCGACCACCAGGTCCCCGGCCCGTACGCAGCCGGCGGCCTCGGCCGCGCCGCCCCGGTCGTCGTCCTCGGCATCCTCGACCGCCCGCCACATGGCCTCGGAACCGCCGGCGATGTGGGCGCAGAACCAGTGCCGGGGCGAGTTGAAGGTGGGTGCGAGTTCGGCGGCGTCGAGTACGCCGAGCCGGCCGGAGGTGCCGGCGCCGAAGTAGTGCACCCGGTGCCCGGCGCGCAGGGCGGTCACCGCCAGGTCCACCGTCGCGGCGATCTCGTCGAGGACGGCCGCGACGGCACCCGGCACCCGCCGGTCCGCGTCGTTGATCACCGTGAGCACGTCCCGGGTCGACATGAGGTCGAGGTCCGCGCTGAGCGGGTTACGTCGCTCCGTCGGCGCGCCGACCCGGATCACCGGCCGGGGCACCACCGGAGCCGTCACCTCGTGGGGTTCCACCGCCGTCATGCCCGCCTCCGTCCCGGGCCGACCCGGTGTGACCGGACCGCCTCGGCTGTCGCTTCGAGGGCCTTCCTGGCCCGGGACCGGTTGCGCGCGGCCACCCCGACGAAGAGGCAGTCGACCACGGTCAACTGGGCCAGCCGGCTCGCCATCGCCCCGGAGCGGTAGGTGGTCTCGCGGGCGGCCGTGGTGAGCACGAAGTCGGCCACCTCGGTGATCGGCGACCGGGGGAAGTTGGTGAGCGCCACCGTGGCCGCCCCCCGGGCCCGCGCCTGCTCCAGCACCTCGATCACGTCGGAGGTGGTGCCGGTGTGCGAGATGCCCACCGCCACGTCGCCGCGCCCGAGCAGCGCGGCGGACGTCAGCGCGGTGTGCACGTCCGGGAAGTAGAAGGCGGTGCGGCCGATGCGGTGCAGCTTCTGCTGGAAGTCCGAGGCGACGAAGCCGCTGGCACCCGCCCCGTAGACGTCGATCCGGCCGGCGCCCGCGATGGCGTCGACGACCTGCTCGCAGATCGCCGGGTCGAGCTGCTCGGCCGTCTCCTCGACGGCCCGCGCGTCGTTGAAGGCGATGGTCGCGATGATCTGGGCGAGGTCGGCCCCCGGTGGGATGTCACCGCCGACGACCCGGGCGTCCGGCGGCTCGACCCGGCGGGCGGCCTCGGCGGCGAGCCGGATCCGCAGCTGCGGGTAGCCGTCCATGCCGACGGACCGACAGAAGCGGATGACGGTCGCCTCGGATGTCTCCGCGGCGGTGGCGAGGTCGGTGATGGTCCGACGCGCGGCGGCGGCCGGGTCGGCCACCACCAGTCGGGCGACCCGCTGCTCGGCCGGCGACAACGAGGGGAGCAGGCCGCTGATGTGGACGATCAGCCCACCCGGCTCGTGACTCGCAGAAATCTTCGGACTCTTCGCCACGGATGAAACTTACTTTCACCAGGCGTGACCGTCAACCATGACTGCGTGTATTGAGCAAAGTACCGCCCGCCCGGGACGTACCGTTTCGCCCGGCGTGCGATTCCCCCGAACGGCGTCGCCTCCCGGCGAGACCCGCGCGGAGGCGGCGGTGGCCCCACCGGTCCTTCCCGCCCTCGTGCAGACCATGCCACCTCGCCGCCGGCCGCGATGCCCCGGGCACCCGGCAGCCGCCCCCGCGGACCCTCCGCGACCGGCTCAGCCGGTCAGCCGGCCGACTGCCACCGGCTCCGCCCCCGCCGGCGCGGACACCACGACGGGGCCCGCCTCGCGCTCGCCGGCCGCCCGGCCGTCGCGTCCCTCGGCCGGCCGGTCGCCGGCGGACGCCAGCCAGCCGGCCATGTGAGCCTGGATCTGCCGGGAGACCTCCGCCGGCGGGCGCCCGGCGTCGACCACCACGAAGGTCGGGTGTTCCGGCAGCGTCCGGTAGGCGGCGTCCGCGGCGGTCAGATAGCACATGCTCTCGTGGTCGGTGCCGCGCTGCTCGATCCGCCGGTACGCCTCGGCGGGATCGACGGTCAGCAGGAAGGTCACCTGCGGTCGTGGGAACAGCCGGTAGCCGGCGCGGGCCAGTCGCTCCCAGCGCTGGCCCCCGTGCGCCCGGATGCTCGCGTACTGGCAGGCGGAGTAGCGGTCCATGACCGCGACGCGGCCGGTGAACAGACAGCTCAGCAGGGCGGCGGCGATCGCCAGCCAGCGGAGCACGGACTCGACCGCTAGCATCCCGCTGCGCCCGAGCAGTCGCTGGGCGTCGGGGCGGCCGAGGCGGTGCGCGAGACGGCCCAGCCAGCGTCGCCCGCCCGCGTTGCGGTGGTAGGTGGCGGGGCGGCCCGCCGCGGTCAGCGCGTCGGCGAGCCGGTGCGCCTGGGTGGTCTTGCCCGAGCCGTCGATGCCGATCAGGGCGACGGCGCGCAATCGGGCCCTGCCGCGCCGCGCCTCCGGTGATCTGGACACCCTGCACAGGCTATCCGACCCGCGCTCGCGTCCCCGGAGATTTGTGCCGTGTCCTCCCGGTTGACCCCCGACCGTGCCACCTGCCAGGTGTGGCCCGGCGGGATGTCGGGTACCGGAGTCGGATCAGCCGCCCACCATCATCGACGGGAGACGCCCATGGCAGAGCGCGGGGACGAGAGCCTGGTGCACACGTTGAAGAAGGTCGCCGCCGTGCTCAAGCAGGAAGAGATTCCCTTCGCGCTCGGGGGCAGCTTCGCGGTGTACGCCCACGGCGGCCACTCCAGCGACCACGACGTCGACTTCCTGATCCGCGAGGTCGACGTGGAGCGATCCCTGGAGGCGCTGGTCGCGGCGGGCTTCACCGCCGAGCGACCGCCCGAGGACTGGCTGGTCAAGGTCTTCGACGACGGCCGCATGGTGGACCTGATCCATCGGCCGATCGAGACCCCGGTGACCGAGGAGACGTTCGCCGACACGGTCGTCCGGCCCGTCGACGCGATCCACATGCCGGTCCTCTCGGCCACCCAGCTCATGGTGCACAAACTGCTGAGCTTCTCGCAGCACTACTGCGACTTCGCCCGGGGTCTGCCGCTGGCCCGCTCCCTGCGCGAGCAGATCGACTGGGAACGGGTACGCAAGGAGACGCAGCACTCGCCGTACGCCGAGGCGTTCCTGGTGCTGTTGGACCGGCTGGAGGTGGTGCCGCACTCCGGCACCGGCGAGGGAGAGGGGACACCGTGACCGAGCACCGTGACGTCGCCACCGGACCGCCCGACGAGTACGTCGAGGCGGAGGTCCACCGCCTGCTCACCGAGGACCCCGACGTGGCCGAGCAGGGGATCACCGTGGTCCGCCGGGAGCGCGGCCTGATGCTCTACGGCGAGGTCGAGAGCCCGCACCGGCGGGAGGAGATCCTGCGGCGGGTGGCCGAACGCTTCCCCGACGTGCCGATCACCATCGACATCGGGGTGATCCGCGCGCAGGCGCCCACGGAGATCGAACAACTGCCCTGAGGAGGTTCCATGGTGATCCGGATCGCCGCCGTGGGCGACGTGCATCTGGACGAGGACGTGGTCGGCCGGTTCCGGCCGGCACTGGACGAGCTGCCCGAGCACGCCGACGCGCTGTTGCTCGCCGGCGACCTGACCCGGCACGGCACCGAGGCCGAGGCCCGGTGCGTGGCCACCGAGTTCGGCGGGCTCGGCGTGCCGGTGGTGACGGTGCTGGGTAACCACGACCACCAGTGCGACCAGGTGCCGCAGGTGGTCAAGGTGCTCGAGGACGCCGGGATCACCGTGCTGGAGGGTGACGGCGTCGTGCTGGACTGCGCGGGCGGTCGGCTGGGCGTGGCCGGGGTGAAGGGGTTCGGCGGGGGGTTCGCCGGCCGCTGCGCCAGCGACTTCGGCGAGCCGGAGATGAAGGCCTTCGTCCGGACCACCACGCAGAGCGCGGACGCCCTGTCCGCCGCGCTGCGCGGGCTGGACTGCGACGTGCGGGTGGCGCTGACCCACTACTCGCCGGTGCCGGACACGCTCGCCGGCGAGCCGCTGGAGATCTACCCGTTCCTGGGCTCGTACCAGCTCGGTCAGGCGATCGACTCGGCGCCGACGGCGCTGGCCCTGCACGGGCACGCGCACGCCGGCACCGAGCGGGGCACCACGCCCGGCGGGGTACGCGTGCGCAACGTCGCCCACCCCGTGATCAAGCAGGCGTACAGCGTCTTCCACCTCGGCGACAACCTCGGCCACGCCCAGGTTTCCGGCGTCGGCGGCTCGGGTATTCAGCAATCATGGAGCTGATTCTCTGGATTCTCGCAGTCGTACTCGTGGTCGCCGGCATCTTCGCGCTGTTCCGGCGGCAGATCCTGTGGGGCGTCGTCCTCATCGTGGTGGGCCTGCTCGTCGGGCCGGGTGGTGTGAGCATCTTCAATTGACGTGGCGGCCACAGGCCGCCGTTCAAGGACCCACCGGGGTCGTCGCGACCGGAACTCCGTCCTCCCGACAGGAGCGTCCGGGCACGACGACCCCGGTGTCGTGCGCGCCGGAGGGTGACACGAAGGTTTACCGCCCGTGCTTTGCGGAGACATCTCGACCATGGAGACATCTCGGAGCGCTGAGCGGACGGGCGGCGCCGGGCAGTGGTGGGCGTTGCTCGGCTTCGGGGCCGCGGTGTTCGTCGCCGCAGCGATCGGCGGGCTCGGGGTACAGGGCACCACCGCCGAGTACGCGAGCCTCGAACAGCCCGCCTGGGCGCCGCCGTCCTGGCTCTTCGGGCCGGTCTGGAGCCTGCTCTACGCGATGATCGCGGTGGCCGGCTGGCTGGTCTGGCGGCGGGTCGGCTTCGGCCCGGCCCTCTGGGCGTGGATCGCCCAGCTGGTGCTCAACGCGATCTGGACCCCGCTCTTCTTCGGTGCCGGCCGCTACGGGCTGGCGTTCGTCGAGATCCTGCTGATGTGGGTGGCGATCGGCGTGACGGTCGCGCTCTTCCGCCGGGTGTCCCGCCCGGCGACGCTGCTGATGCTGCCCTACTGGGCCTGGGTCACCTTCGCCGCCGCCCTGAACTTCGCCATCTGGCGCCTGAACAGCTGAGCCGACCGGCATCTGGCGCCTGAACAGCTGAGCCGGCCGGCGCGAGAGCGGGGCTGTGGCCCGGCCGGACGGCGGAATGCGCGACGACGGCGGGGGCCCCGGGCGAAGCCGGGGCCCCGTCGCCCGCTCAGCAGCGGGGCACGTTGGGGATGTAGCCGTCGTGGCCGGTGTAGACGTACGCGTCGGCGATGAAGCGGCCGGCGCCGATCCGGTCCCAGATCGTGCTGGTGCCGTAGGTGCCGGTGACGCTGGTGCCACGGGTCTGGCAGCGGATGGTCACCCGGGTGCCGTCGGCGACGGTGCCCACGGCGGCGTAGCCGGTGCCCGGGCCGGAGCGGACGGTCAACGGCGTGCCGCTGGTGTTGACCGTGCCGGAGCCGGCGCTGCTGCCGCAGCCGTTGTCGCTGGTGTAGGTCCTGGTGCCCCAGTAGAGGGCGAGCGCGCCGTTGAACCGGACCTGGATGTCGTTGCCGTTGAGCCGCTGCTCGTAGTGCAGGTGCGGGCCGCTGGAGCCGCCGGTGCTGCCGACCCAGCCGATCACCTTGCCGTAGCCGACGGTCTGGCCCACGGAGACGTTGAAACCGTTGAGGTGGGCGTAGTAGGTGCTGTAGCCGCCGCCGTGGTTGATCCGGACGTACTTTCCGTAACTGGTGCCGCCGAGATTGGTGACCCGGTCGACGGTGCCCGGGGCGCTCGCCACCACCGGGTCGCCGAGGTCGTCGGTGCGGTTGAAGTCCACCGCGTACGCCGGGCTGTGGCCGGTCCGGGTCTGACCCGACCAGGACTGCCCGCACGGGAACGGCACCTTGAACGTGGGGGCGGCCATCGCCGGGGCCGCCGGGAGCAGCGCGCCCACCGCCAGCAGACCGGCCGCCAGCAGGCCCAACCACCGCTTGCCCATACAACACCTCCTATGTCGAAATCCTTCGATCATCCGTCTCCAGGTTGTCAGAAAATGACATCGATGGAAAGAGGTCGAATTACCGCGTGGGAGCGTGCCCAGCAGGGGTTCTACGGGTTTCCGGATTGTTACTTCCTCGTGTCCGGATAGGGGTGGACCAGGCCAGATGCAAGCGCTTACATGTGGTGACGCCCATCGGACCGGCGCGGGTTCGATCCCTGACGCGCCGGCAAGGAAGGAGAACGGCATGGCGTTTGCCAGATCACGCCAGGCTTTCGCGATCGCCGGCGTACTGGGGCTGGCGCTCAGCGCCACGGCCTGCGGCACCGGCGACGACAAGAAGAGCGACACTGCGGCGGGCTCCGCGGAGTGCGCCGCATACGAGAAGTACGGTGACAACGACGGCAAGAAGGTCACGATCTACTCGTCGATCCGGGACATCGAGGCCGACCGCCTCGCGGAGTCCTGGAAGCAGTTCGAGGACTGCACCGGCATCGAGATCGACCACGAGGGCAGCGGCGAGTTCGAGGCTCAGCTCAACGTGCGGGTCGACGGCGGTAACGCACCCGACCTCGCGTTCATCCCGCAGCCGGGTCTGCTCAAGCGCTTCGTCGACTCGGGCAAGCTCAAGCCGGTCGGCGCCGACACCAAGAAGATGGCCGAGGAGAACTACCCGGCCGACTGGCTGAAGTACAGCACCGTCAACGGCCAGTTCTACGGTGCCCCGCTCGGCTCCAACGTGAAGTCCTTCGTGTGGTACTCGCCGAAGACCTTCAAGGAGAAGGGCTGGACGGTCCCGACGAGCTGGGACGAGCTGATCAAGCTCAGCGACCAGATCGCGGCCACCGGCACCAAGCCGTGGTGCGCCGGCATCGAGTCCGGTGAGGCCACCGGCTGGCCGGCCACGGACTGGATCGAGGACCTGATGCTGCGGACGCAGACCCCCGAGGTCTACGACCAGTGGACCACCCACGGCATCCCGTTCAACGACCCGAAGGTCGCCGAGGCCCTCGACAAGGCCGGCACGATCCTCAAGAACGAGAAGTACGTCAACGGCGGCTTCGGCGGCGTGAAGAGCATCGCCACCACCTCCTTCCAGGAGGCCGGCGTGCCGATCACCACCGGCAAGTGCGCACTGCACCGCCAGGCGTCCTTCTACGCCAACCAGTGGCCGAAGGGCACCAAGGTGGCCGAGGACGGCGACGTCTTCGCCTTCTACTTCCCCGCGATCGACGCCAGCAAGGGCAAGCCGGTGCTGGGCGGCGGCGAGTTCGTCGCGGCCTTCGCCGACCGTCCCGAGGTCCAGGCCGTGCAGACCTACCTCGCCTCGGGCGAGTACACCAACAGCCGCGCCAAGATCGGCGACTGGGTGTCGGCGAACAACAAGCTCGACCTGGCCAACGTCGCGAACCCCATCGACAAGCTCTCCGTCCAGATCCTCCAGGACAAGTCCACCGTCTTCCGCTTCGACGGCTCGGACCTGATGCCGGCCGCCGTCGGCTCCGGGACGTTCTGGAAGGGCATGGTCCAGTGGATCAACGGCAAGGACACCAAGACGGTCCTCGACGGCATCGAGGGCAGCTGGAAGTGATCTGAACCGGTGGGCCGGTCCGCGTGCGCGGGCCGGCCCACCGGCTGATCAGAGACCTGGGAGGGTCGATGGAGTTCGACTTCGCTGCGGAACAGCCGAAGTTCCTCATGCTGATGTACGGGCTGATCGCCTTCGTCGCGGTGGTGGGCGGTCTGCTCCTGCTCCTCGACGTGGTGCCGGCCTGGTTCGCCCGCCGCCGGGAGGCGCAGCTCGTCGCCGCCTCCGCGAGCGGCGCCCCGCTCCCCCGGCGGCGCAAGCCGCGGGAGGGCATGTTCGCGCTCTTCTTCCTGCTGCCGACGCTGCTGCTGCTCACCATCGGGCTGGTGGCCCCGGCCATCCGCACCACGATGCTGTCGTTCATGGACGCGAACAGCAACGACTGGATCGGGCTGCGCAACTACGGCTGGATGTTCTCCGAGGACTCCATCGTCCGGGTGTTGATCAACACCCTGGTGTGGGTGCTCCTCGTCCCGCTGGTGGCCACCTCGTTCGGCCTGCTCTACGCCGTCATGGTGGACAAGGCCCGGTTCGAGTCGGTGGCCAAGTCACTGATCTTCCTGCCGATGGCCATCTCCTTCGTCGGCGCGAGCATCATCTGGAAGTTCGTCTACGCCTACCGTGGTGACGGGCAGGAGCAGATCGGCCTGCTCAACCAGATCGTGGTCAGCCTCGGCGGCGAACCGAAGCAGTGGCTGCTGGACTCACCGCTCAACACGCTGCTGCTGATCGTGATCATGGTCTGGATCCAGGCCGGTTTCGCGATGGTGGTGCTCTCCGCCGCGATCAAGGCGATCCCCGCCGACATCGTCGAGGCCGCCCGCCTCGACGGGGTCACCCCGTGGCAGATGTTCTGGCAGATCACCATGCCGAGCATCCGGCCGGCGCTGATCGTGGTCGTGGTGACACTGTCGATCGCGACCCTCAAGGTCTTCGACATCGTCCGGACGACCACCAACGGCAACTACGAGACCAGCGTGATCGCCAACGAGATGTACAACCAGGCGTTCCGGTACGGCCAGAACGGGCAGGGCTCGGCCCTGGCGGTGTTCCTGTTCATCCTGGTGATCCCGATCGTGATCTACCAGATCCGCAACATCCGTCAGCAGCGGGAGGGCTGAGATGACCACCGCAACGCCCACCGTCGCCGCCGGCACCCAGAAGACCGGCGGGCGGGGCACCAGCGCCGCCGGGCGGGTCCGCAAGCGGCTGAACAGCCGCACCGCGACCATCGTCTCGATCGTCATCGCGTTGGTCTGGACCATCCCCACCTTCGGCCTGTTCATCTCCTCGGTCCGGCCGGAGAACGAGATCAAGGGCAGCGGGTGGTGGACCTTCTTCACCAACCCGTCGTTCACGCTGGAGAACTACCAGGAGGTGCTGTTCGGGCGATCCTCGTCGTCCGGGCAGCTCGCCAGCTACTTCATCAACTCGCTGGCGATCACCATCCCGTCGGTGCTCTTCCCGCTCGCCTTCGCGTCCCTGGCCGCGTACGCGCTCGCCTGGATCAACTTCCGGGGGCGGGACTGGATGTACATCGCGATCTTCGCGCTGCAGATCGTGCCGCTGCAGATGGCCCTGGTGCCGCTGCTGAAGTTCTTCTCCACCGGCGTCAGCATCGGCGGGGTCACCGTCATGCCGGCCTGGGACCTGGTCGACGAACAGAAGTTCGCGCAGGTGTGGTTCGCGCACACCTGCTTCGCGCTGCCGTTCGCCGTCTTCCTGCTGCACAACTTCATCTCGCAACTGCCCGGCGAACTGATGGAGTCGGCCCGGGTCGACGGGGCCACCCACCCGAAGATCTTCCGCTCGATCGTGCTGCCGCTGATCACCCCGGCGCTGGCCGCGTTCGGCATCTTCCAGTTCCTCTGGGTCTGGAACGACCTGCTGGTCGCGCTGATCTTCGCCGGTGGCGGCGACGAGACCGCCCCGCTCACCGTCCGGCTGGCCGAGATGGCCGGCACCCGGGGCAACGAGTGGCAGCGGCTCACCGCCGGCGCGTTCGTCTCGATCGTCGTACCGATGATCGTCTTCCTGTCCCTCCAGCGTTTCTTCGTGCGCGGCCTGCTCGCCGGCAGCGTCAAGGGCTGAGGCGTCTCCGCCGCCGCCGGGTCTCCGGCGGCGGCGGAGCCGGGCGGAGCGGGGGGTACGTGACGAGGATCGATGATGTCGCACGCCTGGCCGGGGTCTCCACCGCCACCGTGTCCCGGGCGCTGCGGGGGCTGCCGACGGTCTCGGCCGCGACCCGACGCCGGGTGCTCGCCGCGGCCGAGCAACTGGACTACGCCGTATCGCCGAGCGCCTCCCGCCTGGCCGGCGGGCGCACCGGCACGGTGGCCGTCGTGGTCCCCCGCATCACCCGGTGGTTCTTCGGCACCGTCGTCGAGGCGGTGGAGGACGTCCTCCAGCAGGCGGGCTACGACCTGCTGCTCTACAACCTCGGCGGGCGGGAGCAGGTGCGTCAGCGGGTGCTGGGCACGGCCAACCTGCACAAGCGGGTGGATGCGGTCATGCTGGTCGCCACGCCGCTGCGGCCCGCCGACCTGACCGCCCTGACGAAGCTCAGGCTGCCCGGGGTGACCATCAGCTCCGGCACGGTGGTGCCCGACTGGCCCTGCGTACGCATCGACGACGTGGGCGTCGCGCGGACCGCCACCCGGCACCTGCTCGACCTGGGCCACCGGCGGATCGCCCACATCTCCGGCGATCCGCACGACGAGCTGGCCTACACCACCCACCTGGACCGGCGGCGCGGCTACCGGGAGGCGCTGCGCGACGCCGGGATCGACCCGGACCCCGGCCTGGACGTGGAGTCGCAGTTCACCATCAGCGGTGGCACGCGCGCCACCGAGGAGCTGCTCCGGCGCGGCGACCCGCCGACGGCGATCTTCGCGGCCTGCGACGAGATGGCGATGGGTGCGATGACCGCGCTGCGCGACGCCGGCCTGCGGGTGCCGCAGGACGTCAGCGTGATCGGCGTCGACGACCACGACCTGGCCGGCGTCCTCGGGCTGAGCACGATCGCCCAGTCCGCGGCGGAACAGGGCCGGCTCGCCGCGCGGATCCTGCTCGACCCGCTGCACGGCGGGGCCCGACCGTCGTCGGGCGGCCCCTGCCTCGACACGCCCGGGGCCCCGGTGATCCTGCCCACTCGGCTCATCGTGCGTGAATCGACGGCAGCACCCCGGGCACACTAACGGGAAACGCCGCCGCCCGGCAGCATCCGACCGTCCGGCTCGACACACGGGAGAAGCCCTGAACAGCAACCCGACGCACCAGGACACGCCCGCCGACCCGGCCACCGGTTGGTGGACCAGGGCCACCATCTACCAGGTCTACCCGCGATCCTTCGCCGACTCCGACGGCGACGGGATCGGTGACCTGCCCGGCATCACCGCCCGCCTGGACCACCTCGTGGAGCTGGGCGTGGACGCGGTCTGGCTGTCGCCGTTCTACCCGTCACCACAGGCCGACGCCGGGTACGACGTCGCCGACTACCGGGACGTGGACCCGCTCTTCGGCACCCTCGCCGACGCCGACCGGCTGATCTCCGAGGCGCACTCGCGGGGGCTGCGGGTCATCGTCGACCTGGTGCCCAACCACACGTCGTCGGCACACCGGTGGTTCACCGCCGCGCTCGCCGCCGCACCCGGCAGCCCGGAGCGTGACCGCTACGTCTTCCGCGACGGCCGGGGGCCGGACGGCGCGCAGCCGCCGAACGACTGGCAGAGCGTCTTCGGCGGGCCGGCCTGGACCCGCGTCACCGAGACCGACGGGCGCCCCGGCCAGTGGTACCTGCACCTGTTCGACTCCGGCCAGCCCGACCTCAACTGGGACGACCCGCAGGTGCGGGAGGAGTTCCTGGACGTGCTGCGGTTCTGGCTGGACCGCGGCGTCGACGGGTTCCGCGTCGACGTGGCGCACGGCCTGATCAAGCAGGCCGACCTCGCCGACTGGCAGGAGCCGCAGGAGATCCTCTCCGGCCAGGAGGTCGACAAGCCGCGCCCGCCGATGTGGGACCAGGACGGCGTGCACGAGATCTACCGGGACTGGCGACGCCTGCTGGACGGCTACCCGGACGAGCGGATCCTCGTCGCCGAGGCCTGGGTCGAACCGGCCGAGCGGCTGGCCCGGTACGTCCGCCCCGACGAGATGCACCAGGCCTTCAACTTCGAGTACCTGCTCGCGGCGTGGACCGCCCCGGCCCAGTACGCGGTGATCACCCGTTCGCTGGAGGCCACCGACACCGTCGGCGCCCCGACCACCTGGGTGCTGTCCAACCACGACGTGGTCCGGCACGCCTCCCGGCTGGGGCTGCCGATCGGCCGCAAGCGGCCCAACGGCATCGGCATCGGCGACCCGCAGCCCGACGCCGCGCTCGGCCTGCGCCGGGCCCGGGCGGCCACCCTGCTGATGCTCGCGCTGCCCGGCTCGGCCTATCTCTACCAGGGTGAGGAGCTGGGTCTGCCCGAACACACCACGATGCCCGACGAAGCCCGGCAGGACCCGACCTGGACGCGCAGCGGGCACACCGAGCGGGGCCGCGACGGCTGCCGCGTGCCGATCCCGTGGGAGGCCGACGCCCCGTCGTACGGCTTCGGACCGACCGACGCGAGCTGGCTGCCGCAGCCGTCGCTCTGGGCGGAGTACGCCCTGGACCGTCAGCGGGACACGCCCGGCTCGACGTACGAGCTGTACCGGACGGCGCTGCGGCTGCGCCGCGAGCACCGGCTCGGCGAGGGCCCGCTGGAGTGGCTCGCCTCCGGCGACGAGGTGCTCTCGTTCCGCAACGGCGCGCTGACCGTGCTGACCAACTTCGGCGACGCCGCCGTGCCGCTGCCCGCCGGGACCGAGCTGGTGCACGCCAGCGCCCCGCTGGACGCCGACGGCGCCGTCGGAACCGACGTGACGGTCTGGGTCCGCCCGCTGTAGCTGTAAGGAAGGGCCCCTTGTTAACGCTATGCGTTAACAAGGGGCCCTTCCTTACAGGCGTTCGGCGCGGTCGTGCAGCAGGTCGCGCACGGCGGCGATGTCGTCGGGCGAGGTCCGCGAGGCGAGCCAGTACATGACGCCCGTCGGGATGAAGAAGAGCTGGAAGGCCGCCAGCCCGACGGCGTAGTTCAGCGGCGGCGGGAACACCGCCCGCAGGCCGTGGAAGGCCACCCCGACCAGCCCGTTGCCGGCCGCCCGGCCGACGCCGTTGACCAGGTTGCCCAGGCTGTAGACGGTGCCCCGGTGCTCGGGCGGGTTGACGTCGGCGATCAGGGCGAACCAGTTCGGCGAGTTGGCCGAGGTGAGCGCCAGCGCCACCACGGCGGTGAGCAGGCTCAGCCCGACCGTCGGCTCGGTGACCACGCTGGCCAGCACCGCCCGGACCACCGCCCCCGTCCCGGCGCCGTCGGGCACGTCGATGCGTACCGGCACGAAGAAGAGCACCAGGTAGAACGGCAGGGCCGCCAGGATGCCGACCGCCGCGACCAGCGCCCGGCCCCGGGGCGTACGCCGTTGCAGCGCGTCGCCGACCAGCCCGCCCACGATGGAGAGCACCCCGCCGAGCTGGAACAGGGTGGCGAAGACACTGCCCACGACCACGGCGGTGGCGGCGGAGTAGCCCTGGTCCTCGGCCCGCTCGGCGAAGAGCACCGGCAGCCAGACCAGCGACCCGAAGGCCGCCTGCGCGGTGAGGCCCTGGAGGATCAGCCAGCGGTTGGTGCGCCGGCCGAGGATCCTCGGCAGGTCCGCCCGGCTGATCCGGTAGTCGTACTCGGCGCCGGTGGCGAGCGCGTCGGCCAGCTCCGGCTCGCTCTGTCCGCGCCGGATGTCGTAGGTGAACAGGTAGGCGACGGTGGCCGCGAGGCCGACCACGGTCAGCAGCAGGAACGGCCGCCGCCAGTCGGCCGCCCCGAGCAGCCCGCCGACCAGCGTGCCGGCCAGTGTGCCGACGCCCTGGGACAGCCCCCAGAAGCTCATCACCAGCCCCCGGCGGCGGGGCGAGATCAGGTCGGTGACGACCGAGAACCCGACGGACCCGACCGCGCCCAGCCCGACCGCCGCCAGGATCTGCGCCGCCAGGAAGGCGGGGTAGTTCGCCGCCAGCGCGCTGCCGCCCGTGCCGAGCGCCCAGATCAGGGTGCCGACCATCAGCAGCGGCTTACGGTTCGCGCGGTCGCCGACGTACGCCCAGCCCACCGCGGCCACCGCGCTGGCCAGGAAGCTCACGGCGGTGACCAGGCCGAGCAGCCGCCGCGGCACGTCGAAGGCGTCGGAGATGGGCCCGTACAGCGGGGGGACCAGACCGATCGCGACGTTGTCCAGCGAGGCGAGCAGCACGAAGACCACCACGCTGTAGAACCGGTGCGCGGGCGTACCGCCCCGGGCCCGCGCCGGCCCACCCCTGGTCAAGGTCATGTGCGGCAGCCAACCAGGATCAGGTCACGAGCGGGTGACGACGCGCGGGCACGGCGGAGCGCTCGCAGGGCCCGCCGATCGTGGATGGGGCGGCGCGGGCGGGTGGTGCGGCCGTCACCCCGCCACGGCGTCGACCCGGTCGAGGAAGTGCCCGCGGGCGGCGGCGTACCGCTCCCGGATGGCGGGGACGGGGGCGGCGGCGTACTCCTCGGTGCCCGCGGCGGACCACGCGGGCGCCGCCGCGTCGCCCAGGGCGACCCAGGCGGCCTGGCGCGCGGCACCGTCGGCGACGTACTCGCCGGGCGGCGGGACGACGACCGGCACGCCGAGGACCTGCGGTGCGATCCGGCGCACGGCCTCCGAGCGGGCGCCGCCGCCGACCAGGATCACCCGGCGCACCGTGGCGCCCTGGGCGGTGAGCGCGTCGAGCCCGTCGGCGAGGGCGCAGAGCAGCCCCTCGACGGCCGCGCGCGCCAGGTGGGCCGCCGTCGAGGTGCGCAGGGTCAGCCCGTGCAGGGCCCCGGACGCGAGCGGCCGGTCGGGCGTCCGCTCGCCCTCCAGGTAGGGCACCATGACCAGCCCGTCCGCGCCGGCGGGGGCGGCGAGCGCCAGCCTCGCCAGCTCCTCCAGGTCGACCCGGAGCATCGCCGCGGCGGCGTCGAGCACCCGGGCCGCGTTGAGCGTGCAGACCAGGGGCAGGAAGCGGCCGGTGGCGTCGGCGAAGCCGGCGACCGCGCCGCTCGGGTCGCCCGCCGGGGCGTCGGCGACGCTGAACACGGTGCCGGAGGTGCCGATCGAGACGACCACGTCCCCCGGGCCCGCGCCGACGCCGAACGCGGCGGCGGCGTTGTCCCCGGTGCCGGGGCCGAGTGCCGCCCCGCCGGCCGGCAGGCCAGGGAGGGCGTCGGGGCGTACGACGCCGGCCGGCTCCGCCGGGCCGAGCACCGCCGGCACGTGCGGCCGCCCGCCGAACGCCCGCTCCAGCAGGTCGAGCCGGTAGTCGCCGGTGGCCGGGGACCAGTAGCCGGTGCCGCTGGCGTCGCCCCGGTCGGTGCGCAGCGCCGCCAGGCCCGACGCGCCGGCCAGCCGCCAGCTCAGCCAGTCGTGCGGCAGGCAGACCGCCGCCACCCGGGCCGCGTGCTGCGGCTCGTGCCGGGCCAGCCAGCGCAGCTTCGTGACGGTGAAGCTGGCCACCGGCACGCTGCCCACCGCCTGGGCCCAGAACCGGCGGCCCGCCTCCCCGCCGCCGGCCTCCTCGACCAGCTCGGCGGCGGCCCCGGCGGAGCGCGTGTCGTTCCACAGCAGCGCCGGCCGGACCACGCCGCCCGCCTCGTCGAGGCAGACCATGCCGTGCTGCTGGCCGGCGACGGAGACCGCCGCCACGTCGGCCAGCCCGCCGGCGGCGTCGACCGCCGCGCCCAGTGCGGACCACCACGCCGCCGGGTCGACCTCGGTGCCGTCCGGGTGCGGCGCCCGGCCCTGCCGCAGCAGGGCGCCGGTCTCCGCGTCCCGGACGACGACCTTGCAGGACTGGGTGGAGGAGTCGACCCCCGCGACGATCGGCATCTCCGGCGGCCCTCAGCGGGCGCCGAGCAGGTGCTCGACGGCGAGCTGGTTGAGCCGGACGAAGCCGAAGCCCTTCGCGGCAACCGCGTCCACGTCGAACTCCTCGAAGGCGGACCGGTCGGCGAGCAGGTCGGCGTGGCTCTCCCCCGGTGCCAGCGTCGGCGTGCCGAGGTCGGCGACCCGGCTCGCGGCCAGCGCCTCGGCGACCTCCGGGTCGGCCCGGAACGCCGCCGCCCGCTCCTTGAGCAGGAGGTAGGTGCGCATGTTCGCCTCCGCCGACGCCCAGACGCCGGTCATGTCCTCGGTGCGCGAGGGCTTGTAGTCGAAGTGCCGGGGGCCGTCGTAGGCGGGCCCGCCGCCGGGGCCGCCGTGCTCGAGCAGGTCGACCAGGGCGAAGGCGTTGAGCAGGTCGCCGTGGCCGAAGACGAGGTCCTGGTCGTACTTGACGCCGCGCTGGCCGTTGAGGTCGATGTGGAACAGCTTGCCCTGCCACAGCGCCTGGGCGATGCCGTGGGCGAAGTTCAGCCCGGCCATCTGCTCGTGCCCCACCTCCGGGTTGAGCCCGACCAGCTCGGGGCGGGCCAGGGTGGAGATGAACGCCAGGGCGTGCCCGACGGTGGGCAGGAGGATGTCGCCGCGCGGCTCGTTCGGCTTGGGCTCGATGGCGAAGCGCAGGTCGTAGCCGGAGTCGACGACGTACTGGCAGAGCAGGTCGACGGCCTCCCGGTAGCGGTCCAGCGCGGCCCGCACGTCCTTGGCGAGGTCGTACTCGGCGCCCTCCCGGCCGCCCCACATGACGAAGGTGCGGGCGCCGAGTTCCGCGGCGAGGTCGACGTTTCGCAGCACCTTGCGCAGCGCGTACCGCCGGACGTCGCGGTCGTTGCTGGTGAAGCCGCCGTCCTTGAAGACGGGGTGGGTGAAGAGGTTGGTGGTCACCATGGGAGCCACCAGGCCGGTCTCGTCGAGCGCCTTGCGGAAGCGGGTCACCTGCCGGTCGCGGGTGGCGGCGTCCGCGCCGAAGGGCACCAGGTCGTCGTCGTGGAACGTGATCCCGTACGCCCCCAGCTCGGCGAGCCGGTGCACCGCCTCGACCGGGTCCAGCTCGGGGCGGGTGGCATCGCCGAACGGGTCGCGGGCCTGCCAGCCGACCGTCCAGAGGCCGAAGGAGAACTTGTCGGCGGGGGTGGGACGGGGTGCCATGGCAGACCTCCGGGTATGTCGTCCGCTATTTGTTCAGTGGTTGAATTATTTGGCTGGCCTGTGGCAGTGTCAAGGGGTGACCCGACCCGACGCCCCGCCCGGGGCGGTACGGCAGGGCAGCCTGCGCGAGTGGAACCTCGCCGTGGTGCTCGGCCGGATCGCCGCCGCCGACCGCCCGCCCTCCCGGGCCGAGCTGGCCGCCGGCACCGGCCTCACCCGGGCCACCGTCTCGGCCGTCGTGGAGGACCTGCTCGCCGGCCGGCTGGTAGCCGAGGCGGAGCCGACGCCCCGTACCGGCGCCGGCCGGCCGTCCCGGGGCCTGGTGCTCGCCACCGACGGCCCGGCCGGGCTCGGCCTGGAGGTCAACGTCGACTACCTGGCCGCCTGCGTGGTGGACCTCGCCGGCCGGGTCCGCCACCACACCGTGCACCGCGCCGACCTGCGGCCCCTCTCCCCCGCCGAGGCGCTCGCCCGGCTGGCCGACCTGGCCGCGCACGCCCGCGCCGACGCCAGCCGCGCGGGGCTCACCCTGGCCGGGGCGGCCCTCGCGGTGCCCGGGCTGGTCGACGACGCCGGCCTGGTCCGGCTCGCGCCGAACCTCGGCTGGCGCGACGTGCCCGTCCCCGCGCTGCTCGGTGGGAAAGCGCCGCTCACCGCGCACGTCGACGGCATCGCGCCCCTGGTGGTCGACAACGAGGCCAACCTCGCCGCGCTGGGTGAGTTGCACGCCGGCCCGGCCGGCCGGCCGAGCTTCCTGCACATCTCCGGCGAGGTCGGCATCGGCGCCGGGATCGTGCTCGACGGGGCCCTCTTCCGGGGCGCGCGCGGCTGGAGCGGCGAGATCGGGCACATCCCGATCCGGCCCGACGGACCGCCCTGCCGGTGCGGTGGCCGGGGCTGCCTGGAGACGTACACCGGTCAGGAGGCGATCCTCGCGGCGGCCGGCCTCGCCGGCGCCGATCTCCCGGCCGACACCGCGACGACCCGGCTGGCCGAGCTGGCCGGGGCCGGCGACCCCGCCGCGCTGCGGGCACTGGCCGGGGCCGGGACGGCCCTGGGCGTCGCCGTCGCCGGTGTGGTGAATCTGCTGGACCTGGACACCGTGGTGCTCGGCGGCGGGTACGCCCCACTGGCGCCGTGGCTGCGCCCGCCGGTGCTCACCGAGATCTCCCGGCGGGTGCTCACCGCGGCCTGGTCACCGGTCGTCGTCCGCCCGGCGGCCCTCGGCGCCGCCGCCGCGGCCGTCGGCGGGGCCGGGTCGGTGGTACGCCGGATCCTGGCACGTCCGGGCGGCTGGCTGGCCCGTCCGGGCTGAGCCCGCGTTCCTCCGCTGGCGGCGCGGCTTCGCCTCGGTACGCTTGCCCCGAGGCAACGACCCCCATCCGAGGAGTGCACGACCAGCATGCGCACAGGTCGACAGACCGGGGCGCCCGGCGAGCGGCGGTGACCACCGCTTCCCGAGGCGGTGTCACGGGCCCGGCCGACGACGGTCGACCCGCCCGCCCCCACTCCGGCCGCTCCCCCGACACCGCGCGGCCGGCCGGCTTCCGGCTCACCCGCGAGGTGCTCGACGGGCTCGCCGAGGCGGTCCTGACGGTCGACCGGTCGGGGCTGGTCACGATGGTCAACGCGACGGCGACCGCGCTCCTCCCCGAGGTCGTGCCCGGCACGCACCTGCACGCCTGCCCGGTGCCGGCCGTGGCCCGCGCGGTCAGGGTCGGGGCGGACGGCTTCGACGCCGAGCACGGCGGTCGCCGGCTGCGTGGCGTACGGCGCGACCTGGCAGACGGGCGGCACGCCTGGTATGTGCGGGACGTCACCGAGGAACACACGCGCACCGAGGCGCTGCACGTCGAACGTTCCCGGACGGTGTTCCTCGCCCAGGCCGGCAACCGTCTCGGGCAGTCCCTCCAGCGCGAGCAGACCCTCCGGACGGCGACGACCCTGCCCGTGCCCTACCTCGCCGACCTGGCCGTGGTGGTCCACCTGCCGTCCCCGCCCGCGACGGGCCAGCCGCACTGGATCCGGTACGACGGGACCGACGCCGCCCCGGCGACCGGGCTGGCGACGTGGTCGTTGACCGCTTCCCTGCCCGGCCTGGCCGAGGCGCTGGCCGGGCAGGCGGCCGGCCCGTCCCCGTGGCCGGACGAGGAGGCGGACGGCCCGGCCACCGTGCTTCCGTCCCACTTCGGCCGCCCCGGCACCGTGCTGGCCAGCCCCATGCGGGGCGCCGGACGCACCACCGGCGCCCTGGTGCTGGTCCGCCGGGCCGGGCGTGCCGGCTTCGCCCGGCGCGACGTCGAGCTGGCCCGGGAGTTCGCCGCCCGGGCGGGCGCGGCCCTCGGCGCCGCCGAGCTCTACGGCGAGCAGGTCCACCTCGCCCGGGTGCTCCAGCACAGCCTGCTCCCCCCCGACCTGCCGGCCGTGCCGGGCGCCACCCTCGCCGGCGGGTACCGGGCGGCCGGGGACCGGCTGCGCATCGGCGGCGACTTCTACGACGTGTTCCCCGTCCAGGGGGGCGCGATCTTCGCCCTCGGGGACGTGGCCGGCAAGGGCGTCGGCGCGGCCGTGCTCACCGGTCGGGTCCGGCAGTCCCTGCGAACCCTGCGCCTGGTCGAGCAGCGGCCCCTGGAGTTGATGCGGCTGCTCAACCAGGCGCTCCTCGACGCCCCGGACGCCGCCCGCCGCAGCCAGTTCACCACCCTGCTGCTCGGCACCCTCGACGCCGCACCCACCGGCGGCTTCACCGTCCGGATCGCCGGCGGCGGCCACCCGTCCCCGATGCGCGTACGCGCCGACGGCGGGGTCACCCCGGTCGCGGTCGGCGGAATGCCGGTGGGCGCGTTCGCCGCCGCCCGATTCGCCGAGGCCGAACTCCGCCTCGCTCCCGGCGAGCTGCTGTTCGCGTACACCGACGGGGTGGTCGAGGCGCGCGGCGGCCCCGGCGGCCAGGAGATGTTCGGTGAGGAACGGCTGCGCGCGGCGCTGGCCTCGGCCGCCGGGTCGGCGCCCGCGGCGCTGGTCGACCGGCTCCTGGGATCCCTCGACGAGTGGCTCGACGGGCAGAGCCAGGACGACATCGCGATGCTGGCCGTCGCGGCGGCCCCGGTCTGAACGGAACTCCCGGCCGACGACGGCACCCCCGCCGGGTCAGGCCGTCCTTGCCACCTGCGGCTCGTTGCCCGGCTGCGCCTGCGTCGGCAGGCTGGCCGGACTCTCCATCGGTACGCCCGGCCAGGGGCCGGCCGCCTCGACGGACTCCACCGACGCGTTGCGGTGGCGCGCCGCCTCGTCGAACTCCCGCATGCCCCGCAGCAGGGCCTGGCTCCCCTCGGGGGTCATGTCGGCGAGGATCGCCGCGAGTTGCTGACGCCGGTCGTCGCGCAGCTCCGCGAGGAGCCGGCGGGCCTCCGGGGTCAGGTGCAGCGAGATCTCCCGTCGGTCGAACCGGCCGGGCTCGCGTTCCAGCATGCCCGCCGCCACCAGGCGGTCGCAGAGCCGGCTGGCGGAGGAGAGCAGCATGTCGAGCCCCGTGGCCAGGCGGCGGAGGTTGATCCCCTCGTGTTGCTCGACCAGCATGATCGCGCGCAACTGCGCGCCCGAGACCCGGCTGGTCGTCCGCTCCCGCGCGGCCTCCCAGACCGTCAGCAGGGCACCGGCCACCGCGTCGAGCTCGACGGCCATACTCGTCTCGGGTCCGTGGGGACCGTGCACTTGCGCCATGGTGGGCCCGAGACTACTCCGAATCCACTGGTCTGGGCTCGTGATGAAGGAGCGATGATGAGCGAACCGGTCGACCAGGCACGGCGCGCCCTCGACGAGGCGCCCGCCGATCTCCTGCTGGAACGGATCGCCGACGTCCTGGCCGCGGGCTACGGGACGACCCGGGTGGAGCTGCTCCAGGTCGACTACCGGCTGGCGACGCTGCTGCCGCTCGTCGGGGACGAACCCGTCACCTCACCCGGGCACCCCGCCTGGCGCTGCTTCGACCACCAGACCCCGATCGTCGCCGACGACACGGGTTACCTCCCGGTGTCGATGCGCGGGGAACGCCGGGGCGTGCTGGTGGTGGCCCCCGTGCCGACCCGGCCGGGCGCGCTCGACGAGCTGACGGAGGTGGCGACCGCGCTCGCCCACCAGATCGCCGCCGTCACCGAGGGCACGGACGTGTACCGGATGGCGAGCCGCAGCAGGCGCCTCACCCTCGCCGCCGAGATGCAGTGGGAGCTGCTGCCCGGCCGCAGCCGGACCCGCCCGTCGTTCCGCCTCGCCGGGCAACTGGAGCCGGCGTACGCGGTGCGCGGCGACAGCTTCGACTGGTCCGACGACGGCCACCGGGTCTGGTTGTCGACCATCAACGGCACGGGTGAGGGGGTGGCCGCCGCGATGCTCACCTCGCTCGCCACCCACGCGCTGCGCAACGCCCGCCGGTCCGGGCTCGGCCTCGCCGACCAGGCGGCCCTCGCCGACCAGGCGGTCTACGACGTGCACCGGGGCGACCGGCACATCGCGGCGCTGCTGATGGAGCTGGACCTGCGCTCGGGGCTGCTCACCCTGGTCGACGCCGGGTCACCCCGCCTCCTGCTGCTGCGCGGTGGGAAGGTCCAGGAGCTGCCGTTGGAGGCGCAGTTCCCGCTCGGCATGTTCGAGGCCACCGACTACCGGGAACAGCGCTTCGAGCTGTGCCGGGGCGACCGGCTCTTCGTGGTCAGCGACGGCGTGATCGACGCCACCGGGCAGAACGTGCGGTACGGCGAGACCGCGCTGGACCGGTTCCTGCGCCGGACCGGGCCGATGGAGCCGCTGGACGCCGTCCGCTCGCTGATCGGCGACCTGCGCGCGTTCGTCGCGGGCGACCTGATCGACGACGCGGTGGTGGTCTGCCTGGACTGGACCGGCCCGCAGGACTGAGGGGCCGGGCCGCTCAGTACGCCCCGCGGCTGTTGACCACCGCGCCGAAGGTCTTCCACAGGATCGTCAGGTCGGCCGTCAGCGACCAGTTCTCCACGTAGTAGAGATCGAGCCGGATGCCGTCCTCCCAGCTCAGGTCGGAACGGCCGCTGACCTGCCAGAGCCCCGTCATGCCGGGCTTGACCAGCAGCCGGCGGGCCACGTCGCCGTCGTAGCGGGCCACCTCGGAGGGCAGCGGCGGGCGAGGACCGACCAGGCTCATGTGCCCGAGCAGGACGTTGACCAGCTGCGGCAGCTCGTCGAGCGACCACTTGCGCAGCAGCCGCCCGACCCGGGTCACCCGCGGGTCGTCGCGCATCTTGAACATGAGGCCGTCGGTCTCGTTGCGGGCCGCCAGCGCGGCGAGCAGGGCGTCGGCGTTGATGACCATGGTGCGGAACTTGTAGACGCCGAACTCCCGCCCGCCCTGCCCGACCCGGGTCTGCCGGAACAGCACCGGCCCCCGACTGTCGATCTTGATCGCCAGCGCGACGACGGCCAGCAGCGGCAGCAGCAGCGTCAGGGCCACCGAGGAAACGGCCCGGTCGACGAAGCCCTTGACCAGCTTGCGGGCCCCGCGGAACTCCGGTGCCTCGACGTGGATGAGCGGCAGGCCGGCGACCGGCCGGGTGTGGATGCGCGGGCCGGCGACGTCGGTCAGTGCCGGGGCCACCACCAGGTCGATGCCGGTGCCCTCCAGTTGCCAGCCCAGCCGCCGCAGCCGGGTGGCGGTCAACTCACCGGAGGCGGTCACCGCGACGGTGTCCGCGCCGATGGCGGTGGCCGCCTCGGGGATGCCCCGGAACGAACCGACCACCGGCACGTCGCCCAACCGCTGTGCCACCGGGGCGAGCAGCGCGTCCGGGATGCAGGCGCCGACCACCTGGTAGCCCGCGTACGGCTCGCGGCGCAGCGTGTGCACCAACTCCAGCACGTGCGCGGTGTCGCCGACCACCAGCACCTTGCGCGACCAGCCGGCGCCCTCGGACCTCGCCCGGTGCAGGCGTTTCCGGGCGGCGAACCGGGCCACCTCCAGGCCGAGCATCCCGACGGCGAACGATATGCCGAGGAACCCCCGGGAGACGCCCACGTCGGCGATGTAGCCGGCGATCGCGATGCCGCCGGCGAGGCGCAGGCTGGCGGTGCTGACCCGCCGGTACTCGTCGGCGCCGTAGCCGAGGACCCGGTCGTCGTAGCAGCGCAGCACCCGCAGCGAGACCAGCCAGGCGAGCACCAGCCCGGGGGCGACCAGGACGTAGGGGATCTTCGAGCCGCCGGGGGCTTCGTCGCCGAACCGGGCGACGTAGCCGACGAGCACGGCGACGGTCAGGACGGTGGTGTCCAGCACCACCAGGGAGCGGACGTAGGCGCGCTCGCGGGCGCGGGCCGGCCCAGACCGCGGTTCGTCCGGCTTCGACGACGTGCTGGCGGGGGTCAACAGCGTCGCTGAGGTCACCGGCCCTCCCCACTTCGGTCGCCGACGGCCCGCGGACGGGGCCCGGGTCGCGGGCCCGGCACAGGGGCACCAGGACATCCTGCCCCGACAACCATGGTCGCCGATTGCTTCGGACGCATTACCGTCACTACTTTCCCCGAGGAACCCCTTTCGGGGAAAGGGCCCGCGGCACCCGGTCCCGTACGCTGGACCCGCCCCGCGCTGCGCGTCGGCTCAGGCCGGGGCCTTGCGCAACGCGATCGCCTTGAGGAAGATGTCGCCGATCCTGGTCGGGTCCTCGGTGACGAACGCCCCGCCGCCGGTGACGTCGGTGATCGACTTCAGTTCGGCCTTGCTCACGTCGCCGCCGATACCGATGATCACGACCTGCACGGGCCGCTCCGGGTCCTTGACCTTGTCGAGCTCGCCCAGCAGCTCCTGCTGCGTGATGCCGTCGGAGTCCTCGTTCTTGCCGTCGGTGAAGAGCACGATCGAGTTCACCCGGCCGGGCTCCCAGTTGTCCTGCACCTTCTGGTAGGCCGCCAGCACCGTGTCGTAGAGGCCGGTGTTGCCGGTCGAGGAGCGGATCGAGCCCAGGGACTGCTCCAGCTTGCCGCGCTGACGGGACAACGGCCCGATGGGCAGCAGCTCCCGATGGTCGCGGGCGCCAACCAGCCGCGTGGAGAACGTCCAGAGACCGATCGACCAGGAGTCGTCGAAGAGGTTCAGCCCCCGGCTGGCCGCCTCGACGGTGACCTGCTGCCGGGTCGCGTTGCCGGCGTTGGCCACCTTCTCCTTCATCGAGCCGGAGACGTCGATGACGGCGAGCATCCGGCCGGACTGGGTGGCGATCGACCAGCTGGAGACCGCCCGGTCCATGGCCTGCGGGTCGAGCCCGCCGGCAGCCGAGCCGCCGCCGTTCGCCGGCGGTGCCGGCACGCCACCGGCCGGGCTGGGTGCGCCCTGCGGCGCGTCGAAACCCTCGCCCCAGTTGCCGTCCGGCGCGCGCAGCGACCGGCTCGCCAGCCGGTCGCGGAAGCTGTCGCTGACGAGCACCTCGTAGAGCACCCGCGCCGCCGCCGCCTTGGCCGGCTCGATGCCGGGCAGCACCGCGTACGGATAGTCCAGCGGCGCGGGCGCCGGCTCCAGGTAGAGCGCGGCCAGCGGCACCGGCGGCTTCTTGCTGTTGTACTGGATCACGTTCTCTTCCGAGAGCGCCGCCGCACCCAGGCTGCTCGCGATCGTCGTGGGATCCGAGGCGGTGGGGAACCGGGCGAGCAGGTCCTGCCGCAGCGCGGAGCGGTCGGTGGCCAGCGCCCGCAGCGCGGCGACCTTCTCCTTCTCGGCGTCGGGGCCGCCGGCGGCGCTGGCGGCGGCCGTCAGCGAGAGCAGGCCGGACAGGCCGGCGGCGTCGCGGGTCGGCTCGACGATCCCGGTGCGCAACGGCTTGTCGCTCTGCACCTGTTGCAGGAGCTGGGTCCAGCTGAACTTCTTCTGCGGCCAGCCCAGCCGCGTGGCGATCGGCTCCGGCATCGCCACCACCACCGGGCTACGCGCGATGGACGCCCCGTTGCCCGGCTCGAAGGCGGTGGCGCCACCGGTCTTGAGTCGCAGCAGCCACGTGGAGGAGTCGGGCACCCAGACGTCCGGGCTGACCGACGTGCCGCTGGCCTGTCCCACGCCGGCCAGGGTGACGCCGTGCTTGGCGGCGACCGTCGCGGCCACGTCGACCGGGTCGGAGGCCGTGACGTTCACCGCTATGCAGGTGTCGCCGACCGCGGCGCCGTCCTTCACCCACTGCGCGGCGGCGTCGTCGACCGCCGGGGCGAGTTCGGCCGTGACCGCGACGGAGAGCTCGAGCCGCCCCGAGCAGTTGGGTTGCGCCAGCTGCTGGTAGCCGAACCAGCCGCCGGCCGTGACGGCGAGGACGCCCACGGCGGCGGCTGCGGTGGCTGCGTGAAGGTTCGTACGCATGCGATGGCGGCCTGCTGACACGCTGACCATCTTGCGGACCCGTCGGGACGACTGCCACGGCCGTTCGGACGAAAGTTACGCACGAGAAACAGTTGATCGCCGAATCATGACGCTGAGTGAGGATGGCGTTCCGTCGCGGTGATGTCACCGGCATCGTGGCTGGTCAGGGCAGCACACAGGTGGGACTCGGCACCGCCACGGGCTCCCCCACCGGAACCGGGACGCCGGTGGCCGCGTCCACCCGGAAGACCCGCACCATGTCCGCCCGCTCGTCGGCGACGTAGAGGTGCTCGCCGGCCCGGGCGAAGTGCCGCGGCCACTCGCCGCCCGTGTCCACCTCCGCGACCAGCTCCGGCAGCTCAGCGGAGACGGCGAAGACCGCGACGGTGCCCACCCCCCGGTTGGCGACGTAGAGGTGGCGCCCGTCCGGGCCGACCGCGATCTCCGACGGCTGGACGTGCCCGGGCCGGTCGCTCGCCTCGACCCGGCCCCGCTGGTGCAGCGCACCGTCGCCGGTCAGCTCGTAGGCGGTGACCGAGCCGTCCAGTTCCCCCGCCACCCAGCAGCGCCGCCCGTCGGGATGCCGCGCCAGATGCCGGGGGCCGGCGCCGGCGGCCGTACGCACCCGCGGCGCCCGGGGCACCAGCCGGCCGCTGGCCGCGTCCAGGTCGTAGCGGTAGATCGAGTCGGTGCCCAGGTCGACCGCGAGCAGCGGGCCCCGGCCCGGAGCGGGGTTCACCATGTGGGCGTGCGCGCCCTCCTGGCGTTCCGGGTCCGGCCCGTGCCCCTCGTGCTGCACCAGGTCGCTGCGCTCGCCGGGCACCCCGTCGGGGTCGAGCGGAAACACCGTCACACTGCCGCCGCCGTAGTTGGCCGCGACGAGGTGACCACCGCCCGGGACGACCGCCAGGTGGCAGGGCTCCGCGCCGCCGGTGGCCCGGGTGCCGAGCGGGGTGAGTTCGCCGTCGACGCCGACCCGGAAGGCGCTGACCTGCCCGTCCGGCAGCTCGTTCACCGCGTACAGCACGGGCAGCCGCGGGTGCCGGGCGAGGAAGGAGGGCGAGGGGGTGACCGCGACCACGCCGAGCGGGGTCAGCTCACCGGAGGCGGGGTCCCGTCGCGCCGCGACGATGCCGGTGCCCCGGCCCCCGCTGTGCGCCGTGTAACCGCCGATGTGGACGATCTCGTCCTGACCTGTCACCGGATCCGCCCTCCGTC
This sequence comes from Micromonospora sp. C31, assembly GCF_018070575.1. Taxonomy (GTDB): domain Bacteria; phylum Actinomycetota; class Actinomycetes; order Mycobacteriales; family Micromonosporaceae; genus Micromonospora. Next base: position 149,946 of record NZ_JAGPXN010000001.1, read on the forward strand.
GTTCCTGCACCGATCCCACCAGCCTTCCCGCTGGGCCGCCCACTTAGCCCCGAAGACCCCGCCGAATCGCGGCGGCCCGGCCGGGCGGACGCCCGCCGGGGTCGCCGCCGCGCGGGATCAGGCCGCCGGCACGGGCTCGCCGCGCTGCCGGGCCACGTGCTCGACAAGCGCGATCAACACCTCCTTGCCGGACTGCCGGTCCCGCGCGTCGCAGAGCACCAGCGGCACGTCGGGGTCGAGGTCCAGCGCCTGGCGGACGGACTCCAGGCCGAACTTGCGGGCGCCGTCGAAGCAGTTCACCCCCACCACGAACGGGACGCCCCGCTGCTCGAAGTAGTCGATCGACGGGAAGCAGTCGGCCAGCCGGCGGGTGTCGGCGAGCACCACCGCGCCGAGCGCCCCGAACGCCAGCTCGTCCCAGAGGAACCAGAACCGGTCCTGCCCCGGGGTGCCGAAGAGATAGACCTGAAGGTCGTCGTTGATCGTGATCCGGCCGAAGTCCATCGCCACCGTCGTGGTCGACTTCGCCTCGACGCCGGAGAGGTCGTCGGTGCCGATGCCGGCGCCGGTCAGCACCTCCTCGGTCTGCAACGGCCGGACCTCGCTGAGCGCGCTCACCAGCGTCGTCTTGCCGGCGCCGAAGCCCCCGGCGATCAGGATCTTGAGCGCGAGCGGGACCCGGGAGCCGGATCCGGTTCGGTCATAGCGCACGGAGTCCACTGACCACCGCCTTGAGGATGTCGTCGTCGGGCAGGTACGCGGCGGCCGTCGGCTGGTGCACCGCGACCAGCCCCCGCGCCAGTAGGTCGCCGAGGAGTACGCGGACCACGCCCACCGCGAGGTCGAGGTCGGCCGCGAGTTCCGCGACGGGGACGGGCCGGGCGGCCAACTGCACCAGGCGCCGGTGCTCGGGGTGCAGCTCGGGGTGGACGCTCGGGTCGGCCGCCGCCTCGGCCAGCACGAACGCGACGAGGTCGAACCCGTCCGCGGCGGACCGGACCCGGCCGCCGGTGAGTGTGTAGGGCCGCACGACCGGACCGGCGTCGTCGTCCAGCCACTCGTGCTGCGGCCCGGGCGACTCAGCCCGCATCGGCGGCCCCCGTCGTCGACCGGGCCGGCGCGCTCAGGTTCTCCCCGACCCGGGTGACGAGCATCGCCATCTCGTACGCCACCAGGCCGATGTCCGCGTCCGCGTCGCTGACCACGGCAAGGCAGGCGCCCTGCCCGGCAGCGGTGACGAAGAGGTACGCGGACTCCATCTCCACCACGGTCTGCCGGACCGCCCCGCCGGCCACCTGCCGACTCGTGCCCCGGGCCAGGCTGGAGAAGCCGGAAGCCAGCGCGGAAAGGTGCTCGGCGTCGGCGCGGTCCATGCCGGCGGAGGAGCCGACCAGCAGTCCGTCCGCGGAGAGCACCACCGCCTGTCGGGCGGGCGGCACCCGCTCCACCAGCTCGTCGAGCAACCAGTCGAGATCGGCGCTCTGCCTCGTCGGATGCATCAGGCGTCCCTCTCAGTCGCGGTCTTGGGTTCGGGTTCCACCGGCCGCTCGGCCGACGTCGGGCTCGGGTCTTCGGGTGGCCGGCCCTGCCGGTCGGTGGTGCCGGCGGCGGCCGGCCCGGTGGGGGCCGCGGTGGTGCCGTCGCCGGTCTGCTCCGACGCGGGCCCCGGGGCCGCCGCGCTGCCGCCGGACGCCCGGTCCGGAGCCGCCCCGGTGGCCGCGGCGCGACCACGGGCGGTGCCGGCCTGCAGGGCGGACATGGCCCGCCGCGCCTCCTCCGGGCTGCGCGGGGCGGGACTCTCGGTCAGCGGTTGCCGCAGCGTCGGGCCGTCCAGCGCGGACCACCGCCCCGGGGCTTCCCCGGCGGACGGCTGCCCCCCGGGCGTGCCCGGCGCCGATTGCCGGGGCCCGGGCGTGCCCGGGGCCGATTGCCGGGGCCCGGGCGTGCCCGGGGCCGATTGCCGGGGCCCGGGCGTCGGTGGCCGCCGGCGCACCCGTCGGGGCAGCCCGTCGACCTCCCCGACCGGGGTCGGGACGCCGGAGGCAACGCCGTTCCGGGCCGGGACGCCGGGAGCGGCACCGCCCGTGGTCGGGCCACCGTGAGCGGCGCCGTTCGGGGCCGGACCCGCGGTCCCTCCGGGCGGCGCCGGTCGCGCGGCGGCCGGAGTCACCGTGGCGGGTGCGGCGGCGCGGGCCGGACGGGGCAGTGTGCTCAGCCGGCTCGCCCGGGCGAGCCGGCGCTCCTCCGGGGTCCCCGCGGCTGGCCGCGCCACCGGCGGGCCGCCGGTCGGGGGCAGGGAGGGCTCGTCGGTGACCAGGTCGGCGGGGATGAGCACCACGGCGGTCAGCCCTCCGCCGTCGGACGGGCGCAGCCGCACCCGGACGCCGTGCCGGGCGGCGAGACGGGCCACCACGAAGTGCCCGAGGCGGGCGGTCTCGGTCGGCTCGAAGTCGGGCGAGCGGGCCAGCCGCCGGTTCGTGTCCTCCAGCGCGGCGGCGGACATGCCCAGGCCCCGGTCGGTGATCTCGATCGCGTAGCCGTTCGCCACGTGCTCCCCGGAGACCGCCACCCGGGTCTGCGGCGGCGAGAACGCGGTGGCGTTCTCGATCAGCTCGGCGAGCAGGTGGATCACGTCGCCGACGGCCCGCCCGAGCACGCCGGCGGGCGCCACGGCGGTGATGTCGACCCGGTCGTACGACTCGACCTCGGAGATCGCGCCCCGGGCCAGGTCGACCGTCGCGACCGGGTTGCGCCAGCCCCGCCCGGGGGCCGCGCCCGCCAGGATGACCAGATCCTCGGCGTGCCGCCGCAGCCGGGTGGCGAGGTGGTCGACCCGGAACAGCTCCGCCAGTTCGTCCGGGTCCTCGGTGTGCCGTTCCATCCGGTCGAGCAGCGCGAGCTGCCGGTGCACCAGTCCCTGGCTGCGCCGGGCGATGTTGAGGAACACCTCGTTGAGCCCGCGCCGCAGGGTCACCTCGTCGACGGCCGACTGGACGGCGGTGCGCTGCACCTCGGTGAACGCCCGTGCCACCTGGCCGATCTCGTCGCGACCGTACTCCAGCGGGGGCGCCTCCCGGGCGACGTCGACCTGCTCGCCCCGGCGCAGCCGGGCCACCACGTCGGGCAGCCGGCGCTCGGCCGTCTCCAGCGCGGCCGTGCGTACGCCGGTGAGCCGGTGCGCCAGGTTGCGACCGACCCGCAGCGACACGAGGACCGAGACCACGACGGCGGCCAGCCCCAGCACCCCGGCGGCGCCGAGCCGGCCCAGGATGCGCACGGCCGACGGCACCGACCGGTCGGCGAGCCCGTCGGCCTGCGCCAGCTCGAAGTCGCGCAGCGCCTGCTGCACCGCCTGGTAGCTCTCCTGCCAGGCCGTCGGGTCCACCGTCGGCCGGCTGCTGGCGGATCCCGTGCCCACCAGCGTGTCCTGCATGGTCCGCAACCGGCCGAAGGCCTCCCCCTCGGTCATCCGCTGGAACGCGGCGCGCTCGGCGTCGGGCAGGTCGGCGACCGCCGTCTCGGCGAGGAACCGCTGGTTGCCGATGGTCTGCACCAGCTGGAGGCGCTCGCCGTCGGCGAACCGGCCGGCGATGAACGCCCCGGCGAGCAGGGCGTCGGTCTGCCCCAGCAGCTCCCGGGACCGGCCGAGCGCGGTGACGGCGAGCGCCTGCCGGTTGAGGTCCCGGTCGGGCAGGTTGGCCATCGCGGAGAACGCCTGGAAGGCGGAGTTGATCATCCCGCTGTAGAGCCCGATCGCACCGGCCCGGTCCACCGCCCGCTGGTCGATGAACTTCCGTCCGGCGGGCAGCGCCTCCAGCGCGGTGGCCAACTGGTCGAGTCGGGCGTCGAGGATGTGGTCGGCGGCGTCGCGCAGGTCCTCCCCGCCCACCCGGCGGCGCAGCTCCGCGATCGCCCGGTCGGTCCGCTGCCGCTGCTCGGCGAGCCCGGGCGCGGTGCCGTCGCCGGCCAACTGGACCACCGAGAGCCGGCGCTCCCGTTGCAGCTCGGTCACCACGGTCTCGCCCGGACGGCCGAGGTCGTAGAGGAGGGTCCGGGCGGCGAGCAGGTCGAGGGCGGGCCCGAAGGTGAGCGTCGTGGCGAAGATCCAGAGCGCCAGCAGAGCGGTCACCGGCACGACGACCAATGCGGTCAGCTTCGAGCGGATCGGCCAGTCACGGGTGTTCAATCAGACCTCGCCCGGAAGGTGTGGCTGCGGGGGCGCCGGCGCCGGCCGGGCAACGTCGCGGTCGGACGGTCCCGGCCCGCGGTGCCGGGAGGTCCGGCGGACGCCTTGGGCAGGATACGTAATCCTCGCCCGATGCACTACCGTCCGTCGCGTCCGGCCTACCCGACGAGCGTCCACATGCGACGAACGCCCCGCCGGAGGCCGGCGGGGCGTTCGTGGGCGGTGCGGATCAGGCGTCGGCGGGGATGCCGAGACCCTCGGCGACCCGACGGCCGTAGTCGGAGTCGCACTGGCTGAAGTGCCAGACCATCTTCTCCTGGATGTGCTTGTCGCACTGGGCCAGCAGGGTGGTGAGGTTGAGGATCAGGTCGTCGCGCTCCCAGTCGTCCATCTCGCGGTAGCGCCGGCCGGCCTGGGAGTAGTTGTCCTGCCGCTCGATCGGGGCCTTCATGATCTGGCCCGAGACGAACGGACGGTACTCCCGGTAGGACTCGTCGGCCTCCCGGAGGCCCGCGACCGAGGACGGCTCGAAGTTGATGTGCGGGTTGGCACCACGGTCGTCCACCCCGTAGGACATCTGGCCGCCGCCCTGGTTGGTACTGACCCGCACGTCCTCGCGCGGCCGGTTGACCGGCAGCTGGAGGTAGTTCGGGCCGACCCGGTAGCGCTGGGTGTCCGAGTAGGAGAACGTCCGGCCGACCAACATCTTGTCGTCCGAGAAGTCGATGCCGTCGACCAGCACGCCGGTGCCGAAGGCGATCTGCTCGTTCTCGTCGTGGTGGTCGGTGATGTTGCGGTTGAGCGTCATCATGCCGACCGGCAGGTAGGGGAAGTCCTCCGCCGGCCAGATCTTGGTGTCGTCGAGCGGGTCGAAGTCCAGCTCCGGGTGCTCGTCGTCGCTCATCACCTGGACGTTGAGTTCCCACTTCGGGTGCTCGCCGCGCTCGATCGCCTCGTAGATGTCCTTCGAGGCGTGGCCCAGGTCGGTGGCCTGGACGGCGTCCGCCTCGGCCTGGGTGAGGTTGTGCTCGCCCTGCTGGGACAGCCAGTGGAACTTGACCAGCACGCCCTCGCCCTCGGCGTTGACGAGGCGGTAGGTGTTCACCCCGGAGCCGCGCATCGTCCGGTAGTTCCTCGGGATGCCGTACGGGGAGAAGAGCCAGGTCAGCATGTGCATCGACTCGGGCGTGTTCGACATGAAGTCGAAGATCCGGTTCGGCTCCTGGCGGAAGGTGACCGGGTCCGGCTTCAGCGAGTGGATCACGTCGGGGAACTTGATCGCGTCGCGGATGAAGAAGACCTGGAGATTGTTGCCCACCATGTCCCAGTTGCCGTCCTCGGTGCGGAACTTCACGGCGAAGCCGCGTGGGTCGCGGGCCGCCTCGGAGGAGTCCCGCCCGCCGATGACGGTGGAGAAGCGGACGGTGACCGGGGTCCTGCCGCCCTTGGTCTGGAACAGCTTGGCCCGGGTGTACGTCGATGCCGGCTCGTCACCGATCGTCCCGTACGCCTCGAACTCGCCGTGTGCGACGAAGCCGCGGGCGTGCACCACCCGCTCCGGGATCCGCTCCCGGTCGAAGTGGCTGATCTTCTCCAGGAAGTGGTAGTTCTCCAGCGTCGCCGGGCCGCGCGAGCCGACCGTCCGCTGCTGCTGGTTGTTGTGCACGGGGTGACCCTGACGGGTGGTGAGGATCGGCTTGCTGGCCTGCGGGTCGCTCATGGCTCTCCTCCAGATCGGTGTGGCGGCTGGCGTCAGCCGTGTCGCGGCTGGCATCCGGGGCACCGGCCCCAGTACGTGACCTCGGTGAACTCCACCGCGAAGGCGGCGGCCCCGGGGTCGAGGCAGGGCCCGGGGGCCCGGTTGCGCCGGGTGTCGACGATCGCGCCGCAGTCCCGGCAGACCAGGTGGTCGTGGTCGTCCCCGCCCACCTCGTACCGGGCCGGACCGCCGGCCGGGGTGAACCGGCGCAGCAGACCCGCGCCGGTGAGCGCGTGCAGGACGTCGTAGACCGCCTGGCCCGAGATCCGCCCGAGGCGGACCCGGGCGAGTCGGGTGATCGTGTCGGCGTCCAGGTGCGGCCGGTCGCGCACCGTCGCGAGCACCGCGAGCCGGGGCCGCGTGACACGCAGCCCCGCCGCCCGCAGGCGTTCGACGTCGGATCCGACCGGCATCTCCCCACCCAAGCCCGTTTTCTGGAACGAGTCAAGTTTTGACGGTCCATCACTCTGTGTGACTCGTCATGTCCTGACGGGGAATGGACCACCGGCGGGTTCGTCAGGAAAGTGCCGCGAAACGGGATTGGCGATCACTGAGCGGAGGGAATACCACCTGACGAAGGAGGAGCCATGTCGCCCACGCAGGTAATCGTCATAGTTCTCGTCGTGCTGGTGGTGATCGCGGTCGCGGCCGTGGCGGCCCGGTCGTACGCCCGCCGCCGCGCGCTGCGGTCGCGGTTCGGACCCGAGTACGACCGCGCCGTCGCCGAGCAGGACAGCCGGACCGCCGCCGAGCGGGAGCTGCGGGAGCGGGAACGTCGCCACGCGGATCTCACCCTCACCCCCCTCGCCCCCGAGTCCCGGGCCCGGTACGCCGCCGCGTGGGAGGAGCTCCAGGTCCGCTTCGTCGACTCCCCCGCCGAGACCGTGGGAGACGCGGACGAACTGGTCACCCGGCTCGTCGCGGAACGCGGCTACCCCACCGGTGAGTTCTCCGACCAGGTCGCCCACCTATCCGTCGAGCACGCCCGAACGCTGGGCCACTACCGCGACGCCCACGAGATCCACCTGCGCAACTCCCGGGGCGAGGCGAGCACCGAGGAACTGCGCCAGGCCGTCGTCCACTACCGCGCCCTCTTCGCCGACCTGCTCGGCGAGGAGCCGGTCGGAGCCCGACCGTCCGAGCAGCGCAACCCGGACAGCCAACACGACGCCACGAGCCGCTAGGAGGATCACCATGCGCCAGGAAGAGCAGCGGGTGGGCAACGAGCACCCCGAGGCCGTCCGTTCCGAGCCGGTGCCGGTGCCGCCTCCGGGCGACCGGGCCGGCCGGGCCGACGTACCCGAGGACGCCCTGGACGACCGGGGCACCTTCGACGACCCGGCCGTCGCCGGCGACGAGCCGTCGCGCGGCCGGAGCGCCGGCAGGGACCGGCCGCACGAGCGGGACGCCGACGGCGACCGGCCCGGGTTCCACGAGCCGGGGCCCGTGCCGACCGCCTTCGGCGCCACCAGCGTCGGCGGCGCGGTCGCCGCGTCCGCCCTGGCCAGCCCTCTTCCGGAGGACGAGCCCGACCCGCGTTCGGAGTCGACCGCGCGGCCCGGCGACGGCGCCGTGGGCGGCCCCGGGGAGAACCGCCGGGCGGACCCGACCGCCGGGTTCCACCGCTCCGTCGGGCTCGGCGACGCCGAGCCTGATGACCGGCAGGCCCGCCGGGGTGACGCGGAGGTGCCGCCCCCCGACGCCACCGACGGCCGTCCCGGGCGCCGGGCCGACCGGGTCGGCGACCCGGAGGACCGCGCGGCGGGGTACGGCAGCGCCACACCGGCCCTGGTCGACCCGGACGCCGAGCACGCGCCGGTCGGCCGCGCGGGCACCAAGGACCTGGAGGCCGCCGGAATCGACCGGCCCGCGGGCGCCACGGTGGCCGCCGAACCGGCCAGCCTCTTCGACCCCACGACGGCGCAGGGGTTCCGGGACCGCTGGCGGGACGTGCAGCTGCGCTTCGTGGACGATCCCCGCGCGGCGGCCGGGGAGGCCCAGTCGCTGGTCGACGAGGCCATCCAGGCGCTCTCCTCGGCGCTGTCCGCGCAGAAGAACAAGCTGGGCGGCTGGCAGGACGCCGGCTCGGCCGACACCGAGCAGCTCCGGATGGCGGTGCGCCACTACCGCGACTTCCTGGACCGGGTGCTCGGGCGCTGACCCGTTCCCACGAAGGCGCCCCCGGCCGACCGGTCGGGGGCGTCGCCGTGTCCGGAGCCCGCACTGGCCGGGACGCGGTGGCGGGCATGGGGCCCGCCACGGCGGGTACGCGATCAGGGCCAGGAGACCATCGGGCGCCAGGAGGGCAGCGACATGACGGACCGTGACCGTGACCGGCCGCTGGAGGAGAGCCCGGAGACGGCGACGGCGGTCGACGACGACACCGGCGTCCCGCAGCTGATGACCGGGGGCGGCGCCGACCGCGACACTCCGTCGTTCACCGGGGGCGGGGACCAGCCGGCCGACGACACCGGCGGCGACGAGCTGATCGGCGACCCGTACGCCGCCGGCACCGGCGCGACGGGCACCGGCACGGGCGCGGCACCGGAGCACATCCGCACCGGGGCGGAGCAGCCCTGGGAGCCGGAGGACCTGGTGGCGGCCCGGGGGCAGGACCTGACGGCGGAGAACGTCGAGCGGGCCCGCCGGGACCTGGCCGAGCTGGGCCGTGCCGCGATCGAGAGGACGGTGCCCTGACGGGCGCACGCGAGGGGGCCCCCGGCCCGACCGTCGGACGGTCGGACCGGGGGCCCGGGGAACCTGCCGCTGGAGCGCCTCACCTACTGCCAGCGGCGGGTGGGCTCCGGTCTCAGAGCGCCGGGTACGCGTTCTGCATGAGCTGCGTGAACTGCGCCGGGAACCAGGCGCCCGAGATCGGGGCGTCCGGCAGGGCGCCGCTCATGCTGTTGCCGTTACGGGCGTTACCGGTGTAGGTCGGGTCGCACATCCGGTCGAAGCCCTTGCCCTCGTTGTTCGGGATCTCCTTGCTGGAGCCGTCCGACTCGCCCGGGGGCTTGACCCAGACGTAGGCGTCGATGCCCGGCTCCGGCGCGGCCTTCGGGCGCTCGCCCAGGCCGGCCCCGGCCTGGTTGCACCAGTTGCCGGCGTGGATCCGACGGTCCACCCGACCGCCGTTGACGTAGGTGTCCACGTTGGTCGTCGCGCCCGGGCCGGTGGGTCGGGCCGAGCCGCCCCAGCCGTTGCGGGAGGTGTCGATCAGCATGCCGATCTTCGAGTCGAAGCCCTTGGCGACCAGTTCGTTGCGGAACGCCTGGGCGAACGAGAGCTCGTCCACGTAGAAGTTCCAGTCGATCCACTTGGACTGGCGCACGCTGGTGCCGTTGACGTTGTCGGTGATCTTGATGTGCGGCTCGCGCAGCGCCGAGTAGTTGGCGGTGTTGACGATGAAGCCGTGGACGTGGTTCACCGTGCTGCCGGAGGCGACGGCGGCGTCCTTCAGGATCTGCGCGGTCGGGCCGAAGTTGCTGTCCCAACCGATCCAGCCGTGGTGGGCGGCGTCGATGTAGTTGTAGACGTTGCCGATCGCGCCCAGCTTCGACAGGGCGTACCCGACGCCGTTGACGTAGGCGCCGTTGGCCTTCACCGTGTCGCACATCGCGGTGCCGCCGGGGTTGCCGGAGGTGTTGGTCACCAGGTTCGGCAGCGAGTCGATCTCGATGATGTTGATGATGCGCAGGCTGGCGTACTTCGGGTCGCCCTGGATCGCGGCGATCGGGTCGATGTACTCGGCCTTGTAGCGCGGCAGCTCGTTGGGGCCGAGCTCACCGTTGGACGCCAGCGCGGCGCAGTCGCGGCCGGGCAGGTTGTAGATGACGAACTGGATGTAGTTCGCCCCCTGCTCGAGCGCCTTGTTCAGGTGGTCACGGACGCCCATGGCGCCGTTGGAGCTGCTGTCCGGGGTGCCGTTGATGGCGGCGATCCGGTCGATCCAGACGGCGGTCGGGTTGTTCGACACCCGGTTGCCGCCGGGCACCGACTCGGCCTTGGCCTTCCACTCCGGGTTCACGTACCCCTGGGCGTTCAGGTAGGGGTTGTCCACCTTCTGCCCGGGCGGCGGGGTGGTGGGCGGCGGAGTGGTGGGCGGCGGGGTGGTCGGCGGCGGCGTCGTGGGGGGCGGCGTCGTCGGCGGGGCCGTGGTGGGCGGGGTGCCGCCGTTGCAGGTCACGCCGTTGAGCGTGAACGAGGTGGGCTTCGGGTTGCTACCGCTCCAGGCGCCGTTGAAGCCGATGCTCACCGTGGCGCCGCTGGCCACCGTGCCGTTGTAGGACTCGTTCTGCGCGGTGACGTTCCGGCCGCTCTGGGACCAACGGGCCGACCAGCCCTGCTGCACGCGCTGGTTGCCGTCGGGGAAGGTGAAGCCCAGCGTCCAGCCGTTGAGGGCGTCGCCGATGTTCTTGATGTTGACGGAGGCGGTGAACCCGCCCTGCCAGTCGCTGGTCGTGTACGACACGTCGCACTGGGTGGCGGCGTGCGCCACGGTGACCGGCAGGGCCACCAGTCCGCCCGCGACCAGAGCGCCCGCGCCGCCGAGCGCGAGGGCCCGGCGGGGGCCGGACAGCCTTCTCCACATATTCATGCCACTGATCTCCTTGGGCGAGACCGGATCCGCGAACGGCCCGGCGTTACGGCCCGATGGGCGTCCTGCACGGACGTCCGCCGGTGCCACGGGTTCTTCGGGGGGTGCCCGACCCGGACGGGCGTTGTGGTGGTGGTCCGACCGGCGACAAGGTGCCGGCCGGGAGGCGGGACGTCGTCCGGCGAACCGGTGCCCTCGACTCCTGCCTTGCGCGGTGTGGCTCCCCGAACCGCGTGCAGCGATTCTTGCATGGGAGCGCTTCCATGGCAATGCCTCGATGCAACGACCGAGGCTGGCGAGGCCACCGGCACCCCCGGGACCGATGAGAGGGGACGATCCGACCGCGGCGGCGCGAGTCGCGCGACCGACCCCTCGGCGCACCGCCGGTCGCGAACCACCCGGCCGGACTGCTAGCCCGACTAAAGCCGCGAAGCACTTCTACCGGGCGTAGTTCCGTGAAGCGCTAAAACACGAATCTTTCCCTTCATAGCTCGTGAAACGGTCTAACGTCATCGGTAGCTCGGTTGTCACCGAGCCAAGGACAACAGGGATGGAGTGACGCAGGTCATGGCAAACAAGATGCTCGGGAAGGTCGTTGCGGGCGCTGCCCTGGGTGGGGCCTCCCTGCTCGTGTTCACGCCGGGGATCGCGTTGGCGGACGGCCAGCCCGCCGGCGAGGGCAAGGTCTACGCCAAGCCGCACGTCGTCAAGGCGGGCGACACGGTCAAGCTGATCGAGGTCTGCCCCGACCGGCAGGAGCACGCCTACGTGTGGTCGAAGGTCACCGGCAAGGTCAAGCTCAAGCCGGCCGAGGACCGGGGCGACTGGCGTCGCGGGGAGCAGGACTCCCGCGGCCACGACAAGGGCCGCGACCACGACAAGGGCCAGGACGGCAGGGACGAGACCCCCAGGCCGAAGCCGCCGGCCGACGGCACCGGCCAGCCGACGCCGCCCGCCGACGGCACCGGCCAGCCGACGCCGCCGGCCAACGGTGGCCAGCCGCCCGCCAACGGTGGCCAGCCCAACGGTGGCCAGGGTGGCGGTGCCGACGCCGCCGCCACCGACGCTGCTGCCGCCGCCGCCGACGCTGCTGCCGCCGCCGCCGACGCTGCTGCCGCCGCCGACGCTGCTGCCGCCGCTGCCGCCGCCGACGCTGCCGTCGACGTCGACGACGCTGCCGCGGACGACGCCGCGGACGAGCGCAAGCACGGCTGGATGGGCTACGAGCACGGCCAGGACGCCGAGGGCGACCACGACGGATACGACTCGGACGAGTACGACCGCAAGGGCCACCACAAGGGCTGGTCGGACGAGGAGTCCGAGGGCAACGGCAACAGCGAGGGCCGCTGGAAGCACAAGCGGGACTACGTGTACTACGGCGAGGCCGAGGTGTCCGAGGACGCCACGCCGGGCCACTACAAGCTCAAGGGCTCGTGCGGCGAGGGCGAACTGGTCGTGCTGCCGCGCGGTGGGGTCGACGGTGGTGACGGTGGCGTGGCCGCCGGCACCGACCGCGGCCTGGCCGCCGGCGGGGCGAGCCTGATCGGCGCTGCCGCCCTGGGCGGCCTCGTGCTGATGCGCCGGCGTCGGACCGATGAGTCCTTCGTCTGACCCGACGGCGACACCGGCCGGCGGCCGTCACGGGACACCGTGGCGCGCCGCCGGCGCGGCCGTCGTCGTCGTGGTCGCCATGGTCGGCGCCGGCCTGATCGGCGCCTCGCTCAAGTCCGCGCCCGCTCCCCTGCCCCCGCAGCCACTGGCCGCGCCCACCCGCACCGGGCCGGCGGTCGCCGACGTGCCCGCCCCCGACGCGGACCCGGACGTCGCCACCGGCACGGGCCTGGCCCGCTCCGCCCCCACCACGATCACCATCCCCCGGATCGGGGTCGACGCCTCGATCATGTCGCTCGGCACCAACCCGGACGGCACCGTCCAGGTGCCCCCGCTGGAACAGGCGCAGCTGGCCGGCTGGTACGAGCCGGGTCCGAGCCCGGGTGAGATCGGCAACGCGGTCATCGTCGGGCACGTCGACTCGGCGGAGATCGGGCCGGCGGTCTTCTTCTCCCTCGGCGCCCTGCAGCCGGGCGACACCATCACCGTCACCCGGGAGGACGGCCAGCAGGCCACCTTCACCGTCGAGTCGGTCAAGGCGTACCCGAAGACGGAGTTCCCGACCGAGCAGGTCTACGGCCCCAGCGACCGGCCCGGCCTGCGCGTGGTCACCTGCGGCGGAACCTTCGACCGGGCCGCCGGCAGCTACCCGGACAACGTGGTCGTCTTCGCCTCCATGCCGGTCTGAGCCGGCAACCGCGGGCACCGCGCGGAAGCCACCGGACGGCACGACGCGGTCCGGCCGGTCGGGACACCCGACCGGCCGGACCGTCTGCCGTACGCGTCAGGCGGCGGCGGAGGTCCGCACCAGGGTACGGATCTGGCGCAGCAGCACCGACAGGGCGGCGAGGTCCGCCCGGGACTCGTCGAACTCCCCCATGGCCCGCTCGGCGCGGTGGATCGAGGTGGCGTTCGACTGCTCCCACTGGAGCACCCGCTCCTGCGGCGACAGGTCGCCGGGAGTGGAGTCGAGCACCTCCACGGTCAGCGCGGCCAGCGCGGCGTACAGGTCGTAGCGCAGCGCCATCCGGGCCAGCGTCTGCCAGCGGTCCTCACGCGGCAGCAGGGAGATCTTCGACAGCAGCGAGTCGACCCGGAACCGGTCGGAGAGCACGAAGTAGACCGAGGCCACCTCGCCGACGTCCCGCCCGCTGCTCGCCGACGTCTCCACCACGTCGAGCAGGCCGAAACTGTACATCAGCCGGGTCGCCTGCTCGGCCAGGTCGCGCGGCAGCCCCCGTTCGGCGAGCGAGTCGATGTGCGCCGCGAGCGACTCCCGTTCGCTGCCGTGGAAGCGCTCCTCCAGGTCGGGCAGGAGCAGCGCCACCCCGTCGCGCAGCCGGGCGATCTCCGCCGGCACGTCGATCGGCGAACGGCGGTTGGTCACCAGCCACCGCACCGCCCGGTCGAGCAGCCGCCGGGTGTCCAGGTAGGCGCTGGTCTGCAACTCGGGGTCGACCTTGTTGTCCAGGGCCTCCACCGCGTCCCACAGCGCGCGCAGCCCGAACACCTCGCGGACCACCACGTAGGCCCGGATCACGTCCGCCGCCGAGGCGGCCGTCTCCTCGACCACCCGGAAGACGAACGAGATCCCGCCCCGGTTGATCGCCTCGTTGACCAGCACCGTCGTCACGATGTCCCGGCGCAGCCGGTGCTGGCCCATCCGGTCGGCGAACCGCTGGCGCATCGGCGTCGGGAAGTAGTTGACCAGGACGTCGGTCGTCCACTCCTCGTCCGCGAGCCCCTCGGCCAGGATCTCCGTCTCAAGGGCGATCTTGATGTACGCGAGCAGCACCGCGAACTCCGGCGCGGTCAGCCCCGACTCGGTCCGCACCGCCAGTTCGTCGTCCGGCGGCAGCGCCTCCAGGGACCGGTTCAGCGCGCCGGAACGCTCCAGATCCGTGATCATCCGCCGGTGCACCGGCAGCAGCGAGGCGGCCTGCGCCTGCGCGTTGTTGATCGCCCGGGCCTGGTCGTAGTTGTCCCGCAGCACCAGCTCGGCGACCTCGTCGGTCATCTCCGCGAGCAGCTCGTCGCGCTCGGGCAGGCCCAGCTCGCCGTCCGCGACCGCCGTGTTCAGCAGGATCTTGATGTTCACCTCGTGGTCGGAGCAGTCCACCCCGGCCGCGTTGTCGATGAAGTCCGTGTAGATCCGCCCGCCGGTCTGGGCGTACTCGATCCGGCCGAGCTGGGTCCAGCCCAGGTTGCCGCCCTCGCCGACCACCCGGCAGCGCACGTTCCTGCCGTCCACCCGGATCGCGTCGTTGGACTTGTCGCCCACCTCCGCGTTGGTCTCGCTGGAGGCCTTCACGTACGTGCCGATGCCGCCGTTCCAGAACAGGTCGACCGGCGCGGTCAGGATCGCCTTCATCAGCTCCTGCGGGGAGAGCTGCTCGGTGTCGGCGTCCAGGCCGAGCCGCTCCCGGACCTGCGGCGAGATCGGCACCGACTTGGCCGTACGCGGGTGCACCCCGCCGCCGGCCGAGATCAGCGCCCGGTCGTAGTCCTCCCAGGACGAGCGGGACAGGTCGAACAGCCGCTTCCGCTCGGCGTACGAGGTGGCGGCGTCCGGGTCCGGGTCGAGGAAGATGTGCCGGTGGTCGAACGCGGCCACCAGCCGGATGTGCTCCGACAGCAGCATCCCGTTGCCGAACACGTCGCCGGACATGTCGCCCACACCGACGACCGTGAAGTCCTCGGTCTGGGTGTCGTGACCCATCTCGCGGAAGTGCCGCTTCACCGACTCCCAGGCGCCCCGCGCGGTGATGCCCATCCTCTTGTGGTCGTAGCCGGCGGAGCCGCCGGAGGCGAACGCGTCGCCGAGCCAGAAGCGGTGCGCCGTGGAGATCTCGTTGGCGATGTCCGAGAACGTCGCCGTGCCCTTGTCCGCCGCGACCACCATGTAGGGGTCGTCGCCGTCGTGCCGGACCACGTCCTCCGGCGGCACGATCTCGCCGCTGACGATGTTGTCCGTGACGTCCAGCAGCGCCGAGATGAACTCCTTGTAGCAGACCACCGCCTCGTCGCGGTCCCCCGGCTTCTGCTTGAGCACGAAGCCGCCCTTGGCGCCCACCGGCACGATCACGGCGTTCTTCACCATCTGCGCCTTGACCAGGCCCAGCACCTCGGTGCGGAAGTCCTCGCGACGGTCGGACCAGCGCAGCCCGCCCCGGGCCACCGGCCCGAACCGCAGGTGCACGCCCTCGAAGCGGGGCGAGTAGACGAAGATCTCGAACTTCGGCCGCGGCGCCGGCAGGTCCGGGATCGCCTGCGGGTCCAGCTTCAGCGCCACGTACGACTTCGGCCGCCCGTCGGCGCGCTTCTGGTAGAAGCTGGTGCGCAGGGTGGCCTGGATCATCGTCAGGTAGGCGCGCAGGATCCGGTCCTGGTCGAGGCTGGCGACGTCGTCCAGCGCGGCCCGGATGTCGCCCACCAGCTCGGCGCTGCGCTGCTGCCGCTGCTCGTGGCCGTCCGTGCCGGGCGCGAACCGCACCTCGAACAGCTCCACCAGCAGTGCGGCGATCCTCGGGTAGCCGATGAAGGTCTGCTCCATGTACTCCTGGGAGAAGACGGTGCCGGCCTGACGCAGGTACTTCGCGTACGCGCGCAGCACCACCACCTGCCGCCAGGTGAGCCCGGCGCGCAGCACCAGCTCGTTGAAGCCGTCCACCTCGGCCTCGCCGCGCCACGCCGCCGCAAAGGCGTTCTCCACGTGCGGGCGCACCTCGGCCAGCTCCTGGTGCCCCTCGGGCAGCCGCAGCCCGAAGTCGTAGAGGTAGACCCGACCGTCGATCCGGTCCACCTCGTACGGGTGCTCGTCGACCACCTTGACGCCGAGCGAGTGCAGCACCGGCAGTACGGCGGAGAGCATCATCGGCTCGCCGTAGCGGTAGACCTTGAAGCGGACGTCCATCGCCTCGTCGACGTCCGGCCCCCGCCCGCCGGCCCGCGGCGCGAGCTGCTTGCGGAACAGGTGCATCTCCAGCTGGCCGGGCTCCTCGAGCAGCTCCAGCTTCGCCAGGTCCTTCATCGCCTCGTACGGCGTGTGGCCGTCCTTGTAGCCCTCGGGGAAGGCGTCGGCGTAGCGGGTGAACAGGTGCTTGGCCTGCTCGTCGCCGAGCTTGCGCTCCAGCACCAGCCGGTAGTCGTCATCCCAGAGCCGGGTGGCGTCGGCCAGCTCCTCGGCGAGCAGGTCGGCGTCGATGTCGCCCGGGGTCTTCGTCGGGTCGGTCCGGACGATGAAGTGCACCCGGGCGAGCATCGACTCGGTGACCCGGGTCGTGTAGTCGACCCCGACGCCGTTGAGCTCGCGCAGCAGGATGTCCTGCATCCGCAGCCGGTTCTGGGTGGTGAACCGGTCCCGGGGCAGGTAGATCAGGCAGGAGATGAACCGCCCGTACGCGTCGCGGCGCAGGAACACCCGCAGCTGCCGGCGGCCGGCCATCCGCAGCACGCCGATCACCGCGTGGTAGAGGTCCTCGGTCTTGATCTGGAACAGCTCGTCGCGCGGGTAGGTCTCCAGGATCTGGAGCAGGTCCTTGCCGGAGTGGCTGCGCTGGCTCAGGCCGGAGCGGTCCAGCACCTCGGCCACCTTGCGGCGGACCACCGGCAGCTCCTGCACGCTGGTCCGGTACGCGGCCGTGGAGAACAGGCCCAGGAAGCGCCGCTCGCCGATCACCTCGCCGGACTCGTTGAAGATCTTGAAGCCGATGTAGTCGAGGTAGGCGGAGCGGTGCACCGTGGCCCGTGAGTTCGCCTTCGTGATGATCAGCAGGCGCTTCTCGGTGACCTTGTCGTGCGCCTCGGACGTCATCGACGACAGCGGCCGGGCCTCCGGCGAGTCCTGGCGCAGGATGCCCAGCCCCGTGCCGAGCACCACCTCCAGCGCCTGGCCGCTGCCCCGATCGCCGCCCCCGACACCCGACTCGCCGGTGTCGACCAGCCGGTACTCCCGGTAGCCCAGGAACGTGAAGTGGTCGTGGGCGAGCCAGCGGAGCAGCTCCACGGAGTCCGTGATGTCCTTCTCCGGGACGGGCGGCCGGGTGTCCGACGTCCGCGCGGCGGCCAGCTCGTCGGCGAGGGCGAGGGCCCGCTGGCGCATCTTCGGCCAGTCCTCCACCGCCTCCCGCACGTCGGTGAGCACCCGCTGGAGCTCCCGGCGCAGCGTGTCCCGTTCGGCGGCGTCGCGTACGGGGTCGACCTCGATGTGCATCCAGCTCTCGACGATGTCACCGGCGATGGCGTCGTCGGGCTCGACGTCGGCGGAGACCTCGACCAGCCGGCCCAGCGGCTCACGCCGGACCACCACCAGCGGGTGGACCAGCAGGTGCACGTCCAGGTGGTGTGAGTTGAGCAGGGCGGTCACCGAGTCGACCAGGAACGGCATGTCGTCGGTGACGATCTCGATGACGGTGTGGTGCTGGTCGGCGTCGGGCTCGTGGATGCGCAGCTTCAACTCGCCGGGCACCCGCTGCTGGGCGAGGTCGCGGTGCGCGCGGGCCGCCTCCAGCATCTCCTCGGCGGTGAACCCGATCAGCTCCTCGTCCGGCGCGAACCGCCAGAAGCGGCTGACCAGGGTCGCCGCGTCGTGGTCGTCGCCGGCCAACGCGACCGCCTGGGCGACCAGGCGCTCCACGTTGGGAACGGGCTCGTCGAGTTCGTTGTCCTCCACGTCGTCGACCAGCGCGTCGGCGGGCAGGCCCAGGTCGTAGAGGGTGTCGATACTCGAACCGGTCATCCCGGTAACTCCTGTGTCGAGCCGGCCGAGGCCGTCCCCGTCGGTCGCCGAATCGAAGCTGTCGTCCCGGCTGGTGTCATCCTGCCGGAGGTCGGGTCCCGGTTTGATCGCCGGACGCCGGTCCATCGGTGCCACTCCCCTCGACCCACCGCGTTGTGGGTCACTCTGCCGCCCAGCCTAGGCCCTGCCGTTCCGCCCCTTGCTCGGCGGACCACGGTGCGGACGTCCGGTTCCGGACTTCGTCCTTTCACCCGTTGCGGGTACGAGGTTGGCCGGTTCGGGAGTACCCCGCCTCCGGTCGTTCATCACCCCGCCATCGACCTCTCTTTCCGCACGTCCCGGTGCGGGGGACGGTGCGGACGGCGTCGCCGTACTAGCGTGCGGGACAGCCCGAGATCGGAGATCCGTTCCCATGCCCCTGTCGTACCCCCGCCGCCCCCGCGGCAACCGGCTCCGCCCGGCACTGGCGCTGCTCGCCGCGACCACGCTCGCGACCGGCGTCCTCACCGCGTGCTCGGGCGGTGACGGGCCGGAGCGCAGCGTCGACGCGTTCCTCGCCGGTTGGCGCTCGGGCGACCTCCAGGCCGTCGGCTTCGTCGACCCGACCGGCGCGAAGCTGTCGGCGTCCGACGTCGCCCGCGAGCTCAAGGAGCTCTCCGGCGAGCTGGCGGCCACACCGCCCACGCTGACCCGCCGGGGTGAGGCGAAGGTGACCAAGGACGTCGCGACCGCGGTGGTCAAGGTCGACTGGGCGCTCCCGGGCGAGGCCCGCTGGGCGTACGAGCGCCCGGTGCGGCTCAACCGCGGCGGTGACGAGTGGCGGGTGATCTGGGAACCGCAGCTGGTGCAGGAGCAGCTCACCCGGGGCGACCGGCTGGGGCTGCGCCGCAGCGTCGCCACCCGGGCCGCGGTGCTCGACGCCGCCGGCCGGCCGATCGTGGCGCCCCGGCCCGTGGTGCGGGTCGGGCTCCAACCGGGCGAGGTCACCAACCTCGCCAGCCTGACCCGGAAGCTGGACGCGGCCTTCCGGGCGGTCCGGCCCACGATCACGCCCCCCGTGGACCTCTCAAATCTGCCCCAGCGGCTCGCCGACGCGGATCCGGGCGCGTTCGTCGAGGTGGTGACCCTGCGGGAGGAGGCGTACCGGCAGATCAAGCCGCGCATCTACGACCTGCCGGGCACGAAGTTCCGCAGTGACGAGCTCGACCTGGCACCCACCCGGGAGTTCGCCCGGGCGGTGCTCGGTTCCGTCGACCCGGCCCAGGCCGACGACCTCGCCCAGCACCCCGACCGCTACGAGGCCGGCGACCTCGTCGGGCACGGAGGGCTCCAGGGCCGCCACGACGAGCGGCTCCGCGGCGCACCGGGGCTGACCGTGATCACCGAGCGTCCCGGCCCGGACGGCACGCTGGTGCCCACCGGCACCGAGGTGTTCCGCAGCGAGCCGAAGCCCGGGCAGCCGGTGAAGACGACGCTCGACGTGGCCACCCAGAACGCGGCCGACACCGCCCTGCGCGGCGAGAAGCGCCGGGCGGCGCTGGTGGCGGTGCGGATCGGCGACGGCGCGGTGCTCGCCGCGGCCAACGGCCCCGGGGCGGCCGGGGAGAACCTGGCCTTCACCGCCCAGGTCCCGCCGGGCTCCACCTTCAAGATGGTCAGCGCGCTCGGCCTGCTCGACCGGGGTGTGGTCACGCCCGACGCGACGGTCGGCTGCCCGAAGACGTTCACCGTCGACGGGCGGGCGTTCAAGAACAGCGACAACTTCGAGCTGGGTGCGGTGCCGTTCCGCACCGACTTCGCCAAGTCCTGCAACACCGCGTTCGCCGCGCTGGCGCCGAAGCTCGGCCCCGACGGGCTGGCCGTGACCGGCCGCTCCCTCGGGCTGGAGGGGCAGTGGGACGTCGGCCTCGACGCCTTCACCGGCAAGGTCTCGGCGAACGGCGGCGCGACCGAGCAGGCCGCCGCCGCCATCGGCCAGGGCACCACGCTGGTCAGCCCGCTGGCCATGGCGTCGGCCACCGCGGCGGTCGCCCGGGGCCGCTTCGAACAGCCGAAGCTGGTGCTCGACCCGGCCCCGGCGCAGCCCGCCGCCCCTGGCCCGCAGCTCACACCGGAGTCGGTGGAGGCGGTCCGCACGATGATGCGGGCGGTGGTCACGGCCGGTACCGGCACGGCGCTGCGCGACGTGCCTGGCGCGCCGGTGCACGGCAAGACGGGCACCGCCGAATACGACGACAACCCGGCGCACACGCACGCCTGGTTCGTCGGCTGGCAGGGCGACGTCGCGTTCGCGGTCTTCGTGGAGAAGGGCGGCGCCAGCTCCGCCACCGCCGTGCCGGCCGCCGAACGTTTCCTCCGCGCCCTCGGCCGCTGACCAGACCACCGGGGTCTGCACCGCCGTACCGTCAGCACCGATTTCCCGGCGCGCCGGCTTCGGGCGGCGCCGGCTTCGGCCGATCCCGTCGGCGGCGTCTGCCTGACCGGTCGTCCGGCCGCGCCCTCGTTGGCATCGTCGGCGAGACGAGCGCCATGACTGCCCAACCCACGCCACGCTGTCGAGCTGCCCCTACGGACGGGGCGCGCGCGGGCATGGGCGGACGGTGGCCGCCGGCCCCGATCCCGCCGGACGCGGCCAAGCTCAGCGGCTCCGCCTCGCCCGGCTGCCTCGATCGGACC
Organism: Micromonospora sp. C31; assembly: GCF_018070575.1. Classification (GTDB taxonomy): domain Bacteria; phylum Actinomycetota; class Actinomycetes; order Mycobacteriales; family Micromonosporaceae; genus Micromonospora. The sequence goes on from NZ_JAGPXN010000001.1 coordinate 170,512, forward strand.
CGGCACGTCCCATCAGCCGTACTGCCCGAGCGGGCCCGGCGGGCCGGGCGGGGCGGGCGGGGCGGGCGGGCGGGGCGGGCGCACAGACGGGGCAGCTCGACACGGCATCCGGCGACTCACCCCCGACCCCGCTGGCCGGGCCGAATGCCCACGGAGACGGCCGAGACAGCCCCCGCCAGGGGAACGCGGCCGGGAGACAGCCGGGAGACGGCCACGGCCGGGAGACGGCCGGGACGAGGTACCGCCTCGACGAAGGCCCCCGACGCCCGCCGCCTGGGCAGACCACGGACGGCCCGCCCGGCTGAGACGGGACCGGGGGCGGACTACTCCGGCCCCGGGGACACCCCGGCGGTCAGGCGATGCCGGCGGCGGACGGCGAGGTGCCGTCCTCGGACGCGGGCTGTGGGTCGTCCGGGTCGAGACCCACGAGCGGCGCCCGGCGCAGCAGTCCCGGGCCGGCGGAGGCGGGCGGGCCGACGGGTTCCGGCGCGGGCGGGTCGTCATGGGCGGCAGCCACCGGAGTGCCGGGCTCGGCTGCACCGACCGGCCCTAGCGACTCCGTCGGCCCGACCGCACCGAGGGACCCGGCCGCACCGAGCGGAGCCGGCGGAACCTCATCGTCGTCGCCCGGGCCGCGGTCGGCGCCGCCCCGCTCCGAAGCGGGGATCAAGCCCGGGTCGGTGGCGGGCTGGGAGATGGTCGGGTCCTCTGGATGACCGCTGCTCCGCCGCGCCGAGGGGACCGACGAGGGCCTGACGGTGGCGGTCGACGAAGGACCAGCCGAACGGAGGGGCGCCGACGGGCCAGCCGAACGGACGGACGCCGACGGGCCCGGCAGCAGCCGGGGCGGCGACGCCGCCGGCGCGGAGACCGGGCGCAGCCCGGCCACCACGGTGTTGACGATCTCGGCCGCGTACGCGCCGTCGGGGTCGTAGTCGGGGTCGAAGACGGTCAGCTCGACGCCGAGGCAGTGCGGGGTGTCGACCAGGCCGGCGAGCAGGATCTCCAGTTCGGCGAAGGCGATCCCGCCCGGGTCGGGGGCGTCGACGGCCGGCATCACGGCCGGGTCCAGCACGTCCACGTCGATGTGCACCCAGTAGCCGGCGCAGTCGGCGAGCTGCTCGTGTGCCCACTGTGCCGTACGCGCGGCGCCCTCGGCGCGCAGCGCCGGCACGGGCCGGTTGGTGATCCCGGCGGCCTGGAGGTCCAGACGGTACTCGTCCTGGGCCCGGATGCCGAGCACCACCACGTCGATGTCCCGGAAGTACGGCCGGCGCCCCTCGATGGCGGCCAGGTCGGCCTGCCCCCGGCCGGTGACGAGCGCGAGGTCCTCGCCGGCCGCCGCACCCACGTAGGAGGCGTTGCCGGGGTGCCGGAAGTCGGAGTGGCCGTCGACGAAGACCAGCCCGATGCGCCCGCCGACCGCCTCGCCGAGCCGGTGCATGGCCAGCGCCGAGCCGAGCAGGATGGAACAGTCGCCGCCGAGCACCAGCGGGAACTCGCTGCGGTCGATGATGGCGCCGATCCGCTCCGCGAGCGCCACCGAGTAGTCGGCGATCTCCCGGGCGTGGCAGACCCCGTCACCCGGTCGCCAGTCGCCGGGGTCGTAGCGGGGTGCGGTGAGGCAGCCGGCGTCGCGGGCCCGCAGCCGGGCGAGCAGCCCCTGGTCGCGCAGTGCGCCCGGGGCCTTCCCGCAGCCGGGGACCGAGGTGGACGTGGGTGGGCGCAGGCCGAGGTTGCTGGGCGCGTCGAGGACGGCGATCCGGCGCATCATGGGCTCCCGTCCTCGAAATGTCGGGCGGGCCGGCCGGAAGCCGGCCCGCGCTGGAGTGCTATGTGGTCAGAAGCAGGGCGTGGTGCTCAGAACAGGGCGCTGGCCAGGGCCCGGCGTGCCGAGGCGACCGCCGGATCCTCCGGCCCGGCGACCGTGAAGAGGCTGACCAGGTGCTGGCGTACCTTCTCCCGCTCGTCACCGGCGGTACGCCGGACCAGACCCACGAGTCGGGCGTACGCCGCCTCGGCCTGACCGCTGAGCACCTCGATGTCGGCGGCCAGGAGCTGGGCCTCGACGTCGTCGGGGTTCGCCTGGGCGGCGGCGATCGCCGCGCCCGGGTCGGCCCCGGCCACCCGGCGGGCGAGCCCGACCTGGGCGAGACCCGCCTCCGCCGCGGCGTCCGCCGGCGACTCGGCGAGGATCTTGCGGTACGCCCGCTCGGCAGCGTCGAGGTCGCCGCTCATGAGGGCGTCGTCGGCCTCGTCGAGGCGCGGGTCCTCCGGCTCTGCGACGCTCACGCCGCCGGCCTTGAGCACCGCCTGGATCCACTGCCGCAGCTGCGCCTCGGGCACCACCCCGGAGAAGGCGTCGATCGGCTGGCCGCCGACCACCGCGTAGACCATCGGGATGCCCTGCACCCGGAACATCTGGGCGATCCGGGGGTTGGCGTCCACGTCGACCTTGGCGAGCACCCAGGCGCCGCCGCCCTCCGCGGCCAGCCGCTCCAGCACGGGACTCAACTGCTTGCACGGCTCGCACCACTCGGCCCAGAAGTCCACGACCACCGGTGTGGTGAGCGAGCGCTCGAGAACCTCGGACTGGAATGTCGCCTCGCTCACGTCGATGACGGCGACGCCGCCACCGGCGGCGCCGCCGGGAAACTCGGCGGCGGGGGCGGACTCAGCCGGGGTGGCGGGGCGGGCGGGGGTCGGTGCGGGGGTGCGCAGCGCGCTGAGGTCGACCGCGCCGCGGGTGAAGATCGACGAGGTGATCCGTGGGTCGCTCATGGTTACCTAGTCTCGCACGCGACCCGCCGAACTCAGATCAACCGCGGCGGCGACAGTTGCGACTGTCACGGCTGCTCCCGTGCTTCCCGCACCCCTCCCCGCCCCTCCGCCCGGCACTCCCGCGACCGCACACCCGCGCGCCCCGGTACGCGGGCTGCCCGGTACGCGCGGGGACGCGGGGTGCACATCGTGGAGCGCGGGTCGGAGGTGGACGGGGTGGGGGAACGGCGTCGGTCAGAAGCGGGCGGGTTCGCGGTAGACGCCCCACTCGGCGCGCAGGGCGTCGCAGATCTCGCCGAGAGTGGCCTCGGCGCGGACGGCGTCCAGCATGGCCGGGATCATGTTGCCGTCGGTCCGGCCGACGGCGACCATCCGCTCGATCGCGGCCTTGACGGCGGCCTCGTCGCGGCCGGCCTTCCGCTCGGCCAGCACCCGGCGCTGCTCCAGCTCCACCTCGTGCGAGATACGCAGGATCTCCAGGTCCTTGGCGACCGTGCCGGTGTGGCAGTTCACGCCGACGATCCGCTTGTCGCCCTTCTCCAGCGCCTGCTGGTAGACGAAGGCGGACTCGGCGATGTGGCCGGTGAACCAACCGTCCTCGATGCCGCGCAGGATGCCGGAGGTCATCGGGCCGATGTGGTGCGGGCCCTCACCACCGAGCTGCCGGATCCGGGCGAAGATCTCCTCCGCCTCGGCCTCGATCTTGTCGGTCAGCGCCTCGACGTACCAGGAACCGCCCAGCGGATCCGCCACGTTGGTCACCCCGGTCTCCTCCATCAGCACCTGCTGGGTACGCAGGGCGATCTCGGCGGACTCGTCGGTGGGTAGCGCCAGGGTCTCGTCCAGCGCGTTGGTGTGCAGCGAGTTGGTGCCGCCGAGCACCGCCGCGAGCGCCTCCACGGCGGTACGCACCACGTTGTTGACCGGCTGCTGGGCGGTCAGCGACACCCCGGCGGTCTGCGTGTGGAACCGCAGCCAGAGCGCCTTCTCGCTGGTCGCGCCGTAGACGTCGCGCAGCCATCGGGCCCAGATCCGGCGGGCGGCCCGGAACTTCGCGATCTCCTCGAAGAAGTCGACGTGCGAGTCGAAGAAGAAGCTCAGGCCGGGTGCGAAGACGTTGACGTCCAGCCCCCGGGAGAGCCCCAGCTCGACGTAGCCGAAGCCGTCGGCGAGGGTGTACGCCAGTTCCTGCGCGGCGGTCGAGCCGGCCTCGCGGATGTGGTAGCCGGAGACCGAGAGCGGCTTGTAGCGCGGGATCTCCCGGGCGCAGTACTCCATCAGGTCGCCGATCAGGCGCAGGTGCGGCTCCGGGTCGAAGAGCCACTCCTTCTGCGCGATGTACTCCTTGAAGATGTCCGTCTGCAACGTGCCGTCCAGCTTGGACAGGTCGGCGCCCTGCCGCTCGGCGGCCACCAGGTACATGCAGAACACCGGCACCGCCGGCCCGGAGATGGTCATCGACGTGGTGACCCCGGCCAGGTCGATGCCGTCGAAGAGCGCCTCCATGTCGGCGGCGGTGTCGATGGCGACGCCGCAGTGGCCCACCTCGCCCAGCGCCTGCGGGTCGTCGGAGTCCCGGCCCATCAGCGTGGGCATGTCGAAGGCGACGGAGAGGCCGCCGCCGCCGGCGCCCAGGATCATCTTGTAGCGCTCGTTGGTCTGCTGGGCGTTGCCGAAGCCGGCGAACTGCCGGATCGTCCAGGTCCGCCCGCGGTAGCCGGTCGGGTAGAGGCCCCGGGTGTACGGGTACTCGCCCGGCCAGCCGATCCGCTCGAAGCCCGGGTGGGCGACACCCTCCGGTGGCCCGTAGACCGGGTCGACGGGCATCCCGGAGAGCGTGGTGAAGTCGGCGTCCCGCTTGCGCGCGGCGTCGTAGCGGGCCTGCCAGCGTGCGCGTCCGGCAGCGATCTCGTCGGCGTTCATCCGCGGGGCTCCTCCTCGGGTCCTCGACTGCACTGCGAGTGTAGAGCCCAGACCTGAACGATCGCTAAGTATGTTCGTACCGGCAGGTAACCTGAGCCGGCCGGGCGCCCTCACGCCACGGGCGCCCCGGGGCCGCCCGGTTCGCGGGATCCCTCTCAGGAGGCGATCTGGGCGAGCAGCTCGTCGGCCGCCGCATACGGGTCGAGGGAGCCCTCGGCCACCTTCGCGGCGAGCGCCGGCAACTCCGTACCGTCGCGCAGGGAACCGATCCGGGCGCGCAGCACGCCCAGCGCGATCGCCTCGACCTCGGCGGCGGCCCGCGCCTCCTGCCGACGGCGCAGCTCGCCGTGCTCGACCAGCCAGCCGCGGTGCTTGTCGATGGCGGCGGCGATGTCGTCGATCCCCTCGCCCCGGGAGGCGATCGCGCGGACCACCTGCGGCCGCCAGTCGCCCGGGCCGCGCTCGCCCAGGGCGATCATGCCCTGGATGTCGCGGTAGGTGGCATCGACGCCGTCCCGGTCGGCCTTGTTGACCACGAAGACGTCGGCGATCTCCAGGATGCCGGCCTTGACCGCCTGGATCGCGTCGCCCATTCCCGGGGCGAGCAGCACCAGCGTGGTGTCGGCCAGCGAGGCGACCTCCACCTCCGCCTGCCCGACGCCCACGGTCTCCACCAGCACCACGTCGCAGCCGGCGCCCTCCAGCACCCGGACGGCCTGCGGCGTGGCCGCCGACAGCCCGCCGAGGTGGCCCCGGCTGGACATCGACCGGATGTAGACGCCCGGGTCGGTGGCGTGGTCCTGCATGCGGACCCGGTCGCCGAGGATCGCCCCGCCCGTGAACGGGCTGGACGGGTCGATGGCCAGCACACCCACCCGGTGACCACGGGCGCGCAGCGCCCGGACCAGCTCGTTGGTGGTGGTCGACTTGCCCACCCCGGGCGAGCCGGTCAGCCCGACGACCTGGGCCTGACCGGCGTACGGGGCGAGCGCCGCCGCGATGCGCGGCAGCGTCTCGTCGCCCGACTCGACCAGGGTGATCAGCCGGGCCACCGCGCGCGGATCGCCCGCACGGGCCCGCTCGACCAGCATCGGCACGTCCCGGCTGCGGCGCACCGGGGGTGCGCCGGCCGCCGGGACGTCGTCGACGATCTCGCTCACTGTGCTGCCTCTACGGGTCGGCCGGACCGCGGTCAGTGACCGCTCTCGCCGGGGGCCGGGACGTGGATGATGAGGGCGTCGCCCTGGCCGCCGCCGCCACAGAGCGCCGCCGCGCCCGTGCCACCGCCCCGACGCTTGAGCTCCAGGGCGAGGGTGAGCACCAGCCGGGCGCCGGACATGCCGATCGGGTGGCCCAGCGCGATCGCCCCGCCGTTGACGTTGACCTTGTCGGGACTGATTCCGAGGTCACGGGTGGACTGGATGCCGACCTGGGCGAACGCCTCGTTGATCTCGATGAGGTCCAGGTCCTCGATGCCGAGCCCGCCCTTCTTGAGCGCGTGCTGGATCGCGTTGGACGGCTGCGAGTGCAGCGAGTTGTCCGGGCCCGCGACGTTGCCGTGCGCGCCGATCTCGGCCAGCCAGGTCAGCCCCAGCTCCTTGGCCTTGGCCTTGCTCATGACGACCACCGCGGCGGCGCCGTCGGAGATCGGCGAGGAGCTGCCCGCGGTGATCGTGCCGTCCTTGGCGAACGCCGGGCGCAGCTTCGCCAGCGACTCGACGGTGGTGTCCGGCCGGATCCCCTCGTCCTCGCTGATCACCAGCGGGTCGCCCTTGCGCTGCGGGATGACCACCGGGGCGATCTCGTCGGCGAAGTGGCCGTTCTTCTGCGCGGCGGCGGCCCGCTGGTGGCTGGTCGCGGCGAACGCGTCCTGCTCCTCGCGGGTGATGCCGTGCCGGCCGTTGTGCCGCTCGGTGGACTCCCCCATCGCGCAGCTGTCCCAGGCGTCGGTGAGCCCGTCGAGCGCCATGTGGTCCTTGACCACCACGTCGCCGTACTTGTAGCCGCCGCGCTGGCCGAGCAGCAGGTGCGGGGCGTTGGTCATGGACTCCATGCCGCCGGCGACGACGACGTCGAACTCGCCGGCGCGGATGAGCTGGTCGGCCAGGGCGATCGCGTCCAGGCCGGAGAGGCAGACCTTGTTGACGGTCAGCGCCGGCACGGACATCGGGATGCCGGCCTCGACCGCCGCCTGGCGGGCCGGGATCTGCCCGGCGCCGGCCTGGAGCACCTGCCCCATGACGACGTACTGGACCTGCTCGGGGGCGACACCGGCCCGCTCGAGCGCCGCCTTGATCGCGACGCCGCCGAGCCTGGTCGCCGGGAGGTCCTTGAGGTTGCCCAGCAGGCGGCCCATCGGGGTCCGCGCGCCGCTGACGATCACCGAAGCCATGCCTGCCTCCGAGGGGTGCCGACCTGTACGCCTTAACGATTGTTCGGTCAGACTAGCGCCATGGCTGAGAACTCCCCCGTCGAGACCGCTGCCGACTATGTCACAGACATCGGCCTGCGCCGCATCGACCACGTCGGGGTCGCCGTCGCCGACCTGGACGCCGCGATCGACTTCTACCAGCGCACCTTCGGGATGCGCTGTGTGCACACCGAGGTGAACGCCGAGCAGGGCGTACGCGAGGCGATGCTGGCCGTCGGCCCGGACGCCGAGGGCGGCTGCGTGCAACTGCTCGCCCCGCTGAGCCCGGAGTCGACCATCGCCAAGTTCCTCGACAAGAAGGGCCCCGGCGTGCAGCAGGTGGCGTACACCGTGGCGGACATCGACGCCGCCTGCGCGAAGCTGCGCGAGCGGGGCGTGAAGCTGCTCTACGACACCCCGAGGCGCGGCACCGCCAACTCGCGGGTCAACTTCGTCCACCCGAAGGACGCCGGCGGGGTGCTGGTCGAACTCGTCGAGCCCGCCGCCGGGCACTGACCCCACCGCCGACCCCGCCTTTACCTGGGCGGGGCCGGCGGTGCGCCGCTGGGCCGAGCGCGACGTTGCGTGTTTCCAGCACCGCCCGGGCACCTCCACGCATCGGCCAATGCAGTTTTTCACAGAGACCTTCCGGCCCTAGCTACTGTTCAGTAACGTCCCGCCCCACAGGAGCGCGGCCGGCGCCGGATGTGTCGGACACCGACATGGCGGTCGGCCGCACCGACGCCGACGATGGCAGCACCCGGGCCCGCGTGGGCGGGGTGCGGACGAACGGGAGGTCGACGTGCAGGACATCCTCGAAGCGATCATGGCGGCGGAGGGATCCGACCAACCGGAACGGGACCTCGCCGGGATCGCCGGCCTGCCGGTACCCGAGTCGTACCGCGGCGTGGTGGTGCGCGCCGACGAGACCCGGATGTTCGACGGCCTGGCCACCCGGGACAAGGACCCGCGCAAGGCGCTGCACGTGCAGGAGGTGCCGACGCCGGAGCTGGGGCCGGGCGAGGCGCTGGTCGCGGTGATGGCCAGTGCGATCAACTACAACACGGTCTGGACCAGCATCTTCGAGCCGCTGCCGACCTTCAAGTTCCTCCAGCGCTACGGCCGGCTCTCGGAGCTGACCCGCCGGCACGACCTGCCGTACCACGTGGTGGGCTCCGACGCCGCCGGCGTGGTGCTGCGCACCGGACCCGGGGTGACGAAGTGGAAGGCCGGCGACGAGGTCGTCGCGCACTGTCTCTCCGTGGAGCTGGAGGACGCGGCCGGACACGACGACACCATGCTGGATCCGCAGCAGCGGATCTGGGGCTTCGAGACCAACTTCGGCGGCCTGGCCGAGCTGTGCGTGGTCAAGGCCAACCAGCTGATGCCCAAGCCGCGCCACCTGAGCTGGGAGGAGGCGGCCAGCCCCGGGCTGGTCAACTCGACGGCGTACCGGCAGCTGGTGTCGCACCACGGGGCGAACATGAAGCAGGGCGACGTGGTGCTGATCTGGGGCGCCTCCGGCGGCCTGGGCGGCTACGCCACCCAGATGGCGCTCAACGGCGGCGCGATCCCGGTCTGCGTGGTCTCCTCGCCCGAGAAGGCCGAGCTGTGCCGGAAGATGGGCGCCGAGCTGGTCATCGACCGCACCGCCGAGGGCTTCCGGTTCTGGAAGGACGAGCAGACGCAGGACCAGGACGAGTGGCGGCGCTTCGGCGAGCGCATCCGCGAGTTGACCGGCGGCGAGGACCCGGACATCGTCTTCGAGCACCCCGGCCGGGAGACCTTCGGCGCCAGCGTCTACGTGGCCAAGAAGGGCGGCACCGTCGTCACCTGCGCCTCCACCAGCGGTTTCCTGCACCAGTACGACAACCGCTACCTCTGGATGCACCTGAAGCGGATCATCGGCAGCCACTTCGCCAACTACCGCGAGGCGTGGGAGGCCAACCGGCTGGTGGCGTTGGGCAAGGTCCACCCCACCGTGTCGAAGACCTACGCGCTGGAGCAGACCGGGCAGGCCGCATACGAGGTGCACCGCAACGCGCACCAGGGCAAGGTCGGTGTCCGCTGCCTCGCCCCGTCGGACGGCCTCGGCGTACGCGACCGCGAGCTACGCTCCCGGCACGAGGACGCGATCAACCGCTTCCGCGGCCACTGACCCGGCGGACGAGGCGACGTCGGCCATTGCGATGAACGACGATTGCCTTTCCGTCGCCAAGTGTCGGACGCTCATTCGAGTGATCCGGACCATGGCGCGACAAAGGGCCGCGGGGTGCTCCCGCGGCCCTTTTCCGATGTCACTCTCCGTGCCGCCCGACCCGCCCGGGACCTGCCAAGATCGGCGATCTGTCCGACCGTCGGCGGCGGCGCAGTTGACCATGTAAACAGGACACGAAAGCTCGGGACCGCTCTTGCGAAGCACCCTGGGGGGTCTGCGAGTATGTCCCAATGCCCCAGCAGTCATCCCCTCTTGCGTTCTTCGATAACGCGAACTCGCAGCCCGATTTCACCGTTGGCCTGCGCGGCTACAACACCCACCAGGTCGATGACTTCATCGGCCGGATGACGGCCGCGCTGACCCAGTCCGAGCAGGCCCGCGCCGAGGCCGAGCAGCGGATGAACGACGCCCAGCGACGGCTCCGCCAGGCCGAGCAGCGCATGAGCGCGCTGGAGCAGAAGCTCGCCGACACCAACAAGCAGCTCGAGGAGAACAGCCGGCCCACCCTCTCGGGCCTCGGCACCCGCGTCGAGCAGATCCTCCGGCTGGCCGAGGAGCAGGCCAACGACCACCGCAACGAGGCCAAGCGGGAGTCGGAGGGCATCCTGTCCGCCGCGCGCCTCGAGGCCCGCGAGATCACCGACAAGGCGCGCGCCGAGGCGGCGGCCATGAAGGCCAACGCCGAGCGGGAGGCGGGCAGCGTCCGCACCGCCGCCGAGCGCGAGGCCGCCGAGGTCCGCGTCCAGGCCCGTCGCGAGGCCGACACGCTGCGCGCCGACGCCGATCGGGAGACCAAGCAGCTGCGCACGGTGACCGCGCACGAGGTCGCCGAGCTGAAGTCCACCGTCGAGCGCGAGGTCGCCACCCTGCGGGCCACCGCCGAGCGGGAGATCACCCAGCAGCGGGCGAAGGCCGCCCGCGAGGCCGAGGAGAAGCGCGCCGAGGCGACCAAGCTGCTCACCGACGCCCGCGACAAGCGCGACAAGGACCTCCAGGCCCTGGAGCTCCAGCTCGCCGAGCGCCGGGAGAAGGCCGAGCGCGAGGAGTCCGAGCGGCACGCCGCGCAGGTCGCCCAGACCCAGAAGCTGGTCAGCGAGGCCGAGCAGCGCGCCCACGCCGCGCAGGAGCGGGCCAAGGAGATCGAGCAGCGCGCCGAGGCCCGCCGCGTCGAGTCCGAGCGCACCGCCAACGAGACGGTCGACAAGGCCAAGGCCCTGTCCGACAAGACGCTCACCGAGGCGAAGGCCGAGGCGAAGCGCCTGCTCACCGAGGCGCGCACCGAGGCAGAGCTGACCACCCAGGCGGCCCGCCGCGAGGTCGAGGACCTCACCCGGCAGAAGGACGCCGTCACCTCGCAGCTCGGCCAGATGCTCTCCGGTCTCGCCGGCATCGTGCCGGGGGTGCCCGCGGCGCAGGCCAAGCCGGAGGCGAAGAAGGCCGACGGCGCCGACGCTCGGGTGACTGCGGAGACGGCCAACTGACCCAACCGACCGGGGCATGATCCGCGGCGCGGGGTGACACCGGGTGACCGGTGCGCCCCGCGCCGTAGGGGTCTTCGCGCCGGACGAATCGCCCGGGCGTGTCGGCAGTGAAGTAGGTCCTATCCGGGGCGTCCGTATCGCCCCAGTCGGACTGGAGCCGTGTGAGGATGGGGGCATGTCGCACGGCGAGGAACTGTTCGCTCTCGGCGGGGACGTGACCACGGAGCCCAGCTTCGAGTCCGCTCTGCGGGGGTACGAGAAACGACAGGTCGACCGGTACGTCGCTCGCGCGGAGCACGAGATCGCGGCCCTGGCGGCCGAGCGGGAACAGGCCTACACACAGATCCACAAGCTGGCCGGCCAGGTCGAGGTGCTCCAGCGGGATCTCGCCCAGGCGCGCAGGTCGTCCGGCGGGACACTGGAGAACGTCTCCTACCGGCATCTCGGCCCGCGGGTGGAGCAGATCCTCACCCTCGCCGAGGAGCAGGCCGACTCGATCCTGGCCTCCGCCAACGAGGAGATCGGGGCTCGCCGGGCAGCCGCCGAGCACATCGTCGAGGAGGCCCGCGAGCAGGCCGCCACCGCCCTCAAGGACTTCGAGATCGCGCTGGCCGCCCGCCGCACGGAGGAGGAGCGGCACACCGCGGCCCGCAAGGCCGAGGCGGACGCCTCCGTCCGTACGGCGCAGGAGGAGGCCGCCCGGCTCCGCAAGGCCGCCCAGGAGTCCCTGGCGAAGGCCCAGCAGGAGGCCACCCAGCTACGGGACGCGGCGAAGGAGATCCACCACCGCGCCCAGCAGGAGGCGACCAAGCTGCGCGAGGCGGCCAGGGAGGTGCACGCCAAGGCCCAGCAGGAGGCCACCCAGCTGCGCGAGGCCGCCAAGGAGGTGCACGCCAAGGCCCAGCAGGAGGCCAGGCGCCTGGTCGACCAGGCCACCGAGGCGGGCCGGGAAACACACGCCAAGGCGCAGCGGGACGCCAAGCAGATCGTCGACGACGCCGCCGCCGCCGGGCAGGCCACCCGGGAGAAGGCCCGCCAGGAGGCGGAGCGGCTCAGCACCCAGGCGGCCGAGACGGCGAAGCGCAACCGCGCCGAGACCGAGGCGTACGTGCAGCGGATGCGCACCGAGACCGAGGCGTACGTGCAGCACGCCCGCGCCCAGACGCAGCAGGAGCTGGGCGCCTGGCGGGCCGGGGTGGAGCAGGAGGTCAACAGCCGGCGCGAGGCCGCGGACCGCGAGCTGGCCCAGCACCGCGCGGCGGCCGAGCAGGAGTTCACCGCGCGCCGCGACGAGTTGGAGAAGCAGTACAAGACCCGCCTCGCCGAGTTGGAGAAGCAGCACACGAGCCGGCACGACGAGTTGGAGTCGGAGTTCGAGGCGCGCCGCACCGCCCTGGAGACGGAGTACACCGCCCGCAGGAACGAGATCGAGCAGGGCGCCACCGCCGTCCGTGAGGCCGCCGAGCAGGACGCCCTGACGATGCGTCAGCGGGCCGAGGAGGAGGCCGCGGCGCTGCTCGGCCGGGCCGAGTCGGAGGCGGCCGAGAAGCGCCGCAGGGCCGACGAGCACGTGGCGACGTCGCGTCGGCAGTTCGAGGAGTACGCGGCCACGACGCAGCAGCACCTGGCCACCACCCAGCAGCACCTCGCCGCCACGCAGCAGGAGGCCGCCGCCAGCCGCCAGCAGCTCGCCCAGGTGATGTTGGAGATCGCCCAGGCCCAGCAGGAGCTGGCCGATCTTCGGCAGGAGACCTGGAAGTCCCGGCAGGAGTCCGACGACCTCCAGCGGCAGGTGACGGAGCTGCGGTTGGGCCTGCTCGGCGCGGCCGACCGGCCGGGCGGAGCAGACGGTGCCGTCGCCCCGGTGGCGGCGGGCGGCAAGCCGGGGCCGGCCACGGCGAACGGCGGCAAGCCCCGTCCCGACGCGGACAGGGCACCGGTGAGCGCAGGCGGCGCGGGCACGGCCGGCAAGGACAAGGCCGGCGCGGACACGGCCCCGGTCAGCGCGGGCGCGGGCGGCGCGGAGACGGCGGACAAGGCCCCGGTGGGCGCGGGCACGGCCGGCAAGGACAAGGCCCCGGTCGGTGCGGGAGACGGGACGACGGGCTCCGCCGAGGTCGCGTCCCCCTCGGGCGAGAAGTCCACCGCCGGCAAGGTGGAACCCGAGGACGCCGGGCAGCCGGCCAAGGGCCGGATCGAGCCGGCGGACGCGGGGCAACCGGCCAACGGCAAGGTCGCCACCGTGACCACCGTCGACGGGGGTACGGCCAGTGCCGGCGTGGAGGGGGAGCCGACCGTGGCGGCGGTGCCCGGCGAGGGGGGTCGGGGCGCGACCCCGACGAAGATCACCAGCACCGGCGAGAACGGCAAACGCCCCACGAAGCCGACCACCGACGAGCGCAGCGCCAAGCCGAGCAAGGTCGTCGTCGAGAAGGACTGACCTCTGATCCGCTCCACCGCCCGACGACCGAGCTCGTCGGGCGGTGCAGCGGATCTTGGAAGAATCGGGCCCCTCCAGGGGCCGTCTCGTGCCAAGATCCCAGGATTCGGGTGCCAGCGGGTGCGGGCCGGCTGGGCGGGTCGGGCCTGCGGCGTAGGCTCCCGTACGGATTCGCCGATGTGAGCCGCGAGCGGGCCGTCGGGGCGGGAGTCGACCAGGGAGGTCCGATGGCGGAAGACGGACCGACGACGTCGAGCGGCGGCCCGGAGCCCGGCAGCGCCGCAGGCCGACAGCCCGACAGCGCCACAGGCCCGGAGCGCGGCAGCGCCCGGGGAACGGGCGGCGGGGAGCGGAAGCCGGAGCACGCCACCGCGCCCGAGCACGGCACCGGGGCGACGGACACCACGGACACCACGGGCACGACGGACGCCGCGGACACCACGGGCACGACGGACGCCGCGGACACGACGGGCGGCGGCACGCCGGCGAAGAACGGATCGAGCCGGTTCGGCACGCCGGGACGGCCGCTGAAGCGCAGCAGCTTCCTGGTCGGGTTCACCGGCGCGGCCGGGGTGCTGCTCGCGTACACCCTCTACCTGGGCCTGCGCAACGCCGCCGGCATCCTGGTCCTGGTGGTCATCGCGCTCTTCCTCGCGGTCGGCCTGCACCCCGCGGTGGTCCGGCTGCGTTCCTGGGGGCTGCCGCACGGGGCCGCCGTGGCGGTGGTCGCGCTGACGGTCGTGCTGCTCCTCTGCGGCGGGGCGTTCGCCCTGGTGCCGCCCGTCGTGACGCAGACCGGGCAATTCATCGACCAGCTACCGAGCTACCTGGAGGCGTTGCGCCGCAACGAGACGGTCAACGACCTGGTGGTGCGCTACGACCTCACGGAGCGGCTGCAGAACGCGGCCAACGCCGACACGTTCGGGCAGGCCCTCGGCGGGGTGCTCGGCGGCGCCCAACTGGTGTTCGGCACGGTCTTCCGGGGGCTGACCGTGCTGGTGCTGACCATCTACTTCCTGGCCTACTTCGACCGGCTACGCGCCCTGGGCTACTCGCTGGTGCCCCGCTCGCGCCGGGAGCGCGTGCAGCTCATCGGGGACGAGATCCTGACCAAGGTGGGCGCGTACATGGTGGGCGCGCTCAGCATCGCGGTGCTGGCCGGGATCTCCACGTACGTCTTCGCGCTGGTCGTCGGGCTGCCGTACCCGTTCGCGCTGGCCGTGGTGGTCGCGGTGACGGACCTGATCCCGCAGATCGGCGCGACCCTGGGCGCGGTGATCGTCAGCCTGGTGGGATTCGCCACCGACCTGCCGATCGGCATCGCCTGCGCGGTGTTCTTCCTGATCTACCAGCAGATCGAGAACTACCTGATCTATCCCAAGATCATGCGACGGTCGGTGTCGGTCAACGAGGTGGCCGCCCTGGTGGCCGCCCTGCTCGGGGTCTCCCTGCTGGGGGTGGTGGGCGCGCTCATCGCGATCCCGGCGGTGGCCGCGTTCCAGCTCATCCTGCGCGAGGTGGTCCTGCCCCGGCAGGAGTCCCGCTGACCCCGGCCGGACGGCCCGGTGGCGGTGGACCGGGCCGCCGGGTCCGCGAGGCGCAGGCTGGGTCAGCCGGCCTGGCCGGCGGCCGGGCCGGGCACCGGACGGTCCGCGAAGGAGGCCACCGTGCGGTCGGCGTACGCGCTGACGTCGCCGGTCTCCATCGGGCCGTCCCAGGTCGTCGGCAGCGGCACGGCGGCGGCCGGGTTGACCCGGCGGACCACCTCGTCCAGCACGGTCTCGGCGTCGCCGACCCAGAGGTGCTTCGCACCGGGCACCCCGACCACCTCGGCCTGCGGCACCGCCGCGAAGCGCTCCCGGGCCTCGTCGGGGCGCAGGTAGTCGTCGAACTCGGGCACCAGCGCGGTCAGCGACTTGCCGGACTCCGCCCAGTGTTCCAGGTCCGCCGGGGCGGAGAAGCGCAGCGGCGGGGAGAGCAGGACCGCTCCGACGACGGCCGGATCGCAGCCGTACATCAGGGTCAGGTCGGTGCCGAACGACCAGCCGAGCAGCCAGATGTTCGGCAGCTCGGCGAACTCGGCGTACTCGATGGCGGCGGCGACGTCGAAGCGCTCGCCGACGGCGTTGTCGAAGGCCCCCTCGCTGGTGCCACGCAGGCTGCTGGTGCCCCGGGTGTTGAAGCGGAGCACGGCCAGGTCGGCCAGGGCCGGCAGCCGCCACGCCGCCTTGCGGAACACGTGGCTGTCCATCATCCCGCCGTGCGTCGGCAGGGGGTGCAGGCAGACCAGGGTGCCCGCCGGCTCACGGTCCAGCGGCCGGGCCAGCTCGCCGACCAGCCGTAGACCGTCGGCGGTGTGCAGCTCGATGTCCTCGCGGTGACCGGGCAGGATCGAGGACGCGCGGATCGGTGTGCTCACCCCACCAGTCTCGCCGGTGCGGCCGGGAACCGCCGGGCGGGGCGGAAACAGCGTGATCCAGATCGCTTAGCCGTACCTAGGGGTGCCGCGGCCACGCTGCACGACCGGCCCGCGCCGGTCCCGGGCACGCCAGCACCCGCTGTGCCAGTGCCGCCGGTCCGTCAGGTCGCCCCGCCCGTCCGCCGGCCACGCCACCAGGTGCGCCACGCCAGGCCGAATCTCCTGGTCACAGCCCGGACAGCGGTACGTCTTGGTGGCGGCGCCGCCGCTGATCCCGCGTACCTGCCAGTCGCCGTCGCGCCACTGCTGCACCGAGGCGACGCCCTGACGGACCCGGTCGGAGTCGAGGTGCGCGGTGTCGTCGCGGCGGGGTCGGTTGCGACGGGGGCTCACGC
This sequence comes from Micromonospora sp. C31, assembly GCF_018070575.1. Lineage (GTDB taxonomy): Bacteria > Actinomycetota > Actinomycetes > Mycobacteriales > Micromonosporaceae > Micromonospora. The sequence goes on from NZ_JAGPXN010000001.1 coordinate 186,579, forward strand.
TTGCCAAGCGTACGGGCCGACGGCGGGCCCGGCGCGGGGCGGGCGAGAGCCCCGGCTGCCGGCGTACTCCTCGAAGGGTCACACCAGGCGGACGCCGTCACCGGCGCGCGGCGTCGACCGGACTCAGCGACGGGTGTGGTCGCGGAAGCCGCGGCCGCTCTTGCGGCCCAGGTAGCCGGCCGTGACCAGGTGCTCCAGCAGCGGGGCTGGCGCGAAGCCCGGCTCGCGCAGTTCCAGGTAGAGCTCGCGCTGGATGGCCAGCGAGACGTCCAGGCCGACCACGTCGAGCAGTTCGAACGGGCCCATCGGGTAGCCGCAGCCCAGCTTCATCGCGTGGTCGATGTCGTCGGCGGTGGAGTAGCTCGCCTCCAGCATCTTCACCGCGTCGTTGAGGTAGGGGAAGAGCAGCGCGTTGACGATGAAGCCGGAACGGTCGCCGCAGACCACGCCCGTCTTGCCCATCGCGGCGCAGACCGCGCGGGCGGTGGCGGTGGTCTCCGCCGACGTGCGGATGGTCTGCACGACCTCCACCAGCGGCATGAGCGGCGCCGGATTGAAGAAGTGCAGCCCGACCACGTCGGCGGGCCGCTGCGTGGCCATCGCGACGTCGATCACCGGCAGCGAGGAGGTGGTGGTGGCGAGCACGACGCCCGGCTTGCAGATCTCGTCGAGGCTGGCGAAGAGGGCCTTCTTGACGCTCAACTCCTCGACCACGGCCTCGACGACGAGGTCGACGTCGGCGAGGTGCTCCAGGGTGGCCGACCAGTTGATCCGGCCCAGCGCGGCCTCCCGGTCGGCCTCGCTGAGCTTGCCGCGCACCACGCCCTTGTTGAGCGAGGTCCGGACCGTCTCGAAGACCTTCGCGGACTTCTCCGCACCCCGGGTCACCGAGACGACCTCGTAGCCGGCCTTGGCGAAGACCTCGATGATGCCGGTGGCCATCGTCCCGGAGCCGACCACCCCGACCTTCGCGATGGCGCGGGCGCCGTCGCCGAGCGCGGCCTCCGTCGCCACCGGCGTCTGCTCGTCGGGTACGACGACCGGGGAGCCCGGCCGCTCGTAGGTGTAGAAGCCCCGGCCGGACTTGCGACCGAGGAGCCCGGCGGTGACCATCTGCTTGATCAGCGGCACCGGGGCGTGCCGGCGGTCCCGCCCGCCGCGCCGGTACATGGTGTCGAGGATCTCGTACGCGGTGTCCAGGCCGATCAGGTCCATCAGCGCCAGCGGGCCCATCGGCAGGCCGCAGCCGAGCTTCATGGCCGCGTCGATGTCCTCGCGGGTGGCGTAGTGCGACTCGAACATCCCGACGGCGTGGTTGAGGTAGCCGAAGAGCAGCGCGTTGGCGATGAAGCCGGCCCGGTCGCTGATGGTGACGTCGACCTTGCCGAGCCGCTTGCAGAGCCCTTCCACGTCGGCGACGACGTCGGCGGAGGTGACCACCGTCCGGACCACCTCCACCAGCTTCATCACCGGTGCCGGGTTGAAGAAGTGGATGCCGATGACCTGGTTGGGCCGGCTGGTGGCGACGGAGATCTCGGTGACGCTCAGCGACGAGGTGTTGGTGGCCAGGATCGCCTCGGGCTTGCAGACCCGGTCCAGCTCCGCGAAGATCCGCTGCTTCAGGTCCAGGTGCTCGGGCACCGCCTCGATGACCAGGTCCACGGAGTGCAGCGCGTCCAGCCCGACGGCGAACCGTACGCGGTCCAGCAGCGCGTCGCGGTCGGCCTCGGCGAGCTTGCCCTTGGCCACGGCCCGGTCCGTCGACCCGGTGAGGATGGCCCGGCCGCGTTCGAGCGCGCCCTCGGAGACCTCCACCGCGACGACGTCGACCCCGTTGCGCGCGAACACCTCGACGATGCCGGCGCCCATGGTGCCCAGACCCACAACGCCCACGCTGGTTAGATCGCGCGCCACGACCGACCTCCTCGATGCTCCGCAGGGCCGCTTGAACGACCATTAAGGTTATGCGCGCGAGTCTGCCACGTGACGCTGAGTTGTCGAGGCGCGCCGTGGCAAATTTCACGACCTCCAGCGCGGCCACGCGCCGGTCAGAGCGGGTGCCGAGCGGACCGGCCCGGGCTCGCGGGCAGGCCCCGGCGAGGGGGCGCCCGGGCCGGCGGCACGCCCCGTCCCGGCGGCGGCCCCGCACCGGCGGGCAACCCGTCCCGGCGAGCGGCCCGACCCGGCGGTCAGCCCGCCGTACCGGTCAGCCTGAGCAGCTCGGCGACGAACTCGGTCGGCCGTTCCAGGTGCGGGCTGTGCCCGCAGCCGGGCAGCAGCACCTCGCGGTACGCCCCACCGGCCGCCGCGTAACGCTCCAGCACCGCCCGGGTCTGCCCCACCATCGGCTGCGCCGGGCAGGCCGCCTCCCCCGGCCAGCCGGGCAGCACACCCAGCGAGCCCAGGTGGGCCAGGTCCATCATCGCGGTGTCCGAGACGATGACGTCGGCGTCCCCGTGGATCCAGGTGACCGGCGGCTTGCCGGCCACCGCGACCAGTTCCTCGGCGAGCCGGAAGTGCGCCGGGGAGAGGGCGTTGAGCACGCCGCGTCGGCCCGGGGCGGTGCCGGGCCAGTTCGCCGAGGTGACCGCCGTACCGGGGTAGTTGTCGTCGCCGGTGGCGGTGGAGAGGAGGCTGTCCAGCAGCAGATCCTCGTCGTCGCCGAGCGAGGCCGGGTCCGCCACGTAGGTCGCCCGCAGCACGGCACGCGGACTGCTCGGGGCGTCCGCGCTCCGGTCGCCGGCAGCCAGCCGCCTGACGAAGTCCTGGTTGGCCGTGCCGCCGCCGGTGCCGGCGAAGTCGGGGGTGGTCGGCGTCCCCGCCAGGTCCCGGGTGCCGCCGTAGCCGTACGGCGAGACCGGCGCGGCGAGCAGCAGCGCGCCCACCCGGTCGGGGTGGTCGACGAGCAGCCGCATGGCCACCCCGCCGCCGAGCGAGTGGCCGACCGCCACCGGCCGGGCGCCGGCCGGGAAGAGGGACGGGTCGTCGAACAGCGCCGCGACGTCGTCGGCGAAGTCGCCCAGCCCCCGGGTCGCGTCCACCGGAGCGGTGTCGGTCAGCCCGTAGCCGCGCAGGTCGGGCGCGACCACCCGGAGGGCGGCCGGCAGTCGCCGCACCAGCGGCTCCCAGAAGGCCGCTGACGAGCAGTTGCCGTGGACCAGCAGTACGGGAGCGCCGTCCGGCGGTCCGGCCACCCGTACCGCCTGGGTGATCCCGTTCGCCGACACCAGCCGCTGTCCGGTCTCCATCCGCCGGATGCTGCCACGACGCCGCCGGACGCGTCCATGTGCCGACCCGCCACCTTCGCGTGACGGAAGGTGTGCGCCGGCGGCCCCGGTCAGGACGGGGCGGACAGTACCGCCGGAACCGTCGGCGGCACCGGGTCGACGGCCGGCACGGCCACCGGCGACGCGGGGCCGACGGCCGGGGTCGCGACCGGCAACGGCAGGGTCGGGCGACGGTCCCGGCGCGGCGTGTTGAAGCTGAAGCCCACCGGGTCGGTGCGCGCCACACCCGGATCGTAGACGCGCAGCTCGGTGCGGCCGAGCCGGATCACGTCCCCGTCGGCCAGCCGCTCCACGCCGGTGATCCGCCGGTCGTTCAGCCAGGTGCCGTTGGTGGAGCCCAGGTCCGCCAGGGTCGCCCCCTCGCCCGTCAGCCACACCTCGGCGTGCCGGCGGCTCAGATGGGCGTCGTGCACCACGACGTCGGCGGTCGGCGCCCGGCCGATGACCTGCCGTTCAGGGCCCACCCGAAAGCTCAGCCCCCGCATCGCCCCGCCGGCCACCGTCAACGACGGTCTCAGTTCCGGATGTTCCTCCATGGACAGTCAGCCTCCACCCCGCACGGTCACCCCGTGCGTCAGCCTGCCAGCACACGGTAGTCGCCCTCCACCGCCGCGTGGTCACCTCCGCACCCCCGGCCGGACACCTCGCGTTCGGCGGTTCGGCGCGCATCGGCCCAGGAATCATCACAAGTCCGGCCGACGGTCGTCCACCCCGTCCCGGCACCGCGCGACCCGAGACGGACCGGACTCCGGCGCGCGGCCCTACCGGTGAGTAATTCTCGGGTCTAGACTTCCGTCATGACGGCTGTACATGCCCCGGGCACCCCGGTCATCGAGGACGATCGACTGATCTCGACGAGCCCCGCGACCGGCGCCGAGGCCGGACGCCTGCCGGTCGCCACCGCCGAGGACGTCCGGCGGGCCGTCGACCGGGCCCGCGCGGCCGGCGAGTGGTGGGCGGCGCTCGGCTTCGGCGGGCGCAGGGAGCGGCTGCTGCGCTGGCGCGGCCTGCTCGCCCGACGGATCGAGGAAATCGCCGAGCTGATGCACGCCGAGGGTGGCAAGCCGGTCGCCGACGCCGTGGTCGAGGTCGCCTCCGCCGTCGAGCACGTCGACTGGGCGGCCCGCAACGCCCGCCGGGTGCTGGGCCCCCGCCGGGTCCGCTCCCGGCTCGTCCTGGCCGAGTTCTCCGCCCACCTCGAATACCAGCCGTACGGCGTCGTCGGCGTGATCGGCCCGTGGAACTATCCCGTCTTCACCCCGATCGGCTCCGCCGCGTACGCGCTGGCGGCGGGGAACACGGTGGTGCTGAAGCCCAGCGAGTACACCCCCGCCGTCGGCCAGTGGCTGGTCGACACCTTCGCCGAGGTGGTGCCGGAGCAGCCGGTCTTCACCGCGGTGCACGGGCTCGGCGACGTCGGGGCCGCGCTCTGCCGCTCCGGGGCGGACAAGGTGGCCTTCACCGGCTCGTCGGCCACCGCCAGGAAGGTGATGACGGCCTGCGCCGAGTCGCTGACGCCGGTGCTGCTGGAGGCCGGCGGCAAGGACGCGATGATCGTCGACGCCGACGCCGACCTGGACGCCGCCGCCGAGGCGTGCGTCTGGGGCGCACTGACCAACGCCGGCCAGACCTGCATCGGCATCGAACGGGTCTACGCGGTGGAGCCGGTCTTCGACGCCTTCGTCGGCAAGGTGGTCGAGCGGGCCGGCCGGTTGACCGTCGGCCCGGACGACGCGGACATCGGCCCGATCACCATGCCGAGCCAGCTCGACGTGATCCGCCGGCACATCGACGACGCGCTGTCCCGGGGCGGCCGGGCCGTGCTGGGCGGCGCGGACGCGGTGCAGCCGCCGTACGTGCGCCCGACCGTGCTGGTGGACGTCCCGGAGGACTCCGCCGCCGTACGCGAGGAGACGTTCGGTCCGACCCTGACCATCAACCGGGTCCGCGACGCCGACGAGGCCGTCGACCGCGCCAACGCCCTGCCGTACGGCCTGGGGGGTTCGGTCTTCGGCCGGCGGCGCGCGGTGGCGATCGCCCGGCGGCTGCGCTCGGGCATGGCGTCGGTGAACTCGGCGCTGACCTTCGCCGGGATGTCCACGCTGCCGTTCGGGGGCGTCGGCGAGTCCGGCTTCGGGCGCATCCACGGCGAGGACGGGCTGCGGGAGTTCAGCCGCGCCAAGGCCATCACCCGGCGGCGGGCCCGGTCGATGCTGGCCTCGACGACCTTCGAGCGGACGCCGGCCGACGTCGCCCGGCTCGTGAAGGCCATCAAGGTCATGTACGGCAGGTGAGTGTCGGATAACCGATCATGAAGGCCCTCGCGTGTGTCCAACGTGGTGGGAGCGGTACATTGCGTTAAATGCGGCCCCATCGATTGCGCTTCCACCTTGTCGACAGTGACCGGTCGTGGAGTGCCCGGCAGCGACGCCGCCGCGCCGACTGGCTGGCCCGGACCTTTCCCGACCTGGAGAAGATGCACGTCATCGACCTGGGTGGCCGGCTCGGCACCTGGGCCCGTGCCGACGTGCGGCCGGCACGCGTACACGTGGTCAACCTGGAGCGACCGCCCACCGACGTCCCGGAGTGGGCGGAGGTCGACCGGGCCGACGCCTGCGACCTGCCGGCCCGGATCACCTCGCGCCGCTACGACCTGGTCTTCTCGAACTCCGTGGTGGAGCACGTCGGCGGACACGAGCGGCGGCTGCGCTTCGCCGACGCCGTACGCGGGCTCGGCGACCGGCACTGGGTGCAGACGCCCTACCGCTACTTCCCCATCGAGCCGCACTGGATCGCGCCCGGGATGCAGTTCCTCCCCGTGCGACTGCGTACCGCGTTCGCCCGCCGCTGGCCGCTCGGGCACAAGCCGACCCGCACCCACGAGGCCGCCATCCACCAGGTGCTCTGGACGGAACTGCTCGACCGCTCACAGATGCGGCACTACTTCCCCGACTCGCGGATCCTCGTCGAACGGGTGGCCGGCCTGCCCAAGTCGCTGATCGCCGTCCGCGCGGACGGCCCACCGGCCCCGCCCCGCTGACGCCGCCCCGCCGGCAGGTGCCCCCGGCGGCGAGCCGTCGTCAGAAGAGGGTCAGCTCGTCGCGCTCGATGCCGCGCAGCTTGTCGTAGTTCACGACCACGCAGCGGATGCCCCGGTCCGTGGCGAGCACGCGGGCCTGCGGCTTGATCTCCTGCGCCGCGAAGACCCCGGCGACCGGCGCGAGCAGCGGGTCACGGTTGAGCAGCTCGAGGTAGCGGGTGAGCTGCTCCACCCCGTCGATCTCGCCCCGGCGCTTCACCTCGACGGCGACGGTGCCGGACGCGGCGTCCCGACAGAGCAGGTCGACCGGGCCGATCGCCGTCATGTACTCCCGGCGGATCAGCGTGAACCCCTCGCCGAGGGTCTCCGGGTTCGCGGCCAGCAGCTCCTGCAGGTGCGCCTCCACACCGTCCTTGCGCAGGCCCGGGTCGACGCCCAGCTCGTACGAGGTGTCCTGGAAGATCTCCTCCAGGGTGATCCGCAGTTCCTCGCCCGCCTTGTTGACGACCCGCCAGACACCGGGGGCCTCCTCCAACCGGCAGGGCGGGCTCATCCAGTTCAACGGCTTGTACGCCCGGTCGTCGGCGTGGATCGACACCGACCCGTCCGCCTTCACCATGAGCAACCGGGTGGCCGGCGGCAGGTGGGCCGAGAGCCGTCCGACATAGTCCACCGAGCACTTCGCAATGACCAACCGCACCCGACGAGGGTAGCCGAGACCCCGGCCCGCGCCAGCGAGCGGCACTGGCGTGCCGGTGCCATGCTGGGATGGTGCTCGAGGTTCTCACCGGTTCGGGTCTCGCCGCCTCGGCGGGACTGAACGCATACATCCCCCTGCTCACCATGGGGTTGCTGGCCCGCTACACCAGCCTGATCGACCTGCCCGGCGGGTGGCAGTGGCTGGGCAACGGGTGGGTGATCGCGATCCTGGCGGTGCTGCTGGTCGTCGAGGTCGTCGCCGACAAGGTCCCGGTGGTGGACCACGTCAACGACGTCGTCCAGACCGTGGTCCGGCCGACCGCGGGCGGCCTGGCGTTCGGCGCCGGTTCGGCGTCGGAGACGGTGACGGTGAGCGACCCGGGCAGCTTCTTCTCGTCGAACGAGTGGGTGCCGGTGGTGACCGGGGTGCTGATCGCCCTCGGCGTGCACCTGCTGAAGTCCGCCGCCCGACCGGTCATCAACGCGACGACGGCAGGCGTCGGTGCGCCGGTGGCCAGCACCGCCGAGGACGCCACCAGCGTGGTCATGTCGGTGGTGGCGATCATCCTGCCGGTGCTGGTGCTGGCGTTCCTGCTAGGACTGGTCGTCTTCCTCTTCTGGTTCCTGCGCCGCCGCTCCGACCGCCGCCGGGAGCGTCAGGCGGCGCGGGCCGCCGGCTTCCGCGTCTGACCGGCACCCGAATCGGGTACCGGCCAGACGCACCTGCCTGTGACTTGTGGTGGTCAGTTGTTCCAGTGCTCGGCGACCAGGTCGGCGGCCTGCTGCTCCCACTGGGCGTAGTGGTCGCGGCCCCGCCCACCCGAGCTGATGCGACGCAGCGATCCGAACGTCACGCCACGGTGCCAGGGCACCCGAAAACCCCGGCGCGCTGACATCATCTCCCGGTGCACGTGAAGATCCCCCGCGTTCCGCTCGTCGCGACCCTGGTCGCCGTGGTCGCCGCCGCAGCCCTCCTCGCCGCCCCGGCGCCGGAGCGCGCCCCGGCCGCCGCCGGCATCGTCCGGGCCACGGGGACGGGCCAGACGGAGACGGGCCGAGCCCCGCAGACCCCGACCACCCCGGGACAGACCACGCCCCCGACCGCCCCACCGCCGACACCCACGGCGTCAACCGGTCAGGAGTCGACGGCCACACCCAGCGGGCCGGTCCCCGGCGCCACCCGGCCCGGGACCAGGCCGCCCGTCGTCGACCACGGGCCGCGTACGGGCAACAAGGTGGCGCTCACCTTCGACGCCGACATGACGGACGCGATGCGGTACCAGTTGCGCAGCGGCGCGGTGCGGTCGTACGCGAATCTGAAGATCATCGACCTGCTGGAGCGGGAACGGGTGCCGGCCACGTTCTTCCTCACTGGCAAGTGGGTCGAGCAGTACCCGGAGGTGACCCGCCGGCTCGCCGGCAACCCGCGTTTCGAGTTGGCCAACCACACGTACGGACACCTGGCCTTCACTGCGGACTGCTACGGCCTGCCCCGCATCGCGGAACACGAGATGACCGCCGACGTGGCCCGGACGTTCGACGTGGTGGCCGCGTACGGGGGGCGGCAGACCCGGTACTTCCGCTTCCCGGGCCTGTGCCACGACCGCAGGGCCCTGACGGCGCTGGCCCCGCTGGGGGTGACGGTGGTGGACGGCGACGTGGTCAGCGGCGACCCGTTCGCGAAGTCCTGGCGGCCGGTGGTCCGCGCGTCGCTGGCCGGGGTGCGTCCCGGCTCGGTGATCGTCCTGCACGTGACGGAGGCGAACGCGCCGATGACGGACGAGGCGCTACCGCACATCCTGGCGGGGCTGGCCGAGCGCGGCCTTGAGCCGGCCCCGCTCTCGGAGGTGCTCGGGCTGGGCTGAACCTGGCTCGGCGAAACCCGCAAAAGCATAAAATCGGGGCAAGACTCTAGAGGAGGTCACCATGACCGCAGCAATGGAGATGCCCCGCGTCGAGGAGTGTGTGGTCGCGGCGTGCTCGTACAACCACACCAACGACTGCCACGCCTTCGCCATCACCATCGGCAGTCCGGACCACGCGCACTGCCACACCTTCGTCGAGATGCCGGCGGTCCGCGGCGGGGTGGACGGCGGCACGACCGCGCAGGTCGGCGCCTGCCAGCGCGCGGACTGCCGACACAACGAGCAGCTGGAGTGCCACGCACCGTCGATCAAGGTCGGCCCCGACAACGACATGGCCGACTGCATGACGTACGCCAGCCGCTGACCTCGCCCGGGGCGCGCCGGACCGGCATGCCCCGCTGGCGGGCCCGCACCACCAGACGGGCAGGGCCCCGGCGACGCGTGCCGGGTACGCCGGGCACGACGACCAACGCCACCCTGGCTCTCCCGTCAGCGCAGGCCGTTGGCCTCCCGGACGACGGTCACCAGCTCGTCGATGATCCCGGTCAGGGCGAAGTCCTTCGGCGTGAAGACGCGAGCCACCCCGGCGGCACGGAGCTGCTCCGCGTCGCCGCCGGGAATGATCCCGCCGACCACCACCGGCAGGTCCGGGCGGCCGGCGGCGCGCAGGCCGTCCAGCACCGCCGGCACCGCCGCCAGGTGCGAGCCGGAGAGCACCGAGAGGCCGACCAGGTCCACGTCCTCCTCCACGGCGGCGGCGACGATCTGCCCGGCGGTCAGCCGGATGCCCTGGTAGACCACCTCGAAGCCGGCGTCGCGGGCGCGTACCGCGATCTGCTCCGCGCCGTTGGAGTGCCCGTCGAGGCCGGGCTTGCCGACGAGCAGCCGCAGCCGGCCGCTGCCCAGCTCGCGGGCGGTGGCGGACACCCGCTCCCGGACGGCGGCCAGGCCGGCGTCCCCGCCCGTCCCGGCGGCGCCGGTCAGGCCGGTGGGCGCCCGGTACTCACCGAAGACCTGGCGCAGCGCGCCGGCCCACTCGCCGGTGGTCACCCCGGCCCGCACGCACTCCAGCGTCGCCGGCACCAGGTTCGTCGTGGTCGCGGCGTCCGCGCGCAGCCGGGCCAGCGCCGCGTCGACGGCCGCGTCGTCCCGACCGGCCCGCCAGCGCCGTACGGAGGCCGTGGCCGCCGCCTCGACGGCCGGGTCGACCTGTTCCACGGACTCGGCGCCGGCGGCCGTCAGCGGCGACGCCTCGGTCTCGGTGAACCGGTTGACGCCGACCACCACGTCGGCGCCGGACTCCATCCGGCGACGCCGCTCGGCCAGCGAGGCGACCAACGCGCTCTTGAGGTAGCCGGTCTCGACGGCGGCGACCACGCCGCCCATCTCCAGCACCTGTTCCAGTTCGGCCCGGGCCCCGGTGACGATCTCGTCGACCAGCGCGGTCATCACGTGCGAGCCGGCGAAGAGGTCCGGGTACTCCAGCAGGTCCGACTCGTACGCGAGCACCTGCTGCATCCGCAGCGACCACTGCTGGTCCCACGGCCGGGGCAGGCCGAGCGCCTCGTTCCAGGCTGGCAGTTGGACGGCACGGGCCCGGGCGTCCCGGGAGAGGGTCACGCCGAGCATCTCCAGCACGATGCGCTGGATGTTGTTCTCCGGCTGCGCCTCGGTCAGGCCCAGCGAGTTGACCTGCACGCCGTAGCGGAACCGCCGCTGCTTCGCATCCCGCACCCCGTAGCGCTCGCGGGTGATCTCGTCCCAGAGCGCGCCGAAGGCCCGCATCTTGGCGATCTCCTCGACGAAGCGCACCCCGGCGTTGACGAAGAAGGAGATCCGCTGCACGACGTCGCCCATGCGCTCGGCGGGCACCTGCCCCGAGTCGCGGACCGCGTCGAGCACCGCGACGGCGGTGGAGAGCGCGAAGCCGACCTCCTGCACCGGCGTCGCGCCGGCCTCCTGGAGGTGGTACGAGCAGATGTTCACCGGGTTCCAGCGCGGCATCTCGCGCAGCGTGTACGCGACGACGTCGGCGGTCAGCCGCAGCGACGCCGCCGGCGGGAAGATGTGGGTGCCCCGGGAGAGATACTCCTTGATGATGTCGTTCTGGGTGGTGCCGGAGCAGCGGGACAGCTCGGCGCCCTGCTCGGCGCCGACCGTGCCGTAGAGGGCGAGCAGCCACATCGCCGGCGCGTTGATGGTCATGGAGGTGTTCATCTCGGCCAGCGGGATGCCGTCGAAGAGGGCCCGCATGTCGCCGAGGTGCGCCACCGGGACGCCCACCCGGCCCACCTCGCCGGCGGCGAGCTCGTGGTCGGGGTCGTAGCCGGTCTGCGTGGGCAGGTCGAAGGCGACCGACAGCCCCGTCTGGCCCTTGGCCAGGTTGCGGCGGAAGAGCGCATTGGTCGCGGCGGCCGAACTGTGCCCGGCGTACGTGCGCATCACCCAGGGGCGGTCGCGCTCGGGCAGCCGGCCGGGGAGAGCCTTCTCGTCCATGGCGGGAGTCTAAGTTACCGTTCAGTCACCAGGGCTGTGGAAAACCACACAGCTCCATGGAGCGGAAACCCGGGTGCGAAGCGCCCGGCATGGGCGCTACCGCCACACCCCGGCCGGCCCGCCGCCGCAGCCAGGTCGCACACTTGAGGCATGCATGACGAGCTGGCGATCTCGGTGCGGGGGCTGCGCAAGGCGTACGGGGACAACGTCGCCGTCGCGGGCGTGGACCTCGACGTCCACCGCGGCGAGGTCTTCGCCCTCCTCGGTCCCAACGGCGCCGGCAAGACCACCACCGTCGAGATCCTGGAGGGCTACCGGCGGCGCGACGCCGGCGACGTCGACGTCCTCGGCAGCGACCCGGCCCGCCCGGCCGCGGACTGGCGCTCCCGGGTGGGCATCGTCCTCCAGGGCACCGGCGAGTTCGACGAGCTGACGGTCGCCGAGGTGGTGCGCCACTTCGCCGGCTTCTACGCCGACGCGGACGACCCCGACAAGGTCGTCGAGCGGGTCGGGCTGGCCGGCAAGGCGAAGGCCCGCACGCACACCCTCTCGGGCGGGCAGAAGCGCCGGCTCGACGTGGCGCTCGGCATCGTCGGCCGCCCCGAGCTGCTCTTCCTGGACGAACCGACCACCGGCTTCGACCCGGAGGCACGCCGGGAGTTCTGGGAGCTGATCCGCGACCTGGCCGCCGCCGGCACCACCATCGTGCTCACCACCCACTACCTCGACGAGGCCGAGTCCCTCGCCGACCGGGTCGGCGTGATCGCGGGCGGCCGGATGGTCGAGGTGGCCACGCCCGACCAGTTGGGCAACCGGCGGGAGGCCCTGGCGACGGTCTCCTGGCGTACGCCGGAGGGGGCGTGGGAGACGGCGGAGAGCGCGACGCCGACGGCGCTCGTGGCGGAGCTGGCCGCGCGCTTCGGCGGCGAGGTCCCGGGCCTGACGGTGAGCCGGCCGACCCTGGAGGACATCTACCTGCGGATGATCGGACACCGATGACCACCACGACGAAGCCGGCCGCGCCGGCCATCACGGCACCGGCCCGGCGGCCCGGGCCGGTGGCCCTCACCCTGCGGCAGAGCCGGCTGGAGATCACCCAGTTCCTGCGCAGCCGGGAGTCCGTCGTGTTCACGATGGGCTTCCCGGTCATCATGATCCTGATCTTCGCGGCGATCTTCGACGACGAGATCGCCCCCGCGGTCAGCTACACCCAGTACTTCATCACCGGCATGATCGCCACCGGCCTGATGACGGTCAGCTTCCAGAACCTGGGCATCTGGATCCCGATCGAGCGGGACCGGGGGGTGCTCAAGCGCTACCGGGGCACGCCGATGCCGAAGTGGGTCTGGTTCGCCGGCAAGGTGATCATGGTGGTGGCGATCGGCATCGCCGAGACGGTGCTACTGCTCGCGGTCTCGGTGGCGCTGTTCGACCTGGAACTGCCCGCCACCGCCGCGAAGTGGCTGACCTTCGGCTGGGTGTCGATCCTCGGCGTCACCGCCTGCACGCTGTGCGGCATCGCCATCTCCTCGCTGGCCCGCACCGCCCGCAGCGGCTCGGCGGTGGTCACCCCGGTCGCGCTGGTGCTCCAGTTCATCTCCGGGGTCTTCTTCGTCTTCACCGAGCTGCCGACGTGGATGCAGCAGGTGGCGGCGATCTTCCCGCTCAAGTGGATGTGCCAGGGCCTGCGGTCGGTCTTCCTGCCGGAGGCCTTCGGCGCCCGCGAGCCGGGCGGCTCGTTCGAGCTGGACCGGGTCGCCCTGGTCCTCGTCGCCTGGTGCGTGATCGGCCTGGTGCTCTGCCTGACCACGTTCCGCTGGACCACCAAGCGCGACGGCTGACCCGGACGGGGGCGGGTCACCGCCCCCGTCCGTCGGCCGGTCTCAGTACGTGTAGAAGCCCTTGCCGCTCTTGCGGCCCAGGTCGCCCGCGGTGACCATGCGCTGGAGCAGCTCCGGCGGGAAGAACTTCTCGTCCGCCGTGTCGGTGTGGATGTTCTTCGAGGCGTGCATCAGCACGTCCACGCCGGTCAGGTCCGTGGTGGCCAGCGGTCCCATGGCGTGGCCGAAGCCGAGCCGGCAGGCGGTGTCCAGGTCCTCGGCCGACACCACACCCGACTCGACGAGCTTGACCGCCTCGACGACCAGGGCCGCGATCAGCCGGGTGGTGACGAAGCCCGCGATGTCGCGGTTGACCACCACGACGGTCTTGCCGATCTCCTCGGCGAACGTCTTCACCGTCGCCAGGGTCCCGTCGCTGGTCTTGTAGCCGCGTACCAGCTCACAGAGCTTCATCATCGGCACCGGCGAGAAGAAGTGGGTGCCGACGACCGCCTCCGGGCGCTCGGTCACCGCCGCGATCTGCGTCACCGGGATGGCCGAGGTGTTGGTCGCGAGCACCGCGTCGGCCTTGCAGATCTTGTCCAGCGCGCGGAACACCTCGTGCTTGATCTCCAGCCGCTCGAAGACCGCCTCGACCACGATGTCCGCGTCGGCCGCCGCCTCCAGCTCGGTGGTCGGGGTGATCCGAGCGAGGGTGGCCTCGACGTCGGACGCCTCGATCTTCCCCTTCTCGGCGAACTTCCCCAACGACTTCCGGATGCCGTCCATGCCCCGCCCGGTGGCCGCGTCGTCCAGGTCCCGCAGGGTCACCTGCCAGCCCGCCTGCGCCGCCACCTGGGCGATGCCCGAGCCCATGAGCCCGGCACCGACGACCGCGAGTCGACCCGCCATTTCCTTCTCCCTCGCCTGTTCGAGTGTCTGCCAGCACCCTAGTCGGCGAGCCTGAACGCATGTTCAGGCGGTGACCGGGGTGACGATCCTGGCGGGTTCCCCGCGCCTCGGGGTCGAGGTTGCGATCGGGGACGGGCAGGCCTAGATGGTCAGGTCCGGTTCCTCCGGGGCGGTGCCCCGCTCCACCTCGACGCCGAGCGCGCGCAGGTCGGCCGCGAAGTCCGGGTAGCCCCGGTCCACGTGGTGCACGTCGGAGACCTCGGTGACCCCCTCGGCGCAGAGCCCGGCGATGATCAGGCCGGCGCCGGCCCGGATGTCGGTCGCGCGCACGGGCGCGCCGGAGAGCACCTCCCGGCCCCGGACCACGGCGTGGTGACCGTCGGTCTTGATGTCCGCGCCCAGCCGCATCATCTCGTTGGCGAACATGAACCGCCCGTCGAAGATGTTCTCGGTGATCAGGGAGGCCCCGTCGCTGACCGCGGCCAGCCCGATCGCCATCGGCAGCAGGTCGGTGGCGAAGCCCGGGTACGGCAGCGTGACGACGTCCACCGCCTGCGGGCGGTCGTCCATCCGGATCCGGAAGGCGTCGCCCCGGGTCTCCACCAGGCCCCCGGCGGAGACCAGCTTGTCGAGCGCGACCTCCAGGAACCCCGGCTCCACCCCGGTCACGGTGACGTCCCCCCGGGTCATCGCCGCACCGAACGCCCAGGTGCCGGCCACGATCCGGTCCCCCACCGTGGCGTGCCGCACCGGCCACAGCCCTGGCACCCCCTCGATGTGCAGGGTGGAGGTGCCGGCACCGGAGATCCGGGCACCCATCTGGTTGAGCATGGTGCAGATGTCGACGATCTCCGGCTCCCGGGCGGCGTTCTCGATGAGGCTCGGCCCCCGGGCCAGCACCGCCGCCATGACCAGGTTCTCCGTCGCCCCGACGCTGGGAAAGTCCAGCAGGATCTCCGCGCCGTGCAGCCCGTGCGGCGCCGACGCGATCACGAAGCCGTGCTCGCCGGAGATCTCCGCGCCCATCCGGGTCAACCCGGAGACGTGCATGTCCAGGCCCCGCGAGCCGATGGCGTCCCCGCCCGGATGGGCCACCCGCACGTACCCCCGGCGGGCCAGCAGCGGGCCCAGCACACAGATCGAGGCGCGCAGCCGGCGTACGAGGTCGTAGTCCGCCTCGGCACCCGGCTGCTCGGGCACGTCGATGACGACCGAACGGGACCGGGCCACCCCGTCGTACGCGACCATCGGGTCGACCGGGTCGTCGGCGTCGAAGTGGACGCCGCAACCGAGCCGGCGGAGCACCTCGCCCATGATCGCTATGTCGGTGATCCGGGGCACGTTGGTGATCACGCTGCGGCCCGGGGCGAGCAACGCGGCGGCCATCAGCTTCAGCGCCGAGTTCTTGGCGCCGACGACGTGCACCGTGCCGGCCAGGCGTGCGTCGCCGCGCACCCGGATGACGTCGAGGTCGTTGACCGCCGGGTCACCGGCGTCGCGGGGACCCACCCCGGCCGTCCGGACGGCGGTGCCGCCCGGGCGCTCCGGGATCGTCAGGTCCGGTATCCGTAGGCTGTGCGTCATGGCCGTCCACCTCACGCGCATCTACACCAAGGCCGGCGATGCCGGCATGACCAGGCTGAGCAACAACGAGCAGGTGCCGAAGACCGATCCGCGCATCTCCGCGTACGCGGACGTCGACGAGTGCAACGCCGCGATCGGCGTGGCGCTCGCCCTGGGGCAGCTCGACGACGAGCTGCGGGTCGTCCTGGCGTCGATCCAGAACGACATGTTCGACGTGGGCGCCGACCTGGCCACCCCCGTCGAGCCCGACCCGAAGTACCCGCCGCTGCGGGTCACCGAGGCGTACGTCGAGCGCCTGGAGGGCTGGTGCGACGAGTACAACGCACGCCTGAGCAAGCTCGACTCCTTCATCCTCCCCGGCGGCACCGCGGGTGCGGCGCTGCTGCACGTGGCGCGGACGGTCGCCCGGCGCGCGGAGCGGGCGGCGTGGGCCCTGGTCGCGCACGACCCCGATCGGACCAGCCCGCTCCCGGCAAAGTATCTCAACCGGCTCTCTGATCTGCTCTTTATCCTGTCAAGGACGGCAAATCCGGACGGAGATGTGCTATGGGTGCCGGGCGGTAACCGCTGAGCAGGTGCCCCTCGTGCCCGCCGGAGACCCCGGCGGGCACGCTTGCGGGATCAAGCCTCACCGCCCGGAGCGGGTGGGCTCCCCGGAAACCCCCAAGGACGAGGGGCCGTCAGGCGGCGGGCCAGTCCTGGGAGGCCATACGCGGCGAGACCGCCCCCGGAGGGGCGGCCTCGAGCCAGGAGAGGAATCCGGTGACCGTGGACCGGGCCATGGCGATCTCCACCGGGGCGTGGTCGCTCGTACAGCGGAGGATGACCCAGTCGGCGGGCATCGAGAGGCGCTCCTGCCCCTCGGGAAGCCGCCGCCGCTCGACGGCCAACTCCTTGCGGGAGAGCACCCGGGTGGGCCGGATCGCGAAGCTGAACAGCCGGTACCAGCGCAGTTCGTCGCCGACGAAACGGCCGAAGCCGGGCGACCAGCCGCGCCCGTCGAGCATGGTGGAGGTCCGTACGCCGAGCCGGATGATGCCCCCGCTACGGGTGACGACGGCCCGCCGGGCGAAGAGGATCAGGAGTGCGCCGAGGATGACGGCGACGCCGATTCCGACCCCTTCGACGATCTCCATCGGCGCTTCGGCTCAGCGGCTCTGCGCGGCGGAGACGGGGGTGGCGCTCTCGGCCAGGACGGTGACGCCCTCACCGGTCACCGACAGGAAGCCGCCGGCCACCTCGTAGGAGACCTGCTCGCCACCGGGAAGCTTGATGCGCACCTGGCCGGGCTCGGCAAGCTGGCCGAGCAGGGGCGCGTGCCCCGCCAGCACACCCAGCTCGCCCTCGGTCGTGCGGGCGACGACCATCTCGGCCTCGCCGGACCAGACCTTCTCCTCGACGGCTACGAGCTCGACGTGAAGCTGCTTTGCCACGCTGTCTCCTTGCTGCGGCGGCGGATTGTCGAAAGTCTAGTCGTGCCGCCGACCCGCCCCCAACGCGGGTGGCGAGACCTGCGCCACGGCTACTTGGCCTTGTTCTGGAAGTCCGGGTGCTCCAGCAGGAAGGCGTCCAGCTGCCCCTTCTTCAGGGCGGCGAAGAAGTCGTCGACGGCGGGCTCGAACCGTTCGCCCTGGTACTTGCCGTTCTCGGTGACCGAGCCGCCCGGCAGCTTGATCATCTGGATGGTCTCCGGGCGGATGTCCTTGAGCGCCAGGCCGAAGTCGACCACGCTGTTGCCCCGGCCGCTGAAGATCAGCGACTGCCCGGCCGCCCGCAGCACCCGGTCCAGCTTCACCGGATTGGTGACCACGTCGGCGCTGAACGCCTGGGCGGCCATGGCCTTGACGAACTGCTGCTGGTGGCGCTGTCGGCCGTAGTCGCCGTCGGGCACACCGTTCTTCGGGTAGCGCTGGCGGACGTAGTCGAGCGCCTGCCACCCGTTGAGGTGCTGGTTGCCCTTCTTGTAGACCGCCTGCGGACCGACGTAGCCCTCGCCGTTGGGGTTGCCCTTGCGGTGCTTGCCGTCCGGCTCGCGGTGCTCGGAGCGCACCTCACGCTCGATGTACATGTCGACGCCGCCCATCGCGTCGACGATCTTCTTGAAGCCGTTGAAGTTGATGATCGCGCCGGCGTCGAAGCGCGTGATCCCGGTGACGTTCTGCACGGTCGTGGCCAGCAACTCGAAGCCGCCGGCCGCGTCCGGGTTGCCGCCGGGCACCCGGCTGCCGTACGACATCGCCGCGTTGAGCCTGTCGGTGCCGCCGTCGAACTCCGCCCGGCTGAACTCGGGGATCTTCACGATGAGGTCACGCGGCATCGAGAAGAGGTAGGCGCGGTCCATCTCCGCCGGCACGTGCAGCACCATGACGGAGTCGGCCAGCGGCGGCATCTCGGGGTTGCGCGGGTCGATGCCCACCAGCAGGATGTTGAGCGGGCCCTTGATGTCGCTCTTGCGCTCCTTCGCCCCGGCCGCCTGGTCGCCGAAGAGGTCGGCCTTGCCGACGGCGCCCTCGTAGCGGGCCATCAGCGCCTCGGCGCCGACCAGCACCGCGCCGCTGAGCAGCATCAGGACGGCACCGAAGACGGTGCAGACCCGGGCCCAGCGCGGCACCCCCGACCACCTGGACGCCTTGCCGCCGCCCTTGTCGGCCTTACCCACGATCATCTCCGTTCGTCACGCCCACGATCAGGAGACGGGCGCATGCAGCCGATTCGTTGCGGATCGACGCCCACGCGGTGCGTGGGCGGATCGACGGTACCTCGGGTACGGCATGATCGCCGACTGCGCGGAACCGGGCAGCGGTGATGATAGGGCCCGAAGATGAACGAAAGGCCGCCCCGGCATTGCCGGGGCGGCCTTTCGTCGGGACCGACAGGTCAGCCCTTCATCAGCTCCGCAGCCTTGCGCTCCAGGTCCTCCAGGCCACCGCACATGAAGAAGGCCTGCTCGGGGAAGTGGTCGTACTCACCCTCGCTGATCTTCTTGAAGGCCTCGATGGTCTCCTGGATCGGAACCGTCGAGCCCGGCACGCCGGTGAACTGCTCCGCCGCGTAGGTGTTCTGCGACAGGAAGCGCTCGATCCGCCGCGCGCGCTGCACGGTGATCTTGTCTTCCTCGGAGAGCTCCTCGATACCGAGGATGGCGATGATGTCCTGCAGGTCCTTGTACTTCTGCAGGATCCGCTTCACCTCGGTGGCCACCGCGAAGTGCTCGGCGCCGACGAACTCCGGGGCGAGGATCCGGGACGAGGACGCCAGCGGGTCCACGGCCGGGTAGATGCCCTTGTCGGAGATCGACCGCTCCAGGTTGGTGGTCGCGTCGAGGTGGGCGAACGTGGTGGCCGGAGCGGGGTCGGTGTAGTCGTCCGCCGGCACGTAGATCGCCTGCATCGAGGTGATGGCCTGGCCCCGGACGGAGGTGATCCGCTCCTGGAGCTCGCCCATCTCGTCGGCCAGGGTCGGCTGGTAACCCACCGCGCTCGGCATCCGGCCGAGCAGGGTGGAGACCTCCGAACCGGCCTGGGTGAAGCGGAAGATGTTGTCGATGAAGAGCAGCACCTCCTGCTTCTTGACGTCGCGGAAGTACTCCGCCATGGTCAGCGCGGAGAGGGCGACCCGCAGCCGGGTGCCCGGCGGCTCGTCCATCTGGCCGTAGACCAGTGCGGTCTTGTCGATGACGCCGGACTCGGTCATCTCGGCGATGAGGTCGTTGCCCTCGCGGGTGCGCTCACCCACGCCGGCGAAGACCGAGGTACCACCGAAGTTCCGGGCGACACGGGTGATCATCTCCTGGATGAGCACCGTCTTACCCACGCCGGCACCGCCGAACAGGCCGATCTTGCCGCCCTTCACGTACGGGGCGAGCAGGTCGATGACCTTGATGCCGGTCTCCAGCATCTCGGTCTTCGGCTCCAGGTCCGCGAAGGCCGGAGCCTTGCGGTGGATGCCCCAGTGGTCGTCGGGCTGCAGCGTCTCGCCCTCGGTCAGGTTGAGGCACTCGCCGATCGCGTTGAACACGTGGCCCTTCACCGTGTCGCCCACCGGAACGGTGATCGGCGAACCGGTGTCGCGCACCTCGGTGCCGCGAACCAGGCCGTCGGTCGGCTGCATCGAGATGGCGCGGACCATGTTGTCACCCAGGTGCTGGGCGACCTCCAGGGTCAGCGTCTTCTCGCCGCCGGAGAGCGTCACGTCCACGTGCAGGGCGTTGAACAGGGCCGGCATCGCGTCGCGCGGGAACTCGGCGTCGACGACCGGGCCGATGACCCGGACCACGCGACCCGTGGCCGTCTTGGTCTCTACTGGGGCAGTCATCACACTTCACTTCCCGACGCGGCCAGCGCGTTCGCGCCGCCGACGATCTCACTGATCTCCTGGGTGATCCCGGCCTGGCGGGCCGAGTTCATCTCACGCGTGTACTTCTCGATCATCTCTTCGGCGTTGTCGGTGGCGCTCTTCATCGCCCGCCGACGCGCCGCCGACTCGCTCGCCGCCGACTCCAGCAACGCCGCGTAGATCCGCGTGTTGATGTACTTCGGCAGCAGCGCGTCGAGCAGCGCCTCCGCGTCCGGCTCGAACTCGTAGGCCGGCAGTGCGCCCTCGGCGCGCGGCCGGTCCTCCACCTGCATGGGGCCGATGACCTTGGCGACCGGGGTCTGGGTCATCAGGGAGTGGAACTCGGTGTAGACGATGTGCAGCTCGTCGATGCCGAGCACCCCGTCCGCCCCGGCGCTGCCGTCGACGTCGTCCGCGCCGGCGGTGAACGCCTTGATCAGCGTCTCGCCCACCGCGCGGGCGTCGGCGAAGGTCGGCTGCTCCGAGAACCCGGTCCAGTTCGCCTCGATGGGCCGGTCACGGAACCGGAAGAACCCGACGCCCTTGCGCCCGATGACGTAGAGCACCGGCTCCTTGCCGTCGGCCCGGAGCCGGGCGATCAGCGACTCGGCCATCTTGATGGCGTTGGAGCTGTAACCACCGGCGAGGCCGCGGTCGGAGGTGACCAGCAGGATGCCCGCCCGCCGCACCTGCGGGCGCGGGGTGAGCAGCGGGTGGTCGATCTGGGCGTTGGACGCCAGCGCCGTGAGCACACCGGTGACGGCCTGGGCGTACGGCAGGGACGCCGCGACGCGGGCCTGGGCCTTGGCGATCCGGCTCGTCGCCACGAGCTCCATCGCCTTGGTGATCTTCTTCATCCCCTTCGCCGAGCGGATCCGTTGACGAAGAACGCGTACCTGGGCCGCCATGAATCAGCCCTTACCGGTTCTCGACCGGGCGGTCGCTCGCGCCGTCACGGTAGCGGGTCACCGTCTCGCGGTTCTCCTCGCCCTCGAGCGGCGCGGCCGGGGCGTCGTTGATCCGCCGCTCGTCCTCCTTGCCGAGGAAGACCTGCTTGAAGTCGGCGATGGCGGCGTCGAGCGAGCCGATGATGTCGTCGTTCCACTGGTGGTCGGCGATGGCCGCCAGCACGCCCTCGTGCTTGTGCCGCAGGTACTGGAGGAACTCCGACTCGAAGCGGCGGATCTCCCCGACCGGGATGTCGTCCAGCTTGCCCTCGGTGCCGGCCCAGACGGAGACGACCTGTTCCTGCACGGGGAACGGCGAGTAGTTCGCCTGCTTGAGCAGCTCGACCAGGCGGGCGCCACGGTCCAGCTGCGCGCGGGACGTCTTGTCCAGGTCGGAGGCGAAGGCGGCGAACGCCTCCAGCTCGCGGAACTGGGCCAGGTTGAGCCGCAGCGAACCGGCGACCTTCTTCATCGGCTTCACCTGCGCGGCGCCACCGACCCGGGAGACCGAGGTGCCGACGTTGATGGCCGGCCGGACGCCCTGGTTGAACAGGTCGGTCTCCAGGAAGATCTGGCCGTCGGTGATGGAGATGACGTTGGTCGGGATGAAGGCCGAGATGTCGTTGGCCTTCGTCTCGATGATCGGCAGGCCGGTCATCGAGCCGCCGCCCAGCTCGTCGGAGAGCTTCGCGCAGCGCTCCAGCAGACGCGAGTGCAGGTAGAAGACGTCACCCGGGTACGCCTCGCGGCCCGGCGGGCGACGCAGCAGCAGGGACACGGCGCGGTACGCCTCGGCCTGCTTGCTCAGGTCGTCGAAGACGATCAGGACGTGCTTGCCGCCGTACATCCAGTGCTGCCCGATGGACGAGCCGGTGTAGGGGGCGAGGTACTTGAAGCCGGCCGGGTCGGAGGCCGGGGAGGCGACGATGGCTGTGTACTCCATCGCGCCCGCCTCCTCCAGGACGCCCTTGATCGAGGCGATCGTGGAGGCCTTCTGGCCGATGGCGACGTAGATGCAGCGGACCTGCTTCTTCGGGTCGCCGGAGCGCCAGTTGTCCCGCTGGTTGAGGATGGTGTCCAGCGCGACGGTGGTCTTGCCGGTCTTCCGGTCGCCGATGATCAGCTGACGCTGGCCGCGGCCGATCGGGGTCATGGCGTCGACGGCCTTCAGACCGGTCTGCAGCGGCTCGTCGACGGACTGCCGGGCCATCACGTTCGGGGCCTGGAGCTCCAGCTCGCGGAAGCCCTCGTTGGCGATGTCGCCGAGCCCGTCGATCGGCTGGCCGAGCGCGTTGACCACGCGGCCGAGGAAGGCGTCGCCGACCGGCACGGAGAGCACCCGGCCGGTGCGCTTGACGCGCTGCCCCTCTTCGAGCTTGGCGGAGTCACCGAGAACGACGACACCGATCTCCCGGACGTCGAGGTTCAGCGCCACACCCAGGGTGCCGTCCTCGAACTCCAGGAGCTCGTTGGTCATGGTCGAGGGAAGACCCTCGACGTGGGCGATGCCGTCGCCGGTGTCGGCGACGGTGCCGACCTCCTCGCGGGAGAGTTCGGACGAGTAGGAGGAGACGTAGCGCTCCAGGGCGCCGCGGATCTCCTCCGTCGAGATGGTCAGCTCGGCCATCCTCTGCTTCCTTAAGTATCAGGGGCCCGGGATACCTAGTACCGACCGGTCCGAATGGCGTCTATGTCACAGGCGCTGGGCGGCGGTGCCGCCTCAGCGCTTCGCGAGCGCGTTGCGGCTCTCGTTGAGGCGGCGCAGGACGGTGCCGTCGTACAGGTCGGAGCCGACCCGTACGCTCACGCCGCCGAGAACCGAGGGGTCCACCGTCTGCTTGACGGAAACCTCTCGACCGTATATCGCGGAGAGACTCGCGCCCAGCCGGCGCTCGTCCTCTTCACTCAACGGGGCCGCGGCGGTCACGTACGCCACCTGCCGGTCCCGCCGCTCGGCGGCCAGTTCGACCAGCCGGCTGAGCGCACCGGAGAGGTTGCGTCCACCGAAGCCGGCGAGCGCGACCCCGACGAGGTAGCCGGTGATCGGCCGGGCCTTGCCGACGAGCAACTGGTCGACCAGCGTGGCCCGCCGGTCGGCGGGGACCGCCGAGTCGGAGAGCGCGCTGGACAGCTCCGACGAACCGGCGACGACCTGCCCGAAGCGGAACAGCTCGTCCTCGACCTCGCCCAGCTCGCCTGCGGAGTCGGCGCTCGCCAGGAGCCCCTCGATACCCAGCCGCTCGGCGGCGCCGAGCAGCTCCGACGGTGCCGACCAACGGCCGGCGACCAGCGAGGCGATCAGGTCCAGCGCCTCGGCGCCGACCTTGCCGCGCAGCAGCTCGCCGAGCAGCCCGGAACGGTCGGCACCGGAGCGGGCCGGGTCGGAGAGCGCCCGGCGCAGCCGCGGCTCGCGCCGCAGCAGGTCGGCGACGAGGAGGATGTCGGCGGCGGTGGTGGCCACCGCCGACGGCTCCGCACCGCGGACGTACGCGTCGAGGCGCTCGGCCGCGACCTTGTACGACTCCCGGCTGGCGGCCTGCATCAGCGGGCCCCCGCGCTCTCGAGGTTGCTCAGGAACCGGTCGACGGTGCCCTTGCGGCGCGCCTCGTCGGCGAGGGACTCCCCGACGATCTTGCTGGCCAGGTCGACCGCGATCGTGCCGACCTCCGTGCGCAGCTCGCGCACGATGGTGGCGCGCTCGGCGGCGAGCTGCTCCTTGCCGGCCGCGACGATCCGGTCGGACTCCTCCCGCGCCTTGGCGAGGATGTCCTGGCGGATGCCCTCGGCGTCGGCCCGGGCGTCGTCCCGGATCCGGGCCGCCTCGGTACGCACCTCGGCGAGCTGGGCCCGGTACTGCTCCAGCACCTGGTTCGCCTCGGCCTGCGCGGCCTCGGCCCGCTTGAGCCCGCCCTCGATGGCGTCCACCCGCGCCTGGTACATCGCCTCCATGCGCGGCATGACGAACTTCAGCAGGACGATGACGAGCAGGATGAAGGAAATGGTCCCGATGACCATCTCCTGCCAGATCGGCAGGATCGGGTTGTGCTCCACACCTTCTGCGGCGATGAACATGTCAGACCTCCGGGTCGGGAGAGAGCTCTCGTCAGCCCTGGACGGCGAAGGCGAGCACCAGGCCGAACAGCGCGAGCGCCTCGACGAGGGCGAAGCCCAGGATCAGCCAGGTCCGGTTGTAGCCGGCGGACTCGGGCTGACGGGCGCTCGACTGGATGTAGGCCGCGAAGACCAGGGCGACACCGATGCCGGGGCCGATGGCGGCGAGGCCGTAGCCGATGGTGTTGACGCTGCCGCCGATTTCGGCAAGAACAGTCATTGCGGGTATTCCTCCTGTTCGACGCGTGAGGTCTCACGCGTACGCGGTCGGTACCAGAAGCTTGGTCGGGCCGGGCGACCCGCCGAGCCGATCAGTGCTCGTCGGCGAGCGAAGTCCCGATGTAGTTCGCGCTCAGCGTGACGAAGACGTAGGCCTGCAGGATCGCGACCAGCACCTCGAAGAAGGCCATCACGATCGCCATCAGGAAGGAGAAGACCGAGGTCACCTGGATGAACAGGCTGCTCGAGTTGAGCATCACGAAGCCGCCGACGGTGAAGACCAGCAGCAGCAGGTGGCCGGCGAAGAGGTTGGCGAAGAGCCGCAGGGCCAGGGTGACCGGCCGGACGATGAAGTTCTGCATGAGCTCGATCGGGATCAGCAGAAAGTGCATCGGCCACGGCACGTTCGGGATGATCAGGCTCATCTTGAGGTACTTGCCGAGGCCGTGCTTGCGGACGCCGACGTAGAGGTACATCACGTAGGAGATCAACGCGAGCACGATCGGGAAGGCGATGTGCGAGTTGGGCGAGATCTGCAGACCGGGCACGATGGCGAAGAGGTTGGTCAGCACGATGAAGCTGAACAGCACCGTGAAGTAGGGCGCGAAGCGGATGCCCTCGTTGCCGATCTGCTCGCGGGCGATGTTGTCCCGGACCAGGCCGTAGACCGACTCCGCTGCCCACTGGGCCCTGCCGGGAACGAGCTTGGGCTTCCGGTAGGCGAGCATGAAGAAGATGATCAGCAACGCGACCGCGAGCCAGACCATGATCCCGAACTTGGTGACCCAGGGGCCAGCCACGTCCGGCGGGTAGAAATCTCCGACGCTGGGGGGCCAGGGAAGCCCCTCGGCGGCGACGAGCTGTCCACTCACCGTGTCATCCTCCGCACTCGACAGACCCGCGCGTGCTGGCACTCAAGCACTGAGCCTCTTCATGATCAGGTAAATCGCTCCGGCCGCGCCGAAGATCATGCCGACGGCGGCCCCGACGCCGGTGGGCAGATCGAGAAGTCGCTCCGCCAACCACCCGAGGAAGCCCCACACCACGATGCCGGCGAGTAGGTAGCCCAGAACGGCCCCTGCCACGCCTTCCGACGAGGGCTCGCCGGACCTGCGGGGGTGTGGGTCTTCGGCCATGACGTGGCGAACAATATCAGCAGGCACGCGCGGGAGTGTGCGGCACCCCCCACACTGCGGACAGCGTGCGGGCCTTGGTGCGGGCGCGGAAGTCGTTGGTCAGGTTACTCCCGTGCGGCCCGCCGCGGCAGCCCGAAATGCCGGACGCAGATCCGACAGAACGCTCACTCACCGTGCCGCTGGAAGGTGGGCAGCGGCGAGCGCAGGGCCCACGCGAGATGGGCGCCCGTCCAGACCACCACGGCCGCGATGATCGCCACCCCCATGTCCGGCAGGCCGGGCCAGCCGGTGGCCGCCACGGCGGCCATCGCCACCCCGAGCACCACGATCTTCGTGGCGTAGGTGACCAGCCCCACCGACATGATCATCCGCGGATTGACGGCGTCGGCCCAGGCCACCGAGACACCGGAGACCAGGTAGCTGGCGACGACCAGCGCGATCCCGGCGGCCACGCCGGCCGCGCCGGTGCCGCCCCGCAGCACCGCCGCGGTCGGCACCGCGACCAGCGCGAGCGCCGCGCAGGCCAGCAGCGGCAGGCGAAGATACGGCAGCCGGGCCCGGATGGCGCCCCGCTCGCCCGCGCGCGGCTCGCTCATCGGGGGTACGCCGGGAAGGCGGCGGCCAACTCGGCGACCTCGCCGGCGATCCCGGCGAGGGTGTCGGCGCCCCCGGGTGCGGCCGGATCGGTGCGCACGGCGCGGGCGATCAGCGAGGCGACCTGACGCATCTCCGGCTCGCGCATGCCCTGGGTGGTGACGCTCGGGGTGCCCACCCGGATGCCCGAGGCCACCATCGGCTTCTGCGGGTCGTACGGGATGGCGTTCTTGTTCAGGGTGATGGTGGCGGCGTCGCAGCGCGCCTCGGCGTCGGCGCCGGTCACCCCGACCTCGCGCAGGTCGAGCAGGGCGAGGTGGGTGTCGGTGCCCCCGGAGACCGGGCGCATCCCCTCGTCGGCCAGCCCGGCGGCGAGCGCCCGCGCGTTGGTCACCACCCGGTCGGCGTACGCCCGGAACTCGGGCTGGGCGGCCTCGCGCAACGCGACCGCCTTGGCGGCGACGACGTGCATCAGCGGGCCGCCCTGGGTGAACGGGAAGACCGCCTTGTCGATGCGCTGGGCCAGCGACTCCCGGCACAGGATCATGCCGCCGCGCGGCCCGCGCAGCACCTTGTGCGTGGTGAGGCAGACGACGTCGGCGTGCGGCACCGGCGACGGGACGGCCTGCCCGGCGACCAGCCCGATGAAGTGCGCGGCGTCGACCATCAGGTAGGCCCCGACCTCGTCGGCGATCTCGCGGAACCGCGCGAAGTCGATCAGCCGCGGGTACGCCGTCGCACCGCAGATGATCATCTTGGGCCGGTGCGCGAGGGCCAGGTCGCGTACCTCGTCGTAGTCGATCAGCTCGGTGTCGCGGCGGACCGTGTAGCCGACGGTGTGGAACCACTTGCCGGAGAAGTTGACCCGGCTGCCGTGGGTGAGGTGGCCGCCGTGCGGCAGGTCCATGGCGAGCACCGTGTCCCCGGGCTGGACCAGCGCGGCGTACGCGGCCAGGTTGGCGCTCGCCCCCGAGTGCGGCTGGAGGTTGGCGTGCTCGGCGCCGAAGAGTTCCTTCGCCCGCGCGATGCCGATCTCCTCCGCCCGGTCGACCTCGGCGCAGCCGCCGTAGTAGCGCCGGCCCGGATAGCCCTCGGCGTACTTGTTGGTCAGGGTGGAGCCGAGCGCGGCCAGCACCGCCGGCGAGGTGAGGTTCTCGCTGGCGATCAGTTGCAGTCCGCCCCGGAGCCGGTCCAGCTCGCCGAGCACCACCCCGGCGATCTCCGGATCGGTGCCGCTGAGCTGGTCGAAGTCCGGCCCCCAGAAGGTGCGCGTCTCAATAGCCACAGCGCCAGAGTCTATTGGGCCGCACACTGGAGACCGTGAGATGCCTGGTCACGGGAGCGACGGGATACATCGGCGGGCGGCTGGCACCCCGGCTGCTGGCCGAGGGGCACGCGGTGCGCTGTCTGGTTCGCAAGGCGGGACGGCTGCGGGACGTGCCATGGGCGGCGCGGACCGAGATCGCGGAGGGCGACCTGCGCAAGCCGGAGACGCTGCCCGCCGCGTTCGAGGGCGTGGACGTCGCCTACTACCTGGTGCACTCGCTCGGCCAGGCCGGCTTCGAGGCCGCCGACCGGGAGGCCGCCATCCGGTTCGCCGGGGCCGCGCGGGCCGCGGGCGTACGCCGGATCGTCTACCTGGGCGGGCCGGAGCCGGCGGCGGACCAGGGAGTTCCGTCGGCACACCTGCGCTCGCGGGCCGAGGTGGGACGGATCCTGCTCGACAGCGGGGTACCCACGGCGGTGCTGCGGGCCGCGGTGATCATCGGCTCCGGGTCGGCCTCGTTCGAGATGCTGCGCTACCTGACCGAGCGGCTGCCGGCCATGGTCACCCCGCGCTGGGTGCACAACCGGATCCAGCCGATCGCCGTCCGGGACGTGCTGCGCTACCTCGCCGGCTGCGCCAGCCTGCCACCCGAGGTCAACCGCGCCTTCGACATCGGCGGGCCGGACATCCTGACCTTCGCGGACATGATGCAGCGCTACGCGCGGGTGGCCGGGCTGCGCCAGCGGGCCATCGTGCCGGTGCGACCGCTGACGCCCTCCCTCTCCTCGCACTGGGTCGGGCTCGTCACACCGGTGCCGAACGCGATCGCCCGGCCGCTGGTGGAGAGCCTGGTGCACGAGGCCGTCGCCCACGAGCACGACATCGCGGCGTACGTCCCCGACCCACCGGAGGGGCTGACCAGCTTCGACCAGGCGGTCGCGGCGGCCCTGGCGAAGGTGCGCGACGGCGAGGTGGAGACCCGCTGGTCGACCGCGAGCGGTCCCGACGCGCCCGCCGAGCCGCTGCCCAGCGACCCGCACTGGTCCGGCGGGACCGCCTACACCGACCTTCGCGAGCGGGCGGTGCAGGCCCCGCCGGAGGAGCTGTGGCGGGTCGTCGAGGGCGTCGGCGGTGAGCACGGCTGGTACTCGTTCCCGCTGGCCTGGTCCGTCCGCGGGTGGTTGGACCGGCTGATCGGCGGCGTGGGGCTGCGCCGCGGCCGGCGCGACCCGCACCACCTCCAGGTCGGCGAGGCGCTGGACTTCTGGCGGGTGGAGGAGATCGTGCCCGGTGAGCTGCTGCGGCTGCGCGCCGAGATGCGGCTGCCGGGCCGGGCCTGGCTGGAGATGCGGGTGACCGGGGCTGACGGCGGCGGCAGCCGCTACCAGCAGCGAGCGGTGTTCCTGCCGCGCGGGCTGCCCGGGCACCTGTACTGGGGCTCGGTGGCGCCGTTCCACGCCGTGGTCTTCGGCGGGATGGCCCGCAACATCGCCCGTCAGGCGGAGCAGGCCGTCCAGCGGCCCACCGCCCCGTTCCTGCGCCGCTGAGCAGCGCGGGGCCCGGTTGCCGGCTCAGTCGGGCCGCGCGGGCCCGGTGCCGGCGCGGGGCACACCCGTCCGGCGCGGACTCAGTCGCCGGCGCGGGTGCCGGTGAGTTGGAAGGCGGTCGTCTCGCTGGGCGGCACGAAGTCGCGCACCGGCTCGTCGCGCAGCGCGAAGGCGAGCACCTCCCCCACCGCCTCGACCAGTTGCCGCTGCACCCGCTGGCCGACCGGGTCACCCGGGTCGTCGGGGTTCGCGGCGATCGAGGCGACCGCGAGCTGCGGGGTGAAGGCGACCACGGTCTCCGTCGCGTACCCGTCCGAGCTGCCCGTCTTGCCCGCCACCGGCCGGCCGAGCTGTTGGCGCAGCCCTTCGGCGGTGCCGCCGGCGCACTCCCGGTACATCGACTGGTCGCCGACGGGGCAGCGGGCCGCGTCGGCCGCGGCCCGGGCCACGTCCGCGTCGACCGCCTGGCGACAGTTCGGCCGCCCGGCGGCCACCGGTCGGCCGGCGGCGTCGGCGATCGAGACGACCGGCAACGGCGCGCACCACGACCCCTCGGCCGCCACCGCCGCGTACGCGCCGGCCAGGTCGAGCGGGGTGGTGGCGGAGACGCCGAGGGTGAACGGCCCCCACTCGCGCGCCCCGTGCCGGGCCAGCCGCGCGTCGGCCTCGGAGCGGAAGGCGATGCCGAGCCGCTCGGCCATCTCCACCACCCGGTCCGCGCCGACCCGCCCGGTCAGCCAGGCGAAGTACGTGTTGACCGACTCCCCGAAGGCGGTCCACATGGTGTGCCGGCCGTCCATGGAGGCGTTGGCGTTGCGCGGGCACCAGTACCCGTCGCAGCTCGCCGCCGCCTCGGTCACCGAGTAGTCGGTGATGATCCGCTCCGGCGCGTCGAACTCCGTGCTGAGCGGCAGCCCGGACTCCAGTGCGGCCAGCATCGTGAAGAGCTTGAACGTGGAGCCGGCCTGGTAGCCCTCGATCGCCCCACCCCCGGCGATGAGCTGGTTGACCGTGTTCGGGTGGTTCTTCTGCCCGGCCGGGTTGGCCGCCACACCGTAGTTGCGGTTCACCGCCATCGCGAGCACCCGGCCCGTGCCGGGCTGGACCACCGCCGTCGGCGCCGCCCGGCGGTCGTCCACCGGGTAGACCCGGCGGACCTGCTCGGTGGTGGCGCGCTGCACGGCCGGGTCGAGCGAGGAGACGATGGAGAACCCGCCCCGGCGCAGCGTGAGCTGCCGCTCGTCGACCGTCGCGCCGAACGCCGGCTGGGCGTTCCACCAGCGGGTGAACCAGTCGCAGAAGAAGCCCCAGTCGTTGTGCTCCGCCGGCACCGCCGTGCAGTCGTTCGGCGTCTGGCTGGGCCGCAGCCGCAACTGCTGGGCCCCGGCCCGGTTCGCCGCCTCGGCTCCGACCTGCCCGGACTCCACCAGCCGGTCGAGCACGTACGCCCGGCGGGCGAGCGCGGCGTCCGCGTCGCCGTTGATCGGGTCGTCGGTGTGCGGGGAGCGGACCAGGCCGGCCAGCAGCGCCGCCTCGGCCAGGGTGAGCTCCGCCGGCGGCTTGGAGAAGTAGCGTCTGCTCGCGGCGGCCACCCCGTACGCGCCCGCGCCGAAGTAGGCGATGTTGAGGTACCGGGTGAGGATCTCGTCCTTGGTCAGCTCCCGCTCCAGGGCCAGCGCGTACCGCATCTCCTGGATCTTGCGCGCGGTGGTCAGCTCGCTGGCGGCGGCGCGCTGCCGCTCGCTCAGCCGGGGGTCGCTGCTGAGCACGTTACGGACGTACTGCATGGTCAGCGTGGACGCGCCCTGCCTCGTCGTCCCGTCGCGCTGGTTGACCGCGAAGGCCCGCGCCACGCCGCGCAGGTCCACCCCGCTGTGCTCGTGGAACCGGGTGTCCTCGGCGGCGATGATCGCCTGCCGCATCACCGGCGCCACCTCGGTCAGCGGCACGTCCACCCGATCCTCCTGGTAGAAGGAGGTGATCAGGGTCGTGCCGTCGTTGGCGTAGAGGTTGGAACGTTGGGCCGTGGGCGGCGTGCGCAGCGTGTTCGGCAGCTCCGAGTACGGCCCGGCGATCGCCGAGAACCCGATCCCGAAGACCAGCGCGGCCGGGAGGGCCGCCACCGCGAGCACCAACCCCGCCAGCACGCCGGCGATCAGCACGGTGAAGACTTTTTCGAGGCGTGCCCGGGTCATCAGCTCTCCCCGCAGGAGCCGGTCAGGACCCACCCAGAATGACCCGAATGACCCTCTTGACCACCCCTTTCCACCAAACCCGCAGGAAACTCACACGCGGGGGTACCTCTGGAGGGTTACGGCAGGAGCGCGGCGGCGAGGGGGTGGACGGTCTCCTCGATCTCGTCGGCCACCCGGCTGAAGCACTGGTCGCCCCGCCCCCACGGATCGTCGAGATCGTCGGTCGGCAGCGACGTGTTGCCCAGGCGGGCGGCGTTGGCGGCCTCCACCAGGGCCACACCGCGCGCGTACACCCCCTCGGGGGTCGCCTCGGCCGCCGGCAGCCCGGCGGCGTCCACCCCGGCGAGCAGCCGGCCGAACTCGCCCAGCACGAACGTGCGCGACGCGGCGTCGGGCCGCAGCGCCACCACGTAGTCCTGCTGGTCGGCGGTGGCCGTGAGGACGAGATCGGCGGCGTCGATGTGGTCGGACCGCAGCTTGCGCGCGGCGAAGCCGGCGACGCTGCCACCCCGGGCGGTCACCAGGCGCGACGCCGGCGGATTCATCTCCTCGCCGGCGTGCCAGCCACCCGTGCCGGCGCTGTGGCTGTGCAGCAGCTCGTCGGCGCGCTCCGGATCGGCCTCGCGGCGGGCCAGCCGTTCCCGCACGGCGAGGGCCAGCAGCCGCTCGGCCATCGGGGACCGGCAGATGTTGCCCATGCAAACGTGCAGCACGGTGAACGGAGGCACTCAGACCCCCTGGTTCACGAGGATCTCGGGCACCACGTCGCGGAGCTTCTCCAGCCCGACGGCGCCCTGGCGCAACACCTGCGGCACCTCGCCGGTGAGGTCCACGATCGTGCTCGGCACCGGGTCCGGACAGGGCCCGGCCTCCAGGTAGGCCCGCACCGAGTAGGCGAGCTGGTCGCGGGCCTCCTCCGCGGTGAGGGCCGCCGGCTGGCCCGTCCTGTTGGCCGAGGCGACCGCCATCGGGCCGGTCTCGCGCAGCACCTCCAGCGCCACCGGATGCAGCGGCATGCGCACCGCCACCGTCCCGGAGGAGTCGCCGAGGTCCCAGCGCAGGCTGGGCGAGTGCGCCACGATGATCGTCAGCGCCCCGGGCCAGAACGCCTCGACGAGGTCCCGCGCCGCCTGGGGCAGCGAGTAGACCAGACCGTCGAGGGTGTGCCGGGAACCGATCAGCACCGGCGGCGGCACCTGACGGCCGCCCTTGGCGTCCAGCAGGGCCTTGACCGCGTACGGGGTGAACGCGTCCGCGCCGATCCCGTAGACCGTGTCGGTCGGCAGGACGACCAGCTCGCCGTTCTTGACCGCCTCGACGGCAGCGGCGATGCCGCGGTCCCGGTCGGCGGGCGACCGGCAGTCGTAGAGCATCACGAGGAGTCAGTCTGCCACGTCGCCCCGGCGGCGGCGTGCCGGCCGTCCGCCCGGCGGGACGCGGTGGCGAAACGGGGCCGCCCGGTCAGGTCCGGATGGTCGGTGACCGCCTCGAACCGGCCGTCCGCGACGAGCAGGTCGGGCACCGCCGTGCCGTGCGTGTCGTCGTGCTCCACGCCGAGCACCCCGCCCGGGCGCAGCAGCGCCGCCGCCCGGGCGATCACCGGGCGGATCACCGCCAGACCGTCCGCGCCGCCGAAGACCGCGTTCGCCGGGTCGTGCCGGCCCACCTCCACGGGTACGGCGACGTCCGACGGCACGTACGGCGGGTTGCACAGCAGCACGTCGACCCGGCCCACCAGGTCGGCGAGCAGGTCGGCGGCGGTGGCGTCCGCCGCCACCACCTCGATCGGCCGGTCCCCGGCGGCGACCCGGGCCGCCGCGTTGCGCCGCAACCAGGGCAGCGCCGCCGCCGACCGTTCGACCGCCACCACCCGGGCCGCCGGCAGCTCCTGGGCGACCGAGAGGGCGATCGCCCCCGAGCCGCTGCACAGGTCCACGACCAGCCCGGCATCCAGGCGCCGGCCCTGCGCGATCCCCCAGCCGGCGAGCAGCTCGGTCTCGGGCCGGGGCACGAAGACGCCCGGCCCGACGGCCAGTTCCAGGTGCCGGAAGCCGGCGCTGCCCGTGAGGTGCTGCAACGGTTCCCGACCGGCCCGCCGCGCGACCAGCCCGTCGAACCGGTCGAGCTGTTCGGCCGTGAAGTCGTCGGCCAGCGCCAGCCGACCCCGAGGCACCCCGAGCACGTACGCGGCCAACTGCTCCGCCTCGGCCCGGGCGGAGGCGATCCCGGCGTCGGCGAGGGCCCGGGACGCGCGGGCCAACGCCACGGAAGGACGCTGCCGTCTCGTCCCTTCGGACGGGTGTTGCGGCACGGTGGTCACGAGATAATCATGGGGCGTCGCGCTGGACATCACGAGCGGGTGCGTCCGGACGCACACCGACAGGAGGTCGCGGTGGGTTGGCTCGACCGGGTCACCGACCAGGTTGACGCCCTGACGCGGGCGCGGGCCCTCCAGGAGTCCAGCCGCTCCGCCGAGGCGTACGCGATCCTCGACCGGGTCATCACCACCACCACCGACCCGTACGCGCGGGCCGACGCCCTGGTGCAACGCCTGTCCGCGGTGATCAACCTGGGGCGGACGGCGGAGTACACACGGGCCGTCGAGGAGGCCTCCACCGCCGTCCGCGACCTCGCCGAGCCCTACCTGCTCGGGCACCTCAACGCGCTGGCCGCCCTCGCCGCACACCACCAGGGCGCCCCGGACCGCTGCGTCACCCACCTCGTCAAGGCCGCCCGGGCGCTGGGCGCGGTGGCGGACCCCGACCGGGACACCGCGTGGGGCTGGCACGACCTGGCGATGGCCTACTCCTACCTCAGCTTCCACGGCTACGCCCTCGGTGCGATCGAACGCGCCCGGCAGCTCGGCGGCGCCGCCGAGATCCCCGAGGAGACCTTCGCCGCCCCCGGCATCCGGCTGCGCAACGCCGTGGCGCTGGACCACAACGGCGACAGTGACGGCTGCCTGCGGGTGCTGCGGGACGTCGCCGCCGACCTCGACCGGTTCCTGAGCGGCGGGCGGGGCGGGAACCTGCGCCCGAGCAGCCTGGCCGCGTACGGCTACGCCGCCGCCCGAGGGGCGGCCCTGGGCGACCGGCTGGACGCCGACACGGACGCCGCCCCCGTCCGGCTGCTCGGCCACGGCGGCGACAGCGCCCGGGCCCGCGACATGCGCCAGCTCGGCCAGGTCTGCCTGGCCGTCGCCGAGGGGCGGCCGATCGAGGCCGTCGCCCGGCTCGACACCGTCCGGGTCTCCATCGAGACGCTGGGCGCGGCCGAACCGGCCCGGCTGCGCAGCATCGCCCTGGCCCGCGCCGGCGACCACGCCGGGGCCCACCGGGCCGACCGGCTGGCGTTCCGGCTGGCCGCCCAGCGCAACGACCGGCTGCGGGACGTCTACATCGACGGCATCGCCGCCCGCATCGACCACGAGGAGATGCGCCGCGAGGCGGCCCGCTTCGAGGGCGAGGCGCTGACCGACCCGCTGACCGGGCTGCCCAACCGGCGACGGCTGGAGCGCTACATCGCCACCGTGGTCTCCCAGGGCGACCGGGTGGTGATCGGCGTCTGCGACCTGGACGGCTTCAAGGCCGTCAACACCCGGCACGGGCACCACTCCGGCGACCTGGTGCTCCAGCGCGTCGCCGGGGTGATCAACCGGGTGATGCGCCGGGGCGACTTCGTGGCCCGCTACGGCGGGGACGAGTTCGTGGTGGTGCTGCCCGGCGCCGGGATGACCGAGGCGGCCGAGGTCGGCCGTCGGATCGACGCCGCGGTGCGCACGGAGGACTGGGAGTCGCTGGTGCCCGGCACTCCGGTCGGGGTCAGCGTCGGCTTCGCCGAGGTGGGCGCCACCGGCCCGGGCCTGCGCGACGCCCTCGGCACCGCGTTCGAGGCCGCCGACCGCGAGATGCTCCGCGCGAAGACCCGCCCCCGCGCCTCCTGACCTCGCCCGCCGGCACTCCGCCGGCGGCATGGACCGGCGGCGTGGACCAGCGGCGTCAGCGGCGCGGTGGAACGGCGGCGTTGGCCGCCGGGGTCAGCGGCGCGGTGGAACGGCGGCGTGGAACGGCGGGGTCAGCGGCGCGGTGG
Organism: Micromonospora sp. C31; assembly: GCF_018070575.1. GTDB lineage: Bacteria > Actinomycetota > Actinomycetes > Mycobacteriales > Micromonosporaceae > Micromonospora. The sequence continues at coordinate 221,722 of NZ_JAGPXN010000001.1, forward strand.
AACGGCGGCGTGGAACGGCGGGGTCAGCGGCGGGTCAGCTCGGTGTCGCCGGCCAGGCGGGCGGCGCGGTCGGCCTCGGCGAGGGCGTCGAGCACCCCGTCCAGGTCACCCGCGAGCGCCAGGTCCAGGTTGTACGCGGTGTAGCCGATCCGGTGGTCGGTGATCCGGTTCTGCGGGAAGTTGTAGGTGCGGATGCGCTCGGAGCGGTCCACGGTGCGCACCTGCGCCCTGCGGGCGTCCGAGGCGGCCGCGTCGGCCTGCTCCTGGGCCGCCGCCAGCAGCCGGGCGCGCAGGATCCGCATCGCCTGCTCCCGGTTCTGCAACTGGGACTTCTCGTTCTGGCAGGAGACCACGATGCCGGTCGGGACGTGCGTGATCCGGACCGCCGAGTCGGTGGTGTTCACCGACTGCCCACCGGGCCCCGACGAGCGGAACACGTCGATCCGCAGCTCGTTCGGGTCGATGGTGACGTCGACGTCCTCGGCCTCCGGCAGCACCAGCACGCCGGCAGCGCTCGTGTGGATGCGGCCCTGCGACTCGGTGACCGGTACGCGCTGCACCCGGTGCACGCCGCCCTCCCACTTGAGCCGCGACCAGACGCCGTTGCCGCCCTCGGGCACGCCCTTGGTCTTGATCGCCAGCGAGACGTCCTTCACCCCGCCCAGGTCCGAGTCCTGGGCGTCGAGCACCTCGGTGAGCCAGCCACGCCGCTCGGCGTAGCGGGTGTACATCCGCAGCAGGTCGCCGGCGAACAGGGCGGACTCCTCGCCGCCCTCACCCGCCTTGATCTCGACGATCACGTCCTTGGCGTCGTGCGGGTCACGTGGGATCAGCAGCTCCGCCAGCCGCTGCTCCAGCACCGGCAGGCTCGCCGCGATCGACTCCGCCTCGGCGGCGAAGGACGCGTCCTCGGCGACCAGCTCGCGGGCGGCGGCGAGGTCGGCGCGGGCCTGCTCCAGCTCCCCGGCCGCCTTGTGCAGCGGCACCAGCTCGGCGTACCGGCGGCCGATCCGGCGGGCGGCGCCCTGGTCGGCGTGGATCGCCGGGTCCGCCAGCCGCTTCTCCAGCTCGGCGTACTCGTCGAGTAGGGCGGCCAGACGCTCGCTGCTCATGCGGGGGAGGCTCCTTCGACGACGAGGGTGTGACCAGGGGGAATACGGACGGCGCCCGCGCCCGGCACGAGACCGGACGCGGGCGCCGAACGAGGAGCTACTTGGCCTTCTTGGCCTGAACCTTGGCGTACTTCTGCTGGAACTTCGCCACCCGGCCCGCGGTATCCAGGACGCGCTGCTTGCCGGTGTAGAACGGGTGGCAGGCGCTGCAGGTCTCGACGTGGATCGAGCCGCCCTTGGCGGTGCTGCGGGTGGTGAACGTGTTGCCACAGGAGCAGCTGACCTCGGTGGTCACGTACTCCGGGTGGATGTTGGACTTCATCTCGCCTCGGTCCTCTCGTGGGTGGTCGCCGGGTCGCCGTCGGTGTCCGTCGCGGCACGCGACGGGCTCGGGCGTGAACCGGAACCGGTGGCCGACTGACCAGTCTGCCATGGTCGTGCGCCGGCCCGGTAATCGGGCCGCACGGCTGGTCCGGCATCGACAACGCCCGCCGTACCCTGCGCATTCCCGCCGGGTCGCCGGGCATTCACCCCGGCACGGCCGCCGTCCGCCGTGCCCCGCCCGCGGCACGGCGCGGGATACGACCCGGCAGCCTGAGCGAAAGGAAGGGCCCCTTCCTAACGTGTCCGGTAGAGCAGGGGTCCCCTGTTAACGCCCGTCACCGCCCCGAGGCCCACACCCGGAATCGGTGCGGGCCTCGGGGCGGTGTTAGGAAGGGGCCCTTCCTAGGCACCAGGCGTTAGGAAGGTGCCCTTCCTTACACCTCAGGCGGCCGGGGCCTGGGCTGCGGCCGTCAGGGTGATCGTGGTTTCGGCGTGCGCGCCGTTGACCGCGACGGCCAGCTTGACCTGGGCGCCGGAGCGCAGGGCGGTGAGCTTGCCGGTGGTCGGGTCGAAGCGGGCCACGTGCCAGGGCCGCAACCCGAGGACCGAGCCGACGTGCACGTTCGGCGAGGCGGACCAGTCCGCGCTCACCGGCGCCGCCACCGGCACCGTACGCCCGCCGGGCTGGGTCACCGTGGCGGTGACCGGCGCCGGGGCGCCGACCGTGACGCTGGCCGGGGCGGCCAGCGCGAGCGCGTCGACGTGCGCGTGGAACTCGGCGGCAACCCAGCGCGGGCCCTCGACGAGGGGGTTGCGCCGGGCCCGCTCGGCCTCGGCCGGGCTCACCGGGTCCACCCCGAACTCCGTCCACCCGGTGAAGCCGCCCTGGTCGGCCGGGGCGGAGGGGCCCTTGCCCGCGTTGCCGTTGATCAGGTACGGCACCCCGTCGACCCGATCGGCGTGGAAGGTGCCGACGTGCCCGCCGACGAACGCGGCCCCCTTGCCGGTGCGGTGCTGGAAGTCGGCGAGCCACTGCTCCAGCAGCGCCGCCTCCTTCCGGTCGCCGAGCTGGCTGGCCTTGGCCGGGCTGGGATCGCGCGGCGGGTGGTGGTGCAGCACGACGACCGAGCCGACGCCCGCGTCACCGGCCGCCGAGTCGAGCGCCTCGCGCAGCATCCGCACCTGGTCGAAGCCGCCGCCGCGCAGGGAGCCGGTAGCCGAGTTCAGCGTGACGAACCGGGTGCCCTTGTGCTCGAAGGTCCGCTCGGTGTCGCCGAAGGCGGCCCGGAAGTTGGCGATCGGGGCGCCCATGATCTCGTGGTTGCCGGGCACGTAGTGGTAAGGCACCTCGCCGCCGAGCTCCTCGTCCAGCAGCCGCTTGGCCAGCGCGAAGTCCGCCGGGTAGGCGGTGTCCACGAAGTCGCCGTTGATCACCAGGAAGTCCGGCTTCGCGGCCTTGACCTCGCGCAGCGTACGGCGGGCCTGGGCGACCAGGTCGCTGTCCGGGTTCGCCGCGACGAACTGCGCGTCGGACAGGACGGCGAAGCGCCAGGGCGCCCCGTCCACCGTGCCGTCGCGCAGCACCACCCGGTCGGTACGCGGCTTCTCCGCCGGCGCGTCGACCGTCGGCGGCACCTTCGCCACCAGGTCGTCGATGACGACCTCGCTGCGGTACTGCGCGGCGGCGTTGGTCTCCGCCACGTAGAACCGGCGCACCCGCACCGGGTACTGCACGCCGGTGGGCACGGCGAACTCGACGTACTTCCAGCCCGTCCAGGTGATCAGCGGGCCGCGCAGCACGTGCTGGGTGTCCTGCGCGTCGTGCAGGTGCAGGCTGGGCCACTCCCCCGTGCCGTTGCCGTGGATCCACATGCCGAACGCCTGCGGCTGGCCGGCCACCTCGATCCAGGCCGGCGGGTCCGCGTACGCGGCCCGGGTGCCGGTGGACTGGCTGAAGTCGTACGTCATCTTCAGGCCCGTGCCGGTGCGGCCCGGCGCGGGCGCGACGGCGCCGCTGGCCCGGGCCTGGCTGAACTTCCAGGCCGCCGCGTCGTCGAAGCCGGCCACCGGCACGTCGGTGAGCCCGACGGTTACCGGCAGGACGGTGCTGCTCCGGCCGACGTGGACGGTGACCAGTGCCGAGCCGGTGTCCCGCAGGGCGGTGACGGCGAGGTTGCCGTCGGCGGTGGGGGCGATCCTCAGCAGATCCTTGTCGTAGTCGAGTCGCAGGTCGGCCGGCTCGATCGGGGCGGTGTTGCCCTCGGCGTCGTAGCCGACGACGCCGAACAGCGCGCTGCCCTGCGCGCCGGTCAGCCCGACGCGGTCCACCGTGGAGTCGATCCGGGCCAGCGGCCCGAGCACGGTCAGGTCGAGGGTGCCACGGGCCGAGCCCCGCGAGGCGGTGACCGTGGTACGCCCCGGCAGGCCGGCCCGGAAGCGGCCCTTGTCGTCGACGACGCCGTGCATCGCCGGGTTGGCCCGCCACGTCGGCGCGCCGGCCGCCGGGCCGTACGTCTCGTCGTGGCCGGCGGCGGTGAGCCGCCGGGTCAGGCCGGGGAAGACGCGGTCGGGCCGGCCGCCGCGCACCGGCGCGACGCCGGGGGCGGTGGTCGGGTCGCTGGCGGTCTCCAGCCAGTACCCGGTGAGCCGGCCGCTGCCCTCGGGCGCGTAGATGGCCAGGCCGTTGGGCACGGCACGCTCGGTGCCGTCGGAGGGGCTGTTCTCCACCTGCACGGCCGCGGCACCCGGCTCCCGGGCGAGCAGGGTCGAGGAGCCGCCGCCGTCGAGGTTCAGCGCGTGGTGCGCGCCGAGCTCGGCCATCATGCGACCCATCTCGGTCTGGGTGACGCCGCGGCTGTCGACCTGCCGGCCGTCCACCGTCAGCATGATCATGCGTCGGCCGTCGGCGGAGAAGCCGACGGACGTACGCGGGGCCAGCGACGTGTCGGCGATGCTCTGCACCACCCCGTCGCGGACCAGCACGTTGCCGCCGCCGACCGCCGCGTGCAGGTTGCTGCCGTCGGCGGGCTTGGGCTGGTAGGCGACCGTCACCGGATCGCCGGGGCGCAGCCCGGCGAGGGCGTCCGCGCCGGCGTCGCGGCCGAGCAGCACCGTGGTGCCGGCCGGGATCGCCCCGCTGCCGGCCGTGGTGCCGACGGTGGCGACGCGGCCGTCGACCACCGTGACCTCCGTCACGCGGGCGGCGCCGGCGACCGCACGTTGCCGGGTGTACGACCCCCAGAGGGAGGTGAACGCGCCGATCCCGTTCGCCTGGACCATGTTGTTGAACTGGGTCAACGCCACCGCTCCGGTGGGCAGCGTCGCGCTGCCGTCGAAGTTCACCTCGATGACCCGGCCGAGCCCCTCGGTGGTGATCGCGACGGCGTTGCGGTGCCCGTTGACCGCGGACTGGACCAGTTGGCCGTCGCGGACGCCGACGCCCTGCGCGGCGCCAGAGTTGTTGATGTCGAAGAAGTCACCGTTGACGGCGGCAACCGCCCGGGCCGCGTCGACGGCGCCCCGCAGTGGCTCGGTTCGGCTGACCGCGCCGGAGTTGACGTAGTTCACGGTGAGGCCGCCGGTCAGGTCGGCGGTGAGCGCGTCCGCGCGCAGCCAGCCGTCGGCGTCGTACCGGTCGAAGGAGGTCAGGGCCAGACCCGGGGCGACCGGGCGGGTGGTCTTCGCGGTCTCCAGCCCGCCGGCCGGCTCCACGCCGGTCGGGGCGGCGGCGGCCGACGTGCTCGCGGCGGGATCGCCGGCGAGCGTCACGGAGCCGGTGGAGTACGAGGAGGCACGCGGCGCGTCCTCGGCCGCGGTGCCGGAGGGATCGGTGGCCGGGGCGGGCGCACCGGCGGTCGCCGGCACGGTGCCGGCCAGGGTGAGCAGCGGCGTCAGCAGCAGGACGCCTGCGAGCCGGGCGGATCGTCTGCGGGTACGCATGGGCGACAGTCAACCGGACGGTGAATAGAAGTTTCAATACCTCCCGGCCAAACCGAAGGAAAACTCCGCCCGTCCGGTTGCCTCCGCCGCCACCCCTCCAACGCCACCGCCCCTTCAACGCCACCGCCCCTTCGCCGCCACCCGGCAACGCCGCCAGCCGCGACGCCGCCGGGAGCGGGTCCGCCCCGCGCACGTTGCGCCGGGCGCGCTGTCCTGCGCGGGCCCGCCGCCGCGCGCGGCCCCCGCACCCTCATCCAGTCACGGAGAGTGGGCGGTCCTGACTCTTCCCCATCCCTGCTCCGTCCCCTTTGCTCTGCAGCCATATCGGCACCACGCACGCACCGTAAGCGGTGCGCATATGGCTGCAGAGCAAAGGGGACGTGGAGGATGGTGTGGCGGGATCGCACCGCCCGACGAAAGGCCTGGTCAGCGAGCATCGGCAAGGGCAGCTCAGGCAGAAGCCTCAACAGGGGCGCGGAACCCCTCACTCTGAGTGAGATCGTAGGCGCGACGGGGCTCGATGACCCAAAGTGACCGGCGCTGCTGGTACGTCGACCGTCCCCCCGGCCCGTGGGGGCGCCACCACAGATTCCGCGAGCGGCACCTGCGCAAATGACATCACCAGGGCCAAGAACGTGGGAAGGGCACGGCCGCGTGGCCGTGCCCTTCCCACTCGCTCACCCGGAGAGGGTCACTCCCCCGGCGTCGACTTGGCGATCTGCATCAGGAACTCGATGTTGGTGCGGGTCTGCTTGAGCTTGTCGAGCAGCAGATCCAGCGCCGCCTGCGAGTCCAGCGAGTGCAGGACCTTCCGGAGCTTGTGGATGATGGCCAACTCCTCCGGCGCGAGCAGGATCTCCTCCTTGCGCGTACCGGACGGGTGGATGTCGATGGCCGGGAAGGTGCGCTTGTCGGCGATCTTCCGGTCCAGCTTCAGCTCCGCGTTGCCGGTGCCCTTGAACTCCTCGAAGATGACCGTGTCCGCCATGGACCCGGTCTCCACCAGCGCGGTGGCGAGGATGGTCAGCGAGCCGCCGTTCTCGATGTTGCGGGCCGCACCCAGGAAACGCTTCGGCGGGTAGAGCGCGGTGGAGTCGATACCACCCGACATGATCCGGCCGCTGGCCGGCGCCGCCAGGTTGTACGACCGACCGAGGCGGGTCACCGAGTCGAGCAGCACGACCACATCGTGGCCGAGCTCGACCAGACGCTTCGCCCGCTCGATCGCCAACTCGGCCACCGTGGTGTGGTCCTGCGGCGGACGGTCGAACGTCGCCGCGATGACCTCACCCTTCACCGACCGCTGCATGTCGGTGACCTCTTCGGGCCGCTCGTCCACCAGCACCACCATCAGGTGGCACTCCGGGTTGTTGTGCGTGATCGCGTTCGCGATGGCCTGGAGCACCATCGTCTTGCCCGCCTTCGGCGGCGAGACGATCAGCGCCCGCTGGCCCTTGCCCAGCGGCATGACCAGGTCGATGACCCGGGTGGTGAGGATGTGCGGCTCGGTCTCCAGCCGCAGCCGCTCCTGCGGGTAGAGCGGGGTGAGCTTGTAGAACTCCGGCCGGCGCTTGGCCTCGTCCGGCTCCATCCCGTTGATGGTGTCCAGCCGCACCAGCGGGTTGTACTTGTCCCGCCGCTGCTCGCCGTCGCGCGACGCGCGCACCGCACCGGTGATGGCGTCACCGCGCCGCAGGCCGTACTTCTTGATCTGCGACATGGAGACGTAGACGTCGTTCGGGCCGGCCAGGTAGCCCGTGGTCCGTACGAAGGCGTAGTTGTCGAGCACGTCGATGATGCCGGCCACCGGGACGAGCACGTCGTCCTCGCCGACCTGCGGCTCGCGCCCGCCGTCACGCCCACCGTCGCGCCCGCCGTCGCGCCCGCCGTCGCCACCCTCGGCTCGGTCGCCGCGGCCACGGCGGCGGTCCCGGAACCGGCTGCGCCGGCCGCGCCGGCCGCCGCCCTCGTCGTCGTCGCCGTCGTTGTCACGCTCGACGCGCTGGCCCCGGTCACCGCGCTCGTTGCGGTCCCGGTCGCCCCGCTCTGCACGCTCGCCGCGGTCGCCCCGCTCGTTGCGGTCGCCCCGCTCGGCCCGGTCGCCCCGCTCGGCCCGCTCGTTGCGGTCACCGCGCTCGGCACGATCACCCCGCTCGGCACGATCACCCCGCTCGGCACGATCACCCCGCTCGGCACGATCACCCCGCTCGGCACGATCACCCCGCTCGGCACGATCACCCCGCTCGGCACGATCACCCCGCTCGGCACGATCACGGCCACGGGTTTCGCCCCGGTCGGCGCGCTCGCCGGGCTCGGCCTCCTCCGTCCGCGTCTCTGCGGGACGCTCCTCCGTCCGCGTCTCCGCGGGACGCTCCGCCGGGCGGGCCTCCGCGGCCCGGGCCTCGGAGGCGGCGGCCCGGCTGCGCCGGGTCCGGCCACGCGGCTCGGCCTCGACCGCCGCCGGCTCGGCCGGAGCCTGCTCCGCGGTACGCCGCTCGGCCGCCGGCCGCTCGGTGGTCTCGCGGACCTCGGCGTGGGCCTCCTCCCGGGCGGGAGCGGCAGCGGCAGCGGCCTCGGCCCGCGGTCGAGGGGTCCCGGCGGCGGCGCCGCCCTGCCGCTCGGAGATCGCGCTGATCAGCTCGCCCTTGCGCATGCGGGCCGTGCCCGAGATGCCGAGCGAGGCGGCCAGGCTCTGCAGCTCCGGCAGCAGCATCGCCGACAGGCCGGTGCCGCTACGCCGACGACGGGCGGGGGCGGCGGCGGTGGTGGCATCGCCAGCGACGTTGGAAACATCCGACGTCACGTCGGTGGTGTCGCTCAATGGATTCCTTCCCTCGATAGGCCGGGACTGCCCGGAGTCGACAAACAAGGTGGCCGGGCGGCCTCGGTGCACCCGCCTCGCAAGGACGCGTCGCGGGAGTCTGTGACACAGCAGCCGGTCGGTTTCCGAACTCACCAAACGTCGGTGAGCAGGTCTCGCCGTCTGCGGCGACCCGTGAAGACTGCGGTGCGGCGTGGGCCTAGGCAGGGGTGACGGGCTGACCGCCGAGAGCTTCGGGGGTGCGCCGACCCGCAGAGAGATCGCATGCTTCGCGGCTGTGCTAGGTCTAGAGCGTAATCAACTCTTCCGACCTGCGGCAACAGGGTCCCGCTCTGCGTGTCCAAGTCTACCCCGGGCAACCTGTGCTCCGCGCCCGTCTGGATCCAACCGCCAGACCTGCCAGCCTGTTCCCGGGTCGAAGCCCTCGGGTGGGCCGGTCAGGGCCAGCACCGTCGGGCCCGCACCGCTGACCACAGCGGCCACACCGGCCTCACGCAGCGCTTCCACCAGGGCGGCGGTGCCCGGCATGCCGTCGGCGCGGTAGCCCTGGTGCAGTCGGTCGACCGTGGCCGGCAGCAGCAGGCCCGGGTCGGCGGTCAGCGCGTGCACCAGCAGCGCGGCACGGCCGGCGTTGAGCGCCGCGTCGACGTGGGGCACGGTGGCGGGCAGCGCCGCCCGCGCGGTCGCCGTCAGACCGCGCTCGGCCGGCACGAAGACCGTCGGCCGTACGCCGTCGGCGACCGGCAACGACACCGCCCGGGCGCCCGACGGCTCCGTCCAGGCCAGGGTGAAACCCCCGAGCAGGCACGGCGCCACGTTGTCCGGATGGCCCTCGATCCCGGCGGCGAGGCGCAGCGCGGCGGCGGCGTCGAGGCACGCCTCGCCGTCGGTGACCAGCGCCCGGGCCAGCAGCACGCCGGCGACGATCGCCGCGGACGAGGAGCCCAACCCACGTGCCTGCGGGATCCGGTTGACGCACTCCACAGCCAGCCCGGGCGGCTGCCCGCCGAGCACGTCGAACGCCGCCCGCATGGCGCGGACGACCAGGTGCCGGTCGTCGGCCGGCAACTCCCCGGCGCCCTGCCCGGTCACGGCCACCGTGACGCCCCCCGCCGTCACCTCGGCGGCCACGTCGTCGTGCAGCGCCAGGGCGAGCCCCAGCGCGTCGAACCCCGGCCCCAGGTTGGCGCTGGTGGCGGGGACCCGGACCCGGACCGGGCCGGAGGTGAAGTTCGTCGACACGGGCTCATGGTAGGGCTGCACACCGACGAAGCGGATCGCCGCCCGCCGGCTGGGACAGGACCGGACAACCGCCTCCGCCGGCCGGTGGCGGTCCCGCCGGCCCCGGATGCTGGCGCTGGCGTACCCGCTCGGGGTTGCCCTGCTGCTCGCGGCGGTGCTGGCCGGGCGGCGGGCGGGCGACGTGCAGGCCGGCCCGTTCGGCGACGGATCGCTCATCGGCGGCGGCCGGTCCCGGCCGGACTCGCCGACGGGCGTCGGGACGGACCGGCCCTGACCGCCGGGCGGGGCTGCGGGGCGGCGCTCGGGCCAGCCCCGGGGGCGGGTCAGCGGGCGGCGCCCGGGCCAGCCCCGGGGGCGGGTCAGCGGGCGGCGCTCGGGACCGGCTGCCCGGCCGGGTCCGTGAGCGAGAGCCGGCGGGTGGCGATCCGCCAGCCGATCGCATAGACCACCGTGACCAGGCCGCAGCTGGCCAGCACCACCCGCTCGTCCACGGTGTCCACCACGGCGGCGACCGCGAGTTGGCTGACCGAGACGGCGAGGGTCGCGAGCATCATGTCGGTGGCGAAGACGCGGCCCCGCAGCCGGTCCGGCACCTCGCCCTGGAGGGCGAAGTTCGACATCACCCAGTTGCTGCCGCCCGCGAAGTGGGCGACGAAGACCAGGGCCAGCACCAGCGGAAACCAGCCCACGACCGAGGTGCCGAGGTAGGCCAGGCCGTAGAGGGACATGGACAGCGCCAGCCCGGGCAGCAGCCAGGCCCGTCTGGTCAGCACCCGGCGCATCAGGATCGGCCCGACGAGTGCCCCCGCGCCACGCACCGCGAAGAGCAGCCCGGTGCCGATGGGGCCCACGCCGTACACCGCCGCGAGCAGGGGGAACACCGTCAGCACGCCGTTGCCGAGGCCGACCGCCGACTTCACGGTGACCAGTGCCAGCACCCTCGGCCGGTGCCCGATGTAGCCCAGCGCCTCACGGATCGCGGGCCAGGTCCGCTGCACCGGCAGCTCCGCGTCGCGGGGCACCTGCAACGGCCGGCGGATCAGCGTGGCCAGGCCCGCGGCGACCACCAGGCCCACGGCCGCCACCCAGAAGCAGGCGTACGGGCCGACGACGGCGCTGAGCACGCCACCCAGGGAGGCGCCGACGACGGTCATGGTGCCCCAGGCCGAACCCGCGACGGCGTTGCCGGCGGCCAGCTCGTCGGGGTCGAGCACGTTGGGCAGGGCCGCCTGGGCCGCCGGCGAGTAGAACGCCTTGGCGACCGCCACCACCCCGATCCCGACCATCGCCAACCAGGCGGTTCCGGCGCTGCGCACCCCGAGCAGCAGCAGTACGCCGAGCAGCGCCGCGACGTTCGAAATGATCATGATCTTGCGACGGTCGAACCGGTCGGCGATCGTGCCCGTGTACGGCAGCAGCAACGCCACGATCCCGGTGTCGACGGCCAGCACCAGCGCGCCCCACACGCCGCTGCCGGTCAGGTTCGGCAGCAGCACCAGCAGCGGCACCATGACGAACCAGTCGGCGCCGAAGACCACCAGCTCCGCGAGGAAGAGATTGCGGAAGTTCCGGTTGCGGGTCAGGACCGAGACGGTGGACGGCACGTCCGGGACCCTACCGGGCGACGACCGGCGGGCCCGGCGTACGGCGGGTACCTGACCGAACGCGAACGCCCCCGGCGGGCGGGACCCGTCGGGGGCGTGCGCGGACCGTCGCTACTCGGCCGGCGGCAGCGGAGACCTGCGGCTCTTCGGCAGCCGCAGCACCTCGAACTGGTCGGTGCCGTCCACCAGCGCGCCCGACGGCGCCGGCCTGGCCGCCGCAGCGTCGGCGGCCTCCGCCTCGGCGGTGGACGCCGGGCCCGCGGCGGGCACCGGGACCGGCTCGGCGGCGGGCGCCCCGCCGTCGTCGCCGGCCGGGTCCGCATCCGCCTCGGTGCCCGGGGCCGCCCCACCGGACCGGCGGGCCCGCCGGGAGCGGAACGACTCCTTGGTGTTCTCCGCCATCGCGTAGAGCGTCGGCACCAGGATCAGGGTGAGCAGCGTCGAGCTGAGCAGACCGCCGATCACCACGATGGCCAGCGGCTTGGAGATGAAGCCACCCTCCCCCGTGAGGCCGAGCGCCATAGGCAGCAGCGCGAAGATGGTGGCGACCGCGGTCATCAGGATCGGCCGCAGCCGGCGCCGGCCGCCCTCGACCACCGCCTCCTGGACCCCCATGCCCTGGGCCCGGTACTGGTTGACCAGGTCCAGCAGCACGATCGCGTTGGTCACCACGATGCCGACCAGCATGAGCACGCCGATCAGCGCCGGCACGCCCAGCGGGGTGCCGGTGGCGAGCAGCAGGCCGATCGCGCCGGTCGCCGCGAACGGGATGGAGATCAGCAGGATCAGGGCCTGGACCAGGCTGCGGAACGTCGCCACCATGATCAGGAAGACGATCGCGATGGCGGCGAGCACGGCCATCCCCAGGTCGGCGAAGGCCTCCTCCTGGTCCGCGCTGACCCCGCCGATGGCGAAACTCGCCCCCGGCACGTCGATGCCGTCCAGCTTCTTCTGCAACTCCTGCGTGATGGCCCCGAGGTTCGAGCCGGTGGCCGTACCGGTGACCGAGACGCTGCGCTCGCCGTCGATCCGGCTCACCTGCTGCGGGCCCTCGGTCTGGGTGACCTCGGCGATGTCGTCGAGCCTCACCGGCCCGACCGGCATCGCGCGCAGCTCCGCCACGGTGGTCGGCGGCCTGCCCGCGAACCGCAGCACCACGTCGCGCTGCCCCTCGTCGAGCGTGACCTGCCCCAGGGGCGAGCCCCGGAACGCCTGCGCCACCACCTGACCGACGGCGGCCTCGGTGAGCCCGACCCGGCCGGCGGCGACCCGGTCGACGGTGACGTCGACGCGCGGCACCCGCGTGGCGAGGCTCGTGGAGACGTCCTCGACGCCCGCCAGCCCGGCCATCGCCGTACGGACCTCCTCGGCGGCCCGGGTCAGCGCCTCCTGGTCGGCGCCCTGCACGACCACCTCGATCTGGTTGGCCGCCGCCCCGCCCTGACCGGCGCCGAAGCTGACCTCACCGACGCCCGGCCCCAGCGCGTCGAACTCCCGGCGCAGCTTCTCCCGCATCTGCTGGGCGTCGGTGCCGTCGCCGAGCGCCAGCGACCAGTTGGCGACGTTGTTGCCGCCGCCACCACCGAACGGGTTGTCCCCGCCGCCGGCCGTGACCTGGTACGTCTCGACGTCCTCGGTGCGCTCCAGCACCGCCTCGATCTGGCGGGCCGCCGCGTCGGTGCCGGCCAGCCCGGTGCCCGCCGGCAGCTCCTGGGTGATGCTCAGCGTGTCCTGGCCGGAGTCGTCCAGGAAGTTGGTCTCCAGCTGCCGGGACAGGCCGAAGGTGCCGAACAGCACGAGCACGCCGAGCCCGAGCGTGATCCACCGGGTGGCCCGCTTGCGGGTCGCGAACCCGATCACCGGCAGGTACGCCCGCTGCAACGGGCTGCGCAGTTCCTTCTCCTCCGCCGCCCGGCGCAGCGCGGCGTCGTCCGCCGTGCCGGCCGGAGGCTTCAGGAACCAGTACGCGAGCACCGGGATGACGGTCAGCGAGACCAGCAGCGAGGCGAGCAGGGCCACCGTGACGGTGATCGCGAACGGCGCGAAGAGCTGCCCGACGAAGCCGCCCACCAGCGCGATCGGCGCGAAGACGGCCACCGTGGTGAGGGTGGACGCGGTCACCGCCCCCGCCACCTCACGGACGGCGGCGAGGATCGCCTCGCGCTTCGGCTCGCCGTACTCCAGGTGTCTCTTGATGTTCTCCAGCACGACGATCGAGTCGTCGACCACCCGGCCGACCGCGATGGTGAGCGCGCCGAGGGTGAGCAGGTTGAGCGAGTAGTCGCCGATCCAGAGGGCGATCAGCGCGACCACCACCGAGAGCGGGATGGAGACCGCGGTGACCACCGTGGAGCGGATCGACAGCAGGAAGACCAGGATGACCACGACGGCCATGACCAGGCCCAGCAGGCCCTCGGTGGTCAGGGTCTCGATCGACTTCTCGACGAACGGCGCCTGGTCGAAGACGACGGTCAGCTCGGCGCCGGAGGCCCCCCGCAGGTCGGCGAGGCGGTCACGGATCTCGTGGGAGATCTCCACCGCGTTGCCGTCCGGGGAGGCGGTGACCGCGATGCCCAGGCTGTCCTTGCCGTTCGTACGGGTGATCGCGGTGGCCGGCGCGAGCTGCTGCTCGACGGTGGCCACGTCGCCGAGGCGGACCGGGGCAGTCCGGCCCGTCGCCGGGGCGACGACGACGCCACGCAGGTCGTCCAGCGTCGCCAGCCGGGTGCCGACCTGCACGGGAAGCGCGCGGGTGCCGTCGGTCACCGCGCCGGCCGGCACCGTCACGCCGTTGGTCTTCAGCGCCGCGCCGAGGGCGGTCGGCTGGAGCTTCGCGGCCGCCAGCTTGGCCGGGTCGGGGGTGACCACCACGACGTCGTCGCGGGCGCCGGTCAGTTCGACCGTCCGTACCCCCTCGATCGCCTCCAGCTCCGGCACGACCGTGCCGCGCAGCTTCTCCGCGAGGACGCGCTGGTCGTCACCGCCGGAGGCAGCGAGCACCACCGCGGGCAGGTCGTCGGTGCTGCCGGCGATGACCTGCGGGTCGACCCCCTCCGGCAGCTGCGCGTCGATCCGGTTGAGCGCGGTCTGCATCTTGTTGACGACGTCGTCCAGGTCGGTGCCGAACTCGTACTGGACCTGGACGGTCGCGGCTCCCTCGCGGGAGGTCGAGGTGACCTGGTCCAGCCCGGGGATGCCCTGGAGGCTGTTCTCGATCGGCTCGGTGACCTGCGACTCGACCACCTCGGGCCCGGCGCCGGGGTAGACCGCCACGATGAACGCGGCGGGGAACTCCAGCGACGGCAGGAGCTGCTGCTTCAGTGACGGTACGGCGAACGCCCCGAACAGCGTGGTCACCACCGCGATGAGGGCGACCAGCCCTCGGTTGGCGAGGCTGAATCTGGCGAGCAGCGACATCGGCGTGACTCACTCCTGGAAAAGGCGATTGGCGGGGTACGGATTCTCCCCCACCCCGCCCGGGCGGCCCCGCTCGCCCCTGCCCACGTCCGATGCACAGGACCCACGTCCGCGCCCGCGCCGCCACCGCCACCGGCGGTGTGCGCCGCCACCGCCACCGGCGGTGTGCGCCGCCACCGCCACCGGCGGTGTACGCCGTCGCCGTGCCGACCGGTGGCGACTGCCGTGACCGGTGACCGGTGGCGGTCAGCCGAAGGCTCAGGCCAGGTCGAGACAGCGGGCGGCGGCCAGGGGGTCGTTGGCGATGGTGGTGGGCACGGGCGCGGTGGAGATGGCCCACTCCGGATCCTTCAGACCGTGGCCGGTCACCGTGCAGACCACCGTCGAGCCGGCCGGGACCCGACCGGCGGCGGCCTGCTGGAGCAGGCCGGCCACACTGGCCGCGCTGCCCAGTTCGACGAAGACCCCCACCTCACGGGCCAGCAGCCGGTACGCGGCCAGGATCTCGCGGTCGGTGACGGCGGCGATCAGGCCGCCCGAGGAGTCCCGTGCGTCGATCGCCCTGGTCCAGCTCGCCGGGTTGCCGATCCGGATGGCGGTGGCGATCGTGGACGGCTCCCGCACCACCTGCCCGCTGACGATCGGGGCGGCGCCGGCGGCCTGGAAGCCGTACATCTTCGGGGCGCGGGTGACGTTGCCGTCCCGCAGTTCCTCGGAGTAGCCCATCCAGTAGGCGGAGACGTTGCCGGCGTTGCCGACCGGCAGGCAGTGGATGTCGGGCGCCTCGCCCAACGCCTCGACGATCTCGAACGCGGCCGTCTTCTGGCCGTGCAGCCGGTCGATGTTGACCGAGTTGACCAGGGCGACCGGGTAGTCCTGGGCGAGCTTGGCGGCCAGCGACAGGCAGTCGTCGAAGTTGCCGTTGACCTGGAGCAGCTTCGCCCCGTGCACGAGCGCCTGGGCCAGCTTGCCCAGCGCGATCTTGCCCTGCGGCACGAGCACCGCGCAGGTCAGCCCGGCGCGGGCCGCGTATGCCGCCGCGGAGGCGCTGGTGTTGCCGGTGGAGGCGCAGATGATCGCCTTGTTGCCGGCCTCGACGGCCTTGGAGACCGCGAGCGTCATGCCCCGGTCCTTGAACGAGCCGGTCGGGTTGGCGCCCTCCACCTTCAGGTGCACGTCGCAGCCGAGCCGGGCGGAGAGCACCGGCGCGGGCAGCAGCGGGGTGTTCCCCTCGTGCAGGGTCACGACCGGGGTGGCGTCGGTGACCGGCAGCCGGTCCCGGTACGCGTCGATCAGGCCCCGCCACATGTCGTTCTCCCTCGCCTCTACCGCCCCGCCGCCCCGGGTACGCCACCAGCCTGGCCCAGCCTCGCCGGGTCGCCGCCGGCGCACCCGCAGTTAACCACCAGGCGAGACACGGAGCCGCCCGCCCCGCCGGACGCCGCGGACCGGCCGGTCAGAGCCCGCCCTCGACGCGCAGCACGCTCGCCACCGAGCGGACGATGTCCAGCCCGCGCAGCTCGCGCACGGTGGCGGCGAGCGCCGCGTCCGGGGCGACGTGGGTGACGATGACCAGGTCGGCGTCCTCGCCCCGGCCGGCCGCGCCGCCCCCCGCCGGGCCCTGCCGCACCGTGGCGATCGAGACGTCGTGCCGGGCGAACACCCCGGCCACCGCCGCCAGCACACCCGGTCGGTCGGCCACGTCGAGGCTGACGTGGTAGCGGGTCAGCGCCTCCCCCATCGGCCGTACCGGCAGGTCGGCGTACGCGCTCTCGCTGGCCGACCGCACGCCGGCGAGCCGGTTGCGGGAGACCGCCACCACGTCGCCCAGCACCGCGCTGGCGGTCGGCGCGCCGCCCGCGCCCCGGCCGTAGAACATCAGCGGCCCGGCCGCCTCGGCCTCGACGAAGACCGCGTTGAACGCGTCGCCGACGCTGGCCAGCGGGTGGCTCAGCGGGATCATCGCCGGGTGCACCCGCACGCTGACCGTCTCCCGGCCGCCCGCGTCGGCGCCCCGGGCGGCGATGCAGAGCAGCTTGATCGTGCACCCCATCGCCTTGGCGCTGGCCACGTCGGCCGCGGTGACCTCGGTGATGCCCTCCCGGTGCACGTCGGCCGCGCCGACGCGGGTGTGGAACGCCAGCGAGGCGAGGATGGCCGCCTTGGCCGCCGCGTCGAAGCCCTCGACGTCGGCGGTCGGGTCGGCCTCGGCGTAGCCCAGCTCGGTGGCCTCCTCCAGCGCCTCCGCGAAGCCGGCGCCGGTGGCGTCCATGGCGGAGAGGATGAAGTTGGTGGTGCCGTTGACGATGCCGGTGACCCGGTTGATCCGGTCGCCGTGCAGCGACTCGCGCAGCGGGCGCAGCAGTGGGATCGCGCCCGCCACGGACGCCTCGTAGTAGAGGTCGCCGCCGCCCTCGGCCGCCGCGTCGTGCAGGGCGGGGCCGTCCTCGGCGAGCAGCGCCTTGTTGGCCGTGACCACGCTCTTGCCGGCCCGCAACGCCTCCACCAGCCAGCCCCGGGCCGGCTCGATGCCACCGACGACCTCGACAACCACGTCCACGTCGTCGCGCTTGACCAGGCCGAGCGCGTCGGTGGTGAACAGGCCCGGGTCGACGGGCAGGTCACCCCGGTCGCGGCCGAGACGGCGTACGGCGATGCCGGTGATCTCCAGCGGGGCACCGATCCGGGCGGTGAGGTCGGCGGCCTGCTCGTGCAGCAGCCGGACCACCTCGCTACCGACCGTGCCGCAGCCGAGCAGTGCCAGGCGCACAGGTGATGTCATCCCACGTCCAATGCGAGCAGGTCCTCTTCGGTCTCCCGCCGGACGATCAGGCGCGCCTGGCCGTCGCGCACCGCGACCACCGGGGGGCGGGGTACGTGGTTGTAGTTGCTGGCCATGCTCCGGCAGTAGGCGCCGGTGCCCGGCACCGCGACAAGATCTCCGGGCTGCACGTCGGCGGGCAGGAATTCATCCTGCACCACGATGTCCCCGGACTCACAGTGCTTTCCCACCACGCGGGCGAGCATCGGCTCCACGGCCGACGCGCGGGACGCCAGCGTCGCGGAGTAGGACGCGTCGTAGAGGGCGGTACGGATGTTGTCGCTCATCCCGCCGTCGACGCTCACGTACGTGCGGATGCCGTCGACGTCCTTGACCGTGCCGACCTCGTAGAGGGTGAACACGGCCGGCCCCACGATCGCCCGGCCCGGCTCGATCGACAGGTGCGGCACCGCCAGCCGCTCGGCGCCGCACTCGGACTCGACGATCCGGCGCAGCCGCTTCGCCAGCTCCTGCGGGGCGGCCGGGTCGTCCTGGGTGGTGTACGCGATGCCGAAGCCGCCACCGAGGTCCAGCTCGGGCAGCTCCACCCCGCGCGCGTCGCGGATCTGCGCCTGGAGGCCGAGCACCCGGCGGGCGGAGACCTCGAAGCCGCTCGCGTCGAAGATCTGCGAACCGATGTGCGAGTGCAGGCCACGCAGCTCCAGCACGCCCTCGTCGAGCACCCGGAGGGCCGCCTCGGCCGCCGCCCCGCCGGCGAGGGAGAAGCCGAACTTCTGGTCCTCGTGGGCGGTGGCGATGAACTCGTGGGTGTGCGCCTCGACGCCGACGGTGACCCGGATCATCACCCGGGGGCGGACGCCCCGCTCGCGGGCCAGCGCGGTGAGCCGGCCGATCTCGTCGAACGAGTCGAGGATGATCCGGCCCACCCCGGCGTCGAGCGCCCGGGCCAGCTCGGCAACCGACTTGTTGTTGCCGTGGAAGCCGATCCGCTCGGGCGGCATCCCCGCCGACAGCGCGGTGGCCAGCTCGCCCCCGGTGCACACGTCGAGGTGCAGGCCCTCCTCGGCGATCATCCGGACCACCGCCCGGCAGAGGAATGCCTTGCCGGCGTAGTAGACGTCGGCACCGGCGAAGCCGGTGCGGAAGTCGCGGCAGCGTGAGCGCAGGTCGTCCTCGTCGAGGACGTACACCGGGGTGCCGAACTCGGCCGCGATGTCGCGGACGCCGAGCCCGGCCACCGCGAGTGCGCCGTCGCCGCCGCGCGTGACGTTGCGCGGCCAGAGCTGCGGCACCAGGGCGTTGACGTCGGCCGGGGTACGCAGCCACGCCGGCCCCCGGCTGCCGATGTCGCCGTGCAGCGCACCGGCCTCGTGAGCGCGCATGACCGATCTACATCCTCTCCGGGGCCGAGACGCCGAGCAGGCGCAGGCCGTTGGCGATGACGGTGCGGGTGGCGTCGTTCAGCCAGAGCCGGGCGCGGTGCAGGTCGGTGGTCTCCTCGTCGCCGCGCGGCAGGATCCGGCACTCGTCGTAGAACCGGTGGTAGGCCCCGGCCAGCTCCTCCAGGTAGCGGGCCACCCGGTGCGGGCCGCGCAGCTCCGCCGCCGTGGCGACCACGGCGGGGAACTCGGCGAGCGCCTTGAGCAGCTCGTTCTCCTTCTCGTGCCCGAGCAGCTCCGGCCGGAACGCCTCGGCGTCGCCCCGGGTCAGCCCCACCTCGGCGGCGTTGCGACCCACGCTGGCCGTCCGGGCCGCGACGTACTGCACGTAGTAGACCGGGTTGTCGCGGGTGGCCCGGGTCCACAGCTCCACGTCGATGTCGATCGGGGAGTCGCTGGAGTAGCGCGCCAGCGCGTAGCGGGCGGCGTCCACGCCGATCGCGTCGACCAGGTCCTCCAGGGTCACCACCGTGCCGGCGCGCTTGCTCATCCGGACCGGGGCGCCGTCGCGGACCAGGTTGACCAGCTGGCCGATCAGGATCTCCAGGTTACGCTCCGGGTCGTCGCCGAAGCACGCCGACATCGCCTTCATCCGGCCGATGTAGCCGTGGTGGTCGGCGCCCAGCATGATCACGACCCGCTCGAAGCCGCGCTCCCGCTTGTCGAGGTAGTAGGCGCAGTCGGCGGCGAAGTAGGTCCACTCGCCGTTGGACTTGCGCAGCACCCGGTCCTTGTCGTCACCGAAGTCGGTGGTGCGCAGCCAGGTCGCGCCGTCGGACTCGAACACCCGGCCCTGCTCGCGCAGGCGCTGGAGGGCCAGTTCCAGTTCGCCCCGGTCGTGCAGGTCCTTCTCGTTGAAGTAGGTGTCGAACTCGACCCCGAAGCCGCGCAGCGAGGACCTGATCTCGGCGAACATGAGCTGTACGCCCTCCACCCGGAAGACCTCCTGGGCGGCGGCGTCGTCGAGTTCCAGCACGTCGGGCCGGGTGCCCCGCACGGCGTCGGCGATCTCGTTGATGTACGCCCCGGCGTAGCCGTCCTCGGGGGCCGGCTCGCCCTTGGCGGCGGCGAGCAACGAACGGGCGAACCGGTCGATCTGGGAGCCCGCGTCGTTGAAGTAGTATTCCGTGCCCACCTCGGCGCCGGTGGCGCGCAGCAGCCGGCTCAGCGCGTCGCCGACGGCCGCCCAGCGGACGCCGCCGATGTGCACCGGGCCGGTCGGGTTCGCCGAGACGAACTCCAGGTTCATCTTCTGGCCGGCGAGCCGGTCACTGCGGCCGTACGCCTCGCCCGCCTCGACGATCATCCGGGCGAGCAGGCCGGCGGCGGCCGCGTCGAGCCGGATGTTGAGGAAGCCCGGACCGGCGATCTCCACCGACTTGACCCCCGGGGCCCGGCCGAGCTGGTCGGCCAGGGCCGTGGCCAGCTCACGCGGCGCGACGCCCACCTTCTTGCTGAGCTGGAGTGCCAGCGTGGAGGCGTAGTCGCCGTGCTCGGGGTTTCGGGGTCGCTCGACCACCGTCCGCTCCGGCAGGGCGGAGCGGTCCAGGCCACGCTCGGTGAAGACGGCGTGGGCTGCGGAGAGGACGACCTCGGCGAGTTCTGCGGGAGTCACCGATCCATGTTATCGGGGGTAGACTCGGCACCCGCGGCGGCGACCCAGTGTGTGAGACCGGCCCGCCGGATCCCCTGACCGACCGACCTGACGAGGCACCATGAGCATCAGCACCCCGGGCGGCCCCGAGCGCCGCCCGAACGTGGTCAGCACCGGCAAGAAGCCGGCGGCGGGCCGGCCGGCCGCCGGCGCCAGGACCGGGTCCACCGGCACCAGGACCGGGTCCGGCAAGCCGACGGGCACCCGTCCCGGCGCAGGGGGCAAGGGCCGCAAGCCCATCGCCCCGGTCAAGGTGAGCCAGGGCCGCTCCTGGGGGCCGATCGCGCTCTTCACCGCCGTGGGTGTGCTGGCGGTGGCGATCATCGGTTACGGCGCCTGGGCGACGTTCCAGGGCTCCAAGCCCTGGGAGGACCGGGCGGACGCCATCGAGGGCATCGTCAACTACCGCGAGAAGGACAAGGACCTGGTGGCCGGCGGCAACCACAAGGCGGGGCCCATCACCTACACGGTGCTGCCGCCGGTGGCCGGCCCGCACAACGGGGCCTGGCAGAACTGCATGGGTGACGTCTACCCCGCCCAGATCGCCAACGAGCACGCGGTGCACAGCCTGGAGCACGGCACGGTCTGGATCACCTACCGTCCCGACCTGCCCGCCGACCAGGTGACGAAGCTCGCCGACAAGGTGCGGGGCAAGGAGAAGCTGATGCTCAGCCCGTTCGAGGGGCTGGACAAGCCGATCTCGCTCCAGGCGTGGGGCTACCAGCTCAAGGTCGACAACGCCGACGACGGCCGGATCGACGAGTTCATCAAGACGCTGAAGGTCAACGCCTCGGTGGAGGGCCCGACCGCGCTGTGCAGCCAGGGCATCACCGCCACCGGCACCACGCCGCGTGACGACGCCCCGCAGATGCCGCAGGGCTGAGGAGAGCGATGAGCATCCCGACCATGACCGAGACCGGTGAGCCGACCAGCCCGGCTCCGGAGCAGCGGCGGTCGCCGGCCCGCTGGGGCACGGCCGCGCTGGCCCTGGCCGTCGTGGTCGGGCTGCTCCTCGGGTACGCGGGCGGCCTGCTGTCGCCCCGGCTGACCCGGCCGGGCGACGCCTCGGCGGAGGCGGGCTTCGCGCGCGACATGATGACCCACCACGCGCAGGCGGTGGAGATGGGTCTGGTCGCCTTCGACGAGGGCAGCGACCCGGAGGTCCGCAGCATCGGCGGCGACATCGCCACCGCCCAGCAGGGCGAGATCGGCACCATGCACACGTGGCTGCGTTCCTGGGGGCTCGACCCGGCGGGCAGCGAGCCGTCGATGTCGTGGATGTCCGACGGCGCCGGCCTGGTCAAGAACGGTCTGATGCCGGGCATGGCCACGCCCGAGGAGATGGCGAAGCTGCACGCGGCGGAGGGCCGGGAGCTGGACGTCCTCTTCCTGCAACTGATGATCAAGCATCACCTGGGCGGCATCCACATGATCGACGGCATCCTCGAGGTCAGCGACGAGCCCGACGTGGTCAGGACCGCGCAGACCATGAAGAACACCCAGCGCAACGATCTGACCAACCTCCAGAACGCGCTCCAGCGGCTGGGCGGCTGACCCCGCCGCCGCGCCACCGCCCGTCGAGAGGCCCGCGTCGCCCCGGTTCGCCCGGTGCCGCGGGCCTCTCGGCATCTCGTCCGGATCCGGCAGCGGGCCGCCGCGCCGCCCGGTGGGCGGCGAGGGGCCCCCCGACAGCCCGGTGTCCGGTTCGCGGCCGATGGAAGCAATATGCCCGATAGAGCCGATTACAACGCTAAGAGAGTTTTCTCCGCACATATCGTGACCAGTTGCGATTCGGGCTCGTTGCGCAGGACGTGGGGGTTGCACTGAGAGACGCACGGCGTTCGGTCACCAGCTGGTGCCGTCGCCACACCATCGGCGGTGACGGGGCGGTGGCAGCCGTCCGTCGCGGACAGCGGCAGGGCGAGCCGGGAACGCTCAGCCGCGAACAGGAGCTCGAACTCATCGACGTCCTGCGGGGCGTCTACCCCGACGAGCTGGGCCTGGACGAGGAGCTGTGGACACGGCAGAACCTGCACGCCCTCATCCAGCGCCGCTTCGAGGCGCCCATGGACGCCGGGGCTGTCGGGGCGTACCTGCGGGCCTGGGGGCTGGGCCCGCGCGAGCCCCGGGAGCGGGCCTGCGGCCTCTGCGTCGGCGCGGTCGAACGCTGGGTGCGCAGCGCGTACCCCGCCATCACCCGGGCCGCCCAGGAGCACCTTGCCGAGGTCTACTGGATCGGCCGCGTACGCCTGCGCGGGACGATGCCGGCGGCGGACGTCATCTCCGCCGTCTCGTCCCGCGGCCGGGTACGCTTCATGATCACCACGCCGTCGGTCGACCCGCCGCTCCCCCGCGACTTCGTGCTGCGGCTCAGCGGCGAGGAGCAGCGGACCGTGCACCTGATCGTCGACGGCTCCTGGCCCCGCAACGAGTGGCCCCGGCGACTGCCCCGCCGCATCGCGCTGCACCCGCTGCCCAGCTGCGGCCGCGCCGTCGCCGCCTGAGACCGGCGGGACCGGCCGGCGGCGTCGGCGGTGGAACGGGCAGGAGCGACACGAGGGCCGGCACCGGATACCGATTCGGCGTTCAGGGGAGGCGTTTGCTAGTCTTCTCCAGTCGCTGAGCCCCCGTAGCTCAGGGGATAGAGCACCGCCCTCCGGAGGCGGGGGCGCAGGTTCGAATCCTGCCGGGGGCACAAGAGATGACATACCGAAGGGCGGGCGCCGACGCGTCCGCCCTTCGTTTCGTCTCCGTCAGGTGTGCGGAGCGGTCGCGCGGGCCCAACGCAGCAGCGCGACGAACGCCAACGCGGCCGTCACCGCCCCGCCCACCAGCCGCACCCGGTGCCCGGCGACGAGAATTCGGCCGCGACCTGACGCAGGTACTCCGGGGAGTGCGTAGCCCGGGCGCGGCGGGCAACGGACGACGAGCCGGCGCGACACGCAGCACGGACGACCGGCAGCACGGGCGACGGGCGGGTGGTCGGCGGGCGACGGCCCGGGGGTGGGCGGTGCGCGTACGTCAGCCGGCGGCGCGACGGGCGCGGGCCCGGCGCTTGCCCTCGTGCATGGCCTGCACCCGGGCGACCGGGATGGTGTGCCCCTCCGCGACCAGGTCCGCCGGGAGTGGCTGCGGGGCGGGCAGCCGCTCGGCCCAGGGGTCGCGCTCGGCGACGAGCGCCGGGACGGTACGGATCGTGAAGTCCGCCGGGGTCACGTCGCCCAGGTCGGCCCAGTCGACCGGGAAGGAGACCGGCACGCCGGGCCGCAACCGGGGACTGTAGGCGGCCACCACGGTCGCCCCGCCGGCCCGGGTCGAGTCGACGAACACCCTGCCGCCCCGGTCCTCGCGGATGAAGGCGGTGGTGGCCAGCGCCGGGTCCAGCCGTGCGGCGCGGGCAGCCACCGCCCGGGTGGCGGCGGCCATGTCCTCCACCGTGGCGCCGTGCTCCACCGGCACGAAGACGTGCACGCCCTTGGCGCCGCTGGTCTTGACCGCGCCGGCGAGCCCCGCGTCGGCGAGCGCCTGCCGGACCAGCCGTGCGGCGGCGACCGCCAGCGCGAAGGAGTCTCCCTCGGGCGGGTCGAGGTCCAGTACGAGGTGGGTGGGGCGGTGCAGGTCGTCGATCGTGGCCAGGGTGGGGTGGTACTCCACCGCGCGCTGGTTGGCGAACCAGAGCAGGGTGCGCCGGTCGTCACAGAGCGCGTACGAGATCTCGCGGTGCGACGCCTCGGCCCAGACCGGCGTACGGGTCACCCAGTCCGGCGTGTACTTCGGCAGGTTCTTCTGCATGAACGGCGGCTGCCCCGGCCGGACCCGGATCACCGACAGCGGCCGGCCGCGCAGCCGCGGCAGGATCCGCTCGTGCACCGCGTCGAGGTAGTCGACCAGGTCCCGCTTGGTCGCGTCGGCACCGTCGGACAGCGGCTGGTCGAGGTTGGTCAGCGACACCCCGTCGCGGGTCCCGTCAGCGCCACTCATCCGACCACCTTCGCGGCCCGAGGACCGCTGGTCAACCGGACGCGGCGGGGCGAACGCGACGAACGTGTCGCGAGCGATCCGGACGACGTCGAGCAGCCGCCGGCGTCCGACGGGGTTGAACCTCCGGCACCTGTGGCGAACGCCACGGCCCCGATCTGACCGATCGGTCAGGGCCTGACCGATCGGTCAGGCATGCTGGTCGGGGAGGTGGACCAGCAGTGGCACGAATGGCTCCGGAGACGCACGACGAGATCCTCGTGGCGGCGGCTCGACGCTTCGCGGCGACCGGCTACCGGGGCACCTCGTTGCAGGACATCGCCCGCGAGGTGGGCTGTTCCAAGGCGGCGGTGCTCTACCACTTCGCCAACAAGGAGGCCATCCTCACCGAGCTGATGGCCCCGGCGATCGGCGTCCTCCAGGCGCTCGACGAGCGGATCCGCGCGCATCGTGGCACCGCCGCCCAGCGGGTCGCCGCCGAGGGCTTCGTCGACCTCGCGGTCCGTTTCCGGCGGGAGATCGCCCTGCTCCGGGGCGAGTTCCCGGAGCTGCTCCAGCAGCCCGCCTTCGCGCACATCCAGCGGATCTCCGAGCGGCTGGTCGACGCGCTCGCCGGGCACCCGGCACGCCCGTCCGCCCGGATCACGGCGCTGGTGCTGCTCGCCGGCATCTCCGAGACCTGCGGGGAGTTCCCCGACGTCGCCGACGAGGAGCTGCGCGCCGCCCTGCTGGCACTCGCCCGGCGGGCACTGGAGCCCGTCGACTGACCCGTTTCCGACCATTCACGACCGAGGACAAGGAACTCATGGCCACCCTGCTCTACCGGCTCGGCCGGGGCTCGATGCGCCGGCGGCGACTCGTCGCGGCGATCTGGCTCGTCGTACTCGTCGGCCTCGGCCTCGCCGCCGCGACCCTGCGCGGCCCGATAGCCGACAACTTCACCATGCCCGGCACGGAGTCGCAGCGCGCCCTGGACCTGCTCTCCGAGCAGTTCCCGGCGGCCAGCGGCGCGACCGGCACGATCGCGGTCAAGGCACCGGCCGACGGCGCGCTCGCCGCCCCGCAGGGGCAGGCCGTGGTGAAGGAACTCACCCAGGAGGCCGCGACGCTGCCCGGCGTCGTCGGCGCCGTCGACCCGTTCCAGGTCGGGGCGGTCTCCCCCGACGGCCGGTACGCGCTGGTCCAGGTCCAGTTCGCCACCGGCGCCGACGAGGTGACCGACGCCCAGCGTGACGCGTACGAGAAGGTCGGCGAGCGGGCCGAGGCCCAGGGCTGGGAGGTCGCGCCCGGCGGCGAGGTGCTCAGCAGCGTGCCGGAGGTCGGCTCGACCGAGGCGATCGGTGTGGCGGTCGCCGCCATCGTCCTGGTGGTTACGTTCGGCTCGCTGGTGGCGGCCGGGATGACGATGCTCAACGCGCTGATCGGCGTGGGCGTCGGCATGGCGGGCCTCTTCACCATCAGCAGCGTGGTCGACCTGAGCAGCACCGCGCCGATTCTCGCCCTGATGCTCGGCCTCGCGGTCGGCATCGACTACTCGCTCTTCATCACCTCCCGCTACCGACAGAACCTGGCGGAGGGGCTGCCGCCGGACGAGGCGGTGGGCCGCGCCGTGGGCACCGCCGGTTCGGCCGTGGTCTTCGCCGGCGCCACCGTGGTCATCGCGCTGGCCGGGCTGGCCGTCGTGAACATCCCTTTCCTGACGGTGATGGGTCTGGCCGCCGCCGGCACGGTCACCGTCGCGGTGCTGGTCGCGATCACGCTCCAGCCGGCCCTGCTCGGCTTCGCCGGGCGCCGGGTGCTGCCCCGCAAGCTGCGCTCCTCGGCGCCGGTCGAGGACGGGACGGCCGGGGAACCGGCGGCAGGCGCCGCCGCGGCCACCCCGCCCGCCGAGGACCGGTCGGGCTTCGGGTTCCGCTGGGCGCATCTCGTCACCCGGTTCCGGGTGCCGGTCATCCTGGCCGGCCTGGTCGGGCTGGGGCTGCTCGCGCTGCCCGCGCCCGACATGCGGCTGGCCCTGCCCGACGCGGGCACCGCGCCGGTCGGCTCGCCGGCGCGGGCGTCGAACGACCTGATCACCGAGGGCTTCGGGCCGGGCTTCACCGGCCGGCTCGCGGTGGTGGTCGCCGGGGACACCCCGCAGGCGACCTCGGCCGCCATCCCGCAGGTCACCGCGCTGGTCCAGCGCACCGAGAACGTCCTCGCGGTGGCCCCGCCGCAGCTCAGCCCGGACGGCCGCACCGCGCTGCTCGGGGTGGTGCCGAAGACCGGCCCGACCGACGAGGCCACCGAGACCCTGGTCAACGACGTCCGCGCGGCGGTGGGCGAGTTCCGTGACGTCGAGGTGCTGCTGACCGGGGCGACCGCGATCGGCATCGACGTCTCCGAGAAACTCTCCGACGCCCTGCCGGTGTACCTGCTGCTGGTGGTGGGGCTCTCGGTGCTGCTGCTGATGCTGGTGTTCCGCTCGCTGCTGGTTCCGGTCAAGGCCGCGCTGGGCTTCCTGCTGACCGTCGCCGCCACCTTCGGCATCACCGTGGCGGTGTTCCAGCAGGGCCACCTCGCCGACCTGGTCGGCCTGGACACGCCCGGCCCGCTGGTCAGCTTCCTGCCGATCCTGCTGATCGGCATCCTGTTCGGCCTGGCCATGGACTACGAGGTCTTCCTGGTCTCCCGGATGCGGGAGGACTTCGTCCACGGCGACACCGCACAGCAGGCGACCATCAACGGGATGGGGCACGGCGCCCGGGTGGTGACCGCCGCAGCGCTCATCATGATCTCGGTCTTCGGTGGCTTCGTGTTCCTCGACGACCCGGTCATCAAGTCGATGGGCTTCGCGCTCGCCATCGGCGTCGCCATCGACGCTTTCGTGGTGCGGATGACCATCGTGCCGGCCGTGATGTCGCTGCTCGGCAAGCGGGCCTGGTGGCTCCCCCGCTGGCTGGACAGGGCCGTGCCCAACGTCGACATCGAGGGCGAGGGCCTGCGCGCCCACCTGGACGACAGGTCCGCGGCCCGCACCTGACCCACTCGTCGAGCACGCAGTTGTGGTGCCCCGCGCAACCGACGAATCCGGTCGCAACGGGCACCACGACTGCGTGCTCACCGCAGTGGGGAGGCGGGGTCAGACGCCAGCCGGGTAGGTCTCCATCTCGCCGGGGGTGGTCAGGGCCGGCAGGGGGTGCAGGGCCGTGGTCTCGTCGCACCAGACGAGGGCGTCGTAGCGCTGCGCCAGACGGGTCGGCACGTAGTTGCCCCACGACTCGAAGGACGGGTCGTAGACCACCCCGATCGCCCGGTGGTCGGCGGTCCCGGTGACCCACTCGGGCTGGTCGTCGCCGCCGAAGACCAGCACGGCCCGCTCGGGCATCAGCTCGTGCAGCCGGTGCTCGACCGAGCCGGGGCGGGCCGGCGGCACGACCATCGGCTCGGCCGGCGAGCCCCAGCGGGGCGCGGCGACGGTGGTGCCCCGGTAGCCGGCGAAGCCGACCAGGACCACCTCGTCGGCGCCGTGGCGTTCGCGGGCCAACTGGCCGACGTTGACCATCCCGTCGGCGGCCATGTCGGTGGCCCGGGCGTCGCCGACATGCGTGTTGTGCGCCCAGACGACGCCCCGCGCGCCCGGTCCGTAGCGCTCCAGCAGCCGGTCCAGAGTGTCCGCCATGTGCGTGTCCCGGATGTTCCACGACTCCGGCCCGCCGCGCACCATCGCCCGGTAGTAGCGCTCCGCGCCGGCCACCACCTCCGCGTTCTGCCAGGCCGAGAAGCTGTCCGGGCCGTCCGCGGCGGCCTGTTCGCGGGTACGCGCCAGCAGCCGCACGACCTCATCCTCGCAGCGGGCCGACACGAACCGGCTCGCCATGCCGTACTCCTCGACCCGCTTGCCGTACGGCTCGAAGCAGCGGTACGCGTCCTGCGCCGCCTCCAGCGAGCCCGGGTCCTCCTCGCCGAGGTAGTCGAAGATCGCCTGCATGGACTCCCAGAGGCTGTAGACGTCCAGGCCGTGGAAGCCCGCGCGGGCCCCCTCGGGCCGCTGCACGTTCCACGCCCGCAGCCAGGCGCAGAACCGGGCCACCTCGGCGTTCGCCCACATCCAGGTCGGCCAGCGCTCGAAGCGCTCCAGCGCGACCCGCGGGTCGGCGGCCCCGCCCGGGGCGGCGGTCACCGAACGGTGCACCCGGTCGCAGTCGGGCCAGTCCCCCTCCACGGCCACGAAGGAGAACCCGCGCTCGGCGATCAGCCGGCGGGTGAGCTGTTCGCGCAGCCGGTAGTAGTCGTAGTTGCCGTGCGTCGCCTCGCCGATCATCACGATCCGGGCGTCCTTCACGCGCTCCAGCAACGGGTCGAAGTCGCTCGGCGCGCCGAGCCGCTGAACCAGCATGCGGGCGGCTACCCGGCGCGCCGCCGGGCAAACCGCCGACCGTCGATCGGCGGGCGGTCCCGCCGCGACGCGGGCCGCCGCGGAGCCGGACCGGCCGGTGTGCCGGTGGGCCGGTGGGCTGGTGGGCTGGTGTGCCGGCGGGCCGGTGGGCCGGTGGGCCGGTGGGCCGGTGGGCTGGTGTGCCGGCGGGCTGAGCGGGTAGCCCGCCGGCATGACCGTCACCGGCATTCAGTTGCAGGAGTACCTGGCCGGGCTCGACTATCCGGTCTCCCGTGACGACCTCGTCCGCTGGGGCCAGGAGAACGGGGTCAGCACCGAGACCCTCCAGACGCTCCGGTCCCTGCCGGCGGAGGAGTTCGGCTCCCCCGCCGAGCTGAGCGAGGCACTGAACACGCTGGCCTGACTCCTCAGCGGGCGTGCGGCAGCCGGAACAGCACCAGCCACTGCTCGGGCCAGACGTGCCCGACCGGGGTGGCGCCGACGGTCGGTCGCGTCTCAGCCCGGCAGGTCGACGGTACGGCCCTCGGCCCGGGCGGTCTCGGCGGCGGCCAGCACGGCGACGACCTCCCGGCCGAAGCGCACGTCGCAGCGGTGGTCCCGGGTGCCCGACCCGATCTCCTCGAGCAGCTGGTCGATCGCCACCCCGAGGGCGGTCGACGGGTCGCCCCCGCCGGCCGGAACGCTCTCCACGCCGTTCTCGCCGTAGAGGACGAACTCCCGGCTCACCGCCTCCCGCGGGGCGTCCAGGGTCAGCGACACGGTGCTGGTCGCGCCCCCGTCGTGGGTGAGGAGCAGATGGACGAGCCCGCGTGGCCCGTCCATCGCGGCGACGCGGGTCACCCGGCCCAGCACCGGCAGGACGAGCGACAGCGTGTGTGGGCCGATGTCCCACAGCGCGCCGTGCTCCCGCCGCCAGGACGAGGCACCGTACGGGCTGCCGGGCTGGAAGATGGACGCGAACCGGACGGCCCTGGCGGTGTGCCACCCGCCGACGGCGGCCGTCGAGGCGAGGAAAGCGGCGACGTCGGGCTGGTAGCGGCTGGTGAAGAAGACGACCGAGGCGACGCCCGCCGCCTGCGCGGCGTCGACCACCCGGTCGGCGTCGGCGACGCTCAACGCGAGCGGCTTGTCCAGCAGCAGGTGCCGGCCGGCGGAGGCCGCCCGGACCGCGATGTCGGCCTGGACGTCCGGCGGGAGGGCCACGGCGACCGCGTCACAGGCGTCGACGAGCGCATCGGCGTCGTCGAACGCCGGCACCCCGTAGCGCTCGGCCAGGGCGGCGGCCTTGCGCGGGTCCCGCCCCCACACGCCGGCGAACGCGACCCCCGGGTGCGTGTCCAGCGCCGCGCCGTGGGTCTCGGCCGCCCAGTGGCCGGTGCCGAACAACCCGAACCGCACCACGAGAACCTCCACCGTCGTCGTCACCCCACGGTACCCGCGACGATGAGCCACGCTTGGGGGCCGGTGTCGGAGGTCGTGGTCGCGCCCGGCTTCCTGTCGGGTGCCGGTTGTCCGGGTCGTGGCGGGCGTGGAGCCGCCGGTGGTCGGCTGGACGGTCGTCGGCGGGGAGGGCCGTTCCGCTCAGGCCCCCAGGGTGGCGGTCAACCGCTTCGCGGCGACCTGCGCCGCGTCGGTACGCACGACGCCGGCGAACGCGCGGGCGCGGGCGACCACCTCGGGCCGCAGCGCCGCGCCGAGTGCCGCGGTCAGCGACTCGGCGGTCGGCACCGCGCCGGGATGCGCGGTACCGATACCGAGCGCGGACACCCGCCGCGCGAAGTAGTGCTGGTCGTAGACCTGCGGCACGACGACCTGCGGCGTACCGGCCTGCGCGGCCGTGGTCGTGGTGCCCGCGCCGCCGTGGTGGACCACCGCGGCCACCTTCTTGAACAGCGCCTGCTGGTTCACCTCGCCGACGACCAGGCAGTCGGGCGCCCGGTCGGTCAACGAGAGCGGTGCCCAGCCCCGGGAGACGACCAGCCGGCAGCCGACCGCGCGCACCGCCTGGACAGCCGTCTCCAGCAGGCCCGGGGGTGCGGCGACACTGCCGAATCCGACGTAGACGCACGGCTCGCCGGCGTCCAGGAAGGTCGTCAACTCGGTGGGCAGGGGCCGTTCGTCCGGCAGCAGCCAGGCGCCCGTCTGCCAGACGGTCGTGCCCGCGGCATCCGGCCAGGGCGCCAGCATCGGGTCCGTGGCCAGCCACGGCTCGTCGGTGTGGATGTGGTCGCTCACGTCGTCGACCGGACCCAGTCCCACCGTCGACCGGAGCGCGTTGAGCGGCACGCCGAAGGTGTCGTTGACGTGCCGCAGGTTGGCCGCCCACAGTTCGCGGTTGTCGGCCGACGCGGGCGCCGGCACCTCGCCGAGGACCGGCAGCGGCAACGGCGGATGGTGCGGCGAGGGAAGGGCCGCCGGGCAGAGCGCCGCGTAGACGTACGGTATGCCCTGCTTCTCCGCCACGGTGCGGGCGGCGATCTGAAGGCCGGTCGTCGCGACGAGGACGTCACAGTCCCGGGCGGCCGCCGACAACACCTCGAACTGGATTCCGACGGAGGATTCGGCCAGCTTGCGGACCTGCGCCGGCGAGGGTTGCGGCATGGCGGCCCGCGGACCGGGCGCCGCCGACCTGCGCCAGGGCGGGCCGACGGGCACGAAGGGGATCCTGAACGTGGCCACCCAGCGGGCGAAGTCCGGTGGGGCACAGAGGCGGACCTGCACGCCGAGCGCCTTCAACCGCGATGCCAGCGCCACCAGTGGCTGGACATCGCCGCGCGACCCGAGAGTCGACAGCAGTACGCGCATCACATTCGCCTTTCCGTCTTCAGCGGCGGATCCGGGCGCGGCGGAACGGGCTCGACACCTTTGTCGGGCCTGCCCACACCGTCGGTATGTCAGCCCGGCGTCGGGGAGCGCCCCGGCGCCAGTGCCGGGGGGCGCGCCCTGGGGGCGACCTGGCCGGGCACTCGGCGCGCGGCGCTGGTCGCGGCCTGACGGGCGCGCAGGGTCAACACGTCGCCGAGCCCTTCGACCGCGCGCAGCTCGGCCGCGTACTCGGCGGCCTGAGCCTGGCGCAGGTAGTCCAGCGTCTGCGGGTCGGCGGCGCACATCCCCGGCGTCGCGTCGGCGGTGGCGACCAGGTGGACCTCGCCGGCCAGCGCCAGCGAGGCGGAGATGAACTGGCAGAGTTCCGGCCACAGCAGGTACCGCCAGAAGTCGACGCTGACCACCGCGTCCAGACTGCCCGGTGGCATGGGCGGGGCGACGCCGAGCAGATGGAAGTTGGCCGGCCCGATGGGTGCGGCGTAGTCGAAGGTGAGCGCCGAGGCGGGCAGCCCCGACCCGGCGCGGCCGGTGCCGATCCAGAGCGTCCGGGGCCCCCGCACCTGGCCGGCGAGGCGCGCGACGGCGGGCCCGATGGCGCAGGCCGACCGCTCGACGCACTCGTCGATGAGCGCCCGGTAGTGCAGGATCCGCCGGATCGCCTCGTAGCCCATGACGGCGGTGAGCAACTCCCACTCGAGGCAGGGGTACAGCTTGGCGGCCTGCTGGAAGTTGGCCTTCATCTCCATCCAGTTGCGGGTGATGTTCTTGTGGTGCGGCAGGTGGACGACCCGGGCCTCGTCGTCGTAGCCGAAGTTCACGCCGTCCGGCAGGCTGCGATCCACCCGGTAGAACAGCTCGACGTCCTCCACGCCGTAGCTCAGACCGAACGCCTCGCGGTAGCCGCCGACCTGCGCGAAGAGCGCGCTGGAGAGCGAGACGTTGTGCGTGTAGGCGATCACCCAGCCGGCCTGGAGCCAGTCGTTGTCGTCCGGAAGCCCCGTCGCGAACCGCAGGTCGCCACCGTGCGGGAAGGCACGCGCGATCGTGTGCGACTCACCGGCCAGCACGGCGGGCAGGTCCGCGAGGCCGATCTCGTCCCGCCGGCCGATCAGCACCGCCGCGTTGCCGGGCGTGCTGTGCCACGCCAGATGCCGCTCCAACAGGTCGGGCACCGCCCACGAGTCGGCGTCGAGGAAGACCAGCAGGGGCGCGGCGGCACGCCGCGCCCCTGCGTTCCGGGCGGCGGAGCGGCCCTTGCGGCCGGGCAGTTCCAGCACGCGCAGGCGCAGGCCGGCGCCTTCGGCGAGGGCCGCGGCGTACCCGTCGAACGAGCCACCGTCGCGGACCACGATCACTTCGAAGCGTTCCGGCGCCAGCGTCTGGCGGGTCAGCGCCTTGAGGGTCAGCGCGAGGCACTGCGGATCCTGGTAGGTCGGCATCACCACGCTCAGCGCCGGGCGGATGGCGGGTACAGACACGGCGATCCTCTCCGTCAGACGAGCTCGCCGTCGGAGTTCAGGCGACAGTCGCCCGAGAATAGCGTTCCGGAAGGTTTGCTTATTACATAAGTAGGGGTCGATAGGGGTAGGACCGTCCTTTCACGACGGTCGCCGCCTCGGGCCGGACTCGTTCCCGCGCCGACCCGACGCCGGGCGCCCTTCGGGGGCCGGGCCGGGCGGACGACGAGTCGCCGAGGCGGGACGGCGGGTGACGGGGTGTACCACGCGGGTCAGTAGGCTGTGCCGGTGACCGAACCGCACTCCGGACGCCCCCGGTGACCAGCGCGACGACGGCGGGTTCGCCGGTGGACGGGCTCCTCGCGACGGCCTCGATCGTGTTGTCGCTCCTCGTCGCCGCCTGGGCGCTGGTAGCCACGCTGCGCCACCGCGCGCCGGACCGGGTGCAGCTGGCCGGCCTGGCCGTACTGGAGGTGACGCTGCTCGCGCTGGCGGCGGTGGCGCTGGTCGCCCTCGGCGGCGGCGGGCGACCGGACGAGCCGGGTGCCTTCTTCGGGTACCTGGCGACGCTGGTGTGCCTGCC
Source organism: Micromonospora sp. C31 (assembly GCF_018070575.1). Lineage (GTDB taxonomy): Bacteria > Actinomycetota > Actinomycetes > Mycobacteriales > Micromonosporaceae > Micromonospora. The sequence continues at coordinate 255,278 of NZ_JAGPXN010000001.1, forward strand.
ACCGCTGGCCTGGGTGCTGGCCCGGATGGAGCCGACGCGCTGGGGCTCGGCGATCGTCTGCGCGGTCTGCCTGGTCACGCCGGTGGTCGTCGTACGACTCCAGCAGACGTGGGAGGTGCTCGGTGGTTGAGGTGCGCGCTCCGCAACGGAAGCGGACCAACGCCGGCCCGGGACGGCTGCTGATCGCGGTCTACCTGCTCTTCGCGATCGCCGCGACGAGCCGTGCCGGTCTCCAGATCGCCACGAAGTTCGACGAGGCGCCCGTGGCGTACCTGCTCTCGGCCCTCGCCGCGGCCATCTACATCGTCGCGGCGGTGGGGCTGGCCCGCGCCGGCGCCGCCGGCCGACGGGTCGCCCTGGCGTGCTGCGCCGTGGAGCTGGCCGGGGTGCTCGGCGTCGGGACCCTCAGCCTCGTCGACCCGGAGCTCTTCCCCGACGAGACGGTCTGGTCGCGGTTCGGCAGCGGGTACGGCTACATCCCGCTGGTCCTGCCGGTGCTCGGCCTGTTCTGGCTCTGGCGCACCCGCCCCGCCAGGCCCTGACCCCCGGCGGGCGGACGCCCGCCGGGGCGTACGCGGGGGTCAGGACTTGGGGCCGCCGGCCACGTAGATGACCTGGCCGGAGACGAAGGAGGCGCCCTCGCTGGCGAGGAACGAGATGGTGTGCGCGATGTCCTCGGGGCGACCGACCCGGCGTACCGCGATCTCCGACTCGGCGTGCTTCTGGAGCGCCTCGAAGTCGACCTTCATGCGGGCGGCGGTGGCGGCGGTCATGTCGGTGACGATGAAGCCGGGCGCCACCGCGTTGACGGTCACCCCGAACTGGCCCAGCTCGATGGCGAGGGTCTTGGTGAAGCCCTGGAGGCCGGCCTTCGCCGCCGAGTAGTTCGCCTGACCCCGGTTGCCCAGCGCCGAGGTGCTGGAGAGGTTGACGATCCGGCCCCACTTCGCCTCGACCATGTGCTTCTGGGCGGCCTGGCAGAACAGGAACGCACCCCGCAGGTGCACGCCCATGACCGTGTCCCAGTCGGCGTCGGTCATCTTGAACAGCAGGTTGTCGCGGAGCACGCCGGCGTTGTTGACCAGCACCGTCGGGGCGCCCAGCTCGGCGGCGACCCGCTGCACGGCCGCCTCGACCTGGGCCCGGTCGGACACGTCCGCGCCGACGCCGAGCGCCCGGCCGCCGGCCGCGGCGATGGCGTCCACGGTCTCCCTGGTCGCGGACTCCTCGATGTCGACCACCGCGACCGCGAGGCCGTCGGCCGCCAGCCGCCGGGCGGTGGCCGCCCCGATCCCCCGCGCCGCCCCCGTGACGATGGCGACCCGCTGCTCCTCCGACATGCCTACCTCCCGGTAACTTGCGCTCGATCGAAGGAGCTTAACCCAGCCGTACGCCGTGCCGGCCCGGCACGGGCGCCGGCTCCCGGGACCCGTCGCGGCCGGTCGGGGTCAGGAGCGCCGTGCGGCTACTCTCGCCGCCGTGGAGACAGTGGAGATCGAAGCGCCCGTCGTCGGTGTCACCGTCTATCCGGACCGGGCCCGGGTCACCCGCCGGGGCAGCACCCGGTTGGCCGCCGGCGAGCACCGGGTACGCGTCGCACCGTTGCCGCTGGGCCTGCGGCGGGACTCGCTGCGGGTCGGCGGCCGGGGCGCGGCCACCGTGCTCGGCGTTGACGTCGCGACGTGGCGGCAGGCACGCAGCGCCGACGGGCAGGTCCGCGCGCTGGAGCAGCGCAGCCGGGAACTGGCCGACGAGCTGGCCGAGGTCGACGACGCGTACGAGGTCGAGACGCAGCGGGGGCAGTTCCTCACCCGGTTGGCCGACCGGGCCGGCGGCACGTACGCCCGCGCGTTGGCCGCCGGCGACGCCGCCCCGACCGACGTGGCCACCTTCGCCGACTCGGTGGCCGGCCAGCTCGCCGACTCCCGGCGCCGCCGGCGCGGGCTGGACCGGCGGCGTACCGACCTGACCGAGGAGCTGGCGGCCGTCGACCGGCAGCTGGACGCCGCGAGCGGCAAGCGCGAACCGGACCGGCTGGCCGCCGAGGTGACCGTGTCGGTGGACGCCGACGACGCCGAGCTGGACCTGGAGCTGACCTACCTGGTCGACGGGGCCCGCTGGCAGCCCTCCTACGACGTGCGGCTGGTCGACGACGCCGTCACCGTCACCTGGTTCGGCCTGGTCAGCCAGGACACGGGCGAGGACTGGCCGGAGTGCGTGCTCGAACTCTCGACGGCGCGGCCGGCGGCGGCGACCGGCGTACCCGAGCTGACGCCCTGGTATCTCGACCGCGCCCGGCCGGTGCCGCCGCCGATGCCGATGGCGGCGGCGAGCTTCGGCGCGATGCCGGCGCCGGCAGCCCCCGGCGCGGCGCCCGCCGGTGCGGCGGCCCGGTCCGGCCCACCGCGCCCCAGGGTGCGGGAGAGCGCGGCCACGGTCGAGCAGGGCGTCACCGCTTCCACCTACCGCCCGGCCCGCCCGGTCGCGGTGCCGGCGGACGGCAGCGCCCACCGGGCCACCATCGCCGTGCTGGACCTGCCGGCCCGGCTGGACCACGTGGCCGTACCGGTCCGCGCGACAGAGGCGCACCTGCGGGCGACCGTACGCAACACCTCGTCGCACACCCTGCTCCCCGGGCCGGCGGCGGTCTTCCACGGTGCCGACTTCGTCGCGGCCACCCGACTGCCGACGTGGGCGCCCGGCGAGGAGACCGAACTGGCCCTCGGGGTGGACGACCGGGTCCGCGTGGAGCGCAGGCTCAGCCGGCGCTCCGACACCCGCGCCACGCTCGGCTCGACCCGGCGGCGGGACGTGGAGTACCGGATCAGCGTCGCCAACCACACGCCCCGGCCGGCCACCGTGGAGGTGCGCGACCAGCTTCCGGTGTCCCGCGACGAGGCGGTGGTCGTGCGGGAGCCCACCCTCGTCCCGCCCCCGGCAGAGCGCACGGAGCTGGGCGAGCTGACCTGGCGGCTGCCGCTCGGGCCGGGGGAGAGCGGGGAGATCACCCTGGGCTTCCGGGTCGAACTCGCCAGGGGCGTCGAGCTGGCCGGCTGGCGGGAGTGACCGGTCAGAAACCGCGCGCGCGGCAGAGGCGGATCCACCGGTAGCCGTGGCCGGCCACCTTCAGGCGGTCCAGCTTGCCGACCTCGCCGTAGTTGCGGTCGGCGAGGACCTCGTTGGGCAGGTCCGCCTCCGGCTCCAGCACGCTGAGGTCCACCTCGGCGTCGGCGGTGCCGAGGTTGTGCACGAAGACCATCGTGCCGGCGCGCCCGTCGGCCCGGTGCGCCAACACCCCCGGCGGCGTCGGCACGTCGATGTGGGTGGTCGAGCCCGAGCCCACCTCCGGGGCCTCGCGGAGCGTACGGATCATCCGCTCGAACCAGGCGAGCAGCGACTTCGAGTCGCCCCGCTGGGCGGTCACGTTGACCTTCTCGTACGAGAACTCACCCTTGTCGATCACCGGGCGGACCAGCTTCTCCGGGTCCGCCGTGGAGAAGCCCGCGTTCGGCTGGTACGACCACTGCATCGGGGTGCGGATCGCCTCCCGGCCGGGCAGCGACAGGTCCTCCCCCATGCCGATCTCCTCGCCGTAGCGCAGCACCGGCGTGCCGCGCAGTGAGAACTGCAGCGCGTACGCCAGCTCGACGCGGCGGCGGTCGTTGCCGAGCATCGGGGCGAGCCGGCGGCGGATGCCCCGGTCGTAGATGCGCATGTCCTCGTCCGGACCGAACTCCGCGTACACCTGGTTGCGCTGCTCGGCGGTGAGCCGGGAGAGGTCGATCTCGTCGTGGTTGCGCAGGAAGGTGGCCCACTGCCCACCCTCGGGCAGCGCCGGGGTGTCCCGTAGCGCCTCGATGATGGGCTCCGGGTCCTGCCGGGCCAGGGCCAGCATCAGCCGCCCGTTGAGCATGAAGTCGAAGAGCATGTGCAGCCGGTTGCCCGAGCCGCCGCTGTCGGCGAAGAAGGTCGGCAGTTGGTCGGGCTCGACGTTGGCCTCGGCGAGCAGGACGGCGTCGCCCCGGTACCACTGCACGTGCTGGCGCAGCTCGGTGAGGAATTCGTAGTCCTTGGGCGAGTCGGGGTTGCCCGGCTCGGTCAGCTCGATGATGAACGGCACGGCGTCCATCCGGAAGCCGGAGACGCCGAGCTGGAGCCAGAACGACATGATCTTCTTGACCTCGGCACGGACCGCCGGGTTGGTCATGTTCAGATCCGGCTGGAACTTGTAGAACCGGTGGTAGTACCAGGCCTCGGCGGTGCGGTCGTAGGTCCAGGTCTCGTGCTGTTCGCCGGGGAAGACCATGCCCTGGTGCCGGTCGGCCGGCTCGTGGTCGGACCAGACGTACCAGTCCCGGTACGGCGAGTCGGGCGACGAGCGGGCGGACTGGAACCACGGGTGCTCGTTCGAGGTGTGGTTGACGACCAGGTCGATGATCACCCGGATGCCACGGTTCTGCGCCTGGTGCAGCAGCTCCGCGAAGTCGCCGAGGGTGCCGAAGCGCGGGTCGATGTTGTAGAAGTCGGTCGCGTCGTAGCCGTCGTCCCGGTTGGGCGACGGGTGGACGGGGTGCAGCCAGAGGCAGGTCACGCCCAGCCGGGCGAGATAGTCCAGCCGGCCGATGAGCCCCCGGATGTCACCGACCCCGTCACCGTCGGAGTCCGCGTACGTGTCGATGTCGAGGCAGTAGACGACCGCCTCCGAGTACCACCTGTCAGCCATGCCTGGCTAATGTCTCCGATCCGGGCTGCCGGCAAACGTGAGCAGTCCCGCTGCGGCCGGCTCCGGCGCCGACGGCACTGCTCGGCACCGACGACGACGGCCACGGTGGCCGGCTACTGCGAACAGGTGGGTACCGGCGGTACCGTCGCCGGCATGGTTGACGCGACGCGGCCGGTCGACTGGGCCGAGGGTGAGTGGTGCAACGAGCCGGTGCTGGTCGAGCCCGGGCCGGCGGGCGAGTTGCTGGTGCAGCCGGCCGAGGGCAGCGACCTGTGGCGGCACACCTCGTACGGCTTCGTCCACGACGACGCCCCGGCGCTGCTCGCGCCGCTGCCCGCCGGCGAGGCCGTGGAGGTCACCTTCGTCCTCGACTACGGCGAGCAGTTCGACCAGGCCGGCGTGCTGGTGCGGGTGGACGAGCGGAACTGGGTCAAGGCCGGGGTGGAGGTCAGCGACGGCCAGCCGCAGGTCGGCGCCGTGGTGACCCGGGAGGTCTCCGACTGGTCGGTCGCCCCGGTGCCGATCTGGGCCGGCCGGGAGGTGACCGTCCGGGTCAGCCGCGACCGGGACGCCCTCACCGTACGGGCCCGGTCCGACGACGAGCCGTGGCGGCTGGTCCGGCTCGCCCCGCTGGCAGCGGACGCGGTGGCGGCGGCCGGGCCGTACTGCTGCTCGCCCACCCGGGCGGGCCTGCGGGTCCGGTTCACCGGCTGGCGGCGGGGGCCGGCCGACGCGGAGCTGCACCCGGAGGGCTGAACCGGGGTGCGCCGGACCGACTCGCGACCGGTGGTGCAGCCGCTGCGCGGCGGCCAGCGCGGGCAGGTGTGACGGCCGGGACGAAGGGTAGATGACCCTGATCGGACCGGCCGGAAGGATCGCCATGGCACTCGCCGAGAACGTCGACCCGACCCGACTCGGCGGCCTGACCGGCTGGGTGGCGGGGGTGATCGACGCCGCCGGCGCCATCGGGGTGGCCCTGCTGGTCGCCCTGGAGAGCATCGTCCCGCCGGTCCCCAGCGAGATCGTCCTGGCGATGGCCGGCTACCTGGCCGGCGAGGGACGGTTCAACGTCGTCGTGGTGGGGCTCGCCGCCACCGCCGGTTCCCTGGGCGGGGCGCTCGTCCTCTACTGGCTGGGCGCGGTTGCCGGCGAGGACCGGCTCAAGCGGTGGCTCGACCGGTTGCCCCTGGTCGACCTCGACGACCTGGAGAAGGCCGACCGCTGGTTCGAGCGGCACGGCCGGTGGGCGGTGCTCTTCGGCCGGATGATGCCGGTGGTACGCAGTCTGATCTCGATCCCCGCCGGGGCCAACCGGATGCCGCTGCCGGAGTTCATCGCGTTCACCACGCTGGGCAGTGGCATCTGGAACGCGCTCTTCGTCGGTCTGGGATACGCGCTCGGCTCCCGCTGGCAGCAGATCGAGCAGTACAGCAGGTGGTTCGACTACGGCATCGTCGCCGCCTTCGTCGTGATGATCTCCTGGTGGGCGGTCAAGAAGACCAGGCGCCGCCGCACCCGCCACCGCGACCACGCCGACGCCGCCTCCTGAGCCCCACTCCCACCCCGCCCCGCCCTGCCCCCGCAGGGGGGACAGGGCTCAGGGGCAGGGTCAGGGCAGGGTCCTGAGGTGGGGGGCCACCGTGCGGGCGAAGGCGTTGCCGTTGGTCACGTCCCAGTTGACCGACCAGGTCATCGCGCCACGGATGCCCGGGTAGGTACGCGGCGGGCGGAAGCTGCCGCAGTTGGTGCCACGGTCCAGACAGTCCAGCGCGGCGTTGACCACGGAGGGCGCGACGATGCCGCCGCCGGCCGCACCGGCGCCGGCCGGCAGGCCGAGACCGACCTGGTCCGGGCGGAGCCCGGCCTCCAACTGGAGGCAGGCCAGCGCGACGATGAAGTTCACCGTCCCCTGGGCGTACGCGGCGTTGCGGTCGCAGCCGAGCATCGCTCCCGAGTTGTAGAACTGGGTGTTCACGACGGTGAGGATGTCCTTGATGTCGAGCGCCAGCTTGAAGTAGCTGCTCTCCGGGGACTGCATGTCGATGGTCTGCGGGGCCATCGCGATGATCAGTCCGGCGCCCACCTTGGCCCGCAGCGAGCGCAACGCCTGGGCCATGTAGGTCGGGTTCAGCCCGTTCTCCAGGTCGATGTCGACCCCGTCGAAGCCGTACCGCTGGATCAGCGCGTGGACGCTGTCGCTGAACGCGGCGGCGGAGGCGGCGTCGTTGACCGCCACCCGGCCCGTCTCGCCGCCGACCGAGATGATCACCTTCCTGCCCCGGGACTGGAGGGCGCGCACGTCGGCGGAGAAGTCGGCGTCGGTGTAGCCGCCGAGGGCGGTGGACAGGCCGGGGTCGATGGTGAAGGCGACCGCGCCGGGGATCGCGGTGGCATCGGCGAACGCGACCGCGACGACGTCGTACTCGGCCGGCACGTCACGCAGGCGCAGCTCGACGGCCGGGTTGTCGAAGTTGTGCCAGTAGCCGGTGAGGATGCGCTTCGGCAGACCGGTGTTCGGCGGCGGGCTCGTCGGGGGCGGGGTCGTCGGCGGTGCGGTCGTCGGCGGGGCGGTGGTGGGGCTGGTGCCGCCGCCGCACGGCGTGCCGTTGAGCTGGCAGTTGACGGGCGCGCCCGGCCCGGAGCCGAGGAAGCCGAACGAGACCGAGGCCCCTGGGGCGATGCGGCCGTTCCAGGACCGGTTGGTGAAGGTGTGCCGCTGGCCCGCCGAGGTCAGCAGCGCGTCCCAGTAGCTGCCGAGGGTCGTCCCGGCCGGCAGTTCGAAGGCGACCGTCCAGCCGTCGACCGCGGACCCGCCCCCGTTCGTGATCGTGTACTTCCCCTCCCAGCCCGACCCCCAGTCGGACGTCTTGACGAAGCTGGCGGTCACCCCGGCGGCGAACGCCGGCATCGCCACCCACACCGCGCCGAGCGCCGCCACCACGGCTGTGACCAGCGAGAAAACCAGAGATCTGGATCGTTTCACGACACCCTCCACACCCGGACACCATCCACCTGCATCAACATTGACGCCCATTATTAGGAGTGTTAACTGTTTCTGTCCAGACGCCCGCCGACCGAAGTCGACGACAACGGTCGTCGATGGAAGCCGGTGTCACCGGCCGTCGACGGACTCCGGTGTCGGGCGCGGGCGGCGCAGCACCGCCTGCTCCGTCGCCGACCAGGCGGTGGTGGTGACCAGGTAGATCACCGCCGCGAGCGGCAGCACCACCGCCACCAGCACCGTCGTGTACGGCAGCAGCGGCAGCAGCCGACCGGGCACGGCCGCACCGGGCCCCTCGGTCGGCGTACCGGCCACCGTCGCGGTCGCCGCCGCACGCCGCATCCGCCGCGACGTCCAGCAGGCCAGCGCCAGCAGGACCGCCAGCAGGACCCCGAACAGCGGCAGCGCCCCGCCGCCCAGCCCGTCGCCGAGGTGGTGGCCCAGCGGCACGCCGGCCAGCCGCTCGCCCAGCAGCCCGGTGCCGCCCTCGGCGGTGGTGAAGAGCCGGTACATCACCAGCAGGACCGGAGCCTGGAGCAGCAACGGCAGGCAGCCGGACACCGGGCTGGCGCCGTTGGCCCGGTAGAGCGCGAACAACTCGCCCGGCAACCGGGCGGGGTCGTCCGCGTACCGCCGCTGGAGCTCGCGGACCTCGGGGGCGAGCGCCGCGCGGCGCCGCTCCCCGCGCACCTGCGCCACGGTCAGCGGCGAGATCAGCAGGCGGACGACGACGGTGAGGACGACGATGGCGGCGGCCGTGGCCGCGTCGCCGGCCAGCGGTTCGAGCAGGGTGGTGAACCAGGTGAGCGCGCGGCCGGCGGCGCCGACGGCGGCGGGCAGAGGTGCGAAGGCGAGCATGGCTGACCCCTCGGTCCGATTCCGGAGTGCCGGCCCGGCGCGGAGAAGAGTCGCCGGACGGGCGGATGAACGGCGGAATCGGCCGCGCGGCGGTGCTACGCGGCCGAGGGGCGCGGCCCGGGTGCGCGGGGACGGGGCCGCCCGGCGGCGTCCGGATCGACCTGCCGCGGCACCCGGCGGCGGCGGGCCCGGGCGCGCAGGGCGGCGGAACGGCCGGCCCGGGGCGCGTCGACGACCCCGGCCACGTGCGCCGCGAACGCGACGGCGAGCAGCGCCACCGCGGCGAGCGCGGCCCCGGCCAGCAGCCCGGCCGGGCGGTCGGCGAGCAGCATCAGGTGGACGAGGGTGAACGCCCACGTCCCCAACGCGATCCCCAGCGGCCCCGGCACGCCGAGAAGCCTAGGACCCCCTGTCACGCCGTCCGGCCCGAACGGACGGCACCCGCTCTCGCGGGCCGGCGCGCACGGCCGACACGCCGGGCCGCGTTTCCCCACCTCCACACGGTGGGTAACCACCGACCGACCCCGGGCGGACGGCCCGGTACCGGCGTGAACGGACGGTGGTGACGATGACCGGCCAGGTGGCGGAGGCTCCGAGCGGAACGACCGGGGGGACCGACCTGCTCACGGTGGGTGTCGAGGAGGAGTTCCTGCTCGCCGACCCGCACACCGGGGCCGCGGTGCCCGCCGTCGACCTCGTCATGGAGCAGGTGCCGCCCGAGCTGCGCGGCCAGGTGGAGCGGGAGTTCCAGACCAGCCAGATCGAGATCGGCAGCCCACCCGGCCTCGAACTCTCCTCGATCCGGCACTCCCTCGGCGTGCTGCGGGCCGCGCTCGCCGACGCGGCCGAACGGGCGGGCGTACGGCTGCTCGCCATCGGCACCGGACCGGTCGACGGTCCCGTGCCGCCGGTGGTCGACAAGCCCCGCTTCGACCGGATGATCGAGCGGTTCCGCCTGCTGGTTCCCGGCCCGGGCAACAACGGGATGCACGTGCACGTCGGGGTGCCCGACCCGGACACCGGCGTGCAGGTGCTCAACCACGTCCGGCCCTGGCTGCCGGTGCTGCAGGCGGTGACCGCCAACTCCCCCTTCGCCCGGGGCGAGGACACCGGGTACGCGAGCTGGCGGTCGGTGGAGTGGGAACGCTGGCCGTCGGTGGCGCCCACCCCGTTCCTGGCGTCGCACGAGCACTACGAGCGGCTGATCGGGCAGCTCATCGCGAGCGGGATGATGCTCGACGAGGGGATGCTCTACTGGTACGCCCGCCTGTCGGCCAAGTACCCGACGGTGGAGATCCGGATCGGGGACGTCTGCCCGTCCGTGGACGACGCGGTGCTCGTCGCCGCCCTGGTCCGGGCCATGGTGGCGACCGCGCTGGACGACATGGCCGCCGGTCGGCCCGCCCTGCGCACCGACCACCACCTGCTGGTCGCCGCGCACTGGCGGGCGGCCCACGACGGGTTGGAGGGCGAGAGCGTCGACCTGACCGACGGCGAGCTGCGGCCGGCCTGGGAGCTGTTCGACCAGTTCGTCGAGCGGCTGCGCCCGGCGCTGGAGCGGCACGGCGACCTCGACGAGGTGACCGACCTCGTCGCCGGGCTGCGCCGGCACGGCAGCGGGGCGGCCCGGCAGCGTGCCGTCTTCGCGCGTACCGGCAAGCTCGTGGACGTGGTCTCCGACGTCGCGCGACAGACCCGCGGCACGAATCGTTCGTGAAAGGATGGTGCCCGTGGTGCAACGGCTGATCGTCATCGGCGGGGACGCCGCGGGAATGGCGGCGGCGTCGCAGGCGCGGCGCCGCCGCGACCGCGGCGACCTGGAGATCGTCGCCTTCGAGCGGGGGCACTTCACGTCGTACTCGGCGTGCGGCATCCCCTACTGGATCAGCGGGCTGGTGCCCGAGCGGGACCAGTTGATCGCCCGCGATCCGGAGACGTTCCGGGAGAAGTTCGACATCGACGTCCGGCTCCGGCACGAGGTGACCGCCATCGACCTCGACCGGCGCGAGGTACGCGCGCGGGACCTCGACGGCGGCGGCGAGGTCCGGGAACGCTTCGACACCCTGATGTACGCCACCGGCGCGGTGCCCAAGAAGCCCGGCTGGGCCGAGACCGACGCCGCCGGTGTCTTCGGGATGCAGACCCTCGACGACGGCGCCGCGCTGCGCGACTGGCTGGAGGCCGAGCCCCGGCCGCGCCGGGCCGTGGTGATCGGCGGCGGCTACATCGGCGTGGAGATGGCCGAGGCGCTGATCCAACGCGGGCTCGCCGTCACCCTGGTCGAGCAGGCCGAACAGCCGATGGCCACCGTGGACCCGGACATGGCCGAACTGGTCACCGACGCGATGCGGGGCATCGGCATCACCATCCGTACCGGCCTCGGGGTGACCGGCCTGGAGGAGACCGGTGGCCGGGTGTCCGCGGTGGTCACCGCCGAGGGGCCCATCCCCGCCGACGTGGTCGTCCTCGGTCTGGGCGTACGCCCCAACACCGCGCTCGCGGAGGCTGCCGGCCTGCCACTGGGCGCCACCGGCGGGATCATGGTGGACCGTCAGATGCGGGTGCAGGGAATGCCGGACGTCTGGGCCGCCGGCGACTGCGTGGAGACCGTGCACCGGGTCACCGGGCTGCCGGTGCACGTGCCGCTGGGCACCCACGCCAACAAGCAGGGGCGGGTCGCCGGCATCAACATCGGCGGCGGGTACGCCACCTTCACCGGGGTGATCGGCACGGCCGTCACCAAGGTCTGCGAGCTGGAGGTCGGGCGCACCGGGCTGCGCGAGAAGGACGCCGCGGCGGCGGGGTTCGAGTTCGTCTCGGTGATCGTGGAGTCGACCAACCGCGCCGGCTACTACCCGGGTGCCCGGCTGATGACGGTGAAGCTGATCGCGGAGAGGCCCAGCGGGCGGCTGCTCGGGGCGCAGATCGTCGGCTGGTCCGAGGCGGCCAAGCGGATCGACACCCTCGCGGTGGCGCTGTGGAACGGCATGACGGTGGACGACATGACCGCGCTCGACCTGGGCTACGCCCCGCCGTACGCCCCGGTCTGGGACCCGGTGCTGATCGCCGCCCGCAAGGCCGTCGACGCCCTGGCGGCAGTCGGCCGCTGAGCGTCAGGTGTGAGGAAGGGCCCCTTCCTATCGCTATAGCGATAGGAAGGGGCCCTTCCTTTCGGGCTTTGTCGGGGGTGGCGGTTAGTGTGTGCCCGCTGTCGCCGCGCCGGCCACGTCGGGCCGGTCGCTGACCCCCTCGGAGGCCCCCATGTCGCAGGAGACGACCTACCTCGAACTGTCCGAATCGGACGGTGCGCACAAGTTCTACGAGGTCGTCGTCGACGACGCCGCGCTGACCGTCCGCTACGGCCGGATCGGCGACCAGGGCCAGGTCAAGGCCACGGCCTACGCCGACAACGCCAAGGCCCGCGCGGCGGCGGCGAAGAAGATCGGCGAGAAGGTACGCAAGGGCTACGCCCCGGCCGTGCCGGGCGTACGGCAGAAACGCGCCGTCTCCCGGCGGCAGATCGTCAGCACCCGCTCCACGGCCCGCACCGCCCCGGTGCTCTGGCGCTACGACTCCGGCGCCCCCGCCTTCGGCATCTTCGTCGACGGGCAGAGCTGCATGGTCGGCAACGAGCGCGGGGTCATCACCACGCTCGGCCACGACGCCCGGGTGCTGGACCAGGTCCGCCTGCCCGACGGGGTGAAGTGCATCGTCGCCGACGACGCCTGGATCTACGCGGGCTGCGACGACGGCAACGTCTACGACCTGTCCGGCAAGGTGCCCCGGGTGGCCTACGAGATCGCGCCGGAGATCGACATCTACTGGCTGGACATCCACGACGGGGTGCTGGGCGTCTCCGACGCGGGCGGCGGCGTCGTGGCCGTCGACCACGAGGACGAGTTCCTCTGGCGCCGGCAGGGCCGTGGCCGGTCGGCGTGGATGGTGCGCTGCGACGCCGACGCGCTCTACCACGGCCACTCGCAGGGCGTGACCGGCTACGACTGGCGGACGGGCCGGGAGTTGTGGCACACCCCGACCGGCTCGGTGCTCTTCGGCTGGCAGGAGCCCGGCGCGGTGTTCGCGGGCACCGGCACCCGTGAGGTGGTGCGCCTGGCGAAGGACGGCCGTGCCGAGCGCAGCTACCGCTGCGACGCTGCGGTCTTCTCCTGCGCCACGGCCGAGGGCGGCCGTTACGTCTTCGCCGGCGACAGCCAGTCCTCGATCTACTGTTTCGACGCGGCGGGCAACCGGCTGTGGAAGCTCGGCACCGGCTGCGGCTCGGCCTACTCGATGCAATACCACGAGGATCGGCTCTACGTGGTCACCACCGGCGGCTACCTGGCCTGCGTCGACGCCAGCGAGCCGGCGATCCGGGCGGCGGAGGCCGGCAGCGTGCCGGAGGTGGTCGACGTCAAGGCACCGCCCCGGATGCCCGAGCCGGCGGCCTGGACGACGGTCGAGGTGACCAGCGACGTCGACGGCGGCGTCATCGTGCAGTGCGTCGAGGACCGGGGCCGGCTGCGGGTGCACGTCGTCTCCCCCGGCTACCACCGGGACTGGTCCGTGCAGTTCCCCAAGGGCATCCGCGAGCCCGGCGCGCGCTACCTGGTCACCCAGGTCCGCGAGTCCGGCCGGGGCGGCTTCTACCGCGCCCACGGCGACATCCGCCGCCTCCGCTGACCCCACCCCGCTGACCCCACCTCCCGCCCGCCCCTCCCCCGACGCGGTGATCAAGAGGTTTGCGTCCGGTTCGATCTCCGTGGCGGACCGAAACCTCTTGATCACCAGCCGGCGCACCTCGCTCGGCGCCCGGGTGGGCGGCCCGTGCAGCGCTACCCCGAGCTTTCGCCGGCAGGTGGGTGGGGGGCGGGGGAATCGGTGGTGCGGGGTGGGCGGGCGCTGGTTCAGGATGACCGGGTGGATTCCGAACTGCTGATTCCCGAAGGGCTGGGCTGGGTGCGGAACGTGCCGGCCGGACGGGAGTGGCTGGCGGCGCTGCCGGATCGGGTGGCCGCCTGCGCCGAGCGCTGGTCGCTGCGGCTCGGGCCGCCCTTCCCGTACGCCTTCGCGTCGCTGGCCCTGCCGGCGGAACTGTCCGACGGCACGCCGGCGGTGCTGAAGCTCCAGTACCCGGACCCCGACAGCGTCCACGAGGCGACGGCGCTGGACCGCTGGGCCGGGGCGGGGGCGGCCCGGCTGCTCGGGCACGACCCGCGGCGGCGGGCGCTGCTGGTCGAGCGGTGCGTGCCCGGAACGCCGCTGCACGCCCTGCCCGCCGACGCGGCGCTGGACGTGGCGGTCGGGCTGCTGCCCCGGCTGTGGCTACCGGCCGGCCCGCCGTTCACCCCGCTCGCCGAGGAGGCCGCCGGCTGGCTGGAGCGGCTGCCGGGGAACTGGGAGCGGGCCGGCCGGCCGTACGAGCGGCGGTTGCTCGACGCGGCGCTGGGCCTGCTGACGGACCTCGTCGGCAGCCAGGGTGAGCAGGTGCTGGTCAACCAGGACCTGCACGCCGGCAACGTGCTGCGGGCGACCCGGGAGCCGTGGCTGCTCATCGACCCGAAGCCGCTGACCGGCGAGCGCGAGTTCGGCGTGGTGCCGCTGGTGCGCGGCCCGGAGCTGGGGCACTCGCCGGAGGCCGTCCGGCACCGGCTGGACCGGCTCAGCGCGGAGCTGGGGCTCGACCGGGAGCGGGTACGCGGCTGGACGGTCGGGCAGACGCTGGCCTGGAGCATCGGCGAGGGAAAGGTCTTCCCCAACCAGGTGGAGGTGGTCCGCTGGCTGCTCGCGGCCGGGTGACCCGCGCGGCGACGGGGACGGCGACGGCGACGGAGGCGGGGGCGGCGACGGGGGCGGGCGGAGTGCGTGATCCGTGCGGCGGGCTCAACACTCAGGACCGGCGCGGGACCGGTGCGGCGTGCCCCGGGGGTCAGCTCCGCTGGCAGGTGGGGCACCAGTAGAGGTTGCGGCCGGCCAGCCCGCCCCGGCTCACCGGCGTGCCGCAGACGTGGCAGGGCTCGCCGGGGCGGCGGTAGACGTACACCTCGCCGCCGTGCCGGTCGACCCGCGCGGGGCGGCCCATCGCCTCGGGCAGGTGCGCCTCGCGGACCGTGTCGATCCGGCCGCGACCGACAGCGAGCCGCATCAGCGCCACCAGGTCGGCCCAGAGCGCGTCCCAGCCGGCGCGGGTCAGTCGCCGGCCGGGCAGCGTCGGCGGCAACCCGGCCCGGAACAGCGCCTCGGTGACGAAGATCAGCCCGGTGCCGGCCACCACCGACTGGTCCAGCAGCAGCGCCGCCAGCGGCGTCGGGCTGCGGGAGACCCGGGCGTACGCCCGCTCGGGGTCGGCGTCGGCGCGCAGCGGGTCAGGGCCGAGCCGGCCCCGCAGCGTTGCCACCTCGGGCGGGGTGAGCAGTTCGCAGGCGGCGGGGCCGCGCAGGTCGAGCCAGTGCCGGTCGCTGGTCAGCCGCAGCCGCACCTGACCGACCGGCTCCGGGGGCTCACCGGCGCCGTCGGCGAACCTGCCGTAGAGCCCGAGGTGCACGTGCAGGGTCAGCTCGCCCGCATGGTGGTGCAGCAGGTGCTTGCCGTACGCCTCGGTGGCCTCCAGGACGGTGCCGGAGAGCCGGGCCGCACCCTCGGCGAAACGGCCCTGCGGGCTGGCGGCGTGCGGCTTGTCCCCGACGAACAGCTCGGCGTGCCGCGCCGCCAGCCGGTGGATGGTGTGTCCCTCTGGCACGGGTGCCAAGGATAGCCAGCGCGCCCGGTGCCCACCCGCGGGCTTCGCCTCACCCCTGATCCAGGTCCCACACCAGGCAGAAGGGCTTGCCGGCGGGATCGGCGTACACCCGCCAGTTGTCCCCCTCGCCCGGCAGCCGGGTGGCGCCGAGCGCGAGCGCCGCCGGTTCGGCCGCCGCCACGTCGTCGACCCGCACGTCGAGGTGGAGCTGCTGCGGGTGGGCCGGATCGGGCCAGCGCGGCGGTCGGTAGTCGGCCACCTGCTGGAACAGGAGTGGCTGGGCGCCGTCCTCGCCGATCATCGCCATGCCGTCGCCCTCGTAGGTCACCGGCTTGCCGAGCAGCTCCGCGTAGAACACGCTCAGCGCCCTGGCGTCGGGGCAGTCCAGCATCACGCCCATCAGCGTGGTGCGCGGGTCGTCGGCGTTGAGGCACAGGTCGAACGGGTGCCCGGCCGGATCGGCCAGGGTGTGCCACCGCTCGTCGCGACGCAACAGGGTCGCGCCCAGCTCCTGCGCCCGGGCGCTGGCCGCCGCCAGGTCGGGCACCCGCAGGTCGAGATGGGCCTGCTGGGGATGGGCGGGATCCGGCCACCGGGGTGCCACGTGCTCCGGTGCGAGCTGGGCCGCCACCCGCCAGCCGTCGTCGGTGGTCATCGTGATCCAGTCGTCCTCGACATGACTCTGCGTCCACCCGGCCAACTCCTGGTAGAACCGGGCCAGGCCGGCGATGTCACGGGTGTCCAGCGCGACGGTCCGCAAGCTGCCGATCATCGTTTCCCCCCTCCGACGGGCGTCGACAGATGATTGCCCACCGGTACGACAGGATGCCCCTCGCCCGTTCCGCCCGCGAACCGGAGGCGGACGGTGCCCGGCGGGGTCGGCCGGCGCCGGGGCGGCGCACCGGGCCGGCTCGAAGAATGTCAGGCCCAGTTCACCTGCGTGTGGCGGCCCGGTCGGGACGCCTCGGCATAGTCCGAGCCGTGGACGGTGCCGAGACCCCAGCCGACCGCCCGACGTTGTCCGTCGTCGTTCCGGTGCACGGCGTCGAGGCGTACCTCGCGACCTGCCTCGACTCGATCCTCGCCCAGCCCGGCGCCGAGGACGTGGAGGTCGTCGCGGTCGACGACGCCTCGCCGGACGGCAGCGGGAGGCTGCTCGACCGGTACGCCGCGCGCGACCCCCGGGTGCGGGTGGTCCGCCTGACCGAGAACGCCGGCCTGGGCGGCGCCCGCAACGCCGGTGCGGCCCACGCCACCGGCGACTACCTCTGGTTCGTCGACGGTGACGACTGGCTGCCGCCCGGCGCGGTCGCGGCGGTGCGGGAGCGGCTCGCGGGCACCCGCCCCGACGTGCTGATCGTCGAGCACGCCGAGGTGTTCCCCGACGGGCGGGTGGTGGCCCGGCCGTCCGGGCCGGCCCTCGGGGGACGGTCCGTCCCGCTGCGCCTGGCCGACCGGCCCGAGCTGCTCACGCTCGCCCAGTCCGCGTGCACCAAGCTCGTCCGCCGCGCGTTCCTGGCCGGGTCGGGGCTCTCCTTCCGGCCCGGCTGGTACGAGGACTGCGCCTACAGCCATCCCCTGCTGATCGCCGCCGGCAGCATCGACGTGCTGGAGCGGGACTGCTACCACTACCGGCAGCGGCCCCGGGACCGGATCACCGCCACCCTGAGTTCGCGGCACTTCGAGGTCTTCGACCAGTACGCCTCGGTCTTCGGCTGGCTGGCGACCACCGGCGGCGCCGCCCCGGACCGGTTCCGGCCCGACCTGTTCCGCGTCATGCTCGACCACTACCTGGTGATCGTCGGCAACGACTTCCGGCTGCCGCCGGAGGCCCGCCGCGCGTTCTTCCGCCGGATGGCGGCGGACTACCGGCGCTGGCTGCCTCCTGCCGGCTACCCCCGGCCGGGCGGGGTCGCCGGGCTCAAGCACCGGATGGTGCGCCACGACGCGTACCTCGTCTGGGCGGTCCTGCGGGCGGCGCACCGGGCGGCGGGCCGGCTGCGCCGGTCGCTGCGCCCGCGACCGACGCGGCCCGCTCCGACCACCTCGAACGCGCCCGCCGGCGCGGACACCTGACGGAACGGTGACGAACGTGAAGTACCTGATCACCGGCGGCGCCGGCTTCATCGGCAGCACCGTCGGCTCCGCGCTGCTGGACCGGGGCATCACGCCGGTGATCCTCGACGACCTGTCGACCGGCCGGGCGTCCTTCGCGGCCGGCCGCCCCTTCTACCGGGGTGACGTCGCCGACGGGGACCTGCTCGACCGGATCTTCGCCGAGCACCCCGAGATCCGGGCGACCGTGCACTGCGCCGGGGTGATCGTGGTGCCCGAGTCGACCCGCGACCCGCTGCGCTACTACCGGGAGAACCTCGCGAAGTCCGTCGAACTGGTCCGCCACCTGGTCCGCAACGGGTGCCGGCGGGTGCTGTTCAGCTCCACCGCCGCCGTCTACCGGCCGGGTGCGGACTTCGCGGTCGACGAGTCCTCCCCCGTCGACCCGGTCAGCCCGTACGCCCGCACCAAGGCCATGGTCGAGACGGTGCTGGCCGACTGCGCGCGGGCCGGGGAGCTGCGGGCCGTGGCGTTGCGCTACTTCAACCCGATCGGGGCCGATCCGCTGCTGCGCACCGGGCTCCAACTGCTCCACCCGACGCACGCCCTGGGTCGCATGATCGAGGCGTACACCAGCGGCGGCGAGTTCCGCATCACCGGCACGGACTGGCCCACCCGCGACGGCAGCGCCGTCCGGGACTACGTACACGTGTGGGATCTCGCCCAGGCCCACGTGGCCGCGCTGGCCCACTTCGACGAGGTGACGGCCACCGGACCGCACGGGTACGCCGCG
Organism: Micromonospora sp. C31; assembly: GCF_018070575.1. GTDB lineage: Bacteria > Actinomycetota > Actinomycetes > Mycobacteriales > Micromonosporaceae > Micromonospora. Next base: position 273,444 of record NZ_JAGPXN010000001.1, read on the forward strand.
CTCAACATCGGCACCGGGGTGGGCACCACGGTCCGGGAGCTGCTGGCCGCGTTCGCCGCGGTGACCGGGCAGCCCCTGCCCTACCGGGAGGCCCCCCGACGGCCGGGCGACGTGCCGGGGGTCTACAACCGCAGCCGCCGCTACCAGGACCTGCTGCGGTGGTCGCCCCGCTTCGGCATCGAGGACGGCATCCGGCACGCGCTGGAGTGGCGGGCGCTCGACGACCGCCGGCACCTGGCCGTGGCCCCGCTCGCCCTGCGGTAGCCGCCGGCCGGCCCCGGCACCGGGCGGGCCGGAACGGCCCGGGGCCGCCGCCGCTCGGCCGGCTCCCGGTGGGCCTGCGCCGGGCGGCGCCCGTCAGGAGGGGCGGCGGGCGGTCAGCCGGGCGAGCACCCGTCGCGGGGTCAGTGGCACCACGGAGATCATCAACCGGCCGCTGCCGTCGGTGACCGGCGACACCGCGTACCAGCGCCGCCCGCGCGGGCGGAACACCGGTCGGGGGAACCGGAGCCGGCGGGGTGCGCGCAGCGGCGCGGTCCCGGGCCGGCCGTCGGGCGCGGGCAGTGTCAGGTGCACGGGGCGGCGCTGCCCGGTCACCGCGCTGGCGCGCAGCACCTCGGCCACGCTGATCCGGGCCCGCAGCGTGCCGCCGCCGGCGGCCGTGGTGGGCCGTACGACGCCCGCCAGCTCGCCGACGGTGAGTCGCGGCGGGTCCGGGCAGAGCCGGTCGAGGTCGCGCAGGGGCGTGCGCAGGTCCAGGACGAGAGCCGGCCCGGCGTCGGCGTCGCGGTCCCAGCCGATGCCGGTGACCTCGAAGCGGGCCAGCCAGTCCACGGCGTCGGTGACGTCGAAGACGCCGTCGGGCAGCCGGCCGTGCGACGCCCGGAAGCCCGGGTACGCGGCGTACCGCCGGCCGCCCTCGACGACCGTCGGCGGCACCCCGCGCTCCGCGTCCTGCCGGATCACGTCGACCAGGTCGTCGGGGGTGCCGTGCTCGGCGACGCCGATCCGCAGCCGGGTCTCCGCCGGCAGCTTGTCCCGTACGGGCGCGGTGAGGTGCCGCCCGGCCAGCTCCCGTACGCCGGCGTGCAGCAGTCGTCGGGTCGGCCCGTCCAGCCGCAGGAAGTCGTCGTCGAGCAGGGCCGCCACCTCGAAGCGGAAGTAGCGCCGCAGCACCGCGTCCCGCTCCTCGCCCGGCGGGATGAGGCCGACGGCGAACTCCACGAGCCGCCGCGCGCAGTCGAGCCGCTCCTCCGCCCGGCTCAGGTAGGTGATGTTGCGGGCGTTCAGCCGCCGCACCGCGTGGTAGTAGTCGTAGTCGGCGAGGACCGTGACCCGGGCCGCCCGGTGGCACGCCTCCAGGGTGAACGGCTGGTCGCTGCCGATCGGCATGTCCTCCGGGTACCGCAGCCGGTGCCGCTCGACGAGTTCCCGCCGGAACAGCTTGGTGTTGGCCAGCGACAGCGGCAGGGCCGAGTCGGCCAGCCGGACGTCGACCGCCGTGCGGGCGAAGACCTCCTGGTGGACGTAGCGGCTGTTCACCCCGACGACCCGGCCGAGGACGACGTCGGAGCCGTACCGGTCGGCGGCGGTCACCAGCCGCTCCAGCGCCTCGGGACCGAGCCGGTCGTCCGCGCCGACGAAGAAGACGTACCGCCCGGTGGCCAGGTCGAGGGCCCGGTTGCAGGGCGCCGCCGGGCCGCCGGAGTTGGGCTGGTGCAGGACGGTCACGGTGCCCGGATGCCGGCGGGCGTAGCGGTCGAGCTGCCGGCCGCTGCCGTCGGTCGACCCGTCGTCCACCGCGACGATCCGCATCCGGTCCGTGCCGATGCTCTGCGCGAGCAGCGAGTCCAGGCATCCGGTGAGGTACGGCATCGTGTTGTACACGGGCACGACGACGGTCACGTCGGGCGGCCGGGAGCCGTCCCGGTGGCCCGCCGTCGGCTGGTCGGCGACCACCGGATCAGCCGACCCGGCCGTACGCGTCCGACCCGCCGTGGGCGCCCGCCGGCACCAGCCGGGTGTAGACCCGGTCGAGTTCCACGGCCTGCCGCTCCCACGTCCACCCCGCCAGCAGGGCCGGATCGTCGTACGCCGCCCGGTACCGGGCAGGGTCGGCGAGCACCGCGCGGACGGCGCGGGCGAAGTCCCCGGCTTCCCCGGCCCGGAACACCTCGCCCTGCCCGGTCGCCCGGACGGTGCCGGCCATGGTGCGCACGTCGCTGACCACGATGGGCAGCCGGGCGTGCGAGTACTCGAAGAACTTGGTGATCAACGCGATCTCGTGGTTGGGCCAGTGCTGGATCGGGATCACCCCGAGGTCGGCCCCGGCCAGCAGCGGCACCACCTGGTCGTGCGGCACGTACCCCCGTACGTGCAGGCGGTCACCGACGCCGAGGTCCGCCGCCCGTGCGGTCAGCGACCGGACGTACTCGCCGTCGGGATGGTTGACCACCAGCGCGACGTGCACGCCGGGCAGCAGCGGCAGCGCCTCGACCAGGACGTCCAGGCCGCGCTGCGGCGCGGCGGCGCCGCTGTAGACCAGCAGCGGGTCGCCCGGCCCGAGGCCGAACCCCGCGCGGAGGGTCTCCGTGGCCCGCACCGGCCCGTCGCCGGCCTCGCGGCTCTCGGGCGCGTTCAGCACCACGGTGGGCAGTTCGGGCAGGTGGTGCGCGCGTTGCAGCAGGCGGGCCAGCTCCGGCGAGACCGTCAGCACCGCGTCGGCGTGGCGCGCGTACTCCCGTTCGTGCGCCAACTGGGCGGGCAGCCACCGCACGTTGTCGCTCCAGGGTTTGATGCCCGGCAGAAACTCGTGGGCGTCCCACACCAGGCTGACCCGGCGGCCGGCGGCTCTGGCCCGCAGCAGCCCCCGCGCGCCCACGCCGAGCATCCGGAAGTCGTTGGCGTGGATCAGGTCGGGCGCCAGCTCGTCGAGCACCGGGCCGTAGGCGTGCTCGTAGCTCCACAGTGCCGGCTGCAACCGGCGCCAGGCGCGGTCGCCGTACAGCCGCAGGCACAGCCGGGTGTACGCCCGCTCGACGGGTGTCCGCAGGCCGAGGCGCCCGAGCAGCGCCGCCGCGTCCCGACGCGGCGTCCGGGGCACGGGTGCGCCGGGGCGGCCCATCGGCAGCAGCCGCACCAGGGCGTCGCCGATCCGCCACCGGTGCGGCTCGCCGTCGGGCGAGCGGCCCAGCAGGGTGACGTCCCAGCCGGCGGCGGCGGCCGAGCGGGCCGACTTCTGCACCCGGGAGTCGCCCTGGACCGCGTTGTCGACCAGCATGACCACCCGGCCCCTGGCTCCGGCTCGAATCTCCATCGTCACCCTTCCGCGGCCGACGTGGCCGGCCGGCCGCGGAGATCCTATGGCCGGCCGAACCCCTTCTTCGGGCCGGACGGCAAGTCGACGACCGATGTTCACCCGGCGGCAAGCAAGCCCCCGGCCAGGCCGTCGGCGGGTGTACCGATCAGAGCGGGTGGGTACCGCAGGGCGTGTTACCGCGCGGCGGACCGCACCACTTCCGTCCGGCCGCGTCTGCCTCAGGAGGTGTGTTGTGGTGAAGATTCCTTCCCTGTCGCGTCGGACCGAGCCGACGCCGACGGACGACGACATCGGCGGCCGGGACCGGACCGACGGCCCCGGCCGGGTCGCCGACCCGGTGGTCACGGAGCGGGACAGCGAGCAGACGACCTACCGCAGCAGCACGGCGCCGGACGCCGACGGTGCCGACGGGCGCGACGCCGCCGACGGCCGGGACGGAGACGCCGAGCGGCGGGCGGCCGAGCGGGCGGCGGTCGCCCGGGCCGCCACGGCCCGATCCACCGACGACGGCCTCCGGCGCACCCCCCGGACCACCGACCCCGACCCCGACCCGGCCCTCGAACGGACCCTCGACGGCCGGACGACCGACCTGGACCCGAGCGCCGCGGCGCTGGCCGGCCGGACGGACCGGGACCGCACCGTGCAGCGCCCGCTCGACGGGGACCGCACCGTGCAGCGGCCCGTCGACCGCGACGGCGACGGCGTCGCCGACCGCGAGCCTGAGCGTCCGGTGGTCGCCGGGCCGAAGCCCCGGGCCAGCCTGCTCGCCACGCTGGGACTGATCGTCGGCGTGGCCGGGGCGCTCTTCGTGCTCACCGGCACCCTCGCCGGATACGGCATCGCGCTCGGCGCCCTCGGCGCGGTCCTCGCGGTGCTCGGCCTGATGGCCACCCGCCGCCGGCACATCGCCGGCAAGACCGACGCGCTGCTCGGCATCGCGCTGGGTCTCGGCGCGGTGGTGCTGGGCGTGCTGGCGATGACCGGCCAGTTCGACTGGCCGACCACCGACGGGGACTGGGTGCAGCGGTTCCGCGAGTGGCTTGACTCACAGTTTGTGGATCGTTTCTAGCGGGCACTGACGGGCTCGCCGGCGATGCGCCGGCAACGCCGGTGGTGCACCGGCGACGCCCGACCAGCCTGGTGGTTCACCAGCCGGGCAACCCTTTTCGGGGGCGGCGGTTCGCCGCCCCCGAAGCGTTTTCCTGGCCCGGCTACCGACAGGACGCACCGACAGGGCTCGATACGCAACGAACCATCGTCCAGCATGCTCCAGACGCAACGATCCGTCGGCCTGCGCAACTTCCAACGGTGGATTCCACCATCGGCGCCGCATAGCGTTGAGCAACGGCGCCAGCCCGTGGGCCGAAGGTGGCCGGGCGCGCCCGACCCTGGGAGCAGGACAATGACGATGGACGCCACCAGCCAGCGCTTCCTGATGTGCCGGCCGACGTACTTCGCCGTCGACTACGCCATCAACCCGTGGATGGACCCGACCGCGCCGGTCGACGCCGACCTCGCCGTCCGGCAGTGGGAGCAGCTGCGGCAGACCTACCGGGACCTGGGCCACACCGTCGAGGAGATCACTCCGGTGCCCGGCCTGCCCGACATGGTCTTCGCCGCCAACGGTGGCACCGTGATCGACGGCAGGGCGATGGCCGTGCAGTTCCGCGACCCGCAGCGCGCCGACGAGGCCCCCGCCTACCGCGCCTGGTTCGAGGCCGCCGGCTTCGAGATGTACGACCCCAAGCACGTGAACGAGGGCGAGGGCGACATCCTGCTGGCCGGCGACTTCCTGCTGGCCGGCACCGGCTTCCGCACCGCGCACGCCTCGCACGCGCAGCTCCAGGAGGTCTTCGGCTACCCGGTGGTGACCATGCAGCTGGTCGACCCCCGCTTCTACCACCTGGACACCGCGCTCACCGTGCTCGACGAGCGGACGGTGGCGTACCTGCCGGAGGCGTTCTCGCCCGGCAGCCGGGCCGTGCTGCGCCGGCTCTTCCCCGACGCGGTGCACGCCACCCTGGCCGACGCCGAGGTCTTCGGGTTGAACGCGGTCAGCGACGGTCGGCACGTCGTGCTGCCGGCGCAGGCCACCGGCCTGGCCGCGAAGCTGCGCGACCGGGGCTACGAGACGATCGGTGTCGACCTCTCCGAGCTGCGCAAGGCCGGCGGCGGGCCGAAGTGCTGCACGTTGCGACTCCGTCAGGGAAAGGCGAGCCAGTGATCGACGACATGCTGCGGACGCCGGAGGCGATCCGCGACGCGGAGCGGTGGACCGCGCACAACTACCACCCGCTGCCGGTGGTCATCTCCTCCGCCGAGGGCTCCTGGCTGACCGACGTGGACGGCCGCCGCTACCTCGACTGCCTGGCCGGCTACTCGGCGCTGAACTTCGGCCACCGGCACCCGACGCTGATCGCCGCCGCGCACGCCCAGCTCGACCGGCTCACCCTCACCAGCCGGGCGTTCGTCCACGACCAGTTCGCCGACTTCTGCCGCGAGCTGGCCGAGCTCTGCGGCAAGGACCTCGTGCTGCCGATGAACACCGGCGCCGAGGCGGTGGAGACCGGCATCAAGGTCGCCCGCAAGTGGGGCTACCAGGTCAAGGGTGTCGCCCCGGGGATGGCCAACATCGTGGTGGCCGAGGGCAACTTCCACGGCCGGACGACCACCATCGTCAGCTTCTCCACGGATGAGGACGCCCGGGCCGACTTCGGGCCGTACACCCCGGGGTTCACGGTCGTCCCCTACGGCGACCTGGCCGCGCTGAGCGCCGCCATCGACGAGAACACCGTCGCGGTGCTGCTCGAGCCCATCCAGGGCGAGCAGGGCGTCGTGGTGCCGCCGGAGGGCTACCTGCCGGGCGTACGCCGGGTCTGCACCGAACAGAACGTCCTCTTCATCGCCGACGAGATCCAGTCCGGCCTGGGCCGGACCGGGGACACCTTCGCCTGCGACCACGAGGGCGTCACGCCCGACATGTACCTGCTGGGCAAGGCGCTCGGCGGCGGCATCGTGCCGGTCTCCGCGGTGGCCGCGAACACCGACGTGCTCGGCGTGCTCCGGCCGGGCCAGCACGGCTCCACCTTCGGCGGCAACCCGCTCGCCTGCGCCGTCGCGACCGAGGTCGTCCGGCTGCTGGCCACCGGCGAGTTCCAGCGCCGCTCGACCGAGCTGGGCGCCCGGCTGCACGCCGGTCTGCGGTCGCTGGTCGGCAAGGGCCTCGTCGCGGTGCGGGGCCGGGGCCTGTGGGCGGGCCTCGACATCGATCCGGCGCTGATGAGCGGCCGGGAGGCGTGCGAGCGGCTCGCCGAGCGCGGAGTGCTCGCCAAGGACACCCACGGCGCCACCATCCGGCTCGCCCCGCCGCTGGTGATCACCGAGGAGGAGATCGACCACGCGGTCGCCCAGCTCGCCGCCGTGCTGGCCGGCTGAGCCCCGTACGGCAGACGGCGGGCGTCCGGGACCACGGTCCCGGCGCCCGCCGTCGTCTCCCGGCGGATCAGCGGGGCAGGCGCATCGCCATCGTGGGGGCCTCGGCCATGACCGAGGTCGGCGTGTAGGGGGCGCCGCTGGGCAGTTCGTCGGGCCGGCCGATCTGCACCCCGGGGTAGAGCTCCACCATGTCGCCCTCGGCCAGCACCCGGGACTGCTGCGGCGCCAGCGGGACGCGGTCGGCCTCCGCCATCGACCCGCCCGGGCGGATGCCCGAGCCGTTGGTGCTGACGTCGGTCACGATCACCTCGCCGACGCGCAGCTCGAACCGCAGGTGGCTGCGGCTGATCCAGCGCCGCGCCTCGTCGTTGAGCCACTGCCCGAGGACGATGCCGCCGGCCTGGTCGGGCGCCCGGCCCACCACGGCCGGCTGGTCGTCGGTGAGCACGAAGCGGCGACGGATCAGCCCGCCCACCCGGACGGCGAGGACGGCGCTGCGCGGTCGCGGACCGCCGTCGCCGAGCCGGGTGCCGTGCCGGGGGCAGGTGGGCACGCCACCGCGCAGCGTGGGCGGCGGCTGCCCGGCGGGGCTGCGCTCCGTCACCCGGGACAGGTCGGCGAAGGCCCCGCCGCCCCCGCCGCTCCCGAAGAGCGCACAGCCGGGCTCGGCGCAGCGCCACTGCCGGGAGAGCAGCTTCGCGCCGGCCGGGGAGCGGTCACCGGCGACCGGCGTGTGCCCGCCGCCGACGTGGGCGACGAAGGCCGGCCCGCCGGCGCCGGGCACCGGCGCCACCACCCGCCCGGCCTGCTCGACCAGCCACGGGTAGCGCCCGCGCAGGCCGTCGGCCCGCACCCGGGTGAGCACCGGCAGCCCGAGCAGGTCGGCCACCTCCAGCATCCGGTCGCCCGGGTTGTCGAGCACCTCGACCAGCCCGTCGTCGGCCCACCGGCGGACCACCATGCGCTCGTTGGAGGTGAGGTCGGCGTCGGAGAGCAGGGCCCGGTGCACCACCGCGTAGACCGGGACGCTGTCCTCCTCCAACTCCCGGGCGAGGGCGTCGATCACCATGCCGAGGCGGAGCAGGCTGGCCGGCCGGCCGCCGTCGAGGTCCTGGTAGCGGATCACCTCCGCCAGGTCGACGACCGCCCGGGCCAGCGACGGGTCGGTGCTGACCCGGCCCTCGATGGCGTCCAGCACCTTGCTGATCTCGAATCTCATCCGGCGCTCCCCACGATGTCGTCGATCCGCCGAGCCAGCTCAAGGTCACGCTGGGTGACTCCACCCACCGAGTGCGTGACGCACCGGAAGGTCAGGGTGCGCCAGCGGATGTCGATGTCGGGGTGGTGGTCCAGTTCCTCCGCCGCCACGGCGACCCGGTCGACCACCGCGACCGCCTCCGGGAAGCCGGCCAGCTCCACGGTGCGGGTGATTCCCGCGGGGTCTCCCGACCAGCCCGCCAGCCCACCCAGCTCGTCTCGCACCGCCTCGGCGGTGAGCACGTCTGCCATGGGGAGACCCTACCGGGACCCGCCGCGACGACGCCGACCAGCGGCGCGAGGTGTGGCCAACCCGGCAGCACGGCGGCCCTCCGACCGCCACGGCATCGATGGGCGGCTGTGGATCGGCGGGGTTAGGCTGACCGGCGGCCCGGTCGGGGCCGCGACGGCGTCGCCCTCGGCCCACCCTGCGTGAGGAGATTCCACGATGAACACTCGACGGCTGGCGACCAAGGGGGTCGCGCTCGTCGCCGCGCTCGCCCTCGGGCTGACCGGATGCGGCACGGGGACGGGCGCGGACGCTCCGGCCGGCGACGGCGGCACCGCCACCGGCGCGGCAGCGGCCAGCAGCGCCGCCGCCGACGCCCGCGCCGAGCTGAGCGCCGCCGCGCGGAAGCTGAACCAGCAGAGCGTCAAGATGCAGCTCACGTCGCCGATCATCAACGGCAGCGGCGCGATGGACCCGGCCACCAGGACCGGCGACATGACGATGAAGATGGGCCCGGAGGGCACCTTCCGGATCCTGATGCTCGGCAACGACGTCTACCTGAAGGTCACCGGCATGCCGGGGATGCCGAAGAAGTGGATGCACATGGACGCCACCAAGCTCGGCAGGAGCGGCCAGCTCAACCTGATGCCCGACGGCGACCCGGGCGGCGCGAAGCAGATGGCCGACAGCGTGGTGGACGTCGAGGAGACCGCCCCGGGCAGCTACTCCGGCACCCTCGACTACACCCGCACCAAGCCCGACGACAAGGCCATCCAGGACCTCGGCGACAAGGCCAGGGCCGTGCCGTTCACCGCCCGGGTGGACGACCAGGGCCGGCTCGTCGAGTTCGCCATCGACACCCAGGTGCTGCACGAGTCGCTGGGCACCATGGTCACCACGTACTCGGGCTTCGGCGCCCCGGTCTCGGTGCGCAAGCCCGCCGCGGGCGACACGCAGGAGGCCCCGCAGGAGCTGATCGAGTCCCTGGGTTCCTGAGCCCGCCCGCACGCGTACGGGGGCGGCGCCGGACGGCACCGCCCCCGTACGCGCGTCGTCAGCCGCGCAGCGGCCGGCCCACCTCGTGCAGGTGCGCGAGCGCCTGCCGGTAGGACTCGACCAGCCCCGTCTCGGCGTACGGGACGCCCTGCTCGGCGCAGTAGGCCCGGACGATCGGCCGGGCCCGGCGCAGGTTGGCCCGGGGCATGTTCGGAAACAGGTGGTGCTCGATCTGGTAGTTGAGCCCGCCCAGGGCGACGTCGACGAGCCGGCCGCCCCGCACGTTACGGGCGGTGAGCACCTGCTTGCGCAGGAAGTCCAGGTCGTCGTCGGCGGTGGGCATCGGCATGCCCTTGTGGTTCGGCGCGAACGAGCAGCCCATGTAGAAGCCCCACAGTCCCTGGTGGACGGCGACGAAGAGCAGCGCCTTCAACGGCGACATCACCAGCAGCAGCGCGCCGAGGTAGCCCACGGCGTGCGCGACGAGCAGCAGCGCCTCGACCGGGCGGTGCCGCATCGGGGTGCGGAACCGGCCGGCGGAGTCCCGCCCCACGATCGCCTGCACGCTCGCCACGTGCAGGGCGATCCCCTCCAGCAGCAGCAGCGGGAAGAACAGCCACGCCTGCCGGCGGGCCAACCGGCGGCCGAACCCGCGCGTCGCGGCGGCCTGCTCGTACGTCCAGACCAGCGCGCCGGCCCCCACGTCGGGGTCCTCGTCCTCGTGGTTCGGGTTGGCGTGGTGGCGGTTGTGCTTGTCGACCCACCAGCCGTAGCTGAGCCCGACCGCCAGGTTGCCGGTGAGCAGGCCGATCGCCTCGCTCGGCCCGCGCCGCCGGAACATCTGCCGGTGGCCGGCGTCGTGACCGAGGAACGCGACCTGGGTGGTGGCGACGGCCAGGAGGACGGCCACCAGGAGCTGCGCCCACGAGTCGCCGACCAGGCCGACCGCCGCCCAGCCCGCCGCGAAGACGCCCAGCGTGAGCACGATCCGGGTCACGTACCGTCCCGGGCGCCGCTCCAACAGGCCCGCCCCGCTGATCCGCCGGGACAACTGCGCGTAGTCACTGCCCCGCCGTACCGGCGGGTCCGCCACCGCTCCGAGCACCATTGCGGCTCCCGTTCCCGTTCCTCGATCCCGGCCCGCGCCGGTCGGCGCGCCCCGCCTCCAGTCTCCGGCGAACGGTTGCGCTGGGTAACCCTGCCCGCCCCCGGGTCGGGGGTAGGGCGGGCCCTACCCCCGACCCGGGGGCGGGTGCCGGTCAACCCATCCGGCCGACGGCGGCCCGGAGGCGGGCCAGGTCCCGGCGGCGCCGCTCGTAGGTGGTGGCGAGCCCGATCAACGCGAGCCCACCGACGGCCAGGAAGATCCACCGGGGCAGCACGTCCCAGCCGCCGGCCAGTTCGTGCAGCGCGAGCAGCGCCAGGGTCACCCCACCCGACAGCACCGGCGCCTGCCAGCGGCGGGTCGCGCCGGCGAGCACCACGCCGAGCGCGGTGACGCCCAGCAGCAGCCGCCGCCACGGCTGGGGGTCCGAGCCCACCAGCACCGACACCAGGCTCGGCAGCAACGCCGCCGCGAGCCCCGGGCCCAGCGCCAGCCAACTGGTCAGCCCGGGCCGGGTACGCAACGCCACCACGCCCGCCGCGAGAGCCGACGCCGCCGCCGGCACCGTCCAGGCCTCCAGCACCGCCACGTCCCCGGCGGCCAGCAGCAGCCAGCCGCCGAGCAGTTCACTGCCGCCGGCGATGCCCGCGAAGACCCACCGTCGCCGCGGCGGCTCGCCCCGGCGCAGCACCCGCAGCGCGACGGTGGCGCCCCACAGCACGCAGACCGCCGCGGCGTGGCGCAGCGAGCCCACGGCGAGCAGCAGCGCGACCAACGCCACCGCCTGGGCCGCCGCGTCCAGCGCCGCCGCCGCGAGGTGCCCCCGCCGGGCCGGAGCAGCCGCCGCACCGACCGGACCGGGCACCGCCGCACCGGCCGGCGACTGTCCGGCGGACGCCCGGGGGCCGCCGAGCATCGCCGCGGCGGCCAGGGTGAGCACCGCGACGCCGAGCACGCTGAACGCGGCCGTCCGCAGCGGCAACCCGCCGGCCAGCGGCGCGACGACCGCCAGGCCGGTCGCGGCGGCCACCGCCACCAGGGCGCCGCCCAACCGGGCGTCGTCACGGCGGGCGGCCACACCGACCACCGCCGCCGCCACCACGAGCACGCCCAGCCCGGCGATCGTGCCCGCCCGGGTGGCCAGCAGCCCGAGCAGCCCGGACGCCGCCAGCACCAGCCCCACCGGCACCCCGACCGGGCCGAGCAGCGGGCGCGGCGCGGCCAGCGCGGCTGCCAGGACCAGGGCCACCCCGCCCAGCAGCGTGACGACCGGCAGCACCGGCCACGGCACGCCGGCGGCCACCAGCAGCACGGGCAGCGCGGTCGCGGCGAACGGGGACGCGACCAGCGCGGCCCGCCACCAGCCGGCGCCCGCCGACGGGGCACCGTCCGTGGCGGTGGGGCCGGACCGTACGAACCGGCCGGCCGCCAGCCCGGCCACCGCCAGCACGGTCAGCGCCAGACCCACCGGGAGCACACCCGGATCGGCCCGGACCGTGGGCGCCCCGGACCAGGGCACCACGTCCCCGTACGGGGCGACGAGCGCCGTCAGCGCCACCGGGGCGGCGGTGGCGACCGAGACCACGAGCAGCCCGACGCCGGCCACCCGGGGGACGACGTCCGGACGCGCCGTGCCGCCCAGCGTCGCCAGCAGCACCGCCACGGCGGCGTAGAGCGTCACCGGCTCGTCGGCCGGTACGACCAGCGGCGCCAGACCGACCGCCGTGACCGCCACGGCGACCCCGACGCCGGCGTACGCCCGCAGGTCCGGCCAGTGCCGGCGGACCGCGAGCAGCCCGCCGGGCAGCAGCGCGACGGCGGCGAGCGCCGCCCGCGCCTGCCACCAGGCGGGCGCGCCGGCGGCGATCAGGGCGACGACCGCGCCGGCCGGCACCGCGAGCGGCACGACGGCAAGTGCCACCCCGGCCACCCCGCGCTGCACGGGGGTGCCGCGCCGGCCGGCGGCCGCCACGGCGGTCCCCGCGACCAGCACCACCGCGAGCGCCGCCCCCGCCCCCGCGGGCGCGGCAAACCCCACGACCAGCCCGTGCCCGAGCAGGACGGTCCCGGCGCCCCCCGCCGCCAGGACCGTCCAGGACCGGATGCCCGGACGCCGGACCGCGACGGCGAGCAGGCCCACCGCCGCCACCAGGTCCAGGGCCACCACGGCGGGCCAGGGCGACGGCCAGCCGGCGGGCACCGCCAGCACGACGGCCGCCCCGCCGACCGCGGCCAGCGCCGGCCGGGCGGCCCTCGGCAGGAGCAGCGCCAGGGCGGCCACGGTCAGCGCGACCACCACCGGGGCCTGCCACCCCTGGCCGAGGTCGGGCCCGGCGTCGGCCCCCCGCCACGGCGGCAGGGACCGACGCGCGGTCGCCGCGGCGAACGCGACGGCCAGCAGTACGGCGACCTGGGTCGCCGCGCCGGCCACCAGCAACGCGCCCGCCCGCGGACCGGTCCGCCACCCGGCGGGCAGCAGCCGCACCGCGCCGGCCAGCGCCACCACGACCAACGCCGTGAGCAGCGGCGCCAGGCCCAGTTCCGCGATCGGGCGGACCATGGCGGCGGCCAGCACCGGCACCAGGACCGCGGCGGCCACGGCGCGGAACACCGGCCCGCCGGTGAGCAGCGCGGTGCCGAGCAGCGTCAGCGCCACCAGCAGCAGTGGCGCCCCGGCCAGCACCTCGACGCCGGCGACCCGGCCGACGGCCAGCGGCACCAGCGCGCAGCACGCGGCCACGAGCAGCGCGCCGGCATGCCCGATCCAGGCGAGGACACGCCCGGCGAGGACCGCCGGGCGGTCGCGGACCGGCGCGGGCGCCGAACGGGCCGAGGTCGCGGCACCGGTCGCCGGGGCGCCCCGGCGGCGCAGCGCGACCAGCACCGCCAGGTCGAACAGCGCCACCCCCAGGAAGACCAGTGCCCAGCCGGCGGCGTCCGGCCGGGCGTCGGCGGCGAGCAGGGGCAGCACCGGCTGCGCGGTCACCAGGGCCGCGAACCACGGCACGGTCAGCCCGCTCAGCCGGGCGTACCCGGCCGCGACCGCCGCGCCGGCCCCGCCGACCAGCGCGGCGTACCGGGTGGCTGGCCAGTCCGCCACGCCGGCCAGGTCCACCGACCAGGCGGCGTACCCGTCGAGGAGCACCAGCAGCAGGCCGACGGCGGCGAACGTCTCCGCGGTGCCGCGCAGCGCACGCCGCACCGCCACCAGCGGCACCGCCAGGGCGAGCGCGGTGAACGCGAACAGGATCAGGGCCCGACCGGCGACCCCGACCGCCGCCCAGGCGACCGCCGTGAAGACCACGGCGGCGGTGCCCAGCAGCAGCCCGCCGAGGACGAAGAGCAGGTTCTGCACGGTACGGGTGGAGGTCTCCGCCCTGCCGACGCCCGCACCGGCCGGCGCGGGCACCGTGGCGACCGGCCCCCGGCCCGGCCACGCCGGTACCGGGTTGGCGGCCGGCGGGGTGACCCTCGGCGCGGGGGTCGCGGCGGACGCGGGGCGTACCGGCGCGGTCCCGGGATCCGCCGGGCGCACCGGCACGGAGGTCGCGGGAGCCGCCGGGCGCGGTACGGGGAACTCCGCGCGGACCGCGGCCGCCAGCGCCGCCCGACGTCGCCGGGTCGCGCCCAGCCGATCGACCAGCCCTTGGTACGCCGCGCGGGCCCGCTCGACCTCGCCGCCGAGCGCGACGATCTCCCGATCGAGCCGGACCACCTCGGCGGCGGCCGGGTACGGCGGCCGGCCGCAACCGGAGCAGCCGGAGCCGAGGTCGGCCGGCGCGCCGCAGGCGGGACAGGGGTAGCCGGTGTTCTGCACCCGGCCATCATGGTGGCCGGGAGATCACCTGAGAAGAGTGCGGATACTCAGGGCCGGGTGTGCTCGTACACCCAGGTGGCGTAGGCGGGGTCGCCGCTGTCCACCCGGGTCACCAGGATCTCGGGCACCTCGTACGGGTGGCTGGCCCGGACCTGCTCCACCAGCGCGGCGGCCCGGTCCGGTGCCGTCTTGAACTGCACCGACCACTCGGTGCTGGTCTCCACCCCGGAACGCCACCAGTAGGTGCTGTCCACCTGGCCGCCCACCTGCGCGCAGGCCGCGAGCCGACCGGCGACGGCCGCCGCCGCCATCACGTCAGCGACCGAGCGGGCGTCCACCACCGTCGTCACCACGCAGATCTGGTCCACCAGCGCACCCTACGCGGCACCGTCCCGATTGGCGGCGATCCACTCGTCGATCCGGGCCCACCAGTCGAAAAGCCAGTCGATCCGCTCCTGCCGGCCGGTCGGCACCTCCTCCGGCGGAACCGACCAGAAGCGCATGGTGATCCGCTTGTCCATCGGCAGTTCCCGCCACACGTCGCCGATGGTGAGCAACCGGTCCAGGCCGGTGTGCGCCACGAAGATCACCCCGGCGTCGGGCGCCGCTTCCAGCGCGGCGAGCAGCCCGCCCGGCTGCGGGGCGAGCACGTGCCGCAGCCGTTCCGCGCGCCGCGCCATTCGTTCCAGGCCGAGTCCGCGCAGCCGGTCGATGGCCCGCAGCCGGCGGCCGGGGGTGAAGTTGCCGCCCTCCGGGAAGATGACGAAGGCGTCGTCGTCGTCCAGGCCGTGGGCCAGGTGCCCGATCTGCTCGGTCACCGACCCCCGGCCCTCGGGGCCCGGCGCGAGGAAGCGGTTGGGCAGCCGGTTGAGCAGCACGTCGACCGCCGGGTCCCACTGGAGGCTGTCCTTCAGCACGATCCGCGGTTCCCGGTTGAACCAGTTGACCAAGGCGTGGATCAGGATGAACGAGTCGCCGGGGCCGGCGTGCCGGCAGAGCACCAGCTCCGGCCGGCCGGGCAGGGCCGTGTCGGGGTCGGTGCCCACCACGTCGATGTTCAGGTGCAGCGCCCAGCGGGCCTGCCAGAAGAGCGCCCGCAGGAACCAGCCGGCGAGCACGTAGTGGGCCCGCTGGAAGCCGGGCGAACGGACCCGCCAGCCGAAGCCGGAGGCCGCCCAGATCACGAAGAGCGCGAGCAGCGCGGTCGCGTCCCAGACCAGGTAGACGCAGCCGAGCCAGAGCAGGCGCAGTGGGCGTAGCCGGCCCGGGACCAGCGGCGAGACGGCCGCCGCGAGCAGCGCCCAGATCGGCAGGGTCGTCACCACCAGGAACGCGAGCAGCACCACGCCAGGGGCCAGGAACAGCCGGCGGGCCCACCGCGGCGGCAGGGGCATCAGGGCTCCAACTGCGTCGCCAGGTAGCGCCGGGAGGCCGTGTAGGCACGGCTGATCCGCCGCCCCACCGCCGCCATGTCCCGGTAGGCCCACGGCGTGTCGTCGCGCGGTTCCAACCCCCCGGTGGGCAGCACGTGCACCTCCACCCCGTCGGGCAGGGCCGCCATCTCCCGGGCGAACCGGTGCCGCCGGGCGATCTCGAACGCGACCTGGGCGATCTCCCAGGGCCGCCGGGGCGGGCTCAGTTCCCGCTCGATCCGGCCCACCTGGAGTACGAAGATCCGCCTGGCGCCCACGGCGACCGCCTCGCCGATCGGGATGGAGTTCACTATCCCGCCGTCGATGTAGTGCTGGTCGTCGATCCGGGCCGGCGGCAGCAGCCCCGGCACCGAGGCGGAGGCGAGCACGGCCGGCACCAACGGCCCGCTGTCGAACCAGTGCTCGGCGGCCCGCTCGATGTTGGCGGCGCAGCAGCGGAAGGGCACCCGCAGATCGGCGAAGGTGGTCTCCGCGCCCAGCTCGGCCTCCAGCAGCTTGCGCAGCGGGCGGGGCGAGTGCAGGTGGGTACGGGCGGCGAACCGGCGCAGCTGGCGGGCCACCGAGTCGCCGTACACCTCGCTCGCCTCGGGCGAGGCCCAGAGCCGGACCAGCCGGTCGGTGACCACCTCGGACGGTTCGGCGGCGACCAGCGCACCGTTGACCGCCCCGATCGAGGTGCCCAGCACCACGTCGGGTCGGATGCCGGCCCGGAACAGCGCCCGCAGCATGCCCACCTCGACCGCGCCGAGGACTCCCCCGCCTCCGAGCACGAACGCCACCGGTCCCCGCGACATGGCTTCATCCTGGCACGGGCGGGAAAGGGGTCCTCCGGTGCCGCCCGGCGAGGTGACCCGGGCGGCGTCGACGGTCGGGCCCCGGCACCGCCCGGTTCCGGAAGGTAGCCGACCGTTGACAGGTCGGACACATTCGCGCAACCTGATACCGCTCCCACAGCGAGGCAGGTGCCATCCGTGAAGCCAGCACTGCACCCCGGCCGGTTGCTGGCCCGCCGGTACCGGCTCGTCGACCAGATCGGCGCCGGCGGCATGTCGGTGATCTGGCGGGCCCGGGACGAGGTGCTCGACCGGGTCGTGGCGCTGAAGGTGCTCGCCCCGTCGCTCGCCGCCGACGCCCGCTTCCGCGACATGGTGCGCGAGGAGGCCCGCGCCGCCGCCCAGCTCGTCCACCCGCACGTCACCTCGGTCCACGACTACGGCGAGACGGTCGCGCCCGACGGGTCGATCACCTCGTTCGTGGTGATGGAGCTGCTGGCCGGCGAGGAACTGGAGGTGCGGCTCACCGAGGGGCCACTGCCCTGGGCCGAGGCGGCCGAGGTCGGCGCCCAGGTGGCGGACGCGCTGGCCGCCGCCCACCGGCTCGGCATCGTGCACCGGGACATCACCCCGGCCAACGTGATGATGACCCGGTCGGGGGTCAAGGTGCTCGACTTCGGCATCGCCACCCGGATCGGCGCACCGGACGACGACGAGGACGGGGGCACCTTCGGCACGCCCGCGTACGTGGCGCCGGAGCGGCTCGACGGGGCGCCCGCACAGCCGGCCACCGACGTCTACTCCCTCGGCGTGCTGCTCTACGAGGCGCTGACCGGCCGGGTGCCGTACCCGGCGGACACCTGGGAGCAGCTCAGCGAGGCGCTCGCCGCCGACGGCACGCCCACGCTGGCGGACATGCCGGGACTGCCTCCGGAGGTCGCCCGCACCTGCCTGCGCTGCCTGGAGCGGAACCCGCTGGAGCGGCCCACGGCCCGCCAGGTCGCCACCGTACTGCGCGACCAGTTGCTCCCTGCCGACCCGCAGGCCGCCACCATGCTCGCGCCGACCGTCACCCTCCCGACGCTGCCGACCCCGGCACCGACGGTCGGGACCGCGCCACCGGTGACGGGACCGGGCGGCCCGGCGGGGGCGGAGCCGGCGGGGGCGGAGCGAGCCGGGGCAGGGCCGGACGGGACGGGCGAACCGGCCGCCCGAGGCCCGGCCGGGCCGGAGCCGGGCGGCCTGGCAGGCCCGGCCGGGACGGAGCCGGGCGGCGGGCCCGAGTCGCGCAGCGCCCGCCTCGCCCGGGAACGCGGTCGACGCCGCCTGCCGCGGCCGGTGCTGGTCGTGCCGGTCGTGCTGCTCGTGGGAGTGGCCCTCGCCGTGCCCGCGATCCGTCAGGACGAGACCAGCCCGCCCCGGTCACTGCCCGCCACGGGCCCCTCCGATCCGCCGGCCTCCCCCACCCCGACGGCCGACGCCGCACCGTCCCCGGCGGCCTCCGCGCGGCCGACGTCCGCCGCGCCGGTCGCGCCCCGGCCGACCGGGCCGCGGCCGGGACGCGACGACCTCGTCGAGGCGGCCAACCGGGTCGACGGGCTGATCGACGCCGGTCTCGACGACGGGGGGATCCGGCCCGACGTCGGCCTCGACTTCCGCAACGAGCTGCGCAACCTGACCGACGCGGCCCGTGCCCGCTCTACCGACCTGGGCGAGCGGATCGCCCGGCTGCGCGAGAAGGTCGCGGTCCGCCGCGGCGAGGGTGCCGTCACCGACGCGTACGCCCGGCGGCTCGACAGCGCGATCAGCGCGCTCGGGGCCGCCCGGGTCTGACCGTCGACCGGTCAGCGGGCCGGGGCCCGAACCGGCTCCCGGGCCGCCGCGTCGCGGGCCGCCCACGCCATGAAGCGGCGGTACACCTCCAGGTAGCCGGTGGCCATCCGCTCGGTGGAGAACCTCTCCGCCACGTGCGCGACGCAGGCCGCCGGGTCGAGGTCCGACGCCGCCCGCAACGCGCCGGGCAGCTCGTCCACGCGCTCGCAGATCAGGCCGGTGCGTCCGGGCCGGACGAGTTCCGGCACCGCCCCCCGGTCCAGCGCCACCACCGGCGTGCCCGTCGCCATCGCCTCCACCATGACCATGCCGAACGGCTCGTCCCACTGGATCGGCATGATCAGGCAGCGGGCGTCGACCAGCAGCCGCAGGGCCTCGGCCCGGTCGGCGTCGAGCACCACCCGGACGTCCGCGCCGAGCAGGGGCCGGACCACCTGGTCGTAGTAGCGGCGCTCGGCCGGCTCGTTGCACTTGCCGGCCAGCACCAGCGGCAGGCCGGCCGCCCGGCACGCCCGGATGGCGAGGTCCGGGCCCTTGTCGGGGCTGAACCGCGCCAACCAGAGCACCGGCCCCCGCCCGGGTGCGCTCTTGTGCGGCACGCCCCGCACGTCCATCGCGTTGTGCACCGTACCGACCCAGCCCAGCCCCGGGTTGAGGCGGCGCTGGGCGTGCGAGATGGCCACCAGCCCGACCCCCCGGTCGGTCTCGCCGAGCACGTCGCCGTACTCGCCCACGGGGTTGCCGTGCACCGTGGCCACCGTCGGCACGGCCCGGTGGCCGGCGATCAGCGGGCCGATGGTGGTGTGGTCGTGCACGATGTCGAACTCGCCGGCGTGGACCCGGTGGTTGACCCGGGCCAGGTGGGCCAGCTCGGGCAGCGCCTCGCCGAGCCGGTCGAACTGGAGTTCGGGCACCGTGGAGACGAATTCGGCCGCCGTCCCGTGCTCCCGGCCGGCCCCGAAGACGGTGACCGCGTGGCCCCGGCCGACCAGCGTCTCCACCAGGCCGGTCACCACCTGTTCCAGGCCGCCGTAGCCGGGCGGCGGCACCGACAGCCACGGCGGCACCACCATCGCGATCCGCAACGGCCGCTCTGCCGATCGGTCGGACGACGGACGGTCGACGGCCACGGACACCTCCCTCTCGGTCACTGCTGTGGGGCACCGGGCCGGCCTCGCCGCGACCCCGGCCGTGCAGGGTCGGCGACGGTTTCCCGGGGGTGGCACCACTAAACGGGACGCACCGGGCGGTCACCCGCCCACGAGGAGACGGTCCCGCACCGCCCGAACCCCCTCGCCGGACCAGGCCACCCGCTCCGCCTCGTCCCGCTCCCACCAGGAACGGACCACCCCGGTGAGCACGACCGTGTCCCCGTCCAGCTCGACGGTCACCCGCTCCGTGCCGATGCCGCGCCCCAGGGCCCGCTGGAGGTCGCGCCGGGTCCGCCCGGTGTCGGGCCGGCTGACGGGCCGCACCTCGACCAGGTTGGTCACCCCACGTACGCCCCGCAGCCGGCGCAACTCCCGCTCGGCGGTACGCCGCTGCCAGCCGAACTCCACCTCGCCGCGCAGCATCACCCAGCCGTTGGCCACGGTGACGTCCAGCCGCTCCGCCGGGACGAAGCTGTCCCACTCCAGCGCCCGGCCCGCCGCGATCGCGATCTCCGCGTCCGTACGCCCCGGCTCGCCGGGCAGGCGCACCTCGACGTCGTCGGCGACCGCCCGCACCCCCCGTACGCGCTGTGCGCAGCGCAGCGCCGCCCACCTGCGCGCGTACGCGTCGACCCAGCCGGTCAGGGTGACCACCCCGTCGTCGACGGTCACCCCGATCTCGTTGGGCTGCACCTGGGCGTCCCAGGCCAGTTCGTCGAGCACGTCCCGCTGGATCCGCTCGTCCGTCCGGGCGACCGCTGCCGTGGTCATCGCACCCCTCCGTACGCCTCGCCGGTCCTGGCTGTCCAACGGTGCCGGCGCGACGGGTGACGGCGGCTCACCCGCACCGGGTGAGCCGCCGTCAGGAAGGAGCGGCGGGTGACGGAGCCAACCCCCTTGGCCCCGCCACCCGCCGCCGGAGGGAGGAGGAAGGTATCGGTTACTGGTTACGACGCCTCGGCGAGCGTCACGGTTGCCCTGGATTCGGTGCCGTTGCGCTTGTAGGTGACCTCGACGCGGTCGCCGACCTTGCCGGCCTGCACGGCGCCGACCAGATCGTCCGAGTCGTTGACCGCCTTGTCGCCGAACCGGGTGACCACGTCGCCGCGCTGCAGGCCGGCCTTCTCGGCGGCGCTGCCCGGGGTGACCGCCGCGACCAGGGCGCCCCCGCCCTCGGCGGCGGTCACGCTGACCCCGAGCGACGGGTGGCTGACCTTCTCGCCGCGCTGGAGCTTGCCGGCCACGTCCTTGGCCTTGTTGCTGGGGATCGCGAAGCCGACGCCGATGTTTCCGCTGCTGCCCTGCCCGGCGGTGGCGATCGCGGTGTTGATGCCGATGACCTCACCCCGCGTGTTGACCAGGGCGCCACCGGAGTTGCCCGGGTTGATCGGCGCGTCGGTCTGGAGCAGGCCGGCGATCGAGGTGGCTCCCTGGCCGGGTTCCTGCCGCTGCTGGCCACTGCCCGCCTGGATGGTGCGGTCCCGGGCGCTGAGGATGCCCGCGGTGACCGAGCCCTGCAGGCCCAGCGGGCTGCCGAGGGCGAGCACCTGGTCGCCGACCTGCATCCCGTCGCTGTCGCCGAAGGTGGCGGCCTTCAGGTCGCTGACGCCGTTGGCCTTCACCACCGCCAGGTCGGTCTTCGGGTCGGTGCCGACGATCCGGGCCCGGGCGGTCTTGCCGTCGGCGAAGGTCACCACGACGCTGTCGCCGCTGCCGGAGGAGACCACGTGGTTGTTCGTGAGCACGAAGCCGTCAGCGGTGAGGATCACGCCGGAGCCCTCGCCGTTGTCCGTCGCGATCGACACGACGCTGGGCTGCACGGCGGCGGCGATCCGGGGCAGGTCGGCTCCGTTGATGACCGGCGCGGCCGAGTAGGTGCGGGTGATGCCCGAGTCGCCGTCCACGGCGAGCGCGAGCGCCCCGCCGGCGACGCCCGAGCCGAGCATCAGCGCGAACACCGCCACGCCGGCGCCGGCGAACTTGGCGATCCGGCCGGGCCGGGGGCCTGCGGTCTGCGGTGCCGCCCAGGGCGGCACCGGCTGGCCGGGGTGGTGCGGCTGCTGGCCGTACGGCTGTCCCGGCTGGCCCCCGCCGCCCCAACCGGGCTGCTGGCCGTACCAGGGCGCGCCGGGCTGACCGGTGGCCGGCGGGTGGCCGGGCTGGCCCGCGAGGTGCGGGTGACCGGGCTGGGCGACGTGCGGGTGACCGGGCTGGGGCTGGCCGTAAGCCGGGTACTGCGCAGCCGCCGGGTACTGCGCAGCGGCCGGTGCCGGTGCAAAGGGGCCCGGCGGGGTGGGGCCCGGCGGGGTGGGCCGGTCGGGCGGGCCGGCGGCGTCGGGGGCGCGGGCCGGCTCGGCGGCGGTCGGGGCACCGTCGCCAGCGGCCGAGCCGTCGGCGGCCAGGGCGGTGACGCCGACGGTGGGGGCGGAGTCGGACTGCGCGCGCTCGGCGCGCGGCAGCTCGGCGGTGGGGTGCGACGGCTCGGCGTCGGTGCGGGCCGGCCGGCGCTGCGGGTCGGACTCGTACTCGGTCATGCGTCCACCTTGACGCGCACCACTGCGATCCGCCTGGAACGAGCCTGAATGTTGGCTGAAAGTCACTCGCCATCACCCTCGGCGTCCGGCACCAGCGGTAGTCGGACCCGGAAGGTCGCTCCCCCGCCGGAGGTCTCGGCCACCTCGACGGTGCCGTGGTGCGCGCGCACCAACGCCGCGACGATGGCCAGGCCGAGCCCGGTGCCGGTGTTGCCGCCGGCCCGCCGGGTGCGCGCCGCGTCCACCCGGTAGAAGCGCTCGAACACGCGCTCCGCCTGGTCGGGGGTGAGCCCGGGGCCGGTGTCCGCCACCTCCACCACGGCCAGGTTCCCGGGCTCGGCCCGTAGCCGCAGGGTCACCGAGGCCTCCGGCGGGGTGTGCGTGAGGGCGTTGGTCATGAGGTTGCCGATGATCTGGCGCAGCCGGGCGTCGTCGCCGTAGACCACCAGCGGGCCGGAGCCGGGCCTGACCTCCAGCTCGATCCGGCGCTCCGGCGCCACCGCCCGCGCAGCCTCGACCGCCTCGCTGGCCAGCACGGGCAGCTCCACCGGGGCGAGGGCGAGCGGTCGCTCCCGGTCCAGGCGGGCGAGCAGCAGCAGGTCCTCCACCAGCAGCCCCATCCGGGCCGCCTCCTGCTCGACGCGGCGCAGCAGGTCGGCGGTCTGCTCCGGCGCGCTCGCCGCGCCCTGGCGGTACAGCTCGGCGAAGCCCCGGATGGTGGTCAGCGGCGTCCGCAGCTCGTGCGAGGCGTCCGCGACGAACTGCCGCATCCGCTCCTCGGAGCGCCGGGCCCGCGCCTCGGAGGCCAGTGCCGCGCCGGCCGCGTCCCGGGCGGCGGCCTCGGCGTGCCGGGCGGCGGCCTCCGAGGCGGCCCGTGCCGTGAAGGCGACCTCGATCTGGGTCAGCATCGCGTTCAGCGCCCGGGAGAGCCGACCCAGCTCCGAGGTCGGGCAGGGTTGCCCCTCCTCCGGGTCGGGCACCCGTCGGGTGAGGTCGCCGCCGGCGATGGCGGCAGCCGTACGTTCTATCTCCACCAACGGTTTCAGGCTGGTCCGGACGATCGCCGCGCCGATGGAGGCGAGCAGGATCAGCACCGCGCCGCCGACCAGCAGGTCTATCCAGATCAACTGCTTCACGGCGCGGTCGACGTCGGTGAGGTGCTGCCCGACGGCCAGGATCTCACCGTCGGGCAGTTGGGTGTAGAGCATGCGCCAGCGGGACCTGCGGTCCTGGGAGGTGACCGTGTGCGGCTCGCCGGTCTCCGCGGCGAAGCCCGCGACGCTGTCCGGGAGCCGCGGCAGTTGCTCGGGCCGGAGGTTGTGGTCGTCGTACACGGGCGACATCACCCCGCCCGGCTGGGCGAGGGCGACCACGAAGTCGCTGGGCAGCACGGCGTCGCCCCTGCGGCCCTCCTTGTAGAGGTTCAGCACCGCGTTGACCGAGCGGGTGGTTCCGCTCAGCTCCGCGTCCACCTGCTCGATGAGGTAGCCGCGGAGGAAGACGGTGGTCAGCGAGCTGATCACCAGCAGCGCGGCGGCGACCAGGGCCAGCACCGAGGCGACCAGCTTCACCCGCAGCGGTACGCCGCGCAGCCACGCCCTGCCCTGGTGGAGCGGTCTCACGCCGCCGGCTTGCGCAGGACGTAGCCGACGCCGCGCAACGTGTGGATCAACCGGGGCTGGGTGTTGTCCACCTTGCGGCGCAGGTAGGAGATGTAGGACTCGACGATGTTGTCGTCGCCCCGGAAGTCGTAGTTCCACACGTGGTCGAGGATCTGCGCCTTCGACAGCACCCGGTTGGCGTTGAGCATCAGGTAGCGCAGCAGCTTGAACTCGGTGGGCGAGAGCTGCACCCGCTGCCCGGCCCGGTGCACCTCGTGGGTCTCCTCGTCAAGTTCGAGGTCGGCGAAGGTGAGCCGGGAGGGCGCCTGCTCGCCGCTGCTGGTGCGCCGCAGCACCGCCCGGATCCGGGCGGTCAACTCCTCCAGGCTGAACGGCTTGGTGACGTAGTCGTCGCCGCCCAGGGTGAGCCCGCGGATCTTGTCGTCGGTGGCGTCGCGGGCGGTCAGGAAGACCACCGGCGTCCGGGTGCCGCCCTCGCGCAGCATCCGGATGACCTCGAAGCCGTCCAGGTCGGGCAGCATCACGTCGAGCACCACCAGGTCGGGCCGGTGGTCCTTGGCGGCGTTGAGAGCGGCGCTGCCGCTCGTCGCGGTGGCCACGTCGAAGCCCGCGAAGCGCAGACTCGCGGAGAGCAGTTCGAGGATGTTGGGGTCGTCCTCGACGACGAGCAGTCGCGCCTCGGTCTGGGTAGCGGCCATGCCGCCCATCATCCGCGCTCTCGCTGCGTCCGCGCTGGGCACCCGCTGGAAAGAACCTGTGAGGCGGGCCGCAGGACAGGGAGCCGATCGAGGTCACGCGGCCAGGCCCAGCCCTCGCCTGCGCCGGGCCGGCGGGGTGGCGACGGCGAGGTGCACGACCGACTCGGCCGCCCGGGCGAGCAGCCGCCGGTCCGCGCCCCGCACGGGATGCAGGGCGGCGGAGACGCTCACCCGCACCTCCAGGTCCCGGGCGGCGAGCACCCGACGCACCGAGCGGAGCAGGTCGTCGTCGCCGACGAAGGCGGCGGCCGTGGTCGGCACGCCGGTGACGGCGCACCGGTAGCCGATCCGCAGCGGCACCACCGGCGCCCCGGCGTCGATCGCCGCCTGGAACAGCGCCGGGCGGAACCCCCGACCCGGCCGGCAGCCGACCGCGTCGGCCGTGCCGCACCACGTCGTACCCTCCGGGAAGACCGCCACCGGGCGACCGGCGCGCAGCGCGGCGGCGACCCGGGCCACCGTCGCGGGCAGGTCGCGGGGGCGGGAACGGTCGACCAGGACGGTGCCGGCCGCCACCGCGAGCGGCCCGACCAGCGGCCACGACCGGACCTCCCGCTTGGCCACCATCCGGGCCGGCGCGACGGCCAGCAACGCCAACACGTCCAGCCAGGAGGCGTGGTTGGCGACCAGCAGCCCCCGCCGGGGCGGCCGGCCACGCGCCACCAGGCGCACGCCGAACGCGCGCACCGTCCACCGGGCCCACCCGCGAATCGCCGCCGCCCGGGCACCGGCCGGCAGCACCGGCAGCAGCACCGCCAGCCCTGTTCCCGCCGCCAGCATGCCGAGGACCGCGAGCAGCCGGGCCAACAGCCGGGCGGGCGACACGGCCGGCACCTCGCCGGCGACCGGAAGGCATCGCGGCCCGCACCCCGACACGGGCAGCCAGAGACGTCCGGCCGTGCTCACCGCCCGGCCCCACCGAGGAAGTGCCGCAGGTAGCGGGGGTTCATCCGGTCCAGGGAGAACAGCACGTAGAAGTCGGCCACCCCGAAGTCCGGGTCGTACGCCGGCTCGCCGCCGACCCAGGCGCCGAGACGCAGGTAGCCGCGCAGCAGCGGCGGCACGGCCCCCGACGCCGGGCCGGTCGCCGCCGGGCCGGTCGCCGCCGGGCCGGTCGCCACCCCCGGCTCGGCGAACCAGGGGCGCCGCGGCCGTACGCGCAGTCGGGGCGGGGCCAGGTGCCGCGCGGAGACCTCGTCCCACACCCGCGCGACGCTCCCGCCCCCGTCGGCCACCGGCACCGAGGCGCAGCCGCCGAGCCAGCGGGACCCGCGCAGGTGCAGGTAGCGGACGATGCCGGCCCACATCAGGTTGATGACCGCCCCGGAACGGTGGTCGGGGTGCACGCAGGACCGGCCCGCCTCGACCAGGTCGTCGCGGAGCGGGTCGAGCGCCCTGAGGTCGAACTCGGTCCCCGCGTACCGCCGGTCGGTACGCCCCGGCGGGAGCAGCCGGTACGTGCCGACCACCTCGCCGGTGCTCTCCCGCCGGACGATCAGGTGGTCGCAGTACGGGTCGAAGTCGTCGACGTCGAGCCCGGCGGCGCCCGGGCGCAGGATCGCGCCGAGTTCGGTGGCGAACACCTCGTGACGGAGGCGTTGCGCGGCCGCGACCTCGCTCGGGTCGTCGGTGATCAGCAGGGTGTATCCGCTGGTCGTCAGGGGTGCGCCAGCGGCGTGCAGAACGGCCATGGGACCTGTGTAGGCGGCCCGGGTTGCCGGCCGGCGGGGTGAGGAGTGTCGATGAGGTGAACGGCCCGTGCCACTCGGTCGAGCGGGCGGGACGCGGCCCGTCTCAGCGGGTGGCGCGCAGGTCCCGCCCGCGACGGGTCGGCCCGGCGGGCGACCGCTCAGGGCAGGGCCCCTCCGCGGGGGTCGGCCCGGCGGGCGACCGCTCGGTGGCAGGGCCCGGTCGACGGCGTGCGAGGCTGCCGGGGGCGTACCGGCGACGGGCCGGACGTCGTCGCCGGAGGTGTCTGATGATCATCGAGTCGCGTTTCAACGGGCCACCCGGCTCGGGTAACGGCGGCTGGAGCGCGGGGGTCTTCGCCGCCGGGTCCGGCGCCCCGGGGCCGGTCGAGGTGACCCTGCGTCGACCGCCCCCGCTGGAGATCCCGCTCACTGTCGTCGACGGGGAGGTCCGCGACCCGCGGGGCACGGTGGTCGCCCAGGTCCGCCCCACGGAGGACCCCCGGGCCGTGGTGCCGCCGGTGGACCTGCCGGCCGCGCGGGCCGCCTCGGCGGCGTACCCGGGGCTGATCGACCACCCCTTCCCGAGCTGCTACGTCTGCGGCCCGGACCGCCCCGACGGGTTGCGGATCTTTCCGGGGCGGCTGCCGGACGGCCGCACCGCCGCACCGTTCCGGGCGCCCGGATCGGTCACGACGCCCACCGTCTGGGCCGCGCTGGACTGCCCCGGCGGCTGGGCGGTGATCGCCCCCGGCCGGCCGTACGTCCTCGGCCGGATCGCGGCGGTGGTCGCGGCGCTGCCGGAGCCGGGCGACGAGTGCGTGGTGACGGGCGTCGTGGTGGGCGGCGAGGGCCGCAAGGCGCTCGTGCACACCAGTCTGTACGCCCCCGGCGGCACCCTCCTGGCCTGGGCCCGGGCCACCTGGATCGCCGTGGCGGACGACGCCGGATAATCGTCCCTGGGGATGAGGGCCTCCTGCCTGAGGCGGAGGTGGATCTCGGAAGTGCGCCTGATTGACCTGGTTGCGCCCGCCCGCCACGCTGTGTCACGGCGTACCCCGACGCCACCGCACGAAGGAGAGCAATGACTGACGGGCAGAGAAGCCCCACCGGTGACGGTCAGATCGTGGTGTCCGGCCTGACGAAGCAGTACAAGAACGTCCGGGCCGTCAACGACCTGTCGTTCACCGTCGAACCGGGGCGGGTGACCGGCTTCCTCGGCCCCAACGGCGCCGGCAAGACCACCACGCTGCGGATGCTGCTGAACCTGGTCACGCCGACCAGCGGGACGGCGACCATCGGCGGGCTGCGGTACGCCGACCTCACCGACCCGCTGCGGCACGTCGGTGCCGTGCTGGAGGCCTCCAGCGCGCACAAGGGCCGCAGCGGCATCAACCACCTGCGGGTGATCGCGGCGGCGGCGGGGCTGCCGAAGCAGCGGGCCGACGAGGCGCTGGCGCAGGTCGGGCTGACCCCGGCGGCGAAGCGCAAGTTCAAGGGCTACTCGCTCGGCATGAAGCAGCGGCTCGGCATCGCCGCCGCCATGCTGGGCGACCCCCGCGTGCTGATCCTCGACGAGCCCGCCAACGGGCTCGACCCGGAGGGCATCCGGTGGATGCGCGGGTTCCTCAAGAACCTGGCGCACGAGGGCCGCACGGTGCTGGTCTCCAGCCACCTGCTCTCGGAGATGCAGCTGCTCGCCGACGATGTGGTGATCATCGCCGCCGGGCAGCTGGTCCGCCAGGGCACGGTCGAGCAGGTCATGGGCTCGATGGCGCAGGGCGTACGGGTCCGCGTGCGTACCCCGCAGGCCGACGCGCTGACCGCCGCCCTCAAGGAGGGCCCGGCGACGCTCGACGTCGACGAACACGGCGTCCTGCTGGTGGGTGGGGTGGACGCCCCGACCGTGGGCCGGGTCGCCCTGACGGCGGGCGTCGAGCTGCACGAACTGACCACGGAACGGCCCGACCTGGAACGGGTCTTCCTGGAGCTGACGGCCGGAAAGGCGGGCATCCGATGAACCTCGTCCGGTCCGAGCTTCTCAAGATCCGTACCACCAGCACGTGGTGGTGGCTGGCCATCGCCGCGTTCCTGTCGATCGCGCTGGCCTTCGCGTTCAACGCCTGGGTCGCCAACGAGACGCTGAACGGCAACGCCGAGGAGCTGGGCGTCACCGGCGACCAGGCCTCCGCGGCGGCGCAGGCCGCGAACCTCTACACCTCCGGGCAGTACCTGGGCCTGATGTTCGTGATGCTGATCGGCATCCTGATGGTCACCAACGAGTTCTTCCACCAGACGGCCACCACCACGTTCCTGGCCACGCCGCGGCGCACGTCGGTGATCCTCAGCAAGCTGGCCGCGGCCAGCCTGCTGGGCATCGGCTTCTGGCTGGTGACCACGCTGATCGACCTGGCCGCCGGGGCGGTGTTCCTGTCGGCCAACGGCCACGGCACCCTGCTCGGCGAGTGGGCCGTGCAGCGGGCGCTGCTGCTCAACCTGCTGGCGTACGCGATCTGGACGGTCCTGGGCATCGGCATCGGCACGCTGATCACCAACCAGCTCGGCGCGGTGATCACCGCCGCGGTGCTCTACCTCGTCGGCACGCAGGTGGTGGGGCTGCTTTTCATGCTGCTGTCGAACCTGCTCAACAGCGAGGCCGTGGTCAAGTGGCAGGTGATCTGGCCCGCCATCGCCTCGACCGTCATGGTCAGCGAGGGCCAGACGGACTTCACCCCCGCGTGGTGGGTCGGCGCGCTCGTGCTGATCGGCTACGCGGTGGTGAGCGGAGTCGTCGGTGTCCTGATCACCCGGCGACGCGACATCTCCTGACCGCTGCGCCGCGAGGACGGGGGCGGGGGTGGTGCCGGACACCACCCCCGCCCCGGTCACACCGGGGTCCGCCCACATTGCCGGGCTCTATCAGGAGCCGACGCGACACGCAGCGTTTGGTGAACTTCTGGCATCTTCTGTGAAACCGGCCACGGGTCGGAGGCGGAAATGCCTGTGGCATCCGTACGGCGTAGCCTGGGAGCCGTCTCGTGTGCGCTCGAAGGCAGGGCGACCCCGGACACCGCGTGACACACAAACCCGCGTGAAAGAGGCGATTACCGGCCGTGTCGACCCAGCAGACTTCGCAGGAGAACCCACTGGCGGGTTTCGGTCCGAACGAGTGGATCGTCGAGGAGATGTACCAGCGCTACCTCGCCGACCCCACCAGCGTCGATTCGGCCTGGCACGACTTCTTCGCGGACTACCGCCCGGCGCCCGGCGCCGGGAAGCCGCGCGGAGCTGAGCAGGCCCCGAAGCCGGCCGCCAAGCCGGAGCCCGCCGGCCAGCAGGAGGCGGCCACCGAGGTCGCGCAGCCGGCGGAGAAGAAGCCGGCGGAAGAGAAGCCGGCGGGGAAGAAGCCGGAGCCCAGGCCGGAGAAGCCCGCCGCCCAGGCCGCCCCGGCCAAGCCGGCGCCCGTGAAGGCGGCCCCCGCGAAGGCGGCCCCCGCGAAGGCGGCCCCCGCCAAGCCGGCGGCGACCAAGCCGACCGCCACCGGCCCACAGACCACCCCGCTGCGCGGCGTGGCGGCGAAGATCGTCCAGAACATGGACGCCTCGCTGGCCGTGCCGACCGCCACCAGCGTGCGCGCCGTCCCGGCCAAGCTGCTGGTCGACAACCGCATCGTGATCAACAACCACCTCACCCGTGGGCGCGGTGGCAAGGTCAGCTTCACCCACCTCATCGGCTACGCGATGGTCCGCGCCCTGGTCGCCCACCCGGAGATGAACAACTCCTTCGCCGAGGTCGACGGCAAGCCGGTCATGGTCCGGCCGGAGCACGTCAACCTGGGCATCGCGATCGACCTGACGAAGCCGGACGGCAGCCGCAACCTGGTGGTCCCCTCCATCAAGGCCTGCGAGCAGATGGACTTCCGGCAGTTCTGGCAGGCGTACGAGGACGTGGTCCGGCGTGCCCGCCGCAACGAGCTGACGATGGACGACTACTCCGGCACCACGATCTCGCTGACCAACCCCGGTGGCATCGGCACCGTGCACTCGATGCCGCGGCTCATGCAGGGGCAGAGCGCGATCATCGGCGTCGGCGCGATGGAGTACCCGGCCCCCTACCAGGGCATGTCCGAGGCCACCCTGGCCGAGCTGGCCGTCAGCAAGGTCATCACCCTCACCAGCACGTACGACCACCGGATCATCCAGGGCGCGCAGTCCGGCGAGTTCCTGAAGGTCATGCACGAGCTGCTGCTCGGTCAGCACCTCTTCTACGACCAGATCTTCACCTCGCTGCGCATCCCCTACGAGCCGGTGCGCTGGATGCGCGACGTCGCGGTCAACAACGAGGGCCAGATCAACAAGACCGCCCGGGTGCACGAGCTGATCCACGCGTACCGCGTGCGCGGCCACCTGATGGCCGACACCGACCCGCTCGAGTTCAAGATCCGCAAGCACCCCGACCTGGACGTGCTCCAGCACGGGCTGACCCTCTGGGACCTCGACCGCGAGTTCCCGGTCAACGGCTTCGCCGGCAGGCAGCGGATGAAGCTGCGCGACATCCTCGGCGTGCTGCGCGACTCGTACTGCCGCCGGGTCGGCATCGAGTACATGCACATCCAGGACCCGGAGGAGCGGCGCTGGATCCAGGAGCGCATCGAGCGCAAGTACGAGAAGCCGTCGCCCGACGAGCAGAAGCACGTGCTCAACCGGCTCAACGCCGCCGAGGCGTTCGAGACCTTCCTGCAGACCAAGTACGTCGGGCAGAAGCGCTTCTCGCTGGAGGGCGGCGAGTCGCTGATCCCGCTGCTCGGCGAGGTGCTGGAGGCCTCCGCCGAGGGCGGGCTGGACGAGGTCGTCATCGGCATGGCCCACCGTGGCCGGCTCAACGTGCTGGCCAACATCGTCGGCAAGCCGTACGAGAAGATCTTCTCGGAGTTCGAGGGCCACCTGGACCCGCGCTCCACGCAGGGCTCCGGCGACGTGAAGTACCACCTGGGCCAGAACGGCAAGTTCACCACGCCCGACGGCGACCACGCGGTCAAGGTCTCGGTGGTGGCGAACCCGTCGCACCTGGAGGCCGTCGACCCGGTGCTGGAGGGCATCGTCCGGGCCAAGCAGGACCGGATAGACCTCAAGCTGGAGGGCTACACCGTGCTGCCGCTGGCGGTGCACGGTGACGCCGCCTTCGCCGGTCAGGGCGTGGTCGCCGAGACCCTCAACCTGTCGCAGCTGCGCGGCTACCGCACCGGCGGCACCGTCCACGTGGTGGTCAACAACCAGGTCGGCTTCACCACCGCCCCGGAGTACAGCCGCTCCAGCCTCTACAGCACCGACGTCGCCCGGATGATCCAGGCGCCGATCTTCCACGTCAACGGCGACGACCCCGAGGCCGTGGTCCGGGTCGCCCGGCTGGCCTTCGAGTACCGGCAGGAGTTCAACAAGGACGTCGTCATCGACATGGTCTGCTACCGCCGGCGCGGGCACAACGAGGGCGACGACCCGTCGATGTCCAACCCGCAGATGTACAAGATCATCGACTCGAAGCGGTCCGTCCGCAAGCTCTACACCGAGGAGCTGATCGGGCGCGGCGACATCACCGTCGAGGACGCGGAGGAGCTGCTGCGCGACTACCAGTCGCAGCTTGAGCGGGTCTTCAAGGCCACCCGGGACGCCGCCACCACGCCGCGGCAGCTCAGCCGCCCCAAGCGGGAGGACGAGCCGGAGCCGCAGGTGGAGACCGCCACCGACGCCGCCGTCGTCCGGGCCGTCGGCGAGGCGCACGTCAACCTGCCGGAGGGCTTCACCCCGCACAAGCGGATCCAGCAACTGCTCGACCGGCGGGCCAAGATGGCCGTCGAGGGCAACATCGACTGGGGCTTCGGCGAGATCATCGCGTTCGGCTCGCTGCTGCACGACGGGGTGACCGTCCGGCTCGCCGGGCAGGACTCCCGCCGGGGCACCTTCGTGCAGCGGCACGCCTCCGTGGTCGACGCGCAGACCGGCAACGACCACCTGCCGTTGCAGTCGCTGACCGGCGACGGCGAGCGGTCCCGGTTCTTCGTGCACGACTCCCTGCTCAGCGAGTACGCGGCGATGGGCTTCGAGTACGGCTACTCGGTGGAGAACATCGACGCGCTGGTCTGCTGGGAGGCGCAGTTCGGCGACTTCGTCAACGGCGCCCAGTCGGTGATCGACGAGTTCATCTCCTCCGGCGAGGTGAAGTGGGGCCAGCGCTCCGCGGTGACCCTGCTGCTGCCGCACGGCCACGAGGGCCAGGGCCCGGACCACACCTCCGGCCGCCCCGAACGGTTCCTCCAGATGTGCGCCGAGGACAACATGCGGGTGTCCATCCCGACCACCCCGGCGAACTACTTCCACCTGCTGCGCCGCCAGGCGTTGTCGCCGAAGCGCAAGCCGCTGGTGGTGTTCACGCCGAAGTCGCTGCTGCGGCACAAGCTCTGCGTCTCCCCGGTGGAGGACTTCACCACCGGCACCTTCCAGCCGGTGCTGCCCGACTCGGGCGCTCCGGCGCCGGAGCAGGTGAAGCGGGTGCTGCTCTGCTCGGGCAAGGTCTACTACGACCTGTTCCAGGCCCGTAACGAGCGCGGCGTCACCGACACCGCGATCATCCGGATCGAGCAGCTCTACCCGATGCCGGTCGAGGAGATCCGGGCCGCCCTGGCGGCGTACCCGAACGCCGAGGACTTCGCCTGGGTGCAGGAGGAGCCGGCCAACCAGGGTGCCTGGTCGTTCGTCGCGCTCAACCTGCTGGAGCACCTGGCGGACGTCCGGCTGCGCCGGATCTCCCGCCCGGCCGCGGCCGCCCCGGCCGTGGGCTCCGCGAAGATGCACGAGGTCGAGCAGACCGCGCTGATCGAGGCGGCCCTGCCCCGCCCGTGACCTGAGCGCAGACGCCGAACCGGGGCAGGACCGTCACGACGACGGCTCTGCCCCGGTCGCCGTCCCGGCCCCGCCCACCGCCGGTGGGCACCGTGCCCACAGCTCAGCCCGGCGCCCGGTGGGGCAGGTACCGTGACCGGGCCGACCCCGGATTCCGCACCACACAGCGACGAACGAGGAACGGACAGCATGTACTTCACCGACCGCGGCATCGAGGAACTCGTCGAACGCCGGGGCGACGAGCAGGTCAGCGTGGAATGGCTCGGCGAGCGCCTCCGCGACTTCGTCGACCTGAACCCCGAGTTCGAGACCCCGATCGAACGCTTCGCCACCTGGCTCGCCCGGCTCGACGACCCCGACGACGAGTAGACCGGCCGCGGGCAGGGCCATGTTTCCGTGATCAGGGGGTACGTGGACCCGAGCCGGGCATCCGGCGATCTTCTAGGGTGGGTGCGTGGCGCGAAGTGTGTACCTGACCAGCGTGGGATCCGGCGGCGGGAAGTCGACCATCGCCCTGGGCCTGGCAGAGCTGTTGTCCCGGCAGGTCGAGCGGATCGGCGCGTTCCGGCCGCTGGTACGGGGGCACGGCCCCGACCCGATCCTCGCCCTGCTCAGTGACCGCTACCGGATCGAGCTGCCGCTGGCCGACCTGAGCGGCACCAGCTACGCGGAGGCGACCGCGCTGGTCGCCGACGGGCGGCGGGAGGAACTGGTCAGCGGCATCGTCGAGCGCTACCGGGAGGTCGAACGGCGCTGCCCCGCCGTGGTCGTGGTGGGCAGCGACTTCGCCGACGGCGGCGACGGGGCCGGCCCCCGCGAGCTGGCCTTCAACGCCCGGCTGGCCACCGAGTTCGGCAGCGTGGTGGTACCCGTCATCGACGGCTTCGAGCAGGATCCGGCGGCGATCGCGGCCGCCGCGCGCGGGGCGTACCACGATCTGGAAGACCTCGGGGCGACGGTGCTGGCGGTGATCGCCAACCGGGTGCCGGGCCCGATGACGCTGCCCGAACTGCCCGTCCCCACGTACACCATTCCGGAGGTGCCGACCGTGTCGGCGCCGACGGTGGCCGAGGTGGCGGCGGCGCTCGGCGCCACCCTGCTCGCCGGCGACGACGACGCGCTCAGCCGCGACGTGCTCGACTACGTGGTCGGGGCGGCGCACGTGCCGACGCTGCTGGGTCACCTGACCGAGGGCGCGCTGGTGATCACCCCGGGCGACCGGGCCGACCTGCTGGTGGCGGCGAGCGCCGCGCACATAGCCGGGCAGGTCTCGGTCTCGGGGTTGGTGCTGACCCTCGGCGAGCAGCCCGACCCGCGCGCGATGCGGCTGGTCGAGGGGCTCAACACCGGGCTCGCGGTGCTCTCCGTGCCCAGCGACAGCTACGACACCGTCGCCGCGTCCAGCCGGATCGAGGGGCGGCCCAGCGCGGCCAACCCGCGCAAGGTGGAGGCCGCGCTCGGCGCGTTCGAGCGCTGCGTGGACACCGACGACCTCGCCCGCCGGCTGCGGGTCAGCCGCTCCGAGCGGGTCACCCCGCTGATGTTCGAGTACGACCTGATCGACCGCGCCCGGGCCCGGCGCCGGCACCTCGTGCTGCCCGAGGGGGCGGAGGAACGGATCCTGCGGGCGACGGAGATCCTGCTGCGCCGGGGCGTCGCCGACATCACCCTGCTCGGCCGCCCCGACGACATCGCCCGGCGCACCCGGGAGCTGGGCATCGACATCACCGGCGCGCAGGTGGTCGACCCGGCCGCCAGCGAGTGGCGCGACGGGTTCGCCACCACGTACGCCCGGCTGCGCGCGCACCGCGGCGTGACCCTCGAGCTGGCCCACGACATCGTCGCGCAGCCGAACTACTTCGGCACGCTGATGGTGCAGACGGGGCACGCCGACGGAATGGTCTCCGGCGCGACCCACACCACCGCCGCCACCATCCGCCCCGCGTTCGAGATCATCCGGAACGTGCCGGGCGTCTCGGTCGCCTCCAGCGTCTTCTTCATGCTGCTCGCCGACCGGGTGCTGGTCTACGGCGACTGCGCCGTCAACCCCGACCCGGACGCCGCCCAGCTCGCCGACATCGCCATCTCCTCGGCCGACACCGCTGCCCGGTTCGGCATCGAGCCCCGGGTCGCGATGCTCTCCTACTCCACCGGCAGCTCCGGGGCGGGCGCCGACGTCGAGAAGGTCGCCGCGGCCACCAGGCTCGTCCGCGAGCGCCGGCCCGACCTGCTCGTCGAGGGGCCCATCCAGTACGACGCCGCCATCGACCCGGCGGTCGCGGCGACGAAGCTGCCCGGCAGCGAGGTCGCCGGCCGGGCCACGGTCTTCGTCTTCCCCGACCTGAACACCGGCAACAACACGTACAAGGCGGTGCAGCGCTCCGCCGGTGCGGTGGCCGTCGGGCCGGTCATGCAGGGCCTGCGCCGGCCGGTCAACGACCTCTCCAGGGGCGCCACCGTGCCGGACATCGTCAACACCGTGGCGATCACCGCCATCCAGGCCGCAGCCACCGAGGAGTCGTCGTGAACGCGCCCGTCGGCGGTGCCCCCGCGCCACAGGAGACCGGCCGGGTCCTCGTGCTCAACTGCGGGTCGTCGTCGGTGAAGTACCGGCTCTTCGACGGCGACCGGGTGGTCGACAAGGGCACCGTGGAGCGGGTCGGCGAGGCCGGCGGCGGGCCGGCCGACCACGAGACCGCCGTCCGGGGCATCCTCGACACCCTCGACCTGACCGGGCTGACCGCCGTCGGGCACCGGGTGGTGCACGGCGGGAAGCGGTTCGGCGAGCCGGTGCTCGTCGACGACGCGGTGCTGACGGCGATCCGAGACCTGGTCCCGCTCGCGCCGCTGCACAACCCCGCCAACCTGGCCGGCATCGAGGTCACCCGGGCGGCGCTGCCGCAGGTGCCGCAGGTCGCCGTCTTCGACACCGCGTTCCACCACACCCTGCCCGAGGCCGCCGCGACCTACGCGATCGAACGGGACACCGCCGCGCGGTACGACATCCGGCGCTACGGGTTCCACGGCACCTCCCACGCGTACGTGTCGCGGCGCACCGCCGAACTGCTCGACCGCCCGTACGGCGAGGTGAACACCATCACCCTGCACCTCGGCAACGGCGCGAGCGCCTGCGCGGTGGCCGGCGGCCGGAGCGTGGCCACCTCGATGGGCATGTCCCCGCTGGAGGGCCTGGTGATGGGCACCCGCAGCGGCGACCTCGACCCGGCCGTGATCTTCCACCTGCGCCGCGAGGGCGGGCTCTCCGTCGACGAGATCGACGACCTGCTCAACCACCGCAGCGGCCTGCTCGGGCTGACCGGCGCCAACGACATGCGCGAGGTGCTCGCGCGCCGGGCGGACGGCGACCCGGCGGCGAAGCTCGCCTTCGACGTCTACTGCCGGCGGATCACCGGCTACGTGGGCGCGTACTACGCCCTGCTCGGCCGGGTCGACGCGGTCACCTTCACCGCCGGCGTCGGCGAGCACGCCGCGCCGGTCCGCGCCGCCGCCCTGGCCTGCCTGGAGCGGCTCGGCATCGCGGTGGACCCGGAGCGCAACGCCGGCAGCGGCGACCGGGTCGTCTCGCCGGCGGGCGCCGAGGTGACCGTCTGCGTCGTCGGCACCGACGAGGAGCGCGAGATCGCCCTCCAGACCCGCGCGGTGGTCGCCACGGCCGGCTGACCGCCGGAGGCTCGGGCATGGCACGAGCGGCTGGACGCGCCGCGGCGGGCGCGCTGCACGCGGTGGCCCGGGGCGGAGCGGCGGGCAAGCCGGGCGGAGCGGCGGGCGCGCGGCGCTCGGGGTCGCCCCGTGGCTCAGCTCAGGGCGAGCCAGGCGAGCAGGGCGACCAGCACGACCGCGACCGCCGCCGCGCCGACGAGCAGCGGCGTCCGGGACGCGCCGGCCGGGGCCTCGGGCTCGGCGGTGTGGGCGTAGGCGCGGAACGCCTCGGTGTTGCCGCTCGGGTCGGTGCGGTTCTCAGCCATGGCGGTGACCCTAGCCAAGCCGGTTGCGGGCCGCCGTCCCCGGCACGCGAACCGGGTCAGGTCGAGCCGGCCGGTGGAGACGATCCGCCCGGGTGGCGGGAGCGTCCGGTCCGGACGGCGGGGCCGGTCCGGGCCACCGGACACCTACCGTCAAGCCGTGGGGATCAAGCGGCTGGTCGGCGTACTGATGACGACGCTGCTGGCCGGTTGCGCCCCGGCGGCCACCGCCGCGCCCGGCGCAGTGCCGCCCGCGCGTCCGGCGCCCGTCGCGACCTTTGCCGTCGGCGTACGCACGTTCACCGTCGACCCGGCCTCGGCGCGCCCCCTGCCGGTGACCCTCTGGTACCCGGCCGACGGCGGCGCGGTGGCCGCCGGGCGCTTCCCCGTGGTGGTCTACAGCCACGGGCTGCACAGCCTGCCCGAGCTGCACGCCGGGCTCACCACGCGCTGGGCCGCCAACGGCTTCGTGGTGGCCGCCCCGGCCTACCCGCACACGCGGCGCGGCGCGGCCCGGTTCAGCCGCGCCGACGTACGCCACCAGCCGGCCGACGGCTGGCGGCTGGCGGCTGATCCGGCACCTGGTGCGGCTCGACGCCCGGGCGGGCGACCCGCTCGCCGGGCACCTCGACGTCGCCCGGATCGCCGCCGCCGGCCACTCGGCGGGCGGCTTCACCACGGCCGGCATGTTCACCTCCGGGCGCTCGGGGCGGCTGCGCGCGGGCATCGTGATCGCCGGAGGCGGGATGGCCGGCGGTTTCGCCGGGCCGGCGGCCCCGCTGCTCTTCGTGCACGGTACGGCGGACCGGATCGTGCCGGCGACGGTGGGCCGCGCCGCTTACCACCGCACCACCGGCCCGTCCAGCTTCCTGAGCCTGCTCGGGCAGGGCCACGGCGAGTACCTGACCCCGGGACGGCCCGGTTTCGACCAGGTTATCGCCACCACCACCGACTTCCTCCGCTGGACGCTCTACGGCGACGAGACGGCCGGCCGCCGCCTGCCCGCCGACGCCCGCCGGGCCGGCGTGACGGCGTTCGAGTCCCGCCTCGCCCGCTGATCCCGCCCGTGCCGGCGCAGGAGCCGGACCCCCCGACTGCGCCGCCCGCCGGCGTCCCCGAGCGGCGCTCATGATCCGTTGACGCTCCGCCGGGCTCCGAGCCGCGCCCCGCCCGGGCCACCGGTCACCATCCACCCGGACACCCGGTCACCGGACACCGGACACCGGTCACCGGTCACCGCCAGGCCGAGCGGACGAAGGCGCGTGCGCGGGAGGGACCATCGCGGCTACGGTGCCGGCGTGGACGATCTCGCGGGGCGGCAGCTGGACGGCATCACGGAGCTGGCCGGGCTGGCGGCGACGGCCGGCATCGAGGTGTGGCTGCGGGGCGGCTGGGCGATGGACTTCCACCTGGGCGAGGTCACCAGGGCGCACGTCGACGTCGACTGGTACTGCTGGCGCGCCGACGCCGACCGGCTGGCCGGCCTGCTGCACGGGCACGGCTGGCGGCCCGACCCTCGGATGCCCGTCGACGTGCAGCTCGACCTCGTCCGCGAGGACGTCGAGATGAGCGTCGCCTACCTGGCCCGGGACGCGACGGGCCAGGTGGTGGTGGGTGCCGGCCCGTGGGCGGGCACCGCCCTGCCGGACGGCATGTTGGCCGGTCCGCCCGGCCGCATCGGCGCGCTGACCGTCCCGATGATCTCGGTGGCCGCCCAGATCGAGTTCAAGGAGATGTTCCCCGTCTGGATGCCGGAACGACCCCGGCGCCCCAAGGACGCCGCCGACCTGGCCCGCCTCCGCGCCGCCGGCGTCCCCGAGCGGCGCTCATGATCCGTTGACGCTCCGCCGGGCTCCGAGCCGCGCCCCGCCCGGGCCGACGTCAAAGGATCATGAGGCCGGCCGGCACGCACGCGCCGGGACGGCAAGAACGGCTCGTGCCGGTAGCCGGCAGACACGCCCGGGGACGGTGCGACGGGGTGCACCGCGTCGATCCTGGCGGTCGCGGGCGGGTGGCGAGGCACAATCGTTTCCATGCCGCGTCGTGTCACCCCCGCCCTGCTCGCCTCCGCCCTGCTCACGGCCGGTCTGGTCGGCTGCTCCGACGACACCGGGTCGGCCCCGCAGGCGGCTCCGCAGGTGACGGCCGCCCCGGCGCCGCCCACGCAGGCGGTCGCCCCCACCCCGCGGGTGCCCGCCGGCACCGCGCCCGACAAGGCGTTCGCCGTCGGCGTACGCCAGCTGAAGCTGAACCGCGACGGGAAGCGGTCGCTGCCGGTGACCGTCTGGTACCCGGCGGCCGGGAAGCCCGGCGGGCAGCCGGAGCGGTCGGCGGACGCCGCCGGGGGGAGGTTCCCCGTCGTGATGTTCAGTCACGGGTTGAACGGCCGGCCGACCGACTACGCGACGCTGCTGACCCGCTGGGCGGCGGCCGGGTTCGTGGTGGCCGCGCCGACGTTCCCGCACACCGCCCGGGGCGGCGACGGCAACGTGCTCGACGTGCTCAACCAGCCGGCCGACGTGTCGTACGTGCTGACCCAGGTGCTCGCCCTCGAAGCCCGGGCCGGCGATCCGCTGCGCGGCCGGCTGGCCACCGACCGGGTGGCGGCGGCCGGGCACTCGGGCGGCGGGGTGACCACCATCGGCCTGTTCACCGCCGGCCGGGACGAGCGGCTGGACGCCGGGGTGGTCTTCGCCGGCACGGCGCTCGGCGTCGGCACCGCCTTCGCGGGCGCCGCCGCCCCGCAGCTCTTCGTGCACGGCGAGGCCGACGAGGTGGTCGAGTACGCCGCCGGCAAGGCCGTCTACGACAGGGTGCCCTGGCCGAAGGCGATGCTGAGCCTGCCGAAGGGCGACCACGGCCGGGCGCTGCTCAGCGACGGCGCCGCGCTGCGGGTGGTCGCGGACACCACGGTCGAGTTCCTGCGCTGGTCGCTCTACGGCGACCAGGCCGCCAAGGGCCGCATCCCCACCGACGCCGCCCGCGACGATCTCGCCACCCTCGACAACCGCCTCTGAACGACCGGTGGCCTCCCCCGCTCGGAGCAGGCCACCGGTCCGGGCCTCAGGCGGTGTGATCGACGACGACCTTGCCGAAGACGTCGCCGGAGTGCAGGCGGGCGAAGGCGTCGGCGACCGCGCTGAACGGGACCACGGTGTCCACCACCGGGCGTACGCCGCGTTCGGCGCAGAACGCGAGCAGGGCGGCCAGTTCGTCGGGGGTGCCCATCGAGGTGCCCAGGATCTCCAGCTGCATGGCGAAGACCCGGCGCAGGTTGACCTTCGGCTCGTGCCCGGCCGTGGCGCCGGAGACCACGATCCGGGCCATCGGCGCGGCGGACTTCAGCGAGTGGTCGAAGGTCGCCGCCCCGACCGTCTCGATGACCACGTCGACCCGCTCCGGCAGCCGCGCGCCGGGCTCGACGGCGGTGGCGCCCAGCTCGGCGATCCGGGCCCGCTTGGCGGCGTCGCGACTGGTCGCGTACACCCGCTTGCCCATGGCGGCGGCCAGCGCGACGGCCGCGGTGGCGACGCCCCCGCCGGCACCCTGCACCAGCACGGCGTCGGCCTCGTCGACCCGGCCCCTGGTGGTCAGCATCCGCCACGCGGTCAGCCAGGCCGTCGGCAGGCAGGCCGCGTCCGCCGCCGCCAGGCCCGCCGGCAGGGCCAGCAGGTTCGACCGGGGTACGGCGACCCGCT
Source organism: Micromonospora sp. C31 (assembly GCF_018070575.1). Classification (GTDB taxonomy): domain Bacteria; phylum Actinomycetota; class Actinomycetes; order Mycobacteriales; family Micromonosporaceae; genus Micromonospora. The sequence continues at coordinate 313,971 of NZ_JAGPXN010000001.1, forward strand.
CGGCCAGCGTGCCGGGGAAGTGCTCGGAGAGGATGGAGACGCCGCGCGGGTCCCCAGGGGTGGGGATCACCGGAAAGACGACGACCTCGTTGCCGTCCGGGTCCACCCCCACGGCGTCGCAGCCGAGGATCATCGGCAGCTGCTCGGCGCGCAGCCCGACCCCGCGCAGGGACCAGAGGTCGTGGTGGTTGAGGGAACTGGCCCGCACCTGCACGGTCACCCAGTCGTCGGCCGGGTGGGTCGGCTCGGGCTGCTCGCCGACGGTGAGCGCGGCGAGCGGGTTGGCGTCGTCGAAGCGGGAGGCGAAGGCAGCACGCATGATCGGCACGGTAACAAGCTGAGCGGGCGTCAAGAAGTGCACCGGTGTAAGGAAGGGCCCCTTCCTATCGCCTGGGCGATAGGAAGGGGCCCTTCCTTACACCCTCAGCGGGTGACGCCGTCGCGGCGGGCGGCCTCGGCGACCGCCTCGGCCACCGCGGGGGCGACCCGGGGGTCGAGCGGGGACGGGACGATCGCCTCGGCGGTGAGCGACCCGGCCACCACGCCGGCGATGGCGTCGGCGGCGGCGACCTTCATCCCCTCGGTGATCCGGGTCGCGCGGGCGTCCAGCGCGCCCCGGAACACGCCCGGGAAGGCCAGCACGTTGTTGATCTGGTTGGGGTAGTCGCTGCGGCCGGTGGCGACGACCGCCACGTGCCGGGCGGCCACCTCCGGGTGCACCTCGGGCGTCGGGTTGGCCAGCGCGAAGACGATGCCGCCGGGAGCCATGCCGGCGATCGCCGCCTCCGGGATCTGTCCGCCCGAGACGCCGATCAGCACGTCTGCGCCGCGCAGCGCCTCGGTGACGTCGCCCTCGCGACCGTCGGCGTTCGTGCTCGCCGCCAGTTCGGCCTTGGTGCCGGTCAGCCCGGACCGGTGCCGGCCGATGATCCCCCTGGAGTCGCAGACCACCACCTGGTCGGGGTTCACGCCGCCGGCCACGAGCATCTTCGTCACCGCGACCCCGGCCGCGCCGGCGCCGCTGACGGTCACCCGTAGGTCGCCGAGCTTGCGGTCGAGCAGTGCCGCCGCGTTGCGCAGGGCGGCGAGCACGACGATCGCGGTGCCGTGCTGGTCGTCGTGGAAGACCGGGATGTCCAGCGCCTCGTCGAGGCGACGCTCCACCTCGAAGCAGCGCGGCGCGCTGATGTCCTCCAGGTTGATCCCGCCGAACGACGGGGCCAGCGCCCGCACCACGGCCACGATCTCGTCCACGTCCTGCGTGTCCAGGCAGACCGGCACCGCGTCGACGCCGGCGAACTGCTTGAACAGCACCGCCTTGCCCTCCATCACCGGCAGCGCCGCGCGCGGGCCGATGTTGCCCAGCCCGAGTACGGCCGAGCCGTCGGTGACGACCGCGACGGTGTGCGACACCCAGGTGTAGTCGTCGGCGAGCGCCGGGTCGGCGGCGATCGCCTCGCAGACCCGGGCCACGCCCGGGGTGTACGCGAGGGAGAGGTCCTCGCGGCTGGTCAGCGGGACGGTCGAGGCGACGGCCATCTTGCCGCCCCGGTGCAGCCGGAAGACGGGATCAGCGGGGTCCACGGGGGACGATGACATGGTGACTCCAGGATCTGTCGAGCAGACGGAGCGGCCGGCGCGGACGCGAGGTGAGGCGTTCGAGCGGCGGCGCGCGGTGCGGGGGTCACCCGGGCACGCTCCGAGCATAGTGTCGCCACCGTCACACCGATGTGAGCGGGGTCATATCCGGCGGGGGCGCACCCGGGCGGGCCGGGGCCAGTAGCGGGCCACCACGCGGCCCCGCACGTCGGCCACCCCGTACGCCCGGGAATCGTCGGTGATCAGGTCGTTGTCGCCGCGCAGCCACCAGCCGCCGTCCCGGGCGTGGACCGCGCGCTTGACCACGAGCAGGTCGGGACGGCTGCGGAAGACGGCGACCACGACGTCGCCGGGGCGGACCGCCCGACCGCCCGGGCGCACCAGTACGGCGTCGCCGTGCCGCAGCGTGGGCGACATGGAGGGGCCGGTCACCAGCACGGCGGTCAACGGCCAGCGCAGCCGGGGAGCCGACGCCGGACGATCGGTACCCATCGGTTTCCCCTCCACCCGCCCTCCCCGGAGCGCGTCCAGGAGTAATGTCGTCTTGGATCATCGCAAACTTCCCATGGAGGATCCTGATGCGACTTCCGCGCATCCTTACGCCCCGCGTGACCGCCAGCGCCCACTGCGACCTGCCCTGCGGTGTCTACGACCCGGCCCAGGCCCGGATCGAGGCCGAGTCGGTGAAGGCGATCTGCGAGAAGTACCAGTCCAACACCGACCCCGAGTTCCGCACCCGCGCCATCCTGATCAAGGAGCAGCGCGCCGACCTGGTGAAGCACCACCTGTGGGTGCTCTGGACCGACTACTTCAAGCCGGCCCACTTCGAGAAGTACCCGCACCTGCACCAGCTGTTCAACGAGGCCACCAAGCTGGCCGGCGCCGCCGGCGCGAAGGGCGGCACCGACCCGTCCAAGGCCGACGAGCTGCTCCAGAAGATCGACGAGATCTCCAAGATCTTCTGGGAGACCAAGCAGGCCTGACCCGCACCGGTCCGCCGACGATCCGGCCGGTACGTCCCGAGGACGTGCCGGCCGTCGTCGTCACGGCGCACGAGCTGGCGGAGCGGGAACGCGCCGCCGACCGCGGCCGGGAGCGGGCCTCCAACGGGCTCGGCGGGGCGCCCTGATGGTCCCTCCGCGCGGGAACGTGGCGGTCCCCACACGCCTGGGCGACCGAGCGGGTAGAGTCCCCGACCGGGGGGATGAGTGGTGACTCAACTGACCGGGCAGCCGACGACCGACGACGATGTCGTGCACCTCACCGTGCCCGCGGACGGGGGCTACCTCGGGGTGCTACGTACCGCGACCGCGGGGCTCGCGGCGCGGCTCCAGTTCGCCCTCGACGAGATCGAGGACCTGCGGATCGCCGTCGACGAGGCGTGCGCGATGCTGCTCGCCATCGCCACCCGCGACGCGGAACTCGACTGCCGCTTCGCGGTCACCGACGACGCGCTCACGGTGGAGGTGACCGTGCCGACCGTCCGTGGTGCCACCCTCCCGGCCGAGTCGTCCTTCGCCTGGAAGGTGCTCACCGCGCTGACCACGTCGGCGGCCGCGACGGCCGCCGACGGCCGGGCCACCATCTCGCTGCTCACCCGCCGCGCCTCCGGCTACTGACCGTCCGTTCGGCGTCGCGCCCGGGGCGTCACCCGAAGCCGAGGGCCCGGGTGGTGGGGGCGCTGACCAGCAGGGCGGTCACGCAGAGGCCGAGCACCATCAGCGGTACGCCGAGCCACGCCATGCCGCCCTGGAGCATGAACCATCCGATCGGCAGCAGCATCAGTTGGAGCACGATCGCCGGGGCCCGGGCTCCCGCCCTGCGGCGCGTCAGGGCGCCGCCCAGCGCCCAGAGGGCCGCCGCCGCGCCGATGGCGAACGCGGTCACCAGCAACGCCGACGTGAGATCGGTGGTGGTGGCCGTGAGGTCGGCCCAGAGCAGCCACGCGGCGACCAGTCCCACGGCGACCGCCTCGGCCCGCAGCAACCGGACCGCCCAGCGGAGGGTGACGGGGATCGGGTCGGAGTCGATGGTCACGCGCGCCACGATACCTGTGGTGACGCGCGGTACAGTGCCGCCCATGCGGGCCGTCCTGGTGGTCAATCCGAAGGCCACCACCACCAGCGAGCGCAGCCGGGACGTGCTGGTCCGGGCACTGCGCTCCGAAGTCGACCTCTCCGTGCGCTACACCCGACGGCGGGGGCACGCGACCGACCTGGCGCGCGGGGCCGCCGAGGAGGGCGTCGACGTCGTCGTCACGCTCGGTGGCGACGGCACGGTCAACGAGGTCGTCAACGGCCTGATGACGGCGCAGCCGCCGACCCTGCCGAACGGTGCCACGCCGGCCGAGCGGCTGCCCGCCCTGGCGACCGTGCCGGGGGGCTCCACCAACGTCTTCGCGCGGGCGCTGGGCCTGCCCCGGGACTGGCCGGACGGGACCAGCATGATCCTGGAGGGCCTGCGACTGGGCCGGTACCGGACGATCGGGCTCGGCCGGGCCGACGACCGCTACTTCACCTTCTGCGCCGGCTTCGGCGTCGACGCCGCGGTCATCCACCGGGTGGAGCAGGCCCGCCGGCGGGGCCGGGTCTCGACGCCCGCCCTCTACTTCCGGTCCACCGTGGCCCAGTACTTCCTCAACTCCGACCGCCGCCACCCGGCGATCAGTCTGGAGCGGCCGGGCGAGCTGGCGGAGGGCGAACTGGCGACGGTCATCATCCAGAACACCGCGCCGTGGACCTATCTGGGCGACCGCGAGGTCAACCCGAACCCGGAGGCGTCGTTCGATCTGGGCCTGGACGTACTGGCACTGCGACAGCTCCGCGTGGCCAGCACGACACGGACAGTCACGCAGTTCTTCTCCCAGACGCCGGATCCGCACGGCCGCCAGGTGCTGCGGCTGCACGATCTGGCCGAGTTCACCCTGGTCTCGGCCCGTCCGCAGGCGTTCCAGCTCGACGGCGACTACCTGGGCGAGCGGGAAAAAGTCAGATTCACATCCATTCCCGCCGCACTGAGAGTAATCTACTAGGTCTCGGGTACTGCCCTAGGTCGACGCGGTCGCGACGCCGGACCGGCGAGACGACCGCCACACCGAGGGGCAGGTGCCGGAAATGTCAGCAATGTCACGCGGACTGTACTATATTGATCCACGACAGTGGTACACCGGGTAACCAGGAAGGCGCTGGAATCCGGACAAAGGGGTTGTGGGCTTGCTCACCGCCCGGAGTTTTTCCGAGCGTCACCCTTGACATCCCCGGGGTTCGTGAAAGTATTCACAAGCGAACTTGAGTTGCCGGGACATTGCCTGGATACGCTCGTCAGGTTGAGCTGTTCCAGCAGGTCTGCGGGGCCAACACAGCCTGCTCACGCATTGCCGAATAGGCAGACGCGAACCGTCACCATCGGCCTTGCGGATGCATATAGGAAAAGCAACAGAAGCAATATCTGCCACCCACCCAGAATGAGGAGTGTTGCCGCCATGGACTGGCGTCACCATGCTGTCTGCCGCGACGAGGACCCGGAACTGTTCTTCCCGATCGGGACGTCCGGGCCGGCTCTCCTGCAGGTCGAGCAGGCCAAGGCCGTCTGCCGGCGCTGCTCCGTGACCGACCAGTGCCTGCAGTGGGCGCTGGAGTCCGGTCAGGACGCCGGCGTCTGGGGCGGGATGAGCGAGGAGGAACGGCGGGCTGTCAAGCGCCGCGGTGGCCTCCGGGTGCTGCGCGCTCACTCCGCCTGATCCCCCACGCACCAGCGATCACGCCCCGGCCGGGTACGCCCGCCGGGGCGTGATGCTGTCCGCACACCACCTCTGGTACCCGCCGCACGCCGCTGCCGATCATGTCAGCGACGTGAGCCCGGCCACCCGGCCGAGGGCGTCCACCCGCCGCAGGACCAGGTCGGCCAGCTCCGGCGCGTCGGTCAGCGGGGCCGACACCGCCACCGCCCCGGCACCCCGTGCCGCCGCGGCGACGGCGTCGTGGAACAGGCCCGGAGCAAGGAAGTACGCGGACACGGCCACCCGCCCGGCACCCCGGTCCCGCAGCCGCGTCACCGCCGCCGCGACTGCCGGCGGGGCCGCCGAGGCGTACGACACCCGGGTCGGCACCCCGAGACCGGCGCGCAGGGCGGCGGCCACCCTACCCACCGACCCGCGCGCCCGGGCGTCCCTGGTGCCGGCCGCCGCCAGCACCAGCGCGTCGAACCGCCCCGGCCCCGCCTCGGCCAGGCGTCGGCGCAGACCCGCCAGCAGACCGGCGTCCACCTCCCCGTCGGCGGGACCGAGCACGTCGGTCACCCGTACCGCGATCGGCGGCCCCGCCTCCCGGACGGCCGCGACCGCCGCCGGGACGTCCACCCGCCGGTGGTACGCCGCGGTGAGCAGCAGTGGCACCAGCACGGCCCGGGGGTGCCCGGCGGCGGCCAGGTTCCGCAGCACCGTCGTCGGTCCCGGCTCGGTGTGGTCCAGCCAGCTCGCCAGCACCGGCGTGTCCGGGCGGGCGGCCGACACGGCCCGGGCCAGCGCCCGGGTCGCCTCCGCGGCCCTCGGGTCCCGGCTGCCGTGGGCGACCAGCACCACCGGGTCGGGCGGACCCGACGCCCCGGGACAGCCCGAAACCCGCCCGGCCGGACCCGGCGCCCCGGGACAGCCCGGGGCCGGCCCGGCCGGACCAGACGGCCCGGGAGAGCCCGGGGCCGGCCCGGTCAGACGTGCAGGCCGCACTCGGTCTTCTCGAACATGGCCCAGCGGCCGGCCCGGGGGTCCTCCCCCGCCTTCGTGCGGCGGGTGCAGGGCCAGCAGCCGATCGAGCCGTAGCCCTGCCGGAACAGCTCGTTCACCGGCACGTTCCAGCGGGCGACGTACGCATCCACGTCGGCCTGCCGCCAGGCCGCGATCGGGTTGACCTTGACCTTGCCCCGACGGGCGTCGAAGGTCACCACCGGCGTGTTCGCCCTGGTCGGCGACTCGTCCCGGCGGAGCCCGGCGGCCCAGGCGTCGTAGCCGGCGAGCGCCCGCTCCAGCGGCTCCACCTTCCGCAGCTGGCAGCAGTCGTCCGGGGCCTTGTTGAACAGGCGCGGGCCGTACTGGCCGTCCTGCTGGCCCACGGTCAGTCGGGGCCGGATCGACCGCACGTTCACCGGCAGCGTCCGGGCCACCTCGTCGCGGACCCGGAGCGTCTCCGGGAAGTGCAGGCCGGTGTCGAGGAACACCACGTCCACCCCCGGCGCGACCCGGGAGACCAGGTGGGCCAGCACGGCGTCGGCCATGGAACTGGTGACGCAGAACCGGTCGCCGAAGGTCTCGGCCGCCCAGCGGGCGATCTCCAGCGCGGGCGCGCCCTCCAGTTCCCGGCCGGCCTCCTCGGCCAGCGCGCGCAACTCGTCGGGGCCGCGCCCGGCCACCTCGGCCGGGCCGGGTCGGGGCTCCTCGGCCGGCGCGGGAGCGCCCAGGCCCACCAGGCCCAGGCCCGTCGCTGAGACGAGGCCGGGCCGGCCGGCCGCGCCCGCGCTCACCGGGTCACCGCCCGGCCGAGCAGGCCGGCGAACTTCACCGTGAACACCCGGGCGCACGCGTGGCACTCCCAGGCGCCGTGGCCGGCCTCGCTCGGCCGCAGGTCCTCCTCGCCGCAGTACGGGCAGTACAGCGGCGCGGAACGGGTCTCGCTCATCGGAGTTCCTCCTCGTCGACCCTGATCACCCAGTTGGCGAACGTCTCGCCCGCCTCCCGGCCGGCCAGGTAACGCCGGGCCAGCCGCTCCACGTACGCCGGAAGCTCCTCGGCGGTGGTCTTCAGACCGCGCAGCTTGCGGCCGAACCCGGCCGTCTGCCCCTCGGCCATGCCGAGCCCGCCGCCGAGGTGGACCTGGAAGCCCTCCACCTGCCGGCCGTCCGGCCCGACCACGAGCTGGCCCTTGAGACCGATGTCGGCGACCTGCGTGCGGGCGCAGGCGTTGGGGCAGCCGTTGAGGTGGATGGAGATGTCGGCGTCGAAGTCACGCAGCCGCTCCTCCAGCCGGGCCACCAGCTCCTCGCCGCGCGCCTTGGTCTCGACGATGGCCAGCTTGCAGTACTCGATGCCCGTGCAGGCCATCGTGCCGCGCCGCCAGGCCGACGGCCGCGCCTCCAGGCCGATCCCGCGCAGCTCGCGCACCAGCGAGTCGGTCCGCTCCGGCGCCACGTCCAGCACCAGCAGCTTCTGGTACGGGGTGAGCCGCACCCGCCCGCTGCCGTGCGCCTCGACAACGTCGGCCAGCCGGGCGAGCTGCCCGCCGGAGACCCGGCCCACCACCGGTGCGGCGCCCACCCAGTGCCGACCGTCGCGCTGCGGGTGCACCCCGATGTGGTCCACCGGCCGGTCGGGCAGCTGCGGGGCCGGACCGTCGAGCAGGGCCCGACCCAGGTATTCCTTCTCCAGCACCTCGCGGAACTTCTCCACGCCCCAGTCGGCGACCAGGAACTTCAGCCGGGCGCGGTTGCGCAGCCGGCGGTATCCGTAGTCGCGGAAGATGCCGACCACCCCCGCCCAGACGTCCGGCACCTCGTCCAGCGGCACCCAGACGCCGAGCCGCTGCGCCAGCATGGGGTTCGTGGACAGGCCACCGCCGACCCAGACGTCGAAGCCCGGCCCGTGGTCCGGGTGGTCCACCCCCAGGAAGGAGATGTCGTTCGCCTCGTACGGGGTGTCGACCAGCCAGGAGATGGAGGTCTTGAACTTGCGCGGCAGGTTGGAGTACGCCTTGTCGCCCACGTACCGGCGGACGATCTCGTCGACGGCCGGAGTCGGGTCGACCAGCTCGTCGCGGGCCACGCCAGCGACCGGGCTGCCCAGCACGACCCGGGGGCAGTCGCCGCACGCCTCGGTGGTCTGGAGGCCGACCGCCTCCAGCCGGCGCCAGATCTCCGGCATGTCCTCGACGCGGATCCAGTGGTACTGGATGTTCTGCCGGTCGGTGATGTCGGCCGTGTCCCGGGCGAACTCGCGGGAGATGTCCGCGACCACGCGGAGCTGCGCCAGGTTGAGCTCGCCCCCGTCGACCCGCACGCGGAGCATGAAGAACTCGTCCTCCAGCTCGTGCGGCTCCAGCACGGCGGTACGGCCGCCGTCGATGCCCGCCTTGCGCTGGGTGTAGAGGCCCCACCAGCGGAACCGACCGCGGAGGTCCTGCGGGTCGATCGAGGCGAACCCGTGGTGGGCGTAGATGTTCTCGATCCGGGCCCGCACGTTCAGCGGGTCGTCGTCCTTCTTGATCCGCTCGTTGGGGTTGAGCGGCTCGCGGTGACCGAGCGCCCACTGACCTTCCCCCCTGGGGCGGCGGGGGGTCCGGGCCGGTCGGGGAGAGTCCCCTGCCCGGGCCGGAATGCTGCTGACCGCCATGGCGGCGTCCTCCGTTGTCTGCGGTGCCTCGGAGACACGCAAGGCGCGCGGCCGACCCGTCGGAACGGGCTGGCGACAACGGTGTCGGGGCAGCCGGCGCGAGGCGCGCCCGAGACAGATTGGTCGGGCGTCGTCAGTGGGCCGGACAGATCGCGCTGCGCACGCGGCCGTAGTCGACGTGGCGGCGGGCCACGAAGCGGCGGACGACAGCGGCGGTCATGGAAGTCATGCTGCCACACCCGACGAGGGTCGGCCAACGAGCGCGTGCGGGATCCCACATCACGGGCCAGCGCGGAATGACGATGCCTGTGGGGTATCGCGACGAGCGGACCACACCGCCGGCCGCCGAGGTCCGGCGCGGCCAGTCACGGTTCGTCAACCAGACCGTGGTCCCGGGCTTCTCCGGTCACGCGTGCCCGATCGCCGGATCGGCGCACGGGAGGTCCGGATTGTGTGACGCTGCGGTACGTGACCGGTTCCGCTGACCCGCCCGGCGAGCGCGTCCCGCCGGTGCCCGAGGCGGCGGGCGGGCCGGATCGTGTCGGCCGGCTGGTCTGGATCGCGCCGAGCCTGGTCACGCTGGCCGTCGTACTGACCGGGATCGACCACGCGCAGCCGTGGCGCGACGAGTTGGCCACCTGGAGCGCGGCGACCCGGTCGCCCGGGGACCTCGTCCGGCTCGCCGGCACCATCGACGCCGCCACCAGCCCCTACTACCTGTTCATGCACGCCTGGGTCGCCGTCTTCGGCGACTCGGTGACCGCGCTGCGGCTGCCCGCCGCACTGGCCATGGCCGCCACCGCCGGCCTGACCGCGGTCCTCGGGCAGCGGCTGGTCGGCGCCCGGGCCGGGCTGCTCGCCGGGCTGCTCCTCGCGGTGCTCCCGGGCACCTCGCGGTACGGCCAGGAGGCCCGCCCTTACGCGCTGGCCACCCTCCTGGCCGTGCTGGCCACCCTGCTGCTGGTCGAGGCGACGGCCCGGCCGGGGTGGACGCGCTGGGCCGGGTACGCCGCCGCCGTGGCCGCGCTCGGGCTCACCCACCTGGTCGCGCTCACCCTGCTCGCCGCGCACGCGGTGGCGGTGTTCGCCACCCGTCGGACGGGGCCGCCGAGCCGCCCGCTGCGCTGGCTGCTCGCCCTGCTGCCGACCGTACTGCTGGTGGCGCCGCTGGTGCTGCTCGCCAGGGCGCAGCGTTCCCGGCAGCTCGGCTGGGTGGACACCGCCCGTCCCGACGACCTCGCCGCGCTCGCGGGCGGGGTGGTGCAGAGCGGGGTGGTTGGCGGAGTGCTGCTGGGCCTCGCGGCGCTGGGCGCGGCACGGCTCGGCCGGCGCGCGCTGCTGCCCGGGCTGGCCGTGCTGCTGCCCGTGTTGCTGCTCTTCGCCGCCGGGCTGACCGTGCCGCTCTGGGTTCCCCGCTACCTCGTCTTCGTGGTGCCCTTCGGCTGCCTGCTCGCCGGGGCGGCGCTGGCGGCGGTGCCGCTGCCGCCGGCGCTGGCCGTCGTCGCCCTGGCCGGTCTGCTCGGGCTGCCCGACCAGGCGGCGCTGCGGCGTACGCACGAGTGGCCGCGCAGCGCGACGGTGGACTACCGGGGCGCGGCCCGGATCGTCGCCGACGGCCAGCGGCCGGGCGACGCGGTCGTCTTCTCCCCCCGGCGGAGCTGGCTCTTCCTCGACCTGGGTCTCGCCTATCATCTGGGCGACCGTCGGCCCCCTGACGTGCTGGTCACCGACGACCAGGCCCGCCGGGGCGACCTGTGGGCCGCCGAGTGCGCCCGCCCGGCCGAGTGCCTGGCCGGCGCGCAGCGGGTCTGGCTGGTGGTGGCCGGCCGTCGCGACGATCCGCTGGCCGCCGTCGCCGGGGCCAAGGGCGACGCGCTGCGCGCCAACTTCATCGTCGAACGGGTCTGGCCCCGCTCAGGACTGACCGTCGCCCTCCTGACCCGCTGACCACCCACCCACGCTCCCCCACCCACGCTCCCCACCCGCGCTCCCCACCCACGCTCCCCACCCGCGCTCCCCACCCGCGCTCCCCACCCGGCTCCCCACGCGGGCTCCCCACGTGGGCTCGATCGGGTGACGGCGAGCCGGCGTGGCGGGCCTGTTCCGGCCGGTCCCCGATCAACTGATCATGATTCCTCCGACACCCCTCACGTGCCACGACCCCGGGGGCAACCGCCCGGCATGTCAGCCGGTGGAGCGGCCGTCGTTACGGACCAGCGGAACGACGAGCGTCGCCTCCGTGCCGCCCTTCGCGCCGTCGCGCAGCTCGATGGTGCCGCGCAGTTCGCCGGTGACCAGCGCCCGGACGATCTGCAACCCGAGGTTGCCGCCCCGCTCGGCGTCGAAGTCGGGCGGCAGCCCGCGCCCGTTGTCGGTGACCGAGACGTGCAGCATCTTGCGGAACCGGTGCGCCGACACCACGACCTCCGCCGCGCCCGCACCGGCCCCCTCCGATCCCGCCAGACCGGCCCCCTCCGGTCCCTCCGCGCCGGCGGCCACCGGTTGCGCCGGTTGCGCCGGTTGCGCCGGGGCGAAGCCTCCGGGGCCCGTCGGGGCGGTCGCCTCGGCGGGCGGCGGGAAGCCGTGCTCGACGGCGTTGAGCAGCAGCTCGTTGAGCACCATCACCAGCGACGTGGCGACCTCGGCGGGCAGTACGCCGAAGCTGCCCTCGCGCCGCATGCCGACCGTGGCCTCGGTCGCCGCCACCTCCGTCGCGGCGCTGGCCACCCGGTCGACGATGCCGTCGAACTCGACCGCCTCGTCGCTGGACATGGAGAGGGTCTCGTGCACCAGCGCGATGGAGGCGACCCGGCGTACCGACTCCTCCAGGGCGATCCGGGCCTCCGGCATGGACACCCGGCGAGCCTGGAGGCGGAGCAGCGCGGCGACCGTCTGCAGGTTGTTCTTCACCCGGTGGTGGATCTCCCGGATGGTGGCGTCCTTGGTGATCAGGGCGCGGTCGCGGCGGCGTACCTCGGTGATGTCGCGGACCAGGACCAGCGCGCCGATCGGCACCCCGGCGGGCATCAGCGGCAGCGCCCTGGTCAGCATCGTCGCACCCCGCGCGTCGATCTCCCGGCGGGGCGGGGCCTCGCCGCGCAGCGCGGCGAGGATCCCGTTCGCCGCGTCCGTGCCCTCCAGCGGGTCGCTCGCCAGCCGGCGGTGCAGCGCCGCCAGGTCCTCGCCCACCAGGTGGGAGGCGTAGCCCAGCCGTCGGTACGCCGACTGCGCGTTCGGGCTGGCGTAGGTGACCTTGCCGCCGGCGTCGAGCCGGACCAGCCCGTCGCCGACGCGCGGGGCGGAGGTGGTCTCCCCGGGATGGCGCGGCGGCGGGAAGGTCCCGTCGGCGATCATCTGGGCCAGGTCGTCGGCGGTGGTGAGGTAGTTCAGCTCCAGCTGGCTCGGGGTACGCGCGGTGGAGAGGTTGGTGTCCCGCCCCACCACGGCGATCACCTCGCCGGCCTCGCCGGCGGTGGTGCGCAGCCGGACCGGGATCGCCTCGTGGCGGGCCGGCACGTCGCCGTACCAGACCGGGTCGCCCTCCCGCCAGATCCGGCCCTGCCGGTGGGCCACCTCCAGGTGGGCCACCTCGGGCCCACCGACGATCCGCCCCACCTGGTCGTCCAGGTACGCGGTGGGTGCGGTCGTCGGCCGGACCTGGGAGACGCAGAGGAACGCCCCGTCAGCGTCCACGGGTACCCAGAGCAGCAGGTCGGCGAAGGACAGATCGGACAGCAACTGCCAGTCGCCGGCGATCCGGTGCAGGTGGTCGATGTCGGCCGGACGGAGGCGGGTGTGCTCCTCGGCGAGGTCGCGCAGCGTGGACACGCTGACCAGCGTGCCACGGCGGGCGTCACATCGTCGCGGTGACCTTCTTCAGCCCGCGCGGCGCGTCCGGGTCCTCGCCCCGGGCGAGCGCCAGCGCCAGCGCCAGGCGCTGCAACGGCAGGATGTCCAGCAGCGGCGCGTACCGCTCGTCGACCTCGGGGACGGCCATCCGGGTGGCGCCCTCGACCTCGGCGGAGCCGACCACCACCACGTCGGCGCGGCGCTCGCCGAGCCGGGGCAGCACCTCGCCCATCGACCGGCCACCCGGCCCGGAGCCGACCACGGCGAGCACCGGCACGTCCGGGTCGGTCATGGCGAGGGGCCCGTGCAGCAGGTCGGCGCCGGAGAACGCGAGCGCCGGCAGGTAGGAGGTCTCCATCAGCTTCAGCGCGGCCTCACGGGCGGTCGGGTACGCGTATCCGCGACCGGTGGTGACGAGCTGGCCGGCGAAGCGGTAGCGGGGCGCGAGCTGGGCCGGGGTGGGATCCTCCAGGGTGCGGGCGGCCAGCGCGGGCAGCGCGGAGAGCGCCTCCCGTTCGTCGGCGGGCAGCGCGCCGTCGCCGGCCCGGACGCCCTCGACGAGCATCAGCAGGGCGAGCAGCTCGGCGGTGTAGGTCTTGGTGGCGGCCACCGCGCGCTCGTGCCCGGCGGCGATGTCGACGCTGAGCTCGGCGACGCCGGCCAGCGGGGAGTCGGGCGCGTTGGTGACCGCGAGGGTCAGCGCGCCCGAGGCGCGGGCGGTCCGCAGCACCTCGGCGAGGTCGGGCGAGCCGCCGCTCTGGCTGACGCCCACGACCAGCGCGTCGGAGAGGTCCGGCTCGGCGCCGTAGAGGGTGACGACGCTGGGCGAGGCGAGGCCGGCGGGCAGACCGAGCCGGATCTCGGTCAGGTACGCCCCGTAGAGGGCGGCGTGGTCGGAGGTGCCCCGGGCGGTGAAGACCACGTGCCGGGGGCGGCGTTGCGCGATGACCGCCGCCACCCGGGCGATCGCCCCGGCGTGCCCGGCGGAGAGCAGCCGCTCGTAGCCCGCCGGCTGCTCGTCGATGTCGGCGGCCATGCCAGCCCCTGCACGCGTCACGGAAACTCCTCCCACTGCGCGGTTGCCGCGCGTTTCCTGCTCAGTCTTGCACGTTTGAGCTGGACCGAGCAATCGAACGAGCAGTAGTGCGCAGATGATCACCATCCCGCCGCAACATCACCTAGGCTTGCCCGACCCACCGGAGCCCGACGAGCGAGAGGACCACGTGCCCGAGGACGACCGGCCGCTGCCCGCGGCGGAGGAACTGGCCCTGGCCCGTCTCGCCATGGACGACGGCGACCTGAGACACGCCGCGGGTCACGTCGCCGCGGCGCTGGCCCAGGCCCCGACCCTGCCCGAGGTGCACGAGACCCTCGCCCGGCTCGCCGCCGCCGACGGCGCGGGCGGCGTCGACCTCTTCCCGCTCCAGGGTCACGCCTTCGTCGGCGCCGTGGTGGCCCGCGCGCACCTGCTCGCCGCCGTCGGCCGGCCCGCGGAGGGGCTCGACCTGCTGGTCGCGGCGACCGGCCACGCGCCGGGAACCGGCTGGGCCGCGGTGCCGTGGGTGACCACCCCGCAACTCGCCGAGCGCCTCGAACCGGACCGGACCGCCCGGATCCTGATGCAGGTCTGCGCCGCCGTGTCCGATCCCGTGCCCCGGGCCGACCGGGCCGCCCTGGCCCCCTACCTGGCGCTGGCCCGCAACGCGGTCACCGTCCACCCCGGGTGCGGACTGCTGCTGGGCGCGGCGTCCGCGCTGGCCAGGCGGGTCGGCGAGGTCGACCTGGCGATCCGCTGGGCCGCCCGGGGCGTACGCGCGGAGCCGTCGAAGATCGGCGAGGTGTGGCTCGGGTACGCGTACCGCAGCGCCGGGCGCACCCGCGAGGCACTGGCGGCACTCGGTCGCGCCGTCGCGCACGACCCCGACGACCTGACCGTCTACGCCGACATCGCCGGCACCCTCGCCGACAACGGGCGGCTCGACGAGGCGCTCGACTGGATCGACCGGGCACTGGCCCGGGACCCGTCGTTCGAATGCGCCGTGCACACCGCGCACCGGCTGCGGCACCAGCGCGACGGCGACGTGGCACACCTCGTCGCGCTCGCCGACTTCGTCCGGGAGCATCCCGACGACACGCACGAACACGGCGACCTGGCCGAGAGCTGCCGGGGTCGGCCCTGGCTCGGGCAGGTCACCCCGGCGACGGGGCCGGTGGTGGACGCGCTGCGCCGGGCCGTCGCCGACGAGCACGCCGGCCTCGGCGCCGTACGGCTGGACTCGCCCGCGCCGCCCAGCGCGACGCGTACCGCCGCGACGGCCGCGCCCGGGCTGCGGATCGAGGTGGCCGGCGTACCCGAGCCGGACCCGCGCGAGCCCCGGCGGGCGACCGACCGACGGCTCTGGCACCACGACGGGGCGACGGTCGTGCCCGCCGTGCCGGCGCCCTCGCCGGAGGCTGCCGCGCGGCTACGGCAGCTCGCCCACCCGGCGTGGCCGCACCCGCCGGCGGCGTACGACGCGGCGGTGGGCCTGGCCACCCTCGAACTGGCCGACCTGCTCGGCCTGCTGGCGCATCCGCCGGAGGCGCCGCCCACCGCGCTGGGCCGGGTCCTCGGGCAGGACCCCTCGCTCTGGGTGCGCTGCGTGCAGGTGTGGGCGTGCCTCGGCCTGCTGCACCACCGCACCGACGAGCCGTGGGCGGAGTCGACCCGGCGCCGGGTGCTGCTGGACCTGGTCTGGGGCGTCGAGGACTGGGTCACCGAGGCGGCCCTGTTCGCCCTGGTCACCGCCGCCTGGGTCGACCCGGAGGTACGCCCCGAGGTGGCCCGGGTGGTGACCGAGCGGTTGGCCGACGTGGCGGCGGTCGCCCGGACCCGCCCCGTACCGATCGCGCCGTCCCTGGCGCACCTGTCCCTGGCCAGTCCGGCCCTGGACCCGCAGACCGCGGCCCTGGCCACCTCGCTGGCGGCCAGCCGACCGGCGCCCCGGCCGCGCTCCCGCCTGGGCCGCCTCTGGCGGCGTCTCAGGAGCCGCTGAGGTCCAGCCGGAGGCCGAGCAGTTCCACCCCGTCCAGGGGCGCCCAGTCCAGCTCGGGCGCCCGGACGAACCCGCGACGCCGGTAGAGCCGCTGGGCGGAGGCGGCGAAGCCGCTGCGCACGCAGATGACCACGGCGGAACAGCCCAGCCCGGCCGCCCGCGACACGCAGGCCTCGACCAGCGCCGCGCCGACGCCCCGCCCCTGCGCGGCCGGGTCGACCGCCAGCATCCGGAACTCCGCCTCGCCCGAGCGGGACAGCTCGGCGTAACGGGTGCCGGGCAGGACGAAGGTCACCGAGCCGAGCAGCTCGCCGGTGGCGTCGTCGACGGCGACGAGCACCTCGCCGTCCTGGGCCCGCGACGCCACGTCGGCGAGTACGGCGGCGTAGCCGTGTTCGCCCTTGAGCTGGCCGTCCGCCTCGTACGCGGCGACCGTCAGCCGGGCCACCGCCGCGAAGTCGTCCGGCCCGGCCGGGCGGACCGAGAGGCCGGTCAATCGATCACCGCGATCAGGTCACCGTCCTGCACGACGTCGCCCTCGTTGACCGCGAGCTGCTTGACGACACCGTCGGACTCGGCGACAACCGGGATCTCCATCTTCATCGACTCCAGGATCACCAGCGTGTCCCCCTCGGACACGGTGTCCCCGGCCGACGCGACGACCTTCCAGACGTTCGCCACCATCTCGGCGCGGATCTCCTCGGCCATGTCCAGGGCCCTCCCTCTCACGGTTGCCTGCCGACGTATCCAATCATGCGGGCGACCTCCGGCGGGCGTGGAGCGCCCCGGGCGGGTGGTCGATCGACTCGCATCCGGCCGGTTGGCGGAACGCGGCCCGGCCGGTGGGTGGCGGCCTCAGGCGTGTCGGGCGGCGCGGCGCACGGCCGGCGGCCCCGGCGGACGACGGCGGGTGCCGGCCGCACTAGCATCAGCGGGTCGGACCCCGGCGCCGGGAGGACCGGTGCGTGCACCGGCGCCGAGCTCGTGCGCAGGCGGATCCGACCATCACGAGGAGGTCACCATGGCGAAGAAGGCCCGCAAGAAGAAGGCCCGTAAGAAGAGCGGCGCGAACCACGGCAAGCGCCCCAACTCCTGACCGGCGGCCGGGTCCCACGGCCCGGCGTCGACCGGTCGGCGCGAACGACGGTGGCCCGGGTCGTCCGACCCGGGCCACCGTCGTCGCCGTATCCGTGGCCCCCGACCGAGGTCGGGTGCCGTTGCCGGCCGGACCTCAGTCGGCCAGCTCCTTCGACTCGCTGCTCTCGAAGACGACCAGCTCGGTGAGGCGCAGCCGCAACCGCTCCCGCAGCTGGTCGGGCGCGGTCTCGTTGCCGCAGCACCGGGCGACCAGCGCCCGCACCTCCTGCTCGATGCCGTACTCGCGCAGACACGGCCCGCACTCGTCGAGGTGGTGCCGGATCAGCGTGCGCCGCTCCTCGCCGCACTCCAGGTCCAGGTAGAGGTAGACCTCCGCGATGACCTCGCGGCAGTCCGTCTCGTGCGGATCCCCACAGCTCATGTCAGACCTCCCGGCCGGCGGAAGCGGTCGAGCCCTTCTTCGACGCCGCGGCGCTGAAGCCCCGCTCGGCGGCGTACTGCTCGAGCAGCTTGCGCAGATTACGTCGGCCCCGGTGCAGGCGCGACATGACCGTGCCGATCGGCGTGCCCATGATGTCGGCGACCTCCTTGTAGGAGAAGCCCTCGACGTCGGTGAGGTAGACGGCCAGTCGGAACTCCTCCGGCAGCTGCTGGAGGGCCTCCTTGACGTCGCTGTCCGGCAGCCGGTCCAGCGCCTCGGTCTCGGCCGAGCGCAGGCCGCTGGAGGTGTGCGACTCGGCCTCGGCGAGCTGCCAGTCGGTGATTTCGTCGGTCGGCGCCTGGATGGGCTGGCGCTGCCGCTTGCGGTAGGAGTTGATGTAGGTGTTGGTCAGGATCCGGTAGAGCCAGGCCTTGAGGTTCGTGCCCTGCTCGAACTGGTGGAAGGCGGCGTACGCCTTCAGGTAGGTCTCCTGGACCAGGTCCTCGGCATCCGCCGGGTTGCGGGTCATCCGCAGCCCGGCAGCGTAGAGCTGATCGACGAAGGGCATCGCGTCCCGCTCGAAGCGGGCCCTGCGCTCGTCCGTCTTCTCGGTGGTCAACCGCACATCCCCTCGCGTCGGATGCTGTCCCGCCGAGGATACGCGCCCGGACGTGCCCGCAGATTCACTTCCGGCGGGTGTGCTCGTCCTCACCGTGGTCGTGCGCCCCGCCGCCGGGCCGACCGGCGGCACCACCGCGGGCCAGTCCGGGCCGCCCAGCAGCCGTCGAAGCTGCCGCGCTCCCCGCTCGTCCCGTTCCCGGGCCCGTGTCTCGGTCGGCACCGGTCTCCCCCCTCGCCAGAATTGTCGTCCGGGGGGTGCAACGCCCTCGACGGGGCGGGGCATTCCGCTGACCTCCCCTTTCCCGGTCCCGGCGCCGGCAGCGGGCCGGTGCTGGGACCAGGAAGGGCCTGGGAGGACCGGCGCCGCCGCCCGAACCGGGCGTCCGGCGCCATCCGATGCAACGACCCGCCGCCGCCGCCGGACACGGCCCGCCGCCGCGCCACCCCGCGCTCAGCGTCGCGCCCAGCCCCGCCCGCGCAGCCAGTCGCACACCACCGCGGCCGTACCGGCCGGGTCGCCCCGCAGGTCGTGCCGCTCCCCCGGGCGGGTCACCACACGCACCCCCGGCCCCGGCTCCGGCACCCCGAACGGGTCACGGTCTCCGTTGACCACGAGGGTCGGCAGGCCGGTCGCCAACTCCGCCGCCCGCGACCGCTCCGGGCGGCCGGGCGGATGCAGCGGAAACGCCAGCGCGACGACCCCGGTGGCGCCCACCGCCGGCGCGGTGCGGCACGCCACCCGCGCGCCGCTGGAGCGCCCACCCACCAGCAGGGGTACGCCGGGATGCCGCTGTCGCAGCACGGCGAGCACCGCGGTCCACGCCTCGTCGAGGTGCCCCGCCGGAGCCGGCGCACGCCGGCCGGCGGCGCGGTACGGCTGGGTCACCCGGGCCACCACCAGGCCGGCGCCGACGGCCGCGTCCCGGAGCGCCCGCAGGTCGGGGGCGTCGACGTCACCGCCCGCGCCGTGGCCGAGCACCAGCAGGGCGCTCGGCGTACCCGTCGGCAGGTCGGTGTCGACCCGGGCGGGCCCGCGCGGGGTCGGAAGGTCGTCGTCGTGCGGCACCGGCCCATTCTGCGGCGTCCGGGGCAGGACGGGCCGCCGGCCCGCCGAGGTGGCGGGCCGGCGGCGACCGGTTCAGTCGGCGGTCAGCTCAGCGGCACCAGGGTGAGCAGCCGGTCCCGGACCGGTGGACCAGCCTCGTCGGCGGCGTCCGGATCCGGTTGCACCTCGTCGCGCCAGGCGATCAGCATCGCCCGCCGTTCGCGCGGGGTGGTGCCGCCCCAGACGCCGTGGCAGTCGCCCACGTCGAGGGCCCACGCCAGGCAGGAGCCCTGCACGTCACAGCTGCGGCAGAGCGCGACAGCCGCGTCGGCCGGCTCGTTCGGCGCCGGAAAGAACGTTTCCGGGTCGACGTTCTGGCAGGTTCCTCTGGTGCGCCACGCCTCGTCCTGGCGCCGCTCCCGCAACGCCCGCAGCAGCCGCGGATCTCGTCGTGCGGCGGCCACCTCGTGCGGGCGGGGCATACGTGCCCGTGTCATCCACCCACCTCCCCCGTGGGACCGGCAAGATCGGTGCGCGTCGTCCGCCCCGTGCGAATCGACACCCACCACCGGCGCTGTGTTGTATCGCACTTACGGACACCGGTACAAGACTTCACGGCGAACACGGGCGAACGCGGGGGCGACGTTTCGCCCGCAACTCTGGCAAATCACACCCGACAATGTGTCGGACTGTCAGAAGAGCGTCATCTCCGGTGGCGCGGCGGCGCGGGCGAGCGCCACCCTCTCGGTCAACTGCGGGCCGTCGTTGCGCACGTCCCCCACCGCCGTGCCCACCGGGCGGATCTCCAGCGTCGCGAGCCAGTCCGGCGGAGGCGGCGCGAGCAGACCCTCCGGCTCGTCGGTCGACGCCAGCCACGCCCCCCAGCGGCCCCGGGGCAGCAGCAGCGGCATCCGGTCGTGCACCTCGGCCAGCTCGCCCAGCGCGGCGGTGGTGAGCACGCTGAAGGTCAGCAGCGGACCGGCCGAACCGTCCCAGACCGACCAGATGCCGGCGAAGGCGAGCACCGAGCCGTCCGACGGGGTCAGGTAGTAGGGCTGCTTACGCCCGTCCGCCGAGCGGACCCACTCGTACCAGCCGTCGGCCGGGACGAGGCAGCGGCGGCGGGCGAAGGCCCCCGCGTACGCCCGGCTGGT
This sequence comes from Micromonospora sp. C31, assembly GCF_018070575.1. Taxonomy (GTDB): domain Bacteria; phylum Actinomycetota; class Actinomycetes; order Mycobacteriales; family Micromonosporaceae; genus Micromonospora. The sequence continues at coordinate 334,168 of NZ_JAGPXN010000001.1, forward strand.
GGCGACCGTCTCGGCGCGGGCGTTGATCATGCGGGCGGCGCCGGCGGGCGACCGGGACCAGGACGGGACCAGGCCCCAGCGACCGACCGAGAGCGCGCGGTGGCCCTCCGGGCCGACCCGCACCAACGGCACCCGGTCGGTGGGCGCGACGTTGTGGTCGGGACCGATGCCGCCGTCGGTCTCGTCGTGGGACTCGAACAGCGTGCTCAGGTCGCCCGCGCTCCGGGTCGTCGCGTACCTCCCGCACATGTCGCACACGCTAACCCGCCGCGCGCCGGCCGGCTGTCCCGCTGACCGGGAGTACGCGCACCAGCCGGCCGCACTGACGCCCGGACACGGCAGAATGGGGGTGTGGGGAACCTGATCGCGACCCGGCCGCCGCAGCCGTGGACCGCTCCGACCGCCTCCGACCCCGTCGCGGCCACGCTGCGCCTGCCCGGGTCCAAGTCGATGACCGCGCGCGCCCTGGTGCTGAGCGCCCTGGCCGGCGGCCCCTCGACCCTGGCCGGGCCGCTGCGCGCGCGGGACACCGAACTGATGGCCGCCGGGCTGCGCGCGATGGGCGCGCACGTGTCGGTCAGCGACGACGAGCGCTGGCTGGTCCGCCCCCACCCCCTGGTCGGCCCCGCGCACGTGGATGTCGGCCTGGCCGGCACCGTGATGCGCTTCGTCCCGCCCGTGGCGGGCCTGGCCGACGGGCGGATCACCTTCGACGGCGACCCGCAGGCCCGCACCCGGCCCCTCGGCCCGCTCATCGGGGCGCTGCGCTCCCTCGGCGTGCGCGTGGACGCCCCCGCCACCGGCAGCCTGCCGCTGACGGTGCTGGGCGCCGGGCGGGTGGCCGGCGGCGAGGTGGTGATCGACGCCTCCGCGTCCAGCCAACTGGTCTCCGGACTGCTGCTGGCCGCGCCGCGCTTCGACCGGGGCGTGGTGGTCCGGCACGTGGGCCCGCCGGTGCCCTCCGCGCCGCACCTGCGGATGACCGTGCAGATGCTCCGGGCCGCCGGTGCGGCGGTCGACGACGGCACCCCCGACGTGTGGGTGGTCGAGCCCGGTCCGCTGACGGGGCGCGGCTGGCAGATCGAGCCCGACCTGTCGGGCGCCGTGCCGTTCTTCGCCGCCGCCCTGGTGACCGGCGGGGAGGTGACCCTGCGGGGCTGGCCGCGCAGCAGCGCCCAGCCCGTCGAGCAGCTCCGTTCGCTGCTGCAGCGGATGGGCGGCGAGGTGACCCTCTCCACCGCCGGGCTGACGGTCCGGGGCACCGGCGCCGTGCACGGCCTGACCGCCGACCTCTCCGACGTCAGCGAGCTGACCCCGGCGCTGACCGCGCTGGCCATGCTCGCCGACTCGCCGTCGGTGTTCACCGGCGTGGGCCACATCCGGGGCCACGAGACCGACCGGCTGACCGCGCTGGCGCGGGAGTTCGCCGCCCTCGGCGCCGACATCACCGAGTCCCCCGACGGGCTGGAGATCCGGCCCCGGCCGCTGCACGGCGGGGTGTTCGAGACCTACCACGACCACCGGATGGCGCACGCCGCCGCCGTGGCCGGCCTGGCCGTTCCGGGCATCGAGCTGAGCGACGTGGCGTGCACCTCGAAGACCATGCCCGAGTTTCCGGCACTATGGTCGGCGATGGTGACCGGCAAGAGCTGACACGACGAGGGGGCGGGTCCTGACGACCAGACGGCGGGAGTACGACGAGGACGACGTCCGGGTCCGGCCCGGCAGGTCGTCGCGCCCGCGTACCCGCACACGCCCCCGGCACTCCGACGCGGTGGACGGCTTCGTGATCGCCGTCGACCGGGGCCGCTACACGTGCGTGCCACCCGACGCCGGGCCGGACGCGCCACTGGTCACCGCGATGCGGGCCAGGGAGCTGGGACGCAAGTCGGTGGTGGTCGGCGACCGCGTCAACCTCGTCGGCGACACCTCCGGCGCGGCCGGGGCGCTCGCCCGGATCGTCCGGATCGCCGAGCGCACGTCGGTGCTGCGGCGCACCGCCGACGACGACGAGACCACCGCCGAGGGGCGGCTGGAACGGGTGGTCGTCGCCAACGCCGACCAGTTGGTCATCGTCAGCGCGCTGGCCGACCCGCCGCCGCGCACCGGCTTCATCGACCGGTGCCTGGTGGCCGCGTACGACGCCGGCATCGAGCCGCTGCTCTGCCTCACCAAGGCCGACCTGGCCGGCCCGGAGACGGTCCTCGGCTACTACGCCGAGCTGGAGCTGCCGTACGTGCTGATCCGCCCGGATTCCGATCTCGACGCCCTGCGCGACCTGCTCGCCGGGCGGGTCTCGGTCATGGTGGGGCACTCCGGGGTGGGCAAGTCGACGCTGGTCAACCGCCTCGTGCCGGACGCCGCCCGGGCGGTCGGCACGGTCAGCGCGATCGGCCGGGGCCGGCACACCTCCACGAGCGCGGTGGCGCTGCGGCTGCCCCGGCTGCCCGGCGGCCCACGGCACGACGGGGACGCCGCCACGCCTGCGCCCGCAGCCGGCTGGATCGTCGACACCCCGGGGGTACGCAGCTTCGGGCTCGCGCACGTCTCCGCCGACAGCCTGCTGCACGGCTTCCCCGACCTGGTCGAGGGGACGGTCGACTGCCCCGCCAACTGCCCGCACACGCCCGACGAGACCGCCTGTGGGCTGGACGCCCGGGTCGCCGCCGGCAAGGCCGATCCGCGCCGGCTCGCCTCGTACCGCCGGCTGCTGGCCTCCCGGTCGGGTGAGGGCGACGCGCGGGAACCCGACCAGCGCAATCCCGGCGACCCGCTCGCGGGGTCCTGAGCGTGCGAGCCCCGCAGTCGCGCGCAAAGGGCGGGCACGGCGCGACCCGCCCGCGGGGTCCTGAGCCGGTCGCCGCTACCGTTCGGGGCATGCCCGGGTATGCCGACGACATCGCCCTCGCCCATCTGCTCGCCGACGCCGCCGACGCCGTCTCCACGGCCCGGTTCCGCGCGCTCGACCTGCGGGTCGAGGCGAAGCCCGACCTGACCCCGGTCTCCGACGCGGACACCGCGGTGGAGCGGGAGATCCGGGCGCTGCTGGCCGCGCACCGGCCGGCCGACGGCCTGCTCGGCGAGGAGTACGGCGAGCAGCCCGCCGGCGGCCCGGACGGCCGGCGCTGGGTGGTCGACCCGATCGACGGCACCAAGAACTTCATCCGCGGCGTGCCGGTGTGGGCCACCCTGATCGCGCTGCTGGAGGGCGACCGCCCGGTCGCCGGGCTGGTCTCCGCGCCGGCGCTCGGCCGCCGCTGGTGGGGCGCGCTCGGCGAGGGCGCGTACGCGGGGCCGGACGCCGCCGGCGGCGCCCCGATCCGGGTCTCCGCGGTCCGGGACCTCGCCGACGCGAGCTTCTGCTACTCGTCGCTGACGGGATGGGAGTCCAACGGCCGGCTGGACGCGATGCTCCAGCTCATGCGGGACACCTGGCGCAGCCGGGCGTACGGCGACTTCTACGGCTACATGCTGCTGGCCGAGGGCGCGCTGGACGTGATGGTGGAGCCGGAGCTGTCGCTGTGGGACGTCGCCGCGCTGGTGCCGATCGTCACCGAGGCGGGCGGCACGTTCACCGATCTGGCCGGCCGACCCGCCCCCTCCGGCGACGCCGGCACCGAGAGCAGCGCCGTGGCCAGCAACGGTGCGCTGCACGCCGACATCCTCGCCCGGCTGGGTCGGCCAACCGAGCACTGACCTCCGGCAGCCTCTATCCTCGCCAGGTGGTCTCCTCCGGTTGGTGCTTCCTCGCGGCCATGATCGTCGCGTACGGCGTCGCCAACCTGCTCCAGTCGGTGGCCGCCGCCCGCACCACCGTGCACCACACCTTCGACCCGGGGCTGCTGCTACGGCTGGCGGGGCACCGCACCTACCTGATCGGGCTCGGCTGCCAGGTGGCCGGGTTCGTGCTGGCCCTGCTCGCCCGCCGGGACCTGCCGCTCTTCCTCGTCCAGTCCAGCGTCGCCGCCGGGCTCGGGGTCACCGCCCTGCTCGGCGTGCTGGTGCTGAAGTGGCGGTTGCCGGCCGCCGAGGTGGCCCTGCTGGTGCTGCTCTTCGCCGGGATCACCGCGCTGGTGCTCTCCGCCGAGCCCGCGCCGGCCAAGCCGCTCGGCACCGCCGGCCTGGTCGCCCTGGTGGTGTCGCTCGGCGTCATCGCCGTGATCGGCTTCTTCGCCGTACGCCTGCACGGGGCGCCCGGCTCGGTGGCGCTCGGCGCGCTGGCCGGGCTGGCGTTCTCCGCCGCCGCGGTGGCCGCCCGGCCCCTCGCCTCCTCCGCGACGCCGGAGGCATTCGTCCAGAACCCGCTGTTCTACCTGCTGATCGTCCACTCGGTCGTCGGCCAGCTGCTGCTCGGGCTCGCCATGCAGCGCGGCTCGACCACGGCCGCCGTGGCGGCGATGGACGCCGCCGGGGCGGTGCCCGCCGCGATCGTCGGCCTGCTGCTGCTCAACGACAAGATCTGGCCCGGGCGGGAGTGGCTCGCCGCGGTCGGGTTCCTGGTCACGCTCGCGGCCGTCATCGGCCTCACCCGCTACGCCGAACCCCAGCACCACCACGCCGTCGCCGGGGAACGCGACCGGGGCATGGTGGGCGCCGCAGCGCCCGGTCGCCCGCTCTGAGGAGCCGTGGCCGGCCGACCCGGGTCAGGCCGCCTCGACCGGCTTGCGCCGGCTCACCACCCGCTCGTAGAGGCGCTCCAGCGCGCCCGCCGTCCGCTCCCAGGTGTAGCTGCACCGCACCCGGTCGACGGCGGCGTGCCCGTACGCGAACCGCCCGGCGTTGTCGGCGAGCAGCCGGCGCAGCGTCACGCCCAGCGTGCGGACGTCGCCCGGCGGCACCAGCCGGCCGGTGACCTCGTCGACCACCGCGTCGGCGATCCCGCCCAGGGAGTAGCCCACCACGGGCACCCCGCAGGCCATCGCCTCCAGCGACACCCGGCCGGCGGAGGAGTAGTGCGGCGTGCAGGCGACCACGTCCGCCGAGCGGTACCAGGTCGCCATCTGCTCGTGCGGCACCGCGCCCACCAGCTTCACCTGCTCGGCCACCCCGCTGCGCTCGGCCAGCTCACGCAACCGGCGGGCCTCGGCGTGGTTGGCGAGCCGCTCGGCGGGCGGGCCTCCGGCGATCACCAGCTCGGCGTCGCCGACCAGCCGCATGGCCCGGATCAGGTCCTCCTGGCCGTGCCCGGGCGAGAGCCCGCCGACGGAGAGGATCCGGGCCCGCCGGTCGCGGGGGGCGGCCTCGCCGTCGGGGTGGAACTGCGCGGTGTCGACGCCGGCCGGCACCATCGCCACGGAGGCGCGTTGCAGCCCCATCCGGGTCAGCTCGTCGACCTCGTCGGTGCACTGGGCGACCGCGATGTCCACCGCCCGGGTCAGCGCCCGCTCGAGCGGGATCCGCTCCCCCGGGCCGTCGTACTGCCGGCCGAGGTGGCGCAGCTGCTCGACACCGAGGGAGTGGAAGGTCTGCACCACCGGGATGTCGGTCTCGCGGACCGCGTGTGCGGCGGCCAGCCCGCCGACCCAGTAGTGCCCGTGCACCACCTCCGGGTGCCAGTCGCCCACCCACCGGCCGGCCAGCCAGGCACCGAACACGGACACGTACGGCACCAGCTCGGCGGTGGGCAGCGGGGCGGCCGGGCCGACCGGCACCCGCTCCACCCGGTAGCCGTCGACCATTGCGGTCTCCGGCAGTCCCGGATCGTCACGGCGTTCGTACACCCGGACGTCGTGGCCTCGCACGGCGAGTTCGGCGGCGACCCGGGCGATGTGCTGGTGGGTGCCGACGGTCAGGCCGTCGGCGCCCCTGGGTGGGCCGGCGTGCGCGCAGACGAGGCCGACGCGCATGGGTCACCTCCATGCGATCTTCTCAAGTGATGGTCCTCGGTCAGAGGGTCCCATTAACCGAACCCGGAGGAGCCGAAACCTGGCAGATCGGGAAGAGCCCGGCGGGTGCTTGCGCGACGACAACCGTCGCGGCGCCGCCTCCGGCACCCGCGGTCACGACAATTCCGGCGCCGCATCGCTCGCATGACCCCTGCCGGTGGGGGTACGGGCGAGGAATGCCTCTGACCCGCAGCCTCGCCGACGCCACCATCGTGCTCACCGGTGCCTCCAGCGGCATCGGCACGGCCACCGCCCACGCCCTCGCCCGGCGCGGCACCACCGTGGTGCTGGCCGCCCGCAGCGAGACGGCCCTGGAGGAGGTCGCCGAACGGTGCCGGGAGCTGGGCGGGCGGGCACTGGTGGTGCCGACCGACGTGACCGACCCGGCGGCCGTCGAGCGCCTCGCCGCCCGCACGGTCGCCGAGTTCGGCCGGATCGACGGCTGGATCAACAACGCCGCGGTCGCCGTCGTCGGGCTCTTCGACGAGATCCCGATGGCGGAGTTCCGCCGGGTGCTGGAGGTGAACCTGCTCGGCGCCGCGTACGGCATGCGGGCCGCCCTGCCCCACCTGAGCGCGGCGGGGGGCGGGGTGCTGGTCAACAACGCCTCGGTGCTGGCCGAGGTGGCGATGCCCTACCAGTCGGCGTACAACGCCACGAAGCACGGCATCCGCGGGCTCGCCGACACGGTCCGCCAGGAGATGCGGGTCACCGGCCGGGGCAACGTCTCGATCTGCACGGTGCTGCCGGCGACCATCGACACCCCGTACTACCGGCACGCCGCCAACCACAGCGGCCAGGAACTGGTGCCACCGCCCCCGGTCTATCCGCCGGAGGTGGTGGCCGACACGATCGTCCGGCTGCTGCGCCGCCCCCGGCGCGAGGCGTACGCCGGCGGGGCCGCCCGGCTGATCGGCCTCCAGTGGCGGCTCGCCCCGGCGCTCGCCGAGCGGGTCCTCGGCTGGTACGCGCACCGCACCCAGTTCGGGCCCGCCCCTCGACCGGAAACCTCAGGCAACGTCTTCCGCCCCGATGCGGCGGCGCGGCCCGACGGCGGCTGGCACGGCCGGCGGCGGCAGCTGGCGCGGATGAGCGCCGCCTTCGGGCTGGCGGCGGCTGGGACGGCCGTCGGGACGGTGGCCGCGATGACCCGCCGGGCGCGGACGGACCGCTGATGCCCGGGGGCGAGCGGTCGGGTGCGCGCTCCGCGCGGGCGGTGCAGAATGGGGCGATCATGGCGACCGACGCGCGCTGCCAGGTGGAGGCCGACGAGGCATCCGGGGTGCTCCGGGTCACCGGTGTGCTCGACCACTCCGGCGCGACCACCGTGCGCGACGGCCTGCTCACCCGTCTCTGTGGCCGGCCCGGCGCGGTGGTGGCCGACCTCACCGACCTGCGGGTCGCCGACCCGGCCGCCCGGGACGTCTTCGCCGAGGTGCGCCGGGAGGTGCGCCACTGGCCCGCCGCCGACCTGCTGCTCTGCGATCCGTCCGGTGCCGTCGAGGGGGTGCCGGCCTGGCCGACCCTGGACGGGGCGATGGCCGGGCTGGCCGCCGCGCCGCTGGCCGCGGTGGTCGAGGCCGACCTGACGCCCGTCGTCGGGGCCGCCCGGCAGGCCCGGCAGCTCGTGGCGCGGGGCTGCGGGGCCTGGGCCCTGCCCGAGCTGATCGAGCCTGCGTGCATCGCCGTCACCGAGATGGTGAACAACGTCGTCGCCCACGCGCACACCCCGATGACGGTCCGCCTGGCACCCCGGGACGACACCCTGCACCTGTCGGTACGCGACCACTCGTCGCGGCAGCCGGCGTTCACCGGGACGGCCCCGCCGGACACCGCGGGCGGGCGCGGCCTGCTGCTGATCGACACCGTCGCCCGCAGTTGGGGCAGCAGCCGGGTGCCGGACGGCAAGGTCGTCTGGTGCGTCCTGCACGTGGCCGACGAGGCCGGGAACCACGGCTGACGGCCGCCCCGATCCTGCCCCGCCGTCCCCCGACGTGCCCCTTCCGCCCGGATGGCCACGGCCGGTACCGGTTATGCCGCCAGGGAGGTGGGTAGTGGTCAGCCATGCGCGACGACGAGTACCCGACCCCCGTGTCCGACCCCGAGGCGGAGGGCCTGCCCGACACCGCCGACGACGACTCGACCGCCAACGACGACGTCCTGACCGGGCGCGAGGCGGACGGCCCGGAGCCCGCCCAGTTGCCGGGCGACCGGACGCCGGTCGCGGTGGACCAGTTCGGGACCACCGCCGAGGAGCAGCTCGACGGCGAGTCGCTCGACTACAAGCTGGACCGGGAGCGGCACGAACGTGCCGCCGACGACCCGCTGTCCGGCCCCGTCGACCCGGACATCGCCGCCGAGGCCGACAGCGAGGAGGCCGCGGCCCAGGCCCAGCTCGACGCGGACGTGCTCGACCCCGGCCCCACCTCCGACCCGGACTCGCCGGTCTCCCTCTACGACCACGGCAAGCTGGGCAGCGTCGCCGACGGTCAGGTCGGCCGGCTCGTCGAACCGGACGAGGGGGCGCACACCGACCAGGAGACCGACTCGGTGGCGTACGACGCCGGTTCGGCCGGCGGCGGCGCGAGCGCCGAGGAGCTGGCCATCCACGAGACGCGTCCGCCGCACTCGGTCTGAACCGTCGCGGGGGTCGTCGGGGCAGCCCTCGGGGGCGGTTCCCCGACGGCCCTCAGTCGTCCAGGCCCCGTTCGATCGCGTACCGGGTCAGCTCGACCCGGTTGTGCAGCTGGAGCTTGCCGAGCGTGTTCTGCACGTGGTTCTGCACCGTGCGGTGGGACAGCCCGAGCCGCTCGGCGATCTGCCGGTAGGACATCCCCTTGGCGACCAGGCGCAGCACCTCGGTCTCCCGGTCGGTGAGCCGGGGCGCCGGGCCGGCGCCCCGGGCGGCCCGCCCACCGGGGTCGGCGCCCCCCGGGTGGGCCGCCAGCCGGCGGTACTCCCCGAGGACCAGCCCGGCCAGGCCGGGCGTGAAGACCGGCTCCCCCGCCGCCGTCCGGCGCACCGCCTCCAGGAACTCCGCCGGGGCCGCCGACTTCAGCAGGTAGCCGGTGGCGCCCGCCTTCACCGCGTCCAGCACGCTCTGCTGCTCGCCGCTGGCCGAGAGCATCAGCACCCGCACCTGTGGCAGCACCGCGCGCAACCCGCGGATCACCTCCACCCCCGAGACGTCCGGCAGTTGCAGGTCGAGGACCACCACGTCGGGGCGGGCCGCGGCGGCGACACGCACCGCCTGCCGGCCCGCACCGCTCGTGGCGACGACGACGTGGCCGGCCTCGGTCAGGTCCCGGGCCACCCCCTCCCGCCACATCGGGTGGTCGTCCACCACCATCACCCGTACGCCCGTCACGGCCCTGACCCCTCCGTTCGCGACTGCGGGGCTCGCAGACCCGGCTCACTCCGCACGCTCACCGGCCCCTCCCTCGGGACGGTCAGTTCCAGCTCGGTGCCGACGCCCGGCGCGGAGGTGATCCGCACCGTGCCGCCGAGGTCGGCGAGGCGGCCCCGGATCGACCGGGCCACCCCGAGCCGGCCCTCGGCGGCGGCCTCCGCCAGGCGGCCGTCGGCGAACCCGGGCCCCTCGTCGCGGATCGACACGGTCACCGTCTGCCCCTCGTCCTCGACCAGCACCCAGGCCCGCCCGTCCGTGTGCCGGGCCACGTTGTCCAGGGCGGCGGCGGTCGCGGCCGTCAACTCGTGGGCGACCCGCCCGGGCAGTGGCACCGGGGTGGCCGGCGCGGACAGCGAGACCGTGGCCGAGGCGTACCGGCCGAGCAGCCCGCGCAGGTCCACCGGCCCGCCGTCGGCGGTGCTCCCGGTCGACGCGGCGCCACCGATCAGGGCCCGCAGCGCGGCCTCCTGCTCCCCGGCGAGTCGGGCCAGCTCCCCGGCCTCGCCGTCCAGGTGGGCGCCGCGCCGCTGCACCAGCGCCAGCACCTGGAGCACGGAGTCGTGGATGTCCCGGGCCAGCCGCTCCCGCTCCCGGGTGGCGGCCTCCAGCTCGACCGCCCGGTGCAGCCGCTGCTCGACGGTCACGGCCAGCCGGGCCACGTGCCCGACCACCACCCCGGCGAGCAGCAGGAGGATCACCCCGGTGAGCGAGGACTCGCCGATCCGTTCGCGGGTGGCGAGGTCCGCCGCGCCGAGCACCAGGGCTGCGACCGTGCCCCGGCGGCGACCGCCGGAGACCGCCCAGGCCAGCACCGGGCCGGCCAGCCACGCCACCGCGAGGGTGGGCACGCCGGCGGCGAGCGCCGCCGGCCCGATCGCCCACGGGGTGGCCAGCATGATGCCGAGGACGACCCCCAGGTCCGCCAGGAGCAGCGGCCAGCCCCGGCGGGCCGGGTCGGCGTAGCCGACGGCGGTCACGCCGGTCCAGGCCGCCATCAGCAGGACCAGGCCGCCGGCGGCGAAGGGATGGGCGTACCGGTCGGCGTCCCGGAGCGCCAGCGCGCAGACGTACGCCAGGGAGGCCACCCGGAACACGGCGATGGCCCGCCAGAGCGGGACCTCGAAACCACCGGACGACGTCGACACGCCCGTCACGATAGCCACAGCCGGCCGTCCGGCCGACGGGCCGACGGATGCGCCCCGCAGAACCCTGACGTACGGTGGGAAAACCGCGAAACTTCCGCGATCCGCTGTCGGGACGGGGCCATGACGAATGCGGAATCCGGAGCACAGCGTACGGTTGTGCCCATCGAACCTTCCCTCCTCATCGCCGAGGCCTTCGAGCAGGCCCAGGTGACCGAGCTACGACACTCGGTCACCTCCTGCGCACATGCCGCCGGCCTGAGCGGGCAGCGCCTGGACGACTTCGTGCTGGCGGTCAACGAGCTGATCACCAACGCGGTCCGGCACGGCGGTGGCCGGGGCTGGCTGCGACTGTGGCGGCAGCCGGGCCAGCTGTTCTGCGAGGTCTCCGACCACGGGCAGGGGATCAGCACGCAGCGGCTGGGCGACCGGAGCCGTCCCGCCGCCGACACGGCCGGCGGGTGGGGTCTGTGGCTGGCCCGGGAGTTGAGCGACAGCATGGACGTCGAGACGGGTGCGCGCGGCACCACGGTCCGCATCAGCGCCGCCGTCGCGGCTCCCCAGCACACCGGCCGCCACCGCCGCGACTGACCCCACCCGCGGACGCACGCGAGGGGCTCTCAGGCGAAGAGGGCGCTCACCGATTCGCCGTTGTGGATCCGGCGCATCGCCTCCGCCAGGGCCGGCGCCACGGACAGGACCCGCAGCTTCGGCACCCGTTTGTCGGCGGGGATCGGCACCGTGTTCGTGCAGACGATCTCCAGCACGCCCTCCTGCCCGCTCAGCCGCCGCAACGCGTCGCTCGAGAAGAGGCCGTGCGTGCAGGCCAGCCGGATCGAACGGACCTTCAGCCCGCGCAGGTGCTCCATCAGCTCGATCACCGTGCTGCCCTTGGCGATCTCGTCGTCCAGCACGATCACGTCCCGGTCGGCCACGTCGCCGATCACCGCGCTGATCTTGACCCGGTCGTCGCTGAACCGCTGCTTCGCCCCGGCGGCCACCGGGGTGCCGAGCCGCCGGGCGAACGCCGCCGCCTCCTTGGCGTTGCCGAGGTCCGGCGAGACCACCACCGTGTTGCCCAGGTCGTAGCGGGTGAAGTGGTCGGCCAGCTCGCGCAGCGCGTGCAGGTGGTCGACCGGCACGCTGAAGAAGCCGTGCACCTGGGGTGAGTGCAGGGTCATCGCCAGCACCCGGTCCGCGCCGGCCGAGGTGAGCAGGTCGGCGACGAGCCGCCCGCCGATCGAGATGCGCGGCGCGTCCTTCTTGTCCGACCGGGCGTACGCGTAGTGCGGCAGCACCACCGTGATCCGGCCGGCCGAGGCGCCCCGGGCGGCGTCGATCATGAGCAGCAGCTCGACCAGGTGCTCCTGTACGGGCGGCACCAGCGGCTGGATCAGGAAGACGTCCCGCTCGCGGCAGTTGGCCTGCAGCTGCACTTCCAGGCAGTCGTTGGCGAAGCGGGACACCCGCACCGGGTGCAGCGGCACGTCGAGGTGGGCGCAGATCTCGGCGGCGAGTTCGGGGTGGGCGGTTCCACTGAAAACGGCGATGTCACGCACGTCCGCACATCGTACGGAGGCGAGACGGGCCGGTTTCCCGCCGGGGCCCGCCACCGGCCGGCGAAGAGCGACCGGTGCGGGTACGGTGCTGCCGTGACCCCCCAGTACGTCGCCGCCATCGACCAGGGCACCACCTCCTCGCGGTGCATCGTCTTCGACCGCGCCGGGGAGATCGTCTCCGTCGCCCAGCGGGAGCACCGGCAGATCTTCCCCCGGCCGGGCTGGGTGGAGCACGACGCCGAGGAGATCTGGGACAACGTCCAGCGGGTGGTCCGCGAGGCGCTGCACGGCGCCGGCACCGACGCCGCCGGGCTCGCCGCCGTGGGCATCACCAACCAGCGGGAGACCACCCTCGTCTGGGACCGGGCCACCGGCCGCCCGGTGGCCAACGCCGTCGTCTGGCAGGACACCCGCACCGGGCCGCTGCTGCGCGAGCTCGACCAGGCGTACGGCGAGCAGCGGTTCCGCGCCCGCACCGGCCTGCCGCTGGCCACCTACTTCGCCGGGCCGAAGCTGCGGTGGCTGCTGGAGCACGTCGACGGCCTGCGCGGGCGCGCCGAGGCCGGCGAGGTGCTCTTCGGCACGATGGACAGCTGGCTGATCTGGAAGCTGACCGGCCGGCACGTCACCGACGTGACCAACGCCAGCCGCACCCTGCTGATGGACCTCACCACCCTCGACTGGGACCCGGAGCTGCTCGACGCGATGGGCGTGCCGGCCGCGATGCTGCCGGAGATCCGCAGCTCCGCGGAGGTCTACGGGGAGGCCACCGGCGTCCTGGCCGGGGTGCCCGTGGCCAGCGCGCTCGGCGACCAGCAGGCCGCCCTGTTCGGGCAGACCTGCTTCCAGCCGGGCGAGGCCAAGTGCACCTACGGCACCGGCAGCTTCCTGCTGCTCAACACCGGCGCCAGCCCGGTGCCCTCCACCCACGGCCTGCTCACCACGGTCGCCTACCGCATCCACGGCCAGCCCGCCGCGTACGCGCTGGAGGGGGCGATCGCGGTCACCGGCTCGCTGGTGCAGTGGCTGCGGGACAACCTCGGGCTGATCTCCGCCGCACCTGAGGTGGAGGAACTGGCCCGCACCGTCGAGGACAACGGCGGCTGCTACGTGGTGCCCGCCTTCTCCGGGCTGTTCGCGCCGCACTGGCGCAGCGACGCGCGCGGGGTGATCGCCGGCCTGACCGGCTACATCACCAAGGGGCACCTGGCCCGGGCGGCGCTGGAGGCGTCCGCCTGGCAGACCCGCGAGGTGGTCGACGCGATGAACGCCGACTCCGACGTGGCGTTGCGCCGGCTGCGGGTCGACGGCGGCATGACCGCCAACGGGCTGCTGATGCAGTTTCTCGCCGACGTGCTCGACGTGCCGGTGGTCCGGTCCCGGATCACCGAGACCACCTGCCTCGGCGCGGCGTACGCGGCCGGCCTGGCGGTCGGCTTCTGGCCGGACCTGGCGACGCTGCGGGCGCAGTGGCGCTCCGACGCGCAGTGGGAGTCGACGATGGCGCCGGCGCACCGGGAGCAGGAGCTGCGCAACTGGCGCAAGGCCGTCCAGCGCACCCTCGACTGGGCGGACTGACCGCCGCGCTGGCCCGGGGCGCCGGCCAGCCGTTCGGCGAGCCCGGCCACTCCCGGCCCGGGCCGGCGCAGGCGGTCGGCAGGTTCCGCCGGGAGGCCCACGCCGAGCAGGCCCATCCGCCCCTCGCGACCGCAGGCGTCGTCGCACCTCCGGGCCGAGGCCCCGGGGTCAGTCCCAGCGGTTGCCGGTGAGCTTCTCGTATACGTCCACGTAGCGGGCCCGGGTCGCCTCGACCACCTCGGCCGGCACCTCGGGCGCCGGGGCCTGCTTGTTCCAGCCGCTCTCCACCGCCCAGTCCCGGACGTACTGCTTGTCGTAGGAGAACTGCGCCCGGCCCGGCTGGTACGACTCCGCCGGCCAGAACCGGGACGAGTCGGAGGTGAGCAGCTCGTCGCCGACGGTCAGCGTGCCGTCCGGCGCCCAGCCCAGCTCGATCTTGGTGTCGGCGACCAGGATGCCCCGGTCCGCGGCCAGCTCGGCGCCCCGGCAGTAGACGTCGATGGTGATCCGACGCAGCCGCTCGGCGGTCTCGGCGCCGACCTTGTCCACCACCTCGGCGAAGGTGATCGGCTCGTCGTGCTCACCCACCGGCGCCTTCGTCGACGGAGTGAAGATCGGCTCCGGCAGGATGGACGCCTCCACCAGTCCGCGAGGCAGCTCGACGCCGGAGACCGCGCCCGTGCGCTGGTACTCCGTCAGGCCGCCGCCGGTCAGGTAGCCCCGGGCGACGCACTCCACGGGCACCATCTCCAGCCGCCGGCAGCGGATGGCCCGACCGGCGAACCCGGTCGGCACGTCGGTGGCCGAGATGACGTGGTTGGGCACCAGGTCGGCCAGCTGCTCGAACCACCACAGCGAGAGCGCGGTGAGCAGCTTGCCCTTGTCGGGGATCGGCGTCGGCAGCACCACGTCGTAGATCGAGATGCGGTCGGAGGCGACCAGGATCAGGTCGTCGCCGTCGGCGTAGACGTCCCTCACCTTGCCCGAGTGCAGAAGTTCCACGCGCCCTAGTACACCATGCGGGCCGGGTACGGCCTCCGTCGGTGGCCGCGGGCATCGATGCGTACGCCTGGGGTGCGGTGGTGTGGCCGGACGTACGTTGACACCCTCCCGCAGGCCTGCGTGAATGATCCGGCCGCCCGCCCAACGGTCCGCCAGGAGTCTCCGTGCCCGCTGCCCGATCCCCGCTCCCCCGTTCCGGAGCGGACCCGGGGCGGCGTCGGGTGCTCGCCGCGTTGCTGGGCGCGCCGGTGCTCGCCACGGGCGGGCTCACCGGGTGCAGCGAGGACCGGGCGGCCCTGGTGGAGACGGGGCCGGTCGAGCTGTCGGTGTTCTGGTACGGCGGGGCGAAGCGGGCCGAGCTCACCGAACGGGTGCTGCGGCTCTACACCGACCGCAATCCCCGCGTCGGCTTCCGGATCACCTGGCAGGGCGCCGGCGGCTACTACGACCGCCTGGCCACCCAGGCCGTGGGCGGCAACGTGCCCGACCTGATCCAACTCGACGACGGCATGCTCGCCGAGTACGCCCGCCGCGACATCGTCCTGGACCTCAGCCCCTACGTCGCCGATCACCGCCTCGACCTGCGCACCCTGCCTCCGGGCCTGGTCCGGTACGGGCAGGTCGACGGCCGTACGGTCGGCGTCGCCGCCGCGCAGACCACCGCCGCCGTGGTCTACGACCGCACGCTGCTGCGCCGGCTGCGGCTGCCCGCGCCGGCCACCGGGATGTCCTGGGCGGAGTACGTCGCCTGGGCGCGGCGGGTCACCCGGGCCAGCGAGGGCCGCGTGGCCGGCACGATGGACCCGTCCGGCGACCACCGGGCGCTCTGGCTGTGGCTGCGTGGCCAGGGCGGCGAGTTCTACCGCGGTCGCCAGCTCGGCTTCGACGCGGACGCGCTGACCGAGTGGTTCGAGCTGTGGCGGCGCGCCCGGTCCGGCCGGGCCACCCCGAGCGCGGCTCTGGTGGAGCAGGCCGAGGGCGGCGAGCCGGCCCGGCAGCTCGTGGTCACCGGAGCCACGGCCGCCTCGTTCGCCTGGGCGCACCAGTTGCCGGAGCTCCAACGCCTCACCGACGCCGAACTCGGCCTGGCCGCCATGCCGGGCCCGGTGGAGGCGCAGTGGCACCGGGCGTCGATGTACTGGGCGGCCTTCCGCGGCACCCGGCACCCTGCCCTGGTCGCGGATGTGATCAACTTTCTGACCGGCAACGGCGAGGCGGGGGCGGTGCTCGGTCACGAGCGCGGTCTCAACCCGAGCCTCGCCGTGCGCCGCTACGTCGAGGGCAGCATCACCGATCCGGCACAGCGGCGCGCGGCGGCCCTCGGCGCCACGCTGGCCGACCGGCTCGGGCCGGCGCCCAGCCCACCGCCGCAGGGGCACCTCCGGGTGCGGGCGCTGCTGCTGGAGGCGGCCGAGCGCATTCGCGGCGGCGGCACCGGCCCCCGGGCGGCGGCGGCCCGTTTCCTGGCCCAGGCGGACGCGGCGCTGGCCGGGTAGGGCCGCTCACCGCGAGGCCGCCCCCAGGCGGAGATGCCAGGGTCCGATGGTCCGCCTCAGGCGAGGCGGACCATCGGCACGGCAGCGCCCCGCCTCAGCGCGGCGGACCGCCCCGCCGGTTGCGCATCATGCGCAGCACGAGAAAGACGACTCCGGCGACCACGACCAGGCAGCAGAGCAGCCCGATGAAGCCGAAGCCGCCACCGCGTCGCCGCCGCGCGGCCTCCACCACCAGCTCACCCGTGCCGGTGGACGCCCAGGCCACGACGGGCACGAACACCGACAGCACGACCGCTCCGAGGACGGTGGTCAACCGGCCCCACCACTTACCGAATGAAGACATGCCAACATCCTCGCCGACAACCGCAACCTCGGCACGTCGGTCGGAGAGGAATCCGGCGCCTCGCATCGCCCTGCCTCGCATCGCCCTGCCTCGCCACCTGTGCCGGCCCCGGCACGCCGAAGGGCGCGGCGGGCACGGGCCCACGCGGGCGGCACGGGCGCGGACGGGCGGCACGGGGGCGGGCCCAGGCCGGCGGCACGGGCGCGGACGGGCGGCACGGGGGCGGGCCCAGGCCGGCGGCACGGGCGCGGGCGGAAATGCGGAACGGCCCCGGAGTGAAATCCGGGGCCGTTCCGTCGTGGTAGCGGGGACAGGATTTGAACCTGCGACCTCTGGGTTATGAGCCCAGCGAGCTACCGAGCTGCTCCACCCCGCGTCGGCTCGTTAACTCTAGCGCACCCGACGCCACGATGATCAGCGGACCCCCGATCCCGCCGCGACACCTGCCTGACCAGTGCAAAGCGGCGTCGGAGGCCGGCACGAGGCGCCCAGCGCCCCAGTCCCGACTCCCGCCGCATCCGACCGCATGCCTCTTCTGCGCGATTGTGGTGCCTCTTCTGGCGCGAGCGTCCGGTGATCAGGACGTCATGGACGTCATCCAGGCTCTTCAGGGTCCATGGAGTCCTGATCATCTTCGGCTGGGCCGACCCTCGTGGATCGCGTCGGAGATGAGGCGGCGTGATCGGTGCCACGCACAGGGCCGGCCGACACCGGCCAGGCCACAGCCGGAACCCACGTCAGCACCTCACCGCCAGCGACACCCGCCATGATCGTTGAGGCAGGGTGGACCCGTGAACGCGGAACGGCCCCGGAGTAGACTCCGGGGCCGTTCCGACGTGGTAGCGGGGACAGGATTTGAACCTGCGACCTCTGGGTTATGAGCCCAGCGAGCTACCGAGCTGCTCCACCCCGCGTCGCTTGGTATACCGTATCCCACCGACCCCCGGCGCCGCAAAGCGACCCGGCGGCCGGCCGCCCGGACCTGGTGGCCCGGGCGGCGTACGCCTCAACGCAGCCAGTCCGCGATCGCGTCCACGGCCCGCCGGCTGTCGGCGTCGACCTGCGACCGGGTCGAGGAGGTGCCCTCCCAACCCTGCTCCCAGAGCACGGTCACCGCGTCGTCGACCCGGATCGCCCGGACCAGCCGGACCTCCTCGCCGCCCGTGGGGTTGCCGTCGACGTCCCGGGCCGGCGTCCGGATCTCGAACAGCACCGACCCGTCGCCGAAGCCGTCGTCGGCCAGCAGCCGCAGTCGGGAGGTCGACGCGTTGCCGCCGCCCACCCCCGGCTGCGCCGGACAGCCCCGCACCGCCGCCCGCAGTTCGCGGAGGAACTCGTCGGCCCGGCCGGGCCGGTAGAGGGTGACGGTGTTCGCGTAGCTGCCGTCCGGGACGTACCCCTTCGGGGTCCGCGGCAGCTTGTAGGTCAGGATGCGGGTGCGGCGCTGCACGATGCCGGCGTCGCTGCGGTAGCGGGCGTCGCACAACGCGGGCAGCGCCTGGGTGTCCCGGAAGACCGGCGTCACACCGGTCCGGTTCCCGGCGGCCTGGACGAAGAACGCCCCGTCCGGGACGCTGCGGGGCGGCGCGGCGGTGCTGCCCGCCGTCACCGTGGGCTTGCCCGTCGCCCTCGGCGAACCGCCGGTCGGGACGCCCGGTGCGGCCGTGGCGGGCGGCGGCGCGGGCACGGTCGGCGACGCCGGCACGGTCGCCGGTGGCCCGACGGCGGCTGGCGGCGCCAGCGGCCCGCGCTCCTCGGCGAGCACCAGCCCGGTACCGGTCGCCAGCCCACCGACCAGCAGTGCCGACCCGAGCGCGGCACCGGCCATCCGGAGCCGGGCCCGCCGGTCGACGCGCCTGCGCAGGTCGTCGGGGACGGCCAGGGTGTGTTCGTCGGCGTCCTCGGCGAGCGACCGGTAGAGCTCGGACAGTTCACGCGACATCGTTCGCCTCCAACTCCTCGGCGGGCAGGCCGGGCAGCAGCGTGGCCAGCCGCGCCCGCCCCCGCGACAACCAGGACTTGACGGTGCCGGCGGGCACCTGCGCCTCCCGGGCGATGTCCCGCACCGACATGTCGAAGAGGTAGTGCAGGGCGAGCGCCTGCCGCTGAACGGCCGGCAACCGGCGCAGCGCGCCCCTCAGCAGCACGGCGTCCTCGTTCGGCGGCGGCACCGGCTCGGGCGGGCCGGTACGGCTCAACGCCGCGCGCCAACGGTGCAACCGGCGCCACCGGTCGGTGGCGAGCCGGGCGACCACCAGCCGCAGCCACGCCTCCGGCGCCGGGTGGGCGGCCAGGCCGCCCCACTGCCGCCAGGCCCGGGCGTACGCCTCCTGCACCAGGTCCTGCGCCTCGGTGTGGTCACCGGCCACGGCGTAGCCGTAGCGGAGCATCCGTCGGGAAGTGCTCCGGTAGAACTCGTCGAAGCTCGTCGCGTCTCTCATGTCTTCGACCCACGCTTCCCGGTCGTTCCCGCCCTTGCAGGTGAGACGGTGCTGGAAGGCGGCGGGTTGCGGGTGCCGGACCTGTCGTCGTGAACACGACAGCGCCCCCGGCGTCGGGACCGGGTTCGGTCCGTGGGCCGGGGGCGCCGCGAGGGTCGTACGGGTCAGCCGCCCGGGGTCGGTGCGGCGCTGCCGCCCGCCGCCGGGGACGCCGGCGGGCTGGCACCGGGCGACGGGGACGCCGGGGCGCCCGCCCCCGGGGTCGGGGCGGCGGTGGCGGCCTGCTGGGCCTGCTGGAAGGCGGTGAGCGCCTCGTCGAGCGCCTTCAACGCGCGTCCGTACCGCTCGAAGTCGCCCGAGGTCTGCGCGGCCCGGACCTCGGCGATGGCGGTCTGGACGCGGTTCGCGGCCTCGGCCAGCTCGCCGGTCAGCGGAGGCGCGGACCCGCCCGGCGGGGTGCCACCGGCCGGCGGCGGCGGGGTGCCACCGGCGGGCGGCGGGGTGCCCGGGGAGGCGGCCTGCTTGCCCTGCTCGATGAGCTGCTTGATGCCGTCCGACACGCTGTTGGCCAGCACCACGTAGGAGCCGCCGTCGCCGTAGGACATCAGCACCCGCTGCAACAGCGGCGGCGCGTTCTGCGCGGCGGTCTTCACGTAGACCGGCTCGATGTAGAGCATGCCGTCGCCGAACGGCAGGGAGAGCAGGTTGCCGTACTGCACCTGGGCCTGCTGGGACTGGAGCAGGTTGAGCTGCTGCCGGATGTTGGCGTTGTTGGTCATCGACTGGTGCACCTGCACCGGGCCGGAGATCCGGGTCTGGTCGGGCAGGTCGAGCACCTCGAGCCTCGGCTGCCCGTCCACGTACGAGCCGGAGATCAGTGCCGCGAGGTTCTCCCGGCCGTTCGGGGTGACCGCCGAGGTGAGCTGGAAGCGCGGCGACTCCTGGCCCGGGAACTGCGTCAGGAGGTAGTAGGGCGGCTGCTTCTGGTCGGTGTCGGGAGCGTCCGGCACGTTCGGCACCTGCCAGAAGTCCGTCTCGGAGTAGAAGGCGCCCGGGTCGGTCACGTGGAAGCGGGTCAGCAGGTTGCGCTGCACCTTGAACAGGTCGGCCGGGTAGCGGAAGTGCTCGGCCAGCTCCGCCGGGGTCTCCGCCTTCGGCACCACCAGGTCACCGCCGAACGCCTTGTTCCACGCCTTGAGCACCGGGTCGGTCTCGTCGAACTCGTAGAGCCGCACCGTGCCGTCGTACGCGTCGACGGTGGCCTTCACGGAGTTGCGGATGTAGTTGACGTTCTCCCGGGCGAGCTGGAAGGTGCCCCGCCCGGTCAGCTCGTCGGCCGTCTGCTCCTGGAGGTTGACCCGCTCGGCGTACGGGTAGGTCGCCGCCGTGGTGTAGCCGTCGATGATCCACTGGATCCGGCCGTCCACCACCGCCGGGTACGGGTCGCCGTCGAGGGTGAGGAACGGGGCGACCTTCTCCACCCGGTCGCGGGGGTTACGCACGTAGAGCAGCTTCGAGTTGTCGTTGACCGCGTCGGAGAGCAGGAAGTTCGACTCCTGCTCCTTGATCGCGTAGAGCAGCCGCCGGGGGAACGAGCCGATCTCGACGCCGCCCTCGCCGGTGTAGGTGTAGGACTCACCGCCCTCGCCGACCGGGCGGTCGAACTCCGCCTTCCGCTCCGGGTCGCTCTGGCCGACGATCGCGTAGTCGCTGGCGTCCATCCGCTCGCCGTAGTAGATGCGGGGCTGCTGGGCCGCGATCTGCTCGGTCTGCGAGGCGCACTGCTCGGTCGTCTGCTGGCCCTGCTCCTTCTGCTGCTCCTGCGGGTCGCCGAGGAAGCCGGAGACGAAGAAGGGCTGGCCGCCGCAGACCACCCGGTTGCCGGGCGCCGCCACCAGTCCGTAGCCGTGGGTGTAGACGGTGTGCCGGTTGATCCAGGTGTTCTGCTGGGGGGTCAACTGCCGGTAGTTGACCTCGCGCAGGCCCACCACGTAGTCCTGCACCCTGCCGTTGACCCCGTACCGGTCGACGTCCAGCTTCTCGCCGAAGTCGTAGAACTGCCGGACCTGCTGGCGCTGGGTGTACGTCTCGGAGACCAGCTGCGGGTCGAGCAGCCGGATGTTCGGCACCACGGAGGTGTCGGTGGCGAGGCTCGCCGGCGGCCTCAGGTTGTTCGCCGCGTACGGCGTGGTGGTGGCCGCCTCCAGGCCGAACGCCGCGCGGGTGGCCGTGATGCTGCGCTCGATGTAGGGCGCCTCCTTCTCCTTCGCGCTGGGCTTGACCTCGAAGGTCTGCACCGCCCAGGGGTAGATGCCGCCGATGGCGACGGCGGAGACGCCCAGCAGGGCCAGCGAGATGCCCGGCCAGACCAGGTTCCGCATCCAGGCGTTGGAGAAGACGATGATCGCGATCGCCACCACGATGGAGATGTAGGCCAGGATCTCCTTGGCCGGCAGCAGCGCGTTTACGTCGGCGTAGCCGGCGCCGTAGACGGGGCCGTTGCCGTACTCCAGCAGCATCGCGCGCCGGTCCAACACGTACGCGAGCGCCTTCAGCAGGACGAAGACCGCGACGAGCGTGCTCAGGTGGGCCCGGGCGGCGTTGGTCATCCGGTCGCCGACGCCCTGGAGCCGTACGCCACCGAAGATGTAGTGCACGGCGAGCGCGCCGATCACGGAGAGCACCACCGCGGTGAAGCCCACCCCGAGCAGATAGCGCAGGAACGGCAGTTGGAAGACGTAGAAGCCGACGTCGATGCCGAACTCCGGGTCGTCCACGCCGAAGTCACCGCCGTTGCGGAAGAGCAGCCACTGGTTCCACCGGCTCTGCCCCGACAGCCCGGCGAAGAGGCCGACCACGGCGGCGACCAGCGCGATCCACAGGCCGAGCCGGGGGCTCAGCAGCATCCGGTAGCGCTCCAGGGTGGCCTGTTCCGGCGAGTGCGGGCGCATCCGGGGGCGCAGCCGCTGGGCCAGCCAGAGGTTGCCGCCGACGATCAGCGCCATGCCCAGGCCGACGACGAAGAAGAGCAGCAGCCGGGTGGTCAGCACCTCCGTGAAGACCCTGGTGTAGCGGACCTCGTCGAACCACAGCCAGTCCGTCCACGCCTGGACACCCCAGCCGAGCAGGGTGAAGAGCACGAACACCCCGACCAGGACACCGATCGTGACGCGTCCGCGTCGGCTCATCCTCGGCAGGGGGCTGCTGCTCTTCATGACCACTGTTGGCTCCGCACGCTCGATGTGATCGGCTCCGACCAGGCACCCAGAGTACGGGGTGTTCCTGAACGTGTCGGTCCAAGGTCACGCGCAGCCGCGCCGGACGGCAGGAGCGCCGACGTACGGGCGGCGGCGCACACCCCGCCGGGCCTCGCCCCGCCCGCCGGGACCGCCCGTACGCCCGGGGTCAGCAGCGGGTCGGCTGGCCCCCGGCACGCAGCGTCTCCAGTGCGGTCAGCGCCTCGTCCAGCGAGCCGACCTTGAGCAGCGGCAGCCCGGACTGCGGGTTGCGTACGGCCTCGGCGCAGTTCGCCGCCGGCACCAGGAAGGCCCTCGCGCCCGCGTCCTTCGCACCCACCAGCTTCTGGGCGATGCCGCCGATGGGGCCGACCTGCCCGGAGTCGTCGATCGTGCCGGTGCCGGCGATGATCTTCCCGCCGGTCAGGTCCGCCGGGGTCAGCTTGTCCACGATGCCGAGGGCGAACATCAGGCCGGCGCTCGGCCCGCCGATGTCCTCCAGGTCGATGTTGAGGGTGAAGGGGTGCGGCTGCTGCTGCTCGATCTCCACGCCGATGCGGGGCCGGCCGTCCTGCTCCCGGCTGGTGACCGTCGCCGTCGTGGCGACGCCGCCGCGGGTGTAGCCGATCTCCAGCGCGGTCCCGGCCGGCTTCGCCCGGATCAGCTCCGTGAGGCGGGTGGCCAGCGGCACCGGCTGCCCGTCGACCGAGGTCAGCACGTCTCCGGGCCTGAGCGCACTGGCCGCCGGGCCGTCGGCGGCGACCGTCTTGACCACCACCTGCACCGGGTAGCCCAGTTCGCGCAGGGCCGCGGTCTCCGCGCTGGTCTGCGAGGCCTCGAAGTCCTCCGCGTTGCGCTCCTCGACCTCCTCGCGGCTCTCCCCGGGTGGGTACACCAGCTCGCGCGGCACCACCGCCTCGTCGGCGGAGAACCAGCCCTGGATCGCCGAGCGCAGCTTGACCGAGGGCTGCACACCGACCGTGGTCAGCCGGAGCTGCCCGGCGGAGGTGGACGTCTCCCGGCCGGTGATCTGGATGACCTCCTTGCCGTTCTCCTTGCCCAGCGTGTCGACGGTCGGCCCCGGGCCGAGCACCACGTACGGGATGGGCGCGCCGAGCACGCCGATGCTGAGCAGAGCGGTGAGCAGAGCACCGAGCAGGACGGTCACGCCGCGACGTCTCATGCGGCAGAGCGTACCGACCGGGATCGGGGCCGCCGGTGGGTGAATCGCGACTTCGCCCTCAGCGCAACGCCAGCGGCAGCTACCTGGGGCGCGGCGCGCGTACCGTAGACGTCGTGCCTGATATTCCGTTCGGTTTCGCGCTCCCGGGTGGGCAACCACCAGACCCCAACGATCCCGCGCAGATGCAGCAGTTCATGTCGCAGTTGCAGCACCTGCTCTCCGCGTCGGGCAGCGGGCCGGTCAACTGGGACCTGGCCCGGCAGGTGGCCGCCAGTCAGCTCGCCGCCTCGGGCGATCCGGCGGTGTCGCCCTACGAGCGCAACGCGGTCGAGGAGGCGTTGCGGCTCGCCGACCTGTGGCTGGAGCCGGCGTCCGCCCTGCCCTCGGGCATCCAGACGTCACCGGCCTGGAACCGCAACGAGTGGATCTACAAGACGCTCGACGTCTGGCGCAAGCTCTGCGACCCGGTCGCCAGCCGGATGGTCGGCGCGATGGGCGACCTGGTGCCGCCGGAGGCGCGCGCCCAGCTCGGTCCGATGCAGTCGATGGTGGCCACCCTCGGTGGCGCGCTCTTCGGCGGCCAGCTCGGCCAGGCGCTCGGCTCGCTCGCCGCGGAGGTGCTCTCCGCCGGCGACATCGGGCTGCCGCTCGGCCCGGCCGGCACGGCCGCGCTGATCCCGGCCAACATCCGGGCGTACGGCGAGGGCCTGGAGCTGCCCGAGGACGAGGTGCGCCTCTACGTGGCCCTGCGCGAGGCGGCCCACCAGCGGCTCTTCCAGCACGTGCCGTGGCTGCGCGGGCACGTGCTCAACGCCGTGGAGATGTACGCCGCCGGCATCCGGGTCAACCGGGAGGCGATCGAGGAGGCGATGGGCCGGGTCGATCCGACCGACCCGGAGTCGATGCAGGCGATCGCGCTGGAGGGCATCTTCACGCCGGAGGACAGCCCGGCGCAGAAGGCGTCCCTGGCCCGCCTGGAGACCGCCCTGGCCCTGGTCGAGGGCTGGGTGTGCCACGTGGTCGACAGCGCGGCGAGCGGCCGGCTGCCCAACGTGGTGAGCCTCGGCGAGGCGTTCCGCCGCCGCCGGGCCGCCGGTGGCCCGGCTGAGCAGACCTTCGCGGCGCTGGTCGGCCTGGAGCTGCGTCCGCGTCGGCTGCGCGAGGCGGCGGCGCTCTGGGCGGCGCTGACGGAGCACCGGGGCATCGCCGGCCGGGACGCCCTGTGGGGCCACCCCGACCTGCTCCCCTCCGACGACGACTTCGCCGACCCGGTGGCCTTCGCGATGTCCGAGTTCGACCTCGACGAGTTGGAGAACTTCGACTTCAGCGCGCCGGGCGGCCCGGAGGAGAAGGCTCCGGGCGAGCCGGAGCAGAAGCGCCCGGACGACGGCACCGAGGGCGACGACGCCCGACCCTGACCCGTCGCCGACGAGGCCGCCCGACCCGCCCCAGGGACCGGCGCCCCTCGTCGGCGGCCAGGCGGCCCTGCTCGGCGACCGGCGCCCCCGGCCGGGTTTCGGTCAGCGGTGGTGGTCCCGGTCGGCGGCTCGGCCAGCAGCCAGGCCCCGCTTGCGGAAGGTGTCCAGCACCTCGCCCTCGGCGTCGACCTCCGCAAGGCGGACCAGATGGTCGCCCGTGGCCCGGCCCGGTCAGCGAGGAGCTTCCCCGGTCGGCGGCTCGGGTCAGCGGGACGGGGCGGCGCCGGAGAGCAGGGCGCGGGTGGTCTCCCAACCCTCGACCGCCGGGTCGAGGAAGGCCAGGTCGCCGGGCCCGCGCAGGCGCCGCCAGGCCGGGGTGACCGCCAGGTCGCCGGGTCGCGGCGCCGCCGCGCGCACGGCCGCGGGCCGCGCGGTGTCCAGGTCCAGCGCCGGCAGCCATGCCGGTACGGGCAGCCGCACGGCCACGCCGAGCAGCCCCGGTCCACCACCCTCGACCGGGGCGACCGCGACGGGCCGGGTGGTGAGCGGGCGCAGCAGCTTGCCGATGGTCAGGCCCGGCACGTCGGGCGCGTCGCCCGCGATCACGGCCGCCTGGTCGTAGCCGGCGCCGGCGAGGGCGGTGAGGACGGCGTTCGGCGTCGCCTCGGGCACCTCGTACACGGCCGTGTCCGGCCAGACCACCGCGTCGGCCAGCCGCCGGTCGGGCGGGGTGACGGCGACGGCCGTCTCCACCTCGTTGAGCGTGGCGAGCAGGTCGACCACGTCCTCGGCGAGCGCGGCCCGCCAGTCCACCGGGTCGACGCCGGGCGGCGCCCAGGCCACCGGTCCGAGCAACGCCACCACCACACGTCGGGCCACCCCACGACCCTAGCCGGACCCCGCACGAACCACGGCGTCGCCCGAACGGACGGCCGTCGACGGGCGGTGGAGGCGGCGTCGAAGGCGGCGTCGAAGGCGGCGTCGAAGGCGGCGTCGAAGGCGGCGTCGAAGGCGGCGTCGAAGGCGGCGTCGAAGGCGGCGTCGAAGGCGGCGTCGAGATCTTGGTAGGAACGGATCCCTGGAGGGGCCGTCTCCTACCAAGATCTTCGCCGGCGGGTCTGGGACGGCAGGGGCCGGGCAGTAGGGCCCGGGCAGTAGGGCCGGGGCGGCGGGGGCCGGGGCGGCGGGCGGGGATGCCTCGACGGGGTCAGTCCGTCAGCGGGGTGCCGGAGGCCGCCGCGACACCCTCCAGGTAGCCGCGCGCCCGCTCGGTCTTCGGGTAGCGCGCGACGAGCGCCCAGAACCGGGCGTTGTGGCTGGGCACGATGAGGTGTGCGAGCTCGTGCATGAGGACGTAGTCGATCACCCAGTCGGGCATGTCCCGAACGCGGTGCGAGATGCGGATCGTGCCGTCGGCCGGGGTGCAGGACCCCCACCGGCCGTTCTGGTTGGTCACCCAGCGGACGCTCGTCGGCACGGCCTGTGTGCCGTGCTCGGTGAGGTAGATCTTGATCAGGCGGGTGGCCCGGGCGAGCAGCTCGGCGTCGGACCGGGCGAGTCGCCCCTCCCTGGCGGCGAGCCGGGCGAGCATCCGGTCGACCCACTCGCTCTCCTCGGCCCGGGAGAACTGGTCGGGGATGAGGACGACGACCCGCTCGCCATCGCGGTACGCGGACACCGTGCGTCGCCGACGCTGGCTGCGCCGCACCTCGACGACCGGCTTCCGCGCCCCTGCCATCAGCGGGCCGCGCAGCCTCGGATTCCTGTCACGAAGGAAAGCTAATGCGTACTGACCAGGGGTCCGCAAGGGTCAACACCCGGACACCCGCCCGGAAAATGGTGATTGGTCGGACGGAGTCCCAAAAAATCTTCTGCCGGGCCGCGCCGAATCGTCGCCGTCACCCTTCGTGGCGGCCGTCGGCGGGTACGACGGGCTCGCACCGGTGGCCGGGGTCGGGCCGCATCCCCACCGTAGGTGATCTCCGTAGCGGGCGCAGCTCGGGGTGCCCCGCTCGGGGCATCTGACCGGGTTCGGTCGGCGTGTCCCCGCCAAACTGACTTATCAGACGTAATTCGCCATGCACACTCTCGACGTCGACTTGCTCACAGTGACGAAGCACAGCTGACATGGAACCGCCCAGACCTGGGTAGGGTCCGCGCACCAGCGGTCACGAGCGTGGCCGTGGGAGAACGACCCAGCGCCGGTGCCCGAGTGGCCCGCCGCCGGGAACCCCGCCGGGACGGCATCGGCCGGCGGACGAGACGAGGAGGGCACCGTGGCCGACCAGGCCCAGACCTACAACGGTTACTGCGTCAAGTGCAAGGAGAAGCGGGACTTCGAGGGCCGCGTCGAGGTGTCGAAGACCGGGATGAACATGGCCAAGGGCAAGTGTCCGGTCTGCGGCACAACAGTGAACCGCATCCTGGGCAAGGCGAAGGTCTGACCTGAACGGATGCGTCGGAGGGGGCGGCCGTCGGCCGTCCCCTCCGGCATGAAAACGCCTGATCCGCCGCCGCCCCGGGCCGCGGACTCACCCCGACCGCCCGCCTGCGCACGGGCGGTGCACCAGCTCCCGTCGCACCGACGCACGAGCCGGCGCCCAGCCCGGCGCACGCGGTTCCCGCCCAGCCCGGCGCACGCGGCCCCCACCCAGATCGGCGCACGAGGTCCCATGCCGGGCGCCCGCCGCTGTCGGCTCGCCGACATGGTTACCGTCGAGTTGTGGATAACCCGGGTTTTCCTGTGGACAGCCCTGGACAGGGCACGGCCCATCTGTGGATAACGATCGACGGTGAGCACGGTCACGGTCACGATTCGTGTCATGTCCCGTGCCACGCTCCCCCGGCCCACCCTGCTGCCGGGCCTCACCAGGCTCTGGCGGAACCGCCACACCCTGCAACTCGGCGTCGAGCCCGGCCGCGCCGTGCTGCTGGAGATCGCCGACCCCCGGGCCGCCCGCCTGCTCGACCTGCTCGACGGCACCCGCAGCGAGCGGATCGTCCTGGCGCACGCCGTCGCCGCCGACGTGGCGCCCGACGAGGCCCGTACCCTGCTCGACGCGCTGCGGGCCGCGGGCCTGGTCGTACCCGCGCACACCCTGCTGCCGAAGGACCTGGCCGGTCCGCCGCGGGCGCGGCTCACCGCGGAGGCCGGGGCGCTCGCCCTGGCCTCGGCGCGGCTGCCCGGCACGCCCGCCCAGGTGCTGCGCCGGCGGCTGGCCGCCCGGGTCATGGTCAGCGGCACCGGCCGCCTCGGCGCCCCCCTAGCCCTGGCGCTGGCCCAGGCCGGGGTAGGGCACGTGCACGCGGACCTGGCCGGCCCGGTGCGGCCGGCCGACCTGGTCGGTACGGGCATCCCGGCCGCCGCGCTCGGCCGTCCGCTCGCCCAGGCGGTACGCGACGCCGTCGAGCGGGCCGCTCCCGGCACGGGTACGGCCCCGCTCCGGCGGGGGCGGGTCGACCTGGTCGTCCAGCTCGGTACGGACCGACCGGCCGCCCTGCTCGCCGCCGGTCACGCCCAGCGCCGCCAGCCGCACCTGCTGCTCGGCCTCCGGGAGGGCGTGCCCGTCGTCGGTCCCCTCGTCCACCCGCCCGCCGGGCCCTGCCTGCACTGCCTCGACCTGCACCGGACGGACCGGGACCCGGACTGGCCGGCGCTGGCCGCCCAGCTCGCCACGGACACCGGCGAGCAGGCATGCGCCACCGCGACCCTCCTGGCCGCCGCCGCGTACGCGACGGCCGAGGCACTGGCGCAGCTCGACGGGGGTACGCCGGAGACCCTGGGCTGCGCGGTGGAGATCGCCGGGGCGGGACGGTTCCGCCGCCGAACGTGGCCGCCGCACCCCTCCTGCGGATGTTCCCGACGACACCGGTGACGCCTCCCGAGGGCGGGGCCCGGCACCCAGCCCGACGGCAGAGCAGCCGTGGGCCCCCGGAGTCGGTAACAATGACCGGGTGACCGACATCCCGCGCCGGGCCGTGTCCCGGACCGCCAAGCTCGCCGCTCTGCCGCTCGGCTTCGCCGGGCGGACCGTCCTCGGCATGGGTAAGCGCGTCACCGGGCTCGCCTCCGACGTGATCTCGGCGGAGATCCAGCACCGCACCGCCGAGCAGCTCTTCAGCGTGTTGGGGCAGCTCAAGGGCGGTGCGATGAAGTTCGGCCAGGCGCTGTCGGTCTTCGAGGCCGCCCTGCCCGAGGAGATAGCCGCCCCCTACCGGCAGGCTCTGACCAAGCTCCAGGAGGCCGCGCCACCGCTCCCGGCGGCCACCGTGCACAAGGTGCTGGCCGAGCAGCTCGGCCCGGACTGGCGGGACCGGTTCGTGGAGTTCGACGACACCCCCGCCGCGGCGGCCAGCATCGGTCAGGTGCACCGGGCGGTGTGGCGGGAGCCGGGCTACGGCGCGTCGGGCGCGCCGAACACCCGTGAGGTGGCCGTCAAGATCCAGTATCCGGGTGCCGGTGACGCCCTGCTCGCCGACCTCAAGCAGCTCTCCCGGCTCGGCGGGATGTTCCGGGCCATCCAGCCCGGCCTGGACGTCAAGCCGCTCCTGGCGGAGCTGCGCGAACGGATCACCGAGGAACTCGACTACGAGTTGGAGGCCGAGTCGCAGCGCGCCTTCGCCGCCGCGTACGCGGACGATCCGGAGATCCACATCCCGGCGGTGGTCTCGGCGTCGCCCCGGGTCCTGGTCACCGAGTGGGTCGAGGGCACCCCGCTGGCGGAGATCATCCGCGAGGGCACGGAGGAGCAGCGCGACGAGGCCGGCCGGCTGATGGCCATCCTGCACCTGTCCGCGCCGCAACGGGCCGGGCTGCTGCACGCCGACCCGCACCCGGGCAACTTCCGGCTGCTGGCGGACGGCCGCCTCGGCGTGATCGACTTCGGCGCGGTGGCCCGGATGCCGGAGGGCACGCCCGAGCCGATCGGGCGCATCGCCGGGCTGGCGCTGCGGGGCGACGCCGACGGGGTCGTGGCGGGCCTGCGCGCGGAGGGCTTCATCTCCTCCACTGAGGAGATCGACGCCCAGGCGGTGCTCGACTTCCTGCGTCCGATGCTGGAGCCCATCGCCGCCGACGAGTTCCGGTTCACCCGGGCCTGGCTACGCGCGGAGGCGACCCGGTTGGCCAGCCCTCGCTCTCCCGCCTACCAGTTGAGCCGCCAGCTCAACCTGCCGCCGTCGTATCTGCTCATCCACCGGGTGACGCTCGGTTCGATCGGCGTGCTCTGCCAACTGGAGGCGAAGGCGCCCTACCGGGGCATCCTGGAGCGCTGGCTGCCCGGCTTCGCCCCGTCGGCTGGGCAGCCCTCCGCCGGCGGCTGAGCAGCCCTCCGACGCGGCGGCTGAGCAGCCTGGACGACCGCCCGGCGCGGCGGCACAGGGCGTGGGGCGCACTGAGGGGCGGTGGCCGGCTTCCGGCCACCGCCCCTCAGCATTCGGTGGGTATCAGAGAACGCCCAGGTCGCGGGCCGCTCGGTTGCGGCTGTTCATGGCGACGGTACGGGCGGAAAGGGTTGCCTCAGTGCGCGTGGTGGTACGACCGGCCTGAGGCCGGCGCATTCGGGCCCGGGACAACGCTTCGTGGAGTAGTTGCATCTCGGCGACTCCGTCAAGGATGTTCAGCATGGTCGTCAGCTCTCTCGTCGCCGGCGTGACACCGGCGTGGGTGGGTTGGGTCGGGTGCATGTCAGGCCGCCAGCCGGACCGCGGTGCGCGACTCGGACAGCCCGCTGGCCGCCAGTCGCGCCTCGGCCTCGACCCGGAGCGCCGCGTCGCGGGCGACGTCCTCCTTGCGCGGACGGCCCCGGGGCCGCTTGCGCGGGACGACCGCGCCACGCTCGAAGATCTCGCCGCCCCACACGCCCCAGGGCTCGGCCCGCTCCACCGCCCCGGCCAGGCACTCGACGCGCAGCGGGCAGTCCCCGCAGAGCGACTTGGCCAGCTCGAGCTCGGCGGGCGAGTCGGAGAACCACAGGTCGGGGTCGAACTTCCGGCAGGGCAGGTTCGCCTCCACTTCGACGCTCACGTCGAGCGGGGCCAACGCCAGACTCATCGCCCGGTCACCTCTCTCTCACTTCGATCTCGTGGATCGCATTTCCGACGTACTTGACGGGCAAAAAACTGAGGCCGCGGATCCCGGTAGCGGGTTCCGCGGCCTCGAGGTGAGCCGGTGGTCTGTGGATCAGACCGGTCTACCTCGAGGTGGAACTCCGCGGACGTCCATGTGACGCTTGGCAGCATCGACGCCCTTGCCCGTGAAGCCACTGGTGCCCTGGATCCCGTTCGGCGCGACGGCGAGGACCAGCTCGGCCTGAGCCTCGACCCGGTGCACCTGGGAAACCGACGGTCGCGCAGTGGCGAGGGCCACCCGGACAGCCGACAGCGGAGCGACGACAGCGGGTAGCGCCGCCGGACGCTCGCAGATGTAGACGATCTCCATGGGGGCCACCTCCTCTGACGTTCACTCGTGCCGATACGGTCTCCAACCCCCGTGAGCAGCCAGAATGGCGCTGCTCGCGAGGTGTGTCATGAGGCTATTCCTCGCCACCGGGCGAGGGCAAACGAATTTACGGCGGAATTTCGAAAGTTTTCTCCGGGCAGATCTCGTCGACCGCCGCGCCCGCCACCAGCGCCAGCACCGCCTCCCCGTAGAGGCCGAGTTTCCGGGGCCCGATGCCGGCGATGGCGATCAACTCCTCCGCCCGGCCGGGGCGCCGCTCCGCGAGCGCGACCAGGGTGGCGTCGGTGAAGACCACATAGGCCGGTACCCGCTGCCCGCCGGCCACCCGCTGGCGCCACTCGCGCAGCCGTTCGTGCAACTCCTCGTCGATGTCCGAGGGGCAGGTGGGGCAGCGACCGAGCTTGCGGTCCGGCCCGGCGAGCAGGGTGGCGCCGCAGATCCGGCAGGAGACGATCTGGGTGCGGCGGCGCTCCGACCGGCGTGCCGCCGGAGCAGCCCCGGCCCGCTCCGCCCCGCCCGAGCGGTCGAGCTGCGGCAGGAACCGCGAGGGCCGCCGGGCCCGCCCGCCCGGGGAGCGGGCCGAGGCGTACGACAGCCAGAGCCACTCCCGCGCCCGGGTGACGCCGACGTAGAGCAGCCGGCGCTCCTCCTCGACCTGTTCGACGGTCTTGGCGTACGTGGTGGGCAGGGTGCCCTCGGAGAGACCGACCAGGAAGACCGCGTCCCACTCCAGGCCCTTGGCGGAGTGCAGCGAGGCCAGAGTCACCCCGTCGACCGTCGGCACGTGCTGGGCGGCGGCCCGGCGGGCCAGTTCGTCGTTGAAGTCGGCCAGGGTGACCGGGCGCTCAACCGAGGCGGCGGGCCCGATCGGCAGCACCTGCGGGGTGGCCGCGTACTCCTCGGCGAGTTGCACCAGCGCGGCGAGCGCCTCCCACCGCTCGCGGGCTGCGCCGCCGGCCGGGGCGGCGTCGGGGGCCCAGCCGACCGCGGTGAGCGCCTCCACCACGGCGGCGGGCAGCGGGGTCTCCCCGGGGATCGACCGGGTGGCGGCCCGCAGGGCGACCATCGCCTGCCGGACCTCGGCCCGCTCGAAGAACCGCTCCGCCCCCTGCACCACGTACGGCACCTGCGCCTCGGTCAGCGCCTTCTCGTACGCCTCGGACTGCGCGTTGGTCCGGAACAGCACGGCGATCTCCTTCGCCGGGGTGCCGGCGCCGACCAGGGCGCGGCAGCGGGCGGCCACGGCGTTGGCCTCGGCCGGCTCGTCCGTGAAGATCCGCAGCTCCGGCTCGGGGCCGGGCGGGCGCTGGCCGACCAGTTCCAGGCGCAGCCGCGCCTCGGCGCCGCGCGCCTGGGAGATCACCGCGTTGGCCAGCCCGACGACCTGTGGGGTGGAGCGGTAGTCGCGCACCAGCCGGACCACCGTCGCGCCCCGGTACCGGCGCGGGAAGTCGACCAGGTAGGACGAGGTGGCCCCGGTGAACGAGTAGATCGTCTGACTGGCGTCGCCGACCACGGTGAGGTCGTCCCGCCCGCCCAGCCACGCGTCCAGCAGCCGCTGCTGAAGCGGGTTGACGTCCTGGTACTCGTCGACGACGAAGTGCCGGTACTGGGCGCGGACCTGCTCGGCGACGTCCCGGTGCTCCTCGATGCCCCAGACGGCGGCGCGCAGCATGTCCTCGAAGTCGATCACTCCGTTGGACCGCTTGAGCCGCTCGTACGCCACGAAGACCTCGGCGACCCGGGCCGGCTCGTGCGGGGTGTCCCGCAACGCCTTGGCCGCCGCGACGACGTACTCCCCCGGTTCCACCAGCGACGACTTCGCCCACTCGATCTCGCCGGCGAGGTCGCGCGCCGCCGCCCGGTCGGTGCGCAGGCCCGCCTTGGCGGCGGCGAGGGTGACCAGCCGGACCTTGCTGTCCAGCAGCTCGGGCATGGCCCGCCCCGCCAGCAGCCGGGGTGCGAAGTACCGCACCTGGCGCAGCGCCGCGGCGTGGAAGGTGCGGGCCTGGACGCCACCCACCCCGAGCGCGGTGAGCCGGGCCCGCAGTTCGGCGGCGGCGCGGGCCGTGAAGGTCACCGCGAGCACGTGCCGGGCGGAGATCTCTCCGGAGAGCGCCCGGTGGGCGATCCGGGAGGTGACGGCGCGGGTCTTGCCGGTGCCGGCGCCGGCCAGGACGCAGACCGGGCCGGCGGGGGCGGTCACCGCCGAGCGCTGCTCCGGGTCGAGCCCGGCGAGCACGCGTTCGGATGCTGAGTGAACCGCCACAGCGAGGAATTGTCTCAGCTCCACCGAACGTTGCAGCGGTTAGCCTGGGCTTGATCGGCAAGCCGCCACGCGGACCGTTGGAGGACCTGACCATGCTGACGATGTATTCCACCCCCTGGTGCGGCTACTGCCACCGGCTGAAGTCGCAGCTCGACCGGGAGGGCATCGGCTACGAGGTGGTCGACATCGAGCAGGACCCGAAGGCCGCGGAGTTCGTGATGAGCGTCAACGGCGGCAACCAGACCGTCCCGACGCTGCGTTTCGCCGACGGCAGCGCCCTGACCAACCCCTCGATCGTCCAGGTCAAGCAGCACCTGGCGACGATCGACGCCTGACCCTACGCGTCACCGACGACGAGCGGCCGCCCCATCCGGGTCGGCCGCTCGTCGCGTACCACCGGGGCGGTCCCGGCGACGAGGCCCGGCAGCTCAGCGCCCCGGGCTCGGTGGGGTCGTGCCGACCACCTCCTGCCCCCCGGCCTCGGTCCGCTGGCCCCCGGCCGGGTGGGCGGGGGTGAAGCCGTCGGCGGGCCGGCGGGGGGCGGGGATCCGGACGGGCGGCGGTGGGCTGAGCTTGCGGCCCTGCCAGAGGTAGCCGCCGGCGAGCAGGGTGACCACCCCGATCAGGGCGAACAGGACGCGGTAGTCCAGCACCCCGACGAGCAGGGCCCCCGCGCCGATGGAGAGCGCCTGTGGGCCGCTCACCACCGCCTCCGAGGCAGCGGCGACCCGGCCGAGCAGCCCCGGCGGGGTGCGCCGCTGGATCAGCGTGTGCAGCCCGACCATCGTCAGCGGCAGCGAGACGCCGGCCAGCAGCACCGCGACGAAGCCGAGCCAGAGGTTCGGGTACACCAGCGCCAGCGAGGCCGGCCCGAAGAACGCCACCCCGGCGGCGAGCGTGCCCACCTCGCCGGCGCGGCGCACCACGGCCGGGGAGAGCAGCCCACCGACCAGGCCGCCGACGCCCTGCACGGTGACCAGCACGCCGACGAACGCGGCGTCGCGGCGGAGCCCCTGGTCGACGTACGCGAAGATCAGCGACTCGCTGAAGCCCATCGCCAGCGACCCCAGCCCGTAGCCGAGCAGCGCCCGGCGCAGCGCGGGCTCCCCGGCCAGGTGCCGCAGCCCGGCGCCCACCTCGGCCGGCCAGCGCAGCCCGGCCCCGGTTCGCGGTGTCTCCGTCGTCCGGATCAGGCCCACCACGACGGCCGCCGACAGGAAGCCGACCATCCCGATCACGGCCAGCATCCAGCCGCCGACCGCGGCATAGAGCCCGGCGCCGGCCAGCGGGCCGATCAGCCGCAGCCCCTGGCGCACGGTCTGCAGCACGCCGTTCGCCTCGGCCAGCAGTTCCACCGGCACGAGTTGGCGGATCAGGCCGCTGAGCACCGCGCTGAGGGTGATGTACGACAGGCCGTACAGGGCCGCGACCACGTAGATGATCCACACGTCGGTCCGGTCCCGCACCACGAGAAGTGGGGTGAGCAGCACGGCCGTCGCCAGGTTGGCCGCCACGAAGAACGGGCGTCGGGGATAGCGGTCGACGATCCATCCGACCAGCGGGGCCAGGGTCATCGGGGCGATGACCGCGAAGATGGTGGCGCCGGCCAGCCCGTCCGATCCGGTGAGGTCCTTCACCCAGATGGCGAGGGCCAGCAGCAGGATCGACTCGGCGGCCATGCTGGCTAGCAGGCCGCCGAAGAGCAGACGGAAATCCGGGCGGCGCAGGACGGTGCGCATGGGGTCCCTCCGGCGGGGGTGGTGCGCGGCATGGCGCGGTCGGGGGTGACGCGGGCGGGCCGACGGCGTCGTACGGGACGTCGGGCCCTTCCACGGTCCTCATTTTTTGCGAGACACGCCCCCACCGGGACCTCCGGCGGGAGGCGCGCCGTCCATACTGGCCGTGGGGGGCGAATTTCATACAGTTACCGTCGCGTCTGCGGCGGTCCACGGGAAAAGAGGACGTCGTGCCTCCTGCCTCACCCAGCCCCATCCTGCGCCGCCGCAGGTTGGGCACCGAACTGCGCCGGCTGCGCGAGGTCGCGGGTCTCACGGGAGACCAGGTCATCGAGCGGATCGGCTGGGCGTCCGCGTCCAAGTTGTCCCGGCTGGAGAACGGCCGCAGCCGCCCGGACCCGGACGACGTCCGCGCGCTGCTCGATCTCTACGGCGCCGACGAGGCGCTGCGCCGGGAACTCCTCGGCATCACGCAGGAGGCCGGCGACATCCGCGGCTGGCTGCGGAACTTCCCGGTGATGACCCAGCAGCAGCGCAGCTTCGCCGAGTTGGAGGCGGGCTGCGCGGAGATCTCGGAATACAACCCGGTCCTGGTGCCGGGCCTGCTCCAGACGCCGGGCTACGCGTCGGTGCGGATCGCCTCGGCCCGGCAGGTCGGCGAGGAGGCCGGCGATCCGGAGGCCGGCGACGAGATCGACACCGAGGTGCGGGCCCGACTGGCCCGTCAGTCGCTGCTGACCCGCGCGGTCGACGCGCCCCGCTACACGGCGGTGCTGGAGGAGGCGGCGCTCGGCGGCCGGGCCGGGCCGCCGGAGGTGCTGCGCGAGCAGCTCGTGCAGCTCTGCGAACTGGCGATGCTGCCGAACGTCACGCTGCACGTGCTGCCGCGCGACACCCAGATCGGCAGCTGGTACCTCCCGCCGACCGCGTTCTCGGTCTACCGGTTCGCGGATCCGCTCGATCCGGAGACGCTCGCGATCGAAGGGGGGTTCACCGACGTCATGTCGACCGAGGTAAACGCCCTAAATCGCTATAAAGTGGTGTTCGAGTGGCTATGCACGGCGGCGCTCTCCAAGTCGGACACCCGCTCCTGGCTCATCGAGGCGACGGGGCGGCTGCCCGGCACGGCGACCGCGCCCGCGGTGACGTACGGGTCGACAATGGCGCCGACCCAGCGTCGCCGGCACTCCGGGCGCCTGACGGAGCGGTGAGCACGGGGGACCACCGTCGGGTCGTGCGGCGCCACTCGTTCCATCGGAGCAGTTCACCTCAGGAGTGGCACGATGAACGAGATCCGCAACACGACGTCCGTACTCGCCCAGCTCGCGGACGCCCCGTGGCGTAAGAGCACGCGCAGCCAGACCTCGAACTGTGTCGAGGTCGCGCCACTGAGGACCGGACCGGCCGCGGTGGCCCTGCGCGACAGCAAGGACCAGGGTGGTCCGGTGCTGCTGTTCAACCGGGCGGGCTGGCTGGGCTTCATCACCGGCGCGAAGGACGGACAGTTCGATCTGAACTGATCCGTCGAGATCGCGGGGCCGCCGGCAGTGTGCCGGCGGCCCCGTCGTGTCTGCCCCGCCCCACCCCGCCGACCAGGCATCCGCTGATCGGACGAGGCTCCGGACCAATCGTCGCGTTTGACTTGATGGAACGACCACGCGGCGTAACATGACGACAGAGTGACGTGGAACTTCCACCCGTTCCCCACCGTCGCGACTCATCCGGAGACCCGCATGCGGTTCCTGATCGTTCGCACCGACATCCGCGCCGCCGCAGACGTGGACATCGCCGCCGCCTGGGCGTGCGGTGGCCGCCTGCGGGACGAGACCACCGCACCCGAACCGCGCCGCCAGATCGTGCACGCCGAGGAGCGCGACGCCGCGCTGCTGCTGGCCCGGGCCCTCGCCACGGTCGGCGCGGTCCGCTCCGGAAGGCAACGGGTCAAGGTGCTCCCGCTCGACGAGCCGGGCGGCGCGCTCCGGGCCGCACCCGACGACCGCGGCAGCTGACCCGCACCCAGACGTCCGTCGTGGTCGGGCCGGCTCCCCCGCCGTGTTCCTTGCCCCAGCCGACCACGACGGCCCGTGTTCCCGGTCCGTGACCGTCGCGGCAACGGCGGCCACGGGCCGGGACCGCACGACCTCCCGGCCACCGACCCGACCTGCCGACGGTCCGGGCCACCACAGGCGGCACCCGGTTCAGCAGTGCCCGTCGAGCCAGCGGTGGATCAGGAAGAGCGCGATCGACGACGGCGGCGGCAGCACCAGCCGGGCCCCGCCGACCTCCACCGGCCGTCCCGCCAGGGCCGTGCCGATCTCCCGGCGGGAGAACCACCGGGCGTACGCGATCTCCGTCGGGTCCACCTGTACCGGATGCTCCGGATCCGCGGTGGCGAGGAAGCCGAGCATCAGCGAGCCGGGGAACGGCCAGGCCTGGCTGCCCGCGTACGCGACGTCCTCGACCGGGACGCCGACCTCCTCGCGGACCTCGCGCAGCACGGCGGCCTCGGCCGACTCCCCCGGCTCGACGTAGCCGGCGAGGCAGGAGAAGCGCCGCTCGCCCGTGGTGTGCGGCCAACTCGCGTTGTTGCCGAGCAGGCACCGCCCGTCCAGGCCCGCGACACCGTCGTGCACCAGCACGATCATCGCGGGATCGGTACGCGGCCAGGTCCGCTCCCCGGCCGGGTCCACCCGGGACCAGCCGGCCTCGTCCACCTCGGTCGGGTGCCCGGTGGCCGACGAGTAGCGGTGCCGCAGGTGCCAGTTGACCAGCGCCAGCGCGGTGGTGAACAGCCCGGCGTCGCGGTCGCCGAGCAGGTGCCCGACCTCCCGCAGATGCGCCGCCCGGGCCCCCGGCACCGCCGGCAGCGGGGCGTCCACGGCGAAGACCGGCACCCCGTCCGGCTCGACGCCGAGGAACATCGGTGCCGCCGGCTCGGACAGCCCGGCCGGGTCCAGCAGCACCAGCGTCGGCGGCGACGTGTCGGTACGCACCAGGGCCCGGCCACCGTCGCCGGAGTCGAGCACCAGCACCCTCGCCTGGCTCCACGCCCGCGCCAGCCACCCCGGGTCGGTACGCCGGTGGGCCGCCCGATCCAGGGTGGACCGGGCCAACGGCGGCGCGGTCTCCCCGTTCACGGCCGGGCCGGCTCGGTGGTCACCGGGGCCAGCGTCGCCAACTGCGACCCGATCCGTTCGGCGTCACCCAGCACCACGGTGACCGCCCCGGCCGGGGCGAGGTAGCGCGCCGCCGCCTCGGCCACGTCCGCGACGGTCGCCTTCGCCAGCCGTGCGGCGTGCTCGGCCAGGAACTCCAGGCGCAGCCCGCTGCCGGCGTACGCGCTGGTCAGCGAGGCGAGCCCGGCCTGGGTGGACATCCCGAGCTGGAGCGTGCCGAGCGCGTACTGGCGGGCCTGCTCCAACTCGTCCTCGCGGGGCGCGACGGTGGCCAGCCGCCCGAGTTCGTACGTCGTCTCCAGCAGCGCCGGCCCGGTCACCTCGGTGGCCACGTCGACGGCGGCGACCAGCACGGACCCGGCCACCGAGTGCTCGACGACGGAGTGCCCCCCGTACGTGTAGCCCTTGTCCTCCCGGATGTTCTCGATCCAGCGGGAGGAGAAGTAGCCACCGAAGATCAGGTTGGCCAGTTGCAGGGCGGCGTGGTCGGGGTGGGTGCGGGGCACCCCCGGCAGGGCCATCCGCAGCGAGGACTGCACCGACCCCGGCCGGTCGACCAGCAGCAACGGCCCGGGCTCCAGCGGCGGGGCGGGCGGCAGGTCGGCGGTGTGCCCGGCGCCGTTCCACCCCGACAGTGCCTTCTCGGCGGCGTCCAGCGCCCGCTCCGGCTGCACGTCACCGACCAGCACCAGCACCGCGTCGGCGGGGTGCACCCGCTGGGCGTGCAGGGTCCGCAGCACTGCGGGCCGGACCGCCCGGACCGTCTCCGCCTCGGGGGTCTGCACCGCGTACGGATGCGTGCCGTAGACCCGCCGGAGCAGGGCGGTACGGGCCAGGTGCCCCGGCTGGCTGCGGGCCACCTGGATCCGGTCGACCAGCCGGTCCCGCTCGGTGGCGACCTCGTCGTTCGGGTAGCTCGCGTCGGTCAGCACCTCGGCGAGGATCTCCAGCATCCGGTCCAGCCCGGTGACCAGCGCGGCGCCGGAGAGCATCAGCCGGTCCGGGTCGATCCCGGCGGAGAGCCCGCCGCCGACCTTCTGCAACTCGGCCGCGATCCGCACGCCGGACATGGTCCGCGTGCCGGAGAGCAGGGTCTGCGCGAGCATGGCGCCCCGGGCGAGGTGGGCGCGGCCGAACGGCATCCACAGCCGCACCTCCACCAGCGGCACCGCCGGCCGGCGTACGGCGATCACGGTCAGTCCGTTGCCCAACGTGCGCTCGGCCTGCCTCGGCAGCTTGAGCCTGCGGGTGGGGCCGAGCGGAGGCAGCGCCCGGGGCGCGGCCGGTGCGGTTGCCGTCGTCACTGGCCACCCTCCGTTCGCGACTGCGGGGCTCGCAAAACCGGCTCACTCCTCGCGCTCACTGACCACCCTCCGTTCGCGACTGCGGGGCTCGCAAAACCGGCTCACTCCTCGCGCTCACCTGTTACCTCCGGGGATGACCTCGATGGACGCGCGGCGTTCGGGCCGCAGGGTGGCCGCGGCGGCGCGGACCTGTTCGTCGGTGACCTCGCCGACGAGCCGGGGCAGGTCGTTGAGCAGCCCCGGATCGCCGCGCTGCTGCTCCAGCACGGCCATCTGCAACGCCCGGCCGAGCACCGCGTCGGTGTCGCGCAGCAGGTGGGTAGCCATCCGGGCCTGGGTGCGGGCCAGTTCCCCCTCGGCCACGCCGTCGGTGGCCAGCCGGTCGAGTTCCTCGTCGATGGTGCGCAGCACCTTGTCCACGTCCCCGCCCGGGGGCAGGTGCGCCTGGAGCAGCAGCGCCGTCGGGTCCCGCACGTCGAACGGGTCGCCCATGAAGCCGACGTAGCCGCCGAGGCTGGTCACCGCCCGGTCGCGCTGGACCAGCCGCTCGACCAGCCGGGACGCGTCGCCGTCGGTGAGCACCTCGGCCAGCACGACGTACGGCAGGTAGGCGGCGAAGTCGGTGATCGGGTCGGGCACCCGCCAGGCGCCGGCCACCGCCGGCAGCGGGGCCAGCTGGTCGGTGTACGAGGTGCGCCGCTCCTCGGTCAGGTCGGGTTCGGTGAAGTCGGGCCGCTGCGGGGCGGGACGGGCCGGCACGTCGCCGAAGTGCCGCTCGATCAGCGTGGTCGCCTCGGCGACGTCGATGTCGCCGCCGACCGCCAGCACCGCGTTGCCGCTCGCGTAGTAGCGGCGGAAGAAGTCGGCCGCGTCGGCGACGGTGGCCGACTCCAGGTCGACGAAGGAGCCGTAGCCGTCGTGCGCGTTCGGAAAGGTGTCGAACAGCACCGGCGGCAGGGTCAGCCAGGGAAAGCCGCCGTACGGGCGGTTGAGCACGTTGACCCGGATCTCCTCCTTGACCACGTCGACCTGGTTGCGCAGGTTCTCCTCGGTCAGCCGGGGGCCGCGCATCCGGTCGGCCTCCAGGAACAGCGCCCGTTCCAGGGCGTTGCTCGGCAGGGTCTCGAAGTAGTCGGTGTAGTCCAGGTGGGTGGAACCGTTGAAGGTGCCGCCCGCTCCCTGCACGTGCCGGAAGTGCGCCAGCTTCTCCAGGTTCTCCGAGCCCTGGAACATGAGGTGCTCGAAGAGGTGGGCGAAGCCGGTGCGCCCCTCGGGCTCGGAGCGGATGCCGACGTCGTAGACGACCGCCACCCCGATCACCGGGGCGCTGCGATCCGGGGTCAGCACCACCCGCAGGCCGTTGTCGAGGGTGAACCGCTCGACCGGGTACTTCGTCGCTGGAATTCTCGATCTCCGGGCCGCCACGGGATCGACCCTAGCGCGTCGGCACCCCCGCCACGGGTGACCTCGATCCGGCGGCGCCGGGGCGTGCTGGACCAGGCGGGTCGAAGCCGGGTACGTCTGCGCGCGCGGCGACCACGGGCCCCGGTCAGCCGGCGGTGGTGGCCGGCAGCTCCGTCGGGCTGCGAAGCTCGACCGGAGCGGCCGGCGCGGCCCCGTCCGGGGTGGCGTGCCACGGCGTGAACACCGCGACCACCGCGAGCAGCAGCCCGGCCAGCGCCACCGCGAGCACCAGCGACAGTTCCCGCGCCGCGCCCGTGCCGGCGTCGCCCACCATCGTCATCCCTCCCATGCCGGGCGGTGCCGCCCGGGTCTTCCCCCGCCCATCAGCTTCCACCACCAGCGGCGGCGGAAACAGTCGCCGATCGGACGCAACATCCGCTGATTACAGACTCAGCCGGCTCCGGGCAGGGTCGCCCGGAGCCGGTGGGAGGAGCAGGAGGAACAGGATCGGTCAGGAGGTGTGCGGGGCGCGGGGACGCCGCGAGCGGCGGGGCCGGCCGGAGGCGCGGTGCGGAGCCCGGCCACCCTCACCGCCGCGGCCGGCCGACCGACCGTTGGCGGACCCGGAGGGGACGGCCTGCGGCGCGGGCGGCGCGATCGTCACCGGCACGCCGGACGGCTCCCGGGCACCGGTCACCCGAACCAGGGCGTCGTCGCCGGAACGCACCTGGACGGACTCGGGACGGATGCCGGCGGTCGACATCAGCCGGGACACGTCCCGGCGCTGCTCCGGCAGGACCAGGGT
This sequence comes from Micromonospora sp. C31, assembly GCF_018070575.1. GTDB lineage: Bacteria > Actinomycetota > Actinomycetes > Mycobacteriales > Micromonosporaceae > Micromonospora. Next base: position 376,014 of record NZ_JAGPXN010000001.1, read on the forward strand.
GACCACCGTGCCGGACTCCCCCGCCCGGGCGGTACGCCCACCACGGTGCAGGTAGTCCTTCGCCTCGGTGGGCGGGTCCACGTTGACCACCATGTCCAGCCCGTCGACGTGGATGCCCCGGGCCGCCACGTCGGTGGCGACCAGCGCCGTCACCTGCCCGGTGCGGAACTGCTCCAGGATCCGGGTGCGCTGCGGCTGCGACTTCCCACCGTGCAGGGCGGCCGCGCGTACCCCCTTGGACAGCAACTGGCGGGCGAGCCGGTCGGCGCGGTGCTTGGTGCCCATGAACAGGATGGTGCGGCCCTCGCGGGCGGCGATCCAGGTCAGGGCGGTCGGCTTGTCGGCCGCGTCCACGTGCAGCACGTGGTGGGTCATCGCGGTCACCGTGGCGGTGCCCGGGTCGACCGAGTGCGAGACCGGGTTGCTCAGGAAGCGGCGCACCAGGCGGTCCACGCCGCCGTCGAGGGTGGCCGAGAAGAGCATCCGCTGCCCGTTCGGGGCGACCTGCTCCAGCAGCTTGGTGACCTGTGGCAGGAAGCCCATGTCGGCCATCTGGTCGGCCTCGTCGAGCACCGTGATGCCGACCTGGTCCAGCCGGGCGTCACCACGGTTGATCAGGTCGTGCAGCCGGCCGGGCGTCGCCACGACCAGCTCGGCGCCCGAGCGCAGGGCGTCCGCCTGGCGTTGCAGCGAGAGCCCGCCGACGACGGTGGCGCAGCGCAGCCCGACGGCGCGGGCGTACGGGTCGAGCGCGGTGGTGACCTGCTGGGCCAGCTCACGGGTCGGCACCAGCACCAGGGCCAGCGGACGGCCCGGACGGGCCCGGCGGCCGGCGGTGCGGGACAGCAGGGGAAGCCCGAAGGCGAGCGTCTTGCCGGAGCCGGTGCGGCCCCGGCCCAGCACGTCGCGGCCGGCCAGCGAGTCCGGCAGGGTCGCCGACTGGATCGGGAACGGCTCGGTGATGCCCTGGGCGGTCAGCTCGGCGAGCAGCGCCGGGGCCAGCCCGGTGAGGGCGAACGAGGGTACGACAGTGGTCATGCGGAAGCCTTCCTCGACGCGGCACGTGTCGAGGGAGGGCGCCGGAGGCGGCGCTGTCACCGGCGGAACAGGCCGCGGGTGACTCACAAGCACGAACCGAAAGTGGTACGGGGCCCCGGCCCGCCGCCAGCCGCCGCCTGCTCACGCAGGTCGACGGGGCGACGGACCGGTCCCGTCACCGCACCCGGAGGGCGCGATGGGTGTTACCTGGAAGATCCGAAGATCTACAGCGGGCGGATGTTCTCCGCCTGCGGGCCCTTCTGGCCCTGGGTCACCTCGAACTCGACCCGCTGGTTCTCGTCCAGGCTCCGGTAGCCGGAGGACTGGATGGCCGAGAAGTGGGCGAAGACGTCGGCGCCGCCGCCGTCCGGGGTGATGAAGCCGAAGCCCTTGTCAGCGTTGAACCACTTGACGGTGCCAATAGCCATTTTTGTTTCGTCTCCTTGACGGAACGTCGAACCCGCACTTGTTGCGGGCTCGAAGAGGAGCGCGCCACGCGGAACTGCCTGGCTCGCTTGTCGCTTCTGGTCGCCCCGCCCGGAGAACTCCGGACACAACAAAGAGCGCCTGGGCCACAATCCTCCAGGCGCACACAGAGTCTCTGGGAACCATAACTGCAACGCGACCAACCTATCATGGATTCGGCCCGGCGCCACCGGCTGCCGGAATTTCCGGTACGGAGGCGATCAGCGCGGTCAGCCCGTCGGCGTCGAGCAGGTCCGCGGGGCGGACCGTGACGCCGTCGCGCACGTAGTGGAACGCGGCGCCGACCCGCTCCACCGGTACGCCGGCCAGCTCCGCCCAGGCCAGCCGGTAGACCGCGAGCTGCACGGCGGCCACGTCGGCGGCGGTGCCGACGGGCTGCCGGCCGGTCTTCCAGTCGACCACGTCGAACCGCCCGCCCGGCCGGGCGAAGACGGCGTCCATCCGCCCCCGGACCACCACCTGAGCGATCACCGTGGCGAAGGGCACCTCCACCTCGACCGGCACCCGGTCGGCCCACTCGCTGGCCAGGAAGCGCTCCTGAAGCTCGGCCAGCGCCTCGTCCGGCGCCGCGTCCGCGTCGGCCGCACCGGGCAGCTCGTCCAGGTCGAGCAGCCGGTCGGCGCCGAACCGCTGCTCCAGCCAGGTGTGGAAGGCGGTGCCGCGGCGGGCGTACGGGTTGGGCTCGGTGGGCACCGGGCGGCGCAGCGCGCGGGCCAGCGCCGCCGGATCCCGGCGCAGCGCCACCAACTGGGTCACCGACAACTGGCCGGGCAGCGCCACCTCGACCGCGCCGGACCGCCGGGTCAGCTCGGCCCGCTCGGCGAGCAGCAGGTCGGCCTCCCGCCGCCACCGCGCCACGTCCACGTCGTCGACCGGCCCGGCCGGGCCCTCGCCGCCGGAGGCACCGTCACCGACAGCCCTGGCCGGGCCCGCACCGGAGGCACCGTCGCCGTCGGCCAGGAGACGGCGGACGAGGGCGGCCGCCTCGGCCAGCGCCGGCCGGCGGGCGCCCAGCGGGTCGGCCGGCCACTCGGCGCGCAGCACCACCTCGGTCGTCGGGTTGACCGCGTCGCCCGGCGGTGCCGGCGCCCACTCGTCGACCAGGTGCCCCGCGCCGGCGTCCAGGCAGGCGTCGTACACCTCCCGCAGCAGCACCGACGGCCCGCGCGGCCGTTTGGTGCTCTCCCCCCACCAGTAGCCGGAGCAGAGCAGCAGCCGCCGGGGCCGGGTCACCGCCACGTACGCCAGCCGGCGCTCCTCCCGCTCGTCGTGCGCCCGCCAGGCGTCGGTGAAGTCCTCCAGCGCCCGGGCCACCCCCCGCTGGTCCTCGGCCTCGGCCAGGCCCAGCTCGGGCAGCCCGTCGGCGTCCCCGCGCAGCGGGAACGGCAGCACGCCCAGCCCGCCGAGCCAGTGGTCGGAGTTGCGCACCGGTCCCGGCCAGACGCCCCGGCTCAGCCCCGCCACCGCCACCACGTCCCACTCCAGACCCTTCGCGGCGTGCGCGGTGAGGATCTGCACCGCGCCCTCGACCACCTCCACCTCGCCCGGGGTGAGGCCGCGCTCCTCGTCCTCGGCGGCGGTCAGGTAGGCCAGGAAGCCCGACAGGGTGGCCCCCGGCGTCTCCCCGCTGAACCGGGCGGCGACGTCACCGAGCGCGTCGAGGTGACCCCGGGCGAGGCCGGCGTCACCGGCCCCGTCCCGGCCCGCCCGCACCGCCACCTCCACGTCCAGGCCGATCGTCCGCTCGATGTCCGCGATCAGCTCCGGCAGGGACTGGTCCAGCCGGTAGCGCAGCAGGCCCAGCTCCCGCGCGTACGCCCGCAGCCGCGCGTAGCCCTCCGCCGAGTACGCCTGGGCCGGCCCCAGGTCGGCCAGCGCCTCGACCAGGGTCGCCTCGTCGAGCAGATCCGGGCTGATCTCCGGGGTGCCGTCGTCGGCGAGCCTGCGCCGGGCCGCCGCGATGGCCTTCGCCCGGCGGTGCAGGGCCACCAGGTCACGGGGGCCGATCCGCCAGCGCGCGCCCGTCAGCAGCCGCAGCAGCGCGGCCCCGTCCGTCGGGTCGGCCAGCACCCGCAGCGTGCACACCACGTCACGAACCTCGGGAGTGTCCAGCAGGCCACCCAGGCCGACCACCTCGACGGGCAGGCCCCGCTCCCGTAGCGCCGACTCGATCGCCGGGATCTGGCTGCGCAGCCGCACGAGCACGGCGGTCGTGGGCCGCAGCGGCACCGGGATGTGCTCGGGCAGCACGCCGGGCATGCCCGCCGCGCCGCGCCAGGCGTGCAGCACGCTGTCGGCGATCCAGTCGGCCTCGTCGGCGTACGTCCGCAGCAGGGCGCAGTGGACGGTGCCGCCGGCGGCGCCGCGGGCGCTGCGGTGCGGGACCGGCTCCCGGACGCTCATCGCCGCGTGCAGTTCCGGCACCCGGGCGCCAGCGGCCCGCAGCGGGGTGGCCAGGGCGTTGGCGACGCCGAGGATCTCCGGCCGGTTGCGCCAGCTCGTGGTGAGGCTGAGCACCTCGGCCGGCGCCCCGTCGGCGCGGGCGAACTCCGCGGGGAAGCGGTCCAGGGTGCCGGCGCTCGCCCCGCGCCAGCCGTAGATCGACTGGCACGGGTCACCCACCGCCGTCACCGGATGACCGCCACCGAAGAGCGCGTTCAGCAGCACCACCTGGGCGTGGCTGGTGTCCTGGTACTCGTCCAGCAGCACCACCCGGAAGCGGTCCCGCTCGATCTGGCCGACCCCCGGGTGGTCCCGGGCCACCCGGGCCGCCCGGGCGAGCTGGTCGGCGAAGTCCATCGCCTCGAAGTCCTCCTTGCGCCGGGCGTACGCGCGCACCAGCGGGAGCAGCTTCAGCCGGGTCTGCTGGAGCCGCAGCGCCTTGCGGACGTCGGCGTAGACCCGGCCGGGACACGCCTGCACCTCGGCGAAGAAGCGGCCCGTCCACGCCGCCAGCACGTCCGGGTCGACCAGGTGCTCGTCGAGCTCACCGGCGAGCGCCAGCACCGCGTCGGTGACCGTGCTCGGCATCCGGTCCACCTCGGACATGTCGCCGTCGTAGTTGCGCACCAGCAGGTCGACGAGCTGCCAGCGGGACGCCTCGGTGAGCAGCCGGGTGGACGGCTCGTAGCCGGCCCGCAGCCCGTGCTCGGTGACGATCCGGCCCGCGTACGAGTGGTAGGTGGAGACGGTCGGTTCCCCGGCCAGCGGGTCGTCGAGCGGGTCGCGCCCCCGCCGCCCGAGCCGCCGCACCAACTGGTCGAGCCGGGTACGCACCCGGTGCGCCAGTTCCCCGGCGGCCTTGCGGGTGAAGGTGAGCCCCAGCACCTGCTCCGGCCGCACGTACGAGTTGGCGACCAGCCAGACCACCCGGGCGGCCATCGTCTCGGTCTTGCCCGAGCCGGCGCCCGCGACCACCAGCAGCGGCTCGACGGGGGCCGCGATGATCGCCGCCTGCTCCCGGGTCGGCGCGGGCAGCCGCAGCAGCTTCGCCAGCTCCACCGGGGTGTACCGGGGACCGGCGTCGGCGACCCGGGGCGCCGGGGTCGCGCTGCTGAACAGGGCGGGCTGCGTCAAGGCGTCTCCGGACGACGGGTGGTCGGCGGCTCGACCACCTGGCGGCCCTGTCCGGACACCGGGCAGCTCGTCCGCACCGGGCAGACCCGGCACTTCGAGTTGGCGACGGCGGCGAAGGTGGCGGCAGCCATCGTATCGGCGGTACGCCGCACCAGCGCGGTCGCCCAACCGGCCTCGGGGCCCTCCCCGGCCGGCGGCTGGCTCTGCTCCTTCGCGTCCTTCGCGCCGGTGCCGAGCTGCACCAGGGCCGCCCCGCCGGACTCCTCGCCGAAGCCGGCGAAGGCGCCCGCCTCCACCGCCGCCTGGTAGGCGCCGAGCTGCGGGTGCTCGGCGAGGTCGTGGGCCGTGACGGCGGTGGACTTGCCGGTCTTCAGGTCGATCACCACCAGCCGGCCGTCCTCGTCGACCTCCAGCCGGTCCACCCGGCCGACCAGCTCGACCGGCCGCTGCGGGTCGTCGAGGCGTACCGCGAACTCGTGCTCGATGGCGAGCAGCCGGCGCGGGTTCGCAGCCAGCCAGCGCAGCAGTTTGTCGACCATCGCCTCGGCGCGGCTGCGCTCCGGCCCGACCATCCAGCGGGCGGCCAGCTCGATCGCGTCGAACCGGGCGGCGACGTAGTCCAGCAGCGCGCCCCGGTCGGCGCTGGCGTCCTCGGCGAGCATCGCGGCGGCGTGCACCAGGTTGCCGACGCCCTGGGCGGCGCTGGCCGGCGGGCTGCCGCCGTGCCGCTCCAGCAGCCAGCGCAGGCTGCACCGCAGCGCGCTCTCCATCGCCGACGGGGTGACCCGGACCGACGCCCCCTCGTCGACCAGCGGGCGGTCGTCGGAGAGCTGCCGCAGCCCCCACCAGTCGTCCGGGTGCGCGCCGGCCACCCCGGTGGCGGCGAGCCGGGCCAGCTCGGCAGCCGCCGCCTGCCGCCGGGCGTAGGGCGCAGCGGGGTCGCTGACGGCCGTACGCAGCTCCGCCACCAGCGCCGGCAGGGTCAGCGCCCGGGGCGGCCGGCTCACCGGCAGCGCGCCCGGTCGGTCCGGTTCCTCCCCGCCCTCAGTCGACGCAGGGCCGCCGTCCGGGGGTGCCGGGCCGTCGCCCGGGGCGGTCGGATCGGGTGGGCCTTCCGGGGCGGTCGGATCCGGTGGGTCGTCCGGGGCGGTCGGATCGGTCGGGCCCAGCTCGTAGAGGAAGCGGCTCGGCTGCTCCTCGTGGTCGTCGCCGCCCACCGCGGCGGAGGCGACCGCGCTGACCAGCAGCCGCCGCCGGGCCCGGGTGACCGCCACGTGGAACAGTCGGCGCTCCTCGTCGAGCAGCGCCGAGGTCTGCCCGACCAGGGCGGCCACCGCGCCGGCCCCGGCCGTCCGGCCGGCGAGCACGTCGACCAGCCGCTCCGAGCCGAGCAGGCTGCCGCGCAGCCGCAGGTCGGGCCAGACGCCCTCCTGCACCCCGGCGACCGCCACGAGATCCCACTCCAGTCCCTTGGCGGCGTGGGCGGTGAGCAGCCGCACCGCCTCCCCCCGGTCGGCGGTCGGGGCGAGGGTGTCGGCCGGCAGGTCCTGGGCGAGGACGTGGTCGAGAAAGACCTCCGTACGCGCGCCGGGCAGCCGGTCGGTGAACCGGGCCGCCGCGTCGAAGAGCACCATCACGGCGTCGAGGTCACGGTCGGCCGCCTCGGCGCGGCGGCGCCGCGCGACGTCACCCTCGCCGGCCACCGTCTGGCCGCGGCCGGTCGCCGCGGACCACAGCTCGGCGAGCCCGCTGGCCTGCCAGACCGCCCAGAGCACGTCCTCCGCCGTGGCCCCGGGCCGCGCGGCGGCCTCCCGGGCGACGGCCAGCAGGCCGGCCACCGTCTGCGCGGGCTCCGCCCAGTGCCGCTCGATCCCGGCCAGCTCGGCCGGGTCGCGCAGCGCCTCCACGATCAGCTCGCCGGAGGGCCGCCGGTCGCCGCCGGCCAGGGCCAGGGCCCGCAGCCCCTGCCGCAGCCGCCGCTCGGCCAGCGGATCGGCGCCGCCGAGCGGCGAGTGCAGCAGGGCGACGGCTGCCTCCTCGTCGAGCCGCTCGGGCTCCAGGGCGCAGCGCAGCAGGAGCAGCAGCGGCGCGACCGCCGGTTGCAGGTGCAGCGGCAGGTCCTCGCCGTGCACGACGGTGGGCACCCCGGCGGCGTGCAGGGCGCGTTGCAGCGAGGGCAGTTGCCGCCCGGTGGAGCGCACCAGCACGGCCATCTCCGACCAGGGCACGCCGCCGAGCAGGTGCGCCTCGCGCAGCGCGTGCGCCAGCCAGGCCGCCTCGCTGGTGGCCGAGCGGAACGTGCGTATCTCGACCGCGCCGGGCGGCGCGTCGGGCAGCGGGTGCAGCCGGCGGTGCGCCGCCGGGCCGCGCAGCCGCCGCGCCAGCCGGCCCGACGCGGCGAGCAGCCGGGGACCGGCCCGGTAGGAGGTGGTGAGCACCACCTGCGCCGCGGGTGCCCCGGAGGCGGTGCGGAAGCGGTGCGGGAAGGTGGCCACTCCCGCCGGGTCCGCGCCCCGGAACGCGTACGTGGAGGAATCCGGGTCGGCGAACGCGACCAGTGGCTTGCCGCCCCCCGCCACCGTCGCGAGCAGGTCCTGCTGGGCCGGGTCGGTGTCGGCCAGTTCGTCGACGTAGACGTACGCCAGCCGCCGGCGCTCGGCCGCGAGCAGCTCGGGGTCGTCGAGCAGCATCCCGGTGGCGGCACGGACCAGCTCGGCCGGGTCGTACGCGACGGAACCGCGGTTGCTGACGTCACGCAGGGCGAGCACGGCCACGTATTCCCGCAGGAAGCGCGCGGCGGCGGGCCAGTCGGCGCGACCGAGCTTCTCGCCCAGCCGGGCCAGTTCGAGGGGGCCCACGCCCCGCTCGGCGGCGCGCATCAGCAGGTCGCGCAGCTGCGCCGCGAAGGCCCGGGTGCGCAGCGCGGGACGCAGGTCCTCCGGCCAGCCGACCGGGTCGTCGTCGGGTTCCTCGCCGACCACGTCGAGCAGTTCGCGGATGATCAGATCCTGCTCCGGGCCGGTGAGCAGCCGGGGAGACGGCTCTCCGCGCTCGGCCGCAGCCCGGCGCAGCAGCCCGAAGGCGTACGCCGGAAGGGTGCGCACCAGCGGCTCGCGCAGCACGCGGTGCCCGCCCTCGGCGACCCGGGCCTCGATCCGCTGGCGCAGCGCGGTGGCGCCCCGGCGGCTGAAGGTGAGCACCAGGATCCGTTCCGGGTCGACGCCCTCGGTCACCCGGGCGGCGACCGCCTCGACCAGCGTGGCGGTCTTGCCCGTGCCCGGGCCGCCGAGCACCAGCATCGGCCCGTCGGTGTGTGCCACGATCTCGGCCTGGCGCGGATCGGTCAGCCGCGCCGCCCCACGCCCCACACCCCGGCCGGCCGACCCCCCGGAGCGCTCACTCCCAACCGCCGCCTCCTCGGAGCGCCGCTCACCCCCGGCCGCCTCCTCGGAGCGCCGCTCACCCCCGGCCGCCTCCTCGGAGCGCCGCTCACCCCCGGCCGGCCCCTCGGACCGACCGTCCCCCCGGGCCGGCCCGCCGGGCCGCTGGTCCCCCCGGACCGCCTCGGCAGGCCGGCGCACCAGCCGGTACGCCTGCATCCGCACATCCCACCACGCCGGTACGACACCCCCACCCCGCCACCCCGCCCGGCCCTTCCCCGGAGGAGGAACCGGCGTCGATCATGAGGTCGGCCGCGGGGACCGCCCCTTTCGTTCCCGCCAACCTCATGCTCGACGCGCAGAGGCGCGGCGCGGCGGGCACCGGAGGGGCCGGGGCGGGTGGCCGGGACACGGCCGGGGCGGGGTCAGCTCAGGTCAGGTGGAGTTCCAGGGCGTCCAGGGCGGCGGGGACCGTGTCGGTCACGATGAGCAGGCCCAGGCCGGCGGGCTTGAGGAAGGTCTGGTCGGCCAGCGCGCCCAGCCAGTCGAGGACCGGACGGTAGAAGCCGTCGGTGTCGACCAGCGCCATCGGCTTGGCGTGCAGGGCAAGGGTGGCGGTCGTCCAGACCTCGAACAGCTCGTCGAGGGTGCCGAGCCCGCCCGGCAGGGTGAGGAACGCGTCCGACTTGTCGATCATCACGGTCTTGCGGCTGGCCATCGAGTCGGTGACGAGCAACTCGTCCGAGGCCAGGTCGGCGACCTCCAGGTCGACCAGCGTCTGTGGGATCACCCCGACCGTCCGGCCGCCGGCGGCCCGCGCCCCGTCCGCCAGCGCGCCCATCATGCCGACGCACCCGCCGCCGCTGACCAGGGTGTGCCCGCGCCGGGCGATCTCCGCGCCCGTCTCGGCCGCGAGGTCCAGCCAGCGCTGGTCGAGCGTACGGGAGGAGGCGCAGAACACGCAGATCGCCGCCATGTCAGCGCTCCCGGTTCTCGTTGCCCGCCTCGGCGGCGGCCTGCTGGTCGGCGGCGGTGACGGCGACGGCCTCCTCGCGGACCGCCTCCTGCTCGACGTTGAGGGCGGCCTCGGCCTCCACGATGTGCCGGACGGCCGCGTCGACGTCGTCGGTCACGCGGATCAGGTCCAGGTCGACCGGACCGATCTTGCCGTCGGCTGCCATCGTGCCGCGCAGCCAGTCGAGCAGGCCGCTCCAGTAGTCCGCGCCCATCAGCACCACGGGAAAGCGGGTGACCTTGCCCGTCTGCACCAGGGTCAGCGCCTCGAAGAGTTCGTCCATGGTGCCGAACCCGCCGGGCAGCACGACGAACGCCTGGGCGTACTTCACGAACATGGTCTTGCGGGCGAAGAAGTAGCGGAAGTCGATGGCCAGGTCGACCCAGTCGTTGAGGCCCTGCTCGAAGGGAAGCTCGATGCCGAGACCGACCGACAGTCCGCCGGCCTCGCTGGCGCCCCGGTTGGCCGCCTCCATCACGCCCGGGCCGCCGCCGGTGATCACCGCGTAGCCCGCCCGGGCCAGGGCGGCGCCCAGCGCCTCGGCCAGCTGGCACTCCGGGCTCTCGGGCCGGCTGCGGGCGGAGCCGAACACGCTGACCGCCGGGGGCAGGTCGGCGAGGGTGTCGAACCCCTCGACGAACTCGGAGAGTATGCGCAGCGCCCGCCAGGCGTCCTTCGTCTTCCAGTCGCCGCGCCCCCGCGAGTCGAGCAGGCGCTGATCGGCGGTGCTGCTCGTGATCGCCTGACGCCGCAGCGTCACGGCCCCGCGGTGCCGTTCCTGTCCCGACTGGCGGCCGGCCTCCCGCCCGTTGCTCTGACCCATGGGAGCCACCGTAGTGGAGCGGCACCCGCCAGGTGCGGGCACCGCGAGCCGGGCGCCCGGGTGGAGACGGATCCGACGACGCCTTGAAAAGAAATTCCGGATCTTGGGCAACTAATTCGGTCGCACCGACGTCTTACTATTCACATACCGGGTATGCCCCGGCACGCGCCTTCGGGGGAGGAGTCAGCGTGATCAGCAACAGCGAGATGATCCGGATCCGGCGGCAGATGCAGCGCCGCATCCGCGACGTGGTGGCCGAGCGCCGCCGCGCCCGCCTGATGGAACCGTCCACCGATCAGGGCGGCCAGACCGACGCCCGGCCCACCACCGACGCGTCCACCACCGTCTGACCCGCACCGGCAGCACCGTGCACGGAAGGTCCGCGTCGCCCGACGCGGACCTTCCCTGCACCTAGGGGAACGCCGGTGGCGCCCTGGGCGCCCCGCCGTCGTGCGTGGGGCCTCGCGTGCACGCGGGGGAACGCCCCGCCCCGGGTCGTCAGTCGGAGGCGAGCCAGCGGTGCAGCGTGGCGGCGCCGTCCCGGATCTTGCTGATCTCGACGTGCTCGTCCGGGTGGTGGGCAAGGTTCGGATCGCCGGGGCCGAAGTTCAGCGCCGGAACGCCCATCGCGGCGAACCGTGCCACGTCCGTCCAGCCGAGCTTGCCGATCGGCGCGGCGCCCACCGCCGCCAGGAACTCCTGGGCGGGTGCCGCCGCCAGCCCGGGCGGGGCACCGGCGGCCGAGTCCGTGACCCGCACCTCGAAGCCGGCGAAGACCTCGCGCAGGTGCGCCTCGGCCTCGGCCGGGGTCCGGTCCGGCGCGAACCGGTAGTTGACCTCGACCTCGCACCGGTCGGGCACCACATTGCCCGCCACGCCGCCGTGGATGCGGACGGCGTTCATCCCCTCCCGGTAGTCGCAGCCGTCGATGGTGACCCGTCGGGCCTCGTAGGCGGCCAGCCGGTCGAGCACCTCGCCGGCCGCGTGGATCGCGTTCACGCCGTGCCAGGATCGGGCCGAGTGGGCGCGTACGCCGGTGGTGGTGACCACCGAGCGCATGGTGCCCTGGCACCCGGCCTCGACGATGCCGTACGTCGGCTCCAGCAGCACCGCGAAGTCCGCCTCCAGCCACTCCGGGTGCGCCTCGGCGACCAGGAAGAGGCCGTTGTACTTCGACTCGATCTCCTCCGCCTCGTAGAAGAAGTACGTCACGTCGTAGCGCGGGTCGGGCAGGTGCACGGCCAGGTGCAGCGCGTACGCCACCCCGGACTTCATGTCGGAGGTGCCGCAGCCGTACATCAGGTCGTCGCGCATGGTCGACGGGAAGTTGTTGTTCAGCGGCACCGTGTCCAGATGACCGGCGAGCACCACCCGCTGGTCGCGGCCCAGGTCGGTCCGGGCCATCACCGTGTTGCCGTGCCGGTACGTGGTCAGGTGCGGTACGCCCCGCAGCACCTCCTCCACGCAGTCGGCGATCACCTTCTCGTTGAGGGACACGGACTCCATGTCGACCAGCGCGCGGGTCAGCGCCACCGGATCGGCCAGGACCTCGGGGGTCAGCGGGTTCTCCATGGTTCGCACGGTACCGTCAGATCCGGCGAGCGCGAGGAGTGAGCTTTCCCGGGTGGCCCGCGTGGGACGCGGGGCGCGCAGGGCTCGCCGGCCCGCAGCACGAACGAGAGGTGAATCAGTGACGTCCGAATCCGCCTGGGGCATCGGCCTGGCCACCGTTACCGCGGACGACCAGGTGCTCGACACCTGGTACCCGACCGGCAAGCTGGGCCTCGGCGAGCTGCCGCTGGTCGCCGGCGAGGACGAGGCGGACGTGCTGGACCTGCCGCCGGGGGCGGTCGGCGACCGGGCGCTGCCCGGGCTGCGTACCGTCCAGGTGGTCACCGTGATCGGCTCGCTGGACGAGCCGATCAAAGACGCCGCCGACGCGTACCTGCGGCTGCACCTGCTCTCCCACCGCCTGGTGCGGCCCAACGAGCTCAACCTCGACGGCATCTTCGGCAAGTTGGCGAACGTGGCCTGGACCTCCGCCGGGCCGTGCCCCCCGGAGCGGGTCGACGAGCTGCGGGTCATCGAGCGGGCCGCCGGCCGCCACCTGGCCGTGTACGGGGTGGACAAGTTCCCCCGGATGACCGACTACGTGGTGCCGTCGGGCGTGCGGATCGCCGACGCCGACCGGGTGCGGCTCGGCGCACACCTTGCCTCTGGCACCACGGTCATGCACGAGGGCTTCTGCAACTTCAACGCCGGCACGCTCGGCACCTCGATGGTCGAGGGGCGGATCGTGCAGGGCGTGGTGGTCGGCGACGGCTCCGACATCGGCGGTGGCGCATCGATCATGGGCACCCTCTCCGGTGGCGGCACCGACAAGGTCCGCATCGGCGAGCGCAGCCTGATCGGCGCGAACGCCGGCGTGGGCATCTCGCTCGGCGACGACTGCATGGTGGAGGCCGGCTGCTACATCACGGCCGCCTCCAAGATCACTCTGCCGGACGGGCGGGTGGTCAAGGCCCGCGAGCTGTCCGGGGTGGACAATTTGCTGTTCTGGCGCAACTCGGTCACCGGTGCGCTGGAGGCGAAGCAGCGCAGCGGCCGGGGCATCGAGCTGAACGCCGCGCTGCACGCCAACGACTGACGGTCGCCCCCGTCGGGCCCGCGGTCGGCCGCGGACCCGACGGGGGTACGCCTCAGCGCAGGCGGTACGCCTGGATCACGCGCTGGGTCACCGTGTTGCCGGCGGTGTCCCGGGCGGTGGCCCGCAGCGAGACGTGTCCGATGCCGGCAGGGTGCCGCACGGTGGCCGTCCAGCCGTCCCCGCCGCCGCGGACCCGGGCCCGCTGCCAGGTCTTCCCGCCGTCGTACGAGGCGTCGACGGTCAGCGCGGCGACCCGGGCCGAGGGCGCGCCCGGCTGCCGCCGCACCTGGACCGGGATCGTGAAGCTCCGGCCCGCCGGGGCGGCGTTGTCCCCGTCGAGCCGGGGCGCGAACCGGATCGCCGACGCCGGCAGCGCGGCCGGGTCGTCCCCGGCGACGTGCCGGGACCGGAACGTCCACGTGGCCGCCACCTCGGTGGCGAGGTCGGTGAAGCTCCGCTTCGACGACACCTCCAGCCGGTAGTCGGCCGCGCCCGGCGGCACGTCGAACCCGCCGTACGCCGGCTCGGGGATCTCCCCGACCAGCACCCCGTCGCGGTAGAGGGCGGTGCGGGCGGTGTCGGCGACCGAGCCGCCGGCGTGCCCCTCGGCGTCACTGTGCAGCGGCAGGCCCACCTCGATGCGGTCGCCCCGGCGGGTGATCCCGGCAGCCGGGAACGACGGCCCGTACGGCGCGCTGTTCCAGCTCTCCCGGTGGTGCCGCCCGGGGCGCAGGCTCCGTTCCTCGGAGAACAGGATCGCCTTGAGGTCGGTCCAGCCGTCCGGGGTCGGCGCCCCGAAGAACAGTTCGGACGACCAGCGCACCCCCCGGGTGTTGTAGCGCTCGACCCGCTGTCCCGGCGTGGCGGTGGGCACGCCGACCGCCCAGCCGCCGAAATCGGGATCCCGGTGTGGGAAGACCACCCGCTCGGTGACCAGACCGGGGCTGCCGCCGTTGAACCGGTGGGTGACCGTGGCCAGGTCCTTCGCCCGGTAGTGCCGGACGAAGCCGGTCGGCATCCGGCCCGGCACGGCCTCGCTGAGCGCGTAGAGGTAGGGGCTGCTCGCGGCCTCGAGGTCGGCCCACTGGCTGCTGACCGTGGCGACGAACCGTTCCGCGGGCACCGGTTGCCCGAGCCCGGCGGTGAAGAGACCGTCGAAGTCGGAGTCCAGCAGGCCGAAGGTGTAGCCGCCCGTCTCGGCGATGAAGTTCGCCTCGGTGACGACGAGCGCCGGGGTGGCCGAGCGCTGCGGGACGCTCATCCGGACCGGCCTGCCCCGGCGGGCGTCGAGGTTGATCCGTGTGTCCCCGGCGACCAGCAGCTCCGGCTGGACGAGCTGGGTGACCGCGGTGACCTCCTCGCCGGCCACGTCGAGCACGTAGCTGACCAGCCCGTACCGGCCCTTGGGGACCCGCACCTCGGCGGTGCCGTCCGGGTCGTACAGGTCGTACGGGTTCAGCTCGCTCAGGGAGACCAGCGTGGTGCTGTGCTCGCCGGTGACCGCGCCGGCGCGGTCGAGGTGCCGGGCGGTGAAGGTGTAGCTCTCCACCTCCCGGTGCACGGCCAGCGGGGTGACCGCCACCATCTTGCCGTCGGAGCGGGCGACGATCCGGCCGGTGTAGTGGCCGTCCGGGCCGTCGACGCGGGTGTCGGCGGTGACGGTGGCGCTCGCCGTGCCGCCGCCCGGCACGGTGATCCGGCTCGCGTCGAGAGTGAACATGCCGGCCGGGGCCGGCCTGCCGGCCGGGCCGGTCACCTCGACGGCCAGGTCCAGCCCGGCGGCGGCGGTGCCGTCGTTGCGCCAGGTCACCGTGCGGGTGATCGGGGCGTCGTCGTCGTGCGGCCAGAGGGCCCGCCCGAGCGACACGCTGGGCGGGTCGCTGGTCACCGTCTGCCGGACCGCGTCGGCCAGGTCGACCCGCCCGGCCCCCTGCTCGTACGCGGTCAGCTCGGGATGCGGCTTCGCCGAGGACATCAGGAGGGCCTTGAGCCGGTCCGCCTTCCAGCCGGCGTGCTGCTGGGCGAGCAGCGCCGCCGCGCCGCTGACGTGCGGGGCGGCCATCGAGGTGCCGGAGAGCGAGACGTAACCGTTGCCGGCCGGGTCGCCGATCACCCCGTCGCGGCTGCGCGCCGCCACGATCTCCACGCCCGGGGCGGTGATGTCGGGCTTGAGCGCGTCGTCACCGGTGCGTGGGCCGCGGCTGGAGAAGTCGGCGAGGCTGTCGGCGCGGTCGACGGCGCCCACCGAGAGGGCGGCGTCGGCGGTGCTGGGGGAACTGACCGGCGCGAACCGGCCGGAGTTGCCGGCGCTGATCACGAAGAGGGCGCCGGTCTGCGCGGTGAGCGTGTTGACGGCCTCCTCCAGCGGGTCGACCTCCGGGGTGTCGTAGCCGCCGAGGCTGAGGTTGACCACGTGGGCCCGCTGCTCGGCCGCGGCCCACTGCATGCCGGCGAGGATCGCCGACTCGGGGCAGCCGTTGGTCTCACAGACCTTGCCGTCGAGCAGCGTCGCGTCCGGGGCCACGCCCTGGAGCCGGCCGCCGGAGGCGGCGCCGCTGCCGGCGACGATCGAGGCGACGTGGGTGCCGTGCCCGACCACGTCGCCCGGCGCGGACTCCTCGGTGAAGTTGCGCACCTGGGCCACCCGCCCGGCCAGGTCCGGGTGCGTGGCGTCGATCCCCGTGTCCAGCACCGCGACCCGCACGCCCCGGCCGGTGTATCCGGCCCGGTGGGCCTCCGGCGCGCCGATCTGCGGCACGCTGTGGTCGAGCGTGAGGCGTCGTCGGCCGTCGAGCCAGATCCGGTCGGCGCCCCCTGCCACGCCGACCCGTGCACCGGCGGCGGTGACCGCCGCCCAGACCTCGGTCGTGCGCCGCTTGCTGGCCGTGGCGGCGAGCCCGCCGACGGCGGGCAGCTCGCGGGTGACGGTCACCCCGCCGGGCACGGCCGAACGCCGAGCCGCGCCGGCACCGCCCGTGATCAGCAGGGGCAGGTCGTCGCGCCGGCCGTCGTCGTAGCCGGCGGAGACCAGCTCGGTGACGTCGAACAGCCGCCGGTCGACCCGCCCGTCGCGGATCGGCGCCACGGCGTCCTCGGGCACCACGGAGAGGTGGCCCCGGTCGCGTCGGGTCAGGAAGCGCACGTCCTCGCGCCCGGGGGCGGGGCGCACGCTGGCCCGGGAGCCGGTGACGGTGACCCGGTCGCCGGTGAGCAGGGTGACGGTGACCGGGCGGCTGCCGGCGCGGGCCGACGACGACGCGGTCGGGTCGGGTCGGGCGGCCGGATCGGCGGGTGCCTGGGCCACGGCCGCGCCGGGGGTCCCCAGCACCACGCCGAGCACCAGGCCGAGACCGACCAGTCTTCTTCTTCTTCGCTGCAACGGATCCTCCTCGTCGGGCGTTACTACCTGTAGGGAGAGACGCATTGACCGTCATCAGACTTGCATACCGGGTATGCAAAATGAAGACACGAAGATGACGGACCAGCCAACGCCCGGGCCGGACAATCGGGGATGATCTGCCGGTGAGCTCCATGAAGGAACGCATGCTGGCCGGCGAGCCCTACCTCGCCGACGACCCGGAGATCGCCGCCGACCTGAGCCGGGCCACACGGCTGATGGAACGCTTCAACGGCAGCCCGGCCGCCGACCCCGAGGCCCGGCTCGCCGCCCTGCGCGACCTGCTCGGCGACGTGGGCGAGGGCACGAGCGTACGGCCACCGCTCTACGTCGACTACGGCTGGCACGTCCGCATCGGACCCCGCAGCTTCGTCAACTTCAACGCCGTCCTTCTCGACGTCGCCCCGATCACCATCGGCGCCGACGTCCAGATCGGACCGAACGTGCAACTGCTCACCCCCACCCACCCCGTCGAGCCCGGGCCCCGCCGCGACAAGTGGGAGGCGGCCAGACCGATCACCATCGGCGACAACGTCTGGCTCGGCGGCGGGGCCATCGTGCTCGCCGGCGTCACCATCGGGGCGGACACCGTCGTCGGCGCGGGTGCCGTGGTGACGAAGGACCTGCCGGCGAACGTCGTCGCCGTGGGCAACCCGGCCCGGGTCGTACGCCAGCTCGACTGACCACGATCAAGCCCACCACCTGCACAAACACCCTCCGATCCTGGCGCTTAGCACCCCGCACCCGGCACTGTGGGTGGTGACGTCGCCACCAGGGGGTGAGCATGGACGGTCGGGTCCTCGAACTGCGCGTGCACGGGGTCTCCAACACGCCCCCGGGCCAGATCCTCGGCCTGCGCCCGGCCCCCGGGGAGGACACGCCCCCGCCGCCGTGGCTCGTCGCGGGCGGCCCGGTCACCGGCTTCTACCGCTCCCCCGCCGCCGAGCCGGTCGGTCCGGTCGCCGTCGAGCCGGGTGACCCGGTCGTCGGCGAGGCGGGCGAACCGGTCGCCGTCGAGCCGGGTGACCCGGTCGTCGTCGAGGCGTACAGCTGGGGGCAGTTGACCTCCGGCGCGCGGACCGCGCGCGACATCGAACGCGCGCTGTGGACGCTGCTGCTCCCGTTCACGCTGGCCAACGTCGCACTGCACGCCCGGCCGTCCATCCCGGCCGATCCCGGCGCCGAACGCTGGAACAGCGCCTCGGGGATCACGGCCTGGCTCATCCGGCTGTTCTGCCTGAGCCTCACCGGCACCTTCGCCCTGGCCCTCACCGCCGTCGGGGTCGACCTCGTCGGCTGGCAGTGCGTCGACCAGGACTGCCTGCGCCGGATCCCCGGCCCCTGGGAGTTCCTGGGGCAGGGCTGGTGGAGCGAGGGCGTCAGGCCGATGGCCGTCGGCCTGCTGTTGCCGCTCGGCGTGCTGGCCCTGCTCGGGCTGGTGAGCTGGCGCACCTACCACTACGAGGCGCAGATGCCCGCCGAACCGGTCGCCCCGCCCGGCACCGCGCAGCCGGCCGGCACGTCGACGGACGGGCCGGAGCAACCCGAGCCGGACCCGGCCGCGCCCGAACCACCCCCCGGCCCGCCCGGGAACCCGTTGCAGGACCGCACCTTCTGGAACGGCGAGGGCCAGTTGCGCAGGGGCGCCGTGCTGCACCTGTGCACCGGAGTGGTCGTCGCCGCCGCCGTGCCGCTGGGCACGGTCCTCGCGCTGGACCCGCCCCGGGGCGGCCGGGCGGCTGTCGCCTGGGCCACGGTCGCGGCGCTGGCCGCCGTCGTGCTGGTCGCGGTCGTGGCGCTGGCGAGGCCCAGCCTGACCCGGCGCGCGGGGGCCACCCCGCTCGGGGGCTGGAGCGTCACCGTCGCCGTACTCGCTGCCGCGGGGCTGGCCGGGACGGTGCTGATCCTGCTGCTGCCCGACGGTCCCGCCGGCAAGCCCCTGGCCGAGCTGCGTGCGGCCCCCGGCTGCGCCGACACTGCCGTCGCGCCGGCCTGCCCGGCCGACCGGTCGCTGCCCGGCCTCGACTGGATCGTCGCGTGGCTGGGCACGGGGCAACTGCTGCTGCTCATCGCGATCGGGGCGGTGGCCCGGTCCGGGCGGCGGGCGCTGACCGCGCCGGCGGCGGCCACCCTGCTGCTCGTGCTCGGGTTCGCCTGGTCCACCGGGTGGCTGCCCCGGCTACCGCCCCCGCCCGCCGCGCTGGAGTACTGGATGGTCGTCGTCCTGATCGTCGCCCTGGCCGCCACCGGGCTGCTGCTGCCGCACGTCCCGACGCCGACCGGGCGACAGCCCCCGGAGCCCCACACCGACCTGGCCTGGGGCGGCCGGGCGCCGGCGGTCATCGCCGGCTTCGGCTGGATGCTCTGCGTCTCCTACAGCGCCGGGTTGCTCTACTGGGTCACCAGCCGGCTGCACGGCGGCCCGGCGCCGGGCGGCCTCCCACCCTTGGCGCCCCCGGTTCCGGTGCTGTGGGCCGGGCTCGTCTACGCCGCCGCCCTGCTCGCGCTCGCCGCCACCGCCGCCCGGGCCGGTCTGCTCTACCTCCGCCTGCGCCGGCGCGAGTACGCGGAGACGGCGGCGCACATCGGCGCCCCCCTCTCCGCGCACGGGCTGCGGCGCAGCCGCGACGTCGGCGCTTGGCGCGCGCTGCACCGGCTGGTCGGCGAGCACGCCGTGCGACTGGTCGGTTGGTACGCCACCGTGTCGCTCGCGCTGGCGACCCTCGCCTGCGCCGCCCTGCTCTCGCGCCGCCCGCCGCACCCCCCGGTGGCGACCGGCGGCGCGGCGGTGGTCGCGTGGATCTCCGAGCTGGGCGGGTGGCTGCTCGGCTGGCTGCCGGTGCTGATCGCCGCGGTGGGCCTGCTGGTCTACCGCAACGAACTCGTCCGCCGCTCGGTCGGCGTGGTCTGGGACGTCGGCACCTTCTGGCCCCGGACCGCGCACCCGCTGGCCCCGCCCAGCTATGCCGAACGGGCCGTACCCGAGTTGCAGACCCGCACCGCCGGCCTGCTGGCGCTCGCCGGGCACGACCCTCGGAGTGTGGACGGGATCATCCTCTCCGGGCACAGCCAGGGCACGGTGATCTGCGCGGCGGTGATCCTCCAGCTGCCCGCCCGCACCCGCCGGCGGATCTGGTTCTTCTCGTACGGCTGCCAGCTGACCCGGCTCTACGGGCGGGTCTTCCCCGGCTACTTCGGCCCGGAGCGCCTGCCGGCGCTGACCGAGGCGCTCACCCCGCCCGGCGGCCGGATCCGCTGGACCAACTTCTGGCGCAACACCGACCCGCTCGGCTGGCCGGTCACGGCCGGGGAACGCGACCTGCCCGTACGCGACCCGGAGGCGCTGCACCCCAGCGACGGGGAGGTGGCGGACCCCCCGATCCGCAACCACAGCGGCTACCCGGAGGCGCCCGAGTTCCACCGGGAACGCTCGCGGGTGGCGTGGCTGCTACGCCGGGGCGTCCCGGCGCCCCGGCGCGGCTCGGGCTGACCCGCACGACGGCGGCCCGGCTCTCCTCCCGGCTGGCCACCCTGCTCGAAGCGGCACGCGGCGGGCTGCCGACCGTCAGGGCGTCGGCGTCGGCGGCGGCTCGGCGAGGCGGACGACCAGGTCGGCGCGGTGCGCGGTGCCGGCCACCAGGGCGGCGTTGGCCTCGTCGCTGCCGGTCGCCCACGCCCGGGCCTGCTCCGGCGACCGCCCGTACGCCTCGTGCCGGGCGGTCAGCAGGCGCAGCCGCAACTCGGCCTCCAGGTCGAGGAACCATGCCTCGTGCAGCAACTGCCGCACCTCGTCCCAGGGCGTCGCGGCCACCAGCAGGTAGTTGCCCTCGGTGACCACCAGCCGCACCGACGGCGGCACCTCGATCGAGCCGGCCACCGGCTCCTCCAGGTCCCGGCGGAACGCCGGCACGTAGACCGCCGTCGGCTCCAGCCGACGCAGGCGGCGCAGCGTCGAGACGTAGCCGTTGGCGTCGAAGGTGTCCACGGCGCCCTTGCGCTCCGCCCGGCCCAGGCGGCGTAGCTCGGCCTGGGCGAGGTGGAAGCCGTCCATCGGCACCAGCCGGGCCGCCGGGCCGACCGCCTCGACGACTAGCTCCGCCAGCGTCGACTTCCCGGCGCCGGGCGGCCCGGCGATGCCGAGCAGCTGCCGCGGGCCGGCCTCGGCGAGGGCGCGCGCCCGCGCCACCAGCTCGTCGGTCCCGCCGACCCGGGCGGCGGCCATCAGCCGAGGACCGGCTCGCTGATCGCGAACCGCGCGTGCACCGCGGCGTGCACGGTCTGCGGCTGCGGATCGAGCTCCAGCTCCGGCGGGCCGCTCTCGACACCGCCGGCCGCGTACGCCATCCGGCTCATCATCGGCTGTTCCGTCGCGCCCGCGTCGGCCAGCTCGATCAGGGCGGTGACCCGGGCGCCGAGGGCCTCCGCGTACTCGCGGGCCCGCAGCAGGGCGTCGGCGAGCGCGGCGTGCCGGGCCTCCCGGTGGGCCGGGCTGCCCGGCCGCAGCGACCACCACGGCCCGGCCACCTCGATCTGGTCCTGGTCGGCCAGGCGCAGCATCAGCTCGCCGAGCGCGGTGAAGTCGCTGACCGTCACGGTGGTGGTCACGCTGCCGCTGTACGCCACCACCCGCTCACCGGAGCGCCGGGTCTCCGGCCTCACCCGCAGCTCACCGGTCTCCCGCCGGTCGATGCCGGGGCTCTCGTCGAGCAGCACCCGGACCGCTGCGGCCCGCTCGGCCAGCCGGGTCAGGGTGGCCTCCCGGTCCCGGTCGCGCGCGCTGGCGGTCACCGAGAACCGGGCGATCTCCGGAGCCACCTCCCGGTACGCCTCGCCGCGCACCGCCACCACCGGCCCGTCCACCATGCCCCCACCCTAACGGCACTCCCGTCCGCCGTCGCCTGTCTCGCGCCACGGGCCGCCGGGGCCCGAAGGCCGACCCCGGAGCGACGCTCAGGCCGGCTCGGGATCCGCCGGGAGGTGTGCGACGTACGAGACCGTGCCGGCATCGACCCGGCACCCGCTCAGGTGTCCGCCGGCCGCCCCGAGCTCCCACAGGTACGCGACCTCCACGGCGACGTCGCCGGCGACGGGGAAGCGGCGCCCCCGGCTGACGAACCGGCGCCCGGACAGCGCGGCCCGTGCCGACGCCGCCACGCGGTACCGCGAGGTGAGCGCCGCGGCGTCGCCCGCCCGGACCGCCCCGGCCAGTCCGTCGAGGAACGCCGTGACCCGGGCCAACTCCTCGATGACGCGTTCCCGGTTGCCGAGCAGCATGTTGGCGGTGCGCTCGGCGGGGGTCGCGGCGACCCGGCTGCCGTCACGGAAGCTGCCGGCGGCCAGACCCAGCACTGCGTCGCGCAGCGGCGCCTCCTGCGCCGCCCCCGCCAGCGCGCCAGCCAGCAGGTGCGGCACGTGCGAGGAGAGCGCGACCACCGTGTCGTGCTGCTCCGGTGACATCGGCACCAACCTGGCCCGGAACGCCTCGATGATCAGCGGGGCGAGCCGACGGAACGCCGGCATCCCGGTCGGCCCCGGGCAGAGCACCCAGGCGGCCCGGTCGAGCAGCGTCGGGCTGGCCGAGGTGACACCGGCCCGCTCGGCGCCGGCCATCGGATGCCCGGGAACGAAGCGGTGCCCCACGCCCCGCGCGGCGGCGAAGGCGGCCAGTTCCGCCTTCGTGCTGCCCACGTCGGTGAGCACGCACTCCTCGTCGGTGGCGACGGCCACCCGGCACAGCATCTCGGGCAGGCTGGGCAGTGGACCGCAGAGGAAGACGACGTCGCGGCCCGCGACCGCCTCCTCGGCGGTGTCCGGGCAGGCGAGGCCGCGCTCCCGGACGTACCGCCGGGTGGTCGGGTCCGGATCCCATCCGGCGACGTCGAGCCCGGCGTCGCGCAGCCGGAGCAGGACCGAACCGCCGATCAGGCCGGCGCCGACCACCGCGGCCCGTGCCGTGCCGCCGATCCCGCGCACCATCGGTCCACCCCGGCCGCTCAGGGTTGGGCGAGCCGGTCGGCGACCGCCGCCACATGCTCGTCGGACTCGGTCAGCGCCACCCGGACGTGCTGCCGTCCCGCCGGGCCGTAGAAGACGCCCGCGGCCACGAGGATGCCCCGCCGGGCCAGCCAGTCGACCGTCTCCCAGCAGTCCTCGCCCCGGGTCAGCCAGAGGTAGAGACCGGCCTCGGAGTGCTCGACGGTGAAGCCCGCGCCGGTGAACGCGGCGTGCAGGGCGTCGCGCCGGACCCGGTAGCGCTCCCGCTGCTCGTCGGCGTGCCGCTCGTCGCGCAGCGCGGCCACCATCGCCGCCTGCACCGGCGCCGGCACGATCATCCCGGCGTGCTTGCGGACCTTGAGCAGCTCCGCCACCAGTGCCGGGTCGCCCGCCACGAAGCCCGCCCGGTAGCCGGCCAGGTTGGACCGCTTGGAGAGCGAGTGCACGGCCAGCACCCCGTCGTACGAGCCGCCGCAGACCTCGGGCGAGAGCACCGAGACGGGCTCGGCGGACCAGCCCAGCGGCAGGTAGCACTCGTCGCTGGCGACCACCGCGCCGCGCTCCCGGGCCCAGTCGACCACCTTGCGCAGGTGGGCCGCCGGCAGCACCCGACCCGTCGGGTTGCCCGGCGAGTTGACCCAGACCAGGCGCACGCGGGGGGTGGGGCCGACGGCGGTCAGCGAGTCGGCGCGTACGACGGTGGCGCCGGCGAGCCGGACCCCGTCCTCGTAGGTCGGGTAGGCGACCGAGGGCACCACGACGACGTCGCCGGGACCGATCCCGAGCAGCGTGGGCAGCCAGGCGACGAGTTCCTTCGAGCCGATCGTGGGCAGCACGCCGAGGCCGTCGACGCCGGCGCCGCAGGCCCGCGCGACCCAGGCCGCGATCGTCTCGCGCAGCACCGGCGTCCCGGCGGTCAGCGGATAGCCCGGGGCGTCGGACGCGTCGGCCAGCGCCCGCCGGATCACCTCGGGCACCGGGTCGACCGGCGTACCCATGGAGAGGTTGATCAGGCCCTCAGGATGCGCCGCGGCCAGCGTGGCCGCGGCGTCCAGGGTGTCCCAGGTGAACTCCGGCAGCCGCGACGAGACCGGCGCGGGCCGGTTCAGTGGCCCTCGCCGCGCGGCGGCTGCGCGGCGACGAAGGTCGCATCCTTCTCCACCTTGCCGATCTTCGAGGCGCCGCCGGGCGAGCCCAGCTCCTCGAAGAACTCGTAGTTGGCGCCGGTGTAGTCCTTCCACTGCTCGGGGACGTCGTCCTCGTAGAAGATCGCCTCGACCGGGCAGACCGGCTCACAGGCACCACAGTCGACGCACTCGTCGGGGTGGATGTAGAGCATCCGGTTGCCCTCGTAAATGCAGTCGACCGGGCATTCCTCGATGCAGGCCTTGTCGAGCACATCCACGCACGGCTCGGCGATGATGTAGGTCACCGGTCTTCTCCTCCGCAAGACACGCCGCGATCACCCGCGACGGTAAGAGCCTAGTATCTCGCCGGGGAGGGGGTCGATCGTGCTCCGACAGCAGGATGTGGGACACCGGATCGTGGTTCGCCGGATCGTGGGGATTCGCGAAGGTCGGCCGCTCTTCTCGGACGCCCTCGGCGAGCTGGTCGAGCTGAGCGAGACCGACCTCACGCTCGCCACCGCGCAGGGCCGGCTCCGGGTGCCGTTGGCCGAGGTGCACCGGGCCAAGCGGGTGCCGCCGGCCCGCCGGCCCACCGCCGCGGCGGTGCTCGAGCTGGAGCTGGCCGCCGACGAGGCCTGGCCCGCCGCCGTACGGGGGCGGCTCGGCGACTGGCGGCTGCGCTCCGCCGACGGCTGGACGGGCCGGGCCAACTCGGCGCTGCCCGTCGGCGACCCGGACCGGCCCCTGCCCGCCGCCCTCGACGCGGTGGAGCGCTGGTACGCCGACCTCGGCCAGCCGCCGATGGTCAACACCCCGCTGCCGCTCGCCGCCCCGGTCGGCGCGGAACTGGACGCCCGCGGCTGGGGCGGCCGGCCGCCCGTGCTCGTGCAGACCGTGCCGCTGGCGGGGCTGCCGCCGGCCGGGCCGGAACGCGCCGCGGCGCCGCCGGTCACGCTGGCCACCGGGCCGTCGGACGACTGGCTCGCCGTCGCCGCCGGTCGCAAGGGCGGCCTGCCGGACGCCGCCCGGCACGTGCTCACCGCCGTGGACCAGGTCCGCTTCGCCCACGTGTACGCCGACGGCGCGCTGCTCGCCGTCGGCCGGGGCACGGTCACCGGGCAGGGCCGACGCTGGCTCGGGCTCAGCCTGATCGAGGTGCTGCCCGAGGCGAGGCGGCAGGGACTGGGCAGCCGGATCATCCGCGCGCTCGCCGACTGGGGCGCCGCGACCGGCGCCTCGCACGCCTTCCTCCAGGTCGAGCAGCGCAACACGCCGGCCGTGGGCCTCTACCGCACGGTGGGCTTCACCACCCACCACACGTACCTCACCCGCACCCCACCGGCCTGACCCGTCCGGCCACGGCGGGGCGGGTCAGCGGCGCACGACGCGGCGGGGCTTGGTGGCCCGGAGTTCGGCGTACCGCTTGAGCGACTGCGAGCGGTGGTCCAGGCCGAGCGCCGTGAGCAGCAGGTAGCCGAGCAGCACGCCCACGCCGGCCGCCGCGAGGTAGAGCCAGATCTGGGCGAAGAAGGTGCCCGCGCCCCCGCCGAACGGGTTGTCGCCGATCAGCAGCGGCCCCACCAGCACCGTCAGCAGCAGCGCGACCCCGACCGCGGCGGCCACGTCGGCCCCCCAGGCGGCCACGGGCCGGCGCCTGCCCCAGACGAAGGCGACCGCCGCCAGGACCAGCCCGATCACCACGAACATCCCCAGCGACACCCGGTCGGCGGCCGTGTCGTCGCCGTCGAAGCCGAACCGGGTGACCAGCCGGGCGACCACGTTGACCGCGAACAGCGCGACCGCGAGGACCCCGGTCACGCGCCACCGCTCACTCATCGCACGCCTCCCGCCGTACCGCCCGCCGGGCGGCGGGCTTCCTGGCAGGAATTTCTACCACCGGAACCGGTGCGGCGTCAGTCCTCCGACCGGACCGACGGCGGCGCCAGGATCTGCCGGAAACCCATCACCGCGAAGGTCATCGCGCCGGCCACGATCATCGCCAGACCAACCCAGTTGTCGCCGGTCACGAGCAGGTCCCCCTCGGCGGTGCGGACCGCCGCGACCGCCATCAGCACGAACCAGGGCGTCGCGGGCAGCGCCACCGCCCACCGGCGGCCGACGGCCTCGTGCGCGAACCAGCTCAGCGCGATGTTCGCGCCGATCGCGACGAACACCGAGACGCCGATCAGCTGGCCGCCGACCCGGAGCGTCGCCAGCAGCAGCTCCAGCACCGCGGTGAGCGTCCCACCGAGGACGGCGACCAGCCCGCCGGCCACCCGCAGGGCGAGGTCGAGCAGCCGCCGGGACCGCCCGGACGGCGGCGGGGCGGTCTCCTCCGGGGCGGCCGACATCGATGCGACGGGCAGGGTCACCGAAGACCGGCCGCCGCGACCGGGGACCGGTCCGGGCCGTCGGCGACGTCGAGCCCGGCGAAGAGGTCGTCCTCCCAGCCGTACGGGCCGCTGCCCGGCCCCTTCTCCCCCACCGCGAGGCTGTAGTACTCCATGCCCATGAACTCGCCGCCGGAGCTGCCGGCGATGGTGTAGAGCCAGGAGTCGTCGGGAATCTGCGTGGCGTGCGCCCGCATCGCCGCCTCCTTGGCGGCGTGCTGCTCGGTGGCGTCGATCCGGGCGGCGATCTGCGCGTCGGGCGTGCCGAAGGGCAGTTCCGAGATGTCCTCGATACCGGCGAAGGGATTGTCCGCCGACTCGACGAACTGGCCCATCCCCGCCTCCAGCACGCTGAGCGGCATCGCCGTCCAGTAGACCTTCGCCGGGGCGAATCCCTCCGCGCCGGCCAGCTCGTACGCGCGCATCGCCACCCGGTGCGCCTGGATGTGGTCCGGGTGCCCGTAGAAGCCGTTGTCGTCGTAGGTGACCATGACCTGCGGGCGTACCTCCCGCATGATCTCCACCAGGTGCCCGGCGGCCTCGTCGAGGTCGGCCTGCCAGAAGGCCCGGGGATGCTCGTTGGTGGCGAGACCCATCATGCCGGAGTCGCGGTAGCGGCCGGCGCCGCCGAGGAAGCGGTGGTCGGTGACGCCGAGCGCGGCGCAGGCGGCGTTCAGCTCGGCGATCCGCCAGCCGCCGAGCTGGTCGGCCTCGGCCGCGGCCAGCTGGGTCAGCGCCGGCACGTGGATCTCACCCTCCTCGCCGAGGGTGCACGTCACCAGGGTGACGTGGGCGCCGGCGGCGACGTAGTGCGCCATCGTGGAGCCGGTGCCGATGGACTCGTCGTCGGGGTGCGCGTGGACCAGCAGGAGGCGGCGGTCAGGCAACGTCGTCACGCCGGTCACTCTATCCGGCGGTTCTCCTCCGCCGGCCCTGACGCGTCCACGCAGGTCGGCCACATCACCCCCGGTCACCGCTCTACGATCTGGACTGTGGACTTTCCGGAGCTGGCCGCCCGCACCCGCCGGTTCAGCCGCGGAGCGCCGCGGGCGGTCGTCGTGGCCGATGACGGCGCCCGGGTGGTCTTCCTGCGCTCGGCCGGCCCGGAGGACCCGGCGGACGCGCTCTGGCAGCTCGACGTCGCGAGCGGCGAGGAGCGGCTGGTCGCCGATCCGGCGACGCTGCTCGGGGCCGACGCCGATCCCGACGCGCTGAGCCCGGGCGAGCGCGCGCTGCGCGAGCGGCTGCGGCTGAGCGCCTCCGGCATCGGCTCCTACGCGCTGGACGGCGCCGGGCGGGTGGCGGTCTTCGCGCTGGCCGGGCGGCTCTTCCGGGCCGACCTGGTGCACGGCGACGTGATCGAGGTGGCCACCGTCGGGCCGGTGCTCGACCCCCGGCCCGACCCCACCGGGCAGCGCCTGGCGTACGTCACCGACGCCGCCGAGGGGGTCCGCCGGGGGCAGCTGCGGGTGGTCGAGCACGACGGTACGGACACCCTGCTGGCCGGCGAGGACTCCGGGGTGACCTGGGGGCTGGCCGAGCACATCGCGGCCGAGGAGTTCCACCGCTTCCGCGGCTACTGGTGGGCGCCGGACGGTCGTTCGGTGCTGGCCGCCCGGGTGGACGAGTCCCGGGTCGAACGCTGGCACCTGCACGACCCGGCCGACCCGGCGAGCCCGCCGACCACGGTCGCGTACCCCCGGGCGGGCAGCGCGAACGCCGAGGTCAGCCTGCACCTGCTGGACCTCGACGACGGCTGGGTCGACGTGCACTGGGACCGGGAGACCTACCCGTACCTGACCGGCGTGCACTGGGCCGAGGGTGGGCCGCTGATCACCGTGCTGCGCCGTTCCCAGCAGCACGGCCTGGTGCTGGCGATCGACCCGCGTACCGGCGAGACCCAGGTGCACGCCGAGCTGGCCGACCCGCGCTGGGTGGAGCCGATCCCCGGCACCCCGGCCCACCTGCCGGACGGCCGGGTGCTGGTGGGCGGCGAACTCGCCCACGACGGGTACGACGCCCGCTGCCTGTTCGCCGACGGCACCCTGCTCACCCCGCCGTCGCTCTACGTGCGGCGGGTGGTGGGGCGGCTGCCCGGCGGCAACGGCCCGGCCGACCTGCTGGTGGAGGCGAGCGACGGGGAGCCCAGCGAGCGGCACCTGTTCCGGGTGCGCACCACCATCGGCGGCGGAGTGGACGCACGCCGGATCACCACCGACCCGGGCTGGCACACCGCCGTCGTGGGCGGGGACGTGCTGGTGGTGGGGAGCGCCTCGCTCGACCATCCGGGCACCCGCTGGACGGTGCGGCGGGGCGAGCGGGAGGTGGCCGTGCTGCGCTCGCTCGCCGCCACCCCGCCGTACGCGCCGCTGCCGTTGCTGGAGCGGGTCACCGACCGGCGGCTGCCGACGGCCGTGCTCTATCCCGACAACCACGTCAGCGGGCGGCGGCTGCCGGTGCTGCTGGACGTCTACGGCGGGCCGGGGCACCAGGAGGTGCTGGCGGCCCGCGCGGCGTGGCTGGAGCGGCAGTGGTGGGCCGACGCCGGCTTCGCGGTGGTCACCATCGACAACCGCGGTACGCCGGGCGTGGCCCCCTCCTTCGAGAAGGCGATCCACCGGCGGGTGGCCGACGTCGTCCTGCTCGACCAGGTGGACGCGCTGACCGCGTTGGCCGGCAAGCACCCCGACCTCGACCTGGAGCGGGTGGCGGTGCGGGGCTGGTCGTTCGGCGGCTGGCTGGCCGGCCTGGCGGTGCTGCGGCACCCGGAGCTGTTCCGGTGCGGCATCGTCGGGGCGCCGGTCACCGACTGGGCGCTGTACGACACCGCCTACACGGAGCGCTACCTGGGCATGCCGGACGACGGCACGGACATCTACGCGCACCACTCGCTGGTGGAGCTGGCCGGCGAGCCGGTGCAGCGGCCGGAGGAGGCCCGGCCGCTGCTGCTGGTGCACGGCCTGGTCGACGACAACGTGGTGGCCGCGCACACGCTGCGGCTGTCCGCGGCGCTGCTGGCGACCGGCCGGCCGCACTCCGTGCTCCCGCTGACCGGTGCCACCCACATGGCCGCCGGTGGCACCGCCGAGCGCCTGCTCAGGCTCGAACTCGACTTCGTCCGCCGGCACCTGGTGTAAGGAAGGGCCCCTTGTTAACGCATTGCGTTAACAAGGGGCCCTTCCTTACACACCGACACGGCGGCCCCCGGCCGACGACGTTGTCGACCGGGGGCCGGTCCGTGCGTGTCACCGCTGGGGGTGTCAGCGCGGCACGGGCGGCGTCACTGCTTGACGTAGGCGTCCACGAAGCTCGGCCAGCCGAAGATGCTGCCGATGAAGACGCCGCCGGCCTTCTCGCCGTGCGCCAGGGAGACCACCTCGACGTAGAGCGGCACCGCCGGCGCCGTCTCCTTCATGAGCCGCTCGTCGATCTTGCTCCACTCGTCGGCCTGCTTGGCCGGGTCGAGGGCGAGGATCCGGTCGAACTCCGCGTTGAGCGCCTCGTTGTTGAGCTGGGAGGTGTTGCTGTTGCCCTCGGCCTTGATGCCACGGCCGTCGAAGAGCACCGGCAGGATCGACGCGCCGCTGGGCCAGTCGGCCGCCCACGAGTCGACCCAGAGGTCGTACGGGTTGTCCTTCTTCTTCACCGTGTCGAGGTAGCCGTCCTCGGGGATCGTCTTGATCGTGACGGTGAGGCCGGCCTTCTCCAGGGCGTTCTTGATCTGGGTGGCCCGCTCCTGGGAGCTGGTCACGTCGGAGGTGAGCAGCACCAGGTTCTGCGTCTTGCCGGCGAGCAGCTCCTTGGCCTTCTCCGGGTTGCCGCTGTCGCCGGCCGGGTACGCGTCGAACTGCTTGTAGCCCAGCGTGGTGGGCGGCAGCAGCGTGGTCATCGGCACGGCGCCGTAGGGACCGCCGAGGTTCTTGGTGATGCTGGTGCGGTCGATCGCGTGGTTGATCGCCTGGCGCACCGACAGGTCGGTGACCCGGGCGGTGTTGATGGTCAGCCGGTACGCGTTCGGCGTGGCCGCGACGATCATCCGCTCCTTGAGCTTGGGGTCGCCGGTGACCTTGGCGATCAGCTCCGAGGGAACACCGCCGGTGGCGACCGCCGCGGCGTCGTTGCCGGTGCCGGCGAGCACCCGGTTGGTCTGGGCGGCCTGGTCCGCGCCCAGCGACCAGACGAACCTGTCCGGGTACTGGTGGCGCACGGCGTCGGTGGCCGGGTCCCAGTGCTCGTTGCGCTCGAGCACGATCTCGACGCCCGGGGTGTGCTTGGTGAACTTGTACGGGCCCGACGAGAACGGCTGGTTGTCCAGGTTGACGCCGGTGTCCTTGTCGGCCGGCAGCGGCGCGGTGGCCGGCAGCGACACCGCGAACGGCAGGTCGCAGCGGGGCTTGTTGAACTCGAAGCGCAGCGTCTTCTCGTCCGGCGTGGTCAGCCCGGGCGGCAGCGAGGTCTTGTTGGCCTTGAAGTCCCACTTGGTGTCGTACTGCGGGCTGTCGACCAGCCACTCCTGCAGGTAGGTCGGGCCGCCGGTGAGGTCCGGGTCGAAGGACCGGGCGATGCCGTACGCGATCTCCTTGCTGGTGATCGGCCGGCCGTCCTCGAACTTCACCCCCTGCTTGACCTTGAACTCCCAGACCTTGCAGTCGTTGTTGACGTTGGTGCCGGGGGTCTCGGCGAGGTCGCCGACCAGGGTGACGTTGCCCTTGCCGTCGTCCTTGAACGTGGTGAGGAAGCGGGCGTAGAGCTGGCTTCCCATCAGGCCGGCGAACGAGTAGATCCGCTGCGGGTCCATGTGGGAGATCTTGTTCTCCCGCAGGATGTAGAACGTGCCACCCTTGGCCGCGCCGGGCACCTCCGGCGCGGGGCCGAGGGAGTCCTTGGGGTCGGTCGCGATGGCGCCGGTGCGCGGCTTGGTGGTGTCCACCCCGCCGGTGTCGTCACCGGTGTTCTCGCTGCACGCACCGAGGGAAACCATCAGTGCGATCGCACCGCCCAGGGCGGTGACGCGTCTTGCTCGCATACTCACTCCTCCGGATCGCCGATGAAGGAAAGCTTCGCTCAGCCTTCAATGACGGTAAATTTCGAGCAGATAACGGGGCTACAACGATCGGCCCCGGCACACCGCGGTCAGCCGAGGCGCACCCGTGGGTCGATGAACGCGTAGAGCAGGTCGACGACCATGTTGGCGACGACCACGAACAGCGCGGCGATCAGCACGGTCGCCATGATGGTCGGCAGGTCCCCCTGGCGGACCGCCTCCACCGCCGTACGCCCCAGCCCCTGGATGCCGAAGGTGGTCTCCGTGATCACCGTGCCGCCGAGCGCCGTGCCCACGTCGAGACCGGCGATGGTGACGATCGGCGTGATCGCCGCGCGCAGCGCGTGCTTGCCGTACACCTGCCGCTTCGGCATGCCCTTGGCCCGGGCGGTGCGCACGTAGTCCTCGGAGAGCGTCTCCAGCATCTGGGCCCGGGACAGCCGGGCGTAGATCGCGGAGAAGAGCAGTGCCAGGGTCACCCAGGCCAGCACCAGCCCCCGCGCCCACTCCACGGGATCCTCGAACAGCGACGTGTAGCGCGGCGTGGGCAGGATCTTCAGGGTGTAGACGAAGATCAGCAGCAGGACCGCGCCGACGAAGTAGAGCTGGAGCGAGGCGAAGGTCAGGGTGAGGCCGATCGAGATGCGGTCCAGCAGCGAACCGCGCCGCAGTGCCGAGATCATGCCGAGCCCGACCCCGATGGCGAGCCACAGCACCGCCGCGGGCAGGACGATGCTCAACGTCACCGGCAGCACCCGGGCGAAGGTGTCGGTGACCGCCTCGCTGTTGACGTACGAGTAGCCGAGGCAGGGCGCCGCGCACTCGCCGCCCTGCGCGCTGCCCAGGTCGCGGCCGACGAAGATGCCCTTCATGTAGTCGGCGTACTGCTGCACCTTCGGCTCGTTGAGGCCCAGCTCCGTACGCACCCGCTCCAGGCGCTCGGCGTTGCAGTTCTTGGGGCACATGCCGGTCACCGGGTCGGCGGGCAGCGCGAAGAACAGCAGGAAGCTGACCACACTGACCGCGAACAGCACCGAGATCGCCAGCATCACCCGCTTCAGCAGGAAGCGCACCATGTGCAGTACCCCTTACCGTGACGACTTCGGGTCGAGCGCGTCCCGCAACGCGTCGCCGAAGAGGTTGAACGCCAGCACGAGCGCGAAGATCGTGATGCCGGGGAAGAAGACGTAGGCCGGGTCGGTCTGCAGGTAGTCGATGCTCCGGTAGATCATCCGGCCGAAGCTGGGCACCGACTCGGGCAGCCCGACGCCGAGGAAGGACAGCGCCGCCTCGCTCGTCACGTAAGACGGCACCAGCAGCGAGAACGACACCAGGATCGGGGCCCAGATGTTCGGCAGCAGCTGCCGGAAGAGCATGTGCCCCAGCCCCGCGCCGCTGGCCCTGGCCGCCTCGACGAACTCGCGTTCGCGCAGCGACACGACCTGCCCGCGGACCAACCGGGCGGTGCTGGTCCAGCCGAACGCGGTGAAGACCACGATCAGCGTGGTGACCGCGAACCAGGTCGGCACCGCGTCGCGCGGGCCGTAGAAGCGCAGCGAGAACGTCGGCACCACGGCCAGCGCGAAGATCAGGAACGGCATCGCCAGGGCCACGTCGGTGACCCAGCTGATCACCGCGTCCACCACCCCGCCGAGGTAGCCGGCGAGGATCCCGAGGACCACGCCGATCGTGGTGGTGATCAGGGCGGCGCCGAGGGCGATCAGCAGGGAGGTGCGGATGCCGTAGACCATCCGGATGAAGATGTCCCGGCCCAGGCCGGGCTCCAGACCGAACCAGTGGTCGCCGCTGATCCCGCCGACGTAGCCCAGCGGCATGCCGGTGCTGTCCAGCAGGTCGCCGAACTGCTCGTTCGGCGACACCCCGTAGAGCCGCTGGACCAGGGGCGCACCCACCGCCAGCAGCACGAAGAAGATCAGCACCAGCCCGCTCACCAGGGCCGTACGGTCGCTGCGCAGCCGGCTGCGGACGAGCTGGCCCGGCGAGCGGCCGACCAGCGTCTTCTGCTCGCCGGCGTCGTCGCCGGACTCGATCTCGGCCAGCGCGGTGCCCTCGACCGGGGACAAGCTCACTTCGACACCTCCTCGACGGTCGCGCCGACCCCGGCCGTCCCGGGGCCCGCCGGCCGCGCGTCCGCACCGGCCGGTCCCGGCGCGGCGCCGACCGGCCCCGTCTCCGGGAAGTGGCAGGCGGTGGCCTGGTCGCCGCCGCGCGACACCAGCGTCGGCTCCTCGGTGGCGCACCGCTCCTGCGCCTTCCAGCACCGGGTGCGGAAGCGGCAACCCGACGGCGGGTCCAGCGGCGTCGGAACGTCCCCGGAGAGCCGGATCCGGCCCGCCGCGCCGAGCTGCGTGACGTCGGGAATCGCCGAGAGCAGGGCCCGGGTGTACGGGTGCTGCGGGCGTTCGTAGATGTCGTCCCGGTCGCCGATCTCGACCACCTTGCCGAGGTACATGACGGCGACCCGCTGGCAGAAGTGGCGCACCACGGCCAGGTCGTGGGCGATGAAGACGAACGCCAGGCCGAGGTCGCGTTGCAGGTCGCGCAGCAGGTTGACCACCTGCGCCTGGATCGACACGTCCAGGGCGGACACCGGCTCGTCGGCGACGATCAGCTTCGGCTGCAACGCGAGCGCGCGGGCGATGCCGATGCGTTGCCGCTGGCCGCCCGAGAACTCGTGCGGGTAGCGGTTGTAGTGCTCGGGGTTCAGCCCGACCAGTTCCAGCAGCTCCTGGACCCGCTTCTTCACCCCGCCCGGCGGGTTGATGCCGTTGACCTGCAACGGCATCGCCACGATCCGACCCACCGTGTGCCGGGGGTTCAGCGACGCGTACGGGTCCTGGAAGATGATCTGGAGGTCCTGCCGCAGCGCCCGCAGTTCGCGGCGGCCCGCGTGGGTGATGTCCCGCCCGGCGAACTCGATGCTGCCGGCCGTGGGCTCCAGCAGGCGGACCAGCATCCGGCCGGTGGTCGTCTTGCCGCAGCCCGACTCCCCCACCAGGCCGAGCGTCTCGCCGGGCCGCACGTCGAAGTCCAGCCCGTCCACGGCCCGGACCAGCCCGGTGCGCCGCAGGCCGTTGCGCACCGGGAAGTGCTTCGCCAGCCCGCGTACCCGCAGTAGCGGCTCGGTCCCCACACTCATCGGGGCCTGCTCTCCGTTCGCCGCTGCGGGACTCCGCGGCGCTGCATTCCTCGCGCTCACCGGGCCACTCCCACGTGTGCGATGTCCTCCGCGTACAGCAGCGTCCGGTCGTCCGCGGAGAGGTGGCAGGCGACCAGGTGGCCGGGCGCGCCGGCGGGGCGCAGCTCCGGGACCTCCGAGCGGGACCGGTCGCCGTTGCGGCCGGCGTACCGGCAGCGCGGGTGGAAGGCGCAGCCGGACGGCAGGTTGATCAGGCTCGGCGGGTTGCCGGGGATCGGCATCAGGTCCGCGTCCGCGTCGCCGTGCAGCGAGGGCACGCTGGAGAGCAGACCCCAGGTGTACGGGTGCTGCGGGCGGCGGAGCACCTGCTCGACGCTGCCGTGCTCGACGGCCCGCCCGCCGTACATGACCAGCACCTCGTCCGCGACCTGGCTGACCACGCCCAGGTCGTGGGTGATCAGGATGATCGCGGAGTTGAACTCGGCCTGGAGGTCGGCCAGCAGGTCGAGGATCTGCGCCTGCACCGTCACGTCCAGGGCGGTGGTCGGCTCGTCGGCGATCACCAGGTCGGGGTCGTTGACCAGCGCCATCGCGATCATCGCCCGCTGCCGCATGCCACCGGAGAACTCGTGGGGGTACTGGTCGAAGCGGCGGGCCGGCTGCGGGATGCCGACCCGGCCCAGCATGTCGACGGCGCGTTGCCGGGCCGCACGCTTGCCGGCCTTCGGGTGGTGCACCCGGTACGCCTCGACGATCTGCCTGCCCACCGTGTAGTACGGGTGCAGGGCCGACAGTGGGTCCTGGAAGATCATCGACATGTCCCGGCCGCGCAGCCGGCGTACCTCCTCGTCCGGCAGGCCGACCAGTTGGCGGCCACCGACGGAGATCTCCCCGGTGATGCTGGTCCGCTTGGCGTTGTGCAGGCCGAGGATGGCCAGCGAGGTGACGCTCTTGCCCGAGCCGGACTCACCGACGATGCCGAGGGTGCGCCCGCGCGCCACCTCGAACGACACCCCGTCGACGGCGCGCACCACGCCGTCCTCGGTGTCGAACCGGACCCGCAGGTCGCTCACCCGCAGGTAGGGATCCTCGCCGGAGCGCTGCTCCGGCACGCTGGGGCGGTCCGGTTTCCCGGACGACGCCGACTCCGGTTTGCCCACGACCGCCTCCCTCAGTGACGAAGAGAACTTACAGGAAAGCACTGAGGGTGAAAATAAGCTACATAGCCGGGGCTGTCAGCGGGCCACAGCGTAACGACTCTGCAACGGGCCTGCCCCCTCACCTCCGCATTCACCGGCGTTGACCTCCCCAGCCCGGACAGCGGGTGCGACGATGGGCGCGGCAGTCCCGCAAGGATGTCCCCCGGCACGAGGTGGAGGTGACGATGACCGCGGCGGTGTTCGGCCACGACGGCCCGTGGAGCGAAGAGGAGTACCTCGCCCTCGACGAGACGCAGCAGCGCGTCGAACTCTTCGACGGGAGCCTTCACGTGACCCCAGCCCCCACCCCCCGCCACCAGAACATCTCCGGTGAGCTGCGGGCCGCCCTGCGAGGGCCGACGCGGGAAGCCGGCCTCCGCGTCCTGGAAGCGGTGAACGTCCGGCTCCGGCCGGGTCGCATCCCCATTCCCGACCTCGTCGTCACGGGCCCGATCGACCTCGACGACCCCTGGATCGACGCGGCCGACGTGAGGCTGGTCTGCGAGATCATCTCGCCGGGCAACGCGGCCACCGACAAGGTGCTCAAGATGCACTACCACGCGGCGGCCGGGATCGAGTGGTATCTCCTGGTGGAGCAGGAGACGCTGACCGTGCACGTCTACCAGCGACAGGGCGCCCACTACGTCGAGCGGTCGGTGACCAAGGCCGGCGAGACGCTGGAGCTGACCGAGCCGGTCCGGGCCACGATCCGGCCGGCGGACCTGCTCGCCTGACTGTGAGCACGGCGGGGTCGGCCCGGCGGTGGTGAGCCCCTCCGGTGCGCCGGACAGGCGTCGGGTGAAGTTCTTAACATCCGCACATCGATCACGGTGCGGGGCTTTCCACCGGCCGGGACACACGGGACACTGCCTTGCGCGGACGGCTCGCGAAGATCGGCGTAACGTGTGTCACTTAGCTGCGCCGTATCGCCGGCGCGGTCGTTGGTGTGCGCATGACGAGGCAAGCGGGTGCGGGTTCGCCGGTCCGCGTTGCCGACCGGAACTTGATCCGCCCGTGAGGGTCCTGTCAGGGAGACGACTCGAATGACATCAACGGCAACGAAGCCGCTGGGGGCGCGGGCGCGCGCCGCCATCGCGGCGAAGACGTTGCGTACCGACCGCTGGTGGCTCGCCCCGCTGATCACCGTGATCGGGCTCAGCGCGTGGGTGGCGTACGCGACGGTCCGGGTCTTCATGCACAAGTGGTACTGGGTCGAGGACTACCACTACCTGACCCCGTTCTACTCCCCCTGCGTGACCGACCGCTGCCTGCCGGAGGCCTCGCACTTCGGTCAGTTCCTGCCCGGCTGGTGGATCATCCCGGACGCGGCGCTGACACTGCCGTTCCTGCTGCTGTTCCGGCTCACCTGCTACTACTACCGCAAGGCGTACTACCGGTCGTTCTGGCTGTCGCCGCCCGCCTGCGCGGTCCCGGACGGGCACAAGTCCTACAGCGGCGAGACCCGCTTCCCGCTGCTCGGCCAGAACCTGCACCGCTACTTCTTCTACGCCGCCGCGATCATCTCGCTGATCAACACCTGGGACGCGATCCTGGCCTTCCACTCCCCCAGGGGCTTCGGCTTCGGGCTGGGCAACATCGTCCTGCTGGTCAACGTGGTGATGCTGTGGGCGTACACGATCTCGTGCCACTCGTGCCGGCACATCATCGGCGGGCGGCTCAAGCACTTCTCGAAGGCCCCGGTGCGCTACAAGGCGTGGACCTTCGTCTCCAGGCTGAACGTCAAGCACATGCAGCTCGCCTGGATCACCCTCGGCACCCTGGCCCTGACGGACTTCTACGTCATGGCGGTCGCGGCCGGCTGGTTCAACGACCTGCGGTTCATCAACTAGAGGGCCCCTGACATGACGAACACAACGCGAATCGAACGACACCACTACGACGTCGT
Organism: Micromonospora sp. C31; assembly: GCF_018070575.1. Taxonomy (GTDB): domain Bacteria; phylum Actinomycetota; class Actinomycetes; order Mycobacteriales; family Micromonosporaceae; genus Micromonospora. The sequence goes on from NZ_JAGPXN010000001.1 coordinate 413,196, forward strand.
CGTGATCGGAGCCGGCGGCGCCGGCCTGCGCGCGGCGATCGAGGCCCGCCTCGCCGGCAAGAAGACCGCGATCATCTCCAAGTCGCTCTTCGGCAAGGCGCACACGGTGATGGCCGAGGGCGGCGCCGCCGCCGCGATGGGGAACGTGAACAGCCGGGACAACTGGCAGGTGCACTTCCGCGACACGATGCGCGGCGGCAAGTTCCTCAACAACTTCCGGATGGCCGAGCTGCACGCGAAGGAGTCGCCGCAGCGGATCTGGGAGTTGGAGACTTACGGTGCGCTCTTCGACCGCACCAAGGACGGGAAGATCTCGCAGCGCAACTTCGGCGGCCACGAGTACCCCCGCCTGGCGCACGTCGGCGACCGGACGGGCCTGGAGCTGATCCGCACCCTCCAGCAGAAGATCGTGTCGCTCCAGCAGGAGGACAAGCGCGACCACGGCTCGTACGACGCCCGGATCAAGGTCTTCTCCGAGACCACGATCACCGAGCTGCTGCTCGACGGCGACCGGGTCGCCGGCGCGTTCGGCTACTACCGGGAGTCCGGCGAGTTCGTCCTGTTCGAGGCGCCGGCGGTGGTGCTGGCGACCGGCGGCGTCGGTCGCTCCTACAAGGTCACCTCGAACTCCTGGGAGTACACGGGCGACGGGCATGCGCTGGCCCTGCGGGCCGGCGCGACGCTGATCAACATGGAGTTCCTCCAGTTCCACCCGACCGGCATGGTCTGGCCGCCGTCGGTGAAGGGCATCCTGGTCACCGAGTCGGTACGCGGCGACGGCGGCGTGCTCAAGAACTCCGACGGCAAGCGGTTCATGTTCGACTACGTCCCCGACGTCTTCCGCAAGCAGTACGCGGAGACCGAGGAGGAGGCGGACCGCTGGTACACGGACCCGGACAACAACCGGCGTCCGCCGGAGCTGCTGCCGCGCGACGAGGTGGCCCGGGCGATCAACAGCGAGGTGAAGGCCGGTCGGGGCACGCCGGCGGGCGGCGTCTACCTGGACATCGCCTCCCGGAAGTCGGCGGAGGAGATCCGTCGCCGCCTGCCGTCGATGTACCACCAGTTCAAGGAGCTGGCGGACGTCGACATCACGAAGGAGCCGATGGAGGTCGGGCCCACCTGTCACTACGTGATGGGCGGCGTCGAGGTCGACCCGGACAGCGGTGCCGCGTTCGGTCACGTGCAGGGGCTCTTCGCCGCCGGTGAGGTGTCGGGCGGCATGCACGGCTCCAACCGGCTCGGCGGCAACTCCCTGTCCGACCTGCTGGTGTTCGGCAAGCGCGCGGGCGGGCACGCCGCCACGTACGCCGACAGCCTCCCCGCCCGTCCGAAGGTGGGCGTCGCCGCCGTGGAGGCCGCGGTGGAGACGGCCCTCGCGCCGTTGCAGCGCGACACCGGCGAGAGCCCGTACGTCCTCCAGCAGGACCTCCAGGCGGTCATGGGGGACCTGGTGGGCATCATCCGGCGCGAGAATGAGCTCGCGGACGCGCTGGGGCGGCTGGCGGAGCTGCGGGAGCGGGTGGCGAAGGTCAGCGCGGCCGGCGGCCGGCGCTACAACCCGGGCTGGCACCTGGCGCTCGACCTGCGCAACATGCTGGTCGTCTCGGAGTGCACCGCGAAGGCGGCGCTGGAGCGGCGTGAGTCGCGCGGCGGCCACACCCGCGAGGACCACCCGGCGATGGACCCGTCGTGGCGCCGGGTCAACCTGGTCTGCTCCCTCGACGGCGACACGGTGCGCCTGGCGCGCAAGCCGCTGCCGACGATGCGCACGGAGCTGATCGGCCTCTTCGACCGCGCGGAGCTGGCCAAGTACCTCACGGACGAGGAACTCGCCGAGTTCGACGCCCAGGTCGCCGACGTCGAGACCGAGAAGGAGCGCTGACGAGATGGGTAACCAGAACTCCCCGGGGCCGGGCAAGCCGGGCGCCAGGCGCCAGTTCCGCATCTGGCGCGGCGACGAGGACGGCGGCGACCTCCAGGACTACGTGGTCGAGGTCAACGAGGGTGAGGTCGTCCTCGACGTCATCCACCGGCTCCAGGCGACCGACGCCCCCGACCTGGCCTGCCGCTGGAACTGCAAGGCCGGCAAGTGCGGCTCCTGCTCGGTGGAGATCAACGGCAAGCCGCGGCTGAGCTGCATGACCCGGATGTCCACCTTCACGGAGGACGAGACGGTCACGGTCACCCCGCTGCGCACCTTCCCCGTGATCCGGGACCTGGTCACCGACGTCTCGTTCAACTACGAGAAGGCCCGGGAGACGCCGGCGTTCGCGCCACCGGCCGACCTGGCGCCCGGCGAGTACCGGATGCAGCAGGTCGACGTGGAACGCTCGCAGGAGTTCCGCAAGTGCATCGAGTGCTTCCTGTGCCAGAACGTCTGCCACGTGATCCGCGACCACGAGGAGAACAAGCAGGCGTTCTCGGGGCCGCGGTACTTCATCCGGGCGGCCGAGCTGGACATGCACCCGCTCGACGCCAAGAGCGACCGCAAGGAGTACGCGCAGGCCGAGCAGGGCCTCGGCTTCTGCAACATCACCAAGTGCTGCACCGAGGTCTGCCCCGAGCACATCAAGATCACGGACAACGGGATCATCCCCATGAAGGAACGGGTCGTCGACCGCAGGTACGATCCCCTCGTGTGGCTTGGTAGCAAGATCTTCCGGAGGGGTCAGGTGCCTCAGACCAGCGTGACCAGCGAACACGTCAGCGGTGCGGTGCGCGGCAGCGCCGCCCACGGGGGCGTGCACTCGCACGCGGGCGGCTCGCACGACCCGCGGGCCGAGGTGCAGGCGCAGCGCGGCGTCAACTGGGACCGCGAGGTGCCGAGGCCGACCGCGCCGGCCGTCGACGACCACGGCAAGCTGCCGCTGACGGAGCTCACGTTCGACCGGGCGGCGGCGCCGTCGCCGTTCGGCGACGACGTGACCTTCCCGCTGCCTCCGGAGCACCTGAACTTCGCCCACCCGGAGCAGGACAAGCACTGAGTGCTCCTGGCGATGACGGGGGCCGCGGCTTGCGCCGGCGGCCCCCGTCCCCTTTCGGCCCGGGTGTCCGCTTCCGCTCAGGCTGACAGCATCGGCCGGAGGGCGGCGACGATGGGTGCGTCGGCGGGCAGCCAGGTGACGCTGTCCAGTTCGTCGGCGGCAAGCCAGCGCAGCGCCGAGTGCTCCAGGGCCTTGGGCTGGTCGCCGTGCAGCAGGCGGGCCGCGTACACCTTGAGCACCGAGCGGCCGTGGGCCATCCGGACGTTGCGGCCCACCCGGTCGCCGATCTCCACGCGTACGGCCAACTCCTCGGCGCACTCGCGGGCGAGCGCGGCGGTCTCGCTCTCGCCCGGCTCCACCTTGCCGCCGGGGAACTCCCACATGCCCGCCACCTCGGGCGGGGCGGAACGGGCGCAGGCGAGCACCCGGCCGTCCCTGATGATCGCCGCCCCGACGATCACCCTGAGGTCCCGTCGCTCGGCCTGCCCGCCGCCATTAGCCCGTTCGGTCCGCACGGGCGTCCAGCGTGCCAGATCAATCGGCGGTTTGGGTACCGTGGCCGACCGTGAGGGCAGGAGAACCCGGAAGTGTGGGCGTGGACACACCCGGCATGCGAGGACAGACTAGAAGGCACCGACAAGACACGGGACGGCGACGATTTGGCCACAAGCCGGCAACGGCGCCTGGGAGGTGCGGTGATGCGCGCGCTGTTCAGCAGTCGATCCAAGCACGACTATCTCAGCGACGCCCTCACCCTACTCACCGGCTGGATCCGTGAGGGTGAGCAGATCCGACGCACCCTCACCATCGACGACACCCAGCACGCGGCCCTCACCGAGCGGGTGAAGGTGGTCGCCGACGCGCTGCATCTGCGGCCGGAGATCAGTCGCCGGGCCGACCAGACCCAGATCCGGGTCGGGCACGGCAACGCGCCGCTGACCGAGGGCGAGGTCCTGCTGGCCGCCCGCATCGAGGACGCCTACCGTACGGTCACCCGGTCCTGACCTCCGCTCCCCCGGCCCGGCGCTCCGTCGTGACCGGGTCGGCACGGCCCAGCCGCCCGCCGGGGTGGCATGATCGACGGCGGCTGGGGCGGGCAGCCGGTGGGCCGGGGTGACGGCGAGTTCCTCGTCCTCGCCCGCCGCGAGTGATCTTCGGTTGGCGTGCCCGGCCTACCGTGGGGGCATGGCGAACGCGACGTACGACCGCAAGGAGCAGTTCCAGCAGATCCAGAGCGGCCTGCTGCACGGAGAACAGATCATCGCCGTCTACGACGCCGTCGGCACCGGCACCGGCTTCATCGGCCTGACCGATCGGCGCGTCATCATCCAGGACCGCTCCTTCGTCGGCAAGCGGTACGCCATCACCAGCATCCCGTACTCGAAGATCACCAGCGTCAGCGTGGTCAGCAACAAGTCGTGGGGCGGCTCGTTCTTCTCCACCGGCGCCATCGCGATCCACGTCGGCACGCACACCTACGAGGTGGAGTTCCGTGGCTCCGACAAGAGCCACCACGTGCACAACGTGATCCTGCACCACATCAGCTGAGATCGAACCACTCAGGCTGACGGGTGAAGCGGTCCTCCGGCCATCAGCCCTGCGCCCCCTTCCGGACGGTCTCGGTCACGTAGGCCGCCAGGTTGCCCAGGGTCTGCTGGCCGCCCTCGATCGCGTGGTACTTCTCGACCGCCTCGTCGCGCAGTTCCCTGGTCGGGAACACCGTGCCCATCACGATCCGCGTCGCCGCACCCTCCGAGGCGAAGGTCAGGACCGACTCGAAGGTGTTCGGGTCGTCGCGGGACTCACCGTGCAGCAGCACGATCCGCTCCGGTGCGACGATCTCGGTCCAGGTGATCCACTCGGAGTAGTCGGTGCCGTCGGGGCCGTGCATCACGAACTCCCAGACCCCGCCCTCGCGGAACTCGAAGGACCGCGTGGTGGTGGTGAATCCCTCCGGGCCCCACCACCGCGACAGGTGCCGGACCTCGGTGAACGCCTCGAACACCAACTCCCGCGGTGCGTCGATGACCCGGGAGATCACGATCTCCCGGTCGGCCGTCGCCGGCTCCGCCCGCGTCTCCTGCCCTGCCCCTGCCATCGGTCATTCCTCCTGCCGTGTCTGCTTGAGCTCCTGCACGTAGGTGTCCAGCCGGTCGAAACTCTCGTTCCAGAACCGCTCGAACCCGCCGACCCATTCGTGGACCGGCCGCAGCCCGCGGGCGTCCAGGCCGTAGAGGCGCTGCTTGCCCACCCCGCGGACCCGCACCAGCCCCACCTCCCGCAGCACCCGCAGGTGCTTGGACGCCCGCGGCTGACTCATCCCCAGCTCCTGGGCCAGGTCGGTCACCGGCCGCTCACCCGAGCGCAGCAGCGCCAGGATGTGCCGGCGCTGCGGCTCGGCGATCGCGTTGAACGCGTCCGACGTCGTCGCTGCTCGTGCCATGGCAGCCATCATATGCCTATATGGGAAAGTGACAAGCCGGCGCTGGCGAGCCGCGTCGCGCCACGACACGACCACGCCCGACTACGAAAAGCCGTCAAGGGCCGGGCAGCAGGGCTGCGGCGCGGTCCAGGAGGGCTCGCCGGGCGGCGCCCGAGTGCGCCTCGGCGGCCCGCCGGAACAGCGCGGCGGCCCGCTCGCGGTCGCCCCGCCGGGCGGTCAGCTCGGCCTCGGCGGCGACGGCGAGCGGATAGCCGTCCAGCGCCCCGCCGGCCCGGGCGGCGGCCAGCAGCGCCAGCCCCGCCGCCGGCCCGTGCGCGTAGCCGTGCGCGACGGCGCGGTTCAGCTCCACCACCGGCGACGGCTGCCGCCGGGCGAGCCGGTCGTACGCCTCGGCTATCGCGACCCAGTCGGTGGCCTCGGCGGACGCGGCGGTGGCGTGGCACGCGGCGATCCGGGCCTGGAGGGCGTACGGGCCGTCCGCCGCGACCCGCGCGAGCACGCCGACGCCCTCGACTATCGCCTCGTGGTCCCAGCGGGCGCGGTCCTGCCGGTCGAGGGTGAGCAGGTTGCCGTCGCGGTCGCGGCGGGCGTCCCGCCGTGAGTGCTGGAGCAGGAAGAGCGCCAGCAGGGCGGCCACCTCAGGCTGGGCCGGCATCAGCCGGTCGAGCAGCCGGGCCAGCCGGATCGCCTCGTCGGCGAAGGCGGGCTCGCCGTCGGCGTCGTAGCCCCGGGTGAAGAGCAGGTACAGCACGGCGAGGACGCCCGGGAGCCGCTCGGCGAGCGCCGGCCCGGTCGGCACCCGGTACGGGATGCCGGCGGCGGCGATCCTCGCCTTGGCCCTCGTGAGCCGCCGGGTCATGGCCGACTCGGTGACCAGGAAGGCCCGCGCGATGTCGGCGGTCGACACCCCGCAGACCGTACGCAGCGTCAGGGCGACCCGCGCCTCCGGCGACAGGGCGGGGTGGCAGCAGGTGAAGACGAGCCGCAGCCGGTCGTCCACGATCTCCCCATCCCCCGCCTTCCCGGACTCCGCTCCGGTCGACGTGAGCACGGCCAGCTCACGCAGCCTGCGCTGCTCGACCGAGGCCCGCCGGAGCACGTCGATCGCGCGGTTGCGGGCCACCGTCATCAGCCAGCCGCCCGGGTTGGCGGGCACGCCGTCGGCCGGCCACCGGGTCAGCGCGAGCGCCGACGCCTCCTGGGCGCAGTCCTCGGCCAGGGTCCAGTCGCCGGTCACCCGGATCAGCGTCGCGACGATCCGGGCGTACGACCCGGCGCTCGCGGCGGCGACGGCAGCCGCCACCGCGAGCGGGTCGGTGGGGCCGTCAGCCATCCAGGTCGACGACCGGGCGCAGTTCGAGCCGCCCCTGGCGGGCCATCGGGTGGGCGCGCGCCACCTCGATCGCCTCGTCCAGGTCGGCGCACTCCAGCAGGTCGAAGCCCACGATCACCTCCTTGGTCTCGGCGAACGGGCCGTCGGTGACCAGCAGCTCCCCGTTGCGGACGCGGACCGTGGTGGCCGCCGTCGTCTCCGCGAGCGCGTCGCCCGTCAGCCGCCGGCCCCGGGCGTCGTTCTCCGCGACCCACGCCTCGACGTCCGGCCAGTCGGCCCGGTCGGTGTCCGGCTCGCTGTCGGTGCAGACGAACATCAGGTACTTCATGCCGCTCCTCGGTGTCGGGTTCGCTCACCAGGGTGACGAACGGCCGGCCCGCTTCCGGACACCTCGCGGCCGGCGATCTCAGAATCTCGCCGGGCGGCGGGTGCAGGGGCCGTCGTGGTCGGCCCGCAGCACGCAGCGCCGCCCCTCGGGCAGCAGCGTGTCACAGAAGACCCGGTGCCGCAGGTGCTGCGCGTCCTCGGCGGAGACCGTGGTCTCGCCGGGATCGGTCTGCGCGAGCACGCTCGCCCACCGCGCCACCACCCGAGCCAGGCGTACGGCGGAGGGCAGGTCCCGCGTGGCCACCGGCAGGTGGATGACGAAACGCTCCCGGGCAGCTCTCATCCCAGCGACCTCCCGCGGGCGGGAACATGGCGCACACGGTGGCCTGCCTCTCTATGGGCGGATCCAGAAGCGATTCCGTCGGTGCACGGACGGTGAAAGCGAGACTACCCAAGTAGCTAACACCCATCAAGGGTATGTGGCCATATAGCCACGACAGGTCGTGGGGACGAGGGCATGAGGCTTGGGGCATGACCATCGATCCGCGCTCGCACACGCCGGTCTACGTCCAACTGGCCGACCTGCTGCGGCACCAGATCGAGTCGGGACAACTGCCCAGCGGCTCCATCCTGAGCAGCGAGGCGAGACTCACCCAGGAGTACGGCATCGGGCGCGACGCCGTCCGCATGGCGATCGGGATTCTGCGTTCCGAAGGACTGGTCAGCACGAGCCGACGTGGCACCCGGGTGCGGGAGGCCCCACGACGCGAACCCTTGGAACTCGTGCCGGGCGCATCGGTGATCGCGCGGATGCCTACGGGCGAGGAGCGGCGGAGCATGCAGCTCGACGAGGGCGTACCGGTGCTGGAGGTCCGCCACCCGGAGGGCACCACGCAGGTGCTGGCCGGCGACCAGGTCGAGCTGACCCGCCCCGCCGCCGGCTGACCCGCGCAGACACCGGGCAGCGCCCCCGTCCCGCCTGCTCCCGCGGGTTGCCCGGTCAGACGGTGCTCGGGCGGGCCGGATCGAGACGCTCGCTGACCCCCGCCCGGTCCAGCGCCTCGATCAGGGCGTCGGTGCCCCGGGTCAGCTTCAGCGTCACCTCCGCCGGATGCAGCGGCACGAGCGCGAGCAGCGAGATCTTCTTGCCACCGTCGGTCACGATCGTGCGGGCCGACGAGCGGCAGTGGAGCATCTGGGTGACCACCACGCCGGCGAACGGGACGTCCGGCGCGTAGGGCTGGGCCGGGTCACCGTTGGGCACCGAGTGCCACTCGCCGAGCCACGTGTCGTACTCGTGCGGCAGGCGCGCGACCGCCTTCAACAGCCGGACCGGCCAGTACGTCGAGTCGTCGCCCAACGGCGCGGAGCCCAGCGGCCAGTCCGCCGGAAGCGACATCGTCAGCTCGGCGTACGGGCTCACGTCCGCCCCGGCCGGCACCGTCATCGGCAGGTCGCTCATGCCGGACGTGACGAGGGTGAGCCACGGCCGCTCCTCGGTCGGCCGCACCAGGTGCACGTCGAGGTGCACCAGCTCGGAAGCGATCTCGTGCAGCACGTGGTCGACCGGCCCGAAGTGGTGCTCGATGTGCCGCTCGATCGCCTCGTGCGTGTCGGGATCGCCGACCGCAGCCGGTTCCCACCCCCGCTCCCGGGCCTCGTGGCGGAGGATGCCGGAACCGCGCGGCGCGTCGGAAGAAGCCATGCGGCGCAGCGTAGCCCCGGAGTGCGACGCCCGGTCCCGGCCCGGGGTCGCCGGTCAGCCGGAGCCGACGACGTCGAAAGTGGCTCCAGCGCCGTACCGTCGATGGGTATGACGACCGTACTGGTGTTCCTCGGAGCAGTCGTAGCGCTCACCGTGGCGGTCTTCGTCGTGGTGGGCTGGCGTGACCGGCGGAGATCGACCTCGGCGGAGGATGCGGCAGCGGCGCGTGCGGCGACCAGCGTGCAGGAACGGTACGCGGCAGAGCGGCACGGCGTTCAGGGCGAGGTGTGGCGGAGCGGCCAGACACCGAACGGGTGACACCGCCAGGATCGGTTGTCACCGGAAACCCGTGGGCCACCTCGATCCACGTCGGCGCGGATCGTCCGGAACGGCGGCGCGGTGCCGCCTGCCCAGCCGCCATCCCGCTGCCGCCCAGCACGATCCCCAGAGCAGGAAGAACGGAGACCACAGCAACAGGTCCCACCAGGCCAGGTCGCGGGCCAACGCGGCGTGGGTGACCGGAGGCGGCCGGATGCCGGTCAGCAGCAACGCGTCACCGACGAGGCCGTGCCCCAGCGCCCCGATCGAACGGGCGACCATGAGGACGCCGAGCGTCCAGGTGACCGCCAGCAGCAGCCGGCGCGGCAGGGCCGCCCGCCAGGGGCGCAGGGTGGCCAGCGCGACCACGACACCGACCACCGCGGCGGCGGCCAGCGCCCAGTGGCTCGCCACGAACAGCGGGTCACGGGCGAGCAGCCGTTCACGTAGTTCCGGCGGGAGCGGATCCTTGTCGGCCAGCGCGTTGGCCCCCAGCGCCTGCGCCAGCTTCATCGCCCCGTAGGCCGAGGCGCACGCCGCCGCGCCGTACGCGCCAACCCGCGCCCAGTCAGCCCGCGACACGTCTCGTCGCCACCACGTAGGACCGGATCGTCGCCACGAGCAGCCCGATCACGACGAGCCCGAGGACCCCGTGGTACCACTGCCAGCCCACGCCGAGGCCCACGAACCCGTCCACCACCATGATCGCCGCGCCGGCTCCGATGGCCAGGGACATGCCCGCCAGCGCCGCCAGCATCAGCGGCCTCGGCACCCGGCGTCCGGGCGCCGTGACCGTGGCGAGGGCGAGGCAGGCGCCCGCCACCCCCGACGCCACCGCCGACCACTGCGCCGTCGCCACGCCCATAACGTCGCGGGCGTAGCGGTCGTGCTCGGCAGCCGGGACGACCGGGCCGCCCGGGAAACCGAGCCGGGAGTCGAGCGCGAAGGCGGCCTTGCCCACGGCGTACGCGAGGAGGAGCACCGCCACCGCGTAGGCCGGCCATCGCCGCGCACCGGAAGAAGCATCCATGGTCCCGACGCCAGGCCCGGCCGACCGCGCGCCGACTCCCGAGCGCGAGGGGACCGCCTCCCCCGTGGAGGGGAGCCCCGCTGGCCAGGTGCTGCTCCCGCTACCTTCGACCCCATGACGGTAGCCCGCTCGATCCTGCTGTTCCTGCTCGCCGCGCTCGCCGAGATCGGCGGGGCCTGGCTGGTGTGGCAGGGCTGGCGCGAGAACCGGGGGCTGCTGTGGGTGGCGGCCGGCATCATCGCCCTCGGCTGCTACGGCTTCGTCGCCACCTTCCAGCCCGACCCGAACTTCGGCCGCGTCCTGGCCGCCTACGGCGGCGTCTTCGTCGCCGGTTCCCTCGCCTGGGGCATGGTCGTCGACAAGTTCCGCCCCGACCGCTACGACCTCGTCGGCGCGGCCATCTGCCTGGTCGGGGTCGCCGTCATTATGTACGCCCCACGCGGCAGCTGAACCACGCGGCGATGTCGGACGCCGCCGCTAGAGTGCGCGCCATGATCACACGACCCACCGAGAAGTGGGCCCACCAGGTTCGGGAGCAGCGGGCCGCGATCGCGGCGGGCACCCTGACGGAGGACGCCGCGTACGCCCCGCACCTCTGGCCCGAACCGTTCATCACCGCCGTCGACACCGCTCTCGACGCCTACGAAGCGGACGTACGCTCGCTCTCCTCGCCGTCGGACGAAAAGGTCTTCGCCGCGGTGGAGCGGGTGGTCGTCGCCCTCAACGCCGTCGACGACGAGCACGGCAGGATCGAGACGGGCGAACGCGAGGACCTGTGCGAGTACATCGACGTCGTCCTGACCAGCGCGGGCCAGGACGTCGAGGCGCTGACCTCCCGGCGCGGCATCGGGCGGTACGAACTCACCGACGGCTGGCGCGACTGGTAGGGCTGCCTCCGGGCGGGCACGCCAGTTCCGCTGACCGACCGTCCCGAGCTCCGTCGGTGTCACTGCGGTGCCCGGGTCTTCGGGATTCGGTGCGGGCAGTCGACGGGCACCGGCACGATCTCGCGGGGCCCACTGGTTGCCCGGCGCACCTCGAAACGCACGCAGACGCTGTAGTGCGTCTCCTCCCGAGCCAGGTCTCGGAGGCGGTGCCCACCATGGCCACCTCGACCGTGGCGAGCAGGCCCACACCATGATCGGCGGGATCGTGGACCGAGGAGTCGAGTTGCTCGCCTCCGGTCAGAGCGACGAGCCGTTCGAGCACTGACTCGTTGCTCGCCCAACCGCGCAGGCTGTGCGAGTCGGTCGCCCACGCCTCGGTCTCGTGGGCGACCTGCTCGGCCCTGTCCAGGACCTGTTTGCGGGCGACGTCGTGGCCCGAAGGGGCGCATCCGGCGGAGGAGAGCACGACGAAGCAGGCCAGCAGACCACCGAGCCCGACCTTGCCCGTCGCCCGTCGGCTTTCCGTGTGCCGTGACATGACGCCAGGAAATCAGCGATCGCGTCGCCGGGCAACCGTACGGATACCCCGGCCGGATCCGCTGCAGCCGCCGTCCCCGGCGTCAGCACACACGGCTCAGGAATGGTCTAGTGGACCGAATCTCCAATGTGGACAAATCATCCGTGGAGTGGTACGGTCCCAAGCTATGATCAAGATCACGGTGGGAAAGCTGGCTTTTTCTGTGGCCGCAGCGGTTGCGGCCGTCACCCTTACTCCGGTCGCGGCCTCCGCCGCGCCGACGAACTGCATTCTCGCCACTTCGGACTATCCCTATTCCACCTGGCCCGGTGCCACGACTCGTTGCGACGGCGGCACGGGCACGTACCGGGTCTGGGTCAAATGTGGGGACGATTACGGCCATTTCTCGACGCACTACGGCAGCTGGGTGTCGATCGGAAACTACTCCGATGCGAAGTGCAACGTGTCGTTCCCCTTCCGCCACAGTTACGGGCGTCAGACGCAGTGAATTGACCTCAACGAAAATCCGGTAGGCATCTGGCATCCGAAGTGGTGAGGTGAAGCGCGCTCGGACGATGCCGCCGAGGTGTCGGGACCGGCAATGGTGTGTCGCGGAGTGCACCAGCTGCCGGTCAGGATCGCGAAGCCGCGCTCTCCGAGGCATCGCATGGATCGAAGAGCGGCGTTGCAAAGTGCGGTTGCAGACGGCGATGCGGCGCCCGCCGGCGCGTTGTTTGTAAGGGCTGTGGATGCCCTGGCCGACTCTCGCTCCTTGATAGCCGGAGCCGGTCAGGGCGGACAGATACAGCAGTGAGTCCCGGCCCAGTAGAGGATGCCGGTGACATCCAGCCGCCGATGTGGCATCAAGTCATCCTCGATGCGAGACGAACGCAGCGACCCGCGCGACGAGGCCGGGGTGGGGATGCGGCGCGAATGACCCGGGCAGGCCCCCGCCTGCCGGCGATGCCGGCCCGAGGGGTCGCAGAGGCTCCGAGGTCACGGGCGGCCCGCAGGGCCGTCGCGCAGCGACGCGCAGCGCCCTTGACCTCGGAGGGGCGGCCCCGCATCCTCCGCACCGCATCCCCACCACGCCGGGCGGTCGATGAGGCGTGGGGTTGTGCCACCGATGCGCCCCAGAGTGGGGGCATGCCATCCTGACCTGCGAAGACGGGCGAGTTTCAGACGTTGAAGCGGAACTCCACGACGTCGCCGTCCTGCATGACGTACTCCTTGCCCTCGATCCGGACCTTGCCGGCGGCCTTGGCCGCCGCCATCGATCCGGCCGCGACCAGGTCGGCGAAGGAGACCACCTCGGCCTTGATGAAGCCGCGCTGGAAGTCGGAGTGGATGACGCCCGCGGCCTCCGGCGCGGTCGCGCCGACCGGGATGGTCCAGGCGCGCGCCTCCTTGGGGCCGGCGGTGAGGTACGTCTGGAGCCCGAGCGTGCGGAAGCCGACCCGGACGAGCTGGTCCAGGCCCGGCTCGTTCTGCCCGATCGACTCCAGCAGCTCGCGGGCCTCCTCGTCGGGCAGGTCCACCAGCTCGGACTCGATCTTGGCGTCCATGAAGACGGCCTCGGCCGGCGCGACCAGGGCGCGCAGCTCGTCGAGGAACTCGGCGTTGCCCAGCTCGGCCTCGTCGACGTTGAAGACGTACAGGAAGGGCTTGGTGGTGAGCAGGTGCAGCTCGCGCAGGTGCTCCAACTCGATGCCCGCGTCCTTGGCGCCCGCGTAGAGGGTGACGCCGGTGTCGAGCAGCTCGACGGCCTGCTTGGCGGCGGTGACGGCGGCGGCCCGGTCCTTGCGGAGCTTGGCCTCCTTCTCCAGCCGGGGCAGCGCCTTCTCCAGGGTCTGGAGGTCGGCGAGGATCAGCTCGGTGTTGATCGTCTCGATGTCGTCGGCCGGGGAGACCTTGCCTTCGACGTGCACCACGTTCGGGTCGGAGAAGGCACGGACGACCTGGCAGATCGCCGAGGCGTCGCGGATGTTCGCCAGGAACGCGTTGCCCCGGCCCTGCCCCTTGGAGGCGCCGCGCACCAGGCCTGCGATGTCGACGAACGACACCGGGGCGGGCAGCACCTTCTGCGAGCTGAAGATCTCGGCGAGCGTGTGCAGCCGCTCGTCCGGCAGCCCGACGACGCCGACGTTGGGCTCGATGGTGGCGAACGGGTAGTTCGCCGCGAGCACGTCGTTCTTGGTGAGCGCGTTGAACAGGGTGCTCTTGCCGACGTTGGGCAGGCCGACGATGCCGATGGTGAGACTCACGACGAGCCAGCTTACGCCGGTGCCGTCCCACGCCGGCAGGCGGTGCGTCGTCGTCGAGTCGGGGTCACACCGGATCTTGGCACGGGACGGCCCCCGGAGGGGCGCTACCGTGCCAAGATCGGCGAGGGCTCGGGTCGGGTCAGCCGAGCAGGCGTGGGGGGATCGGGGTCTCCCGCGTCGTGCCGTCGTCGGCGCGGCTGACCTCGTACGCCGAGACGCCCTCGCGGTCCGCGACCGCCTCGACGAGCCGGGTGCCCCGGTAGAGCAGACCGGTGCCGTCGTCGGTGCAGTGCGCGGTCGGCAGCGTGCCGTCGCCGACGAGCCGGTGCATCAACGGCCGGCGCTGGCCCTCGCTGTCGTAGTGCACGCCGTTGCCGTAGGGCAGCCAGCCCAGCCCGTCGGTGAAGCCGCGCAGCGTGGTGCCGAAGCTGTCGGTGGCCCCGCCGGCGTGCCAGCAGATCGAGCCGGCGGAGACGCCGCCGAGCACGATGCCGGCCTCCCAGCATCCGCGCAGGATCTCGCCGAGGCCGTGCGCCCGCCAGACCGCGCAGAGGTTGGCGACGCTGCCGCCGCCCACCCAGATCACGTCCTGGGCGAGCAGGTGGGCGCGGAGGTCGTCGACGTTGGGCATCGGGAACAGCGCCAGGTGCGTCATGCGGAACCGGCTGCCGGCGAACGCCTCGTAGACCCGGGCGAGGGTGGTCGGCTGGTCCCCCTCGGCCTGGTTGAGGAAGCAGATCCTCGGCTCCGGCCCCGCCCCGGCCAGCTCGGCGGCGAGGTCGAAGACGGGGTTGACCCGCCGGGACCCGCCCTCGTGGCGCGGCGCGTAGATGCCCATGCTGGTGGCGAGGATGGTCGGTTCGCTGGCGGGCACGGTCGTCCTTCCGTCGGGGTCGGCGCTGCCCATCCTGCCGGAGGCCGATCCCCCGGCGCTCAGGTCCTGCCACCCGGGCCCGCCCGGGACGGTCGCCGGCCCGCGTCGCCGGCTGCCGCCCGTCGCCGCCAGGCGTCCGCGCGCCGCCGCTCAGCTCCCGCCGTCGGTGACCGCGCCCAGCAGCGTACGCAGCAGGTCGGCGAGGCGTCGCTGGTCGTCGGGGGGCAGCGCGTCGAGCAGCCGGCGTTGGACGGCCAGCCCCGCCTCGGCGGCCTCCTCCACGAGTTCGAGGCCGGTCGGGGTGAGCGTGACCTGGAGTCCGCGCCGGTCGGCGGGGTCGGGTGAGCGGCGGATGAGCCCGGCGCGTTCCAGGCGGTCGAGCCGGCCGGTCATCCCACCGGAGGTGAGCATCAGCGAGGCGGCGAGCGCCTTCGGCGCCAACGTGTGGGGGGCGCCGGCGCGGCGCAGGGCGGCGAGCACGTCGAACTCGCCCCGGCTGATCGACCAGCGCGCGTAGGTGCGCTCCTGCTCGTCGCCGACGAGCCGGGCCAGCCGGTAGATGCGGCCGAAGACCGCCATCGGCTCGGGACGCATCCCGGGCCGTTCCCGCTGCCACTGCTCGACGATGCCGTCGACGTCGTCCCGCTCGGTCACCCCCGGATTGTGCCGCACCTCGCACTCCCGCTTTACCTCGCCGCCAAGTAGCTTACTACTGAGATACTTAGCATCAAGATTTGGAGGAGTCGTGGACCGACGCTGGCCGGACATCCTGCTCACCGCCGCCGCGCCGACCGCGTGGGGCACGACGTACCTGGTCACCAGCGAGCTGCTGCCGCCCGACCGGCCCCTCTGGTCCGGCGCGATCCGGGCCCTGCCCGCCGGCCTGCTGCTGCTCGCGCTGACCCGGCGCCGCCCGCGCGGCGCCTGGTGGTGGCGCGCGGCCGTGCTCGGCGCGCTGAACATCGGGGCGTTCTTCCCGCTGCTCTTCCTCGCCGCCTACCACCTGCCCGGCGGCACCGCCGCCGTGCTCGGCGCCACCCAGCCGCTGCTGGTCGCGGGGCTGACGGTGCTCGCGCTCCACGAGCGGCCCCACCCCCGGGCGCTGGCCGCCGCGCTCGCGGCGCTGGCCGGGGTCGCCCTGGTCGTGCTGCGCCCCGGCGCGGGCCTCGACCCGACGGGCGTCGCCGCCGGGCTGACCGCCACCGCCGCCATGGGCACCGGCCTGGTGCTGACCCGCCGGTGGGGCCGCCCACCGGGCGTCGGCACGCTCACCGCCACCGGCTGGCAGCTCACCGCCGGCGGACTGATGGTGGTGCCGGCGGCCCTGCTGGTCGAGGGGATGCCGCCCGTGCCGGATGCGCCGGCGCTGGCCGGCTACGCGTGGCTGACGCTCGCCGGGACGGCGCTGGCGTACGCGCTCTGGTTCCGGGGCGCGGCCCGGCTGCCGGTCACCCAGGTCTCGCTGCTCGGCGCGCTCAGCCCGCTGACGGCCGTCGCACTCGGCTGGGCCGTGCTCGGGCAGGCGCTGACCGGCTGGCAGCTCGTCGGCTTCGCCGTGGCGGTCGGCGCCACCGTGGCCGGGCAACTGCCGTCACGCCGGCCCGGCCCGGCGGGTCGGTCGCGGGGCCAAAGCCCGGTGCGTCAGTCGCGGGGCCAGGGCCCGGTGCGTCAGTCGCGGGGCCCGGCCTGGCGGGGGACCACCGCCTCGATGCGCAGGGGGCCGGGGGCCAACTCCCCGGCGGCGGCCAGCGGCAGGGTGAAGCGCGCCTCGGCGGCGGGGCCGGCCGCGTACGACTCGCGGAGCATCCAGCGTGCCTCGTCGGCCGTCCAGCCCAGCCCGGGGCGGCCGGCGATCTCCCGGACCAGGCGCAGCGCCACCCGGGTGTCGTCGTCGTAGAACCGCATGCACCAGTGGTGCACCCACATGCCCAGTGCGCGCAGGCCGTCGGCGTCGAGCGAGCGCACCAGCCGGCCGCAGGCGGTGTCGCCGAACGCCCGCCCCGGGTCGCCGGCCCGGTCCCGTTCGATCGCGCCGACGGCGGCCGGGGCGACCGCGCGCATCCGCTCGTAGAAGCGCTGCACCACCACGGCGTCCGGCGGCGGGTGCCCGTCCCGTGCCGACGCCGCCTCCCGACCCGCCACGCTCGCCATCGCCGCACCCCTTCTTGAGTTGGTGGCCGGACGGTACCGACCACAACCGACACTTTCGGCTCCGGCGTCCCGTTCGGCCGCGGTCTCGCCGCGCCCGGCACGGAGATGACCAGCCCGCGCACGGCCACGTCCGATTTCCGCGCGCCCGGGGCCGGCGGGCAGGGGCATCATCGGTGACGTGGAGTTGGACTTCGAGCGGTGCTACCGGGCGGTCGACAGCCGCGACCAGCGGTTCGACGGCTGGTTCTACACCGGCGTCACGTCGACCGGGATCTACTGCCGGCCGTCCTGCCCGGCGACGACGCCGAAGCGGCAGAACGTCCGGTTCTTCCCCTCGGCCGCCGCCGCCCAGACGGCCGGGCTGCGCGCCTGCCGGCGCTGCCGGCCGGACGCCGCCCCGGGCTCGCCGCAGTGGGACGTACGGGCCGACGTGGTCGGCCGGGCCATGCGACTGATCGCCGACGGGGTGGTCGACCGCGACGGCGTCCCGGGGCTGGCCGCCCGGCTCGGCTACACCGAACGGCACCTGCACCGGATGCTGCGGGCCGAGATGGGCGCCGGTCCCCTGGCCCTGGCCCGGGCACAACGCGCGCAGACCGCCCGCACCCTGATCGAGACGACCGGGCTGGGCATGGCCGAGGTCGCGTTCGCCGCCGGATTCGGCAGCGTGCGGCAGTTCAACGACACGGTCCGGGAGGTGTACGGCACGGCCCCGTCCGGGCTGCGCACCGCGCGCGGCCGGTCCACCGCGCCGGGCGGGGCGGGCACGATCACGCTGCGGCTCGCGTACCGCCCACCGTTGCACGCCCGGGCGCTGCTGGACTTCCTCGCGCTGCGCGCGCTGCCGGGCGTCGAGGAGGTGCGCGACGGGACGTACCGGCGGGGCCTGCGGCTGCCGCACGGCCCGGGCGAGGCGGCCCTGACCCCGGCGGACGGGCACGTGACGGCGACGCTGCGGCTGACCGACATGCGCGACCTCGCCCCCGCCGTGGCCCGCTGCCGCCGCCTGCTCGACCTCGACGCCGACCCGACCGCCGTCGACGGCGCCCTCGCCGCCGACCCGGCGTTGGCCGGGGTGGTCGCCGCCGAGCCGGGCATCCGGCTGCCCCGCTCGGTCGACGGCTTCGAGATGGCCGTACGCGCGATCGTCGGCCAGCAGGTCTCCGTCCGCTCCGCCCGCACCACCCTCGCCCGCCTCCTGACCCACCTGCGCCCACCCCCACCCACCCCCGGCTTCGCCAGCGTTGATCAAGAGGTTCGGGCAGCCGGTGAGCGCTCTCGGGGGCCCAGACCTCTTGATCGACCGGCCGAGGGCGCGGGGAGGGCCGAGCGGGTGGGGCGGTTGCGGGGGTTTCCGAGCGCCGAGGAGGTGCTCGGGGCGCCGGACGAGGTGTTCGGGATGCCGGCGGGGCGGGGGGAGACGGTCCGCGGGCTGGCCCACGCCGTCGCCGACGGGTCGCTGGACCTGGCGCCGGGCGGGGACCGCGAGGAGACCGTCCGGCGACTGCTGGCGCTGCCCGGGATCGGCCCGTGGACGGCGGGCTACGTCGCGATGCGCGCCCTCGGCGCCCCGGACGTCCTGCTTGCCACCGACCTCGCCGTGCGCCGGGGCGCCGCCGCCCTCGGCCTCCCCGACGCCCCCGGGACCCTCGACCCGTACGCCGACCGCTGGCGCCCCTGGCGCTCGTACGCGGTGATCCGACTCTGGAGAGCAGCATGAGCATGAACGACAGCACCGTCATCGCCACCCCCGCCGGGCCGCTCAGCATCGTGGCCGGCCCGGACGGCGCGGTCCGGGCGGCGGGGTTCACCGGCGAACCGGAGAGCCTGCTCCCCCTGGTGCACCCGAGCATGCGGGCGCCACTGCGGCACCGGTCCGACCTCGGCCCGGTCAGCGCCGCCGTGGCGTCCTACCTCGACGGTGAACTGGCCGCGATCGACGTCGTGCCGGTGGAGCAGCACACGCGGGGCGTGTTCATGGCGTACGCCTGGCAGGTGCTGCGCGAGGTGAAACCGGGCGAACCGGTGACGTACACCGGCTTCGCCGGGCTGGCCGGCCGTCCCGCCGCCGTACGTGCCGCCGCGGCGGCCTGCGCCCGCAACGCCGCAGCCCTCTTCGTCCCCTGCCACCGGGTGCTGCGCACCGACGGGACGCTCGGCGGCTACCGCTGGGGGCTGGACGTGAAGAAGTGGCTTCTCGGGCACGAGCGGCGATGACGGGAAGCCGACACCTGCGCCGCGGCCGTTTGCGGATACCGTCGGCTGGTGCCTGCGGAAGGTGACGGCAACCCGGCCCCCCGGGTCGGGGCCGGCCGGCACCCGCTGCGCAACCTCTGGCGACTGCGTCACTACCTGCGCCCGCACGCGGCCGAGTTCGGCTGGCTGCTGCTCGCCGGCCTCGCCGCCACCGGTGCGGGCCTCACCATACCGCTGCTCGCGCAGCGGGTGGTGGACGGCCCGGTGGCCCGGCAGGACCCGGCCGGGCTGTTCCGGCTGGCCGGGTTGGCGCTGCTGCTCGGCCTGGTCGAGGCGCTGCTGATCTTCATCCGGCGCTGGGTGCAGGCGTCGTCCTCGATGCGGATCGAGGCGGCCATCCGCGAGGACGTCTACGCCCACCTGCAACGGCTGCCGGCCGGCTTCCACGACCGTTGGCAGTCCGGCCAACTGCTCTCCCGGGTCACCAGCGACCTGTCGGTGCTGCGCCGGTTCCTCTCCTTCGGCCTCTTCTTCCTCATCCTCAACCTGGTGACCTACCTGGCCGTGGTGGCGCTGCTGATCCGGCTGCACCCTGCGCTGGCGCTGCTGGTCGCGGGTAGCGCGGTGCCGCTGTTCCTGATCAGCCGCCATTTCGCGCGGCGCTACCACGCGGCCTCGCGCCGGATGCAGGACCAGCAGGGCGACGTGGCCACGCTGGTCGAGGAGACCGCGCAGGGGCTGCGCACGATGAAGGCGTACGGGCGGGGGCCGGAACTCGCCGCCCGCTTCGCCGTCGACGCGCGGGCGCTGCACGACACCGGCGTGGCCAAGGGCCGGCTGCTGGCCCGCACCTCCGCCCTGCTGGACCTGGTGCCCAACCTGACCCTCGGCGTGGTCCTGGTCGCCGGTGCGGCAGCCGCCGCGGGCGGGGCGCTGACCATCGGCGAACTGGTCGCCTTCGTCAGCCTCCAGCTGATGCTGATCTGGCCGGTGCAGTCGCTGGGCTGGATCATCGCCAACGGCCAGGAGGCCGCCACCGCCGCCGACCGGGTGCAGGAGGTGCTGGACACCCCGCCGGCCATCGTGGACGCCCCGCACGCGCTCGCCCCGCGCCGCGCCGACGTACGCGGGCGGATCCGCTTCGAGCGGGTGTCGTTCCGCTACCCCGGCACCTCCGCGCCGGTGCTGCGGGAGATCGACCTGACCGTCGAGCCGGGCGAGACCGTGGCACTGGTCGGGGCGACCGGCAGCGGCAAGAGCACGCTGCTCTCCCTGGTGCCCCGGCTGCACGAGGTGACCGGCGGGCGGATCACCCTGGACGGGCACGACCTGCGCGAGCTGCGGCTGTCGGCCCTGCGCCGGCTGGTCGGCGTGGCCTTCGAGGAACCGACGCTGTTCTCGATGTCGGTCTGGGAGAACCTCACGCTCGGCCGGCCGGAGGCCGGTGCGGACGAGGTGCGGGCCGCACTCGCCCTCGCCCAGGCCGACTTCGCGTACGAGCTGCCGTGGGGGTTGGCGACCCGGGTGGGCGAGCAGGGGCTGTCGCTCTCCGGCGGGCAGCGGCAGCGGCTGGCGCTGGCCCGGGCGGTGCTCGGCCGCCCCGCGCTGCTCGTGCTGGACGACCCGCTCTCCGCCCTCGACGTGCACACCGAGGCGCTGGTCGAGACGGCGCTGAAGCGGGTGCTGCGCACCACCACCGCGCTGCTGGTCGTGCACCGGCCCTCCACCATCGCCCTCGCCGACCGGGTGGCGCTGCTCGAGGAGGGCCGGATCACCGCCGTCGGGCGGCACTCGGAGCTGCTCGCCGGCGTGCCGGCGTACCGCGCGGTGCTCTCCGCCGAGCCCACCCCCACGCCGCCCGGCGAGCGCGGCCTGGTGCGTTCGTGACCGGCGACGCCGTCCGCCCCGCGAGCGGTGCTGACCTGACGCAATGGCGCGGCGTCGCCACCGACCCGGACGCGGACCGCAGCCGCGCCGAGGACACCGCCCCGGAGGCGGTGGCCCGGCTCCGGGCCCGCAGCCGGGTGCTGCTGCGCGACCTGCTGCGCCCGCACCGGCGCCGCCTCGGGCTGGCCGTCGCGCTGCTGCTCGGCCAGAACGCCGCCGCGATGGCCGGGCCGTACCTGGTGATGCTCGGCATCGACCGGGCGATCGCGCCGCTGCGGGCCGGCGAGCCCGGCCCGCTGCTGGCCGTCGCCGGCGGGTTCGCCGCCGCCACCGCCGTCGAGTACGTCGCCCGCCGGGGCTTCCTCACCCTCTCGGCGCGGATCGGCCAGGCCGTCCTGCTCGACCTGCGCCAGCGGGTGTACGCGCACTTCCTGCGCCTGTCGGTGGCGTTCCACGAGCGGTACACCTCCGGCCGGATGATCTCCCGGCTCACCAGCGACCTGGACTCCATCGGGGAACTGGTCGGCGGTGGCGTCGAGGGCGTGGTGCTGGCCGTGCTGTCGATCCTGTCGATCGCCGGCATCCTGCTCTGGCTGGACCTGCCGCTGGCGGCGGTGACGCTGCTCGCGTTTCCGTTCCTGATCTGGCTGAGCCGCTGGTTCGCGCGGGCGTCGGCCGACGCGTGGCGGCGCACCCGGGAGACGGTGGCGCTGGTCATCGTCCACTTCGTCGAGTCGATGCGCGGCATCCGGGCGGTGCAGGCGTTCCGCCGGGAGCCGCGCAACCAGGAGATATTCGGGGCGGTCAGCGACGACTACCGACGGGCCAGCCGCGACGCGTTCCGGCTGATCGCGACGTACTCGCCGGGGATCAAGGTGATCGGCAACGTGACCGTGGCGGTGGTGCTCTGCTACGGCGGCTGGCGGGTGCTGGGCGGGGCCACCGGGGTCGGGGTGCTGGCGGCCTTCCTGCTCTACCTGCGGCGGTTCTTCGAGCCGATGCAGGAGCTGAGCCAGTTCTACAACTCGCTCCAGTCGGCCACGGCCGCGCTGGAGAAGCTCGCCGGGGTCCTCGACGAACGGCCGTCGGTGGCCGAACCGGCCCGGCCCGTGCCGTTGCCCACCGGGCCGGGGCGCGGCGCGGTCGCCTTCCGGGAGGTCACCTTCGGCTACCGGCCGGACGCGCCGATCATCGTCGGGCTGGACCTCGCCGTACCGGCCGGTCAGACCGTGGCGCTGGTCGGGGCGACCGGCGCCGGCAAGTCGACCGTCGCCAAGCTGCTCGCCCGGTTCCACGACCCGTCGGCGGGCGCGGTCACCCTCGACGGGGTCGACCTGCGCGCCGTCGCCGACGCGGAGCTGCGGCGTGCCGTGGTGCTGGTGACCCAGGAGACCCACCTGTTCGGCGGCACCGTCGCGGAGAACATCCGGTTCGGCCGACCCGACGCGGACGACGCCGCCGTGCAGGCCGCCGCGCGGGCGATCGGCGCACACGACTTCATCGCCGCCCTCCCCGAGGGCTACGACACCGAGGTGCGGCGGCGCGGCGGCCGGCTCTCCGCCGGGCAGCGGCAACTCGTCGCGTTCGCCCGGGCGTTCCTGGCCGACCCGACGGTGCTGATCCTCGACGAGGCCACCTCGTCGCTGGACGTGCCCACCGAGCGGCTGGTGCAGCACGCCCTCGGCACCATCCTGGCCGACCGCACCGCCCTGGTGATCGCGCACCGGCTCTCCACCGTGGAGACGGCCGACCGGGTGCTGGTCCTCGACGCCGGCCGGATCGTCGAGGACGGCCCGCCCGCCCGGCTCGCCGCCACCGGTGGCCGGTACGCCGCCCTGCACCGGCAGTGGCGCGAGTCCCTGCTGTGAGGCGCACCGGCGGAGGCGGCCGGGCGCGGGGCGAAACCACGTGGTCCGGCCCTCCGCCGCTGCCTACCATCGACGGATGACCGACACGGAGAGGACGGCCCGCTCCGGCGTCCCCGAACGTCCGAGCCTGGACGGCATCGAGGTGACCTGGGCCCGCCGCTGGCAGGAGGAGGGCACGTACGCGTTCGACCGGTCGAAGCCGACCGTCCCGGACCGCGGCGCGCCGGACGTGCCGCGCCGGCCCGGTCGCAGCTCCGACGTCTACGCGATCGACACCCCGCCGCCGACCGTCTCCGGCGAGCTGCACATGGGGCACGTCTTCTCGTACACCCACACGGACGTGGTGGCCCGGTTCCAGCGGATGCGCGGGCGGACGGTCTTCTACCCGATGGGCTGGGACGACAACGGCCTGCCCACCGAGCGCCGGGTGCAGAACGTCCACGGCGTGCGCTGCGACCCGTCGCTACCGTACGACCCGGGCTGGCAGGCCCCCGAGACCCCGGTGAGCGAGGCCGCCCGCAAGGACCCGACCCCGGTCTCCCGACGCAACTTCATCGAGCTGTGCGAGCGGCTGACCGCCGCCGACGAGCAGGTCTTCGAGGCGCTCTGGCGGCGGCTCGGGCTCTCCGTGGACTGGTCGTTGACGTACACCACGATCGGCTCGGCCGCCCGGGCGGTCTCGCAGCGGGCGTTCCTGCGCAACCTGGCCCGGGGCGAGGCCTACCAGGCGGAGGCGCCGACCCTGTGGGACGTCGGCTTCGCCACCGCCGTCGCCCAGGCCGAACTGGAGGACCGCGAGCGGCCCGGGGCGTACCACCGGCTGCGCTTCGCCGGGCCGGGCGGGCGCGAGGTGCTCGTCGACACCACCCGCCCGGAGCTGCTGCCGGCCTGCGTGGCCCTGGTCTGCCACCCCGACGACGAGCGCTACGCGGAGCTGGTCGGCGGCACCGCGCGTACGCCGGTCTTCGGGGTGCAGGTGCCGGTGCGGGCGCACCCGCTGGCGGACCCGGCCAAGGGCACGGGCATCGCGATGGTCTGCACCTTCGGCGACCTGACCGACGTCACCTGGTGGCGGGAGCTACGGCTGGACACCCGCGTGGTGGTCGGCCGGGACGGCCGGCTGCTGCCCGAGTCGCCGGCCGGCGTGCCGGCGCAGCCGTACGCGGCGCTGGCCGGGCAGCGCGTCAACGGCGCCCGGCGGACGCTGGTGGCGATGCTGGCCGACGCCGGCGACCTGGTCGGCGAGCCGCGACCCGTCACCCACCCGGTGAAGTTCTACGAACGCGGCGACCGGCCGCTGGAGATCGTCTCGACCCGGCAGTGGTACCTGCGCAACGGCGGACGCGACGCGGGCCTGCGCGCGGAGCTGCTGGCCCGGGGCGGGGAGCTGCGCTGGGTGCCGGAGCACATGCGGCACCGCTACACGCACTGGGTGGGCGGCCTGACCGGTGACTGGTTGGTCAGCCGGCAGCGCTTCTTCGGCGTGCCGGTGCCGGTGTGGTACCGGCTCGACGACGCTGGCGAGCCGGACTGGTCCCAGCCTCTCACGCCGGCGGAGGCCACGCTGCCGGTCGACCCGTCCACCGACGCGCCGCCCGGCTACGAGGAGTCCCAGCGGGGCCGCCCGGGCGGCTTCGTGGGCGACCCGGACGTGCTCGACACCTGGGCCACCTCGTCGCTGACGCCGCAGATCGCCGGCGGGTGGGAGACCGACCCGGACCTGTTCGCGCGCGTCTTCCCGATGGACCTGCGCCCGCAGGGGCAGGAGATCATCCGCACCTGGCTGTTCTCCACGGTGGTCCGCGCCCACCTCGAGCACGGGGTGCTGCCCTGGCGCGACACGGTGCTCTCCGGCTGGATCCTCGACCCCGACCGGAAGAAGATGTCCAAGTCCAAGGGGAACGTGGTCACCCCGATGGCGCTGCTGGAGCAGCACGGCTCCGACGCGGTGCGGTACTGGGCGGCCAACGGCAGGCCGGGCATGGACCTCGCCTTCGACCCGGCCCAGATCAAGGTCGGCCGGCGGCTGGCCACCAAACTGCTCAACGCGTCGAAGTTCGCCCTCGGGCTGGGCGCCGCCGACGCGCTGCGGGCGCCGGCCACCGAGCCGCTGGACCGCGCCATGCTCGCCGAACTCTCCGGCGTGGTCGCCGCCGCGACGTCGGCACTCCAGGCGTACGACCACACGGCCGCGTTGCAGGTCGCGGAGAGCTTCTTCTGGCGGTTCTGCGACGACTACATCGAGCTGGTGAAGGAGCGCGCCTACGGCTCCGGGCCGGGCGCCGACTCCGCCCGGGCGGCGCTGGCCACCGCCCTGTCGGTGCAGTTGCGGCTCTTCGCCCCGGTGCTGCCGTACGCGACCGAGGAGGTGTGGTCGTGGTGGCGCTACGGCTCGGTGCACCGGGCGACCTGGCCCACCACGTACGAGGTGGACCGGGCGATCCGGGGCGCCGGCGAACCGGAGCTGCTGCGGCTGGCCGCCGACGCGCTCGGCCAGGTGCGCCGCGCCAAGTCGGAGCGGAAGCTGTCGATGAAGGCGGAGGTGCCGCTGGCGGAGGCGCTCGGCCCGGCGGCCCTGCTGGAACAGCTGGGCCTGGTCGCCGACGACCTGCGGGCCGCCGGCCGCATCGCCAAGCTGGACCTGCTCCCCGACCGCACCCCGGAACTCGTGGTCGCCTGCGCGTTCTGACCGGCCGGCCCCGCCGCCCCACCGGCGCGCGGCCGGGCTCACCAACCGCGCAGCAGGCGCAGGCCGAGCAGGAAGGCGACGACGGCGGGGCCGGCCAGCAGGGTGATCGCCTGGAGGCGGTACGGCATCCGGTGCCGGGTCAGCTCCACCGCGTTGCCCAGCACGATCACCCCGGACAGCATCAGGAACGTGCCCCACATCGGCGCGGCCCCGACGTCGACCAGGCCGACCCGGGTCAGTTGCAGCGTCCCGCCGAGCAGCAGCGCGCCGGCCAGCGCCAGCAGGGCGACCGCCCGGTGCAGCCCCCGGGCCAGCGGGTGGACCAGCCGCCAGTGGTAGGTGCCGGCGACCGCCAGGCACGGCAGGACGACCATGAGGGGCCAGCCCCGCCCGAACACGCCGAACATCAGCAGCGCCCCGACCGCGAAGACGAGCGCGCCGAGGCAGGCGACCACGTAGCCGGCGAAGGCCCGCCCGCCGCCCCTGGCCAGCAGCGGCCCGCCGGTGGCGGCGACCAGCGCGCCGGGGATCAGCACGAACCCCGCCCACCAGTGGAAGTGCCCGGTGGCCTGCGCGGTCGTGGTGGTCGCCGCCGCCGCCAAACCGGCCACCGCCAGGCTGACCATCCAGTGCCGGCCGGCACCCGGATAGGACTCCCGCGACATCACCAGCCCCGTCTCCGCGCTCACGCCGTCAGCCTCGCGCAGCCGCCCAGCCCGGTCCATCCGGCCAGCCCTACCATCGCAGGTCGGGCCGCCCGGACGGCCGTGCCGTCGGAGATCAGCTCGTCTCGCCGGCCACGCTGAACGAGCGGAGCCGGTCGATCGCCAGCACCGTGAAGCCCACGCTGATCAACGCGGCCATCACCGCCGCCATCGGCACCGAGACGCCGGCCTCCAGCAGCCCGGTGGGGGCCATCCGGTCGGCGAGACTGATCACGTACTGCTGGATGGAGAGCACCTTGGTGCCGCTGACGAAGTTGCCGAGCAGCCCCTCCCAGATCAGCACGTAGACCAGGCCGAGCAGCACCGGCCGCCGGGTGAGGAGGCTGAGCGCCACGAACAGCGCCGAGTACGCCAGCGCACCGACCGCCGACGCGGCGGCGAGCGACAGCCCGAGGCGTACGGAGTCGGCCAGCACGCCCGCCACGTAGAGCGGCACGGCGACGGTGACCGCGGTGACGCCGGCGGCCACCGCCAGCTTGGGCAGCACGATCTGCCAGCGCGGCAGCGGTTTGGTCAGGATGTGCACGACCGTGCCGTCGTCGATCTCTGCCCCCAGCACGCCGGTGCCGACGATCAGGGCGACCACGGGGAGCACCACGGCCAGACCCAGGCCCACCAGCACCGGCGGGCCCCACTCGCCCGGGTCCACCCCGAGCGAGCGGGACAGCACGGCGAGCAGCACCAGCACCACGGGCAGCGGCAGCAGCAGCAGGAACCGGCGACGCCCGAACAGCCCCCGCACGGTGATCCAGGAAACGGTAGACATGGGTTCAGGCCTCCACGAGGTAGGAGAAGACGCTCTCCAGGGATTCGTCCTCGGGCACCAACTGCCGCACCCGGATGCCCTCCGCCAGGGCGATCTTCGGCAGGACGCGGGTGAACGCGCCGTAGTCGCCGGCCCGTACGGTCAAGCCGGTGCGGCCCAGCTCGACCCCCGTCACCGACGCCTCGGCCATCAGCGCCACGGCGAGCGCCCGGTCGTCGGTGGAGTGCACGGCGAAGACGTGCGGCCGGTTGGTCATCAGCCGGCGGATGGTGCGGAAGTCGCCGGAGGCGGCCAGCCGGCCGGCGACCATCACCTGGACGGTGCCGGAGACCTGCTCGACCTCCTCCAGGATGTGCGAGCTGAACAGGATGGTCCGGCCGGCGTCGCCGAGGCGGTGCAGCAGCTCCATCATGTGCAGCCGCTGCCGCGGGTCCATCCCGTTGAACGGCTCGTCGAGCAGCAGCACCTGCGGCTCGTGCACCAGCGCCGCGGCCACCCGGGCGCGCTGCCGCATGCCCTTGGAGTACGTGCCGATCCGGCGGTCCTGCGCGTCCTCCAGCTCGACCAGGGCGATCGCCCGACGGGCCGCCTCCGCCGGGTCCGGCAGCCGGTGCAGCTTCGCGCTGGCCAGCACGAACTCGTGCGCGGTGAGGAAGCTGTGCACCGCCTCGCGCTCGCTGACCAGGCCGAGCCGCCGGTAGACCTCGGGGTTGCGCCAGGTTGGCCGGCCGTCCAGGCTCACCGCCCCGCGCGACGCGGCCAGGAAGCCCGCCATCATGTGCAGCAGGGTGGTCTTGCCCGCGCCGTTCGGGCCGAGCAGCCCGGTGACCCCCGGGCCGAGGCTCATGCTGACGTCGTTGACCGCCACCACGTTGCCGTACCAGCGGGAGACGCCGGCGAGGTCGAGGGTGCTGGCGGGGGCGGTCGGTGTTCCCGCCACCTGTTCGGCGCTGATCGTGGTCATCGGGCGGCCACCTTCCGGTATCGCAGCATGAGCAGGGCGACGCAGCCGGCCACGAGCAGCACGGCGGCGACCGCGTAGACCGGGCCGAAGTCGCCGATCAGGATCCCGCCCTGCCCCTCGGGCAGCAGGTCGCCGAGGGCCCAGTCACCGACGCCCTGCACCAGCGTGGAGGGCGAGGCGAGGAAGGCCAGTTCGTTGACCGTCCGGGACGGCATGATCGACAGCGTGCCGACGACCGGGGTGGTCATCAGGAACACGGCCACGACCCCGCCGGCCGCGAACGCCCGCTTGCCGGTGAGGGAGGCGACCAGCAGGCCGACCGAGGCGAAGACCACCGCCCAGAGCCCGGCGTAGAGCAGCCCCGGCAGCAGGTCGAGCAGCTCGTTCCAGACCCCGCGCATGCCGTCGCCGAGGGTGAACGCGGCGCCCAGGAACATCAGCAGTTGCGGCCCGCCGAGCAGCAGCCAGAGCGCTGTGGCCAGCGCCAGCAGCTTGGCCAGCGGGTAGTCCGAACGCGGCAGCGGCCGGGAGAAGTAGAGCGGCAGCACCCCGCTGCGCAGGTCCCGCGAGACCAGCTCGGGGGCGACCACCGCGACGAAGAAGATGACCAGCCAGCTCATGTTGTCGGCGAACTGGGCGTACGTCATCACCGTCTCGCCGACCTGGCTGCGTACCGCGGTGATCCCCGCCGCCACCACGCTGACGATGGCGACCACCAGCCAGGGGAAGATCTTGGCCTTCGCGCTGCGGCCCAGCCCGAACGCCGTCCGCAGGCCGTGCAGGTAGAGCGCGCCGAAGACGGCCCGACGGCCCAGCCGGGGCCCGGTGTAGCGCTGGTAGCCGATGTCGTGGATCACGCCGGTCGGTTCAGGCATGGCTGGGCTCCCTCGTGGCGAAGAGTTCGGCCACCCGGTGCCGGCGCTGGTCCAGCCGGTGCAGCGGCAGGTCCAGCTCGGCGACCGCGCCGAGGATCAGGTCGTAGGTGGCGTCGTCGACGAGCTCGACCAGCAGCAGCCGGCCGTCCCGGCGGACCGGCAGGTCGAGCGCCGCCAGCCGGGCGGCCAGCTCGTCGGTGCCCTCGCTGACCTCGACGGCGAGCACGTCCGTGGCCGAGGTCATGGCGGAGATGTGGTCGGCGCGCAGCAGCCGCCCGCCGTCGATGGCGACCAGGGTGTCGCAGATCCGCTCGACCTCGCCCAGCAGGTGCGAGCAGACCAGCACGGAGATGCCGAACTCGGTGCCGATGCGGTGCACCAGCGCCAGCATGGCGTCGCGGCCGGCGGGGTCGAGGCCGTTGGTCGGCTCGTCGAGCAGCAGCAGGTCGGGGTCGTGCACCAGGGCCTGGGCGAGCTTGACCCGCTGCTTCATGCCCGTCGAGTAGCCGCCGACCGGGCGGTAGCGCTCCTCGTAGAGCCCGACGTGCCGCAGCGCCTCCGAGGCTCGTTCCCGGGCGACCGTGCGCGGCAGGCCGCTGATCCGGCCGAGGTGGGTGACCAGCTCGGCGGCGGAGAGGTCGGGGGGCAGGGCGTCGTGCTCGGGCATGTAGCCGACCCGGGTCCGGACCTGGGCGGCGTCGGTGGTCGGGTCGAGGCCGAGCACCCGGACCCGTCCGCTGGTCGGGGCGAGGAGGCCGAGCAGGATCTTGATCAGGGTGGACTTGCCGGCGCCGTTCGCGCCGACCAACCCGATGATCCCCGGCTCGACCGCGACGGTCAGGTCGGCCAGCGCGGTGACCCCACCCCCGTACGTCTTGGTCAGCGACTCGGTCGCGATCAGTGTCACGTCGTACAGCGTATGAGGCGACGACCCCCGTGGGCAGCGGCTCGCCCCCGGGCCGTCCCCTGATCCTGGCGGCCCGTGTCCCCTAGGGTTCCGGGCAGGTGACGGGCGGTTCCGGGCCGTCCCGGCGACGGCCGGCGGGCCCGGCACCGCCGGGACGGATCGACGTCCGTTGCTCCGCACGGGCAGACAGGAACGGGTCCGGACCGACACACTGTCCGCATGGGTACCCGACTGTTCCGCGCGCCGCTGACGTGGGTGGTGGTCGCCGTCCTCGCCGCCGGGTCGGCGTTCGGCCTCTACTGGTTCCAGCCCTGGAGGCTGGTCACCGACGCCGAGGTCAACGAGGCACTCTCCAGCGTGGCGCCCACGCCGGTGCCGACTGGTTCCGGCACCGGCTCGGCGCCCTCCCCCACCGGGCCGGTCCTGGTCGGGCGGGGCGACTTCGTGACCCACGAGCACGACACGTCCGGCAGCGCGCGGATCGTCCGGGCCCCCGACGGGCGGCACCGGTTGGAACTGGTCGGCCTGTCCACCTCCAACGGTCCCGACCTGCGGGTCTGGCTCACCGACCAGCCCGTGCGCAGCGGCACCGCCGGCTGGCGGGTCTTCGACGACGGCCGGTGGGTCGAGCTGGGCCGGCTCAAGGGCAACCGGGGCGACCAGGGTTACGACATCCCGGCCGACGTCGACCTGGCCGGCCTGACCAGCGTCTCCATCTGGTGCAAGCGGTTCGCCGTCTCCTTCGGGGCCGCGCCGCTGACCCAGCCCGGCTGATCCGCCGTCGCCTGCCGGTGCGCGCCGGTGGAGTGGCGCTCTCGACCGATCGCCGACCGGCTGAGAAACTGTGTGCCGGCCAGTGTCGTTTGGGGGATGGATGAGCAACAGCTGGGTGCTGCCCGACGAGGTGCTCCGGGACGCGCCGGCGTACACGCCGCGCCCTGGCGAGCTGGCTGACCTGGAGTTGCTGCTGACCGGGGCGTACGCCCCGCTGGCCGGCTTCATGACCCGCGCCGACCTGGTCTCCGTCAGCCGCCGGGGTCGGCTCGCCGACGGCGAGCCGTGGCCGGTGCCGGTGACCCTCCAGGTGCCGACGGCGCTCGCCCAGGGCCTCGACCCGCGCGACGAGGCACGCCGCACCCTGGTGCTCGCCGACGGCGAGGGCGCGCCGGTCGCGGCACTGGAGGTCGCCGACGCGTGGCAGGTCCGCGACGGGGTGGCCGGCGTCGGGGGCACGGTCCGCCGGCTCGGCGACGGCGGCCACGGCCCGTTCCAGCGGCTGCGTCGCACCCCGGAGGAGGTACGCCCGCTGCTGCCGTCCGGTCGGGTGCTCGGGGTGATCGCCGACCGGCCGCTGCACCGGCCGCAGCTCGCCCAGATCGCCCACGCGGTCCGCACGCTCGGCGCCCACCTGCTGGTGATGATCCCGGTCGGTGAGGACGGCCTCGGCGGGCTGCCCCCGGAGGCGCTGGTGCGCAGCGTCTTCGCCGCCCGCGACCGGATGCCGCCGGCCACGCTGGTCGCCGTGCCGCTGTCCCACCGGCGCGACGAGATCAGCGACGCGCTGCTGCGGGCCCGGGTGTCGGCGGCGTACGGCGTCACGCACCTGCTCTCCACCGGCGAGATGCTCTCCGGTGCCGGCCTGCGGGTGCTGGTGCCGCGTGAGCTGGCCTACGACAGCCGCGACGGGCAGTGGCGCTGGCGGGAGGACATCCCGCCGCGCAACCGGCGCCTGGCCCTGACCCAGCCGGAGATCGACGACCTGCTGGACCGGGGTTTCCCGCTGCCCGAGTGGCACACCCCGCCGGCGGTGGCCAAGGAGCTGGCCCGGGCCCGGCCGCCGCGGCGGCACCGGGGCCTGGTGGTCTTCCTGACCGGGCTCTCGGGCTCCGGCAAGTCGACGATCGCCCGGGGCCTGGCCGACGTGCTGCGCGAGCAGGGCGACCGGAGCATCACGTTGCTCGACGGGGACGTGGTGCGCCGCGAACTCTCCGCCGGGCTGGGCTTCAGCAAGGCCGACCGGGACCTCAACGTCCGACGGATCGGCTGGGTGGCGGCGGAGATCGCCCGGCACCACGGCGTCGGCATCTGCTGCCCGATCGCTCCGTACGCCCAGGCCCGCGCGACCGCCCGGGAGATGGCGCTGGCCGCCGGTGCGGGGTTCGTGCTGGTGCACGTGGCGACCCCGCTGGAGGTCTGTGAGCAGCGTGACCGCAAGGGCCTCTACGCCCGGGCCCGGGCCGGTCTGCTCACCGGGATGACGGGCATCGACGACCCCTACGAGGAGCCGACCGACGCGGACCTGGTGGTCGACACCAGCCACATGACGATCGACGAGGCGGTCGAGGCCGTCCTGCACCACCTCAACGAGACGGGCTGGGTCGAACCCCGACTCCAGTCCATCTGATCACCACGCCGCCTACCGGTGGTCCCCTCCTTCGCGCTAGTGTTCACCTTTGTTCGAACACGTTCGACCGCGTGAGGGTGCGCGGCTGGTCCGGAGGTGCGACGGATGCTCGCTCAGCAGCGCCAGGCGGCCATCCTGGATCGGGTCCGCGCCACCGGAGGAGTGCGGGTCACCGAACTGGCCGCCGAGTACGGCGTCTCGGACATGACCATCCGCCGCGACCTGGAGGCGCTGCACGAGCGCGGCCTGCTGGCCAAGGTGCACGGCGGCGCCACGGTGGCCGGCCCCGGCTCGACCGACGAACCGGGCTTCCGGGCCAAGTCGGTGCGGCAACTGGCGGAGAAGGCGGCCATCGCCGGCCGCGCCGCCGAACTGGTCCGGCCCGGGGCGGCGGTGGCCCTCTCCGCCGGCACCACCACCGCCGAGCTGGCCCGCCGACTGGTCGACGTGCCGGGCCTGACCGTGGTCACCAACTCGCTGCCGGTGGCCGAGATACTGCACGCCGGCGGGCGGTCGGACCAGACCGTGGTGCTCACCGGCGGGGTCCGTACGCCGTCGGACGCGCTGGTCGGGCCGCTGGCCGTCGCCGCCATCCGGTCGCTGCACCTGGACCTGCTCTTCCTCGGCGTGCACGGGATCACCGAGCGGGCGGGATTCACCACCCCGAACCTGATGGAGGCGGAGACCGACCGGGCCCTGGTGTCCGCCGCCGACCGGCTGGTCGTGCTCGCCGACCACACCAAGTGGGGCACGGTCGGCATCTCCTCGATCGTCGAGCTTTCCGCCGCCCACGTACTGGTCACCGACGACCGGCTGCCTCCCGACGCGCGACGGGCGCTCGACGACCGGGTGGGCGAGCTGGTGGTCGTACCTCCCGCGGCGGGCGCGGGACGGGCGGCCACGACGACAGATGAGGGGATGGCGAGGTGAAGCGCACCGCGATCGCGCTGGCCGACGGCCGGGAACTGATCTACTTCGACGAACGGGACGACGCCGTCCGGGACCAGCCGGACCGGCGCGAGCTGCCCCCGCCACCGCCCGCGTCGCAACTGCGCCTGGACCCGCTGACCGACGAGTGGGTGGCCGTCGCCGTGCACCGGCAGACGCGCACCTTCCTCCCGCCGGCCGAGCAGTGCCCGCTCTGCCCCAGCGTCGACGGTCGGCAGAGCGAGATCCCGGCGCGCGGCTACGACGTCGCCGTCTTCGAGAACCGGTTCCCCTCGCTGAGCGGCCGGGTGGCCGACGAACCCGCCGAGATCACCCCGTTCACCCCGGTCCGGCCCGGTCGGGGCCGCTGCGAGGTCGTCTGCTTCACCGACGACCACGACGCGTCCTTCGCCTCCCTGCCGCCGCGTCGGGTGCGCACCGTCCTCGACGCGCTCGCCGACCGCACGACGGTGCTCGGCGAGCTGCCCGGGGTGGAGCAGGTGTTCTGCTTCGAGAACCGGGGCGTGGAGATCGGCGTGACCCTGCACCACCCGCACGGCCAGATCTACGCGTACCCCTTCGTGACCCCGCGGACCCGGGCGCTGCTGGCCGCCGCGCGCCGGCATGCGGAACGCACCGGTGGGCGCAACCTCTACGCCGACGTGCTCGCCGCCGAGCGGGCCGCCGGCACCCGGGTGGTCGCCGAGAACGACCACTGGACGGCGTACGTCCCGGCGGCGGCCCGCTGGCCGTTCGAGGTGCACGTGGCCCCGCGCCGGCCGGTGCCGGACATCCCCGCGCTCGACGACGCCGAGCGGGACGCCTTCGGGCCGCTCCACCTGGACCTGCTGCGCCGCTTCGACGGGCTGTTCGACCTGCCGATGCCCTACATCGCCGCGTGGCACCAGGCGCCGGTACGCGTCGACCGCGAGCTGGGCCACCTGCACCTGCAACTGTTCAGCGTCCGGCGTGCCAGGGACAAGCTGAAGTACCTGGCGGGCTCCGAGTCCGGAATGGGCGTCTTCATCAACGACATCGCTCCCGAGCGCGCCGCCGAACTCCTCCGCGCCGCGTGAGCCACGGCACCGCGCTCACCGAACTGGGCTCAGCAGAAGCGAGAAGGCCGCCGGCGTGACGCTTCGCTTCGACCGGCACTGCCGGCTGAAGCGGTACCGGTGGGCGCGGGCGGTCGGATGGCCGCCGGTGGCGGGGTGGAGACAGGGCGCGGGGGGCCCGGGACAGGGCCCCCCGCAGGGAAGGGACGGGCTGGCTGTGCGCGACAGCCGGGAAGGCTGGCTGATCGGCGCGCTTGCCGCGAGGCGACCACGCTCAACCTTCCTGGACGCGACTGGCATCTCGTCCACCCAGGTCAACGAGGCGCGCCGAAGTAGGTGACGCCAACGGCGTGTCGCCCCCCGACACGCCGTCAAGCACGTGCGCCGGAAAGCCGAGCAGATCGATCTTGGTAGGAAAAAGCCCTTGGAGGGGCTGTTTCTCACCAGGATCTCAGGCGCTCGGCGAGCGGCCACCGCCAGACGGCGGGAGCGAGTGGAACGGCGGGAGCCCGCCGGCGGGTGCCGGCGGGCTCCTGGTGGTGCGGCGGCAGCACCGTCAGGTGCCGCCCGAAGGCGCAGAGAGGATCAGGCGGAGAGCTTGCGTGCCAGGTTCTCGTCGAGCGCGTTCATGAACTCGTCGGTGGTCAGCCACGGGGCGTCCCGCGAGATGAGCAGCGAGAGGTCCTTGGTCATCTGGCCGCCCTCGACGGTGTCGACGATGACCTGCTCCAGCGTGTTGGCGAACTCGGTGACCGCCGGGGTGCCGTCCAGCTTGCCCCGGTGGGCCAGGCCCCGGGTCCAGGCGTAGATCGACGCGATCGGGTTGGTCGAGGTCTTCTCGCCCTTCTGCCACTGCCGGTAGTGCCGGGTGACCGTGCCGTGCGCGGCCTCGGCCTCGACGGTACGGCCGTCGGGGGAGAGCAGCACCGAGGTCATCAGGCCCAGCGAGCCGAAGCCCTGCGCGACGGTGTCGGACTGCACGTCGCCGTCGTAGTTCTTGCAGGCCCAGACGTAGCCGCCCTCCCACTTGAGCGCGGCGGCGACCATGTCGTCGATCAGCCGGTGCTCGTAGGTGATGCCGGCGGCGTCGAACTCGGCCTTGAACTCGTTCTCGAACACCTCAGCGAAGATGTCCTTGAACCGGCCGTCGTACGCCTTGAGGATGGTGTTCTTGGTGGACAGGTAGACCGGATAGTTGCGGTCCAGGCCGTACCGGAACGAGGCGCGGGCGAAGTCCCGGATCGACTCGTCGTAGTTGTACATGCCCATGGCGATGCCGCCGCCGGGGAAGTTGGCGACCTCCATCTCCATCGGGGCGCCGCCGTCGGCCGGGGTGTAGGTGACGGTCACCTTGCCGGGGCCCGGCACGACGAAGTCGGTGGCCTTGTACTGGTCACCGTGGGCGTGCCGGCCGATGATGATCGGCTTGGTCCAGCCGGGGACCAGCCGCGGCACGTTGGACATGATGATCGGCTCACGGAAGACGACGCCGCCGAGGATGTTGCGGATCGTGCCGTTCGGCGACCGCCACATCTTCTTCAGGCCGAACTCCTCGACCCGGGCCTCGTCCGGGGTGATGGTCGCGCACTTGACGCCGACGCCGTGCTCCTTGATGGCGTTGGCGGCGTCGACGGTGACCTGGTCGTCGGTCTCGTCGCGGTGCTGGATCGAAAGGTCGTAGTAGTGCAGGTCGACGTCGAGGTAGGGCAGGATCAGCTGCTCCCGGATCTGCTTCCAGATGATCCGGGTCATCTCGTCGCCGTCGAGCTCAACGACCGGGTTGTTTACCTTGATCTTCGCCATCGGCCGGCGCTCCTCTCGGGGGACACGTGCTCAAGCAGTACGAGCGTACTGGAAACTGATGGGCAGTCCCCAGCCGGCCTCGGTCGGGCCGGAACAAACGCCAGTGCACGGCGCAGGGGATCGCTGGCGTGATCGCCCGATGCCGCTGAGCCGCATCCTCGGGTCTATCACGGTCACCGCGCTCACCGACGGCGAGGGGCGTTCTTCCAGCCCCGCGCCGAGGCGTTCCCGGACACGCCGACCACCTGCTCCAGCGGGCCGAGCTGGCCGCCGTGGGGCAGCTCGACCCGGGGCTGTCGGCCGGCCTGGTCGCGCCGTTGCGCGCCGCCGGCCAGCTCCGGGTGGTCGACGGCGAGGAGCGGATCGCTCCGGGCGTACGGCTGCTGCCGACGCCGGGGCACACGGCCGGACACGCCGAAGGGGGCACCCGGCGGACCGGCGTGCCCCCTTCGGCGGGCGGATCACATGGAGGCGACGTCGCTCTGCTTGGCGCGGACGGCCTCGGCGGCCTCCTTCAGGCTGGCCAGCTCGTCGGCGTCCAGGTCGGTCTCGACGACGCGCTTGACGCCCTCGGCACCGATCGCGGCCTCGACACCCAGGTAGACACCGGAGATGCCGTACTCGCCGTCGACCCAGGCGCAGACCGGCATGACGTCGCCGGAGTCCTCCGCGACGGCCTTGGCCATCCGGGCGGCGGCAGCCGACGGCGCGTAGTAGGCCGAACCGGTCTTGAGCAGCGCGACCACCTCGGCGCCACCGTTGCGGGTCTTGACGACCAGCTCCTCGATCTGCTCGGCCGGCATGGCCTCACGCAGCGGCTTGCCGTCGACCGTGCTCTGCGACGGCACCGGCACCATCGTGTCGCCGTGCGAGCCGAGGGTCAGCGTCCTGACCGACTTCACCGGTACGCCCAGCGCCTCGGCCACGAAGTTGGTGAACCGGGCGGTGTCCAGCATGCCGGCCTGGCCGAGCACCCGGTTCTTCGGGAACTGGGTGGCGAGCTGGGCCAGCGCGGTCATCTCGTCCAGCGGGTTGGACACGACGATGACGACGGCGTTCGGGGCGTACTTGGCGACGTTCTCGGATACCTGGCGGACGATCTTGGCGTTGGTCTCCAGCAGGTCCATCCGGCTCATGCCCGGCTTGCGCGGCAGGCCGGCGGTGACCACCACGACGTCCGAGCCCTCGATCGCGTCGTAGCCCTCGCCGTTCGGGCCGGTGGTCACGCCCACCACCTTGGTCTCGAAGCCCTCGACGGCGCGCGACTGGTTGAGGTCCAGGGCGAGACCCGCGGGCTTGCCCTCCACGATGTCGGTGATCACGACGGTGTCGAAGACGTCGTACTCGGCCAGGCGCTGCGCGGTGGTGGAGCCGTAGAAGCCGGCCCCGACGACAGTGACCTTCTTACCCATGGTCGTCCCACTCCCTGATACCAGTCGGTTTTCCGGACCGTATCAGTCATCCTGGCACCGGACAGGCCAGGGGCGGCGGCATCGCCGGGATGGGGCGAACGTCACCGCCGTCCCCAAGGTGCAAGGAAGGGACCCTTCCTCTACCTCAGGCGTTAGGAAGGTGCCCTTCCTAACGTCTCAGTCGCGCTCGGCCCGCTCCACCACGTTGGTCAGCAGCATGGCGCGGGTCATCGGACCGACGCCGCCCGGCATGGGCACCAGCTTGCCGGCCACCTCCGCCGCCTCGGCGGCGACGTCGCCGGTGTAGCGGCCCTTGCCGTCCGGGCCGATCACCCGGGTGATGCCGACGTCGACGACCACCGCGCCCGGCGTGACCATGTCGGCGGTGAGCAGGCCCGGCACGCCGGCGGCCACGATGACGATGTCGGCGGCCCGGGTGTGCGAGGCGAGGTCGAGGGTGCCGGTGTGGCAGAGGGTGACGGTGGCGTTCTCACTGCGCCGGGTGAGCAGCAGACCGAGCGGGCGGCCGACGGTGTTGCCGCGACCGACGACGGCGACCTTGGCGCCGCGAAGCGGCACGTCGTGCCGGCGGAGCAGCTCGACGATGCCGCGCGGGGTGCAGGGCAGCGGACCGTCGTAGCCCAGGACGAGCCGGCCGAGGTTGACCGGGTGCAGGCCGTCGGCGTCCTTGTCGGGGTCGATCAGCTCCAGCACCCGCTGGGTGTCGAGGTGACCCGGCAGCGGTAGCTGGACGATGTAGCCGTGGCACGCCGGGTCGGCGTTCAGCTCGGCGAGCACGGCGTCGACCTGCTCCTGGGTCGCGTCGGCCGGCAGCTCCCGGCGGATCGAGGCGATGCCCACCTCGGCGCAGTCGCGGTGCTTGCCGTTGACGTACGCCTGGGAGCCGGGGTCCGCCCCGACCAGGACGGTGCCGAGCCCGGGGGTGATGCCGCGTTCCGCCAGTGCCTTGACCCGCGTCCGCAGCTCGTCCTTGATCTCGGCCGCGGTCGCCTTGCCGTCCAGAAGCGTCGCCGTCACGCCTCAGATCGTCTCACGGTCCACGGCCGGTGGGTCGACGACCCGCGCCATGCCGGCGCCGGGATCACGAAGAGTCACGTGCTGTTAATCACTCTGGGTCACCTTGCGGCGGCCGGAGCGCCCCTGGATGCGGACGACGGGCCGACACGCGGGCCACGGGGACACGGCCGGCGCGGTCGGGCGCAGACGGGCCGAACGGTCGCGGGCGATGCCGGTGGCGACGAGAGTCGCCGCAGCGAGAGGCGGCACCCCGGGGTCGCACGGCGATAGCAGACGAGGGCCGTGCCGGCAAGACCCCGATGGCGACTCCTCATCGGTTCGCAACCCTCTCGTTGTCGATCGCCGACCGGCGACCTACCGTTGCCCGACGTTGCGCAGCGTAAACCCAACACCGGGCCCGACTGCGCAGCGTGAGGAGATGAGGAGGCTATATGCGTGTTCGTAGGCTCGCTACCTGGACCGCCCTCCCGCTCGCGGTGACCCTGGGCCTGGTGGCCTGCGGCTCGGGCGGCGACGGCGGATCCGGCGAGAGCAACCCCGACGCGGCCGTGCGGATCGAGATCGCCGAGCCGCAGCACCTGGTGCCGACCAACACCAACGAGACGAGCGGCTCGCAGGTGCTCGCCGCCCTGTTCAGCCCGCTGGTCGACTACGACGAGGCCAACAAGCCCTACGAGGTGGCGGCCGAGTCGGTGACGTCCGAGGACAACAGGACCTGGACGGTCAAGCTGAAGGACGGCTACACCTTCCACAACGGCGAGCAGGTCACCGCCGACAACTACGTCGACGCCTGGAACTACGGCGCGTACGCCCCGAACGGCCAGAACTCCAGCTACTTCTTCGAGAAGATCGCCGGCTACGAGGACATGCAGGGCGAGAACCCGAAGGCCGAGACGCTCACCGGCCTGAAGAAGGTCGACGACCTGACCTTCACCGTCACGCTGTCCCAGCCGTACAGCGAGTTCAAGACCATGCTCGGCTACACCGCCTTCTACCCCATGCCGAAGGCCGCGTTCTCCGCGCCCGGCGTGCTGGCCGAGGCCTACGAGCAGGCGCCGATCGGTCAGGGTCCGTTCAAGATGAAGGGCACCTGGCAGCACGACGCCAAGGTCGAGGTCGAGAAGTACGACGCCTTCCCCGGCGAGAAGCCGAAGGTGGCCGGCGTCGAGTTCCGGATCTACCAGCAGCCGACCGCCGCGTACGCGGACGTCCTGTCGGACAACCTGGACGTCATCAAGACCATCCCGACCGAGAACCTCTCGACGGCCGGCACCGACCTCGGCGACCGGTTCAAGCAGAGTCCCGCCTCGTCGCTCCAGGTGCTGGCCTTCCCGACGTTCCAGAAGGAGTTCAGCAACCCGGACGTGCGCAAGGCCATCTCGATGGCGATCGACCGGGACGAGATCACCAAGTCGATCTTCAAGGACTCGCAGCAGCCGGCCCGCTCGTTCGTCTCACCGGTCGTCGCGGGCTACCGCGACAACACCATCGGCGAGGCCGGCGAGTTCGACCCGGCCAAGGCCAAGAGCCTCTACCGGGCCGCGGGCGGCCCGGCGAGGATCGAGCTTTCCTACAACGGCGACGGCGGGCACAAGGACTGGATCGACGCGACCTGCAACCAGCTCAAGGCCAACCTGGGCGTGGACTGCGTGGGCACCGCCGAGCCGAAGTTCGCGGACCTGCTGACCAAGGTCAAGGCCAAGCAGCCGGTCGGCCTGTTCCGGATGGGCTGGGTCATGGACTACCCGTCCATGGAGAACTACCTGGGCCCGCTGTACAGCAGCAACGGCTCGTCGAACTACTACGGCTACGACAACCCGGAGTTCGACAAGCTGCTCGCCGAGGGCGCCAGCGCCGCGAACGAGGACGAGGCGGTCAGGAAGTACCAGGCGGCGGAGGACGTGCTGGCGGAGGACCTGCCGGTGATCCCGCTGCGCTACGGCCAGAACAACTTCGGCCACTCGACCAGGGTCACGAACGTGGAGATGGACCTCTTCGACCGGGTCGACCTGGTGGAGATCGAGGCCGTCAAGTAGCACCACGGCAGGACGGGTCGGGCCATCGGCGTACGGTGGCCCGACCCGCCTTCCTCTTCGCACTTTTTCCGCCAGACTGCCAAGTATGTTCCGCTTCATCCTGCGGCGTCTGCTCCAGATGGTCCTCGCGTTCTTCGGGACCACGCTGATCGTCTACGCGCTGATGTTCGCCGGCCAGGGCGATCCCATCCAGGCGCTCGCCGGCGAGCGCCCGGTCACGGCGGCGCAGCGGGCATACCTGACGGAGAAGTTCCACCTCGACCGCACCGGCGTCGGCGGCTTCTTCTACCGCTACTTCGACTACCTCAGGAACCTGCTCCAGGGTGACCTCGGGCAGTCCCTCACCGGACGCTCGATCGGCGACATCCTGGCCGCCGCCTGGCCGGTCACGGTCAAGCTGGCGCTGATCGCCATGGCGGTCACCATCCTCTTCGGGGTCACCGCGGGCGTGCTCGCCGGCATCCGGCGGGCCAGCATCTTCGACAACTCGACCCTGCTGCTGACCCTGCTGGTGCTCGGCATCCCGACGATCGTGCTCGCACCGCTCGCCCAGTACCTCCTCGGCGTCAGGTGGCAGCTCTTCCCGCCCACGGCCGGCGCCGACCCGGACCTGTACGCGCTGCTGCTGCCGGGCATCGTGCTCGGCTCGCTCTCGCTGGCCACCGCGCTGCGGCTGACCCGGACGTCGGTGGCCGAGAACCTGCGCGCCGACTACGTCCGCACCGCCCGGTCGAAGGGGCTGGTGAAGCGGCGGATCGTCAGCGTCCACGTGCTGCGCAACTCGCTCATCCCGGTGGTCACCTTCCTCGGCGTCGAGCTGGGCAACCTGATGAGCGGCGCGATCATCACCGAGGGCGTGTTCAACATCCCCGGGGTCGGCTTCAACCTCTTCCGCGGCATCCGCACCGAGGACGGCCCGCTGGTGGTGGGCATCGTCAGCGTGCTCGTCGTGGTCTACCTCGTCTCCAACCTGGTGGTGGACGTCCTGTACGCCGTACTCGACCCGAGGATCCGCTATGAGTGACTTCGAAACCGTCGCCGCGAGCGAGAACCAGGCCGCGCGGCGGGGGCCGTCGGGTGAGCCCGGCGCGCCGAACCAGGTGGGCGTACCGCAGAAGCCCCGCAGCCTGGCCGGCGACGCCTGGCGCGACCTGCGCCGCAAGCCGATCTTCTGGATCAGCCTCGCCCTGGTGGTGCTGGTCGCCGCCATGGCCGCCGTTCCCGGGCTCTTCACGGCGAACGACCCGCGCGACTGCGTGCTGGCCCGCCAGCACGCCGGGCCGTCCGGCGGGGCGATCTTCGGGTACGACTTCCAGGGTTGCGACACGTACTCCCGGGCGGTGTACGGCGCCCGCGCGTCGCTGCTGGTCGGCGCGCTCTCCGCGCTGCTCACCGGCCTGATCGCGCTTGCCGTGGGGCTGCTGGCCGGCTACTTCGGCCGCTGGGTCGACGCGGTGCTCTCCCGGGTGATCGACATCGTCCTCGGTATCCCGCTCCTGCTCGCCGCCATCGTGCTGCTCAAGCGGGTGAACAGCGACAGCTCGACGGTCCGGATCAGCGCGGTGATCTTCGTGTTGGCGGTACTCGGCTGGACCACCGCCGCACGCGTCGTCCGCTCCTCGGTGATCACCGCCAAGGAGCAGGACTACGTCGCGGCGGCCCGGATGCTCGGCGCCGGCGACGGCCGGATCATGCTGCGGCACATCCTGCCCAACGCGCTCGCCCCGGCGATCGTGGTGCTGACCATCGCCCTCGGCTCGTTCATCGCGGCCGAGGCCACGCTGAGCTTCCTCGGCATCGGGCTCAGGGCGCCGGCCATCTCCTGGGGCATCGACATCGACGCCGGCCGGGTGCACATGCGGGAGTCGGCCACCCCGCTGCTGGTTCCCTCGGTCTTCCTCGCGCTCACCGTGCTGGCGTTCATCATGCTCGGCGACGCGATCCGTGACGCCTTCGACCCGAAACTCCGGTGACACGTGCGAGCGCGAGGAGTGAGCGCAGCGAGCCCCGCAGTCGCGAGCGAAAGGCAGAGACCGTGAGTCAGTCCGCCGTCCGGCCCACGCCGGCCTCCCCGACGCCCGAGGGTGGGCACCTGCTGGACGTACGGGACCTGCACGTCGAGTTCCGCACCGGCGAGGGTGTGGCCAAGGTGATCAACGGGGTGTCGTACCACCTGGATCCCGGCGAGACGCTCGCGGTGCTCGGCGAGTCGGGCTCCGGCAAGTCCGTCACGGCCCAGGCGATCATGGGCATTCTCGACACTCCCCCCGCCGTGATCCGCTCCGGCGAGATCCGCTACCGGGGGCGCGACCTGCTGAAGCTGCCGGAGGAGCAGCGCCGGCAGGTGCGCGGCAAGGACATCGCGATGATCTTCCAGGACGCCCTCTCCGCACTGAACCCGGTCTTCGGCGTGGGCTGGCAGATCGGCGAGACGCTGCGCCAGCGCGAGGGCATGTCCAGGGCGGACGCGCGCAGCCGGGCCGTCGAGCTGATGGACCTGGTGCGGATCCCCGGCGCCGCCAGCCGGATCGGCGACTATCCGCACCAGTTCTCGGGCGGCATGCGGCAGCGCGTCATGATCGCGATGGCGCTGGCCATGAACCCGAAGGTGCTGATCGCCGACGAGCCGACCACCGCCCTGGACGTCACCGTCCAGGCCCAGATCATGGACCTGCTGGCCGACCTGCGCCGCGACCTCGACATGGCGATGATCCTGATCACGCACGACCTCGGCGTGGTCGCCGGCGTCGCGGACCGGATCGCCGTCATGTACGCCGGCCGGATCGTCGAACACGCCGACGTCCACTCGCTGTACCGGGCGCCGGCCCACCCGTACACGAAGGGGCTGCTGGAGTCGATTCCGCGCCTGGACGTACGGGGCCAGGAACTCTCCACCATCAAGGGGCTGCCGCCCAACCTGATGCGGATCCCGTCCGGCTGCCCGTTCCACCCCCGGTGCCCGTACGCGCAGCAGGTCTGCGTCGACGTGGTGCCGCACGACCTGGTGCTGGGCGACGGCCGGACCAGCGCGTGCCACTTCGCCCAGGAGGTCCGTGATGACAGCGCCCGCTAGCCCGACCAAGGTGCGCGGCGAGACGATCCTCGCCGTCGAAGACCTGGTCAAGCACTTCCCCATCCGGCAGGGCGTGCTGTTCCAGAAGCAGGTCGGCGCCGTGCAGGCCGTCGACGGGGTCAGCTTCGAGCTGCGCCGGGGCGAGACCCTCGGGGTGGTCGGCGAGTCGGGCTGCGGCAAGTCGACGCTGGCCCGGCTGCTGATGCGGCTGGAGACGCCGACCGCGGGGCGGGCCACCCTGGAGGGCAGGGACCTGTTCTCCGCCTCCGGTGCCGAGCTGCGCCGCCTGCGGCGCAACATGCAGATGGTCATGCAGGACCCGTACACCTCGTTGAACCCCCGGATGACGGTCGGCGACATCATCGGCGAGCCGTTCGAGATCCACCCGGACGCCGCGCCGAAGGGCAGCCG
The DNA here is from genome assembly GCF_018070575.1 of Micromonospora sp. C31. Classification (GTDB taxonomy): domain Bacteria; phylum Actinomycetota; class Actinomycetes; order Mycobacteriales; family Micromonosporaceae; genus Micromonospora. The sequence continues at coordinate 457,068 of NZ_JAGPXN010000001.1, forward strand.
GCAGGCCCGGGTACGGGAGCTGCTCGACGTGGTCGGCCTGAACCCGGAGCACATCAACCGGTATCCGCACCAGTTCTCCGGCGGCCAGCGCCAGCGCATCGGCATCGCCCGGGCGCTCGCCCTGCGGCCCGAGATCATCGTCTGCGACGAGCCGGTCAGCGCCCTGGACGTGTCGATCCAGGCCCAGGTGATCAACCTGTTGGAGAAGCTCCAGGACGAGTTCGGCCTGTCGTACATCTTCATCGCGCACGACCTGTCGGTGGTCCGGCACATCTCCGACCGGGTCGCGGTCATGTATCTCGGCAAGATCGTGGAGATCGGCACCGAGGACGAGATCTACGAGCGGGCCACCCACCCGTACACCCAGGCGCTGCTCTCGGCGGTGCCGGTGCCGGACCCGGAGGCCCGCGACCAGCGCATCATGATCAGGCTGACGGGCGACGTGCCGAGCCCCGCCGACCCGCCCAGCGGCTGCAACTTCCGCACCCGCTGCTGGAAGGCCCAGGAGGTCTGCGCCAACCAGGAGCCCCACGCGGTCCCCCGGGCGGCTGACCCGCACCCCTCGGCCTGCCACTTCGCCGAACTCCGCCCCACCCCCTGACCGCCACCCGACCCCGCCCCCGCCATCCGGACGATCAGTAGTTGTGGTGGGCGGATCGCCCGCATCCACCCTTTACGCGGGGCACCACAACTGCATGATCGACCAAGGCGGAGGGGCGGGGGCCGGGGGGGGGTTGGGCCGGTCAGTGGAAGAAGTGGCGGGTGGAGGTGAGGTACATGGTGACGCCGGCCTCCTTGGCGGCGGCGATCACCTCCTCGTCGCGGATCGAGCCGCCCGGCTGCACGATGGCGCGGACGCCGGCGTCGATGAGGATCTTCGGGCCGTCGGCGAACGGGAAGAAGGCGTCCGAGGCGCAGACCGAGCCACGGGCCCGGTCCGCCCCGGCGCGGCTGATCGCGAGCTGCGCCGAGTCGACCCGGTTGACCTGGCCCATCCCGACGCCGACGGTTGCGCCGTCGGAGGCGAGCAGGATCGCGTTGCTCTTCACCGCGCGCACGGCCCGCCAGGCGAAGGCCAGGTCGCGCAGGGTCGCCTCGTCGGCGGCCTCTCCCGTGGCCAGCCGCCAGTTGGCCGGGTCGTCGCCCTCGGCGTCGATCCGGTCGGCCCGCTGGACCAGTACGCCGCCGGTGACCTGCCGCCACTCGGCCGGCAACGGGTCGAAGGCCGGCGCGTGCAGCAGCCGGATGTTCTTCCTGGCCTGGAGGATCTCCACCGCGCCCTCGTCGAAACCGGGTGCCACCAGCACCTCGGTGAAGATCTCCGCGACCTGCCGGGCCAGCTCGACCGAGACCGGCCGGTTGACCGCGATCACCCCGCCGTACGCGGAGACCGGGTCGCAGGCGTGCGCCTTGCGGTGTGCCTCGGCCACGTCGGCGCCGACGGCGATGCCGCACGGGTTGGCGTGCTTGATGATCGCCACGGCCGGCTGGTCGGTGAAGTCGTTGGCCGCCCGCCACGCCGCGTCGGCGTCGACGTAGTTGTTGTAGGACATCTCCTTGCCGTGCAGCTGCGCGGCCTGGGCGAGCCCCGCCGGGCTGGACGGGTCGACGTAGAGGGCCGCCGGCTGGTGCGGGTTCTCGCCGTAGCGCAGCACCGCCGTGCGGCGCAGCGACAGCCCGGCGAAGTCCGGCCAGCCGTTCTCCTCGGGCGCCAGCGTGGCGGCGCACCACTCGGCCACCGCCACGTCGTACTCGGCGATGACGGCGAAGGCGCGGGCGGCCAGCCCCCGCCGCTGGGCCAGCGTGAAGCCGCCCTCGTCGAGCGCGGCGAGCAGCGCCGGGTACGCGGCCGGATCCGTCACCACGGCGACCGAGGCGTGGTTCTTGGCGGCGGCCCGGACCATGGCCGGACCTCCGATGTCGATCTGCTCGACGCACTCCTCGACGCCGGCGCCGGAGGCGACCGTGGCCTGGAACGGGTAGAGATTGGACACCAGCAGGTCGATCCCCGCGATGCCGTGCTCGCCGAGCTGGGCGACGTGGGAGTCCTTGCGCTGGTCGGCGAGGAGCCCGCCGTGCACCTTCGGGTGCAGCGTCTTGACCCGCCCGTCGAGGATCTCCGGGAAACCGGTCACCGTCTCCACCGGCGTCACCGGCACCTCCGCGCCGGCGATGGCCGAAGCCGTGCTGCCGGTCGAGACGATCTCCACCCCGGCCGCGTGCAGCGCCCGGGCCAGCTCGACCAGCCCGGTCTTGTCGTAGACGCTGACCAGCGCCCGCCTGATCGGGCGGCGTTCGTCCTGAGTGGAACTCACGGGACCGTGACCTTTCTTCCGGTGATCGTCCAACCTTCGCGGACCAGGCGGCCCACCTGCTCGACCAGCTGGTGCCGCTCGGCTTCCTTGATGCGCTCGGTGAGCGTCTCGACGTCGTCGTCGTCGTGCACCGCAACGGCGACCTGCGCGACGATCGGGCCGGTGTCCATGCCGGCGTCCACGAAGAAGAGCGTGGCCCCGGTGACCTTCACGCCGTAGGCGAGGGCGTCGCGCGGGCCGTGGATGCCGGGGAACGCCGGCAGCAGCGTGTTGTGCGTGTTCAGGTAGCGGTCGCCGAAGGCGGCCAGGAAGCGCGGGCCGACCAGCTTGAGGAAGCCGGCGGAGACGACCAGGTCGGGCCGGTGCTCGGCGACGCTGGCCGTGAGCGCCGCGTCCCAGTCCTCGCGGGTGGGATGGTCGGCGACCCGCTCGACGAAGGTCGGCACCCCGGCCGCGGCGGCCCGGTCCAGACCCGCGATGCCGTTCCGGTCCGCGCCGACGGCCACCACCCGGGCCCCGTACGCCGGATCGGCGCCGGCATCGAGCAGTGCCTGGAGGTTGCTCCCGGAGCCGGAGACGAGGACGACGATGCGGGCGACGGACGCGGGCTCGGTCACCGGGCCACCCTATCGGGCGTGCCGGCCGGTCCATCCGCTGGGCATTGCGACATTCGCCGACGACGGGAATGGTCCGGACCAGGTACGCTGCCGGTCGCTCGGGCCCGGCGCGCGTCGGCCCGCACCCGTCAGTGATCCGACGCCCCGACGGGGCGTCGAGTGGAATGAGGAGTACGCCGAGATGCAGCCCGGATACCAGCCGCAGCAGCCGCAGATCAACAACAACATGACGATGTCGATCGTCGCCATCTTCCTCTTCTGGCCGCTGGCCATCCCGGCGATCATCAACGCCTCCAAGGTGAACCCGCTGCTCCAGCAGGGTGACTACGCCGGGGCCCAGGCCGCCGCCGCCGAGTCGAAGAAGTGGTCCAAGTGGGCCCTCATCGTCGGCATCAGCTGGTACGTGATCGTGCTGGTCTGCTGCCTGCTCGGTGGGCTCGCCGGCATCATGGGCGGCGACACGTCCACCAGCAGCTACTGACAGATCGGACGAGGAGTCGCATGCAGCCCGGTTACCCCGGACAGGATCCGTACGGCCAGCAGCCGCACCAGGATCCGACCGCGCCGCACCACGATCCGTACACCCCGCCGCCAGCGGCTCCGTACGGTCAGCAGCCCACCTCCGGACAGCCGAACGACCCGTACGCGCCGCAGGATCCGTACGGCCAGCAGGACCCGTACGGGCCCCCGCCGACGTCGGCCCAGCCGTACGGGCAGCCGCCGACCTCCGGCCAGCCGTACGGGCAGCCGCCTTACCAGGATCCGTACGGCCAGCAGGCGTACCCGCCGCCGCCCATGTACCCCAACGCCGGGTTCGGCGCGAAGGGGCCGGGGCAGCAGCAGAACACCCTCGGCCTGGTGTCCATGATCCTCGGCATCGCCTCGATTCCGCTGGTCTGCTGCTACCTCGGCATCCCGCTGGGCATCGGCGCGGTGGTGACGGGATGGCTGGGCAAGCAGAAGGCCGACCAGGGGCTGGCCGACAACGGCAGTCAGGCCCTCGCCGGCCTGATCTGCGGCGCTGTCGGCATCGTGCTCGGCCTGCTCCAGATCGTCTTCGTGGGCTTCAGCATCTACCAGCCCTGACCGCCGTGCGAAGGGGCGTCCCGGCTCGTCCGGGATGCCCCTTCGGCGTCTGTCGGGCACGCCGAGCGGATCGACTGTCCGGACGCCCCTGCGCCGGGGATCGACGCCCGGCCCGCGGTCACCGCCGCCGGGATCGACGCCGTTCGCTCAGCGGGACGTGCGGGACAGCACCCGGGTCGCGGCGGCACCGATCAGCGCCCCGACGGTGACGACCGCGGTCGCCACCGCCGCCACCTGCCAGGCGACGGGCCCCACCTCGGCCAGCCGGCCGCCGCCGAGCGGCCCGGCGGAGGCAGCCGCGGCGGCGCCCAGCAGCAGACCGGCCACCGGACCGGCGAGCGCCGCCGGCCCGAGCAGCGCCCGCCAACGCAGCGGCGCCCGGTCGGCGGCGGCGAGCCGGAGCAGCCGGCGGGCGAGCAGCCAACCCGCGGCCATCCCGGCCAGCACCGGCACCGCGAGCAGCCCGGCCCCGAGCCCGTCGACCGGCCCACGCGGCAGTCCGGCCAGCAGCGGTACGGCCGGCAGCGCCCCGACGGAGACCTCGCTGGTGCGTACCGCCGTGTCGGTGCCGACGGCGAATCCCGGGCCGAGCAGGTAGCTGACCGCCCAGATCGTGGCGTTGGGCGCGTAGGCGAGGCTGACCAGCGTGATGCCGGCCTGGCCGGCGACCCCGGTGCGGTAGGCCCCGATCAGGTCGGCGGCGTCGCCGCCTCCGGTGGCCACGGCGAGCCCCGCCGCGCCGGCTCCCGCGCCGAAGAGCAGCAGCGCGGCCACGAGCCCGGTGCGGATCCCGTCGCGCAGCGGCTCCGGGGAGCGCGCGGCGAGCAGACCGGCCACCTGCGTCGTCCGGGTCGAACCGACGAGGGCCGCGAGCGTGCCGAGCACCACGAGGGTCAGCCCGGTACGGACCGGTGACGCGCCGGACAGGACCGCGCCGAGCACCCCGAGCAGCGCGTACGCGACGCCGACCGCGCCGGCGGCGAGGAGCGCCTGCCGGGGTGAGCGCCCGCCCCGCGCGCCGATGGCCCGGCTGGCGTGTACGCCCGCCCGGGTGAGCCGCCAGAGCACCAACGCGGTCAGCGCCAGCGGGGCCAGCCCGAGCGGGCCGGCGGCGGACTCCAGCGGGACGCCGTGCCCGAGCAGCCAGCCGGCCAACCCCGCGCGGAGCGCGCCCGGCACGGAGGCGGCACCCTCGCTGAGCTGGAACAGCCAGAGCACGAGCACGACCGGCAGCCACGAGGTGAGCGCCGCCCAGCCGGCGGCGACCCCGGCGGCGACGGCGAGCGGGGCGCGGCTGCGGCGCGGCTCGCCGGCGCGCGGCGCGGGCACCCGCCGACCCCGCCCGACGGGCGCGGCCGGCCGGGCGCCGGGGCCGACGTCGACGCCGGGACGGCTGGGCTGATCAGGGGTGACGGAGGACATCGCGTCTACTCTGGCATGCCCGGCCTACGGTGGCAGTCCGATACCGCCCCGCAGGGGTGACGAGTTCCGTGATCCACCGTCTCCGACCCCTGATCCGGTCCGGCGGCGACCACCCGCTCGACAACCGCCGGGGCCAACCGTCCCACGACGGCCGGAGGGCCGACCGCGAACGGTCGGCCCTCCGGTCGTACGTCAGTCGGGGCTCAGCCCGCGGACATGATCTCCCGCATGAGCTTGGCGGTCTCGGTCGGGGTCTTGCCGACCTTGACGCCGACGGCCTCCAGCGCGTCCTTCTTGGCGTCGGCGGTGCCCGCCGAGCCGGAGATGATCGCGCCGGCGTGACCCATGGTCTTGCCGGGCGGAGCGGTGAAGCCGGCGATGTAGCCGACCACCGGCTTGGTCACGTTCGCCTTGATGAACTCGGCGGCCCGCTCCTCGGCGTCGCCGCCGATCTCACCGATCATGACGATCGCGTCGGTGTCGGGGTCTGCCTCGAACGCGGCGAGCGCGTCGATGTGGGTGGTGCCGATGATCGGATCACCGCCGATGCCGACGCAGGTCGAGAAGCCGATGTCGCGCAGCTCGTACATCATCTGGTAGGTCAGCGTGCCGCTCTTGCTGACCAGGCCGATGCGGCCGGTGCCGGTGATGTCGGCCGGGATGATGCCGGCGTTGGAGGCGCCCGGCGAGGCGATGCCCGGGCAGTTCGGGCCGATGATCCGGGTCCGCTCCCCCTTGGCGACGTTGTACGCCCAGAACGCGGCGGTGTCGTGCACCGGCACGCCCTCGGTGATCACCACGGCCAGGTCGATTCCGGCGTCGATCGCCTCGACGACCGCGCCCTTGGTGAACTGCGGCGGTACGAAGATCACGGTCACGTCCGCGCCGGTCTGCGCCATCGCGTCCGCGACGCTGGCGAAGACCGGCAGCTCGGTGCCGGCGAAGTCGACCGTCTGGCCCGCCTTGCGCGGGTTGACGCCGCCGACGACGTTGGTGCCCGCGGCGAGCATCCGCCGGGTGTGCTTGGAACCCTCGGAACCGGTCATCCCCTGGACGATGACCTTCGAATCCTTGGTCAGCCAGATAGCCATTGTCAGACCCCCGCAGCCGCCAGCTCGGCGGCCCGCTCGGCCGCGCCATCCATCGTGTCCACCCGCTGGACCAGCGGGTTGTTCGCGCCGTCGAGGATCGCCCGGCCGGCCTCGGCGTTGTTGCCGTCGAGGCGGACGACCAGCGGCTTGGCGACCTGCTCGCCGCGCTGCTCGAGCAGGGCCAGCGCCTGCACGATGCCGTTGGCGACCTCGTCGCAGGCGGTGATGCCGCCGAAGACGTTGACGAAGACGCTCCGCACCGACGGGTCGGACAGGACGATCTCCAGCCCGTTCGCCATCACCGCGGCGCTCGCGCCGCCGCCGATGTCGAGGAAGTTGGCCGGCTTGACGCCGCCGTGCCGCTCACCGGCGTACGCGACCACGTCGAGGGTCGACATGACCAGACCGGCGCCGTTGCCGATGATCCCGACCTCACCGTCGAGCTTGACGTAGTTGAGGTCCTTCTCCTTGGCGGCCTGCTCCAGCGGGTCCACGGCGGCCTGGTCGACCAGCGCCTCGTGGTCCGGGTGCCGGAACGCGGCGTTCTCGTCGAGGGTGACCTTGGCGTCGAGCAGCAGCAGCCTGCCCTCGCCGGTCTTGGCCAGCGGGTTCACCTCGACCAGCGTGGCGTCCTCGGCGACGAAGGCCTTCCACAGGTCCACGGCGACCGCGACGACCTGGTCGGCGACGTCGGCCGGGAAGTTGGCGGCGGTGACGATCTCGCGCGCCTTCGCCTCGTCGACGCCGGTGTTGGCGTCGATCGGCGCCTTGACGACCTTCTCCGGCGTCTCGGCGGCGACCTGCTCGATGTCCATGCCGCCCGCGACGCTGGCGATGCAGAGGAAGGTGCGGTTCGCCCGGTCGAGCAGGTAGGAGAAGTAGTACTCCTCGGCCACGTCCGCGGTCACCGTGATCATGACCTTGTGGACGGTGTGGCCCTTGATGTCCATGCCGAGGATGTCGGTGGCGCGGGCCACCGTCTCCTCGGCGCCCTCGGCCAGCTTCACGCCGCCGGCCTTCCCTCGGCCACCGACCTTCACCTGCGCCTTGACGACCACGCGACCGCCGAGGCGTTCGGCGATCGCGCGGGCCTCCTCCGGGGTCGTGGCGACGCCGCCGGCCAGCACGGGCAAGCCGTGCCGCTCGAACAGGTCCCGCCCCTGGTACTCGTACAGGTCCACGTTTGCGCGTCCCGTCCCGTCTCCGCGGCGCGCCGTCGCGCCGCCACCAGCGTATGGAAAACAGTTTGACGCCTGTCAAGAGTTGAAACAGGCCATTGGGCGCAGCCTAGCGAGGTGGGCACCGCCGGCAACCGAGCGGGTGCGCGTTGTGTGGTAATGCACATTCGGCGCCGTCACGTGGTCTTTTCGCGACTTCGACCCGATCTCAGCCGTCCGGGCGATGTTGGCGGGGGTGCGTAACCCCTGCTTGGGGAGGTCGTTGAGTCAGGTGTCGGAGCGCTGCTCGCAGCGCGACGGCGGGAGCGGCCGATGCCCTGTCGGTCGAGGGGTGGCGGCGGGGCATCGTGCATAGAGGGGCCGGACGTGTGAGGGGTGCGTCCGGCCCCTCCCCCTGCCCGTCGTCGGCCCCGAGCCCGCGACCACGGTGGCGAACGGCCCGGCCCGCGACAGCCGCCGGGCGACGGCCCCGAGCCCGCGACCGCGTCAGGCGACCGGCTGGGCGACGTTCTGTCGGACCCACTCGACGATCGACTGGGTGGTCGCACCCGGCGTGAAGATCTTCGCGACCCCGATGCGCTGCAATTCCGGAAGGTCGGCGTCGGGGATGATGCCGCCGCCGAACACGACGATGTCGCGGGCGTCGCGCTCACCGAGCAGCTCCACCACCCGCCGGAACAGCGTCATGTGTGCCCCCGACAGCACCGAGAGCCCGACCGCGTCGGCGTCCTCCTGGATCGCGGTCTCCACGATCTGTTCCGGGGTCTGGTGCAGGCCGGTGTAGATGACCTCCATGCCGGCGTCCCGCAGGGCACGCGCGACGACCTTTGCGCCACGGTCGTGGCCGTCCAGGCCCGGCTTGGCGACGACGACCCGAATACGAGAGCTCATCCGCGCATCCCTTCCACCGGCTCCGCGGCTTCACTGAACGGCTCCGCGGCTGCACTGAACGAACGGTAACCCGCCCGCCCCTGCCCGGGAAATCCGGGCGACGAAACTCACGCGCGCGGGGGCGGCGGGGTGCCGTCGACACCGGCACGACGAACCGCGACAGCCCTCGGCGTCAAGCCGGACGACTCCGCCGTTCGGTCACCCTGCGCGACGAACGGGCAGTTAGGGGGGCACCGTTCGAGGGCACGAGCCATGACAATCACGGACGCAAAGGGACATAACGCGGTAGCAATTCGGCGCTTCGGCTTGTGACAGGACTGGTGGTTGGCTACCGTGTCCACGGTTGTCATCAGGTCCACGGACGGGTGACGACGCGGCCAGCCGACGTTCACCCGGGTTTCACGGGCGTCGAGGAAGCCGCTTCGGATCCCCGACAACGGAGGGTGTGCGTGCGCCAGCGCCTGTCGTCTGAGCCCGATCGATATCGCGGTCGCCGCCGCGTACCCACCCCCCCGCGGAGCCGCTACGCGGCGGTCGTCACCACCGCGTTCGTCGGCGCCGGCATCGTCGCGATCGGGGCGGGCGCTCTGCCCGACGCCAAGAGCGTCAACCCGTCGGTCCTCGACGAGCTCAAGGCCGCGTCGACCATCAACCAGGACGCCGCGGCCCGCGCCGACAACGCCGACCGCGCCAGTCGCGACAGCGACCGGGCCGGAACCGGGGAATCCGCCGAACCCGAGGTCTGGCTGCTCCCCCTCCAGGGCTACGAGTTCAACTCGCCCTACGGCATGCGCTGGGGCAAGCTGCACACCGGCGTCGACCTGGTCGCCGCCGAGGGCACGCCCTACGTCGCCATCCACGGCGGCACCGTCACCAAGGCCGGCTGGTTCGGCGGCTACGGCTACACCGTGATCGTCCAGCACGCCGACGGCAGCGAGGCGATCTACGGCCACTCCTCCGCGCTGAGCGTGAAGGAGGGGCAGCAGGTGAAGGCGGGCGACCAGCTCGGCCTCGTGGGCAACACCGGCCACTCCTACGGCTCCCACCTGCACCTGGAGGTGCATGTCAAGGGCGAGCCGCTCGACCCGGTGCCGTGGCTCAAGGAGCGCGGGGTGGACATCCAGCTACAAGTCGAGGCGTACTACAGCGAGGTGACCGCGCCCTGACGCTACGCATCGCACGTCGACCGCCCGGATCTGTCGATCCGGGCGGTTTTTCGTTGCCCCCCGTCGGTCAAAGTAACCTGGGTCACACACGGAAATGTGACCGGCGTCACCCTTAGGCATGATCACTTTTGCGTGCGAACCCGCCGAACGAGGACGCAACGGGCGGGGACGGCCGTCCGCGACTCGCCGTAGCTCCGTATCCCTACCCGTCACGGGGCGTGGCGACACCAGTATTTCGAGGTCAAGTGCCCCTCGATCAGGTGAAGGTCCGCCGTGCAGGAAGACATTCGGAACGAGAACACCCCCGACGCCCCCGTCCGGCACCGGCGGCCGGTCGGCAGCCGCACCCGCATGATCATCGCTGCGGCGGCCCTGGCCGGCCTCGGCCTCGGCGGAGCCGCCTTCGCGACCACCGGGAACGACGAGCCCGCCGCGCCGGCCGCTGCCGTGCAGCCGCAGGCCCGCGCGGAGGCCGCCGACCGCGCCGAACGCGCCGACCGCGCCGACCGCTCCGCCCGCGAGACGACCGCTCCGGCCACCCCCTCGGCGAGCCCGACGCCCAGCCCCACCAAGGCCAGCCCGTCGGCGAAGCCCAGCCCGAAGCCGACCGTCGCCAGTCCGAAGGTGACCAGCAAGCCGAAGGCGACCAGCAAGCCCAAGCCCAGTTGGGTGATCCCGATGAGGGGCGCGGCGATCACCTCCTGCTACGGCCCGCGCTGGGGCACCCAGCACGCCGGCATCGACTTCGCGCTGCCCGCCGGCACCCCGGTCCGCGCCGCCTTCGGCGGCACGGTCACCAAGGCCGGCGACGTCGGCGACGGGTACGGCATCTCCGTCTTCGTCGACCACGGCAACGGCTACCTGACCCACTATGCCCACCTGAGCACCGCCAAGGTGGGCGTAGGTGAGAAGGTCAGCGCCGGACAGACCATCGGTCTGGAGGGGTCCACCGGCGACTCCACCGGCCCGCACCTGCACTTCGAGGTGCACCAGGGCCAGATGTGGAACCAGATCGACCCCGCGCCGTTCCTGCGCGCCCGGGGCATCGACGTGGCCTGCTGACCCTTAACCACCGGAAACGGCCCGGTCCGGCGCGCTGCCGGGCCGGGCCGGTCTCAGAGCTTGTCGATCGGGGCGTGCCGGAGCACCAGCCACATCGTCTGGTCGCCGAAGTCGATCTGCGCCCGGGCGCCCGGGCCGTGCCCCTCTACGGCGAGCACCCGGCCCAGGCCGTAGCGCTGGTGGTTGACCCGGTCGCCGACGGCGACCTTGGGCCCCTGCGGCAGCTCGCTCGCCGTGGTCAGGCGGCTGGCGTCGACCCCCAGTCGCTTCGCCAGCTGCGCCGCCTTCGGCGTGCCGCCGTTGAAGCCCGCACGCCCGCCGGGCATCCGGTCCGCGCGGCCACCCACGCCGCCGCCCCCGCCGGCCCACGAGGTGTACGACCCCTCGGTGCGCTCCCAGCGCACCAGCTCCGGCGGCAGCTCCTCCAGGAAGCGCGACGGCGGGTTGTAGGCCGGCTGCCCCCACGCCGAGCGGGTGACCGCCCGGGAGAGGTAGAGACGCTGACGGGCCCGGGTGATGCCGACATACGCCAGCCGGCGCTCCTCCTCCAGCTCCCGGCTGTCGCCCAGCGAGCGCAGGTGCGGGAAGACGCCGTCCTCCAGGCCGGTCAGGAAGACGACCGGGAACTCCAGCCCCTTGGCGGTGTGCAGCGTCATGAGCGTGACCACGCCCTGGTGGTCCGGGTCGTCCGTCGGCAACTGGTCGGCGTCGGCGACCAGCGCGACCTGCTCCAGGAAGCCGGCCAGGGTCGCCCGCTCCCCCTCCTCGCCGAGGGCCTCGATCCGCTCGGTGTACTCCCGGGCGACACTGACCAGTTCCTGGAGGTTGTCGACCCGTCCCGCGTCCTGCGGGTCGAGGCTCTCCTCCAGCTCGTTGAGATAGCCGGAGCGGGTCAGCAGCGCCTCCAGCACCTCCTCCGGGGTGCCCGTCTCGGCCAGCTCGCGGGCGCCGTCGAGCAGGGCGACGAAGTCGGCGATGCCGTTGGCCGCCCGGGTGGAGATGCCCGGGGCGTCCTTGGCCCGCCGCAGCGCCGCCCCGAAGGAGATCCGGTCCCGGCTCGACAGCGCCTCCACGCACGCCTCGGCCCGGTCACCGATGCCCCGGCGCGGCGTGTTGAGGACCCGGCGCAGGCTGACCGTGTCGTCGTCGTTGACCACCGCGCGCAGGTAGGCCAGCGCGTCGCGGACCTCCTTGCGCTCGTAGAAGCGCACCCCGCCGACCACCTTGTAGGGCAGGCCGACCCGGATGAACACCTCCTCGAAGACCCGGGACTGGGCGTTGGTGCGGTAGAAGACGGCCACGTCGCCGGGGCGGGTCTCGTCGGCGTCGACCAACCGGTCGATCTCGCGCGCCGCCCAGTCGGCCTCGGCGTGCTCGGTGTCGGCCACATAGCCGACGATCGGCTCGCCGGCGCCCGCCTCGCTCCACAGCCGCTTCGGCTTGCGCGAGGTGTTCCGGTCGATCACCGCGTTGGCCGCGTTGAGGATCGTCTGGGTGGAGCGGTAGTTCTGCTCCAGCAGGATCGTGCGGGCGTCGCCGAAGTCGCGCTCGAACTCCAGGATGTTGCGGATCGTGGCGCCCCGGAACGCGTAGATCGACTGGTCGGCGTCACCGACCACGCAGAGCTCCGCCGGCTCGATCCCCTCCGTGCCGGAGACCAGCTCCTTGATCAGCACGTACTGCGCGTGGTTGGTGTCCTGGTATTCGTCCACCAGGACGTGCCGGAACCGCCGGCGGTAGCTCTCCGCGACGTGCGGGTGGGACTGGAGCAGGTGCACCGTCGTCATGATCAGGTCGTCGAAGTCCAGCGCGTGCGCCTCGCGCAGCCGCCGCTGGTAGAGCGTGTAGGCCTCGGCCAGCGCCCGCTCGTTGGGGCCCTTGGCGCGGCCCGCGAACTCCTCCGGGTCGACCAGCTCGTTCTTCAGGTTGGAGACCTGGGCGGCCAGCCCGCGCGCCGGGTAGCGCTTCGGGTCGAGGTCCAGCTCCCTGGCGACCATCTGCATCAGCCGGCGGGAGTCGTCCGCGTCGTAGATCGAGAAGGTCGACTTCAGCCCGGCGTGCGCGTGCTCGGCGCGCAGGATGCGCACGCACGCGGAGTGGAACGTCGACACCCACATCAGGCGGGCGCGGGGACCCACCAGGTGGGCGACCCGCTCCTTCATCTCGCCGGCGGCCTTGTTCGTGAAGGTGATCGCGATGATCTCGCCGGGATGCACGTCCCGGGCGGCCAGCAGGTAGGCGATCCGGTGGGTGAGCACCCGGGTCTTGCCCGAGCCCGCACCGGCCACGATCAGCAGCGGCGAGCCGGCATGGGTGACGGCGTCGCGCTGCGGGCCGTTCAGGCCCTCGACCAGGGCCTGCGGATCGAGTTGAACACCCGCCGACCTGGGCCGGTGCGGCGAGGTCGGGGCAGGCGTCGGCGCGGGCGGGGACGCGGGGATGTCGAAGAGAGGATGCATCGCACGGCGAGTCTATGCCGCCGGGCGGACACTCCCCCGCCGCGTGTACCCCGGCTCGCCCGAGGTGTCCGCCGGGCCGGCCGATCCGCCCCGGCCCGCGTCGTGCACCCGGTGCCCGCCCCGGCGGGCCGGGGACGGTTCGTCCCCTGCCCGACCGGTCGAGACGAAGATGTCACCCTGTCGTGTCTGGTGCCCCCGTCCCCCGTGCACAACGATGACGGTGAAAATCCGGCTCCTCCCCCGTACACGACTGGGAGAACGACCATGACTCAGCCGCGTTCGCGCGGTCGGGCGACGCTGCGCCACCTCGCCGCGCCCACCCTCGCGTTGGCCGTCGTCGCCACGCTGTCCCCCGCCACCCGGCCCGCCCCGGCCCCCGCCGACGACCGGGGGGCCGGCCTCACCCCCGTCTCGATCTCCTACGCCGCCCCGACCGGCGGCGAGGTCAAGGGCAACTTCCTGAGCTACAACGACTTCCACGGCGCCATCGACCCGCCCGGCGGAAGCGGCGCGGCGGTCAACGGCACTCCCGCCGGAGGCGTGGAGTACCTCGCCACCTGGCTGCGCAAGCTGCGCGCCGAGGCCCGCGCCGAGGGGCGGCCCACCACCACCGTCGGGGCCGGCGACCTGATCGGCGCCACCCCCCTCGTCAGCGCCGCCTTTCACGACGAGCCGACCATCGAGTTGATGGACGAGATCGGCCTGGACGTCAGCTCCGTCGGCAACCACGAGTTCGACGAGGGCGTCGACGAGCTGATCCGGATCAACAAGGGCGGCTGCCACCCGGTCGACGGCTGCCAGGACGGGGACGGTTTCGCCGGCGCGAAGTTCACCTACCTGGCCGCCAACACCGTCAACCGGAAGACCGGCCTGCCGATCCTGCCCCCGGTGGACGTGCGGTTCGTCGGCGGCGTGCCGGTCGGCTTCGTCGGCGTGACCCTGGAGGGCACCGCGGGCATCGTCAACCCGGCCGGCATCGCCTCCGTGCGCTTCACCGACGAGGTGGCGACCGCCAACAAGTGGGGCGGCCTGCTCAAGCTCTTCGGCGTCAAGGCGATGGTGCTGCTGGTGCACGAGGGCGGCGCCCAGTCGCCGCCGCCGGCCACCCCCGGCGTCTCGGACTGCGCCAACTTCTCGGGGCCGATCGTGGACATCGTGCGCGGCCTGCGGCCGGAGTTCGGGCTGGTCGTCTCCGGGCACACCCACCGCTTCTACTCCTGCTCGCTGCCGAACTCCTCGGGCGCCCGCAGCGTGGTCACCAGCGCCGGCAACAACGGCCAGCTGATCACCGACGTGGACTACTCGCTGGACCGGCGCACCGGCCGCTTCACCGGGATCACCGCCCGCAACGTCGTCGTCGAGAACGGCGTCCGCAACCCGGACGGCACCTGGCAGCAGAGCGCCCCGGGCACGTACGTGCGCAACCCCGACCTGGTGGACCCGGGCGCCAAGGCCCTCGCCGACAAGTACCGGGCGGCCGTCGCGCCCATCGCCAACCGGGTGGTGGGCCGGATCTCGGCCGACATCGTCCGCGACGCCCGCCCCAGCGGGGAGAGCCCGCTGGGTGACGTCATCGCCGACGCCCAGCTCGCGTACACCCGGTCGAACGGGGCGCAGATCGCGCTGATGAACCCGGGCGGTATCCGGGCGTCCCTGCCGTACGCGGCCTCGGCCGGGGGCGAGGCGCCGGGCGAGGTCACCTACGGCGAGGCGTTCACCGTCCAGCCGTTCAACAACCTGGTGGTCACCCAGACCCTCACCGGCGCGCAACTGCGCAACGTGCTGGAGCAGCAGTTCGTGGGCTTCAACGGGCAGACCACCCAGCGCGTCCTCCAGGTCTCGGCCGGGCTGACCTACTCCTACGACAGCACCGCGCCGGCCGGCTCGCGGGTCAGCGCCCTGGCGTTCGACGGCGCGCCGGTCGACCCGGCCGCCAGCTACCGGGTCACCACGAACGACTTCCTGGCCAACGGCGGGGACGGCTTCACCGAGTTGCGGGCCGGCACGGCGCGGACCACCGCCCCGGGCTTCGACGTCGACGCACTGATCGCCTACCTGGGCGCGGGCGCCCCGGTCGCTCCCGGACCGGCCGACCGCATCACCCGGCTGGGCTGAGTCGCGGGCGGTCCCGGCGTCACGACGGCACCGGGACCGCCCGTCCGGGCACGGGTTGCGCCGAATCCTTGCGCCGGCCGGCCGGGGGTCGGCATACTCGACGACGTGTTCGGTCAGCGCTTCTACTTTTACTACGGCACCGGGAGTCCGGCAGCCGTAGGTCGCGCCTGATCAACCAGACCTACGAGAAAGCCCCGGGCTCCTGGAGTCCGGGGCTTTCTCCGTCCCGGGATCCGGGCACCGGGCACCTGACAGCGAGGGGTACCCGATGATGACAGACGTGGTGGAGTCCAACGGCAGCCTGACGCGACCCGAGGCGGGCGGGTCCGACCCCGGCGCCCCCGGCACCCCCGTCGACGCCCCGGGAGGTGCCGACGGCGCCAGGCCGGAGGCGCGCACGGGCACCCAGGAGCCGACCGCGGCCGCCCGGATCGTCGAGATCCGGGAGCGGATCGACGAGATCGACCGGGCGCTGGTCGAGCTGTGGCAGGAGCGGGCCCGGCTCTCCCAGGAGGTCGGGGTCACCCGGATGGCCTCCGGCGGCACCCGGCTGGTGCTGTCCCGGGAACGGGAGATCCTGGAGCGCTTCCGGGGCGCCCTCGGCGCCGACGGGACGCAGCTCGCGCTGCTGCTGCTCCGCGCCGGCCGCGGCCCCCTGTGACGCGTACGCCGGCAGCACCCCGGCCACGGACGCCGGCAGTACCCCCGGCTGGCGTACCCGGCAGCACCGCCCCCGGCGGACGGACGCCGGCAGCACCCCGGGCCGAAGGCCGGCAGCGGCCCGCGCGCCCGGATCGGGCCGGATGGCCTGGTCCGCCGTCGTCCCCCGGCCGGGTGGGCCGCCGCGCCCCGGCGGGGGTGGGCCGCCGCGCCCCGGCGGGGGTGGGCCGCCGCGCCCCGGAAACGACGGAACCGCCTGCCGTCGTCGCGATGACGTCAGCAGGCGGTTCCGTGGGGGTCACGCCTCGTGCGTGTGCACGATCTCGCGCCTCTCCGCGAAGTGGCAGGCACTCGGGTGGTCCGAGCCCGGGCGGATCTCCAGCAGCGGGACCTGCTCGGCGCAGACGTCCTGCGCCTTCCAGCACCGGGTCCGGAACCGGCAGCCCGACGGCGGGCTCACCGGCGACGGCACGTCACCGGAGAGACGGATGATCGCCTTGTTCTCCCGGACGGTCGGGTCCGGCACCGGCACCGCCGAGAGCAGCGCCTGGGTGTACGGGTGGGTCGGCCGCTCGTAGATCTCGTCCTCGGTGCCGATCTCCGCGATCTTGCCGAGGTACATGACCGCGACCCGGTCCGACAGGTGCCGGACCACGGACAGGTCGTGCGCGATGAACACGTACGACAGGCCGAACTCGACCTGGAGCTTCTCCAACAGGTTCATCACCTGCGCCTGGATCGACACGTCCAGGGCGCTGACCGGCTCGTCGCAGACGATGATCTCGGGCCGCAGGGCGAGCGCCCGGGCGATGCCGATGCGCTGGCGCTGGCCGCCGGAGAACTGGTGCGGGTACCGGTGGATGTGCTCCGGGTTGAGGCCCACCAGGTCGAGCAGTTCCTTGACCTTGTCCCGGCGGCTGGCCTTCGGCGCCACCTCCGGGTGGATCTCGAACGGCTCGCCGATCAGGTCGCCGACCGTCATCCGCGGGTTCAGCGAGGTGTACGGGTCCTGCATCACCAACTGGATCTGCCGGCGCAGCCGGCGCAGCGCCGGGCCGGAGAGCTTGGAGATGTCCTGGCCCTTGTAGTGCACGCTGCCGCCGGTCGGCTTCTCCAGGTTCATCAGGACCCGGGCCAGCGTCGACTTGCCGCAGCCCGACTCGCCGACCACGCCCAGGGTCTCGCCGGCCCTGAGCTCGAAGGAGACCCCGTCGACCGCCTTGACGTGACCGATGGTCTTCTTGAACACCACGCCCCGGGTCACGGGATAGTGCTTGACCAGGTCACGGACCTCGAGAATGTTCTCAGTCACGGTTCACCAACTCCTCGGCGAAGTGGCAGGCGCTGGCCCGGCCGGAGCCGACCTGCAGCAGCGGCGGGACCTTCTCCCGGCAGACCGGCTGCGCCATGGGGCAGCGCGGGTTGAAGGGGCAGCCCGGCGGGATGTTCATCAGGTTCGGCGGGAGACCCTTGATCGTCCGGAGCTGCTGGCCCTTCTCGTCGAGCCGCGGGATCGAGTTGATCAGGCCCATCGTGTACGGGTGCGCCGGCTTGGCGTACAGGTCGTAGACGTTGGCTTCCTCGACGATCCGACCCGCGTACATGACGGCGATCCGGTCCGCGACGTCGGCGACCACGCCGAGGTCGTGGGTGATCAGGATCAGGCCCATCTGCCGCTCCCGCTGGAGCTCGGCGAGCAGGTCCATGATCTGCGCCTGCACCGTCACGTCGAGCGCGGTGGTCGGCTCGTCCGCGATCAGCACCTCCGGGTCCAGGGCGAGCGACATCGCGATCATCGCGCGCTGCCGCATACCGCCCGAGAACTGGTGCGGGTAGCTGCTGTACCGGCCCTTGGCGTTCGGGATCTTGACCTGGTCGAGCATCTCGATCGCGCGCTTCTTGGCGTCGGAGCGGCTCATCCCGCGCCGCACCCGGAACTGCTCGGCGATCTGGAACCCGACGGTGAAGACCGGGTTCAGCGCCGAGAGCGCGTCCTGGAAGATCATCGCGATGCCCTCGCCGCGGATGCGGCGCCGCTCCTCGAAGGGCATGGCGAGCATGTCCTTGCCGTGGAAGCGGACCTGACCGCCGGTGACGAAACCGGGCGGCGTGTCGAGGATGCCCATGATGGTCTGCGCGGTGACGCTCTTACCGGAGCCGGACTCGCCGAGCACGGCGAGGGTCTCCCCCGCGTCGACGTGGTACGTGACCCCGTTGATGACCTTGGCGACGCCGTCCCGGGTGCGGAACTCCACCCGGAGATCGTCGACCTCGAGCAACCTGCCCGAGGGGCGGCCGGACGCACCGGCCGCGGACTGCTCGGACACCAGAATGTCGGACAACTGAATCTCCCCTAGCGGAGTTTCGGATCGAGGGCCTCGCGGACCGCCTCACCGAGCATCACGAAGCTCAGTACGGCGGCGACGAGGAACGCGGCGGGGAAGAAGAGCAGGTACGGCGCGACGCGGAGGAAGTTCTGCGCCTCGTTGATCATGATGCCCCAGGAGACCACCGGGCTCTTCAGGCCGACGCCCAGGAAGGACAGCGTCGCCTCGGCGCCGATGTAGGAGCCGACCAGGATCGTCCCGTAGACCAGCAGCGGCGCGAGGCAGTTCGGCAGCAGGTGCTTGAGGATGATCCGACCGGTGCTGGCCCCCAGCGCGCGGGCGGCGACGATGTAGTCCGCCTCCTTGGTGGCCAGCACCGAGGAGCGCATCAGCCGCATCACGACCGGCCAGCCGAGCACGACCAGCGACATGCTCACCAGAGCCATGATCTCCGCCTTGCTGTTGCTCGTGCCCGACCCGTTGAAGGTGGTCAGGATGACGATGGCACCCAGCACGAACGGCAGGCCGAAGAAGATGTCGGCGATACGGGAGAGCAGCGCGTCGACCCAGCCGCCCCGGTAGCCCGCGACGATTCCCATCGCGCCGCCGAAGAGCAGCACGCCGACCACGGAGAGCAGCGAGACCACGATCGACGCGCGGGCACCGTAGATCACCCGGGCGAAGACGTCGCGGCCCTGGAAGTCGTAGCCGAACCAGGCCTCCGACGACGGTCCGACGAGGCTGTTCTGCAGGTCGCCGTTCTCGGGGTCGCCGGAGGTGAACAGCGACGGGAACACGGTCATCAGCAGGAAGATGAGGATGAACGTCGCGGAGATCCAGAACAGCGGCTTGCGGCGCAGGTCGCGCCACGCGTCGCCGAGCAGGCCGCGCGGCTTCTCCTTGCGGGCGTTCTCCGGCTGACCCGCGTTGGTCGGCGCGCCGATCTCGTCGGGGGCCTGCGCGGGCGGCGTGCCGACGATCGAGGCGGCACTCGGCTCACTCATGCCCGCACCTCGCTCCGCTCGGCGCGGGCACTGGTGCCCGCGGACGCTGCAATGATCATTCGTTCGCTGCGCTCACTCATAGCGGATCCTCGGGTCCAGGGCGGCGTAGAGCAGGTCGACCAGCAGGTTCATCAGCAGGTAGACGAGCACCAGGACCACCACGATGGAGACAACGGTAGCGCTCTCCTTGGTGACGATCGCGCGGAAGACCTGTCGGCCGATCCCGTTGACCTGGAAGATGCCCTCGGTGACGATGGCGCCGCCCATCAGGGCGCCGAGGTCGGTGCCGAGCAGGGTGACCACCGGGATGAGCGAGTTGCGCAGCAGGTGCACCCCGACCACCCGGCGCATCGGCAGGCCCTTGGCGATGGCTGTGCGGACGTAGTCGGCGCGGCGGTTCTCCGCGATGCTCGTCCGGGCCAACCGGGCGATGTACGCCATCGAGGCGCTGCCCAGCACGAAGCCGGGGACGATCAGCTCGGAGAGCCGCATCTCGCTGGAGACCGTCGGCTTGACGATGCCCCACTGCACGCCGAGCAGCCACTGGGCCACGAAGCCGATGACGAAGATCGGCAGCGCGATCAGGAATAGGGTGGAGACCAGGACCAGGTTGTCCAGGAAGCCGTTGCGGCGCAGGCCCGTCAGCACGCCGGCGGTGAGGCCGATGACCGCCTCGATGGTGAGCGCCACCAGGGCCAGCTTCAGCGTGTTCGGGTAGGACGTGGCGATGATGTCGCTGATCTCCCGGCCGCCGTAGTTCTGCCCGAAGTCGCCCTGGAGCAGGTTCTGCATGTAGTTGCCGTACTGCACGATCAGCGGCTCGTCGAGCTTGAACTTCTCCGTCATCATGTTGACGAAGCTGTCGGGACAGGGACGCTCGCCGCACTTGCCCGCGAACGGGTCACCGGGCACCGACCACACGAGCCAGTAGATCAGGAACGTCGTCCCGATGAAGACCGGGACGAGTTGGAGCAGCCGTCTCAACAGATAACGGCCCATGGGGTGGTCCTCCAGACAGGGGGCGCGCGTCGGACGGCCGACACGGGGATGACAGACGTGGCGAGGGAGTGTGGTGACACCCCTCACGGAACGGCCCGGGTCGGGCTCACCGGTAGGTGAGCCCGACCCGGGGTCAGACCGTTCGGATCAGAGCTCGATCGAGGTGAGGTCAAGCTCGCCGACGTTGGAGAGCTGGATCTTCTTGATCTTCTCCGAGTGGCCGGACTGCTGGCCACCGAAGTAGACCGGGATCGAGGGGACGTCCTGGTCGATGAGGGCGACCGCCTCGGCGTACTTGGCGTGCGCGGCCTCCAGGCTCGGCGCGGCGGCGGCTTCCTTGGCCAGCGCGTCGACCTGCGGGTTGCTGTACTTGCCGTCGTTCGAGGAACCGCCGGTCACGTAGAGCGGGCCGACCCAGTTCTCCACGTCCGGGTAGTCCTGCTGCCAGCCGGCGCGGTACATGCCGGTCATCTTGCCGGCGTTGATGTTCTGGCGGAACACCGCGAAGGTCGGCACGCCCTCGGCGCGAGCGTTGATGCCGAGGTTCGTCTTGACCTGCTGCGCGACGGCCTCCATCCACTCCTTGTGGCTGGCGTCGGCGTTGTAGTACATGACCAGCTCGCCGGTGAAGCCGCCGGACTCGGCGTAGAGCTTCTTGGCCTCTTCGACGTTGTACTGGCAGGAGGTGCAGTTGCCCGCCTTGGCGCCCGGGGTCAGCGGGTTGGCCCAGCTGTCGGCCGGCTTGCGGTTACCGAAGAAGATCTTGTCGCTGATCTCCTGGCGGTTGATCGACATCGAGATCGCCTTGCGGAGCTTGGCGTTCTGGAAGCGCTTGTCGTAGATCGGGAAGGCGATGATGCCGGTCGACGGCGTGACCGAGGGGATGGCCCGGGGGCCCAGGTCGGACTTCCACTTGTCGCCCGCGAGCGCGGAGATCGGAACCTGCTGCTGGAAGTCCAGGTTGCCGGCGAGCAGGTCGTTGTAGGCCGCCGTGTCGTCCTGGTACATCTTGACGGTGACGTCCTTGATCTTCATCTTGTCGTTCAAGGAGTACTCGTCGAAGCGCGTCAGCTTGATCTGGACGTCGTCTTCCCACGACACGAACTTGATCGGGCCGTTACCGATCGGCTTCTTGCCGAACGCCTCCGCGCCCTGGCTGAAGAACGCGTCCGGCAGCGGCATGAAGGTGCTGTAGCCGAGCTTGGTCGGGAAGACGGCGGTCGGCGCCTCGAGGGTGACCTCGAAGGTGAAGTCGTCGACGACCTTCAGGCCGGACATCTCCTTGGCCTTCGGCTCCGGGGCCTTCTTCGGGCCCTCGGCGCCGTCCGGGTCCTCGGTGTGGACGTCGGCGAAGCCCTGGATGTCGGAGAAGAAGCTGCCGTTCTGCGCGCCGTTGGGCGAGTAGGCGCCCCAGTTCCAGGCGTCAACGAAGTTCTTGGCCTTGACGACGGTGCCGTCGTGGAACTTCGTGTCCTTCTTGATCTTGATCGTGTAGACCTTGGAGTCGGTCGTCTCGATCGACTCCGCGACCGCGTTGCGCGGGGCGCTGCCGTCGTTCGGGTACTCGACCAGACCGGTCCAGATCCAGTCGATGATCGCCCCACCGCCGGTCTCGGTGGTGTTCGCCGGGACCAGGCCGACCTCCGGCTGAGTGCCGTCGATGGTGATCGCGCCGTCGGCGCTCGCGCCGGCGTCCCCGCCGTCGCTGTCGCTGCTCGAGCAACCGGACGCGACGAGCGCGAATGCCGCGCCCAGCGCGACCGCGCTGCCTGCCCGCTTCGAGACTCTCATTCCGAGGGGCCTCCTCTTTCTAAACCTGGATCCGTCGTGGGTTTCACGCACGTAAGGGGTGACACGTCCGGCGACCCGCGGGGCGGGAGCCGGTTTCACCGCAGTGAATTCGGGACAACATTGATGTACCGATCCGCCGGGCCACCTCGCCCGCCGCGCTCGGCACGCGCACACCAGACACCACGGAGCACCGTCGACAGGCGGGGCCCGTGGTCATCAGGCCGTACGGAGTGCCTCACACGAGGGGTGAGGTGCTGCCACTGTGACACCCACCGGCCCGTTCCGTGAAGGTGCCGTTATCAAGCCGTTAGTTGGTCGCCACGTTGCCGATACTTGAAAAAAGATCATGATGCACCCCGGTCATACCGCTCTGAGCAGGAAAGACACGGTTCGACAGGGGTGCGGCCCCGGGCGTGGGCCCAGCGGCTGTGACCTTTCCCGCGTCCGCTCCGGCGCTCCCGGACGTCCTCCGGGCGATGGCCGTTTCTGCCCATCCGGACGATGCCGGCTTCGGCTGTGCGGCCGCCATCGCCACCTGGGCGGACGAGGGCGGTCGATGTCGTACACCTGCTCGTCGCCCGGCGGGACTCCGGCGGTCGGACGAGAGCCCACGCCCCGAGGTGCCGTCGGAGGCGGTGAAGCGGCGACGGCCCCGGCGCCGCGCGGGGCGGTGCCGGGGCCGGAGCCGTGGAGCGGGTGTCGATCAGGCCGTGAAGCGCAGCTTGCGACGGCGGAACAGCAGCACGGCGACCGCGCCGGCGGCCAGCAGCGCCACGCCGGCGGCGATCGAGGCGGCGATCGGGGAGCCGGTCAGCGGCAGGTCACCGCCGCTGCTCGCGGGCGAGGTCGACGGGGCCGGGCTGTCGGCCGGGGCGCTGGGCGACGGCGACTCCGCCGGGGTGCTCGGCGACGGCGACTCCGCCGGTGCGCTGGGCGACGGCGACTCGGTCGGGGCGGCGGCGAAAACGGCCTCGGCCTTGGCGGTCACGGTCGCGCCGGTGCTGCCACCGAGGATCAGCTTCTGCGCGGCGCGCTCGCCGGTGAAGAGGAACACCCGGCCGAAGGAGACCGAGTCCTGGGCGGAAACGGTCACCTTCACCTCGCCGGCGCCGTCGGCGACCAGCCAGAACTGCCCGTCGTTGGTGGTCGTGGTGACCGGCTTGCCCTCGGCGTCGACCGCCGATCCGCCGTCGACCGCGACGGTGATCTCACCCGCCGGGCCCTTGACGGTGAAGGGGCCGGCCTTCTCGCCGACGGTGGCCTTGGCGCTCGCCGGGTCGACGCTCAGCTCGGCCTTCGGCTCGGGCTGGTCGGTGGCGTTGGCGACCAGGTAGTCGTGGATCTTCTTGATCACGTCGTACTGCTTCTTGGCGAGCAGCTTCGGGTTCTCGACCCAGTCACCCAGCTTGACGCCGTCGCTGAAGTTCCAGATGGCGGTCTGGGTGCCGAAGTAGAGCAGCTTGTCGGCCTCGGCCTTCGCCGGCACGGTGGCGCCGGCGGCGGCCAGCAACTTGGCGGAATCGGCGTTCGGGTAGCCGTGGGTGAGCACCCACTGCACCTTGCCGAGGTTCTTCACCTGGGACTCGTCCCAGGTGCCCTCCTTGTACTTGCCGTCGATCGCCACGTTGGTGTGGTAGTCGATGCAGAAGGCGGGGACGAGCTTGCCGTCGATCTTGAGCGCCAACGCACTGGTGCTCTTCGGCTTCCCGTTGAGCAGGAGCGTGACGTTGCTGCCCTTGACCGACTTGGCCACGCCGGTCTTGTCGGCGGCGGCGGCCGGCGCGACCGCGCCGAGCGCCAGCGCGCCACCGGCGACGGTAGCCAGGGCGATCCGCGCCCAGCGCCGTCCTCGTTGTCCGAACATCAGATTGGTGCACCTCTCCCCAGGGGTGACCCGCGCACGGCGGGTTGCGTGAAGCCGCCGTTCCCGCGGGATGCGCACCACCCGCACGCGAGAACGCGACGGGGCATTATGTGACGGCAGTTGATCGTTTGTCAGCCCCGGCGGGCCACATTCGTCACTTCCGCACCAAATGACGGGGAAAAGAAATGGATCACACGAGCCGGCGGTCGGCCGCCCAGCGGGACAACTCGTACCTGTTGGACATCTGGAGCTTGCGCAGCACGTTCGACACGTGCGTCTCCACCGTCTTGATCGAGATGTAGAGCTCCTTGGCGATCTCCTTGTAGGCGTACCCCCGGGCGAGCAGCCGCAGCACCTCGCGCTCGCGGTTGGTGAGCTGGTCCAGCTCGGGGTCGGCCACCGGGGCGTCGGGACGGGCCGCGAAGGCGTCCAGCACGAACCCCGCCAGCCGGGGGCTGAACACCGCGTCGCCGTCGGCCACCCGGCGGACCGCGGCGGCCAACTCGTCCGGGGAGATGGTCTTGGTGACGTAGCCCCGCGCGCCGGCCCGGATCAGCCCGATCACGTCCTCCGCCGCGTCCGAGACGCTCAACGCCAGGAACCTGACCTGCGGGTGGGTACGCCGCATCGCCTCCAGCACCGCCCGGCCGCCGCCGTCGGGCATGTGCACGTCGAGCAGCACCACGTCGGGCAGCGTGGCGGCGATCCGGGTGACCGCCTCGCCGACGGTGCTCGCCTCGCCCACCACCTCGACGTGCGCGCCGAGCTCGGCGCGGACCCCCGCGCGGAACATGGCGTGGTCGTCGACGAGGAAGACCCGCAGCCGCTCGGTGCGGGCCGCCGCCCCCTCGACCGGTTCCATCGACTGCTCGGTCATCACTTGTCCCTTTCCGCCGTTGCCGAGTCCCGGGTGATCGGCAGGATCAACCGGACCTCGGTCCCTTCCCCCGGCCCGGAGCGGATCTCCGCCCGGCCGCCGTGCCGCTTCATCCGCCCGATGATCGAGCCCCGCACCCCGTGCCGGTGATCCTCCACCGTATCCGGGTCGAAGCCCTTCCCCCGGTCCCGGACGAAGACGCTGACCTGTTCGGGCTCGACCTCGGCGTAGAGCGAGACGGTCTGCACCCCGGCGTGCCGGGCGGCGTTCACCAGCGCCTCGCGCGCCGCCGCCACCAGCGCCCCGACCCGTTCGTCGGTCTCCCGGTCGCCGACCACCACCGCCTCCACCGTGATCGCGAACGTGTCCTCGACCTCGGCGACGGCCTGCTCCAGGGCGGCGGCGAGCCGCTCGGTGGGCGAGCCGGTGGGCTTGTAGAGCCAGTTGCGCAGGGAGCGTTCCTGTCCCCGCGCGAGCCGCTGGATCGTCTTCACGTCGCTCGCGTTGCGCTGGATCAGGGCCAGGGTGTGCAGCACCTGGTCGTGCACCATGGCGGCCAGCTCGGCCCGCTCCTGCTCGCGGATGCGCCCCTCGCGCTCCGACCGGAGCTGGTTGTACGTACGCCACAGCACCGGCGCGGCCACCACGCCGACCCCGGCGAGCCCGACCAGGGCGAAGATCACGCCGTTGAGCACGGCGTCGAAGTTCTGCGCCGGGGAGTAGACCGCGGCGACGCCGATGATGCCGACCGCGACCAGCACCCCGCCGCCGATGAACCGGAGCACGAACGCGCGCCGGTCGCTCTCCTCCACGACCGCGCCCAGCCAGGGCACCGGCATGGAGTCACCCCACTGCCGCCGCCATTCCGGGGCCGACTGGTGCCAGATCACGCCGGCGCCGACCGCGATGATCGCGACCAGCCAGCCGGCGGTGCCCGCCGCGCCGATCGAGTCGAAGACCATCACCTGCACCAGCAGTACGCCGAGACCGATCGCCACGAACGGCAGCAACTGGGCGACGTCCCTTCTGGGCGGCACGGCGGTGTCGCCCGGGCGCAGCGGCACGACCGCCCAGAAGGCCGCGTAGAGCAGCAGGCCGAGCCCACTCAGCCCGAGCAGCACCATGAAGGCGACCCGCACCCGCAGCACCGAGATGCCGAGGTGGTCGGCGATGCCGGCGGCCACCCCCGCGGCCATCCGGTGCTCGGGGGCGCGGTAGAGGCGTGGTGGCTGAGTCACGGCACTGATCGGAGCCTCCCTGGTCACGGCGGGCACGGAGGGGGCGACCGCGCGTCGCCGGCGCCGGGTCGATCGTCACACGGCTCGCCGCCGCCCGGCCACGGGGACGCCCCGGACATTCGGGCCACCGGGATCTCAGGGTGGGGTCAGGGTCGGGTCCGGAGGCCGTCCGGCGGGTCGGGGCAGCAGGATCGAGGCATGACCGAGGAAGCTGCCCAGTCCGCCGTCCCCGGGGCGGCACAGCCGGATGGGACACGCCCCGTCGCGGCGCCGCCCGGCGGCGCCGCGACGCCACCGCCCGTGGCCGCGCCGGCCGCCGCCGGAGACCCGGGTGCGACGCCACCAGCCGGGCCCGGCCCGCAGCCGTCGTTCGGCGGCGCCGGCTTCACCTCGCGGTACGGGCTGGTGCGCCCCCGCGACGGCCGCTACCTGGCCGGCGTCTGCGCGGCGATCGGCCGGGCCACCAACACCGATCCGGTCCTCTGGCGGGTGCTGCTGGCGGTGCTCGGCTTCTTCGGCGGCATCGGCATCCTGGTCTACGTCACCGCCTGGCTGATCATCCCGGGCGAGGGCGACAGCGCCTCCCCCGTCGAGTCCATGCTGGGCCGGGGCCGGTCCAGCATGTCCCCGGTCACCGTGATCGTGCTGAGCATCCTGGTCGCGATCAGCTTCGGCTACATCGTCACCGACGCGTTCCGGGCGGTACTGCTCGGCGCCGCCATCCTGATCGGCGGCGCGCTGCTGCTCAATCGCGACCACCGGGGCGCCCAGGGCGCACCGGTCGGCCCCGTACCGCCCGGCGCCCCGCCCGGGCGGGTGCCGCCGGTCACGCATCCCGCCCCGGTCGCGTACGCGGCCCCGCCGAGCGTGACCGTGCCCCCCGGCGCGGGCCCGGTCCCCGCCCCGCCGGCGACCGTCGCCCAGGCCGCCTGGAGCGCTCCGGTTCCCACCCCGCCGGCCGAGCCGACCGCCTGGCCGCCGACCGCCCCGGTTCCGCCCGCCCGCCCCTCGACGGGTACGCCGACCAGCGGCTGGCCGCCGGCCCCGCCCGCTCCGGGCTGGCCCGCCCCGGCCTCGGGGGCACCGGTACCGGGTCCCCCGGCACCCCCGCCCCTCCCTGCGGGCTACCGGCCTCCCTTCGCCCCGCACGGCCCGTACGCCGGGCAGACCCCCGTGCCGCCCGCGCCGCCGCAGCCGCGGGTGAAGCCGCCGAAGCGACCGCGCGAGCGCTCCCCGCTCGGTTCGGTGACCTTCTCGCTGATCTTCCTCGCCCTGGGCGTGGTCGCCGTCATCGACCTGCTGGACGTCTTCGACGTGGGGGCCTCGGCGTACTTCGCCGCCACGCTGGCCATCATCGGGCTCGGCCTGCTGGTCGGCACCTGGTTCGGGCGGGCCCGCTGGCTGATCGCGCTCGGCGTGGTGGCCGCCGCCGCGCTCGGGGTGGCCACCGTCGCCGAGTCCTACGACCGGATCCGGGGCGTCGACGGCAACGTCACCTGGGCACCCACCGACCACCGCGACCTGGCCCTGCGGTACGAGAACAGCTTCGGTGACACGGTGCTGGACCTGCGCGCGGTCGACTTCGACAAGAAGAACACCGAGATCACCGTCTCCGTCAACTTCGGCGAGTGCACGGTGGTGGTGCCGCCGAACGTCGACGTCACCACGGTGGCCGACGTCAACGCCGGCGAGGCGGACGTCTTCGGCAGACGCTCCGGCGGGCTCGCCGGCGAGTTGCGGGAGGCCAGCGATCTGGGTCCGGACGGCCCCGGCGGCGGCACGCTGCGGCTCTACATCCACGTCAATGCCGGCAACCTGGAGGTGACCCGGTGAAGGCACACCGCACCGACCTCGTGTCGTTCGCCTTCGGTCTGATCTTCCTCGGCTTCGCCGCGTGGTGGCTGCTCGCCCAGCTGCTCGGGCTCGCCCTCCCGCCGGTGGGCTGGTTCCTGGCCGGCGCGTTGATCCTGATCGGCCTGCTGGGCCTGCTGGGCGCGCTGCGCTCCGCGCGGTCCGCCCGCGCGACCCCGCCCGACACCGCCGCCGATGCCTCAGCGGCCCCGGACCCGGTCGGTTCCGCCTCGGCCCCGCCGGAGCCGACGGGCCGGGTGAGGCCGGACCGACAGGCCACCGAGATCGACCCGACCCGCTGGGAGCTCGACCGACCCGCGCCGGCCGACGAGCCGACGGAATGGGGCGGCCGGCGCTCCGACTGGGGCGAGCGGGCCGACTGGGGCACGCGATCCGACTGGGACGTCTCCGCGCCGACGACCGGCGGACCGACGACCGGCGGACCGACGACCGGCGGACCGACGGCGGCCGGGCCGACGACGGCCGGGCCGACGGCGGCCGGGCCGACGACGGCCGGGCCGACGGCGGCCGGGCCGACGACGGAGGGCTTCCGGGCCGGGGACGAGGTCGACGAGGGGCCGACGGAGGCCGTCACCGACGTCCGGCACGAGGCGGTGCAGGACCGCGCCGCCGACGAGGGCGCCCCGGCCCGACGGACCGGCGGACCGCCGGCCGGCGAGGAACGGCCGCGCGGCTGACCACAGCGGTGCGGCCGGCGTCGGCGTCGGCCTATGCTGACCGTGGAGAACTCGCCTCCGCCGGCCGGCCGGCCCGCGCCGACCTGGCCGCCGCGCCGGCCGGACCGCGCCGCCGTGGCGGTCCGCCGCGATTCCCGTCTCTACCCCGTCAGGAGTCCGTCCGACATGACGCAGTCCCCCGCCGTGCGCACCTCCGGCCGCTCCGGTCCGGTCCGCATCGGCGAGCGAGCCGCCCGTACCCTCGTCTCCGAGCTCGCCCGGATCAACGACCCGAAGGCCGCGCTGCTGGTCGGCGCGACGCCGGAATCCGCGGTGCTGGCCGCGGCGATCGACGCGCTGTTGCCCGGCGACACCCTCACCCTGGTACCCGCCGGGTCGACCTCCTCGACGGCCCTGCGGGAGCACGTCACCGCCCAGGGTCGCTGGGTGGCCGACCGGGTCCGCGTGGTCGACACCCTCGCCGAGGCCGAGCCCGCCGCGGTGGTCGTCGCCGGGGAGCCACTCACCGGCACGGCCGACGAGACCCGCGCCACCGTCGAGGGCCTGGCGAAGTACCTCACCGACGGCGCGGTGCTGAGCGTGGCCACGACCGCCACGCCGGGGCGCACCGCAGGCGCGGCCGCCGAACTGGACCGGCAGGGCGCGCTGTACGGCGTCGGCGTCGACCTGGTGCTGCGCAACACGCCGCCGCTGCGGGTGTACCGGCTCCGCCACACCCCGGCCGACGCCGCGTCGGCGGCCGGGCTGGCCCCGGCGTACCGCCCGTCGAGTGTCCCGCTGACCCGCGGCATGCACATCGACTCCAACGGGGTGGCCGCGGCCGGCATCGCGCTGGGCCTGGCCGCGGTGGCCCGGGCGACCCGGCCGAAGTCGAAGCTCTGGCTGCTCCCGGCCCTGGCCGCCGCCCCGGTGGCCGCCTTCTTCCGGGACCCGGAGCGCGACGTGCCCGAGGACCCGTCGGCGGTGGTCGCCTCGGCCGACGGTCGGGTGCTGTCGGTGCAGCGGCTGCACGACGAGCGCTTCGGCGAGGGCGAGTGGCTGCGGATCGCGGTCTTCCTGTCGGTGCTGGACGTGCACGTCAACCGTGCCCCGGTGGCCGGCAAGGTGGTCGACTACTTCGTCGCCGACGGTGGCTTCGCCAACGCGATGAAGCCGGCGGCGGAGCACAACGTGGCCGCGTACACGGTGCTGGACACCGCGCACGGCACGGTGGTCGTGGCGCAGCGCACCGGCCTGATCGCCCGCCGGATCGTGCAGCGGGCGCCGATCGGCGCGCTGCTGGCCCGGGGTGAGCGCTTCGGCCTGATCCGGTTCGGCTCGCGCACCGACGTCTACCTGCCGGCCGACGCCGCGGAGCCGCTGGTCGGCCCCGGGGACAAGGTCGTCGGGGGTTCGAGCGTCATCGCCCGCTGGCGCTGAGGCCCCGGACGGACCACACGAAGAAGGGGCGCCGCGGATCGCGGCGCCCCTTCTCGCGTACGTGTCTCAGGCGGTGCGGCGCTGCCGCAGCCAGAGCACCGGGCCACTGACCAGGTAGCCGACCACGATCAGGGCGAAGGTGAGCCGGATGTCGATCAGCGCGCCGATCACCGGGGCCAGCCACAGCCACGGCGGAAGCTTCACCAGCCGCGCGAGCTTGGCGTACGGGAAGCTGGAGACCATGGCGAAGGCGAGCAGCGCCACGCCGGCGACCAGGACGATGCCCGGCACGGGCAGCCCGATGGCGACGGTCAGGGCGAGCACGGCCGCCGCCATGGTGGTGGGCACGCCGCAGAAGAACCTGCCGTCCTTCGGCGAGACGTTGAACCGGGCGAGCCGGATCGCCGCGCACGCCGCCACGAGGGCACAGGCCACCGCGGCGGCCGGCGTGGAGACCGAGCCGGCCAGCGAGGCGTAGACCACCACCGGGGCGGCGAGACCGAACGAGCACATGTCGGCCAGCGAGTCCATCTGCGCGCCGAACGGGCTGGCCACGCCGAACTTACGGGCGAGCGCGCCGTCGAGGCCGTCGAAGATGACGCAGGCGATCAGGAAGAGCGCGGCGACGCGCACCTCGCCCTGCATGGCCAGGAAGATGGCCAGCATGCCGAGCATCAGGCTGCTGAGCGTGCAGGCGTTGACCACCGCGAACTTCATCCGGCGGGCGACCGTCCGCTCGCCCGGAAGCAGCGGGATCGACATCCCCGCCTCGTCGTCGACCGGTGTGGTGGGGCCGAGGGCGGGGCTGACCGGAACGATCGAGGCGACCTCGGCGCGCTCGACACGGGTCAGCCCGTATCGGCGGCGCGGCCGGTCGGCGTAGCGGTGCTCGGGCATCGACAGGTCGCTGCCTCCGTGCAGGTCACCGTCGCGGCGCCCCACCCGGACCAGCAGCACCTGCCGGGCGAGCGTGCTGCTGCGGCGCAACGGGCCCGCCCAACGACGCCCTGCGGGACGCGGACTGTCAGTGGTACGACGCCGGCGCCATGGGGCTCTCGGCACGTTTCCTCCATCACCGGATCGGCTGACCGCCGCGAGGGCGGGTGTCCGGCTGTCTCGTGCCGGACCTTTCTGGCCCGGCAGCCGTTTTGCGGAGTACACCATCGCATAGGAGAACGGGGGTTGGCGATAGCTGCCGGCGGTACTTATATCTGGTCCAACCGCGCGAACCGCTCTTCTATTCCCATCCCGGGCTCCATCGCCCGTTTCCTCCACCAACCCCACACCGAATGTACCGGACCCCGTCTCCACCGGCTCGGCGAGCGGGCGTCGGGAGCCCCGATGTCCGGTTACGGACGACCGGCGGCAGGGCCCCCGTCCAGCGCCAGTACGGCGATCTCGGTCAGCGGCAGCCCGGCGAGTCGCTCCGGGGTGAACCAGGCCGCGTGGGCGGTGGAGCCGCCGGCGAGTTCGGTCACCCGTGGCTCGGTGGGCGCGTCGACCGCCACCCGGTAGACCACCCGGACGCCGTGCCAGTCGATCGGGTAGCCCTCCGGGCCCAACGCGGCCGGGTTGTGCAGGTTGTCGACGCCGACCAGCTCGACCACCCGACCGAGCTGACCGGACTCCTCGACCAGCTCACGCAGCAGGGCGGACGCCGGCTGCTCGCCGTGGTCGGTCCCGCCGCCGGGCAGGTGCCACCGACCCGCGCCCGGGTAGCCGTCGGCGATCATGGTGAGCAGCACCCGGCCGGCGGGGTCCGTGACCAGGCCGTACGCCCCGAAGCGCTGTCGCCGCTCGGCCGAGGGACCGGTGGCGGGCTCCGTGGCCGCCGCCCGGGGAAGGCCCGCGGGCAGAGGCGACACGGGCAGGCCGAGCAGCTCGGCGGTGAACGGCATCAGCGGCACCTCGGCCGCCTCGGCGGCCGTGAACCAGCCCAGCTCGTCGGTGCCGCCGGCCGGCTCCGGTCGCGGTCGCCCGCCCCGCACGACGACGTCGAACACCAGGCGGTCGGTGTGCACCACGACGCCGACGTCACGGAAGATCGTCACGTCGGCGAGCGCGGCCCGCAGCCCCGTCGCCTCCACGGTGAGGCCGGTCTCCTCGGCGAACTCGCGGACCACCGCGCGCGCCGGGTGCTCGGCGTGTTCGAGGCCGCCGCCGGGCACCTGCCAGACGCCCGGGACCGGGCACAGGGCCGAACCCCGGACCAGCAACACCCGCCCGTCCGAGCCCCGACACATCCCGTACGCGCCGACCCGCCGCCGTTGCTCCACCCGCTCGCACTCCCCCGCCTGCCCGGCCGCTCCCGGGTCACCCCGTCGATCATGAGGCTAGTCGCAGCGCGGCTCGCGCGCCGCCCGGTCAACCTCATGATCGGCGAACGGGACGCAGGGGGTGGAGAGTCAGGCCAGGCGGGCGGCCTGGACGGCCTCCGCCGTCACCTCGGTCAGCCGGTCGGTGGGGAGGGCACCCAGCTCGTCGCGGGCGAACCAACGCGCCTCGCAGGTGGAACCGCCGACGTCGGCGACGGTGGGCGGGGCGGGCTTGTCGACCACGACCCGGTAGAAGGCGCGTACGCCGTGCCAGTCGATCGGGTAGCCCTCCGGGCCGAGCGAGGCGGCGTCGCGGTGGCTGGCCACGCCGAGCAGCTCGACGAGGCGGCCGTTCTGCCCGGTCTCCTCGACCAGTTCCCGGATCAGGGCGGCGCCCGGCTGCTCGCCGTAGTCGGTGCCGCCGCCGGGCAGGTGCCAGCAGCCCGCGCCCGGGTAGCCGTCGGAGACGCGGGTGAGCAGCACCCGGTCTTCCGGGTCGGTCACCACGGCGTACGCGGCGAAGCGCTGGGCCCGGTGCAGCCCGTCGGGACCGGGCACGGCGTAGAACGAGGGGAACTCCGGCGCCTCGTCCGGCACGATGTCGGCGGACGAGGCGGGCACCCCCAGGGCCCGCGCGGTGAACGAGCGCAGCGGCAGCTCGCGCGCTTCCTCCGGGGTGAACCAGCGGGCCAGGTCGGTCGGCCGGTCGACCCGGTCGGCGAGCGTCCCGCCCCGCACCGAGACCTGGTAGATCAGGCGGTCGGTGTGGATGGTGATGCCCCGCTCCGGCAGCGCCCGCATGTCGGCGAGCACGTCGTGCAGGCCCGCGACGGTGACGGAGAGGCCGGTCTCGGCGGCGGTCTCCCGGACGACGGTGTGGTGCGGGTCCTCACCGTGGTCGACCGCCCCGCCGGGCAGCGACCACGTGCCGGGGGTGCCGGAGCGCTCCGATGCGCGGACCAGCAAGACCCGGCCGACTGAATCAGCACAAACTGCGTATGCCGCGATCCTGCGGAGCGGCTCCAGCATGGTGGTCACGGGGCCAAATTCTCCCCGGCCCAGGTTACCTCCATCGAAGAGTGTCAGATTCCTGACTGAAAGCTCGCGCCTCAGGGACGGGTCAGGGTAGGGATCCGGGCGGTCACCGAGGCCGGCCCGACAACCGGCGCGGACCGTGGAGACATGACCTACACCGCCCCTCCCCAGCCCCCGTACAAGCAGCTCCGTCGCCCCGCCACGGACCGGATGATCGCCGGGGTGGCCAGCGGCCTCGGCCGGTACTTCGCCGTCGACCCCACCCTGGTCCGGGTGGTCCTCGCGGTCGCCGGCCTGCTCACCGGTGGGCTCGCGCTGCTCGCGTACCCGATCATGTGGTTCCTCATGCCCGAGGAGCCGGCCGGCGCGCCCGCCTGGCCGCACCCCGCGTCGCCCGCCGCCGGCGCGCAGCCGGCGCCGCCGACCTACCCGCCGACGGCGTGAGGCCGGATCACTCCCACTCGATCGTGCCCGGCGGCTTGCTCGTCACGTCCAGCACGACGCGGTTGACCTCGGCCACCTCGTTGGTGATCCGGGTGGAGATCCGCGCGACCACCTCGTAGGGCAGCCGGGACCAGTCGGCGGTCATGGCGTCCTCGCTGGAGACCGGCCGCAGCACCACGGGGTGCCCGTAGCTGCGGCCGTCACCCTGCACCCCGACGCTTCGCACGTCGGCCAGGAGCACGACCGGGAACTGCCAGACGCCCCGGTCCAGGCCGGCGGCGGTGAGCTCCTCCCGGGCGATCAGGTCGGCCCTGCGGAGCAGGTCGAGCCGCTCCCGGTCGACCGCGCCGATGATCCGGATGGCCAGGCCGGGGCCCGGGAACGGGTGCCGCCAGACCATCGCCTCGGGCAGGCCGAGCTGGAGGCCGAGCGCCCGGACCTCGTCCTTGAACAGGGTGCGCAGCGGCTCGACCAGCGCGAACCGGAGATCCTCCGGCAGGCCGCCCACGTTGTGGTGACTCTTGATGTTGGCGGTGCCGGTGCCGCCGCCGGACTCGACCACGTCCGGGTAGAGGGTGCCCTGGACGAGGAACTCGACGTCGCCGTGGGCGGCCACCTCCCGCGCCGCGGCCTCGAAGACCCGGATGAACTCCCGGCCGATGATCTTGCGCTTCTGCTCCGGGTCGGTGACCCCGGCGAGGGCGCCGAGGAACCGCTCGGCCGCGTCGACCACCTTGAGCTTGATGCCGGTGGCGGCGACGTAGTCCTTCTCCACCTGCTCGGCCTCGCCGGCGCGCAACAGGCCGTGGTCGACGAAGACGCAGGTGAGCTGGTCGCCGACGGCCCGGTGCACCAGCGCGGCGGCGACGGCCGAGTCGACCCCGCCGCTCAGGCCGCAGATGACCTCCTTGTCGCCGACCTGCTCCCGGATCCGGGCGACCTGCTCGTCGATGATGTTCTCGGGCGTCCAGGCGGGCTCGATGCCGGCGATGTCGTGCAGGAAGCGGCGCAGCATCTCCTGGCCGTGCGCGGTGTGCCCGACCTCCGGGTGGAACTGCACGCCGGCCCGGCGGCCGGCCACGTCCTCGAACGCGGCGACCGGCGCGCCCGCCGACTCGGCGGTCACCGTGAAGCCCGCCGGGGCCTCGGTCACGCAGTCGCCGTGGCTCATCCAGACCGGCAGGTCGTCGGGCAGCTCGCGCAGCAGCACCCCGGCCTCCGGGCGGGCGCGCAGCGGGGTGCCGCCGTACTCGCGGTTGCCGGTGCGGGCCACCGTGCCGCCCAGCGCCTGGGCCATCGCCTGGAAGCCGTAGCAGATGCCGAGGACCGGCACCCCGGCGTCGAACATGCCGGCGTCGATCTGCGGGGCGCCCGGCGCGTAGACGCTCGACGGGCCGCCCGAGAGGATGATCGCGGCCGGATCCTTCGCCAGCATCTCGGCGACCGGCATGGAGTGCGGCACGATCTCGGAATAGACGTTGGCCTCACGCACCCGACGCGCGATGAGCTGGGCGTACTGGGCTCCGAAGTCCACCACGAGGACAGGGCGAGGCGTGCTCATGGCAGCAAATCCTACCGACGACGCCCGCGCGCCCCCCGCCGGTCCGTCACCGCGCCGCCGCGGTGATCCCCCCGCGTGGTCGGGCGACGTCGTCCTGCACCGCCGGGGCGTATCCCTCGGCGGCGCTGACCTTGCGCGCGATGATGCCCAGCAGCACGCCGTACACGACCTTCGAGGTGATGTCGGCCACCGTGTAGGTGATCTGTCGCGCCACCACCCCGTCGGCGGAGTCCCACATCGCCGGCATCAGGTAGGCGCCCGGATAGAGCATCCAGGAGACCAGCACCAACCACCAGACGGCCCGCGCGACGCCCCGGGCGGACTCCGGCAGCCGGGCCAGGCTGCCGAAGATCACCCGGGCCACCAGGACGAGCAGGAACAGGAAGAACGCCGTGCTGACCAGGCCCCAGACCCAGTACGGAGCCGAGCGGTCCGCCTCGTAGAACTGCCCGGCGTAGCCGGTGTAGATCATCGCGAGGCCACCGACCACGAACATCACCCAGGTGCGGTGGAACGCCCGGCCGGTGACCCCCAGCACGATGAGCAGCTGGATCAGCAGGACCGGTACGTCGATGGACCAGTTCATGTACCGGTAGCCGTTGGAGAAGAGCACGTCGGTCTGGACGTAGGCCGTCCCGTTCCACGCGAACGCCTGGCTCCAGCGTTCCGAGAGCACCCACAGCTCGAAGAAGGCCGACACCATCACCACGGCGGAGAGCACCGAGGCGAGCTGGTAGCGCGGTGCGCCCGAGCCCCGCGTCGCGAGGAAGTAGACCAGCCCGGCAGCCATCACCGCGAAGCCCACCGTGAGCACGTGCGACACCAGCGTGTACTGGATGACGTTGTAGACGAACAGGTTCTCCACGTTCATGGCGCCCTCACGGCTTTCCGTAGCGAAACCGAAGCTATCGGCGATATAAGACTTTTGCCGCGTATAGGTTATCTGTGCCGACCGGCACCGGGCTGCCGAACGAGATCTCCAGCCGACGCCGGCGACGGACACCACGGCGTCGACCGCCCGGGTAGGCGGAAAAGGGCTGCACGGCGCCTTCCGGAACCGGGCCGAGGAGTGGCATGACCGAGTGGTGGTTGTGGATGTACGTCGCCGCCATGGCGGGCGGGGTCGTGGTGTTCACACGGTGGCGCGCGGACCCCCGGGGAGTGCCGCCCAGCGAGTACCGGGTGGCGATCGCCATCCCGCTCTGGTCCGGCCTCTGGTACCTGGTGCTGGCGCTGGGCGGCGGGCGGGCCGAGGTGGCCGGCCACACGGTCTACTGGGCGCGCTACGCCGACTGGGTGGTCACCGCCTCCCTGCTGCTGGTGGCCCTGGTGCTGACCGCGACGCACGCCCTGCCCGGGCGCTGCTGGCGGCTGATGGGGGCCCTCGTCGGGGCGAACGTGGTGATGATCCTCAGCGGCCTGGCCGCCGACCTCATGGCGGACCTCACGGCCCGCTACACCCTGTACGCGATCGGAGTGGTGGCCCTCCTCGCGGTCTACGGCCTGATCTGGGGACCGCTGCGCACCCACGCGCACCGCCAGCCGGAGCGGATCGCGGCCGTCTACACAGAGGCCGCACTGCTGCTCAGCGTGCTCTGGGCGGGCTACCCCGTGTTCTGGGTCCTCGGCCCGTCCGGAGTGGGACTGCTCGGTTCCGACACCACCAGCCTGCTCCTCGTCGTGCTCTCCATC
This sequence comes from Micromonospora sp. C31, assembly GCF_018070575.1. Lineage (GTDB taxonomy): Bacteria > Actinomycetota > Actinomycetes > Mycobacteriales > Micromonosporaceae > Micromonospora. Next base: position 494,245 of record NZ_JAGPXN010000001.1, read on the forward strand.
CTGTCGAAGGTGGGCTGGAGCATCCTCGACCTCGGCCGGCTACGCGCCCTGTCCGACCGTGGTCAGCTCGCCGTCGTCTGACCCGGTCACCGGGGCCGACCCTCCGGTGCCCGGGTCGGGCGGCCGGACCCGACGGCCGCCGTCGCACCCGACCGGCGCGGCGGGGGGACCGGGAAGACCGGACCGGCTGCTGCGGTCCGTGGGGACCGCCTCGCAGCTCGCGCTGGGCGGGCTGCTGGCGCTGTCGCCGCTGCTCGACGCCACCGGGCTGGGCGGCTCGCCGGCCGTCCTGGTCGCGGGGCTGCTGCTCGGGCTCCCGCACGGCGCGGTCGACCACCTCGTGCCCGCCTGGCTGTCGGCGCGCGCCCGACCGCTGCCGGCCCGCCTGGCGCTCCTGGTGGGCTACACCGCCGTGGCCGGTGCCGGACTGGCGGCCTTCCGGGCCGCGCCGGACCTGGCACTGGTCGGGTTCCTCATCGTGTCGGTCGTCCACTTCGGCACCGCCGACGTGGCGTTCCACGCCGAGCGGGACGGCCGGCCGGTGCGGACGGGGGTGACCGCCACGCTCGCGTACGGAGGACCGCCGGTCGTCGTTCCGCTGGCGCTGTGGCGGGACCAGGTCGACCCGTTGCTGGCGACGGTGGCACCACGGGCGCCGGCGCTGCTCACCGTCGAGGTGCGGGCGCTGGCGTTGGCCGTCGTGCTGTGCGCGGTAGCGGTCACCGCGATCCGGGACGTCCGCGCCGGACGCGCCCGCGACGCCGTCGGGCCGCTGCTGCTCACCGGACTGTTCGGCACCGTGCCACCGGCCCTGGCCGTCGGGGCGTACTTCGCGCTCTGGCACTCCTGCCGCCACGTCGCCCGGTTGCTGCGGCACGACCCGCGCAACACCGCCGACCTGGCGGCCGGACGCATCGGACGGCCGCTGCGTCGCTTCGCCCGGCAGGCGGCGGCTCCCACGGTGCTCGCCGTCGCCGCCCTGACCGCCCTGGTCACCTGGCCCGGCCATCGGGCGGACCCGCTGCCCGCGACGGTTGCCGTGCTGGCCGCGCTGACCCTCCCGCACGCGGTGCTGGTCGCCTGGACGGACCGGCGTGGGTCGGGGCCCCCGCGCCGGTCCGGTGGCGGGCTGCTCCCCCGCCGCAAGACCCGGAGCCACGGTTGACCGGGCACCGGGCCCCGGTCACGTCCGCAGGGCGCCGGGGGCACCGGCCGGGACAGCCGGGTGGTGCGGCGGCACCGGCTCCAGCCGGCGGTACGGCGAGCCCAGGGGCGGCCTCGGATCCTCCTCGCCCCGGTTGGGCCAGAAGGACATCGCCCGTTCCGCCTGGGCGGTGATGGTCAGTGACGGGTTCACCCCGAGGTTCGCCGAGACCGCCGCCCCGTCGACCACGTGCAGCCCCGGATGGCCGAAGACCCGGTGCCACGGGTCGATCACGCCGTCCGCCCCGGTGGCACCGATCACGGCCCCGCCGAGGATGTGGGCGGTAACCGGAACGTCGAACGGCTCCGTCAACGCGCCGCCGGGCGTACCACCGATCTCCTCGGCCAGCAGGCGGACCGCCTGGTTGCCGGCCGGGATCCAGGTCGGGTTGGGCGCCCCGTGCCCCGGCGCGGAGACCAGGCGCCGGCCGAGCGGGCCGCGCCGCAGGCGGATGGTCAGCGAGTTGTCCGCCGACTGCATGACCAGGGCGATCACCGTCCGCTCCGACCAGCCGCGTACCGACAGCAGCCGGGCCGCCGTGCCGGGCTGGCGCAGCAGGGTCCCCAGCCAGCGACGGACCCGGCGCGGCCCGCCGTCGACCAGCAGCGACTGCAGCAGGCCCATCGCGTTCGAGCCCCGGCCGTAGCGGACCGGCTCGACGTGGGTCTGCGGGTCCGGGTGGAACGAGCTGGTGATCGCCACCCCCTCGGTGAAGTCCAGCCCCTGCTCGCGGGCCCGGCGGCGGGGCACCGAGGCGCCGAGGATCGCCTCCGAGTTGGTCCGGGTCAGTTCACCGAGGCGGGGCGAGAGCGCGGGCAGCGCCCCCTGCGCCTTCATCGCGTGCAGCAGCCGCTGGGTGCCGAGCGCGCCTGCGGCGAAGACCACCTGGTCGGCGTGGATCACCTGCCGCCGCGGACGCAGCCAGGCGCCGGTACGCACGGTGTGCACCGCGTAACCGCCGCCGTCGACCGGGCGGACGGCGGTGACCGTGGTCAGCGGGTGCACCCGCGCGCCGAGCCGCTCGGCCAGCCAGAGGTAGTTCTTGACCAACGTGTTCTTCGCGCCCTGCCGGCAGCCGGTCATGCACCCCCCGCAGTGCGTGCAGCCGGTGCGCTCCGGCCCGGCGCCGCCGAGGTACGGGTCGGCGGCCCGCTGGCCGGGACGGCCGATGTGGACGCCGACCGGGGTGGCGTGGTGGGTGTGCCCCACCCCCATCCGGTCGGCCACCGCCCGCATCGCCCGGTCCGCGCGGGTGACGAGCGGGTACGTGGTGGCGCCGAGCATCCGCTTCGCCTGGTCGAAGTGGCGGGCCAGCTCGTCGCGCCAGTCGGTGACGTCCCGCCACTGCGGGTCGGTGTAGAAGGCGTCCAGCGGCTCGTAGAGAGTGTTGGCGTAGACCAGCGAGCCGCCGCCGACCCCGGCGCCGGAGAGCACCAGCACTCCGCCGCCGGCCTTCCGGTGGGCCGGGCGCAGCAGGGTGAGCCGCTGGAGGCCGTAGCAGCCGAGGTGGGGCGCCCACAGGAACCGCCGCAGCCGCCAGGAGGTCTGCGGGAACTCGTCGTCGGCGAAGCGCCGCCCGGCCTCCAGCACGCCGACGGAGTAGCCCTTCTCGGCCAGCCGCAGCGCGGTGACGCTGCCGCCGAAGCCGGACCCGATGACGAGCACGTCGTACCGCATCACCGCATCATTACCGTCCGGTAGCCATCGCGCCAGCGCCCGTTTTCGCGGGATCATGCTCCGGTCCGCGATCCGGAGGCGCGCGCCCGCAACTCGGCGCCCCCGTCCGGGCGTTGTCAACACGGGGGTGTCGCATGACGGAGCGGACAGGGGTGCCACGCCCGCGCTGGCTGCTGGGGCTGGCCGCCCTCGCGGCCGTGATCCTGGTGGCCGTGGGCACGCTGGTGGTGACCCGGCTCGTCCGCGACGACGGGCCGCAGCGCAGCGCCGGGCCGGCGGCTGCCACCGGGACGCCGCAGGCGAGCCCCACGCCCAGCCCGAGCCCGACCGTGCCGCCGGGCGCCGGCATCACCGGCCCGCTCAACCTCCTGCTCGTCGGGGTGGACACCCGGGTCAGCGTGCCGGGCTGGGAGCCGCACGGCGACGCCGTACTGGTGCTGCACGTGCCGAAGGGTCTCGACCGCGCGTACCTCTTCTCCCTGCCCCGCGACCTGCTGGTCGACATCCCGGCCTTCCCGAAGGCCGGCTACCGCGGCGGGAGGACCAAGCTCACCCACGCGATGAGCTACGGCAGCCGGGTGCCCGGCAGGCCCAAACAGCCGAACACCGCCCAGGGGTACGAGCTGCTGCGCAGCACGGTCAGCGGCTACACCGGGCTGCGTTTCGACGCCGGCGCGGTGCTCACCTTCAACGGCTTCGACCGGCTCGTGGACAGCCTCGGCGGCGTGGACCTCTACGTCGACCAGCGGGTGACCTCGCTGCACCGCCGCCCCGACGGCCGGCACCGGGAACCCGCGCCGGGCGGCTACCGCGGGCCGCAGATGGTGTACGAGAAGGGCGAACGGCACCTCACCGGCTGGCAGGCGCTGGACTACGCGCGGCAGCGCTACGTCACGGGCGGCGGCTACGCCCGGCAGCGCCACCAGCAGCAACTGGTCAAGGCGCTGGCCACGAAGATCCTCGGCGAGGACCTGGCCCGGCAGCCGGAACGCGTCCAGCAGGTGGTCGACGCGCTCGGCGACACCCTGGTCTACGCGGGCGGGCCGCGCGTCGTCGACGTCGCGTACGCCCTCGGCGGGCTCACGCCGGAGAGGTTCGTGCTGGTCGACCTGCCCGGCGCGGGCGTGGGCCGGGGCAGCGCCTACCGGGGCGAGGAACTCACCTCGACCGGGCGGAAGTTCCTCACCGAGCTGCGCGCCGGGCGGGCGGACGCCCACCTCGCCGCCAACCCGAAGCTGCGCATCACGCGCTGAGCACCGTCACCGGCGCTCGGGGCGCGGACCGCGGTCACCGGCGCGCAGTCACCGGCGCTCGGGGCGGGCGGGGCGCCGCGTGTCGTACAGCCACGCCTCGAAGAGGTCGTCGAGCTGCTCACCCGAGACCCGCTCGGCGTGCGTCACGAACTCGGCCGTGGTCGCGTTCGCGTCACGCTTCTGCGCCGCCCACGTCTTGAGGATCTCGAAGAACGCCTTGTCGCCGACGGCCACCCGCAGCGCGTGCACGGTCATCGCGCCGCGCTGGTAGACCGACTCGCTGAACAGGTTCGTCGCCCCCGGCTCGCCCGGCGGCGTCCGCCAGACCTGGCCGGACGAGCCGGCGTACCGGGAGTCGAAGGCCTGCTGGGCGGTGCGCCCGCCGTCGTGCTCGGCCCACAGCCACTCGGCGTACGTGGCCAGGCCCTCGTTGAGCCAGATGTCCTGCCACCCGGCCAGCGAGACGCTGTTGCCGAACCACTGGTGCGCCAGCTCGTGGGCGACGATGCCGGTGTTCTCACCGCCGGAGAAGAAGTTCGCGGCGTAGACCGGGCGGCTCTGCGTCTCCAGCGCGTACCGGATCCGGGTGTCGGCGACCACCACGCCGCCGTACGCCCCGAACGGGTACGGCCCGAACACGCTCTCCAGGTAGTCGGCCACCTCGACCGTGGCGGCGATCGACCGGTCCGCCGCGCCCTTCGGCAGATCCGCGGCGACCGCGTGGAACACCGGGCGCCCCTTGTGCTCGCCCTCGGTGAGCCGGAACCTCCCGATGACCACGGTGCTCAGGTAGCTCGCCATCGGGCTGCGCTCGGCCCACTTCCAGGTGGTCCAGCCGCCGGCCGTGCTCCTGCCCGTCGGCACGCCGTTGCTGACCGCCGTCAGCCCCTTCGGCACGGTGATCTCGAATTCGTAGGTGGCCTTGTCCGAGGGGTGGTCGTTGACCGGGAACCACGTGCTCGCCGACTCCGGCTGGCCGAGCGCGATCGCCCCCTGGTCGGTGTGCAGGAAGCCACCGAGACCGACGGTCTCGTTGCGCAGCGGCTCCGGCTCGCCCTCGTACGCGATCTCGGCGACGAAGCCGTTGCCCGCGATCAGGCCGCGGGCCGGCGTGACGACCAGTTCGTCGCCCTTGCGGCCGTGCTTCGCCGGGGCCCCGTCCACCGTCACGGACCGCACGGTCAGCCCGGCCAGGTCCAGGTTGAACGCGGACAGGTCGCTGGTCGCCGCCGCCTGCACGGTGGTGGTCCCGGTCAGGCGGTCCTCCGCCGGGTCGTAGCGCACCTTCACGGTGTAGCGGCTGACGTCGTACCCGCCGTTGCCGTAGGTCGGGAAGTAGTCGTCGCCGGCGCCGGCCGCACCCGGCTTGAACTGCCGCGACGCGCCGGTCGAGGCGGCGGCCGGGGTCGGGGCCGGGGTCGCCTCGTCGGCCGACCCGCATCCGGTCAGCCCGAGCGTCCCGGCCAACAGCAGGCCGGTGCCCGCGCACAGCGTCCGCCGCGACAGCGTCATCGCCTCGTTCCTCCCTGCGCCGCCGGCTGCCCTGCCGACGGCTCCGTAGCGGACCGGCGCCCGGCGGGTCCCGCTCGCCCCGGGCCGGCGGCGCGCAGGCGGCCGGCGCGGACCGGGCGGTGCGGCGCCGGTGTCCGGCGGCAGCCTACCGACCGCCGCCGGGAGCCCGGACCCTGCCCGCCCCGGCTCAGGGCAGCGCGGGGGCGCTTACGCCGACGAGCCAGGCGTCGAAGAGCGGGCGCAGGGGCTTCCCGGCGACCCGCTCGGCCAACGCGACCAGGTCGTCGGTGGTGGCGTTGCCGTCGCGCCGCTCGGCGGTCCAGGCCCGCAGGATGCGGAAGAACGTGTCGTCGCCGACCGTGCGGCGCAGCGCGTGCACGGCGAGCGCGCCGCGCTTGTAGACGGCCGCACCGAGCAACTGGGACCGTCCCGGGTCGACGGACGGCCGGGACCAGTCGGTGGCGGCGTACTCCAGCTCGAAGTTGCGCTGCGCAGTGCGACCGCCGTCGTGCTCCTCCCACAGCCACTCCGCGTAGCTGGCGAAGCCCTCGTTGAGCCACATGTCGCTCCACCGGCCCAGCGCCACGCTGTTGCCGAACCACTGGTGGGCCAGCTCGTGCGCGACCACGCCCGGGTTGGGCCCGTCGCGGAAGAAGCTCGGCCCGTAGACCGGTCGGGACTGGGTCTCCAGGGCGTAGCCGACCCGGCGGTCGTCGACCACGACGCCGCCGTAGGAGTCGAACGGGTACGGCCCGAACCGGCTGGCCAGGAAGTCGGCGATCTCGCCGGTACGGGCCAGCGAGTCGGCCGCCGGACCGGTCGCCGGCAGGCTCGCCGGCACCGCCGTGACCATCGGCTTGCCGGCGTGCGTGCCGCTGTGCACCCGGTAGTCGCCGATCACCAGCGTGCTCAGGTAGCTGGCCATCGGCGACCGCTCGGCCCAGCGCCAGGTGGTCCAGCCGTCGGCCCCGGACCTCTCCCCCGGCACCCCGTTGCTCAGCGCGGCCAGCCCGTCCGGGACGGTCACCTCGATGTCGTACGTGGCCTTGTCGGACGGGTGGTCGTTGACCGGGAACCAGGTGGCCGCCGACCAGGGCTGGCCGAGCGCGATCGCCCCGTCGTCGGTGTGCAGGAAGCCGCCGCTGCCGAGCTGCCCGTCGGCCTTCGCGGACGGCACGCCGGAGTAGTCCACCTCGACGGTGAACCGGGCGCCCCGCCGCAGCCCGTCGCGCGGGGTGACCACCAGCTCGTCGCCGTCGCGGGCGGCTGCGGCCGACCGGCCGTCGACGGCCACCCGCGACACGTCCAGCCCGGCGAGGTCCAGGTTGAACCGGGACAGCGCGGTGGTCGTGGTGGCGGTGAGCGCGGCCCGCCCGGAGAGCACGTCGGTCGCCGGGTCGTAGCGGACGGCCAGCCGGTAGCCCGCCACGTCGTAGCCGCCGTTGCCGGCCCCCGGGACGTACGGGTCGCCGGCGTCGGCCGCTCCCGGCCGGAAACCGTCCCGCTCGTCGCCGTCGGTGCAGGCCGCGAACGCCAGGGCGGCGACGACGGCGACGGCGAGCGCGGGACGGATCCGACGGCGGGTACGACGCACCGGCCAAGCCTATCGGCGTGGCCGGTGCGGGTGGGGCTGGTTACGCAGGTCAGCGGTCGAGCACCAGGCCGACCTTCTGGAACTCCTTGAGGTCGCGGTAGCCGCACTTGGCCATCGCGCGACGCAGGCCGCCGAAGAGGTTGAGCTGGCCGTCCGGTTCGTCGGCCGGGCCGAAGAGCAACTGCTCCATCGAGCCGACCGGATCGCCGGCGCTCTCGAAGGCGCCCCGGGGCAGCGACGGGTGGCTGGCGGCGGAGTGCCACCAGGCGCCACCGGCCGGCGCCTCGGCGCAGAGCGAGAGCGGCTCGCCGAGCATCACCGCGTCGGCGCCGCAGCCGAGCGCCTTGGCGATGTCGCCCGAGGTCTGGATGTCGCCGTCGGCGATCAGGTGCACGTACCGGCCGCCGGTCTCGTCGAGGTAGTCCCGGCGGGCCGCCGCCGCGTCGGCGATCGCGGTCGCCATCGGCACCCGGATGCCGAGCACCGACTCGGTGGTGGACCACTCGTCGCCGCCGATGCCGACGATGACGCCGGCCGCGCCCGTACGCATCAGGTGCAGCGCGGTCTTGTAGTCGGTGCAGCCGCCGACGACGACCGGGAGGTCCAGGTCGGCGATGAACTCCTTGAGGTTGAGCGGCTCGTCGGTGGTCGAGACGTGCTCGGCGGAGACGATGGTGCCCTGGATGACCAGGATGTCCACGCCGGCGTCGAGGATCACCGGGGCCAGCGCCAGGGTGTGCTGCGGGGAGACCCGCACCGCCACCGTGCCGCCGCCGGCGCGCAGCTCGCGGACCCGCTCGGCGATCAGGTCGGGGCGGATCGGCTCCGCGTACACCTCCTGGAGCCGCTTGGTGGTGCGGGCGTCCTCGTCGAGCCCGGACAGCTCCTCCAGGACCTTGGTCGGGTTCTCGTAGCGGGTCCACAGGCCCTCGACGTTGAGCACGCCGAGACCGCCCAGCTCGCCGAGCCGGACGGCGGAGGCCGGGCTCATCGTCGCGTCCGACGGGTGCCCGACGCAGGGGATGCCGAACTGGTAGGCGTCGAGCTGCCAGGCGGTGGAGACGTCGTCGACGTCCCGGGTCCGGCGGCTCGGCACGATGGCGATGTCGGCCAGGTGGTAGCCGCGCTGCGCGGTCTTGCCCAGCCCGATCTCGACCACGTCACGCATGGGGACTCCAGTTGTCGCAGGGGGATGGTCAGCGGGTGTGGTAGTTGGGCGCCTCGACGGTCATCTGGATGTCGTGCGGGTGGCTCTCCTTGAGCCCCGCCGCCGTGATCCGGATGAGCTGACCGCGCTCGTGCAGATCCGGGATGTTCTCCGCACCGGCGTACCCCATCGCCAGCCGCAACCCGCCGACGAGCTGGTGGGCCACCCGCGACAGCGGGCCCCGGTAGGGCACCTGCCCCTCCACGCCCTCCGGGACCAGCTTCTCGTCGCTGCTCACGTCCTGCTGGAAGTAGCGGTCCTTGGAGTACGACTTGGCCTGGCCCCGCGACTGCATCGCGCCGAGCGAGCCCATGCCCCGGTATGCCTTGAACTGCTTGCCGTTGACGAAGATCAGCTCGCCGGGGCTCTCCTCGCAGCCGGCCAGCAGGCTGCCGAGCATCACGGTGTCCGCGCCGGCGACCATGGCCTTGGCGATGTCGCCCGAGTACTGGATGCCGCCGTCGCCGATCACCGGGACGCCGACCGGCCGCGCGGCCCGCGCCGCCTCCATGATGGCGGTGATCTGCGGTACGCCCACCCCGGCGACGATCCGCGTGGTGCAGATCGCGCCCGGCCCGACGCCGACCTTCACGCCGTCGGCGCCCGCCTCGACCAGCGCCCGGGCGCCGGCGTAGGTGGCCACGTTGCCGCCGACGACGTCGATCGTCACGTCCTTCTTGAGCTGGCGGACCATGTCCAGCACGGCCCGCTGGTGGCCGTGCGCGGTGTCCACGATGAGCACGTCGACGCCCGCGTCGACCAGCGCCCGGGCCCGCTTGTACGCGTCGTCGCCGACGCCGATCGCGGCGGCGACCCGCAGCCGTCCCGCGTCGTCCTTGGTGGCGTCCGGGTACTGCTCGCTCTTGGTGAAGTCCTTGACCGTGATCAGCCCGCGCAGCCGGCCCGAGTCGTCGACGATCGGCAGCTTCTCGACCTTGTGCCGGCGCAGCAGGTCGAGGGCGTCGTCCTTGCTCACCCCGACCGGGGCGGTGACCAGCGGGGTGCGGGTCATGATCCCGTGGACCGGGGTGGCCGGGTCGGAGACGAACCGCATGTCGCGGTTGGTGACGATGCCGACCAGCTGGCCCTCGCCGTCCACGACGGGCACACCGGAGATGCGGTAGCGACCGCAGAGGGCGTCGACGTCGCGCAGGGTGTCGTCGGGGCTGGCGGTCACCGGGTTGGTGATCATGCCGGACTCGGAGCGCTTGACCAGGTCGACCTGGAGCGCCTGGTCCTCCAGGGAGAGGTTGCGGTGCAGCACGCCGATGCCGCCCTGGCGGGCCATGGCGATCGCCATCCGGGCCTCGGTCACCGTGTCCATCGCGCTGGAGAGCAGCGGGATGCTCAGGTCGATGTTGCGGGTCAGCTTCGTCACGGTGTTGACCCGGCTGGGCACCACGTCCGACTCGCCCGGCTGGAGCAGCACGTCGTCGAAGGTCAACCCGAGCGGAACCACCCGGGGGGAGCCGGCGGGCAGCTCCGGCAGGTGGCCGCCCAGCTCGCCGTTGTCGGCGCCGGCCGGAAGATCGGTGCTGGGCGAAAATTCCACGATTGCTCCCCTGAGCTGGTCGTACGGGCTTCAGTGAGGTGGCGCGGGCGGGCACCGGCACACGCCGGGTGACGGGCGCGTCGTCCCATCGTACCCATCGGCCCGGGCCGTCCCCGGCCGGTGGCGGCCCAGGTCACCGGTTGCCGGGGGCGGACGCGGCCCCCGCGTTGGGTCTACGGTGAGGGGGTGCACGACGAGCCCATCGACCCCTTCAACGGCGACCCGGCCGATCCGGCCGCCGGCCTGCACGATCCGGGCGACGACGCCCCGCTCGACCCGCTGACCGACGTCGAGCGGCAGGACGTGCTGGAGGATCTCGCCGACCTGGAGATCTACCAGGCGCTGCTGGCGCCGATCGGGGTGCGCGGGCTGGTCATCGAGTGCGAGGACTGTCGCGAGCCGCACTACTTCGACTGGGACCTGCTGCGGGGCAACCTGCGCCACCTGCTCAGCTCGGGCCGCCCCCGGGTGCACGAGCCGGCCTACGATCCCGACCCGGACCACTACGTCACGTGGGACTACGCCCGTGGCTACGCCGACGGGGTGCACGACACGCTGACCGAGGGCACCGACGAGGAGCCCGGACGCTGAGCGGCCAGCAATATCACCTAACGTCATCATGGGATAGCCGTGAGTGAGTCATTTCACGGATTACACATTCCCATTGCTCGATGCTTTGCGGGGTGTTGAGGTGATTGGGCCGAGTTGACCAGCGCCCGCAGGGGGCACTCGGAGGCCTCCCCGTGTGGCCGCCTGCGGACGCGCCGACCCCCGATCGGAGAGTTCGTGCTCCACCCAATCACGCAACGTCCGAAGAGGCAGTTGTTCCTTCCCATCGTGGCGGCAGCCGCCACGATGGCCAGTTCGCTACTCGTTGCCGCCCCCGCCGCAGCAGCGCCGGAACAGGAGCGGGTCGAGCGGGCCGAAGTCACCGTCAGGACGCAGGCCGAGCGGAGGACTTCCCAGGACCTGCGTGCGTTCTGGACCCCCGAACGCATCGAGAGGGCGGCCAGGAACCCCGCCGACACTCCCGTGGTCCGACCGGACGCCGAGCCGAAGGCCGGAGGGAAAGCCCCCCGGGCAGAGGCGGAGACGGCTCCGACGGCCACGGCCGATGCGGTGCCACCGGACAACTGGGCGCCCCGATCCTCGTCCTCGACGATCTCACCCCTCGCGGTGAGCGTCTCTCAGCGCGTTTCCAACACCTACGTCCAACCACAGTCAGCGGTCGGCCGGATCTTCTTCTCCAACCAGGCTGAGACGGAGTTCTCCTCCTGCAGCGGGACCTCCATCAACTCCACCACGAGAAACGCCGTGTGGACGGCGGCCCACTGCCTCCACCAGGGATCGGGCGGTGAGGCGGGATGGTTCGCCAACCACGTCTTCATCCCGGCGTACTCGAACGGGTCCGACCCGTTCGGCTGGTACTTCGGACTCAGCATCATCGCCTCGAACGACTGGATCGACGGCGGCGACCTGAAGGATTCCGACATGGGAGCCATGATCGTCGTTCCGGAGGACGGTCTGGATCTTCAGGGCCGGGTGGGAGGCTGGGGCTACACGTTCGGCGGAGGAACCGCCTTCACCAATGCCCGCTCGTACGGCTATCCGGTGATCGGTTACAACAGGCCCGACTCCGACTTCGCAGATGGCGAATACATGATGTTCTGCGAGGGGAACATCGTCGACGCCGCGAACCTCAATCCCCTTGACGACCGGCTGAGGATGAACTGCGACATGGGCGGTGGGTCGAGCGGCGGGCCCATGGCGACCGGCGTCGGAACGAGCGGCGGCCCCCGGATCGTCGGCGTCAACGGCCATCGCAACGTCAACAGCAACGGGAACTACATCGACAACTACTTGTTCTCTGCCAACCACGGCAGCACGGCGGTCTCCATCATCAACGCCGTCAACAGCTGACCACGACGACACGCGGGGACCTGCCCGATCCCTCCGGCAGGTCCCCGTGGCGCAGTCAGACGCAGGAACCGTCGGCCTAGTCCTTCGTGATCCCCGGCATCGGGTTCGACAGCTCGGCGTCCTCAAGACGTTCCGGCGGCCAGACCTCGCGGATGTCCTGCGGAGAATCATCCACGTTGTGGACGCTGACCCCTCCTCCGGCGCCCGAATAGGCTCCAGAAACGGCAATGCCGACAATCAGCAGTCCTGCGGCGGCGATCGATGCTCCGACGATCTTCTTCGTGCGCGAGGCCCTTCGACGTCCGCTACCATCCGAAAATCTGCGGCCAGTCATTCGCACTCCGCTTCTGCAAGGGGTAGAGCACCTCCTCGGCATTTCTCGACGGCCCATGATACCCCGGTGACCGTCTGAGGAAAGGCATGTCGGCTCGCCGCGACTCAGGCCACCAGGCCGGCGCGGAAGCCGGCCGCCACGGCGTGCGCGCGGTCGCGGGCGCCCAGCTTGCGGAAGAGCCGCCGGGCGTGGGTCTTCACGGTGTCCTCCGAGACGAACAGTTCGCGGCCGATCTCGGCGTTGCTCTTGCCCTCCGCCATGCCCAGCAGCACCTGGAGCTCACGTTCGGTCAGCCCGACCTGGGACCGGCCGCCGCGCTGACCGGGCCCGCCCCGCCGTCCGGCGGGCGTCGCCTCGGCCGGCTCGTCGGCGCCCTCGGCGGGGTCGTCGCCGCGCTGCGCCGGCACCACCGTCGGGGCACCGCCGGGGCCGTCGGGGGACGTCGCCGACCAGGCGGGGCCGGTCTCGGCGGCCGGCCGACCGGCCGGGCCGGTCCGGACGGGACCGCCGACCGCGGCGGTGTCCCGGGCCGGGTCGGTGACCGCGCGCCGGGCCGCCCGCCCGGGTGCGGAGAGCAGCAGCAGGGCCTTGGCCACCGCGCTGGTCAGGTCGTGGTCGACGCCCTGGATGAGGCCCCGGGCGCCGGCGCTGATGGTGGCCATGGCCGCCTCCGACTCCTCCGTGCCGAGCAGCAGCACGGAGGCCTGCGGCGCGCGTGCGAGCACCCGTCGGACGAAGCCCGCGCTGTCCGGCCGGGTGAGGGCGGTGTCCGCGAGCACCACGTCGGCCGGGCGCTCGGCCAGCCGCAACATCACCTCGGGATCGGAGACGGCCGTCCGCACCACGGCGGACAAACCGAGCCGTGCCGCTGCGGACGCGAGATGCTGCGCCGCGAGCGGTGTCCGGACGCACACGAGAACCGTACGCACAGTGGGTCTCCTCTCCGCCCAAGAGCAGACCATGACCGGGTCGGGTCGGGAGGGGGTTCCGGCAATCCTCCGAACTTTTCCGACAAGTGGGGCATATGCCACCGGTTGCCGGAAGTTTTCGATCACAGGTGTGTGAGCCGGCGACCGCCCGGGTACTCCAGGCTCCAGGCCGGAAACGGCGCGCCTGCGCGGACCGTCGCCCGGACGCCGATTCACCAGGATCTGCGCGGTGCCGCGCGGGAGGAGGGGTGCTGATGTCGAACGTACGCAGACTGCCCGGACCCATCGTCGACCTCTGGGACTGGCAGCGGCTCGGTGCCTGCCGGGGCCGGGACAGCGCGCAGTTCTTCCACCCGGACGGCGAGCGCGGCTCGTCGCGGCTGCGCCGGGAGTCCGGCGCCAAGTCCGTCTGCCGCGCCTGCCCCGTCCGGGCCGAGTGCGCGGCCCACGCCCTCGCCGTCCGGGAGCCGTACGGCGTGTGGGGCGGCTTCAGCGAGTCGGAGCGGCTGCGGCTGCTCGCCGTCGGCTGGGAGGACCTGGCCGACCGCCGCCAGAGCCGCGTCGACGTCGCCCGGCTGGAGGCCCGCCTGGGTCAGCCGCACCGGTCGACCGTCCCCGCCCAGCGCAAGATCGCCTGAGCCGGCAGCCTTCGAAGACCACACCGACGCCGCGTCCCCGCCCCGGGGACGCGGCGTCGCGGCGTTCCCGGCCGATCAGCGCCGGCACGCCAGCGGGGTGCCGGTGGCGAGCAGCAGGCCGATCGCCGTGCGGACCCCGCCCCCCCGCCGGCCCGGGAGGACGTGGACCCCGCCCCGCCGGCCCGGGAGAAACTCAGCGCACCGTGACGGAGACGGTGTGCCAGCCGGTGGCGCCGTCCGGGGCGACCGCCTGCCGCCGCCCGGTCTGCGTCTCGCCGGTGGCGTCGGTCGCCCGGACGGAGAGGGTGTGCTCCCCCGGGGTGGCGTCCCACCGCCACGACCACTGGACCCAGGTGTCCACCGACACCGCCGCGGCCAGCTCCGCCTCGCGCCACGGCCCGTCGTCGACGCGTACCTCGACGCGGCGGATGCCGCGGTGCTGCGCCCAGGCCACCCCGGCCACCGTGACGGCGCCGGCGGTGAGCCGGTTGCGGGGGCGGGGCCGGTCGATCCGGGACTGGGTCTTCACCGGCCCCTGCGCCGACCAGCCGCGCGGCACCCAGTACGCGTCGAAGTCCGCGAAGCTGGTCAGCTCCAGCTCGGTCACCCACTTGCAGGCCGACACGTACCCGTACAGGCCGGGCACCACCATCCGCACGGGGAAACCGTGCTCCACCGGCAGCGGCTCGCCGTTCATCCCCACCGCCAGCAGCGCGTCGCGCCCGTCCCGGAGCACTGCGGTCGGCGTACCGCAGGTCCACCCGTCCACCGAGCGGCCGACGACCTGGTCCGCGCCCTCCTCCGGCTCCGCCTCGTCGAGCAGCTCCCGGATCGGCACGCCCAGCCAGCGCGCGTTGCCGATCAGGTCGCCGCCCACCTCGTTGGAGACGCAGGCGAGGGTGACGTACCGCTCGACCAGCGGGCGGGCCAGCAGGTCGGCGAAGCTCAACTCGATCTCGTTGCGCACCCGGCCGTGGATGCGCAGCCGCCAGCTCTCCGGATCCACCTGCGGCAGCACCAGCGCGGTGTCGATCCGGTAGAAGCCGAGGTTCGGCGTCACGTACGGCGCGAGCTGGGTCAGTGACAGCTCCGCCCCCGCCGGCACCGCCGCAGCCGGCGCCGCCGGGGCGGGCAGCACGACGGCATCCCGGGCCGCCGACACCCCCCGCCGGCCCGCGAGCCAGCGACCGCCGAGCCCGGCCACCCCGGCCGCGCCGACCAGCACCCCGGCCCCGGTGAGGAACCGCCGCCGCGACGCCGGGTCGCTGGGCTCCAACGGCTGCGGAGGCGCTGTGGCGGCCGGCGGTGTGGGCTTCTCGGCGGGCGGCGGCGCGGGCCCGTCGGCGGGCGGCGGCGTAGCCCTCTCGGCGGGCGGCGGCGCGGGCGGGGACCAGGGCCAGGGGTCGAGTTCGAGCGGGCCGGCGACGAAGGCCCAGAGCACCGCCGCCCCGAGCCCGGCGCCGGCCAGCGAGGGCAGCGCGTCGGTGGGCCCGGCGCCGGCCCGGGTCACGGCGGCGGCCACGCCGAGGGCGGCGAAGGCGGCGACGCCGGCGAGGCCGATCGCCAGCCGGCGCCGCGACAGCACGCCGAGCAGCGCGGCGAAGGCGGCGAGCAGCAGGCCCGTCCCGACCAGCAGAGCGATCTTGTCGTACGTGCCGAAGAGGGCGATGCCGAGCTGCTTGAGCGGCTCGGGCACCGTGTCGACCACGAGCCCCCCGACGGCGACCAGCGGCGCCGAACGGGGGCCGGTCAGCACCGCAACGAGTTCGGCGGAGCCGATCGCCACCGCGGCGGCGGTGACCCCGGCCAGGGCGGCGTAGCCGCGCGTCGTGCTGCTCATCCGGCCAGTGTTTCCGACGCGACGGCCGGCCGGTAGTCGCGCCGGCGGCCGAAAGGCGTCGGGGCGCACCGTCACGCGGACGGTGCGCCCCGACGAGGCGTACGGCGAGGGTCAGAAACCCGGGCCGTGCTGGTGGCCGTGACCGTGGCCGTGGCCGTGCCCACCGGCGGCGGCCGGCTCGGCCTTCTCCGGCTTCTCCACCACGAGGCTCTCCGTGGTGAGCAGCAGGCCGGCGATCGACGCGGCGTTGGTGACCGCGTTGCGGGTCACCTTCACCGGGTCGACGATGCCGGACTTCGCCAGGTCGACGTACTCGCCGGTGGCGGCGTCGAGGCCGTGGCCCCACTCCTTGTCGGCGACCTTCTGCACCACGACGTAGCCGTCGTGGCCGGCGTTCTGGGCGATCCAGCGCAGCGGCTCGACCAGCGCCTTGCGCACGATCGACACGCCGACCTTCTCGTCACCGGTGAAGCCGAGGTCGTCGTCGAGCGCCGGCAGGATCTGCACCAGGGCGGCGCCGCCGCCGGGGACGGTGCCCTCCTCGACCGCGGCCTTGGTGGCGGCGATCGCGTCCTCGATGCGGTGCTTGCGCTCCTTCATCTCGACCTCGGTCGCGGCACCGACCTTGATGACCGCGATGCCGCCGGAGAGCTTCGCCAGCCGCTCGGCGAGCTTCTCCCGGTCCCAGTCGGAGTCCGAGGCCTCGATCTCCTTGCGGATCTGCGCGACCCGGTCGGCGACCTCGCCGGACTTGCCGCCGCCGTCGACGACCGTGGTGTTCTCCTTGTCGACCACCACGCGCCGGGCGGTGCCGAGCACCTCCAGGCCCACCTGGTCGAGCTTGTAGCCCAGCTCGGGCGCGACCAGCTCGGCGCCGGTGAGGATCGCCATGTCCTGGAGCATCGCCTTGCGCCGGTCACCGAAGCCGGGGGCCTTGACCGCGCAGACCTTGAGGGTCTTGCGGATCGAGTTGACCACCAGCGTCGACAGCGCCTGGCCGTCGACGTCCTCGGCGATGATCAGCAGCGGCTTGCTGTTCTGGAGGACCTTCTCCAGCAGCGGCAGCAGCTCCTCGATCGCCGAGATCTTCTGGGTCGTGATCAGGATGTACGGGTCCTCCAGGACCGACTCCTGCGACTCCATGTCGGTGACGAAGTTCGGCGAGATGAAGCCCTTGTCGAACTGGAGACCCTCGGTCACGTCCAGCTCGGTGTGCAGGGCGGAGCCCTCCTCGACGGTGATGACACCGTCGCGGCCGACCTTCTCCATCGCCTCGGCGATCAGCTCGCCGATCGTGGCGTCCTGCGCGGAGATCGTCGCGACGTGCGCGATCGACTTCTTGTCGGCGACGTCGACCGCGCGGCCGAGCAGCGCCTCGGAGACCTTGGCGGCCGCCGCGTCGATGCCCCGCTTGAGGCCGGCCGGGTTGGCGCCGGCCGTGACGTTGCGCAGGCCCTCGCGGACCATCGCCTGGGCCAGCACGGTGGCGGTGGTGGTCCCGTCGCCGGCGACGTCGTTGGTCTTGGTCGCCACCTCCTTGACCAGCTGCGCACCGAGGTTCTCGTAGGGGTTGGTGAGCTCGATCTCCTTGGCGATGGTCACGCCGTCGTTGGTGATCGTGGGCACACCGAACTTCTTGTCCAGGACGACGTTGCGCCCGCGCGGGCCGAGGGTGACCTTGACCGCGTCAGCGAGGGCGTTGACACCGTGCTCGAGCAGGTGCCGGGCGTCGTCCGAGAAGCTCAGGATCTTCGCCATGAATGTCCCTTCGAAGCGACGACGCCCCGGCCCGGCGAGCCGGACCGGGGCGACGACACTGATCGGTTGCTTACTTCTCGATGACCGCGAGGACGTCGCGGGCGGAGAGCACCAGGTACTCCTCGCCGGCGTACTTGACCTCGGTGCCGCCGTACTTCGAGTAAAGGACGGTGTCGCCGACCTTGACGTCGATCGGCACGCGGTTGCCCTTGTCGTCGATCCGGCCCGGGCCGACAGCGAGGACGGTGCCCTCCTGCGGCTTCTCCTTGGCGGTGTCGGGGATCACGATGCCCGACGCCGTGGTGGTCTCAGCCTCGTTCGCCTGGACCACGATCCGGTCCTCGAGCGGCTTGATCGCAACCTTGGTCGCGGTAGTCACGGGCATACCCTCCTGGGGTACTGGTTTCGTTACCGACCGGCAAGCCGGCCAGCGTCAATCTGCCACATGCCACCGGGCGGGGCCGTCGTCGCGGGTGCCGGTCCGCCTGGCGTTCAGCGCCCGGGCCACGGGGCCCGGAAACTGGCACCCTCGGGGTGAGAGTGCTAATCGCAGGTTATTCCTCGGCTAGCACTCCGTCAAGGAGAGTGCCAACCCGCCGGCCGGCGCGTCGGGTCCGCCGACCACAATGACCGGGTGGATCTCGACCAGCTCGCCGCCCTGCGTACGCCCGAGGGGTCGGCCGCGCTCGACGCCGCCGCGCGGGTGGCCGGCGGCGACCCGCTGACCGCGGTGGCCGCGCTCCGCTCGGCCGGGCTGCCCGCCGGGCTGGCGTCGGCCGCGCTCACCCAGGCCGAACTACGGCGCCGGGCGGTCGGCAAGTTCGGGCCGGCGGCGGCGGGGATGTTCCTCACCCGGGCCGGGCTGGAACAGGCCACGCGGGGGGTCGTCGCGGCGCGGCGGGCCGACCGGCTGCGGGCCGCCGGGGTGCGCACGCTGGCCGACCTCGGCTGCGGCCTCGGCGCGGACGCGCTCGCCGCGGCCCGCGCCGGCATCCGGGTGTACGGCGTGGAGGCCGACCCGGTGACCGCCGCGATGGCCGCCGCGAACGCCGAGGCCGCCGGGCTGGCCGAGCTGTTCACCGTGGAGTGCGGCGACGCCACGGCATTCGACGTGGGCCGGGTCGACGGGGTGTTCTGCGACCCGGCGCGGCGCAGGGCCGGCACCGGACGGCGGATCTTCGACCCGAACGCCTACTCCCCGCCCTGGGACTTCGTGGTCGGGCTGGCCGAGCGGGTGCCGCACACCGTCGTGAAGGTGGCGCCCGGCATCGACCACGCGCTGGTCCCGGCGGGCGCGGAGGCGGAGTGGGTGAGCGTCGACGGCGACCTGGTCGAGGCGGCCCTGTGGTGCGGCCGGCTCGCCGAGGTCCCCCACCGCGCCACCCTGCTACGGGGTAAGGAAGGGCCCCCTGTTAACGCCTCCGGTATAGGAAGGGTCCCCTGCAATCAGCTCACCGGCTCCGGCGACGTCGAGGCCGCCGTCGGCCCGACGCGCCGCTTCCTGTACGACCCGGACCCGGCGGTGGTCCGCGCGCACCTGGTCGCGGAGCTGGCGGAGACGCTGGGCGCGACGCTGGCCGACCCGAGCATCGCCTACCTCTACGCGGACGCGCCGACGCCGACGCCGTTCGCCCGCTGCCTGGAGGTCACCGACGTGCTGCCGTTCTCGCTCAAACGGCTGCGGGCGCTGCTGCGGGAACGTCGGGTCGGGCGGGTGGAGATCCTCAAGCGCGGCTCCGCGCTGGAGCCGGAGAAGCTCCGGCGGGACCTGCGACTGGCCGGAAACGAGCCGGCCAGCCTGGTGCTGACCCGGGTCGCCGGGGCGCCGACGGTGCTCGTCTGCCGCCCCGTGGGGTAGCGCACGGCCGGAGGGCGGGCGCGGTGTTCGACCGCCCGGCCGTTTCGGGTCGCGGGTCGGGCGGCCCCGGGTTAGCTTGACCGTCATGGCGGGACAGGGCACTCCGGCGACCGCGCTGCTGACGAAGCGGAAGGTCCCGCACAGCACCCATCCGTACGACGTCTGCCCTGACGCGCCCCACTACGGCGCGCTGGTCGCGGCGGCGCTGGGGGTGCCGCCGGAGCGGGTGTTCAAGTCGCTGGTCGCCGAGGTCGACGGCGCGCTGACGGTGGCGGTCGTGCCGGTCACCGGCGAGCTGGACCTCAAGGCGCTCGCGGCGGCGGTGGGCGGCAAGCGGGCCACCCTGGCCGACCGGGCGGTGGCCGAGCGGGCCACCGGCTACGTACGCGGCGGAATCAGCCCCCTCGGCCAGCGTCGGCGGCTGCCCACGGTGCTCGACTCGTCGGCGCTCGACCAGCCGGCCGTCTATGTCTCGGCGGGCCGGCGCGGCCTTCAGCTCCAGCTCGCCCCGCAGGACCTGGTGGCGCTCACCGGGGCGACCACGGCCCCGCTGGCCGCCCGCTGAGCTGCGCCGCCCCCGTCCGCATGGAGAGAGCGCTCCCGCCATGGGCGACGGCCAGGTGTCGGGCACGTTGCTGAATTGTTACTGCCGACAACAAATTCGCCACCTCGGTGGTCTTGTGCCCACGGCGCAGCGCGGAATACGTTGCCGGACACAACAAACCAACACCATCCCCCACCCCCGAAAGGACCCTGCAGATGCGCAAGGGCTTCCTCACCTTCGCCGCCGTGGGCCTGCTGGCCACCGGCGGCCTGGCCGCCTGCGGCGACGACTCCGGCTCCGAGGCCGGCGGCTCCACCGAGAAGAAGCCGAAGATCGGCGTGATCCTTCCGGACAGCAAGTCCTCCGCCCGCTGGGAGGGCGCGGACCGCAAGTTCCTCACGGAGGCGTTCGAGGCCGCCGGCGTCGACTACGACATCCAGAACGCCCAGGGCGACAAGACGGCGTTCCAGACCATCGCCGACCAGATGATCACCAGCGGCGTCACCGCCCTGATGATCGTCAACCTGGACTCCGGCACCGGCAAGGCCGTGCTCGACAAGGCGAAGTCCCAGGGTGTGGCGACCATCGACTACGACCGGCTCACGCTGGGCGGCTCGGCCACCTACTACGTCAGCTTCGACAACGAGGCCGTCGGCAAGCTCCAGGGCGAGGGCCTGAGCAAGTGCCTCACCGACAAGGGCGTCAAGAACCCCGTCGTCGCGTACCTGAACGGCTCGCCGACCGACAACAACGCCACCCTGTTCAAGAACGGGTACGACTCGGTGCTCAAGCCGAAGTTCGACTCGAAGGAGTACACCAAGGGCCCGGACCAGAACGTGCCGGACTGGGACAACACCCAGGCGGCCACGATCTTCGAGCAGATGCTCACCCAGCAGCGGGGCAAGATCGACGGCGTGCTCGCCGCCAACGACGGCCTCGGCAACGCGGCCATCTCCGTGCTGAAGAAGAACAAGCTCAACGGCAAGGTCCCGGTGACCGGCCAGGACGCCACCCCGCAGGGCCTGCAGAACATCCTCGCCGGCGACCAGTGCATGACCGTCTACAAGGCCATCAAGGAGGAGGCGAAGGCCGCCTCGGACCTGGCCATCGCGGTGGCCAAGGGCGAGAAGAAGGAGACCGGTCAGACGGTCAAGGACCCGGAGGGCGGCCGGGACGTCCCGGCGGTGCTGCTGACCCCGAAGCTGATCTTCAAGGAGAACGTCAAGGACGTCATCGCCGACGGCTTCGTCACCAAGGACGAGGTCTGCACCGGGGCGTACGCCAAGCTCTGCGCCGACGCCGGCATCAGCTGACCCGTACCCGATTCCATGCGCACGCCGCCCGGCACGGACCCTGTGCCGGGCGGCGGTTCGCGCCGGGCGGGATCCGAGACCTCCCCTCCACCTGAAGGAGCCCCCGTGTCCGCAACCCCCCTGCTGGAGCTACGCGGGATCGACAAGAGCTTCGGTCCCGTCCAGGTTCTGCGCGACGTCGCCTTCTCCGCCCACCCGGGCGAGGTGACCGCGCTGGTCGGCGACAACGGCGCCGGCAAGTCGACCCTCGTCAAGTGCATCAGCGGCATCCACCCCACCGACGCCGGTGAGTTCCGCTTCGACGGCCGGCCGGTGACCATCAACAGCCCCCGCGACGCCGCCGCGCTCGGCATCGAGATCGTCTACCAGGACCTCGCGCTCTGCGACAACCTCGACATCGTGCAGAACATGTTCCTCGGCCGGGAGAAGCGCAGCGGCCTCGTGCTCGACGAGCCGACCATGGAGCAGATGGCCGCCGACACGCTCGCCGGGCTGAGCGTACGGACCGTGAAGTCGCTGCGGCAGCACGTCTCCAGCCTCTCCGGCGGCCAGCGCCAGACCGTGGCCATCGCCAAGGCCGTGCTCTGGAACAGCAGGCTCGTCATCCTCGACGAGCCGACCGCCGCGCTCGGCGTCGCGCAGACCGCCCAGGTGCTGGAGCTGGTCCGCCGGCTCGCCGACAACGGCCTGGCCGTGGTGCTCATCTCGCACAACATGAACGACGTCTTCGCCGTCTCCGACCGGATCGCCGCGCTCTACCTCGGCCAGATGGTCGCCCAGGTGAAGACCACCGACATCACCCACTCGCAGGTGGTCGAGCTGATCACCGCCGGCCGCTCCGGCGGGCTCGGGATCGCCGCCGAGCCGGCCAACGGCGGCAACGGGCACGGCGCGGAGCCGGCCGACCGCAACCCAGGAGGCGCCCGATGACCACCGTCGTGCACAAGGACGGCCCGGCGGCCGTCACACCGCCGCCCACCCTCGGCAGCCACGTCCGCAACTACGTCAGCCGGGTCCGGGGCGGCGAGATCGGCGCGCTGCCCGCCGTCCTCGGCCTGGTCGTGCTCTGCACGGTCTTCTCGATCATGCGGCCGTCGTTCCTCTCGGCCGGCAACTTCGCCAACCTGTTCACCCAGGGCGCCGCGGTCACGCTGATCGCGATGGGGCTGGTCTTCGTCCTGCTGCTCGGTGAGATCGACCTCTCCGCCGGCTTCGCCAGCGGAGTCTGCGCCGCCATCCTCGCCAACGTCGTCACCGTGCTCGGCTACCCGTGGTACGTGGCCGTGCTCGCCGCGATCGTCACCGGCGTGGCGATCGGCACCACCCTCGGCTTCCTGGTCGCGAAGATCGGCATCCCGTCCTTCGTGGTGACCCTCGCCGGGTTCCTCGCCTTCCAGGGCACTGTGCTGATGCTGATGGAGGAGGGCACCAACATCTCGGTCCGCGACAGCGTGCTGGTAGCCATCGCCAACCGCAACCTTCCGCCCGTGCTCGGCTGGCTGCTGGCCGCCGTGGCGGTCGCCGGATACGCGGCCGTGCAACTGCTCCGGCACCGTAAGCGGGCCGCCCGGGGGCTGACGATCGACCCGATCGCGGTGGTGTCCGCCCGGATCGGCGGGCTGGCGCTCGTCCTTGGCGCGGCGGTCTTCATCCTCAACCTGGAGCGCAGCCGCAACGTCGTGATCAGCTCGCTCAAGGGCGTGCCGATCGTGGTGCCCATCATCGCGCTGCTGCTGGTTCTCTGGACCTTCGTGCTCCAGCGCACCACCTACGGCCGGCACGTCTACGCGGTCGGCGGCAACAAGGAGGCGGCCCGCCGGGCGGGCATCAACGTGGACCGCATCCGCATCTCGGTCTTCGTGATCTGCTCCTCGATGGCCGCCGTCGGCGGCATCGTCGCCGCCAGCCGGGCCAACTCGGTGGACCCCAACACGGGTGGCAGTAACGTACTGCTCTACGCGGTCGGCGCGGCGGTCATCGGAGGCACCAGCCTCTTCGGCGGCAAGGGCCGGGTGCTCGACGCCGTCCTCGGTGGCGCGGTCGTCGCGGTCATCGACAACGGGATGGGCCTGATGGAATACAGCTCGGGGGTGAAGTACGTAGTCACCGGCGTGGTGCTGCTGCTCGCCGCAAGCGTGGACGCGTTCTCCCGCCGGCGCTCCACCGCCACCGGCGCCCGCTGACCGCGCGGCACCGGAAGTGACGAGGGCGATGCGCGCAGGCCCCAGCCAGGACGAGATCCGCCGGCAGAACCTGGGCGCGTTGCTGCGGTACGTGCACGTGCACGGGGCCACCACCCGTGCCGAGCTCACCACCGCGCTGGGGCTCAACCGCAGCACCATCGGCGCGCTGACCGCCGACCTGGCCGGCGCCGGGCTGGTCAGCGAGGGGACGCCGAAGGAGACCGGCCGGGCCGGGCGACCGTCGCTGGTCGTCCGGCCCGAGTCGGACCGGGTGCACGCGTACGCGTACAGCATCGAGGTGGACCGGCTGCGGGCCGCCCGGATCGGTCTCGGCGGCGCGGTGCTCGACCGCCGGGAGCTGGACCGGCCCCGCGGTCTCACCGCCGCGGAGGCCGCCCCGCTGCTGGCCGGGGCGGTCAAGGAGATGCAGCAGAACGCGGCGGCGGACGCCGTCTGCGTCGGCGCTGGCGTCGCCGTCTGCGGCATGGTCCGGCGCGACGACGGGCTGGTGCGGCTGGGCCCGACCACCGGCTGGGTGGACGAGCCGATCGGCGCGGCGCTCGGCGCCGAGCTGGGCTGCGACGTGCCGGTCACGGTGGGCAACGTGGCCGACGTGGCCGCCTTCGCCGAGCACGCCCGGGGCGCGGCGGCCGGCTGCGACAACGTCATCTACCTGTACGGGGACGTGGGCGTCGGCGCCGGCATCATCGCCGGCGGGCGCCGGCTGACCGGGCACGGCGGCTACGGCGGCGAGGTCGGCCACATGGTGGTCGTCCGGGACGGCACACCCTGCGAGTGCGGCTCCCGGGGCTGCTGGGAGACCGAGATCGGGGAGTACGCGCTGCTGCGCGCGGCCGGCCGCTCCGACGCGCGGGGCCGCGACGCGCTGCTGGCCGTCTTCGACGCCGCCGACCGGGGCGACCTGCGGGCGCAGACGGCGGTACGCCAGGCCGGCGACTGGCTCGGCTTCGGGGTGGCCAACCTGGTGAACATATTCAACCCGGAGATGGTCATCTTCGGCGGCGGCATGCGGGACCTCTACCTCGCGTCGGCGGCCCAGGTGCGCAGCCGGCTCAACTCGGTGGCCCTGCCGGCCTGCCTGGAGCACGTCCGGCTGCGTACCCCGAAACTCGGCGACGACGCGGCGCTGATCGGCGCCGCCGAGCTGGCCTTCGAACGCCTGCTCGCCGACCCCCTCGACGCCGGCTGAGCGGGCCCGCCCTCGCTTGGGCGCCGTCCCGTGCTCGGCCGCCCGGCCGACGCCGTCCCGCGCTCGGGCCCGGGAGCGCGGCCAGCAGCTCAACGCGACCGACGCCGCCCTGCTCGACGGGGTGCGGCTGGCCGGGCTCTGGGAGATGCCGGCCGGGCAGATGGCCGCCGAGAAGGGACAGAGCCCGAAGGTACGCGAGATCGGCGCCAGCATCGCCACCGAGCACGAGGAACTGGACCGGCTGACGGTCGACGCGGCGAACAAGCTCGGGGCGAGCATCCCGAGCGACCCGACGGCCGAGCAGAAGGGCTGGCTGACGGAGATGCAGAACGCCTCCGGCGCCCGCTTCGACCAGATCTTCGTCACCCGGCTCCGGGTCGCCCACGGCAAGATCTTCCCGGTCATCGGGGCGGTCCGCGCCAGCACCCGCGACCCGGTGATCCGCCAACTCGCCGACGACGCCAACCGGTTCGTCCTGCACCACATGCAGATGCTGGAGAGCACCGGGCTGGTGCGCTGGCCGGAGCTGCCGCCGGCGGCCCTGCCCGCCCCCGGCGACGACGGCCTGCTCGCTGCCGCCGCCGCCAACTCCGGCCCGCCGATCGGGGTCAGCAGCACGGTGGTCTGGCTCGTCTTCCTCGCCGCCCTCGGCACGGGAGGCATCGCCACGTACCGCATCCCGCGCCGCACCTGACCGACCGCTCATGGTTCGGCCGAGCCCGGTTCGGTTGCTCGGGGCCCTCCCGACGCCATGACTCTCAGTAACCACTACAGAAACACTCCCGCCACCAGCGGTCACACCCCTCGGCCCCTTTGCTCTGCATCCATCCACGCACCAGCCACCCTGCGTAGCTGGTGCGTGGATGGATGCAGAGCAAAGGACGCGCGAGGCGGCGTGGTGAGCCCAGCGACCGCGAGAGAAGACCGCTGGTCAGCGGGCTATGTGCTGAAATCGGCAGCGCTCGCGCTCGACAGCCTGGGCAACAATGACTACCGTGCGTGTCGGTTGCGTTCATCCGCCTGTCTCGTCACGCTGAGTGTCGAGGGCAGCCTCGACCCCGGCGCGTCAGGAGCCGGTGCCGTGCCAGGAGCGCCAGAGGGCCGCGTAGGAGCCGTCGGCCGCCACCAGCTCGTCGTGCGAGCCGATCTCGGCGATCCGGCCGTCCTCCACCACCGCCACCCGGTCCGCGTCGTGCGCCGAGAAGAGGCGGTGTGCGATGGCCACGACCGTACGGCCCTTGAGGACAGCTGCGAGGGACCGCTCGAGGTGCCGGGCGGCGCGGGGGTCGATCAGCGAGGTGGCCTCGTCCAGCACCAGGGTGTGCGGGTCGGCCAGCACCAGCCGCGCCAGCGCCAGTTGCTGCGCCTGCGCGGGCGACAGCGGGTGCCCGCCGGCGCCGACCACCGTGCCCAGCCCGTCCGGCAACCCGTCGGCCCAGTCCAGCGCGTCGACGGCGGCCAGCGCCGCCCGGACGGCCGCCTCGTCGGCGCCCGGTCGCACCATCGCCACGTTCTCCCGCAGCGTGCCGATGAAGACGTGGTGCTCCTGGGTGACCAGGGCGACGTGCGTCCGCAGCTCGGCCAGGGGCAGCTCGTCGAGCCGCCGACCGGCCACCGTGACCGAGCCGGTGCGGGGCGCGTGCACGCCGGCGAGCAGTCGGCCGAGGGTGGACTTCCCGGCGCCCGAGGGCCCCACCATGGCCAGCTTCTCCCCCGGCTCCGGCAGGAGGGTCACCCCGTGCAGCACGTCCCGGCCCTCCCGGTACGCGTACCGGACGTCCCGGGCGGCGAGCCGCCGGTCTCCCACTGGCGGAGGATCGGCGGGACCCGGAGAACCCGCCACGGGCCGGGTCGGGGCGCCGGCCGGCGGGTCGGCGTCGGCAACTCCGAGCAGGCGGGCCATCGAGGCGCCGCCGACCTGCAACTCGTCCAGCCAGGAGAGCATCCGGTCGACCGGGTCGATCAACTGCTGCACGTAGAGCGTGGCGGCGGTGACCTCGCCGAGGCTCACCCAGCCCTGCAGGTAGAACCAGCCGCCCAGGAGCAGCGTCGCCACCACCGGCAGCACGTAGCCGATCTCGGCGATCGGGAAGAACACCGTGCGCAGCCGCAGGGTGTAGCGCTCGGCCGCGTACGACCGGCGGATGTCGGCGTCGGTGCGGGCCCGGCGGCGCGCATGCTGCCGTAGCGCCTCCGTGGTCCGCGAACCCTCGACGGTCTCGCTGATGCCGTCGGTGATGTCGGAGTAGGCGGCGTTCTCCCGCAGGTAGCCGGCCGGGGCGCGGCGCAGGTACCAGCGGGTGCCGGCCCACAGCAGCGGCACCGCGAGCAGGCAGGGCAGCGCGAACAGCGGGTCGACCAGGAGCAGCGCGCCGACGATGAAGCAGCCGGTGACGAGCGCGATCAGCGTCTCCGGCACGGCGAACCGGACCGTCCGCGACAGCGCGGAGACGTCCCGGGACGTCCGGGTGAGCAGGTCACCCGTGCCGGCACGCTCCACGGTGGCCAGCGGCAGCGCCAGGATCCGGTCGACGAACTCCTCGCGCAGCTCGGCCAGCACCCGCTCGCCGAGCCGGGCCGACGCCAGGTGGGCGAAGCGGACCAGCACCGCCTGCACCAGCACGAACCCGGCGATCAGCAGGGCGATGCGGTCGACGGTGACGCCGGACGTGCCGCGCGAGATCCCCTCGACCAGGTCGCCGAGCAGCCACGGCGCGACGAGCCCGGCCGCGGCGGCCAGCGCGTGCAGGCCGAGCGCGACCCCGAGCGCCCTCGGATGCCGGCGGACGAGCGTACGGGCGTAGCGGCGCACCTGGCGCGCGTCGGCGACGGGCAGCTCGGTGGCCATCAGTCCTCCCCCCGGCTGACCGTCGCCCGGTAGCGCGGCTCGCCGTCGAGCAGTGCGGTGTGCGGCCCCTCGGCCACCACCTTGCCGTCCTCTACGAAGATCACGTGGTCGGCGCGGTGCAGCACGAGTGGGCTGGTGGTGCAGACCAGGGTGGTCCGGCCCGCCCGGGCGGCGCCGAGCCGGTCGGCGATCCGCGCCTCGGTGTGCGCGTCCACGGCGCTCGTCGGCTCGACCAGCAGCAGGGTCTCCGGGTCGGCGACCAGCGCCCGGGCCAGCCGCAGCCGCTGCTGCTGGCCGCCGGAGAACTCCCGGCCGCGCTCGGCGACCACGCTGCCCAGCCCCGCCGGGAGCGCCTCGACGATGTCGGTCGCGCTCGCCGCCGCCAGCGCCGCCGCGATCGTCGCGTCGTCGGCCCGGTCGTGCGGGTCCAGCTCCGCGCGCAGCGGGCCGGTGAACAGGTGCGCGTCGTTGGCGGCCACCAGGATCCGCTCCCGCACCGTCGCCAGCGCCACCTCCCGCAGCGGTACGCCGTGCAGCGTCGCGTCGGAGTCGACGTACCGGCCGAGGCGGTCCACGACCGCCGCCGCGTCCTCGGGGGCGGTGGCGGCGAGCGCGGTGAACCGGCCCGGCCGCACCGTCACGCCGGACGCCACGTCGGACAACTCGCCGGGACCCGCCGGCAGGGCGGCCGGGCGCGCCGGGTCGAGCAGTTCCGGGGTGAGCCGCAGCAGCCGCACCACCCGCCGGGCGGCGACGTGCCCCCGGGTCAGCTTGTCCACCGCCTCGGTGAGCTGCCGCAGCGGGCTGACCAGGAACGCCGTGTAGCCGTAGAACGCCACCAGCTCGCCGGCGCTGATCTCGCCGCGCAGCGCGAACCGGGCGCCGAGCCAGGTGACCAGCACCAGGAACGCCCCCGGGAGCAGCACCTGGGCCGCCTCCAGCAGCGACTCGATGCGGGCCACCCGCAGGCCGTCGGCGCGCAACGCCTGCGACCGCGCCCGGTAATGGTTGGAGAGCACCGGCTCGCCGCCGACGCCGCGCAGCACCCGCAGCCCGGAGACGACGTCGCCGGCCCGGGCGGTCAGCGCCCCCTCCGAGTCCCGGTACGCCTGCTGCTGCCGGTGCAGCGGCCGGATGAGCAGCCCGACGACCCCCATCAGCAGCGGCACGCCGAGCACCACGACCAGCCCGAGCGGCACCGAGGCGCCGAGCAGGATCACCCCGACGGTCACGATCGCCACGACCGCGCCGGCGCCCCTGGCGGTGATGTCGATGGCCGAACCGATCTGGCTGATGTCGGCCGTACCGATGCTCACCACCTCCCCGGCGTCGACCCGGCGGGGCAGCGCGGCGCCGAGCCGGTTCGCCGCGCCCACGGTCAACTGCACCGTCCGGTACGCCCCGGCGAGGAAGTTGTGTACCGCGCAGCGGTGCCGCAGGATCCCCGCGACCGCCTGGAGCACGCCCAGCCCGAACAGCACCAGTCCCCAGGTGAGCAGGGCGTCCTCGTCGCGGCGGGTGAGCCCGTCGACGGCCCGGCCGACGGCCGCCGGCACCAGCGCCTGGGCGACCATCCAGACGACGCCCAGCAGGATGCCGACGCTGAGCAGCGCCTTGTGCCGCCCGGCCAGCCACACGAGGTAGCGGGTCGCCGAGCGGATGTCGGGTACGCCGGGGTCCCCGGCCGGTGTGAAGCGCATGGCCCACCGACGCTAGGTGGCGGACCGGTCACCCCGCCAACCAATTACCGCGTCGGCGTGCCGCGGCTCACGCCGAAACCCCACCGTCGCCCGGCCGGCCCGGCCTCAGCGGTCGACCTGGGTGAAGTCCCACGAGTGCGCGGGGCGGGCCAGCAACGTCGGTGGCGGCTCCGGCAGCGGGCGCGGGTTGCTGCGCCACTTGGAGATGACGACCACCCGGTGGTCGGTGGAGGAGAACACCTCGCTCGCCAGGTGCATCGGGTCGTGCTCGAACTCCGGCAGAGCGGTGTCGCAGACCCAGGTGATCAGGTCCGTGACGCCGTACGGCTCCGCCCGCGCCTCCCACATCCGCACGATCACGTCAGCCATCCTCGGGGTTCACACGCTGACTGTCGTCAGCGGCATGGCGGAGTCGGCGGGCAGGTCCAGCCGGCTCGGCGCGACACCCGCGGCGACCAGGTGCGAGCCGAGGGCGGCGACCATCGCGCCGTTGTCGGTGCAGAGCCCGGGCCGGGGCACCCGCACCCGGATGCCGTGCGCGGCGGCGCGGTCGCAGGCCATCGCCCGCAGCCGCGAGTTGGCCGCCACGCCCCCGCCGATCACGAGCGTCTCGACGCCGTTGGCCCGGCAGGCGTCCAGCGCCTTGCGTACCAGCACGTCGCAGACCGCCTCCTGGAAGGACGCGGCCACGTCCGCGACCGGCACGGACTCGCCGGCCCGCTGCCGCGCCTCCACCCACCGGGCCACCGCCGTCTTCAGCCCGGAGAAGGAGAAGTCGTAGCGGTGGGCGGCGAGGTCCTTGGCGGCGGTCAGGCCACGCGGGAAACCGATGGCGGCCGGGTCACCCGCCCGGGCCTCCCGGTCGATGTACGGGCCGCCGGGGAACGGCAGCCCGAGCAGCCGGGCCACCTTGTCGAACGCCTCGCCGGCCGCGTCGTCGATGGTGGCGCCGAGCGGGGTGACGCCCCGGGCCAGGTCGTCGACGAGCAGCAGCGAGGAATGCCCCCCGGAGACCAGCAGGGCGATGGCCGGCTCGGGCAGCGGGCCGTGTTCCAGGGTGTCCACGGCGACGTGTGCGGCCAGGTGGTTGACCCCGTAGACCGGCTTCTCGGCGGCGATCGCGTAGCCCTTCGCCGCGGCCACCCCGACCAGCAGCGCGCCGGCCAGCCCCGGCCCGGAGGTGACCGCGATCGCGTCGATGTCGGCGAGGGTCACGCCCGCCTCCCGCAACGCCCGGTCCATGGTCGGCACGATGGCCTCCAGGTGGGCCCGGCTGGCCACCTCGGGCACCACGCCGCCGAAGCGGGCGTGCTGCTCCACGCTGGAGGCGAGCGCGTCGGCCAGCAGCGTGTGCCCGCGTACGATGCCGACCCCGGTCTCGTCGCAGGAGGTCTCGATGCCGAGGATCAGGGGTTCGTCGCTCATCGCTCACATCCTGCGCTGCGCCGCATGACCAGCGCGTCGGTGTTGCTCGGTTGGTAGTAGCCGCGCCGCACGCCGATCGGCTCGAAGTCGTACGTCGCATAGAGCCGCTGGGCGGGGGCGTTGTCCGCCGCCACCTCCAACAGGACGCTGCGGGCGCCGAGCCGGTCGGCCTCGGCGAGCAGCGCCTCCAGCAGGAGCCGGCCGACGCCACGCCGCTGGGCGTCCCGGCGCACCGCGACGTACTGCACCCACGCCTCGTCGGGCGGGGCCGCGGCGAGCCCGGCGTAGCCGAGCACGGTGCCGTCGTCGCCGGTGACGACCAGGTAGAAGTGCCCGTTGGCCAACTCGTTCCAGAACATCGCCGCCGACCACTGCTCGGCGCCGAACAGGTCCGCCTCGATCGGCAGCACCTCGTCGACGTGCCACCACCGGAACCGCTCCAGCCGGACCGTCACGGCGCCACCTCGGCTCGCGACTGCGGGGCTCGCAACCCCGGCTCACTCCTCGCGCTCACGGCAGGACCGGCTTTCGGGCGGTCGCCGCCACGGCGTCCGGGCGGCGCAGGTAGAGCGGGGTGAGCGCCTCCGAGGGGGCGCCGGCGCGGATGCGCTCGGCGGCCAGGGTCGCCAGCACGCCCGCGTCCGGGTAACGCGGCTCGTCGCGCACGGGCAGGCCGAGCGCGTCCGCGTACCGGTGCGCGCCGTCGCCGACCGCAGCGGTCACCGCCAGGCTGCGGGCGCGCTCGGCGGCGACCGCCGGCACGGACACCTCCGGCCCGACGATCCGCTGTCCCGCGCCGTCGTAGACCGCCCAGTAGATCTCCCGTCGGCGCGCGTCGCTCGCCGCCAGCACCGGCTCGCCGGCGGCCGCCGGGTGGCCGATGGCGTCCAGCGAGCACACGCCGTACGTCGGGACGCCCAGCACCTGGCCGATGGTGGCGGCGGTGACCAGTCCCACCCGCAGCCCGGTGAACGGGCCGGGGCCGAGCCCGGCGACGATCGCGCCCAGGTCGGCGGGGCGGGCACCGGCCTCGGCGAGCACGGCGTCGACCTGCGGCGCGAGCAGTTCGCCGTGGGCCCGGGCGTCGACCGTGCAGCGGTACGCGCGGATCGCGACGCCGTCCGCCGCGACCTCCACCAGCGCCGCCGTCACCGCGGGCGTCGAGCTGTCCACCACCAGTACGAGCACGGTGAGCCAGCCTAGTCGCCCCCTTCGTCACCCCCGGTCACGCCCTTCCCCTCCCCCGGCGCGTCGGGGTGCCGCCGGAAGTCACCACGCTCGTGCGGAAGGCTCTACCGACGGTCGTCTTCGAGGGCCTCGACGACGATCCCAACGAGTGCGATACCTCCTTGTCATAAATATGCCTGAGAGGTATCGCCCGCACGAGGACAATGGTTCATCATGTCGGGATGTCGACCAGCCGCCTCGTCTCCCTGTTGGGCCGCGCCGTCCGGCGTCAGCGCGAGTTGAACCAGCTCAGTCAACGACAACTGGCCGAGCTGGCGGGCGTCAGCCAGGCCTCGGTCGCGCGCATCGAACGCGGCGACCGCACGCCGAGCGTGCCGGTGCTGGAGCGGCTGCTCGCCGCGATGGACGTCCAACTGACCGTCGCGGTGGAACCGCTCGACGCGCATCTGGACGCCCGGATCGCCGATCTGGCCGCCCGGCCGCTCGCCGACCGGGTCGACGCCCTCGGGCTGGACCGGTTCCTGGACAAACTCGACGACCTGCCGTACGTGCTCACGGGCGGCACGGCCGCGCTGCTCCAGGGCGCGCCCCTACCGGTCGACGCCTTGGAGATCGCGCTCCGCTGGCGTGACTCGACCCGGTTCACCGCCTGGTTGGACGCGGCATACGGGCAGCGGTGGAACGAGCGCTGGGGCGAGTTCGGCGGGCTGCGGCTCGAGCCCGAGGAGCCCGGCGAGCACCGGTGGCAGACCCGGTACGGCGAGCTCCGGGCGACGATGTGCGACGAGCTACCGGAGGCCGTCGAGGTACGCCACGGCGGGCGCGGCTACCCGGTGGTGCCGCTCGTCGAGCTGGAGTTGGCCGATCCGGACGCGGCCGAGCTGCTGCGCCGCTACCGCGGGGGCGGCGGTGCGCACCCGCCGAGCGGTCAGCACCCGCCGACGAGGGGCGGGAGCCGACCGGGTGCCGGCCCGTCGTCAGCCGGCTGAACGTTCCCAGTCGACCGTGGGCAGGCCGGCGTCGGCGAGCGCCTTGTTGGCCGCGCTGAACGGGCGGCTGCCCAGGAAGCCGCGCGGGTTCATCGGGCTGGGGTGCCCGGCCTCCAGCACCACGTGCTGCGGATTGGTGACCAGGGCGGCCTTCTTGCGGGCGTAGCCGCCCCAGAGCAGGAAGACCACCCGGGAGTCCATCGCGTCGAGCGCCCGGATGGTGGCGTCGGTGAACTCCTCCCAGCCGCGGTTGGCGTGCGAACCGGGCGTCGCCTCGCGGACGGTGAGGACGGAGTTGAGCAGCAGCACGCCCTGCGCCGCCCAGCCGCTGAGGTCGCCGCCGCGCGGCTTCGGCACGCCGAGGTCCTCGCCCAGTTCCTTGAAGACGTTGCGCAGCGACGGCGGCACGCTCACGCCCTCGCGCACGCTGAAGCTGAGCCCGTGCGCCTGCCCCGCCTTGTGGTAGGGATCCTGCCCGAGGATCAGCACCCGGCAGTCGGCCGGCGCGCAGAGCCGGTAGGCCGAGAAGAGGTCCTCGACCGGCGGGAAGACGGTGCGGGTCGCGTACTCACCCGCGACGAACTCGGCCAGCGCGGCGGTGCGTGCCGGGTCGAGGTGCGGGGTGAGCACGGCACGCCAGCCCTCCGGCAGCAGCGCCAGCAGGTCCAGCGTGGGGGCGTCGTCGGGCATCGGCAACCTTTCGCCTGTCGGGTCCGTCCCGCGCACTCTAGGCAGCCGGTACGACAGCGCTCACCCGAGGGCGGCGAGGCGCTGCGCCCAGTCGCCGCCGACCGGCTCCAGCTCGACCACCCGGGTGTCGTCGTCGCGCCGGTCGAGGCGTACCCGCAGGTGGGCGTCGACGAGCTGCTCGACCAGGCCCTCGCCCCACTCCACCACGGTCACCGAGTCGTCCACCGAGGCGTCCAGGTCGAGGTCGTCGATCTCGGCACGCGGGTCGGCGGCGTCCCCCAGCCGGTACGCGTCGGCGTGCACCAGCGCCACCGTGCCGCCTCGGGCCGGGTCGGGCCGGTGCACCCGGGCGATCACGAAGGTGGGCGAGGTGACGTCCCCGAGCACGCCGAGCCCGGCCCCGACGCCCCGGGTCAGCGCGGTCTTGCCGGCGCCGAGCGGCCCGGTCAGCAGCAGCAGGTCGCCGGCGCGCAGCAGCCCGGCCAGCCGCCGCCCGAACTCGTGGGTGTCGTCGACCGTCGGCAGCTCCACGACGTGGCTCACAGCGCCTCCAGGAACCGGACCAGCGCCGCGTTGACCTCGTCGGCGTGCTCCAGCATCACCACGTGCCCGCTGTCGGAGATCTGCACGAACTCGGCGTGCGGCAGCCGCCGGACGATCTCCTCCGAGTGGGTCACGGGGGTGATCATGTCCTTGTCGCCGACGACCACCAGCACGGGGGTGTCCGCCAGCGCGGCGAGCGCCGGGAACCGGGAGTGCGTGGCCAGCGTGCGCAGGTAGCGCGTCACCGTGTCGGCGGACGTGCGGGAGTTCATCGTCTCGACGTACGACACCAGTGCCGCGCTGGGGTGGCGGGTGCCGAAGCCGTACTTGCGGGTGAGCAGCCAGGCCACGTTGGTGGTGGACCGGCGCGCCCGGTCGATCACCGGGCCGCCGTAGCGGGTGACGTTGCCGACCATGTGCAGCACTGGCGCGCCGACCCGGCCGAGCAGGGCGGGGGCCACCAGCTTGGTCTCGGCGATCAGGCCGCCCGAGGTGGCCATCAGCACGGTGCCCACGACCCGGTCGCCGAACAGCTCTCCGAACAGCTCGGCGAAGGCCATGATGGTCATCCCGCCCATCGAGTGGCCGATGAGCACCAGCGGCCCCTCCGGGGCGGTCCGGTCGATCACCTCACGCAGCGTCCGGCCGAGCGCGGTCAGGTCGTACTCGCCGGTCTCCAGCCGCCCGGACCGGCCGTGCCCGGGCTGGTCGTACGCGACGACCCGGTGCTCGCCCCGCTCGGCGAGCAGCTTGCGCTGGAAGTGGAAGGTGCCCATGTCGAGGCAGAAACCGTGCACCAGCACCACGGTCGGGTTGCCGGGCCGGGGGCGGGTCGGCTCCACCACCTCGACGTGGATGTCGGTGCCGTCGGGCATCTCCAGCCGGAAGGACTCGTCGTACCGCTGGTCGCCGAAGACCTCGCCCGCGTACGGGTCGGCGGGGTCGGCCTTGAGCTTGCGGACGAGGGCGCGTTCGGTGGCGACGCCGACCGCGAGCCCGGCGGCGGCGACCCCGACGGCGGCCAGCGCGCCGACGGCCGCCCTGGCGTGCCCGGCGCGCGGCAGCGGGATGCGGGGCCGGGGCGTCACGGGCGCTCGCCGTCGTAGCGGCGGGGCACCCGGGTGCTGCCGAAGCGGGTGACGATCTCGTAGTTGATGGTGCCGACCGCCTCGGCCCAGTCGTCGGCGGTGGGCCCGCCGTCGGCGCCGTCGCCGAAGAGGGTGACCTCGTCGCCGGCGGATACCGGGTCGTCGCCGCAGTCGAGCACGAACTGGTCCATGCAGACGCGGCCCGAGATCGTCCGGCGCTTGCCGCCGAGCTGCACCGGGCCGCTGTTCGAGGCGTGCCGGGGCACTCCGTCGGCGTAGCCGAGCGGCACCACCGCGAGGTTCGCCGCCCGCTCGGTGGTGTAGGTGTGCCCGTACGAGACGCCGGAGCCGGCGGGGACGCGCTTGGTGAGCATCACCCGGGCGCGGGCGGTCATCGCCGGGCGCAGCCCGTAGCGCTCGCCGGCCACCGGGGAGAGGCCGTAGACGGCCAGGCCGGGGCGGACCAGGTCTAGGTGGGTGTCGGGCCGGGTCAGGGTGGCCGCCGAGTTGGCCAGGTGCCGGTAGCGCGGCCGCAGGCCGGCCCGCTCGGCCATGCCGATCCCCTCGTGGAAGACGGCGAGCTGGCGGTCGATGGTCGGATGGCCGGGCGAGTCCGCGTACACGAAGTGGCTCCACACCCCGACCACCTCGACCAGGCCGTCGGCCTGCGCCTTGGCGGCGGCGTCGAGCAGGGCCGGCCAGTCGGCGACGGTCGCGCCGCCCCGGGCCAGCCCGGTGTCGATCTTGAGATGCAGCCGGGCCGGCCGGCCGGCGGCACGGCCCGCCTCGACCATCTCGGCGAGCTGGGACAGGCTGGCCACGCCGAGGTCGATCCCGGCGGCGACGCCCTCGTGCAGCGGCAACCCGGGCGCGAGGAGCCAGGCCAGCACCGGCGCGGTGATCCCGGCCCGGCGCAGCGTGAGCGCCTCGTCCAGGGTGCAGACCCCCAGCCAGCCGGCCCCGCCGTCGAGGGCGGCACGGGCGGCCGGGACCATGCCGTGGCCGTAGCCGTCGGCCTTCACCACGGCCATCAGCTCGGCGCCGGTGCCGGACCTCAGCCGGCTCGCGTTCTCGCGGATCGCGTCCAGGTCCACCCGCACCTCGGCCTGCCACATGACCCCAGCCTACTTACCGCGCCGATCCCGCCGACCGAGGCCGCAGAAGCCGGCGGCCGGTCGCGGGGCGCAGCCGGTGCCGGACGCGCCCGCACCGGAACGCGACGCCACCGGCACGACGGTGCGGCCGGCAGTCAGCCCAGGCGGGCGAGGACCGGGCGGAGGGCGTCGGCCACGTCGGGCGCCGTCACCGGCCCGCCCCGGGCCGCCTCCCGACCGGCCAGCCCGTGCAGGTACGCGGCGGCGGCCGCGGCCCGCTCCGGGGGCAGCCCGGCCGCGAGCAGCGCGCCGAGCAGCCCGGCCAGCACGTCGCCGGTGCCCCCGGTGGCCAGCGCGGGGGTGCCGGTCGGATTGACGTACGCCCGGCCGTCCGGCGTGCCGATCACCGTGCGGTCGCCCTTGAGCAGCACCACCGCGTTCATCCAGGCGGCCAACCGCAGCGTCGCGCCCACCCGGTCGGCGCCCGGTTCCTCCCCGCAGAGCCGGGTGAACTCCCGGTCGTGCGGGGTGACCACGATCGGGGCGTCGCGCTTGCGCAACCGGTCGGCGAGCGAGCCGTCGACCAGCAGGGTCAGCGCGTCGGCGTCGAGCACCACCGGCACCGGGGCGGCGAGCACCGCCCGCAGCTCCCCGGCCGCCTCCTCGCCGGTGCCCAGGCCGGAGCCGCAGACCCACGCCTGCACCCGCCCGGCCTCGGCGACCCGCCCGGTCGCGATCACCGACGGGTGCCGGCGCAGCACGTCGGCCCGGGCCGAGCCGGCGTAGCGGACCAGGCCCGTCGGGCCGGCCAGCGCGCCCGCGACCGAGAGCACCGCCGCGCCGGGGTAGGTCGCCGAGCCGGTCGCGACGCCGACCACGCCCCGGGTGTACTTCTCCGAGGCCGCGCCGGGCCGGGGCCACCAGTCGGCGACGTCCGACCACTCGGTCACGCCCAGCGCCGGGCTGCCCCGCAGCCACGGCTCCAACCCGATGTCGACCAGCTCCACCTCGCCGGCGAGCGCGGCGGCCGGGCCCACCACCAGTGCGGGTTTCAGCCCGCCGAACGTCACCGTCGCGTCGGCCCGTACGGCGCCGGGGCGGCCCGAGACGGTCAGCGGGACGTGGCCGGTGTCGACCGCGACCCCGCTGGGCACGTCGACGGCGACGACCGCGGCGGGGGCGCCGTCGCGCCCGCGGTGCCCCGCGAGGCTGGCGGCGAGCTGGTCGGCGGTGTCCCGCAGCCCGCCGCGCCCGCCGATCCCGACGATGCCGTCCAGCACCAGGTCCACGGTCCCCGGCGGCCGGTCGACGACCCGGCCACCCGCGGCCCGCAGCGCGGCCAGCGCCTCCGCGTGCGCCCGGCCCGGGTCCAGCAGCAGCGCCGACACGGCCGCACCCCGCCGGGCCAGGTGCGCGCCGGCATAGAGCGTGTCGCCGCCGTTGTCGCCGGAGCCGACCAGCAGCAGCACCCGCGCGGCGTAGACGCCGCCCCGCCCGGCGAGCAGCAGCGCGCAGCGGCGGGCCAGCCCGGCGGCCGCCCGCTTCATCAGGGTTCCGGCGGGGAGTGTGGCCATCAGGCCCGCCTCCGCCGCCCGTACGTCCGCGACCCGCCACACCGGTCTCATGCCACCCCGTCCCATCCGACCACCGGCGTGCCGCGGCCCGGCACGCCCCCGCTCACCGTTCCGCGACCACCATCGCCGAGGCGATCCCGCCGTCGTGGGACAACGAGACATGCCAGCGGTTGACCCCGCGTTCCGTGGCCGCCGCCGCGACCGTACCGGAGACGGTCAGCCAGGGCCGGCCGTCCGGGTCCGGCACGATCTCGCAGTCGTGCCAGCTCAGCCCGGCCGGGACGCCGAGCGCCTTGGCGACCGCCTCCTTGGCCGCGAAGCGGGCGGCGAGCGACTCGGGCGAGCGCGGGTTGCCCGAGCGAGTGCGTCGCTCGGCCTCCGTGAAGAGCCGGTCGGCGAGCATCGGTGTCCGTGCCAGGGCCTTGGCGAACCGCTCGACGAGGACGACGTCGATGCCGACAGCGACGATCACCCGCTCACCCTACCGGCGCGGGCGGGCGCACATTAGCCGTCGGCTCCGCGCGGGGCAACGCCTGTGGACGACCGGCCGTACGCCGCGAGAGCCGTCGTCCACAGGGGACGCCCGGGGGTGTGGACGACGCCTAGCGTCGCGACAAGTCGATGTTCTCGCGAGGCGGGGGGCCGAGGATGACCGAGGAGCCGTTGACCGTACGACCCGACGTGCTGCGCCGGGCCGCGCACGGGCTCGACGACGACGCGTACCGGCTGGCCCACGGGCTGGCCGGAGCGTCCGGGCTGGTGGTGCGGGTTCCGGAGTGGTCGGCCGCGACGGCGCTGACCGGGCTGGAGTCGGCCCTGCACGCCTGGTTCGGCGGGCTCGGCGCCCGGGTGGCCGGCACGGCCTCGGCGGTCCGGACCGCCGCCGGGGCGTACGAGGCGGTGGACGACCGGGCGGCCGGGCGGCTCACCGCGCTGCCCCGGTGACCGTCCCGGCACCCCCGGCGGCGGTTCCGGCGGCCCGGGCCGCGCACCCGGCGCGTCCCACCCGCCCGGCGCACCCCGCCGAGCACGTCGCGGACGTCGGCTACCGGCGGCTGTGGGCGGCCGATCCCGGTGCGTGGCGGGCCGCCGGGGCGGCCTGGCGGGGGCTGACCGAGCCGGTGGCACGCCGGGCCGGCGAGCTGGCCGCCGGCGCGGCGGTGCTGCGGGGCGGCTGGTCGGGCGGGGCGGCCGACGCCGCCGACGCCCGGCTCGCGGCGCTGCGCGGCGAGCTGACCGCCGTCTCCCCCGCCCTGATCGAGGCCGACCAGGTGCTGGCGGAGTTCGCCGGCCGGCTGGGCGTCGCCAAGGCCCGCCTCGCCGCCGCGGTGGCCCGCGCCGACGCGGCGGGGCTGCTGGTCGACCGGCAGGGCCGGGTCGCCGCCGGCCCCGCCCACACCGCCCCTCCCGCGGCGGGCGGCGCCGGGGCCGGGACAGGAAGAAGCGGGGCCAGCGCCGGGGCCGGGACGAGCGGGGCCGGGACGAGCGGGGTGGGCGTGGCCGAGGCGGGGGCGGCGATCCGGGCGGCCCTGGAACTTGCCGGTGCGGCCGACCGGGAGGCCGCGACCCGGCTGGACGCGCTGGCCGACGCCGCCCGCGTGGCGTGGGCCGACGTGCCACCGCCCGGTCGCCCGCCGCCCGGCGCCGACCCGGCCACGGTGCGGGCCTGGTGGGCCGGGCTCACCCCCGCGCAGCGCCGGTGGCTGGTCGCGCACGAGCCGGGGCTGGTCGGCCGCCTCGACGGGGTGCCGGTGGCCGCCCGCGACCAGGCCAACCGGTTGCTGCTCGGGGCGCGCCGGGAGGAGCTGCTGGCCGCGCGGCGACGGCTGCTGGAGCGGGTGCCGCGCGGGCCGGTCGAGCTGGCCGGGCTGTCGCGCGTCGGGAAGTCCCTGGCGGGGCTGGACGCGCTGGCCGCCCGCCTGGCCGGCGACGAACAGCCCCGGGCCTACCTGCTGCGGCTGGGCACGGCCGGCGAGGGACGGGCGGTGGTGGCGCTGGGCAATCCGGACCGGTCGGCCCGGGTGCTGACCTACGTGCCGGGGATGACCGCCGGCCTCCACGACGTGCCCGGCGAGCTGGGTCGGGCGGCCCGGGTGCTCTCCCGGTGCGGCGCGCTCGACCCCGGGCAGGAGGCCGCCGCGGTGCTCTGGCTGGACTACGACGCCCCCGACTCCCTGCACGAGGCGGCGTGGCCGGGCCAGGCCCGCGACGCCGGCCCGGCGCTGCACCGGTTCCAGGAGGGGCTGCGGGCGACCCACGACGACCCCCCGGGCCGGCAGACCGTGCTGGGGCACAGCTACGGCTCGCTGGTGGTCGGCACGGCCGCCCGCGAGCACGGGCTGGCCGCCGACGCGCTGGTCTTCGTCGGCTCACCCGGGGTGGGGGTCAGGCACGCGGGCGAGCTGGGCCTGCCGACCGGGCAGGTCTGGGCGAGCACCGCGCCGGACGACGTGATCCGGTGGGCCCGGCCGCCGGACGAGCTGGCCCGCCGGGCACTGCTGGGCGCCTCGCCGGTCGGCCCGGCGATCGGGGCGTTGCTCGGCGCACCGGAACGCGAACTGTGGTTCGGGCAGGACCCGTCCCACCCCGGCTTCGGCGGTCGTACCTTCCCCAGCGGCCGGCACGGGCACACCGGCTACTGGGAGGCCGGCAACCCGGCCCTCGACGGGATGGCCCGGGTGGTGCTCGGCCGGTGACCCGCGCACGCCAGGGCCCCGCCCACCGGCACGGTGGACGGGGCCCGTGGCGGGACGGTACGGCTACTCGACCGTCACCGACTTGGCCAGGTTGCGGGGCTGGTCCACGTCGTGCCCCCGGGCGGCGGCGATCTCGGCCGCCATGACCTGCAACGGCACGGTGGTGACCAGCGGCGCGAGCAGCGTCGGCGTACGCGGCACGTAGATCAGGTGGTCGGCGTAGCGGACGACCGCCTCGTCGCCCTCCTCCGCGATGACGATCGTCCGGGCGCCGCGCGCCCGTACCTCCTGGATGTTGGAGACGACCTTGTCGTGCAGCATGCCCCGGCCGACCGGGGAGGGCACGATGCAGATCACGGGGGTGCCCTTGTCGATCAGCGCGATCGGGCCGTGCTTCAGTTCGCCGGCGGCGAAGCCCTCGGCGTGCATGTACGCCAGCTCCTTGAGCTTGAGCGCACCCTCCAGGGCCACCGGGTAGCCCACGTGCCGGCCGATGAAGAGCACGGTCGGCTCGGCCTTCAGGTCGCGGGCCAGCTCGCGGACGGGCTCGATGCGCTCCAGCAGCTCGCGCAGCTTGTCCGGCATCTCCTGGAGCTGGGCGACGACGGCGGCCACCTCGTCGGCGAACTTGATGCCGCGCACCTGGGCCAGGTGCAGGCCGATCAGATAGCAGGCGACGAGCTGGGTGAGGAACGCCTTGGTGGACGCGACGGCGATCTCCGGCCCGCCGTGGGTGTAGAGGACGGCGTCGGACTCCCGGGGGATGGTGGAGCCGTTGGTGTTGCAGATGGCCAGCACGCGGGCCTTCTGCTCCTTGGCGTGCCGCAGCGCCATCAGGGTGTCCATCGTCTCGCCGGACTGCGAGATCACCACGATCAGCGTGGACCGGTCGAGGACCGGGTCGCGGTAGCGGAACTCGCTGGCCAGCTCCACCTCGCACGGGATCCGGGTCCAGTGCTCGATGGCGTACTTGGCGACCAGCCCGGAGTGGTACGCGGTGCCGCAGGCCACGATGAAGATCTTGTCGACGTCGCGCAGGTCCTGGTCGCTGAGGCGGACCTCGTCGAGCATGATCTCGCCGGAGTCGGTGAGCCGGCCGAGCAGCGTGTCGGCGATGGCCTGCGGCTGCTCCTCGATCTCCTTGAGCATGAACCAGTCGTAGCCGCCCTTCTCGGCGGCGGAGGAGTCCCAGTCGATGTGGAAGTCCTTGCCGCTGGCGGGCTGGCCGGCGAAGTCGGTGATCTCGATGGTGTCGCCGGTGATCAGGACGATCTGGTCCTGGCCCAGCTCCACCGCCTCCCGGGTGTGCTCGATGAACGCGGCCACGTCGCTGGCCAGGTAGTTCTCCCCGTCGCCGCGCCCGACGACGAGCGGGGAGTTGCGGCGGGCGCCGACCACCGCGCCGGGCACCGCGGCGTCGACGGCGAGCAGCGTGAACGCGCCCTCCAGTCGCTGGCAGACCACCCGCATCCCGGCGGCGAGCAGTTGCGGCCCGTCGGGGTGGCCGGCGGCGCGCAGGTCGGCGAGCGCGGCGGAGAGCAGGTGCGCCGCGCACTCGGTGTCGGTGTCGCTGGTGAACTGGACGCCGTCGGCCTCCAGCTCGGCGCGCAGCTTCGCGAAGTTCTCGATGATGCCGTTGTGGATCACGGCGACGCGGCCGTCGGGGGCCAGGTGCGGGTGGGCGTTGCGGTCGGTCGGGCCGCCGTGGGTGGCCCAGCGGGTGTGCCCGATGCCGGTGGTGCCGTCCCCGATGCCGATCGGGCTGGCCGCGCAGGACGTGGGATCCTCGGCGGCCCGCTCGGAGAGCACCTTCTCCAGGTTGGCCAGCTTGCCGGCCTTCTTCTCGGTCAGCAGCGCGCCGTCGCAGACGATGGCGACGCCGGCCGAGTCGTAGCCGCGGTACTCCAGCCGCCGCAGTCCGTCGAGCACGATGCCGAGCGCCGGGCGCGCGCCGGCGTAACCCACGATTCCACACATGTCCCGCAGCCTAACCTAGTTCCACTCATCGCGCGTGCGCGAAAGCCGGTCAAACGATCACCCCACTTGAGCGATCGGAGGGGAAGCGACACGGTCCGTGACATAGCTCCGCCGACCGAAGGGTACGGCGGAGGCGGTTCCGACCGCCCTCGGCAGGGGTTGAAGCCGCGCCGGGAGTCCGTAGGCTGACGGGCGTGACGATCGCCGACGTGGATCCGCTGGTGGCCCGGATGCGCCCGTTCGGGACGACCATCTTCGCCGAGATGTCCGCCCTCGCCGTCCGCACCGGCGCCGTCAACCTCGGGCAGGGCTTCCCCGACACCGACGGGCCGCCGGAGATGCTCGCCGCCGCGGCGGCGGCGCTGCGCACCGGGCAGAACCAGTACCCGCCGGGTCCGGGGATCCCGGCGCTGCGCGCGGCGGTGGCCGCGCACCAGCGCCGGTTCTGGGGGCTGGAGTACGACCCGGACGGCGAGATCGTGGTGACGGCGGGCGCCACCGAGGCGATCGCCGCCGCCATCCTCGGGCTCTGCGAGCCGGGCGACGAGGTGATCTGCTTCGAGCCCTACTACGACTCGTACGCCGCCTCGATCGCCCTGGCCGGCGCGGCCCGGCGCCCGGTCACGCTGCGTCCCGCCGCCGACGGCCGGTACGCCTTCGACCCGGCCGCGTTGCGCGCCGCCTTCGGTCCGCGTACCCGGCTGGTGCTGCTGAACTCGCCACACAACCCGACCGGCAAGGTGTTCACCCCCGACGAGCTGGCGCTGGTCGCCGAGCTGTGCCAGGAGCACGGCGCGTACGCGGTGACCGACGAGGTCTACGAGCACCTGGTCTTCACCGACGCCGCCACCCCGCACGTGCCGCTGGCCACCCTGCCCGGCATGCGCGAGCGCACCCTGCGCATCTCCTCGGCCGGCAAGACGTTCTCCTGCACGGGCTGGAAGGTCGGCTGGGTGAGCGGGCCGGCGCCGCTGGTGTCGGCGGTGCTGCGGGTGAAGCAGTTCCTCACCTTCGTCAACGCCGCGCCGCTCCAGCCGGCGGTCGCGGTGGCCCTGGCCCTGGCGGACGACTACTTCACCGGCTTGCGCGACGGCATGCAGGCCCGCCGTGACCAGCTCGTCGGCGGGCTGACCGACGCCGGGTTCGAGGTGCTCGCGCCGGAGGGCACCTACTTCGTCACCGCCGACGTCACCGGGCTCGGCGGCCGGGACGGGGTGGAGTTCTGCCGGTCGCTGCCCGCGCGCTGCGGGGTGGTCGCCGTGCCGACCCAGGTCTTCTACGACGACGCGGAGGCGGGCCGGCACCTGGTCCGCTTCGCCTTCTGCAAGCGCCCCG
This sequence comes from Micromonospora sp. C31, assembly GCF_018070575.1. Classification (GTDB taxonomy): domain Bacteria; phylum Actinomycetota; class Actinomycetes; order Mycobacteriales; family Micromonosporaceae; genus Micromonospora. The sequence goes on from NZ_JAGPXN010000001.1 coordinate 537,918, forward strand.
AGGTGCTGGCCGAGGCGGTCGACCGGCTGCGCGCACTGCACCCCGCCGGCTGACTACCCCGCCGGGGCGTGGCCGGCCCGAGCGGGCAGGCCACGCCCCGGCGCAGGCGTGGAGCTAGACGGAGGCGGGGCTGGCGGTGCGGACCTGCTCGGCGATCCGCTCGGCGACGCTGCGGGCGGTGTGCTCGGTGGCCGCCTCGACCATGACCCGGACCAGCGGCTCGGTGCCGGAGGGGCGCAGCAGCACCCGGCCGGTCTCCCCCAGCTCCGTCTCGGCCCGCTCGACCTCGGCCCGGACGGCGGGCGCGGCGGCGCCGACCGTACGATCGCCGACCGGCACGTTGATCAGCACCTGCGGCAGCTTGGTGACCACGGTGGCCAGCTCCGCGAGGGACTTCCCGGTGGCGGCGAGCCGGGCCATCAGGTGCAGCCCGGTCAGCACGCCGTCGCCCGTGGTGGCGTACGCCGGCATGACGATGTGTCCGCTCTGCTCGCCGCCCAGCGCGAGGCCCGAGGCGCGCAGCTCCTCCAGCACGTACCGGTCGCCGACCTTGGTCTCGAGGAGCCGGATGCCCTGCGCGGACATGGCCAGCCGCAGGCCGAGGTTGCTCATCACGGTGGCGACCAGGGTGTCGTCGGTGAGGGTGCCGGCGTCCCGCATCGCGAGCGCGAGGATGGCCATCACCTGGTCGCCGTCGACCTCGTCCCCGTCGGCGGTCACCGCGAGGCAGCGGTCGGCGTCGCCGTCGTGGGCGATGCCCAGGTGCGCGCCGTGCTCGACCACGGCGGCCCGCAGGGCCTCGAGGTGGTTGGAGCCGCACTCGTCGTTGATGTTGAGGCCGTCCGGCTCGGCGTAGATGGCGACGACCTCGGCCCCGGCTTCCCGGTACGCCACCGGCGCCACCTCGGCCGCCGCGCCGTTGGCGCAGTCGACCACGACCTTGATCCCGTCGAGGCGGTGCGGCACGGTGCCGATCAGGTGCTGCACGTAGTGGTCGGCGCCGTCGAGCAGGTCGTGCACCCGGCCGACGCCGGCGCCGACCGGCCGCTTCCAGGCGGTGGTGGCGTTCGCCTCGACGGCCGCCTCGATCCGCATCTCGATCTCGTCGGGCAGCTTGTTCCCGCCGGCGGCGAAGAGCTTGATCCCGTTGTCGGGCATCGGGTTGTGCGAGGCGGAGAGCATCACGCCCAGGTCGGCCTTGGCCTCGGCGGTGAGGAACGCCACGGCCGGGGTCGGCAGCACGCCCACCCGGACGACGTTGGCGCCGGCACTGGTGAGCCCGGCGACCACGGCGGCCTCCAGCATCTCGCCGCTGGCCCGGGTGTCGCGCCCGACCACGGCCAGCGGGGGATGGCTCCGGTCCGACTCGGCGAGCGTGTGCGCGGCGGCGACCGCCACCGCCAGCGCCAACTCAGGCGTGAGATCCGCGTTCGCCCGCCCGCGTACGCCGTCCGTGCCGAACAACCGGCCCATACCCGCCAACCTCCGATGAAACGGTCCAGGAAAGGCGAACGGCCGGGCCACCTCCCATCCAGGGGAGGCGTACCCGGCCGTTCGTCAGAAGTACAACGTGCAGCTGTTGATCAGCGCTTCGAGTACTGGGGAGCCTTACGGGCCTTCTTGAGGCCGTACTTCTTGCTTTCCTTGACCCGGGCGTCCCGGGTGAGGAAGCCGGCCTTCTTCAGCGCCGGACGGTCGTCCGGCTCGCTGACGATCAGGGCCCGGGCGATGGCGAGCCGGAGCGCGCCGGCCTGACCGGTGGTGCCGCCGCCACGCAGGTTGGCGATGACGTCGAACGCCTCCGGCTTCTCGGCGGTGACCAGCGGGTCCTTGATGAGCTGCTGGTGCACCTTGCTCGGGAAGTAGGCCTCGAGGTCCCGGCCGTTGCAGGTGATCTTGCCGCTGCCGGGGACGATGCGCACCCGGACGATGGCTTCCTTGCGTCGACCCACGGTCTGGATCGGGCGGTCACCACGCGGCGCGCGGGCGACGGGCGCCGGCGCCTCGGTGGCCTCCTCGGGGGCAACCTCGGTCTCGGTGATGTCGGTCATGCTGTTTCCTTCGCCCGCGCTCACTGCGCGATCTGCTTGATCTCGAACGGCACCGGCTGCTGCGCGCCGTGCGGGTGCTCGGCACCGGCGTAGACCTTCAGCTTCTTGATGAGCTGACGGCCGAGCTTGTTGTGCGGGAGCATGCCCTTGACGGCCAGCTCGATGGCCCGCTCGGGACGCTTGGTCAGCAGCTCGTCGTAGCCGACCTGCTTCAGACCACCCGGGTAGCCGGAGTGGCGGTAGGCGACCTTGGTGTGGCGCTTGTTGCCGGTCAGCGCGACCTTGCCCGCGTTCACGATGACGACGAAGTCGCCCGTGTCGACGTGCGGCGCGAAAGTCGGCTTGTGCTTGCCGCGCAGCAGCGTGGCGGCGTGGGTGGCCAGGCGGCCCAGCACGACATCAGAGGCGTCGATGACGTGCCACTGACGCTCGATCTCACCCGGCTTCGGGCTGTACGTACGCACAGGTATACCTTGTCTCGTCGTCGGTCTGGGGTCGCGCGCCGAGGTTACCGGGCGCGCACGAACGACCAAGCGTACCTCAGGCGGCACGCCTCTGGATGTCGTACAACAGCAGGCAACGATACCCGCCGCCCCGTCGGCAGGTCAAAACGGGGTACCTCCCCCGCCTGGCTCCCGCAGGATACCTGGCGGGCTCACACACCGGCCGGCCGGTGTGCTCCCGGCCGCAGGTAGACCAGCCAGGTCACCCCGAAGCAGACCGCGTACGCGGCGACGAAGGCGACGTACGCCGCGTCCGCGCTGCCCCGGGTCAGGAACGACTGCCGGAAGGCGACGTTCACCAGCACCCCGCCGCAGGCCCCGACCGCCCCGGCGACGCCGATGAGCGAGCCGGTCATCCGCACGGCCCACCGCTGCGCCGTGCCCGCCTCCCGCCGGCAGGCCGCCACGTCGGCCGTGGCGCGGGCCCGGAAGATGGCCGGGATCATCTTGTACGTCGAGCCGTTGCCGATCCCGGAGAAGACGAAGAGCGACAGGAAGCCGAGCAGGTAGAGCCCGAACGACCGCTCCCGGGCGGCGTGGAGCACCAGCGAGGCGCCGGCCGCCATCGCGACGAAGTTCCAGAAGGTGACCCGGGCCCCGCCGAGGCGGTCGGCGAGGTGCCCGCCGACCGGCCGGACCAACGAGCCGATCAGCGGGCCGAGGAAGGTCAGCCAGACGGCGTCGACCGGGGTCGGGAAGCGCTCGGCGAACTGGAGCTGGAGCACCTGGCCGAAGGCGAAGCCGAAGCCGATGAAGGAGCCGAAGGTGCCGACGTAGAGCAGCGACATGACCCAGGTGTGCGGGTCGCGGGCGGCCTCGCGCAGCGCGCCGGGCTCGTTGCGCGCCCCCGGGAGGTCGTCCAGCCAGCGCGCGGCGGCGAGCGCGGCCAGCACGATCAGCGGCAGGTAGACGGCCGGCACCAGCCGGGGGTACGCGGCACCCGCCGTCGCCAGCACCGCCAGGCCGACCAGTTGCACCGCCGGCACGCCGAGGTTGCCGCCGCCGGCGTTGAGCCCGAGCGCCCGCCCCTTGAGCCGGGACGGGTAGAAGAGGTTGATGTTCGCCATCGAGGAGGCGAAGTTGCCCCCGCCCACGCCGGTCAGGCAGGCCAGCACCATCAGGGTGGAGTAGGAGACACCGGGCTCCAGCAGGACCGTCATCGGCACGGCCGGAACGAGCAGCAGCAGCGCGCTGACGATCGTCCAGGTACGCCCGCCGAAGCGCGCCACGGCCAGCGTGTAGGGCAGTCGCAGCGCCGCCCCGAGGGCGGCCGGCACGGCGGTGAGCAGGAACTTCCCCGCCGGATCGATGCCGTACTCGGGGCCGAGGAAGAGCACCGTCACCGACCAGAGGCTCCACACGGAGAAGCCGACGTGCTCGGCGAAGATCGAGACCCAGAGGTTGCGGCGGGCGATCGGCGCCCCCTTCGTACGCCAGAAGTCGGGGTCCTCGGGCCGCCAGTCGTCGATGCGGCGCCGGCGGCCGGCGGCCGGCGGGGCGGCCTCGGCCAGGGGTGTGGTGGGGGCCAGTGTGCTCACGGCGACTCCTCCTCGTCGGTACGACCTGGAGGAACGCTAGGAAGCGGGAGTTACCCGACCGTGCCCGTCGCGGGTCGGGCCGGAAACGGAGACCGCACCGCGGGCGGAAACCGCCGGTGAGATGTCAGAGTTCCTGGAGGATGCGCAGCGCCCGGCCGACCCGGAGCATGGTCTCGGTGTCGGCGACGTCCACGCACTCGGTGAACCACTTCTTCATCGGCGAGGAGAGCCGGTCGGGCATCACCACGTACGCGCCCATCCGCACCGCCAGGGGCGAGTCGCGCAGCAGCGACTCCTCGACCACCTCGGCCACCATCACGATCGGCACGTCGGTGGAGTTGTAGACGTCGGAGCTGATCACCAGCCCGAGCCGTTCCCGGGCGCCGTCGATGCGCCAGATCTCGCCCCTACGCAGCACGCGGGCGCCCACCGAAGAGCACGTCGTCGACCATGCCCACCTCGCGGGCGTCGGCGAGGGCGCCGGCTTCGAGGTCGAGACCGGCCCGGCCGACGGCGGCGGCGTGCGCGGTGAAGACCTCACGCAGCGCTTTCTCCCGGGCCGCCTGGTCCATCCACGCCGACAGGGAGAGCCCTTCGCGTTTGGCGAACCGCCGGGCCTCCTCGATCGTCTCGTCCGAGAACGACAGGGTCACCTTGGCAGTCATGCCGAGCAGAATACCCATCGGTATGACCGACAGTCATCCCGTGGCCCCGGGCCATTCGCACCGACCGCCGAAGACGGCAAATCCCTCGGCCGGCCCTCGGCGAGCCAGGATCGCCCGCGCCCCTGCCCGGATGGGGAGAGCGGGTGGACGCTGTCGAGCTGCCCCGGCTGTGCGACCGGCAGGACCGCGGCCAGGTTGCCCGGTCAGCCGGCTGCCTCGGCGCCAGCCGGCTGCCTCGCGTCGGACGGTTGCCTCGGCGGTCGGACGGTTGCCTCGCGTCGGACGGTTGCCTCGCGTCGGACGGTTGCCGACCCCCGAAACACCTCGGCCACGTCCATCGCGTCTCCCAGAAACTAGGACCGATCTCCCGCATCGTAGGCGCTGCGAGCCGGCCCGCCGCTCCCGTGCGGTGTGAGCGGCTCTTGACAGGACCGAAACAAACGGGACCCGGACCGGAAATCGCCCCCCGGCACGCTTTGCCGACATGACAGACGGTGCACACGCGGCGACCGGACCGGGGCGGACGCCCCGGGAGGTGGCGACGCACTGCCCGTACTGCGCCCTCCAGTGCGGAATGACGCTGCGCGAGGAGCCCGACCGGGTGGCGGTGCTCCCCCGGCAGTTCCCCACCAACCGGGGCGGCCTCTGCCAGAAGGGCTGGACCGCCGCCGAACTGCTCGACCACCCCGAGCGGCTGACCACCCCGCTGCTGCGGGACCCGGCCGGCGGCGAACTGCGCCCGGCGAGCTGGGACGCCGCCCTCGACCGGATCGTCGCCGGCCTGCGTGCCGTCCAGTCCGGACACGGACGCGACGCGGTGGCCGTCTTCGGCGGCGGCGGGCTCACCAACGAGAAGGCGTACGCGCTGGGGAAGTTCGCCCGGGTGACGCTGCGCACCAGGCACATCGACTACAACGGACGGTTCTGCATGTCCTCGGCGGCGGCGGCCGGGACACGCGCCTTCGGCATCGACCGGGGCCTGCCGTTCCCGCTGGCCGACCTGGGCCGGGCCGACACGCTGCTGCTCGTCGGCGCGAACCCGGCAGAGACCATGCCCCCGCTGGTGCGCTGGCTCACCGAGCAGCGCGAACGCGGCGGCCGGCTGATCGTGGTCGACCCCCGGGTCACCGCCACCGCCCGGCTGGCCGACCTGCACCTGCAACCCCTGCCGGGCACCGACCTGGCGGTGGCGAACGCGCTGCTGCACATCGCGCTCACCGAGGGCTGGATCGACCGGGAGTACGTGGCCGCCCGCACCACCGGCTTCGAGGCCGTCCGCCGCACCGTGGCCGGCTGGTGGCCGGCCCGCGCCGAAGCACTCTCCGGGGTGCCTATGGCCGACCTGGAGGCGACCGCCCGGGCCCTCGGCACCGCCGAACGCGTGATCATCCTGACCGCGCGCGGCGCCGAGCAGCACGCCAAGGGCGTCGACACGGTCACCGCCTTCGTCAACCTGGCGCTCGCCCTCGGGCTGCCCGGCCGCCCCGGCTCCGGCTACGGCTGCCTCACCGGGCAGGGAAACGGGCAGGGCGGACGCGAGCACGGGCAGAAGGCCGACCAGCTTCCCGGCTACCGCAGGATCGACGATCCATCAGCCCGGGAACACGTCGCCGAAGTCTGGGGGGTGCCGGCCGAGGATCTGCCCGGGCCGGGCGTGCCGGCGTACGAACTGCTGGACTCGCTGGGCACGCCCGCCGGCCCGAAGGCGCTGCTGGTCTTCGGCTCCAACCCGGTGGTCTCCGCGCCCCGGGCCGCCCGGATCGAGCGCCGGCTGCGCGATCTCGACCTGCTGGTGGTCGCCGACTTCCTGCTCTCCGAGACGGCCGCGCTGGCCGACGTGGTGCTGCCCACCGCTCAGTGGGCCGAGGAGGACGGCACGATGACCAACCTGGAGGGCCGGGTGCTGCGCCGCCGCGCACTGCGTACGCCGCCGCCGGGCGTCCGAACCGACTTGGAGATCCTCGCCGACCTCACCGCCCGCCTCCAGGTGCAAGGAAGGGCCCCTTCCTATACAGAATCCGATAATAAGGTGCCCTTCCTTGCACCTGGGCGGGGCGACGCGGACGGCGCCGACCCGCGGGGCGTGTTCGCGGAGCTGCGACGGGCCTCGGCCGGCGGGACCGCCGACTACGCCGGGGTGAGCTGGGAGCGGATCGACGCGCACGACGGCGTCTTCTGGCCCTGCCCGACCGAGGACGGCCCGGACACCCCCCGGCTGTTCGCCGACCGCTTCGCCACCCCGGACGGGCGGGCCCGCTTCCACGCCGTCGAACACCGGCCGGCGGCCGAGGAGGTGTGCGCCGAGTATCCGCTGCACTTCACCACCGGCCGGGTGCTCGCCCAGTACCAGTCGGGCACCCAGACCCGCCGGGTCGCCGCCCTGCGCCGGGCCGCCCCGGACGCCTTCGTCGAGTTGCACCCCGACCTGGCCGGGCGGCTCGGCATCGACGACGGCGAGCAGGTGCGGGTGGTCTCCCGCCGGGGTGAGCTGCGCGCGCCGGCCCGGCTCAGCACCGCCATCCGGCCGGACACCGTCTTCGCGCCGTTCCACTGGGGCGGCGCCGCGCGGGCCAACTCGGTCACCAACGACGCCGTCGACCCGGTCTCCGGGATGCCGGAGTTCAAGATCTGCGCCGTCCGGCTGGAGAGGGTGGAGCGACCGTGAACGAACCCAGTGAGCGAATCGTCCGGTGCAGCCCGGCAACGCGTCGTGGCCGGCCGGAGCGCAGCGGAGGTCGGCCATGACCGAGCGGATCGTGATCGTCGGCAACGGGATGGCCGGTTCGCGGCTGGCCGGCGAACTGCACGCCCGGGGTGGGGACCGCAAGGTGACCGTGCTCGGTGCGGAGCCGCACCGGGCGTACAACCGGATCATGCTCTCCACCCTGTTGGCGGGCCGGATCGGCGAGCCGGACGTGGAACTGGCCGAGGCCGCCGGGCAGGGCGTCGACCTGTGCAGCGGGGTGACCGTCACCGCCGTCGACCGAGCCGCCGGGACGGTCCACACCGACGACGGCGACCGCGTCGCGTACGACCATCTGGTGCTCGCCACCGGCAGCCGGGCCGTCGTGCCCCCGCTGCCGGGGCTGGACGGACCCGGACTGCCGGAGCGGGTGGTGCCGTTCCGCACCCTCGACGACTGCCGGCGGATCCTCGCCGTGGCCGCCGACGCGCGCAGCGCCCTGGTGCTCGGTGGCGGGCTGCTCGGGCTGGAGGCGGCCCGCGCGCTCGCCGCCCGGGGCCTCGACGTCGGGGTGGTGCACCCGGTGCCGTACCTGATGGAACGGCAGCTCGACCCGGCCGGCGCGGCCGTGCTGGCCGACACCCTCGCGGGCCTCGGGGTGACGACCCACCTGGCCGTGTCGGCGACGAAGGTGCTCGCGGGCGCCGACGGGGTCCGCCTCGACCTGGCTGACGGCCGGTCGCTCACCGCCGATCTGCTGGTCCTCTCCTGCGGGGTACGTCCCGACACCGCCCTCGCCCGCGCGGCCGGGCTGGCCGTGCAGCGGGGCGTGCTGGTCGACGACCGGCTGCGCACCGGCGACCCGCGGATCTCGGCGGTCGGCGACTGCGCCCAGCACGACGGCGCCCTGACCGGCCTGGTCGCTCCGGCCTGGGCGCAGGCCCGGGTGGTGGCGCAGGTGCTCACCGGCGAGGACCCGCAGGCCCGCTACCGGCCCCGGCCGGCGGTGACCCGGCTCAAGGCGGCCGGCATCGACCTCGCCGCGATGGGCGACCCGGGCGACGGCGGCACCGGCGAGGAGCTGACCTTCGCCGACCCGGCCCGGGGCACGTACGCCCGGCTGCGCATCCGCGACGAGCGGCTGACCGCCGCGATCCTGCTCGGCGACAACCCGGCGGTCGGCACGGTCATCCAGCTCTTCGACCGGGGCCAACCGGTGCCGGCGGACCGGCGCTCGCTGCTGCTCGGCCGGGCGTTCGGCGCGGCGGCGGGCACGCCGGCCGCGACCCCGGCGCTGATGCCGGACGCGGCGACCGTCTGCCAGTGCAACGACGTCAGCAAGGGAACGCTGGTGGGCTGCTGGCGTTCCGGGGCCCGGACGGTCGACGCCGTGGTCGCCGCGACCCGGGCCGGCACGGGGTGCGGCGGCTGCCGGGACGCGGTCGCCGGCATCGTCGGCTGGCTGTCCGAAGTCGATTCGGTGGAGGTGCGGTCATGAGCGAGCGGGTCAGCAGGTTGGTGGTCGTCGGCAACGGCATGGTGGGGCAGCGCTTCGTCGACGCGCTGCGCGCCCGCGACCCGCAGGGGCGGTGGCGGGTCACCGTGCTCGCCGAGGAGAACCGCCCGGCGTACGACCGGGTGCGGCTCTCGGCGTTCTTCGACGGGGTCGGCGCCGAGGAGCTGAACCTGCACACCCCCGACGACGGGGTGGAGCTGCGCCTGGGCGAGCCGGCCACGGAGGTCGACCGGGAGCGGCGGCTGGTCCGCACGGCGGCCGGCGAGCACCCGTACGACGCCCTGGTGCTGGCCACCGGCTCGTACGCGTTCGTGCCGCCGGTGGACGGCGCGACCCTGCCCGGGGTCTTCGTCTACCGGACGCTGGACGACCTGACGGCGATCCGGGAGTACGCGCGGGGCCGGCGCACCGGGGCGGTGATCGGCGGCGGGCTGCTCGGGCTGGAGGCGGCGAACGCGCTGCGGCTGCTCGGGCTGGACACCGCCGTGGTGGAGTTCGCGCCGCGGCTGATGCCGGTGCAGGTCGACACGGCCGGCGGCGCGATGCTCCGCCGGTACGTCGACGGACTGGGCGTCGCCACCCACCTGGGCGTCGCCACCACCGCCGTACGGTCCGGCCCCGACGGCACGGTCGCCGGGCTGGAGCTGGCCGACGGGACCGTGGTCGACGCCGACCTGGTGGTGGTCGCGGCCGGCGTCCGGCCCCGCGACGAGCTGGCCCGGGCGGCCGGTCTCGCCCTGGGCCCGCGCGGCGGGGTGCTGGTCGACGACGCCTGCCGCAGCGCGGACGAACGGATCTGGGCGGTCGGCGAGTGCGCGGCCGTCGACGGCACCTGCCACGGCCTGGTCGCCCCCGGGTACGCGATGGCCGAGGTGGTCGCCGACCGGCTGGTCGGCGGGGTGGCCACCTTCCCCGGCGCGGACACCGCCACGAAGCTCAAGCTGCTCGGCGTGGACGTGGCCTCGTTCGGCGACGCGCACGGCGCCACGCCGGGCTGCCTCGACGTGACGTTCACCGACCCGGCCACCCGGGTCTACGCCAAGCTGGTCCTCTCCGACGACGCGCAGACCCTGCTCGGCGGGGTGCTGGTCGGCGACGCGAGCGCGTACCCGACGCTGCGGGCCAGCGTCGGCGGCCCGCTGCCCGCTCCCCCGCTGGCGCTGCTCGCCCCCGAGGGAACGACCGGCGCGGGCGCGGCGGCGCTGCCCGCCGCCGCGCAGGTCTGCTCCTGCAACGCGGTGACCCGCGCCGACGTCGACGACGCGATCGCCGGCGGCTGCGCGGACGTGCCGGCGCTGAAGGCGTGCACCCGGGCGGGCACCAGCTGCGGCTCCTGCGTGCCGATGCTCAAGCAGCTCCTCGACGCGGCCGGGGTGCGGCAGTCGACCGCGCTCTGCGAGCACTTCGACGCCGGCCGGCAGGAACTCTTCGACATCGTCCGCGTGCGCGGCATCCGCACCTTCTCGCAGCTCGTCGCCGAGCACGGCCGGGGCCGGGGCTGCGACATCTGCAAGCCGGTGGTCGCCTCGATCCTCGCCTCGCTGGGCTCCGGGCACGTGCTGGACGGGGAACAGGCGTCGTTGCAGGACACCAACGACCACTTCCTGGCCAACCTGCAACGCGACGGCAGCTACTCGGTGGTGCCCCGGATCCCGGGCGGGGAGATCACCCCGGAGAAGCTCATCGTGATCGGCGAGGTGGCCCGGGACTTCCGGCTCTACACGAAGATCACCGGCGGCCAGCGGATCGACCTGTTCGGGGCCCGGGTCGAGCAGTTGCCGCAGATCTGGCGCCGGCTGGTCGACGCCGGCTTCGAGTCCGGCCACGCGTACGGCAAGGCGCTGCGCACGGTGAAGTCCTGCGTCGGCGAGACCTGGTGCCGGTACGGGGTGCAGGACTCGGTCGGGCTGGCCATCGCCCTGGAGCTGCGCTACCGGGGGCTGCGCGCCCCACACAAGATCAAGTCGGCGGTGTCCGGCTGCGCCCGCGAGTGCGCCGAGGCCCGCAGCAAGGACTTCGGCGTCATCGCCACCGACACCGGCTGGAACCTCTACGTCGGCGGCAACGGCGGCTTCCGGCCCCGGCACGCCGACCTCTTCGCCACCGACCTGTCCACCGAGGCACTGGTCCGGCTGGTCGACAGGTTCCTGATGTACTACGTCCGCACCGCCGACCGGCTGCAACGCACCGCCGCCTGGATCGAGGCGCTGGAGGGCGGGCTGGACCACCTCCGCGCGGTGATCGTGGACGACTCGCTCGGCCTGTGCGCCGAACTCGACGCCGCGATGGCCCGGCACGTCGACTCGTACTCCGACGAGTGGCGCGACGTGCTGGAGGACCCGGTACGGCTGCGCCGCTTCGCCTCATTCGTCAACGCCCCCGGCGTGCCCGACCCGTCCATCACGTTCGCGCTGGAGCGGGGCCAACCGGTCCCGGCCGGCCGGGCCACGGCCGACGAGGGCCGGCAGCCGGTCGCGCTGGGCATGCCGGCGGTGCGGCGATGACCACCACGACGGCCCGACCGCTGGAGGCACAGCCATGACCATCACGATGACGACGACGTCGCCGCCCGCCACGCGCACCTGGACGCCGGTCTGCCCGCTCGACCGGCTGGAGGCCGAACGGGGCGTGGCCGCGCTCGTCGACGGCGTGCAGGTGGCCCTCTTCCGCACCGCCGACGGGCTGTTCGCCCTCGACAACCGCGACCCGGTCGCCGGCGCGTACGTGCTGTCGCGCGGGATCGTCGGCAGCCGGGGCGGGGTGCCGACGGTCGCCTCGCCGCTGCACAAGCAGGTGTACGACCTGCGCACCGGGGACTGCCTGGACCTGCCCGGCGTCGCAGTGCCCCGGCACGACGTGCGCTGCCGGGACGGCCTGGTCGAGGTGCGGCTGCGACGGGAGGGGTGAATGCGCGACGAACTGGCCGGTTTCACCATCGGGGTGACCGCCGACCGTCGGCGGGACGAACTCGCCGCGCTGCTCCAGCGGCGGGGCGCCCGGGTGGTCATCGCCCCGGCCCTGCGGATCGTGCCGCTGACCGACGACACCGACCTGCGTGAGGCCACCCGGGCCTGCCTCGACCGGCCGCCGGACGTCCTCATGGCCAACACCGGCATCGGAATGCGCGGCTGGCTGGAGGCGGCCGAGGGATGGGGGCTGGCCGAGCCGCTGCGCGGCGTGCTCGCCGACGCGTACGTGGTGGCGCGGGGGCCCAAGGCGCGCGGGGCCATCCGGGCCGCCGGCCTGCACGACCAGTGGTCCCCGGATTCGGAGAGCTGCGAGGAGGTGGTCGAGCACCTGTGCCGGCGCGGGGTGGCCGGAAAGGTGATCGCCATGCAGCTGCACGGCGACCGGCAGCCGGAGTGCACCCTGGCGCTGGAGGCGGCCGGGGCCACCGTGATCGAGGTGCCCGTCTACCGCTGGGCGCCGCCGACCGACCCGGCCCCGCTGCACCGCCTGATCGACCTGGTCGCCGGCCGGCTGGTCGACGCGGTCACCTTCACCTCGGCCCCGGCGGCCGAGGCGCTGCTGCGCACCGCCGGGGACCGCTGCGACGCGGTGCTCGACGCGTTCCGGGGCGACGTGCTCGCCGGCTGCGTGGGCGCGGTCACCGCGGAGCCGCTGCTGCGGCGCGGGGTGCCGGTCAGCGCGCCGGCCAGGGCCCGCCTGGGTGCCCTGGTCCGGACCATCGTCGACGAGCTGCCGCGTCGCACGGTCACCCTGAAGGTGGCCGGTCACCTGCTCGCGTTGCGCGGGCACGCCGCCGTGGTCGACGGGGAGCTGCGTCCCCTCGCGCCGGCGCCGATGGCGGTGCTGCGGGCGCTGTGCGGCTCGCCGGGTCGGGTGCTGTCCCGGACCGCCCTGCTGCGGACGCTGCCGCGCGGCGCGGACGAGCACGCCGTGGAGATGGCGGTGGCCCGGCTGCGCGCCGGGCTGCGTGCCCCCCGGGTGGTGCAGACGGTCGTCAAGCGCGGCTACCGCCTCCGGGTCGACTGACGCGACCCGGAGGCGGTGGCCGTCCCGGTCAGCCGACCGGCGCCGGGTAGCCCCGGCCGTGCTCGGCCTCGAGGCGGAGCATGGCGTGCTCCACGACGGTCACCAGCACCTGCTTGACCGCGTCCCGGTGCCGGGCGTCGGTCAGCACCAGCGGCACGTCCGGCGAGATGGCCAGCGCCTCGCGGACCTCCTCCAGCTCGTACTGCGGCGCACCGTCGAAACGGTTCAACGCCACCACGTACGGCAGCCGGCGGTTCTCGAAGTAGTCCAGCGGCGCGAAGGCGTCGGTGATCCGGCGGGTGTCCACCAGCACGGCGGCCCCCACCGCGCCCTTGATGATCTCGTCCCACATGAACCAGAACCGGGTCTGGCCCGGCGTGCCGAAGAGGTACAGGATCAGGTCCTCGGCCATGGTGATCCGGCCGAAGTCCATGGCGACCGTGGTGGTCTGCTTCCCCGGCACCTTGGACGGGTCGTCGATGCCGACGCCGGCCGCGGTCATCACCGCCTCGGTTCTCAGCGGGGTGATCTCCGAGATCGCGCCGACCAGCGTCGTCTTGCCCACGCCGAAGCCGCCCGCGACCACGATCTTCGCGGAGATGATTCCCCGGTTTCGGCGGGCCCCGGCGGGGTCATAGCCTGCGAAGTCCACTTAGCACCCTTCCAAGGATTTCCATCCGCTCCTCGAACCCCTCGGCGGGAGCGGCAGTGTGTAGCGTCAGCAGGCTCTCGGCCACCATGTCGGCGACCAGCACCCGGGTGACGCCCAGCGGCATCCGGGTGTACGCGGAGATCTCGGCCAGGGACTGCGCCCGGCCCTCGCAGACGGTGGCGATGCGGTGCTTGTCGTGTCCCGCGAAGCGAGCCTCCGCGGCCTGGGTCGGGCTGGCCGTCAGGACCGCCTCCAGGGCGATGTCCATCCGGGCCTCGGTCCGGCCGCGGGTGACCGCGTACGGCCGTACCAGCGCACCACGCGGGTCCACGCGCCGTTGGTCCATCGACGATCACCTCCTCTCCCGGCCGGGCCCCTGGTCGGGCACCGGATCCTCTCGTTCCTGCCGACGCGCGGCCCGCACGTCGCGATCCCTAGGACCGAACCGCGTCCCGGGGCAGCGGCACCAGCGCCGCACCGACCCGCTCGACCAGCAGCGCCATCTCGTAGCCCACCTGACCGACGTCGCAGCTGCGGGCCGCCAGCACGGCCATCGACGAGCCGTCACTGATCGACATGAGGAACAGGTAGCCGCTGTCCATCTCGATGACCGTCTGGAGCACGCCGCCGGCGCTGAACATCCGGGCGGCGCCCTCGGTCAGGCTGACGACGCCCGAGGTGATCGCGGCGAGCTGGTCCGCCCGGTCCGCGGGCAGGTCCCGCGAGGAGGCGAGCAGCAGCCCGTCGGCGGACACCGCCACCACGTGGGCGATTCCCGCCACGCTGTCGGCGAAGTTGGTGAGCAACCAACTCATGTCCTGCATGGCCGCTGGCCTGTTCATCGACTCGTCTCCTTGGTCGAGGTGCTGTTCTGGTCCGTCCCGGCCGCCCGGCCGCGCTGCACGCCGCGGTGGTAGGCCGACAACAGGCCCCGAACTTCGTCCGGGGTACGCCGGCTGCGGTCGCGGCCGCCCCGGGGCTCGATCCCGCCGGGCACGAGCTGTGCCTGCGGCTGCCGCTTGGGCAGCCCCGAGCGGGTGGTGCCGGTGGTGGCGGGGGCCGCCGCCCGGCTGGCCCGGGACCAGCCCTCGTCTGCCGCCGTCCGCCAGGCGTCCGCGTCGCTCGCGGGCGCCGCCGGGGTCGGGTCCGCGGGGGGCGCCGCAGGGGGCGCCGCGGGAGGTGTGTCCGGCGTGGTGGGCCGCGCCGCGGCCGGCGGGGTGTACGCCGGCGGTGCCGGCTGCGCGGCCGGCGGGGCGGTGTCGGTGTTGCCCGGCGTCCGGGTGGGCAGCCGGGGCGCGCGGGGCTGCGCGGGTGCCGGCTGGGCGGCGGCCGGCTGGGCGGGTGCCGGCTGGGCGGCGGCCGGTGCTCCGGCGCTCGGCGCCCCGGCGGCCCGCTGCGCCGCGGCCGACTGGCTGAAGTCCGGGCGGGTGAAGATGGCCGTGGCGTCGTTACCGTGCGACCGGAACCACACCGCCTCCATCTCCCGGAAGATCGGCGCCTCGGCCGGCAGCTCGGGGCGCGGGGTGATCGGCGCGGCGGGGGCGGGCGGGGCCGTGGCTGCCAGGTTGGCCCCGAGGTTGCGGCCGGTGCCCAGGTCCGAGCCCGCCAGCCCGGTGGCGGGCGGCGAGCCGGCGATCGGGCCGACCGGCAGACCAGGCGCACCCGGAGCCGGGGCGTCCACGCCGGGGACGCGCTTGGGCAGCGCGTCGACCGTGGGGTACGCGACGGTCGGCGTACCGACCGAGGCGCCGCCGCCGGCGAAGGCCGGCCGGGCCGGGGGCGCCGGCGGGGCGGTCGGCTGCGGTGCCGGGGCGCCCCCGGCCTGCACCGGGGCCGTGGTGTCCCGCGCCTGCTCCGGGGCCTGCCACGGCGCGGGGGCGGAGCGCCACTGGTCGGGCAGGGTGGCCGAGGCGGTACGCCCGCCGCCGACGGCCGGCTCGCCGAGGCCGGCCGGGGTGAGCGGGTTCTGCTCGACCGCGAGCGGCTGCCGGGGCCGGGTGATCTGCGGGTCCCGGCTGTGCACGGGCGGCAGCACGACCGTCGCGGCGGGCAGCGTCACCTGGGCGACGGTGCCGCCCTCGACGTTGCGCCTCAGCTCCACCCGGATGCCGTAGCGGGACGCCAGCCGGCTGACCACGGCCAGACCCATCAGCCGGAACGCCGCGACGTCGACGCTCGGCGGGGCGGCCAGCCGCCGGTTGAGCGAGTCGAGCTGGTCGTCGGTCAGGCCGAGGCCCCGGTCCTCGACCTGGATCAGGACGTAGTCGCGGATCCGCCGGCCGTCGGCGACCACGGTGGTGGTCGGCGGCGAGAAGCGGGTGGCGTTGTCGAGCAGTTCGGCGACGAGCCGGACCACGTCGTTGACCGCGTGCGCGGCGACCGAGATGTCGGTGTCGACGGTGCCGAACTCGATGCGGTTGTAGAGCTCCACCTCGGACTGCGCGGCCCGCAGCACGTCCACCAGCAGGGCGTCGTCGCGGCGCGGCACGGCGGAGTCGGCGCCGGCCAGGACGAGCAGGTTCTCGTCGTTGCGGCGCATCCGGGTGGCCAGGTGGTCCAGCTCGAAGAGCTGCGCGAGCCGCTTCGGGTCCTCCTCGCCGCGCTCGATCGCGTCGAGTTCGCCGATCATGCGGTCGACCAGGGTCTGACTGCGCCGGGCGAGGTTGAGGAACATCGCCGAGACGCTGGTACGCAGCGCGGCCTGCTCGGCCGCCACCCGGACCGCCTCGCGGTGCACGACGTTGAAGGCGAGCGCCACCTGGCCCACCTCGTCGCGGTTGTTGAGCTTGATCGGGTCCCGTACCTGCCGGACGATCTCCTCGACACCGCCGTCGCCGACGTTGCCGACGTTCTGCAGCCGCTTGACCGCGTCCGGCAGGTCGTGGTTCGCCACCGAGAGGGCGCCCTCGCGCAGCCGACGCAGCGAGTGGTTGAGCGAGCGGGCCAGCACCACGGCGAGGGTCACCGCGATGATGAGGGTGAGCAGCACCAGTGCCGTCTCGATGACGGCCTGCCGGATGACGTCCGACCGGGCCTGGTCGGCCTGGCTGAGCAGCCGGTCCTGGAGCCGGATCTCGGCCCACCGCATCAGGTCGTTGACGGCGCCGATGGCGGCGGTGGCGTCCTGCGCGGTCACCAGCGAGGTCTGCCCGACCGAGCGGGTGATGTCGGCGGCCACCCGGTCGGCGAGGGTGACCGCGTCGCCCGAGACCGTGCTGTCGACCAGGGCCCGCTGGGTCGGGTCGGCGGCCAGGGAGAAGGCACCCAGCGCCTCCTGCTGGCTGGTCAGCGTGGCCACGAAGGAGGAGAACTGCTCGGCGTCGAGCCGGCCGGCGGCGAGCGCGGTGAAGGCGACCGACTGTTCCTCGGCGACGGCCGCCTTGGCGCGGGCGAACGCGGCGACCGCGCGCCGGGCATCCGCGAGCCGCTCGTCACCGGGCAGCTGGGCGAGCCCGTCGCCGTACGCGACGAGGTCGGTGATGATGACGCCGTAGCGCAGCGCCGCCTCGGCGACCGCCATCTGCTGGCGGTCCAGCACCTCCTGCCGGGTGGCGGCGAGCGTCTCCAGGTGCTCGTCGATGGTCGCCAGCCGCTCCCGTACGGCGGCCGGCAGGTCGTCGATCCGGCCGCGCTCCGCCCGGTACGCCTCGACCCGCGCGTCGGTGCTGCGCACCCGCAGGTTGTAGGCGTCGGCCTTCTGCTGCGGCGTCGCCAGGAAGGCGGCGGCGGCCATCCGCTCGGCGTGCAGGTCCTGCGTCAGGGCGGAGACGTCGACGGAGAGCGCGGTCAGTGCCCGGGCCTGGTTGGCGTCGAAGGTGTTCTCGCCGACGGCGACGAGTCGGACGGTCGCCAGCGCGAGCACCGCGGCGACCGGCACGACCAGGATCAGCGCGAGCTTGGAGCGGATCCGCACGTCGCGCAGCCGGGGCAGCCGGCGCCGCTTCGGCTCCTCGGTGTCGCCACTCGCGGGCAGGGTCGTCGGTCCGGTGCTCACGACATCGCCTCCGTCGTTTCTTCCACGCCTGCCCCGCCGACTCGCGCCCGGTGCAGCGGACTGCGCCACACGCGGCACGGCCGCGATTTCATCAGAAGTGATCCTCTTTGGGAAGTCGCGGCGGGGTAGGAAACGGTCGGAGGGCACGCATCCCGTGATCCGGTCAACTAATACCTTCATTTCTCCATGCCCGTGAACAGGGCATGTAACTCCAGAGTGGTCATCCGTGTCGTATTAGTAAGCGTTTGCAAACTTCCCGTTGCGCCACCATGTGGGATGCGCGTCCCGAAACGCTTCCGACGCTCCGCTTGACCGCAGGGCCCGGCGTTGGCAAGGTTTTGCAGGCTTCGCGCACACCGTACGGCAGACCGATCCCGTTCCTCCACTGAGGACGGACAACCCGGCGGTGACCGGGCACCGCCCGGGCCGCATCTGGAGGACTGAGTTGAGCCCCATCCGCTCCGCGACCGCCGCGGCGCTCGCATCGGCCGTGCTGGCCACCACGCTCACCGGCTGCCAGTTCGGGGCGGACGAGCAGGACACCAGTCCCATCGTCATCGCCGCGGACCTCGAACTCTCCGGCGCGGCGGCGCCCGTCGGCAAGGCGTACCAGCGGGCGCTGGAACTGAAGGTCGAGCAGCTGAACTCCTCCGGGGCGCTGAACGGCCGCGAGGTCAAGCTGCGGGTGAAGGACAACCGGTCGGACGCGAGCGAGTCGCTGCGCAACATCGGTGACTTCAGCGCTGATTCCCAAGTCAGCGCCATCATCATGGGCGGCTGCAACGAATGCGCCGTCGGTGCCGTACGCACCATCAACGAGAAGCGAATTCCCACCATTGCGCTCGCCTCGTCCAGCGCCGTCTCCTCGCCGGTCGCCGAACGGCGGTACGTGTTCAAGCTCTCCCCGAACGCGGCCGACAGCGCCGCCGCCCTCGCCAACGAGATGCGGCGCAAGGGCGTACGCAAGGCGGGCGTGCTGCACAGCGACGACGCCTACGGCCGTGAGGGGTTGACCGCGCTGCGCGCCGAGTTCGCGAAGTCCGGCGTCAAGCTGCTGCGCGAGGAGGCCGTACGCACCACCGACACCGAGGTCGGTCAGCAGGTCAAGGACCTGGTGGCGAAGAAGCCGGACGCCCTGGTCGTCTGGACCCCGGCGGAGCAGGCGACGCTGGCCGCCACCGCCGCCCAGCAGGCCAAGTTCGAGGGTGACCTCTTCTTCGACGCGGCGGCGGCCGGCGACCTCTTCCTCGGCGCCGCGTCCCGGGCGACCGAACGCACCACGCTGGTGTTCACCCAGACCATGGTGATCGACGACGTGATCGCCACCACCCCGGCCAAGGCGGCCCGCCGGCAGTGGTTCCAGGACTACACCGCCCGCTTCGGCGGCTACAACGGCTCCTCCTCGTTCGCCGCCGACGCGGTGCAGCTCCTCGCCGACGCCGAACTGCGCTCGGGCGGCGAGCCCGGCGAGGTGAACCGCGACGGCATCCGGGACGTGCTGGAGACGACGCAGCTGGACGGTCTCTCCGGGCCGATCCGGATGACGCCGGACAACCACTCCGGCCTGATGCCGCAGGCCCTCACCACCCTGGTGGCGCGCAACGGGCGCTGGCGCCTCGCGAGCTGACCGGCTGGTGTGGCCCGCCGCGTCCCGGCGGGCCACACCGTCGAGTCCTCCGGCGGGTCAGCGGGCCGACGTGGTGGCGCGGACCCAGGGTAGGGCGAGGCGCTCGACCAGGGACAGTGCGCTGTACAGCAGGATGCTCATCAGCGCGATCAGCAGGATCGCCGCCCAGGCGGTCGCGGTGTCCCCGATGCCGTTGTACTGGAGGATCTGGTAGCCCAGCCCCGGCTTGTCCGAGTAGAACTCGCCGATCACGGCGCCGATCGCGGCCAGCGGCATCGCCACCTTGAGCCCGACGAAGATCTGTGGCAGCGCGGCGGGGAAGCGCACCTTGCGGAACGCCTGCCACCACGAGGCGTTCAGCGACCGGGCCAGCTCGGCCAGGTCGTTGGGGGTGGTGGTGAGGCCGGTCGCGGTCGAGAGCACGATCGGGAAGAAGCAGAGCAGGAACACCATGGTCAGGATCGGCTTCGTACCCCAGCCGACCGAGACCACCAGCAGCGGGCCCAGGGCGATCTTCGGCACCGCGTTGACCGCCACCAGCAGCGGCGCGAACATCCGCTCGACGCGCCGGGACCCGGCCAGGGCCATCCCGATCAGCACCCCGGCCACCGCCGACAGCAGGAAGCCGACCACCGTCATCGTGGTGGTCACCCCCAGCGCCGGCATCAGCACGTCGGCCCCCGCGACCAGCGCCTCCCACACCGCCTGCGGCGGCGGCAGCGACACCGGGTGCACCAGTTCCAGGCCAGTCGTGACCAGCCACCAGGCGGCCAGCGTGATCACGGCGCCGAGCAGCGGCAGCCCGACGGCCGCCGGGCTCACGCCGGACCGGCGCGGCGGTGCGGGCCGGGGTGTGCCGGCGCCCGCGGACTCCTGCCCGGGGTGGGCGGAGCGGGCAGCGGTCGTCTCCGTCACGGGTTCTCCTCTCCTGCCGGCCGGGCCGGCACGCGACGGGGGTGCGGCCCCGGGTCGCCCCGGTGGACCGCACCCCCGTGCCGCGATGCGGCGTCCGTCAGGCCTTCGGCGCGAGGCTGAAGTCGATGATCTGGTCGGGGGTGATGTTCTGCTTGAGCGCGCCGGCGCCCTGCAGGATCGCGATGCTCTTGGCGACCCGGCCGCTGTCCAGGGTGCCGAGCTGGGTGCCGGAGTTGCTGGAGCGCACGTAGCCGGCCATGAGCTGGAGCTCGGCGGCGGCCGCGGCGGGATTCGCGGCGTCGACGTTCTTCTTCAGCAGCTCACCCGCCTCCTGCGGGTTGGTCAGCGCGTACTCCAGGCCCTTCATCAGGGCCGCGGTGAACCGCTTGACCATCTCCGGCTTCTCCTTGGCGATCTTGGAGGAGGTGATCAGCACGTTGCCGTAGAGGTCCTGCATCACGTTGCTGTAGGGCAGCATGACGGCCTTCTGCTTGGTCACCGCCTCGATGGTGGGCTGACCGACGACGAACTGGCCGATGCCGTCCACCGTGCCGGAGCCCAGCATGCCCATCAGGTCCTGTGCCTGACCGGGCACCCATTGCACCTTGCTGGCGTCCACGCCGGCCAGCCGGGCGTACGTCGGGAAGAGGTTGCGCACGACGGAGCCCTGGGTGTCGGCGAGCTTCTTGCCCTCCAGGTCCTTCGGCGACGCGATGCCCTTGCCCTCGACGGTGGCGATGGCGGCCATGGTGCGCTGCTGGATCGCCGCGACCGCGACGAAGTCCTTGGCCTGGCCGCCGCCGAACTGGAGCAGACCGCCGGTGAGGTCGATCGGGCCGAACTGGGCCTGGCCGCCGACGACCTGCTGGATCACCGCATTGGTGCCCTGGCCCGGCTTGATGTCGACGTCGAACCCGGCTTCCTTGAAGAAGCCCTTCTCCTTCGCGACCCAGGCGTAGGAGTCACGGCCGAAGTTGCCGAACGAGGTGAGGTATGTCACCTTTTCCAACGCCGTGCCGTTGCCGCCCTTGGCGTCGGCGCCGGAGTCCGAGTCGCCGCTGCACCCGGAGACCAGGGCGAGGGCGGTGGCCAGCGCAGCGGCAGCGACCGTACGGGTCAGCCTTCTCATCAGTGCACCATGTCCTTTCCGACCGGAGCGGCGCGCCGCCGCCGGAGGGGTTGTCTGGCGTACCGGCTGAGGGGTTGAGCCGGCACACCGTCGTGAGGGGACTCTTAGCGGGCACAGCGTACGAGAAACCGACCGGCACAATGCCATGCGTATGGGTTTCGTTACGGAAAAATCCTGGCTTCCACCCCGGACGACCGGCCGTCCACGCGGGCCGGTTACCCTGGGCCGCGACTGCTGATCGCCGACTCAGGGGGCCGCCGGAGATGATCGAGCTTTCCGGGGTGTCCCGCACCTTCGACGGCCGCGGCGGTCGCGTCGAGGCGTTGCGCGGCATCGATCTCGACGTGGCGGCGGGCGAGTTCGTCGCCGTACTCGGCCGCTCCGGTTGCGGCAAGTCCACACTGCTGCGCCTGATCGCCGGCCTGCTCCCGGTCAGCGAGGGCAGGATCACCGTGGCCGGTACGCCGATCACCAGGCCGCGCCCGGACATCGCGATGCTCTTCCAGCGGCCAGCCCTGCTGCCCTGGCGCACCGTCCTGGACAACGTCCTGCTCCCGGTGGAGATGTTCGGCTGGAAGCGGGCCAAGCACCGCGACCGGGCCCGGGAGCTGCTCGACCTCGCCGGGCTGGGCGGCTTCGAGAAGCGGCTGCCGCACGAACTCTCCGGCGGCATGCAGCAGCGGGTGTCGCTGTGCCGGTCGCTGATCGGCGAGCCCCGGGTGATGCTGATGGACGAGCCGTTCTCCGCGCTCGACGCGCTCACCCGCGAGGAACTCTCCGGCGAGCTGCAACGCGTGCACATGTCGTCCGGGGCCACCGTCGTCTTCGTCACCCACTCGATCGACGAGGCGGTGCTGCTGGCCGACCGGGTGGTCGTGCTCAGCCCCCGCCCCGGCCGGATCCGCAAGGTGGTCGACGTGGACATCCCGCGACCACGCACCCTGGGCCGCAACGCGCACCTGGCGGACGTCGCCCGGGTCAGCGCCGACCTGCACGAACTCCTGATGGAGCGGGACCTGCCGGCGACAGCCGGCGCGGAGGGACGATGAGCATGCGGGTCACGGTCTTCACCGAGCCGCACCGGGGCGCCAGCTACGACGACCAGCTCCGCTTCGCCCGGCTGGCCGAGGACGGCGGCTTCGAGGGCTTCCTGCGCGCCGACCACTACCAGGCGATGGGCGACGAGCCCGCCCTGCCCGGCCCGACCGACGCCTGGCTGACGCTGGCCGCGCTGGCCCGCGAGACCAGCCGGATCCGGCTCGGCACCCTGGTCACCTCCGCCACCTTCCGGCTGCCCGGCCCGCTGGCCGTGATGGTGGCCCAGGTGGACCAGATGAGCGGCGGCCGGGTCGAACTCGGCATCGGCGCCGGCTGGTACGAGCGGGAGCACACCTCCTACGGCATCCCGTTCCCGGGCGTCGGCGAACGCTTCGACCGGCTGGCCGAGCAACTCGAGGTCGTCACCGGGCTGTGGCGGACGCCGCCGGGCGAGACGTACAGCTTCACCGGCCAGCACTACCGGCTGGTGGACGCCCCCGCGCTGCCGAAGCCGGTGCAGGTGCCCGGCCCGCCGATCATCGTCGGCGGTCGCGGCCCGAAGCGCACCCCCGAACTCGCCGCCCGGTACGCCGACGAGTTCAACATGCCGTTCAAGAGCGTCGCGGAGACCGCCGCCGCGTACGAGCGGGTGCGGGAGGCGAGTGACCGGGCCGGCCGGGCCGAGTCGGGACGCGCCCCGCTCACCCTCTCCGCCGGGATCGTGGTGGCGATCGGCCGCACCGACGCCGAGGCACAGCGCCGCGCCGCCCCGCTGCACGTCAAGAGCGCGCTGCCGCCGGAGGACCCGGTGGTGGGCTCGCCCGCGCAGCTCGTCGACCGCATCGGCGAATTTGCCGCTGTCGGCGCCACCCGGGTGCACCTGCGGCTGATCGACCTCGCCGACCTCGACCACCTGGAGCTCATCGCCGCCGAGGTGCTCCCCGGACTGGACGGAACCCGATGACCGACACCCACCCCGAACTCGGCCCGGTGGGCCAGGAGATCGTCTACGAGAACGACCGGGTCCGGGTCTGGCACATCCGCCTGGAGCCGGGCGAGCGGCAGCCGCTGCACCGGCACGACCACCCGTACCTGGTGGTGGCGGTCCAGGGGGCGAAGAACGTCGTGCAGACGATCGACGGCACCCTCATCGACGCCGACGAGCCCACCGGCGGGGTCGTCTACCGGGATCCGGGTGCCGTGCACATGCTGACCAACGTGGGCGACACGACGTACCTGGCCCGGCTGGTCGAACTGAAGTAACCGCTGGCCGGCGGGTCGCCCCCGCTCGCGGCGCGCCGGTGGCGGCCCGGTCAACAGGTGCGTAACGTGCCGGACATGGCCTTTCGGACCTGGGGCAGACCCCTGCTCACCGCGCTCGGGGTGAGCCTGCTGGCCGGGGCCGGTCAGCTCGGCATCGCCTTCGGCTTCGGCATCGTACGGCTCACCGGCACCTTCACCGGCGCCACCGTCAACCAGTGGCCGGCCCAACTCGTCTGGGCGGGCTGGTTCGCCGCGAACGCCGCCGTGGTGGGCGCGGTGCTCACCGAGCGCCTGGCCCGCCGGGACGGCGGGCTGGCCGGCAACGGGCGCCTGCTCGCCGTCGCCGGCGCCGCCGCGCTGGGCGCCACCGTCGTCGCGCCGCTCTGCATGCAGCCC
This sequence comes from Micromonospora sp. C31, assembly GCF_018070575.1. Classification (GTDB taxonomy): domain Bacteria; phylum Actinomycetota; class Actinomycetes; order Mycobacteriales; family Micromonosporaceae; genus Micromonospora. The sequence goes on from NZ_JAGPXN010000001.1 coordinate 561,884, forward strand.
GCGAGGGCGGCCGAACTCTTCTCGGTGGATCCCGTCTGGGCCGTCGGCATCTGCGCCGTCCTCGGTGCGTTGGCCGGAGCGGGCGCCGCCCTCGCCGTACTGCTCCAGCCGCCGGTGGGATGGAACATGGCGGCGGTCGCGGGCGCGATCTGGCTGCTGGCCCTGGTCTCGGTCGCGCCGTCGCTGGTCTCGACCGGGCCGCTGGAAACCGTACGGCTGGGGGTGCTGGAGCCGGCGTCGCTCGACACCGGCGCCGCGCAGCGGCTGGCCCTGGTCGTCCTGCCGCTGCTGGCGCTGCTGGCCGGCACGGCGACCGGCGGGCTGGCCCGGTGGCGCGGCCACCCGCCGCTGGTCAGCGGCGCGACGGGGGTGGCCGGCCCGGTGCTGGTCGCGTTCGCCTACCTGGCTGCCGGTCCGGGCGACACCGCCGACCGCTACCAGCTCACGCCGTACTACGCGGCGTTGCTCGCGGTGGCCGCCGGCGCCCTCGGGTCGGCCGCCGCCGCGCTGCTGCGCTGGCCGCTCGTCGCGCGCACCGCCCCCACCGGCGCCATCGAGCCGACCGACATCCTTCGTCCGCTGCCCACCGGTCCGGCCCTGCCGCAGGCCCCGGCGGCCACCGGCGACGACGAGCCGGAGACGGCCGACCTGTCCGGCGCCGCCCTGGTCGTCGCCGACGCAACCGGCGGCACGGGCCCCGGCGCGGTCACCGCCGCCGGCGACGGTGCGGCACCCCGGGTCGTCCCCGCGCACTGGGACTGGCCCGCCGGCGGAGGCACCGTTCCGGCTCCCCCCGCCGACGCCCGGGCGGACGCCGACCGGCAGTCCTCGACCGGTTCGCCGGCCGAGGCCCCGTCCGCAGCCGAGCGCCCGGTCGAACCGGAGCCCGCCCGCCCGCGGGACGGCGCCGCCGGCCAGACCTCGACGGCCCCGACCACCTCGGCCACCGCCGAGCCGTCACCGGCTGCCGAGGCGGCACCGGCCGGGCAGCCGGCCGAAGTGGACGACGAGCAGCCGGCCGTCCCCAGCGCGCCCAAGCCCCGCCGCACCCGCAAGCCCCGGTCGCCGCGCAAGGTCGCCGCCGCGGTGGCACCCGAGGGTGCGGACCCGACGCCCCTGACCGCGGACCAGACACCCGTCGCCGCGGACCCGACACCCGTCGCCGCGGACCCGACACCCGTGTCGGGGGCGACCGCGCCGGCTCCGCAGGCCGAACCGGACCCGCCCGTCGCTGCGACCGATCTCTTCGGCACGACCGCTGCCCGAACCGGCACGACCGCCGCGAACAGCACCACGCCGACGCCCGCACCGGCGTGGCCGGCCCCGCCCCGCACCCAGGCCGGTGCCGCCGAGGCGGCACAGCCCGGCACGGATCCCGGATCCGAGCCGACGCTCCGGCCCCGCCACCGCGCCCCCATGCCCGACCTGACCCGCGCCGCGAACTGGGAGGCGCTCGCCACCGCACGGCGGGGAGGTCCGGTCCCGGCCGCCGCGCCGGAGAACGGCACCCCCGCCACCGGGGTGCAGGCAGCGCCCGGATCCACGTCGCCGGCCGGGGACGAGCAGCCCACCGGGCGGGGCCGGGGCCCGTTGGGCCTGTTCCGCCGCAACCGGTCCCGGGTCGAGGACGCCCCGACCGACCGGGAGTCCGAGCCGCTGCCGGCGCAGGACGAGGAGTACGTGGACTGGGTCACCGGACTCAGCAGGCCGGTCGCCGACAACGAGCCCGAGCAGGACAGCGGCCGGCGGTCGTTGCGCTCCACCGGCCGCCACCACCGCGACTGACCCCGACGACGCCCGTCCCGCCCCGGACGCCGGGAGCGGGACGGGCGTCTCCGCTTCAGGCCAGCGGCAGGTAGACCCGGCCGCCCGAGGAGAGGAACTCCTCCGACTTGTCCTGCATGCCGCGTGCCGCGTACTCCTTCAGCTCCTGGGTGATCTTCATGGAGCAGAACTTCGGGCCGCACATCGAGCAGAAGTGGGCGGTCTTCGCCGGCTCCGCCGGCAGCGTCGCGTCGTGGTACGACCGCGCGGTCTCCGGGTCCAGCGAGAGGTTGAACTGATCGGACCAGCGGAACTCGAACCGCGCCTTGGACAGCGCGTCGTCCCACGCCTGCGCCCCGGGGTGCCCCTTGGCCAGGTCGGCCGCGTGCGCCGCGATCTTGTACGCGATCACGCCCGCCTTCACGTCGTCGCGGTCCGGCAGCCCCAGGTGCTCCTTCGGGGTCACGTAGCAGAGCATGGCGGTGCCGAACATGCCGATCATCGCGGCGCCGATCGCCGACGTGATGTGGTCGTACGCGGGGGCGATGTCCGTGGTCAGCGGGCCGAGGGTGTAGAACGGGGCCTCGTGGCACCACTCCTGCTGGAGGTCCACGTTCTCCTTGATCTTGTGCATCGGCACGTGGCCGGGCCCCTCGATCATCACCTGGACGTCGTGCTCCCAGGCGACCTTCGTCAGCTCGCCGAGGGTGCGCAGCTCGGCGAACTGGGCGGCGTCGTTGGCGTCGGCGATCGAGCCGGGCCGCAGCCCGTCGCCGAGCGAGAACGTCACGTCGTAGCGGGCCAGGATCTCGCACAGCTCACGGAAGTTCGTGTAGAGGAAGTTCTCCTCGTGGTGCGCCAGGCACCAGGCCGCCATGATCGAGCCGCCGCGCGAAACGATGCCGGTCACCCGGTCCACCGCCAGCGGCACGTACGGCAGCAGCACCCCGGCGTGCACCGTCATGTAGTCGACGCCCTGCTCGGCCTGCTCGATCACGGTCTCCCGGAACACCTCCCAGCTCAACTTCACCGGGTCGCCGCCGACCTTCTCCAGCGCCTGGTAGATCGGCACGGTGCCGATCGGCACCGGCGAGTTCCGCACGATCGCCTCGCGCGTCTCGTGGATCCGCCTGCCGGTCGACAGGTCCATCACCGTGTCCGCGCCCCACCGGGTCGCCCAGGTCAGCTTCTCCACCTCCTCGGCGACCGACGAGGTCACCGCCGAGGTGCCGATGTTGGCGTTCACCTTCACCAGGAACGCCTTGCCGATGATCGCCGGCTCGCACTCGGGGTGGTTGACGTTGAGCGGCAGCACGGCCCGCCCGGCGGCGATCTCGTCGCGGACGAACTCGGGCGCCATCCCCTCCCGGACGGCCACGAACTCCATCTCCGGCGTCACCACGCCGGCCCGCGCGTACGCGAGTTGGGTGGGGCGCCGCCCGTCGGCGCCGGCGAGCGGGGTGCCCGCACCCCGGACGGGGGCGACGTCGCCGCGCTCGGCGATCCACGCCCCGCGCAGCGGCGGCAGCCCGACCTCCGGGTCGGAGCCGGGTCCGGAGGTGTCGTAGAGCCGCAGCGGCGGGTTGTCGCCGCTCAGTTCCACCTCGGCGAACGGCACCCGCACGTCCGGCCGGGCCCCCTCCACGTACACCTTGCGACGTGCCTGCATGACAGCCTCCCTGGTGATCAAGCGGACCAGCCGAAGTGGTCCAGCGGGCCGCGTCCCGCGCCCAGCTCCCAGTTCCGCGCGCCGGTCAGCGCGCGGAAGACGTACTCCTTGGCGGCGGCGACCGCCGTCGGCACCGGGTCGCCGAGGGCCAGCCGCACGGCGATCGCCGCCGAGAACGAGCACCCGGTGCCGTGGTTGTGCCGGGTCTCGACCCGGGGCCCGCGCAGCAGCGTGGTGACGCCGTCGCCGTGCAGCACGTCGACCGCCTCGCCGTCGGCGTCCACGTCGCCGCCGGTCACCACCACGTGCGCAGGTCCGCCGGCCGCGAGCGCCTCGGCGGCGGCCACCATCTCCTCGACCGTGGTCACCGGGTGCCCGGTGATGGCTGCGGCCTCCGCGCAGTTCGGCGTCGCCACCTGCGCGTACGGCAGCAGCCGCTCGACGGCCGCGACCACGCCCAGCCGGTGCCCGCTGGTGGCGACCAGTACCGGGTCGACGACGAGGTGCGGCAGTCGCCCGTCCCTCGCGGCGTCGGCCACCGCGTCCGCGACCGCCGGGGTGCCGAGCATGCCCGTCTTGGCGGCGCGGACGGTGAAGTCGGCGAGCACGCTGTCGAGCTGCTCAGTGACCGTGCGCGGCGGCAGCGGCAGCACCGCGTCGACGCCCCTCGTGTTCTGCGCGGTGACCGCGGTGAGCACGCTGGTGCCGTACGCGCCGAGGGCCGCGAAGACCTTCAGGTCGGCCTGGATGCCGGCACCGGCGCCGGAGTCGGAGCCGGCGATGGTGAGCACGGTCGTCGGGGTCATCGTTCCTCTTCCGTGGTGGCGGACGGGAGCTCGGGCCGGGCCTGCGCGGTCGTGACGCTCGGGCAGCCGTGCCGGGTCCGGCTCGCCGTGTCGGCGGCTGCCGTGAGAGTGGCTGCCGCCGCCTCGGGGTCGTCGGCGCGCATGACGGTGCCCAGCACCGCCACCCCCACGGCACCAGCCCCGACGCAGGCGGCCACCTGGTCCGGGCTCCGCACTCCGCCGAGCGCCAGGACCGGCACGGGGCTGACCGCGATCAGCGCGCCGAGCCCGTCCGGGCGCAGCGGCGGGCCGTAGCCGGGCTTGGTGCTGGTCGGGTAGACGGGCGAGAGGGTGGCGTAGTCCTCCGTGGTCACGCGCGCCAGCTCCGCCCGGTCGTGGCAGGAACGGCCCACCAGGCCGAGGCGCGGCGGCGGGTACGGCCCCGCCGACGGCAGGTGCACCGCGTCCCCGCCGAGCGGGTCGGGGCCGGCGACGATCAGCGTGCCGCCCGCCTCGGCGAGGATCGCGCGCAGGTCGACGGCGAGGGCGGCGCGCTCTGCCCGGGGCAGGTCCTTCTCCCGCAGCACCACCCACCGCACTCCCCCGGCCACCGCCCCCGACACGACGTGGACCAACGGTCGCCGCGCCTGCCACCGGTCGGTCAGCAGCACGACGCCGGCCGGCCGGGTCACAGGTCCGGCCGCCCCTCGTCCGGGGTGGAGGCGAGCGCGTGGAAGCGCCGGGTGATCCGGCCCGCCCGGTACGCGAGCCGGCCCGCCTCGACCCCGTACCGCATCGCGGTGGCCATCGCCACCGGGTCGGCGGCGCGGGTGACCGCGCTGGCGAGCAGCACCGCGTCGCAGCCCAGCTCCATGGCGAGCGCGGCGTCCGAGGCGGTGCCGATGCCGGCGTCCAGGATCACCGGCACGTCGACGACCTGCCGGATCAGCCGGATGTGGTGCGGGTTCGACACGCCCAGGCCGGAGCCGATCGGCGCGCCCGCCGGCATCACCGCCGCGCAGCCGACGTCGGCCAGCCGGCGGGCCAGGACCGGATCGTCCGAGGTGTACGGCAGCACCACGAACCCGTCGGCGACGAGTTCCTCGGCGGCGCGCAGCAACTCCACCCCGTCGGGCAGCAGTGTGCGCTCGTCGCCGATCACCTCCAGCTTCACCCATGGGGTGCCGAACGCCTCCCGGGCCAGGTGCGCCACCTTGACCGCCTCGCCCGCCGTGTAGCAGCCGGCGGTGTTCGGCAGCAGCTTCACGCCGCAGCGGTCCAGCAGGTCCAGCAGCCCGCCGGCGGTGCCGGGGGCGGTGTCGACCCGGCGCAGGGCCAGGGTGACCAGTTCGGTGCCGGAGGCACGGATCGCTTCCTCCAGCACGCGCAGGTTGGCCGCGCCGCCGGTGCCGAGGATCAGCCGGGACGTGAAGCTCACGCCGCCCAGGTCGAAGCTCACCGCGTCACCCGCCCTGGGCGGCGCTGAGCACCTCGACGCGGTCGCCGTCGCGCAGCACGGTCGCCGGCCAGCCCGTACGCGGCACCACCTCGCCGTTGACCGCGACGGCGAGGCCGCGCTGCTGGTCGGTGACCGCGCGGACCAGGTCCGCCACGGTCGAGCCACCGGGCAGGTCGCGCCCGGCGCCGTTCACCGTCAGTTCCACGTGTGCTCCTCCTGGGTCGCGGACAAGTCGTGACCGAACCGGGCCGGGGTGAAGGGGGCGAGCAGCGGATCCGCCGCGCCCGTGACGACCAGGTCGCCGATCAGGTCGGCGGTGAGCGGGGTGAGCACGATGCCGTGCCGGTGGTGCCCGGTCGCCACGAGCACACCGGGCCGGCCCGGCAGCGGACCGAGGATCGGGGCGTTGTCGGGGGTGCCGGGCCGCCGGCCGGCGAGGGTCTCCACCAGGTCGTACTCGGCCAGCTCGGGCAGCAGGTCGACGGCGGCGCGGAGCAGGCGCAGCACCGCCCCGGCGGAGACGTCGGTGTCGGAGCGCTCCTCGACGGTCGCGCCCACCACCACCTCCCCGTCGCAGCGGGGGACGAGGTAGACGTGCTCGCCGTCGGCGTACCCCCGGATGACGTGCCGGAAGCCCGGGGCGCCGCCGCCGGGCGCGCGGAGCCGGAGCACCTGGCCCTTCACCGGCCGCACCGGCAGCCCCGTCAGGGCCGCCGCGCCGCAGCCGGCCGCGACCACCGTGACGCGCGCGTCCACCTCGGACAGGGAGCGCACGGCGGCGGGGACCAGCGTGGCGCCGGCCCGCTCGGCAGCCGCGCGCAGCGCGGGCACCAGCCGGCGCGGGTCGACCTGGTGGTCGGTGGCGGCGAGCGCGCCGCCACGCACCCGGGGGGCCAGCGCCGGTTCGCGGTCCCGCAGCGCCGACGGGCGCAGCGGCGTCACCGGCAGTCCGATCCCCTGCTGGTACGCCCACAGCCGACGCGCCTCGGCCAGGTCGTCGGCGGTCAGCCCGACCATCAGGGTGCCCTCGGTCCGGTAGCCGACGTCCACACCGGTGGCGGCGGTCAGCTCGGCGGCGAACGCCGGCCAGCGGGCGGCGGAGGCGGTCAGCAGCCCGGTCAGCTCGTGCTCGCCGAAGTACGCCTCGGCGACCGGGGCGAGCATCCCGGCGGCGACGTGCGACGCGCCGGAGCCCGGGGCGGGATCGTGCACGGCGACCCGCAGTCCGCGCTGCGCGCAGCGCCAGGCGATCGCCAGCCCGACCGGTCCCGCCCCCACCACGGCGACGTCCGGTCGGCTCAGCACCCCAGCGCTCGCAGCAGCTCCGCCGTCGCCCCGGCCGGATCGGCCGCCCCGGAGAGCGCCCCCACCACCGCCACCCCGTACGCCCCGGCCGCGAGCAGCGCGGGAACGTCGGCGGCGGTCACCCCGCCGATCGCGACGACCGGCACGTCCACGGCGTCGGCGACGGCGCGTACCCCGGTCGGGCCGATCGGCGCCGGCAGCCCCGTCTTGGTGCTGGTGGCGTGGCAGGGGCCCACGCCCAGGTAGCTGGCCCCGGCGGCGACCGCCTCGGCGGCCGTTTCCGGCACGCGGGCGGTGGCGCCGAGCACGGCGGTCGCGCCGAGCACCCGGCGGGCCGCCGCGACCGGCAGGTCGTCCGCGCCGACGTGGCCACCGGCGGCGCCCACGGCCAGCGCCACGTGCAGCCGGTCGTTGACCAGGCAGGTGGCGTCGTAGCGGGCGCAGAGCGCGACGGCCCGGCGGGCCAGGTCGTACGCCTCCCGGTCGGTGGCGTCGTCGGTCACCCGGACCTGGACGACCAGTTCCGCGCGGGCCACCGGAAGGGCGGCCCGCAGCACGGCGAGCGGATCCCGCCCGGGTCGGGTGTCGGTGATGAGATGCAGTCGCCCGAGGGACGGCACGGCAACACTCCTCCCTGCGCCGGCATTACCCGGATCAGGTTCGACGGTCGGGGGCTCACAGCCCCCCTCTCAGCCCGGTGTACCGGGCTCCCGTGGGTCACTTGCGCGTGTCACCGTACGACGGATCGCCGGATCCGCCAAGGCGACGATGCGGATTTCACACCGACCGCCCGATCCCGACAACCGGGGCGGTGCCGACGTGGCTCAGAGAACCGCGCGCAGGGCGTCGAGGTCGGCGTCGGTGGGCTGCCAGGCGCCCGCCTCGGCGTTGGCCCGCACCTGCTCCGGCGAGGTGGCGCCGGCGATCACCGAGGTCACCGCCGGCTGGGCGGCCAGCCCGCCGATCGCCACCTGGAGCATCGGGAGCCCTCGCTCGTTCGCGTATGCCTCGATGGCCTCGATGGTGTCCCAGTCGGCGGCGGCGAGGCGCTGGGCGTACCGGCCGCCACCGGCGAGGCGACTGCCGGCCGGCGGGGCCTGGTCGCGCCGGTACTTGCCGGTGAGCAGCCCGTTGGCCAGCGGGAAGAACGGCAGCAGCCCGAGGCCGAACCGCTCGCAGGCCGGCACCACCTCGGTCTCGACGGAGCGTTCCAGCAGGCTGTAGTGGTTCTGGGCGCTGATGAACCGCGACCGGCCGTTCGACGACGCCACCCAGTCGGCGTCGGCGATCTGCCAGCCGGCGAAGTTGGAGTTGCCCAGGTAGCGCACCTTGCCGGCGCGCACCAGGTCGTCGAGCGCGGCGAGGGTCTCGTCGATCGGGGTGCCCGGGTCGGGCTCGTGCATCTGGTACAGGTCGATGTGGTCGGTGCCGAGCCGGCGCAGCGACGCCTCCACCGCCCGGGCGATGTAGCGACGGGCACCCCGGGCACCGAAGTCGGGGCCGTTCATGCCGTTCATGTCCATGCCGAACTTGGTGGCCACCACCACGTCGTCGCGCCGGCCCTTGAGCGCCTGGCCCAGCAGTTCCTCGGAGCCGCCCTGCGGCTCGCCGTAGATGTCGGCGGTGTCGAAGAAGTTGATCCCGTTGTCGAGCGCGGCGTCGATCACCGCCCGGGTGCCGTCGAGGTCCAGCTTGCGGCCGAAGTTGTTGCAGCCGATGCCGACCACGGACACCACGAGCCCGGAGTCGCCCAGCCGGCGATAGGTCATCGTCTCAGTCACGAGATCAACCCTATGCCGAGCACGAGCCGCACGCCGACGACCGCGAAACCCACCCCGCACGGATGCGGTCGGCCGGGTCGGCGGGGATCACGCCACGTCCCAGACCGGCTCCGGGGTCTCCACCACCTCGTTGTCGCTGCCGAACAGCACGAACCGGTCGAAGGACCGGGTGAACCAGCGGTCGTGGGTCACCGCCACCACGGTCCCCTCGAACGCGGCCAGCCCGGCCTCCAGCGACTCCGCCGACGCCAGGTCGAGGTTGTCGGTGGGCTCGTCGAGCAGCAGCAGCGTCGCCCCGGACAGCTCCAGCAGCAGCACCAGGAACCGCGCCTGCTGCCCGCCGGAGAGGCTGTCGAAGCGCTGGTCGCCCTGGCCCGCCAGCTCGTAGCGGCTCAGCACCCCCATCGCGGCGTGCCGGTCCATGCCGGCCCGGTGCTCGTCGCCCCGCCACAGGATCTCGACGAGGGTCTTCCCCGTCAGTTCCGGCCGGTCGTGCGTCTGCGAGAAGTGCCCGGGGCGTACCCGCGCGCCGAGCCGGGCCACCCCGTCGTGCGCCACCGGTGCGAGCGCGGCGGCGCCGTCGACCGGGCCGTTGGCGGGGTCGGGGTCGGTGCCGCCCCGGGCCAGCAGCCGCAGGAAGTGCGACTTGCCCGTCCCGTTGGCGCCGAGCACCGCGACCCGGTCGCCGTACCAGATCTCCAGGTCGAACGGGAAGGTCAGGCCGTCGAGCTCCAGTTGCTCGCAGATCACCGCGCGCTTGCCGGTCCGCCCGCCGGTCAGGCGCATCCGGATGTCCTGGTCCTTCGGCGGTACGGGCGGCGGCCCGGCCTCCTCGAACTTGCGCAGCCGGGTCTGCGCGGCCTGGTAGCGCGAGGCCAGCCCGTCGTTGTACGCGGCCTTCTGCTTGTACATCAGCATCAGCTCGCGCAGCTTCTGGTGCTCCTCGTCCCACCGCCTGCGCAGCTCGTCGAGGCGGGCGTGCCGGGCCACCCGCGCGGAGTGCCAGCTCGCGAAGCCGCCCGGGTGCACCCAGGCGCTGCCGCCCTCCACGGCGACCACCCGGTCGGCGGTGTGGGCCAGCAGCTCCCGGTCGTGCGAGACGTAGAGCACCGACTTGGTCGACTCCCGCAGCCGCCCCTCCAGCCAGCGCTTGCCCGGCACGTCGAGGAAGTTGTCCGGCTCGTCGAGGAGCAGCACCTCGTCGGGACCGCGCAGCAGCAGTTCGAGGGCGAAGCGCTTCTGCTGGCCGCCGGAGAGGGTCCGGACGGGTCGCTCCCGGGCGCTGTCCCACGGCAGGCCGAGCACGATGGTGGCGACCGTGTCGAAGAGCACCTCGGCGTCGTACCCGCCGACCTCGCCCCAGGCCGCGAGCGCGTCCGCGTACGCCAGTTGGGCCTTGCCGGCGGCGGTGCTGTACTTGCCGCGGACCTCGGCCGCGCGCATGGCCCCCTCGGTCTCGACCAGGCGGCGGCCGGCGTCGCGCAGCGCCGGCGGGGCCAGCGACAGCGCCAGGTCGGCCAGCGTGGAGTCGTCGCCGATCATCCCGATGAACTGGCGCATCACGCCCAGCCCGCCGGCCCGCGCGACGGCGCCGGTCTTCACCGGCAGGTCGCCGGCGACCATCCGCAGCAGCGTCGTCTTGCCGGCGCCGTTGGGCCCGACCAGGGCCACCTTGGCGCCCTCCCCGACCCGGAACGACACGTCGGAGAAGAGTTCCCGACCGTCGGGAAGGATGTGCCCGACCGCTGCCACGTCCACGTATCCCACGTCGGCATCCTGCCCGAGCAGGGGCCGTACGGCCCAACCATTTACCGGGTGACCCGCAGCACCCGGTAGCCCTTCTGGCTGGCGTGCCGCCCCACCTGCCAGCCCTGCTCGACCAGCCAGCGCTGCAACGAGTCCCCGCCGAGGTAGCGGGCCACCACCAGCCAGGCGACGCCGTCCGGGGCGAGCCGGGGCAGCCAGCGCAGCAGGATCTGGTGCAGTTCGTCCTTGCCGACGTGGATCGGCGGGTTGGACCAGATCTCGGCGAAGGTCAGGTCGGCGGGTACGTCGTCCGGTGCGGCGACGCGCACCCGGTCGGCCGCGCCGACCCGCGCCGCGTTGGCGGCGGTGAGTTCCCGGGCCCGTTCGTTGACGTCGAGGGCCCACACGGTCGCCGAGGGCGCCGAGCTGGCGAGCACGCAGGTGATCGGCCCGAACCCGCAGCCGAGGTCGAGCAGGGCGCCGGTGACCTCGGCGGAGGGCAGTTCGGCCTTGCGCAGCAGCACCGCGGTGCCGGGGTCGAGGCGGGCTGCGGAGAAGACGCCGGCGGAGGAGGCCAGGGTGTAGTCGCGGCCGGCGACGGAGAACTCGACCTCGCGCGGACTGGCGGCGGTCGTGGGTTCAGCGGTGAAGTAGTGTTCGCCGGTCACGCCGGCAATTCTCGCACCGCCGCCCGGCACGGCGGCGCGCGCCCGGCGCGGGCGCCGTGGGCGGCCCGGACACGGGACGGCGGCGCGGGCCCGGCACGGCGGCGTGGGCCCGGCACGGCGGCGTGGGCCCGGCACGGCACGAAGCGTCTCCGCGCACAATTTCCCATTTTTCCCGCCTAAAGGGACATTGCCTCCTATTCTGGGCGGCATGGTGTATCGGTACGAGTCCGATGAGGACGCATTCATGGAGTACCCGGAGCCCGGGTCCGACCGGTCGGTGCTCGGTGCCGATCCGCCTCCCCCGGCCGGCCCATCCCCGTCCCGCTTCCCGACCCCGTCGCTGCCACGCGCCAACCGGGTCGTGCTGCCCTCCACCGCGCCGGAGCCGGTCCGCGCCGCCGCGCAGGTGTCGCCGCCGCTGCCCGCCCACGTGCGGACAGCCGTCGAGGCGCAGTCGCCGGGCCAGCCGGCCGAACCGCCCCCGCCGGCCCAGCCGCTGCTCCCGGCCGAGCCGCCCCGGCCCGCCGGGCGGACGCAGCGCGGCGGCGGCAGTCGGCTGTGGCAGGTCGTTGTCGGCGGCGCGGCCGTCCTCGCGCTGCTCGCGCTCTGCGGCCTCGGCGCCGCCGCCCTGCTGGCCGAGCGGGACAGGACCCCGCAGGCCACACCCACGGCCCGACCGGAGGCGGCCGAGTCCGCCGAGGTGGCGGCTCAGGCCCTCGACTCCCGGGACACCGACCAGGCGCCGCTGACCGCCAAGGAGCTCTTCCCCGGCAGGCAGCTCGTCGTCGCCGAAGGGGAGCCCGCCTACCGGGTGTTGAAGACCCAGTCCAGCGCCAGCTGCGCGGTGGCGGCCACCGGTGAGGTCGCCGACCTGCTGGTCCGCCTCGGCTGCACCCAGGTGGTCCGGGCCACGCTGCGGACGCCCGACGGCGACCACCTCGTCACCACCGGGTTGTTCAACCTGACCGACCGGGCCAGCGCCGAACGCGCCCGCGACCGCATCCGGCTGCTGCTCGACGAGCGGGAGGGCCGGTTGCGCGGCATGGCGGCCAACGAGGACAGCGCGGCGATCGCCACCGCGCCGGCCCGCGTCGGCTGGCAGGTGCGGGGCCACTACCTGGCGTACGCGGTGGTCGCCCGCAGCGACGGCGAGACGATCAGGTCCGGCGACACCAAGGCCCGGGAGATCCTCTTCGACATGATCGAGCTGCACCTCAACCGGAGCGTGCTGGAGCGCCGCGCCGACGGCGGCACGGCCGGCCAGCCGACCGACGAGGGCCCGGGCGACACCGGCACCCAGGACGGAACCGACTGACGGATCGCGCCGACGACGGACGGGTGCGTGGGCCACGGCCGCGCACCCGTCGCGCGTACGGCCACCGGCCACTCACACCCGGAGTTCGACCCGGTGCGTCCGTAGCAGGTCGAGCATCCGGTCGTGCGGGACCGCGTACTTGACCCGCCCCTTGACGCCGACGGTGGTGCGCGCCATGAACAGCGAGTTCAGCAGCGCCTCCTCGACGGCCTCCAGCACCGCCGCGAAGACGGGCTCCAGGTCGGACTCCGGCGCGGTCGGTGTCTGCGTGTCGGCGGTGGAGAACGCCAGCGCGTAGTCGCCGCTGCCGCCGGCGAAGTCCGAACCGACCCGGGCCATCGCGAAGACGGCCCGGCGGGCGACGCGACCCAGCTGCCGCGCGTCGAGGCGGCCGTCGGTGGCGACCACGATGACGCAGGAGTTGCCCGGTTGCTCGGGCCCGCCCGGGAGCGACAGGGTCGGCACCCCCACCTGCCCGGGCCGGATCGGCACGCCGGCCACCTGGAGCACGCCGGAGAAGTTCGCCTGCACCAGCACCCCGACGGTGACCGTGCCGCGGGAGGTCGCGGCGAGCCGCGAGGACGTGCCGATGCCGGCCTTGAAGCCGAGCGCCGCCGTGCCCGTACCGGCGCCGACGGCGCCCTCCGCGGGCAGTCCGCCGCGGGCCTCCGTCAGCGCGCCGAGGACGTGCTCCGCCCGCACCGGCCGCGCCCGGATGTCGGACAGGAACCCGTCGTTGGTCTCCGCCACCACCGGGTTCAGCGACCGGGCCGTCTCCCGACCCGGCTGCGCGAGCATGTAGGTGAGCAGCGCGTCCGCGGCCCGGAACGTGGACAGCGTCGCGGTCAGCACCACCGGGGTCTCGATCTCGCCCAGCTCGGCCACCTGCGTGGCACCGACCATCTTGCCGTGCCCGTTGCCCACGAACAGCCCCGCCGGCAGTGACCGGCGGTCGGTCAGTTGGTCCGGGACGATCGCCGTCACCCCGCTACGGATGCTGTCCCCGGCGACCAGCGTGGTGTGTCCCACCCTCACGCCGGGCACGTCGGTGACGGCGTTCAGGGGTCCCGGCGGCAGCGTCCCGACGACGATGCCGAGGTCCCGTCCGCGGCGAGGTTCCTGCACGGCTTCCACTCCTTCGACGGTCGATCGATCGATGCGCTGCCGGAGATCGGGCCCCGCGTACCCACCGGGCCGACACTCGGCCCCGGCCCGCCGGTCCGGCGGTCGGGAGGCGGGGCCGCCCGGACGTCAGCCCTCCACGGGTACGCGCAGCCGGCGGGTCGCCTCGGCGCGGCGGGCGTACTCGGCCGGGTCCTCGGGGTAGCCGACGGCGACCAGGGTCAACCCGTGCGCCGGCGCCACGGTCACCTCGCTGGAGCGTTCCCGGTGGGCCAGCAGGCTGCCCGGCCACTCGACCGGCCGGCGCCCGTCCCCGGCGACCAGCATGGCCCCCACGAGGCTGCGCACCATCGCCTGGCAGAAGGCGTCGGCCTGCACGGTGGCCACCAGGATCCCGTCCTGCTCCCGCCGCCAGTCCAGTCGGGTCACCTCGCGCAGCGTGGTGGCGTTCTCCTTGCGCCGGCAGTACGCGGCGAAGTCGTGCTCCCCCACCAGCCCGGCCGCGGCGGCGTTCAGCGCGGTGAGGTCCAGCGGTCTCGGCCAGGCCAGGATCTCGTGCCGGCGCAGCGGCTCGGCGCCCCAGGGCGCGTCGGTGACCCGGTACTCGTAGCGGCGGAAGGTGGCCGAGAAGCGGGCGTCGAAGTCCGCCGGCACGGGTGCCATCGCGCGTACCCGCACGTCGGTGGGGAGCAGTCGGGCCAGTCGCCGCACCAGCCGCCCCTCGTGCTCGCGCCACACGGCGCTCGGCAGGTCGACGTGGCAGACCTGCCCCGCGGCGTGCACGCCGGCGTCGGTGCGGCCCGCCACGGTCAGGCCCGTCGCCGTGCCCGCGCCGAGCACCAGGTCGAGGGCCTCCACGAGCACCCCGGCGACCGTGCGTCGGGTCGGCTGGGCGGCCCAGCCGGAGAAGCCCGAACCGTCGTACGCGACGTCCAGCCGCAGCCGGGTGCGCTCGTCCACTCGTACCTCCGCCTCACGGGGTCGGGCCCGGCACCCCCGCGGGGGGGTGCCGGGCCCGACGGTGGCCTGGATCAGGCCTTGTCGCTCTCGCCGGCCTTGTCGTTCTCGCCGGCCTCGTCGCTGTCCTCACGGGCGGCGGCGGTGTCACCGGACGCCGACACGGGCGGCTCGGCGTCCTGGTCGCCCGAGTCCGACTTCGGGGCCTCCTCGGCCGGGGCGAGCGCCTCGACCTTGTCCTGCTGCGCGGCCTTGCGGGCGGCGGTCTTCTTGTTCGCCTTCGGCTCGGCGACCTGAAGCTCCTCGACCAGCTCGATGATCGCCATCGGCGCGTTGTCACCCTTGCGCGGACCGGTCTTCACGATCCGGGTGTAGCCGCCGTTGCGGGTGGCGAACCGGGGCGCGATCTGGTCGAACAGGGCGTAGACCACGTCCTTGTCCTTGACGACGCCCAGCACCCGCCGGCGGGACGCCAGGTCGCCGCGCTTGGCCTTGGTGATGAGCTGCTCGGCCAGCGGACGCAGCCGCCGGGCCTTCGTCTCGGTGGTCTTGATCTTGCCGTGCTGGAACAGCGCGGTGGCCAGGTTGGCCAGCATCAGCCGCTCGTGCGCGGGGCTGCCGCCGAGGCGGGGGCCCTTGGTGGGCGTGGGCATGCTTGGTGCTCCTCAGGTGTGGCGGCAGCGCGGACTAGAGCTGCTCGGTCTCGCGATAGTCGTCGGTGTCGTAGTCGGCCTCACCGAAGGCGTCCACGACGTGCGCCGGGTCGAAGTTCGGGGCCGAGTCCTTCAGCCCCAGACCCATCCCGGCGAGCTTCATCTTGACCTCGTCGATCGACTTCTGACCGAAGTTGCGGATGTCGAGGAGGTCGGCCTCGGTACGCCCGATGAGCTCACCAACGGAGTTGATGCCCTCGCGCTTGAGGCAGTTGTAGGAGCGGACGGTCAGGTCCAGCTCCTCGATCGGCAGCGCCAGGTCGGCCGCGAGCTGGGCGTCCTGCGGGGACGGCCCGATGTCGATGCCCTCGGCGGTCTCGTCCAGCTCCCGGGCCAGACCGAACAGCTCCACCAACGTCGAGCCGGCGGAGGCCAGCGCGGTACGCGGGCCCATCGACGGCTTGGTCTCGACGTCGATGATCAGCCGGTCGAAGTCGGTCCGCTGCTCGACACGGGTCGCCTCGACGCGGTACGTCACCTTCAGCACCGGCGAGTAGATCGAGTCGACCGGGATCCGGCCGATCTCGGCACCGGCCTGCTTGTTCTGCGCCGCCGTGACGTAGCCGCGACCCCGCTCGACGGTCAGCTCCATGTCGAGCCGGCCCTTGCCGTTGAGGGTGGCGAGCTTCAGATCCGGGTTGTGCACCGAGACGCCGGCCGGCGGCTGGATGTCGCCCGCCGTCACGTCGCCCGGGCCCTGCTTGCGCAGGTACATGCTGACCGGCTCGTCGTGCTCGGAGCTGACGCACAGCTCCTTGATGTTCATGACGAGCTCGACCACGTCCTCCTTGACACCGGGGATCGTGGTGAACTCGTGCAGCACGCCGTCGATCTTGATCGAGGTGACCGCCGCACCCGGGATCGACGACAGCAGCGTGCGCCGCAGCGAGTTGCCCAGGGTGTAGCCGAAGCCCGGCTCCAGCGGCTCGATGGTGAACCGGGACCGGGTCTCGTTGATCGACTCCTCGGAGAGAGTCGGTCGCTGGCTGATGAGCATGTCTTCTCTTCTCTTCCGGGGCGCCCGCCATATGACGCCCACGACAAACTGTTCCGGTGGCCCGCCCCGGAAGGGCGGGCCACCGCAACGAGCTCCGACTACTTGGAGTAGAGCTCGACGATCAGCTGCTCCTGGACCTGCGTGTCGATGACCTGGCGGGCCGGGAGCGAGTGCACGAGCACCTTCATCTGGCTGGGGATAGCCTCCAGCCACGCCGGAACCGACTTCGAGCCGGCCTCGGCCTGCGCCACGATGAACGGGGTGAGCTCCTTGCTCTTGCCCCGGACCTCGATGATGTCGTGCTCCTTGACGCGGTACGACGGGATGTCGACCTTCTTGCCGTTCACGGTGAAGTGGCCGTGCTTGACCAGCTGGCGGGCCATGTCCCGGGACTTGGCGTAGCCGGCCCGGTAGACCACGTTGTCCAGCCGCGACTCGAGGATCTGCAGCAGGACCTCGCCGGTCTTGGCCTTCTTGCCGACGGCCTCTTCGTAGTAGCCGCGGAACTGCTTCTCCAGCACGCCGTAGACGCGACGGGCCTTCTGCTTCTCACGGAGCTGGAGCAGGTACTCCGTCTCCTTCGTGCGGCCGCGGCCGTGCTGCCCGGGCGGGAACGGCCGGGACTCGAACGGGCACTTCGGGCCATCGCACTTGCTGCCCTTGAGGAACAGCTTCATCTTCTCCCGCCGGCAACGGCGGCAGTCAGCACCGGTGTAACGAGCCATCTCTCTCTACCTCTCAGACCCGACGACGCTTGGGCGGACGGCACCCGTTGTGCGGCTGCGGGGTGACGTCGGAGATCTGTCCGACCTCGAGACCGGCGGCCTGCAGCGAACGGATGGCGGTCTCCCGGCCGGAGCCGGGGCCCTTGACGAACACGTCGACCTTGCGCATGCCGTGCTCCATGGCCCGGCGAGCGGCGGCCTCGGCGGCCAGCTGCGCGGCGAACGGAGTCGACTTGCGGGAGCCCTTGAAGCCCACCTGCCCGGACGAGGCCCAGGAGATGACCGCACCGGTCGGGTCCGTGATGGACACGATGGTGTTGTTGAAGGTGCTCTTGATGTGCGCCTGCCCGTGGGCGACGTTCTTGCGTTCCTTGCGCCGGACCTTCTTGACGGCGGCTCCGGCACGAGCCTTCGGTGGCATAAGTCTGTGCGCTCCTATTACTTCTTGCCGGGCTTCTTCTTGCCGGCGACGGTCCGCTTCGGGCCCTTCCGGGTCCGCGCGTTGGTCTTGGTCCGCTGGCCACGCACGGGCAGGCCCCGGCGGTGCCGGATGCCGGCGTAGCAGCCGATCTCGACCTTGCGGCGGATGTCAGCGGCGACCTCGCGGCGCAGGTCGCCTTCAACCTTGTAGTTGCCCTCGATGTGGTTACGGAGCTGGACCAGCTCCTCGTCCGTGAGGTCCCGGACGCGCTTGTCCGGCGAGATGCCGGTAGCAGAGAGCGTCTCCAGGGCCCGGGTGCGACCCACGCCGAAGATGTAGGTGAGCGCGATCTCCATCCGCTTCTCGCGGGGGAGGTCGACGCCGACTAGACGTGCCATGTGCGGGCGTACTCCTCGTGATGTTCTGGCGGAGGTGTGGACCCGTCCCATCCCGCTACCGACCGTTGCGCCACCGGCGTGTGCCGGCGACCACGAACGGCCGCTGCCCGAGCGGGCCCCGGCCTCCGACCGGGGGTCAACCACGATGAGGTACGCGCTGCGCACCGCTCGCGGCTGGAACGAGCATGTGATTCGTTGTCTGGATCCGCGGCCCGAACCGATCTCGACCGACCGTTGTCACCCGGTCGGCCGGAACTGGTTCAGCCCTGGCGCTGCTTGTGGCGCGGGTCGGTGCAGATCACCATGACCCGGCCGTGCCGGCGGATGACCCGGCACTTGTTGCAGATCCTCTTGACGCTCGGCTTGACCTTCACGGTTGCCTTACTTCCCATCTGGCCCGACGACGCGCCGAGGCGCGACACCGGACGTCGAAGACGGACACGGGGACGTCCCGGCCGCCGTCAGGCTTACTTGTAGCGGTAGACGATGCGCCCGCGGGTCAGGTCGTACGGCGAGAGTTCGACGACGACCCGGTCCTCCGGCAGGATGCGGATGTAGTGCTGCCGCATCTTGCCGCTGATGTGAGCCAACACCTTGTGGCCGTTCGCGAGCTCCACCCGGAACATGGCGTTCGGCAGGGGCTCGATGACCCGACCCTCGATCTCGATGGCTCCGTCTTTTTTCGGCATGTACTCCGCTGTCCTGACGTCGGTTACTCCGGACGGCCCACAACGTCTTACACGGGCCACTGATCAAGATCAGCTTGCCCGCGCCAGCCGCGGCTCCGGCTCCCACCGAAGCGCAGGGTGGGCATGCCGGAGTGGACGCTGTGCGCCGATCAGAAAGTCTACGCCCGCCTGTGCGCCGCCGCCAAACCGGCCGGGAATCGGTGCGTCGGACCGGACAGATCCGGGCAATCACCCCTCCGCGTCTGCCGCCGCGCGGGCGTTTCCGCTGGACGGCCGCTTCCGGTACGCGCCTCCGCCCTACGCACGCTTGAGAAGTGGTGGGTCTGGTGGCAGTCCTGGCGGCGTTCCGGCTGACGGACGACGTGGAAGGCGACTGAAGCTGTGGAAGGCGCGTGAAGCTGTGGAAGGCGCGTGAAGCTGATGAACCGCTGCGGCTTGAACGCCGATACCTGCCCGGTATGAAGATACCTGTTTGGTATCGAGACGAGGAGACCACACCGCCAGCCGTCCTGCGCAGCCAGTCACGGTCCGGAGAGAGACCTAGGCGGCCGACACCGGCCCTTGACGCTCCTCGCTGGCGGCCGGCAGTTCCCCGACCGGCACCCGGCGGTCCTCCCCGGCGGCCGGCAGGGCCTGCTCCGGGTCGCGGGTGTTCCCCTCGGCGGCAGCCAACTCCCGCTTACGCGCCCGCTTCGCCCGCCGGCGCTCGCGCCGTCGCTCCCGCTGCTCGGCCTGCCGCTGTGGCTCCCCGCCGACGAGCCCGGCGACCGTGCGCACCAGGAGCACCCCTCCCCACGGCCCGGCCACCCAGGCGGGCCAGAAGTAGAGCAGATCCGTGGAGAGCGCGGACGTCACCGCCCAGACGGTCACCACGATCGCGATCACCCGCAGGTACGGCAGCCAGACCTCGGCCAGCCACAGGGCCGTCGCCGACGAGGTCAGCGACGACCGGCCAGCGGCCGACGGCGAGGGGACGCCGCCCGGCCGTGCACCTTCCGACGGCGAGGGGACGGCGTCCGGCCGCGTGGCCAACTCCGACGCAACCGGGGCGGCCGGCGCCGGCAGGTCGGTCACCAGCGCGTCCAACTCGCCGTACGTGCGCGAGGCGTACGCCCGCTGCAACCGCTCGTCGTACTCGTGCAGATCCAGCCGGCCCTCGTCGACGGCCACCCGCAGCCGCTCCGCCACCGCCTGGCGGTCCGCGTCGGCGGCCCGCATCCCGTCGCGTCCCTCCATACCCGCAAGCATGCCACCGCTGCACCACCGCCCGCCGGGCACGGTCCGGGCCTCGGCGGGGGCGGTGATGCGGATCTCAGCGGCCGGGAACGCCGGACACCTGGCCGCCCGGCGGACCTGGCCGCTGGCCTCGACGGGCCGGCCTCGACGGGCCGGCCTCAGCGGGCCGGTGAGTCCGCGGGCTGGCGGGACGTGACCAGCTCGCCCAGCCGGGCGCGCCCGCCGTCCGGCGCGGTCAGCACCCAGACGCCGTCCGGGAGCAGCGCCATCGTGTGCTCGACGTGCACCGCCATCGACCGGTCCCGGGTGATCACGGTCCAGCCGTCGGAGAGTTCGACCGTCCGGGGTGAGCCCATCGTGATCATCGGCTCGATCGCCAGCGCCATGCCCGGCACCAGGCGGGGGCCCTTGCCCGGCCGCCCGTGGTTGAGCACGTGCGGATCCTGGTGCATCTCGGTGCCGATGCCGTGCCCGCCGTAGCCGTCGACGATGCCGTACCGCCCGCCCTTGCGGACCGCGTCCTCCACGGCGTGCGAGATGTCGGTGAGCCGACCCCTGCCGCTGGCCGCGCCACGGGCGGCTGCTGCGATGCCCGCCCACATGGCGTCCTCGGCCACCGCCGACATCTTCAGCAACGCCGGGTCGACCTCGCCCACGCCGGCCGTGATGGCGGCGTCGCCGTGCCAGCCGTCGAGCACCGCACCGCAGTCGATGGAGACCAGGTCGCCCTCGCGGAGCACCTGCTTCGCCGACGGGATGGCGTGCACGACCTGCTCGTTCACGGATGAGCAGATCGACGCGGGAAAGCCGTGGTAGCCCTTGAAGGAGGGGACGGCGCCGGCCTCGCGGATGGTCGACTCGGCGATGGCGTCAAGGTCGGCGGTGCTGACCCCGGGGGCGACCGCCTCCCGCATCCGACGCAGCGCCTCGGCGACCACCAGCCCGGCGGCCCGCATCTTCTCGATCTGGTCAGGGGTCTTCAGCTGGATGTCCAGCTGGGGACGACGCATGGAGAGCCATTACCTTTCGTTGCCGATGCCGAAGAGCGGGGCACGTCGGACGTACCCCGCTCTTCGCACTCTATCCGCCGCAACCCGGCGGGACGTCAACCGCCGTACGAGCGCAGGGCGTCGATGGCGCGGACCGTGACGTCCTCCACCGGGCCGGTGGCGTCGATGCCCACCAGCTTGCCCTGGGCGCCGTAGTAGTCGACCAGCGGCGCGGTCTTGTCCGCGTACTCCCGCAGGCGGGTGGCGATGGTCTCCGGCTTGTCGTCGTCGCGCTGGAACAGCTCGGCGCCGCACCGGTCGCAGATGCCCTTACGCGAGGTGGGGTCGAACTCGACGTGCCAGATCTTGCCGCAGCCCCGGCACGTACGCCGGCCGGAGAGCCGCCGGATCACCTCGTCGTCGTCGACGACCAGCTCCAGCACCAGGTCCAGCGCCGTGCCCAGGTCGGCGAGGAGCTTGTCCAGCGCGGCGGCCTGCGGCGTGGTCCGCGGGAAGCCGTCGAGCAGGAAGCCCTCGGAGGCGTCCGGCTCGGCGAGCCGGCTCCGCACCATGTTGATGGTGACCTCGTCGGGCACCAGCTCGCCGGCGTCCATGTAGCGCTTCGCCTCGACGCCGAGCGGGGTGCCCTGCGAGACGTTCGACCGGAAGATGTCGCCGGTCGAGATCTTCGGGACCGAGAGGTGCGCGGCGATGAACTCGGCCTGCGTGCCCTTGCCCGCACCCGGCGGGCCAACCAGAACGAGTCTCATCTACCGCAGGAACCCTTCGTAGTTCCGCTGCATGAGTTGGCTCTCGATCTGCTTCGTGGTCTCCAGACCGACGCCAACCATGATCAGCACAGCGGTGCCGCCGAACGGGAAGTTCAGGTACTGCTGCTTGTCCAGCCAGATGAAGAAGAAGTTCGGCAGGATCGAGATGATGGCCAGGTAGAGGGCGCCCGGCAGCGTGATCCGGCTCAGGATGAAGTCGAGGTAGTCGGCGGTCGGCTTGCCGGGGCGGATGCCCGGCACGAAGCCGCCGTACTTC
Source organism: Micromonospora sp. C31 (assembly GCF_018070575.1). Lineage (GTDB taxonomy): Bacteria > Actinomycetota > Actinomycetes > Mycobacteriales > Micromonosporaceae > Micromonospora. The sequence goes on from NZ_JAGPXN010000001.1 coordinate 583,670, forward strand.
TTCATGTTGTCCGCGACCTCGGTCGGGTTGAACGTGATCGAGACGTAGAAGTACGTGAAGAAGATGATCAGCAGGAAGTAGACCGCGATGTAGATCGGGCTGGTCGGGTCGACCAGGTTGTTCTGGATCCACGTCTGGGTCTTGCCCGGGTCGTTCGGGTCGAAGAAGTCCAGCGCCAGCTGCGGCAGGTAGAGCAGCGACGAGCCGAAGATGACCGGGATGACACCCGCCTGGTTGACCTTCAGCGGGATGTAGGTCGAGGTGCCGCCGTACATCCGCCGGCCGATCATGCGCTTGGCGTACTGCACCGGGATCCGGCGCTGCGACTGCTCGATGAAGGTGACCGCGGTGATGACCACCAGGACCAGGGCGATGACCAGGGCGAACTTGGCCCAGCCCTGGCTCTGCTTGATGTTCCAGCCCTCGCTGGGAAGCCGGGCGGCGATCGAGGTGAAGATCAGAACGGACATGCCGTTGCCGACGCCCCGGTCGGTGATCAGCTCACCGAGCCACATCACCACGCCGGTGCCGGCGGTCATCGTCATGACCAGGAGGCTGAGCGTCAGCCAGTCCGGGATCCCGGTCCCCTCGGGGATGATCGGGAACTGGTCGCACTGGTTGTTGAAGAGCTGCCCCGAGCGGGCCAGCGCCACGAACGCCGACGCCTGGAGGACACCCAGGCCCAGGGTCAGGTAGCGGGTGTACTGGGTGATCTTCGCCTGGCCGGACTGGCCCTCCTTGCGGAGCTGCTCCAGCCGGGGAATCACCACGGTCAGCAGCTGCAGGATGATCGACGCGGTGATGTAGGGCATGATGCCCAGCGCGAAGACCGAGAGCTGCAGCAGCGCCCCGCCGGAGAAGAGGTTGAGCAGGTTCACGCCGGTGGAGCCGCCGGTTCCGATGGCGTCGAGGCACTTCTGGACGTTGCCGTACGAGACGCCCGGGCTGGGCAGCGTCGCCCCGAGCCGGTAGACCGCGATGATGCCTACTGTGAACAGCAGCTTGTTGCGCAGGTCAGGCGTACGGAACGCACTGAGAAAGGCGGACAGCAACTTCTTCCTCCTGCGCGAGGCGGGCCGCCGGTCATCCCTGGCGGGTGGGTGGTTGCCGGGCGAGTGCCCGATATCCATGGCTGGGAAGGGACTCTAACAGCCCGATCCCTCTCCGGGCAGATGCGCCCGGCTACATAAACCGAATCCGATATTACCCGGCGCACACATGCCAGGTAGACCATGGCGCCCGCCCAGTTGCGACAACTGAGCGGGCGCCACGGGTGTACCGCCCTTACAGCTCGGTGACCGAGCCACCGGCGGCGGCGATCTTCTCCTTGGCCGACGCGCTGAACGCGTGCGCCGACACCTGGAGGGCGACCCCACCCAGGTCCCCGGTGCCGAGGACCTTGACCGGGTGGCCCTTGCGGACCGCGCCGGCCTCGACCAGCTCGAGCGGGCCGACCTGGCCGCCGTTCGGGAACAGTTCGGCGAGCCGGTCCAGGTTGACCACCTGGAAGACCACCTTGAACCTGTTCTTGAAGCCCTTCATCTTCGGCAGGCGCATGTGGATGGGCATCTGCCCACCCTCGAACGCCGCCGAGATGTTCTTGCGGGCCTTGGAGCCCTTGGTACCGCGACCGGCGGTCTTGCCCTTGGAACCCTCACCGCGACCCACGCGGGTCTTCGCGGTCTTGGCACCGGGCGCCGGGCGCAGGTGGTGGACCTTGATCGTCATTACTCGACCTCCTCGACCTTCACGAGGTGGTTGACCGTGAAGATCATGCCGCGGATCTCCGGACGGTCCTCCTTGACCACCACGTCGTTGATCCGCTTGAGACCGAGCGAACGCAGCGAGTCACGCTGGTTCTGCTTGGTCCCGATACCGGACCGGACCTGGGTGACCTTCAGGCGAGCCATCAGGATGCCACCCCCGCCCGCGACGCCAGCATGGCGGCCGGCGCGACGTCCTCGACCGGCAGGCCACGACGGGCGGCGACGGCCTCGGGGGACTCGAGCCCCTTCAGCGCCGCCACGGTGGCGTGCACGATGTTGATCGGGTTCGACGAACCGAGGCTCTTGGAGAGCACGTCGTGGATACCCGCGCACTCCAGCACGGCACGCACCGGACCACCGGCGATGACACCCGTACCGGCGGAAGCCGGCTTGAGCAGCACCACACCGGCCGCGGCCTCACCCGTCACCGGGTGCGGGATGGAGGCGGCGATCCGCGGCACCTTGAAGAAGTGCTTCTTGGCCTCCTCGACGCCCTTGGCGATCGCCGCGGGCACCTCCTTGGCCTTTCCGTAGCCCACACCGACGGTGCCGTCGCCGTCGCCCACGATCACCAGGGCGGTGAAGCTGAAGCGACGACCACCCTTCACGACCTTGGCGACGCGGTTGATCGCGACGACCCGCTCGAGGTGCGGGGTCTTCTCGACGGGCGCGTTTCCGCGGCCGCCCTCACGGCGGTTGTCGCGGCGACCACCCTCGTTGCCACCGGACCCGCCGCCACGGCGCTGTTGACCTGGCATCAGCAGCCTTCCTTCTCTCTCGTGACGGGGTTTCTAGAACTCGAGCCCGGCTTCGCGGGCGGCGTCGGCAAGCGCGGCGACCCGCCCCGCGTACCGGTTGCCACCGCGGTCGAAGACGACCTTGGCGACGCCGGCGGCCTTGGCCCGCTCGGCGAGCAGCGCGCCGACCTTGCCGGCCAGGGCGCTCTTGTCGCCCTCCGTACCGCGCAGCGAGGCGTCCAGGGTCGAGGCCGACGCCAGGGTGTGACCCTTGGTGTCGTCCACGATCTGGGCGACGATGTGCCGCAGGGAACGGGTGACCACGAGGCGGGGACGCTCGGCGGTGCCGCTGATGTTCTTGCGGACCCGGAAGTGCCGGCGCGCACGCCCGACGGCACGCTTGGCGGCGACGCCGCGGCGGCGCTTGAGCAGCGTGGCGCTCACTTCTTACCTGCCTTTCCAGCCTTGCGGCGGATGACCTCGCCCTGGTACTTCACGCCCTTGCCCTTGTAGGGCTCCGGCGGGCGGATCTTCCGGATGTTGGCGGCAACCTCACCGACGAGCTGCTTGTCGATGCCGGCCACGTGGAACAGCGTCGGCCTCTCCACCGTGAAGGTGATGCCGTCCGGCGCCACCACGTGCACCGGGTGCGAGAACCCGAGCGCGAACTCCAGGTCCTTGCCCTTGGCGGTCACCCGGTAACCGGTGCCGGCGATCTCCAGGCTCTTGCGGTAGCCCTCGGTGACGCCGACGATCATGTTGGCGACCAGGGTACGGCTGAGGCCGTGCAGCTCCTTGGCCTTGCGCTCGTCGTTCGGGCGGTTGACGTTCAGCTGCCCGTCCTCGGCCCGGTCGATCGTGATCGGCTCGGCCAGGGTGTGCGTGAGCTCGCCCTTGGGGCCCTTGACCTTGACGGTCTGCCCGTCGATCGTGATGTCGACGCCGGCTGGCACCGGGATCGACTTACGTCCAATACGCGACATTTCTACCTGTCTCCCGTTACCAGACGAAGGCGAGGACTTCCCCGCCAACGCTCCGCTTGCGGGCCTGCCGGTCGGTGAGCAGCCCCTGGGACGTCGAAATGATCGCCACGCCCAGCCCGCCGAGCACCCGCGGGAGCCCGTCCGACTTGGCGTAAACCCGCAGACCGGGCTTGGACACTCGCTTGATGCCGGCCAGGCTCCGCTCCCGGTTCTGGCCGTACTTCAGCTCGACGACCAGTCGCTTGCCGACGGCGCCCTCCTCGGGCTCCTCGACCGACCAGGTGGCGATGTAGCCCTCGGACTTGAGGACCTCGGCGATGTTCGCCTTGATCTTCGAGTAGGGCATCGTCACCCGGTCGTGGTACGCCTGGTTGGCGTTACGCAGACGCGTGAGCATGTCTGCGATCGGGTCGGTCATCGTCATGGATTTCGTCAGCCTTTCTCGCCGGGGTTCCCGGGGCCTTCCGCCCCGGGCCTACGGCGAAGAGCAATACGTGATCGGTGCAAGGGGTCCCGGCGCGACGGCCGGGACGCGGTCGCCCTTACCAGGAAGCCTTGGAAACGCCCGGCAGCTCACCGCGGTGGGCCATCTCCCGGATGCAGACCCGGCAGAGACCGAACTTGCGGTAGACCGCCTTGGGACGCCCGCACCGCTGGCAGCGGGTGTACGCGCGAACCGAGAACTTCGGCTTCGCGGCCGCCTTGTGGATCAGCGCCTTCTTGGCCATCTCAGTTCTCCTTGAACGGGAAGCCCAGGAGCTTGAGCAGCGCCCGGCCCTCGTCGTCGGTCGTGGCGGTCGTGACCACCGTGATGTCCATGCCCCGCTGCCGATCGATCTTGTCCTGGTCGATCTCGTGGAACACCGACTGCTCGGTCAGACCGAACGTGTAGTTGCCGTGCCCGTCGAGCTTGCGCCCGTCCAGACCACGGAAGTCACGGATACGCGGCAGCGCGATCGACAACAGCCGGTCCAGGAACTCCCACATCCGGTCGCCGCGGAGGGTCACCTTCGCGCCGATCGGCATGCCCTCGCGGAGCTTGAACTGCGCGATGGACTTGGTCGCCCGCCGCACCTGCGGCTTCTGGCCGGTGATCGTGGCCAGGTCCCGGACGGCGCCGTCGATCAGCTTGGCGTCCCGGGCGGCCTCGCCGACACCCATGTTGACGACGATCTTGACCAGCCGCGGCACCTGCATGGGGTTGCCGAAGTTGTGCTGCTCCTGCAGCTTCGCCACGATCTCGTTGCGGTACCGCTCCTTGAGGCGCGGCATGGTCTTGGTTTCGGTAGCCGTGGTCATCACAGGTCCTTACCGGTGCTACGCGCGATGCGGACCTTCTGGCCGTTTTCGTCGATCCGGTAACCGACGCGGGTCGGCTTGCCGTCGGAGTCCAGGACCTGCACGTTCGAGACGTGGATCGGGGCCTCCTGGGTGACGATGCCACCGGTCTTGGCGCCACGCTGGGTGGTGCTGATGCGGGTGTGCTTCTTGACCCGGTTCACGCCCTCGACCAGGACCTTGTCCTGCCGCGGGTAGGCCGCGATGACCTTACCCTTGGCACCCTTGTCCTTGCCGGCGATGACGACGACCGTGTCGCCCTTCTTGACCTTCACGGTCACAACACCTCCGGCGCGAGAGAGATGATCTTCATGAACCGCTTGTCCCGCAGCTCCCGGCCCACCGGGCCGAAGATACGGGTACCGCGCGGGTCTCCACCGTCCTTGATGATGACGGCGGCGTTCTCGTCGAAGCGGATGTACGAACCGTCCGGCCGCCGCCTCTCCTTGGCGGTGCGAACGACGACAGCCTTGACGACGTCGCCCTTCTTCACACCGGCACCGGGGATCGCGTCCTTGACGGTGGCCACGATGACGTCGCCGATGCTCGCGTAGCGCCGACCCGAGCCACCGAGAACCCGGATGCACAGGATCTCCCGGGCACCCGTGTTGTCGGCGACGCGCAGTCGCGACTCCTGCTGAATCACGTCTATCTCCTATGTCTGCCGGTTCTCCGGCCGCGCACGGCGGCCGGAGCCTGGCGGAACCCGCGCCCGACTGACGCCGGGCGAGCTCGAGCCTTCGCTACTTGGCCTTTTCCAGGATCTCCACGAGCCGCCACCGCTTCGTGGCGGACAGCGGCCGGGTCTCCATGATCATGACCCGGTCGCCGATGCCGGCGGTGTTCTGCTCGTCGTGCACCTTCAACTTGCGGGTACGGCGCATGATCTTGCCGTACAGCGCGTGCTTGACCCGGTCCTCGACCTCGACGACGACGGTCTTTTCCATCTTGTCGCTGACCACGAGGCCCTCACGCACCTTGCGGCGGGCCCGCGCGGCGGCGGTGGTGGTGTTCTCGCTCATGATGCAGTCACCTCAGTCGGCGCGGCCGAGAGACCCAGCTCGCGCTCACGCATGATCGTGTAGATCCGGGCGATCTCCCGACGGATGACCTGCAACCGCCGGTTGTTGTCCAGCTGGCCGGTCGCGGCCTGCACGCGGAGGTTGAACAGCTCCGCCTTGGCCTCGCGCAGCTTCGTGACCAGCTCCTCCTCGGAGAGCTCACGCAGCTCGGAGGCCTTAACGCCCGCTGCCATCAGGATTCACCCACTTCGCGCGTAACAATGCGGCACTTCATCGGGAGCTTGTGGATCGCGCGACGCATCGCCTCTCGCGCGATCTGCTCGTTGGGGAAGGACATCTCGAAGAGAACCCGCCCCGGCTTGACGTTGGCGACCCACCACTCGGGCGAACCCTTACCGGAACCCATCCGGGTCTCGGCCGGCTTCTTGGTGAGGGCCTGGTCCGGGAAGATCGTGATCCAGACCTTGCCACCACGCTTGATGTGGCGGGTCATCGCGATACGCGCCGACTCGATCTGGCGGTTGGTCACGTACGCCGGCTCGAGAGCCTGGATCCCGAACTCGCCGAACACCACCCGGTTACCACCCTTGGACGCGCCACTGCGGTCCGGGTGGTGCGGCTTGCGGAAGCCCTTCGGGGGCTTGCGCGGCATCAGCATCTGTCAGCCCTCCTGCTGCGTTTCTGCCGCGGCGGCGACGGCGGCGGGATCCACCGCGTCACCACTCGGCGTCTCGGCCTGCTGCGCGATGGTCGTCGCGGCGGCGGCCCTGCCGGCCTCGGTCCCGCCGGCGGTCGTGCCGGACGAGCCGGACCGACCACGGCGCGGCCGCTCCGGACGGTCGCCACGGTCACGGCGCGGGCGCGACGGCGCCTCGGCCGGGGTCTCCCGACCCGGTACCGCGTCGCCCTTGTAGATCCAGACCTTCACGCCGATCCGGCCGAAGCTCGTACGGGCCTCGAAGAAGCCGTACTCGATGTTGGCCCGCAGCGTGTGCAGCGGGACCCGGCCCTCGCGGTAGAACTCGGTCCGGCTCATCTCGGCGCCGCCGAGACGACCCGAGACCTGGACCCGGATGCCCTTGCAGACCGGGTTCTTCATCGCGGACTGCATGGCCTTGCGCATCGCCCGACGGAAGCTGACCCGGCTGGAGAGCTGCTCGGCCACACCCTGTGCGACGAGCTGCGCGTCCGACTCGGGGTTCTTCACCTCGATGATGTTCAGCTGGACCTGCTTGCCGGTCAGCTTCTCGAGCTCGCCGCGGATCCGGTCGGCCTCCGCACCCTTACGGCCGATGACGATGCCCGGCCGGGCGGTGTGGATGTCGACCCGGACCCGGTCCCGGGTGCGCTCGATGTCGACCTTGGAGATCCCGGCGCGCTCGAGGCCCTTGGACATCATGCGGCGGATCTTGACGTCCTCGCCGATGTAGTCCTTGTAGAGCTTGTCCGCGAACCAGCGGGACTTCCAGTCGGTCGAGATGCCGAGCCGGAACCCGTGCGGGTGAACCTTCTGACCCATTACTCGGCGCCCTCCGTCTTGCTCTGCGTCTCGGCCGGCTCCGCCTGCTTCGCCGGGGCCGACTTCTTCGCGGCCGCCTTCTTCGGCGCGGCCGGCGCCACCGCCTCGACCGCGACGGTGATGTGGCAGGTGCGCTTGCGGATCCGGTACGCCCGGCCCTGCGCCCGCGGCTGGAACCGCTTCATGGTCGGGCCCTCGTCGACGTACGCCTCGCTGACGAGCAGCGCGTCGGGGTCCAGCCGCTCGTTGTTCTCCGCGTTGGCGATGGCGCTCGCGAGCACCTTGTACACCTGCTCGCTCGCAGCCTGCGGCGCGAACTGCAGCACCGTGAGCGCCTCCTTCGCGGGCAGGCCGCGGACGAGGTTGACCACCCGGCGCGCCTTCATCGGCGAGATGCGCACGTGCCGCGCAACCGCCCGCGCGCCCGGAAGCACCGGAGCGTCGCCCTTTCCTGGCATCGCTGTAACCCCTTGTTCCTCTATCCGTATGCCCGCGGCGTCAGCGCCGACGGCTCTTCCGGTCGTCCTTCTCGTGACCCTTGAACGTGCGGGTCAGCGCGAACTCGCCGAGCTTGTGCCCGACCATCGCCTCAGTCACGAACACCGGGACGTGCTTGCGTCCGTCGTGCACGGCGATCGTGTGACCCAGCATCTCCGGGATGATCGTCGAGCGCCGCGACCAGGTCTTGATGACGTTCTTCGAGCCCTTCTCGTTCTGCGTCTCCACCTTCTTGAGGAGGTGGTCGTCGATGAACGGGCCCTTCTTCAGGCTGCGAGGCATGTCTTATCTCCCTCAGCCGCGCTTACGCGTGGCGTAGCGGCGGCGGACGATCAGCCGGTCACTCGGCTGGCCCTTACGACGGGTGCGGCCCTCGGGCTTACCCTGCGGGTTGACCGGGTGGCGACCACCGGAGGTCTTACCCTCACCACCACCGTGCGGGTGGTCGACCGGGTTCATCGCGACACCACGGACGGTCGGGCGCTTGCCCTTCCACCGCATCCGGCCGGCCTTGCCCCAGTTGATGTTCGACTGGTCGGCGTTGCCGATCTCGCCGATGCTGGCGCGGCAGCGGACGTCGACCCGCCGGATCTCGCCGGACGGCATACGCAGGGTCGCGTACACGTCCTCACGGCCGAGCAGCTGGATGCCGACGCCGGCCGAGCGGGCCAGCTTCGCGCCGCCACCCGGACGCAGCTCCACGTTGTGGATCGTGGTACCGACCGGGATGTTGCGCAGCGGCAGGTTGTTGCCCGGCTTGATGTCGGCGCCCGGACCGGACTCGACGCGGTCGCCCTGCTTCAGGTCCTTCGGCGCGATGATGTAGCGCTTCTCGCCGTCGGCGTAGTGCAGCAGCGCGATGCGCGCGGTGCGGTTCGGGTCGTACTCGATGTGGGCGACCTTCGCCGGCACGCCGTCCTTGTCGACCCGCTTGAAGTCGATCAGACGGTACTGGCGCTTGTGACCGCCACCGTGGTGCCGCGTGGTGATCCGGCCGTGGGCGTTACGCCCGCCCTTCTTCGGCAGCGGAGCCAGCAGCGACTTCTCGGGCGTCGACCGGGTGATCTCAGCGAAGTCGGCGACGCTGGAGCCACGCCGGCCCGGCGTCGTCGGCTTGTACTTACGGATAGCCATTGTCTACACCCCTCAGCTGACCGGGCCGCCGAAGGCCTCGATACGGTCACCGTCAGCCAGCTTCACGATCGCCCGCTTGGTGGCCTTACGCTGCCCGAAACCGGTCTTGGTCCGCTTGCGCTTGCCCTGGCGGTTGAGCGTGTTGACCGTCAGGACGCGGACACCGAAGATCTGCTGGATAGCGATCTTGATCTCGGTCTTGTTCGCGTCCGGGTGCACCAGGAAGGTGTACCAGTTGCGGTTCAGCTCGCTGTAGCTCTTCTCCGAGACGACCGGCGCCACGATGACGTCGCGCGGATCGGCGATCGTGCTCACTTGCCACCCTCCTCGGTGGTCTCGGCGGGAACACCCAGGAACTCGTCCAGGGCGTCCTTGGTGAAGACCACGTCGTCGGCCACCAGCACGTCGTACGTGTTGAGCTGGCCGGCCTCGATCAGGTGCACCCGCGGCTCGTTGCGCAGCGACACCCAGTTCAGCTCGTCGGTGCTGCTCAGCACGACCAGGACCCGGCGGGCCTCGGTCAGCTTCGTCAGCGTGGCCAGGGCGGCCTTCGTCGACGGCTTCTCGCCCGAGACGAACGCCTCGACGACGTGCACCTGCCCGGCGCGGGCCCGGTCGGAGAGGGCGCCACGCAGGGCGGCGGCCTTCATCTTCTTCGGGGTCCGCTGGCTGTAGTCGCGCGGCACGGGGCCGTGCACGACGCCACCGCCGGCGAACTGCGGCGCGCGGATCGAGCCCTGCCGGGCGCGACCGGTGCCCTTCTGCTTGTACGGCTTCTTGCCGCCACCGGCGACCTCGCCGCGGGTCTTGACCTTGTGCGTGCCCTGCCGGGCCGCCGCGAGCTGAGCCACCACGACCTGGTGCATCAGCGCGACGTTGGCCTGGACGTCGAAGATGTCGGCGGGCAGCTCGACGGAGCCGCTCCTGGAGCCTTCGACGGTGAGGACGTCAACGGTGGTCACTTGGCCGCACCGCCCTTCTTCGCCTTGGTCTTGGCCGCGGTACGGACCAGGACCAGCGCGCCCTTGGGGCCGGGAATGGCGCCACGGACGAGCAGGAGGTTGTTCTCGGTGTCGACCGCCTGGACGGTCAGGTTCTGGACGGTGTAGCGCACGCCACCCATCCGGCCGGCCATCCGGGTGCCCTTGAAGACACGACCCGGGGTGGCGCAGGCGCCGATGGAGCCCGGCGAGCGGTGCTTGCGCTCGACACCGTGGCTGGCGCGCAGACCGTGGAAGCCGTGCCGCTTCATCGGGCCGGCGTAACCCTTGCCCTTGGTCTTGCCGGTCACGTCGATCGACATGCCCGCCGGGAACTCCTCGACCGTGACCTCCTGGCCCAGCGAGTAGTCGGCGGCGTCGCTGGTACGCAGCTCGACGATGTGGCGACGCGGCGCGACGTCGGCCTTCGCGTAGTGCCCGCTGATCGGCTTCTTGACCTTGCGCGGGTCGATCGTGCCGTACGCCAGCTGGACCGCGGAGTAACCGTCCTTGTCGGCGCTACGAACCTGGCTGATGACGCACGGGCCGGCCTCGACCACGGTCACCGGGACAACACGGTTGTTGTCCCAGACCTGGGTCATGCCGAGCTTTGCGCCCAGGATCCCCTTGACTTGCCTGTCCATTTGTCCGGTCCCTACAGCTTGATCTCGATGTCGACGCCAGCCGGCAGGTCGAGGCGCATGAGCGAGTCGACCGTCTTCGGGGTCGGGTCGATGATGTCGATCAGCCGCTTGTGCGTGCGCATCTCGAAGTGCTCGCGCGAGTCCTTGTACTTGTGCGGCGAGCGGATAACGCAGAAACGGTTGATCTCCGTGGGCAGCGGCACCGGGCCCGCGACCTGCGCCCCGGTACGCGTCACCGTCTCGACGATCTTCCGAGCCGAGGAGTCGACGACCTCGTGGTCATAGGCCTTGAGCCGGATGCGGATCTTCTGTCCCGCCATGGTGGCTTCTGTTCCTTCTCTCGATGCCGCTGTGTTGCGGGCGCCTGTACCGGCTGGCACAGGCCCACTTCGCCGACCCCCGCGGTCGGGCGTGTCGCGCCCTCGGGCCAAGCTCCGCCCCGGGACTCCGGAGCGATTCTGACCGCGCGGTGGGTCAGGGCGCCGATCGCACTACCGCGACCTGAACGCCGTGCGAGGGTGGTTGGCGAACGGGCCGCCAACCACCCTACGCTCGACCGTCCTGCCACCCGGAGGTTCAGCGAAAGCCGAACACAGGCAGCGAACTGTCGTTACGCAACCTGACTAGTATGCCGCACGACATGCGGCGGGCCTAATCGGGGTTACCTAGCTCACTTGACGATCTTGGTGACGAACCCGGCGCCGACGGTGCGGCCACCCTCGCGGATCGCGAACTTGAGGTTCTCCTCCATGGCGATGGGCTGGATCAGCTTCACCGACATGGTGGTGTTGTCACCCGGCATGACCATCTCGGTGCCCTCGGGGAGGGTGACGACACCGGTGACGTCCGTGGTGCGGAAGTAGAACTGCGGACGGTAGTTCTGGAAGAACGGGGTGTGCCGGCCGCCCTCCTCCTTGGAGAGGATGTAGACCGTCGCCTCGAACTCCGTGTGCGGGGTCGTGGTGCCCGGCTTGATGACGACCATGCCGCGCTCGACGTCCTCGCGCTTGATGCCACGCAGCAGCAGACCGACGTTCTCGCCCGCGCGGGCCTCGTCGAGCAGCTTGCGGAACATCTCGATGCCGGTGCAGGTGGTCTTCATCGACTTCTCACGGATGCCGACGATCTCCACCTCCTCGTTCGGCTTGAGCACGCCGCGCTCCGCCCGGCCGGTGACGACCGTGCCACGACCGGTGATCGTGAAGACGTCCTCGATGGGCATGAGGAACGGCTTCTCGGTCTCGCGCTCCGGCTGCGGGATCGCCGTGTCGACCGCGGTCATCAGGTCCAGCAGCTTGCCGGTCCACTCGGGGTCACCCTCGAGGGCCTTCAGCGCGGAGACCCGCACGACCGGCAGGTCGTCGCCCGGGTAGTCCTGGTTCGACAGCAGCTCACGGACCTCGAGCTCGACGAGCTCCAGGAGCTCCTCGTCGTCGACCATGTCGCTCTTGTTGAGCGCCACGACGATGTACGGCACGCCGACCTGGCGGGCCAGCAGCACGTGCTCGCGGGTCTGCGGCATCGGGCCGTCGGTCGCCGCAACCACCAGGATCGCGCCGTCCATCTGGGCGGCACCGGTGATCATGTTCTTGATGTAGTCGGCGTGACCGGGGCAGTCGACGTGCGCGTAGTGCCGCGCCTCGGTCTGGTACTCGACGTGCGCGATGGAGATCGTGATGCCGCGGGCCTTCTCCTCCGGCGCCTTGTCGATCTCGTCGAACGGCGTGTACGGGTTCAGGTCCGGGTACTGGTCGTGCAGGACCTTGGTGATGGCCGCCGTCAGCGTCGTCTTACCGTGGTCGATGTGACCAATGGTGCCGATGTTGACGTGCGGCTTAGTCCGCTCGAACTTCGCCTTCGCCACTGGGTCCTCCTGTGGACTTCTTGGTTCGTTCGCCCCGGCGCGCCGGTCGGCGCTTAGGACTCTGTCGACAGCCTTTCCGACCTGACGGCCGGAGAGCTTTGGTGGGTTCTGCGGCGATGAAGCCTACAGGCCCGGTCTCACGCATCCCGACCGAGGTGGTCGCGGGCGGGAGCACCCTCCCGCGACCGCCCCGGATCATCGATCACGTCAGGTGAGGGTCACTCACCCGTCGCCTTGGCGATGATCTCCTTCGCGACCGAGGACGGAACCTCGGCGTAGGAGTCGAACTGCATGCTGTAGCTAGCCCGGCCCTGGGTCTTCGACCGCAGGTCGCCGACGTAGCCGAACATCTCCGACAACGGCACCAGAGCCTTGACGACGCGGGCGCCGCTGCGCTCCTCCATCGCCTGGATGATGCCGCGGCGGGAGTTGAGGTCGCCGATGACGTCACCCATGTTCTCCTCAGGAGTGGTGACCTCAACGGCCATCATCGGCTCGAGGAGCGCGGGGTCGGCCTTGCGGGCCGCCTCCTTCATCACCATCGAGCCGGCGATCTTGAATGCCATTTCCGACGAGTCGACCTCGTGGTACTGGCCGTCCAGCAGCGTGAGCTTGACACCCACCAGCGGGAAGCCGGCGAGGATGCCGTACTGCATGGCGTCCTGCGCGCCCGCGTCCACCGACGGGATGAACTCCCGGGGGATACGGCCACCGGTCACCGCGTTGGCGAACTCGTAGGTCGGTGCGTCGTTGCCCAGCGGCAGCGGCTCCAGGCTGATGATCACCCGGGCGTACTGGCCGGAACCACCGGTCTGCTTCTTGTGGGTGTACTCGACCTTGTCCACCTTGCGGCGGATGGTCTCGCGGTAGGCCACCTGCGGCTTGCCGATGTTGGCCTCGACGTTGAACTCGCGGCGCATCCGGTCGACCAGGATGTCCAGGTGCAGCTCGCCCATGCCGGAGATGACCGTCTGGCCGGTCTGGTCGTCCAGCTTGACGCGGAAGGTCGGGTCCTCCTCGGCCAGCCGCTGGATGGCGGTGCTGAGCTTCTCCTGGTCGGCCTTGGTCTTCGGCTCGATGGCGACCTCGATGACCGGCTCCGGGAAGGTCATCGACTCCAGGATGACCGGGTTCGCCGGGTCGCACAGCGTGTCACCGGTGGTGGTCTGCTTCAGGCCCTGCACCGCGATGATGTCGCCAGCCTGGGCCGAGCTGCGCTCTTCCCGCTTGTTGGCGTGCATCTGGTAGATCTTGCCGATCCGCTCCTTGCGGTCCTTGGTGGAGTTGACCACCTGGGAGCCGGACTCGAGCGTGCCGGAGTAGATCCGGACGTAGGTGAGCTTGCCGAGGTGCTTGTCCGTCTGGATCTTGAAGGCGAGGCCGGAGAACGGCTCCGACTTGGACGGCTTCCGCTGCAACGGGGTCTCGCCGTCGGTGGCCGTACCCTCGATCGCCGGGATGTCCAGCGGCGACGGCAGGTACGCGACGACCGCGTCGAGCATCGGCTGGATGCCCTTGTTCTTGAAGGCGGTGCCGGTGAGGACCGGGTTGGCCTTGCCGTCGATGGTGGCCCGGCGGATTGCGGCCTTGATCTCCTCGACGGAGATCTCCTCGCCCTCCAGGTACTTCTCCATCACCGCGTCGTCGACGTCGGCCAGCGTCTCGATCAGCTTCTCGCGCCACTCGGCGGCGGAGTCGGCGAGGTCGGCCGGGATGTCCTCGATCGCGTAGTCCTCGCCCTTCTGCGTCTCGCCGCGCCAGGTGAGGGCCCGCATCTCGACCAGGTCGACCACGCCGATGAAGTCGGACTCGGCGCCGATCGGGATCTGGAGGACCAGCGGGGTGGCGTTGAGCCGGTCGATCATCATCTGCACGCAGCGGAAGAAGTCGGCACCGGTCCGGTCGAGCTTGTTGACGAAGCACATCCGGGGGACGTTGTACTTGTCCGCCTGCCGCCAGACGTTCTCCGTCTGCGGCTCCACGCCGGCCACGCCGTCGTAGACCGCAACCGCGCCGTCCAGCACCCGCAGCGACCGCTCGACCTCGACCGTGAAGTCGACGTGGCCGGGCGTGTCGATGATCTGGATCGTGTGGCCCTTCCACTCACACTTGGTAGCAGCGGAGGTGATGGTGATACCACGCTCCTGCTCCTGCTCCATCCAGTCCATGACGGCACCGCCCTCGTGGACCTCACCGATCTTGTACGTGATGCCGGTGTAGAACAGGATCCGCTCGGTGGTGGTGGTCTTACCGGCATCGATGTGGGCCATGATGCCGATGTTGCGTACGTTGGCGAGCGCGTCTGCGGCGGCCACTTCAATCCCTACTTATCGTCGTCTCGACACAACTGGTGGCGGTTCCGGCGCCACCAGGGCGCCGGAACCAGGGTGTTACCAGCGGTAGTGCGCGAAGGCCTTGTTGGACTCGGCCATCTTGTGCGTGTCCTCGCGCCGCTTGACGGCGGCACCGAGGCCGTTGCTCGCGTCCAGCAGCTCGTTCATCAGCCGCTCGATCATGGTCTTCTCGCGACGGGCGCGGGAGTAGGTGACCAGCCAACGCAGGCCCAGGGTGGTCGCCCGGGCGGGGCGGACCTCGACCGGGACCTGGTAGGTGGCGCCACCGACGCGACGGCTGCGCACCTCGAGGGTCGGCTTGACGTTGTCCATCGCCCGCTTGAGGGTGACGACCGGGTCGGTGCCGGACTTCTCACGGCAGCCCTCGAGGGCGGCGTAGACGATGCGCTCGGCGAGCTGACGCTTACCGCGCAGGAGGATCTTGTTCACCAGCTGGGTGACCAACGGCGAGTTGTACACCGGGTCAGCGACCAGCGGCTTCCGCGGAGCGGGTCCCTTGCGCGGCATGTCAGCTCTTCTCCTTCTTCGCGCCGTAACGGCTGCGCGCCTGCTTGCGGTTGCGGACACCCTGGGTGTCCAGCGAACCGCGGACGATCTTGTAACGCACGCCGGGGAGGTCCTTCACACGACCGCCACGGACGAGCACGATCGAGTGCTCCTGCAGGTTGTGGCCGACGCCCGGGATGTAGGCGGTCACCTCGATCTGGCTGCTGAGCTTGACACGAGCGACCTTGCGCAGCGCCGAGTTCGGCTTCTTCGGGGTGGTGGTGTACACACGGGTGCACACGCCGCGCCGCTGAGGGGAACCCTTCAGCGCCGGGGTCTTGGTCTTGCTCGTCTTAGCCTGGCGGCCCTTTCGGACCAGCTGCTGGATCGTGGGCACCGGGTTTCTCCGCTCCCTTCGACCGCCTGGTGGCGGTCGCACCGTCTGCCGTAGCCGACCTGATGGCCGACTCTCCTACATTCCGACCAGGTCCACCTCGCGATGGTCCCGGCACCCGCGGTCGGGCGTGTCGCCCAGCTCACGGTTCCGGCGCCGACGCTTGCGCGTGTCGGCCGGGTCTTGCACCGGCACACGGCAGGCCGCGTGCCGGGTCTGTGGCTTTGTCGTGCTCCCACGCGATCTCCGGCTCACCGGATCCAACGCACGCACGAGTTGCCCGGGCTTGCCCGGGCACGAGGGGAAAGAGTACCTACCACAACCGCACAGGTCAAAACGGAGCGGCTGGCGGAGCATCCACGCCCACCCGATCCAGCCCGTCTCGCCTACCCGCCCGTGGTGGGCATCCAGGGTCCGAGTGTACCGGCTCCCCCGCCGGCCGGCCCGCCGACCCCGTCACGGCAGCGTTCCCGCCCCCCGGCCGGGCACCGGCCTCACCGCAGCCCCAGCAGCAGCGCCAACCCCAGGCCGAGCAGGCTGAGCAGCAGCCCCGCCACGCCACAGCCGACCCCGGCCAGCGCCAGGCCGCGACCGGTGAACCGGACCGCCGGCGGAGCCGTGGGGAGCCGGATCTGCCGCAACCCCAGCAGGCCGGCGACGACGGCGCCCGCGCCGGCCAGGACACCCAGCAGC
This sequence comes from Micromonospora sp. C31, assembly GCF_018070575.1. Classification (GTDB taxonomy): domain Bacteria; phylum Actinomycetota; class Actinomycetes; order Mycobacteriales; family Micromonosporaceae; genus Micromonospora. The sequence goes on from NZ_JAGPXN010000001.1 coordinate 600,082, forward strand.
GTGAACGCGCCGGCCGCCCACGCACCCCCCACGCCGCCGACCGCGCCGACGCAGATCACCAGCAGCGAGACCAGGGTCGAGACGATCCCGGCCACCAGCGAACCCACGGCCAGGCCGGAGGTGACCGGCGGCACGTCGAGGTGCACCACGCCGAACGGCGTACCCGCGACCGGGTCGACCCGCTTCGGTGGCCGGGCGGCCTCGCGCGGAGGTGGGGGCGGGGCGGCCGGGCCCGGACCCCAGCCCGGCGCCGGCGCCGGACCCGCGCCCGCGGGTGAGGCGCCCCCGGGCGACACGGACGGCGGGCCCGGCTCCCCCGCGCCCCAGGGCGACACCGGCGACGGACCCGACTCCCCCGCGGCCGGCGGGGAACTCCAGGGCGACACGGACGGGCGACCCGGCTCCCCCGCTGCCGGCGCAGCGCCCCAGGGCGACACCGGCGGCGGGTAGCCCGGCGCGGCGGACGGGCCGTTCTGGGCCGTGTCGGGCCGCGCCCACTGCCCGCCCGACGGGGCGTCGGGATTCGCAGCGGGGGGCGCCACGGGATCGCCGGGGTGGCGCGCCGGTTCCGTCACGGGTCCTCCTGTCGACGTGTCGGCGTCCACCGCCGCGCGACGGACACCCGGGTCAGGCTACCGCCGCCGGCCGACGGCCCGCGCCCGGCGCGATCCGCTCCCTCGGCGATCGGTCAGTCCACGTTCGGTGCGAAGTCCTGCCCGTAGGGCGTGTCGGCGAGCCGGACCAATCCGAGGACCATCGCGGTCACCACGCTGACGGCCGCCAGCAGCAGGCCCGCCCAGGCCAGCCGCTCGCCCCGGCCCAGCCAGGCCGCACCGGTCAGGAACCCCCCCGAGGCGTACGCCTCCCGGCGCGCCTGACGCGCTAGCTGGAGCGCCACCGTGGCCGGCACGATGCCGCCGATGAACAGACCGGTCAGCGCGCCGATCAGACCCAGCGCGAAGACCGCCCGCGCCTTCGTGGCCCGGACCGGGTCCGGGTCGAGCGGATGGCGGGGCGGCCCCGGCTGGGCGACGGGCGCCTGCCCGGGTGCGGTCGTCATGCCCCCATCATGCCCCGACCCGCCGCGCCCCGACGCTCGCACGGGCCAGCCCGACCGCGGAACACGGCGAGGCCCCCGGCGCGTGCCGGGGGCCTCGTCGATCGTGCTGCCTAGCGGTACGACCCGAAGTCGAAGTCGTCCAGCGGAACAGCCTGGCCGCTGGCCGGCCCGAAGCCGTAGTCGGTCTCCGGGTAGCCGGTCATCGAGTAGACCTTGGCCTTCGCCTCCTCGGTCGGCTCGACCCGGACGTTGCGGTACTTGCTGATGCCCGTACCGGCCGGGATGAGCTTTCCGATGATCACGTTCTCCTTGAGGCCGACGAGCGAGTCGCTGCGAGAGTTGATCGCCGCGTCGGTCAGCACCCGGGTGGTCTCCTGGAAGGAGGCCGCCGAGAGCCAGGAGTCGGTGGCCAGCGAGGCCTTGGTGATACCCATCAGCACCGGACGCCCAGCGGCGGGCTCGCCGCCCTCGGAGACGAGTCGACGGTTCTCCGACTCGAACAGCGCCCGGTCCACCAGCACGCCCGGCAGGAACTCGGTCGAGCCGGAGTCGATGACCGTCACCCGCTTGAGCATCTGGCGAATGATGATCTCGATGTGCTTGTCGTGGATGAGCACACCCTGCGAGCGGTAGACCTCCTGGACCTCACTGGTCAGGTGGACCTGGACCGCCCGCGGACCCATGATCCGCAGCAGCTCGTGCGGATCGATGGTGCCCTCGGTGAGCTTCTCGCCGACCGCGACGTGACCGCCGTCGTGGGTCCGCAGCCGGACCCGCTTGGAGATCTTGTCGTAGACGATCTCGTCGCTGCCGTCGTCCGGCACCACGATGATCTTCCGCGAGCGCTCGCCGTCCTCGATCCGGATCCGACCCGGGGTGTCCGCGATGGGCGCCTTGCCCTTGGGGACCCGGGCCTCGAAGATCTCCTGGACACGGGGCAGACCCTGGGTGATGTCCTCACCCGCGACACCACCGGTGTGGAAGGTACGCATCGTCAGCTGGGTACCCGGCTCACCGATCGACTGGGCGGCGATGATGCCGACCGCCTCGCCGACGTCCACGGTCTTGCCGGTCGGCAGCGAACGGCCGTAGCACGCACCGCAGACGCCCAGCTTCGACTCGCAGGTGAGCACGCTGCGCACCCGGACCGTCTCGGTCCCGGCGGCGACGATCTTGTCGACCAGGATCGAGTTGATGTCCTGACCCCGCTCGGCGACGACGACGCCGTCCGGCCCCTTGATGTCGTCGGCCAGCGTCCGCGCGTGCACGCTGGTCTCGGCGTGCTCGTGCACGACCAGAGTGCCGTCGAGCCGCTCACCGATCTGCATCGGGATGGCGCGGTCGGTGCCGCAGTCCTCCTCGCGGATGATGACGTCCTGCGAGACGTCCACCAGACGACGGGTCAGGTAACCCGAGTCGGCGGTACGCAGAGCGGTGTCCGCGAGACCCTTACGGGCACCGTGCGTGGAGATGAAGTACTCCAGCACGGACAGACCCTCCCGGTAGCTGGCCTTGATCGGCCGCGGGATGATCTCGCCCTTCGGGTTGGCCACCAGACCACGGATCGCCGCGATCTGACGGAGCTGGAGGAGGTTACCGCGGGCACCCGAGTTGATCATCTTCCACAGCGGGTTCTCCTGCGGCAGGGCGGTGTCCATCTCCTTGGCGACCTCGTTGGTCGCCTTGGTCCAGATCTGGATGAGCTCGCCGCGACGCTCCTCCGGGGTCATCAGACCGCGCTGGTACTGCTTGTCGATCTGGTCGGCTTCCTTCTCGTACCGCTGGAGGATCTCCCGCTTGCGCGGCGGGGCGATGACGTCCTCCATGCCGATCGTCACGCCGGACCAGGTGGCCCAGTGGAAGCCGGCCTCCTTGAGCCCGTCCAGGGTGGCGGCCAGCGCCACCTTGGGGAAGCGCTCGGCGAGGTCGTTGACGATCGCGGAGAGCTGACCCTTGCGGATCTCGTAGTTCACGAAGCGGTAGCCCTGCGGCAGCGTCTCGTTGAACAGCACCCGGCCGAGGGTCGTCTCCACGGTCAGCGGCTCACCCTCGACCCAGCCCTCCGGGGCGGTCCACGCCTCGGTGCCGGCGCCGTTGTCGACCCCGACCACGCCACGCAGGCGGATCTTCACCGGGGCCTGGAGGTGCAGCTCGCCGTTGTCGTACGCCATCCGCGCCTCGGCGTCCGAGCTGAACGCCCGGCCCTCGCCCTTCTCGCCCGCGGTCAGGTGGGTGAGGTGGTAGAGGCCGATGACCATGTCCTGGGTGGGCATGGTGACGGGCTTGCCGTCGGCCGGCTTGAGGATGTTGTTCGACGACAGCATCAGGATCCGCGCCTCGGCCTGGGCCTCGGCGGACAGCGGCACGTGCACCGCCATCTGGTCACCGTCGAAGTCGGCGTTGAACGCGGTGCAGACCAGCGGGTGGATCTGGATGGCCTTGCCCTCGACGAGCTGCGGCTCGAAGGCCTGGATGCCCAGGCGGTGCAGGGTCGGCGCCCGGTTCAGCAGGACCGGGTGCTCGCCGATGACCTCTTCCAGCACGTCCCACACGACGGGGCGCTGCCGCTCGACCATCCGCTTGGCGGACTTGATGTTCTGCGCGTGGTTCAGGTCGACCAGCCGCTTCATCACGAACGGCTTGAACAGCTCCAGCGCCATCTGCTTGGGCAGGCCGCACTGGTGCAGCTTGAGCTTCGGGCCGACGACGATGACCGAACGGCCGGAGTAGTCGACGCGCTTGCCCAGCAGGTTCTGCCGGAACCGGCCCTGCTTGCCCTTGAGCATGTCGGACAGCGACTTCAGCGGACGGTTGCCCGGCCCGGTGACCGGCCGGCCGCGACGGCCGTTGTCGAACAGCGCGTCGACGGCCTCCTGGAGCATCCGCTTCTCGTTGTTGACGATGATCTCGGGCGCGCCGAGGTCGATCAGCCGCTTGAGGCGGTTGTTCCGGTTGATCACGCGGCGGTAGAGGTCGTTCAGGTCGGAGGTCGCGAAACGGCCACCGTCGAGCTGCACCATCGGCCGCAGGTCCGGCGGGATGACCGGCACGCAGTCGAGCACCATGCCGAGCGGCGAGTTGCGGGTGTTCAGGAACGCCGCGACGACCTTCAGCCGCTTGAGCGCCCGGATCTTCCGCTGGCCCTTGCCGGAGCGGATGGTCTCGCGCAGGCTCTCGGCCTCGGCGTCGAGGTCCATGTTCTGCACCAGCGCCTTGATGGCCTCGGCGCCCATGCCGCCGGTGAAGTACTCGCCGAACCGGTCCCGCAGCTCGCGGTAGAGCAGTTCGTCGGTGACGAGCTGCTTCGGCTCCAGCTTGCGGAAGGTGTCCAGCACCTCGTCCAGGCGGTCGATCTCGCGCTGGGCCCGGTCGCGGATCTGGCGCATCTCGCGCTCTCCGCCCTCCTTGACCTTGCGCCGGACGTCCGCCTTGGCACCCTCGGCCTCCAGCTCGGCCAGGTCGGCCTCGAGCTTGGTGGCCCGCTTCTCGATCTCCGAGTCGCGGCTGTTCTCGGCCTGCCGCTTCTCGGCCAGGATCTCGTTCTCGATCGTCGAGAGGTCACGGTGACGCGACTCGGCGTCCACGCTCGTCACGACGTACGAGGCGAAGTAGATGATCTTTTCGAGGTCCTTGGGGGCGAGGTCCAGCAGGTAGCCCAGCCGGCTCGGCACGCCCTTGAAGTACCAGATGTGGGTCACCGGCGCGGCGAGCTCGATGTGCCCCATCCGCTCACGGCGAACCTTCGACCGGGTCACCTCGACGCCGCAGCGCTCGCAGATGATGCCCTTGAACCGGACCCGCTTGTACTTACCGCAGTAGCACTCCCAGTCCCGCTGCGGACCGAAGATCTTCTCGCAGAAGAGCCCGTCCTTCTCCGGCTTCAGGGTGCGGTAGTTGATCGTCTCAGGCTTCTTGACCTCACCGTGCGACCACTGACGGATGTCGTCAGCGGTGGCGAGGCCGATGCGCAGCTCGTCGAAGAAGTTGACGTCGAGCACTATGTCCCCTATGTCGTCGTCTGTACTGCTAGCTAGTGGGTGGGGTCGGGAGCCGGCGGGCCGGCTCCCGACCGCTCACCTCAGACCTCTTCGACCGAGCTCGGCTCGCGCCGGGACAGGTCGATGCCCAGCTCCTCCGCGGCGCGGAACACCTCGTCGTCGGTCTCGCGCATCTCCAGGGCCACGCCGTCGCTGGACAGCACCTCGACGTTGAGGCACAGCGACTGCAGCTCCTTGAGCAGCACCTTGAACGACTCCGGGATGCCCGGCTCCGGAATGTTCTCGCCCTTGACGATGGCCTCGTAGACCTTGACCCGGCCGAGGACGTCGTCGGACTTGATCGTCAACAGTTCCTGCAGGGCGTAGGCGGCGCCGTACGCCTGCATCGCCCAGCACTCCATCTCGCCGAAACGCTGGCCACCGAACTGCGCCTTACCACCCAGCGGCTGCTGCGTGATCATGGAGTACGGGCCGGTCGACCGGGCATGGATCTTGTCGTCGACCAGGTGGTTGAGCTTCAGGATGTAGATGTAGCCGACCGCGATCGGGTCCGGCAGCGGCTCACCGGAGCGGCCGTCGAACAGCTGCGCCTTGCCGCTGGAACCGATCAGCTGCTTGCCGTCCCGGTTGGGCAGGGTCGACGACAGCAGGCCGGAGATCTCCTCCTCGCGGGCGCCGTCGAAGACCGGCGTGGCCACGTTGGTGTCCGGCTCCGACTCGTGCGCCTCGATGGAGCGCAGCTGGCGCTTCCACTCGGCGTCGTCGCCGTCGACGCTCCAGCCCGTCTTCGCCACCCAGCCGAGGTGCGTCTCCAGCACCTGGCCGATGTTCATCCGGGAGGGCACACCCAGCGGGTTCAGCACGATGTCGACCGGCGTGCCGTCCTCCAGGAACGGCATGTCCTCGATCGGCAGGATCTTGGAGATGACGCCCTTGTTGCCGTGTCGGCCGGCGAGCTTGTCACCGTCCTGGATCTTCCGCTTCTGGGCGACGTAGACCCGGACCAGCTCGTTGACGCCCGGCGGCAGCTCGTCGCCGTCCTCGCGGGAGAAGGTACGCACCCCGATGACCGTGCCGGTCTCGCCGTGCGGCACCTTCAGCGAGGTGTCGCGGACCTCGCGCGCCTTCTCACCGAAGATCGCGCGGAGCAGCCGCTCCTCCGGGGTCAGCTCGGTCTCACCCTTGGGCGTGACCTTGCCGACCAGGATGTCACCGGGCACGACCTCGGCGCCGATCCGGATGATGCCGCGCTCGTCGAGGTCGGCGAGCATCTCCTCGCTGACGTTCGGGATGTCGCGGGTGATCTCCTCCGGGCCGAGCTTCGTGTCCCGGGCGTCGACCTCGTGCTCCTCGATGTGGATCGAGGTGAGCACGTCCTGCTGCACGAGGCGCTGCGACAGGATGATCGCGTCCTCGTAGTTGTGGCCCTCCCAGCACATGAACGCCACGAGCAGGTTGCGCCCGAGCGCCATCTCGCCCTCGTCCGTGCAGGGACCGTCGGCGATGACCTGGCCGGCCTCGACGCGGTCACCCTCGAAGACGACCGGCTTCTGGTTGACGCAGGAGCCGGCGTTGGAGCGGCGGAACTTGTGCAGCAGGTACGTGCGGCGGTGGCCGTCGTCCTGGTGGATGGTGATGTAGTCGGCGCAGAGGTCCTCGATGACGCCGCCGATCTCGGCGACGACCACGTCGCCGGCGTCGACCGCGGCGCGGTACTCCATGCCGGTGCCGACGAGCGGGGACTCGGCCTTGACCAGCGGCACCGCCTGGCGCTGCATGTTCGCGCCCATCAGCGCCCGGTTGGCGTCGTCGTGCTCGAGGAACGGGATCATCGCGGTCGCGACCGAGGTCATCTGCCGCGGCGACACGTCCATGTAGTCGACGGCGCTCGGCACCACGTCCTCGGTCTCGCCGCCCTTACGGCGGCACAGGACCCGGTCCTCGGCGAACGTGCCGTCGGCCTTCAGCGGCGCGTTGGCCTGCGCCTTGACGAACCGGTCCTCCTCGTCCGCGGTCAGGTAGTCGATCTGGTCGGTGACCCGACCGTCGACGACCTTCCGGTACGGCGTCTCGATGAAGCCGAACGGGTTGACCCGGGCGAAGGTGGACAGCGCACCGATCAGACCGATGTTCGGGCCTTCCGGCGTCTCGATCGGGCACATCCGGCCGTAGTGGGACGGGTGCACGTCGCGGACCTCGAAGCCGGCCCGCTCCCGGGACAGACCGCCCGGGCCGAGCGCGCTCAGCCGGCGCCGGTGGGTCAGGCCCGCCAGCGGGTTGGTCTGGTCCATGAACTGGGACAGCTGCGAGGTGCCGAAGAACTCCTTGATCGCCGCCACCACCGGGCGGATGTTGATCAGGGTCTGCGGCGTGATCGCCTCGACGTCCTGGGTGGTCATCCGCTCGCGGACGACGCGCTCCATCCGGGACAGACCGACCCGGACCTGGTTCTGGATCAGCTCACCCACGGTACGCAGGCGCCGGTTGCCGAAGTGGTCGATGTCGTCGGCCTCGTAGCCGTCCTCACCGGCGTGCAGCCGGCAGAGGTACTCCACGGTGGCGACGATGTCGTCCTCGGTCAGGGTGCCGGTCGTGATCGGCACCTCCAGCTCGAGCTTCTTGTTGAACTTGTAACGACCGACCTTGGCGACGTCGTACCGCTTCGGGTTGAAGAAGAGGTTGTCGAGCAGGGTCTGGGCGTTCTCGCGGGTCGGCGGCTCGCCAGGGCGGAGCTTGCGGTAGATGTCGAGCAACGCCTCGTCCGCGCCGGCGATGTGGTCCTTCTCGAGCGTGGTCATCATCAGCTCGGACCAGCCGAACCGCTCGCGGATGCGCTCGGCGGACCAACCGACGGCCTTGAGCAGGACCGTGACGGCCTGCCGGCGCTTGCGGTCGATGCGGACGCCGACCGTGTCGCGCTTGTCGATGTCGAACTCGAGCCAGGCGCCCCGGCTGGGGATGACCTTGACGCTGGTGAGGTCGCGGTCGGAGGTCTTGTCCGGCTGCTTGTCGAAGTAGACGCCCGGGGACCGGACGAGCTGGCTCACCACGACGCGCTCGGTGCCGTTGATGATGAAGGTGCCCTTCGGCGTCATCATCGGGAAGTCGCCCATGAACACCGTCTGGCTCTTGATTTCGCCAGTGGTGTTGTTGGTGAACTCCGCGGTCACGAACAGCGGGGCGCAGTAGGTCAGGTCCTTCTCCTTGCACTCCTCGATCGAGGCCTTGACCTCGTCGAAGCGCGGAGCCGAGAAGGAGAGCGACATGGTGCCGGAGAAGTCCTCAATGGGACTGATCTCGTCGAGGATCTCCGCGAGACCCGAGCGTGCGTGCGGGTCGTCCGCCGACCGGCCCTGCCAACCCTCGTTGCCGACGAGCCAGTCGAAGGACTCGTTCTGGATGGCGAGGAGGTTGGGGACCTCGAGGTGTTCGGTGATCCTGCCGAATGAAACTCGGCGGGGAGCGAATGCGCTCGACGTACGACTGGTCTTCGCAGGGCGGGAAGCTGCCAAGATGCGTCCTTCCGAGGACCGGTGCTGCAGAACGGCTGGTACGCGTGCACTCCAATGACCCCACCAGAAATATCCGTAAACGGACATTTCCGAGCAGGGGTCAAGTCGGAAGGCAGCGCAAACTAGCAGTGTAGCCGAGAGGCTAACCGCTGTCCAGCCCAACCCGCAGGTCGTCGCGGAACGTGCCTCGGGCCCCTCGAACGGGGTCTCACCGGGCCGCTCGGAACGCGACGTTCCTGCCGGGCCGCTCAGGTGCGGCGGCCGATGGTGTCGCCGCTGCCATTACCCAAGTGGTGGCCGTTGCAAGCGCGGAAGGTCTTGCTGTGTCAGCGTGCCTGGCTGCCCGGTGCCGCGTCAAGGCCCGGCATCCGGCTCGCCGCTTCTTTCCCACCCACGAGCTACCGCCGGGCGCCGGTCACCGACCGGCTTGGAGCGTCTACGCCCTGCTCACCGCGTCGCCGCCGGATCCACCAACACGGCGGGCGGCGATCCAGTGTCGGATCACCGCCCGCCGTGACGCGTGTGCCCCGGCTCACCCGAGCCGGACGCGCCTGGTGGTACGTCAGGTCACTTGAGGGTGACCTTGGCGCCCTCGCCCTCGAGCTTGGCCTTGGCCTTGTCGGCGGTCTCCTTGTTGGCCTTCTCCAGGACGGCCTTCGGAGCGGCCTCGACCAGGTCCTTGGCCTCCTTGAGGCCCAGGCCGGTCAGCTCGCGCACGACCTTGATGACCTGGATCTTCTTGCCGCCGTCAGCCTCGAGGATGACGTCGAACTCGTCCTTCTCCGGCTCGGCCTCGGCCGGAGCGGCGCCGCCACCCGGGCCGGCAACCATCATCGCGGCCGGAGCGGCGGCGGTGACCTCGAAGGTCTCCTCGAACTGCTTCACGAACTCGGAGAGCTCGATCAGCGTCATCTCCTTGAACGCGTCGAGCAGCTCGTCGGTGCTGAGCTTCGCCATGTCTGGCGTCCTTTCCTGAATCTGTTAGGTAAGAACTGGGTGCGCCGGGGGGCCTCAGGCCGCCTCGGCGCCCTCCTTCTCGCGCTTGTCCTGCAGGGCGGCCGCCAGGCGGGCGGTCTTCGACAGCGGGGCCTGGAACAGGGCCGCGGCCTTGCTCAGGTTGCCCTTCATCGCGCCGGCCAGCTTGGCCAGCAGCACCTCACGGGACTCCAGGTCGGCGAGCTTCGTGACCTCGGCCGCGGTAATGGCCTTGCCCTCGAAGACACCGCCCTTGATGACGAGCTTCGGGTTGGCCTTCGCGAAGTCGCGAAGGCCCTTCGCCGCCTCGACGACGTCGCCCGAAACGAAAGTCAGCGCGGTAGGACCGGTGAACATCTCGTCGAGGCCGGAGATCCCAGCGTCGGTCGCGGCACGCTTCGCGAGCGTGTTCTTCGCGACCGTGTAGCTGGTCTCCTGGCCAAGCGAGCGCCGCAGCTGGGTGAGCTGGGAAACCGTCAGACCGCGGTACTCGGTCAGCACCGTGGCACCCGCGTTGCGGAAGCTCTCGGTCAGCTCAGCGACGGCCGTGGCCTTGTCGGCCCGGATCGGCTTGTCCGCCATGTCCCTCCTCTCTCGTTACTCGAGGCCGGTCACCGTCGTCGGCCGAAGCTTTCGACGGGGGCGGAGGCGCCACGACAACGGGAAAAGCCCCGGCGCAGGGCGCACGGGGCGAGGGCCGGCACACGGACACGGTCGGCGGACCATGTTCAGCACCGATTTTCGCTTACCGCCCTGCGCGGGTCGCCCGTAGTCGCGGGACCTTCGACCGTGCCGGGGCACGGTGACCAGCGGTCTCTGGGTGGAACTTCGCGGCCCAGGTTACGCGAGGACCCTCGCGACCACCAAATCGCCCCCCGGTGCGCCGCGTCACAACACGCCGGGCACCTCGCGCCCGGCCCTCGACGGCGCCGGGCGGCACCGCCGGTCATGGCCGACCCCGCCGAGCGCGAGCACCGCGACGCCGTGGCCGGCGCTGCCCGTCGTGGCGCGGCTCGCCAGCGCCCCGAGCGCGACCGCTGCGGGTACGGCCAGCAGGCGCGCCCACAACCCGATGGCGACGCCCACCGGCACCGACCGGTCACCCGGCTGAACCGGGCCGGCGCCCCGCCGACCAGCCACGGCAGGACCAGTGCGACGGTCACCGTGGCGAGCCCGGCCACGCCGGCCGCCAGCAGCCCGGCCAGCCGCTCTCCAAGACGCACCGGTCGAGCACATGCCGCAGCCGACACGGAACGGGGCGCCGCCACGAGGTGGCGACGCCCCGTCACGGGTACGCGGGCTCAGCCCTCGGCCGAGGCCTCCTGCAGGTTCTTCACCACGTTGGGGTCCACCGGGACGCCCGGGCCCATGGTGGTGGTGAGGGTGACCTTCTTGAGGTACTTGCCCTTCGCGGCGGACGGCTTGGCCCGCAGGACCTCGTCGAGGACCGCCGCGTAGTTGTCGATCAGCTGGGACTCGGAGAACGAGGCCTTGCCGATGATCAGGTGCAGGTTGGAGTGCTTGTCCACCCGGAAGGTGATCTTACCGCCCTTGATGTCCGAGACGGCCTTGGTGACGTCCATGGTCACCGTGCCGGTCTTCGGGTTCGGCATGAGACCGCGCGGGCCCAGGATCCGCGCGATCCGGCCGATCTTGGCCATCTGGTCCGGCGTGGCGATCGCCGCGTCGAAGTCGAGCCAACCGCCCTGGATGCGGGCGACCAGCTCGTCGGTGCCCACCTCGTCCGCACCGGCGGCGGTGGCCTCCTCGGCCTTCGCGCCGGCGGCGAAGACGATCACGCGGGCGGTCTTACCGGTGCCGTGCGGCAGGTTGACCACGCCACGGACCATCTGGTCCGCCTTGCGGGGGTCGACGCCGAGGCGCATGGCGACCTCGACCGTGGCGTCGAACTTGGCGGAGGTGGTGTCCTTGGCCAGCTTCACGGCCTCGGCGGGGGTGTAGAGCTTCGACCGGTCGATGACCTCGGCGGCCTTGCGGTAGCTCTTGCTGCGCTGCATGTTCTGCGTACTCCTGTGGTCTATGGCGGGCCGCGGGGTCCGCGTGCCCTCCCACGAACTGGATCTGGCGGTGACCGAGGTCAGTCGTTGACGACGATGCCCATCGACCGGGCGGTGCCGGCGATGATCTTCGCAGCCTGGTCGATGTCGTTGGCGTTGAGGTCGACCATCTTCTTCTCGGCGATCTCACGCACCTGGGCCTGCGACACGGAGCCGACCTTGTCCTTCTGCGGGACGCCCGAGCCCTTCTCCACACCGGCGGCCTTGAGCAGCAGCCGGGCGGCGGGCGGGGTCTTGAGGACGAAGGTGAAGCTGCGGTCCTCGTAGACGCTGATCTCGGCGGGGACGATGTCGCCCCGCTGGGTCTCGGTCTGCGCGTTGTAGGACTTGCAGAACTCCATGATGTTCACGCCGTGCTGACCGAGCGCGGGGCCGACCGGCGGCGCCGGCGTGGCCTGGCCCGCCTTCAGCTGAAGCGTGAACGTCTTGACGAGCTTCTTCTTCGGAGGCATGTCTCTTCCTGGGGCTTGAAACTGGGAAAGGTGCCGGCCGCGGGCGCGCACGGTCAGCGCGATGCGACAACGGCGACGTTCTAGAGTAGCGCAGCCCCCCGCCGCCGCCTGCGCCGAGGTCCGGCAAGCTGGCGGAACGGGTACGCCGGCGGCGGGCCGCTGCCCACCGCCGGCGCTCCGGACGTCAGATCTTGGCGACCTGGTTGAAGTTCAGCTCCACCGGCGTCTCGCGGCCGAAGATCGACACCAGCACCTTGAGCTTCTGCTGGTCGGCGTTGATCTCACTGATCGTCGCCGGCAGCGAGGCGAAGGCGCCGTCGGTGACGGTGACCGAGTCGCCGACCTCGAAGTCGAGGACCCTGATCTCGGGCTTGGCCTTCTTCTGCTCGGTCTCGACCGCCGGCGCCAGCCACTTCAGCACCTCGTCGAGGGAGAGCGGCGCCGGACGGTCGGCCCGGTCCGTCGCGCCCACGAAACCGGTGACGCCCGGCGTGTTGCGCACGCAGGAGTAGGACTCGGCGGTCAGCTCCATCCGGACCAGGATGTAGCCCGGGAAGACCTTCGCCTGGATCTGCGACCGCTTCCCGTTCTTGACCTCGACCTCTTCCCGGGTCGGCACCTCGACCTGGTAGATGTAGTCCTCCATGTCGAGGCTCGTGATCCGGGTCTCGAGGTTGGTCTTGACCTTGTTCTCGTAGCCGGCGTACGAGTGCACCACGTACCAGTCGCCCGGCGCGTAGCGCAGCTTCTGCCGCAGCTCGGCGACCGGGTCGTAGTCCTCGTCCGGCGCGGGCTCGGTGGTGGGGAACTCCGGCTCGCTGGCGGCCTCGACCGACTCGTCACCAGCCGCCGTCGCCACCGTGGACTGCTCGTCCGTGGTCTCGGCGGTCTCGTCGTACTCAGGCACGCTCGCTCACTTCCGTCACTATCGGCTCAGTCGGCCGGTCAGCTGGGGTTGCCGAAGACCCACAGCACGCCCTTCGCGAAGGCGAAGTCAAGGCCGGCCACGATCGTCAGCATCACCGCGACGAAGACGACCACCACGGCCGTGTAGGTCAGCAGTTCCTTGCGGGTCGGCCAGATGACCTTACGCAGTTCCGCCACGACCTCGCGGATGAATCGGGCGATGCGGCCGAACAGCCCCACCCGGTCCGACTCCGCCTTGGTCTTCGGACGGCTGTCCGCCGAATCCGCCTTCGCCCGCGACCGCGTCGCGGTGCCGCCGCGGGAGACCGGCTCCTCGGCGTCGGTGGCGTCGTCGTCGGCCACGTCGTCGACGACCTCGTCGTGCAGACGGTCGTCGCCGGCGTCCTCGCCGCGCCGCTTCTTGTCGGCCACTTCGCCCTCCGTCGCGGGATGTCGGGGTCGCACGCTGTCGGGCGTGCGCGGCGCTTGGTCACGCCGGCCGGACCAACCGTCCCGCGACGGGCCGCGGCCGGCGGATCAGCCAGGAGGGCCCGAATGCCTCGGAGCCACCCCGCCGATGCCACCACCACGGGCCGGACGCCGCCGTACGGCGGCGCGACCCACGGGAACGGTCAGGCCTGAGGCGCAGGGGTGACAGGACTTGAACCTGCAGCCTGCGGTTTTGGAGACCGCTGCTCTGCCAATTGAGCTACACCCCTGTGCGGCAATGCTCACCCAGCCCGGTCACGCACAACCGTGCAGGGGTTACTTGCCCCACGGCGGACCAGTGTACGGGTAGCGGCACGACTTTCCCAACCGGTCTGCCCCTCGCGCGTCGAGAGCCTGGTCAGCGAGCCGTCCGGACGGTCGCCCGAGCCTGCGACAGCACCTTCTCGCCCCCGCAGACGGCGGTCACGTCGAGCCTGGTCAAGCCGTCCTCGGTGACCTCGCGGACCTTTGCCGTCACCTCGATCTCGGTGCCCTCGTCGTCGTCCGGGACGACCACCGGTCGGGTGAAGCGGACGTTGTAGTCGACGATCGCGTCGGGCGCCCCCGCCCACTCCGCCACCGCGCGACCGACCAGTGCCATCGTGAACATGCCGTGGGCGATCACGCCCGGCAGACCCACCTTCGTGGCGGTCCGGTCGCTCCAGTGGATCGGGTTGAAGTCGCCCGAGGCGCCGGCGTAGCGAATCAGGTCCGCCCGCGTCACCCGGAACGTCCTGGCTGGCAGCTCCATCTCAGCCCTCCCCACGTACGACGAGCTTCGACCAGACCGTCACCACCGGCTCGCCGGCCGCGGTGGCGACCTCGGTGCGGGTGGTCAGGAAGCCGTGCCCGCCGCGGCTGCTGACGTCGTCGATGACGCTGACGCACACCAACTCGTCCCCCGCCACCACCGGACGGGTGTAGGCGAAGCGCTGGTCGCCGTGGACGACGCGGCTGTAGTCGACGCCGAGGTCCGGGTCGTCGATGATCTGCTGGCTGGCCGCCAGGGTGAGCACGATGGGAAAGGTCGGCGGGGCGACCACGTCCTGGTGGCCGAGCGCGCGGGCGGCAGCCGGATCGTGGTGGGCCGGATCGGCGGCGCCGATCGCCGAGGCGAACTCGCGGATCTTTTCTCTGCCCACCTGGTAGGGGGCGGTCGGCGGGTACGTCCGGCCGACGAAGGACGGGTCCAGGGACATGCCGCGAACCTACACGTATACGCCGAACGCCGATCCGTACGGTCGGCGGCGGCCGGAGCCGCGCCGTCCCTACGGACCGGCGATCGGGAAGTGCCTGAGGACCGGGCCGGCGGAGCCGCCGTGGGTCAGCGGGTCTCGCGGTGGACCGTGTGCTTGCCGTCCCGCGGGCAGAACTTCTTCAGCTCGATGCGGTCGGGGTCGTTACGACGGTTCTTGCGCGTGATGTAGTTGCGCTCCTTGCACTCCACACACGCCAAAGTGATCTTCGGCCGGACATCGGTCGCCTTCGCCACGGCGGAGTGCCTTCCTCGCTACGGGTAACAACTACGACGCATCAGCCTACGAGCTGACGGCGCGGACATGCAAAGTGGGCGCCTGTGGCGCCCATCCCACCGACCGCCGGGAGCTGGCCCGGTGGACGAGAGTAGCGGTGGCCGGACTTGAACCGGCGACACAGCGATTATGAGCCGCTTGCTCTGCCATCTGAGCTACACCGCCGTGGCGGGTCCAGCCGGACCCTCTGAGCCCCCTTACGGAATCGAACCGTAGACCTTCTCCTTACCATGGAGACGCTCTGCCGACTGAGCTAAGGGGGCCTGCGCGATCTCCCCGGGGGGTGACGCGCAGGGGATACATTACACGGCCACGCGGCGGAGATGAAATCGGATCCCCCACCGGGGCGTTTCCGCAGATCAGGGCACGGCCCGCAGCCGGGGCAGCTCCCCCGGGGAGATCGTCTCCGGGTCCACCTGGGCGCCGAACCAGGCCTCCAGCCGCTCGTACGGCAGTGGGCGGCTGAACAGGAAGCCCTGGCCGATCTCGCAGCCGATGTCCTGGAGCAACTCCAGGGTCAGCTCGCTCTCCACGCCCTCGGCGACCACGGCCAGACCGAACTGCTGGGAGAGCGTGACCACCGCGTTGACGATCGCCAGGTCGCCCGGGTCCGTCGCCATGCCCTGCACGAAGGAACGGTCGACCTTCACCTCGTGCACCGGCAGCCGTCGCAGGTGGGCCAGGGACGAGTCGCCGGTGCCGAAGTCGTCCACCGACAGCCGTACGCCGAGGTCCCGCAGCCGCCGCAGGGTCGGGATGGGCCGGTCGGTGCCGTCCAGCACCCCGGCCTCCTTGATCTCCAGCGTGAGCAGTTGCGGCAGCACGCCGTACTCGTCGAGCAGCTCCCCGACGCGGGCCGGGAAGTGCTGGTCGGTCAGCGTACGGGCGGAGAGGTTGACCGCGACGGCGAGCGGCTGGCCGGCGTGCGTCCAGTCCCGGCTGTGCCGTAGCCCCTCACGGAGCACGAACTCGGTGAACCGGCCGAGCTGACCGGTGTGCTCGGCCACCGCCACGAAGTCCTCCGGGGCGACCGTGCCGTGCGCCGGGTGCTCCCACCGGGCCAGGCACTCGACGCCGACCAGCCGGCGGTCGCGCAGCGTCACCTTGGGCTGGAAGTAGACCTCCAGCTCGTCGGCGTCGAGCGCGCGCCGCAGGTCACCGGCGAGGCCGAGCCGCCGCAGGGACCGCGACTCCAGCGCCGGGCTGAACAGCTGCACGCTCCCCGGCACGGACTTGGCCGCCGTCGCCGCCAGGTCCACCCGCTGCAGCAGGGACGCGGCGTCGCTGCCGTGGTCGGGGTGCAGGGCGACACCGACCGCCGTGTCCACGTCGAGGGTGAGCGCGTCGAAGACCATTTCGTCGCGGATCTGCTCGCGCAGCTGCGCCGCCAGCTCCACCGCCGCCTCGGCACTCTCCAACCGCAGCGTCACGAGGAACTCGTCCCCGCCGGCCCGCCCGACCAGCGCCGACGAGGGTACGCAGGCACGCAGCCGGTTGGCCACCTCCACCAGGACCTTGTCGCCGGCGGCGTGCCCGAGCGACTCGTTGACCTGGCGCAGCCGGTCGACGTCGAACAGCAGCAGGGCCACCACCTCGCCCGGTGCCCGGATCTTGACGGCCTCCTCCAGCGCGCCCGTGATCCGCCGCCGGTTGGGCAGCCTGGTCAGCGTGTCGTGGCTGGCGTCGTGGCGGAGCCGGTCGACCAGCCGCGAGTTCTCCAACGCCACCGCCGCGTGCGCCGCCACCGTCTCGAAGAGAGGCACGTCGGTACGGACGAAGTGGTTGCTGTCCCCCAGCCGGTTGGCCACCTCAAGCGTCCCGATCACCGCCTGACCGGACCGCAGGGGCAGGACGATGACGTCCTTGACCCGGTGCGTCGAGAGCGGGGCGCGCAGGTCGCCGTCGGTCGTCAGTCCTCGACCGACGGCCACGGTGCGGCCCTCGTCCCGGGCCCGTTCCCGCAGGGCGGCCGGGGTCTTGGCGAAGTCGAGCAGACCGGGGGCGTCGTTGCGGGCGGTCAGCAGCACCTCGGGGTGCCGGCCCTGGGCGGGCAGCCAGAGCGTGGCGTACTCCGCCTGCATGAGCGCCCGCACACGGCCCAGGAGGGCGTCGGGCAGCGTGCCGTACTCGCCGCTCTCGCTCACCGCGCGGCTCAGCTCGTACATGTCGGTCAGGGTGCGGTGCTGGCGGAAGAACTGCGCGTAGGCCCGGTAGACGAGGGCCAGCGCGACGAGGAGGGCCCCCAGCAGCAGCAGCGACCACCAGGTGGCCGCGATGAGAATGAGGATGATCATCCCGCTGGCGATGTTGATCATCGCCGCCAGGAGCGCGGGCGGCGACTGCCGGAGCGCGCCTCGGCCGGCCTGCCAGCCCTGCAACAACGTGTGCACGCCGGCGACCGAGGCGAGACTCAACAGGTTCACCATGCTGGCCGCGAGGGACAGCTTGAGCCAGGTGGCCGGGCCGACGCCCTCGACGGGCGGCATCGCCTCGAGCACGAGGACGGCCAGCGACGAGCCCGCGGCCGCCCGGCCCACGTTGAACCAGAACTTCGTCGCACCGAACCGGTGCCGAAGGTGGGTCGCCGCCGACGCGACCGTGTAGATCACGACGACCGTGAGCGGTTCGACCAGGTAGAAGGCCAGGACCAGCGGGATCTCGGTCAGGGTCACGCCGAGGGACTGCCGCCGGACGGTGAAGTTCAGCACCGGGAGCCCGGCGGCCACCATCGCCACGAGGAGTGGCAGCGCGAGCGACCACTCCCCGAACGGCTGCGGCGCGACCAGGCCGACCACCGTCGTGCAGACGATGGCGATCAGGGCCAACGGCCCGGTGATCAGCCACGCGTGTTCAGTCGAGCGGGGGCCGGTGGGGCCACGACCCGCCATCCCGTGCCCCCTTACCGGCCCGCCGGTCTCACGTCATCGAGCGGTGGTTGCTCAGCGAGGTGCGGGCATGTTCCAGATGATGTCGCCAAGCTGGGAATCTGCGGAGCCCCAGGCGTCACCGACCCAGACGACGCTCGCGAGAGCGGCGAGTGCGAAAAGCGAGCCAAGCAGCCGGCCCAGCCTTCGACCAGACATGTTTGCTCCTGTCGGGGAAGTGTCACGGGGATGGTGGAGGTTCCACGATCGTGCCACAAGGCAGGTACCCAGAAAAGCGGTGCGTGTACCGCCGGACCGAGCGTCGCCGACGTTCCGCCGTTCGGCCCAGGGGCCGCCCCGACCGAGCCCTGATCACAGGGCTGAGTGGGCATCGTGCACTTCGCACATTGCGGAATGCGACCTTCCAGGCAAACAGGGAAAGGTCCGGGAGTCCAGACGTACCCACCTTCACCATGGGTGACCCCGCGCTCAGGGGCAACTCGACCAGACATCGACCACCATACTCGTTCTGCGCCAGCACGCCAGGGCTTCTGACGACGGAGCGACGAACTTCGTACCGCACGTCTCGGGGCCGACCCGGTTCACCCGGCGCGGGTCGTCGTCGCCGGCGGGGCACCGTCGGGTCGACCGGCTGCGGTCGTCGGGTGGAAGGCGAGGCCCTCGGTGCTGCTCAGCCGCAAGGACATCCCTGGTCGCCAGCGCCGAACGGGGCGAGCACGAGCTGCGCGCCGCGCCCTGCCGCCTGGGCGGTGCAGCGCTCGACGTCGTCGACCGACAGGTAGAGAGCGACGTGCGCGGGCAGTACGTAAGCAACGGGTCGACCTGATCGAGGCTGCCGGCTGCCGCGCCAGTCCAGCCCCCCAGACTGGTTGCCCCGGCCTACCTCCCGTAGCCAGCGAGACGCCAGCCCAATGCCCTCAGCCGTTCGCTAGCCGCACGGCCCCACGCCGGGCACCGCCCGCTCAGTCACGAGTCCTGGCCCTGCGCCTGTCCGCGTCCGCGATAGCGTGCCGCACGGCCAGCCGGATCACCAGATAGAGGACCGCAAGTCCGATTGCCCAGCTGACGAGGACTGCCACCAGTTGCTCGGGCGGGGTATCGAACATCATGGCCCGCAGCCTATAGACCTCGCCCACCCCCGGCCCCCCGTCGATCTCGGTGACAGTGTGTGACACAGCCAGCATCGAGCGGACTGTAGCGGGGCTGAGCAAGACTCACGGAAGCGGCCCCTGACCGGCGTTCGCGCTGGTCAGAGGCCGCTTGCACTCCTGATGGCGGGTAGAGATCCGAACCTCTGCAGCTTTCGTGATGGATTCACAGGGCATTCTTGATCTTGACTGAGGCACAGTCACTGAGCTGCCGTTTCTGTCTTCCAGCCGCCCACCATCTGCCACGGATGGAACCTTGCCCCAGGACGCCGCTCGCGACTACAGCGTCATCCGAACCGACTCGATGAGATGTCAACTCGCGATGCTCGCCACCGCCGACACCGCGGCGGCCATCAAGAAGGCCCGCAGGGAGACCTGTGGCCGGCAGAGGCGCAACGCAACGAGCGTGCCTGCTGCCGCAAGGAGAAGTTGCACCGCTGCCGACCCCAGCCTCGTCCAAACGAAGGAATCCATGGGGCCGACCCAGACGAACGCGATGTAGAGAACGGTGTAGGCCGCCTCCCCGGCAAGCAGCCCGAGCGCTACGCCGAGAGCAGTCCCGGCGTTGCGGGTAGTGCCCGCCCTGAAGACGTGGGCGAGGTAGCCAAGCACCAATCCGCCAAACAACGAACCAACCAGCCAGAAGGCCGACGCGCGCATGATGGAGCCGAGCCCGTCCGGTGGTGGCGCCGAACCGCTGAGCCACTGCCGGCTCAGCCAGGCAACGAGGCCGTAGTAGGTCAGCGTCGCCAGGGCGAGGGTGCCGACCCCAGTGACAAGAGCTGATCGGCAGGTCGGGGCGTAGTAGCCCACGGCGAGCGCCACCACGGCCCAGCCGAAACCCGAGCTGAAGGCCGGCACGAGGAACCTGCCCACAGCTTCCGGCACGAGGTCGGCAGTGAATGCGGCCATCCCCAGGGCGACTCCCGCGAGAACCGGGGGAAGCACCTCACGCCGCACCGACCGTCTGCCGAGGCTCCTCAACTCCGTCATTCGGGCACCGCTTGACAAACAAGGCTCACTCTTGCGCTCTCATCCGCGCTACCTGCGGGAGCTAGCCGTCGCCCGACGCCTACGCGTGCCCGCGCCCACCACCTACTCATGCCCCGGACGCTGCCTGCGGACGGTCGATCGCGTACATCACCTGACGCGCGGCGAACTCCTCGAACGTGTCGACCCGCACCATGCCGAGGGCTTCCAGGAGGCGAACCGATCGGACGTTCGCCTCCTGGGCGACAGCGATCAGCCGGGGCGCGTCCGGGAACCGGTCGAAGGCCAGACCGATGGCTGCGGCGGACGCTTCCCGGGCGTATCCGCGCCCCCACCACTCCGGCAGGAAGACGTACGACAGTTCCAGATCACCCGTCCGGTATCGGCCGAGGTGACACCAGCCGACGAACTCCCCGGAACTCCTTGTCACCATCAGCCCGCCCGTGTGGTCACCCACCCGCCGCTCGGCCACCACCTCGTCAGACACCGGGCCGCCGAGGTGACGCCGCATCACCGGGTCCTGCCACATCCGCTCAAGCACCGACAGGTCGTGCGACCGGACCTCCCGCAGGACGAGGCGTTCCGTCCTGGCCAGCGCCTCATCCCGCTCGGTACTCATCGCGTCATCCTCCATCAGCCCCTCGCTCACCCGAGGGCGTCGCCGATCGTGTCGTTCATGGTGTCGTCTCCTCCGTCGATGCAGTTGGCATAGACCCGGAGCACGGCGACGCCGTGGCCCAGGCGCCGGGCGACCTCGGCCGGCGGGACGCCAGCAGTCAGCCAGCGCGACGCCGCCGCGTGCCGCAGGTCGTAGGCCGACGCACGAGGGGCGAAGCGACCTACGATTCGGTCAGCGCCCTCTCCCGAGCGAGCTTCCGACACCGGTCGTGGACCGACTCGGAGAGCGGCCCGCCGTGCAGGCCACGCGGTACGGCCGGCGCTCTGGACAGGACGACCTCGGGCGAGGAAGGCCAGCGACGGCACGGCGACGGACGGTTCGACCTCCGCCACCTGGTCTGCTCGTCGTAGTCCTCCACCCCACTTACCGACTCGGGCAGCAAGGCGTACCCCGCCGGGAACGCGTCCTCGAACCGCGCGGCGAAAGCGCCTGCCTCCTTGCAGAGGCATCGCCCGACCTTCGACTTGTCAGCGTGTCTGCCAAGTTGCGGTCCAGCGAAGGGCACCGATGAGGACCGCGCGACGCTAAGTTGTGTGGTCTGTCGCGTGTGGAGTGAGGTCGAACGTGAGCGATCGTGACAAGCCATCCCGGGGCCGCCTCCGTCAGCACCTCGGCAGCGGGGAATGGGCTGGTATCGGGGCCGTCGTTGGGCTTCTCAGCGCTCTTGTCGCCCTGCTTGCGTGGCTCTTCCCGGTCCGGGATGACCAAGGAACCGCAACCCCATCTCAGCCGACCATCATCTCCACCGACAGCCCGATCCCCCCAACCACACAGAGCGCGAACAAGAGCACGCCCACACCTTCTGCAATTTCGGGCGACAGCAACACGTCATCCGATCCGGCGGGGGCGCCGAAGCGAGAAGTAACGCACAGCAGCGGTAGTCCCCGTTTTCAGAACATGGATGAGTACGGCATCAATGACGGGCGGAACGTCAATTACTGGGAGATGGACGAGAACAAGAAGCGCCATACCGGGCACGACGATACGGATCTTGTGCTTGGCGCCAACTTCCTCGGTGGAGCCAATGGAACAGTGTTCGCCTCCTTGGCGAACGGCACGCCATCTCTTGAAAGGTGTTCTCAAATCGACGGAACCGCCTGGACACCGCAAGTTCCGGCATCTCAGATGAAGGCGGGCTTCTCTCTGTGCGTACGCACCAGCGAAGGCCGCCAGGGCAAGCTGGAAATATCGAAAGTATTCATGTGCGAGAAATACCTCAGAGATGAGGGCGAACGTGAGCGCTTCAGAGGAGACATATGCGTGCTGGAGGTCAGCTTTGTAGTTTGGGAGTGACAAGTCGACACTCCCGGCGGAGATTCGGGTCGCAGCGGTGTGCGATCTGATCTTCAGCTACAGATTCAACGCTGCATCGGACTTCCTCCCGTACCCGCGCAGTGGCGGGCCAGCGAGAGCGGCGAGGCTTCAGAAGGTCGGTTCCCGCAGCGGCAACGGAATATATCGGCCACAAAGGCATTCGACGACAGGTCCGCCATAGCCACGCGCTGACGCCGCGCGGCATCCACCCGTTGGCGGCGTCGGGCGACACGGCGAACCAAGATCATCTGTTGCCGCGCACAGCCGCAGAGCACCAGATCGGGCTGGACCCGCCGCACTGGACGAGAACGGCCCCGGAGCGCGTTTCCGCAGCTCACGGGGCCGTTCGTGCTCCTGGTGGCGGGTAGAGGATTCGAACCTCTGTAGCTTTCGCGACGGATTTACAGTCCGCTCCCATTGGCCGCTCGGGCAACCCGCCAGGGCACCCCACCGCGTCGTAACGCGGCAGCGGAAGCAAGGATAGCGGCTCCCCCCGGCACCAACGCAACCGGGTACCGTCAGGGGGTCGTACCGCTGGTCAGCGGGGGACGAAGGACCACAGACCGCCGGACAGCAGGAGCATGAGCATGGCAGCGAACCCGTCGTTCGACATCGTGAGCAAGGTCGACCGTCAGGAGGTCGACAACGCTCTCCGCCAGGCGGAGAAGGAGCTCGCGACGCGGTTCGACTTCCGGGGCACCGGCGCCGAGATCTCCTGGTCGGGCGAGGAGGCCATCAGCCTCCAGGCGGAGACCGAGGAGCGGGTGCGGGCGGCGCTGGAGGTCTTCAAGGAGAAGGTGATCAAGCGGAACATCTCGCTGAAGTCGCTGGACGCCGGCGATCCTAGGTCGTCGGGCAAGATCTTCAAGATCGACTGCAAGGTGATCCAGGGCATCGACTCGGACAAGGCCAAGGCGATCAGCAAGAAGATCCGCGACGAGGGCCCGAAGGGCGTGCAGGCCCAGATCCAGGGCGACCAGCTTCGGGTCACCGGCAAGAAGAGGGACGACCTCCAGGCCGTCATCGCGCTGCTCAAGACCGAGGACTTCGGCGTCGCCCTCCAGTTCACCAACTACCGCTGACGCGCGCCTGGTCGGCCCTGCCACGACAGGGCCGACCAGGGCGTTCAGCGACCGCCGGAGAAGCCGGTCAGCGGGAGAAGACGAGCAGCAGCACCACCGTCAGGATCACGCTGATGAGCAGGGAGCCGAGGCAGCCCACCCGGTTCGAGAAGAAGACGAACATGACCGGGTGTACCCCGCCAACGCGGCGGGAACCTCGTGGGCGCTGTCAGGCGGGCAGCAGCTCCTCGGTGCGTACCGCCGTGGCCTCCGCACGGGCGATGGGCCCGGCGGGCAGGGCCGCGACGCCGGCCCCGACGGCGACCGCGGCCCCCGCGAAGACGAACGCCCAGGGCACCCCGCCGCCGTGGTCGACGATCAGGCCGGCCACCGCGCCGCCGGCGGCGCTGGCTCCGACGGACATGGTCACCACCCAGGTGTACGCCTCGTTCAGCATGCTGGTCGGGGAGACCCGGCCGACCAGGGTGTTCTCCAGGGTGAGCGCGGGCGCGATCGTGGCGCCCCCGATCACCAGGGCGGTGCCCAGCGCCACCGGGGTGGGCATCACCGCGAAGACGGCGAAGCTGGCGGCGACCGCGCCGAGCAGCAGCGAGAACTGCCGGGTCATGTTCCGGGCCGGCCTGCGGACGCCGAACCAGAAACCGCCCACGGCGCTGCCGACGCCCCAGACGGCCAGCAGCACCCCGGCGAGGCTGTCGGGGTCGTCGGAGGTGTAGGCGGTCGCGAACGCCGGTACGGTCACGCCGGCCGCGCCGAAGGCGATGCCGAGGCTGGCCACGCAGAGCAGCAGTGCCGGGAAGCCGGGCACGCGCAGCGGGCCGAGTCCCCTGGTCTGGTTCTCGCGCGGGTGCGGCCGCCAGCCGCGCATCACCCGGCCGAGGGCCACCGCGATGGTGCCGACCAGGGTCACCACGGCCGCGCCGATCAGGGCGGCCCCGGCGTCGGCGAACAGGATGAAGCCGGCGACCAGCAGCGGCCCGAGCACGAAGACGATCTCGAAGAGGGTGGTCTCGGCGGCGAGGGCGGTGTTGCGCAGATGCCACCGGCCGGACGCCGGCGAGGTCAGGTCGTTCCAGGCGCCGCGGATCGCGGCGGTCAGCGGCGGGTAGGTGGCCCCGGCGACCCCGGAGGCCACGAAGACGAGCGTCAGGCTGCCGGCGTCGGAGCGGGCGGACCAGAGCAGCCCGAGCAGGGCGAACGGGTGGGCGACGGCGGTGCCGACGAGCACCGGCGTGGGGCCGACGCGGTCGGCGATCCGGCCGGCGACGGGGCTGAGCGCGGCACCGGACAGGGCGTAGATGCCCCCGGCGACGGCAGCCAGCGAGTAGCGGCCGGTGACCTCCTCGACGACCAGCAGCAGCGCCAGCGGCGTCATGCCGATCCCGAGCCTGCCGAGGATGCCGGTGAGCAGCAGCATCGGCGCTCCGGGGATCCGCCAGACGCCCAGGTACTGGCGCAGTGCGGCCACGGTCGACCTCCAGGAATGTAACGAGCGGGGAACCTTCCGACCCTAACGCCGTCGACGGCGCGAGAGGAACGGTTAACGCGCTCACACGGCGTTCCGCCCGTGTCCGGCGGACCGGACACGGGCGGAGAGGTGATCAGCGCCTCAGCGCTGGAACTGCACGGGGCCGCTGTTCGCGGCCATCCGCTCCAGCCGGGCGACCCGCTCCTCCATCTTGGGGTGGGTGGAGAAGAGCGCCGCCACGCCGCCGCCTCTGAACGGGTTGGCGATCATCAGGTGGGCGGTGCTGGTGAGCTGCCGCTGGGCCGGCAGCGGCCGGCGCTGGGCGCCCATGTGGATCTTCTTCAGGGCGCTGGCCAGGGCCAGCGGGTCCTTCGTGAGCCGGGCGCCGGAGGCGTCCGCCTGGAACTCCCGGCTGCGACTGATCGCCAGTTGGATCACGGTGGCCGCGATCGGGCCCAGGATGATGGTGAGCAGCAGCACGGCCGGGTTCGGGGAGTCCTCGTCGTCGCCACCGCCCAGCGGGATGAACCAGGCGATGTTCGCCAGCATGGTGATGATGCCGGCCAGACCGGCCGCCACGCTGGAGATGAGGATGTCCCGGTTGTAGACGTGCGACAGCTCGTGCCCGATGACGCCCCGCAGCTCACGGTAGTCGAGGATCTCCGTGATCCCCTGGGTGACGCAGACGGCCGCGTGCTGCGGGTTGCGCCCGGTGGCGAACGCGTTGGGCTGCGACGTCGGGCTCACGTACAGGCGGGGCATCGGTTGCCCGGCCTCGGTGGCCAGCTCGCGGACCATCCGGTACAGCTCGGGGAACTGTGCCTCGCTGACCGGTTGCGCCCGCATCGAGCGCAGCGCGAGCTTGTCGGAGTAGAAGTAGGTGACACCGTTCATGACCAGTGAGACGACGACGGCGATGACCAGGCCGCCACTGCCGCCGAACCAGTAGCCCACCGCCAGGATCAGCGACGTGAGCAGGCCGAGCAGCGCGGCGGTCTTCAGACGGTTGTGGTGCACGATCACTCCTTCGGTGCAACACGGAACGCGCGGGATCCGCTGACCGGTGCAACAACCCCGGTACCCGTCAACCATCCGTCTCATGGCTGTGAGTTGCCTGGGATGTCCGGAGTGCCCCCAGGGACTACCGCCCCGGACAACGGGAAGACCGCCCGACGCAACCGCCGCGTCAGCGGGCGGCGAGGTCCAGCACGAGCTGCGGGGCGAAGCCCAGCACCAGCGCCGCCGCCGTCGTCACGGCCAGCACCACCCCGACCGTCCGGGCCCGCACGGCGACCACGGCCGGGGCGCCGGCCGGCGCGGCCCAGAGGGCTGCGGTGAGGCGCAGGTAGTAGGCGAGGCCGATCACCGCGTTCAAGGCCACCACCACGGCGAGCCAGCCCGCGCCGCCGTCCAGCAGCGAACGGACCACGGTCACCTTCGCGAAGAGGCCGACCAGGCCCGGCGGCAGGCCGGCGAGCCCGACCAGCGCCAGCCCGAGCGCCGCCGCCCGCCACGGGTGTCGCCGGGCCGCCCCGCGCAGGTCGTCGACCGTGCCGCCGTCCGCGCCCGCCGGACGCAGCGCCACCACGGCCGCGAAGGCCGCCAGTTCCAGCACCACGAAGAAGACGGCGTACGTGACGGCGGCCGCGTACGCGGCGGTGCGGGCGTCGGCGGCGCGACCGGCGGTCAGCGCCAGCGCGCCGAGCGGGGCGAGGATGTAGCCGGCCTGGGCCACCGAGGACCAGGCGAGCAGCCGGACCGTACGCCGCTGGCGCAGCGCCACCAGGTTGCCGACGGTCATCGTCAGCACCGCGAGCAGGGCGAGCACCGGGCCGGTCACGTCGGCCGGCAGCGCGTACTGGACGACGGCGAGCAGGGCCACCACGCCGCCCAGCTTGGAGGCGGTGGACAGGTACGCCGCCACCGGCAGCGGCGCGCCGTCGTAGGTGGCCGGCGCCCAGGCGTGGAACGGCACCGCCGCCACCTTGAACGCCAGCCCCAGCACCACCAGCGCCACGGCGGCGGTGGTGAGCGGCAGGTCCAGCAGGTCGGGCCGGTCGGCGAGGATCGCGCCGATCCGGCCCAGGTGCAGCCCGCCGGTGGCCGCGTAGAGCAGCGCCGCCCCGAGCAGCGTCAGCGTGGTGGCGACCACGCTCACCACGAAGAACGTGACGGCCGCCTCGGCGCTGGCCAGACTGCCGCGGCGCAGCCCGACGAGGACGTACAGCGGAAGGGTGAGCGTCTCCAGCGCCACGATCAGGGTGATCAGGTCGCCGGCCGCGCCGAGCACCACGCCGCCCGTCATCGAGCAGGCGAGCAGGAAGCAGTACTCCCCCGTCGGCGACTGCCCCGCCCGCAGCAGCGGACCGGACAACACGAGCACGCCGAGGGTGAGCAGGGCGACGACGCCGGCCACCAGGGCGGCCCGGCCACCGAAGACGTACGAGCAGTCGGGGCCGACGCAGAACGTCCGGCGCTCGCCCCCGGCGCCGACCAGGACCGCGCCGAGCGCCGTGGCCGCCGCGCCGACGGCGGCCGTCGCCAGCGTGACCCGGCCCCGGGCCACCAGCAGGTCGGCCAGCAGCACCAGCACGGCCGTGCCGGCCGCCAGGTACGCCGGAAGGAGCGCCACGTTGTCGACGCTCTGCACCACGCTCATGCCGGCACTCCGCTCCGCTGCGTGCCGTCATGAGGCACCAAAGCGCTGAGCCCCATGATTCGCTCGCTCCGCACGCTGAGCCCCATGATTCGCTCGCTCCGCACGCTCATGCCGATGTCCCGTCACGTCCGTACCGCCGGCCCGCCTCAGTCACCGCAGTACCTCCACCAGGGCCTCGACGGGTGCCTCGGCGACGCCGAGCACCAGGGTCGGGGCCAGGCCGACCGCCAGGGCGAGCAGCACCAGCGGTGCCCACGCGACCAGTTCCACGCCCGCCAGGCCGGGGGTCAGCCGCCCGACCGCCGCGCTGGGCCGCCCGTGCGTCACCCGGCGCAGCAGCCGCAGGAGGTACGCCGCGGTGAGCGCCCCGCCGACCGCCGCCAACACGCCCAGCGTGGTCCAGAGCGCCCCGCCGACCTCGACGGCGGCGACCACGGCGAACGCCTCGCCCCAGAAGCCGGCCAGGCCGGGCAGGCCGAGCGAGGCGACGGCGGCGAAGCCGAGCAGCCCGGCGAGCCGGGGGGCGGTCTCGCGCAGCCCGGACAGCTCGTCCAGTGACCCGGTGTGCGTACGGTCCCTGACCGCGCCGGCGATGAAGAAGAGCAGGCCGGTGATCACCCCGTGCGCGACGTTGCCGATCAGGGCCGCCTGGATGCCGGTGGTGGTGAGCGTGGCGACCCCGAGCAGCACGAAGCCCATGTGCCCGACGCTGGAGTACGCGATGAGCCGCTTCAGCTCGCGCTGGGCGAGGCAGACCAGCGAGCCGACCAGGATCGCCGTCACCGCAAGCACGCCGAGCACCGGGGCGGCCCAGCGGGCGCCCTCCGGGGCCACCCCGACCGCGATCCGGATCAGCCCGTACGTGCCCATCTTGAGCAGCACCCCGGCGAGGACGACGCTGCCGACGGTGGGCGCCTGGGTGTGCGCGTCGGGCAGCCAGGAGTGCAGCGGCCACAGCGGGCTCTTCACCGCGAAGGCCAGCGCGAGCAGCGTGAACGCCGCGAGCTGGGTGCCGCGCGACAGTCCTGTCCCGCCGGTGAGGGCCACGATGTCGGCCGTCCCGGCGGCGGACACCACCACGAAGACGCCGACCAGCAGCAGCACCGAGCCGAACAGCGTGTAGAGGGCGAACTTCACCGCCGCCCGCCGCCGGTCCGCGCCGCCCCAGCCGGCGATGATCGCATACATCGGGAGCAGGACGACCTCGAAGAAGACGAAGAAGAGCACGAGGTCGAGGGCGAGGAACGTGCCGAGGATGCCGACCTCGACGACCAGCAGCAGAGCCACCAGCGCCCGCCCGCTGCCGCCGTCGGGGACCTTCCACATGGTGTAGCCGCAGCAGAGCAGGGTGAGCAGGGCGGTCAGCACGACCAGCGGCCAGGAGATGCCGTCGACGCCGAGGTGCAGGCGCAGGTCGAGGCCGGGTACCCAGGGCAGGTCGAGCCGGTGCCACGGGCGCACGGCGGGGGCGTCGGCCGCGTGGGTGACCCAGGTGCGGTCGCCGAGGAAGAGCAGCGCGGCGGCCACCAGGGTCAGCGCGGCGACGGCCGTGCCGACCGCCCGGGCCGCCCGGTCCCGGGGCGTCGCCGCCACCGCGAGCGCGCCCAGCGCCGGCAGCGCCAGCACCGCCACCAGCAGGAACTCCCCCAACCTCATGACGCCACCTCAGTTCGCGACTGCGCGGCTCGCAAGACCGGCTCACTCGCGCTCATGCGGCCCCTCCGATCAGGACGGCGGCCAGGCCGATCAGCAGCGCCCCGGCCAGCACCCCGGCCGCCGCGCGCGGCAGCGCCGCGCGGTGCAGCGACGCCAGGCCGCCGCCGAGGCCGAGCGCGGCCCGGCCGCTGCCCTCGACCGCGCCGTCCACCACCACCTTGTCGGCCGTACGCGCCGCGCGCGCCAGCGCCTTCGTCGGGCGTACGACCAGGGCACGCTGGACGTCGTCGAGCCGGAACGCGGCGGCGAGGACCGGCCGCAGCGGGCCCAGCGCGCTCGCCGGGTCGGCGGCCGGGTCCCGCCGCCAGCGCAGCCAGGCGAGCCCCGCCCCGACGGCCAGCAGCGCCAGCGGCAGCAGCAGTTCCGGGCCGACGTGGATCAGGAGGTGTTCGCCGGCCGGCTCACCGGCGGTGGGCGTGAGCAGCAGCCGGCGGGCGAAGGCCCAGTTGAAGCCGGCGAGGCCGAGCAGGGCGGCCGGTACGGCGAGCAGCAGCAGCGGCCAGCGCATCACGGCGGGCGGGTCGTGCGGGTGGGCCAGCGGCAGCCGCGCCGCGCCGAGGAAGGTGCGCAGCAGCAGGCGGGTGGCGTACCAGGCGGTGACCGCCACGCCGACCAGCCCGGCCAGCCAGACCAGCCAGCCGACCCAGGTCGGGGCGGGGCCGGTGCCGTGCAGGGCGGCCTCCTGGGCGACGGTGAGCACGCCGTCCTTGCTCCAGAAGCCCGACAGCGGCGGTAGCCCGGCGAGCGCCCCGAGCCCGATCACCGTGCACCAGAAGGTGACCGGCATGCTGCGGCGCAGCCCGCCCATCCGGGACATCAGCGTGGTGCCGACGGCGTGGATGACCGCACCGGCGGCGAGGAACAGCAGGGCCTTGAAGGCGGCGTGGGTGAGCAGGTGGAACAGCGCGGCCGGCGGCGAGCCGACCGCCAGCGCGCCCGTCATGTAGCCGATCTGGGAGACCGTCGACCAGGCCAGCACCCGCTTGAGGTCGTCCTGGGCGGTGGCGGCGAACGCGCCGAGCAGCAGGGTGACCGAGGCCATCACGCCGAGCACGGCCAGCGCCACCGGGGTCGCCTCGAACAGCGGGTAGAGCCGGGTCACGGCGTACACGCCGGCGGCGACCATGGTGGCGGCGTGGATCAGCGCCGAGATCGGCGTCGGGCCGGCCATCGCGTCCGGCAGCCAGGTGTGCAGCGGGAACTGGGCGCTCTTGCCGGCCACCCCGGCGAGCAGCAGCAGGCAGGCGGCGGTCAGCGTACCGGCGGCGTGGTCGTGGGCGAGCACGTCGGCGATCCGGAAGGTGCCCGCCGAGACGCCGAGCAGCGCGATGCCGAGCAGGAAGCCGACGTCGCCGACCCGGGTCACCAGGAACGCCTTCATGGCGGCGGCCGGCGCCTCCGGCAGCCGGCGGTCGTGGGCGATGAGCAGGTAGGAGCAGATGCCCATCACCTCCCAGCCGACCAGCAGCAGGATCAGGTCGCCGGCGACCACCACCAGCAGCATGGCGGCGGTGAAGAGGCTGATCTGCGCCGCGTACGGCGGGTAGCGGTGGTCGGTGTCGACGTCGTCGTGCGGGCCCCGGCGCAGGTAGCCGATCGAATAGACCTGCACGGCCAGGGCGACCGCGGCGACCGCGACGGCGACCAGCGCGGCGGCGGAGTCCAGCCGCACCCCGAGACTCACCGTCAGCCCGCCCAGGTCCACCCAGGTCGCGGACGCCTCGGCGGGCCGGTCGAGGGTGACCAGCAGGGCGACGGCGAGCGCCAGCGCACCGGCCGCCCCCGCCACGCCGAGCGCGATCGCCATCTGCCGTGCCCGGGCCCCGCCGGGCCGGAACGACCCGGTCCCGCTGCCGTCGGCGTCGCGCGGAGCCGGCGGCAGCAGCAGGCCGAGCAGGCCCGCCACCAGCGGTACGCCGGGCAGCAGCGCGCCGATCAGGGTGGTCGTGCTCACCGTTCCCCCTCCGGGCGGTCGGCGGACCCGCGCCGGGCGTCCGCCCCGGCGGTGCTCCCGAACTCGCCCCCGACGCCGGCTCCGGTGCTGGCTCCGGCGGCTCCCGCGGTGGCTCCGGCGGTGGCTGGCTCGGCCGGACGGCCGGCCGGCGGACGCTCGGCCAACGGCACCTCGTCGACGGCGACGGTGGCCCGCAGCCGGTAGAGCTGGAGCACGATCGCCAGGCCGACCCCGATCTCGGCGGCGGCCAGCACGATCACGAAGAGCGCGAAGACCTGCCCGCCGTGCGGCAGGTGCGCGCGCACGGTGGTGTCGGCGGTGATCAGGATCAGGTTGACCGCGTTGAGCATCAGCTCGACAGCCATCAGCACCAGCACCGCGTTGCGGCGGCGCAGCACGCCGTAGATGCCCAGGCCGAACAGCAGCGCGGCGGTGACGTACGGGATGACGGGTCTCACCGCGACCGCCCGCCGTCGTCGCCCGGACGCCGGCCGCCGACCGCCGGGCCGGACCGGCCCGTGCCCGGCCCGGCGGTGCGGGACCCGGCGGGGCCCGGCTCCGCGGCCTTCGGCCGGCCGATGTCGGGGCGGGAAATCACGATGGCGCCGACCAGGGCGGCCAGCAGCAGCACCGAGAGCACCTCGAAGGGGAGCACCCAGCTGCGGAAGATCTGGTCGCCGAGGCGTTCGGCGGTGCCCGCCTCGGGCAGTTCCACGGCCGTCCACCGGTACGCGTCGACCAGCAGGGCGGCCAGCCCGAGGCCGGTGCCGCCGCCGATCAGTGCCGCGGCCCAGCCGGGCCGGTCCAGGTCGTCGGAGGCGCCGATCGGGGCGCGGGTGAGCATCACCGCGAAGAGCAGCAGCACCACCACCGCGCCGACATAGATCAGCACCTGCACCCAGGCCACCAGCTCGGCGGTGAGCACCAGGTACATCCCGGCCAGCGCGCCGAGGCAGAGCACCAGGTAGAGGCCGGCCCGGACCAGGTGCCGGGTGGCGACCACCAGCGCCCCCGAACCGACCGCCAGCGCGCCGAGGGCGAGCAGCAGCACGTCCGCACCGGTCATGCGCCGGCCTCGGGCTCGGGGCGTACGACCGGCGCGGCGGGACGGGCGGCGGGCGCGGCCGGAATCGCGGCCTTGCGCGCGGCGGCGGTCTCCTCCTTCGCCGGCTCACCGTTCGGGTCGTGCGCGGGCGGCGGCGGCACGGTGCCCATCCACTGCCCGAGGTGGTCCTTGTCGTGCAGCAGGTCCTTGATGTCGTACTCGGAGTATTCGAACTCCGGCGACCAGTAGAGGGCGTCGAAGGGGCAGACCTCCACGCAGATGCCGCAGTACATGCAGAGCGAGAAGTCGATGTCGAACTTGTCGAGCACGTTGCGCTGGCGGGGGCGGGCGGCGCCGGGCACCGCCACCTCCTCCTTGTGCGAGTCGATGTAGATGCACCAGTCCGGACACTCCCGGGCGCACAGCATGCAGACCGTGCAGTTCTCCTCCAGCAGCGCGATCACCCCGCGCGAGCGGGGTGGCAGCTCGGGGGCGACGTCCGGGTACTGCTGGGTGGTCGAGCGGCGGGTCATCGTCTTCAACGTGACCGCGAGCCCCTTCACCAGTCCCGCGCCCGGCAGGCCACGGTCTCCGCCGGTGCCGCCCGGCTCGCTGCGCTCGCTGCGGTCGGTCATGCCGACCATCCTGCCCTGTGGCCGCGGCGCGCGCGACCACCACCCGGGGTCGGTGCGGGTAGCGTGACCCCGGGGAGAACGACGCACCGGAAAGGGCTCGCCATGACCGCCGCGCTGCAGGGCGACTGTCCGCCGCCGGGCGGGTGGACGGTCGACGACCTCGACCGCCTGCCCGACGACGGCCGCCGCCACGAACTCCTGGACGGAAGCCTCATCGTGTCGCCCTCCCCCACGCGACTCCACCAGTCGATCGCCGGTCGCCTCATGGCCGCGCTCGAGGAGACCTGCCCCGCCGACCTAGACGTCACGCAGGGCGTCGAGGTGCGGCTCTCCCGCACCCGGGCGTTCATCCCAGACGTGCTGGTCACGGAGCTGGACGCGGCCTCGCGCAACCCCTCGCACTACCTGCCCCACGAGGTGATGCTGGTGGTCGAAATCGTCTCGGAGGGGTCGCGGAGCATCGACCGGGTGCTCAAGCCCGCGCTCTACGCGGAGGCCGACATCCCCTACTTCTGGCGGATCGAGACCGAGTCCGGGATCGTCGTGCACACCCACAAGCTCGACCCGGCGAAGCGCGTCTACGTCGAGCAGGCCCGGATGACCGACGGCGTCCTCGTCCCGGAGCCGTGGGAGATCGACATCCCGCTCGGCAGGATCACGCCCCGGTCCCGCTGATCCCGCCCGCCGGGGGGAGCATCTCCACGCCGAGCTGCTGGAGGAGCTGGAACAGCTCGTTGCAGCTCCACACGTCGACGATCCGGCCCGCGTCGTCGAAGCGCAGGAAGCTCGCCCCCGAATAGCTGACCACCTGCCCGGTCGCCGGCACCGGGCCGAACGGCCCGGCGTGGGTGCCCGCCGCACGCCAGTGCACCGCCACCCGCTCCCCGGCGGCCACCACGTCCACGATCTTGTAGCGCAGGTCCGGGAAGGCGGCCCGGCGTTCCCGGTGCCACGCCAGCGTCGCCTCCGGGCCGGCCCCGCCCAGCCCCGGGCACTCCGGCCCGACCAGCTCGTACGCGGACTCCTCCCGCACGCCGTTCCACACGTCGGCGATGAAGCGTCGGGCCGCCGCCTCCACATCGATCATGGCGGCAGCCTAACCGCCGGCCGGGCCGGGCCGGGCGGCCGAGCGCCGGCGGGTGCGGGGGTGCCGGTGCCGGTGGCCGACGACGTGCTGGTCGGCACTCGGCGCGCCCGGAGGCGGCGCAGCCGCCATGATGGAACCAGAAACGAGCGACGGTGGAGGGGCGGGCATGGGCGGCACGACCGAGGGCGGCACGACAGGCGGCACGGCGGCTGACGCGGGAGGCACCGCCGGCAGCAGCGACGAGGTGCTGATGCGCACCGGCGGCAGGTACGTCGAGCCGGGCGCCGAGTTCACCCGCGACCAGCGCTACATCGCCACCCGGATCACCGCCGACGCCCGCGACGGCTGGCCGGTGGAGCCAGGCCGGTACCGGCTGGCCGTCAGCCGCGCCTGCCCCTGGGCGAACCGACTGATCATCGTCCGGCGGCTGCTCGGGCTGGAGGACGCGATCTCGATGGCCGTCGCCGGCCCGACCCACGACAAGCGGAGCTGGACGTTCGACCTCGACCCGGGCGGGCGCGACCCGGTGCTCGGCATCGAGCGGCTGGCCGAGGCGTACTTCGCCCGCTTCCCCGGCTACGAGCGGGGCATCACCGTGCCGGCGATCGTGGACGTGCCGACCGGGCAGGTGGTCACCAACGACTTCGGCCGGATGAGCCTCGACCTGTCCACCGAGTGGACGGCGTACCACCGCGAAGGGGCGCCCGAGCTCTACCCGGAGCGGCTGCGCGACGAGATCGACGAGGTGAGCGCACTGCTGTTCCGGGACGTCAACAACGGCGTCTACCGGTGCGGCTTCGCCGGCGACCAGGCGGCGTACGAGAAGGCGTACCACCGGCTGTTCGACCGGCTCGACTGGCTGGGCGAGCGGCTGGCCGGGCAGCGTTACCTGGTCGGGGACACCATCACCGAGGCTGACGTGCGGCTGTTCACCACGCTGGTCCGCTTCGACCCCGTCTACCACGGCCACTTCAAGTGCAACCGGAGCAAGCTGACGGAGATGCCGGTGCTCTGGGCGTACGCCCGCGACCTGTTCCAGACGCCGGGCTTCGGTGACACGATCGACTTCGACCACATCAAGCGGCACTACTACGAGGTGCACCGCGACATCAACCCGACCGGGATCGTGCCGCTCGGGCCCGACCTGGCGAACTGGCTGACCCCGCACGGCCGGGAGGCCCTCGGTGGCCGTCCCTTCGGCGACGGCACCCCGCCCCCGCCGCCCCCGCCCGCGGAACGCGTCGACCCCGCCCACACCCCGCTGCCCTGACCGGATCGCCCCGCACCCGGGATGTGCTGGGCTGGGCTCGGACCGAGGTGTTAGGAAGGGCCCCTTCCTATACAGAATGCGTTAACAAGGTGCCCTTCCTTACCGGGGTACGCGTTCCTACAGTGCGATCCGGACGGCGGCCGTGAGGACGAGCTGGCCCAGGGAGACGGGCACCAGGACGAGCCAGCAGAGGCGCTGGAGCTGGTCCTCGCGCAACCGGGGGTAGGACACCCGGATCCAGATGATCAGGAACGAGACGGCGAAGACCTTCAACAGGGTCCACAGCCAGCCGAGCTGCGCGTCGGCGAACGGGCCCTGCCAGCCGCCGAGGAAGAGCACGGTGGTGAGCGCGGCGATCACCACGATGCCGACGTACTCGGCGAGCAGGAAGAACGCGAACCGCAGGCCCGTGTACTCCGTCATGTAGCCGAAGACCAGCTCCGAGTCGGCGACCGGCATGTCGAACGGCGGGCGGCGGATCTCCGCGAGCCCGGCGAGGAAGAAGACGACCATGGCGGGGGCCTGCCAGAGCAGCCACCACGGCTGCCACGCCTCGACGATGCCGGAGAGGCTGAGGGTGCCGGCCGCCATCGCCACCGAGGCGGCGGCCAGCACCAGCGGCAGCTCGTAGCCGAGCAGCTGGGCCGCCCCGCGCAGGCCCCCGAGGAGGCTGTACTTGTTGGCCGACGCCCACGCCGACATCAGCACCGCCACGACGCCCACGCCCACGACGGCCAGCACGAAGAACAGGCCGATGTCCAGCGGCTGCCCGACCAGGTCGTCGGGGCCGAGCGGGATCACCAGCAGGACCAGCAGGTAGGGCACGAGGGCGACGGCCGGGGCGAGCCGGAACACCGCCCGGTCCGCCGCCCGGGGCGTGACGTCCTCCTTCTGCACGAACTTCACGCCGTCGGCGACCAGCTGGGCCCAGCCGTGGAAGCCGCCCGCGTACATGGGGCCGAGCCGGCCCTGCATGTGCGCCATCACCTTGTGCTCGGCCTGCCCGACCAGCAACGGCAGGGTGAGGAAGGCGACGAGCACGCCGCCCACCCGGATGACCAGCTCCAACCACAGGGGCATCAGGGCGTACCTCCGTCGTCGCCGGACCGCTCCGACGCGGCTGGCCCCTGCGGTGCCGGCGGGTCCGCCGGACCTGCGGCGGCCGGGCCGGGCGGCGCCGGGCCGTCGGCGGTGGCGGTGGGCCGGGCGGTACGGGGTGGACGGGCCCCCGGAGCCGGTCGGGCAGGCCGCTCCCGGGCCGGGCGGGCCGGGGTGCCGCCGCGCGGCCCCTCCCCGACCCCGCCCGCGCCGGCCGGCGTCGGCGTCGTACCCCACTCCCCCGGTGCGGGCACGCCCGGCGGGCGGATCGGCCGTCGCCCGCCGCCGGCCTCGGACTCGCCCGGTTCCTTGGCACCCGGCCACGGCTTCGCCACCCGGGACGCGAGCACGAACTCCTTGCGCAGCGGGTGCCCCTCGAACTCGGGCGGCAGCAGCAGCGGCGTCAGCCCGGCGTGGCCGGGAAAGTCGATGCCGAACATCTCGTGCGTCTCCCGCTCGTGCCACGCCGCACCCGGGTAGACGTCGACCACCGAGGCGACCGCCGGGGCTTCCCGGGGCACCCGGGTGCGCAGCAGGAGCCCGTGGCGGCGGGTGGTGGACCAGAGGTGCGCCACCACGTCGAAGCCACCGGCGAGTTCGTCGACGGCGGAGAGCCAGTCGAAGTAGTCGCAGGCCAGCTCGGCGTCGTCGCGGGCCGCGCGGAGCGCGTCCGGCCAGTTCACCGGCGGCACGTCGACGGTGGCGCGGGCATGCGCCTGGCCGCCGGAGACCGCCGGGGTCACCTCGGCGGGCGCGAGCAGCGCGACCATCCGCTGGCCGACCTCTTCCGGAGTCATGCCGCTGATCCTAGGGGTGGGGTGGGAGATGTGGGGCTTTGGCGGCGGAGGGGACGGGCGGCGGGGAAGGATGGGGGCGTGCGCGCTGTGACTGTCTGCCCAGGGGTCGCCGACTCACTGCGGCTGGTCGAGGACCATCCGGAGCCGCTGCCCGAGGAGGGTGCGATCCTGGTCGAGGCCCTGGCGGTGGGGATCTGCGGCACCGACCACGAGATCATCGCCGGCGGGTACGGCGAGGCGCCGCCCGGCGCGGACCGGCTGGTGCTGGGGCACGAGTCGCTGGGTCGGGTGCTGGAGGACCCGTCCGGCACCCTGCAACCCGGCGACCTGGTGGCGGGCGTCGTCCGGCACCCCGACCCGGTGCCCTGCCCGAACTGCGCGGTCGGCGAGTGGGACATGTGCCGCAACGGCCGGTTCACCGAGCACGGCATCAAGGCCCTGCCCGGCTTCGCCCGGGACCGTTGGCGGCTGCCACCCCGGTTCGCCGTGGGGTTGGACCGCTCCCTCGCCCCGGTCGGCATGCTGCTGGAACCCACCAGCGTGGTGGCGAAGGCGTGGGAGCACATCGAGCGGATCGGCGGCCGCGCCGAGTGGCAGCCGCGGACGGTGCTGGTCACCGGGGCCGGGCCGATCGGCCTGCTGGCCGCGCTGCTGGCCACGCAGCGCGGGCTCGCCGTGCACGTGCTGGACCGCAACACCACCGGGCCGAAACCGGGTCTGGTACGGGCGCTCGGCGCGACCTACCACACCGGGTCCGTCTGCGATCTGGACTTCGAGCCGGACGTGGTGCTGGAGTGCACCGGGGCGCCGGTCGTCGTCCTCGACGTGATGTACAAGGTCGCGCCGACCGGCATCGTCTGCCTGACCGGCGTCTCCAGCGGCGGGCGGACCATCGACCTCGACGCCGGGGCGCTCAACCGCGCCCTGGTGCTGGAGAACAACGTGGTCTTCGGCTCGGTGAACGCCAACCGCCGGCACTGGGACCTCGCCGCCGCGGCGCTGGCCCGAGCCGACCCCTCCTGGCTCGACGCGCTGATCACCCGCCGCGTGCCGGTGGAGGCGTACACCGAGGCGTACACCCCCGAACCGGACGACATCAAGGTGGTGCTGGAGTTCGGCTCCTGACCCCGCTCAGAGGCCGGGCAGCCGGCCGTTGCGGAACAGGTCGACGAAGAGCTGGTGGTCCTGCCGGGCGCGGACGCCGTACGCGTGGGCGAAGTCGACCAGGTGCGCCACGAAGCCCGCCTCGTCGGTGTCCACCGCCGCCACGATCGCCTCCTCGGTGGAGTAGTCGACCAGGTCGTGGCTGGACTCGTCGTCGGCCACCGAGTGCATCCGGGCGACCGCCCGGCCCAGGTCGGCGAGCACCCCGGCCAGTTCCTCCGGCTCGTTCACGTCGGCCCAGTCGAGGTCGGCCGCGTACGGGGAGACCTCGGCGACGAGCTGGCCGGCCCCGTCCAGCTCGGTGAAGCCCAGCCACGGGTCGGCGTGCGCCTGGAGTGCGCGCTGCGACTCGGCGGTGCGGTGCCCCTGGTGCTGGAAGTAGCCCGCGACCGACTCGTCGGCGATGTGCCGGGCCACCGCCGGCACCTGGGCCTGCTTCATGTAGATGACGACGTCGTTCTCCAGCGCCTCGGTGTGCCCCTCCAACAGCAGGTTGTACGACGGCAGCCCGGCCGAGCCGATGCCCACTCCCTTGCGCAGCACCACGTCCTTGATGTGCGTGGCCACCGGACGGAACTGGGCGGAGGAGGCCGGCAGCGTGCCGAGGTAGTCCTCGAACGCGGCGCAGACCCGCTCCCGGGTCTCGGCGTCGACCTCGAAGACGCCGTCGCCCAGCGAGAACCTGCGCTCGTAGTTGTCGATGGTGGTCTGCGTGGCGAGCAGGTCGACCCGGGTGTTGAGCCGCGCCTGCTGGAGCACCCGGCGCAGCACGCCGTCGGCGTTGTCCAGGGTGATCGAGCCGATCGCGTCGTCGCCACCGGCGGCGATGGCCCGCAGCTCGGTCAGGTACGACTGCGCGAAGCCGGTGACCAGGTCGCTGATCGCCCGGTCGGAGAGCGCCTTGGCGTAGCCGAGCAGCGCCACGCTCGCGGCGAGCCGCTTCAGGTCCCAGCTGAACGGCCCCACGTACGCCTCGTCGAAGTCGTTGACGTTGAACACGAGCTGCCCGGACGCGTTCATGTACGTGCCGAAGTTCTCCGCGTGCAGGTCGCCGTGGATCCACACCCGGCCGGTGCGGTCGTCGAGGAACCGGTCGTCGGCGAAGTCACCGACCTGGTCGGCGTAGAAGAGCGAGGCGCTGCCCCGGTAGAAGGCGAACGGCGACGCGGCCATCTTGCGGAACTTGCGGCGGAAGGCGGCCGGGTCGAGAGCCATCGACGCGCCGAACTCCTCGGTGAGCACGTCGACGATGTGGGCGGAACGCTGGTCGGCGGAGTGGTTCATGGTGCGCAGGCTAGCCCCCGCCGGCCAGCCCGGGCCCTCGTCCGACCGGACGGTACGGCTCAGGAGGCGGGCGGGCGGACCGGCGGGGCGGTCAGCGACTCCGCCGAGCGCGGCGGCACGCCGGTGGCCCCGTCGGCTGGCGCGGCGTCGACCGGCGCGGCGAGCGCGTCCGGCCGGGGCACGCCGCCGATCCCGGACTGCTCGGCGGCGATCTTCTCCTGCAGGCGCAGGATGCCGTGCAGCAGCGCCTCGGGCCGGGGCGGGCAGCCGGGCACGTAGACGTCGACCGGAATGAGCTGGTCGACGCCCTTGGTCACCGAGTACGAGTCCCAGTAGGGGCCGCCGCAGTTGGAGCACGCGCCGAACGAGATGACGTACTTCGGCTCGGGCATCTGGTCGTAGAGCCGCTTGATCGCGGGGGCCATCTTGTCGGTGACCGTCCCGGAGACGACCATGAGGTCGGCCTGCCGGGGCCCGTGCGCGAACGGGATCACGCCGAGGCGCATGAAGTCGTGCCGACCCATGCTGGTGGCGATGAACTCGATCGCGCAGCAGGCCAGGCCGAAGTTGAAGACCCAGAGCGAGTAGCGGCGGCCCCAGTTCAGCACGAACCGGATCGGCTCACCGAGCACTCCCGGCACCTGCACGACCGCCCCCTTTCCCGAGCACCGCCACCAGTCAACCACAGCCCGCGGCGGCACCGGTCGACCCGTCGGCGGCCGCTCCCGCCGTCGGATCCAC
This sequence comes from Micromonospora sp. C31, assembly GCF_018070575.1. Lineage (GTDB taxonomy): Bacteria > Actinomycetota > Actinomycetes > Mycobacteriales > Micromonosporaceae > Micromonospora. Next base: position 640,100 of record NZ_JAGPXN010000001.1, read on the forward strand.
GACCGCGCCGGCCGCAACCGGCCGAAGCCCGGTGGAGTGTCACCGCCGCCGGACGTATGCCGACCTCCGGGTGCACGGGTGGTCCGGCGGCGGCGTCCACCCGGCGCGGTGGACGCCGCCGCCGCTCACCAGGTGGGGCGTTGCAGCAGGCCGACGAACTCCACCAGCAGCCGTTCCCGTAGCGCCGGCGGCGCGGCGTCGAGCAGGGTGTTCACCACCGCCATCCGCCCGGGCGACGGAACGGCCGTCCCGACGCCGTCGCCGGAGGCGGCAGAGTCGGCGGGGCCGGCGGCATCTCCGGGACCGGCGGGGCCGGCGGCATCTCCGGGACCGGCGGGGCCGGCGGCATCTCCGGGACCGGCGGGGCCGGCGTCGGCGGGTACGGGGCCGGCCAGGCCCAGCCCGGCGGCCAGGCCGGCGACCAGGTCGGGGGTGAGCGCGTCGGGGGTCAGCGTGGTCGCGAGGGCCAGCAGTTCGGCGGGGAGCGCCACCGGCCCGGCGGCCCGGGTGGCAGCCACGGCGTCGGCGAGGTCCGGGCCGAAGTCGGCCACCCGGGGCGCCACCGCGGCGGTCACCGTCAGGTGCACGCTCGGCGGCAGGTCGGCGTACGACAACTGGGGCTGGGTGTGCCAGCCTCGGGCGGCCAGCTCGTCGACCAGCACGAAGAGGTCGAGACCCGCATCGGTGGCGGTGAAGCAGACGACGGTCGACTCCGGCTCGGCCATCAGCCGCAGCCCGTCGACCGCGCGCACGGCGTCGGCCAGGCCGGCCACGGCGTCGCGGGTGGCCGCCGCGAGCCGCAGGTACCCGTCGTCGCCGAGGTGCCGCAGGGTGACGTACGCGGCGGCGATCGGCCCGCCGGAGCGGGTGGAGGCGATGACCGGGTTCACCATCGTGTAGCCGGGCCAGTCGGCGTACGCGAAGTACTGCGGGGCGCGCAGCGCCGCGTCGCGGTGCAGCAGCACCGACACGCCCTTCGGGGCGTACGCGTACTTGTGCAGGTCCACCGAGATCGAGGTGACCCCCGCGACGGCGAAGTCGAACGGCGGCACGTGCACCCCGAGCCGGCGCAGGTACGGCAGGGTCCAGCCGCCGAAGCAGGCGTCCACGTGGCAGCGCACCCCGGCCGTGGCGGCGGCCTCGGCGATCTCGGCGACGGGGTCGACGACGCCGTGCGCGTACGAGGGGGCGGAGCAGGCCACCAGCACGGTCTGCGGGCCGATGGCCGCGGCCACGTCGGCGGCGGCCGGCCGGAGGGTCGGCGCCGACACGGGCACCGTGTCCACGGCGACCCGCAGGTAGTGCGCCGCCTTGGCGAACGCGGCGTGGGCGCTGGCCGGCACCACGATCCGGGGTGCCGTGATCTCCGGGTGGGCGTCCCGGGCGGCCTTCACGGCCAGGATGAGCGACTCGGTGCCGCCGCTGGTGACGCTGCCGACGGCGTCCGGTGCGGTGCTGCCGGGGCCGCCGCCGAGCAGCCGGGCGGCCGCCCCGACCAGCGTGTTCTCCATCGCGAGCAGCGACGGGAAGGCGGTCGGGTCGAGCCCGTTGACGTGGGCGCTGCCGGCGTACGCGGCGGCGGCCAGCTCGTCCAGCCCGGGCACCGCCGGGTCGTAGACGTACGCGAACAGCCGTCCCCCGTGCGTGGGCCGGTCGGCGGCGCGCAGGGCGCGCACCTCCGCCAGCACCCGCTCGGCGGGCAGGCCGTTGCCGGGCAGCGCCCGCCGGTCAGCTTCGTCGTCGATCATGGAGTCGTGGTGCCCTTTCCATGGTGGTCAGCGGCTTTCATTCCCCACCACAACTGCGTGATCGGCGGGGTGGGTTCGGAGGGTTGGGGTCGCGAGGCGGGCCGGGGTCAGGTCGTAGGGGCGCAGGGCCAGGACCGCCAGGCCGACCAGGAGGGCGGGGAGGACCGTGAAGCCGATCAGGATGCCCAGTCGGGCGGTGCCGGGCTGGGTGGCCGCAGTGCCGGTGTCGGAGGAGACGTAGCCGCTGAGCTGGAGCACCAGGCCGAAGATGCCCGGCCCGAGGGCCAACCCGAAGGTCTCACCGGCCGTCCAGAGCCCCGTGAAGACGCCGGCCTGACGCCGGCCGGTGCGCGCCGTGTCGTACGCGATGCAGTCCGGGAGCATCGCGAGGGCGAACACCTGCTGCCCGGCGTAGCCGACGCCGATCAGCGCGACCAGCGGGTAGACCGCGAGGGCGGGCAGCACCGGGGCGGCGACCAGGGCCAGCGCGCCGACCGCGAAGATCAGCGACGCGGCGACCAGTGCGGCGAGCTTGCCGACCCGCGCCCCCACCCGGGTCCAGAGCGGCATCACCAGCAGCGCCGGCCCGACGAAGCAGGCGAACAGGACGGTCGGCCCGCCCTCGGGATCGCGCAGGATCTGGTCGGCGAAGTAGTTGACCCCCGCGAGGACGGTGGCGACCCCGGCGGACTGCACCACGAAGCAGACCAGCAACGCCCGGAACGGCCGGTTGCGGGCGGCGACGGCGAGCTGGGCGCGCAGCGTCGGCTCGCTCTCCGCCACCGCGCCGCCGGGCGCGGACCGGGTGCCGAGGAACGCGCCGACCGCGCCGAGCACGATCAGCCCGGCGACGAAGAAGCCCATCCAGCGGTGCCCGGGGACGCCTCCGCCGCCGGCGTCGCGCACCAGCGGGGCCACCGCGCCGGAGACCAGGATGGCCAGCGCCAGCACCGCGATCCGCCAGCTCATCAGCCGGGTACGTTCGGCGTAGTCGCCGGTCAGCTCCGCCGGCATCGCCACGTACGGCACCTGGAAGAAGGCGAACGCGGTGGCCGTGGCCAGGAAGGCGACCGCCACGTACGCCCCGGCGGCCGGCCCGGCGCCGAAGGGCGCGGCGAAGATGGCGGCGAAGAGCACACCGAGGGCGAGCCCGGCGAACAGCAGGTAGGGCCGGCGGGCGCCCCAACGCGACCGGGTGCGGTCGGAGATCCGCCCGGCGACGGGGTTGACCAGCACGTCCCACGCCTTCGGCAGCAGCACCAGCAGGGCCGCCGCGCCCGCCGCGATGCCGAGGGTGTCGGTCAGGTACGGCAGCAGCAGCAGGCCGGGCACGGTGCCGAACGCGCCGGTGGCCAGCGATCCCAGTGCGTAACCGGCGTGCACCCGGCGCGGCAGCACACCAGCGACCGGACCAGCTCCACCCGACGGCGCGTCCATGCCGCCGAATGTTACTCACGTTATGGCGCCGGTCACATCCCCTCCTCGGGGGACCAGCTCGCCCGCATGTCCGCCCCGGGGCCGCGCAGCGGCGTCCCCTCCGCGCGCAGCCGCTCCCGCGCCTCCCGCTCGTGACCGGGTGGCAGACGGCCGGCCGCGTTCACCACCCGGTGCCAGGGCACACCCCCGCCGTGCCGGGCCATGATCGAGCCGACCAGCCGGGCCGACGCCCGCCCCGAGCGGTCGGCCAGCGCGTCGGCGACCGCCCCGTACGACATCACCCGGCCGGGCGGGATCCGCTCGACCAGTTCCAGCACCGCCTCGACGTACTCGTCAGGTCTCACGACCGGCCACGATATGAGAACGCGCCGGGGCACGCCGGGGCCGACCCCGCAGAATGGGCGGGTGCGCGACGTAGTCACGGCGGCCCGGCGGGTCGTCGTCAAGATCGGATCCTCCTCGTTGACCACCGCCGCCGGCGGGCTGGACGACGGGCGGGTCGACGCGCTCGTCGGCACCCTGGGCACGCTCGCCGCCGAGGGCCGGGAGGTCGTCCTGGTCAGCTCCGGCGCGATCGCCGCCGGCCTCGCGCCGCTGGGGCTGTCCCGGCGTCCGCGCGACCTGGCCACCCAGCAGGCCGCCGCCAGCGTCGGGCAGGGCCTGCTGATCGGCCGGTACGCCGCCGCCTTCGCCCGGCACGGGCGCACCGTCGGGCAGGTCCTGCTCACCGTCGACGACGTGACCCGGCGGGCGCACTACCGCAACGCGTACCGCACCCTGCGCAAACTGCTCGACCTGCGGGCGGTGCCGATCGTCAACGAGAACGACACGGTCGCCACCGAGGAAATCCGGTTCGGCGACAACGACCGCCTGGCGGCTCTCGTCGCGGCCCTGGTCCACGCCGACCTGCTGGTGCTCCTCTCCGACGTGGACGCCCTCTGGACCGGCGACCCCGCCCGCCCGGGCTCCAGCCGGATCAGCGAGGTGCACGACGAGCGGGACCTGACCGGGGTCGCCATCGGCGGCACCGGCCGGGCCGGCGTGGGCACCGGCGGCATGGTGACGAAGGTGGAGGCGGCCCGGATCGCCACCGGATTCGGCATCCCGGTGGTGCTGACCGCCGCGCCGCTGGCCGCCCCGGCGCTGGCCGGCGAGCCCGTCGGCACCCTGTTCCACCCGAGCCGCCGGCGCCCGACGGCCCGGCTCTTCTGGCTGGCCCACGCCACCTCGCCCCGGGGGCGGCTGCACCTCGACGCGGGCGCGGTCGCGGCGGTGGTGGGCCGGCGCAAGTCGCTGCTGCCCGCCGGCATCACGGCCGTGGACGGGGCGTTCACCGCCGGCGACCCGGTCGACCTGGTGGACGCCGGGGGCACGCCGGTCGCCCGGGGACTGGTCAACTACGACGCGGTCGAGCTGCCGGGGCTGCTCGGCCGGTCCACCACGGAACTCGCCGCGGCGCTCGGCCCGGCGTACGAACGGGAGGTCGTCCACCGCGACGACCTCGTACTGCTGTAAGGAAGGGCACCTTGTTAACGGATTCTGTATAGCAAGGGGCCCTTCCTAACCACTGAGGAGTGAGTGCGGCGATGAGCGTGAGCGAGCAGGCCCGGCAGGCGCGTACGGCGGCGGAGGCGCTGGCCGTCGCCACCCGTACGGCGAAGGACGCCGCGCTGGTGGCGATGGCCGACGCGCTGGTGGCGCGTACGCCGGAGATTCTGGCCGCCAACTGCGCGGACCTGGCGGCCGGGCGCGAGGCCGGGCTGAGCGCGGCCGTGCTGGACCGGCTCGCCCTCGACGCGGGGCGGGTGGCCGGCATCGCCGACGCGCTGCGGCAGATGGCCGCGCTGCCGGACCCGGTGGGCGAGGTGGTCCGGGGCTCGACCCTGCCCAACGGGCTGGAGCTGCGCCAGATCCGGGTGCCGTTCGGCGTGGTGGGCATCATCTACGAGGCCCGGCCGAACGTGACGGTCGACGCCGCCGGCATCTGCCTGAAGTCCGGCAACGCGGCGCTGCTGCGCGGCTCCTCGTCGGCGGCCCACTCCAACGCCGCCCTGGTCGCCGTGCTGCGGGACGCGGTGGGCGACGCCGGCCTGCCGGCGGACGCGGTGCAGCTGCTCGACGCCACCAGCCGCGACTCGGTCAAGGAACTGATGCGCGCCCGTGGCCTGGTCGACGTGCTGATCCCGCGCGGCGGCGCGTCCCTGATCCGCACGGTGGTCGAGGAGTCCACCGTGCCGGTCATCGAGACCGGCGTGGGCAACTGCCACGTCTACGTCGACGCCGCCGCCGACCTGGCCAAGGCCGTCGCGATCGCGCTGAACGCGAAGACCCAGCGGCTTTCCACCTGCAACACCGCCGAGTCGCTGCTCGTGCACGCGGCGGTCGCCGACGCCTTCCTGCCGCCGGTGCTGGCCGCGTTCGCCGAGGCCGGCGTCACGGTGCACGGCGACGACCGGGTCGCCACCCACTCCACCGCGGTGCGACCCGCCACCGACGCCGACTTCGCCACGGAGTACCTCTCCGCGGACATCGCGGTCGCCGTCGTCGACTCGCTCGACGCGGCGGTCGCCCACATCCGGCGGTACGGCACCGGGCACACGGAGGCGATCGTCACCGACTCGACCACCGCCGCCCGGGAGTTCGTGGCCCGGGTGGACGCCGCGGCCGTCATGGTCAACGCCTCGACCCGGTTCACCGACGGCGGCGAGTTCGGTTTCGGCGCCGAGATCGGCATCTCCACCCAGAAGCTGCACGCGCGCGGGCCGATGGGCCTGCCCGAGCTGACCTCCACCAAGTACGTGGTGACCGGAGACGGCCACCTGCGCCGCTGAGCACCGCCGCTGCGTGCCCGAACCAGAAGCGTCGCGCTCACCCGGGTCGCGGGAGACAGGAGGCGGTCAGCAGGTCGCGGTCAGCCGCGGGCGCAGGCCGCGGTCAGAGGCAGGCCCGGAGCGCGCTGAGCGTGGTGTGCACGTCGAACTGGTGCCCGTCGTCGCTCTCCCAGCCGCCGTCGGTGCGCTGGGTCTCGGCCAGCCGCCGCCGCGCCCGCGCCAGCAGCCACTCGTCTGCGTCGATGCCGACGCGGCGCAGCGTCGCGGCCAGCCAGGCCACGTCGCCCGGGGACAGCGCCGGCACCCGCTCGGCGAGGATCACCTGGATCCGCGCCGCCTCGTGGAACATCTGCTGCCGGTGCAGGACCGCCGCGCTGAGCCAGCCGGCGGGCAGGAAGGACGGCCAGCCACCGTCCGGGCGCAGCCGGGCGACGAGCGACTGCGCGGCGGCGTGCACGACGCCCGCGTACGCGCCGCCGACCCGGTGGTCGAGCGGGCCGGACGGCCGCGCGTCCAGGCCGGCTACGGTCAGCCAGAACCCGGCGTTCGCGGTCAGGTGGAACGCCGCCTCGGGGTCGCCCGGCCGGGCCCACTCGGGGGCGACGTCGGCCAGCGCCGGGTCCTCCTCCCAGCCACCGTCGGGCAACTGCCGCGCGGCCAGCCAGTCCAGCGCCCGGCGGGCGGCCGGACGGCCGAGCGCGCCGAGATCGTCCAGCTCGGACAGGCGGAAGCAGGTGGCGTCCACGGAGGAGACCGCCCCGTCCAGCGTCGCCGGCCAGCCGCCGTCGGACGCCTGACCGACCTCCGCCGCGTCGAGCAGTTCGGCAGGGGGCGGCGCGTTGGTGCGCAGCCGGGACAGCCGGGCGCGGTCCACCGCGTCCCCGTGCGCCACGACGAACCCGACCGCGGCATCGATGTCGACCACGACGGCAACGCTACCTGCGGGAACGTGATCGCGCCTCGGCGAATCGGCCGAGGTCGCGAGGGGCCGGGGACGGCCTGCCGCGACCTCGGCCGGTGCCGGTCAGTACGCCGGCAGCGACGGATCGATCTGCTTGATCCAGGAGAGCACGCCGCCCTGCACGTGCACGGCGTCGCGGAAACCGGCCGCCTTGAGCGCGGCGAGCGCCTCCGCCGAACGGACCCCGGACTTGCAGTGCAGCACGATCTGCCGGTCCTGCGGCAGCTTGGCCAGCGCCTCGCCCGAGATGATCTCGCCCTTGGGGATCAGGGTCGCGCCGGGGATCCGGACGATCTCGTACTCGGCGGGCTCGCGGACGTCGACGAGGAAGATGTCCTTGCCCGCGTCCTGCCACTCCTTGAGCTCCAGCGCGGTGATGGTCGCGTCGACCACCGCCTCCTGGGCCTCCTCCGACACCGCGCCGCAGAAGTCCTCGTAGTCCTCCAGCAGGTCGGTGACCGTGGGGTTCTCGCCGCAGAGCGCGCAGTTCGGGTCCTTGCGGACCTTGATCTTGCGGTAGCTCATCTCCAGGGCGTCGTAGACCATCAGCCGGCCGACCAGCGGCTCCCCGATGCCGGCGAGCAGTTTGATCGCCTCGTTGACCTGGATGGAGCCGATCGACGCACAGAGCACGCCGAGCACGCCGCCCTCGGCGCAGGAGGGAACCATGCCGGGCGGCGGGGGCTCCGGGTAGAGGCAGCGGTAGCAGGGGCCGTGCTCGGCCCAGAACACCGACGCCTGGCCGTCGAAGCGGTAGATCGACCCCCAGACGTACGGCTTGCCGAGCAGCACCGCCGCGTCGTTGACCATGTAGCGGGTGGCGAAGTTGTCGGTGCCGTCGACGATCAGGTCGTAGCGGGAGAAGATGTCCCGCACGTTCTCCCGGTCCAGCGCCGTGTTGTGGATCTCCACGTGCACCAGCGGGTTGATCTCGCGGATCGAGGCGGCGGCCGACTCGGCCTTGGCGCGGCCGACGTCGGAGACGCCGTGGATGATCTGGCGCTGGAGGTTGGACTCGTCCACGGTGTCGAAGTCGATGATGCCGAGCGTGCCGACCCCGGCGGCGGCGAGGTACATCAGCGCCGGCGAGCCGAGACCGCCGGCGCCGACACAGAGCACCCGGGCGTTCTTCAGCCGCTTCTGCCCCTCGACCCCGACGTCCGGGATGATCAGGTGGCGCGAGTAGCGGCGGATCTCGTCAACGGTCAGCTCGGCGGCGGGCTCGACGAGCGGGGGCAACGACACGGTGGACTCCCCGGGATCGGCTGAAGGCGAACCGGGCCATTGTCGCTCGCACCGGCCTCGATCGGCCATGAGGAGCGACACGTCGCCCGAACTGCGGGAAGGGGAATAACTCAGGTGCCGGGGACGACCTCGCCGTCGTAGCGGGAGCCGTCGACGTACGGCCAGGCGTTGGCGGCGCAGCCGTCCAGCCCGTACGTCTGCTGCTGCATCACCGGCGCCGGCTCGCCGGGGCCCGGGCAGGCCTGGTGCTCCTCGCCCAGCTCGTGGCCCACCTCGTGGTTGACCACGTAGGCGCGGTAGATCGCCAGCGGCGCCCCGTAGTCGGGGACCGCCTGCAGCCAGCGCGCCAGGTTGATGATCACCTGGCCGGGGAGCCGGCAGGAGGTGTGGCCCCCGGTGCTCAGCCCGCCCTCGGCGCACATCCGCTCGGAGGTCTCCGGGGTGGCGAGGTGGACGGTGAAGTCCGCGTCGTCGGCCTGCGCCACCCGCCGCAGCCGCAACTCCTCCGAGGCGATCCAGCTCCGGGGATCGCCCAGCACCTCGTCGACGGTGGCGGCGAAGGAGTCGACGTCCTGACCGGTGCCCTGCTCCACGGCCACCCGGTAGTGCAGGAGCGGCCCGTCGGTGCCCCGTACCGGGGACTCGCCGGGCGCCGTGGCGAAGTCGCCCGTACCGGTGCGGGGGTAGGTGGCGGGGCGGGGCTGCCCGTCCGCCCGCGCCGCGTACGACGTGCGGCCCCCGTCGGCGGTGGCCGGCGCGGTCGCGCGCTCGCCGGCCCGGGCCAGCGTCACGGTGGCGGTGGCCGCCAGCAGCAGGAGTACGCCGAGCCCCACCACGCGCCGGTCCCGCAGCGGGGCCGACGGTCGGGACGGGGTCGGGCGGCGGGCCGGACCAGGCGGGTCGCAAGGGGACGACGACGTCATGAACCGAGCGTGCCACACGAATCGGGCATTACGCCCGCATAACACGAATGCCGCTCATCCCACCGCGGCGGCTCCGACCGTTCCTCCTGCGCCGCACCCGTTCGCCGGACCGCACTCGTCGAACGACCGCCGCCGGTCAGAGCCGGGGGCCCGCGTACCGGCGACCGTCGCGGTACGGCCAGGGGTTGGCCACGCAGCCGTTGAGGAAGAGCGTCTGCTGCATCATGACCGGCGCCACCCGCCCCCTGCCGGGGCAACGCTCGTGCCGGTGCCCCAACTCGTGCCCGACCTCGTGGTTCACCACGTACGTCCGGTAGACCGAGAGCGGCACCTTCGCGCTGACGAAGTGCGGCACCGACAGCCGCCAGCGCTCCAGGTTGATGATCACCTTGTCGGGCGCCCGGCACGACGTGTAGGGCCGCCCGCCCACCCGGATGTCGACCCCTCCGGCGGCACACAACCGGCCCGCCGTCCTGGGCGTGGCGAGATAGACGGTGAAGTCGTGCCGGGAGGCGGCACCCACCTGCTGCAACCGCAGTCCGCCGTCGACCCAGCTCCCCGGCCCGGCGAGCGCCCGCTCGACGGCGGCGGCGAACTCGCCCGGGTCCTCCCCGGCGCCCGACTCCACGGCGACCCGGTAGCGGCGCAACGTGCCCGCGTCACCCAGCACCGGGCCCGTCCGCTCGTCGTAGTCGAAGCTGCTCCGGCCCGCCGACGGCACCGGCCCGGGCAGCCGGAGCACGGCCGGCGGGGGCGCGGCGGCCGAGGGCGACGCGGCGGGCGACGACGGCAGCGGCGAGGCCGCTCCCGGCGCGAGCATGGGCGCGGGGGCCAACTCCTCGGCGGTGAACGCCTCCGCCCCGACGTCGGCGCGCCGGTCGGCGATCACCACCACCGCCGCGCCGACCGCGAGCACCAGCGCGGCCAGCTCCACGAGCCGCCGCCGACGCGCCGGACGGCGGTGTCGAGCGCGGGTCAGGTCCACGCCGCCGTCCCGGGCGGGTGATCCGGCCGGGGTACGACGGCGGCCCTCGGCGGGAGCCGGGGCACGACGGGCAGGGGTGGGGCGACGGGCAGCGGACATCCCGGTCAGCCTGCCATGTCGGACCGCTCGGCGGTGTCCCCCGTCTCGGTGAGCAGGCCCAGCACGGCCCGGGCCACCAGGCGCGGCACCTCCAGCTGGGCCACGTGGCCGACGTCGTCGAGCATCAGCAGCCGACTGTCGGGCACGACGCGCGCCGTCTGCGGGGCCACCCGCACGTCCACCAGCCGGTCGGCCCGGCCCCCGACGACCAGGGTGGGCGCCGCGACCGTCGCGGCGAGCCGCCACAGCGACCCCGACCCCGGCAGGTACGACCGCAGGAAGCTGGAGACCAGCCCGCGGAACGTCCGGACGTACGCGGCGGCGTAGTGCGGGACCTCGTGCCGCACCCGGATCTCCTCCAGCGCCTCCTCCCGGCGCTGGTCGCAGATCCGGCTGAGGTCGGCGACGCACGACTCCATCACCTGCTGGGCCATCACCTCGGGCGCGATCTGGGCCAGCCGCCAGGCGGCCAGGCGCTCGCCCCGGGGGATCGCCAGCAGCGGCAGCATCCGGCCCTGCAACGAACGCCGGAAGTCCAGGAACGGCAGCGCCGGGGAGATCAGGGTCAGGCTGCGGACCAGGTCCGGCCGCACCCCCGCCACCTGCACCGAGATCGCCCCGCCCAGCGAGTTGCCGAACAGGTGCACCGGCCCCCGGCCGGAGTGCTCGATCCAGCGGATCACCCGGTCGGCGAAGGCCGGGACGGTGTACCGGCGACCCGGCTCGCTGCGGCCGAACCCGGGCAGGTCGATGGCCTGCCCGTCGAGACGGTCGGCGAGCAGGTACGCCAGATCGGTCCAGTTCTGCGACGAGCCGCCGAGCCCGTGCACGTAGAGCGCGGGCTCGGCACCGGGCGTGCTGGCCGGGGTGTCCCGCACGTACGTCACCGTGCCGTCGAGGCGTACCTCCCGCCCCGGCCAGGGCGGTGGCACGCGGTGCCCGGGAAGCAGGTGGTCCGGCCGAAGGGTGGCGCGCTTCATGACTCCAGTCTGCCCGAGACCGCGCCCGGGGCGCTCAGGCCAGCAGCGCCTCGAGCCGGCGGTTGACCGCGGCCAGGGTGGCCCGGACGACCGCCTGCCGCGGGTCACCGGCGACGAGGGCGGAGCCGACGAGCTGCTCCACCCAGCCGTCGCAGACCAGCAGCACCACCACCGTGGCCACGTCGCAGTTGCCGAAGGGCACCACGGCGGCGTGCTCGACGAAGCAGCGCCCACGGTCGGGACCGGCGTCGGAGGCGCGCTCGCCGCCGCGCAGCAGCTCGTCGACCGCCGCCGCAGCGGCCACCGCGCAGAGCCGCAGCACGTAACCGTCGACGGCCGGCCCGGTCGCGTAGCCGGCGGCGCTCTCCCCGCCGGCGAGCAGACGCACCTCCACTGTGGCGTCGAGCCCGAAGGTGCTCACCTGGACGTGGTCGATCACCACCCGGGGACCCACCGCGCCGCCGGTGTCCAGCGGCCGGGACGGCGCGGTCTCCGTCGTCGTCACCTGCCCACCGGAGTACGACGTGCCGGCGGTCGCCGGGGCACCGGACGCCGCCCCGGCCGGGGCGGCCGAGACGGAGCCCGGCTCCTCCACGGTGGCGCGGCCCCGGTGCGGTGCGGCGGGCTGCCGGCGTCGACGCGGGGCCTCGGGCTCCGCCTCGGGACGCGGTTCGGTGCGGGCCGGCGGGGTCTCCGACGGGCTGCCGGCCACCCTGCCGCCCGACACCCGCGGCCCGGCGGAGGACGGCTCGGCGGGGCGCGCTGCCAGGCCCGGTGACCTGGGGTCGGCGCCGCGCGGCTCGGCCGACCGCCGGCGCACCGGCGGGGCGGGCGCGGCCGGCATGCCGGGCAGGTTCTGCGGCGCGGCGGCCAGCCCCATCCGGTCCTGGAGCAGGCGCGCGACCTGCCGGCTCACCTCGGCCGGATCGGCCCCGTCGGCGAGGTCGAGCCGCAGGCTGTGCGCGCCGGCCGGGGTGCGGCGCAGCGCCGCGTCGCGGACGCCGGCCACGCCGCGCACGGCGTCGAGGATGGCGTTGACGTCGAAGCCCTCCGGGCGCTCCCGCAGCGGGGCGGGCTCGTCGTCGCGGCGCAGGTGGGTGGCGATGCGGGCGAGTTCGGGGGTTTCGGCGGGTGGCTCCACGGCTGGCGGCTCCGGCACGACGGGCACGTCCGGCTCGGCGGGGACGCGCTGCGGCAACACCGCCGACGCGGGGTCCGACGCCTGGTCGGCGGCGGCCGGCGGGGCCGTCGGCACCGGCTCGGGGGCGGATCGACGGGCCGCGTAGGAGGGTGCGCTCGTCGGGGCGGGCGCGGACGGCTCGCGGCCACGCCGCCCGAACCCGCCGCTGGCGGCCTCGGCGGCGGAGGGCTGCGGACCGAGCGGGGAACCGGGGGCCGGCTCCGCGCTCTCCGGCCGGAGCCGGAACGGCCTGGTCACCCGCTCCGGGGTGTCCTCGGCGCGGGGCGGCGCCGCCTCCGGGGCGTACGCGAGCGGGGGCGCACCCGTCGGCGCGGGGACGGACCCGCCCGCCGCCCAGGCCGGTCGATCGGTTGGGGCGGACGGTTCGGCCCCGGGCCCGACCGGCCGGTCGGCGGGGGCGGACGGTCGCTCGTACGACGGGCGGGACACCGGCGCGGTCTGGGCGGCCTCGTAGGGGCGGCCGGACTCGCGGGGCGGCTCGTAGGGCCGGGCAGGCTCGGCGGGCAGCGGCTCGTACGGCCGGTGCGGTTCACCGGCCCAGCCCGGCTGCTGTTCCTCGCGGGCCCGGCGCCCGACGGGCTCGGGTTCCTCCCGGGAACGCCGACCGACCGGTTCGGGTTCCTCCCGGGAACGCCGACCGACGGGCTCGGGTTCCTCGCGGGCCCGGCGGCCGACGGGCCCGGGCTCCTCGCGGGCGCGACGGCCCGCCGACTCCGGCTCCTCGCGCGACCAGGGCGGCGCCCACGCGGCACCCCAGCTCGGGCGGTTCCAGTTCGGGCCGGTCCAGTCCGGCTCGGTAGTCGGCGGCCACTCGGCGGCCGACTGTCGCGGGCCGCCCGGTTCCGGGTCGGACGACGGTGCCCGGTCGACGCCCGGAGCGTGCTCCGCACCGGCCGCCGGCTCGTTGACCGGCGACCGGCCTTCGCGGGGGTCACCGGGGGTGCGGTCCTGGCCCGGCCCGCCGGGTGCGCGGCCCTCGCCGTACTCCCCCGGTGCGCCGCCCGTCGCCGCGGCGACCGGTTCGGGGCCCCGGTCGGCACGGAAGGGGCGATCCGCAGCCAGCGCGCGGTCGACGCCGGTGACCCGGTCGCCACCGGCCGCGCGGTCGGCGGGGACGGCGTCGACCGGGTGCTCGGTGGACGGACGCTCGGTCGGCGGCGGCAGGGGGCGTTGGTCGTGGGCCGGTGACTCCGGCGGGAAGCGGTCACTCCAACCGCGTTCCGTGCCGGCGGCCGACGGAGGTTCCCCGGCGGTGGCGCGGTCGACCGTCGGCGCGTGGAAGCCGGGCGGGACCTCGAAGCCGCTGGCGGCGGTGCCCACGGGCGGAACCTGGACGCCCGGGGGCGCCGACGTCGGCGGACCGGGTTCGGCCCAGTGGGCCTGGCGGCCGGTCGACGGGTCGTCGGAGGAACGCCGGACCGGACCGGACTCCGCTTCGTCGAACCCGCGCTGCGGACCCGGCGGCGGTTCGGCCGTCGGCGCCGGGCGCTGCGCGGGCACGACCAGCCGGTCGTTGCCGGGGTCGCGGCGCTGCTCGCCGTGGATGCCGGGCGGGGCACTCACCGGGGCCTGGCGGTTGACCGGCGCGTCGTCGACGGCGTGGTCGAGGCCGTTGACGCGGTGCCCGTTGACCCGGGTCGGCGGCTCGGCCCCGGCTGGCGGGCCGGGCATCGGTGCCGGCAGGTCGCCGTGTCGCGGCGACGAGGCGGCCCAGCCGGGGGTCTGCCCGGACGGACCCCACGCCGGCTCACGGGTGCCGGAGATCTCCCCGCCCCGGGCCCAACCGGCCGCCGGGGGCGCCCACCCGCTGCCGGAACGGGCCAGGTCGTCCTGCGGACCCGTCCCGTCGCCGTGCTCTCCCGGGGTGGCGGCACCGGGTTGCCCTGTTTCACTCACCGCGCGCTCCTTGGTCGCCCCCGCTGAGGCTACCGTGTGGTGACAGTGGCGATAAGTTACGGCGGCGGGCCAATTCCGCGACGGGCCCCGGGCCCTGACCGGTTCGGGTGAAATGCCGGCTCGTACGAAGAACTCGGAGGTTCCCATGACCGCTGTGGGGAACGGTGCCCAGACCGCCGGCCGGCCCACCCGCCTGCCCCGCTCCGCGCGCCGCAAGCAGTTGCTCGCCGCGGCCCAGGAGGTGTTCGTCGCCCAGGGCTACCACGCGGCCGCGATGGACGACATCGCCGAGCGGGCGGGGGTCTCCAAGCCGGTGCTCTACCAGCACTTCCCCGGCAAGATGGAGCTCTACCTCGCCCTGCTGGACACGCACTGCGACGCGATCCTCGCGAAGGTGGACGACGCCATGCGCGGCACCAACGACAACAAGGAGCGCGTCGGCGCGTCGGTGCGCGCGTACTTCGACTTCGTCGACCACGAGAGCGAGGCGTTCCGCCTCGTCTTCGAGTCGGACCTGCGCAACGACCCGGCGGTGCGCCAGCGCGTGGAGCGGGTGGAGCAGGGCTGCATCGCGGCGATCACCGACACCATCATCTCCGACACCGGAATCAGCCGGGCGCACGCCGAACTGCTCGCCTCCGGCCTGGTCGGCGCGGCCGAGACCGCCGCGCAGTTCTGGCTGGCCCGCGGCCGGCAACTACCCAAGGCCGAGGCGGAGGCACTGGTCGCGGCGCTCTCCTGGCGGGGCATCGCCAGCTTCCCGCTGCAAGGCGAGTCAGCCTGAACATCCGGCCCCGAGATCGGATAGCCTTCCCATCGGCGGCTCTTTCGCCCGAATGAGGAGGCACAGTGGAGGTCAAGATCGGCGTGCAGTACGCGCCCCGCGAGCTGGTCCTGGAGAGCGCGCAGTCGCCGGCCGAGATCGAGCAGATCGTGACCGACGCCTTCGGCAAGGACGAGGGCACCCTCTCCCTGACCGACGAGAAGGGCCGGCGGGTCATCGTGCCGGTCAACAAGGTCGCCTACGTCGAGATCGCCGAGGCGTCGCCGCGCGCGGTCGGGTTCACCGTCCGCTGAGTGATCCGGTCGGCCGCGACGGGTGACGGACGATCGCCCGTCGCGGACCGCCGGTCGCGGTCAGTTGTTGAGCCCGGCGGCGGCCATCCGCGTGGCGTGTGCCGCGGTCAGCCGCCGGAACAGCCCCGGCACGTCGATCCGCCCGCTCCGTACGACGAGCGCGGTGAGCGCCCCCCGCTCGGCGGTGGCCACCCGGCCGGCCTGTGACAGGGCCTCGCCGACCAGTCGCCGCGCCCACATCGAGAGCCGGCCGGCCACCCTCGGGTCCGCCTCGACGGCCGCCCGGATCTCGGCGACGGCGAAGTCGGCGTACGACGAGTCGTGCAGCACGTCGAGGACGAGTCGACGGTCCGGCTCGGCCAGGGCCGCGGCGATCTCCCGGAGGAAGTCGTCGGTGATGGCGTCGCCCACGTACGCCTTCGTGACCGCCTCCGCCCAGTCCCTCGGCTCCGTCGAGTCGTGGTACGCCTGCAGCGGTGCCACGTACGGCGCCATCGCGTCGTCGGGCAGCACGCCGAGCGCGGCGAGCCGGTCTGCCAGCCGCCGGTAGTTGCCGATCTCGGCGGCGGCCATCTCGCCCAGGGCCGCGCGCCGACGCAGATCGGGGGCGAGCCGGGCGTCGACGGCCATCCGTTCGAAGGCGAGCAGCTCACCCAGGGCCACCAGGCCGAGCAGATCGACGACGGCGCGGTCGGGCAGATCGGTCGCGGACACGACCGCAGGCTACCGCCCGCCCGCAAACCGACCTGGAGTGACGCAACTCACGCATGCGGGCCCCGGCGTGGCGCGTGCGGACGGAATCGGGACGCCCCCGGGTCGGTTCAGGTAGCATGGAGCAGTTGCCGCGGGCGCCGACCTGGCCAGCCTGATCCCAGCGATCAGCCGGTCCGGTCGAAGTGTGAGGCCCGCAGCGCGCGTGCGGCCCGGTCCGGCAAAGGCGATCTGCCGCCGACCGTGTGGCCCGCGCCACACCGAACGCGCCCTGAGGACATGACGGGGCGCACCCACGAGAGGGCACCCCCAAATCCATATGAGCGAGCTGACTCAAGACCTCATGGACGGCCAGGAACTGGCCGCCACCGCTCCGGTGCGCCCGGAGGCACCCACCTTCGCCGAGCTGGGCGCGCGTCAGGAGACCGTCGACGCGCTGGCCGCGGCCGGCATCACCCGCGCCTTCGCCATCCAGGAGTACGCGCTCCCCATCGCGATGCGCGGCACCGACCTGATCGGCCAGGCGCCCACCGGCACCGGCAAGACCCTCGGCTTCGGCGTACCGCTGCTGGAGCGGGTCTTCGCGCCGGGCGAGGGCAGCGACGGCGTACCGCAGGCGCTGGTGGTCGTACCCACCCGCGAGCTGGGCATCCAGGTGGCCAAGGACCTCGCCGCCGCGGGCCGGACCCGGGGCGTGCGCGTACTGCCGATCTACGGCGGCGTGGCGTACGAGCCGCAGATCGACGCGCTGCGCAAGGGCGTGGAGATCCTGGTCGGCACGCCCGGCCGGCTGATGGACCTGCAGAAGCAGAAGCACCTACGGCTGGACCGCGTCCACGCCCTGGTGCTCGACGAGGCCGACCGGATGCTCGACCTGGGCTTCCTCGACGACGTCGAGAAGATCCTGGCGATGCTGCCGGAGGACCGGCAGACGATGCTCTTCTCGGCCACCATGCCGGACCCGATCGTCACCCTCTCCCGGCGTTTCCTGCGCCACCCGGTGACGATCCACGCCGGGCACACCGCCGAGACCGGGCCGTCGCCGCAGACTGAGCAGTTGGTCTACCGCACCCACTCGATGAACAAGGTCGAGGTGGTGGCGCGCATCCTCCAGGCGGAGGGGCGCGGGCTGACCATGATCTTCACCCGGACCAAGCGGGCCGCCGACCGGGTCGCCGAGGATCTCGACTTCCGCGGCTTCGCGGTGGCCGCCGTGCACGGTGACCTCGGGCAGGGCGCACGCGAGCGGGCGCTGCGGGCGTTCCGGGCCGGGAAGATCGACATCCTGGTCGCCACCGACGTGGCCGCCCGCGGGCTGGACGTCACCGGCGTCACCCACGTGATCAACTACGACTGCCCGGAAGACCAGGACACCTACACCCACCGGATCGGCCGCACCGGTCGCGCCGGGGCGACGGGCGTCGCGGTGACCTTCGTCGACTGGGACGACATGCCCCGCTGGCGCATCATCGACAAGACCCTCGGTCTGGAGATGCCGGAGCCGCCGGAGACCTACCACACCTCCCCGCACCTCTACACAGACCTGCACATCCCCACCGAGGTCAGCGGCACCCTGCCGACCGCCGAGCGCACCCGCGCCGGCCTGTCGGCCGAGGTCGAGGAGGACCTCGGCGGGGGCCGCTCCCGCCGGGGCGAGGGCGGCCGGGGCTCCCGGCGCGGCGAGCGCGGTGGCGAGAGCCGTGGTCGCGGTGACCGCCGCCCGGGCCGCGCCGCAGGTGCGACCGACGCGCCCGAGGCCGACGCACCGGCCGACGCCGCCGTCGAGGAGGGCCCGCGCATCCCGCGTCGCCGCCGGCGTCGCCGCGCCGGCGAGACGGTCGCGGGCGAATCGACCACGGTGGTGACCGCCGAGACCGACGACGCCCCGGCCGCCGCCGCCGAGGGCGAGGCCGCCAAGCCCCGCCGCCGCCGGCGCCGTCGTGGTGGTGGCTCCGCAGCCGGTACGCCGGCCGAGGCGACCGCCGACTGATTGGCGAGCGTCACCCGAGATCCCCCGGACCGGTGCACCCGGTACCGGGGGATCTCCTCGTCGGGGCCGATGGTCCGGACGAGCGCGACAGCACACCGGCAGGCCCGCGTCGGACACTGGCCGGGACGTGCGCGACAGCCACCGGCGAACCCGCGTCGGAGACCGCCGCCGGACCGCGTGCCGGGATGCGCCGGTCGAGAAGGAAGATGGAGCAATGCCCGAACCGCTGGACGCCGCCCTGACCGAGGTCCGGGCGCTGCTGCTCGACCCGGCGCTCACCCGTGCGGTGGCCGCCGGACGCCGACGTGGACACCGCCCCTCGGTGGTCCGCGCCGAACTGCGGCCGGTGGCACTCAAGGCGGGCCCCCGGTTGCAGATCTCCACCTCCGACGGCTCCCGCCCGTACACCCGCAACGTGGCCCCGGGCCCGGAGGCGGACGCGGCGGTGGACGCCCTGCTGGCCGAGCCGTTCGGCAACTGGCACGTGGAGACGGCCGACGCCACGCTTCAGCTCCGGGTCACCAAGTCGGGCGAGGCGCAGGTGCACCGGGCCGCCGCGACCCGGCCGGCCGTCGAGCCGGACGGGCACGACCGGGTGAAGGATTACCTGCTCGACCCCGGCGACCCGATCTTCGCCGAGATCGGCGGCTCGGCGGCGAAGCGGCGCCAGGTCGACGCGTTCCTGCGGGCGCTGGCGGCGACCCTCCCGGACGACCTGACCGGCCCGCTGCGGGTGGTCGACCTGGGCTGCGGCAACGCGTACCTGACGTTCGCCGCGTACCGGTGGCTGGCCCGGCGCGGGCTCGACGTCGAGCTGGTCGGCGTGGACGTCCGGGAGGACCAGCGGCGGCGCAACACCGAGCTGGCCGAGCGGCTGGGCTGGGCCGACCGGGTCAGCTTCGTGGCCGGCACGATCGCCGACGCGGTCGTGGAACCCGCCCCCGACCTGGTGCTGGCCCTGCACGCCTGCGACACCGCCACCGACGAGGCGCTGGCCCGGGCGGTGCGCTGGCAGGCGCGCTGGGTGCTCGCCGCGCCGTGCTGCCACCACGACGTCGCGGCCCAGCTTCGCACCCGGCCGACCCCGGCGCCGTACGAGCTGCTGACCCGGCAGGGCATCCTCCGCGAGCGCTTCGCGGACGTCCTCACCGACGCGCTGCGGGCCGGGCTGCTCCGGCTGCACGGCTACCGGGCCGAGGTGGTGGAGTTCGTCGACTCCCGGCACACCCCGCGCAACCTGCTCATCCGGGCACGACGCACCGGCACCGCGCCGGCCCCCGCCCAGCGGGCGGAGTACCGGGAACTGGTCGACCGCTGGGCGGTGACCCCACGGCTGGAGGCGCTGCTGCCGGCGGTCATGCCGCACACCGCGCCGGCCCCCGACGCTCCGGTGCCGGACGATGTGGCGGCGGCCCCCTGATCGCCAGAGCGCTCGGGCGGCAGGGGCCGCCGTCCGCCGCATGATCGTCTAGGCTGCGCCGGTCACCTCCGCCGCTTCCCAGGACGGTCACCATGCAATGCCAGAACTGCGGGGATGCGACGTCCCCCGCCGTCAACGAGTGCCAGCGCTGCCGTACACCACTCGGTCAGCCGGCGATCGCGCCGGGGGTGCCCACCTATCCCGTCCGCGGCCTGGGCACGGCTGCCGCGATCGCGGTCGGCGTGGCCAGTCTGCTCTACCTGCCGAGCGGGCTGTTTCCCGTGTTCGGCATCCGGTTCGCCCGCGCCGCCGCCGAGCGTGAGGACCGCGATCTCCTGCTGGGCGCGGCGGTCGCCGAAGTGCTGCTCACCCTGGTCTTCCTGCTGGCGGTCCTGACAGCCGCGGTGCTGGTGATCATCTGGACCTGGCGGGTACGGACGAACCTGGAGGCGTTCCCGGGCGCCCTGCCGACGCTGAGCCCGGCCTGGGCCATCGCCGGCTGGCTCGTCCCGTTCGCCAACATCGTCATGCCGGCCCGGGTGGTGGCCAACGTGGCCCGCGACAGCCTCGGGCGGCGGGGCGCACCGGCGCTGGTCGGGCTCTGGTGGACGGCCTGGCTGGTGTTCAACGGCGCAGACCGGATCCTCGCCTACCTTGACGAACAGCGCTACAGCCGGTTGACCCAGTGGCCCCGCAGCGAGACGGAGTTCGCCACGTACGTCCGCTACTACCAGGACGCGCTCGGCCCCCGGGTGATCCCCGTGGTCGCCTGCGTGGTCGCCGGGGCCTCGTTCATCGTGCTGATCCGCCGGATCTCCCTCGCCCAGCAGGAACGGATCGCCAAGGCAGCCCCGATCTGGCCCGGGCACCCAGGTGGGGTCGTGCCGCCACCGGCACCGGCGTCACCGACGACGGGGGGCACGATCGGGACGTGACACGGGTCGGTCCGAACCGCGGTTCCCGGCTGTGATCCGCGCCGTCCTGGACGGTGGAACGGCCCGCCTCACGAGACGGTTCGATCGGTCAACTGCTTCTTCACCTTTCCGTACTACCCTCAAGAGCGCATCGCCGGGTGCCGGCCGGGAGGGAAGACCCGCAGGGATGGGTTCCGTGGAGGTTTCGCCGCAGATGGCCTTCGCACGTTTCGTGCGGCGCGCCATCGACGACGCCCGCGAGGAACGCGGCTGGACCGTGACCGACCTGGCGTCCCACACGGGCGTCGGTCGGTCGACCGTGTTCCGTTGGCTCGCCGGGGACTGGCAGGACTACCCCGAGCTGGCGAAGGTGCGCGGCTTCTGCTCGGCGCTGGACCTGCCGGTCGCCGCCGCGTTCCGCGCGCTCGGCCTGCCCGACGCCGGTCCCGCACCCCGCCGCCACGTCGACGACGGCCCGGTCGAGGCGGACGTCCGGGTGATCCTGCAACGGCTGGCCGACCCGACCGTGCCGGCCGAGGAGAAGCACCACATCCGCGACCTGCTCCGCTACCTGGCCCGCCGCCCCATCCGCCGCGCCGGCTGAGGAGTCTGCCGCCTTCGGGCGGCATCCAGCGGGGTCAGGGCACGGTGACCGTGAACTCGGCGGTCCGCACCACGCCGGCGACCTGGAAGTCCAGGTAGAGCCGGTACCGGCCCGGGTCGGGCGCCGTCACCCAGAACGTCACCGCGCCGTCGACCGGTTGCGGCTCGGGATGGACGTGCAGGTAGCCGAGATCCCCCTCGCGCAGGGCGACCAGGTGCCCGTACGCGCCGAGGTAACGCTCCAGCGCGGGGCGCCCGCCGGCCGAGTCGACGCGGAAGGTCAGCGGCACGGTCACGCCCGTCTGCGGGGTGCCCTGACAGCTGACGGTGAAGCCGTCGACCGTGGCCGAGGACGCCGCCGCCGGCAGCGGCCTCGGCTGGTAGCCGCCCGGCGCGCTCAGGTCGACCCCGAGGGTCACGGCAGTCTGCCGGCCGTCGTCGGCGAGCGCGGTGAAGTCGGCGTACGCCCGCCAGACCCCCGGCTGCGGCAGGGTCAGCGGCACCGACCAGGTGCCGTCGGCCGCCATCGTCGGGTGCAGGTGCTGGTAGCCGGTGAGGTCGCGACGCACCACGATCAGGTGCATCGGCTTGTCGTGCACGACTGCGAACCGGGTCACCGGGCGGCGTTGCGCGTCCCGTACCTGGAAGCGCAGCTCGCCCGGGCGGCCGGCGGTGAACGCGGCGGCCAGCGGGGCGAGGGTGTAGCCGGCCGAGCTGACCGACAGGCCGCCGGCCTGCGCCGCCGCGCCCTGGTCGGCACCGTGCTCGTGGGCACCCGTTCCCGGCGCGTGGCTGTGCCCGGTGAGGGCGCTCTGCGTTCCCAGCGCCGATGACGGGCCGCCGCCGTTGAGCCGACCGAGACCGAAGCCAAGCAGGACGGCGAGCACCAACCCGCCGACGACCAACGCCAGCCGGACGGTGCTCCGGTCCGGCACGGCCGACACCTGGTCAGGCACCGCCGCCGTCCCGCTCGCGTTCGGGCTGCTCCTCGGTCATGCCGCCCACGCTACCGCCCGTCGGCGCCGCCCCGGCCCGCCGGTGGTGCGGCGTGGCGACGGTCGCACTCCGCTGCCGCCGGGAACTTTCCCGACCGCTGCGGTAATGCGTCGGCACAGCTCGACCGCCCTGCGAGAGCATCGGTGACGGGCGGTTCAGCCGGCCACGGCCAGCGCGAGGGGCAGCACGTCGGGGGCACCGGCCCGGCGCAGCTCCCGGGCGGCCAACGTCATCGTCCAGCCCGAGTCGACCAGGTCGTCGACGAGGAGCACCGGCCCGTCGAGCCCGGCGAGAGCGTCGGCCAGCTCGTCCGGCACGGCGAAGGCCCCGTGCAGGGCGCGTACCCGCTGGGCGCTGTTGCCGCGCGGACCCCCGGCGGGCCCGCCGGCCGGCGGCACCTGGCCCAGCAGCGGCAGCCGGCCCACGGCGGCGATCCGCTCGGCGAGCGAGCCGACCAGCCGGGGCCGGCGGCGCGAGCCGACCGCGACCACGCCGACCGGGCGGCGCGGCCACCGCTCGTCGCCGTGCGCCCACGCCTTCAACACCTCGACCACGGCGGCGGCCACGTCGTCGGGGACGACGACGTCGGTCGCCTCCGGCCCGACCAGGTCGCGCAGCCGGCCGCCCCACCCCAGGTCGGACAGCCGCCCCACCGCGCGCCCCGGCAACGCCTGCTCCGCCGGGGCGATCCGCCCCTTCAGGGGTACGCCCACCGCCTCCAGCCCGGTAGGCCAGAGCTTCTTCGGCGCGATCTCCACGCCCGGCCGGCCGAGGAAGGTCTGCCCGGCGGTCAGGGCGACGTCCGACACGTCGGCCGTGAACAGCGGGCCGGCGCAGCGGTCGCACCGACCGCAGTCCGTGGCGTCGGTGTCGTCCAGGCACTCGCGCAGGTAGCGCAGCCGGCAGTCGGCGGTGGTCGCGTACTGGCGCATGGCCTGCTGCTCGGCGGTGCGCGCCTCGGCGACGCGGCGCAACCGGGCCTCGTCGTAGACCCAGGGCTCCCCGGTGGCGAGCCAGCCGCCACGCACCCGGCGGACCGCGCCGTCGACGTCGAGCACCTTGAGCATCAGCTCCAGCCGGGCCCGGCGCAGGTCGACGATCGGTTCGAGCGCCTGGGTGGAGAGCGGGCGGTCGGTGTGCAGGGCGGCCAGGACGGCGCGGACCTGCGCCTCCGGCGGGAAGGCGAGCGAGGCGAAGTAGCGCCAGATCGCGGCGTCCTCGGTGCCGGGCAGCAGCAGCACCTCGGCGTGCGCGACGGCCCGGCCGGCGCGGCCGACCTGCTGGTAGTACGCGATCGGGGACGGCGGCGCGCCGAGGTGCACCACGAAACCGAGGTCGGGCTTGTCGAAGCCCATGCCCAACGCGCTCGTGGCGACGAGCGCCTTGATCTTGTTGTCCAGCAGGTCCTGCTCGGCGGCCCGCCGGTCGGCGTCCTCGGCCTGGCCGGTGTAGGAGGCGACGGCGTAGCCCCGGGAACGCAGGAACTCGGCGGTCTCGCCCGCCGCGGCGACGGTCAACGTGTAGACGATGCCCGAGCCGGGCAGCCGGTCCAGGTGGTCGGCGAGCCACGCCAGCCGGTACGCCGGGCTCGGCAGCTCGACCACGCCGAGCCGCAGCGACTCCCGGTCGAGGCTGCCGCGCAACACGAGCGCGTCGCCCAACTGCTCCGCCACGTCGGCGGTCACCCGGGCGTTGGCGGTGGCAGTGGTGGCCAGCACCGGAGTGCGCTCGGGCAGGTTGCCCAGGAACGTACGCAGCCGGCGGTAGTCCGGCCGGAAGTCGTGCCCCCAGTCGGAGACGCAGTGCGCCTCGTCGACCACCAGCAGGCCGGTGGTGGCCGCCAGCTTCGGCAGCACGGTGTCCCGGAAGTCCGGGTTGTTGAGCCGTTCCGGGCTGATCAGCAGCACGTCCACCGCACCGGCGTGGATCTCGGCGGTGATCTCGTCCCACTCGTCGAGGTTGGCGGAGTTGATGGTGCGGGCCCGGATGCCGGCGCGGGCCGCCGACTCGACCTGGTTGCGCATGAGCGCCAGCAGCGGCGAGACGATCACGGTGGGGCCGGCGACGCCTTCTGCGCCGGTCGCCTCCCGGTCCCGCAGCAGGGCGGTGGCCACGAAGTAGACCGCCGACTTGCCCCACCCGGTGCGCTGCACGCAGAGCACCCGACGGCGGTCGACCACCAGCGCCTCGATCGCCCGCCACTGGTCCTCGCGGAGCCGCGCGTGCTCGCCGGCCAACCGCCGCAGCACCGCCTCGGCCCGCTCCCGTACCGCCGTCCGATCCTGGCTCATCCGGCATTTCTACCAGCTACGACGGACGTTCCCGCTTCCGTGGGCACGGCGGACCGGTCCGGGCGGCACTTCGGGGGCCACGCGGCGGCAGGGTGGCGTGCCAAGATCTGCGGCGGCAACAGTCCAGCCAGAGAAGAGAATCATGCGAATCACGCAGCAGACCGGCACCGCCGGAAGGGTCCGGCGGGTCGCGACGGCAGCAGCCGCCCTGTTGGCCGCGACCTCCCTGGTGACCGGGTGCGGGAACGACGACGCCCAGGACGCCCCGGCGGCCGCCTCGCCGGTCCCGGCGGCGTCCCCGTCGGCCGACCCGAAGAGCACGCTGCTGGCCGCGGTGCCGGACGAGGAGGACCCGGCCTTCCGGTTCAGCGGCAGCGATCCGACCGGCTTCATCACCGGCGTGGTGGACCCGGCGGGCAAGGGCATGGACCTCACCGTCACCGAGAAGGACGAGGAACTCGACTTCACGATGAAGCTGTCCTTCCGCCTGATCGAGCAGCGCTCCTGGATGAAGGTGAGCTTCGACGGCGCCGACCAGCTCAGCAGCATGCTGAAGCTGCCGAAGAAGTGGATGGAGCTCGACCACGCGAAGCTGAGCGACCCGGCCAGCGTGCCGTACTACGAGGGCGCGGACCCGGGCAACACCGGCGCGATCCTGCGGGCGGCGGAAGACACCGTGACGGACCAGGGCGGCGGGACCTACACCGGCACCGTGGACCTGACCGACGGTGAGCACGTGCGCCAGGCCATGACGGACAGCGTGGACGTCGACGCGCTCGGCGCGGCGGCGAAGGCGATCCCGTTCACGGCCGTCGTCGGGGCGGACGGGAACCTCACCTCGCTCACCCTGGAGATCCCGGCGGCCGGCAAGAACAAGGCCACGAAGTACGTCGTGAAGTACTTCGACTTCGGCAAGGCCCCGAAGGTCACCGTGCCGACGGGCAGCCAGGCGCAGAAGGCTCCGGCGTCGGCGTACGAGTTGCTGAACGGCTGACGTACGAGGACACGGGAAGACGGGGTCGCGGTCGCACGAGGGGGCCGCGACCCCGGTCGGGGCGAGCCGGCAGGGGTCAGGCCGGATCGCGGGACACCGCCGCCCGGACCGCCTCGACCAGGCTCGTCGTGCGGGGGTCCGGGCCCATCGTGACGCGGAGTCCGCTCGTCACGTAGCCGAAGGCGATGCCGCTGGCCGGGTCGGCGTAGCCGAGCGAGCCGCCGTGGCCGGGGAAGCCGAAGGCAGTGGGCGACCACCACGGCTGTTCGGGCAGCGGCAGGCCGAAGCCGAGCGCCGGCCTGGTCGGCACCAGCAGCACCCGGTCGACCCCAGCGGCCTGTTCCCGGGTGGCCGCGTCGAGGGTGGCCGCGTCGAGGATCCGGACGCCGTCGACCTCGCCGATCAGCCCCGCGTAGAGGCGGGCCAGCGACGAGGCGGTGCAGATGCCGTTGACCGCGGGGATCTCGGCCGCCCAGGCACGCGGGTCGGCGAGGTCGAGCGGCGGGTCGGTCACCATCGTCGACCGGACCACCAACGAGGTCGGATCGGTGTACGCCGCGAGCGCCTCCGGGGCCGCCCCGGCGGCGGTGTGCGGAGCGGTCGGCTGTTCGACGAGCCGGGCGACCCGGTGCGCCTCGGCGGCGGGCAGGCCGACCCAGAAGTCCAGGTCCAGCGGTGCGGCGATCTCGTCGGCGAAGTACGTGCCGAGGCTTCGGCCGGAGACCCGGCGTACCACCTCGCCGATCAGCCAGCCGTAGGTGAGCCCGTGGTAGCCGTGTGCCGTGCCCGGCTCCCAGGCCGGCGCCTGGGCGGCCAGCGCGGCGACGACCGGCTCCCAGGTGAGTGCCTCCGCCAGTGGAACGGAACGGTCGAGCACCGGCAGCCCCGCCTGGTGGGACAGGAGCCAGCGGACCGGGATGCCGTCCTTGCCGGCCGCCGCGAACTCCGGCCAGTACTCGGCGACGGGGGCGTCCAGGTCGAGCTGCCCGCGCTGGGCCAGCAGGTGCGCGCAGGCCGCCGGCACGCTCTTGGTGGCCGAGAAGACCACCTGGAGGGTCTCCTCCCGCCAGGCGCGGCCGGTGGCGGGATCGGCGAGCCCGCCCCACAGACGGGCCACCTCCCGGCCGTGCCGGTAGACGCTGAGGGCCGCGCCGATCTCGGACCGCGTCTCGAAGTTCGCCAGGAACGCCTCCCGGACCGGCTCGTAACCCGCCGCCACGGTGCCGCTGACCACGGACATGCGCTTCTCCTCTCGGAGTGTCGGGCCTGGACGACGATCAGCCTCAGGCAGTCGCGTCAGGATAACCTGACGCAATCAGTCAGGACACCCTGACAAGCATATGCTTGCGGGATGGCGGAGGCGGAGGTGCCGGGACACGCGAACCTCATCGGGTTCCGACTGCCGGACGGGACGCTGAGTACCGACGCCGCAGCACCCGCGACGGCCGTCGGCTACCGGGCCCGGTGCAGTTGCGGCTGGGTCGGCGCCAGCGACTACCCGGCCGCCGAGGAGGGCCGGTGGATGGCCACCTCCGAGTGGGGCGGACACATCAGGCCGGTCCTGGCCGCCACACCGCCCGGTTGGCTGCTGGGCCGTTCCGACACCCTCCGCGACAACGTCGCCGAGCTGGCCACCACCTGGCCGTTGCAGGCGCTCGGCATCCTCGCCGAGGTGGAACGCTGGCAACGGCCGCTGATCGAGCGTGCCGTCGTGGCGGCGCGGGAGGCCGGGCTCTCCTGGGCCGAGATCGGCAACGCGCTCGGCATCAGCCGACAGTCGGCGCACGAGCGGTTCCGCAACCTCACACCGCCGAAACCCTCCGCCTGATCGGATCCGCAGGCACGACCCGCTCACGGCGCACAGCGGGCGCGCGCCGCACAGGATCGACGATCCCCTCGACAGCCCACCGCGTTGCGAGCCGTCGATCCCCGTCCACCCGGAAGCCCCGCCGATGACGGGCTGTCGCCAGGCGGCGGCAACGTCGTCGTCGGCGGGGCGGGGCCCGCGACCGTCAGGGGCGGCGGGACGGGATGCGCAGCGAGTGCCGCAGCAGGGCCAGTCGCGGGGCGAGGCTGGCCAGGCCGCCGGGGAAGAAGTAGACGGCCAGGATGAAGACCGTGCCGAGCACGAAGAGCGGCTGCGACAGCGGGTTGCTCAGGAACGCCGGCAGGGCCTCCACCGCGTCGGACGTGCCGAACGCGACCAGCCGGTGGTCCAGGTACATGTAGAGGATCCCGCCGATCACCGGGCCCCACCGGGTGCCCGGCCCGCCGAGCACCACCATGACCAGCAGGGCCAGGGTCCACTCGGAGGAGGTGATGTGCGGCGAGGCGCCGCCCACGATGAGGACGTAGACCACGCCGCCGGCCGCCGCGAGCCCACCCGCCAGGGTGAACGCCACCAGCTTGAACCGGTACGGGTCGAGCCCGAGCACCCCGATCCGCCGCTCGTCGTCGCGCAGGCCGGCGAGCACCCGGCCGGTCGGCGAGCCGGAGACCCGGTGCACCACGAAGACCACCACGACCAGGTACGCCAGCGCCAGCCAGTAGAGGTTGACGGTGTTGGTGACCCCGACCAGCCCCTGCGGCAGCCCGGAGACGTCCAGCGGCAGCCCCTCCTCGCCGCCGGTGAGCCCGCCGAAGTCGCGGGCCACCAGGATCGCCCCGACCTGGGCGAAGGCGAGCGTCACCATGGCGAACGCGATGCCGACGGTACGCAGCGCCACCGCGCCGAGCAGCGCGGCGAGGATCGTGCCGCCGGTGACGGCGAGCAGCCCGGCCTGCCACAGCGGCAGTCCCGCCTTGGTGACGAGGATGTCGGTGCCGTACACGCCGGCGGCGAAGTAGAGGGCGTGCCCGAAGGAGAGCATCCCGGTGCGCCCGAAGAGCAGGTCGTACCCGGCGGCCAGGCCCCCGAAGACCAGGCAGACGGCGAGCAGTTGCAGGGTGCCCGGGGAGTTCAGCGCCCCCTCGAAGACGCCCGGCAGGTGCAGCGTGGAGTACGGCAGGACCAGCGCCACGACCAGCGCGACCAGCGGCAGGTACGGGCGCAGCCCGTGCCACCGCCCGCGCCCCGGCGTCAGCTCGTCGGGCACCGCCGCGGGCGGCGCCGGAGCCTCGGGGCTCTTGACCTCGGTCATGCCGTTGCCACCTTTCCGGCGATGCCCTGCGGGCGCAGCAGCAGCACCACGGCCAGCAGCGCGACCACGCAGATGTCGCCCAGCCCGGAGGTGCCGTAGTAGTTGACGAACTGTTGGGTCAGGCCGACGGCGACCGCCGCGTACGCGGACCCGATGACCGAGCCCATCCCGCCGATGACCACCACGATGAACGCGAAGATCAGCAGTGAGCCGCCCTGGCCGGGCGAGACGGTGCCGAAGTAGACGCCGCCGAGCGCGCCGGCCAGCGCCGCCGCCGCCCCGCCGATCGCGAACACGAGGGTGAACGCCTTGCGCACGTCGATGCCGAGCGCGGTGACCATCTCCCGGTTCTCCACGCCGGCCCGGATGATCAGGCCGTAGCGGGTCCAGCGGAGGAAGGCCAGGATCGCGCCGAGCACCAGCACCGCGGCGATGATCAGTAGCAGGCCGCCGTTGGGCACGTTGGCGCCGAGGATCCCGGTGACCTGCCGGGTCCACTCGGGGCGCGGGAACGGCCGGGCGTCCGCACCCCAGGTGGCCTGGAGCAGCGCCACGCCGGCCAGCGAGAGGCCGACGGTGACCAGCACCTGCTCGATGGTGCGCGAGTAGAGCGGCCGGATCAGCACCAGCTCGACGAGCACCGCGACCAGCGTGCCGGCGGCCACCCCGAAGACGACCGCGAGCACGAAGCCGAAGCCGTCCGACCCGGCGCCGGGCAGGTTGTGCGCCGCCCACCAGGTCCCGTACGCGCCGACGCCGAGGAAGACGCCGTGCGCGAAGTTGAGCACGTCGGCCAGGCCGAAGACCAGCGAGAGCCCGCTGGCGACCAGGAAGTAGAGCGCCGCCAGGCCGAGCCCGGTGAGCGTCAACAGGATGACGGTGTCCATCAGTGCTGGTCCTTCCGCGCGCCGGCCGGCGTACCGGCGGGGTGGTGTCCCTCCGCCGACCCGACGCCCAGCAGCGACTTCGTCAGGGCGGTCTCCAGCAGCAACTCCTGCGCGTCGCCGGTCCAGGCGACCCGGCCGGCGGCCAGCACGACCGCGTCGCGGGCGAGCCGCCGCACCACGGCGAGGTTCTGCTCGACCAGCAGCACCGGCACGGACTCGGCGACCCGTTCCAGCACCTCGGCCACCTCGGTCACCACCTTCGGCGCGAGCCCCTTGGTCGGCTCGTCGACCAGCAGCAGCCGGTTGTCGTTGAGCAGCACCCGGCCGATCGCGAGCATCTGCTGCTGCCCGCCGGAGAGGGAGCCGGCCCGTTGCCGTCCGCGCCGGTCCAGCTCCGGGAAGAGCGCGAAGACCTTGTCGTACGCCGGGGTGCTGCCCCGCCGTTCGGCGAGCCGGAGGTTCTCCGCGACGGTGAGGCCGGCGAAGACGCACCGGTCCTCCGGCACGTAGCCCAGCCCGCCGCGGACCAGCCGGTGGGTGGGGCGGGCCAGCAGGCTCTGGGCGCCCATCCGCACGGTGCCGCGCACCTCGCCGGCGGGCGGGGTGAGGCCGACGATCGCGCGCAGGGTGGTCGTCTTGCCGACGCCGTTGCGCCCGAGCAGGACGGTGACGCCGGTCGGGGCGACCGTGAAGGACACCCCTTGGAGGATGTGCAGCCCGGCGATGCGGACCGACAGGTTCTCCACGCTGAGAATGGGTTCCACTAGAGCGCCTCCCCCAGGTATGCCTCTTGCACGGTGGGGTTGGCCATCACCGTCTCCGGGGTGTCGCAGGCCAGCAGCGCGCCGTGGTGCATCACGGCGATCCGGTCGGCCAGCTCCAGGATGACGTCCATGTGGTGCTCGACCATCAGCACCGACCGGCCGCTGTCGCCGGTGAGCGAGCGGATCACCGAGACCAGCTCGGGCACGTCCTCGGCGCTGACCCCGGCCATCGGCTCGTCGAGCAGCATGACCCGGGGCTCCCCGGCGAGCAGCAGGGCGATCTCCAGCTTCCGCTTCTCGCCGTGGGCGAGGGTGCCGGCCAGCGCCGTACCCCGGTGGGCGAGGCCGACCCGGTCGAGCGCCGCGTCGGCGGCGACGGCGACCTCCCGGTCGGCCGCCGCCCGCCGCCACAGCTTCATCGAGCCCCCGCGGTGCGCCTGCACGGCGAGCCGGACGTTCTCCCGCACGCTGAGCGAGGAGAAGACCGAGGAGGCCTGGAAGGTACGGCCGAGGCCGAGACGGGCCCGCTTGTGCGGCGGCAGGGAGCCGATGTCCTGCCCGTCGAGGCTGATCCGACCTTCCGTGGCCCGGCGTACGCCGGTGATCAGGTTGAACAGTGAGGTCTTGCCGGCGCCGTTGGGCCCGATGACGCCGAGGAACTCCCCGGGCGCCAGGTCGAGGTAGACGCCGTCGACGATGGCGACCTCACCGATCCGCCAGGTCAGACCGCGGGTGGCGAGCATCTGTTGTCAGCCCTTCATCGCCACGGTCGGCGGCGCGGACTCGTCCCCGGTCAGCGCCTTCTGGGCGGTGGCCGTGTACGCGGTGCCGCTGCCGGTCAGCTTGGCCTGGAACATCGGCTGGAGCAGGGCGTGGTCCTCGGCGCGGATGGTCATCTTGCCCTTGACCCCGTCGAAGCTCCACCCCTCCAGCGCCTTGATCATCTTCTCGACGTCGTCGCCACCCTCTTCGATGGCGCGGACGACCATCTGCGCGGCGGCGAAGCCGTCCGGGTGGAACAGGTCGACGGTGCCGACCTTGGCCTTCAGCGCCTGCACGGCCTCGTTGTCGGAGGCCCCGTCGAAGTAGTGCGACAGGAAGGAGATCTTGGCGCCGGCGGCGCCGAACGTCGGCCACGAGGCCCGGATGTCCAGGCCGGTGACGACCGTGGTGGAGGAGAGCACGCCCTGCTGGTCGAGCGTCTGCCACATCGCGGGGGCGGTGGTGCCGGCCCAGGCGACGAAGAGCAGGTCCGGCTTGGCGGACTTGATCTGGCTGGCGAACGGGGTGAACTCGGTGGCGCTGGCCGGCGCCCGGACGCTGCTGACGGCCGCGCCCGCACCGCCGATGACGGCCTTCACGGCCGCCTCGTTGGCGTCGCCGAAGGCGCCGTCCTGGGCGAAGACCACGACCTTCTTGCCGGCGGGGTCGCCGATGAACGACTTGGCGGTGACCACGTCCTGGTACGACTGCCGCCCGGAGCGGAACGTGTACTTGTTGGCGCCCGTCACCGCGTCGGTGGCGGCGGGCCCGGAGATGAAGAGGACCTTGTTCTGCGCGGCGATCGGGGCGACCTGGAGGGCAACGCCGGAGGCCGTCGAGCCTGCGATGATCTTGTTGCCCTTGCCGATCAGGTCCTTGGCCGCGGAGACCGCCTTCGCCGGGTCACCGGCGTCGTCGACCTCGGTGACCTCGACGGCCCGGTCGCCCACCTTGTTGGTGCCCTTGGTGGCGAAGTCGAGACCGGCCCTGAATCCCTCGATGTACTGCTTGCCGTAGCTGGCGAGGGCTCCCGACTGGGAGTAGACCAGGCCAACCTTCACCGGGGCAGCGGCGTCACCGCCGCCGGAGGCGGTGTCCTGCGGGCTGCCACAGGCCGTGGCGGCGAGCGCCGCGGCCATCATCGTGGCGGCGGAGAGGAACACCCGCCGCGTCGTCCGGACCGTCATTGCGACTCCACGTGAGGACTCGGAGGTAGGGAACTCATATGACGGCTCACGCTAGAAGTGACGTCACCCACGGGCTATGTGGCCGAAACACACAAGTAGCCAGGATGGGGTGGCCGGAGGTTACAAGGATCACGACGTGGCGGTGACCTCGCGCATCCACCATGGGCGCCCCGGCCATCGACGGAAGTAGTGCTGTGTCGTTCTGCGCCACCGATAACCGCCGAATGCCGTATTCCTCCCGTCGTCCCACCGGCCCCGGGCTGCCCGTCCGGCCGCCGCCCGCACGCCGACCGGCCAACCCCGCCGCGACTCCTTCCGACACCGCCCGTCACGGCCGCTCCAGCGGGACGCAGGGGCCGTCGTGGTCGGCCGGCCGCCCACAGCGACGGCCGTTGTCGAGCAGGCTGTCGCAGAAGACCCGAAGGCTTACGCCCGGGACTGCCAGCTGCGCAGCACCCGCTTGATCCGCGCGTTCTCCTCGGCGACGAGGACGACGTCCCGGCGGGTGGCGGCCAGTTCGGCGGCGACGCGGTGCAGGAACGCGTACACCTCGACCGGGTCGAGCCCTCGTCGCACCGATCGGAACCGGCGGTCGCGAATCTGTGCGGCGGTGAGCGGGCGACCGAAGTCCGACCGGTACCACCCTCCGTTCGGCGGCCGGCTCGGACTCCTCCGCCGGTCCACCCGCCGGAACAAGTCCAGCACGTTACGCACGGGCGCCTCCCCCTCGTTGCTCTGCGCGCACGGCTCGCGCGGCCTGGAAGGCGACCCGGTCCGCAGGTAGGGGATGCGGACCGGGCCGCCGGCCCCACGACCGCAGCCCACATCGGCGGTACGACCCCGGAGCCCTCTTGAGGTCCGAACCCGGAGGCTTGCCGAACCAACCGGAGTTCTCCCATGCCCACAGCAGAAGCCCCATATCGTCAGATCGCCAACGACATCACCGCAAAGATCAAGAGTGGTGAACTCAAACCAGGCGACAAGTTGCCGTCAACCCGAGAGTTGGCAGCGACCTACCAGGTCCACATGAACACCGCCTCGCGAGCGCTCTCGCTCCTGCACGACCGCGAGCTGATCACCGGCCACCCCGGCCGGGGCACCTACGTGGCCGAGCGACCCACCACGTAGCCGTCCAACCCACCCATCCCACCACTTCGCCAGCCCCACCACCCCGCCTGCGAGATCTTGGTAGGCAAGCGCCCCTGGAGGGGCCGTTTCTTGCCAAGATCTCGCAGGCGATCGCCGCTCACACCCCGCAAGTCATCAACAGAGGTGGGCGGCCTCCCCTGCTCTGCCGGCCCGCCCTCACACGTGGGGCAGCTCGACAGCGTCCGCGCAGCCACGCCGACACGCCTGAGTCGTCCGCTCCGGCGCACCTGAATCGTCTGCGACATCAGCTCGACAGCGTCGAGCCGCCATGCCAGCGAGCCGGACGCCAGCACGCCGGACGCCAGCGAGCCGAACGCCAGCGGGCCGGACGCCAGCGGGTGACCTGTCGGGCACCGGCCTGGCACTCCCGCCGAACGGTGCCGGCCCGTCACCCGGGGACAGGGGTGACGGGCCGGCGGTCGGCGGCGGGATCGGTCAGCGCCGGGCGAGGCCCTCCCGGGCGGCGACGGCCGTGTCCGGGTGGTCGGTGAAGACGCCGTCGAGCCCGAGGTTGAAGAACAGCTCGTACTCGGCCTGGATGTCGCCACGGGCGTTCGGGTCGGTGCCGATGCGCAGGTCAGCCGGCAGGAACTGGTTCTCCGCCCGGAACGTCCAGGCGTGCACGATCAGCCGCTGCCGGTGCGCGTCCCGCACCAGGGCGGTCGGGGCGAGCAGCCGGCCGGCGGCGTCCCGCGGGACGATCAGGTTCTTGTTCGCGCCGATGCCGTCGGCGTAGGAGGCGATCCACTTCAGGCCGGCCGGCTTCGCCAGGTCCTGGTAGGTGCGGGCGTCACCGGCGACGGTGAAGTCGTACGGGCGGCCGGTGGCGTCGAGGAGCTGCGCGAGCCTGACGTCGATCATGCGGTCCAGTTTGCGGAGGTTCGCCGTCTCGAACGACTGGATGACCACCGGCGAGTTCCGGCGGGTCAGCCCGTTGCGCCGCAGCACCTCGACCAGCGGCTCCTCCAGCGGCAGCCCGATGGACGCGAAGTAGCTGGGGTGCTTGGTCTCCGGATAGACGCCGATGGTCCGGCCCCGTGCCCGCCCCTCGGCCCGGGCCAGGTCGATGACCTCCTGGAAGGTGGGCACCTCGAACCGGCCGTCGAAGGCGGTGTTGGCGACGCGCACCTTGGGCAGCCGCTCCTTGGCCCGCAGGGTCCGCAGCTCCGCGAGGGTGAAGTCCTCGGTGAACCAGCCGGTGACCGCGACGCCGTCGATGGTCTTCGTCGCCCGGCGGGCGGCGAACTCGGGGCGGGCGGCCACGTCGGTCGTACCGCTGATCTCGTTCTCGTGCCGCGCGACCAGCGCGCCGTCGCGGGTGGCGACCAGGTCCGGCTCGATGTAGTCCGCGCCCTGCCGGATCGCCAACCGGTAGGCCTCCAGGGTGTGCTCGGGCCGGTAGCCGCTGGCCCCCCGGTGACCGATCACGAGGGGTCGGTCCGTCGCCCGGGCGCGCTCGGCGGCGGGCGCCGGGGCGGCCGACGCGGTCAGCGCCGGCACGGCCACGGCCGCCGCGAGCAGGGCGCCGGCCAGGCCGAGGGCGGAAAGGGTACGTCGCAACGCCGTCTCCTTGTCGTCGAGGAATCCGCCTCAGCAGACAGGCCCGGGTTGACGGCGAGTTGGTCGGTGCCTGGCCGGCGGATGAACCCTCGGGATGCCGGTTCCCACACCCGACTCGCAACCAAAAAGGAAGATTGTCTGATGCGTCGGCTCCTTCGTCACCCCGTCCGGCTGGTGCCGGTCGGTTTCCTGGTGACGATCCTGGTCGGCACCGGGCTGCTGATGCTGCCCTGGGCCACCAGCGACCACCGGCACACCCCCTTCCTGACCGCCCTGTTCACCGCCACCTCCGCGGTCTCGGTGACCGGGATGACGGTGGTGGACACCCCGAACTACTGGAACGAGTTCGGCCTCGTGATGATCACGATCCTCACCCAGGTCGGCGGCCTCGGCATCGTGACCGGGGCGACCCTGGTGATCCTCGTGGTGGCCCGGCGGCTGGGGCTGCGCAGCCGGCTGCTGGTGCAGGCCGAGACAGCCGAGTTCGGCATCGGCGACATACGCCGGCTGCTGCTGCACATCGCCGGCCTCGCGCTGGCCTGCGAGGCGGGCATCACCGCGATCCTGACCGCCCGGCTGTGGCTCACCTACGACTACCCGTTCGGCCGGGCCCTCTGGAACAGCGTCTTCCACGCCGTCCAGGCCTTCAACAACGGCGGATTCGCCCTCTACACCGACAGCCTGATCGCCTTCTCGACCGACGCCTGGGTCACTTTGCCGCTCTCGATCGGCGCCATCATCGGCGGGCTCGGCTTCCCGGCGCTGTTCGAGGCCGTACGGGAGTGGCGGCAGCCGACCCGCTGGGCCGTCGCCACCAAACTGACCGTCTGGGGCAGCGTGACGCTGCTGGTGGTGGGCTTCCTCGGCCTGCTGGCCATCGAGTGGGCCAACCCGCGCACCCTGGGCATCTACCCCTGGTCGGACAAGCTCCTCGTGGCGTTCGCCCAGAACGCGTTCACCCGCACCGGCGGCTTCAACGTGCTGGACGTGGCCAGCCTGGAGGAGGAGAGCTACCCCCTGGTCATCGCGCTGATGTTCATCGGCGGCGGCAGCGCCAGCACGGCCGGCGGGATCAAGGTGGCCACCTTCTTCCTGCTCGCCTTCGTCATGTGGGCGGAGCTACGGGGGGAGCCGGACGTGACGGTCGGGCACCGCCGGGTGGCCACCGCCAGCCAGCGGCAGGCCGTCACCATCACGCTGCTCAGCGCCGCCCTGGTCGCCTGCGGCACGGTGGTACTGATCTTCCTCACCGAGGGGGTTCCCCCCTACGCCGCGCTGTTCGAGGTGACCTCGGCGCTCACCACCACCGGCCTCAGCGTCGGGGTCGCCGCGTCGCTGCCGGCGAACGGCCAGATCGCCCTGATCGTTCTCATGTTCGTCGGCCGGATCGGGCCACTGACCCTCGGGTCGGCGCTCGCCCTGAACACCCGGCGGCGGCTGTACCGGTACCCGGAGGAGCAACCCGTTGTCGGCTAGGAGCAAGACGGACGAGGGCAGCGTCGTGGTGATCGGACTGGGCCGGTTCGGGTGCCATCTGTCCGGCGCGTTGACCGCGCTGAAGCACGAGGTGCTGGCCATCGACCGCAACGCGGACCAGGTGCAGCGGTGGTCGGCGCAGCTCGACCGCGTCGTGCAGGCCGACGCCACCGAGGAGGGGGCGCTGCGCCAGCTCGGCGTGGCGGAGTTCGGCCGGGCGGTGGTCGCCATCGGTGCCTCGGTGGAGGCCAGCGTGCTGACGGTGCTGGCGCTGGCCGACCTGGGCGTACCGCAGATCTGGGCACGGGCCACCTCGACGAAGCACGCCAAGATCCTGGACTCGGTCGGCGCGCACCACGTGATCTTCCCCGAGGCGGAGACCGGCGAGCGGGTGGCCCACCTGATCGTCAGCAGGATGCTCGACTTCATCGAGTTCGGCGACGACTTCGCCATCGCCAAGGTCTGCACCCCGGAGACGATGATCGGCCGACCGCTCGGGGACCTGACCCCCACCGAGCGCTACGGGATCCGGGTGGTCGGCGTGAAGCTGCCCGGCGAACGCTTCCGGTACGCCACGGACGCCACCGTGATCACCCCGGGCAGCATGCTGATCGTCGAGGGGGACATCGCGCAGGTGCAACGATTCGCGGAACTCAGCTGACCCCGGCGGGCTCAGTCGTCGTCGTCATCGTCGTCATCGTCGTCATCGTCCCTTTCCGTGTCCCTTTCCTGGCTTACTTTTTTTCCACCACCCGACCCCTTGCCCTTGTCGGAGCTGCCGGACTTGGCCTTCGACCCGCCGGAACTGCCGCCCGAACTCCCGGCGGACGTGCCGGCCTTCTTCGTCGGAGCCTTGGTGGCGGGTGCCTTGCTGGGTGCGACGGCGGGTGCCGCGCCGGCCACCCCGGCGACCTGCGCCCCGCAGGTCTCGTCGCCGAGGCGGAACTCCAGCGGCAGCGGGTTGACGCCGGTGTGACGGCCGGTCAGGGTCAGTTTCTCCGAAGCGCCGGGGGCCAGCGCGGCACGCTCCGGGGCGGGCTCCACGACCACCGTGCGCCCCTGCTGGCGCACCGCGACGGGCGTCGCCTTCGTCACCGTCTGCTGGCCCGGGAAGAGGAAGCTCAGCCGCCAGTCGCGCAGCTCCCGCGTCCCCGTGTTGGTCAGGGTCAGCTCGGCGGCGAAGTCCTTGCCGGAGTCCGTGCGCAGCGTGTAGGCGACCCGGCAGGGCGGCGGTGTCGGTGCCTGGGCGCCCATCCGCGCCTCCGTCGGCTGGTCGATGCCCCCGCTGGCCGGGCTACGGGAGGTGAAACCCCACAACCCCGCCGTCACCGCCACCAGTCCGGCGGCGGCCACCCCCGCCTCGATGCGCCGGCGTCGGGTCGCCGCGCGCCGGTTGCGGGTACGGGAGAACGGCAGCGCGTCGGTCGCGGCGGACCAGGGCAGGATCGTGGTACCGGCGGCGGCCAGCGCGGCCTCG
This sequence comes from Micromonospora sp. C31, assembly GCF_018070575.1. Classification (GTDB taxonomy): domain Bacteria; phylum Actinomycetota; class Actinomycetes; order Mycobacteriales; family Micromonosporaceae; genus Micromonospora. Next base: position 677,804 of record NZ_JAGPXN010000001.1, read on the forward strand.
TCCACGGGCCCAGCCGCCGGGGAGACCGGCACCGCGGCGACCATGCCGGCGGCATCGGCGAGCGTCCGGGCGACCTCCGTGGTGGCGGGACGGCCCCCGGGGCGCTTGGTCAGGCAACGACCCACCAGGTCACGCACCTCGTCGGGCAGCCCCGCCACCGGCGGCATCGGCTCCGGGTCGCTGTACATGTGCGCGCGCAGCATCTGCGTGGTGGTGCTCGCCTGCCAGGGCAGCCGGCCGGTGAGCATCCGGTAGAGCAGCAGGCCGACCGCGTACACGTCGGTGGCCGGGGAGACCTGACCGTTGTCGAGCCGCTCCGGGGCGAGGTACGCGGGCGTGCCGAGCAGAGCGCCGTCCGGGCCCTTCTCCTTCTCGCCCACCAGCGCGGAGATGCCGAAGTCGACCACCTTCACGCCGGTGGCCGTCAGCATGACGTTGCCCGGGGTGACGTCGCGGTGCACCACGCCGCGGGCGTGCGCGGTGGCCAGCGCCGAGGTGACCTCCGCGCCGATCGTCACCGCCTCCCGCCAGGGCAGGCTGCCCCGGCGCAACCGGCCGGTCAGCGACTCGCCGTCGACCAGCTCCATGACGACGTACGGCACGGTCAGGCCGACCTGCTCGGACTCGCCGTAGTCGTAGACGTTGGTGATGTTGGGGTGGCACAGCCGGGCGGCGGCCTGCGCCTCGATGCGGATGCGGTGCCGGAACGCGCGGTCGGCGGCCAGCCGCGACGCGAGCACCTTGACCGCCACCTGGCGACCCAGCACCTCGTCGTAGCCGCGCCAGACGACGGACATGCCGCCCGCCCCGAGCTGTTCGATCAGCCGGTACCGCTCACCCAGCAGTTGTGCGCCGTCCCGGTTCGCTCCACCCATGGTGGTCGTTGTTGCCCCCGAGCGCCCCCGCTACACCTCCAGGGTCGGAATCGGTCAGCGATTCATCCGATCAGGCGGTGGCGAGGAGCTGGTCCACGGGCGCGTAGTCGTCGGTAAGCACCAGCGCCTCGCCGACGAACGCGGTGAGGTCGGCGCCCGCCAGCACGGTGGCGTCCTCGGGCAGCTCGGCCAGCCGGGCACGGACCGCCTCCAGCGGCAGCGGGGCGTCGGAGGCGACGATGAGGAAGTTCGAGCCCTCCCGCCCGGCGAGCGCCGCCGCCGGGGCGATGAGCGCGACGTGCCGGAACTCGGCGGCGACGGTGGCCAGCTCGCTGCGGATGAAGCGCAGCGGCGGATAGTCGATGACGTTCTGCACGTAGACGCCGCCGGGGCGGGTCACCCGGCGGACCTCGGCGGCCATCTCCCGGGTGGCGAGGTGCCAGGGCACCACCAGGTGCCCGAACGCGTCGCCGACCACGAGGTCACGGCTGTCGGTGGCCTCCGCGGCGACCAGCAGCCGGGCGTCACCCACCACCGCCCGCAGGTCCGGCCCCTGGCGTACGCCGAGCTGACGCTCGCCCAGCTCCACCAACCCGCCGTCGATCTCGAACACGACATTGTCCGTGCCGGGACGGGTGGCGGTCAGGTAACGGGGCACCGTGAAACCGCCCCCGCCCAGGTGCAGCGCGTCGAGCCGCTGCCCCTTCGGGGCGACCACGTCGGCCACCGCCCCGATCCACCGGGTGTACGCGTACTCCAGGTGGGTGGGGTCGGCGAGGTCCACGTACGAGTGCTGGGCCGAGTTGAGCAGCAGGGTGCGACCGGAGTCCCGGCCGGGATCGGTCTCCACGCTGGCGCAGTGGTAGGCGGTCTCGATGTCGCACGGGTTCGGGGCGACCGTGGTCAGCCCGGCGCCGACGAGGCCGAGCACCGCCAGGGCGGCCTTGGCGCGGGCGGGACCGGGCAGTTCCGCGCGGTCCTGCCGGCGCAGCCACACCCCGAGACCGAGCCCGGTGAGCCCGAGCGAGGTCGCCAGGGCGAACAGGATGACCGTGCTGGGCAGCGCGGCCACCAGCACGAAACCGGTGACCAGGGTGGCCGTGACCGCGCCCAACGTGCCCACGCTGGAGAGCCGGCCGACCACCTGGCCGGTGCGCCGCAGGTCGGCGAGCTGGAGCTTGACCACCAGCGGGGTGACCGCGGCGAGCAGGGCCGCCGGCACGAAGACGGCGAGCGCGACGAGCAGCAGGATGGCCGAGGCCGCCCCGCCGCGCAGCACCTCACCGGCGTACCGGACGACGGGCAGGGTGACCGCGGTGGCGATGCCGGCCAGCACCAGCGCCGGGGCCAGCAGGGCCCTCGGGTTGCGCCGGTCGGCCAGCCAGCCGCCCGTCCACGCCCCGTAGGCGATGGCGGCCAGGGCGATGCCGATGACCGAGCTGGTCACCTGGAGGGTCACCCCGACGTACGGCCCGACCAGCCGCAGCGCGGCGGTCTCCAGCACCAGGACGGCGCCGCTGGAGAAGAAGACCAGGAACGCGGCGAGGCCGTTGGGCAGGGCCCGGGCGGTCGCCGGCGGCGTCGTGGGCGGGACCGTGACGTCGGAGGATGCGGAGCTCACCCGGGCGATGGTACGCAGTGCGACTGGGGCCGCGGGTCAGTACATCGAGAGATGAACGTGGTTCGTGTGGTCGGCGGCGGGGCTGCCGCTGCCGCCGTACGCCCGCCAGCCCGTGCCGGGGTGCCAGATCTGCCGGTACCAGATCACGTAGAGCACGCCGAGCCGGCCGGCGTTGCGCACGTGCCAGGCGGCCAGGCTGTCCCCGTACGACTTGTCCCCGCCGGTGGCGGTCCTGTCCTCGAACCCGCCCGTGGCGGCCGAGAAGTCGCAGGCCCGGCCCTTGGGGTGTTCGCCGGAGCCGCCGCTTCGGTAGCAGGAGACGTGCCGCTTGTAGCCGGCGGCCTGGGTCTGTTTGAGGGCGTTGAGGGTGCGCGGGGTGATGCAGCCGGAGGTGGTCGGGTCGTTCACGGAGCAGGACTCCGACGGCCAGGAGCCGTCCGAGTTGCGGGGGGCCGGCTTCGCCGAGGAGGAACTGGCGCCGCTGAAGCCGCCGCTGCTGCCCGAGCTGACGGCAGCGAGCGCCGCCTCGGCCTCCTTCTTCTTCTTCGCCATCACCGCGACCTGCTTCTGCTGCTCCCGGACCTCGGTGTCGATGGCGATCTTGGCCTGCCGGGCCTGCTCGCGCGCCTCGGTCAGGTCACGCAGCCGCCGGCCGTCGCGCTGTGCCATCAGGTCCAGGCTGGCCGCCCGCTCCAGGAACGCCTCCGGTGACGCGCTGTTGAGCAGCATCGACGTGGGCGTCAGCCGGCCCAGCCGGTAGGACTGGGCGGCCACCTCGCCGACCTGCGCGGTCAGCTCCACCAGCCGGACCTCCAGCGCGCTGAACTGCCCCACCAGCCGCTTCTGTCGGGCCTTGGAGTTGTCGAGCTTCCCCTTGGCCTCGATGTGCGCCTTGGCGGTGGCCTCCAGGGCGTCCCGGAGCTTCTTGGTGCCGCCCTCGTTGGGCTCCGCGTACGCCGGCACGGCACCCCCGCCGAAGAGCAGCGCCACGGCGACGAGCAGGGCGGTCAGCGGGCGGCGGGCACGTCGCCCGGCCGGCGGGGCGGTCAGCGGGCGGCGGCCGTCAGGCCCGGCGGGCATGGTCCTGCGCACGACAGCATCCTTCCGTCGGCCGCCGGCACCGCACGACGGGATGGCGCGGCGGCGACCCCCGCCGGGCGCCGGTCGGCGGCCTGCTGGCGGAGACCGGCGGTCAGGATACCGGACGGAGCGCGCCCGGCCAGGCCCGCGAACACCCGAGCCGTCGAACATCGACCCGGCGTCGCCCCGACGTCACGAAACGTCGAGCAACGCCTCGCGTACCTGCGCCCAGATCTGCTCGCTCGCGGCGACCAGGAGACCGTGACCGTCGTCGCCGGGGCGGTAGTCGGTGCCGTCGAAGCGCCGGGCCACCCCGCCCGCCGCCCGGACCAGCAGGGCGCCCGGGGCATGGTCCCACGGCAGGGTGCGCCAGAAGAGGACGAAGTCCTGGTCCCCGGTCAGCACGTCCAGGTATTCCCGGCCGGCGCAGTGCTGGCCCGGAAGCAGTTCGCCGAGCCGCGCGCCACCCGCCTCGACCAGCGCCCGCGGCGCGGACGGCAGGGCGTGCGACATCGCGGCGCCGCGCACCGCGTCGAGCGCGGGGGCGCGGTCGCCGGTCCACAGCGGCCGGCCGCCGAGCCAGGTTCCCTCGCCGGCCCGCGCGACGGCCAGCGTCCCGGCGAGCGGGTCGAGCACCCAGGCGGCGACGGGTTCGCCGTCGGTCAGCAGTGCCACCATCAGCGCGAACGGCTGCCGGCCGGCGGCGAAGTTCGAGGTGCCGTCGACCGGGTCGACGAGCCACACGTCGCCGGAGCCGTGCAGGTGACCCAACAGGGCCGGGTCGTCGGCGACGGCCTCCTCGCCGACCACCAGTGAGCCGGGGCGCAGCCGGCGCAGGGCCGCCGAGATCACTTCCTCGGCGCGGCGGTCGGCGACGGTGACGAGCTCACCCGGCGCCTTCTCGCTGATGTCGGCGTCGTCGAGCTTGCGGAACAGCGGAAGCACGACCTGGTCGGCGGTCTCGCGCAGCAGACCACCGACGTCGTCGAGCAGGGTGTCAGCCACGCGGCGGCAGCTTCACCACGCTGACGAAGAACTCGTCGATCTGCCGGACCACCGAGATGAAGCGCTCGAAGTCGACCGGCTTCGTCACGTACGCGTTGGCGTGCAACTGGTAGCTGCGCAGGATGTCCTCGTCGGCCTGGGAGGTCGTCAGCACCACGACCGGGATCCGGCAGAGCTGCTCGTCGGACTTGATCTCCTCCAGCACCTCCCGCCCGTCGCGGCGGGGCAGGTTCAGGTCGAGCAGGATCAGGTCCGGCTGCACGACGTCGGCGTACCGACCCTCCCGCCGCAGGTAGGCGAGCGCCTCGGCGCCGTCGGAGACGACGGTCAGCCGGTTGCGGAGCTTGTGCTCCTCGAACGCCTCCTGGGTCATCAACACGTCACCCGGATCGTCCTCCACCAGCAGGACCTCGATCGGGCTCTTGCCGTCCGCCGGCGCGGTCATCCCACCGTCTCCCTCATGTCACCCGTTCTACCGCGCTCCGGTCCCCCGTCGGGCCCGTCCGTGGTCTCCGTCTCGTCGTCGCGTCCGCCGGCCTGCGCCGGAGTGCCGCCCGTCCCGGCCTCGGCGGCGGGCTCGTCGCCGTCCCCGGTCGTGGGCTCGCCGGTCGCCGCCTCGTCCGCCGCGGAGGTTGCCGCCTCGACGTCCTCGGGCAGCGCCGGAAGGGTGAAGCGGATCGCGGTGCCCTCCTCGGTGCCGGTGTCCACCCAGACCCGGCCACCGTGGTATTCCACGATCTTCTTGACGATCGCCAGCCCGATCCCGGTGCCCGGGTACGCGTCCTTGGCGTGCAGCCGCTGGAAGATGACGAAGATCTTGTCGGCGAACTCCGGCTCGATCCCGATGCCGTTGTCCTGGCAGCTGATCTCCCACTCGTCGCCCACGAGGCGGGCCGACACGTGCACCTTCGGGGACACGTCGGGGCGGCGGAACTTCACCGAGTTGCTCACCAGGTTGGCCAGCAGGTTGGTCAGCAACGGCTCCTCGCCGCGGATGACCGGCAGCTCGCCCCAGGTCAGCTCCGCGTCGGCGTACTGCCGGGCCGCCTCGGTCTGGCCCGCCACGTCGCCCATGACCTCGTTCATGTCGACCTCGGTGAAGCCGGTGGTGAGCCGGCCGATCCGGGAGAAGGCGAGCAGGTCGTTGATCAGGCGCTGCATCCGCTGCGCGCCGTCGACCGCGAACGCGATGTACTGGTCGGCCCGCTCGTCCAACTGCCCCGCGTAGCGGCGCTGCAGGAGCTGGCAGAAGCTGGCCACCTTGCGCAGCGGCTCCTGGAGGTCGTGCGAGGCGACGTACGCGAACTGCTCCAGGTCACGGTTGGACCGGGTGAGTTCCTCGGCCTGCTTCTGCAGCTGGCTGTTGACCCACTCGATGCGCTCCCGGGCCTCCCGTACCTCGGCCAGGTCCTTGGCGATCTTGCGCCGCATCGCGTCCACGTCCTCGGCGAGCCGGAGGAACTCGGGTGGGCCGGTGCCGGCGATGCCGTGCTGGTAGTCGCCCTCGGCCACCTCGCGGACCTGGTCGGCGAGGCCGGTCAGCGGACGGATCACCATCTTGTCCAGGGAGACCAACAGCATGCTGCCGGCGACCACCACCACCGCGACGGCGATGATCAGCAGGATGACCAGCAGGTTGCTGGTCCGCCGGACGTCCTCGGCGCTCTGCTGCCGGGCCTCGAAGATCTCGAACTGGAGGCTGTCCAGCGCGCCACGGACCTCCTCGAACTGCATCCGGGCCTGGTCGGTGATGAGCGCCTGCGCCGCGTCGGTGCCGTTCCGTTGCGTCGCGGTGACCACGGGCACCGCCACCGCCTGGCGCCACTCCTCGGCCCGCTGCTCGACCAACCGGAGCTCCTGCCGGATGTCCGGGTAGTCGCCGAGCAGCCGCTCCATCGAGGCGACCAGGTCCTGCTCCCGCTTCCGCCCGGCCTCGTACGGCGCCAGGTCGGCCGGGTTGCCGCTGACCGCGTAGCCGCGCACCGCCGTCTCCTGGTCCAGCAGCGCGTTCAGCACCTCCTGCGCCTGCACCCGCAGCGGCCCGGTCCTGTTCAGGATCGCGTCGATGTGCGTCCGGTTCTGCGCCGCCACGGCCACCGCGCCGCCCGCCAACCCGATCAGGAAGACGGCGACGACGGTCAGCAGCGTGACGACCCGCTGACGCAGCGTCCACTCGCGGATGCCCGTCACCGGCCACCACCCCGACTGACCAGCAGCATGGCGACGTCGTCGGAGAGCGGACCGCCATTTATCTGCTCGGCACGCCCGACCAGCCACGCCGGCAGCTCGGCCAGCGGCACGGCGAGGGTCGCCGGGTCGGCGAGCAGTCCACTGAGGCCCGGCACGTCGAGGCGCTCGTCGCCCTCGCCGATCCGGCCCTCGATCAGGCCGTCGGTGTACATCAACAGGGACCAGTCATCGGTTTCGAACTCCAGGTCGTAGGCCACGGGCCGGCGGGGTCGTACGCCGAGCAGCAGGCCACCGGGTGCCGGAACCGGCGCCACCTTGCCCCCGGCGAGCAGCAGTGGCGGCGGGTGCCCGGCCAGCCGGACGGTGGCCCGGTTGGCGTCCAGGTCCAGCCGCACGGTGGCGACGGTCGCGAAGATCTCCTGGAGCCGGCGCTCACTCATCAGCACCTGCTCCAGCGCCGGGAGCACCTCGTCGTCGGGCACGCCGGCGAGGATCAACGCCCGCCAGGCGACCCGGAGTTCGACGCCGAGGGCCGCCTCGTCCACGCCGTGCCCGCAGACGTCGCCGACGATCAGGTCGAGCCGGTCGGGCCGGGTCTGCACCACGTCGTAGAAGTCGCCGCCGATCAGGGCGGCGTGCCGGCCCGGCCGGTAGAAGGTGTGCACCGCGACCACGTCGGTGGTCATCAGCGGCTGGGGCAGCAGGCCCCGTTCGAGGCGGGCGGACTCGGCCTGGCGCAGCTCGACCTCGCGCAGCCGCCGCGCGTTCTCGTCGGCGCGCTTGCGTTCCACCGCGTAGCGCAGCGCCCGGGTCAGCAGCACCCCGTCGACCTGGCCCTTGACCAGATAGTCCTGGGCGCCCTCGGCGACCGCGACGATGCCGAGGTGCTCGTCGGAGCGGCCGGTCAGCACGCAGACCGCGGCGCCGCTGGCCATCTCCAGCACCTGGCGCAGCCCGTCGAGGCCCTGTGCGTCGGGCAGGCCCAGGTCGAGCAGGACGCAGTCGACGCCCGTCACGCGCTGCCGGGCCTCGCTGAGGCTGGTCGCCACGAGCAGGTCGATCATCGAGTTGGTCTCGGCGAGCAGCTCACCGACCAGGAAGGCGTCGCCCTCGTCGTCCTCGACCAGCAGCACCCGCAGCCGCTCGCCGGGAGGCAGGTTGGGATGACGTCCCATGCCGCCGTGCGGATACGGCACGACGGAGGAACCGGCCAGGCCGGTTCCCCGGTACGGCCGGGTCACCGCCGCGAGACGCGGGAGATCGCTGGTGATGTCGGGCTCCTTCCGAGTGCCCTGCTGATCCTGTATTAGACAACGTTCGCACACAACACGGCGGGCTCCGCATGCGCGGGGCCATGGGTCGGATCACTGCGCGGCGAGGGGCAAAGCGGACGAGAGGGCCCAGGCCCGCCACCGGGGAGTCCCGCTGACGGCCGCCGGGGTGCAGGATGGTGCCCACCCGAGACCCGTACCGAGGAGACCCCGTGGGCGCACCCCCCACCAGCCCCGCCGACCGCGCGCTGGCCCGGCCCCGTCGCCGGCTGGCCGCCGCCGTGGCGGCGCTCGCCGCGCTCGCCGCCGTGGGCGCCGGCACCCTGCTCGACCTGCGCACCCCCGCACCGCGCCCGGCCGACGCGCCGCCGGGCGAGTTCAGCGCCGCCCGGGCGTACGAGCACGTCCAGGTCGTCGCCGCGCGCACGCACGTGGCGGGCAGCCCGGCGAACGACCAGGTCCGCGCCCACGTCGAGGGGGTGCTGCGCGGCCTCGGTCTGGAGGTCGGGGTGCAGGACACCGTCGCGCCCGAGGCCGGCCAGCTCAGCGGGGCGGCCGGCGGGGCCACCCTGGCCCGGGTACGCAACGTGGTGGCCCGGCTGCCCGGCACCGACCCGACCGGGGAGGTCTTCCTCGTCGCGCACTACGACTCGGTGCAGTCCGGCCCGGGCGGCAACGACGACGCCGCCGGCACGTCGGCCATCCTGGAGGTGGCCCGCGCACTGGCCGCCGGCCCCCGGCCGCGCAACGACATCGTCTTCGTGCTCACCGACGCCGAGGAGGCGTGCCTGTGCGGGGCGGCGGCGTTCGCGTCCAGCCATCCGCTGGCCGCCGACGGCGGCGTGGTGCTCAACCTGGAGGCGCGCGGCTCCACCGGTCCCGTGATCATGTTCGAGACGTCGCGGGACAACGCCGCCCTGGTGGACGCCTTCGGGCGGGCCGCCCCGCACCCCGTGGGCACCTCGTTCGCCGTGGAGATCTACCGCGCGCTGCCCAACGACACGGACTTCACCGCGTTCCTCGACAACGACTTCGTCGGGCTCAACTCGGCGTACATCGACGGCGGGGCGATCTACCACACCCCGCTGGACACCCCCGCCGCCATGGACCGGGCCAGCCTCCAGCACCACGGCGACAATGCCCTCGGCCTCGCCCGCGAGTTCGGCCGGGTCGACCTCAAGGCGCTGGACTCCGGGCACGACGCCACCTACTTCCCGGTCCCGGGCGGGCTGGTCCGCTACCCCGGCTGGCTGGTGCTGCCCCTGGCACTGGTGGCGCTCGCCGCCGTGGCGGCCCTCGGCTGGCTCGCCCTGCGCCGGGGCCGTACCACCGGGGGCCGGCTCGCCGCCGGGTTCGGGCTGGCGCTGCTGCCGCTCGTACTCGCCCCGCTCGGCGCGCAGCTGCTCTGGGCGGCGGTCACCGCGCTGCGGCCCGGCTACGCCGAGCTGCTCGACCCGTACCGGCCGACCTGGTACCGGCTGGCCGTGGTGGCGCTCGCCGCCGCCGTCCTGTTCACCTGGTACGCGCTGACCCGCCGCCGGGTCGGGCCGGCCGCGCTCGCCATCGGCGCGCTGGGCTGGCTGGCCGTGCTCGGCGTACTGCTCGCCGTGCTGGTGCCCGGCGGGGCGTACCTGGTCACCCTGCCGGCCCTGGCCGGCGCGTTGGCCGGGCTGGTCGCGCTGAGCGTGCGGATCGACGGCCCGTGGCCGGTGGTCGCGGCGACCCTGGCCGCCGCGGTGGCCGTGGTGATCCTGCTGCCCACCGTCGTACTGCTCTTCCCGGCGCTCGGCATGGCGATGGGCGGAGTCGCGGCGCTGGTCGCGGTGCTGCTCGGCCTGGCCGCGCTGCCGGTGGTCGACCTGCTGCACCCCCAGGCCGGCGGGCAGCGCGGGATGTCCGCCCTGCGCGCGCGCCGGTTCGGCGCGCTGCCGGCCGCCGCCACCGCCCTGGCGGCCGTGGTACTGGCCGGGGTCGGGTTCGCCGTCGACCGCTTCGACGCCGCGCACCCCGCGCCCACCCACCTGATGTACGCCCTCGACGCCGGCACCGGGCAGGCCCGCTGGCTCAGTCACGAGGAGGATCCGCAGCCCTGGACCGACGGCTACGTCGACGGGGTGACCGAGGTCGCCGACTTCCCCGGCCTGGGCGACGCCGAACTGCGCGCCGGCCCGGCGCAGGCGGCGAACCTGCCGGCCCCGAAGCTGGAGGTGCTCGCCGACACCACCGCCGGCGCGGAGCGCACCCTGCGCCTGCGGCTCGTCCCCCAGCGCCAGGTCCGCCTCACCACGCTGCACGTGGAGGCCGCGACGGCGACGGTGCTGCGGGCGGAGGTGGCCGGCCGTACGGTGCCGGTGGAGGCCCCGGAGGGCCGCTGGGGCTTCGGCCTGGTCTTCCACGCCCCGCCGCCGGAGGGGATCGAGGTGACGCTGACCGTCACGCCGAAGGCCGGGCAGGTGGCGCTGCGCGCCATGGACGCCAGCGACGGCCTGGACACCCTGCCCGGCTTCCGGCCGCGTCCGCCCGGCGTGGGGATCGTGGGCTCGCACAGTTCGGAGATGCTGGCGGTGGCCCGCACCTATCCGCTCTGACCGGCGTACGGCGGTGCGGGCCACCGTGGGAAGCGACCTTCGGCCGGCACCGTCTCCCCGCCCGGTGCCACCCGTCCAGACGGGATTCCTCGCGCCGCCACGCCAGAAGTCGACGTTATGCCTGTGAGCCGTCGGGCATCCGGGCCCATCGAGCCAGCCGCCGATCCGACTCCTCCCCGAAAAGCTCTATGTGCCTCCGAGTTCTCGGGCATCGCCAATCAGCAACGTACGAGGTCACGCTGAAGGATCGGCTTATGTCACGAGCATCAGCCACACCACGCATCGTAGAACTTCCATTGACAGAAGCCGAACTGGAGTGAAGACTCATCACCATCACTATCACGGGGGATGGTGTCAGATGTGTTTTGGCAGGGTAAACGTCGTGCTCACCCAGGTGCGCCCAACATGGCACGCACCCCGGGCCGTCCCCCCACATCAAAGGGGACAAGATTGAGTAAACGGTCAAAGCTGCTACGTGGCGCGGTCGCGACACTGGCCTTCGGTCTCATGGCAACCGCACTGTCCGGCACTTCAGCCAGTGCCTCGCCCCACTCGGAGACGAACTCGAACGGGTCGGCGATGTGCGCCCTGCCGATGTCCGTCCGGGCTCCTCTGGCGGCCGCACTGCCGACCGACGAGAATGCGCAGGCCGATGCGCTGAACACCGCCGTGATCAGGATGCGGCAGGCGGGTAGGAGTCAGGCCTGGATCGACCGGGCGCTGAGCAGGGACTACGGGTTGGATCTGGTGGGTGAAAGGCCGGAGCCGGGGGTTTCCCCCTTCATCACCCAGCCCAGCAATCTCAGCGTGCCGGCACCGTCAATCTACCGTGACACCTGCACCGGCAAGTACAGCGTCTTCGCCTACTGGAACTGGAACAGCATCCCGCGGCTCAAGGAGGATGCCAACAGTTGCAGCAACTGCGCCGTCGGCGGGTACGACGTCATGGGCATCAGTCTGACTCGGGACGTGAGCGACCCCGGCGGCTATTCGGCCCAGAGCTGGGGTGCCACCAACGTGTATCCGCCAGCAGCCCGCAACATCGGGGACACCAGCAATCACGGCTTCGCGATGCAGGCGCAGGACCGGTTCTGCAAGGGCGGAACCTGCTCCGCGGACGACTACAACATGTACCACGGGCAACTGGTGATGGGAATCGACTCCCCGGGCTGCGGTGCACTCACCGCCCATTCGAAGTACGGCCACTCCCGGACCGGGGCGACGTTGAGCGGTGTCAGCGTCGGCTTCGACTCGATCGGCATCAGCTGGAGCAACAACAACTACGCCTGGGAGAAGGCGAACGCGCAGGCGTCCAACACGGTCTACCCCTGCTGATCGCCGCTCCACCGGCTCAGCAGGGCACCTGTTCCCGCCGGCAGTCGTGGCAGCCTGCCGGCGGGAGCAGTCCCTCAAGCAGCACGGCGCATCGCCGAGAGCAGCGCCGTGGACAGATCGGACGTGACCGTGAACACAAGCAGATCAGTCACCCGGCCACTTGGTGCGATCGCCCTGGTCGCAGGCTTGGCACTGGGCTCGGCAGCGGTCCAGGCAGGGCCCGCATCGGCCAACGACGGCGTCTGTGGACCCGGCGACCTTTGCCTTTACGAGAACACGCTCTTCGGTGGTGGCCGCTGGGACGACAGCGGCTACGTGTCCGACTACACCAGCGGCCACAAGTGGTGGGGCACGACCCGCACGGTGCAGGACGCGGCCAGTTCAGCCAAGAGCAAATACAGCTTCTGGACCGCCTACGTGTGGGAGCACTCGTTCTACCGAGGCGACTACGTCCCCGTACCGCCGGGCGGACAGGTAAGCGTCTTCGCCGACTTCGGCATGGAAAACAAGGCCAGTTCCAACAACTACTGACCATCGGGAGAACAACAATGGCAGTAATCGACATGCCGTTCAACCGCCTGCGTGCTGCCGTCTTGGCGCTCGGGATCACGTTGGGCGGTCTTGCCGTGACCGCTACACCGGCAATGGCCAACGACGGCACGTGCGGTTCCGGGGACCTGTGCCTGTCCGAGCACACCAGTCACGGCGGTGGGCAGTGGGATGTCTTCGGCGCGGTCATGAACTACGACAGCGGCGAGCGTTGGTGGGGCACCACCCAGTCGATCAACGATCAGGCCAGTTCGGCCCGTAACAAGCGGTCCACCGCATACGGCATCTGCGAGAACTCCTGGGGTCGGGGATCGTGCGTCTACATCGGAGGCAATTTCGAGATCAAGAATCTTTCCGACTACGAGATGAACGACAAGGCTAGTTCCAACATCTGGTAATCGCCCAGTCCGACGATCGTCACCTTCGTCGGCTTCCCGGCAACGGGATGCCGACGAAGAACGTCATGCCCGAAGGATCGGTAATGAAGCGCCGTGTCAAGCTGCTGATCGCTGCCCTGCTGGCCGCGAGCGCAATTTCCGCCACCGCCTGCGGCAACCCGGTCACCGCCGAGGCGGAAGGGGAACCACCAGTCGTTGACATTCCTTCTGACGTCGACCTGCAAACTTACGTGCTGCCGCTCGATGCCTACATCTTCAGCCTGAAGGATCATCGAATCCTCGACCGGGCCAGGGCGATCATCACGACAGCATGCCTCGAACGCTTCGGGTACCGGGTGGCGGTCCCACAGATTCCGGAACCGTTGCAGAGCAAGAACGCCGAGCGCTACGGAATCGTCGACATCGGCAAGGCCAAGCGCTTCGGCTACCACCCCGACCCACTTCTGATTTCGAACAGGCCCGTCGAACCGGAGTTACCGGCCGGCGCCTACGCGGTCATGCACGGCGAGGTTTCCACCAGCACCGGAACGCAGGTACCGGAAGGTGGCTGCCTCGGCGAGGCCCGACGCCAGATCAAGTCAGTGGAACAGGACCGGATGGCACCGGCCTACGCGCTCGCAGGGGAGTCGTCCAGGAAGGCGAGGAACGACAGCCGGGTGACAGCCGCCCTGGGGCAGTGGGCGGCCTGCATGGCTCAGCGGGGTTACCAGTACACGGACCCGCTCAAGGCGAACGATGACAACCGATGGCAGGAGAAACCATCGGCAACGACCGACGAGATCCAGGTCGCCGTCGCTGACGTGGAGTGCAAGAGGGCCACGAACCTTGTCGGGGTCTGGATCTCGGTCGAGAGTGCTTATCAGGAGCGCGCGGTCGAGAAGAACAGCGAGTCACTCCGCGAACTGAAGACGATCATGGATCGAGAGTTACGTAACGCAGCCACTGTGTCGGCCGGCGCCCGATGACCAGCGAAGCTGTACCGGAAACCTCGATGCGCCGCCGCCGCCTGCTCCTCACGACCGTCAGCACCGCTTCCGCCCTGCTGATCACCCTGGGCTTCTTCGGCGCCAAGTACGTGAAATCGCCCGCCGAGCAGCGGGCGAACGCGGCGCCACCCCAAGCGACACTGCTGACCGCAGAGGTCGAGCGGCGGGTGCTGACCCGGACACTGGTGGTACGGGGGACCGTCACCGCCGCTCAGCGGATCGAGGTCACGCCCGTCGTCCTCGGGACACTCGCCCAGGTCCTGACGCGGGTGAACGTGACACCAGGAGAGAAGGTTGCCGCCGGAGACGTCCTGCTCGCGGTCTCCGGCCGGCCGCTCATCGTCTTTCCGGGAAAGGTGCCGGGCTACCGGGACCTGAAGCCCGGCGACCACGGCGAAGACGTCAGACAACTGCAGGTCGCCATGAGGTCGCTCGGCCACTACCACAACGGTGACCGCGCTGGTTTCTTCGGCGCACGGACCAAGGCGGCCGTCCGGAGCCTGTACGCCGAGATCGGATATGACGTTCCGGACACCGGCGGCCCAGGTGGAGCCGGCGACGAGGAAGCCCTGCTGGCTGCCAGCGAAGCGGTGGAAGGTTCACGAATCGAACTCGACGCCGTACGGCGTCGAATCGCCGCTGGTCAGAAGGTCGCCGCCGCGGAGGAGCCACTGAGCCAACAGCGGCGGCGGCTCGAAGCGGGATTGCGCCGGGCGACCGAGCGGCATCGGGACCTCGTCGCACGCACCGGTCCGATGGTGCCGATGGCCGAGTTCATCTTCATTCCCAACCTCCCGGCGCGGGTGGTGGATGTTCCCACCACCGTCGGCAACGCCGTCACCGCCCCGCTGATCACCTTGGCGACCGGGCAACTGAAGGTGTCCCTGAAGTTGCGTCCCGATGAGGCCGCCTTGCTGAGACCCGGCATGACGGCACAGGTGATCTCCGAGACACTCGGCGAGGAGACACGCGGCACGGTCACCTCCGTGGGCCGCCTGACTCCCAGCACCGCGGAGTCCGGTGGCGGCTCTCCGTACCACCCCGTGGAATTGCGGCCGGCACGACCGTTGTCGGCCTCGTGGGCGGACCTGGATGTGCGGGTGACGATCACCGCCGCCCAGACCGAGACCCCCGTCCTGCTGGTGCCGCTGTCGGCGATTTCGGCGGGGGCGGGTGGACAGGCCGCCGTCTCGGTTCGGGGCCCATCGGGAGAGATACAGCGCGTCGAGGTGCGGGCGGGGGTGTCCGGGGACGGATTCGTCGCGATCACCCCGTTGAAGGCGCCGGTATCGGAGGGCGACCGCGTCGTGGTGAGTGGGCAGCCATGACACCCGTGATACGACTCGTCGACGCCTGCCGCACCTTCCCGGGCCCGCCACCGGTGCAGGCCCTGCACCCGGTGAACCTGACGGTCGAGCCGGGCACCTACCTGACGGTGGTGGGGCCGTCCGGATCCGGCAAGTCTACGTTGCTCAACATCCTCGGCCTTCTCGATCGGCCGTCGGCAGGCGTCTACGAGTTCGAGGGCGCGGACGTCAGCGAGCTGAACGACAGGTCACGGACCGCAATCCGCGCCCATCAGGTCGGATTCGTGTTCCAGTCGTTCCACCTGATGCCCCTTCGCACCGCCACCGAGAACGTGGCACTGGCCCAGCTGTACGCCGGGGCCGGGCGCCGCCAGCGAATGCTCGACGCCGGCATTGCCCTTGAGCGTGTCGGCCTGGGCCACCGGCGCTCCTCGCTGTCCAACACCATGTCCGGAGGCGAGCGACAACGGGTGGCCATCGCACGCGCGATCGTGCACCGGCCGAGCCTCCTGCTCTGCGACGAGCCGACAGGCAATCTCGACACGGCTACCGCCGACGGTGTTCTCGACCTACTCGATGAACTGCACCGCGACGGCATGACTCTGGTGGTCATCACGCACGCGTCCGAGGTCGCCGCCCGCGGCCAACGGACAGTCACGATCCGCGACGGCCGCCTGTCATGACGCTGCGGTCCCGGATCAGTTGGCGAGATCTTGGTGCCGAGGCGCTGGCCGGGTTGCTGCAACGACCGGGCCGGTCGGCGTTGACCGCCCTCGGCACAGTATTGGGCGTCAGTGCCTTCGTCGCGGTGCTCGGCATCACCGGCACCGCCGGGAACCAGATCGACGAGCGGTTCACGGCTCTGGCGGCCACCCAGGTGGTGGTGGAGGATGTCGGTCCCCCTGACATGCCCGCGTCGGAGGGATCCTTCGGACCCGACTCGTCGGCCAGGGTGCAGGCGCTCAACGGGGTCGTACACGCCGGTGTGTGGTGGCCCGTCCCGGCCAAGAAGCCCAGCATCAGCGCCGCCTACGGGGTGGTCACCGGCACGGAGGACCTGAGGTTCCTCGCCGTGGAGGACGGGGCGCTGTCCGCGACGCATCCGAAGCTCCAGCAGGGACGCCTCTACGACCGCTTCCACTCCGAGCGCGGGGAACGCGTGGCGGTGCTGGGTGCCGTCGCTGCGTCGAGACTCGGGGTCACACGCCTCGACGGCCAGCCTGCGGTGTTCGTCGACGAGCGGCCCTATACCGTGATCGGGATCGTCTCCGAGGTGGATCGGCTCCCGGAGGCACTGTTCAGCGTGATGATCCCCCTCAGCACGGCCGAGTCCGACTACGGAATGCCGGAACAGGCGGCGGCCAAGATGCTGATCGAGACGCGACTGGGGGCGGCGACGGTGGTGGCGGAGCAGGTTGCGGTAGCGCTACGGCCGGAGGCGCCTGAGCGCTTCCGCGTCATTTCCCCGGTCAGCCCACGCAGCCTGCACGACAGTGTGCTGGGAGACGTCAATCTGCTGTTCGTTCTGCTCGCCACGATATCGCTGGTGATCGGTGCTTTCGGCATTGCGAACACGACCCTGGTCGGAATCCTGGAACGAACGTCGGAGATCGGTCTACGGCGCTCGTTGGGGGCACGAAGGTGGCACATCGGAGCCCAATTCATCATGGAGTCCACGATCCTCGGACTGCTCGGCGGACTCGTCGGCACAAGCCTTGGCGTCATCACCGTTGTGATAGTTTCTCTCGCACAGCAGTGGACGGCCGTCATCGCACCCTGGATCATATTTCCAGCTCCCCTGGTAGGCGCCGCAGCAGGCTTGGTCGCAGGCATCTATCCCGCGTGGCGGGCGGCGGCAACTGAGCCCGTCGAGGCACTTCGTAGATTGGGTTGACATGAGAATTCGACGCCGGACTACAACTGCCGCTCTGTTGCTCGCCGCGTTAGGACCGGTTCTCGGGGGGTGCGCGGGCGACGACGACCCAGGCACGGTGAGGTTCGACGTTCACCTGTCCGTTTGTGAGAAGACCGGCCAGGAGTGCTTCGACCTCGGCCTACCCGATGCGGAGGTGGTCCTGCTGGAGTCTAGTGATGAGCGACTCACCTCCGGGCGGACCGACGCCACGGGAAGGCTCACCCTCAGCGTTCGGCAGGCAGGGCCGGGCCGTGCCGTCATCAAGCATCCCCTGATCAAGGACGGCCGCAAGGAGGTCGAGCTCACCTTCCCCGCCCAGGGCGCCACGCTGGGTCAGACGATCTGGACTCGCTTGTCGGAAGACGCGGTACCGGGTGGGTGAGTGCTCACGACGAGAGTCGTGTAGCAGATGAGCACTCATGCCGGTCAATCCGAACGATTCTCCTGGAAACGCTGCACCAGCGCGGCCAGCACCTTCATCTCGGCAGCGAGAGCCCTGCGCCCATCCGGGGTGATCGCCGCCCAGGTGCGGGATTTTCGTCCTTCATGACCCTTGGCTATGGTGATGAGTGATTGTTCCGCGAGCACGTCGAGATGACGCCCGAGATTGCCATCGGTCAGCCCGAGCGTACGTTTGAGATAGGGAAAATCGGCGCGGCCCGCCTCGTCCAGCACGGTCAGTAGGGCCAGGCGCGTCTTTTGGTGCACGACATCGTCCAGCGAAAGAATGGGATGCATGGCGGGCTTGGAGCTCACGCCACGAGCCTTTCTCGCCGCCGCAGGAGAGCGCCTCCGACGATCAGCACAACCCCGGTGCCGGCGAAGATGAGCGTCTCGGTCCACTCGTATCCGAGGCCGATGACGCTGTGCGTGACATCGGTACCTGGCGCGAGTAGCAGATACAGCCAGGCCAGCAGGGACAAGGCCGCGGCAACACCCGACCACACCGTCAGGGCCCGGTCGCGTTGCAGTATGCCGATGACGAACAGGGCGGTGACCGGCCACAGCAGGGGCCGCATGCCGGCGAACCACCACGACGATGCGATGAGCAGCATTCCCGCCAGGTACAGCACGGCGAGCCTGCCATAGGAGCGTCGCCCCTCACCGACACCCGTACGCAGCGCCAGCCGCCAGGACAACAGCCCGAGGGCGATGAGGGCGACCAGGGTGGCCATCGGCCAGTAGAACGGAGCCGGCACATACCTGCCCCATACGTTGTCGGACAGCGCAAAGACAGCAGTGACCAGACCGAACACCAGAAGCGGGGTGGAAGTTCCCCGGCGGTCAGCACGGACGCGCCCGCGCAACACTCGGAAGTCGACACCAGCAGCTCGGCCTTCGCTGATCGAGTTCATCGCATGCTCCAACCGCTCGGCAATCTCTTACGCAGAGAACTCTACGGTAGAGAGGGCCTCCTCCCAAGGGATGCCGTGTCGCAGTCGCGAGAGCTACCGACGAGCATGTCCCCCTCCCGTCCGCCGCGGAGCCAGGGTGTCTCTTGGCCGTCTCAGTTCGATGTGCGCCGAGTCCGACGGCTCCAGCGCGGACGCGGCATGTCTCGACAGGCCGTTGCCAGCACGGGCCGCGCCCGTGCGGAGTGGGTGCTCGTGGTTCGGGGCGAGCGTGGTGGTGGGCCGGTCCTCCGTGCGCTGCTGGTGGTTGTCGGGGTCGAGGTTCAGCCGGCGGGTCGTGGTAGTGCGGCGAGACGGCAACGCATACAGGTCACGGACCGTTTGCCCACTACTTCCAGCGGAAGTGCACGAAGAGGCGGCCGAAGTTCTTCGAGTCCTTCTCGACCCGGTGGTAGAGCTGCTTGACGTCCTTCTGGTCGAGGAAGCGCAGCACCCTCTTCTTGAGCTGGCCGGAGCCCTTGCCGGGGATGATCTCGACGAGGGTGGCCTTCTTCGCCACCGCCTCGTCCATGATCCCGCGCAGGGCCCGGTCGATGTCCTGGCCCTTGTTGAAGATCTCGTGCAGGTCCAGCTTCAGCTTCATCGCGTACCCGCCGGCAGCTCACGTCCCATGACGCCGATGGTAGGCGCCCCGCGGCGTCCACCGCGATGCCGGTGATCAGGACGGCATGGACGTCACCCGGCACCTTTATGGTCCATGGCGTCCTGATCACCCCGGCGCTTGGCGTTGCGCGTTCCGTGCTGAGGACGCGGGCGGGGCAGCTCTGCCGAGCTGCCCCGCCCGCGTGTGCCCACTTCGTCAGCGGTTGCCCTCGACCCGGGTCTGCACCCGGTCCAGGGCGACGCGGTAGTCGTCGTTTCCGCTGTGCATGGCCGCCGCGATGCGCAGGTGCCGCAGCGCGTCGGCGTGCCGGTTGAGCCGCTCCAGCGTGCGGCCCAGCACGTGGTGGGCGTAGTGGTCGGCGGGGTCCCGGTCGATCAGCTCCCGCAGCTGCGTCTCGGCCCGGTTGAGCTGGGCCGACTGGAAGTACGCCCGGGCCAGCAGCTGACGTACCGAGGCGTTGCCGGGCTCGGCCGCCACGATCGGTTCGAGCAGCCGGGCCGCCCCGGACGGGTCACCGGCCTCGAAGAACATGGTCGCCCGTCGGTACTCGGCCAGAAGGTCCATCCGACCCACCCCCTCGTGTCGCACCAGTGTCCCGACGCTGGCACAACATCCACCCTCCCGCGACTGTTCCCGCGCAGGAGGCCGCACGGGCAGGAGGCCGCACGGGCAGGAGGCCGCACGGGCAGGAGGCCGCACGGGCAGGAGGCCGCACGGACAGGGGGCCGCACGGACAGGGGGCCGCACGGGCAGGGGGCCGCACGGGCAGGAGGCCGCACGGACAGGGGGCCGCACGGGCAGGAGGCCGCACGGGCAGGAGGCCGCACGGACAGGAGGCCGCACGGACAGGAGGCCGCACGGGCAGGAGGCCGCACGGGCAGGAGGCCGCACGGGCAGCGGCCGGAAACCGCGCGACCGGCCGGGGCCGTACGGCAGAGGCTCAGGTGGTGGCGCCGTGCCGGCCGGCGGTCAGCTCCCAGGCGCGTACGCCACCGACGATCCCGGCGGTGTTGGGCACCACCACCACGTCGTCGCCCATCCGGGCGAGCTGTTCGGGGCGGATCAGTCGGGAGTTGCCGCCGCCCAGGTAGAGCCGGTCCCAGCGGAACACCGGGCGCAGCCCGTCCACGACCTGGCGGATGCGGCGGGACCAGAACGCGTCCCCGAGCCGGCGCCGCTCCGGCTCGCCGACGTACGTGTCGTAGGTGGTGTTCCAGCGCACCGGGGCGTGCGACAGCTCCAGGTGCGGGGCGAGCAACCCGCCGTCGAACAGCGCACTGCCCAGCCCGGTGCCGAGGGTCAGCACCAGCTCGCAGCCGGTGCCGGCGACCACCCCGGCGCCGTGCACCTCGGCGTCGTTGAGCACCAGCGCCGGCACCCCGAACGCCTCGGCGAGCGCCGTGCGCGCGTCGTACCCGGACCACTGGGTGACCAGGGCGGGGTCGACCTTCGAGCGGGGGCCGGAGCGGGTCACGTAGTGCGGGGTGGCCACCACCACCCCGTGCCGGATCATGCCCGGCAGGCCCACGGTGAGCCGGTCCGCCGTGGGCAGCCGGCCGGCCAGGTCCAGCAGCGTCCTGACGAAGAGCGCCGGCGGCAGCGGGTACGGCGTGGGCACCCGCAGCGGTTGAGCGCGCATCGTGCCCGCCTCGTCCAGCACCGATGCCTTGATCCCGCCGCCGCCACAGTCGATCGCCAGAGTGGTCACCACCCGAGCAGTGTGCCGCGTGCCCACCGGACTCCGTTCGCCGCTCCTGCACTTCCGGCCCGGTAGCCGCGGCCTTCGCCACCTTTCGTCCCGACCGGGAGCGCGGGATCACGCGGTGGCGGGGGCGCGCGGGCGCGGGGCCGGGCGGGGATAGGGTCGGGGACTGATGAGCGCGACGATGATCGTCAAGGGGCTGGCCGCGGGGCACGGGGACCGGGCACTGTTCGCCGGGCTGGACCTGGTGGTGGCGCCGGGGGACGTGGTGGGGCTGGTCGGGCCGAACGGGGCCGGCAAGTCGACGCTGCTGCGTACCCTCGCCGGACTGCTGCCGGTGGAGGCCGGCGGCGTGACGCTCAGCCCGCCCACGGCGAGCGTCGGGCACCTGCCCCAGGAGCCGGAGCGGCGGCCCGGCGAGGCCGTGCGGGACTTCCTGGCCCGGCGCACCGGGGTCACGGCCTCGCAGGCCGCGCTGGACGCGGCGACGACGGCGCTCACCGAGGGCCGGCCCGGCGCCGACGACGCCTACGCCGAGGCGCTGGAGCGCTGGCTCGCCCTCGGCGGCGCGGACCTGGAGGAACGGGCCGAGCAGGTGGCCGCCGAGCTGGGCCTCACGGTCGACCTGGACCACCCGATGACCGGTCTCTCCGGCGGCCAGGCGGCCCGGGCGGGGCTGGCCTCGCTGCTGCTCAGCCGCTACGACGTCTTCCTGCTCGACGAGCCGACCAACGACCTGGACCTGGCCGGCCTGGAGCGGCTGGAGGAGTTCGTCACCGGGCTGCGCGCCGGCACGGTGCTGGTCAGCCACGACCGGGAGTTCCTCGCCCGCACGGTGACCCGGGTGCTGGAGCTGGACCTGCACCAGCAGCAGGTCCGGCACTACGGCGGCGGCTACGCGGGCTACCTGGAGGAGCGTGAGGTGGCCCGCCGGCACGCCCGCGAGGACTACGAGGAGTACGCCGACACCCGCGCCGGGCTGGAGGCGCGCGCCCGCACCCAGCGGTCCTGGATGGAGAAGGGCGTGAAGAACGCCCGCCGCAAGGCCACCGACAACGACAAGATCGGCCGCAAGTTCCGCGCGGAGGCGACCGAGAAGCAGGCGGCCAAGGCCAAGCAGACCGAGCGGCTGATCGAGCGGCTGGAGGTGGTCGAGGAACCGCGCAAGGAGTGGGAGCTGCGGATGGAGATCGCCGCCGCGCCCCGCGCCGGTGCCGTCGTGGCCTCGCTGCGCGACGCCGTCGTACGCCGGGGCGCCTTCACCCTCGGCCCGGTGACCCTCCAGATCGACTGGGCCGACAAGGTGGCGGTGACCGGGGCGAACGGGTCCGGCAAGTCCACCCTGCTCGCCGCCCTGCTGGGC
Source organism: Micromonospora sp. C31 (assembly GCF_018070575.1). Classification (GTDB taxonomy): domain Bacteria; phylum Actinomycetota; class Actinomycetes; order Mycobacteriales; family Micromonosporaceae; genus Micromonospora. The sequence continues at coordinate 700,005 of NZ_JAGPXN010000001.1, forward strand.
CGGCTCCCCCTCGACTCGGGGCACGCCGCGCTCGGCCCGGGCGTGGTGGTCGGCGAGGTGGACCAGGCACGGGGGCTGTTCCTCGGCGACGTGCCGCTGATCGACGCGTTCGGTGCCGCCGTACCGCGGCTGTCGCCGGCGGACGCGCGGACGCTGCTGGCCAAGTTCGGCCTGCGCGCGGGGCACGTGCTGCGGCCGGCGGCGACCCTGTCGCCGGGCGAGCGGACCCGGGCGGCGCTGGCGCTGCTGCAGGGGCGCGGGGTGAACCTGCTGGTGCTGGACGAGCCGACCAACCACCTGGACCTGCCCGCCATCGAGCAGCTCGAGTCGGCGCTGGCCAGCTACCCGGGCACGCTGCTGCTGGTCACCCACGACCGACGGATGCTGGACGCCGTGACCACCAACCGACGGCTCCGGGTGGCCGCCGGACGGATCGCCGAGGATTGATCCGTGCCGACCCGCTCGTGGCGGGCGAGAATGACCCCATGCTCAAGTGGGAGTACGCGTTGCTGGTCCGCCGCCGCCAGGCGGCCTCGAACGACGTCGGCTGGGAGGTCGTCTTCGTCTGGTACGGCCCGGACGGCTCGATGGTCGACGTGACGCCCTACGGCGACACGGCGCTGGCCCACCTGAACCGGGCCGGCGACCAGGGCTGGGAGCTGGTCGCGATGAGTGAGGACCCGTCCCTGCCCGGCAACAACGAGCTGCACCGCTACCACCTCAAGCGGCCCAAGCCGGCAGCACCGCCGCCCCGGCAGCGGATGCGCGGCGCTGGGCGCCCGCGTCGGACGATCACCGGCTGACCCGCCCGGCCGCTTCGGGAGCGCCCGGGGCATAACCGGCGGGGATCCGGGTATCGGCCGGCGGGAGGTGGCCCGGATGGTCGCGCTGGCACAGCATCCGCCCTCGGCCGAGCGGCTGCGGGCGATCGACGGATTTCTCGCCGAGGCCTGGGCCGACCAGGCCCGGCACGACGACCGGCTGCGCGACCTCGCGGTCGAGGTGCGCTTCGACCGGGGGGTGGCCCACCTCGGCGGTGAGGTCGCCGGGCAGGACGAGCTGCGCCTGGTCCGGGACCGGGTCGGCCGGCTCGCCGGGGTGCTCGGCGTCTGGTGCCGCGTACGCGTGGCCGGGCGCGACCCGGTGGTGGTCGACCTGGGGTGTGGCGCCACCAAGCAGTGGCCGGGCAACCTGGGGCTGGACATCTTCCCGGCCCCGGGGGTGGACGCGGTGGCGGACCTCTCCGGCCCGCTGCCGTTGGCCGACGACTCGGTGGACGTCTTCTTCGCGGTGCACATCCTGGAGCACCTGATCGACTTCCTGCCGCTGGTCGACGAGTGTCACCGGGCGCTGCGGCCGGGTGGCGTGCTGCACGTGATGAGCCCGTGGTGGCGGCACGTGAACGCCGTCGCCGATCCGACCCACGTGCGACTGCTCGACGTGCAGACGGTCAAGGGGATCTGCCTCCAGCGCCCGCCGGGCACCCCGCGCTGGTATCCGCTGCACGTCGGCTGCGACGGCGCGTCGATCTTCGCCGACCTCACCCCGCTGCCCCCGGCCGCGGACGGTCCCACCTCCGCCCACCTGGCCCGCTTCTTCGACTGATCCGCCCGTCGCGGTCAGCGGCCCAGGGTGCTCTCGCGGGGGGCCAGGCTCCAGGGGGCCGAGAGTTCCCGGGGCGGGGCGGTGCGGTCGCCGTCGATGCGGCCGGCGAGCAGTTCCACCGCCAGCCGGGCGATGCGCTCCTTGTCCGGCGCGATGGTGCTCAGGGTGGGCACGGAGAAGCGCCCGTCCTCGATGTCGTCGAAGCCGGCCACCGCCACGTCCTCGGGAACGCGCAGGCCCGCCTCGTGCAGGGCCCGCAGGGCCCCCAGGGCGAGGGTGTCGTTGAAGCAGAAGACGGCGTCGGGGCGTACGCCCGAGGTCAGCAGGGCGCGCATGGCGGCCGCGCCGTCCGCGCGGTGCCAGGCCGTCGCGGGCGCCACCAGCCGCTCGTCGTGGGGGAGGCCGGCGTCGGCGAGCGCGGCGGTGTAGCCGGCGAGCCGGAGCCGGGCGCTGGCCCCCTCCGGCGTGCGCTGCGAGCCGATGGCGGCGATCCGGCGACGGCCGAGACCGGCCAGGTGGGCGGTGATCGCCCGGGCGGCGCCGACGTTGTCGATCCCGACGTGGTCGGCGGGACCGTGGTCGACCCGCTCGCCGAGCAGCACCATCGGAGTGCCGGCCAGCCCGGCGAGGTCCTCGGCGGTGAGCGCCAGCGGGCTGAGGATCAGCCCGTCGATGAGGTGCTCGGTGATGCCCGACGCGACCACCCGCTCCTGCTCGTGGCCGCCGCCGGTCTGGTCGATCAGCACCGTCCAGCCCAGCTCGGCCGCGGCAGTGACGACGTGCCGGGCGAGCTCGGCGAAGTAGGGGATGTCCAGCTCGGGGACCGCGAACGCGATGATCCCGGTGCGCCCCTTGCGGAGGTTGCGGGCGGAGAGGTTGGGCCGGTAGTTCAGCTCGGCGATGGCCTCCTCGACCCGGGCGCGGGTGTCGGGCCGGACGTGCACGTAGCCGTTGACAACGTTGGAGACGGTCTTCACCGACACGCCGGCCCGCTCCGCCACGTCCTTGAGCCTGTGTCGCACCACGCCGCCTCCCCCCATGGCTGCGCACTTTACCCCGGGGGCTCTTTACAACGTTGCTTACAACGTTGTACAAACCATGGGCGCCAGGTGACCGTGGTCACCGGCATCGGCAACGAGGAAAGGTGGCACCCCCTTGCGGACCGCGCAGCTCACCATCGACCCGGCCTTCGCCGTCGGACCGGCCGACCGGCGACTCTTCGGCTCGTTCGTCGAGCACATGGGCCGCTGCGTCTACGGCGGGGTCTACGAGCCCGGGCACCCCGCCGCGGACTCGCGCGGGCTGCGCGGCGACGTGCTGGAGCTGACCCGGGAGCTGGGCGTCTCCGTGGTCCGCTACCCCGGCGGCAACTTCGTCTCCGGCTACCGCTGGGAGGACGGCGTCGGCCCGCTCGGTGACCGTCCCCGCCTGCTCGACCTGGCGTGGAAGACCGTCGAGACCAACGCCTTCGGGCTCGACGAGTTCATGGCCTGGGCCGCCGCGGCGGGCGTGGAGCCGATGATGGCCGTCAACCTCGGCACCCGGGGCGTGCAGGAGGCCTGCGACCTGCTGGAGTACACCAACCATCCGGGCGGGACCCAGCTGTCCGACCTGCGCCGCAAGCACGGCGCCGAGGATCCGTACGGGGTGCGGCTCTGGTGCCTGGGCAACGAGCTGGACGGCCCGTGGCAGGTGGGGCACAAGACCGCCGACGAGTACGGCCGGTCGTACGCACCGACGCGCCCGACCCGCAGGCGATCCGGGTGGGCGACACCTGGTACCTGTTCCACACCAACGCCGGTGGCCGCAACGTGCCGGTGCTCACCTCGGCGGACCTGGTCGACTGGACGCCGGCCGGGGACGCGCTGCCGGAGCTGCCGGCGTGGGCGGACGCCGGGAAGACCTGGGCGCCCGAGGCGATCGAACTGGCCCCGGGCCGGTTCGCGCTCTACTACACCGTCGCCGGGCGCGAGTCGGGGCGGCAGTGCGTGGGACGGGCCGTGGCGAGCGCGCCGCAGGGGCCGTACCGGGACGACTCGACCGGGCCGCTGATCTGCCAGGCGGAGCTGGGCGGGGCGATCGACGCCAGCCCGTTCCGGGACGCCGACGGCAGCCTCTGGCTGCTGTGGAAGAACGACGGCAACGCCATCGGGGTGGACACCTGGATCTGGTCGCAGCGCCTCTCCGACGACGGGCTGCGCCTGCTCGGCGAGCCGACGAAGCTGCTGAAGCAGACCGAGCCGTGGGAGGGCACCCTGGTCGAGGGCCCGTTCCTGCACCGCCAGGACGGCCGGCTGTTCCTGTTCTTCGCCGCCAACGCCTACGACCGCGCCGAGTACGCGGAGGGCTACGCGGTCTGCGAGTCGCCGGCCGGGCCGTGCGTGAAGGCCCCGGAGAACCCGATCCTGACGAGCAACGAGGTGGCCTCGGGGCCGGGGCACGCCTCGCTGGTGGTCAAGGACGGGCGCACCTGGCTGCTCTACCACGCCTGGCCGCCCGGCCAGGAGGGCACCGTCGACCCGGGCCGCCAGGTCTGGCTCGACGAGGTCGTCTGGACCGACGGCAAGCCGGTCGTCAAGGGCCCGACGGCGGGGCCGCAGCCGAGGCCCTGACCCGACGCCTGGAGTGTTCCCGGGCAGCCCGGCCCCGGTCCCCGACCGGGGGGCCGTCCGGTCACCACCCGGAGTGTCCGGTCCGCCACCCTGCGCCCCGTCGCCCCGACCGCGGGGGTGGGCGGACGTGGACGGACGGATCGATCCCGTCCAGACTCTTGCGCAGAGCCGTGAGGTGTGAAAATTTCCTACCAGCGGCAGATTGCCAACGGCGAAACTTGCCGTCTGCGCCGCGATCGACCCCTGACACGGGAGCCCCAACGAAGGGACACACCGCATGAAGGCAACTCGGCTCGGAGCCGCCGGGCTGGCCGCCGCACTGCTCGGCGCGCTCGTCGCCGCCACCCCGGCGAGCGCGGCGCCCGACGCGGCGACCACCGCCGCCTCCACCACCTCCTGCGTCACCGACCCGGCCACGCCCAAGCGGCAGTTCCGGGCCATGTGGATCTCCTCGGTCGTGAACATCGACTGGCCGAGCAAGGCTTCCCAGACCTCGCCGGACCGCGTCGCCACCCAGCAGGCCGAGTACCGCCAGCTGCTCGACCTCGCCGAGCGGCTCAACCACAACGCCGTGGTCGTCCAGATCCGGCCGACCGCCGACGCGTTCTGGCCGTCGCCCCACGAGCCCTGGTCGGAGTTCCTGACCGGGGTGCGCGGCGAGGACCCGGGCTGGGACCCGCTGAAGTTCGTGGTCGACGAGGCGCACAAGCGCAACCTCGAGTTCCACGCCTGGTTCAACCCGTACCGCATCTCCATGCCCGCCCCGGGCGGCGCCGGCGCCGACATCAACCAGCTCGCGCCCGACCACCCGGTCCGCGAGCACCCGGAGTGGACCTTCGCCTACCCGCCGGCCGGGGTCGCCGGCAGCCGGCTCTACTACAACCCCGGCATCCCCGAGGTCCGCGAGTTCGTGCAGACCGCGATGATGGACGCCGTCAAGCGGTACGACGTCGACGGCGTGCACTTCGACGACTACTTCTACCCCTACCCGAGCGGCACCCACCAGGTGCCCGACGACGCCACCTTCGCGGCGCACAACCGGGGCTTCACCGACAAGGCCGACTGGCGGCGGGACAACATCAACCTGCTGATCCAGGAGATGAACGCCAAGATCAAGGCCGAGAAGCCGTGGGTGAAGTTCGGCGTCAGCCCGTTCGGCATCTGGCGCAACCAGTCGGTCGACCCGCTGGGCTCGGACACCACCGGCAGCCAGTCGTACGACATCATCTCCGCCGACACCCGCAAGTGGGTCAAGCAGGAGTGGATCGACTACATCGTGCCGCAGCTCTACTGGTACATCGGCCAGTACCCGGCCGCCGACTACGCCCGGCTCGTGCCGTGGTGGGCGGACGTGGTCAAGGGCACCCGGGTGCAGCTCTACATCGGGCAGGCCGACTACAAGAGCGGTGAACCGGTCTACGGGCCGTTCTGGCAGAACCCGCGCGAGCTGTCCGACCACCTGACGCTCAACCGGCAGTACCCGGAGGTCCTGGGCAACGTCCACTTCTCGGCCGTGCAGGTGCGGGCCAACCGGCTCGGCGCGACCGACATCTACGCCGCCGAGCACTACTCCCGCCCGGCACTCGTCCCGACGATGTCGCACCTGCCGAAGAAGCCGCTGCTCATGCCGGTGGTCACCAGGGCCGCGCGGCAGGACGACGGGGTCCGCCTGAGCTGGCGCCAGCCGGCCGACGGCGTGGGCCCGCTCGGCACCGCCACCTCGTACGCGGTCTACCGCTTCGACGGGCTCGGCCTGGCCGGCCGGTGCGACTTCGCCGACGCGGCGCACCTGGTCGACACGGTCCGCGCCGACGCGGGCACCCGGACGCAGTCCTGGGTGGACACGACGGCCGAGGCCGGCAAGCGGTACACCTACTACGTGACCGCGCTCGACCGACTGGCGAACGAGAGCCCGGCCAGCCCGCCGGCGTTCGTCCGCTGACGTCCCACCGGATGCCCCGGGCGCCCCTGGCGCCCGGGGCATTCGTCTGTTTCAACTCCTGTCACCAATTTTCGGCAGGCACCGCATCACCTCGGACGATTCATGATCGACACTGTTCGGCACTCCGGTGACCCGCCGGTAACCCCCGTCCCGACCGCACATCCCCCAGCGGAGGTACCCGTGCCCAGACGCCTCACCACCCTGCTCGCCTCGGCCGCACTCGCGATGCTCTTCGTCTTCGGGGTCTCCTCCCCCGCCGCCGCCGTCACGACCTCGCAGAAGCTGTCCGTCCTGTCCGGCTGGACGCAGACCAGCGCCACCAGCTACAACTCCTGGAACTCCGGCCGGCTCAACAAGGGCGCCTGGGCGTCGTACGGGTTCAACTGGTCGACCGACTACTGCTCATCGAGCCCCGACAACCCGCTCGGCTTCAAGTTCAGCCTCTCCTGCTACCGGCACGACTTCGGCTACCGCAACTACAAGGCGATGGGCCGGTTCTCGACGAACAAGGCCCGCCTCGACAGCGCGTTCTACGCCGACCTGAAGCGGGTCTGCGCCACGTACAACGCCGCCGTGCGGCCCGCCTGCTACAGCCTCGCCTGGACGTACTACCAGGCCGTCAGCGCCTTCGGCTCGGTCGCCGCCGTGCAGCAGGCCGACATCGACCGCGCCGCCCGGATGAAGGCCGACGCCGAACACCGCGCCGCCCTGAGCTGATCCACCCGTACCGCCCAGGGGTCCGCGTCCCCGCCCGCCCGGGTCGACGCGGACCCCGAACCGCGCGGACCGGCGGGGCCGGTCGTCAGGCGTGCCCGGTGTGGTGGCGGCGCCGGTCAGGCGCGACGGTCTGGCGGGGCGCCACGCGGGCGTGGCCGGCGCCGAACCGCGCCGAGCCGGCCGCCAGGTCCGGGTGTTCGACGGCGAGCGCCAGCGCCGCCGCCTCCTCCAGCCCCAGCTCGGTCCCCTCGCCGTACGCGCCGTCGAAGGCCGTGTCGCCCAGCTCCCGGCGCAGCTCCCCCTGCCGCTGCGCCCAGTACCCGCCGTAGATGCCCGGGGCACAGCGCATGCTCGCCCGGGTCGCCCCCGCCGCGCCGAACAGTCGGGCCGCCGTCAGCGCGTCGCCGCCGGCCGCGCACCGCACCGCCATCGCGTTCAGCGTGTCGCAGGCCCGACCGTGGAAGCCGTGACTCATCCGCGACCGGAGCGCCACCTGGAGGTGCTCGTGCGCGGCGACGAGGTCCCCGCGCGCCAGGGCGACCATCCCGAGCAGCATGTCGACCGAGCGCCGCCCCCGCTCCACCGGGCGCGCCGCCTCCACCGGGCGGGCCGCGCCCAGCAGCTCGGCGGCCTCGTCCAGGGCGCCACGCCGCCACAGCAGCTCGGCCAGGCTGAACACCCCCAGGAGCGCGTCGCCGAGCACTTCCTGGCCGGACGCCCAGTCGATCACCTCGCGGCAGATCCGCTCGGCCTCCGCGAACTGTCCCATGTCGATCAGCGGGGCCGCCCGCCCGGCCAGCACCCGGGCGAGCAGGCCCGCGTCACCCGCCTGCCGGGCCGCCGCCTCCGCCCGCTGCGAGTAGCGCAGCTCCTCGCCGAACTCGCCGTCCGCGCCGGCGTGCAGCGAGTGCATGTGGTACGCCGCCGCCAGCTCGGCCTCCGGGATCCGCTCCCCCGTCTCGGCGATCCGACCGTACAGCCGGAACAGCCAGAGCCGCCCCTCCCGGGCCAGGCCCCGCTCCCGCCACCACTGGTCCAGACCCCCGGCCAGCCGCAGACCGGCGCGGGCGCTGCCGCCGGTGGCGCACCAGCGCAACGCGGCGCGCAGCTCGCCGGCGAGCGGGTCGAGGGCGTAGAGCGACAGGGTCACCGGCCGCCCGTCCGGGCCCAGGTGGGCCCGGCTGAGCGCATGCGTCGACCAGGCCACGTGCCGGTTGCGGGCCGACTTCTCCTCTCCCGCCTCCACCAGCCGCCGCGCCGCGTACGCCCGGATCGGGTCGAGCATCCGGTAGGTGCTGCCCGCGGCGTGCGGCTCGGCCAGCACCATCGACTTGTCGACCAGCACCGAGAGCGGATCGAGCGGATCGTCGCCGAGCAACCACTCCACCGCCGCCAGGTCGACCGGGCCGGCGAAGACCGCCAGCCAGCGCAGCAGCCGGGCGGCCCGCGGCCCCAGCGTGCGGTACGACCAGGTGACCGTGGCCTGCATGGTCAGGTGCCGTTCGGTGGCGGAGCGCTGCACCGCCCGGACGGCCGGGCCGGGCGGAGGAATCCCCACGGCCGCCACCGCGTCCACGGTGTCCCGCCGGTCACCCGACGAGCCCGGCTCCGCGTAGGGCCGGTCCGGGGTCTCCCGGCCCGCGTCCAGGGTGCCCAGCACGTCGTCGAGGCGCTCGGCGAGCTGCCCGACGGAGAGCACCCGCAGCCGGGCCGCGGCCAGCTCGATGGCGAGCGGCAGCCCGTCCAGCCGCCGCACCACCCGTCGCAGGTCGGCCGACTCGGCCGGGTCCGGGGGCCGGCCGCCCCGGGCCGCCGCCGTCCGGTCCAGCAGCAGCGCGACGGCGTCGCTCTCCGCCCCGTCCGTCGGCGGGTCGACCGACAGCGACGGAATCCGCCAGACCACCTCGCCCGGCAGGCCGAACGACTCCCGGCTGGTGGCGAGCACCCGGACGCCCATGCCGCCGGCGAGCAGCCGCGAGATCACGTCGGCCGAGGCGGCCGGCTGGGCGTCGCAGGTGTCCAGCAGGACGAGCATCCGGCGCGCGGCCGCGTACTCCACCAGCGTGTCCACCATCGGGCGGCCCGGCTCGGGACGCAGACCGAGCACGGCGGCGACCTCGAACGCCACCAGGCCCGGGTCGGTGACCGCGGCGACGTCGACGATCCAGATCCCGTCCGGATGGGACTCGACCAGATCGACGGCGAGCTCCACGGCCAGCCGCGTCTTACCCGCGCCGCCCGCGCCGAGGACGGTGACCAGCCGGTGCGCCTCCACCAGCCGCCTCAACTCGGCGCGCTCGGCGTGCCGACCGACGAACGAGGTGACCGGCGTGGGCAGGTTGTGCGCGGTCGCGTCGGCGGTACGGGGCCGCGGGAACTGCCGCTCCAGGCCGGGGGCGACCAGCTGGAAGAGCCGTTCCCGGTCGTCGAAGCCGCGCAGTCGGTGCAGGCCGAGGTCGAGCAGGGACGCGCCGGGCGGCAGCGGCGTGACGCGCCGCGCCGTCGACGCCGAGCAGAGCACCTGGCCGCCGTGGGCGGCGGCGGCGACCCGGGCCGCGCGGTGTACCTCCGGGCTGACGTACTCGCCGTCGCGCGGCTCCGCCCAGCCGGTGTGCAGCCCCATCCGGACCCGGGGCACGGCGTCGGCGGTGGGCCACTCGTGGCTGGCCAGCGCCCGTTGCGCGCTCAGGCAGGCGGTCAGTGCGGCGGTCGCGTCGCCGAAGGCGAGGAAGAACGAGTCCCCCTCGGTCAGCAGCTCCGCGCCCTCGGTGGCGGCGATCGTGTGGCGCAGCAGGCGGCGGTGCTCCCGCAGCACCGGCCGGTAGCCCGCACCGAGCAGCTGGGCCAGCCGGGTGGAGCCCTCGATGTCGGTGAAGACGAAGGTCACCAACCCGCTCGGGAGGTGGATCCGTGGCGACATGGTGGAACCTCCGCCCGTGACGTCGGACTCATGCTGCCTGATACCGGACCATCACGCATCGTGAGAACGGCCGGGTGGGCCGGCCCCGGGGGGGGGAGTTGTCCGCCCCTGCTGACCGGAGGGGACGGGCTGCGGACGTCGCGGCGAGGGACTGACCGGCCCGGACGGATCTACGGGCTGGACCGCCGGTCAGCAGCAGCCGCCACCGCCGCAGCACCCCCCGCCGGCCGGCGCCGGCGCGCCACCGGCGGCACCGCCGCCCCGACCGGTGACCGCGACGGTGGAGAGGAGCTTGACCGTGTCGGCGTGCCCCTGCGGGCAGGACGCCGGCTCAGCGGCCCGCGCCATCGGACGGTTGACCTCGAAGGTGTCACCGCAGGCGCGGCAACGGAACTCGTACCGGGGCATGGCACCCAGGGTACGACCGGTCCTGACGTACGGGGGGACATGGGTGATACTCAACTTGTGGTGGACGGCGAGGACAGGACGACCCTTCGGCCCCTCCGGCCGGCGGCACCGATCGACGGGCCGCTCGCCGGTTCCGGCGCCGCGCCCGAGCCCGCGACGCGGTTGCCGCGTCCCCGCCGTCCCTGGCTGAGATCCAAGCCCGACGACCACCCGAAGCCGGCCGACGAGGTGAAGCCGGCCAACGCCGGAAAGCCGGACGACGAGGCCGGCACCGCCGCGGGCGACCTCGCGGGGACGAAGGACGACCCGGCCGCGACGACTCCGGCCACCGGGCTTCGGCGCCGCCGGGTGCAGTTCGCGCACGCCGTACGCCAGCCTCCGCACCGCGTCGCGATCGCCGCCGCCCGCGCCACGCGGGACTGGTCGCGGCGACCCAGCGGGCGACTTGCCCTGCCCGGGGTGTTCCTGCTCGCCCTGGTCGCGGCGACGGCCGCGGCGGGCGCGCTGCTGGTGCCCGCGACGGCCCGGGGCCCCCGGCCGGTCGCGGTCGACGCCACCTCCGCCGCACCGACCACCGACCCGCAGGCGCCGCTGCCCGGCGGGATGCCACTGCCCACCCAGACCGCGCCGCCGCTCGGCACGACGCCGACCGGCCCGGTCGTCGGCGGCTCCACCGGTCGGCCGTCGGACGCGCTGGCCGGCTGGGCCGCCCAGGTCGGGCCGAAGGTCGGCATCTCGCCGGTGGCCATGCAGGCGTACGGCTACGCCGAGGTGGTGCTCGCCCAGACCAACCGCAGTTGCGGGCTGAGCTGGACCACGCTGGCGGCCATCGGGTTCGTCGAGTCGGGGCACGGCCAGGCCAACGGCGCCCGGCTCCGCCCCGACGGCAAGGCGCTGCCCGAGATCATCGGCCTGCCGCTCGACGGGAAGGGCGGTCGGATGCGCATCCCCGACACCGACCGCGGGGTGATGGACAAGGACCCGGTCCTCGACCGGGCGGTCGGGCCGATGCAGTTCATCCCGACGACCTGGCAGGAGATCGGAGCCGACGCCGACAACGACGGTGTCAAGGACCCGCACGACCTGGACGACGCCGCCCTCGCCGCCGGAAACTACCTCTGCAAGGGCGGCCGGAACCTGACCATCCCGGCCGACTGGTGGAACGCGATCCTGTCCTACAACGACGTCCGCCGGTACGCCCAGGACGTCTACGACACCGCCAACCGGTACGGACAGGCGAGCCACACGTGAAGTGATCGTCCGCATACATTGGAGGACCGGACACTTCCCCCGGGCAGCGGTTAGCGGCAAGCTAGACGGGTGATGGTGCGCGAGTGGGACCCCAGGACCGCGTCGTCCGCCGAGATCGCGTCGCTGTTGGACACGCTCAACGCGGTCCTGGCGGCCGATCTGCCGCAGGATCCGCCGTGGCGGGAGAGCTCCATGCGGGAATACCTCGCCGAGGTGATGCCCGGCGAACGGCGGATCTCCTGGGTCGCCCAGGCGGAGCCGACGGCCGACGGCGGCCCGGGGGCGATCCTGGGCCACGTGCACGTGCTGCTCCTCGGCGACATCGGCGTGCTGGAGGTGCTGGTGCACCCCGCCCAGCGGCGCACGGGCCTCGGCCGGGACCTCGTCCTGACCGCCGCCCGGCGGGTCTACCAGGAGGGCTTCCGGTCGATCGGGGTGGAGGTGGTCGGCGACACGCCGGCCGTCGCCTTCTACGAGTCGCTCGGCTTCTCGAAGGAGTACGTCGAGACCCGCAGCGTGCTGGACCTGTCCGGGGTGGACTGGGCCGAGCTGGCCGGGATGGCCACCGGCATCGGCACGGGCTACCACCTCCAGTTCCATCCCGGCGGCCCGCCGGACGAGCTGATCGAGGCGTACGCCCGGGCCAAGGCGGAGGTGCGCGACGTCGAGGACGGCGAACTGCGCCCCAGCTCCTACGACCCGCAGCGGCTACGCGACAGTCTGGACTGCCTGCACCGGCGCGGCATGAAGCCCTACATCCTGCTCGCCCTGCACGAGCAGACCGGGGAGGTTGCCGGGCTGACCGAGGTCGTCGTGCCGGTCCAGCACCCGACCCGCGCCGACCAGTACGACACCATCGTCGTGGAGGACCACCGGGGCTACGGCATCGACCGGGCGATCAAGGCCCGGATGCTGATCGAGCTGCGCTCGGCGGAGGCGGAGCTGACCGAGGTGCAGACCTGGAACGCGCAGGCCAACGAGACCATGCTCAAGGTCAACGCCGAGTTGGGTTACCGGCCGGACCGCGAATGGTGCGAATACAGCATCGACGTGGCCGAGCTGGTGCACCGCCTCGACGCGGGACGCTGACCGGATCGTTCACGAATCTGTCCGGTGGGGGATGGACGACGGTCAGCGGCGCCCCTTAACGTGCGTTAGTTCCCCGTCCACCCATCGTGGAGGCCCCATGCGCCCGCGCCGCACTCTTGCCGCGCTCGCGACCGCCACCGCAGCCGTGACCGTCACGGCCGTCGGCGTCGCACCAACCGCGGCCAGCGCCGCGCCCACCGACCTCTTCATCTCCGAGTACGTCGAAGGCTCGTCGAACAACAAGGCGATCGAGCTCTTCAACGGCACGGGCGCCGCCGTCGACCTGGCCGCCGGCGGCTACCAGCTCCAGTTGCACTTCAACGGCTCCACCACGCCGACGAACCTGGCCCTCACCGGCACCGTCGCGGCCGGTGACGCCTTCGTCCTCGCCGCCGCCTCGGCCGCGCCGGCCATCCTCGACCGGGCCGACCAGACCACCGGCGCCAGCCTGTTCAACGGCGACGACGCGATCGTGCTGCGGCGGGGCGACACCGTGCTCGACTCGATCGGCCAGGTCGGCGTCGACCCGGGCACCGAGTGGGGCACGGGCGTCACCAGCACCGCCGACAACACCCTGCGCCGGTCGGCCGCCGTGACGTCCGGCGACACCGACCCCGCCGACGCGTTCGACCCGGCCGCCCAGTGGGCCGGCTTCCCCGTCGACACGTTCGACGGCCTCGGCACGCACGCCGTCGACGGCGGCGGCCCCGTCGACGCGCCCGCCACGCTCGCCTGCGGCCCGGCGCTGGTGACCTCGGCCGGCACGGCGGCCACCCGGGAGGTCACCGCCACCGACGCGGACGACCGGATCGTCGACCTGGCGGTCACCTCGGTCAGCCCGACCCCGGCCACCGGCTCCGTCAGCCGCTCGGCGGTCACCCCGGCCGACGCGGTCGGCGGCACCGCCCGGGCCACGGTCGGCACGAGCGCCGACCTGGCCGCCGGGGCGTACACCGTGGTGTTGACCTCGACCGACGCGGACGGCGGCACCGCCACCTGCACGCTGGCCGTGCAGGTGACCCGGGAGCTGACCGTCGGCGAGGTGCAGGGCCCGACCACCGACGCCGAGTCCGGCCCCGCCGACCGGTCGCCGCTCGCGCCGGCGACCGGCAACGGGACCAGCAGCACGCTGTACGACGTGCGTGGCGTGATCACCCAGCTCACCCTGGCGCGCGACTCGTCGGGCCGGGACCAGCGCGGCTTCTTCCTACAGAGCCGCTCCGACGCCACCGACGGCGACCCGACCAGCTCGGACGGCATCTTCGTCTTCATGGGCTCGTTCACCTCGTTGATCGGCGGCTACGTGCCGACGGTCGGCGACGAGGTGGTACTGCGCGCCCGGGTCTCCGAGTACTACAACTTCACCCAGCTCTCCGGGGCGTCGCTGGTCCGCCGGATCGCCTCCGGCGTGGACGTGGACACCGAGGTCGAGGTGACCGATGCGGTGCCGCCCGTCGAGGTGGCGGCGGCGCAGCGCTTCTTCGAGCGGCACGAGGGCACCCGGCTGCGGGTACGCGCCGGCAGCGGCGCGGTGAGCGGACGCAACGTCTTCGCCTCCACCGCCGACGCGGAGATCTTCGTGATCGACCGGGACGACCCGCTGCTCGACCGTGCCGACCCGTACGCCCGCCGGGTGTTCCGGGACGCGCACCCGCTGGACAACGACCCGGGCCGCCGCTTCGACGACGGCAACGGGCAGCGCGTGCTGCTCGGCAGCATGGGCGTCAAGAGCAGCACGGGCGACAGCGCCGCGCTGCTGCCTCCCACGCGCACGTTCGACACGCTGACCGCCGACGCCGTCGGCGGGCTCTACTACTCGTTCGAGAAGTACGGCGTGCAGGTCGAGGCGGCCGCGTTCACCGGCGGGGCGGACCCGTCGACGAACAACCCGCCGCAGCCGGCCAACCGTTCGGAGGAGGTCGCGGTGGCGACCTACAACGTCGAGAACCTGTACGACTACCGCGACGACCCCTTCGACGGCTGCGACTTCGCCGGCAACGCCGGCTGCACCGGGGTGCGCCCGCCGTTCGACTACGTCCCGGGCAGCGAGCGGGAGTACCGCGAGCAGCTCGCCGCGCTGGCCGACCAGATCACCACCGATCTGCACTCCCCGGATCTGATCCTGGTGCAGGAGGCCGAGGACCAGGACATCTGCTCGGTCTCCGGCGGCGCGCTGGTCTGCGGCAGCACGGACGACGCGGACGGTGCTCCGGACAGCCTCCAGGACCTGGCGCTGGTCATCGCCGCCGCCGGGGGCCCGGCCTACCAGGCCGCGTACGACCGCACCGGCGCGGACGCCCGGGGCATCACCTCGGCGTTCCTGTTCCGCACCGACCGGGTGTCGCTGGCGGCACCCACCGCCGACGACCCGCTGCTGGGCTCGGCGCCGACGGTGCGGTACCGGGGCGCGGGGCTGCCGGGCAACGCCGACGTGCAGAACCCGAAGGCGCTCAACGCGGTCCTTCCCGCCGACGTGGACACGTCCACCGGCAAGGACGGCGACGACGTGTTCACCCGGGCCCCGCAGCTCGGCAAGTTCACCGTCTCGGCCGCGCCCGGCTCCGCCGAGCGGTACACGATGTGGGCCGCGAGCAACCACTACTCGTCGGGGCCGGACAGGCGGGTCGGGCAGCGCCGGGAGCAGGCCGCGTACGGTGCCGCGATCGTCACCGCGATCGAGGCGTCGGACCCGCAGGCGCGGGTGGTCTACGGCGGGGACCTCAACGTCTTCCCCCGCCCCGACGATCCGTTCCCCGCAGCCGGGGACCAGCGGCTCAGCGCCACGGCTGCGGAGCCCGCCCCGTCGGACCAACTCGGACCGCTGTACGAGGCGGGCATGCGCAACCTCTGGGACGACCTGCTCGCCGACGCGCCGTCGTCGGCCTACTCGTACAGCTTCGAGGGGCAGACGCAGACGCTGGACCACCTGTTCGTGAACGGCGCGCTGCACCGGGACCTGGTGCAGATGCGGGCCGCGCACGTCAACGCCGACTGGCCGGCCGACCACGCGGCCGACGGCAGCCGGGGCTCCAGCGACCACGACCCGCAGGTGGCCCGCTTCCGCTCCCGGGCCTCGCTGAGTGTCGGCGACGCGTCGGTGGTCGAGGGCGACCGGGGCACCCGACCGCTCACCTTCACGGTCACCGTGTCGCGCCCGCTGTCCCAGCCGGTGCTGCTCTGCGCCGCCACCTACGGCACCACGGCCCGGGCCGGCGCCGACTACGACCCGTACGTCGGTTGCAAGGTCCTGGCAGCCGGGCAGACCTCGCTGGCCTTCCCGGTCTCCGTGCGCGGTGACCGCAAGCCGGAGGCGGACGAGAAGGTGAACCTGGTGGTGGCCGGCGTGCCGGGCCTGCGCCTGGCGGATCCCCTCGCCGTGGGCACCATCACCGACGACGACTGACGTCGTACCCGAGCACGTCCCCGACGGCCCGTCGCCCAAGGAGTTTCCCGGGTGGCGGGCCGTTCGCTCACCACGGGAAGCGCGGGTCGGCCACGCGCGGCGGCGGGGGCGGGCGCGGCGGCGGAGGCACGCGCGGCGGCGGAGGCACGCTGCGGTACTTCGCCACCCGCACCTCCCACTGGCTGCGCCGCCGCATGGCGTCGCGGACCCTGCGGTCGCGGTAGTAGGTCTCCGGCGGGCGGGCCAACCCGTAGACGTCCGCCCACCACTCGCCCGGCTCGGGATCGAGAATGGTGTCCAGGTGCGAGGGATAGCGACGCCCCGCTCCGTCCCGGGTGTCCTGCCAGTCCCGCATCGGCTTCAGCACCCGCCCGAACTCGTCGACGACGGCCAGCCGGAAGCCGGCGACCCCGATGATGCGGCGCAGGAGCAGGATGCTCGGCACCAGCCGGCCCGCCTCGATCCGCCCGACCGTGGAATGGTTCACCCCGGCCCACCGGGCCAGCTCCCGCTGACTGAGGCTGGCGTACCGACGGACCGCCCGGACGATGCCCGCGGCCGGCCACGGGGTGTCGAAGGGTTCGGTCAACATCACGGGTGCCTCGCGCGAGTCCGCCGGGCGGCCGAGAGCCGCCGGCTCGTCAGTTCCCGGCAACCCGGCGCAGCCCGACGCCGTGGCCGAGTGGGGCACGGCCGCGGATCCCGGCACGGCGGCGCCATCTGGCAGCACCGCGGGGTCCGGCACGGCGGCGTCCGGTACGACGGCGGCGGCGTCCGGTACGACGGCAAGTTTCGTAGGCCGGTCACTTTCCGGGTCGGCGGGCAGGTCGGTCATCCCCTCACGGTCCCCGTCAGGGGCCTCTCCCGCAATCCCGCCCGCGCTACCTGTGGACAACCCGGCGTCCTGTGGAAAACCGCCACGGAGTCCTAAGACCACAACCGGCGCACCCACACTTGCAATGACGCTGAGTAACACAACCGAGCCCCGACCCTCCCTTCACTCTGAGTGATGGGGTCTTGCGCGCCAAGAAGGGGCCGGGTCGCCGACGTCGACGCCCTCGGGGGCCTGACCAGCAGATCCAGCGCACATGGCCCTGAGGAGCGCCCAACCCCCGGTGCGCCCTTTGCTCTGCATCCACATACGCACCAGCAACGCTGAGTGACTGGTGCGTATGTGGATGCAGAGCAAAGCGTCTGGAGGGCAGTGGGATCCGACCGCAGGAAAACTACGCCAAGTCACCGAGGCTGCCGCCGCCGACGCGTGGGGGCCGCCGCCGACGCGTTTTCCGGCCCGGCCTGCCGGGCCAAGCCCGGTTCGGCCCCGCCTGCCACCGCTGCCGACAGCGACGGGTTGCAGGGTCGGGGAGGGCGGCGGCGGGTCAGTAGCGCTGGCGGAGAAGCCCGGCGGCCTCGACCGCCCAGTAGGTGAGGATGATCTGAGCGCCGGCCCGACGGATCGACGTGAGCGTCTCCATCATCACCCGCTCCCGGTCGATCCAGCCGCTCGCGGCGGCCGCCTCGACCATCGCGTACTCGCCGGAGACCTGGTAGGCGGCGACCGGGACGTCCACCGCCGCGCGGACGGCCGCCACCACGTCGAGGTAGGGCAGGGCCGGCTTGACCATCACCATGTCGGCGCCCTCGGCGACGTCCAGCTCCACCTCGCGCAGCGACTCGCGCAGGTTCGCCGGGTCCTGCTGGTAGGTGCGCCGGTCGCCTTCCAGGGCCGACTCCACGGCCTCGCGGAACGGGCCGTAGAAGGCCGAGGCGTACTTCGCGGCGTACGCCAGCACGGCGACGTCTTGGTGGCCCGCGGCGTCGAGCGCCCGGCGTACCACGGCGATCTGGCCGTCCATCATCCCGGACGGCCCGACCACCCCGACCCCGGCGGCGGCCTGGGCGACCGCCATCTCGGCGTACGCCCCCAGCGTGGCGTCGTTGTCGACGGCGCCGTCGGGGTCGAGCAGGCCGCAGTGCCCGTGCGAGGTGAACTCGTCCAGGCAGAGGTCGCTCATCACCACCGTGGCGTCGCCCACCTCGGCGACGACATCGCGGATCGCGACGTTGAGGATGCCGTCCGGGTCGATCCCGCCGGAACCGGCCGGGTCCCGTCGCTCCGGCACCCCGAAGAGCATGATGCCGCCGACGCCCGCCTGGACCGCCTCGGCGGCGGCCTTGCGGAGCGAGTCCCGGGAGTGCTGGAGCACCCCCGGGAGCGACGCGATGGCCCGCGGCTCCGTCAGCCCCTCCTTGACGAACATCGGCACGACCAGCTCGGCCGGGTCGACGCGGGTCTCGGAGACCAGCCGCCGGATGGCCGCGTTGCGGCGCAGCCGGCGGGGCCGGATCTCGGGGTACGGCATCACGGACCTCCTGCTACGACTACCGGAACCTCAGCGCCGTCGGGCCCTGCACCTTCGAGCCGCGACGCTGCTTCGCCGGCATGGCCGCGAGCTTCTCGCGCAACTCGACGGCGTAGGCGGCGAGCGCCTCCACCAGATCGGGGACCGAGGCGTGCGGCGGCTGGACGTCGACCCGCAGGCCGAACTCCGTCGCGGTCTCCGCCGTCTTGGGCCCGATCACTGCAACGACGGTACGGGCGTGCGGCTTCCCCGCGATACCCACCAGATTGCGCACCGTGGAGCTGGACGTGAAGAGCACCGCGTCGAAGCCACCCGACTTGATCGCGTCCCGGATCTCGGCGGGCGGCGGGGCGGCCCGGACGGTCCGGTACGCGGTCACGTCGTCGACCTCCCAGCCCCGCTCGGTGAGCCCTGCGGCGAGGGTCTCGGTGGCGATGTCGGCACGCGGCAGCAGCACCCGACCGACCGGATCGAGGATCTCGTCGTGCGGCGAGAACTCGGCCAGCAGCCCGTCGGAGGACTGCTCGCCCGACGGGACCAGCTCGGGCTGGATGCCGAACGCGCGGACGGCGTCGGCCGTCGCCTCACCGATGCAGGCGATCTTGACACCGCCGAAGTGCCGGGCGTCCAGGCCGTGCTCGGCGAACTTCTCCCAGACCGCGCGGACCGCGTTGACGGAGGTGAAGATCACCCAGGCGTACCGGCCGTCGACCAGGCCCTTGACCGCCCGCTCCATCTGGGCCGGGGTGCGCGGCGGCTCGACCGCGATGGTCGGCACCTCGCAGGGGATGGCACCGTACGCCCGCAGCCGAGCGCTCATCACGCCGGCCTGCTCCTTGGTGCGGGGCACGAGGACCTTCCAGCCGTACAGCGGCCGGTTCTCCCACCAGCTCAGCTTGTCGCGCTGGCCGACGCCCTCGCCGACGGTGAGCACCACCCGGCCGGTGAAGCCGAGTGCCGCCGCGACGAACGAGTCGACGGTCGACGTGGTGGTGTACTGCGTCTCGCCGGTGCCGTCCCCCGTCACCCCGACGCCGGTGGTGCCCTCCACCCCGGCGGCGAGCAGCCCGTCACGGATCGCGGCGAGGTCGCCGGCGTCCACGGCCAGGGCCAGCGAGCCCCGGCGGACGGCCGCGGCCAGCGCCTCGAAGTCCAGCGCGGCGACGTCCTCGACGTCGGCCGCCGTCCGTACGCCCGGCAGCGGCACGCCCGCGTAGGTCGCCACCCCCTCGGCCTGGCCGACGCCGGGAACCACCTCGAAGTGCGCGGCGGTCCGCGCGACCGCCTGCACCTCCTTGACGACCGAGTCGTGGCCGAACGGGTCGCCGGCGACCAGGTGCACCGCGTTCAGCCCGGAACGGGCCGCCGAGATCAGCACCTTCGCCACGTCACCCGGCGCGCCCTCCGCCGGGGTGAACTGGGCGTCCTCCCTGGCCTGGGCGCGCACGGCGTCGAGCAGCGACTCGGGGACTCCCCGGTCGTACACCACCTGGTCGGCGTCGACCAGGGCGTCGTGCGCCCGGCGGGTCAGCAGGCCCGGGTCGCCGGGACCGGCCCCGACGAAGGCGATGCGGCCTACGGGCTTACGGGTGCGGGTCATTCTGTGCTCCCAAATTGCTGGGTCCCCGGACCGGCGTGTCCATCCTGGCCGAGGATCGAGTCGGCGCCGAGGTCGAGGAGTTCGGCGGCGAGTGCCTTGCCGATCTCCGCCGCGTCGGCGGGCGTTCCGGTGCGGGACAGCCGGAGGTCTCTCGTACCGTCCGGACTGATCACCGCCCCGCGCAGATAGATCTCCTCGCCGGCGTCGCCCTCAGCGAGTTCGGCGTAGGCGGCGACCGGAGCGGAGCATCCGGCCTCCAGGGTGGCCAGCAGCGCCCGTTCCGCGATGACCGCGGCGTGGGACGGTGCGTGGTCGAGCACGGCGAGCAGCTCGACCAGGTCCGTGTCGTCGGCCCGGCACTCCACCGCCAGCGCGCCCTGGGCGGGCGCGGGCAGCATCAGCATCGGGTCGAGCGTCTCGGTGATCACGTCGGTCCGCCCGAGCCGGGCCAGCCCGGCCCGGGCCAGGACGACCGCGTCGAGGTCGGCCTCCGGGCCGAGCACCCGCGCGACGCGGCTGTCGACGTTGCCGCGGACCGGGGTGACCTCCAGCTGCATCCCGAGGGCGTGCAGCTGGGCGATGCGGCGCAGCGCACCCGTGCCCACGGTCGCGCCGGAGGGCAGCTCGGTGAGCGTCCGGCCGTCCCGGGCGACCAGCGCGTCCCGCGGGTCCTGCCGGGTCGGCACCGCCGCGACGTGCAGCCCGGCCGCCGCCGCGGTGGGCAGGTCCTTGTAGGAGTGCACCGCGAAGTCGATGGTGCCGGCGGTCAGCGCGTCGCGCAGGGCGGAGACGAAGACGCCGACGCCGAGCCGGTGCACCGGCGCGGACGAGCGGTCGCCGGCGGTGACCACCTCGACCAGCTCGACGGGCCGGCCGGTGGCCGCGGTCAGGGCCTCGGCGACGTGGCCGGACTGGGCCATCGCCAGTTTGCTGCCCCGGGTACCGAGGCGCAGGGGCGTGCTCATCGCTCACCTCCGATGGGCGGGACGTCGGCGGAGCGCGTCGACGGCGGATTGTCGGCGAGGCCGACGGGCGGCGGAATGTCGGCGAGGCCGACGGGCGGCGTGGCGGTGGCGAGGCCGACGGGCGGCGCGGCGTCGCCGGCCCCGATGTCGGGGACGTCGTCGACCACGGACGACTGCGGCACCTGGAGGTCGAACAGCTCGCGCAGCAGGGCCGCGTACTGGTCCCCGCCCGGCTCGGCCGCCAGCTGGCGGACCCGCACGGTCGGCTGGTGCAGCAGCCGCTGCACCACCCGGTGCACCGTCCGGGCCACCTCGGTGCGCTGGTCGTCGGTGAGGTCCGGACGGCGCTGGGCGAGCCGGCGCAGCTCGGTGCCGACCACGTCGTCGGCGCGGCCGCGCAGGGCCGCCACCGTGGGCGCCACGTCGGCGCCGCGCAGCCAGGTGAGGAAGGCGTCGACCTCGCCGAGCACGATCCGCTCGACGGCGGCGGCGTCGGTGGCGGCGGGCCCGTCGGCGAGCAGGGCCGCCATCCGGTCGATGTCGATGACCTCGACGCCGGGCAGCTCGGCGACGCCGGCCTCCACGTCGCGCGGCACGGCCAGGTCGAGCAGGACCAGGGGACCCCGGTCGGGGTCGCGCCCGGCGAGCGCCCGGGTCACCACCTCACGGGTGAGGACCGCTTCAGCGGCCGCGGTGGCGGCCACTACGATGTCCACTGTGGAGAGCGTGGTGGTCAGCTCCGCCATCGGCGTCGCCTTGGCCCCGTACGCCTCGGCCAGCCGCACGGCCCGGTCGGCGCCCCGGTTGGTGACGGTGAGCGGCCCGGCGCCCAGCCGGGACAGCGTGGCGACGCCCAGCGACCCCATCGCGCCCGCACCCACCACCAGCGCGGGACGGCCGGCGAGGTCGCCGTCGAGATGGCCGGCGGCCAGCTCCAGCGCGGCGGTCACCACGCTCTGGCCGGCCCGGTCGATCCCGGTCTCCGCGTGGGCCCGCTTGCCGACCCGCAGCGCCTGCTGCATCAGCTCGTGCAGCAGCCGCCCGGCGGTGTCGGCCCCGGTCGCGGAATGGTAGGCGTCCCGGAGCTGGCCGAGGATCTGCGCCTCGCCGACCACCATCGAGTCGAGCCCGGCGGCGACCCGGAAGACGTGGTCCACGGCGGCGGCGTCGAAGTGCACGTAGAGGTGGTTGGCGAGCGCGGCGGGCTGGCAGCCGGCCTGCTCGGCCAGCACGGCGCAGATGTCGCCGAGGCCGCCGTGGAAGCCGGACACCGCGGCGTAGATCTCCACCCGGTTGCAGGTGGAGACGAGCACGGCCTCGGTCACGTACGGCTGGGCGACCAGGCGGTCCAGGGTGCGGGTGAGGTCCGCGGGGCCGACCGCGAGCTGCTCCAGCGTGGCGACGGGAGCGGTGCGGTAGGACGCGCCGACGACGAGCAGTTTCACGTGCCGATCGCCTCCTGCGGGTCGGTGACGGCGAGCCCTCCGGGCAGGGCGGTGAGGGCGGACCCGCCGGTGGCGGGGAGCGCGGTCAGCGATGCCTTGCGGTGCTCGTGGAAGGACAGGATCTGCAGCTCGATGGCGAGGTCGACCTTGCGCAGGTCGACCCCTTCCGGGACCGAGAGTACGCACGGGGCGAAGTTGAGGATGCTCGTCACGCCGACGGCCACGAGCTGGTCCGCCACCGACTGGGCGGCCGAGGCGGGGGTGGCGATCACGCCGATGGCGATGGCCTCCTCGGCCGCGACGCGGGGCAGTTCGTCGATGTGCCGGACGACCAGCCCGTTGATCTCCTCGCCGACCCGCGCGGCGTCGGCGTCGAAGAGCGCGGCGATCCGGAAGCCGCGGCTGACGAAGCCGTCGTAGCCGGCGAGGGCGTGACCGAGATTACCCACGCCGACCAGGGCGACGGCCCGCCGCTGGGTGAGCCCGAGCACGTACTCGATCTGGTCGATCAGCAGCGCCACGTCGTAGCCGACGCCACGGGTGCCGTACGAGCCGAGGTGCGAGAGATCCTTGCGGAGCTTCGCGGAGTTCACGCCGGCGGCGCTGGCCAGACCCTCGCTGGACACGGTCTCGTGGCCGGTTTCGGCCAGGTTGTGCAGGGCACGGAGGTATTCCGGGAGCCGCGCGACGGTCGCCTCCGGCAGGTCCGGGAGCGCCGGTACGGCACCGGCGCGGCCGGGCGCGCCAGGGTGACGGTGCTGACTCATGAGACTCCGTGCGGTGCGATCCTCGACCAACTCCAGCGGCCGGCCGTTTCGGGATCCCCGCTGGCGACCGAGATTGCCGGCTGTGCTAGCAGGGCGCGTCGGAACTACAGAGTAGGCGCTTGTGAAGGCGTGCACAAATCGCGATCTTGAAAGCTCGCGACGCGGCTTCACCAGCCCCTCCATTCCGCAAGATCGATCCAGCGGCCGCCGCCGGCCGCCGCCCGACCTCCAAGCGGCGCCGATGGCGCTGGCCGCGCCGATTATTGCTCAATTAAGACTTCTCTGACCAATCACGCGACCCACGGCCCGCCCACGATCCGGTCACGGTAGGGCCAGCCCTACGCCGTAGAGACGGGCCGACGGGATGGGTGGGCGACCCCGCGCCTGCCTAGCCTCGTGACATGACCGCCGTACCCGTCGCCGCCGACCAGCCAGCGCCGACGCCGACCATCTCCCGCCAGCTCCTGCTGGACTCCGGCTACGTGCTGCTGGGCCTCCCGCTGGCCCTGGCCAGCTTCGTCGTGCTGCTGGTCGGCCTGGCGGCCGGGCTCGGACTGGTGGTGACGGTGATCGGCCTGCCGATCCTCAGCGGCACCCTCTACGCCGCCCGGGGCCTCGCCGACATCGAGCGGCTCCGCCTCCCCGCCGTGCTCCACCAGTCCCGGATCCGCCCCCAGTACCGGCTCGCCGAGCCCGGGGCGAGCGCGTGGCGGCGGATCTTCGTGCCGATGGGGGACGCGCAGTCCTGGCTCGACCTCGCGCACGGGATCCTCAAGCTGATCGTGGCCATCGTCACCTTCGTGGTCACGCTGGTGTGGTGGGCCGGGGCCGTCGCCGGCACCCTCTACTGGGCATACGACTGGGCGCTGCCGCACGGCGGCCCGGACGACGTCGGCCTCCCCCACCTCCTCGGCCTCGGCGACTCGACCGTCGCCCGGATCGGGCTGCACACCGCGATCGGGCTGTTCTTCCTGATCACCCTGCCGATCGTGGCCCGGGGCTGCGCGCTGCTCCAGGCCGGCTTCGGCCGGGCCCTGCTCACCGGCGTGGCCGAGATGCGCAACCGGATCACCGTGCTGGAGGAGCAGAAGCGGGCCGCCGTCTCCGCCGAGGCGAGCGCACTGCGTCGGCTGGAGCGGGACATCCACGACGGCCCGCAGCAGCGCCTGGTCCGGCTCGCGATGGACCTCAGCCGGGCCCGCCAGCAACTCGCCACCGACCCGGAGGCCGCCGGGCGCACGCTGGACGAGGCCGTCACCCAGACCCGGGAGACGCTCGCCGAACTGCGCGCCCTGTCCCGGGGCATCGCGCCGCCGATCCTGGTCGACCGGGGGCTGCCCAGCGCCCTGGCGGCGCTGGCCGGACGCGGCCTGATCCCGATCGAGCTGCGGGTGGACCCGGAGCTGGGCAGCCCGGCCGGGCGGCTCGACCCGGCGGTGGAGAGCACCGCCTACTTCGTGGTGTCCGAGTCGCTGACCAACGTCGCCAAGCACAGCCGGGCGACCGAGTGCCAGATCACCGTGGCCCGGCGCGACGGGTGGCTGGAGGTCGACGTCGACGACGACGGGCAGGGCGGCGCCCACCTGGCCAAGGGGCACGGGCTCGTCGGCATCGCCGACCGGGTCCGCGCCGCCGGCGGCCGGCTCTCCGTGACCAGCCCGGCCGGCGGGCCCACCAAGATCCGCGCGGAGCTACCGCGGTGACCCGCCCGTGGTAGACAACAGGACATGCGGATCGTGATCGCGGACGACGCGGTGCTGCTCCGGGAGGGGCTGGTACGGCTGCTCACCGAGTGCGGGCACGAGGTGGTGGCCGCCGTGGCCGACGGGGAGGCGCTGGTGGCGGCGGTGGTGACCCACCGGCCGGACGTGTCGATCGTCGACGTCCGGATGCCCCCGTCGCACACCGACGAAGGGCTGCGCGCGGCGGTGGAGGCCCGCCGGCTGGTGCCCCGCACCCCGATCCTGGTCCTCTCCCAGTACGTCGAGGTGTCGTACGCCGACGACCTGCTCGCCACCACCGGCGGCGGCGGAGGCGGGATCGGCTACCTGCTCAAGGACCGGGTGGCCGCGATCGACGAGTTCCTCGACGCGCTGGACCGGGTGGCCGCCGGCGGAACGGTGCTCGACCCCGAGGTGGTCGGCCAGCTCTTCGCCCGGCGCCGGCGCGACGATCCGCTGCGCGAACTCACCCCGCGCGAACGCGAGGTGCTCGCGCTGATGGCCGAGGGCCGCTCCAACACCGCGATCGCGAGGACCCTGGTGGTCACCGACGGCGCTGTCGAGAAGCACGTCCGCAACATCTTCACCAAGCTCCAGCTCCCGCCCGACACCGAGCAGCACCGACGGGTCCTGGCCGTGCTGGCCTACCTGCGCAACTGACCGCCGGCCGGTCAGGGCAGCGTGGCCGCCAGGCCGACCGCCTCGCTGAGGGTGTCGGCGACCGGGTGGCCGGAGGCGCGCAGCCGGGCCGGGTCGGTGAAACCACCGGTGTAGAGGACGGCCCGGCCCCCCACCGACACGGCGGCGTCGGCGTCGTCGACGGAGTCCCCGATCAGCACCACGTCCCGGCCGTCCACGCCCAGCTCGGTCAGGTGCCGCCGGAGGGACTCGGCCTTGCGGTCCCCGCCGACACTCGCCCGCAGCCCGTCCACCCGGACGAAGTGCCCGGTCAGGCCGTACGTGTGCACGGTCGGCACCAGCTCCTCGTGGAACCACATGGACAGCAGGGACTGGCTGCCCGGCCAGGCCGCCATCGCGACGCCTGCGTCGTGCGCCAGCTCACAGGTCGTCAGCCCCGTCCGGTACGCGTCGTGGAAGATCCGGTCCAGGCGGCCGAACGCGTCGTCGTCGACCGCCCGGCCGAGCACCTCGGCGTAGTAGTCCGCGATCGGCCGGCGGAACCGCACCCGGTGCTCGTCGGCCGTCACGGCGGGTCCGCCGACGCTGGCGAAGGCGACGTTGGTGGAGGCGACCACCAGGCTCAGGTCGTTGAGCAGGGTGCCGTTCCAGTCCCACACCAGGTGGTTGCGCGCAGGGGTCATCCGAGCACCCTAACGCCCGGCGCCGTACGCCCCACCCGGCAGCACAGCCCAACCCGGCACCACAGCCCCACCCGGCACCACAGCCCCACCCGGCACCACAGCCCCGCCGGGCCGGCCGCGCCGCGCTACAGCTGTGGCGTGGTCAGGTCGCGTAGCAGCCGTTCCTCCTCCACCCGCCAGTAGCCGTGCTCCTTGCCGTCGAGCAGCACCACGGGAAGCCGGTCGCCGTACTCGCGTTCCAGCTCGATGTCGTCGGTGACGTCCTTCTCGGTCCACCGGTCCCCGGTGACCGCCACCACCCGGTCCAGCGCCACCTTCGCCTCGTCGCAGAGGTGGCATCCGGGGCGGGTGATCAGGGTGAGTCGAGGCTCACGCATCGCTCTCCTCCGTCGTGCTGGTGCCGGCCGGGGCCGGCGGGCGGGTCTCCGGCGACGCCGCCGGGGACGGCACCGGGGCCGCCGCAGGCGACGCCGGCCGGAGCAGGGTCTTGCGCACCTTGCCGATCACCGAGTGCGGCAACTCGTCGACGAACTCGACGGCGGTCGGGCACTTGAACCGGGCCAGGTTGCGGGCGCAGTGGGCGAGCAGCTCGGCACCGGTCACCGCAGCCCCCGGCGCCGCCACCACGTACGCCCGGACAGTCTCGCCGGTGCGCGGGTGCGGCACACCCAGTACCGCCGACTCGACCACCCCCGGGTGCGCGGAGAGCACCAGCTCGACCTCGTGCGGGTACACGTTGAAGCCGTTGACGAGGATCAGCTCGCCGATCCGGTCCACCAGGAAGAGGTCGCCGTCGGAGTCGGCGTACGCCACGTCGCCGGTGGGCCACCAACCGTCGGCGTCCGGGCCGCCCCGGCCGTCCGGCCAGTAGCCGGCGAAGACGTTCGCCCCCCGCACCACGACCTGGCCCGGGTCGGTGCCGGGCGTGACGTCGGAGAGATCCAGCTCGTCGGTGTCGTCGTCCGGCTCGGCCACGCCGTCGCGCCACAGGTCGGCCCCGTCGGCGCCGACCAGGCGCAGCTCGACGCCGGGCAGCGGCCGGCCGATCGCGCCGGGCTTCGGCTCCCCGCCGACCAGGGTGGAGGTCAGCACGGGCGCGGTCTCGGTGAGGCCGTACCCGACGTGCACCGGGCGACCGGCGACCTCGGCGAAGCGCGCCGCGACGGCCGGCTCCAGCGGCGCCGCGCCGCAGACCACGACCCGGACCGCCGCC
The DNA here is from genome assembly GCF_018070575.1 of Micromonospora sp. C31. Lineage (GTDB taxonomy): Bacteria > Actinomycetota > Actinomycetes > Mycobacteriales > Micromonosporaceae > Micromonospora. The sequence goes on from NZ_JAGPXN010000001.1 coordinate 727,348, forward strand.
ATCGCCGCGGCGACCGCAGCGGCGTCCGCCGTGGACCAGGCGGCCACCATCGACGGTACGCCGACCAGCACCGTGACCCGGCGCCGGGCGATCTCGGCCAGCCCCGCGTCGGGGCCCAGGTCGTCGACGAGCACCCCGGTGGCGCCATGGTGGACGACCGCGCCGAGCCCCGCGTTCAGCCCGTACGCGTGGAACAGCGGCAGCGCAAGCAGCACGGTGTCGTCGGGCCCGACGACGGGCGGGTCGATGCGGCCGACCTGTTCGTGGTTGGCCGCCAGCGCGCGGTGCGTCAGCATCGCGCCCTTCGGCCGCCCCTCGGTGCCGGACGTGTAGAGCAGCAGCGCCAGGTCGTCGCGGCCCCGGTCGGAAAACGGGTGGCCGGCCGGCGCCACCGGCGGCGCGGTGTGCACGGCGACGAGCGCGGGCAGGTCCTCGGCGACGCCGGCGACCAGCTCGCGCACCCGCTCGGTGGCGATCAGCACCGAGGCACCGGAGTCGGCCAGCACGTGCTTCAGCTCGGGGGCGGTGAGGCCGGGGTTGACCGGCACCGCGACCAGCCCGGCGCGCAGCGCGGCGAGACAGCTCACCACGAAGTCCGGCGAGTTGCCGAGCGCCACGGCGACCCGGGGCGGGTGCCGGTCGGTGGCGGTGGGGCCCGGCGTCGGGCGGGGCCCGGCCGGCGGCGCCCCGGTCAGGGCCGCCAGGGCGTGGGCGGTGGCCGTCACCGAGGCGTCGAGTTCGGACCAGGTGACGGTCCGATCGCGCCAGTGCAACGCGGGTCGGTCGCCGTCGGCGGTGGCCGCCCGGTGGAGCCGCTCGACGAGGGTCGAGGCGGTGCTGTCGGTTGCGTCCTGCACGGTGGCTGAGTCTGGCACAGTGCGGGGCCTGTGGGCCATGCCCGGCGAAGGCCGACGGCACATCCCGTCGGACGGGAAGAACGGCCCAGGCAAGTCCCGCCGGCAGGACGGCCGGGGCGCGCGGGCGGGACGGCACCTGTCCCGCCCACGGGACACTCCGGGGGCGCCGGGGGTGCCGGGAAGGTCCGGCGGTCCCGAGTCGACGACCCGCGCCGTCGCCCCGCCCAGCGCGACCAAAACCGCACTGACCTGGAATTCATTCGCAATCACGCCGCAATCCGAAAGTCAACCGCACCCGACGGACAAGCGGTCCGCCGGCTGTGCGACGCAGCGGGAAATACTTCCGCCCTGTGTAACGGACTTGCCACGCTTGGGTGACGTTGGCCCTATCATCACTCGGGTCGGCTCACCCCATTTGCCGTGAGTCGACACCCCTCAGCCCGAGGAGGCCCCCGTGCCTGTGAGCGCATTGGACCAGCACCTCAAGGGGATCTGCCGCCCGTCGGCACACCCCGAGCCAGCCCTGCCCGGCCGTGCCGGCCGGGCCACGACGGCGCCACGCCGGCCGGCGTGGCCCGCCGGCGGGACGGAGGCGGCGCGGTGACCACCTTCGGATACGCGGAACGGCCGGCCGGCCTGACCAACCCGGTGATCCGCGGCGCCGTCAACGAGCGGCCCGCCGCCCGTGGCCCGCTGGACGACACGGGCAACCTCGTCGTACGGGGCGAGGGCGCGTCGAGCCGGACCCGCAGCAGGCCACATCAGAACGAGCCTCCGCCACGCTCCGCGGCGCCCGGAGGCAACGCGAAGCCGGCCGGCGGCCGGGTCGCGGTACCCGCCCGGCCCGCCATGCCCGCGCAGGGCCGTCGCACCACCGAGCCGGCCAAGGCGCCCGACGAGTCCGGCCCGGAGACGGCGGTGCTCCCGGCGGTGCCGGCCGCCGCTCCGGTCAACGCCTCGACGGGCTTTCCCAGCCGCCCGGATCCGTCCGACCCCGCCACCGAGGTGTGGGGGTTGGTCGAGCGGGCCCAGGCCGGCGAATCCGAGGCGTTCGGGCTGATCTACGACCGGTACGTCGACACGGTCTTCCGGTTCGTCTACTTCCGGGTGGGCAACCGCCAACTCGCCGAGGACCTCACCTCCGACACGTTCCTGCGCGCCCTCAAGCGGATCGGCAGCTTCACCTGGCAGGGGCGCGACCTGGGCGCCTGGCTGGTCACGATCGCCCGGAACCTGGTGGCGGACCACTTCAAGTCCGGCCGCTACCGGCTGGAGGTCACCACCGGGGACGTGCTCGACGCCGACCGCGAGGACCGGGGCCCCGAGGGCAGTCCGGAGGCGGCGGTCGTCGAGCACATCACCAACGTGGCCCTGCTCAGCGCCGTCAAGCAGCTCAACCCGGAGCAGCAGGAGTGCATCGTGCTCCGCTTCCTGCAGGGCTTCTCCGTGGCCGAGACGGCCCGCACGATGGGCAAGAACGAGGGCGCCATCAAGGCGCTCCAGTACCGCGCGGTACGAGCGTTGGCCCGGCTGCTGCCGGACGGTTTCCAACCGTAGTCCCTACCGGGGACTGCCGTGCATCAATGGATGTACGCGCAGCTCAGAGCCGTCGTGACCCCGCTTCGGCGATCACTTTCCGTGATTTGGCCGCCGCCGGCCCCGTAACCCATGTCCGGTGCGGACCGTTTCTCCGGGTGCGACCGGTGTAGCCCCGGCATCCCCGGGCCCCCGAGGTCCGGCAGCGCGGCCGGCCACGAGCTTCGTCCGTGGTGTCACGCCGTCACCGGTCGCTGTCGATGACAGCGGCCGACCGGCCGCGACCAGCGAGAGGAGGCGCCCGCGGTGGACAGCAACCTCTTCTCCCGTCGGCGCGCGGAGCGTTTCGCGCAGCTTCTCGACGAGGCCAACGGGGGCCGGCGACACCACGTCCGTTCCCGGGCCGACGACCAGTTGGCCACGCTCGTCGCGGTGGGTCGGCGGCTGACCGTGGCCCCGCCCGCCGCAGAGGTGGCCCCGGAGTTCCGTACCGGACTGCGGGCCATGCTGATGGCCACGGCCGAGCGTGAGGGCATCGGCGCCCCGGCCGAGCCGTCGTCGCGGCGCTCCGCCGACGCCGGCCGCAACCGGCTACTGCCCGCGGTGACCGCCCGCAGGGCCCGCGCCCGCGGCGCCATCCTCGTCGGCGTCGCCGCCGGCGCCGTCGCCCTCTCGGGCATCTCCGCCGCCAGCGAGAACGCCGTACCCGGCGACGCGCTGTACGGCATGAAGCGCTCCACCGAACGCGCCCAGCTCGCGCTCGCCAGCTCGGACGTCGGCCGGGGCCAGCTGTTCCTGGACTTCGCCCGCACCCGGCTCGCCGAGGCGGCCACACTGCGCGGGGACGAGAACGGCTTCAGCGCGGTGCTCGACGACATGGACGCCGACACCCGCCAGGGCGTACGCCTGCTGACCACCGCCGCGGCGCAGCGCTCCGACCCGGCGGCCCTGGACGCGGTCAACTCCTTCGTCACCGGCCAGCGCCAGGCGGTCGGCGGGCTCCTCGACGACGTCAGCCGGGCCGACCGCGAGCGGACCCGTCGCTCACTCACCCTGCTCGACGCGGCCCGCAAGCGCTCCGACGCGCTGCGCGCGGCGATCGCCTGCGGCCTGCCCGCGCCCACCGGCAGCGACGCCCTCGGCCCGGCCCCGGCCGGCTGCCCCGGCGACCGCTGACCGACCGCCGGCCCGGCCCCGGCCGAGACGTCCACGCCACAGTTCACCGGTGAGGCGGCCGTCCGTCACCCGGGCCCGGCTACCCTCGCGGGATGCGCACGTCGCGCCGTCGAGCGGAGGGAGACCGCGTGGCCCGCAGCCGCAAGGTGACGGTCAGCACCGACGCCCACGGTCACACCGCCGGCTGGGCGGAGACCGGCCTGGCACCGCTGGCTCCCCCGCAACCCGATCCGAGCGCGGCGGCCTTCTTCGACGTCGACAACACGATGATGCGGGGCGCGTCGATCTACTGGTTCGCCCGGGGCCTTGCCGCGCGCGACTACTTCACGACCACCGACCTGGCCCGGTTCGCCTGGCAGCAGCTGCGGTTCCGGCTGCTCGCCACCGAACACGCCGGCGACATGTCGCAGGCCAAGGAGGCCGCCCTCGCCTTCGTCGAGGGCTGGCGGGTGGACGCCGTGGAGCGCCTGGCGGAGGAGATCTTCGACGAGCTGATGGCACCCCGGATCTGGGCCGGCACCCGCCAGCTCGCCCAGCGTCACCTGGACGGAGGCGAGCGGGTCTGGCTGGTCAGCGCGGCGCCGGTGGAGATCGGCCGGGTGATCGCCGCGCGGCTGGGCCTGACCGGCGCGGTCGGCACGGTCGCCGAGATCGTCGACGGCGCGTACACCGGCCGGTTGGTCGGCGACCTGATGCACGGTCCGGCCAAGGCGGAGGCGGTCACCCAGCTCGCCGCGGTCGAAGGGCTGGACCTGCGCCGCTGCACCGCCTACAGCGACTCGTACAACGACCTGCCGATGCTCTCCATGGTGGGCCGGGGCGTGGCGGTCAACCCGGACGCCGCTCTGTTCAGGGTGGCCCGGCAGCGCGGCTGGGACGTCCGCGACTTCCGCACCGGCCGCCGCGCCGTCAAGATCGCCGTGCCGTCCACCGCGGCGGCCGGCCTGGTCGCCGGTGCGGTCACCGCGGGGCTGGCGCTGCATCGTCGCCGCCGGGACGGCTGACGGCGTGGAAGCCACGCGAGGGTGAGGAACCACTGCCGCCGGGAACGCTGACACCTGCGCGGCACATGCACACCTGTGTGGTATCGAGCGTGGAGACTGTCCGGCCGGCCGTCGAGGTCCGGCGCAGCGGGCGGGCCCCCTCAGGGGCCGAACGGGTCCGGACGCCGCTCCAGCAGCTGGTGCAGGGTCTGCTGGATGGTCTCCCGCACCTGGTCGGCGAGGTTGAACACGACCAGTGGGTCGTCGGCGGAGTCCGTCAGGTGGTCGGTGGGAATCGGCGGGCAGAACTCGATCAGCCACTTGCTCGGCAGCGGCACCGCGCCGAGCGGCCCCAGCAGGGGAAACGTCGGCGTGACCGGAAAGTAGGGCAGCTTGAGCAGCCGCGCCAGGGGCTTGATGTCGGCGAGCATCGGATAGATCTCCTCGCCGCCGACGATGGCGACCGGCACGATCGGGGTGCCGGTGCGCAGCGCCGCCGAGACGAACCCGCCCCGGCCGAAGCGCTGCAGCTTGTAGCGGTCGGAGTAGAGCTTGCCGATGCCCTTGAAGCCCTCGGGGAAGACGCCGACCAGCTCCCCGTTGCCGAGCAGCCGCTCGGCGTCCGGGTTGCAGGCGACCGTCCCGCCGGTCTTGCGGGCGATCTCGGAGACCACCGGCATCCGGAAGACCAGGTCGGCGCCGAGCAGCCGCAGGTAGCGGCGGGCCGGGTGCTGGTCGTGCAGCGCGGCCGAGAGGATCAACGCGTCCAGCGCCACGGTGCCGGAGTGGTTGCCGACCACCAGGCCGGCGCCCTCGGCTGGCACGTGCTCCAGACCGGTGACCTCGGTGCGGAACCAGTCCCGGTAGAGCATCCGCAGCAGCGGGTGGAAGACCGCCTCCGTGATGTCGGGATCGAAGCCGAACTCGTCGACCTCGTAGTCGCCGGAGAGGCGGCGACGCAGGAACGCCAGGCCCTTGGCGACCTTGCGGTCCCAGTGGTCGCCGGGCCGGTCCGGCACCGCCGGCCCGCCCGCCGGTGCCGGCGCCGCCCCGTTGCGCCCCGCACCCGCCGCCGCGAGCGACTCGTCCGTGGCGGTCGGGTCGGGCTCGTCGGCCGGGCCGGGGTGGTGTCCGTTCGCCCGCACGGGCTCCGCGCCCGGCGCGGACACCCTCAGCGGTACGTCGTAGCGGCCGTCGCGCCGCTCGTCCGGCGCGTTCACGAGCCCTCCCGTACGGCCGACCGGACCTGCCGGATCCCGTCCAGCACGAGCTGCTCCGCGACGGCCAACTGGTCCCGGTGCACCACGACCCCACCGTGGTGGGCGCGGATGAAGTCGTCGAAGGCGGCGGCGGTGGTGCGGGGCGTGAAGGCGTACTCCCGCTCCAGCCGGCTGGTGTCGACGACCCGACCGTGCACGAAGAGGTCGACCTGGTCCAGGCCGTAGCGGCCGAAGCCGAGGTTGCGGGCGATCGCGGCGGCGCTGGAGAGGCCGGGCTCCAGCACCGGCACGGCGACCCGGCCGGCCCGGCGGATCGCCTGCGACAGGGAGAGCACGCCGGGGCCCGCCACGTTGTAGGTGCCCGGGTGGTCCTCGACGATCGACCGGTGCAGCACCTCCAGCGCGTCGTCGAAGTGCAGGAACTGCAACCGGGGGTCACGCCCGAACACGGTGGGCACCACCGGCCGGGAGAAGTAGCGGGTGAGGGTGGTGTCGGCGGTCGAGCCGATGAACGGCGCGAAGCGCAGCACGGTCGCGGTGACGTCGGGGCGGCGGCGGCGGAAGCCGCGGACGTACCCCTCGATGTCGAGGATGTCGCGGCCGAACCCCCCGCGCGGCACCTCACGCGGCTCGGTCTCCTCGGTGAAGACGGCCGGGTCGCGGAACGACGCGCCGTAGGCCGCCGTCGAGGAGCGGACCACGAGCTTGCGCAGCCGGGGGGCGCGCTGGCAGGCGGCGAGGAGCTGCATCGTGCCGATGACGTTCTGCTCCTTCATCGCCGAGCGGCCGCCGTGCTGCGGATCCGGCGAGGTGACCAGGGCGAGGTGGACCACCGCGTCGACGTCGAGGTCGGCGAGGAGGCCGCCGAGCGAGCCGGGGTCGACGCGGACGCGCTCGACCCGGTCGAGCAGGTCGCTGACCTCGGCGCCGGGCTCGGGCTGGTCCACGCCGATGACCCGCTCGATGCGGGGGTCGGCGGCGAGCCGGGCGGCGACGTGCGCGCCGAGGTATCGGCTCACCCCGGTGACGACGACGACCCCCGGGGCACCTGGGGTGCCACCGGGGGTCATGTCAGGCACCTCCCCCGGCAGGCGGGATCGAGCCGGGACATCCGCGGCGTGATCACCTGAGCCTCCGAGGGTCGACAGTTGGCAAGTGACGACGGGAGCCGGGCCGGGACCCGGCCCCGGTCACTTGCCGAGACGGCGACGCTGGACGCGGGTCTTGCGCAGCAGCTTGCGGTGCTTCTTCTTAGCCATGCGCTTGCGGCGCTTCTTGACCACCGAGCCCATACGAAAGCCTTTCGATGCAACGTGCGGGGCGACCGGATGACGCCACGGTGTGACGTCGGCGACCGCTTGCGGACAACGGACCGGACCAGCGGGGTAAGCAGCAGGGAGCGCCTGCGGTCACGGTCGGGCTCCAGGGTAGCCGGAGAGCGTCAGCAGGACCAACGCGGCCCCGTCGATGCCCGTTACGTCGCCCTCCACGGGCGGTCCCGCGCCGGGTTCAGGCGGTTTCCTGGAAGGCGCCCCGCAGGTATTCGTGCACCGCGTGTTCGGGTACCCGGAACGACCGGCCGACCCGGACCGCGGTGAGTTCGCCGCTGTGCACCAGGCGGTAGACCGTCATCTTCGACACCCGCATCACCGCCGCCACCTCGGCGACGGTGAGGAACTTGACCTCCGACAGCCGTCCGTCGGACTGCGACCCGGCCATGGCTCACCGACCAATCCCATGCCCGGCGCGTGCCACCGGACGGGTTCGTCCCGCCCGGACCGGCGACGCGCGTGTTACCAGTACGGTAGCGGGACGGCTGTGACCGGCGCGATCCCTTCGTACAACTGATCATGAATCTCGCCCGTGAACACTCGACCGGGGGTCGTCGCCGCGCGGAAGGCGCCCGGTGGCTCCGGCGGCGCCACCGGAGCCACCGGGCGGGTGCCCCGGGCCGCTTCCGGACGCGGACCGGGGCTCCGCGCTGGGAGCGGGCACCAGTGTGGCAGGTCGCCCGGCGCCGCCCGACAGCGGTCGATCATGAACGCCGCGGGCCCGCCCCGGACCGGTGCGCCGCAACCGCGGCTCCGCCCGGTTACGTCAACCGACCACGGCCCGCACGTAGGCGACGCACCCGGCGTGCAGGGCGGGCCAGGGTTCGCCGAGGACCCGCTCGGCCGCCCGCTCCACGGGCGTGCGCTCGTGCACCACGGCCGCGAAGAAGGCGAGCAGCCGCTCCGGGCCGAACCGGTCGACCAGGTGCCGGACCGCCAGGTAGGAGATGCCGTAGCTGCCGCCGACCCGGTCGGCCGGGGCGTCGTCGGCCAGGCTGAGGCTGCCGAGCCGGCCGTCCCAGCCGCCACCGAACAGGCTCCGGACCTCGTCCAGTCCGGGGTACCGGTCGACCGGCTCGCCGTCGGCGCCCGCGTACTCGGCCAACCCCTCCACCAGCCACCAGGTGTCCTTGCCCGGGTAGCCCTGCTCGGGCAGGGACGCGGCGTGGGTCAGCTCGTGGCGGAGCAGGTCGTCCACCCCGCCGGCGACGAGGCCCTCGGCGTTGAGCACCACCTCGTGGTGGCCGCCGCCGACCGTGACCGCGTAACCACCGGTCCACTTCGGCCGGCCGCCGCCGTACCAACGCTGCCACTCACCCCGGCCGGCCTGGAAGATGCGGTACCGGTCCGGCGTTCGGCCGTCGACGGCGTACGTGTCGGCGACCCTGGCGGCCGCCTCCGCCTGGGCGAGCAGGCCGGGCAGATCCCTGCGCAGAGCGGGAGTGGTGGCCACGAGCGTACGCGGACCGACGGCCACGGCCAGCTCGCTGACCTCCCAGGGCCGGGTGCCGGTCCCGGCTGAGCGGGACGGCTCCACGGCGAGCAGACGGGGCCGTTCCCCCTCCCGCCAGCGGGTGCCGGTCAGCACGCGGCTGGTGCGGCAGCCCGGGGTGACGAAGCAGTAGCGGAACTCGACCAGCAGCCGCCACTCGCCGGGGCGGCCCTCGACGGGGGCGGGCAGGCCGGTGGCGTAGGCCTCCCAGGCGGTCACCCGCAGCGCGCGCAGCGCGGCGTACCGGCGGCGCAGGTCCGGGTGCGCGACCGGCTCCGCGACCGCCAGGAACCCGGCACGGTCCCCGCCGAGCAGGGCGGCGGACTGCCGGGCCAGTTCGGCCGTCATCCGCTCCCCGAGCCGGCGGGCGGCTGCGGTGGCGGGATCCTCGGCCGGGGCGGCGGACGCCCTCGGTGCCGGCGGTTCACCGGCCCGCACCAGGCCGAACACCAGCGCCGTGGGCAGGCCACCGGCCAGCAGCAGGACCACCGCCACCAGCGCCACCCCGAGCGGCCGGATCCGCCGCACCGCCGGCTCGGCGGCTGTCGCCGCCGCAACGGGCTCGGCACCGTCTCCGGACTGGTTGCTGTCGGCGGGCTCGGCACCGTCAGCGGGCTCGGCACCGGCGGCGGGCTCGGCTCCTTCCGTCGCGGTGACCGGCGCGTCGTCCGTCACCGCTCGGCCGTCCGTCCCGGGCTGCCCGTCAGTCACCCGCCGAAGGGTACGACCATCAGGCCCGCCGGGGCCAGGACCGGAACGCACCGTCCAGCGCGGCGACCAGGTTGTCGAAGGAGGCGTCGACGGCGCGGGGCAGGCCGAACCCGCCGGCCGCCTCCAGCGAGACGAATCCGTGCAGGGTGCTGCGCAGCATCCGGGTCGCGTCGAGGGCGTCGTCGCCGTCGAGCCCGTAGCCCCGCAGGGTGGCCCGGATCGCCCCGACGGCCCGTTCCCCGGCGGCGACGTGCTCCGGGTCGGTCGGGTCCGGCACCCGCTGGGTGGCCGGGTAGCCACCGGGGTGCCGGTGGGCGTACGCCCGGTAGGCGGCGGCCAGGGCCCGCAGCGCGTCCCCGCCGGCCCGGCCCGCGACGGCGGCGGTCAGCTCGTCGGCGAGCTCGGCGGTGGCCAGCGCGGAGAGCTTCCGAGCGAGCGCGTCGGCGCCCCGGACGTGCTTGTAGAGGCTGGGCAGTGCGACGCCGAGCCGGTTGGCCAGGGCGGCGAGGGTGAGCTGGTCGGTGCCGACCTCGTCGGCGAGCCGGGCCGCCTCGCGCACCACCGTCCGCTGGTTGAGCCCGACCCTAGGCACCGGTGGCCGCCAGGAACTCGGTGAGCTGGGCGGCGGTGCGGGCCGGCTGGTCGGCGTGCGGGTAGTGGCCGGACTCGTCGATCATCCGCGCCTCGGCGGTGGCGAAGAGCCGGCGGGCCGCCCACGCCCCGGCGCGCGGGTCGGGGAAGTCCGGGTCCTTCGTGCCCATCAGCACCAGCACCGGCTGCCGGACCTCGCGGGCGCGGGCGGTCCAGTGCGGCTCGGCCGGCGCGAGCACGCCGCGCATCGCCGCCATCCGGCCGGGCTCGCGCAGGTTGGCGACCATCGCCCTGCGGTACGCCGCGTCGTCGGCCGGCCGGCCGCACGGGAAGAGCGTGCGGTGGAACAGCCCGAACATCCGGGGGCTGCGCAGCACGGCGGTCTGGATCAGCCGCGTGAACGGGTTGAGCTTCGGCTCCTCGACGAACGGGGCGACCTGGACGATGCCGTTGACCAGGGCGGGAGCGTCGGCGGCGGCGAAGACCACGGCCGCCGCGCTGGACGAACTGCCGACCAGGGTGGCCGGCCCGCCGCCCAGGGCGCCGACCACCGCGAGCAGGTCTGCGCCGACCTCCGCCGGGGTGTACGACGGCCGGTCGGCGCTGGACGCGCCGTGCCCCCGGACGTCCACCGACGCCACCCGGTGCCCGGCCGCGACGAGCAGCGGGACCAGGTGGCGGAAGGAGCGACGGTTCTCCCCCACACCGTGCGAGAGGACGACGAGCGGCCCCTGCCCGTGCACCTCGTAGGCGATCCGTCCGCCGTCCCGCTCCAGATAACTAACTGTCATAACCTAGAAGCTAAGGCCGTTAGCCGCTGTGGTCAACGGCCACCGCCTGGTGCTGAGCCGCCGGGCTGGTCGAACGGCTGGCTCACTTCTTCGACAGCACGGCCCGGCCGAAGAACGCGAGGTTGGCCGGGCGCTCGGCGAGCCGGCGCATCAGGTAGCCGTACCAGTCCTCGCCGTAGGGCAGGTAGACCCGCACGGTGTGGCCCTCGCCGGCCAGCCGGGCCTGCTCCTCCGGGCGGATGCCGTAGAGCATCTGGAACTCGAAGCGCTCGGGGCCACGGTCGAACCAGCGGGCCCGGTCCTCGCCGATGGCGATCAGGCGGGGGTCGTGGGTGGCCAGCATCGGGTAGCCGTCGCCCGACATCAGGATGTTCAGGCAGCGCACGTAAGACTTGTCCACCTCGCGGGCGGACTGGTAGGCCACCGACTCCGGCTCCTTGTACGCGCCCTTGCACAGCCGCACCCGGGAACCGGCCGTGGCCAGCTCGCGGCAGTCCGACTCGGTGCGCCGCAGGTAGGCCTGGAGCACCGCGCCGGTCGACGGATGGTCCTTGCGCAGCTTGGCGAGGATGTCCAGGGTCGAGTCGGTGGTGGTGTGGTCCTCCATGTCCAGGGTGACCGTGGTGCCCGCCGCCTCGGCGGCGGCGCAGATCGCCCGGGCGTTGTCGTAGGCGAGCTGCTCGTCGAACAGCTGCCCGAGAGCCGACAACTTGACGCTCACCTCCGCGGCCGGGGTGAGCCCCGCGCCGGAGAGCAGCCTCAGCAGCCCGACGTACTCGTCGCGGATGGCGGTGGCCTGCTCGGGGGTGACGGTGTCCTCGCCGAGGTTGTCGAGGGTGACCGCGAGACCGTCGTCGACGAGTTCGCGGGTCGCGCGCAACGCGTCGTCGGTCTTGGCGCCGGCCACGAACCGGCGGACGAGGTCCCGGGTGAACGGGGCCGTCGCGACGAGCCGCTCGACCTGGGGTGACCGGGAGGCGGCGAGGATGACGGTACGGAGCATGGATCGAGCGTAACGCCCACCGGTGGCCCCGCGCGGGGCGGCGGCGCAGCCTCGGACGTGAGGTCCCAACCGCATCACAGGCACCACCTGCGGGCGGACGGCGGTGGCCCCCATCGGCTACAACCATGACGTGGAACAACGCCCCCGCCGCCGGCTCCGGTCGGCCTCCGTGCAGCTCGGCGCGCTCACCGTCCTCGCGCTCACCCTCTCCGGCTGCAACATGACCTCGGACGACGACGATGACGACTGCGCCCTCGGCCCGGTGGGCGGCGGCGAGACGGTGGCCCTGGCGCTGCGGGCGCCCGTGGTGACCTCCGGGCGCACCGCGCCGGAGCCGGCCGCCGCGGCGGTGCCCGACCGGGGCGGCTTCGGCACCCACCTCGCCGCCTGCGGCGGCTGAGGTGCGCCGGGAGTCGGTCACCCCCCGCCCGGACTGGGACGCCACGATCCGCTCCCAGGGCCTGGTGTACGTCGACACCGAGCTGCCCGACGGCGGCATCATGTCGTACTGGGACGAGACCGCCGCGTACGCGTTCGAGCTGGACGAGGTGCTGCGGCTGGAGGAGGCGACCGAGGAGCTGCACCGGATGTCGGTCGCCGCCGCCGAACACGTCGTCGCGCGCCACCGCTACGCCGAGTTCGGCATCCCCGCCTGGGCGGCCGAGGCCGTGGCCCGGTCGCTGCGCGAGGCCCCGCCCACCCTCTACGGGCGTTTCGACCTCGCCTACGACGGCAGTTGGCCGCCGAAGCTGCTGGAGTACAACGCCGACACCCCCACCGCGCTGGTCGAGGCGAGCATCGTCCAGTGGTTCTGGCTGGAGCACACCCGGCCGGAGCTGGACCAGTGGAACAGCCTGCACGAGCGCCTCGTCGGCGCCTGGGCGAAGATCGGCGCCGGGCTGCACGACCGCCGGGTACACGTGGTCTGGTCGAACGAGGAGGAGTCCGGCGAGGACCACATGACCGCCGGCTACCTCGCCGAGACCGCCCGCCAGGCCGGGCTGGAGGTCACCCTCCAGCCGATCCAGCGGCTCGGCTGGGACGGCCGGCGCTTCGTCGACGCGGCCGACCAGCCGGTCACCACCTGCTTCAAGCTCTACCCGTGGGAGTGGATGCTCGCCGAGCCCTACGGGCCGCTGGCGCTGGCGCCGGGCACCCCGACGACCTGGATCGAGCCGGCGTGGAAGCTGCTGTTGTCCAACAAGGCGCTGCTCGCCGTGCTCTGGGAGCTGTACCCCGGCCACGAGCTGCTGCTGCCGGCGTACCTCGACTCACCGCGCGGCATGCCGGAGTACGTGGCCAAGCCGCTGCTCGGCCGGGAGGGCGGCTCGGTGCGGATCGTCACCGGCGACACCGAGATCACCAACCCGGGGATCTACGGCGACGAGGGCTGGTGCTACCAGGAGTTCCGGGCGCTGCCGGAGTTCGCCGGCAACCGGATGGTGCTGGGCAGCTGGATCGTCGACGGCGAGTCGGCCGGGGTGGGGGTACGGGAGAGCGCGAGCCTCATCACCGACGGCTACGCGCGGTTCCTGCCGCACTACATCGACGCGCCACGGGCCCTCTGAGTCGTCTACGGTTGTGGGCGTGAACTTCGACGCGTACGCCCGGACCGGCGTTGACCTCGTCAACGCCCGCCTGGACGACCTCGACGACCTGCGGGCCCTCTTCCCCGACGACAACGCGTGGATGCGCGACGAGGTGGCGGAACGGGACCTCACGACCTTCCGGCGGGCGCAGAAGCGGCTGCGCGACGTGTTCGAGTACGGCACCTCCGGGCGGGACGCCCAGGCGGTGATCGAGCTGAACGCGATGCTGGAGGCGTTCCCGGTGCAGCCCCGCATCTCCGGGCACGACTCCAACGACTGGCACATGCACGTGACCAGCCGGGGCGCCTCGGTGAGCGCGGAATACCTGGCCGGCGCGGTCTGGGGGCTGTCGGTCTGGCTCTGCGAGTACGGCAGCGCCCGGTTCGGGGTGTGCGCCGACGAGCGCTGCGGCAACGTCTACCTGGACACCTCGTCCAACTGCTGCCGGCGGTTCTGCTCGGAACGCTGTGCCACCCGCTCGCACGTGGCCGCCCACCGCGCCCGCAAGCGCGCGGCCATCGGCGAGCAGGCCGGTGCTGGCACCAAGGAGTCGCTCACCACGAGCGTCTGACGCCCGCCCCCGGTACGTCCCCGGGCGTCGACCGGGGCGGCGCGGCACTCAGGCGTCGACCGGGCTCGGCGTGCCGAGGTGCTGGCGGGCGAACGCCAGCGCCTCCCGCAGGTCGGCCTCCCGCACGGCGCGGCTCTTCGCGCCCCGGGTGGTGACCTCCACGGCGACCGAGCCGGTGAACCCGCGCCCGGCCAGCGAGGAGAGCAGTTCGCCGCAGGGCTGGGTGCCGCGCCCCGGCACCAGGTGCTCGTCGCGGCCCTCGCCGGTGCCGTCGCCGAGGTGCACGTGGGCCAGGGCGGCGCCCATCCGGTCGGCCATCGCCAGGGAGTCGGTGTGCGAGGCGGCGCAGTGCGACAGGTCGAGCGTGTAGGAGGCGTACCCCGTCTCCGTCGGATCCCAACCCGGCACGTACGGCACGAACTGCCGGCCCGCCATCCGGACCGGGTACATGTTCTCCACCGGGAAGCGCAGGTCCGGGTACTCGGCGGCGATCCCGGCGAGCCCGTCGGCGAAGTTGCGCGCGTAGTCCCGCTGCCAGGTGAACGGCGGGTGCACCACCACGGTGGGCGCCCCGAGCGTCGCCGCCAGCTCGGCGGAGCGGCGCAGCCGCTCCCACGGGTCGGGGCTCCACACCCGCTGCGTGACCAGCAGGCAGGGCGCGTGGACGGAGAGCACCGGTACGCCGTAGTGCTCGGCGAGCCCGAGCAGCGCGCCGGCGTCCTGGCTGACGGCGTCCGTCCAGACCATCACCTCGACGCCGTCGTAGCCGAGGGCGGCGGCCAGCTGGAACGCCGCCGCGGTCCGTTCAGGGAAGACCGAGGACGTGGACAGGAGCACGGGGACGCGGGAAGTCACACCGTCGAGGGTAGCCGGGGCCGTTCGACACCTCGTGACGAGAAACCGCAAACCGCCCAGATCACACCGGACCACCCGGACCGAGCTGGTCCAACCGGCGCAGGATGACGCCCTCACGCAGCGCCCACGGGCAGATGTCCAACGCGTCCACGTCCAGTTGACGCAGTACGGCCTCGGCGACGACCGCCCCGGCGAGCAACTGGTGGGAACGGCCGGCGCTGACCCCCTCCAGCTCGACGAGCTGGGCCGGCGGGATGTGCCGGACGAACGCGAGCACCTGCCGAAGTCCGGCGCGGGTGAGCCGGCGGGGCGCCCACAGGCCGGCGCCGGAGGGGGCCGCGCCGGCCAGCCGGGCCAGCGTCCGGAACGTCTTCGAGGTGGCCACGGGCCGTTCCCAGCCCACCTCGGTGATCTGCGCGACGACCGGTTCCAGCAGCCCGTCGACGTACGTCCGCAGCTCGTCGACGGCCTCGGCCGGCGGCGGCGCCGCACTGTCGGGGTCCACCCGGAGCCGGTCGCGGGTGAGCCGCCCGGCGCCGAGCGGCAGGGAGACCGCGACGGTCGGGTCCTCGTCGATGCCGGCCGCCAGCTCCAGCGAGCCACCGCCGATGTCCAGCACCAGCAGCCGGCCCGCCGACCAGCCGAACCAGCGCCGCACCGCGAGGAAGGTCAGCCGCGCCTCGTCCGCACCCGGCAGCACCTCCAGGCGTACGCCGGTTTCGTCGCGCACCCGGGCCAGCACCTCGGCGGCGTTGGTGGCGTCGCGGACGGCGGAGGTGGCGAACGCGATCAGGTCGTCGGCGCCGAGCCCGACGGCCGCCGCCTTGGCCATGCCGACCGCCTTGACCAGGCCGTCCGCTCCGGCCTCGGTGAGGGCGCCGTCCGGGCCGATCTGCTCGGCCAGCCGCAGCACGACCTTCTCCGAGTGTGCCGGCCAGGGGTGTGCCCCGTGGTGGGCATCGACCACCAGCAGGTGCACCGTGTTGGAACCGACGTCGAGGACACCCAGTCGCATGGTGAAGACACTAGGCCCTGTTCGACGAGCCGGGTTCGGAGCCGTCCGTCGATCGTGGCGACGTGGACGGTGGCGTGGCGGCCGACGGCGATCTCGTCGGGGCCGCCGCCGGGGCTCCGACCCAGCTGGCCGAGGAGACCCACGACACCGCACAGCCAAGGGTGCCCAAACCACGATCCCCCTGCGATGGTCGATGGACGCGCCTGGCCGGGCCCGTCACGCTGCTGCCGGTGGCGGAGACGACGGGCGGGCCGCCCCCGTGACAGTCGGAGGGATCGATGGACAACCCACGCCGTCTGCTCCACGCCGCGAAGCAGCTCCGAGAGGACATGGTCGACCGGCTGGGCACGCTCGTCGCGTGCGAGTCGGCACCGGGCTCGCTGTCTGATCTCGAGTCCTGTGCGGACCTGGTCGCCCGCTGGGGGGAGGAGGCGCTCGGTCGACCCGCCCGTCGGGTCGTGATCGACGGTCTACCACACCTGCTGTGGCCGGCCCCCGACCAGCGCGTGCTGCTCCTCGGCCACTTCGACACCGTGTTCCCGGCCGGCACGATCCGGTCCAGGCCCTTCACCGTGCGGGAGGACGTCGCGACGGGACCTGGCGTGTGCGACATGAAGGCCGGCATCGTGCAGATGTTCACGGCACTGCGCCTGGTCGAGGACACCTCGGCGGTGGGCGTGCTGCTCACCTGCGACGAGGAGAGCGGATCCGTCACGTCACGGCCCCTGATCGAACGGGAGGCCAGGCGCTCGGCCGCCGTTCTCGTCTGCGAGGCGGCCACCCCGGAGGGGCACGTGAAGGTGGCCAGGAAGGGCGGCTCGGTCTACCGCCTCACCGTCCGGGGTCGCGCCGCCCACGCCGGCGTCGAACCGCAGCGCGGGGTCAACGCCACCATCGAGGTCGCCCACCAGGTCCTCGCGCTGCGCGCGCTCGGCGCGGCGGGCAGCCGTGGCACCTCCGTCACGCCGACCCTGCTCTCCGCCGGCACCACGACGAACACGGTGCCCGAGAGCGCCAGCCTGGCCGTCGACGTCCGGGCCTGGACCAGGGACGAACTCGAACGCGTCGACCACGGCATCCGCGGGCTGGTGCCCCACCTGCCGGAGGCGACGCTGACCGTGCAGGGCGGGATCAACCGCCACCCCATGTCGCCGGAGCTGGCACGGCCGCTGCTGGAACTGGCCCAGTCGACCGCCCGCCAGCTCGGCATACCGAGCCTCGCCGGCGCGCACGCCGCTGGCGCGTCCGACGGCAACTTCACCGCCGCGCTCGGCGTACCGACCCTCGACGGCCTGGGCGCGGTCGGCGGCGGAGCCCATTCGGCCGGTGAGTACGTCTGCCTCGACCGCATGCCAGAACGGACAGCGCTCCTGGCCGGGCTCGTCGACGCGCTGTCCACCGTGGAACGCGTGACATCGCAACGTGTGGACAAGGTCGCGTAACGTGCTCACCGCCGGCGCACGACCGGCGGTGAGAGGTCGGCGTCGACATGGCTACGGGACAGCGCCCGGGATCACCGATTCCCCTGATCGGCGTCGAGGAGGAGTTCCTCGTCGTCGACGCCGGCCGGGGCGAGGTCGTGCCGGAGGCGGCCATCGTCGTCGACCGCGCGCGCCCGGCCCTCGGCGCGCGGGTCGGCGGCGAGATCACCAAGCTCCAGGTCGAGACCCGCACCGACCCCTGCCGGAGCCTGGACGATCTCGGCGCGCAGCTCACCGAAGGCCGCGCCGCCGTTCAGGCCGCAGCCCGGTCGGAAGGTCTGCGGGTCATCGCGAGCGGCTCGCCGGTGCTTGGCCGTGCCGTGCCACCGCCCATCACCGAAGGGCCGCGCCAGGACCGCGGCACCGCCACCTTCCGTGGGCTGCACGATGAGCTCGCGATCTGCGCCGTCCATGTCCACGTGGAGCAGCCCGACCGGGACCGTGCCGTGTTGATCGGCAACCACCTGCGTCGACACCTGCCGGTGTTTCTCGCCTGTGCGGCCAACTCGCCCTACTGGTCCGAGCGGGACACCGGTTACGCGAGCTGGCGCAGCGTGACGTGGGGGCGCTGGCCGGTGGCCGGCCCGCCGCCGTTCCTGACGTCCGCGCAGCAGTACGACGACCACGTGGACACGCTGCTCGAGGCGGGCGCGCTGGTCGACCGTGACACGATCTTCTGGGATCTCCGCCTGTCGACGAAACACCCCACGCTCGAGGTACGGGTGGCCGACGTGCCCGTCACCGCCGCCGAATCCGTGGCACTCGCCGCCCTGGTGCGGGCTCTGGTGGTCGTCGCCGGGGACGCCGTCGACCGGGGCGACGAGGGACCGGAGCTGGTCCCGGAGCTGATGCGGCTGGCGTACTGGCGGGCCGCCCGCGACGGGATGGGCGGCCACGGCGTCGACGTCGCCACGGGCCGGCTGCTGCCCGCCGGGGCGCTCGCCGAACGGCTGGTCGCGCTCGCCCGGCCCGCACTGGACGAGGCGGGCGACCGCGAGCGGGTCGAGAGCTGGCTGGCGCGGCTCGCCACGGACGGCGACGGGGCGACCCGCCAGCGGGCTGCCGCCGCGCTACGCGGACGCCTGACCGACGTGGTCGACGAGATCGCCGCCCGGACCGCGCCCGACGTGCCCACGCGCGAGGAACGCACACCTGCGTAATGACGAACCGTCCCGGCTCGGAGATGCTGGAGTGAACCGGGCGTCGGCGGCAGGCGGCTCCTCCCGCGGCGACCGGCAGACGTGATCAGGGAGAGGCCACCGGTGACCGACACAGACCTGCTACCCATGGTCCCGATCCAGCACGACCGTAGGCCGCCGGCGGACATGGTTCGCGAGGCGGAGAGGTTCGCGGACCGGATGGCGCAACGCCGTTCCGTGCGTGACTTCGCCTCCGACCCCGTGCCCGACGGGGTGATCGAGGCCGCGATCCGGGCCGCTTCGACCGCACCCAGTGGCGCCAACGTGCAGCCGTGGCGGTTCGTCGTACTGACCGACCCGGCCCGCAAGCGCCGGCTGCGCGACGCGGCGGAGGCCGAGGAACGGACGTTCTACGACCGCCGCGCCTCCCAGGAGTGGCTGGGTGCGATCTCCGGCCTCGGCACCGACTGGCGCAAGCCGTTCCTGGAGACCGCACCGGCCGTCATCGTCGTGTTCGAGGTACACCGGGGGCCGCACAGCCCGAAGCCGTACTACGTGAAGGAGTCCGTCGGCATCGCGGTCGGCCTGCTGATCACCGCACTGCACCACGCCGGCCTGGTCACGCTGACCCACACGCCCAGCCCGATGCGGTTTCTCAACGAGGTGTGCGAGCGCCCGCCGGAGGAGCGCCCGTACGTGGTGATGCCGGTCGGCTATCCCGCGCCGGGCGCCCGGGTGCCGGACCTGACCCGCAAATCCCTCGACGAGGTCATGGTCCGCTACTGAGGTCTTCGGTCAGGAACTCGGTCAGCGGCTCCACGTGCCGGTCCGGGCGCCGCCACTCGGCCAGCAGATCCTCCAGCAGGTGCTGCTCGGCAACCAGTTCCGCGCCGCGGTACCGCCGGATCACCGGGTGGATGAAGGCGCTCTCGCGGGCCCGGTCGGGGGTCGGGTGCCGCTCGATGGCGAAGACGTCGCCGTACTCGTCGCGACCCCACCGGAGCGCTAGCGTGTACCACTGCGTGGCGGCCGCGAAGCGCTCCACGGCGTAGTCCTCCGGCAGATCCTCGTAGTGGTGGAACTCGCCGGTGGCGTCGTCGCGTACGAAGACGTCGCAGAGGTACTCGAACTGGGTCCACAACGCCGAACTCCAGTTGACGCGATCGAGCATCAGCTTGGCCAGCGAAGCGGCGTCGGCCGGCGTCGTCGCGTACGACAACGGCACGTCGTCGTACCGCTCCCGCAGGAGCCGGGTCAACGTACGGAGGTTGTACCGGAAGCCGTCGATGAAGGGCGACGACGCGTGCTTGACGTCCCGGGCCTGGGCGATGGTGCCGGCGAAGTACAGGCCGTCGATGTTGCTCGACTGCCAGTCGGGACGTAACCCGGGCATGCGGCCGTCCCGCACCATGTCGGGACGGGACGTCTCGTCGAACACCGTGGTGCTCATCCGGAAGCCGGTGCACCTCAGCACCGTGTGGTAGTCGAGCACGGCGGTCTCACCCTCGGCGTGGGTGTACGTGATCGACACCTGGAACCGCCCGTCGACGGGCCGGATCTCTTCGATCGTGCAGTCGAGCACCGAGTGCAGTGTCTTGAACTGGTAGCTGTCGAGGATCGCGCCGTACTGACCACGGACGTCCCCGGGGTGTTTGGTGTTCCACGCGAGTCGCAGGGGTTGCCGGCTCGCGAGGTGCACCATCGACGCCCGGCCGAGGATGGCCGACGCGGTCTCGAAGGCGGAGTTGCCCTTACCGATGATCAGAACTCGCTGACCCTCGTACGCCGTGGGGTCGACGACCATGTCCTCGTACCCGATGGCATGTTCGATGCCCTTGATGGCCGGCACGAACGGCTGGCCCCAGCCGGTCGCGACGACCAGGCAGCGCGCACTAACGTCACCCCGGTCGGTAGCCACCGTGAAGCCGTCGCCCGTCCGCGTGATCCGCTCGACCGTCGTGCCGTAGCGGACGTCGAGCCGGTGGACCCGTTGGAACTCGGCGAGATAGCGCACCAGGTCGTCGGCCGCCGGCAGGTATTCCTCGCTGAACCTCGGGAACAGCAGGTCCGGGGAGTCGTTGAGCAGCGAGTTCCAGTCCCACCGCAGGCGGATCTCGGGATCGGCGCTGTCGGTGTGCACCTTGTTCAGCGAGATGAGCCGGCGATGGCGTGGGAACCGCCGGAAGAAGCCGCCGGGCTCGTCGCCGCTCTCGATCGTCAGGTAGTCAGCGCCGTGCTGCTGGAGGTAGTAGCTCAGTTGGAGTCCGGCGGGTCCAGCCCCGACGATGACGTACCTGTGCTCGCTGTCGACCATCCTGCGACCCTTCGACGGAGAAACGAATCCATCGACCATGGAATGGATAGCGATGCGTGTCAATGCTGCTCGACGTGCCGTTCCGGGGAGGACAACCAGGGCCAACCGGTTTGCGCGGCTCGGCGGACCGGTGGGGGCACCGCGCGTACGCTGGGCCGGGTGACAGGTGAGATCGAACTCCGCGTGCTGGTGGACGACCCGGACGACCCGCGCAGTCGCGAGGTGCCCCTGGGTTTCCCCCGGGAGTGGATCGAGTTCACCGACCCGGCGGACGACAACCATCTCGTCCGGGCCGACCTGACGTGGCTGCTCTCCCGCTGGACGTGTGTCTTCGGCCGGGGCTGCCACGGCATCGTCGCCGGTCGCGCCGCCGACGGCTGCTGTTCGCACGGCGCGTTCTTCACCGACGCCGAGGACGAGCAGCGGGTCCGGGCCGCGGTCCGGCGGCTGACCCCGTCGACGTGGCAGCACTTCCGGCGCGGGTTCAGGAACTGGACCGAGAACGACACCATCGACGGCGAGGACTCCGCCCGCCGCACCGCCACCCAGGGCGCGGACGGGCCGTGCGTCTTCCTCAACGACGCCGACTTCCCGGCCGGCGCCGGTTGCGCCCTGCACGCGCAGGCGCTGCGCGACGGGGTGCACCCGCTGGAATACAAGCCGGACGTCTGCTGGCAGCTGCCGATCCGCCGCGACCAGGAGTGGGTGAAGCGGCCGGACAACACGAAGGTGCTGGTGTCCACGCTCTCCGAGTTCGACCGCCGGGGCTGGGGCGCCGGCGGGCACGACCTGGACTGGTGGTGCACCTCCTCCACCGACGCGCACGTCGGCACCGAGCCGATGTACGTCTCCTACGGGCCGGAGCTGACCGCCCTCGTCGGCGCTCCCGCGTACGCGAAGCTGGCCGAGGTCTGCGGGGCGCGCAGGCGGCAGGGCATGGTCGCCCCGCATCCGGCCGGCGGCGCCTGACCGACCGACGGCGAAGGGGCCAGCGCGCGGCGCCGGCCCCTTCGTGCGTACGCCGATCAGGGCTCGAACTTGTACCCCAGACCCCGCACGGTGACGATGAAGCGCGGCGCGGACGGCTCCGGCTCGACCTTGGAGCGCAGCCGCTTGACGTGCACGTCGAGGGTCTTGGTGTCGCCGACGTAGTCGGCCCCCCAGACCCGGTCGATGAGCTGGCCCCGGGTGAGCACCCGGCCGGCGTTGCGCAGCAGCAGCTCCAGCAGCTCGAACTCCTTGAGCGGGAGCTGGACGGGGGCGCCGTCGACGGTCACCACGTGCCGCTCGATGTCCATCCGCACCGGGCCGGCGGCCAGCGTCGGGCCACCCGACTCGGCGGCCTCGGCGCTCTGCCGCCGCAGCACCGCCCGGATCCGGGCGACCAGCTCCCGGGGCGAGTACGGCTTGGTCACGTAGTCGTCGGCGCCGATCTCCAGGCCGACCACCTTGTCGATCTCACTGTCCCGGGCCGTGACCATGATGATCGGCACGTGCGAGCGCTGCCGGAGCTGCCGGCACACCTCGGTGCCGGACATCTCGGGCAACATCAGGTCGAGCAGCACGATGTCGGCGCCGGTCCGGTCGAACTCGGTGAGGGCGGAGGTCCCCGTCGCGGCGACGGAGACCTCGAAACCCTCCTTGCGGAGCATGTACGACAAGGCGTCGGAGAACGACTCCTCGTCCTCGACCACCAGAACGCGGCTCAACGGGGCTTCCTTTCCATGTGCTGTCAGGCCTGCCGAATCTCGGCCGGAGCGGCCTCGATCCCAGCGGAGGGCAGTGTCGCCAGGACCTCGTCCGGGGGGCGGGTGGGCAGCCGGAGGGTGAACGTCGATCCACCGCCAAGAGTGCTCGACACCTGCACCCGTCCGCCATGGTTGCCGGCGATGTGTTTCACGATGGCGAGCCCCAGGCCGGTGCCGCCGGTGGAGCGGGACCGGGCCTGGTCGGCACGGTAGAACCGCTCGAAGATCCGGTCGACGTCGGTGGGGGCTATCCCGATGCCCTGGTCGGCGACGGAGATCTCCACGTGCTCGTCGGTGGCGCGGGCGGTGATCCGGACGGTGGTGTCCTCGCTCGAGTAGTTGACGGCGTTCTCCACCAGGTTGGACACGGCAGTGGCGAGCTGGGTGTCGCTGCCGTGGACGGTCAGGCCCCGCTCCGCGTCGACGGCCACCTCGATCCGGCGGGCCGCGGCGGAGGTGCGGGTCCGGTCGATGACCTCGGCGATCACCCAGTCGACGGCGACCGGCTCCGGGGGTGGCTGCGGCTCGGCGCCCTGGAGCCGGGTCAGTTCCAGCAACTCCTGCACCAGGCGGCCCAGCCGGGTGGACTCGTGCTGGATGCGCTCGGCGAACCGGCGGGCGGCGACCAGGTCCTCGGAGAGGTCGGGCGCGTCCGCCCCGGCCGGCTCGGTGGCGTCGAGCAGCGCCTCGGCGAGGAGTTGGAGGGCCCCGATCGGGGTCTTGAGCTCGTGGCTGACGTTGGCGACGAAGTCGCGGCGGACCCGGGCCAGCCGGTGCGACTCGGTCACGTCCGACGCCTCGACGGCGATGAAACCCGCCCCGATCCCCATCGCCCGCAGGTGCACCCCGAGGGGGTTCACGCCGGCGTTGTCGCGGCCCCTTGGCAGGTCGAGCTCGATCTCGCGCCGCACGCCGGTGCGCCGCACCTGCGCGGCGAGCGTACGGATCAGGGGGTGGGCGGCGATCGAGCCCTGGGTGGGGCCGGTGCGGAGCAGCCCCATCGCGCGGGCGGCCGGGTTGACCAGGACGGGCAGGTCGTCGGGGTCGAGTACGACCACGCCGGCCCGCAGCGAATCGATGGTCCGGCGGCCGATCCCGGACTGCGGATCCTCGGCTATCGGGAGCCTCCCGGAGGTGTTGGGGAAGCCGGCCCGGCCTCCCGCCCGTGTGGCGCGCTCGCCCAGCACCGGGACGAGCCGGGGCAGCAGCACCCCGGCGGTCAGCCCGACCGCCAGTCCCACGGCCACCGCGACCGTCACCGCCCATTCCACCCGGCGATCGTAGGGTCATTGTTAACCTGGCAACCCCTACAAATGGGATGAATCACCTTCACTTCCGGGAAAGTTCACTCCCGCGTCCGGCGTCGTTCACCGGGGTTCACCTGGGGTCCCCCCGTCCGACCTACCGTGGGCGGCGCACCTGCTCCCCGCCGCCCCCCGGGGCCGGCGACCACCGACCACAGGACGTGACAATGCGCGACGAGTTCCGGGCTGACCTGCAGATCGTCAGCCAACTGCTGGTGGACATGGCGGAGGGGGTCCGGGCCGCGATGCGGCAGGCCACCCACGCCCTGCTCACCGCGGACCGCCGGGCGGCCGAGACGGTGATCGAGCGGGACGCCGAGATCGACGAGCTCTACCGGCACGTCGAGGAGCGGGTCTGCGACCTGCTCGCCCGGCAGGCCCCCGTCGCCTCCGACCTGCGCGCGATGATCACCGCGCTGCACGTCGCGGCCGACCTGGAGCGGATGGGCGACCTGGCCGACCACGTCGCCAAGACCGCCCTGCGCCGGCACCCCTCGCCGGCCGTTCCGGCGGAGCTGCGGCCGACCTTCACCGACATGGCGGCCATCGCCGACCGGATGGCCATCAAGATCGGCTCGGTGCTCGCCAAGCCCGACGCCGACCTCGCCGCCGAACTCGACGGTGACGACGACGCCATGGACGACCTGCACCGCAGCCTGTTCGGGCTGCTGCTCGGCGAGGACTGGCCGTACGGGGTGGAGACCGCCATCGACGCCACCCTGCTCGGCCGCTTCTACGAGCGCTTCGCCGACCACGCCGTGAACGCCGGCGAACACGTGGTCTACCTGATCACCGGGCAGAACACCCCCACCCCGAACTGAGGGTGTAAGGAAGGGCCCCTTCCTAACGCATTGCGTTAGGAAGGGGCCCTTCCTTACACCCTTGAGGACCGTCAGCGGCCCTGGTTGGCCACCGCGGCGGCGGCCGCCTTCGCGGCGGCCGGGTCCAGGTAGGTGCCGCCCAGGGTGATCGGGCGCAGCTGCGGATCCAGGTCGTAGCGCAGCGGGATGCCGGTCGGGATGTTCAGCTTGGCGATCGCGGCGTCGGAGATCTGGTCCAGGTGCTTGACCAGGGCGCGCAACGAGTTGCCGTGCGCGGCCACCAGCACCGTCCGACCGGCCAGGATGTCCGGCACCACCGAGTCGTACCAGTACGGCAGCATCCGCTCGACGACGTCCTTGAGACATTCGGTGCGGGGCATCAGCTCGCCCGGCAGCAGCGCGTAGCGCGGGTCGCCGACCTGCGAGAACTCGTCGTCGTCCGCGATCGGCGGCGGCGGCGTGTCGTACGAGCGGCGCCAGAGCATGAACTGCTCCTCGCCGTACTCCTCCAGGGTCTGCTTCTTGTTCTTGCCCTGGAGGGCGCCGTAGTGCCGCTCGTTGAGCCGCCACGACCGGCGCACCGCGATCCAGTGCCGGTCGGCGGCGTTGAGCGCCAACTCGGCGGTACGGATCGCGCGGCGCATCACGCTGGTGTGCACCACGTCCGGCAGCAGGTCGTGCTCGCGCAGCAGCTCGCCGCCGCGGCGTGCCTCGTTCTCGCCCTTCTCGGTCAGGTCGACGTCGACCCAGCCGGTGAAGAGGTTCTTGGCGTTCCAGTCGCTCTCGCCGTGCCGCAGCAGGACCAGCGTCCCGACGGTGGGCCCCTCGCTAGCAGTCATGCCGATCATCCTGCCGCACGCCGCCGGAGGACGCGCGGGCAGTGGTCGTGACGACCACCACGTGGAAAATGCGCTGCCCGGAGATCCGGACTGGCACTAGGTTGTAAGGCGCAACAATCAGGGCGGTCATTACGGGGCGGGGGCGCCGACGTGCGGACGATGCAGGGCTGGTTCCGGGACACCACCGGCGGCCTGCCGGTCACCTTCTGGTATCTGTGGGCCGGCACCCTGATCAACCGGCTCGGCTCGTTCGTCCTGGTGTTCCTGGCCATCTACCTCACCCAGGAACGCGGCTTCTCCGCCGCCCAGGCGGGGCTGGTGCTCGGCCTGTGGGGCGTCGGCGGCGCGGTCGGCACCACCGCCGGCGGCACGCTGAGCGACCGCTGGGGCCGCCGGCCCACCCTGCTCACGGCGCATCTCGGCGCGGCCACCATGATGCTCGCCCTCGGCTTCGCCCGGGAACTGTGGGCCGTGGCGCTCGGCGCCCTGCTGCTCGGCATGTTCGCCGAGGCGGCCCGGCCCGCGTTCGGGGCGATGGTGATCGACGTGGTGCCGGAGAAGGACCGGCTGAAGGCGTTCTCGCTGAACTACTGGGCGGTCAACCTCGGCTTCGCCAGCGCGGCGATCCTCGCCGGCCTCGCCGCCGAGGCCGGCTTCCTGCTGCTCTTCGTGGTCGACGCGACCACCACCGTGATCACCGCGCTGATCATCTTCGTCAAGGTCGGCGAGACACGGCGGGGCCCCGTCGTCGGCAACGGCCACAAGGGCGCCGGGGCACCGGTCGGGGCGCTGCGCACCATCCTGCGCGACCGGGTCTTCCTCGGCTTCGTGACGCTCAACCTCTTCGCCGCACTGGTCTTCCTCCAGCACATCTCGATGCTGCCGATCGCCATGGGCGACGCCGGCCTCAGCCCCACCACCTACGGCTCGGTGATCGCACTCAACGGGGTGCTGATCGTGGTCGGCCAACTCTTCGTACCCCGGCTGATCAGGGGCCGGAGCCGGTCGCACGTGCTCGCCCTCGCGTCGGTGGCGATGGGCGTCGGATTCGGGCTCACCGCCTTCGCCGACACCGCCTGGTTCTACGGCCTGACCGTGCTGATCTGGACGGTCGGCGAGATGCTCAACTCGCCGTCCAACGCCACCCTGGTCGCCGAGCTCTCCCCCGCCGAGCTGCGCGGCCGCTACCAGGGTGTCTTCTCGCTCTCCTGGCAGGGGGCCGCCGCGATCGCGCCGGTCCTCGGCGGCCTCGTGCGGGAGCAGGCCGGCGACGCCCAGCTCTGGCTCGGCTGCGCCGTCATCGGCGGACTGATGGCACTCGCCCACCTGATCTCCGGCCCGGCCCGGGAGCGGCGGGCCGCGATCCTGCGGGCCACCGGTTCCGCCGTACCGGTGGTGGCGACCCAGCCACCCGCCCCGCAGGCCGCCGAGGCGGCGGCGACGGCCCCTGTCGAGCCGGCGACGGCCGACGCCCGGGCGTAGCCGGCGACGGTCGCCAGCCGCCGCGGAGCCGACCGCAGGGGGCGGTGACCAGCGACACCCTGGCGCGCCGGCCAACGGCTTCCTACGGTCTAGGGCGGTTCGGTAAGGAAACCAAACTGTCGGGAGGACGGGTGCGCGCCCTGCGCCGCTGGCTGGACGACACCGCGGGTGGGCTCCCCGCCACCTTCTGGTACCTCTGGGCCGGGCTGCTGATCAACCGGGCTGGCGCCTTCGCGATGCTCTTCCTGTCGCTCTACCTGACCGACGCGCGGGGCGCGAGCGAGGCGCTCACCGGGGCGGTCGTCGGGGCGTACGGGCTGGGCGGGGCGGTGGGTGTGCTGCTCGGCGGCGTGCTGGCCGACCGGTGGGGGCGGCGGTCCACCCTGCTCGCCGCCCACCTCGCCACCGCCGGGCTGATGGTCGGGCTGGCCTTCAGCCGGCACCTGGCGATGATCGCCGCGCTCGCCGCCCTGGTCGGGGTGGCGCACTCGATGCCCAGCCCCGCCTTCGTGGCGGCGATCGTCGACGTGGTGCCCGAGCGACACCGCTCCCGGGCCTTCAACCTCCAGTTCTGGGCGTTCAACCTGGGCATGGCCGTGGCCTCGCTGATGGCCGGCCTGCTCGCCGAGGCGAGCTTCGTGGCGCTCTTCCTGGTCGACGCCACCGCCACCGTGCTCGCGGCGGCGGTCATCGCGTGGAAGGTCCCGGAGACGCTGCCCCGCCGCCTCGCCGGCCCTGAGCCGATCTTGGACACTTCCCGTTCCGACCGGACGGAAAGCGTCCAAGATCTTCGGCCGGCGGCGATCGGCGGCGGGGCGGCCGCGCGGCAGCGGCAGCGGCAGGCATGGTGGCGGGGGCGGGCGGGGCGGCGGCCGGGGCTGCACACCGCACTGACCGACCGCACTTTCCTGACCTTCGTCGCCCTGACCTTCGTCCTGGCCGTGTTGACCATGCAGACGTCGACGATCATGCCCCTGGCGATGCGGTCGGACGGCCTGCGCCCGTCGGCGTACGGGGCGGTGGTGGCGCTCGGTGGGATCCTGATCGTGCTCGGGCAGCTCTTCGTGCCGCGACTGATCGAGCGGCACCGCAAGGACCGCGTCCTGGCCGTCTCCACCGCGCTGCTGGCGCTCGGCTTCGCCACCCTCGCATTCGCCGACGACGTGGTGGTCTACCTGGCGGCGGCGGTGGTCTGGACCGTCGGCCAGATGCTCGCGGCACCGCCCAACGCGCAGATCAACGCCGACCTCGCTCCGCTGGCGCTGCGGGCCCGCTACCAGTCGGTGTTCTATCTGGCGTTCCCGGCGGCGTCGTTCGTGGCGCCCACCCTGGGCGGGGTCAGCCTCCAGCACCTCGGGGACCGGCACTGGCTGATCGTCGGCGGGCTGGGACTGCTGGCCGCCGGCTGCCACCTGCTGGCGGGCCCGCCCCGCGAACGGCGCGTCGCCGCCCTCCGCCGGCTCTCCGCTCCCCTCCCGTCCCCGACCCCCGCCCCCACCGCCGTGCGGTGACCTCGGGGTCGAGGCTGCCGCCGGCATCGTGACGAGGGCCCGCCGGAAGAGGGGTGGACAGCAGAACGCCCACCGCGACTCGTGATCGCGATGGGCGTCCGCACCGTATGACCGGCGGCGGCGGGCGAAGCCCACCCCCGTAGGCGTCGACCGCTCACGCCGCCGGTCCTAACAGGTGGCCACCGTCCCCCAACGGTGTTGTTCCACCCGTTCCCCGCGCCTCGCTCGTGCACGGATCTGATCGATCCACCGCTCCCCCGAACGGTTCCAAGCGTGGCGCGGTGCAATAAAGTTAGTTCGCCCGGTATTACGAAGACAACCTGGTGGGGCTGTCTCGCCGGTCACAGCTCCGGTGTCGGATCGGAGTGCGACCCCTTCGGGCCTCGGTCGTGGCACACAGCGCTTACCCGTCGGCCCTTCCCCGAAACACTCTCAGGCGTCCTCACGATCGGGCGATTCCGTACGGAAGAAGTTGCTCGGACGGCCGTCACGGAGCTGCTCCTGGTAGATCAGGTTCAGCTTTCGCCCGTCGAAGGTGCGGAACCACTCGTCCCAGGTGATCTCGCGTATCCGGCTGCTCTCCCGGTAACCGGGCATGTTGAAGGTGAGTACGCCGGCCCGCCCCTCCCGCTCGGTGCCCGCGATCGTCGCCGGTTCGGCGCCGCGCTCCCGCGCCCAGCGCTGGATCACCTCGTGGTTGGTGGTCACCAGGCTGCGGCCGGGACGCTCCGGCCGATCCGCCATGGACGAGATGAGCTGCGAGGAACGCACCGACCGCGAGGTGCTCCGCCCGGTCCGGATGCCGGTCGTCGCAGCATCACGTGCCGTGCCCGCCCGCGACGAGGCCGGCGCGGACTTCCGGGCCGCCGACGTGGTCTTCGTCGCCGGGGCCGCCTTCGCGGTGGCCTTCCTGGTCGGAGCCTTCGCCGCCGCCTTCTTCGCCGCCGCCTTCTTCGCCGGGGCGGTCCTGTTCGCCGCCTGCGCCCGGCCCGGGGCGGCCTTGCCCCCCGCCCGGCCCGACGCGGCCTTCTTCGCGGCGGCGGCCCGCCCGGCGGACGCCCGCGTCCCCGCCGCCCGACCGGCCGGCCCGGTGCTGCGACGCGCGGCACCGCCCGAGGGACGCTCCGCCCGCAGGGTCTTCACCAGCGTCTTCACGAGTTCCGGCTTGCGCAGGGCGGAGATGCCGGAGACCCCGCGCTCACGGAGCTGTCCCCGGATCTCGTCCACCCTCATCCGGGAGATCTCGGATTCGGAGATCGTCGGGGTGTTCGGGGTCTGGTTGCCCGCCTGCCGTTTCGTCCTGGCCGCAGTCCCACCGCGACCTGAGCTGTTCCGCTGAGCCATGGGACGCTCACGCTCCTCGACAGTTGGTCCTCGGCGCGCGGGGACCCGGTGCCGCACCGCGCGGTGCGGCATACCCGTCAGGAACGGTCCGAACCTCCGAGCCGGGCGCCCGTGTCAGAGGCCTCGCCGGCGGCGACACCCCCGGTCGACCCGGCGGCACCTGAATCCCCGGTCGCACCGGTCTGCCCGGCCGCACCCGGCTGCCCGGCACCGGCGGCGGACTGCTGCCCGGAGCCGCCGACGGCGGAGGCCGAGGACGGCTCGGCACCAGCGGCAGAGGCCGAGGACGGCTCGAACAGGTGCGCGAACGCCGCGAGGTTGGCGGTGGACTCGCCCCGCTTGACGCGCCACTCCCACTCGCGTCGGATGGAGCTGCCGAAGCCGATCTCCAGCATCGTGTCGAAGGACTCGTCGGCGTACGTCAGCACCGCTCCCAGCAGCCGGTCCAGCTCGTCGGCGTCGATCCCGGCGGGGTTGACGCGACCGGTCAGGTAGACGTCACCGACCGCGTCGACGGAGAACGACACGCCGTACATGCGGGCGTTGCGCTGCAACAGCCAGGCCCACAGCTCCTCGCGGCGCTCGTCCGGCTGACGCATGACGAACGCCTCGATCCGCAGCGCGTGCTCGCCCACGATCAGGTTGCAGACCGTCTTCAGCTTGTGGGTGCCCGGCAGCGTGACCGCGTACGAGCCCGGGCCGGTCGACTCCCAGGCCAGCTCCCGCTCGTCGCAGACCGACTCGATCAGGGCCGCAAGATCGCTCTTCCCGCTCATCGGATCCACTCTACGGCCGCCACCGCCCCGGCACCGGGCGACGACAGCCGGCGCGACCCCGGACGGCAGGCCGGCGCGGCACGCCCGGCGCGACCCTGCCGGCGAAGCGGCACCGGGCGGCAGCCGACGCGCGGCGGGTCACCAGGAGCAGGACATCGCCGGGCCGCAGGCCAGCTCGGAGGCGAGCCGGTCCCGGTGCGCGGCGATCGCCTCGCCGTAGACGGCGAGCAGCCCGGAGGCGGTGCGGTGCCAGGAGAAGTTGCGGGCGTGCCGGGCGGCGCCCCGGGCCAGCTCGGCACGGCGGAGCCGGTCCGGCAGCAGGCGGGCGAGCGTACGGGCCCAGTCGGCCGGGTCGTGGCCGTCGATCAGCACGCCACTGACCTGGTCCCGCACGGCGGTCACCAGGCCGCCGACGGCGGCGGCCACCACCGGCGTACCGCAGGCCTGCGCCTCCAGCGCGACCAGGCCGAAGGACTCGTTGTACGACGGCACCGCGACCAGGTCGGCGGCCCGGTACAGGGCGGGCAGGTCGTCGCCGGTCTGTGGGGGCAGGAAACGGATCCGGTCGGCGACGCCGAGCGTGGCGGCCAGCTCCATCAGGGCGGTCGGCCGGTCCAGCCCGCTGCCGCTGGGGCCCCCGCAGATCACCACGGTCACCTCGTCGGCGAGCACCGGGTCGCGCTCGCGCAGCGCGGCCACCGCGCGGATGAGCACGTCCGGGGCCTTCAGTGGCTGGATACGGCCGACGAAGGCCACCACGTACCCGGAGGCGGGCAGCCCGAGCCGGCGGCGGGCGTCGGCGACGACGCGGTCGCGGTCGCCGAGGGCCGGCCGGAACCGGTCCAGGTCCACGCCGGGCTCGACCACCGCGACCCGGGCCGGATCGGCGTCGTACCGGTCGATCAGGTCACGGGCCTCGACCGTGGTGTTCGCGATCAGCCGGTCGGCCTCGGCGACCACCTGCTCCTCGCCGATGACGCGGGCCTTCGGTTCGGGGCGGTCCCCGACGGCGAGCTGGGCGTTCTTGACCTTCGCGAGCGTGTGCGCGGTGTGCACCAGTGGCACCCCCCAGCGCTCCTTGGCCAGCCAACCGACCTGCCCGGAGAGCCAGTAGTGGGAGTGGATGAGGTCGTAGTGGCCCGGCGGGCGGGACGCCTCCGCGCGGAGCACGCCGGCGGTGAAGGCGCAGAGCTGCCCCGGCAGCTCCTCCTTGGTGAGCCCTTCGAGGGGGCCGGAGGTGACGTGCCGGACGTGCACCCCGGGCGCCGTCTCGACCACCGGGGGCAGGTCGCCGGAGGTGGCCCGGGTGAAGATCTCCACCTCGACGTCCGCGTCGGCCAGCCGCCGGGCGACCTCCAGGATGTAGACGTTCATGCCGCCGGCGTCGCCGGTGCCCGGCTGGTGCAGGGGTGAGGTGTGCACCGAGATCGTCGCGATCCGCCGGGGGCGGGGACACGGGCGTGCAGCGCGCTGACGTCCCACACCGGTGTGCAACTCCGCCACGTCCGCTCCCTTTGTCACGGTTTATGCCGTCGGCACGCCCGGCGCTTCACGGACAACGTCCTCGGCCGATGTCATCTTCCCCATCGGGCACCCCTAATGCGCCGGGACGCCCCCCGGGCGTGACGGACCTCATCACCGCGCCGCCGGCACCCGCCCCGGGGATCCGGTGGAGAATGGGCGGATGACCTCTGTCGCCGTCGTCACCGGAGCGTCCAGCGGGATCGGGGCGGCCACCGCCCGCCGGCTCGCCGCCGAGGGTTTCCACGTGCTTGCCGCCGCGCGGCGTACCGACCGGTTGGCCGCCCTGGTGGCCGAGATCGAGGCGGCCGGCGGCGCGGCCACCGCCGTGGCCTGCGACGTCACCTCCGACGAGTCGGTGGCCGACCTGGCCGGGGCGGCAGCGGCCCTGGGTCCCGTGACGCTGCTGGTCAACAACGCCGGCGGCGCCCGCGGCCTCGACCCGGTCGAGTCCGGGTCGATCGGTGACTGGCAGTGGATGTACGACGTCAACGTGCTCGGCACGCTGCGCGTCACCCAGGCGCTGCTGCCCGCACTGGAGGCGTCCGGAGCCGGCACCATCGTGGTCGTCTCCTCGACCGCCGGCTTCACCGTCTACGAGGGCGGGGGCGGCTACGCCGCCGCGAAGCACGCGCAGACGGCGATCGCCGGCACGCTGCGGCTGGAACTCTGCGGTCGACCGGTGCGCGTTGTCGAGATCGACCCCGGCATGGTCCGCACCGACGAGTTCGGGCTGGTCCGCTTCGCGGGGGACGCCGAGCGGGCGGCGGCGGTCTACGCCGGGGTCGCCGAGCCGCTGGTCGCCGACGACGTCGCCGACTGCGTCGCCTGGTGCGCGACCCGCCCGCAGCACGTCAACGTGGACCGCCTCGTCGTACGCCCGCTGGCCCAGGCCGCCCAGCACAAGGTGCACCGGGTCGGCTGAGCCGGCGAGGACGGTCACCGACGATGGCGGGCGCGGCGCGGCACCGACCCCTCGGCGTGGTCACCCGGGGGACCACGAACCCCAACCGGCTCCGCCGGGTGGACAACTGGATCGTGGAGACCTGCGGCGAGGCGCTGCGCGAGGCGGCCGACCCGCTGGTGGTGGACCTCGGCTACGGCGCCAGTCCCGTGACCGCCGTCGAACTGCGCGCCCGGCTCGCCACCGCGGTCCGTCCCGACGTACGGGTCGTCGGGCTGGAGATCGATCCGGTACGCGTCGCCGCCGCCCAACCGTCCGCCGATCCGCCCGGGCTCACCTTCGCCCGGGGCGGGTTCGAGCTGGCCGGGCTGCGTCCCGCCCTGGTCCGCGCGTTCAACGTCCTGCGCCAGTACGACGAGCGCGAGGTCGCGGACGCCTGGCGCACCACGACCGCGGGGCTGGCCCCGGGCGGGCTGCTGGTCGAGGGCACCTGCGACGAGTCGGGGCGGCTGGGCGGCTGGCTGCTGCTCGACGCCGACGGCCCCCGTACGCTCACCCTGGCCGCGAAGCTCACCACCCTGCACACCCCGGCGGAGCTGGCCGAACGGCTACCCAAGGCGCTGATCCACCGCAACGTCCCCGGCGAGCGGATCCACGACCTGGTCCGGGCGCTCGACGACGCGTGGCACGCCGCCGCCGGCTACGCCCCCTTCGGCCCCCGGCAACGCTGGCTGCACGCGGTGTCCGCCCTCCGCGACGCGGGCTGGCCCGTCCTCGACGGCCCCCGCCGCTGGCGTCACGGCGAACTCACCCTCCCCTGGCCGCACATCGCCCCCACCCCCCGCTGACCACCCCGCCCCGCCCTGCGCCGTCGACCCGCGAAGCGGGCGGTCAGAGGGTGCAGTTGATGAGGACCGGTTCGGGGTGCAGGGTCACGCCGAAGCGGTGGTGGACGCCGTCGCGGATCTCCCGGGCCAGCTCCACCAGGGACGCGGTGCTGGCGGTGCCGCTGCGGTTGGTCAGGGCGAGGGTGTGCTTGCTGGAGATGGCGACGCCCTCCGGCCCCGGATGCCCCTTGCCGAAGCCGGCCTTGTCGATCAGCCAGGCCGCGCTGACCTTCACCACGTCACCCGCACCGGGCCAGGAGGGCGGCTCACCGATGTCGGCGGCGCGCTCGCGCAGCAGTTCGTACGCGGCGACGTCGAGCACGGGGTTGGTGAAGAACGAGCCGACCGAGCGGGTGTCCGGGTCGGCCGCGTCGAGCACCATGCCCTTGCCCGCGCGCAGCCGCAGGACCGTGGCCCGGGCGTCGGCCAGCGGCACCCGCTGGCCGACCTGCACGCCGAGCGCCCGGGCCAGTTCCGCGTAGCGCACCGGGCCCGACAGCGGCGAGCGGGCGAGCCGGAAGTCGACGGAGAGCACCACCCAGCGGTCGCTGTACTTGAAGATGCTGGAGCGGTACGCGAAGCCGCAGTCGGCGGCGGCGATCCGCCCGACGGTCCCCTCGACCCGGTCGTGGACCTGCACGCCGGTGATGGTCTCGGCGACCTCCTGCCCGTACGCGCCGACGTTCTGGATGGGGGTGGCGCCGGTGGAGCCGGGGATGCCGGAGAGGCACTCCAGGCCGGACCAGCCGTTGGCCACGGTGGTGGCGACCAGCTCGTCCCAGGGCTCGCCGGCCTCTACGCGTACCGTGACGGTGTCGGCGTCCTCGGCGACCACCCGCAGGCCCCGCGAGCGCACCAGGACCACGGTGCCGGGGAAGCCCGCGTCGCCGATCACGACGTTGCTGCCCCCGGCGAGGAGCAGGACCTGCTCGTCCCGTTCGGCCGCCTCCCGCACCTCCCGGACGATCCCGTCGGCGTCGGTGCCGGCGACCACGCGGCAGGCCGGACCGCCCAGGCGTAACGTGGTGTATCGCGCCAGTTCGCACGTCGAGGCGGGTTCGGTTCCGGTTGTCGGCTGGGCGTAGACGTCTGACACGCCTTTCACCCTAGGCTGAGGGGTAGCCGCGGCGCCCACTGGTGGCCCGGTCACCCCCGGGAGGATGGCGATGAGCAGACTGCATGGCACGAAGGACTTCTGGTTGGGCGCGCTCCGGGCGGAGGGCCCGGCGTTCGCCGCAGCCGTGGCGGAGGCACCGCCGGAGACACCGGTGCTGTCCTGTCCCGGCTGGAACGTCGCCGACCTGACCCTGCACCTGACCTCCCTCTACCGCTGGGTGCACTCGTTCGCGGGCGCGGGCGCGACCACCCCGTCGCCCGGGAGGCCCGAGCCGGTCGAGCCGGAGCCGGGCGTCGCCCCGCTCCAGCTCTGGCAGCAGGCGTACGACCAGCTGATGACCCTCTTCGACGGTCTGGACCCGGAGGCCCCGGCGTGGAACTGGGCGCCGCAGCCGAAGAAGGCGGGCTTCTGGCCGCGCCGGACGGCGCACGAGACCGCGGTGCACCGCTGGGACGCCCAGCTCGCCATCGCGGCGGGCGATCCGGTCGAGGCGAAGCTCGCCGCCGACGGGGTGAGCGAGATCCTGGACACCTGGCTGCCGGCCGGGCGGCGCCGCACGGCGGGCCAGTGGCACGGGGTGGTGCAGCTCGCCGCCGTCGACGCCGGCCAGGAGTGGTTCCTGCGGCTGCGCGGCGAGGGCGTGGCCCTGCTCGACACGGCCACCATCTTCGACCACGACGACCACCACGCCCGGGCGCAGGTCAGCGGCACCGCGAGCGACCTGCTGCTGGCGCTCTGGGGCCGGGTCGGCCTCGACACGCTGGACGTGGCCGGCGACCGCAGCCTGCTGGAGGGCCTCCGCGTCGGCTGATCCACCGCCGCGGAGCCGGGCCCCGAGGGCTCCGCGCAGTCCCACCGCACGTCCGAAGAGAGCGGCCGCCCGGCACAGGCGGCCGCTCTCTTCGCATCGGTGGCCCGCGTCGAGGCGGCTGGCTGCGGTCAGCACCCATCCGGTGTCGGGCAGGTCCGCGTCCGGCTCTCTCCGGTAACGGCAGAGAGCGCTCTCTTGACACGGCGGGGGCCAGCCACCACCCTGTCGTGAGAGCGCTCTCTCAGCTCTGCTCCACCACCTGCCTCACCACCTCAGACGACCTGAGAGGGGTCCGACCAAATGGGTGTCTTTCCGCGCCGCCGCCTGGCGGCGGTGGCCCTCGTCGCCGCCACCGCGTTGTTCGCCACCGCCGGCTGCGCCGGCGACGAACCCGCCGAGGACGGCAAGATCACGCTGACCGTGGACGTGTTCAGTCAGTTCGGCTACGAAGAGCTCTACAAGGAGTACATGGACAGCCACCCGAACGTGAAGATCGTCGAGCGTGGCACGGGCACCAACCTCGACGACTACTCGCCGAAGCTGACCCAGTGGCTCGCCGCCGGCAAGGGCGCGGGTGACGTCGTCGCCATCGAAGAGGGGTTGATGGTCGAGTACAAGGCCAACCCCGACAACTTCGTCAACCTGCTCGACCACGGCGGCGCCGAACTCCAGGGCAACTTCCTGGAGTGGAAGTGGGAGGGCGGCAAGACCAAGGACGGCAAGCTGATCGGCCTGGGCACCGACGTCGGCGGCATGGCCATGTGCTACCGCAAGGACCTGTTCGCCAAGGCCGGCCTGCCCACCGACCGCGAGGCCGTGTCGAAGCTCTGGCCCACCTGGCAGGAGTACGTCAAGGTCGGCGAGCAGTTCAAGGCGAAGAACACCGGCGCCTCGTTCCTGGACGCCGCGACCAACATCTTCAACACGATCGTGCTCCAGACGGCGGGCAACGCGCAGGGCTACCACTACTACGACACCGACGACAACCTCGTGGTGGACAGCAACCCGGCGGTCCGGCAGGCCTGGGACACCACGATGGACATCATCGACTCCGGCCTCTCCGGCAAGTACGGCTCGTGGTCCGAGGAGTGGGTGTCGGCCTTCAAGCAGGCCAAGTTCGCCACCATCGCCTGCCCGGCCTGGATGACCGGCGTCATCGAGGGCAACGCCGGCGCCGAGGCCAAGGGCAAGTGGGACATCGCCCGGGTGCCCGGCAACGGCGGCAACTGGGGCGGGTCGTGGCTCGCCGTGCCGACCCAGAGCAAGCACCGCGCCGAGGCGATCGAGCTGGCGAAGTTCCTGACCAGCGCCAAGGGCCAGATCGGGGCGTTCAAGGCCAAGGGCCCGCTGCCCTCCTCGCCGCAGGCGCTGGCCGACCCCGCGATCGTCGACGCCAAGAACGCGTACTTCTCCGACGCCCCCGTCGGGCAGATCTTCGGCGAGGGCGCCAAGACCCTGAAGCCCGTCTACATGGGGCCGAAGAACCAGGCCGTACGCACCGAGGTCGAGAACGCCGTCCGGACGGTGGAGCTGGGTCAGCGCAAGCCCGACCAGGGCTGGACGGACGCGGTCAACAACGCCAAGAAGGCCGCTGCCAAGTAGCCCGAGCGAGGGAGTGCGGGCGGGCGCCGGAGGCACCGGTCCCGCCCGCACCCGGGAAAGGAGTGGTCCGGGCATGACCGTCCAGCTCGACGCGCGCCCGCCGGTCGCACCGGCGCCCCGCACCGGCCGGCGACCACCGGCGATGCGCTTCAGCCGCCTCGACACGAAGTACTCGCCCTACCTGTTCGTCGCCCCGTTCTTCGTGCTCTTCGGGGTGTTCGGGGCGTACCCGCTGATCTACACCTTCTGGGTGTCCCTGCACGACTGGGACCTGCTCGGCAGCAACCACCCCTTCGTCGGGCTGGAGAACTACAGCCGGCTGCTGGCCGACGCCGACTTCTGGCACGCCGTCGTCAACACCCTCGGCATCTTCGTCATCTCCACCATCCCGCAGCTGCTGGCCGCGCTCTGGCTGGCCAACCTGCTCAACCGGCAGCTGCGGGCCCGGACGACGTTCCGGATGGCGGTGCTGATCCCCAACATCACCTCGACCGCCGCGGTCGCGATCGTCTTCGGGGTGCTCTTCGGCCGCGAGTTCGGCATGGTCAACTGGCTGCTCGACCTGGTCGGGATCGACGCCATCGCGTGGAAGTCGAACCGGTTCGCCTCCTGGGTGGCCATCTCCACCATGGTCGACTGGCGGTGGACCGGCTACAACGCGCTGATCTTCCTGGCCGCGATGCAGGCCATCCCGCGCGACCTGTACGAGTCGGCCGCCATCGACGGGGCCGGCCGGGCGCGGCAGTTCTGGTCGATCACGGTGCCGCTGCTCAAGCCGACGATCATCTTCACCGTCATCATCTCCACCATCGGCGGGCTCCAGCTCTTCACCGAGCCCCGGCTGTTCCACTCCGGCACCAACCCGATCCGGGGCGGAACCCTACGGGAGTCGCAGACCGTGACCATGTACATGTTCGAGAACGCCTTCGCGCCCCACTACAACTTCGGGTACGGCTCGGCGGTGGCGTGGCTGCTCTTCGCGCTGATCGCGGTCGTCGCGGCGATCAACGTGCTGCTCCTGCGCCGGCTCGGCGGCGCGAAGCCCCCGAAGGACGCGAAGTCGAAGGAGGGAGCGCGATGACCCGCCTCTGGGCCGCCAGCCGGCTCACCTACGCGGCACTGATCGCCGCCGGGGTCCTGTCGATCTTCCCGATCTACTGGATGTTCGTGGTGGCGAGCCGCTCCAACGACGCGATGGGCCAGCTGCCACCCCCGGTCACCCCCGGCGGCAACTTCGGCGCGAACGTGTCCCGGCTGCTGAACAACACCGACGCGTACTTCGTCGCCGGCCTGGTCAACTCGGCGATCGTGGCGACCACGGTCACCGTCTCGGTGGTCTTCTTCTCCACCCTGGCCGGGTTCGCCTTCGCCAAGCTGCGGTTCCGGGGGCGCAACGCACTGCTCATGGTGATCATCGCGACGATGATGGTGCCCACCCAGCTCGGCGTCATCCCGCTCTACCTGCTGATGACGAAGCTGAACTGGAACGACCGGCTGCCGGCGGTGATCGTGCCGGCCCTGGTCACCGGCTTCGGGGTGTTCATGATGCGGCAGTACGCGGGCCAGGCGGTCAGCAACGAGCTGATCGAGGCGGCCCGGGTGGACGGCTGCAACACCGTGCGGATCTACTGGAACGTCGTGCTGCCGGCGCTGCGCCCGGCCGCCGCCGTGCTGGGGCTGCTCACGTTCATGACGACCTGGAACGACTTCCTCTGGCCGTACGCTGTCCTCAACGATCCGGAGAACCCCACCGTGCAGCTGGCCCTGCGCACCCTGTCCGACGGGTACTACACGGACATGTCCCAGGTATTCACGGGAACGGCCATCGCCACTCTCCCGCTGTTGCTGGTCTTCGTCCTGTTCGGCCGCCAGATCATCGGCGGCATCATGGAAGGTGCGATCAAGGCGTGAGCACTCTGCGATTCCCCGACAACTTCGTCTGGGGTGCGGCCACCGCCGCGTACCAGATCGAGGGCGCGGCCACCGACGACGGTCGCGGCCCGTCGATCTGGGACACCTTCAGCCGCACGCCGGGCAAGGTCCACCACGGGCACACCGGCGACGTGGCCTGCGACCACTACCACCGGTACGCCGACGACGTGGCGCTGATGGCGGAGCTGGGACTGAAGGCGTACCGCTTCTCGGTGGCCTGGCCCCGCATCCAGCCGGACGGCACCGGCCCGGTCAACCCGCGCGGCCTCGACTTCTACGACCGGCTCACCGACACGCTGCTGGCCCGGGGCATCGACCCGATCGTCACGCTCTACCACTGGGACCTGCCGCAGACCCTCCAGGACCGGGGCGGCTGGACCAACCGGGAGACCGCCGAGCACTTCGCCACGTACGCCACGGCGGTGCACACCCGCCTCGGCGACCGGATCCCCACCTGGACCACGCTCAACGAGCCGTGGTGCTCGGCCTACCTCGGCTACGGCAACGGGGTGCACGCCCCCGGCGAGCAGGACCCGGGCGCGGCCTTCGCCGCCGTACACCATCTGCTGCTCGGGCACGGCCTGGCGGCCCGCGCGCTGCGCGCCGCCGGCGCCAGGACCGTCGGGATCACGGTCAACCCGGCCGACGTGCGCGCGGCCGACCCGGACAGCGCGGCCGACGCGGCGGCGGTCCGCCTGGTCGACGGCCTGCACAACCGGATCTTCCTCGACCCCCTGCTGCGGGCGGCGTACCCCGACGACGTGCTGGAACACGTGGCCCGGATCGTCGAACCGACGTTCATCCGCGACGGCGACGAGAAGCTGATCGCCGCCCCGATCGACCTGCTCGGCGTCAACTACTACGCCCCCACCTACGTCGCCGGCCGGCCGGACGGCGCGGGCGGCAGCGCCTGGCCGGGCACCGAGGGCGCGGTGGAGTTCCTCCCGCCGGCCGGACCACTGACCGACATGGGCTGGATGATCGAGCCGGCCGGGCTGACCCGGCTGCTGGAACGGATCGCCACGGACTACCCCGGCGTGCCGCTGATGGTCACCGAGAACGGCGCGGCGTTCCCCGACAAGGCCGACGCGGACGGCACCGGGCAGGTGCCGGACGCGGATCGGATCGCCTACCTCGACGGGCACCTGCGCGCCGTGCACGAGGCGATCTCCCGGGGAGTGGACCTGCGGGGCTATCTCGTATGGTCGCTACTGGACAACTTCGAGTGGGCCGAGGGCTACCGTCGACGTTTCGGAATCATCCACGTCGACTACCTGACGCAGCGACGCACACCGAAGTCCAGCGCCCGGTGGTACCAGGGGGTGATCTCCCGGAACGGGCTGTGACGAGGTGGTGGTGACGGGGATGACGACGGCGCAGCGGCCGACACTCGAGGCGGTGGCCCGACGGGCGGGGGTCTCGCGGGCGACCGTGTCCCGGGTGGTGAACGGCTCCATGACGGTCGCCGAGCCGATCCGGGAGGCGGTCCGCCGGGCGGTGGCCGAGCTGGGGTACGTGCCGAACCTGGCCGCCCGCAGCCTGGTCACCCAGCGGACCGACTCGATCGCCCTGGTGCTGCCGGAGGCCGCCACCCGGGTCTTCTCCGACGACCAGGTCTTCCCCGGGATCATCCGGGGCGCGGCGCAGGAGCTGGAGGCGGCCGACAAGCAGCTCGTGCTGATGCTGGCCGGCTCCCCCGCCGGGCACGACCGGGTCGAGCGCTACACGACCGGCCGACACGTCGACGGGGTGCTCTTCGCCTCGCTGCACGGCGAGGACCCGTTGCCCGGCCGGCTCGCCCGGCTGGGCATCCCCGTCGTGTGCAGCGGCCGGCCGCTCGACGGCGCGGACGTGCCCTACGTCGACGTCGACCACGTCGGCGGGGTGGCCACGGCGGTGCGGCACCTGCTGGACGGCGGGCGTCGCCGCATCGCCACCATCGCCGGCCCACAGGACATGGTGGCCGGCATCGAACGGCTCGCGGGCTACCGGAACACCGTCACCGAGGCCGGGCTGCCGGAACTGGTGGCGACCGGCGACTTCACCCGCGAGTCGGGGGCGACGGCGATGCGGCAACTCCTCGCCGAGCACCCCGACCTGGACGCGGTCTTCGCCGCCTCCGACCTGATGGCGCACGCCGCCCTGCGGACGCTACGCGAGGCGGGGCGGCGGGTGCCCGACGACGTGGCGGTGATCGGCTTCGACGACATCGAGACGGCCGCGTACACCGAGCCGCCGCTGACCACCGTCCGCCAGCCGATCGTGCAGCTGGGCCGGCAGATGACCCGGCTGCTGCTGCGGCTGGCCGCCGGCGAGGCCATCGAACCCGTGGTGCTCCCCACCGAGCTGATCGTCCGCGAGTCGGCCTGAGGTGTAAGGAAGGGCACCTTGTTAACGTTTTCTGTATAGGAAGGGCCCCTTCCTTACACCTCACGGCAGGTGCCGGAGTTAATCCGTGGAGGCGTCGTACGAGCGTCGGTAGCGTCGCGCGGGTGACCAGGAATCTGATCCGCGTACCCGCCCTCTCCGACGTCGCCGAGTACGCGTACGCGGCCACGGTCGAGCCGCCGGCCCGGCTCGTCCACACCGCCGGCGCCTGCCCACTCGACGCCGAGGGGCGGACCGTCGCGCCCGGCGACCCCGTCGGCCAGGCCCGGCAGGTGATGGCCAACCTGGAGACCGCCCTCGCGGCGGCCGGGGCCCGGCTCACCGACGTCGTCAAGACCACCGTGTACGTGGCATCGTCGCGTCAGGCCGACCTGGTGGCCGTGTGGGAGGTGGTCCGGGACGCGTTCGGCGACCACGACCCGCCCAGCACCCTGCTCGGGGTGACCGTGCTCGGCTACCCCGACCAGCTCGTCGAGGTCGAGGCCGTCGCCGCCGTACGCGAGGAGAACTGACGTGCGAATCCGGACCGCCCGCCCCGACGACGCGCCCGCCGTGGTGGCGATGCGCGCGATCGTGCACCCCTACCTGGTGCGCGGCGTCGAGTCGACCCGGAAGATGATCGCCCAGCCACCGCCCGGCGAGGACTGGACCGCGTACGTCGTCGAGGTGGACGACACGGTGGTCGGCTGGGCGTCGGCCTACCGCAACGCCCAGACCTCCGAGCCCGACGTCGGGGAGATCTCCACCCTGCACGTGCACCCGGAGCACCGGGGCCGGGGTGCCGGCACCGCCCTGCTGACCGCCTCGCTGGGACACCTGCGGGGCATCGGGGCGCGCCGGGTGCGTACCTGGGCGCTGCCGGAGTCGCTGCCGTTCGCCCGCCGGCACGGCTTCACGCCGAGCCGGGAGCTGCGCTACTCGGCGCTGGACCTGCGGCCGGCCCCGCCGATGCCGCAGCCGCCGTCCGGCGTACGGCTGCTCCCGCTGACGGACCTCGACCCGCGCCGGATCCACCGGGCCGAGGTGGCGGCGGCGGTCGACGAGCCGGAGGACGTGCCCGCCGACGCGATCAGCTACGAGAGTTGGTACTCCGAGATCTGGGACAACCCGGGCCTGGACCGCGCGGCCAGCACCGCGGCCGAGATCGGCGACGAGATCGTGTCGTTCAGCCTCGTCAACCGCGACGGCGACCGGATGTGGTCGGACTACACCGGCACGCTGCCGACGCACCGGGGGCGCGGGCTCGCCCGCCTGGTCAAGACGGCGGCACTGCACCGCGCCGCCGCAGGAGGGGTACGCGTCGCCTACACCTCCAACGACGAGGCGAACGCGCCGATGCTGGCGGTCAACGTCGGGCTCGGCTACCGACCGGTCGGTTCGAGCTGGTCCTGCCTGCGCGAACTGTCCTGACGGCCGAGCGGCGACGAGTTGGCGGCGTTGACGATCGCGTCCACCCGTTGGGTCGTGATGTCGCCCTCGACCAGGGTGATCTCCATGTCAGCCCTCCGTGACGGACTGGCCGAGGGAGCGGCGGGCCAGCAGGGCGGCCCCGGCGACAGCGGCCGGCATGACGATCACCGCGCCGAGCGGAATCAGGAAACAGACGAAGACCGCCACCCCGAAGCCGAGCGTGGTCGGCCGGTCCGCCTTGAGGTGTGCCCGCCGGTCCGGCAGCCGCATCCCGCGCCGGTAGAAGGGGGCCCCCGCCAGCTCCACGGCGAGCAGCCAGCCGCCGACCGCCGCCCCGATCACCGGCACCACGGTCTGGCCGAGCACCGGGATGAAGCCGGCGGCGAAGAGCGGGATGC
The DNA here is from genome assembly GCF_018070575.1 of Micromonospora sp. C31. Taxonomy (GTDB): domain Bacteria; phylum Actinomycetota; class Actinomycetes; order Mycobacteriales; family Micromonosporaceae; genus Micromonospora. The sequence goes on from NZ_JAGPXN010000001.1 coordinate 770,798, forward strand.
CGAAGAGGATCGACAGTCCCACCAGCCGCAGCGAGTCGGCGATGCTGCGCCGCAGCGACGGCCAGAACGGCACGTCGACCGCGCCGGGGGTGCCGCCGAGGCGTTCCTCGACCCGTTCGGAGATCTTCTCGTAGAACGGGTCGCCGATGACCAGGGTGACGGCGGTGAAGCTGACCACCGCGAGCAGGCCGCCGAGGCCGAGGAAGGCCAGCCCGGCGATCACCCGGACCAGGCTGCGCGAGGTGCTCGACCAGTCGTCGGCGAACGGGGTTACCAGCGCCGCCAGTTCGTCGACGAAGTACGCCAGGGTGGCGAACGCGGTCACGAAGATCGCGCCCGAGATCAACGCCGGGATGACGCCGAGCAGCATCAGCCCGGGGCTGCGGACGTAGAGGCCGAGGCCGCGCAGGAGCAGGCCCACGCCGGTGAAGAACCGGGCGGCGGCGCCGGCCAGGGGCGCGGCGGTGCGGGGTGCGTTCACGACCGCAGAGCCTACGGTCTGTTCAGGACCCACGCCCGGTCGCGCCGGACTGGGGGCGACGACCGGCGGTGTTGTCACTCACCCTGATACCGGTGTGGCGACTTCGTGCCACACCGGTATCAGCCTTCGGCGGCAGGCATTCGCCCGCTGCACGACCAACCGCTGTTGGACCCCCCTCAACGGGCGTGGCTGCCCGACACCCGAGGCGGACGACCGCCGGGCTGCGGTGGCGGGCAGGATGGACGGGTGCGGGCGGCCCGGTTGATCTCGTTGGTCCTGCTGCTCCAGGCGCGGGAGACGATGACCGCGGCGGAGCTGGCGCGGGAACTGGAGGTCTCCGAGCGGACCGTCTACCGGGACGTGCTGGCGCTCTCCGCCGCCGGCGTGCCGGTCTACGCCGACCGGGGCCGCACCGGCGGCTACCGGCTGCTCGGCGGCTACCGGACCCGGCTGACCGGGCTGACCCGGGACGAGGCGGAGGCGCTCTTCCTGGCCGGGCTGCCCGGACCGGCGGGCGACATGGGGCTCGCCGACGCGGTGGCCTCGGCCGAGCTGAAGGTGCTCGCCGCACTCCCGCCGAGCCTGCGCGACGCGCCGGTGCGCACCGGACAGCGCTTCCACCTGGACGTGCCGGGCTGGTTCCGGGAGTCCGGGCCACCGCCGTGGCTGATCGAGCTGGCCGGCGCGGTGTGGCGGGACCGCACCGTCGAGCTGCGCTACCGGCGCGGCGACCGCGAGGTCGAACGGGAGGCGCACCCGTACGGGCTGGTCCTCAAGAACGGGGTCTGGTATCTCGTCGGCCGGGTCGGCGGCGCGTACCGCACGTACCGGGTGGACCGGGTCACCCACGTCGAGGTCCAGACCGCGACCTTCGACCGGGACGCCGGCTTCGACCTGGCCCGACACTGGCGGGAGCAGGCCGACGGGTTCCTGCGCGGCATGCTCCGGGCCGAGGTCACGGTGCGGCTGAGCCCCGTCGGTCTGCGTCGGCTCCGCTTCGTCGCCGACGCCCCCTTCGCGTACGACGAGGCGCTCGGCGCGGCCGACGAGCCCGACGGGCAGGGGTGGGTGGTGACCCGCCTGCCCGTCGAGTCCGTCGACGTCGCGTACGCCCAGTTGCTGTCCCTGGGGCCGGAGGTGGAGGTGCTCGACCCGCCGGAACTGCGGGAGCTGATGGTCGACGCCGCCAGGCGGTCCGCCGCGGTCTACCGGGTCGCGCGCGTTCAGCGGTAGCCGGTCACGTCGGCCGGTCCACCCGACTCCACCACCTCCGTGAGGTAGCGGAATGCGTCCGGCCGGCTGCCGTCGACGTCGGTGAACCCGTACACCTGGGACAGTTCGCCCGCCGAGACGGATGCCTGGTTCCAGCGGGCCCGGTCCTCGTCGGCGGCGAGCGCGGCGACCGCGCGCCCGACGAAGGCCGGGGTCTCCGAGATGAGGAAGTGCGGGTCCCTGGCGGCGCCGTCCCGCCAGGTCTTCTCGGTGACCCCGAAGTGCTCCAGCATCGCCTCGGACCGGATCCAGCCCGGAGTCAGCGCCACGGCGGTGCCGCCGTGCGGCGTCAGCTCGTGCCCCCAGACGTACGCGAGCCGGTTGACCGACGTCTTCGCCAGGTCGTAGAAGACCGACAGCCGGTAGTGGGTGTCGTTGTACGCCTTCGTGCCGTCGCCGATCTCGACGACCAGCCCGCCGGGGCGGCGGATCAGCAGCGGCAGCGCGAAGTGGGCGGTGACGACGTGCGTCTCGATCGCCAGGCGCAGGCTGCGGAAGCCGGCCTCCAGCGGCTGCTCCCAGACCGGCTTCTCCCAGGTGGTCAGGGGGTCACCGCCCCAGATGTCGTTGACCAGCACGTCGAGGCGGCCCTGCTCGGCGTCGATGCGGGCGACCAGGTCGCGGACCTGCTCACCGACGAGATGGTCGACCCGGGCCGCGATGCCGGTGCCGCCGGCGGCGGTGACCAGCTCGGCGGTCTCCTCGATGGTCTCCGGACGGTCCATCTCGGAGCGGCCGGCCCGGCTGCTGCGGCCCGTGGCGTAGACCGTGGCACCGGCGGCGCCGAGCTGCACCGCGATCTGCCGGCCGGCGCCCCGCGTCGCCCCGGCGACGAGCGCGATCTTTCCTGTCAGCGGTTTCGTCATGCGGCGAGCCTGTCAGCGATACCTGACAGCCGAAGTCCGGTTTCGCGAAGCCGTGTCGTCCGGCATGCTCGCCGGCATGCACCTGCTGCTCTCCGGAATCGTCGGCTCGGTCGCGTACGGGCTGGCCGGGCCGGGCTCCGACGTCGATCGGATCGGCGTCTTCGCCGCGCCCACCGTCGCCTTCCACGGCCTGCGCCCGCCCCGCGAGTCGGTGGTCACCACCGACCCCGACACCACTTTGCACGAGGCGGCGAAGTGGTGCCGCCTGGCGCTGAGCGGCAACCCGACCGCCACCGAACTGGCCTGGTTGCCGCCGGACTGCTACGAGACCCGCACGGAGTTCGGCGACCGCCTGATCGGCATCCGCTCGGCGTTCCTCAGCGCGCCCCGCGTCCGCGACGCCTACCTGGGCTACGCCGGTCAGCAGTTCCGCAGGCTGGAGTCCCGGGGCGACGGCACGTTCTCGGCCGACACCCGACGGCGCACGGCCAAACACGCCCGGCACCTGGCTCGACTGGTGCACCAGGGCCGGCTGCTCCACGCCACCGGCGTGCTGGAGATCCGGCTCGCCGACCCCGAGTGGTTCCGGGCCTTCGGCGAACGGGTGGCCGGCGGCGCGCTGGACGAGGCGCGGGCCCTGATCGCCGAGGCGGAGCGGGACTTCGCCCGCGTCCGCACCCCGCTGCCGGACCGTCCGGACGAGGCGACCGTGGAACGCTGGCTGCTCGACGTGCGCGCCGCCCACCTGCCGCCGGGGCGGGGCCACCCGGCCGACCGCTGAGCCGGCGTCGGGGCCCGTCACTGCACGTCGAACTCGTTGCCCTCCGGGTCCGCCATGGTGGTGTGCACGCTGCCGAAGTCGGCCACCTCGCGCAGCACCGTGGCGCCGAGCCCTTCCAGCCGCTCGACCGTCGCCGCCCGCTCGGCAGGGCCGACGTGCAGGTCGACGTGGAGCCGGTTCTTGACCTGCTTGCCCTCGGGGACCTGGTGGAACAGCAGCCTGCGGCCCAGCCCGGTGCCGCTGGCCGGGTCGACCGGGTCGTCGGGGTGGCGGACGGCGGCGAGCTGCCGCCACGCCTTGCGGCCGTCGATCTCGAGGTACGCCTCCGGTCCGATCGCGCCGCCAGCGAGCAGGCGCTCGATCAGCACCGCGTTGTCCTCGACCACGTAGTCGAGGGCGGCGGCCCAGAACCGGGCCTGCGCGTTCGGGTCGGCGCAGTCGACGACGAGCTTCCATTCCACGGCCATGGCGTCCTCCTCGGGGGTCCGGCGACCGCCGGCACGGCCCGCCGCCGTAACCAGTTATAGTGGTTACGTGACCGGCGCCGCAAGCGGACTCACCCTGACCTCCCCGGAGGGCACCCGCTACCTCTTCGACCCCGGCGCACTCTGCCTGGAGTTCCTGACCACCGGCGGCCCGGGCGCGCTGGCCCGCTACGACGCGCTGCACCGACCCGGCGACCTAGCCGGCTGGCTGGCACTGTCCCGGCTACGCCTCGACCCGGCCCGGCTGGAGGTGGACGCCGACGAGTTGGCCGACGCCCGGGGGCTGCGGGACGCGCTGTGGCGCCTCGTCTGCGTACGCACCGGGGCCCGGCCGCCGGCCAGCGAACCGGCCGACTTCGACGCGACCCCCCACGACCTCGCCACCCTCAACCGGCTGGCAGCCGGCGCTCCGCTGGCGCCACAGCTCACCGCCGACGGGGCCCGCCGCTGGGTGCTGCCGGCGCGCGGCGGGCAGGCCCTCGCCACGATCGCCCGGGACGCCGTCGACCTCTTCACCGGCCCGCACCGAGACCGCGTCCGGGAGTGCGCCACGCACGACTGCTACCTGGTCTTCGTCGACACCTCACGGCCCGGACGGCGCCGCTGGTGCGCGATGGAGCGCTGCGGCAACCGGCACAAGGTCCGCTCGCTGCGGGCCCGCCGCGCCGCCGACTGACCCCGCGCGGGGTCAGTCCGCCAGGCGTACGCGGACCCGGCGGTTGGCCCGCCCCTTGCTCTCCACCTTGACCACCCGCACCTTGCCGATCTGCGCGGCGGAGGCGACGTGCGTGCCGCCGTCGGCCTGGACGTCCAGCCCGACGATGTCGACGATCCGCACCTCCTGCTCGTCCGGCGGGATCAGGTTCGACTGGGTACGGATGATGTCGGGCAGGGCGAGCGCCTCCGCCCGGGGCAGCACCCGCGCGGCCACCGACCGGTCGGCGGCCACCTCGGCGTTGACCAGCTCCTCGATGCGGCTCTTGAAGTCGGCCGGCAACTCGGTCGGATCGGCGAGGTCCAGCCGGTGCGTACGACCGTGGTGTGTGACGCCCGTGTCAGGGCACGTTACTCGTTGAGGAAGGCGGATATCCGGCTGCGCAGGTCGGCGCGTTCCGTCCAGAGGACGCCGGGCCGGTCGTACACGTGCAGGGCGGCCCGGGGAAGCGCGGCGGCGAGCTGCTCGGCGACCTCGACGGGGTGCAGGTCGTCGCCGGCGCAGCCGATCACCAGGGCCGGCGCGGTGACCGCGGCCAGCACACCGGCGTCGTGCAGGGGCGCCTGCTCGGGCAGGTTCGCCAGCCCCGGGGCGAGCCCGTCGCGCAGGAGCTGGTCGAGGCGCTGGCGCAGGTAGGCCCAGCCGGCCGGGGTGTTGCGTACGGCGGGCGGCAGCTCTGCCTGGACCACGTCGGCCACGGCGGCGGCGTCGCCGCTCTCCACGGCCTCGAACAGCGCGGTCAGCCGGGCCCGGGCGACCTCGCCACGCGGCCGGTCCAGCGCCGCGGGCAGGAAGAGGACCAGCCGCTCGAAGCGTTCGGGGCTCTCGGCGAGCAGCCGGCAGAGCGCCCCCGCGCCGAGGCTGGCGCCGAAGGCGCGGGTGGCGCCCCCGAGGTCGGCGACGGCGCGCAGGTCGCGGGCCAGGTCCAGGTAGCTCCACGGGCCGGGCGGCGCGTCGGAGCGGCCGTGCCCGCGGAACTGGAGGAAGAGCTTGCGGCCCGTCACCCCGCTGCCGAAGGGCCGGGTGGTGGCGATGCCGTTGCCCAGCCCGTGGGCGAACACCGTGACCGGGTCACCGGTGCCGGTGACGAGCTGCTCCAGGCGTACGCCGTGCGGTGTGGCGACCAGCTCGGTGTCCGGCTCCGGCAGGGCCGGCCGGCCGGTACGCGGGGCGCCCGGGCCGGGACCCCAGGTGCGGGGCCCGCCGTCCGGCGGCGGCGGCCAGCGGAAACCCCTCACCAGAACCCTTTGCCGTCGCTCAGGTCGCGCAGCCCCACCCGGACGTCGAGCAGGTAGATCAGGCCCGCGGCGATGCCGACGAGCCCGAAGAGACTGATCGGGCCGAAGCCGAGCAGGGTCAGCACCAGGCAGACTGCGAGGATGCCGATCCAGCCGCCCTTGGGCAGGGTGCCGATGGCGGAGAAGGCGTCGGAGCGCTGCGTGATGGCGTGCACCAGGGCGATGCCCTGCACGATCAACGCGAAGACGAGCAGGATCAGCTCGATCACGTAGCGAACATCGAAGGCGAAGAGCGGCGCGGCGTAGGCCATGCCGGCAAGCTTATGCCGGTGAGCCCGGATACGTCCGACAGGACGCAGCCGGGCTCACCGGTGGGACGCTCTACTCGGCGGCGGGGCGGGTGCGCTTGGTCGCCCGGGGCAGCTTCGCCGACGGGCCGGCGGCCGGCTTGGCCGCGGCCTTGGTGGCGCGGGTCGTCGCCTTCTTCGCGGCGGCCGGCTTGGCCTCCAGCACCTCGGCCACGTCGGCCGGGGTCGGCACCTCGTCGGTCGACGTGTCGGCGGTCACGGCCGGGGCCGACGCCTCGACGGTCACGGCCGGGGCCGGTGCCTCGACGGTGGCGGCCGGTGCCTCGACGGTGGCGGCCGGTGCCTCGACGGTGGCGGACCGGGCGGCGGTCGGCTTCGCGACGGCCCCGGCCGGCTCGACGTCGGCCTCGGTCGCCTCGATGTCGGCGTTCACGGTATCGGCGGCCTCCAGCACGCCGGCCCCGACGACCCGCTCGCCCCGGGTGACCAGCGCGACGTACGCGGCCTGCGCCCGTTCCTGCGCGGCCTGGGCGCCGGCGACCACCACGGCGGCGTTGCGGGTCGCCAGCGCACGGAGCCGGTCCAGGTCGGCGACCTCGCGCAGCTTCTCGAGGTCGGCCACCTCGCGCAGCTTGTTCAGGTCGGCGGCCTCACGCAGGCGCCTCAGGTCCAGTTCGGTCGGTACGGCCCTCTCGCGCAGGCCCTCGGCGGTCAGGTTCGCCGTACGCAGCGTGTCGTTGGCCTTCTGGCGCAGCTCGACGCCGGTGACGACGGCCTTGCCACCCAGGTCGGCGACGACCTTGGTGCCGAGGTCGGTCACCACGGCGGGCAGCTTGCGCAGCTGCTGGAGGGCGAGCTCCCCGGCGCCGGCGGCGGCGTAGATCGGGGCCGGGATGCGGCTGGTCTTCGGCTGGGTCATCACTTCTCCTCTTCGGCCGCGTCGGCGGCCTCACGGACCGCACTGCGGGCGGCCTTCTTCTCGGGGGTGTCGGTCGGAGCGGGGGCGGGGCCGGCCTCGGTGACGGCGACCGACTCCAGCACGGCCTCGGTCGGGGTGCCTGCCGCGGTGGTGGGCCCCGTGGCGGCGAGGTTGGCCAGGTCGGGCGCCGCCTCGACGGGGTCCGGCGTGCCCGCGCCGGAGGTGGCGTCGGACCTGTCGGCGGGCGTCGCGCCGGTGGCCGCCGCGGTCGCCTCGGCGAGCCGCGCGTTCTCCCGGCGGAACGTCTCGTAGATCTGGGTGAGCGACTGCTTCTGCGCCATCGTCAGGTCGGGGTCGACGGAGATGGCCGCGAGCACGCCCTGGCCCTCCTTGTCGTCGAGCAGCCCGGCCCGCAGGTACATCGCCGGGGTGGAGACCCGCAGCGCGCTGGCGAGCTGCTGGAGCACCTCCGCGCTCGGCTTGCGCAGGCCGCGCTCGATCTGACTGAGGTAGGGGTTGCTGACCCCCGCCTGCTCGGCGAGCTGCCGGAGCGAGATCTTCGCGTTGCGGCGCAGATCGCGAATGAACCCGCCGACGTCGGGAAGGTCCTTACCAGTGGCCATGGTTCGACGCTAACGCGCCCTGCTAGCTCCTGCAAGCAAAGTGCTAACCAGAGTTAGCGACGTCTCACTTCACGGTTGCGTCCCCGGTCGCCCGCTGCGTACCTTTTCCGCCGTGACGAAGATCGAGGTGAACGGCGCCCTGCTCGCGTACGACGACACCGGCAGCGGCACGCCCGTCGTCCTGCTGCACGCCGGCATCGCCGACCGCCGGATGTGGCGGGAACAGGTCGGCCCGCTGGCCGCGCGGCACCGCGTGATCGCCCTCGACCTGCGCGGCTACGGCGACTCCGAGCTGCCGCCGGCCCCGTTCGCCCACCCCGACGACGTGGTCGGGCTGCTCGACGCGCTCGACATCCCCCGGGCCGCCCTGGTCGGCTGCTCGTTCGGCGGCGCCGTGGCGATCGACACCGCGCTGGCCCACCCGGATCGGGTGGCCGCGCTCGCGCTCCTCGGCACCGCCGTCTCGGGCCACGAGTGGTCCGACGAGACCAACGACCTCTGGGACAGCCTGGTCGGCGAGGTCGACCCGGAGGACTTCGCCGCCAGCGCCGCCGGTGAGGTGCGGTTCTGGGTGGTCGGCCCGGGCCGCCAGCCCGCCGACGTCGACCCGGAGCTGCTCGCCTTCGCCCGCGAGATGGACCAGCGGGCGCTCGCCGCCGAGCTGGCGCTCAGCGCGGTCGACGTCGCCGAACTCGACCCGCCCGCGATCGGACGCCTCCACGAGTTGCGGATGCCCGTCCTGGTCGGCGCCGGCGCCGCCGACGTGCCCGACATCAGCCGGCTCGCCGACCGGATCGCCGCCGAGGCGCCCCACGCGACCCGAATGCCCGACGTGCCGGACGCCGGCCACCTGCTGCCGCTGGAGCGACCCGCCCCGGTCAACGCCGCCCTGCTCGACTTCCTCCCCTGACGCCCCGACGCCCCGACCGAACGGCACCGCAGCGGCGGCCGGGGCGGGGCGGCTACCAGAGGGAGCGCACGGCGCCGACCGGCAGGCCGCCGCCGAACAGTGGCAGCTCGGCGTACTCGGCCAGCACCGGGGCGTCCAGCCCGAGCCGGCGCAGGGCGGAGACCAGCACCGGCATCCGGGCGCGGCCCGCGCCGTCGTCGATCTTGAGGGCGACCGCGCCGACGTTGGGCACCGCCACGGCGACCACGCCCTCGGCACCGACCTTGGCGAGCAGCCCGGGAAGCCCGCGCATGAGCCGGCTGTCCTCGGCCCGCGTGCCGCCGACCAGGTCCGGGTGCGCGCGCATCGCGTCGGCCACCGTCCGCGGCGGGGAGCCGGGCTCCGCCGAGACGAGCCGGAGGTACGCCCCGGCCAGGCCGGTCAGCGAGACGGCGAGCACCGGGGCGCCGCAGCCGTCCACCCCGACCGCCGCCGCCTGCTCGCCGGTGAACTCCTCCACCGCGTCCCGCAGTCGCCGCTGCAACGGGTGCTCCGGACGCCAGTAGCCCTCCAGCGGCCAGCCGGCGGCCAGGCAGGTCAGCAGCATCCCGCCGTGCTTGCCGGAACAGTTCATCTGCGTACGGGTGGGGCCGCCGCCGGCCCGCAGCACGGCCGCCCGGGCCTCGTCGCCCACAGGCAGGTCCGGCGGGCAGCGCAGGGCCGACTCGTCCAGCCCGGCGCGGGCCAGCAGCGCGCCCACCCGGGCCAGGTGGAATTCCTCCCCCGCGTGGCTGGCCGAAACCAGCGCGACGTCGGCGGAATCGGCCAACGACAGCCCGGCGCGGAGCATTCCGACCGTCTGCATCGGCTTGTTGGACGAGCGCGGGAAGACCGGGGAGGTCACGTCCCCGACACCGGCCACCGTCGCGCCGGTGGCGTCGAGCACCACCACCGAACCCCGGTGCACGCCCTCGACGAACCCCGACCGGACCACCTCGGCGAGCGGCGCGCCGCCCTCGTACGTCTTTCCCACAGGCTGGACGGTACCGGCACCGCCGGCCGCGCCCGACGGGCGGGTGAACAGGCCGTTGACCACCCGGTGTACAGCAGTGCCGGCCCGGATCGCCGCTTACCGCCCGGCGGCGGGCACGCCGAGCATCCCGCGCGCCTCGGCGGTGGTCAGCGGCGGCCGCTGGGCGAGCTGGGCGAAGCCGACCGCCCGGGCGACGAGCTGCATGTTGGACTCGACCGGACGGCCCTTGGCGTAGGTCACCGTGTCCTCCATGCCGACCCGCAGGTGCCCGCCGGCCGAGAGCGAGGCCAGCATGACCGGGATCGTGCTGCGGCCGATGCCGGTGGCCGAGAAGGTGGCGCCCCCGGGCAGGTCGCGCAGCGCCTGGTGGGCGGCGACCAGCGTCGCCGTGGTGCCCGGCATGCCACCCGGCACGCCCATCACGAAGTCGACGTGCACGTGCCCGCCGGCCGGCAGGCCGTACTTGCCGAGCAGCCGTTGCAGGGCGGTCAGGTGGCCGAGGTCGAAGATCTCGTACTCGGGCACGATGCCGCGCTCCTGCATCCGGGTGTGCAGGTCGACGATGAACTCCCAGCGGTTGAGGAAGACGTCGTCGCCGAAGTTGAGCGTGCCCATCGTGCACGAGGCCATGTCCGGCCCGGCGTCGAGCACCGCGAGCCGGTCGGCCTCCGGGTCGGTCACCGCTCCGCCGGAGGAGAGCTGCACGATCAGGTCGGTGCCCTCCCGCAGCGCCGCCACCGTCTCCCGCAGCCGGCCCCGGTCCAGGGTGGGCCTCGCCTCGTCGTCGCGGATGTGGACGTGGATCACGGCGGCGCCGAGCGCCTCGCACTCCTTGGCGGTGAGCAGCAGCTCGTCGAGAGTCACCGGCAGCGCCGGCACCTCGGCCTTGGCCGACTCCGCGCCGGTGGGGGCAACCGTGATCAACGTCCCTGTCGTCATGCCCGGATCCTAGACGCCCCGGTCAGACCGTTCGACGCCCCCGACCAGACGTTAGGAAGGGCCCCTTCCTATACCGCAGGCGTTAGGAAGGGGCCCTTCCTTACACCGGGTCGATCGCGGCGGCGGACTCCCCGACCAGGAGTCGGGCGTCGTCGGCGACGTTGCGCTTTACCACGGCCAGGGCGACCTGGCCCAGCTCGTGGTGGTGCACGGCCGTGCCGACGAAGCCGACGGCCCGGCCGTCGAGGGTCACCGGCGTGCCGGCGGCCGGCGGCTGGTCGGTGGTCACCCCGTCCAGGTGCAGGAGTACGAGCCGACGCGGCGGCCGACCCATGTTGTGCACCCGGGCCACGGTCTCCTGGCCCCGGTAGCAACCCTTGTCGAGGTGCACGGCCGGGGCGACCAGATCCACCTCGGCCGGGATGCTCCGGTGGTCGGTGTCCACCCCGACCCGCACCCGCCGGGCGGCCACCCGCACCGCCTCGTACGCCCACAGCCCCGCGACCGGCACCCCGGTGCCCCGCAACCGGGTGACCACCTGCTCCATCGCGCCCCGGGGCACCAGCAGGTCCACGCCGAGCGGGCCACGGCGCGCCCAGCCGCCCACGGGCAGCGGTCGCACGTCGTACAACGCGGTCGGCCGCGGCGGCAGCTCGCCGGAACGGAACTTCGGGCCCGGCACCGCGACCACGTCGGGCGCGGCCAGCCCGGTCACGCCGAGCGTCTCCGCCGCGGCCGGCGCCTCCGGCCCGACCAGCGACAGCAGCGCGTGATCGGCGGTCACGTCGCGCGGCTCGACCTTGCTGAAGAACCGCATCCGCTCCAGGTACGACAGCAGCCCCCCGGTGGCGCCCGGCTCGGTGTCGAGCCAGGTGGTGACGCCGTCCTCGGCGACCATGGCGTGCTGCTCGACGTGCCCGTGCGGGGAGAGCACCAGCAGTTCGGTGCCCTGACCGGCGCCGAGCTGGGCCAGGTGCTGGCTGGTGAGGGTGTGCAGCCAGCCGATCCGCTCCTCGCCCGGCACCGCGACGACGCCCCGGTGCGACCGGTCGACCAGGCCGACCGCCGTGTCGAGGGTGCGCTGCTCGCGCATCGGGTCGCCGTAGTGCGCCGCCACGCCCCGCACGCCGGCCGCGGCGTGCGCCGGCTCGGGCTGGTCCCGGCTGGCCTCGTCGATGCTCTCGACGCTCACCGCGCCCGCGATGTCGATCATTTCCGGTCCCCGTTCTCGCAGCGGACGCAGACGCCGAAGAACGAGACGTGGCCGATGTCCACCCGGAACCCGCGCTGGCTCGCCAACTCGTCGGTCAGCGGGCGCAGCAGCTCCGGATCGATCTCGTCGATCGCGCCGCAGTCCCGGCAGACCAGGTGGACGTGCTGGTCCTCGCCGGCCGCGTGGTAGGTCGGCGAGCCGTGCGAGAGGTGGGTGTGGGTGACCAGGCCGAGCCGTTCCAGCAGCTCCAGCGTGCGGTAGATGGTGGTGATGTTGACCCCTGCGGCCACCTCCCGGACGGCTGTGTGCACCTGCTCCGGGGTGGCGTGCCCCAGGTTCAGCACGGCCTGGAGGATCAACTGCCGTTGCGCCGTCAGCCGCAGCCCACGGGCGCGGAGCATTTCCGCAAGGGAGGATTCGGACACCGTCCGATCATAGTTCGCCCCGCCGCGCCCGCCGCCGGTGTCGACCGTCCGCCGCTAGGCTCGGCGGTCATGGTGGCGTCGAGGATCGCCGTGCCGGGGCGCGGGCTGGTGCCACCCGGGGAGCCGGTGCTGCGCGCCGACGACCGGGGCGTGCTGCACGGTGACGGGCTCTTCGAGACCATGCACCTGCGGGGCGGGCGGCCGTGGCTGCGCGACGCGCACCTGGCCCGGCTGGCCCGGGCGGCGGCGGCCGTCGACCTGGCGCTGCCCCCCGCCGAGGTGCTGGTCGAGCTGCTGGACACCGTCCGCGCCGGCTGGCCCGCCGAGGTGGAGGGGGCGCTGCGGCTGGTCTGCACCCGGGGCCCGGAGGACGGCGGGCCGCCCACCGTCTACGCGACGCTGGCCGAGGTGCCGGCGTCGGCCCGGGCGGCCCGCCGCGACGGCGTCACCGTGGCGACCCTGCCGCTCGGCGTCGCGGCGCGGGCCCGCGCCGAACTCGACTGGCTGCCGGCCGGAATCAAGTCCACCTCGTACGCGGTGAGCACCGCCGCCCGCCGCTGGGCCGCCCGTGCGGGCGTGGACGACGCGCTGTGGGTCTCCTCCGACGGGTACGCGCTGGAGGGGCCCACGGCCAACCTGGTCTGGCTGACCGGCGACACCCTCCGCGCGGTGCCCGCCGCCGGGACCGGCATCCTGCCCGGGGTGACCGCCGGCTGGCTCCTCGCGCACGCCCACGAGCTGGGCCTGTGCGCCGAGGAGCGGCTGGTCACCCCGGCGGAGCTGCGTACCGCCGACGGCGTCTGGCTCAGCTCGTCCGTGCGCGGCCTCGCCGAGATCCGCACCTTGGACGGTGTCGGGCTGCGCCGTTGCGCGCGCACGCCCGCCCTCCAGGCGCTGCTGGCCTTCCCCGGCCCCTGACCTTCGACAGGAGGGTCAGCCCGCCACCCGGGTGAGGCGCGCGGAGAGGTGCGGGGAGAGCGGGTGGCCCACGGCCGCCATCTCCTGGGCGTAGAGCAGGGCGCCCTCGACGATGCCGAAGAGGCGGTGGCCCGCCGTGACCTCCTTGGCGGTCGAGGTGCGGACCACCGCGTCGGTGACGAACTCGATCTGGGTGCCCTTGCGCTTGCCGATGTGCAGCTCCATCACCCCGGTGGGGACGGTCATCAGCGCTTCCAGCTCGTCGGTGGCGCGGTCGCCGTCCATCACCGGCCGCCACCAGCCGACCTCGCGGCCCGCCGGGCGGACCGGGTGGCTCTGCTCGTCGAGCAGCCACGCGCGCGACTCGTAGAACAGGAACGGCCGGCCGTCGTGGCTGATCCGGATCTCCTGCGCGAAGTCGAAGTCCTCGATGCTGGGGAAACCGCCCCGGCCCCGGCCGCGCCACACCCCGACGTACGGCAGCAGCCCGTCCAGCGTGGGGTGCAGCTTCGGGCCGACACGCAGGTCGTGGCTCTCCTCGTAGGGGTACGGGTCGGCCGGCGGCGCGTTCAGCCACGGCGGCGGCTGCAGGGGGTTCTCGTCGCTCACCGGGCCACCTTCCTCGTTCGCGACTGCGGGGCTCGCAAACCCGGCTCACTCCTCACGCTCACCAGGCCACCTTCGTTCGCGACTGCGGGGCTCGCAAACCCGGCTCACTCCTCACGCTCACCAGTTACCTCTCGATATGCGTACGGCCAGGTAGACCAGGCCACCGGCGAGCGCGCCCAGACCGGCGACCAGCAGGCTGACGAACCCGATCTCGGTAACCATCGTGACCATCCTATGCTGGGCCCCATGGCCCGCTCTCTCGTCGTCAAGGCCACCGCCGGCGCGGACGCCCCGGAGCGGTGCGCCCAGGCATTCACCGTCGCCGCCACCGCGGCCGCCGCGGGGGTGCACGTGTCGCTCTGGCTGACCGGGGAGTCCACCTGGTTCGCGGTGCCCGGCCGGGCGCAGGAGTTCGAACTGCCGCACTCGGCCCCGCTGGCCGAACTGCTGCACGTGATCCTCACCACCGGCACGGTGACCGCCTGCACCCAGTGCGCCGCCCGGCGGGACATCGGGCCGGACGACGTGCTGCCGGGCGTCCGGATCGCCGGCGCCGCGGTCTTCGTCGAGGAGGCGATGGCCGAGGGGGCCCAGGCCCTGGTCTACTGACGGACGCCCGCCGATACCGACCCGACACGTCAGGCAAATGCCTACGATTCGGGTGTGACCGAGGCGACGGAGCGATTCTTCGCATCACTGCCGGCGCGCGCCCCGGCGGTGCTGCGCAGCCCGGTCAGCGGGACCCTGCAGATCGACCTCTCGCGCGACAGCAGCAGGACGGTGCACTGGCTGGTCCGCCTTCGGCCGGGGGCGATCGAGGTGAGCCGCAACCGAGGCCCGGCCGACGCGATCTGGTACACCAGCGAGGAGATGTTCGACCGGCTCGTCACCGGCCGGGCCCAGGCGATCTCGTCGGTGCTGCGCAACGAGAGCAGTTTCAGCGGCGACGTGGTGCTCTTCCTGCTGTTCCGGAAGTTCTTCCCCGACCCGCCCGGCACCCACGACCCCCGCGAGGCCGCGCGCACACAGCTCGGGCGGCTGCCGTGAAGCAACTGGTCAGCATCCTGGACGGCAACACCTTCCTGGTCAGCGACAACCGCGGCGACGTCGAGCCGTCCCTCGACTTCCCGACCGGGCTCTTCTCGTTCGACACCCGTCACCTCTCCACCTGGTTGCTGACCCTCGACGGCGAACGGCTGCACGCCCTCTCCGTCGACACCGCGGAGTCCTTCCAGACCCGGTTCTTCCTCGTTCCCGGCGAGCCCACGCACTACCTGGACGCGAAGGTCTCGGTGATCCGGAGCCGGGCCATCGGCGGCAGCTTCGCGGAGGAGCTGACCGTGCTCAACCACTCGGGGAAGGAGATGGAGTTCGTCGTACGCCTCGACATGGCCGCCGACTTCGCGGACCTGTTCGAGATCAAGCACGTCCGGCGCAAGATGGGCCACACCACCGCCACCGTCGGCGAGAAGGAGCTGCGACTGGCCTACCGCCGGGAGGGGTTCCACCGCGAGACGGTCGTCACCACCAGCGCGCCCGCGCACGTCGAGGTCTCCGGCATGACCTACCGGGTCCGGGTCGGCCCGCGCGGCGAGTGGACGACCCGGCTGCACGTGTCGACCATCGTCTACGGCGCGCGCGGCGTGGACATCCGGGCCAACCTGCCGCTGTACCGGGGCAGCCGCGACCCGGACGCCATCCGGAAGGAGCAGGACGACCTGATCGCCCAGGCACCGAAGCTCGGCTGCGACTGCCAGCCGCTGGCCGGGGCGTACCGGCAGAGCCTGACCGACCTCGCAGCGCTGCGCTACGAGTCGATCACCCTCGGCGTACGCCTGATGGCGGCCGGCCTGCCGTGGTTCATGACCCTGTTCGGCCGGGACAGCATCATCACCTCGCTCCAGGTGGTGCCCTTCCTGCCGGAGCTGGTGCCGCCGACCATCATGATGCTGGCCGGTCTCCAGGGACACCGGATCGACGACTTCCGGGACGAGGAACCGGGCAAGATCCTGCACGAACTGCGCTACGGCGAGACGGCGGGCTTCGAGGAACAGCCCCACTCGCCGTACTACGGCTCGGCAGACTCGACGCCGCTCTTCCTCATCCTGCTCGACGAGTACGAGCGGTGGACGGGCGACGACAAGCTGGTGCGGGGCCTGGAGGCCCAGGCCCGCGACGCCCTCGCCTGGATCGACACGTACGGGGACCTGCTGGGCACCGGCTACCTCTGGTACCAGACCCGCAACCCGGACACCGGCTTGGCGAACCAGTGCTGGAAGGACTCCTGGGACGCCATCTCGTACCGTGACGGCCGGTTGCCCGGCTTCCCGCGCGCCACCTGCGAACTACAGGGCTACGCGTACGACGCGAAGATCCGCGGTGCCCGGATGGCCCGCGAGTTCTGGGGCGACCCCGCGTACGCCGACCGGTTGGAGCGGGAGGCCGCCGAGCTGAAGATGCGGTTCAACCGGGACTTCTGGATCCCGGAGCGGGGGTACTACGCGCTCGCCCTGGACGCCGACGGCCGACAGGTGGACGCCCTCACCTCCAACATCGGGCACCTGCTCTGGAGCGGCATCGTGGACGAGTCGCGGGCCGGTCGGATCGCCGAACACCTGCTGGGGCCGCGGCTCTACTCCGGTTGGGGCGTCCGGACGCTCGCCGACGACCAGGGGCGGTACAACCCCGTCGGCTACCACGTCGGGACGGTGTGGCCGTTCGACAACTCGATCATCGCCTGGGGGCTGTGGCGGTACGGGTTCCGCCAGGAGGCCGGGCAGATCTGCGGCGCGATGCTGGAGGCGTCCCGGTTCTTCGGCGGACGGCTGCCGGAGGCCTTCGCCGGCTACGAGCGCAGCGTCACCGACTACCCGGTGGAGTACCCCACCGCGTGCAGCCCGCAGGCCTGGTCGGCGGGCACGCCGCTGCTGCTGCTGCGGGTGATGCTGGGGCTGGAACCGCAGGGCGAGCACCTGATCATCGATCCCGCCGTGCCCGAGGGGATGGGGCGCGTCGAGCTGCTCGACATCCCGGGCCGCTGGGGGCACGTCGACGCCCTGGGCCGCAGCCGCACCCCGCACGACCACCCGCGCGGCCGTTGACCGCCCGGGTCAGGCGGGGCAAGCCGTGTTGACCGAGACGACGACCTGGTCCCCCGAGAGGTCGGCGACGACGGTGACCGGGCCACGCCGGTAGGCGTACGCCTGCGGAACGTCCAGCACCGGGACCCGGGTGACGGGGGCCAGGGCGGCGGCCGGGGACGCGGTCGCCTCGACGCCGGCGGAGCGCGCGGAGCGGGCGGTGCCGCCGCCGGGGCAGGGCGCGGTGACCAGCTCGGGAGCCGGTCCGCCCGGAGCCCCGAGGACCCGCAGCGCCTCCCCGAGGGCATCCGCCTCCACACCGGCGGCAGCGGTCGCGGGTACGTCGTAGCCGTCGCCCACCGGCCGACAGCCGGTGTCGACGGTCAGCCGGACGCGGCCGTCCCCCGCGACCCTGCCGGCGACCGTGACGAACTCGCCCGCGTCGGCGCGCAGCCGGGGGCCGACGTCCGACGTGACCCGGACCCCGGCCCGCCAGTCCTCGGGAAGCCGGTCGGCGACCTGCTCCAGCAGCGCCCGCTCCCGGCCCGCCGCGACGAAGACGTCCACCCCGCGGATCAGGGTGGCGCCGTCGGCGAACGGGGTGACGCGGCAGCCCCGCTCGATCTCGGGCGGGGTCAGCACGGCGGTGTCGCCGGCGGCCGCGACCAGTGCGCCGACCGCGCGGTCGACGACCGGGCCGGCCTCGGCCAGGGTGCGCTGCTCCCGGACGGTCGGTGGGTCGTTGCGCACCGACGTCCAGGTCAGCGCCGCCAGCAGCACCGCCCAGGCCACGGTGCCGGCGAGCAGCCAGGGCAGCCACCGTCGGGGGGCCGCCGGCCGGTCGGGACCGGTGGACGGGGCCTGCCCCGCCGCTTGCACGCCGTTCACGGGGGCCATCGTGTCACGCCGCCCGGCCGCACCCGGAGACGGCCGTGGCCCGCCACCTGCGAGAGGGGCGGGCCACGGGCCGATCCGGGCGTGGCAGGTCAGGAGGCGACCGTGACGGCGACCTCGTTGATGCCGCGGGCGGCGGTCACGGCGGTGTCGCCGTTGCCGTGCCGGGAGAGCGCCCGCAGGGTCCAGGAACCCGGCGCGGCGAAGAACCGGAACTGGCCGGCCGGCGAGGTCACCACCTCGGCGGTGAACTCACCGGTCGAGTCGAGCAGCCGGACGTACGCGCCCGGAACGGCCTCGCCCGCGTCGGACCGGACGACGCCGGTGATCACGGTCTCCTTCTCCAGGTCCAGGCTCGCGGGCAGCGGAGCGGCCTGGTCGGGTGCGGCGCAGCCGGCAGCGGTGGGTGCGGTCATGGCTCAGGCCTCCCCGGGCTCGTCGCCGAGCGCGACCGGCACGCCGACCAGCGAGCCGTACTCGGTCCAGGATCCGTCGTAGTTCTTCACGTTGCGGTGCCCGAGCAGCTCCTGGAGCACGAACCAGGAGTGCGAGGAGCGCTCGCCGATCCGGCAGTACGCGATCGTCTCGCGGCTGTCGTCCAGCCCGGCGTCGGCGTAGATCCTGCGCAGCTCGTCGTCGGACTTGAAGGTGCCGTCCTCGTTGGCGGCCTTCGACCACGGCACGCTGATCGCCGTGGGGATGTGACCGGCCCGCTGGGCCTGCTCCTGGGGCAGGTGGGCGGGGGCCAGCAGCCGGCCGGCGAACTCGTCGGGGCTGCGCACGTCGACCAGGTTCTTGGTGCCGATGGCGGCCACGACCTCGTCGCGGAAGGCCCGGATCGAGGTGTCCGGCTCCTGCGCCACGTACTGGGTCGCGGGGCGGGTCACGGCGTCGCGGACCAGCGGGCGGGCGTCGAGCTCCCACTTCTTGCGGCCGCCGTCGAGCAGCTTCACGTCGCGGTGGCCGTAGAGCTTGAAGTACCAGTACGCGTACGCGGCGAACCAGTTGTTGTTGCCGCCGTAGAGGACGACGGTGTCGTCGTTGCTGATGCCCCGCTCGGAGAGCAGCGCCTCGAACTGGCTCTTGTTGACGAAGTCCCGGCGCACCTGGTCCTGGAGGTCGGTCTTCCAGTCCAGCTTGATCGCGCCGGCGATGTGGCCGGTGTCGTAGGCCGAGGTGTCTTCGTCGACCTCGACGAAGACGACGCCCGGGGCGTCGAGGTTCTTCTCGGCCCAGTCGGCCGAGACGAGTGCGGTGTCGCGACTCATCAGATCACTCCCTGGTGAGGATGAATGGTGAACCAGCACGAGGGCATCGAAAGTCGAGACGATCGCACCACGCGCGGGATCCACCGTATGGACGGATCACGGGTTCGTGCGACGGCGCCGCTGCCGGGCGTGGAAAGAGAGCACGGGAGAAGAAACAAGGCTCCTGCGTGCCGGTGGCCGCCGGGCGGCCGAGGACAGCCCCGCCGTCAGATGGCGGGGCGACACAGGCAGGTGGCCACGCGGCACAGGTCGACCGCGCGCCGTTTGGTGAGGAGTGTCCCCATGAGCAGGGAGCCTACCAGCCGGGCCCGGGGACACCACCGGGCCGACCAGCATCCGGGACGCCCCGGCCGTCGCACCGAAGCCCGCCACCCCGCGCGCCGCCGGTAAGGAAGGGCCCCTTCCTATCGCGATCGGTATAGGAAGGGGCCCTTCCTAACATCTGGGGCGGTGCCGGGCCCGGCACGGGCCGCCGCTGGGTCAGCCGGTGGCGGAGTTGATCGGTACGTTCCTGGCGTCCGCGGTGACGGCCAGCCCCTCGGGCAGCGGCCGGACCTCCCGAACGGCGAGCTGGAACGGCAGCTCGGGCAGGGGTACGTCGATGGAGATGCCGCGGGCGTAGTTGTTCAGCAGCACCCGGGCCAGCGGCAGGTTCGGCAGGCCGTCGGCGTTCAGGTCGTTGAAGCGCAGCGCCACCTTCCCCTCCCTGCCGACGGTGATGTCGGCGGTGCCGGTCACGGTGAGCCGCTGGCCGAGGATGTCGACCGGGGCGGTGACGGCCAGCCGGCCGTTCTGCTCGCCGAGGGTCAGCCCCGGCCGGTCGAGCAGCTTGGCGAGGCTGTCGTAGCTGATGGTGCCCGTACCGTCGACCGTCTCGGCGACCACGTCGCCCTGGCCGGAACGGATGGTGTCGAGCGAGGCGCGCACGTTGTGGGCGTCCACGTCGAGCTTCGGCAGCGCGACCGCGTCGCCCCGCACCGAGCCCTGCACGTCGCGCAGCGCGATGGAGATGCGCTCGTAACGGCCGTCGAGCACCTGGGTGAGGAACGGCACGCCGCCGACCTCGACCTCCGGTGGTGCGGACTGCGCGCCCTGCTTGGCGATCTCCTGGCGGACCTGGTCGGCGATGGCCCGCTCGGCCACCCCGACGGCGACCCGGTCGGCCACCACGAGCAGGCCACCCAGGATCAGCAGCAGCACGACGAGGGTGATCAGCACCTTGCGCCCGCGTCGCCGGGGCCGCTCCTCGTACGGGTCGTCGTGCGCCACGCCGCCTCCTGTCGTCAGTGCCGAGGGTGCCGCGGAGCGGCCCACCGGTGGTACCCGAACCGGGAAAACCTCAACCGCCGCGTCAGAGAACGAGCTTGCACATGGCGTACGCGGCCGGCGCGGCGAGGGCGAACCCGCCGAGCGGCCCCTGCATGTGCCGGGCCACCCACATGGTCGGCGGCTCCCCCGCCATCAGTCGGCCCGCCTCCGCGTAGCCGACGGCCAGGTCGGCCAGCACGGCGGCGACCGCCGCCACCAGCCCGATGATGGCGGCCCGGGTCGGGGTGAAGGGCGTCACGAGATAGCTGCCGAGTACGGCGCTGACCAGGGTGCCGACCATCGCGCCGACGACCACGCCGGCCGCGCCCCGGGGCACCTGGGGGGCCAGCCGCGGCCACGGCGCCACCGCGTCGGTCAACCGGGCGACGACGAGCGCGACCGCGCTGGCGGTGAGGCACACCGTGATGGCCTGGGTGCCCGCCGGGATCCGGCTGAGCACGATCAGGGTGGCGAAGGCGACGACGCCGACCACGATCAGCAGCGTGCTGCCGAGCGAGTCGGTCACCCGCACCCGGTCGACCCGCCGGACGAGCTGGCCGAGCACCCCGAGGACGAAGCCGCCCGCCGCGACGTAGCCCAGCGGCGCCAGACCGGCGACGTCGGTCTGCACGGCCGCGGTGTCGGCCGCCACCGCGGCGCCGACGCTGACCGCGGCCACCAGCAGCAACGCGGGCGGCCGCATGGCCATCGTCCAGGCCAGCACGAAGAGCAGTTGTACGCCGAAGATGACGAACGCGAAGGGCAGCCGGTGCCCCGGGCCGGAGGTCTGCGCCCCGAGCACCAGACCCACCCCGAGCAGGGCGGCGAACCCGGCGACGGTCAGGGCGAGCGGGCGGCGCACCTCGACCGGCTCGGTCGGCTCCTCGTCCGGCTCGTCGTCCGGCTCGTCGTCGGCCCGGCGGGCCGGCTCGCCGGCCCGCCGCGCGCGGCGTGGTCCGCTGCGCTCCCGGCGCTCGCCGTCGTCGTCGGGGGCCGGCCCGGTGCGCGGCGCTGGCGGCTGGCCACGGGAGGGGCCGGGGCGGGGGCCGTCGGGCCACTGGTCGCGGCCGGTCTCGGGCGAGCTGGAGGGAAACACGCCCCGATCGTGCCAGACCCGCCGGCCGGGGCGGGGACCACGGTTTCGGCAACGTTAAAACCTGGGGCACGATCATGGGCAAGCCGGGCAAACGGGAAAGGACGCGGAGGCCCGGCCGGGGCGATCGGTTACGCTCAAGCCGTTACCCGCCCGTCAGCGACGCCGGGACCCACGCAAGTTCATCAGCGCCACACCCCGCCGCGGAGTGCGCTGGTCGCGCGCGGCCGACGGCCGCCGGGACGGAGGTGATCGTGGAGATCCTGCTGCTGGTTACCGCGCGCGCAGGCGAACCGTCCGCAGTGCTGCCGGCGCTCGACCTGCTGCCGCACTCGGTCCGCACCGCGCCCCGCGACGTCCGCACCCTGGTCGCCGGCCCCAGCCCGGACGCGGTGCTGGTCGACGCCCGCTCCGAGCTGAGCGAGGCCCGGGCGACCTGCCGGATGCTGCACGCCACCGGCCTCGGGGTGCCGCTGGTCGCGGTCGTCACCGAGGCCGGCCTGATCGCGCTCAACGCCGACTGGGGCGTCGACGACGTCATTCTCGCCGCCGCCGGCCCGGCCGAGGTGGAGGCCCGGCTGCGGCTCGCCGTAGGGCGGCTGGACAACGCCACCTCCGGCGCGGGCGGCTCGATCCGCGCCGGCGAGTTGACGATCGACCCGGACACCTATGCCGCGAAGCTCAAGGGCCGGCCGCTCGACCTCACCTACAAGGAGTTCGAGCTGCTGAAGTTCCTTGCCCAGCACCCGGGCCGGGTGTTCACCCGCGACCAACTCCTGCGCGAGGTGTGGGGCTACGACTACTTCGGCGGCACCCGCACGGTCGACGTGCACGTCCGGCGGCTGCGGGCCAAGCTCGGCTCCGAGTACGAGTCGATGATCGGCACGGTGCGGCAGGTGGGCTACAAGTTCGTCGTACCGCCCTCCCGGTCCCTGCCGGAGAGCGAGCACGCTCCCCTGCCGGTCTGACTTCCCGGCTCCTTCGGGGACTGTGCCGGATATGCCCCTTCTGCGCAGCTCGTCGGATCTATTCTGACTGCCGGGTTTGCGATTGCAGGGGGGCGACGGGGTGCGCATCGACCACGGGAGCGGCAGCGGATCGGCACGGACGCGCCCACTGATCCGGGACCCCTCGGCCGCGCGCACCATCGGTCTCGTCGCGCTGACGGTCGCCGCGCTACTCGGCTCCGCGTACGCCCTCGGGCGCAGCCTGGTCCCCGAACCGCCGACGTCCCGGTCCAACGTGACCACCAGCGCCACCGGCCCGCACTACGCCGACCAGCCCCCGGCGGACGACGCCCCCCGCCGTACGCCGACGGGTGACCCGGGCACCGCCCCGGCCAGCGACCCGGGCACCGCCCCGACGGAGGCCGGGCAGGACGGCGGGGCCGGCCCCGACGGCGCGCCGCAGCCGGGCCCGGCCGACGGGCCGTTCGGCACGCAGACGACCAGCGGCACCTCGCTGGTCGCGCTGACCTTCGACGACGGACCGGATCCGCAGTTCACGCCGCAGGTGCTCGCCCTGCTCCGCGCGTACCAGGTGCGGGCCACGTTCTGCGTGGTGGGCGAGAACGCGCAACGCCACCCGGACCTGGTCCGGGCCATCGCGTCCGACGGGCACACCCTGTGCAACCACAGCTGGAACCACGACGTCACCCTCGGCCGGCGGTCGCCCGCCGCCATCCGTACGGACCTGCTGCGCACCAGCGACGCGATCCGGGCGGCGGTGCCCGACGCGCCGATCACGTACTACCGGCAGCCCGGCGGCGCCTGGACGGGGCAGGTGGTGTCGGTGGCCCAGGAACTCGGCATGACGCCGCTGCACTGGACGGTGGACCCGTCGGACTGGGAGAGGCCGGGTGCCGGCCGGATCGCGGCGACGGTCGTCGCGGGCGTGGTACCCGGCTCGGTCGTGCTGCTGCACGACGCCGGCGGCGACCGACAGGGCACGGTGGACGCGTTGCACCGCATCCTGCCGGACCTGACCAGCAGGTTCGAGGTGGAGGCGCTGCCCGACGGGGTGACATGAGTCAGCCCCCACCGGCGGTCGGGCGGGGAACGCCCGCCGACACACCGCCCGGCGGCCGATCGAGCCCGGCGGCACCGGGGGCCCACCCGACTACGGTGACGTCATGAGCAACCCCGAAGCGAGCAGCGGCCGGGTGACCCGGGCCGACCGCCTCAGCCCCACGGAGATCGCCGACGTGACGACGCTGGCCCGGGCCGCCGGCGACGCGGACGGGGCGGACCCGCTCGACGAGCACGTCCTGCTCCGGCTCCGCGACCCCGACGCGCCCGCGGTGCACCTGACCGCCCGGGCGGACGACGGCACCCTGGCCGGGTACGCGCACCTGGACGACACCGACCCGACCACCGGGATCAGGGTGGAACTGGTGGTGCACCCGGCGTACCGGCGGCGCGGGACGGGGCGGGCGCTGGCCCGGGGCGTCCTGGCGGCGGCCGACGGCCCGCTGCGGGTCTGGGCGCACGGCGACCACCCCTCGGCCGCCGCCCTCGCCGTCGACCTGGGCCTGCGCCGGGCCAGGGTGCTCTGGCAACTGCGCCGACCCCTGACCGCTCCCGTCCCCGACCATCCGCTGCCGGACGGGGTGACGCTGCGCGCGTTCCGGCCCGGCGCCGACGACGAGGAGTGGCTGGCCCTCAACGCGCGGGCCTTCGCCGAGCACCCGGAACAGGGGCGCTGGTCCCCCGCCGACCTGCGGGTACGCCTCGACGAGCCGTGGTTCGACCCGGAGGGCTTCCTGCTCGCCGTCGACGGGTCCACCGGCCGGCTGCTCGGCTTCCACTGGACGAAGGTCCACGAGCGACCCGGCTCGGCCCGCATCGGCGAGGTCTACGTCCTCGGCGTGGACCCGTCGGCCCACCGCGGCGGGCTGGGCCGGGCGCTGACCGCGGCCGGCCTGGCGTACCTGCGCGACCGGCGGGACCTGGACCGGGTCATGCTCTACGTCGACGAGTCGAACACCGCAGCGGTGGCGCTCTACGAGCGGCTCGGCTTCGCGCGCTGGTCGGCGCACGTCACCTACCAGTCGGCCTGACGTCGGCCGGGGCCCGGGTCGCGGCGGCCCGGGCCCCGGCGCGTCGACCCCGGGCAGCCCGCCCCGCTGCCCGCCCCGCTCGGCCCGGGCCCCGGCACGCCCCGCCCGGGCCCCGGCACACCCGGCCCGGCCCGGTCACCGTCGGGTGACGGCGTGGTGTCCGCGAGACGACGCCCCACCGGGAAAATCCGCATACTTCCGACAGCGGCATCCGCGTTCACTAAACGGACAACCCACCCTCAGCGAGCGGTCACCTGCCCTGCCGCACCTGTTCACCCCTCGTTCACTTCCGACCGGCGAACCGGCTACCTGGCGCTCCTAACTTTTGGATCAGCCGGTCAGCGCCGGCACCCCGGGCCCCAAATCCGGGTGCGAAGTCAGACGTGAAGGGAAACCCCTCAGGTGAAGCTCCAGCGGCACGGCACTCTCGCCTGCCTCGCTCTTACCGCGACGCTCGCTCTCAGCGCATGCGGCTCGGACAACAACGAGCCCGCGAGCAGCGCCTCCGCCTCCGGGTCGGCCGCCGCCGACTGCGCCACCGGCACGCTGAACGCCCAGGGTTCGTCGGCACAGAAGAATGCGATGGACGAGTGGATCAAGGCGTACCAGCAGAAGTGCTCCGGCGCCAAGATCAACTATGAGTCGTCCGGTTCGGGCGCCGGCATCCAGGCCTTCATCGCCGGCACCGCCGACTTCGCCGGCTCGGACTCCGCCCTCAAGGAGGAGGAGCAGCCGAAGGCCGACGCCAAGTGCGTCGGCGGCGCGGCCGTCAACCTGCCGATGGTGATCGGCCCGGTCGCCATCGCCTACAACGTCAGCGGCGTGGACAACCTCCAGCTAAAGCCGGCCACCCTGGCGAAGATCTTCGCCGGCAAGGTGACCAAGTGGGACGACCCGGCGATCAAGGCCGACAACCCCGACGCCAAGCTGCCGTCGACCGCCATCAACGCGGTGCACCGCTCGGACTCGTCCGGCACCACCGACAACTTCACCGACTTCCTCACCAAGACCGCCGCGGCCGACTGGACCTTCGGCAAGGCCAAGGAGTGGAAGGCCCCGGGCGGCACCGGCGCGTCGAAGTCCGACGGCGTGGCCAGCGCGATCAAGAGCCAGGACGGCACCATCGGCTACGTCGAGTGGTCGTACGCCGAGAACGGTGGCCTGAAGACCGCCAAGGTCGGCAACGGCGCGGGCGAGTTCGCCGAGCTGACCGCCGAGTCGGCCGGCAAGACCATCGCCGGCGCCGAGGTGGTCGGCCAGGGCGACGACCTGAAGATGAAGATCGACTACAACACCAAGGAGGCCGGGGCCTACCCGATCGTCCTGGTGACCTACGAGATCGTCTGCTCCAAGGGCCTCGCCGCCGACAAGCTCCCGCTGGTCAAGGGCTTCCTCGGCCACGCCGCGAGCACTGAGGGCCAGGCCGACCTGACCGAGCTGGGCTACGCCCCGCTGCCCGAGTCGGTCCGCGCCAAGGTCGAGACCGCGGTCAAGAACCTCGCCTGAGCCGTCCACACCGACACCGTCACCACCACCTCAACTCGAAGCGAGCGAGCAGATGGGTGAAACCCCTCACCGCTCGGCCCACGCCGGCACCGGCGGGACGCGCGTGACCGAAGGTCACGACCGGCCCGCCGGTGCCTCGGTGCGTCCGGCCGAGGCACCAGTCAGCACCCGTACGCCGGGCGGAGCCGGGTTGGGCGGCGGCGGCGGACTGCCCCGCGCCCGGGCGTTCGGCGCCGAACGGGCCTTCCGCGCCCTCACCCTGGCCGCGGGCACCGCCGTCCTGGTCATCATCGCGGCGATCGCGGTCTTCCTGGTCGCCAAGGCGGTGCCGGCGCTGCGGGCCAACACCGAGAACTTCTGGACCTTCGAGGGCTGGTTCCCGAACGACGCGGAGCCGAAGTTCGGCATCGGGGCGCTCGCCTTCGGCACCGTGCTCAGCTCCGCGCTGGCCCTGCTCATCGCGGTGCCGGTGGCCCTGGGCATCGCGCTCTACCTGTCCCACTACGCGCCGCGCCGGCTGGGCACCGCGCTGGGCTTCCTGATCGACCTGCTGGCCGCGGTGCCGAGCGTGGTCTTCGGCCTCTGGGGCCGCGACGTCTTCATCAACCCGGTACGGGACTTCTCCGCCTGGCTGAACACGTACTTCGGCTGGATCCCGATCTTCGGCGGCGACGGCCCGTTCGGGAAGTCCATCATGCTGGGCGCGCTGGTCCTGGCGATCATGGTGCTGCCGATCATCACCTCGCTCTCCCGCGAGGTGTTCACGCAGACCCCGACCGCCAACGAGGAGGCCGCCCTCGCCCTCGGCGCCACCCGCTGGGAGATGATCCGCACCGCGGTGCTGCCGTACGGCCGTCCCGGCATCGTCGCTGCGGTGATGCTCGGCCTGGGCCGGGCGCTCGGCGAGACCATCGCCCTGGCGATGACCCTCGGCATCACCTTCAACATCTCGTTCAACCTCATCGAGAGCGGCGGCAACACCATCGCCGCCAACATCGCCAACACGTTCGGCGAGGCGAACGACACGGGGCGGGGCGCGCTGATCGCCTCGGGTCTCGTGCTCTTCGCCATCACGCTGATCGTCAACATCACGGCGCGGGCGA
Organism: Micromonospora sp. C31; assembly: GCF_018070575.1. Classification (GTDB taxonomy): domain Bacteria; phylum Actinomycetota; class Actinomycetes; order Mycobacteriales; family Micromonosporaceae; genus Micromonospora. The sequence continues at coordinate 797,822 of NZ_JAGPXN010000001.1, forward strand.
TCATCCACCGCCGCCGGGAGTTCACGGAGTCGGCCGCATGACCACCACCGCCACCTCCCACCGCACCCGCCCGCCGGCCCAGCAGCCCACGCTGCGGGCCCGGCGCCTGCCGAAGTACGCCGCGGCGGCCATCGCGGCAGCCGCCCTGCTGCTCGCCGCCGCGTTCGTGTACGGCACGGGCACCGGTGGCCCCGTGCTGGTCGTGGTGCTCGGCGCGCTGCTCTACCTGGCCGGCCTGTACGCCGCCGCGAACCGGGTCGAGGGACGCCGGTCGGCCCGCAACCGCACCTGGAGCGCGCTGATCCACTCGGCGTTCGTGCTGGCCGTCCTGCCGCTGGCCTCGGTGGTCTGGACCCTGGTCAGCAAGGGCGCCGAGCGCCTGGACGCCGACTTCTTCCTCACCTCGATGAACAACATCGGCGCGCGGGACCCGAACGGCGGTGCGTACCACGCGATCGTCGGCACGCTCCAGCAGGTCGGTGTCGCCGCCCTGATCACCGTCCCGCTCGGCATCCTCTGCGCGATCTACATCGTCGAGTACGGCCGGGGCCGGTTCGCCGCCGCGATCCGGTTCTTCGTCGACGTGATGACGGGCATCCCGTCGATCGTCGCCGGCCTGTTCGTGCTGGCGTTCTGGGTGTTGATCGTCTCGCCGTGGTTCAACGACGGGCGGCCCAGCTTCTCCGGCTTCGCCGCCGCGCTCGCGCTGAGCGTGCTGATGCTGCCCACCGTGGTCCGCTCCACCGAGGAGATGCTGCGTCTCGTCCCGGCGCCGCTGCGCGAGGGGGCGTACGCCCTCGGCGTGCCGAAGTGGAAGACCATCCTGCGGGTCGTGCTGCCGACCGCGCTGCCGGGCATCGTCACCGGCGTCATGCTCGCCATCGCCCGCGCGGCCGGCGAGACCGCCCCGGTGCTGCTCGTCGCCGGCGGCGGCGCGGCGATCAACTTCAACCCGTTCGAGAACAACCAGTCGTCGCTGGCCCTCTTCGTCTACCAGCAGGCCGGCGACGCGTCGAGGTACGCGCCGGCGCGGGCGTGGACGGCGGCACTCACCCTGGTCGCCCTCGTGCTGATCCTGACCGTCGCGGCGAAGCTGCTGGCCCGTCGCAACCGGCTCGGCCGATGAACCCCGGAGGTACCACCACCATGGCCAAGCGCATCGAAGCCTCGAACGTCACCGCCTACTACGGCGCCTTCAAGGCGATCGAGAACATCAACCTGACGGTCGAGCCGAAGACGGTGACGGCCCTGATCGGCCCCTCCGGCTGCGGCAAGTCCACCTTCCTGCGGTCGATCAACCGGATGCACGAGGTGCTCCCCGGCGCCCGGGTCGAGGGCAGCCTCACCATCGACGACCAGGACATCTACGACCGGGACGTGGACGTCACCGCCGTCCGGCGCATGATCGGCATGGTCTTCCAGCGGCCGAACCCGTTCCCCACCATGAGCATCTTCGAGAACGTGGTGGCCGGGCTGCGGCTCAACGGCGTACGCCGCAAGTCGATCCTGGACGAGGCGGCCGAGCGGGCCCTCCGCTCGGCCAACCTCTGGGACGAGGTCAAGGACCGGCTCGGCAAGCCCGGCGCCGGCCTCTCCGGCGGCCAGCAGCAGCGGCTCTGCATCGCCCGGACCATCGCCGTCGAGCCGCAGGTGGTGCTGATGGACGAGCCCTGCTCGGCGCTCGACCCGATCTCCACGCTGGCCATCGAGGACCTGATGTTCCAACTCAAGGACAAGTTCACGATCATCATCGTGACGCACAACATGCAGCAGGCCGCCCGCGTCTCGGACCGGACCGCCTTCTTCTCGATCGAGAAGACCGGCGACCCGGGCCGGCTCATCGAGTACGACAACACGCAGAAGATCTTCAGCAACCCCGGTGTGAAGAAGACCGAGGACTACATCACCGGCCGCTTCGGCTGAGGTGTAAGGAAGGGCCCCTTCCTAACGCATAGCGTTAGGAAGGGGCCCTTCCTTACACCCGCCCACGCTGCGGCAGGCCCGGCGGCGCCCCAGGATCTGCTCTAGAGTCGGGGGAACGCCCACGGTCGCCGCGGAGGACGGGCATGTCTGGATATCCCCGGTTGCTGCACACCGTGCTCGACAGCACGAACCCGCGAGAGCTTGCCGAGTTCTACCGGCAGCTGCTCGGGCTGCGGTACCGACCTGGTGACGAACCACCGACGGACGGGACGGCCGACGACCGGGACTGGCTCGTGCTCACCGACAACGGCGGGACGGCCCAGCTCGCCTTCCAACTCGTCGATCACCTGCCGCGAACCACCTGGCCCCGGCACGACGTCCCGATGCAGTTGCACCTCGACTTCACGGTCCCGGACGCGGCCGAGTTGGAGCGGCAGCGTGAGCGGGCGGAGGCCCTGGGCGCGGAACTCCTGATCGACCGGACCGACGACCCCGACGAGCCGTTGTACGTGTTCGCGGACCGGTCCGGTCACCCGTTCTGCATCTTCGTGGCCTGATTCCGCCGACCTCCGCGCACGAAGCGACCACGGTCAGTCCAGCACGAACCGGGCCTCGCCGGTCTCGGCCTCGTCGAGGCGGGGCGTGACCGGGTTGGCCGCGTCCCGGGTCGCCGCCGCGCGGGCGACGCCGGCCAGGTCGCCGCCGGCCGCCACCTGGGCCAGGCTCACCAGGGTGGGCGGGAGCATGGTCAGCTCGCCCGCCGCCGCCCGGGCCAGGGCGTCCGCCGGGCGGACCCACACGGTGTGGTCGGCCTCGCCGGAGACGTCCCGGGTCCGCTGCCCCGCCGGCAGCAGGGCCACGAAGAAGTACGTGTCGAAGCGGCGCGGCTCGAACTCCGGCGTGATCCACCGGCTCCACGGCAGCAGCAGGTCCGACCGGAGGGTGAGCCCGCGCCGGGCGAGCAGGTCAGCAAAGCCGCCCCGGCGCTGCTCCAGCGCCACCCGGTCGGCCTCCCAGTCGTCGCCGCTCACGTCGCCCACCACGGTCGCGGCGTCGGGACCGGCGAGCAGGACGCCGGCCTCCTCGAACACCTCCCGGGCGGCGGCGCAGACCACCGCCTGGGCCGCCTGCGGGGTCAGCCCCAGCCGCTCGCCCCACCCGGCGGGCGTCGGGCCGGCCCAGTCCAGGTGCGCCTGGGAGTCCGAGGGGTCGACGCCGCCGCCGGGGAAGGCGTACATGCCGCCGAAGGCCATCGCGGCGACCCGCCGGATCAGGTACACCTCGAAGTCGTCGCCGGCGGGGCGGAGCAGCAGCACGGTGGCCGCGACCCGGGGCGCCGCCGGGGTGCCGCCCTCGGCGCGGAACCGGCGGGCGTGCGCCACGAGCGCCGGGGGTGCGGGGAAACCGTCGGCGTCGATCGTCATACGCCGAGCCTAGTTCCCGACGGGTGGATCACCTCCGCCGCCGTCCGGTGACCTTCGCTAACGTGGCCGGCATGACTCGATGGGGCATCCTGGCCACCGGCCACATCGCCGCCCGTTTCGCCGAGGACCTGCGGCTGGTGCCGGGCGCCGAACTCGCGGCGGTCGGCTCACGCAGCGCCGAGAGTGCGCAGCGGTTCGCGGCCCGGCACGGCGTGCCGCGGGCGTACGCCTCCTGGGCGGAACTCGCCGCGGACGACGAGTTGGACGTCGTCTACGTCGCCACCCCGCACGCCGCCCACCACGAGGCGGCCATGACCTGCCTCGCGGCCGGCCGGGCGGTGCTGCTGGAGAAACCGTTCACCCTCGACCTGGCGACCAGCGTCGAACTGGTCGACACCGCCCGCGCGGCCGGGGTCTTCCTGATGGAGGCCATGTGGATGCGGACGAACCCGCTCGTACGCCGGCTCTGTGAGCTGATCGCGGACGGCGCGATCGGCACGGTGACCGGCGTCCGGGCCGACTTCGGGGTGGCCGGGCCGTTCCCGCCGGAGCACCGGATGCGGGCCCGCACCCTCGGCGGCGGTGCCCTGCTCGACCTCGGCGTCTACCCGATCAGCCTGGCCCACCTGCTGCTCGGCGTGCCCGACCAGGTGCGGTCCTGGGCGCGGCTGAGCCCGGAGGGGGTGGACGAGAACACCGGCATCATCCTGGGCTACGACTCGGGCGCGGTCGCCACGCTGAGCTGCGGCATGGTCGGGGCCACCGCGCTGGTCGCCTCGATCACCGGCACCACCGGCCGGATCGACCTGCCGGAGCCGTTCTTCCGCCCCGGCTCGGCGACCCTGCACCGGGCCGACGCCGAGCCGGAGACGATCACCGACGAGCTGGTCGGCGGCGGCTACCAGTACGAGGCCGTCGAGGTTCAGCGCTGCCTCGCCGAGGGCCTGCGGGAGAGCCCTCTGGTCCCCCACGCCGCCACGCTGGAGGTGATGGCGCTGCTCGACGGGATCCGCGCCCAGATCGGCGTCGACTACTCCTGAAGCGGTGTAAGGAAGGGCCCCTTCCTAACGCTATGCGTTAGGAAGGGGCCCTTCCTTACACCTCAGCTGAACAGGGGTCGGACCAGGAAGAACATCAGGGCGCCGATCGATCCGGCGGCCGGGAAGGTAAGGATCCACGCGCCGATGATGTTGCCGGCCACGCCCCACCGGACGGCGGAGAGCCGCTTGGTGGCGCCGACACCCATGATCGCCGAGGTGATCGTGTGGGTCGTCGAGATCGGCGCGCCGAGCACCAGCGCGTTGAAGTAGAGCACCCCGCTGGCCACGGTCTCGGCGGCGAAGCCCTCCGGCGGCCGCAGGTCGATGATCTTCCGGCCCAGGGTCCGGATGATCCGCCACCCACCGGCGTACGTGCCGGCGGCCAGCACGGCGGCGGAGGTCCAGAACGCCCACTCGGGGATGAAGCTGGGGTCGTCCTGGTAGCCGCCGACGTAGAGGGCGAGCACCACGATGCCGATGGTCTTGGCGGCGTCCTGCATGCCGTGGCCGACGGACATGGCGGCGGCGGACGCGGTCTGCGCCCAGCGGAAGCCCCGGTTGAGCCGGCCCGGGTGCCCCTTCCGGAAGATCCACTGCACGGCGATCATGACGATGTAGCCGAGCAGGAAGCCGACCATCGGCGAGAGCACCATCGGGATGATCACGCTCTCCCCGATGCCGGTCCAGAGCACCGTGCCCGACGCGGCCACGGTCGAGCCGACCAGGCCGCCGATCAGCGCGTGCGACGAGGACGACGGCAGCCCGAAGTACCAGGTGACCAGGTTCCACACGATCGCGCCGATCACGCCGGCGAAGACGATGCCGAGGCTCGCCGTGCCGGTGGGCAGACTCACCAGGCCGCTGCCGACGGTCTTGGCCACCTCGGCGCCGAAGTGGGCGCCGATGAAGTTGCCGACCGCCGCCATGGCCAGGGCCACCCGGGGTGTGAGCGCCCGGGTGGAGATGCTGGTCGCGATCGCGTTGGCGGCGTCGTGGAAGCCGTTGGTGTAGTCGAACACCAACGCCACCGCGATCACCGCCAGTACGGCGATGAGTTCGGGACTCACAGGATCAGGACTCCTTGACCGCGATGGTCTCGACGGTGTTGGCCACGTGCTCGAAGGCGTCGCAGGCGGCCTCCAGCTCGTCGGCGACCTCCTTCATCTTCAGCACGGTCAGCGCGTCGTACTCGCCGGAGAAGAGGCGGACCAGCAGCATCCGGTAGACCTGGTCGCCGTCGTTCTCCAGCCGGTTGCACTCGATCCAGTAGTCCTCGAGGTCCTTCATCGACTTCAGCCGCGGCATCGCGTCGGCGGTCAGCTTCGCCTGGGCGTCCAGGACGTTGACCATCTCGTGCATCTCTCGGGGCAGCGAGGGGAGCTTGGTCAGGCCGTAGAGGTAGAGCAGGTTTCCGACCGCCTCGAGGTGGTCCATCACGTCGTCCAGCAGCGACCCGAGCCGGTAGATGTCCTCCCGGTCGAACGGCGTGATGAAGGTGGAGTTGATTTTCTTGTACAGCTCGTGGGTGATCTGGTCGCTGTCGTGCTCCACCTCGGTGAGCCGCTCGCTGACCGACTGCACCTCCACCCCCGGGAGGGCCAGCTCGTTGAGCAGCTCGGTGCCCTTCACCAGGTTCTGCGCGGCCCTGGTGAAGAGCTCGTAGAAGGCGCCCTCGTTCGGGCGGAAGGAAAACTTCACAGCACGGACCTCGTCGTGTCGGTGGAAGGGTGGCGGCCGCCCGGAGGGTGCCCGCCTGCGAATGCTAGGGAACGACGAAAGCGGGAGTTCGGCGGCCTCCCCCTGGCCAGCCCACATTCACCGCCCGTTCACCCGCCGTTCACTTACGACGTTCTCTCGGGTCTCAGCAGCCGCTCCCGTTCGTGCCGGACGTCGAAGCCGGCAGGCGGATACCCGAGATCGAGAGTGTCGAACGTCTCACGAAGCAGGTGCGCGACGGCCCAGTCGCGGAACCACTTGCGGTCCGCCGGCACCACGTACCAGGGCGCGGCGTCCGTGCCGCACCGGCTCAGGGCCTCGGCGTACGCGGCCTGGTAATCGTCCCAGCGAGCACGGGCGTCGATGTCCGACGGGTCGTACTTCCAGTGCTTGCGCGGCTCGTCCAGCCGCTCCAGCAGCCGCCGGCCCTGCTCGGCGTACGAGATGTGCAGCAGCACCTTGACCAGGACCACCCCCGCGTCGGCCTGCTCCCGCTCGAAGGCGTTGATCTCGTCGTACCTGGCCCGCCAGATCGACTCGGGGACCAGCGACTCGACGCGCGCCACGAGCACGTCCTCGTAGTGCGAGCGGTTGAAGACACCGACGTACCCGGGCGGCGGCAGCGCCCGCCGGATCCGCCACAGGAAGTCGTGCCGCAACTCCTCGGGGGTGGGCGGACCGAACGAGCGGACGTGCAGACCCAGCGGGTTCATCGCGCCGGCCACACGCTTGACGGTGCCGTCCTTGCCCCCGCAGTCCATCGCCTGGAGCACCAACAGCACCCGGCGCCCGCCAGCCGCAGCGAGCCCGTCCCCGCCGGCAGCCATGGGCTCCCCGGCGCGGGCATCCGCACCCGGCCCCGCCACGCCGGCAGCCGCACCCGGCCCTTCCCCACCGGCAGCCGTGCCGACGGGCTGGCCCGCCTGCCGCGCCTTCGCGTCGGCGAAGAGCATCTCCTGCTGCCTGCCCAGTTCCGCGCCGATCAGCGCGACCTGGCCGCGGGCCCACTCCTTGCGCTGCGGGCCGGTCACCTCCGGCCCGGGCAGCCCGGGCGTCGACCGGGGATCGACCGACCCGAGATCGACCGCCCTGCCCGGCGTCATCCGCAGCAGCTCCCGCATGGTCCCGGCGACCGGCCGCACGACACCGCCGGCCCCGTCCACGGCATCGCGGCCCACGCCGCCCTCCTCAGTCGCTCGCATCCTCGGATCATCACCCACATCCGCCCCAACCGCCCGCCAACCCCGCCCCGGCCCCTGCGGCGGGGCGCGGGGTGTGGGACGGGGCGCGGGGGCGGGGGCGAGGGTCGGGGCTTCGACTGGGGCAGGTGCGGGTGCAGGGGGCGAGGGCCGCCCGCGCCCCGTCCCGCACCCGCACCCGCACCCGCACCCGCACCCGCACCCGCACCCGTGATCATGAACTCGCGGGTGGGCGAGAATCGCTGCTTCCCCCGTTACGCGGGGCACCACAACTGCCCGATCGCCCCCGATCCTGGCGGGCCGGGTGCGGGGGCTGGAGAATCGGGGCGCGGTGGAGCGCGGCGGCAGAGCAGGGCGGGAGGGCGGCGTGGGGGAACTGGTGGCCGAGTTCGAGGCCGAGCGGGGGCGGCTGCTGGGGGTGGCGCACCGGATGCTGGGCAGCCGCAGCGAGGCGGAGGACGCCGTGCAGGAGACCTGGCTGCGGTACGCCGCCGCGCTCGCCGACCCGGCGGCCCGCGCCGAGATCCGGCACCTGGGCGCCTGGCTCACCACCACCTGCGCCCGGATCTGCCTGGACGTGCTCCGCTCGGCGCGGGTACGGCGGGAGGCGTACCCGGGTCAGTGGCTGCCGGAGCCCGTGGTGACGCCGCTCGACCAGGGCCCGCGCCCCGACGGCTTCGCGCCCGACCCGGCCGATCGGGCGGTCCGCGCCGACCAGGTGGGCACCGCCCTGCTGGTGGTGCTGGAGCGGCTCGCACCGGAGCAGCGGGTCGCCTTCGTGCTGCACGACGTCTTCGCCGTGCCGTTCTCCCAGATCGCCGAGGTGCTCGGTACGACCGACGCCGCAGCTCGTCAGCTCGCCTCCCGGGCCCGCCGGGCGGTGCACGCGCCCGACGCGCCCCGGCACACCGCCGACGCGGTCGAGCAGCGCCGGGTGCTCGCCGCCTTCGTGGCCGCCGTCGAGTCGGGCGACCTGGCCGCGCTGGTGCGGGTGCTCGCCCCGGACGTGGTCGCCGTCGGCGACAGCGGCGGCCACTTCCCGGCGGCCCGACGCCCGGTGCTAGGTGCCGACGCGGTGGCCCGCTTCATGCTGGGCCTGTTCGGCCGGGCCGGCCGCTACGGCGGCACGCTGCGCGCCCGCCGCGTGCTGGTCGACGGGGTGGAGGGCCTGCACCTGGAGAGCCGGCACTCGGACGGACGGCCGCTGCGGGTGGTCGCCGCCCTCGCGGTGCACGAGGGCCGGGTGACCGCGATCTTCCACCAGCTCAATCCGGAGAAGCTGGGTGATCTGCCGGCGCTGGCGGCCGAGGACGGCTGGCCGCCGCGCTGGTGACGCCCGGGGGTTCCGCCACCCGGCCGGCCCTGATCCGTCGGGCGGTCGCGCCGGCGGTCAGACCACCAGGGCCAGCCACTTGCGGTACGAGGTGGCGAACGGCTCGGTGCCGTCGCCCAGCGCGTCGAGGAGCCATCGGGCCGCCGCCTCGGCCTGCGTCACCACGTCGTCGGGGTAGCCGAAGCGGGCCTGGTGCTCGGCGAACTCGTCCTCGTCGCGCAACTCCACCAGACCGGTGGCCCGGCGGCGCACCACGTCGAGGTCGAGGTCGATGAGGTGGACGGTGTCGTCGTTCTCCCAGCGGGCCGGGCTGGCGATGTCGCAGTAGACCTCGCTGGTCCGTGGTGGTGGATTGAACATGCCGGTCCACCAGGCCTGGTGCGGCACCAGGAGGACGAACGGGATCTGCTCCACCGACGGCCGGCCGTGGTAGACGGACTTCGTGCCCTCGGGCACGCCGAGCCAGACGCCGAGATCGTCCTCGGCGAGGCGGCGGGCCGGGTAGTCACGGTGGGCGCTGCCGTCGTACTTGCGGTAGATCACGCGGACCACGTCGCTCGGCATGATCGCACCCTAACCGATACCGCCCATCCGTCGCCGCACGGAAGTGACCGGACGCGGTCGACCGGAGACCGTACCGTGACGACGCCACGCCCGGATCGGCGCGGCCGGTGTCGGGGACGGCGGGTACCGTCGCACGGTGACTCCGCGCCTCACCACCGGTTCCGCCACCCCCTCGCCCCGCACCGGAGGCCGGCGGCGGGGCGCCCGGCCGAGCGGGGTGGAGCTGCTGGCCGCCGCGGTCGGCGCGGTGCCGGGCGGGGCGGCGCGCCCCGGCCAGCAGCAGATGGCGACGGCCATCGAGGAGTGTGTGCAGGCGCGCGAGCACCTGCTGGTGCAGGCCGGCACGGGCACCGGCAAGTCGCTGGCCTACCTGACGCCCGCGCTGACTGTGGATGGTCCGGTGGTGGTCTCCACCGCCACCCTGGCTTTGCAGTCCCAACTGGTCGATCACGACCTGCCCCGGCTCGCCGACGCCGTGGAGCCGGTGCTCGGCCGGCGGCCCACCTTCGCGGTGCTGAAGGGGCGGCACCACTACCTCTGCCTGGCCCGGCTGGACAACTCCACCGAGGACGAGCCGGAGGACACTCTCTTCGACGCCCCGGCCGCGCGCCCCGGCGGCGGCACCAGGTGGCTCGGCGAGGCGGGGCGGCTCGGCAGGCAGGTCCAGCGGCTGCGCGACTGGGCGGAGAAGACCGACACCGGCGACCGCGACGAGCTGGACCCGGGCGTCGACGACCAGGCCTGGCGGCTGGCCTCCATGCCGGCCCGCGAGTGCGTCGGCGCGTCCCGCTGCCCGTTCGGCGCGGAGTGCTTCGCCGAGGCGTCCCGGGCCCGCGCCCGGGAGGCCGACATCGTGGTCACCAACCACAGCCTGCTCGCGGTCGACATGCTCGCCGGCCGGCACATCGTGCCACCGCACAAGCTGCTCATCGTCGACGAGGCGCACGAGTTGGCCGACCGGGTCTCCTCCGCGGCGCAGGCCGAGCTGGTGCCGGAGCTGATCGACCGCTCCGCGAAGCGGGCCCGCCCGCTGCTGCGGCCGGACACCGCCGAGTCGCTGACCGCGGCCGGCGACGCCCTGGCGGTCGGGCTGGCCGAGGCGCCGGCCGGGCGGATCACCTCGGGGCTGCCGGCCGCGCTGCGCGAGGCGTGCACCCTGCTCGACGCGGCCACCCGGGCGGCGCTCGACGCGATCGGCGACGTCAAGTCCGACGACCCGGACCCGGTGCGCAAGCAGCAGGCCAAGGCGGTGCTCGACGAGCTCTCCGCCACCGCGCAGCGGCTGCTGGAGGAGGCCGACCACGACGTGGCCTGGGTGGAGAAGAACGACAACAACGGTCGCCGGGCGCTGGTGGTCGCGCCACTTTCGGTCGCCGGCACGCTCGCCACCCACCTGTACGACGAGCGCACGGTCGTCGCCACCTCGGCGACGCTGACGCTGGGCGGCCGGTTCGACACGGTGGCCCGGGCGCTGGGCCTGGAGGCGCCTCCGGCCGACCCGCCGTCACCGGCCGCCGCTGCCCTGGCCGCCCGGTCCGCCGGGCGCACCGGCGCAGCCGCACCGGCACGGGGCACCGGGCCGGCCGAGGGCGGCACGGCCCAGGGCGGCACGGCGCAGGGCGGCACGGCGCAGGGCGGCACCGCCCAGGGCGGCCGGGCGCAGGACGGCACGGCTGCCGGCCCGGCAGGCGCACCGGCGACCTCGGGGCCGGGCTGGCGTTCCCTCGACGTCGGCTCGCCGTTCGACTACCCCCGGCAGGGCATCCTGTACGTCGCCGCGCACCTGCCCCGACCCAGCGTCTCCGGGCTGCCCGACGCGGCCGGTGAGGAACTGCTCACGCTGGTCACCGCGCTCGGCGGGCGTACCCTCGGCCTCTTCTCCTCCCGGCGGGCCGCGCAGCAGGCGGCGGAGCTGCTGCGGGCGCGGACCGACCTGCCGGTCCTGCTCCAGGGCGAGGAGGCGCTGCCGCTGCTGGTACGCCGGTTCCGGGAGGAGAAGTCGAGTTGCCTGTTCGGGGTGATGTCGCTCTGGCAGGGCGTCGACGTGCCGGGCGACTCCTGCCAACTGGTGGTCATCGACCGGCTGCCCTTCCCCCGGCCGGACGAGCCGCTCGCCGCTGCCCGGGCCGCCGCGGTGGACGCCGGCGGCGGGTCGGGTTTCGCGGCGGTCAGCGTGCCGATCGCCGCGATCCGGCTGGCCCAGGGCGTGGGGCGGTTGATCCGCTCGACAGGCGACAGGGGTGTGGTGGCGGTGCTCGACTCGCGCCTGGAGACCGCCCGGGGCTACGGGCCGTTCCTACGCCGGTCGCTGCCGCCGTTCTGGTACACCACCCGGCCGGAGGTCGCCCGCGGCGCCCTCGAACGCCTCGCCCGGACCTGACCCCGCGCCGCACCGCGGCGCGGGCCCCCGCCGGCTGAGGTCAGGGCGCCTGGGAGGCGACGACGACGGCGTCGGGCGGGGTGTCCGGGACGGTGCGGGCGGCGAGCCGGCGGACGGCCGTGTTGAGCACGGCGATCAGCGGCACCGAGACCAGCGCGCCGGTGATCCCGGCGAGGACCACGCCGGCCGCGATGCCGATGATGACCGCGAGCGGGTGGATGGCCACCGCCCGGCCCATGATGAGTGGCTGGAGGAGGTGCCCCTCCACCTGCTGCACCCCGATCACCGCACCGAGGATGATCAGCGCGGTCACCGGGCCGCTGTCGACCAGGGCGACCAGGACCGCGACGACACCCGACAGGGTCGCACCGACGATCGGGATGAAGGCACCGAGGAAGACGAGCGCGGCGAGCGGGAAGGCGAACGGGATGTCGAAGATGACGAGGAAGACGCCGATGCCGACCGCGTCGATGAAGGCGACCAGCACGGTCGCCCGGACGTAGGCGACCAGCGTCGCCCAGGACGCCCGCCCGGCGTCGTCGACCTTCCAACGGGCGGCCACCGGCAGCAGCCGGACCAGGAAGCGCCAGATCTTGTTGCCGTCGCGCAGGAAGAAGAAGGTGGCGAAGAGCACCAGCAGCGTGCCGGTCAGCACCTCAGCCAGCGTGGCGGCCGTGGAGAGGGCGCCGCTGGTGAACCTCTCGGTGTTGTTGTTGATCCACTTCTGGCCCTCGTCGATGTAGTTGTCGAGCTGGCCGTCGGAGAGGTGCAGCGGGCCGGTCTTCAGCCAGTCCTGGATCTGCCGGACGCCCTCCGAGGACTTCTTGCTCAGCTCCGGCACGCCCTGGATGAACTCGTTCACCACCAGGGTCAGCGTGCCGATCACCGCGGCCAGGCCGCCCACCAGCACCACCGCCGTCGCCATGGACCGCGGGAAGCGGGCCCGCAGCAGCCAGCCCACCGCCGGCGCGAGCAGCGCCGAGAGCAGCAGCGCGACGGCCAACGGAATGACCACGATCCGGACGGTGCCGACGATCTTCAACAGCGCCCAGGCGACGACGCCGATCACGATCAGCCGCCAGGACCAGGCGGCGGCGATCCGCAACGCGTGCGGCACGTCCGCGTCGTCCCGGCTCGAGGTGGAGTTGTGCATCGCACCGGGCGGCGGGGTGCCGACCACGGTCGCGGAGGGCGCCGCCGCCGGTCCGGGGGACGTCGGCGAGGCCACGCCGGCCGGTTCGGGGACGTCGGCCGGGTCCGTGCGGCGGTCGCGCGCCGACGCCCGGCCCGACTCGTACGCGCGGCGGAGCCGTCCGCGTAACTGCTCGAAGCGGCTCAAGCGCACCTCCTGGCGTGAGAACCGGCCCGCCCACTCGGTGGGCGGACAGGATACGTTCGACGACGCCACCGTAGGGCAGGTCCGCCACACATTGCCCCCGGCCCCCGGGGCGTAACCACCCACGGCCGCCCGACGGGGACACGGTAGCGTTTCCGGCGTGACCGCCGACCATAATCTCGACTCCGGGCTGCCGATCCGCCTGCTGCACGACCGTGTGCTGGTGCGGATGGAGGGCAGCGAGGGTGAGCGACGCTCGACCGCCGGCATCGTGATCCCGGCGACCGCCGCCGTGGGCAAGCGCCTGGCCTGGGCCACCGCCGTGGGGGTGGGGCCGAACGTACGCGCCATCGTCTCCGGCGACCGGGTCCTCTTCGACCCCGACGACCGCTCCGAGGTCGAACTGCACGGCCGCGGGTACGTGCTGCTGCGCGAACGCGACGTGCACGCCGTGGCCGCCGAGCGGGTGGAGAACGACTCCACCGGTCTCTATCTCTGATCCCGTCCCCGCCCCGTCGGTCCGGATGAGGGCGCCGGTGCCGTTTGCGTCGCTCCCGGCCGGGAAGCCAGCCGCACCACCGGCCCTGGGGAGGGACGATGCCGGTACTCGTGAAGAAGATTCTGCTCTGGGGAAGCGTCGCGTTCCTGATCTACTTCATGGCCTTCCGGCCGGAAGGCGCGGCCGAGATGTTCAAGGCGATCGGGGCGGGGCTGATGGCGATGGCGCAGGGCCTCGGTGACTTCCTCACCAGCCTGATGACCTGACGACCGGGGGCCGACCCGCACAGGGCGGCCCCCGGTCGCGGTCCTGGCTCGGGGGTGACGGGTCGTACGCGTCAGTGGTGGCCGGGAGGCCACGGCGCCGGTGGACGCTGGCCGTACCAGCCGGGCGGGCCGAAGCCGGCCGGGGGCGGCGGGGGCGGCGGCGGGACGAGCACCACGGGAATCGGCACGACGGGCTCGTCCGGCGCCTCCACCGAGCGCTGCGTGCCGTCCGGGAACCGCAGGTGGTAGCGGTGCCCGTCCCAGATCCCCACCGGCACCTGCGGGTCCCGGCCCACGAAGAACGACCGGTACGCGCCGATCGCCTCCAGCAGCTCCCGCTCCTCCCGCGCGGTCCGCTCCCGGTCCGCCGGGCGTCGGTCCAGCCCGCGCAGCGCGCCGTCGCGCAGCAGCGCCAGCCGGGTCGCCGCGAACTGGTAGCCACGCATCGCCCTAAGCCCGCCGTCGCCGGCGACCCGCCTGGCCCACACCCGGGCCGCGTGCCGCCGTCCCAGGCTGCTCAGCGCCGCCACCTCCGGCGGGGTGAGCCAGCCCGCCCGTACGTAGTCCGGCAGGGTCCGCTCGGTGAGCCGCCCCTCCCAGGCCCGCAGCCAGACGGCGAGCCCGACCATGCCGAAGAAGACCGGCACCATCACGCCGATGAAGCCGTACAGCATGATCAGGGTCTGGCCGGTGGCCTGGGTGAGCGTCGGTAGCAGGTTCCAGAGCCCGTGCAGCATCATCGCCAGGACCAGGCCGGCGAGCGGGGCGAGCACCCGGACCCACCGGTCGGCGGCGCGCGCGGCGATGCCCAGCCCCACCCCCGTCATCGAGGTGAAGAGCGGGTGGGCGAAGCCGAAGAGCAGGATCCGGACGATGAAGATGGCGATGACCTGCTGGGTGCCGGTCGCCGGCCCGTACCGCTCCACGCCGCTGGCGTAGCCGTAGCCGCCCAGGTAGAGGATGTTCTCCACCATCGCGAACCCGATCGCGGAGAGCCCGCAGTAGACCAGGGCGTCGGTGATCCCGGAGAACTCCCGGCGGCGGAAGATCAGCAGCAGGATCGGCCCGAGGGCCTTGGTCAGCTCCTCGATGAACGGCGCCACCAGCACCGCGGTCAGCGCGGTCGGCAGCCCCCAGTCCTCGAACAACCCGGCGGAGAACTCGTTGACCGTCAGCGAGGCCGCCGTGGAGACGAACGCGCCCCAGGCGAAGCAGAAGATCAGGTACTTGAGGGGCTCCGGCTCGTAGCGGTCCAGCCAGAGGAAGCAGGCCACCAGCACCGGAACCGGGAGGATCGCGGCGACCACGCCGATCAGCAGCGCCTCGACGCCCAGGTTCTCCCCCAGCGTGAAGACCATGAACAGCGCGCACGCCGCGATGAACAGGACGGTGCCGGCCAGCACCAGGGCCCGCCGCCACCCCAGCCGGCGCAGCGGCATCCGGGGCCCGGCCGCACCCGGCGGCGGGACGGCGGGCGCGGTCGGCGACGGCGGCAGGGGTGCGCCGGGCGGGGTGTCGGCCATGCGGTCAGCGTAGCCATCCCGGGCCGGCTGGACCGGCCGCATCGACCCGCCATGCCGCCGGCAGGTCACCGGCCCGCGCCGTCAGGCCTCCCTCGCCACGGGTGCCGGCGCGCGGCCGCGGGTGCGCTGGATCAGCACGACACACGCCAGCACCGCCAGCGCCGCCGCGATCGAGGCGGGAGTGACGGCCTCGCCGAGCAGCAGCGCCGACCAGACGAGGGTGAGCACCGGCTGCCCGAGCTGGATCTGGCCGACCTGTGCGACGCCGCCCCGGGCCAGGCCCGCGTACCAGGCGAAGAAGCCCAGGAACATGGAGACGGCGGTGAGGTATCCGAACGCCGACCAGGCGACGGCGTCGGCGCGCGGCGCAGCGGCCACGGCGGCGACGACCGTGACCGGCACGGTCACCGGCAGCGAGAGCAGCAGCGCCCAGCAGATCGTCCGAGCGCCGCCCAGCTCGCGGGCGAGCGCGCCGCCCTCGGCGTATCCGAGGCCGCAGAGCACGACCGCCGCGAGCAGGAACAGGTCGGGCGGGGAGAGGGCCCCGCGCACCGCGCCGCTGGCGCCGAGGAAGGCGAGGACCGACAGCAGCCCGCCGACGCTCGCGGCCCAGAACAGCGGCGGCGGTCGCTCGCCGGCCCGCAGCACGGCGAACACGGCGGTCATGGCGGGCAGCACGGCGATGACGACCGCGCCGTGCGCGGAGGTCCGGGTGCTGAGCGCCAGCGAGGTGAACAGCGGGAAACCGACGACGACGCCGAGGGCCACGACGGTCAGCCGCCGCCACTGACCACGGGTGGGTCGCGAAGCGGCGGTGGGTCGCGAAGCGGCGGTGAGTCGCAGGTACGCCGCGGCCAGCAGCGCCGCGCCGACGGCCCGGCCGAAGGCGACGAACCACGGGTCGAGCTGCTGCACGGCGACGCGGGTGGCGGGCAGCGACATGCTGAAGGCGAGGACGCCCAGCGCGCCGAGGGCGAGACCGGTCGTCCGGTAGGCCGTTACCGCGCCGCGGACAGTAGCGCTACTCTTCTCGTTCATGAATGACGGTAACGCAGCCGCACGCGTCATCCAAGATCTACGCAGGCTCGTGGCCGTCGCCGAGCCCGGCGCGCGGCTGCCCTCCGTGCGCGAGCTGACCGCGCGCCACCACGCCTCGCCGGTCACCGTCGCCGAGGCCATCCGGCAGCTGGTGGCCGAAGGGGTGATCGAGACACGATCCGGCAGAGGCACCTTCGTGGCCGCCCGGCCGCGCGAGTGGCGCGTGGCCGACCTGTCGTGGCAGACCGTGGCGCTCGGCCCCCGCCGGCCGGGCGAGGACGACATGCAGGCGCTACTGGCGTTACCGCCCGCAGGAGCGATCCCCCTGTCGGGCGGCTACCTGGAGGCGGAGCTTCAGCCCGCCGCCGCGCTCGGTGCCGCGCTCACCCGCGCCGCCCGGCAACCCGCGTCCTGGCAGCGCGGGCCGGCCGAGGGACGCGAGGACCTGCGCGGCTGGTTCGCCCGCGAGGCCGGCGCCGGTCTGCGCGCCGAGGACATGGTGATCTGCCCCGGCGGACAGGCCGCGCTGTCGTCCGCGCTGCGCGCGCTCGCCTCGCCCGGCGACACCCTGCTCGTCGAGTCGCCGACCTACCTGGGTGCGCTGGCCACCGCCCGGGCAGCCGGTCTGCGGGTGGTGCCCGTGCCCGCCGACGCCGACGGCGTACAGCCCGACCAGCTCGCCGCCGCGTTCACCCGTACCGGCGCCCGGCTGTTCTACTGCCAGCCGCTGCACGCCAACCCGCACGGCGCGACCCTGGCAGAGCACCGCCGGGCCCGGGTGGCCGAGGCCGTACGCGACGCCGGAGCGTTCCTGATCGAGGACGACTACGCCCGCGACCTCACCATCGACGGCCAGGCCCCGCCACCGTTGGCCGCCGACGACCCCGACGGGCACGTCGTCTACCTGCGCTCGCTGACCAAGTCGACCGCTCCCGGGCTGCGTGTCGCGGCGATCGGCGGCCGCGGCCCGGCCGGCGCCCGGCTGCGGGCGGCCCGGTTGCTGGACGACTTCTTCGTCGCCGGCCCGCTGCAACAGGCCACGCTCGAGTTCGTCACCGCCCCGGCCTGGACGCGGCACCGCCGCGCCCTGCGCATTGCGCTGCGGGCACGCCGCGAGGCGCTGCTGGCCGCGCTCCGCCGGCACCTGCCGGAACTCGCCCGGCAGCCGGTCCCGCGCGGCGGCATGCACCTCTGGATCCGCCTGCCCGAGGGCACCGACGACGTGGCGCTGGCCGCCGCCGCAGCCGCCGAGGGCGTAGTCGTGTTTCCCGGCCGCCCCTGGTACGCCGCCGAGCCCGCCGCCCCCCACCTGCGCCTCACCTACGCCGCCGCCCCACCCGAGCTCATGGACGAGGCCGTCCACCGTCTCGCCCGCGCCCTGCGGGCCTGAGCGGGTTCCCGGGCGTACGGGTCAGCCGAGCGGCGGGGCGGCGGGCGGCTTCGGGGCGGCGTCGGACTCCCCCTGACCGCGTGGCCGGTCCTGGTCGCCGAAGGACTGCCGGACGCCGCGGTTGGCCTCCTCCTGGGTGAGGCCGGAGGCCACCATGATGTCGCTGGCGGTGGTGCGCACCTGCGCGACCACCACGCTGCCGGAGAAGCCGACCCCCTCGGCGTACGCCCGGCCGGCCTCGCTGACCGCGCGCAGCGCCCGCTCCCGCGCCCGCTCCGGCTCCTCGCCGACGGCGAACTCGTGCTTGAGCAGGCGTACCGACTCGGCGAGGTGGGCCACCGCGTCCGGCATCGGCCCCGGGATGGGCTCCTCGTCCTCGATCAGGGTCACCGCGCGGCGGGTCAGCGTGCCGGCGTTTCGCATCGCCCGGTCGACCGGGCCGGCGGCCTCGGCGTAGTGGGTGAGCTCGTCGCGCCGGTGCCAGCGGATCGGCGAGAGCATGGCGGTCTCCTTCGCCCCGTCGATGGCCTCGGTGAAGGCGGCCAGCTCCTCCTGGTTGTTGCGGAGCCGGTCCAGGGCCTGCTGGGCCTTGGGCTGGTCCCGGTCCCGCAGGGCGTCCGCGGTGACGTCGAGTTGGGCGGCGAGCAGGTCCAGGGCCGGCCGGGCGGCCCGGTTGATCACCCGCAGCGGGTTGAGCGGCAGCAGGATCGCGGTGACCAGCAGCGCGACGCCACCGCCGACGAACGCGTCGATGAACCGGGGGATCTCCAGGTCCTCGGTCGACGGGCTGAGCGTGACGATCAGCACCGCCGTGGCCGCCGCCTGGATGACGATCGCCACGCTGGCGCCCGCGAAGACGGTCAGCATGATGGCCAGCGTGACGACCAGGCCGAGCTGCCACGGGCCGGTGCCGAGGAAGTAGATGAGCAGGTCGCCGACGGCGACCCCGATCGCCACCCCGGCGATCAGCTCCGCGGTGCGGCGGAACCGCTGGCCGACCGAGGCGGCGAGGGTGCCGACCGCGGAGATCGGCGCGAAGACCGGCTGCGGGTTGCCGAGCAGCTCGTGCGCCGCCACCCACGACAGCCCGGCGGCGAGGCCGGCCTGCACGGCGAGGCCCATCGCCATCCGCAGCCGGTGCAGGCGGTCGTGCAGCGTGGCCTTGCCACGGTGCCGCAGGGTCCGCAGGGCCGCCGAGACCCGGGCCGTGTCGAGATCCTTGCCCCGGTCCCCCAGGGCGGCACGTCGCCCCGGTGAGGGTCGACGGTCCCGGGCCACGGCCATGGCGTGGACTACCCGTGCCGCGCCGGGTGAATCCTCGGCGCCGACGGCGGTACGGCAGACTCGACCGGGTGGCCGACCTTCTCGACCGGTGGCGGGCCGCGGCCCGCGGGTCCGGGGCACCCGACGCCGCGGAGCTGACCCTGGTCGGTGCGGACCTGCTGGCCCGCTGGCGCGAGCCGCACCGGCACTACCACGACGCCCACCATCTGACGGCCGTCCTCGACGTCGTCGACGCCCACGCGCCGGCCGCCGGGCGGCCGGACCTGGTGCGCCTCGCGGCCTGGTGCCACGACGCCGTCTACGACCCGCGCGCCGGGGGCGACGCCAACGAACGCGACAGCGCGGCGCTCGCCGGCACACTGCTCGTCCGGGCGGGCCTGCCGGCCGACGCCGTGGCGGAGGTGCGCCGGCTGGTGCTGCTCACCGCCGGGCACGCCGTGGACCCGGCCGACGCCGACGGGGCACTGCTCTGCGACGCCGACCTCGCGATCCTGGCCGCGCCCCCCGAGGCGTACGACCGCTACGCCGCGGCGATCCGCCGGGAGTACGCGCACGTGCCCGAGCCGGCCTTCCGGGCGGGCCGGGCCCGGGTGCTCGCCGGACTGCTCGCCCTGCCGGCGCTGTTTCGGCTGCCGCCGCTGGCGCGGCGCTGGGAGTCGCGGGCCCGCGCCAACCTGACCCGCGAGCTGTCCGCCCTCCGCCGACCCCCCACCCCGCCCGCCCTGTCCTGACCCCGCCCTGACCCCCCGCCCCCGCACTCCCGTCCGTCCGCCCTCACGTGTCGATCACGTAGTCGTGGTGGGCAGGAAGCGCCCGTTCGTGGCTTTCGCTGGGGACCACGACTGCATGATCGACGCGGGCGGAGGGCGGGCCGGGAGTGGGGTGAGGGTCGGCCAGGTGCTTGGGGCGGCGCAGGCCGGCCTGGCGGAGCAGGCGTACCAGCTCCCGGCTCGGCACCACCCGGGCGCCCAACCAGACGGCCATCGCGCACCGTTCGGCGGGGATGTCGTAGTGGTCCCGGTCGAACCACCGGCGGGGCACACCCAGCGCCTCGGCGAAGGCGTGCAGCTCGGCGGGCGAGACGTCGCTGATCAGGTGGGACCAGAGCCGCCCCCGCCACGGCCAGGCGGGCCGGTCCAGGTAGAGCATGTCGGCCAAACTACTCCGCCGCGGGGACCGGTTGGTGATCGCGCGGCACCGACCGTAGCCTCGGCGACATGGCCGGATCCCCCCTCCTCGACGACCTGCGGGCGGCGCTCGGCGACGACGCCGTGCTCACCGACCCGGACCTGCTGCGGCTGCACGAACGCGACGAGGCCGACCTCTGTGCCGCCGGCACGCCCCTGGTCGTGGTCCGTCCCCGCAGCACCGCACAGGTGGCCGCCGCGCTGCGCGCGGCCGCGCGGCACGACGTACCGGTGGTGCCGCAGGGCGCCCGCACGGGGCTGGCCGGCGCGGCCAACGCCGTCGCCGGGGCGATGGTGCTGAGCACCGTCGCGATGGACGCCGTGCTGGAGATCGACCCGGTGAGCCGGATCGCCGTGGTGCAGCCCGGCGTGGTCAACGCGACGCTCGCCGCCGCCGTGGCCGAGCAGGGGCTGTGGTACCCGCCCGACCCGGGCTCGTGGGAGTCGTCGACGATCGGCGGGAACGTCGCCACCAACGCCGGCGGCATGTGCTGCGTCAAGTACGGCGTCACCACCGAGTACGTGCTGGGCCTGGAGGTGGTGCTCGCCTCCGGCGAGGTGCTGCGCACCGGCCGGCGTACCGCCAAGGGCGTGGCCGGATACGACCTCACCCGGCTCTTCGTCGGCTCCGAGGGCACCCTGGGCGTGATCACCGAGGTGACCGTGGCGCTGCGGCCCGCACCGGCGGAGTCGCTGACCATGGTGGCGGTCTTCCCGTCCACCGCCGCCGCCGGCGCGGCGGTCGCCGAGATCGCCGCCCGGGGACTCTCCCCCAGCCTGCTGGAGCTGCTCGACCGGACGCACCTGCGGGCCATCGAGGCGTACCGGCCGATGGGGCTGCGGACGGACGCGCAGGCGCTGCTGCTGGCCGCCGCCGACACCGGCTCGCGCGCGGCCGACGACCTGGCGGACCTGGCCGCGGTCTGCGAGGCGGCCGGCGCCGACGAGGTCTACGCGGCCACCGACGCCGTGGAGGCGGCGGCCCTGTTGCAGGCCCGCCGGCTCGCACACCCGGCGATGGAGCAGTTCGCGGCGCAGAGCTACCCGGGCGGCAACGGCGGCCTGGTCATCGATGACGTGGCGGTGCCCCGGGGCGCCCTGGCCGCGCTGCTCGACGGGGTGGCCCGGATCGCGGTGGAGTGCGACGTGCCGATCGGCGTGGTCGGCCACGCCGGGGACGGCAACATGCACCCCAACATCGTGGTGGACCGGGCCGACCCGGTGAGCCTCGAACGCGGCCGGCGCGCGTTCGACGAGATCATGCGCCTCGGCCTGGACCTGGGCGGCACCTGCACCGGCGAGCACGGCGTGGGCCTGCTCAAGCGGGACTGGCTGGCCCGCGAGATCGGCCCGGTGGGCGTCCGGGTGCACCAGGCGATCAAGGCCGCGCTGGATCCGGCCGGTCTGCTCAACCCCGGCAAGGTCCTCTGACGCTGCGTGGGTCGGCCGGATCGTCAAGGCGGTCGGCCGCAGGTGCGGCACGGCACCGCCGACCGGGCCCGGGGCCGGACGTAGGGGGTGGCCGGGGCGGGCCGGTCAGCGCGACGAGGAGGGCAGTTCGGCCTGGTCGTCGTCCGCGCCGCGGTCCGCCGCGAAGCCCCGTACGTCGGGCGCGCCGAGCCGGGCTGCGTCGGCGGTCGCGTCGTCGGGCATCAGCTGGGACTGACGTTCCGCCTCCACCCGGGCCCGGTAGTGCTCCACCTCGCGGGCCCGGGTGGCCTCGTCCCAGCCCAGCACCGCGCCCATCAGCTCGGCCGCGTGGCCCACCGACTCCAGGCCCCGGTGCGCCGTCTCGAAGGAGATCCGGGTACGCCGGGTGAGCACGTCCTCCAGGTGCAGCGCCCCCTCGGCCCGGGCCGCGTACGTCACCTCGGCGGCCAGGTATTCCGGGGCGCCGGCCAGCGGGGAGGCCAGCAGCGGGTCCGCGTCGATCAGGGCGAGCAGGTCGCGGGTGAGGGTGCCGTAGCGCTCCAGCAGGTGCTCGACCACCCCGACCGGCAACCCGTGCCGGCGGGCCAGGTCGGCCCGGTCACGCCACATCGCCGGGTAGCCGTCGGCGCCGAGCAGCGGCAGGTCGGCGGTGCGGGAGGGGCGTACGGCACCGAGCCGGTGGGCGGCCCGGTCGACCACGTCGGAGGCCATCACCCGGTACGTCGTGTACTTGCCCCCGGCGACCAGCAGCAGACCGAGCATCGGCTCGAAGACGGCGTGCTCGCGGGACAGCTTGGAGGTGGAGTCGGCCTCGCCGGCCAGCAGCGGGCGCAGCCCGGCGTAGACCCCCTCGATGTCGGCCGTCGTGAGCGGCCGGTCGAGCACCGTGTTGACCTGGTTCAGCAGGTATTCGATGTCCCGCGCGGAGGCGGCCGGGTGGGACCGGTCCAGGCGCCAGTCGGTGTCGGTGGTGCCGATGATCCAGTGCCCGCCCCACGGGATGACGAAGAGCACACTGGTGGCCGTACGCAGGATCAGCCCGGCCTCGCCGGTGATCGCCGAGCGGGGCACCACCAGGTGCACGCCCTTGGAGGCCCGGACGCGGATGCCGGGGCGCAGCCCGACGTCGTTGAGCATCCGCGACATGTCGTCGCTCCACACGCCGGTGGCGGCGATGACGGTGCGGGCGCGTACCTCGAACTCGGCGTCCGGGCAGCCGGGGGGCGCCTCCAGGTCGCGGATCCGGACGCCGGTGACCTCGCGGGCCTGCCGGATCAACCCGACCGCCCGGGTGCTGTTCACCACGGTCGCGCCGAGGCTGGCCGCCGTGCGGGCCAGCGTCACCACCAGCCGCGCGTCGTCGACCTGCCCGTCGTAGTAGCGGATCGCGCCGGCCACCGCGTCGGCCCGCAGGCTGGGGAAGACCCGGCGGGCGCCCTCGCGGGTCAGGTGCCGGTGCAGCGGCATGCCGCGCCCACCGCCGAAGACCCCGGCGAAGGCGTCGTATGCCGCCACGCCGGCGCCGTAGTAGGAGCGGCGGAACAGCCGGGCGGGCAGACCGCGCACGCCCTGCCCGTCGGGCAGCGGGACCAGGATGGGCACCGGCCGGACGAGGTGCGGCGCCAGCCGGGTGGCGAGCAGCCCGCGCTCGGTGAGCGCCTCGTGCACCAGGTGGAACTCCAACTGCTCCAGGTAGCGCAGGCCCCCGTGGATGAGCTTGCTGGAACGGCTGGAGGTGCCGGCGGCGTAGTCGCGCGCCTCCACCAGAGCCACCTTCAGCCCTCGCGAGGCGGCGTCCAGGGCGGCCCCCGCCCCGGTCGCGCCACCGCCGATGACCAGCACGTCGAAGCGTTCGGCGCGCAGGCGGCGCAGGTCGGCGGCCCGGCGCTCGGGGGAGAGCTGGCCGGCCGTCGTTCGGGACACGTTGGGGTCACGCACCCGTCCACGGTAACCGCCGCCGCCATCGGGCGGCACAGCCCGTCCGCGCCGTACTGTCGCAGGATGGACGTCGGCCCCCCGTTTCCCGCTGGTCAGCCCGTCCCACGCCCACCGGCCGCGCCGGGCCCGCCGAGCCCTTGGCCGGTGGTCGCGGCGGCGGTCGCCGGCTGCTGGACGGTCGGGCTCGTCGTCTTGGGCCAGAGCGGCGGGTGGCTGGCCGACCAGATCGTGCTGGCCTCCGGGCTGGACCGCGTGGTCTGGCTCTGGCCGGCGACGGTGTTGATCACCGTGCTCCTCGTCGGCGCCCCCGCGCTGGCGCTCGCCCTGCTGCCCCGCTCGCAGGCGGTCCGCGCCGCCGGCCGGGTCTGGCTGGCGGCGGCGCTCGTGCTCGGCGCGCTGGGGCCGCTCCGGGCGATCCCGCCGGTGCACCACGAGGCGTACCTCGCCGCGCTGGCCACCACGGCCGCGCTGGCCGCCCTCGCCCTGCGGACGCTGGGCCGCCGCGCGGCCGCCGCGACGCCCCGGGTGTCCGCGCCACCCGCCACGCTGCTCGGGGTGGCCGGCGGGCTGACGCTGCTGCTGCCCTGGGTCTGGCTGGGGGCGCTCGGCGGGCTGCTGGAGACGGTGCTGGCCGGGGTCGCCGCCGCCGCGTTGGGCGTGCTGGCCGGGGCGCTGCTGGACGCCGCCTTCTGGTCCCGCTTCACCGTCGGGGAGCCGCCCCGGCCGGCGCGGTCGGTGCTGGTCGGCGGGCTGGTCGCCGGGGTCGCGCTGCTGCTGCTCGCCGCCGGGGTCGGGCAGTCCGGGGCCCAACTGCCCCTGCTGCTGACGCTGCCGCCGGCCGGCTTCGCACTGGCCGCCCTGCACGTGGCGGCCCGGCCGGCCGAGGCCGCCACCCGCTACCACCGGCCCGCCGACCCGGCCGGACCGGCCGGTCCGGCCGACACCGCCGGTCCGGCCGGTCCGGCGCCGGGCGCCGCTGCCCGCGGGCCGGTCGGCCGGGGCCCGCTCGCGGTGCGGCCCGCGGTCCGTTGGCTGGTCGGGCTCGGCGTCCTCGGCCCGCTGGCCCTCACCGACCCCGAGGAGATCACCCTCCTCCTGGCCGGCACCCGCGACGTGCCGTTCTGGGTGGCCGCCGCCGGCGGCGCCGGGCTCGCCGCCGCGGCCGTCCTCGCCGTCGCGTACGGCGTGCTGCTGACCCGGGCCCGGCGGCCGAGCCGGCGGGTCGCCGGGGTGACCGCCGGCGTGCTGCTGGTCGCGGTGGGCGTGGTGGCCGTCGGCGTGGGCCAGCCCGGCCTGCACGGCGAGCGGCTGTTCGTGGTGCTCCGCGAGCAGGCCGATCTCGGTGACGTCCCGGCGACGACCGGCCGGGCCGGCCGGGACGCCCGGGTCGGCGAGGTCCACCGGCGGCTCGTCACGACCGCCGAGCGGACCCAGGCCGACCTGCGCCGGGACCTGCGCCGGCTGCGGCTGGAGCACACCCCCTACTACCTGGTGAACGCGGTCGAGGTGGACGGCGGACCGGCGGTGCGGGCCTGGCTGTCGCGCCGGCCGGAGGTGGCCCGGGTGCTGGTCGGCCAGCGGGTGCGACCGCTGCCCGCGCCGGCCGGGCGCAGTCGCGGCAGCGCGCCCGCGCCCGCCGGAGCGGAGTGGCACGTCCGGATGATCGGCGCGGACCGGGTCTGGTCCCAACTCGGGGTGGACGGCTCGGGGATCGTGGTGGGCAGCTCCGACTCGGGCGTGGACGACGGGCACCCCGCGCTGGCGGGCGGCTTCCGGGGCGGCGACGACTCCTGGCACGACCCGTGGAACGGCACCCGGGCGCCGACCGACAAGGGCGGGCACGGCACCCACACGGCGGGCAGCGCGGTGGGCCGCGACGGCATCGGAGTGGCCCCGGGCGCCCGGTGGGTCGGCTGCGTCAACCTGGACCGCAACCTCGGCAACCCCGCGTACTACCTGGACTGCCTCCAGTTCATGCTGGCGCCCTTCCCGCCGGGCGGGGACCCCTTCACCGACGGGCGCCCCGGGCGGGCCCCGGACATCCTCACCAACTCGTGGGGCTGCCCGTCGATCGAGGGCTGCGACCCGGGCGCGCTCCGACCGGCCACCGCCGCCCTGGACGCCGCCGGCATCCTGGTGGTGGCCGCGGCCGGCAACACCGGGCCCTACTGCGGCTCGATCGACGACCCGCCCGCCCCGTACGCGGACGTGCTGACCGTCGGCGCGGTGGACCGGCAGCGCAGGGTGACCCTCTTCTCGTCGCGGGGCCCGGTGCCGGGGGCGGCCAAGCCGGACCTGGTCGCGCCGGGCGACGAGGTGCTCTCGGCGATGCCGGGCGGCGGGTACGCCACCCTGAGCGGCACCTCGATGGCGACGCCTCAGGTGGCCGGCGTGGTGGCGCTGATGTGGTCGGCCAACCCGGCGCTGGTCGGCGACCTGCCCCGTACCCGGCAGATCCTGCGGGACACCGCGACCCCGGCCGTGGCCACGTACGCGTCCCGGACCCAGACCTGCGGGGGCGACCGGAACATCACCGGCGCCGGCCTGGTCGACGCGTACGCCGCCGTTCGCACGGCACGGGGGTGAGGCGCGGAGCGCCGGTTCACCGCAGCCGGTCGAGGAACTCCCGCGAGCGCCGCAGCACCAGTGCCGTCGCCTCCGCGTCGTACGACGGCAGCGTGCTGTCGGTGAACAGGTGCCGGTCGCCGGGGTAGACGAACAGCTCGCCGAGGTCGCCGACGATGCCGACCAGCTCGCGGGCGGCTTCGATGTCGCCCTCCAGGGCGAAGAACGGGTCGGCGTCCATGCCGTGGATCTGCACCGGAACCCCGGCGGGCCAGGGGCCGACGGCCCATTCGCCGGTGACGGGCAGGCAGGATTCGTAGAGCAGCGCGCCGCGGGTGCCCGGCCGAGTCTGGGCGAGCCGCTGGGCGGTGGCGGCGCCCCAGGAGAAGCCCGCGTACACCAGACCGTCGGGCAGCTCGGCCACGGCCCGGTCGGCGCGCTCGCGGAGCACCTCCCTCCCGATGCGTTTCGTGAGCGCGAAGCCCTCTTCGAGGGTCGCCGGGCGTTCACCGTCGAACAGGTCGGGGGTGTGCACGGTGTGCCCGCCCGACCGCAGCTGTTCGGCGAACCCGCGCAGCCCGTCGGTGACCCCGCGCAGATGGTGGAACAGGACCACGTCGGCCATCTCTACACTCCTGTCTACAGACGACAACGATCGAATGATCCATGATTCTAGAACGGTCGAGAAATGTCGAGCAATCAGCGGATCCCGGACTACGACCTCGACGAGATGCTCGTGGTCACCGCGCCCGCGCAGCTTCGCGCGCTGGCCGATCCCCTGCGCGCCACCCTCCTGGAACTGCTCCTGGAGCGGGCCGCCACGGTGACCGAGCTGGCCCGGGCGGTCGACCGGCCGAAGAGCAGCGTCGCCTACCACGTGACCGCGCTCGTCGATGCCGGCCTGCTCCGGGTGGTTCGGACCCGGCGGGTGCGGGCGATCGACGAGCGGTACTACGGCCGGGTCGCCCGCACGCTCTACATCGGCGCGCTCACCCGCCCCGAGGACAGACAGGTCGCGACCGCCGTCAACGGGCTCGCCGAGGCCGTCGCCGAATCCGCCGCCGCCCACGCCGCCGACGACCTGCGCTGCACCCTCGTCCACGCCCGCATCCCGATCCAGGAGGTACGCGCATTCTGGGCCGAGGTGCAGGCGCTGACCCGCCGCTTCGCCCAGATCCCCCGCTCCGGCGACCAGGTGTACGGGTTCGTCGCCGGCCTCTACCCCACCGACGCGCCGACCCTTCCCGAGCCCGACCCGGCCCTTCCCGAGCCCGACCCGGAACCGAGGGCCGACCCGGAACCGACACCCGAGCCGGAACCGAGGTCCGAGCCGGCCGGCTGAGGCGACCGGGCCGGTCGCGGCACGCCACGGCGACCGCCGGCCGGGCAACGCCGACAGGGGCTCTCCTCAACAGGAGCGCTCCGGTGACCTAGGGTCGGCGTCCATGGACCTGAAGATCGTCGAGCTGGGGCCCGACCGGCTGCCCGCCGTGGTGGAGCTCTGCGGGCGGGCACTGGACCTGCCGGAGGACGCGGCCGAGGCGCCGGCCGTCGTGGACACCCTCTGGGCCCGGGCAACCGCCCGCCGCCCGGTGTTCGTGTGGGGCGCGTACCGGGAGGGGCGCCTCGTCGGCGTGCTCGTCGGTTCCCTCGCCGCCGACGACGGCGACGCCCGTGGTCACGTCGACCTGGTCGCGGTGGCACCGCAGGAGCGGCGGAAGGGTGTCGGGAGGGCCCTGCTGGCGGTCGCCGAGGCGCGGCTCGCCGGGCTCGGCGCGGTGGAGATGCTGCTCGCCGGCAATCCGCCGTACCACGCCTGGCCCGGCATCGACGTGCGCTACACCCCGGCGGTCTGCGCCGCGCTGGCGCTCGGCTACCGGCAGGACCGGACGGCGTGGAACATGACCGCCGACCTGTCGTACGACGACTCGCCCGCGCTGCGCCCGACGGCACCCGCGGAGGAGCGGCTGGCCGGGCAGGGGGTGACGGTCCGCCGGGCCGGGGCGGGCGACCTGCCGGCACTGACGGAGTTCGCGCGCGCCACCTTCGGTGGGGCCTGGGACGCCGAACTGGCCGGCTCGGTGGGCCGGGAGGGTGCGGGCTGCCACCTGGCCGAACGCGACGGCGAGGTGCTCGGTTTCGCCGCGTACGGGTCGTCGCGGCCGAGCTGGTTCGGCCCGATGGGTACCGCCCCGGCGGCGGCGGGCTCGGGGATCGGCGGGGTGCTGCTGCGCCGGTGCCTGCGCGACCAGCGGGCGGCGGGCGTGTCGGCGGCGCAGATCGGGTGGGTGGGGCCGGTGCCCTTCTACTCGGGCAGCGCGGGTGCCCGGATCGAGCGCGTCTTCTTCCTGTACCGCAGGTCGCTCGGGGACTGACGACGGGACGATCGGAACATGGAACCTCATAACGCCATTCGTCCGCATTGGTGATCGTCGCGCCCTACCGTTTCCGGTAGAGGAGGCAACCATGACCACGGACGACGAACGCCCCGGCCCGTTGCCGTTCGACCGGCTCGACTACGGCGACGCCGAGCAGCAGGCGGAGATGGCCGGTGTCGACGAGCCGGCCGACGAGCCGGTGACGCTGGTCGACGAGCCGGTGCAGATCCCGCAGCCGTACGACCGGACGCAGAAGAGACGCAACCAGCGACCGCTGCCCACGTGACAGCGGAAGGGGCGGGCCGCTGACGCGGCCCGCCCCTTCCGGCGTTGGAGCTGGACTCAGAAGTCCATGTCCCCGCCACCCGGACCAGCCGGGGCGGCCGGGGCCTTCTCCGGCTTGTCCGCCACGACGGCCTCGGTGGTGAGGAAGAGCGCCGCGATCGACGCGGCGTTCTGCAGCGCCGAGCGGGTCACCTTGGCCGGGTCGATGATGCCCGCGGCCAGCAGGTCGACGTACTCGCCGTTGGCGGCGTTGAGGCCGTGACCCGGGTTCAGGTTACGGACCTTCTCCACCACGACGCCGCCCTCGAGGCCGGCGTTGACGGCGATCTGCCGCAGCGGGGCGTCCAGCGCGACCTTGACGATGTTCGCACCGGTCGCCTCGTCGCCGACCAGGTCGAGCTTGTCGAAGGCGGTCTTGCCGGCCTGCACCAGCGCGACGCCACCACCCGGGACGATGCCCTCCTCGACGGCGGCCTTCGCGTTGCGGACGGCGTCCTCGATGCGGTGCTTGCGCTCCTTCAGCTCGACCTCGGTGGCCGCGCCGACCTTGATGACCGCGACGCCGCCGGCCAGCTTGGCCAGCCGCTCCTGCAGCTTCTCGCGGTCGTAGTCGGAGTCGCTCTTGTCGATCTCGGCCCGGATCTGGTTGACCCGGCCCTGGATCTGGTCGGCGTCGCCGGCACCGTCGACGATGGTGGTCTCGTCCTTGGTCACCACGACCTTGCGGGCGCGGCCCAGCATGTCGAGGCCGACGGCGTCCAGCTTGAGGCCGACCTCCTCGCTGATGACCTGGCCACCGGTGAGGATGGCGATGTCGGCCAGCATGGCCTTGCGGCGGTCACCGAAGCCCGGCGCCTTGACGGCGACCGACTTGAAGGTGCCCCGGACCTTGTTGACGACCAGGGTCGCCAGGGCCTCGCCCTCGATGTCCTCGGAGATGATCAGCAGCGGCTTGCCCGACTGCATGACCTTCTCCAGGATCGGGAGCAGGTCCTTCACCGACGAGATCTTGCTGTTGACGATCAGGAGGTAGGGGTCGTCGAAGACGGCCTCCATGCGCTCCGGGTCGGTCATGAAGTAGGCCGAGATGTAGCCCTTGTCGAAGCGCATGCCCTCGGTGAGCTCCAGCTCCAGCCCGAAGGTGTTGCTCTCCTCGACGGTGATGACGCCTTCCTTGCCCACCTTGTCCATCGCCTCGGCGATGATCTCGCCGACGCTGGTGTCACCGGCGGAGATGGAGGCGGTGGAAGCGATCTGCTCCTTGGTCTCGACGTCCTTGGCGAGCTTGAGCAGCTCCTCCGAGACGCTGGCCACGGCGGTTTCGATGCCCCGCTTCAGGGCCATCGGGTTGGCACCGGCGGCCACGTTGCGCAGGCCCTCGCGGACCAGGGCCTGGGCCAGGACGGTCGCCGTCGTCGTGCCGTCACCGGCGACGTCGTCGGTCTTCTTCGCGACCTCCTTGACCAGCTCGGCGCCGATCTTCTCGTAGGGGTCCTCGAGCTCGATCTCCTTGGCGATGCTCACACCATCGTTGGTGATGGTGGGGGCACCCCACTTCTTCTCGAGGACGACGTTGCGGCCCTTGGGGCCGAGGGTCACCTTCACGGCGTCGGCGAGCTGGTTCATGCCCCGCTCGAGGCCGCGGCGCGCCTCTTCGTCGAACGCGATCATCTTGGCCATACGGCGTTGTCCTCCTGGACACTCACGGGCCACCCGAGTGTGTGTCCCGGATGGGCCGCCTGGTGTACGCACCTTGGGACGTCGCCACCTGGCGACGACGACGTCTCCTCGGCCGGGCCGGATAGCCCGCGACGACCGGCCATGTGCCGCAGCCGCGTCTGGACGCCGCTACGACCGTGGCCCTACCGCCCCGACCATTGGCACTCGCGGTATGCGAGTGCCAATGACTTGTTTAGCACTCTCCCCTGCCGAGTGCAAGCACGACCGCCCCGGTCAGCCGAGTTCACCGGCCAGTCGCGCGCTGTCCACCGGCCCCTCGTGGGCGCGCTGCTCGGCGTAGGTCACGACCAGGCCGACCAGTTGGGCGAGGTGGGTCGGCAGGGCCAGCACCGCGCCCACCAGCGCCACCACGATGACGCCGACGGCCGTGCCGGGCGACTCCATCGGGGTGGCGCCGAACGGCAGCGCGCCGACGCCCTCCACCATGGCGGCGGCCCCGCCGCCGATGATCACCGCCGCCGCCACCAGCGCCACCCGGCCGAGCAGCAGACCGAGCCGGTCGTGGAACATCCGGAAGGAACGGCCGATCGGGGCCTGCCGCTCGAACAGGTAGACCGGGCCGGCCATGCTCAGCGCGAACGCGAAGTAGATGCCGGGGATGACGCAGAGACAGAGGCCGAGCCCGATGATCACGCTCGTCAACAGGGTCCAGCCCCAGAGGCCGAGGGCCCGACGCGCCCCGTAGGACAGGGCCGCGCCCATGCTCACCGCCTCGCCGGCCGCCTGCCGGGTCACCACCCAGGTGCCGGCCGCCCAGCCCAGGCTCTGCACCAGACCGAAGACGAGGGCGCTGCCGAGCACCACGGCCAGCATGACGCCCATGTCGGTCACGAACGTGTCGGGCAGCGCGGCCGGATCGTCGGCCATCGACTGCTCCCACTTCGCGGTCGGGTCGAGGAACAGTGTGAGCACCGACACCACGAGGGCCGGCAGCACCTGGGTGAGCAGCAGGATCGGCAGCAGCAGCCGCCAGCCCCGGCGCACCGCGCCGACGCACCGGCCGAACCAGCCGTTGACGCCTGCGCCGGGCGGGGTGACGAGCAGGTCGGACGGATCGAGGCCGTGCCCCGGCGGGTACCAGCCGTGGGCCGGCTGCCCGGGGTAGGCGACCGGGGCGCCCGGATACCACGGCTGCCCGCCGTACGGACCGGAGCCGACCGGGTACCCGCCGGTGGGCGGGAAGACCCAGCCCTGCGGCGGCGGGCCTGCGGGTGCCCCACCACCCGGGGGCACGGGACCGCCCGGGGGCGGGACGGCCGGCACCGCGGCACCCGGCGCGGCCGGGCCGGCGTTCCCGGCGGCGGGATCGGCCGGGGTCCCGGCGGCCGGGGGCGTGACGACGCCGGGCTCCGGTGCGGCCGGACCGCCGGGTGGCGGCGCGGCGGGGTCAGGATCTCCCGGGGGTGGCGCGGCCTGGGGCGGCTGGTCGGACATGAACCCTCCTCAGCGGTGGCTGGAACGGCTCACGATCCTTCCCTGCCGGCGCAACCGCGCCGAAGCCCGCCCCCGCGGCGGCGACTGCTTACGACCGCGGAATCACCCGGTCGGCATCCCGACGCCGACGTCGAGCTCGGACCGGGGCGGGAGCGGGGGGCCCGGTCAGGCGACGACGCGCACGCGCTCGGCCTGCGGGCCCTTCTGGCCCTGGGCGATCTCGAACTCGACCCGCTGGCCGTCGTCCAGCGCCTTGTAGCCGTCCATCTCGATCGCCGAGAAGTGGACGAAGACGTCCTGCCCGCCGTCGACGGCGATGAAGCCGTAGCCCTTTTCGGAGTTGAACCACTTCACGGTGCCCTGTGCCACGGTGCACTTCCTCACTCTGCGCGGCTTTCCACGACCCGGAGGCCGGGCGGGCCGGCACCGGAGGGCCACCGGCTCGGCGATCGACGAGGACCGCTGAAACGGTGACCGAAATCGCACGCTACACGAAGCGTGACGACGGCGCACGACCACAAATCGGGCAAACTTCGACCGCAGTCCATCGGCAATCATCGTTGTGGTAGGTATGCGTGATGACGAGCACGCCCAACGGGTCGGGGTCGGCACGGCGGGCGGAGATCCGACGGGTCCGGCCGCGCGACGCGGCCCGGATGCGGGCCCTGCGCCTGGAGATGCTCGCCGACGCCCCGCTGGCCTTCCTGGAGACCCTCGCCGACGCGGCGGCCCGCCCGCACGCCGACTACGCGGCCCGGATCGCGTCCGTCTCCACCGGGGCCGGCACCGCACAGTTCGTCGCGGACCCGGGCGGCCGGCTCGTCGGGCACGCCGGCGGCACGGCGGCTCCCGGGGAGCCGGGGCTGACCGTGGTGTACGCCGTCTACGTCACCCCGCCCTGGCGGGGCACCGGCCTCCTCGGCGCCCTCGTCGACGCCGTCGCGGCCTGGTCCCGGGCCTGCGGACGCCCCGAACTGATGCTGGAGGTCGTGGTGGGCAACGACCGGGCCTACCGCGCGTACCGGCGGCTGGGCTTCGTCGACACCGGCGTACGCGTCCCGCACCCCACCGTGCCGGCGCTCACCGAACTCCAGATGCGCCGACCGGCCTGACGCGACCGCCCGGATCGGCCCGTGCGGAGCCGACCCGGGCAGCCGGACGGCTCACGCGTGCCGGCGGGACTGCACGACGCGGAACCGGTTGGCCACGTAGGCGCCGTCGGTGAGCGCGGAGTTGGCCGCCGCGTTGGCGCCGCTGCCGTGGAAGTCGGAGAAGGCCGCCGACTGGTTGACGAAGACCCCGCCGGTGAGGTTGCAGGACAGGTGCACCCCGACCTCGATCGCCGTCGCCTCGGCCGCGTTCAGGACCGCCTCGTCGGTGGAGTAGACCGCCGCGGTGAGCGCGCCCTTCTCGCCGACCGTGGAGCGCAGCACCTCCAGACTGTGCGCCGTGGAGTCCGTGGCGATGGCGAACGAGATCGGCCCGAACCACTCCTGCGAGTAGGTCGCGGTGTCGTCGGCCGCCAGCCGCACCACCGTCGGGGTGCGGACCACCGCGCCGGGGAAGGCGGGGTGCTCGACCGTACGCGACTCCAGCACCGCCTCGCCGACCTTGGTGACCGCGTCGAGGCGCTCCAGCACCCCGTCGTTGACGATCGCGCCGGTCATCTCCACCCCGCGCGCCGGATCGGCGGTGATCTTGGCGACCGCCGCGGCGATCCCGCCGGCCACCTCGTCGAAGCTCTTGTGCCCCTGGTCGGTGGTGATGCCGTCGCGGGGGATCAGGATGTTCTGCGACGTGGTGCACATCTGACCGCTGTAGAGGGTCAGGGTGAAGCCGAGGTTGCGGCACATCCCGGCGAAGTCGTCGGTGGAGTCGATCACCACCGTGTTGAGGCCTGCCTTCTCGGTGTAGACGGCGGCCTGCCGGGCGTTGGCCTCCAGCCAGTCGCCGTACCCGGTCGAACCGGTGAAGTCGATGATCTTCACGGCCGGGTGCAGGGCCAGCGTGGAGGCGAGCTTCTCGCCGGGGGCCTCGGGGGCGAGCAGCACCAGATTCGGGTCGAAGCCGGCCTCGGCGAGCACCTCCCGGGCGTACTTCACCGTGATCGCCAGCGGCAGCACCGCGCGCGGGTGCGGCTTGACGACCACCGGGTTGCCGGTGACCAGCGAGGCGAACAGCCCGGGGTACGAGTTCCAGGTCGGGAAGGTGTTGCAGCCGATCACCAGCGCCACGCCACGCGGCACCACGTGGAAGGTCTTGGTCATCCGCAGCGGGTCGCCCTTGCCGGCCGCCTTCTCCCAGCCCGCCGTCCCCGGGTGCCGGGTCATCTCCGCGTACGCGTAGGCGACCGCCTCCAGCGCGCGGTCGAGCGCGTGCGCGCCGCCGGCCTGGAAGGCCATCACGAAGGCCTGGCCGCTGGTGAACTGCACCGCGTTGGCCAGCTCGAAGATGTGCTTGTGCAGCCGGTCGAGGATCTCCAGGCAGACTCCCGCCCGGGCCTGCGGACCGGCGTCGCGCCAGCCGGGCAGGGCGGCGGAGGCGGCGGCGACCAGCTCGTCGGCGCCGGCGTGCGGGTAGCGGACGTTCAGCTCGACGCCGAACGGGCTGGTCTCGGTGGCGACCCGGTCGGCCGTGCCCGGCTGGTCGAGGGGGAAGTCACCGCCGAGGTACGCCTCGAAGGCGGCCTTGCCGTCGGCGGCGGCGGTCTCGCCGTAGACCCGAGGGCTGGGCGACTCGGGGTAGGCGGACCAGTACCCGCGCTCCGTGATGGCGGTCAGCGCCCGGGTCAGGGTGTCGGCGTGCCTGTCGTACAGGGGGTGCGGGGTCTCCGTCATGCCCGCCATCATGCAACAGAAAGGCCCAGGATCAGTAGGGGCGTGTCACAACTCAGATGGTGAGCTGCCAGTCGGTCCAGCCGTCGACGGGGCGGAACCCGAGCTGCTCGTTGATGCGCACCATGTGGCCGTTCTCCGCCGCGTTGAAGGTGTCGATCGCGCGTACCGCCGGCTCGTTGGCCAGCAGGTGGCGCAGGTTCCCGACCTTGGCGAGCAGGCCGAGCCGGTGCCCGCGGTGCGCCGGGTCGACGATGGTGATCTGCTGGAACGCGTGCCAGTCGGCCGAGGCGCCCACGTCGAGCAGGGTCCAGGCGACCAGTCGTCCGGACGCCTCGTGGCGCACCGCCGTGTGGTAGCGCCGCCGCCCCCGCGCGTCCAGCGCCCGCTCGGTGCCCCGGACGCGGTCGGCGTCGATCCGCTCCGGCTCCCACTGCAGGTCGCCCAGGGGCGCGTCGGTCATCAGCCGACCGTCGAGGTAGGCGATGTCGGCGACGTACTGCTCGGGGGTGTGCCCCTGCCAGCGCAGGACGCGGTAGCCGGCGGCCCGCTCCCGGGCCTCGGCCAGCGTGGCGGCCGGGCCGTCGTGGTCGAGCCGGGTGGTGTCGAGCCGGCGGCGGACCTCGGCCAGCGCCGGCCGGGCGCCGGTCGACGCGGCGAAGGCGGCGCCGGCCGGGGAGCGCGCCGGACCGCCGGGCAGCGCGGAGACCGCCATCGCCAGCACCCGCTTGCGGCCCCGCTCGCGCAGCAGGCGTACGGCGTGCTCGTGCAGCGCGCGGCCGACACCACGACGCCGGTACTCCGGGTGCACGGTCACCTCGGCCGTGGCGTTCTCGGTGTTGTCGAGCTGCGGCAGGTCCAGCGCGAGGTAGCCGGCCGGCACGCCGTCGAGCCGGGCCAGCGCCCAGAGCGGCTCGTTGCCCGGCATCGGGTGCCGGACCGCCGCCTCGAAGCGCCGCCGGCAGAAGGGCGGGAAGTCCGGCAGGTCGACGTCGTTGGCCGCCGCGCCGATCCGGTACGCCTCGTCGATCGCGGCCTGGTCGCCGGCGTCGATGGGCGCGATCACGATGCTCATCGGCTGAGGGTGCGCCACCCGACGACGATCGGGCCAGCGAATTAACCGCTGGCCCGATCGGAAGTTGGTCGGGAGGGACGATCGCACAACGCCTTCGGCGTTGGGTCGCAAGAACTGAAAGTCTCCGGCGATACGCCCTCCCGCACGGAGCATCTTGCGCCGTCCGGTTCCTGCCGTCAAGTCCTTGTCGGCGCGTTTTCCGCACACACAGCGAAAACCCAGGCACCCCCCGAATCCCCCGCCCCCGCCCTCGGCCCGCCCCGGGACCCGAGCGTCGATCATGAGGTTGGCGGGCGAGGTCGATCGGCGAACGGCGCCGCCCACCTCGTGATCGACGGGGCGGGGCGGGTCAGCCGAGGAGGCCGGCGTCGCGGGCGGCGCGCAGCGAGGGCCTGATGCGGTGGGTGGGGCCGACCTCGCCGGCCACCGCGTCGAGGGTCTTGAGGCCCTCGCCCGTGTTGAAGACGACGGTCTCCGCGGCCGGATCCAGGCGACCCGACTCGACCAGCTTGCGCAGCACGGCCACGGTCACCCCACCGGCGGTCTCGGCGAAGACGCCGGTGGTGCGGGCCAGCAGGCGGATGCCGGCGCGGATCTCGTCGTCGTCGGCGTACTCCATCCAGCCCCCGGTCCGGCGTACCGCCTCCAGGGCGTAGACACCGGCGGCCGGGTCGCCGATGTTGAGGGACTTGGCGATGCCGGCCGGCCGGACGGGGGTGATGGTGTCGGTGTCGGCGTGCAGGGCGGTGGCGATCGGGTTGCAGCCGGCCGACTGCGCGCCGAACACCTTCCAGCCGCCGGCGGGCGCCTCGACCAGGCCGATCTCGACCAGCTCGGTGAACGCCTTGTCGATCTTGGTGAGCAGCTCGCCGGAGGCCATCGGGATCACCACCTGCGCGGGGATCCGCCAGCCGAGCTGCTCGGCCACCTCGTAGCCGAGCGTCTTCGAGCCCTCGGCGTAGTAGGGGCGCACGTTGACGTTGACGAACGCGGTGTCCTCGAACTCGTCCGTCTCGACCAGCTCGCCGCAGAGCCGGTTCACGTCGTCGTACGAGCCGTCGATGGCGACCAGCTCGCCGCCGTAGACGGCGGTGGTGATGACCTTGCCCTGTTCCAGGTCGCCGGGGATGAACACGACCGACGGCGCACCGGCCCGGGCGGCGTGCGCGGCCACCGAGTTGGCCAGGTTGCCGGTGGAGGCGCAGGCGTAGCGGTTGAAGCCGAGCGCGTGGGCGGCGGTCAACGCCACCGACACCACCCGGTCCTTGAACGAGTGGGTGGGGTTGGCGCTGTCGTCCTTGACCCAGAGTGGGGCGGTGATGCCCAGCTCGGTGGCCAGGTGCGGGGCGGCCACCAGCGGGGTGAAGCCGGGATCGAGGGTGACCCGGGTGGCCGGGTCCTGGCCGGCGGGCAGCAGCGCCGCGTACCGCCAGATGTTCTGCGGGCCCGCCTCGATCTGCTCCCGGGTGACCGTCGCCAGCACCGCCGCGTCGTAGTCGACCTCCAGCGGGCCGAAACATTCGTAGCAGGCGTGCTGGGCGGCGAGCGGGTAGCGCGCCGAACAGGCGCGGCAGACCAGGGCGCGGGCGGGGCTGGCGGTGGTGTCGATGCCGGCGGGGGCGAACGTCGACGTCATGTCGAGGGTCCTCTCATCTTCCCCCGCATCGCACCCTGCGGCGGGGACGGAATTGGCACCTGCCCCGCCGGTCGCTCTGCGATGAGCGCGCGGGGTGGTTGCCGGGGCGTCGTCGGGCCGTATCCCTCAGCCCCTCTGGATGAGGTATGCAGTTGTGCCGTCGAGTCTAAGCACCGACGCCGTCCGGTTCGACGGGAGATCCCACGCTGTGAGCGATGCCGCAGCGGCTGGCGGACGACTGCTCGACGCTACGGATTCAGGCGGTCACGGAGCGGGAGTCGGCCGGGCGCCGGGCAGGCAGCAGGGTGTCGAGCGCCCACGCGCCGGGACCGAACACGGCGATCAGCAGGAACGACCAGCAGAACAGGACGGCCAGTTCACCGCCGTTGCGCAGCGGGAGCAGCGCGTCGGGCTGGTGCACCACGAAGTACGCGTAGGCCATCGAGCCGGACGCCAGCAGGGCCGCCGCCCGGGTCAACAACCCGACGAGCACCAGCGCGCCGCAGACCGCCTGGATCAGCGCGGCCCACCACCCCGGCCACTCGCCGAGCGGAACCGCCTCGCCGGTGCCCTGGTTCCCACCGAGCACCCCGAGCAGCGACGCCAGGCCGTGGCAGAGGAAGAGCAGGCCGACGACGGCGCGGAACAGGGACAGGGCCGGGCCACCGATCCGGTCAACGAGCATCAGGGCACCTCCGGTCAGGACGACGGGACGGCACCAGGATGCCGCCAGGCATTCGGTGGTGTCGATTGGTTCCCTATCCGTGGGAACGCTCCCAAGCATGCCGGCCGCCCGCTGGCGCGGGCCCGTTACGGTGCGGACACATCGACGGAAAGGACCACGCGAATGCGGCGCAAGCTCGTCCCGGTGGTGGCGCTCTCCCTGGCCTGCCTGCTCGTGGCCACCACCGCCTGCTCCTCGGGAAACCGGAAGAAGCGGGGCCGGTCCACCGACCGGCCCGCCGGCACCGCCGTCGAGCGGGACGACGTCGACACCGCCCCGGCGACCATCCGGGCGACCCCGACCCCACGGCGCACCGGCGACCACCTCACCTGCGTCGAACTGCGCGACACCCGGGTCGGCAGCAGGAAGGTCCGCTACCGCGGGTACGCCGCCCCGATCCGCCTCGCCGACGGCCGCTGGTCCGACCGGGACGGCACGACGGTGGAGTTGCAGCGGCCGTGCGCCGTCGGCGACCTCGACGGCGACGGCGCGGGCGACGCGGTGGGGGTGGTCGTGCTCGACGGTGGCGGCACCGGCCGCTTCTTCACCCTCGCCGCCTGGCGCAACGTCAAGGGCGAACCGGACTACCAGGCTCAGGTCGACCTCGGCGACCGCACCCCGGTGGAGAGCGTCAGCGTGCGCGACGGCAGAGCGACGGTGGTCTACCTGACCCGGCCGGCGGACGGCCCGATGGCGGAGCTGAGCATCCGCCGCACCGCCGTCTACCAGCTCCGGGGCGCGACGCTGGCCGAGCTGCGCCACACCGACGCCCGGGTGACCGACGCGTCCGGCGACGGGGACACCGCCGACTCGGGCACCGCACCGGACTCTCCCGACTCCCCCACCCGCAAGCGCAGGCCCCGTTCCCGCTGACCTGCCCGTTTCCGCTGACCTCCCCGCGACCGGGCCGCCTCCGCCCCGGGGCCCGCCGGTGGTTGCTGGCTCCGGCCGCGACGAGCACGCCCCCGTCCGGGCCGGTCCCACAGATGGGGCAGCTCGACAGCGCCCCACCGGCGAGCGGACCGAGGGCGGCGGCGGTGGGGCGGCCTTCGTGCGGGGCGGCTGAACCCCGGCAGCCGGATGTCCGGTACCCGGCCGCGCGGATGTCCGGTACCTGGCCGCGCGGGTGTCCGGGGCCTGGCGGAAGGGTGTCCAGGGCTCGGGCGGGGCCCGTCCGGTGCGATGATCGGACGATGGTGACGGCAACGGCAAAAACGAGCCCCACGCGCCGACCCACACCGCGCTCGCGCCGGGCAGTCCCCGGTCCGGTCCGGACGGTCCGGGTCGGCGTCGCGGTCGCCGGCCTCGTCCTGCTCGGCGCCTGCGCGCCGGGGCCCGGCGCGGTGCCGGCAGACCCACAGCCAGCCAACCCGCAGCCGGCCGAACCCCAGCCGGTCGAGCCGATGCCCACCGTCGCCCGGCTGGCCGACCCACGGCCGGGCGAACCACCGTCGCGCCGGACGGCGTCCGACCCCGCGGGCGAATGCCCGGAGTCCGGCGTACGGATCACGTCACCGGGCGGCAGTGCCGCGGTGGGACTGCGGGCGCTCAGTCTGCGACTGGTCAACTGCGGCACGAAGCCCTACCGGCTGAACGGCTACCCGGTGCCGCGTCTCTACGACGGTGACGGCGATCCGATACCCGTCCGGGTCGTCGACGGGGCCGAGGAGATCACGTCGGGCTTCGACGCCCCGCCCCGGCCGCTGACCCTACGGCCCGGCGAACGAGCTGTGGCCACCGTACTCTGGCGTAACCTCGTCACCGAGTCGACGGTCGTCGCCACCAACGGCGAGCGCCTGGAGATCGCGCCCGCCAAGGGCCGACCCACGCAGGTGGTGGGCCTCGACGGGCCGATCGACCTCGGCAACACGGGCCGAATCGGGGTCAGCGCCTGGAAGAAGGCGACCGACCCGGCGCCCTAACTGGTGATGTCCTTACGGGTGAAGCGCCAGAACGCCAGGCCCCAGAACAGCGTCGCGTAACTGATCGCGGAGATCGCGCCGCGTACCACGTCGTCGGTCTGCACCGGCGTCGACAGCAGCCCCAGCCAGGCGGTGCTGTAGTGCGTCGGCAGGAACGCGCGCAGCGCGCCCAGCGCGGTGATCTGGTCGAGGATGCTGGAGAGGATCCAGAGCAGCACCGCGCCGCCGACCGCGCCGAGCGCGGCGTCCGTCACCACCGACAGCAGGAACGCCAGGCCGGCCACCACCAGGAGTACGACCGCCAAATAGCCGAGCACGCCCAGCAGCCGCAGCAGCCCCTCGCCCGGTTCGAGCTGGGCCGCCACCGTGCTGCGCAACGGCTCCCAGCCGTAGCGCAACGTGCCGATCAGCAGGGCGGTGCCGGCGAGCAGCAGCAGCGCCAGGGCCGAGTAGACGAGCGCGACCACCAGCTTCACCGTCAGCAGGCGGGCCCGGGGCACCGGCACCGCCAGCAGGTAGCGCAGGCTGCCCCAGCTCGCCTCGCTGGCCACCGTGTCACCGCAGAACAGGGCCACCACCACGACCATCAGGAACGACGCCGAGACGAAGATGGTGAAGAGCGTGAAGTTCAGCCCGCCCGACGTGGCGAACTCCACCAGGCTGCCGAACTCGCCGCGCCCGTTGTCGTCGTCGTCGCCCGTGTCGAACTGGAACGCGATCAGGATGATCAACGGCAGCAGCACCATGAACCCGAGGGCGAGCTGCGTACGCCGCCGGGACGCCTGCCGCCGGAACTCGGCGCCGAACGGCATGGTCGCCGACGGCCGGTAGCCGGCCGCCGCGCCCGCCGTGGGTGACGTGCCCGCCATCATCGGTCCCCGCTTCCCCGAGAGTTCTCGCCCACCAGGGCGAGGAACGCGTCCTCCAGGCGGCGCCGCGGCACCACCCGGTCCACTCCGATGCCGGCCCGCACCAGCTCGGCGACCACCTCGCTGCGGGCGGTGCCGTTGGTGTCCACCACGAGCTGGCCCTCGCCGTCGGGGAGCACCCGCACCCCGTGCAGGCCGTCCAGCACCGCCCGGGCGGCCTCCGGGTCGCTCACGTCGAACAGCACGCTGGGCGACTCGCCGACGATCTCCTCGACCGGGCCCGAGGCCACGATGCGGCCCTTGTTCACCACCACCGCGTGCGTGCAGGTCTGCTCCACCTCGGCGAGCAGGTGGCTGGAGACGAGCACCGCCCGGCCGTCCGTGGCGTAGCGCTGGAGCACCCGGCGCATCTCC
This sequence comes from Micromonospora sp. C31, assembly GCF_018070575.1. Taxonomy (GTDB): domain Bacteria; phylum Actinomycetota; class Actinomycetes; order Mycobacteriales; family Micromonosporaceae; genus Micromonospora. Next base: position 839,169 of record NZ_JAGPXN010000001.1, read on the forward strand.
GCGATCTGTGGCGGGTCGAGCCCGTCGGTCGGCTCGTCCAGCACCAGCAGCTCGGGCAGGCCCAGCATCGCCTGCGCGATCGCGAGGCGCTGCCGCATGCCGTGGCTGTAGTTCCTGATCCGCCGGTGCACGGAGTCGCCCAGACCGGCGATCTCCAGGGCCTGGTCGAAGTGCGCGTCCCCGGCCGGCCGCCCGGTGGCCCGCCAGTACGCCTCCAGGTTCGCAAGCCCCGACAGGTGCGGCAGGAAACCCGGCCCCTCGACCAGCGCGCCGATGCGCGACAGCACCGGCGACCCGGGTACCAGCCGGTGCCCGAAGACGTAGATCTCGCCGGCGGTGGGCTGGGTCAGCCCCATCAGCACCCGCAGCGTGGTGGTCTTGCCCGCGCCGTTCGGGCCGAGCAGGCCGACGACCTGACCGGGGTGCACCTCGAAGTCCACGTTCGAGACGGCGACGAAGCCGTCCGCGTACTCCTTGCGGAGCTGCCGCACGGCCAGCGGGACGCCCGCGTACGCCGGGTGCACGGAGCTGTCCTGGCGGCGGTGCCGGCGGCGGAGGACGGCGACGACCACGACGAGCCCGACGGCGATCGCCGCGACCAGCCCGGCCAGCACCCAACGCCACACGGTGGCGGAGGTGGGGATCGGGTCGCCGGCGACAGTCGGCAGGCTGACCACGCTTCCGCCGGCCGAGACGGTGTGCACGGCCGGCTCGACCGGGGTGGCGTACGCCTGGTCGGAGGTCGCCACCACCACCCGCAGCCGGTGCCCGGCCTCGAACCGGCGCACGATGGCCGGCAGGGTGACGGTGACCGGCCGCGCCGCGTCGATCGTCGGCGGCAGGCCGGTGAGCCGGACCGGCGCGACCAGGCCGTTGGGCAGGGTGGCCGCGCCGTTGGGGGCGACGTCGTAGAGCTTGACGAAGAGCACCGCCTCCCCCGTCGGCGACGCCGCCCGGACGTCGACGGTCGGGGCGCCCACCACGTCCACCGCCTCGGCCAGCGGCTCCGACTCGAACCGGGCGTGCTGGCCGGGGACGTCCCCCGCCACGCCGCCGAGCAGCGCCGACAGCTCGCCGGCGAAGGGCACCGAGGAGATGGCGGCGGGGTTGCCGGCCGGCGGGTTGGCGACGGGCTGGGCGGGGCCGGCGACCGGTACGTCCCGGCGGGCCGTGCCGCCGAGGCCGGGATAGTCGGCGTAGCGGTAACCGGTGGCCACCAGTCCCCGGTCGAGGGCGTCGAAGCCGGCGATGCGGGACCAGGTGAAGTCGTCGCCCGGGGCCTCGCCCTCGCCCTTGACGTAGTGGTCGAGCCACTGCACGGTCAGGAACTTCACCCGGTCCGAGTCGGTCTTCGGGCCCTCGCCGCCGTCGTGGCCGCCGGTGAACCAGGCCACCCGCACGGGCGTGCCGGTGGCGGCGATGCCACGGGCGTTGGCGTCCGCCTCGCCGAGCGGGAAGAGGGTGTCCGCCTCGCCCTGCACCAGCAGGGTCGGCGCCTTGATCCGATCGAGCACCCCGGCCGGGCTGGAGCGGCGCAGCAGGTCGACGGCGGCCTGGTCGGCCCGGCCCGTGGTGGCGATCCGCAGGTAGGCGGCGCAGATGTCGGCGGCGAACCGGCCGCACGCCGGGTCGGCGGCCCCGGCCGGGGCACGCCCCGGACCGGTGCCCGGGCCGGCGCCCGGCCCCGGGCTGGGCGGGCCGGCGGAGACGGGCGCCCCCTCGGGCTGGGCCGCACTCGCCCCGGAGAGCCCGGCCGGCCCGGAGCCGACGTTGCCGCCGCCGCCGAAGAACAGGCCGGCCCAGCCGGACTTGAAGACGCCCTCGGTGGGTTGCTTGCCGGTGCTCTCCGGCAGGAAGGAGCGGGACAGGTCGTTCCAGGTGATCATCGGCACGATCGCGTCGACGCGCTGGTCCTGCGCGGCGAGCAGCAGCGCCAGAGCACCGCCGTACGAGCCGCCGACGACGCCGACCTCCGGGTCCCCGGCGGCGTCGGTGCGGATGTCGGGGCGGGCGGCGAGCCAGTCCAGGAGACGTTGGGCGTCGCGGACCTCGTAGTCCGGGTGGTCCAGGTGGATCTGCCCCCCGCTGCGGCCGAAGCCCCGCGCGGTCCAGGTGAGCACCGCGTAGCCGCGCCCGGCGAACTCCTCGGCGTCGGCGCGGACGGACTCCTTGGTGCCGCCGAAGCCGTGCGCCAGCAGCACCGCCGGCACTCTGTCGGCCGCCGAGGCGCCCTCGGGCAGGTAGAGCGTGGTGTCGAGGTCGACGGGCTCGTTCCCGGTCGGTCCGGAGCGGACCGCCACGAACGCCGCCTCGGTGCGGACGGTCGGCCCCTGCGGCACGACCGCCCAGGTCACGGCGGCGGCGAGCAGCACGACGACCGCCGCCGCGGCGACGGCACGCCGGCGGGTGGGCAGGGCACGCCGGATCCACGCGGCCGACAACGGCGATCTCATTCGGCACACGGTACGGCCCGGACCCTGAGCGTTGGCTGAGATCCTCCGTACGTCCGTCCGGTTGATCCGATCGGCGTCGTGATCGCGCGGTCCAGACCGTCTCACGAAGATGAATTCGGATCACGTGAATTCCGATGTTCGTCGGAAATCCACTCCGATCCATCCTTGTCACTCCCCGTACCGACACCCTGTGTGCCCGGCGAATCACCCAGCGGCCACTTCGGGCTTCATGCCGCAAAGCTGACTGTTCAGCAGCCGGATCAGCTCCCCGCCGGTCGGTTACTTTTCCGGTCCGGTGCACGGGACCACCGTCGACCCCGACACCCCCGCCATCCCGCGCGCCCGCCGGAGGAGACAGACATGCCAGTCCCCGCGCCGCCGGCCCGCCGGCGGCCCACCGTCGTGGGCCGCGTACTGCCGCTGCTGCTCCTCGTCGCCCTGCTCGCGCCGATGACTCTGCTCTTCGTCCAGACCTGGCGGCTCACGGCCGACGATCGGGACCTGGCCAGCCGGGAACGGCTGGGCGTGGAGTACCTGCGCGCCCTCGCCCCGGTCACCCACGCCCTGGTCGACGCCCAGTCCGCCGCCGTCGCCGCCCGCCCCGCCGACAGCGCGGCGCTGACCCGCGCCGTCGAGGCCGCCGCCGCCGTCGACACGCGGATCGGCGACGAGTTGCGCACCCAGGAACGCTGGGCCGGCCTGCGGGCCAGGATCGAGGCGCTGGGCGCCCGCGGCCCCGCCGACCCGGAGGCGGCCTTCGCCGCGTACGGCGAGGCCACCGATCTGCTGCTGGCCCTGCACGGCAAGGTCCGGGAGACCTCCGGGCTGGTCCGCGACCCCCGGTCGGACTCGTTCTTCCTCCAGCACGCGAGCCGGGACCTGCCCGAGACGGTGGTGGCGACCGGCCGGCTGGCCGACCTGGCCGTGCTCGCCGCCGACCGCCCCGCCGCCGACCGGAACCGCAGCGCGGTCGAGATCGCCGCCCTCCGGGTGGCCGTCCTCACCCCGGCCGGCGACCTCGTCACCGACCTGCGGGCCGCCGTGGACAGCTCGGAGAGCGCCGACCTCGGCGCGAGCGTGCTGACCCCGCTCGACACCTACCAGCGGGCCGTCGAGGCGTTGGCGGCCCACTCCGCCCCGACCGGCCGTGACGCGGTGGCCGACCAGGCGCGCATCGCCGGCGCCCGGGTCAACGCGCAGACCGCCGCCGAGCAGCTCCAACCCGTCATCCTGGACGAGCTGGACGCGCTGCTCGCCGGACGCCTCGGCGACCTGGACCGCGACCGCTGGTTGACCGTGGCGGCCGGGGTGCTGGCCGTCGTGCTGTGGGCGGCACTCGGCGCGGTGTGGCTGGCCGCCGCCCGCCGGGCCCGGCGGCGCGCGGCACGGGCCCGACTCGAACGGGACGGCACCGCCGCCCCACCGGAGGAGACGCCGTGGCGGCCGACCGCCGCCCGGAGCGCCGAAGCCCGTCGACTCCAGCCGGTGGGGCCGACCCGCGAGCCCGGCGCGCATTGGGGGCCCTCCGATGCTGCTCGCTAGGCTCCGGATCCGGGGCAAGCTCGCGCTGCTCGTGGTCATCCCGCTGCTCAGCATCGTGGGTCTGGCCGTGCCGGCGGTGCTCGACCGGGTGGCCGCCGCGCAGCGGGCCGGCGACATCGCCGAACGGGTCCGCGTCGCCAGCCGCATCGGCACCCTCGTGCAGGACCTGCAACAGGAACGCGTCCTCTCCGTCGGCCTGCTGCTCGGCCGGGTCACCCGCACCGAACTGGTGCAGCGGACGGCCAGCGTGGACGACCGGGTCGCCGACCTGCGGGCCACCCGGGGCGACCGGCTGCAGCCGCGGGTGGCCGAGGCCCTCAGCCGCGTACGCGGGCTGACCGACCTGCGGGCCGCCGTACTCGCCGGGACCGCCACCCCGGACCAGATCATGGCCGCGTACGGGCCGGTCAACGCGGCGCTGATCGAGTCGCTGCGGCTACCGTTCGGCGTGGACACGGAGACGGCGGCGGGACGGCAGGTGCTGGCCCTGGACGGGCTGCTGCGCGCCGACGAGGGGCTGGCCGCCTGCGCCACCCTGATCGTGCTCGTCAAGGCCACCGGGGAGCCCCGGGTGAGCGCCTCGTTCGTCGCCTGCATGGCCGCGCTGCGGGTGGACAACCAGCGGTTCCGCAGCCTGATCACGCCGGAGCAGTTCGCGCTGGCGAGGCTCAACGACGCGGCCGTGGCCGCCCGGACCAACGCGACCTTCCTCACCACGAGCGTGCTGGACCCGGCCGGCGCGACCAGGGACATCCCGCTGGACGCGCTCTTCCCGGCGGTCCGCTCGATGATCACCTTCGGGCAGTTCATCGAGAAGAAGCTCGTCGCCGACGTCATCGCCGAGGTGACCAGACAGCAGCGCCGGGCGCTGACCGAGGCGCACCTGGTCGGTGGGCTCGCCACCCTGATCCTCGTGGGGGTGGTGCTGCTCAGCGTGGCCGTCGCCCGGACGGTGGCCCGGCCGCTGACCCGGCTCACCCGCTCCGCCGACCGGGTGGCCCGGGTCGCCGAGGCGGAGCTGACCCGGGTCGCCGACGACGAGACCGAGGGCGCCGCGCCGGTGCGCCTCGACCCGGTCGACGTGCGGGCCCGCGACGAGATCGGCGACCTGGCCCGCGCCTTCGACCGGGTGCAGAGCACCGCCGCCCGGCTCGTCGAACGGCAGGTCGCCGGCCGGCGCAACGTGGCGCAGATGTTCGGCCACGTCGGCCGCCGTACGCAGAACCTCGTCGGCCGGCAGATCGCGCTGATCGACCGGCTGGAGCGGCAGGAGACCGATCCCGGCCGGCTGGAGCACCTGTACCGGCTCGACCACATCTCCAGCCGGCTGCGCCGCAACGCCGGCAGCCTGGTGGTGCTCTCCGGCTCGGCCGGGGCGGACCCGCACGTGGCGCCGGTGCCGCTCGGCGACGTGGTCCGGCTGGCGCTGGGCGAGATCGAGGACTACACCCGCGTCGACGTACGGGTTCCGCCGGGCGTGTCGGTGGCGCCCGGCACCGTGGGCGACCTCGTCCTGGCGCTGGCCGAGCTGATGGAGAACGCGACCGTCTTCTCCCCGCCGCACACCCGGGTCACCGTGGACGGCGAACAGGCCGGCTCCGGGGCGCGGCTGACCGTCATCGACCGGGGTATCGGCATGACCCAGGAACGGCTGGCGGAGGAGAACGCCCGGCTCACCCGGCGGGAGCGGCTCGATCTGGCGCCGACCGAGCTGCTGGGGCTCTTCGTGGTGGGCCGGCTGGCCCGCCGGCACGGCTGGGCGGTGCGGCTGGCGCCGACCGCCGGTGGCGGGGTGACCGCCCACCTGGAGGTCCCGGAGACGTCGCTGGTGATCCACCGCGCCGAGCGGACCGGCGTGACCGTGGCCCGGGCCGCCGTACCCGCCCGCGACCGGCGCTCCACCGCCGACGCGCCGGCGGCCGCCCGGCCGCACGCTCCGGCCGTCGCGACGCCGGAGGTCACCGGACCTGCCCCCGCCCGGGCACACGCCGCGACCGTCGCGGCGCCGGAGGCCGCCCGGCCCCGCGCGGCGGCCGTCGAGGCGCCGGAAGTCGCCCGGCCCCACGCTGCGGCCGTCGAGGCGCCGGAAGTCGCCCGGCCCCACGCTGCGGCCGTCGAGGCGCCGGAAGTCGCCCGGCCCCACGCTGCGGTCGGGGCGGCGCCGCAGGCCCCGCCGGCCGGGTTCGACGCGGCGCTGCTGAGCCGCGTCACCCGCAGCATGGAGTCCGGCGCCTCCTGGGACGCGTTCGGCTCCGGCGACGAGCCGGAGGCACCGACCGGCGCCGCCCCGACGGGCATCCGGCAGCGCGTGCCGGGCGCCACCCTGCGACCGGCCGAGCCGCCCGCGGTGGGGCCGGCGCAAGCCACCGGCGTGGATCCGGCGGCCGCCCGCGCCCTCGTCGAGGCGGTCGAGTCGGGCGTACGCCGGGCCGAGGTCGGCCGCCGTACGCCGGACGGCACGGTGCCGGGTCGGCTGACCCGGCGGGTGCCCGGGGCGAACCTGACCGCCACCCCGGCCCGTCAGCCCGACAGCCCGCACCTGGGCAATCCGGACGAGGTCCGCGACCTCCTCACCGAGTTCGAGGCGGGCGTCGCCCGCGCTCTGCGTGAAGTCAGCCAAGACCACCGCTACGAAGAGGGAACATCACGGTGACCAGCCCCTTCCTGCACGACAACGTCGACCACCAGAGCCCGGGCACCGGGGACCTGAGCCAGGAGGCGCGCACCTTCAACTGGTTGCTGGACTCCTTCACCTCCAGCACCGCCGGCGTGCTGGAGGCGATCGCCGTCTCGTCGGACGGGCTGCTGATGGCCATGTCGGCGATCAAGGACCGCTCCAACGCGGAGCGGCTCGCCGCCGTGGTCTCCGGCATGACGAGCCTCGCCGGTGGGGCCGCGAGCTGGTACGCCCTCGGCGGGCTGAACCGGGTGGTCGTGGACATGGCCGAGGGCTACCTGCTGATCAGCGCGATCAGCAGCGGTTCGGTGCTCGGCGTGGTCGCCGACCGGTCGGCGAACCTCGGCACCGTCGCCTACGAGATGACGCTCTTCGCCGGCCGGGCCGGTGGCGCCCTCACCCCGAGACTGATCGCCGAACTGAAGAACGCCGCCCAGCAATGACCCCGGAGGTCGTCGGCGGGGAACCGGACCCGGAGCCCACGATCCGGATCCGGCCCTACCTGCGCGCGTCGTCCTCGTACGATGCCCGGCCCGGCCTGCCGGCGGCCACGGCCGCGCCGACGCCCGAGGACGGGCCGGCGGGCCCGCGTCCGTTCGTGCTCACCGCCGGGCGGGTGGCCGGCGCCGACCCGACGATCGGGCTGGAGACGCAGGTGACCGCCCGGCCGGCGACCGACCGGTCCGCGCAGCTGACCCGGCTGGCGCCCGAGTTGCAGGAGATCGTCTCGCTCTGCGGTGAGCCGATCTCGGTCGCCGAGATCTCCGCCCGGACCCGGTTGCACTTCGGCGTCACCCGGGTGCTGGTCGGCGACCTCCGCGCGGCGGGCCACCTGGACGTGCACGACGGCGCCGACATCCTCGACCCCGACATCATCCTGCGAGTGATTGATGGACTCCGTGCGATCTCCTGAATGGCCGGTCGCCCCGCTGGGCGGGATCGCCGCCAACAGCGCCGCCGCCCGGTACGGCTCCCCCGCCGGGCCGCAGCCCGCCGCGTCCGCTCCGACGCCGCCCCGGTCGCCGGCCACCGGGGTGGCCGCGGTGCCCCGGCCCGCGCCGGCCGCCGCGCCGCCCATCCCCGTCAAGATCCTCATCGCCGGCGGCTTCGGGGTCGGCAAGACCACCACGGTCGGCGCGATCTCCGAGATCGCCCCGCTCACCACCGAGGCGGAGATGACCAGCGCCGGGATCGGCATCGACGACCCGGGCGTACGCTCCGCGAAGACCACCACCACGGTGGCGATGGACTTCGGCTGCGTCACCATCGACCGCAGCCTGAAGCTCTACCTCTTCGGCACGCCCGGCCAGGCCCGCTTCGGCTTCATGTGGGACGACCTGGCCCGGGGGGCGCTCGGCGCCCTCGTCGTGGTGGACAGCGCCCGGCTGGACGACTGCTACCCGGCGATCGACTTCTTCGAGCGGGCCGGCATGCCCTTCGTGGTCGGGGTGAACGCCTTCGACGGGCGGCTGGCCCACGATCTCGACGCGATCCGCTGGGCACTGGCCGTCGGCGACCACGTGCCCCTGGTGCAGTTCGACGCCCGGGACCGGCTCTCGGTGCGGGACGCCCTGCTGGTCGTCCTGGACCGCGCACTCGAGCGGGCCACCCGGGAGAGGAAGTCCTGAGCCGTTCCGGCGGTTCGACCCGTTTCACGAGAAGGGGTGGTCGTGATGAGAGGTGGACTCGACGAGACACTGGCCCGGATGGCCCGCCGCGAGGAGGCGCTGCGCCGACGGGCCGCCGACGCGGAGGCGGCGGGCGGGGAGGCCGCCGCCCCGACGGAGGCGCGAGGCGGCTCCGACCCGGGCCGCGTCGAGGCCCGGGGCGAGGGGCGCAACGCCGGACCGGGCTGGGCGGACACGAGGCGGGGTCCGGAACCCCGCGACCCCGTCACGGAGGTCGCCGAGGCCGTCCGCCGGGTGGTGGCCGGTCACCCCGGCACGGCGGTCAGCCTCCGGGTGGAGCACGACGGGCAGGCGTACCCGCTGCGGGTCGCCTGGACCGACGTGGGCGTCACGGTCGGCACGGAGGTCGCCGCGCCGCCGCCGGCCTGGCCGATGTCGGTCAAGACGGTGCCGGCCTGGGCGCCGGCCCGGGAAGGGCTGACCCCCGACCCGGCGGGGCGGCTGGCCGAACTGATCCGCCGCGACCCCTCCCTGCTCAACGACGGTGACGGCCCCCACGGGCCACGGAACGTGCCGGGGGCGGGCGCGGCGTGACCACGGCGGCTAGGGTCGGGCGGTGGCGGAACCCGACCTGACCCTGACCGCGAGCCTGCGGCCGGCGGCCCTGGACGCCCGGCGTGGCGTCGTCCGGCTGCACCCCGAGGTGCTCACCGCGCTGGCGCTGCGCCCCGGCGACCCGGTGCGGCTGGCGGGCCGGCGGGTGACCGCCGGCATCGTCGCGGCGGCCGAGCCGACCGCCAGCACGGCGCTGCTCCACGCCGACGACCTGATGCTGGGCAACCTCGGGATCCGCGACGGCGGCCAGGTGACGGTGCGCAGCCTGCCCGTCACGCCGGCCCGCCGGGTGCTCCTCGCCGGGCCGGCGCAGATCGCCGCCGTGGTCTCCCCCGAGATGCTCCGGCTGGCCCTGCTCGGCAAGGTCGTGACGACCGGCGACGACGTGTCGCTGCTGCCGCAGGACGTGCTGCCCGACGCCTCGGTGCGCAGCCTGGTGGAGGCAGCCCGGCGCAGCCTCTCCAACAGCGTCGGGTACGCGTGGACCAGCACCCTGCTCGCCGTGGTCGCCGCCGACCCCGACGCCGGCTCGCTGGTCACCATGGACACCGTGGTCGGCTGGGAGCACGGCCAGACGACCCACGGCTCCGCCGGCACCGGCTGGCACGCGCGGAGCGTCGACGCGGCCGGCCCGACGACGGGCGGGACCGCCCCCGGCGCGACGCGCGCCACGGGCGTACGCGCCGGCGGCCCGGCCGTGGACGCCACCGGACGGACCGTCGGGAGCGACGACGACGCGCCGCCCGCCGTGGACGAGCTGCCCGGGCTGCGGGCGCAGGCCGAGGAGCTCACCGAGCTGCTCGATCTCGGCTTCCACCACCGGGAGGTGCTCGGCCGGCTGGGCACCACCGTCTCGCTGGGCGTGCTGATCGCCGGGCCGGCCGGCTCCGGCAAGGCGGCGCTCGTGCGTGCCGTGGCCGCCCGGGTCGGGGCCCGGGTCAGCCCGCTCTGGGCCCCCGAGGTGGCCGCGCTGACCAACCAGGCAGCCGCCGACCGGCTGCGCGCCGCCGCGGCCGAGGCGCGCGCCGACGGCCCCGGGGTGCTGCTGGTGACCGACGTGGAGGCGCTCGCCCCGGCCGACGGGCCCGGCCCGGTGGCGACCGTGTTCCGGCAACTGGTCGCCGAGTCCGTCCGGGCGGGGGTGGCGGTCGTCTGCACCACCGGCCGGCCCGAGGCCGTCGACCCCGCGTTGCGCGCCCCCGACCTGCTCTCCCTGCGGATCAGCGTCCCGCTGCCGGACGCGGCCCTGCGCCGGGAGCAGTTGACGGTGCTGACCCGGCAGGTGCCGCTCGCCGACGACGTACGGCTCGACGAGGTCGCCGGGCGTACCCCCGGCTTCGTCGCCGCCGACCTGGCCGCGCTGGTCCGCGAGGCCGGGGTGCGCGCGGCGCTGCGGCAGAAGTCGGCGGAGACGCCGACGGTGGCGATGGCCGACTTCACCGCCGCGCTGGAGGTGGTCCGACCCACCACCATGGCGGCCTCCACCCTGGAGCTGGCCTCGGTGACGCTCGACGACGTGGGCGACCTGACGGAGGTCAAGGAGACGCTGACCGAGTCGGTGCTCTGGCCGCTGACCTACCCGGACACCTTCGCCCGGCTCGGCGTGCAGCCGCCACGCGGGGTGCTCCTCTACGGCCCGCCGGGCTGCGGCAAGACCTACCTGGTCACGGCTTTGGCCGGCTCGGGGCGGGCGAACGTGCTCTCGGTGAAGGGCGCGGAGCTGCTGTCGAAGTGGGTGGGCGAGAGCGAGCGCGCGGTCCGCGAGCTGTTCCGCCGGGCCCGGGAGGCCGCGCCCACCCTGATCTTCCTGGACGAGGTGGACGCACTCGCCCCGGTACGCGGCCAGGCCAGCGACGGCGGCACCACCGACCGGGTGGTGGCCGCGCTGCTGACCGAGCTGGACGGGGTGGAGACGCTGCGCAACGTGGTGGTGGTCGGCGCGACGAACCGCCCGGACCTGGTGGATCCGGCCCTGCTGCGCCCGGGACGGCTGGAACGGCTGGTCTACGTGCCGCCACCGGACGGGCCGGCGCGGGCGGAGATCCTGCGCGCCTCGGCGCGCAACGTGCCGCTGGCACCCGAGGTGGACCTCGCGGAGCTGGGCGGGGAGCTGGACGGCTTCTCGGCGGCCGACTGCGCCGCGCTGGTACGGGAGGCGGCGCTGGCCGCCATGCGGGAGTCGCTGACCGCGTCCACGGTCACCGCCGCGCACGTGGCCTCGGCCCGCGCCCGGGTCCGCCCGTCCCTGGATCCGACCCAGGTCGCCTGGCTCGCCGCGTACGCCGAGAAGCGGGCCGGCTGACACGGCTGTTCCGGGGCGGCCCGGCTCGGCGTCGTCAGTCGGTCGGCAGGAGGGGGCCGAGGGGCCCGAGGTCCAGGTTCAGGTCCTCGGGGGCGAGGCCGAAGTACTCGCGCAGCCCCGTCATCTGCTCCTCCAGCGCCATCAGGGTGGTGCCGATCCGCTCGACCTGCTCCTCGGTGAGGTCGCCGAGGTCGACCCGGCGCAGCGCCTGCCGCTCCATGAGCTGCCGCAGCAGCTCGATCACCGTCAGCACGAGGCTGGCCAGCCCCCGCTCGACGGAGTCCCGGTCGACGGCCAGCCGGCGGTCCAACGGGGTCACCCGGGGCGGCTGCCACCGGGTGTCACCGAGCGCGGCGGCGAGTTCGGCCGCCTCGTCCCGGCGGGTGTCACCGCCGCCCGCGCGGGCCACGCCGGTTGTCCCGGCCCCGCCACCCGGGTCGCCCGCAGGCCTGCCCGGGCCGTCCGCGCCCGTTGTCCCGGCCCCGCCACCCGGGTCGTCCGCGTGCCTGCCCGGGCCGTCCGCGCGGTCGCCGGGGGCGGTCATGCCGGCATCTCCGGCGCCCGGTGGACGTCGGCCGGGACGGCGTCGGGTGGCTCCGGCGGGGCGAGCGCGCCGACGGAGGCGACCAGTGCGCGCAGGGATATCCGGACCAGGTCGACCTCGGCGATGGCGATGGTGATGTCGCCGCTGATCACCACGCCGGTGGCGAGGACCCGGTCGAGCAGGTCGACCAGGGCCACCGGCCGGTAGGCCAGCGGATCGTCGGCGCTGCTCGGCGCGAGCGAGGTGGTCACCACGCCCACCTACGGGCGGTCAGCACGCCGGCTCCCGTACGGCCAGCGCCGGCCCGGCGGGCCGTTCCTCGGCGAAGGAGTACGGCGGCCACGGGCCGGTCAGCTCCAGCCGGAGCTCGGGGTGCCGCCCGGCGAGCGAGTCGACCAGTCGGCGGAATCCGGCGACCGCCCCCTGCCCCACCAGGTACGCCCCGTTGAGCACCATCGCGGTGGACGCGCCGGAGAGCCGGCGGTCCTGCGGTGGGTGCCGCCGGGCGGCCACCGCGTGCCCGGCCAGTGCCTCGTGCACGGAGAGGGCGGCGTCGGCGGCGATCCGCTGCCCCTCGTCGCGGGCGGTGAGCTGGGCCCGACGCCGCCGCAGGTACGCCGCCCCGGCGCCGCCCGAACCGGCGGGCTCCGCCGTACGGGGCGTCGCGCCCGGCACGACGTACCCCTTGACGCCCCACTCGTCGTGGCCGGTGAGCCGGTCCAGGACGGCGGTCAGCTCGACCCGGCGGGCGGTGAGCTGCCCCGCCACCCGGGTGTCGTCGTGGTGCACGGTGGCCAGCCGGGCGGGCACCACCGCGGCGGCACGGGACAGGGCCGCGACCACCGCGTGGTGCGTCCGGGCCGCCCGCTCCAGCCAGGCCAGGTCTTCGAGGTTCCGGCGCAGCGCCTCCTCGCCGTACTCGCACAGCGGCGCGGCGCTGACGACGGCGACCAGGCCGGCGGCCCGCACCGCGCGCACCGCGGCGCCGTCCATCCCTCGGGTCGTGGCGAGCAGGGCCGGATCGACGTCCCGCGTCACGCCGTGCAGCCACACCCCGCAGCCGGGGCGGGCCGGCCCGGTGGCGGGCAGGACGTCAGCCGTCGAACTCATCCCGTTCCTCCCTGCGGGCGGCCCTGCGCGCGACCCGGGGGCGGCGTTCCGCCTCCACCTGCTCCGGGTCCCGTGGGCCGGGCTCCACCGGCGGCCTCGCCCGGGAGCTGAGCCACGGGTCGTGCTCCCACCAGTCGATGCCGATCTGTCGGGCCGTGTCGACCGAGGCGATGACCAGCCGCAGCTTGAGCGTCAACAGCTCGATGTCGAGCAGGCTGACGCGGATGTCGCCGGCGATCACTATGCCCCGGTCGAGCACGCGTTCCAGGATGTCGCCGAGGTTGGCCGGCTCGTGCCCGGCGGGCAGGACCTGGCCGGAGTTCTGCACCACCGGTGGCGGCTGCGTGGTCACCTCAACCCACCTCGCCCTTGCCGCGCTGGTAGCGCCGCACCCGCCGGTAGCCGAGCAGGCCGCCCTCCAGGTCCAGTTCCACCTCGTAGAGGCCGAGCAGGTCGGTGGAGGTCGGGATGCGCCGGTCCTCGACCACCTCCACCCCGATCAGCCAGCCGTCCCGCGACGACTTGAGCGAGGTGGTGCCGACCGGGTCCCGGCCGGTCAACTCGACGATCTGCCGCAGCCCCTCGCGCGCCGCCTCGGCGGCCGAGATCGGTTCGAGGTACTCCTCCTCGTCGTCGTACCGGTCGTCGACGGGCTCACTCCGACGCGCCCGGCCGCCGTCGCCGCGGATCAGATCCACCATCGCGCTCACCTTCCTCGCCGCCGCGCGGCGCCCGTGCCACTCCGGTCAGCCGCTCCAGCACCTGCTGCTGCCCCCGGTCCCGTTCCGCCGCGCTGATCTCGCCCGCGGCCTCCGCCGCGTCCAGCGTCTCAAGCTCGCGCCGGACGTCGACGGGGTCGTGCTGCCGCGACTCCGCCTCCCGGGCGATCACCTTCACCACCGCGGTCAGCCCCCGCACCGGCGCGTACGGCAGGGTCAGCAGCGTCCACAGGATGTCCACCGGTCACCCCGTCAGCTGGTGGGCACTGACGAAGTCGTACGGGGCGAGCGGGCCGAGCAGCCGCGTGCGGATCAGCTCCCGGCGCTGCTCGGCGTACTCCTCGACCGCCGCGACGAACTCGTCCTCCCGGTCCTGGTCGACCAGGAAGGCGGCGTTCGCCGCGTCCATTTCGTTGCTCGGCGCCCGGGGTGCGCTCGCCACGACGAGCGGCCCGAGCGCGTCGACCAGTTGCCGGTTCTCCGCCTCGCGGCGCAGCTCCACCGCCTGGCTGATGATCTCGCCGAGGCGGATCCGCTGCGCTCGGGTGGCCGCCTCCTCGTGCCCGCGCACCTGCTCCGCCAGCTCGGCGGCGGCCGGGTCGCCCGCCAGCACCGCCCCGATCAGCTTCGCCTCGTCGTAACGGCCGTGCACGGTGTACTGGATCCGGCCCTCGAACTCGTCGAGGGCGGCGGCGAACCGGTCGTGGTGCGCGTCCAGCAGGTCGGCGACCGCGTCGGGTCCGGTGACGACCGTGCCGAAGCGCACCGGCAGCACCGGCGCCACCGCCGCCGTGCCGTCCACCAGTTCCTGGTACGCGCTCAGATCCGCCGGCCGGCCGATCGGCTCGGTCAGGCTCACCTCGCTGACCAGCGCGGCCAGCTCACCGTGCCGGATCGCCGACACCTCGCCGGGCGGGTCGCCGACCCCGGCGGCGTCCGGGGTCGGCTCCACATCCGAGGGCACGATGCCGTAGATGAACAGTCCGGTCTCCTGCGCCATGCTCACCGCTCCTCGTCCCGGCGCCGCCGGGGTCGGTCCCGGTCCCGGTGTCGGTCCCGGTCCCGGTGTCGGTCCCGGTCCCGGTGTTGGTCCCGGTCCCGGTGTTGGTCCCGGTCCTGGTGTTGGTCCCGGTCCTGGTCGCCGGGGCCGAGACCGCCGACGACGTCCCGGACCGCGCCACCGAGCGCGCCCACGGTCCCGCCGACCCCGGAGACCGCACCGCCCTCGTCGAGCGCCCCGGCGACGCCGCCGACCAGGTCGGGCAGGCCCGCCTGGTGCTCCGGGGTGATGTCGAACCGGTCCACCGCCTGCGCGAAGCGCAGGTACGTCTCGATGCTCGCGACGGTGATCCTGGCGTTGATCTCCAACAGCTGGATGCCGACCACGTTCACCGACACCTGGGCGTCGATCACCACACCCTTGTCCAGCACGGTCTCCACGACGTCGGCCAGGCTCGAGCCGGCTCCCCCGCGGTCGAGGGCGCCACCGGGCGGACCCTGGTTCGTCGAGACCGTCACTCGCGTTCCTCCCGTCGACGGCGGACCACGGGTCGGCGGGGCGCCTCCGGGGAACGGCGGGCGCGGGGCTCCTCGCGAGGGCGGGGCTCCTCGCGGCGGCGGGGCTCGTCCCGGGGGCGGGGCTCCTCCCTCGGCTGCGGGCGGCGGGCCCGCTCCGGGGCACGGCGACGCGGCGGGGGCTGCTCCTCCTCCGGCTCCTCCTCGTACTCGTCGTAGTCGCCCTCGTCGTACTCGTCCTCGTACTCCTCCTCCGCCGGGCGGCGGCGCTGCGGCGGCCGGCGGTGACCACGTTCCTCGCGCGGCTCCTCCTCGCGCCGTTGCCGTTCCTCCTGCTCCTCGCGCAGCGCGGTCTCGTGGTCCCGGACCACCTGCGAGTCCTCGATCTCGCCGCGCCAGCCCTGCACCGCGTCCGGGTCGAGGACGGTCTCGGTCATCACGTGGCGGACGAAGTGCTTCAGCTCCAGCCGGACCCGGCGGCCCTGGGCCCGCCACAGGTTGCCGGTGTGCTCGAAGAGACCCTGCGGGTGGTACTCCAGCACCACCAGGATCCGGGTCAAATCGGGCGACAACTCGTGGAAGCTGACGGTGCCGTCGACGGAGCCCTTCTCGCCCTTGGACCGCCAGTGGATCAGCTTGTCCGGGATCTGCCGCACGATGGTGGACTCCCAGGTGCGGTGCGACCAGAAGACCTGTGCCTTCCAGGTCAGCTTCTCGTCCGACTCGGTGTCGACGTTCTCGACCTTCTTCATGAAGCTCGGGAAGTCGCCGAACTGGGTCCACTGGTCGTACGCGACCCGGACCGGCACGCCGACCTCGATCGCCTCGACGATATTGGTGACCTTGAGCTTCTTGCCGCCGCCCTTGCCACCCTTGCCGCCCTTGCCGAGAGCCGCCATGACCTTCTCCTTACCGCCGGCGAACCCGGCCTGGACCATCGCCTTGACCGGTGAGCCGCCCTCGGCGAGCTTCTGCGCCCCGGTGGCGGCGGCGATCAGGCCGGGACCGCCGCCCTGCTTCGCGTATTCGCTGAGCCGGCCCGTCGCGCCCGTGATCCGCTCGGTCACGGCCTGCACCGCGCGTTCGCCGATGGCGTTGGCCAGGTTCCGCGCCTCGCCGGCGAGTTGACCCCGGAGCTTGTTCCCGAGTCCGCCGGGGTTCGTCGTGTCCGCCACGGTCACCGCCCCCGCCGCCCGGTGTCGGCGGGGGACCGCCCGGCCACGTCCCCGCCGTCGCCCTGCCCGCCCTCGGCGTCGGACCGCCCGGCCACGTCCCCGCCGTCGCCCTGCCCGCCCTCGGCGTCGGACCGCCCGGCCGCGTCGCCGCCGTCGCCCTGCCCGCCCTCGGCGTCCCGGCCCGGCCGGTCGCCGTCGCCCGAACCGCCGTCGGGCGTGCCGGCGCCGCCCTTGCGGCGCAGCGCGTCGGCCGAGCCGCGCAGCTTGCCGCTGATGGCGTCGATCCCGCTGCCGGCGGCGGCGGTCGCGGCCGCCTTCGACGCGGCGGCGAGGGGGGCGCCGAGGCGACCGATGTCACTCAGGTGGGTGGACGACTGGAGCAGGTTGCCGCCTGCCTTCAGCAGTCCGCCGGGCTCCCGGCTGGCCCGGCCGGCCGCGACCGCGGCTGCCAGGGTGAGGGCGGTACGTAGCTTGCGCCGCCGGCCGAGCAGGTAGCCGAAGCCGACCGCGAGCCCGATTCGTGCTCCGCTCTTCATCAGTTCTCCTTCGCTCCCCGAAGCGCCGGACACCTGACGGCAATGGTCGAGGAAATGGCCGCCGGGGATCAGCACGCACCGGACCGCACATCGGGTGTCCCGTCCGATCGGACCCGGCCGGCAGTACCCGTTGTCCCCTCGGTAAAACACCGCCGCGCTTTCCCGACGCGAGTCGACGGCGCTTCGAGCAAACACCTCGCGGAACGCAAGAAAAGGACGATGAGGCACCACGGAGCAGGAAGAACGGCAGAGCGTTCAGAGTTGCGGAATGCCCGTCAAACGGGCGGCAGCGCCGAATCGAGACAGATTTCGGCGAGCACCTTCTTGCCGTCTGTGCGCAATTTCGCGCCGCACTTCTCCAGTACGGACACGGCGCCGAGATTGTCGGCCGTGGTCTCCGCGACGACCAGGCGCATGCCGGCCGCCGCCGCCTCTTGCAACAACTCGCGCAGGGCGGCCGCGCCGATCCCCTGGCCCCGGGCGGAGCGGCCGAGCCACATCCCGGTCTCGACGGCGCCCGGCTCGTCGCGGCGGCTCATCCGGATCATGCCGACCACCTCGCCGCCGGCCAGGATCGCGTACATGCGGGTGCCGGTCGGACCGTCCAGACCCGCGAAGCTGGCCCGGTGGAACTCGCGGAACGCCTCCCGTCGGGCGTGCGACCACCCCGCCGGTGCCTCCACCGGCGGCATCACGTCGAGCGGCTCCGCCTCCGCAGCCGCTACGGAGAGCAATGGCTCCAGGTTCTGCTCGTCCACCGGATCCAACCGCACCGTTCCCGCCACGTGCCGCAGTCTGCCGCCCTCACCGGCCCACGTCCACCCCATCGGGCCTCGACTGGCGGTCCGGCGGAAAGTACCGGCCGGTCGGTGGCTACGTGTTTCGCCTCACGCTCCGCTGTCGAGCGCCCCCAGCGGCCCGCGAGCCGCAAGTCACGGCTGGCCGGTGTCGAACTCGCACAGGACCACCGAGGCGTCGTCGGCAGCCTTGTGCCGGCGCAACCGGTCCGGGTGGTCGCGCTCCGCCGCGCGTACCCGGTCGACCAGTGCGCCCGGCCCCGCCGCGGTCGCCACCTCCAGCAGCCCCGCCCAGTCGAGCAGGCCGAACTGCTCCACCAGGGCCGACGCCCCGTCGCTGAGCAGCACCGCCCGCCGTACCGCGCCCGCCCCCCGCAGCGGCAGGGTCCCCGTCACGGCGTGGAACGCGGCGTCCGGGTCGGCGGCGGCCACCCAGTAACCGTGCGTGCGGTTCATCCGGGCCCGCTGCATGTCGACCGCCCGCCGGAGCCGGGTGACCCGGTCGACGTCACCCGGCAGGGCCGCCACCATGGCCCGCAGCTCCGCCGTCCCGGCGTCCAGTCGGTCGTCGGTGACCACGCTCACCCGACCACCGGCGTCGAGCACCAGCGGACTGTCGCAGAGCACCAGGTAGTCGACGTGGTCACCGCCGTCGCGCAGCAGGCAGACCGTGCTCGACGGGGTGCCCGGGTGGTCCAGGTCGCACTCCCCGCCGTGGTCGGCCCGCACGGCGAGGATCGCCGCCGCCAGGTTGCTCATCAGCGTCGCCGTCGGGCGGACCGCCTCCGCCAGCCCGAGCCGGGCCGCGAGGTGCCGGACGTACCAGGCGGTGCCGTGCGCGCAGCCCGTGTCGAAGCCCTCCGGCACGCTGGCGCCGTCCAGCACGCCGGTCATTGGCCCCAACCGGAACACCAGGTCCTCGTTGACCGACCGGCCGGGCGGCGGCGCGGACGCGGAGCGTACCCGCATCGTCCGCGCCGCCCCGACCACCCGGGTCGCCTCAGCGGCGACGGAGGTCGTCGGCGGTCTCATGCGCCTGCCCCTGCATCTGGTGGGCGGCCGACCGGCCCTGCTCCCGCACGGCCGACGCTCCCCCGGCGGCGGTGGAGCGCACCGACTCGGCTGCCTGCTGTGCCGGCTCGCGCAGGTTGTCGCGCATCTCGTGCCCGACCTGGCTGGCCTGCTCCCGCAGCTGTCCGGCCTGCGCACGCAGTTGATCGGAGTGCTGGCTCACCATGTCCTTGGCCTGCCCCGCCCACTGCCGTTCGGGGCGGCTCGCCGGAATCAGCGACGAGAGCAACAGCCCGGCGCCGAAGGCGATCAGGCCGGCCGCGAGGGGATTGCCCTGCGCCTGCTGGCGGGTCTGCTGCCCGAGCGAGCGGGCCTCCTCCCGCACCGACCCGGCCATCTCCGACATCTGCTCGCGGGAGTGCTCGCCGAACTCCCGCGCCGAATCGGCCGCGTGCGACATCTGCTCCCGGGACTGCTCCCCGAGCCCGCGCGCCGAATCGGCCGCGTGCGACATCCGCTGGCCTGCCGTGTGCGACATCCGCTGCGCGGCACCGTGCCCGTCCGACTGCACGCCCATCACCTTCTCCCTGACCCGGGTGAGCGCGCCACGGGCCTGCCCGACGCGCTCACCGGCGATCCGCCGCGGATTGACCTTGTCGGCCAGCGCGTCGACGTCGCTGCTCAGTTCGTTCCGGGTGTTCTCGATCTCCCACCGGATCCGGTCCGGATCGTTGGACATGATCTGCTCCCTCCCGGCTGGTTCACCGGCCTCGCATCGCGTCCGGTATCTCCCCGGCGGTCTGTCTCGTCCGCGGCAGCACCGAGCTGATCTGTGCCTTCTCCTTGCGCGCGCGACCGAGCAGGACACCCGTGACGGCGGCCCAGATGACGGCCACGATCAGCGCCGCCCAGCCCTGGTCCATCACGTTGGACAGCCCCCACCACAGCGCGTACGACACGAACAGCACCGTCAGGAAACCGGCCAGCGCCGCCCCGCCGAACATGCCGCCGACCTTGCCGGCCTGACCCGCCTCCGCGCGCAGCTCCGCCTTGGCCAGTTCGACCTCCTTGCGGACCAGCGTGGAGAAGTCGCGGGTCACGTCGCCCAGCAGATCGCCGACCGACTGCGTCCGCTCCTTCTCGGGGGCGCTCACGGCGCCACCCCGCCCGGGATGTCCGGCCCCTGCCGACCGGGCGGGGAGGCGTTGCGCACCCGGGCCGTCCCGGTGTAGGCCTCCTCGGCCACGTACGGCGCCTCGACCGTCCGTTCGTACGGCTGGGGGCCGGCCGGCATGGGCGCGGCACCCGGCCCGGCGGGCGTGACGGACGGCGGGGTCGACGGCTGGCTCGCGCCCCGCGCCCCGTTGCCCGAGGCGGTCAGGTTCCGGGTGAGCCGCCCGACCAGCATGCCGGCCAGGGCCGCTCCGGCCAGGAAGGTGCCCGGGTGCTGGCGCGCGTACGACCGCACCTCGCCGAGCACCGCTGCGGGTTCGCGTTCGTCGAGCCAGCCGGCCGCCTGCTCGGCGGCGTCGGCCATCCGGCGGACCGCCTGACCGGCCATCCCGGAGTCCTCGCTCCGCTGGGCCATCGAGCCGAGCTCACGCCCGATGCCGCGCAGCCCGTCGGCGGCCCGGTGCTGCTGCGCCCGGGCCTGGTCGCGCAGCTGCGTGCCGGCCTCGCCGGTCAGGTTGCGCGCCTGCCGCCGGGCCTCAGACGCCACCTGGCCGCCCTGTTCGGCGGCGGTGTGCGCGACCTGTCCGCCCTTTTCGGCGGCGTTGTGCGCGACCTGTCCACCGGCCTGGGCCGCCTGGTGCCCGACCCGGGACGCCTCCTGCCGGGCCTGCTGTGCGGTGCCGGTCGCACCGTCCGGTGGCCGGCTCGGGTTCATCTGCGTCATCGCCCGCTCCCTCCGTCGGCCCCGGGCCGCAGTTCACGGCCCGGAACGTGAACCGGCCGCGAGACGCGGCCCGGAACGACACCCGCGTACCCGCGCGGACCGCCGACATTCCGTCCGGCGGCGGGGGCCCGACGGTGGACGGGTCGGGCGCGGTACCACGCCGACGGCACCGGACCGCCGGCCGGAGCCCCGGTCCCGGCCCCTGTCCGGCCGGAGCCCCGGTCCGGCCCCTGTCCGGCCGACGGCACCGGACCGCCAGCCGGGGCAGGGGCCGGGACCGGTCACGGGGCGCGACAGCGGTCAGCGGCGGCGATTACGGGCCCGGGAGGAACGCAACCGACGTAGCCGCCCGACGAGCACCGGCTCGGCGGCGAGGGCCGCCGGGTTGTCGAGCAGCCCGTTGAGCAGCTGGTAGTAGCGGGTGGCCGAGAGGCCGAAGGTGTCCCGGACGGCCTGTTCCTTGGCGCCGGCGTGCCGCCACCACTGTCGTTCGAAGGCGAGGATGCGCCGTTCCCGCTCGGTCAGGCCGCTCTCGGGCCGGGCATCCGCCGGGGCCCCCGTGTCGCGGCCGGCGCCGCCGGGCGGAACGTCGGTGTCGCGGCCGGCGCCGCCGGGCGGAACGTCGGTGTCGCGGCCGGCGCCGCCGGGCGGAACGTCGGTGTCGCGGGGCGTCGCCACGGCGGCGTCCGACTCCACGGCCGAGCGGGGCTGCGGAACGGCCGGGGCGGCGGCCGGGCCGCCGCGCGGCTGGGGGACGACGGTCCCGGCTTCGGGCGCCCCGCCGGTGGCTACCGCCTCGCCCGCCTCGACCGTCTCGCCGGGCCCTTCCGTCGCGGGCGGCTCGGTGGCGGCCGGGGCGGCGTCGGCGGGCTGCATGGCGCTCCTCGTGGGGCTGGTCCTGCTCCGGGCGGATCGGCGTCCCGGGCGGGCGCGGGCGGCACGCCACGACGCCGACCGACGGGGGGACACCAGCCTAACCAGGGCCGACCCGGTTCGCATCGGACGACGGTGCCGCAACGTGACCGCTCCGGTCCATCGCGTGTCCGCCCGCCCGGAGGCGGGAGCGGTGCGACCGGGGCCGGGGAGAGCCGCCGGTCGCACCCGCCCACGGTCAGGAGATGTCGCGCCGTCGCATCGCCCAGAGGGCCGCGCCGAGGATCACCACGAACCCGACCACCATCAGCACCGAGGACTGCTGCCAGGTGATCTCCAGCGTGTCCGGTTTGCACTCACCGAAGTAGGTCGCCTGGCAGGTGTTCCAGTCCTCCAGGGTCACCTTCTTCCGCATCCACGCCACGGCGTAGGTGGGCAGCAGCCACGCCTCGGCGAAGCGCACGCCGGCCATCGCCAGCAGGATGCCGAGGCCGAACTGGCCGACGACCATCAGGGCGATCACTCCGCCCAGGGCCATCGCGGTGTGCCGCCCCAGCGAGGCCAGTGCGAAGCCGATGGTCGCGGTGACCAGGGCGAGCACCAGCCCGCGCAGCCCGGTCAGGGCAAACGACTGCCACGCCCCGGAGGTCATCTTCGCCGTGCTGCCACGGAAGACGGCGACCAGCCAGAAGCTGCCGAACCAGAGCAGCGTCGTGGGCACCGCCAGTGCGACCAGCCCGGTGAGCAGCGCCGCCAGCTTCGTCAGCAGTACGGTCAGCCGCCTGGGTCGCCACAGCAACAGGTTCATCATCCCGCCGGTGTTCCACTCGGCCCCGACGAAGGACGCGCCGACCACGAACCCGACCAGCGCCAGGATCGCCGTGAGCGGCAGCAGCGTGTCGCCGAAGTTCTGCCGGAAGTCGAAGGTCGACGGCAGGAACCACCGCGTCGCGATCGCCTCCCGGGGCGGCGGCTGGATGGACGCGCAGTCCTGCGGAAAGTCCTGGGCCTGGGCCGTCCCGGCGGCCTTCGCCTCGTCGCACTCCGCGCGGTACTGCGCGTTGTGGCGGACGTCCCGCTGCCACTGCTGTTCGGCGGCGCGCTCGGCCTTGGCCAGCGCGGCGGCGTCGATCTTCTCGTTGGTGAAGAAGACGCCGATCACCACCAGCGCGAGCACCAGCAGGCCGAGCAGGCTCATCCAGCGGGTGAAGCGCCGCTTGGCGAGCCGGCGCAGCTCCGTACGGTAGAGGCTCACGCGCCCCACCCTCCTCCGGCGGTACCGGGCTGCCCCGCTCCACCGACCTTCGTGGACTGGTCGACCTGCCGGTGCTGGCCGGGGACCGGCGCGGTGGCGGTCAGTTCGAGGAAGACGCTCTCCAGATCGACCGCGACCGGGGCGAGTTCACTCACGTAGAGGCCCTGCTCGGCGAGGAGCCGGGTCACCGTGGCCGGCTTGTCGACCCCGGCGAGCATCAGGTGGTCGGCCTGGCCCGTCACCCGGATCCCGGCGCGGGTCAGCGCCTCGGCGGCGACCGGCAGGTCGGTGACCGCCTCCAGCCGTACCCGCACCGCTGCCGAGGAGTGCTGGGCGAGCACCTGCTCGACCGGCCCGAAGGCCACCCGGCGGCCGAGCGAGATGATGGTGACCGAGTCGCAGATCAGCTGGATCTCGCCGAGGATGTGGCTGGACAACACCACGGTCATCCCCGACTCGGCGAGGCTGCGCGTCAGGGTACGCATCTCCCGGATGCCGCCCGGGTCGAGGCCGTTGGCCGGCTCGTCGAGGATCAGCAGCTTCGGGTTCTTCAGCAGGGCCGAGGCGACGGCGAGCCGCTGCTTCATGCCCAGCGAGTAGGTCTTGACCCGCTCGCCGGCCCGGTCGCGCAGCCCGACCAGCTCCAGCACCTCGTCGACGCGGTGTTGCGGCACCTCACCCGCGCCGGCGAGCAGGGACAGGGTCTCGCGCGCGCTGAAGTGCGGGAAGAACTGCGGGCTCTCCACGATCGCGCCGACCTGTCCGGCGACGGCGGGCAGCGCCGCCGGCACCTCGTGGCCGAGGATCGTCATCCGGCCGCCGTCGGGCCGGATGAGGCCGAGCAGCGTACGCAGTGTGGTGGTCTTGCCCGATCCGTTCGGACCGAGGAAGCCGTGCACCTGCCCTTCGTCGACCCGCATGTCGAAACCGTCGAGCGCGTGGCGGGTACCGCGCCGACGGCTCCTGTACGTCTTGCGGAGACCTTCGATCTCCAGGACAGCCGGCAAGCTGCACCTCCCCCGATGGGTGTACGACAGCCGACACCATACGCGGTATGCAGCCGCCCGCGATGCCCGGCAGGCATCCGACGCGCCGACGAGGTGCAAGGAAGGGGCCCTTCCTATGCACCAGGCGTTAGCGGGGGGCCCTTCCTTTCACCTCAGGCGCAGATGACCGTGACTCCGGCGGTGCGGAACGCCTCCACCACCTCCGGGTTGGCGCCCGAGTCGGTGACCAGGGTCTCCACCCGGTCCACCGGGCAGATCCGGGCGAAGGCGTGACCGCCCAGCTTGGAGGAGTCGGCGATGATGACGACCCGCTTGGCCCGCGCCACCATCAGGTTGTTCATCGCCGCCTCGCCCTCGTGGTGGGCGGCGGCGCCGAGCTGCGGGTCGATCGCGTCCACGCCGAGCAGGGCGACGTCCAGGGTGACCTCGCGCAGCAGCGCCCCGCCCAGCGGGCCGACCAGCTCGAACGACTTCGGACGGACCACACCGCCGGCCACCACGACCTTCATCCGGGAGCGCACCAGCAGCTCGTTGGCGATGTTCAGCGCGTTGGTGACCACGGTGAGCTGGGCGCCCTCGGCGCTGGTGTTCAGGTCGGGCCGGACGGCGAGGGCCCGGGCCACCTCCGTGCTGGTCGTGCCGCCGTTGAGGCCCACCACGGTGCCCGGCGAGACCAGCGCCGCGGCGGCCGCGCCGATCCGCTGCTTCTCCGCCGAGTGCTTGGCGGTCTTGTAGCGCAGCGGCAGGTCGTACGAGACGCCGTTGGCGACCGCGCCGCCCCGGGTCCGGGTGATCATCTGCTGCTGGGCGAGCTGGTCGAAGTCACGCCGGATGGTGGCCTGGGAGACGTCCAGCCGCTCGGCGGCCTCCTCGACGCTGACCCGGCCGTTGTCGGTCAGCATCTCGAGCAGGGCGTTCCATCTGGCGTACCGGTCCACCCGAACCCTCCAGTTACTGCACGGTCGGTGATTGATTGCGTGCACAGTAGTGCGCGAAACTACGAGGGCGCAAAACTCCGGCTTGCGCGATGCCGGAGCCGGTTGCCACAGCCAGCCGCTTTCGCGCAGAATAACGCGCGAAAGGCGGCTTTAACGAGCCGTATTGCGCACCGCTCCCCTGCGTAGGAGTTCTCATGTCGTACGTCGACGCCGAGATCGCGAGCCAGCCCGACTGCTGGCGGGAGGCGGCGCGACTCGCCGCCACCGCGACGAACCACCTCCCCCGCCCCGGGGAGCGGGTCGCCGTCGTGGGCTGTGGCACGTCGTGGTTCATGGCGATGGCGTACGCGGCCCGCCGCGAGCACCTCGGCCAGGGCGAGACCGACGCCTTCCAGGCCTCCGAGTTCCCGACCGGCCGGCGCTACGACCGGCTCGTGGCGATCACCCGCTCCGGCACCACCACCGAGGTCACCGAGCTGATCGCCGCCCTGCGCGGGCAGGTGCCGACCACCGTCCTGGTCGGCGACCCCGACTCCCCCGCCGTCGCGCTGGCCGACGCGGCGGTCACCATGCCCTTCGCCGACGAGCGCTCGGTGGTGCAGACCCGCTTCGCGACCACCGCGCTGGCCCTGCTCCGCGCCCACCTCGGCGACAACATCGACGCGCTCGCCGCCGACGCGGAGGTGGCCGTACGCGCCCCGCTGCCGATCGACCCGACCAGCATCGAGCAGGCCACCTTCCTCGGTCGCGGGTGGACGGTCGGGCTGGCCCAGGAGGCGGCCCTGAAGTGCCGCGAGGCGGCGACCTTCTGGGCCGAGGCGTACCCGGCGATGGACTACCGGCACGGGCCCATCTCGATCGCCGCCCCGGGCCGGCTGGTCTGGGCGTTCGGCGAGCTGCCCGACGGGCTGCCGGCCGACGTCGCGGCGACCGGAGCGGCGTTCGTGCACAGCCGCACCCACGGCTGCCGCACGGTGCTGGGCAGTTGGGCCGCCGGCCGTACGCCCGTCGACCCGATGGCCGACCTGATCCTGGCGCAGCGGTTCGCCGTCGCGCTCGCCACCAGCCGGGGCCTCGACCCCGACGCGCCCCGGCACCTGACCCGCTCCGTGGTCCTCGCGTGAGGTCGCCCGACGTCGTCGTCGCCCTCGACGTCGGCGGCACCGGGATGAAGTGCGCCCTGGTCCGGCCGGACGGCGCCGTGCTGCGCACCGAGCGGCACCCCACCGAAGCCGGGCGCGGCCCGGACGCCGTGGTGGAGACCGTCCTGGGGGTCGCCGAGGGGCTCGCCAACCGGGCCCGCGCCGACGGGCACGACCCGGTCGCGGTCGGCATCGCGGTGCCCGGGGTGATCGACGAGGCGCGCGGGATCGCCGTCTGGTCGGCGAACGTGGGCTTCCGGGACGTACCGCTGCGGGATCTCGCCCACGAGCGGCTCGGGCTGCCCACGGCGCTCGGCCACGACGTGCGCGCCGGCGGCCTGGCCGAGGCCCGGCTCGGCGCGGGGCGCGACGCCGGGCACGTCCTCTTCGTCGCGATCGGAACCGGGATCGCCGCCGCCCACGTGGTCGACGGCACGGCCGCCACCGGCGCGCACGGCGCCGCGGGCGAGATCGGCCACATCCTGGTACGCCCCGGCGGGCCGCGCTGCGGCTGCGGGCGTCCCGGCTGTCTGGAGGCGGTCGCCTCCGCGTCCGCCATCGGTCGGCGCTACTCGGCGCTGGCGGGCGTGCCGGCGACCGCCGCCGAGGTCGCCGACCGGGCGGCGGCCGGCGAGCCGCTGGCGGCGGACGTCTGGCGGGAGGCCGTCGAGGCACTCGCCGACGGCCTCGCCACCGGTCAGGCCCTCTACGACGTGGCGACCGTCGTGCTCGGCGGCGGGCTCGCACGCGCCGGCGCGCGCCTGCTCGACCCGCTCCGGGCCGCGCTGCACGAACGGATGACCTTCCACCGGGAGCCGCGCCTGGTCGCGGCGGCCCTCGGCGACGGGGCCGGCTGCCTCGGCGCCGCCCTGCTCGCCCTCGACAGTCTGGAGAAGTGATGGCCAACCGGGTGAACGGCAAGGTGGTGACCCCGACGGGCGTGATCCGGCAGGGCTGCGTGGAGGTGGACGAGGGTCGGATCAGGGCAGTCGCCGAGTACCCGTCCGTGCGCGACGGGCACTGGATCGTGCCCGGCTTCGTCGACATGCACACGCACGGCGGCGGCGGACACACCTTCACCACGGGCGACGCCGGGCAGGCCCGGCAGGCCGCCGACTTCCACCTGCGGCACGGCACCACCACGCTGCTGGCCAGCCTCGTCAGCTCACCCTTCGTGCTCATGCGTTCGGCCACCGAGGCGTTCGCCCCGCTGGTCGCCGAGGGGGTGCTGGCCGGGATCCACTTCGAGGGGCCGTATCTCTCCTCCGCCCGCTGCGGCGCGCAGAACCCCGAGTACCTGCGCGACCCGTCCACCGACGAGCTGGCCGAGCTGATCGAGCTGGGCGACGGGGCCGTCCGGATGGTCACCCTCGCCCCGGAACGGGACGGCGCCCTTGAGGCGGTCAAGCTGCTCACCGCGCACCGGGTGGTCGCCGCCGTCGGCCACACCGACGCCACGTACGACGAGACCCGCGCCGCCGTCGCGGCGGGCGCGAGCGTCGGCACCCACCTGTTCAACGGGATGCGGCCGGTGCACCACCGCGAGCCCGGTCCCGTGGTGGCCCTGCTGGACGCCCCGAGCGTGGTCTGCGAGCTGGTCGCCGACGGTGTGCACCTGCACGACGGGACGCTGGGCTTCGTCACGTCGACGGCGGGCCCCGAGCGGGCCGCCCTGATCACCGACGCGATGGCCGCCGCGGGCATGGCCGACGGCGAGTACGACCTCGGCGGCCAGACGGTCACGGTGGCGGACGGCGTGGCCCGGCTGGCCCGCGACGGCGCGATCGCGGGCAGCACCCTGACCATGGACGCCGCGCTGCGGCACGCGGTGGCCGCCGGAATCCCGATCGCGGACGCCGTCCGGATGGCGTCCACCACCCCGGCCCGCGCGATCGGCCTCGGCGACCAGTTGGGCGCGCTCCAGGTCGGGCTCCGAGCCGACCTGGTGGTGCTCGACGACGACCTGAACGTGGTCCGGGTGATGCGCGGCGGCTCCTGGGTGGAGTGACGCCGATCGCGGCGGCGGCGATCGCGGCGGCGGGGAAAGCTGGCAGCCCGGCGGCAACGTCCATTGCCGGGCAGTCGGGCAGCCGGGCGACCACCGTCGCCGAGGCTGTCGAGCTGCCCGCCGGTGTGCCACCTCGGCGCTGTCGAGCTGCCCCACCGGTGAGACCACGCCGCCACCGCCGTCCCGGTCCAGTGATGGTTGCGGCGACTGGTGCTGGTCGTGGTGACGGAGCGGAGGACGCCGCCGGGTCTGCCCCACACACAGGGGCAGCTCGACAGTGCCCGGGCCGCGAACCCTCGCCCCGGCCGGAATCGATGCGCCCCGGTGTACCGCCACGCTGAACCGGCCGCTCGACCGCGCCCGGCCGGACCGGGACGACCACACCGGGCCGGCCACACCAGGCCTCGGCGTGATCGGTCATGGTGCCATCCACAGCGCCGGGACGGCGCCGAGCACGGCTGGGTTCAGCCGGTGGTGGGGACCTCGACGCCGAGTACCGCCTGCTCGTCCGGGCGGTGCACCAGCACGTCGGAGAGGAACGACTGCACGGCCGGGGCCATCCCGACGTCCCGGCCGGCCCGCTCGGAGAGCAGCCACTTGTGCTCGATGATCTGCGCGAAGAGCTCCTGCGGCTCCAGCTTGCGGCGCAGGTGCGCCGGCACGGCCCGGACCACCGGCTCGAAGACCTCGGTCAGCCAGCGGTGCGCGGCCTGCTGCTCGTCGGTCAGGTAGCTCTCGGCACGGTAGGCGTCGAGGTCGTTCAGCAGTTGCCGGGCCTGGTTCTCCTCGGCGTCCAGGCCGGTCAGGCGCAGCAGCCGCCGGGTGTGGTAGCCCGCGTCGACCACCTTCGGCCGGATCAGGTACCGCCCGTTGTCGATCGTGGACATGGCCACCTCGGCGACGTCGAAGCCCAGCTCGTTGAGGCGGCGGATCCGCCCTTCGATGTCGTGCCGGGCCTCCCGCTCGACCTGCTGCTCGTAGGTGATCTCGTGCCACAGCCGCTCGTAGCGCTGCACGACCTCCTCGCAGACGACCTCCGGGTCGATCGACTCGTGCAGCAGTCCGGCGGCCTGGAGGTCGAGCGCCTCGCCGAAGATGTTGACCCGGGCGATCTCCAGGTCCTCGCCGCGCTGCCCGCTGGACAGCGACTGGTGCAGCGCCCCGGTCTCGGCGTCCACGAGGTAGGCGGCGAACGCCCCGGCGTCCCGGCGGAACAGGGTGTTCGACAGCGAGCAGTCGCCCCAGAAGAAGCCGGTCAGATGCATCCGGACGATCAGGGCGGCGAGCGCGTCGAGCAGTCGGCCCATCGTCTCCGGGCGCAGGGTGTGCGAGAAGAGCGCCCGGTAGGGCAGGGAGAACTGCAGGTGCCGGGTGATCAGCACCGACTCGAGGGGTTCCCCGTCGTCCGTCTGCCGGTCGGCGACGATCGCCACCGCCTCGACCGACGGGAAGTCGATCCGCTCCAGGGCGCGGAGCAGGTCGTACTCCCGCTCGGCGATCCGCTCGCGGGTCTCCTTGAACGCGTAGACGTACTCACCCAGCCGGACGAAGCGGACGATGTGCCGGGAGATGCCCTGCGGCAACGCCACCAGGTGTTGCGCAGGCCACTCCTCCAACGGAGTCGACCAGGGGAGGTCGAGCAGCGCCGGGTCCACGAGGGCCGAGGTGATCCGCACGGGCACAAGTCTGACGGGTTCCCCCCGCCGAGCGCCTCCCTTCGTGGCTCGGCACACAGGCGCCCCCGGCCCGTCCGGTGCCGACGCCGGCAGGGGCCGGTAGCGTGACGGGGTGCGCGAGACCACGACGGTACGGGGAAAGGTCCAGCTCCGGCCGGTCCGGCCGGCCGGCTGGTGGTTCGACGCGCTGCTGCTCACCGCGCTGGTCGGGATGACCGTGGCCCTCGCCAACGAGAGGCTCTTCGGGATCGACCGGGCGGTCGCCGACTGGTCGCAGGCGCACCGACCGACGGCCGCGCACTGGACGGCGGTGATCCTCAACTACCTCGGTCAGGGCACCCCGTTGACGCTGATCGCCCTGGGGCTCGCGGTGCTGCTCGCGGTGCGGCTGGGATCCGTACGACCGGTGCTGCCGCCCGTGCTCGCCTTCGCCCTCACCTTCCTCACGATCGGCCCGCTCAAGGTGTGGACCGCCCGGCCCGCGCCCAGCGCGAGCATCAAGGACCCCTTCCTGCCCGCCGAGCGGACCCTCCCGCTGTTCCAGGACGAGCTGCCGCTGCGGTTCGCCCAGTCCTACCCCTCCGGCCACGTCGCCAACGCGATCGTCTGGTACGGCGTCATCGCGCTGCTGCTCGCCCCGCTGCTGCGCACGTACGGCCGCAGCGTGCCGCCCCGACTGGTCGCCGTGGTCCGGGTGGTGCCGCCGCTCGTGGTGCTCTGCACCACCACCTACCTGGGCTGGCACTGGCTGACCGACTCGGTCGCCGGGCTGCTGCTCGGGCTCCTGCTCGACCGGTTGCTGCACCGGGTGCCGTGGGACGACCTGCCGCTGCCGGGGGCGCCGCGGGACTGGCACCGTCCGTTCACCCGCGCCCCCTAGGGTCTCGCCGTGGATCAACTGGCGCGCCGGCTCGGCGCGAAGGACGCGGTGGTCATCGGTCTGGGGTCGATGCTCGGCGCGGGCGTCTTCGTGGTCTTCGCGCCGGCCGCCGCGGCGGCCGGCGGGGCCGGGCTGCTGGCGGCCCTCGTACTGGCCGGTCTCATCGCCTTCTGCAACGCCACCAGCTCGGCCCGGCTCGCGGCCCGCTACCCGGAGTCCGGCGGCACCTACGTGTACGGGCGGCAGCGGCTCGGCCCGTTCGCCGGGTTCCTGGCCGGCTGGGGTTTCGTCGTCGGCAAGACGGCGAGCTGCGCGGCGATGGCGCTGACCATCGGGGCGTACCTCTGGCCGGGGCAGGCGCGGCTCGTCGCCGTCGGCGCGGTGCTGGCGGTGACCGCCGTGAACCTGCGCGGCATCGGCAAGACCGCGACCGCGACGAAGGTGCTGGTCGGCGTGGTGCTGGCGGTGCTGACCCTGGTCGCGGTGGCCGGCGCGGTCGGCGGCGACGTCGCGCTCGACCGGCTCGGCGACCTCGGCGGCGGCGGGCGGGGTGTGCTCACCGCCGCCGGGCTGCTCTTCTTCGCCTTCGCCGGGTACGCCCGCATCGCCACCCTCGGCGAGGAGGTGCGCGAGCCGGAGCGGACCATCCCCCGGGCCGTCCCGCTGGCGCTCGGCGTGGTGCTGGCGGTCTACCTGGTGCTGGCCGTGGTGACGGTCGGCGTGCTCGGGGCCGACCGGCTGGCCGCATCCACCGCGCCCCTGGCCGACGTGGTGACGGCCGCCGGGCTGCCCGGGCTGGCGTGGCTCGTGCGGGCCGGGGCGACCGTGGCGGTGACCGGGGTGCTGCTCTCCCTGCTCGCCGGGGTGGGGCGCACCGCGCTCGCGATGGCCCGCCACCGCGACCTGCCGGGGACGCTCGCCGCCGTCCACCCGGTGCACCGGGTGCCGCACCGGGCGGAACTGGCGGTGGCCGCCGTGGTGGTGGCGATCGTGCTGCTGGGCGACGTCCGCGACGCCATCGGCTTCTCCAGCTGCACGGTGCTGGTCTACTACGCGATCACCAACGCCGCCGCGCTGACGCTGGGCCGCGATCCGGGCCGGCGGCTGCCGGTGCGGGGGCTGGCCGTGCTGGGGCTGGTCGGCTGCCTGCTGCTCGCGGTCAACCTGCCGCCGGCCAGCGTGCTCGCCGGCGCCGCCGTGCTCGCCGCCGGCGCCCTCTGGTACGCCCTGCGCCCCCGCCGGGCCTGACCCGGCCGGCCCGACCCGTCACTGCTCCGGTTGCCGGGGTGTGGGCGCGACCGGGTCCTCCGGCGGGGGTGGCGCGGCCTCGCGGAGCAGTGCGTTCAGGCCGGCCCGGCGGGCCACCACCGTCAGCCGGTCGCCCGCCACGATCACCAGGCGCGCGTCGGGCGCCCAGTCGAGGCGCTGGCCGGCCCGGGCGTGCGCCAGCAGGCGTACGCTCTCGGCCCGCCCGACGACGGCGAGCGGCCGGCCGTCCAGCGACGATCCGGCGGCGACGCTGACCTCGGTGACCAGCAGCGCGTGCCGGCCGACCGGGATGGTGGCGATCACCGCCCGGTCCAGCAGCGCGGCGGCGAACGACGGCGCGGCGAGGTAGGACACGCTGCGCGAGACGCCGATGCCGAACGCCTGCTGGACGCGTTCGGCGAAGTGGCCGTCGAAGAGGCGCAGCACCACCTGGAGTTCCGGGTTGACGGCCCGGCCGTTGAGCGCCGCCTGGAGGTTGGTCTCGTCGTCGGTGGAGACCACCACCAGTGCCTGGCAGCCGCCCACGGACGCCGACTGGAGGGTCTCCTCCAGCGCGGCGTCGCCCACGATCAGCGGTACGCCCAGCCGCCGGGCCAGCGCCCCACCGCGTGGCTCGGGCAGCTTGTCGATGGCCACCACCTCGACGCCGAAGTCGCAGAGCTGGGCCATCACCCGGGTGCCGACGTTGCCCAGCCCGACCACCACCACGTGCCCGGCGCGCTCGGGCTGGATGCGGCCCGAGTGCAGGGCCAGCCGGGCGTTGACGATGCCGTCGACCACCACGGCGGTGATCAGCGGGATCAACGCCAGCCCGGCCAGGTTGAGCACCACCTGCATGATCTGCTCGGCGGCCGGCTTGTTCGGTTCCGGGTCCTGCCCGCTCAGCGTCGTCACGAGCGTCAGGTAGAGCGAATCGGCCCAGTTGGCGTCCGTGGCGCGGCCGTTGAGCCAGCCGAGCACCCCGATCACCGCCAGCAGCACGATCACCGCGACGCCGATCTTGCGGGTGGCGAAGCTGCGTACGGCGCGCAGCAGCACGGTCAGGGGGCGGCGGCGCCGGCGGGCGCGCCTCAACCGGCGGGCGGCCAGCTCCGTACCGGGCGGTGTCCCGGTCGCCTCGGCGATCACCAGGTCGGCCGCGCGCTCGTCGGCGGGGAGCAACCGGACCTGCTGCGGGTCGCGGGTGTCGGCCACCCCGCAGACCACGTCGGTCGGGCGTACGTCGTCGCGGCGGGCCACGTGGAGGGTGCGCCCGCCGTGCCGGAAGTGGGTGGGGGCGACCTCGCCCAGCGCGGCGGCCACGAAGGCGGGGGCGGCCATGGAGGCGTCGGAGAGCACCGCCGAGTCGGGGAAGATCTGCCGCACCCCGTTGGCGAGGTTGGTGTTGAACATCCGCACCACCAGGCGCAACCCGGGCTCGACCTCCTGCGCGCAGAGCGCGGCGTGCATGTTGCCGACGTCGTCCTGGTGCAGCAGGGCCAGCCCGTCGGCGCCGGCCAGCCCCGCCCGGCGGAAGGTGACCTCGTCCAGCCGGTCGGCGCGGACCACCTCGACACCCTGCAGGTCGCGCCCGTCGGGCTCGTCGGAGCTCGGCCGTCCGGGCACGACCAGAGTGATGCGGACGCGGCCGGCCTGGAACTCGGTGGCGAGCAGCGCCCGCACCACCCAGTAGGCCAGGGCGTCGCGGCCACAGATCACGTAGTGTGCCGGGGCGTCGCCGTTGACCCTGAGCCGCCGGCCGGCACGCCGCGCACGATCCAGCAGGGGCTCCGCCATGTGCCGCATCGTAGTCAGCCCGTCGCGCCGCGCGCAGCCCCGTGATCATGGACGCTGGTCGCCCCGGCATGTCCCATCCGGGGACGGGTAGAGCACCGGCATGCAGACGTTCCTGCCGTACCCGGACTTCCTGGCCAGTGCCCGGACCCTGGACCAGAAACGGCTGGGCAAGCAGCGGGTGGAGACCATCCAGGTGCTGCGCGGTCTGACCTGGCCCACGTACGGCTGGCGCAACCACCCGGCGGTGAAGATGTGGGCCGGGTACGAGGAGGCCCTGACCCGCTACGGGCTGGACGTCTGCGCGGTCTGGTGCGAGCCCGGGCGGGCGGACACCTGCGCCACCACGATGACCGCCGACCTCGCCGCCGCCTGCGGCCTCACCCGGGTCCGCACGCAGGCCGAGCTGGCCGAGGCCGGGGAGCTGCCGCCCTGGCTGGGCCGCGACGACCTGCACCTGAGCCACCGCTCGTCGCTGCTGCGCAAGGACCCCGGGCACTACGGCCCGATCTTCGGCGACGACGTCCCGCCCGACCTGGAGTACGTCTGGCCCGCCTCGGACCGGAAGCGCCGCTGCCTACCACCTGAGGTGTAAGGAAGGGCCCCTTCCTAACGCTATGCGTTAGGAAGGGGCCCTTCCTTACACCTCACCGGGCAGACTGGAGGCTCATCCGGCGGGAAGGTGCACATGGCGCTGTCGAAGGTGGCCGGTCGGCTTATCGGCGTACGCGAACACGAGGTGGACCCGGGCGGTGGCGGGGCCCCCCGCGTGCCGGGCCCGGTGGAGGCGGTGGTGGTCGGCGGCGGGATCGCCGGCATGTCGGCGGCGGTGGTGCTGGCCGAACGCGGGGTGACGGTGACCGTGCTGGAGGCCGCGCCGACCCTCGGCGGCCGGCTCGGGGCCTGGCCGGAGACGCTCGCCGACGGCACCCGGCAGATGAACGAGCACGGCTTCCACGCGTTCTTCCGGCAGTACTACAACTGGCGCTCCGTCCTGCGCCGCGCCGACCCGGAACTGGGCTTCCTCAAGCCGGTTCCGGGCTACCCGATCCTGAGCGGGCGTTGGCCGACCGAGGAGTTCGGCCGGCTGCCGCCCGCGCCGCCGATGAACCTGCTGGCGCTGCTGCTGCGCAGCCCCAGCCTGCGCCTGGGCGACCTGCGCGGAATGGACCGGGACGCGGCGCTGCCGCTGCTCACGTACGACCCGGGGCGCACGTACGCCGAGTTCGACGACACGACCGCCGACGCGCTGCTCACCTCGTTGCGGCTGCCGGACCGGGCCCGCGCGATGCTCTTCGAGGTCTTCTCCCACTCGTTCTTCAACCACGAGGCGGAGATGTCGGCGGCGGAGATGATCGCCCAGTTCCACTTCTACCTGCTGGGCAACCCGGAAGGGCTGGCCTTCGACTGCCCCGACGAGGACTACGCGACGGCGATCTGGGAGCCGCTGACCCGGCACGTGGAGAAGCACGGCGGCCGGGTGCTCACGAGCGCCGCCGCCACCACCCTGACCCGCGAGGCCGCCGGGTGGCGGGTGACGACCGCCGACGGCACGGCGTACCCGGCCGGGCACGTGGTGCTCGCCGTCGACCCGCCCGCCCTGGCCGCGCTGGTCGCGGCCTCGCCCGGCCTGGCCGACCACGCGCCCCGGTTGGCGGCGCGGATGCCCGCGTTCGGTCGGCCCGGCCCGCCGTACGCGGTGGCGCGCTACTGGTGCGACGGGGACGTCGCCGCCGACCGGGCGGTGTTCAACGGGGTGTCCCGACAGCCCACCCTGGACTCGGTGACCCTCTATCACCGGCTGGAGAACGAGTCCCGCCGCTGGGCGCAGCGCACCGGCGGCTCGGTCGTGGAGCTGCACGCGTACGCCTGCGACGCGGGCGTGCCGGCCGAGGAGCTGGCCGAGCGGATGCGGGTCGAGCTGACGGCGCTCTGGCCGGAGGCGGCCCGGCTGCGGGTCCGGGAGCTGCGCGCCCGGGTGGAGGCGCAGGCGCCGGCGTTCACGCCCGGCAGTCACGCCTGGCGGCCGGGGGTACGCACCGACGCCGACGGGCTCTACCTGGCCGGCGACGGCATCCGGACGGACTTCCCGAGCGCGCTGATGGAGCGGTCGGCGGCGACCGGGATCGTCGCGGCCAACCACATCCTGCGGGCCGAGGGCGGCGCGGCCGAGCCGCTGCGCTCGATCCGACCCCGGGGCCTGCTCGCCGGGCGAGGCTGAGCAAAGCGGGCAAAAAGGTCATCGGGTTGGCCTAGGCTGATCGTCTGGGATGAGCCGGGAGGTCAGCGGGATGTCGCCGCGCACGGACGACGGCCCACTCGTCGCCGACATGCCGCGGGACGACGCGTACCCGCTGATCCGGGACGAGCGGGCCTGCGTCGTGACCGCCCTGCGGCTCGGCTGGTGGATGGCGGACGCCTACCACCACGCGCAGACCGCCGAGCTGCGTGACCCCGGCACCGACCGGCCGCCGGGCGCACCGGCGAAGCTGTCCAACCTGACCGAGATGTCGGGACGGCGGCGCATGCAGATGTACCTGGACGGCGTGGAGGTCGCACTCGCCCAGATCGCCGCGCTGACCCGGCGCGTCGGCCCCGCGCCCGGCACCGCCGACGCGCGGGGCCGGGTGGCCGACGGCTCCGGCGACGCCCTGCTGCTCGCCCTCGACGACCTGAACGTCGAGCTGCTGCGCTGGACGATGGCCACCAACCAGCGGGTGGGGCTGGCGTACCGGCTGGGCCGCTCGCTGGCCGACACGGTCCGCTACGGCGACGCCGTTCGGCACGGCGACGCCCGGCAGGTGGCGCACCGCTTCGGCGGCCGGCAATTCGAGATCGGCCGCTGGCTGGGCGAGCTGGCCAGCGTGCTGCCCCCGTACTCGGCCGCCGTGGTCCGCCGGTCGCTGTCGGCGTGGTCGTCGGCGGTCACCCGGGCCGGCGTGGGCGACCCGACCGAGGCGGGGCTGCCCGAGCTGGCCCGCGAGCTGCGCAACCAGGGCGAGCTGTGGCAGGGCGTGCTCACCGGCGGGCTGCACCCGAGGGACCTGCTGGACGAGGAGGACTACGCGATCGTCGCCCGGAACCTGATCGTGCGGGACCGGACGCTGGTGGTGCAGGCCGTCCGGGGGATCTTCTGGCCGGTGCTCGTACCGCTGCTCGCGGTGCTCTTCGCCGTGGTGGGGGTGAGCGTGCTCGCCGCCGCCGGGTCGCCGATGACCCGGGCCGCCGTGGCCCTGCTCGGGCTCGGCGCCGGGCTGGCCGCGATCTGGCGTACCGTCTCCGGGCCGGCGCTCGCGGTCGCCGCCGAGGTCAACCGGCCGCTGCTGGAGAGCGAGCTGGCCGCGCGGATGGCCGTACGCATCGACCGGCCCCTGGGCGCCGCGCGGGCCGCCAGCCGGGCCCGCCGCCAGCGCCGCCCCGACGAGCCGGGGCCTCGATCGAAATCCGTTGCCCCTCTCTCCCCCGCCGACCTACCGTGATCGTGCAAGGTCAACCACCGCTGCGGGAGCTGGTCATGTCGATGTCGCACGTCACCTGTGTGCCGTCGTGCCTACCCACGCGTCCGGCGTCGCCGGCCGGCGGCGGCGGTCACCGCGCCGAACACCACGTGGGCGGCCGGCCCGACTGACGCGTGCCCGCACGACGTCGAGCCGCCCGTCCGCACCCGGACCGGGCGGCTCTTTCGTTGTCCGGCCCGCCCAGCTCGTCACCGCCACGAAGGGAGACACCGGTGGACGCCGTCCTCGTCGTCAATGCCGACCTCGGCCCGCTGCACCGGGTCACCGTCCAGCACGCGATCCGGATGCTCTGCCGGCGGGTCGCCGAGATCCACGAGGCCGAGCCGGACCGGGTGATCGGCGTGTTCCCGGTCCCCCGGGTGGTGCGCCTGGTCCGCTACGTGGTGACCCGGTGGCGGTTCAGCGCCGCCCCGGCCTGGTCCCGTGCCGGCGTGCTACGCCGCGACGGGCGCTGCTGCGCGTACTGCGGGGGGCCGGCCGGCACCGTCGACCACGTCCTGCCCCGCTCGCGCGGCGGCCGGAACACCTGGCGTAACACGACCGCCGCCTGCTACGCGTGCAACCAGCGCAAGGGCGACCGGACGCCGGCCGAGGCGGGCATGCCGCTGCGGCGCGAGCCGGTGGTGCCGACCTGGGCGTCGCTGGCCGGGCGGTGACGGACCGGCCGGCGGGAACGGGGGGCCGCGTCGGGGTACGACCCTCGGCGCGGCACCCGCCGGCCCCGCACCGGCGGCGGGGCGCGGGGAGTTTCCCGCACCCCGCCGAGGTGTCACCGGACCGTGGTCGAGAACGACCGTGAGCCGGACGAGGTGCCGTCGGCATACTTCACGGAGAACCAGAAGTAGGTCCAGCCGGAGGCCGTCGGCGTCCACGTGATCCGGGCCTTACCGTCGGCGTCCAGCGGCACCACCGTCGGGTTGCTGTCGGCGGTGGTGAACCAGTTGACCGAGGTAGCCCCCTGCGGCACGGCCGGTGTCACCGTGAACACTCCGGGGACACCGACCCCGCCGCCCGAACCCTCGATCGGATACACACCGTCCGAGGCCACCGTCGGCGCGTCGTCGACGTAGAAGGTGGTCTCCTGCTCGTACAGCGCCTCACCGGCGGCGTTGCGGCCGGCGTAGGCGAGCGTGTGCTGGCCGCCCTTGAGCGGCCCGATCACCGGCTCGGCCACCCCCTCGGCGCCCATCGCGACGGACTGCTCCGCCGCGCCGTCGACGCGGTAGGTGACAGTGGTGACGCCGTTGCCGGGCTGTGTGCCGAACCGTATCGTCACCGCGATGCCGGCCCCGGACGGGTCCGGCTCCTGCTTCGTCGACCAGGCGGTGACCGTCCGGTCCCGGACGTTGAACGTGTACGCCCGCACCGGTGAGGTGTTGCCGGCCCGGTCGACGCTGACCACGTAGAGCGTCTGCGCTCCGGCGCCACGGGGCCGCCACTGGATGGTCGCCGCGCCGCCGAGCTGGTCGGCGGGCACCTGGTTGTAGAGGCTCCACTGGTTCTCGCCGTACTGGAAGCGCACCACGTCACCGACACCGTGGGCCGTGAGCAGGAAGGTGCCGGTGACGTCGGTGCCGCCGGTCGGGCTGGTCGGGTTCTCCGGATACTCCGGAGATGCCACGGTCGGCGGGACACCGGGAGCCGTCCGGTCCACCAGGAAGCGACACGGGTCACTCCACGGCGACCAGGCGCGCTGGTCGTACGTCCGGGCGTGCCAGGCGTACTCGCCGTCGGGCAGGGAGGTCACCGGCACCGTGCCGACGCCGCTCAGGCCGTCCCCACCGCTCGAGACGGCCGTCTGCATCGCGGTGACGGCCGACGGGTCGGCGACCGGCCAGAACTCGAACTCGGGGGTCAGCGAGTCGCCCGGGTCGCGGTCCCGGTCGGTCATGTTCGCGTACGCGCTGAAGTCCGACCGGGCGAAGTAAGCTGCGCCGCACGGTGTGTCGGTGTTGCCGTTGTAGAGCCTGGTCGGCTTCAGCGGAGCGGTGTTGGTCAGCTCCACCTCGAACCGGAACTCGTTGGTCTCCAACCAGCGGCCGTGAAAGACGCTCCCCTCGTGCCGCTTGGGAATGCGCAGCTCGGTGGTGAGCTTGTCGTCGCCCCGGGTCAGTGCGTCACGCAGGGCGGCGGCCAGGTCCCAGGTCGTTCGCCAGGAGGTGCAGTCGCTTCCCTCGGCGGTCGCGTCGACCGCCTTGCCGATCGTCCTCGGCGGGCTCGACCAGCTGTTCTCACCAGTGAAGGCCGCGGTGGGTCGGGCGGTGGTCGTACGCGCGCGGGAGCAGTCGTTCGCCCTGCTCTCCCGCGCGACGAGCGCGGCCTTGCTCACCCGCCCCGCATAGATCCCGCCGATGTCGAAGGTGACGTAGACCCGGGAGGTGTGGACGGTCTGGACGTCGTCGCGCCACGAGCCAACCGGGATGTCGCCCCCGCTGGGGTGGAAGACCGCGCTGTCGGGTTTGGTGGAGTCGGTGTAGGCGAGGAACGAGGGGGTGAGCACGTGGTGCGGCTCGGCGGCTGCGGCCGGCCCGGCGGGGAGGCCGACGGCTCCCAGCACCAGTGCGGCGACGACCACGCCTGCCGACGTGCGCCCGCGCCCCCGAAGACCGCGGGTGGTGAATCTCAACTGGAGCTCCTCCTTCATGGCTCGCCGTCGAGCGGCGGCCCACCCGGATCGTAGTGACCGTCGTCGACGGCGACGGCCTTCACCACCGCCTACGGTCCGACGCCGGGCGGGAACCACCCGATCGGCGGAGGTCGATCACCCCGGCTGGCGGTGCGCGGTCGGGCCGTCCGGCCGGTTCCTGCGACGAGGTCAGCGCGGGCGGGGGTCGTCGGAGTAGCGTGCGGGCAACCGGTACCAGTGTGGGACCAGCGTGACCGCCGCCCGTGTCAGCCCGTCCGGGCCGCCGGTCCGACGCCCGCGTCCGCCTCCTCCGCCCGAACGGGGAACAGATGAACCATCCTGCCCGCAGGTACGCCGCCTTCGCCGCGGCTGCGGTGCTCAGCCTGACCACCGGTCTGGCCGCCACACCCGCGTACGCCGAGGAGCCCACCCCGGGGGCGATCTCCGGCCACGTGGTGACGGAGCAGCCCGGCAGCGTGACCGTCAACCTCTTCACCACCGACGGCGCCGCCGGCGGGCAGGTCCTGTCCGACACCGAGGGCAACTTCCGGTTCTCCTCGGTGCCGGCCGGGACCTACAAGATCCAGTATGGTTTCCTTGGCCGCTTCCAGTGGTCCCACCAGAAGCTCGGCTACTCCACGGCCGACTTGGTGACGGTCGCGCCCGGCGCGACCACCACCGTCCCCGAGGAGACCATGCTGCTGCCCGGCGTCGTGGAGGTGGTGGCCACCGACGCGGTCAGCGGCGCTCCGGTCGACGCGATCTGCGCCGGCGTCCAGGAACACTCCCTCCAGTGCGGAGCCACGAACGGCCGCCTGCGGCTGGAGAACCTGGCGTCCGGGACGTACACCCTCCACGTGCGCTCGTCGGACGGCCTGCACGCCCGCCAGGAGGTCAGGAACGTCTCGGTCGCCCTCGGCCGGACCACCCGGGTCGAGGTCGCCCTCCGGCCCACCACCGCCATCACCACCACCGTGGTGGACCGGGCCACCGGTCAGCCGGTGCCGTACACCTGCGTGGCCGCCCTGCCGCTGGTCTTCGGCGCGCTGGACGACGACACCTGCCGGTGGGACGTGAACTACACCGACGATCAGGGCCGGGTCACTCTGCGGGAGCTGGAGCCGGGCGATTACACCCTGCTGGCCCTCCCCGGCGACGACGTGCACGGCGCCCAGTGGGTGGGCCGCAACGGCGGCGTCGGCCGGCAGCACGACGCGCTGCGCGTCGACGGACAGGGCGGCCGGCTGAGCACCGTCCCCACGGTCAAGCTGGATCCGGCCGCCCGGATCACCGGAACCATCCGGGACGCCGCGACCGGCGAGCCCCTGGTCAACGGCTGTGCGTCCCTGCTGCCCCTGCGGCAGGGCAGCGGCGGGCCGCCCGGGATCGGCAGGTTCTGCGCCGACTCGGAGGGCGCCTACACCGTGCCGAACCTCGGCCCGTACGCCTGGCCGCTGCAGTTTTCGCACTTCTACGACCACGCCGAGCCCTACGCGGCGGTCTGGTCGGGTGGCACGCCGAACCGCCGGGCCGCGGAGGCGGTCAGGGCGGGAACCGACGAGCCGGGCATCGCCGACATCTCGCTGCGCAGGACCGGCCCCCGGATCAACGTCGCCGCGACCTCCGCGGACGGTCAGCCGTACCACGGTTGGCTCGCCGGCGAGGTCTACAACGCGACCACGGGCGACCTGGTGAAGGAATACTCCTTCCATTACGGGCCACGGGTGATCGAGGGGCTCGCGGACCAGCCGGTCAAGCTCCGGTACGTCCCGAACCCGCCATGGACCGCCGGCTGGTACGGCGGCACCGACCGGTCCTCGGCGAAGACGATCCGGTTGCGCGACGACGCGGCCCGGTCGATCACGATCGTCCTGGCCGACCCGGCCTGACCCGGACCGGGGGTGGGGGTCGAACGACCGCCCCACCCCCGGTCGGGTCACGTCCCGCGCGGGCGGGGCGCTCTCCCCGCCGCCCCTGCGGGTGATGGATCCGGTCAGCGCAGGGCGGGCGGCGTCCAGCCGAAGCGGGGCGGGCGACGCTCGTGGAAGGCCGCGACGCCCTCACGGGCCTCGCCGCTGGCCCGGACCTGCCCGTGCCACCAGGCGATCCGGTTCTCGTCCGCCCGCCCGTCGACGATCTCCTTGGCGGCGGCGACGCTGAGCTGCGACCGGGCCACCACGGCGGCGGTGAGTTCCTCCACCCGGGCGGCGAGCCGGTCGCCCGGCAGCACCTCGTCGACCAGGCCCACCCGCAGCGCCCGCTCGGCGTCGACCAGCTCGGCGGTGAACAGCAGGTGCTTGGCGGCGGCCGGGCCGACCAGCCGGGCCAGCCGGCGGGTGGTCGGCGCCGGGTACACCAGGCCCAGCCGCGCCGGCGGCACGCCGAACCGGGCGTCGGCGGCGGCGACCCGCAGGTCGCAGGCGACGGCGAGCTGACAGCCGCCGCCCACGCACGCGCCCCGGACGACGGCGAGGGTCGGCTTGGCGAAGGCGGCGAGCCGCTCCTCGGCGGCCACCGCGATGCTGGCGTCACCGGCGTCCAGCAGCTCGTCCAGGTCGCCCAGGTCCGCGCCGGCGCAGAAGGTGTCCCCGGCGCCGGTGAGCACCAGCGCCCGGACGGCCGGATCGGCCTCCAGCCCGTCGAGCAGTTCCGGCAGCCGCCGCCACATCGCGGTGGTCATCGCGTTGCGCCGCGCCGGGTTGCGGATCACCACCCTCGCCACCGGCCCGCTCACCTCGACGAGGAGATCCGCGTCCGCCACCGTCACCACCCCTTCGACGTCCCGCCCGGCCACCGGGAGCGGCGCCGCGTCGGTGCGGCGACCATAACGACGGCGGCCCGGCGACCACCGTGGCGGGGTGGTCGCCGGCCCCCGCCGCCTGCCGCCGGGACGCCTCCAGCTACCGGCTCGCCGCCGGCACGGTCGGGACCGGCTACGTGGACTGCCCGGCCGACGACGGGGCGCCCAGCGCGCGGGCCCGGCGGGCTATCTCGGCGAAGCCGTACTCCTGGGCCAAGCGCAGCGCCTGCTCGGCGTGGTCCCGGCAGGAGCGTCGGTCGCCACCCGCCATCTCGGCGTCGGCCAGGGACAGCAGGGCGTGCGCGGTGACGTAGGTGTTGGCGCCCTCGGTCGCCAGGCGCACCGCCTCCGCCGCGTCGGTTCGGGCGGCGGCGGGGTCGCTGCCGGCCAGGACGGCGGCCCGCCCGGCGAGCGCCACCGACCTGACGTCCGCGTCGTGCAGGTGTCTGGCGAGTGCGGCGGCCTGCCGGGCGTGCTCGACCGCGGCGTCGGTGTCGCCGTACGCGCGGTGCACCAGAGCGAGGTCGACGAGGACCAGGACCTCCTGCTCCTCGTCGTCGAGATCGCGGCAGATCGCCAGAGCCCGCTGGAGCTGGTCGGCAGCGACGTCGAGATTGCCGAGATGGCGGTGCGCCTGGGCGCAACCCGCCAGATAGACGCCGTCGTGCTGGCCGCCGCCGAACTCGGCGTACAGATCCAGGCAGCGTTGCAGGTGCCGGACCGCCGCGGGGAAGTCGCCCAGCCGCAGCTCGGACAGGCCGAGGTTGCCGAGGTTGTTGGCCTGGCTACCGACCCGACCGAGTTGCTGGTTGAGGTCGTAGGCCCGCCGGTAGTGCTCGGCGGCCTCGGTGAGGCGGCCGAGCTCGCTGAACGCGATGCCCAGGTTGCCGACGGCGCTGGCCTCGCCCGCCGTCCATCCGGCGGCCCGGCTCGCCGCTGCCGCTACCCGCAGGTGTCCGACGGCGTCGGCGTACCTGCCGAAGTTGATGTCCGCCATGCCCAGTCCGAAGGACCCGGCGGCGATCGCCTGCTGTTCGCCCGCGTCGGTGGCGGCATCCCGGCCGGCAAGCTCCGTGGCACGCCACTCGACGGTGCAACGGCGGAGCCAGAAGTAGGGCCGCAACGCCTGAGCCAGCCGCCAGGCCGCGTCGGGATGGCCTTCCGCAGCCGCTGCCGCGACGGCGGCGACGAGGACGGCGCGTTCGGCATCGAGCCATTCCAACGCCGCCGTGCGGTCCGGGAACCCGCCCGGCTGCGGCGGCTCGCCGGGCAGTCGCAGGGCGGTCGGGAACGCCAACACCGCCGCCGCGTCCGCGCGGTCGCGGTAGTGGTCGTAGAACCGACCGACCGCAGCCGCCGTTTCGGGCTCGTTCAGGCGGCACTGCTCGTTGGCGTACTCGCGGAGCAGGTCGTGCATGGCGTACCGGCCGGGGCCGACCCGCTCGACGAGGTGGGCGGCCGCCAGCTGGTCGAGCAGTTCCGCGGCGTGCCAGGCGGTGGTGTCGCCGACCGCGGCGGCGGCGTCGGCCGCGATGTCCGGTGCCGGCACCGCGCCGCAGAGCCGGAACAGCCGGGCCGCGGCGGCGGAGAGCCGTTGGCTGGAACGGTCGAACGCGGCCCGGACGGCCGCGAGCTCGTCGACGGGAACCTGCAGTATGTCGAGCCGGGCGGCGCGGCGCAGCTCGGCCACATAGCCGACGAGACCGGGCCCGGCCGGGTCGCACAGGTGCGCGCCCGCGATCCGCAGCGCCAGCGGCAGGTACGCGCACGCCGCCACGAGCTCGGCTGCGGCGGCCGGGTCGGCGTCGACGGCGCCCTCGCCCAGCATCCGCCGGAGCAGGCGCACGGCGTCGACGGAGCTGAGTCGCGACAGTGGCAC
This sequence comes from Micromonospora sp. C31, assembly GCF_018070575.1. Classification (GTDB taxonomy): domain Bacteria; phylum Actinomycetota; class Actinomycetes; order Mycobacteriales; family Micromonosporaceae; genus Micromonospora. The sequence continues at coordinate 883,334 of NZ_JAGPXN010000001.1, forward strand.
GCGCCGCGCTCCGTCGATGGCGACCAGCCCGGTGAGGCTGTCGCGGCTGGTGACCACGACCATCGTGCCCGGCTGGGTGGGCAACAGCGGTCGAACCTGTTCTGCGGTGGCCGCGTTGTCGGCGACGACGAGGACGCGGCGACCGGTGAGGACCGCGCGGTAGGCGTTGGCAGCGGCGTCCTCGTCGGCCGGAATCTCCTCCGGTGTGACCCCGAGCGCCTGTAGCAGGACCGCGAGCGCGGCGAGCGGCGGAAGCTCCGCGCCCGGACCGTGTCCACGCAGGTTGACGTATACCTGGCCGTCCGGGAACAGGGCACGCCGACGGTGTCCCCAGTGCAGGGCGAGGGCCGTCTTGCCGACGCCCGCCGTACCGGTGACGACGGCGACGACGGGCTCGTGCGGCGCCTCACCTGCCAGGGCGTCCAACGCCGCGACGTCACCGGCGCGGCCGGTGAAGTCGGGCACCGCGCGGGGCAGGTGGCAGCCACCGGCGGACGGGGCCACCGCGGGCGGTGGCGCCTCGGGGGCCGCGAGCGACGGGTCCTCGCGCAGGATCAGGTCCCGGGTACGCAGCAGGTCGGGCCCGGGGTCGACACCCAGTTCGTCGGCGAGTCGTCCACGGATCTGCTCGAAGGCGGCGAGCGCGTCGGCCTGGCGTCCGCTGCGGTAGAGGGCGATCATCAGCTGGCTGTGCAACCGCTCCCGCCACGGGTTCTCGGCGACGAGCGTGGCGAGGGTGGACAGAGCCGCCCGGTGCTCGCCGAGCGCGAGCCGGGCGTCGATCAACTGCTCGGTCGCGTCGATACGGGCCTGGTCGAGCCGCTCGGCGGCGGCCCTCATCAGCGGCGTGGTCAGGCCGTCCAGTGCGGGGCCGCGAAAGAGCGCCAGTGCCTTCTCCAGCGCGCTCACGCCGCCGCCGAGGTCGCCCGCACCGATGCTGTCGGTGCCCACCCGCAGGAACCGGTCGAACTCGTCGACGTCGAGGGCGATGCCGTCCAGCCGGATGCGGTAGCTGCTGCCGGTGGACTCGATGATCTGGCGGCCGAGGGCCGCGTGCAGCGTCTGGCGGAGCGTGGAGACCCGGTTCTGGGCCTGGGTACGGGCCCTCGCGGGCCGGTCGTCGCCCCAGGCGGCCTCGACCAACCGGTCGACCTGGACATACCGGTCCGCCTCCAGCAGCAGAGCGGCGAGCACCGCCTGGGAGACCCGCCCGCTGATCGGCACCGTCGTTTCCCCGCACACCAGGTCGACCGGTCCCAGCAGCCGGAAGATAGCTGCGCTGTGCACGTGAAATCCCCCTGCGTGGCCCCGCGGGGACACCGGGCAGCGGCCCCCGCACGACCACGAGTGTGCCGGCTGTCGCACGTCACGGCTAGGTAGTCGCGTTGAAGATCACCACTTCCCGCCCAACGCGCCGCTGACAGCATCGGCCCGACGACCGACACCAGAGCCGACGTGTCTCGTCCCGCCGGATCGTGGCAGCCGACCCGCCCCCGTGACGGGCCGACTACACAATGGTCAGGCGGGTGCGGCCGCTGACCCGGGTCCGGGACCCGTACGTGGCGTTGCCGGCTCGGACCGTGCCGCCCCCGACGCCACCTGGTCCGGCTGCCCCGGGTAGGTGCGCTACTGGTGTTCGTTAGGAGGTCCGGGCCTCCCAGCGGTGGTCGTGGGCGGTACGAGGCGCGGGGCCCTGCCGACTGTGTCAATGATGCGTGTGGAACCTCCTCCCGTACGCTCCGGCGGGCTGCCGGTCCGTGCTGACGACACGCTAGGCGGGCCGACCCCAGATCCGTCACAGATCCGTCACAGGCAGCATCTGAGCAGCTCGAAGATCGAGGCGCTCCCGCTCACGGGCCCGGCCGCCGGGTCAGCAGCCTGCGTCACCGACTCCACCCGGGTCGGCCGGGGGGTCGCCGACCCGCTGCACGACGAGTTCCTGCGCCGCTTCGTCGCGCGCACCGCGACGCTGCGGCTGGGAGTCGGCGGCGGCTCCGAGGCCGACCTCGGCTCGCTGGCCTCCGCTCGGCAGCTCGGCAGCTCGGCACCGTCACCGCGCACGGCGCCGACGCCGTCGAGCGGGCGCCGACGTGCTCGCCCACACCGGCGCCGACGCGGCGCTGGGCCGGCTCGCCGACGAGTTGCCGGCCTGCCGACCGGCCGGGCGGGCACCCGTTGGCTTCCCGGCAGACCGGTGCCGCGCAGCCCTGGCGGCAGGTGTGCGCCTCCGGACACCTGGACCACCTACGCCAGGGATTCGTGGCCCGGATACTGCCAAGGCCATCTCGTGGTGACCCATGAGATGGCCTTGGCAGTGCTCGCCCGTCCGTTCCCTGACGGGCGAGCGTCTGACCCGCCTCCGGTGCTGAGTACGCGTTCCTCAGACCACCCCGCGCTCGCCGGACGTCAGGCTCGGGTAATCCAGTAGAGCAGGTGGGGACCGCAGGTCCCCGGATCCGTCTGGGATCGAGTGACCACCCAACCCGCGGGCACCTGGGTCGCGGAGCAGATGTGCATCCCGTTGTAGAGGTTGCTCGTGACCCAGTAGCTCAGGTGCGGCCCGCAGGTGACCGGGTTCGTCTGCGCCTGGGTGGCCACCCAGCCCGCGGGCACGCGGGTGGCGGAGCAGATGTGCATTCCGTTGTAGAGGTCGTTGGTGATCCAGTAGTGCAGGTGGGGGCCGCAGTTGGCGGGATCCCTGTGCGCCTGGGTGACCACCCAGCCGGCGGGCACCGGCGTGGCCGAGCACATCGTGGTGCTGGCGGCCTGTGCGGGGCTGGCAACAGCGAGAGAGGGGCCGAGGATGGTCGCGGCGAGCGCCATCGCCATCAGAATTCGGTGCACAGGACCGAAGTACCTTCTCGGCTGCTGACTCGTTCTCATGGATTCCTCCACTTTAGCTGGATATTGTCCCAGGTCTGATGAAATGACCGCGGCTGATGCCTTGGGACCTGGTCGAACAACGGACTGTAAATCGAGCCTGGCCGCATGACCGGCCGGCCGACGGGCCCCGCCGCCCCACGGAAGGGAACGAGACCGTACGGGAATTGGATCAGCATCAGGCCGGGTCTGGGGACTACCAACTGGTTTCATCGCCCATACCAGAGCCGGCTCGTGCGCGATCGTCGCTGATGCCGCCGCGAGTGCGAGGTGCGCCTGACACGACCGACAGGGTGGATGGTGCAGCCCTCCACCGGTCGATCCGGCATCGGCGCTGCTCGACCTGCGAGCCCGAAGACGCATGCCCGGCAGCCCCCACCGGAACAACCTGGACAGGGCGGCTCCAACTAATCCCCTCCGCAACAATCATCGATCGTCGACGGCGGATGCGGAAATGCCGCCGCACGACTACCGGACTCCATTCGGTGCCGAATTAGTCGCTGTCCGTATCGGCGGTCGCCGCCCTGCCTCATTTACCAGTCCAGCGCGGCGTCGCCCTCACCAATCGCGCGCAGCGGCCATACCATCTGAACTCGTGGAAACAATAGATCTTCGACTTCTGCTGGGTGTCGCGCACGGTGATGACTGCCCCACCCTCGCCGCCTCGCTCGGCCTCGGCGAACCCGCCGTGCGCAAGCGCCTACGCCGGATGGCCGGCGCCGAGGAGTCGGCCTGGCTGCGACAGGCGGGACGACAGCACCACCTGACCGAGCGGGGAAGGGCCATGGTGGGTCCGGCCAGCCAGGCGGTGGCCGCATCCCAGGAAATCGTGCGACTTCTCGGCGTCGAGTCCCTTTCGATGCGGCACGTCCGGGTGGTCACCACGATTGCCGCGACCGGCTCGATCGGCACCGCTGCCGGCCAGCTACAGATCCCGCAGCCTTCGCTGAGTGCGCAGTTGGCCCGGATCGAGCGACGCTGGCAGGCCACCCTGTTCGAGCGCACCCGAAGCGGTGTCGAGCCTGCCCCCAGGCTCGTCGAGCTGCTGCCGCACCTGCGCCTGCTGGACCGGGCGCTGTCCTGTCTCGCCGCGCCGGCCGCAGCCGAGGAACCTTCGGTGCCCCCAGGGGACCTGCAGTTGGCCAGCGAATTCGGTTTCCACGGACTCATCGACGCGCTCCGCGACGATGCCCAGGTCGACGTGCGGCAACACATCATCGAGATCCCGGGCCCGGACTGGACGCCGACGATGCTCGCCGCCGACATCTGCCTCTACGCCGATCTTCCCTTCGTCAGCCTCGCCGTACCACCCGGGCGGGAGAAAGCCGTCGCGTTCGAGGATCCTGCCCACGTCCTGATGCCACTCGGTGCCGATGGCGGCCGGACGGCGGTGAGCCTGCGCGAGCTGGCCGACTACGACTGGATCAGTGGTCCGCCCGGCAGCCGCAACCACCAGTCGGTGCTGCTGCTCTGCCGGTCGATGGGATTCGATCCACGGATCCGGTTCACCGCCCTCAACGGGCCCAGCGGTCGCCGCATCATCGAAGATGGTTCAGCGGTGGCCCTCACCGGCGCGACCCTGGTCCCCAGTGGCGCGGTGCGTGCCGTCCGACTTGCCGAGGACGTCCGGGTGCGGATGACAGTCGGATGGCGGCGACGCAGCACGGCCACCGCGACGGCTCAGTGGATCGTGCGCTGGCTGCGAGAGGGGCAGATCCGGCGACTGGCGGAGCTACGCCCGGAACTGCTCGCCGAGATGCGTGCCGACCCGGTCGGATGGCCCGCCTTCGCCGAGGCGCGATCCGACTGTCAGTGACAGCCGGACGAACCTGCCGCTCCGTCGCCTGGAGATCACCGTGGACACGATCGACCTGCGGCTGCTGCTGGGCGTTGCCGACGGGCTCGACTGCCCGGCCCTCGCCGCCCGACTCGGTCTGGGTGAGACCGCCGTCCGCAAGCGGCTACGCCGGCTGGCCGGTGCCGGCGGGGTGGCGTGGCTGCGCCGGGCCGGGGCGGGGTACCACCTGACCGACCGGGGGCGGGCGGCGCTGGGCTCGGTCAGTCAGGCGACGGCCGCTGCCGAGGCGATCGCCGCCCTCGTCGGCGTCGACGCCGACGCCGTGGCCATGCGGCACGTGCGGCTGGTGACCTCGGTAGCCGCGACCGGGTCGATCAACGGCGCGGCCCGTGACCTGGGTCTGCCCCAGCCCTCGGTGAGTGCCCAGCTGAAGCGGATCGAGCGTAGCTGGGGCAGCACCCTGTTCGACCGGACCTCGAAGGGCGTGTCGGCCAGGCCGACACTCGTCGAACTGCTGCCACACCTGCAGAGGCTGGAGAAGGAACTGTCCCGGCTGTCGGCGACGACGACGGCCGACGACGTTCCGGTCGTCCCCGGCGGCTTGACGGTGGCCAGTGAGTTCGGTTCCACCGGGATGGTCGACGCGCTCCGCGACGGAACCCTGGTCGACGTGCGGCAGCACGTCGTCAGCATTCCCGGCCCGGACTGGACGCCAGCGATGCTCGCCGCCGACATCTGCGTGTACGCGGACCTGCCGCTCGCCGGCCTTGCCACGCCCGCCGGGTGGGACACGATCGTCGCCTTCGAGGACCCGGCGTACGTCCTGCTGCCCAAGGACGCCGGTGCCGGCCGGACGACCGTCGCGCTGCGCGAGTTGGCGGACCACGACTGGCTCACCGGCCCCGCCGGCACCCGTAACCAGCGGTCGGTTCTGGCTGTCTGTCAGGCCGCGGGCTTCGTGCCCAGGATCCGCTTCACCGCCCTCAACGGGCCCAGTGGCCGCCACATCCTGAAGGACGGCGTGGCGGTCGCCCTCACCAGCGCGACCCTCGTGCCTCCCGGCGAGCTGCACACCGTACGGCTGGCCGAGGACCTCCGGGTCAGGTTGACCGTCGCATGGCGGCACGGTGGCCCGGCCGCACCGACCGCCGCCTGGTTGGCGCGGTGGTTGCGTGACCGACACGTCGGGCAGTTGGCCGAGCGTCGGCCGGATCTGCTCGCCGCACTGCGCGCCGACCCCGCCCGTTGGCCCGGCTACGCCCTGACCTGAGCCGGGGCATCCGCACGGCCCGGTCCGATCCGGCGGCAGTGGTAGCGCACCGCCACCCGGTGCGGCAAGCCACAGCGCGGGGGCCGGGACGCCGGTCACGCCCCCGCCGCCAGGTCAGCCCCTGGAGAACATCTGGCCGATGCGGATCTTGTTGCCGAACGGGTCGCGGATGCCGAAGTCGATCCCGTACGGGCGCTCCGTCGGCTCGTCGGTGATCTCGACGCCCTTGGCGACCAGGTCCTCGTACGTCTTGTGGGCGTCGTCGGTGGTCATGAAGAGGTAGCCGCCCAGCGCCCCCTTGGTGAGCAGTTCCCGGACCTGCCCGGCGGTCGCCGGGTCCAGCGCCGGCGGGCCCGGCTTCTCCAGCAGGATCTCGCGCTCCGGGTCGCCGGGCAGGTTCACCGTCAGCCAGCGCATGAAGCCGAGGTCGGTGTCGGTGTTGACCTCCAGGCCGAGCTTGCCGACATAGAAGTCGAGGGCCTCGTCCTGGTCGAGCACGTAGATCTGGGAGCGGCTGATCGCGTTCATCGTCATGCCGGGAACGCTACGGGGCGGGCCCGACCTGCTGCTTATCCAAAACTGACCGCTGCTGCCCGAAGCTGCTGGGGCGGGTCCACGCCTTCGTGAAGCACACCGGCACGGCGGCGGTCGGCGCCTTGCGCCGGCGGTACTCCGACGGCGGTTCCCCGACGATCTGCCGGAACGTGCGGCTGAACGTGCCCAGGCTGGAGAAGCCGACCGCGAAGCAGACGTCGGTGACGTCCCGGTCGGTGTGCAGCAGCAGGTACATGGCCCGCTCCACCCGCCGCCGCTGGAGGTAGCGGTGCGGTGTCTCGCCGAAGGTCGCCCGGAAGGTGCGGATGAAGTGCGCCTCCGAGACGTACGCGATCCGGGCCAGGGCGGGGATGTCCAGCGGCTGGTCGTACGCGCGGTCCATGGCGTCCCGGGCGCGAAGCATGGCCCGGTTCGACTCCTCCGTCGCCCTGCTCACGCCGCCCAGCATAGGCGTCGGCCGAACCGCCGTTCCCGCTAGCGCGGTCGCCAGGATGGCGGCCGTGATGGCCGGGTGGCGGTGGACCAGGGCCGCAGGGCCCCACCCCGGCCGCGCGCCGGCGCGCGAACCGTTGGGAGCCGATCTGCAATTGGAGCCCCCGGCCGGGATCGAACCGGCGACATCTCGCTTACAAGGCGAGTGCTCTGGCCAGCTGAGCTACAGGGGCGCGTGGTGCCGACGTCAGCATAGCGACTGACGTCCGGATTTCTCCCTCGGCAGGCCCCCCGACCACCGGAAACGTCGCCGAACCGCTGCGGCGCACCTACATCGACGGTCGATTGATGTCCGCCCGTGCCCGAGTGACCGGAATGTCTGGGCGGCCCGTCCCATCCCGTGCATCCCGCCTTGGCACGTGGCGGAAAGCCGTTTACCGTGCAGTGACACGGACGACATCTCGATCATCGAGACGCTGCCCGTGGGCCGGCGCGTCCTGTGCCGGCCGCTCCTTCACTCGGATCGTCCGGCACGTTCCTGCCGGTGAAAGGAAGCACCCCACCATGGCTACGGTCACCTACTCCAAGGCGTCCCGGATCTACCCGGGCCAGGAGCGTCCCGCCGTCAACCAGCTCGACCTGGAGATCGGCGACGGCGAGTTCCTCGTCCTGGTCGGCCCCTCCGGTTGCGGCAAGTCCACCAGCCTGCGCATGCTCGCCGGCCTCGAGGACGTCGACCAGGGCTCGATCCACATCGACGACCGGGACGTCACCCACCTGCCGCCGAAGGCCCGCGACATCGCGATGGTCTTCCAGAACTACGCCCTCTACCCGCACATGACGGTCTACGAGAACATGGCGTTCGCGCTCAAGCTGCGCAAGACCTCCAAGGCCGAGATCGACCGGCGGGTCAAGGAGGCCGCGGCGCTGCTCCAGTTGGAGGAGTACCTGAGCCGCAAGCCGAAGGCGCTCTCCGGCGGTCAGCGCCAGCGGGTGGCCATGGGCCGGGCGATCGTCCGCGAGCCGCAGGTCTTCCTCATGGACGAGCCGCTGTCGAACCTCGACGCGAAGCTGCGTGTGCAGACCCGTACCCAGATCGCGTCGCTGCAGGCGAAGCTGGGCGTCACCACCGTCTACGTCACCCACGACCAGGTCGAGGCCATGACCATGGGCCACCGGGTGGCGGTCATGCTCGACGGTGTGCTCCAGCAGGTGGACACCCCGCGCGCGCTCTACGACACCCCGGCCAACGTCTTCGTCGCCGGCTTCATGGGCTCTCCCGCCATGAACATCAAGACCGTGCCGCTGAGCGAGCGGGGCGCCGCGTTCGCCGACCTGCAGATCCCGCTCACCCGCGAGCAGGTCGAGGCGGCCCGCGCCGACGGCGGCGACAACAAGGTGACCGTCGGCTTCCGCCCCGAGGACTGCGACCTGGTCAGCCCGACCGAGGGCGGCATGCCCGTCGTCGTCGAGCTGGTCGAGGACCTCGGTTCGGACGCCAACATCTACGGCCACGCCGCGCTCGAGGGCAACAACGAGCGCTTCGTGGTCCGTACCGACCGGCGCACCATGCCGAACATGGGCGACACCGTGTTCGTCAAGCCGCGCGAGGGCCGCAGCCACGTCTTCAACGCGAGCACCGGCAACCGCATCTGACGTACGACCCGACGGGGGTGCCCGCCGACCGGCGCGCACCCCCGTCATCGTTTCCGGCCGTAGGCCCCGACGCGCGAAGGGGCGGCCCGCCACCGGCGGACCGCCCCTTCGCGCGTGTGCGGGATCAGCCCTCGGCGGCCCGGCGGCGTGCCACCTCGGCGAGGGTGACGGCGGCGGCGACGCTGGCGTTGAGCGACTCGACGTCGGAGACCATCGGGATGCCGACCGTGAGGTCACAGGTCTCGCCGACCAGCCGGGAGAGCCCCCGACCCTCGGAGCCGACCACCACGACCAGCGGGCCGACGGCGGCCTCCAGGTCGTAGAGGTCGGTCTCGCCGTCGGCGTCCAAACCCACCACCATGAAGCCGGCGTCCCGGCAGGCCTTCAGCGACCGGGTCAGGTTCGTCACCTGGGCGACCGGCACCCGCGCCGCCGCGCCGGCGCTGGTCCGCCAGGCGGTCGCGGTGATGCCGGCGGCCCGCCGCTCCGGTACGAAGACACCCTGCGCGCCGAAGGCGGCGGCGGAGCGGATCACCGCGCCGAGATTGCGCGGGTCGGTGACTCCGTCGAGCGCCACGAGCAGCGGGGCGGCCTGCTCCAGCGCCGCCGCGACGAGGTCCTCGAAGGGCTCGTAGGCGAACGGCGGCACCTGGAGGCCGACGCCCTGGTGCAGCACGCCGCCCGTCATCCGGTCCAGCTCGGCCCGGCTGATCTCCAGGTTCGCGATGCCCCGGTCGGCGGCAGTGCGGATGATCTCGTTGACCCGGTCGTCGACGTCGATTCCCTGGGCGGTGTAGAGCGCGGTCGCCGGCACCAGGGCGCGCAGCGCCTCCAGCACCGGGTTGCGCCCGACCAGCAGCTCCGGGGTGTCCTTCGACGGGTTGGACTTGCGGCCCGGCGCGACCCGGGGGCCGCCGCGACCGGCGGGCCGGCCGCCCCGGGCACCGCCCGCGCCGCGCCCGCCGGTGGTCGGCGTGCCCCGGCCACCGCCCTTGCCCCAGGTGGTGTCCTTGCTGCCCGGCTGACCGATCTTCGGGGCGCGCCCCTCCTCGGCCGCCGCCCGGCGCTCCTTGTCCTGCTTCCAGGCGGTGCGCTGCGGCAGCTTCTCGGTGCCCGAGTAGGCCTTGTGCCAGGGCCGCTCGTCGGCGGGCAGAGTCTTCCCCCGCCCGGCGAGGCTGTCCTTGTTCTTGCCACCGGAGCCCTTCGGGGCTCCCGCCTTCGGCGTCAGTCGCCGGCCACGGCGCTGCGAGTTGCCGGCCATCAGTCCTGCTCTCCAATAGTCCAACGGGGGCCCTGGGGGGTGTCCTCGACCACCACGCCGGCCTGCTTGAGCTGGTCGCGTACGGCGTCGGCGGCAGCCCAGTCCTTGCGACCGCGGGCCTGTGCGCGCTGCTCCAGGGCCAGCGCGACCAGCGAGTCCACCACGCCGCGCAGGTCGTCCGCGCGGCCGCCACCGGTCCACGCCGGGTCGAGGGGGTCGATCCCGAGGATATCCAGCATGGCACGGGCCGCGGCCAGCGCCGTGCGGACGGTCACATCGTCGCCGCCGGTCAACGCGGTGTTGCCGTCGCGGACCACCTCGTGCAGGACGGCGAACGCGGCGGAGGTGTTCAGGTCGTCGTCCATCGCCGCGGCGAACGCCCCCGGCAGGTCGCCGAGCTGGCCGGCGCCGACGCGCTCGACGGCCCGCTGCACGAACCCCTCGATCCGGCGGTACGCGACGGCGGCCTCGCGCAGCGCGTCCTCGGAGTAGTCGATGCGGGACCGGTAGTGCGCGGCGGCGTAGTAGTAGCGCAGCTCCACCGGGCGCACCCCGAGCGAGTCGACGTACGTCAGGTCGAGGGCGTTGCCCAGCGACTTGCCCATCTTGGCGCCGCCGATGCTGAGCAGCCCGTGGTGCACCCAGTAGCGGGCGAACGGCAGCCCGGCGGCCTGCGACTGGGCGATCTCGTTCTCGTGGTGGGGGAAGGTGAGGTCCAGCCCTCCGCCGTGGATGTCGAACTCGGCGCCGAGGTAGCGCCAGCACATCGCCGAGCACTCGATGTGCCAGCCCGGCCGGCCCCGCCCCCACGGCGACGGCCAGTAGGCGTCCGCCGGCTCGTCGGGCTTGGCGCCCTTCCACAACGCGAAGTCGCGCGGGTCGCGCTTGCCCCGGTCGGGCGCGTCCCCGGCCGACTGCATCGCGTCCGGCGACTGTCCCGACAGGAAGCCGTACGCCGGCCACGAGCGGACGTCGAAGTAGACGTCACCGGAGTCGTCGGTGGCCGGGTAGGCGTGCCCCTCGGCGATCAGCTTGGCGATCAGCTCGTGCATCTCCGGGACGTGCCCGGTGGCGCGCGGCTCGTACGTCGGGGGCAGCACGTTCAGCGCCCGGTAGGAGTCGGCCAGGATCAGCTCGTTGGCGTACGCGATCGACCAGAACGGCCGGCCCCGCTCCATCGCCTTGACCAGGATCTTGTCGTCGATGTCGGTCACGTTGCGGATGAAGGTGACCTCGTAGCCGGCGGCGAGCAGCCAGCGGCGCAGCACGTCGTAGTTGACGCCGGAGCGAAGGTGACCGATGTGCGGCGGGGCCTGGAGGGTGAGACCACACAGGTAGACCCCCACCTTGCCGGTTTCCCGCGGGACGAAGTCCCGCACCGATCGGGTGGCGGTGTCATACAGGCGTAGCGTCACCGTACAAGGGTAGCCGTCGCACGCGTTCCGGGGTTGTCCGGAGCCGGGTCGTACGCTGCTGTTCGTGGAGACGACGGCGCGGGGCGGGGAGACGGCGCAGACGCTGGACCGGGGGCTGCGGCTGTTGCACCTGGTCGCCGACGCGCCGGGCGGGCTCACCGTCACCGAGGCGGCGAACCGGTTGGGCATCGGCCGGGCGGCGGTGTACCGGCTGGTCGGCGCGCTCACCGCGCACGGCATGCTGCGCCGTGACGGCGGGGGCCGGCTGCGCCTCGGTGCCGGGGTGCTGCACCTGGCACGACGGGCCCAGCCGCTGCTCGCCGAGGGGGCGCTGCCCGCGTTGCGCCGCCTCGCCGAGCAGGCCGGCGCGACCGCCCACCTGACCGTGGTCGAGGGCGGCGAGGGGGTCGCCCTCGCCGTGGTCGAGCCGAGCTGGACGTCCTTCCACGTCGCGTACCGGACGGGGGCGCGGCACCCGCTGGAGCGCGGTGCGGCCGGGCAGGCCATCCTCGCCGGCCGGGCGGGCGCCGCCGGCCCGGTGAGCACCGCCGGGGAGCTCCAGCCGGGGGCGTACGGCGTGGCCGCCCCGGTGCTCGGCGTGCCGGGTCTGGAGGCGAGTGTCGGGGTGGTGGCGCTGGCCCCGCTGGACGCCGAGGGGGTCGGCGCGCAGGTCCTCGCCGCCGCCGCCGCCATCGCCACCGCCCTCTCCTGAGCGGGCCGGTCCTTCACCTCCCCCGCCCGCCGGGGACGTCCTCGCCTCCCGAGAGGCGCTCTTCTAGCACATCCGGCGGCCGTCGTGTCGGTTGTCCACAGGCGACGATGTCCCGTTGCGCCTCCGGTTGTCCACAGGGGTGCCGGGCGGCGCCCGGAGGCGGGCACGCTGCCTCCATGCCACCTCCACCGCACCGGCCCGGCGCCCTGGCCTGGCAGGTCTTCCGCGGCTCAGACGCGATCCGACAGGGGCTGGTCACCGAGCACCAGCTGCGCAGCTCGGCCTGGCTACGCCTGCGCCACGACGTCTACGCCGACGCCCGGCTGCACCGGGACCACGCCCTGGCCTGCCGGGCCGCCGTCCTGCGGCTGCCGCCCGAGGCGCTCTTCGCCGGCCCCTCGGCGGCCTGTCTGCACGGTGTCGAGCACGCCGCCTCGTTCGCCGACGACGTGCATGTCCTCGTCCCGAGGGGGGTTCGCCTCGGCCCGCAACGGGGCCTGCGCGTGCACTGCACGGGCGCGCACCGGCAGCCAGCAGGGGCGGGTGGCGGGCCGTACCCGACGCTCCGCACGCCGGGCGACGGCCTCCGCACGGCGCTGCGCGCGCCGGCCGACGGTCCGGGCAGTCCGGTCCGGCCGGTTCCGGGCGGACCGAGGGTGGCGGATCTGCGTACCGCCGGCGTGCCGGCCAGCACGGATCCGACCTCGGCGGCCTGGGAGACGGCGGTCTGGTTGGAGCCGCTGCGTGCGGTCGGCATCGTCGACAGGCTGCTCCGGCAGGGGCTGACCAGCCGTGCGGCCCTCGCCGACGTCGCCGCCCGCAACGCCGACCGGCCGGGCGGTCGCCGGGCCCGCTGGGTGTTCGAACTGGCGGATCCGGGCGCCCGGTCGGCGGCCGAGTCCGAGCTTCGGGTGCGGCTCGTGCTGGCCGGGCTGCCACGTCCCGCCGTCCGGCACGCGGTCCGGGCCGCCTCCGGGCTGGTCGTGCACGCCGACCTGGCGTGGCCGGCGTACCGAGTCGCCGTCGCCCAGGACGGGCGGCACGCCGAGACCGACGCCGGGCACCTCGACCGGATCGCCCGGCTCGTCGGGGCCGGCTGGCTCGTGCTACCGGTGACCGGCAGGCGACTGCGCCAGGACTTCCCGGGCGTCCTGCGCGAGACGCGCGCCGCGCTCGGCGCCCGGGGCTGGCGCCCGTGACCGGGGCGCCTCCGCCACCGGCCGCCGGGCCGACCGCCACCCGCCGGACAGGCGAGGGGCCCGGTCGACGTCGACCGGGCCCCTCCGATGGTGCGTCGTTACGGGCGGACGTTGGGCTTGACCGGGGTCTTCACCGCCGCGTAGGCGTCGACGATGCCGTACCCGTAGAAGCCGTTGAAGTTCAGCCCTCCGGCGCAGTAGGCGTCGAACTCGGCGTCCCGACCCTCGTTGGCGTACGACTGGAGGCGCGGCTCCGGGCAGGCGCGCTCGGCGGCCGTCCGGTAGAGGTGCTGCTCCACCAGCTTCGGCGCCATGCCGAAGCCACCCCGACGGTCCTTCTTGCCGTGCTTGCTGACGATCAGCGCGGCGACGCCGGAGGCGTGCGGGGCCGCCATCGAGGTGCCCTGCAGGTAGGTGTAGTACCCGCACTCGCCGTTGGCCTTGCACGCCTTGAAGACCGACTCCTCGAAGCCGGCGACGATGTTGCCGTCGGCGTCGACCGAGCCCTCCTCCTGGAGCACCTTCTTCGGGTACGTCGAGAGGATCATGTTGGCGTCGGTGCGGAAGGTGTCCGTGCCGAAGCCGTCGCGGAACCAGCCGCCGGGCGCCGCCACGGCGGTCTGCTCGGTGCCGTAGTTCGAGAAGTCCGACTTCTTGCCCGACGGCCCGACCGCCGACACGCTGATCACGTTGGGGCCCTCGGTGGGCAGGTCCCAGCAGCTGTCGTTGTCGATCTCGCGCGGGTAGGGCGCGGTGTCACCGTAGTCCGGGCTCGACGTGTCGGTCCGCGGGTCGCCCAGGTCCTCGTGGCTGTTGCCCAGCGCGCCGACCAGGGTGACGCCCCGGTTGTGGGCGAAGTTCAGGGCCCGCTTCATGGCCTTGATGATGGCCCGCTGCTCGGCCTGGTGCTCGGGGGAGTCGGCCGGGTTGGCGGTGCAGTTGTAGAGCCACGGGTCGACGTAGAAGGACATGTTGACCACGTCCAGGCCGACCTTCCCGGCGTGCAGCAGGGAGTTGACCACCGGCTCCAGGAAGAAGTAGCCGGAGTCCTGGCCGCCCTTGAGTTCGACCAGGGAGACGTTCGGGGCGACGCCGGAGAGACCGAAGCCGTTGGCGGCGGCGCCGATGGTGCCGGCCACGTGGGTCCCGTGCCCGCCGTCGTCGGTGCCGACCGGGTCGAGGCAGCTCGCCACCTCGCACTCGCCGTCGACGTCGACGATGTCGGGGGCGAAGTTACGGGACAGCGCCCAGTCGAAGTTCGGCGCGATGTCCGGGTTGCTGGCGTCTACGCCGGTGTCCAGGACGCCGACGGTGACCCGGCGGTCACCCGGCTCGATCTTGCGCGCCCGGTCGGCCCTGATCATCTCCAGGCCCCAGAGCTTGTCGTCGAGCGGGTCCATCTTCTTGCCACGCTTGGCGCCGACGCCCTTGGCCGCGGCGGCGGCCAACAGGTGCTCCTGCTCGACCCGGTCCAGCTTGGGCTTGCGGCCGATCGCCTTCTGCTCGGTGGCGCCGATCAGCGTCGACGCGGCGGTGGCCTTCGCGGCGAAGTCCGCCCGGTCGCTGGTCACCCGGAACATGCCGACCTCGTCGGACCGGGACACCACGGTGCCACCGGCCGAACGGATGGCGGCGACGGCCGCGTCCGCGGAGACACCGTCCTCGGCGACGACGGTGAAGGTACGGGCACTGGTCGGCTCGGCACTGGCCGGCACGCTCATGCCCGTCACCGCGAGTGCCAGCGTCGTCGCGGTTGCGACGGCACCGGCGGTGAAGCGCTTGCTCACCACATCGGATCCTCTCGTTGAGGGACGTGGCAGCCATCAGACAACACCGCGGCACTTTCCGCCATAGCAACGTCGGCTATGGCGGGAATCTCGTTTTCATCCGTCGTGGACGCGACAGCGCGGCCCGTTCGGGTCACGGCAGGGCGGGCTCGGCGACGTGCGGTTCCGGGCGGTCGTCGGTACGGGGGGCACGCAGTTCGTCGACGCGCACCAGGGCGACGCCGGCGACGATCAGGGCGCCACCGAGCAGTTGCACCACGGTGGGCAGTTCGCCCAGCACCAGCCAGGCGATCAGGACGGCGAACATCACCTCGGTCAGCCCCACGAACGACGACAGCCGCGCGCCGAGGATCCGGGTGCCGGCGATCCCGGCGAGGTACGCGACGACGGCGGCGACCAGCGACAGGCCGACCACCGGCACCAGCCAGCTGGTGCGCTGCCCGGCGAAGGTGACCTCGCCGAGAGCCACCCGCAGCGGCAGCACACCGACCGCGCCGAGCAGGAGCAGGGCGGCGGCCCCGACGGCCATGCCGCCGCTGGCCATGGCCACCGAGGGCAACTCCTCGTCGACCCGGCCCGCGAGCACGAAGTAGCCGGCGAGGCCGATCGCCGCGCCCAACCCCCAGAGCACGCCCACCGGGTCGAGGCGGCCGGCCCCGGTCAGGTCCAGGACGAAGAAGAGGCCGGCGAGGGCCGCCGCCGAGCCGGCGACGGTCAGCCGGCGGGGACGCTGCCCGTGGACCAGCCACATCCAGCCCACCACCAGCACGATGCCGAGGTACTCCAGCAGCAGCGCGACGCCGACCGGCAGGTAGCGGACCGCGTTGAAGAAGCAGACCTGGGCCGTCGCAACCCCGAGCAGCCCGAACACGCCGATCGCGGCTAGGTTGCGGCGCAGCACGCCCCATCTGCCGCGCAGCGACAGCACGGCCGGGACCGCCACGATCAGGGCGGCGACGCCGACCCGGGCGACCACGGCCGCCTCGGCCGACCAGCCGGCGTCGATGAGGGACCGGGCGAACGTGCCCGACGTGGCGAAGGTGACGGCGGAGAGCAGCGCGAGGCCGAGA
Organism: Micromonospora sp. C31; assembly: GCF_018070575.1. Lineage (GTDB taxonomy): Bacteria > Actinomycetota > Actinomycetes > Mycobacteriales > Micromonosporaceae > Micromonospora. The sequence goes on from NZ_JAGPXN010000001.1 coordinate 899,369, forward strand.
CCGAGCCCGGCGGCGGGTGGCTGACGCATCGATCCACTCCCACTGTCATGAGTAAAATGCCACTACACCCGTGACGCTAGGCCGGCCCTGCGACAGGAGTCAAGTTGCTTTTCACTCATGACACGGAGTGCTCCCTGACCGCCGTGGCAGCGCTGGTGAACACCGCCGGCCGCGACGGTGAGGGCCTGCCCGACGTCGCCGCCCTGGACGCGCACTTCGTCGCCCACGGCTACAGCGGGCGGCACGAGCACACCGAGGAGGAACTGCGGGCGGTGCGCGACCTCCGGCCCCGGCTGCGCCGCGTCTGGCACGCCGACACCGAGGGCATCGTCGCCATCGTCAACGAACTGCTCCGCGAGCACGACGCGCTGCCGCAGCTCATCACCCACGACGACGAGCCGTACCACTTCCACGCCGTGCCGCGCGACGCGCCGCTGGCGGCCCGGATGGCCGTCGAGGCCGCGATGGCGCTGGCGGATCTCGTACGCGCCGGGGAGCTGCGCCGACTGCGGACCTGCGACCACCCGGCCTGCGAGAACGTGCTCGTCGACCTGTCGAAGAACCGCTGCCGACGGTTCTGCGACGCGGGCTGCGGCAACCGCGCCGCCGTCACCGCCTACCGCGCCCGCAGGTCCGCCGCGCGCGGTTGACGGCGACGATTCAGCGGGCCCGGCCGCGTATCCGCTCCCGTGCCGACCCACCAGTCCCCGTCGCGGCACAGGAACCGCACCGGCGACAGGTGCGGCGAACCGTCCGGGCGCAGGGTCCACAGCGACACCACACGCTCGCGGCCGGGGCGGTCCAGGGCCTCCGCCCCGGGCACGACCCTCGCCGCCGTCGCCGTTGATGCCGTTGACGCCGTTGACGCCGCCGGTTGAAACGTTGTCACCCGTCCCGCCCGCAGGCACGCCCGCCCTCCGCCCTGTCGAGCTGCCCCGTTCATTGGACCACCCCGGACGCACGGCCCTCGCCGCCTCTACGGACGGTCCGACTTGCCGGTCAGCGCTGGGACGCCTACCTGTCGGCAGGGCTGTCGGCGCCTCGGTCTCACCGATGGGGCAGCTCGACAGCGCGCACGCCGCCCTCCGCGCGCGGGGACCGGGCATGCGCCACGGATGGCGGTTCCCGGCGGTGTCCCACCGCCCTGCGCGCGCGGGGACCGGGCATGCGCCACGGATGGCGGTTCCCGGCGGTGTCCCACCGCCCTGCGCGCGCGGGGAACCGGGCAGCGCCCGGCACGGACACCCGACGACGGCGCTCACCCACGACCCGTGCCGGAAGCCTGACAAGGCCGAGACCGACGTGGGCAGGCTCGACAGTGCCTCCCCTCGCTACCTTCCGGCAGGAGCGGGCATCGGACCGGGCCAAGGCCGGACGACCGGGCGGGACAGGGCGGGTAGCGGCGGGACGACTCAGGGGTGGGTCATCCGGAGCAGGTCGAGCGCCTCGTCGAGCTGCGTCTCGGTGAGCTTGCCCGAGTCGACGTGCCCCCGGGAGATGACCACCTCGCGGATCGAGACCTGCTTGGCCAGCGCCTCCTTGGCGATGGAGGCGGCCTCGTCGTAGCCGAGGTGGCGGTTGAGCGGGGTGACGATCGACGGGGAGCCCTCCGCGTACGCCAGACAGACCTCGGCGTCCGCGACCAGGCCGACCACCATGCGGTCGGCGAAGAGCCGGCTCGACGCGGCGAGCAGGCGGATCGATTCCAGCAGGTTGCGGCCCATCACGGGGAGCATGACGTTCAGCTCGAAGTCGCCCTGGGAGCCGGCGAACCCCACGGTGGCGTCGTTGCCGATGACCTGGGCGCAGACCTGCCGCATCGCCTCGGCCACCACCGGGTTCACCTTGCCCGGCATGATCGACGAGCCGGGCTGGAGGTCGGGGATGCGCAGCTCGCGCAGCCCGGCGCGGGGGCCCGAGCCCATCCAGCGGATGTCGTTGGCGATCTTGTAGAGGCCGACGGCGACCGTACGCAGCTGCCCGGAGGTCTCCACCAGCGCGTCCCGGGCGCCCTGCGCCTCGAAGTGGTTGCGCGCCTCGGTCAGCGGCAGACCCGTCGAACCGCGCAGCTTCTCGATGACCTTCGCGGCGAAGCCGAACGGGGTGTTGATGCCGGTGCCGACCGCCGTGCCGCCCAGCGGCAGCTCCGCCAGCCGGGGCAGGGCCCCCTCCAGTCGCTCGATGCCGTAGCGGACCTGGGCGGCGTACCCGCCGAACTCCTGCCCGAGAGTCACGGGAGTGGCGTCCATCAGGTGGGTACGGCCGGCCTTGACCACGGTCTCGAACTCCGTGGCCTTGCCCTCCAGCGCCTCCGCCAGGTGAGCCAGCGCGGGCAGCAGCTCCCGCGCGACCGCCTCGGTGGCCGCCAGGTGGATCGAGGACGGGAAGACGTCGTTGCTGGACTGCGAGGCGTTCACGTCGTCGTTCGGGTGCACGTCCCGGCCCAGCTCCCGGCCGGCCAGCGTGGCGATGACCTCGTTGGTGTTCATGTTCGACGACGTGCCGGAGCCCGTCTGGAACACGTCGATCGGGAACTGGTCGTCGTAGCCGCCGTCGGCCACGTGTGCCGCCGCGGCGGCGATCGCCGCGGCGACGTCCGCGTCGATGACGCCCAACTCGCCGTTGACCTCGGCCGCCGCTCCCTTGATCTGGGCCAGCGCCCGGATCTGGGCCGGTTCGATGCCCCGGCCGGAGATCGGGAAGTTCTGCACCGCGCGCTGGGTCTGCGCCCGCCACAGCGCCTCGGTGGGCACCTCCACCTCGCCCATCGAGTCGCGTTCGATCCGGTAGCCCGTCGCCTCTGGAGTCGTCACGCGTACCATCCTGCCGCGCCGCGCGCCGGGCCGCAGGGAAAGCTGGTCCGACGCCGTGCGGCTCCAAATCCTGACGATCGGGTGGCGTGACGAATCTAAGGTCATGACATCGACCGCATACCACTCGGAGGTTCCATGTCGATTCGACACCGGGTTTCGTCACGCCGTACGGCGACGACGACAGTTGCTCTCCTACTGGCCACGGGCAGCCTGGTGGCCGTGACCGCGCAGCCAGCGGCGGCCATAACCGACTACGTCACTCCAGCCAGCGTCACATGGACTGACGCCTGGCAGCCGACCATGTCGTTCTCCCCCTCCGACGACACGGTTCCGGTGGGCAGTTGGGTGGCTGACGGGAAGAAGCACACCGCCCGGGCGTACTTCACCTTTGACCTGACGCCCTACCAGGGGAAACGGGTCATCTCGGCCCGCGGGATCACCGGGGAGACGAGCGTCAACGACTGCTCCAGGCCGCGTGAGATCGAGCTGTGGCGGACCGACCCTCCCGCCAGCGCCCCGACCTGGAACACCGCCCCGGCGGTACGGGAGAAGGTGGCGGACATCGCCTATCCGAACCTGCCCTGCGGGAGCAGCTTCATCGGGGTGATGATCACCGAGACGGTGCGCCAGGCGGTGGCGGACGGGCACGACCAGCTCACGCTCATGGTCCGGATCGCCAGCGACCACGAGGCGAACAGGCACTACGGCCGCCGGATCAAGAACGTCGGCATCTCCCTGGACCACAACACGCCGCCGAACATTCCCGACCAGCTCACCGTCGATGGCGCAGCGTGCGACACCCCGCTGACGATCCGCACCACCACACCGACACTCCGAGCCCTGGTCTCCGATCCCGATGTCAACGAGACCGGGGGCCACGACCATGTCGCGGGCACCTTCGCCTGGTGGCCCGTCGACCGCCCGGCGGAGCGGGCGGAAGCCACCCTCGACGGTCAGACGGCCCCGGCGCAGTACCAGTACCGGCTCCCGGCGGACACGCTCGTGCATGCTGGCACCTACGCCTTCGCGGTGCGGGCGTCCGACCAGCACGACAGCTCGGGCTGGTCGCCGGAATGCCGGTTCACCGTCGACACGGTGGCGCCGGCCGCCCCGGCCGTCTCCTCCACCGACTACCCGGATCAGGGCGGCTCGCCGGGCACCGGGGGCCCCGGCATCCCGGGCAGCTTCACCTTCGCCGCCGAAGCCGACGACCTGAAGGGCTTCGTCTACGGCGATTTCGGTGGCACGCACTTCGTCCCGGTGGACGCATCGGGCCGGTCTGCGACGGTCAGCTACGCGCCCGAGCGAGACGGACCGAACAGCCTCGTCGTGCAGAGCGTCGACCGGGCCGGGAACTTCTCCGAGAACACCGTCTACCAGTTCTTCGTGCGTTCCACCGCGCCGACGATCATCGACGAGGACCCGGCGGCACCGGCAGGTACGCCGCGGCGGCTCAGCTTCGCACCGAACATGGCGAACGTGGTGAAGTACACGTACCGGCTCAATGACGGCGAGGAGACCACGGTCAGCGCCGAAGCCGACGGCACGGCGCGGGTCACCGTGACCCCGGCGGTCTCCGACGTGTACTTCCTGTACGTCCGCAGCACGACCGCGGGCGGACTGCTCTCGGGTGAGGCCCAACTGTTCTTCTGGGTGCCGGAAGCGGGATGACGACGAGGGGCGCCGGGCGACTGCCCGGCGCCCCTTCGCGTACGCGGGTCAGCGGCGGCCGACCGTCAGCACCGGCTTGGTGACCTCGGCGAAGAAGTCGTTGCCCTTGTCGTCGACCACGATGAAGGCCGGGAAGTCCTCCACCTCGATCTTCCAGACCGCCTCCATGCCCAGCTCCGCGTACTCCAGGACCTCGACGTGCTTGATGCAGTCCTGCGCGAGCCGGGCGGCCGGGCCGCCGATCGAGCCGAGGTAGAAGCCGCCGTGCTGCTGGCAGGAGCGGGTGACCTGGGCGGAGCGGTTGCCCTTGGCGAGCATGACCTGGGAGCCGCCCGCGGCCTGGAACTTCTCCACGTACGCGTCCATCCGCCCGGCGGTGGTCGGGCCGAACGAGCCGGACGCGTAGCCCTCCGGGGTCTTGGCGGGGCCGGCGTAGTAGACCGCGTGGTCGCGCAGGTACTGCGGCATCGGCTCGCCGGCGTCCAGCCGCTCCGCGATCTTGGCGTGCGCGATGTCGCGGGCCACCACGAGCGGGCCGGTCAGTGACAACCGGGTCTTCACCGGGTACTTCGACAGCTCGGCGCGGATCTCGTCCATCGGCCGGTTGAGGTCGACACGGACCACCTCGGACGCGTCGAGCGTCTCGTCGGTGACGTCGGGCAGGTAGCGCGCCGGGTCGGTCTCGAGCCGCTCCAGCCACACGCCCGACGGGGTGATCTTGGCGACCGCCTGCCGGTCGGCCGAACAGGAGACGGCGATCGCCACCGGGCAGGAGGCGCCGTGCCGGGGCAGTCGGACCACCCGTACGTCGTGGCAGAAGTAGCGCCCGCCGAACTGCGCGCCGATGCCGAAGTCGCGGGTCAGCTCCAGCACCTCCGCCTCCAGCTCCAGGTCCCGGAAGCCGTGCGCGCTCATCGAGCCCGAGGTGGGCAGCGCGTCCAGGTACTTGGCGCTGGCGTACTTGGCGGTCTTCAGGGCGTACTCGGCGGAGGTGCCGCCGATGACGACGGCGAGGTGGTAGGGCGGGCAGGCGGAGGTGCCGATCAGCCGCAGCTTCTCCTCCAGGAACTGCATCATCCGCGTGGGGTTCAGCAGCGCCTTGGTCTCCTGGTAGAGGTACGACTTGTTGGCCGAGCCGCCGCCCTTGGCCATGAAGAGGAACTTGTACGCGTCGGGCTGCCCGTCCGGATCCTCCGCGTAGAGCTCCACCTGCGCCGGCAGGTTGCTGCCGGTGTTGCGCTCCTCCCACATGGTCAGCGGGGCGAGCTGCGAGTAGCGCAGGTTGAGCCGGGTGTAGGCCTGGTAGACCCCGCGCGAGACGGCCTCGGCGTCGCTGCCGTCGGTGAGTACGTGCCGGCCGCGCTTGCCCATCACGATCGCGGTGCCCGTGTCCTGGCACATCGGCAGCACGCCGCCGGCCGCGATGTTGGCGTTGCGCAGCAGGTCGAGCGCGACGAACCGGTCGTTGGGCGAGGCCGCCGGGTCGTCGATGATCGACCGCAGCTGGGCCAGGTGCGCCGGGCGCAGGTAGTGCGCGATGTCGTGCATCGCCTCGGCGGTCAGCGCGGTGAGCGCGGTCGGCTCCACGGTGAGGAACCGGCGACCCCCCGGCCCGTTGACGACGTCGACGCCCTCGTCGGTGACCAGACGGTATTCCGTCTGGTCCGGGCCGGTCGGCAGCAAGGGAGCATACGAGAACGAGGCGGCACTGCTCATGAGCGGAAAGCCTAGGGCAGAAGGGTCGATCAGTCCCACCCGCCGGGTGGGTCCTGGGACGACGCTCTCACCCGGGGCAGAGTTCCCGCTTCGGGCCGCAGCTGTCCTGCGGCCCGGGCACACCCGCCGTGCCGCCGGGGCCGGGTACGCCGCCGTCGCGTGGCGGGACGGGGGCGCCCGGGGCTCCGCCGAAGCGGACATAGCCGATCTCCCGCCCCTCGCCGATGACCATGCCGCCCCGGCCGACCGCGAGCGCGTTCGCGGAGGTGCGCAGGCTCGCCAGTTCCCGCCCGGTACGCGGGTCCAGCGCCACCAGCCGGGACGGCTTCTCATCGGCGATCACGGCGGCGTACGGGGTGAGCGCGGCGCCGGCCTTCGATCCGGCGGGGCGGGTCCACCGGACGCGGCCGGCACCCAGTTCCCGGCCGATGACCGCGCGCTTGTCGGCCGGCCGGACCAGGGCGTGCCGGTCGTCGACCGCGAGCAGCCGTTCCCCGGCGGAGGTGACCAGCAGCAGCCGCCCGTCGTAGCCGTCGAGGACCGCCTCGCGGGTGTCCGGGGCCACCCCGATCAGCACGTTGCGCGCACCGTGCGGGTCCTCGCGCTGCACGCAGCCGGCGTTGTCGGCGGTCCGCAGGTTGATGCCGGTCCGCTGCCACGCCTCCTGGCCGGTCGCCGCGTCGCGGCCGGAGATGGCGAAGTAGCAGGTGCCGTCCTGGGATCGGGCGGTGATCCGAAGCAGCCGGCCGCCGACGACCGACAGCCGCTCGTCCCGGCCGGGCTCGACGTCCTGGAGCACCCGCCCGGTGGCGGTGTCGAGGACGTGCACCCGGCCGTCGATGGGGAACCCGAGCAGCGGCGGTACGGGTTCCGGGCCGGCCACCTCGTCGTCGATCCGGACGGCGTCGAGGCGGCGGGTACCGAGCAGCCCGGGGTTGTCGCCGAGCAGCCCGCTGCGCACCCCCGGCACGAAGGCCGTCCAGAGCGGGGCGGTGCCGCGCGGGTCCCAGGCGCTCACCGTGCAGTCGGTGGCGTCGACGCAGTGGGCGTCGAGCAGCATGTTGCGGTACGTCCAGACGGCCACCGCGTCGCCGTCGCGCCGGCGCGTGACGCCGGTCGTGGGGTCGAGCACCTCGTACCCCTTGACCAGCAGCTTGCCCACGACGACGACCGGGTCCCGGTCGCCGCCGGCCACCGCCGACCAGTCGGCCTTGCGCTCCCACAACTGGGCTCCGGTGGCCAGGCTGCGGGCCTCCACGCGGGTGCGCTGCTCGACCACGACGGTGTCACCGGCGATGGTCACGCTGCGCGGGGTGCCGCCGACACGCTGCTGCCAGACCACGTCGGGCTCGGAGATCGGCTCGCTGCGGTCGACCCAGTCCCAGACCCCGGGAAACGGGTTCCACACCCCGGTCGCGGCGAGCGCGACGACCACGACGAGCGCGAGCAGCAGCCCGCCACGCCACCCGGGGCCGCCCGCCTTCGCCACACGCACACCGTAGCGACGACCGCCGCGTCGTCGCCCTCCCGCGCCGCCGTGTCGCCGCCCTTTCTCGCCGCGCCGAGGGCGTAAGGAAGGGCCCCCTACTATCGCCCCGTATATAGGAAGGGTCCCTTCCTTACCGCTGGGCGGCGGAGCGGACCAGGGGAAGCGTGCGGTACGGGATCTGCTCGGCCAGGGCGATGATCGTGGAGGCCCGGCGGATGCCCTCGTACGAGACGATCTGGTCGATCACCCGCTGGAGGTCGGTGTTCGAGCGGGCCACGATCCGGCAGAGCAGGTCGCTGGAGCCGGTGATGGTGTGCGCCTCCAGCACCTCCGGGATCGCGGCCAGGTGCGCGGCGACCTGGTCGTGCCCGTGCCGTTGGCTGATCTCCAGGGTGACGAAGCTGGTCACCCCGAACCCGATCGCCGCCGGGGAGATCTCCGGCCCGAATCCGCCGACGACGCCCCGCTCCAGCAGCTTGTCCAGCCGGGCCTGCACGGTGCCCCGGGCCACGCCGAGGCGCCGGGAGCATTCCAGCACCCCGATCCGCGGTTCCTCGGCGAGCAGTTCGATCAACCGCGCGTCGAGCGTGTCCAGCTGTACACCTTGACCAGCATTCATGGCAGGTCACCCTACCGAATGTGCAACCTGACCAGCCGCAACGCGGACGGTTGCCCAGTGGGCGGGTCACCGCGATCCTCGCGGAAGGAAGCACCCACCACGACCACGGCGGCGGCCCACCCGGGCCGACCGGTACGAGAGGGAGACCGCGATGACCCAGGCGATCGACCGGCCCCAGGCAACCGAAGACGTCGACGTCGACGTGCTCGTCGGCGCCGTCGACCACGACATCAGCCGCGACCCGTTCCCCGTCAAGGGCCTCGACTTCGTGCACTTCCTGGTGGGCAACGCCAAGCAGGCCGCGCACTACTACTCCACCGCGTTCGGCATGACCTGCGTGGCGTACCGGGGCCCGGAGCAGGGCTACCGGGACCACGCCCAGTACGTGCTGACCAGCGGCTCGGCGCGGTTCGTGCTGACCGGCGCGGTCCGCCCCGACGCCCCGGGCGCCGAGCACGTGACCAAGCACAGCGACGGTGTCTCCGACATCGCGCTGGAGGTGCCGGACGTCGACGCGGCGTACGCGCACGCCACCGCGCAGGGCGCCACCGGCCTGACCGAGCCGCACGACGTCAGCGACGAGCACGGCACCGTCCGCATGGCGGCCATCGCCGCGTACGGCGACACGGCGCACACGCTCGTCGACCGGTCCCGCTACACGGGCCCGTTCCTGCCCGGCTTCGTGGCTCGCGGGCCGATCGTGGACCGGCAACCGATGATCGACGCCGGCCTCCAGCCGAAGCGCTTCTTCCAGGCCGTCGACCACGTGGTCGGCAACGTCGAGCTCGGCCGGATGGACGAGTGGGTCGACTTCTACAAGCGCGTCATGGGCTTCTCGAACATGGCCGAGTTCATCGGCGACGACATCGCCACCGACTACTCGGCGCTGATGAGCAAGGTCGTCGCGAACGGCACCCGCAAGGTGAAGTTCCCGCTCAACGAGCCGGCGATCGCCCGCAAGAAGTCGCAGATCGACGAGTACCTGGAGTTCTACCAGGGCCCGGGCGCCCAGCACATCGCCGTGGCCACCAACGACATCCTGGCCAGCGTCGACGCCATGCGTGCCGCCGGCGTCGAGTTCCTGGAGACCCCCGACTCGTACTACGACGACCCGGAGCTGCGCGCCCGGATCGGCCAGGTGCGGGTGCCGATCGAGGAGCTGAAGGCCCGCAAGATCCTGGTCGACCGGGACGAGGACGGCTACCTGCTCCAGATCTTCACGAAGCCGGTGCAGGACCGCCCGACGGTCTTCTTCGAGCTGATCGAGCGGCACGGCTCGCTCGGCTTCGGCAAGGGCAACTTCAAGGCGCTCTTCCAGGCCATCGAGCGGGAGCAGGAAGCGCGCGGCAACCTGTAACACTGACGAGCGTGACACAGCCTCCGACGTACCCGACGCCGCCGGCCGGTGGGCCCCCGCCCGCCGCCGGCGGCTTCGCGCCGCCTTCCGGTCCCGCCAATCCTGGGTACGCGGTGCCTCCCCAGCACGTCCCGCCCGGTCAGCTCCCGCCGCCCCCGGGCTGGACCCCGCCGCCCCCGGGCTGGGCCGGGCCGCCCCGCCCGGCCCCGGCGCTCGGGCCGGGCGGCCAACCGCTCGCCAGCTTCGGTGACCGGCTGCTCGCCGCGCTGATCGACGGCGCGCTGAGCACGGCGGTGATGATGGTCCTCCTCATGCCGCCGATGCTGATCCTGTTCCTGAACATGACGGGCGACCTGTCCCGGACCAACCCGGACGGCACCCTCGGGCCGACGCCCGACGCGTTCCTCACGGAGTTCCTGCTGCCGCTGTTCCTGCTCCAGCTGGGCCTGATGGTGGTGATGTTCGGCCTCTACTGGCTCTACCACGTGGAATACATGAAGCGCACCGGGCAGACGTTCGGCAAGCGGGTGATGAAGCTGCGGATCGTGCCGCTCGACCCCGCCGCCACCCTGGACCGGCGGATGGCCGGCAAGCGCTACGCCGTGCAGTACGTGGCCGCCGGCTTCCTGCCCGGCCTCAGCTACCTCGACGGGCTCTGGCAGTTGTGGGACAAGCCCTGGCAGCAGTGCCTCCACGACAAGTTCGCCGGCACGGTCGTCGTTAAGGTGGCTGCGTGAGCGAGCGCAGCGAGGCCAGGCCATGAGCGTCGAACCGGGCTGGTACGTCGACCCGGCAGACCCGGACACCCGACGCTACTGGGACGGCGAGGGCTGGATCGGCGCGCCGATCCCCGTCGACGCCACCCCACCCGAGGGACCACCGCCGGCCGAACCGCCGCCCGCGCCCGCCCCGACGTCGCCCGTGGCCCCGGTCTCCGCGCCGGGCGCCCCCGCGGGCGGGCCGCCCCTGCCGGGGCAGCCGCATCCGGGCCAGCACTACCCCTGGCAGCCGCCGCAGGGGCACGGCCACCCGCAGGCCCCGCCGCCCGGTTGGCCGCCCGGTGGCGGTCCGCCGCCCGGCTGGCCGGCCGGCGGCTGGCCCGGACGGCCGCCGGAGCCCCGCCCGCACGGGCTTCCCCTGGCCGGGTTCGGCGCCCGGCTGGTCGCCCGGCTGATCGACTTCGCGATCGTCTTCGCGCTGAACGCCGTGGTGAACGGCTGGTTCGTCTGGCGGCTGGTCGAGGAGGTCGCGCCGTACTGGCGGGAGGTGTTCCGGCGGGCGATGGCCGGCGACAGCTCCACCGACGGCCTGCCACAGCCCAGCGAACAGGCCGGCGGCCTCCAGGTCGTCATCCTGCTGATCGCCACCGCGCTCTGGCTCGCGTACGAGGTGCCGACGATGGCCTCGGGCGGGCAGACCTTCGGCAAGCGGCTGGTGGGCGTCAAGGTGCTGCCCATGAGCGCGGACCAGCCGCTCGGCTTCGGCCGGGCGCTGCGCCGGTGGAACACCCTCGGCCTGCCCACCCTGCTCTGGTACTGCTGCGGCCTCGGCCTGCTGCTCCAGCTCGTCGACGCGCTCTCTCCGCTCTTCGACCACCCGCTGCGTCAGGCGTTGCACGACAAGCGGGCGCAGACCGTGGTGGTCCAGCTCCCGCGCGGCAACCGCACCAGCGGGGGCGGGAGCGCCGCCGAGGAAGGCACCGCTCCCGGCGCGGGCACCGCCCCGAACGACCGCACCCCCGACGACCGCACCCACCCATCGGGAGACACCCCATGACCGAACCCGGACGCCACCAGCCGGCGCTGCGGCTGACCCGCGCCGACCTGGACGCGCTGCCCAACTACGTGCCCGGCCGCAGCCCGGCCGACCTGGCCCGCGAGCTCGGCCTGCCCGAGGCGATCAAGCTGGCCAGCAACGAGGTGCCGTACGGGCCGCTGCCCGGCGTGGTGGAGGCCGTCGCCGAGGCCGTCGCCGGCGTGCACCGCTACCCGGACATGGGCGTGCTCGCGCTGCGTCAGGCCCTGTCCGGGCGGTACGGCGTGGACGTCGACCGGATCGCCACCGGCTGCGGGTCGGTGGCGCTGGCCGAGCACCTCGTCCGGGCCACCTGCCTGCCCGGCGACGAGTTCCTCTACGCGTGGCGCTCCTTCGAGGCGTACCCGATCATCGCGGCGACCAGCGGCGCGACCAGCGTACGGGTGCCCAACGACGCCGGGCACGGGCACGACCTGACGGCGATGGCGGCGGCGGTGACCGACCGGACGCGGCTGATCGTGGTCTGCAACCCGAACAACCCCACCGGCACGTCGGTGCGCCGGGCCGAGTTGGACCGGTTCCTCGACGCGGTCGGCGAGGACGTGCTGGTCGTGATCGACGAGGCGTACCGCGAGTTCGTCACCGACCCGGAGGTGCCGGACGGCCTCACCTACCTCGACCGGCCGAACGTGGTCGTGCTGCGGACGCTCTCCAAGGCCTGGGGCCTGGCCGGCCTGCGGATCGGCTTCCTGGTCGCCCAGCCGGCGGTGGCGGCGGCCGTGCGCAAGGTCGTGACGCCCTTCTCCAGCAGCATGGCCGCGCAGGCGGGTGCGCTCGCCGCCCTGGCCCAGGAGGACGAGGTGCGGCGGCGTTGCGCCCTCGTGGTGGCCGAACGCGACCGCGTGACCGAGACGCTGCGCAAGCTCGTCGGCGACGTGCCGGCGAGCCAGGCCAACTTCGTCTGGCTGCCGCTGCGCGACCGGGCGGTGGACTTCGCCAAGGCGTGCGAGGCTCGGGGCGTGATCGTCCGGCCGTTCGCGGGCGACGGCGTCCGGGTGACCATCGGCACCCCGGCCGAGAACGACGTGTTCCTCGCCGCCGCCGAGGCGGCCCTGGCCTGAGGTCGTGCCGGCGTGCGCCGGGCGACACCCTGGTCCGGGCCGGTCCGCCATCCCCGAACGGACCGGCCCGGACGGCTCAGGCCGCCACCGCGGGCTCCCGGAACCGGGCCCGCCGGCGGTACGCGTAGCCGGCGAACAGCGCCATCACGAGCCCGGACGTGACCAGGCCGCCGGTGAGCACCTGACCGGTCCGGTCGATGCTGGCGGCAGCGGGCGCGGGCCCGCCGAACTTGACGGTCCCCGTAACTGACCTCTTGGTCCAGCCGCTGGCCAGAGCGAGCTCGGCGGTCCACGGACCGTCGGGCAGCCGCCGGTCCAGCGCCACCCGGATCGTGGTCGTGCCGCCCAGCGGCAGGGTGTGCGCCTCGGTCCTGACCGGTCCGGCGGACAGGCCGGACGGCCCATCGGTGAGCCGCAGGTCACCGGCGAGGTCGAGTGCCCGCTTGCCGGTGTTGCGCACCTCGGCGGTCAGCACCGGGGTGCCGTCGGCCTCCCGGCTGCCGGTCAACGGGCCGATCTCGAAGCCGGACGGTGGCTCGCCGCCGGGCCCGACGGACAGGTAGATCCGCACGCCGACGCGGCCGACGTTGCGGATGGTCTGCCCGTCGGCGCTGGCCACCTCCGCCCAGAGCACCGCGTACCGCTCGCCCGCCTCCGCGTCGCGGGGCACCTGGATGACCACCAGCACCTCGGTCTGTTCGTCGGCTTCCAGGTCCGGCTTCGGACGGTTGACGCTGGTCCAGCTGCTCAGCTCGTTCGCGGTGCGGCCGGGGGCGAAGACGAAACCGTGCTTGGTGACGTCAGCTGCGGCGGCGTAGACCGCTATCGGACGGCGGGCCTCGGTGATGTTCTGCACCATGACGCGCCGCTCGATGGTGGTGCCGGGCCGGACGTGGTCGACGACGTACTTGTGTGCCCGGCTGTCGTCCCGCCGGTCGACGGGTGCGTCGAGCAGCCGGATACCGACGGCCGGGGCCTCGCCGACCGGGCTCGGGCTGGTGCCCGGTGACCCACGGGGTGCGTCGCGCCGGGGTTCTGTGGCGGGCTGGTCGACGCTGGGCTGGCCCGGCTCACGGACGGCGGGTGCGGACGCGGCGGCGGTCGCGGCCGGGGCCCCGGCCGCGACCAGGAGGGTCAGGGCCAGGGCGACGACGCGGGCCGGGTCAGGCCACCGAATGGGTCACCGTCGCAGTGTAGGTACCGGTGACGGCGGTCGCCGGCACGTTGACCCGCAGTGTCGGGCTCCAGGTGGCCGAGTTGTTGCCGCTGCCGGAGGTCTTCGAGAAGGCCGTCCGGGGGAGGTTGAGGGTGACCCGTTCGGCCGCGGTGAGCTGTCCCGGCACGAACGTGCCGGTGCCGGTGGTGGCGGTGGCCGGCCCCGACCAGTATTCGACCAGGGAGGGCACGATGGTTTCCTCAGGAGCGCCGGCTCCGGTGGTGAACGCGGTCGTGGTGACCGTCGCGACCCAGGTGGCGGTGAGCGCCGCACGTTGGTCGACGACCTGCACCGGGCCGATGTTTCCCTCGATCACCCCGTCTGCGAAGGTGGCCCCGAGGTTCACCGCGGGCGGCGCGGTGATGTCCAGGTTGGCGGCGCCCACCGTGAAGGTGACGACGGTTTCGTCGGTGGGCGCCGCTGCGGCGGGCGATGCCAGTGCCACCACGGCGGCCGTGGCGACGGTCAGGGCAAGTAGTGGCTTCCTCATGCACCCCACGCTATTCGCATAACAACCCGAGACAGCTAGTTTCCGGACAAATCACTCTTCAGGCTGCAGAGTGGGTGATTGTCCCCAGGTAGGTTCCCGTTGTAGCGGTGTTCGGTACCGCGATCCGAATGGTCGGGTTCCACTCGACGGTGCTGTTGCCACTGCCCGACACCTTGCTGAACGCCTGACGCGTCACGTCCAGCGCGACCGCCTGCGCCGAGGTGAGCTGACCGGGCACCACCGCGCCACCACCGGTGACCCGCACCGCCGGCCCCGACCAGTAGGAGATCTGCGCCGGAATGATGGTCTGCTCCGGGCCGCCGGCCCCGGTGACGAAGGACGTGGCGGAAACTGTCGCCACCCAGGTTCTCTGCTCCCCTGCCCCGCCCCCTCGGGTGTCCCGCACCGCCACCACGCCGAGCTGGCCGGTGAGGGTGGCGCCCGGGAAGGTGGCCCCCAGACTGACCGACGCCGGAGTGGTGATGTCGACACCCACCGTCGCCCGCAGCGCGAAGACCCGGCCGGCGGCGGCCGCGTCGGCCGGCGTGGCCGGCAACAGGATCAGGATCGCCCCGAACAGGGCAGCAAACAGACGCACACCCGAGACTATAAGTTCCCTTTGTCCCTTTTGTCGAATAGGTCGTCCTGGCGTGGCGTCAGGTGGCGGCGAGGATGAGCGGCTCCGAGGTCAGGTAGTAGCGCCGGTCGTCGCCCGTCGGATCGACCGGCTTGCGGAGCCGCTCCACGGCCACGAACCCGTCGGCCGCGTACGCCGCGCCGGGCGCCCAGCCGATGCCGTCCGAGCCCACGTTGAGCGCGAAGAAGGACCGCTGCGCCCCTGTCGCCGGGTCCAGCGTCACCAGGTCGTTCGTCTCCGTCAGCAGGTGCACCCGGTCGGGCTGGACGGCGAGCAGCCGCACCTGCGGCAGGCCGGTACGGCGCCACAGCTCCGCGCCCGTACGCGCCGACCGGCCGACCGGCACGCCGTCGACGACCGCCACGGCCGTCTCGCCGACGAGTTCGGCGTCCGGCCGGTCCAGGGCCGGGGCGGCGACCGGATCACCGGTGCCGAGCAGCCAGCCCCGACCCGCGTCGTCGCCCGGCGCGGCCGTCCGCAGGCCGGTGCACCCGGTCCGGCCGGTCCCGCAGCCGACCGGGGCCGCCACCAGATCGGCACCGGCTCCCGGGGGCCGCCAGCGGACACCCGCCGCGCCGGTGACGGCGTCGCGGAACTCCACGACCGCCGGCCCGGCGCAGGAGTCGACGCCGATCAACTGCCCCGACGCGGTGCTGCCGACCGTCTCATGGCACCCCGAGTCCACCTCGGCCCGCCACAGTTCGCGCCCGTCGGCCAGGTCGACGGCCCGCACCCGGTCCGCCCCGGCCGCCACCACCACGTGCCGGCCGTCGGACGCGGCGGCCACGAAGATCCCCCGGGGATCCCAGACCGTCGCCGCGCCGGTGCGCCGGACCGTCCGTTCCCCGACCGGCGCCGGCCCGTCCGCCCGCCAGGCGACCCGGCCCGTCCGCGCGTCCAGCGCCACGAGTCGACCGTCCGACCAGCGGGTGACCACCGTCGTCCCGCTCGCCACGACCCCGTCGAGCGTCGCCGGCCAACGGCGGTACGACCAGTACGGGGTCGTCCGGTGCCGGCCGTCGACCGGGCGGTCGGCGTAGACCTGGCGGTGGGCCGCGTAGACCCGCAGCCGCCCGTCCACGATGAGCGGGGCGACGGGGAGCCGGCCGACCACGCCGACGGCGGGGGACGCGGCGGCCGGGTATTCGGCGCGGGCGGGCGTGACGACCTCCGCGGGGGCGAGCACCCGGTAGACCGTCGCCGCGACGGCGACGGTGGCGAGCAGCGCCGCGACCGCCACCGCGATCCGCCGCCGGCCGTTCGGGAACCCCATGCCACACCTCCGCCCGGCACCCTACCCAGCAGGGCCGGTCAGGGCCCGGTCAGGTCGCCGGCGGACGGTTGCCCCGGCGGGCGCCTCAGGCCGCCTCGGTCGCGCCGGTGGTCGCGGCGGCGGCCAGGTCGGCGAGGTCCTGGCGCAGCGCGCGCTCGACCGCCCGGGCCGCCAGCCCGCCGAGCAGCAGGGCCACCATCCGGCTGTACGGGGCGGTCGGCACCGCCTCCTGCTCGACCGTGACGGCGGTGCAGCCCCGGCGACGCCGCTCGACCGGGCGCAGCGTCCAGGTGATCTGGTAATCCACCCCGGCGCCCCGCGAGCCGAGCACCAGCCGTCGGGGCGGCTCGGCCTCGATGACGACGAACTCCTCGAGCAGCGCGGTGCCGTCGGGCTGGGAACGGGTCTCGCGCCACGTGGTGCCCGGGCCGAACGGGCCGGGGGTGAGCACCTCCACCGGCCCGGTGAAGCGCCGGGTGCGGGTGGTCAGGTCGGTCAGCAGCCGCCAGAGGTCGACGTCGTGCGCCTGCACGAACTCCGTGACCGCGACCGTCGACATGCCACCTCCCGTGGCCTCGACGGTACGCCGGGTGAGCGCGGATCGGGGCCCCTGAGCGGAACTTTCACCGCCGGAAGCCCCGATCCTGCTCGACGCGTCAGCGACCGAACTGGCCGGCGCGGATCGCGCCGACGAAGGCCGTCCACCCCGGCGGGCTGACCGCCAGCGTGGGGCCCGCCTGGTCCTTTGAGTCGCGTACGCCCACCACGCCGAGGGCGTCGACCAGGTTGTCCGCCACCTCCACGCAGAGACCCTGGTCATTGGAGCGGCTGCTGGTGCGCCAGACCGCGCCCGCGAGATCGTTCATCGTCGTCACCTTCCTGTCGTCGGTGCGCCAACCGGCGGCCGGGTCCGGAACCGGAAGGGGAGTCCGGGCCGGCCCGGCGCGGCATGGCGACGGAATCCGCGACGATCAACGCGAAAGACGCGGTCCCCGGTCGCACAGTTGGTGCGACCGGGGACCGTCGATGATCGGAAGGCGGATCAGCGCGCGGCGAGGATCTTCCCGGTCACCTCGCCGAGGGCGATGGTGGTGCCGTCCGGGCCGGGCGCGGTGGCGGTGATGGTGACCGTGTCGCCGTTCTCCAGGAACGTGCGGGTCTCGCCCCCGGCGAGCTTGACCGGCTCGGTCCCGCCCCAGCTGAGTTCCAGGAACGAACCGACCTGTCCCCGCTCGGGCCCGGAGACGGTGCCCGAGGCGTAGAGGTCGCCGGTGCGCAGTGCGGCGCCGTTCACGGTGAGGTGGGCCAACTGCTGGGCCGGCGTCCAGTACATGGTGGCGAACGGCGGCTCGCTGACCAGCTCGCCGTTCCACCGCACCGACAGGCGCAGGTCCAGGCCGAGGTGTGGCACGTCGCGCAGGTAGTCGGCGACCGCCGGGTCCTGCTCGGGGGCGGGGACGAAGGCGTCGCCCAGCGCGTCCAACGGGGTCACCCAGGCCGAGACCGAGGTGGCGAACGACTTGCCCAGGAACGGGCCGAGGGGCTGGTACTCCCAGGCCTGGATGTCGCGGGCCGACCAGTCGTTGACCAGCACGACGCCGAAGACGTGGTCGGCGAAGTCGTCGGTCGGGACACGGTCGCCCAGCGGGCTGGGCACGCCGACCACGAAGCCGACCTCGGCCTCGATGTCGAGACGTACGGACGGGCCGGTGACCGGCCCCTGCGGGGTGGCGCGCTGCCCGCTCGGCCGCACCACCGGGGTGCCGGAGACGACGACCGTGCCGGCCCGGCCGTGGTAGCCGATCGGCAGGTGCTTCCAGTTGGGCAGCAGCGGCGGCTGGCCGGGCCGGAAGATCTGACCCACGTTGGCCGCGTGGTGCTCGGAGGAGTAGAAGTCGACGTAGTCGGCGACCTCGAACGGCAGCTGCATCCCCACCTCGGCCAGCGGGACCAGCAGCGGCTCCACCGCCGGCCGGTGGGCGGCGTCGGTGAGCAGCTCGGTCACCCGCTGCCGGACGGCCGTCCACTGTGGGCGTCCGAGGGCCATGAAGTCGTTGAGGGTGGGCCGGCCCAGCGTCCCGGCGGCCAGCACCAGGTCGGCCTCCTCCGCGCCGGCCAGGTCGAACACGAAGTCGCCGATGCGTACGCCGACGCACGGCACGCCCTGCGCGCGGCGGAACACCCCGTACGGCAGGTTGGTCACCCCGTAGGGCGAACCCTCGGCACCCGTCACCCAGCTCATGCCGGCCCTCCGCTTCGCTCCGGACCGGCCTGAGGCACCACCGGCCGGCAAAGATGATTCGCTCGCTGACGCTCGCTCATACGTCGAAGCCCCCGTTCACCAGCCCCAGCCGGATCAGATCGGTCAGTGGTTCCAGGATGCTGCACGAGCCGAAGCCGATCCACAGCGGGCGGGGCCCGTCCAGCCCGGCCTCCGCGTGCGGCACCAGCGGGCGCGGGTCGGCCACGGTCAGCAGCTCGGCCACCTGCGCCACCGTGGCACCTCCGGCGGCGGCCAGTGTCGCCGCCAGCACGTTGACGAAGCCGTGGTGGGTGAAGCCGGTCTCCGCGTCGAGGTGCCGGACCGCCTGGTGCAGCCCGGCGGTCAGCTTGAACGGCAGCCCCCGGTCCCGGCAGGCGCAGATCACCGCGGCCAGCTCCGCCGGGCTGGGGAACAGCTCGGCGGCCAACCCGCCGGTGCGGAACTTCGCGGCGACCGGCACGCCGTCGGCGCGGGCGGCGGCGAGCGCGTCCAGCGCCCCCATCAGCCCGAACGTGAGCGGCAGCTCGGCGTAGACGGCGTCGAGGGGGGCCGAGCCGGCGCCCGAGCGGCGGGCCAGCGCCACCAGCTCGGCCAGGCCGGGCAGCGGGTCCTCGCCGCGCCTGGCCGCCGCCGCCTCCACCTGGCGTACGCGGATGCGCGGGTCGGCCGTGGCCCGTACCTCGTCGAGCCGGTCGAGCGGCACGTCGCCGATCACGCCGACGGCGATCCGCTCGTCGGCGGCGAGCAGGCCCGCCAGCTCGGGCAGCCTGGTGGCCGGCACCAGGAGCGGGCCGACCAGGCCCGCGTACCAGGCGCTGCGGTGCCGCCGGTGCGCGGCGACGGCGTCGGGCAGCGGCGCGCTGCCGGGCGGAAAGACGGCGGCGTCGTCGACGAGGCCGTCGAGAAGCGCGGGCACCTGCGTTGACACGAGACAAGAATGTACGGGACGCTACAAGGAACGGACAACAGCGTCCGATAATCGGACGTCAGTGGATCGGTGAACGGGACGAACCGGGAGGCGAGATGCCGTACTACCGCAGCGTCGGCGAGGTGCCGCGCAAGCGCCACACCCAGTTCCGCCAGCCCGACGGCAGCCTCTACGCCGAGGAGCTGATGGGCCAGGAGGGCTTCTCCTCCGACTCGTCCCTGCTCTACCACCGGCACGCGCCGACCGCGATCGTGGCGGCCGAGGAGTTCACCCCGCCGGCGTTCACCCGGGTGCCGAACCTGCCGCTCAAGCCCCGGCACCTGCGCACCCACAAGCTCGACGGCACCGGCGCCGACCCGCTGCTCGGCCGGCGGTACCTGCTCGCCAACGACGACGTGCGCATCGCGTACGTGCTGGCGGACCGGCCGTCCCCGCTGTTCCGCGACGCCACCGGCGACCACTGCCTGTACGTGGAGTCGGGCACCCTGCGCGTCGAGTCCACCTTCGGCGTGCTCGACGCGGTGCCCGGCGACTACGTCGTCATCCCCACCTCGACCATCCACCGGCTGGTGCCCACCGGCGACGCGCCGACCCGGCTGCTCGCCGTCGAGGCGGCCGGCCACGTCGGCCCGCCCAAGCGCTACCTCTCCGTGCGGGGCCAGTTCCTGGAGCACTCGCCCTACTGCGAGCGCGACGTCCGGGGACCGGACGCGCCACTGCTCGTCGACGACGAGGACGTGGAGGTGCTCGTCCGGCACCGGCGGGGTTGGACGCGCTACGTCTACGCCCACCACCCGTTCGACGTGGTCGGCTGGGACGGCCACATGTACCCGTGGGCGTTCTCCATCCACGACTTCGAGCCGATCACCGGCCGGATCCACCAGCCGCCGCCCGTGCACCAGACGTTCCAGGGCCCCAACTTCGTGATCTGCTCGTTCGTGCCCCGCAAGGTCGACTACCACCCGGACGCGATCCCGGTGCCGTACAACCACCACAACGTCGACTCCGACGAGATGCTCTTCTACACCGGCGGCAACTACGAGGCCCGGCGCGGCTCCGGCATCGAGCAGGGCTCGATCTCGCTGCACCCGTCCGGCTTCACCCACGGCCCGCAGCCGGGCGCCGCCGAGCGCTCCATCGGCGCCGACTTCTTCGACGAGCTGGCCGTCATGGTCGACACCTTCCGGCCCCTCGACCTCTGCGACGCCGCGACCGCGTGCGAGGACGAGGGATACGCCTGGACCTGGGCCCGCCGTCCCTAGCGCGTCGACCGGTCGCATCAGCATCACCGCCAACTTCACCGCGACCCTGTGGGCGTCAGCGCGCTTCTTCTCGCTGCGGGAAGCCACGGCGAAGCCGACAGCCACGACGAACGGCATCCCTACGAGCAGCAGGTAGGCCGCCCCTACGCCTGCCGCAATCCGGTCCTGCACGAGTGCTCCTCTCCACGGTGAGGCGTCCGCCCCAGGTGTGGACGATGAACGCGGGAGGCGGTATCTCCGGTCGGACGATGTGTGCGAGCGGTGCGGGCGGGCGTTCGGTCCAGGACTTCGGGTAGGCCACCTGTACCCGACCCGGACCGCCCCCCGTCCGGCGCTCGACCTGGTGCCTGGGGTGGAGCGTCGATCGGGTGACAGGCGCCTAGGCCGTCGTACGGGACAGCACGGCGAGTTCGGCGGCGGTCGCGACCCCGATGGCGAGAACCAGCGGCCACGGGGTGCCGACCAGGGCGTAGAGCAGGATCAGTGCGGGCGCGACGGCGGCTGCGTAGACGGCCAGCGCCAGGGTCCGGTCCGAGCGGAGCAGGCTCGGCAGGATGGTCCGGGACAGGCCGGGCAGCCGGGCGGCGAAGCGCCAGACCACCAGGGCCCCGCCGAGCGCCGCGAACGCCGCCGCGAAGCGGGACAGTCCCGCGCTGCCCGGAGCCATGCAGGCGATCAGCACGGCGGTGATCATCGTCCAGCCCGCTCCGTAGACCACGAGCTGGCGCAGGCCGAGCGAGATGGTCCGCCGGGAGTCGACCCGACCTGGGCTCATCGCGGCAGCCTCGGCGAGATGTTCCAGCGCCTCGCTCCAGCGCCGCTGCTCCAACCGCAGCACCCCGATGTCGTGGCGGGCCTCGGCGAGCTGGGGGTCCAGCCGCAGCGCCTCCCGATAGGCGCGCTCGGCCAGGTCGAACATCTGCATGTTCGCCGCCACCAGCCCGAGCACCAGGTGCGCCTGCGGGTCCTCGGGTGCCAACTCGACCCCACGCCAGGCCGCGTTCAGCGCCGGCTGCCCGTTGCGCGAGCCGGCCAGGATCGCCGCCGCGCTGCTCTGGGCGTACGCGTCGTCGGGGCCCAGCGCCAGGATCCGGTCGGCGGTGCGGGCCGCCTCGGCGTACTCCTCCAGGTCGCCGAGGGCGAGGGCACGGGCGACCAGTGCCGCCACGTCGTCCGGGGCGGCGGCGACCGCGGCGTCGGCGGCGGTGAGCGCCTCCGTCGGCCGGCCGGCCGCGAGGTGGACCCGGGACAGCAGGGTCAGCGCCGCGGCGTCGGCCGGGTCCAGGGCGACGGCGTAGGAGACCTCGGCCGCGGCCTCGTCGTAGCGGCCCAGCTCGGCGAGGAGCTGGGCGCGCTGGACGTAGCCGTCGGCGGCGGACCGGTCGGAGGTGGCGTCGCTGGACATCGCGGCGAGCCTAGGCTGCCGGAGCCTCGTACACCAGGGCCACCGCGATGCCGGTGAGGCCCTCGCCGCGACCGGTGAAGCCGAGGCCGTCGGTGGTCGCCGCGGAGACGGTCACCGGCGCGCCGACCGCCTCGGAGAGCACCCGCTGGGCCTCCTCGCGGCGCGGGCCGATCTTGGGTCGGTCGCCGACCACCTGCACGGACACGTTGCCGATCGCGAAGCCGGCGGCCCGCACCCGGCGGGCGCTCTCGGTGAGCAGGGCGACGCCCGACGCGCCGGCCCACTCGGGCTGGCCCACGCCGAAGTTGGCGCCCAGGTCCCCGAGGCCGGCCGCCGAGAGCAGCGCGTTGCAGGCGGCGTGCGCGGCCACGTCGGCGTCCGAGTGCCCGGCCAGGCCGTCCTGGTCGGGCCAGTGCAGGCCGGCCACCCAGCACGGCCGGCCCGCCTCGAAGGCGTGCACGTCGGTGCCGATGGCCACCCGGGGAACGATCATGCGAAGAGGGTACGCGTCAGGCGCCGGTGGCGAGCAGGTGCTCGGCCAACGCCAGGTCGAACGGGCGGGTGACCTTCAGCGCGTACTCCGAGCCGGGGACGCAGGACACCGGGACGCCCTGCTTCTCGACCAGGCCGGCGTCGTCGGTGAGCGGATCGCCGGCGGCGGCGTGCGCGGCCGTCAGCACCGCCCGACGGAAGCCCTGCGGGGTCTGCACCGCCCGCAGGGCGGAGCGGTCGACGGTGCCGAGGACGACCTCGTCGGCGTCGACCTCCTTGATCGTGTCGACGACGGGGAGCACCGGGATCACCGCGTCGTGGCCGGCGCGGACGGCCGCCGCGACGGACTCCACCAGGTCGGGCGGGGTCAGTGCCCGGGCGGCATCGTGTACGAGGACGATCTGCGGGCCGGCAGGCACCGCCGCGAGGGCGGCGGCCACCGACGCCTGCCGCTCGGCACCACCGGGCACCACGGTCACCGGGGCGACCGGGGCGAGCAGGTCGCGCACCGCCGCCACCTCGGCGGCCGGGGCGGCCACGACGATGGTGTGCACCGACGGCGCGGCGGCGAGCCGCCGGACCGCGTGCACCAGCAGGGGTTCCCCGCCGAGCAGACGCAATGCCTTGGGTCGGCCGGGGCCGAGCCGTACGCCGGCACCGGCCGCAGGCACGAGGACCGCGACGTCACCGCACGGATTGAGCTGCGCGGTCACGTCGCGGTCCTCGGTGGTTTGTTCGCTACGAATCGGGTACGACGATGCTGTGGGAACTAGGCCTCGGTGAGGACCTTGTCGAGCAGCGTCTCCGCCTCGTCCTTGGTGCTCTTCTCGGCCAGCGCGACCTCGCCGACGAGAATGTCGCGGGCCTTCGCGAGCATGCGCTTCTCACCCGCGGAGAGACCGCGCTCCCGCTCCCGCCGCCACAGGTCGCGCACGACCTCGGCGACCTTCAGCGGGTTACCGGAGGCCAGCTTCTCCAGATTCGCCTTGTAACGCCGCGACCAGTTGGTCGGCTCCTCGGTGTGCGGTGCACGGAGCACGTCGAAGACCTTGCCGAGGCCCTCTTCGCCGACCACCTCGCGCACACCCACGATCTCGGCGTTCTCGGCAGGCACCCGGACCGTCAGGTCACCCTGCGCGACCTTCAAGACGAGGTATTGCTTAGGCTCGCCCTTGATGACCCGAGTCTCGATTGCCTCGATGAGTGCGGCCCCGTGGTGGGGGTAAACAACGGTCTCGCCGACACTGAAAACCATAGGTTCGAAACCCCTTTCGCTGTGTCTAGGGTAACACGCTCAGGCACCGATGTCTCACCGCTGTCCTGACCGTTGGCGCAGCTCAGGGGCCCTGTGAGAGGTCTTTCTTCAGCTTGACAGACCGCCAAACCAGTGGTTTGAACACGCTCCGTAACGCTCAGATGACGTCCCGGTACGAGTGACGCGAACGTCGAGATCAAGGGCTATGCGCTCTTCCCATGGTAGCCGTCCGGCCCGGAACTCGCCCAGGTGTAGCGGCAGCCCGTTCCGTGCGGGACGCTGGAGGTCGAGCCGCGGACGCTCACCGACACGTCCCTGGGGGTGCGATGGGCAAGCCCGACGCAGACGGCCCCGAACTGCCCGACCTGCCACCCGAGTGGGGCCGGGTGGTCGTGCCGGACGACGCCTCCGCGCTGACCGCCGAGGCCGAACAGATCCGCCGCGAACTGCGCCGCACGCCCCGTCACGCCGTCCCGCGCCCGGCGGCCCGGCCCCCGTTCGCCCTGCCCATGCTGGTGCTGCTCGTGGCGGTGCTGGCCACCCTCGCCGGCCTCGCGGCGGTCACCTGGCCCCGGCCCGACCGGTTCACCCCCGAGCCCACCCCCGCCCCGCACGCGTCGCCCGCCGAGTTGGCCGGTCGACCGCTGCCCGCACTGGACCTGGTCGATCCGGGGCAGTCACCGGTGCCCCTGCGCGCGCTGGTGCCGGCGATGATCATCCTCGTGGACGGTTGCCCCTGCCCACAGGACGTGGCCACCGCCGCCGCCCTGGCACCGGCCGGCGTCACGGTGGTCACCGTCGCCGGAGCCCGGCCCGTCCGTGCCACGCCGCCCGCCGGGGCAACCGTACGACCGCTCGCCGACCCGGCCGGCGGGCTGCGCGCGTTCCTGCACCTGCCGGCCCGTCCCGGCGCCACCACCGCGCTGCTGGTGGACCGGTCCGGCGTCCTCGTCAAGGTGGTGCCCGAGATCCGCTCCGCCGAGGACTACCGCGCCGACCTGGCCCGACTCGCCGCCTGAGCCACACCGCACCACGAGCGCCCACCTCGGGCCGCGCCCGACCGGCGCCGAGACGCGGCAGACCGCCCCGGAACCGGTCGCCTGATAGGAAGGGCCCCTTCCTATCAGGATCTGATGTGCAGGGGGCCCTTCCTAACGCTTGCCAGGCAGTTGAGTGGGAGGAGGTCAGGGCAGGGCGACCAGTTGCGCCTCGACCCGCAGCGGCTCGGCGTTGGCGCTCGACAACGAGACCTGGAACAGCCCGCCCTGCCCGGTGACCTCCGTCGCGGTGACCGAGCCGTCGCAGGCGCTGGTGATCGGGTCCGCCGCCCGCGCCCCGTCGATCACGATCAGCAGCTCGCCGGGGCCGACGCAACGGAACTGGAGTGAATGCCGTGCCCCGCCCTCGGCGGAGGCCCGCTTGACGAGCCCCTCCGTCGACCGGAGCAGGCCCCGAGCGGTCCAGACCGTGTCGGGGAGTCTGGCCAGCCCGCTGTGCCGCGTGACCTCGTCGAGCCCCTGCTCCATCCGCCGGCGGGCGTCCCGGCCGCCGGGTCCGACGTCGACCCGGACGGCGTCGCCGCTGCCCGGGTCGACCCGGAAGACGAGGCCGCTGCGCGGGTCCGTCCTGGTCGCCTCGCCGGTCCCCGGATCGACGAGCCAGAAGCTGCTCGATCTCCCGGGCCCTTCCGGGGAGACGGCCCGGGCCCGGGCCGCCGCCGGCCCGTCTGCCCCGTTCCCGACCCGCGGTGCGGCGCTCGAAGCGGCCCCGACCGGCCCGGTGCGGGGCGCCTCGACCTGCCACCACCACCCGCCGCCGATCAGCGCGGCCAGCCCCGCCACGGCCAGCACGACGGTGCGCAGCCGGTCGACGCCGGCTCCGCCGCGAGTCGCCTGCCCACCCGGATCGGGGCCGGATTCCGGCCGGTCTGCCGCATCGGCGTCCATCAGCAGAGGGTAACCGCGCCTCGCGAACGCATCACTGCTGTCGTTCGAGCAACGCGGCGTAGAGGGTCAGGCCGGGGCCGAACGCCAGCATCACCACCCGCCGCGGCTGCGACGCGGCCCGGCGCAGCCGGTCGAGGATCAGCAGCACCGTCGGCGACGAGCAGTTGCCGTGCTCGTCCAGCGTCGCCCGGGACGCCGCCAGCCCTTCCGGCGGCAGGGCCAGCTCCCGCTCGACCACGTTGAGGATGCGCGGGCCGCCCGGGTGCACCGCCCAGCCGTCCACCTCGGACAGCGTCGAGCCGTGCCGGGCCAGCAGCCCTTCGACCAGGCCCCGGACGTGCGTGGAGAGCACCTGCGGCACCTTCGGCGACAGCCCCATCCGGAAACCCGTGTCGGTGACGTCCCAGGTCATGTGGTCGGCCGTCGAGGTGTCCGTGACGGAGGTGACCTCGCGCAGCACGTACCCCCGGCCGCCCGGAACGACCACGGCGGCGACCGCGGCGTCCGAGAAGAGCGCGTGGGAGACGATCTGCTGGGTGTCCACCCGGGCGCTGGAGGGCTGGATGTGCAGGCTGGTCAGCTCCGCGCAGAGCAGCAGCGCGGGCCGGCCCCGCGCGGTGACGAAGTCGCTCGCCGCGCCCAGCCCCGGCAGGGCCGCGTAGCAGCCCATGTGCCCGACGAACATGCGCTGCGTGTCCGGTGCCATGCCCAGGTCCCGGGCGAGCAGGATGTCCAGCCCCGGGGTGGCGTAGCCGGTGCACGAGCAGACGACGAAGAGCCCGACGTCGCCGGCGGACAGGCCGGCGGCGGTCAGCGCCCGGCCCACCGCCTCCTTGCCCAGCGGCAGCGCCTCCACCAGGTAGCGGCGCATCCGCCGCTCGGTCGGCCAGTCGGAGACGTCCTCCAGCAACGGGTTCACGGCCGCCTGCCGGCGGGTGACCCCCGAGTGCGTGAAGATCCGCTGCGCCAACGCCCGCGTGCTGCCGGAGAAGTGCTTCGAGAAGAAGCCCTCCCACAGGTCGTCCTGCGCGGCCGACGGCGGATGTGCCGCTCCCAGCCCCGCGATCACCGGTACGGCCACCATGCCCACCTCTCGTCCGGCCTTGCGCACCGGGCGGCAGATCCCGCCCCTGAAAGGGCCTCCCGCACCGTGCGCCCGCGCGTCCGCCGCCTCGGCGGACTCCCCACGCTCACCAACGAGGGACCGTTCCGTCGCGGTCCGGGTCGCCGCCCAGCGCGGCGATGCCGAGCCAGTCCGCGCAGACGTCCGACGTCGCCGGGTGCAGCGAGCCGCAGCGGGCGTCCCGGTAGAGCCGCTCCAGCGGATGCCCCCGCCGGGTGGCCGACGTGCCGGCCGCCTCCAGCACGGACGCCGCCACATCGGCGGCGGTGGTGCCGGCCAGCAGCTTGGCCCGCCACACCCAACGGTTCGTCTCCGCGTCGCCCGGCGCTTCGTCGACCCGGCGGGCCGCCTCCGCGACCACGAGCTGGGCCGCCGCCACCGCCGCGTCGGCCCGGCCGAGGCGGGACCGGACCGCTGGCAGGCCGGCCAGGTTGCGGGCGTTCAGGTGCTCGGCCGCCGCGTCGACCGCCGCCCGGGCGACCCCGACGTAGACGGCGGCGTAGCTGGCCACCAGCCAGTGCGGCATGAGCTGGGCGACCACCAGGGCCAGCCCCTCCACGCCGCCAAGCAGCCGGTCGGCCGGCACGGTCACGTCCAGGTGCAGGTCGTGTGAGGAGGTCGCGCGCATGCCGAGCGAGTCCCAGGTCGGCTCGACGGTCAGCCCGTTGCCGGCCGGCACCAAAAATTGGGAGACCACCGACGGGTCGGCGGCGCTGCGGGCGGCCACCAGGTAGCCGTCCGCGTGCCCCGCCCCGGAACAGAACGTCTTGCTGCCCTTGAGGTGCCAGCCGCCGTCGACCGGCTCGTAGACGGTGCTGAGCCGGGAGAGCCGGGCACCAGCGCCGCGCTCGCTCATCGCCACGGCGTACCAGGAGCCCTGGGCGGCGGCGGCGAGCAGCCGGTCCCGGGCGGCCAGCGCCTCGTCCGGCACCCCGAGCGCCTCGGCCAGGTCCTCGGTCACCGCGCCGAGCGCACCGGTGACCGAGGCGTGCATGTTGAACACCAGGGCCGTCGCGCCGTTGCCCCGGGCCAGCTCGGTGGCGACCGCCGCGTACTCGGCGAAGGTGGCGCCCGCTCCGCCGAGCGCGGTGGGGACCATCAGGCCGAAGAGCCCCGCCTCGCGCAGGTCCCGGAAGTCCTCGGTCGGGAAGGAGCCCTCCCGGTCGTGCTCCGCCGCCCGGGCGGCGAGCCTCGGTGCCAGGCGGCGAGCCGCCTGGAGCGCGTGCTGCGTCATACAGCCCCCTTCTCGGCCCTCTCCCTACCCAGGGACGGGCACCGCTATCCGCTCCGCGTGCCACGCCCCTGGTAGAGCACGGCGGTCGACCAGGTCGGCACGATCCGCGGCGTCGGGCCGGCAGCCGTCGCGGTTCGACGGTCGCCCGGCGTCGCGCCCGGACGGTCGCCCGGCGTCGCGTCCGGACGGTCGTCCGGCGTCGCACCCGGACGGCCGGCGGCACGCATCCGGCGGACCAGCCAGCCGACCAGGCCGGGCATCCCCGGCCGGACGCCCCGCAGGCGCAGGTCGACCCCGTGCCGGGCGCACTCGGCCACCAGCGCCCGGGCGTCCACGAACAACCGTGGATCGTGGATGCCCCTCGGTACGGTGGGCAGCCGCTCGGCGATCCGCACGGCGAGCAGCCGACTCAGCGCCGTGTCGTTCAACGTGTCCAGGACGAGCAGGCCGCCGGGCCGCAGCAGCCGGCACGCCTCGGCCACCGCGCGCCGCCAGTCCGGCACGTGCTCCAGCAACTCGCCCGCGGCGACCACGTCGGCGCACCCGTCGGCCAGCGGTACGGCGGTGACGTCGCCGTTGACGGCGGTGACCCCGTGCGCGACGGCCTGCTCCAGGGCCGACCGGGTCAGGTCGACACCCACGTGCCGGTAGCCCTTGCCGGCCAGGTGCGGGGCGAGCAGCCCGGCCCCACAGCCGAGGTCGACCAGGAGGGCGCCGGGACGGGACGCTGGTGGCACGAGCGCCGCGCGGGCCTCGGCCAGCCAGTGCAGCATCGCGAACGCGCCGTCGGGTCGCCACCACTCGCCGGCCAGGTCGTCGTACTGGCGCGGATCGTTGCGTGGCAGGGTGCGGCCCGCGTCTGACATGGACCGAGCGTGGCACGACTGCCCGGTAACGACCAGACTTTCCTCATGTCGCCAACGGTGCTAGGGCTGGTCAGGGCGAGTCACCCGGAGCCGGCCGCCGCGGTCACCACGGTGGCCGGGCTGCTGGCGTGGGGCGTCGGGCACCGGCCCGCCGGGATCCTCGCCGTGGTGCTCACCGTGGCGGCCAGCCAGCTCGCCGTGGGCTGGGCCAACGACGCGCTCGACGCCGAGCGGGACGCCACGGTGGGGCGTACCGACAAACCGGTCGCCGCCGGCGCGGTCGGCCGGCGCGTCACGGCCGTGGCCGCCGCGGTGGCCGCGCTCGCCACCCCGGCGCTGGCGCTGGCCACCGGCCCGACCGCCGCGCTGTGCGCCACCCTCGGGCTGGTCTGCGCGCTGCTCTACGACTGGCCGCTGAAGTCGACCCCCGTCTCGGTGCTGCCCTACGCGGTCTCCTTCGGCTCGCTGCCCGCCTTCGCCGTGCTGGCGTTGCCCGGGCCGGTGGCCCCGCCGGTCTGGCTGGTCGCCGCCGCGGCCTGTCTGGGCGCCGGGGCGCACTTCGCCAACGTCCTGCCCGACCTGGCCGACGACGCCCGGACGGGGGTGCGCGGGCTGCCGCACCGGCTGGGCCCGGCCGGCAGCCGCGCCGCCGCCGCGCTGCTGCTGCTCGCGGCGACCGCCACGCTGGCCCTCGGGCCACCCGGGCCGCCGTCGGGGGTCGGCCTCGCCGCGGTCGCGGCCGCCGTCGTGGTGCCGCCGCTGAGCTGGTACGCGGGGCGCACCGCCACCCGGGCCGGAGGCCGGCAGGTGGCCGCCTTCCGGGCCGTGATGCTGATCGCCCTCATCGACGTCGTCCTGCTGGTCACCAGCGGCCGACTGGTGTGAGGCGAGCCCCCTCGGAGGGCATCTCCGGGTCGGCGTGCGGAGGTGGATCAGGCCCAACTACCCTGGAGCGCGGTCTGCGCGGGCATGGCCACCACGCCCGGCGTGAGCACCGGGTGGGATCGTGACGAGGAGGACCGACGTGACGCGCTCGATCAGGGGTTCCCGGCGGGCGGCCCTGCTGCTGTCCGGGATGGCCGCGGCGACCGGGCTGCTGCTGTCCGGCTGCGGCGCCGGCCAGGTCTCCGAGACCGCCAACAAGGAGCCGTCGGTCCAGGGCGTCAACCTGTCGGCCCCCAACGGCGAGTACGCGGTCCGCGGCCTGCTGGTCGACTTTCCCGGCACCGACGGATACCCGGCGGGCGCCAACGCCGTCCTGAACGCCGTGATCTACAACGACTCGCGCAACCCGGTCACCGTGACGGTGACCACCGACAGCGCCCGCGAGGTGGTGATCACCGGCACCGGCGCGACGGCCAGCCCGCCGGCGTCCCCGAGCGGGTCGCCGTCGCCCGACCCGTCCGGGTCGCAGCCGGCCAGCCCGGGTGCCCCGGAGAGCCCTTCCGGCTCCGCCAGCCCCGAGGCCCCGCAGAGCCCGTCGGCACCGGAGAGCCCGGCCGCGCCGGCCGGCGAGCCGGCCCGGATCGAGGTCGCGCCGCTGAGCTACGTGCAGCTCAACACCGAGGCTGACCGGGTCCTCCAGCTCATCGGGCTGGACGAGTCGCTGCGCTCCGGCCAGAACGTCTTCGTGACCTTCGACTTCGGCAACGGCGTCACGCTCACCGGCCCGGCGCCCGTCGCCGTGCCGCTCACCCCGGCCGCTCGCCCGTCGCCGATCATCGAGCGCGAGGGCGGCTACGAGGGCCAGGAGGAGGGCGGCGGGCACTGACCCCGCCCCGTTCAGACCGACGACACCGTCGGCGTGGTGACCGCCACGCCGACGGTGTCTTCGTCGTACCCGGGGACTAACGTCCCCATGTGACCACCTCCCGATCGACCCCCTCCCGCGCCGGCGGAACCGGGCGGGGCCGCGCCGCCGCCCGCGAGCCCCGGCCGGCCTACGAGTGCGACGCCTGCGGGCACCAACCGCCCAAGTGGGTCGGGCGCTGCCCGGAGTGCGGCGAATGGGGCTCGGTGGTCGAGTGCACGGTCACCGGCCCGACGGTCTCCGGAAAGGTGGTCAGCTCCCGGATGCCGGCCGAGCCGGCCCGGCCGATCGCCACCATCAGCGCCGCACCGGCACGGGCCCGCCCCACCGGCGTCAGCGAGCTCGACCGGGTCCTCGGCGGCGGTCTGGTCCCCGGCGCGGTGGTGCTGCTCGCCGGCGAGCCGGGGGTCGGCAAGTCCACCCTGCTGCTCGACGTGGCCCAGCAGTGGGCCGCCGGCGCGGGCAGCCCCTCCCTGGTGGTCAGCGGCGAGGAGTCGGTCAGCCAGGTCCGGCTGCGCGCCGAGCGGATGGGCGCCCTGCACGACCAGCTCTACCTCGCGGCCGAGAGCGACCTCGCCGCCGTGCTCGGTCACCTCGACGCGGTCAAGCCGGGCCTGCTGGTGCTCGACTCGGTGCAGACCATCTCCACCACCGGCGCCGAGGGGGTCTCGGGTGGGGTGACCCAGGTGCGGGCGGTCACCGCCGCCCTGGTCGCGGTGGCCAAGGAACGCGGCATCGCCACCGTGCTGGTGGGCCACGTCACCAAGGACGGGCAGGTGGCCGGCCCCCGGGTGCTGGAGCACCTGGTCGACGTGGTGCTGCACTTCGAGGGCGACAAGCACTCCTCGCTGCGCATGGTGCGCGGGGTGAAGAACCGGTTCGGCGCCGCCGACGAGGTGGGTTGCTTCGAGATGCACGAGGGCGGCATCAGCAGCCTGGCCGACCCGTCCGGGCTCTTCCTGACCCGCTACTCGGAACCGGTGCCCGGCACCTGCGTCACGGTTGCGATGGAGGGGCGCCGGGCGCTCGTCACCGAGGTGCAGGCGCTGATCGGCGCGACCGTGGCCGGCTCGCCCCGGCGGACGGTGTCGGGCCTCGACTCGGCCCGGCTGGCGATGGTGCTGGCGGTGCTCCAGCGGCGCACGGAACGCCTGACCCTGCACGACCGGGAGGTCTTCGCGGCCACCGTCGGCGGCATCCGGGTGGTGGAGCCAGCGGCCGACCTCGCCGTCGCCCTCGCCGTCGCCTCCGGCGGGCTCAACCTGGCCATCGCGCCGCACCTGGTGGCGATCGGCGAGGTCGGCCTGACCGGCGAGGTACGCCGCGTCGGCGCGGTGCCGCGCCGCCTGGCCGAGGCGGCCCGGCTCGGGTTCCGGCTCGCGCTGGTGCCGACCGGCTGCGGCCCCGACAGCACCGGCGTCACCCCCGAGCACATGCGGGTGATCGAGGTGACCGACGTACGTGCGGCGCTCCAGGCCGTCGCCCGGGCGTCCGCCGAGTGACCGCCGACGGCCTCCGGCGGAACGCACAGCCCGATACCGGACAGCTCGGGCGACAGCCCATGGTCCGGGCGAGGTGGGGCATCGTGACACATCACAGTAACCACGACAGCACCCACCGCAGGGCAGTCCGTAGACTGTGCCCGTGCCGATCGACCGCGACACCGCCAAGCCTGCCGGCGCGACACCCCACGCCCGCACCGGCGCCGTGGGCTCCCCCGCCCGCCCGATCAGCGTGAGCGTGACCGGGGGCGCCGGGGGCGCCGGCGACCCGTTGCGGGCGAACCTGGCCCTGATGGCTCCGGGCACCGCACTGCGCGACGGCCTCGAGCGCATCCTGCGCGGCCGGACGGGCGCGCTGATCGTCCTCGGCTACGACAAGGTGGTCGAGGGTCTCTGCACCGGCGGGTTCCCGCTCGACGTCGAGTTCTCCGCCACCCGGGTCCGGGAGCTGTGCAAGATGGACGGCGCGGTCGTGCTCTCCAGCGACGGCACCCGCATCGTGCGGGCTGCCGTGCACCTGATGCCCGACCCGACCATCCCGACCGAGGAGTCCGGCACCCGGCACCGCACGGCCGAGCGGGTCGCCCGCCAGACGGGCTACCCGGTGATCTCGGTCAGCCAGTCGATGCGGATCATCAGCCTCTACGTCAACGGCCAGCGGCACGTGCTGGACGACTCGGCGGCGATCCTGTCCCGCGCCAACCAGGCACTCGCCACGCTGGAGCGCTACAAGCTCCGGCTGGACGAGGTCTCCGGCACCCTCTCCGCCTTGGAGATCGAGGACCTGGTCACCGTACGGGACGCGGTCGCGGTGGTGCAGCGGCTGGAGATGGTCCGCAGGATCGCCGACGAGATCGCCGGCTACGTGGTGGAGCTGGGCACCGACGGCCGGCTGCTGGCCCTCCAGCTCGACGAGCTGATGGCCGGCGTCGACGCCGACCGCACCCTGGTGATCCGGGACTACCTGCCGGCCGGCCGGAAGTCCCGCACCCTCGACGAGGCGCTGGTGGAGCTGGATCTGCTCGGCGCGACCGAGCTGATCGACCTGGTCGCGGTCGCCAAGGCGATCGGCTACCCGGCCGCGTCCGACGCGCTCGACGCGGCGGTCAGCCCGCGCGGCTTCCGGCTGCTGGCCAAGGTGCCCCGGCTGCCGGTGACCGTGGTCGACCGTCTCGTCGTGCACTTCGGCAGCCTCCAGCGCCTGCTGGGGGCCACGGTCGAGGATCTCCAGGCCGTCGAGGGGGTCGGCGACGCCCGCGCCCGGGGCGTCCGCGAAGGGCTGTCGCGCCTCGCCGAGGCGTCGATCCTCGAACGTTACGTCTGACCGGCCGGGGCCTCGACCCGCCCCGGCGGCGAACGGCGCACGCACCGGAGCGGCCCGTGTCCTGGCGGGCCGCAGGCCGTGGTGCCCAGCGGCCCGGCACCGGCAGCGTCGAGCAGTTGGCGGCGCTGGGCCGACCAGCCGGCCGAGGCGGGTCGTTCCTGATCGCCCGGCGCCCGCTGACGGCCGGGCCGAGGGCACCGCGGGGCGTACGGGCGGTCAGCCGGTGACGGTGAGCTTGACCGGCTCGCTGTGCTTGGTGCCGACCCGGGCGAAGACCTGGTAGGTGCCGGCCGGCGGGTTGGGGCCCGCCGCCACCCCGTTGGCGCACCTGGTGGTGTCGCGGCCGTTCCAGCCCACCTGGTAGGAGCGCTCGAAGCCCGGCGTGAAGGACTGCACGTCGGAGCCCTTGCCGGTGCCGCAGGTGTCGGAGGACCAGATCTTCTCGGCCCCCGACTTGATGAACAACTCCTGCACGTCGGCGCCGACGTCGCGGCTGCACGTCCGCCCCGAACGATTCTTGATCTTGAGCTGGAGGTTCACCACTGCCCCCCGGACCACCGAGGCGGGCTGGGCCACCGGGGTCACCGTGAGCTCGGCGTCGGTGCAGGTGCCGTCGTCGGCCGCCGGCACGACCGGCGCCACCGGCGGCGAATCGGTGCTGGCGCCGCCCGGCGGATCGCCGGCGGAACCGCCCGACGGGCCGCCGGCGTCAGGGCCGTCCGACGCTCCCGGCGGGGGTGCCCCGGTCTGCGGGGTGAGCACCGAGCCGGTGGGCTCCGGCGAGGCACCGGACGACGTCGCACCCGCGGAGGGCTGCGCGTCGCCGCCCTTGTTCGCGTTCCGGCTCGAACCGGTGCACGAATAGAGCAGGACAATCAGGAAGAGAAGCCCCGCTCCGAGTACGACGGCGCGACGCCGCCAGTAAACGGCGGGTGGCAGGGGGCCGACCGTCAGACGCATGATGCCCCCACCGTAGCGGCGCGGGGCACGCCAGCGCCGCGCGACGCGCCGAGTCCGCCGAGGCTCACCGCGCCCACCCTCCACCTGCGACGGTCAAGCTGGCCGCCGCCGAGGGCCCGAAGGTCGCGTTGCCTGCCGAACGTGTCCCGTCGACGACGCTCGGTCCCCACAGCGGCGCCACTCAGAGGTACACCTTGCGCTGGTAGATGGCGTGAGCGCCGGCGACCCGGTCGAGGAAGAGCAGGCCGGCGCAGTGGTCGATCTCGTGCTGGAGGGCCCGCGCCTCGAACCCGTCCGTCACCAGCCGTACGGACCGGCCCGTGCCGGGCAGCACGCCCTCCACCACCAGCCGGCTCGCCCGCTTGACGTCCCCGGTCAGGTCGGGCACCGACATGCAGCCCTCGCGGGCCACCTTCCACCGGCTCGCCTCGACGACCCGCGCGTTGCAGAGCGCGAAGGTGCCGTGCACGGTGAGCGCCTTCGGGTGGCCGACCACGTCCACCGCGAAGACCCGCGCGGCCACGCCGATCTGCGGGGCGGCCAGCCCGACGCAGCCCGGCGACACCCGCATGGTGGCGATCAGGTCGGCGGCCAGCCGTACGGTCTCCGCAGCGGTCGGATCCACCTCGCCGCCGACGTAGGTGAGCACCGGCTCCGGAGCGGACACCACCGGCCGCACCTCCCCCGGCACGCCCAGGGAATCCGGGCTCCAGTCGCCGAGGCCGGCGTACGTCCCGCCCTCCGGGCCGTGCCCGCCGGCGGTCACAGCACGTCCGGATCTGCCGGGCGCAGGGTCACCCCGACGCCCAGCTCCGCAGCCGCCGTCGTCAACCGGCCGGCCAGCTCGTCCGCCGTACCGGGCGGCAACTCCACCTCGGCCACCACCACGTAGAGCGCACCGGCCAGCCGGGTGCTCAGGTCGGTGACGTTGCCGCCGGCATCGGCGAGCACCCGGGTCATGGCCGCCACGATGCCCATCCGGTCCGCGCCGTGCACCGCCATCACGTACGGCTCGCCGGCGGGAGCCGTCTCACCGTCGGGGGTGACCGCGCGTACGGTCGCCAGCAGCTGGCCGTCGGCGGAGAGCGGCGCCAGCGCGGCCTCGACGTCGGCGGCGGCCGGTCCCACACAGATCAGGGTCATCGCGAAGTGCCCCCGCAGCCGGGTCATCGTGCTGTCGGTGAGGTTCGCGCCGAGCCGGGCCAGCACCTCGGCGACGTCGGCCACGATGCCCGGCCGGTCCCGGCCGATGACGGTGATCGCGAGCTCGTTCATCCGGGCATTCTGCCCGATCCGTCCGCCACCGCCACAGCACCCCGCCCGTCCCGCCCAGCCAGCGGGACGGTACGCCGCACGCACCCGTCGCGGCGTCGTCGCCCGCACCGCCCGGCCGACGGATCGCGTGACATCATCGGCGGCGCGATGACTGAGCCCACTTTCGCCACCCTGGTCAGCCGGTGGTACGACGAGAACGCCCGCGACCTGCCCTGGCGCGGGCCCGACGTGAGCCCGTGGGCCATCCTGGTCAGCGAGGTCATGCTCCAGCAGACGCCGGTCGTACGCGTGCTCCCCGCCTGGGAGGCCTGGCTGGCGCGCTGGCCGGAGCCGGCCGCACTGGCGGCGGACAGCCCCGCCGAGGCGATCCGGATGTGGGGGCGGCTCGGCTACCCCCGCCGCGCGGTGCGGCTACGGGACTGCGCGGCGGCGATCGTCGAGCGCCACGGGGGCCGGGTCCCGGACCGGCTGGAGCAACTGCTGGCCCTACCGGGCGTCGGCACCTACACGGCCCGGGCGGTGGCCGCGTTCGCCTACGGTCAGCGGCACCCGGTGGTCGACACCAACGTACGACGGGTGGTCTGCCGGGCGATCGCCGGCGAGCCGGACGCCGGCCCGGTGACCCGACCGGCCGACCTGGTCGCCACCGAGAAGCTGCTCCCCACCGAGCCAGCCGCCGCCGCACTGGCCAGCGCGGCCTTCATGGAACTGGGCGCGGTGGTCTGCGTCGCCCGGTCGCCGCGCTGCGGGGCCTGCCCCGTCGAGTCGGTCTGCGCCTGGCGCGCGTCCGGACGCGAGGCGCCCGCGGGCCCGACCCGCCGCCCCCAGCGGTACGCCGGCACCGACCGCCAGGTACGCGGGCTGCTGCTCGGCGTACTGCGGGAGGCGATCGGGCCGGTGCCACACCAGCGGCTCGACCAGGTGTGGGCCGACGACGTCCAGCGTTCCCGGGCCCTCACCGGCCTGGTGCGGGACGGTCTCGTGGAGCCGGTCGGCGGATCCTCGTTCCGCCTCGTCGGGGACGGGCCACCGGTCCCGGTGGGCTGACCCCGGGCCGACGCGACCCGGCCCGACGCGACCCGGCCCGACGCGGCCTGACCCAAGGCGACCCGGCCCGACGCGAACCGGCCCGACGCGACCGGCGCGACCCGGCGCCCCGGCACAGCTCAGGTCAGCACGACCCGAGGCGGCCCGCCCCAAGCCGCGCTGGCGACATCGGCAAGACGAAAGGGCCGGTCCCCGTGTCGGGGCCGGCCCTTGTCGTCGTTCCTGTCGTGGTGCGTGTGGTCGCGGTCGGGTCAGGCGGTGTAGCCGCGGGTGGCGGTCCAGTCGGCGAGGTTGTCGATGCTCATGCGGTAGGTGGCCTGGTCGGGGTCGGCGGAGTCGGCGATGGTGACGGTGTTGCCGTTGTCGCGGTAGCCGACGACGCTGATGTAGTGGCCGCCTTCGAAGGAGTGGGTGGTGCCGTCGGTGTCGGTGGCGGTGCCGGCGATGTTGGCGACCACGGCGTGGCCTTCGTCGATGGCGGTGACGATGTCGGCGCGCAGCTTGTCGGTCTGGGTGTCGTCGGCGGCGGGGTCGCGGATCTCGACGGACTGGTAGGCGTCGCGGCCGGTTTCCTTGTTGAGGACGGGGGTGATGTCGTTGATGGAGTTGGTGCCGGCTTCGGTGGTGCCCATGAGCTTGGCCATGGCGTCGACGTCGATGTTCTTGCCCTGGACGCTGAGGGCGTTGCGGGCGGCGGCGGGGCCGCAGTAGTAGAAGTTGGGCTGGGCTTCGTAGCGCACGCCGAGCTCACGCTCGCCGCCCTTGCGGTCCTGGGCGGTGGAGGCGGGCTTGTTGTCGACGGGGGCCGCGTGCGCGGTGGTGACGGGGCCGGCGATGGCGCCGCCGGTGAAGGCGAGCCCGGCAGCGGTCAGGGCGGTCCTACGCAGGATGTCGGTACGCATGATGACAAGGCACCTTTCGATCGGGGGTACCTGGACACACGCCGGAAGGGGGGCGGGTGTGCCACAGGCGAGGAAAGGTTCTACGTCAGGCATGTCCCCGGCGCGGGGCCGGGGCGCGTCCCGGGGGATGTAACCGGCCGGGCGGGCCACGCATTCCGGCGGCCACGCTCCAGCCCATCCGTGTCGGGGGGTGTAACGACGCGGGGCGGGCCGGCATTCCGGCCGCCGACCGGCCGAGCGGCCGGAGTCCACGCGCTCACGATGGTTACAACGCCCCGGCCCCCCGGCCCATGCCCGCCGGGCCGGTGGC
This sequence comes from Micromonospora sp. C31, assembly GCF_018070575.1. Classification (GTDB taxonomy): domain Bacteria; phylum Actinomycetota; class Actinomycetes; order Mycobacteriales; family Micromonosporaceae; genus Micromonospora. The sequence goes on from NZ_JAGPXN010000001.1 coordinate 937,430, forward strand.
GACCGCCACCGCGAAGCCGACACAGCCGGACATACGTTCACAAACAAGCCAAACCTGACCTGCTGCCCTACGCCCGCCTCGACCATGCGGTTGTGGTGTACCGCAGAACGCCCGAATGGGCCACCAACGGCACCACGATTGCATGACCGACCCGAGGTGTGGGTTGAGCCCGGGCACGGGCGGGCGGTGAGGGCGGGCTTGGGCGGGCCGGGTGGGGTGCGGCGGGGCGGGTGAAACGGGTGGGGCGGTCCGGTTGGGGCGGGGAGCGGTCCGTGGGGCAGGTGACTGGGGGTGCGGGGCCGAGGGCAGAAGAAAGGGCGGCGGCCCGGTGGCTTTGCCACCGGGCCGCCGCCCTTCCTGCTGCTGAGCCCTACTCGTCCGCGCCGGCGGCGGCGGTGCCACCGAGGTCGGCCGGGACGGCGTCCGGCACGGTGGCCGGTCGTTCCGCGCCCGTGAAGATGAGCTTGGACTTGTCGGTGTTCTCCGGGTCGCCCTCGCAGTCCACCACCACGATCTGACCCGGGGTCAGCTCGTTGAAGAGGATCCGCTCGGAGAGGTTGTCCTCGATGTCGCGCTGGATCGTGCGACGCAGCGGACGCGCACCGAGCACCGGGTCGAAGCCCTTCTTCGCCAGGTACTTCTTGGCGTTGTCGGTCAGCTCCAGACCCATGTCCTTGTTGCGCAGCTGGCCCTCGATCCGCTGGATCATGATGTCGACGATCGAGAGGATCTCCTGCTGGCGCAGCTGGTGGAAGACGATGGTGTCGTCGATCCGGTTGAGGAACTCAGGCCGGAAGTGCTGCTTGAGCTCGTCGTTGACCTTCTGCTTCATCCGGTCGTAGTTGGACTCGGAGTCCTCCGACGCCTGGAAGCCGAGCGATACCGCCTTGGCGACGTCGCGGGTGCCCAGGTTGGTGGTCAGGATGATGACCGTGTTCTTGAAGTCCACGATCCGGCCCTGACCGTCGGTGAGCCGACCGTCCTCCAGGATCTGCAGCAGCGTGTTGAACACGTCCGGGTGGGCCTTCTCGATCTCGTCGAAGAGGACCACCGAGAACGGCCGACGCCGCACCTTCTCGGTCAGCTGGCCGCCCTCGTCGTAGCCGACGTAGCCGGGAGGGGCACCCACCAGCCGGGAGACCGTGTAGCGGTCGTGGAACTCGGACATGTCGAGCTGGATGAGGGCGTCCTCGCTGCCGAAGAGGAACTCGGCCAGCGCCTTGGAGAGCTCGGTCTTACCGACACCCGACGGGCCGGCGAAGATGAACGAGCCCGAGGGGCGCTTCGGGTCCTTCAGGCCGGCCCGGGTGCGCCGGATCGCCTTCGAGACCGCCTTGACCGCGTCCTCCTGGCCGATGACGCGCTTGTGCAGCTCGTCCTCCATGCGCAGCAGGCGCGAGGTCTCCTCCTCGGTCAGCTTGTAGACCGGGATGCCGGTCCAGTTGCCGAGCACCTCGGCGATCTGCTCGTCGTCGACCTCGCTGACGACGTCCAGGTCACCAGCCTTCCACTCCTTCTCCCGCTGGGCCTTCTGGCCGAGGAGCTGCTTCTCCTTGTCGCGCAGCTGGGCGGCGCGCTCGAAGTCCTGCGCGTCGATCGCGGACTCCTTGTCGCGACGCACCTGGGCGATGCGCTCGTCGAAGTCGCGCAGGTCCGGCGGCGCGGTCATCCGGCGGATCCGCATCCGGGCACCGGCCTCGTCGATCAGGTCGATCGCCTTGTCCGGCAGGAAGCGGTCGGAGATGTAGCGGTCGGCCAGCGTCGCGGCGGCCACGAGAGCGGCGTCGGTGATGCTCACCCGGTGGTGCGCCTCGTAGCGGTCGCGCAGGCCCTTGAGGATCTCGATGGTGTGGGCCAGCGACGGCTCACCCACCTGGATCGGCTGGAAGCGGCGCTCGAGGGCGGCGTCCTTCTCCAGGTGCTTGCGGTATTCGTCGAGCGTGGTCGCGCCGATGGTCTGCAGCTCGCCGCGGGCCAGCATCGGCTTGAGGATGCTCGCCGCGTCGATCGCGCCCTCGGCGGCACCCGCGCCGACCAGAGTGTGGATCTCGTCGATGAAAAGGATGATGTCGCCGCGGGTGCGGATCTCCTTGAGCACCTTCTTGAGGCGCTCCTCGAAGTCACCGCGGTAGCGGGAACCGGCGACCAGGGCACCGAGGTCGAGCGTGTAGAGCTGCTTGTCCTTCAGCGTCTCGGGCACCTCGCCCTTGATGATCTTCTGGGACAGCCCCTCCACCACGGCGGTCTTGCCGACGCCGGGCTCACCGATCAGGACCGGGTTGTTCTTGGTACGGCGGGAGAGCACCTGCATGACCCGCTCGATTTCCTTCTCGCGCCCGATGACCGGGTCGAGCTTGCCCTCGCGGGCGGCCTGGGTCAGGTTGCGGCCGAACTGGTCCAGCACGAGGCTGGTGGACGGCGCGGCCTCGCCCGGCGCGGCGCCCGCCGCGGCCGGCTCCTTGCCCTGGTAGCCCGAGAGCAGCTGGATCACCTGCTGGCGGACCCGGTTGAGGTCGGCGCCGAGCTTGACCAGCACCTGGGCGGCGACGCCCTCACCCTCGCGGATCAGGCCCAGCAGGATGTGCTCCGTGCCGATGTAGTTGTGGCCGAGCTGGAGCGCCTCGCGCAGTGACAGCTCCAGCACCTTCTTGGCCCGCGGCGTGAACGGGATGTGCCCGCTCGGCGCCTGCTGGCCCTGGCCGATGATCTCCTCGACCTGCTGTCGCACGCCCTCCAGCGAGATGCCGAGGCTCTCCAGAGCCTTGGCGGCGACGCCCTCACCCTCGTGGATCAGGCCCAGCAGGATGTGTTCCGTACCGATGTAGTTGTGGTTGAGCATCCGGGCCTCTTCTTGGGCCAGGACGACAACCCGTCGCGCTCGGTCGGTGAACCGCTCGAACATGCCCTCGTGCTCCTCACGTGCCGTGCGCACTCGATCTTGATGGTCAAGAAGTCGTGGCGGGGCCGGTGCGCGGACGACCGGGACGGGCGTCCGTGCCTCCTTACTCTATCGCCGCGAACCGACTCCGCTGAGGTCGTGTGTCCCCGCCGGCGGCCGTGTACGCGTCGTTTTGGACAACCGTCCGCGCTCAGGGGGTGTTCCGGTACCCCTACCTGTACGCGCAGAGCGAAATTCGGCACGGTCGCGGAACCCGTCACGGGGGTCGCGCCAGCGCCGACACGGCCCGGATCCGGACCGCCCGGGAGCCTGTCCACAGGCTGTGGACAGACTCTCCACCGGCTGTGGACAACGACCGTCGGGACGGAATTCTTCCCCCTCGGGCGCGGTCCCGGGCGGATACGGCGACGCCGGCCCGGAGTCGCGCTCCGGTCCGGCGTCGGTGTCGCCCGTCACTGGTCCCGGTCAGTGACCGGCCTTGGCGTGGTACTCGTCGACGATCTCCTGGGGGATCCGGCCCCGGTCGGAGATGTCCTTGCCGGCCTTCTTGGCCCAGGCGCGGATCGCCTTGTTCTGCTCCCGGTCGGCGGTGGCGCCACCCCGACCGCGTGCGGCCCGACCGCCGACGACGACGCCGCCCCTGCCCACCTTGGTGCCGTGGGCGATGTACGAAGCGAATACGTCGCGCAATTTCTCGGCGTTCGAGCTCGACAGGTCGATCTCGTACTGAACGCCGTCGAGCGCGAACTTGACCGTCTCGTCAGCGTCCCCGCCGTCCAGGTCATCGACCAGCTTATGAATGATCTGCTTGGCCACGTCGCACATTCCTTTCGAGCAGGGTGCTCCTGCAAACTGCAAGCACAATAACCCGTGCGACGCTTGCCGCGTCAATAGGATGCGGTAACGACCCGGTGGAGATGCGCGACTACTCCGGGCGAACCAGGGGGAAGAGGATGGTTTCCCGAATTCCCAGGCCGGTGAGCGCCATCAGCAGCCGGTCGATTCCCATTCCCATACCCCCGGCCGGCGGCATTCCGTACTCCATCGCCCGGAGAAAGTCCTCGTCCAGCCGCATGGCCTCGTCGTCGCCGCGGGCGGCGAGCTGGGCCTGGGCCACCAGCCGCTCCCGCTGCACCACCGGGTCCACCAGCTCGGAGTAGGCGGTGCCGAGCTCGAAACCGAGCACGTAGAGGTCCCACTTCTCGGCCAGTCCGGGCTCGCTGCGGTGCGCCCGGGTCAGCGGGCTCGTCTCCTCCGGGTAGTCACGGACGAAGGTGGGCGCATCGAGGCCCGGCACGACCAGTTCCTCGAACAGCTCCTCCGCCAGCTTGCCCGGCCCCCACTTCGGGTCGACCGCCAACCCCACCTTGTCGGCGTACGCCACCAGCCGGGCGCGCTCGGTGCGTACGGTGACCTCCTCGCCGAGCGCCTCGGAAAGCACCCCGAAGAGGGTCACCGAGCGCCACTCGCCGCCCAGATCGAACTCCCGGCCGTCGGCGTGCGTCACCACGGTCGACCCGCCGACCGCGATCGCCGCCTGCTGCACGAGATTCCGGGTCAGCTCGGCCATCGTGTCGTAGTCGCCGTACGCCTCGTATGCCTCGAGCATCGCGAACTCGGGCGAGTGCGAAGAGTCGACACCCTCATTACGGAAGTTGCGGTTGATCTCGAAGACCCGGTCGACGCCCCCCACGACGGCCCGCTTGAGAAACAGTTCCGGCGCGATTCGCAGATACAGATCGGTGCTGAGTGCATTGCTGTGGGTCACGAAAGGCCGGGCCGCCGCGCCGCCGTGCAGCAGCTGGAGCATCGGGGTCTCCACCTCGATGAAGTCCCGGCCGTGCAGGGAGTCGCGCAGGCTGCGCACCGTCGCGGCCCGGGTGCGCACCATCTGGCGGGCCTGCGGCCGGACGATCAGGTCCACGTAGCGCTGCCGGACCCGCGCCTCCTCGCTCAGCGGCTTGTGCGCCACCGGCAGCGGGCGCAGCGCCTTCGCCGTGACCGCCCACTGCTCGACCAGCACGGACAGCTCGCCGCGCCGGCTGGTGATCACCTCGCCGGTCACCCCGACGAGGTCACCGAGGTCGACCAGGCGCTTCCAGTCGTTGAGCCGGTCGGCGCCGACCCGGTCGAGGGAGAGCATGGCCTGCAACTCCGTGCCGTCGCCGTCGCGGAGGGTGGCGAAGCAGAGCTTGCCGGTGTTGCGTACGAAGATCACCCGGCCGGTGACCGAGACCCGGTCGCCCGTGGCGGTGTCGGTGGGCAGTTCCGCGTACTTCTCACGGATGTCGGCCAGCGTGCTGGTGCGGGGGAACCCGATCGGGTACGGCTCGACGCCCTCGGCGAGCATCCGGTCCCGCTTCTCCCGGCGGACCTTCATCTGCTCGGGAAGGTCGTCGGCGGGATCGACTGGCACGGGGTTCTGCTCGGTCACGGCACGCTTCCTCAGGAGGAGATTTCGGGCGGGGTCAGGCCCCGAGCGTACTCAAGGCGCTCGCGGGGCGTTACGGGATGACCGGCCCGCATGACCGGCCCCACTTCCGGCCGTCCCGCGCGACCTCGTCGCCGTACCGAACGTCCGTGCGTCGGGCCCGACGGCGCCGCGGCCCGGTCGGTGCCCGACCCGGTGGCGGCCGGGGCTCAGACGTTACGGTCGTAGACCATCCGCAGGCCGATCAGGGTGATCATCGGCTCGTGGTGGGTGATCGTGCGGCACTCGTTGATCACGAGCGAGGCCAACCCGCCGGTGGCGATCACGGCGCTCACCTCGCCCAACTCCTCGATCATCCGCTCGACGATCCGGTCCACCTGCCCGGCGAAGCCGAAGTAGAGGCCGGACTGGAGGCACTCGACGGTGTTCTTGCCGATCACCGAGCGGGGCTTCGTCGCCTCCACCTTGCGCAGCTGGGCGGCCCGGGCGGCGAGCGCGTCGAAGGAGATCTCGATGCCCGGGGCGAAGGCGCCGCCGAGGAACTCGCCCCGGCCGCTGATCACGTCGAAGTTGGTGGTGGTGCCGAAGTCGACCACGATCGACGGCCCGCCGTAGAGGGTGTAGGCGGCCAGGGTGTTCACCACCCGGTCGGCGCCCACCTCCTTCGGGTTGTCGATGGCGAGCTGCACCCCGGTGCGCACCCCGGGCTCGACGATCACGCTCGGCAGGTCCGCGTAGTAGCGGGCCAGCATGGTGCGCAGCGAGCGCAGCGCGGCCGGCACGGTGGAGCAGGCCGCGACCCCGGTGATCTCGACCGCGTCCCCGGCGAGCAGCCCGCGGAACTTCAGGCCCAGCTCGTCGGCCGTCGAGCGCGCATCGGTCTTGATCCGCCAGGAGTGCACCAGCTTGTCGCCGTCGAAGGTCGCCAGCACGGTGTTGGTGTTTCCGATGTCGATGCAGAGCAGCACGCACGCAGCCTAGACAACGGCCGACCGCCGGTTCACCCGGTGCGCAGGTCCATGGCGATGTCGAGGATCGGCGAGGAGTGCGTCAGGGCCCCGACGGACAGGAAGTCGACGCCGGTCGCCGCGTAGCGCGCCGCCACGTCGAGGGTCAGCCCGCCGGTGGCCTCCAGCTCCGCCCGGTCCCCCACCGACGCGACCACCTCGGTGAGCATCTCCGGGGTCATGTTGTCCAGCAGCAGGAAGTCCGCCCCGGCCTCGACCGCCTCCACGGCCTCGGCGACCGTGTCGACCTCGACCTGCACCGGCACGTCGGGGAAGGTCTGCCGGACCCGGCGGAAGGCCGCGGTGATGCCGCCCGCCGCGAACTTGTGGTTGTCCTTGACCATCGCGACGTCGTGCAGGCCCATCCGCTTGTTCGTGCCGCCGCCCGCACGGACCGCGTACTTCTCCAGGGCGCGCAGGCCCGGCGTGGTCTTGCGGGTGTCGAGCACCATCGCCTTCGTGCCGGCCAGGGCGTCCGCCCAGGCCCGGGTGTGGGTGGCCACCCCGGACATCCGGCAGAGCAGGTTGAGCGCCGTCCGCTCGGCGGTGAGCAGCAGCCGGGTCGGGCCGGTCACGGTGGCCAGCACGTCGCCGCGCGCCACCCGCGCGCCGTCCTGGGCCACCACCGACACCTCGGCCGTACGGCCGGCGCCGGTCGCCTCGCCCACCAGCTCGAACACGGCCGCCGCCACGGCCAGCCCGGCCACCACGCCGTCGGCGCGGGCCACCAGGTCGGCCGTGTCGGTCTGCCCGGCCGGGATGGTGGCGACGCTGGTGACGTCGAGCAGGTCCGGCCCCAGGTCCTCGGCGAGCGCGTCGGAGATCACCCGCCGCACCTGCGCCGGGTCCAGTCCCGCGTCCCGCAGTGCCCGTTGCGTCGACTCCGTCATCGGGTCCCCTCCCACGTCTGCGTCAGCCGGCCCTGCGCCCCGACCGCGCCGACCAGGTGGCCGTGCCACCGTTCGTCGGCCGCCGGGAAGTCCTCCCGCCAGTGGCAGCCCCGGGTCTCCCGGCGGGCGTACGCGGCGGCGACCAGCGTCGACGCCACGGTGATCAGGTTCGTCGCCTCCCAGTCGGCCGTCCGGGGCCGGCCCCGGCCCTCACCGAGCCCGGTCAGCACACCGGCGGTCCCGGCGAGGGTGTCCGCCGAGCGGAGCACGCCCGCGCCCCGGGTCATCGCCCGTTGCAGGGTCGGCGTCGCATCGGCCGGCACCACCCAGCCCTCGCCACCCACCCAGGCGCCGGTCGGGGCAGGCTGGGCCTGCTCGGGCAGCCCGGCCGCGATGTCCTCGGCGATCCGCCGGGAGAAGACGAGCCCCTCCAGCAGCGAGTTGCTGGCCAGCCGGTTCGCGCCGTGCACGCCGGTGCAGGCGACCTCGCCGCACGCGTACAGCCCGGGGATGGAGGTGCGGCCGCGCAGGTCGGTGCGGACGCCACCGGAGGCGTAGTGCGCGGCCGGGGCGACCGGGATCAGGTCCGTCGCCGGGTCGACCCCGATGGCCAGGCAGGACGCGACGATGGTCGGGAAGCGCCGGGCCAGGAAGTCGCCGCCCAGGTGCCGGGCGTCGAGGAAGACGTGCTCCGCCCCGGTCGCCAGCAGGACCCGGTGGATGCCCTTGGCCACCACGTCCCGGGGCGCCAGCTCGGCCAGCTCGTGCTGCCCGACCATGAACCGCCTGCCGTCGCCGTCGACCAGGTGGGCGCCCTCGCCGCGCAACGCCTCGGAGACCAGCGGCTGCTGGGCGTGCCCGGCGCCGGGCACGCCGGCACCGGCCGGGGTGATCAGGGCGGTCGGGTGGAACTGGACGAACTCCACGTCGGTCACCGCCGCGCCGGCCCGGATCGCGAGGGCCACCCCGTCGCCGGTGGACACCGCCGGGTTGGTGGTGGCCGCGTAGATCTGGCCCATCCCGCCGGTGGCCAGGACGACCGCGCGGGCCAGGATGGCGCCCACGCCGTCCTCGCTGCCCTCGCCGAGCACGTGCAGGGTGATGCCGCACGCCGGGCCGAGCCCGTCCGGGGATTCCCCTGGGGCGCGCAGCAGGTCCAGCACCAGGGCGTGCTCGACCAGCCGGATCCAGGGGTCGCGGCGCACGGCGGCGTGCAGGGCGCGCTGCACCTCCGCCCCGGTCGCGTCGCCGCCGGCGTGCACGATCCGGTCGGCCCGGTGCCCGCCCTCCCGGGTGAGCATCAGCGAGCCGTCCGCGTTGCGGTCGAACTCCGCCCCGATCCGCATCAGCTCGCGCAGCCGGGTCGGGCCCTCCTCCACAAGCACCCGCACCGCCGCCGGGTCGCAGAGCCCGACCCCGGCGATCTCGGTGTCCGAGGCGTGCGCGGCGGGGGTGTCGTGCGGGTCGAGCACGGCGGCGATGCCGCCCTGCGCCCAACGGGTCGACCCCTCGTCGATGTTGACCTTGGTAACCACGGTGACGTGCAGCCCGGCCTCGCGCAGGTGCAGCGCGGCGGTCAGGCCCGCCACCCCGGAACCGACCACGATCACGTCGGTGGTCTCCACCCAGCCGGGCGCGGGGGCGGCCAGCAGTCTGGGCAGCGCCGGCAGGTCGACGGTCGGAAGTTCCATGCCCACAGTCAACCCGAAGGGCCCTCGCGAGGGGCGGCGGGGGCGGGACGAGTGGTTTGGGCCATGGGGTCCGGCCCGGTGGGCGCTACCTCGTCCGGACCGGCAGGGCCGCCGGCCCCGCGCCCCGTAGCGAGCCGGTCACCGTACGGTCGTCGAGCCAGAGGTAGCAGCGGACACCCCGGTCGCCGACGCGCCACCGGCCGGCCCCCGGCGGACGGACCACCACGCCGCTGCGGAAGCGCAGGTCGGCGTCGTCGGGCACCCCCACGTAGCGGCCGAGCACGGAGCGGCAGCCGGCGTACAGCGGGGCCCAGTCGGCGGCCCGGGTCGGGTACGGACGGTCGGGTGCCCGCCACACCCCGACGAACTCGGCGTCGTGCCGGGTGGCGCAGTCGACCGGGAGCAGCGTCCGTACCGACCCGCCGCCGGAGCGGGCCCGTTGGCAGCCCAGGCGCAGCGGGGACGGACCCCGCAGCGCGTCCCGGAGGCTGCCGGTGCGGACCACCACCGTGGCGGCGGCCTCGACGGTGCTCACCTCGGTCAGGTCGCACCGGTACCAGCGGGCGCCGGCCGCCCAGCCCGCCCCGGACGGCACCGCCACCGCCAGCCGGAGCCGCCCCGCCCGCCAGTCGGCGCCCACGTGACCGGTCGCCCGGGTGTCGCAGTCGGCGAAGGCGCCCCGCAACTCGGCCGAGCCGCCCGGCGGCGGGGCGGGCCGTCCGGCCGGGAAGGCGCCCACGTGCACGGTCTCGACCCGGTGCGGCGCGGCGCAGTCCACCGGCGCGTACGCCGCCAGGGTCACCACCTCGACGAAGTCGGCGACCTGGCACACCCCGGCGGCCGGGGTGAAGGGCCCCGCGGCGGGCGGGGCCGCCCAGTCGTCGACCAGGTCGCCGTCCAGCCCGCCGCCGTCGGCGCACCCGACCAGGAGCGAGGCCGTGGCGACGGCAGCGAGCAGGGCACTCATCGCACGGCGCATCGCGGCCTCCCCCAGCCACCCGCGTCTGTCGACGGGCAACCAGACTACCCAGGGACGACCTTCCGGTGACAGATCGCACGCACGCCCACTTCGGCGATCGGCCGCCTCCAGGGGCACGAAAATGGACGAACGGCCACAGAACGCCGCGCGAGGTGGCGGGGCGCCCGGGTCAGACCGCGGCGGCGAGGGGGTTCGGGACGGGAGCGCCGGCGGTGCCGGGGGCGGCGGTCGTCGGGTCGGTGTTCAGCTCGACGACCCGGTTGTCGGCGTCGACGTGCACCACCCGGGGCCGGTACGACCGGGCCTCGGCGTCGTCCATCTGCCCGTACGAGATGAGGATCACCAGGTCCCCCGGGTGCACCAGGTGGGCGGCGGCGCCGTTGATGCCGATCACGCCGCTGCCCCGCTCGCCCGGGATCACGTACGTCTCCAGCCGTGCCCCGTTGGTGATGTCCACGATCGCCACCTGCTCGCCGGGGATCAGGTCGGCGGCGTCGAGCAGGTCCTCGTCGACGGTCACCGAGCCCACGTAGTGCAGGTCGGCCTGGGTCACCGTGGCGCGGTGGATCTTCGACTTGAGCATGGTGCGCAGCATCGGGGTGCCTTTCGCGGAGGGTGGCGGGGGCCAGGTTCAGGAACGGGGGGCGAGCCGGATCGCCGCGTTGTCGATCAGCCGGGTGGCGCCCACCCAGGCGGCGACGAGCAGCCGCGCCGGCCCGGAGACCGGCCCCGGCTCCAGGTCCGGGTCGGTGAGCACCAGGTAGTCGAGACGCACGCCGGGCGTACCGGTGCCGAAGGCCGCGTGCGCGGCGGCGAGCACCGCCCCCGCGTCGGCGCCCCCGTCGGCCGCCGCGGCCCCGCCGCGCAGCGCCGCCGACAGGCTCAGCGCGGCCGCCCGCTCGGCCGGGGAGAGGTAGCGGTTGCGGCTGGACAGGGCCAGCCCGTCCGGCTCCCGAACCGTGGGCACGCCGACCACCTCGACCGGCACGTCGAGGTCCCGGGCCATCCGCCGTACCAGGGTCAGCTGCTGGTAGTCCTTCTCGCCGAAGAACGTCAGGTCGGGGCGGGTGAGCTGGAGCAGCTTCAGCACCACGGTGAGCACCCCGTGGAAGAACCCGGGGCGGCTCTGCCCCTCCAGGTCCTCCCCCAGCAGGCCCGGGTCGACCCGGACCCGGGGCTGGCCGTCCGGGTACATGTCCGCCACCGAGGGGGCGAAGACCAGGTCCGCGCCCGCCCGCCGGCAGATCTCCAGGTCGGCGTCGAGCGTGCGCGGGTAGCGGTCGAAGTCCTCGTTCGGGCCGAACTGCAACGGGTTGACGAAGATCGTGACGATCACGTGGTCGGCCCGCTCCCGGGCCGCCCGCAGCAGCGCCTCGTGCCCGGAGTGCAGCGCGCCCATGGTCATCACGACGCCGACGGTGCCCTTCAGCCCGTCCCGGGCCGCCGCCAGCTCGGCGCGGCCGTGCACCATTTCCGTCACGCGGTCCCCTCCGTCCACCGTCGGCCCGGTCACGCCGCCACCTCCCGCCGGTCGCCGGCGAGCACGCCGAGCAGCGACTCCGCGTCGACCGGCCGCAGCCGGCCCGCCGCGATGGCCCGGTCGGCCGTACGACGGGCCAGGGCCAGGTAGGGCGCGACCGACTCGGGGGCGGTCGCGGCGAGCCGGACCAGGTGCCGCTCGACCGTGCCGGCGTCGCCCCGGGACACCGGCCCGGTCAGCGCGTCGTCGCCGAGGCGCAGCGCGTTCTCCAGGGCGGCCCGCAGCAGCGGGGCGAGCACCTTCTCCGGCTGGGTCACCCCGGCGTCGCGCAGCCGGTCGGCCGCCTCGTTGACCAGGGTCACCAGGTGGTTGGCGCCGTGCGCCAGCGCCGCGTGGTAGAGCGGCCGGTCCGCCTCGCCGACCCACTCCGGCACCCCGCCGAGGTCGGCGACCAGCCGGGCGGCCAGGGGGCGTAGCTCCGCCGGGGCGGTCACCCCGTACGAGATGCCGGCCAGCCGGGCGAGGTCGTCCGGCGTACCGGTGAAGGTCATCGCGGGGTGCAGGGCGAGCGGCCGGGCCCCCGCCGCGGCGGCCGGCGCGAGCACGGCCAGCCCGTGCGCGCCGGAGGTGTGCGCGACCACCTGCCCGGGGCGCAGCGCGCCGGAGCCGGCCAGGGCGGCGACCACCCCGGCGAGCGCGTCGTCGGGCACGGCGAGCAGCAGCAGGTCGGTGCCCGCCCGCGCCACGGCGTCGGCGGAGCGGCGGGGCACCCCGGGAAGCAGCAGCGCCGCCCGGGCCTGGGAGGCGCCGGAGCCGGCCGTGGCGGCGACGACCCGGTGGCCGGCGGCGACGAGGGCGGCGCCCAGTACGGCACCGACCCGGCCGGAGCCGACGACGCCGGCGGTGAGGAAACGGGGGGTGGCGGCCGGCGGTGCGGCGGCCCCGTGGGGGGCGGCCGGGCGCGGGCGCGGGGTTGCGCTCATGGCGACGATCCAGTCCTCGAGAAGGGGTACCGGTCGATCGCAAGTATGCGCCGGGGCCACGGAAGCGGGACAAGGATGTGTGAAAACGTTCACCGACGGCACCGCCGGCCCGGGGACGGGCGGTCGACCCCGGGCGGCTGCGTAGGGTCGGCCCGGGGTGACGCACGCCGCACGAGGAAGGAACCGATGTCGATCCGCTGGCGGGACGCGATGCGACGGGCGCTCTACGGGCCGGGCGGCTTCTTCGTCGCCGGGTCGGGGCCGGCCGACCACTTCCGCACCAGCGTGCACGCGTCGCCGGCCTTCGCCGCCGCGCTGCTGCGGCTCGTCGGGCAGGTCGACGCCGCCCTCGGCCACCCGGACCGGCTCGACGTCGTCGACGTGGGTGCCGGCCGCGGTGAGCTGCTGCGCGCGCTCTCCGCCGCGCTGGGGACTCCCCCGGCCGCCGCCCGGCCCTCGGCCCCGTCCGGCCCGTCGTCCGCCGGTCCCGCTCCCTCCGCGTCGGTTCCGCTCGCCTTCCGGGTACGCCTCACCGCGGTCGAGAAGGCTTCCCGACCGGTCGACCTGCCCGACGGGATCGACTGGCTTGACGAGATCCCCGCCGGGATCACCGGGCTGCTGGTGGCCACCGAGTGGCTGGACAACGTGCCGCTCGACGTCGCGGTGCACACCGCCGAGGGTTGGCGCTACCTGCTGGTCGACCCGGCCACCGGCGAGGAGACCGTCGGTGACCCGGTCGACCCCGCCGACGCGGACTGGCTGGCCCGATGGTGGCCGGTGCCGGCGGCCGGAGTCGACGGGACCGGTCCGACCGGGTCGGGCTGCCCGGAACCTCCTGCGGCGGTGCGGGCCGAGATCGGCCGGACGCGCGACGACGCCTGGGCCGAGGCGGTCGACAGGGTCGACCGGGGGCTGGCGTTGGCCGTGGACTACGGGCACCTGCGCGACGGCCGACCCGTGGACGGGACGTTGACCGGGTACCGGGGCGGGCGGCAGGTGCCGCCGGTGCCGGACGGGAGCCGCGACGTCACCGCGCACGTCGCCGTCGACTCGGTCGCCTCCGCCGGTGCCACGGTCGCCCGGTGCGCGTACGACCTGGTGTCGCAGCGGGAGGCGCTGCGGGCGCTCGGGGCCGACGGCGGGCGACCGCCGCTGAGCCTGGCCGTCGGCGACCCGGCCGGCTACGTGCGGGCGCTCGCCGCCGCGTCGGCGGTGGCCGAGCTGACCGATCCGGCCGGCCTGGGCGGGCACTGGTGGCTGCGGCAACCGGTCGGCGTCGACCCCGGGCGGTTCATGGCACGATGACGGTCATGACCACGGACGCCGGCGACCTCCGCGAGCTGACCGTCGGCACCGGGGCCGGCGGGGAGCAACTCGGCACCGACATGGTGCTCAACATCGGGCCGCAGCACCCCTCCACGCACGGCGTGCTCCGACTGAAGCTGGTGCTCGACGGCGAGCGGGTGGTGGCCTGCGAGCCGGTCGTCGGCTACATGCACCGGGGCGCGGAGAAGCTCTTCGAGGTCCGCGACTACCGGCAGATCATCGTGCTGGCCAACCGGCACGACTGGCTCTCGGCGTTCTCCAACGAGCTGGGCGTGGTGCTCGCCGTGGAGCGGCTGATGGGCATGGAGGTGCCGGAACGGGCCACCTGGCTGCGGATGGCGCTGGCCGAGCTGAACCGGGTGCTCAACCACCTGATGTTCCTCGGCTCCTACCCCCTGGAGATCGGCGCGATCACGCCGATGTTCTACGCGTTCCGCGAACGGGAGACCATCCAGGCGGTCATGGAGGAGGTCTCCGGCGGCCGGATCCACTACATGTTCAACCGGGTGGGCGGGCTCAAGGAGGAGGTGCCGGCCGGCTGGACCGGCCGGGTGCGGGCCGCCATCGCCGAGGTCCGCCGACGGATGCCGGACCTGGACAACCTCATCCGGCGCAACGACATCTTCCTGGCCCGTACGGTCGGCGTCGGGGTGCTCTCCGCGGCGGACGCCGCCGCGTTCGGCGCGTCCGGGCCCGTCGCCCGGGCCTCCGGCCTCGACCTCGACCTGCGCCGTGACGAGCCCTACCTGGCCTACGACCAGCTGGACGTGCCGGTGGTGACGAAGACCGCCGGCGACTGCCACGCCCGCTTCGAGGTGCTGCTCGACCAGGTGTACGCCTCACTCGACCTCACCGAGCAGTGCCTGGACCGGGTGGACCGGCTCACCGGGCCCATCAACACCCGGCTGCCGAAGGTGCTCAAGGCTCCCGAGGGGCACACCTACGCCTGGACGGAGAACCCGCTCGGCATCAACGGCTACTACCTGGTCTCCCGGGGCGAAAAGACGCCGTGGCGGCTGAAGCTGCGCACCGCTTCGTACGCGAACGTGCAGGCGCTGGCCACCCTGCTCCCCGGCTGCCTGGTCCCGGACCTGATCGCCATCCTCGGCTCGATGTTCTTCGTGGTGGGCGACATCGACAAGTGATCCCCGCCCGGGGCGGCCGGCGCGGTCAACGCCAGCGGTCGGCGGAGCGGACGCCGCCCGCCGAGGGCTCGTCGTCCTGCGGCGGGTAGCCGTAGTGCTCGTCCTGCCGCCGGCCGTACCGCTCCGGCTCGGGCTCCGCCCGGCGGGTGTGGCGTGCCTCGGGCTGGCGGGCGTCGTACCGCCCCTCGGGCTGGAGTTCCCGCTGGCGGGGCGGGCGCCACTCGTCGGGCACCGGCACCCCGCCGGCCGGCAGGGCCGGGGCGTCGTCCGGCTCCGGCCAGCCGCCGCGCCACCCGTCGTCCGCCCGGTCCCGGCCCCGGCGCGGCTCGTCCCGCCGGACCGTCGCCCAACGGCCCGCGACCCGGTACTCGGTGCCGTTGTCGTCCGCGTGCACCTCGGCACGCCGCTCCCCGACCCGCAGCTCACGACCCCGCTCGTCGTCCCGCACGGCGGCCCACCGGTCCCCGGCGCGCAGCTGCGACCAGTACTCCCCGCCCTCCGCCCCCGCCTCGTCGGGCGGGTACGACCGGCCGCGCCCGGGCGGTCCGGCCGGCGCCCCCCAGCCCGGTCCGCCCGCGCTGCCCCGTGCGGGGGCGTCCCACTGCTGCCCGCGCTCGTCGTGCCGGCCCGGGAACTCCCGGTCGCCACGCTGGGCCGACCACTCCCGCGCACCGGGCGGGGTGGACCACCCCCGGCCGTCGCGCTGGACCGACCACTCCGCGTCACCGGGCTGGTCCGAACGGGCCCGGTCGTCCGGGGCGCCCCCCGGCCCCGGCCGTGCCCCGTCGTCGTCCCGGCGTGACCGGTCGTCGTCCCGGGGCCGGTCGTCGTGACGGGGCCGGTCGTCGTGACGGGGCCGGTCGTCGTGACGGGGCCCGTCGTCCGCGTCGGCGGGCCCGTGGCCGGCCCAGGACCGGTCGTCCGGCTCGCCCGACCACGGCCGCTCCTCCGGCGTCGGCGCCCAGCGCCCCGCGTACCCGCCGCCGTACCGCGCGCCCCGGTCCCCGGGATCGGACGCGGCACCGTCGACGACGGTGTGCCGGGTGGTGACGTGCACGGTCTCGGTGTGCCGCACCACCCCGAGCGGGCGGGCCACGGGCTGACTTCCCGGCTCCGCCGGCCGGGCCGCCCCGTAGACCCCGGCCTTGCCACCGGCCGCCGGCCGGTGCGCGTACCCGCCGGCCGGTGCCGGGGCCGGCTCCTCCGCGCCGTACCCGCCAGCCGCTCCCCCGGCCGGCCGGTCCGCGCCGTACCCGCCGGCCGGGCCGGGCGCGGGCCGTTCGGCGCGCGGAGCCGGCCGCGGCCTGCGGGCGGGCTCCTCGTCGTCCCGGTCGGTACGCCCCGGGCGGGGTGCCGCGTCGTCCTGGTCCGGCACCCGCCTCCGGCCGGCGACCGCGTCGTCGACGGACGCCCGGGCCCGGCCGGAGGCGGCCGGGGCGTCGACCCCGGCGAGCGCGGCGCTGCTGGCGTCCAGCCGCCGACGCAGCGCGGTGACCTCCTCCTGGGCCCGCTGGGCGTGGTCGAGTGCCTGGTTGCCGCGCTGGGCGGCGGCCACGATCTCGCCACGCAACTCGCGGCGGAGGTGCTCGATCTCGTCCAGCAGTTCGTCGGTCCGGGCCGGGCCCGCGCCGTCGGCGCGCAGCGCGATCGACAGGCCGATGAGGACGACGGCCAGAATGGCGAGCACGGCCGCGAACCGCAGCGGACCGTTGCTGTCGGCGACGAGCAGGATCAAGGCCGCCACCGGCGCCAGGGCGACACCGACCCAGAAGAGCACGGTGAGCAGCGACAGGCTGCGCTTGTCGGCGGAAGCGACCGGGGCTGGCATGGGTCCGCAGCCTACCGAGACTCCTGCCGCCCGGGAAAGGGTGAACGGGGCCCCGCCGGGGATCAGCCGACGGCCAGCGCGCCGTCCGAGGAGAACACCAGGCCCACGCTCGCGGCCCCGGTCTTCAACGCGTTCTTGGTCTGCGGGCCGCCCTGGTCCAGCGAGCTGAACGAGCCGGCCTTGAAGTCGTAGACCTGGACGAGCCCCGCCTGGCACTTCGGCCGCTGCGGGCACTCCGGCGGCCCGGCCAGCACCGTCGCCTGGCCCGAGCACTTGTCGGCCAGCTCGGAGAGCGTGCGGACGCCGTACTTGTCGGCGAACGCCTGGGTCACGGCGAACGCGTTCTGGTCCTGCGCCGCGGCCGGCGTGCCGAAGACGAGGCCGACCTTGTCGCCGGCCGTCTTGAGCGCCGCGACGGTCTTCTCCAGCTCCGGCGAGGACACCGGCGCGGCGTCCTTGCCGTTCTCCTTGGTGTTGAGGAACTCGGCCATGGTCGCCGCGTACTCGGGGACGACCTGGATCTCGCCCTTCTCCAGGGCCGGCTCGTAGAGCTCGCGGTTGCCGATCTGCTGCACCTTGGCGTCGTAGCCGGCGGCGGTCAGGGCGATCTTGTAGAGCTCGGCCAGGATCTGGTTCTCCGTGAAGTTGGCCGCGCCGATCACGATCTGCCCGCCGGGCCCCTTGGCGATGCCCGCGGTGACGCCGTTGGCCGCCGCGAACTCCTCGGCCGCCTTCTGCGCCGTCTTGCGGTCGACGTCGACGGCCTTGTTGAGCTGGACCAGCTTTGGCGTGTCGAGCGCGGCGGAGACCTTGTCCAGCGCCGCGATCAACTGCGGGTTGGCCGCGTCGGCGTTGATCGCCGGGATGACGTTGTCGGTGTTCTGGAGCTTCTTGTCGTCGTCGAGGACGACGAGCCGGTCACCGGCGACCGGCGCGCAGCCGGCCCCGGAGGCCGCCTGCTCCGGGGCGTCCGTGCCGGAGGAACCGGCGTCGCCGCAGCCGGTCAGCAGCCCCGCCGCGGCGAGGGCTCCCACCGCACCGACGACCAGGCTTCTACGTGCGCGCATCGATGCCCGCCTTCCGTGTCCCGGCGCGGCCCTGCCGGGCCGGCCGCGTGTCCGACGGGCGATCTCCGGTCCGGCCGCCCGCTGTGTCCCACGGACGGCCCGCTTGCGACCGCCCGGATTCCCACCCCAACATTTTCCACGCGGGGCCGACAACCCGGGGCGGAGTTTGTCACCGGATCGTCACCAGAGGTGAGCCGGATTCGCCGTCCGCGCGGCGTCGGGGCGGGCGGACCCGCTCAGCCGCCGGCCACCGCCTGCGCCGCCCGGCGGCGCGCCCGACGGCGGTCGGCCCGCAGCGGGTGCGGCGTCACCAGCCGCTCGACCCGGGCCAGCACCAGTTCCAGCAGGATGGCAAGCCCTGCCACCAGCACACCGCCGGCGATGATCTGACCGCCGCCAGCCGCGATGTCCAGCCCGAAGCCCGCCCGGATGATCTGGCCGAGGCCGCCGCCGTTCACGAAGGACGCCAGCGCCGCGGTCGCCACCACCTGCACCGCCGCCGTGCGGAACCCGGCCGCCAGGTAGGGCACCGCCAGCGGCAGCTCGACCCGGCGCAGCAACTGCCAGCCGGAGAAGCCCATCCCGCGCGCCGCGTCCCGGGCCTCCGGGTCGGCCTGCCGCACCCCCGTGTACGCGTTGGCCAGCAGCGGCGGCACCGCGAAGACGGCAAGCGCGACCACCACCGACGGCCGGCCGAAGCCGAGGAAGGTCAGCGGCAGGATGGTGAGCAGGGCGAGCGTGGGGACGGCCAGCGACACGTTGGACACCAGCACCACCAGGCCGCCGCCCCGGTTGGTGTGCCCGAGCCAGAGCCCGATCGGCCAGGCGATCAGGCAGCCGAGCGCCACCGCCGCCGCCGACATCGACAGGTGCTCGCCGAGCCGCTCCAGGATGCCGCCCGGGTTCGTCCAGTTCAGCGGATCGTTGAGCCAGACCAGCGCCGCCTCGACCGGATTCACCGGGCCCGCCCTCCCTTCGCGACTGCGGGACTCCGCTGCGCTACGTTCCTCGCGCTCACCGAGCCACCTCTCCGTCCACGACTGCGGGACTCCGCTGCGCTACGTTCCTCGCGCTCACCGAGCCACCTCTCCGTTCACGACTACGGGACTCCGCTGCGCTACGTTCCTCGCGCTCACCGGGCCCGCTTCAGCCAGGGGGTCAGCAGCCGTCCCGCGCCGGCCAGGGCCAGGTCGAGCACCAGGGCGAGCAGCACGCAGAGCAGCGTCCCCGTCATGATCTGGGCCTTGTAGAAGTTGTTCTGGAAGCCGGCGAAGATGAGCTGCCCGAGACCGCCGCGCCCGATCACCACGCCCACGGTCACCAGGGCGACCGTGGAGACGGTGGCCAGCCGCAGCCCGGTGAGGATGCCCGGCAGGGCCAGCGGCAACTCGACCCGCAACAGTCGGTCCCAGCGGCCGTACCCCATCCCCTCGGCCGCCTCGCGGACCTCGGGGGGCACCTGGTTGAGCCCAGCGACGGCGTTGCGGACGATCACCAGCAGCGCGTAGAGGACCACCACACTGAGCGCGGTCAGCGCGCCGATGCCGAGGTAGGGGGCGATGAACGCGAAGAGCGCCAGCGACGGCACCGTGTAGAGCACCCCGGTGAGGGCCATGACCGGCCCGGCGAGCGAGCGGTACCAGTACGCTGCCACCGCCAGCGGCAGCGCGATCAGGGCGGCGATCAGCACCGCGCGTACGGTCAGCGAGGCGTGCTCACGCACGGCCGCGAGGATCGTGTCAGAGTTGTCCCGCACGTACTGCCAGGAGAACCAGGGGTTACCCGGGTCGGCCCGGTAGCTCAGGCGGAAGGACATGTGTGGACGTTACCCCGGAGGGCACCGCCCCCGCCGAACCGCGTGCGGCGTCGATCACGCTGGAGGGCATCCGCAAGCGCTACCCGGACGGCACCGAGGCCGTACGCGAGCTGAGCCTTGACATCGCCGCCGGTGAGCTGGCGGTGCTGATCGGACCGTCGGGCTGCGGCAAGTCCACGGTGCTCCGAATGGTCAACCGCCTCATCGAGCCGACCGGCGGCCGGATCCTGCTCGGCGGCGAGGACGTCACCCGGGTCGACCCGGTCCGGCTGCGCCGCCGGATCGGCTACGTGATCCAGAACGTCGGACTCTTTCCGCACCAGACGGTCAGCGCCAACGTCGCCACCGTGCCCCGGCTGCTCCGCTGGCCCCGCCAGCGCAGCCGTCGTCGGGTCGACGAGCTGCTGGAACTGGTCGGGCTCGACCCGGCCACGTTCGGCCGCCGCTACCCGCACGAACTCTCGGGCGGGCAGCGGCAGCGGGTCGGGGTGGCCCGGGCCCTCGCCGCCGACCCGGTGGTGCTGCTGATGGACGAGCCGTTCTCGGCCGTCGACCCGATCGTGCGCACCCGGTTGCAGGAGGAGTTCCTCCGCCTGCAGGCCGAGATGCGCAAGACCATCGTGCTGGTCACCCACGACCTGGACGAGGCGGTCCGGCTCGGCGACCGGATCGCGGTGCTCTCCGAGGGCGGGCACCTGGAGCAGTACGACACCCCTGCCGCCGTGCTCGGCACGCCCGCCACGCCCTTCGTCCGCGAGTTCGTGGGCGCCGACCGGGGCATCCGCCGACTGGCCGTCACCCCCGTCACCGGCGAGGCCGTCGAGCCGCTGCCGGAGACCGGGGTGACCGGGCTGCCGACGATGCCGCTCGGCGGCTCGGCGTACGACGCGCTGGGGGTGCTGCTGAGTTCGGCCGCCGACCGGGTCGTGGTGACCGACGGGGGTCGGGCGGTCGGCGTGCTCAGCCGGTCGCGGCTGCTCGAACTGGGTGACCCCGAGGGGTGAGGGACGACCGGGTCCGGCCCGGAGCGGCGAGAGGCGGCCCGGTCAGGCGCGGCCGCCGAGGCTGGCGGTGCCGATGATCCAGCCGGCGAGGAAGCCGTACGTCGCGCCGGCGCCGCCCGCCTGGATCGCCGTGAGCACCGACGGTTCCGGGCCGAGGACGGCGGCGAGCAGCGAGGCGAAGCCGCTGGCCAGGACGTAAGCGGCCCAGCCGGAGAAGAACTGCGTCTGCGACCCCTGCACCCGGGCGACCTGCGAGGCGGGCAGCAGGTAGAGGAAGATCGCCGCGAAGATGACCAGCAGGACGGCCCGCAGGTTCGCCACGAACAGGCCGCCGGTGGCCCCGTTGCCGCTGAAGTGCCACGCCGGCCAGGAGAGCAGTTGCAGGTACCAGCCGCCGGCGGAGTTCGGGTCGGTGCCGGCGGCCCAGCCGACGTACGCCGGACTGCCGCAGACCGCGACCAGGAGGAGGGCCGCGAGCGCGCCCGTGCCCGCCGCCGTCCCGTAGCGACCGCCGGTCCGTGACGGGTTGGTGAGCGCCATGATCGGATCAGTTCCCGGCGGACCGCGGGAGACAAACCTGCCCGGGGCCGGCGGTCCCCGTCACCGGTGCTTCATCAGGTAGTCGATGAACGCGGCCCGCAGCAGCGGCGCCGACTCCCCGTAACCGTGCCCGGTCAGCTGCCGCCACAGCGCCGCGGCCTCGTCGATCGTCGGCCCGACGGAGTTGGGCGCGCCGTCGAGGACGGCGGCCTCGTCCGCGTTCGGCAGGTGCCGCAGCACGGACCAGAAGAAGCGCACGTCGCGGCGCTCCCGGGCGACCGCGAACGCCCGCTCCCGCAGCTCCTCGGTGGACAGCGCGTCGAGTTCCTCGAACGACGGGCCGGCGGAGGTCGATGGTGTGTCGGTCATGCCGCCGAGCCTAACCGGCGAGATCACTCCCGGCTCGGTGGACGCGGTGCCGGCTCACCGCTCGCCGGCGTCCCACCGGCGTGGGCCGCTCTCCCAGCCCGGGTCGCTCCAGGGGTCCACGGGGCTCTCCGAGGAGCGCCTCGGCACGGCGGGCGGCCAGTCGCCGACCGGGTGCCCCGGGGACGCCGTCCAGCCCGCGCCGATCCGGGCGTCCCCCACGGGAACCGGTTCCGCCGCCGCCCCGGCCGCCGGCCGTCCGTACGCCTCGACGAGCCGGGTGGCCAGCAGCCCGACGCCGAGCACCGCCGCGCCGACCGCCCATCGGCTCACCGTCCAGCCCCGTTCCCCCGCGTACGCCAGGAAGACCGTGACCAGGCAGACCGCCAGCAGGGTGCCGAAGACGCCGCCCCGCCGGCCGAAGGCGCTGGTGCCGGCGAGCAGTGCCAGACCGACCGCGAGCACCGTCCAGTCCAGCCCCGGGTCCGGCGCGACCGGGGCGGTGTCCCGGCTGGCGGTGAGCATGCCGGCCAGCGCGGCCAGCACCGTGGAGCCGACGAGCGCGCCGGAGGTGACCACCGCCGCCACCGCGCCCCGGCGGCGGGCCGGGTCCACGACCGGGCGGAACCGGCCGACCACCCGGCGGACGGCCCGCACCGAGCCGAACAGGCCGCCGAGCACCGCGACCGCCGCGAACCCCACGAAGAGGTGCAGGGCGCCGCGCTCCGGGTCGTAGTCCCCCTGCGGCAGGACCGCCGCGGAACGCTGTTCGACGTACACGACCACCCCGGCCGCGCCGGCGAGGGACGCGGCCCAGCCGGGGACGTGCAGCACCACCACGACCAGCGCCAGGGCGAGCCCGCCCAGCGCGGCGACCAGCAGGGCCGGGCCGGCGGCGGCGCTGACTCCCCGGTCGCCCTGCTCGGCCACGTGCAGCGCGGCGGCGACCGCCACGGGGCCGACGGCCAGGTTCACCGCGGCGGTACGCAGGGTCAGCCCGGCGGCCAGCGCGAGCAGCCCGAGCACGACGGCGTCGAGGAGCAGGGAGCGCAGCCCGCCACCGCGCAGCGCGGCCGGGTCCTCCGCCCAGAGCAGGTACGTGAGGAAGCCCAGCCCGATCAGGAGCAGCAACTCCCAGAGGACGTGCACGGAGAACCGGTCGCGGCCGGGCTCGCCGTGCGCGGGGTCGTCGAAGACGTTCTCCAGGACGGAGGCGGGGATGCCGGACGAGGGCTCGGGGGACGACTCACGCCCCGGTTCGTCGTACCGCATGACGCCGCCTCCCACGTGGCCGCCCGTACAGCCGGGTCCGACGCGCGGGCGGACCGGGGCGGCGTTGCTCTCCGGTCGCAGGCACCGTACCCGCGTGCAAGGCCGGGCGTAACCCCCCGGGATCAGCCTCGGTTGGGGCGGCCCTCCCGCCCGCCGGGCTCGCGGTCCTCGTCGTCCTCCTGCTCGGGGACCCGGCAGGAGCGCTCCAGCCAGAGCGCCGCCACCACCAGCGCCAGCGCGGCGAGCAGGCCGGCGCCCGCGATCGGCCGGTCGTCCATCGCGGCGTCGGTGCGCTCCACGAAGAGCCAGCCGGTCAGCCCGGCGTAGAAGCCGACGAAGATCGCGCCGGCCAGCGCCGACGCCTTGGCCAGCACCACGAACCGGGCCACCAGCAGCGGGTTGACCGGGTCGCGGCCCGGCCGGCGCTCGATGCGCCCCCGGGTGTTCACGGCGGCGTACGCCTCCAGCACGGCCAGCGCGGCGAGGGTGACCACCGGCAGCCAGGGCAGCTCCGGCAGGTAGTCGTAGTAGAGGGCGCTGATCAGCAACCACGCCACCGCGGCGGCGGCGAGGGCGGCCACCAGCAGGGTGGAGATCCGGGTGGGACCCATCCGGGACCGCTCGGGGCCCGTCCCGCCGGGTCGTGGGGACTGCGCCTGCGTCATGCCGGCCGGATCCGCTGGGTCATGCCGTCGACTCTATCGCCAAGTCCGGCCGGGGGCGCAGATCCAACGCGTCGTCGGCCGTGGGGCGGGTGTTGAGCAGGTCGGTCAGCCAACCGTGCCCGGGCAGCCGCCCGTACGGCTGGAGATCGATCCACGGTCGCAGCACGAAGGCCCGCAGGTGGGCCCGGGGGTGCGGCAGGGTCAGCTCGGGGTCGTCGCTGAGCACCGGCTCGTCGCCGTCGGTCCACACCGCGATGACGTCCACGTCCAGGGTCCGTGGCCCGAAGCGCCGCTGCGGGTCGCGGGTCCGTCCGGCGGCGCGCTCCGCCGCCCGGGCCCGCTCCAGCCAGTCGTACGGGTTCGCCGTCAGGTCCTCGGCGAGCAGCACGGCGTTCAGGTACGCGGGCTGGTCCGCGTCCCCCCACGGTGGAGTCTCGTAGACACCGGAGACCAGCAGCACACTGTCGCCGAACGTCGCGACGGCGCAGCGCAGGTGGGCCAGCCGGTCGCCGAGGTTGCTGCCGAGGGAGAGGACGGCGCGGGTCACCGGTCCCGCCGCCGGGTCATGGTGACGGCCACGTCGGTGAAGGCGTGCGGGACGGGCGCCTCCGGCTTGTGCACGGTGACCGTGGCGACCTCGACCCGGGGGTCGGCCAGGCAGACCGCCAGCAGCCGGTCGGCGAGCGTCTCGATCAGGTTGACCGGCTCGCCGGTCACCACCGCGACCAGCCGCTCGGCGAGTTCGCCGTAGTGGACGGTGTCGCCCACCTCGTCGGAGCGGGCCGCCGGGGCGAGGTCCAGCTCCAGGACGGCGTCGACGACGAAGTCCTGCCCCCGCTCGCGCTCGAAGTCGTACACCCCGTGCCGGCCGTGCGCCCGCAGGCCGGTCAGCTGGATCCGGTCGGTCATCGGTCTCCTCCGTGCTCGGCGGTGCGGTCCGGCCGGCCGGCGCTCGCGTGGGTCGGCCGGGCCCCGCCCGTGGCGGCGGGTGCCAGGCAGGGCCCGCCGGTGGCCTGCCAGACGGCGAGGGCGTCCACGGTCGCCCGGACGTCGTGCACGCGAACCCCCCAGGCGCCGGCCGCCACCGCGAGCAGGCTGGTGGCGACGGTGGCCACGTCGCGTTCGTCCGTGGGGCGGGGGGTGCCGTCCGGGCCGGCCAGCAGCCGCCCCAGGTAGGACTTGCGGCTGGACGCGAAGAGCAGCGGGAAGCCGAGGTCCAGCAGTTCGGACAGGCGGGTGCTCAACTCCCAGTTGTGCGCGGCCGTCTTGGCGAAGCCCAGCCCGGGGTCGACGACGATGCGGTCGGCGGCGACCCCGGCCCGCAGGGCCTCGTCGACACGGCGACCCAGCTCGGCGCGTACGTCGGCGACCACGTCGGCGTAGCGGGCCAACTCCCCCATCTCGCGGGAGTGGCCCCGCCAGTGCATGAGCACCCAGGGGCAGCCGGCGTCGCGCACCACGCGGGCCATGTCGGGGTCGGCGAGGCCGCCGGAGACGTCGTTGACCACCGCCGCGCCGGCGGCGAGGGCCGCCTCGGCGACCCGCGCGCGGGTGGTGTCGATGCTGATCGGCACGCCGGCCGCGGTCAGCTCCCGGATGACGGGGACCACCCGGGCCGTCTCGGTCGCCGCGTCGACGCGGTCGGAGCCGGGCCGGGTGGACTCGCCGCCGACATCCACCAGGTGGGCGCCCTCGGCCCGCAGCCGCACGCCGTGTCCGACGGCGGCGTCGAGGTCGGCGTACCGTCCGCCGTCGGAGAAGGAGTCGGGCGTGACGTTGAGGACGCCCATCACCACCGGGGCCGGGGCCCGTACCAGATCGGTCACGGCTTGACGGTACCGGTCGACCGCAGCGCCCCGAGCGGCCCGGGTCGAGGGCGGTGACATGCGCATTCGAACAGGTGTACGATCGGTCGCCTGCGCCGAATCGGGCAGAGTCCTCGCGGCTTGTCGCAAACAGTGGGTGCCCGTACGCTTTGGAACTGCCCGGCATCGAGATGGCGAAGCCCGGAGGGAGGGGCCAAAGCGGGAAAATCCGCCCAAAGCTCACCACCCTCCGTGGTGGGTAACGAACGCAGGGTCGCCGACGCTGCGCACAGGGAGCACCGTTCCCGCCAGACATGCCTACTGCACCACCGCGGCGCCGCCGGCCGCGACTTGGGGAGGTTCCAGTGATCGCCATCGAGCTGATGGAGACGGCGACGTCCGCCGCCGCCCACACGCTCTCCGCTCTGGCGGCGACTCCACTCGCCGAGCCCGCACCCAAGGGCATCGACACCGAGGGTGTCGTCACGTTCTTCGCCAGCAAGATCGCACCGATCCTGCTGGCCGTGCTGGGCGTCATCTTCATCGGACGGGCCAGCCGGGGTGAGATCTCCAAGGTCCTCACCAGCTCGGCGATCGCGATCGTCGGGCTCGCCTTCATCGCCGGAGCCGCCACACTCTTCTTCATCGGCGACTACCTGATCGACCTGATCTTCGAATAGGCGCGGGCACGAGATGCGGCTGCGCACCGACGACGACATCTACCGGGCTCGCCTGGTCTACCTCGGGCCGCCCGGCTACACCCTTCCCGTCCACCTGCCGTACGCCCAGTACGGGCTGTTCATGCTGCTCGTCCCCCTCTACATGTTCATCCACTGGCTGTTCACGTTGCAGGTCGAGCTCTTCCCCGCCTGGGAGATCGCCCTCGCCATCGTGAGCACCTCGTTCATCTTCCGGTACGTCGACCCGGACCGGCCCGCGCGCATGGTGATCCGCACCGCGCTGACCGACTGGCGGCGGACCCGGGAGCCGGCCGCGGAGCAGCGGGACCCCCGCCTGGTCGGCAGTCGGATCAGGATCCGGGAGGAACTGGCATGACCGGTCGCACCCCGACCAGGCAGTCGAACGACGCGGATGAGGCGGTCGCATGAATCGCAGTTCCACGCCGGGTTCCCCGGCAGGGCGTCCGATCGTCCCGCACGGTAACCGTGCGCGGTCGTTCGACTACCCGGACGATCCCGAGGCCGACGAGGTCGCCCTCGACCCGGCGCTGGTGACGACACCCGGGCACGGTGGGGTGGGTGTCTTCCAGGCACCCCGGCCGGCACCACGCCGCATGCCGCCGGCCGAGCCGCAGGCCGCCGGCGACAGCGCCGACATCGACTCGCCCTTCCTCGACCTGTTCGGTGGTACGCGCCCCGGCGCGAGCCGGCCGGCGGCCCCCTCGCAGCGGACCAGCGGGCGGGAACACGCCACCGCCCCGCAGCCGGCCGCCCCGGCGGCGCTCCCCTCGGCTCCCGTTCCCCCGCCACCGCCGCCGCCGGTACGGGCCGGCCACCGGACCGACGAGGGCCACCCGGGCGACGCCGCCGACCGGACGCCCTCCCAGGTGACACCGGCCGCCGACCAGCCACCGGCCGCCGCCTACGAGCAGCCCGCCCGCCCGGCCAGGTCCCGCGTGCCGCACCAGCCCGGGGACCGGCTGCCCACGCTCCGCCCACCGGCGCAGGACGCGACCGCCGCCGCGCCGCCCCTCGTGCCGGCGCCGCCGTCCCACCCCGCACCTCCGGAGCCGGCGCCACTCGAACCGCCCGCCCCGGAACCGGTGTCCGAGCCGTCGTCCGGCCGCAGCGGGGAACGTCCGACGGAGCGGACCGGCCGGGAGGTGGTGCCGCCGCGGCAGCGCTCCGCCGGCCGCCACAACCAGCCCACCAAGCCCGTCCGGGTGAAACCGCCGAAGATCAAGTTCGGTGACCGGGACCCGGCGGTCGAGCTGGCCATCACCGAGATCGCCGGCCACCTCACCTTCACCCCCAACACGGTCACCGCCTGGTACTGGCTGCCGGAGGTGCGCTGGGCGTTCCGGCCGGACGCGGAACGGGAGGCGCTGCTCTCGGCGATCTCCGAGCAGTACGCCGGGCTGGCCGGCTTCCGGCTGCACCTGCGACGCACCACCCGGCCCTTCCCGGCCGACGAGTGGGCCCGCACCATCGACGCGCACACCCGCGCGCCGCTGCCCGACGTCGCCGGCACCGTCGGCTGGGGCGACCACCTGGTGGCCGCGCAGCGGCACCTGCTCTCGGTCAACCACGCCGAGGGGCAGACCTACCTCGGCGTCACCTTCGCCCGCCGGTCCCTCGGCGACTCGCTCACCGAGCGGCTGCTGCGCACCTTCGGCAGGGGCGTCGCCGAGGGCGAGCGCCGCAAGCTCGGCCGCACCGTCGAGCAGTTCGACGAGGTGCTGGGGGCGTTCGGCATGCGTGGCCGGCGGGTCACCGCGCAGGAGCTGGAGTGGCTGCTCTACCGCTCCGTGGCGCTCTGCATGGCGCCGCCCGGGGAACTCTCCCCGCTCACCGACGGGCGGTGGGAACGCGGCGACCTGCTCGCCCTCACCGAGCAGGTCGAGCGCTACCGCACCCCGTACGGCTCGACCGTCAAGCTGGTCAACCGGATGACCGGCGAGGAACGGCACGTCGCCGTGCTGGCGGTCGGCCGGATGGAACCGCTCGAGATTCCCGAGCGGCACGAGCCCTGGTTGCACTTCCACGAGCGGCTGCCGTGGCCGATGGAACTCTCCACCCGCGTCGACATCCTCGGCTCCGGCGACTCCTTCCGTAACCTCGAACACCGGCTCCGGATGATCCGCTCCCAGCAGCTCGACTACGCCGAACACGGCATCGACGCCCCGCCCGAGCTGGAGCGGCTGGCCAAGCGGGCCCTGGTGATCGGCGACGAGATGACCACCGGGCTGCCGGTCGACTCCGCCCGGGCGCACGGCTGGCACCGGATCGCCGTCGGCGGCCGCAACCGCGAGGAGTGCCTGGAGCGGGCCCGCCGACTCATCCAGCTCTACGCCCGCGAGCTGCGGATCTCGCTGCAACACCCGAAGAACCAGGACTGGCTGGCCCGCGAGTTCATCCCCGGCGAGCCCATCGCCAACACCGGCTACGTCCGGCGGATGCCGGTCAACCTGCTCGCCGCCGCGCTCCCCCAGGCCGCCTCCACCGTCGGCGACCGACGCGGCGACCTCATCGGGCGCACCGCGGGCACCTGCCGCCGGCCCGTCTTCCTCGACCTGCACTTCCCGATGGAGGTACGCGAACGCTCCGGGCTCGCCGTCTTCGTCGCCGAACCGGGCGGCGGCAAGTCCACCCTGCTCGGCGCGCTCGGCTACCTCGCCGCCCGGCGCGGGGTCCAGGTGACGCTGCTCGACCCGTCCGGCCCGCTCGCCCGGCTCTGCGCCATGCCGGAACTGCGACCGTACGCGCGGGTGCTGAACCTGACCGGCTCCGAGCACGGCACCCTGGCCCCGTACTCTCTCATTCCGACGCCGCTGCGCAGCGAGTTCGGCGCCGGGGCCCCGGGCGACCGGGAGTTCGAGATCGCGGTCTCCAACGCCCGCGCCGAGCGGCGGATGCTGGTGCAGGACATCTGCATGATGCTGGTGCCCCCGCAGGTCGCCCGGGAGGCGTCCACCGCCACCCTCTTCCGCCACGCCGTACGCCAGGTGCCGGCCGAGGAGACCTCCACCCTGGACGACGTGGTCGCCTGCCTCAGCCAGCTCGACGACGACGCCGGCAAGGAACTGGCCAACCTGCTGCTGGACACCGCCGAGATGCCGCTGGCCATGCTCTTCTTCGGCCGACCGCCGGAAGGACTGCTCGGCGCGGACGCCGCCCTCACCGTGATCACCATGGCCGGGCTCCGACTGCCCGACCTGAAGATCGAGCGCGAATACTGGTCCGCCGAGGAGTCGCTGGCCCTGCCGATGCTGCACACCGCGCACCGGCTCGCCGTACGCCGCTGCTACGGCGGCTCGATGTCGTCGCGGAAGCTGGTCGGCCTGGACGAGGCGCACTTCATGGAGGGATGGCGCTCCGGACGGTCGTTCCTGGTGCGGCTCGCGCGCGACTCCCGCAAGTGGAACCTCGCCGCGCTGGTCGCCTCGCAGAACCCGCGCGACATCCTCGGCCTCGACGTGCAGAACCTCGTCTCGACCGTCTTCGTCGGCCGGATCGCCGAGGACGCGGAGATCGCCTCCGAAGCGCTCCGCCTGCTGCGAGTACCGGTCAACGACGGCTACGAGGCCACCCTGGCCTCCCTCTCCACCGCCGATGCCACCAGCGCTACCCGGCTCGGCTTCCGGGAGTTCGTCATGCGGGACGTCGACGGCCGGGTGCAGAAGGTCAGGGTCGACGTCTCGTACGTCGACGGGCTGCTGGACCACCTCGACACCACCCCCGCCGCGATCGCTGCGGCCGCCGGGGTGCTGCCGGCCATCCTGCCGAACATGGAGGCGTGACATGGCGCGGGCCCCGGCACGGTTGGCGGCGTTCCTGCTCGCGGTCGGCGTACTCGCCGGGGCCACGATCGGCTGGCCGGCCGTCGGCGCCACGGCGGCAGCGCCCGCGCCGCTGACGGCCCAGGCGAACGCCGGCCTCTGCACCACCCCGGAGTGGCAGGCCGACTTCCGCGCCTGCGTCGCCAAACTGAAGGAAGTCGCCGACTCCGAGGTCAAGTGCCGCAACGCTCCGACTCCCGGCACCCCCGACTCCGGGCTCGCCGGTTGGTTCGCGTCACGCCCGGATTCGGCCAAGCAACTGGGCCCGAAGGGCCTCTACAGCGACTACGGCTACGCCGGATACAGCTACTCCACGTACGACGTCGACAGCGGTTGCGCGACCGCGGTGCTGCATCCCGACTACAAGTTCACCAACACGGTGGCCAACGGCGAGTTCATGATCGCCACGGCGATCGTGGGCGCTTCGAACGCGCTGCGGGAACGCGCCTGGGATCCGGGCTCGATGTGGGGCTGGGCCGACCCGCTGGTGGACCAGGCGACCAAGGCCGTCTACCAGAAGGTGTTCAGTGTCTTCGGCATCGTCACTCTCTGCGTGGTCGGCCTGTATCTGCTCTGGCGCTCCCGCCAGTCGGACATGAGCAACGCGATGACCACGGCGGGCTGGGCCCTGCTGGTGATGGTTGCGGTGACCGCCCTGGCCGCCTGGCCGGTCAAGTCGGCCAACATCGCCGACGGCACCCTGGTCACCACTCTGGGCGTGGTCCACGACGCGGTCGGCCCCGCCACCAAGGACATTCCCGCAGATAAGTGCGCACTGCCCAATCCGAATGCCTGCATCGACAAGCGTCCGCCCGCCGTTCGGGCCAGTGACACGGCGACGGAGGCCATGCTCTACCGCAACTGGCTACGAGGCGTGCTCGGCTCCGCGGACAGCGAGACCGCGAAGAAGTACGGGCCGGCGCTCTACGACGCGAAGTCGCTCTCCTGGGACGAGGCGGCGAAGCTCCGGTCGAATCCGGCCACGCGAGAGGCCACCATCAAGGCGAAGCAGCAGCAGTGGGCGCGCGTCGCGCAGCAGATCGAGACCGAGGATCCGGAGGCGTACGAGTATCTCCAGGGCGTCCGGGACATGGACCGGGTGGGCGCCGGGTTCATCGCGGTGCTGGCCGCCGTGCTCTTCGCGATGTTCGACCTGACCGCCTCGCTGCTGGTGCTGCTGGGCTTCCTGATCTTCCGGTGGGCGGTGATCGCCGCGCCGATCCTCGGCACGGTGGGCCTGATGCGGCCGGCCAGCGCAGGACTGCGGCGATTGGCGAACGCGGTGGTCGCCGCCGTCTTCAACATCGCCATCTTCGGCACCGGCGCGGCCATCTACCTCTTCGCGGTCGACCTCATCATGAGCACGCCGACCCTGCCCGGCTGGCTCCAGGTGGTGCTGGTCTGGCTCTGCGGCGTGGTGGGCTGGCTGCTGTTGCGCCCCTACCGCCGGATCACCCAGCTCGGCGGCAAGGACAGCAGCGAGGCGGTCAGCTCGGCCGGCTCGTGGCACCGACGCTTCTTCCGGGACATGCGCACCGCCGCCCGCCTCGACGTCGCGGAGCCCGGCGGCACGGCCGAGCCGGCGACGGGCCGGCGCCGTGTCGTGGTGGCGGAGCAACGTACCCTCCGGCCCGAGGCACGGCGGGAGGACCCGGCGCACGCCGCCACTCGTGGTGGGCCCGCTTCAACCGCCGGTGGGGAGGAGCGGCAGCGGCCTGACGGCCGCGAGTCCGCCGCCGAGAAGGCGGCACCGTCCGAGGAACGGGGCACCTCCCGCCCGGTCGCACCCCGACCCCGGCGGCGTCAGCCGGCCACCTGGACGGAACCGGACGTGCCGAATGAGAACCCCTCGTTCGTCATCTACCGTCCCGGCTCCGTGGAACGCGAACCTGACCGGCCCACTCCCCGGATCCGGTCCGAGGCACGGTGAGTGGGGTGCGGCGGGCGGTCGAATTCCTGGTCACCCGGGTGCTCCGCTCCCGGCTCGGCATCGCGATCGGCATCGCCGTACTCGTGTTCGGGATCATCGGAGCGGCACGATTGGTGTCCGGGCCCGGCGATCCCACCTCCGGGCTCAGCAACCGCCCCAACCGACCGATCACCACGGTCGCCCCGACCGCAGGTGACGACGGGGCGTTCTCGACGGGCCCTCCCCCCTCCCCGGTCACCCGATCCGGCGAACTTACGCCGGAGCAGACGGCCAAACGCTTCGTCACCGCCTGGCTCGGCAAGCCGGGCACCACGGCGGAGCAGTGGCAGGAGGACCTACGTCCCCTGTCGACCCCGGCGCTGACCGACAAGCTTGCCGGCGTCGACCCGTCCGGGGTGCCGGTCGGTCAGACCGACGGCGACGTCACGCTCCAGCCCCGGGCCGAGAACTTCGTCGAGGTGCTGGTTCCGCTCGACACGGGACGGCTCCGTCTCGAACTGGTGGCACCCGACGGGCGGTGGCTGGTGGACGCGGTGGACTGGGAGCAGAAATGAGCGACGAGACACGGCCCCGCGGTCGACAGCTCCGACTCGGCGCACTGGCCGCCGCGTTGACGGCGACGCTCGCCCTGCTCTGCTGCACCGGCGGCGCGGGTGCATTCTTCCTGACGGAACTGGGCGGCGAGTCCGCAGATCCCATGATCCCCATGAGCATGGACTGCAAGGAGGACTACCGGGTCGACGTACGCGGCAAGATACCCCGGATGTCCGGATACGGCCAGGTCCAGCTCCGCAATGCTGCCCGGATCATCAAGGTCGGGCAGGAGATGAAGGTGCCGCCGCGCGGTTGGGTGATCGCCGTCGCGACCGCCATGCAGGAGTCCCGGCTGCGCAACCTGGCGAACCGGACGGTCGGCGAGTCCGGGGACCTGCCAAACGAAGGAGTCGGTGCCGATCACGACTCCGTCGGGCTGTTCCAGCAGCGGGCGAGCTGGGGCACCGTGGCTCAACGGATGACGCCCGAGTATGCCGCCCGGAAGTTCTACGAGAAGCTGGTCAAGGTGCCCGGCTGGGAGACGATGCCGCTGACCCGGGCCGCGCAGGCCGTGCAGATCAGCGCCTTCCCAGATGCGTACGCCAAGCACGAGGACAAGGCCGCCCGCATCGTCAACGCGCTGGCCGGCGGAGCCGCCCGGATCGCGCTTGTCAACGGCAAGAAGGCGTGCGACCGCGCCGCTGCCGGGAAGATCGCCGCCTCGGGCTGGACAGCTCCCATCCCCGGCGGCGTCGGCTCGGGCTTCCGCACCGCGGAGCGCCCCGGGCACAACGGGGTCGACATCGCCGCCCCGAAGGGCACCGACATCCGGGTCGCCGCCACCGGGCGCGTCCTGGTGTCCCGCTGTGACCCGGACAATCGGAACCGGCTCACGTGCAACGTGGACGGCTGGCCGAACAAGGGTGGCTGCGGTTGGTTCGTCGACGTCCTGCACGCCGGCGGGTTCATCACTCGCTACTGCCACCTGGTCAGTAAGCCGCGGGTCAAGGTCGGCCAGCTCGTCGAGGCCGGTACGGTCATCGGCGAGGTGGGCAGCAGCGGCAACTCCTCCGGCCCGCACCTGCACTTCGAGGTGCACGAGGACGCGGACCGGAGCAGCCGCGGCGCCATCGACCCGGTGCCGTTCATGCGGTCGCGTGGTGCGCCGCTCAAGGGCGCGGGATGAGACGCTCGCCGTCATGAACGACCCACTTCCCGACCCGTTCGCCGACCATCCGGACTGGGCGCCCCGACCACCCCGACCGATCGAGATCGTGCCGGCCACCGGGCGCGTCGAGCTGCGCGGGCAGCGCGTGCTGGTCGGCCTGCCCGGGCTCGGCTGGCGTGGTGACCTTCGGGCCGACGACCGGGTGGTGCAGGGCAGTCGGACGTACGTGCCGGTAATTCCCGAGCACGAGTGGTACCGGGCGGAGTCCGATCAGGTGGAGGTCTTCGCACCGCTGGTCCCGGTCGAGCGGGTCTGGGTGGAGACGGTGGGGGCCCGGCGGCCGGACGCGTCAGTGGACCGCGAGACGGGCGTCCGCCTGGTCTCCCTGGACGCCCCGGCGCACCGCGTACCGACCCCGGTCTTCGAGTCGGACGCCGTCACGGGGCGCCGGGTTGTGCACGTCGTCGACGACGTCGAACACCGGGACCTGCGGGCCGTCACCGAGACCTATTCCGGTGCGGAAGGCGACATCTGCGTTCGGGTGACCCCGGAGGTGGACTGGTACCGCTGGGCATGGCGAGGTCAGTCTCCGACCACGCTGGAGGTTCCGGTACATCTGCTCTGGATTGAGTAGTAGGTCATGAAACCCTGGCTCCTGTACACACCCGCCAGTCGTCGTCCAAGCGCGTGGTAAACCGCCACGACTGCCGATCACTCTGGGAGATACCGTCGACGTGGGCGGCGATAATGAGATCAACCTGAACTTCCGCGCCCTCGCCCTGTTCCTGCACCTGCACCTGCAAACTGCCCCAGCTGATCATGAAGGTCGTCGCGAATCGCTTCTCGCGTGCGATCAGATCGTCGCGTAACGCCCGAAGCTGGCCGACTTCGCCGGCATTACCGCAGGTGAAGAGGTTCGCGCGGATGTCGTTACGATCTACGAGGAAGGCACGCAGGTAGTTGTCCACCACCACATCGGGTGCGCTCCGGTCGGGTGCTGCGGCCCGGTTGTAGAGCACGTATCCGGCGGCCACTCCGCCGAGGCAGAGTGCCACGACGATGCTCGTGACCACGGTGAGCACGGTGCGCAGCCGCCGCCGTGGCCGCTCCGGCACCGGGGCCGGCGAGGGCGGCGCCAGGCGGTCGGAGGGTGGCCGTTGCGCCGGTACGCGGGAGACCTGGGAACCGGCGGGGGGCTGCACTGATTCCACCCTCTGAGGCTAGCGGCTCGACGCGGTAGACCCAATGCCCCGGATCCAGCGGATCGTGACGGACCGCATCCCACCGGTGAGATCCACGACATCCCCGGCGCAGTGCCGCCGCGCATCCCGGACGTTTCGGCCCGTCTGGGTTACGGTCTCTGCGCGGGGAGGGGTTGCCGACCTCGGGTAGAGGGGGTGGACGCGCTGGCCGGTCCGAAGGCACGCACCAACCGCGCCGCCGCACTGCACCGGCAGGCCGCCGCCATCGCTGCCGCCGCCGCGAGCGTCCTCGACGACACCCGGCCCGCCCCCGCCGACCAGCGTCGCCAGTACGAGTTGGCCGACCGCCTGCGGTCCGCGGCGGCGGTGCTGGCCCCCGGCTGGGCGGGCGCTGCACTGGAGACGACGGCACCGGCCACACCGGCCGGTGAGGGGCCGCCTCCCTTCGTCCGGGTCGGGACGGCGGCCCCGTTGGACGACGCCCGGTTCCCCGCGCTGGTGCCGCTGCTCGGCACGGGTCACCTCGCGGTGGACGTCGACGCCCAGGATTCCCGGGTGGCGGGGCTGCTGCGGGGCGTACTGCTGCGGTTGCTGGCGGCGACCCCGGCGGGGGCGCTGCTGGTCCGCGCGGTGGATGCGACCGGCGCGGCCCTCGCGCCGTTCGCGCCGCTCGCGGACGCGGGTCTGCTGCCGCCCCCGGCGGTCGACGTGGCGGGTCTGCGGGCCGTGCTCACCGAGGCCGAGCAGTGGGTGGCCCCGGGGGCGAGCGGGCGTCGCCGGCACGACCGGACGCTGCTGCTGGTGATCGCCGCACTGCCCGAGTCGACCGGGCCCACCGACCTGGCCCGGATCGTGGCCCTGGCCGCGCCGGGCCGGTCCGCCGGCCTGCACCTCGTCGTGGCGGGCTGGCCCCCGAGGGGCGGCCGGGAGCCGCTGCCGCAGGCTACGACGTTGGCGATCCGTAACGCGTACGCGCTGCTGGGTGATCCGCCGGGCGGCTCGTTCGCCGGCCCGGGCGATCGGCCGGGCGGGCTGAACTCGCCGGTCTTCGTCGAGGCCGACCCGCCGGGCGAGCTCGTCGACGCGGTCTGTCGCCGGCTGGCCGCGCAGGTGGAGGCGGGTTCACGGCTGGCGCTGACCGATCTGCTGCCGGGGGCGGACGAGGAACTGTGGACGGCCTGCGGGGTGGGCGGGCTGACCACGACCGTGGGGGACGCCGGTGGCCGCCCCGTTTCGCTCGGTTTCACGGAGCTGACGCCGCACTGGCTGGTCAGCGGCCGTTCGGGCACGGGCCGGTCCACCTTCCTCACCACTGCGCTGCTCGGCCTGACCGCCCGGTACGGCCCCGACGAGCTGGCTCTCTACCTGGCGGACCTCGCCGACGCCGAGTCCTTCGTGGAGTTCCTCCAGACCGAGCGGGACCGGTCGTGGATCCCGCAGGTGCGGGCCGCGGCGATGGCTGCCGACCGGGAGTACGTGCTGAGCCTGCTGGACGAACTGGTGGCGGAGGTGCGCCGGCGCGAGGAGGCGGGTGCCCGGGCCGGCGGGCAGCGCTTCGCCGAGCTGCGGCAGCACCGGGCCATGCCCCGGGTCGTCTGCGTACTCGACAATCTGCCCCTGCTCTTCGTCGAACGGGACAGGCTGGCCGTCGACGCCGCCGCCCGGCTGGACGCGCTGGCCCGCACCGGGCGCGCGTACGGGGTGCACCTGGTGCTGGCCGGCGAGGGCGACCTGGGGCTGGGCTCGCGTACCGACCGGGACTCGGTGCTGGGGCAGTTCCCGGTGCGGGTGGCGCTGCCCGGTGGGGGTGCGGTGCTGGAGCCGACGAACGACTCGGCCGCCGGGCTGCCGGTGGGCAGCGCGGTGGTGAACACCGCCGGTGGGCTCGGCGGGCCCCGGGGCGCGATCCGGGGGCACGAGCGGATGGTCCGGTTCCCGGATCCGCAGGACCATCCGGACACCGTCGAGGCGCTGCGGCACCGGCTCTGGTCGGCCCGCCCGGAGGGGGCCGCCCCGCCGGTGGTCTTCGCCGGCTATGCCCGCCCGCTGCTGCGCAACGATCCCCGGTACCGGGCCGCGCTGGCCGGGCGGGCACCCGGTCCCGCCGCCCTGCTGGGCCGGGCGGTGGACGTGCCCCGGACCACCGTCGCGGTGCCGCTCGGGCCGGCGCCGGGGCGGAACCTGGCCGTGCTCGGGCCCGGGCCGGAGGCGGCCCGGCTGCTGGCCAACGCGGCGCGCAGCGCGGCGGCGCACCACGCCTCGGGGGACGCCCGCTTCGTGCTCGCCGTGCTGGACCAGGAGTGCCGGCCGGTCGTCGAGGCGCTGGCTGCCGAGCTGGCCGGGCACCACCAGGTGGACACGGTGGACCTCGCGGGCCTGCTTGCCGCCGTGGACGATCCCGCGCCGGCCTACCTGGTGGTCTTCGGACTGGACGTGCCGACACCGGAACAACTGCCCCCGGAGCGACTGCGCGCGCTGTTGCGGGAGGGCCCGCCCGCCGGCCGGCACCTGCTGGGCCGCTGGCGGACGGTGCCGTCCTTCGCGGCGCTGCTGGAACCCGAGGGCGAGGTGGACAAGCTCGCCGCCGTGGCCGTGGTGGACCTGCCGGGGGCGCAACTCGCGTCGGTCTTCGGCCGGCAGGTGCAGTGGCGGCCCCGCCCCGGCCGGGCGGTGCTCTGGGACGGCCCCGGCGAGCAGGGCACCGTGCTGGTTCCGTTCGGCGAGGGGGAGGCGGCATGACCCGCGGCGGGGCACGGATCACGGCGGGACGGTCCGCGCCGGGACGGCAGCGTTCCGGGGCCGATCCGACACCCGAACACCCGGACACCGCCGAACACCCAGGCACCGCCGGGCAGACAGAAACCGCCGGGCAGGCGGCCACCGCCGGGCAGGTGGCCACCGCCGGGCAGGCAGGCACCGCCGGGCAGACAGCGACCGCCGGGGGCGCCGACGCGGTGGCCGCCGCGTGGACCGAGTACCTCGCCGCCGCCCGCCAGCTCGACGGGGTGCGCCGCGACGCAACCACCGCCGCCGGCGAGCAGGCCCGGTCGGTGCAGGCCGCCCGCGAGGAGCTGACCGCCGTACGCACCCTGCTGGCGGCGCAGGAGGGCCGGCTGCGCGAGCGGGGCGTACCGCCGATCTCGCTGGTCCCGACGCCGCCGGAGCTGACCGAGGCGGCCCGCACGATGACGGGCGGGCCGGCGGCGGTGCTGGCCGCGCTGCGCGCCGCCCGGGGTCGGGCGGACGCTGCGGACGCGACGCTCTCCGCGCGCGGGCTGCCCCGCCTGGCCGCCTGGCCGCCGCACCTGCGGAACCTGCTGGTGTACGGGCCGTTGGCGCTGCTCATGCCGGCGCTCCAGGTGGCGCTCTTCGTGGTGACCGGCGCCGGGGCGGCCAGCGTGGCCGCGCTGGTCTGCGGGCTGCCGATGCCGGCGGTCGCCTTCGCGGCGGGCTGGATCGGCGTCGGGCGGCTCTTCCCGCCACCGGAGGGCGGCCGGGTGGCGCGCACGGCCCGGCTGGGTGCCCTGGTCTGTCTGGTCCCGGCGGTGCTGGTCAGCGCGGGCCTGCTGCTCGCGATGCTGGCCGGCTGAGCACCGCGGAGTCGGAGCCGTTCGTCGTCGCGCCTGAGCGGCGCCGCGCCGGCGGGCTGACGCGCGGCGGCCGGCCGACCCGGGTCGCGGGCGGCCGGCCGGTCCGTCGCCGTGTCAGCGGGGGATGATCAGCGCCATCGCCTCGGCACGCGACTTGGCGTCGCGCTGGAGGGTGCCCCGCACGGCCGAGGTGATGGTCTTGGCGCCCGACTTCTGGATGCCGCGCATCGCCATGCACATGTGCTCGCACTCGAGCACCACCACGACGCCGCGCGGCGCGAGCCGCTCCATCAGCAGGTCGGCGATCTGGGAGGTGAGGCGCTCCTGCACCTGCGGCCGGCGGGCGAACACCTCGACCAGCCGGGCCAGCTTGGACAGGCCGGTGATCCGGCCGTCCGGCCCCGGGATGTAGCCGATGTGGGCGCTGCCCCGGAACGGCAGCAGGTGATGCTCGCAGAGGCTCATCACGTCGATGTCCCGGACGAGCACCAGCTCCTCGTGGTTGGCCTCGAAGGTGGTGCTGAGCACCTGGGCCGGGTCGACCCGGAGGCCGGCGAAGAGTTCGGCGTACGCGCGGGCGACCCGGGCGGGGGTCTGCTGGAGCCCGTCGCGGTCCGGGTCCTCCCCGACGGCGATGAGGATCTCACGGACGGCCTTCTCGATCCGGCCGAGGTCCATGGTCTCCTCGATGGGCCTACCGGTGAGCCTGCCGCTGATCAGGCGTGCGGCGACGTAGTCGAGGGTGTCGTCGCCGTCCGGCTCGGTCGCGGAGACGGCCAGTTCCCGGTGCTCCCGGGAACTGGCCGTCGGGTCGGTGCTCAGTGCGTACCGTCCGAGTTGTTGGAGTTGCTCGAGGTGCCGCCGCCCACCGTCGCCTGGGCGCCGTCGGCCTGGGCCTGCACCTTCAGCGCGTCCTTCTCGGCCGGCGTGAGCACCGGCGGCTCGGTGGAGGGCTGGCGCTTGCCGAAGCCGTTGTACGGCGCCATCGGCGGCCGCTTGGCCACCCGGGCGCAGATCCGGGCCATGTCGGCGGTGGAGAGGGTCTCCTTCTCCATCAGCTCCAGCACGATGTTGTCCAGGACGTCCCGGTACTCCACCAGGATCTCCCAGGCCTCGTCGTGGGCCAGCTCGATCAGCGCCCGCATCTCGCCGTCGATCTCGGCGGCGACGGCGTCGGAGTAGTCCCGCTCGTGGCCCATGTTGCGGCCGAGGAACGGCTCGTCGCCGCTGGTGCCGTACTTGATCGCGCCGAGCTTGGAGCTCATGCCGTACTGCGTGATCATCGCGCGGGCCAACTGGGTGGCCTTCTCGATGTCGTTGCCGGCGCCGGTGGTCGGCTCGTGGAAGACCAGTTCCTCGGCGGCCCGGCCACCCAGCGCGTACGCCAGGGTGTCGACCATCTCGGCGCGGGTCTGGGTGTACTTGTCCTCGGTGGGCAGGACCAGGGTGTGACCCAACGACCGACCGCGGGACAGGATCGTCACCTTGTGCACCGGCGCCGCGTGCGGCAGCGCCCAGGCGACCAGCGCGTGCCCACCCTCGTGGTACGCCGTGATCTTCTTCTCCTGGTCACTCATCACCCGGGTCCGGCGCTGCGGACCGGCGATCACCCGGTCGATCGACTCCTCCAGCGAGTCGTTGGTGATCGCCCGCTGGTCCTTGCGGGCGGTGAGCAGCGCGGACTCGTTGATCACGTTGGCCAGGTCGGCACCGCTGAAGCCGGGGGTGCGCCGGGCCACCGCGTCGAGGTCGACGTCGGGGGTGAACGGCTTGCCCTTGGCGTGCACCCGCAGGATCGCCTTGCGGCCCTCCATGTCGGGGGCGTCCACCGGGATCTGCCGGTCGAAGCGGCCCGGGCGCAGCAGCGCCGGGTCGAGGATGTCCGGCCGGTTGGTGGCGGCGATCAGGATGACCCCGCCCTTGGTGTCGAAGCCGTCCATCTCGACGAGCAGTTGGTTGAGGGTCTGCTCACGTTCGTCGTGACCGCCGCCCATGCCGGCGCCGCGGTGGCGGCCGACGGCGTCGATCTCGTCGACGAAGACGATGGCCGGCGCGTTCGCCTTGGCCTGCTCGAAGAGGTCGCGGACCCGGCTGGCGCCGACACCGACGAACATCTCCACGAAGTCCGAGCCGGAGATCGAGTAGAAGGGCACCCCGGCCTCGCCTGCGACGGCGCGGGCCAGCAGCGTCTTACCGGTGCCGGGCGGGCCGAAGAGCAGGACGCCCTTCGGGATCTTGGCGCCCAGGGCCTGGTACTTCGCCGGGTTCTGCAGGAAGTCCTTGATCTCGTGCAGCTCCTCGACGGCCTCCTCCGCGCCGGCCACGTCCGCGAACGTGGTCTTCGGCGTGTCCTTGGTGATCATCTTCGCCTTGGACTTGCCGAAGTTGAGCACCCGGGAGCCGCCGCCCTGCATCTGCGACATGAAGAAGAGCAGCAGGAGCACCAGCAGGGCGATCGGGAGCAGGTTGACCAGCAGGCTCACCCAGATGCTGTCGGACGACACCTCGGCGTCGGCCGGACCGGTGACCCGGTTGTTCGCCTTGGCCTCGAGGACCTCGTTCCAGACCTCGTCGCCGACCTCGTAGGGGAACTGCGCCTCGATCCGGTCGGTGTTGGTGTCGCCGAACTTGACCTTCTCGGCCAGGTCGAGCCGGATCGTCTGTTCCTTGTCCTGGAAGACGACCTTCTCGATCTTTGGCTGGCCGGTGTTGAGCTGGTCGAGCGCAACGGAAGTGTCCACCCGGTGGTAGCTGGGACCAGCGGTGAACAGTTGACTGAGCACAACGGCGCCGAGGATGACCAGGATGATCCAGACCACCGGTCGGCGGAAGAAACGCGTACGTTCCATGCTGTTGTCGAGCGCCGAGGCGCCCGCATCCTCCTGATCGACGTCCTGACCGTCTGATGGTGTCGCCGCCTGCGGCGGCGGCCGGAGCCGCCGTGCGGGCCGGCTCGACCCCGAGGCGCGAAACTGCCGCGCCGCGGTCATTCGACGGTACACCGTGCACGCGAGGAGCGAGCTTGCGAGCCCCGCAGTGGCGCACGAAGGGAGCAGCTGTGCACGCACCGAGCGGGTTTGTGAGGCCCGCGATCGCGCACGATCCGATCATCGTGCGCGCGAAGAGCGGGCCTGCGAGCCAACAATTACGCGTAGGGCGAACCGGGTCCAGCCGGCGTGACGCGAACTCCGCGCCCGGCGCCCCGTCCGCCCGGTCCAGCGGTTCGGGGGTCGGGCGTGGAGGGAGCCTCCACGCCACCGGACACCACCGTAGTCCGGTTCGCTGAGAGCCCGCTGAACGTCCGCTCCACCGGCGGCGATGTGTCGGGGCTGACGCGGAGGGCCTCAGGCCCGGGCGTACACCTCGGGCTTGAGCACGCCGACGTAGGGCAGCTCCCGGTAGCGCTCGCCGAAGTCGAGGCCGTAGCCGACGACGAACTCGGTCGGGATGTCGAAGCCGACGTACTTCACCGGTACCGGCACCTTGACCGCGTCGGGCTTGCGGAACAGCGCGACCACCTCGACGCTGGCGGCCGAACGGGACTCCAGGTAGCGCAGCAGCCAGGACAGGGTCAGGCCGGAGTCGACGATGTCCTCCACCACGACCACGTGCCGGCCGGCGATGTCCCGGTCCAGGTCCTTGAGGATGCGCACCACCCCGGAGGAGGTGGTGCCCTGGCCGTAGGAGGAGACGGCCATGAACTCCAGCTCGGCGGGCGGCCCGCTGCGACCCAGCGCCCGGGCGAAGTCGGCCATGAACATCACCGCGCCCTTGAGGACGCAGACCAACAGGAGCCCGTCATCGACCTCGGCGTAGTCCGCCGACACCTGCTTGGCGAGCTCCGCGGTCTTCTCGCGGATCTGCGCCTCGGAGATGATCACGTGGTCGATGTCGGCGTCGTACCAGGAGCCGTCAGCCATGGCTCCTAGCCTGCCGTACGCCGGATGGCCTCCGTCGGCGGGGCCGCCCCTTTTCGGCGGGCGGCAACCCGGACGAACGCCACGAAGGCCGCGATCCACCTCAGCAGGGACGGGACCGCCAGCGCCGGCCGTCGTCGGACGGCTTCCAGTCGGCTGAGTCCCGGCTGTCGGCGGTGAGGCCGACGGCCGAGGCCAAGGCGAGGACGAAGAGGAAGAAGAGGAAGAAGAGGATCTCCATGGCGGCGCTCGCTTTCGCATGGTTGCTGTCGTTTTCGCCGCCGGTGCGCACCGGACTGGAACCAGTCTCCGTTGACCCCCAGCATCCGGACAGTGGCAGTGATGCCACCACCCCTCGATTTCCTGCCACCCGCACGGTTACCCTCGTCACATGCTCAGATCGGTCGCCGTCCTCGCTCTGGACCAGGTCGCCACGTTCGAGCTCGGAGTCCTCGCGGAGGTCTTCGGGACCGACCGCACCGCCGACGGGTTCCCCGCCTACCGCTTCCACGTGTGCAGCCCCCACGGTGCCCCGGTCCGCACCTCGTCGGGCTTCCAGCTGACCCCGCACGCCGACCTCGGCCCGATGGAGGAGGCCGACCTCGTCGCCGTCCCGGCCCACCACGACGGCGCTGTCGTGCCGGCATCCGTGCTCGCCGCACT
This sequence comes from Micromonospora sp. C31, assembly GCF_018070575.1. Classification (GTDB taxonomy): domain Bacteria; phylum Actinomycetota; class Actinomycetes; order Mycobacteriales; family Micromonosporaceae; genus Micromonospora. The sequence continues at coordinate 980,147 of NZ_JAGPXN010000001.1, forward strand.
ACGCCGGGCCGCCGACCGCGGGGCGTACGTGTTCAGCGTCTGCTCCGGGGCGTTCGTGCTGGGCGAGGCGGGGCTGCTCGACGGCCGGGAGTGCACCACCCACTGGCGCCACGTCGACGAGCTGCAACGCCGCCACCCGAGCGCCAGGGTCCGGTGCAACTCGCTCTACGTGCAGGACGACCGGCTGCTCACCAGCGCCGGCACGGCCGCCGGCATCGACGCCTGCCTGCACCTGGTCCGCCAGGAACACGGCTCCGCCACGGCCACCCGGCTGGCCCGCCGGATGGTGGTCCCCCCGCACCGCGACGGTGGGCAGGCGCAGTACGTCGAGGCGCCCATTCCCAGGACCCCCGAGGCACCCACCCTGGAACCGGTGCTGGAGTGGCTGATGGGGCACCTGGACCGCCCGGTCACCGTCGACGAGCTGGCCGCCCGGGCCGAGATGTCCCCGCGTACGTTCGCCCGGCGGTTCCGCGCGGAGACCGGCACCACGCCGCACGACTGGCTGACCAACCAGCGGGTGCTGCTGGCCCGGCGGCTGCTGGAGGAGACCGGGCTCAGCGTCGAGGCCGTGGCCGACCGGGCCGGCTTCGGCGACTCGGCGGCGCTGCGGCACCACTTCGCCCGCCGGGTCGGCGCCACCCCGCACACCTACCGGGTCACCTTCCGCGACCGGGTGCAGGCCTGAGCCCCGGAAAGGGCGGGGCCGGGAGCCCGGTCACCAGCCGAGCATCCCACCGCCCACCCGGGGTTCGGAGCCGACGACGTAGCCGCCGTCCGGCAGCCGCCAGATCGCCTGCCCGTGCCCGAAGACCCCCGGCTCCTCCGCGACGGCGATCTCGTGGCCCCGGGCCCGCAGCTCGGCGAGCGCGGCGCGGCCCTCGGCGGTGGCGACCAGCTCCGGCTCGACCAGCACCGACCGGCCGGCGTGCCAGTACCAGCGCGGCGCGTCCAGTGCCGCCTGCGGGTCGAGCCCGCCGTCGAGCGTCGCCGAGACCAGCTGCACGTGCCCCTGCGGCTGCATGTGCCCGCCCATCACCCCGAACGGGCCCACGGGCCGCCCGTCGCGGGTGAGGAAGCCGGGGATGATGGTGTGGAAGGGCCGCTTCGCCGGCCCCACCACGTTGGGATGGGCGGGGTCGAGGCGGAACCCCAGCCCCCGGTTCTGCAACGCGAAGCCGTGCCCGGGCAGCACCACGCGGGAGCCGAAGGCCAGGTAGGTCGACTGGATCAGGCTGACCATCATGCCGCCCGCGTCGGCGGTGCAGAGATAGACCGTGCCGCCGCGCTCCGGGTCGCCGGCGGCCGGCTCCGCGGCCCGCTCGGTGATCAGCGCGCGGCGGGCCGCCGCGTATCCCGGCGAGAGCAGCGCCTCCGTCGGCACCGGCACCCGCTCCGGGTCGGCGACGTGGGCGTGCGCGTCGGCGAAGCCGAGTTTCATCGCCTCGATCTGTCGGTGCAGCCGCTCGGTGAGCGGCAGCCCGGCGAGATCCGCCCCGTCCAGGATGTGCAGCGCCAGCAGCGCCGCCAGGCCCTGCCCGTTGGGCGGCAGCTCCCAGACCTCGTGACCCCGGTAGTGGACGGACACGGGGGTCACCCAGGTCGAGGTGTGCCGGGCCAGGTCGTCGCCGGTGAGCAGGCCGCCGGTGCGGGCCGCGTGCGCGGCCAGCGCCGCCGCGATCCCGCCCCGGTAGAAGTCCGCCGCCCCGGTCTCGGCGATCAGCCGCAGGGTCCGCGCCGCATCCGGGTTGCGCCACCGCTCCCCCGCCCGGGGAGCCCGGCCGCCGGGCGCGAAGACCCGGTCGAACTCCGCGAATTCCGGGCCGGTCGGGGCGGGCGCGGCGAGGGCCCGCGCCCAGATCCCCGCCACGCCGGGGGACACCGGGTGGCCGTGCTCGGCGTAGCCGATCGCGTCGGCGAAGAGGTCGGCGAAGGGCAGTGAGCCGAACCGGTCGTGCAGGTCGCGCCAGCCGGCCGGGGCGCCGGGCACGGTCACCGGCAGCCAGCCCCGGGCGGGCATCGCCGGCCCCACCCGCTGCGCGCCGCCCAGCGCGTCGACCGGAGCCGCGCCGCGCCCCCCGGTCGCGGCGAGCACCCGCTCGCGGGTCAGGGCCGCCGGGGACCGGCCCGAGGCGTTGAGGCCGTGCAGCCGCTCGCCGTCCCAGACGATCGCGAACAGGTCGCCACCGATGTCGTTGGACGGGGGCTGCACCACGGTCAGGGTGATCGCGGTGGCCAGGGCCGCGTCGACGGCGTTGCCGCCGCGTCGCAGCACGGCCAGGCCGGCCGCCGCGGCCAGCGGCTGGCTCGTCGCCACCGCGCCGTGCGGCGCGAAGAGCGGCTGTCGGGGGTACGCCATGCGCCATGTCTACCGCCTCCCGGCGGATCCCGCGGCCCCGGAACCGGGCCCCGGTCTCCGGCGGCGGGAATCAGCGGGTGCCGACGACGGTGAGCCGGCCGTCGCGGCGCAGCACCCGCAGCCCGCCCGGCAGGTGCGCCGCCCCCTGCCCACGCCAGCCGGTGACCAGCGTGTCCAGGGCGGTCACGTGCCCGTGCGACAGGGCGGCGGGCGGGGCGCCCAACTCCCGGGCCCAGGCGTGCAGCACCCGGCCGCGCACCGCGGGCGGGAGATCGGACAGCCCGCGCACCGCGAGCCCGCCCTCGGGGTGGCGCACGTCGGCCAGCGCGGCGGCGGCCAGGTCGTCGAGGACGGCGTTGTCCGCCGCCACCAGCCGCGCGGTCCGGGCCAGGTTGTCCAGCACCCCCGGCCCGAGCGCACGGACCAGGGCGGGCAGCAGGTCGGCCCGGACCCGGGCCCGGGCGTACGAGGGGTCGGCGTTGTGCGGGTCCTCCCACGGGCTCAGCCCGAGCACCGCGCACGCCGTACGGGTCTGCTCCCGGCCGACCTCCAGCAGCGGGCGCAGCAGCGGCACCCCGTCGAGGTCCCGTCGGGCGGGCATCCCGGCCAGACCGCGCGGGCCGGCGCCCCGGGCGAGCGCGAGCAGCACGGTCTCCGCCTGGTCGTCGCGGGTGTGCCCGGTGAGCAGGGCCGCCGCCCCGAGCCGGCGGGCCGCCTGGGCCAACGCCTGGTAACGGGCCTCGCGGGCGGCCGCCTCGGGACCGCCCGGCCGCCCGGCCACCTCGACCCGTACCGACTCGACCGGTGCCAGGCCGGCCTCGCGCGCCCACGTCACCACCGCCGCGGCCCGCTGCGCCGACCCCTCCTGGAGGCCGTGGTCGACCGTCACCAGTCCGGCGGCGCGGCCCAGCCGGGGTGCCACGAACACGGTGGCGGCGGCCAGCGCGAGCGAGTCCGCGCCGCCCGAGCAGGCGACCAGCACGGGCCCCCCGGACGGCAGGTCGGCCAGCGCGCGGCGGACCGCGACGCGGAGCGCGGCCACCGGCGGGGCGAGCGCGGCCACCGGCGTACGGTCAGCCGACGGTCGGGGCCGGGCCGACCGGCCCGTGCACCCGCGCCACCCAGGCGTCCGGGTCGCCGAGCTCGTCCAGCCGGGGCAGGGTGAGCGGCGAGCCGAAGATCTTGTTGAAGCCATCCATGCCGACCCGGTCGACGACACCGTGCACGAACTTGCGGCCCTCGGCGTACTGGCGCATCTTGACCTCCACGCCGAGCAGCCGACGGATGGCCTTCTCCAGCGGGTTGCCGGTCTCGCGGCGCCGGTTGAACGCCGCCCGGATCCGCTCGACGCTCGGGACCACCTGCGGGCCGACGCCGTCCATGACGAACTCGGCGTGCCCCTCCAGCAGGGTCATCAGCGCGGTGAGCCGGTCCAGCACGGCCCGCTGCCCCGGGGTCTGGACGATGTCCAGCACGCTGGTGCGGCTCTCCGGGTCCTTCACCGCGTCGGAGAGCGTGGCCACGCCCCGGCGCAGCCGCTCCAACAGGTGCTCGCCGCCGCTGGACGACGCGTCCACGAAGGCCTGCACCTCGCTGAGGAAGTACGCCCGCATCCACGGTACGGCCGTGAACTGGGTGCGGTGGGTCACCTCGTGCAGGCAGACCCAGAGCCGGAAGTCCCGCGGGTCGGCCCCCAGCTTGCGCTCCACCTCGACGATGTTCGGCGCGACCAGCAGCAGTTGCCCCGGGTCGGCGGAGAAGACCTCGTACTGGCCGAGGACCCGGCCGGAGAGGTAGGCCAGCACGGTGCCGGCCTGCACGCCGGTGACCCGGGAGCCGATCGCCTCGGTCAGCGCGCCCGGCTGCTTGTCCCTGGTGAGCCGGCCGACCAGCGGGGTGATCACCTCGCGCAGCCCGGCGATGTTGGTCGCCGCCCAGTCCCGCCGGTCGACCACCCGCACCGGCGGGTGGGACACCTGCGAGCGGAGGCCCGTGTAGTCCGCGACGTGCCCCGCCGCCTCGTCGGTCAACCGCCGCAGCTGCGCGACCACATCGGTGGCCTCGGTGTACGACACCCGGGGGCCCGACTTGCTCAGCGCCGCCGCGGTCGCGGCGGCCAGATCCCAGTCCACGAACTGCGCCATGCACCCCACCGTACCCGCGCCGCGACACCCCGGCCCGGGCTCGCGCCGGGGATCGACGCCGCTCCCGCGCCCGCCCGGGGCCGACACGGCGCGACGGCGCTCCCGTCCGAGGGCGGCCGGGACGTTGAGAAGCGCTCCACCCGGGGCCGGCGCCCAGGGGGTCCCGTCCGAGTGCGGTCAGCGGCAGCCGCAGCCGGCCAGGGCGGCGCCGATCCGGTCCAGCGCCGCCCGGGCGGCCGTCAGCCCGTCCGGGGGCACCTCGTCGGTGAGCACCGCGAAGGTGAGCAGCCGCCCGTCGCCCGTGCTGACCAGGCCGGCGATGGCGTGCACCTTGGTCAACGTGCCGGTCTTGGCCCGGACCACCCCGGCGCCGGCCCTCGTCGCCGCCGTCTCGAACCGGTCTGCGAGAGTGCCGGACCATCGGGCGACGGGCAGGCCGCCGAAGATCGCGGCCAGCTCGGGGCGGCTGCCGTCGCCGGCGAGCGCGATCAGGTCGGTGAGCAGCGAGGGGCTGATCCGGTTGCTGCGCGACAGGCCGCTGCCGTCGGCGAGGGTGAGTTCGTCGGCCGGCAGGCCCAGCTCCGCGGCCACCGCGTCCATCGCCGCGCCGGCGCCGGCGAACGAGGCGGGCTCGTTGCGGGCCAGTGCGACCTGCCGGGCCAGTGCCTCGGCGACGATGTTGTCGCTGTCGCTGATCATGATGTCGACCAGCCGGACCATCGGCAGCGACTCCACCCTGCCCAGCTCGGCGCCGGGCCCCGGGGTGGCGGTGCCGGCGGCGGGGGCGGTGCCGCGCGCGACGGCCCCGGCCGGCACGCCGAGCAGCCGGGCGAAGGCCCGACCGGCGGCGAGGTCGGGCCGGGAGACCCGCTCCGCCCAGTGGTTGCCGTCCGCCCCGTCCTTCTTCGCGCGGGTCACGTCGCTGCGGGCCCCGTCGGTCATCAGCGCCGTGATCGCGCCGCCGTAGCCGCCGGTGGGGATGTCGTCGTCCCAACCCGGCTCGAAGACCGGCCCGGAGTAGAGCGACGAGTCGACCGTGACCTTCGTCGGCTTCGCGCCACCGAGGGCGTCGCGCACCTGGGCGGCCAGGTCGTCCAGCCGGGCCGCGCCCGGGTAGAAGCCCTTCCTGTCGACCGCCAGCGTGGGGTCCCCGCCGCCGACGATCACCACCTCGCCCGGGGCCGCGCCGGAAACCGCCCGGGTCGGAATGCGGTACGCCGGACCACGCGCGGCGAGCACCGTGACCCCGGTGACGAGCTTGGTCACCGAGGCGGGCACCGTGCCGGCGTCCTCGCCCAGGCCGAAGAGCGGCTGGCCGGTCGCCACGTCGGCCACCGAGACGTGCACCCGGTCGCCGAGGGCGGGCACGCCCACGAGCGGGGCGAGCGCCGAGCGTACGCCCTCGGGGGTGGGCATCGGGGCGTTCGCGTCCGCGCCGGCCAGCACCGCCACGGGCACCGGTTCGGCCGCTGGCGCAGTGGTCCGGCCGGTGGGCTCGTCGCCCAGCCAGTCCGCCACCGGTCCGGGACGGACCACGGCGATCCCGACCGCGGCCAGGACCAGCACGAGCACCGTGGCCAGCACCACGGGCAGGGCCCGGCGACGGCGGGAGGTCGGCGCGGGCGGCTCCGGGCGGCCCGGGCCGGGCGGCCCGCCGGCGGGCCGGGGCGCGGCGGCGGCCCACAGATCGGTCGACGGCGGTCGGCGCTCCGGGCCGGCCTGGCCGCCGGGCACCAGGCCGGCCGGGACACCGCCGCCCGCGGGTGGGCCCGGCGTCAGCTCGCGGTCGTACGGTGGCACGGGCCGGCCGGACGTCGGCTCGCGGTCGCCGGAGGACGCCGGCGGGCGGGGAAGGTGCGCGTCGGGGACCGGGAAGCGCCCGGTGGCGCCGCCGGAAGCAGAACGCCCGGTACCCCGTCCAGCATCGGCATCCGGGCGGTAGTGTGAATCTTCCCTCCCCACGGCCCCCTCCTCGCCCGGCGGAAATCTGCTTGGGTGACACTACTTCGGTCCGAACACTATGCGGCGGCCGGAGCCCGCGGGTGGGCATTCATCCGTGGAGCGGCGTGCCGCTGGTTTCCGTTGGCCAGCGTGGGCAGACGAGGGAGCGTGCAGATGGATTTCGACGTGACGGTTGAGATCCCCAAGGGTCACCGCAACAAGTACGAGGTCGACCACGCGACCGGCCGGATCCGGCTGGACCGTACCCTCTTCACCTCCACGCAGTACCCGGCCGACTACGGCTTCATCGAGGGGACACTGGGCGAGGACGGCGACCCGCTGGACGCGCTCGTGCTGGTTCCCGAGCCCACCTTCCCGGGCTGCCTGATCCGGTGCCGCACCATCGGCATGTTCCGGATGACGGACGAGAAGGGCGGCGACGACAAGGTCCTCTGCGTGCCCTACGAGGACCCGCGCCAGGAGCACCTGCGCGACATCCACCACCTCGGCGAGTTCGACCGGCTGGAGATCCAGCACTTCTTCGAGGTCTACAAGGACCTGGAGCCCGGCAAGTCGGTCGAGGGCGCCACGTGGGTGGGGCGCATCGAGGCCGAGGCGGAGATCGTGGCGTCGTACCGGCGGGCCCGGGAGGCCGAGGCGCGCGGCGAGTCCACGCACTGACCCCGGCACCGACCGTCGACGGGCCCGGGGGCCGCTCAGCCGAGCAGCCCCCGGGCCCGTTCGTAGAGGTCGAGCACCGCGCAGGCGACGGGCACCACCGACACCACCAGGGCGGTGTCGGTCAGGTCCGCGATCCGGCCGACGTACGGGGAGACCGGCCGGCTGGCGTACGTGGTGCCGGCGGCCACCGCCACGAGGGCCAGCGCCAGCCCGCCGACGACCAGCGCGAGCCGGACCGCCGGGCCGGACCCGTCGACGAGCACGGCGCCCAGTACGGCGTACCCGGCGAGGCCGGCGGCGACGGTCGGCACCCGGTGGCGCACGGACACGAACAGCCGGGAGCGGAGCAGCAGCACGGCTGCGGCGACCGCCACCAGCAGCCGGCCCGCCGTACCGCCGGAGAGGCCCAGCACCACCGCGGCGGCGACCGCCAGCACGGCGTGCCCGAGCAGCATCCCGGTGAGCATCTCCTCGGTGCGGGCCACCGCCGCGTAGACCCGGTCGGCGTCGGGCAGGTCGCGGGCCCCGTCGGCGTCGCCCGGCTCGCCGGTGGGCAGGGTGATCGGGGGCAGCGGCACCTTGCCGAGCCGGATGGCCAGCAGCGGCACCGCCCCCACGGCGAAGACCAGCACACAGAGCAGGACCGCCGCCGTGCCGGCCGGGCTGAGCAGCAGCCCGCCGAGGGCCGCCAGCGTGCCGGCGAACCCGGCGGTGGCACCCGCCACGAAGACCCGCAGCCGGGTGGCGACGCCGACCAGCCCGAGCACCGACACCAGCAGCAGCGCCACCGAGCCGGCCAGCAGCTCGGGCGCGCCGATCCAGCGCAGCCCCGGGACCGGCCCGACCGGGTCGCCGGAGCTGACCGCGAGGGCGCCGGCCACCGCCGCGTACGGCAGGGCGTAGCCGCCCAGGGTCGCGCCGGCCGGCCCGTCGGCGTGGGCGCGGGAGGCCACCACCCCGGCGAGGGTGAGCAGGAGCGCCACCACGGCGGCGGCCGGCCAGGCCGCCTCGTGCGCCGGCCCGCCGGCCGTCACGGCGAGCAGCCCGACGGCCAGCGGCACGGCGGCCCCGGCCAGGGCGGCGGCCCGGGTGGCGGCGGGTGACCACGCCCCGCCGCGCCGCCGGGCGCCGTCGGCGATCGCCTCGACCACGTCGTCGTACTCCAGCTCGGGCCACTGCGCGCGGGCCGGCACGAGGTGCAGCACCTCGCCGTCGCGGACCCCCTGTGGCAGCAGCGCCTGGGCGGTGGTCAGCACCGCGCCGTCGGTGCGCCGCAGCACCCAGCCGCCGTGCCGTTCGCCGTCGTCGGCGAGCCCCTCGCCGGCGTGCCGCAGCACCTCGGGCAGCAGCTCGGCCAGGGGTACCTGATCGGGCAGCGCGACGTCGACCCGCCGCTGGGGGGCGCTGACGGTGACCCGGGCCAGCCCGATTGTCATCGACTGATCTCCATCTCCGGCGGGGTTGGTGGCTGCGCGGACGACAGGACTTTACCTACCATGAGCCAGGCTCGGGTTACCGAGCGCTGTCAGGAGGTCGAGTGTCCACTGTCGTCATCAAGCGGCCACCCCGCCGACCGGCGCCGGAGATTCCGGTGGGTGAGCTGCCGGTGGACGCGCCGCCGGAGATCCCCGCCGTCGCCGGCGGACGCTGGCAGCAGTTGCTCATGGTGCTGCCCATGCTCGGCGGCACCGTGGCGATGGCGATGATGTTCGGCCGCGGCGGCAGCGCCTACTCCTACGTGGTCGGCGGGATGTTCGGCCTCTCCTCGCTGGCCATGCTGGCGAACTCGTGGGGCAGCGCCTCCGGCACCCCGAAGAAGTCGGAGATGATGACCGCCCGGCGCGACTACCTGCGGCACCTGACCGTGCTGCGACGCCGGGTCCGGCAGACCGCCGGGCAGCAGCGCGCCGGGCTCTACTACCGGCACCCCGACCCCGGCCGGCTCTGGTCGACCGTCGACAGCCACCGGGTCTGGGAACGCCGCCCCACCGACCCGGACTTCGCGGTGGTCCGGGTCGCCGTCGGCCCGCAGACCCTCGCCACCCCGCTGGTGCCCCCGGTCACCCGCCCGCTGGAGGAGCTGGAACCGATGACCGCCGGCGCGCTGCGCCGCTTCCTGGACGCCTACTCCGTGGTGCCCGACCTGCCGGTGGCGCTGTCGCTGCGCAGCTTCGCCCGGGTCTTCGTACGCGACGCCACCACCGGCCCCGCCGACGACGGCGACGGGCCCGCCGCCCAGGCGCTGGCCCGGGCGATGCTCGCCCAGCTCGCGGTCTTCCACGCCCCGGACGAGCTGCTCGTCGCCGTCTGCGCCGGGCCGGAGCGACGGGCCGCCTGGGAGTGGGTCAAGTGGCTGCCGCACGCCCACCACCCCACCCGCACCGACGCGCTCGGCCCGGTCCGGCTGGTCACCAGCGCGGGGGCCGAACTGGAGGGGCTGCTGGACGAGGTGCTGGCCAGCCGGTCCCGGTTCAGCCCGGCCGGCCCGGCCACCGACGGCCCGCACGTGGTGGTGGTGCTCGACGGGGGCGACCTGACCGGGGCCACCGACCTGACCGGCGACGGCGGCATCGACGCCGTCACGATCATCGACCTGGACACCCCGCCGCCGCGCCTGCTGGACCGGTTCGCGCTGCTGCTGGAGCTGCGTCGGGGCCGACTGCACTCCCACTCCGCGCAGGGGCACGCCGAGGTCGGTACGGCGGACCGGCTGCACCTCGTCGACGCGGAGGCCGTCGCCCGCCGGCTGGCCCCGCTGCGGCTGGCCAGCGCGGCACGCGGTCCGGACGCCCCGCCGGGCGCCGAGCTGGGCCTGCCCGAGCTGCTGGGTCTCGGCGACCCGGAGAGCTTCACCGCGGAGCAGGGATGGGCACCCCGGTCCACCCGGGACCGGCTGCGGGTGCCGATCGGAATGGGCACCGACGGCGGCGCCATCGAGCTGGACCTGAAGGAGTCGGCGCAGGACGGCATGGGGCCGCACGGCCTGCTGATCGGGGCGACCGGCTCCGGCAAGTCCGAGCTGCTGCGCACCCTGGTGCTCGGGCTGGCCGCCACGCACAGCTCGGAGCAGCTCAACTTCGTACTGATCGACTTCAAGGGCGGCGCGACCTTCGCCTCCTTCGACCGGCTGCCGCACACCGCCGCGGTGATCACCAACCTGGCCGACGCGCTGCCGCTGGTCGACCGGATGGTCGACGCCATCAACGGCGAGCTGGTCCGCCGCCAGGAACTGCTGCGTCGGGCCGGCAACTTCGCGAGCCTGCGCGACTACGAGCGGGCCCGCGCCGCCGGCACCCCCCTCGCCCCGCTGCCGTCGCTGCTGCTGATCTGCGACGAGTTCTCCGAGCTGCTGTCGGCCAAGCCCGACTTCATCGACCTGTTCGTGCAGATCGGCCGGCTGGGCAGGTCGCTCGGCGTGCACCTGCTGCTGGCCTCGCAGCGGCTGGAGGAGGGTCGGCTGCGCGGGCTGGACACCCATCTGTCGTACCGGATCGGGCTGCGGACCTTCTCGGCGCTGGAGTCCCGCACGGTGCTCGGGGTGCCGGACGCGCACGAGCTGCCCCGCTCACCCGGCCACGGCTACCTGCGCTTCGGCACCGAACCGCTGGTGCGGTTCAAGGCCGCGTACGTCTCGGGGGCGCTGCGCCGGCGCGGCGCGGCGCCGGGCGCGGGCGGCACCGGGGCCCCGCGCCTGCTCGCCTTCTCCACCCACCTCGTGCCCAGGCCGGAGCCCGTCGGGCCGCCCGCCCTGCCCGCCACGGCCGACGAGGGCGGCACGGAGAGCCTGCTGGAGCTGATGATCGACCGGCTGGCCGGGCAGGGGCCGCCCGCCCACCAGGTGTGGCTCCCCCCGCTCGGCCGGGCACCGACGCTGGACGAACTGCTCGGGCCGGTCGGCGCCGACCCGGCGCGCGGTCTCACCTTCGGCAACCCGGAGCTGCACGGCGCGCTCCAGGTGCCGGTCGCGGTGGTCGACAAGCCCTTCGAGCAGCGCCGCGACCTGCTCTGGCTGGCGCTGGACGGCGCCGCCGGCCACGCCGCGGTGGTCGGCGGGCCGCAGAGTGGCAAGTCGACGGCGCTGCGCACGCTGATCTGCGCCCTGGCGCTCACCCACACCCCCGCCGAGGTGCAGGTCTACTGCCTCGACTTCGGCGGCGGCGGGTTGGCCGCGCTGCGCGACCTGCCGCACGTCGGCGGGGTCACCGGCCGCGCCGACCCGACAGCCGTCCGGCGTACGGTCGGCGAGATCGCGACCCTGCTGGTCGACCGGGAACGACGCTTCGCCGAGCTGGGCGTGGAGTCGATGGCCGCCTGGCGGCAGCGCCGGGCCGCGCTGGCGCGCACCGGCCAGCCCGCGGCCGACCCGTTCGGTGACGTGTTCCTGGTGGTGGACGGCTGGGCCACGCTGCGCGGCGAGTACGACGACCTGGAGCCGCTCGTCACCGACCTGGCCACCCGGGGGCTGTCGTACGGGGTCCACGTGGTGGCGACGGCGGTGCGCTGGCTGGACTTCCGGCCGGCGATCCGGGACCTCTTCGGTTCCCGGCTGGAGCTGCGCCTCGGCGACCCGGCCGACTCGTTGGTGGCCCGCCGGGCGGCGGCGAACGTGCCGGAGAAGACCCCCGGCCGGGGCGTCACGGCGGAGAGCCTGCACTTCCTCACCGCGCTGCCGCAGCTCGCCGCCTCCGGCGGGGACATGACGGACCTGGTCGGACAGGCCGCCGGGAGCTGGGCCGGCCCGGTCGCGCCCCCGGTGCGACTGCTGCCGCCGGTGCTCCCGTACGCCGAGCTGGACCCGACCGCGACCACCGGCCTGCGCATCCCGGTGGGGATCGCCGAGGCGGACCTGCGCCCGGTGGTGCTGGACTTCGCCACCGAGCCGCACTTCGTGGTCTTCGGCGACGCCGAGTGCGGCAAGTCGTCGTTCCTGCGCGCGCTGGCCACCTCGATCATGAGCCGGTTCACCCCCGAGCAGGCCCGGGTCATCCTGGTCGACTACCGCCGCAGCCTGGTGGACCTGACCGAGTCGGCGTCGCCGCACCTGATCGGGTACGGCTCCGCCGCGGCGCACACCACCGACCTGGTCGAGTCCGCCGCCGGCTACATGGCGGGGCGGGTGCCCGGGCCCGACGTGACGCCCGCGCAGCTGCGGCAGCGGTCGTGGTGGTCCGGGCCGGAGCTGTTCGTGCTGGTCGACGACTACGACCTGGTCGCCAGCGGGCCGTCCAACCCGCTGCGCGCCCTGGAGGAGCACCTGCCGCACGCCCGGGACGTCGGGCTGCACCTGGTGCTCGTCCGCCGCTCGGGCGGTGCCGGCCGGGCCCAGTACGAGCCGCTCGTGCAGCGCCTGCGCGAACTCTCCACCTCGGGGCTGGTGATGGCGGGCAGCCCCGAGGAGGGGGCGCTGGTCGGCCCGGTCCGGCCGGGCCCGCTGCCCCCGGGGCGCGGCCGGCTGGTCACCCGGCGCGAGGGCGTACGCCTGATCCAGCTGGCCCATCTGCCGCCGCCGTGACCGGTGTCCCGGGAACGCCCCGCAAGGCGGCGGGGAACCGGTAATCTCCGATCGTCATGTTTGCGTCGCGATGAATGCCTGAGGATGTGACGACCGTGCGGGACAGCTGTCCGCCAGCGGCTCGGCGGATCGCCGGGCGTACGTTGCTCGGCCTGGCGGCCGCCGTCGTGTCGGTCGCGGCTCCGGTGACGGCGGCCGGCGCCGCCCCCCGGCAGCCCGCCGCCCGGCCGGTCCTGCACGAGCCGGCCGCCGTCGTCCCGGTGGCGCTCGCGGCGCCCGACGGCAGGAAGCGCCCCGACCAGGTCCGCGACGAGCAGTGGCAGCTCGACGTGTTACGGGCCGATGCCGCGTGGCGCAGCTCGACCGGCGTGGGCGTCACCGTCGCGGTGATCGACTCAGGGGTGGACGCCACCCATCCCGACCTGGCCGGTCGGGTGCTGCCCGGCCTCGACCTGGTCGCGCCCCGGGGCGCGACCGGCAGCCCCGATCCGGTCGGCCATGGCACCACCGTGGCCGGGCTGATCGCCGGCCGCAACGACGACGAGCGGGGGGCCGTCGGCCTGGCGCCGGACGCCCGGATCCTCCCGGTGCGCGTCCTCGACGCCGAGAACCGCTACGACGACGCGCTGATCGTCGCCAGGGGCGTGCGCTGGGCCGTCGACAACGGCGCCCGCGTGATCAATCTGTCCCTCGGCGGCAGCGGCGACAGTCCCGCCCTGGCGGCGGCGCTCGACTACGCCTTCGTCCGGGACGTCGTCGTGGTCGCCTGCACCGGCAACCTGGGCGACTCGCCCAACGCGAAGGTCTGGTACCCGGCCCGCGAGCCGGGCGTCATCGCGGTCGCCGGGTCGGAGCGCGACAGCGACCGCCTCTGGTCCGGCTCGATCACCGGGCGGGCCACCGTGCTCACCGCCCCCGCCACCGGCCTGGTCGGGGCCCGGCCGGGCGGCTACTGGCGGGTGCAGGGCACCAGCTTCGCGGCGCCGCTGGTCGCCGCCACCGCCGCGCTGGTGCGGGCCCGCTACCCCGAGATGCCCGCCGGCGACGTGGTCAACCGGCTGCTCTCCACCGCCCGCGACATCGGCCCGACCGGCCGGGACGACCGCTTCGGGTACGGCATGGTCGACCCGGTCGCCGCGCTGGACGCCGAGGTGGGCCCGGTGGGCCGCAACCCGCTGGACGACCAGTCCTCCCCGGGCGTGGTCGGGTTCGGGCCGGCGCCGGGGGCGGCGCAGTCCGACGTCGCGGGGGTCGGCGGCGAGCCGCTCGGCTTCACCGTGCCGCGCCAGCAGTCCCGGTGGGCGGCCCAGCCGGCGGGTGCACACGAGGAGACCACGCCGGAGCAGCTCTGGACCGGGGCCGTGTTCTTCGTCGCCCTGCTGACCGGGGCGGCGCTGATGGTGCGGCGGTTCCGCCAGTGGACCCCGCTCTCCTCGCACCGGCGCGTCGCCGCGACGTGGCGTCGCCCGCCGCCGTCGGGCTGAGGCGCCGGCCCGGCCGCCGTCGCCCGTCCGGGACGAGCCGTCGTCGCCCCTGCCGGGGGCAACCGGCCCGGGCGGCCGACCGGAGCGGGTCTGAACGGGCCGCGTCCCGGGTAGGACGACCGTCATGAGCCTGTCCGGCCCGCGTACGCTCACCGCCCCGCCGCGCTCCTCGTGGCGTGGCCGCCGGTTGCACCCGGACCACGCGCGGGGCCTGCGGCTGACCCTCGCCGCCACCGCCGCGTTCCTGGTGGCAGCGCCGTTCACGCTGCTGGCGGTCCTGGTCCTGGCAGGCTGGCCCCCGCTGCGCCGGCTCGACACGGCGGTCACCGACGCACTGGCCGGTCACGCCGCCGACCACCCGGCGTGGGTGGGCCTGATGACCCTCTGGACCGACGTGTTCGCCCCGATGCCGCTGCGCGTGGGAGCCCTGGTCCTGGTGCTCTGGCTGCTCCACCGGGGGGCCCGGCAGCTGGCGTTGTGGGTGGCCGTCACCATGGCGGTCGGCGGCCTGCTGGGCCCGCTGCTCAAGCTGCTCGTCGGCCGGCCCCGGCCGGACCTGCCCGACCCGGTGGCCGAGGCGCCCGGCCTGGCCTTCCCGTCCGGGCACGCGCTCAACGCCGCCCTCGCCGCCGGGGTGCTGCTGGTGGTGTTCCTCCCGCACGCCCGGCCGGCCGCGCGCCCGGTGCTGTGGACGGCCGCCCTGCTGCTGGCCCTGGTGACCGGGTTCAGCCGGGTGGCCCTCGGCGTGCACTGGAGCAGCGACGTGCTGGCCGGCTGGCTGCTCGGCGCGGCCGTGGTGGCCGCGACCGCCGCCGCCCTCACCGTCTGGCGGGCTGCCCCAACCGGTCGCCCCACACCGCCGACGGGCCGGAAACCGCTGGCAGGTCGCGGGCCGACGGCGGGTCACGGGCCGACGGCAGGTCGCTGACCGGTCAGGTGCAGTCGCCGGTGCCGACGGCCCGGGTACGTTCGGCGCCGGCCAGGGCGACGGGGCGGGCCTCGGCCGCGGTCACCGCGAAGCCGGTGTTCGGGTCGTCGGCCGCCGCCGCGAAGATCACCCCGAGCACCAGCCCGTTCGACGAGACCAGCGGGCCGCCGGAGTTGCCGCTCTGCACGAGCGCCCGGATGGTGTAGACCTCCCGGGTCACGTTGCCGGCGGAGTAGATGTCCGGCCCGGTGATCCGGTCGACGTCCCGGATCCGCGCCGACTGGGCGTTGTACGGCCCGTCGAGCGGGAAACCCAGCACGATCGCGTCCGCGCCGCTGCCCGCGTTGCCGGCCGCGAACCGCATCGACGGGCCGGGCAGCCCGGGCACGTGCAGCACGGCCAGGTCCCGGTCGGGGTCGTAGACGACGACCCTGCTGTCGTACCGGTCGCCGTTCAGCTCGACGACGGTGGACCGGGTACCGGCGACGACGTGCGCGTTGGTCATCACCCGGTCGTCGGCGTAGACGAAGCCGGAGCCCTCGATCCGGCGCGAACAGCTCGGGGCGGAGCCGAGCACCTTCACCACCGAGCGCTGGCTGTTGACCACCACCTGGGAGCCGGCGAGCGCCGGGTCGGGCGGGGACACCTGCCGGGCGCGGGTGGGCGCCAGGTCGCCGAAGACGTCGGGGAAGCCGTTGGTGTCGACGGTGTCCCGCAGCGCCGTGGAAAGCTGCTGCGCCTGGTCGGGCAGGACCCGGTCGACCACGGTGAGCAGCGCGCTGTTGCGTACCGAGGAGGCCAGCCAGGGCAGCGACGACGAGCCGAGCGGCACCGCGACGAGCCAGGCGACCAGCAGCACGGCGAAGAGCGAGACGAACGCCCCGCCGACGTCGTCGACCCGCTTGCCGACGTCGCTGGTGATCGTCTTGCGCAGGTGCGAGCCGAGCCAGCCGGCGACCGCCTGACCGACCACCGCCAGCCCGAAGATCGCCACCAGGGAGATCAGCACCCGGGTGCCGCTGTCGACGAACTGCCGGGCCAGCATCGGCCCCAACTGGAGGCCCACCAGCGCGCCCAGGAAGAAGCCGGAGAACGACAGCACCCCGATGACGAAGCCCTGGCGGTATCCGCTGATCGCGAACACGAGCATGAGCAGCAGCAGTACGAGATCCACGGCGGACACGCGTCAAGCGTACGGGCACCCTGCCCGCGAGATGACCATCGTTGCGGAAGGTGCCCGTCCGGTCAGCGCACCGGGGTCTCGTCGACCGCGTCGGTGCCGGCCGAGGGCGCCGGGGCGACCCCGGTCGGCGGCAGGTCCACGACCCGGTCCCGCGGCCACGGCCGGGCCCAGCCACCCATCTCCAGCAGGGCGGCCAGCACCCCGCCGGTGAAGCCCCAGACCAGCATGCCGCGCGCCGAGAAGGCCGGACCGATCCAGCCGCTCGGGTGGCGGACGCGCATCCGGTTCGCCGGGTCGACCAGCTCGGTGACCGGCAGCCGGGCCACGTGCGCCACCTCGGCGGGCTCCCGGGGGTGCACCGGATGCGGGGCGTGCCACCAGCCGAGCACCGGGGTGACCACGAAGTCGCTGACCGGGATCCAGAGCTTCGGCAGCTCGGCCAGGACGGTGACGCTGGCCGGGTCGAGGTCGACCTCCTCGTTCGCCTCGCGCAGTGCGGTCGCCCGGACGTCGGCGTCCCCCGGGTCGGCCGCGCCGCCGGGGAAGGCGGGCTGACCGGCGTGGTTGCGCAGGGTGGCCGCCCGCTGGAGGATCAGCACGTCCGGGCCGGTGCCGGGCTCCTCGCCGAGCAGCACCAGCACGGCGCTCTCCCGCCCCCCGCGCTCCGGGGTGACCAGTTGCGTGAAGTCCTCGCTGCGCGCGCTGCCGAGCCGGGTCAGCAGCGGGTCGAACCAGCCCGGGGGCCGCCGGCTCACGCCGGCACCGTCACACCGAGGTGCTGGCGGACCAGCTCCGCCAGCCGGGCGTCGTCGAGGGCGCCGGAGGAGTCGACGTGCCGTACGCGGCCCTGCCCGTCGACGAGGACGGTCAGGGGGATGGCCTTGCGGTTCAGCGCCCGCTTCAGCCCTTCACCCTGGTCGACCAGCACCGGGAAGCGGATGCCGAAGTCCTCGCCGATGGCCTGGGCCGCCTCGCGGCCGTCCTGGTTGTTGACTCCGATCACCTGGAGCTGGCCGGCGGCCCGTTCGCTGAGCCGCTGGAAGGCGGGCAGTTCCTTGCGGCAGGGCGGGCACCACGAGGCCCAGACGTTGACCACCGCCGGCCCGCGCAGCTCCCGCAGGGCGAACGGAGCACCGCCGGTGAAGCAGTTCAGGGTCAGCTCGGGCAGCGCCTGCCCCCCGCCACCGGACGACGACGCCGGCGGGGCGGACGCGGGCGCCGTGCCGAGGGCGGAGCAGTCCTGGAAGGGCGACGGCCGGCTCGCGGCGGCCTTCTGCCGGGCGGACGGGCCGGGGTCCTTCTCCTCGGTACCGGCGGTGCACCCAGCGGCGGCCAGCAGCACGGGTACGAGCAGGGCGACGAGCCGGCGTCGCGACTGCGGGGCTCGCAACACCGGCTCACTCCTCGCGCTCATCGATTCACCGTGGTTCGCGACTGCGGGGCTCGCAACACCGGCTCACTCCTCGCGCTCACGGTGCCTCCGCCACGACGGCCTGGACCGGCACCAGCTCCGGGGCGACCCCGGCCGCCACCGCCAGGTCCCGGGCCCGGGGGCCCTTGAGCAGCTTCGCGGCCGCCGCCGGCTCGGTCGGACCGGTGCCGTACGACGGGCACAGCTTCGCCAGGGTGCACGCGCCGCAGGCCGGCTTGCGGGCGTGGCAGACCCGCCGGCCGTGGAAGATGATCCGGTGCGACAGCATGGTCCAGTCGCGCCGGGGGAAGAGCGCCCCGATCACGTGCTCGATCTTGACGGGGTCGGTCTCGGAAGTCAGCCGCCAGCGCTGCACCAGTCGCTGGAAGTGCGTGTCGACGGTGATCCCGGGGACGTCGAAGGCGTTGCCGAGGATGACGTTGGCGGTCTTGCGGCCGATGCCGGGCAGCGTCACCAGGTCGGCGAGCTTGCCGGGGACCCGGCCGTCGTACCGCTCCACGAGGGCCTGGCCGAGCTTGATCAGCGAGTCGGTCTTGTTGCGGTAGAAGCCGGTGGGCCGGATCAGCTCCTCCAGCTCCGCCCTGTCCGCTCCCGCGTAGTCGGCGGCCCTCGGGTAGCGGGCGAAGAGCTTCGGGGTGACCTCGTTGACCTTCTTGTCCGTGCACTGCGCGGAGAGGATCGTCGCGACGGCCAACTCCAGGGCGTTGGAGTGGTTCAGTTCACAGTGCGCGTCGGGGTGGGTCTCGGTCAGTGCGCGGCCGATCCGCCGGGCGCGGCGGGTGCGCCCGAGGTCGGTCTCGGTGAAGCCGGAGGAACTCGTGGTCACGCCGGCCAGCCTACGTCGCCCGGGCGACGGTCGGCCGGGGCCACGCGCCGTGCCGTCCCGGTCAGCCGCCCTGCGGCGCGCTGATCGCGCCCGCGTCGTCGAAGCGGGCGCCGGTCTCCGGGAAGTCGCTCTCGGTGAGCTGCTTCAGCAGGCCCAGCCCGCGGTCGTCGCGGTCCATCGTCGGCTTGCCGATGGAGTTCATGTACGTCGAGACGAACGAGCCGCCGGCCCAGCTGCCGTCCGGCTTCAGCGACACCTTCAGCACCCCGCCCCAGCCGAGCCGGCCGGCGTTGCTCAGCGAGTTGCCCCCGCCCGCGAAGTTGCCCAGGCTGTACGCGATCAGCCGGCCCTTGTAGAACTCCATGCCGCGCAGCACGTGCGGACCGTGCCCGACGATCAGGTCCGCCCCGGCGTCGATCATCGCCTTCGAGAACTTGACGGGGTCACCCCGGTTCTCGCCGAGGAACATCTCGGTGCCCGGCCGCACCCGCGTCTTCTCGGACCCCTCGCCGCCCATGTGCACCTGCACGACGACCACGTCGGCCATGCCGGCCGCCTTGGTGATCACCTTCTTCGCCGCGGCGATGTCGGTGAGGCTGTTGGACCAGACGTACGACGAGAATCCGGCGACCGCGACCTTGACCCCCTTGACGTCGACCACGGTGATCTGGTCGGGCGCCCCGGTGTGCGCGAGGTCGTACTTCTCCAGCGCCTTCTGGGTGTTCTCGTAGCCCTTCGGGCCGAAGTCGTAGCCGTGGTTGTTGGCCTGGTTCAGCAGGTCGAAGCCGGCGTCGCGCAGGTGCACGGCGTACTCGGGCGGGGCCCGGAACTGGAAGCAGCGGGTCGAGTTCGGCCCGCACTTGCCGGTGCCGGTGTCGACGGTGAGCGGCTCCTCCAGGTTGCCCATCACCAGGTCGGCGGCGAGCGCCTTCTCGACGGAGTCGAAGAAGCCCTTCCCGCCGTTGGGGGGCAGCCGGTTCGGCGCGTTGCCCATGATGATGTCGCCGGTCGCCGAGAGCGAGATGGCCTGCTCGGCGGGCTGGGCGGAGGACGTGGGCTCGCCCGAGCGGACCGGAGCGCCGGTGTTGCCGCCCCCCGCGCCGGGCTGCCAGACCGCGTCGGCCCCGGACCCGGGGCCCCCGCAGCCGGCGGCGAGCAGGACGGCGAGCAGCACGCCGAGGCCGAGTGCGGCCCGGCGGCGCGGAGGGGAGGCGGCAGCGTACATCGAGCGCGACCTTATCGGGTGTGCAAGGCCGAAACGAGGGCCGATCGGACGAAGTGTCAGCCGGCCGGTCGGTCGGACCACGGGACCACGGTGCCCGCCCCGCCGGCCGTCACGGCGGCGTGCACGGCCCGGGCCAGCGGGGCGCCCCAGGCCGAGCGCGGGCCGCCGTACGCCGACTCGGGGCCGTCGACGGGGCAGAGCACGGTGACCGCGTCCGTCGGGGTGCCGGTGCCCGGCACACCCAGCTCCGCGATCGCCTGCGCCTTCGCCTCCGTGGCGGTGGCCACCGCGTTGACCAGGGCGGCGTCGCCGAGCCGGGCCGGCACGTACGCCACGAGGTTGACGGTCCCGACCCGCTGGGCCAGCGTCGCCGGGGCGGGTGCCGCCGCCCAGACGGGGGTGCCCAGGCCGACCGTCGCCCAGACCCGCACGCCGGTGTCCGTCCGGGCCACCACCTCGGCTACGTCCACCCCGGTCAGCAGGCCCACCCCGGGCCCGTCGAGGTCGAGCCGGTCGGCCAGTTCGGCCAGGTGGTCGGCGGGGTCGTCCCGGTCGTACGACATGGGCACGGTCGCGTTGACGACCCAGTGCCGTACGCCGATCCCGCCGCCCAGCGGCGCGGAGCTGACGGCGCGCAGCGGGCCGTCGGCGCGCCAGACCAGCAGCGGGACGTCCCGACCGTCCTCCTGGCGGGCCGTCAGCACGGGTTCACTCAGCACGTGGTGACCCTACGACCCGGGCGTCAGCAGGCATCTTCCCGTACATCTTCCGGCGCCCGGGCGGGCGCGCGATCATACTGCTTGATCAGGCCTGGCAGGTTACGCCCAACGATCAAGATTCCAGGGGTGCACCTCTGATTGCTGCTCACGTGCGCCTAGACTGGCGACGCGCGAGGGATCAGCGGACGGCGGACCCGGCCGACGGACGGCACGCGCAGGCGGAGGTGCGCGATGGACGAGGTACTGGCTCGCAGCGGGATCTTCCAGGGCGTCGACCCGGAGGCTGCCGAGGCACTCGCCAAGGAGATGGAGACGCTCGAGGTACGCAAGGGCGAGATCGTCTTCAACGAGGGCGAGCCCGGCGACAGTCTCTACATCCTGCTGTCCGGCAAGATCAAGGTGGGCCGGCGCGCTGCCGACGGCCGGCAGAACCTGATCGCGGTGATGGGTCCGTCGGACATGGTGGGCGAGCTGTCGCTCTTCGACCCCGGGCCGCGCACGGCGACCGCCACCGCGGTCACCGACACCCGGCTGGTGCGACTGCGCAAGCAGGCCCTGCGCCCGTGGCTGAACAACCGGCCGGAGATCGCCGAGCAGCTGCTGCGGGTGCTCGCCCGCCGGCTCCGGCGCACGAACGACTCGCTGGCCGACCTGATCTTCACCGACGTCCCCGGCCGCGTCGCCAAGAACCTGCTCCAGATGGCCGGCCGATTCGGCACCCGCGACGGCGGCGTGCTGCGGGTGACCCACGACCTCACCCAGGAGGAGATCGCCCAGCTCGTCGGCGCCTCCCGGGAGACCGTCAACAAGGCGCTGGCCGACTTCGCCTCGCGCGGGTGGCTGCGCCTGGACGGCAAGAGCATCATCATCCTCGATCCGGAGCGCCTGGCCCGCCGCGCCCGCGTCTGACGCGTACGACCGGATCTGCCCGGGGCAGAATCGCTGGACACCGTGCCCGCCCGATGGGCACGGTGGAGCGATGCTGGACCGGGTGGCCGTTCTCTCCGACATCCACGGTGCGCTGCCGGCGTTGGAGGTTGTGCGGGGCAGCGGGACGAGCAGGTGGCCCGCTGGGCGGAGGTGCTCGCCGACGTCCCGGCCGAGGTGGCGACCGTGGTCTGCGGGCACACCCACATGCCGTTCACCCGGCTGGCCGACCGACGGCTGATCGTCAACCCCGGCAGTGTCGGGATGCCCTACGGCGGTCCCGGCGCCTACTGGGCGCTCCTCGGGCCGGGGGCACACCTGCGGCGCACCCCCTTCGACGTGGACGCCGCCTGCGCCCGGGTGAGTGGCCTGCGGATGCCCCGTCCAAGGCCCAGGTGCCTTCGCCACCGGTGCCGGGCGGTGCCGGGCGGATGCCGGGCGGTGCCGGGCGGATGCCGGGCGTGTCGGCCCGGCGCCCCGGGATTCCGCTGCGGCAGGTCCACGCGCGGATCAATCGTCCGCTGCCGGCGATCGCCACCCGGGCCCCGTTCCGGTTGGGGATCCCCGGTCGTGCCCTGTCGAGCTGCCCCGTCCATAGGACCGGCCGATCTGTCCGGGCGAGCCTGTGCCTTCCCTACAGGCCCCTGCCCCATCTGTGGGGGCAGCTCGACAGCGCCCATCCGCAGCGGCAGACGCGAGCCGACACCCGACGAGCCGACACCCGACGAGCCGGCACCGACGGGCCGGCACCCGACGAGCCGGCACCCGACGAGCCGCCGGCGGGGGCGTCGACCGGCACGCCTGCCCCATCCATAGGGGCAGCTCGACAGGGCCGGACTGCCTGGTCCCCGTCCCAGGCCGACGCGCCAGTCCGACCTCGGGCTAGAAAAAGTCAGTCTTGACTGTTTGTTTCCGGGGCGACAGGCTGTCCCCGTGCCCGCATCGACCCGCGTCCCTCAGCAGGAGCGCAGCCGCGCCACCCAGGCCCGGCTGCTGGAGGCGACCGTCGAGTGCCTGGTCGAGCACGGCTGGTCCGGCACCACCACCACCGTCGTCGCGGCCCGGGCCGGCGTCTCGCGCGGCGCCCAGCTGCACCACTACCCCACCAAGGCCGCGCTGGTCACGGCCGCCGTCGCCCACCTCGCCGACCGGCGGGCGGAGGAGTTGCGCAGCGAGGCCGAGGCGCTGCCGCCCGGCCCGCGGCGGCTCGACCGGGTGATCGACCTGCTCGGTGCGGCCTTCACCGGCCCGCTCTTCGTCGCCGCCCTCGAACTCTGGGTCGCCGCGCGCACCGACCGGGAGCTGCGCGAGGCCCTCGTGCCGCTGGAGGCCCGGGTCGGCCGCGAGATGCACCGGCTCACCGTCGCGCTGCTCGACGTGGACGAACGCCGCCCGGGCGTACGCGAGGCGGTGCAGGCGACCCTCGACCTGCTCCGCGGGCTCGGCGTGGCCAACCTGCTCAACGACGACTCGTCCCGCCGCGCCGCCCTGCTGCACACCTGGAAGCGCCAGCTCGCCACCCTGCTCACGCCCGCCTGACCGCCCGCCCGCTCACACCCGCCCGGCCGCCCGCCCGCCCTGAACGGGCCCGTCCCGCACCGGAGGCACCATGGTCGACCTCAAGGACCTGCTCGCGGACCTCGCCGACGAGTCCGAGCAGTTCGACGACCTGGTGGCCGGCCGGTCGCCGGCCGGCTGGGGGCTCGCCACGCCGTCGCCGGGCTGGAGCGTCGGGCACCAGATCGCCCACCTCGCCTGGACCGACCACGTGGCACTGCTCGCCGCCACGGACGCCGAGGCGTTCCTCGCGGCCGTGCTCGCCGCCCCCGACCCCGCCCGGCTCGTCGACGCCGGCGCGGAGGAGTTCCTCGCTCCGCCGAACGAGCTGCTCCCCCGCTGGCGTGCCGGCCGGGCGGCGCTCGCCGACGCGCTGGCGGGCGTGCCGGCGGGCGGCAAGCTGCCCTGGTTCGGCACCCGGATGTCAGCCGCCTCGATGGCCACCGCCCGGATCATGGAGACCTGGGCGCACGGCACGGACGTGGCCGACGCCCTCGGGGTGACCCGCCCCGGCACGGCCCGGCTGCGGCACGTCGCGCACCTCGGCTTCCGTACCCTCGGTCACAGCTTCGCCACCCACGGCCGACCGGCGCCGACGGTGCCGGTGCGGGTCGAGCTGGCGGCACCGCAGGGCGACACCTGGACGTACGGCCCGGCCGACGCCGCCGACCGGGTCACCGGCCCAGCCCTCGACTTCTGCCTGCTCGTCACCCAGCGCAGGCACCGCGCGGACCTGGCGCTGTCGGCCACCGGCCCGGTCGCCGACGGGTGGCTGGACGTGGCGCAGGCCTTCGCCGGCCCACCCGGCCCCGGCCGCCCGCCGAGGGCATTCGGAGCCGACGGACCCCCCATGATGGTTGCGGGCCCTGGGGCCGGTGCCACCGGCGACGCGGCCGACACCGGCGACGCGGGCGGGGTGGCGGCGTGAGCGGCGTGCTGCGGGTGGGGAACGCCTCCGGCTTCTACGGCGACCGGTCCACGGCGTGGCGGGAGATGCTCGACGGCGGCGAACTGGACGTGCTGACCGGCGACTACCTGGCCGAGCTGACCATGCTGATCCTCGGCCGGGACCGGCTGCGCGACCCCTCCCTCGGCTACGCGAAGACCTTCCTCCGGCAGTTGGAGGGCTGCCTCGGCACCGCGCTCGACCGGGGCGTACGGATCGTGACCAACGCCGGCGGGTTGAACCCGGCCGGCCTGGCCACCGCGATCGGGTCGCTCGCCGGCCGGCTCGGCCTGACCGTACGCGTCGGGCACGTCGAGGGCGACGCCCTCACCCGCCCGGACGCGCTGACGGCGAACGCCTACCTGGGGGCGTACGGCATCGCCGCCTGTCTGGACGGCGGGGCGGACGTGGTGGTCACCGGCCGGGTGACCGATGCGTCCCTGGTGGTGGGGCCGGCGATCGCCCACTTCGGCTGGGGCCGCGACGACCTGGACGCGCTGGCCGGGGCGACCACCGCCGGTCACCTGCTCGAGTGCGGGGCGCAGGTGACGGGGGGCAACTTCAGCTTCTTCACCGAGCTGCCCGACGGCGGGCGGCGCCCCGGCTTCCCGGTCGCCGAGCTGCACCCCGACGGCTCCTGTGTGATCACCAAGCACCCGGGCACCGGCGGCGCGGTCACCGTGGAGACTGTCACCGCCCAGCTGCTCTACGAGGTCGGCGGCCCGGCCTACCTGGGCCCGGACGTGGTGACCCGGCTGGACACGGTCGAGCTGGCCGCCGACGGACCGGACCGGGTACGGGTGAGCGGCGTGCGGGGCACACCCCCGCCGGGCACCCTCAAGGTGGGCGTCAACAACCTCGGCGGCTTCCGCAACTCGATGACCTTCGTCCTGTGCGGGCTCGACATCCCCGCCAAGGCGGCCCTGGTCCGCAGCCAGGTCGAGGCGGCGGTCGGCACGCAGGGGCTGGAGTTCACGCTGGCCCGCACCGATCACCCGGACGCGGTCGACACCGAGGCGGCGAGCGCGCTGCTGCACGTACACCTGCGCGACGGTGACAAGACGCGGGCCGGGCGGGCGTTCTCGGCCGCGGCGGTGGAACTGGCCCTGGCCTCCTACCCCGGCTGCACCCTGACCACGCTGCCCGGCGACGCGACGCCCTACGGGGTGTTCACCGCCGACGCCGTGCCGCAGGACGCGGTGCCGCACGTCGCGGTGCTCCCCTCCGGCGAGCGGGTGTCGATCCCGCCGCCGGCCCGCACCGCCGACACGCCGGGCGAGTCGGCGCCCGCCGCCGACCTGCCTGACGGACCGGCACCGGAGGCCGGTCAACCGCCGGCCGCACCGACCGACCGGCCCACCCGGCGCGCGCCGCTCGGCGAGCTGGTCGGGGCCCGCTCCGGCGACAAGGGCGGCGACGCCAACCTGGGCGTCTGGGCCCGCAGTGACGCGACCTGGTCGTGGCTGCGCGGCTGGCTGACCACCGCGCGGCTGCGCGAGCTGCTGCCGGAGACCGCGCCGCTGGCCGTCGAGCGGTACGAGCTGCCGAACCTGCGGGCGGTCAACTTCGTCGTCCGGGGCCTGCTCGGGCAGGGGGTGGCCGCCTCCACCAGGTTCGATCCGCAGGCCAAGGCGCTCGGCGAGCTGCTCCGCTCCCGGCTCATCGACCTGCCGGCGGAACTCGGGCCCGGTCCGGACCACCGGGCCGGCGGCGCGACGCCCGGGGAGGGCCGGTGAGCATCGTGGACACGCCGGAGCGCCGGCAGCTACGGGAGCTGACGCGGGCCTTCGTCACCCGGGAGGTGCTGCCGCACCTGGACGACTGGGAGCGGGCCGGCGAGATCCCGCGCGAGCTGCACGCCACCGCCGCCAAGCTCGGCCTGCTCGGCATCGGCTTCCCCGAGGCGGTCGGCGGCAGCGGCGGGGACCTGCTCGACTCGATCATCGTCACCGAGGAGATCATCCGTTCGGGCGGCTCGTCCGGCCTGGTCGCCGCGCTCTTCACGCACGGCATCGCGCTGCCGCACATCGTCGCCTGCGGCGACGCGGAGCTCATCGACCGGTACGTCCGGCCGACGCTGGCCGGCACCACGATCGGCGCGCTGGCGATCACCGAGGCCGACGGCGGCTCGGACGTGGCCGGCATCCGCACGCACGCGCGGCGGGACGGTGACCACTACGTGGTCAACGGGTCGAAGACCTACATCACCAGCGGCTTCCGGGCCGACTTCGTGACCACCGCCGTCTGCACCCTGCCCCCGGGCAGCGGCGCCCTGACCCTGCTGGTGATCGACAGGGGTACGCCCGGCTTCACCGTCGGGCGCCGGCTGGAGAAGCTCGGCTGGCACTGCTCCGACACCGCCGAGCTGTCGTTCGCCGACGCCCGGGTGCCGGTGGCGAACCGGGTCGGCGCGGAGGACACCGCCTTCCTGGCGATCATGCAGAACTTCGCCGCGGAACGGCTCTCCCTCGCCACCCAGGCGTACGCGACAGCGCAGCGCTGCGTGGAGCTGGCGGTGCGGTGGTGCCGGGACCGGTCCACGTTCGGCCGTCCCCTGGCGAGCCGACAGCTGATCCGGCACCGGCTGGCCGAGATGCACACCCGCACCGAGGCGGCCCGGGCGTACGTGCACCAGGTGGCGGCGCGGGTGGCCGCCGGCGAGCCGGTGGTGACGGAGGTGGCGATGGCGAAGAACGTCGCGGTGGCGGCCTGCGCCGAGGTGGTCGACCAGGCGCTCCAGCTGCACGGCGGCTACGGCTACCTGCGCGACGCCGAGGTGGAGCGGCACTACCGCGACGCCCGGATCCTCGGTATCGGCGGCGGCACCACGGAGATCATGAACGAGATCGTCGCGAAGGGCATGGGCTTGTGACCACACTGCGCAGTGCGATCGACGCGTCCTCGCCGGGGCACCGCGCCAACCGGGAGGCGCTGCTGGAGCGCCTCGCCGAGCTGGACGCCGCCCTCGACCGGGCGCGCGCCGGGGGCGGCGGGAAGTACGTGACCCGGCACCATCAGCGGGGCAAGCTGCTCCCCCGGGAGCGCATCGAGCTGCTGCTCGATGCGGACAGCCCCTTCCTGGAGCTGTCCCCGGTGGCGGCGTACGGCACCGACTTCCCGGTCGGCGCCAGCGTGGTGACCGGCATCGGCGTCGTCGAGGGCGTCGAGTGCCTCGTCGTCGCGAACGATCCGACGGTACGCGGCGGCGCGGTGAACCCGTGGTCGCTGGCGAAGACCCGCAGGGCCGGCGAGATAGCCCTGGCCAACCGGCTGCCGATGGTGAACCTGGTCGAGTCGGCCGGCGCGGACCTGCCCACCCAGGCGGAGATCTTCATCCCCGGCGGACGGGTGTTCCGCGACCTGACCCGGCTCTCGGCCGCGAAGATCCCCACGGTCAGCGTGGTCTTCGGCAACGCCACCGCCGGGGGCGCGTACGTGCCCGGCATGTCCGACCAAGTGATCATGATCCGGGACCGGTCACAGGTCTACCTGGCCGGACCGCCGCTGGTGAAGATGGCCACCGGCGAGGTCACCGACGACGAGTCCCTCGGCGGGGCGGCCATGCACGCCACGACGTCCGGGCTCGCGGACTTCCTCGCCGCCGACGAGCGCGACGGCATCCGGCTGGCCCGGCAGTGCGTACGCCGGCTGAACTGGCGCAAGCAGGGCCCGCCGCCGCGCAACCCGTTGCCGGCCCCGCCGAGGTACGACGCCGAGGAGCTGCTCGGCATCGCCAGCGCCGACCTGAAGGTGCCGTTCGACCCGCGCGAGGTGCTGGCCCGGGTGCTCGACGGCAGCGAGTTCGACGAGTTCAAGCCGGCGTACGGCACCGCCCTGGTCACCGGCTGGGGCGAGTTGCACGGCTATCCCGTCGGGGTGCTGGCCAACGCGCGGGGCGTGCTGTTCAGCGAGGAGGCGCAGAAGGCCACCCAGTTCATCCAGCTCGCCAACGCCGCCGACACCCCGCTGGTCTTCCTCCAGAACACCACCGGCTACATGGTCGGCACCGAGTACGAGCAGCGCGGCATCATCAAGCACGGCGCCCTCATGATCAACGCGGTGTCGAACTCGACGGTGCCGCACCTGACGGTCAACCTCGGCGCCTCCTACGGCGCCGGCAACTACGGCATGTGCGGGCGGGCGTACGAGCCGAGGTTCCTGTTCACCTGGCCGAACGCCAAGTCGGCGGTGATGGGGCCGGCGCAGCTCGCGGGCGTGCTGTCCATCGTGGCCCGGCAGGCCGCCGCCGCCCGGGGCCGGGACTACGACGAGGACTCCGACGCCGCGATGCGGATGATGGTCGAGCAGCAGATCGAGTCGCAGTCCGGCGCGCTCTTCCTCTCCGGCCGGCTCTACGACGACGGGGTGATCGATCCCCGCGACACCCGTACCGTCCTCGGGCTCTGCCTGTCGGCTGTCCACAACGCACCGGTCAGGGGCGCCGACGGCTTCGGCGTCTTCCGGATGTGAGCGCGATGAACGCGATCGAGAGGCAGGCTCAGTGATCAGCAGACTTCTGGTGGCGAACCGGGGTGAGATCGCCCGCCGGGTCTTCGCCACCTGCCGGGCGCTGGGCGTCGGGACGGTGGCCGTGCACGCCGACGCCGACGCCGACGCGCCGTTCGTCGCCGAGGCCGACCACGCCGTGCGGCTGCCGGGGAACACGCCCGTCGAGACGTACCTGCGGATCGACCTGATCCTCGACGCGGCCCGCAGGACCGGGGCGGACGCCGTCCATCCCGGCTACGGCTTCCTCGCCGAGAACGCCGAGTTCGCCGCCGCGGTGGCCGACGCCGGGCTGACCTGGGTGGGCCCGCCGGCGAGGGCGATCGCCGCGATGGGCGACAAGATGGCGGCGAAGGCCCTGCTCGCCGAGGCGGGCGTGCCGATGCTGCCCACCCGGACCGACGCCGACGAGATCACCGACTTCCCGGTGCTGGTGAAGGCGTCCGCCGGGGGCGGCGGGCGCGGCATGCGCATCGTCCGCGACGCCGCCGGCCTGGCCGAGGCCGTCGCCTCCGCGCGCCGGGAGGCGGCCGGCGCGTTCGGCGACGGCACGGTCTTCATCGAGCGGTACGTCGAGCGCGGCCGGCACGTCGAGGTGCAGATCTTCGGCGACACGCACGGGACGGTGGCCGCCCTGGGCGTGCGCGAGTGCTCGATCCAGCGCCGCCACCAGAAGCTGGTGGAGGAGGCGCCCGGCGTCCTCCCCGCCGAGGTGCGGGAGCGGCTGCACGAGGCGGCGGTGGCCGCCGGCCGGGCGGTCGACTACGTGGGAGCCGGCACGGTCGAGTTCCTGCTCGCGCCCGACGGGGAGATCTACTTCCTGGAGATGAACACCCGCCTCCAGGTCGAGCACCCGGTCACCGAGCTGACCACCGGTTTGGACCTGGTCCGGCTGCAACTGCTCGTCGCCGAGGGCGAGCCGCTGCCAGTGGCGGCGACCCCGCCGGCACAGGGGCACGCGATGGAGGTACGCCTCTGCGCCGAGGATCCCGCGCAGGGGTACCGGCCGGCGACGGGCACCCTGCACCGGTTCGCCCTGCCCGGCGTGACGGCCGGGTTCGGGCCGCTGACCGGGCCGGGCCTGCGGCTGGACTCCGGCGTGGTGGACGGCTCGGTGGTGGGCGTCCACTACGACTCGATGCTCGCCAAGGTGATCGCCTGGGCGCCGACCCGCACCGAGGCGGCCCGCGCCCTGGCCGGCGCGCTGGCCCGGGCCGAGTTGCACGGGGTGACCACCAACCGGGACCTGTTGGTCCGCGTCCTGCGCAGCCCGGAGTTCGCCGCCGTCGACATCGACACCGGTTTCCTGGACCGGCACCCCGAGGTCTTCGCCCCGCTGCTGCCGGCCGACCAACTTCCTCTGGTAGCCCTGGCCGCCGCGCTGGCCACCGCCGCAGCCCGGCGGGCCGCCGCACCGGTGCTCGCCGGACTGCCGTCGGGCTGGCGCAATGTGCCCGCCTTCCCGCAGGTCACCCGCTACGCGGGACCGGGCGGCGAGATCGAGGTCCGCTACCGGCTGGACCGGTCGGGCAGCCTCGCCGAGTGGTCGGCCTCGACAGGCGGGCCGGCACCTGTGGTGAGCCTGATCCGGGCCGCCCCGGACCGGGTGGTGCTCGACGTCGACGGGGTGCGGCGCGGGTACCGCGTACACCGGGTCGGGTCGGACGTCTTCGTGGACGGCCCGGACGGGGCGGCGAGCCTGACCGAGCTGCCACGCTTTCCCGATCCCACCGTGGAGCTGGCGGCCGGGTCGCTGGTCGCGCCGCTGCCGGGCGCGGTGACCCGGGTGCACGTCGAGGTCGGTCAGCGGGTGGCGGCCGGCGACCTGCTGCTGACGCTGGAAGCGATGAAGCTGGAACATCCCGTGCTCGCCCCGGCCGACGGCGTGGTCGCCGAGCTTCCGGTCGCGACCGGCGGGCAGGTCGACACGGGTGCCGTGCTGGCCGTGGTCAACCCCGAATGATCCTGGAGGCCCCGCGATGAACTTCGACCTCACCCCCGAGCAGGACCAGCTCCGCGACGCCGTCCGCGCCCTCGGCCGCCGGTACGGCCACGACTACTTCGTCACGAAGGCAAAGGCGGGCGAGCACACCACCGAGCTGTGGGACGAGGCCGGCCGGTTGGGCTACCTCGGGGTCAACATCCCCACCGAGTACGGCGGCGGCGGGGGCGGGATCACCGAGCTGGCCATCGTCTGCGAGGAGCTGGCGGCGGCCGGCTGCCCGCTGCTGCTGCTGGTGGTCTCGCCGGCCATCGCGGCGACGGTGATCGCCCGGCACGGCACCGAGGAGCAGCGCAAGCGCTTCCTGCCCGGCTTCGCCGACGGCTCGCTGAAGGTGGTGTTCGCGATCACCGAGCCGGAGGCCGGCTCCAACTTCCACCGGCTCGGCACGGTGGCCCGCCGCGACGGCGACGACTGGCTGCTCTCCGGCCGCAAGTGCTACATCTCGGGCGTCGACGAGGCGTCGTACGTGCTGGTGGTGGCGCGGGTCGCCGTCGGAGACGGCCAAGCCGGTGCGGGGGATGCGGTTCCGCAGAAACTGAAGCCGGCGCTGTTCGTGGTGCCGACCGACGCGCCGGGGTTGACCCGCTCCAAGCTGGACATGGAGATCGTGTCCCCGGAGAACCAGTTCCTGCTCTACCTAGACGATGTGCGGCTGCCCGCCGACGCGCTGGTCGGCGAGTCGCTGGACGCCGGCCTGCCGGCACTCTTCGCTGGGCTCAACCCGGAGCGGATCACGGTCGCCGCGATGGGCGCCGGCACCGGCCGGTACGCCATCGAGCGGGCCAGCGAGTACACCGCCAACCGCAAGGTCTGGGGTGGCCGGAGCATCGGCTCGCACCAGGGTGTGGCCCACCCGCTCGCGCACGCGGCCGTGCAGGTCGAGCTGGCCCGCCTCATGATCCACAAGGCGGCCACCCTCTACGACGCGGGCCGCGACCTGGAGGCCGGGGTGTCCGGCAACATGGCCAAGTACGCCGCCGGGGAGGCCGCCGCGCTGGCCGTCGACACGGCCGTCCAGGTGCTCGGCGGGGCCGGCATGACCACCGAGTACGGCGTCGCCACGCTCCTCGGCGCGGTGCGCGCCGGCCGGATCGCCCCGGTCAGCCGCGAGATGATCCTCAACTTCGTCGCCCAGCACGTCCTCGGCCAGGACAAGTCCTACTGACACCGGCATGGACACCCAGGGCGTCCGGATGCGCCCGAAGATCTTGACCAGAACCGCATTCAGCTGTGCGGGGCGTGCCAGGCCCGATCGGGACCAGATCCAGGCCTGAGAAGGACGCCAGCCGGCGCTTACCATCCTTGACTGTGATCTCGACCGTGTGGCGGATGCTCACCCGCCAGATCGATACGAACCTGGCGCAGGACGACGCCGTGCTGCGCGAGGCGTGCACGCAGGCGCGGTACGGCTCCGACATCGAACGAGCCCGGAAGGCGCTGGCCGCCACCCGGGGCGACCACGACCGTCGGGCACGCTACGTCCGCGTGCTGGCCGAATCGACCGCCGGTGGGCTGGGATCCCGAGTCGACCCCACGACCGGCCGGGTCGACACCTCAGCCGCCTGGACCGACCGCTGGGCGTCACGTACGCCGACCAGCCCGGATGCTCAGCTCGTACGCGCCCGGTCCCTGATGGCACGAGCCTGGGAGGTGCGCGGCGGGGACTGGGCCGCCAACGTCCGTCAAGGGCAGTGGGCCGAGTTCAACCGCCTGCTGGACCTGGCCCGGCAGGTGAACGACCTGGCCATGCGGCTCGCACCCGAGGACCCCACCCCGTGGGTGAACCGGCTGGACCTCATGATCGGCCAGAGCACGCCACCGGAGGACGTCGAGGAGACGTGGCGTGAGCTGACCCGGCGCGACCCCTGGCATCGGGAGGGGCACATCCTCAAGCTGACGTACCACTGCAGGAAGTGGAGCGGCTCGCACGAGGCGATGTTCGGCTTCGCCCGGTCGGTCGCCGCCGCGGCGCCTGTGGGCTCGCCGCTGCACGTGCTGCCAGTGCAGGCCGCCGCCGAGTGGGCGCTGTGGGAGCAGGAGCGCGCATCCCAAGGCAGCGCCGTCGACGAGATCAGCCAGCGGTGGCGGCAGGACCCGGTCATGCAGTCCGATCTCGACAATGCGCTGTCCCGGTGGTTCCACCAGCCGGCCATCCGCCACGCCGACTGGCTCAACGACGCCAACATCCTGGCGTACGGGCTGGCACGCACCGGCCGCGACGCCGACGCCGCGCCGGTCTTCGCGTCGATCGGCCGGTACATGACCAGCGTTCCGTGGTCCTGGTGGGACCGCGTACGCGGAGACACAGCCTTCCTCCAAGCCCGCCGCCGCGCCCGCCGCGCTGCCTGACCGCCGGCGACACCGTCCTGGCCACCCCCGCGTGATGCGTCGGTCCTGTCAGCGCCAGCACAACGCCGACATGCCCCTGAACAGCGAAGAATCCCTTGTGGGATGCAGAGCGGGCCGGAGTGCGGCGGGCGCTCGACCGCCCGCCGCACCCCAGGTCCTCAGCGGACGGTCAGCGTGCCGACCGCCGGCAGCGGCGCCACCACCGGCGGCAGCCGCTTCGGCTCGCCCCGCCCGGGAGCACCCTCGGCGGCCAGCGCGCCCTTCGACGCCTCCGCCCGTCGGGTGACCCCCGACGCCGTCGGCGACCCGGCGAACGGCTGGACGTCGCCCACGCAGACCTTGCCGTTGGCCGGCAGCGCCCCGCGCAGCAGGTACGCGTCGACGGCGCCGGTCGCGCAGGCCGACGTCCCGTACGCGGTGTGCCCCCAGCTGTCGCTGCTGAGCAGGCGGCTGTTCGGCAGCAGCCGGGCCGAGCTGACCGCGCCCCGGTAGTTGGTCGCCGGGTCCCAGTAGTTGCCCACCACCAGCACCGGCGCGGCGGTCCGCCGGTTGAACGGCCCCGTGTACGCGTCCTCGTCCCGCACCGTCCAGGTCCTGCGGGCGCACGGCGAGGTGATCCACGTCCAGAGCCGGCCGAAGTACGGGTCGCGCCGGTCGGCCTTGTCGGCGAGCGCCGGGAACTTGCCGGCGTCCTTCGGGTGGTACGCGTCGGTGCAGTCCACGCCGAGGAAGGTCTCCAACCCGTTTTCGTACGGGAAGTCGTACCGGCGGGCCTGCTCGCGGGCCTTGGCGGCCTGCCGGGTCACGTCGGCCGTCGCCGGGCGGCGGGCGGCCGGGGACG
The DNA here is from genome assembly GCF_018070575.1 of Micromonospora sp. C31. GTDB lineage: Bacteria > Actinomycetota > Actinomycetes > Mycobacteriales > Micromonosporaceae > Micromonospora. The sequence continues at coordinate 1,013,712 of NZ_JAGPXN010000001.1, forward strand.
AGGCCGGGTCGGTGAGCACCAGCAGGGCGGCGGTGAGGTCGACGACCTCGGCGTAGCCCGTCGGGCCGTAGAGCGCGCTCAGGTTGGCGCCGATGAAGTCCGCGTACGTGATGGTGATCCGGCCGAGGTCGGGGTCCTCGATCACCACCGGCTTGGCCCGCAGCCGCTTCGCGAGCAGGTCGAACGACGCGACGGGGTCGCCCTCGGCCAGCGCACACGCCTGCGCGCCGGCCTTCTCGCAGCGCACCAGGATCTCCCGCAGCGCCTGGTACGCGCCCTGCGCGCTGCGCATCCGCTCCTCCTGGGACAGGCTGCGCGCCCTGCCCTGGCCGACCCACTCGTTCGCGTTCAGCACGCCGTCGATCACCAGGGCGCGGACCCGGTCGGGGAACATGTTGGCGTAGTACTGCCCGAGGATGCTGCCGTAGCTGAAGCCGAGGTAGGTGAGCTTCCGGTCGCCCACGGCGCGGCGCAGCACGTCCATGTCCCGGGCCACCTCGGCGGTCGACATCGCCCCGGTGAGCGGCCGGCCCGTGGTGGAGCAGCCCCTGCCGACGGCCTTCGAGGAGGCGACGTACGCCTTCTCCTCGGCCTTCGTCCACGGGAACGCCACGTTCAGCCCGGCGTACGCCCGGGTCTGCTCCTTGACGGAGGGGAAGCACCTGACCTGCTGGCTGGCGGCGACGCCGCGCGGGTCGACGCCGACCACGTCGAAGCGGTCGAGCACCTCGTCACCGAGGAAGTACGGCGCGGCGAGCGCGATGTCGGTGCCGGAGCCGCCGGGGCCGCCCGGGTTGACGAAGAGGCTGCCGATCTTCCGCTGCTGGTCGCGGGCCTTGACCCGCAGCACGGCGACCTCGGTCGTCGGGCCGTTCGGCTGGTCGTAGTCGCGGGGCAGCCGGACGGTGGCGCACTCGGCGTAGTCGTAGCAGGCGTACCAGTCCAGTTTGGGCGTGGGCACCCGGTCGACCCGGCGGGCCTCCTGCGGGCTGGTCTGGTCGGAGGTGACCGGGCGGTCCCCGCCGGCGGGGGACGGTGCGGCGGCGGCGGGTGCGACCGCGGCGCCGGCGAGGAGGACGCCGGCAATCCCCGCGGCGGCGATGGACCGGTTTCGTCGTGGCATGTGGACGCCTTCCGGTGGGCGAACAGGACGGTCGGGCCGAGGGCTCGACCTCCGTCACTCTAGGGAGCGGGCGACAGGGCCGCAGGCCGGCTAGTGGCCAGATATCCGACAACCCGGCGAGCGATGTAACGAACAATTCATCGTCGACGCTCCAAGTTCTCCGCGCCCCGGATCACTCCACCCCGGCCATCCACGGCGGTGCCGGCGTCCCGCCGTCCGGCGCGTACTCGGCCGCCACCCGCCAGCCGTCGGGCCCGTGGCGCAACAGCAGGAAGCCGACGACGTCGCTGTGCGGGGCGCCCAGGCCGTAGACCTCGTCCTGGTCGACGAAGCTTATCCGGAGGGCGCAGACCGCCGCCGGATCACGCTTCGCGTTCTTGCACAGGCCGAGGTAGCGGACCTCCGGGACGGCCGACAGGTGCGCGGCGATCGCCGCGTCCGGGTTGGCGTACCCGCTGCGACCGGCGGCCGGTGAGGCGCTGCCCGCGGACGGTGGCGTGGTGGACGGGGCGGGGGCGGCGGGCGAGGGGGCGGCCGGCGCGGTGCCGTTCGCGGGGGACGGCGCGGTCACCGGCTCGGCTGCCCCGTCCGCTCCGCAGGCGGCCAGCGCACCCGACACCAGCACGGCGGCGACGATCCGGGAGACGCGGGTCACCGGCACTCCTCTCCCACGGGGGCGATCTTCCAGCGGAGATCATCGCACCCGGGTGCCGGCGGCCCGGTTGACAGCGGGCCCCGCTCGGACATCCTGGACGGGTGAGAATTCCGAGGCCCGACGCACGGGCGAAGGCGGTCGTCGCGGCGCTGGTGGCGGCCTCGCTGCTGGTGACGCTGATCGTGTGGGGTCGCCAGGATCTCGTCGGGGTGACCCTGGCGCTGCTCTGCGTCCTGTCGACGATGATCACGGCGGTGTCCGTGGCGGCGGCCCGGCAGGAGGACGAGGCGGAACCGGCGGTCGCGCCGGGCTCCCCGGGGCAGCCGGCCGGAGGGCTCTACGGGGTCGACGCCGACACGCTGGAGTCGCTCGACCACCGGGACACCGTCCGCGCTGTGCGGGAGCGCCACCGGGGACGCGGCGGCTCAGCGGCCCGTGAGGGTGGGTGAGGCGAGCGCGTCGAGCCCGCGCCCGGCCAGGCAGCGGTACGTCCGGTCGGTGTCCGCCCCGCCCGGGGGCAGCACCTCCAGGTTCCAGCCGTCCACGTAGCTGATCCCGCTGGCCAGCCGGAAGGTGGTCTCGTTGCAGACCCGGCGCACCGCCGCGTCTGCGCTGACCTCGTCATGGTCGGCGCCGACGAGGGTGTCGGGGAGCCTGCCCTCGGCGTAGCTCTCCCAGGTGTGCTGGCCGTCGCAGGGCACCCGGGGCGCGCGGGCCCGGGCGCCGCGCACCACCATCGGGCCGAAGCACTCCAACTCGTCGGCGCAGCCCGCGCCGGCAGGCAGCCCGGCCGTCAGGGCGCAGGCGGGCAGCACCGCCCTCGTCGCCGCCACGTCGGCCGTCGGCACCGGGCCGGGGCTGGTCACCGCGCCACCCAGCCAGGCGCCGGCGCCGGCGGAGGCGGCCAGGGCGACCATCCCGGCGCCGCCGAGGAACCAGCGCCGCCGACGCCGCCGGCCGACCGTCGGCATCGTGGGGTGCAGATCCTCCACCGGCTGTCGCGGGGCGGGCCGCGAGACGTGGTCGGCGACGTACGGGCCGACGGGCCCGCCGCTGACCGGCCCCGGCACGCCCGTGCCGCCCACCGGGGAGCCGGCCGGACCGAGCGGCAGGCCGGCCAGCAGGTCGCGCAGCTCGACGGCCGAGGGACGCTCGCCGGGGTCGTTGGACATCCCGGCCCGGAGCACGTCGATCATCTCGGCCGGCACGCCGGGCAGGTTGGGGAGCGGCTGGTGGAACATCTCCAGCACCGTGATCAGGCTGGGGTTGCGCTCGGACTGCCAGCGCGGCGGGCGGCCGTGCATCACCGCGTAGAGGGTGGCGCAGAGGGCGTAGACGTCGACGGCGGGCGACGGCGGGCTGTGGTTGAACATCTCCGGCGGCGCGTAGGCCGGGGTGAGGACCTCCAGGGCGACCGAGGCGTCACGCATCTCGGCCACCACCGCCAGCCCGAAGTCGGCCAGCACCGCGGAGTTGAAGTGCGAGTGGAGGATGTTCGCCGGCTTCACGTCGCGGTGCAGCACCCCGGCGGCGTGCGAGTGGGCGATCGCGTCGGCGATCTTGACTCCGAGGTCGCGCGCCTCGGCCGGCCCGAGCGGCGACGTCCGCATCCGCTCGGCGTACGAGCCGTCGCAGAGTTCCATGATCAGGTAGGGGTGCTGGTCGACCGTGACCCCCACGTCGAAGAGGTCGACCACGTGCGGGTGGGACGACATCCGCCCGGCGGCCCGCGCCTCACGCAGGAAACGTGCCTGGTCGTGCTCGCTGTCGAGGGTGCGATTCTCCACCTTGACCGCGACCTCGCGCCCCACCGAGATCTGGGTCGCCTTGTAGATCGTCGCGTAGCCTCCCCGCGCAAACACCCGCAGATCGGTCAGACCGGGCACGATGGGCACCGGCAGGGCACCGGGCGAGGTCTCGGTCACAGCTCTGAAAATACCCAACCGGGCCGACGGCTCAGTGAACCGCATCGGCGGCCGGCACGGCACCGGCGACGGAAGCACGCCCGCCACCCGCCGCCCCCGGACCCGCGCGACGGCCGTCCCACCAGAGCCCGACGGCGGTGGCGACCGCGCCGAGGCCCTCCCAGAGCGCCACCCCGAAGAACCGCCCGGGCGCGACGTCGGCCAGCACCGCGATGCTGAAAACCGTGAACGTGACCAGCCGGAACAGCACCGTGAAGCGGAAGAACGAGCGCCACTCGGTGGCGGTGGCGAGCAGGTAGTAGACCCCCATGTTGAACGAGGCCATCGAGGAGGCCGTCAGGAAGGTGCCGGTGTGGTCGCCCGCGGCACGGGTCGCCGGCACATCGAAGCCGAGCAGGCGCAGCAGCGCCTCGGGCCAGAGCAGCCCGATCGCGCCCATGAGCAGGGCCAGGACGCCGAAGACCGCGATCGTCCATCCGGCAGCCGAACGCGGCAACCTCATGACGGCCCTCCCCAGACCCGACGCGGTCGCACGACCGACCGCCCCTCGGACCTGACACGCTATCGGCCACCCCCGACCTACCGCATCCCCAGAATCGCCAGACTTCCGGGGCCGGAATCCCGGCGTGGCCGGACACTAGACAAGCGAACTGTGTTTCGTGAATAATCGAGCGCAGTTCGAGGGGGAGTACCCGCCACCGGACGCGCGGCCGTCAGTACGGGCCCACCCGGGCCCCGGTCGCGCGGACCGCCGCACGGCGGTCCGGGGAGACCTTCGGCCAGCACGCCGGCGCCACGGCGCCGGCCCGGTCAAGGGAGCCTCGATGTCCGTACCCTGGTGGGCCTGGCTGGCCCTCACCGCCGCGATCGCCGCCATGCTGGCGGTCGACCTGCTGCTGCACCGCGACGACCACGTCATCGGCCTGCGCGAGGCGGCCACGTGGTCGGCGATCTGGATCGCCGCCGGCCTCGCCTTCGGTGTCCTGCTGTGGCTGTGGCAGGGCGACGAGGCCGCCGGCGCCTACTTCGCCGGCTACCTGATCGAGAAGGCCCTGTCGGTCGACAACGTCTTCGTGTTCGCCCTCGTCTTCAGCTACTTCGCGGTGCCGGCCGCCTACCAGCACAAGGTGCTGTTCTGGGGGGTCGTCGGCGCGCTGCTGTTCCGCTTCGTCTTCATCCTCCTCGGCGCGGAACTGCTCGAGACGTTCTTCTGGACCGCGTACGTCTTCGGTGCCTTCCTGGTCTGGACCGGCTGGAAGATGGCCTTCCGGCACGACGCCGAGGCGGACCCCGAGCGGAACGTCGTCGTCCGCCTCGTCCGCCGGCTCGTCCCCACCGACGCCCGCTACCACGGAAGCAGGTTCTTCACCCGCATCGACGGCCGGCGCACGGCGACGCTGCTGTTCATCGTCCTCGTCGCCGTCGAGGCCACCGACCTGGTCTTCGCCGTCGACTCCGTCGCCGCGATCCTCGCGATCACCACCAGCACGTTCATCGTCTGGACGGCCAACGCCTTCGCCGTCCTCGGCCTGCGCAGCCTCTACTTCTGCCTCGCCGGGCTGCTGCGCCGCTTCGTGCACCTGCACTACGGACTGGCGTTCCTGCTGGCCTTCGCCGGCGTCAAGCTCGTCCTCTCCGAGACCCCGGTGGGCAAGCTGCCCATCCCGCTGACCCTCGGCGTCATCGTCGCCACCCTCGCCGTCTCGATCGGCTGGAGCCTCGTCGCGACCCGTGGCGCCGCCGACACCGGCTCCCGCACCCCTACCGGCACCTGACCGCCGACCCCTGCCCCGCCCGACCTCGCCGCCCCCGCCTAGGGGGTGGCGAGGCGGGCGCGCAGGGCGTCGGCGGCCCGACGCTCACTGCGCTGCTCGGTCGCGTACGCGAGGCGGACCGCCTCCCCGGCGCGGGCCAGCGCCTCCTCCGGCCGGCCGCAGGCAGCGAGCGCCTCGGCGAGCACGCTCGCGGCCACCACCTGACTGCGCACGTCCTCCGACGGGGCGGTGACGGCCCGCCGGGCCCAGTCCAGCGCCTGCTCGCACTGGCCGTGGGCGAGCAGAGCGGACGCGTAGCGGGCCATGGTCTGGCGGCGGGAGAAGAGCAGCGAGGGAACGGTGGCGGCGGCAGTGGCCACCGGGGCGAGCAGCCCGACGGCGGTCGCGGAGTCGCCGGCGGCCAGCCGGGCGGTGGCCAGCAGCACCCGGGGCCCCACCTGGGCGGGCGCCTGCGGGTTGTGCGGCTCCACGGCGGTCAGCACCGACCGGGCGTCCCGCTCGGCCGTCTCGCAGTCCCCGAGGTCCAGCGCCACGAACCCGCGCAGCGTGCCGGCCATCCCCGTGAGCAGCGGGTGCGACGTGCGCTCCGCGTACGACAGCGCGTCGGTGAGCAGGTCGGCGGCGTGCCCCGGCTCGCCCAGCCCGCGCGCCACGACCCCCCGCACGACCAGCGCGAACCCGCGCCCCCAGTCGTCTGAGGCGGCGGCGAACTCCCGGTACGCGCGGCGGGCCCCCTGGTCCGCCTCGGCCAGCTCGCCCAGCTCGGCGGTGGCGAACGCCTCGACCGCGCGCAGCGTGCCCACCGCCCACGACTCGCCGACCCGCTCGCCGAACGGCAGGAAGACCTGCGCCAACCGGCACGCCTCGCGCAGCCGGCCGGCGAGCAGCCGGGCGAAGGCGGTGGTGCCGCGCAGCCAGGCCCGCCCGTACGGGTCCTTAAGCTCGGCGAAGAGCCGGGCGGCGCGGCCGAGCACCGCGTCGGTGCCGGCGAAGTCGCCCCGGGTGGTGGTCACCCAGGCCAGGTTCTGCAACGACCACGCCTGCCCCCGGCGGTCCTGCGCCTGGAGGCTCACCTGGTACGACGCGGCGAGCCGGCTGCTGGCCTGCCCCAGCCGCCCGGCGATGAAGTCGGCCATGCCGAGGCGGCGCATCGCCGAGGCGCGCAGCGTCGGCAGCCCGCCGGCCGTGGCCACCTGCAACGCCTCCTGCCAGCAGGCCACCGCGCGCGCCTGGTCGCCCATCGTCTGGTGCGCCTGCCCGGCGAGCAGCAGGGCGCTGGTCCGGACGGCGGACTCGTCGCCGGCGTTGGCTGCGATCTTCTCGGCGGAGGCGAGGGCGTCGGCGGGGCGACCGACCTGGAGCAGCGCCCGGGCGTGCACCACCCGGTCGGCCGCTGGCACCCCGTCGCGAGCCAGCTCGGCGGCGCGTTCGGCGTACTCCACGGCCAGCGCCGGCTCGCCGACCTGCAACGACCGGCGGGCGGCCCCGCCGAGCGCGACGACGCCCAACGGGACGACGGCCCGCGCCGGCGCGTCCGGCCGCAGCCCGACCGCGTCGGCCAACGCGGCGGCCCGCTCGACGTGCTGGGCCACGAAGACGTCCCGGGCGGCCTCGGCGAAGCCACCCGGCGCCCCCGCCCCCGCCGGCGGATCGGCCGCGGCCCACCGGGCCAGCGCCGCGTGCCGCTCGGCCAGTTCGGCCTTGCTCACCCCGGCGTACGCGGCCTCCCGCATCAGCGGGGTGGCGAAGGCGTAGCCGGTGCGGGTGCGGTGCAGCATCCGGCGTTGCAGCAGCTCCTCCACCGCCCGTTCCAGCTCGACGGCGACCACCGCCGCCGGCCGGCCGTCGCGGCCGGCCCGCTGCTCGCGCAGCGCCTCGAGCGCGCCGTCCGGCGCCGTGTCGCCGACGACCGCCGCGTCCCGCAGCACGGAGCGGGCCTCCGCCGGCAGCGCGTCGATGCGCGCGGCGAGCACCGCGGCCAGGTCGCGGGAGAGCAGGCGGCTGCCGAGCGAGCCGGGCACCAGTCGCCAGCTGCCCGCATTCGGCGAGTTCCGCTCGGCGACGGCGGTCAGCGCGCCCCGCTCCATCAGCAGGGTGACCAGCTCGGCCAGGTAGAACGGGTTGCCCTGGGCGGTGGCGAGCAGCCGGTCGGCGTCGGCCTGCGGCAGCCTGCCGCCGCCGAGGTAGGTGGTGAGCAGCCGGGCCGCGTCGGCGCCGCGCAGCGGCGGCAGCGCGTGCACCTCGGCGTCCGCGACCCGGGTCAGCGCCCCGGCGGTACGCACCAGCTCGGGCCGGCCGAGCAGCAGCACCAGGACCGGGCCGGCCAGCCGGGACAGGGTGACCCCGAGCGCCCGGATGGTCTCGGCGGTGGCATCGTGCAGGTCGTCGACGACGACCACCAGGGGCGCCTCCCCGGCGAGCGCGGTGAGCAGGTCCGCGACCGCGTTCGGCACGGCGTCCGCGTCGGCGGCTGGCTGGGCGGAGCTCCACTCGCCCTGGTCGGTCGGCCCGCCGCCGGGCAGTTCGGCGTACCCGAGCAGGGCCAGCAGCTGGTCGGTGACGATCGCGGCCGGCTCGCCGGAGCGGCTGAGTCGCTGGCCCAGCCGGCGCAGGCGTTCCTCCACGGCCGGGCGGGTGAGCGCGGTGGCGGCGTCGTTGGGCAGGCCGACGGCCGCCCGCACCAGGTCGGCCAGGGGCGCGAGCCGGCGCCGCTCGCCGAACGCCGCGCAGCGCACCGACAGCACCCGGGCACCGGTGTGCGCGGCGTACCGGCCGGCGCCGACGTCGTAGCCGGCGGCGAGGCGTTCCACCTCGGCGGCGAAGCGGGACTTGCCGATCCCGGCCTCGGCGGTGATCAGCAGCACCCGGGGCTCGGCGCGGTCGATCACCTCGGCCAGCCGGCCGGCGACCCGCCCGATCTCGGTCTCCCGGCCGACGAAGGGGGCCTCGTCGCCGAGGCCGGACCGGGTGCCCGGGGCGTCCAGCAGGCCCAGCAGCTCGTACGCCTCGACCGGCTCGCGCTTGCCCTTCAGCCGCAGCGGGCGCAGCGCCCGCCAGGAGGCGACGTGCCGGGTGGCGGCGCAGGTCCGCGCACCGCCGTAGACCGCGCCGACGGCGGCGGCGTCGGCCAGTCGGGCGGCGGTGTTCACGGTGTCGCCGATGACCGTGTACTCGATGGCGGCCTGGATGCCGGCGATCACGTCGCCGGTGTTCAGCCCGACCCGCAGGCCGAGCGGAGCGCCGCCGCCGCGTTCGTCGTCGAGCACCCGACGGACCGCCCGCTGCATCGACAGCGCGGCGCGGACGGCCCGCTCGGCGTCGTCCTCGTGCGCGACCGGCGCGCCGAAGACCGCCATGATCCCGTCGCCGGTGAGCTTGTCGACGTGCCCGCCGAACGTCTTCACCGCGCCGGCCAGGGCGGCGAGCACCCGGTCGGTGACCGCGCCGACGCGTTCCGGGTCGAGGTCCTCCGACCAGGAGGTGAAGTCGGACAGGTCGCCGAAGAGCACCGTCACCACGCGCCGTTCGGCCGCGGGCAGTGTCGCGGCGGCCGGCAGCGCGGCGCCGCAGTTGTGGCAGAACCGCGCGCCGGGCACGGCGACGGTTCCGCACACCGGGCAGGTCACGCTTGCTCCAACCCCGCGGCACCTCCGCCGGATTCCCGGCCCAGGTATTCCAGTTGGGCCCGGACGGACCACTCGGCGGCCCACCACAGCGACCGGTCGACGTCGGCGTAGACCGTCGCGACCACCTCCGCGGCGGTGGTGGCGCCCTCGGCGACCGCTGCCCTGACCTGGTCGAGCCGGGCCCGGCGGTGGGCGAGGTAGAAGTCCGCGGCGGCGCCGCAGTCGGCCAGCGCGGGGCCGTGCCCCGGCAGGGCCGCGATGCCCCGGTACGTGGAGAGCAGCTCCAGGCTGGTCAGGTAGTCACCGAGGTGCCCGTCCGGGTGGGCGACCACGGTGGTGCCCCGACCGAGGATCGTGTCGCCGGTCAGCACCGCCCGCTCGTCGCCGTGCCCGACCAGGAAGCAGACCGAGTCGCCGGTGTGCCCGGGGGTCGGCACGAGGCGGACGCTCAGCCCGTGGTCGCCCAGTTCCTCCCCCGGCCTGACCAGCGGCTCCCCGGCGATGGTGTGCGTCGGGTCGACGGCGCGTACGGGCACCCCGTCGAGCAGGTCGTGCAGGCGGCGCGAGCCGTCGGTGTGGTCGGGGTGCCCGTGGGTGATCAGCACCAGGCCGATCGGCCCATGCGCGGCGATCGCCGCGAGGTGCCCCTCGTCGGCCGGGCCGGGGTCGACGACGACGGCGTGTTCCCGGCCGGGGGCGCGCAGCACCCAGGTGTTGGTGCCGTCCAGCGTCATCGGCCCCGGGTTGGGGGCACGCAGGAGCGTCACCCAGTCCGGCAGTTCGCCGGCGAGTGCCGCCGCCGGCGCGGTGAAGTGCCCGGTCATGGCTGCGATCGTACGGCCCCGCCGGCCGCTCCCCGCGATCTTGGAGATCCGGTCCTCGACACGTACCGCCGCACGGCTTCTGCCGGGGCACGAAGTACAGGATCACGGGGAGGCGGCGCGGGTCAGGAGACCTCGACGATGACCTCGACCTCGACGGGGGCGTCCAGGGGCAGCTCGGCGACGCCGACAGCGCTGCGCGCGTGCCGGCCTGCCTCACCGAAGACGGCGCCGAACAGGTCGGAGGCACCGTTGATCACGCCCGGCTGGCCGGTGAACCCGGGCGCGGAGGCCACGAAGCCGGTCAGCTTGACGATCTTTACGACGTTCTCCAGGCCGACCAGCGAGTCGATCGCGGCCAGCGCGTTCAGGGCGCACCGGTGGGCCAGGTCCTTGGCCTGGTCGGCGGAGACACCGCCGCCGACCTTGCCGGTGGCGAGCAGCTTGCCCTCGACCATCGGCAGCTGCCCGGAGACGTAGACGTGCTGCCCGGACTGGACGGCCGGCACGTAGCTGGCCACCGGCGGGACCACCTCGGGCAGCTTGTGCCCGAGTTCGGCGAGCTTCGCGTGCGGACCGTTGCTCATGCCTTCGCCCGCTTCAGGTACGCGACGAGCTGCTCCGGGTTGGGGCCGGGAACCACGGAGACGAGTTCCCACCCGTCCTCACCCCAGTTGTCGAGGATCTGCTTGGTCGCGTGGACCAGCAGCGGGACCGTGACGTATTCCCACTTCTGCATCGGTGGAGGGCTCCCTCGGATGGAGTTCGACTTCTCGACGCACAGCCTACGGTCCGGCGGACGGGCGGGGCGCGGGACGCTGCTCCGGGGGTGCCGGCACGTCCCCGCAGGGGCCGCCGTGCTCGTACCGCTGGGGGCAGCGGGAGCGGTCCGGCAGCAGCAGGTCGCAGAAGACCCGGTGCCGGTTGTTCTGGTCGTCCGTGGTGGACACGGTGGTCTCGCCTGCGTCCAGTTCGGCCAGGAAGCTCAGCGAGGTGGCGACCGTCCCTGCCAGCGCCGTGGCCGCCCTCAGGTCGGCGACCCGGATCGGCAGGTGGATGACGAACCCGGGTTCCTCCTCGTCCCGGGCTCCGGGGCCCGGCCGACCGGGAACGCGCACCACCTCGCCGGGCTCGGCCAGCCGCCGGTACGACCGTTCGTTCATGGGCAGGCCCGCGCCGCCCTCGGCTTCACCCGAGGAGCCGGGCCGCCGCGCCCGGTCGCCCGCCGGGAACTGGCCTCGAGGGATGTTGTCCACGTCGCGCATGCCTTGCCTCCGGGCGTCGTACCTGGTCACGTCATCATTTCCGGGCCCGGACGCTGCGCCCCGGCCCGCCCCCGCGCCGCTGAGAACGTAGGGCCGCGGGCACAGCTCCGCCAACCGGACGCGCACACCTGATCACGCAAAGTCACATATGCGACACAGTGCCGGTCAGGAAACTGATGGCACCGGCCGCCCCCCGGAGCGGGTGACCGACCGCTACCCTTCCGGTCGGACGGGCGCTCGCCGGCTCGCCCGCCAGCTCGACCACGCTCGTCGCCCGGTCAGGTGACGACGTCGCAACCCCGGGGGATCAGATGACCCAACCACCCAGCGGTGGCCCCGTCGGACCGCCGGCCGACGAGCCAGGCCTCCCGTCCGCTCCCGACGCCGCCGGGGCGCCCGGCCCGGCCGTCGTTCCGCCCGGCCCGGCCAGCACCCCACCCGGCCCGGCCGCCGTCCCACCCGGTTCGGCCAGCAACCCACCCGGCCCGGCCGGCGTTGCGTCGAGTTCGGCGGACGTTCCGCCCGGCCCTGCCGCCGTTGCGCCGAGCTCGGCCGCCACGCCCGGCGCCGGCGACCCGTCATTCCCGCCGCCCCCGACCGGGTACCCGCCCTATCAGCCGCCCGCCGCGCCGAAGAAGAAGCGCGGCGCGCTCGTCGCCGCCATCGCCCTGGCCGTGATCCTGCTGCTCTGCGCCGGCGGCGGCGTCGTCGCGTTCCTGACGCTGGGCGACGCCGAGAGCGGCGAGGGGGCCAAGGAGCCGGCAGTCGCGGTGGACGAGTTCCTCAAGGCCGTCTACCAGGAGCGCGACGCGGACCGGGCGGCCGGCCTGGTCTGCTCGTCGTCCCGCGACAAGAAGAAGATCGCGGCCAAGGTGGCCGAGGTCGAGAAGCACGTCTCGGCCCACCAGAACCCCCGGTTCCGGTGGAGCACCCCGCAGGTGGACAACCAGACCGGTGACCGGGCCACGGTCACCACCAAGGTCACCATGACCACCGCCGACGAGAAGGTGGCCGACCAGGACCTGCGGTTCACCGTGGTGAAGAAGACGGGTTGGTGGGTCTGCGAGGTCGGCTGAGCCCACGGCCTGGATAGGCTCGACGGGTGCGAGCAGCAGAGTCGCCGGCCGGACCGGCCGCTACCCAGTGGCCGGCCCGCCTCCACGTCGTGACCGGCAAGGGCGGCACCGGCAAGACCAGCGTCGCGGCGGCGCTGGCCCTGGCGCTGGCCGCCGGCGGCCGGCGCACCCTGCTGGTCGAGGTCGAGGGGCGGCAGGGCATCGCCCAGCTCTTCGGCACCGATCCGCTGCCGTACGAGGAACGGCACCTGACCGACGCGCCGGGCGGCGGGGAGGTGCGGGCCCTGGCGGTGGACGCCGAGGAGGCCCTGCTGGAGTACCTCGACATGTTCTACAAGCTCGGGGCGGCCGGCCGGGCGCTGCGCAAGCTCGGGGCGATCGACTTCGCCACCACCATCGCCCCCGGGCTGCGGGACGTCCTGCTCACCGGCAAGGTGAAGGAGGCCACCACCCGCACCGTCGGCCAGCGGCGCGCGTACGACGCAGTGGTGCTGGACGCGCCGCCCACCGGGCGGATCGGCCGGTTCCTCAACGTCACCGCCGAGACGGCCCGGCTGGCCAAGGTGGGCCCGATCAAGACCCAGAGCGAGGGGGTCGCCGCCCTGCTGCGCTCTCCGATCACCGCCGTGCACGTCGTCACGCTGCTGGAGGAGATGCCGGTCCAGGAGACGGTCGACGCGATCGGCGAGCTGACTAAGCTCGGCTTCCCGGTGGGGCGGGTGGTCGTCAACGGCGCCCGGCCGCCGCTGCCCGCGGGGCGGGTGGTGGCCGCCGCCGAGCTGGAGCGGGGGCTGCGCGCCGCCGGGCTGCCGACCGACCGGGACACCGTCGCCGGGCTGGCCGCCGAGGCGCGCGACCAGGCCATCCGCCGCGAGTTGGAGGAGACGCTGCGGGGTGAGCTGGTGGAGCTGGAGCTGCCGATGACCGAGCTGCCGCTGCTACCTGACGGGGTGGACCGGGCCGGCCTGGACCGGCTCGCCGCGACCCTCGTCGGGGCCGATTGACTCACACTGCGGCCGGCACGGGCGCACGGACCGACCCGGCCCGATACGCTCGATTGGTGCCTTCCGAAGACGCGGCGCCGCAGCTGGACGTCGACCAGATCCTCGCCGATCCGGGCGTCCGGATCGTGGTCTGCTGCGGGGCGGGCGGGGTGGGGAAGACGACCACGGCCGCCGCGCTCGCACTGCGTGCCGCGGAACGGCACGGCCGACGCACGGTGGTGCTCACCATCGACCCGGCCCGCCGGCTGGCCCAGTCGCTCGGGCTGACCGAGCTGGACAACACCCCCCGCCAGGTCAAGGGCATCGACGTCGACGCCAGCGGCGGCGAGCTGCACGCCATGATGCTCGACATGAAGCGCACGTTCGACGACGTGGTGCTCCAGCACACCGACCCGGCGAAGGCGGCGGAGATCTTCGCCAACCCGTTCTACCAGGCCATGAGCTCGACCTTCGCCGGCACCCAGGAATACATGGCGATGGAGAAGCTGGGTCAGCTGCACGCCCGGGGCGAGTGGGACCTGATCGTGGTGGACACCCCGCCGTCCCGCTCGGCGCTCGATTTCCTGGATGCCCCGGCCCGGCTGTCCCGCTTCCTCGACGGGCGGATGCTGCGGCTGCTGCTGGCCCCGGCGCGGACCGGCGGGCGGAGCATGTTCAGCCTGGTCACGGCCTCGTTCGGGATGTTCTCCAAGGTCGTGCAGAAAGTGCTCGGGGCGCAGTTGCTGACCGACCTGTCCGGTTTCGTCGCCGCGCTGGATTCGATGTTCGGCGGCTTCCGCCAGCGGGCCGAGCAGACGTACCGCATCCTCCAGGCGCGGGAGACGGCGTTCCTGCTGGTCGCGGCGCCTGAGCCGGACGCGGTCCGGGAGGCCGCCTACTTCGCGGGTCGGCTGCGCGAGGAGAAGATGCCGCTGGCGGGCCTGGTGCTCAACCGGGTGCACCGCTCGGCGGTTCCCGGGCTCGACGCCGCGGAGAGCCTGGCCGCCGCGGAGCGGCTGGCCGGCCTCGGCGGGCACGAGGGCACCGTCGACGTGCTGCGGGCCCACGCCGCGCTGGCCCAGCAGGCGGTACGCGAGCGGCAGGTGGCGGCCCGGTTCACCGAGGCGTTCCCGGCGGTGCCGGCGGTGTCGGTGACGGCGCAGCCCGCCGACGTGCACGACGTCGACGGGCTGCGGACGATCGGCGCGGCGATCAGCCGGCCGTGACGGCGCTCAGCCGGCGGTGGTGACGAGGATCTTGTCCTTGCCGGCCTTGTCCTTGGCGTTCTTCTTCATCGCGGCCTCGAACATCTTGCGCCAGCTCGCCACCTGGGGGTGACGGCGCAGGAGCGCACGGCGTTCGCGTTCGGTCATGCCGCCCCACACCCCGAACTCGATCCGGTTGTCCAGCGCGTCGGCCAGGCACTCGTACCGAACTGGGCAGCTCCGGCAGATCCGCTTCGCCACGTTCTGTTCGGCGCCCTGTACGAACAACGCGTCCGGGTCCCCGTTCTGACACGCCGCCAGCGACGGCCAGTCAGTGATCATGCCCATCTGTACACGTCCCCCCTTGCAGTACCTACCGACCCCGTCGCGGACCAGCCGGCAATTCCCCCCGATCGCCCGGCCTGCCTTCCCCAAGGCGGCACGGACGACATGTGGCGCTGTCGCCGCCACCATCATGCTCTGTAGTCGACTGATTACGCAACGTTGTCGGAGAAATCCATCATTCCGGACACTCCCGGCTTCCCGGGCTTCGCGACCGCCGGTTACCCCGTCGGAGTCCGTGAAAACGCTGCGAGCCCTCTCCGGGAGGAGGGAGACTCGGCGCCGGATCCACGCAACCACTTACCGGGGGTCGTGCGTTTAGCACAACGAGGTCGGCGCGCGCAGGAAATGGGGAAAGAACGCCCCGGCGCCCCTCGTTCCCTACTCGCGTACCCTGTCGAGGTGACCTGGATGCGGAAACGTGACCACAACGTGCTGACCAACGCCGCATCGCTACTCATCTGTGGCCTGTTGGCCGGCGTGGTGGTCGCCGCGGCGGCCTTCCCCGCGGTGGCGATGTCCGGGCTGGCCGCGAAGGCCGGCGCCGAGACCTTCGGCGCACTACCCAAGGAGCTGAAGGTGGCCCGCGCGCCGCAGATCAGCTACCTACTCGCCTCCGACGGCAAGACCCCGCTGGCGACCATGTACGACGAGAACCGTCGCGACGTGAAGCTCAAGGACATCGCCCCCGTCATGCAGAAGGCGATCGTCGCGGCCGAGGACCACGACTTCTACAAGCACAACGGCGTGGACCTCAACGGCATCGCCCGGGCGTTCGTCAACAACCAGTCCAACGCCTCCAGCCAGCAGGGCGCCTCGACGCTGACCATGCAGTACGTCCGGCTCGCCATCGCCTACTCGGCGAGCCACCCGGCGGACGTGGTCGCGGCCACCGAGGACACCAGCGCCCGCAAGCTGCGCGAGATGCGCTACGCCATCCAGATCGACAAGGAGCTCTCCAAGGACGAGATCCTGGAGCGCTACCTCAACATCGCCGCGTTCGGCAACGGCGCGTACGGCATCTACGCCGCCAGCCAGGTCTACTTCAACAAGCCGCCCAGCAAGCTGAAGATCGATGAAGCGGCCATGCTCGCGGGCATGGTGAAGGCGCCGAGCACCAACGACCCCACCACCAAGAGCGGCTACACGGCGGCGGTCGCCCGGCGCGACTACGTCATCGAGAACATGGTCAAGACCGGCGCCATCACCCGCCAGGAGGCGGACGCGGCGAAGGCCGTCAAGCTCAAGGTCACCGGCAAGCGGGCCCCCAACGGCTGTGTCTCGACCAACGAGAAGGGCTGGGGCTTCTTCTGCGACTACTTCTACCGCTGGTGGATGCAGCAGGAGACGTTCGGCTCGACCACGTACGACCGGGAGCGGCGGCTCAAGAGCGGCGGCTACACCGTCGTCACCACGCTCGACCCCCAGGCCCAGCGGGGCGCCGACAAGGCCGTCCGCAAGGCCAAGCCGGAGAAGAGCAAGGAAGCCGCCATGGTGGCGGTGGTCGAGCCGGGCACCGGCCGGGTACGGGCGCTGGCGGTGAACCGCAACTTCAAGCTCGACGACCCGAAGAAGCCGGCCAACAAGCCGCACAGCGAGCCCAAGCAGCGCAAGAGGGGCAAGCTCGGCAACTACCCGAACACCGTCAACCCGCTGCTCACCGGCGGCGACGGCATCACGGGCTACCAGGCCGGCTCGACCTTCAAGATCTTCACGATCGTCGCGGCACTGGAGAAGGGCATCCCGCTCGGCTACACGATCAACGCCCCGCAGACCTTCAAGTCGGAGTACATCGTCGAGCAGGGCAGCCCCGCCGCCTGCCCCGGCACCAACAAGTACTGCCCGACCAACTCCGGCAAGAAGGCCGGCGGCGTGCAGAACATGTGGAGCGCCTTCGCCCAGTCGATCAACACGTACTTCGTGCCGCTCCAGCAGCAGGTCGGCGCCGAGAACGTGGTCGACGTGGCCAAGCGGCTCGGCATCCAGTTCCGGGTCAGCAAGGAAAACACCTGGGCCAACAACAAGGACTTCGCGCACGACTGGGGCGCGTTCACCCTGGGCGTCACGGACACCACCCCGCTGGAGCTGGCCAACGCCTACGCCACCCTCGCGGCGGACGGCAGGTACTGCGAGCCCATCCCGGTGCAGGAGATCAAGGACCCGGAGGGCAAGAAGCTCGACATCGCCAACCCGCGCTGCGAGAAGCGGGTCAGCACCGAGGTGGCCCGCGCCGCCGTCGACGCCGCCCGCTGCCCGGTCGGTGACAACTCCTCCACCAGCAAGTGCGGCGGCAGCCGTACGGCCGCCGAGGTCAAGCAGGCCGTCGACGCCCCGGTGGCCGGCAAGTCCGGCACCACCGACTCGGAGAAGAGCGCGGCCCTGGTCGCGATGACCAAGCAGTACGCGGTGGCCGGCATCCTGGCCGACCCGGACTGGCCGCAGACCAACGTGAAGATGAAGCACAAGCAGAAGGACGGCATCAACCCGCCGGTCTACGAGACGCTGAAGGCCGCCATGAAGGGCAAGGACCGGAAGAACTTCGAGCCCCCGGGCAAGAAGATCTCCGAGGGCGACCAGCGCCGCATCCCCGACGTGAAGTGCCTGGACCCGCAGCAGGCGAAGTCCCGGATCGAGGCGGAGGGCTTCGACGCGGTCATCTCCGACATCAAGGTCACGTCGAGCTGCCCGGCCGGCAAGGCCGCCGGCACCAGCCCCGACGGCCGCACCATCAAGGGCGGCGTGGTGACCATCCAGATCAGTTCCGGCGGAGGCGCCGCCCCGGGCACGGCGCCCGGCAACGGCGGGCCGCCGACCAACCCGGGCCGTCCGCCGGGCCGCCCCGGCGGCTGAGCCGGCCGAACAGACGAAACGGGCGGGCACCCTTCGCGGGGTGCCCGCCCGTTTCGCATAAGTTCCTGGCTCTCATTCGAACCGACGAGAACTCGATTTGGCATTGGCGTCACTCTCGGAGCGCCAGAAAGTCCCGAACCAGGCTCGAATTGCAGCGCGTGCTTAGGGAGGGCAGCCCGGCGGGCTACCCTCCCTAAGCGCCGTGTCACTCCCGGGTCACCGGAGTTGTAGAACTAAACGACGGTGATCGGGTGGCCCGCCTCGTCGCAGTAACCATCCAGGTACCACCTGAGCGCATCGCGCGTCTGCGGACCATACACACCATCCGCAGTGATGCCCTCCGTCTGCTGGGCGGAGATCAGCGCGGACTTGGTTGCCGGGCCGAAGTCCTGGTCGGTGGCGATGTTCTTGCCGTAGCAGTACTTCAGGCTGCGCTGGAGCAGCAGGACAGCACTGCTGTTGGCGCCCTGCGCCATGCCGCAACTGGTGCTGGATGCAGTGCTGCCGGTGGAAGGCAATGCCACCGGTCCGGCACTCCACAGGTTGTCGCCCGCCACTCGTACCGTCCGGCTGCACGTCGCTTGAATGCTGACGTCGGCCGAAGCCACCGACGGGGCGACGACCACAGCCCCCAGAGTTCCGGCAACCACAAGAGTTGCGGCAAATACTCGCCTCACTGGGAAACCTCTCCTCGATGCAATGAGGCAACGGGAACGCAATTGTCAGCGGCTAAGGTTGCACCCCCGTTGCGCAATTCCGCCGACAGGCATACCCTCTCACGGGAACGGATCTCACGCAATGGATATCAGTCGACGCTCTGCGTGACGGCAGTGCGAGATGGCTACCATCCGAACAATTGGCAGGCTCTCTCGCAGGTCACCGACTACTGCTTCGACCTCGCACCCAACCGTCAGAGGCCGAGCTGTCGGCGTACCTCCGCGGCGACCCGGCCGCCCTCGGCCCGGCCGGCCACCGCCGCCTGGGCCGCCTTCATGGCCGGGCCCATCTGCGCCTTGCCGGTGAAGCCGCCCGCGGCGAGCGCCCCCGCGACCAGCTCGGTCAGCTCGGCGTCGGGGAGCTGCTTCGGCAGGTAGCGCTCCAGCACCTCGCCCTCGGCGACCTCCTTCGCGGCCTGCTCGGTGCGGCCGGCGTCGCCGAACGCGGTGGCGGCCTCCCGGCGCTTCTTCGCCTCCTTGGTCAGCACCGCGAGCACCTCGTCGTCGGTGAGCTCGCGCTTGGCCCTGCCGGCGACCTCGGCGGTGCCGACGGCGGCGAGCGCCATCCGCAACGTGGAGGTGGTCAGCTCGTCGCGTGCCTTCAGGGCGGCGCGCATGTCGGCGGTCAGACGGTCCTTCAGCGTGCTCATGGTCGGTGAAACTACCCTGAACGGCATGCGAAAGCGCACACTATTCCGGCTCGCGACCGGGACCGCCGCCCTCGGCGCGGCGACCCTGGCGTACGCGTCACTCGTCGAGCGCAACATGTTCACCCTGCGGCGGTACGACGTGCCGGTGCTGCCGGCCGACGCGGAGCCGCTGCGGGTCCTGCACCTGTCGGACCTGCACATGATGCCCGACCAGGGGCGCAAACAGCGTTGGGTGGCGTCGCTGGCCGCGCTCGACCCCGACCTGGTCGTGGTCACCGGCGACAACATGGCGCATCCCGGCGCCGTGCCCGGCGTGCTGCGTGCCATCCAGCCGCTGCTCGACTTCCCGGGGGCCTTCGTCTTCGGCTCCAACGACTACACCGGGCCGGTCTGGAAGAACCCGTTCACCTACTTCCTGCCCGACCGCGAATACACCGAGGGCGTCGAGCTGCCGCACGAGGAGCTACGCGACGTCTTCGTCAGCGCCGGCTGGGCGGACCTGAACAACGCCCGCACCACCCTGAAGGCCGGCGGCCGGGTCGTCGAGCTGCTCGGAGTGGACGACCCGCACGTCGAACGGGACGACTACGCCTCCGTGGCCGGCCCGGTGTCGCCGACCGCCGACCTGTCGATCGCGCTCACCCACTCCCCCGAACCGGCCGTCCTCGACGCGATGGCCGCCGACGGCTTCGGCCTGATGCTCGCCGGGCACACCCACGGCGGTCAGGTCTGCGTACCGGGAGTCGGTGCGCTGGTCACCAACTGCGGCCTGCCCCGCTCCATGGCACGCGGCCTGCACCGCTGGCCCGGATCCGACTCCTGGCTGCACGTCTCCGCCGGCCTCGGCACGCACCCGACCGCGCCGGTCCGGTTCGCCTGTCCGCCCGAGGCGAGCGTGCTCACCCTGATCCCCCGCTGACCCGTACGGCTGCGAGCCGCCGGGCCGTCGATCACGGCCCGGCGGCCGGCCGGAGGGTCGGCACGGCGGTGGGGGTACCGAGTTGGACCCCTGAGCGGGGTGGGCTACTATTTGTCGGCACGCCTCGGGGTGTGGCGCAGCTTGGTAGCGCGCTTCGTTCGGGACGAAGAGGTCGTCGGTTCGAATCCGGCCACCCCGACCAGGTGAGAGGGCACATCCAATCGATGGATGTGCCCTCTAGCGCTTTCTGGGTGACTGACTGAGCGACTACCGCAGTTTCCGGGGGTGTCCCCTCGGCGGCGGTCAGACAGGCCTTGGCGGCGACCCCGTGGAGGGCTCGCCGGACGTTGGCGGCGTCCAGAGCGCTGCCGGTCGCGCTGGTGAACACGAGGTTCCGGGGCTGCCAATCCTTGCCGGCCTTGTCGCGGCGGGTGTGCCGCACGAACCCCGCGAAGTCCTGCTCTTCGTAAGGTGTCACACCTTTCAGGACGAGGCCGGGCAGCGGCGTTGCACCGGGTGGCGGAACTGTCCCGTCCCGCCGGCCGACGAGACCCCGCCTACCGCGCTGGGGCGGATGACCTGGTGTCAACGGGCCGTCGCGGTGGACCTGACGGCCGTGACGACGCTCGTCCACTCAGGCGACGGGAGCAGAATTGGGGCGATACGTTTCAATGAAACCGCGGCGCTGTGACCTACTTCACTCCGATGCGCGGTCAGAGCGGGCAAATCACGCGACGAATTCGGCGAGACGAACATTTCGGTCATCGATGACCGATCGGCGGGGTCGCGCGGGAATTTTACGAACGCTAATATGACCGTGCTCGATAGATCGAGCTGCGCATTGGGATACGCCTATCAGTTATCGGATGAGGCCGGCGGCGCACTACCGCCCCGCTGGCCACGCCGAGTCAATTGATGGGTCCAGTCACGGGAGGATGCAACATGAGGGCAGCACGAGCCGTTGCGATTGCGGGCGCAGTTACCGCGCTCGGGATCTTCGGGGTGGCCTCGCCAGCGCTGGCGGTGGACCGGAACTGCTATGACGACTATTTCTGCGTCTACAAGGACATCAACTACAGCACGGGCAACTCGATGTACCGGATCAACGTTGAGAGCAAGAACTGGTCGTACCAGTTGCCCTCGATCCACAAGGCCGACAGCTCCTGGAGGAACTTCCACGACAGGACGTGGCGGGTCTGCGACTACGGCACGTTCAACGACACCACCACGATTTCTCTGACCAACGGACAGGGCATCACCTACAGCTCGGGCGCGAACGACCGGGGTGAGGGTAACCAGCTGGCCTTGTGCTGAGTCGCCGCGACGGAGAAGTTCCCGCGTCAATCCAGTGGTCGGGCCGGGGGGCGCGCTGGTCCCCGCTCGGCCGGTAAAAATCGGGGGTGACCGCCCTCCTGCGGAGTCGATCGATGCCCGCGCATGCGGAGCTCGACGTCTGTGAGATCCGAAGGAGGCCGGATGCCTTGCCCGCGAACGGGTACACTGCTGCGGGCAAGGCATCCGGTTTGGTGGGACAACAGTAAGGATGACCGGTAATCGCTATGGGACGACGTCGATCGCTGGCTGTGGCGGCAGCGCTGTTGGTGGCACTCAGCGGGTGCGGTGCGGAGGAGTCCTCGCCGGACACGGAGGCGGCTGCCGTCCGCGCCCAGATGGCGTGGGATTCCGCGCAGCGGCAGTACGAAGAGGTCCAGGAGATCGAGAGAAGGCTTGTCAGAGGTTGTCTGACCAAGCAGGGTTTCGAGATTTTCCCGAAGGAGAGCGCGCCGCCGAAGAAGTCGACCGACAGTCAGCGAACCTCAACTGATCCTGTCCAGGCCGCGCGCATCGGATACGGCTACGACCCACGTCGGCAACCCAGCCCCGACGCTAAGGCCAACGACTCCGAGTATGCGAAGACGCCCGACTCGTACAAGGGAAAACTCACACTCGCGAAGTACGGGCCGTCGACGGACACGGTCTCGTTCACCACTCCGGACGGCACCAACGTCGACATTCCCCGTGCCGGTTGTGTCGGCGACATCCGAACGGCTCTCTACGGCGACCTGAAGGAGTTCCTCCGGCTGTCCTTCACGGCGGAGAACCTCGTCCGGATGGATGCGTCGCGCGATATCGAGAAGAATCCGAAGGTCCTGGCCCTCGTCGATCCTTGGAGGGACTGCGTCAAGACTGCCGGATACCCGGGGATCCAGTTTCCCCGGGACATGAGAGACAAGGCGAAGGGCCTCTACAAGGGCATCGACCGCAACGACGAGAAGGCACTGGACGCGGCGGCGGCGAACGAGATCAAAATCGCGACGGCCGAGGCGACCTGCACCAAGTCCGTCGGCCTTGACGAAGCGGTGGCGGCCGCACGGGCTGAGGGATCCGTCAAGTCACTGGCCAAGTACGAGGCCGACATGGTCGCTTGGAACGCGATGGCGCTCAAGGCGTTGGCGAAGGCTCAGGAGATGCTGAAGGCATGACGGGTAGGCGCCGGCAGGCAGTCGTTACGACGGCGGTCGTGGTTGCCGTCGCCGCGGCGACACTCTCCATCTGGGCTGTCGCATCCAGCGCGCGGACACCCGCCCAACGGGCGGCGGAGGCGGCACCGCCTCCGCCGTCCGAACTGACCGCCGTCGTGGAAGAGGGGCCGCTTTCCGACGCGTTCACCCTCGACGGCAAACTCAGCCGCCGGTCGCGGTCGTCCATCCAGGGTCCGACCGTCTCTGCGGGCCGGTCGATCGTCACCGACCTGCCGGTCAAACGCGGAAGTCGAGTGAAGAACCGCCAGTTGGTCGCGGTGGTGTCGGGGAGGCCACTCATCACGCTGAAGGGAAGGTTCGCCAGCTACCGTGACCTCCGGCTCGGCGACGAGGGACCCGACGTCCGCCAACTGCGGCTGGCGCTCGGCCTGTGGGGCGACGACGTCTATGACCGCGCCACCGCCGCGAGCGTGGCTCGTCTCTACGAGAAGGTCGGGTATCCGGCACCCGCTGAGACGACGGCCGGTGCCGCGGAGCCCGCCCCGTCGGCGCCTGCTCCCAAACCGTCGGGATCCGCGACGCCCACTCGCACGAAGCCCGCTGCCCCGGTGCGCGGCGGGCTGGTTCCGATGAACGAGGTCGTGTTCCTTCCCGTGCTGCCGGCGACCGTGGTGGAGGTCACGGCGGCGATCGGGGACAAGGGCGACCAGCCCCTCCTCACCGTGGCATCGGGCGGATGGCAGGTGGCGGCGACCGTCGGCGAGGACCAACGCGCGGAGCTTCGGGACCTGCCGCCAGACGCCAGCATGACGGTGAGCGGGGGCCCGGCTGAGGGAAAGAAGGTCACCCTTTCCGCAATCAAAGCCGCCAAGTCCACCGAACAGGAGGAGGCGAGCTACGTAGCCACCTTCGCCATCGACGTCGGTTCGGAGGAAGGGCTGACGGAGGGCACTCCGATGACGGTTCGGGTGGTTCGGCAGGAGAGTCCGGCCGAGGCGGTTGTCGTCCCGGTGTCGGCCCTGTGGACCAAGCCGGGTGGCCAGACCGAGGTTCGCATCCGTTCGGCCGACGGTGTGGCGGCGGTGCCGGTGACCGTCCTGTTCGTCGTGGACGGGCGCGCCGCGGTGACCGGCCCGGCGGAGATGACGGCCGGCGTACGGGTGGCTGTCGGCTCCAGGAACGGCGGCGCCAATTGAGTGCCGCTGTGGTGCGGATGCTGGAGGTCACCAAGACGTTCTCCGGAGCTGTGGCCGTATCGGCACTACGTGGGGTGAACCTGGAGATTCGGCGCGGCGAGATGACAGCCATCGTCGGGCCGTCGGGTGCGGGGAAGTCCACACTGCTCAACATCCTGGGGCTGCTGGACGTGCCGACGTCCGGACGGTACCTGCTGGACGGCACCGACACCTCACGGCTCGGGGAGCGGGAACTGACCTCCCTCCGTGCTGTCACGCTCGGATTCGTCTTTCAGGCCTTCCACCTCGTCGCGCACCTGAACTGCGTGGCCAACGTGATGCTGCCGTTGGCTCACCAAGGTTGGCCCCGCCGTGAGCGAGCCCGGCTGGCGACCGACGCGCTCGTCCAGGTCGGACTGGGCCATCGGCTCGACGCCCGGCCGACGACGCTTTCGGGCGGGGAACGACAGCGGGTCGCGGTGGCGAGGGCAATCGTGCACTCACCGTCGGTGATCCTCTGCGACGAACCGACCGGGAACCTCGACCGGGAGAACTCGACGCACGTCATGGATCTCCTTCGGCGGCTGGTCACCCCCGAGCGGTCACTGATCGTGGTGACCCACGACGACGCCGTGTCGGCGCGTGCCGATCGGGTCGTGAAGGTGGTCGACGGTGCCGTCTGCTGATCCGTCACGGCCTCGCCGGGCGACCACGCCGGCCAGGGACGTCGTGGCTCAGGCCCTTCAGGCCATGGGCGGGCGTCGCGGACGGGCCGCCCTCACCGCGCTGGGTGTCGCATTCGGCATCTGCGCAGCCGTGGCCACGCTGGGAATCACCGCCAGCGCCTCCCAGGCGGTCACCGCCAAGTTCGACGAGTTCACCGCCACCGAAGTGAAGGTCAAGTACCCGACGCTCAGCTCGGGCGGACACCTCCCCCGTCCTGAGGTCGCCCAGCGCCTGCGGGTGGCAGAGCTCAACGGTGTGCGGCACGCGGGCCTGATGGTCAAGGCCGAGGGGCACCCGACGGTCTCGAACATCCGGCGCGACGACGCGCCGTGGGACGAGGCGACGGTGCTGGCAGCCCAGGAGGACGGCCTGACAGCGGCCGGCGCGACCATGCTCCACGGCCGGATGTACGACACCGGCCACGAGAGTCGGCACGACCGCGTCGCCGTCCTGGACACGGTGGCCGCGACGCGGCTCTTCGGTGAGGCGGGATCGGGGCCTGGGGCCCTGGTGTACGTCGCCGACGTACCGTACGCGGTCCTGGGCGTCTATCGGGCGCCACCCGGCAACGCGGGCATGACTGGTGCGGTGGTGCTGCCGTACTGGGCCGCGACTGCGCAACCCGGACTCCGGTTCCCCGATTCAGAGATGGTCATCAGAACCCAGCTCGGGGCGGCCGACCAGGTGGCCCGGGAGGTGCCGTTCGCCATCGCCCCCCAGGCTCCAGACGACCTTGCGGTGCTGGTGCCGCCGGATCTGCGGTCGCTGCGCGCTGGCGTCGAGCGGGAGACACAGGCGCTCTTTCTCGGCCTTGCGCTGGTCTCGTTGGTGATCGGTGCGCTGGGCGTCAGCAACGTCTCGTACGTCTCGGTGCTCGAACGCCGGGCCGAGATCGGCCTCCGCCGTGCCGTGGGCGCCTCCCGCCGTGCCATCGCGGCACAGTTCTGTCTGGAGACTGCCGGACTCGGACTGATCGGCGGTGTGGTGGGGACCATCGCCGGGGTGCACGTCACCGCCGCGACCAGCCTGATGAAATCCTGGCTCGTCATCCTCGATCCGATGGTGCTCGGCGGCGGCCCGGTGGTCGGCATGGCCACAGGGCTGGTGGCGGGTGTCTACCCGGCGATCGCGGCGGCCCGGGTGCAACCGGCAGAAGCCCTACGCTCCTGACCGCGGCTCGAGTGGGGCGCCAGGCACTCATGTAGACCATTTGATACCGATAGCCTGAGCTGCACGTACAGCAGATCCTCGAGCTCAACGAGGTAGGCGAACGTAATTCGGGACGAAGAGGTCGTCGGTTCGAATCCAGCAACCCGACCGGGGCCAGCGGGCACGTCCGATCGTTGGCTGTGCCCTCTGGTACTTCGTAGAGCGGTGAAGTACAGCAGCGCGAACGTTTTGATCAACGCCTGCAACACGCCCATCACGAGCAAGTCGTACACCACTCCCGTGGACGCAACCCGTTGAGCGATCACCCGGACGATTGGGGCGGACCGAATCTGCCCAGGGTCGTCTAATACTCCAACGTCACTTCGCCTGTCTGCGCTGGTAGTGGGATCGTCGGGCTCTGGCTTGGGATGTTCGTCGCCAGATCGACCAGTGCAGGGTGTGCGCTGGCGGTAGCGCCGCAGCGAGGACGAAGGC
>NZ_JAGPXN010000010.1 GCF_018070575.1 Micromonospora sp. C31
ACCCACCCCACCCACCCCACCGCTCCGTTGATCATGAAGTTATTGGCGCCGGAAAGCGCTTCCCAGCTCAATAACTTCATGATCAACGCGGGGGTGAGGGTGGGAGGGGGCGGGGTTCAGGTTCAGAGGTTCAGGGTCTTGGTCATTTCCGTGCGGAGGGTGGCTACCGCGTCGCGGGCGCGGGCGCGGGCTCCGGCGACGTCGCCGGCCGCCACCGGCTCCACCACCTCCAGGTACGCCTTGAGCTTCGGCTCGGTGCCCGAAGGGCGGATCACCACCCGGGCGGCTCCGGTACGCAGGATCACCACGTCCGCCTCGGGGAGCAGGTCCTGTGCCTCGGTGACCGGCTGCCCGAGCAGCGCCGTGGGGGTGGCGGCCCGGATCCGGGCCATCGCGTCGGCGATCAGCCGCAGGTCGTCCACCCGCACCGAGAGCTGGTCGGTGTGGTGCACGCCGAACTCGGCGGCCAGCTCGTCCAGCCGGTCGGTCAGGGTGCGGCCCCGCGCCTTGAGCCCGGCGGCCAGCTCGGCCACGGTCAGCGCGGCGGTGATGCCGTCCTTGTCGCGTACGTGCTCCGGGGCGACGCAGTAGCCGAGCGCCTCCTCGTAGCCGAAGACCAGCGGCTCGGCCCCGCCGCCGGCCCGTACGATCCACTTGAACCCGGTCAGCGTCTCGTCGTACGGCAGGCCCCGGGCGGCGCACATCGCCCGCAGCAGGGACGACGACACGATCGTGGTGGCGTACAGGCCGGTCACGCCGCGCCGCATGAGGTGGTCGGCCAGCAGCACGCCCACCTCGTCGCCGCGCAGCATCCGCCAGCCGGGCGGGGCCGCGTCCGGTTGGGCCGGGCCGGCGACCCCGCCGCCCGCGCTCGCCGCCCGGGCGGTGTCCCGGACGGCCACCGCGCAGCGGTCCGCGTCGGGATCGTTGGCGATGGCGATGTCCGCGCCGGTCGCCTCGGCGAGCGCGACCAGCCGGTCCACCGCCCCCGGTTCCTCCGGGTTGGGGAAGGAGACGGTCGGGAAGGCCGGGTCGGGCTCGGCCTGCTCGGGCACCACCCCGGGCACGGGGAAGCCCGCCCGGGCGAACGCCGCGGTGAGCACCGCCGCGCCCACCCCGTGCAGCGGCGTGTAGGCCACCGCCAGGTCGCGCGACCCGGCCGGGTCGATGACGGCGGTGGCCCGCTCCACGTAGGAGGCCGCCAGGTCGTCGCCGAGCACCTGCCCGGCCGGCCCGAGGGGTACCTCGGCCAGCGACCCGACCGACCGGATCGCGGCCTCGATGCCGGCGTCCGCCGGCGGCACGATCTGCGCGCCCGCGCCGAGCGTCCCGCCCAGTTCCGCGCCGAGGTAGACCTTGTAGCCATTGTCCTGGGGCGGGTTGTGGCTGGCGGTGACCATCACCCCGGCGACCGCCCCGAGGTGGCGCACCGCGTAGGCGAGCACGGGGGTGGGCAGGGGGCGGGGCAGCAGCAGCGCCGGGCGTCCCGCGCCGGTGGCGACCTGGGCGGTTCGCTCGGCGAACTCGCGGGAACCGTGCCGGGCGTCGTACCCGATCACCAGCGGGCCGGTGCCGCCCTGGGCGGCGAGCCAGCCGACCAGCCCGGCGGCGGCCTGGGTGACCACCGCGAGGTTCATCCCGTTGGGGCCGGCGCGCAGCGGGCCGCGCAGCCCGGCGGTGCCGAAGGTCAGCGGGCCGGCGAACCGGTCGGCCAGCTCCGGGGCGCTCGCCGGCAGGCGGTCGAGCACCGCCCGCAGCTCCGCCCGGCTGGCCGGGTCGGGATCGTCGTCGAGCCAGCGTCGCGCTTGCTCGCGAATGTCGTCGATGTCAGTCGTTTCCGCCGGCATGTCTCTTGATAGCACGCCGGCGGATCACCACCGCGCGTCCCCCGGACTCAGCCGGCCTCGGTGAGCTGGAACGACTTCACCATCTCGTCGAAGATCGGCTTGCTCTCGGCGAACTTCGCGTCGGTCGAGGTCAGGTAGAACGAGTAGACCTTTCCCTCGTGGACCACGCCGCGCCACACGCCGTGCCGCTTGGCGTCGCCCTCGCCGCAGGTGTACTCGAACTCGGCCGCCGCCTTGCCGACCCACTGCACCTCGCCCATGGCGAGCTGGGCGTACGGCTTGGCGCAGGACTTGGAACGGTTCTTCAGGGTGTCCTCGGCGACCTCCGCCCAGCGCATGGAGGTGGTGCGGAAGTCCTCCACCAGGATCCGGACCTTGCGGCCCTCGTCCTCCGGGTCGACGTAGTCCACCCACACGCCGGCGCTCTTGACCTCCCAGCCCTGCGGCACCAGGACCCGTACGCCCTTGCCGGTGTGCTCCTTCATCTCGGGCACGCCGGCGGCCGGGGCCTGCGACGTCGGGGCGGCCTGCGGGACGGTGGGCGCCGGGTCGTCGCCGCCGCCGAACAGGACGACCGCCCCGATCAGCAGCAGCGTGGCCAGGCCGCCGGCGGCGGCGAGCTGCACCTTGCGCGGCCAGCCCCTGACCGTGCCGACGAGCTGGTTGCCGACGGTGCCGACCCGGCCGGCGAAGCCGCCGCCGGAGCCGCCCGCGGCCGGCGCGGTGGCGGGGGTCGCCCACGCCTGGCCGGTGCCGGGCACCGACCACTGGCCGCCGCCGTACGTCCCGCCGAGCTGCTGGGTCGCCTCGGGTGCGCCGAAGACGGGCGTTCCGGCGCTCACCCGTTGGGTGGTCTCCGGCGGAGGGCCGAAGACGGGCGTTCCAGCGCTCATCCGCTGGGTGGCCTCCGGCGGGGGCCCGAAGTCGGGCGTGCCCGCCTTCACCCGCTGGGTCGCCTCCGTCGGGCCGCTGAAGCCGACCAGGCCGGCGGCGTTGGTGCGTAGCTGTTGGGTCGCGTCCGAACCGCCGGACCCCATCCGCTGGGTCGCCTCGGCGCCGCCGTAGGTGCGGCCGGCCGGGGTGGACCCGCCCGGCGCCGGCATCGCGCCGGTGGGGGTGTGCAGCGGCCCGGCCAGGGCGTCGGCGCTGGTGTCGTCCATCGCGGCGGGGCTCGCGGCGAGGGCGGCCTGCGCGGGGCGCTCACCCCGGCGCAGCGCCGCCAGCCGGTCGGTGAGCGACTCGCCGGGGTCGAGCATCGCCCGGCCGCCGATCTGCCCACTCGGCTTCGGCTGCTCGGGCCGGGCGGCCGGCGGGGCCGGCACGGGCCGCTGCACCGGTACCACCGAGTAGGGGTCGGTCACCGAGTTCACCGCAGCGGCGTTGCTGGTCAGCGGGCCGGTGAGCAGCTCGCGCAGCATGGCCCGGGCGGTGTGCACGTCGAGGCGGCGGGCGGGGTCCTTCTCGAGCAGCCCCATCAGCACCCGGGCCAGCGGCCCGCTGCGCTGCGGCGGGGCGGGCGGGTCCTCGACCACGGCGTGCATGGTCTCGATCGGGTCGCCCTTGTCGAACGGCGGCCGCCCCTCCACCGCCGTGTAGAGCGTGACGCCCAGCGAGAAGAGGTCGCTCGGCGGGCCGAACTCCTGGCCCATCGCCCGCTCGGGGGAGATGAAGTGCGGCGAGCCGAGCACCATCCCGGGGGTGGTGAGCTGCACGTCGGTGGGCATCCGGGCCACGCCGAAGTCGGTCAGCACGCAGCGTCCGTCGGCGCAGATCAGCACGTTGGCCGGCTTGACGTCGCGGTGCAGCACGCCGATCGCGTGCGCCACCTCCAGCGCGCCGAGCAGCGCGATGCCGATCTTGGCGACCACGCGCTGCGCGACCGGCCCGTCCTCGATCACCATGTCGGCGAGGCTGCGGGCGTCGAGCAACTCCATCACGATCCACGGCCGGCCGCCCTCGGTGACCACGTCGTAGACCTGGACGACGGCCGGGTGCTGGATCGCCGCCGCGGCGCGGGCCTCGCGCAGGGTGCGCTCGTACATGGAGTCGCGGTCGCTGGGGGCCAGCCCCGGGGGCAGGACGACCTCCTTGACGGCCACGTCCCGCCGCAGGAGTGTGTCCGTGGCACGCCAGACTGTGCCCATGCCGCCGTTGCCCACCGCCGAACGCAGCGAGTAACGGTCACCGATGGTCGTGCCGGGCGTCGCGCGTCCGTTGGGGGGACTGACTGGTCCGCCGCTCCACGTCGGGATCTGAGTCACAGAAAAGCCACCGGGGGAATTCGAGGGGGGCTGGGACACAACCCCCCTATCTTGCTGGTTCCGACGCCCGATGCGAAACCCGACGCGGCGGACGTTTACCGAACTGGACAGTACGTACCCGAACGCTCACCTCTCGCGATGCCCGTCGACCCGGCGAGCGGGTGTGCGGTATCCCTCACGCGCCGACGCCGTCGCGCGTCCTACCATCCGCTAATGAGCGAACCGCGGTCAAGCGAGTCCGGTTTTCCGATCAAGGGCGTCTACACGGCGGCGGACCTTCCGGAGGAACTGGACTCCCGGCTCGGTGGCCCGGGCGAGTTCCCGTACGCGCGCGGGGTCTACCCCACCATGTACACCTCCCGGCCGTGGACCATGCGCCAGTACGCCGGCTTCGGCACCGCCACCGAGTCCAACGCGCGGTACCACCAGTTGTTGCGGGCCGGCACGATGGGTCTCTCCGTCGCCTTCGACCTGCCGACCCAGATGGGCTACGACTCCGACGACCCGATCGCGCACGGCGAGGTGGGCAAGGTCGGGGTGGCCATCGACTCGATCGACGACATGCGGCTGCTCTTCGACGGCATCCCGCTGGACAAGGTCTCCACGTCGATGACCATCAACGCGCCCGGGTCGGTCCTGCTCCTGCTCTACCAGCTCGTGGCGGAGGAGAACGGCGTCGCCGGCGCCGCCCTCAACGGCACGATCCAGAACGACATCCTCAAGGAGTACATCGCCCGGGGGACGTACATCTTCCCGCCGAAGCCCTCGCTGCGGCTGGTGGCCGACACCTTCGGCTACTGCCGCAAGGAGGTGCCGAAGTGGAACACCATCTCCATCTCCGGCTACCACATGGCCGAGGCCGGCGCGTCGCCCGCGCAGGAGATCGCGTTCACGCTGGCCAACGGCGTCGAGTACGTCCGGGCCGCGCTGGCGGCCGGCCTGGCCGTGGACGACTTCGCGCCCCGGCTGTCGTTCTTCTTCGTCGCCCGCACCACTTTGCTGGAGGAGGTGGCCAAGTTCCGGGCCGCCCGCCGGATCTGGGCCCGGCTGATGCGCGACGAGTTCGGCGCCAGGAACCCGAAGTCGATGATGCTGCGCTTCCACACCCAGACCGCGGGCGTGCAGCTCACCGCCCAGCAGCCCGAGGTCAACCTGGTCCGGGTGGCGGTGCAGGGCCTGGGCGCGGTGCTCGGCGGCACCCAGTCGCTGCACACCAACAGCTTCGACGAGGCGATCGCGCTGCCCACCGAGAAGGCGGCCCGGCTGGCGCTGCGTACCCAGCAGGTGCTGGCGTACGAGACGGACCTGACCGCCACCGTCGACCCGTTCGCCGGCTCGTACGTGGTGGAGGCGATGACCGCCGAGATCGAGGCGGCGACGAACGAGCTGATGGACCGCGTCTTCGACCACGGTTCGGCGGTCGACGCGATCGAGGCGGGCTTCCAGAAGCGTGAGATCGAGCAGTCGGCGTACCGGATCGCGCAGGAGATCGACTCCGGCGAGCGGGTGGTGGTGGGCCTCAACCGCTTCACGGTCGACGAGGAGGAGCCGTACGAGCCGCTGCGGGTCGATCCGACGATCGAGGCGGCACAGGCCGATCGGCTGGCCCGGCTGCGTGCCGAGCGCGACGCCGGGGCGGTCGAGCGGGGGCTGGCTGAGCTGCGGGCCGCCGCCGAGGGCACGGAGAACGTGCTCTACCCGATGAAGGAGGCGCTGCGGGCCCGCGCCACCGTGGGCGAGGTCTGCGGCACCCTGCGCCAGGTGTGGGGGCTCTACCGCCCGACCGACCGGTTCTGATCACCCGGCCGACGGCCGTCCGTGCTCCCGCGGCGCGGAGGGCGGGCGGCCGTCGGCGTCGGTGTGGCACCGCCTCGCCCCTGCGCCGTAACCGACCGGTCCACCTGCGGGTAACGACCCGCCCACGGCGCGTTCCTGCTGGTCGCGGGCCTGCGGGGAGGGGCGCTACAGTCGAGGGGACCCTGGCCGCCCATCGGCGGCGCGGGCGCGGGCGCGTGCCGCGGCAGTCGGCGACGCCGCCGGAGGGCTCGTGCGCGCGGTGCGGCGGTGCGGGGCGACGTGGCCCACCGGCTGCGGCGTGTGCCGGACGGGTTCGGGGGTAGTCCGACCGGGTGGGCGTGGACGCACACGGTGTGCGGTTGGTCGGTGACGGTATGTGTGACCGTCTCGGGTGCCCTCGCTCGGGCGATGGTCGGGTAATTGTCGGAGTGTCGGTCGACGCGATCGACTAATGCGACAATTCGGAAAAGCGGCCTCTGCGATCGGTATCGATTCCGAGCTGGCCGGGCCGATTACGCGTTGTAGGAGGTGTGGGGCAGATGACGGCGTTCGACCGCGATCTACCTGCTGTCCCGCAGATCTACGAGCGCTCCGAGCAGGGCATACGTGACGCTGTGCGTTCCGACGGCTACCGGAACGAGGTTGCGCAGCGTCACCGTCGGAGGTCTAGGCTGTCTGCTGTTCCTGATGATCCATCCATCTCTAGCGAACGAGAATTCGACGTGACGAGTGCGTTGACGCTGCCCACCGGCAACCAGCTGGCGTCGTCCTGGCCGGAAACGCCGCCCGGGTCCCAGCCCCTGCCGTTCGAGCTGGACCACCTGCTCGCCCTCCGGGTGCCCGGGCTGATCGCCACCCGTCGCCACATCCACTCGCACCCGGAGCTCTCCGGCGAGGAGTTCGAGACGGCCGCCCTGATCGCCCGGGAACTCACCCTGGCCGGGCTGCGACCGCGGCTGCTGCCGAAGGGCAACGGGGTCATCTGCGACATCGACGGGCGGCCCGACGGCCCGGTGGTCGCCCTGCGCGCCGACATCGACGCCCTGCCGCTGACCGACTCGAAGGACGTGCCGTACCGCTCCACCGTGGACGGCGTCTGCCACGCCTGCGGCCACGACGTGCACACCACCGTCATGCTCGGCGTCGGCATGCTGCTCGCCCAGCTCGCCGACCTGGGCGAGCTGCCCGGCCGGGTCCGGCTGATCTTCCAGCCCGCCGAGGAGATCCTGCCCTGCGGCTCGCTGGAGGTCATCGAGGCCGGCGGCCTGGACGACGTGGTGCAGATCTTCGCGCTGCACTGCGACCCCAACCTGCCGGTGGGGCAGATCGGCCTGCGGGTCGGCCCGATCACCGCCGCCGCCGACAACGTCACCGTCCGGCTCACCGGCCCCGGCGGACACACCGCCCGCCCGCACCTGACCGTCGACCTGGTCGACGCGCTGGGCCGCCTGATCACCGAGGTGCCGGCGCTGGTCAGCCGCCGGGTGCCGGCCAACAGCGGGCTGCTGCTGGTGTTCGGCCACGCTTCGGCCGGCACCCGTTACAACGTCATCCCCTCCGAGGCGTGCGCGTCCGGCACCCTGCGGGTCATGGACCGCGACACCTGGGAGCTGGCCCCCAAGATCGTGAGTCAGGTCGTCCGCGACGTCGTCGCCCCGACCGGGGCCACCGTCGATCTCGAATACCTGCGCGGCCGCCCGCCGGTGTGCAACGACTCCCGGGCCATCCAGGTCCTCACCGGCGCCACCGCCGCCACGCTCGGGCCGGAAGGGGTGGCCGAGACCCCGCAGAGCATGGGCGGCGAGGACTTCTCGTGGTACCTGGAGTACGTCCCCGGCGCGCTCGCCCGGCTGGGCGTCGGCCGTTCCGGCCCGAACGTGGACCTGCACCGGGCCTCGTTCGACGTGGACGAGCGGGCCATCCCGGTCGGCGTACGGCTCATGGTCCAGACCGCGCTGCGGGCACTGGCGGCGGCGCGCTAGCCGGCAGGGGCGCGGCCGGTCCGGCCGGCGTCATCGGCCGCGGGGCCGTGCGCCGCCGCCGGCGCAGCACCACCAGCACCACCGCCAGCGGTACGCCGAACGCCAGCAGCCACGGCAGCACCGCCCCGAGCACCGTCAGCAGGACGGTCATGGAGGTCAGGAAGACCTTCCAGCCACCCGCGAGCCCCACCATGAAGCCGACCTCGGCCTCCTCGTCGGCGGTGCTCGCGTCCGGGCCGACCAGCGACACGGTGATCGTCGACAGGCTGGCCAGGTCCGCCAGCCGCTCCTTCTTCGCCTGCAGGGAGGCGAGGTCGGCCTCCCGGCGGGACAGCTCGTTCTCCAGCGACACCAGGTCGCTGATCGAGGTGGCCCGGGCCAACAGCCGGCGGGCGCTCTCCACCCTGGCCCGCTGGCTGGTGATCCGCGCGTCCAGGTCGACCACCTGCTCGGTGACGTCCTCGGTGCGGATCTCGCGCCGCTGCTGCCGGCCCAGCTTCGCCAACTCGTCGACGACCCCGTGGAACTTCGCGGCCGGCACCCGCAGCTCCAGCTCGGCCCGCGCGTCCGCGTCGACGCTGCGCCGCTGGTCGCCGCCGATGAAACCGCCGGCCGCCGTGACCGCGGCGATCGCGCTGCGTGCCGCCGCGTCCACATCGTCCACCTGCACGCGCATGGTGCCGGTGTAGATGATGGAGCGCTGGTCGACCCGCAGGTCCGGTGCGCCGGCACCACTGCCCCGCTCGGCCTGGCCGCCACCCTGCTCGGCCTGGCCGCCCGCCTCGTCCGCGGCGCCGCCGGCCCGGTCCTGATCCGCCGGGGCCGCCGCCGGCGCCCCACCGGCGTCGTCGCTCGCGTCGCTGCCGCAGCCCGCCAGCGCGAGCAGCGCGACCAGCGCGGCAGCCGTCAGCCGTACGCCTCGACGTCGTCGATCCCGTCCGTCCATTCCGCCTCCATCGTCCTCGCCCCCGTGCGGGGCGATACCTCAGACGTGACGCGTCACCACGTCGGTTCCGGCAGACTGCGCTCAGGACGTCACGATTCGATATTCTTGGAGTCACGATGCAGCTCACCAAGTACGCCCACTCCTGCCTGCGGGTGGAGCACGACGGGGGAGTGCTGGTCATCGACCCGGGCGTGTTCAGCGAGGCGGCGGCGCTCGACGGGGCGGACGCGGTGCTGATCACCCACGAGCACCCCGACCACGTCGACGTCGAGGCGGTCACCCGGCAGCTCGACCGGCGTCGGTTCGTCATCCACGGCCCGGCGTCGCTGACCGGCGTCCTGGGCGACGCCGCCGAGGCGCTCGAGGTGGTCCGACCCGGACAGTCGTTCACGGCGGCGGGCGTGCCCGTCCGCGCCCACGGCGGCCGGCACGCCGTGATCCACCCCGACATCCCGGTGGTGGAGAACCTGGCGTACCTGCTGGACGACGTCGTCTACCACCCCGGGGACAGCCTGGTCGTCCCCGAGGACACGCAGGTCGACACGCTCTTCCTGCCGATCCACGCCCCGTGGACGAAGTTCTCCGAGTCGCTGGACTTCCTCCGGGCGGTCGCCCCGCGCCGGGCGTACGCGCTGCACGACGGGCTGCTCAACGACAACGGGCTCAACGTGCTCAACGGCAACTTCGCCCGGCTGTCCGAGGTGGACTACCGCCGGCTCGAACCGGGCACCCGGATCGACGCCTGACGGCGATGTCCGGCCCGTCCCGAGAGCTGGTGCACCGGCTCTACACCACCCCGCCGGACCGGTTCGTCGCGATCCGCGACGAGGCCGTCGCCGAGGCCCGCCGCACCGGCGACCCGAAGACCGCCCGGGAGATCGCCCGGCTGCGCCGACCCACCGTGGCCGCCTGGCTGGTCAACCTGCTCGCCATCCGCCGTCCCGAACTGGTCGCCGACCTGGCCCAGCTCGCCGAGGCGCTCCGCACCGCCCAACGCGAGCTGCGCGGGCCCCGGCTGCGGGAACTGGCCACCCAGCGGCGGGCCGTCCTCGGCGCGCTCGTCGCCGAGGTGCGCGAGCTGGCGGCCGCGTCCGAGGGGGCCCCGTCGGCCGGGAAGCTGCCGCTGGCCGAGGTGGAGGCCACCCTCAACGCGGCGCTCGCCGACACCGACGTCGCCGAACAGCTCCGCTCCGGCCGGCTGCTGAAGGCCGCCACGTACGCCGGCTTCGGCGAGGTGCCCCGCCCGCAGCTCCGGCTGGTGACCGGTGGGGAGGAGCCGGAACCGGCGCCCCGCCCGGAGCCGGCCGGGAAACAGCGGCGCGACGCCGACCGGACCGCGCTCCGCGCCGAGCAGGCGGAACGGGCCGCCCGGGCGGAGCGGACGCGCCGACGGCGGGCGCTGGAGAAGGAGCTGGCCAGGGCGCGTACCGATCAGGAGCGGGCCGAGGCGGAGCTGGCCGGCGCGACGACGGCCGAGCGGGACGGCATCGCGGCCCTGGACGCGGTAGAGGCGGAACTGGCCGAGTTGGAGCGGCGCCGGGCCGTCGCCGAGCAGGACCTGAGCCGGGCGAGGCTGGCGCGGCGCGGGGCGGAACGGACGGTGACGGCCGCACGCCGCCGCGCCGGGGAGGTCGAGGCGGCGGTGGAGGCGCTCGACGCCGAAGAGGGGGATGCCGAGTCGGACGCCGGCGCGGCACACTGACCCCTGTGGACGGACAGGTCGCCCGGGGAGCGGGCGGATGACACCGGAACAGGTGGCGGCGGGCAGCAAGCCGGTCGTGCTGGAACTCGGCGACCTCTTCACCCGCTGCCCGACCACCCTGCGCCGGGCACGGCTGCTCGGCATCTCCGGCTGGGCGTTCTACGTCACCGGGCGGGCCGGCGCGCTCGGGGACGTGCGCGCGGAGACGGTCGCCGCGGCCCTCGGCTTCCTGGCCCCCGAAGCGGTCGCCGACGGCTGGGACGCGGCCCGTCGGGTCGTCCCGCCGGTCGAGGTGGCCGCCGCCACCCTGGCCGAGTGCTGCCGGTGGGGCGAGGAGCGGCTCGACCCCCTTTCCGGGGTGAGCCGGCTCGCCGCCCTGCTCGGCCGCGCCGTCGATGCCGCGGACGCCAGCGGCATGCCGCTCTTCGCCGCCTGGCGGGCCATGCCGGTGCCGGTGCGGACGGCCGGCGCCCGGGCGGCCGTCGGCCTGCGCCTGCTGCGGGAGCACTTCGCCGGAGCGCACCTCATCGCGGCCCGGGCCAGCGGGATGACGCCGCTGGAGGCCGTGCTCGCCGGCCCGGAGGGGGAGGCGGGCGCGGTGGCGTGCGGCTGGCCGCCGCCGTACCCGCCGGTCGGGCCGCTGGTCCGGCGGCGGCTCTGGGCCGAGGCGGTGACCGACCGGCTGGCCGCACCGGCCTTCGCCACACTCGGCCCGGCGGACGGCGCCGAGCTGGTGGAACTGCTCACCGCGACCCGGATCCACCTGACCGACCCGGGCTGAGCCGCCGCGCCGGGCACCCGGCCGCCGGGGTGGCCGAAAAATCGGCGGCGGCCCGCCGGTCCGCCTGTCAGGATCGCCTCCGTGACTCTTCCCGCCGGCTGGCACGCCCGCCGCCCCACCCTGGACGACGTACCGGCGATCCTGACGGTGGTGCACGCCGCCGACACCTTCGCCATCGGCTACCCCGACTTCGCCGCCGACGACGTGCGCGACGCGCTGACCGCGCCGTACGTCGATCCGGAGCGGGACTCCTGGGTGGTGACCGATCCGGACGGCGTGCTGGTGGCCTGGGCGATCCTGCAGAACGAGACCGGAACGGGGCGGGAGTACGTCGACGTGTTCGTCGACCCGGACCGGGGCGCCGAGCTGCGGGCGCCGCTGCTGGCCCGGCAGCTGGAGCGGGTGGCCGAACGGGCCGCCGAGCGCGGCCTGCCGGCCCTGACCGTGCGCTCCCCCGCATGCCCGCCGGAGCGCCGATGGGCTGCCGAGTTGACCGACGCGGGGTTCAAGGTCGTCAAGCGGTACCAGCTCATGCGCCGGTCGCTGGCCGGGCTGCCCGGCGAGCCGCCGCCACCGCCGCCGGGGGTGACGGTCCGGCCGCTGCGTCCGGGCGACGAGTCGGAGCTGCGCGACTTCCACCGGGTCTACGACACCGCCTTCCGCGACACCCCCGACTACGAGCCGCTGTCCTACGACCGGTGGCGGGCCCGTATCGGGGCCGACCCGGCCTGGGACGAGTGGTTCGTCGCCGAGGTGGACGGCCGGCCGGCGGGCGTGCTCCGCTCGTCCGACCAGGCGCTCGACCGGAACGAGGGGTGGGTCAAGGGCCTCGCCGTGCTGCCCGGCCACCGGCGCCGGGGGGTGGGCGCGGCGCTGCTGAGCCACGCGTTCGCCCGGTATGTGGAGAAGGGCCGGGAATCCGTCGGCCTCGGGGTCGACCTGGCCAACCCCACCGCCCCGGTGACGCTCTACCGGTCGGTGGGGCTGCGCGAGGTGCGCTGGGCCGACATGTACGAGCGGGTCGTGCCCGCCGCCGGTGTGTGATTGACGACGCCGGGCGGGGCCGGCTGGAAGCTCCGCCCCGTGCCGGAGCAGACTGGGGGTCGTGGGATACGCGCTGGGCCGACGGTACGGGCTAGGCCGACGCGGTGCCGGTGGGGCGGGACCGCAGCTCGGTGACGTAGTCGTCCGGTGCGCCCGCCTTCTCGGCGGCGTTCGCGATCTCCGAGAGGTACCACGCCGTGGGCAGCCCGCCCTCGTACCCGTCGAAGACGTAGATCCACGCGGTCACGTCGCCGTCGAGGGTGGAGACGCGCACGTGCAGCTTGCGGTAGGTGCCGGCGGTCACCCCCTCGAGCTCGTCGAGCTGGGCGGCGTCGTAGGGGTGGATGTCGTAGATCGCCACGAACACCCGGTCGCCGGGGGACTCGACGACCGTGCTGACCGCGCCCTCCCAGCCGATCACGTTCTCGCCGGCGAAGGTGAGCCGCCAGCCTTCCAGCCAGCCGGTGCCCACCATCGGCGAATGCGGGCAGTAGGCGCGCATGCGGGCGGGGTCGAGGTTTGAGCCGTAGGCGGCGTGATGACGCACGGCGATGACGATAGCCCGCCCGCCGGGTGGGGGAGAATACGACAGTGCGTGTCGGACGCGTTCGGGAGAAGAAATTCCTGTGAGTACTGACGAAGGGCGAGCGCGGTGAGCGCGAGGAGTGCAGCGGAGCGGAGCCCCGCAGTCGCGAACGAAAGGACGACCCTGTGAGCCGGATCGTGATCATCGGCGGTGGACCGGCCGGCTACGAGGCGGCCCTGGTCGCCGCGCAGCTGGACGCTGATGTCACCGTCGTGGAGGCCGAGGGCGCCGGCGGGGCCTGCGTGCTGTCCGACTGCGTACCGTCGAAGACGTTCATCGCCAGCTCGGAGGTGGTCACCGGCTACCGGGACACCGAGGAGTTCGGGGTGCACTCCGACGGGCTGGAGGCGGTCACCGTCGACGCCAGCGCCGTGCACGAGCGGGTCAAGCGCCTCGCGCTCGCCCAGTCCGCCGACATCCACGCCAAGCTGGTCAAGGCCGGGGTGACGTTCGTCTCGGGCACCGCCCGCCTCGGCGAGGACACGCTCGGCCACACCCACCGGGTGCTCGTCACCCCGACCGACGGCGGCGAGGAGCAGTCGATCGCCGCGTCGACGGTGCTGGTCGCCACCGGCGCCACCCCGCGCCAGCTGCCCACCGCCGTCCCGGACGGCGAGCGCATCCTGACCTGGCGTCAGGTGTACGACCTGCCGAACCTGCCCGAGCACCTGATCGTCGTCGGCTCCGGCGTCACCGGCGCGGAGTTCGCCAGCGCCTACCTGGCGATGGGCGTGCAGGTGACCCTGGTCTCCAGCCGTGACCGGGTGATGCCGCACGAGGACGCCGACGCCGCCATGGCCATCGAGCGGGTCTTCCGCAACCGGGGCATGAGCATCCTGAACAACTCGCGCGCCGACGCCGTCCGGCGTACCGCCGACGGGGTGGAGGTCGAGCTCTCCGACGGGCGCAGGGTGGCCGGCTCCCACGCCCTGATCGCCGTCGGCTCCGTGCCCAACACCGCCGACCTGGGCCTGGCCGAGTACGGCGTCGCGCTGGCCCGGGGCGGCTACGTCACCGTCGACCGGGTCTCCCGGACGAACGTGCCCGG
Source organism: Micromonospora sp. C31 (assembly GCF_018070575.1). Taxonomy (GTDB): domain Bacteria; phylum Actinomycetota; class Actinomycetes; order Mycobacteriales; family Micromonosporaceae; genus Micromonospora. The sequence goes on from NZ_JAGPXN010000010.1 coordinate 13,995, forward strand.
CATCTACGCCGCCGGCGACTGCACGGGAGTGCTGCCGCTGGCCAGCGTGGCCGCCATGCAGGGCCGGATCGCGATGTGGCACGCGCTCGGCGAGGCGGTCCGGCCGCTGCGGCTGCGTACGGTCGCGGCGAACGTGTTCACCGACCCGGAGCTGGCCACCGTGGGCGTCTCACAGGACGAGGTCGACGCGGGCAAGGTGCCGGCCCGGCAGGTGATGCTGCCGCTGGACGGCAACGCCCGCGCGAAGATGGACGACCTCGCCGACGGCTTCGTCAAGCTCTTCTGCCGTCCGGCCAGCGGCCAGGTGGTCGGCGGCGTGGTGGTGGCGCCGAAGGCGAGCGAGCTGATCCTGCCGATCACCATGGCGGTGGAGAACAACCTCACGGTCAACGAGCTGGCCCAGACGATCACGATCTACCCGAGCCTCTCCGGCTCCATCACCGAGGCCGCCCGTCAGCTCATGCTGCACGAGCTGGAGTGACCCACCGGTCGCGCCGGCCGGCGCCCGGGGCGGTGCCGGCGCCACCGGTCACTCCGCCCCCGGCGCGTCCGTCCTCGACGTGACGACGACCGGCCCCAGCGTGACCGACTCGGCCGCGCGCCGGGCGCCGACGGCGGTCATGGCCCAGCCCGCCGCCGCGAAGCCGGCCGCCGCGACCCCCGCGATCAGCGCCAGCCGCCACGCCGACTCGGTGAGCGCCGTCCCGCCGAGGTGCCCGACCAGCCCTCCGTAGGTGGCCCAGCCCAGCGCCGCCAGGCCCTCGTAGAGCACGAAGAGCCGGTACGGGTACCGGCTGCGGCCGGCCGAGAAGCAGGCCGCCATCCGGCCGCCCGGCACGAAGCGGCAGAGCAGGATCACGAGCGGTCCGGGGCGGCGCAGCCCCTGGGTGACGCGGCTGGCGACCCGTCGGGCCCGGCCCCGTCGCACGTCCCCCGGTGCCCGGCGGTCCGGCGCGCTCCGCCCGAGCAGGTAGCAGGCGAGGTCCCCGACGAAGACGCCGAGCGCGCCGACGGCGATGGTCACCGGCAGGTTCAGCCCCCCGTAGACGGTGAGGGCGCCGCCGGTGATCATGACGATCTGGGTGGGGATCACGGGGACGAAGGCGTCCGCGACCAGCAGCGCCAGCAGTACGACGTACGCCCAGGCCGGCGACGCGATCTCAGTGAGTAGTTCGGGCACGACTGCCACCTCGCCGGACGGGGCCGATTGCGGGTACCGAGCCTGACTGGTCGTCCGACGTCCCGGGGCGCGACCCTGGCTCCTGGTGACCACCGACACGGCAGGGCCACCGGAGACAACGAGCGGACACCACCCGAGGTGACGGATCCGCGTACCGTCGGGGGTCGGCGGATCGCAGCGGCCCGGCGTACCGTTGTCGGCGCGCGGCCCCACGACCGTCGGGTCCCCCGTTCCTGACGGTGCGGCCGCCGTGGGCCGCCGGCAGGTCCCGTGCCGGCGGCCCGCCCCTGTCCCGCCCGGCCTGCCGGCCCGCGCCGTCCGGGTGCCGGACCGCCCGGGAAAACCGGCTGCGACCGCCTCGGGCGGGGGCGTACCGTCGTCGCATGCGCAGCGCGGTATCCACCACGACGCCGGGAGACCCCGGCGCGCCGCACTGACCTGACCGTCGACGAGGCCCCGGGGCGATCCGCCCCGGGGCCTCGTGGCGTCCGGTGACCGGGTCGCCTCCGGGCCGTACCCGATCAAGGAGCGCGACATGATCGACCACCGCAGGCTCGGCCGGGAGCTGGAGCTGTTCGGTTCCGACCCGCTGGCCGGCGCCGGGCTGCCGCTCTGGCTGCCGGCCGGCGCCGCCGCCCGGCACGCCGTCGAGGAGTACGTCCGCGAGCTGGAACGCCGGGCCGGCTACCGGCACGTGCACACCCCGCCGCTGGGCCGGCGGGAACTCTTCGAGCTCTCCGGGCACCTCGGCCACTTCGCCGACGACATGTTCCCGCCGATGGCGCTGGGCGCCGACGACGAGTTCGTGCTGCGGCCCTCGCTCTGCCCGCACCACGCCCTGGTGTTCCGGGCCCGGGGCCGCTCCTACCGGGAGCTGCCGCTGCGGATCGCCGAGCTGGGCGGCATGTACCGGGCCGAGCGCTCGGGGGTGCTCGGCGGGCTGTCCCGGGTGCGGGCCATCTCCCTCAACGACGCGCACAACTTCTGCGCCCTGGAGCAGGTGGGCGAGGAGGTCGTCGAGATCCTGCGGCTGATCCGCGAGGCGCACGCCGCGCTCGGCGTACGACCGGCGGGGTTCCGGCTGTCGCTGCGCGGGCCGGGACAGCGGTACGTCGGCGACGACGCCGGGTGGGCGCGGGCCGAGGCGCTGCTCCGCGCCGCGCTCGACGGGGTGCAGTTCACCGAGGCCCCGGGGGAGGCCGCGTTCTACGGCCCGAAGATCGACATCCAGGTGCGCGACGCCGCCGGGCGGGAGTTCACCCTCTCCACCGTCCAGCTCGACTTCGACAAGCCGGAGCGGTTCGACCTGTCGTACACCGACGCGTCCGGGGCGCGGCGTCGACCGGTGATGGTGCACCGCAGCCTCGTCGGCAGCATGGAACGGCTCTTCGCGTACCTGATCGAGGTGCACGAGGGTGCCTTCCCCGCCTGGTACGCCCCGGTGCAGCTCGTGGTGCTGCCCGTCGGGGACGGCCAGGCCGAGGCGGCGGCCCGGCTCGCCCGCGACGCGTCGGCCGCGGGGCTGCGCGTCGAGATCGACGGGGCCGGTTCGCTCGGCTCCCGCATCCGCGACGCGGCCCGCGCCCGGGTTCCGTACGCCGCCGTCCTCGGCCCCCGCGAGGTGGCCGAGGGGGCGGTGTCGCTGCGGTTGCGCGGCGGCCGGGCCCTGGACCCGATGCCCGCCGCCGACGCCCTCGAACTGATCGGGGCGGTGGTGGCCGACCGTGGCCACGCCCTGCTGCCGCCCCGCTGAGCCCCCGCCCGGCCCCGACCCCGTCGCCACCGGCGGCCTGCCCGTCACCGGGTGGAGCCTTCGAGCGGCGCGGGCTCGGGGTCGGGCTCGAGGGCGTGGTCGGGCTGGGGCTCGGGGTCGGGCTGGACGGCGGCGGTGAACTGCGACCGGTACAGGCGGTGGTACGCGCCCCGCGCGGCGAGCAGATCGTCGTGCGTGCCCTGCTCGACGATCCGGCCGTCCTCCATCATCAGGATCAGGTCGGCGTCGCGGATGGTGGAGAGCCGGTGCGCGATGACGAAACTCGTCCGGTCCGACCGCAGCGCGGCCATGGCCCGCTGGAGCAGCACCTCGGTGCGGGTGTCCACCGAGCTGGTGGCCTCGTCCAGGATCAGCAGCGACGGCTCGGCGAGGAAGGCCCGGGCGATCGTGATGAGCTGCCTCTCGCCGGCGCTGACGTTGCTGCCCTCGGAGTCGATCACCGTGTCGTAGCCGTCGGGCAGGCTGCGGACGAACCGGTCCACGAACGTCGCCCGGGCCGCCGCCACGATGTCCTCCTCGGTCGCCCCGGGCCGCCCGTACGCGATGTTGTCGCGGATGGTGCCCCCGAAGAGCCACGTCTCCTGGAGGACCATGCCGATCCGGCCGCGCAGGTCGTCGCGGCGCATCGTGGTGACGTCCACCCCGTCGAGCGTGATCCGGCCGGCGTCCAGCTCGTAGAAGCGCATGACCAGGTTGACCAGCGTGGTCTTGCCGGCCCCGGTCGGCCCGACGATGGCCACGGTGTGGCCGGGCTCGGCGACCAGGGACAGGTCCTCGATCAACGGCTTGTCGGGGGTGTACCGGAAGGAGACGTTCGTGAACTCGACCCGGCCGCGCGGTTCGCGTACCCGGGCCGGCTCGGCCGGGTCGGGGCTCTGTTCCTCGGCGTCGAGCACGGCGAAGACCCGCTCGGCGGAGGCCACCCCGGACTGGAGCAGGTTCGCCATCGAGGCGACCTGGGTGAGCGGCTGGGTGAACTGCCGGGAGTACTGGACGAACGCCTGCATGTCGCCGAGGCTGATCGCCCCCGACGCCACCCGCAGGCCGCCCACCACGGCGAGCGCCACGTAGCTGAGGTTCCCGACGAACAGCATCGCCGGCATGATGATCCCGGAGACGAACTGGGCGCCGAAGCTCGCCCGGAACAGCTCCTCGTTCTTCGCGGTGAAGGCGGCCTCCACCTCGCGCTGCCGGCCGAAGACCTTGACCAGCTCGTGGCCGGTGTACGCCTCCTCGATCTGGCCGTTCAGCTCGCCGGTGTGCTTCCACTGGTCGATGAACTGCTGCTGCGACCGCTTGGCGATGCTGGTGGTGACGACCACCGAGACCGGGACCGCGACCAGGGCCACCAGGGCGAGCAGCGGCGAGATCCAGAACATCATGGCCAGCACGCCGACCACGGTGAGCAGCGCGGTGAGCAGTTGGCTGAGCGTCTGTTGGAGACTGGTGGAGATGTTGTCGATGTCGTTGGTGACCCGGCTGAGCAGCTCGCCCCGGGGCTGCCGGTCGAAGTAGGGCAGCGGCAGCCGGTTGAGCTTGTCCTCCACGTCGGCGCGCAACCGCAGCACGGTGCGCTGCACCACCCCGTTGAGCAGCCACCCCTGCCACCACATGAGCAGGCTGGCCGCCACGTAGAGCCCGAGCGCCAGCAGCAGCACCCGCGCCAGCGCGGCGAAGTCGATGCCCACGCCGGGCACCACGTCCATCCGGGCGAGCATGTCCGCGAAGTTGTCGTTGCCGGCGGCCCGCGCGGCGTCCACCGCCTGGTCGGCGGTGGTGCCGGCCGGCAGCTGCCGACCGATCACGCCCGTGAAGATCAGGTCGGTGGCCCAGCCGAGCACCTTCGGCCCGATCACGCTGAGCGCCACGCTGACCACCGCCAGGGCGATCACGGCGACGAGCTGCAGGCGCTGCGGGCGCAGCCGGCGCAGCAGCCGCCGGGCCGAGGGCCCGAAGTTCATCGACCGCTCGGCGGGCAACCCGGCCCCCGCCCACGGCGGGCCGCCGCGCTGACCGCCGGGGGGCAGCCGCTTCGGCGTCCGCGCCTCGGCGGCCGGCTTCTGCTGCGGTACGGCGCTCATGCCGTCACCTCGCTTCGCTCGGCGGTGGCGCGAGGCGCCACGCTGCTGTGCCTGATGGTTCGCTCGCTCACGCGGCCACCCCCGTCGTGTTCTGGGACGCCACGATCTCGGCGTACGTGGGACAGGTACGTAGCAGTTCGTCGTGCCGGCCGATCCCGACCACGCCCCCGCTCTCGATGACGATGATCTGGTCGGCGCCGACGATGGTGGAGACGCGCTGCGCCACGATCACCACGGCGGCGTCGGCGATGACGGGGCGCAGTGCCGCCCGCAACCGCGCGTCCGTGCCGAGGTCGAGCGCGGAGAACGAGTCGTCGAAGAGGTAGATCTCCGGCCGCCGGACCAGGGCCCGCGCGATCGCCAGCCGCTGCCGTTGCCCGCCGGAGAGGTTCGTACCGCCCTGCGCGATCGGCGCCTCCAGCCCCTCGGGCATCGCGGCGACGAAGTCCCGCGCCTGGGCGATCTCCAGCGCGTCCCAGAGTTCGGCGTCGGTCGCGTCCGGGTTGCCGTAGCGCAGGTTGCTCGCCACGGTCCCGGTGAACAGGTACGGCCGCTGCGGCACCAGCCCGATCCGGCGCCACAGCTCGTCCGGCGCCAGGTCCCGCACGTCGACGCCGTCGACCAGCACCGCGCCGGCGGTCGCGTCGACCAGTCGGGGCACGAGCGACAGCAGGGTGCTCTTGCCCGCTCCGGTGCTGCCGACGACCGCCGTCGTCGTCCCCGGCGTCACCCGGAACGAGACGTTGCGCAGCACCGGCTCGGCCGCACCCGGGTACCGGAAGCCGACGTCGCGCAGTTCCAGCTCGCCGTGGGTCGTCACCTCGGTCACCGGGTGGGCGGCGGGCACCACGGAGGAGTCGGTGTCGAGCACCTCGACGATCCGCTCGGCGCAGACCGCCGCGCGCGGCACCGACATGAGCATGAAGGTGGCCATCATGACGGCCATCAGGATCTGCATCAGGTACTGGAGGAAGGCGGCGAGGGAACCGACCTGGATCGCCCCGGCTTCCACCCGCTCGGCGCCGAACCAGAGCACGGCGACGCTGGAGACGTTGAGCACCAGCATCACCACGGGGAAGACCAACGCCATCAGGCGGCCGATGCGCAACGCGGTCGCGGTGAGGTCGGCGTTCGCCGTGGCGAACCGTTCCGTCTCGTACGGCTCCCGGACGAACGCCCGCACCACCCGGATGCCGGTGATCTGCTCGCGCAGCACGCGGTTGACGGTGTCGATGCGGGTCTGCATGAGCCGGAAGCCCGGCACCATCCGCCGGATGATCAGCCACAGGGCGACGGTCAGCACGGGCACGCTGACCAGCATCAGCCAGGAGAGCCCGACGTCCTCACGCAGCGCCATCACCACGCCGCCGACGCTCATGATGGGTGCGGCGACGAGCATCGTGCAGCTCATCAGCACGAGCATCTGCACCTGCTGCACGTCGTTGGTGTTGCGGGTGATCAGCGAGGGCGCGCCGAAGTGGGCGACCTCGCGGGCGGAGAAGCGGTTGACGTGCTCGAAGATCGTCGCGCGGACGTCCCGGCCGAAGGCCATCGCCGTCCGCGCGCCGAGGTAGACGGCCGCGATGGCGCAGACGATCTGGACCAGGCTGACCGCGAGCATCCAGGTGCCGGCACGCAGGATGAAGGCGGTGTCGCCCCGGGCCACGCCCAGGTCGATGATGTCGGCGTTGAGGCTGGGCAGGTAGAGCGACGCGATGGTCCCGACGAACTGGAGCAGCACCACCGCGGCCAGCGGCCGGTGGTACGGGCGAAGGTGCGTACGCAGCAGCCGGGTCAGCACGCCGGGCCCCCTTCCGGGGTCCCGTGGTCGCCGCTGCCGATGACCTCCAGGAGGAACTCGCGGATCACGGCCGCCTTCGTCGGGTCGGCGTCGACCGAGGTGAGCGGGGCGCCGGAGCGGATCACGGCGGTCACCGCCTCGACACGGGCCCGACCGGCCGTCGTGATCGTGATCTTCACGCTCCGCCGGTCGGTCGTGTCGCGCTGCCGTTCGACGAGGCCGTCGCGGACGAGGGTGTCGACGATGCCGGTCAGGGTGGCCGGCCGGACGAAACAGCGCTCGGCCACCGTGCGGTGCGGCAGTTCACCGTGCTCGGCGAGGATCATCAGGGTGCCCATTCCAGCCTGGGTGAGGCCGTGCGCCTCGGCGAGGTACCGGTTCCACCGTTGCCCGGTGACGTGCCCGGCGACCACGAGCAGCCGCGCGAGGGGCACGTCCCGCAGCTCTGTCAGATGCATGGAGAGCAGGTTAGCTACCTGAACGTCAGGCCCCAAAGCAGATTGCGGTGGCCACGCCGACGAAGAGGACCTGTCGCACCGCGCGTGGGCCGAGCGGGGGTCACGGGCCGGCCGGGCGAGCACGGTTCCGGCCACGAGCGCGACGAGCGGAGCCATCGGTACCCCCTCGGAACGACCTGGCGATGGCAAGACCGCCCCGGGGGTGTGAACTTGCCCCCGATGGCGTGAACTTGTCAATGGAAAGATATGATCGGGTCATGACCGGAACGCGTGGCTACCACCACGGGGACCTGCGTCGCGTCCTGCTCGCGGCGGCGGTGCGGGTGATCGAGGAATCCGGCCCCGCGGCACTGAGCCTGCGTGACCTGGCCCGCCGGGCGGGCGTCTCGCACGCCGCCCCCGCACACCACTTCGGCGACAAGTCCGGGCTGCTGACCGCCCTCGCCACCGAGGGCTACCGGCTGCTGGCCGAGGCGCTGCACGCCGCCGGCGGCGACCTGCTCGACAGGGGCGTCGCGTACGTCGGCTTCGCGGTCGACCACCGCGCGCACTTCGAGGTGATGTTCCGGCCGGACCTCTACCGCTGCGACGCGCACGAGCTGGTGGCGGCCCGCCAGCGAGCCGGCGACGCGCTGCACTCGGGCGTCGCCGCGCTGCCCGAGGGGCGTCCGACGGCGCAGGACCCGCAGGGCGACGCGCTGGCGGCCTGGTCCATCGTGCACGGTTTCGCCACGCTCTGGCTCTCGGGCGCACTGCCGCCCCGGGTCGGCGACGACCCCCGGGCGGCCGCCCGCGACGTGATCCACCGCCTCTTCCCGAGGCCCTGAACCAACCCGGGCGGCCCGCCCTCCGCCGGGGCCCGGTGCGCGCGGGTCCGCGGTGCGCGCGGGTCCGCGGTGCGCGTCGGGTTCGTGGTGCGCGTCGGGCCGGCGGTGCGCGCGGGTCCGCGGTGCGCGTCGGGTCCGCGGTGCACGTCGGGTCCGCGGTGCGTCGGGTCCGCGGTGCGCGTCGGGGGTGGGTCGGCCGGTCGGTGGTGCGGTCACCAGCTGGTGGGCAGCGGCATCCCCTCGGTGTAGCCGGCCGTGCTCTGCACGCCGACCAGGGCCCGCTCGTGGAACTCGGCGAGGTCCCGCGCGCCCGCGTAGGTGAAGGCGCTCCGCACCCCCGCGATGATCTCGTCGATCAGGTCCTCCACGCCCGGCCGGGCCGGGTCCAGGTACATCCGCGCCGAGGAGATGCCCTCCTCGAAGACCGCCTTGCGGGCCCGGTCGTACGTGCTGTCGTCGGCCGTCCGCGCGCTGACCGCCCGCGCCGAGGCCATGCCGAAGCTCTCCTTGTAGCGCCGGCCGTCGGCGTCGGTGTACAGGTCGCCCGGGGACTCGTACGTACCGGCGAACCAGGAGCCGATCATCACGTTCGAAGCCCCGGCGGCCAGCGCCAGCGCCACGTCGCGCGGATGGCGCACCCCGCCGTCGGCCCAGACGTGCCGGCCGAGCTGGTGGGCCGCCGCGGCACAGTCGAGCACGGCGGAGAACTGCGGTCGCCCCACCCCGGTCATCATCCGGGTGGTGCACATCGCACCCGGGCCGACGCCGACCTTGACGATGTCGGCTCCCGCCCGTACGAGGTCGCGTACGCCCTCGGCGGTCACCACGTTGCCGGCCGCGACCGGGACCGCCGGGTCCAACGCCCGGACCGCCCGCAGGGCGCTGATCATCCGCTCCTGGTGGCCGTGCGCGGTGTCCACGACCAGCGTGTCCACCCCCGCCTCCAGCAGCGCCGCCGCCTTGCCCGTCACGTCGCCGTTGATGCCCACGGCGGCGGCGATCCGCAGCCGGCCCCGGTCGTCCAGGGCCGGCCGGTAGAGGGTGGCCCGCAGCGCGCCCTGCCGGGTCAGCACCCCGACCAGGCGCCCCTCGGCGTCGACCACCGGGGCGAGCCGGCGCCGGCCCGCCGAGAGCCGGTCGAAGCCGGTACGCGGGTCCGCGTCGTCCGGCACGGTGTGCAGCTCGGTGGACATCACGTGCCGGAGCTGGGCGAAGCGGTCCACGCTGATCGTGTCGGCCTCGGTCACCACGCCCACCGGCCGGCTCTCGTCGTCGATCACCACCACCGCACCGTGCGACCGCTTCGGCAACAGGTGGATCGCGTCGCCGACGGTGTCCGTCGGCCCCAGCGTGATGGCCGTGTCGTGCACCAGGTGCCGCCGCTTGACCCAGGCGACCACGTTCGCCACCACCTCCATGGGGATGTCCTGCGGGATGACCGCGATCGCGCCGCGCCGGGCGACCGTCTCGGCCATCCGGCGGCCGGCCACCGCCGTCATGTTCGACACCACCAGCGGGATGGTGGTGCCCGTGCCGTCGGTGGTGGCCAGGTCGACGTCGAGTCGCGAGCCCACCTCGGAACGGGCGGGCGCCATGAAGACGTCGTTGTAGGTCAGGTCGTGCGCGGGGGCCGCGCCGTGAAGGAACCGCACGTCGCCATCATTCCCGCCCGCCCCCACCCGCGCCCCCGGTGGTAGCCGAAAACACCCCGACCGGTTCCCGGAAGACCGCACTGTCAGTCGAGCAGCAGGCTGGCCGCGACCGCGACCAGCACGAGGGCGACCGTGCCGTCGATGATCCGCCACGCCACCGGACGGGCCAGCACGGGCGCGAGCCGGTGGGCGGCGGCGCCGAGGACCGTGAACCAGACCACGCTGGCCAGCGCGGCGCCCGCGCCGAAGACCCAGTGGTGCGGGTGCTGGCGGGCCACTCCGCCGAGCAGCAGGACGGTGTCGAGGTAAACGTGCGGGTTGAGGTAGGTGAACGCGAGGCAGGCCAGCAGCGTCGCCCCGAGCGTGGCCGGCGGCCGGTCGGCGGGGGAGAGCGCGCCGGGGCGCAGCGCGCGGCGGGCGGCCAGCGCGGCGTACCCGAGCAGGAACGCGGCGCCGAGCCAGCGGACGGCGGTGAGGGCGGTGGGATGCTCCGCCGTCGCGCTGCCCATGCCGGCGATGCCGAGCGCGATGAGCAGCGCGTCGGACGCGGCGCAGACGGCGACGACCGGCAGGACGTGCTCGCGGCGCAGGCCCTGCCGCAGGACGAAGGCGTTCTGCGCGCCGATGGCGGCGATCAGCGCGATGGCGAGTGAGAAACCGGCGACGGCGGAGCCGACCACGGAGCTGCTGAGGATGTCGGGCACGCACCGAGGCTACGAGCCGCACGGGATGCAGCCCAGCTAAGGATCCTGATGCTGGGTAAGCTCAGCTTCATCATGCTGGACACCACGCAGCTCCGGACGTTCGCGGCGGTGGTCCGCGAGGGCAGCTTCGAGGCGGCGGCGCGGTCCCTGCACGTCACGCCCTCGGCCGTCAGCCAACGGATCAAGGCGCTGGAGCAGGCCGTCGGGCAGGTGCTCGTCCGGCGGACGAAGCCGTGCGGGGCCACGGACGCGGGTCGGCCGCTGCTGCGGCTGGCCGGGCAGGTCGCCCTGCTGGAACGCGAGGCGCTGGACGCCGCCCGGCCCGCCGTCGGCGGGCCCGTACCCACCCGGGTGACGGTCGTGGCGAACGGGGACTCGCTGGGCACCTGGTTCGTCGGCGCGCTGGCGCGACTGCCGACCGAGCTGGCGCTCCTGTTCGACGTCCGCCGCGACGACGAGCACCACACCGCGGAACTGGTCCGCGACGGCACGGCGATGGCCGCCGTGACCGCGCAGCGCGAGGCCGTGCAGGGCTGCCGGGTGGAGCGGCTGGGCGCCATGCGGTACGTCGCGCTGGCCGAGGCAGGGTTCGCCGCCCGGCACTTCCCCGACGGTCTCACCGAGGCCGCCCTCGCGTCGGCGCCGGCGATGGCGTTCGACCGTAAGGACCAGCTCCAGCAGCGCTTCGCCCGTACGGTCACCCGGCGCCGGCTCGACCCGCCGATCCACTACGTCCCGTCCTTCGACGGCTTCAACGAGGCGGTGCGGCTCGGGCTCGGCTGGGGGATGGTCCCGGAACGGATCGCCCGCGCCGACATCGCCGCCGGACGCTGCGTCGACCTCGGCGCCGGGCGCCACCTGGACCGCCCGTTGTACTGGCAGCACTGGCGGGTGGACTCGACCACGCTGGACGCGTTGACGGCCGCCGTCCGGGCGGTGGCCGGCGCCGAGTTGCGCTGACACCGCCGGGCTGGCGTAACGGCGGGGCTGGTCCGCGCTCGCGCGTTGGGAAGGGGCCCTTCCTCTACCGGAAACGTTAGGAAGGTGCCCTTCCTTGCACCTCAGGCGATGGTGCAGATCGCTGCGCCGGCGGTGATGACGGCGCCGACCTCGGCCGCGAGGCCGCTGACCGTGCCCGCCTTGTGGGCGTGCAGCGGCTGCTCCATCTTCATCGCCTCCAGCACCACGACCAGGTCACCCTCGGCGACGGTGTCGCCGTCGGCGACCGCGATCTTCACGATGGTGCCCTGCATCGGGGAGGTGAGCGCGTCGCCGCTGACCGCGACGCCGGCCTTGGCCCCGCCGCCCCGACGGGCCGGCTTGCGCGCGGCGGGCGCGGCGGCGGCCGTACCCCCGCCGAGGCCGGCGGGGAGGCTGACCTCCAGCCGCTTGCCGCCGACCTCGACCACGACGGTCTCGCGCTCGGCCGGCGCCTCGCTGGCACCGGCGGCGGCGGTGAACGGCGGGACGGTGTTGTCGAACTCGGTCTCGATCCAGCGGGTGTGCACGGTGAACGGCTCAGCGGTGAACGCCTCGTCCCGGACCACCAGCCGGTGGAACGGCAGCGCGGTGGCCATGCCCTCGACGACCATCTCGTCCAGGGCGCGGCGGGCCCGCTCCAGCGCCTCGGTACGCGTCTCGCCGGTGACGATCACCTTGGCCAGCAGCGAGTCGAAGTTGCCGCCGATCACGTCGCCGGCGGAGATGCCGGTGTCGACCCGGACGCCGGGGCCGGTGGGCAGCCGCAGCGCGGTGACCGTGCCGGGCGCGGGCAGGAAGCTGCGGCCCGGGTCCTCGCCGTTGATCCGGAACTCGATGGAGTGCCCGCGCGGGGTCGGGTCCTCGGTGCGGCGCAGCTTTTCGCCGTCGGCGATCCGGAACTGCTCGCGCACCAGGTCGATGCCGGCGGTCTCCTCGGTGACCGGGTGCTCGACCTGGAGGCGGGTGTTGACCTCAAGGAAGGAGATGGTGCCGTCGGCGCCGACCAGGTATTCGACCGTGCCGGCGCCGTGGTAGCCCGCCTCCCGGCAGATCGCCTTGGCGCTGTCGTGGATCTGGGTGCGCTGCGCGTCGGTGAGGAACGGCGCGGGGGCCTCCTCGACGAGCTTCTGGTGCCGCCGCTGGAGCGAGCAGTCGCGCGTGCCGACCACGATCACGTTGCCGTGCCGGTCGGCCAGCACCTGCGCCTCGACGTGGCGGGGCTTGTCGAGGTAGCGCTCGACGAAGCACTCGCCCCGGCCGAACGCCGCGACCGCCTCGCGGGTGGCCGACTCGAACAGGTGCGGGATCTCCTCCATGGTGCGGGCCACCTTGAGCCCGCGCCCGCCGCCACCGAAGGCGGCCTTGATGGCGACCGGCAGGCCGTGGTCGACGGCGAACGCCAGCACCTCGTCGGGGCCGCCGACGGGGTCGGGGGTGCCGGGCACCAGGGGTGCGCCGGCGCGCTGGGCGATGTGCCGGGCGGTGACCTTGTCACCGAGGTCCCGGATGGCCTGCGGGGTGGGGCCGATCCAGGTCAGCCCGGCGTCGATGACGGCCTGGGCGAAGTCGGCGTTCTCGGAGAGGAATCCGTAGCCGGGGTGGACGGCGTCGGCCCCGGCCTTCGCGGCGACCTCCAGCAGCTTGTCGATGCGTAGATACGTCTCGGTGGCGCTGTCTCCGCCGAGCGCGTACGCCTCGTCGGCCAGCGTGGCGTGCAGGGCGTCGCGGTCGGAGTCCGCGTAGACGGCGACGCTGCCGAGGCCGGCGTCGCGACAGGCGCGGATGACGCGGACGGCGATCTCGCCGCGGTTGGCGATGAGTACCTTGCGCACCTTGCTGGCTCCTCCCGGAGGGTCACTGACCGGGAGTGTATCGGCCACCCTGGCGACCCTAACGATCGCTCAGTGTGGGATGTCGCACTGCCGAGCCGCGCCTCGGTCAAACTTGCTTAATACGCTCATCCGGTGTCTGCCTCCCTCGGGTGCCCCGGAGGAGCATGCCGCCCGGCGTCGTCTCCGCGGGGCAGACAGGTGGCCGGCGGCACCGGCCCGGACGACCAGGAGCAGAGATGATCGAGACCAGCGGGTTGCGGAAGTCCTTCCGCTCCCGAGAGGGCCGCCGGACGAAGACCGTCGACGCGGTGCGCGGGGTCGACCTGAAGGTCGCCGAGGGGGAGATCTTCGGCTTCCTGGGTCCCAACGGCGCCGGCAAGACCACCACCCTGCGGATGCTGGCCACCCTCATCGAGCCGGACGGCGGCGAGGCCACCGTCGCCGGGGTCGACCTGCGCAAGGACCCGGCCGAGGTGCGCCGCCGCATCGGCTACGTCGCCCAGGGCGGCAGCACCTGGGACGAGTCCACCGCCCGGGAGGAACTCGTCCTGCACGCCCGGATGTACGGCATCAACAAGGCCGACGCGCACCGGCGGGCCGCCCGCGCCCTCGACGCCTTCCAGCTCACCGAGTACGCCGACCGCAGGTGCAAGACCTACTCCGGCGGTCAGCGCCGGCGGGTGGAGATCGCCCTCGGCATCATCCACGAGCCGAGGATCGTCTTCCTGGACGAGCCGACGACCGGCCTCGACCCGCAGAGCCGGGCGCACATGTGGGACGAGATCCGCCGGCTGCGGGCCGACGGCGTGACCGTCTTCATCACCACCCACTACCTGGAGGAGGCCGACGCGCTCTGCGACCGGATCGCGATCACGGATCACGGCGAGGTGGTCGCGGAGGGCACCCCGACGGAGCTGAAGCGCGAGATCTCCGGTGACGTCGTGCTGGTCGGGCTCGACGCCGCGGCCACCCCGCAGGCCGCGCAACTGCTCGACGGCGAGCCGTACGTCAACAAGCTGGAGACCGTCGACGAGGGCGGGCTGCGCCTCTACGTCGACGAGGGCGCGACCGCCATCCCGCAGATCCTGCGCCGCCTCGACACCGCCGACCTCGGGCTCCGGTCCATCGAGCTGCACCGGCCCAGCCTCGACGACGTCTTCCTCACCAAGACCGGCCGCTCGCTGCGCGAGTCCTGATCCGCAGACCGGAGACACCTCATGAAATTCGCCCGTGACACCTGGCTGATCTTCCAGCGCCAGCTGCACCTGCTGCTGCGCAACCCCATCTGGGTCTTCGTCGGGGTCTTCCAGCCGGTGATGTACCTGCTGCTCTTCGCCCCGCTGCTCAAGCCGGCGCTGAACGCGCCCACCCAGGCGGCGGCCTACAAGATCTTCGTACCGGGCCTGCTGGTGCTGCTGGCCATCTTCGGCGGTCTGTTCCAGGGCTTCGGCCTGATCGCCGAATTGCGGGCCGGGGTCATCGAACGATCCCGGGTCACCCCGGTCAGCCGGCTCGCCCTGCTGCTCGGCCGCTCGCTGCGCGACGTGGTGTCGCTCATCGTGCAGGCGGTCATCATCACCCTGCTCGCGCTCCTGTTCGACCTGCGAGTCGCCCTCGTCGACCTGCTGCTGGCGTACCTCATGCTCGCCCTGATCGCGCTGATGACCTCGGCCGTCTCCTACGGCATCGCGCTCAAGGTCAAGAGCGAGGACGCGCTGGCCCCGCTGATGAACACCGTGGCCCAGCCCGTGCTGCTGCTCTCCGGCATCCTGCTGCCGCTCACCTTCGCCCCCGGCTGGCTCCAGGGCGTCGCCGAGTGGAACCCGTTCTCCTGGGCGGTCGACGGCACCCGGGCCCTCTTCGCCGGCGACCTCGGCGACGACAGGGTCTGGCAGGGCCTGGGCATCATCGCGGTCCTCGCCGCCGCCGGCGTCGTCTGGGCCGCCCGGCAGTTCGCGCGCAGCGTCCGGTGAGGGGTAAGGAAGGGCACCTTGTTAACGCCTCATGTAGAGGAAGGGTCCCTTCCTATCGGCAGGGGAGAGCTGCCTCTCACCAGGGGCGGGGCGCAGTCACGACGCTTGTAGCGTGAGGCCGGTGCCCCGCCTCACCCGTGACCGGTTCACCTGGCTGACCTACGCCCAGCTCGGGCTGTGGGGCTTCTTCCTCTACGGCTTCGGGCCGGTCGTGCCGCTGCTCCGCGACGAACAGGGCACCTCGGCCGCCGTCGCCGGCCTGCACAGCACCGGCATCGCCGTCGGCGCGCTGGCCGGCGGGGCGCTCTTCGCACCCCTGGCCCGCCGGTTCGGCCGGGGGCGGGCGATCTGGACCGGCCTGACCGGCGTGGCGGCCGGCGTCGCCGCCCTGGGCGTCGTCCGCACCCTGCCCGTCACCATCACCGCCGTCGCGGTGATCGCCACCTTCGGCATGCTGGTGATCAGCGGCGTGTCCGTGGTGCTCACCGACCGGCACGGCACCGGCGCGCCCGCCGCGCTGACCGAGGCCAACGCCGCCTGTGCCGGCGCCGGCATCCTCGCCCCGCTGGTCATCGGCGCCAGCGTGGACGCAGGATGGGGCTGGCGACCGGCGATGGCCGTCGAGGTCGGCCTGATCGCGCTGGTCGCGCTCGCCGCCCTGACCTTCCGCGTACGCCTGCCGGGCCCCGCCCCCGCTGCCGCGGCTCCCGGTGCTCCGTCGGCCGGCGACCCAGCCGAAGCCGCCCTGACCGTCCCCGCCGGTGTCGACGTGGCCCCGGGTGCAGCCGTGGGCTCCACGGTTGCCGCTGGTGTCGATGCCGCCTCGGGTGTGGCCGTGGGCTCGACGGTTGCCGCTGGTGTCGACGCCGCCTCGAATCCGGGTGCCGGCACGGCGTCCGGCGCCCACCGGTGGGGTCGGCGGCTGCCGCCGGCGTACTGGATCGCCTGGGTGCTGATGGCGGTCACCGGCTCGATCGAGGTCTGCCTGTCGCTCTGGACCGCCGACGTGCTCCGCTCGCACGCCGGGATGGCGGCCGGCGGCGCCTCGGCCGCCGTCGCCGCGATCGTCTGCGGCATGTTCGTGGGCCGGCTCGTCGGGGGCCGCTTCGCCCTGCGGTACCGGCCCGTGCCGCTGCTGCTGGCCGCGCTGGGCGTGTCGCTGGCCGGCTTCGCGCTCTTCTGGATCGCACCGGTGGGCTGGCTCGCCGTCACCGGCCTGGTCGTCCTCGGCCTCGGCAACGCCCTGCACTACCCACTGGCCATCTCGATCGCGCTCGCTGTCGCCGGGCCGGCCGCGGACCGGGCGGCCGGTTGGGCGTCGTACTCGATGGGGGTCGGCTTCGGGATCGCGCCGGTCGCGCTCGGCTGGGTGGCCGACGGGGTCGGCCCGCACCTGGCTTTCCTGCTGCTGCCGGCCTTCATCGCGGCGGCCGCGCTGCTCGCCGCCCGACTGGGCCGCGCCCTGCGCCCGGCTGCCGCCGAGGTACGGACCCCGGCCCCTGCCTGACGCCCCTGCGGCGTCTCCGCCGGCTCTCGACGCCCTGCTCGGATCTCACGCCCCCGTGGATCTCGCTCAGGGCGGGGCCGGTTGGCCGCGTCAGTGCACCCGGGCCAGGGTGAGGCCGTCGGCGACCGGGAGCATCACGGCGTCGACGCGGACGTCGGCGAGCACCTCGTCGTTGAACGCGGCGATGGCCCGGTCGTCGGCGTTCTGTGGGGCGATCACCCGGCCACCCCGCAGCACGTTGTCGACCGCGATCACCCCGCCGGGGCGCATCCGGGGCACCAGCTCCGCCCAGTAGATCGGGTACCCGGTCTTGTCGGCGTCGATGAACGCGAAGTCCAGGTGACGCTCGTGGGGCAGCTCACGCAGCGTGTCGCCAGCCGGGCCGATGCGCAGCTCGATGCGGTCGTCGACGCCGGCGCGGGCCCAGTAGCGCCGCGCGATGCCGGTGAACTCCGCCGAGATGTCGAAGCAGGTCAGCCGCCCGCCCTCGGGCAGCCCCCGGGCGATCGCCAGCGAGGACAGGCCGGTGAACGTGCCCACCTCGACGGCCTGCCGCACCCCGAGCAGCCGGGTGAGGAACGTCAGGAAGGCGGCCTGCTCCGGCGCGACCTGCATCTGTGCGTCGTGCGGCAGGGCCGCGCGAGTCTCCTCAGCCAGGTCCCGCATGATCTCGTCCGGTGGCGCACCGTGCGAGACCAGGTACGCGTGCAGTTCCGACGTGAGCGGGATCGACTTGGTGGTCATGAACGGACGCTAGCCGAGCGGTTCGACCGTCTGGTTGCCGGGCGCGACCTTCGTCCACAGATCGGTGACCCGCAGGCCCAACTCGGCGAGGAGGCGGCGCAGCACCGGCAGACTGAGCCCGATGACCGTGCTCGGGTCGCCCTCGATGCGCTCCACGAACGGCCCACCCAGCCCGTCGATCGTGAAGGCACCCGCCACGGCCAGTGGCTCGCCCGTACCCACGTACGTGGCGATCTCGTCGTCGCTGACGTCGGCGAAGTGCACGACGGTGGAGGCGACCGCCTCGGCCCGCCGTCCCGCCTCGACGTCGACCAGGCAGTGCCCGCTGTGCAGCACACCGCTGCGCCCGCGCATCCGCTCCCAGCGCCGGGTGGCGTCCGCCGCGTCCGCCGGCTTGCCGAGGATCTCCCCGTCGAAGGCCAGCACCGAGTCGCACCCGATCACCAGCGTCCGCTGGTCGTCGGCTGGCCGCAGCCGGGTGAGCACGGCCTGCGCCTTCATCCGGGCCAGTTCGAGGCAGAGTTCCTCGGCCCGCTCGGTGACGACGAGGGACTCGTCGACGCCGCTGACCAGCACGTCCGGTTCGATCCCGGCGGCCTGGAGAATCTTGCGGCGGGCAGGGCTCGCCGAGGCGAGCACGAGGCGGAGCGGAATGGACTTCGGCACGTCGCCGACGTTACCGGCTGGCCGGGACGGCACCGCCTCCGGCGGGGCCGTGTCGGCCTGTTGCCCGTCCCGCCTCGCGGACTCCTTCGCCCGTCGATCGTCAGGGCGGCTCAGCGA
The DNA here is from genome assembly GCF_018070575.1 of Micromonospora sp. C31. Taxonomy (GTDB): domain Bacteria; phylum Actinomycetota; class Actinomycetes; order Mycobacteriales; family Micromonosporaceae; genus Micromonospora. The sequence continues at coordinate 32,292 of NZ_JAGPXN010000010.1, forward strand.
CTGATGCGGGGCGGCGGGTCGTCGCCACGGCGACGCCGACGGGCAATGAACGTCCACGCGCCGCCCGCTGCCACGATCACGCCGAGGGTGACCAGGCCACGGGTCGTCGCCCCGCCGTTCCCGTCGCCCGCCGGCTCCGCAACCGCCGTCGTGGTTCCCGCGGTGGGGGCCGGCGCGCTCGCCGTCGCCGAACCAAAACCCAGCGGCGGTACGTCAGCCGTCAACGCCGCCACCAGGTCAATGACCCCGTGCCCGTACTCGTCGTCCCGTCCCGGGGGGCCCTTGTCGATCGCGGTAGCCGTCAGCCGGTGCACCACCTCGGAGGCAGGCAGGTACGGGTACTTCGACCTGATCAACGCGACGGCCCCAGCGACGATCGCAGTTGCGTTCGATGTGCCGGTGCCTCTGCGATACTTGCCGTCGATGCTAGTGCTGAAGATGTCGACTGCTGGAGCGACCACGTCGATCTCCGGTCCGGTGACTGACACTGAGGCCCGCTGGCCGAGCCGATCAACTCCGCCGACTGCGATCACGCCTTCCTCGGACGCTGGGTAACCCACGCGATTATCCTCTGGCCTATTTCCGGCCGCTGCCACCACAACGATATTGGACGCCAGCGCCGTGCGTACCGCTTGGTTAAGGCGAGGGCTAGTACTGCCCACGTTGGAGATGCTAATTATGTCGGCGCCGTTATTTATCGCATACTCGATGCTCTGAGCTAGGGAGTCGGGGTGGCCGTCGCCTCCTGCTGGAGTGTCATAAAGGGGGAGGATTTTAGCCTTCGGTGCGATGCCGAGTGCGCCGGTTGCATTTCCCTGCCCGTGTGCAGCGATCAGGCCCGCCATGCCAGTGCCATGGCTATTGCGATCTCGTTGCCCGTTTCCGCTGCCGCCAGCGATGATGTCAATCCCTGTAAGAAGATTCATGTGGAGGTCGGGATGTGGATAAACGCCGGTGTCTGGAACGGCAACAGTAACGCTGTTCCCCTGAGTAAGCTGGTGCGCTGATTGGACGTTCAAGTAGCGCAGGTGCCACTGATCGCTGCGAACTCGATCGCCGCCGCTCGGCTGTAGTGCCAATGGAGGAGGCATCGACGCAATGGCTGACTGTGTGGCTGGTAGACCCACCCACACAACCGCCAACGCCAACAGGCCGCGAAGCGCTCGCAGTGTCACTTATTCAAGCCGATGGCTGGCCCTGGGTCGAGCGGGCCCTCCTCGTCGGGCGGACGAACAACCGGGGAAACGCCCTGGTCTGTCTCCCACGGGTGATCGGGGTCCCAACGACGGGTGTCTTCACTAGGTCGCTCTCGTCGCCCGAAGTTCGGGGAAAATCCGCTCGTGCCGGACCCTGCCCGACCTCCTAAGGGAGTGCCTCCGATGGGAGGAATGCTGTGCGACCCAATGCCGCGACCGCCACCGGGTCGAGAGCCAGCGCCGCCCGTTGGTGCGGTGCCTGCACCGCCGCCGATTACTCCTCCGATCGGATTTACGCGTCGTGGTTGGTTGCTCGTGCCAGATTGCCCTAGCCCCATTCCGGGGGTTCCTCCGATCAGCCCACCAGGTGGCATGGCTCGGGCGGGGGTAGGTGGTGTTGAGCGTGCTTGGTTGCCATTGCCGGCGCCCTCGGTAACGGGCCTAGGGGACGGCCCGTGGACACCAGACCGGGTTGGTCCTGTTGGCAGGGTCGGTATGCCCCCGTTGGCCGGAGGCGGATTAGGGGATGTCGGAGGCGCGGTGGATGGCAGCCCCGGACTGATAGGCGTTGGTGTCAACCCAGTACCAGCCCCGCCCAAGACGGGACCGGCGTTCGGCGCAGTAGGGGTATGGGCGGGTCGAACGGAACCCGACGGCCGACTAGGCAATGGCTGGCCAGTGGATGTCATTACAGGAACTGGCACGATTGGCGGAATTACCGGAACAGCAGCCGAGCCTCCATAGATATTCGGGTCTCCCGGGTCCCTAGATGGCCTGACGGGCGGTGGTTGGCGGAGCATTACCTGGGCTTGCTGGAGTTCGCCGCTGAGGCCGTACATGATGCCGCGCGCCTGGACGTTGAGCCGTTCCAGGTCGGCGTCCGTCACCGGGCGGTCGGGGACCCGGCTGCCCATGGCCGCCTTCGGGTCGGCGAGGGTCGCCTCGTACGTCTGCTTCTCCTGGACCTTGACGGCGTACGTCTCGTAGATCTTCCTGAGTTCCGCCCGGGTGGTGCTGATGGCCTGGGTGGCGGCGGAGAGCGCGGTGTAGTTGGCGCTGGCGGCGTCGTGCGTGCGCTGCACCTTGTCGATCAGTTCGTCCAGTTCGCGGATGTAGGCCTTGGCGGCCTCGTTGGTCTCCGGGGGCCATGCCTCCGCCAGCCCTTTGCGGTATTCCTGGAGCCGGCTCAGGTGGGTCCGGGCGAGGTCGCAGACCTTGCGCCAGCCGGCGACCTGCTTCCAGTGGTTGGTGGTGTCGTGGTCCTGGAGGCAGGCCCACATGGTGGTGACGTCCATCAGTCGCCAGTCGGTGAGGGCGGACGTACGGCCGCCGGTGCCCCGCTCGATCATGGCAGCACCACCGGACCTTGTCCCTGCCCCGGCGCGGGCTCCGGCCCGGTGGGATCGTGCAGCGCCGGCGGCGCACCGCGAGGCGCTGTGGCAGCCGGATTGGTGAGGGCCCGCTCGACGTCGGTCACGCGCGCGGAGGCGAAGGCGTCGGAGCCGGTGTAGCGGGTGGCGACGGTGCCGGCGGCGACGGCCAGGTGGCCGGTGGCGTCGCGGACGCCCCAGACCATGTCCGTAGTGGCCTGCTGGGTCTCGTGGTGTGCGCGCAGGAAGTTGACCAGCTCGATGAACGCGTCGGCCGGGTTGGGCACCGGCGCCGTCATGTCCGCCGCGATGTAGGACAGGTGCGGGGCGTAGTTGCGTTCCACCTCGGCCTGTAGCTTGTCGGCGAACTCGCGGAGCTGGCGGATGTCGGCCTCGATGCCGCCGTAGCCGCGGAGCCAGGACGCTGGACCGTCCTCCTCGGGGATCATCAGCCCTCCCTGTCCGTCACTGCGCCGTTTCCGTGAGTGAGGTTAATGGGTCTTCGGGCGTGTCGGCAGCCCCGCCCCGGCACGCACCGGCCACCCCGTAGACGTGCAGGGGCGCCGAGCTGCGGTGATTCGTGCGGAAAAGGCGGAAAAGTCAGCGGGGCAGGCCGGACGCCCACCACGCCCCGGGGCCGGCGACCGCCGCCGCGGCGGGTCGGCCGGAGCGCGCCCAGGCGGACGCGGCGACCGGAGGGTTCGCGGCGGCCGGGCGGGAGCGTACGACGATCGCGCCCACCAGCGCGGCCAGCTCCTCGGCCGTGGGGACCCCGCGGACGACCCGGAACAGCGGCTCTTCGGCAGACATGGCGCCAGCGTACGCGCCGCAGAGGTTGACCTGAACCGCACAGTGGCGTGCCGGCGGTGTGAGGGTCGTCGGCTGCGGGTACCGTCTGGGCGATGTCGAACGCGCTGCCCCAACTTGTCGCTGACCGATACCGGCTTCTCTCGCCGCTCGGTCAGGGTGGCATGGGTCGGGTGTGGAAGGCGCGCGACGAGGTGCTGCACCGGGACGTGGCGATCAAGGAACTCGTCCCGCCGCCCAGCCTCACCGACGAGGAGCGCCGCGAGATGCGGGAGCGCTCCCTGCGTGAGGCGCGGGCCATCGCCCGGCTCAACCACATGAACGTGGTCCGCATCTTCGACGTGCTGCGCACCGACGGCGACCCGTGGATCGTCATGGAGTACGTGGCGTCGAAGTCCTTGCAGGACACCCTCGCCGAGGACGGCCCGGTGACGCCGGCGCGTGCCGTGGAGATCGGCCTGGGCGTGCTGGCGGCGCTCAGGTCGGCGCACAAGGCCGGCGTGATGCACCGCGACGTCAAGCCCGGCAACGTGCTGCTCGGCGACGACGGCCGGGTGGTGCTGACCGATTTCGGTCTCGCCACGATCCCCGGCGACCCGAACGTGACCCGCACGGGAATGGTGCTCGGCTCGCCCGCGTACATCTCGCCGGAGCGGGCCCGCGAGGGCACCGCCGGGCCGGAGGCCGACCTCTGGTCGCTGGGCGCCACCCTCTACGCGGCGGTCGAGGGCAAGTCGCCGTACGCGCGGCCGTCGGCGATCGCCACCCTGGCGGCGCTCGCCACCGAGCCGATGCCGCCGCCGAAGAACGCCGGGCCGCTCAAGCCGGTGCTCAACGGCCTGCTGCGCAAGGACCCGAAGGAGCGGATCACCGCCGAGGTGGCGGAGAAGTTGTTGCGCCGCGCCGGCGGCAAGCGCACTCGGACCATCCCGCTGCTCGACGGCGTACGCCGGCCGGGGCCGAACGGCCCGCGTGAGCCGCGCCCGCCGCTGGTGCCGGCGCCGCGACCGGCCGAGGACGGGTCCGACAAGCCGGTCAGCCCGCCGGCCCCGCGTGCGCCGCTGGCGACGGCCGGTGCCGCCGCGGCGTCGACGGCCGGGGACGCGGCGTCGGACGTCGGGCCGACCGCCAAGGTCGGACCGTCGACCTCGGACTCGGCCCCGACCGCGAAGGTCGACCCGCCGAAGCCGGCGCTCGACGACACGAGGGCCGAGCCGGTGGAGCCGGCGTCCGCCAAGCCGGCGAATCCCACCTCGGTGATGCCCCCGCCGGTGGGTCCGCCGTCCGGCCGGGCGACGGTCGTGGCGTCCGACGGTACGAAGCCCGACAACACCCGCCGCAACGTGCTGATCGGCGTGGTGGTGGCGCTCCTGCTGCTCGGCCTCGTGGTGGTCGTGCCGATGCTGACCGGCGGCGACGGTGGGGACGGCGGCGGCGCACCGCAGGCCGACCCGACCGGCGCGGCGACCTCGCAGGGGCAGCCGCCGCAGTCCTCCGCACCGGCCCCGCCCACGAGCGCCGCACCGAGCCCGACGCCGTCGGCCACCCCCTCCCCGACGCCGGACGCACTGCCGGCGGGCTGGAAGCTGCACAAGGACCCGGCCGGCTTCGCGCTGCCGCTGCCGGCGGACTGGGTGCGCCGCAACGCCGGGTCGAACACCGTCGTCTTCGACGAGCCCGGCGGGGTGGGCGAGCTGCTGGTGCAGTGGACCTCGACGCCGAAGTCGGACGCGTACGCCGACTGGAAGCGCATCGAGCCCGGTCGCAGGAAGTTGGTCAACAACTACCAGTACCTGAGCATCAGGCGCTGCGACTACTTCAAGACCTGCGCGGACTGGGAGTGGTTGGAGACCCGCGACGGCACGCGGATCCACGTGCGCAACCGGGGCTTCGTGACGGCCAGCAACCGGGGCTACGCCCTGCGCTGGGAGGTCGCCGAGAAGGACTGGCAGGCCAACCTGGCCAACTTCGACCGGATCGCCAAGGGCTTCGTGCCCGACCGCAAGGACTGATCCGGGGACTGAACCCCGGGATTCACGCCCCGCTGCGGGATCGACTCGCATGACCCTCCGCCGTACGGGGTACCTGACCGTCACGAGGGAAGGGAGGGTACGACATGGGATACCGACTCAGGAACGCCCGGCCCCGAGTGGCACTGTGGATGCTCGTGGCCCTCGGCGACATCGTCCTGCTGCTCACCGCCGCCGGCCTGCCGCTGCTGTTCGCACTGCTCAGCGTCGTCACCGTCACCCTCGCCGGGGTGGGTGCCTGGCGCCTCGCCCGGCGGGGTGCGCTCGCCCGCGAGCACGCGGCGACCGTTGTCGTGCCGGCCCGACGGCGGGCCTGAGGCGGCGATCCGGCCGGCGACGGTACGCCGGCGACAGCGGCGTGGCGGCAGCCGGACCAGTCGTCGACCGTGTGGTCGCGACCGATCCCGCTGCCGCCAAGCCTCCCCCGGCGACTCAGGTCAGGTGTTGTTGGCCAGCGCGATCAGTCGGCTCCGGTCACCGTTCCAGTGGTTGCGGTCGACCCCGCCGCTGATGCCTGCGACGCTGCCCCGGTCGGTGTACTGCCAGAAGCTCCAGAACGGCGCCCCGGCCGGCAGCGCGCCGACCGTGCTCGACCAGCGGGCGACCCAGAGCGGGTGGTTCGCCCACGGTGCCGTCCAGTTGCCGGTGCACTGGTTCCAGAAGCTCGTGGTGGTGTAGATGACGGCGTAGCGGCCGGTGCGGGCGCGGTAGGTGTTGAGGAAGTCCTGGACCCAGTTCCGCATGCCGGTCGTGCTCAGGCCGTAGCAGTAGCCGCCGGCGTACGGGTTGGCTTCGAGGTCCAGCGCGGCCGGGAGGGTCCGGCTGTCCGCCGACCAGGCGCCGCCGTTGGAGGCCAGGTAGTTCGCCTGGACCGACCCGGAGGAGATGTTGGGCCGGGCGAAGTGGTACGCCCCCCGGATGACGCCGGCGTTGTAGGCGGCCACGTAGTTCGTGTTGAACCTCGGGTCCTTGTAGCTGGTGCCCTCGGTGGCCTTGATGTAGGCGAACTGGATGCCCGCGTTGCGGACGCTGGTCCAGTTGATGGCGCCCTGCCAGTGGGACACGTCGATGCCGGGCGTGGTGGCCGCGGCTGCCGGGGTGGCGGTCGCGACAAGCCCCGCCGCCGCGGTGGCGAGGGCCGCGAGGGCGGTGGCCAACAGCCGCCGCAGGGATGTTCCGGTACGGGTCATGGATGCCTCCAAGGACGCCGGAATTTATAGACGTTCATCTTTGGAGGTAAGTGCCCCGAATGGCAAGGGGGGCTAAGGAAATCTTCAGGATCGGTGGAAGTCGACCACCGCCCCGAGCGGGTCTCCGCCTCAGCGCAGCGAGGCCGGGTCGACGCGCCAGCGGATCGGCTCGGCCAGGTTGAGTTCCTCGCCCGGCTTCGCGACCTGCTCCTCGACGTAGTGCGTGCCGTCGAGCCGGTGCAGCCGCAGCGAGTGGCCGGCCCCGTCCTGCTCGACCAGCAGGTACCACGGGATCCCGGCGATCGCGTAGAGCTGCATCTTGACCAACCGGTCGGCGGCCGCGTTCCCCGGCGACACGATCTCGCAGACGAGGACGACCTCGCCCGCCTCGACCACAATGCCCTCGTCGTCGGTGTCGGCCACCACCACGTCGGGGATGACGATGCGGTCGACGCCGAGCCGGACGTTCACCGCCTCGAAGACCAGTAGACCCTGCGGCAGCGCGGCCAGCCGCAGGCTGTTCGTCAGGCTCCACGACACCAACTGGTGTCGCTTGCTCGGAGCAGGGCTCACGATCAGGCTCCCGTCGAGCAACTCGATCCGGTTCGGCGTCTCGCCCATGGCGAGGTACTCGGCCTCGGTCCACAGGCCGATGTGGGGTTCCAGGGGTGCCGCGCTCACCGGCGTCCACCTCCCGCTTCGATCGCCACCAGGTCAGCTTCACACGATACGGACCGACGAGGGCGCAGCGACACAGGTCGGGGCCGGTAGGCTCGCGCCCCATGGTGTCGATCGACTGGCTCGGCGGTCTCTGGGACAAGCTGTTCGCGGCGCAGCCGGACCCGCCGCCCCTGCTGGTGCTGCTGACCGCCGTCGTCGCGCTGGTGGTGGTCAGCACCCGCCTGCCCTGGCGGATCGCCCGCAACGCGATCACGATCGCCCACGAGGGCGGGCACGCGCTGGCCGCCCTGCTCACCGGCCGCCGCCTGCACGGCATCCGGCTGCACTCCGACACCTCGGGGCTCACCCTCTCCGCCGGCCGGCCCACCGGCCCGGGAATGATCCTCACCCTGCTCGCCGGCTACGTCGCCCCGCCGCTGGTCGGGCTGGCCGGCGCGTGGCTGCTCGCCGGCAACCGGATCACCCTGCTGCTCTGGGTCGCCGTGGCGCTGCTGCTGGCCATGCTGGTCATGATCCGCAACGTCTTCGGCGTGGTGTCGCTGCTGGTCACCGGCGGGTTGGTGCTCGCCGTCTCCTGGTACGCCTCACCGCAGGTGCAGGCGGCCTTCGCGTACGCAGGGGTGTGGTTCCTGCTGCTCGGCGGAGTGCGGCCGGTGGTCGAGCTGCAACGGCTGCGCTCCCGAGGGCGGATGCCCGCCTCCGACGCCGACCAGCTCGCCGGCCTCACCCCGCTGCCCGCGTTCTTCTGGGTCACCGTCTTCGCCCTGGTCAACCTGGTCGCCCTCGGCGCCGGCGCGCTGCTGCTCGCCGGCCCGATCCTCACCGACGCCGGCCTCACCCTCTGAAAATGATCGGCTGACCAGGCAACCCGCGGCACCGTCGGACGCGTGTCCCCTGCGACCGTCACGGGGAGGTAGCAGGTGCCGGACGTCGACGGGTTCGACGAGTTCTACCGGAGCAGCCGGCAACGGATGCTCGGCTTCGTCTACGCGCTCACCGGCGACCTTGCCGAGGCACAGGACGCCGTGCAGGAGGCGTACATCCGGGCCTGGCAGCGCTGGTCGACGGTGAGCGGATACGACGAGCCGGAGGCGTGGGTGCGGGTGGTGGCGAGCCGGATCGCGGTCAGCCGGTGGCGCAGCCTGCGCAGCCGGGCCCGCGCCTACCTGCGGCACGGCGCCAACGAGAGCGTGCCCGGCCCGGACACCGCCACCGTCGAGGTGGTCACCGCCCTGCGCCGGCTTCCCGAGGAGCAGCGCACCGCCATCGCGCTCTACTACCTGGTCGGCATGCCGGTCGCCGAGGTGGCCCGACAGACGGCCGCCCCGGTGGGCACCGTCAAGGCTCGACTCTCCCGGGGGCGGGCCGCGCTCGCCGGGCTGCTCGCCGTCTCTGAACTGGAGGAGGCCGCCGATGCGTGACGAGATGACGTTCGTCGAACAGGTGCACCGGGAGCTGCGCGACGTCCGCTGGCCGGAGCCGGCGGAGATCCGCGCCCGGGCCCGCAGGCGCAGCAGGCGTACGTCGATGCTGGCGGCCGTCGCGGTGCTCGTCGTGGCGTCGGGCTCCGCGTACGCGGTGAACGGGCGCTCGGTGCCGCCGGCTCCCCCGGCCGCCGTCACCGCCGGGTCGCCGGCCGCCGTCACGCCGGCGGAGATCCCGCAGGAGGCTCTGCTCAGGCCGGTGGACGTGCCGCTGAAGACCGGCGTGCTGCTCGGCGGGTCGGGACTGGCGGAACCGGTGCGGATCGACCCAGTGCTGGAGGCCTGCGGCCGGGAACGGGACGTGCCGTCAGCGGCGCCCACCTCCCGCTACTCGCGCTCCCAGACCCTGCTCTGGCTCGAGGAGGACGCGACGGCGCGCGGCCCGGCGCTCACCCAGGACGTCTACCGGCTCGACCCGGGCCAGGGACGGTTGGTCTTCGGCATGGTCGGGCTGCTGCTCAACCCCTGCGCCGAGTGGCAGCTCGCCGGGTCCGCGTACCTGGGCGGCCGGCAGGTGGCCACCGTCGCCACGCACCGGTGGGAGACAGCGGTCGGCGGCTTCGCCGGAGACCAGTCCGTGATGTTGCGCCACGTGTCGCTGGCCCCTCGTGACCGGGACAGCGGCAAGGTGCTGGCCGCCGCCACGTCGGTCGAGGTCACCCTGCTGGTGCGGGTCGGCGACCTGGTGACCGTGATCGCCCTGCAGGACGACGCCCTGCAGGACACGGTCGACGGCGCCCGGCAGCGGGGCCTGAGTTACGCCGACCTCACGACGCTGGGCAGGACGGCGGCACGCCGGCTGTGCCCGTGGGCGAACCCGGGCTGCTGAGCCGGCGCGGCCGGGGTCAGAGCGGGATGTTGCCGTGCTTCTTCGGCGGCAGGGTCTCGCGCTTGGTACGCAGCATCCGCAGCGCGCGGACGACCTGGGTGCGCGTCTCGTGCGGCGGGATGACGCTGTCCACGTAGCCGCGCTCCGCCGCGATGTACGGGTTGGCGAGGGTGTCCTCGTACTCGGCGATCTTCTCGGCCCGCACGGCTGCCGGGTCCTCGGCGGCGGCCAGCTCGGAGCGGTAGAGGATGTTCACCGCGCCCTGCGCGCCCATCACCGCGATCTGCGCGGTCGGCCACGCGAAGTTCAGGTCCGCGCCGAGGTGCTTGGAGCCCATCACGTCGTACGCCCCGCCGTACGCCTTGCGGGTGATCACGGTGACCTTCGGAACGGTGGCCTCGGCGTACGCGTAGATGAGCTTCGCGCCCCGGCGGATGATGCCGTCCCACTCCTGGCCGGTGCCGGGCAGGAAGCCGGGGACGTCCACGAAGGTCAGCACCGGGATGTTGAACGCGTCGCAGGTGCGTACGAACCGGGCGGCCTTCTCCGAGGCGGCGATGTCCAGGGTGCCGGCGAAGTGCATCGGCTGGTTGGCGACCACGCCGACCGGCCGGCCCTCGACCCGGCCGTAGCCGACGACGATGTTCTGCGCGTAGAGCGGCTGGACCTCCAGGAACTCGCCGTCGTCGAGGACGTGCTCGAGCACGCGGTGCATGTCGTACGGCTGGTTCGCCGAGTCGGGGATCAGCGTGTCCAGCTCCCGGTCCTCCTCGCTGACGTCGAGGTCGGCGGGCGCGTCGAAGACCACCGGCTCGTCCAGGTTGTTCGACGGCAGGTACGACAGCAGCGCCTTGACGTAGTCGACCGCGTCCTGCTCGTCGCCGGCGAGGTAGTGCGCGTTGCCGCTGCGCGAGTTGTGCGTACGGGCGCCGCCCAGTTCCTCCATGCCCACGTCCTCGCCGGTGACCGTCTTGATGACGTCCGGGCCGGTGATGAACATGTGCGAGGTCTGGTCGACCATCACGGTGAAGTCGGTGACCGCCGGGGAGTAGACGGCGCCGCCGGCGCACGGACCCATGATCAGCGAGATCTGCGGGATGACACCGCTGGCCCGTACGTTGCGGAAGAAGATCTCGCCGTAGAGGCCGAGCGAGGCGACGCCCTCCTGGATGCGCGCGCCCCCGGAGTCGTTGATGCCGACGACCGGGCAGCCGATCTTCATGGCCAGATCCATCACCTTGACGATCTTCTCGCCGAAGACCTCGCCGAGGGAGCCGCCGAAGACGGTGAAGTCCTGTGCGAAGACGCAAACCTGCCGGCCGTCGATGGTGCCGTAGCCGGTGATGACGCCGTCGCCGTACGGGCGGGTCTTCGCCAGGCCGAAGTTGGTGGACCGGTGCCGGGCCAGCTCGTCCAGCTCGACGAAGGAGCCCTCGTCGAGGAGCATCTCGATGCGCTCGCGGGCGGTCTTCTTGCCCCTCGCGTGCTGCTTCTCGACCGCGCGCGCCGACCCGGCGTGCACCGCCTCGTCGACCCGCCGATCCAGGTCGGCCAGCTTGCCCGCGGTGCTGTGGATGTTGATCCCGGTCTCGGTAGTCACCCTGGGAATATAACGATGGTTCAGGCCGCCGCCGCTGTGCAGTTCGCCTCAGCCGGCCCGGTCGGCCCGGCAGGCTGGCCGTAGGCTGACGGGATGCCGGGCTCGCCGTACACCGATCTGGACCGCCCGCCGCTGTCGGCGGCGCGGTTGCGGCGGGCGCTGGTCGTCCCGCACGGGCCCTGGACCCGGCTGGAGCTGCGCGTCGAGACCGGCTCGACCAACGCGGACGTCGCCGAGGCGGCGCGGGCGGGCGAACCGGAGGGCCTGGTGGTGGTCGCGGAGCGGCAGGCCGCCGGGCGCGGCCGGCGCGGCCGGACCTGGCAGTCGCCGGCGCGGGCCGGCATCGCCACCAGCGTGCTGCTCCGCCCGGGGGAGGCCGTCGCCGAGCGCGGCTGGCCGCCGGCACCCCAGACGGGGTACGGCTGGCTGCCGCTGCTCGCCGGCGTCGCCCTGGTCGAGACGGTGACCCGGCTGGCCGAGCTGGACGCGGGCCTGAAGTGGCCGAACGACCTGCTCGTCGGCGACGCGAAGTGCGCCGGCATCCTCGCCGAGGCGGTGCCGGGACCCGCACCGGCCCGGCCGCCCGCGATCGTGCTCGGTGTCGGCCTCAACGTCACGCTGCGCGCCGACGAGTTGCCGGAGAACCCGACCGGGCTGCCGGCGACCTCCCTGCAACTGGCCGGCGCGGCGGCCACCGACCGGGATCCGCTGCTGCGGGCGCTGCTGCGCGGGATCGCCGACTGGTACGCCGAGTGGCGCGCGGCCGGCGGCGACGCGGTCGCCAGCGGCCTGCGCGACGCCTACCTGGCGGCCTGCGCGACGATCGACCGGCAGGTACGCGTGCTGTTGCCCGGCGGCGAGGAGGTGACCGGCACGGCGACCGGCGTGGACGCCGACGGTCAGCTCCTGGTCGCCACCCCCACCGGCACCCGAGCCCTCGCGGCCGGCGACGTCCTGCATCTCCGCTGACTCCCGGGGGGACGGCCGCCGCGCGGCTGATCCCCCGCGGGCAGGCGAGCGGTTACGGTCAGCGCGTCCGTTTCTGCGAGGAGGTTCCCGTGGCGTTCCCCGATGACGTGCTCACCGAGGACGAGCACGTCGTGCTGCACCTGCACCCGCACTGGAAGGCGCTGGTCCGGCCGGTCGCGGTGCTCGTGCTCGCCGTCGCGGCGGTGGTGGCCGGTGTGGTCCTGCTGCCGTCCGGCGGGGGTGGCTCGATCGCGCTCGCCGTCATCGGCGGCCTGGCCCTGCTGGCGGTGCTGTGGCTGGCGCTGTGGCCGTTCCTGGTCTGGCGGAGCACCCACTACCTCTTCACCGACGAGCGGGTGCTGCTCCAGCAGGGGGTGCTCTCCCGCGACCGGCGGGACATCCCGCTGACCCGGATCAACGACCACGCGATGAACCAGCGGTTCGTGGAGCGACTGCTCGGTTGCGGGACGCTGACCATCGAGTCCGCCGGCGAACGCGGCCAGTCCGTCCTGCCCGACGTGCCGAAGGTCGGTCGGGTCCAGACCAGGCTCTACGAGCTGGTGGAGGCCCACCACGACAAGCACTCCCTCGGCGACACCGAGATGCGCGACATCCTGGCGGACCTGCACGACGGCAAACCCCTGCGCGACCCGACCGCCTGAGACCGGCGGCGGCCCGGGTCGGCGGCGCGGGTCAGCGGCGCGGCGGGCGGCGGGTGCTCGCCTGGAGCTCGGCGGCCAGTTCCGCTTCCAGTTCCCGGTCCAGCGAGCCGCCGAGGTCGGCGTCGAACGGGGCGGGGCGCCCCTGCCGGACCGGGGCCCCCGGGCCCGCGGCCGGCGCGGGGCTCGGGCCGGGCGCGACGCGGGGGACGTGCCGTCCGGCGCCCGGCGGCGGCTCGGACTCCTCCAGCTCGGAGATCGACTCGGCCATCTCGGCCACCGGGTCCATCTCGGCCATCGTGTCCCACTCGTCGCGCGGAATGCTGTGCCACGTCTCGGCCGCGTGGGCGGGCGCCGGCTGGAAGACGAACGTCCGGTAGGACCAGAAGCGGAACAGCGTCGCCAGCAGCACGCCGCCGGTCTTGGCCACGTTGAGGGCCAGCAGGCTGGTCAGACCCAACCCGTACTTGGCGGCGGCCAGGACGCCCAGCTCGATGAGCAGGCCGGCCCCGTTGAAAAGGAAGAAGAGGACGTACTCGCGTCGTATGGCTGATTTAGGACGATCGCGGTACGTCCAGTGACGATTCATCAGATACGACGTGATCGTCGCCACCACGGTCGCGATGACCGTCGCCTTCAGTTGCCCGTCGACGAAAACGGTCAGTGCGAGCGCGTTGAACACGGCGTAATTGATTACGGTGTTGACGCCGCCGACGACACCGAACTTGAGCGCCTCGCGGATGAACTTCTGCCAGCGCTCAGGCAGCAGACGGACAAGACGCATGCGGAACACCTTAGGGCAGTGGGCGGGGCCGGCAGGCTCCGGCCGGGACGAGGTGGGCGGCAGGGTCACGCCCCGTGGTCTCGGTCGTGCTTCTCTTCCGGAACCTGCGGAGTTCCCGCTTCGACGAAGACGAACCGTCGGTAGGACCAGAAGCGGAACAGCGTGCCGAGCCCCGTCCCGACGACGAAGCTGGCGATGTTGTCCGCCAGCGGGGTCTGGAACACCGCCGGCCAGATGCTGCCCAGGCCGTAGCGGCTGACCGCCAGGCAGGCCACGGCGATCCCCAGGCCGACGCCGTTGAAGAAGAAGAACAGCGCGTACTCGCGGGCCGGGTGGGAGCGCTTGCGGTGCCGCCACGTCCAGAACCGGTTGCCGACGAACGCGACGGACGCCGCGATCACCGTCGAGATCGTCTTCGCGGTGACCTGTTCGACGCCCTGGAACCTCGTCAGGTAGTTGAAGAGCGCGAAGTCGATCAGGAAGGCGACCCCGCCCACGGTGGCGAACTTGCTCAGCTCGCGGACGAGGTGGCCGAAACGCTCCACCAGCGAGTGGACCAGACCTGGGCGGGTCTGCCGGGAGCCGGGCTCCCCGGTCGTCGTCGCGGCCACGACGCGAGCCTACCGGCTGGGGGCACCCCGCACGGGTAGCAACGGCGGACCGCCTGTCCGGGTGTGTGCCTGTGGACAGAGCGTAACGAGTTCGAGGGTGCGGTAGGGCGGGTTCGGTGGGGTTCGGTCGACGGGTCGCGCCGGCCGGGCGGGTGAGGTTTCACCTGAGCATTTGCGTGAAACTGCGCGTGAAAGCGGGTATTAGCTCGTGATGCCGCAGCGTGACCGCACCTTGTGCAGTTCTTCACAACCAGTCCCACTGACTGGTGACCTCGCCCGGTTTACGCTGAGGCCAATCCCAGGTTTCCACGAAGGCGACGCATCGCGCCGTCACGACTCGTGCATCCCATAGATCGGTCAGCGTCGACCACCAAGGAGATGTGTCATGGTTGCTCCGGCTACCGTTCGGGGTATCGATCAGGCCCCGACGTCCCACCCCAAACTGCTCGCCTGGGTCCGTGAGGTCGCTGAACTGACCACCCCCGACCGTGTCGTCTGGGTGGACGGGTCCGACGAGGAGTGGCGTCGCCTCACCGACGAGCTGGTCGAGGCCGGCACCCTGATCCGACTCAACCCCGAGAAGAAGCCCAACTCGTTCTATGCCCGCACCGACCCGACGGACGTCGCCCGGGTCGAGGAGCGCACCTTCATCTGCTCCGTCGACGAGGCGGACGCCGGCCCCACCAACAACTGGATGGCGCCGGCCGAGATGAAGCGGACGATGACGGAGCTGTACCGCGGTTGCATGCGTGGGCGCACCATGTACGTCATCCCGTTCTGCATGGGCCCGGTGGAGGCGGAGAGCCCCATGTTCGGCGTCGAGATCACCGACAGCCCCTACGTGGTCGCCTCCATGCGCATCATGACCCGGATGGGCGCAAAGGTCCTGGAGGCCATGGGCGACGACGCGGACTTCGTCCACGCGCTGCACTCCATCGGCGCCCCGCTCGCCCCTGGCCAGCAGGACGTGGCGTGGCCGTGCAACGAGACGAAGTACATCTCGCACTTCCCGGAGACCCGGGAGATCTGGTCCTTCGGCTCCGGTTACGGCGGCAACTCGCTGCTCGGGAAGAAGTGCTACTCGTTGCGGATCGCCAGCGTGATGGGCCGCGACGAGGGCTGGCTCGCCGAGCACATGCTCATCCTCAAGATCACCTCGCCCGAGGGGAAGGTCTACCACGTCGCCGGGGCCTTCCCGTCGGCCTGCGGCAAGACCAACCTGGCGATGTTGGAGCCGACCATCCCGGGCTGGAAGGTCGAGACCATCGGCGACGACATCGCCTGGATGCGCTTCGGCCCGGACGGCCGCCTCTACGCGGTCAACCCCGAGTACGGCCTCTTCGGCGTCGCCCCCGGCACCGACTGGAAGACCAACGCCAACGCCATGCGGACGCTGGACCGCGGCAACTCCATCTTCACCAACGTGGCCCTGACCGACGACGGGGACATCTGGTGGGAGGGCATGGGCGAGCCGCCGGCGCACCTGGTCGACTGGAAGGGCGGCGACTGGACGCCGGAGAGCGAAGGCCTCTCCTCGCACGCGAACAGCCGGTTCTGCACCCCGATCACCCAGTGCCCGATCCTCGCTGAGGACTACTTCGACCCGAACGGCGTGCCGATCGACGCGATCCTCTTCGGCGGTCGCCGCCGGGACACCATCCCGCTGGTGACCGAGGCCCGCGACTGGGTGCACGGCGTCTACATGGGCGCGACGCTCTCCTCGGAGACCACCGCCGCCGCCTCCGGCGCGGTCGGCGTCGTGCGGCGCGACCCGATGGCGATGCTGCCGTTCATCGGCTACCACGCCGGGGACTACTTCCGGCACTGGATCGAGATGGGCAAGGGCACCGACGGCGACGAGTCCAAGCTGCCGAGGATCTACTACGTCAACTGGTTCCGGAAGGACCAGGAGGGCAACTTCCTCTGGCCCGGCTTCGGCGAGAACTCTCGGGTGCTCAAGTGGGTCATCGAGCGGATCGAGGGGCGTGCCGAGGCGGTGGAGACCCCGATCGGCATGGTCCCGGCCCAGGACGCGCTCGACGTCGAGGGCCTGGACATGACCCCGGAGGACGTCCGGATCGCGCTGAAGGTCGACCCGGAGGAGTGGCGCGACGAGCTTCCACTGGTCACCGAGTGGTTCGAGAAGTTCGGCGACAAGCTGCCGGGCGTGCTCTGGGCCGAGCTGGACGCGCTGCGTGCCCGGCTCGACGCGGCGCCGCAGCGCTGAGGACAGGTGTGACCGAGGCCCGGAACGGGCATCATCGGATCCCATGAGGACGGCCGCCGCGACCGAGGTCCGGCGGCCGTCCGCCGTCCGGGCACTGACCACGCTGCTCGCACTGACCGCGGCGGCCACCGTCGTGGTCGAGCTGCTCAACTGGTGGTACGCCCCGGAGCAGGGCTTCGGGCTGGCGGTGCGGACGTGCTGGGCGATGCTCCGGTCGCTCGGCTTCCTGCTGCTGATCGGGCACGTCCGTCGGGGCCGGACGGTGGCCCGGCCGTTCGGGCTGATCCTGGCGGTGACCACGGTCTTCGCGGTCGGCCGGCTGATCGTGCCCCGGCAGGGCGTGCCGCCGCTGCCGGGGCTGCTCGGGTTCGCCCTGCTCACCGTTCTCTGTGCCGCCGTGGTCTGGCTGCTCTACCGCTCGCCAGCGGTGTCCGGGCACCTGGTCCGTCACCGGCCCCGCCTGGTCATCGACCGCGAGGGCATCTCGTGGCGGGAGACCCCGCCCCGCCGGCCGGAGGTCAGTGGTTGGCTGCTCACCAGCCGGGTCGCGGCGTTCACGTACAGCCCGCTCATGCTGGTCCCGGCCCTGGTCGCCGGCGGCGCCGTGCTGGACGACCGGCTGACCGCCGTGCCCGCTGTGCTGTTCTGGTTCGCCGCCGGGATCGTGACCAGCTACGCGGTGCTCTTCTGCACCGCCTTCCTCATGCGCGGCAAGGGCTGGGCGCGCACGCTGCTGGTGGCCGTCACCGCGATCGTGCTCGCCGTCGACCTGCCGCTGTGCTGGTGGCTGCTCGGCCCGGACGGGCTGGTCCGTGACGGCGGCCCGCTGGTGGCCGCCGCCGCGCTGACGTTCTACGGCCTCTGGCGTGCCACCCGCGCCGAACGGGCCGTTCGGCCGGCCCAGGGGGTCGCCGGTCACCCTCGAAGCAGCGCGGGGTGACCGGCCGCCGCAGGGCCGGCGTGCGGCTGGGTCACCATCTCGGTGCCCCAGCCAGGAGGCCCGGAGGTCGTCTCCACCAGCCCGGAGATGGTCCTCCCCGGGGCGCTGTCGAGCTGCCCCGTCCATGGGACCGCCAGCGAACCACCGACCCCGCTCCCGCTCCTGCTCCGCGCCGCTGCTGCTCCGCCCGGGCCGGTCTCGCTGCCTGCCGGTCTCGCTGCCTGCCGTTCCTGTTGCCTGCCGTTCCTGCTTGGTGCCGCTCCTGCTCCGCGTGGGTCCCTCCCCGTTTCCGCCCCGCCCCGTCCGTGCGGGCAGCTCGACAGCGTCCACGCACCTGGGCGTCCGCGTCGCCGCGACGGCAAGAGCGGCTCCTGCCGGATGAGCGGACGCGGCGCCGAAGGGTTCCGCGCGGCTGATGCGCCTCCCGCTGGCTGATGCGCCTCCGGCGGCTGACGCGGGTCCGGGCCGCGGATGCGCAGGCGTACCGCCGATGCGCAGGCGTGCCGCCGGTGCGCAGGCGTGCCGCCGGTGCGGAGGGCGTGTCGCCGGTGCGCAGGGCGTGCCGCCGGTGGGGGCCTGCCGCGTCGGCGGGGTCCGCAGCACTGGGGCGGGTGGTACCTGGACGGCAGCGCCGACGTGCCGGGCGGGTTTCGGCGCTGCGCGGTTCCGCGCCGGCAGGATGACCGTAGAAGCCGGACCGGCGGTGGGAGGGGACGCGGTGGGCGACGACGAGTTCGACGTTGTGGTGGTCGGGGCCGGTCCGGCGGGGTCGGCCGCCGCGCTGGCGGCCCGGCGGGCGGGGGCGAGCGTGCTGCTGCTGGACCGGTCCGACTTTCCCCGGGACAAGGCGTGCGGGGACGGCATCGCCGCGCACGCGCTGGACGTACTGGCCGAGCTGGGGGTGCCCGACGCGGTGGCCGGGCACGCGCCGCTGCCGGCGCTGCGGCTGGTCGCGCCGGGCGGCGGCATGGTGGCGCGGGCGCTGCCCCGGCCGGCGTACACCGTGCCCCGCAGGGTCTTCGACGCGCGGCTGGTGGCGGCGGCGGTCGCGGCCGGCGCGCGGCTGCGCCGGCACACGGTGCGGCACGTCGAGGTCCGGGCCGACCGGGTGGTGCTCGACGGCGTGCTGGCGGCGCGGGTGGTGGTCGGGGCGGACGGCGCCGGGTCCGTCCTCCGGCGGGCGCTGGGGCACCGGCCGAATCCCGACCGGCACCTGGCGCTCGCCATCCGGGGGTACGCCCCGGCGCTGCCCGGCCCGCCCGAACAGCTCATCGTCACCTCGGCGCCGCGCTGGCCGGCGTACGCCTGGTCGTTCCCGATCGGGGACGGTCGGGCGAACGTCGGGTACGGGGAGGTGCTGCGGGGCGAGCCGCTGACCCGGGCGCACCTGGTCGACCGGCTCGGCGAGCTGCTGCCCGGCACCCACCCGGCCACGGTCACCGACCTGCGGGCCCACCACCTGCCGTTGTCGACGCACCGGCCCGCCCCCGGGCACGGCCGGCTGCTGCTCGCCGGCGACGCGCTCTCCCTGATCAACCCGTTCACCGGGGAGGGCATCTTCTACGCGCTGCTCTCCGGCGCGCTCGCCGGCGCGGCGGCGGCCGGCGCACCCGAGCAGGCCGCCCGGCGGTACGCGGCGACGCTGCGCCGTCGCCTGGGCACCCACCTACGGCACAGCTCGCTCGCGGCGTGGCTGGCCCGACACCGGCAGGTGGTCGACGCGGCGGTCCGCGCGGCCCGCCGGGACGACCGGGTGTACCGGACGGTGGTCGAGTTGGGGCTGGGCGACGGTCGGCTGGACGCCCGCACACTGGGCATGATCGGCATGGCTCTGTCGGCGTGGGAGCGGACTCCGAGGCGGTGATCCGGCCCGCCGGTCGCTACGCTGCAAGGTGATGACTCTGCGGGACCTGATCTACTCGGTGTACGAGCGTCGCCTCACGGCGAAGCTCGCGGGCAAGCCGGTGCCCCGGCACGTCGGCGTGATGTGCGACGGTAACCGCAGGTGGGCCCGGGAGATGGGCTACGTCGATCCGAACGACGGGCACCGGGTCGGCGCTGCCAAGATCAAACATGTGCTGGGCTGGTGCGACCAGGCCGGCGTCGGGCACGTCACGCTCTACCTGCTCGCGACCGACAACCTGCGACGGCCGGCCAAGGAACTCGACCCGCTGCTCCAGATCATCGAGGACCTGGTCGTCGAGCTGGCCGAGGAGGGCAATCCCTGGCGGCTGCGGATGGTCGGCGCGCTCGACCTGCTCCCGGCCTCGACCGCCGCCGCGCTGAAGGCCGCCGAGGAACGCACCCGGGACCGCAGCGGCGGGGCCGAGGTCAACATCGCGGTCGGCTACGGCGGCCGGCGGGAGATCACCGACGCGGTGCGCTCGCTGCTGCTGGAGCATGCCGCCTCCGGCGGCACCCTCGAGGAGTTGGCCGAGGTGCTGGACGTCGAGCATATCGCCGAGCATCTCTACACCCGGGGCCAGCCAGACCCCGACCTGGTCATCCGGACCAGCGGCGAGCAGCGCCTCTCCGGCTTCATGCTGTGGCAGTCGGCGCACTCGGAGTTCTACTTCTGCGAACTCAACTGGCCGGATTTCCGGCACATCGACTTCCTGCGCGCCCTGCGTTCCTACGCCAACCGCCAACGCCGCTACGGCGCCTGACCGAACCGCTGCACGTCCCCCGTGCCGGCCGGCACGGGGGACACGTCCCCGTGCGCTCCGGAGGTCGCCGTGGTCGTCCACGGCCGGCCGGTACCACGTCAGGTGAGGTGTCGGGTGGCCTCGGTGAGGAAGTCGCCGAGCGCGGCGGGGGAGTCCAGGGTCAGGTCGGCGGCCTCCGCGACCTCGCGACCCGTCTCCGGGTTTGCGACGGCGACGCAGACACCGAAGAAGTGGGGATCGGCGGCGGCCCGGGCCCGCAGCGCGGCGAACGCCTTGATGTCGGAGACGTCGTCGCCGAAGTACCAGGCGCCCTCGGCGTCCCGGACGATCTCGTCGATCACCATGCCCTTGTCGCGGTCGACCGGGGGCTTGAGCTCCAGCACCATCCGCCCGGCCTGGACCTTGAGCCCGAGCCGCTCGGCCTGGGCCCGGCCCCACCGCTCCACGTCCGCGCCGAGCTGCGGCGCGGTGCGCCAGTGCAGCGCCACGGAGAGCCGCTTGTACTCCACCAGCGCGCCCTCGGGCAGCTCGGCCCGGGCCAGCTCGGTCACCTCGGCCATGGTGGGCACCCAGGGCAGGGCCGCCGGCTCCGTCACGGTCTCGCCGCCGGAGTGGCTGTGCTCCAAGCCGTAGAGGCCGTACAGGTCGACGCCGGTCAGGCCGCCGAGGTGGTTGCGGAGGAAGTCGACCGGCCGCGCGGAGACGATCGCGACGCGCCGGACGACCGGGGCGAGCGCCTCGATCGCGGCCAGCACCTTCGGAGCGGGACGGACGGCGGTGGGATCGTCGTCGACCGGCGCCAGGGTGCCGTCGAAGTCGAAGAAGAGGACGGTTCCGGCCGACCTCCCGGCGGTCGTCCGCCAGGCCTGGTCGGCGTCCAACGGGATCCTCGGCTGCTGGTTGCCCAGATTCAACGGCGGCACGCGCGACAGCGTACCCCGGGCGGGGCGACTCAATCCCCGGCCGAGTGGTGACCACCGACCGGCGCGCCGGAGGCGGTGCGGTCGGTGCGCGGCGGGCCGACGGTCAGCGTTCGGCCGCCCCCCGTCCCCGCCGGCCGAACGGCACGACGGCGGCCTCCTGGCCGTGGCTGAGCAGGTAGCCCTCGACGAAGCCGCTGTTGCGGTCGCCGGTGCGCTCCTCGATCTCCTTCAGCCGCCCGACGAGGAAGTCGGTCAGGGCGCTGACCCGGTTGTCGAGCCGGTCGTGCAGCTCGGCGACCACGGCCAGGACGACCGCGGTACCGGCGGAGGTGAGCGCGAGGAGGTTGACGAGCAGGGGAAGCTGCCCACCGTTGACCGCCAGGGTCACCACGTTTCCGGTCACGCCCAGTGTCAGCGACACGGTCGCGACAACGACTGCCATCCACTTCAGGGTCATGGACAGACCCCTCCTTCTGTCCCGCAGGGCTGGGTTCGGCCTTGTCCCGTCCCCCCGCCGACGACGAGCCCAAGCAGTACGAATACGGACGCTAGCGCGCCCGTTCCGGCCCCGGAGCGAAACGAATGAGTCTGACCTGCCGTTCTTTCGCCATCTGAGGAACTAGCCGGCCTGTTTCCCTCGTTTTCGGACATCGACCGGCAGGGTGGGGCGGTACGCGAGGTATCTGATGGTTTCCCGGATGTGGAACTTCTCCGCGTCGGAGACGTCGGGGTCCACGAGCCGACGCAGCAGCGCCTCCACGTCCGGGTCCATCGGCGGCGGGATCGGGGCGCTGCGCGGGCCGGTCGTCCGCTCCCAGCCCAGCGCGGCGAAGGCGGTGGCGGGGCTGAGCCCGAGGCCCTCGCAGAACGCGACCACGCGCTCGGCCTCCGGGTCGCTCGCCCAGTCGCCGCGGACCCAGCGGTTGATGGTCTGCCGGGAGACGCCGGTGCGACGGGACACCTCGGTGCCGCTCCACGCCCGGGTGGCCCGGGCCTCGTCGAGCGCCCGCCGGACGAAGGTGGCGAAGGCGATCTTCCGTGCGTTGGCCGTCTCGGTCACCCGGTGACGGTACGACCATCCGGCCACCGGTGCGTGTCCTGGCGCGCTGTTGTCACGCGGACGTGACGCAGTCGTCGAGGTGCCGGTAACCGACCAGGCACCGCTTCTGAGGGGCGCCACCTGGGCAGAATAGCTGCCCGTAGAGGTCGTCGGAACCGGACGAAAAGCTGATACTGTCACGTCCATGGGACAATCTACGGTGTGTCACGTGCATGAGACGATCAGTGCTCACATGCGTCACGCCCCCGGCGCGAGGGGGGTGTGGTGACCGAGCTAGCCACCCGTGCCCAGGCCTTCGGCCTGGTCGCGGAGGGGGTGGCCACGGGCCTGAGCGCGCCATGGCGGCTCTACCTCGCCCGAGGCTGCCGTTACCTGTCGATCAGCGTCGGCGACCGCACCGAGTGGGACGCCTGGCGGACCCACCTCGGCTGCCCCGAGGTCAGCGTCCGGGTGTACGACGCCGGCGGGGAGATCCGCCGCTCCTCGGTGGCCGAGGTCGTCCTGGACGGCTGCCGGATCAGCGTCGAGCTGGTCGAGGAGGTCAGCACCGACGACCTGGACCGCCTCCTCGTCGCCGAGCCCACGCCGACCGAGCCGGAGGAGCGATGACCCGGGACCCGTGGCGCACCGGAGCCGCCGGATGAGCCCCTTCCTCGCCGTCTTCCTCGTCCTCGTCCTCGGCGCCACGAGCTACGCGGCCGGGCGGCTGCACGGGCAGCTCAGCTACCGGATCGGCTACCGGTTCGGCTACCGGCAGGGCTACTTCGACGGCGACCGGGGGGCCTGGAACCGGCGTCGCCGCGACGCCCAGGCCGCCATCGCCTCCGCCCTGGCCGGCCCGTCGCCCGTCACCGCCGCCCGGGTCACCGGCACGGTGGCCCGGCCCGGCACCACGTACACCGGCTCGTCGTTCGCGACGCCGGTCGCCCCGGTCGTCGGGCGGCACCCGACCGGCACCCTGGTCCGGCGGACAGGTTGAGTCCCGGTCGACGGGGAGCCCGAGGCCTCGTCGACCGGAATCCGGACACGGTGCGTCGTCCGCGGCGGACACGCACCGTCGGGACCACGTCAGACCGGTGACGGTGGTCCCACCGGCCGGGATGCGCGCAGGGGGCATGCATCCCGGCCGGTTCCGCCGCCGGCTGAGTTCACCCGCCGGTCCCCGGAGATCCACCGTCGCCCTCTAGCCCACGGGGTCCGACGCCGCTAGCGTCTAGGCATGGCGCGGGGTTCTCCCGGGCCAGCCGGTCCGCCCGGATCTGCGACCTCGCGCACGGGGTTCCGCATCCGACCCCGTGTCCCCGGGCACCGGAGGAGGCGGAACGCGGGTGGCGGATGCCCATCCGTCGGAGCAGGCCTGTGACGACTCGCCGTACGCCCGCCGGGACCGACCAGACCCCGGCCGCGACTGCCACGACCCGCCGCGCCACCCGGAGCCGCCGCAGCGCGTCCGCCGCTCCGGTCGGCAACGAGGAGCCCCGACCAGCGGGCCAGGCATTCGTCCTGGACACCTCGGTGCTCCTGTCCGACCCCGCGGCCTTCCACCGCTTCGCCGAGCACGAGGTGGTCCTGCCCCTCGTGGTCATCTCCGAGCTGGAGGGCAAGCGACACCACCCGGAGCTGGGCTGGTTCGCCCGGCAGTCCCTGCGCATGCTGGACGAGCTGCGGGTCCGGTACGGGCGGCTGGACCGGCCGGTGCCCGCCAACGACTCCGGCGGCACGCTGCGGGTGGAGCTCAACCACTCCGACGACGGCGTCCTGCCGCCGGGGTTCCGCACCGACTCCAACGACACCAGGATCCTCTCCGTCGCGCTGAACCTCGCCGCCGAGGGGCGGGAGGTGACCCTGGTCAGCAAGGACATGCCGCTGCGGGTCAAGGCCGCCTCGGTGGGCCTGCGGGCGGACGAGTACCGGCACGGCCAGGCCAGCGACCCCACCTGGACCGGGATGGCCGAACTGGAACTCGCCGAGGAGCAGATCGGGCGGCTCTACGCCGGCGAGGCGCTCGACCTGGACGCCGCCGCCGGGCTGCCGTGCCACACCGGCCTGGTGCTGCACTCGGCCCGGGGGTCGGCCCTCGGCCGGGTGCTGCCGGACAAGACCGTACGGCTGGTCCGCGGCGACCGGGAGGCGTTCGGGCTGCACGGCCGCTCGGCCGAGCAGCGCATCGCGCTCGACCTGCTGCTGGACGAGTCGGTCGGCATCGTGTCGCTGGGCGGGCGGGCCGGCACCGGCAAGTCGGCGTTGGCCCTCTGCGCCGGGTTGGAGGCGGTGATGGAGCGCCGCCGGCACAAGAAGGTGGTCGTCTTCCGCCCGCTCTACGCCGTCGGTGGCCAGGAGCTGGGCTATCTGCCCGGCTCGGAGTCGGAGAAGATGTCGCCCTGGGCGCAGGCGGTCTTCGACACCCTGGGCGCGGTGGTGCACGAGAACGTGTTGGAGGAGGTCACCTCGCGGGGTCTGCTGGAGGTGCTGCCGCTGACGCACATCCGGGGCCGCAGCCTGCACGACGCCTTCGTGATCGTGGACGAGGCGCAGTCGCTGGAGCGGGGCGTGCTGCTCACGGTGCTCTCCCGGATCGGCCAGGGCTCCCGGGTGGTGCTCACCCACGACGTCGCCCAGCGGGACAATCTCCGCGTCGGGCGGCACGACGGCGTGACCGCGGTGATCGAGGCGCTCAAGGGCCATCCGCTCTTCGCCCACGTCACCCTCAGCCGTTCGGAGCGTTCGCCGATCGCCGCGATGGTGACGGATCTGCTGGAGGACATCCCGCAATGACGGTGGATATGTAGGGGTTTGTCCGCATTCTTCTTGTGACGCAGATCACAATCAAGGCTCTTGGTTTCCCATGCGTCCCACCGTGCGCGATGGTGTCCCACGAGCGCCCACGTACCGAGAAGATCGTTGGTGATCGTTCGTCACAGGACGCGCCAGCATCCACCGGGTACGTCGGCTGCGACCGGCACCGGGTCGGGGCGCTCGCGACGCGGACGCATCCCACCCCGGGGTGCCGCCGCCGCGCCGCGTCCTTGCACCCGACGAAGGGACCACTTCGTGAGTCGGCTGTGGAGCCGGTTCGCCGCCCGTACGGCCGCTGTCGCGTTGCTCTCCGTGGGCGTCGCTGGCGGCGTCTACCTGGGTGACGACCGACAGAGTCAGCAGCAGGGCCTGACCACGCAGGTCGGCGTCGCCGCCGAGCAGGCCGAGTTCGAGCACCAGCACGAGCGGCAGGCCAGCCACCAGGTGCAGTCCGCGAAGCAGCGCGCCGCCGAGTACCAGGCGAAGCTGCGCGCCGCCGCCGCGGCCAAGGAAGCCGCCAAGCGCGCCCGCGAGGCCGAGGCCGCCGCCGCGTCGCGCAAGAAGGCGCGCGAGGCAGCCGCCAAGGCCGCAGCCGAGAAGGCCGCCGAGAGCAAGCCGTACGACGGGCCGATTCCGGCGTCCTGCGCCGAGTTCAGCGGCAACCGCGAGGTCGGCTGCGCGCTGATGGTCAGGGCGGGCTTCGGGATGGACCAGTTCCCCTGCCTGAACAAGCTCTGGGACAAGGAGAGCGGCTGGAACCACAAGGCCCGCAACCCCTCGTCCGGGGCGTACGGCATCCCGCAGGCGCTGCCCGGCAGCAAGATGGGCTCCGTCGCCGGCGACTGGCAGACCAATCCGACGACCCAGATCAAGTGGGGCCTCGGCTACATCGAGGGCCGCTACGGTTCGCCCTGCAAGGCCTGGGCGCACTCCCAGGACGTGGGCTGGTACTGACCGACGCCCGGAGGGCGGGATGTGTGGGCGTCCACACATCCCGCCCTCTTCGTTGCGGGTACGGATCGCCGCAGAAGTGGCGGCTTCGCCCGACACCTGATAGCTCTTGACGGGTGACCCTGCACCCGTCGAGCGGCGACCCGCACCGGTTCGGCACCGAGGCGTTCTACGCCGCGCTCGGCCGGGCCTTCGTCGCCATGTGCGCGGTGGTGCCGTTCCTGTTCCTCATCGAGGCCCTCGACCAGGGGCTCGCGGCCGGCCTCGACGCCACCGCCGGCATCATCCCCAAGCGCATCGACGGGCTCGACGGGGTCTTCTTCTCGCCGTTCCTGCACCACGGCTTCGACCACCTCTACAGCAACAGCATCCCGCTGATCCTGCTCGGCACCTTCGTGCTCGCCGCCGGCGCCCGCCGCTTCCTCTGGTCGACGCTCGTCATCATCCTGGTCAGCGGGCTGGGAGTGTGGTTCACCGGCTCGTCCACCTCCGTGGTGGTCGGCGCGAGCGGGGTCATCTTCGGCTACCTCGGCATCCTGCTGACCCGGGGCATCGTCGAACGCAGCTGGTGGAACTTCGCCGTCTTCCTGCTGGTCGGCCTGCTCTACGGCTGGCAGCTGGTCGGCATCCTCCCCACGGACGAGCGGATCTCCTGGCAGGGCCACCTGTTCGGGCTGCTCGGCGGGGTGGTGGCCGCGATCATCTTCCGGCGCCGCCGGGGCGACCTGGGCGGTCCCCACCGCTCGGAGTCCACGCTCACCATGCCCTGAACGCCGACGCGCCGGCGTCGGCCACCCGTGGGACGTGCTTGCCCGGGCGCACCGTCGGCCCTACCGTCGGGATCAGCACGCGTTGATCCGTGAGCGGAAAGCGACGGTACGCCCATGCGCGAGGTCGATGTCGCGGTGATCGGGGCCGGCCCCAGCGGGCTGTTCGCGGCGTACTACGCCGGGTTCCGTGGGCTGTCCGTCGCGGTCGTCGACGCGCTGCCCGAGCCGGGCGGCCAGATCACCGCCATGTACCCGGAGAAGCTGATCCACGACGTGGCCGGCCTCCCGGCGGTCAAGGGGCGGGACCTGGTGGCCAACCTCGTCGCCCAGGCCGCTCCCTTCGACCCGTGCTACCTGCTCGGCATCCGCGCCGAGAAGCTCTCGTACGCCGAGGGGCAGCCGGTGCTCGGCCTCGCCGGGGGCGGGCAGCTGCGGTGCGGGGCGGTGATCGTCACCGGCGGGCTGGGCAGCTTCACGCCCCGCCCGCTGCCGGCGGCCGAGCACTTCGCCGGCACCGGGATCGTCTACTTCGTGCCCCGGCCGACGGAGCTTGCCGATCGGGACGTGCTGATCGTCGGCGGCGGCGACTCCGCGTTCGACTGGGCCTCGACGCTCCAGCCGCTGGCCCGCTCGGTGACCGTGGTGCACCGGCGGGAGAAGTTCCGGGCGCACGCGGCCACCGTCGCCAGGGTGCTGGGCCTGCCGGTGCGCGTGATCGTCAACGCCGAGGTGACCAGGCTGCACGGCGACGGCGCGGTAACCGGCGCCGAGATCACCGTACGCGGCGGCGCGGCGGAGCTGCTGCCCGTGGACACGGTGGTGGCCGCCCTCGGCTTCACCGCCGACCTCGGCCCGCTGACCGAGTGGGGGCTGCGGCTGGACCGCCGGCACATCGTCGTCGACAGCGCGATGGCGACGAACCTGCCCCGGGTCTTCGCGGCGGGCGACATCACCGAGTACCCGGGCAAGGTGCGGCTGATCGCGACCGGCTTCGGCGAGGCCGCCACGGCGGTCAACAACGCGGCGGTGGCCATCGACCCGAGCGCGCACCTGTTCCCCGGGCACTCGTCCGACGGCACCTGACGCACCGGTCCCGGTTGCCGGGGTGTCAGCGGCCGGGGCGGGGCGCGGTCGGCGCGAGGGCGGCGACTCCGACCGCGGCCAGGGTCAGCGCCGCGCCGAGCAGGGTGACGGGGCCCGGGCGGGAGGCCGCCGTGGGCAGCAGCAGGTCCAGCAGTACGGCGCCGACGATCTGCCCGGCGATGGTGGCCAGGCCGAGCAGCAGCACGCCGGTGAACCGGACGATCGCCGCGGCGACCGCGATGAACACGATCCCGATCGGCCCGCCCAGGTAGAGCCACGGTTCGGCCGGTGCGCCGCCCGCCGGCCAGCCGCGCACGGCGAGGTCCACGGCGAAGGCGACCAGCAGGGCCGCCGTGCCGACGGTGAAGTTGACCAGCGTGGCGGTCAGCACGCTACCGGAGGCCATCCGTACCCGGCCGTTGACGGCCTGCTGCCAGGCGATGCCCACCCCGGCGAGCAGCGGCAGCAGGGCCAGCCCGAGGGTGCCGGGGTCGCCGAGCCGGTCGCCGACGGCCAGCAGGACCGCGACCACGGTCAGCGCCGCACCGGCCAGCCGCCGGCCGGTGACCGGCTGAGGGCCGCTCGGGCCGACCCCGGCCCGGTCGACGGCCAGGCTGCTGCCGGACTGGCCGGCCACCACCGCGACCGTGAAGACCGCCACACCGAGGGTGCCGATGGTCAGCCCCTGGGCGGCGACCAGGAACGCCCCGCACACCCCGCCGAGGCACTGCCACGGCCGCAACGTGCCGTCGGTGAGCGCGCCGCGCAGGGCGACCAGCCCCCGCCGCCCACGCGGGGTGGCGGGGACCAGCACCACCAGCACCAGCAGGCCGAGGCCGAACGAGACGACCGCGGCGGCGATGCCGTCGGCCAGGCGTACGCCCAACTCGCCGTTGATCCGGGACTGCACGGCCACGGCCAGCCCGGAGGCGACCGCGAGGCCCACGCCGGTGATCCGGCGGGCCGCCGGCAGAGCCGGCGGGGCCAGCGTCCCGGCGACGCTCACTCCTGCTCGGCCAGCGGGCGGCCGTCGAAGTCGACCGCCGAGTAGAGCGCGAGCTTCTCCAGCCGGTGGTACGAGTCGATGACCCGGATCGTGCCGCTCTTCGAGCGCATGACGATCGACTGCGTGTACGCGCCGCCGGCCCGGTAGCGGACGCCGCGCAGCAGGTCGCCGGAGGTGACGCCGGTGGCCACGAAGAAGCAGTTGTCGCCGGTGACGAGGTCGTCGGTGCTGAGCACCCGGTCCAGGTCGTGCCCGGCGGCGAGCGCCTTCTCCCGCTCCTCGGCGTCGCGCGGCCAGAGCTTGGCCTGCATCGCCCCGCCCATGCACTTCAGCGCGCACGCGGAGATGATGCCCTCGGGGGTGCCGCCGATGCCCATCAGCACGTCGACGTCGGACTCGCCCCGGGCTGCCGCGATGGAGCCGGCGATGTCGCCGTCGGAGATGAACCGGATGCCCGCCCCGGCCCGCCGGATCTGCGTGACCAGGTCGTCGTGGCGGCTGCGGTCCAGCACGCAGACCGTCACCTCGGAGACGTCGGTGCCCTTGACCTTGGCGATGCGGCGCAGGTTCTCGGCCACCCCGGCGTTGATGTCCACCACGTCGGCGTACGCCGGTCCGACGGCGAGCTTCTCCATGTAGAAGACCGCGCTCGGGTCGAACATCGCACCCCGCTCGGAGACGGCGAGCACCGCCACCGCGTTCGGCATGCCCTTGCTCATCAGCGTGGTGCCGTCGACCGGGTCGACCGCGACGTCCACCTCCGGGCCGGTGCCGTCGCCGACCTCCTCGCCGTTGAAGAGCATCGGCGCGTTGTCCTTCTCACCCTCACCGATCACCACGACGCCCCGCATGGGGATCGAGTTGATCAGCTTGCGCATCGCGTCGACGGCGGCTCCGTCGCCGCCCTCCTTGTCGCCCCGGCCGACCCAGCGCCCGGCGGCCATCGCGGCGGCCTCGGTGACCCGGACCAGGTCGAGGGCGAGGTTGCGGTCGAGATCCTGCGGGATCCGGGTCCTGGTGTTCGTCATGACGGCTCCTCCTCGCGACGTTGCGGGGCGGCAGGGTGCGGCGTCGCCGCTGCCGGCTTTGTCGCTGATCCTCACACGATGGCCCACCCGGTGCGGGGGCGGGGCGGTGATGGCCCGGATACGGCCGGTCGGGCGGCTGCGAAGATGGCAGGGTGGAAGCCGCACAGCCTGCCGACCGTGTACCCGCCGACGCGACCCCGCCGGACGGCCAGCCGCCGGTCGTCCCGACCCGGGCCGCCGCCGTACCCGAGGGGGAGCCGGCGCTGGTCGAGCCCGCCGGCGCGGCGGGGGCGTCCCCGCCCGACGGCGTGGCGGAGACCGGCGAGCGGCCCGCGCCGCCGCCGGCGGTCGACACCCGCAAGTCGGAACGCTCGCCGAAGGACATGGCGATCTCCCTGCTCGTGCTGCTGGTCCCGATCGCCCTGCTGGTCGCCTTCTACCGGGGGTTCCTCGGCGGCGAGCAGCCGACGACCGTCGACCCGGCACCCGCCATCGAGTCGGCGCGGGCCGCCGACGCCTTTCCGGTCAGCGAACCGGCGGAGCTGGGCGACGGGTGGAGCACGGTCAGTGCGAACTTCCAGACCGTCGAGGGCGGGTCGAGCCTCCGGCTGGGCTATCTCACGCCGGAGGGGCGGGGCGCCCAGCTGGTGCAGAGCAGCGTGCCGCCGGAGCGGCTGCTGCCGGCCGAGCTGACCGCCGAGGGGCAACCGCAGGGCCAGACCGATCTGGGCGGGCGCACCTGGCAGCGGTACACCGCCCGGGGCAACGAGCAGGCGTTGGTCCTGCTCGAACCGGACCGGACCGTGATCGTGGTCGGCGACGCCCGGGACAACGAGCTGCGGCACCTGGCCACCGCGATCCGGTAGCCGCCCCGGAAACCGCACCCCCCAGGTGTCGGTCGGATCGGCTACGCTGCCCCGGCTCACTGCCCGGCGGCTGAAGCCTGCCGGGCGCTTTCCGTTCTCCGAAGAGAGACAACTGTGAACATTCGACGGTGGAGCGTCGGCGTGCTCGCCGCCACCCTGCTCGTGCCCGGCCTGGCTGCCTGCAAGTCGGACGAATCCGCGCCGGCCGGCGCGGGCGCTGCGGCGTCGGCCGTGCCGGCCGACCCGAAGGAGGCGCTGATCGCCTCCACGAAGGAGATCGAGAAGGGCAACTTCACCTTCACGCTGGCCGGTGCCGGGTTGAGCGGCAGGGGCCTGGTACACAAGCCCAGCAACAGCGCCCAGTTCAGCATGAAGTTCGACGACGGCTCCGGCACGTCGATGGGCATGGAGCTGATCTACATCGAGCCGGACAGCTGGGTGCTGCTCGACCTGGGCGAGCTGGGCGCCATGATCCCGGGCGCGGCGAAGTGGAAGGGCAAGTACCAGCACCTCGACCAGTCCAAGGTCAAGGGCGCCGGCGAGCTCAGCCGCTACATGGAGGAAGTCGACCCGGCCGGCAGCGCGAAGCTGACCAAGGGCATCACCGAGGTGCAGAAGACCGCCGAGGGCAGCTACACCGGCAAGCTCGACGTGTCCGCCGCGGGCGACGCCGCCACCCTGGACGCCGACCTGGTCAAGGCCCTCGGTGCGCAGGCCAAGGCGCTGCCCTTCACCGCCAAGCTGGACGCGGAGGGCCGCCTCACCGAGCTGGTCATCTCCGTGCCGGGCGCCGGCGAGACCGAGGCGCACGACATCAAGATCACGTACGCGGACTACGGCAACGCCACCGCCGCGCAGAAGCCGTCGGCCGACAAGGTGGTCGAGGCGTCCCCCGAGACGTACGAGATGTTCAAGGAGTAACAGCGACACACGAGACGGGGCGGCTTCGGCCGCCCCGTCTCCGCTTCCGGGTCACCCGACCGGGGCAACCGGACGACCCGGTGATTGTGCGACGTGGCGACAGGGAACAGGAGTGGGGCGAACCCGGACCGGTCGCCCCGGCAACCGGCCCGACGGGGTTCGCGCGGCGCAGCCGACGTGGTGCGTCGCCCGGTTTCCGGCCGCCGACAGGTGCGTCGGGTGACCCACGTGGGAGACACGTATGACTGTTCGACGCCTGAGCGCCGGCCTGGTGGCCGCCGCCCTCTTCACTCCCGGTCTGGCCGCCTGCAACTCCTCCGGGACCCCGACGGCGGACCCGTCCGCCTCCCCGTCCGTCCCGGCGTCCGGTACGCCCGCGACCTCCGGCAGCGCCGCACCGGCGTCCGGCGACGCCAAGCAGACGCTGCTGGCCTCCACCCGCGAGATCAGCAACGGCAACTTCCGGTTCTCCATGTCCGGCGTCGGCTCGACCGCCGAGGGGCGGGTGCACGAGCCGACCCAGAGCGCCGAGATGCGGGTGACGATCGGCAAGCCCACCGACGACCTGTTCATGAAGCTGGACGTCGTCCACTACAAGCCGGACAGCTGGGTGAAGGTGGAGCTCGGCGGCACGACCGCCAGCAGCGTGCCGGGCGTGCAGAAGCTGAACCTGGGCAAGTACCAGCACCTGGACCAGACCCGGATCAAGGGCAACCGGAACCTCGGCTTCGACTTCGACAAGGTCGACCCCGCCGGCAGCGAGGTGCTGACGCAGGGCATCACGGAGGTGCGTCAGACGGGCGAGGGCGCGTACGCCGGCACCATCGACGTGTCGAAGGCGGCGGAGGCGGGCTCGGTGGACCCGACGGTGATCACGGCCCTGGGGGCGCAGGCGAAGGCGGTGCCGTTCACCGCGAAGCTCGACCCGCAGGGCCGGCTCAGCGAGATGGTCATCCAGATCCCGGCCGCCGGCCAGACGAAGGCGCAGGACATCCGGATCACGTACTCGGACTACGGCAACGCCACCGCCGCCCAGAAGCCCCCGGCGGACCAGGTGGTCGAGGCCCCCACCGAGCTCTACAACCTCTTCAACTGACCCAACCCCACCCGCCCCCGCCCCCGCCTCGCGGGGGCACGGGGTGCGGTGCGGAGCGCCCGTTGCGGGGGAGCGGGTGGGGTGTTCGGGGCGCGGGGGTTGGTCAGGGGGTGGGGTCCTGGCGGGCGGCGTCGATGCGGGCACGGGCGCCGTCGAGCCAGCGCTGGCAGGTGTCGGCGAGCTTCTCGCCGCGTTCCCAGAGCGCCAGTGACTCCTCCAGCGTGGTGCCGCCGGTCTCCAGCCGCTCGACCACGGACGCCAGCTCGGCGCGGGCCTGCTCGTAGCTGAGCCGTTCGTCCTTCTTCTCGTCAGTCATCGCTGCCATCCCACCACATCGTGATCCCGTTCCCGGTCAGCCGTCGACCGTCGCGGCCAGCTCGCCGTCGGCGAGGCGGACCCGGAGCGGATCGCCCTTGCCGACCTCGGACGCGGCGCGTACGACGTGACCGTCGGCGCGCTGGACGATCGCGTAGCCCCGGTCGAGGGTGGCGGCGGGGGAGAGGGCACGCAGCCGGGCCAGGGTGTGCCGCAGGTCGTCGTCGCCGGCGGCGAGCCGGTGGTCCAGGCAGCGGCCGGCTCGCTGGCGCAGCCCGGCCAGGTCGGCGACCCGCTGGTCGACCATCACCTGTGGGCGGGCCAGCACCGGCCGGGA
Organism: Micromonospora sp. C31; assembly: GCF_018070575.1. GTDB lineage: Bacteria > Actinomycetota > Actinomycetes > Mycobacteriales > Micromonosporaceae > Micromonospora. Next base: position 65,487 of record NZ_JAGPXN010000010.1, read on the forward strand.
GCGCAGCCCGTCGAGCCGGTGCGACTCGCGGTCCACCAGGTTGCGCACCGCGCGTTCGAGGCGGTGGCGGGCCTGCCGGATGACGCGTACCTCCTCGGTGAGGTCGGGAACCACGCGCTTGGCCGCGTCGGTCGGCGTCGAGGCCCGTACGTCGGCGACGTAGTCGACCAGCGGCGCGTCGGTCTCGTGGCCGATCGCGCTCACCACCGGCGTGCGGCACGCGAAGACGGCCCGGCAGAGCGCCTCGTCGGAGAAGGGGAGCAGGTCCTCGATGCCGCCCCCGCCCCGGGCGATGACGATAACGTCGACGGTCGGGTCGGCGTCCAGCACCTTGAGCGCGTCGAGGATCTGCGGGACCGCGCCCGGCCCCTGCACCGCCACGTTGACCGTGCGGAACTCCACCGCCGGCCAGCGTCGCCGGGCGTTGGTCAGCACGTCCCGCTCGGCGGCCGAGGCGCGGCCCGTGATCAGGCCGACCCGGTTGGGCAGGAACGGGGGACGGCGCTTGCGCGCCCGGTCGAACAGCCCTTCGGCCGCGAGCAGCTTCTTGAGCTTCTCCAGCCGGGCCAGCAGCTCGCCGAGGCCGACCTGCCGGATCTCGTCGGCGCGCAGGCTCAGCGTGCCCCGGGCGGCGTAGAACTCCGGCTTGGCGTGCAGCACCACCCGGGCGCCCTCGCGCAGCTCCGGCGCGCCGACGTCCAGGACGTCCCGGTTGGTGGTGACCGTCAGGCTCAGGTCGGCCGACGGGTCCCGCAGGGTGAGGAAGACGGTGCCGGCGCCCGGCCGGCGGCTGATCTGCGCCACCTGCCCGTCCACCCACACCCAGCCGAGCCGGGCGATCCAGGCGCCGACCTTCTGGCTGACCACCCGGACCGGCCACGGCTCCTCGGACGTGCTCCGCCCCACCTCGCCTGTGCTCACCCGCCCACCCTACGGTCCGCCCCGGACAGCCCCGCGCGAGCGACTCGGCGTGGCCGATCCGGCGGGCGCGGCTCGGCGGGGCGGGCGGCGCGCGGTCAGCATCGGCGCGGTGGCGCCGGGCGGTCGGGCCGGCGCGCCGGGTCCGCGCGATGGCATGGTGGGATCAGGATCACCACGGGCGCGGCCGTGCCGGAAAGGGCCTTCCCGAGGGTGGCCGCTGGCCGCGCGCGCCGCCGGTGCGCCCGTTCCGGCAGGCCACGGCCGGCGCCGTGGTGGCGGTCGCGTCCCGTGTCGCCCTCGGGAGCGGCACGTACGATGGGCGGGTGACTCAGGCTGAAGCGACGTCCCGGACCGGCAAGCGCGTGATCCTGGCCAAGCCCCGCGGCTACTGCGCGGGCGTGGACCGCGCGGTGCAGACCGTCGAGGAGGCACTCAGGCTCTACGGCGCCCCGATCTACGTACGCAAGCAGATCGTGCACAACAAGCACGTCGTGCAGACCCTGGAGGCCCAGGGCGCGATCTTCGTGGAGGAGAACGAGGAGGTGCCGGAGGGCGCCACCGTGATCTTCTCCGCGCACGGGGTGGCCCCCGAGGTCTACGAGCAGGCCCGGAGCCGCTCGCTGCGGGCCATCGACGCGACCTGTCCGCTGGTCACGAAGGTGCACCAGGAGGCGAAGCGGTTCGCCGCGGAGGACTACGACATCCTGCTGATCGGCCACGAGGGGCACGAGGAGGTCATCGGCACCTCCGGCGAGGCCCCCGAGCACATCCAGCTCGTGGACGGTCCGGAGGACGCCGACCGGGTCACCGTCCGCGATCCGAACAAGGTCGTCTGGCTCTCCCAGACCACCCTCTCGGTCGACGAGACGCTGGAGACGGTGGCCCGGCTCAAGAAGCGGCTGCCGCTGCTCCAGTCGCCGCCCAGCGACGACATCTGCTACGCGACCTCCAACCGGCAGCACGTGGTCAAGGAGATCGCGCCCGAGTGCGACGTGGTGATCGTCGTCGGGTCGACCAACTCCTCCAACTCCGTACGTCTCGTCGAGGTCGCCCTGGACGCCGGCGCGCGCGCCGGTCACCTCGTCGACTTCGCGCACGAGATCGACGACGCGTGGCTGGAGGGGGCGCGTACGGTCGGCCTGACCTCCGGCGCCAGCGTCCCCGACGAGCTGGTCCAGGAGGTGCTCGCCCACCTCGCGGCGCGCGGCTTCACCGACGTCGACGAGGTGGTGACCGCCAACGAGCGGCTGACCTTCTCGCTGCCGCAGGAGCTCAAGCGGGACATGAAGGCCGCTGCCGCGGCCCGCGGCTGACCGGGCGGGAACGGCCCGGCGCCCCGCTGCGTCAGACAGGGTATGAGGACTCTTCGGCTCGCCGTCTCCGCGTTGGCCGTCTGCGTGGCGCTGAGCGCCTGCGGCGGCCAGGACGGGACCGGCGACAACCCCACCCCGACCCCGACGGGAGCGCAGCCGGTGACCAGCCCGCCCAGCCCGGATCCGAGCACTCCCGGAGTTTCCCCGACCCCCGGCGATCCGGTGGACCCGACGGGGCCCGTCCTGCCTCCGCCCCCGAGGCCCAGCAACGGGCCGACGAAGCCGCCGGCCGGCGGCACCACGCTGACCGGGACCGTCACCTCCGGCGTGGAGCCCAACTGCCTGCTGCTCGACAGCTACCTGCTGGTCGGCGGCCCGCGTGACCTGCTGAAGCCGGGCACGAAGGTCACGGTCACCGGGAAGGTCCAGCGCGACCTGCTCACGACCTGCCAGCAGGGCACGCCCTTCCTGGTCGAGACCGCCCGCCCCGGCTGACCGGCGGGCCCGGTCCGGCCGCTGTCGGCCGCGTCGGGGCGTCCCGTGGTCGCGTCGGGGCGTCCCGAGCCGTGCGTCGCGACAGAGACGCGAAGCCGTACCGGGCCGAGCGACCGAGGGCCCCCGGGCCGGGACGATCAGAAGGTACGGGCACCGGAACGGGCAGAGCCCGCCCCCGGGTGGGGGCGGGCTCCGGTGTTCCGGTGCGGGACGAGTCAGTTCACGGCGCCGATGGAGACCGCGCCGCGCCCGACGATCGCGCCCTCCGTGGTCACCACGGCCAGCTCGCCGTACAGCTCCCGGCCGGCGGCCGGGGTGGACAGGGCGGTCACCGTACCGGTCAGGGTCGCGGTGGCGCCGTGGGGCAGGGTGAGCGGGGTGCTCGGGGCCGCCAGGGTGCCCAGCGCAGCCGCCGAGAACGAGTCCCGGTAGTCGTACGCCGTGCTGCCGCCGGCACCGTCCACCGCGTACGCGTCCACCACGACCCGGTAGGTGCCGGCGACCGGGTTGGTGACGGTCACCGCCTCCTCCGAGTCACCGTCGGCCTGCTGCCCGACCAGGGTGGTGCCCCGGTAGACGAACAGGTCCAGGTCGGCGCTCGCGTTGGACGGGTTGCCGATGCGGGCGGTGAAGCGGGCCGCCCCCGCAGGCACCTCGACGGTGAACTCCTGCTGCGCCAGCTCGACGATGGTCGGCCGCTCCGAGTTGACGCTGGACAGCGGACCGCCCTGGCCGGTCACGGAGACCGGACCGAAGGTGTTGGTCAGGTTCCAGGTGACCGGGGTCGCCGCACCGGCGTCGACCGCCGGCAGCTCGACCACGGCCGGCTCGACCGCGACGCCCTGCACCCGCGCCGTGAGCTGGTACGGGTTGTTCAGCGACGGCGAGGTGCGACGCGACTCGACCTCGATCTCCCAGACACCCGGGATCGGGTTCTGGTAGTCCCGCTCCTGCGCGTTGCAGACGACCGTGCTGGCGAAGTTGGTGAAGCACGCCAGGCTGGACGTGCTCTCCACCGGGACGCCGTACGGGTTGAAGGCGATGAACCGGGTCTGCGACCCGGTGGCGATGCCGGCGAGGTTCACCTGCAGCGCACCGGTGCCCGGGGGCACCGTCACGAAGTGCGACGTGGTGCTGTTGCGGTCCACCGAGCCCCGGGCCGAGTAGGCGAAGGTCGGCTCCTTGACGTCGTTCGAGGCGACCACGACGGCGGACACCTCGAAGTCGATCATCCCGGTCTTCGGGTCGTCGATCGTCACGATCGTGCTGTGCGCACCCGCCGTCCTGGGCTTGGCGGTGACGTTGATCGTGACGGTCCGGTTCAGCGGCAGCGCGACCGACTTCGGCGCGCGGAACGTGCCGTCGTTGCCCCGCAGACCGACGTTGTGCCGGATGGTGCCGTCCGGCCCGCTGGTGCGGGTCAGCTTGACCGCGTAGGTCTTCGCCTGGTTCACCTGGTGGCCGCCGTCAGCGGCGCCGCAGCGGTTGTAGACGCCGGTGCCCCGGTTCGGGGTGGCGAGCTGCTCCGACAGGACGGTGCAGACCGGGGCTTCGGAGACGTACGACCGCGTGGTCAGGTCCTTGCGCAGCAGCTTCCAGGCGCCCGGCACGTTGAACATGCCGTAGCCCTGGCCGTACGTCGGAACGTCCTTGATCGGCTTGGCCGAGGAGTAGATCGCCCGGCGCAGCGCGGCCGGCGTGATGCCCCGGTCGGTCGCCTTGGCGGCCGACAGCAGCAGCGCGGCGCCGCCGGCGGCCTGCGGGGAGGCCATCGACGTGCCGTTGAACATGGCGTAACCCGGGGGAAGGGCGTAGCCGGCCTCGGCGACCGGGCTGCCGGCCTGCCAGGTCGGGGTGGTGGAGATGGCCGATCCCGGCGCGGCGATGTTCGGCTTGGCGCCGCCGTCCTCGCGCGGGCCGCGCGAGGAGAAGTTGAACAGCGCGTTCTTCTTCTTCACGACGGAGCCGTAGTTGGCCAGCCAGGTGTCCTTGCTGATGCTCGCCGCGACGCTGACCACGTTGGCAGACGCCGACGGGTCACCGATGGTGTTCACACCCGGACCGGAGTTACCGGCCGAGATGAACATCTGCACGCCGTAGGTGGTGATGAGGTTGTTGTACAGATCGGCGCGGGCGTTGTTGCCGTCGTTCAGCGCCGGGAGGCCACCGATCGACATGTTGATGACGCTCACGCCCCGGTTGATCACCAGGTCGGCCATGCCGGTGGTGAGGGCGGCGTAGGTGCAGCCACCTCCCCAGGAGCAGGCGCGGGAGGAGACCAGCTTCGCGCCCGGCGCGGCGCCGTCGAAGGCGCCGTTGCCCAGCATGTCGTTGGCGGCGGTGATGCCGGCGACGTGCGTGCCGTGCGCGCTCTCCACTATGCCGATGTTGACGTAGTCGACCGGGCCGGGGCCGCCGACCGGAGTCGTGTCGACACCCTTGCGGTACTCCACCACGAACGACATCCGCTCGGCGATCCCGGTCGCCGGGTTGTCGGTGCCGAAGAAGCCGATGTCGAACTTCTCCTTGTACGGCCGCATCACGGCCTCGTCGGTGAAGTCCTTGTCCTGGTCGGTGTCCACCCAGATGTTGTTGGTGGCCGGGTCGAACAGGATGCCCCAGGTGTCGGTCTTGTCGCCGTCGCGGTTGACGTCGCCCTCGGGGTCGCTCTCGTTGGTGATCGACTCACTGAACCGGTTGAACCGGTAGGTCCCCGCCGGAGCGGTCCACGTCGCGCCGGCCGCGGTGAAGGACGGACCGGTCACCTCGGTGATCATCGGCCGCCAGCTGGAGTCCTCGAGCGGATCCGTGGCGGTGACCCAGTCGACGATCTTGCGCTCGCCGGTGGTGGTCTGCTGGAGCGCCGGGTGCATCAGGTCCACACCGGAGTCCATGATGCCGATGGTGACGCCCCGACCGTCCCACTCCGGGTGCTGCTCGACGAAGCGGACGGCGCCGATCTCGTTGGTCGGCATGTAGGGGTTGGCGGCCTGGGTCGAGTCGCCCGGCCCCGGCAGGGTGGCCCCCTGCTTCGCGGCCTTGCGCCCGTTGGGCGCGGCTTCCGGCCTGGGTTCGGGCAGCTGGATCTTCTCGTCCAGGTCGACCGCGGAGACGCCGGGCAGCGTGGCCGCCTTGACCACCTTGTCGGTGGGCACCTTGGCCAGCACGTAGCCGATGGTGTCGTAGCGCTCGCTGACCGCGGCGCCGAGACCCTTGAGGTCGTCGGCGACGTCCTTCGCCTGACCCTTGTCAGTCGAGACGATCATGGTGACGGTGGGGGCCTTCTTGGCCTCCGCCTCGGCGAGCAGCTTGGCGTCGTGCGATCCCAGCGCCTCGATGGGGCTGGCCGGTGCGTTGGTGGGCCCGGGTGCGGCGCTCGCGGTTGTGGCACCACCCGCGACGGTCACGGCGCTGGCCGCCACGACCGACGCGAAGAGCGCGGCGGAGGTCCGCCGGCTCAGGTTTCGGGGTTTGCTCACGTTCTCTTTCCTCCAGAGAACAGGGCCCTCAGATGCAGGGCGCGCGTGACGAATACTTCGCGGTGCCGCTGGTCACTGTCACTACCGCCGAGTTCGTTGTGACCACTTCGTGACATGCGGGGATGTCCATTGTCACATCGGCGGTGATAGGAATCAGCCGTCAGTCCAAAGTCGACCGACCGCTCGGCGCCTCGGCCTCGGCGGTTCCGAGCAGCTCCGGGGCCTGCGGCTGACGGGGTGCCAGCTCGACCTGGGCCGGCGCGGCCAGCTCCTGGTCGGAGACCCCCATCTCGGCGAGCTTGCGGGCGCTGACCAGCACGCGCGCCTCCAGCGACCCGACGGCCCGGTTGTACGCGGTCACCGCGCCGCCCAGCGACGAGCCGAGCCTGCCGACGTGCTCACCCAGGGTCGACAGTCGCCCGTAGAGCTCCCGGGCCAGCGAGTGCACCGCCACCGCGTTGCGCGCCAGCGCCTCCTGCCGCCACGAGTAGGCGACCGTACGCAGCAGCGCGACCAGGGTGGCCGGGGTCGCCAGCACCACGTCGCGGGCGAACGCGTGCTCCAGCAGCGTCGGGTCGCGCTGCAACGCGACGTCGAGGAACGGGTCGGCCGGCACGAAGAGCACCACGAACTCCGGCGTGCTGTCGAACGCCGCCCAGTAGCTCTTGGCGGCCAGCGCGTCCACGTGCGCGCGCAGGTGCTTCGCGTGCGCGTCGAGGTGGGTGTCGCGACCCCGCTCGTCACGGGCCTCCATCGCCGTGAGGTACGCGTCGAACGGCGCCTTGGCGTCCACCACCACGCAACGGCCGCCGTGCAGGCGGACCACCAGGTCGGGGCGGACGCCCTGGCGGTCGGTGACGGCGGTGACCTGTTCGGAGAAGTCGCAGTGCTCCAGCATGCCGGCCGCCTCGACGATCCGGCGCAGCTGGTGCTCACCCCAACGGCCCCGCACCTGGGGCGCCCGCAACGCCGCCACCAGCTGCTTCGTCTCGGTCCGCAGCTCGCCCGAGACCGTGCCCATCGCGCGGACCTGCTCGCGCAGTTCGGCGTACGCGTCGACCCGGTCGTGCTCCAACTCGGCCACGCGCTGCTCGTAGCGGCGCAGCGTGTCGTGCAGCGGGGCGACGGCGCGGGCCACCGCCTCCTGGGACTGTGCGGTGGCCTCGTAGCTCAGCGCCCGCATCGACTGCTCCAGTCGCCCCTCGCCCTCCCGGGTGGCCCGCAGCGTGGCGTCCAACCGGGCGATCTCGGTCGCCGAGCGGGTCCGGGCGGCGTACCAGCCCGCCGCACCCCCGGCGGCGAGGCAGACGATCACCACGGCCAGCGTCGAGAAGTCCACCCCCGGAGCTTGCCAGACCGGCACGCCACGCGCCGCCGCGCCGCTTGCGTGGCGGCCGGGCGGCTTGCGTGGCGGCCGGGCGGCTTGCGTGGCGGCCGGGCTGCCACGTGAGCGGCCTGGCCTGGGCCGGCGGCGCTGGCCCGGCCCGCCCGGACCCGCCCCGATCGGCCCACCCAACCGCGCTGATCGGAGGCGTGGCGCTGGCCCGGCCTGGGTAACGTCGCAGACATGAGATATCTGCCGCTGCTCCTCCTCGTGGTGCTGCTGGTGGCCGCGTTCCTGTGGTGGCGGCAGGAGAGCGCCACCCGGGAGGCCCGGCGCCTCGCCGACGTGCGGGCCGACGCCCAGCGCTGGTACGAGCGGCTCGGCGGCCAGGTGATGAACCTGCACGGCGACCACCCGGCCGTACGCCAGGCGCTGGTCGACGCCGGGGAGCGCTACAACGCCGCCGGCAGCCAGTTGGAGCAGGCCCGCAGTGTCGAGCAGTTCCGCCTGGCCCGCGAGACCGCGCTGGAGGGGCTGACGTACGCACGGGCGGCCCGGGTGGCGCTCGGTATCGATCCCGGCCCCGAACTGCCCCCGCTGGCCGCCGCGCAGGGCGCGGGGCGACTCACCCGGGAGCGTCGGGTGGACGTGCAGGGGCAGACCTTCAAGGCCGGTCCGCAGCCCGGCCGGGACACCCCCTACTACTACCCGGGCGGGCGCTACCAGGGCCGGCCGGTGCCGGCGGGCTGGTATTCCACCCCGTGGTGGAAGACCGCGCTGGGCGCCGGCGCGGGCGTCCTCGGCGGCATCCTGATCGCCGACGCGCTCTTCTCGCCCGGCTTCGCCGACCCCGGGTACGGCTTCGAGGCCGGCCACCAGGAGGGCTTCGGCGACGCCACCGGCTTCGGCGAGCAGGGCGGCGACTTCGGCGGTGACTTCGGCGGTGGCGACTTCGGCGGCGACTTCGGCGGCGGCGACTTCTGAGCCCCGGTTCGCGGCTCGCCGGATGTTAGGAAGGGCACCTTCCTATGCAAAATCCGTTAGGAAGGTGCCCTTCCTTACATCTCAGCCCGTGTTGCGCATGCCGGCGGCGATGCCGTTGACCGTGGTCAGCAGCGCGCGCTCCAGCGCCGTACCGTCGCTCGGCGCCCGTCGGCCGCCCGGCGCGGTGGCCACCGCCCGGCCCGCCGCCCCGGACTCCCGGTACTGGCGCAGCAGGGCCACCTGGAGGTGGTGCAGCGGCTCCAGGTAGGTGTCGCGGACGGCCAGGGTGCGCTGGAGCACCGGGGAGTTCTCCAGCAGGGCCGGCGAGGAGGTCACCGCCAGCAGTTCCTGCCTGGTCAGCTCGTACTCCTGCTCGATCTTGTCGAAGATCGGGTGCAGCTTCTTCGGCACGAGCGTCTCGACGTAACGGCGGGCGATGCTCAGGTCGGTCTTGGTGAGCATCATCTCGACGTTCGACAGGAACGTGCGGAAGAAGTGCCAGTTGCGGTGCATCTCGGCCAGCACGTCCTCCAGGCCGGCCTCCCGCGCCGCGGCCAGGCCCGAGCCGACCCCGAACCAGCCGGGCACGATCTGCCGGGTCTGGGTCCAGCCGAACACCCACGGGATGGCGCGCAGCCCGGCGAGCCCCGCCCCCGTGTTCGGCCGCTTCGCCGGGCGGGAGCCGATGTTCAGCGCGCCGAGCAGCTCCGTGGGCGTCGACGCCCAGAAGTACGCCGGCAGGTCCGGATCCTCGACCAGCGACCGGTACGACCGGAAGGCCGAGTCGGAGACCAGCTCCATCGTGGCGTCCCAGCGCTCCAGCATCTCGGCGGGCTGCCGGGGCGCGGTGTGCAGCAGGGTGGCCTGGAGCACCGCGGCCAGGGTCAGCTCGAGGTTCTCCCGCGCCAGCGACGGCAACGAGTACTTGTCGGAGATGACCTCGCCCTGCTCGGTGACCTTGATCGCCCCGTCCAGGGTGCCGTACGGCTGGGCCAGGATCGCCTCGTGCGTCGGCCCGCCGCCGCGACCCACGGTGCCGCCACGGCCGTGGAAGAGCCGCAGGTGTACGCCGTGCCGGGCGGCCACGTCGCGCAGCGCGCGCTGGGCCCGGTGGATCGACCACTGGCTGGTGGTGATGCCGGCCTCCTTGTTGGAGTCGGAGTAGCCCAGCATCACCTCCTGCACGTCGCCCCGCGCCGCCACCAGTGCCCGGTAGGCCGGCAGCGAGAGCAGCTCGTCGAGCAGTTCACCGCCCGCGTTCAGCTCGGCGGGGGTCTCCAGCAGCGGTACGAAGCCGATGCGGGCCCGGCCGCTGTGCACGTCGACCAGGCCCGCCTCGCGGGCCAGCACCACGGCGGCGAGCACGTCGTCCACGCCGAGCGTCATCGAGACGATGTACGACTCGATGACCTCGTTGCCGAACCGGTCCTGCGCCTCGCGGATGGTGCCGAACACGTCGAACGTCTTGCGGGTCGCCTCGGTCAGCGGGGTGTCCACAGTGGAGAGCGGTCGGCGGCCGGTCAGCTCGTCGGCGAGCAGCTTCGTGCGTTCCTGCCGGCTCAGCGACGGGTAGTTGGAGACCTCGCCGACGGCCGCGTAGAGCTGGGCGAGCACCGCGTGGTGCGCCTCGGCGTGCTCCCGGACGTCCATGGTCGCCAGGTGCAGCCCGAACGCGGCGACCGTACGGATGGTGGAGGCGAGCCGGCCCACGGCCGTGAGCTGACCCGCGTTGCGGGCCAGCGAGGCGCGCAGCAGGTCCAGGTCGGCGACCAGCTCGGCGGAGCCGCGGTAGTCCCGCCCGGGTACGTGCGCGGTGCCCTGGCGCAGCCGCTGCCGGGTGTTGGCCAGCTTCGCCTTCACGCAGCGGGCCTTGAGCCGGTAGGGCTCCTCGGCGTTCACCCGGCGGAACCGGGCCGCCACCTCGGGCAGCGCGTCCAGGTCGGCGGCGAGGCTGGCGGAGAGGTCGAGCGACACCCCGCGCAGCCGCCGGGACACCGACACCTCGTCGATCAGGTGGTCCATCGCCTGCTCGGTGGCCGCGATGCCGTGCTCGTGCTGGATGGTCAGCACCTCGCGGGTCACCGCCGGGGTGACGAACGGGTTGCCGTCGCGGTCGCCGCCGATCCAGGTGCCGAAGGAGAGCGGCCGGGCCGTGGGGGAGGTCTCCACGCCGAGGGTGCGCAGCGTGTCGGCGAGGTCGTCGAGGACCTGCGGGGCGGCCTCGGCGTACAGGTCGCGCAGGTAGTAGATGGCGTTGCGGGCCTCGTCGGTCGGGTCCGGCCGGTCCAGCCGCAGCTCGTCGGTCTGCCACATCAGGTCGAGCAGTTCGGCGAGGCGGCGGTTGGCCGGGCCCTCGTCGCTGGCGCCGTAGAGGATCGCGTTGGCGGTCTCGGTGTCCAGCTCGTCGGCGATGGCGCGCAGCTTGGACAGGATGGACCGGCGGGCCGCCTCGGTCGGGTGGGCGGTGAAGACGGGGCGTACCGCCAGCCGCCGCGCCGCTGCGGCGATCTCCTCGGCGGGCACCCCGCGCTCGGCGATCATCTTGGCCGCCTGGTCCAGCCAGCCGCCCTGGACCGCCCGGCGGCGCCGCAGCTCCCGGGCCCGGTGCACCTGCTCGGTGATGTTGGCCAGGTGGAAGTAGGTGGAGAAGGCGCGGGCCAGCTTGGTGCCGGTGGTCACGTCCAGGCCGGCGAGGCGCTGCGCGGCGGCGGGGGCGTCGGAGCGCACCTGGGCGCGGATCTCCTCGACGAGGTCGAGCAGCGGCCGGCCCTCCTGGCGGGCGAGGGTCTGCCCGAGCAGGGTGCCGAGGCGGCGGATGTCGGCCCGCAGGGCGGCGTCGGGGCCGTCGTGGTCGTGCTGGTCGGTCACGATGCGCTCCTTACGCGAGTACGAAGGACAGCGCTGTCCGACTCCCTGGATCGTATCCGCGTGTCCCGCCGGGGAGGAGGGGACCCTTGCAATCGCCCGCGGTGCGGGAGGCGCACCTCCCTCGCGTCACAGTCGACGCCGGGAACGTCTTCCCTGGTGGGAGCGGGTGCGGTGCGCCGGTCGGCGCGGCGACGGCCGGGCGCCGGGTGGCGCTGAGCACACCCGCCACGCCCAGCGCCGTCCAGATGGTGGGCCCGGCGAGCGGTCGACCGGCGGTCGAGTGGACGACGTCGGTCGCTGCTGGCGTGGCGGTGCTGGCGGCGGTCCGCCCCGGGCGGTGCTGGCGGCGGTCCGCCCCGGGCGGTGCTGGCGGCGGTCCGCCCCGGGCGGTGCTGGCGGCGGCCCGCCCCCGGCGGTGCTGCGGGTGTGCCGTACACCTCGCGGGTGCGCAGGCCGTCGGCCCGCCCACGCCCGCCGATCAGCTCAGCTGGCAGCGGCCCGCGCTGTAGTGGGCGACCGCCGCCATGATCTCCGCCTCGGGCCGGTCGGCGAAGTTGAGCGTGGCGACCAGTCCGGAGCCGTAGAAGGCGTTCAGCGCCGCGCCGTCCAGCGCCGTGAACGCCCCGAGGTTCTGGAGCACCCGTGCGTCGCGCGGCGTGACCACCAGCATCTTCTCCAGGCTCCACCGCCGGCGGGAGATCTGCGCGACGCCCTCCCAGGGCAGCCAGACCGCCTGCCCCCGGGTCGGCCGGGTGCGGATCCAGAGCCCGGCCGGGCCGAGCGCCAGCACCGGGCCGCCGGAGCCGATCAGCCAGAGCTGGACCCCCAGCGGCAGGGCGACCAGGAGCAGCAGGCAGCCCACCAGGCCGAGGATGCCGAGGACGGACTCGGCGCGCATCTGCGGATCGGCCGAATTCACGATGCCGAGGCCGGCGCAGCAGGCGATCGTCGGGAGGATGAGGGCCAGCGCCACCCCCGTCATCAGCAGGCCGCGCTTCGCGATGTTGGGCCGTACCACGAACGGCTGGTCCTCCGGGATGCGCCGGGTCACCGGCGCCGGGACGGGGCCTGCCCACCCTCCGCCGGGCGGCGGGCCGCCGTGGAAGGGCTGCGACGGGTGTCCGGCGGGGGTGGTCACGAGGGCTCCAGGTTCTCGATCAACTTCCGGGACCCTCAGCCTAGGGGCCTTCGGCCACCGTGTCGGCGGGCCCCGCGACCGGAAAAACCGGTTCCACCGGTCGGTAGCGTCCGGTCATGACGTCGCCGAACTATCCCCCCAAGCCCCGACCGGGAGACCGGGTAGCGGTCGTTTCGCCCTCCGCCGGCCTGCCGGCCCTCTTCCCCCAGGTGTACGAGCTGGGGCTGCGCCGGCTGCGCGAGGAGTTCGACCTGGAGCCGGTGGAGTACCCCACCACCCGGGTGCTCGGCGCCGACCCCCGCGACCGGGCCCGGGACCTGACCGCCGCCTTCGCCGACCCGACGATCACCGCGGTGCTCGCCACGGTGGGCGGGGACGACCTGATCACGGTCACCCCGCACCTGGACGACGCCGTGCTGCGGGCCAACCCGAAGCCGTACTTCGGCTACTCCGACAACACCAACGTCCTCAACCACCTGTACCGGCTGGGCATCGTCGCCTACCACGGCGGCTCGGTGCTGGTGCATCTCGGCCGGCCGGGCAGCCCGCACCCGCTGACCTTCGACTCGCTGCGCGCGGCCCTGTTCACCTCCGGCTGGTACGCCCTGACCCCCGCCCCGACGTGGGGCGACCGTCCCAACGACTGGCAGGACCCGGCGACGCTGGCCGACGAGCCGGAGATGCTCCCGGGCGAGGGCTGGCGCTGGCAGGGGCCGTCGGCGGTGGTCGAGGGGCGCACCTGGGGCGGCAACCTGGAGATCCTGCACTGGCTGCTGGCCGCCGACCGGGTTCCCCCGGCCGAGGACCTGACCGGGGCGGTGCTGATGATCGAGACCTCCGAGGAACTCCCCTCCGCCACCGAGGTCTTCCGGATGCTGCGCAACATGGGGGAGCGGGGCCTGCTCGCCGGCTTCCCGGCGGTCCTCGTCGGCCGGCCGAAGGCGTGGGACTTCGACCGGCAGCACACCCCCGACGAGCGGCGCGACTGGGCGGGCGCGCAGCGGGAGGCGGTCATCCGGGCGCTCGCCGCCTACCGCCCGGACGCGGTGGTGGTCTTCGACGTCGACCTCGGCCACACCGACCCGCAGTTGATCGTCCCGTACGGCGGCGAGATCCGGGTCGACGCCGTAACCCGACACATCTCGGTCCGCTACTGAGCCGCCCCCTCCCCCAGGCGAGCGCCCCCTCTTCCCCCGCGCGGGCCCGGTGATCAGGACGTCATGGACGTGACCTGGTCGTTTTAGGGTCCATGGCGTCCTGATCACCGGGCGCTGGCCTGACGTTCGCGGATCGCGTCGGTGACGAGGCGGACAATTCGCGCGGGGTGCCGCAGTACGTCGTCTGCCGTGAAGCGCAGCACCAACCAGCCCGCTGCGCGTAGTGCGTTGAGTCGAGCCACGTCGCGCTGGAAGTGGGCTCGCTCCCGGTGGTGGTCACCCTCGTACTCGATGGCGATTCGCCAGCGGGGGTAGGCGAGGTCGACACGGCCGAGGAAGATGCGTCCGCGCTGCGCACGGGTGCCATGCACGTCATGCTGCGCGGTCGGGGACGGTAGACCGGCGTCGTGCAGGACGAGCCGGAGCCGGGTCTCCATCGGGGACTCGCTCAGCGGCTCGGCCAGCATGAGCACCTCACGCAGTTGGGCGGTGCCGGGCCAGCCGTTGTGCGTGGCCAGGTGGCTGGTCAACGCGGAGAGCCTGACCAGCCGCCGGTGCAGCAGCGCGTCCACCGCGACCAGCGCGTCTGCCCGGGGCAACTGTCGCCCGAGGTCGAAGGCAGTGCGGACGCCGGTGGTGACCGGCAAGCCGGCGAACCGGGTGATCTCCGGGGCGGAGAGCGACCGCTGGTCGACCACCACCCGTGCAGTGGTGCGTCGGCGGGCCGCCCCCGGGAGCGTGACGAAGACCGGGCTCGCACGTGGGAGGAGATCCACGCCCCACAGGAACGCCGCGCTGAGACCGCTGATGGCGGCCCCCGTTGGCAGGGTCAGGGCAACGGCGTCGCACCACATCCGGTGGTCGTCCGCACGGTGACCGTCGACGTGGACGTAGATGTCGGGTAGCAGCCGGCACCAGGACGGTCCACGGAGCATCCGCCACGTGACCAGGCCGGCGGCGACGGCCCGACTGCCGGAGAACGGGAGGAACGCCAACTCTCTGGGGATGCGCGGTGCCCGTGGCATGCCGGCAGCCTGCGGTCACGGCCCGTTCGCGCGCTGGCCCGAAGGCTGATCCCGGGGTGTGGTGGCAGGGCGCTACCACTCAAGACCGCCACCCGAGCCCCGGCCGCAGGTTGCCCGGAGGCAGCCGTTCTGCGGCAGGTCAGGTGGGGTCGAGGACGGCGAACGCCCGTACCGGGAAGGTGCCCATACCGGCCACCATCGGCGGGGCGGCCGTGAACCGGAAGCCGGCCGGGGGCAGCGCGTCGAGACCGGTCAGGTGCTCCACGACCGGTACGCCGGCGGCCAGCAGGGCGCTGTGCGCCGGGCGCTCGCCGGCCGCCGCCGGGCTCATGTCGTCGATGTTGATCGAGTCGATGCCGACCAGGGCGGCGCCCGCGTCGACCAGGGCCCGGGCACCGTCCCCCGTGAGGTGCGGCGCCTCCGTTGCGCCGTACCGGTCGGTGCCGAAGTGCGCCGACCAGCCGGTGTGCAGCAGCACCGCGTGGCCGGCGACGTCGTACGGCGCGAGCAGCAGCCGGTCCACCGCGCGGGTGCCGGCCGGCACCCGGACCACGACGCCGGGCAGGTCGGCGAGGCGGTCCAGCGGAGTGGTGGCGAGGTCGGCGCCCTCGGCGAAGCGGTGGGCGGGCGTGTCCACGTACGTGCCGGTGTTGGCGATCATGTCGATGCGCCCCACCTGGAACTCGGTGCCGGGGGCGTAGCTGGCCCGGGACGCCTCCCGGGTCAGCCACTCGGTGATCCGGGGCGCCGGCCAGCCCGGCAGGGTGGTCATGCCGTCGGTGAGCACGTGGCTCAGCTCGACCAGCCGTCGCCGGGAGGTGTCGTCGCGGCCGGTGGGGGCCGCGACGCCCCGGCCGCCCTTGTGCGGCTCCTCGACGATCGTCCGGCCGGTGATCCGCACCTCGGCCACCATCAGCAGCCCGAGGTGCCGGACGAACAGCGCCGCCAGCTCGTCGTCGGCGATGTCGGGGCCGGGGACGTCCAGCCGGAACCCGTCCGTCCGCAGCCCGCCGCCGTTGGCGAAGGTGACCTCCGCGTCGAACTGTGCCCGCCACTGGTTGCCCATGGGCGCAGCCGATCACGGCCAATCGCCTCCGTCAAGATCCTTGCTGGTGGTCGGCTCGGAGAAGGTCACCATGTCCCAGCACCCGCCACCGGCCGGGCGTGGTCTTCCGGCACGGACCGCTGCCGATTCCCTCCGGCATCCGTACCCCCCTGGGTGGCCCTGCGCGGATTGTCGGACGTTCCAACCTACGCGGGGGTGGTTCGTCCGACCGGAGAGATAGTGTCGACCGGTGGACCCCCCGCCCGCCCGGGCGAGGGGTGATCGTCGTGTCGTCATCCCGCTGGAAGTGATCACATGCTCACCGGTCTGTTCTCCGCCGCCCTGGCCGACCCGGGGCTGGCCCGGGCACGTGACCTGGCGCGCTCCGGTGCCGCCCAGGTCGACGGCCTGGACATCACCGCGCCGGCCGCGCTGCGCCCGTTCGCGGTCGCCGCGGTCGCGGCCGACCAGGTGGGCGACGGCGGGCCGGGCGGCGGCGCGGGCCGGCCGGTGCTCGCCGTGACCGCCACCACCCGCGAGGCCGACGACCTGGCCGCCGCGCTGGGCAGCCTGCTCCCGCCCGAGCAGGTGACGGTCTTCCCGTCCTGGGAGACGCTGCCGCACGAGCGCCTGTCGCCCCGCTCCGACACGGTCGGCCGGCGGCTGGCCGTGCTGCGCCGCCTGGCGCACCCCGGGTCGGCCGACGCGCACGGCCGCACCGGCCCGCTGCGGGTGGTCGTGGCGCCCGTCCGGTCGTTGCTGCAACCGCAGCTCAAAGGGCTCGGCGACCTGGAGCCGGTGCAGCTCGCCGCCGGGGCGGAGGCCGACCTGGAGGAGGTCGCCCGCCGCCTGACCGACATGGCGTACGCGCGGGTCGACCTGGTCACCAAGCGGGGCGAGTTCGCCGTGCGCGGCGGCATCCTCGACATCTTCCCGCCCACCGACGAGCACCCGTCGCGGGTCGAGTTCTGGGGCGACGAGGTGGAGGAGATCCGCACCTTCGCCGTCGCCGACCAACGCACCATCGAGCAGGTGCCGCAGCTGTGGGCGCCGCCGTGCCGGGAACTGCTGCTCACCCCGTCGGTGCGCGAGCGGGCCGCCGCCCTCGCCGAGGAGCACCCGGAGTTGGCCGAGATCCTCGACAAGCTGGCCGAGGGCATCCCGGTGGAGGGCATGGAGTCCCTCGCCCCGGCGCTCATCGGCGCCGACTCGATGGAGCTGCTGCTGGACGCCATGCCGGCCGGCACCCACGTGCTGCTCTGCGACCCGGAGCGCATCCGCACGCGGGCGCACGACCTGGTGCGTACCTCCGACGAGTTCCTCCAGGCGAGCTGGGCCGCGGCGGCCGTCGGCGGCCAGGCCCCGGTCGACCTCGGCGCCGCCGCCTTCCGGACCCTCGCCGACGTACGCGCCGTCGCGGCGAAGCTGCGCCAGCCCTGGTGGACGCTGTCGCCGTTCGGCCTGGTGGAGGCCGAGGCGGCCCCGGCGCGGCAGCCCTGGGAGGACGACCCGGAGGCCGCAGCCGTCACCCCCGACGACGCGATCGCGGTGACCCTGGCCGCGCAGCCGGCGCCGCTCTACCACGGCGAGACCACCCGGGTGGTCGACGACCTCAAGCGCTGGGCCGGCGAGGGCTGGTCGGTGGCGCTGGTCTTCGAGGGGCACGGCCCCGCCCAGCGGGCCGTCGAGGTGCTCCGCGACGCCGGCCTGGGCGCGCGGCTGACCGAGGAGATCCCGACCGCGCCCGCCCCCGGCGAGGTGCTGGTCGCCTGCGGCAGCCTGACCGGCGGCTTCGTCGACGAGGCGTCCCGGTTCGTGCTGCTCACCGGCAACGACGTCACCGGCGGGCGGGGCACCTCCACCCGCGACATGCGCAAGATGCCGAGCCGGCGGCGCAACACCATCGACCCGCTGGAGCTCAAGGCCGGCGACCACGTCGTGCACGAGCAGCACGGCATCGGCCGCTACGTCGAGCTGGTGCAGCGCACCGTCAACGGCGCCTCCCGGGAATACCTGGTCATCGAGTACGCCCCGAGCAAGCGCGGCCAGCCCGGCGACCGCCTCTTCGTCCCCACCGACCAGCTCGACCAGCTCTCCCGCTACGTCGGCGGCGAGCAGCCCACCCTGCACAAGATGGGCGGCTCGGACTGGCAGAAGTCCAAGGCCCGGGCCCGCAAGGCGGTCAAGGAGATCGCCGCCCAGCTCATCCAGCTCTACGCGGCCCGCAAGGCGTCGAAGGGGCACAACTTCGGCCCCGACACGCCGTGGCAGCGGGAGCTGGAGGACGCCTTCCCGTGGCAGGAGACGCCGGACCAGCTCGCCGCCATCGAGGAGGTCAAGCGGGACATGGAGCAGACCGTCCCGATGGACCGGCTGATCTGCGGCGACGTCGGCTACGGCAAGACGGAGATCGCGGTCCGGGCGGCGTTCAAGGCGGTGCAGGACGGCAAGCAGGTGGCGGTGCTGGTGCCGACCACGCTGCTGGTGCAGCAGCACTACAACACGTTCGCCGAGCGGATGAGCCAGTTCCCGGTGACCATCAAGCAGCTTTCGCGCTTCCAGACGCCGAAGGAGGCCGAACGGACCCTGGAGCTGGCCGCCGCGGGCACCGCCGACATCGTCATCGGCACCCACCGGCTGCTCCAGGCGGCCACCCGGTTCAAGTCGCTGGGCCTGGTCATCGTCGACGAGGAGCAGCGTTTCGGCGTCGAGCACAAGGAGCACCTGAAGACGATGCGCGCCTCGGTCGACGTGCTGAGCATGTCGGCCACCCCGATCCCGCGCACCCTGGAGATGGCGATCACCGGCATCCGGGAGATGTCCACCATCGCCACCCCGCCGGAGGAGCGCCACCCGGTACTCACCTTCGTCGGGGCGCACGACGAGCGGCAGGTGGCCGCCTCCATCCACCGCGAGCTGCTCCGCGACGGGCAGGTCTTCTACCTGCACAACCGGGTCGAGTCGATCGACCGGACGGCGCGCAGGCTGCGCGAGCTGGTGCCCGAGGCGCGGGTCGCGGTGGCGCACGGCCAGATGGGCGAGGAGGCCCTGGAGAAGGTCATGGTCGGCTTCTGGGAGAAGGAGTTCGACGTGCTGGTCTGCACCACGATCGTCGAGTCCGGCATCGACATCCCGAACGCCAACACCCTGATCGTGGAGCGGGCCGACCTGCTCGGACTGGCCCAGCTGCACCAGATCCGCGGCCGGGTCGGCCGGGGCCGGGAGCGGGCGTACGCATACTTCCTCTATCCGCCGGAGAAGCCGCTCACCGAGCACGCCCACGAGCGGCTGGCAACCATCGCCCAGCACACCGAGCTGGGCGCCGGCATGTACGTGGCGATGAAGGACCTGGAGATCCGGGGCGCCGGCAACCTGCTCGGCGGCGAGCAGTCCGGGCACATCGAGGGCGTCGGCTTCGACCTCTACGTGCGGATGGTCGGCGAGGCGGTCTCCGCGTTCAAGGGCGAGCGCCCGGAGGAGGAGACCGAGGTCAAGGTCGACCTGCCGGTCGACGCGCACCTGCCGCACGACTACGTCGGCGTGGAACGGCTGCGCCTGGAGATGTACCGCAAGCTGGCCGAGGCGCGCGACGCGGAGCGGCTGCGCGAGGTGGTCGCCGAGATGACGGACCGCTACGGCGAGCCGCCCGCCCCGGTGCAGAACCTGGTCGCGGTGGCCCGGTTCCGGCTGCTGGCCCGCCGCTACGGCCTGACCGACGTCACCATGCAGGGCAGGCACATCCGGTTCGGCCCGTTGCCGCTGCCCGACTCGAAGCAGCTGCGGCTGAAGCGCTACCACCCGGACTCGGTCTACAAGTCCGCGCTCGACCAGGTCAGCGTGCCCCGGCCGAGCACCCGGCGGGTGGGCGGCGAGCCGCTGCGCGACCAGGCTCTGCTGGAGTGGTGCGCCCAGCTTCTCTCCGACGTCCTGGGCGAGCCGGCGACGGCGGGAGCCTCCGCCCGGTGAGCGACGGGACGCCGGTGGGAGCCCGGTGCCCGGTGCGCGGTGGGAGGCAGGCGGGCCGGGCGACCGATGGGCGGGACGCATGGGCGGGCGGGACGCATGGGCGGGGGGACGGGTGCGCGGGCAGAGTCGGTGGGCGGCGTCACGCCGGCGCCGGGCGGCATGAGAGAGTGACCGTCATGCGTGCTCGCCGTCTTGTCGCCGTCGCCAGTGTGGCGCTCGGCCTCGTCGCCCTCTCCGGTTGCCGTACCGAGCCCGGTGTCGCCGCCTACGTCGGTGACCTGCGGATCACCGAGGACGCCGTCACCGAGGTCGTCGACGACCTGCGGGCCAAGAACCCGAGGCCGACCGGCCAGCCCGAGGCGTCCGAGGGCCGGCCCCCGGCACAGGTGCCGCCGCTGCCCGACCGCGGTGAGGTCGTCAGCGTGCTCGTGCTGGCCGAGGTCTGCGAGCGGGTCTCCGCCGACAAGAACTACCAGCCGGGCGGGCAGGTGGCACCGGAGCAGGTCGCCCAGCAGCGCGGGCTGTCGCCCGCCACCGGCTTCGTGCGCCAGCTCGCCGACCTCTACAACTGTATGACGGGGGTGCCGCCGACCGGGGCGGCGACCCAGCCGAGCGCGCAGGAACTGGCGGACGTGGTGGCGGCGGGCCGCAGGGCGGGTGTCATCCCGGCCGACATGAGCGACGAGGAGGCCGCCAGCCGGCTCGACGGCAATGAGCTGCGCGCCGCGCTGGCCACCCGCAAGTCGCTGGCCGAGGTGGTCGCCGCGTACGACGTGACGGTCAACCCCCGCTACCGCCCGCTGGAGTTCCCCCTGCTGGCCTTCTCCGGCAACGCGCCGGCGGTGAGCGTGCCGCTGGGCGAGACCGGCTCTGACGGGGTCACCGACGTCTCCACCCCGGATCCGCTGCCCAACCCCGGGCCCCAGGCGGCCGGCGGGACCGACAGCTGAGCATGCCCGCCCGGATCGTCCTGCTCGTCACCTCGCCCCGACTGCCGGCCGGGCTGCTGACCGCGGCAGCCTGGGACGTCGTACGCCGGCATCCGGTGCTGGCGGGGGCGCAGAGCGAGCTGACGACGGCGGTCCGCGCGGCGGGCGCCGAGGTCACGGTGGTCGACGGCCGGGCCACGCAGGCGCTGCTCGACGCGGCGGCGGCACACGGTGTCGCCGTGTGGCTGGCCGGCCCGGCCGGCGACGAGTCGCTGGCCCGCGAGCTGGGCCTGCGGCTGGCACGTGAGCCCGGCCTGGCCGAGCTGGAGCTGATGTACGGCTCGTGGGACCCGCCGGGCGCCCGGCTGCTCGACGCGGTGGCGGTGATGGACCGGCTGGCCTCCCCGGGCGGCGACCCGTGGAAGCGGGCGCAGACCCACCGCAGCCTCGCCGGCTTCCTGCTGGAGGAGTGCTACGAGGCGTACGACGCGATCGGCGCGGGCGACACCGACGCGCTGCGCGAGGAGCTGGGCGACGTGCTGCTCCAGGTGGTGCTGCACGCCCGGCTCGCCGAGGAGCTGCCCGAGGGGGAGCGGTGGAGCGTCGACGACGTGGCCGGCGGGCTGGTCGACAAGATGGTCCGGCGCAACCCGCACGTCTTCGCCGACGCCGAGGCGGGCACGCTGGAGGAGATCGAGGCGAGCTGGGAGCGGATCAAGCGGGCCGAGAAGGCACGTGACTCGGTGCTGGACGGCATCGCGCTGAGCCAGCCCGCCCTCGCCCTGGCCGCCAAGATCCTGGAACGCGCCGGCCGGGTCGGGCTCGCCGTGCCGCCGCCCCTCGCGGAGTCCCAGGTGGACCCGGAGGCGAGGCTCGGCGCGAGCCTGCTCGCCACGGTCGCGGCGGCCCGCGAGGCGGGCCTGGACCCGGAGGCGGCCCTGCGCCGCGCCGCTCTCGCCTACGCTGACGCCGTGCGGACCGCCGAACGCCGGTAGGGTCGGCGGGTGGAATCGTTTGTGCCGCTCGCGGAGCGGATCGTCGACGCGTTGCTGGAGAGTCGGCCCGGGCTGGCGACCGCCACCGGGGACCACCGGCACGACGACCGGCTGCCGGATCTCTCCGCCGAGGCGGTCGCGGCCGACCAGGCCATGCTGAAGGAGGCCGCGGACGCGCTCGCCGAGCTCGACCCGGACGCCCTGGATGCCGAGGAACGCGTCGACCACGCGCTGCTCACCTCGTTCGTGGACCGGGAGCTGTTCGAGTCCGGCGACATCCGCGCCCACGAGTGGGACCCGCTGCGGCACAACCCCGGGCCGCTGCTGCACGCGCTGCTCGCCCGCCCGTACGCCCCGGTCGAGGTCCGGCTGACCAGCCTGGCCGGCCGGCTCGCCGCCGTACCGGACGCGCTGGCGACCGCGCGCGCGACGCTGCGCGACATGCCGCGGATCCACGCCGAGACGGCGGTCGGGCAGTTCACCGGCACGGCGGCGCTGGTCCGCGACGAGGTGCCGGCGCTGCTCGCGCAGGCCCCCGCCCGGTACGACCGGGTGGAGCCGGCCGCCACGGCGGCGATCGCGGCACTGGAGGAGTTCGTCGCGTGGCTGCGCCAGGGTCTGGCCGCCGACGCCGGCCCCGGGCGGGACCCGCGGCTGGGCCGCCGCCGCTGGGAGGCGCGGCTCTGGCACACCCTCGACACGGAGCTGGGCGCCGCCGAGATCCAGCGCCGGGCCTGGGCCAACCTGGACCGGGTCGGCGAGGAGATCCGCGCGGCGGCCGTCGAGCTGGTCGGCGGCCCGGCCGACGACGAGACGGTACGCCGCGCGCTGGACCTGCTGGCCGCCGAGCACCCGGACGACCACACGATCGTGGACCTGGCCTCGGTCGCCCTGGACGAGGCGACCGACTTCGTCCGCCTCCACGACCTGGTCACCCTGGTCGACGACCCGTGCGTGATCCAGGAGATGCCCCGGTTCGCCCGGGGCGTGGCGGTCGCCTACTGCGACTCGCCCGGCCCCCTGGAGACGGCGGACGTGCCGACCTTCTACTGCATCGCCCCCACCCCGGCGGACTGGCCCGCACACCGGGTCGAGTCGTTCTACCGGGAGTACAACGACCACATGATCCGCAACCTGACGGTGCACGAGGCGATGCCGGGGCACTTCCTCCAACTCGCCCACGCCCGCCGGCACGTTGGCCCCACCCGGGTGCGGGCGCTGACCGAGTCGGGGCCCTTCATCGAGGGCTGGGCGGTCTACACCGAGGAGCTGATGGCCGGCCTCGGCTTCGGCGGCCTGCCGGTGCGGTTGCAGCAGCTCAAGATGCAGCTGCGGATGACCATCAACGCGCTGCTGGACCAGCTCGTGCACTGCGAGGAACTGCCGGAGGCCGAGGCGATGGCGCTGATGACCGGGCGCGGCTTCCAGGAGGAGGGCGAGGCGGGCGGCAAGTGGCGTCGCGCGCTGCTCACCTCGACGCAGCTCTCCACGTACTTCGTCGGCTACAGCGAGGTGGCCGGGATCGCCGCCGCCCGCCCGGCCGGCGTGTCGGTACGCGAGTGGCACGACGCGATGCTCGCCCACGACTGCCCGCCCCCGCGCCACCTGCGTACCCTGCTCGGCGTGTGACGGAGGGCCCTCGCCGACGGCGCGGCCCGGCGGCCGGCGGGTTCGGTCACGAACTGGCGGGACGGCGGCGGTCCACGACGCCGGCGTCGGGCGGGAGGTCGAACACGGAGCCGTCGACCGTCTCGCGGTAGCGGCTCAGCGCCAGCTCGACCTCGCGGCCGTCGACCTGGCCGGTGAAGCTGCCCAGCACCCCGTCGGTGGTCACGCAGGCGGTGAAGTCGCCGGCGGACTGCTCCACGTCGACGCAGGTGGCGTGGTGGCCGGCGAGGGTGGTGTCGCTCTGGTCGATCACCGCCTCCGGGTCGAGCGCGGCGGTGGTGAGCATTCCCACGACGATCGGCGGCGTCACCAGGCCGCGCTGCTTGGCCTCGGCGAACATGGTCACCGTGGGCTTCGCGTTGGGCGCGGGCGGGGCCTCCAGGGTGCAGGTCGCGCGGCCGGCGGCGGTCTGGCAGCGGGTCGTCGCCTCCGGGGTGACGGTGAGCTTGCCGCCGGGCCAGGTGTACGCGGAGCGGGCCGGGTCCTGGGCCTGGGCCATGGTGGCGGTCTGCCCGCCGGGAAGCTGGTAGTCGGCGGAGTAGGTCAGCTCCAGCGCCCGGTCGAGCCGGGCGGCCAGGTCGTTCACCAGGTCGGACCGCCCGATCGCCCGACCGGCGTCGTCGAGGGTCTGACAACCGGTCACCGTGAGCGACGCGATGACCGACACGGCGAGCAAGCGGAGGGTGGTCGAGGCGGCGGGCATGGCCACCAGCCTCGCCGATCGGGCCAACCGCGCGCAAACCCGTTGCCGGTTGAGGCACGAGAATCCGGGAATGTCCGTCCAAAGCCTTGCCCGGCGGCAGGTTCCGGGTGGGGCCGGCGAGCGCCCGGACCGCCCGCGTTCGAGCGTTGCCCGATACGCTGCGTTCAACAACTGCCTCAGCCGCACCGTCGCGGCCCATACCGGACCGGAACACACAAACGAGGAGCGACTCAGTGGCAACCATCGAGGGAATCGTCGCGCGGGAGATTCTGGACTCGCGGGGCAACCCGACCGTCGAGGTCGAGGTCGGGCTCGACGACGGCACGATCGCCCGGGCGGCGGTGCCCTCCGGCGCCTCCACGGGCGCCTTCGAGGCGATCGAGCTGCGCGACGGTGACGCCGACCGCTACCAGGGCAAGGGCGTCGAGGAGGCGGTCTCGAACATCGAGGACAAGATCGTCGACGAGCTGATCGGCTACGAGGCCAGCGAGCAGCGGCTGATCGACCAGAAGATGCTCGACGTCGACGGCACCGACAGCAAGTCCGAGCTGGGCGCGAACGCCATCCTCGGCGTCTCCCTCGCGGTGGCCAAGGCGGCGGCCGGCAGCGCCGAGCTCAGCCTCTTCCGCTACCTGGGCGGCCCGAACGCGCACCTGCTGCCGGTGCCGATGATGAACATCCTCAACGGCGGCGCGCACGCGGACTCGAACGTCGACATCCAGGAGTTCATGATCGCGCCGATCGGCGCGCCCAGCTTCCGCGAGGCGCTGCGCTCCGGCGCGGAGGTCTACCACGCGCTGAAGTCGGTGCTGAAGAAGAAGGAGCTCTCCACCGGTCTCGGCGACGAGGGCGGTTTCGCGCCGAACCTGCCCACCAACGCCGCCGCCCTGGACCTGATCGCCGAGGCGGTGGAGAAGGCCGGCTACCGGCTCGGCACCGACATCGTCCTCGCGCTCGACGTGGCCGCCACGGAGTTCTTCGACAACGGCACCTACACCTTCGAGGGCGCCGCGAAGACCGCCGAGGAGATGAGCAACTACTACACCAAGCTCGCCGGCGACTACCCGATCGTGTCGATCGAGGACCCGCTGGCCGAGGACGACTGGACCGGCTGGCAGACGCTGACCGCCTCGCTCGGCGACCGCGTCCAGATCGTCGGCGACGACCTGTTCGTCACCAACCCGCAGCGCATCGCCCGCGGCATCGCCGAGAAGGCCGCCAACGCGGTCCTCGTCAAGGTCAACCAGATCGGTTCGCTGACCGAGACCCTCGACGCGGTGGACCTGGCCCACCGGGCCGGCTTCAAGTGCATGATGAGCCACCGCTCCGGCGAGACCGAGGACACCACCATCGCGGACCTGGCGGTGGCCACCGGCTGCGGTCAGATCAAGACCGGCGCCCCGGCCCGCTCGGACCGGGTCGCGAAGTACAACCAGCTCCTGCGGATCGAGGAGGAGCTGGCCGACGCGGCGCGGTACGCCGGGGCGGGCGCGTTCCCGCGCTACCGTTCCGCCTGAGACGCGCGAGGCCTCGGGGGAGGGGTGTGACGATGCAGCAGCGCCGCACACCGGGCGGTCAGCGCCCCGCCCGCCGGCCGGGTCACACCGGCCGGCCGGGCGGGGCCCGGGGCGCCCGGACGTCGGTCCGCGAGGGCGGCGTCCGCGCCGATTCGCGGGCGACGGCCGGTCGCGCGCCGGGGGCGTCCCGGGGCGCGGAGGGCGTACGCTCCGCGAGCCGGCCCGCCGCGGCCCGTCGGACGGCCGCCGGCACCGTCAAGCGGCTCTCCGCACCCCGCTCCCGGGGCTTCACCGGGCGGGCCACCGTGCTCTTCGCGGTGCTGATCGCGCTCGCCCTGGCCTACACCTATCCGGTGCGCGTCTACCTCGACCAGCAGGCCGACATCGAGCGGATGGAGGCCTCCCAGGCCGCCCAGCGGGAGGCCATCGAGGAACTCGCCGAGCGGGCGGCCAAGTGGCAGGACCCGGAATACATCAAGATCCAGGCCAGGGAGCGGTTCTTCATGGGGCCCCCGGGCGAGACGCTGCTGGTGGTGCTCTCCGACCCGGAGGGCGCCGCCCGGGACGCCGGTTCGTCGGCCCCGTCGGCGCCCGTCACCCCCGCCTCCTGGTACGACACCCTCTGGTCGAGCGTGCAGGCCGCCAACGGCGAGCAGCCCGACAAGTGAGCGGCACCCGAGCATCGAACGAGGAACCAGCATCGTGACTGTCGTACCACCGCAGGAGCCAGCGGCGGACTCCGTACCACCGCCGAAGCGCGAGCCGGCCACCGAGGCCGACCTGGCCGCGGTGGCCGCGCAGCTCGGACGCCCGCCCCGCGGCACCCGGGCGGTGGCCCACCGCTGCCCCTGCGGCCTGCCGGACGTGGTGGAGACGACCCCCCGACTGGCCGACGGCACCCCCTTCCCGACCCTGTTCTATCTGACCTGCCCCCGGGCGACGGCGGCGTGCAGCCGGCTGGAGTCGGCGGGGCTGATGAAGGAGATGGCGGACCGGATGGCCGCCGACCCGGAGCTGGCCGCGCGCTACCGCGCCGCGCACGAGGACTACCTGGCCCGCCGGGACGCGATCGGCGAGGTGTCGGAGATCGCCGGCATCTCGGCCGGCGGGATGCCCGGGCGGGTCAAGTGCCTGCACGTGCACCTCGGGCACGCGCTCGGCGCCGGGCCGGGGGTGAACCCGTTCGGCGACGAGACGCTTGAGCTGGTGGAGAAGTGGTGGGCGGCCGGGCCCTGCGTGGCCGTGCCGGCGGCGGACTGAGCATGGCGGGCACCGACGGGGGCGCGGCGGGGGCCGACGAGATCGTGGTGCGGCGTGCCCGCACCTCGGACGTGCGCGGCATCCGGCGGCTCGTCGACACCTACACCGACGACCGGAGGCTGCTCAGCAAGGCCACCGTGACCCTCTACGAGGACGTGCAGGAGTTCCGGGTCGCGGTCCGCGCGGGCGACGGCGCGGTGGTGGGCTGCGGCGCGTTGCACGTCATGTGGGAGGACCTGGCCGAGATCCGGACGGTGGCGGTCGACCCGTCCTGCCGGGGGCGCAAGCTCGGCCACCGGATCGTCGCGGAGCTGATCGACGGCGCCCGCGAGCTGGGGGTGGCCCGGATCTTCGTGCTCACCTTCGAGACCCGGTTCTTCGGCTCGTTCGGGTTCACCGAGATCGACGGCGCGCCCGTGCCGCATCCGGTCTACGAGCAGTTGCTGCGCTCCTACGACGAGGGCGTCGCCGAGTTCCTCGACCTGGAGCGGGTGAAGCCGAACACCCTCGGCAACACCCGCATGCTGCTGCGGCTCTGAGTCGGCTCCGGCCGGGAACACACCCCCGCGGCGGACCTACCGTAGGGTTGCTGCCGTGACGACGCGTGTGGCCGCCATCGACTGCGGGACCAACTCGATCCGACTGCTGGTCGCCGACCTGCCCGACGCCTCGGCGGGGCCGGAGGCGCCGCTGGTCGACCTGAGCCGGCGGATGGAGATCGTCCGCCTCGGCCAGGGTGTCGACAGGACGGGCCGGCTGGCGCCGGAGGCGATCGAGCGCACCCGGGTCGCGCTGGCCTCGTACGCCGCCGAGATCGAGAAGCTGGGCGCGCAGCGGGTCCGGATGTGCGCCACGTCGGCGTCCCGGGACGCCTCCAACGCCGCCGAGTTCCGCGAGATGGTCGAGCGGACCCTGGGGGTCGCGCCAGAGGTGGTGACCGGCGACGAGGAGGCGCGGCTCTCCTTCACGGGGGCGGTGCGCGGGCTGCCCGCCGACGCGCGCGAGCCGTACCTGGTCGTCGACATCGGCGGCGGTTCGACCGAGTTCGTCGTCGGCACCCGCGCGGGCGGCGTCGAGGCGGCCATCTCGATGGACATCGGCTGCGTCCGGATGACCGAGCGGCACCTGCACGGCGATCCGCCGGGGCTGGACGAGGTCGCCGCCGCGCAGGCCGACGTCGCGGTCGCGGTGGACCGGGCGCTGGAGGCCGTGCCGGGCCGGCAGGCCGCCACGCTGGTCGGGCTCGCCGGGTCGGTCACCACCGTGGTCGCGATCGCCCAGGGCCTCGAAGAGTACGACCCGACCCGCATCCACCACGCGCGGGTGTCGTACGACGCGGTGGCCGACGTGACCGCCGACCTGCTCGGCAGGAGCCGGGAGCGGCGGCTGGCGATCCCGGTGATGCACCCGGGCCGGGCGGACGTGATCGGGGCGGGCGCCCTGGTGCTCCGGGTGATCATGGAGCGGGCGGGGATGGACTCGGTGGTCGCCTCCGAGCACGACATCCTCGACGGCATCGCCTGGTCGTTGGCCTGACCGGCAGTCGTACCGGGGTCGCAGCCTCACCAGCGAGGTGGCCGATCGCGAAGGGGAGCTGATGGGTTGCGCCGATGAGTCGGCGACCGGCAAACGTCCGGCTGGCTCGTCGTCAGCACGGGAGCGTGGTCGGCCCTGGCGGCGCTCGCCCTGACTCCGTACGGCACGGAGCTGCACCTCTGGTTGCTCGACTGAGCCAGCCGCCATCGCATCCCGAGCTAACGCACAGTAATGAACCCGCGATGTGACATACCGTGACGTCGCGTGTGGGCTGCGGCGGTAGCCGTTCGCGCCCTTTGCTCTGCAGCCACGGAGGCACCAGGCTGCTGATCAGCAGTTTTATGAATCGTGTTGGTTGGCGGGTGGTGGCGGAAGGTTACGTGCGGTCACTGGTGCGTCCATGGCTGCAGAGCAAAGCGGCTGGGGTGGGGATGGCCCCGGGCGGAGGATGCTACTGAACGTGATGGTTGCGAATAGAGGGTGCCGCGCCGCGTGCAATGCGTGGACACCACGCAACTGTTGAAGGGCGTACTGGATCTCGCGGTCCTCGCCGTGCTCCGCGAGGAGGACGGCTACGGCTACGACATCCTGCGCCGCCTGCGCGACGCCGGGTTGCAGGAGGTCGGCGACGCCTCGGTCTACGGCACGCTGCGCCGGCTCTACGCCGCCGGCCTGCTGACCACCTACGTCGTGCCGAGCGAGTCCGGCCCGCACCGCAAGTACTACTCGCTCAACGCCGCCGGCCGGGACCAGCTCATCCGCTCCGGCAAGCTCTGGCGCTCGTTCGCCACCACCATGGACGCACTGCTCGACGATCGGGGGATGGCGGCATGACCGTCACGGAGCAGGAGATCGCGGACTACGCCGCACGGGTCCGGGCCGCGCTGGCCGACCTGCCGCCGGCACACCGCGACGAGTTGACCGAGGACCTGCCGGAGCATCTGGCCGAGGTCGCCGCCGAGGCCGACGGCTCGCTCGTCGACCGGCTCGGCCAGCCCGAGGCGTACGCGGCCGAGCTGCGCGCCGCCGCCGGGGTCGGCGCCGCCGGCACCGGCGGGCGCCGCCTGGACCGTCGCCTCGGCGCCAGCGTGGACCGGCTCCGCGCGCGGGCGCACCGCTGGGACGTCCAACTCGGACCACCGCTCGGGTACGCCTCGGCCAGCGAGTTCCTCCGGCTGCTCCGGCCGGCGTGGTGGGTGCTGCGCGGCTACCTGGCCGCCATGCTCGTCACGGTGGTCACTACCGGCGACACGTTCGGCGTGCTGCCCGAGCTCAACGGCAGCCTGCTGGCCGGTCTGGTGCTGCTCGCCGGCAGCGTGCTCGCGTCGATCTGGCTCGGCCACCACACGCCGGGCCTGACCCGACCCAAGCGGCGGCTGCTGCACGCCGGCACGGCGGTGCTGGTGGTCTTCGGGCTGGTGGGCCTGGCGGACATGAACGACCGCGTCGGCAACGGCGACGTCAGCTACGAGCAGATCTCGATCGACGGCCGGTACGACCACATCCGGGACGTCTTCGTCTACGACCGCGAGGGCCGGCTGGTGGAGAACGCCCGGCTCTTCGACCAGAACGGCGATCCGATCCGGCTCGGCCACCCGACCTGTCTGGCTGACCTCTACGTGAACGGGACCGGCAACCCCCTGCTGTTCACGTATCCGTACTGTCCGCAGCAGGCGCCCTTCGCGCCCCGCGTGCCGGCCGGTTCCGAGGCCTGGACGGGCGTGCCACCGTTGCCGGCACCGGCAACGCCGGGCACGCCGGCCGAACCCGCGCCCGCCCCGAGCGGCACCCCGAGCCCGGGATCCACGCCGACGGATGCGCCGACGACTGCGCCGACCGCCACGCCGGCCCCGAGCCGGACGTGAAGCGGATCACCCGTGAACCTGGGAAATAGCTGAACGGATGAGTCCAGCGGGGCAACGCCTGTCGGCCCCGGTCGCTACGGTGTCGTCTGCTCACTCACCCCCCGGAAGGACATCGCGTGTCAGAGCAGGTCGCACCGCCCCCCGCGTCGGACGCCGCCCAGCCCCCGTCGGCCGTCCAGGCGCCACCCCCGGCGGAGCCCCAGGCCGAGAAGTCCGGCTCCAAGAAGCTGCTCGGCATCCTGGGCGCGATCGTCGTGTTCCTGGTCGTCCTGGCCCTCAAGTTCGGCATCGGCACGGCGATCGGCAACTTCTTCAACAAGGACGAGACCGCCGAGGCCAAGGCCGGCGACTGCATCGGCGAGCTGCCCGAGGTGACCGGCACCAAGGAGGAGAAGGTCGACGGCGCGAAGGTCGTCGAGTGCACCTCCACCGACGCCGTCTACAACGTCGTCGGCCGCGTCGACGGGCAGACCCAGGCGCAGGCCCGCTCGGGCGAGGCGTGCGGGCAGTACATCAAGGAGGGCCAGGAGGGCTACCTCTACTACAGCATCGAGCCGGGCAAGACCGGCTACCTGCTGTGCCTGACGAAGAAGGCCTGATCCTCCGGCACGACAGGACCGCCGACGGCGGCGCGGACATGGTCCGCGCCGCCGTCGGCGTCCGTGGGTACGGGCGGCGTACAGGAGGTGAATGCCACTGTTCCGGCGTCTTCCCCGGGGCGCTCACGGCGTGGCAGGCTACCGACACGTAGCAACACTGTGCGACCAGCCAACGATGACTGACCGCTAGGAGGACGGCCGATGGGCGAAATGGTGAGCTACCGCGGCAACGGAGGGACGAGCGAGGGGTATCTCGCGATACCCTCCGGCGGTGCTACCAGCCCTGCGGTCATCGTCATCCAGGACTGGTGGGGCCTGGTGCCGCACGTCCGGGCGGTCGTCGACCGCTTCGCCGAGGCCGGGTTCGTCGCCCTCGCCCCGGACTTCCGCCACGGCGGCCCGGCCAGCAAGCCCGACGAACCCCGGCAGATGTTGAACAGCCCGCAGATGGACGAGGCGGCGGCGGACATCGCCTTCGCGGCCGACTACCTCGCGGGACGGCCCGAGGTCGCCGGCAAGGTGGGCTGCGCGGGCTTCTGCGCCGGAGCGAGCCTGGCTCTCTGGGCGGCGACCCGCTCCGAGCGGATCGTCGCCACCACCGCCTTCTACCCCCGGTTGCCGTGGGACGGGATGCGCGCGGAGTGGGCCGACTACGCGGGCAAGGCGGCGCTCATCCACTGCTCCGAAGAGGACGGCACCTCCGCCGCCGACGGCGTGCGGACCGTCCGCCGAGCCATCGAGACCGCCGGCGGCACCTGCCAGACCTACGACTACCCCGGCACCTCGCACGCCTTCTTCAACGAGGACCGGCCGGAGAACTTCGACCAGCGCGCCGCCGCCACCGCCTGGGCCCGCACCCTCGAACTCTTCCGGGCCAAGCTTGGCTGAGCCCCGTACGCCCGCCGAGGTCCTCGCCCGCGCCGCGCGGGCGACCGGCCTGGCCGACCTCGACGCCGCCGTCGGCGACTGCTTCGCCTGCCCCCGGCTGGTGCGGTGGCGGGAGGAGGTGGCCCGCGTCCGCCGGGCGGCCTTCCGCGACCAGGAGTACTGGGGCCGGCCGGTGCCCGGTCTCGGCGTCGCCGGAGCGCGCATCGCCATCCTCGGCCTGGCGCCCGCCGCGCACGGCGGCAACCGCACGGGCCGGATCTTCACCGGCGACCGCTCCGGCGACGTGCTGTTCGCCGCGCTGCACCGGGCCGGGCTGGCCAACCAGCCGACCAGCGTCGCCGCCGACGACGGGCTGACCCTGCGCGACCTGCGGATCTTCTCCGCCGTGCGGTGTGCGCCGCCGGACAACAAGCCCACCCCCGACGAGCGGGACACGTGCGCGCCGTGGCTGCACCGCGAGGTGACGCTGATCCGGCCCACCCTGCGCGTCGTGGTCGCGCTGGGCGCGTTCGCCTGGGCCTCGTGGTGGCCGGTGCTACGCCAGGTGTACGGCCTGCGCCCGCCCAGCCCGCGACCGGCGTTCGGCCATGGGGCACACTGGTCCGGCACGGGCGCACCGGAGCTGCTCGGCTGCTACCACGTCAGCCAGCAGAACACCTTCACGGGGCGGCTGACACCAGGGATGCTGGACGATGTGTTCGCCCGGGCGAAGCAGCTGGCCGGGGTGGACTGAGGCGCGGGGGCGGTGGCGATGACGGACGGAACGCGTCGGCCCGTGCGACCCGCCCCGGTGACCCGGAGGTAGCCCTCGATGGAACTCAGCATCCTGCGCAGGTGGTGGCCGGTCGCGGCGGTGGTGCTCCTGCTGGCCGTCGCCGCGCTGTCGTCCGCCCACTCGTCGATCGGCGCCAGCCGGATCCCGCCCGCCACCGACAACATCCCCTACGTCCCGGAATATCCGACCGCCGAGCCGTCGCCCTCGATCCCCGTCGAGCCGCGCGACACCGCCGAGGCCACCGGGGCGCGGATCCCGGGGTGGCTCGTCACCGCCGTCGTCGTGCTGGTCGGGCTGGCGCTGCTCGGTGCGTTCGGCTACCTCGCCTGGACGCTGGTCCGGGGCGCGATGCGGCGTACCACCCGGGCGTTGCCGGCCCGGCGGCCCCGGCGTACACCCGAGGGCACCGCCCGCGAGGTGGCCGCCGCCCTCGACGCCGGCCTGGAGGAACTGGACGACCGGGACACCGATCCCCGCACGGCGGTCATCGCCTGCTGGGTTCGCCTGGAGGAGGCCGCCGCCGGGGCCGGCGTGCCCCGGCTGACCGGCGACACCCCCACCGACCTGGTCACCCGCCTGCTGGTCGGCGACCCGTCGGCGGGGATCCCGGCGATCGCCAGCGCCGACGTGCTGGCCGAGTTCGCGCGCGTCTACCGCGAGGCCCGGTACGCCACCCGGGAGGTCGACGAGGGCACCCGCGACCAGGCCCGGGCCGCGCTGCGCCGGCTACGTGGCGAGTTGACCGCCGTGGTCGCCGACGACGACGCCGAGGTGCCCGCGTGACCGGCACGGGTGCCCGCGTGGCCGGGGTGCGGCCGGTGTCCGCCCGGCGTGGCGAGGTGACGCGGTGAGCAGCACCAGCATCGACGACCTGCTCAGCTTCGAGGAGGAGCGGCCGGCGCCCGCCGAGCGGTCCCGGGGCGGGCGGGCCGGTCGGGTGTTCCGCACCCTGGCCGGCGTGGCGGCGGTCGTGGTCGTGCTCGTCGCCGGCCTGCGCGTGGTGGGCCTCCGGGTCTCCCTGCCGGTCCTCGTGGCCGGGGTGGTCGCGCTGTTCCTGGTGCGCCGGATCGTCGCCGCGCTGGCGCCCCCGCCCCGGCCCCGCTCCGGCGGCCGGGTTCCGGCCGCCGACGACGACGGCACCTGGAACTGGGGCGCCCGGGACGCGCTGCGCGCCGCGATCAACGGCTGGGAACGGCCGCTCGACTGGGCCGGGAAGGACCGGGAGCGGTTCGCCGAGCGGATCCTGCCCCGGATCGGCGAGCTGGCCGACGAGCGGCTGCGCCAGCGCCACGGCCTGACCCGCGAATCCGACCCGGAGCGGGCCCGTGCCCTGCTCGGCGACCGGCTCTGGACCTTCCTCGGCACCCCCTCCCGCCGCCCCCCGTCGCCGCGCGACCTCGCGGCGATCGTCGCCGAACTGGAGAAACTGTGATGAACGACGTGGACCGCAGCATGCCCGCCGCCGAGGTCGGCCATCTCGCCCGGTCGGTGCTGGAGGCGGTCGGTCAGGTCGTGGTCGGCAAGCGGGACGCGCTGGAACTGGTCCTCGCCGGGATCCTGGCCGGCGGGCACGTGCTGCTGGAGGACCTGCCGGGTCTCGGCAAGACGCTGACCGCGCGGTCCTTCGCGCAGGCGCTCGGGCTTGACTTCCGCCGGCTCCAGTTCACCCCCGACCTGCTGCCGGCCGACGTGACCGGCTCGTTCCTGTACGACCAGCGCAGCGGCGAGTTCGCGTTCCGTGCCGGGCCGGTCTTCACCAACCTGCTCCTCGCCGACGAGATCAACCGGACCCCGCCGAAGACGCAGTCGGCCCTGCTGGAGGCGATGCAGGAGAAGCAGGTCTCGGTGGAGGGCGTGACGTACAAGCTGGACGAGCCGTTCCACGTGCTGGCCACCGCCAACCCCATCGAGTACGAGGGCACCTACCCGCTGCCCGAGGCACAGCTCGACCGGTTCCTGCTCCGGGTCTCCTTCGGCTATCCCGAGGCCGACGAGGAGTGGGAGGTGCTGCGCCGGCGGATGGCCCGCCGCCGCGAGGAGGCGGAGATCAAGCCGGTGGTCGACGCCGAGACCCTGCGCGCCATGCAGGCCGCGCTGGAGGACGTGGTGGTGGAGGACTCCGTCGGCCGCTACATCGTCGCCCTGACCGCCGCCACCCGCGAGCACCCGTCGGTGCTGGTCGGCGCCTCACCGCGCGGGTCGCTGGCGCTGCTGCTGCTGTCCCGGGTACGGGCCGTCATGGCCGGCCGCGACTACGTGGTGCCGGAGGACGTCAAGGAGGTCGCGGCCCCCGCCCTGGCACACCGGATCACGCTGCGCCCCGAGATGTGGCTGCGTCGCGTCGACCCGTCCTTCGTGGTCGGCGAGGTCCTGGAGGCGACCCCGGCACCCGCCAGCGGCGCGCTGCCCAGCTACGCCGCCGGCCACGGGCGCTGATGGTCGCGCCCGCCGTGCCGCCCCGGGTCGAGTCGTCGGGGCCGCCGCCCGCGACCGGCTGGGTGCCCACCGGGGCGCTCGGCCGGGCGGTGCTGCTCACCGGCCTGCTGCTGATCGCGGGGGTGCTGCTCGGCCGGGTGGACCTGGTCGTGCTGGCCGCCCCGTTCGCACTCGGCACCGCGTACGCGCTGCGCCGCCGGCCGACCGCCCCGCCGCAGGTCTGGATCTCGGCCGACGAGGGCCACCTGGTCGAGGGCGGCGGCCTGACCGCCACGGTCACCGTCGGCAACCCCGATCTGCTCGACTACGACGTGGCGGTGGTGCGCAGCCGGGTCTCACCGTGGCTGCGCGTCGAGCGGGCGACGATCGCCGGGACGGCCTCGGCGTCCCACCCCCGTTCGGCAGCCGCCCCGTCCGTCGCGGAGCGGCCCTTCGTGACCGCCGTCCCGAGCGCCGCGGCGGTGGACCTGGAGCTGACCGGCACGGCGCTGCGCTGGGGTCGGCACCCCGTCGGCCCGGCGGGCGCCCGGGTCGCCGTCGCGCAGGGCCTGCTGGTCTCCCGCGCCGTGATCGCCGAGCCGTCCCGGCTGCGGGTCTACCCGAAGACCGAGCCGTTCGAAGCCGTCGAGGCGATGCCCCGGGCCGCCGGCCTGGTCGGCGCGCACCACTCGCGCCGGCCCGGCGAGGGCGGCGAGCTGGCCGGCGTACGGGTCTTCGCCCCGGGGGACCGGCTGCGCCGGATCGACTGGCGGGTGTCGCTGCGCACCCGGCAGCTGCACGTGGCGGCCACCCTCTCCGACCGCGACGCCGAGGTGGTGGTGCTGCTCGACCTGCTCGCCGAGGCGGGGCGCTCCGGGGGCGTCTCCGGTGCCGCCTCCGTGCTGGACACCACCGTCCGGGCCGCCGCCGCGATCGCCGAGCACTACCTGCACCGCGGCGACCGGGTGTCGATGCTCGAGTACGGCCCCGCCGCGCGCCGGCTGCGCCCGGCCACCGGCCGCCGGCAGTACCTCACGGTCCTGGAGTGGCTGCTGGAGGTGCGGGCGGAGGCCTCCCCGCACGAGCCGTACGACCAGGTCTTCGGCCCGCAGGTGCTGTCGGCCGACGCGCTGGTGGTGGTCCTCACCCCGCTGCTCGACGAGCGGTCGGCACAGATGCTGGCCCGGCTGGCCCGCTCCGGGCGGTTCGTGGTCGCGGTGGACACGCTGCCGGCGGATCTCGCCCCGCCGAAGGACCGGGGCTGGGCCGAGGTGGCGTACCGGCTGTGGCGGCTGGACCGGGACACGATGATCGGCCAGTTGCGGGAGCACGGCGTGCCGGTCGTTCGCTGGGCCGGCGCGGGCAGCCTCGACGAGGTGCTGCGGGACGTGGCCCGCCTGGCGACCGCCCCGAGGGTGGGCCGGTGAGCGCGAGGAACGCAGCGCAGCGGAGTCCCGCAGTCGCGAACGAAGGGCGGCACCGGTGACCAACCTCACCGAACGGGTCCGGGCGCTGCGGTACGCCGCCGTCCGGATCAGCCTGACGCCGCTGCTGGTGCGGGCCGGCATCTTCCTCACCGTGCTGGTGGGCCTCGTGCTGGCGTACCCGTCCGAGGTGATCCTCGGCCAGCCGCTGCTCGCCCTCGTGGCGGTGGCGGTGCTGCCGGCGGTCGGGCCGCGCCGGGTCTGGCCGACCTTCGCGGCGCTGGTCACGGTCGGCGGCTGGCTGGTCGCCACCGACGGGTACGCCCGGCCGATCACCCTCTGGCGGCTGCTCGCCGTGGCGGCGGTGCTCTACCTCACCCACACCCTCTGCGCGCTGGCCGCCGTGCTGCCGTACGACGCGGTGGTCGACCCGGACCTGATCGTGCGGTGGCTGGCCCGGGCCGGCGCGGTGCTGCTGGCCACCTTCGTCCTCGGGGTGCTGTTGGTCGGGATCGGCGCGGTCGGCGGTGATGCCGGACACCAGGCGGCGACGATGGTCGGTCTGCTCGTGGCGGTGGCGGTGGCAGCGTTGCTGGGGTGGCTGCTGCGCCGCAGGTGACGGCCCCTGTCGGCGGAAGTCGTGCAGCTCACAGGGGTTGTGCTCCGTCACAGAGAAGGGGCGCGAACGGGATTAGCCGTGGTGCGCGGGGAAAGATAGCTGACGTGAACCCGAAGCGGATCCTTGTGGTGGGTGCCGGGCACGTCGGTCTCTACGCGGCCCTGCGCCTGTCGAAGAAGCTCAGCTCCCGTGAGGCCGAGGTCGTCGTGGTGGACCCTCAGCCGCACATGACCTACCAGCCGTTCCTGCCCGAGGCGGCGGCCGGCAACATCTCGCCCCGGCACTCCGTGGTGCCGCTGCGGCGGGAGTTGCGCAGGTGCAAGGTGGTGGCGGGCGCGGTGACGCGGATCGACCACGACCGCAGGACCGCCCTGGTGCAGCCCATCAGCGGCCCCACCCGGGAGATCGCGTACGACCACGTCGTCGTCGCCCCGGGCTCGGTGTCCCGGACGCTGCCGATCCCCGGCCTGCACGAGCACGGCATCGGTTTCAAGACCATCGGTGAGGCCATCTACCTGCGTAACCACGTGCTGGACCGGCTCGACGTCGCCGCCGCGACGCCGGACCCGGCCGTCCGCCGCTCCGCGCTGACCTTCACCTTCGTCGGCGGGGGGTACGCCGGCATCGAGGCGCTCGCCGAGATGGAGGACATGGCCCGGGACGCCCTGAAGTACTACCCGGAGCTCAAGCCGGAGGACATGCGCTGGGTGCTGGTCGAGGCGACCCAGCGGGTGCTGCCCGAGGTCGACCGGGACATGGGCGCCTACACGGTGCAGCAGTTGCTCAAGCGGAACATGGACATCAGGCTGGACACCCGCCTGGAGTCCTGCGTCGACGGGGTCGTGAAGCTCTCCGACGGCGACAGCTTCCGCTCCGACACGATCGTGTGGACGGCCGGCGTGAAGCCGTCGCCGATGCTGGACGCGACGGACTTCCCCCGCGACGAGCGGCGGAGGGTCACGTGCCTGCCGACCCTCCAGGTGGTCGACGGCGACCGGGTGGTCGAGGGCGCCTGGAGCGCGGGTGACTGCGCGGCCGTGCCGGACCTGACCAAGGAGCCCGGCAACTACTGCTCGCCGAGCGCCCAGCACGCGGTCCGTCAGGCCGCCCGGATGGCCGACAACATCGTCAACGTCGTGCGCGGCCGGGAGCCGGTGGAGTACAAGCACAAGCACGCCGGCAGCGTCGCCAGCCTCGGCCTGCACAAGGGCGTGGCCCAGGTGTACGGGATCAAGATGACCGGCTGGCCGGCGTGGTTCATGCACCGGACGTACCACATGAGCCGGATCCCGTCGTTGAACCGCAAGGTACGCGTCGTGGTCGACTGGACGCTGGCGTTCTTCCTCAGGCGTGAGGTGGTCGCCCTGGGGCAGCTGCACGATCCGCGCGAGGAGTTCGCCGAGGCGTCCCAACCGGTCGGCGCCGGCCGCGTCTGACCCGGCCACCCGAAAGCCCTCTCCGCCCCGCGCGGAGAGGGCTTCGCGTATGTCCGGCCGGCGCTTCAATACCGGATCTTGGTGGGACGGCCCCTGGAGGGGCCGAAAGCGCCCAAGCTCTCAAGCGGAAAGGCCGCGTGTCGGGGCGGTCGACGGGCGCGGGCGCGGCCCGGCGTGCGGTCAGACGCGCCAGGTCCAGGCGTCGGCGAGCCGGGTCGCGGGCCCGTAGAGCTGCTCCAGCGTGCCGCGCAGGCTGTCGGCGTGCGGGGTGTCGACGGCCAGGGCCACGCAGGAGGCGCCCCAGAAGTCGGCGTCCTCGGCGGCCTGCCGGCGCTGCCGGTCGTCGACGACCGGCAGCCCGCCGCGCCTGGCGACCTCGGCCAGCAGGGCCGAGGTGGGCCGCGGGTAGGTGCCCATCGCCGCCGTGCCGCCCCGGCCGTACGGACCGATGAAGAAGCCCTCCGGCATGCCGAACGCCGCGTCGGCGGCGGTCGCCCAGCGCATCGGCCACGGTTGTTTGGGTGTGGCGAGCGGCACCGGCACCAGCACGCCGCCCGGCTCGACGCACTGGCGCCAGTGCCCGCCGGTGACGAACTCGGGCAGCGGCGGACGCTCGGCGGTGGGCAGTGGCGTCGGCAGCAGCGGCAGCAGTGCCACGCCGACCGCCGCCGGCACCAGGCGGCGGGCCAGGCCGGCGCCGCGCAGCGCCCGGTCGACCGCCAGCACCAGCAGCGTGGCGATCAGCGGGAGCACCGCGAGGGCGAACCGCATCGGCAGCGCGCCGTCCACCACGGGCAGTCCCGAGAGCAGGGCGTACGGGCCCGGCACGGCGCTGCGTGCACCGTCGACGACCACCCGGGGACCGAGCGACAGCGCCCCCGTCACCAGCGTGCCGACCACGCACGCGACGGCCAGGGGGCGACGGCCGAGCCAGAGCGCGCAGGCGGCGGCGACCAGCAGCAGGGGCAGCCCGAGGAAGGTGTTGTACTCGGCCGGCCCGGTGGTCAGCCGGGCGGACCCGTCGTCGCCCGCGACCGACAGCGGCGAGAACGTCCACCAGCTGCGCAGGTCCGCGGAGAAGTAGTGCGGGCTGAACATGCCGTCCGCGACGCCCTGCGGGCCGGCGAACTGGAACCAGAGCGGCCACGCCAGTACGAGCAGGGCCAGCCCGCTGGCGAGCGCCATCCCGCCGGCGAAGCGGGGCAGGGCGCGGCGGGCCAGGTTCCGGTCCGCCACCGCGTAGGCGACCGCCATCACCAGCAGCGTGACCGCGCAGAGGAAGAGCACCTCCTCGCCGACGAAGACCTGCGCCGTGACGGCCGCCGCCAGGCCGACGGCCGAGCTGACCACCCGTCGGCGGTCCGGCCCGCCGGCGGTGCCCGGGTCGGCGGCCCGCAGCAGGCGGACCACGAGCCAGACGATCACCGGAACCAGCCACTGCGCCGTCATGTGCAGGTGGCTGTTGGTCTGCGAGACCATCCCCGGGCCGAAGCCGCAGAGCGCCGCCCCGAGCGCGGCGGCGACCGGGCGGGCGCGCAGGACCCGGGTGAAGAGCAGGTACCAGGCGATCGCGGTGCCGGCCAGGTTCGCCAGGGCCAGCAGGGCGAAGGTGACCGGCGCGCCGAGCAGCAGGGTCACCGGGGCGAGGAGCACGCCGAGCGCGATGACCGTGGTGTTGGTCATGAGGTTGACCCCGTCGGGCGCGTTGAGCCGCCCGGTGAGCAGGTCGAAGTCGCCGAGCAGCGCCCGCGAGTCGACGGCGAGGAACCACTCGTAGAGGGCCTGGTCCTCCGGGTTGAGCGCCAGGACCCGGGCCGCCGGGTCGGGCCAGAGCCCGTGGGTGAGCCAACCGGCCAGCGCCACGAAGATCAGGGCGACGGCGATGTCCGTCCGGTGCCGGCGGACGGCGGTCAGCAGGCGCGCCGGCCGGAGCCGGCGGGCGGACCGGTCGACGACGAGGACAGCCTGGTCAGGGACGGCGTCGGGGGCCGTGGGGGCTGCGCTGCTCACGGTCTCGACCCTAGTGCGACCCGGACGCCGGGGTACGCCGGGTCGTCGCCGAACCGCTACCGTGACACTGCACCACGCGTGTCGACCCGCGCGGTGTCGCCCGCCCGGGTGGTGGAACGGCAGACACGGCCGCCTTAAAAGCGGCTGCCGCAAGGCGTGCGGGTTCGACCCCCGCCCCGGGCACGCCCACTCTCAGCTTCCGCTCAGCTTGGCGATCTCCACTGGACTGCCCTGGGCGTTTACTCTTGTGGGTGCACGTTCACGTGCAACGACCCCCTGAGGGAGGCCTGACAGTGAAGACTTCGAACCCGGTGCTCGCCCGGCTCGGCCAGGCGGCCGAGCGGGAGCGCTCCGCCGGGTACGCCCCGACCGGGCCGTACGGACAGCCCGGTTATCCCCAGCAGTACCCGACGGAGGCCGGCTACCCGGCGGCCCCGCCGACCGTCGACACCATGTCGATCGACGACGTGGTGGTCAAGACCGTCACGCTCCTCGGCATCCTCGGCGTCTCCGCCGCGGCCGCCTGGGTGCTGGTGCCCGACGCCCTGCTCGGCGCGGCTTGGATCGGCGCGGCGGTGGTCGGCCTGGTCCTCGGCCTGATCATCTCGTTCTCCCGGATGGCGAACCCGGCGCTGGTCGTCGCGTACGCCGTCGTCGAGGGCGTCTTCGTCGGCATGGTCAGCAAGTTCTTCAACTCGCTCTACGACGGCATCGTGGTCCAGGCGGTGACCGCCACCTTCGGTGTCTTCTTCGTGATGGCCATGCTCTACAAGGCGAAGGTCATCCGGGCGACCCCGAAGTTCGTCAAGGGCATGATCGCCGTGATGGCGGGTCTCTTCGCCGTCATGCTGATCAACCTCGTGTTCGCGCTCTTCGGCGTCAACACCGGGCTGCGTGACGGCAGCCCGCTGGCGATCGGCTTCAGCCTGGTCTGCATCGTCGTCGCCTCGCTGAGCTTCGTGCTCAGCTTCAAGGAGGTCGAGGACGGTGTCCGGATGGGCCTGCCCCAGCGCTACTCCTGGGTTGCCGCCTTCGGCATCCTGGTCAGCCTGGTCTGGCTCTACATCGAGATCCTGCGCCTGCTGAGCTACTTCCAGGGCGACGACTGACCGTCACCCGCGAACGACCGGCGCCCGCCCCCGCACCCGCGAGGGCGGGCGCCGGTCGTCCAAGCCCGGTCCCGCCGGCCTCTCCGGGGCGTTGATCATGAGGTTCGCGGCGGAGTTGATCGCGATCCCGCTGCCGACCTCATGATCGCCGGCCGGGGGCCGGGGGCCGGGGGCCGGGGGCTTGGGCTTGGCCGGGGCTTGGGCCAGGGCTGGGGGCTGGGGCCTAGCCGGGTGGGACGGCTGGGGTGGACTGGGTGGTCCGTAGACTCGGCGGGGTGAGCGTGGGGGAGTTGGGGCGGGCGGTGGAGCTGCTGGTGCGTCAGGTCGGGCACTGGCAGCAGCCCCGCTGGGCGGCCACGGCCGCCGGTGGCAACGTGTCCCGCGCCGATCTCGTGCACCGGCTGGTGCAGGAGATCGCCAACCGGGCCGCCGACGCGGAGGGCGGGCCCCGGCGGACGGTGCCCCGGCTCGACAACGACCTGGCGCTGCCCGACCAGCTCCGGGTGGTGGCCGCCGACCTGGTCGCCGCCGCCCCGCCGCCGGAGGTGCTGGCGCGGGCCGCCGCCGAGGTGACGGCGACCCGCGAGATCCTCTAGCTGCACGATCGGCGCGCGACCGGCCGAAGCTCCGGCCCGGCGGCGAGGCACGCTCGGAGCAGGCCGCTCAGCTCAGGCGCTCGACGACCATGGCCATGCCCTGGCCGCCGCCCACGCACATGGTCTCCAGGCCGATCGTCTTGTCGTGCCAGTCCAGGGCGTTGAGCAGGGTGCCGGTGATCCGGGCACCGGTCATGCCGAACGGGTGCCCGACGGCGATCGCGCCACCCATGACGTTCAGCTTCTCCAGCGGGATGTCGAGCTGGCGGTAGGAGGGGATCACCTGCGCGGCGAACGCCTCGTTGATCTCCACCAGGTCGACGTCGTCGATGGTCATCCCGGCCCGCTTGAGCGCCTGCCGGGTGGCGTCGACCGGGCCGAGGCCCATGATCTCCGGTGAGAGGGCGGTGACGCCGGTGGAGACGATCCGGGCCAGCGGCGTGATCCCGAGGTCCCGGGCCCGCTGGGCGCTCATGATCACGACAGCGGCGGCGCCGTCGTTGAGCGGGCAGCAGTTGCCGGCGGTGACGCGGCCGTCGGGGCGGAACACCGGCTTCAGCCCGGCGACGCCCTCCAGGGTGACCCCGGCGCGCGGGCCGTCGTCGGTGCCGACCGACGTGCCGTCCGGCGTGGTGACCGGGGTGATCTCCCGGGCCCAGAAGCCTTCGGCGATCGCCTTCTCGGCGAGGTTCTGGCTGCGTACGCCGAACTCGTCCATGTCGGCGCGGCTCACGTCGTACACCTGGGCCAGGTTCTCGGCCGTCTGCCCCATGCTCAGGTAGATGTCCGGCAGCTCGCCGGCCTCGCGCGGGTCGGTCCAGACGGGGGCCCCGCCCTGGGCGCGGGCCTGGGAACGCTCGGCGGCGGCGGCGAAACGCGGGTTCTCCCAGCCGCCGCCGACCAGCGCCTGCGCCTCCTTCGGCAGCCCGTCGGAGTTGCCGCGGGCGTACCGGGAGACGACCTCCACGCCGGCGGAGACGAACACGTCGCCCTCGCCGGCCCGGATCGCGTGCATCGCCATCCGGGTGGTCTGCAAGGAGGACGCGCAGTAGCGGGTGAGCGTGGCGCCGGGCAACGTGTCCAGGCCCATCAGGGTGGCGACGACCCGGGCCATGTTGAAGCCCTGCTCGCCGCCGGGCAGGCCGCACCCCAGGTAGAGGTCGTCGATCTCGGCCGGGTCGAGCTGCGGAACCTTGTCCAGGGCGGCCCGCACGATGGTCGCGGCGAGGTCGTCCGGGCGGACGTCGCGCAGGGACCCCTTGTGCGCCCGGCCGATGGGAGAGCGGGCGGTGGCGACGATGACGGCGTCGCGGGACGACTCAGTCGGCATGAGCCAACGTTAACCCGTCGGTAACTTCGGGTGGAAGCTGCCGGCCGGCCGGGAAATGTCACGCCCGCGCCGTCGCGAGCGAAACCGTCGGCCCGTCGGC
The DNA here is from genome assembly GCF_018070575.1 of Micromonospora sp. C31. Taxonomy (GTDB): domain Bacteria; phylum Actinomycetota; class Actinomycetes; order Mycobacteriales; family Micromonosporaceae; genus Micromonospora. Next base: position 108,976 of record NZ_JAGPXN010000010.1, read on the forward strand.
ATCGGCGAGAGCGTCGCGTTCCGGGGCCGGCGGTCGGCTGGTCTTGCTGAGCGTCGGCGGTCGGCTGGTCCGGGCCGGGGCGATGGTCGGCTGGTCAGTGCCGGGAGGCGACCGCCGCGGCGGCGGCGACGGCCGGCAGCAGGGCGTGCGCCCAGACCCGGTAGCCGTCGGCGGAGGGGTGGTAGCCGTCGTGGCACAGCGTGCCGGCGTCGGCCCGGAACACCGCCCCGGTCTCGCTGGCGAGGTCGACCACCGTGCCGCCGGCGTCGAGCACCGCCGCCGTCTGGGCGCGGGCCACCCGCCGCCCAGACCAGCCGACCACGTTGCGCAGCGGCGGCGCGATCGCGCGTACGGCGCCCAGGTCGGGGCAGGTGCCGACGACGACCTCCACCCCGGCCTCGCGGAGCCGGTGCACGGCCGCGCCGAGGTAGGCGGCGGCCTCCACCGGGCGACGCAGGGTGGTGGCGTCGTTGGCCCCGATCAGGATCACCGCCACGTCGGGACGCTCGCCGAGCAGCGCCCGGGCCACCTGGGTGGCCAGGTCGGTCGAGCGCGAGCCGGAGACACCGACGCTGGACAGGTGCACCCGGCGGCCGTTCGGGCCCTCGGCCAGCAGGTTGGCCAGCTGCCCGCCGATGGTCTCGTCGAGACGGCCGACCCCGACGCCGAGGGCGGACGAGTCGCCGAGCAGCACCAGCCGCAGCGGCGGCGCGTCGGCACGCCCGACGGTGGCGCGCAGGGCGAGCGCCAGCTCCGGCTGGGCGTACCGGCGGTGCCGGGCGACGAAGGCCTGACCGGCGAGGACGGCGGCGCCGCCGACCGTGCCGGCGATGATGCTGAACGTCGCCGCCCGGCCCAGTCGGTTGGCGAGCCCCGAGGGGGTGAAGTGCTCGCTCATGCCAGTTCCTCCAGTGTGGACGAGTCGGCGGCGGGGCCACGTTGCGGCACCGCGCCGACACCGAAGAAGGCCCGTCGGCGCAACTGCGCCCACCGGCCGGCGGGACCGCGCTCGCGGCCCCGGACCCGGGTGCCGCTGACCTCGGTACCCGCGTGTCGGGCCGCCTCCTGGGCGGCCTGCGGCAGCGACCGTACGCCCTCGCCCCGCAGGAGGGTCGGACGCCGTTCCTGCCCCGCGCCGAGCGCGGAGAGCACGGTCGGCAGCAGCGCGGCGGCGGCCACCGCGTAGCCCTCCGCCGAGGGGTGGAACCGGTCCCAGGTGAACATCCGGGTCGGCTCGGCCGCGAACCGGGGCCCGAGCAGGTCGCCGAGGGAGACCGTCCAGCCGCCGGCCTCGACCACGGCCACCGTCTGCGCGGCGGCGAGCTGCCGACCCCAGCGGCGGGCCAGCCAGCGCAGCGGCGGCCGGATCGGCTGGATCGTGCCCAGGTCGGGACAGGTGCCGACGACCACCTCGCAGCCGGCGGTGCGCAGCGTGCGGACCGCATCGACCAGGTAGCGCACCGCCAGGCCGAACGGGGTGCGGTTGGTCACGTCGTTGCCGCCGATCAGGATCACCGCGACGTCGGGCCGGCACTCCAGCGCCGCCTCCACCTGGTGGCGCAGCACGGCCGAGATGGCGCCGACCACGGCGAAGCGGTGCAGCCGGACGGGACGTTGCAGGCGGCGGGACAGGCCGGTGGCGAGCAGCGCGCCGGGTGTCTCCCGCCGGCGGTGCACGCCGTAGCCGGCGGCCGACGAGTCGCCCAGCACGACGACCGTCACCGGTGGGCCGGGCAGCTTCGCGCCGTAGACGCCGTCGCAGCGTGGTGGCGGAGCCTCCGCCATCGGGATCGTGCGGCGGGCCTGCCGGGCCTGCCCGAGGAGCACACCGCCGGTCGCGACCGCCGCCGCGGCGGTGGCGCCTGTGCCGATCGCCGCGAGGCGGGCGACCTGCCGGGCGCGTTGCCAGCGCGGACCGGCCGGGACGGCGGAACCAGCGACCCCCATACAGCGACATTATCGCGCCGGCACGACACGCCGCTGTCGTCGTGTCGGCTCGTCGGTGGCTGGAAGTGGGCGGTCCTGGGTACCTGTACGGCTGACCCGGCAGACGGGTTGCGCCGACGCGTCATCCTGGCACGTGGAGAGGGGCCGAACATGGGGAAGACACTGAAGCGGACGGCGGCGTTCAGCGCGCTGGCCCGGGCGCTCGCGGCAGGGGCGCGGGGCGGGCCGTCGCTCGGGGCGCGGCTGGGCGCGTTGCCAAGGATGATCCGGGCGACCACCCGGGGGGAGTACGACGGCGGCCTGCGGCTGGCCCTGATGACCGCGGCGACGGCGTACATCGTCTCGCCGATCGACCTGATCCCGGAGATCCCGCTGGCGATCTTCGGGTTGGCCGACGACGCGGTGATGGTGACCTGGCTGGCCGGCAGCGTGCTGGCCGAGACCGAGCGGTTCCTGGAGTGGGAGGCCCGGCGCAGCTCGGTGATCCCCGGACACGTGGCGTCCTGAACCCACGTACCCTGGGGCGTCGAGAAGACGTCTGCCCGGCCGTCGCCGGCGGCGCCGGAGGAGAAGGGCACAACGAGGTGCGGTACTACGACAACGTCGTCGAGCTGATCGGCAACACCCCGCTGGTACGGCTGCGCAACGTCACGGCCGGGATCCAGGCCACCGTCCTGGCGAAGGTGGAGTACCTCAACCCGGGCGGCTCGGTGAAGGACCGGATCGCCCTGCGGATGGTGGAGGACGCGGAGAAGGCGGGCCTCCTCCAGCCGGGTGGCACGATCGTCGAGCCGACCAGCGGCAACACCGGCGTCGGCCTGGCGCTGGTGGCGCAGCTGCGGGGCTACAGGTGCGTCTTCGTCTGCCCCGACAAGGTCAGCCAGGACAAGCAGGACGTGCTGCGCGCGTACGGCGCCGAGGTGGTGGTCTGCCCGACCGCCGTGGCCCCGGAGGATCCGCGTTCCTACTACAACGTCTCGGACCGGCTGGCCCGGGAGATCCCCGGCGCCTGGAAGCCCAACCAGTACAGCAACCCGGCCAACCCGCGCTCGCACTACGAGACCACGGGCCCCGAGCTGTGGGAGCAGACCGGGGGCGAGCTCACCCACTTCGTGGCGGGCGTCGGCACCGGCGGCACCATCTCCGGCATCGGGCGCTACCTGAAGGAGGCCTCGGAGGGCCGGGTGCAGGTCGTCGGCGCCGACCCGGAGGGCTCCGTCTACTCCGGCGGCACCGGCCGGCCCTACCTGGTCGAGGGCGTCGGCGAGGACTTCTGGCCGGAGACGTACGACCGGGGTGTCGCCGACGAGATCATCGAGGTCTCCGACAAGGCGTCCTTCGAGATGACCCGGCGGTTGGCGCGCGAGGAGGGGCTGCTCGTCGGCGGCTCCTGCGGGATGGCCGTGGTGGCCGCCCTGGAGGTGGCCCGCAAGGCCGGCCCGGACGACGTGGTCGTGGTGCTGCTGCCGGACAGCGGCAAGGGCTACCTGTCCAAGATCTTCAACGACGGCTGGATGGCCCGGTACGGCTTCCTCGACAACTCCGGCACGGAGCCGACGGTCGCCGACGCGCTCGCCGGCAAGCCGGGCGGCCTGCCCGAGCTGGTGCACGTGCACCCGACCGAGACGGTCCGCGACGCGATCGACTACATGCGCGAGTACGGCGTCTCGCAGCTGCCGGTGCTCAAGGCCGAGCCTCCGGTGGTCACCGGCGAGGTGGCCGGGTCCATCGCCGAGAAGGACCTGCTCGACGCGCTCTTCACCGGCCAGGCGCACCTGCACGACACCATCGAGCGGCACATGGCCGAGCCGCTGCCGATGATCGGCGGCGGGCAGCCGGTGAGCGAGGCGGTCGGCCTGCTGGAGAAGTCCGACGCCGCCCTGGTGCTGGTCGACGGCAAGCCCAAGGGCGTCCTCACCCGCCAGGACCTGTTGGCGCACCTCGGCGCGCGCTGACGTGTTAGGAAGGGCCCCTTGTTAACGCATAGCGTTAACAAGGGGCTCTTCCTAACACCTGGCGGGCGTAGCGGAGCTGGGGCACGGCCACCGGGCCGACGTGCTCGTCCCGAGCGGTGCCGGTGGTGGTCCAGCCGCCGCGCTCGTAGAAACGGCGGGCGTGCGCGTTGTCCCGCAGCACCCAGAGCACCGCGCGGGACCAGCCGCGTGCGCGCATGGCGTCCAGCGCGTCGACCATCAGCTCACGGCCGGTGCCCAGGCCGCGCTCGGCGGGTTCGAGGTGGATGGCGTTGAGCAGGCCGGTCGCCGGGTCGCCCTCGTCGTCCGGGCCGAGGTAGCTGAACCCGACCAGCCGGCCGTCGCGCTCGACCACGGTCATCCGGTGCTCGTCGCGCTCCCACGTCCACCGCTCGGTCCAGTAGGCGCCCATCGCCTCGGCCGTCGGGTCGGCCAGCGCCTCCGCCGGCAGGAAGGCCGAGTAGGCGGCGACCCGGGAACGCTGGTGCAGCGCCCCCACCGCCAGCAGGTCGTCGACGGTGGCGGGGCGCAGGGTGAGCGTCACCCGGCCGAGGCTACCCGCCGGGGCGGGACCTGCACGGTCGTCAGGTCCTCGGCGATGACCAGGTCGCCGTCGAAGTGCGCGCGGGCCTCGTCGGCGAAACGGGCCGGGTCGGCGTACCGCTGGGAGAAGTGGGTGAGCACGAGCCGGCGTACCCCCGACTCGGCCGCCACCCGCGCGGCCTGGCCCGCCGTGAGGTGACCGACCTCGGCGGCGAGCGCGGCCTCCGACTCGAGGAACGTCGACTCGATGACCAGCAGGTCGGCGTGCTCGGCGAGGGCGTACACCCCGTCGCAGAGGCCGGTGTCCATGACGAAGGCGAAGCGCTGCCCGGGTCGGGGCACGCTCACCTCCTCGCGGGTGACGCGGCGCCCGCCGACATCGAGGTGGCCGACGCGGATCAGCTCGCCGACCGCCGGCCCGGCGATGCCGTACGCGGCCAGCCGCTCCGGCAGCATCCGGCAGCCGTCGGGCTCGACGAGCCGGTAGCCGTACGTCTCGACGGGGTGCCGCAGCCGCCGGGCCTCCAGCGTGCCGACGCCCAGCGCGATGCGCTGCCCGTCGGCGTCGACGGGCTCGACGCGCAGCTCGGCGGTCTCGTGGAAGCTGGAGGCGTGCCGCAGGCGCGCGAAGTATTCCGCGCCGCCGGCCGGGAAGTGCACCGCCACCGGGTGCGGCACCCGGTCGAGGGAGAGCCGCTGGATGGTGCCGGGCAGGCCGAGGCAGTGGTCGCCGTGGAAGTGGGTGACGCAGATCCGGGTCAGGTCGGTGGCGGTGACGGTGGTGTGCAGGAGCTGCCGCTGGCTGCCCTCGCCCGGGTCGAAGAGGATCACCTCGTCGTCCCAGCGCAGCACGTACCCGTTGTGGTTGCGCTGCCGGGTCGGGGCCTGGCTGGCCGTCCCGAGCACCACCAGCTCGCGCATCGACACGGTGACCTCCGGCTGCGTCGCCACCCGACCCGTGGAAAGGGTCGACCCCCGGGGCTTCCGCGCTGATGCGCGGGCCGGCTGGACTGGGCCGGCACCCCGGGGGTCGGGTGGCTGTCGTGGTTTCGCCGCACCGCTGCCACACGGTCTCGACGATCGTGCATGCCCGCCTCGCGGCGGACGTGGTTTTCACTGTCGAGGACAGCGGCTAGCGGACAGCCACCTCACGAGTCCGATTGCTATACAAGTCTGGACCACCTCCTTTCCCGTGTACCGCCACGCTATCCACCCTCCGCGCCCCGGGCAACGGATTTCGATCACACGAGGTCGGGGAATGGCGGGCCGGCGCTCAGGCGTTCTCGGCGATGCCGATCGGCCCCTCGCGCGGGCCCTCCTCGCTGGCCGGCTGCACGGCCAGCGACGGGAAGTCGGCCAGGTCGCCCTCCGGCTCGGCGTCCCACTCGGGGAAGACCAGGTCGCTCTGGAGGTAGAGGCAGAGCAACTGGGTGAGCTGACGCAGGCCCTCCAGGTGGGTGCGCTCGTGCCCGTGGGTGGCGTCCACGCCGAAGCCGAGCAGCGCCACCCGGGCGTGCGCCCCGGCCTCCACGGCCGCCGCCACGTCGGAGCGGTAGTACTCGAAGACGTCGCGGACCAGGCCCACCCCGTGCTCGGCGGCGATCGAGGCGAGGTTGCGGGTCAGGTGGTAGTCGAACGGCCCGACCCCGTCGCCCATCGCCAGGGTGGCCGCGTCCTCACGGGACTGCTGGCCGGGCGCCACCACCGCCGCGTCCACCGACACGATCTCCGCCACGTCCGGGTCGAGCCCGTGCGACGCCCCGTGCCCGATCTCCTCGGTGACGGTGACCAGCAGGTGCGCGGTGACCGCCGGGCGTACGCCGGCGTCGACCATCGCCTTGAGCGCGGTGAGGACGGCGGCCACGCCGGCCTTGTCGTCCAGGTGCCGGGACTTGACGTACCCGCTGGGGGTGATCGTCGGGTTCGGCAGGAACGCCACGAAGTCGCCCGCGTCGATGCCGAGGGCACGCAGCCCGGCGATGTCCTCGACCTGCTCGTCGACCCGCACCTCGACGTGCTGCCAGCCGACGCCCTGAAGGTCCACGTCGTCGTTGTAGCGGTGGCCGCTGGCCTTCAGCGGCAGCACCTGCCCGGTGATCACCCGCTCCAGGTCGTCGGTGAAGATCCGTACGTGGGCGCCCTCGGCGAACCGGGCGCTGTGCGTACCGATCGTCTTCAGCTCCAGCCGGCCGTTCTCCTTCAGCCGCTTCACCATGCCGCCGATGGTGTCGGTGTGCACCACGATCGCCCGGTCGGCGCCGGTGGAGCGGGGGCCGGGCAGACAGGCGCTGAGCGCGCCGCGCCGGGTCAGCGTGGAGGGGATGCCGAGCGCGGAGAGCCGCTCGCCGACGTACTGCTGCACGTGGTCCGTACGCCCCGACGGGCTCGGGATCTCCAGCAGCTCCAGCAGCACCTGGCGTAGATAGTCCATGTCGAGCGTGAGCGGAACGGGCTTGCGTGCGGTCATGTCCCTGAGCTTGCCGCACCGGGCGGGGACCACAGTCGCTGAGGTGCCCGGGTGCCCGGGAAGAGCAGGTCGACGAAGCGCTCGGCGGTCGGCTGCGGTTCGTGGTTGGCCAGACCGGGCCGCTCGTTCGCCTCGATGAAGACGTGCTCGGGCCGGTCCGGTGCGGGCACCAGCAGGTCCAGTCCGGTGATCGGGATGTCCAGCGCCCGGCTCGCCGTCACGCACGCCTCGGCGATGGTCGGGTGCAGCTCCGCGGTGACGTCGTGAATGGTGCCGCCGGTATGCAGGTTGGCGGTCCGGCGGACGACGAGCACCTGGCCCTCGGGGAGCACGTCGTCCATCCCGTACCCGGCCTCGGCGACCACCTCGCGGGTCATGTCGTCGACGGGGATGCGGGACTCGCCCCCGGTGGCGGCGGCGCGACGGCGGCTCTGCCGCTCGATCAGCTCGGCGACGTCGTGTACCCCGTCGCCGGTGATGGCGGCCGGCCGGCGGACCGCCGCGGCCACCACCTCGTGGTCGATGACGACGACCCGCAGGTCCTCGCCGGTGCACAGCTCCTCCAGCAGGACCTCCGGGCAGAACCGGGCGGCCAGGGCCACGGCGGCGGTCAGCGCCTCGGGCGTACGCACACCCACCGTGATGCCGTTGCCCTGCTCGCCCCGGGCCGGCTTGACCACCAGGTGGCCAACCTCGGCGAGGAACGCCGGGTCGGCACCGTCCCCCGTCGCGGTCCGGCCCCGCGGCACGCGCAGGCCCGCCTCGGCGAGGATCCGCCGGGTGACCCGCTTGTCGTCGCAGCGGCTCATCGCCACGGCCGAGGTCAGCTCGGACAGCGACTCGCGGGTGAGGATGGTCCGCCCGCCGCTGGTGAGCCGCAGCTCGCCCCAGGCCGGGTCGGTCACCTCGACGCGGATGCCGCGCCGCATCGCCTCGTCGGCGACGATCTTCGCGTACGGGTTGAGAAGGTCGTACCCCTCCGGCATGGCGGGCAGGAAGAGCCGTTCGTTGATCGGGTTCTTCCGCTTCACGCACAACGTGGAGGTGCGGTAGAAGCCCAGCCGCTCGTAGAGCCGGATCGCCCCGACGTTCTCGGCCAGCACGGACAGGTCCACGAAGGCCCGCCCCCGGTCGACCAGCCGGGCCGCCAGCTCGGTGATCAGGGCCTGGCCGGTGCCGGGCGGAGCGGCGTTGAAGTCCACGGTGAGGCACCAGAGGCTGGCGCCGCGGTTCGGGTCCTCGAAGACGGCGACGTGGTCCACGCCGGTGATGGTGCCGACGATCTCACCGGCGACGTTCTCCGCCACCAGGTGCAGGAAGCGGTCGGTGCCGGCGTTGTCGACGAGCACCTCGACCGGCGCGGTGACCATGCCGTTGGCCGCGTAGATCCGGTTGACGGCCTCCGCGTCGGCCGCGTCCCGCAGCGGCCGGATCGTCAGGCCCGGAACAGCGACGTTCTCGGGCAGCGCACCGTCCAGCGGCAGCCGGTACGTCAGCGACGGGTCGATGAACAACTCGTCGGGCAGCCGGGACACGAGCACGTGCGGGTCACGCAGGTAGATGCAGATGTCCCGGGCGCCGGCGGCCTCGGAGCGCAGCACGTCGGCGACGGCGGCCTGGTCGGCGAAGGTCTGGCCGAAGACCAGCCGGCCCCAGCCGCAGTCCAGCACCACGCCGGCGCTACCGCCGACCGCGCCGTCGGCTTCGGTGGTGGTGCCGACGGCCGCCGCGATCGGGTCGCCGCCCGGGCCGACGCGCTCGTAGCGCCGGGTCCGGCCGCGCACCTGATCCGCCCGGGCCACCCCGGTCGCGAGGGTGTCGCTCACGCTCAGTCGATTCCGTGGCTCTGGAGCCACATTTCCAGAAGTCCGAGTTGCCACAGCTTGTTTCCGTTCAACGGGGTCAGTTCGGCATTCGGGTCGGCGAGCAGGGCGTCGACGTAGTCGGCGCGGAACAGGTCACGGCGGCGGGCCTCGGGCGCGGAGAGCGCGTCGCGTACCCGGTCGAGGAGCTTGCCCTCCAGGTGGGTGAGGCCCGGCACGGGGAAGTAGCCCTTCGGTCGGTCGATGACCTCGTGCGGCAGCACCCGGCGGCCGATCTCCTTGAGCACCCCCTTGCCGCCCTGCGCCAGCTTCAGCTCCGGCGGGCAGCTCGCGGCCAGCTCGACGAACTCGTGGTCGAGGAACGGCACCCGGGCCTCCAGCCCGTGCGCCATCGTCATGTTGTCCACCCGCTTGACCGGGTCGTCGGTCAGCATGACCTGGGTGTCGATCCGCAGGCCGGCGTCGACCGCGGTCTGCGCGCCCGCGCGGCCCAGGTGGGCCGCCACGAACTCCCGCGCCGGGTCGCCGCCGGTCAGCCAGGCCGGGTTCAGCACCCGGGCCAGCCCGGCCGCGTCCCGGTCGAAGAAGGCCCCGGCGTACGTGTCGAGGGCCTGGTCGCGGCCGACGCGGGCGAGCGGCGGGTACCAGTGGTAGCCGCCGAGGATCTCGTCCGCGCCCTGGCCGGACTGGACCACCTTGACGTGCTGCGCGACCACCTCGCTGAGCAGGTAGAAGGCCACGCAGTCGTGGCTGACCATCGGCTCGGACATGGCGGCGACGGCCGCCTCCAGTGGCGGCACCAGGTCGGCGGCGGCCACCCGGATCTGGTGGTGGTCGGTGTCGAACGTCTTCGCCACGAGGTCGGAGTAGCGGAACTCGTCGCCCTCCCGGCCACCGACGGCGTCGAAGCCGATGGAGAAGGTGGACAGCCCGCGCTGGCCCTCGCCGGCGAGCAGGGCGACCACCAGGCTGGAGTCCAGGCCGCCGGAGAGGAGCACGCCGACCGGCACGTCGGCCACCATCCGCCGGCGTACGGCGGTGGTCAGCGACTCCAGCAGGGCGTCCTGCCAGTCCTTCTCGGACCAGCCGGCCCGCTCGGCGGAGCGGGTGAAGGCCGGGTCCCAGTAGACCCGCTCCGAGGTGCGGCCGTCCGCCTCGTAGACCCGTACGGTCGCGGGGGGCAGCTTCTTGACGCCGCGCAGGATGGTGCGTGGCGGCGGCACGATGCTGTGGAAGCTCAGGTAGTGCGCGAGCGCGACGGGGTCGATGTCCGTGTCGACGCCGCCCCCGGCCAGCAGCGCGGGCAGGGTGCTGGCGAAGCGCACCGCGCCGGGCGTCTCGGCCAGGTAGAGCGGTTTGATGCCGAGCCGGTCCCGGGCCAGCACCAGTCGGCCCGTGTCCCGCTCGCTGATCGCCACGGCGAACATGCCGATCAGGTGGTCGACGAAGTCGAGCCCCCACTCGGCGTACGCCTTGAGCACTACCTCGCTGTCGCCCGAGGAGAAGAACCGGTGGCCCTTTGCCTGGAGCTCCGCACGCAGTTCGCGGTAGTTGTAGATGCAGCCGTTGAAAACGCCCGTCAGCCCAGCGCCGGGGTCGACCAGCGGTTGCCCGCTCGCGGCCGAGAGGTCGATGATCTTCAGGCGTCGGTGCCCGAGGGCCGTCGGGCCCTGGGCCCAGACGCCGCTGTCGTCGGGCCCCCGGTCGCTCATCGTGGCCGCCATGCGCTCCACCGTCGCCACGTCGGCGCGTGAGCCGTCACGGCGGAACTCTCCCGCAAGTCCGCACATGCCAGGCAATGCTGCCAGAGGGCAGCGAGCATTGCCCGTTGGGATGATAACGGTTTCTTGAAGATTTGCTACACTGCCTGATTTGGCCACGGCACGTGTTGCTCATGGTGGCAGACGACGTCAAGAGTGGCCACCGGGGCGGTTTTGGTGTCGAGCAGATGTGATCGACCGCTCAGTTCGGGTGACCCGGGGCCGGCGCGGCTGACGCCGCGCCGGCCCCGTGGTGTGCCGACGGCCAGCCCCGGGCTCAGCCCGAGGTGCGGGCGACGCCCACCGGGCAGCTCAGCCCGTTCGGGCCGTGGTTGCAGTACCCGTTCGGGTTCTTCGTGGGTGCCAGGTACTGCTGGTGGTGGTCCTCGGCGAAGTGGTACTCGCCGAGCCGCTCGATCTCGGTGGTGATCTCGCCCTTGCCGGCCCGCGCCACGATCGGCGCGAACGCGTCCCGGGACGCCTGGGCGGTGGCGAGCTGCTCGTCCGTGGTGACGTAGATCGTCGACCGGTACTGGGTGCCCACGTCGTTGCCCTGGCGCATGCCCTGGGTCGGGTCGTGGTTCTCCCAGAAGACCTTCAGCAGGTCCTCGTAGCTGATCCTGGTCGGGTCGTAGACCACCTGGACGACCTCGGCGTGCCCCGTCATGCCGGAGCACACCTCCTCGTACGTCGGGTTCGGCGTGATGCCGCCCGCGTAGCCGACGGACGTGGTGATCACGCCCGGCAGGGTCCAGAACAGCCGCTCGGCGCCCCAGAAACAACCCATGCCGAACACGGCCACCTGCGAGCCCTCCGGGAAGGGCCCCTTCAGCGGGGCGCCCAGGACCTCGTGCCGGTCCGCGATCGGCATCGCGATCGGGCGACCTGGCAGGGCCTGGTCGGGGGTGGGTAGCTCGGCCTTCACACGGCGCAGGAACACGGTGGGACTCCTCTCGTACCTCTCCCAGCCTGCAACACCGCCGGACCCGCCTTCCTTACCCGCTCCGCCCGCACTCAGGCGGGTCGCCGCCGAGACCGGCACGAGGCGCCGGGCGGGTCACGATACCAATACTGTCCGTGACCTCACCTATCGGCGGGCCCGACCCCTCCGCGCGCTTTGCTCTGCATCTTCATACGCACCGGTCACGCTCGGTGGCGGTGGGCTGCACCGCAGCCGCGTTCTCACTTCGTGTCGCCGCAGGTCAGGGGCGTGGTGCGGATGTGGATGCAGAGCAAAGGGGAAGCAGCGGCATCGCGGCTGCCACGCACGGCGGTCGCAGAGCGTGAGGGAGTGCGATCGTTGCTCTCGGTGACGGCGGCGGGTGTCAGGAGGCGGCGCGGACAAGGCTCGGCCGCGCCCGCTCCCACCGCCCGTCAGAGGACCGCGGTGATGCGGGCGGCGTACGTCTCGGCCTCGACGTCGTCGGCGTAGCGGGTGCGCGGCCAGAAGAAGCCGCGCAGGCCGTCGCCCTTCGTCCGCGGCACCACGTGGGTGTGCAGGTGCGGGACGGACTGGGACACCCTGTTGTTCATCGCCACGAACGTCCCACCGGCCTGGGTGCCACGCTCCACGGCGACCGCGAGCCGCCGAACCAGGCCGAAGTAGCCGGCCAGCGCCTCGGCGGGCAGGTCGGCCAGGGTGACCAGGTGCGTGTGCGGCACCACCAGCACGTGCCCCTTGAAGACCGGCCGGGTGTCCAGGAACGCCACCCCGTCGGGCTCGTCGGCGACCCGGAAGGCTGGGACCTCGCCCGCCACGATCCCGCAGAACACACACCCGCTCATCCGCCCAGGCTATGCCGGCAGCCCCGACCGTTCCGTTCCAGCCTTCGGGACGGGGCATTAGCCTCACGGGATGAGTCACGGCTTCGACACGCTCGCCATCCACGCCGGCCAGGACCCCGAGGCCCGCACCGGCGCGGTGATCCCACCGATCTACCAGACCAGCACCTACGCCCAGGACGCCGTTGGCGCGCCCCGGCTCGGCTACGAGTACAGCCGCTCCGGTAACCCGACCCGCGACGCCCTCCAGGAGTGCCTCGCCGCGCTGGAGGGCGGCCCGGTCGGGCTCGCCTTCGCCAGCGGTCTGGCCGCCGAGGACGCCCTGCTGCGTGCCGTCTGCAAGCCGGGCGACCACGTGGTGATCCCCGACGACGCGTACGGCGGCACCTACCGGCTCTTCGCCCGGGTGGCCGAGCGCTGGGGGCTGGACTACACCCCGGCGAAGGTGTCGGACCCCGACGCGGTCCGGGCCGCCGTCGAGCCGGGCCGGACCCGGATCGTCTGGGTGGAGACGCCCACCAACCCGCTGCTCGGCATCGCCGACATCGCCGCGCTCGCCGGCGTCGCGCACGACGCGGGCGCCCTGCTGGTCGTCGACAACACGTTCGCCTCGCCGTACCTGCAGCAGCCGATCGCACACGGCGCCGACGTGGTCGTGCACTCCACCACCAAGTACATCGGCGGCCACTCCGACGTGGTCGGCGGCGCGCTGGTCGCCGCCGACGCCGCGCTCGGCGAGGAACTGCGCTACCACCAGAACGCCATGGGCGCGATCAACGGCCCCTTCGACGCTTGGCTCACCCTGCGCGGCATCAAGACCCTGGGCGTACGCATGGACCGGCACTGCGACAACGCCGAGCGGATCGCGGCCTACCTGGACGGGCACGCCAAGGTCGGTCAGGTCATCTACCCGGGCCTGCCCGCGCACCCGGGCCACGAGGTGGCCGCGAAGCAGATGAGCCGCTTCGGCGGGATGATCTCGTTCCGGGCGGCCGGCGGCGAGGAGCACGCCGTCGAGATCTGCAACCGGAGCAAGCTGTTCATCCTCGCCGAGTCGCTCGGCGGCGTGGAATCCCTGATCGAGCACCCGGGCCGGATGACACACGCAAGTGCTGCCGGCTCGCCGCTTGAAGTTCCCGGCGATCTCGTGCGACTGTCTGTCGGCATCGAGACGGTCGACGACCTGCTCGCCGATCTGGAGCAGGCGCTGGGCTGACCGCTGGTGAGGGAGGGTGGCCGTGCAGGACATCATGCCGACCTGGGTGGGGGCGACCGCCAAGCAGATCGCCCGGGGCGTACGCCGGGGCGACGTCACGGCCACCCAGGTCGTCGCGGACCACCTGGACCACATCGCCCGGGTCGACGCCGACCTCGCCGCGTTCCGCACGGTACGCGGCGGGGAGGCGATCACCGAGGCGGAGAAGGTCGACGAGCAGGAGGACCTGGCCAACCTGCCACTGGCCGGGGTGCCGGTGGCGGTCAAGGAGAACACCGCCGTCGCCGGGCTGCCCACCTGGAACGGGTCGGCCGCGGTGCGTACGCCGGTGGCAGAGGCCGACCACGAGGTGGTCCGCCGGCTGCGCGGGGCCGGCGCGGTGATCCTCGGGGTGACCCGGATGCCGGAACTCGGCCTGTGGGCCATCACCGACGACGAGACGGCCGTGACCCGCAACCCCTGGGACATCCGGCGTACCCCCGGCGGCTCCTCCGGTGGGGCCGCCGCCGCCGTCGCCGCCGGCCTGGTGCCGATCGCCCACGGCAACGACGGCCTCGGCTCGATCCGCATCCCGGCGGCCTGCTGCGGCCTGGTCGGGCTCAAGCCGGGCCGGGGGGTGGTCCCGTGCCAGCTCGGCGCGGACGACTGGCTGGGCCTCACCGAGCACGGCATGCTGACCAGCACCGTCGCCGACGCGGCCGTGGGCTTCTCGGTGCTGGCCGGCCGCCGGCCGGACAAGCTGGTGCCGCCGCAGCGGCTGCGGGTGGGCGTCTCGCTGCGCTCGCCGGTGCGGGGGGTGTACGCGGACGCGCCCAACCGGGACGCGGTCGCCGCCGCCGGCCGGCTGCTCGCGGGCGCGGGCCACGACACCGTGCCGGCCGATCCGGTCTACCCGACGGCGCTGGGCCTGCAGGGCATCGCCACCTGGTTCGCCGCGGCGGCCGCCGACGTCCGCGCCGCCGGGCTGGACCGGCGCGGCCTCCAACGGCGCAGCCGCCGCCACGTCGCCCTCGGCGAGTGGGCGCAGCGGCGCGGATTCGTCCGGGAGGCCGACCGGGCCGCCTGGCGCGAGCGCTCGATCGGCTTCTTCGCCGACCACTCGGTCGACCTGCTGCTCACCCCGGCCCTGTCGACCGTGCCGCCGGAGGCCACGGGCTGGTCCGGCCGGTCCTGGCGGGCCAACATGCTGGCCAACATCAGGTACGCCCCGTTCGCCGCGCCGTGGAACATCGCCGGCCTGCCCGCGCTGGTGGTGCCGGTGGGCCGCCGCCCGGACGGGCTGCCGGTCGCCGTGCAGCTGATCGGCCCGCCCGGCAGCGAGCTGCTGCTGCTCGGGGTCGCCGGCCAGTTCGAGATGCAGGCCCCCTGGCCCCGCCACGCCCCCGGCTACCCCCGCGTCCCCGCCGCCGTCTGAGAGGTGGCGTGCGCGCGTCGGCGCGGGTGGCGGGTGGCACGATCAGGGGCATGACGGAACTGGTCGGTCTCGCCGACGTACGGGCCGCGCGGGAACTGCTCGCCGGCGTCGTCCGCACCACCCCGCTGGAGCCCTGCCGGCCGCTCAGTGCGGCGCTGGGCGGGCCGACGTGGCTCAAGTGCGAGAACCTGCAACGCGCCGGCTCGTACAAGGTACGGGGCGCGTACGTGCGGATCTCCCGGCTGTCGGAGGCGGAGCGGGCCGACGGCGTGGTCGCGGCGAGCGCCGGCAACCACGCCCAGGGGGTGGCGCTCGCCGCCGGCCTCGTCGGTACGCACGCCACCGTCTTCATGCCGGTGAACGCGCCGCTGCCGAAGGTGGCCGCCACCAAGGGGTACGGCGCCCAGGTCGAGCTGGTCGGCAACACCGTCGACGAGTCCCTGGTCGCGGCGCAGACCTACGCCGAGCGGACCGGGGCGACGCTGATCCACCCGTTCGACCACCCGGACGTGATCGCCGGCCAGGGCACGGTGGCCCTGGAGATCCTCGAACAGTGTCCCGAGGTCAGGACGATCGTCACCGGGGTGGGTGGCGGCGGGCTGGTGTCCGGCATGGCGGTGGCGGCCAAGGCGCTGCGGCCCGACGTGCGGATCATCGGGGTGCAGGCGGCCGGCGCCGCCGCCTTCCCACCCTCCCTGGTGGCCGGTGAGCCGGTACGCCTACCGGCCTTCGGCACCATCGCGGACGGCATCGCGGTCGGCCGACCGGGAGAGATCACGTTCACCCACGTGCGCAAGCTGGTGGACGAGATCGTCACGGTCTCCGAGGAGGACATCTCCCGCGCGCTGCTGATGCTGCTGGAGCGGGGCAAGCAGGTGGTCGAGCCGGCCGGCGCGGTGGGCGTGGCCGCGCTGCTGGCGGGGGTCGTCGAGGTGCAGGCGCCGGTGGTGGCGGTGCTCTCGGGCGGCAACATCGACCCGCTGCTGATGCTGCGGGTGATCGAGCACGGGCTCGCCGCCGCGGGGCGCTACCTGCGGGTGACGGTGCGCTGCTCGGACCGGCCGGGCCAGCTCGCGTCGCTGCTCGGCGAGATCGCCGAGCACCGGGCGAACGTGGTGGACGTGGAGCACCAGCGGGCCAATCCGCACCTGCGCCTGGGCGAGGTGGAGGTGGCCCTGTCGGTGGAGACGCGGGGGGTCGAGCACTCCGACACGCTGATCAGCGCCTTGCGGGCCAGCGGCTACCAGGTGGTCTTCGCCGGCGAGGCGTGACACCGGAGCCGGTGCCACACCTCGCCTCGTCGTTCGTCGTTGCCGCCGGCCCGGTGCCCGAGCGGGCGTCACGCCCGCCCCGGCGCGTGGCCGGGCCGGGCGGCGGAGGCTCAGCCGGAGAACGGCTCGAAGCTGACCACGGTCACCTTGATGTCGGCCCCGCTGGGGGCGGTGTAGGTGCAGGTCTGCCCGGCCCGACCGCCCAGGATCGCCTGGCCCAGCGCCGACTCGGGGCTGTAGACCGTCAGCTCGGTGGTCGACGCGATCTCCCGGGAGCCGAGCAGGAAGGTCTCGGTGTCGTCCTTGTCGTCGTCGAAGTAGATCGTCACGACCATGCCGGGCGACACCACGTCGGCGGCCTGTGCCCCGCCCACCTTGGCGGTGCGGAGCAGCTCCTTGAGGTAGAGGATGCGCCCCTCGGCCTTGCCCTGCTCCTCGCGGGCGGCGTGGTAGCCACCGTTCTCCCGCAGGTCGCCTTCCTCGCGCCGGGCGTTGATCTCGGCGGCGATGACCGGCCGGTTGGCGATCAACTCGTCGAGCTCGCCCTGGAGCCGGTCGAACGCGTCCTGGGACAGCCAGGTGGCGGGCGCCTCGTTGCCAGTGGACACAGGCGTTCTCCTCGTTCGTGCGTGCTGGCTGACAGGTGAACTTCCAAGTTACCAGTGCGGTACGACACAGGGCGCGCTCGAACACCGGGAGCACCCTGCGCACCGGGGGCGGCCGACGGCGTCAGTGCCGGCTGGTCCGGCCCGTGTCGTTGCTGCTCAGCCCGGGGGCCGGCAGCGCACCACCTCGCCGATGAAGGGCCGGGCGGTGGTGGCCAGCCGGTGTTGCGTGGTCACCTGCCGCGCGCCGGGCCCGGCGGCCACCGTCACCTCTTCCCGACCCACCTCGGCACCGTCCCGGTCCCGGGCGCGCACCAGGCAGACCGCCGAGCCACCCTCCGGCACCGTGACTCGGAAGTCGACCAGCACCTGACTGTCGGTGATCCCGGTGTAGGTGATCACCTGGGCGTCGTAGTTCGGGTCGCCGTACTGCCGGTAGAGCCGCACCGCGACCAGGGTCATGACGGCGACCAGGGCGACCACGAGCAGCACCGTCAGCAGCGGCCGGCGGCGACCCGGCTCCCGGCGGCGGCCGTACCGGCCCGGCGGGAAGGCGGGCGCGCCCGACGGAAGTGTGGCGTGCGTCTCGGTCACCGCTGGGTATCTCCTGGCGTCGTTGTCGGAGGCATCGGCAAGAATGGCAGGGTTCCATCCTCCCAGCCCGTCCCGTCGTCAAATATGACAGGTCGGCACCGGCAGGTCCCGGCGCGGGGGAGGATTCCGGCAGGTCAGCCGGGCGGTCCTGCGGGGGGTCCGCCGGCCGGCAGAGACGAGGAGCGCCGACGTTGGCAGAGCAACTGCGACTGATGGCTGTCCACGCGCACCCTGACGACGAGTCGAGCAAGGGCGCCGCGACCATGGCGAAGTACGTCGCCGAGGGCGTGGACGTCCTGGTGGTCACGTGCACCGGCGGTGAGCGTGGCAGCGTGCTCAACCCGAAGATGGACCGACCGGACGTCTGGGCCAACATCGCCGACGTCCGCCGGGCCGAGATGGACGCCGCGCGGGCGGTCCTCGGCGTCGAGCAGGCGTGGCTGGGCTTCGTCGACTCCGGCCTGCCCGAGGGTGACCCGCTCCCGCCGCTGCCCGAGGGCTGCTTCGCCCTCCAGGAGGTCGAGGTGGCGGCCGGCCCACTGGTGCGGCTGATGCGCCAGTTCCGTCCGCACGTCGTCACGACCTACGACGAGGAGGGCGGCTACCCGCACCCCGACCACATCATGACCCACAAGGTCAGCGTGGCCGCGTTCGAGGCCGCCGGCGACCCGGAGCGCTACCCGGAGCTGGGCGAGCCGTGGCAGCCGCTCAAGCTCTACTACGACATCGGCTTCTCCAAGGGCAAGATCGTGGCGCTGCACGAGGCGCTGCTCGCCGCCGGCCTGAACTCGCCCTACGAGGAGTGGATCAAGCGCTGGGAGGACCGCCCCGACAAGGGCCCGCGGATCACCACCCGGGTCGAGTGCGCCGACTACTTCCCGGTCCGCGACGACGCGCTGCGCGCCCACGCCACCCAGATCGACCCGGACGGCTTCTGGTTCCAGGTGCCGATGGAACTGCAGCGGCGGGCCTGGCCGACGGAGGACTTCGAGCTGGTGCGCTCGATGGTCGACAGCCCACTGCCCGAGTCGGACCTCTTCGCCGGGGTGCGCGAGACGGCCCATGCCCGCTGATCCGGGGCCGGGCTACCCTGGTCACCAACCGCAATCCGGAGGAACGCCATGCTGACCGCCGCACAGGTGCTCGCCCAGAACAACTTCGGGGACACCCGCACGGGTGGCCTGGCCGGCCCGATGGGCCTCTTCCTCATCCTCGTTCTGGCGGCGGCCACCGTCCTGCTGATCCGCAACATGAACTCCCGGCTGCGTCGGCTGCCCGACCGGTTCCCCCAGCAGGGCCCGCCGACGACTCTCGACCGGGCGGACGCGGAAGTCGCCGATCCGACAGATGGCGCGCAGTGGCAGGATTCATCCACGCCCGCTCCCACCGGGCGTCAGCAGCGTCGCAACGGCTAGTCCGCCCATGATTCACGTCGAACCCGGTCCCCGCCCCCTGTTGCGGCCACCGGGTTTGCCTTAGCCTCTCGCCGGGGGGACCAAGAGTTCCCGAGCCGTGCGCGGGAGGGGGCGCCGATGACCACCACACCAGCGGCTGCCCGTCGTGACGCCCGGCGGCCCATGGCCGGGGCGGCGCGGTGACCTCCGGCAGTGCCGGCGAGTCGACCGACCGGCTCGAAGCCCGAGGCACTCCCGCACGGCTACTCCTGTTCACCGTCGCCGTTGCGCTGACCGCGCTGGTCTCGGCCGGGCTCGGCTGGACGGCGTCGACCCGGCTGCCCGCCGACGACCCGCTCGGCGGGGCGGCCCGCTTCGGCCTCGCCGTCGTCGTGTTCGCCGTCGCCCAACTGGCCCGGCTGCGGTTCCGCACCGCCGCCGGGATGGTGAGCATCACCTGGGGCGAGGCGGCGCTGATCATCTGCCTCTACCTGACGCCCACCGGTTGGCTACCCTCCGCCGCGCTGCTCGGCGCCGCCCTCGCCTGGTCGGCCATGTCGCTGCTCGGCGACCGGCGGCCGGTGCTGGAGGTCGTCCGGATCACGGCCTCGCTGACCGCCGCCACCGCCCTGGCCGTCTCGGTCACCACCGCGCTCGGTGAGCCGCTGCTGGCGACACCCACCCCGGCGCTGGCCCTGGCCGTGCTCGCGGGCTCGGTCACCTACCTCCTCGCCACCGCCTGGCTCGGCGGCGCCACCCTGGCGCTGCGGCACGGCATCCCCGTCGGGCCGCCGCTGCTCGCCGCGCTGCGGGGCAAGCTGCTGATGTTCGTCGGGAACGTGGCCGTCGGCCTGGTCGTGGTGGCGCTGCTGGAGCTCGACGCGCGCTGGCTGCTGCTGCTCCCGCCGCCGCTCTGGCTGCTCCAGCAGACCTACCGGCACCGGCTCCGCGCCGACCAGGAGCGCCGCACCTGGCGGGCCTTCGCCGAGGCCACCGCCGCACTCAACCAGCTCGACGAGCGGGGCGTCGCCACGGCCGCCGTCACCGGCGCGCTGGCCCTGTTCAACGCCGAACTCGTCGACGTCGACGTGGCCCGGGGCGACGGGCGGTGGCGGCGCTACCGGGGCGACCCGGGCGGCCAGCTCGTCGACCGCGAGGTCGCCCCGCCCGGCCGGACCGAGCCCGAGGGGCACGAGCTGGTGCGTACCCTCACCGTGGGTGCCGCCCGGGTGGGCGAACTGCGGATCCGGTTCCCGCGCTCCGCGCCGCCGAACGCCCGGGAGCGCGACGCCGTGGCCGCGTTCGGCGACGCGCTCGCCGCCGCGCTGCACGACGCCGCGACCCACCGGGAGCTGCGACTGGTCACGGCCCGTTCGTCGTACGAGGCGGTGCACGACCAGCTCACCGGGCTGGTGAACCGGTCGGCCCTGCTCACCAAGGGCGACCAGGCGCTGCGCCAGCTCGCCCACGACCATCCGGTGGCGCTGCTGCTGCTCGACATAGACCAGTTCAAGGAGGTCAACGACACCCTCGGGCACGCCGCCGGCGACCAGCTGCTGCGGTTGACCGCCAACCGGCTGGGCACCCTCGCCCGCCCCGGGGACCTGCTGGCCCGGCTCGGCGGCGACGAGTACGCGCTGCTGCTGACGTCGGTACCGGTGATCGGCGACCGGGCCGCCCCGATGGCGTACGCGCTGCGGCAGGCCCGCGACATCGCCGAGCGGCTCGCCGCGCCGACCGAGGTGGCCGGGGTGCGGATGTCCGTCGAGGTCTCCGTCGGGGTGGTGGTGGCCGACGCCGGCACCGCCGACCTGACCGAGCTGCTGCGCCGGGCCGACATCGCCATGTACCAGGCCAAGGAGGGCGGCGGCAGTGTCGCCGCGTACGACTCCGCCCGGGACGCCGCGAGCACCGACCAGCTGGCCCTGCTGGCCGAGCTGCGCGAGGCGCTGAAGGCCGACGACCAGCTCGTGCTGGCGTTGCAACCGGCAGTCGACCTGACCACCGGAGCGCCGACCGGGGTGGAGGCGCTGATCCGCTGGCGGCATCCGCGCCGGGGCTGGCTCGGGCCGCACGACTTCATCCGCCCGGTGGAGAACAGCGAGCAGCTCGGCACCTTCACCCGCTACGTGCTGGACAAGGCGCTCGCCGTCGCCGCCGGCTGGGCCGGGGACGGGCTCGACGTGCCGATCTCGGTCAACCTGTCGGCGCGCAGCCTGCTCGACCCGCGCCTGCCCGCCGACATCGGCGATGCCCTGCGCCGGCACCAGGTGCCGCCGGACCGGCTGGTCCTGGAGATCACCGAGACGGTGGTGATGAGCGAGCTGGAGGTCATCGACGAGGTGCTCGCCACCCTGCGGTCGATGGGCGTGCAGCTCGCCGTCGACGACTTCGGCACGGGCTTCTCCTCGCTGACGTTCCTCACCCGGATCGCGGTCGACGAGCTGAAGGTGGACCGTTCCTTCGTGATCCGGATGGCCGACTCCCCGGAGGCGGCGGCGATCGTGCGTACCACCGTCGGTCTCGCCCACGAGCTGGGGCTGCGGGTGGTCGCCGAGGGCGTGGAGACCGCCGAGCAGCGCCTCGCGTTGGCCGAGCTGGGCTGCACGGCCGCCCAGGGCTACCACTTCTTCAAGCCCATGCCGGCCGACAAGATCGGCGCGGTCCTGGGCACCCTCCTCGACGAGGCCCGCCCCAACGTCCTCCCGCTGCGCGCCGACGGCGCTTCCTGACCCCACCCCACCGTAAGCGGGGAGGTCGGGTGCCGGAGCGCGGGCGGGCGCGCCGTGGGGTGGTTATGGTCGTCGGGTGAACCGACTCGCTGACGCCACGAGCCCGTACCTGCTCCAGCACGCCGACAACCCGGTCGACTGGTGGCCCTGGTGCGACGAGGCGTTCGCCGAGGCGAAGCGCCGGGACGTCCCGGTGCTCATCTCGGTCGGCTACGCAGCCTGCCACTGGTGCCACGTGATGGCCCACGAGTCGTTCGAGAACGAGCAGGTCGGCGCCCTGATGAACGACGACTTCGTCTCGATCAAGGTGGATCGCGAGGAGCGGCCCGACGTCGACGCCGTCTACATGACCGCCACCCAGGCGATGACCGGGCAGGGCGGCTGGCCGATGACCGTCTTCGCCACCCCGGACGGCACGCCCTTCTTCTGCGGCACCTACTTCCCCCGGGCGAACTTCGTCCGGCTGCTCCAGTCGGTCGCCGCCGCCTGGCGGGACCAGCGCGACGCCGTCGTACAGCAGGGCGCCGCCGTGGTCGAGGCGATCGGCGGCGCCCAGGCCGTGGGCGGGCCCACCGCGCCGCTGGACGCCGTGCTGCTCGACGCCGCGGCCGACCAGCTCGCCAAGGAGTACGACGCCACGAACGGCGGCTTCGGCGACGCGCCGAAGTTCCCGCCGCACATGAACCTGCTCTTCCTGCTGCGACACCACCAGCGCACCGGCTCCCCGCGCAGCCTGGAGATCGCCCGGCACACCTGCGAGGCGATGGCCCGGGGCGGCATCTACGACCAGCTCGCCGGCGGCTTCGCCCGCTACTCCGTCGACGGGCACTGGACGGTGCCGCACTTCGAGAAGATGCTCTACGACAACGCGCTGCTGCTGCGGGCGTACACCCAGCTCTGGCGGCTGACCGGCGACCCGCTGGCCCGCCGGGTCGCGCAGGACACCGCCTGGTTCCTCGCCGACGAGCTGGCCACCGCGTCCGGCGGATTCGCCTCGGCGCTGGACGCCGACACCGAGGGCGTCGAGGGATCGACCTACGTCTGGACGCCGACCCAGCTGGTCGAGGTGCTGGGGGAGGAGGACGGCCGCTGGGCCGCCGACCTGTTCGCCGTCACCGAGGCCGGCAGCTTCGAACACGGCACCAGCGTGCTGCGGCTCGCCCGGGACGTGGACGACACGGACCCGGCGGTGCGGGAGCGCTGGCAGGACGTCGTCGGCCGGCTGCTCGCGGCCCGGCGCGAACGGCCGCAACCGGCCCTGGACGACAAGGTGGTGGCCGCCTGGAACGGGCTGGCCATCACCGCCATCGCCGAGTTCAACCGGGTGGCCGACACGTTCGGCCCGGCCGGCCCGGACGAGGGGTCGCAGACGCTGGAGGGCGTCGCCGAGGGCACCTGGGGCGCGATGCGCGACGCCGCCGAGTACCTGGCGAGGGTGCACATCGTCGACGGCCGGCTGCGCCGCGTCTCCCGCGACGGGGTCGTCGGTGATCCTGCCGGCGTGCTGGAGGACTACGGCTGCGTCGCCGAGGCGTTCTGCGCGATGCACCAGGTCACCGGCGAGGGCCGCTGGCTGGAGCTGGCCGGCGGGCTGCTGGACACCGCGTTGGAGCGGTTCGCCGCGCCGGGCGGCGCCTTCTACGACACCGCCGACGACGCCGAGCGGCTGGTGAGCCGGCCGGCCGACCCGACCGACAACGCCACCCCGTCCGGACGATCGGCGATCGTCGCGGCGCTGGTCGCGTACGCGGCGCTGACCGGCGAGACCCGCTACCGGGAGGCCGCCGAGGGGGCCCTGTCGACCGTGGCGCCCATCGTCGGCCGGCACGCCCGCTTCACCGGCTACGCGGCCACCGTCGGGGAGGCGCTGCTCTCCGGGCCGTACGAGATCGCGGTGGTCACCGACGATCCGATGGGGGACCCGCTGGTCGCGGCGGCACACCGGCACGCCCCGCCCGGCGCGGTGATCGTGGCGGGCCGCCCGGGCCAGGACGGCGTACCCCTGCTCGTGGACCGGCCGATGGTCGACGGGCGGGCCACCGCGTACGCCTGCCGGGGTTTCGTCTGCGAGCGTCCCGTGACGGCGGTGGACGACCTGGTGGCCCAGCTCGCCCGGCGGTGAGCCGCACGACCAGGGCGGTCGCGCCCGGTGTGCGATGCGCCAGCCGGCGACGCAGGTGACGGGGCGTCCCGATAGGCTGGCGCCGTTATGGATTCCCGTACCGGTCTGCCCGTCGTCGGCATGGTGGGCGGTGGCCAGTTGGCCCGGATGACCCACCAGTCCGCGATCGCCCTCGGCCAGTCGCTGCGCGTGCTCGCGCTGGCCCCCGACGACGGCGCCGCGCTGGTCGCCGCCGACGTCCAGTACGGCGACCACACCGACCTCGCCGCGCTGCGCACCTTCGCCAAGGCCTGCGACGTGGTCACCTTCGACCACGAGCACGTCCCAACCGAGCACATCCGGACGCTGGCGGACGAGGGCGTGAAGCTCTTCCCGCCGGCCGACGCGCTGTTGCACGCCCAGGACAAGCGGGCCATGCGGGAGCGGCTGGGCGAGTTGGGTGCGCCGAACCCGGCGTGGCGACCCGTGGCGGAGCCCGCCGACCTCATGGCGTTCGGCGACGAGGTCGGCTGGCCGGTGGTGCTCAAGGCGGCCCGCGGCGGGTACGACGGCCGGGGCGTCTGGCTGGTCGACGACGCGGCGCAGGCCGCCGAGCTGGCGACGACCCTGCTGGCCGGCGGCACCCGGCTGATCGTCGAGGAGCGCGTACCGCTGCGTCGCGAACTCGCCGTTCAGGTGGCGCGCTCGCCGTTCGGGCAGGTCGCCGCGTACCCGGTGGTCGAGACGGTGCAGCGCGACGGCATCTGCGTCGAGGTGCTCGCCCCCGCGCCGGGCCTGCCGGAGGAACTGGCGGTGGCCGCCCAACAGCTCGCCATCGACCTGGCCACCGCGCTCGGCGTGGTCGGCCTGCTCGCCGTGGAGCTGTTCGAGGTGGCCGACCGGACGGCGCCCGCCGGCAGCCGGATCGTGGTGAACGAGCTGGCGATGCGGCCACACAACTCCGGGCACTGGACCATCGAGGGCGCGCGTACGTCGCAGTTCGAGCAGCACCTGCGGGCGGTGCTCGACTACCCGATGGGTGACACCTCGCTGACCGCTCCCGTGGCGGTGATGGCGAACGTGCTCGGTGGCGAGCCGGGTGGGATGTCGATCGACGAGCGGCTGCACCACCTCTTCGCGGCCGAGCCGGGCGCCAAGGTGCACCTCTACGGCAAGCAGGTGCGACCCGGCCGCAAGATCGGGCACGTCACGGTGCTCGGTGACGACCTGGACGACGTACGGACGCGGGCCGCCCGGGCCGCCCGCTGGCTGCGTGAGGGGCGCGAGTGAGCGCGAGTGAGCTTGCGAGCCCGGCAGCCGCGAACGAAAGGCACACCGGTGAGCGCGAGGAGTGAGCTTGCGAGCCCCGCAGTCGCGAACGAAAGGCACACCGCAGTGAGCGTCGTTGGGCTGATCATGGGCAGTGACTCGGACTGGCCGACGATGAGGGCCGCCGCCGAGGCGCTGGACGAGTTCGAGGTGCCGTACGAGGTCGAGGTCGTCTCGGCACACCGTACGCCGATCAAGATGATCGACTACGGACGCGCCGCGGCCGACCGGGGCCTGAAGGTCATCATCGCCGGGGCGGGTGGCGCCGCCGCCCTGCCCGGGATGGTCGCCTCGGTCACCCCGTTGCCGGTGATCGGCGTGCCGGTGCCGTTGAAGCACCTCGACGGGATGGATTCACTGCTCTCGATCGTGCAGATGCCGGCCGGCGTGCCGGTGGCCACGGTGTCGATCGGCAACGCGCGCAACGCCGGGCTGCTCGCCGTCCGAATCCTGGCCGCCGCCGACCGCACCCTGCTCGACCGCATGTCGGCATACCAGGCGGACCTGGAGCAGTTGGTCGCCGAGAAGGATGCCGCCCTGCGCGCGTCCCTCGCCTGATCTCCTGGCCCCGCCCAGCATCGCCCCCGCGCCGCCCGTCGCCCCCGCGCCGCCGCGCCGCCCGCGCCGCCGTGCGGCCTGCGGCCGGTCCTTGCCGCCTGCGCCCCGCCCAGGTTCCTGCCGTGGCCGGCTCCGCCTTCGGCCCACCCCTTCGACGGCTCCACCAGGTCGACGGCTCATCCAAGGCTGCTGTTGCTGCGGCCCACCGGCGCTCGGTTTCAACGGCCACCGGCCGGTAGCCCGGCGTGAGAAGCGATGAGGGCGGAAGGACCCGGAGGGTCGTCGCTTTCAGTAGCAGACGCCTGTGTTACGCAGAGTTGCTGCACCTGTCCGCTGGGAGTTCGTCTCGTCGGTCCCTTTGCTTTGCAGCCATATACGCGCCGGCCGTCTGAACTGGGAGTTCCCTCCGGCGTGACTAATCGAAGCTGCAAGTGATCGCAACACATTGTGACTGGTGCGTCGATGGCTGCAGAGCAAAGCGCGCATCGGGTTGGTGGCCATCCGGCCCGTTCGGTCACTCAGTGTGGTCGCCTGCGCCGGTAATCGCATGGCCAGCAGTCGGCGGGGTTGTCGGGCGGGTGGGCCGGGCGTGCGGCGTGCGGGTGCTGGGCGTGCGGCGTGCCGACCGTGCGAAAAAAGCGGCGGATGCCACCCGCGCAAAGGCGGCGACACGTGTCGTCGCGTCCGGCGTCGTACGCGTTCCGCCCCTGTGGCGGCGGCCCTGCCACGGTCGAGCCCGACGGCCCGCGTCCGCCGGACCACCCAGGCCCGCCTGCGCCGGGCCGCCCCCACAACGCGAGTCAGGCCCGCCTGCGCCAGACCACCCGCCACGATCCCGCCACGATCCTGCCCGCCACGATCCTGCCCGCCACGAGGGCGGCCGGGTCTCAGCGCATGCCGCGCAGGGCCGTCTGTAGGCGTTCCTGGGCGCGGCGTCGGCGCTCGTTGCTCGCGCCGAGCGCCAGCAGCAGGATGCCGACGGGAATCAGGGCCAGCCACGGCCCCAGGCTGAACAGCGCGTGCACCGCCGCGATCGCGGTGACGGCGGCGCCGACGATCACCGGTGCCTGTTGCTGGCTCATCGACCCGAAGACGAGCACGGCCACGGCACCGAGCAGCAGCAGCACCTGGCGCAGGGTGCTGGAGTCGGTGGCCAGCACGATCGCCAGGGTCGGCACGAACGCGGCGACGAGCGCGGGCCCGTACGCGACCCAGCTGCTCAGGTCGGGCCGGTGCCGCAGCTCCAGCACGCCGACGAGCAGGGCCAGCGCCGCGAAGGGCAGCGTGTAGGCCTCCGGCAGCGCCACGTCGGCGACCCGCATCAGGATCCACCAGGCGGTGATCTCGCAGGCCACCACCGCCCAGAACAGGATGTGCCGCTCCACCGGCCGGCGGCCCGGTCGGGTCGCCGCCACACCGAGCACCGCACCCCACGCGGCCAGCAGCGCCGCGATGTGCCGGGGCGAGTCGAAGGCCAGCGCCAGGGCGATCAGGGCGGCGGCGTACCCGCTCCACTCGACTGTCGCGGCCTCCGGTTGGGCCTCGGGGCGACGCAGTCGGGGCAGGGTCGCGGCGAACACCTGTAGGGCCGCGCCGACCGCCAGTACGCCGAATGCGGACCAGACGGCCGCGAGGCCGGCCACCAGGCCGGCGGTGAGCACGAAGAGCTGCGCCGTCAGCGAGGCGAACAGCCAGCCCAGGATGCGCGCCCGCCGGGTGGTGCCGAAGAGCGCGGCCACCGCGCCGACGCCGACCGCGCCGCCGAGGGTGAACAGGGTCAGCTCCCGCGTCGCCAGGCCGCCCACCAGGCCCGCGCTCCCGGCTGCCAGCCCGATGGCGAAGACGAGCACCCGGGCCAGGCGCAGCGACCGGGCCCGCTCGACCAGGGGTGGGGGCGGGGTGAGCGCTAGGCCCAGCATCGAGATGGTGAACACGGCCAGCGCCGCCAGGGTGCTGGCCGGCCAGCCGTTGCCGAGCGACGCCGGGGTGATCAGCAGGGTCACGGCGGCGCCCGGCAGCACGACCGGTACCGCCCGGGAACGTCGCCCGCCGCTGAAACCGGTGGCGGCCAGCGCGGCGGTCGCGGTGAGCAGCAGTGCGGTCAGCACGTGGGTCGGGTCGACCGCGTCGGGTGGCGGGGTGAGCAGCTCCGGCGGTGGCCCCTGCCAGACCCGGCCGAGGCTGCGGTGCGGGTCGACCAGGGCGACGACCAGGGGCGGCGCGATCGACACCAGCGCCAGGACGGTGGGCAGCGTGCCGGCGGCGAGCGCCCCGGCGGCGGGGCTGACCCGCCAGCGGCGCTGCGTCCCGTCGTCCGGCAGTCGGCGCAGTGCGCCGTCGAGCAGCACCGACCAGCGCCGCACCGGCTGGGCCGCGCCCACCGGCGGTTCGGTCGCGCCCCGGACCAGTTCGGCGAGCACCCCGAGCAGGGCCGCGGCGGCGGCGTAGACGCCGAGGGGCTGGCCGGCGGGAACGGCGGCCAGGGCGCTCACCGTGGCGCCGCCGGCCACCGCCGCGCTCGCCCAGGGCAGGTACTGCGGGATCCGCCGCCGGACGGCGGCCACGGCCGCCAGGCCCAGGCTCGACGCGGCCAACGCGGCGGTGAGCACCACCTCCGGTGCTCGCTCGAACTCGGCGGCCAACGCCGCGACGGCGCCCGGGAACGCGAGCAGGGCGGCCCCGGCCGCGGCGCCCCCGATCTGGGCGAGGTGCGGCGGCATCCCCTCGTTCTCGATGTCGTCCACCAGCGGCACGGCCAGCGACCGGGCCAGCGCCGCCACCACGATGCCGATCAGCGCGATGCTGCCCAGCGCCAGCGCGGTGCTCCAGGGCCGGACCAGGCCCGCCCCGGCGGCGTGCAGGGCGACGACGCCGGCCACGACCGCCCGGGACAGGCCGGCGCGGGGGTCGACCGCGGCCACGGCGGCAGCCCCGAAGACGGTGGCGACCATGCCGCCGACCAGGACGGGCGACCACCACGGCAGGTCGAACGCGGCCGGTGCGCCGATCGTGGCGAGCACGGCCGCCGCGCCCGACACGTCGTACTTCCACGGTGGTGGCAACAGCACCGCGGCGGCGACGCCGAGCAGCGCCAGGGCCACCGGGGCCTGCCACGTCGACCCGCCGGTCGGCCCGGCCGGCCAACCGGTCAGGTCACCGTCCCAGATCGGGCCCGGCGTGGCGAGCACGCCCAGCCCGCCCCGCAGCGCGCTCCAGCCGGCCAGCAGCCCGATCAGCACGCCGCCGACGGCGAGGCCGACGATCGGCCCGCGCCGCCACTCCTGCGGCATGGCCCGGGCGGCCACGGCCACCACCAGGACCAGCCCGGCGGCGACGACGAGCTGCCCGCCGGGGGCGAGGACGGCCGTGATCCGGGCCAGGGTGGCGATCAGGGCGGCGGTGACCGCCGCAGCGGCCAGGTCGGAGCCGTCCAGGCTGAGGTCGGAGCGCCGGCCGGCGTCGATGGGGCCGGCGAACACCACCATGGCGGCGGCGACGAGCAGCAGGCCACCGACCCAGGCGTCGGCGGCGGTGGCGCCCGGGGCACCGAACGCGGCGGCGGTGACCGTGACCGCGCCCAGAGCGGTGCCGACCGCCAGCGGCGTCGGGATGCGTCGCTGGGAGACCTGCACGATGGCGGCGTACCCGAGGGTGACGCAGACCGCCAGGAAGCTGGCCGCGAGCACCGGGACGGTGGCCTCGCGCAGGCTCGCCGGGGTGGGCGTCGGGTCGACCGGTACGGTCGCGGCGACGAAGGCGGCCACCGCGCCGGGCAGCGCGAACGCCGCGCCCCCGGCGGCCCAGGCCGAGACGGTGTCGGCCGCCGCCGGAGCGAGTCGCACCCGGGGCGCCACGGCGACCAGGACCCCGGCGGTGAACAGGGTGAGCAGGACCGCGGCGGTCAGCGCCGGCCGGGCCAGTCCGGCGCCCGCGCCGAACAGGCCGACGCCGGCGGCGGCCGTCGCGTGTGCCAGCGCCGCGCGTTCGGTGCGGGCGGAGAGCCCGACCACCCCGATGCCGACCGCCGTCAGCACCATCGGCCAGGGCGCGACCGCCCATCCGAGGCCGAACGACGCGGGTACGGCGAGCGCGGTCAGCGCCGCTCCGACGACGGCGAACTCCCGGCGGATCTCGGGCGGCAGGGCCAGCACCGCGGCCACGGTCAGCAGGAAGGCGCTCGCGGCGAGCTGCCAGGCGGCCGGGCCCACGGCCGCCGACAGCTCGGCCGGGTAGCGGTCCAGGTCGGCCGCCCAGGCCGGTAGCGCGGCCCGGACGGGGGCGACGCCGGCGCGCAGGGCGCCACCGGCGACCACCACCCCGCTGACGGTGAGCGCGACCGCCGAGGCGAGCTGCGGCCCGCGCCGGGCCGCCTCCGGCACCGCCCGGACGGCCAGCCCGGTGAGCGTGATGACCGCCGCGATCAGCAGCAGGGCCCGCCCGGGGAAGGCCACCGAGGCGATCCGGCTCAGCGCGCCGAGCACGGCGAGGGTGAAGATCCCGGCGCCGAGGTCCGGCAGCGGCGGCCGGCGCAGCACCAGCGTCCCGGCCAGCCCCACCGCGGCGGCCAGCAACAGCGCCACCCCGGCCCCGGTCGCGGCCGGTACGGTGCTCGCGCGGAGCAGGGCGGAGACGGCGTACGCGAGGGCGAGGGCGACCGCCATCCCGTGCAGCACCCAGGTCAGCTCGCGCAGCCACGGCACCGGCCGGGCGGCCGGGATCCGCTCCTGCGCCGGCAGCCCGCCGTCGAGCACCTCGCCGGCCTCCTCGGGCGCCCCCTCGGGCCGGCCGTCGGCGCGGCGCTGCCGGGGCGCGGTCGCGGGCTCGGCCGGGGGTTCGGGCAGGTCCCGGCGGACCGGCCGCTCCACGGTGACGGGGGAACGTGCCAGCCAGAGGTCGAGCAGGGCCACCGCCGTCAGCACCAGCGCCCAGCCGCCCGGGCCGCTGAGCCGGTCGTACGCCAGCAGCGGCAGCACCGGCTGGGCGGCCAGTACGGTGGCGAACCGGGGTACGCGCAGCCCCGTCCAGCCCGCGTAGCCGAAGGAGACGCCGGCGGTGACGGCGAAGACGATGGCGCCGAAGACCGCACCCGAGGCACCGCCGCCGCCGATCCGGTCCACCGCCCACAGGGCGTAGCCGGCCAGCGGCACCAGGAGCAGGCCGACGGCGGAGATGGTCTCGGCGGTCGAGGTGAGCCCGCGTCGGGCCAGCACCGGCGGGGCGAGCAGCATCAGCACGGTCGCGAGCAGCAGGATGCCCAACCGGGCCAGCGCGTCCATCGAGCTGGTGGCCACGGCGGCGAAGACCACGGCGGCGACCCCGAGCAGCAGCGCGCCGAGCCCGAGGGGGATGTTCTGCACCTCGCGGGAGGACGCCTCCGGCGGGTGCTCCGGGTCGTCGGCGTCGAGCCAGGTGGCGGTCGTCGGCGGGGGCGGGGGCGGATCCTCCGGGCCGGCCGGGGTGCCCTGCCGGGGCACCCGGGGCGGGGCGCCGGTGGCGGCCGTGGGCGGCCGGCGGCCCGGCCTGCGGCGCAGCACCCGGCGGGGGCGGGTGGCCTGCTTGAGACGTTCCTCACCGGCGTGGGCGAGGATGTCCCGCTGGAAGAGCGCGGCCTGCATCTTGGCGGCGATCTGCCGCTGCTCGCTGGCGATGGCGGCCTCGCGGGCCTTCATCTCCGCGATGGACCGCTCGATCTCCGCCAGGTGCTCGACCCACTGCGGCTGGTGCGCGCCGCAGTGCGGGCAGCTGGCGGCCGGTTTGATCTCCCGGCCGCACGAGGAGCACTGAAAGGTCGCCACGACACCCCTCCACCCGCACTGTGGACTCCCACTCTCGCAGCATGCCCAATGTGGGCGCGGATTTCGACAGTTGTCGGCGGGTCCGGGGCAAAGATCGTCCACGCGGACGGCGAACGGCCGGTCGCGGAGCGTGCTCCGCGACCGGCCGCCGGTGGTCGAACGTCAGGGGCGGCCCATGCCGCGGTACTCCCAGCCGGCCTGCGTCCACAGTGCCGAGTCCAGGCAGTTGCGGCCGTCGACGACCTTGCGGCCGGCGACCAGCTCGCCGAGGGCCACCGGGTCGGCGTTGCGGAAGTCGGCCCACTCGGTGAGGACGCAGACCAGGTCCGCCCCGGTCACGGCCTCGTTGATGCCGGGCTCGTAGACCAGCTCGGGCGCCACCGCGCGCGCCCGTTCCATGCCCTGCGGGTCGTAGACGTGCACGTCGGCGCCGGCCTTGCGCAGCAGCGAGGCGACGGAGAGCGCCGGCGCGTCGCGTACGTCGTCGGTGTTGGGCTTGAAGGTCGCGCCGAGCACGGCCACGCGCATGCCGGAGAGGTCCGGCCCGGCAGGCCCGGAGCGGCGGCCGAGCAGTTCGGCGGCGAGCTGGACGACCCGGGTCCGGCGGCGCAGGTTGATCAGGTCGACCTCGTGCAGGAAACGCAGCGCCTCCCCGGCGCCCAGCTCCTGGGCGCGGGCCTGGAAGGCGCGGATGTCCTTGGGCAGGCAGGCGCCGCCGAAGCCGAGCCCGGCCTGGAGGAACCGGTTGCCGATGCGCGGGTCGAAGCCGATGGCCCGGGCGAGGTGGGTGACGTCGCCGCCGGAGGCCTCGCAGACCTCGGCCATCGCGTTGATGAAGGAGATCTTGGTGGCGAGGAAGGCGTTCGCGGCGACCTTGACCAGCTCGGCGGTGGCGAAGTCGGTGGCCACCAGGGGCACCTCGCGGTCCTCGGTGGCGGCCAGGTCGAAGACGCCCTTGTGGGCGGCGTAGAGCATGCCGTTGGCCCACTCGCTCTTGACGCCGACGACGATCCGGTTGGGTCGTAGCACGTCGTCGACGGCGAAGCCCTCCTGGAGGAACTCCGGGCTCCACGCCACCTCGACGCCCAGGTCGGCGGGGGTGTGCTTGCTGACGAGCTGCTCCACCCACTCGGCGGTGCCGACCGGCACGGTCGACTTGCCGACGATGAGCGCCTTGCGGGTCAGGTGCTGGGCCAGGCTGGTGACCGAGGCTTCGACGTACGACAGGTCGGCGCCCATCCCGTCGGCGCGCTGCGGCGTGCCCACGCAGATGAAGTGCACGTCACCGAACTCGGCGACCTCGGCGATGTCCGTGCTGAACCGCAGCCGCCCGGCGCCCAGGTTGCGCTTGAGCAGTTCGTCGAGGCCGGGCTCGTGGATCGGCACCTCGCCGGCGTTGAGCATGGCGATCTTGTCGGCGTCGACGTCGAAGCCCAGGACCTCGTAGCCGAGTTCGGCATAGCAGATGGCGTAGGTCGCGCCGAGATAGCCGGTGCCCAGGAAGGTCACCCGCGGTCGCTGCGCGCCGGAGGGGGGCGTCACCGCGGCGATGGCGGGCATCGGCTGGGTGTTCGGGTACGGGATCGTCACGCCTGTCTTCTCCGCTCGCGCTGGCGTCGCGTCGTCGCGTCGCGTTCTGCTGCGGCGCCTGGGCGGGCACCGGAGGGACTCTAACGTCTGGCTGTTCCATCATCGCCGGGCGGCGTCGGCGCTCCGCCACGTCAAGGCTACGCGGCGGTAACATCGCCGGAGTCGTGTCGCTATCCTTCAGTCTGCGCCGTCGGCGGTCAGGAGACGCTACAGACTGCGCATGATAGCGGTGAAGGGGAGGGGCCGACATGGCCGCAGAGCAGTCGTTCGACGTCTACCGGTTGCCCGAGGAACACGAGGCGATCCGGGAGGCGGTCCGTGAGGTCTGTACGGCCAAGGTGGCACCGAACGCCGCCGAGGCCGACGAGACCGGCGAGTTCCCGAAGGCGTCCCACGACGCGTTGCGGGCCGCCGACTTCCACGCCCCGCACATTCCCGTCGAGTACGGCGGTGCGGGCGCGGACGCCCTGGCCACGGCCATCGTGATCGAGGAGGTGGCGCGGGCCTGCGCCTCGTCCTCGCTCATCCCGGCGGTCAACAAGCTCGGCACCATGCCGCTGCTGTTGGCCGGCTCCGAGGAGCTGAAGCGGAAGTACCTGACCCCGGTCGCGGCGGGCGACGCGATGTTCTCGTACTGCCTGTCCGAGCCGGAGGCCGGCAGTGACGCGGCGTCGATGACCACCCGCGCGGTGCGTGACGGCGATCACTGGGTGCTCAACGGCGTGAAGCGCTGGATCACCAACGCGGGGGTCTCCGAGTACTACACGGTCTTCGCGGTGACCGATCCGTCGGCCCGGTCCCGGGGCATCTCCGCCTTCGTGGTCGAGAAGTCCGACGCCGGGGTGAGCTTCGGCGCCCCGGAGAAGAAGCTCGGCGTCAAGGGCTCGCCGACCCGCGAGGTCTACCTGGACAACGTCCGGATCCCCGCGGACCGCATGATCGGCGCCGAGGGCACCGGCTTCGGCACCGCGATGCAGACCCTGGACCACACCCGGGTCACCATCGCCGCGCAGGCCGTCGGCATCGCCCAGGGCGCGCTCGACTACGCCAAGGGGTACGTCCAGGAGCGCAAGCAGTTCGGCAAGGCGGTCGCCGAGTTCCAGGGCGTCCAGTTCATGCTCGCCGACATGGGCATGAAGCTGGAGGCGGCGCGGCAGCTGACGTACGCCGCGGCCGGCAAGTCCGAGCGGGGCGACGCGGACCTGACCTACTTCGGCGCGGCGGCCAAGTGCTTCGCCTCCGACGCGGCCATGGAGATCACCACCGACGCGGTGCAGCTGCTCGGTGGCTACGGCTACACCCGGGACTACCCGGTCGAGCGGATGATGCGGGACGCCAAGATCACCCAGATCTACGAGGGCACCAACCAGGTGCAGCGCATCGTGATGGCCCGTCAGCTCCTGAAGGGCTGACCGGTCGGCGGGTGGGCCGGACGCCCGGCCCACCCGCATCCGCACCGCTTCCCGGTCCCGCCGCACGACACGCGTACGGCCGGGGCGTCAGCGGATCTCGGTCGTGGTGTCCTCTTCCGGCCGGTTGGTGCCGCGCGGCGGCGCCGACCACGGCGACTCCCCGCCGGTGCGGCGCGGCAGCGGCTCGGTCGGCGTCGGGTCCGGGTAGCCGAGGCTCGGCGGGGTGGTGTCCCGGTCGGTCGGCTCGGCCGGCGGCCAGTCGGTCAGCGTGAAGTCGTTGCGCTCCGGCCCCTCGGCGGGCGCCGGTGTCGGCTCGGCCACCGGTCGGGGCCAGCGCCGCCAGCGCTGCCCGCTGAAGGTCGCCACGACCAGCAGCAGACCGATCAGGAAGAGCGTGCCGTTCTCCACCGGCAGGTGCAGCGGCAGGGGGTCGCCGAAGACCCGCCAACCGTCCGGGATGCGGTCCCGCACCTCGAAGGGCGCGACGAACATCCCCACGTACGGGGCGGCGAGCAGCAACCCGGCCACGAGCGGGCCGAGCGGTGAGGTACGCAGCGTGCCGAGCAGGCCGAGCAGGATCCCGCCGACGGCGAGATATACGGCGGGCTCGATGAGATTGGCCGAGTTCGACGTGCCGAGCTCGACCCAACGGTCGACGGTGCCCGCCGACCCGTCCTGCCCGAGGGTGACCAGCACCCACGTGACGGGCGCCACCACCAACCCCGCGAGGAAGCTCCAGAGATGTCGCATCCGCGCACCGTACCGTCTTCGACATGACCGAGCACCCCGCCACCGCGCCGGCCGGCAAGCCGACCTCCTACTCCCGGGTCACCCTGAGCCGGATCATGACCGCGGTCGACGTCAACCTCTACGGCACCGTGCACGGCGGGGTGCTGATGAAGTTCATCGACGACGTCGCGGGGGCCGCCGCGGCCCGGCACAGCGGCGGCACGGCGGTCACCGCGGCCATCGACGAGATCGTCTTCACCGAGGCGGTCCGGGTCGGTGACCTGCTGCACGCGCACGCGCAGGTGAACTGGACGGGGCAGACCTCCATGGAGGTCGGGGTCCGGGTGGTGGCGGAGCGGTGGGACTCGGCCGAGGACGAGCCGGTGCGGGTGGCCACCGCGTACCTCGTCTTCGTGGGCGTCGACCTCGGCGGCGCGCCGCGGGCGGTCCGACCCGTGCTGCCGGAGGGCCCGGAGGACGAGCGCCGGTTCCGGGAGGCGGAGATCCGCCGCGCCCACCGGCTGTCCCGCCGCCGCGCCATCCAGGCCCACCGCGCCGGCTGACGTTGTTAGGAAGGGCCCCTTCCTCTACCGAAGACGTTAGGAAGGGGCCCTTCCTTGCACCGCGGCCCACACAGGGTGGGGCCGGGGCATGTGGCTTCCACACGTGCGCCGACGGAGGTCGGCTGCGGAGAATGGCGCTCTGAGGTAGGGCAAGATGGCGCCACGGCCCATTTCACAGTGTCGTGCGGGCCAGGGGAGGGTGGAACAGTGGGTGACGTGCTGTGGGCGCCGCCGGCGGACGTACGCGAGCGGTCCCGGATCGGGAGCTTCCTGCGCTGGCTGCGTGAGCACCGGGGGCTGGACTTCGCCGACTACGACGAGCTGTGGCGCTGGTCCGTGACGGACCTCGACGCGTTCTGGCGGTCGGTCTGGGACCACTTCGAGGTGGTCGCGCACACCCCGCCGACCGCCACGCTGAGCGACCGCGGGATGCCCGGGGCCAGGTGGTTCCCCGGCGCCACCCTCAACTACGCCGAGAACGTGCTGCGGATGCCGGGCCGGGCCGACGACGACCCGGTGGTCGTCGCGCACGGCCAGACCCGGGCGCCGGTCACCCTCACCGCCGCCGAGCTGCGCGAGCAGGTGCGCCGGGTGGCCGCCGGGCTGCGCCGGCTCGGCGTCACCGCCGGCGACCGGGTCGCAGCCTACGCGCCCAACATCCCCGAGACGTACGTGTTGCTGCTCGCCACCAGCAGCCTGGGCGCGGTCTTCTCCTCCTGCGCGCCGGAGTTCGGCACCCGCAGCGTCACCGACCGGTGGCAGCAGATCGAGCCGAAGGTCCTGGTCGCCGTGGACGGCTACCGCTACGGCGGGAAGCCGGTCGACCGGCGGGCCGAGGTGGCCGCGATCCGGGCCGCCCTGCCGTCGCTGGAGCACACCGTCGGCATCGCCTACCTCGACCAGGCCGCGGATCCGGCGGGTGACGCCACGGACGGCACGCCGGCCGCGTTCGAGGGCGCGCTGGCCTGGTCGGAGCTGGCCGCCGGCACCGACGAGCCGCTCACGTTCACCCCGGTCGCCTTCGACCACCCGCTCTACGTGCTCTACTCCTCCGGCACCACCGGGCTGCCGAAGCCGATCGTGCACGGCCACGGCGGCATCCTGCTGGAGCACCTGAAGATGCTGGCCCTGCACCACGACCTGGGCCCGGCGGACCGGTTCTTCTGGTTCACCACCACCGGCTGGATGATGTGGAACTTCCTGGTCTCCGGGCCGGCGGTGGGTGCGGCGATCGTGCTCTTCGACGGCAACCCGGGCCACCCCGACCTGGGCGCGCTGTGGCGGCTGGCGGAGGAGACCGGCACCACGTACTTCGGCACGTCCGCGCCGTTCCTGCTGGCCTGCCGCAAGGCCGGGCTGGTGCCGAGGGAGATCGCCGACCTCTCCGCGCTGCGCGGGGTCGGCTCGACCGGCGCGCCGCTGCCCGCCGAGGGCTTCACCTGGGTGTACGAGACGGTCGGCGACGACCTCCAGCTCCAGTCGCTCTCCGGCGGCACGGACGTCTGCACCGGCTTCGTCGGGGGTGTGCCGCTGCTGGCGGTGCACGCCGGGGAGATCACCTGCCGGGCGCTCGGCGCCAAGGTGGAGGCCCGGTCGGCCGACGGCACCCCGGTCGTCGGCGAGCTGGGCGAGCTGGTGATCACCGAGCCGATGCCGAGCATGCCGGTGGGCTTCTGGAACGACGCCGACGGCAGCCGCTACCGGGAGGCGTACTTCGACCTCTACCCGGGCGTCTGGCGGCACGGCGACTGGATCACCATCAACGAACGGGGCGGCTGCGTGATCACGGGCCGCTCCGACGCCACCCTGAACCGGGGCGGCGTACGGCTGGGCACCGCCGAGTTCTACTCGGTGGTCGAAGGGCTCGACGAGGTCGTCGACTCGGTGGTCGTGCACCTGGAGGACGACGAGGGCGGCGCCGGGGAGCTGCTGCTGTTCGTGGTGCTCGCCGAAGGCCTGGAGCTGGACGACGCGATGCGGAAGAAGATCTGCCGCGAGCTGCGTACCGCCCTGTCGCCCCGGCACGTGCCGGACGAGATCCACCAGGTGCGGGCCGTCCCGCGCACCCTGTCGGCCAAGAAGCTGGAGGTCCCGGTGAAGAAGATCCTCACCGGCACCCCGGTGGACTCGGCGGCGGCCCGGGGCGCCCTGGCCAACCCGGAGTCCCTGACGGCCTTCGCCACCCTCGCCGAGCACCGTGGTCAGGTGCGCAGCACGTTGGCGTAGATGAGCCAGGCCAGCGCGGACTTGGCCACGAGACTGAGCAGGATGTACGAGACCTCGCCGTAGCGGTAGTCACGCCATCGACCGCGCTGGGCGTACTGCAGTGCCATGTTGAGCGCGAAGCTCGCGAAGAGGAGGAACTGGATGACGATGATCGCCCAGACGAAGCCGGGGATCTCCGGCGGCTGGGCGACGTAGACGGCGATCGCCGCCCAGGGGGCCAGGCCGACCAGCGAACCGAACCAGAAGGCGCTCCAGTCGGCGCGTCCCGGCACCTGCTGCCGCTCCATCAGCAGGCCGAACAGGATCATCGCGGTGTTCGCGCCGAAGATCCCGATGACCGCCGCGAGATCGCGGATAC
This sequence comes from Micromonospora sp. C31, assembly GCF_018070575.1. Lineage (GTDB taxonomy): Bacteria > Actinomycetota > Actinomycetes > Mycobacteriales > Micromonosporaceae > Micromonospora. The sequence goes on from NZ_JAGPXN010000010.1 coordinate 147,158, forward strand.
CCACGAACAGCCCGATCAGGACGATCATGATCGAGGCGCTGACCGAGTACTCGATCCAGCGGGCGTAGTTGCTGCGGCGATCCAGGTTGCGTGCGTACCAGGGGTGCACGCCCGGGGCCGCGGTGACGAGATGGTCGAGCGCGGCGAGGAGCAGGAAGACCGCCACCGCCGGGCCGATGGCGAGTCGGAAGGCCACCTCCGGGAGCGTGGCGTCGCGCAGCGTCGTCGGGTCGGCCGTCAGGTACGACGCGGTGATCGGCAGGGACAGGTCGTTGCTGGCGGCCCACATCCAACCGCCCTCGACGGCCAGGATCAGACCGACGAGCACGTTGAATCCGCGCAGCCGACGGTAGCGATCGCGGCCTGCCGCTGTTGGGCGTCCCATGTGCGCCACCATAGAGCCCGGAATGTCCGTTCGTTGCCAGATGGCGGCTCTGCTCACGGGTTCGAGGTGCCCGCGAGAGCGGGGTCAGCGAAGAGAGCGGGTCACGCGTTCCGTGGTGGCCCGCGAGGGCAGGCGGGCCGGGTCGGCGTTGGCGCAGAGGACCGCGGTGGCGCCGACCGTCAGCGGGGCGAGCAGCCAGTCGACCGGGTCGGGGTAGGCGCCGGTGTCGATCAGGACCCGGTCGCCGGGCGCGATGCCCAGCTCCGTCGCGCGGGCGGTCGCGCGGCCCAGCAGCTTCGCCTCGCCCGGGCCGCCGGCGGCGTACGGGCTGAAGTGGTCGCCGTGGGCGCGTACCTCCGACACGTAGTCGGCGAGGCCGGCCGGCACCTGGCGCATCGGCAGGGCGAACGGGTCGAGGGCGAGGACGTAGCGTTCGCCGGCCGACCAGGCGTCCGCCTCGTCGAGCCGCGCCGCGGCGACGAAGAGCACGTCCACGTCGCCCGGCGTGTCGGCGACGGTGAGCCCGGCCGACCAGCAGCCGAGCAGCACCGCGGCGGTCTGCCAGTGCGGGGGCAGCACCACCCCGGCGACGTCGCCGGGGCCCACGCGCACCTCGTCGACGAGCAGGTTCGCCGTCTTGGCCACCCAGTTCGCCAGCGTGGCGCCGGAGAGCTCGGTGCGCTCTCCCGTGGCGTCGTCGTACCAGGTCAGCAGCGGTCTGGTCGGGTCGGTCGCGATCGCGTCGGCGAAGACCCGGGCAATGTTGTCGGCCATCGGCGCGAACGATACGCCCCCGGCGGCCGTACTCGATGACGGCGACAAGTCGGCGTACCGTCGGGTCGCAGTCAGCGTCGGCGCCGGGCTCCGGCGTAGGCTTGCCGGAGTGTCGTTCCCCACAGGCCCGTCAGTTCAAGGAGTCGCCCCGTGACCGCCGGCCGCCCGCCCCGCGTGCTCATCGACGCCACGAGTGTCCCCGTCGACCGTGGCGGTGTCGGTCGATACGTCGACGGCCTGCTCGGCGCCCTCGGCAAGGTGTGCGGTTCGGGGGTGGAACTGGCCGTCGTCTGCCTCCGCACCGACCTGGAGCGCTACGCCCGGATGCTGCCCGGCGCGGAGATCGTCCCGGCCCCGGCCGCCGTGGCGCACCGCCCCGCCCGGCTCGCCTGGGAGCAGACCGGCCTGCCGCTGCTCGCCCAGCAGGTGGGCGCGCAGGTGCTGCACTCGCCGTTCTACACCTGCCCGCTGCGCGCCGGCTGCCCGGTCACGGTGACCGTGCACGACGCGACGTTCTTCACCGAGCCGGAGCACTACGACAAGTCGCGGCGCACCTTCTTCCGCAGCGCGATCAAGACGTCCCTGCGCCGCGCCAGCCGGGTGATCGTGCCGAGCAAGGCCACCCGCGACGAGCTGATCCGGCTGCTCGACGCCGACCCCACCCGGATCGACGTCGCCTACCACGGCGTCGACCACGCCGCCTTCCACGCGCCCAGCGACGAGGAGAAGGCCCGGGTCCGGGCCCGGCTGGGGCTCGGCGGCACCAACTACGTGGCCTTCCTGGGTGCCAAGGAGCCGCGTAAGAACGTGCCGAACCTGATCCGCGGCTGGGCCCGCGCCGTGGCTGAGCGGGAGGATCCGCCGGCCCTGGTGATCGCCGGCGGCCAGGGGCACGACGACGACATCGACCGCGCGGTGGCGGAGGTACCGTCGCACCTGCGGCTGCTGCGCCCGGGCTACCTCCGCTACGCGGACCTGCCCGGCTTCCTCGGCGGCGCCCTGGTGGCCGCCTACCCGTCCTACGGGGAGGGTTTCGGCCTGCCCATCCTGGAGGCGATGGCGTGCGCCGCCCCGGTGCTCACCACGCCCCGGCTGTCGCTGCCGGAGGTGGGCGGCGACGCGGTCGCGTACACCAGCGAGGCGCCCGATCAGATCGCCACCGACCTGGCCGCGCTGCTCGACGACGAGCAGCGGCGGTTGTCCCTGGCCAAGGCCGGTTTCGACCGGGCCAAGGAGTTCACCTGGGAGTCCAGCGCCGAGGTGCACATCGCCGCCTGGAGCCGGGCCCGGTCCTGACCGCCGCGACCGGCGGCGCGAGAATGCGTCCCCGTTCAGGCGAATCGGGCATGATGTGCGGGTGATCTACGCCGTCATCCCGGCGGGTGGCAGTGGCACGAGGTTGTGGCCGCTGTCCCGCGCCGGCCATCCCAAGTTCCTCCACCCGCTGACCGGCTCCGCCGCCTCGCTGCTCCAGGCGACGGTGGACCGGCTGGGCCCGCTGACCACCGCCGAGCGCACCCTGGTGGTCACCGGGACCGCGCACGTGGCGGCGGTCGCGCGCCAGCTCGGCGGAGTGCCGGAGGAGAACATCCTGGTCGAGCCGTCGCCCCGGGACTCGTGCGCGGCGATCGCCCTGGCCGCCGCGGTCATCGCGCGGCGCGAGCCGGAGGCGGTGATGGGCTCCTTCGCCGCCGACCACCTGATCGGTGACCCGCAACGCTGGCGGCAGGTGGTCCGGGAGGCGGTACGCGGCGCCGAGCAGGGTCTGCTCATGACGGTCGGCATCACCCCGACGCGGGCCGAGACCGGCTACGGCTACCTCCAGACCGGCGACCCGGTCGACGGCGGCCCGCTGCGACCGGTCGCCGAGTTCAAAGAGAAGCCGAGCGCGGAGGTGGCCGAGGCGTACCTGCGCTCCGGGCGGCACCTCTGGAACGCCAGCATGTTCGTCTGGCGGGTCGACGTGTTCCTCGCCGAGCTGGCCCGCCAGCAGCCCGCCCTGCACGCCGGGATCGTCGCGATCGCCGACGCGTGGGGCACCGAGGAGCAGGACGGCGTGCTCGGCACCATCTGGCCGACGCTGCCGAAGATCTCCGTCGACTACGCGGTGATGGAGGGCGCGGCGACCGCCGGCCGGGTGGCGACCGTGCCGGGCGACTTCGGCTGGAACGACGTCGGCGACTTCCACACCCTGGGCGAGGTGCTGCCCGCCGACGCGGACGGCAACGTGGTGCTCGGCGCCGACGCCAAGCCGGGGGTGCTGCTGCGCGACAGCGGCGGACTCGTGGTGGTGTCCCACTCCGGCCGGCTGGTGGCCGCCGTCGGCGTACACGACCTGATCATCGTCGACACGCCGGACGCGCTGCTGGTCTGCCCCCGGGACCGGGCGCAGGACGTCAAGAAGGTCGTCGACGAACTCAAGGAACGGGGCGAAGAGGGGCTCGTCTGAGCGTCGCCAGGGCCGGGGCGACCAGGTGCGCCGTCCCGCCGGCCAGCGGCTCCGGCAGCCGGTCCGGCGGGAACCAGCCCAGCGCCTCGGACTCCTCGCTGACCCGCTCCACCGCCCCGGGCGGGGCGAGCACGGCGAAGCGTACGTCGTGGTGCAGCGAGCCGCCCTGGCAGCTCACGGGGTGGATGTCGACGTCGATCGGCACCGGGTCGATCCGCAGGCCGGCGATGCCGGACTCCTCGCCCGCCTCCCGCAGGGCGGCGGCGGCGAGGGTCCGGTCGGCCGGCTCGCAGTGCCCGCCGAGCTGCACCCAGCGCCGGAACTTGCCGTGCAGGCAGAGCAGCACCCGTGACCCGGTGGCGTCGAGCACCAGCGCGCTCGCCGTGACGTGCCCGGGCCGGTGCGCCCGGCTCATCGCCACCGGCCCGGCGGCCAGCAACGCCAGGGTGCGGTCCCGGGCCTCGGCGGCGGCCGGGCCGGTCGGCTCCCAGCGGCTCAGCGTCACGACGGCGTCGGCGTGCAGCGCCGTGTGCACCCCGGCGTGCCGCGCCTGATCCACCCCGGCCTGCGGCGCCGGGTGCGCCTCGGCGTGCCGCGCCTGATCCGCCTCGGCGTCCGGCGCGGTCTGCGCCTTCGCGTCGGGGGACGGTCGGGTGCCGGTGGTGGGGGAGTCGGCCATGCCGACACTGTACGAGCCGACGCTTCGTACCCTGGCCGGGTGACCCTGCGACTGTTGGAGTTCGTCGTGGCCGGCAACGAGGCCAGCGACCTGCTGCCGGTGCGCTCCGCGCCGCTGCTGCGGGCGCACGGTGCCCGGCGCGGCTTCTGGACCGTGCTGGACGAGGGGCCGGTGGAGCACTGCCTGGCCCTGCTGCTGGAGCTGGACGACGGCCGCTGGGTCGCCCACCACGTGGCCGCCGACGCCGGGGCGGAGAACGGCCGTACGGAGGACGGCGAGGCGCTCGCCCACCACGACGGCTGGGTGTACGTCTTCGGTTCCCACTTCGGCTCGAAGGCGGGGCCGCTGCGCCCGCGACGCGCCTTCGTGGCCCGGTTCCGCGAGGACGACGCGGCGGCGGGCCCGGTGCCGGTGCAGGTGGTCCGCAACCGGTTCCGGCTGCACCGGGCGGTCAACGACGCCCTGCTCAAGGCGGCGTTCACTCCGCTGCCGCCCGGCGAGCGGGTGCGGGCCCGGTTCATCGGGGAGACCGTCGCCCGGGGCACCGCCCGGTCCAAGGGCTGGGTCAGCCGGCTCGTCGCCGACGACCTGCCGATGAACGTCGAGGCGGCGGCCTTCACGCCGACCGGCGGGGTCCTGCTCGGGTTGCGCTTCCCGGTCACCGCCGACGGTGAGCCGATCCTGGTCGAGCTGACCGGTGTGCCGAACATGTTCGATCCCGTGCCGAGCTGGCCGCAGGCGTCGGGGGCGTACGTCCTGACCGGGGTGACGCCGCCCGGCGCGCTGGCCGGCTTCCGGGCGATCACGCCCACGGACGACGGCGGCTACGCGGCGATCGTCGGGTCCATCGACGCGCTGGGCAAGGGCTCGGTGCTGCTCGACGACCACCCGGCCGGCGGCGAGGTCACCTCCCGGCACGTCCGGTTTTCCGCACCCGGCGACGGGCACCTGGTCCCCGGTGAGCTGGTGGCCGACCTGGCGCCGTTCCACCACGTGGAGGGGGTGGCCGAGTGGGGTGGTCAGAGCTTCTACGTCACCGACGAGGACCATCGGGTGGCGCTCTGGGTCGGTTGACCGGCGGTGGAACCGGCGAACGGGCGACACCTCCGCGGAGCAAGGCCGCAGACCCTCGTGATGTCGCCCGGCCGCCGGTCTTCCCCGCCCCCCGGGCGCCCGGTTCGGAGCGGGGTTACGCACCCGCCCCCGTGCGCGGGCATGTGGAAGCATGCCCAACGGCCCCGGGGGGCGTCGAGGTCTTTCAGCCCACGCTTAAAGACGGAGATAAGTGCCGGCCGGGTACAGTGCAAACGGTTGCCAGGCATCCCCCTGCCGGGCGACGCGGGAGCCGTCCATGCTGAAGATCTACTTTTCCGCCGAGGACATCCTCCGGACCCGGGTGGCCCCGGCGGCGGATCCGGTGTGGGAGCTGGTTCTAAGCCTGCACCTGCTGCCCGGCCGTGGCCGGGACCCGCTGCTGGCGGGTTGGCGGCGTAGCGTGACACGCGGGCTGCGCGAGGGCAGCGACTCGGCGGGGCTGCGGCTCCTCCTGACGCTCAACCCGCCCCGCGGCTACTTCCCCGACTTCCTCACCCCGTACGAGAGCGTGTCGGGGTTCGAGGCCGGCATGGAGGCGGTCCGCAACACCCCCGTGGCGCTGCTGCAACGCGACCTGGCACTGCTCGCCGCCGGCAGCCCGCTGCCGGTCGGCGCCGGGGCGCTGGCCCGGGGGGAGCCGGACACGCTGCGCGGCCTGACCGGCGCGATGGAGCGCTACCGCGGCCTGGCGATCGACCCGTACTGGACCCGGATCCAGGCGGCGGTGGAGGCCGACCGTGCCCGACGGGCCCGGGCGCTGCTCGACGGTGGGGTGGAGGGGCTGCTGGGCAGCCTGCGGCCCGCCATGCGCTGGGAGTCCGGAGTGCTGGAGATCCGCGACTACCCGCACAGCCGGGAGCTGCACCTGGGCGGGCGTGGGCTGCTGCTGGTGCCGTCGTTCTTCTGCGCGGCCACCCCGGTCGCCCTGCTCGACCCGGAGCTGCCCCCGGTCCTGGTCTACCCGGTGGACCGGCTCGGCGGCCTGCTGCCGGCCCCCGGCGAGGGCGGCGGCCCCGGCGCGTCGGATCCCGGGCGGGAGGCGCTGGCCGCGCTGCTCGGCCGCACCCGGGCCGCCGTGCTGGCGGCCAGCGACGACGGCTGCACCACCGGCGAGGTGGCCCGTCGGCTCAACATCTCGGCTGCCGCCGCGAGCCAGCACACCACCGTGCTGCGCAACGCCGGCCTCCTGGTCAGCCAGCGCGACCGCAACACCGTCCTGCACACCCTGACCCCGTTGGGGCGGGCGATGCTCAACTCCTGAGCGCCGCCGCCCGCGCCCACCCGGGCACCGTCACGCGGCCAGGGCGCCGTCCGCGGTCAGGGCGCCGTCACGCGGCCAGGGCGCCCGTCACTGGGCCGGACTCCGTCACAGGGCCAGGGCGGCGCTGGCGGTGGTGCCGGGGGGCGGGGGAAGCAGCAGGGAGGCGACGCCCTCGGCCGCCAGGGCGGTGCGGAGGCGTTGCATGTCGGCGCCGAAGCGGACCAGGTCGGTCGGGCCGGCCGGGGTCGCCGGGGAGCCGAGCACCAGCGTCGTCGCCTCCGCCGGCCAGCCGGGCACCCGGTCGGTCAGTCCGGCGCGGGCCTCCTCGTCGGCGACCAGGCTGAAGACCGTGCCGGGCGTGACCACGCCCGCGACCGCGTCGATCGCCCGGCGTACGGCCTCGGGGTCGGGCGGGGTCGCGTCGGGGCCGTCCGGCAGGGTGGCGGCGGCGGCCAGCCCGGCGGCCCTCGCCTCGGCGGTGCCCAGCGAGAAGAGGTCCATCGAGGCGTCCCGGACCAGCGCCGACGCGCCGACGCCGTCGTCCGGCCGGGGGGCGGTCAGGTAGCCGCGCACCACCGCCACCGGCATCTGGTCACACTTGCCCTTGATCAGCTCGCCCGCTCCGGCCAGCTCGTCCACCACCGCCATCTGGGTGAGCTGGAGCTCGTTGCCGTACGGGTCGACCTCGCCCCGGTGGTCGCGGATCGCGTCCATCCCGGCGACGCCGAGCGCCACGTCGGTCAGCCCGTTGCGCCACGGCCGGCCCATCGTGTCGCTGACGATCACCGCGACGTCCACGCCGTGGCGCTCGCGCAGGGCGGCACGCAGCGCCCGGGCCGAGGCGTCCGGGTCCTCGGGGAGCAGCACCAGCCGGGTCTTGTCGACGTTCGAGGCGTCGATGCCGGCCGACGCCATCACGAAGCCGTGGTGGGTCTGCACGATGCGGGTGGCGCCCCGGGTGGCCACCACCCGTGCCGTCTCGGCGGCCAGCACCTCGTCGCGCGCGGCGAGCCGCTCCGGCCCGTCCGCCGGGACGTCGACGAGACGCCCCTCCGCCTTCGAAACGATCTTGCTGGTCACCACCAGCACGTCGCCGTCGCGCAGCCAGGGCGCGGCGGTGGCGATCAGCGCCGCCAGGTCGTCGCCCTCGGACACGTGGCCGATGCCCGGCACCGGCAGGATCTCCAGCCTCACGTCAGCTCCAGCGCGGCGCGGACCATGGCCGCCGTCGCCGCCTCGTCGGTCATCCGCAGCGGCGCCGCGCGGACGGTCACCTCCGGCACCACGCTGCCGGCGTCCTCCTCGGCGACCAGCCAGCCGTCGAGCAGCCCGCCGGCCGGCCGGCCTCCGTAGAGCCGGCCCACGCCGGCCGCGCTGCACTCCACCCCCAGCACCGCCAGGCAGCGGTCGGCCATGCCGCGCACCGGTGCGCCGCCGATGATCGGCGACACGCCCACCACCGGGGCGGGACCGTCGGCGACCGCCTCGCGCAGCCCGGGCACGGCCAGGACCGGGGCGATGCTCACCACCGGGTTGCTCGGCGCGACGAGCACCACGTCGGCCCCGGCGATCGCCTCCGCCACGCCGGGCGCGGGCCGGGCGGTCTCCGCGCCGACGAAGACGAACCGGTGGGTGGGGACGTCGCCGCGGTGGCGCACCCACCACTCCTGGAAGTGGATCGCCCGCTGGCCGCCGTCGAGCTCCACCACCACGTGCGTCTCCAGCCGGTCGTCGGTCGCCGGCAGCAGGCGTACGCCGGGCTGCCAGCGATCGGCGAGCGCCTCGGTGACCGCGTGCAGCGGGTAACCGGCGTTGACCATCGTGGTGCGCACCAGGTGGGTGGCGATGTCCTTGTCGCCGAGCCCGAACCAGGTGGGCTGGGCGCCGTACGCGGCCAGCTCCTGCTTGACCGTCCAGCTCTCGCCGACGCGCCCCCAGCCCCGCTCCGGGTCGGCGCCGCCACCCAGCGTGTACATCACGCTGTCCAGGTCGGGACAGACCTTGAGCCCGTGCAGGAGCAGGTCGTCACCGACGTTGACCACGGCGGTCACCTCGGCGCCGACCTCGCGGGCGTACGCCCGCACGCCGACCAGGAAACGAGCGCCTCCGATGCCACCCGTCAGAACCACGATGCGCATGCCGACCATCCTCGCGCACGGGCCGCCTCCGGTCGGCCCGTGGGCCGGGAGACTAGGCTCACGTCGGCAACCGTCCGCATTCGCCCCGAGGGGGATCCCGTTGACCAGCCCCGCCGAGCCCGCGTCCACCGACGCGACGCAGGCCAGCCAGCTGACCAGGCCGCTACGTGAACTCGCCGCGTTCGTGCTCCTCGGCGCCAACGCCGTGTTCCTCTTCGTCGGCCTGATCCGGCTGGTGACGCCGACCGAGTACAGCACGTTCGGCGGTCGGGCGGGCAACGCCTTCTACGCCTTCATCGGCCTCGAGTCGGTGTTCCTGCCCCTGCTGGCCGTACTGCTCGTCACGCACGTGAAGCCCCCGGTGCCGAAGGCGAAGCTGATCACCCAGGTCGCCCTGGGCGAGTACGCCGTCAGTGCGCTGTTCGGCGGGCTGACCTTCCTCTTCTGGACGGTCGACCGGCTGGCCGAGGGCGAGATCCTCGACGCCTTCCTGGGCCTGCTCAGCCGCGTGGCCTGGCTGGCGCTCTTCGCGGTCGCCGCGTACGTCGTGTTCAAGATCTGGCGCACCCTCTACCACGTGCCCAAGCCGAAGCCCCAGCCCGGCATGTACGGCCAGCCGCAGCCCGGGTGGCCCCAGCAGCAGGGCGGCTACCCCGCCCCCGGTCAGCAGGTCCCGGGTCAGCACGTCCCCGGTCAGCAGATGCCCGGTCAGCAGGGTGGCTGGCAGGCGCCGGGCCCCTACGGCGCTCCGTACGGTCAGCAGCCCGCGCCGTTCGCCGGTGGCCCGCAGCAGGGCTCGCCGTTCGCTCCGGCGCCGCAGTCGGCGCCCCCGGCCGCTCCCGCGCCGCAGTCCGCGCCGCCGTTCGGCCAGCCGCAGTCCGCGCCCCCGGCGCCGCGGTCGGCGCCGCCGGCCGCTCCCGCGCCGCAGTCCGCGCCGCCGTTCGGTCAGCCGCAGTCCGCGCCGCCGTTCGGCCAGCCGCAGCCCGCGCCGCCGTTCGGTCCGCCGCCCTCGGCCGACCCGACCCAGGCGATCCCGCGCCAGCCCGTCGAGCACACCGAGCACACCGAGGCGATCCCGCGTCCCACCGGCGACGAGACCGACCGCACCCAGCGCATCAACCCTGGCGACACCCCCGACGCCCCCCGCTGATCGAGGCCACGTCCCACCCGAGCGCCCCGCACGCCGTGCGGGGCGCTCGCCGTTCCACCCGCCGCGCCCAGCCCGCCGCGCCCAGCCACTCCATCCCACCGTTCGCCGTGCCCACCCACTCCACCCCGAGCGCCCGCCTCCGCTTGCCGTACCCCGGTGATCAGGACGCCATGGACGTATCCCGGCCCGTTTCAGGTACATGACGTCCTGATCACCGCTGGTTCGTCGGGCAGCGCCGGCGAGGGGCTGGCCGGAACGGCGAGGAGAGGGTCAGCGTCGCGAGGGGCTGGTTGGCGGGACGGGGGCGGGACGGGGGTGCGCTCAGCACGGTGGCGAGGGTGGGTGCGGGGCGCCCATGTTCACGTGGTGGGCCGGGTGGGTGGGGCGGAACGGGGCGGATGAGCGCCTAGGCTGGGCGGATGGTTGATCGCACCGTGCCCGGCCCGACCGACGCGAGCGTGCGGCGGGCACTGCACCGGGCCGCGACCGGGCGGACGCTCGACGTCGACGAGGCCAGCGCGTTGCTGGCCGCCCGGAGCGCGGCGCTGGACGAACTGCTCGACGTGGCGGGTGCCGTCCGCGACGCCGGCCTGCGCGAGGCGGGGCGGCCGGGCGTGGTCACGTACTCGAAGAAGGTCTTCATCCCCCTCACCCGGCTGTGCCGGGACCGCTGCCACTACTGCACCTTCGCGACGGTGCCGCACCGGCTGCCGGCGGCCTTCCTCGACCGGGACGAGGTCCTCGCCATCGCGCGGGCGGGCGCGGCGCAGGGCTGCAAGGAGGCCCTTTTCACGCTGGGTGACCGGCCGGAGGAGCGCTGGCCGGCGGCCCGGCAGTGGCTGGACGAGCGTGGCTACGACTCCACTCTGGACTATCTGCGCGCCTGTGCGGTGGCGGTGCTGGAGGAGACCGGGCTGCTGCCCCACCTTAATCCGGGCGTGCTGTCCTGGTCGGAGTTGCAGCGGCTCAAGCCCGTCGCGCCCAGCATGGGGATGATGCTGGAGACCACGGCGACGCGGCTCTGGTCGGAGCCCGGCGGCCCGCACTTCGGCTCGCCCGACAAGGAGCCGGCGGTCCGGCTGCGGGTGCTCGACGACGCGGGCCGCGTGGGCGTGCCGTTCACCACGGGCATCCTGATCGGCATCGGCGAGACGCCCGGGGAGCGGGTCGACGCGATCTTCGCGATCCGCCGGGCGCACCGCGAGTACGGCCACCTCCAGGAGGTGATCGTGCAGAACTTCCGCGCGAAGCCGGACACGGCGATGCGCGGGATGCCCGACGCCGAGTTGCACGACCTGGCCGCCACGGTGGCGGTGACCCGGGTGCTGCTCGGGCCGAAGGCCCGGATCCAGGCCCCGCCGAACCTCATCGCCGGCGAGTACGACCTGCTGCTGCGCGCCGGCATCGACGACTGGGGCGGGGTCTCCCCGCTGACCCCGGACCACGTGAACCCGGAACGCCCCTGGCCGCAGATCGACGAGTTGGCCGAGCACACGGAGAAGTCCGGCTTCACCCTGCGCGAGCGGCTGACGATCTACCCCGAGTACGTGCGGGCCGGCGACCCGTGGCTGGACCCGCGCCTGCTGCCGCACGTCGGCGCGCTGGCCGACCCGGCGACGGGGCTGGCCGTCGAGGAGGCCCGGCCGGTGGGCCGCCCCTGGCAGGAGCCCGACGAGACGTACGGCGGGCGGACCGACCTGTACGCCACCATCGACACCACCGGGCGGACGGGTGACCGGCGCGGCGACTTCGACCACGTCTACGGCGACTGGGCCGAGGTGGCCGGCAAGGTCACCGCCGGCGGCGGGGGCGGGACCGACGGCGACCTGCGGGCCGGGCTGCGGCTGGCGGCCGACGATCCGGCCGCGCTGCTGGAGCCGAGGCACGCCGACGCGGCGCTGGCGCTGTTCGCCGCCGACGGGCCGGCGCTCGACGAGCTGTGCCGGCTCGCCGACGACGTGCGCCGGGCGGCGGTCGGCGACGACGTGACGTACGTCGTGAACCGCAACATCAACTTCAGCAACGTCTGCTATGTCGGCTGCCGTTTCTGCGCCTTCGCGCAGCGGGAGCGGGACGCCGACGCGTACCGGCTCTCGGTGGAGCAGGTCGCCGACCGGGCCGAGGAGGCATGGGCGGCCGGCGCCAGCGAGGTCTGCCTCCAGGGCGGGATCGATCCGAAGCTGCCGGTGACCGTCTATGCCGACCTGGTCCGGGCGATCAAGGCGCGGGTGCCGGGGATGCACGTGCACGCGTTCTCGCCGATGGAGATCGTCACCGCCGCCGCCAAGGCCGGCGTGTCGGTGCGGGAGTGGCTGACCGGGCTGCGCGAGGCCGGGCTGGACACCATCCCGGGCACCGCCGCCGAGATCCTCGACGACGACGTGCGCTGGGTGCTCACCAAGGGCAAGCTGCCGGCCGCCGCCTGGGTCGACGTGGTCGGCACGGCCCACGAGCTGGGCATCCGGTCCAGCTCCACCATGATGTACGGCCACGTGGACCACCCGGCACAGTGGCTCGCGCACTTCCGGGTGCTGGCCGGGTTGCAGGACCGTACGGGCGGGTTCACCGAGTTCGTGGCGCTGCCGTTCGTGCACACGAACGCGCCGATCTACCTGGCCGGCATCGCCCGCCCGGGGCCGACGTGGCGGGAGAACCGGGTCGTGCACGCGATGGCGCGGCTGCTGCTGCACAACCGGATCGACAACATCCAGTGCTCGTGGGTGAAGCTCGGCGACGAGGGCACGGCGGAGATGCTCCGGGGCGGCTGCAACGACCTGGGCGGCACGCTGATGGAGGAGACGATCTCCCGGATGGCCGGCTCCGGCAACGGCTCGGCGCGCACCGAGGAGCAGTTGATCGCCATGGCGGCGGCCGCCGGTCGACCGGCCCGCAGGCGCACGACCGCGTACGGCAGCCCGCGACCCTAGCCCGGCCGACGTCCGGGGGCCGCAGTTGCGGACCGCCCTGGCCGGTCGGGGTGGACATCGACGGGTGTGCCACCGTCCACAACAGAGCGGGTGTGCCGCGCGGCCGGTGGGCCGGGCCCGCCGGCCACCCCCGTACCGCCTGGTGGGACGTACCCTGCCGATCGACGGGTTTTTCGTCGCGAGTGGACCGATCGCCGGGAACCTCCGGCGCAGCAGCGTGTCGGCGGCTGCCGGGGAGCGTGGTGGCGAGGCGCGCTGCCGCGCCGCGTCCACATCGTGGGCACGGCGCCGTCGGTGCCCCGGGCTCGGCGGGCGGTCCGCGCCAACTCGGGTTAACCTGTGCCCCACCAAGATCAACCTATCGTGGTGGGTGACTTTCGAGGCTCCTCATCGACCTGTCCCGTGGGGTCCGCGGGAAGGCGCCACCGGAGAAAACTCGGGCAACTCGCCGGAGAGGGCGTTACTCGGCCGGGGTCTGAATCGATAGGGCAGGTTGCGGGGCCGGGCGGTCGGGTGGCCGTCCGGAGTGTTGTCGGGAGGGCGACTCCATTATCAAGTCCGGCTTGACGGCGCACGCATTACACGCGTGTAATTTGAATGGGGTTGTTCGCGCGGAACGCAACAAATCGTGACCGTACGGACAAGCACGCCTTCCGCGTGGGGGGTTGCAGCGGCGATGACGCCGGTGCGCGACAAGGAGGCATCTGATGGACGGCCAGCTTGAGGTGGCCGACCTGCTCGGAAACGCGCCGGAGTGGCAGGAGCGGGCGCTTTGCTCCCAGACCGACCCGGAGGCGTTCTTTCCCGAGAAGGGCGGCTCGACCCGCGAGGCGAAGCGGATCTGCTCGCGCTGCGAGGTGAAGACGGAATGCCTCGAATACGCTCTCGGCCACGACGAGCGATTCGGGATCTGGGGCGGGCTCTCGGAGCGGGAGCGGCGCAAGCTCAAGCGGCGGGTCGCCTGAGCGCTGCCGGGCCAGGGCGGTGGGGGCCGCCCGGCTCAGGCAAAGGTGGGGGCAGCCCGGCTCAGGCCAACTCGTCGGGGTCCACCCCGAGCAGATTGGCCACCTGCTCGATGATCACGTCGTGCACGAGATCTGCGAGGTCCTCGCGGTCCATCGCACGGAACTCCAACGGCCGGCGGTAGAGCACGATCCGCGGGGGCACCTCCTGCCGGCCCGGCCGGCCGGGCAGCAGCCGGGCGAGCGGCACCTCGCCGTCCTCCAGCACGTCGGAGTCGTAGACGTTGAGGTCCGGCGGGACGTCCTCCACCGCGAACTCGACCCCGGCCAGTTCCTTGGCGAACCGCCGTTCGAGGGTCTCGACCGTGTCCAGCACCAGGTCGTCGAAGATCTCCGCCTTCGTGCGCGCCAACGGCACCGTCGCCGGCACCAGCCGCCCGCGCAGGCCGCGGCCGTGCCGGTCGCGGTGAGCGCGCCGGCCGGGGCCGGGGCGGCGGTGTTCCGGGCTCGTCATGAGGAAAGGTTAGCGCCCGCACCGACCCCGCCTGCGGCAGCGGCAGCGGCGCGGCGCGGCGCGGACACCCCGGCCGAATTGTGATCACCGTGACGGGCGTGTCGCAACGCGAAGCAGTGCGCCGAACCCGGTAATGGGGATACCCTGCCGCCGTGAGGTCACCACGGCGCTGCTCCCGTAACGGCTGCCCCCGGCAAGCGGTCGCCACGCTGACCTATGTCTACAACGAGTCGACAGCGGTGGTCGGCCCGTTGGCGGCGTTCGCCGAGCCGCACACGTACGACCTGTGCGAACCGCACGCCCGGAGCCTGACGGCTCCGCGCGGCTGGGACGTGGTCCGGCACGAGGGCGAGTTCGAGCCCCCGCCGCCCACCACCGACGACCTGGTCGCCCTCGCCGAGGCCGTTCGCGAGGCCGCCCGCCCGGTGGCCCCGCGCCCGCCCGAGGACGACCAGGCCACCAAATCGACCCCCCAGACGGGCCGTCGAGGTCACCTGCGCGTCATCCCCCCGAACCACTGATCCGCTGAGGCGCACGGCTGCGCCGGGGCATGGGGCGAGTGCGGCCCGCTGGGCCTGCCGCCGCGACCACACCATCTGCGCGCTGTCGAGCTGCCCCATCCATGCGCCCAGGGCGGAGTGGCCTGTTCGGACACTTCCGGGGCCCTTCCCGGACCCTCCCGGCACACCTGAGGTGAGCGAAACACGTCCCGCCCCGACAAGCCGACAGGCCGCAGGCGGCAGCACGAAGCGTGGTTATCGTGCGCCACAGCGTGACGGAGCGGCAGGGTGCGGAGGGGCTGGCGGGTGAGCGAGGTGCTGCGGGTGGCGATGGCCGAGAAGGGTGAGACGGCCGAGTCGTTGGCGGAGAAGGTGGGCGTCGACCCGAAGACGGCGGGGCGATGGCTCGCCTCGGGTCGGATACCGCATCCCAGGACGCGCCTCGCCGTCGCCGAGATCCTGGGGTGCGACGCCGCCGAGCTGTGGCCCGAGCCGTTCCGCCGCCGCGACCTGCCGTGGTTCCGGCCGTGGGCGGAACTGGAACAGGACGCCGTCACCATCCGGTCGTACCAGCCCTCGCTCGTGCCGGGCCTGCTCCAGACCGAGGCGTACGCCCGCGCGGTCTTGGCGACCGGCGGCCTGCTCCCGGCGGCCGAGGTGGACGAGATCGTCGGCGGCCGGCTGGCCCGGCAGGCCGTCCTGGCCCGGGACGCCCCGCCCCAGCTCGTCGTCGTGATCGACGAGGTGGTGCTGCGTCGGCGGGTGGGGGACCGGGCGGTGATGGCCGGGCAGTTGGCCCACCTGCTGGCGGTCGCCGCGCAGGAGCACGTGCAGGTCCGGGTGATCCCCGCCGAGGTGCCGTGGCACACCGGTCTCGCCGGGGCGTTCGTGCTGATCCGCCTGCCCGACGGCGCCGAGACGGCCTATGTGGACAACCAGCTTCGCGGTCAGGTGGTGACGGAGAGTGCCGACATTGCTAGCCTGGGCGCCAGATGGGAGAGCGTCGCGGGCGAGGCACTGCCGCGACGCCGGTCGATCGAGCTGATCAGGGAGGTGGCGACGGGATGGACCTGACCGACGCCCGCTGGCGCACCGCGTCCCGCAGCAGCAACAACGGTGGCGACTGCGTCGAGGTGGCCGACAACCTGCCCGGTCGGGTGCTCGTGCGGGACAGCAAGGACCGCGCTGGCGGTGTCCTCACCTTCGCGCCGGACGCCTGGCGGGCGTTCGTCGGATCGACCGGCCGCCACGGGCGCGCCGGCTGATCGGGCGGTGCCGCAGGCTGCACGTCTGTCCGCGCAGCTTCAGCTCAGGCGACTGTGGTCTCGTCTGATCGACGTCACGGTGTAGCGGTGACCAGGTGGCCCTTGACCGTTGGGCTCGCGGGGGCGTCCTGGCGATGGAAGACGTGGAAGGCGCCTGGAGCGGCCGGACCATGCCGCCGGAGCGCTGATACCGGTGTGGCATAAAAATACCCGTGGGGTATCGGGACAAGCAGACAACACCGCCGTCGCCGCCGTGATCCGGCGGCGTTGTCGGACACGGACCCGCCGTCCGTCGTCGCCGTCGGCGCATGCCAAGATCTGTCGTTCACCGCACCTGACCCCTCGCCGGCAGGTCACCCCGCCCGACCGCCGACGAACGCGCAAGGAGTCGTCACATGCGAACTCCCGTCCGGCCCCTCACCCGGCGCGGGCTGCTGACCGGCGCACTCGGCTCGGCGGCGCTGCTGGCGGCGGGTGGCTCGCTGGCCGGCTGCGGCACCAGGGCCGCCACCCAGACGGCGGCCGGCTGCGTCAGCGAGGACCTGTCCGGCACCGAGAGGACGCTGACGTTCTCGAACTGGCCGCAGTACATGGACGTGGACGACGCCGACGGGTCCAAGCGGCCGACCCTGGACGCGTTCGTCGCCGAGAGCGGCATCCGGGTCACGTACACCGAGGACATCAACGACAACAACGAGTTCTTCGGCAAGGTGCGGAACCAGCTCGCGGGGTGCCAGCCGACCGGGCGGGACATCATGGTCCTCAGCGACTGGATGGCGGCGCGGATGATCCGGCTCGGCTGGCTCCAGGAACTGGACAGGTCGAAGCTGCCCAACGTCGAGGCCAACCTGCTGCCCTCGCTGCGCGGCCGGTCCTTCGACCCCGAGAACCAGCTCGCCGTCCCGTGGCAGTCCGGCCTGGCCGGCCTCGCCTACAACGGCAGGGTGACCAGGGAGATCCGGACGGTCGACGAACTGCTCACCCGCCCCGACCTCAAGGGCAGGGTGACCGCGCTGTCCGAGATGCGGGACACCATGGGCCTGCTGCTCCAGTCGAACGGCCACGACCCGGCGAACTTCACCGGCGCCCAGTTCGACGACGCGCTCGCCAAGCTGAGGAAGGCCGTCGACGCCGGCCAGATCCGCAGGTTCACCGGCAACGACTACGCGCCGGAGCTGGCCAGGGGCGACATCGCCGCGTGCATCGGCTGGTCCGGCGACGCCATCCAGCTCGGCTTCGACGACGACAAGATCAGGTTCGTGGTGCCCGAGTCCGGCGCGATGATCTGGTCGGACAACGTGGTGGTGCCGAACAGGGCCAGCCACAAGGGCAACGCCGAGCGGCTCGTCGACCACTACTACGACCCGGCGGTCGCCGCCCGGCTCGCCGCGTTCGTCAACTACATCTGCCCCGTGCGGGGCGCCCGGGCCGAGATGGAGAAGATCGACCCGGCGCTGGCCGCCAACCCGCTGATCTTCCCCGACGACGCCATGCTCGCCAGGTCCACGGTCTTCATGGCGCTGGACGAGCAGCAGGAACGCGAGTACGAGGGCAAGTTCCAGCAGGTCATCGGGGCATGAGCGGGATGGTCGGGACGACTGCGGGACGCGAGGGCCCGGCCGGCGACCTGCGACTGGCCAACCTCACCAAGCGGTTCGGTGCCGTCACGGCGGTCGACGACCTCAGCCTGACCGTCCCGCAGGGCTCGTTCTTCGCCCTGCTCGGCCCGTCCGGCTGCGGCAAGACCACCACGCTGCGGATGATCGCCGGCCTGGAGGAGCCGACCGGCGGGCAGGTGCTGCTGGGCGAGCGGGACGTGACCCGGCTGCGCCCGTACAAGCGGCCCGTGAACACCGTCTTCCAGAGCTATGCGCTCTTCCCGCACCTGGACGTCTTCGAGAACGTCGCGTTCGGCCTGCGTCGACGGGGCATCCGCTCCGTCGACGACGAGGTGATGGGCATGCTCGCGCTGGTGCAACTCGACGACCACGGCCACCGCCGCCCCGCCCAGCTCTCCGGCGGGCAACAGCAGCGGGTCGCACTGGCCCGAGCCCTGGTCAACCGCCCGCAGGTGCTGCTGCTGGACGAGCCGCTCGGCGCGCTCGACCTGACGCTGCGCCGGCGGATGCAGCTCGAACTCAAGCGGATCCAGGCCGAGGTCGGCAGCACGTTCGTGCACGTCACCCACGACCAGGAAGAGGCCATGACGATGGCCGACACCGTCGCGGTGCTGAACGTCGGGCGGATCGAGCAGCTCGGCGCCCCCGCCGACCTCTACGAGTATCCGGCCACGGCGTTCGTGGCGAACTTCCTCGGCCAGTCCAATCTGCTAACCGGCGAGGCGTCCGGCGGGGGCGGGAACGAGGTGGCGGTGTCGGCGCACGGCCGTCGCTTCTCGGTGCCCGCCGGCCGGGCCCGCGTCGACCGGGGGCCGGTCCACCTGGGCGTACGCCCGGAGAAACTGCACCTGGTCGACTCCGCCGACCAGGTCCCCGCCGGGTGCCAGCACGTCGCCGGTGTCGTCACCGACGCCGCCTACGTGGGGGTGAGCACCCAGTACCTGCTCCGTACCGGCTGGGGCGGCGAGCTGACGGCCTTCGTCGCGAACAGCGGAGCGACCGGCCCGCTGCCGGTGGGCGCGCGGGCGGTGGCGTACTGGGACCCGCGGCACGCCTTCCTGCTGTCCCGGGAGCCCGGCGACGCCCACCTGAGCACACCGGCGCGGAACGAGCCGGTGGGCACACCCTCGTGATCGGGCACACCGGCCCGCCGGGCGGGCGCGACGACATGAGCCCGCCCGCGCACCTGCCCGGAGGGTCGGGCCGACGGACGGGACCCCAGCCGCCCAACCGGTCCGGGCGGCAGCGCCTCCTGCCGTACCTGCTGCTGCTGCCCGCGGCGGCGTGGCTGGTGCTCTTCTTCGCGGTGCCGCTGGTGCAGCTCGCCGCCGCCAGCCTCTACGACCCCGCCGGCTCGCTCGCCACCGGGTACGCGATGACCTGGGCGTTCGGCAACTACCCCGACGCGCTCGCCGCGTACTGGCCGCAGTTCGGGCGGTCCTTCGGCTACGCCGGCGCCGCGCTGGTGCTGGCGTTGCTGACCGGCTACCCGCTGGCGTACGTCATCGCACAGAAGGCCGGCCGGTGGAGGAACCTGCTGCTGGTCTGCGTGGTCGCGCCGATGTTCACCAGCTTCCTGGTGCGCACGCTGGCGTGGAAGACCATCCTGTCGGACAACGGCTGGTTCGTCGGGCTGCTGCGCGACGTGCACCTGCTCGGCCCCGACGGCCGGCTGCTCGCCACCCCGGTCGCGGTGGTGCTCGGCCTGACGTACAACTTCCTGCCCTTCCTGGTGCTGCCGCTGTACGCGAGCCTGGAGCGGCTGGACCCCCGGCTGCTGGAGGCGGCCGGCGACCTCTACGCCGGCCCGCTGCGGACGTTCCGCCGGGTCACGCTGCCGCTGTCCATGCCCGGCCTGGTCGCCGGCACGCTGCTGTTCTTCATCCCGGCCAGCGGCGACTACATCAACGCCGAACTGCTCGGCACCCCCAACGAGTACATGATCGGCAACGTCGTCGACTCGGCGTTCCTGGTCCGGCTGGACCACCCGCAGGGCGCGGCGCTGTCGTTCCTGCTGATGGCGGCGATCCTCGCGGTGGTCCTCGGCCACCTGCGCCGGACCGGCCCGGAGGAGATGCTCCGGTGATCTCCCGCTGGCTGGTCGACCGCTGGGTGACGGGCGTGGCGCTGCTGGTGCTCGGCTACCTCCTCCTGCCGATCGCGGTGGTGGCGGCCCTGTCCTTCAACCGCCCGTCCAGCCGCCTGTCGTACGACTTCGCCGAGTTCACCCTCGACAACTGGCGTAACCCGTGCGCCACCTCCGACATGTGCGACGCGGTGCTGCGCAGCGTCCAGATCGGCTTCATCGCCACCGTGCTCGCCACGGTGCTCGGCACCCTGATGGCGTTCGCGCTGGCACGGCACCGGTTCCGTGGCCGTTCCGCGATCAACGTGCTGATCTTCCTGCCGATGGCCACCCCCGAGCTGGTGATGGGCACCTCGCTGCTGGCCCTCTTCGTCTCCGCCGGGGTGCCGCAGGGCTTCTGGAGCATCGTCGTCGCGCACGTGACGTTCTGCGTGTCGTTCGTGGTGGTCACCGTCAGGGCGCGGCTGGCCGGGATGGACTCCCGGCTGGAGGAGGCCGCCATGGACCTCTACGCGAGCGAGTGGCAGACCTTCCGGCGGGTCACCCTGCCGCTGGCGCTGCCCGGCATCGTGGCCGCCGCGCTGCTCGCCTTCTCGCTGTCCTTCGACGACTTCATCGTCACGAACTTCAACGCCGGCACCACCGTCACGTTCCCCATGTACGTCTGGGGTGCCGCCCAGCGGGGCATCCCGCCGCAGGTCAACGTGGTCGGCACCGCCATGTTCGTACTCGCGCTCCTACTGGTCCTGGCCACCACCCTGCGGGGACGTCGAACGAGAAGAACTTCGTGACCCACCGCAGCCCCGGGCGGTCCGGGTCGAGCTGCGCCGACCCGGTGTCGGGCAGACGATCCCCGGACACGCCGACCAGCAGCCCGGCCGCCGCCAGCGAGGCACCGTGCCGCGCTACCGCAATGGCTGCGAGCCTCTGGAGACACCGGCCAGCACCAGGTCGACGACTCTCGTGGTGAAGACCGTGTCGACGGTGCCGGTCGAGACCCACCTGCGGTAGAAGACCGGTCCGGCGAGCAGGTCCAGGACCTCGTCGGGATCGGTGTCCGGCGGCAGTTCTCCTCGATCGATGCCGCGGACGATGACCGCGCGGACCGTGCGGTGGCGGTGGGTCGCCTCACGTCGGTGCAGGGCGGCGAAGGCGGGGTCTCGCTCGGCGGCGTCGATCAGTGCGGGCATCAGGCGCGCGGCGGGGCTGTCGCGTAGCGCGGTGGCGAGCCCGGCCAGCAATGCGTTCAAGTCGCCGCGGAGAGTGCCGGTGTCGGGGTCGGGTGGCTCCTGAAGCGTGCTGGCGATGGCGTCCAGGACGAGTGCGGGTTGGTCCTTCCAGTGCCGGTAGATGGTGGTCTTGGCCACTCCGGACCGCTCGGCTACCGCTTCGACGGTGGTCGCCGCGATCCCACGCTCGGTGAGCAGGTCCAGCGCTGCGGCGATGACGGTCGCGCGGGAGCGGAGCACCCGAGGATCGGTACGGACCGTGGCGGGAGGCGTCCCGGCACCCGTCATGCGGACCTCGCCCGGGACGGTGCCCACGTGTCGCGGTGGTCGTGGACGAAGTCCTGCAGGGTGCGCGGTGCGCGGCCCAGCAGCCGCGCCAGGGTCGGGTCGACCGTCTGCGCCTGCCCGCGCCGCAGCCCGGTGTGCAGGGTCGCCTGGACCAGCGCCCGCGGCCAGGGCAGGCCCTGGCGGCGCACGTGGCGCAGGTACCCGATGACGGAGGCCGGCTCGTACCTGACGGTGTGCCCTAGCTCGCGGCTGAGAATCGCCGCCACCTGGTGGAAGTCCAGGGCCGCGGGCCCGGTCAGCAGGTGACCGAGGCCCCGGTGTGCGGCGGGGTCGGCGAAGACGGCGGCGGCCGCGGCGCCGACGTCGCGCACGTCGACGAACGCTGCCCTGCCCCGGCCGGCCGGCAGGTGGATCCGATGGTCGTGGCGGATGTCCGTGCCGTAGGCGTCGGCGAGGTTCTGCGCGAAGAACCCCGGCCGCAGGATCGTCCACGACAACGCCGACGCGCGCAGCCGCGTCTCGACCCGGTGATGCGGAACCACCCGGTTGGTGTCCGCGCCCGCGACCGAGGAGAACACCACGTGACCTGTCCGGTGCTGCTCGGCCACGTCGAGCAGGGCGTTGAGGGTGGGACCGACCCTGGCGATGGCGGGCGGCCGCATCAGGAACAGCCCGCCGGCACCGTCGAGAGCGGGCGCGAACGTGGCGGGGTCGTGGAAGTCCAGGCGGACGGCGGCGATGCCCGGGTGCTGGCGTTCGAGCGCGGCCGGATCGGTGCCAGCGGCCCGAACGGGGACACCCGTCGAGGCCAGCGCCTGCAGCACGGCGGTGCCCAGGTTGCCGCCGGCGCCGGTGACCAGGATCGGGCCGGTCACGGTGTCGCCCGCACGGGCACGTCGAGATACACCAGGGCCAGCTTTTCACGAGCCGCCGCCTCGACCAGCTCCTCGTGGGTCGGTACCCGATCGACATTGATGCGTATGCCCATCCGCCGCCCCGCCTTGGCGTACCCGGCCTGCCGGATCAGGTCCCGGTAGACCCGGGCCACGCGCTCGGGGTCCTCGACCAACTCGGCGACGGCGGCACGGCGGGTGCCGCGCAGGGTGATCTCCACCTGCGGACGGTCGCGCAGGTTGACCCGCCACCGCGAGTTCGTCAGCACCAGCAACCGCCCGTCACCAGCGGACCGGTACGCCACCGGCACCTGTAGTGCGCGACCAGACTTGCGCCCGGTCACGTGCAACAACAGCAGATGCCTGCCCACACGAGCGGCCCGGCGCGGCGAGGACAACAGCCACCGCATCACTCGGTTGACCACCTTGTAGGGAGCTTCCGGCGGGCGGATCCGCTCTACCGCGGGTCGGGGATGAGCTGCCATGCAGCCAGTCTACGCTACGGTCGCGTAGCGGAGATGCGCTTCCAGGCGGTGGTCCCCGGGTGCGGCCCTACCGTGCGTGCAGCCCATGGCCCGAGCGGCAGGTCAGGACGGGAGAAGGGCCCCTCGCCAAACCGGAGCGTGGCGAGGGACCCCTCGGCCCGGGGTTCCCCGGACAGGTCGGAAGGCTCGGGCTAGAGGGTCAGGGTCCAGCCGTCGATGTAGCCGGTGTCGCCGCTGGCGGCGTCCTGGACGCGCAGCTTCCAGCTGCCGTTGCGGGTCTCCGAGGACAGGTTGACCGTGTAGGTCTGGTTGATGTTGTCGGCGGAGCCGCCGGTGCGGTTGTGCAGGGTGTAGGCGCTGCCGTCGGGAGCGACCAGGCTGACGACGAGGTCACCGACGTACGTGTGCACGATCTGCACGGCGACCTTGCTGGTCGACGAGGCGGTGCCGGTGCAACCGGCGATCGCGATGCTGCTGGTGACGGTCGCGTTGTCGCCGACCGTCACGTTGTTGGCGTTGCTGCCGGTGCAGTTCGTCGTGCCGGAGCCGCTCAGGTTGAGCGTCCAGCTGTTCAGGTAGCCGGTGTCGCCGCTGGCGGCGTCCTGGACGCGCAGCTTCCAGGTGCCGTTGGCGACCTCGGAGGAGAGGTTGACGGTGTAGGTCTGGTTGATGTTGTCGGCGGAGCCGCCGGTGCGGTTGTGCAGCGGGTAGGCGCTGCCGTCGGGAGCGACGAGGCTGACGACGAGGTCACCGACGTACGTGTGCACGATCTGCACGGCGACCGTGCTGGCCGAGCCGGCGTTGCCGGTGCAGCCCGCGATGGCGATGGTGCTCTCCACCGTGGCGTTGTCGCGGACGGTCACGTCGGTGCCGTTGGTCTGGGTGCAGCCGGCGGGCGGCGGGGGCGGCGGGGGCGTGGTGCCGCCGTCGCCGACGTACAGCAGCTTATTGGGCGAGCCGGTGCCGGGGCTGGTCACCGCGTTGCTGGTGGCGTCGGCGACGAGCTTGTCGCGCACCTGCTGCGGGGTGAACGTCGGGTTGGCGGCGACCACGAGCGCGGCGGCGCCGACCACGTGCGGGGTGGCCATCGAGGTGCCGCTGATGGTGTTCGTGGCCGTGTTGCCGGTGTGCCAGGCCGAGGTGATCGAGCTGCCGGGGGCGAAGATGTCCAGGCAGGTGCCGATGTTGGAGAACGACGAGCGGGCGTCGGTGTTGGTGGTCGAGCCGACGGTGATGCCGGCGAGGAGACTGGCCGGCGAGCTGTTGCAGGCGTTCGCGCCGTAGTCGTTGCCGGCCGCGAGGCCGTAGGTGACGCCGTCGGCGATGGAGCGGGCCACCGCGTCGTTGAGGGCCTGGCTGAACCCGCCGCCGAGGCTCATGTTGGCCACCGCGAGCTGACCGGCGGCGTGGTCGCCGGTCACCCAGTCGACGCCCTGGATGACGCCCGCGTCGGTGCCGCTGCCCTCGCAGTCGAGCACCCGTACGCCGACCAGCGTGACGCCCTTGGCCACGCCGTGGGCGGTGCCGCCGACGGTGCCGGCGACGTGCGTGCCGTGCCCGTTGCAGTCGTCGGCGCTGCCGCCGTCGATGGAGTCGAAGCCGGAGACCGCCCGGCCGCCGAAGTCGTTGTGGCCGAAGCGGATGCCGGTGTCGATGATGTACGCCTTCACGCCCGAGCCGTTGTTCGGGTAGGTGTACGAGTTGTTCAGCGGCAGCGCGCGCTGGTCGAGCCGGTCCAGGCCCCAGGACGGGGTGGGGCTCTGCGTACCGCTGATCCGCATGGTGTGGTTCTGCTGGACGTAGCGCACCGAGGGGTCGGCGGCGAGCCGCTTGGCCTGCTCCTCGGACAGCCGGGCCTCGAACCCGCGCAGCGCGTTCTGGTACGTCCGGTTCACCGTGCCGCGGTGCCGGCCGGCGAGGTCGCGTGCCTTCTTCGTGACGTCGGTCCGACCGACCGAGGTGTCCTTGAACACGACGATGTACGACTCGTCGACGGCGGTGGCGCCGCCCGCCAGGAGGATCTGCCCCTCGGCAGGGGCGGCCGTCGCGGGGGCGCCGAACGCCACGGCGGTGGCGACGGCGGCGGTCAGCACACCGACGCGCCAGCGGCGCGCGGCAGGGTAGGGGAGTGTCATCCCTCGGGTGTTCCTCTCGCTCCACGACGGCGGGTGCGCCATCGATCGCAATTGATCAAAGTGAGCAGAAGCGTAGAACTTCCACGGGCAAAAGTGGAGACGTGCAGGCACCTTGTATTCCGAGGGCGAAGTGCGGTAAGGGAATCAGTCGGGAGCACTGCGGTCCGGAGGGTCTACGCTGCTGCGTGTGGACTCCGTCGCCTTCCGTGTCGCCTCCCGCCCCGCACACGGCGAGGGTGAACTGACCGTCCACCACCCGTACGACGGGCGTGCCGTCGGCCGTACCACCCTCGCCACCGCCGACCAGGTCGAAGCGGCCGTCGCGGCAGCCGCCGAGGTGGCCGCGCAGGCCGCGGCCCTGCCCGCGCACGCCCGCGCGGCGGCCCTGGACCACGTGGCCCGGCGGCTCGCCGAGCGGGCCGAGGAGTTCGCGCGGCTGATCACCGCCGAGAACGGCAAGCCGCTGAAGTGGGCCCGCGCCGAGGTCGCGCGGGCCGTCTCCACCTTCCGCTGGGCGGCCGAGGAGGCCCGGCGGTTCTCCGGCGAGCTGCAACGCCTCGACACCGACCCGGCCGCCACCGGGCGGATCGCCCTGGTCCGGCGGGCGCCGAAGGGGCCGGTGCTCGGCATCGCGCCGTTCAACTTCCCACTGAACCTCGTCGCGCACAAGGTCGCCCCGGCCATCGCGGTCGGCGCACCGATCATCGTCAAGCCCGCTCCCGCCACCCCGCTGTCGGCGCTGCTGCTGGGCGAACTGCTCGCCGAGACCGACCTGCCGGCGGGGATGTTCTCGGTCCTGCCGCTGCCGAACGAGCGCGCCGCCGAGCTGGTCGTCGACCCCCGGCTGCCGGTGGTCTCGTTCACCGGCTCCGGGCCGGTCGGCGCGGCGATCCGCCGCCGCGTGCCCGAGAAGCACGTCACCCTCGAACTGGGCGGCAACGCCGCCGCCGTGATCTGCGAGGACTGGAACACCGACGAGGACCTGACGTTCGCCGCGCACCGCGTCGCGACGTTCTCCAACTACCAGGCCGGCCAGTCGTGCATCGCCGTGCAGCGGGTCTACGTGCACGAATGGCTCTACGACGCGTTCCTGCCCCGGCTCGTCGCGGCGGTGCAGGAACTGCGCGTCGGCGACCCGTCCGACCCGCTCACCGACGTCGGCCCGCTGATCTCCGTCGACGCCGCCGAACGGGTCGAGGCGTGGGTGGACGAGGCGGTCACCGCCGGCGCCACCATCGAGGTGGGCGGCCGGCGCGAGGGCACGACCTATCCGCCGACCGTGCTCTCCGGCGTGCCGGCGGACGCCAGGGTAAGCACCGAGGAGATCTTCGGGCCGGTGCTGGTGGTCGCCCGCGTCGCCCACGACCGGGCCGCCTTCGCCGCCGTCAACGACTCGGCGTACGGGTTGCAGGCGGGCGTCTTCACCCACCGCCTCGACACGGCCTTCGCGGCGCACCGCACGCTGGAGGTCGGCGGGGTGATCGTCGGTGACGTGCCGTCGTACCGGGCCGACCAGATGCCGTACGGCGGGGTGAAGGGCAGCGGCGTCGGGCGCGAGGGCCTGCGCAGCGCCATGGACGACTACACGGAGCCCCGGGTCATGGTGCTGACCGGCCTGACGCTGTAGGCGCTCGCCGGGCGCCGCCCGCTCACCAGGTGCCGTCGTCGCGTACGCGGGCCGGCGCCCGGCCGAGCAGCAGGGTGGTCAGCGCGGTGTCGATGTCCTCGCCGAGGAACCACTCGCCGGCCTGGTCCAACGCGAACACCCGACCCCGCTCGTCCACGGCGAAGATGCTGTCACCGTGCTCGGACCCGGCGGGAAAGAGTCTCGCCCCGAGTACGGCGGTGAAGTCGGCGAGCGTGTCGGCCGAGTGCGCGCTCCGGAGCGGATTTGTCGTGAACCGACTGATCCACACCTGCTCGCCGGGACCCCGGCGGCTGCTCACGATCGCGGGGAAGGCGGTCAGCGCCCGCTCGGCCGCAGGGAAGGACTCGTGGCGGTGTCGCTGGCCGGCAACCTCGCACGTCTCCCGAATCGCCCCAGCGGCTAGGGCGGAGTTGAACTCGCTGTCTTCCCAGCCGGCATCCATGAGCGCGTCACCGACTGGGGACGGGAAGCGGCCCGGTTGATGCGAGCGCTGCGGCTGCGGGTGCCATTCCGAGGTGAAGGCCAGGTCCGCCCAGGACAACGCGTTGAAGTGGACCAGGAAGTTGAGGCACGAGTCGCAGGCTCTCTCCGCTCTGCCGCCACAGGGATCGCCCGGCTCCCGTATTCGGAACACCTCGAAGCGGGCGCCGCCCAGCAGCCTCTCAGCGTCGGCCATGCCGAGTGGCGCGATCCCCTCGGCGGCGCGGCGGTGGTCGTAGTGGTGCAGGACGTCGGAGACGACGATGAGCTCGGCATGCCGGTCGCCGCCGCGCACCAGGTGCCCCGGGGGCAGCTCGTCCAGATAGGACCGCACCAACGGGTGATGGTTCAGCGCGATGTCGCCCTTGGCGCCCTGCGCGCGGAACAGCCGCCCCTCGACCGTCAGGTGCGCCGCCGTGTTGGGCGTCGGCAGGCGGCGGAGCTCGCGGAGCAGTTGGCCCGCCGGATCGACCGTGCGGGGAGCGGCCGGACCCGCCGGCCGGCTGCGACGGTACATCTGCGCGACCGCGTCTACCGGCACGCGCGGCCACGTGGTCACCTCGCCGGTCAGCTTGTCCACCACGGTGGTCGGCAGATCACCGGGCACCGTCCTCGCCTCGACGGGCACGGTGGACGTGAAGACGTAGCCGAGGTCAAACTCGTCGACGCTCGAGTGACAGTCGTGTCCCAGGCGCTGTGACTCGCGGCGGGCCCACACGGCGGCGAGTTGCTCGGCCTGCTGGCGGTCGATCACGGCTTGAAAGTACCGGACCCCACGGATTCGTGGCGCCCGGTATGGTTCGCCCTACCGACGGTAACCGGGGGAGGGTGGCGTTGGCCGAGAGTGTGGACCGGGACGCCAATCACGCGCTGCGGGCGCGGTTCGACGAGGTGTACGGGGACTACCGGCGACTGAGGTCCGGTCTGGACGAGTTGCAGGGGCGGCTCGCCGAGGTGCGGGTGACCGAGCGCTCCGAGGACGGTCGGGTGACCGCCATCGCCGGTCCCCGGGGTGAGGTGATCTCGGTGGAGCTGCACCCGTCCGTCTTCCACGACCGGGACGCGAAGGCGTTGAGTCGGCAGATAACCGCCACCGTCCACCGGGCCAGCGCCGCGGCGGTCGCTGCCACCCAGGAACTCGTGGCCGGCTACCTGCCCGCCGGCTCCGGGGCGTCGGACTTCCTGCGTACGGGTGACTTCGGTTCGTTGCTGGGCCGGGCCGACGCCGTGCTGCGGCGGAGCGAGTGATGGACGGTCAGCTCTGGCTCGACCCGCAGCGTGCCCGGCGCGGGGGCGTCGACCTCTCGCTGTCCGGCGCGGCGATCACGGCCCGTCGCCGCCAGGCGGGCGGCGCGATCGCGGCAGCGAGCGACCGGTCGCCGTGGGGCAAGGACGACATCGGGGCCGCGTTCGAGCAGAACTACCGCGGCTTCGAGGAGCTGGTCCTGCGCACGTGGGAGGGCGTCGGCCGGCACCTGGAGGGTCTCGGCGCCGACGTGGTCCGGTCGGTGGGGGCCAACCTGCGGACGGACGCGGCGAGCGCGGGCCGGCTCGGCCGCGTCGGCGACCGGCACCAGCAGCGCTGATCCGCTGAGGAGACCCGGATGAGTCTGTTGCCGAGCCCCATCCCGCACCCGCTCGACTACTCGCCCTGGCAGTTGCCCGGCTGGGTCTACGAGGCCCTCGACTGGGTCATCGGTGTCGAGTGGCCGGAGGGGAACGAGCGCGCGGTCTGGGACCTCGCCGACCAGTGGTACGCGGTGGCCACCGCCCTGGCCGGGCCACGGGCCGACGCCGTTGCCGCCGCTGGCGAGGTGCGTGGTGGCTACGGCGGCGTCGGCGCGGTCGCTGCCGCCTTCGACACCGCCTGGCGACGGGTGGCGGAGGGCGACGAGGCGCCGCTGCCGGTGCTGCTCGCCGTCAGCACCGAGTTGGGTCGGCTGGTGGAGGAGTGCGGCTGCGACATCGAGGGCGCCAAGCTCGAGGTCTGGATCGAGCTGGGCATCCTGGTGGTCGAGCTGCTGGCACTGGCCGTCGCGACCGTGCTCACCGCGGGCGCGGCCTCGCCCGCCGCCGGGGCGGCGATCATGGCCACCAGACTTGTCGTGCAGCAGATCTTCAAGCGGCTGATGGCGCAGCTGGCCCGCAAGTCGCTCAAGCAGGGGCTCAAGGAGGCCGGCGAGCGGGCGGTCAAGGAGGTCACCGAGGGCGGCGTGCGAGGGTTCAGCCGCCGCGCGGCGCTCAGCGGTGTCTCCGAGGCGGCCGAGGAGAGCGGCATCAACCTCGCCACCCAGGCTTACCAGAACTCGACGGGCCGCCGGCACGGGCTGGACGTGACGGAGTTGGGCACCACGGCGCTCGGGGGCCTGGCTGGCGGGGCGGTGGCGCCGCTGGCCGGTCTCGGGCGGCACGCCACCGGCCGGGGCGCCCGGATCGGGGAGCACCTCGGCCGCGAGATGACCGGCGAGGTGATGGCCGACCAGGCCGCGAGTCTCGCCACCGGCCAGGGACTCATCTCGGTGGAGGACGCGGCCCGCGCAGCCGCGTCCGGTGCCCGGGGCTCCGCCACCGCGCAGGCCGACGCGGCGTTGCAGGCACGGCTAAACGGCCAGCTCAGCGCCCTGGCCGGGATGCCTTTCACTCCGCTGGACGGTGGGGCTTCCGCGCAGCCCTCAACCCCGATCACCGGCTCGACCCCAGGCATGGAGGCGTCCCGACACCCACACTCGATGCCAGACGTTGCTGCGCCTCGGTCGGTCCCTGCCTTCGGTAACGATGGCGCGTCGGTCGAGCCCAGGGCGGCGACGGGGACGTCTGCGTTCCCCGATACAGGAACATCCGATTCTGGCAGCGGCTTTACCGAGCAGCGCGGGACGCCGTCCAGCACACCGTCCCCGGCTGTCGACGCCGTCCAGGTGGTCGGCCCGGTAGTTGAGGGTGGGCTCGCGGAAGCACCAAGCGCTCCAACGCCCGCCCCTGGGATCGACCCCGGGGAAAGGTCCGTATCCCCGGATCCGCAGGTCGACGCGTCGAGGGCTCCGCTCGATCCGACGCTCTCCTCCGTCGCGCAGGCGGCACCGTTGACGGCTGCTCCGGCCGCGTCGACCGTCCCTGGCCCCGTCAGCGAATCCGCATCCAATGCAGGGCCGGCCGCGCAGCACACGGGCGCCATAGCAACCGCTCCGCCGACGAACGGCGGGCCTGTCCCCTATGGTTCAGCGGCCAACTCGTCGCTTGCCACCAGCCCGGCGCAGGCCTCCTCGGCGGCCATCACGAGGCCGGCGGAGTCAGGCAAAACGGTGGCGGGAACGGCCGGCCCACCAGTGGGATCCCCGTTCAATCCGAACGAGACGCGAGGCGTAGCCGCAGACCGGTCATCGACTGACCGAACGGCCGAGGAGGCACCACACACGTCAGAAGTTGCGGGGCAGCCAACTCCGCGTCCGCGCAGCCCGGAGTGGTACGCCGCCAGATGGGCCGCGGACCAGGACGCGTTCGAACGGCGTCGTTACCGGGGGCACTTCGAGTTTCAGCGCACGAATCATGAGCAGAATCGCCGTCTGGACAGCGCGGCGCGACTACGCCAGGCCGCAGAACGGAGTTATGACGAAGCCCGGTGGCTGGTCGGCGAGGGCCGTCGTCTGGCACAGGCCGGGCAGCGCGCTGCCGCAGAGCATTACTTCTTGGGCGCCCGTGCCCGGGAGCGCTGGTATCACCAGCAGAACGACATGGCGGAGAAGGTCCTCGCCGGGGTGGCCACTCCAGGCGTCGTTGCCGTCGGTGGTGCGGACTTCCGGCGGATCAACGACGACGTCGGCGACCTGGCGTACGGTGCCGTGGAGACCGCCGACCGTTCGGCGTTGACGGGCGACGACCATCCGCCGCCGGTCGACCGGTCACGAAGCTACGGACGGCCCGGCGGTCTGCGTCCGCCGCTTGCCCTGCACCAGACCGACATCGAACGGCAGGTGCCCCGGGAGCCCGACGGAAGCGTGCGGCGGAACGCCGACCCGCGAGTGGGTAGCTGGTTCGGTTTGGTCAACGACGGCGGACCGCAGGCCGACCCGACCCGCGGCATCAACTGCATCGACTGCACCCTGTCGCTGTTCGACACCTGGACGCACGCCCGCCCCCGCGTCGCCGCGCCCCGCACCTTCGACGCCTACGTCGCGGGCGACGTAACACGCCCCATCAACGGTGAACACGACGGCATCGGGCGGGTGGAGGACATCACAGGGGGACGCTTCCAGCGCCTTTGTCAGCCGACCCAGGACATCCAGGGTGTCGAGCGGCAGCGGGCGATCGACACGGGGTACCGCAACCTCCACGACCAGCTCCGCCTCGGCGGCCACGGCAGCTTCGCCTTCGTCATCAACAACTGGGAGCAGGGCGGTTCCCACATCTGGGTCGCTCTCAACCAGAACGGCACCATTCTCTACCTCGATCCGCAGACCGGGGCCGTGTCGACCGCGCCCCTTTACCGGCACCACGGCGTCCCGCATCCGCACAACGCCGTCGACACCGAGGTCCTGGTGATCGGCCCGGACGGCAGACCAATGCCGCTGGGTGGGCTGCGGCGGGGGCGGTTCAGCCAGCGACCGGACCTGCCGGAGTACCCACCCGTCGAGACCGACCAGGGGTACGGCGAACTGTTCCTCAACCGCATGCACCTGCTGGACGGAACGGGCACTGCGCCCCAGGGAGCGGAACAGACGGGCACGCCTTCGGGCTCGGCGACTCGCGATGTCGACGAGCCCGATCCGGAATGGAACCGGGCTGAGGCGTTGCTCCCGTGTGATGATTCCGGGTACAGAATTCAACGCCGGGACTGCGAGTTTCTGGGATTGACGCCTGACGCCGTAGTCGGGTGGGCGGAAAGACGCGCTCCACTCGGCCTGACACCGCCGGCCTTCGAGCAGATGGCGGCGGCATTATTCGACGCTCTGGAGGCAGACGGCGTCCGTCATGATCAGGTCGACATCAGGCTCCAGGGTTCTTCGTCGAACTTCTTTTCCGGAGCGCACAAGAGGTTGCCCACGGAGGAACAGATTTCCGATCATCCAGAGGCAGTCGAGCGAATGAGAGCATGGAGGGGCGGCGGTGTGCTGCCGGTGCGCCGGCCCTTCGACTCGATGTACAAGCTGGGTTTGGAAGAGCCCAGTGATTTCGACTTCCAAATCTCATCAGACGTTATGGTTGAAAGAGCTGTCGCCGTCGGCAATAGCGACTTTCCTGACCTTTGCGTAGTCAACAAGAGTTATGGTTTTGTCACCAAGAAGGTTGCAAGGAAGTGCTTCCCCGCGCTCTTCGCCTGGGCGGAAGAATATAGCAAGCTGTCGGGTCGTGAGGTGGTTCCAGCGGTGTTTCCTGGGGTTGGTCCGCCGAACCGATCAGCTGACGGTGTATCGTCCCACTTCAGGCCGGCGGACTGGATCATTGAGGACAATCGTGACCGATAGTTGGGTGTTGAAAGTGTCCGGAACTATTGACGGTCACACGCTTGATCGACTGCGAGCGGAGCTTGGTCTGAGCCGGCTCGGTCGACTGGCAGACGATTGGGACGAGCTGTTCGGAGAAGTGGCGTGGGAGGTTCAGGGGCAGGCGGTCCGGATCGAGTTGTGGCGTGATGTCGACTCGCTGGAGTGGCGCCTCGATCTGGAAGCTCCGGCCCCGCTGGCGGAGGCTGTGAGCGCAAGCGTGTTGGCGCGAGTCGAAGCCGCATTGCGGTCGACGGGGCTCGGAGTAGCTTCCGTGTTCAAGCGCCCTTGAGTGTCAGCCTGACCACGCCACCGCTGCCCCTCCAGCCCTGAGCCGAACTGCGCCTCCTGCTCCGAGGTCGACCGGCAGTCGCCGTCGTGGAGATCGCGGAATCCGGGCGGGTTGTCGGGCTCGAATATCATGGCGAAATGGCTGAATCAGACACCGGGCAGAAGCCATCCGGCCCGGGGAGGTGGCAGGCCAACGCCTGGGCGTGGCCGGTCGGCCTCATGCTCGGCCTGGTCGTTGGCCTGGCAGCCCTGGATGGGGCCGCCGGCGTGGGCGTCGGCATCGCCATGGGCGTGGCCTTCGCCGTCGCCCTGGGAGCCGGCAGCACCCAGGACACCGACAGCGATGACGAGGACGACGACAGCGCCAGCGATGCGGCCGACAGCAAGGGCCTCGACAGCGAGGACGCCGTCGGCCGGAACGCCGCCAGCAGGGGCGTCGAAAACTGGGAACAGGCCGTCCAGGACACCGGCAGCCCTGGCTCCGGCGGGCAGGGCGCGCACGGGCAGGACGCGCACGGGCAGGACGCGCACGGGCGACGCACCGACCGGTCGTCGTGACGTCGGGGGGACCGCTCGACGTGCTGGTGGAAGGGCCCGGGGCGTCGGACGCCCGGATGGTCGTGCCCGGCAGCGTGGCGGAGGCGTTGGCCGTACAGGAGCGGTTGCGGCCACTGGTGGACCTGGTCGGGCCCGGCCCGGCCGAGCCCGCGACGGTGGCCGGCCTGGACGTGGCGTACGCCGAGGGCGGTGACCGGCTCGCGGCGGCCGTGACGGTGCTCGATGCCCGCACTCTCGCGGTGGTCGACTCGGCGGTGAGCGTGGGCCGGCCGGCCTTCGAGTACGTCCCCGGGCTCTTCGCCTTCCGTGAACTACCCGCGCTGCTCGACGCGCTCGACCGGCTCACCGTGCGGCCCGATCTGCTGGTCTGCGATGGTCACGGGCTGGCCCACCCACGCCGCTTCGGGCTCGCCTGCCACCTGGGCGTGGTGACCGGCCTGCCGGCGATCGGCGTGGGCAAGACGCCGCTGCTGGGCGAGTGGACGCCGCCGGCCGACCGCCGGGGCGCGTGGGCGCCGCTGCGTGACGGGCACGAGATCGTGGGCCGGGTGCTGCGTACGCGCGACGGCGTCAAGCCGGTGTTCGTCAGCGTCGGCCACCGGACGAGTCTCGACGGGGCGACCGCACGGGTGCTGGCGTTGACGCCGCGCTACCGGCTGCCGGAGACCACCCGTACCGCCGATCGGCTCTGCCGCGACGCCCTGGCCGCCGCCGGACCGACCGCCCGCGTCCACCCGAGGTCGCCGGTTCGGTGAACCCGGGCAGCGCCCGCGCCGCCTGAGGCCGCCGATTCGGCAGCCCGGACAGCGCCCGCGCCACCCGGGGCCGCCGCCGGTCCGGTGACCCGGACCAGCGGGATCGCCGGATGGGGCCGCCGCCGGTGGGTGGCCCCCGACCAGCGGGCTTGCTACGGTCCCGACCGGCCAGGTCGGTCGACCGGGCCGCGGGGTAATACGGCGCACATCCGGAGCGCTCGATGACCTGGCCCTGACAGGCCCCGGTAGTAGCCTGACCGGCGGACCCCCGTCGGGGGAGGAACGGCGAGGTGATCATGGCGGTACGTCGGCACGCGGCGCGGCTCGCGACGGTATGCGCGTTGCTGGGCGGCCTGGTGGCGCTCGGCGCGACGCCGGCGCTGGCCGCTGGCGACTCGGTGCGGGTGCGTTCGGCGGGCAGCTTCACCGCCGGCGGTCCCGCCGGGGGTGTCTCGATCGAGGTGCGCAAACGCAGCGACGGCTGCGTGCTGCTGCGTACCGCACTTGGGTTGCGCCTGGCCGGCCTGCGCGCCGACCAGGCCAGCGTGCAGGTCAACGTGGGCGGCCGCTGGTTCCCGGTGCCGCTCTCGGGAAGGTCCGGCAGCGCGGCCACGTCGGCCACCTCGCCGCTGAAGCCGAGGCTCTGCAAGGGTAAGGCCATCACCGTGCGCTACCGGGTGGCGTTCGCGGCGGAGGCGTCGGGCGGCCGGCTGACCGTGAGCGGCGTGGCCAGCGACGCGCTCGGGCGGGCCCTGGGCCGGGGCGCGGAGGCGTCCCGGGTGGTCGGCGGCCGGGCCACGGCCTCGCCGACGCCGAAGCCGTCGAAGAAGCCGTCACCCACCCCGAGCGCGGCCGCCACCGAGGTGCGGGCCGGCGCGGCGGACCCGAGCCTGGACGCCGGCCAGGGCGCCGGCGCCGTCAGCAACGCCGCCGAGGAGGAGTCCTCCGGCGGCTCGGTGGTCATGTTCTTCGGCATCGCCATGGTCGCCGTCGGGATCCTGCTCATCGTGCTGCTGTTCCGCCGCTCGCGGGCGGACAAGGAGCCGGTTGACCCGGGCCAGGTCCCGCTGCCCCGCAACCCCGGTGGCACCACCTACCGCTCCGGGCAGGGCCCGGCCGCCGCCCCCGGCCCGCCCGGCCAGATGTACGGGCAGCAGCCGCCCGCCCCCGGCCTGTACGGTGGCACGCCCGCGCCCCGCCCGGCGGGCGGCGTGTACGGCAGCCGCCCGGCGCCGGAGGCCACCCAGGTGGTGCCCGGTGCGCCCGCCGCCCCGCCCGTCTCGGCCCCGCCCGCCAGCCCGAGGTCGGCACCCCCGGCACCCGGGCAGTACGGGCCGCCCCCGGCACCCGGGCAGTACGGGCCGCCGCCGTCCGTGCCGCCCGCCGGGGGTAGGCCCGGCGACCCGCCGCCGGAGGGCGGCGGCGGCGACCACACCGTCTTCATGCCCCGGCTCCCTGGCTGAGCCGGGCCGCGCGGTACCCCTCCGATACGCTCAGGCCGTTGAGGACCTGCGGCGCGAGGAGCGAGACCGGTGTCTGATCTGTCCCAGATCGTGAAGGCCTACGACGTCCGTGGGACGGTGCCGGACCAGTGGGACGAGCGCACCGCCGAGGCGCTCGGCGCGGCCTTCGCGCAGGTGCTCAACGGCTTCGGTGAACGGGACGAGGCGGTGCTCGTCGC
Organism: Micromonospora sp. C31; assembly: GCF_018070575.1. Lineage (GTDB taxonomy): Bacteria > Actinomycetota > Actinomycetes > Mycobacteriales > Micromonosporaceae > Micromonospora. The sequence continues at coordinate 182,882 of NZ_JAGPXN010000010.1, forward strand.
GCACGACATGCGTGCCACCGGTCCGGCTCTGGCTGCCGCCTTCGCCGACGGCGTACGCGCGGAGGGGCGCGCGGTCGTCGAGTTGGGCCTCGCCTCGACCGACATGCTCTACTACGCCTCCGGCGAGCTGGGGCTGCCCGGCGCGATGTTCACCGCCAGCCACAACCCGGCCCAGTACAACGGCATCAAGATGTGCCGCTCCGGGGCCCGCCCGATCGGTCAGGACAGCGGGCTGGCCGACATCCGCGAGCGGGCGCAGGCCCTGCTGGACAGGGGCGAGGACCGCCGGGCCGACCCGTCGGCCGCGCCGGCCGAGCGCCGCGACCTGCTGGCCGACTACGCGGCGTACCTGCGGCAGTTGGTCGACCTGTCCGGCATCCGTCCGCTGAAGGTGGTCGTCGACGCCGGCAACGGCATGGGCGGCTACACCGTCCCGGCCGTGCTCGGCGACGCCGTCCTGCCGGCGCTGCCGTTGGAGATCGTGCCGCTCTACTTCGAGCTGGACGGCACCTTCCCCAACCACGAGGCCAACCCGTTGGACCCGGCCAACCTGGTCGACCTCCAGCGCGCGGTGCTCGAGCACGGCGCCGAGATCGGCCTGGCGTTCGACGGCGACGCCGACCGCTGTTTCGTGGTCGACGAGCGGGGCGAGCCGGTCTCGCCGTCGGCGATCACCGCCCTGGTGGCGGCCCGTGAGCTGGCCAAGCACCCCGGCTCGACGGTGATCCACGGCCTGATCACCTCCAGGGCGGTGCCGGAGATCATCCGCGAGCACGGCGGCGAGCCGGTCGTCGCCCGGGTCGGGCACTCCTTCGTCAAGGCGGAGATGGCCCGGACGAACGCGATCTTCGGTGGCGAGCACTCGGCCCACTACTACTTCCGGGACTTCTGGTTCGCCGACACCGGCATGCTCGCCGCGCTGCACACGCTGGCCGCCCTGGGCGAGCAGTCGCTGCCGCTGTCCGTGCTGGCCGGCGAGTACGAGCGGTACGTCGCCTCGGGCGAGATCAACTCGACGGTGACCGACCAGGCCGCCAAGGTGGCCGAGGTGCGGGCCGCGTACCCGCAGGCCGACGCCGACGAGATGGACGGGCTGACCCTGCGCTTCCCGGACGGCGCGTGGTTCAATCTGCGCGCCTCCAACACCGAGCCGCTGCTGCGGCTCAACGTCGAGGCCCCGACGCGGGAGCGGATGGCCGCCCTCCGTGACGAGGTGCTCGACCGGGTTCGCCGATAGGATCGCCTGCGCCGGTCGGCACCGTCGATCGGTGAGACCGCATACGTGGAAGGAGCCGCGCCGTGGCCCTGGACCCGCAGTTGCTGGAAATCCTCGCCTGTCCGGACACGCATCACGCCCCGCTCGACTACGACGCGCAGGCGCAGACGCTGACCTGTACCGAGTGCGGCCGGATCTTCGAGGTCCGCGACGACGTGCCGGTGCTGCTGCTGGACGAGGCGCGCGGCCCCGCGGAGCAGTCATGATCGACGGTACGGCCGGGGTCAGCGGCCGTCGCGAGCCCGCCGAGGCACTCCTCGACGACCCGGCCGCGCTGGCCGAGCACGACCCGGGCGGCATGCTGCGGCACACCGCCTCCGCCGGGGCGCAGGTCCGCGAGACGGCCGCCCTGGCCGCCGAGGCCAACCTCCAGGTGCTCGCCGACGAGGGCCGCCCCCGCGCGGTCGTCATCGCCGGCATCGGCACCGCCGGGCGTACGGGCGACGTGCTGGCCACCGTCGCCGGGCCGCGCTGCCCGGTGCCGGTCATTCCGCACCGCAGCGCCGGCGTGCCCGGCTGGGTGGGCGCCGCCGACGTGGTCATCGCCGTCAGCGCCTCCGGTCGCAGCCCCGAGGCGCTGGGCGCCGCCGAGGCCGCGCACCGGCGGGGGGCCCGACTGGTCGCCGTCGGCGCGCCCGACTCGCAGTTGCAGTCCGTGGCCGAGCGGGCCCGGGCGCCGTTCATCCCGGTGCCGCGGCGCGCCCCGGCCCGGGCCAGCCTCTGGGCGCTCACCGTGCCGGTCCTGCTCGCCGCCCGTACGCTCGGCCTCGTGAAGGTCAACGAGGCGGACCTGGCGGAGACCGCGGCCCGGCTGGACGCGGACGCCGACCGCTGCCGCCCGACGGCCGAGTCCTTCGTCAACCCGGCGAAGTCGCTGGCCCTGGGCCTGGCCGGCTCGGTGCCGATCGTGTGGGGCTCGTCGCCACTGGCCACCGTCGCGGCCCGTCGCTTCGGCGACACCCTCTCCGCCAACGCCCGCTACCCGGTGGTCAGCGGGGCGCTCGGCGAGGCGGGCCGCGGTCGGGTGGGTCTGCTCGACGGCGTCTTCGGCGGCCTGGCCGAGGGGGAGCGGGACATCTTCGCCGACCCCGACGAGGAGGAGCCGTCGGGCACCCGGCTGCGGTTGGTGCTGCTGCGCGACGGCGGGCTGAACCCGGAGGACGACGCCGACGAGCCGCTCGACGTCGAGGAGCGTCGCGCGGACGCCGTGCAGACCCTCGCCGAGCGGCGGGGTGTGCGCTGCGACGTGGTGACCGCCGAGGGCGGCTCCGCGTTGGAGCGGCTCGCCTCGCTGGTCGCCGTGCCGGACTTCGCCTCGATCTACCTCGCCCTGGCACACGGACTGGACCCGATGGCCGTGCCGGCCATCACCGAGATGAAGGAGCTGGCAAACCAGTGAGCGCAAGCAGGGAGCGGGTCGAGCGGCGTGCCGCGTCGAGGCCCGATGGTGCCGTGCGACCCGACGGAGCGACGGCGTGAGCGCCAACGGTGGTACGAAGGCGATCGTCGCCGCCCTGCTGGCCAACACCGGCATCGCCGTCACCAAGTTCGTCGCGTTCCTGCTGACCGGATCCTCGTCGATGCTGGCCGAGTCGGTCCACTCGGTCGCCGACGCCGGCAACCAGGGGCTGCTGCTGCTCGGCGGGCGGCGGGCCAAGCGCGCGGCCACCCCCCAGCACCCCTTCGGCTACGGCCGCGAGCGCTACATCTACGCGTTCATCGTGTCGATCGTGCTGTTCAGTGTCGGCGGCCTGTTCGCCCTCTACGAGGCGTACCACAAGTGGTCGCACGCCGAGGGCATCACCTCGTGGCACTGGGTGCCGGTCGCCGTGCTGGTGGCCGCGATCGTCATGGAGGTCTTCTCCTTCCGCACCGCCATCCAGGAGTCCAACCTCGTCCGGGGCAACCAGTCCTGGGTGCGGTTCGTCCGGCGGGCCAAGGCGCCCGAGCTGCCGGTGGTGCTGTTGGAGGACCTGGGTGCGCTGGTCGGTCTGGTCTTCGCGCTCTTCGGCGTCGGCATGACGCTGATCACCGGCAACGGCCGCTGGGACGCGGCCGGCACCGCGATGATCGGTGTGCTGTTGGTGGTGATCGCGATCATCCTGGCCATCGAGACCAAGAGCCTGCTGCTCGGTGAGGGTGCCGAGGCGCAGGAGGTCGCGGCGATCGAGAAGGCGGTCACCGACGGTCCCGAGTTCGAGCGGATCATCCACATGAAGACGCTCTACCTCGGCCCCGAGGAGCTGATGGTGGCCGCGAAGGTCGCCGTGCCGGCCGGCGACAACGCGGAGGCGCTGGCCCGCAGCATCAACACCGTCGAGACCCGGATCCGCGCCGCCGTGCCGACCGCCCGGGTGATCTACCTGGAGCCGGACATCTACAGCGTCGCCGCCGAGCGGGCGGGCGCCGGGGTCGCGTCGCCCGCCGCCAAGCCCGGATCCGAGCTGAACGAGGCCGCCGGGCGGCCCGGGAGCTGACCGGTGGAGCTGCTGCACGGCCCGATCCGCGACTACGCCTGGGGCTCCCGCTCGGCCATCGCCGAGTTGCAGGGGCGGCCGGTGCCGAGCGACGGCCCGGAGGCCGAACTGTGGCTGGGCGCCCACCCGGGCGGTCCGGCCGCCGTCGACCGCGACGGCGCCCGGGTGAGCCTGACCGACCTGCTGCTCGCCGAGCCGCACCACTGGCTCGGCGAGCGGCTGGTCGGCCGGTTCGGCACCCGGCTGCCGTTCCTGCTCAAGGTGCTCGCCGCCGACGCCCCGCTGAGCCTCCAGGCGCATCCGGACGCCGAGCAGGCCCGCGCCGGGCACGCCGCCGACGCCGCCCGCCCCGACGGGCAGCGCAACTACGTCGATCCGTACCACAAGCCGGAGCTGCTGGTGGCGCTCTCGCCGATGGAGGCGCTCTGCGGTTTCCGGGATCCGGCGGCCTCGGCGGCGGCGCTGGCCGGCTTCGGCGTACCCGCGCTGGAGCCGGTGCTGACGGCGCTGCGTACCGGGCCGGCGGGCCTGCGTGACGCCGTACGGCTGCTGCTGACCTGGCCGGCCGACCGGCGCGACGCGCTGGTGGCGGCCGTGGCGTCGGCGCCGGTCGCGGGGCCGGACGCGGAGCTGGCCCGGGACCTGGCCGCCGCCTACCCGGGCGATCCGGGGGTGCTGGTGGCGATGCTGCTCAACCGGGTGCGGCTGGCGCCCGGCGAGGCGATCTGGATGCCCGCCGGCAACCTGCACGCCTACCTGCGCGGCACCGGTGTGGAGATCATGGCGGCCAGCGACAACGTGCTGCGTGGCGGGCTGACGCCGAAGCGGGTGGACGTCGAGGAGTTGCTGCGGGTGCTGCGCTTCGAGGTGCTGCGCGACCCGGTCGTGCCGCCGCTGGAGGTGGCCCCGGGCGTGGTCACCTGGCCGGTGCCGGTCGAGGACTTCTCGCTGCACCGGGTGACGGTGGGTGCCGGGCGGCCGCGGGTGACGGTCGAGGTGCCCGGGCCCCGGGTGGTGCTCTGCCGCGCCGGTGAGGTCTCGGTCGACGACGGGGCCGGCGCGGTGACGCTCGGGCCGGGGCAGGCGGCCGTCGGCGGCGCCGCCGCCGGAGCGCTGCGGGTGGGGGGCGCGGGGGAGGCGTACGTCGCGAGCTGCGGCCTGCGCTGACCGGCGCGCTGACCGGCGCGGGGCACAGCGCGCTGACCGGCGCGTGGAATGGCGCGCGGGACGGCGACACAAGTCCGACTTTTCCGTAATGGCTTGACTCCGCCCTGCCCCAGTGTGACTCTATGGGTACGCAGCGTTATCGCGACGACGGTCCGAGAACGCGCGAGGGGGAACCAAACCGGGGGGATGCACGGGGCGGGCGGCTGGTGGGCGGAACTCCGTCCACGACCGACCGCCCCGTGCGCTGTCGTGCTGTCTTCGTGCCCTCTTCACCGGCCGGTCCGCACGAAGGCGGCCCGCGAGCGTAAGGTGAATGGTCGCGCAGCACATCGTCCGACAGGAGACTTCATGACCAGCACCCTCCCGGCGTCCGCCAACGGCACGCCGTCCGAGGTCCGGCAGAGCACGCTCGCCGAGGGCGACTACAAGGTGGCGGATCTGTCGCTCGCCGAGTTCGGGCGCAAGGAGATCCAGCTCGCCGAGCACGAGATGCCCGGCCTGATGGCGATCCGTCGTGAGTTCGCCGACGCCCAGCCGCTCGCCGGTGCCCGGATCACCGGGTCGCTGCACATGACCATCCAGACCGCCGTCCTGATCGAGACCCTGGTCGCGCTCGGCGCGCAGGTCCGCTGGGCGTCCTGCAACATCTTCTCCACCCAGGACCACGCGGCCGCCGCGATCGTGGTCGGCCCGGACGGCACGACCGAGGCCCCGGCCGGCGTCCCGGTCTACGCCTGGAAGGGCGAGAGCCTCGAGGAATACTGGTGGTGCACCGAGCAGGTGCTCGCCTGGCCCGGCGGGCAGGGCCCGAACATGATCCTCGACGACGGCGGCGACGCCACCCTGCTGGTGCACAAGGGCGCCGAGTTCGAGAAGGCCGGCGCCGTGCCGCCGGTCGAGTCCGCCGACTCCGAGGAGTACGCGGTCATCCTCGGCGTGCTGCACCGCTCGCTCGCGGAGGACGGCCAGCGGTGGACCCGGATCGCCGCCGGCATCAAGGGCGTCACCGAGGAGACCACCACCGGCGTGCACCGGCTCTACGAGATGCACCGTGCCGGCACCCTGCTCTTCCCCGCCATCAACGTCAACGACTCGGTCACGAAGAGCAAGTTCGACAACAAGTACGGCTGCCGCCACTCCCTGATCGACGGCATCAACCGCGCCACCGACGTGCTGATCGGCGGCAAGATGGCGGTCGTGCTCGGCTACGGCGACGTCGGCAAGGGCTGCGCGGAGTCGCTGCGCGGCCAGGGCGCCCGGGTCGTGGTGACCGAGGTCGACCCGATCTGCGCCCTCCAGGCGGCGATGGACGGCTACCAGGTCGCCACCCTGGACGACGTGGTCGAGCAGGCCGACATCTTCATCACCGCCACCGGCTGCTTCGACGTCATCACCAACGAGCACATGGCCCGGATGAAGCACCAGGCCATCGTCGGCAACATCGGCCACTTCGACAACGAGATCGACATGGCCGGCCTGATGAAGCGTCCCGACGTGGAGCGGGTCAACATCAAGCCGCAGGTCGACCTCTGGAAGTTCGCCGACGGGCACGCCATCATCGTGCTGTCGGAGGGCCGCCTGCTGAACCTGGGCAACGCCACCGGCCACCCGAGCTTCGTCATGTCGAACTCGTTCGCCAACCAGACGATCGCCCAGATCGAGCTGTTCACCAAGACCGAGGAATACCCGATCGGCGTCTACGTGCTGCCCAAGCACCTCGACGAGAAGGTCGCCCGGCTGCACCTGGCGGCGCTCGGCGCCAAGCTGAGCACCCTCACCAAGGAGCAGGCCGACTACCTCGGCATCTCCGTGGAGGGCCCGTTCAAGCCCGAGCACTACCGGTACTGACACCCGTTGCGCCGACGGGCCGACCGCTCACTGCCAGCGGCCGGCCCGTCGGCGTTTCCGGGGCGGGCGTGCACCGCGCGCCGACCCGGTCGGCGTGCTCGTCCGGGCCCAGGGGCAGGCACGACGGCCGGCGCGGGTCGTCGTGCGGTCAGTCCCGGCGGACGCGGCGGCGGGCGGGGCGGACCCAGCTCCACACACACCAGACGAGCCAGGCCACCGAGACCACGGCGGCCAGCGCGCGCAGGCCCAGCGCGTCGAGCAGCAGCACCACGGCGAGGACGGCCAGCCACGGCCCGAACGCCCTCACGACCGCCACCGGCCGAGCACCATCCGGCGGACCAGCGGTGGAGCGATCCACGACCAGACGCAGAAGAGCATCCAAGCCAGGGCGAACAGGCCGCCGAGCAGGTTCAGGCCGGCGGCCGTGAGCAGCACGATCACGCCCACCGCGAGCAGCCAGGTGCGGAAGATCCCCAGCCGGTGGAGCGGGCGCAACGGCAGCAGCAGCGGATGCGCGTACACCCGGGTCTCCCAGGCGGCGTCGGCGTAGTCGGCGTCGGTCGGGTCGTGGGCCGCCGCCTGCCCGAAGGCGCGGTGCGCGGTGCCCACCCGACCGCGCTGGGCGGCGGCGACGCCGTGCAGCGCGAGCGCCACCGGATTGCCCGGCCACGCACCGACGAACTCCCGGGCGACCCGCTCGGCCGCCCGGTCGTCCCCCCGGGCGTACGCGAGCTGGAACCGTGCGGCGAAGACTGCCGGCGCTTCCGGCGCGACCGCCGCCGCGCGGGCCACCAGGCGTTCCGCCTTGTCCGTCTGGCCGACGGCCGAGCAGAGGTCGGCGTACTGGCAGAGCAGCCACGGGTGCTGCGGCTCGATGGCGAGCGCGTCGAGCAGCGCCCGCTCGGCGAGGGCGTGCTCGCGACGGTGGCGCAGCGCCAGGCCGAGCCGGCCCAGCAGTTCGGCGTCCGGGCCGTGCTCGGCGAGCCCCTGCCGGGCCACGGCCACCACGTCGTCCCAGCGGTCGAGCACGGTCAGCGCGCCCGCCCGCAGCCGGAACGCGAGCGGGCTGGTGGCCAGCGGGGCGGGCAGCCGGTCGACCTCCGTCAGGGCCTGCTCCGGGCGGTTCACCTCCAGCAGCTGGGCCACCCGGGCGAGCTGCCTCTCCGGGGCGGTCACGCGCCCGCCACCAGGAAGACCAGGACGGTCTCGGCGAAGCCGAGCAGGAGCACCGCGGTGAGGCCGGGCAGCCACAGCGACGCGGGCCGGCCGCCGCGCAGCTCGTACGCCCGGAACGGACGCTTCTGCGTGGCGGCGGCCGCGAGCCAGACCAGCCCGCCGGCCAGCGCCCCGACCAGCCGTACGGGCCGGTCAGCCTCCTCGTCGAAGATCGCGAGCGTGATGGTCAGCCGGGCGACCAGCCCGGCCAGCCCGGCGCCGAGCATCGCCAGCTGGGCCGGGCGGGACACCCCGAGCCGACGCCCGTTGACCAGGGCCAGCACGGTGACGGCCGCCGGACCGCCGAACACGGCGGGAAAGATCAGCGACTGGGGCCGCCAGGGCGGGCGTCGCGCCTCGTACGCCGCCGGCGCGATCGTGGGGGTGAACAGGTCGTCGGCCACGGTGATCCTGTCTCGGTAGGGGCGAGCCGGATCCTGCCACAGCCGGCGCCCGGCCCGCCTGCCCGGCCACCGCTCAACTACCGGGCGGTGGGCCCACGCCGGCCGGCGCGGGCCGACCCGGCACCAGCTCGGGCCAGAGTGTCGCGGCGGCCGTCCGGCCGAGCCCCAGCCGGTAGCGCGCCCGCCGGTGCCGCTCGCCGAGGACCGCGGCCAGGTAGACCGACTCGGGCATGCCCGCGGGCGGGGGCGGCGCGATCACCGCGGCGACCTCGGCCCACAGGCCGCGCCCCAGCCGCCCGCGCGCCGGCTCCGCGAGCTGGTGCACCCGGGCCAGGTACTGCCGGGCGGCCAACGCCAGGTCGTCGTCCAACCGGCTCAGGTCCACCGTGCACGCCCAGCCGGCCAGCGCGGGCACCGCCGTCGGGACCGGCCGCCAGGCGGTCGCCGCCCGGGTGTGCACTACCAGCGTGCCCGCGACCAGGTCGCCGAGCCGACGCCCGCGCCGGTCGGTCACCATCACCGTCACCCCGGCCACCCAGCTCAACAGCGGCAGTACCAGGCCGGGCCACTCCACGGCCACGCCGACCAGCGCCCGGGTCAGCGACTGCCGCGCCGCGACCGGTGCGCCGTCGGCGCTGACCACCCGCAGCCCCACCGCCATCTTGCCCAGCGTGCGGCCGTGGTTGAGCCGCTCGCACAGCACCGGGTAGCCGACCAGCACCAGGATCAGGCCCACCGTCGCGAGCCCGCCGGCCAGGGCGCCGTCGACCAGCCCCTCCGGCAGGTTGAGCAGCGCGATGCCGACGGTCATGGACAGCACCAGCATCAGGGCCACCTGGGCCAGGACGTCGAGCAGCAGCGCGAGCACCCGGGAGCCGATCCGGGCGGCCCGGACGTCCAGCTCCACGGCCTCCCCGCTGACCAGCCCGGCGTCCCCCCAGGGGGCGGGTCGGGCCGGCGGCCGCGGTTGTGCGCTCACCCCGACAGTGAACACTATGATCCCCGGACGGGGGTGACGGTGGATCTCGACGCGTACGTCGCGGAACACGGCGGACAGTGGCGGCGGCTGGAGGAGCTCTCCGGGCGTAGCCGGCTCGACGCCGCCGAGATCGACGAGCTGGTCGCCCTCTACCAGCGGGCGACCACCCAGCTGTCGGTGCTGCGCAGCCGCTCACCCGACCCGGCGCTGGTCAGCCAGCTCTCCCAGGTGGTGCTGCGCGCCCGGGCCCGGCTCACCGGCCGCCCGCGCCCGTCGTGGGCGGCGGTCGGGCGGTTCCTCGTGGCCGGCTTCCCCGCCGCGGTCTACCGCGCCTGGCCCTGGTGGTGCGGGGTGGCGACGGGTTTCAGCCTGCTCAGCCTCTTCCTGATCTGGTTCGTGGCGGGCAACCCCGAGACGGCGGCGGCCTTCATCGGCGACGAGGCGGCCGCCGACCTGGTCGAGTCCGGGTTCGCCGGCTACTACACCGAGTTCGCCGCGCCGACGTTCGCCTTCCACCTGTGGACGCACAACGCCTGGCTCGCCGCCCAGTGCCTCGCCGCCGGGGTGCTGATCGTCCCGGTGCTCTACCTGCTCTGGCAGAACGCCCTCAACATCGGCGTGGTCGGCGGAGTGATGGTCGCCCACGGCCGCGCGGACGTCTTCTTCGGCCTGATCACCCCGCACGGGCTGCTGGAGCTCACCGGGGTCTTCGTGGCCGCCGGGGTGGGCCTGCGCATCGGGTGGTCCTGGATCGCACCACCGACGCAGCTCACCCGGGGGCAGGCGGTGGCCCGGGCCGGCCGCGAGGGCGTCCTGGTCGCGGTCGGGCTGGTGGGGCTCTTCGCGGTGTCCGCCGTCATCGAGGCGTTCGTGACCCCCGCGCCCGTGCCGGTTGCGCTGCGTGTCGCCGTGGGCGCCGCCGTCTGGCTCGCCTTCCTGGCGTACGTGGTGCTCCTCGGCCGCCGCGCCACCCACCCAGATCTCGTTGATCATGAAGTTGTTGCCGTGACACGCCGGGTGGACGGGCAATAACTTCATGATCAACGGGGGGTATGTCGGTGGTGGGGTGGATGGGGTGGGTCAGAGTTGGGCCAGGGACTTCAGGCGGAGGTAGGTGTCGGCCAGGGTGGGGGCCAGGCGGCCCGCCGGGGCGTCCACGACCGTCACGCCGTGGCGGGCCAGGGCGGTGCGGACGCGGTCGCGTTCGGCCAGGGCCCGCCAGGCGGCCGCCGCGGCGTAGGCGTCCGCCGGGCGCTGCGGGACGGTGGTGGTGAGGGCGGTCAGCACCGGGTCGTGCGTCGCCGCGATCACCACCCGGTGCCGGGCGGCCAGCCGGGGGAGCACGGGCAGCAGCCCCTCGCCAAGGGCGCCCGCCTCCAGCGCGGTGAAGAGCACCACCAGGCTGCGCTGGCGCTGCCGGCGCAGCAGCTCGCCGGCGATCAGGTCGAAGTCCGTCTCCGCCAACGTCGGCTGGAGCGGAGCGAGGGCGTGCACCACGCGCGGGAGCAGGGCCGGCCCGCCGGTGCCGGTGACCGTGGCCCGGACCGCCGTGTCCGCGGCGAGCACGTCGACCCGGTCGCCGGCGCGGGCGGCGAGGGCGGTCAGCAGCAGCGCGGCGTCGATCGCGGTGTCCAGCCGGGGCTCGTCGCCGACCCGCACCGCCGAGGTCCGCCCGGTGTCCAGCACGCACAGCAGCCGGCGGTCGCGCTCCGGCCGCCACGTACGCACCAGCACGTCGGCCCGGCGCGCGCTCGCCCGCCAGTCGATCGAGCGGACGTCGTCGCCGACCACGTACTCGCGGAGGGTGTCGAACTCGGTGCCGTGGCCCCGCCCGCGGCTGACCTGGGTGCCGTCGATGACCCGCAGCCGGGACAACTTCTCGGGCAGGTGCCGGCGGGAGTCGAAGCGGGGCAGCACGCGCACCGTCCACGGCGGCGTGGCCGGCCGGCCGGCGCGTTGCCGGAACCCGAGCCCCAGCGGCCCGAACGAGCGCACCGTCAGCGCGACCGCCGGCCGGTCGCCCCGCCGCAGCGGGGTGAGCCGGCTGGGCAGCGCCACGGCTGCGCCCGGCTCGACGCGTACCAGCCGCGACGGGGGCACGTCGGGGCGGGCACCGGCGGAGGGCACCCAGGCGTCGCGGACCTTGGCCCGCAGCGTACGGCCGGAGGGGTTGTGCAGCAGCAGCGCGACGGTGGCGGTGCCGCCGAGCCGGACCGCGCGGTCGCCCTGCCGGGTGGCCGTGAGCGCGCCCGGCGGCGCGGCCAGCACCCGGTCGAGCAGCACCAGCAGCAGCACCGCCCCGGTCATCACCAGCAGCCCGGCGAACGGCGCCGGCCAGGCCGGCAGGGTCAGCGCGCCGACCGCCAGCAGGAGCGCCGCCCGCCAGGTCATCGCGGCGTCGGCACGGTGGCCAGCACCGTGTCCAGCACCGCGTCCACGCCGACGCCCTCCAGCTCCACCTCGGGACGCAGCCGCAGCCGGTGCCGCAGCGTCGGCCGGGCGACCGCCTTCACGTCGTCCGGTACGACGTGGTCGCGGCCGGCCAGCCAGGCCCACGCCTTGGCCGTGTTGAGCAGCGCGGTGGCACCCCGGGGCGAGGCGCCCAGCTCCAGCGCCGGAGTGTTGCGGGTGGCCCGGCAGAGGTCGACCAGGTACCCGAAGAGCGGCTCGGCCACGTGCACCCGGCCGACCGCGGCCCGGGCCGCCGCCAGGTCGGCCGCGTCGGCCACCGGCCGTACGCCGGCAGCGGTCAGGTCGCGTGGGTCGAAGCCGGCGTGGTGCGCGCGGAGCACCCCCAGCTCCTCGTCCCGGTTGGGCAGCGGCACGGTGAGCTTGAGCAGGAACCGGTCGAGCTGCGCCTCCGGCAGTGGGTAGGTGCCCTCGTACTCGATGGGGTTCTGGGTGGCGGCGACGATGAACGGGTCGGGCAGCGGCCGCCGTTCGCCCTCCACCGAGACCTGCCGCTCCTCCATGACCTCCAGCAGCGCCGACTGGGTCTTCGGCGGCGTCCGGTTGATCTCGTCGGCGAGCAGCAGGTTGGTGAAGACCGGCCCCTCGCGGAAGGTGAAGGCGGCGGTGTGCGGGTCGAAGATCAGCGACCCGGTGACGTCGCCCGGCATCAGGTCCGGGGTGAACTGCACCCGCTTCGACCCCAGGTCGAGGGCGGTGGCCACGGTGCGGATCAGCAGGGTCTTGGCCACGCCCGGCACGCCCTCCAGCAGCACGTGCCCGCGGCAGAGCAGAGCGATCACCAGGCCGGTGACGACCGCGTCCTGCCCGACGACCGCCTTGGCGACCTCGGCGCGCAGCCGGTGCAGGGCGGCGCGGGGATCGACGGGCTCGATGGTCGACGGCTCGGCGGTGCCGGCGGGTCGGGTCACCGGGGGTCTCCTTCGGCTCGGTGCGGATGCGGTCCGGCGGGCGGGGGCGGCCCCTCGGCGGGCGGTGCGGCGGCCGGGGGCGGCCCCTGGAACGGCACCGCGGCCGTGGGCGGGGCTCCGGCGGGCGGGTACGGTCCGGCGGCGGCGTGCGGGGCGACGGCGCGGGTCAGCCGGTCCAGCGCGCGGGCCAGGTCCAGCAGTTCCCGATCGGTCTCGGGCGCGGCGCCGTGCAGCACCTCGTCGGCCCACCGGGGGGCGTCGCCGGTGCGCTCGGCGATCGCGGCGGCCACGTCGGCCGGCGGCGCGGTCGGCGGCAGGTGCAGCCGGGACTTCAGCCGGTCGAGGGCGGCGGCCCGCAGCGTCCGCGCGGCCGCGTCCCGGGCGCCGGCCTTCTCGTACAGGCGGGCCCGGCCGAGCACCGTCTCGGCCGAGCGGACCATCACCGGCAGCGGCTCCGGGGCCGGCGGGCCGAGCCGACGGGCCCGCCAGAGCGCGGCCAGCAGGGCGGCCACGGCGAGCTGGGCGAGCAACGCCCACAGCCAGCCGGGGAAGGCGGACCAGAGCGGGTTCGGCGGGTCGGGCCGGTCGGCCCGCGAATCGTCCCCGGTGCCCTCGCTGTCGCTGTCGCCGTCGGAGTTCCCGCCGGGGCCGCCGGGACCATCGTCGCCGGTGCCGTCGCCGTCGCCCGGTCCGCCGACTCCGGTGGAGCCGCCCGGCGTGGGCGACCAGGCCGGGCGGCCGGTGCTGCCCTCGCCGAAGACCGGCGGGGGTTCGGGGCCGTCCAGGTCGAGCCACACCACCCGACCGGGCCCGCCGAGCAGCGCGGTGGCGAACGCCCGGTTGTCCCACTCGTCGATCCGCTCGTTGCGGAACGGATCGCTGGCGCCCACCACCACCATGCCGTCGGAGGGCCGGGGGAGCAGGGCGAGCCCGTCGCCGAAGCAGAACCGGACGGCCGAGGATCCGCCCGGGGCGACCGCGTAGCGTTGCAGCCCGACCGCCGCCCGCCCGAGCTGGCGCAGCTCGGGCAACGGGCAGGGCAGGTCCCGCGCGTCCGGCCCCACCGCCTGCGCGGCCCACCGGCGGCCGGCCGGTTCCACCGGTAGCCGGACCGCCTCCAGCACCCGGCGCGGCGGGTCCACCAGCACCAGCCTGGTGGTCGGGGGCAGCGAGCCCAGGGCGCCGACCGTGTCCGGGTGCAGCAGCGCCGGCGCGGGCACGAAGAGCGTGGCCGCCCCGCCGCGGACGGCCAGCAGCGCCCGCAGCGGGTCCGTCTCCCGCTGCACGGTGACGCCCCGCCCGCGCAGCGCGTCGGCGAGCCGGCTGCCGCCGTCGTCTCCGGTCGCGACCGGGGAGAGGAACCCCCGCTCGTCGGGGTCGGGCTGGTCGACCGCGTGGGTGACCAGGGTGGTGCTCAGCAGCAGCGCGGCCAGGCCCAGCGGGATCAGCAGCCGGTGGCGGCGGCGTCGACGCCGGGGAGCGGCGTCGGCCCGTCCGGCCGGTGGGGCGGCGGTGGCGTGTGCGCTCATGCTGGGGGCCCGTCCTCGGGTCGGCCGGTCAGCACCCGGTCCAGCTCGGCGGCGTGCTCCCGCATCCGGTGGTCGTGCTCGGCCGAGGCGGGGCGCTGGCCGTACCAGAGCTCGGAGAAGATCGCCCCGGCGGCGCCGAGCGGCGGGCCGATCCGCGGGCTGGTGTCCGTCGCGGCCCGCACCAGCTCGACGACCGTCATCCCGGGCTGCGGCTGCACCACGCGGTGGGCGGCCAGCTCCCGGACCATCGCCCGCAGCCGTTCCCGGACGGCCTCGGCGTACCGGCCCTCGGCGGCGAGCCGGTCCGCGAGGCAGACGTACGCGGCGGCCGGCAGCTCCGGCTCGCGGGGCGCGGGGACGACCGGCTGCGTGGCCGCCGGCGGCGACGGCCCGCGGCGGCGTCGGCGCAGCCGGGGCAGCCGCCGGGGGACCCAGGACGGGAACGTGTACCAGCCGGCCGCGACCAGCACCGCGGCGAGCACCAGCAGCAGCGCGACCAGGGGCAGCGGCACCCGGTCGCCGAGCGCCGCGGTGGTCTCGGTCCACCACCGGCTGAAGCTCATCGCCCGGCCGCCAGCAGGACCGCCTCGGGCGTGCCCGTCCGGGCCCGGGAGAGCCGGATGTCCAGTCCCTCGGTACGCATCCGGGTCTCCAGGTGCAGCACCGCGTCCAGGCAGGCCAGCGCCGGGTAGGCGACGCTGTTCACACCCGCCCAGACGGCCAGCGACAGCCAGCCGGCCCAGGCCCGGTCGACGAGGTCGAACGACTCCAGCCCGAGGTAGACGCCGATGCCGAGGCCCAGGCGGACGATCCACCACACCAGGTAGCCGAGCAGCCGGATCCAGCCGGCCCGGCCGGCGCCCCGGACGGCCAGGGCGGCCGAGCGCAGCGGGGCCCGCAGCGGGTGCACCCGGTCCACGACCAGCGCCGGCGCGACGGCGCCGAGCAGGGCGAAGCCGACGATCCACGCCGGCCCGAACAGCGCGAGCCCGCACATCACCGCGCCGACCAGGACGGCCAGCAGCAGGGTGGCGCCCCAGCGCGCGCCGGCCGGCCGGAGCAGCTCCCGGGGGCCGACCGCGCGGTCGAACAGCGCGGCCCCGGCGGCGCGGGCGGCCGGGTTGCCCAGCAGCAGGACGACCACCGCCTCGGTGGCCGCCCCCACCGCCAGCAGCAGCCAGTACGCCCCGAACCGCCCGAACTCCAGGAACCAGACGGGTGGCGCCGTGCCGGCGGCGAGGCGCAGCGGGTACAGCAGGAGCTGCTCGGCCACGGCCAGCGCGAGGGCGGCCGGCACCAGCACCCGGGCCTGGCCGCGCAGCAGCAGGACCGCGGAGTCCAGCAGCTCGCCGACCGTGAGGGGGCGGCGCGGGAGCACGGCGGTCGGGCCGGCGTCGGGCACGCGTACTCCTGGGGAGGGACGGCGGTGGCGCCTGACGGCGCACGCGGGGATCATGGTGACACGCCCGTTCCGATCGGGTGGACCCGCACGTCGGGGCGGCGACGCCGGGCACCTGCTGCTGGGCGGCGACGTCCCACGGCAGTAGCGTGCCGGGTGACGGGGATCCCACCGAACTGAAGGGGATGGAAACATTAACCCCATGAGAGCCCGGGTACTGGTGGTCGACGACGACCCCGCGCTTGCCGAGATGCTCGGCATCGTGCTGCGCAGCGAGGGGTTCCTGCCCTCCTTCGTCGCCGACGGCGAGCGGGCGCTGGCCGCGTTCCGCGAGAACCGCCCCGACATCGTCCTGCTCGACCTCATGCTTCCCGGCATGAGCGGCATCGACGTGGCGCGGTCGATCCGGGCCGAGTCGGGTGTGCCGATCGTCATGCTCACCGCCAAGAGCGACACCGTCGACGTGGTCCTCGGCCTGGAGTCCGGGGCCGACGACTACGTGGTCAAGCCGTTCAAGCCCAAGGAGCTGGTCGCCCGGATGCGGGCGCGGCTGCGCCGCGGCGAGGACGTCGCCCCGGAGATGCTGACCATCGGGCCGCCCGGCAACCAGATCACCATCGACGTGCCTGCGCACACCGTCAGCCGCGACGGCGAGGAGGTGAAGCTCACGCCGCTGGAGTTCGACCTGCTGGTCGCGCTCGCCCGTAAGCCGCGCCAGGTCTTCACCCGCGAGGTGCTGCTGGAGCAGGTCTGGGGCTACCGGCACGCGGCGGACACGCGGCTGGTCAACGTGCACGTGCAGCGGCTGCGGGCCAAGATCGAGCCCGATCCGGAGCGGCCGGAAATCATCCTCACCGTGCGAGGCGTGGGCTACAAGGCGGGCACCGGATAGCCTGGTCACACTGTGGCCACCTCCCCCATCCCGGACCCCCCGACGGCAGCTCCGCGCCGGCACGTCGCCGCGCGGGAGCTGTGGCGTGGCGTGCACGGCCGGTCCGCCCACCTGCTCGCCGGCCTGCACCAGGCCTGGCGGCGGTCGCTCCAGCTGCGGGTGGTGACCATCACACTGGTCGCGTCCAGCCTGCTGGTGGGCGGTTTCGCCTACCTGATCGCCGACAAGATCACCGGAATCCTGGTGGAGAACGTCGAGACCGACGTGCGGGTGCGGCTGGGCAGCGGCGCGGACTACGCGGCTAAGCAGTTCGGCCTCTACAACCAGCCGCAGGAGACGCAGCTCCAGGAGACCATCGAGGGCACGGTCAACTACCTGGCCGGCGGTGACCCGCAGCAGACCACCGGCGTGATCGTGGCGCTGGTCGCCGACAACCACGCCGACGCCATCCAGCCCCGCTCCTCGCCCGCGGTCAACGTCCGCCCGCTGATCAGCCCGGAGCTGCGCGAGACCGTCGCCGGGGGGAAGGTCGCCAGCCAGATCCGCACCGGCCGCCTCGGCGAGGAGCGCACGAAATACCTGGTCTACGGCTCGCCCGTGCCCACGAAGTTCGGTCAGGTGGAGCTCTACTACCTCGTGCCGCTGGCCCGGCAGGACGCCACGGCCGCCGACGTCCGGGACACGGTGGCCGCCACCGGGGCGGCCCTGGTGCTGCTGCTCGGCCTGCTCGCCGGCCTGGTCACCCGGCTGGTGGTGACCCCGGTGCGGGTCGCCGCCCGTACGGCCCAGCGGCTCTCCGCCGGCCTGCTCGACCAGCGCATGGTGGTCAACGGCGAGGACGACCTCGCCCTGCTCGCCGCGTCGTTCAACCAGATGGCGACCAACCTGCAACGGCAGATCCTGCGGCTGGAGGAGATGTCCCGGCTGCAACGCCGCTTCACCTCCGACGTCTCGCACGAGCTGCGCACCCCGCTGACCACGGTCCGGATGGCCGCCGACCTGATCTTCGCGGAGCGCGACGAGTTCGACCCGGCGGTGGCGCGCAGCGCCGAGTTGCTCCAGGCCGAGCTGGACCGGTTCGAGGAGCTGTTGACCGACCTGCTGGAGATCAGCCGCTTCGACGCCGGCTTCGCCATGCTCGACTCCGAGCCGACCGACCTGGTGCCGGTCGTACACCGGGTGGCCGACCGGCTGGCCGGCCTCGCGGAGCGCGTCGGGGTGGACATCGAGCTGGACGTCCCCGGCACCCCGGTGATCGCCGAGGTGGACCCCCGGCGGGTGGAGCGGGTGCTGCGCAACCTGGTCGGCAACGCCGTCGAGCACGGCGAGGCCAAGCCGGTGCTGATCACGCTCGCGGTGGACGACACGGCGGTGGCGATCACCGTCCGCGACCACGGGGTGGGGCTCAAGCCGGGCGAGGAGAAGCTGGTGTTCAACCGCTTCTGGCGGGCCGATCCGTCCCGGGCCCGGCAGACCGGCGGCACCGGGCTGGGCCTGTCGATCAGCCTGGAGGACGCCCGGCTGCACGGCGGCTGGCTGGAGGCCTGGGGCGCGCCCGGGCAGGGCGCCCAGTTCCGGCTCACCCTGCCGTCGCGGGCCGGTGACCGCTTGACCACCTCGCCGCTGCGGCTGGTCCCGGCCGACGCCGCGCTGCCCTTCGGCGGGCCCCGGGCGGGCGGGCTGCTGGCCATCGGCCCCGGCGCCGACGGCGCGCTCGCGATCGGTCCGGGCGCCGACGGCGCGCTCGCGATCGGTCCGGGCGCCGACGGCGCGCTGGCCGTCGGTCCGGGGCGGCCGGGCAACGGCGGGCACGCGGAGGTGGGATCGTGAGGCGTCGGCTGATCGCCGGGCTGCTCGGCGGCGCGCTGCTGCTGGGCGGCGCGGCCGGTTGCGGCATCCCGGAGAACACCGGGGTCCAGGTGAAGGGGCCGGGGCCGGCGGTGGAGGCGGGCTCGACCAGCGGCAGCCGGGGCGAGCCCCCGAGCCGGAGCGCGAGCGGCACCGACGCCGAGCAGTTCGTCGAGAACTTCCTCTCCGCCGCGGCCGGCGAGCCGGACCGGGCCTACCAACGCGTCCGGCAGTTCCTCGCGCCGAGCGACCGCGACCGCCTCCAGGTGAAGCAGGGCAGCGAGGTCACGCTGGCAGTCGTCCGGCTCACCGAGGAGCCGGTCATCGTCTACGCCCCGGACCGCACCGAGGTCACCCTCAAGGTGCAGCAGGTCGGGCAGCTGCGCACGGACGGCACGCTGGCCCCGCCGGAAACGAGCACCACGACCTACACCTTCGAGCTGCGCAGCCAGGCCGGGCGGGAGGGCCTCACGGACGGCGGTCTGTACGTGGCGAACCCGCCGACCGCGCTGCTGCTCAGCGTCGAGGCGCTGGAGACGTACTACCAGAGCCGGACGATCTACTTCTGGAACAACGACCGCAGCCGGCTCGTCCCCGACCAGCGCTACCTGCCCCTCGCCGTGCCGGACGAGCGACGGGTCAGCGAGGTCGTCAAGTGGTTGACCGCCGGCCCCTCGGCCTGGCTCGGCACGGCCGTACGCCGGCTGCCGGACGGCACCCGCCTGATCAACAACGCCACCCGGACGGACGGCCGCTGGGAGGTCGACCTGGAGATGCCGGAGGACAAGGTCCGGCTGGAGCAGCTCGGCACCCAGCTCGCCTGGTCGCTGCCGGACCTCGACGGGCCGCTCGACATCAAGATCCGCAATCAGTCCCAGGAGTTCATCCCCGACCTGGAGCGGCGCCGCCTGGAACGCCCGGTGCACCAGCTCCCGGAGAGCTTCCAGCGGTTCTGCGTCTACGAGGGTGCCGTGCACCCGCTGGCCTACACCGGTGAGCCGAGCGGCCCGGTGCCCGTGGACGCCAAGGCGAACCGGAACGTCGTCTCGGCCGGGCTCAGCCGCGCCGACAACCGGATCCTGGCGGCGCTGGTGGTCAGCGACGCCGACCGCCAGTGGCTCTCGGTCGGCACCGGCACCGATCAGGTGACCACGTTCACCCGTAGTGCCAAGGGCTACGCCGCCATGAGCCGACCCGTCTGGCTGCGCTCGACGTACCGGGGACAGTCGGCCGGGCTGGTGGTCGCCGACGGAAGCCTGTACCGCTTCGACACGCAGGCACAGCTCACCGCCGTGTCGCTGGGCGTACCCGGCCCGGTGACGGCGGTGGCGGCCTCGCTGGACGGCCACCGGATCGCCGTCATCGCCGGGGGCACGCTCTACGTCGCGGCCCTCAGCCCCGACGGTGCGGGGGGCACCCCGGGCCCGGCCCGTCGGCTGCACACCCGGCTGACCAGCCTGTCGGCCGTCGACTGGTACGGCGAGAACACCCTGGTCCTCGCGGGCGCGGTCGGTCGCCCGGCGGTCTACGAGGTCAGCGTGGACGGCGCCCGGGAGAGCCGGCTGGAGGACAAGATCGGCGCCCGGGTGACACACCTCGCCGCGTACCCGGCGAACGCCGTGGGCCGCCTCGGCGCCGCGATGTACGAGGCGAACGGGGTCGCGTACCGCAGCGGCCCGTTCGAGCGGATCCAGCCGGAGCAGGTGCAGGAGGTCACGCCGCCGTCGGCCGGGGCGCGTGCCGGCAACCCGACCGCCCCCTTCTTCCTCTACTGATCTCCGTGCGGGACCTCGGCGGGCTCTGGGCGGACCTCACCGACCTGGTGCTGCCCGTGGAGTGCGCCGGCTGCCGGGAACGCCGGCCGGGGCTGCGGCACGGCGTCTGCCCGGGGTGCGTGGCGGCGCTCGGCGCGCTGCGCCCCCGGGCCGTACGCCCCACTCCCGCCCCGCCCGGCCTGCCGCCCTGCGTCGCCCTCGGCCCGTACGGCGGCCCGCTGCGGGAGGCGCTGCTGGCGTACAAGGACCACGGCCGGCACGGGCTGGCCCGGCCGCTGGGGGCGCTGCTCGCCGAGGTCGTGGCGGCCGGGGTGGGCGAGGTCCGCCCGGTGACGCTGGTGCCGGTGCCGGACACCGCGGCGGCGGCCCGCGCCCGCTTCGGCGACCACCTCGGCCGGCTGACCCGGCACTGTGCGGACCGGCTGCGCCGGGCGGGCTGGCCGGTGCGGGTGCGCCGCCCCCTGCGGGCCCTGCCCCGCCCCGACTCGGTGACGTTGGACAGCGCCGGCCGGGCGGCGGCGGCGGAGTCGGCCTTCCGGGTCCGCCCGCGGTCACCGTCCGCGCCCGGCGGGGCGGTGGTGGTGCTCGACGACATCCTCACCACCGGGGCCACCCTCGCCGCGGTGGGGCGGGTGCTCGGCGCGAGCGGGCTGTCACCGACGGTCGCCGCGGTGCTCGCCGCGACCGAGAAACGGCACCGGCCGTAGCGCTGCGTGTCTCCGTTTCACCCGATGGTGTATGGGCGGTGAAAAATTGTGGGCCGTCCTGGCGGCCGGGGGTGACTGTCGGGCGAATTGGAGTTAGCGTTTTCGTGTCGGGGGTAGGGCTCTTTCCATCCGCCCCCGGCGGCGAAAGGAGGCGTAGCCGCACTGACCGGTCGACGCCGAGTGGGACCTCCCCCGGGGGCGCGCGACCGGATGTTGGAACGAACGACCGTCCGAACTAGGGAGGTCACATGGACATCGTGGTCAAGGGCCGTAACGTCGAGGTGCCGGATCACTACCGGGTGCACGTGGCGGATAAACTCGCGAAGATCGAACGCTACGACCACAAACTTATCCGTGTCGATGTAGAGCTTTTCCATGAGCGCAATCCGCGCCAGGCGGACCACTGCCAGCGCGTCGAAATCACCTGCGTTTCCCGTGGCCCGGTGATCCGGGCGGAGGCCTGCACGAACGACTTCTACAGCGCGCTCGACGCGGCCATCGCCAAGCTGGACACCCGGCTGCGCCGGGCGGCCGACCGCCGCCGCGTCCACCGTGGTCGACACGCGCCGCTCTCCGTCGCCGCCGCCACCGCCGGTCTGCCGGTAGCCGGTCTCGACGCACCGCTGGGCGCGTCCCCCGACGGCGCCGGCACGGCCACCGCCGTGGCCGAACGGGTCGAGGAGGAGGAGCACGACCAGCCCTGGCACATCGCGCGGGAGAAGGTGCACCCCGCCGAGCCGATGACCGTCGACGACGCCCTGTTCCAGATGGAACTCGTCGGCCACGACTTCTACCTGTTCCAGGACAAGGAGTCCGGCCGCCCGAGCGTCGTCTACCGGCGGCACGCCTACGACTACGGGATCATCTCCCTCGCCCTCTGATCCTGCCGGGCCGTCAGCGGAGTTCGTCGGGGAGCAGCCCGAAGACCAGGTCGTCGAGGCGGGTGCCGGACAGCCCCGGCAGCCGCCCGCGCAGCAGGCCCTCCCGGCGGAATCCCACCCGCTCCAGCACCCCGTGCGAGGCGGTGTTGTCGGGCACGGTGCCGGCGACCAGCCGGGCGAGCCCAGCCGGGCCGAACGCCCAGCCGGCCAGGAGCCGCACCGCCGCGGTGGCCAGTCCGCGTCCCCGCCGCTCGGGCAGGAGCGCGTAGCCGACCGACCCCTCACCGGCCTCCGGATCGGAGATGCTGAGCCCGCAACTGCCCGCCGGCTCGCCGGTGACCGCGTCGAGGATCAGCAGGCGGGCGATGGCGCCGGTGAGCCACGCGCTCTCGGCCAGCAGGCAGCGTCGCTCGATGGACGCCCGGGCCGGCGGCACCGGCGGGGCCTGGTTCGCCACCACCTCCGGAAGCGAGTGCAGGCGGAACATCAGGTCGACGTCGTCCGGGCCGAGCCGGCGCAGGGTCACCACGCCGTCGGTGAGCCGGCCCTCGGGCAGGTCCGGCAGCGGCCGGTGTGCGGGACCGGGCGGGTCGTCGGCGAGCCGTACCCACGCCAGCAGGTCCGCCCGGCCGCCGCCGCGCAGCTGGCCGGCCGCCCGGCGTACCCCCTCGTGGCGGAAGCCGGCGGCGAGCGCCACCCGCTGGCTGGCCGGGTTCTCGGCGTGGGTCAGCAGCTCCAGCCGGTGGAAGCCGTGCCGCAGCGCGGAGTCGGCCAGGGCCCGCGTCGCGGCGGTGGCGATCCCGCGCCGCCGGGCCCACGGCGCGACCCAGTAGCCCACCTCCGCCTGCCGCCGCGGCGTCACGACCTGGCCGATGCCCGCGCCGCCGGCCAGCCGGTCGGTGGTCGGGTCGGCGATGGCGTACGCGGCCCCGCCGGCGGCCCAGGCCGCCGGGGCTCCCTCGGCGATCCACCACCGGGCGTCGGCCTCGGTGTACGGCTGCGGCATGCCGGGGTTGAACCGCAGGTTGACCGGGTCGCCGCAGCCGGCGGCGAGGTCGGCGGCGTCGCCGGGGCGGAACTGCCGCAGCCGCACCCCGTCGGCCTCGATCACCTCCGGCGTCACGTCAGGTCTGCTGCGAGCAGCGCGCCGACCCAGACGTCCACCCGCTGGTCGCGGTGGGTGAGCCCGCCCCGGGCGATGCCCTCGACGGTGAAGCCGGCCTTCTCGGCGACCCGGCGGGAGGCGGTGTTGCCGACGTTGGCCCGCCACTCGATGCGGGCCAGGCCCAGCGTGGTGAAGCCCCAGGTGCCGAGCGCGGTCAGCGCGGCCGACAGGTGGCCCCGGCCCCGGGCCCGGGGGTCGGCCATGAAACCCACGTCGGCCAGCAGCGGGTCGGCGGCGGAGAGCCGCAGGTCGATCGTGCCGACGTACCGGTCGTCGGCGTCGGCGACCACGAAGCAGGCGCTGCTGCCGCCCGCCCAGGTGCCGCGGGTGTGGTGGAGGTACGACTCGGCGTCCGCCCGCTCGTACGGGTCGGGCACGCTGGTCCAGCGGATGGTCTCCGGGTCCCGGCAGGTGTCGACGATCGCGTCGAGGTCGTGCTCCTCCATCGGGCGCAGCCGCACCTCGGTGGCCCCGGTGGTGGCGAAGAGGACGGGCGGCGGTGCGCCGAAGACGGCGGCGCGACGGGCCTGGAGGGTGCCCGGGCCGGCCGGACCGGTCTCCCCGGGGGCGGGCACCTCGCCGGGGAGCAGCGAGCCGATCCAGCCCTCTGGGCTGCCGCCGGGGGCGGGGTCGGCGAGCCGCAGTCGGCCCTCGACGCGGAAACCCGCCCGGAACGCGACCAGGCGGGAGGCGTGGTTGCCCACCTCTGCCTGCCAGATCAGCCGGCGCAGCCGCAGCGAGGCGAAGGCCCAGCGGGCGACGGCCCGGGCGGCCCGGACGCTCACGCCCGCGCCCCGGGCCCAGGGCGCGGTCCAGTAGCCGATCTCGCCGGAGCGCAGGATGGGGTCGATCGAGACCAGCCCGCAGGAGCCGACCAGTTCGCCGGTTGCGGCGTCGCAGACCGCGAACGGTGCCGCGATGCCCGCCGCCCAGTCCGTCGTGGCCGCCTCGGTCACGAACCTGTGCGCGTGTTCGGGCAGGTATGGACGCGGTACGGTGGTCCAGCGCTGGATGTCCGGGTCTTGGCACGCCCGGTGCACCGCGTCGGCGTCGGTCGCCCGCCAGGGTCGCAGCAACAGACCGTCCTCGGTGATCTCGACAGGTTCCACCCGAGCCATCGTGCCGGACCGTTCGCGGACGGCGTAACCGGATTTCGGCCGGGCGGCGCGAGTCGGGCGTGTTATGTCGGTTTCGCCGGCTCGGAGGGCCGCCACCAGTGACCATCGCGCCGATGGAGCGCCTACGATGGTTCGAGACTGTCTAGGGGAGCGTTGATCCGTGTCGATTCTGGAAAAGGTCCTCCGCGCGGGCGAGGGCCGTATGGTGCGCCGGCTCAAGGCGATCGCCGCCGCCGTCAACTCGATCGAGGACGACTACGTCAACCTCACCGACGACGAGCTGCGCGGCATGACCGACCAGTTCAAGGAGCGGCTCGCCGACGGCGAGACCCTCGACGACCTGCTGCCGGAGGCGTTCGCGGTGTGCCGCGAGGCGGCCGCCCGGGTGCTCGGCCAGCGGCCCTACGACGTCCAGGTGATGGGCGGCGCGGCGCTGCACTTCGGCAACATCGCCGAGATGAAGACCGGTGAGGGCAAGACCCTGACCTCGGTGATGCCGGTCTACCTCAACGCGCTCTCCGGCAACGGCGTGCACGTCATCACCGTCAACGACTACCTGGCCCAGCGTGACGCCGCCTGGATGGGGCAGGTGCACGAGTTCCTCGGCCTCACCGTCGGGGTGGTGCTGCCCAACCGGCCGGCCACCGAGCACCGGGCCGCCTACGAGTGCGACATCACCTACGGCACCAACAACGAGTTCGGCTTCGACTACCTGCGCGACAACATGGCGTGGTCGAAGGACGAGCTGGTCCAGCGCGGGCACAACTTCGCCGTGGTCGACGAGGTCGACTCGATCCTGATCGACGAGGCCCGCACCCCGCTGATCATCTCCGGCCCGGCCGAGCACTCCGCCCGCTGGTACGGCGAGTTCGCGGGCGTGGTGGCCCGGCTCCAGCCCGGCAAGGACGGTGAGGGCGACTACGAGGTCGACCACGCCAAGCGCACCATCGCGGTCACCGAACGCGGCGTGGCCAAGGTCGAGGACCGGCTGGGCATCGACAACCTCTACGAGTCGGTCAACACCCCGCTGGTGGGCTACCTCAACAACGCCATCAAGGCCAAGGAGCTCTACAAGCGCGACAAGGACTACATCGTCAGCGACGGCGAGGTCCTGATCGTCGACGAGTTCACCGGCCGCATCCTGCACGGCCGCCGCTACAACGAGGGCATGCACCAGGCCATCGAGGCCAAGGAGGGGGTGGAGATCAAGCAGGAGAACCAGACCCTGGCCACCATCACCCTCCAGAACTACTTCCGCCTCTACGACAAGCTGTCCGGCATGACCGGTACCGCCCAGACCGAGGCGGGCGAGTTCAACAAGGTCTACAAGGTCGGCGTGGTGACGATCCCGACCCACCGGCCGATGGTCCGGCAGGACCGGCCGGACGTGATCTACAAGACCGAGAAGGCCAAGTTCAACGCCGTGGTGGAGGACATCGCCGAGCGGCACGCGATGGGTCAGCCGGTGCTCGTCGGCACCGTCTCGGTCGAGAATTCCGAGATCATCTCCCAGCTGCTGCGCCGGCGCGGCATCCCGCACTCCGTGCTGAACGCCAAGTTCCACGCCCGCGAGGCCGAGATCGTCGCCCAGGCCGGGCGCAAGGGCGCCGTCACCGTCGCGACGAACATGGCCGGTCGTGGCACCGACATCCTGCTCGGCGGCAACGCCGAGTTCCTCGCCGCCAACGAGCTGCACCAGCGCGGCCTCGACCCGGTCGAGCAGGAGGAGGAGTACGCCAAGGCGATGGAGGAGGTCCTGCCCCAGTGGAAGCAGGCCTGTGACGCCGAGGCGGAGGAGGTGGCCGCCGCCGGTGGCCTCTACGTGCTGGGCACCGAGCGGCACGAGTCCCGCCGTATCGACAACCAGCTGCGCGGCCGGTCGGGCCGGCAGGGTGACCCGGGCGAGTCCCGCTTCTACCTCTCCCTCCAGGACGAGCTGATGAAGCGCTTCCGCTCCGGCGCCGTCGAGGCGGTCATGGAGCGCTTCAACATCCCGGAGGACGTGCCCATCGAGTCGAAGATGGTCACCAAGCAGATCAAGAGCGCGCAGGCCCAGATCGAGGGCCAGAACGCCGAGATCCGCAAGAACGTCCTCAAGTACGACGAGGTCATGAACAAGCAGCGCCAGGTGATCTACGCCGAGCGGCTGCGGGTGCTCAACGGCGAGGACCTCTCCGACCAGGTCCGCAACATGATCGACGACGTCGTCGAGGCGTACGTGCGGGGGGCCACCTCCGACGGCTACGGCGAGGACTGGGACCTGGAGCAGCTCTGGGCCAGCCTCAAGCAGCTCTACCCGGTGGGCGTCACGATCGAGGGGCTGGAGGAGGAGGCGGGCGGCTCGCGGGCCGGCATCGACGCGGACTTCCTGCTCTCCCGCCTCAAGGATGACGCGCACGCCGCGTACGACCGGCGCGAGGAGAAGCTCGGCGAGGAGGGCACGCGCCAGTTGGAGCGGATGGTCCTGCTCCAGGTCATCGACCGCAAGTGGCGTGAGCACCTCTACGAGATGGACTACCTCCAGGAGGGCATCAGCCTGCGGGCGTACGCCCAGCGCGACCCGGTGGTGGAATACCAGCGCGAGGGCTTCGACATGTTCGCCACCATGATGGACGGCATCAAGGAGGAGACGGTCGGCTTCCTCTACAACCTCGAGGTCCAGGTCAACGAGCCGGAGCCCGAGGCCGAGGAGGTCCAGCTGCTCGACAAGCCGGTCGAGATCCGGGCCAAGGGCCTGGGCCGGGCGCCGCAGCAGCAGGGCCTGCAGTATTCCGCGCCGACCATCGACGGCGGCGCCGGCGCCGGCGCGGTGACCGTCGAGCGCGCGGAGCAACAGGCGCCGGCGTTGGGCGTCGGTGGCCCGGCCCCGGCCGCGCCGGGGACGACCGCCCCGGCGGCGCCGCAGCGCCCGGCTTCCGGCCCGCGCGTCCCGGCCGCCAACAACCGGCGGGCGGTGTCGGGGCAGGCCGAGGCCGGCAACGGCCCGTCCCGCAACGCGCCGTGCCCGTGCGGGTCCGGCCGGAAGTACAAGCGCTGCCACGGCGCCCCCAACGGCGGCGCGTGACCAGCAGTTGAGCGGGCCTGCGCCCGTCCGGAGCAGTCGAGCCGCGGTCGTTCGCCGACCGCGGCTCGCCCTCGTCTCAGAGGACCTGAAGCGCCGTGCAGAGCCAGCTGCCCCGGCGGTGCTCCAGGCGCAGCGCCATCGCCCAGCTGTGCCCGCCCGCCCCGGCGAGGACCGCGGCGACCTCGACGGCGGCGGCGCGCGGTTCGCAGACCCGCAGCCGACGCAGGTGTACGGCGGGCCGAGTCGACCGGCGGCGGACCGGAGCGGAGCGGGCGGTGGCGCGGGCCAGTTCGGGCAGCAGCCCGGCCGCCCGGGTCGGGTCGAGCAGCGGCCTGAGCTGCCCGGGCGGGCGGTAGCCGTTGAACACCTCCAGGCAGGTGCGGACGAAGCGTTGGGCGGCCCGGGTCGCCTCGGGGGTGGCGGTCACCAGGGCGTCCAGTGGCAGCGGTGCGGCGGTGTGACGGCCGGGACCGGTCGGCGTGGGCCGCTGCCGTCGGCCGGGCGGCCGGTCGGTCTCGCGTCGGGCCGGCTCGAAGAGGCCGAGCACGAGTTGGGCGTGGCCCGGAGCTGGCCAGTGGGCGGCGTCGTCGTCGGTGAACGGCGGCTCGAACGAGGGGGCGGGACGCAGCCGGACGGGAGGCCGTGCCGGCCCGGGACGGCGGGGGTCGGTCACCGTGAACCTCCCATGATTCCTGTGTTTGCCTTCGTTTGCCTTCGACAGGCTCCATTCTCGGGCACGGCAGAGCCTCCGGTCAATGCCTCTGCGGATCGGTACGGTTACTCGGGGTCGCGCTCGGCAAGGGGGTTGCTCCGCACCCACTCGGCCGTCTCGGCGTACTTGCGCTCGATGTACTCCTCCAGTCGGGCGCGCTCCACCCGCCACTGGCCGCGCCCGCCGATCTTGATCGCGGCCAGTTCGCCGCTGCGCACCATGTGGTAGACCTGCGAGTCCGACACGTTCAGCTCGGTGGCCACGTCGGAGAGCAACAGGAACCTCGGCTCCACGAGAACCCCCGGGGTTGACGTCGTTTGCTTCAGTTTGCCACCGACCACCGACGTGGCCCAGCCGGCGGGGCGCGACCTCCCGCGACACGCCACAAGGAAACACCGGCGGGACACGTCCGGCCGGTAGGTGCGCGATGTGCGAGGGTCCCGCATAGGGCATGATCGGCCGGGACCGGCGCAGGCCGGCGCGGAACCTGAGCGGGGAGACGACCGGTGACCGAGCAGCTTGTCCGGGTGTACGTGCCGGCGACCGTCCCGATGCTGACCCTACTGCGAGGCCCCGGGCTGCCGGTGGCCGCCGCGCACGCCGTGACCCCCGCGCTGCGGGAGTGGTACGCCGAGGGCGACGAGGAGGAGCTGGAGTACGTCGCCTTCACCCGGGCCGCCCAGGACGCGTTGCAGCTGCTCCGGGCCGACCCCGACGCGCCCCGCCGCCGGGTCGTCGTCTCGGTGGACCTGCCCGCCCCGGCGGTGGGCCGGGGCGACGGCGAGCTGGGCTCCAGCGCGGTCGAGCTGGGCGCTCCCGTGGCGGTGGGCGCGGTCGCGGCCGTCCACGTGGACGGCGCCGACGCGGTCGAGGACGTCTCCGCCGCGACGGAGGTGGTCACCGAGGCCCTGGCCGGCGACCCGGACGCGCAGTTCACGGTCGACGGTGCCGAGGACCACGAGCTGGAGTGGTACGACGTCACCGAGCTGGACCTGCTGCTCCGCGCCTCCTGACCGCCGCGGGTCGCCTGCGGCACCCGCCGACGGGGTGCCGGCCAGCGCCGGGCGACGCCCGTGCCGGCGGCGTGGGCGGTCGCCGGGGTCAGCCCGGAGGGTCAGCCGGCGGGGGCGGCCTCGACCGGCTCGTCGTCGTCGCCGTGGGCCGGCCCCAGGGTGCGGCCGAAGGCGATCACCGCGGTCAGGGCGCCGACGAAGAGCACCCAGATGGCGTTGTCGATCCGGGAGGTGCCAAGCGCGGTCTGGGCCACCGCGTCCGCCTCGCTCAGCGCCCCGGCCAGGTCGAGCAGGGACCGGCCGCCGATCCGGATGATCACCTCGGCGGCGAGCAGGAGCAGGCCCGAACCGGCGCCGGCCAGCAGGTAGGCCGGCCAGCGGGGCGCGGGCGCCGCCGCGTCGTGCCGGGCGGCCCGGCGGCGGGCCAGGGTCAGGTATGCGAAGGCCAGCAACCCGGCCACCAGGCCGGCGAGCAGGGACTCGGTGCGGGACACCCACTTGGCCGCGCTCAGCAGCGACTCCTGGGAGTCGCCGTCACCGAACAGGTCGAAGAGCGGGTCGCGGGCCCGACTGAAGGCCACCACGAAGATCAGCGTGCCCAGGGCGGCGGCCACCACGGCCCCGACCACGGGCCCGCTACGCGCGCCGGCGACGGCCCCGCCGATGGTCGCGGCGGCGGCGGTGGTGGCGGCGATCACGTTGGTGGTCGCGTTGTCGGCGTACGTCAGGTTGATCGCGAACGCGGCGGCGAGCCCGACGAGCAGGCCGGTGCCGATCGCCGCCAGGAAGCGCAGGGTGACCCGGTCGCTGCCCCGGCGGGCGAGCAGGTCGACGCCGAACAGGGCGAAGCCGGCGCCGGCGACCAGCGCGGCCGAGATCACCCCCGGCAGGGCGAACGCGGAGAGGCTGATGGCGGTGAGCCCGGCGGCCGCCGAGCTGATCACCTCGCGGGTCGACCAGAGCATCGCGGCCAGCCACCCGAGCGCCAGGAGCGCGAGCACCGCCGCCCCGGGCGCGAGCGCCGGAGCCGTGCCGTCGTGCGGGCCGGCCGAGCGCCCGCTCCCGGCCTCGGTCTCGCCGGTGGTGTCCGCCGCCTCGCCGGTGGCGCCGCCGGTGGTGTCCGGCTCCGCGGCTGCGGAGCCGCCGGGCTGCTTGGTCATCGTGTTCCCTCCGACGGACGCCCGGCCCCGGTCGGCCGGCAGTTCACCGGCCACCCAGCGTACGCGCCAACGGCCCCGTTCCCCGTCGCCCGCCCCGCGGCTCCCGAGCGGGGGCTCGGGTCACGAGCCCGCCGTTGCCGGAGGGGACAGCGACCCTGGTCGACGAAGCCGGGCACGGTGCGCCGGGCGGCGGCGACAGGGACGGGTGGGACGGCGGTGAACGTGGGGCGTGGGAGAATCGGGAAAGGTCCCGCTGCCGTGACCGGTGAACCCGGCGCGGCGTCGGCGCCGGTCGCCCGGCCGGTGCCCGCGGGGCCGGTTTCGCCACCGCTGTCGAGATCGCCAGGAGCCTTGATGGACGCTGTGTTCTCCGTGCCCGAGCCCCGCAACGAGCCGGTACGCAACTACGAGCCGGGCAGCGCCGACCGGGAACGGCTCCAGCGGCGGCTGACCGAGCTGGCCGCCGAGCGGATCGACCTGCCGATGACCATCGCCGGTGAGCAGCGGATGGCCGGCGGCGAGTCGATCGACGTGGTGCAGCCGCACAGGCACGCGCACGTGCTCGGCGTCACCGCCCACGCCACCCACGACGACGCCCGCGCCGCGGTCAAGGCCGCCAAGGACGCCGCCCCGATGTGGCGGGCCCTGCCGTTCGAGGAGCGGGCGGCGATCTTCCTGCGCGCCGCCGAGCTGCTCGCCGGCCCCTGGCGGGACACGCTGAACGCGGCCACCATGCTCGGCCAGTCGAAGACGGCGATCCAGGCCGAGATCGACGCGGCCTGCGAGTTCATCGACTTCCTCCGCTTCAACGTGCACTTCGCGCGGGAGTTGCTCGAGGCGCAGCCGATGTCGTCGCCGGGGGTGTGGAACCGTTTCGACCACCGCCCGCTCGAGGGCTTCGTCTACGCGGTCACCCCGTTCAACTTCACCGCCATCGCCGGCAACCTGCCCTCCGCGCCGGCCCTGCTGGGCAACACCGTGGTCTGGAAGCCGGGCCCCACCCAGCAGTTCGCCGCGCACTTCACCATGCGGCTGTTCGAGGCGGCCGGCCTGCCCCCCGGTGTGATCAACATGGTCACCGGGCGCGGCGAGGAGGTCTCCGACGTGGTGCTCGCCGACGCGGACCTGGCCGGCATCCACTTCACCGGCTCCACGAAGGTCTTCCAGCACCTGTGGCGGACCGTCGGCGAGAACATCTCCCGCTACCGTGGCTACCCCCGGCTGGTCGGCGAGACCGGGGGCAAGGACTTCGTGGTCGCGCACACCAGCGCCGACGTCGACGCCCTGCACACCGCCCTGATCCGCGGTGCCTTCGAGTACCAGGGCCAGAAGTGCTCGGCGGCGTCGCGGGCGTACGTCCCGCGTTCGCTGTGGGAGGGCGGGCTGCGCGACCGGCTGGCAGCCACCGCGGAGTCCCTCACCTACGGCGACGTCACCGACTTCGGCAACTTCGGCGGCGCGGTGATCGACGCCAGGGCCTTCGACCGGCACACGGCGGCGCTGGAGCTGATCGGCGGCGACGACGCGTGCCGGGTCCTCGCCGGCGGCACCGCCGACGACTCGGTGGGCTGGTTCGTCCGGCCGACGCTCTTCGAGTGCACGGACGCGGCACACGAGACGTTCACCACCGAGTACTTCGGGCCGATCCTCGGCGTGCACGTCTTCGACGACGGCCGCTTCGACGACGTGGTCGGCCAGGCCGAGTCGATCGCGCCGTACGCCCTGACCGGGTCGATCTTCGCGACGGACCGCCGGGTGGTCGACGCGGTGGCCGAGAAGATGCGGTACGCCGCCGGCAACTTCTACATCAACGACAAGCCGACCGGCGCGGTGGTCGGGCAGCAGCCCTTCGGCGGCGCCCGGGCCAGCGGCACCAACGACAAGGCCGGCTCCTGGCACAACCTCGTCCGGTGGATGTCCCCCCGGACGATCAAGGAGACCTTCGTCGCGCCGACCGACCACACGTACCCACACATGGGCTGAGGCGTAAGGAAGGGCCCCTTCTTAACGCCTCGTGTATAGGAAGGGTCCCTTCCTTGCCGGCGGGCGGGGGTGGGGCGACGGCGGTACCGTGGCCGCTGTGACCCACCCCACCCCCGCGCATGATCCCCACTTCGGCGAGCAGGGTGGCCTGCTCACGTACACCGACTACCTCCGGCTGGCCGACCTGCTGGCCGCCCAGGTGCCGGAGTCCGATCCGGCCTCCCATGACGAGCTGCTCTTCATCACCATCCACCAGGTCTACGAGCTGTGGTTCAAGCTGCTGCTCGCCGAGCTGACGGACGCCCGGGACCGGCTGCTCGCCGGCGAGACCTACCTGCCCCGCGTACGGCTGGAACGCTGCCACGTGGTGGAACGGGTCCTGATCGGTCAGGTCGACGTGATCGACACGATGACGCCGCAGGACTTCCTGGCCTTCCGCACCAAGCTCGCCCCGGCCTCGGGCTTCCAGTCCGCCCAGTTCCGGGAGATCGAGTTCCTCTCCGGCCTGAAGGACCCGGACTACCTGCGCCGCTTCCGGGGGCTGCCCGACGTGGAGCGGGAGCGGTTGGAACGGCGACTGGCCGAGCCGAGCCTCTGGGACGGCTTCCTGACCGTGCTGGGTAAGGCCGGCTTCGACGTCGCCGAGGAGGAGGCGCGCTTCGCTGCTTACGCCACGATCGCCGAGGACCGGGAGCGGTTCGGGCCGCTGTGGGACCTCGCGGAGGCGCTGGTCGCCCACGACCAGGCGTTCTCGCTGTGGCGGGCCCGGCACGTGCTGATGGCCGAGCGGCAGATCGGCACCAAGCCCGGCACCGGGGGCTCGGCCGGTGGGGCGTACCTGCGCTCGCGGGTGGAGACCCGGTTCTACCCGGAGCTGTGGGAGATGCGTAGCCGGCTGTGACCGGCCCGGCGGCCCGTCGTCCCGGCGGCCCGTCGTCCCGGCGGCCCGGGCATCCCCCGGGGTGGACCGTCCCGGTGCTCCCGGGGGGACCGTCCCCCGTCTCCCCGGCGGACTGTCTCGCGCCGACAGTGCACATAGGAACCCGACCGGGTGGCGAAAATGCCAAATCCTGGACGCCGCGTCGGCAAAGTGGCAGCGTAATGGGCATGGCGGATTCCGGAGTCAACCCCACGGCGGCGGCCCTGCTCGGGCTCCTCCACGAGGGCCCCATGACAGGTGGCCAGTTGATGGCCGCCGCCGAGCGCCGGCTGGCGCCGTACTGGTCGATGACGCGCAGTCAGGTCTACCGGGAGCTACCGGTGCTGGCCGAGCGTGGCCTGGTCCGGATGGGCAAGCCCGGCCCGCGCTCCAGCCAGCCGTACGCGATCACCGCAGCGGGAAAACGGACATTCACCCGTTGGCTGGCCGAGGAGCCGGGGCGGGACACCATCCGCAACCCGATCGCCCTGCGGATCGCCTTCGGCGAGCTGCACTCGGCCAGCCAGCTCAAGAACCTCCAGGCCGCGGCCAACGACTACCACACCGAGGCCCTGGCCAAGGTCCGGGAGCAGGTCAAGAACGCCAAGAAGGAGGGCGACGCGTACGACGCCAGCGCGCTGGAGTTCGCCGTCGCCTACCACAAGGCCGCCCTGTCCTGGCTGAAGAGCGCCCCGGTCGGCTGACGAGCTGGACCTTTTTGGCTCGTGACTGCGGGGCTCGGGAGCGTAGTCCTCGCACGAGCTGGACCTTTTTGGCTCGTGACTGCGGGGCTCGCAAGCTCACTCCTCGCATGAGCAGTACCCTTGTCTGTCGTGACCGCTGCCGATTACGCCGAACAACTCAAGAGCCTCGACGCCACCCTGCGCAACATCGAGGCGGTGCTCGACATCGACCGGCTGCGCGCGGACAAGGACCGCCTGGAGCAGGAGGCATCCGCGCCCGACCTGTGGGACGACCAGGCGAAGGCCCAGCAGGTGACCTCGCAGTTGTCGTACGTCAACGGCGAGATCAGCAAGCTGGGCAGCCTCCGCTCGGGGCTCGACGACGCCAAGGTGCTGCTGGAGTTGGCCGAGGCGGAGTCCGACCCGGGGGTGCTCGTCGAGGTCGAGACGGAGATCGCCGGGCTGGGCAAGGCCATCGAGGAGATGGAGGTCCGCACCCTGCTCTCCGGCGAGTACGACTCCCGGGAGGCGCTGGTCGCCATCCGGGCCGGCGCCGGCGGCGTGGACGCCGCGGACTTCGCCGAGATGCTGCTGCGGATGTACCTGCGCTGGGCGGAGCGGCACGGCTACCCGACGGAGGTCTACGAGACCTCCTACGCCGAGGAGGCGGGCCTGAAGTCGGCCACCTTCACGGTCAAGGTGCCCTACGCCTACGGCACACTCAGCGTCGAGTCGGGCACCCACCGGCTGGTGCGCATCAGCCCCTTCGACAACCAGGGTCGCCGGCAGACCAGCTTCGCCGGCGTCGAGGTGTTGCCGGTGGTCGAGCAGACCGACAGCATCGAGATCCCCGAGAACGAGATGCGGGTCGACGTCTACCGTTCGTCGGGGCCGGGCGGGCAGAGCGTCAACACCACCGACTCGGCCGTGCGGCTCACGCACATCCCGACCGGCATCGTGGTCACCTGCCAGAACGAGAAGTCCCAGCTGCAGAACAAGGCGTCCGCGCTGCGGGTGCTCCAGGCCCGCCTGCTGGAGCGCAAGCGCCAGGAGGAGCAGGCCAAGCTCCAGGGCCTGAAGACGGACGCCGCCGGCTCGTGGGGCGACCAGATGCGCTCGTACGTCCTGCACCCGTACCAGATGGTGAAGGATCTCCGAACCGAGCAGGAGACGGGCAACCCGACCGCCGTCTTCGACGGCGACCTGGACAAGTTCCTGGAGGCGGGCATCCGGTGGCGCAAGCAGCAGCAGCTCGCCGGCGACGCTGCGTGATCGACCGTGGGCGGAGCGCGTCGTCGATCTCTCCGGTACGCCCGAATTGGATGACGCGACTCGCAACGGCGGGGCGTGGGGCTTGGCTCCCCGGTTACACCGCGTAGACTCACCACCCGTGATTCAGCTTGAGCAAGTGACGAAGACGTACCCGAAGGCGTCCCGGCCTTCGCTCGACAACGTGTCCGTCTCGATCGAGAAGGGCGAGTTCGTCTTCTTCATCGGTCCATCCGGCTCCGGCAAGTCCACCATCATCAAGTTGCTGCTGCACGAGGTCTCGCCCAACAAGGGCCGGGTCGTCGTCAACAGCAAGGACGTCACGTCGATGCGTTCCTGGAAGCGACCACACTTCCGGCGTTCCATCGGCTGCGTCTTCCAGGACTTCCGGCTGCTGCCGAACCGCACCGCGTACGAGAACGTGGCGTTCGCCCTCGAGGTGATCGGCAAGACCAAGGCGGTCGCCCGCCGGGTCGTGCCGGAGGTCCTGGAGCTGGTCGGGCTCGGTGGCAAGGAGCACCGCTACCCGCACGAGCTCTCCGGTGGTGAGCAGCAGCGGGTCGCCGTCGCCCGGGCGTTCGTGAACCGTCCGCTGATCCTGCTCGCGGACGAGCCGACCGGAAACCTGGACCCGGACACCTCGATCGAGATCATGCGCCTGCTGGACCGGATCAACCGCACCGGCACGACCGTCGTGATGGTCACGCACGACTCCAACATCGTGAACCAGATGCGCCGCCGGGTCATCGAGATCGAGAGTGGCCGCATCGTGCGCGACCAGGCCCGCGGCGTCTACGGCTGAGCCGACGCCACCCCTGCGCAGCCTGACGACGAACACCTCATGCCGGAGACCCGGAGGAAATCCCGATGCGCGTGAAATACGTCCTGTCCGAGGTACTGGTCGGACTGTGGCGCAACGTGACCATGACCATCGCGATGATCATCACGATGGCGGTCTCGCTGACCATGCTCGGCGCCAGCGGTCTGATGTACCGCCAGGTCGACGACATGAAGGACCTTTACTACAAGAACATCCAGGTCTCCATCTTCCTCGACCAGGAGGTGAGCCCCGAGCAGCGTGACGCGCTGGCCGCCCAGCTGGAGGGCGACCCGCTGGTCAAGGAGAGCATCTACGTCAACAAGGACGAGGCGTACAAGCGCTTCCAGGAGATGTTCCAGGACGCTCCGGACCTGCTCAGCGCCGTCAAGGCCGACAGCCTGCCCGAGTCGTTCCGGCTCACGCTGAACGATCCCGAGCAGTACAAGAGCATCTACGACCAGTACAAGGACACCGAGGGCGTCGACGAGATCGTCGACCAGAGCCGGCTACTGGACAAGATCTTCGACATCCTCACGGCGATCCAGAACATCGCCCTGGCCGCCGCCATCGTGATGGCCGTCGCCGCGCTGCTCCTGGTCGCCAACACCATCCAGGTGGCCGCCTACAGCAAGCGGCGTGAGGTCGCGGTCATGAAACTGGTCGGCGCGTCGAACTGGTTCATCCAGGCGCCGTTCGTGCTGGAGGCCGTGGTGGCCGGCCTCGTCGGCTCGCTGCTCGGCCTGGTGGCCCTGATCGCGGCGAAGTACCTGCTCTTCGACGGGTCGCTCCAGGCGCTCCAGGGCCTGCTCTCGCCGGTGAGCTGGGGCGACATCCTGTTCATGTTCCCGCTGATGGCCGGTGCCGGTGCCCTGGTCAGCGCGGTCACCGCCTGGGTCACGCTCCGCTTCTACCTGCGGGTCTGACGCCCGTACGGCTCGACGAGAGGGCCCTCCCGCGCCGGGAACAAACGGCGCGGGAGGGCCCTTGTCGTTCGGGTAGCATGATCTCCGCCCCGCGGCCGGTGACGTCCGGCGCGGATCACCGGAAAGGGGGTGGCGCCGATGCCACGGGAAAAGGGACGCAAGGTCGTCGCCTCCAACAAGAAGGCCCGGCACGACTACGCGATCCTCGACACCTACGAGGCGGGCATGGCGTTGACGGGCACCGAGGTCAAGTCGCTGCGGGCCGGGCGCGCGTCGCTGGTCGACGCGTTCGCGCAGGAGCGCAACGGCGAGCTCTACCTGCACGGGATGCACATCCCGGAGTACACGCAGGGCACGTGGACCAACCACGAGCCCCGGCGTACCCGCAAGCTGCTGCTCAAGCGGCTGGAGATCGACCGGCTGATCGGCAAGACCCGCGAGGGCGGCCTGACCATGGTGCCGTTGCAGGTCTACTTCTCCGACGGCTGGGCGAAGGTGGAGATCGCCCTGGCCAAGGGCAAGAAGTCGTACGACAAGCGGCAGGACCTCGCCAAG
Organism: Micromonospora sp. C31; assembly: GCF_018070575.1. Classification (GTDB taxonomy): domain Bacteria; phylum Actinomycetota; class Actinomycetes; order Mycobacteriales; family Micromonosporaceae; genus Micromonospora. Next base: position 220,043 of record NZ_JAGPXN010000010.1, read on the forward strand.
CGGGACGCGGACCGGGAGATCGCCCGGGTCGCCGGACGGCGCGGCAAGGGCATGGACGACTGATCTGTCGCATTCGTCCCGGTCGGCTCGTCGGCCCCGGGGCTCGGGATGAAACCCGTTGCGGCAGGCGTTAGGCTTGTCAGTGCCGCCACACCGGCGGCCTGTCGAGGGGGTGACTGGTTTCGACTTCGTACGCAGCGACAGGGGAAGCGAGCCGAGGAAGCCGACGTCGTCTCGAGAATCGTTCGTCGGAAACCAATAAGCGCCAAGAACAATCGCGCTGACTTCGCTCTCGCCGCCTGAGGCGAGTAGTGAGTCTGTCGGCCTGGGAGTGCCTTCGACCCAGTTTGCCGGCATCAGCTAGGAGGCTGGCCAATCGGACCCGGTCGCGGGGTCCGTGCGGCGAGATCAATCAGCGACTGGGCCCGTCACACCAACTCGCTCGCGTGAGCGGTGGGGCCGAGTAGAGGCATAGCGAGCTGCGCTCGGAGAAGCCCTGACAAACCGGCGAAGGACCCGGGTTCGATTCCCGGCACCTCCACCACCAGACGATGCGCCCCGGTCCACCGGACCGGGGCGCATCGTCGTCCCTGGCCCCCCGGCCCGTACGCCGAACTGCTCGGCCAGGCACCCCGGCTGGAGCGTGGCGTACGACTGCTGGCCCGGGAGGACACCGTGATCACCGCCGCGCCGGCTGCCCTCCAGCACGCGGTGGAGGCGCCGGACGCCTCGGTCGACGACCTGCTCGGCCGGGCCGCGCACCTGCTGCGGGCCCTCGCCGGGCACCGGCAGCGCGGCGCGGACCTGCTCTGGGAGGCGTACGAGACGGATCCCGGCGGGGAGACCTGACCGCGGGAACCGGCGTGGCCGTGCCGGCGTCCAACCGACATGCGCCGAACCGCTGCCCTGCTGGGCCTTCCACTGTTGATGATCGCCGCCGGGTGTGCGCCGGCCGGCTCCGATCCCGCCGGCGACGCGCCCGGCTCCGACCCGCGCCGGGACGCCTTCGCCCAGCGGGCCGCCGAGGTGGCCGACGCGTGGCGACCCGTCCCCGCGTGGACGTCCGGCTACGTGCCCATGCGTGACCCGACGGTGCTGCTCGGCGACCCGGGCTTCACCGAGGAGACCAAGGTCGCCTTCCTCAGCGGCTGGTACCGCGACCAGATCGACCTGCCGGCCGCGAAGCCCGCCGAGGGCACCATCCGCTTCCCGGACGGCACACTGACCGTTCCGCTGGTCAGCGCCGCCACCGCGTACGGGCAGCTCGACCAGGGTGACCCGCCGCCGTGCGCCGGCCGTCCGAAGGATCCCGGGCCGAAGCGCCCCGGCGGTGGTCCCACCATCGAGCCGGGGCCCGACGGCCCGGTGAGCAGCGCCCCGCAGACCGCCTGCGTCGCGCTCACGGTCACGGCCGCGAAGCTGGGCACCGCGCCGGTGCACACGAGCCGGGGTGAGGCGCAGGTGCCGGCGTGGCTGTTCACCGTCGAGGAACTCGCCGCGCCGGTGGCCCGTCTCGCCGTGGCGCCGCAGGCCGTCACCGCACCGCCGCAGCCCGCCCCGCCGGCCGGCCCGGCCCCGCAGGGCGTGGTCGGTGCTCAGGACCTACGGTCCGTGGACGGCGCGGAGCTGACCTGGCGGCTCGGCGTGGGTAGCTGCGACACCGGGATCACGCCACTGGTGCAGGAGCGCGACGACGTCGTGGTGGTTGGCGGCAGCGTGGTCACCGCCACCGGTGTGTGCGACGCGATGCTGAAACTCGAGCCGGTCACCGCCACGCTGAAGGCGCCGCTGGGCAACCGGCCGGTGCTCGACGTGCTCACCGGCACGCCACTGCGGCTCGTGGCTAGCTGAGCGGCGCGAGCTGAGCCGGCGCGGACCGGGCGGCGGCTGACGGCTACCCGGCCCGTGCGGTACGGACCGTCTCGGGGCGCGGCAGCGGGCTCGCCGGGCGGCGGCTCACAGGAGGCGGGGCACCTCGGTGCTGACCGGCACCGGCAGTACCGTCGGGCCGTCCGCGCGCAGCCCGGCGGTCAGGGCGTCGCCGAACTGCTCCGGGGTCTCCGCGACGGTGGCGGCGCAGCCGTAGCCGCGGGCGATGGCGGCGACGTCCAGCCCGGGCAGGTCCAGCCCGGGCACCCCGGGCGTGTCCTTGAACTCGGCGAAGGCCTTCAGGATGGCGTACTGCTGGTTGACCGGCACCACGACGACCAGCGGCAGGCGCAGCCGCGCCGCCGTCCACAGCGCCTGCACGGAATAGTGGAACGACCCGTCCCCGATGACCGCCACCACCGGCCGTCCCCGGCCGGTGTCGCGCTGTGCGAGCGCGACGCCGACCGCCGCCGGCAGGCCGTACCCGAGGCCGCCGCTGGCCATCGTGAGGTACGACCCGGGGCGGGTGCTGCGCAGCCGGCGACGCAACGCCGGCAGGCTGGACGGCGACTCCTGGACCAGGATCCCGTCGGCCGGCCAGTGCCGGGCCAGGGCCGCGAAGAGGGCGTCCGGGGCCAGCGGCAGCCCGTCCGCCGGCGGGGGCGGGTCGGGGCGTGCGGGCGGCGCCGGCCGGTCCGTAGCCGGGAGCAGGTCGACCAGGGCGGCCAGGGCCAGCCCGGCGTCGCCGAGCAGGCTGTCGCCCACGGGGGCGCGGGCCGCCTCGTCCGGGTCGTCGGTGACGTGCAGCAGGCGGGCTCCGGCGGGCAGGTGCTCGCCCGGCACGTGCGGGTAGTAGCGGAACACCGGCGCCCCCACGACCAGCACGGTGTCGTGCCCGTCCAGCGCCTGCGCCAGCGGCCCGATCGCGAAGGGGAGCACTCCCCGGAAGTGCGGGTGGTCCTCGGGGAAGACGGCCCGCTCCGGGGCGGGTGCCGACCAGACCGGCGCGGCCAGCCGCTCCGCCAGCGCCACGGCGGCGGGCCAGCCGTCGGCCCGGTCCACGGCCGCGCCGAGCACCAGCGCGGGCGCGCTGCTGGCGGCCAGCACGTCGGCGAACTCGCGCAGCCGGTGCGGGTCGGGCGCGAACCGGGTGGCCACCGTACGCACCGGCGGCGGGGGGTCGGCCGGCTGCGCCCAGTCGTCGAGGGGCAGCGAGAGGAAGACCGGCCCGGCGGGCGGCTGCACCGCCGTCGCGTACGCCCGCATCAGCGCCGCCGGGACGTCCTGCGCGCGGACCGGCTCGTGGCTCCACTTCACGTACGGCTGGGGCAGTTCGGTGGCCCGCCGGCTGGTCAGCCGGGGCTCGGTCAGCAGCATCTCCCGGGTCTGCTGGCCGGCGGTGACGATCAGCGGGGTGCGGTTGTGCCACGCGGTGACCAGGTTGCCCATGCCGTTGCCCGTGCCGGGGGCGGTGTGCAGGTTGACGTGCGCCGGCCGGCCGGTGGCCTGGGCGTAGCCGTCCGCCATGCCGACGGCCGACGCCTCGTGCAGGGCGTGCACGTAGTGGAAGTCGTCGGGGAAGTCCCGCAGGAACGGCTCCTCGGTGGAGCCCGGGTTGCCGAAGACGGTGGTCAGGCCGAGAGCACGGAGCAGGTCGTACGTGGTGTCGTGGACCGTTGCCATCGCCCCCCAATCTATCGGGACGACTCGGATGGTCCGGGCCTTTCGCCGCTCCCTCTTCTCAGGGGAGCGCGAAGGGCAGGGTGATGCCGTCCAGCGCGCGCCCACAGGCGCAGTCCCGTTCGGCCGGCAGCGTGGCGACGGCTGCCAGCAGCAGGCCCCGCAGCCGGTCGGTGTTCTCCCCGAAGACCCGGAACACCTCCTCCTGCGTCACCGCTCCGCCGCCCGCCACGCCCGCGTCCAGGTCGGTGACCAGGGCGATCGAGGAGTAGCAGAGGGCCAGCTCGCGGGCCAGCACCGCCTCCGGATGGCCCGTCATGTTGACCACCGTGCCGCCGATCGAGGCGTACCACCGCGACTCGGCCCGGGTGGAGAAACGCGGGCCCTCGACCACCACCACCGTCCCGCCGTCCACCGCCGGCACGTCCCGGCGGGCCGCGGCGGCCAGCAGCGTACGCCGGCCGGCCGGGCAGTACGGGTCGGCGAAGGTGACGTGCACGGCGCCCCGGTCGTAGTAGGTCTGCGCCCGCCCGTTGGTGCGGTCGATCAGCTGGTCGGGCACCACGAACGTGCCCGGCCCGAGCTCCGGGCGCAGGCCGCCCACGGCGCAGGGGGCGAGCACCTGGCGTACGCCGAGCGAGCGCAGCGCCCAGAGGTTGGCCCGGTAGGGGATCAGGTGCGGCGGGTGGCGGTGGTCGCGGCCGTGGCGGGGCAGGAAGGCCACCCGCCGCCCACCCACCTCGGCCACGGTGACGGCGTCGGACGGCGGCCCGTAGGGCGTCTCCACCACATGCTCGGTCGCGCCGTCGAGCAGCGCGTAGAGCCCCGAACCACCGATCACCGCGAGTTCCGCCGTGGGACCCATCGGTCCTCCCTCGTGTCCGTCGATCAACCGACCGTCAGACCTTAGCCACCGCCCCGGGGGCAAGCTATGGTGCCAGGCATGGCGTTCACAGCGCGGATGACACCGGTGCCCCCGGGTGTCCCGGTCCGGCCGGTCTGACGGGGTGTCCGGCATGCAGGGAGAGGGGCAGGCCATCGGCGGGCGGGCGACGGAGTCGATGGCCGGGCGGCTGCTGGTTGCGACGCCGGCGCTGAAGGACCCGAACTTCGACCGTACGGTGGTGCTGCTGGTGGCGCACGAGCCCGGCGGCGCCCTCGGCGTGGTGCTCAACCGGGCCACCGAGGTGCCGGTCGCCGACGTGCTCGGCGACTGGAGTGACCTGGCCCGCGACCCGGCGGTGCTCTTCGAGGGCGGCCCCGTGCAGCCCGACTCGGCGATCTGCCTGGCCCGGATGCGGCACCCGGTGCAGCGGCTCAGAGGGTTCCACCAGGTCTCCGGGGCGGTCGGCACCCTCGACCTCTCCGTCGACCCGGGGCCGCAGCGGGAGGGCATCACCGGCATCCGGGTCTTCGCCGGCTACTCCGGCTGGGGCACCGGGCAGTTGGAGCAGGAGATCGAGGACGGCTCCTGGTTCCTGCTGGACGCGCTGCCCGGCGACGCCTTCGTCGACCGGCCGGACGACCTGTGGCCGATGGTGCTGCGCCGCCAGGGCGGCATGATGGCGGCGGTCGCGCACTTCCCGCCGGACGTGGCGCTCAACTGAACCGCGTACGGGGTGGCCCCCCGCGAGATGACCATGCGGCGGGCGCTGTGTATAGTTCTGTCGTGCCCGGGCGACCGGGACGAGGCAAGGGGCCGTGGCGCAGCTGGTAGCGCACCACACTGGCAGTGTGGGGGTCAGGGGTTCGAGTCCCCTCGGCTCCACCCTTGCGAAAAGCCCTGGTGGGGGATCATGATCCCCCACCAGGGCTTTCGGCTTTCCGGGCGCGTTCCGCACCGCCGTCCGCCGACGGCGGCCGGAATAGGGGTTCCGTCCCACGAATGAGGCGTTGTCGCCCGTCGGCGCCCGTGCCACGATCGCCGCACTGGAGGTCCTTCCCCCGCCCGGTGGTTGGGCTCAATCCCGTGCGGCCAGCGAAGGAGCCGATGGTGGACCACCCCCACGCGTTGACAGCCGAGCAACTGGACCAGTTCCGGCGCGACGGGCACCTGATCCTGAGAGGCGTGCTCCCGACCGGGACGCTGGACGCGCTGCACGGCTCGTTCAGCCGCGTCGTCGACCACCTCGCCCGGCAGTGGCAGCAGCGGGGGGTGACCACCGAGACCTTCGCCGACCTGCCGTACGACCAGCGCTACCTGCGCCTGATCGAGTCCAGCCAGGTGCGCGTGCCGGCCGCCTGGCGGCGGATCCTGGTGGGACGCCCGGTGTACGACCTGTGGCGCACCCCGGAACTGCTCGGTCCGGTGCGCAGCCTGATCGGCGACGAGGTCTACGCGCACGGCGTCTGGAACGCCCGACCGCGCGACCCCCACGGCCGCACCCAGCAGGTCGCCTGGCACCAGGACGCGTACTACTACAAGGGTTGGGACGCCTCGGTCGGGCCGCTGCTGTCGATGTGGATCCCGCTGGTGCCGGTGGACGAGGACACCGCCTGCCTCCAGTTCGTCACCGGCTCGCACACCCGGGGCTGGATTCCCCGCGACCGCCTGCCGAACGGCGAGTACGGCACGTCGGACGAGGCCGTCGGGGACGGCCCGGTCAGCACCGCCCGGATGGAGCCCGGCGACGTGGTGATCTTCACGGACACCACGCTGCACCGCTCGACGCCCAACGTGTCGGACCGCATCCGGTGGAACATCGACATCCGGTTCGCCCCGGCCGTCGACGAGGTGATCCGGAACTCGCCGCGCGGCTACCGCTGCTTCAGCGCCGCCGACCCGGACCGGGTCGAGTCGTTCGAGACCTGGGCCGGCCGGTACCGGTACGAGCCGGAGGACCTGCTGACCGAGCTGACCAACTTCGAGGAGGGTTACGACCTCGACGCGCTCAGGGCGTTCTCCCGGGCGTCGCCGTACGCCGACATCTACTGAGTCAGCCGAGGTGGCGCTCGATCTCGGTCAGCTCCTCGGCGCCGAGGTCGAGGTTGTCCAGGGCGGCGACGTTCGCCTCCAGCTGCGGCACGCTGCTCGCCCCGATGATCAGGCTGGTCATCCGCGGGTCGCGCAGCGCCCAGGCGAGCGCGAGCTGGGCCAGCGACTGGCCGCGCCGCTCGGCGACCGCGCCGAGTGCCCGGATGGTGGCCATCTTCTCCTCGCCGAGGTCGTTCTCGTTGAGGATGACGCTGGTGCGTACCCGGGAGTCCGCCGGGATGCCACCCAGGTAGCGGTCGGTGAGCAGGCCCTGGGCCAGCGGGCTGTACGCGATGCAGCCCGCGCCGACCCGCTCCAGCGTGTCCAGCAGGCCGTCGTGCTCCGTCCAGCGGTTGAACATCGAGTACGACGGCTGGTTGACCAGCAGCGGCGTACCCAGGTCGCGCAGGATCGCGGCAGCCCGCTCGGTCTGCGCGGAGTCGTAGTTGGAGACGCCGACGTAGAGCGCCTTGCCGGCCCGGACGACGGCGTCCAGGGCGCCCATCGTCTCCTCCAGCGGGGTGTCCGGGTCGAAACGGTGCGAGTAGAAGATGTCGACGTGGTCCAGCCCGAGGCGGCGCAGCGACTGGTCCAGCGAGGAGACCAGGTACTTGCGGGAACCCCACTCGCCGTACGGGCCGGGCCACATCAGGTAACCGGCCTTCGTGGAGACGACGAGTTCGTCCCGGTACGGCCTCAGGTCGGTGGCGAGCATCCGGCCGAAGTTCTCCTCGGCGGCGCCCGGCGGCGGCCCGTAGTTGTTCGCCAGGTCGAAGTGGGTCACGCCGAGGTCGAAGGCGCGGCGGACGATGTCCCGCTGCCGCTCGTACGGCCGGTCCGGCCCGAAGTTGTGCCACAGTCCGAGCGAGATGGCGGGCAGCCGCAGGCCGCTGCGCCCGCTGCGCCGGTAGGTCATCTGGTCGTAGCGCTCGTCCGCGGCGAGATAGGTCACGGTCACCGACCCTATCCCCGCCGGCCACGGGCGTGCCCGGCGAACGGGCCTGCGGCGACGGACACCGGGGTAGTTTCGGGACCATGCGTTTCGTCCCGCTCGACACCCCCAAGCCCATGTCCAAGATCGGCCTCGGCACCTGGCAGTTCGGGTCCCGGGAGTGGGGCTACGGCCCCGAGTACGAGCGCCGGGCCGCCGACATCGTCCGGCGCGCGGTCGACCTCGGGATCACCGTCTTCGACACCGCCGAGCTGTACGGCTTCGGCCGCAGCGAACGGATCCTCGGCGAGGCGCTCGGTGACGACCGGCAGAAGGTGGTGCTCGCCACCAAGATCTTCCCGATCCTGCCGGTCGCCCCGGTGGTGCAGCAGCGGGCGGTCGCCTCGGCCGCCCGACTCGGCGTCACCCACCTCGACCTCTACCAGGTGCACCAGGCCAACCCGCTGGTCGCCGACCACACCACCATGCGGGGCATGCGCGCGTTGCAGGACGTCGGGCTGGTCGGCGAGGTCGGCGTCAGCAACTACGGCCTGCGCCGGTGGCAGGTCGCCGAGGCGGCGCTCGGCCGGCGGGTGCTGAGCAACCAGGTCCGCTACAGCATGGTCGACCGGGGGCCCGAGCACGACCTGCTGCCGTACGCGCAGCAGGCCGGCCGCGTCGTCATCGCGTACAGCCCGCTCGCCCAGGGCTTCCTCTCCGGCCGGTACGACGCGAAGAACCCGCCGAGCGGGGCGGTGCGCCGGGCCAACCCGTACTTCCTGCCGGAGAACCTGGAGCGCGGCGCGACGCTGATCGACACGCTGCGGCAGGTGGCCGACGCGCACGACGCCACCCCCAGCCAGATCGCCCTGGCCTACCTGCTGCGCCACCCGAACGTGCTGGCCATCCCCGGCGCGTCCGGCGTGGAGCAGGTGGAACGCAACGCGGCGGCCGCCGACATCGACCTGACCGACGACGAGCATGCCGCGCTCGCGCGGGCGGCCAGGGAGTTCCGCCCGATCACCGGGCTCGCGGCGGCGCCCCGCCTGCTGCGGGCCCGGGCCGGAAGGTGAGCCGGGCACCGGGTTGACCGTCCGTTGGGCCGGCCGCGTCGTACCGTCGCCCGCCGGGCCGGCCGCGCCGCGCTGTCGCCCGCCGGGCCGTCCGCGTCGCCCGCCCGCCGGGCTGACTGCTCGGCGGCGTCGCCCGCCCGCCGGCCGGGCCGCCGATCTCCCCGACGCGGGGGAGTCGGTGCCGGGTGCGACCGGGACAGAATGGGCGGGTGGAAGCCCGCACGGTCCTCGCCCCGCTGGTGGCCGGCAGTACCTGGCGGCGCGGCGTGTTCCTGCTGCTCGGCGGGGTGCTCGCGCTGCCGTACGTGCTGCTGGCGGTGGCCTTCACCCAGATGCTGACCCGCTCGGACGTGCCCCGGCCACTGGTGCTGGCCCTGCTCGGCGTCGCGGCGACCATCGCGGCGGCCCCCGTTTTCCTCGAAGGCCCCCGGGCCCTGGAGATCGCCGCCGCGCGGGCCCTGCTCGGCGTCGACCTGCCGGACCCGGCGCCCGGGCACGCCGCCGACCGGGAGACCCGGCTGCGCTCGGCGCTCTGGATCGCGCTGCACCTGGTCAGCGGCGGGCTCGTGGTGGCGGCCCTGTTCAGCGCCGTGCCGATGGCGCTGGCCTTCATCGGGCAACAGTTCGGCCTCGACACCCAGCTGACCGGCGGCGACCGGTTCGGGCCGTTCGACGGGCGGGACACCGGCTGGCTGACCCTCACCGGCCTCGTCGTGCTGGTGGCGCTCGGCTACGCCGTGGCCGGGCTGGGCGCGCTGGCGGTGTCGATGGCCCCGGCGCTGCTCGGCCCCGCCCAGGCGGAACGGATCGCCGCCCTGGAGGCGCGCACCACCCGGCTCGCCGAACGCAACCGGCTGGCCCGCGAACTGCACGACTCGGTGGGCCACGCCCTCACCGTCGCCACCCTCCAGGCCGGCGCCGCCCGCGAGCTGCTGGACCGGGACCCGGAGTTCGTCCGGCGCGCGCTGGGCGCGATCGAGGAGGCCGGGCGCAGGGCCATGGACGATCTTGACCACGTGCTGGGGCTGCTGCGCGAACCCGACGGCCGGCCGGTGGCGCCGGCGCCGCAGCGTACGCTCGCCGACCTGGACCGGCTCGTGGCCGACACCCGCGCGGCCGGCCTGCCCGTCGACGCCCGGTGCACCGGCGACCCGGTCGACCTGCCGGCGGCGGTCTCCCGGGAGGGCTACCGGATCGTCCAGGAGGGGCTGACCAACGCCGCCAGGTACGGCCGGGGGCCGGTCGCGCTGCGCCTCGACGTGCAGGCCGACGCGCTGGAGCTGGAACTGGCCAACGCGCTGGGCCGACCGCGTCGCGCCGACCCGGGCCGGGGCGGCCGGGGCCTGGACGGGATGCGGGAACGGGTGCTGCTGCTCGGCGGCCGGCTGACCGTCGGGCCGGACGGCGACCGCTGGCGCATCCGGGTGCGGCTGCCGTTCGAGGAGGCCCGATGACGACCGCGACCGCGACGCCGACCACGGGCGTGCTGATCGTCGACGACGACGAACTGATCCGGGTCGGGCTGCGGGCCATCCTCGACGCCCAGCCGGACCTGCGGGTGCTCGGCGAGGCCGCCGACGGCGCGGAGGTGCCGCCGCTGGTCGCCCGGCTGCGCCCACAGGTCGTGCTGATGGACGTACGGATGCCCGGCATCGACGGCATCCAGGCGACCCGGCGGCTGCTCGCCACCTCCGCCGACCCACCCCGGGTCCTGGTGGTCACCACGTTCGCCAACGACGAGTACGTCTACGAGGCACTGCGTGCCGGAGCCAGCGGATTCCTGCTCAAACGGGCCCGGCCCGCCGAGGTGGTGGAGGCGGTCCGGGTGGTGGCGCGCGGCGAGTCGCTGCTCTTCCCCGCCGCCATCCGCCGCCTCGCCGGGGCGTACGGGGGGCGCGGCGCCGACCGGCTGGCGGCTGCCCGGCTCACCGACCGGGAAGCCGAGGTGCTGCGGCTGATGACCACCGGGCGGTCCAACCCGGAGATCGCCGCGCATCTGGTGCTCGGGGTGGAGACCGTGAAGACCCACGTCGGCAACGTGTTGGCCAAGCTCGGCGTACGCGACCGCACCCAGGCGGTGATCGCCGCGTACGAGTCGGGATTCGTCACCCCGTCGGGCTGAGCGTTCCCTCCCGAGGGGGAGCCGGTTCACCGCCACCCGGGAGGGCGGACGCGGCCCGCCGGCCGAGGCTGGAGAGCATGACGACGAACACCGCTCCCAACCGTCACCCGGCCCCCGGCCGGCTCGACCGGCTCGCTCCGGCTGCCGCCGGTTGGCTCGGCCTCTGGGGACTGCTCGCCCTGCTCTGCGCCGTCACCGGCGCCGGCTACCCGTTCGGGGCCAACGATCCGCGCGGCGGCGAGGCCAACCTGCTCCGGCTGGTCCCCACCGACCTCGGGCCACCCCTGTTCGCCGTGCTGCTGCTCGGCGCCGCGGTGGCCGCGCTCGCCATGACCGGGCCGGCCCGCCGCCCCGCCCGGCCGCTGCGCACCCTGCTGCTGGCGTACGCCTGGGCCGTCGCCTTCGTGCTCGCCGTCGTCGTGCCGGACGTGGCGGTGCTGACCATCCTCGGCTACCTCCCGATCCTGATCGTCGGCGCGCCGTTCGGCTGGCCGCCGGTCGACTACGCCGACGTGTTCACGTGGGCGCTGTTCGCCCGGTTCGCGGCCCTGGTCGGCGGGGTGCTGCTGGCCGGGGCGGCGCTGCGCTGGCAGCGGCGTACCGCCGGCGCCTGCCCGGCCTGCGGGCGCGACGGCGTCGACCACGGCTGGACCTCGCCCGCCTCGGCCGCCCGCTGGGGGCGCCTGGCGGCCTGGACGGCGGCCACCGTCCCCGCCCTGTACGCGGTCACCCGCTTCGCCTGGGCGGTCGGCGTCCCGCTCGGCATCGAACGGTCGTTCCTCGCCGAGATGCGCGAGTCCGGGCTGGTCTGGGCGGGTGCCGGGCTGGGCGGCTTCGCCCTGGTGGGCGCGGTGCTCACCCTCGGGCTGGTGCAGCGGTGGGGGGAACGGTTCCCGCGCTGGACGGTGGGCGTGGTCGGACGGCCGGTGCCGGTCGGGCTGGCCGTCGTCCCGGCGACCCTGGTCGCGGTGGCGGTCACCGCGGCGAGCCTCGGCCTGCTCGCCACCCCCGACTTCTGGGACTTCTCCGGCGGGCTCAGCCTGGCCACCGCCCCGATGCTGCTCTGGCCGTTCTGGGGCGTCGCGCTCGGCGCCGCCACGTACGCGTACCACCTGCGTCGCCGGGGCGCCTGCCGGCGTTGCGGGCGCGGCTGAGCCGTACCGCCCGGCGGGGGCGTCCGAAGGACGGGCCGGGCGTCCCCGCTTTCGTGAGCTAGCGTGGGTCGGGTGACTGCGCCTTCCCCGGTTACCCCGGCCCCACCGGCCGACCTGCCCGGCACGCTCGGCGAGCTGCGGTCGGCCGGCCACGCGTACCGCACGGTCAAGCAGGAACTCCGCGACAACCTCCTGGCCCGGATGCGTTCCGGCGCCGACCGCTTTCCCGGCATCGTCGGCTACGACGACACGGTGCTGCCCGAGGTCGAGCGGGCCCTGCTCGCCGGGCACGACATGGTGCTGCTCGGCGAGCGGGGCCAGGGCAAGACCCGGCTCATCCGCTCGCTCGTCGGCCTGCTCGACGAGTGGACCCCGGTGATCGCCGGCTCGGTGCTCAACGAGCACCCGATGCACCCGCTCACGCCGGGCTCGCGGGCGCTGGTCGCCGAGGCCGGTGACGCCCTGCCGGTGGCCTGGCTGCACCGCTCGATGCGCTACGGCGAGAAGCTGGCCACCCCGGACACCAGCGTCGGCGACCTGATCGGCGACGTCGACCCGATCCGGATCGCCCAGGGGCGCACGCTCGGCGACCCGGAGACCATCCACTTCGGCCTCGTCCCGCGCACGAATCGGGGCATCTTCGCCGTCAACGAGCTGCCCGATCTGGCCGAGCGGATCCAGGTGGCGCTGCTCAACGTGCTGGAGGAGCGGGACATCCAGGTCCGCGGCTACCAGTTGCGGCTGCCGCTGGATCTGTTCCTGGTGGCCAGCGCCAACCCGGAGGACTACACCAACCGGGGCCGGATCATCACGCCGCTGAAGGACCGCTTCGGCGCCGAGGTCCGCACCCACTACCCGCTCGACCTCGACCTGGAGTTGGCTCTGCTCCGGCAGGAGGCCGACCTGGTCGCCGAGGTGCCGGAGCACGTGCTGGAGGTCCTCGCGCGGTTCGCCCGCGCGGTACGCGAGTCGCCGTCGGTGGACCCGCGCTCGGGGGTCTCCGCCCGGTTCGCCATCGCCGCCGCCGAGACGGTCGCCGCCGCCGCGTTGCGCCGCGCCGGCCTGCTGGCCGCCGCGGTGCCCCCGGCCGCCGAGGTGTTAGGAAGGGCCCCTTCCTCGTCAGAAGGCGTTAACAAGGTGCCCTTCCTTTCATCTGAGGCGGCGGTTGCTCGGGTGGGTGACGCGGTTTCCGTGACGAGTACCCTGCGCGGCAAGGTCGAGTTCGAGAGCGGCGAGGAGGGGCGGGAGGTCGAGATTCTCGGCCACCTGCTGCGGACCGCGACCGCCGAGACGTTCCGGGCCCGACTGGCCGGGCTGGACCTCTCCGGCTTCACCGCTCTGGTCGACGAGGACGCGGTGATCGAGACCGGGGAACTGGTGGGCTCCGCCGAGTTGCTGCGCCAGGTGGGCACCGTCCCCGGGTTGGCCAAGGCGCTGGACCGGCTGGGGCTGGGTGACGCGCCCAGCCCCGAGCAGGCGGCGGCCGGCGTGGAGTTCGTCCTGGAAGGGCTGCACCTGACCCGCCGGCTCGGCAAGGACGTCACCGACTCCGGCCGGACCCGCTACGGCGGCCGGGCCTGAGCATGGCCGGCAACCGGTTCCGGTACGGGCAGTGGCGGGGCGGCGTCGATCCGCTCGCGCCCCCGTACGACGTGCGGGGGGCGGTTGACGCCGTCGGCACCGAGGTGCTGGCCGGCGGCAGCCTGCGGGAGGCGCTGCGGGACCTGCTGCGGCAGGGGCCCCAGGGGCGCGGCGGCCTCGAAGACCTCGCCGCCCGGGCCAGGCGGCTGCGGCGGGAGGCGCTGCGCCGGGGCGACCTGGACGGGGCGGTCACCCGGGCCCGGGCCCTGCTCGACCAGGCGCTCGCCGCCGAGCGGGACGAGCTGCGCGGGCGCGACGACCACGACGCGCGGTTCGCCGAGGCGGTGCTGGACAACCTGCCCCGCTCGACGGCCCGTGCCGTGGCGGAGCTGACCGGATACCGGTGGAGCAGCGACGAGGCCCGCGGGACGTACCAGCGGATCCTCGACGGGCTGCGCGACGACGTGCTCGGCCAGCGCTTCGCCGGGCTGCGGGACGCGGTGCGCGCCTCGGCGGACCCGGCCGCGCAGCAGCGGCTGGCCGAGATGATGCGCGGCCTCAACGACCTGCTCGCCCGGCACGTCCGGTCCGAGGACACCACCGACGCCTTCGCCGAGTTCATGCGCCGGCACGGCGAGTTCTTCCCGGAGCAGCCGGCCGATGTCGACGAGCTGGTCGACGTGCTGGCCCGGCGGTCGGCCGCCGGTGAGCGGCTGATGCGCTCGCTGTCGGAGCGCCAGCGCGAGGAACTGGCCGGGCTGATGCGGCAGTCGCTGGGCGACCGGCTCGCCGGGGAGCTGTCCGCGCTGGACGCCAACCTCCGCGCGCTCCGCCCGGACCTGCATCGGGGCCCGGGCGAGCGGGTGCGGGGCGAGCGGCCGCTCGGCTACGGCGAGGCTGCCGGCGCGCTCGGCGAGATCGCCGAGCTGGACGAGCTGCTGGACCAGCTCGACCAGGAGCATCCGGGCGCCACCCTGGACGACGTCGACGTCGACGCGGTGGCCCGGACGCTGGGCCGCGACGCCGCCGACGACGTACGCCGGTTGCGGGAGCTGGAGCGCGAGCTGCGCCGGCAGGGGTGGGTGACCCGGGACGCCGAAGGGCTGACCCTGAGCCCGAAGGCGCTGCGCCGGCTCGGCGGCACGGCGCTGCGGCGGGTGTTCGCGGACCTTACCGCCGGGCCACGCGGCCAGCACGACCTGCGCGCGGCGGGCGCCGCCGGTGAGGTCAGCGGCGCCTCCCGGCCATGGGAGTACGGCGACGAGCAGCCCCTGGACGTGGTGCGGACGCTGACCCGGGCGGTCCGCCGCGCCGGCTCCGGCGTGCCGGTACGGTTGGCCGTCGAGGACTTCGAGGTGGTCGAGACCGAGCGGCGGGCCTCGGCGGCGGTGGTGCTCTGCGTCGACCTGTCCTACTCGATGGTCTCGCAGGGCCGGTGGGGTCCGATGAAGCAGACGGCGCTGGCGCTGGCGCACCTGATGGCCACCCGGTTCCCCCAGGACGCGTTGCAGATCGTCGGCTTCGGCCTGGAGGCGCTGCCGCTGACCCAGCAGGAGCTGGCCGCCGTCGAGCCCGACCTGCGCCAGGGCACGAACCTCCAGCACGCGCTGCGGCTGGCCGCCAGACACCTGCGGCGGCACCCGGATGCCGAGCCGGTGGTGCTGGTGGTCACCGACGGGGAGCCGACCGCCCACCTGGACCCGGACGACGGGAAGGCGCTGTTCCACTGGCCGTCGCTGCCGGAGACGATCGACGCGACGGTACGCGAGGTGGACCGGCTCACCCGCTACGGCGCCACGCTCAACCTGTTCATGCTCGGCGACGATCCCGGCCTGCGCGGCTTCGTCGACGCGGTGGCCCGCCGCTCGAAGGGCCGCATGTTCACCCCGGACCTGGAGGACCTCGGCGAGTACGTGGTCTCCGACTACCTGCGCGCCCGCCAGCCCCGCCGCCGGTGACCCGGGCGCTGGCCCGCTGGCCGGTGGACAGGCGGCCTGCCAAGACGGACCGACCCCGCCGGTCCGGCCCTCGGTCATGACGAGGGTGCCGGCCCGTCAAGCCCGCCAACCCGGCAAGCCCGCCAACGCCGGGAAGCCCGCCAACGCCGGGAAGCCCGGGGACCCGGCAAGCCTCGTCCGGGTGAACCAGCCGGGGGAACGTCGCCTCGGGCGGCGCGGGTCGGGATTGACTGGAGGAATGGACGGCGGGGCGTTGCGGAAGGCGTACGCGGAGGTGCTCGCGGAGATCGACGCGGGCGGGTTCGGGGCGCCGCCGGCCGGGCAGTTGAGCGCCGAGCAGATCGTCGCGCACCTCGCCGCCAACGACGAGCTGATGACGGAGGCCACCGAGGCGGCCCTCGCCGGTTCGCCGTTCGCGTACTACGACCTGGAGACCGTCCACCGTCCCCAGGTGGACGCGCTGGTCGCCGAGTGCGGTGGGCTGGACGGGCTGGCCACCCTGCTGCGGGCCACGAGCCAGAAGCTCTGCGCCCTGACCGATCGGCTCGGCCCGGCGGCCCAGACCCCGGTCGACACCCACCTGCGCGAGGGCTTCGACCTCGTCGTCGACGAGCCGCTGCCCTGGGGGCGCACCCTCGACCTGCACGCCCGCGTCCACCTGCCGAAGCACCTGGCCCAGTTGCGCATGCTGCGCGCCGGAAGACCGGACGGGTGACGCCACGCCGGCGATGGTGGGCGTGGCGGCGACCACCTACCCTCGCGGCATGGCGCGGTTGCGACAGGCGGTGCTGCGGCGGGTCGACCACGTGTGGGAACTCGGTTGGTTCAACCTGTTCGGGGCGGCGCTGGTCGGCTTCTTCCTCTGGCTGACCCTGATGCCGCTCGGCGACGGCATCGACCAGTTGCGGGCCGAGAGGTGGGGCATCGGCGGGACCGTCAGCCTTTCCCGATGCGCGATCGACGACTGGGCCAGGGGCGACCCGTGGCGGTGCGAGGGCACGTTCGTCTCTGCCGACGCCACCGTACGGATCGACGGTGTCGCGTACGAGGAGAACTTCGACGACGACCCGCGGATCGCGGGAGAGCCGGTCAGCCGCGCCGCCCGGGTGAGTGGACCGGGCTCGTCGAGCGCGTGGCCGCCGGGGAGCGGCTGGCAGGCGTCCCTGATCAGCGGCATCTTCTGCCTCTTCCTGACGACGATGGTCCTCGGGTGGTGGGTCGATCCGGGCGAGGGCCGACCGGCCCCGGCCCCGGCGACGCGTCGGCGGCCCCGGTCGGCCAGGCCGCCCGCCCGGCTGCGGATGCGGCGGCGCCGACGGTGAGCCGCCTGTCGTCGACCGATGACGCGAAGTCCGCGCCCCGTCGGCAGGCGCGTCAGTCGACGACCCGGACGTCCTTCCAGAAGGCGACCCGGTCGCGGACCATCTCCGCCTCCGGCTTCGGCTCCGGGTAGTACCAGACCGCGTCGGCGCTGGTCCGGCCGTCGTGTTCCAGGGTGTAGTAGGACGCGGTGCCCTTCCAGGGACAGACGGTGTGCGTGTCGGATCCGCGGAGCAGGTCGTCGCGCAGAGCGGCGCGCGGAAAGTAGTGGTTCCCCTCGACCAGCACGGTGTCTTCGCTCTCGGCCAGGACCAGGTCGTTCCAGACGGCTTTCGGCATGACCCTCACGCTATGCCGGCGGATCGGCGACGGCCAGTCGATCGACGGGGCCGAGAGCGCGCCGGTGGACGTCCCCCGTCGCGGGCGCCCTGACGCTTACAGTGATCGCATGTGTGCGGTCCGTGTGGATCATCATCCTGTCGACCACGACGGTGCCGTGGCCCGGTTGCGACGGTCGTACGCGGCGGTGCCCGCCGGCGCACCGGTGCGGCTCGCCAAGCGCACCTCCAACCTGTTCCGCCCCCGGTCCGCCCCCCGCGCGCCGGGCCTGGACGTCGGCGGGCTCACCGGCGTGCTCGCCGTGGACCCGGTCGCCCGCACGGCCGACGTGCAGGGCATGTGCAGCTACGAGGACCTGGTCGACGCGACCCTGCCGCACGGGCTGATGCCGCTGGTGGTGCCGCAGTTGCGCACCATCACCCTCGGCGGGGCGGTGACCGGGCTCGGCATCGAGTCGACCTCGTTCCGCAACGGCCTGCCGCACGAGTCGGTGGTCGAGCTGGACGTGCTGACCGGTGCCGGCGAGCTCGTCACCGCCCGCTCGGCGGGCGAGCACGCCGACCTCTTCGCGGCGTTCCCCAACTCGCTGGGCAGCCTCGGCTACGCCACCCGGCTGCGCATCGAACTCCAGCCGGTACGCCGCTTCGTGACGCTGCGCAACGTCCGGTTCACCCGGCTGGAGGCCCTCGCCGACGCGCTCGCCGAGGTCGTCGCGACCCGGTCCTGGGCGGGGGAGGCGGTGGACGCGATGGACGGGGTGATGTTCAGCCCCGGCGAGGCGTACCTCGTGCTCGGCACCTTCACCGACGACGCGCCGCCGGCCAGCGACTACACGGGCCAGGACATCTACTACCGGTCGCTGCGCCGGCGTACGCGCGACGCACTGACCACGTACGACTACCTCTGGCGCTGGGACACCGACTGGTTCTGGTGCTCTGCGGCGTTCGGAGTGCAGCACCCGGTGCTCCGGCGGGTCTGGCCGGCGCGGTGGCGGCGCAGCGACGTCTACCACCGGCTGGTCCGGTTGGAGCACCGGCACGGCGTGGCCGCCCGGATCGACCGTCTGCGCGGCCAGCCGGCGCGCGAGCGGGTGGTGCAGGACGTGGAGATCCCGCTGGAGCGGACGGCGGAGTTCCTGCGCTGGTTCGCCGGCACCGTCGGGATGACCCCGGTCTGGCTGTGCCCGTTGCGGTTGCGCGAGCCGGCCGGTCCCGGATCGGCCCGGTCCTGGCCGTTGTATCCGCTCCGCAGTGGACAGACGTACGTGAACATCGGCTTCTGGGGCAGCGTGCCGATCGCGGCGGGCGCCGCCGACGGCGACGTCAACCGGGCGATCGAGCGCATGGTGTCGGAGTCGGGCGGCCACAAGTCGCTCTACTCCGACGCGTACTACGACCGGGAATCCTTCGACCGGCTCTACGGCGGCGCGACGTGGCGCGCGGTGAGGGACCGCTACGACCCCGACCACCGGCTCACCGGACTGTACGAGAAGGCGGTAGCACGAGCATGAGCCTGACCGATCGAGACCAGGGGGCGGCGAGCGCTCCCGCCAGCCCGCCGGCGGGGAGCCGGCGCCCCGGGCCGACCGTGGCGGACGTCGTCCGCGCGTTGACCACCGGTGCCCTCCCGGTGCGGGTCACCGGGTACGACGGCAGCGCGGTGGGCCCGGCCGACGCCGGGATCACCCTGTCGATCCGCACCGAGCGGGGCCTGACCTACCTGCTCACCGCCCGGGGCGACCTGGGCATGGCGCGGGCGTACGTCGGCGGCGACCTGGCGTTGCAGGGGGTGCACCCGGGCGACCCGTACGAGGCGTTGCGGGTGCTCAAGGACGAGCTGCGGCTGCGTACGCCGTCGCTGGCCGAGGTGATGACCCTCGTGCGTGGGCTGGGCTGGGAGCGGCTGATGCCGCCGCCGCCCCCGCCCCAGGAGGCGCTGCCACGCTGGAAGCGCCTGGTCAACGGGCTGCGGCACTCCCGATCCCGGGACAGCACCGCGATCTCCCACCACTACGACGTCTCGAACGCCTTCTACGAGAGGGTGCTCGGCCCGTCGATGACGTACACCTGCGCGGTCTTCCGTGCGCCCGACGACACGCTGGAGCAGGCGCAGGCGGCCAAGTACGACCTGGTGGCCCAGAAGCTGGCACTCGGGGCCGGGACGCGGCTGCTCGACGTGGGCTGCGGTTGGGGCGGCATGGTCCGGCACGCGGCCCGCGAGTACGGCGTGAAGGCGCTCGGGGTGACCCTGTCCCGGGCACAGGCCGAGTGGGCCCGGGTGGCGATCGAGCGGGAGGGGCTTACCGGCCTGGCCGAGGTGCGTCACCTCGACTACCGGGACGCGCCGCACGAGCAGTTCGACGCGGTCTCCTCGATCGGCCTGACCGAGCACATCGGGGTACGCAACTACCCGGTCTACTTCGCCGCCCTGTCCGACCGGTTGCGGCCGGACGGCCGGCTGCTCAACCACTGCATCACGCGGGCCGACAACCACGCGCCGCACCGATCGGGCGCGTTCATCGACCGGTACGTCTTCCCCGACGGGGAACTGGCCGGCCCGGGGCGCGTCATCAGCGAGATCCACGACGCCGGGCTGGAGGTGCAGCACGAGGAGAACCTGCGGCTGCACTACGCGCTGACCCTGGCCGGCTGGTGCCGCAACCTGGCGACGCACTGGGACTCCTGCGTCTCCGAGGTGGGGCCGGGCACGGCGCGGGTGTGGGGCCTCTACATGGCCGGGTCCCGGCTGGCCTTCGAGCGCAACGGCATCCAGTTGCACCAGGTGTTGGCCACCCGAAACGGCCCGGAGGGCGCGAGCGGCTATCCGCTGCGCCCCGACTGGCTGGCCTGACTGTGCCGCGTCCGACCGGCCTCGGGCGCGCTTCCGCCGTGGAGCGCGCCAGGCCGGTCGGAGTTCGAGGTGATAGTCGGGCCCTCGGTGGGTACTGACGGGCGATGTTCTTCATCTTCGGCCTCCGTACCAAGGTCAGCCAGTCCGGCGTGGTGCAGCAGGTCTGCCGCAACTGCCGCAACCACGCCGCGCAGGTGATCACGCGCCGGTCGACGAAGTTCAGCCTGTTCTTCGTGCCGATCGTCCCGATTCGCACCCGCTACGTGCAGCAGTGCACCTTCTGCGGCGCCCAGTACGACATCTCCCGCTCCGAGGCCGAGCGCCTCCCCGTCGGCTGAGCCCCACCGATGGCCCGTTTCCTCTGCTGGCTGATCGGCCGGCAGCCCGCCGCCGTGCCCGCCCCCGTGCACACCGTCTCCCGGCCGCCGTGCAGCCCCGGGCGTCGCCGCCGTCGCCGCGACCGCCGGCCGCTCGCCGGCACCGCCCTGCCCAGGTCCCCCTGGAACCGCTCCGCCGGGCGCTGACCGGCCGGGGCGGCACCCGGCACCCGTCGCAGGAACCGCCTATCGTGGCGGATCGTGACGAGCACCGAGGAGCGACTGGCCGCGATCCGCGGCGGCGTGCCACCGAGGCGGCACAACGCGCGCACCATCGCCGCCCTGACCGGCAACCCGGGCTGCACCCGGCGGGCCGTGCTGGACGGCGCCGGGGTGGACAAGCCGAAGCTGGCCGAGCTCATCGGCTTTCCCGCCCGGTTCGGGCAGTCCCGGTTCGCCATCACCCGGGGCAACGCGTTCGAGGCGCAGGTCAAGGCCGACGGCGGGGCCGAGCTGCTGCGGCTGGTCGCCGAGCGGTTGGGCGTACCGGTGCCGGCGGCGGCGAGCTGGACGGACCTCGGCGACGGCGTCGAGGACGACACGGCCGCCCGGCACCGGCGTTCCGCCGCGCTGCTGACCGACGCCACCCCCGGTGGGGCCGACGACATCGCCGCGCTGTTCGACCACCCGCTGCTCGGCCTGGACGTCGCCGGCCGTCGGGTGCACCTGGAGCCGGACCTGGTCGCCGCCCGGCTCGCCGGCCGGTTCCACGTCGTCGAGATCAAGTCGTTCCCGGTGGTCGACGGCCAGGCCGACCCGGCCAAGGTGTCCGCCGCCGCGATCCAGGCCGCCGTCTACGTGCTGGCCCTGCGTGAGCTGCTCGCCGCCGCCGGCCACGATCCGGAGCTGGTGTCGCACGACGCGGTGCTGGTCTGCCCGCGCGACTTCGCCAACCAGCCGGTGGCCAGCCTGGTCGACGTACGCAAGCAACTGCTGGTGCTGCGCCGCCAGCTCGACCGGATGGCCCGGGTCGACGCGCTGCTGGCCGCCGTGCCCGAGGACTTCACCGCCGACCTGACGGCCGAGCCCACCGCCCTGCTCGCCGCGTTGTCGGGGGTGCCGGCCCGCTACGCGCCCGACTGCCTGGCGGCGTGCGAGCTGGCGTACTTCTGCCGCGACGAGGCGCGCGGGCACACCGGGGCGCTGGGCCGGCCGGTCCGCGAGGCGCTCGGCGGGGTCGCCGAGGTCGACGCGGTGCTGGCGCTGGCCGCCGGTGAGCGCGCTGCGGAGCCCGGGCAGGAGGAGGCCGCCGCGCTGCTGCGGGCCGCCGCCCGGCTGCGCGCCGACGCCCTCGCCGGGACCCCCGCATGAGTACGCTGCGCGCGTTCGCCCGGGCCCAGGCGCTCGCCGCCGGCGTGGCCCAGCCGGTCGCCACCGTCCGGCACCTGCACCTGGCCCAGCGACCGCTGGTGCTGGTGCCGCTGGCGATGGCCGGCGAGGCGAACGCGCCGCTGGCGGCGCTGGTCGGCGACGCCCCGGACGCGGCGCGGCTGCTGATCGTGCCGCAGCCCCGCAACCGCGACCAGCGGTTCGCGTTCGCGGCCGAGCTGGCCGGGATCGTGCTGCCCTACCTGGACGGGTTCCGGGGCGTGGCCGAGGCGGTGCCGGTCGACCGGGGCCGCGACGTGCGCTACCGGTACGTCGACGCTCCGCAGCTGCTGGTGCCCAACCCCGCCGGGATCACCTTCCTGCGGCTGCTGGGCCGCTCCACCCGTTTCCGTCGCCCCGACGGGGAGTATCCGGTGCACCCCTCGGTGCCGGTGCTCGGGCGTTGGCTGACCTTCTTCGCCGAGCGGGCCGAACACCCGGGCTCGTCGGCGCTGCTGGCGATGACCGACGCGCTGAGCCTGCACTGGGCCACCGGGCAGAGCGTGGTGGAGGACCTGCACCTGCCGGCGCTGCTCGGCTGGATCGACCCGCCCACCGGGCTCACCGGCGCCGAGGCGGCGGTCCGGGCCGAGGACCCGGCGACCTGCCCACCCGCCGGCCCGGCCACCGACCCGGACTTCGACAACCAGCGGCTCGCCCCGGCCATCGACACGTACGCCGCCGCCGAGGACGACGCGGTCGCGCGCGCCGGGGCGTACGCGGAGCTGGAACGGTTGTTGCGCGACCAGCTAGAGCCGACCTGGGAGCTGATGTGGCGGGGCGTGGGGCTGCTGCGCGGCCTGCCACCGGGCGCCCGGGTGGCCGGCCGGTGGGACGGCGACAAGGACGCCTTCACCGGCTACGCGGAGCACGTCGACTCCGGTGGTGCGCCGCAGCCCCGCCGGGACGGTGCGGTCGCCGCCGCGCAGCGGCTGCACCGGCTGGAACGTTCCCTGACCTCATACGCGGTGCAGCGCGCCTACGACGACCCGCTGGTGATGGCGGAGCACCGGCTGAGCGGGGAGGCGTTCGTCGGCGAGGTGACCCTGGCCGACCCGAAGCGGGTGGACGACACGGGCAGGCGGCCGGTGCTGCGCCCCCGGATCCAGCTCGTCACCACCGAGCCGGTGCCGATGCCGCTCGGCGCGACGCTGTACTCGCCGGCCCGGCCGGCGCAGAAGGCCCGGGTGGTCTTCGTGACCCCGGTGAGCGACGGCAGGACCGAGGTGGTGCTGGAGCTTTCCGGCGGAATGGGGCGGGGGCTGACCGCACCGCCGGGCAGCGTGCCCGAGGTGGGGGAGCGGCTCTGCTACACGACCCTGTCGGACGCGTTCATGCCGGCGGGGGCGTTCCCCGCCGTCGAGGAGACGCCGTGGACGCACGGGGGACCGCCGGTGCCGACGCTCGTGCCGTCCGGCTCCGCTCCCGACGCCGAGACCGGCGCGGGGTCCGCCCCCGACGCCGAGACCGGCTCGGGCTTGGTCCTCGGCGCCGCTGCCGGGGACCGGGCGGTCGCGGCCGTGTCGTTCCCCGTCGACGGCGACCCCGGTGAGGACTGGGCCTGACCCGCGGATGCCTGCCTCCCGGCCGCCACCAGGGCTCGGGTCGGCTCCCGCCGCCGGCCCGGCGCCACGCCGAGGCAGACACCGGGCCGACCGCCGGCCCGGTGCCACCAGCGCTACCAGCGCCACTGGCGGACCAGGTCTTCAGTCGCTCAGAGTGAGTTCCGCTCGCCGTCGAGGCGGACCCGTCGCCGCGCTTTGCTCTGCAGCCACCGACGCACCAGGCACGCTGGGTGAACTCACCGAACTGCCGCCAAAGTAGATAGCCGCAGGTGAAGGCGCATGGTGCGGTGATGGGTGCAGAGCAAAGGGGCGACAGGCCGCCTTTGCTCCTCCGCGCCTCGTGACGTTGAGTGAGGGAGCGGGCGCTGTTACTTAGCGTGACGGTGGGGTCTGGCGTGAGCCGCGAGTAGGGTGCTGCGGTCGACGGCCCGAGCGCGCCCCCGATAGCGGCGTCCGCGCCTCGCCCGGAATTTCAGAATCGGGCTTGACCCTGACGTAACGGCAGGCGGGAGCCTCGTTGTCGGAAGGGAGGGAAATCATGGCCTACACGGTGGGACAGGTGGCGAAGGCGGCCGGCGTGACCGTGCGGACGCTGCACCACTACGACGAGATCGCCCTGCTCTCGCCCAGCGGGCGCAGCGGCACGGGCTACCGGCGCTACGACGACGCCGACCTGGAGCGGTTGCAGCACATCCGCTACTACCGGGAGCTGGGATTCCCGCTGGAGGAGATCGCCGCGATCCTCGACGACCCGGCGAGTGACCCGGCGGCGCACCTGCGTCGCCAGCACGAGCTGCTGTCCGTACGGATCAGGAAGCTCCAGGAGATGGTCACGGCGATCGAGTTCGCGATGGAGGCGAGCAAGTTGAACATTCCACTCACCCCGCAGGAGCGGTTCGAGGTCTTCGGCGACTTCGACCCGGACGCGCACGCCGAGGAGGCCGAGCGTCGCTGGGGCGGCAGCGAGGCGTACCGGGAGTCGAACCGGCGCGTGTCGGGCTACACGAAGGACGACTGGCTGCGCAACAAGGCCGAGAACGAGGACTGGGGGCGGCGGTTCGCCGAGGTGATGTCCTCCGGGGCGCCGGCGGACGGGCCTGCGGCGATGGACCTGGCCGAGGAGCACCGGCAACTGATCAGCCGCTGGTTCTACGAGTGCCCGTACGAGATCCACACCGGGCTGGCCGACATGTACGTAGCGGACGAGCGGTTCACCGCGTACTTCGAGAAGATCAGGCCGGGGATGGCCGCGTACCTGGGCGATGCCATCCACGCCAACGCGATCACCCGCGCCTGAGGCGCGGCCGTACCCGGAGGTCAGCAGTGCTCATCGTCGCCGGCAGTCTCTACGTCGACCCGGACCAGCGGGACGCCTATCTCGCCGACTGCGTGCGGGTCGTCCGCCAGGCGCGGTCCGCCCCGGGCTGCGTCGACTTCGCGATCGGCGCGGACCTGGTCGAGCCGGGACGGATCAACGTCTACGAGCGCTGGGAGTCCGCGGAACAGCTGCTCGACTTCCGGGGCTCCGGCCCCTCGGAGGAGCAGGCGGTGGCGATCCGCGGCGCGGAGGTGCACCGGTACCTGATCTCCGGCGTCGAGGCGCCCTGACCGGTGCCGCCCTGACCGGTGCCGCCCTGACCGGGGCCGCCCTGACCGGGGCCGCCCTGACCGGGGCCGCCCTGACCGGGGCCGCCCTGACCGGGGCCGTCCGGACGCGTGCGCGTCCGGGCGGCTCGTCGGGGGAACGACCGGTTTCCCGGTCGGGTCTTCCTCGACACGCCCGCGCCCGGCGAGAATGTCGACCTGGACAGCCGGGGCGCGCACCTGTTCACCGAGTTCGCTCTGTCGGGCGGCATCCGGTTCGCCGACGCGTTCGACGCCGCCGACCCGGTGCGCACCCCGAGCCGGCTGGACACCGCCGACCCGCGCGTGCGCATGCCTCGCCGACGCGGTCCGCAGGCTCGCCGGCATCCCGCTCGCCGCGCGCCTCGGCGACATCCAGACCGAGCCGCGCGGCGGCCGGCGCATCCCGATCCACGGCGGACGCGCCGAGGCCGGCGTCTTCAACATGATCATCGGTCCGCTGGCGCCCGGTGTCGGCTACCCGAAGGTGGTGCACGGCTCGTCCTTCGTGATGGCCGTGGAGCTGGGCCGCGACGGCCCGTCGGGGCGGCAGATCCTCACCTACTCCCAGTCGGCCAACCCGAACTCGCCCTGGTACGCCGACCAGACCAGGCTCTACTCCGGCAAGGGCTGGGACACCGTCAAGTACACGGAGGCGCAGATCAAGGCCGATCCGAACCTGCGCACCTACCGGGTGGGGGAGGGCCGCCGCCTCTGACCCGCCCGTTCACCCACCGACCCGCCTGCACGTGCCCGCGTGCCATCGACACGCCCGACGGACGCGAATCGGTCGGGCGAAATCCTCCTATCGTCCGATTTCGTCCGTCGTTCGGGCAATTTGCCCCGTTGCGGCGTGTCCCCGCCGGGCGTCGTCGCAGTTGACACCTGTGACACCCCGGTTGGTGGCCTGCGCGGCGAAGGAGTCGGCGTGGCAAGGACTGATTCGACGGGTTCCACGTGGCGGTACCGGTGGGTGCACCGGCAGAACGAACGGCGGCGGCGGGAGTACCGCAGCGCCGACAAGGCATGGCGACGCCGCGACGACGAGCTGCGCCGCCTGCGTACCCTCGCCGAGCAGTTCCGGGGCTCGGCCGCGGCGGGCGCCGGCCTGCCCCTGGAGCTCGCGCCCGGCGAGGTGGTCTTCTGGGTGCTGCCGGCCGCGCGGCTGGCGGAGGTCCGACACAACACCGTGCTGCCCGCGCCCGACCTGACGGTCGCTCCGGCGGCCGGTTCGCTGCGGGCCCGCCGGCCCGACGGGATCCGGGTCGCCGACGCCGGCATGGCGGTGATCACCAACCGCCGGCTGGTGCTGCTCGGCGGTCGCGGCCGGCGCGACTGGCCGTACGGGAGGATGACCGGCCTGGCCCACGATCCGCACGCGCCGGTCACCCTGATGCAGGTGCTGGACCGGCGGCGCACCTCCGGGGTGATGCTCCCCGCCGACGTCGCCGCGGACTTCCGGTTCAAGCTGACCCTGGCCTTCGCCGACGCCATCGAGCAGCGCGGCGCGGTGCTCGACCAGCTCGACGAGGCGATCGCCGAGCACGCCCAGCTCAAGCCGTTCCGGCCGCTGATCGCCACCCCGGCGCAGGCCCGGCACTTCGCGTCCGTGCCCGGCGGCCGGCGCACCGTGGCCGTCGCCGCCGGCATCGCCCTGCTGGTGCCGGCCGCCCTGCTGGACACCGATCCCGCCGACCCGGCCGGCGCCGAGGTCGCCGTCGCCGCGACCCCCGCGCCCGCCTCCGTCGCCCCACCGGTCGCCCTCCCGGCGGCGCAGGCGAAGGCGCCGCCCGCCGCGTCGCAGCCGCGCCGCGGCACCCCCGCGCCCACGCCCACGCCGACGCCCGCCCGTGAGCGGCTCTGCGGCGCCCCCACCAACCCGATGGGGTACGACTTCTGCGGCGGCGACCGCATCCGCAGGCCGGCCGTCGAGGTCTGCGACTGGTTCGACTGCGTGCCCGGGTTCTGGGCCGGTCGGGGCCACCTCGTGCAGTGCGGCGACGGCTCGGTCAGCCTCACCGGCGGGCGGCCCGACGCCTGCGCCGACCACGACGGCGTGCGCCGCACCGTCTGGCGCTGACGGCCGGGCGCCGGGTGCCCCGGCAGGGGGGCGCGGTCGCGGGGTGGCGCGGCCGTCGCATGATGTTTCCGTGATCAACCTGAGGGGCGACCGGCGTCGCAAGAAGAAGAGCCGCTTCGACGGCTGCGACGGCTGCGATGCCTGCGACGTGCCCTGCTGCGACCTGGGCCTCTTCTCCACCCTGCTCACCCTCGGCGCGCTTGCCGCCCGGCTCGTGGCGCCCGGCCGGTCCTCGGCACCGTCGACCGACGCCACCGGGCGCACCACTGTCGACGGGCGGGCGCCGCTGGTGGACCGGGCCGGGCGGGCCGCGATCCGGGGCTACCGGCGCTGGCTGTCGCACCGCTGGCCCGGGCAGTGCCGCTTCACCCCGACGTGCAGCGCGTACGGGCTGGCCGCCGTCGAGCGCCACGGGCTGGCCGTCGGCGGGCGGCTGGCCGCCGACCGGCTGCGCCGCTGCCGGCCCGACGTGCCGCGCGGCACCCACGACCCGGTGCGCTGACCGGGCGGTCACGACCGGCCTTGCCGACCTTCGGGGAGCCTGAGCTGCGTGGATGCCCCATCCGGGCCCTCGGGATCGGTCATGATGGCAGCATGGAGATCCGTTCCGACGACGGCGCCCGGGTGCGGATCCGGCCCGTGGGCTACCAGCCCGGGGTCTCCCCGCCGGACGACCCGGACGAGGCGACGTACTGGGACGACTGGCTGCTCGTCGAGACCGACGCCCGCACCGCCGACGGGCAGGCCTGGTCACACCTGGAACCCTGCCTGACGGTCACCGAGGCGTACGCGCTGGCGGGCTGGCTGCGGCAGCAGGCCGAGACGACCTGCGACCCGGCGGAGCCCTCGGCGGTGGCCCGGTTCACCGAACCGAACCTGGCCTTCCGCGCCCGGGTGCTGCGGCGTCGCCGGCTGGCGCTGACCGTGGAGTTCGCGTACGAGTCCCTGCCGCCGTGGATGCGGCGGCAGCCGCCCGGCGCGGTCTACCCGTTGACGCTCACCGTCTCCGCCGACGCCCTCTCCGTGGCCGCCGAGCAGTGGGCGCGGGAGGCCGACGCGTACCCCCGCCGCGCCACCTGCTGACTGCTCAGCTGCGTCCCGTCATCCGGTCGGCGAGGCGGCGCAGGGCGGGGGCGGCGGCGAGCAGCGTCTCGCGGTCCGGGCCGTCCAGCTCGGCCAGGGCGGCGCCGAGCAGGTCGCGCCGGTGCCGCCCGTACGCGGCGATCCGCTCCCGCGCCGCGTCGGTCAGCGCCAGCCGGATCGTGCGCCGGTCGGCCGGGTCCCGCTCCCGGTGCAGCAGCCCGGCGGCGGTCAGCTCGCCGACGAGGGTGCTGATCGTGTTCGGGGCGGTGCCGAGTCGCTCGGCGGCCTCGCGGACGCCGATGCCCGGGTGCCGCTGCACCAGCCGCAGCACCTCCACCTGGGCGTCCGGCAGGGCGGTGCGCCCGACCCGCTGGGTGGCCGCCCGGCGCAGCACCCGGTGCAGGTCGCCGAGCGCGCCGCCGAGCTGGTCGACCGTCTCGTCCGTCACAGTCAGGCCTTTCGTCGGCGCAATAGCTCTGTAGTCAGAGCTATCGTAGCCGGGCCGAGCCGTCAGCGAGGGGACCGCCATGCCGCACGCCACCGCACCGCCCGTACGACCGGAAGAACGCGTCGCCGCGCCCACCGGGCGGCCCGCCGTCGTCCTGCTGGCGCTGCTCGGCACGCTCACCGCGTTCGGGCCGCTCTCCCTGGACACCTACCTGCCGGCGTTCCCCGAGATGACCCGCGACCTGTCCGCCAGCCAGGCGCGCATCCAGCTCTCGCTGACCACCTGCCTGATCGGCATGGCCCTCGGCCAACTCGTCACCGGCCCGCTCAGCGACCGCTTCGGGCGGCGCCGACCGGTGCTGGTGGGCGTCGCCGCGTACACCCTGCTGTCGCTGGTCTGCGCGGCCGTGCCGACGGCCGAGACGCTGGCCGCGGCGCGGCTCGCGCAGGGCTTCGCCGGCGGCATGGGCGTCGTCGTCGCCCGCGCGATCGTCCGCGACCTCTACGCCGGCCGCGCGGCCGCCAGGTACTTCTCCCGCCTCATCCTGGTCTTCGGCATCGCCCCGATGGTCGCGCCCGCCTTCGGCAGCCTCGTGCTGCGCTTCGGCGACTGGCGTACCGTCTTCGTCGCCCTCGCCGTGATCGGCGCGCTGCTCGCCGCCGCCGTCGCGTGGCGGCTGCCGGAGACGCTGCCCCCGGCCCGCCGCAGCACCGGCGGCCTCGCCGCCACGGCCGCCGCCGGCCGCTCGCTCTGCACCGACCGGATCTTCCTGGGGTACGCGCTGGCGCAGGGCCTCGTCTTCGCCGCGCTGTTCGGCTACATCTCCGGGTCGTCCTTCGTCTTCCAGGACGTCTTCGGCACCTCGGCCGGCGCGTTCAGCCTCATCTTCGGCGTCAACGCGCTCGCCCTGGTCGCCGTCGGCCAGCTCAACGCCCACCTGCTGGACCGCTTCGAGCCCCGCACACTGCTGGTGCGGGCGCTGGGCCTGGGGCTGCTGGCCGCCGCCGTCCTGCTCGCCGGGGCGCTCCTCGGCAACCTGCCGCTGGTGGCGGTGGCGCTCTTCGTCTTCGTCGGCTCGCTCGGCATGGTGATGCCGAACGGCACCGCGCTCGCCCTGGACCGGCACCCCGCCCACGCCGGGACGGCCGCCGCGCTGCTCGGCACCATCCAGTCGCTGGTGGCAGCGATGGCCGCGCCGCTGGTCGGGCTGGGCGGCGAGGGCAGCGCCGTCCCGATGGCCGTGGTGGTGGCGGGGGCGGCGGTCGCCTCCCTCGCGGTCGTCGGCACCCTCGCCCGCACCGTTGATAACCCCTCGCTCAGGCCCGGCGGCCGGCGGTAGCGTGCCGGCGTGTCCCGCACCGTGACCCTCGTCCTGGTCGATGCCGCCGGCGCCCCGCTGGGCGCCCTGCCGCCGTTCGACGTGCCGTCGCCCTGGTGGCAGGAGGTCGCCCCGGTCGTGGCCGAGGCCCGCCGGCGGTACGGCGTCGAGGTGGCCGTGCTCCGCCTGCTGACCGGCGACGCGCCGCAGCCGATGGGCGGTGCGGTCACGTACCTCGGGCAGGTCGACGGGCCGCCCGCCACGCCGCTCGTCCCGGCGGAGCTCGACCTGCCGGCGGACCCGCTGCGCGCCCCCTACGCCGAGCCCGGCGGCCCGGCGCGCAGCCTCGCCTGGGCGACGACGGAGCTGCGGCGGCTCGGCCGCCCGGCGGAGACCGTCGCCCAGCAGCGCACCTGGAACCTGTCGGCCGTCTGGCGGCTCGACGGGCCGGGCGGAACGGCCTGGCTGAAGCAGGTGCCGGTGTTCTTCCGGCACGAGGCGGCGGTGCTGCGCTGGCTCGGTGCGGCCGCGCCGGGGAAGACGTCGACGCTGCTCGCCGACGACGGCGACGGCCGGATGCTGATCGAGCACGTGCCCGGCGAGGACCGCTACGCCGCGCCCGTCGAGGAGCGGCTGGCGATGGCCGCCGGCTTCCACCCGGTGCAGGTGCGGTCCGTCCCGGACCTGGCGGAACTGGTCGCGGCGGGCGTACCCGACCTGCGCGCCGACGCCCTGCCGGCCTGGATCCGTGACCGGCTGGCCGGCCACGACACGTCCTCCGTGGAGCCGCTGCTGGCGGGGCTGGCGGCGCGGCTCGACCAGGTACGCGGATGCGGGCTGCCGGAGACCCTCGTGCACGGCGACCTGCACCCCGGCAACGTACGCGCCGACGCCGGGCGGCACGTCGTGATCGACTGGGGTGACGCGTTCGTGGGACACCCGGCGTTCGACGCGCTGCGGCTGGCCGAGGGGCTGCCGGCCGACGACGCCGCGCCGGTGCTCGCCGAGTGGTGCGCGCGGTGGCGGGCCGACGTGCCGGGGTGCGAGCCGGAACGGGCCGTGGAGCTGCTGCGGCCGGTCGCGGCGCTGCGGATGGCGGCGGTGTACGCGATGTTCCTCGACGGGATCGAGGCGAGCGAACGGATCTACCACGCGACCGACGTCGACACCTACCTCGAGCAGGCGCTCACGTCCGTTGCCCGCTGACGCCTCCTCCGGTGGGTGCGAGGAAGCCCGCATGGTCGGCAGCATTGTCGCGTCTCTGACACTGCTGCCCCTGCCGACGTGCGTCCCGGAGCCGTCCAGGCGGACACCACGCAGTGCCAGCCATCCTGCCGTCAACGGGGCGTTGCTCTGCTGAACAGGGCGAACGTCGGTTCGCCGGAAACTGGTTGTCGCTGGGCAGTATCGACTCCGCAGGTAATTGACGGCGGGAACAGGTGAGCCGACGCCGGCCGATCGGTGGAACATCGGGGGTCCCGCTGGTAGGACTCTTGCGGGTAGGGTCCGGGGACCGCCAGTGGGGAGGTGGGAGCCGTGCGTCAGCGCGGAGGGGACCGACTGCTCGTGCGACGAGCCCGCCGGCCGATCTCCTGACGACAGGTCGGTTCGGCCTCGCCGTGGCAGGTCCATCCACCAGAACCAAAGGTGCCGCATGCTCTCCCGCTCCACGTCCACGACGGAATCGCCCGCACTGATCCGGGACCGGGCCACCTCCCTGGTCGAGTACCTGATGGCCGTGCGGGCGCAGCTGGAGAAGCCGGCCCGGACGGTTCCCCCGGCCGACGCCTTCTGGCAGCACGACCTTCCCGCGCACGCCGACTGCGAGGTGGGCGTCTCCACCGACGGTGCCAGCTGGCTGCGCGTCGGCCTGCCGGCGGCCACGACACCGATCCGGACGCCCGCCGAGTTCGCGCCGTACCTGGCCGGTGTGCCGTCGTACGAGGCCGAGCCCCGGCTCATGGCCGACGAGGAGACGGTCGAGAAGCTCCAGGAACGGTTCGCGCAGTGGCGGGAGCGGGAGTGGCGACCCTGGGCCGACCAGACCCGGCGTACGGAGGCGACGCGGCAACTGCACCGCAGCCTGTTCGACCTCAAACACCGCGTCGACATGGCCGCCGCCACCCACGAGCTGGTGTGGGGCCACGGCGTCATCCGCACCGACGTCGCCGGGCACCGGGTGCAGTACCCGCTGGTGGTGACCCCGGTCGCCATCGAGTTCGACGCCGACCGGTCGATGGTCACAGTGGTTCCGCAGGGCGCGCCCCGGCTCCAGACCGACCCGCTGACCGGCCTCGACGAGCGCTACCTCGGTCAACTGCTCGCGCTGGCCGGCTCTGGCGGTCAGCTCGACCTCGACGTCTGGCACGACCTCGACCGCGTCGAGTTCTTCGAGCGGGCGCTGCGCCGCCTCGGCCACGACCCCGTCGTACGGGACGGCGGCGCGGCGGCCCCGGCCGGCCCGCACGTCCACGACACGGGTGTGCTCTTCGTCCGGCCCCGGCAGCGGATGCTGCGCCGCTTCCTGGAGGAACTGCGCGCCCGGCTGCTCGCCGGCGACACCGCGAGCATCGGCGCGCTGGCCGCCATCCTGGCGCACGAGCCGAGCCGGCTGGAGATGCCGCAGGACCAGCCGGCGCGGTGGGCGCCGCTGGGGGAGCGGCTGCTCATGCCGCTGCCGACCAACGAGGCGCAGGAGTCCATCGCCCGCCGGCTCGCGCAGCACCGCAACGTCGCCGTGCAGGGCCCGCCCGGCACCGGGAAGACCCACACCATCCGC
This sequence comes from Micromonospora sp. C31, assembly GCF_018070575.1. Taxonomy (GTDB): domain Bacteria; phylum Actinomycetota; class Actinomycetes; order Mycobacteriales; family Micromonosporaceae; genus Micromonospora. Next base: position 252,535 of record NZ_JAGPXN010000010.1, read on the forward strand.
AACCTCATCTGCCACCTGATGGCGCACGGCAAGCGGGTGCTCGTGGTGGCGCAGAAGGAGGACCCGCTGCGGGTCCTGCGCGACGGACTGCCGAAGGAGATCCAGTCGCTCTGCCTGGCGGTGCTGGGCCGCTCCACCGACCAGCTCGTGCAGCTCCAACTGGCCGCCCGCGAACTCTCCGACCGTGGGGCGACCCTCGACAAGCGGGGCGAGCAGCAGCGCGTCGACCGGCTGCGACGCCAGCTCGAGGAGGCCGAGCGGGACCTCGGCCAGGCCCTCGCCGGCCTGCGCACGATGGCCGAGAACGAGTCCGCGCACCACGAGATCGACGGCATCCGGCTGTCGCCGAGCGACGTCGGGAACTGGCTGCGGGAACGGGCCGACCGCTACGGCGACATCCCCGACACCCTGGCGCCGGACGCAGCCGCGCCGCTGGGCGTGGAGGAGTTCACCGAGCTGCTCGACATCGCCCGGCGTACCGTCCGGCAGGACCGCACCCAGGCGCTGCGGGACCTGCCCACGGCGGCCGAGCTGCCCACGGAGGCCGCCGTCCTCGCCGGGCGACGCGAACTCGCCGCCGCCCGCGAGGAACTCGACCGGCTCGCCGCCGCCGGGGTCGTCCTGCCGGAGGTACGGGCGTTCGGCCGGCAGGCGCTCGACGAGCTCGTCGGGCAGCTGCGTCAGGCGCTGACCCTGCTCGCCGGCCGCGAGGGCGCGTGGACCGACCGGCTGGCCACCCTGCTCCAGGCCGACCCGAACTGGCAGGCCAGGTGGCAGGACCACGTGGCGGCCTGCCAGCGTGTGCTCACCGACCTGACCGCGGCGGCCCGGACCCTCGCCGGCCACCAGGTGAGCGTCCCGGAGGCGCAGCTCGCCGAGCCGCGCCGCCTGCTGGCCCAGCTCGGTGAGCTGCGGCAGCGGTTCGCGACCGGCAAGGGCGTCAGCCGGCTCTTCCAGGGCACCCTCGCCCGGCTCGCCGCCGAATGCCGCATCGACGGCGAGCCCCTGCGCACCACCGAGGACGTCGACGTCGTCGTCGCGTACGTCACCCGGCAGCGGCTGCGCCAGGAGCTGAACACCCGGTGGGCCGACTGGCGGCAACTGCTCGACCTCCCCGCCGACCTCGGTGACCAGCCGGACCTGTGGGCCGGGCGGCTGCTCACCGACGCCGCCGTCGCGCTCGACTGGGACCGCAGCCGCTGGCCCACCCTGCACGCCATCGTCCGCCGCCTGGTCCCCCGGGCCGAGCAGGCGGTCGACGTACGCCGGCTGACCGCCCTCATCGACCTGGTCTCCCGGTGCGCGACCGTGTCCGACCACGACCGGCTCGTCGCCGACGAGCGGGCCCTCGGCACGGTGCTCGAGGAGGGCATGTCCCGCACGGACGCCAGCGAGCTGTGGCGGCTGCTCGACCAGGCCCGCCAGCGCGCCGACCTCGAAGGCTGGGACGGCATCCTCGCGGAGGTGCGCCGGCTCGCCGCGCTGCGCCCCGACGCGCGACGCTTCGCGCAGCTCACCGGGCGGCTGCGGCCTGCGGCGCCCGGCTGGACCGCCCAGATCGAGGACGGCAGCGCCGCCGCGATCGGCGGCACCGGGGCCGACTGCCCGCACCGTTGGCAGTGGCGCCGCGCGCAGACCTGGTTCGACGCCGTCGTCGGCAGCGTCGACCCCGTGGCGCTGGGCCGCCGGATCGAGCAGACACGGGAGCGGATCCGCCGGCTCACCCAGGAACTCGTCGTCGCCTCCTCCTGGCTGGAGGTCTCCAAGGCGCTCGACGACCGACGCCGCGCCGCGCTCGCCGACTGGACCACCGCCCTGCGCAAGATCGGCAAGGGTACGGGCAAGAACGCCGCCCAGTGGCAGGCGCACGCCCAGCGGGCGATGAACTCCGCCGTCGACGCCGTGCCCGTCTGGGTCATGTCCGTCGACCGGGCCATCGAGCAGTTCGCCGGCGGCGCCCACTTCGACGTCGTGATCGTCGACGAGGCCTCGCAGGCGGACATGTTCTCCCTGCCGATCCTCAGCCTCGCCGAACGGGCCGTCGTCGTCGGCGACGACCAGCAGATCGGCCCGCAGCTGTCGTTCGTCGGCACGGTTACCGGCCTGATCAACTCGCACCTGGGCGACGTGCCCTCCGCCGAGCACTTCGACCCGGAGAGCAGCCTCTACGACCACGCCGTACGCCGCTCGCCGGAGCGGATCCTGCTGACCGAGCACTTCCGCTCCGTACCGGCGATCATCGGCTTCTCCAGCCAGACGTACTACGGCGGCGAGATCGAGCCGCTGCGCACCGACCGGCCCGCCGGCATCGGCGACCCCGTCGTCGCCGTACACGTGCCCGAGGGCATCCGCCAGGACCTCCCCGGCTACGGCAACGTCAACGTCGCCGAGGCCGAGGCGCTCGTCGAGCGGGTCGCCGCGATCGTCGCCGACCCCGCGTACGACGGGCGAACCATCGGCGTGGTGAGCCTGCTGAGCACCAGCGGGCAGGCCATCTACCTGCTCACCCGCCTGCGCGAGGTGGTGGGCGAGGAGGAGATGGAACGGCGCCGGCTGCGCGTCGGCGACTCGTACACCTTCCAGGGCGACGAACGCGACATCGTGCTCGTCTCCACGGTCGTCTCCCCGCACAACGGCATCGTCTCCGCCTTCACCAAGCGCGACCACCACCGGCGGGTCAACGTCGCCGCCTCCCGCGCCCGCGACCAGCTCTGGGTCTTCCACTCCGTGCAGCCGGCCGACCTGCGCGAGGACGACGCCCGGGGGCTGCTGCTCACCTACTGCCAGAACGTCACCGCCGCCGACGAGGCCTACGACGACCTGGAGAAGCGCTGCGACAGCGACTTCGAACGCGCGGTGCTGCGCCGCGTCCTGGGCCGGGGACACCGGCCGCTGCCGCAGTTCCGCATCGGCGGCTACCGCATCGACTTCGTGCTCCCCGCACCGGACGGGCGGCGGCTCGCCATCGAGTGCGACGGCGACGCCTACCACGGGCCGGACCAGTGGGAGAGCGACATGCGCCGGCAGGCGGTGCTGGAGCGCGTCGGCAACTGCGTCTTCGTGCGGATCCGGGGCAGCGTGTTCAGCCGGGACCCGGAGGCGGCGCTGGAGCCGCTGTGGCAGCGCATCGCCGAGCTGGGCATCGAGGTGTCGTCCCCGACGGCCGCACCGGTCATCGACGCGGAGGTCGTCGAGGCGGCGCCGGTCCGCACGCAGGCAGCCCGCGCGACGTCTTCCGCCGCGCCGGCCCCGGCGCCCGCCGAGCCGGTCGATGACGTTCCGCCGCTGGCGGAGACGACCGGCAACGATGGTTCCGTCGGCACCGAACCGCCGTCGGTGGTGACCGAGCCCGTCGAGGCCGAGCCTGTCGGGGTCGAGCCTGTCGGGGGCGAGCCCGTTCGTCCGGCGCCGACGGCCCGCGCCGAATCGGGGGGCAGCGGCGACAGACGGCCGCGCGTGCCGGCAGCACCCCCGGTGCGGCCCACGCCGGCCGCGGCCGCACCACCGGCCGGCGAGTCGGCGGGGACCTCGGACGACGGCACGGTGCCCGTGCCCAACGGCTACCGGAACGTGGCCTGGCTGCGGCCGTACGAGGCGGTGGCCGCCCTGGACAGCCACCAGCACTGCCGCGACGTGCCGGTGCGGCACGAGGGCAAGGTGCTCGGGTGGGCCCGCTACTACGACAGTGCGTCCGCCGAGGCGCGCAAGTACCGGGCGAACGTCCGCGTCGAGCGGGCACACCCGAACGGTGCGCGACTGGTCTGCTGGGTGCGCCCACACGAGGCGAAGGCAGTGGTCGCCGCGGCGTCGATGAGGCGCGACATGCCGATCGAGGACAGCCACGGGCGGCACGCGGGCCTCGTCCAGTACTTCCCGGCCGCCAGCCCCGCAGCCGTACGCTTCCGCAGCGTCACCCGACTCCTGCGGCTGTCGGGCGGCGAGAGCCGCGACGGCCGCCAGGCCACGCCGCCGGTCCGGCCCGCGCCCGAGCCGCGCGGTCCGGTCGAGTCGCGGCCCGCACCGGCGGGGGAGGGCACGCCCGTCCGGCGGGAGCTGGAGGAGACGCTGCACCGGGCGATGGCGCGGGCGTACGACCAGCAGGACGAGCCGGCGGACGAGCCCGTCGAGGTCTCGGCCGACCGGCGGGCGCTCGAAGCCGCGTTCCACGACGCGATGGTGCGCACGTACGAGCGGGCGCGCAACGAGGCGAACTACCACGCCAGCCTGCTGCTGCGGATGGTGACCGAGAAGGGCGGCCTCGCCACGGCGCGGCAGCTCCTGCAGCACCCGGTGGTTTCCGACGGGTTCACGGCGCTGTGGGAGCGGGGGCGGGTGGATTTGACCGCCGAGGCGGTGGTGATCCGGCCACGCTTCCGGTCGCTGTTCACCGACGAGGAACTCGCCATCGCCAGCAACCGGGTGGTGGACGCCTCCGCCCACGCGTCCTGACATCACGTTAACGCAGGTCGGGGACTCCACGGCATAGCATTGACGCTATGACGAAGAGTGATCGCGTCGACTGGAACGACCTGCGTGACCGCCGAATGGCGGAGCCCGGAGCCACCGAGGGGTACGAGGCGACGCGCATCGCCTTCGAACTTGGGCAGGAGGTGCGACTCCTGAGAGAACACAAGAGATGGAGCCAGAGCCAGTTGGCGAGGGTTGCGGGAATGACCCAGTCCGCCGTGGCCCGGTTCGAGGCTGGCGGCAACGTGCCGACCCTGCCGGTCCTAGAGCGTCTCGCACGGGCGCTCAACAGAAAGCTGGACGTCAGGTTCGCTCCGGTCCGACCAGCAACCACTGCTCGTCGGACAGGTCATTCGGTTACGCCGCTCGCTCGCCCATGATCGACCCAACGCGATGGGACCTCACCGGTTACGACCATCGCTCGCATTCACGCAATGAGCCAGGCCCACAATGGGCAAGGGCTATCGAACCACCCTCTCACGCCTACAGTTCGATGAAGGGCATGAGCATGCTCGTGATGTCAGCCCAACCCGGGCTAAGCGCGCGTTCTTGGAGGCTGTAGGCGCCCATGTGGAGGCCTTCGCGAGTTGGCGCGCGGATGCGTGAGATCCACCTTCGCGGCTAGTCTCTGCCGCCAGAGACAGGAGCCCTGGTGAGCGCCTTGAGCGTTCCTGGTCGGGGCTTCCTCGTGCTTGCTGCGCCCTCCTAGCGGCTGCGCCCTGCGATCCTGACCCAGCAGCTTGATTCCCTGCGGCCGGTCTGCTCAAGATCGACAGTCGACGCCACGGGTAGCGAAGCTAGCCAATGTCTGCCAGTGTATTCGAGTTGACTACGGGGCGTTCACTCACAGGAGGTATGAGTTGTCCAAACTCAAGATGCTGCCCGTCGCGCTCGCCATGCTGGTCGGACTGATCACTCCCATCGTCGCCGCTGCGCCGGCGCAAGCCAGTGGGAGCTGTTCGGGCACCAACGTCGGCACGCTGACGCACAGGAATTGGTCGGGGGAGTTGGTCGCCTACACGGGCCTCTACAGGACATCCAGCCAGTTCTGCGCGGTCACGGTCAAGCAGGGCCGTTGGTACGGCACCCGGACCCGGATGTACCTGACCCTTATCTCCAACCGCACGTACGACGACAGGGGCGAGTTCCTATACCAGGCTGGTGCGGTCTGGGTGCCGCGAGGCACCTGCTACTACGTCAACGTCGGGATCTGGGACGGTCAGGGCAACAAGCAGGTCGATGACCAGAGCGCGCAACCGGTGCTGGGCACCTGCTAGTGGTGTGAGAGGGTGGTTCGGGAGGCTTTGTCTGATGTGGGTTTGACGGTTCGTTAGCGGCCCTGGTGGGGGCTACGCGGACGTCGCCGGCGGGGCGAGGGTGAACAGTCCGGCCTCGGGTTCGGTGAGGATCT
>NZ_JAGPXN010000011.1 GCF_018070575.1 Micromonospora sp. C31
CCCCGCCCCCGCCCCACGCCCGCCCCCTCTTCCGGCGATCATGCAGTCGCGGTGGGGCGCGAATGCCGCAGACCGTCATGCTCCGGGCACCACAACTGCCTGATCCACACCCCCGCGGGCGGGGGCGGTGGGTCAGCGGGGAGTGCGGAGGGCGGCGGCGCGGCGGGCGCGGTCGACGGCGGCCGGCAGGGCGTCGATGAGGGCGTCGATGTCGGCCGGGGTGCTGGTGTGGCCGAGGGTGAAGCGCAGCGAGGAGCGGGCGCGGTCGTCGTCGGCGCCCATGGCGATCAGCACGTGCGACGGCTGGGCCACCCCGGCGGAGCAGGCGGAACCCGTCGAACAGGCGATGCCCCGGGCGTCCAGCAGGAGCAGCAGGGCGTCGCCCTCGCAGCCGGGGAAGGAGAAGTGCGCGTTGCCCGGCAGCCGGTCGGTCGGGTCGCCGTTGAAGACCACCTCGGGCACGGCGTGCCGGACCCGCTCGACCAGGTCGTCGCGGAGCGCGGCGACGCGGGCCGCGTACTCCTGCTGGCCCTTGACCGCCGCCTCGACGGCGACCGCGAAGGCCACGATGCCGGCGGTGTCGAGGGTGCCGGAGCGTACGTCGCGTTCCTGGCCGCCGCCGTGCAGCAGCGGGGTGGCCGACACGTCGCGGGCGAGCAGCAGGGCGCCCACCCCGGTGGGCCCGCCGAGCTTGTGCCCGGTGACGGTCAGCGCGGCGACCCCGCCGACGGAGAAGTCGACCGGTACCTGCCCGACCGCCTGGATCGCGTCGGTGTGGAACGGCACCCCGTGCTCGGCGGCGACGGCGGCCAGCTCGGCGACCGGCTGCACGGTGCCGACCTCGTTGTTGGCCCACATCGCGGTCACCACCGCGACCCGGTCGCCGTGCGCGGCCAGCTCGGCGCGCAGCTCGTCGGGGCTGAGCCGGCCGGTGGCGTCGACGGAGAGCCAGCCCACGCCGGCGCCCTCGTGGTCGACCAGCCAGTCCACCGCGTCGAGCACCGCGTGGTGCTCCACGGCGCTGGAGACCACCCGGTTCCGCCGGGCGTCGGCGGACCGGCGGGACCAGAAGATGCCCTTCACCGCGAGGTTGTCGCTCTCGGTCCCGCCGCCCGTGAAGACGACCTCGGACGGGCGGGCGCCCAGCGCGGCGGCCACCCGTTCCCGCGACTCCTCCACCCGCCGCCGGGCACGACGACCCGCCGCGTGCAGTGCGGACGCGTTGCCGACCTCGCGGGCGGTGGCGACGTACGCCTCCAGTGCCTCGTCGAGCATCGGAGTGGTCGCCGCGTGATCCAGGTAAGCCATCACGGCTCAGCCTACGACCGGCACCGGACCCGCCGGAGGCCGGAGTACGCCGCGGGCGGCCGGACGGGAGGCGGTGCGCGCCCGTCCGGCCGCGCGCCCGCGCCCGCCCCGGGCCACGCGCCCGCGCGGAACAGGGGATCCGGTCAGGCCGGCACGGCCGTGACCACGATGTTGTCGCGGTACCGGCGTGCCTCGGCGTCGAACGGCCCGCCGCAGGTGATCAGGGTCAGCCGGGGTTTGCCGTCCCGGGCGAAGTAGCGGTCCAGGGGGATCTTCGTCTTGCGGTACTCCTCGCGGGCGATCACCCGGTACTGCTTCGCGACGCCGTCGCCGCCGGTGGCGGTGAGCGTGTCGCCCCGGTCCAGCTCGCGGAGCCGGAAGAAGGCCCCCTCGCCCTGGGTGGCGCTGTCCACGTGGCCGGCGACGACCACCGACCCGGCCTGCGCCTCCAGCCCCGGGCCGTGCCGGTACCAGCCGATCCGGTCCACGCTGGGCGGCACCTCGAACTCCCCGGTGGCGTCGTTGATGCCCACCGCGTCGACCGTGGCCCGCACGCCGATCGCCGGGATGACCAGCCGTACGGGCGGGACGGCCCGCGTACCGGCGGGCAGGTCGCCCCGGGCCACCGGCACCGACGGGCCGGCGGCCGGCGCGCTCGGGGCGGCGCCGGCCAGGTCGGCGGCCTCGGTCCCGCCGACGTTGCCGGCCGGCCGGGAGCCGCAGGCGACCACGGTGGCGACGGTGAGCGCGGCGACGCCGGCGGCCACGGCCGCCAGCGCCCCGCGATGACGCACCGTCACCTGCGACCGGTCCGGGCGGTGGCCACCCGCGCCCCGCCGCCGACGAGGAGCAGCACGCCTGCGCCCGTCAGCACGTACCACCAGGTGTCCACGCCGGTGCCGGCCCGGCCGCCGTCGCCGCTGGGCACCCCGGCCGGGGCCGAGTGCAGGCCGGTGACGGTCTGCGCCACGACACCGAGGTTCTTCGCCTCGGCGGAGCCGATGGCGTACACGATCGTCGCGGTGCCCTCCTTGAGGTCGAGGTCCGCCGGGCCGATCGCCACGGTGTCGGTGCCGGCGAGCACCACGTCGGCCTCGACGGCGCCGGCGTCGACGTCGCCCTTGGCCTCGTTCGGGTTGGTGAGGTCCTCGAAGACCGGGGTGCCGCCGGCGCGCACGTCCACCGCCGGGGCGGCCGCGGTGTGCCGGACGATCAGCCGCGCCTTGCCGGCGGCGACCTTGCCGGTGTCGTTGACGAACGGGGTGATCTTCGGCGTGCCGGCCGCGTCGAGGTGGGCGGCGAGGCTGATGTTCGCCCCGCCCGGCACCGCGGCGTCGTCGACGCTGAGGATGGCCTGGGCGATCGGCTCGCCGGGCTTGGTGAGGGCGATGTCGTACGCGCCCTCCTCCAGGTCCAGCGGGCCGGCCACGTCGCCGGGCTTGAAGTTGTCCAGCGTCTTCTCGCCGTTGACGTACACGTCGACCGGGGTGTCCGGGATGCCGTGCACGACGGAGACCTTCGACGAGGCGGCGTACGCGGGGGTGGCGGTGAGGGCGCCGGCCCCGGCGAACGTCAGCGCGGCGACCGCGCCGCCCGCGGCGACCCGACGGAAGTACGAGAGCTGCATGTCTGCCTCCTGGTAGTTGGTGCTGATTCGTCAGGCCTGGTGTGCAAAACGGGTTACGCCCGGTCCACCGCCGCCGGATGCGGCCGGGAGCAACTTCTTTTCGTCCGTCGGATCCGCATCCACCGGGCGTCCCCGCAGCGAAGAGCTACCGAGACCGGACCGACCGGAAAGGTGGGGCGATGGCTGTGGGAGCTACAGTCGGGCATGCCCCCTGGAAGGCGAGCTGCCCTGTGACAGCGGCACGGCGCGAGCCGGACCCACCCGAGGACGACCTGGTCGCCCGCTTCCGCGCGGGCGAAGAGCTGGCGCTGCGGCAGGCGTACGACCGGTACGGCCGGGCGGTCCTGCACCTGGCCACCAGCACGCTGGCCAACCGCAGCGACGCGGAGGACGTGACCCAGACCACCTTCGTCGCCGCCTGGCTGGGGCGGGACACCTTCGACCCCGACAAGGGTTCGCTGGTCGGCTGGCTGCTCGGCATCGCCCGGCGCAAGGTGATCGACCGGCTGCGGGCCTCCGCCCGGGAGACCCGGGTGGTCGAGACGGTCCGGCAGCTGCCGGAGCCGGCACGGACGGGCCCGGATCCGGACACCGTGGTCGACCGGCTGGTGGTCGCCGACGAGCTGGCCCGGCTGCCCGACGACCAGCGGCGCATGCTGGAGTTGGCATTCTTCGACGACCTGACCCACCAGCAGATAGCGGCGACGACGGGGGTGCCGCTCGGCACGGTCAAGAGCCACATCCGCCGCGGCATGGCGAGCTTGAAACGCAGATGGGAGGTGGACGGTGCCGCACCTGGACCACGACCGGCTGGTCTTCCTGGCGCTCGGTGAGACCGAGGCGGACGCCGCGGACAGCACCCACCTCGGCACCTGCGCGCATTGCCGCGCCGAGGTGGAGAGCCTCCAGCACGTGGCCGGCCTCGGCGCCGACGCCCAGGGCCTGCACGACCTGCCCGATCCGCCGGAGCACGTCTGGCAGGGCATCGTCGCGGAGATCCGCGCGGCGGAGGCCCTCCCGACGCTGCCCGGTCCCCGCCCCGAACGCTCCCCCGGCGGGCACGCCTCCGACGAACGGCGGGTCGACCGGTCGGGTGACGCCGACGGCGCGGGCGGGGTGGTCCTCGCACCGCGGCGCGGGCGCTGGTCGCGCTGGGCCGTGACCGCCGCGACCGCGGTGGCCGCCGCCGTGGTCGGCGTCGTCGGCACCCTCGTCGTACTCGACGGGACCGGGTCGGCACCGGAGCCCGCCCCGCGCCAGGTGGTGCTGGCCAGCGCGGCACTGAAGGCGTACGGCGAGACGCCGCCGGACGCCAACGGTGAGGCGCGGGTGTTCGACAACGGGCGGTTGCACCTGCACCTGGCGAATCTCCCGGACGTCCCGGGGTACTACGAGGTGTGGCTCATCAACCCGCGGAACATGGAGATGTTCTCGGTCGGCGTGCTCGGCGACGCGACGGACGAGCTGCTGCCGTTGCCACCGAACGCGGACCTGGAGGCATACTCGGTTGTCGACGTCTCCGCCGAGGCGTACGACAACAACACCGCCCACTCCGGCAGGAGCCTGCTGAGGGGCACCCTGACGGGCTGATCGGCGGGCCGGCTCAGCTCCCCGGCCCGCCGATCAGCTCCCAGCGCGGCGATCGCCGCCGGCCCGGTCGTCAACCGAGCCGGCGGCCGAACCAGCCGAACCGTTTGTCGAGCGCCACGACCGCGCTGACGAGCAGGGCGATGCCGAGGATGCGCAGCCACGTCTCGGCGCCGATCGGCGCGGTGCGGAACAGCGTGTTCATCACCGGCAGATAGGTGAGCGCCGCCTGGCCGAGGGCCTGGAGCAGCACCCCTGCGATCAGCCACCTGTTGCTGAACAGCCCGAGCCGCCACGCCGACCGGGTCAGCGACCGGCAGCTGAACAGGTAGAACGCCTGCACCGTGACGAAGACGTTCACCGCCGCCGTGCGGGCCTCGGCCAGCTCCGCGCCCGCGTCCAGCTCCCACTGGAACAGCCACCCGGCGCCCGCCACCAGCAGTGCGGAGACCAGCAGGATCCGTACCACCAGCGCCCCGGTGAGCAACGGCTGCGCGGGGTCGCGGGGCGGCCGGTCCATGATCCCTTCCTCCTTCGGCTCGAAGGCGAGCGTCAGGCCGAGCAGCACGGCGGTCGTCATGTTGATCCAGAGGATCTGGCTGGGCAGGATCGGCAGTGCGGCGCCGAGCAGGATGGCGACGAGGATGACCGCGCCTTCCCCGGCGTTCGTGGGCAGGGTCCAGGTGATGAACTTGGTCAGGTTGGCGAAGACACCGCGGCCCTCCTCAACGGCCGACTCGATGGTGGCGAAGTCGTCGTCGGTGAGCACCATGTCGGCGGCCTCCTTCGCCACCTCCGTGCCGCTGCGCCCCATGGCCACCCCGATGTTGGCCTGGCGCAGCGCCGGGGCGTCGTTGACCCCGTCGCCGGTCATCGCCACCACCTGCCCCTCGGCCTGCAACGCCTCCACCAGCCGGAGCTTCTGTTCGGGCGACACCCGGGCGAACACCGACGCCCGGAGCACCGCCGCCGGCCGGTCCGCGTCCGAGAGTTCCGCGAGATCGGCGCCGTCGAGCACCTCGCCCGGCCCGGGCTCACCCGCCAGCAACCCCAGGCGTACGGCGATGGCGCTCGCGGTGACCCGGTGGTCGCCGGTGATCATCTTCACGGCGATCCCGGCCCGTCGGCAGGACGCGACCGCCGCGGCCGCGGCGTCCCGCGGCGGATCGAGCATCGCGTGGAGGCCGGTGAAGACGAGGCCCCCGGGCAGCTCCTCCTCCACCAGTTCGTCGTCGGCGTCGACCCGGCGCATCGCGGTGGCGAGCACCCGCAGGCCCTCGCCGGCCAGCTCGCCGGCGGCGGCCAGCACGGCGGAGCGGTCGAGGGCGGTGGTCCCTCCGTCGGGGCCCAGCGCCGCCGTGGACCACTCGACCACCCGCTCCACCGCGCCCTTGACCAGCACCACCCGCCCACCGGGCTGCTGGTGCAGGGTCGCCATGAACTGGCGCTCGGAGGTGAACGGGATCGCCGCCACGCGGGGCAGCTCCCCGGCCACCTCCTCCGCGCGGAGCCCGACCTTGGCGCCGACGACGAGCATCGCGCCCTCGGTGGGGTCGCCGAGCACCGTGCACCGCCCGTCGCGCTCGTCGAGCCGGGCGTCGTTGCAGGCGACACCGCTGAGCAGCGACCAACGCAGCGGGCCGGGCTCCCCGGTCGGCGCCGGTGCCCCGTCCGCGTCCCGGATCTCGCCGGTCGGCGAGTAGCCGAGGCCCGTCACCTCGTAACGCCCGACGGTGGTCCACAACGCCTGCACCGTCATCTGGTTCTCGGTCAGCGTGCCGGTCTTGTCGGTGCAGACCACCGTGGTGCTGCCGAGCGTCTCCACCGCCGGCAACCGCCGGATCACCGCCTGCCGGCGGGCCATCCGGGCCACCCCGATCGCCAGGGTGATGGTCACCGCCGCCGGCAGGCCCTCGGGGATGGCCCCCACGGCCAGCGCCACGGCGGCCGTGAACGTCTCGCCGGCCCGTTCCCCCCGTACGATGCCGACGGCGAAGGTCACCGCCGCGAGCACCACGATCGCCACGGTGAGGACCTGGCTGAAGCGGGCCAGCTTCGCGGTCAGCGGCGTGTCGAGGACCTGCGCGCCGCCGACCAGGCGGTGGATGCGGCCCAGCTCCGTCTCCGCCCCGGTCGCCACCGCGATCCCGGCCGCCGATCCACCCGTGACCAAGGTGCCGGAGTAGAGCACGTTCCGGCGGTCGGCGACGGGCGCCTCGTCGGGCACGGCGACCTCGTCCTTGCGGACGGGCAGGGACTCGCCGGTCAGCGCCGACTCGTCCGCGCGCAGCTCGTCGGCGCGCGCCAGCCGCAGGTCGGCGGGGACCTTGTCGCCCGCCTCGACGAGCACCAGGTCACCGGGGACGATCCGTTCCGAGGGGATCGTCCCGGGTCGGCCGCCGCGCACCACCCGGGCCTCGGTACTCACCATCGCGCGCAGCGCGTCCAGCGCCGCCTCGGCCTTGGACTCCTGCAGGAAGCCGATGGCGGCGTTGACCAGCACCACGCCGAAGATCACCACGGAGTCGACGTACTCGGCGAGCAGCAGGGTGACCGCGCTGGCGACGATCAGGATGTACACCAGCGGGTTCTGGAACTGCCGCAGCAGCCGGCGGAACACGCCGACGCGAGCGGTGGTCGGCAACACGTTGGCGCCGAACCGGTCGAGGCGCAGGGCGGCCTCGTCGTCGCTCAGCCCGCGCGCGGGGTCGGTCTCCAGCAGCAGTACGACCTCGTGCACCGCCAACGAGTGGTGACCGCTCCCGGGCTTCCTGACCGTCATGCTGCGCTCCTCGGTGCCGAGCTCGGGGGTGCGCGGGGGGACTCCGCCATCGTCGCAGTTCTCGGCGCGCGGCGGGCCGTTCCTCGCCGTGGTCGCCCGGGCGACGGGCCGTTGCTCGCCGTGGTCGCCCGGCACGTACGACGAGGGCCGGGAACCGACTCGACGGTTCCCGGCCCTCGTGGTGCGTGAGGTCAGCTCACTTGCGCTTGCGGACCTCGTCCGCGGCCTGCGGGACGATCTTGAACAGGTCGCCCACCACGCCGAAGTCGGCCAGCTCGAAGATCGGCGCCTCGCCGTCCTTGTTGACCGCGACGATGGTCTTCGAGGTCTGCATGCCGGCCCGGTGCTGGATGGCGCCGGAGATGCCGAGGGCGACGTAGAGCTGCGGGGAGACCGTCTTGCCGGTCTGCCCCACCTGGAACTGGTGCGGGTAGTAGCCGGAGTCGACGGCCGCGCGGGACGCGCCGACGGCGCCGCCGAGCAGGTCGGCCAGCTCCTCGACCAGCTTGAAGTTGTCGGCGTTGCCGACGCCGCGACCGCCGGAGACGACCACGCCGGCCTCGGTGAGCTCGGGGCGGGAGCCCTTCTGCTCGGCGACCCGCTCGACGACCCTGGCCAGCTTGTCGGTGTCGGTGACCGCGACGGTGAGCTGCTCCACCGAAGGGGTGGCCGCCGCCGGGGTCGGGTTGACCGAGTTCGGCCGGACGGTGACCAGCGGCAGGCCGCGGGTGACCTTGGACTTGACGATCGCGGAGCCGGCGAAGGCCACCTGGGTGGCGGTGCCGTCGGCGGCCAGGCCGACCACGTCGGTCAGGATGCCGTTGTCGAGCTTGACGGCCAGCCGGGCGGCGATCTCCTTGCCCTCCTGGGACGAGGCCAGCAGCACGGCGGCCGGCTGCACCCGCGAGACCAGCTCGGCCACGACGGTCGCCTTGGGGGCGACCAGGTAGCCGTCGATCTCCTCGCTCTCGGCCGCGTAGATCTTCTCCGCGCCGTACTCGCCCAGCTTGGCGCTCAGCGCCTCGGCGGCGCCGGGGCCACCGAGCACGACCGCGCTCGGGGTGCCCAGCTCGCGGGCGAGGGTGAGCATCTCCAGGGTGACCTTCTTGACGCCGAATTCCCGGGTGGCTTCGACGACGACCAGAACCTCAGACATGTCCAGACCTCTCACACGAACTTCTCGGTGGCGAGGAACTCGACCAGCTTGACGCCGCCGTCGCCCTCGTCGGTGATCTTCGCGCCGCCGGAGCGCGGCGGACGCTTGGTGTGCTCCAGCACGGCGCTGGTCGCGCCCTCGAAGCCCACCTCGGCCGGGGCGACGCCGAGGTCGCCCAGGGAGAGCGTCTGCACCGGCTTCTTCTTGGCGGCCATGATGCCCTTGAAGGACGGGTAGCGCGGCTCGTTGATGGTGTCCCAGACGGAGACGACGGCGGGGGTCGTGGCGGTGACCACCTCGTAGCCCTCCTCGGTCTGCCGCTCCACGGTCAGGGTCGAGCCGTCGACGGTGAGCTTGCGGGCGCCGGTCAACGCCGCCATGCCCAGCCGCTCGGCGATCATGTGCGGCATGACCTGCACCCGGCCGTCGGTCGACTCGCTGCCGCAGAGCACCAGGTCGGCGTTCAGTTGGCCGAGCGCGGCGGCCAGCACCTTCGAGGTGGCCACGGCGCAGGAACCGTGCAGGGCGTCGTCGACGACGTGCACGGCCTTGTCGGGGCCCATGGAGAGCGCCTTGCGGATCGACTCGGTCGCCCGGTCCGGACCCATGGTCAGGACGGTCACCTCGCCCCCGTGCGCCTCCTTGATCTTCAACGCCTCCTCGATGGCGTACTCGTCCATCTCGTTGATGACGTTGTTCGCCGAGCCGCGGTCGACGGTGTTGTCGTCAGTGCGCAGGTTGCGGTCCGCGCCCGAATCGGGCACCTGCTTGACGAGTACGACGATGTTCATCGCGCTTCGACGACCCTCCTGTTGGTGTTGCGATCGCTCGCCCGGTCTGGGGCGCAGCCTCGCGCGTCCGTTGACGCCGGTCAACCGCGCGGTGCTGTGCGGTTGCCCACGACGCAATGTTACCTGCCAGTAGCATCCGCCTCCGGCGACCTCAGGGTGACACAGGTCACCGACGGCCCGGCAGGCAGGTAATCTGGCGAATCGGGCACCTCGGCCATCGGTGCCGGGCCGCTGGCGCGGCTCACGCCGGGTGATCCAACGCGCCCCTGATCCGCTCGATGACCGCCGCCTCGGCCGGGACCACCCCCCGGTGCGCGTCGGCCACCCGCTCGGCCGCGGACAGCACCACCTCGCGGTAGCCGGCCACGTCCCCGGGCGACTTCTCGCGCAGGATCCGCACCGACCGGCCGAGCGCCGGCAGCACCACGGACTCGATCTCCACGGCCGAGTCCCGGGGCAGCTTCGGCAGCGGACCGCTGGTCAGCGCCTCCTTGACCAGCCCGCTGCTGTCGGCCATCGCACCGGAGGCGGCGAAGCTCTCCCGGAACAGGGCGAGCATCCCCGGGTCGGCGTTGGCCACCAGGAACACCGCCCCGAACGCGCCCGTCTTGAGGGTCAGCCGCTCCTCGGCCGTCAACCGCTGCTCCATGATCACGGAGTGTAGACGTACGGAGTGGTGGTCGTGACCGGGACGAGACCGAGCCGCCGAAGGATCGGCCGGCTCTCCGGCGAGCAGTCCACCTGCAGCAGCGTCCTGCCGCGCTGCTCGGCCAGGCGTGCCCGGTACGCGACCAGCGCCCGGTAGATGCCCCGCCGCCGCCACCGGGGCAGGGTCGAGCCGCCCCAGAGGGTGGCGAAGCCGGTGTTCGCCTGGTAGCGGACCCACCCGGCGCTGACCACCGTGTCGCCCGCCTCGGCCACGACGACCGTGATCGACTGCGGGTCGGCCTCGATCTCCTTCGCCAGGCCGGTCACCAGGTGGCTGCGGTCGTCGTGCCAGACCGCCTCCTCCATCGCGGCGATCCGCTCCAGGTCCTCGCGGGCACCGACCTCGCGCAGGCGTACCCCCTCGGGCAGGACGGGGACGGCGCCGGCCAGCGCCGCGACCGGACCGACCACGACGGTCTCCTCCTCCTCCGCGACGAACCCGGCGGCGCGCAGCCGGTCGGGCAGGTCGGCCGGCTGGTCGTGACCGTTGAGCTTCCACTCCACCGCCTCGCGGCGCCGGCGGAAGAACTCCACCTGCCGGGCGATCAACGCATCCAGTTCGGCGCCGGCGAGCCCGTCCAACGTGCGGTACGTGAGGAAACCGCGCTGGTCGAGGCCGAGGACGCGGACCAGCGGGCCGTCCCGTTCCACGGTGACCCCGGCCGGCAACGGGTCCGGGATCTCCGGGCGGATCTGGGCGTCGTAGGCGTCCCGCAGGGTGCGGGCGTCAAGATCGGTCATCACTTGAGGCTACGGTCGGGCGGAAGCGGATAATCGCCGGCATGTGGCAGGTGATCAGGCGGTGGTTCGACCCGCGCGAGCTGCGTTCGGTGGGCACCACCCCCGACTACCGCTTCTCGCTGGCCAACGAGCGGACCTTCCTGGCCTGGCTGCGTACCGGGCTCGCGCTGGTCGCGGGTGGGCTGGCCACCGCGCAGTTCCTGCCGCCGCTGCCGCTGGCGCACCTACGCGAGGTGATCGCCGTCGCGCTGCTGCTGCTCGGTGGCGCGGTCGCGGTGCGGGCGGTCGACCACTGGGCGCGTACGGAGCGCGCCATCCGCCTCGGCGAAGAACTGCCCGCCTCCCGCTTCCCGGCGGTGCTCGCCCTCGCCGTCGGCCTCGGCGCGCTGCTGCTGGTGGCGGCGGTGCTGGTCCGGGCGGTCGGCGGCCCGTGAGCCACGGGGCGGAGCCGTCAGGGCGGGACCGACCGGTGCGCGACCCCGGGCTGCAACCCGAGCGGACCCGGCTGGCCTGGCGGCGTACGGCGTTGGCGCTCACCGTGATCATGGTGCTGACCGTGCGGCTCGCGCTCACCGGCCCGCCCGCCGGGGCGGGGGCCGGCGAGACGCTCGGCGCGCTGGTCGCCGGGGCCGCCGTGCTGGGCTGGGGCGCGGCGCTGACGGTCTGCTGGCGGCGGGCCACCGGCGCCGGCCCGGCACCCGGCTACGGCCGGTCGCTGCCCCTGGTCGCCCTGGCCACGGTCGGCTTCGCGCTGCTCGGCACCCTGCTGGCGGCGCGCGGACTGGGTTGACGGGAGCCGGTGCGCCATGATTGACCCATGGCCCGGCTCTACGTCCTCCTCTTCGTCGTGCAGATCGTCCTCGCCGTCTGCGCGCTGATCAGCTGCCTCTCCGCCGAGGAGGGCGAGATCAAAGCCCTGCCCCGGATCGCCTGGGTGCTGATCATCCTGTTCTTCCCGCTGCTCGGCTCCCTCGCCTGGTTCGCCGCGGGGCGCGAGCGCGTCGCCGGGCGACCCGCCGGCGGAGCGCCGAAGGGTCGGCTCCTGCCGCCCCGGGAGCGGCCCCGCCCGGTCGCCCCCGACGACGACCCCGAGTTCCTCCGCTCCCTCGGCGAGCGCTCCCGGCAGGAGGACGGGGAGCTGTTCCGCCGCTGGGAGGAGGACCTGCGCCGCCGCGAGGACGAGATGCGCCGGCGCGACGGCGAGCCGCCGCGCGAGGAGGACCGCCCCGAGGGTTCCACCCCGAGCACCTGAGACCGGCCGCCGTCGCCGGCCTCCCGGCGACGGCGGCGGGCCCGACTCAGGCCAGGTTCGACGAGCGGGGGTACGCGTCCGCCGGATCGGTGAGCACGTTGACGAGGTACGGCACGCCAGCGTCGAACGCCCGCCGCAGCGCCGGCCCGAGGTCGCCGGCCTTCGCCACCGTCTCGCCCGCCCCGCCCAGGGCGCTGACGACGTGGTCGTAGCGCAGCTCCGGCTGGAGGTCGGCGGCGACGTCGTAGCCGTACATGGCGCGCATCGGGTGCTTCTCCAGGCCCCAGATGCCGTTGTTGCCGACCACGATCACCACGGGCAGCTTCTGCCGGGCCAGGGACTCCACGTCCATCAGCGAGAAGCCGGCCGCGCCGTCGCCCATGAGGACGCAGATCTGCCGGTCGGGGTGGCTGACCCGGGCGCCCATCGCGTAGCCCATGCCCGTGCCGAGGCAGCCGTACGGGCCGGGGTCGAGCCAGGTGCCGGGCTGCGCGGGCTCCAGGTAGCGGCCGGCGTACGAGACGAAGTCACCGCCGTCGCCGATGGTGATGGCGTCGCGGGCGAGGACCTTGCGCAGCTCGCCGTAGACCCGGGCGGGCCGGATCGGGTCGGACTCGGCGGCCATCTCCTCGGCGTCGCGGGCCTTCGCGGCGTCCTCGGCCGTACGCAGCTCGGCGATCCAGTCGGCGTGGTCCGCCCGGTCGCCCGGGTGGTCGGCCAGCGCGGTGAGGATCAGCCGGAGGTCGCCGGCGGGGGCGGCAGCCGGCTGCACGTGCCCGGCGCGCTGGCTGGGCGCGTCGACGACGTGCACCACCTTCGCGTCGCCGAAGTCGCCGAAGCTGAGCCGGAAGTCGAGCGGGGTGCCGATCACGACGACCACGTCGGCGCCCTTGAGCGCCACGCGACGGGCCTTGGCGAAGGCGAGCGGGTGCTCCGGCGGCAGCGCGCCCCGGCCCATCCCGTTGGTGAACACCGGCACCCGCAGCGCCTCGGCCGCCGCGCGCAGGGCGTCGACAGCGTCCCCGGCGTAGACGTCGGAGCCGGCGATGATCACCGGGCGGTGGGCGGCGGCGATCAGGCCGGCCGCCTTCGTCACCTCGTCGGGGTCGGGCTCGACCGGCGTGATGCCCGGCAGCGCGGGCAGTTCGGCGTCGGAGACCGAGAAGACCGCCTCCAGCGGGAAGTCGAGGAAGACCGGGCCCCGGTGCGGGGTGAGCGCGGTGGTCAGGGCCGCCGTGATCGCGCGCGGGATGTCGTCGGGGCTGAACACCGTCTCGGCGTGCTTGGTGACCGGGGCGACCAGCGGCAGGTGGTCCATCTCCTGGAGGCTGCCCGAGCCCCAGCGGAACTGCGGGGCCCGGCCGCCCAGCACCAGCACCGGGGAGGCGTTGAAGAATGCGCTGGTCAGTCCGGAGACGCCGTTGGTGACGCCGGGGCCGGCGGTGAGCACGGCGAGGCCGGGGCGGCGCTGGAGCTTCGCCACCGCCTCGGCGGCGAAGACCGCCGACTGCTCGTGCCGTACGTCGTAGATGGGGAAGCCGGTCTTGTGCGCGGCGTCGTAGAGCGGAAAGACGTGCCCGCCGGAGAGGGTGAACATCTCCCGCACCCCGTACGCGCGCAGCGCCGCGAGCGCGAGCTCCCCACCGTGACCTTCGATCCGTTCCGTCATCCCGCTCTTCCCTTCGTCCGCATGGCCGGAGTCACACGCTACTCACCGGTAGGCAGAATGTGAACTGTTCTCGCTCGACGCCGGGGCCGGCGGGTCGCCCCGCCGGCCCCGGGCCGGTCAACGGCCGGTGAAGTCCGGCTTGCGCTTCGCCACGAACGCCGCCATGCCCTCGCGCCGGTCGTCGGTGGCGAACAGCGCCGCGAAGAGCTGGCTCTCCCAGGCCAGACCGGAGTTGAGGTCCATGTCCAGGCCGCCGTCGACGGCGAGCTTGGCGGCGCGCAGGGCCTGCACCGGACCGGTGAGGTACGGGCGGACCAGCTCGACGGCGGTGTCGTAGACCTCGCCCGCCGGGGCGACCCGGTCGGCCAGGCCGATCCGCAGGGCCTCCTGGGCGTCGACCATCCGGCCGGACATGATCAGATCCTTGGCCCGGGCCGGGCCGACCAGGCGGGCCAGCCGCTGGGTGCCGCCCGCGCCGGGGATGATGCCGAGCTTGATCTCCGGCTGCCCGAGCTTGGCGTCCTCGGCCACCACCCGCCAGTCGCACGCCAGCGCCAGCTCGCAGCCGCCGCCGAGGGCGTAGCCGGTGATCGCGGCGACGACCGGCTTGGGGATCCGGGCGATCGCGCCGAGCGCGCTGGACAGGTCGGCCGCGCGGTCCGCCATGTCCACGTAGGACATGTCGGCCATCTCCTTGATGTCCGCGCCGGCCGCGAAGACCTTCTCCCCGCCGTACACGATGACGGCGCGGACGCCCGGGTCGGCGGTGGCCGCCGCCGCGGCGGCGCGCAACTCCTCCTGCACCTGGGTGTTCAGGGCGTTCATCGGCGGCCGCTCCAGCCGGATGGTGCCGATGCCGTCCCTGGTCTCCAACCGCACGAACTCGCCCACGCTGGCCCTCACTTCCTCGTCGAAGTCGCGTGCCAACCTTACGGCCCGGATCGTTGGGGTAAGTACTGTGGTCTCAGGCCCGGCACCGGGAGTACCGCCATGATCACGTACTACGACGACAGGTCCGTGCAGGTCACCTCGACCGCCGTCCGGGTGGACGGGCGGACGTTCCGGCTGGCCGACATCAGCATGGTCTGGCACCGGCGCGGCAGCCGGTCCTGGCGGGTGCTCGCCGGGCGCGGCGCGATCGGCGCGGCGCTCGCCGGCCCCCTGGTCGCCGCCGCCCTCGGCATCGCGCTCGCGCTCTGGCTGGACCGCTCCCTCACCGTCACCGTCGCCATCGTCGGCGTCTCGGTGCTGATCGGGCTCGCGGTCGGCCCGGTCGCCGACTTCCTCTTCGAACACCTCGACCGCTCGTACGCCCGGGGCAGCCGGCAGTTGGAGATCTGGGTCCGCTGGCGCGGCCAGCCGGTGCGGCTGCTGTGCACCCGCGACGCGCTGCGCTTCGGCCAGATCTACCGGGCGGTGCAGCGGGCCGTCGAGGCGGGGCAGCCGGTGTCGCCCCGCCGCCGCTAGAACACGATCGGCCCGTCCGGCAGCATGCCCAGGCCGCGCAGCAGTCCGAACAGGTCCTGCTCGCCCCAGAACTGCACGATCCGGCCACCGGCCAACCGGTACATCTTGCACGCGCTCTGCACGGCCGTCGCGCCGGTGGCGTCCCGCCGGTAGGTCTGCGCCAGCGACACCACCACGCGGTCGCCGGCGGCGAAGATCTCGACGATCTCCTGGTCGAGCACGGTCAGTCCCGGCGAGGCGACGGCTCCCTCGACATGGTGCCGCCCCCGGACCTCCGCACCGGAGCCGTAGATCAGCACGTCCTCGTCGACCACCGCGCGCAACTGCGCCAGATCCTTGGTGACGAAGGTCCGCAGATAGCGGCGGACCACCTCGACGTTGCGCTCCTGCTCCGTCATGACCGGTCACGGTACTGCCACGGGCCGGCCCGGCCGCTGCTGGCCGGCCGAGCGACGCGCTGGGGACGCGGGCCTCGATGCCCCCGTCAGGCAGGGTGGCTTGCCGCCCGCGCTGTCGAGCTGCCCCGTCCGACGGGGCAGGCGTGCCGGTCGCCCCCGGCTCGCACGTCGCGAGCGAGCGGTCCTACGCACGGGGCAGCTCGACAGCCGCCGCGCGGGCTCCCGGAGGCCGCTCCGGGATTGCTCGGAAAGCGTCGCGACGCCGTTGCGGCACCACCGAGCCCGGCACCACACCGCCCGGCACCACACCGCCCGGCACCACACCGCCCGGCACCACACCGCCGAGCCGGCACCGCCCCCGCCGGAGCGGGCGGCGCGAGCGGCGCGATCCGCCCGGCAGTGGTTAGGCTTAGTGATGACCATCTATTACCGGGACGACGCGGTGCAGGTGACGTCGGAGTCGATCCGGGCCGGGGGCCACGCCGTGGCGATCGCCGACGTGACGTACGTCTGGCACGCGCAGGGGCCGAAGACGCTGGCGGTACGGGGACGGGTGCTGGGTCGCGGCGTCCTGGTCCTGCTCCTCTCGCTGCCTCCGCTGGTCGCGGTGGTCTGCGTGCTCTCGCTGGCCTGGTCGGCGCAGGACCGGGGCGAGTGGCAGCTGGCGCTGATCATCCTCGCCGCGTGCGTCGTCGGCGCGCTGGCCCTGGCCCCCTTCCTGGAGATCCCGCTCGGCTGGCTCGACCGCTCCTACGAGCGGGGCAGCAAGGTGCACGAGCTCTGGGTCCAGCACCACGGCCGGGAGGTGCTGCTGCTACGCACCCCGGACGCGCTGCGGTTCGGGCAGATCTACCGGGCGGTGCAGCGCGCGGTGGAGCAGTACACCGACTCCTGACCCCGGGGCAGGCCGCCTGCTGACCCCGGGGGCCGGCCGCCTGTCCGGCGGTCCTGGCGCGGACGACGCACACTTGGTGCCATGGTGATTCCCCTCCCCCGGCCCGCCGCCGTCGTCGGCCTGACCCGCGCCGCCCTCGACCAGGCCCTCGGCTCGGCGGCCTCGTTCACCGCCGTGCCGGCCCGCGCGTTCGCCGTGCTGGACTCGGTGGAGGCCCTGCTCAGCCGGGTCGGCGGCGTGGTGGACCGGATCGACGGCGTGGTGGACCGGATCGAGCAGACCCTCGACCGCACCGACCGGGTGCTCACCGACGCCGAGGGCGCGGTGCGGGAGGTGGCGGTCATCAGCACCGCCGCGACCGCCGCGATCGACACGGCAACCGAGGTGGCCGCCGCCGCGGCCGTCGTGATCGGCGAGGCGGAGAAGGTGTCCCGCGCGGCCGGCACGGTGGTCGCCCAGGCCGACGCCGTGGCCGGCCGGGCCGCCGGCACCGTGGGCACCGCGGCCGAGGCGGCGGCCACCGCCGCCGAACTGCTGACGGCGTACGAGCCGGCGCTGCGCCGGGGCGCCCCGATGGCGAACCGCTTCGTCGAGCAGCTCAGCCACGAGGAGGTGACCGCCGCGATCCGGCTCGTCGACGAACTGCCGAAGCTCAAGCAGCACCTGACGGCGGACATCCTGCCGATCCTGGCCACCCTGGACCGGGTCGGTCCCGACCTGCACGACCTGCTCGACGTCACCCGCGACCTGAAGCTCGCCGTCGCCGGCATCCCCGGGCTCGGCATGCTGCGCCGGCGCGGCGAGAAGCTCACCGACGACGAGACCTGACCGCGGGGGGACTCCCACCACGTCGGCACCCGTCGTGGGTGGTGCCGCGCACCAGCCACGGATCGACCGGCTCAGGCGGGGACGTACAGCTCGTCGATCTCGGCCCGGGTGGGCAGCGCCACGGAGGCGCCGAGCCGGCGGGCGCAGGCCGCCCCGGCCGCCGCCGCCCAGCGCACCGCGTCGACCACGTCCCGGCCCTCGCCCCAGGCCACCGCGAGCGCGGCGGTGAAGGCGTCCCCGGCGGCCGTGGAGTCCACCGTGTCGACCTTGACCGCCGGCACGTGCACGGCGGTGCCGTCACGGTCGCCGTACCAGGCGCCCTCCGCGCCGAGGGTGAGCACCGCCCGGGGCACCAGGTCGAGCAGGGCCGACGGCTCGTCCCGGCCGCGTCCGGTGAGCGCCTGCGCCTCGGTCTCGTTGACCACCAGCAGATCCGTGGCCGCCAGCAGCTCCGGCGGCACCGGCACGGCCGGGGCGGCGTTGAGCACGACCCGGGTGCCGGCCGCCCGGGCCTCGACGGCCGCCCCGGTCACCGTCGCGACCGGGACCTCCAGCTGCGCGAGCAGCACGTCCGCCCCGCGTACGGCGGTCAGCTCGGGCTCGGTCAGGCCGGTCATCGAGGCGTTGGCGCCCGGGCTGACCAGGATCGCGTTCTCGCCCTCGGCGTTGACCATCACCAGCGCCACCCCCGACGTGCCGTACGTCGTGCGGAGCTGGTCGGTGTCGACCCCGGCGGCGGTGATCCGCGCCCGCAGGGTGACGCCGAACGAGTCGGAACCGATCGCCCCGAGGAAGACGCAGGAGGCGCCGGCCCGGGCCGCGGCGACGGCCTGGTTGGCGCCCTTGCCGCCGGGCACCATGACGAAGTCGGTGCCGAGCAGGGTCTCCCCCGGTCGGGGCAGGGCGGGGGCGGTGCCCACCAGATCCATGTTGGCGCTGCCCACCACGACGACCCGGGTCTGCCGCATCGCCACCTCCTCGCCGTCGCATGCGCTGCGGCGGAGTCTAGGGCCCCGGTGGCGGCTCCCGCCCGGGCCGGGGACGTCGGTCAGGCGGCGCGGGCGGTGAAGCGGTCGCCGGAGCGCTGGACGACCAGCGGCAGCCCGAACGCCTTGGAGAGGTTGTCCCCGGTCAGGGTGTCGTCGAGGAGCCCCTGCGCGACCACCCCGCCCTCGCGCAGCAGCAGCGCGTGGGTGAAGCCGGGCGGGATCTCCTCCACGTGGTGGGTCACCAGCACCAGCGCCGGGGCGTCCGGGTCGTACGCCAGCTCGGCCAGCCGGGCGACCAGGTCCTCCCGCCCGCCCAGGTCGAGCCCGGCGGCGGGCTCGTCGAGCAGCAGCAGCTCCGGATCCGTCATCAGCGCGCGGGCGATCTGCACCCGCTTGCGTTCGCCCTCGGAGAGGGTGCCGTAGGTGCGCTCGGCGAGGCCGCCGATGCCGAGCTGACCCAGCAGGGCGCGGGCGCGGGCCTCGTCGCTGCTGTCGTAGCTCTCCCGCCAGCGCCCGAGCACCGACCAGGCGGCCGTGACGACGACGTCGCTGACCCGCTCGTCGGCGGGCACCCGCTCGGCGAGGGCGGCGGTGGAGAGACCGATGCGGGTGCGCAGCTCGTTGACGTCGGTGCGGCCGATCCGCTCGCCGAGCACGTGGGCGGTGCCGGTGGTGGGGTGCAGCCGCCCGGCGGCGAGGTTGAGCAGGGTCGTCTTACCGGCGCCGTTCGGCCCGAGCACCACCCAGCGCTCGTCCAGCTCGACCCGCCAGTCGACGTCGTGCAGCAGTGCGGTGCCAGCCCGGCGTACGCCGACGCCGTCGAGGCTGACCACCAGATCCTCGTCCCCAGTCACCCGACCATCCAACCACGCACCGCCGGGGCACCCCCCACGGGTCACTACCGGGCGGCGGCAAGACCTTGCAGCGCCCTGGGCAGCGATGAAATATTCCTTCGCATGACGCCCGCCCGCCGCCAACCCCGCCGAACCCGGTCGGCGGCGGGCGGCGCCCGGTGCGCACCGGCGGGCGGCCGGCCCCGGTCAGCCGACGGTCGAGCCGAAGACCTCGTCACGGACGGCGTCCAGGGCGGTGCGCAGCGCGCCCCGCAGGATCGGCTCCTCGGTCAGTCCGGTGGGCACCACCCGGGGGCGGACCAGCGTGATCGCCGCGACCTCGTGCTGCACCCGCTCGGCCAGCGCCGCCCCGCCGGCCTGGCCGACCTCGCCGGCGAGCACCACCAGCGGCGGGTCCAGCACCACGCAGGTGCTCGCCACACCCAGCGCCAACCGGCGGGCCACCTCGTCGAGCATCGGACCACCGGCGGTGCCGTCGGCCACCGCCGCCCGCACCGCCGCGGCGCCGCTGTCGTCCGGGTAGCCGTGCGCGCGGGCCAGGTCGCGGACCGCGTCCGCGCCGATCAGCTGCTGGAACGCCGGCTTCGCCCGGCGGGAGACGTCACGCGGGATGGGCGCGCCGGGCACCGGCAGGTAGCCGATCTCGCCGGCCGCGCCGCTGCTGCCGTGGTGCAGCCGGTTGCCCAGCACGATCGCCAGGCCGACGCCGGCGCCGACCCAGACCAGCACGAAGTCCGTCAGCCCCTGGGCAGCGCCCGACTGCGCCTCGGCGACGGCGGCCAGGTTCACGTCGTTCTCGAAGACCACCGGGGTGTGCAGGTCGTCGCGGAGCGCGGCCAGCAGACCGGTGTGCCAGCGGGGCAGGTTGAAGGCGAACGTGATGTCGCCGGTGCCGGGGTCGACGAGGCCCGGGGTGCCCAGCACGATGCGCCGTACGCTCGACAGTTGCGCCCCGGCGCTGCTCGCGGCCCGGACGACCGCGTTGTGCACGACCCCCACGGGGTCGTCGGTGTCCTGGGTCGACTGCTCGACGCGGCCGATCACCGCGCCGGTGATGTCGGCGCAGGCGGCGACCACCCGGTCGGCGCCCACGTCAACCCCGACCACGTGCGCGCTGCCCGGCCGTACGGCGTAGAGCTGGGCGTTGGGCCCCCGCCCGCCGGCCTGCTCGCCGACGCGGGCGACCAGCCCCCGCTCCTCGAGCCGCTCGACGAGCTGGGAGGCGGTGACCTTGGACAACCCGGTCAGCTCGCCGAGCCGGGCCCGGGTGAGTGGCCCCCGCTCCAGCAGCAGCTCCAACGCCGCGCGGTCGTTGAGCGCCCGCAACAGGCGGGGGGTGCCGGGCAGCCGGGTCGCACTCATGCCACGTCCTCTAGTTTTGATAAACCTTGCTAACTGTAAACCGACCTGCGAGCGGGTAGCCGACAGCGTATCGGCCGCCCGGGAGCCGGGTGCTCGGCCGACCCGGTACGTCACCGACCCCCGCCGGTACGACTTCGCGTGCCGCCGGGGACGAAAGGGGAAGATCACGTGGGGCTGGATCCAGGACTGCGCCGGCTCGCGCTCGGCACGCTGCTCGCCGCGTATCCGGGGCCGGTTCCCCCGGGCTGGGCTGTCGACCTGGTCGCCGAGGGGCTCGCCGGGCACACCCTGTTCGGCACCAACGTCCACGACCCGGGGCAGGTGGCGGCGAGCACCGCCGCTCTGCGGGCCGGCCGCCCCGACGTGCTGATCGCGATCGACGAGGAGGGCGGCGACGTCACCCGGCTGGCGCACGCCACCGGCAGCCCGTACCCGGGCAACGCCGCGCTCGGCGCGATCGACGAGCTGACGCTGACCCGCCGGGTCTACGAGGCCATCGGCGCGGAGCTGGCCGGCCTCGGCGTGACCGTCAACCTCGCGCCGACCGTGGACGTGAACACCGCCGACGAGAACCCGGTGATCGGCACCCGCTCGTTCGGCGCCGACCCGGCCCGGGTCGCCGCGCACTCCGCCGCCGCCGTCGGCGGACTCCAGGCCGCCGGGGTCGCCGCCTGCGCCAAGCACTTCCCCGGGCACGGCGCGACGGTCGCCGACTCCCACCACGAGCTGCCCACCGTGGACGTGCCGCTCGACGTGCTGCGCCGCCGCGACCTGCCGCCGTTCGCCGCGGTCGTCGCCGCCGGCGCGCAGGCCGTCATGACCGCGCACATCCGGGTGCCGGCGCTGACCGGCGACGGCCCCGCCACGTTCAGTCGGGCGGTCCTGGTCGACCTGCTCCGCGGCGAGTACGGCTTCACCGGCACGGTCATCACCGACGCGCTGGAGATGAAGGGCGCCGCCGTGGCGGCCGGTGGGATCGGCCCGGCCGCCGTCCGCGCCCTCGCCGCCGGCGCCGACCTGCTGTGCATCGGCGCCCAGGTCGACGCCGAACTGGTCGAGCGGGTGGTCGCGGAGATCGTCGGGGCGCTCGCCGACGGGCGCCTCGACCGGGCGCGGGTGGAGGAGGCGGCCGGCCGCGCCGCCGCGCTCGCCGCCTGGACCCGGGCCGCCGGCACGGCGTCCGCCGCCCCCGAGGGTCTCGGGTACGCCGCGGCGCGTCGCGCCGTGCGGGTGGAGGGGGAACTGGCCGGCCTGGACCGTCCGCTGGTCGTCCAGCTGCACGCCGCGTCGACGATCGCCGAGGGGCGGGTGCCGTGGGGCCTCGGCCCGCACCTGGACGGCGCGCAGGAGCTGCGGGTGGTCGCCACCGAGACCGGGCCGGCCGCCCTGCGCCAGCTCGCCGGGGACCGGCCGATCGTGCTGGTCGGCCGCCACCTGCACCGGCTGCCAGGCGGAGCGGAGCTGGTGACCGCGTTGGCCGCCGAGCACCCGGTGACCGTGGTCGAGATGGGCTGGCCCTCCCGGTGGCGTCCGGCCGGCGTGCGGGCGTTCGTCACCACGTACGGCGCGAGCCGCGCCTGCGGTCGGGCGGCCGCCGAGGTGCTCGGCCTGACCGGCTGACGCCCGCGCCACCGGGTGCCCGCCGGGCGGCGGCCCCGGCGGCCCCGTCGGCCAGCAGGTGCACCGTGAACCAGGTCACGCCACCTGGCGCACCCGGCCAGGCCGAGGACCCGCCTCCCGTCACCGAGCAACGGATCGGTTGGTTGCCCCCGGCCCGGCCCGCTTCGACCGGTCCCGGCCTGGGTATGCGACGGCATGACCGCCACCGACCCCTGGCACCGGGCCCTGGCCGACCTCGTGTCCCGGTCCCACCGGCTACCCCCGGACGAGCTCGCGGCCCTGGTCGACGCCGTGCTCCGGCCGCTGGGCGTGTCGGCGACCGTGTACCTGGTCGACGCCGAGCAGCGCGGCCTGCGCCCGCTGCCCGGGGCGGACCGACCGACGTCGGAGGTGCTGCCGATCGACACCAGTCTGGCCGGGCACGCCTTCACCCAGCTCGAGGTGCACGCGGGCCTGGGGCCGCCGCCCCGGCTGTGGGTGCCGATCGTCAACGGCACCGACCGGCTGGGCCTGCTGGAGGTGTTCCCGCCGGCCGACGCCGACCTCGCCGACGAGTCGCTGCGCGACGGCTGCCGGCTCATCTCCGGCCTGGTCGGCCACCTGGTGACCAGCAAGAGGGACTACGGGGACGTCCTGCACCGCGCGCGCCGCAGCCGGCCGATGGGGGTCTCCGCCGAGCTGCTCTGGAACCTGCTCCCACCGCTGACCTTCGCCACCTCGGAGGCCGTGGTCAGCGCCCTGCTCGAGCCCTGCTACGAGGTGGGCGGCGACGCCTTCGACTACGCCGTGCACGGCGGGGTCCTGACGGTGGCGATCCTCGACGGCGTCGGTCACGGCCTGCCGGCGGTGCTCACCACCTCGGTGGCGCTGGCCGCGCTGCGGGCCGCCCGGCGGGCCGGCTCGGACCTGCCGGGTCTGGCGCGCGCCGTGGACGCCGCGATCATGGCCCAGTGGCAGGACGCGCGGTTCGTCACCGCGGTGCTCGCCGAGTTCGACACCGGTTCCGGGCTGCTGCGCTACGTCAACGCGGGGCACCCGCCGCCGGTGCTGCTGCGCCGAGGTCGGGCGGTACGGGAACTGGCCGAGGGCCGCCGGCTCCCGCTGGGTCTGCCGGACGAGCGCGTCGAGGTCGCCGCGACCCGGCTGGAGCCCGGCGACCGGCTGCTGCTGCACACCGACGGCGTGACCGAGGCGCGCGACCCGGCGGGCGAGATGTTCGGGCTGTCCCGCCTGGCGGACCTCGCCGAACGGCACATCGGTTCCGGGCTGCCGGCCGCGGAGACGCTGCGCCGCCTCAGTCACGCGGTGACGGAGCACCAGGGCGGTACGCACCGGGACGACGCGACGCTGATGCTCGTCGAGTGGTCCGCGGCGGCGTCGGCGAACGCGGGGCTCTGAGCCGCTCAGTCCAGCCCACGCCACCCGCGCGCGACGGTCCGTCCGGTCTCGGAGTCGGCGAGCCCGAGCAGGGCGCCGACCCCGGTGATCCGCAGGACCCGCGCCACCCCCGGTTGCGGCCCGGTCACCCGCAGCGGTACGTCGCGCTCGCGGCCCACGGCGGCGCCGTGCACCAGGACGCGTACGCCGCTGGAGTCCATGAACCGCACGTCGGTGAGATCGACGACGACCTCCCGGACGTCGGGCCGGCGCAGCGCCTCGGTGAGCGTCGCCTCGAGCCCGGCGGCGTTGGCCATGTCGATCTCGCCGGTCGGGCGCAGGACCACCTGCCCCGGCTCCGTCTTGCGCGTACGCCGGTCCATGCCCCGCCTCACCGTCGAAGGACGCGCCGGCACCGGCGCGACTCGACCATACCGACCCCCGCCCGGCCGGGCCACGCCGACGACCACACCGAGCCACTTGAACACGTTCAAGATGTCGCCTACGCTCGGGCGGCGATAGTTGAACACGTTCAAGGGAGGCGTCCGCGATGGACACGAAGGTCTGGATGTACCTGGTCTACCTCGGCATCAGCATCGGGCTGACGGTCTGGGTGGCCCGGGCGCTGTCACGCAACGGACTGGTCTTCCTCGAGGAGGTGTTCGCCGACGAGCGGCTGGCCAGAGCCGTGAACAGCCTGCTCGTCGTCGGCTTCTACCTGCTCAACCTCGGCTACGTCACGGTGGCGATGAAGCACCCCGACCCGGTCGGGTCCACCGCCCAGGCGATGGAGGAGCTCTCCCTCAAGATCGGCCTCGTGCTGCTGGTGCTCGGCGCGCTGCACTTCTTCAACGTCTTCGCGCTCGGCCGGTACCGCCGCGGTCGGCTACGGCAGCTCGCCACCCATCCGCCGCTCGCGCCGGTCGGCCGGCTGCCGATGCCACCCGCGCCACGCGGCGGCCACCCCGCCGGACCGCATCCCGCCGGACCGCACCCCGCCGGACCGGGGGCGGAGACCGGGCCGGTCGGCGGCCCGCCGGCCCGATGACCGCCGGGCCCGCCGGCGGGTCGGGAGGGCTCCCGGACGCCACCGCACACGGGGGCGGTGGCGTCCGCGGGTTCGCCGTCCTGTACGACGCGCACTGCCCGCTCTGCCGGGCCGCGCGGCGCTGGCTGGCGTCCCGCGCCCAACTCGTACCCCTGGAGTTCGTGGCAGCCGGCTCGGCGGAGGCCCGGCGGCGCTTCCCCGGCCTGGACCACGACGCCACGCTGCGGGATCTCACCGTGGTCGCGGACACCGGCGAGGTGTACGCGGGCGACGGCGCCTGGCTGGCCTGCCTCTGGGCCCTGGCCGACCACCGGGGCGCCGCCGAGCGGCTGGCCCGCCCGCACCTGCTGCCGCTGGCCCGGCGGGTGGTCGCCGCCGCTTCCGCGGTCCGGGAACACGTGCGCGACCCGTGGGCGGAGCCGGGCGACGACCCGGCGGGATACGGTGGCCCCGATGACCGAGCAGACTGCGCCGACGACCGCTGCGGGTGAGCCGGCGACCGCGCGCGGCGAGCAGACCCGGCAGCTCATCCTGGACACCGCCATGCGGCTGTTCCGCGAGCGCGGTTACGCCCGGACCACCATGCGCGCCATCGCGCAGGAGGCCGGGGTGGCGGTGGGCAACGCCTACTACTACTTCGGCTCGAAGGAACACCTGATCCAGGAGTTCTACGCCCACGCCCAGGCGGAGCACCGGGCGACGGCCGGGCCGGTGCTCGCCCGGGAGACCGACCTCGCCGCCCGGCTGGCCGGGGTGATGCACGCCGGGATCGACGTGCTCACGCCGTCGCACTCCTTCGCCGCCAGCTTCTTCAAGACGGCGGCGGAGCCGACCTCCCCGCTGAGCCCTTTCTCGGCGGAGTCCTCCGGCCCGCGCGAGGCGGCGATCGGGCTCTTCGCCGAGGCGCTGGACGGCTCCACCGCCCGGTTCGACCCGGAGTTGCGCCCGCACCTGCCGGAGCTGCTCTGGCTGGCGTACATGGGGGTGGTGCTCCACTGGGTCTACGACCGTTCGCCCGGTCAGGCCCGCACCCGAGAGCTCATCGACGGCGCGGTGCCGTTGGTCGACCGGCTGGTGGGGCTGTCGCGGTTGCGCGTGCTGCGCCCGGTGACCCGGCAGGTTCTCGACCTCATTCGCACGCTGCGTCACTGACCCGTACGACGCCATCCTCCGAATAGCCGCAGGTCAGGATCCGTTAGTCGACACCAGGATCGCACCGTGGCATCTTGCCGTCACCCCGATGGATACGTAGCGTGATGGGCACGCACACCACCCACGGGGGCCTGGGGGGAGACTGCGGACCGTGGATCCGGCCCGGGAACCACGGTCCGCGCCCCACCGCCCGGGCGCGCGCTCAGGGCGGGAGGACGCCGAACGACCGCCAGCCCCGGTCGGGGAAGCCGGCGGCGGTCGCCACCCGGGCGGAGGCGGCGTTGGCGGGGTCGTGCAGGTACGTCGGGACGGCTCCCCCGGCGAGCACCCGGCGTGCCGCCTGGGCGACCAGCCGTCGGGCCAGCCCCCGCCCACGCGCCGTCGGCACGGTGCCGACCGCCAGTTCGCGGCCGTACGCGTCGTGCCGCTTGATCCCGGCACCGGCCAGGTAGCCGCCCCGGGCGTCGCGCACCACCAGGACCGGCCCGTCGAACAGGCGCAGCCAGGACGGCAGTCCGGCGGCGGTCGGGGACGTCCACTCCCCCACGTCGGGCAGCGGGGCCGGCGCCACGCTCCACCGGAACACGCCGTCGTGCACCGCCCAGCCGGGCCGCCCGACCGCGGCGGGCAGCGCCGGAAGCGGCGGGCCGCCCGGCCGCCGGGCCAGCTCGCGGACCGCCGCGACCCGGTCCGGGGCTACGGAGAGCACGGTGCTGGCGCCGGTGGCCACCGCGACTGCCGGCCGCAGCCGGCCGTCCCAGGCCGGTCGGGCCCGCCGGTGCGAGCCGACCACGTGCAGCCCGGGCCCGGCCGGCCACTGGCCGAGCCAGCTCGCCAGGTGCAGGTGCAGCCGCCGGTCGAGCATCGCCGGTCACCTCCCCGCCGCCGTCGGTGGTCACCCGCTGGGCGGGCCGCCGACGCCCGGCCCGCCTCGCCGACGATCACCGTACGCGGGCGCGGCGCGCCGCGCGACGGAACCCGTCCGGGGTGGGCGGCGTGCGGCCCCGACCCGGCCGATCCGGCGCCGCGCGGCGGTGAGCCGGGCGATGATTGGGTGGCGCGGCGGGCGGGTAGACATACCGAACGCACCGATGGTCGCCGATTCGTGGGGCGGGGGCCGGTCACGGGAACCAGACGCATCGATCGGTCGTCATATTCATTTTCATACATGGACAACTTTGTTTGGGACGGTATGGTCATGCCGAATCAGCCGAACGACCGGTACCACCAGGATCCCGAGCGACTCTGGCGGCGCAGCGAAGCCACCGGGCGGTTCCCGGCCCAGTCGGCGTACCGGGGTCACCGCGCCGGGGCCGAGGCGCCGCCGTGGAGCAAGGTGGACAAGCAGCCCGCCGGCGCCGCCTCCCGCGGCGGCCCCAACACCCGCTGACCACTTCGCGCGCGGCCGGGTGGCTCCGCGACACACCCGGACGGTCCACCGGCG
The DNA here is from genome assembly GCF_018070575.1 of Micromonospora sp. C31. Taxonomy (GTDB): domain Bacteria; phylum Actinomycetota; class Actinomycetes; order Mycobacteriales; family Micromonosporaceae; genus Micromonospora. The sequence goes on from NZ_JAGPXN010000011.1 coordinate 27,056, forward strand.
GCTTTCGCACACCTGTCGGGTAATTTCTTCTGGTCCGGCATCCCGGCCTACGACAGGAGAAGCTCCGCGCATGGGCAAGAAGACGATCCACGTCTCCGACTTCAGCGGCACGGTCATCCAGCCCGACGACGAGGTGGTCCGGGTCGTCGTCCTGGAGCACCCTGACCTGGTCGCGGGGCCCGTGCGGCTGGACGCCACCCCGGTCGAGGTGGAGGGCATCGACGACGCCGCGCTGGACGTCGCGGTGGTCGAGATCCACGCCCGGCACGGCGACTGCGAGCCGCGCCGGGTGGTGCTCACCGCGAGCGAGTTCGACGCGATGGCGACCGACGTGCCGATGGCGCAGCTGCTGAAGACCGCCGAGCGGGTGCGCCCGCCGAAGGCCCGCAAGGGCGCGGAGCGGGTCGACTACGGCACGATCGAGCACGCCGGCCGGCCGCACCGGGGCCGGGTCACCGAGGAGGAGGCCCGGCTGGTGCGCGAGCGGCTCGACGAGGTCAACAAGCGGCTCGCCGACGCCGGGATCCGCCAGGTCGATCCGACGGACCCCGAACACGCCGCCCGCTACGGCTTCCCCACCGCTTCCTGAACCGGGTCAATCCCGCAGCTGGACAGCCCGCAGGGCCGCCGCCACCCACTCCTCGACGGCGGCCTTGGTCACGCCGAGCCCGCTGAGGGCCCCGGCGCCGTTCTCGTGCTCCAGCAACGCGAGCAGGACGTGCTCGGTGCCGACGTAGTTGTGCCCGAGGCGCAGGGCCTCCCGGAAGGTCAGCTCCAGCGCCTTCTTGCCCTGGGCGTCGTACGGGATCAGGTCGGGCACCTCGGCGGTCGACGACGGCAGCGCGGCCGTCGCGGCCTCGCGCACCCGCTCCAGCGGCACCCCCTGGGCGACGATCGCCTTCGCGGCCAGCGCCTCCGGCTCGCTGAGCAGCCCCAGCACCAGGTGCTCGGGGCGGATCTCGGCGTGCCCGGTGGCCCGGGCCTCGTTCTGCGAGGCCATCACCACGTTGCGGGCGCGGGGGGTGAAGCGGTTGAAGCCCTGCTGCGGGTCGAGCGGCGGATCGTCGGCCTTCGGCACGAAGCGCTTCTGCGCAGCCTGCTTGCTGACGCCCATGCTGCGGCCGATCTCGGTCCAGGACGCACCGGAGCGGCGGGCCTGGTCGACGAAGTGACCGATCAGGTGGTCGGCGATCTCGCCGAGATGGTCGGCCGCGATGACCGCGTCGGTGAGCTGGTCGAGCGCGTCCGGCCGCGCCCTCTTGATCGCCCGGATCAGGTCGTCGAGGCGTACGGGGTTGTTGATCTGTGTTGGCTCCGTCATGCGTCAACCATAGGTTGACGATCGCCAACCGTCAACCACAAGTTGACGATGAGATCGGAGCCTCGCGGCCCCGGCGGATCACGAAGCGTGCCGGCCCGGCGCAACGGCCCCGTCGTCGACGGTCCCGTCGGACCGGTGACCTGGAGCGTGCTCGTCTGAGCGACACCCGTCACAGCCAGCCGTTGTCCCGGGCGGTGCGGAACGCCTCGGCCCGGTTGGCCACCCGGAGCTTGCTGACCGCCGCGGAAAGATGGTTGCGGACCGTGCCCGCCGACAGGTGGGTACGCCGGGCCACCTCCGCCACCGGCGTGTCGTACTCGGCGAGCCGCAGCACGTCCAGCTCGCGGGGCGTGAGCGGGCACTCCGGCGCGGTGAGCGCGTCGGCGGCCAGCGCCGGGTCGACGTACCGGCCGCCGGCGTGCACCCGGCGGATGACGTCGGCCAGCGTTCCACCGGGCGCGCCCTTGGGCAGGAAGCCCTTGGCCCCGGCGGCGAGGGCGCGTTGCAGGTGGGGCGGTCGGCCGTGCCCGGTCAGGATCACCACCTTGCAGGCGGGCAGGACACGAGCCAGCTCCGCGGTCACCTCCAGCCCGTCCAGGGCCGGCATCTGGAGATCCACCACGGCCACGTCCGGCCGGTGGGCGAGCGCGGCGGTCACCGCGGCCCGCCCGTCCGACGCCTCGGTCACGACCTCCAGGTCGGACTCCAGACCGAGCAGGGCGGCCAGCGCCGCCCGGATCAGGTCCTCGTCGTCGGCGAGCAGCACCCTGATCACGGGCGGGTCCGTACCGTCACGTCGAGGCGGAACACCCCGTCCTCGGTCCGGTGCCGCAGCGAGCCCCGGGCCTCGGCCATCCGCTCGGCCAGCCCGCGCAACCCGAAGCTGTGCCGGTCCGGCGACGCACCCTCGGCGCCGTCGTTCGTCATGGTCATCCGTACCTCGTCCTCGTCCTGGCTGATCTCGATGGTGCACCAGGTGGCCCGGCTGTGCCGCAGCACGTTGGTGCTGGCCTCCCGCAGCACCGCGACGAACTGCCGGGCGATCTCCGACGGTACGTCGTCCGGCGGCAGCGCGACCGCGCAGCGGATGCCGGAGGAACGCAGCACCTGCTCCACCGCGGCGATCTGGTCCCCGAGGTCCACCGCACGGTACCCGTGCACCACCTCGCGCAGCTCGACCAGCGCCGACGCGGCCAGTCGCTGCACCTCGGCCGCCTCCGAGCTGGCCCGCCCGGCGTCCGTCGCCGCCAGCCGGGACGCCAGCTCCGCCTTGAGCGCGATGACCGAGAGGCTGTGCCCGAGCAGGTCGTGCACGTCACGCGCGAAACGCAGCCGCTCCTCGGTCGCGGCGAGCCGCCCCTGGGCGGCCCGCCCCCGCTGCGCCTCGACGAGCAGCCCCCACAGCCAGAGCTGGAGGGCGTTCCAGGCGGCCATGGAGACGCCGGCGACCAGCACGATGGTGACCTGGTCACGCACCGGGGCGCCGTTGCGCAGCGCCACCCCGGCGGCCACCGCCACCGTCAGCAGCGCCGCCGGGGCGGCGGCCCACCAGCGCGACAGCATCGGTACCGAGCCGATCACCGACGCGCCGAGGAAGCCCCAGGTCGCCCACTCCGGCGCCCCCACCGGCCCTACCAGGGGTACGGAGACCACGGCAGCCGCGACGAACGCGACGAGCAGGCGGCGCCGCACGGCCGCCGCCAGCCACGGGGTGATCGCACCGTAGAGCGCGCCGGCCTGCGCGACGACGAACAGGGCGATGCCCACCGCCCCGGCCGCCGTCCACCCCCGATCGTCCTCCCGCGACAGCCCGGCGGCGGCCAGCAGCAGCGTCCCCAGGACGCCGCTGCCGACGGTGGTCAGGGTGACGACGCGGGCGCGGCGCAGGCCGAGATCCCGCTCGACCTGCGCCCGGTCCATGTTCACGTCCCCGTGGCCGGGTGACGCGACGGCTGTCCCGATCATCCGTGCCGGGGCTCCCACCGGAAGTACCGGCCCGCCATGAACAGCGACACCACCAGCCAGACCAGCAGCACCCCGAAGGACGGCAACGTCTCGACGAAGGTGCCGGCGAAGCTCAGGGCCTGGCCCTCGTCGGTACGGCCGAGCCAGCCGACGCGCATGGCCTCGGTGAACGGCCCGTTGGGCAGGAACCAGAGCACCCGCTCCAGCGACTCCGGCAACGCGCCGAGCGGCAGCAGCGCACCCGGCGTGGCCAGGAAGATCACCACGGTCGGCAGGGTGGTGAGCATGGCCGCCTCGGAGCTGCGCGTGATCGCGGAGAGCGCGGCCGAGAACGCCGCCATGATCGAGGAGCCGAACAGCAGCGCCACCACCATGACCAGCGGGTTCCTGGGCATCGGCAGGTCGAGGACCAGGACCGCGTAGACGGCCAGCGCGAGGAACTGGGCGAGGAAGATCGCGACGGTGCTGCTGGCCGTGCCGAACAGGATGGTGCGGTCCGAGGCGAGCCCGGCGCGCAGCCGCTTGAGCACCAGTTCCTGGCGGCGCGAGGCGTACACGGTGGTCAGGTGGTGGTGCACCAGGAAGACCATGATCAGAGTGGTGACGCTGACGACCCGACGCACGCCGGGCACCGTCTGGCCGCCGTACTCGCTGACCAGCAGCAGGGCGATCATCAGCGGGGTCACCACGGACATCGCGGTCGACGTCCAGCTGCGACGCAGCGCCAGCAGCTCCATCTTGAGCATCGCGGCCATCTGCCAGATGGGCCTGGTCGCGCGGTCGCCCGAGGCGGCGGCGGTGGTGGGGCTCGGCGTCGTCATCGTTCCGCTCATCGGGCGGCCTCCGCTTCCGCGTGCTGGTCGGTCGGGTCGTGGTCGGCGGCGATGTCCAGGAAGACATCCTCCAGGGTGGCCGGTCGGGCCGACAGGGAGGCCAGCCGGACGTTGCCCGCGTTGGCCCACTCCAGCAGCCGGGTCAGGTCGGTCTGGAGCTGGCGGGACTCGTACGTGACCCGGTCGCCCTCGACCAGGCGGGCGGCGTGCGGCAGGTCGGGCAGCGACTCCGTGGCCGGCAGCCGGAAGCTGATCCGGGCGGGCAGGGTGCGTACGACGTCCTCCGGCGCGCCGGTGGCGACGATGCTCCCACCCCGCATGATCGCCACCCGGTCGGCGAGGACCTCCGCCTCCTCCAGGTAGTGCGTGGTGAGCAGGACGGTGGTGCCGCCCTTCTGGAGCTCACGGACGACGTCCCAGGTGCGGCGGCGCGACGCCGGGTCCATGCCGGTGGTGGGCTCGTCGAGGAAGAGCACCTCCGGGCGGCCGAGCACGGCCAGCGCCAGCTCCAGCCGCCGGCCCTCGCCGCCGGAGAGCTGCTCGACGGCGACGTTCATCCGACCGCCGAGGTCGACCAGGTCCAGCACCTCCGCGGTGGTCTGCGGCCGGACGGTGAGCGACCGCCAGATCTCCACCGTCTCACGGACGGTGAGCGCGCCCGTGAACCCGCCGTGCTGGAGCATCACCCCCGTCCGGGGGCGCACCGAGTCGCGGTCCCGGACGGGATCCAGCCCGAGCACCCGGACCCGGCCGGCGGTGGCCGGTTGCAGGCCCTCCAGGACCTCGATGGTGGTGGTCTTCCCGGCACCGTTGGTGCCCAGCAGCGCGAACAGCTCGCCCCGGCGGATCCGCAGCGAGATGCCGCGCACCGCCTCGAACTCACCGTAGCTGCGGCGCAGCCCGTCCACTTCGATCACGACGTCATCCATGCTCATCAGGCTGCCGTCGGTGGCCGACAGTTCCAACCCCCGTCGCGTCATGTTCCCACCGTGTCGTACGCATGCCCGGCCCGTGTGTCCCCCATGTCCGGGGCAGGCGCACCGCCCGGCGTAGCCGGGCGCGCGAACGGGGAAGCGACGCCGGGCAGCCGGTGGGCCCGGTGCTCCCGGGGGGCGCTCAACCGGCCGGGTGAGCGACGAACGGCGCCACGTCCACCGGGAGTTGCGGCAGCACCCCGGCGAGCGCCTCGACCTTCGTCCACGTCATGGTCACCTGGTCGAGGTCCCCGTCCCCCAGCGGGACGCCCAGCTCGCCGAACGCCCGCGCCAGCCGCTCCCGCCGTACGGGGTCGACGCCGTCGGCGGGCGCCCCGGGCACGCAGACGGAAGCCAGGTCCGTCACGACGTCCAGCTTCGGCTCCCGCTCGTGCCAGCCCGTCCGCCGCTGGTAGACGTCGGCGACGGCGGCCAGCTCGAAGTCGCGGCCGGGCGCGGCGGCGAGTTGCAGCGACAGCGGCATCCCGTCGCCGTCGACGCCCATCGGCAGCGCCAGCGCGGGGAAGCCGACCGCGCTCCAGGCGCTGGGCAGGAAGGAGATCGTCTGGAGGCCGGCCTGGTCGTCGTAGCGGGGGGCGCCGGACGGCCAGGCGGGCGTGGCGACGACGTCGACGTCGCGCAACCGCGCCCGCAGGGCGTCGGCGCCCCACCCGCGCACCCGCTGGGCCCGCAGGTACGTCTCCGCCGGGAGCACGCCGCCGAGCGCGACGTTCCACCGGAAGGGTCGCCCGTAGTCGCCCCAGCGTGCCCGCAGCAGCGCCCCGTGCACCTCGAACGCCTCCACCAGCATCGTCACGAGCTGCGCGGCGAAGAGCGGGAACGCCTCGTCGAACGGCACGTCGACGACCTGTGCCCCGGCGGCCCGCAGTTCGTCGAGCGCGGCGTCGAAGGCGGCGGCGGTGTCCTCGGTCAGCGCGGCGGCGTGGCGCACCAGGTCGCCCGGGACGCCGACGCGTACGCCCGCGAGGTCGCCCAGCGGCGGCCGGGACAGCTCCGCGGGGCGGTCCGCCATCACGGCGAGCAGCCGCGCGCACTCCCGGGCCGTACGCGCCAGCGGGCCCGTGGTCTCGACCGAACGCGCCAGCGGGCGGACGCCGGCGGCCGGCAGGAGGCCCTGCGTCGGCTTCAGCCCGGTCACGCCGCACAGCGCGGCCGGGATCCGGATGCTGCCGTTGCTGTCGGTGCCGACGCCCGCGTCGAAGAACCCGGCGGGGATGCCGTTGGCGCTGCCACAGCTCGAACCGCCGGTGAACCGGTGGGGGTCCCACGGGTTGCGGGGCACCGGGAAGGGCGCCTCCGGGTCCGGCCGGGACAGCGCGTGCTCGCCCATCGTGGTCTTGCCGACGATGAGCGCGCCCGCCGCGCGCAGCCGCGCCACCACCGTCGCGTCGCGGTCGGCCCACCAGTCCGCGTCGTGCACGACGCTCTGGCAGGTGCTCGGCGCGCCGGCCACGGCGACGACGTCCTTGACGCCGATCAGCGTGCCGCGCAGCGGCCCGTCCGTGCCGGCGTCGACGGTCGGGAAGCGGTGCAGGAAGGTGCCGAGCATCGGCCCGAGCCGGTCGGCCCGCTCGGCTGCGGCGGCCACGTGGTCCATGTCAGCTCACCGTCTCGTGGCCCGGCAGGTCGGTCGCGACGACCCGCGGCGCGGGCCGGCCGCCGGTCAATTCCGATTCCGCGTCCGTTCCTGTGTGCCGGAAGAAGTCGCTGTGCGGAAAAAGGAACGACACGGCCGTGACATCGTCCCGGACCATGACGTCCGTCTTCGCGTCAACGTTCGACGAATAGCGGTCAACGTTCCGCTTCTGGGGCGCCACGAACACCTCCCTGCACGGGCCACAAGAAATGCGCGGCCCAGGACCACGACAACTCCGACGATGGCGGGCGCGGCCTTCACGGGGTAACCCCTACGGTCACCCCTCACCACCCCGGAATAAGGCACCTCGGACGCCGATCCTCGCGGCCACGGCCCCGGAGTTCCTGGCTGCCCGCTCCGCGGCACTGATAAATACTGTTGCATACCCGCGCCGATCTAAATGGGGAATCAATGAGCAACGCAATCGCGAACCTCGTGGCGACACCCACGGCCGGTGCGGTGACACCACAGGCGATCGACGTTTCGGCCGTGCACAAGAGATACGGCGACGTGCGGGCCGTCGACGGCATCGACCTGCGGATCGCACCCGGCGAGGTGGTGGCGCTGCTCGGGCCCAACGGCGCGGGCAAGTCCACGCTCGTCGACATGATCCTGGGGCTCACCCGCCCCGACCGCGGCGACATCCGCGTCTTCGGACACACCCCCCGCGAGGCCATCACCCGGGGCGTCATCGGGGCGACGCTCCAGGACGGCGCACTGCTCGACGACGTGTCGATCCGCGAGCTGCTCACGATGGTGGCGTCGCTGCACGCCGCCCCGCTGCCGATCGCCGAGGTGCTGCGCCGCACCGACCTCACCGACATCGCCGACCGCCGCAGCCGGCTCTCCGGCGGTCAGCGCCAGCGGCTGCGGCTGGCGATGACCCTCGTGTCCGACCCGAAGCTGCTGGTGCTGGACGAGCCGACGGTGGCGATGGACGTCGAGTCGCGCCGCGTGTTCTGGGCCGCCATGCGGGAGTTCACCGACTCCGGGCGCACCGTGGTGTTCGCCTCCCACTATCTGGAGGAGGCCGAGGAGTTCGCCGACCGGGTGGTGCTCGTGCGGGCCGGGAAGGTCATCGCCGACGGCACGGTCACCGAGATCCGTTCCGTGGTGGCGGGCCGCTCGCTGTCGGCCACCGTCCCGGACGCGACGGTGGAGCAGCTCCGCCTGCTGCCCGGCGTGCTCAGCGCCGAGGCCCGCGGCCAGCGCTTCGAACTCGTCTGCTCCGACTCCGACGCCGCCGCCCGGGAGCTGTTCGCACGCCATCCCCGGGCGTACGACGTCGAGATCGGCGCCCTCGGCCTGGAACAGGCGTTCCTGGCTCTCACCTCCACGAAGGGCGGAGCCGCCTGATGAGTACGGGCTTCCTCAAGATCGAAGTGAAGCGGGTGATCCGCGCCCGCAAGTTCTGGATCGTCGCGTTCCTGTTCCCGACGTTGCTCTACCTCATGCAGGCCAACCTGTTCCGCGGTGAGGTCGTCGAGCGCACCGGCATCAACTTCAGCGAGCACCTGCTGGGCGGTCTCGCCGCCTTCGGCGCGCTCTTCGTGGCGTTGAACGTCGGCACCCGGGTGGCGATCGAACGGTCGACGGGGTGGCAGCGCCAGTTGCGCATCACCCCGCTGTCGCCGACGTCGTACCTGACCGCGAAGCTGGCCGCGGCGATGGTGGTGGCGCTACCGGCGATCACGGCGGTGGCGCTCACCGGCGCGCTGTTGCAGGGCGTCCGGCTGCCGCTGGGCGGCTGGCTCCAGCTGGTGCTGGGGGTCTGGGTCGGCACGCTGCCGTTCGCGCTGCTGGGCGTCTTCATCGGCCAGGTCGCCACGGCCGAGAGCGTGCAGGTCCTCACCTCCGTCTCGCACATGCTGCTCGGGGTGCTCGGCGGCGCGCTGTTTCCGTCGGTCGCGTTCCCCGATTGGCTCCAGGCGGTGTCCGCCGTCATGCCGAGCCACTGGCTGGCCGAGGTCGGCCACAGCCCGTTCGAGGCCGACTCCCGCCTCGGGCTCGCGGCCCTGGTGCTCACAGGCTGGACCATCGTGCTCGGCGCCGCCGTGACCCTGCGGTACGTGCGTGACAGCGCCCGCGTCTGAGCCGGGAGCCGACGGGCCTCCCACACCCCGCACGACGACCGTACGCACCGCTACGACGAGGGATCGCATCGTGAAGAAGAACTCCTGGCAGATACTGCGCAAGGGCGGTCAGGGCGGCCTGACGCTCACCGTCGACTTCACCAGCACCGGCCGCACCCAGGCGTGTTTCCGCGACCTGGTCCCCCTGTTGAGCGCACCCGGCGAGATCTGGGAGACCGTGGCACCCGCCTCCGGCGCCGAGGACACCATGTCCGGCACCGACTACGTCGAGCGGTGGGCGAAGGGTGTACGCCGGCGGGAGCGCACCGTCGACACCGTGATCGGCTACTGCGTGGGCGCGGTCTTCGCCGCCGCCCTCGCGTCCCGGCTGGCCGAGACGCAGGACGAGGCACCCCGACTGGTCCTGCTGGATCCCGAACTGCCGAACATCGTCGGGCTCTACCGGGACTTCCACGCCGCCGCGGACGCGCTGCGCACCATCCTCTCCCCGGCGGAGATCGCCGCGTTCCACGCCGACGGCCAGGCGGTGCAGGAGAGGTACGGGCTGGACGACCTGACCCTCATCGGTCCCGCGCTCGCCGGGATCTTCCGCGACGCCATCGACGTGGCCGGCCGCAGGCTCGGGCTGGACGACGACGTCCGGGCCGAACTGGGCGGCAGTTTCGCCTCGTTCGTCGGGTACCTGCGGGCGGCGACCGAGATCGACCCCACCCCGTGGTGGGAGACGGCGACCGCGATCACCTCCACCCACTCCACGCAGCGGGGACAGCTCTTCGGGCGCACCATCGCGCTCGACGTCGACCACGACCAGATGCTGCGCCACCCCGACGTGGCCGGGACCGTCTCCGGCCTGATGACCGGCGCCGACGCCGGTCTGCGGATGGCGGGGTAGCGCGGTGGCACCGGGCCCGGCGGGCGGCGAGCCCGCGCTCTTCACCGACCTGTTCGCGCGGCAGGTGCGGCGCACCCCGGACGCCACCGCAGTCGTGTGGGGCGAGCACCGCAGGACGTACGCCCAACTGGACGCCGAGGCGAACCGGCTCGCGCACCGGCTGGTGTCGCTCGGCGCGGGCCCGGACCGGCTCGTCGCGATCGGCATCCGCTCCGCGCACCTGGTGGTGGCCGCGCTGGCCACCCTCAAGGCCGGGGCGGCCTACCTGCCGCTGGACCTGAGCTACCCGCCGCAGCGGCTGGAGCACATGCTCACCGACGCGCGGCCCATGCTGCTGCTGACCACCGGCGACGACCAGCACGCGCTGCCGGCGTCCGACCTGCCACGGGTCCTCCTCGACGACCCGGACGCGTACGCCGGCCAGCCGGACACCGACGTCACCGACGCCGACCGGCTCACCCCGCTGCGGCCCGCCAACACCGCGTACGTCATCTACACCTCCGGCTCCACCGGCAGCCCCAAGGGCGTGGTGATCGAGCACCGTCAGCTCGGCACGTACCTGCGCCACGTCGTGGCGGCCTACCCGGGCGTACGCGGGCGGGCGCTGCTGCACTCCTCGTTCGCGTTCGACCTGACGGTCACCGCGTTCTACGCGCCGCTCATGACGGGCGGCTGTGTGCACGTCGGCGCCCTGGAGGAGATGGGCACGCCCGCCGCCGGGCCCTCCGGGCAGCAGCGGCCCACGTTCGTCAAGGTGACGCCCTCGCACCTCCCGCTGCTCACCGCGCTGCCCGCCGAGGCGTCCCCGACCGGGGAGCTGATGGCCGGCGGCGAGCTGCTGCTCGGCGAGACCGTCGACGCCTGGCGCCGCCGGCACCCCGGCGCAAGGGTCGTCAACGAGTACGGTCCGACGGAGACGACCGTCGGGTGCAGCACCGTGGTCATCGAGCCCGACCAGCCGGTCCCGCCGGGGCCGCTGCCCATCGGCCAGCCCATGCCCGACGTGCGCTTCCACGTGCTGGACGAGGAGCTGCGCCCGGTCGCGCCCGGCGAGATCGGCGAGCTGCACATCGCGGGGGCCCAGCTGGCCCGGGGCTACCTGGGCAGGCCGGCGCTGACCGCCGAGCGTTTCCTGCCGGACCCGTTCGGCCCGCCCGGCTCCCGCATGTACCGCTCCGGCGACCGGATCCGGCCCACCGAGGACGGCGAGTACGAGTTCTGCGGGCGGGTCGACAACCAGGCGAAGATCCGCGGCTACCGCATCGAGCTCGGGGAGATCGAGGCGGCGCTGCTGCGCCGTCCGGAGCTTCGGCACGCGGCGGCGGTGATCCGTACGGAGACCCCGGAGGTCAAGCAGCTCGTCGCGTACGTCGTGCCCGAGGGGGACGCGAGGGTCGACCCCCAGCAGCTGCGCAAGGACCTCGCCGAGATTCTGCCGGACTACATGGTGCCGAGCGCCGTGGTGAGCCTCCCGGCGCTGCCGCTGACCGTGAACCGCAAGCTCGACACGGCGGCCCTGCCGGCGCCGGAGGCCACCGCCGCCCCGGGCGGGCGGGCGCCGGCCGACGAGTTGCAGGCGCTGCTGTGCGAACTCTTCGCCACCTACACGGCCGTCTCCTCGATCGGCGTCGACGACGACTTCTTCGTCCGGGGCGGCACCAGCCTCGGCGCCGCCCAACTGGTCAACGAGGCACGCCGACGCGGACTCACCCTGTCGCTGCGCGACGTGCTGGAAAACCGGACCGTGGCGCGACTCGCCGAGGTCTGCGCCGACACCGACCGAGGGGACGACTGAGCATGAGCAACGCGGCCAGCAGGAAGGAAGCAGCCATGTGGCTGCTCGAGCGGCTGGTGCCGGACACCGGGGTCAACAACGTGGCGGTCGCCTTCGAGGTGGCCGGCCGGATCGACCGCGAGCTGTTCACCGCGGCGCTGCGGGCGGTCCTGGCCCGCCACGAGGTGTTGCGCACCGTGTTCCGCTCCGACGACGCGACGCTGACCCGGGAGGTGCTCGGCCCCGACCAGGTCGACGTGCCCGTGCGGGACGTCCCGGCCGGCGACGCCGGACGGGACGCCGACCTGACCGCGTTCGCCGCCGAGCCCTTCCCGATCGACGGCCGTCCCCTCGTGCGGGCGGGCATCCGCGCGGGGGCGGACGGCGACGTGTGCTGCGTCGTCGTGCACCACCTCAACTTCGACGCCATGTCGACCACGATCCTGCTCCGGGAGCTGCTCGCCGCCTACGAGACCCTCGCGGCGGGACGCCGGCCCGACGACGCCCCGGTGGCCGCGCTCGCGGAGCGCGCGCCGAACGAGCGCAGCGTCGCGTACTGGCGGAAGAACCTCGACGGGCTGCGGGCCGCCGAGGCGGGTCTGTGGTGTTCCCGCCCGCCCGTCGGGGCGCCGTCCCTGCGCGCCCGGACCGTCCACCACGAACTCTCCGCGCCGGCCCGCGCCGTGGTACGCCGCTTCCAGCGCGAACTGCGCGCCTCGGAGGCGGTGGTGCTGCTCGCGGCGTACTCGGTGCTGCTCGCCCAGCACGGCGCGGGTGCCGACGTGGTCATCGGCACCCCGGTCAACGTGCGGGACCAGCGCAGCATGAACGCCATCGGCTACCACGCGAACCTGGTGCCGCTGCGGGTCCGGCTCGACGCCGGCGCCGACTTCCGCGCCGTCGTGAAGCAGACGCGCAGCACCTTCCTGGAGGCGATCAGCCACGCCGACGTACCGCTGGAACACGTGTCCCCCGCCGTGCTCGGCGACGCGCCGTCGTCGTGGCGCAGCTCGTTCTTCCGGCACCTGTTCAACTACGTGCCCGGCACCGCGGACACCTCGGCCGCGCTGACCGGGACCCCGGTGCGCCACGTCATGGTGGAGAACGGCTACAGCCGCTTCGACCTGGAATTCTTCATCATGCCGGGCGAGGACTCGACCACCATTCGCGCGGCGTTCTGCGTCGACGCCTTCGACGCGGCGGACGTCGTGCTGCTGCTGCAACGCTACGACGCGCTGCTCGTGCAGCTGGGCGAGGAGGTGGACCGGCCGGTGGCCGAGCTGTCCCGCCGGGGCCCGAACGACCTCGCCCTGCCGGCGTCGCCGTCGGCGCCGGCCGCCACCGCGTCCGTGCTCGATGCGGTGCACGCGACGGTGGCCGCGAGCCCGGATCTCGTCGCCGTGCAGGACGGCGCGCACGCCGTGTCGTACGGCCGGCTGTGGTCGGCGGCGCTCGCCACCCGGGACCTGGTCGCGGCCTCCGGCGGCGGCACGGTCGCCGTGCTGGCGCCGCGCGGCGCGCAGTTGGCCGCCGCGTGGCTCGGCGTGTGGCTGGCGGGCGCGCGCTGCGTCCTGCTCGACCCGACCCAGCCGGTCCCCGACCTGGCCGCCCGGCTGGCCGACTCGGGTGCCGCCCCGGTGCTGGCGGGCGACGGCCTCCCCGTGCCCGGCGCGGTGCCCATCCCCGCCGTCGTGGACGGCACCGACGCGATCCGTACCGACGCGCCCGCCGGCGGTGACCTCGACGCGGTGGCCTACCTGGAGTACCACCTCGACACGCCCGCGCCGCTCGCGGTGACGATCACCCACCGGGCCCTGGCCGGTGCGGTCGCGCGGCTCGTCGACCGGCTCGCCGCCTCGCCGGCCGTCACGGTGTGGCTGAGCAGCGCCGCCACGGACGCGGCACTGACGGAGCTGCTGGTCGCGCTGACCACCGGCGGCCGGGTCGTCGTCGCGCCCGACGGGGCGCGTACCGACGGCCACGCGCTCGGCGAGCTGGTGCAGCGGCACGCCGTGGACGCGGTGCAGGCGCCGCCGACGGTGTGGCGCCAGGTGGTCGAGCACGCGGGCGACCGGCTCGCGGGCCGCGCCCTCCTGGTGGCGCACGAACCGCTCCCCCGCCCGCTGGCCGCGCAGCTGCGCGCCACCGGCGGCACGCCGCACCACGGCTACACCACGCCCGGCGTCGCCGGCTACGCCGCGCTCGACGGCGGCCGGGACGAGCCCGGCGTCCGCCCGGCGACCGCGGTGTTCGTCACCGAGCCCGGCACCGGGCACGAGCTGGGCATCGGCGTACGCGGTGAGCTGTGCGTCGCGGGCGACAGCCTGGCCTCCGGCTACCACGGCCGGCCGGAGCTGACCGCCGCGCGCTTCGGCGAGCACCCGACGTACGGGCGGTTCCACCGCACCGGAGACCTCGCGCGCCTGCTGCCCGACGGCCGGATCGACGTGGTCGGCCCGCTGTCGGCCCAGGTACGGGTCGGCGGTCAGCTGATCCACCTCGCCGACATCGAGTCCGTCCTCGCCGCCCACCCGGACGTGGAGGCGGTCGCCGCCGTCGGCTCCGCCGGCGACACGCAGGACGTCACGGTCGTCGCCTTCGTCGAGTCCCGCAAGCCCGACGCCGCGGAGCGGCTGCGCGAGCACGCCCGCGCCGCGCTGCCGCTCACGCCCGAGCTGGTCGTGCTGAACCAGCTTCCGGTCACCGTGGCCGGCACCGTGGACCGCGTGGCCCTGGTGGCGCTCGCCGCCGCGAGGGCGTCCGCCGACGCCGACCCGCCGGACGAGACGACCGTCGCCCTCGTCGGGATCTTCACCGAGATGCTCGACCGGCCGGGCCTGCACGCGGACTCGAACTTCTTCGCCAGCGGTGGCCACTCGCTGCTGGGCGCCCAGCTCGTGCAGCGGGTGCGGACCGACCTGTCGATGCCGGTCCAGCTCGCCGACCTGTTCTCCAACCCGACGCCCCGGCAGCTCGCGGAGCACCTGCAGAACGCGTTCTGGGACGACGACGAGGACGACGACTGACCGATCGCTCAACCCCCACACCGTCTCGAACCTCAGCAGAGGAGGCTCGGCGTGACCGTCGACGTCCAGCCCACCCGCGGCACCGACCGCATGATCACACTGACCAGAGAGGAGAACATCGAGGTCGACACGATCGCCCGCTACCTGGCGGGCCGGCCGCCGCGCCTGGTCGACGCGACCGCCTGGCTCGCGTCGGCCCGCGAACTCTCCAGCAACCTGCCCGTACGACTGCGCCAGATGGTGCGGCGCTTCGCCTGGAATCCCGGGCTCGACGCCGTGCTGCTCGTACGGAACCTGCCCGTGGACATCGACGAGTTGCCCGCGACGCCCACCGTGCCCGGCTCGGTGCAGCGGGAGTCCACGGTGCCCGCCGCCGCCCAGGTGCTGCTCGGGCTGCAACTCGGCGAACTCATCGCCTTCAAGGAGGAGAAGAGCGGCGCGCTCGTACAGGACGTCGTGCCGGTGCCGGGCATGGAGAAGTTCCAGGGCAACGCGGGCTCGGTGACGCTGTCCATGCACGTGGAGAACGCCTTCCACCTGCACCGCCCGGACTACGTCGGCCTGCACTGCCTGCGCAACGACCACGACAACGTCGCCGGGTTGCAGGTGACGTCCATCCGCAACGCGCTGCCCCTGCTCTCCGCGCAGGTCCGGCAGGTGCTGCACGAGCCGCGGTTCGTCACCGAGCCGCCGGCGTCGTTCGGCGAACTGCGCAGCGCGCCGGAGCCGCACGGCATCCTCGTCGGCAGCCTCGACGACCCGGACGTGCGGGTCGACTTCGAGAGCTCGTTCCCCCTCGACCCCGAGGCCACGCAGGCCCTGTCGATGCTCGGCGAGGCGCTGCGCACCGTCCGTCGCACCTTCATCCTGGAGCCCGGCGACCTGGCATTCGTCGACAACCGCCTGGCCCTGCACGGCCGCACCGAGTTCACCCCCCGCTACGACGGCCGGGACCGCTGGCTCCAGCGGATCTTCGTGCACCGCGACTTCCGGCGCTCGCGCGCCATGCGGCCGGCCGACGGGAACGTGCTCAGCAGCACCAACTGATCGGCCGGGCCCTGGGACGAGGGGCGGACAGCCGTCGGGGCGGGTCGTCTCCGCCATTCCGCCGCACCCGAAATCGAGATCCCCGTACTCGTGAACTGAGGCGTCACCGCACCAACGGCCGCCGATTCCGCAATTACCCGAGGGTGGATGGACTGCGGGCACCATGGGCGCGCGGGCGGTCCGTGTCGCCCGGTGCACCGGATGCCGACAGCGATTCCTTACCAGCGATCACAGCGAGGACGACATGGCGAACAAGTGCCCGGTGCACGGGCATCGGAAGCTGATGGACGACGACTACTTCGCGAACCCGTACGCGGCGTACGAGCGCTACGCGACACTGCACGAGCAGGGCACCGTCCACCGCACGTGCCTCGACGACCACGGTCAGGTGTGGCTGGTCACCGGCCACGCGGAGGTCTACTCGGCGCTGCGCGACAAGCGCCTGGCGCGTCCCCGCGAGTACTCCAACGGCGACTTCACCAGCCACCGCTTCCCGGAGGGCTCGGCGACCGGCACCATCGTCACCCTCGACCCGCCGGAGCACACGCGACTCAAGAAGATGATCAACTTCACCTTCCTGCCCCGCAACCTGGAGACCTTCCGCCCCCGGGTGCACGAGCTGGTCGCGGCCCGGCTGGACGCCATCGAGGCGGCGGGCGGGGGCGACCTGGTCGGCGACTACGCGGCCATCCTGCCGATCACGATCGTCTGCGACGTGCTCGGCATCCCCGACGAGTACCGCAAGAACCTCAAGGAGATGGCGGACCTCGCCTTCGGCAGCGACGACGAGACCAACGCCCAGGTCCGCTCGACCATGTCGAAGATCATGAACGAGATCCGGCAACAGAAGACGGCGGAGCCCGGCGACGACCTCTTCTCGTACTGGATCCACGCCAGGAACGCCGACGGGGAGCCGGAGCTCGACCCCTACCAGGTGATGGCCCTGGCCCTGCTGACGATGCTGGGCGGCTACGACACCACCTCGGGGATGATCAGCCGGGGCGCGCTGGCGCTGCTCGACGACCCGGACACGCTGGAGCGCCTGCGCAAGGACCCGGACCTGTTCGACGAGGCCGTCGAGGAGTTGCTGCGCCGCAACGGCTCCGTGCACCACGGCTTCCGCCGCTTCGCCACCGAGGACATGGAGATCGACGGTACGAAGATCGGCAAGGGCGACACGGTGCTGCTGCACCTGACCGCCGCCGGCAACGACCCGAAGCGGTTCCCCGATCCCCGGGTGCTCGACATCGACCGCGTCGACAAGGCGCACGTGGCGTTCGGCGGCGGCCCGCACTTCTGTTCCGGCTCCGAGCTGGCCCGGATGGAGGTCATCATCGCCCTCCGGGAACTGTTCACCCGCTTTCCGAACATCAAGCTGGCCGTGCCCCCGGAGTCGCTGAAGGTGCGGCACTCGCCGCTGGTGCCCGCCCTGGTGTCCCTTCCGGTCACAGTCTGAGCGCATCCCCACCCCCGGCCCGCAACCCCACTGCTATCCGACAAGAGGTTGTTGAACGATGCCGCGTACCGATCTGCTCCGCCCCCTACCCGAGTTGCTCCGGACCGCTGCCGTCCGGTCCGGCGACCGGATCGCGTACGCCGACTCACGGCGCGGCGTGACCCACGGGGAGTTGGCGGCGCGGACGGCGCGGCTCGCCGGGCACCTCGCCGACCTCGGCGTGTGGCCGGCGGACCGGGTCGTCGTGCTGCTGGACGGGGTCGCCGCGGTGGAGGGCGTGCTCGCCGTCGTCCGCGCCGGCGGGATCGCCGTGCCGCTGGACCCGGCGCTCGACGACGCCGAACTGGCCCGGCTGGTGGCCGACTCGGGCGCCGAGACCGTGATCACCGACGCCGCGAACGCGGTTCGGGTGCCGGTGCCGAACCTGGTCGTCGACGGCGGGTACGACGGCGAGGCGCACTCGTTCGAGGAACTGGCGACGACCGAGCCGTCGTCGCCGGCCCGCGACGACACCGGCCTCGACGACCTGACGTTCCTCACCTACACGGCGGGGACGACCGGCGCCCGCAAGGGTGTGCTCGCCACCACCCGCAACGCGCTGTGGCCCGCCGCGGCGGCGCAGCTCGCCGGGCTCGGCTGCGCCGAGGACGACCGGGTGCTGTGGGCGCTGCCCGTGCACGCCTGGCTCGGGCAGCTCGTCGCCGCCGCGGCGGCGGGGGCGACGGTACGGCTCGCCGGCGGCCTGTCCCCCGAGCAGACCCGTGCCGCGCTCGCCGCGCTGGGCGGCACCGTGCTGGTGGCCACCGGCGCGACGCACCGCGCCCTGGCGGGCGCGCCGGTCCCGGACGCGGCGGCGGTACGGCTCGGTCTGGCCGTCGGCCCCGTGGACCCGGCGTTGCGCCAGGAGTTCGAGGCCGCGTTCTCGGCGCCGCTGCTCGCCGGCTACGTGGCCACCGAGACGTCCGGCCTGATCGCGGTGAGCTGGCCGGACGGCGACGCGGAGCGGCGCTGCCTGCCCCTGCCGGGCCTGAGCGTACGGGTGGTCGACCCCCGCTCGGGCGCCGATCTCAGCCCCGGTCAGGAGGGTGAGGTCTGGGTCAGCGGCCCGAACGTGATGGCCGGCGGCTACCACGAACTCGCCGCCCGGACGGCCGAGGCGATGAGCGGCGGCTGGTACCGCACGGGCGACCTGGCCCGCCGCGACGACTCCGGGCACCTCACGGTCACCGGCCGGCTGGCCGACGCGGTCGAGGTCGACGGCGAGCGGGTGCGGCTGGACCGGATCGACGCGGTGCTGCGGAGCGTGGCCGGGGTGGCCGACGCGGCGGCCCTCGCCGGGCCGGACGGTCCGGTCGCGTTCGTCGTCGGGTCCGGCGTGGACGCCGCCGGGCTGCTGGCGGCCTGCCGCGCGGAGCTTCCCGCGGCGGCCGTGCCGGTCGAGACGTACCTGGTGCGGGAGATCCCGCGCAGCACCCTCGGCAGCCCCGCCCGCCACCGGCTCCCCGAGCTGCCCGCCCGCCTGATCGGCGTAGCCGCGTCACTGCCCGACCGGCTGCACGCGCTGCGCTGGGAGCCGGCACCGGAGCCCGGCGGCGAGTCGGGTGAGGGTCGGCTCACCTGGTCGGTCCTGGGCCCGCCCGAGCTGACCGCCGACCTCACCGACGACGACCTCACCGTCGACAGCTACCCCGACCACACCGCGCTGCCCGAGCTGCTGGCGCGGCTGCTCGACGAGGACCACCCGGCGGACGCGCGCCTGGTGGTACTGACCCGGGGCGCCCTGCACGGCGACGACGCGGCGGCCCCCCGGCAGGCCGCCGCCTGGGCGCTCGCGCGGGCCCACCAGCTCCGCCGTCCCGGCCGGACCGTGCTCCTCGACGCCGACCGGGTCGGTGCCGAGGAGCTGCGCGCGGCCGTGGCCTGCGGCGAGGACGTGCTGGCCGTACGCGAGGGTGAACTGCTCGTACCCCGGTACGCGGACGTCCCCGCCCTGCCCGGCGGCGCATCGCAGCAGGGCACGGTCGTGCTCGTCGCCCGGTCGTACGACGCGACGCTCGCCCGCCACCTCGTGGCGGCCCACGACGTACGCGAACTGGTCCTGGTGGGGCCGGACGACGTGCCGGCCGGCGCCCCGGCGGAGCTGGCGGCGTTCGGCGCCCGGATGTCCGTGCACCCGGGCGTGCCGTTCGACCCGGAGACGCTGGCGGCCGTGCTCGGCGACCGGCCGGTCACCACCCTCGCGGCGGTGGACCTCACGGTCGAGGAGACGCTGGCGCTGCACACCGCGACGCTCGGGCGCGCCCCGACCGGCCTCGTGCTGCTCACCGACGGCCGCGACGTCGCCGCCACCGTCGCCGCCGACGCGCTGGTGCGGCACCGGCACGCGCTCGGCCTGCCCGGCGTCTCCGTGGCGTGGAGCGCGCCGGGGTTCGCCCGGCCCCCCGTGGCACGGCGCAACGCCCTCCTCGACGCCGCGCTGACCGCGGGCGAGCCCTGCGTGGTTGCCGCGCGCCCCGTGCCGGCCGCCGGGGGCGGCACCGACGGCGCCCGCGGCGCCCTGGTCGAACGGCTGCTGGCGACCCCGGCGGAGGACCGGCTCGGCCTGCTGCGCGATGTCGTACGGACCGCGACCGGCGAGGTCCTCGGGGACCAGGCGCCCGTGACGGTCGAGGGCGAGACGCCGTTCCGCCAGCTCGGCTACGACTCGCTCACCGCCGTGCAGCTGCGCAACCGGCTCTGCGCGGAGACCGGTCTGACGCTGCCGGCGAGCCTGGTCTTCGACTACCCGACGCCGGACATCCTCGCCAGCCACCTGCTCGACGCCCTGGGGCTGGGCACGGTCGAGGCGACGCCGAGCGCCGTCGCGGCGTACGACGAGAGCGAGCCGATCGCGATCGTCGGCATGGCCTGCCGCTACCCGGGCGGCATCGCCTCGCCGGACGACCTGTGGCGGGTGGTCGAGAGCGGCACGGATGTCGTCGGCGACTTCCCCACCAACCGGGGCTGGGACCTCGCCGCGCTGTTCGCCGGCGACGGGCCGGGCACGTGCAGCGCGACCGCCGGCGGCTTCCTGCACGACGCGGACGAGTTCGACGCGGAGTTCTTCGGTATCAGCCCCCGCGAGGCGTTGGCCATGGACCCGCAGCAACGGGTGCTGATGGAGACCGCGTGGGAGGCGCTGGAGCACGCCGGCATCCCGCCGACCTCGCTGCGGGGCAGCGACACCGCCGTCTTCACGGGCCTGCACGTGCAGGACTACGGCCGGACCGGGCACAGCGAGGACGACGGCGTCGACGGCTTCCTGATCACCGGCACCCACGGCAGCGTCGCGTCCGGCCGGATCGCGTACGCCCTGGGCCTGGAGGGCCAGGCGATGACCGTCGACACCGCCTGCTCGGCGTCGCTGGTCGCCCTGCACCTGGCCGTACGCGCGCTGCGCGCGGGCGAGTGCGCGATGGCGCTGGCGGGTGGGGTGACCGTGATGTCCGGCACGGACACCTTCACGGAGTTCTCCCGGCAGAACGGCCTCTCCCCCGACGGGCGGTGCAAGGCGTTCTCCGACGACGCCGACGGCACCGGCTGGGGCGAGGGCGCCGGCGTACTGGTGGTGGAGCGGTTGTCCGACGCGCGGCGCAACGGCCACCCGGTGCTGGCGGTGATCCGTGGGTCGGCCGTGAACCAGGACGGCGCCTCCAACGGCCTCACCGCCCCCAACGGGCCCTCGCAGCAGCGGGTGATCCGTGCCGCGCTCGCCAACGCGGGCCTGACGGCCGACCAGGTGGACGCCGTCGAGGCGCACGGCACCGGCACCGCCCTGGGCGACCCCATCGAGGCCCAGGCCGTCCTCGCCACCTACGGCCAGGACCGCGAACAGCCGCTCCTGCTCGGCTCGCTCAAGTCCAACATCGGCCACACGCAGGCCGCCGCCGGTGTCGGCGGCGTGATCAAGATGGTCCTCGCCCTGCGCAACGGGCTGCTGCCGCGCACCCTGCACGTCTCGGAGCCGAGCCGCAAGGTGGACTGGTCGGCCGGGGCGGTGGCGCTGTTGACCGAGCCCGTCGCGTGGCCCGCCGGCGACCGTCCGCGCCGGGCCGCCGTCTCGTCGTTCGGGATGAGCGGGACGAACGCGCACGTGATCATCGAGGAGCCGCCCGCCGCCGACGCTCCGGCCGCCGACGCCCCGGCCGCACCGCCGCCGGTGGTGCCGTGGCTGCTGTCGGCGCGCTCCGAGCAGGCGGTACGGGAGCAGGCCCGCCGGCTGCACGACCACCTCGCCGACCGGCCCGGGCTGTCGGTCACCGACGTGGGTCGGTCCCTCGTCACCACCCGGGTGCCCTTCGGTCACCGGGCCGCGGTCACCGGCGCCACCCGGCAGGACCTCCTCGACTCCCTCGCCGCCCTCGCGGCCGGTCAGGGCACCGCCGACGTGTTCACCGGCACCGCCCGCCCCGGCGGGCTGGCGTTCCTGTTCACCGGGACGGGCGCCCAGTACCTCGGGATGGGCACCGAACTCGCCGCCGCGTACCCCGTCTTCGCCGCCGCGTTCGACGAGGCCTGCGCCGAGCTGGACCGGCACCTCGACCGGCCGGTACGCGAGATCATCCGCAGCGACGACCTGCACAAGTTCGCGTACACGCAACCCGCCCTGTTCGCCTTCGAGGTCGCCCTGCACCGGCTCGTCGAGTCGTGGGGCATCCGCCCCGACTTCGTGGCGGGGCACTCCCTCGGCGAGCTCTCCGCCGCGTACGTCGCCGGCGTCTGGTCACTCGCCGACGCCGCGAAGCTCGTCGCCGCCCGCGCCACCCTGATGGCGGCCCTGCCGCTGGGCGGCGCGATGGTCGCCGTGCAGGCCACCGAGGAGCAGGTCACCCCGTACCTCGGCGACCAGGTCGGCATCGCCGCCCTGAACACCCCCACCGACCTGGTCATCTCCGGCGACGAGGCCGCGACCCTCGCCGCCGCCGAGCAGCTCGCCGCGCAGGGGCACAAGACCAAGCGGCTGCCGATCCCGCTGGGCGCCCACTCTCACCTGATGGACCCGATGCTCGACGCCTACCGCGCCGTCGCCGCGTCCATCACCCACCACGAGCCCCGCATCGGGCTGATCTCCACGGTCGACGGGCAGCCGCTGCGCTCCACGCCCGAGCACTGGGTCACCCAGGTCCGCCGGGCCGTACGCCTGCACGACGCCGTCACCGCCCTGAGCACCACCGGCCGCGTCGAGACCTTCCTCGAGATCGGCCCCGACACCGTCCTCGCCACCACCACCGGCGACGCCACCGGCATCGCCACCATGCGCCGGGGACAGCCCGAGACGCACAGCCTCGCCCGGGCCGTCGGGCACCTCTTCACCGTCGGCACCGGCCTCGACGCCGACGCCTACTTCCCCGGCGCCCGCGAGGTGCCGCTGCCGACGTACCCGTTCCAGCGGCGGTCGTACTGGCTGCGGCCCACGGCCGGGAGCGACGTGGGCGCGGCCGGCCTCACCGCGGCGCGCCACCCGCTGCTCGGCGCGGTGCTGGGCGTCGTCGACACCGACCGGCTCGTGCTCACCGGGCGGCTCTCCCTGCG
Source organism: Micromonospora sp. C31 (assembly GCF_018070575.1). Taxonomy (GTDB): domain Bacteria; phylum Actinomycetota; class Actinomycetes; order Mycobacteriales; family Micromonosporaceae; genus Micromonospora. The sequence goes on from NZ_JAGPXN010000011.1 coordinate 49,665, forward strand.
CGAGCAGCCCTGGCTGGTCGACCATGCCGTCCTCGACACGGTCCTGCTGCCCGGCACCGCGTTCCTCGAGCTGGCCGCGCACGCCGCCGAGCACACCGGCAGCACCACGATCGAGGAACTCACCCTCCAGGCCCCGCTGACGCTGACCGAACAGCAGCGGGTCAACATCCAGGTGTGGGTCGGCCGACCCGACGAGCAGGGCCGCCGCGAGTTCGGCGTGTACTCCCAGCCGGCCGGGAACACGCCGGGCGCGGAGTGGACGTGCCACGCCTCGGGCACGCTGGCCGACGCACCCGCGCCGGCCCCGGTGGTCCACGAGTGGCCGCCGCCCGGCGCGGAGCCCGTCGACGTCGGGGACTTCTACGGCTGGCTGCTGGCGCGCGGCTTCTGCTACGGGCCCGCCTTCCAGGGCGTCCAGGAGGTGTGGCGGCACGGCGACGAGCTGTTCGCCCGGGCCACCCTGCGCGCCGAGGACGAGCCGGCCGCCGTGCGCTTCGGCGTACACCCGGCGCTGCTCGACGCCGCCATGCACCCGCTCGTGCTGCACGTCGACGGCGGCGGGGGCCCGGCGGGCCGGGCCTGGCTGCCCTTCTCCTGGCGCGGGGTGCGGGTGCACCGCCGGGGGGCCTCGACGCTGCGGGTCCGGCTGACCCCGGCCGGCGAGAACACCCTGCGGGTGAGCACCACCGACGACGAGGGCAACCCGGTGCTGAGCGCCGACGCGGTCGCGGTCCGGCCGGTCGCGACGGACGGCCTGGCCGGCGTGAGCGGCCCCACCGCCGCGCTGTACCGCACGGACTGGGTGCCCGTGGCCGCCCCGAGCGGCGCCGGCACGCCCGACGTCGAGGTGTTCCGGGTCGGGGCGGGCGACACCGCCGACGCCGTACGACAGTCCCTGCGCGACACGCTGGCGACGCTTCAGCGGGCCGCGGCCGGCACCGGGCGGCTGACCGTGGTCACCCACGCCGGCGACCTCGCGGGCGCGGCGGCGTGGGGGCTGGTCCGCTCCGCCCAGACCGAGCACCCGGACCGCTTCGTCCTCGTCGAGACCGACGGCACCGAGAAGTCGGAGCGTGCCCTCGCCGCCGCGATCGCCACCGGGGAGCCGCAGCTCGCCGTCCGCGACGGGGCGCTGACCGTGCCGCGGCTCGCGCGGCACGCCTCCGCCGCCGCCGAGCGCCGGCTGTTCGACCCGGCCGGCACGGTCCTGGTCACCGGTGGCACCGGTACGCTCGGCGCCGCGCTCGCCCGCCACCTGGTCACCCGGCACGGCGCGGCGCACCTGGTCCTCGCCTCCCGCCGGGGCCCGGACGCCCCGGGCGCCGCCGCGCTGGCCGAGGAGCTGGCCGCCCTGGGCGCCACCGCCGACGTCGTCGCCTGCGACACCGCCGACCGCGAGGCGCTGGCGGCGTTGCTCGCCGGGCTCTCCCGGCCGCTGGTGGGGGTGGTACACACCGCGGGCGTACTCGACGACGGCATCCTGGAGTCGCTCACGCCCGAACGCCTGGACGCCGTCCTGCGACCCAAGGTCGACGCCGCGCTCAACCTGCACGAGCTGGCGGGCGACGTGGAGCTGTTCGTGCTCTACTCCTCCGTCGCGAGCGTCATCGGCACCGCCGGGCAGGCCAACTACGCGGCGGCGAACGCGTTCCTCGACGCCCTGGCCGCCCGCCGGCGGGCCGGGGGCCTGGCCGCGACCTCGCTCTCCTGGGGTCTGTGGGCCGAGGAGAGCGCGATGACCAGCCAGCTCGGCGGGACCGACCTGGCCCGCATCGCGCGCGGCGGTCTCCTGCCGCACAGCGTCGAGGAAGGGCTCGCGCTGTTCGACGCCGCGTGCCGCTCCGACGAGGCGCACCTGGTGCCCGTCACCATCGACGTCGCCGCGGTACGCGCCGCGCCGGACGCCGCGCCGACGCTGCACGGCCTGGCCAGGGTGCCGCGCCGGCGGCAGGCCGCGACCCGGCCGGGCGCCTCCGCGCTGGCCCGCGAGCTGGCCGGACGCGGCGAACAGGAGCAGCGCGAGCTGCTGCTCGACATCGTGCGTACGCAGGTCGCGACCGTGCTCGCCCAGCCGGACGTGGACGCCGTCTCCGTGGCCGAGCCGTTCCGCCAGCTCGGGTTCGACTCGCTGATGGCCGTCGAGTTGCGCAACCGGCTCAACACCGCGACGGGGCTGCGCCTGCCCGCGACGCTGACCTTCGACTACCCCACCCCGGAGGCCCTCGTCGAGTACCTGCGGGGCGAGCTGGGCGACCGGGAGGAGGAGCGGACGCCCGTCGTGGCGGCGGTCGCCGCCCGGCCGAGCGACGAGCCCATCGCGATCGTCGGCATGGCCTGCCGCTACCCCGGCGGCGTCGGCTCGCCGGACGAGCTGTGGCGGCTGCTCGTCGACGGCGGGGAGGGCGTCAGCGGCTTCCCGACCGACCGTGGCTGGCAGCTGGACACCCTGTTCGACCCCGACCCGGACACCCCCGGCACCAGCTACGTCGACCAGGGCGGATTCCTGCTCGACGCGGCCGGGTTCGACGCGGAGTTCTTCGGCATCAGCCCCCGCGAGGCGCTGGCCATGGACCCGCAGCAGCGGGTGTTCCTGGAGACCTGCTCGGCGGCGCTGGAGAACGCCGGTCTGCGGCCGGACGCGCTGCGCGGCTCACCCACCGGCGTGTTCACCGGCCTCATGACGCACGACTACGCCGCCGGGGCGAGCGCCGTGCCCGACGGTGTCGAGGGGTTCCTGGGCACCGGAACCGCGGGCAGTGTCGCCTCGGGCCGGGTGGCGTACACGTTCGGGCTGGAAGGGCCGGCGGTCACCGTCGACACCGCCTGCTCGTCGTCGCTGGTCGCGCTGCACCTCGCCGTGCAGGCGCTGCGCTCCGGCGAGTGCTCCCTCGCGCTGACCGGCGGCGTGACCGTCATGTCCACGCCCAGCCTGTACGTCGAGTTCTCCAAGCAGCGGGGCCTCGCCCGCGACGGCCGGTGCAAGTCGTTCGCCGCCGCCGCCGACGGTACCGGCTGGGCGGAGGGTGTCGGCGTACTGGTGGTCGAGCGGCTGTCCGACGCCCGCCGCAACGGCCACCGGGTCCTCGCCCTCGTCCGCGGCTCGGCCGTCAACCAGGACGGCGCCTCCAACGGCCTCACCGCCCCCAACGGGCCCTCGCAGCAGCGGGTCATCCGGTCGGCGCTGGCCAACGCCGGGCTGTCGGCGAACCAGGTGGACGCCGTCGAGGCGCACGGCACCGGCACCGCCCTGGGCGACCCCATCGAGGCCCAGGCGATCCTCGCCACCTACGGCCAGGACCGCGAACAGCCGCTCCTGCTCGGCTCGCTCAAGTCCAACATCGGCCACGCCCAGGCCGCCGCCGGTGTCGGCGGGGTCATCAAGATGGTCCTCGCCCTGCGGCACGGGCTGTTGCCGCGCACCCTGCACGTCGACGAGCCGTCGCCGAAGGTGGACTGGGCGGCGGGCTCGGTCGCGCTGCTGACCGAGCCCGCCGAGTGGCAGCGCAACGGCCACCCACGCCGCGCGGGGGTGTCCTCGTTCGGCGTCAGCGGCACGAACGCGCACGTCATCATCGAGGAGCCCCCCGCCGGAGCCGAACCGGACGGCGCCGACGCCGGCCCGCCGCCGGCCCTGCCGTGGCTGCTGTCCGCCCGCTCGGAGCAGGCCCTGCGGGAGCAGGCCCGCCGCCTGCACGACCACCTCGCGACCCGCCCCGAACTGCCGGAGGCCGACGTCGCCCGTTCCCTGGCCGCCCGGGTCCGGTTCGCGCAGCGGGCCGCCGTCGTCGGGACCGACCGGCGGGAACTCCTCGACGGCCTCGCCGCGCTGGCCGCCGGCCGGGAGGCCGACAACCTGGTCACCGGCACCCCCGGGGCCGGCAGGTTGGCGTTCCTGTTCACCGGGCAGGGCGCACAACGACTCGGCATGGGCGCCGAACTCGCCGCCGCCCACCCCGTCTTCGCCACCGCCTTCGACGAGGTGTGCACCGCCCTCGACAAACACCTCGACAAACCACTACGCGAGGTCATCGACACCGACGAGCTGCACCAGACCGGCTACACCCAACCCGCCCTGTTCGCCTTCGAAGTCGCCCTGTACCGGCTCGTCGAGTCCTGGGGCATCCGCCCCGACCTCGTCGCCGGACACTCCATCGGCGAACTCGCCGCCGCCCACATCGCCGGCGTCTGGGACCTCGCCGACGCCGCGAGACTCGTCACCGCCCGCGGCCGACTCATGCAGGCCCTCCCCACCGGCGGTGCCATGGTGGCCGTCGAAGCCACCGAGGACCAGGTCACCCCCCACCTCACCGACCAGGTCGGCATCGCCGCCGTCAACACCGCCACCAACCTCGTCATCTCCGGCGACGAAACCGCCACCCTGACCGCCGCCGAAGCACTCGCCGCACAGGGCCACCGGACGAAACGGCTCACCGTCTCCCACGCCTTCCACTCCCACCTGATGGACCCCATGCTCGACGACTACCGAGCCGTCGCCGCGTCCATCACCCACCACGAGCCCCGCATCCCCCTCATCTCCACCGTCACCGGCCAACCGCTGCGGCCCACCGCCGACCACTGGGTCGACCAGGTCCGCCAGGCTGTCCGCTTCCACAGCGCCATCCAGACCCTCGCCGGTACGCACCACGTCGACACCTACCTCGAGATCGGCCCCGACACCGTCCTCGCCACGGCCGCCAACGCCGCCGCCAGCGCCGCCGCCGCGATCGCCACCATGCGCCGGGGACAACCCGAGACCGCGACCCTCACCAGAGCCGTCGGGCGGCTCTTCACCGCCGGGACCGGCCCCGACGCCGGCGCGTACCGGGCGGGCGCCCGGGAGGTGGAGCTGCCGACGTACCCGTTCCAGCACCAGCGGTACTGGCTGGTCCCCGACGGCTCCCCCGCCGACGCCGGCGGACTCGGGCTCGGGGCGGCGGACCATCCGCTGCTCGGCGCGGTGCTGGCGCTCGCCGACTCCGAGCGGAGCGTGCTCACCGGCCGGCTCTCCCTGCGCGAACAGCCCTGGCTCGCCGACCACGCCGTCCTGGGCACGGTCCTGCTGCCGGGTGCCGCCTTCGTCGAACTCGCGCGGCGGGCCGCCGAGCACGTCGACCTCGACCGCATCGAGGAGCTGACCCTGCACGCGCCGCTGGTGCTGCCACCGGACGGCGCGGTGCGGATCCAGGTGGAGGTCGGGGAACCCGACGAGGTCGGGCGCCGGCCGCTGCGGGTGCACTCCCGGCGCGAGGACGCACCCGACGGCGAGCCGTGGACGCAGCACGCGAGCGGCCTGCTCGACGCCGCCGCGGAGCCCGACACCGACTGGGCCGGTGAGTGGCCGCCCGCCGACGCCGTCCCCGTCCCGGTCGAGGAGCTGTACGACCGCATCGCCGACCTCGGCGTCGACTACGGGCCCGCGTTCCGGGGACTGGTGGCGGCCTGGCGGCGCGGCGACGAACTGCTCGCGGAGGTCGCGCTCCCCGTCGACGCGCCCACGGCCCGCTTCGGACTGCACCCGGCACTGCTGGACGCGGCCCTGCACCCGATCTCCCTGGCCACCGGGGCCGACGGTCCGCTGCGCCTGCCGTTCAGCTGGCACGGCGTACGGGTGTCGACCGCCGGGGCCACGGCCCTGCGGGTGCGGATCACGCCCACCGCTCAGGACGCGTACGCCCTGGCGCTCGCCGACGGCACCGGGATGCCGGTGGCCACCGTCGAGTCGCTGGTCGCGCGCCCGGTGACGACCGAGCAGCTGCGCTCCACCGCCGGCCCGGACGGGCTGCACCGGTTGGAGTGGCTGCCGGTCCCCACGCCCGTGGCCCCCGCCGGTGCCTTCGACGTGTTCCAGGTCGGGACCGGTACGGACGCCGAGGAGGTACGGGCCGCCGTGCACGACGCGCTCGCGGCGGTCCACGAGTGGCTGCCCGGCGACCGCTCCCCGCTGGTGTTCGTGTCCCGGGGTGCGACCGACGGTACGAACCCGGCGGGGGCGGCGGTCTGGGGTCTGGTCCGCTCGGCGCAGACCGAGCACCCCGACCGTTTCGTCCTCGTCGACGCCGACGATCCGGCTCTCGTCGGCGCGGCCGTCGCGACCGACGAGCCACAGGTCGCCGTCCGCGACGGAATACCGACCGTGCCGCGCCTCGCGGCCTTCGCGGCCACGTCGGACCGCCCTCTGTTCGACCCGGCGGGCACGGTGCTCGTCACCGGCGGCACGGGAGCGCTGGGTGCCGCCCTGGCCCGCCACCTGGTCACCGCGCACGGTGCGCGGCATCTCGTGCTGACCTCCCGCCGGGGGCCGGCGGCGCCGGGTGCCGCGGAGCTGGCGGCCGAGTTGGAGTCGCTGGGTGCCACGGTCACGGTGGCCGCCTGCGACGCCGCCGACCGGGCCGCACTGTCGGCGCTCCTGACGTCCCTGCCCCACCTGGTCGGTGTCGTGCACGCGGCGGGTGTGCTGGACGACGGTACGGTCGAGTCGCTCACGCCGGAGCGGGTGGACGCGGTGCTGCGCGCCAAGGTCGACGCGGCGTTGAACCTGCACGAGCTGGCCGGCGACGTCGGGATGTTCGTGCTGTTCTCCTCGGCGTCCGGGGTGCTGGGCACGGCCGGCCAGGCGAACTACGCGGCCGCGAACGCCTTCCTGGACGCGCTCGCCGCGCGACGTCGGGCGTCCGGCCTCGCGGCGACGTCGCTGGCCTGGGGCCTGTGGCGCAGCGATGGCGCGATGGCCGGTGGGCTGACCGGGGCCGACCTCGCCCGGATCGGGCGCAACGGTGTGCTGGCGCACACCGTGGAGGAGGGGCTCGCGCTGTTCGACGCCGCCTGCCGGACGGACGAGCCGTGTCTGGTCCCGATCAGGTTGGACGTGGCCGCCCTGCGGACGAGCACGTCGGCGCCGCCACCGCTGCGCTCCTTCACCCGGCCCCGGCGTGCCTCCCCGGCCGGCAGCGCGGTGTCGCTGTCCAGCCGGCTGGCCGGCCTCGCCGAGCCGGAGCAGCGCGAGGCGCTGCTGACCCTGGTACGCGCGAACGTGGCCGCCGTGCTGGCACACGGCTCGGTGGCGACCGTCCGGGCGGAGCAGGCGTTCAAGCAGATGGGCTTCGACTCGCTGACGGCGGTGGAGCTGCGTAACCGGCTCAACCAGGCCACCGGCCTGCGCCTGCCGGCGACCCTGACGTTCGACCACCCCACGCCCGCGGCACTCGTGGAGCACCTGGTCGGGGAACTGGGCGGCAACCAGGCGCAGCTCAACCTGCGGGCCCTCGTCGACGGCATCGCCAGGGTGGAGGCGACGCTGGAGCTGGTGGACGCGGCGCAGACGGCGGAGACGGACATCGCCGCGGCCCTGCAACGACTGCTGACCAGGTGGCGCGACAAGTCCAGCCCCACCGGGGCCACGGACCTCGCCTCGGTCACGGCGGACGACCTGTTCGACATCCTGGACAGCGAGCTGGACAACGTCTGACCCCGGGCGCGCACGACGGCCCCCCGACCCGGCACGACCGGGGCGGGGGGCCGGTCCGTCCGCGTGGCGCCGGCGGCGGCCCATCCTTCCGGTGCGCAGGCGGCCCACGGGCCCGGGCCGGAAACGCCCGACCCGCTCGAAACCGGAAACGGCCCACCGGCCCGGGGCGTACCCGGGACCGGTGGGCCGTGCGAGATGTCCTGCGGGCACCGGGGCCTTCAGCCGGCCGTCACTGCCGGTCGAGCTGTACGAGGCCGCCGAGGTGGACGGGGCCGCGCCTGCGGGATGTCGTCCGCGCACCGGTGGTGTCGCCGGGTGGCCGGGAGCCGGGATCGGCCACCGTCACCTCTTCGGGGCGATCTGTGCCCCCGTCCGCGCGTCGAACACCGAGATGGCCTCCACCGGGCAGAAGTCGGCGGCCTCCAGCACCGCGTCGGCCGGCGCCACCACGTCGGCCGACGGCCGGGCGACCTGCTCCATCGTGAAGTGCTCCGGCGCGCTGCCGACGCAGAAGCCCGAGCTGACGCATCGGGCGGAGTCCACCGTCAACCGCCATCCGGCCTGGTCGTCCGCGTTCTCGCTCACCGCTGCCCCTCTCGTCCCGTGTCGGCGTCACCGGGCCGTCCGGCCTCCAGCGGGCCGCCCATGTCAGCTCACCACCGAGTACTTCTGCCAACCGGTGGCGAGGACCTTCGGCGCGGAGAACGTGGCCGAGGGCTGCTCCGGGTCGAACTTGCCGTTGTGCAGGTGGACGACGAGGGTGCCGTCGGCGCGTACGACCAGCAGGTCCGGCCGGCCGTCGAGGTCGATGTCGGTCACCACGACGTGCGCGAACTCCTGCCAGCCCCGGCCCAGCGTGAACCACTGGCCCTCCTCCCGCCACCAGGGGCCCTCCCCGGAGGTGTTCTGCGCGAACTCGTACAGGTCGAGGTCGCCGTTGGCGCGGCGGACCAGCAGGTCGGGCCGGCCGGTGCCGGTGACGTCGGCCATCGCGAGCGGGAAGTCCTCGACGTCGACGGTCACCATGCGGTGCGCGGTGCGGTCGTACGTCTCGTTCTGCCTGACCTGCCGCTGGTTGAAGAACGCGTCGACGTGGCCCGCGTCCTGCTCCCGGCCGAACATGTCGTCGCAGCCGTCCAGGTCCATGTCCGCGATGCCCAGCGTCTCCCACTTCTTGTCGTCGCGCGCGCCGGAGATGCGGATCGGTTCGCCGAGGGTGTCGAGGCCGTTCAGCCCACCCTTGTTCGGGTAGAGGAAGATTCCGTGGGTCGGGTTCATGAAGCTCATGCTCACGCCGATGACGTCGGCGTAGCCGTTGCCGTTGACGTCGATGGGACGAACCAGTCCGTAATTGCGCGTGGGATGGAAGTCGGTGCTGATCAGCACCGGCTCACCGAAGGTCTCGCTACCCCGGAAGCTGCCACTGTGCGGGAAGACCAACAGTTCACCCGTGACGTCGTCGCGGGCCATGATGTCCATCCTCCCGTCCCCGTTGAACGATCGGCAGTGACCATTCCCGTACATGCGTGCCACAAATAACCTCCACGTACGCCCCGAAATACGACAGTCCGATCATTACGAACAGGAGTGGGGCGGGTAACCCCTACCTGCACCCCTCACCACCCGGGAAGACGGCAACCTGCGAGGGAGATCGACGAACGACAAAGCCGAACCAGACTTCACGTCGGCCCGGAGTCAGCGGAATTTGACGTGGGATCGGTTCAGTTCGGCCACCGAGGAGACCCCGAGCAACTTCATGGTGACCTCGATCTCGCGGCTCAGGATCTCCATTGCGCGTACGACGCCACGGCGGCCGCCGGCCATCAGCCCGTACTGGTAGGCCCGGCCGACCACGGCGGCGGTGGCGCCCAGGGCGAGCGCCGCCACGATGTCGGCGCCCGAGGTGATGCCGGTGTCGACCAGCACCTCGACCCGGTCGCCGACCTCGTCGACGACGTGCGGCAGCAGCTCCACGGGCACCGGCGCCCGGTCGAGCTTGCGCCCGCCGTGCGTGGAGAGCCACACCCCGTCGACCCCGGCGGCCGCGACCCGCTTGGCGTCGGCGACGCTCTGCACGCCCTTGGCGACGAGCTTGCCCGACCAGGCACCGCGCAGCCACTCGACGTCCTCGATGGACAGCCGAGGGTTGAACACCCGTTTGATCATGTCGGAGGCGGACCCGCCGGTGGCCTTGAGCACCTGCGGCGACGGGGTGCCCGCCCGCCACTGCCGGACCCACCAGCCCGGGTGCAGGAACGCCTCGGCGATGGTGCCGACGCTCATCGACGGTGGGATGGTGAGCCCGTTGCGGATGTCGCGGCGACGCGGCACGGAGATCGGCGTGTCCAGCGTCAGCAGGATCGTGTCGAACCTCGCCTCCTCCGCGAGCGCGAGCAGCTCCTTGACCATCGCCCGGTCCTCGGCGAAGTACAGCTGGAACCAGTGCCGGCCCTCCGGCGCGGCGGCGGCGACGTCCGCCAGCGAGGTGGTGGCGAGGGTGGAGACCGAGTACGGCACGCCGAACTGCTGTGCCACCGAGGCGACCGCCGGCTCGCCCTCGGCGTGCATGACCCGGTTGAACCCGACGGGAGCCAGGGCGAACGGCAGCTTCTGCCGCTTGCCCAGCACCATGCGGCTGGTGTCCAGTTCGGACACGTCGCGCAGCACCGAAGGCTGGAACTCGATGTTCGCGAAGGTCTCCCGCGCGCGGGTGAGGCTGCGTTCGCTGTCCGCCGCCCCGTCGCAGTAGTCGAAGACCATCCGGGGCACGGCCCGGCGGGCGGTGGCGCGCAAATCGGCGATGCCCGCCGCGCGCAGCAGCCGGCGTTCCGTCGGGTTCCACGCCACCTTGGGCGGCTTGATCAGGGTGCTCATCCGAGCGGACTTGCTCATGCGGGCTTCCTTCTGTGAGGGGGGTGAGGAAGGGGGCGGCTCCACGTCGTGGGAGGCGGCTACGCGGCGAGGGCCCGCTGGGCGAGCAGTTCCTCGACCACCTCGGCGGGTGTCGGATGGTCGTAGACGAGCGCGGCCGTCAGTTCCAGCCCGGTGAGGGCTTCGAGCCTGCGGCGCAGCTCCACGGCGGTGAGGGAGGAGAAGCCGATGTCCAGGAACTCCTGGTCCTCCTCGACGGTGGCCGCCGACGGCAGACCGAGCGTGTACGCGGTCTGGGCCCGTACCACGTGGGACAGCACCGTGCGGCTCTCGGCCTCGTCGGCGCCGTCGAGCAGCCGGCGCAACGCGTCCGGATCGTCGACGTCGAGCGTGTCCTCGGCGGTCTCGGTGATGTGGCGCATCGCGTCCGGCAGGTCCCGCAGCAGCGGGCTCGGCCGGTACCGGGTGTAGTCGGGCACGAACGAGGCCCAGTCCACGTCGGCCGCGACCCGGCCGACGGCGCCCGCGCCCACCGCGGCGGCGAACCGCTCGACGGTGAGGTCCGGCCCGACCGCTACGCACACCGCCCCGTCGCGCCGCTGGGCGATCGCGTCGAACACGGCCGCCGTCTCGGCGGCGCCGGCGACCCCGAACAGCTCGTCGACCGTGTGCACGAGCACGAGCCGCTCCGCCTCGGCGGCGAGGGCGGTCGGGACCGCGTCGACGGCGTCGCTGGTGACGACCACCGTGTCGGCGGCGCCCGTGGTGGTGATCGTCACGCCCGCCGCGTCCAGCAGGGCGGCGATCCGCTCCGCCAGCGGCCCGCCGTGCAGCGCGACCGGGCCGGCCGGCCGCCACGGGTCACCCGGCTGTGCGGGGGCCGCGACGAGCCGGCGGGCGAAGACGCCCGCCGGGCGCAGCGCCACCTGGTCCTCGCCCGCGCCCCGGGTGAGCACCCGGCACAGGGCGCTCAGGGTCCGGTCGTCGAGCGCCTCCGGCAGGTCGACGACCCCACCCCAGGCGCGGGGCGTGGTGACGGCGGCGGCCCGGCCGAAGCCCCACGCCGCCGCCCCGCACGGGTCGGTGACGCGTTCGCCGGGGGCGACCGCGACCGCCTGCCGGGTCAGCGCCCACACCGGGGCGTCGATGCGGGCCTCGTCGAGGGCCCCGAGCAACTCGGCGGGAGCGGGTCCGGTGGGCGTCGTCAGCACCCCCGACACCACGTGGTCCGGCGCGAGGTCGAGCAGTTCGTCGGTCGTGCCGACGCGGTACCCGCGGACGTCGGCGCCGTGCCGGGCCATCGCCTCGGCGATCGGACCGGCGCCCTCCGGCACCAGCCAGACGCCCGGGAGGGCGGCGGCCGGCAGCCCGGTCACCGGGGACCACCGCAGCTGGTAGCCCGGCGCGGGTCCACGCCGCCAGGTCGACAGGGCCACCGCCACGTCCTTGAGGGTCGCGGTGTCGTCCAGACCCAGCAGCGCGCCCAGGTCGTCGCGGTCGACCGCGGCCCAGAAGTCGTCGCCGGGCGCGGCGACGGCGGGCGCGTCCGGCCACAGGCGGGTGCGCTGGAAGGCGTACGTGGGCAGCGCCACCGCACGCGCGCCGGCGAAGAAGGCCGCCCAGTCGACGGGTACGCCACGGTTGTGCAGGCGGGCGAGGGCCTCGGTCGCCACCAGTGCCGGGTCCCGGTCGGCGCGTTGCGCGGGAACGAATTCGCCGTCCGCCACGCAGTCGCGACCGAGCGCGGTGAGCACCGCGTCCGGGCCCAGTTCGAGGAAGGTGCGTACGCCGCGGGCCGCCAGCGCCTCGACCGCCGTGGCGAAGCGCACCGTGGCCCGCACCTGCTCCACCCAGTACCCGGACGTCAGCTCGGCGACGTCGCCGGTGACCGTGGAGAGCACGGGGATCGTCGGCGGATGGTGCGCGACGGACTCGGCCACCGCGCGGAACTCGCCGAGCATGGGCTCCATCAGCGGCGAGTGGAACGCGTGCGACACGGTGAGCCGCTTGGTCTTGCGACCGGAGCCGGCCAACTTACCGGCGACCGCCAGGGTGGCGGCCTCCGCGCCGGAGAGCACCACCGACTCCGGCCCGTTGACGGCGGCGATCGCCACGTCGCCGGTGAGCAGCGGCGTTACCTCGTCCACCGTGGCCCGTACGGCCACCATCGCGCCGCCCGTGGGCAGCGCCTGCATCAGCCGGCCGCGGGCGGCCACCAGCCGGGCGGCGTCCGGCAGGGTGAGTACGCCCGCCACGTGCGCGGCGGCCAGCTCACCGATCGAGTGCCCCGCCACGTGGTCCGGCCGTACGCCCCACGACTCGAACAACCGGAACAGGGCCACCTCCACCGCGAACAACGCCGGCTGCGCCCAGCCCGTCTGGTGCACCTCCTCGGTGTCCAGCACCTCCCGCAACGGCCGCTCCAGGTGCCGGTCGAGTTCCCCGCACACCTCGTCGAACGCCCGCGCGAACGCCGGGAAGCCCAGTAGTTGCGCCGTCATGCCGACCCGCTGCGCCCCCTGGCCGGTGAACAGCACGGCCGTCGCGCCGGCGGTGTCGGCGATCCCGCCGACCGCACCGGGCGCGTTCTCGCCGCGGGCCAGCGCGGAAAGGCCGGCGCGCAACTCGTCCAGGTTCCGGCCCAGCACGGCCGCCCGGTGCCGCAGCGCGGTACGGGTGGTGGCCAGCGAGAAGCCCACGTCGGCGGCGGACGCGTCGGCGGTGAGGCGCGCGGCGAGCCGGGCCGCCTGGTCGCGCAGCGCGGCCTGGTCGCGGCCGGACACCAGCAGCGGCACCACCGGCACCTCGGCGGTCGAGTCCACCACCACCGGCTCCGGCGCCTGCTCGATGATCGCGTGCGCGTTGGTGCCGGAGATGCCGAACGAGGAGACGCCGGCGCGGCGCGGGCGTCCCGTCTCCGGCCAGGGCACCGCCTCGGTCAACAGCCGGACGGCCCCGTCGGCCCAGTCCACGTGCGGCGACGGCGCGTCGACGTGCAGCGTCCGCGGCAGCACGCCGTGCCGGATCGCCTCCACCATCTTGATCACGCCGGCGACCCCGGCGGCGGCCTGGGTGTGCCCGATGTTCGACTTGATCGAGCCGACCCAGAGCGGCTGCTCGCCCCGGTCGCGGCCGTACGCCGCGATCAGCGACCGGGCCTCGATCGGGTCGCCCAACGTGGTGCCGGTGCCGTGCGCCTCGACGGCGTCCACGTCGCCGGGGCGCAGCCGCGCGTCGGCGAGCGCCTGGTTGACCAGGCGCTGCTGGGAGGGGCCGTTCGGTGCGGTCATGCCGTTGCTCGCGCCGTCCTGGTTCACGGCGGTGGCGCGGACGACGGCGAGCACCGGGTGGCCGTTGCGGCGCGCGTCGGAGAGCTTCTCGAGCACCAGTACGCCGACGCCCTCGCCCCAGCCGGTGCCGTCCGCGCCGGCGGCGAAGGACTTGCACCGCCCGTCCGGCGCGAGGGCCCGCTGGCGGCTGAAGTCGATGAACGCGTTGGGCGTCGCGAGCACGGTCACGCCGCCGGCGAGGGCCAGGGCGCACTCGCCCCGGCGCAGCGACTGGGCGGCCAGGTGCAGGGTGACCAGCGACGACGAGCACGCCGTGTCGACGGTGACGGCCGGCCCCTCCAGCCCCAGCGCGTACGACACCCGCCCGGAGACCACACCACCGGCGACGCCGGTGCCGATGAAGCCGTCCAGCTCGGCGGGCAGGTGTTGCAGGTGCGCGCTGTAGTCGTGGTACATCAGGCCGGCGAACACCCCGGTGCGGCTGCCGCGCAGGGTGGTGGGATCGATGCCGGCGCGCTCGACGGCCTCCCACGAGGTCTCCAGGAACAGCCGCTGCTGCGGGTCCATGGCCAGGGCCTCGCGTCGGGAGATGCCGAAGAACTCGGCGTCGAACCAGGCCGCGTCGTACAGGAACGCGCCCTCGCCGCAGTAGGTGCGGCCCGGCTTCTCCGGGTCCGGGTCGACGAGGTTGTCGATGTCCCAGCCCCGGTCGGTCGGGAAGCCGGCCACCGCGTCGACGCCGCCGGCGACCAGGTCCCACAGCTTCTCCGGTGAGCTGGCCCCGCCGGGGAAGCGGCAGCCCATGCCGACGATCGCGATCGGGTCGTCGTCGCCGCCGTCGGAGGAGGCCACCACCACGGCGGCGGCCGGCCCGCCGTCGAAGAGCTCCGCGTCCAGGTGCTCGGCGAGCGCCGTCGGGTTGGGGTGGTCGAAGACCAGCGTGACGGGCAGCCGCAGGCCGACCACCGCGTTGAGCCGGTTGCGGAACTCGACCGCGGTGAGTGAGTCGAAGCCCAGCTCCTTGAAGGCCGTCGTGGCCCCGACCGCGTCGCCGCCGCCGTGCCCCAGCACGACCGCGACCTGCGCGCGGACGACGTCCACGAGTTCCTTGCGGCGCTCCGCCGGGCCCCGTCCGGCCAGGGCCGCGACCAGGTCGGAGGCCGCCGCGGCGTCGGCCGAGACCTGGCGTCGCGCCGGGGTGCGGACCAGGCCGCGCAGCACCGTGGGCAGCACCGCGCCGGCCGCCTGCTCCCGCAGCGCGGCGAGGTCCAGGTGGATCGGCACGAGGGCGGCCTCCGGCGCGCCGAGCGCCTCGTCGAACAGCGCGAGGCCGTCCTGTGTGGACAGCGGCCGTACGCCGGAGCGCCGCATCCGGGCCAGGTCGGCGTCGTCGAGGGCACCGGTGAGGCCGGTGCGCTGCGCCCACATGCCCCACGCCAGCGAGACGGCGGGCAGGCCCCGGGCACGCCGGTGAGCGGCGAACGCGTCGACGAAGGCGTTGGCCGCCGCGTAGTTGCCCTGCCCGGGGCCGCCGAGGACACCCGCCGCCGAGGAGAACACGACGAAGGCGCTCAGGTCGCCGGCCAGCTCGTGCAGGTTGACCAGCGCGTCGACCTTGGGGCGCAGCGCGGTCGCGAGCCGCTCCGGCGTGAGCGAGGCGATCATGCCGTCGTCGAGGACGCCGGCCGTGTGCACGACCGCCGTGGGCGGGTGCTCCGCGACGAGCGCGGCCAGCGCCTCGCGGTCGGCGGCGTCGCAGGCGGCGACCGTCACGTGGACGCCCTGGGCGGTCAGCTCGTCGTGCAGGACCGCCAGGTCCTCGGTCATGCCGCGGCGACCGGCGAGCACGAGCCGGCGGACGCCGTGGCGCGCGACGAGGTGCCGGGCGACGAGACGGCCGAGCGTGCCGGAGGCGCCCGTGACCAGGACGGTTCCGGTGATCTCCGGCAACGTGCCCGGTTCCCCCGCCGCCTTGGCGAGGCGGGGCGCGAGCACCTCGGCGTCGCGCAGGGCGAGCTGCGGCTCACCCGTACGCAGCGCGGGCACCAGGTTCGGCTGCCACCGCTGACCGGCGACGTCGAGAAGGACGAACCGCCCGGGGTTCTCGGACTGCGCGGAACGCACGAGCCCCCACACGGCGGCGAGCGCCGGGTCGGTCCCGTCCGTCGCACCCTCGGTGAGCAGGACCAGCCGGGCGTCGGCGAACCGGGCGTCGGCGAGCCACTCCTGGACGGCGGCGAGGGTGCGCTCCGCCGCGCGGTAGGTGTCCCCGACGAGGCCGTCGCCGTCGCGGGTGATCGGGAGGACCACGTGCCCGGGAACCTCGGTGATCGCGGCGAGGCTGTCGTACGCGGTGGCGCCGGGCAGGTCGCCGCCGACGACCGCGACCGTGGCCGCGCCGTCGGCCACCGGGACCGGCACCCAGTCGAGCACGTGCATCGCCTGGTGGCGCGGGTTGGTCAGGGCGGCGAGCGCGCCCGCGGGCAGGCGGCGCACGGCCAGCGCCTCGATCGCGGCGACGGGCACGCCCGCGTGGTCGGCGACGGCCACCGCGACGGCGTTGGGGCCCGCCGGCCGGATGGTGACCCGCAGCCGGGCGGCGCCGGTGGCGTGCAGGCTCACCCCGTGCCAGGCGAACGGCAGCCAGGGCCCGCCCGCGCCGTCGTCGGCGGTGAAGACGCCCAGGCCGAGCGGGTGCAGCCCCGCGTCGAGCAGGGCGGGGTGCAGGCCGAAGCCGGCGACCTTCGCCGCCTCGGGCGCGGTGACCTCGGCGAACAGTTCGTCGCCCCGCCGCCACACCGAGCCCAGGCCGCCGAAGGCGGGGCCGTAGGTCACGTCGAGCGACGCGAACCGGTCGTACAGCTGCGCGGTGTCCACCGCCTCGGCGCCCTCGGGCGGCCAGGTGCCCGCCGGGGCCGCCGCACGGTCGTCGGCGCCCGCCGCACCGATGGCGAGGGTGCCGGTGGCGTGCCGGGTCCACTGGCCGTCCGCGTCGGGCCGCGAGTGGACCGTCAGCCGCCGGGCGCCGTCCGGG
This sequence comes from Micromonospora sp. C31, assembly GCF_018070575.1. GTDB lineage: Bacteria > Actinomycetota > Actinomycetes > Mycobacteriales > Micromonosporaceae > Micromonospora. The sequence continues at coordinate 66,325 of NZ_JAGPXN010000011.1, forward strand.
CCGGGCTCGCCGACGCGGAGCTGGACCTGCACCGCACCCCGCTCCGGCACCACCAGGGGCGCCTCGAGCGTCAGCTCCTCGATCCGGGTGGCGCCGACCTCGTCGCCCGCCCGGATCGCCAGCTCGACGAAGGCGGTGCCGGGCAGGAGGATCCGGCCCGCCACCCGGTGGTCGGCGAGCCAGGGGTGCGCCGAGGTCGACAGCCGGCCGGTGAGCAGCACGCCGTCCGCCCCGGCCAGCGACACGGTCGCGCCGAGCAGCGGGTGCCCGGTGGAACCCAGGCCGAGGCCGGTGGCGTCGACCGGGCCGCCCGCGCCGCTGGGCCAGTAGGTGCGCCGCTGGAAGGCGTACGTCGGCAGGGCGACCGGCCGGGCGGGGGCGGTGACGAGCGTGGCCCAGTCGGGCCGTACGCCCCGGGTGTGCGCCTGCCCCAGCGACAGCAGGAACCGGCGCAGGCCGCCCTCGTCGCGGCGCAGCGTGCCGACGACGGAGCCACCCTCGGCCTCGTCGAGCAGGTCCTGCACGGCCGGTACGAGCACGGGGTGCGAGCTGACCTCGACGAAGGAGTCGACGCCGTCGGCGACCAGGCCGCGTACGGTCTGCTCGAACTCGACGGTCTGCCGCAGGTTGCGGTACCAGTAGTCGGCGGTCAGCTGCGCGGTGTCGAGCAGTTCGCCCGTCACGGTCGAGTAGAGCGGGATGTCGCTGGTGCGTGGGCGGACGGGGGCGAGGATCCGGAGCAGCTCGTCGCGCATCGACTCCACGTGCGCGGAGTGCGAGGCGTAGTCGACGTCGATCCGCCGGGCCCGGACCTCGTCGCGCTCGCACTCGGCCAGCAGCTCGTCGAGCGCCTCGGGCGCACCGGAGACCACCACGGTGGCGGGCCCGTTCACGGCGGCGATCGACAGGCCGGGCCGCAGCCGTCGGGCGACCTCCGCCACCGGCTGCGACACGGACACCATGCCGCCCCGGCCGGCGAGTTGCCCGGCGATGAGCTGGCTGCGGCGGGTCACCACCAGCGCGGCGTCGTCGAGGGAGAGCGCGCCGGCCACGCAGGCGGCGGCGATCTCGCCCTGGGAGTGCCCGACGACGGCGGCGGGCTCGACCCCGTGCGAGCGCCACAGCGCCGCCAGCGAGACCATCATGGCGAACAGCGCGGGCTGGACGACGTCCACCCGCTCCAGGCAGGCCGCGCCCGGTACGCCGCGCAGCACGTCGAGCAGCGACCAGTCGGTGTGCCGGTCCACGGCGGCGGCGCACTGCGTCATCCGGTCGGCGAAGACGGGCGAGGTGTCGAGCAGTTCGGCGGCCATGCCCAACCACTGCGAGCCCTGCCCGGGGAAGAGGAACGCGGTGCGGTCGCCGACGTCGGCGAGGCCGGTGACGAGGTTGCGGGCGGCGTCGCCGTCGGCGAGCGCGTCGAGGGCGGTGGACAGCTCCGTCCGGTCGCCGACGAGCACCGCGCGGTGCGGCAGGCGGGCCCGGGTGGTGGCGAGGGCGTGCGCGACGTCGTGCCCGGCGTGGTCGTCGGCCAGGTGTCGGCGCAGCCGGGCCGCCTGTTCGCGCAGCGCCGCCTCGGTGCGGGCCGACAGCACCCACAGGGTGGGGCCCTCGGCGGGCGGGGCGTCCTGCGGGGCCCCGACGGCCGGGGGCTCCTCGATCAGGACGTGGGCGTTGGTGCCCGAGATGCCGAACGACGAGACGCCCGCCCGGCGCGGGGTGTCGCCCCGCGGCCAGGGCACCGGCTCGCTCAGCAGCCGCACCGCGCCGTCGGTCCAGTCCACGTGGTGCGACGGCCTGTCCACGTGCAGCGTGCGGGGCAGTTCCTCGTGCCGCAGCGCCATGACCATCTTGATCACACCCGCGACGCCGGCGGCGGCCTGGGTGTGCCCGAAGTTGGACTTCACCGAGCCCAGCCACAGCGGCCGGTCGCGCTGCTGACCGTAGGTGGCGATGAGCGACTGGGCCTCGATCGGGTCGCCCAGCGTGGTGCCGGTGCCGTGCGCCTCCACCGCGTCCACGTCGGCGGGGGTGAGCCCGGCGCTGTCCAGGGCCTGCCGGATGACCCGCTGCTGCGACGGCCCGTTGGGCGCGGTCAGGCCGTTCGACGCGCCGTCCTGGTTGACCGCCGAGCCCCGCACCACGGCCAGGACCTGGTGGCCGTTGCGGCGCGCGTCGGAGAGCTTCTCCAGCACGAGTACGCCGATGCCCTCACCGAAGGCCGTGCCGTCCGCGGCCGAGGCGAACGCCTTCACCCGCCCGTCCGGGGCGAGCCCCTTCTGGCTGGAGAACTCGATGAACGTGCCCGGCGTGCCGATGACGCAGCTGCCGCCCGCCAGCGCGAGGTCGCAGTCGCCGCTGCGCAGCGCGTGCGCGGCCACGTGCATCGCCACCAGCGACGACGAGCACGCCGTGTCGACGGTGACGGCCGGACCCTCCAGCCCCAGCACGTACGACACCCGGCCGGACACCACGCTGCCGGCGACCCCGGTCATGGTGTAACCGATCAGCGCGTCGATGTCCTGCTGCATCGCCGACAGGTACTCGACGCTGTTGGCGCCGACGAACACGCCGGTCCGGCTGCCCCGCAGCGAGTGCGGGTCGATGCCGGCGTGCTCGAACGCCTCCCACGACGTCTCCAGCATCAGCCGCTGCTGTGGGTCCATCGCCAGCGCCTCACGCGGGCTGATCCCGAAGAAGCCCGCGTCGAAGTCGATGGCGTCGGAGATGAAGCCGCCGCGTCGTACGTAGCTGGTGCCGGTGCCGCTGTCCGGGTCGAACAGGTCGTCCAGGTCCCAGCCCCGGTCGGTGGGGAAGTCGGTGATGCCCTCCCCGCCGGCCGACACGAGCTCCCACAGCTCGTCGGCGGAGCGTACGCCGCCCGGGAAGCGGCAGCCGATGCCGACGATGGCGATCGGCTCCCGCTCCGTCGCGGTCCGCAGCTTGCGCCGCGTCTCGTGCAGGTCGGCCGTCACGCGCCGGAGGTACTCGACAAGCTGTTCCTCGTTCGCCATCAGTAGCCCTCCTCAGCGCCTCCGGCTCAACCGGTGCCGAGTTCGTCGTCGATGAACCGCAACAGGTCGTCGGCCGAAGCGGTCTTCAGCGCCAGGCCGACGTCCAGGCCGTCGGGATCGGTGTCCACGTCGGACCTGCCACGCCAATTCGACATCACCGCGTGCAACCGATCGGTAATCCGTGCCTTGACCGCGTCCGCCAGGCCCGCCGCACCGGCCTGGGCGAACGACCGCTCCAGCCGGTCCAGCTCGGCCAGCAGCCCCACCGCCGGGTCCACCTCGGCCGGGGCCAGCCCGGCCAGCAGGTGGTCGGTGAGCGCCCCGGCGGTCGGGTGGTCGAAGACCATCGTGGCGGATAGCTTCAGGCCGGTGGCCGCCTTCAGCCGGTTGCGGAACTCGACCGCCGTCAGCGAGTCGAAGCCCAGCTCGGTGAACGGCCGGTCGGGGTCGACGGCGCTCGCGCTGGCGTGCCCGAGCACGGCGGCGGCCTGCGCCTTGACGAACTCCAACGCGGTGTGCCGCCGCTGCGGGCCGCTCTGGCCCGCCAGGTGCTCCCGCAGGGCGCCGGGCGACTGCGCCGCCTGCTCCACCGCCCGCCGGGACGTGCCCCGCACCAGACCGCGCAGCAGCGGGGGCAGCATGCCGACCCGGCCCAGCTCGCGCAGGGCCGCCGGATCCACCGGCATCGGCACCAGCAGTGCCTCGTCGGTCAGCTCCGCCGCGTCGTAGAGCGCCATGCCCTGCGCCACCGACAGTTCCAGCAGCCCCACGCGGGCCATCCGGGCCCGGTCGGTGGCGTCCAGGTGCGCGGTCATCCCGCTCGCCTCGCCCCACAGTCCCCAGGCGAGCGAGCGGGCGGGCAGCCCGGCCGCGCGCCGGTGGGCCACGAGCGCGTCGAGGAAGGTGTTCGCCGCCGCGTAGTTGCCCTGCCCGGGGCCACCCATCGTGCCGGCCGCCGCGGAGAACACCACGAACTCGGCCAGCTCGGCGTCGAGCGTCAGCTCGTGCAGGTTGACCGCCGCGTCGACCTTCGGCCGCAGCACCGCGTCGACCTGCTCCGGGGTGAGCGCGGTGACCAGGCCGTCGTCGAGGACGCCCGCCGTGTGCACCACGGCGGTCAGCGGGTGCGCGGCGGGGACCCGGGCCAGGGCCTCGGCCAGCGCGTCGCGGTCCGCCGCGTCGCAGGCGGCGACGGTGACCTGCGCCCCGTACCCGGTCAGCTCGGCCACCAGGTCGGCGGCGCCCGCGGCGTCCGGGCCCCGGCGGCTGGTGAGCAGGAGGTGCCGCACCCCGCGCCGGGTCACCAGGTGCCGTGCCAGCAGCCCGCCGAGGGTGCCGGTGCCGCCCGTGACGAGCACCGTGCCGTCGGGGTCGCGCCGGGGCGGCGTGGTGAGCACGAGCTTGCCGACGTGCCGGGCCTTGGACATGGTCCGGAACGCCTCCGGGGCGCGCCGCACGTCGTACGTGCGCACCGGCAGCGGGGTGAAGCGGTCCTCCGCGAAGAGCGCGAGCACGTCCCGCAGGATCGCGCCGACCCGCTCCGGGTCGATGGCGAGCAGGTCGAACGCCTGGTACTCGACCCCCGGGTGGTCCTCGGCGACCCGCCCCGGGTCGCGTACGTCGGTCTTGCCCATCTCGATGAACCGGCCGCCGCGCCCCAGCAGCCGCAGCGAGGCGTCGACGAACTCCTTGGCCAGCGAGTCGATCACCACGTCGATGCCGGCCCCGCCGAACCGCTCCTCGAACTCCAGGGTGCGGGAGTTGCCGATGTGCGAGTCCGGCAGCCCCATCGCGCGCAGCGCGTCCCACTTGCCGGTGCTCGCCGTGCCGTACACCTCGGCGCCCAGGTGCCGGGCGAGCCGGACCGCGGCCATGCCGACGCCGCCGGACGCGGCGTGCACGAGGACCCGCTCCCCCGGCTTCACCTGGGCCAGGTCGACCAGCGCGTAGTAGGCGGTGCAGAAGGCGATCGGGGTCGACGCCGCCTGCGCGAACGACCACCCCGGCGGTACCGGCACGACCATCCGCGCGTCGGTGACCACCTCGGTGCCGAAGGCGCCGTGGAACAGGCCCATGACGCGGTCGCCGACCGCGACGCCGCGCACGTCGGGTGCGGCCTCGACGACCACGCCCGCGCCCTCGCCACCCATCACCCCGCCACCGGGGTACATGTCGAGGGCGATCAGCACGTCGCGGAAGTTCAGGCCGGCGGCCCGCATCGCGATGCGCACCTGACCCGGCGCCAGGACGGGGGCCTGCTCCGCCTCGGGCAGCAGGGCGAGGTTGTCCAACGTGCCCCGCTCGGTGACGTCCAGCCGCCAGCGTTCGGCCGTGGGCGCCGTCAGCGCGGGGCTGCCGGCCGCGCGGGCGAGCCGCGGTGCCAGGGCGACGCCGTCGCGGATCGCGAGCTGCGGCTCGTCGGCCGCGAGCGCCGCCGCGAGCGCCCGGTGCGGTTCGCGGTCGTCGACGTCGAGCAGGACGAAGCGGTCCGGGTTCTCGCTCTGCGCCGAGCGGAGCAGACCCCACACCGGCGAGCCGGCCAGGTCCGCCGCCGCCTCGTGCACGCTCACCGCGCCCCGGGTGACGACGACCAGCCGGGCGTCGGCGAAGCGCTCCTCCGCCAGCCACTCCCGCAGCACCGCGAGGGTGTCGTGCACGGCCCGGTGCGCCGCCCCGGCGAGGTCGCCGGCGGCGTCGGCCGCGCAGGCCAGCACGACCAGGGCGGGCATCGGCGCGCCGTCGGCCACGCCGGCCCGCAGCGTCGCCAGATCCGGGTACGCGTCGGCGACGAGGCCGGCGTCCTGGGGCAGGGTGCAGCCACCGAGAGCCGCCCAGCGGGCGTCCGGCGGGGTCGCCGGGGTGGCGGCCGGGGTCCACTCCAGGCGGAACAGGGCGTCGTGGTGCGTGCTCGGCTGCGCGGGGGCGGCGGCCTCCCGCAGCACCAGCGACTCCACCTCGGCGACCACGGTGTTGGTCTGGTCGGCGACGGTCACCTCGACCGTGTTCCGCCCGCGCGGACGCAACCGGACGCGCAGCTCCGTCGCCCCGACTGCGTGTACGGACACACCACTCCACTCGAACGGCAACAACGCCTCCGTGCTCGAGGTGGCGAGCGCGATCGGGTGCAGCGCGGCGTCGAGCAGCGCCGGGTGCAGGTGGTAGCCGGCCGCCGCGCGGGCGGCCCCCGCCGGCAGGGCGACCTCGGCGAGGATCTCCTCGCCCCGGCGCCACACCCGGCGCACCCCCTGGAACGTCGGGCCGTACGCGAGACCGGCCGCGGCCAGGGTGGCGTACAGCTCGTCGGCGTCGACGGGCTCGGCCTCCGGAGGTGGCCACGTGGCGTCGAAGTCGCCCGCCGGCCCGCCGGGGGCGAGGAGGCCGACGCCGTGGCGCACCCACGGCGTCGCGTCGGTGGCGACCCCGTCCGGACGGGAGTGGATGGTCACCTGCCGCTGTCCGTCGTCGTCGGGCGCCTCGACGCGCAGCTGCACCTGGACGCCGCCCTTGTCCGGCAGCACCAGGGGCGCGGTCAGCGTCAGCTCCTCGACGCGGCCGCAGTCCACCTCGTCGCCCGCGCGGACGGCGAGGTCCACGAACGCGGTCCCGGGCACGATCACCTGACCGCCCACCCGGTGGTCGGCCAGCCACGGGTGCGCGGCCACCGACAGCCGCCCGGTGAACAGCAGGCCGTCGGTGTCGGCCAGGGCCACCGCCGCACCGAGCAACGGGTGCTCGGTGGCACCGAGTCCCAGCCCGGCCGCGTCGGCGGCGACCGTCGCGGCGGCCGGCCAGAAGCGCTCGTGCTGGAACGGGTAGCCGGGCAGCCGGACCCGACGCGCCCCCTCGTCGTCCCAGCGGACGCGTACGCCGTGGGCGTGCGCCTCGCCGAGGGAGAGCAGGAAGCGGGCCAGGCCCCCCTCGTCGCGGCGCAGCGAGCCGACCACCGTGGCGGGCACCTCCGCGTCGTCGACGACGTCCTGCACGCCGATGGTCAGCACGGGATGCGGGCTGACCTCCACGATCGTGGTGACGCCCGCGTCGAGCAGGGCACGGATCGCGGGCTCGAACCACACCGTCTGGCGCAGGTTGCGGTACCAGTACTCGGCGTCCATCGGCACGTCGTCGAGCCAGCGGTCGTCCACCGTCGAGTAGAGCGGCACCTCGGGCCGGCGGGGCTCCAGCCCGGCCAGCACGTCCAGCAGCTCGTCGCGGATCTCCGCCACGTACGCCGAGTGCGACGCGTAGTCGACGTGGATGCGCCTGGCGCGCACGCCGTCGCGCTCGCACTCGGCCAGCAGCTCGTCGAGGCCGTCCAGCTCGCCGGCCACCACCGTGGTGCGGGGCCCGTTGACGGTCGCCACGGTCACCCGGCCGTCGAAACGCTCCAGGCGCCCCCGCACCTCGACCGCCGGCAGCGGCACGGACACCATGCCGCCCTTGCCGGACAGGCGCAGCAGGGCCCGGCTGCGCAGGGCCACGACCCTGGCGGCGTCCGCCACGGAGAGGGCGCCCGCCACGCAGGCCGCGGCGATCTCCCCCTGCGAGTGCCCCACCACGGCGGCGGGCTCCACACCGTGGTGGCGCCACAGGTCGGCCAGCGACACCATCACGGCGAACAGCACCGGCTGCACGACGTCGACCCGGTCCAGGTCCCCGCCCTCGCGGAGGACGGCCTCCAGGGACCAGTCGACGTGCGGCGCCAGGGCGTCCGCGCACTCGGCCATCCGGGCGGCGAACACCGGCGAGGCGTCGAGCAGCTCCACGGCCATGCCGATCCACTGCGAGCCCTGGCCCGGGAAGGAGAAGGCCACCTTGCCGGGCGCGGCCGCGGCGACCCCGGTGACGAGGTTGGGCGCGGGCTCCCCCGCCGCGAGCGCGGCGAGGCCGGCGCGCAGTTCGTCGGCCCCGCCGACGACCACCGCGCGGCGCGGGTGCGCGCTTCGCCGGGCGAGCGAGTACGCCAGGTCGCGCGGCGGCACGTCGGCCAGCAGCGGCGCGATCCCGGCGGCCTGCTCGCGCAGCGCGCCGTCCGAGCGGGCGGAGAGCGTCAGCGCGACGGGCCCGTCGTCGGGCGTCCGTTCGGTCTCGGGCGCCTCCGGGGCCTCCTCCACGACGACGTGGGCGTTGGTGCCACTGAACCCGAAGGACGAGACACCGGCGCGGCGCGGGTGCCCGTCGCGTCCCCACGGCTGCGCCTCGGCGAGCAGCCGGACGCCGCCCGCCCAGTCGACGTGTGTCGTCGGCTCGGCCACGTGCAGGGTGCGGGGCAGTTCGCCGTGCCGCAGCGCAAGCACCATCTTGATCACTCCGGCGACGCCGGCGGCGGCCTGGGTGTGCCCGATGTTCGACTTGACCGAGCCGAGCCAGAGCGGCCGGTCGCCGGCACGGTCCCGGCCGTACGTGGCGAACAGCGCGTCGACCTCGATCGGGTCGCCCAGCGTCGTGCCGGTGCCGTGCGCCTCGACCACGTCCACGTCGGCCGTGGCGAGCCCGGCGTCGGCCAGCGCCTGCCGGATGACCCGCTGCTGCGACGGCCCGTTGGGGGCGGTCAGCCCGTTGGACGCGCCGTCCTGGTTGACCGCGCTCCCGCGCACCACGGCCAGCACCTCGTGGCCGGCGGCGAGCGCGTCGGAGAGCCGTTCGAGCACGAGCACACCGATGCCCTCGCCCCAGTTGGTGCCGTCCGCGCCGGCCGCGAACGCCTTGCAGCGCCCGTCCGGGGCGAGCCCCCGCATGCGGCTGAACTCCAGGAACGCGCCCGGCGTCGCCATGGCGGTCACGCCGCCCGCCACCGCCATCGCGCACTCGCCCGAGCGCAGCGCCCGCACCGCCAGGTGCATGGCGACCAGCGACGAGGAGCAGGCGGTGTCCACCGTCACCGCCGGGCCCTCCAGCCCCAGCACGTAGGAGAGCCGGCCGGAGAGGATGCTCGCGGCGTTGCCGGTGGCCATGAAGCCCTCGGCGCTCGTCCCCGCGCCGCCGGTGATCCGGGCGTAGTCGACGTTGTTGGCGCCGACGTACACCCCGGTGGCGCTGCCCCGCAGCGTGGTCGGGTCGATGCCCGCGTCCTCGAAGGCCGCCCAGGACGCCTCCAGCACCAGCCGCTGCTGCGGGTCCATGGCCTCCGCCTCGCGGGGGCTGATGCCGAAGAACGCCGCGTCGAAGCCCGGCAGGTCGGCGAGGAAGCCGCCCTCCCGGACGTAGCTGGTCCCGGAGTGCTCCGGGTCGGGGTGGAACAGGCTGTCCAGGTCCCAGCCACGGTCGGTGGGGAACGGGCCGATGCCGTCGCGGCCCTCCCGCAGCATCGCCCACAGCTCCTCGGGGGAGCCGACGTCGCCGGGGAACCGGCAGCTCATGCCGACGATGGCGATCGGCTCGTCGGCCGCGACGGTGCCCACGACCGCCTCGGGGCGGCCGGTCTCCAGCAGGTGCTCGGCCAGCGCGACCGGGGTCGGGTAGTCGAACGCGACGGCCGCGGAGAGCCGTACGCCGGTGGCCTCCACCATCCGGTTGCGGAACTCGACGGCGGTGACCGAGTCGAAGCCCAACTCCTTGAACGCCGACGTCGGTTCGACCGCCTCCGGGCCCGCGTAGCCGAGCGTGAGTGCCACCTGCGTACGCACCAGCCCGACGGCGTGTTCCAGGCGGTCCACCTCCGGCAGGGCGGCGAGCCGGCGGGCGAAGTCCGAGGAGGTGGACGTCGTGACCGGCTCCTCGTCGGCGACCGCCTCGCCGATCGCGTCGAACAGCCGGCTCGGCCGCAGCGCGGTGAACGACGGCGCGAAGGCCGCCCAGTCCACGTCGGCGAGCACCACGTTCGTGTCCCCCGCCCCCAGGGCGGTACGCATGGCCGCGACGGCGCGCTGCGGCGCCATCGGCGCCAGGCCCCGCTTGCGCAGCGAGGCCGAGATCTCGTCGTCGACCAGGGTGCTCTCGGCCCACGGCCCCCAGGCCAGCGCGGTGGCCGGCTGTCCCCGGCCGCGCCGCGCCTCGGCGAGGGCGCACAGGTGCGCGTTGCCGGCGGCGTAGGCGGCCTGGCCGCCGCTGCCCCAGACGCCGGCCACGGAGGAGAAGAGCACGAACTCGTCGAGGTCGCGTTCGGCGAAGATCGCGTCGAGGTTGGTGGCGCCGGCGACCTTGGCGGAGACGACGTCGGCGTACTCGGCGTGGTCCATGTCCATGATGCCGGTCAGCTGCGCCAGCCCCGCCACGTGCACCACGGCGCGCACGTCGGGGTAGCCGTCGACGACTGCCGCCAGGGCGGCCCGGTCGGCCACGTCGCAGGCGACGACGTCGACCTGGGCCCCTGATCCGCGCAGCTCGTCGAGGATCTCGGCGGGGGCGGTGCCGCGCCGGCTCAGCAGCACGATCCGCTCGGCGCCGTGGCGCGCGTACAGCCGGGCGGCCTCGATGCCGAGGGTGCCGGTGCCGCCGGTGACCAGCACGGTGCCGGACACGCCACGCCAGCGCGGGGTGCCGGTCACCGGCGCCCGGTGCAGCCGGCGGACGAAGACCCCGTCGGGGCGTACGGCGACCTGGTCCTCCCCGCTGCCGGCGAGCACGCCGGCCAGCGCGGCGGCGGTGCGCCCGTCCAGCTCGGCGGGCAGGTCGACCAGGCCGCCCCAGGTGTCGGGCAGCTCCAGCGCGGCGACCCGGCCGAGGCCCCACACCTGCGACTGCGCCACCCCGGTCACCGGATCGGCCGGCGAGGTGGCGACGGCGCCACGGGTGACGCACCACAGCCGGACGCCCCGCCCGGCGAGGACGCGGATCAGGTCGAGGGTGGCGGCCGCGCCCGCCGGGACGCCGGGGCGGCCGGGCAGGAACGTCTCGTCGAGCGCCAGGAGGGACACCACGCCGGCCGGCTCGCCGTCGAGGTGGCCCGGCAGTCCGTCGGGGTCGGTGGTGACGACGGTCGCGCCGTGCGCGGCGAGCGCGTCGGCGACGGCGGCGCCCGTGTCCCCGGTCACCGCCGGGTCGCCGGCCACCAGCAGCCAGGTCCCGCTCAGCGCCGCCGTGGTGCCGCCGGGGAGGCGCTCCCAGCGGGCCTGGTAGCGCCAGCCGTCCAGCGCGGAGCGCTCCTGCCGCCCCCGGCGCCATGCCGAGAGCGCGGGCAGCACCGACGCCAGGGGCGCCTGCGGGTCGACGTCGAGCGCGGTGACGACCGTGTCGAGGTCGCCGCTGTCCACGGCCGCCCACAGGCCGTCGTCGTCGGCGGAACCGCCGGCGGCGGCCGGCTCGACGCTGTCCTGCCAGAACCGCTCGTGCTGGAAGGGGTACGTCGGCAGGTCGACCAGGGACGGTCCGGACCGGTGGTAGAACGCCTGCGGGTCCACCGTGACGCCCCGGGTCTCCAGCCGGGCCAGCGCCTCGACCAGGGCGCGCGGCTCGGCGCGGTCCCGGCGCAGCACCGGCGTGGCCAGCACGTCGCCGTCGAGGCAGTCCGCCGCCATGGTGGCGAGCACCGAGTCCGGGCCCAGTTCGAGGAAGGTGGTGGCGCCGGTCGCGGCGGCGGCACGCACCGCGTCGGCGAAACGCACCGAGGCGCGGACCTGCCCGACCCAGTACTCCGGCGTCGCCAGCTCATCGCCCGCCAGCGCGCCGGTGACCGTCGAGACCAGCGGAATCGTCGGCGGCGCGTACGACACCGTCTCGGCCACCGACCGGAACTCCGTGAGCATCGGGTCCATCAGCGGCGAGTGGAACGCGTGCGACACGGTCAGCCGCCGGGTACGACGGTCGGTGAACCGCTCGGCGACCGCCGCCACCGCCTCCTCGGTGCCGGAGACGACCACCGAGTCCGGCCCGTTGACGGCCGCGATGTCGACGTCCGGGCCGAGCAGCGGCGCGACCTCGTCCTCGGTGGCCTGGACGGCGAGCATCGCGCCGCCGGCCGGCAGCGCCTGCATCAGCCGGCCCCGGGCCGCGACCAGGCGGGCCGCGTCGGCGAGCGGGAACACGCCCGCGACGTGCGCGGCGGCCAGCTCGCCGATCGAGTGCCCGGCCAGCACGGACGGGGCGACGCCCCAGGACCGGACGAGCCGGTACAGGGCCACCTCGACGGCGAACAGGGCGGGCTGCGTCCAGCCGGTCTCGTGCAGGTCCCCGGTGTCCAGGACCTCGCGCAGCGGCCGGTCCAGGTGCGGGTCCAACGCCGCGCACACCTCGTCGAACACCGCCGCGAACTCCGGGTACGCCGCGTACAGCCCACGGCCCATGCCGAGGCGCTGCGCGCCCTGCCCGGAGAAGAGCATCGCGACCCGGCCGTCCGCGGCCCGGCCGCGTACCAGGTTGACGGCCTGCTCGTCGCGGGCCAGGGCACCCAGGCCGGCGGCCAGTTCCTCGGCCGAGGTGCCGAACACGGCGGCCCGGTGCGGAAAGCGGGACCGGGTGGTGGCCAGGGCGTAGCCCAGCTCGGCCGGTTCCACCTCCGACACCACGGCGGACAGTCGCCGCGCCTGGTCGCGCAGCCCGTCGACGTCGCGGGCGGTGACCAGCAACGAGGCCACCGGCGCGGAGGCCGGCGCGGGCGCCTCGGCGTGCGGCGCCTGCTCCACGATCACGTGGGCGTTCGTGCCGCTGAACCCGAACGAGGAGACCGCCGCCCGGCGCGGCTGCCCCGTCTCGGGCCACGCCGCGGCCGTGGTCAGCAGCCGCACGTTCCCGGCCGTCCAGTCCACCTGGTCCGACGGCTGGTCGGCGTGCAGCGTCGCGGGCAGGACCCCGCGCCGCATCGCCTCCACCATCTTGATGACCCCGGCGACCCCGGCGGCGGCCTGGGTGTGCCCGATGTTCGACTTGACCGAGCCGAGCCACAGCGGGTCCTCGCGGTCCTGGCCGTACGTCGCCAGCAGCGCCTGCGCCTCGATCGGGTCGCCCAGGGTCGTGCCGGTGCCGTGGCCCTCGACCACGTCGACCTGGCGCGTCGACAGGCCCGCGTCGACCAGCGCCGCCTCGATGACGCGCTGCTGCGACGGCCCGTTGGGCGCGGTGAGCCCGTTCGACGCACCGTCCTGGTTGACCGCGGAGCCCCGGACGACCGCCAGGACGCGGTGGCCGCGCTCGATCGCGTCCGACAGCCGCTCCACCAGCAGCACGCCGGCGCCCTCGGCGAAGCCGGTGCCGTCGGCGTCGGCCGAGTACGACCGGCACCGCCCGTCGGGGGACAGGCCGCGCTGACGGGAGAACTCGACGAAGGTCAGCGGCGTCGCCATCACCGAGACACCGCCGACGAGCGCGAGCGTGCAGTCGCCCCGGCGCAGGGCCTGGATCGCCAGGTGCAGCGCCACGAGCGACGACGAGCAGGCGGTGTCGACGGTGACCGCCGGTCCCTCCAGGCCGAGCGTGTAGGCCACCCGGCCGGAGACCACGCTGCCCGAGCTGCTGCTGCCCGCGTAGTCGTGGTACATCAGGCCGGTGAACACCCCGGTCGGGCTGCCGGCGAGCGAGCCGGGGTCGATGCCGGCCCGCTCCAGGGTCTCCCACGCGACCTCCAGTAGCAGCCGCTGCTGGGGGTCCAGACCGACCGCCTCGCGGGGGCTGATGCCGAAGAACGTCGGGTCGAAGTCCGCCGCGTCGTACAGGAAACCGCCGCGTGAGGTGTATGAGGTGCCCTCCCGGCGGGCCTGGGGGTCGTACAGGGACTCCAGGTCCCAGCCGCGGTCCGTCGGGAACGCGCCGGTGGCGTCGGTGCCGGACTCCACCAGCCGCCACAGGTCCTCCGGGCTCGCCACACCCCCCGGGTAGCGGCAGGCCATGCCGACGATCGCGACCGGCTCGTGCGCGGACGCCTCCACCTCGTGCAGGCGCTGCCGGGTCTTCTGCAGATCGACCGTGACCCGCTTGAGGTAGTCCCGCAGCTTGTCCTCGTTGGCCACCACTACGGTCGCCCTCCTCGCACTGTCATGAGACCCCCAGCTCGCTGTCGATGAGAGCGAAGACCTCGTCGTCGGTCGCGGAATCGATGTCGTTGCCGGTGGATGCGGGCTCGCCGCCCAGCTTCGAGAGCACGTCGCGCAGCCGCAGCGACAGTCGCGTGCGCGACTGCTCGTCGACGTCGGACAGGACCGCCTCGAGGCGGTCGAGTTCGGCGAACGCGGCCAGCACCGCGTTGGTGTCGCCCGCCTCGCCGGAGAGTTCGGCCCGCAGGTGCGCGGCCAGGGCGTTGGACGTCGGATGGTCGAACACCAGCGTCGCGGACAGCCGCAGCCCCGTCGCGGCGTTGACCCGGTTGCGCAGCTCGACCGCGGTCAGCGAGTCGAAGCCGAGCTCGTTGAACGGCCGGTCGGCCGCGACGGCGCCCGGGTCGGGGTACGCCAGCACGCCCGCCACATGGGTCCGAACCAGGTCGAGCAGGATGGCCTCGGCCGCCTCGGCGTCCCGGCCCGCCAGCCGCTGCCGCAGCGCGTCGACCGCGCCCGCGTCGGCGTCGGCCGCCCGTCTGGCGGGCACCCGGACCAGGCCGCGCAGCAGCGGCGGCACCATGCCCGCGACCGCGCGCTCGCGTAGGGCCCGGTGGTCGAGGCGGATGGGCGCCACCATGCCCCGGTGCGACAGCGCCGCGTCGAACAGGGCCAGCGCCTCCTGCACTGCGAGCGCGCCGATGCCCGAACGCGACATGCGCCGCAGGTCGGCCTCGGTGAGCTGCTCCGCCATGCCCGCCTGTTCCCAGCGACCCCAGGCCAGCGACACGGCCGGCTGGCCGTTCGCCCGCCGGTGCTGGGCGAGCGCGTCCAGGTAGGCGTTGCCGGCCGCGTAGTTGCCCTGGCCGGGCCCGCCGAGCACCCCGGAGGCCGAGGAGAAGAGGACGAACGCGGTCAGGTCCCCGGTCAGCTCGTGCAGGTTCGTCGCGGCGTCGACCTTGGGCCGCAGCACCCGGTCGACCCGCTCCGGGGTCAGCGAGGAGATGACGCCGTCGTCCACCACACCCGCGGTGTGCACCACCGCGCGTACCGGGTGTGCGGCGAGCAGTGCGCCGAGCGCTCCGGAGTCGGCGACGTCGCACGCGGCGACGGTGACCTGCGCCCCGAGGGCGAGCAGTTCGTCGCGCAGCTCGCTGGCGCCCTCGGCGGCAAGGCCGCTGCGGCTGACCAGCACCAGCTCGCGTACCCCGTGCCGGTCCACCAGGTGCCGTGCGACGAGCCGGCCGAGCACGCCGGTGGCGCCCGTGACCAGGACGGGACCCTCGATCCCGGCGGCGGGGGTGTCGGCCGTGACGGCGGTCCGCGCGAGGCGGGGCACGAGGACGTCGGTGCCCCGGACGGCCAGTTGCGGCTCGTCGGAGCCGAGCGCGGCCGGCAGCCCCGGGCAGTCCTCGGCGTCGACGTCGACCAGCACGAACCGGTCGGCGTGTTCGGACTGGGCGGAGCGGACCAGGCCCCAGGCCGCGGCTCCCGCGAGGTCGGTGACGTCGGCGTCGGGGCGGGTGGCCACCGCGCCGCTGGTCAGGACGGCGAGGCGGGAGGTGGCGAAGCGCTCGTCGGCGAGCCACCGCTGCGCGAGGGCGAGGACCTGGTGGGTGGCCGTGTGCGCGCGTACGTCCGGTGCCGCGCCCCGGTCGGGGGCGCAGCGCGCCACCACCACCTCGGGCACCGCGGCGCCGGCGTCGACGGCCCCGGCGAGGGCCGCCAGGTCCGGGTACCCGGTGGCGTCGAGGCCGTCGATGCCGTCGCCGAGCACCGCGACGGTACGCGGCCGGGGCGAGACGGTCAGCGGCGTCCACTCCAGGTGCAGCAGCGACTCGTGCCGGTCGCGGCGCAGGGCGGAGAGCTGTTCCGGCGACACCGGGCGCACGGCCAGCGCCTCGACGGAGGCGACCGGGGCGCCGGCCGCGTCGGCCAGGGTGACCGTCGCCGTGCCGTCGCCCGACCCGATCCGGGCCCGCAGGCGGGTGGCGCCCGCGGCGTGCACGGTGACGCCGCGCCACGAGAACGGCAGCACGGGTTCGCCGTCGCCGGTCGACGCCGCGTGCAGGGCGGCGTCCAGCAGCGCCGGGTGCAGGCCGAAGCGGGCGGCGTCGTCGTGCGCCTGCTCGGGCAGGGCGATCTCCGCGAACACCTCGTCCCCGCGCCGCCACGCCGCGGTCAGGCCCTGGAAGACCGGGCCGTAGCGCAGGCCGCGCGCGAACAGGTCGTCGTAGGTCGTGGCGACGTCGACCGGGTCGGCGTCCGGCGGCCAGGCCCGCAGGTCGGCGCCGGGGGGCCCGGCCGGGGTCAGCCGGCCCGCCGCGTGGGTCGTCCAGCCGTCCTCGTCCTCGACCCGCGAGTGGACGCCGACGTCCCGGCCGCCGTCCGACGCCGCCTCGCCCACCGTCACGCGCACCTGGACGCCGCCGGCGTCCGGCAGCACCAGCGGCGCCTCCAGCGTCAGTTCCTCGACGCGCGGGCAGCCGAGCTCGCGGCCGGCGTGTGCCGCCAGCTCGACCAGCGCCGCGCCGGGCAGCAGCACCAGGTCCGCGACCGCGTGGTCGGCGAGCCACGGGTGGGTGGCCAGCGCGAGCCGGCCGGTGAACACGGTGCCGCCGTCCGGCAGCTCGACCGCCGCGCCCAGCAGCGGGTGGTTCGTCCGCGTCTGGCCGAGCCCGCTCGCGTCGCCGGTGCCGGCGCCCGGCCGGGGCCAGTACGGCTGGTGTTGGAAGGCGGAGGTGGGCAGCTCCACGGTCCGCCCCGGCGCCACCGTGGGCCAGTCGACGGCCACGCCGCGAGCCGCGAGCCGGGCGAACGCGGTGGCCACGGTCTCCGGCGCGGCGCGGCCCTTGCGGCACACCGGGATCCACTCGCCCTCGGCCACGTTGCGCCCGAGCGCGGTGAGCACCGCGTCGGGACCGAGTTCCAGGAAGGTGGTGGCCCCGGACGCGGCCAGCGTGGCGACCGCGTGGGCGTACCGGACGGGTTCGCGTACCTGCCGCACCCAGTAGTCGGCGTCGAGGGTGGTGACGTCCCCCGTCACCGTCGAGACCAGCTCGATGACCGGTTCCCGGCACTCCACCCGCGCCACGACCGCGCGGTACTCGTCGAGCATGGGGTCCATCAGCGGCGAGTGGAACGCGTGCGACACCGTGAGTCGCTGCGACTTGCGGCCCCGCCCGGTCAGCTGCCCGGCCACGGCGAGGGTGGCCGCCTCCTCCCCGGAGAGCACCACCGACTCCGGCCCGTTGACGGCGGCGATGGCGACGCCGTCGGTGAGCAGCGGCGCGACCTCGTCCTCGGTGGCCCGTACGGCCACCATCGCGCCGCCGGTGGGCAGCGCCTGCATCAGCCGGCCCCGCGCCGCGACCACCGCCGCGGCGTCGGCGAGCGACCAGACCCCGGCCACGTGCGCCGCCGCCAGTTCACCGATCGAGTGCCCGGCCACCAGGTCCGGCCGTACGCCCCACGACTCGAACAACCTGAACAGGGCCACCTCGACCGCGAACAACGCCGGCTGGGTCCACGCGGTCTGGTGCACCTCGTCGGTGTCCAGGACCTCCCGCAGGGGCCGCTCCAGGTGCCGGTCCAGCTCCGCGCACACCTCGTCGAACGCCCGCGCGAACGCCGGGAAGCCCGACAGCTGCGCCGCCATGCCGACCCGCTGGGCGCCCTGGCCGGTGAAGACCATCGCGAGCCTGCCGCCGTCGACCGTGCCGGTCACCACCTGGTCGCCGAGCAGCACCGCGCGGTGCGGGAACCCGGCCCGCCCGGTGGCGAGCGTGTACGCGACGTCGACCGGGCGCAGCGTCGGATCGGCGGCGACGTAAGCACGCAGCCGCGGGATCTGCTCGCGCAGCCCCTCCTCGGTCCGGGCGGAGAGCAGCCACGGCGTGAACGCGACGGCCGGCTCTTCGACCGGCGCCGCCGGCTCGACCTGTTCCAGCACGACGTGCGCGTTGGTCCCGCTGATGCCGAAGGACGACACGGCGGCCCGCACGGGCCGGTCGGTGGCGGCGAGCGGCACCGGCGTCGCGGCGACGCGTACCGCGCCGGAGGCCCAGTCGACGTGCGGCGAGGGCTCGTCCACGTGCAGGGTCCGCGGCAGCAGGCCGTGCCGCAGCGCCAGCACCATCTTCATGATGCCGGCCACCCCGGCGGCTGCCTGGGTGTGCCCGAGGTTCGACTTGACCGAACCGAGCAGCAGCGGCGCCGCGCGGTCCTGGCCGTACGTGGCGAGGACGGCCTGCGCCTCGATCGGGTCGCCCAGGGTCGTGCCCGTGCCGTGCGCCTCGACGACGTCGACCTCGGACGGGGAGAGCCGGGCGTCCGCCAGGGCGGCCCGGATCACCCGCTGCTGGGCCGGCCCGTTCGGCGCGGTGAGCCCGTTGGAGGCGCCGTCGGAGTTCACCGCCGAGCCGCGCACCACGGCGAGCACCGGGTGCCCGTGGCGGCGCGCGTCGGAGAGCCGCTCCACCACCAGCACGCCGACGCCCTCCGAGAGCGAGGTGCCGTCGGCGGCCCCCGCGAACGACTTGCACCGTCCGTCGGGGGCGAGGTTGCGTTGCCGGGAGAACTCCAGGAACGTGCCGGGCGTCGACATCACCGACACGCCGCCGGCGAGCGCGAGGGAACACTCCCCGTTGCGCAGCGCGGAGATGGCGAGGTGCAGGGCGACCAGCGACGACGAGCAGGCGGTGTCGACGGTCATCGTCGGGCCCTCCAGCCCGAGCGTGTACGAGATCCGGCCGGAGATCACCCCGCCGGAGTTGCCGGTGGACAGGAACCCGTCGACCGACTCGGCGGAGCCGCTCAGCACGCTGCCGTAGTCGTTGTACATCACGCCCGCGTACACGCCGGTGCGGCTGCCGCGCAGCGTGGTCGGGTCGATGCCGGCCCGCTCCAACGCCTCCCACGAGGTCTCCAGCAGCAGTCGCTGCTGCGGGTCCATCGCCAGCGCCTCGCGGGGGGAGATGCCGAAGAAGCCGGGGTCGAACTGGGCCGCGTCGTAGAGGAAACCGCCCTGGTCGACGTAGCTGGTGCCGGGGTGGTCCGGGTCGGGGTCGAACAGCGCGTCGAGGTGCCAGCCCCGGTCGGTGGGGAACGGCCCGATCGCGTCCGCGCCGCCGGACAGCAGCCGCCACAGGTCCTCCGGCGTACGCACGCCGCCCGGGAAGCGGCACGCCATCCCCACGATCACGACGGGCTCCTGGTCGTGCCGCGCCAGCGCGACGTCCGTCGTCGCGGTCCGCCCGCCGCCCAACTGCTCCACGAGGTGCCCGGCCAGCACCTCCGGCGTCGGGTAGTCGAACACCAGCGTCGCGGGCAGCCGCAGCCCGGTCGTCGCGTTGAGCTGGTTGCGCAGGTCGAGCGCGGTGAGCGAGTCGAAGCCGAGTTCCTTGAAGGCGCGTCCCGCGGGCAGCCGGTCCGCGCGGGCGTAGCCGAGGACGGAGGCGACCCGGGTGAGCACCACCTCCAGCACGACCTCGTGCCAGCGCCCGGCGGGCACCTCGGCCAGCCGCTGCGCCAGCGACGAGCCGCCCACCGCCCGGCGGGCCGGGGCGCGGACGAGGCCGCGCAGCAGCGCCGGCGGTTCGCGGTCGCCGCGGCCGAGCACGGCCAGGTCCATCGGCACCGGTGCCAGCAGCGCCCCGGTCGAGCGGACCGCGGCGTCGAAGAGCGCCAGACCGTCCTTGCTGGACAGCTCGGCCATGCCGCTGCGGGCCATCCGGCCGAGCTGCGCGCCGTCCACGTCGGCGGTCATCTCGCTGCGCTCGGCCCAGAGCCCCCAGGCGAGCGAGTGGGCGGGCAGTCCCGCCGCCCGCCGCTGCGCGGCGAGCGCGTCGAGCACCGCGTTCGCCGCCGCGTAGGCCCCCTGGCCGGGGCTGCCGAAGATGCCGGCGGCCGAGGAGAACAGCACGAAGGCGCTCAGCTCACCGGCCAGTTCGTGCAGGTGCCAGGCCGCGTCGACCTTGGGGCGCAGCGCGGTGGCCAGCCGCTCGGGGGTGAGCGTGGGAACGGTGGCGTCGGCCATCACGCCCGCGGTGTGCACGACGCCGGTGACGGGGTACGCCGCCAGCAGCGCGGCCACCTGGTCCCGCTCCGCCACGTCGCACGCCGCCACGGTCACGGTCGCGCCCAGCCGGGTGAGTTCGTCGCGCAGCTCGGCCGCGCCCTCGGCGGCCAGGCCACGGCGGCTGGTCAGCACGAGTTCGCGTACCCCGTGCTCGGTGACCAGGTGGCGGGCGACCAGCGCGCCGAGGGTGCCGGTGCCGCCGGTGACCAGCACCCTGCCGTCCGGGCCGAACACGGCGGGCCCGGCGACGTCGGAGTCGGGGACCCGGGCCAGGCGCGGCGCGCTCACCACGCCGTCCCGCACGGCGAGCACCGGCTCGCCGGTCGCCAGCGCCGCGGCCACCAGCGCGTCGGCGGTGTGGTCGGCCTCCAGCAGGACGATCCGCTCCGGGTTCTCGGCCTGCGCGGAGCGGGCCAGCCCGTGCACCGCCGCGCCGGCCAGGTCGTCCGGTCGGGTCACCACGACGAGCCTGGTGTCGGCCAGGTCCGGTGCGGCGAGCCACTGCTGGATGGTGGTCAGCGCGTACGCCGTGAGGTCGGCGACCGCGGCGACGCCGGGCGCGTCGGCGAAGCACGGCAGGAACAGCGTGTCGGCGGACGCGTCGGCCAACGCCACCGGCGGCGCGTCGAAGACCGGCGTGGCGCCCAGCGTCTGCCAGCCACCCCGGTCGCCCCGGCCGACGGCCAGGGGCGCGTGCTCCAGCCGGAACAGCGACTCGACGAAGCCGCTGCGGCCCCGCAGCGCCTGCGGGGCCACCGGGCGTACGGTGAGCGCCGCCACGGTGGCGACCGGGGCGCCCGCGTGGTCGGCGACGAGCAGGGCGGCGCTGTCCGTCCCCTTCCGGGTGAACCGGACGCGCAGGCTCGTCGCGCCCGCCCCGTGCAGCGTCACGCCGCCGAAGAGGAAGGGCAGCTGCGCCGTGCCGTCGGCGACGTCGCCGGCGAGGGCGTGCAGGGCCGCGTCGAACAGCGCGGGGTGCAGGCCGAACCCGTCGGCGTCGGTGCCCTGCGGCAGCGCCACCTCCGCGTACGTCTCGTCGCCCCGGCGCCACGCGGCCCGCAGGCCCTGGAACACCGGCCCGTAGCGCAGGCCGAGCCCGGCGAGCCGGTCGTACAGGTCGCCGAGGTCGACGGCCTGCGCGTCGGCGGGCGGCCACTCGGTGAGGCGTTCCCCCTCCGTCGTGGCGGGGGCGAGGACGCCGGTGGCGTGCCGGGTCCACATGCCGACCGTCGCCTCGGCGTCGGTCTGGCCGTAGACGCCCAGCGCGCGGCGGCCGTGCTCGTCGGGTGCCTCGACGGTGAGCCGCAGGGCCACCCCGCCCTGGGGCGGAAGGACGAGCGGGGTGGTGAGGGTGAGTTCCTCGACGGCCGGGCAGCCGACCTCGTCACCGGCGCGGACGGCGAGTTCGACCAGCGCCGTGCCGGGCAGCAGGACGGCGTCCAGGACGGCGTGGTCGGCCAGCCAGGGGTGGGTCTCCAGGCTGATCCGGCCGGCGAGCACGACCAGGTCCCGCTCCGGGACGGTGAGCGCGGCGCCGAGCAGCGGGTGGCCGACGACGTCGATGCCGAGCCCGCGCGCGTCCACCGCGGACGCCGCCTCGATCTGCCAGTACCGCTGGTGCTGGAACGGGTACGTCGGCAGTGGGGCCGGCACGCCGTTGGTGTGCCGGGACCAGTCGACGGCGACCCCGCACACGTACGCCTCGGCGAGGGAGAGCAGGAACCGCGACAGGCCGCCCTCGTCGCGGCGCAGCGACGCGACGAGCGCGGCGGGGGCGTCGGCGCGGTCCAGGATCTCGCGCACCCCCATGCCCAGCACCGGGTGGGGGCTGATCTCGACGAGGACGTCGTGCCCGTCGGCGAGCAGGCGGTCGACCGCCTCCTCGAACCGGACCGTGCCGCGCAGGTTCGCGTACCAGTGGTCGGCGTCGAGGGTGGCGGTGTCGGCGACCGCGCCGGTGAGGGTGGAGTACAGCGGCACGTCGGCGCTTCGCGGACGGACGTCGGCGAGGACGCTGAGCAGTTCGTCCCGGATGGCCTCGACCTGCGCGGAGTGCGAGGCGTAGTCCACCGGGATCATCCGCATCCGCACGCCGTCGGCCTCGCACGCCGCCAGCAGTTCCCGCAGGGCGTCGGGCTCGCCGGAGACCACGGTGGCGGTGGGCCCGTTGACGGCGGCGACCGAGATCCGCTCGCCCCACCGGGCCAGGCGTGCCTCCACGTCCGCGCGCGGCGCCGCCACGGAGGCCATGCCGCCGCGTCCGGCCAGGCCGGCGGCGATCGCCCGGCTGCGCAACGCGACGACGCGGGCACCGTCGTCGAGGGTGAGCGCGCCGGCGACGACGGCGGCCGCGATCTCGCCCTGCGAGTGCCCCACCACGGCGGCGGGCTCGACGCCGTACGACCGCCACAGTGCCGCCAGCGACACCATCACGGCGAACAGCACGGGCTGCACCACGTCCACCCGATCGAGCGAGGGCGCGCCGGGCACGCCCCGCACCACGTCGAGCAGCGACCAGTCGGTGAAGCCGTCCACCGCCTTGGCGCACTCCTCCATCCGGGCGGCGAACACCTCGTGGGTGTCCATCAGCTCCACGGCCATGCCCGCCCACTGCGAGCCCTGGCCGGGAAACATGAAGGCGACCCGCGGCTCGGTCTTCCGGGCGGTGCCGGCGGCCACGGCGGGCGCGGGTTCGTCCGCCGCGACGGCGGCCAGGCCGGCCCGCAGCTCGGCGGGGTTCGTGCCGACCACGACCGCCCGGTGCTCGAAGCGGGTGCGGGCCGCCAGGGCGGCGGCGACGTCGGCCGGGGCGGCGGGGTGCCGGTCGAGGTGGGCCGCCAGCCGGGCCGCCTGGTCGCGCCGGGCGTCGGGGGTACGGCCGGACAGCACCCACGGCACCGGTCCGGTCGCTCCGGCGGCCGGCGCGGCCTCCTGTGCGGGCGGTTCCTCGAGGATCACGTGGGCGTTGGTCCCGCTCACCCCGAACGACGAGACGGCGGCACGCGACGCCTCGGCGCCGCGCGGCCAGGCGACGGCCTCGGTCAGCAGGGAGACCGCGCCCTCCGTCCAGTCGACCTGGTCGCTCGGCGCGTCGACGTGCAGCGTCTTCGGCAGCAGCCGGTGCCGCATGGCGAGCACCATCTTGATGATCCCGCCGACGCCGGCGGCGGCCTGGGTGTGGCCGATGTTGGACTTGACGGAGCCGAGCCAGAGCGGCCGTTCCCGGTCCTGGCCGTAGGTGGCGAGGATGGCCTGGGCCTCGATGGGGTCGCCCAGGGTGGTGCCGGTGCCGTGCGCCTCGACCACGTCGACCTGGTTGGCCGACAGGCGCGCGTTGGCCAGCGCCGACCGGATGACGCGCTGCTGCGCGGGTCCGCTCGGGGCGGTCAGGCCGTTGGAGGCGCCGTCCTGGTTGACGGCCGTGCCGCGCACGACGGCGAGCACCGGGTGCCCGTTGCGCCGGGCGTCGGACAGCCGCTCCACGACCAGCATGCCGGCGCCCTCGGCGAAGCCGGTGCCGTCGGCGGCGGCGGCGAACGACTTGCACCGGCCGTCGGGCGCCAGCCCGCGCTGCTTGGAGAACTCGACGTAGGTCAGCGGGGTCGCCATGACGGTGACCCCGCCGGCCAGCGCCAGCGAGCACTCGCCGTTGCGCAGCGCCTGCACGGCCAGGTGCAGGGCGACCAGCGACGACGAGCACGCGGTGTCGACGGTGACGGCGGGCCCCTCCAGGCCGAAGGTGTACGCCACCCGGCCCGAGACGACCGCGCCGGCGGCCTTGCTGTCGGCGTAGTCGTGGTACATCATGCCGGCGAAGACCCCGGCGTCGCTGCCGCGCAGGCCGGCCGGGTCGATGCCGGCGTTCTCGAACGCCTCCCAGGAGACCTCCAGCAGCAGCCGCTGCTGCGGGTCCATCGCCAGCGCCTCGCGGGGGCTGATGCCGAAGAACTCCGGGTCGAACTGGCCCGCGTCGTGCAGGAAGCCCCCCTCGCGGGTGTACGAGCGGCCCGGCGTACCGGGCGTGGGGTCGTACAGCTCGGCGACGTTCCAGCCACGGTCGGTGGGGAAACCGGTGATTCCGTCGCCGCCGGCGGCCACCAGGTCCCACAGGTCGTCCGGGGCCCGCACCCCGCCGGGATAGCGGCAGGCCATGCCCACGATGGCGATCGGTTCGCGCAGCACCGAGTCGAGCTTGCGGTTCTGTTCCCGCAGCCACTCGTTCTCCTTCAGCGAGGCCCGCAGCGCGGTGACGAGCTTCTCCTCCGAGTGCGCCATGTGGTCAGCTCCCCGCTTCCGTCGTCGCGTCACCGAGGTCGGCGAGCGCCATGCTGATCAGTGCGTCGGCGTCCATGTCGTCGATGGACCCGGTCGGTGCGGCGTCGGGCTCGCCGGTGGCGACCCGTACGCCGGCCAGTTCGAGCAGGCTGTCCAGCAGGCCGGCGTCGCGCAGCCGGCTGATCGGGATGGCGAGCAGGATGCGGCGGACCTCGTCCTCCGGCAGCCCGCCGTCGGTGCCGGTGTCCGGCACGAGCCGCTCGTGCAGCAGGTCGGCGACCGCGCGGGTGTTCGGGCGGTCGAAGGTCAGCGTGGCGGGCAGCCGCAGGCCGGTCGCGGCGTTGAGCTGGTTGCGCAGTTCCAGCGCGGCGAGGGAGTCGAAGCCCAGTTCGGTGAAGGCTCGGGCGGGATCGACGGCGTCGGCGTCCCGGTGCCCGAGCACCCCCGCGACCTTCGTACGGACCAGGTCCAGCAGCAGGTCCGCGCGCTCCGGGGCGGGCAGGCCGAGCAGCCGGGTGGCGAGGCCGTTGCCGGCGGACGCCGCCCGCCGCGTCCTGGCCCGCACCAGGCCGCGGTAGATGGGGCCCTCGACCACGCCGAGGTCGAGCCCGACGGGTACGAGCACCGGCGCCGGGCAGGTGGTGGCGGCGTCGAAGAGGCGCAGGCCCTCGTCCACCGACAGCGCGCGCACGCCCGCCTGGGCCAGCCGCTGTCGTTCCGTGGCACCCAGTTCGCCCGCCATGCCCCCGTCCCACATGCCCCACGCCAACGACTGCCCGGTCAGGCCGGCCGCCCGGCGACGCACCGCCAGGGCGTCCAGGAAGGCGTTGGCCGCGGAGTACGCCGCCTGACCGGCGTTGCCGAACACGCCCGCCGCCGACGAGAACGTCACGAACGCCGACAGCCCCGCCGTGGCCGTCGCCTCGTGCAGGTGCCAGGCCGCGTCGACCTTCGGCGCGAGCACCCGGTCCAGCCGCTCGGCCGTCAGCGACGTCAGCAGACCGTCGTCCACCACGCCGGCGACGTGCACCACCGCCGACAGGTCCCGGCCGGCGACCAGCGCCGTCACCGCGTCCCGGTCGGCCACGTCGCACGCCGCCCACCGCACGGCGGCGCCCGACGCCGTCAGCTCCGCCGCCAGCTCCGCCGCGCCCGGCGCCGCCGCGCCCCGGCGCGACACCAGCAGCAGGTCGCGCACCCCGTGGGCCGCCACGAGGTGCCGGGCCAGGACCGCACCCAGCGCGCCGGACGCGCCCGACACCAGCACGGTGCCGGAGCCGAAGTCCGCCGGCACCGGGTCGGCGGTGGCCGCCCGGGCCAGTCGGGCGGCGTGCGCGACGCCGTCGCGGACCGCGACCTGCGGTTCGTCGTCGGCCAGTACGAGGTCGCCGTCGACGAGGACGACGCGGTCGGGGTGCTCGGCCTGGACCGAGCGGACGAAGCCCCACACGGCGGCGCCGACGAGGTCCGTGACGTCCTCGCCGGGCAGGGCTACCGCGCCCCGGGTACGCACGACGAGCCGGGAGCCGGCGGGGTCGGCCAGGAACGACCTGGTCTCGTCGAGTACGCGGTGCAGGGCGGCGCGTACGGCGGCCGGGGTGTCCGTCGCGGCGGGACCGGGCGGGAACGTGGTGGTGTCGAGCACCGTCACGTCGCCGGCCGGCCCGCCGGTGGCCGGTACCGGCACCCAGGTCAGCTCGTACAGCGAGTCGTGGTGGGTCGGCCGCACGTCGAGCCCGGCGACCGGCCGGGTCTCCAGCCTGCCCACGGACACCACGGGCGCGCCCGTGCCGTCGGTGGCGGTGAGCGCCCAGCCGGAGTCGACGGGGACGATCCGGACCCGCAGGGCGGTGGCGTTCGTGGCGTGCAGCACCACCTGCTGCCACGAGAACGGGAGCAGGGTGTCGCCGGTGCCGTCCGGGTCGGCCAGCAGCGGGGCGTGCAGCGCCGCGTCCAGCAGGGCGGGATGCAGCGCGAACCGCTCCTCCGCCTCGGGGAGGGCGACCTCGGCGAACAGCTCGTCACCGCGTCGCCACACGACCGTGACGCCCCGGAACGCGCGCCCGTACCCGTAGCCCCGGTCCGCGAGCCGGTCGTACGCGTCGGTCAGGTCGACGGGCCGGGCGTCGGCGGGGGGCCACTCGGCCACGGTCTCCGGCGTGGCGACCGGGTCGGCGGTGACGAGTCCGGTGGCGTGCGACGTCCAGCTCTCGGTGTGCTCGCCGCGGGAGTGGACATCGACCTTGCGGCGCCCCTCCTCGTCCGGCTCGCCGACCCGCAGCCGCAGCTGCACCGCACCGTTCTCGGGCAGGACCAGCGGGGCGACGATGGTCAGCTCGTCCACCACCGGGCAGCCGACCGCGTCGGCGGCGTGTACGGCGAGTTCGACGAGCGCCGCGCCGGGAACGAGCACCCGGCCCGCGATGACGTGGTCCGCCAGCCACGGGTGGCTGCCGGTCGACAACCGGCCGGTGTAGACGACGCCGTCGAGGTCGGGCAGCGCGACGGCCGCTCCGAGCAGGGGATGTTCGGTGTCGGCGAGCCCGAGCCGGCTGGCGGCCCCCGTCGCGGTCGCGTTCTCCGCCCAGTACCGCTGGCGCTGGAAGGGGTAGGTGGGCAGGTCGGTGGTGCGGGCACCGGAGAACCAGGTGGGCCAGTCGACGGGGAAGCCGAGGTTGTGCAGGTCGGCGACGGCCCTGGCGAGGGTGGTGGTCTCGGGTTGTCCGCGGCGGGTGGTGGCGATGGTGGTGACGTCGCTGGTGGCGGCGGCGGTGGCGAGGACGGTGTCGGGGCCGATCTCGAGGTGGGTGTCGACGTGGTGCGTGCCGGCGAGGGTGCTGATGGCGTCGTGGAAGCGGACGGTGTGGCGGACCTGGTCGACCCAGTGGTCGGGGGTGGGTCGCAGTGGTTGGCCGTCGAGGGTGGAGATGACGGGGATGGTGGGTTCGTGGTGGGTGATGGACGCGGCGACGGCTCGGTAGTCGTCGAGCATGGGGTCCATCAGGTGGGAGTGGAAGGCGTGGGAGACGGTGAGGCGTTTGGTGCGGTGGCCGTGCGCGGCGAGTGCGTCGGCGACGGTGCGGGTTGCGGCCTCGTCGCCGGAGATGACGAGGTCACTACAGGTGTTGATGGCGGCGATGCCGACCCCGTGGATGAGGTGGGGGGTGACCTGTTCCTCGGTGGCCTGTACGGCGATCATGGCGCCGCCGGTGGGGAGGGCCTGCATGAGTCGGCCGCGGGCGGTGACGAGTGTGGCGGCGTCGGTGAGGTCGAGGATGCCGGCGATGTGGGCGGCGGTGAGTTCGCCGATGGAGTGGCCGGCGAGGGCGTGGGGGTGGATGCCCCAGGATCCGAGGAGCCGGTGCAGGGCGACCTCGAAGGCGAACAGGGCGGGTTGGGTGTAGCCGGTCTGGTGCAGTTCGTCGGTGTCGATGACCTCGCGTAGTGGTTTGTCGAGGTGTTTGTCGAGGGCGGCGCACACCTCGTCGAAGGCGGTGGCGAAGACGGGGTGGGCGGCGGCGAGTTCGGCGCCCATGCCGAGTCGTTGTGCGCCCTGCCCGGTGAACAGGAACGCCAACCTGCCGGTGCCCGCCACGGTCGGCTGCACACCCGTCTCCAGGGCGCGTACCAGCTCCGCGGTGTCGCGGCCCACCACGGCGGCACGGTGCTCGAACGCGGTCCGCCCGACCGCGAGCGTGAAGCCGACGGCCATCGCGAACCCGACGTCGTCGGGGTCCCGGCCGGCCACCGCGTCGGCCAGGCGCACGGCCTGGGCCCGTACGGCCTCCGGCGTGCGTCCGGAGAGGACCCACGGGATCGCCGGCGGCCCGAAGTACGCCGGCTCGGGCGACCCGTCGTGCTCGGGCTCCTCGATGATCACGTGCGCGTTGGTGCCGCTGACCCCGAACGACGACACGGCGGCCCGGCGCGGCCGGTCGCCGGCGGGCCACGCCACCGGCGCGGTCAGCAGGGACACCGCCCCCGCCGACCAGTTCACCTGCGGCGACGGCTCGTCCACGTGCAGGGTGCGCGGCAGCATCCCGTTGCGCAGCGCACCCACCATCTTGATCACCCCGGCGACACCGGCCGCGGCCTGGGTGTGCCCGATGTTCGACTTGACGGAGCCGAGCCACAACGGCCGGTCCCGGCCCTGCCCGTACGTGGCCAGGAGCGCCTGGGCCTCGATCGGGTCACCCAGGGTCGTGCCCGTGCCGTGCGCCTCGACCACGTCGACCTGGCTCGCCGACAGCCGCGCGTTGGCCAGCGCGGCCCTGATCACCCGCTGCTGCGACGGCCCGTTCGGCGCGGTCAGCCCGTTCGACGCGCCGTCCTGGTTCACGGCCGTTCCGCGCACCACCGCCAGCACCCGGTGGCCGTGGCGCAGCGCGTCCGACAGCCGTTCCACCACCAGCACGCCGACGCCCTCGGACCAGCCGGTGCCGTCGGCGGCGGCGGCGAACGACTTGCACCGGCCGTCCGGCGACAGGCCCCGCTGCCGGGAGAACTCGACGAAGGTCTCGGGGGTCGCCATGACCGTCACGCCGCCCGCCAGCGCCAGCGAGCACTCGCCACCACGCAGCGCCTGGGCGGCGAGGTGCAGGGCGACCAGCGACGACGAGCAGGCCGTGTCGAGCGTGACGGCCGGGCCCTCCAGCCCCAACGCGTAGGCGACCCGACCCGAGGCGATCGCGCCCGTGGAACTGTTGCCCGCGTAGTCGTGGTACATCATCCCGGCGAACACGCCGGTGTCGCTGCCGCGCAGGGACGCCGGATCGAGGCCCGCCCGCTCCAGCGCCTCCCACGACGTCTCCAGCAGCAACCGCTGCTGGGGGTCCATGGTCAGCGCCTCACGCGGGCTGATCTCGAAGAACTCCGCGTCGAACTCCGCGGCGTCGTACAGGAAGCCGCCCTCGCGGGTGTACGACTTCCCCGGCGCGCCCGGCGTCGGATCGTACAGTTCCGCCACGTCCCAGCCCCGGTCGGTGGGGAAGCCACCGATTCCGTCGCGCCCGGCGGCGACCAGGCCCCACAGCTCCTCCGGCGTACGCACGCCGCCGGGGAACCGGCACGCCATACCGACGATCGCGATGGGCTCGTGCACCGCCTCCTCCGCGTCACGCAGCTTCCGCCGCGTCTCGCGCAGCTCCGCTGTCGTCCGCTTGAGGTAGTCGAGCAGCTTTTCCTCGTTGTCGGGCATCGACGTCACTCCAGGGGCGGACCGGTGGGGGGAATCGGGGTGCTAGAGCGGGATGTTCCCGTGCGTGCCGCGCCGGCGGACCGGGCCGGTCGCGTCGAGGAGGACGGAGACCAGACGGGCCCGGGTGCCCTCGGGGCGGACGGCCTCGTCGACCACGCCGAGGTCCGGCGCGCGGCCGAAGCCGACGACCGCGTTCGGCGCCCACTTCGGTCGCAGCTCCGGCGGGCCGGCGTCGCCGAGCGGGTCGCGGGTGTCCCGCTCGCCGATCACCGCGGTCATCGCGATCAGCTCACCCTGCGCTCGTGGCCCTGCCAGAACCGCTCCCGCAGCTCGCGGCGCAGGATCTTCCCACTGGGGTTGCGTGGCACCCGGTCGATGAACTCGTAGTGCAACGGCTGCTTGAAGGCGGCCAACTGCCCGCGCAGGTGCAACGCCAGGTCGCGCTCGGTGAGCTGCTGACCCTCCACCGGCACCACGAACGCGTACACCGCCTCGCCCCAGCGCTCGTCCGGCACCCCGACGACCGCCGACTCGGCGACCAGCGGATGACGGCCGATCACGTTCTCGACCTCCGCCGGGTAGACGTTCTCCCCCGCCACGATGATCATGTCCTTGATCCGGTCGCGGATGAACAGGTAGCCGTCCTCGTCCAGCACGCCCGCGTCGCCGGTCACGACCCACCCGTCGACCAGCGTCCTCGCGGTGGCCTCCGGCAGGTTCCAGTACTCCACCATGGCCGCCGGCGTACGCAGCCAGACCTCGCCGACCTCGCCGGCCGGCAGCGGGTTGCCCTTGTCGTCGGCGACCTTGACCTCGAAGCCCGGGTAGGCCCGTCCCGCCGCCTGCATCCTGCCGCTGTCCGGCGTGTGGTCGGCCGGGGGCAGGCAGATGGCGGTGTTGCCGGTCTCGGTCAGGCCGTAGATCTGGGCGAACTCGCAGCCGAAGCCCTCGACGCAGCGGGCCAGCAGCGCGGCCGAGATGGGCGCGCCGCCGTAGACCACCTTGCGGAGCGAGGTGAAGTCCTCCCGGGAGACGCCGGGCTCGGCCAGCAGCAGCCGCAGCATCGCGGGCACCAGGCAGGCGGTGGTGACGCGCAGCGTCCTGATCAGTTCCACCGCGCCGGCGGTGGTGAACTCGCGCATCACCACGTTGGTCACGCCCGACACGAAGCCCTGCGTCGCCCACCACAGGCCGCCGATGTGGAAGCCGGCCATGCCGACGAGGCTGACGTCGCCCTCGCGCCAGTCGATCCAGTTCAGCTCCGCCGAGGCGAGCGCCTGGCGTACCGCGAAGAAGCTGCGGTGCGCGAGGACGACCCCCTTCGGCAGCCCCGTCGTGCCGCTGGTGTACATCTGCACCAGCGGCGTGTCGGGGGTGACCCTGGCCAGCACGTCCGCGTCCGGCTGCGGCGCCACCCAGGCGGCGAAACCCGCACCGGCCGCACCGGACTCGTCGAGCCCGACCACCTGCTTCAGCGTCGGCAGTTCCGGCGCCAGCTTCGCGGCGGTGGAGGCCGAGTCGGAGTCGACGAACAGCAGGGCGGCGCCGGAGTCGCGCAGGATGTGCTCGACCTCGCCGGCGGCCAGCCGCCAGTTGATCGGCACCAGCACCACGCCGGTCTTCGCGGCACCGAAGAGCAGGTGGTAGAAGTGCTCGGACTCCTTGCCCAGGTAGGCGATCCGGTCGCCGGGGCGCAGACCCGCCGTCTGGAGGCCGCGCGCGACCTGGTTGCTGACGCGGTGCAGGGTGGCGTAGTCGACGCGCCGACCCGCACAGACCAGAGCGACGACGTCCGGCTGCTGGGCCGCGTGCCTGCGCGCCACGTCGACGAGCGTGCGCAACTGAACAGTCACCAGGTCCTCCTCAGGGGACGTACGGGTGGGAGCGGCTCACGCCGCGTCGGCCTGGAGACGCATGCCGGGCGGGTTGACCAGCGCCATCCGCACCTCGCCCTCCGCGACGCCGCCCTGGGTGTCCCAGAAACGCCAGGGCATGTCGATGATCTGGACCGGCTTGCTGCGGTTGCGCTCGCTGAACTCCGCGAAGGCCACCTCGCCGTGGAACGACGACGAGTCGATCGGCCGCCGGAACCTGCTGGTGAAGTTCGCGATGAGCATGTCCGGGAGCTGCTTCTCCCAGTAGTCGTCCATCGTCCACGCCGCCAGCGCGGGAACCGCACGGTCCTGCACGCACTTGGCGACCAGGTAGTACATGAGCTGGTTGAAGCAGATGTTCACCTCGACCGAGTTGAGGTGACCGGTGTCGTCGATGTAGCACGGGTACGGGATGGCAAACTCACCCTCCGCGCTCGCCAGCCCGTTGGCCGCGGTGACCGTCGCGGACTTCAGGTACTGGGTCTTCGGCCTCGCGTACGGCCGCAGGACGTCCGCCAGCAGTACCGGGTCGTTGGCGAATGTCGCCCGACCGATCGGCGCGCTGTTCCTGACCGGCGATGTCGTCATCGCTATTCCTCCTCTGCGCACGAGTGTGAAATCGAACGTAATCGGCGCTTGTCCATCAACCGGTAACAGCGCAAGAACTGGCCGCGCGGGCCCGGCCGACCAATCGGTCCAGCAGCATGTCGGAGGTGAGCGACAGGTCGGTGAGCAGTGGTTCGGTCGACAGCAGGGCCCGGTGCAGGGCCTGGATCCGTGCCGAGGGCTCGATGCCGAGTTCACCCAGCATCCGCCGCCGGAACCGCAGGTAGACCTCCAGCGCCGCCGGTGTACGGCCGGACCGGTGCAGCGCGAGCATCAGCATCGCGTGCGCCGACTCGTGCAGCGGGTGCTCCACGACGAGCGACGCCAGCTCCGAGGTCGCCTCCCGGTGCCGACCCAGGCACAGGTCGGCGTCGATCCTGGTCATGTACGCGTAGAACCGGCGTTCCTCCAGCCGCGCCGCCTGGGCGCGCAACTGCGGGCCCCACTGGCCCTGGTGCACGACGTTGCCGCGCCACAGTGCCAGCGCCCGGCGCAGGTGCGCGCCGGCCTGCTCGTAGTCACCGACGCGCATCGCCGCGGTGCCCGCCGTGACCAGGTCGTCGAACTCGAAGATGTCGAGCTGCTCCGGGTCCACCCGCAGCGTGTAGCCCCCGGAACAGGTGAGCAGGACCTCCCGCGCGACGTCCTCGACGGACCCGCCGAGCACGCCGCGGAAGAGCTTGCGCACCTTGAACATGTACGTCTGGAGGGTGGCGTGCGCGGTGCGCGGTGCTCCCGAGCTCCACAGTTCCCGCACGAGCACCGACGCGCCGACCGGCTGGTTCGCGTTGAACAGCAACGCGGACAGGACCAGCCGCAGCTTCGGCGCGCTGGGTGCGATGTCGACCCCGTCGTGCCGGATCACGAGCGGGCCGAGCAGCTCGAACCGTACGCCGGCCAGCGGGTTCTCCGCCGGCCGCCGCGGCGGCGGCACGGCCGGTGGCGGCTCCGGGTCTCGCCCGACGTCCGGTGCGGGGCCGGCCGCTGACTCCAGCAACGCGGCGAGGAGTGTCAGTTTCTCCTCGTGCGACATCGATCCCAGTTCCGCAAACTTGGTAACCATTTCGCCGACCTCGCTATCAATCGGATGCACCGCGCCTTCCACCGCCGACGAGTGGTGTCGACGTACTGGTTCCGCGACGGGGGCGAGATTCCGATCAGGGGGAGTCAGGACAGGCTTCCACGCTATTCCCAGCGAGGGTCGAGCCGATAGTGACCGCGTCATGGACCGGCGTGACCAAACGAGGGGCCACGCCGTGACGGCCGCACTTGCCCCGCAGCCTGTGCCGCCGGAAGGCTGGGCTGGAGGCACGCTGGAGCGCCGCTGGAGCGGTGCTGGTCGAGCAGGGGGCAGCCATGTCGGTTCAGGACGCGCAGCTTCGGGTCGGATTCAAACGGCACCTGAGGGCCCACGTGGTACGCGGTGACGCGGTCTACCTGCTGTCCGAGCGCGGGGCCACCTCGGTCAGCGGCGCACACGTCGAGGCCCTGGCGCCGCTGCTCGACGGCACCCGTGGGCTCGCCGAACTCGTCCGCGACAGTCCCCCCGGGATCTCACCCGCGCAGATCGGCACGGTCGTGCGGCGGCTCGTCGACGCCGGCCTGGTCACGCTGCGGCCCGCGCCGGAGGAGCCGGCCGAGGAGCCGGCGCTCGCGTACTGGGAGTCGGCGGGCATGGACGCCATCGCCGCCGTACGGGCCACGGCCGCCGCCCGGGTGGACCTGATCCGCGTCGGCCTCCCGGCGGGTGCCGACGCGGCCGGCGAAGCGCTGCGCGCGGCCGGACTGACGGTGACGCAGGTTTCCGGGAACTTTTCACCCTCTCCCGCCGACTTATCGATTGTGCTCTGTGCGGACTATCTCGACGAGGGGCTGGCGGCCGTCGACGCCGCGCATCGCGCCGCGCGCCGGCCCTGGCTCCTCGCGAAGCCCGGCGGCGCACAGGTGTGGGTGGGGCCGGTGTTCGATCCCGCCGCCCCGACGGCGTGCTGGCACTGCCTGGCGCACCGGCTGCGCGGCCACCGCCAGGCCGAGACGCGCCTGCGCGCCGTCGCCGGCCCGGGCGCGGACGTCACCGCGCCGCCGGTGTCGCTCCCCCCACTCGCCGCCGCCGCCGGGCACCTGGTGGCGCTGGAGGCCGCCAAGTGGACGGCCGGGCTCCGCCACGACGGGCAGCGCGCGGTGTGGACGTTGGACAGCGTGACCCTGCGTGGTGCCCACCACGAGGTGCGCGCACGGCCGCAGTGCCCCCGGTGCGGGGATCCCGGCATCGAGCGCGACCGGGCCTTCCGCCCGGTGCCGCTGCGCAGCCGGCCGAAGGCGTCCCGCTCCGGCGGCAGCCACCGCGCCCTGCCCCCCGAGCGGGTGCTGCACGACTACGGGCACCTGGTGAGCCCGGTCAGCGGCGTGGTCAAGGAGATCACCCGCGACGGGCGGGGCCCGGCCTTCCTCAACTCGTTCCGCTCGGGCCCCAACCTGGCGATGACGACGCGCAGGAACGCCGAGCAGATGCGCTTCGCGCTGCGGGCCGAGAACGGCGGCAAGGGCGTCACCTCCCTGCACGCCGAGGTGAGCGCGCTCTGCGAGGCCATCGAGCGGCACAGCGCCTACTTCCACGGTGACGAGGCCCGGGTCACCGGCAGCTACCGGGAGCTGGCCGAGACCGCGATCCACCCCGACGAGTGCCTGCTGTTCGACGAGCGGCAGTACGCCGACCGGGCCCGCTGGAACGCCACCTGCTCGCCGTTCCAGTACGTGTGCGCGCCGTTCGACGAGGCGGCCGTGACGAGTTGGACCCCGGTGTGGTCGCTCACCGGGCAGCGACACCGCCTGCTGCCCACCTCGATGCTCTACTTCAACGTGCCGGACCAGTACGGCGGCGCGTCGCTGTGCGCGGATTCCAACGGCAACGCCGCGGGCAGCAGCCTGGAGGACGCGCTGCTCCAGGGCCTGCTGGAGGTGGTGGAACGCGACGCCGTGGCCCTCTGGTGGTACAACCGCACCCAGGCTCCCGCGGTCGACCTGGACAGCTTCGGCGACCGCTGGATCGACGAGCTGCGCGAGGTCTACGCTGGCCTGCACCGCGAGGTCTGGGTCCTCGACGTGTCGTCGGACGTCGGGATACCCACCATGGCCGCGCTGTCCCGGCGCACCGACAAGCGGTGCGAGGACATCATGTTCGGCTTCGGTGCGCACCCGGACCCGCGTGCGGCGTTGGTCCGCGCGCTCACCGAGATGAACCAGTTGATGCCGACCGTGGCGGAGGTCGGCGGCGACGACGACAGGTACGGCTGGTCCGATCCCGACGCCGTACGGTGGTGGCGCACCGCCACCTGGGCCGGGGACGCCTACCTGCGGCCCGATCCGGGGGTGCCGGCACGCCGGCTCTCCGACTACCGCCACACCCCGACGGACGACCTGCTGTCGGACGTCCGCTCGGTGCAGCACAGGCTGGCGGCGCTGGGGCTCGACGTGCTCGTGCTCGACCAGACCCGTCCGGACGTCGGGCTCCCCGTGGTGAAGGCCATCGTGCCGGGGATGCGCGGTTTCTGGGCGAGGTTCGCGCCGGGCCGGCTGTTCGACGTCCCGGTGCGGCTCGGCCGGCTCGACCGTCCCACGGAGTACGAGAACCTCAACCCGATACCCCTTTTCGTGTAGAGCGGGCGCACGCGGCGTCACCGCCACGCCCGCCGAGGAGCCAGGTTGCTGCCATCCGACGCCGACGCGTCCCGCCCCGGACCGAGCCTGTCGCTGTGGTCCTTCCGGGACGACGTGACCATCGAGACGGCCGAGGACGGGAGTCTGACGATCCTCAGCCGCTGGGGTGACGTTCCGGTGGGCCGTCCCGCGCCCTCGGTCGAGGAGGTCCTGCACCGGATGACCTACGGCCCGGTCGCGCTCGGCAACGTCGCCGGGCTGGACGAGCGGGTCCTCCGGTCGGTCTTCGACCGGCTGCCCGGCCGGATAGTCCGCTCGCTCGGCTCGCGGGACTCGCCGGTGCCGCTGCTGTCCGTCCAGCCGGTGTCCCCGCTGGGGGTGCTCGGGCTGCCGGAGGTGGCCGAGGATCGACCGATGCGGCTGTCCCGGTTCGCGTTCGCGCACCAGCGCGACGGCGAGCTGGTGCTCGAGTCCCCGCTGTCGCACCACCGGGTGGTGCTGCACCGGCCGCAGGCGGCGCTGGTGCTCGGCGCGCTCCCCCGCGCGACCACCAGCGTCGAGGTCGCGCGGAGGGTCGACCTGGCGCTTCCGGTCGTGGCCGACGTCGTCGCCCACCTGGTCGGCGCGGGCATGGTCGTCCTCGGCGAGGACGGCACGTCGGTGTTCCGCGAGGACACCGATCCCACGCTGCTGCTGTGGTCGCCGTACGACCTGTTGTTCCACTCGCGCAGCAGGCTCGGCACGCACGACGAGCCCGCCGGCGCGACGTTCCGGCACGTCGCGACCCTGGCTCCGCCGGCCGCCGCCAAGCCGGCGCCCGACGGGCCGCGGATCCCGATGTACCGCCCGCCCGCCCCGGTTCCGCACGGGATGACCCTCACCGAGGCCATCGACGGCCGCCGCTCCTCCCGGAGGTTCGCCGACGCGGCGCCGTCCACCCGGGAACTCGGGGAGTTGTTGTTCCACGCGGCGCGGGTCCGGATGCAGGCCACGGCCACCGCCCCCGACAACGTGCGGTACACGGTGACGCAGCGCCCGTACCCCAGCGCGGGTTCGCTGTACGAGCTGGAGCTGTACCTGACGGTGGACCGCTGCCCCGACCTGCGGCGCGGGATCTACCACTACAGCCCGGCCGAGCACGCGCTGACGCTCGTCAACGCCACCCCGGCCGACGTCGACGAGGTGCTCGACAACGCGCGGGTGTCCATCGGCGGACGGCGGCGCCCGCCGGTGCTGATCACCATGACGGCGCGGGCGGGACGCCTCTCC
This sequence comes from Micromonospora sp. C31, assembly GCF_018070575.1. Classification (GTDB taxonomy): domain Bacteria; phylum Actinomycetota; class Actinomycetes; order Mycobacteriales; family Micromonosporaceae; genus Micromonospora. The sequence goes on from NZ_JAGPXN010000011.1 coordinate 103,197, forward strand.
TGGGTCTACGACAGCATCTCCTACGCCACCACGCTGAAACACGTCGGCATGCTCCAGCAGACGCTCTGCCTGGTGGCCACGATGCTCGGGCTCGCCACGTGCGCCCTCACCATGGGCGACGCCAGGGTTTCCGCTTCGGCATTCGGGCTGGACTGGCCGGCGGAGGTCGGGGTCGGCGAATTCGCCATCGGCCTACCCGAAAACGACATTTCCTGTAACGACGAGTATCTAGGCGTACACGGAATGTGAAAGGGCCGATGAGCTTTTGACAAATGGTATGCCGCAGCCCGGGCGCAGGCGTGGCAAAGAGCATTCGCCAGGTGTGCGGCGCGTGATAGAACGGGGTTAATCGCGCCGGCCCGACAGGGGATGCCAAGTTGATCAAGGTGTTGTTGGCCGAGGACATGCACATGGTCCGAGATGCGCTGGTCGCGTTGCTCAACCTCGAGCCGGACATCGAGGTCGTCGCCGCGGTCGCCTCGGGCACGGAGATCCTGCCCATGGCACAGCGCTTCCGGCCCGATGTCGCGGTTATCGACATCGACCTGCCGGGCAAGGACGGGCTCTCCGCGATCGGCGACATCCAGGCCCACCTGCCGGAGATCCGCACCCTGGTCCTGACCGCGCTCGGCCGCCCGGGCACCCTCCGCCGGGCGCTGTCCGCCAAGGCGACCGGCTTCCTGCTCAAGGACGCCCCGACCGAGCAGCTGGTCGACGCGATCCGCAGTGTCGCCGCCGGCCGCCGGGTCGTCGACAGTCAGCTCGCGATGTCCGCCTGGGACAGCGCGGAGTGCCCGCTCACGGCCCGCGAGACCGAGGTCCTTCGCCTCACCGCGGAGGGGCTACAGGCGGTCGACATCGCGGCCCAGATGTTCCTGTCGGTCGGGACCGTCCGCAACTACCTGACCACGATCGTCAACAAGCTCGCCGCCCGCAACCGCGTCGACGCCATCCGGCTCGCCAGGGAGGCCGGCTGGCTGTGACCGGGACGCCTGGTGACGTTCCTGGCGCAGCGGCACCTCGGCGCGGAGCCGGAACCGGTGCGGCTGCCGCTCGACCGTCAGCGATCCGCCGATCTCCTGGGCGCGTACGGACAGGTTGCGCAGGCCGTTGCGACCGCTGTTCGGATCTCTGGGCGGCCCGACCGGCAGGTCGTCGTTGACGATCTCGATCCAGGCGTCGTCCTGCGTCTGGCGGATGGTGATGTCGCACCGCTTGGCCTTGCTGTGCCGCAGGATGTTGGTCACCCCCTCGCGGAGCACCGTGGCGAGCACCGTGCTCACCTGGACCGGCAGGTCGAGGTGGTCGCTGTCCAGCCGCGCCTGGATGTCCGCGGCGGAGAGCACGGACAAGGCGGAGCGGCACTCCTCCTCGAGCGACAGCTCGCGGTAGCCACTGGCGACGGTCCGCGCGTCGGCGAGCGCGACCCGGGATATCTCCAGGATCTCCAGCAGGTGGTCGCTCGCCTCCTGCGGGGACTTCTCCATCAGCCGGTGCACGAGCTCGATCTTGAGCGAGATCGCGGACAGGCTGTAGCCGAGCAGGTCGTGCAGGTCACGGGCGAACCGCAGCCGCTCGCGCAGCACCGCCATGCGCGCGATCTCCGCGCGGCTCTCCTGCACCTCGACGACGAGTGTGGTCAGCCGGGACAGCCCGTACACCACGAGTCCCGTCGTCACGGTGGAGATCGCGGTGTAGAGCATGTCGATCGGCGCACCTGTGAACAGCCACTGGGCCAGCGCCATCGACAGCACGATGAGGGAGAAGGCCGTCCAGGCCGGGATCGCCCGCAGCACGAGCAGCACGCTGCCGGCCAGGAAGCCCGGCATGCCGACCCACGCCTGACCGAAGATCAGGATCGGCAGGTAGACCAGCACCGCCTGGGCGGCGAGGACGCCGTAGCCCAGCGGCGACCGGAGGCGTCCGTTGTCCCGGCCGTACCACAGCAACTGCATCGCCATCAGGGCGGCGATGCACGTGAACGACAGGGCGATGGCGACCGGCCCGACCGGCAGGAACATGACGTGGAGGAAGCCGATGAGACTGATGCTTGCGAAGACGGCGGTGACGACGCCCATCGCGAGACGCGGCGCCGGTAGCGGCGCGCCCCCCGGCGATGATGAGCGCCCTGGTGTGACGGTGAGGTTCACGGCAGCAGCGCTCGTGTGCTCTATCGCAGCCGGCGTACGCCCAGCGGCCAACCCGCCCCGCACCCGGTTCGGCCGGCCCCCCGCCGACCGCGATGCCCGCCAGCGGGCGTCGGTCCAACAACCACGACTCTCTCCCCAGTATCGACCCGACGGCGGGAATGGTCCTCGTCAGAGCGCGCGAGCCCGTGGTCGATCGGACGCCGACACGGCGCCGAGCCCACAAAGTTCTTACGCAACGCAAACGTTTTGAACAGATTCCCGACCGTGAATTGCGATGTGCCCCTACGGACACCTTCCCCCTTGAGGGTCGACCCTTCCACAAAAAAATGATGGCCGTCAAGCGGTATGCCCCTGACCGCAGCGCGAAAGGGTCCTAATCGATGCTACGGAACAATTGCCGCCGTCACGTCATATCCTCTAGTAGGGACATTTGACGCGGGGCCGAGGAGGCCGCCGGCGGGACTACCGGGGCAGCGCCGGACGCGGCCGCGGGGCCGGCGCCAGCAGCGCGGCCAGGTCGCGGCGGGCCCGCGCGACGCGGGAGCGGATCGTGCCGACGGGGCAACCGCAGAGTTCGGCCGCCTCCGCATACCCGAGGCCGACCACCTGGGTCAGCACGAACGCGGCGCGGCGGGCCGTGGGCAGCGTGCGCACCGCGAGGTTGAGCGCGACCATGTCGTCCAGGTCGGGCAGGTGGTGGGCCCCCGAGCGCTCCGCACTGGCCTGCCAGTCCTGGTCGGCAGCGATCCGCGGCCGGCACGCGGCGGCGCGGAAGTGGTCGGCGGCCACGTGCCGGGCGATGGCCAGCAGCCAGGCCCGCGCGTGGTGGGGACCGGTGAACCGGTGCGCGCTGCTCAGCGCGCGGACGAACGTCTCCTGCGTCAGGTCCTCGGCGTCGGCGTGCCCCACCAGGTAGACCAGGAAGCGCCGGATGTCACGCTGCGTGCCGCGCACGAGCGGGTCCGCGGCGGAGCGGTCGCCCCGCCCGACGGCCAGGACCAGAGTCGCTACCGCGCTTTCCCCCAGTGATTCCGACATAGATTCACGTTATCGGTACGGAATACGGGGAGGAACGGCTTCCAGTGGCAGTCCAGTCAACCTCTCCACCGGAAACCAGAATTCGTTGGAACCGTCCGGCCAGCCGGCTTCGCAGCCCGGGGACCGCGCGGCGCGACGTCGGCACGGGCGCGCCGGACACGGCGGCGGGGCCGCCGTCGGACGCCCGCCCGCCGACGACCCCGCTCCCGGGCCGCTCCCACCGTCCGGCGGACACGTCCGCCGCACCCCGAGTCAGCCGGCCCTGGCCAGCGGGCGGGCACCGTACGTGACGCGGACCACCCCGTCGTCGTGGCGCTCCGTCTCGGCGGTGACCCCGAAGACCCCGGACAGCACCTGGGGCGTGAGCGCGTCCAGCACCGGCCCCACCGCGACCACCTCCCCACGGTCCAGCACGACGAGGCGGTCGCAGCTGCGCACCGCCAGGTCCAGGTCGTGCAGCACCGCCAGCGTCGTGACGCCCAGCGTGTGCACCAGTTCCAACAGCTCGAACCGGGCCCGGATGTCCAGGTGGTTGGTCGGCTCGTCGAGCACCAGGAGCTGCGGCTGCTGGGCGAGTGCCCTGGCGAGCAGCACCCGCTGCTTCTCGCCCCCGGACAGCGAGCCGTACATCCGGTCTGCGTGCTCCAGCATCCCGGTACGCGTCAACGCGTCCGAGACGATCTGGTGGTCCTCGGCGCTCTCGCGGTCGAACACCCCCTTGTGCGGCGTCCGCCCCAGCGCGGCGACCTCCTGCACGGTCAACCCGGGGGGCGTCGGGCTGTTCTGCAACACCGCGGCGGTCCGCCGCGCGGCCGCCCGCGCCGACAGAGACCAGACGTCCTCGCCGCCGAGCAGCACCTGGCCGCCGCTCGGGCGGACCGACCGGTAGATCGTCCGCAGGAGCGTGGACTTGCCGCTGCCGTTGGGGCCGATCAGGCCGACGACCTCACCGGGCGCGACCTCCATGCTGACGTCGCGGAGGATCGGCGTGACGCCGATGGAGACACACACCTGCTGCACCTGAAGCTTCATGAGTGGGACATGCTCCTATCCCGGCGCATCAGCCAGATGAAGAACGGTGCACCGAAGAGGGCGGTCAGGATGTTGAGGGGCAGTTCGTTCGGCGGGTCGACCGTCCGGCACAGCAGGTCGACGACCACGAGGTAGACCGCGCCGACGAGCGCCGCGAGGGGCAGGACCCGGCGATGGTCCACGCCGAACGCGAGCCGCACCAGGTGCGGCACCATCAACCCGACGAAGCCGATGCCGCCGGCCACGGCGATGAGCACGCCCGCGACCAGCGACGTCAGGACGATCGCCACGAGCCGCAGTCGCTTGACGTCGATCCCGAGGGCGGTCGCCGACTCGTCGCCGGTGACGAGCGCGTTGAACTGCCGGGCGTACATGGTCAGCAGCAGGGTCGCCGCCAGGACGACCACGCCCGCGACGTGGAGTTGCTCCCAGCGGGCGCCCGCGACGCTGCCGAGCAGCCAGAACATGATCTGGCGCATGTTGTTCGGCGTCGTCTGCAACTGCAGCAGGCTGGTGATCGACGTGAAGACGTAGCTGATCGCGACGCCCGCGAGCACGAGGCGGACCGGGTTGATCCGGCCGCGCTGCTGGCCGAGGGTGAACACCAGCGCCACCGCGAGCATCGCGCCGAGGAACGCCGCCCCCGAGACGCCGAGTCCGCCGAGCGTGCCCGCGCCCAGCGCCATCACGGTGACGGCGCCGACCGAACCGCCCGCCGACACCCCGAGGATGAAGGGGTCGGCGAGCGGGTTGGCCACGAGCGCCTGCAACACGACGCCCGCGACCGCGAGCCCGGCGCCGCACAGCGCCGCCAGCAGCACCCGGGGGATCCGGAAGGTCCAGACGATCTGGTCGTGCGCCGGGTCCACCGCGGGGGTCACCCCGGTCAGGTGCGCCCAGACGATCCGGCCGGTGTCACCGACGGAGACCTGCACCGACCCGACGGCCGCCGCGACGAGGACCAGACCGACCAGCAGTACGCCGAGCACGAGCAGGCACAGCGGCAGCGGTGCGCCGTGCAGTGGGGCCGGCCGGGCGGCGGTGCGCTTCGACCCGGCCGACACCCGACCGTTCGTGGAACGCGACATGGTGGTCATGGCGCTCAGAACGCCTCGGGGTGGGCGGCCTGCGCGATCTTCTCGACGGCCAGGTGGTTGCTGGGGCCGAGGAAGACCGAGTCGGAGAGCACGACGTAGCGGTTGTTCTTGGCCGCGTCCCACTGCGGGAACTGGGCGAGCAGCCTGCGCGCGTCCGCGTCCGGATCCTTGGACATGTAGTTCACCACGAGCAGGGTGTCCACGTCGGCCTTGGCCACCTGTTCCCGGGAGAGGTTGGCGAACGTCTGGTCGGTGGCGCCCTCGAAGGCGTTCACCGCCCCGGCCTTGGCCATGACGTCGTTCCAGAGCCCGTTGCCGCCGACCGAGCTGAACTCGCCGCCCATCGCCATGCCCGGGATGATCATCATGACCTTCTGCTTCGGCAGGTTCCCGGTCTTCGTCCCGACGGCGGCGATGCGCGCCTGGGAGTCCGCGATGATCTTCTCGGCACGCTCGGACACCCCGAAGATGGCGCCCAGGTCGCGCAGCAGCGCGTAGCTGTCCTCGACGGTCGGCTTGCCGGTGACCGTGCCGACCTCGCCGCACGAGCTCTTCGGGGCGTACGTGTTGGCGCCGACCGCCGCGAGGTCGTCTCGGGTGGCGAAGCCCGCCTCGGCGCGGAAGCCCCCGTCGTAGGTGGAGATCACGAAGTCGGGCGTCAACCCGATCATGGCCTCGCGCGGGATGTCCGACATGTCGTTGAGCTTCAGGTTCCCCGTCGGCAGCTGCTTGATCGCGTCGACCCGGCCGTCGACCTCCGAGGTGCCGTAGGACTGCGCGTTGGCGATGATCCGGTCGGCGACGCCGAGTTCCAGCAGCGCGGAGACCTCGGCCACCGAGCCGCCGTTCATCACGACCACCCGGCTCGGCGCCTGCTTGTAGGTGTACGACTTGCCGCAGTTGGTGATCGTCACCGGGTAGCCCGCCTTCGGCGGCTCGTTCGACAGCTCGGCCTCGCTCCTGGCCGCCGTGCAGGCCGTCGTGAGCAGCAGGGCGGCGACCGCCGCGGCAAGGGGGAATCGCTTGAGTTTCATCCGGTCCTCCGAATGGTTGACGTGGCGACGGGCGTCGGCGCCGCCGCCGGATCCGGTTCCGCTGCCGCGGCCGTGGGCCCGGGCAGGTGGTGCAGACGGGCACTGACCAGGCCCGCGCAGGTCGCGGAGGCCGCGAGCAGGAGCGCGGTGGCCGCGAAGGCCGTCGCGTGGTCGGCGAAGGGCACGCCGGGGTCGCCGGGCGTCGCGCCGAGCACGGTGCGGTACCAGACCCCGGCGACCGCGACCCCGAGCGCGAGGCCGAACTGGGTCACGGTGGTCGCCATGCCCGACGCCGCGCCCGCCTCGGCGGGCCGGACCCGGCCGAGGATCCCGGCCACCAGGGGTGAGACGACCAGTCCCTGCCCGAAGCCGGCCAGCGTGACCACCGCGACGAGCATGGGTGCCTGCGCGGACTCGGGCGCCTGGACGACCCCCGCGCTGGCCAGCAGGACGGCGGCGAGCAGGCCGCAGCCCCAGACCGGGGTCGGCGACGCCACGAGGCGTCCCACCCGCCGGTTCGCCGCCGAGCCCAGCGAGAAGCCGATCCCGAGCGGCACGAACATCAGCGCCGCGGTGAGCGGCGTGAACCGCAGCCCGGTCTGCAGGTAGTAGGTGAACACGAGGAAGAGCCCCGAGTTCGTGGCGAACAGTGCCAGCACGGTCAACAGGGACAGCCGCATCCCGGGGGCGGTGACGACCCGCGGCGGGAACAGCGGGTCGCCGCCGGCGCGGTGCAGGCGCCGCTGCTGGTTGACGAGCACGACGGCCACGACGGCCGCGATGGGCACCCCGAGCCAGAGCCACGCCGGGCCGCCCGGCCCGAAGACCAGGGGTACGAGCAGGGCAGGGGCCGCCACGATGGTGAGCGCCGCGCCCGCGAGGTCGAGCCGGTGCGGCGCCTTCGGCACGGTACGCGGCAGGATCCCGCCCAACGCCAGGATGGCGATCCCGACGGGCACGTTGACGAGCAGCGCCGGCCGCCAGCCGAGGCCGAGGATGTCGGCCTCGACGATGAGCCCGCCGCCCGCGATGCCGCTGATCACGCCGAGGCCGATCACGACGCCGTAGACGCTGATGGCCCTCGCGAGCCGGTCCGGGTCCTGCATCGTGGCCCGGATGATCGCGAGCACCTGGGGTGCCATGAACGCCGCCGTGGCGCCCTGCAGGAAGCGGGCCACGATGAGCAGGTCGGCGTCCGGCGCGATCCCGCACAGCAGCGAGGTGACCGTGAAGCCGGCGACGCCCCAGAGGAACACCGTGCGGTGCCCCAGCCGGTCGCCGAGCCGCGCGCCGGTGACCATCAGGGCCCCGAACGCGATCACGTAAGCCGCGCCGACGAACTGGATCTGGTCGAAGCCCGCGTCGAGGTCGCGCTGGATGGACGGGCTGGCCACGTTGACGACGAACCCGTCCACCTGGGTCATGAACGTCGCGGCGAGGACCGCGCCGAGTCCGAGCCATTCACGCCGTTCGCTCATGCTGTTCTCCGAGAATCGTCGACGGATGCGAGGACGGCGCCGACCCGCGCCAGGGGGCCGGCGGCGAGCATCCCGTCATGGGTGCAGTCGAGCCGGTGCACGTCGATCCGCCCGTCGACGTGTGGCCCCCAGCTCGCCGGTACGGGCCAGTCCGGTGTCTTGCCCTCGGTCGCCTCGACGACCAGGACGTCGCCGCTGAGACGGCGGGGCGTCCAGTCGGCGATCAGCCGCGAGTTGCGCACGAAGGCGTCGTACGCGAGACGACGCTGCGCCTCTTCGAGGCCGCCCAGCGCGGCCTGGCCGAGCACGGCGGCGGCCGCGTCGTGCTCGCCGGGCGGCGGCCGGTCCCGCCAGCCGGCCGGGAGCGGGTACGAGTCGAGCAGCGCGAGCAGGGCCACCGACTCGCCCGACTCCGTGAGCTGCGTGGCCATCTCGTGGGCCACCAGCCCGCCGAACGACGCGCCGAGCAGGTGGTACGGCCCGACGGGCTGGATCTCGCGGATGCGCCGCACGTGGTCGGCGGCCAGCTCGGCGACGCTCGCGCACTGGCCGGCGGCGACCGACTGGAGCCCGTACACCGGGCGGCCCGGGATCCTCGCCAGCAGCGCGGCGTACGACCACGCCAGCCCGGTGGCCGGCGCGACGCAGTACAGCGGAGGGCCGCTCCCCCGCGTCCGCAACGGGAGCAGCACCTCCGTCGAGCCGTCGCCGGTGTCCGTGGCGAGCGCCGGTGCGAGCTTCGCGACGGTCGGCGCCTCGAACACCGTCCGGATGCTGATCTCCACGCCGAACTCCGCGCGCACCCGGCCCATGAGCCGGGCGACCAGCAGGGAGTGCCCGCCCAGCGAGAAGAAGTCGTCGTCGATGCCGACCTCCGGCAGGCCGAGCAGCTCGGCGAAGAGGCCGCACAGGACCGTCTCGCGCTGGTCGCGCGGCGCACGCCCGCCGACGGTCGCGGTCAGGTCCGGCGCGGGCAGCGCCGCGCGGTCCAGCTTGCCGTTCGTGGTACGCGGGATCGCCGCCAGCGCGACGAACGCGGGCGGCACCATGTAGTCGGGCAGCCGCTGCGCCAGGAACTGCCGCAGCGCGGCGGGTTCCGGCGCGGCGTCGCCCGCCGGCACGACGTAGCCGACGAGCCGCACCTGACCCGGCGCGTCCTCGCGGGGCACCACCGCCGCCTGGGCGACCTCGGGGTGGGCGAGCAGGACCGCCTCGACCTCCCCCGGTTCGATGCGGAAACCACGGATCTTGACCTGGTCGTCCGCGCGGCCGAGGAACTCCAGCGTGCCGTCGGGCCGCCAGCGGGCGAGGTCGCCGGTGCGGTACATCCGACCGCCGGGGGGCCCGAACGGGTCCTCGACGAACCGCTGCGCGGTCTGCTCCGGACGCTCGTGGTAGCCGCGGGCGACCGGCGCGCCGGCGAAGTACAGCTCGCCCACCGTGCCGGGCGGCACGAGCCTGCGCGCCGGGTCCAGCACGTACGCCCTGGTGTTGCTCAGCGGCCTGCCCACGATCGGCTCGGCGCTCTCGGCGAGCCGGCACCAGAGGGTGTCGACCGTGCACTCGGTGGGGCCGTACAGGTTGTAGACGGTCATGCCGGCGCCGCGCAGCGCCGTCCAGAGCGCAGGGCCGGTGGCCTCGCCGCCGAGCGCGAGCACGGCGGGCCGGTGCCGCCCGGCGTCGAGGAACCCGTTCGCCATCAACTCCTCGGCGTACGTGGGGGTGATGTCCATGAAGTCGATCCCGTGCCGGGCGACGTAGTCGAGCATCGCGGCCGGGTCGCGGCGCCGGTCGTCGTCGACGAAGTGCAGCTCGTGGCCGTCGAGCAGCCACAGCAGTCCCTCCCACGAGGTGTCGAAGGACAGCGACGCGGAGAGCGCGGCCCGGCACACCCGGCCGGCGGACTCCGGACGGATCATCGTGTCGCGGTGGTGCTGGAAGAGGTTGACCAGACCCCGGTGCTCGACCACGACCCCCTTGGGAACGCCGGTGGAGCCGGACGTGTAGATGAGGCAGGCCGGGTGCCGCGGCGCGAGACCGGTGTCCGGGGCGGGCACGTCGGCCGTCCCGGCCAGCGCCGCGGCGGTCTCGGGGGCGTCCACGAGCAGCACCGGCACCTCGGTGTCGCGGTGCCCGGCCCAGAGCGCGTCGGTGCTGACCACCGCGACGGGCGCGCTGTCGGCGAGCATCGCCGCGACGCGTCGGGCGGGCAGGTCCGGATCGACGGGCACGTAGGCCGCGCCCGCCTTGAGCACCGCGAGCAGCGCCACGATCGCCGCCGACGTACGCGGCAGCAGCAGCCCCACGTACCGGTCGGGGCCGGCCCCCCGGGCGACGAGCATGGCGGCCAGGCGGTCGGCGCGGCGGTCGAGCTCGGCGAAGGTCAGCGTGGCGTCGCCGGCCACCAGCGCCGTCCGGTCCGGCGTAGCGGCGGCCTGCGCCGCGAACAGCGCCGGTACAGTGACCGCCGGCAGGGGTCGCGCCGTGTCGTTCCACTCCTCCAGCAGCAGCCTGCGCTCGCCGTCGAGGAGCAGGTCGACGTCCCCGACCGGGGTGTCGGGAGCGTCCGTCGCGCGGCGCAGGAAGGCCAGGAACCGCTCCAGGTGGCCGGCGAGTTCGTCGTCGTCGTAGCAGTTGGGGTTGGCGTCCAGGACGATCCGCAGGCCGCTGCCGTCGGCGTGGTCGTACACGTGCACGACGAGGTCCTCGACGAGCCCGGCGCTGACGTTGCGTACGAGCCCGTGGTGCCCGGCGAAGCGCAGGCCGTAGTCGAACGGCATGATGTTGACCGAGGGGCCGAACAGCTTGCGATCACTGGCGACCAGTCTGAGGTCGCGGCGCAGCTGCTCGTAGCGGTAGCGCAGGTGCGGACGCGCGGACCGCACCTCGTCGCCGACCTGCGCGGTGAGACCCGCCAAGGTGGTGGTGGGCTCGACGCGGACCCAGAGCGGCACGACGTTGGTCACCATGCACGGCACGCGGAGCGACACCGAGCCGAGGCGGGACATGACGGGCAGCGCGAGGGTGAGTTCGTCCGCACCCGTCATCCGGTGCAGGTAGGCCGCGAAGGCCGCGATGAGCACCTCGCTCCAGGTGGTTCCGGTGGCCTTCGCGACCCCCTTCAACGCGCCGATGCCGGCGGAGTCGAGGTCCTCGCCGACGCGGAGCACCCTGCGGGCCAGCGGCCCGGAGCGGCGGGCGAGGACGACCGGCACCGGTCTGCCCTGCGCCCGGGACGTCCAGTGCTCGCGCGCCGCGGCGTACGCGTCCGAGTCCGCGTAGGCCCGGTCCTCGTCGACGACGGCGGCCAGGGAGCCGAACGTCCGGGGCGGCGGTTCGCGCCCCTCGACGAGTGCGGTGTAGCGCTGCGCCACCCTGCGGGCGACGAGGGACAGCCCGTACCCGTCCAGCGCGATGTGGTGGGCGCGCTGGTACCACAGGACGTGGTCGGGGCCGAGCCGGAAGATCGCCTGACAGAACAGCAGGTCCTTACGGAGGTCGACAGCGACCGCGAGGTCCGCGCGCATCCAGGCCAGCGCGGCGGCGAGCGGGTCGGCCTCGCCGCTGGTGTCGACGTGGTGCACCGGCCACGGCTGGTCGGCGCGGGGGCGTTGCCACGGGCGGCCGTCGGCGTCCTCCTCGAAGACCATGGTCAGCGCCTCGGCCTCGCCGACGGCTCCGCGTACCGCCGCCTCCAGCAGCCGCAGGTCGACCGGGCCCCGGATCTCGACGTACTCGGCCGTGTTGAAGGCGGAGCTGTCCGGGTCGAACTGCTGGCCCGTCCAGATCCCCTCCTGCGCGGCGCCCAGCCGCAGCGCACCGTCAGCCATCGCGGCCCGCCACCAGCTTCACCCAGTGCCCCAGCGTCGGCTGCTCGGCCAGCTCGACGAAGCTCACCTCGGCGCCGGCGTCGCGCCACCGCTCCATCAGCATCATCAGCCGCATCGAGTCCAGGCCACAGTCGAACAGGTTCTCGTCGTCGGAGGTCTCGTCCTGGAGGCGGTGGAGCATCTCCGCGACGTCCGCCCTGACCGTCGTCGCCGTCAACTGATCTGCCACGTCATGCCTTCCCGCGGGTGTGAGGGTGGACACGGGTGGGATCCGGCGATCGGCACCGCCGGATCCCACCCTGGAACGGACGTCCATGAAGGACTAGGCCGCCGCGTCGACGTCGTCGTAGACGGTGACGCGGTAGGACACGGCCGGCTCCGGCGTCGCGGTGTGCAACGCCCGGTGGACCAGGCTCTGGTTGTCCCAGAGGAGCATGTCGCCCTTCTCGAACGTCTGGAGGTGGATGTTCTCGTGCTGGTAGGTGCGGTCGAGCTGGCCGGTGGCCGTGAGCAGCTCGGTCAGCAGTTCCGGCCGGTCGTTGCCGTCCGCGTCCTGCACCGACAGCGTGAAGCCCTCGCTGAGGTACAGCAGGGTCTCGTCCGTGTGCGGGTGCGGGAACGCGAGCGGGCTCGTCACCGGCGGGGTCTTCGCGTTGACCTCGTCGATGATCTCCGAGATCGGCCGGTAGACGTCGGTGGGCCGGATCTTGAAGTACCGCAGCACGCTGTGCGTCGCCGTGGTGTCCTTCACCGCCAGCTTCAGCTCCTCGGAGAGCTGCTCGTAGGCCGTCGCCAGGTTGATGAAGTAGGTGCCACGGTTCTTCGACGGCACGACCTGCGGGTAGATCATGGTGATGTCGAACGGACGCGGCATGAACTGGTAGTCCGAGTGCCAGAACTTGCCGGTCTTCGGCACCCCGACCTGGCGGCCGTCCTCCTCCTTGACGTTGGAGGAGACGAACACCTCCTTGACCTCGGGGTGGTGGTAGACCGGCTCGTAGTACTCGGCGACCCGACCGAGCCGCTCGCCGAGCGCCAGGAACTGTCGCGGCGACAGGTCCTGGTTCTTCAGCACCACGATCTTGTTGGTGTAGATGGCCTTCTTGAGTTCGACGATGTCCTGCGCCGGGGCGGTCTCCGCGTCGAAACCCTCCACGGTCACGCCGAACTTCTTCCCAGCCTGCGGGGTGATTTTCATTCGCACTCCTCTGAGCGGTGGCGCCGCGAATCCGACACCTCAGTAGTCGCGTCCGATCGGACAACAGTTCCCGCCCCGACAGGTGCCCGGGGCCGAATTTCCAGGTCAGTTACCGGGCAGTGGGTTCACATTTCCGCGGGCTCCTCTGCGAATGTCGGCCTGCCGTTCCCACAGCAACTGGGCATGGCAGGCGTGGATGACGGCCGCCGCGCCCTCCGGGTCGTCGCGGACGACGAAGTGGCCGCTGCCGGGGATGACGAAGTGCTGTGCCCTCGGGAGCACCTGCCGGGCCCGGACCGCGTCGCGCATCGGCACGACGCGGTCCTGGTCGGCCCAGACGAGGTTCACCGGAGTCGTGTCGTCGATCTCGGTGGCCCGGAACGAGTAACGGCCCGCGTACCGGCACAGGGTGGACACGTCGTTGGTGATCATCGACGTCACGTCGGCGGCGACCACCTCCGCCCGCAGGGCGACGGGCCGCGCCGACACGTTGCCCATGACGAACCTGCGGACGCAGCCCCTGGCGAGCAGCCGCCCACGCGCCCGGGGCCCCACCGCGGCGGTGATCCGGAGGATCGCGTGGGTCCGCACCACGCACAGGTAGGCGTGGCAGGCCGCCCGGAACCCGATGCTGCACAGGGCGGTCACCGCCGCGACGGGCACCCGCCGCGCCAGTTCGAGCGCGATCACCCCGCCGAGCGAGTGCCCGACCACGTGCGGCCGCCGCAGCCCCAGCACGGCGATCCGCTCCGCCACGTACTCGGCGAGCCGCGGCACGACGTCATGGCCGTACGCGAGCCCCGGCACGCCGCCATGACCGGGCAGGTCGATCGCGAGGGTCCGGGCGAACCCCGGGATGCGTTCGACGACGGCGTCCCAGCTCGCCCGGCCGAGACCGGCCGCGTGCAGCAGAAGGAGCTGGGGGTCCTCCGCGAGCCGGCTCGGCTCGACCATGGTGCGGCTCCGTTTCTTTCCGTGCGGACGTGGCCGTCCCGGCACATGGACGCGTCAGGAGGCGGCGACCATCGCCCCGCGCGACGCCTCGGTCGTGTCGGCCCGCTCCGGCAGTTCGGCGCCCGCTAGTGCCTTGAACCGCCGCAGACGCAGGCTGTTCGACACCACGAACACCGAGCTGCCGGCCATGATCAGGCCCGCCAGCATCGGATTGAGCAGCCCGCTCGCCGCGAGCGGGATGGCCGCGACGTTGTAGGCGAAGGCCCAGAACAGGTTGCCCTTGATCGTGGCCAGGGTGCGGCGCGACAGCCGGATGGCGTCCGCGACCACCCGCAGGTCACCGCGGACGACCGTCAGGTCGCCCGACTCGATCGCCACGTCGCTGCCGGTGCCCATCGCGATGCCCAGGTCGGCCTGCGCGAGCGCGGCGGCGTCGTTGACACCGTCGCCGACCATCGCGACGACCTTGCCGTCGGCCTGCAGCCGCTTGACCAGGTCGACCTTCCCGGCGGGAAGCACGTCGGCCACCACGTCGTCGATCCCCACCTCCGCCGCGATCGCCGCCGCGACCGCGCCGTTGTCGCCGGTCAGCAGGATCGGATGCAGACCCAGCCGTTTGAACTGCGCCACCGCCGCCCTGCTGGTGGGCTTGACCCGGTCGGACACGACGAGGACGCCGCGCAGGGCGCCGTCCCACCCGACCATCACCGAGGTACGGCCCGCCGCGTCGGCCGTCGCCTTGGCGGCGGCGAGCTCCGGGGGCAGGTCGGCGGCCCACGAACCGAGCAGGGAGGCCCGGCCGACGATCACCTCGTGCCCGTCCACCGTGCCGCGCACGCCGACCCCGGTCTCGCTGTTGAAGTCCGCGACCGCGGGCAGTTCGCCGCAGCGGTCCCGCGCCCCCGCCACCACGGCACGGGCGATGGGGTGCTCCGACGCGCTCTCCAGCGCGCCCGCGAGCCGCAGCAGCTGCGCGTCGGTCACCCCGTCGACGGGTACGACGTCCACGACCGACATCTCGCCGGTGGTGACCGTGCCGGTCTTGTCGAGCACGACCGTGTCGACGGTCCTCGTCGATTCCAGCACCTGCGGACCCTTGATGAGGATGCCGAGCTGCGCACCCCGGCCGGTGCCGACCAGCAGCGCGGTCGGCGTCGCCAGCCCCAGGGCGCACGGGCAGGCGATGATCAGGACGGCCACCGCCGCGGTGAACGCGGCCGCCGCCGGTTGGCCCGAGCCGAGCCAGTAGCCCAGCGTGGCGAGCGACAGCGCGATCACCCCGGGCACGAACACCGCCGACACCTGGTCCGCGAGCCGCTGCACGTCGGCCTTGCCGGTCTGCGCGTCCTCGACGAGCTTGGCCATCTGCGCGAGCTGCGTCTCGCCGCCCACCTTCGTGGCGCGTACGACGAGTCTCCCGCCGGCGTTCACCGTGGCGCCGACGACCTCGTCGCCGGGCCCCACCTCGACGGGTACGGACTCGCCGGTGAGCATGCTCGCGTCGACCGCGGAGGAGCCCTCCTCCACGACGCCGTCGGTCGCCACCTTCTCCCCCGGCCGCACGAGGAACCGGTCGCCGACCGCGAGCGCCGAGATCGGCACCAGCACCTCGACGCCGTCGCGCAGCACCGTCACGTCCTTGGCGCCCAGCGACAGCAGTGCACGCAGCGCGGCGCCGGAGCGGCGCTTGGCGCGCGCCTCGAAGTACCGGCCGCAGAGGATGAACAGCGTCACGCCTGCGGCGACCTCCAGGTACATGTTGCCCTCGCCGGGCGTGCGTTCCAGCGTGACGCGGAACGGGTGGCGCATGCCGGGCTCGCCGGCGGTGCCGAGGAACAGCGTGTACAGCGACCACACGAACGCGGCGATGGTGCCCACCGAGACCAGCGTGTCCATCGAGGCGGCGGCGTGCCGGAGGTTGGCGAAGGCGGCCCGGTGGAAGGGCCACGCCCCCCACACCACGACCGGCGCGGCCAGCGTCAGGCAGGCCCACTGCCAGTACTCGAACTGGAGCTGGGAGAACATCGACATCGCGATGACCGGCACGGCCAGTACGGCGACGACCCAGAGTCGGTGCCGGGCGGCCCGCAGCTCCTGGTCGTGCTCGGCCGCCTCCGCGGCCGCCGGGTCCGGGGCGTCCGCCGCCGGGGCCGAGGGTGGCTGCACCGGCCGGGCCGTGAAGCCGATCTCCTCGACGGCGGCGATCACCCGTGCCTGCGTGATCCCGGAGGTGACCAGCACCTTCGCCTTCTCGGTGGCGTAGTTGACCGTCGCCTCCACCCCGTCGATCGCGTTGAGCTGCTTCTCGATGCGCGCCGCACAGGCCGCGCACGTCATGCCGCCGATCAGCAGTTCCAGGTGGTTCTCAGCCCTGGCCGTGCGCGGCTGCACCAGCCGGGCCGTGAAGCCGATCTCCTCGACGGCGGCGATCACCGCCGCCTGCGAGACCTGCGGCGCGGCCAGCACCTTCGCCTTCTCGGTGGCGTAGTTGACCGTCGCCTCCACCCCGTCGATCGCGTTGAGCCGCTTCTCGATGCGCGCCGCACACGCCGCGCACGTCATGCCGCCGATCAGCAGTTCCAGTCGGTTCTCAGCCGTGGCCATGCGGGGTGCCCCCCTCCGTGCTACCGCCGGACGTGTCGGCGGGGACAGCGGCGCCGCCGTTGCGTACGGCCTCCTCGTTGCGTGCCTTGGCCGCCGCGAAGGCCTCTTCGGTCAGGCCGTGCGGCGGCGGGTTCGGCCCGTTCACGCGCAGGGTGAACGCCGCCGTGCGTACGACGCCCTGGTGCTGGAAGTCCAGGAACAGCCGGTAGTCGCCGAAGCTGGGCGCGGTGGCGTGGAACAGGATGTCCGGCCCGGGGGCGGTCTGCCCGTCGCCCGGCGTGCCGTCCGGATGCACGTGCAGGTACGCCATGTCGCCGTCGCGCAGCGCGACCAGGTGGCCGAAGGCGCCGAGGTACGGCTCCAGGTCGGTGACCGGCTTGCCGCCCTTCGCGACGCTGAGGGTCAGCTTGCCACTCTTGCCGGGCGTCAGCTCGCCGCCGAGCGTCACGGTGTAACCGTCCACCGTCGCGGTGGTCGAGGGCGCGGGCAACGCCTCCGGCCGGAAGTCGCCCGACACGGACACGTCCGCCCCGAGCGTCTCGCCGTGGATGCCCCACAGCGGCATGTAGTCGGCGAAGATCCGGTACTCGCCCGCCGCCGCGAAGGTCAGCGGCACCCGCCACACCCCGTCGGAACCGAGGTTCGGGTGGACGTGCTGGAAGTTCGTCAGGTCGCGCCGCGCCACGATGAGGTGCATCAGCTTCTCGTGCTGCGGCTTGTACTTCATCAGCGGCGTACCGTCGTGTTGCAGGATCTGGAAGGCGAAGGTCTGCTTCGTGCCCGCCCGGACGTTGTCCGTGACCACCTTCAGGTTCATGCTCTCGTGTGTGATGGCCAGGCCGTACGAGGACTCCTCGGCAGCGGCGGCCGGCTTGGCGGCGGGTGCGGCCGCCGGTGCCGCCGTTGGCGGGGGCCCCACCACCCGGCCGACGGTGTAGGCGCTGCCCAGCACCAACACCAGGGCCAGTGCGAACGCACCGAGTTTCGTCACTATCTTCATGATCATCCGTCCTGAGTCGACGCGATTGGCGTGGAGGCCGCCCCGCTCCACCGCAGCAGGCACGCCCCGAACGACATGCCGCCGCCGAACGACAGCAGGAGGACGAGGTCGCCGTCGGAGAGCCGTCCGGCCCGGTTGGCGTGGTCGAGGGTGAGCGGCACCGAGGCGCTGCCGGTGTTCGCGTACTCCTCCACGGTGCGGTGGGTGTACGCGGCGGTCAGCCCGCACGCGCGTACCACCTCGTCCAGCAGCAGGCCGTTGGGCTGGTGGGGCACGACGTGCGCGATGTCCGCCGGTTCGACGCCCACCCTGGCCAGCAGCTTGTCCACGAACGGCGGGACCTCCTGCAGCACCAGCTCACTGACGCCCCGGCCCTGCATCCGGAAGAAATGACCGCCGTCGGCCAACGTCGCCGCCGACGCCGGCAGCCTGCTGCCGCCCGCCGGCACCCGGATCAGGTCGCTGGCGTCGCCCATGGTCGCCAGCTCGTACTCGACGACGCCGCGCCCGGCGGGCACCGCACCGACGACCGCCGCGCCGGCACCGTCGCCCATCAGCACGGCCGTGCGCCGGTCCTCGAAGTCCAGGATGCGGGAGTACACGTCGGCGCCGACCACCAGCGCGTGGGTGCCCGGCCGGTCGGCGACCAGCGACCGCGCCAACACCAGGGCGTGCACGAATCCCGCGCACACCGCGTTGACGTCGAAGCAGGCGGCCCCGTACGCGCCGAGACGTTCCTGCACCAGACAGGCCGTCGGCGGCTGGGGATGGTCCGGGGTCGACGTCGACACGATGAGGTAGTCGACGCGCTCGACACCGAGGCCCGCGTCCCGCAGCGCGCGGGCCGCGGCGTGCACGGCGAGGTCCGAGGTCGCCTCCTCCGCCGCCGCGAAACGACGCGAACGAATGGCGGTCTTGCGCACGATCCATTCCGGGCTCGCTCCCGGTACGCGACGTGCGATTTCCTCGTTCGACAATGCTCGCGTGGGCACCCAGGATCCGGTGCCCAGAATTCCGACGGGTGAGGACACAACTGCCTCCACAGAGAAAAGGCGTTCCTTGCCTGCAAATTAGCCGAGCAGCCGCATCGATCGCAATCACGGAAGCCACCACCCCACACCCCCGGTCGGGCAAATTACCGAGCGATGGCGGAAACAATTTCGCGGCGATGGAACGCACAATTTCCCGAGCCTGCGCCCGCCCGCCGGCACACGGTTCACCCGTGCAGTTCCTCCCGGGCCGGACGTGACACCGCACGGATGGGATTGGTCGGCGGGCACCGCCATGCTGGCGCAACGACCGATCGCGCGGCGAGGCCCGTGGCACGGCCGGCGCCTGCGGGCGGGGCGGACCGGCCGACGTCGGCGCCCTTCCTCGTCGGGCAGGACCAGGACCGGACGGAGAGCATCCGATGACAGCGCACACCGTCGAGACGAGCCGCCCCTCGGGTCGGCCCGGGAAAGGGTGCCGGCCCGCCGCGACGATGCGTGGGAAGCAGCGGATGCCCAGACGCAGAGTGACGGCTACGATTCTCAGCGTGTGGGGTGAGATCTCGAGGACGTCCCTGCCGGCCGCGCCGTCGGGTCCGACGGTGCAGGGCGCACCGGGGCCGCACGCCGCGGGCCACGTCCGCTGGAAGTCCCGCCGTTGATGGCCACCCGGGAGCAGCCCACCGGACTGACGCGGTGCACCGCCTCGCCGGCGCACGCCCCGTCGACCCCGGGCATGCGTCAGACGCGGCTGTGCACCCTGGTGAGCGCCGCGAGCGGGGTCGCCGCGTGCGTGCTGCTCGCGACCCTGCAACTGCTTCGCGGGCCCGATCCGCGGTGGATCGTGCTCGGCGCCGCCGGGTGCCTGCTCCTGGCCGTGACGCTGGCCCGCGTGCTGTACCGGACGGTCACCCCCGGAACGGCCCCGACGACCGCCGGCCGGCCGCTCGCCGCTCCCGTCGTGGCCGCCGTGCTGTCCGTGCCGCTCGTCGGGCCGGGGGGCGACACCCCGGGCCTGGCCTGGTCCTTCGTGGGCGCCGCGCTCGTCGGCGTCGCGCCGC
Organism: Micromonospora sp. C31; assembly: GCF_018070575.1. Taxonomy (GTDB): domain Bacteria; phylum Actinomycetota; class Actinomycetes; order Mycobacteriales; family Micromonosporaceae; genus Micromonospora. Next base: position 122,662 of record NZ_JAGPXN010000011.1, read on the forward strand.
TGCTGCTGCCGGTCCGGTACGCGGTGACCCCCATGGCCGCGACGGTACTGGTGTCGGCGGCGACCGCCTGGTGGCTCGGCGGTCCCGTGCGGGACGCGGTGACCGTCACGGTGGTGCTCGGGCTGTCGGTGGCGGTGTGGAACGTGCTGCACCTCTGGTTCTGGACGTTCCTGGGGCAGGCGCGGGAGGGGCGCGACGCCGTGGCCCGCCTGGCCGCGGCCGAGGAGCGGCTGCGGTTCGCCCGGGAGGTCTACGAACTGCTCGGCAACCACCTGGCGGCGATCGCCTTCAAGGCCGAGCTGGCGTCGCGGCTGGCCCCGGTCGACGGGGCGCGGACCAGGAACGAGGTTGCCGAGATCCGGGCGCTCGCGGCGGCCGCGCTGGCGCGGATGCGCGAGGCCGTGCACGGCTACCACGTCGTCGACCTGCGCGAGCAGGTGCTCTCGGTGGCCCGGGTGCTGCGGGCCGCCGACGTGCGGTGCACCGTGACGCAACCGAGGAAGGACCTGCCCCCCGCGCTCACCGGGCCGCTGGTGTCCGTGCTGCGCGACGTGGGCGCCCACGTACTGCGCGACGGCGAGGCGCGGTGGTGCACCATCGAGGTGGCCCGCGAGGCGGACGGAGCACGGTTGACCGTCGTCAGCGACGGGGCTGACGGTGTGGACACCGACGGCGCCGTGTTGCCGGGACTCGCCGACCGGCTGCGGGATTCGGGTGGCGCGCTGCGCACCTGGCGGGAGAACGGGACGTTGACCGTGGAGGCCACCATCCGGGTGGAGGCGTGACCGGGCAGTGCCGCGGTCAGCGGGCCGCCCGCAGGGCCCCGCCGGGCAGGAGACACTCGTCGGCCGTCGGCCAGCGCGTCGGATCGTCGCCCAACGTGACGAGCTCGGCGACCTGCAGGCGGCACCACGGCGACAGGGAGATGTCCCCCGTGTTCACCGCGTAGACGAAGTCCGCCCAGTCGGCCCACTCGAAGTCGGCGATGGCGGCCGGGTCCGGGGTCGGACACTCGTCGGTCACCACCCGGAACACCGGTGCGACGGCGTTCTCCGCCACCCCGTTGTCCATCACCGCCCGGTAGCGGAAAGCGGGCAGCACCAGCTCGGGCCGGGGCGCCGCCAGACCGAGCTCGGCGCGGACGGTGCGCGTCACCGCCGCGGACACCGCCTCCCCCGGTGCGGGATGCCCGTAGCAGGAGTTCGTCCAGATCCCCGGCCAGGTCCGCGTCCGGTCGCTGCGCAGCGTCAGGAGCAGCTTCGCGTCGCTGGTGAAGACGTAGCAGGAGAAGGCCAGGTGCAGGGGCGTACGCAGGTGGTGGACCGTCGCGCCCTCGGTGGTGCCCACCGGCTGCCCCTGTTCGTCGAGTAGCACGACCTGCGGCATGGTCTTGGTGTCCCTTCCCGTACGGGATTCAGCTCGCCGGCGCGGCGGCGACCGCGATCATGATTCCCCAGCCGGTTCCGCCGGGGCGACCGAACGCCGGCGCCGCCTGCCACGCGTGCCCTTCGGCGGATCGATGTGCACCAACTCCGTACGCGTGCTGATCTTCAGCTTCCGGTAGGCCCGCGTCAGGTGCTGCTCGACGGTGCTGACGGTGATGAACAGTCTGTCGCCGATCTCCCGGTTGGTGTGCCCGCGGGCGGCCAGGTTCACCACGCGACGCTCGGCGTCGGTCAGCGTGGCGAGCCCTTCCTTCGCGCCGGCCACCTGAGGATCGAGGGTGTCGTGGGTCGGCTTGAGCTTGCGTCGCAGCAGCTCGGCGTGGCAGCCCTCGGCGAGTTGGAGGGCGTGGGCGCTCATCATCTTGGCGCGCCCGAACTCGCCGAGCGCGTGCCCGGTCTGGCTCAGGTCCGCGAAGACGTGCGCGAGTTCGTGCCGGTCCCCGCTGGTGTGCAGCAGGTCCATCGCCTCGCGCAGCAGCGCCTGGCGTTGCTTCGGCGCGTACGCCGCGGCCAGCGCCCGCAGCCCCATCCCCTTGGCGCGCGGGGCGTCCCCGCCGGGCAGCGCGAGGTGCTCGGTGACCAGCTTGCGGGCCCGGTCCGGCCGGCCCATCCGCACGTGCAGCCGGGCGAGGTCGACCCGCCACGGCAACGCGCAGGGGTCGTCGACGCCCCAGGTCACGGCGAGCTGGCCGGTGGTCTGGAAATCCGCGAGCGCGGCGTGCCGCCGGTCCACGGCGTCGTAGTAGACACCTCGGGCCCGCAGGTACTGCGGCCAGAACAGGCTCTGGCGCATCGCCGCCGGCGTCGGCTCGCGAAGGGCCGCCTCGGCCAGTGGCAGCTGTCCGGTCATCGTGCGGGCGAGCACCAGGTGCGCGAGCGGCGAGCCGACGGCGACGCCCCAGGCGGCGGGCGGCATGGTGGCCAGCGCGTCGCGGGCGTGCCGCTCGGCGACGCCGAGGTCGCCCCGGCACAGGGCGATGGCGGCCCGCACGTCCGCCAGGACGGCCCGCCAGCTCACGATCTCGTTCGACTCCGCCTCCTCGGCCAGCTTCTCGCACCAGTCGGCGGCGCGGTCGAGGTGGTCGGCGTGGACCAGCACCCGCAGCGCGTGCCACACCGACACGAGGAGGGAGTCGCCCGCGCGGGCGCGTTGCAGCACCTCCTCGGCACGGTCGACCGCGCCGCCCGGGCCGTCGTGGCCGGCTGCGGCGGGATCACCGCCGTGCGGACGGCAGTACCGCAGCCACCGCCGGGTGGCCAGGTAGTCGGCGCCGAGGTCGGGGTCCGGATGCGCGGCGAGGTCACCCACGCCGGCGAGCGCCTCCTCCGCGTCGACGTGCCTGCCGTGCCAGGCGAGCGACCGGGCGAGCAGAAGCGTGTCGGCCTCGTCGAGGAGGCCGGCACGGCCCGCCTCCAGCAGCGACGACAGGTGGCGCGGAACCGCCTCGGGGTCGGCGCGCCAGTGCGCCCGCACGAGGGCCGCCTCCGCGACGGCCCGTACGCGCCCGTCCCGGGTGGACCTCAGGGCCAGGTCCAGGCAGTCCACCGCGTACCGCACGGCGCCGCCGGTGACGGCTTCCCCCGCCGCCGCGACCAGCACCGGTGCGGCCCAGGGCTCGGCCGGTTCACCGATGCCCACCAGGTGCGCGGCCACCTCGGCGGCGGAGGCGCCGTCCTCGTGCAGCAGTCGCGCGGCCCGTGACCGCAGTGCCGACTGGGTCGGCGGCGGGCAGTCCTCCAGCACGGCGGCCCGGACCGCCGGGTGGTGGTAGGCGTGTCCCTGGGTGAGGCCCGCCTCGGCGAGGGCGCCGAGCACCTGCCGCACGGCCGCCGCGCTCAGGCCCACCAGCCCGGCGACGAGCCCGACGGACACGGACGGGCCGACGATCGCGAGGACCCGGGCGACGTCGAGCAGCCGGGGGTCACTGCGGTGCAGGCACGCGAGCGCGGCCTGCACGAACGATTCGCCCACCATCGGCGCGGCGTCCCCACCACCCCCGGCGAGCGAGTCGTCGGCCAACGCGTGTACGAGCATCGGGTTGCCGCCGCTGATGAGGTGCGCCGACGCGGCGAGCTGCCGGGCGGCGTCCGGGCGGATCCGCTCGGCGAGCAGGCGCCCCACCCCGTCGCGCGACAGCGGCAGCAGTCGTAGGTGACGGCAGTGGGGTTGCCGCGTGAGCTCCGCCCGGAACGCGGCTGCCGCGGGCCGCGCGCCGACGCATCCGCTGACCACGAGCAGCATCCGCGCGAAACGGATCCGCCGTTGCAGGTACAGCAGCGCCTGCAACGACAGGGGGTCCGCGAACTGGACGTCGTCGACGACGACCACCAACGTCCGGTCGGCGGCGACGTCCAGGAGGACCTGACAGACGTCGTCGAGCAGGTGCGCCTCCCCCTGTCGCAGGGTGGGCGTACCCGACTCGCCCGAGGGACCCTCGTCGCGCCGGAGCAGTGGCAGGTGGTCGGCCGTACCGGTCTGGGCCCGGAGGCTGTGGAACAGCTGTCCGACGACCCCCAGGCGGATGCCGCTCTCGGCGACCGAGCAGGCGGCCGTCAGCACGAGCGCGCCGTCGCCGGCGGCCGCCTCGGCGGCGGCGTTCACCAGTCTGGTCTTGCCGCTGGCGACACCGCCGTCGACCAGGGCCACCCGGCCCTGACCGGCGGCGGCCGTCGCGTACGTCTCGGCGAGGTCGGACAGCAGGTGTTCTCTCTCGATCAGTGCCATGTGGGACACCTCCGACACTCCTGAGGCTCGGTCGACCGGCGACTCACCCCGGCGCTACGGCGTGGACGAAGTCGGCGCCGCCGCGCTATGCCGGGCTGAGTGCCCGGGTGTGCGCCCGGATCCGGCGCAGCACCTCGGGCATCTTGTCGTTGAGGTAGAAGTGACCGCCCGGATGGACGACCAGCTCGAACTCCGCGCTGGTGTGGTCCTGCCACGCCCGCACCTCGTCGAGCGTCACCCGGGGGTCGCAGTCGCCGACGAGGGCGACGATCGGACAGTCCAGACGCGGCCCTGGCCGATACCGGTAGGTCTCGGCGGCCGTGTAGTCGCAGCGGATGGCCGGCAGCACCATCCGTACCACGTCCTCGTCGTCGAGCAGCGCGTCGTCGGTGCCCGCCAGCGCGCGTACGTCGGCGATCAGGCCGGCGTCGTCCCGCAGGTGGATCCGCTCGTCCTTGCGCCGGTGCGGTGCCCTCCTGCCGGAGGCGAACAGCGCGGTCGGGACGATGCCCTCCTGCCCGAGCCGCCGCGCGACCTCGAACCCGATCGTCGCGCCGAGGCTGTGACCGAACAGGGTGACCGGCCGGTCGAGCAGGGGCAGCAGCGCCGCCACCAGCCGGTCCGCGATCTCGTGGGCCGAGGTGAGGCCCGGCTCCCGCCAGCGGTCCTGGCGGCCGGGGTACTGGACGGCGAGCACGTCGACCTCGGGTGCGAGCGCCTTGGCCGCACCGAGGAAGTAGCTCGCCGAGCCGCCGGCGTGCGGCAGGCAGAGCAGTCTGGTCGCCGCCTCGTCGGCGGGGTGGAACCGTCGTACCCACAGCTCGGTGTCTGTCATCTCGTCCACCCCGCGAATCCCCTCGTGGTCGTCGGTGCCGGTCTGCGCCGGGACGCCGTCAGTGGCCGGCGTCCACCCGGGCCTCGCTCCAGCTGATGGTGGTGGGCCGGACCGCCGCCAGGTCGCTGGTGGTCCAGCTGTCCACGACGTCGATCCGGATGTCGCCGTCCGCCGGGGCGTCGGCACCGTCGAAGAAGAAGGCGTTGAGCATCTCGACTGCATTGACCGACATGGGGGGTCCCCTCTCGCGCTGCACGGCCTCGTTGGTGAGGAACGCCACCTAAACCTCCTGGATGGGTGCGTGTTTCAACAAGGTCTGCACTCATCGTCTCGGTGAAGGTTCATCACAGCGCAATCGTGAACTGCTCATACCCGGGCCCCGCGGCAGGCTCGTCGGCTTTTGTCAATACCCGAACTGCCGGTATCGCGTCACTGGGTTTCGATGCCGCGGTTTTCCCTGGCCGGACGGCCGCGAGAAGCATCGGTGCGGCAACGGGTACGCCTGGCAGGGCGGTGGGCCGGGGCGGGCCGGGGAAACGCACTCCCGCCCGGAGCAGGAACAACCGCCGGGAATTGACGGGCGCCGCTCCCCGCCCGATGGTGCACAGGTCACCTGAGGGGAGTGACCGTCTCATGCCCCACCTCGGGCCCACGATGCCTGACCAGCGCCTGGGCACTTCCGCGGCGATAGCCGGCACATGCGCCCACGCCTCCTGCGGGGTGCCCTAGGGGTGCCCCGCCAATGACCACCGGTGGGAAACTCCAAATCCCACAGACACGCCGCCACCCACCCGGAGCAAACCATGCGATTCTCCGTACTCGGCAGCACCGAAGTCACCGACGACGACACCCCACTCGAACTCGGCGGAATCCGCCAACGCGCAATCCTCGGATACCTCCTGCTGAACGCCAACAAGGTCGTCGCCACCAGCCAGCTCCTGCACGCCATCTGGGAGGGCAACCCGCCCCCCACCGCGCGAAAGATGGTGCAGAACGCCGTCTCCGCCATCCGCCGCACCCTCGCCGCCAACACCGACCCCACCACCACCCCCACCCTGCACACCCACCCACCGGGCTACCAGCTGCGCGTCGACACCGAAACCATCGACCTCCACCGCTTCCGCAGGCTCGTACGCGAGGGACGTCACGCCACCACCAACGGCAACCCCACCCACGCGGCCGACCTCCTGCACCAGGGACTCGCCCTCTGGCGCGGACGCGCCCTCGCCGACCTCGTCGAAACCGGCATCACCTGGTCGGAGATCACCGCCATCGAAGACGAACGGCTCTCCGCGATCGAAGACCGACTCGAAGCGGAACTCGCCTGCGGTCGGCACCGCGAGATCACCCCCGAACTCGAGATCCTCACCGCCACCGAACCGCTACGCGAACGCCTCTGCCACCAGTTCATGCTCGCCCTCTACCGCAGCGGACGCCAGGTCGACGCCCTGCGCGTCTACCGACGCACCCGCGAGGCACTCATCGACGGCCTCGGCCTCGAACCCGGCCGCAGCCTCCAGGAACTCCAGCACCGCATCCTCGAACACGACACCAAGATCCAAGTACCGGCGCTGGTGGGGTGAGCGGTAGCCGCGCGAGGGTCGCCGCCACGGCTGCGACGCGGGCACCTCACCGGCCCTCGGCTCCCGCGCCGCCGCCACGGCCGCCGGACCCCGCCCACACCGCCGCCCCGGCCCCGGTACCGGGGCCGGGGCGGCGCGTCGTCGCCTACCTGTGCCGCAGCAGTACCGGCAGCGACGCCACGTCGTTCGCCATGAACGAGCGCAGCGGCTGGATCTCCTCCGGCGGCACGGCCAGCGCGAGGCGCGGGAAGCGGGCGAACAGCGCCGGCACCGCCACGGCCGCCTCCAGCCGCGCCAGCCGGGCGCCGGGACAGAAGTGCGGGCCCGCCCCGAACGCGAGGTGCTCCTTGTTCTCCCGGTCGATGTCGAACACCTCCGGGTCGCGGTGCACCGCCGGGTCGCGGCCGTGCGCCAGGTAGCTGATGAGGATGGCGTCGCCCGCCCGGATGACGACTCCCTCGCCGAGGTCGATGTCCTCCTTCGCCCAGCGCATCGGCAGCGCCGCCACCGGGCAGTGCGCCCGCAGCGCCTCCTCGATCGCGTCCGGCCAGCGGGCCGGGTCAGCCAGCAGGGTCGCCAGCTGGTCCGGGTTGGCGAGCAGCTCGCGGACCGTGTGGTCGATCAGCGTCACGGTCGTCTGGCTGCCGCCACCGATGAGCAGCAGCAGCATGTCGACCAGCTCCTGCTCGCTGAGCGGCTCCTCGCCCTCCACCCGGGCCGCCATCAGGAAGCTCGTCAGGTCGTCGGACGGCTCGCGGCGCTTGAGGTCGATCAGCGTACGCATGGCGACGTTCATGTCGACGTAGACCGCGGCCGACTCCTCCTCCGGGACGTTGTCGGTGTTGAGCACCACCCGCAGGATGCGCAACACCTCGGGTCGCAGGTCGTCGGGCACCCCGAAGAGGTCGCAGATCATCCTGGTCGGCAACTGCTGGGAGTACGTGGTGTGCAGGTCGACCGGCTCGTCCGGCGCACGGGTGGCCAGGTCGTCGAGCAGCCGCCCGGCGATCAGCTCCAGGTGCGGGCGCATCGCGTCGATCCGCTTCGGCGTCAGCGCCGGTGCCACGAGCTGGCGCAGACGCTGGTGCTCGCGGCCCTCCGCCGTGGACATGGACTCGACGTCCACCCACGGCGACAGCCACTTGATCTCGCCGGGGGTGTAGCTCGGCACGTTCTTCTTGACGTTGCGGGAGACCCCGGGGTGGGTCAGCAGGCGCCGGACCACGTCGCCGCGGGTGATCGACCAGGCCAACATGCCTTCCGGCAGCTCGACGGCCACCGCGGGACCGGCCGCGCGGAACTCGTCGATCTGCGCGTACAGGCACTTGCCGCCGCGGCTGTCGATCTGGGTGGTGGGGGCAGCGCTGAAGTCGACCATAGTGCGCCTCCTACGATGGTGAGTTAACGCAGAAAAAGGTAACTGTCGATCGGGAACTGCCGGGTAACGGCTTTCTCACACCCGTCACGAATCCGGCTGGACAAAGGCGCAGGTCATTGCGTGGGGCCAGCGGGCCAACCTATCGTCCTTCCACGACACTTGTCAGGGAGCGGCGATCCCGCCCTACTCACCGATTTCCGCGGCAACCCATTTGTTAACGCGTGTGCGGAGGCAGAAACATGGACAGGATTCGCCGGATCGGCGTCGTCGGGTGCGGGGTCATGGGCGCCGGGATCGCCGAGACGTGCGCGAGGGCCGGGTTGGACGTGCTCGTCGCGGTGTCGCGACCGTCGTCCCTCGCGCCGGGCCGGGCGCGGTTGGCCGCGTCGCTGGACCGCGCCGTGGGCCGGGGCAGGCTGAGCGAGGCGGACCGGGACGCGACACTGGCCCGGGTGGCCTTCACCGCCGACCTGACCGACTTCGCCGACCGGCAGTTGGTGATCGAGGCCGCGTCGGAGCAGGAGTCGGTCAAGCTCGACGTGTTCGCCACGCTCGACAAGGTCGTCGAGGACGAGGACGCGATCCTCGGCTCCAACACGTCCTCCCTGCCGATCGTGAAGCTCGGCGGCGTCACCGCCAGACCCGAGCAGGTGGTCGGCATCCACTTCTTCAACCCCGCGCCGGTGCTCCCGCTCGTGGAGGTCGTCGGCTCGGTGCGTACCGACGCGCGGACCATCGAGACGGTCGACGCGTTCGTCACCGACGTGCTCGGCAAGCAGGTCGTCCGCGCCAAGGACCGCGCCGGCTTCGTGGTGAACGCGCTGCTGATCCCGTACCTGCTCTCCGCCGTGCGGATGGTGGAGTCCGGCATGGCGACGGTGACCGACATCGACAAGGCCATGACACTCGGCTGCGCCCACCCCATGGGCCCGCTGCGCCTCGTCGACCTGATCGGGCTCGACATCGTGGCCGCCATCAGCGAGTCGCTGTACCGGGAGTTCCGGGAGCCGCACTACTCCCCGCCGCCGCTGCTCGCCCGCATGGTGGCCGGCGGCATGCTCGGCAAGAAGTGCGGCCGGGGTTTCTACGAGTACGGGCGATGAACACCTACCAGCGGCTGACCGGCCTGCCGGCGTCGCACGTACGCCTGGCCGGGCGGAGGATCGCACACATCGCCGGACCGTCTCTCGCGGAGGTGGGCTGAACCATGGACCTCGTCGACCGGCTGCACCGCGTCCTCACCGACGCGAAGTACCTCTCCCTGTCCACCGTGTCCCCCGACCGCCGGCCGTGGACGGCGGTGCTGCAGTACGCGTGGCTGCCCGACCCGCTGCGCCTGCTGTTCGGCTCCGCGACACAGTCGCGGCACAGCCGGCACGTGGCGGCCCGCCCGACGGTGAGCGGCGCACTCTTCGTCACCGGCGACGGCGCGCTCACCGAGGTCGACGGGGCCCAGTTCACCGGCACCTGCCGGGAGTTGACCGCCGACGAGACGCACGCGCACCACGCCACGTTCTACGACGCCCTGCTGCCGGACGAGGCGAGCAGGGCGGAGTACACGTTGCCCGTGTCGGCCCTGCTGCCGCCGGCGGAGCACCGCATCTACCAGGTCTCGGTGGACCGCGTGTGGCTCGTCGACACCAGCACCTGGCTGGAGGACCGGATCGACCGCCGGATCGAGGTGGACCTGCCCTGAGCGGGGCGGGTCCACCTCGATCCCGGCCTCACCCGGCCATCGTCGCCCAGAACACCGCCTCGTAGGCGTGCACCATCCGCGCCGCGCGCAGGGCCGCCACCGGGTCGTCGCCGGCCGAGAGGCCGTTCGACACCACCCCGGCCGCCTGCTCCAGCACCTCGTCCGGCGTCTCGGCGAAGTAGCGGAAGTGGGCGACCGCCTGGTCGGAGAAGCCGTACCGGGCCTGGAGGGCGTCGGCCACCCGGGCGTAGAAGCCGCCCGACTCCTCGACGTTGACCAGCAGGGCCAGCGGGATCGCCGAGCGCGGCCCGAAGACGGCGGTCCGGACGATGAACGAGGGGTACGCCTGGGCCAGCGCTCGCGGCTCGTACGCCCGCAGCTCCTTCTCGCCCACTCCCACCGCGGCGGCGAAGTCCGGCAGCAGCCCCAGCGCCTCCTCCTCGGCGCCCGCCATGGCCAGGAACAGCGGCTCGGGGAAGCGGGCCGCCAGGAACGCGAAGCTGCTCCGGTCGCTGGACACCAGGTGGTGCAGCTCGCCGGCCAGGGCGGCCAACCGGTCGACCGGCACCTCACCGCGTTCCAGCTGCTCCAGGAACCGGTTGGGGGCCATCTCCAGCGACCGCCGGCCCTGCGCCACCAGTTCTGCCACGTGTTCGTCCACTGGTCACCTCCGAATAGTGCGGTGCAGGTTGGGGCGCGTCGCCGGTCCCGGTGCGGGCTCGACGATCCACGGCCCCTCGATGGACGCGTCGAGCACGCCCTCTTCCAGCCAGGTGAAGCCGCCGCCCAGCACCCGCCGGGCGAGCGCGGCGTCGTCGCCGTCGGTGTTGGCCCACAGCCGCCGGCGCAACTCCGCCACCCGCTGCCGGGACTGCCGGCAGAACGCGTCGGCCAGCTCGGGCGCGGTGCCGCCGAGCGCCCTGGCGTACACGCAGGCGGCGGTCATCGCGTACAGCTCGGCGGCCACGTCCACGACCCGGCCGAGGAACAGCTGCCGCTCGGCGACCGCCTCGCCCCACTGCTGCCGGCCGTCGGCGAGGTGCCGGGGCAGCTCGGCACTCGTCGCGTCGACGAACGACAGGTGCCCGGCCAGGTCGCCGAAGCCGGACGGCGGCGTGAACGGCGCGGACCGGTCGGCCGGCGCCTCCTCGGCGGCCAGCGCGTCGGTGGCGACGAACACCCGCAGCGCCTCGCTGGAGCCGTCGAAGATGCGACCGATGCGCAGGTCCCGGAAGAGCTGCTCGACGGGGACGCCGCGCTCGCCGCGCGCGGCGGCCGACTCCGCGGTCTCGTACCCGCGACCGCCCCGGATCTGCATGAGCTCGTCGGCGATCCGCCACGCCTGCTCGGCGGCGAACAGCTTCGCGAGCTCGGCCTCCGTGTGCGTGTCCAGCAGGCCGGCGTCGGCGTGCCGGCCGGACACCTCGACCATGGCCTCCAGGGCGAAGGCGGTCGCCGCGATGTAGGCGATCTTGCCCGCCACCGCCTCGTGCTCGCCGATGGGCCGGTCCCACTGGACGCGGACGCCCGACCACTCGCGGGCGATCTTCAGGCTCCACTTGGCGGCGGCGGCGCAGACGGCGGGCATCGACAGCCGGCCGGTGTCCTGGGCGGCGAGGGCCACCTGGAGTCCCTGCCCCTCCGGCCCGATCCGGCGGCTCGCCGGCACCACGACCCGGTGCAGCCGGACGACGCCGTTCTCCAGGCCGCGCAGGCCCAGGAAGGAGCTGCGGTGCTCCACCGTGACCCCCGGCGCGTCGGCCTCGACCACGAACGCGGACATGCCTCCCGGGCCGCTCTCCGACGGCGGGACCAGGGCCATCACCACGATCAGGTGGGCGATGGTGCCGTTGGTCGTCCACAGCTTCACCCCGTCGAGCAGGTAGCCGTCGTCCGTGGGGGTGGCGGTGGTCCGCATCCGGAAGGGGTCGTTGCCGATGTCCGGCTCGGTGAGGGCGAAGGCGGAGATCTCGCGTACGCACCTCGGCAGCAGCTCGCGCTTCTGGGCGTCGGTGCCGAACAGTCGCAGCGGCTGGATGAGACCGATCGCCTGGTGCGCGCCGAGCAGCTCGCCGAGCGAGGAGTGCGCGGTGCTGACGATCATCAACGCGCGGTGGTAGCAGACCCCCGACAGGCCGAGCCCGCCGTACTCCCGGGGGAGCTTGATGGCGAACGCGCCGAGGTCACGCAGGCCGTCGACCACCTCGTCGGGGATCCGGTCGTCGCGCTCGATGAGCCGGCCGTCCACCTTGTCCGTGCAGAACGCGCGCAGCCGCGCGAGGAACGCCTCGGCGTCGGCGTCGATCCCGGCGTCGGGCAGCGGGTCGAGCAGGTCGGTCCGCAGCCTGCCGCGCAGGAGTTCGTCACCGAAACTCGGTCTGGACATCGTTGCCTCCCCGTCGGCGGGTGGTCTGGTGCGGGACGCGCACGGGCCACGTCCGCCCCGCCGGGGCGGTGCGGACGTGGCCCGTCGTCGAGCCGGTCAGTTCGCCGGCACGGCCTTGATCAGCGAGAGGGGGCCCGCGGCGCCGTGGCCGCACCACTCGACGGTGAAGCCGGTCTCGGCGAGCAGCGCCCGGAACTCGCTCTCGGTCCGCTCCCGGCCGCCGGCGGTCACCAGCATGTTGATGTCCGTGTAGAACATCACCGGGTTGTCGGTGTTCGCGGTGTCCGGCAGCACGGATCCGACGATCAGCAGCGTCGCGCCGGCGGGCAGGTTCGCACGTACCGTGGCCAGCAGCTTCCGGGCGTTCTCGTCGTCCCAGTCCTGGAAGACGCTCTTGATGATGTAGAGGTCGCCGCCGCCCGGCACGGACGAGAAGAAGTCGCCCGCGACGATCTCGCAGCGCTCGGAGACCCCGGCGGCGGCGAGCACGCCGGCGGCCTCGGCCACGCCCGCGGCGCTGTCGAAGCACACCCCCCGCAGGTGCGGGTGGGTGCCGAGGATCGCGGCGAGCAGCGTCCCGTCGCCGCCGCCGACGTCCACGACGGTACCCACGCCGGAGTAGTCGTACCCGTCGGCGACGAGCTGGGCGGACGCCCTGGACTCCTGTCCCATCGCCACGTTGAACAGCGCCGACAGCTCGGGATTCTCGGCGAGGTGCACGTAGGCGTTCCTGCCGTGCACGTGGTCGAAGGCGCACTCACCGGTCTCGACGGAGTGCCGCACCTGCTGCCAGGACGAGAACAGCGTGGGGTTGGTGAAGAACCGGGTGAACGCCCACAACGAGTTCGGCGAGTCGGTGCGCAACTGCTCGCCCACCTCGGTCAGCCGGAACTCGCCCGGCGTCGGCTCGGCCAGTACGCCCACGGCCACGAGGGTCCGCAGCAGCCGGTGCAGCGACGGCGCGTGGGTGCCCGTCGCCCCGGCGAGCTGCGCGCTCGTGACGCGGCCGTCGTGGATGTGGTCGGCGAGCTTCAGCTCGGCGGCGAGCGCGAGCGACTGCGAGGCCATGTACCCGCCGATGATCTCGATCAGCGCGGCACGGTTGCGGATCCTGGTGGCCATGGTGGCCGGAACGGTGCTGGTCATCGATCATGCCTTTCCGCGAGAGGGTGTCGAACCCACACGTTGGGCTCGACGTAGACGGCGTGGTCGTGGTCGACGTTCACCGCGACCGGGGTCAGGGCACCCGGCACGACGACCGGACCGCTGGTGTCGAACGGCAGGCCGGTCCAGGCACGCCACTGCGCGAGGCTGCCGGAGATCGTCATGGAGGCCGGGCAGACCTGGAGGACCCGACCGCCCGCCCGGACGTGGACGCGCAGCCACGGGTCGACCGGCAGCCCGTCGTCGCGGGTCCGGGCGGCGTACCCCGTCATCGGCTCGTGTGGCTCGGCGTGCTTGCCGCTGGGTCGGACCGGCCCCACGACGTCGCGGTAGCCGTGCCGGCGCGCGTTGTCCTTGACCGCCGCCAGGACCCGCCCCGACATGTTGCGGGCCTGCATGCCCGGCACCACGGCTATCTCCAACGCGCACAGCGCGGTGAGCTCGCGGCCGGCGACGGTGTCGAGCATGCTCATCCCCAGCACCGCGTCCCAGCCGGTGTCGGGCAGGCTCGCCGGGTCGCCGTCCCAGGCGAACGGCACGCTGGCCGCGCGGGCGATCACCCGGTCGTCGCCGTCGAGCACGACGAGCTGGTGCTCCGGGTACCGGTCGAGGGCCCAGCCGACCACCTTCGGTTCGGGCGGGATGTACTCGGGCCAGGAGGCCTCCATGTGGAGCATCCCGTCGAGCAGGTCCGGTCGCTCGGCGAGCGTCAGCACGCGCATGCGGGTCACCTCCGTCGGTCAGGCGGCCAGGCTGCGCGCGGGCAGCGGGTCCGCGGGCATGGCGCAGTCGTCGTCGGCGTGCTTGCGCAGCAGCGCCAGGTACTCCGAGCGGGGCACCGCGACCGCGCCGATCAGCTTCGCGTGGTCGCCGTCGTGCTGGACGTCGACCGCCACGCCGCCGCTGTCCGCGACGCGCCGCACCAGGCACGCCACCGCGACCTTCGCGGCGCCGCTGCGCAGGGCGAACTGGGAGTCGGCGCTGAACACGCCGCCGACCCGTACGCCGAAGGTGCCGCCGACCAGTTCGTCGCCCTCCCACACCTCGACGCTGTGTGCGTACCCGGCCGCGTGCAACTGGCGCAGCGTCGACACGAGCGGGTCGGTCAGCCACCGGGGCTCGCGGCCCACCCGGCAGTGCTGCACCACCCGGTCGAAGCAGGCGTCCAGCGTCGTCGTCCACTCGACCTTGTTGCGCAGTTGCCGCCGCAGGCTGCGCTGGATGCGGGCCCGGTCGACGTGGATGAGCGGGCGCGGGTCGGGCGAGCACCAGGCGACGGCGTACGGGTCGGCGCTGCCGGCGAGGACCGCGATCCGGCCGGCGGCGACGTCCGCCTCGTAGGTGAACTCGCTGACGATCTTCCGTTCCTCGGTGTCGGCCGGGAACGGGAACAGCCCGTGCCGGTACGCGTCCAGCAGCGTCGGCGCGGACAGGTCGTCGCCGAACGCGACCGGCCCGTCGGCGGGGGCGTCGGTGAGGTCGAGCGTCTCCCAGCCCATCACGCGGCCCGCAGGAACTCGGTGCGGGTCAGGTAGCCGATGTAGCGGTCGAGCATCTCCGCGTCCACCGTGGGGATCTCGATGCCGCTGCCGCTCAGCGCCCGCTCCACGTTCGTGCGGGAGAAGACCGGGAACGTCGTCTCCAGGTACATCTCGGCGACGCTCATCTGGCCGGTCGCGCAGCGGTCGATGAACAGCGGCGCGAAGGGGGTCATCGGGTGGTCGGGCTGTTCGACCGCGACCCGCACCATCTCGTCGAGCCACTCGGCCCACGGCACCTCGCGGATGTCGTGCCCGTGCGCCCGCAGGCGCTCGACCAGCACCGAGATGTTCACCTTCCCCGGGTTGGTGAGGTGGTAGACCTCGCCGGTGGGCCGCGACGCCCTGGCGATGTGCGCGACCGCGGCGGCGAAGACGTCGACCGGCGTGTAGTCCAGCGGCAGCTCCGCCACCGGGGCGGTGCCGGTGTCCACGACGAACTTCTTCATCGCGCACATCTCGGTGGCGATGTTCCACGCGCCGTCGACCCGGTCGCCGGAGATGTCGGCGGCCCGGTAGACCGCCACCGGCAGCCCCTGCTCCGCCGCGCGGTGCAGCAGCGCCTCGGCCACCCACTTGCTCTCCACGTACCCGACGGAGAGGTGGTCGGCGTACGCCAGCGGGGTGTCCTCGTCGACGTGCCGGACGCCGGCGGTGCCGAAGCCCGCGACGACCGCCATGGTCGACGTGTAGTGGATCGGGACGTTGCGGTGCCGGGCGGCCATCCGGATGATCTCGCGGGTGCCGTCGACGTTCGCCGGCCGCATGTGCGAGTACGGGTAGATGAAGTTGACGGTCCCGCCGGGGTGGTGGATGACGTCGACCGTGCGCGCCAGCTCGTCGAAGGCCGCCTCGGACAGGCCGAGCCCGGGTGTGGCGAGGTCGCCGGGGACGGCGACGATCCGGCCCGCCGCCCGGTGCCCGGCGAGGTCCTCGCCGAAGTAGTGCCGCGCGTTGGCGTGGATGCGGGCCAGGCCCTGTTCCGGGCCGTCGGCGCGCACCAGGCAGTGCACCACGGCGTCCGTGGTGTCCAGCAGCTCCCGCAGCAGGTAGATGCCCAGGAAGCCGGTGGCTCCGGTGAGGAACACGTGCCGGGGGTCCTGCCAGCGAGGCTCGTCGGACACGTCGCGCCGGATCTCCACGTCCAGCTGCGTCTCGGCGGCGAAGTCGACCCGCTTGCGGGTGTCGTCGCCGGCGAGCGTGCCGGCCCGCGCCTCGCGCACCGCCCGCGCCAGGCCGCGCGGCGTCGCGTCCTCCAGCAGCAGCCGGATCAGCGGTCGCACCTGGGTGATGAGCACGCCGAAGGAGCCGCGGATCTTCGCGAGCAGTTCGGCGGCGAGGATCGAGTTGCCGCCCTGCGCGAAGAAGTTGTCGTCCGGCAGCACCCGGGGCACGCCGAGCACCTGCCCCCACAGCCGGGCCACCCCGCGCTCCACCAGGTCGACGGGGGTGTCGTCCACGCTCTGGACCGCGACCGCCGTCGCCCGGGGCGCGGGCAGCGCGGCCAGGTCGACCTTGCCGTTCGGCTTCAGCGGCAGCTCGTCGACGGCGACGAACGCCGTCGGCACCATGTAGTCGGGCAGGTAGCGCCCGACGAACGCGCGCAGCTCCGCGACGTCCAGCGGTCGCGGCCCGGTGTGGTAGGCGACCAGGCGCCGCTGGCCGTCGTGCTCGTACGTGGTGACGGCGACCGTGTCCACGCCGTCGTGCGCCGCCAGCGTCGTCTCGATCTCGCCGGGCTCCACCCGGAAGCCACGGATCTTGACCTGCCGGTCGATGCGCCCGACCACCTCGAGGTTGCCCTCGGCGGTCCAGGCGCCCAGGTCACCGGTGCGGTACATCCGCGCGCCGGGCTCGGGGGCGAACGGGTCCGCCCGGAAACGGCCGGCGTCGTCCTCGGTCAGGTAGCCGCGCGCCACGCCGCGACCGCCGATGTGGATCTCACCGCGCTCGCCGGGAGCGACCGGCCGGTCGTCGGTGTCGAGGACGTACACGGTGGTGCCGGGCAGCGGCCTGCCGACCGGGGCCGCGCCCCGGGCCGGCAGCACGTCGGCGGTCAGCTCCATCAGGCAGGAGGTGATGGTGGTCTCCGTCAGCCCGTAGGCGTTGATCAGTCGTACCCCGGGCATCAGCGCGAGCGCCGTGCGGCAGTCCTCCGCGTTGACCGCCTCGCCGCCCACGATGACCATCCGGACCGGCAGGTCACCGGCCTCGGGGCCGGCCTCGGCGAGGAAGCGGCGCCAGTACGCGGGGGTCAGGTCCATCACGGTGACGCCGTGGTGCCGCAGCCGCTCCGGCAACTCGCTGGGCGCCCAGCTCAGCTCGGGCAGCACGAGCGTCGCGCCGCCGAGCAGCGCGACCGTGATCTGCTCGATGGAGGTGTCGAAGGAGAGCGCGCCGAACTGCAACACCCGGTCGTCGGGGGTGACGCCGTAGCGGCCGGCCAGTTCCCCGCACAGGTAGCTCAGCGAGTCGTGGTTCACCACGACGCCCTTGGGCGTACCCGTGGAGCCCGACGTGTAGATGACGTAGGCGGCGTCCCCGCCGCCCACCGCCACGGCCGGGGCGGTGGCGACGCCGTGCGCGACGGTCGTGGTGAGCGCCGTGACCGGCAGGCCGGCGAAGCGCGCCACGTCCCGCTCGGCGGTGATGACGGTGGTGCAGTCGGTCTCCTTCACGAACGCCTCGACCCGGCTGTCCGGCAGCCCCGGGTCCACCGGCAGGTAGGCCGCGCCCGCCTTCCAGGTGGCGAGCAGGCCGACGACGGCGTCGATGCAGCGTTCCAGGTGGACCATGACCACGGAGTCCGCGCCGACGCCCTGGTCGACGAGGTGGCGGGCCAGGCCGTTCGCCCGGCGCTCCAGGTCTGCGTAGCTGATGCGCGCGTCACCCTGCACGACCGCGATCCGGTCGGGCTGCGACGCCGCGCGAACGGCGACAAGTTCATGGACACGCGGTTGCGTACGGATGTTCATGTTTTCCCTCGGGTGTGAGCACGGTCGTACCCGTGGATTTAACTGCCGCTGACCCAACGAATTCGATACGGGCGACACTACTGCCTGAGGGCGGTTCCCCCGACTACCAGAATGAGCACGGAACCGAATCGGCACTACTCATCAGGGTAGTCATTCCGGCATGGTCGACCCTTCGCCGAATTCAGCTCGAACGGCGCCGGAAAACGCGATGTCGCGGTGGTGCCCGGAAGGTCCGGACCGCCCCTACGCCGCGGAGGAGACCGGCACGTGGCGGACGAGTTCCGCCCGCGAGGAGATGCCCAACCGGCGGAACAGGCCGCGCAGGTGGTAGTTGACGGTGTGCGGCGACAGCCGTACCCGGGTCGCGATCTGCCGGTTGGTCATGCCCTCGGCGACCAGCCGCGCGATGGCCCGCTCGACGCCGCTGAACGAGTCCCACGCGCCGCCGGCCTCCGGCCGGCGCTCCCTGACGGCGGGCGCGGTGCGCAGCCCGATCCTCCGTCGCAGGTCGGCCGGGGCCACCGGCTCCGCCGGCGGGTCGGCGGCGCGGGGCGCGCCGGTGCCGGCCCGTCGCCGGCGCAGGCGCTCGCGGTCGGCGCGCAACGCCTGCCGCACGGCGGGCGGCAGGGCGTCGAGCACCGCCCACCACACCAGCTCGTGGCGGAAGGCGAGGTCGTCGCCCGCCCAGTCGAGCAGCCCGGCGTCGAGCAGCGCGTCCAGGTCCGGCAGCATCTGGGCGGTGTTGCGCCCGGTCATCGTCGCCAGCTCCGTCAGTTGGCAGGAGCGGCCGAGCACGGCGGCCACCCGCAGCAGTTGCCAGGAGCCGGTCGGCGCCCCGCGCAGCGTGGCCCGGACCACCTCCTGGACCCGCTTCGGCGTCCGCGCCCGCCCGGGCCCGTCGGTGACGCCCTCGGCGCGGATCCCTTCGAGCACGGCGGTCAGCAGCAGCCGGTTCCCCGCCGCCGCGGCGACGAGCGCGCCCACGGCCGGCTGCACCATGACCCCCGACGTGCCGGCGACGAGCCGACCCGCGGCTTCCCCGGGCAGCGGACGGCCCGCCTCGGCGAGCGCCCCGACCATCTGCGACACCTGCTCGTCCTCGTACGCCACAACACAATCGTGCACGTGAATGTCTGCCGGTCTCAACGTTGCCTTACCGCCAGATGCGTCGAACAATTACCCGCACATGGGGGAAGCGTGGTCGCGACGACTTCCGGCCGGTGACCGGGGATTGCTTCGATCAATGTATTGACGTCGCGAGAGAGGCGGGCAGCTGTGGAACCCGTTGTGGTCCAGGATTTCGTACCGGCGATCGACCTGTCGGGCCGCGCCACCGCCGAGGGGCGCGCGGCCATCGCGGCAGCCATCGGCAAGGCGTGCGAGAGTTCGGGGTTCTTCACCGTCGTGGGGCACGGCGTGCCTGACGACCTGGTGAACCGCATGTACACCACCACGAAGGGCTTCTTCACCCGAGCGGAGGAGGAGAAGGACCGGAGTGCCAACCGCGGCTCCGGAGTGTCGGGGCTGCGCCGCCCCGGCGGCCCGTACGAGGCGTTCGCCGCGCACGTGACGGGCGACCTGAGCGACGAGGAGCGCGCGAGGCTCGGCACGCACCCGGCCACCTGGAAGGCGGCGAACATCTGGCCGGACGACGACTTCAAGGCGGTCTGGCACGAGTACATCGCCGCCATGACCGAACTGTCGGCGGACATCATGCGGCTGTTCGCGCTGGCGCTCGGGCTGCCGGAGGACTTCTTCGACAGCAAGTTCGACGAGCACGTGTCGTTGATCATCGCCAACTACTACTACCCGGCGCCCGAGGACGGCGTGCTGCGGCGGGAGATGCACACCGACTGGGGCAGCCTCACGGTGCTCTACGTGGAGGACGAGCTGGGCGGGCTCCAGGTGCGGCGCGACGAGGACGACTGGCTGGACGTGCCCGCCATCCCCGGCAGCTTCGTGGTCAACATCGGCGACCTGATGGCGTTCTGGACCGGCGGCCGGTGGGCGTCGACCGTACACCGGGTGGTCAACCCGGAGGGGACCGATGCGCCCTCACGCGTCTCCATCCCCTTCTTCTACCTGCCCAACCACGACACCACCATCGAGCCGATGCGCCCGCTGGCGCAGGAGAGCGCCGAGGCCGGGCTCGACCGGGTGACCGTCGGCGAGTGGTTCTCGCACAAGATGCAGTCGACGTACCAGGCGTCCGCGTAGCCGTACCCACCACCGGCCGGACCGCCCGCGCTCCGGCCGGTGGCGGGCCGGGTCGCCGGTGGGCCCGGGCCGTCGCCGACCCGCGCCACGCGGTCGGCACACCCGCCGGGCGTACGCGTTCGCGCTGTCAGTCGACGCGGTAGGCGGCGAGGACCGTCTCGGAGATCAGGCGCGGGGCGTCCGCCCGGTCCACCTGCCCGCTGGCCACGTCGACGGCGGCGCCCTTCATGATGTGGTGCAGGACGCTGGTCAGCCAGCTGGCCGGCAGGTCTACCCGGAACACCCCTTCGTCCTGGCCCCGGCGGATCAGCTGGTCGACACGCCGCGCCGGCTCGGCGTGCAACTCGTGCACGCGTTCGGGCGGCAGCGACGCCTGCGCCGCCTCCAGGACGGCGCTCGACTGGGCGATCAGCAGCCAGCTCGACCGGATCAGGACGCGCAGCGCGTCCCGCGGGTCGCCGGTCAGGTCGAGGCCCGCCAGGAGTTCCTCCCCCTCGGCCAGCACCCGGGTCAGCGCGGCCTCGACCAGGGCGTCCCGGGACGGGAAGTGACCGTAGAGGGTCACCCGGCCCACCCTCGCCGCCTGCGCGATCTCGCTGACGCTGGCGTCGGGGTCACGGCTCAGGCAGCTCACCGCCGCCTCCAGGATCCTCTCGACGTTGTGCTGGGCGTCGGCCCGGCGGGTCGGCTTGGCG
This sequence comes from Micromonospora sp. C31, assembly GCF_018070575.1. Lineage (GTDB taxonomy): Bacteria > Actinomycetota > Actinomycetes > Mycobacteriales > Micromonosporaceae > Micromonospora. The sequence goes on from NZ_JAGPXN010000011.1 coordinate 143,299, forward strand.
AGTGGGCGTGTCATGGAACTTCCCCTAACTCGAACAGGCATGCATGAGTTAACGTGTCTCCGTAACTTGAACACTACCGTTCAAATTGGCGGAGGAGCCTGGCAGCCATGGCGGAACCTGTGACCGCAACCGAAACCACCACACCCGCGAGCCCGCACCCGCAGCGTTGGCGGATCCTGGGCCTCGTCGGCATCGCCCAGCTGATGCTCATCCTGGACGTCACCGTCGTCGCGATCGCCCTGCCGCACATGGGCGCGGACCTGGGGCTGGAGCGGGAGGCCCTCACCTGGGTCGTCAGCGGATACACCCTCGCCTTCGGCGGCCTGCTACTGCTCGGTGGCCGCGCCGCCGACCTGTTCGGCGCCCGACGCCTCGTCCTCGTGGGGCTCCTGCTGTTCAGCGCCGCGTCCCTGACGGCCGGGCTGGCGACCAGCGGCCCCATGCTGCTGGGCGGTCGCGTCGGGCAGGGTGTCGCCGCGGCGATCCTCTCCCCCGCCGCCCTGTCCCTGATCGTCACGATCTTCGACGGCGACGAGCGCAACAAGGCGCTCGGCATCTGGTCGGCGCTCGGCGGCGGCGGCGCCGCCCTGGGCGTGCTCCTCGGCGGTCTGCTCACCGCCGGGCCGGGCTGGCCCTGGGTGTTCTTCATCAACGTGCCGGTCGGGATCATCCTGCTGCTGGCCCTCCGGATGCAGCTTCCGCCCCAGGCGCCCACCGGCGCGACGGCCCGACTCGACGTGCCCGGCGCGGTGCTGGTGACAGCCGCCACCGGTGCGCTGATCTACGCCCTGATCCGGGCCGGCGACGTCGGCTGGGGCAACCCGACGATCCTGCTGCTGCTGGTCGCCGCCGTGCTCCTCTACGCCGCGTTCGTCGTCCGCCAACGCCTCGCCGCGAGCCCACTGATGGACCTGCGGCTGCTGCTCCGCCGGCCGGTGGCGGTCGGGGCGCTGCTGATCCTCGTCGCGACCGCGCTGATGATCAGCGTCTTCTTCCTGGGCACGTTCTACCTCCAGGACCACCAGGGCTACGGCGCCCTGCGCACCGGGCTGCTCTTCCTGCCCGTGGCGATCACGACCATGTTCGGCGCGAACGCCGCCGGCCGTGCCATCGGCCGGATCGGGGCGCGTACCCTCGGCGTCCTGGGGCTGCTGGTCGCGGCGGCCGGCATGGCGGTCCCCGCCGTCGTCGACGGGACCCTGGCCCTCGTCGTCGGGGTGGCCGTCGCCGCCGCCGGCACGGGCGTCCTCTTCGTCGTGGCCTCCGCCGTCGCGCTCGGTCAGGTCGCACCGCACGAGGCCGGTCTCGCGTCCGGCATCGTCAGCACCTTCCACGAGTTCGGCGCCTCGCTGGGCGCCGCCGTGGTGTCCAGCATGGCCGCGGTCAGCATCGCGGGCACCAGCACCGCCGGCTTCTCCCGAGGCTTCGCCACCGGCGCCGTCATCGCCGTCGTCGCCGCCGTCGTGGCCTTCGTCCTCACCCCCCGGCCGGCCCGCTGACCCCGGACCGGTGGTCGGCGGGGGCCCGCCCGCCGACCACCGGTTCGGACACCTCACGCCCTCCCGCGTGCGCCGGCCGTAGGCCTGGGCGGCCACGCGCCCGCCGGTCCGGCGCCGAACCAGGAGCCGGCCCGCGCGCGACAGCATCGGCACCAGCGACTCCGCGCTGTCCAAGCAACTCACCGCACTGGAGCAGGCCGGCTACGCGAAGATCCGCAGGGACCGCAGCATCCGGCGCCAGGCCTCCTGAAACAGGCGGGGTCACCGGAAGGGGCTCAGGGCCGGTCGCGATGGCCGGCCCTGAGGGTGTCACTGCTGGTGCGCCGCCAGGGACTCGAACCCCCAAGCCGCGGATCGGGAGGACCGCGAGAGCGCTCCACCTGCGGCGGCATGCGCTCGAACGGCCCAGGGCGTCGCCAGACCCGCTCGCCCGGCCCGAACATCCGGAGCGCCTCGGCGACCGGCGACCGATGGACCCGGTTCAGACGATCTCCGGACCGTCCGACAGACGACCGTCCGGAGCGGCGTCCCGCAGCAACCGGTCGGCTTCCGCGTGGTACTCCGCTCGTGCCTTCCGCCGGCGCATGCTCGCCTCGTACCAGCGGGTGAGCAGATCATGTGGAAGAGCCACAAGATCCGAGCCGCGATCGAGGCACCACCCGACAACACGAACCACCGTGTACACCAGGGCGATGATCTGTATTTGGTCCACCAGATTCGCCCCTCAGAAGTCAGGGATCCAGGGGGAATCCAGGGACAACTCCGGAAGGCTCCCCCTGATCAGCTTCACGACCCCCTTCGAGAGTTTCTCCCCGTTGTCCTCACACGCCTCGTTGTAGTCCCGACGGCAACCCTCGATCTCGTCATACGCCTGCTTCGAATAGAACTGCGCCAGCGCCATGCAATCGCTGACGAATGCGTCCAGATCGAAGTTTGACGGTATCCCGAATCCGATCGATTCACAGAAGTTTGCGTACTCACCCCGATAGTGGGCCATGAGCTGACCGGTGCTCTGCCGGCCGAAATGATGCGCCAATCGAGCCCGAGAAAGCGGAGACGCGGCGCCTTCAAGTACGGCGGCCAACTCCGTGGAGCGCACTCGGACCCGGAGGTTCCGGTACGTCGCCAGCGCGACGACCTCACCCAGGCTGACCTCCCCGGCCCGCAGGCTCACCACGTGCCGGCCCAGCAGACGCAACGTCAGCGCCACCGCCGCCTCGGCCTTGCCCTGCCAACGGGCGTACGCGGCCAGGCACTCGTGAAACGTCTGAATCGTCTGGAACAGACTGACAAATCTGGCCTGCCTGATCGGGGACCGCCCACTGAGCACGGCTCGATGGTGACATTCTTTCAGGACGGCGGCGCGACTCGGCAGGCCACGTCGCCTGATCAGGCAGGCAATACCCGCATCGAGGAGTTCCCGATAGTCGGGATGGTCGACACGCTCCGGATGGCCTGGATCGAAATCTCGGAACGACACCGAAAGAGAAGGAATCACCATGGACAACACGTTAAGAGAGGAGGTTGCGCTCGTCCAGACTCGACTCATGGTCACCGATGAAGGCGCAAGGCAACCGGAAGGTAACTTGAGAATCTCCTCTCAAGCCCGTTACCGACACGGCGGCAGGTCGTTGAAGTCGATTCTGCAGGACGTCACTTCAGGAACGGGCGATGCGCCGAGGGCGAGCCCGTAGGGTCGGTCGCGTGGCCGAGACGCAGACCAAAGCGGACCTGTCCTACATCGCCAGCGTGACGCGGGTCCGCGCGGCGGCCGGCGTGATCCTCCGCGACCAGGCCGGCCGGGTGCTGCTGGTGCACCCGGCCTACAAGGACGTGTGGGAAGTTCCCGGCGGAACCGTGGAGCCGGACGAGTCCCCGGCAGACGCCTGCACCCGCGAGATCCGGGAAGAGCTGGGCCTGCCGATACCCGCAGGAGCACTGCTGTGCGTCGACTGGGTACCGGCGAACCCGCCATGGGACGGCGGACTCATGTTCGTCTTCGACGGCGGGGCGCTGACGGCGGACCAGATCGCGGCTACGCGACTGTGCCCGGACGAGTTGGACGGCCTCGCATTCGTCGAGCCGGAACGTCTGGGCGAGGTGTTGATCCCCCGACTGGCTCGGCGGGTCACCGCGGCGATCGCCGCTATCGGCCATGGCGGTGTCTACCTCGAGGATGGAGTCGCGACCTCGAACAGTTAGTCGTCAACACGGAACCTCGACCGCAGCCCGGTACCGGGAGATGGTGGTCGCCCCCTGCACGTGGACTCGGAGATGTCTCCTCACGCCAGGGGCGTCATCGCCAACGACCGCCTCCGAACCACTCACCGGCCAACAAGATCCTCCCCGCCGTGCACACCCCACCAACTCGGTGCATGCCTGCGCAGCGTTCCCGAGAAGCGGGTCAGCAGCAGCCAGTCGGCGTCGAGGATCAGTGCGGCGTCCTCCGACCGCTCGCCCAGCACCCGGGCCACGGACGCCAGCATCTCCCGCGTCGCCCGGTCGGAGGATTCGTCCTTCCCCAGCCGGAAGCCGATGGTGACGTACCGCTCCGGTTCCCACTCCCACATCGAGCCGTCACCATCTTCGGCCTCGAAGTAGCCGTGGGATCCGGCGTGGATGCTCACCGTGTAACCACATCGATCGCTGAGGTCCGCACTCAACACCCGGGGCCTGCCATCTGCCGCCGACTCCTCGGCACCGTCCGGGGCGACGACGCCGGCCAGCACATCGAGCGGAACGTCGCCGGCCAGCGTCAAGCGGTACTCGGTCGCCATGGATAGCCCTTCAGTCTCGTCGCAGGATCTGGATTATCGCCCCGCTGCGCGTCACCGCCACCAACTCCTTCAACCCTGCGATCGGCCAGTCGTCGAACTGCTTCTGCAACGACGCGAGATCGCCACGCCAGTCGTGGAGGTTGACCACCACCCGTTGGGTCTGCTCGCTGGCGATCTTGTCGGATACCCCACTCCACACGCCTCGCACGCTCTTCGCCGGCGTCGGGGAGTAGCAGTCGAAGACGTGTCCCTCGATCAGGTAGTCGGGATCCTTGGCCGGTTTTCCGGAATCACCGGTACCGAGACGGGCGTCAGCGACCTCCTGCCTGGTCGGGTTCTGATGGAGCCGGTACCCCTCCGCAGCGACCGTATCGGCGCACTGGTTCTCCAGTTCCAGGGAGCGCCGCACTCGTTCGTCCTCCTTCGGAGGAATCCGGGTTCGCCGGCCGGTAGGCGAGCCTTCGAACTCGCCGGTGGGCTTGCGCGTCCACGGCGTCGTCACGCCCCTGCCGGGGGACGGTGTGAGATCCGAGGCAGGGCTGGTCGGTACGGCACCGCCAGCCCCGCTCAGTTTCCCGAAGACCCCAGCTGTCGTGCCTCAGCGATCGCCGCATCAACCGCCTGGCGGGTCGTGGCGGTGCGCTGGACCAGCAGGACAAGCACCTGCTTGATGCTCTCCAGAGCCTGCAGCAGCGGCCCTGGCTGCCCACCCTGCAGAACCCCGACGACAAGCTGCTGCGCCTCACCGACCTGGGTGATGGTCGCGGCCGTCTGGTCACGGATACCGTCGACCGCACTCTGCACCGGAGTCAGCCCGGCGATCGTCTCACCCGGGCTGGCCTGCTCCGGGACACCGGCGGCGACCTTCGTGGCATCACCGACAGCACCAGCTAGACCACCCAGTCCACCCCGGATGGTGGCGACGGCTCCGCGAACCCGCGCCACACCGGCAGCGACCGCAGCGAACCCGGCACCCGCCGCGCGCAGCCCGATCTCTTGCGCCTGCTGATCAGCAGCCGCAGCCAGGGCCTGCGCGCGCTCGACCCCGGCGGACAGCGTACGTAGCTCCGTAGTGATCTTCTCGACGTGCGACACGCTGCCGGATCCCTCCACCTGGCCACGAGAGCTCTCAGGAGGGTTGAACCTACCGGCACGACACCGACGCCACCAGACGTCGTAGAGCAAGTACGCGATCAGTGGTCGCGGTCGAGAAGCATGTGCGGGTACCCCTTGTTGATCTGCTCGCCGAGCTCGATGCCGAGGGCGACGATGAACGCGTCGAGGCGTTGGATGGCGTCGCTCACGTCCTCGGCGTCGCCCTTGAACTCGAACTCGACGAAGTCACCCGCGTCCACGACGTGGTCGAGGACGATCTCGACGTCCGGCAGAGTCCAGGCCTGGCGGGTCTTGTCGACCGTCACCAAGGGCTGAAAATCGAGGGATTCCAGCAGGAGGCGGATGGCCTCGGCGTCCGCGACGGCGGTTTCGTACTCGTCGGCGTGGGTCTTGACCACGGCGTCGACGGGGTGCCAGCGCTTGAAGTTGATCGACGCTCCGTGGTCTTCCGTACGAAGACGCAGCCAGTCGGAGATCACGTCGGAGGCGAGAAAGTCGCGGTGCGGGGCGTTGTAGTAGGCGTCGACCTGCCGGGTGGCCTCGGCGGCTTTGGCGCCGAGTTCGACGAGTCTGGCCCTGAGCGCCTCGGCGTCGGACAGGCGGTACTTCTTCTCGACCTCGATGTAGCGCACGGTGTTGTTCCTATCAGTCGGTGTACGGGTTGCCGTGCAGCACGGCGCGGATCTGCGTGATGTCGTCGGCCAGGAGGGGATGGTCGAGTGCCGCGATGATGGCGTCGATCTGGTTGGCGTTGCGGAAGCCGGCGAGGATCGCGGCGTCGGGTGCGTGGTGTAGGGCGTACTGCACGCAGAGGCGGACCATGGCGCTGGTGCTGTGTCCGTAACGGTCGCGCAGGGGCGCGAGTCGGGCGTCGACTCGGTGGCGGTGGTCCGGTGTGAAGGCCGGGTCGGTGCTGCGGTGGTCGGCGGCGCTGTACTGCCGCTGGTCGGGGCCGGATCCGCTCTGGAGCAGAAGGCCCTTCCCGAAGACCTGCTTGATCAGAATCCCGACGCCGTTGCGTCGGGCGAAGCGGAAGATGTCGGTCTCGTGGTCGCCGTACAGCCGGCTGATCAGGTTGTAGCGGGCGGTGACAACGTCAGGGCGCACCCGGTCGAAGAGATACAGCCAGCGGCGCGTCTCGGCCCCCTCGGGTCCGTCTGCGGTAGCCCACTCCTCGGCGAATTGGTGCGGTGCCCGCATGCCGACCGCGCGGATGACTCCCTGGGACCGCCATTTACTCATGAGGTCGACCGCGTCGGGCAGGTACCGGTCGTCGGGGCCGAAGTCGCTGCTGTGCAGGAAGTAGATGTCGAGGTAGTCGGTGCCGAGGTTGTCCAGGGTGGTGGCGAGTTGCGCGCGCATCTGTGCAGGGTGGTAGGCGTGACGGGCGGTGCCGGCGAAGTAGCCGACCTTGCTGGAGATCGCCAGGTCCTGCCCATCGACCGAATCAAACGGGGAGACAAGTCGGTGACCTGGCCTCGGGCGTCCACGAGGACCCGACCGCGTCCCAACCGACGCCGAACAGGTCCAACGGCTCCCGAGCACCCACTGGGAGAGCGCCCGCCAACCACGTACACGAAAAAGGCTCCGGCCGGGTGGAAACCACCAGGCCAGAGCCTTTATTGCTGGTGCGCCGCCAGGGACTCGAACCCCGAACCCGCGGATTAAGAGTCCGCTGCTCTGCCAGTTGAGCTAGCGGCGCTCGCTGGCAACGGGGAGAACATTAGCACGCCCTCCGAGGGGGGTTCCAATCCGATCCCCGGCTCCCCCCTTCGGCCAAGCTTAACGGTCAAACTCCCCCAAAAAGGCTGAGCTGACAACGACAGGGGGCGGACAAGGGGCGCCGATGCGGCACGATGTGCGCCAGGTACGCGAGAACAGAGGTGGGGATGGGCATGTTCGCGCGGGCCGGGGCGATGGTGGGCGCCCTCGGCCTGGTGGCGTCGCTGGCTCTGACGGGCTGCGACACGGAGCAGAAGAAGCAGGCGGAGTTCGTCGGCGGCACCGCGCCGACCGCGTCCGCCGCACCGGGTGCGCCTGATGCGCCGGGTACGCCGGCGGAGCCGGGCACCCCGGCGGCGCCGAGCGGGCCGCCGTTGCCGGTGAGCCCGGCCGACGGGGAGAAGAACAGGCCGGTCAGCTCCGAGATCAGCGCCGAGGTGCCCGGGGGCGGGAAGGTGGCCAGCGTCACGCTGACCGCCGACGGCAGCCGGGTCGAGGGGCGCCTGCGCGCCGACGGCTCGTCCTGGGTGCCGTCGAAGCCGCTGAAGTACGGCACCCGTTACACGGCCACGGTCACCGCCACGGGCGCCGACGGGGTGACCAGCCAGGGCACGAGCACCTTCACGACGATGGCGAAGCCCAAGTCGATGATCAGCTCCGGTCTCTACCTCTTCGACGACAAGACCTACGGCGTGGCGATGCCGGTGGTGACCGAGTTCCACCCGGGGATCCCGAAGAAGGACCGGGCGGCGGTGCAGCGGCGCATGTTCGTGCAGACCGATCCGCCGCAGCCGGGAGCCTGGCACTGGGTGGAGAACGGCACCCAGGCCTACTACCGGGCGCCGGAGTACTGGCAGCCCGGCACCACGCTCACCGTCCGGATCGCGCTGGCCGGCATCCCGCTGAGCAACGGCCGCTACGGCAACGTCGACCGGTCGGCGACCGCCAAGATCGGCCGGGCCTTCGAGATGAAGGTGGACAACGCCACCAAGAAGATGACGGTGTACGAGGACGGCCAGGTGGTGCGCACCCTGCCGGTGAGCCTGGGCAAGAAGAAGACCCCCTCCTCCAGCGGCACGATGGTCGTGATGGAGAAGAAGGAGTCGACGGTCTTCGACACCCGTGACGATCCGGATCCGGCGAACCGCTACGTCACTGAGATCGACTTCGCGCAGCGGCTGACCTGGGGCGGCGAGTACATCCACGCGGCGCCCTGGTCGGAGCACGTGCAGGGCCGGCAGAACGTCTCGCACGGCTGCGTCAACATCTCCATGGCGAACGCCCGCTGGCTGTTCGGAAAGACCAGGGTGGGCGACCCGATCACCATCAAGGGCACCGAACGCAGGCTGGCGCCGGGCAACGGCTGGACGGCGTGGAGCCTGAGCTGGTCCGAGTTCGTCAAGGGCAGCGCCGTGCCGGTGCCCGAGGCCGGGGAGGGCTCGGCCTTCTGAGCGACGCCCCACCGTCGATCCGGCGACCGGCCCGCGCCCGCGGGTCGGTCGCCGTCTTCGTGGGCCCGCCGCGACCCGGCCCCGGGGCCGGCGCCGCCAGCCGAGCCCGCTTCCGGGCGCGGGCGCGGCCACCGAAGGTCGGGGACGCGAGCCGGTCTCGGGAAAGCCCGGATGCTATCAACATCCGGACATCCCGTACGGCGTGTTCCGGTTCACCTTCCGGAACGGGTACCTGTCCTGACGCGTCAGTGAGGGACGATGGGCAACTGGGGACCACAACTGTGAGGAAATCATGCGAGCTGTCCACAACCAGCTGATCCGGCGCGGAGACGACCGGCGGGACGGCCGGCGCCGCGGGTTCGCGGCGGCCGTGCTCGCCGTGACGCTCGCGCTGGCCGCCGGCTGCACCGACGGTGGCGGGGGCAAGTCTTCGGGCTGGCAGGACGGTGCCGACCAGCCCGCCGCGCCGAAGGCGGCGGCCACCATCGTCGAGCCCAAGGCCGACGCGAAGGACGTACCGGCGTCGACCGGCATCACCTTCACGGCCACGGAGGCCGAGGAGACCAGCGTCGAGCTGAAGGACTCCGCCGGCGCGGCCGTCGAGGGCGAGCTGGCGGCCGACGGGAAGAGCTGGCTGCCGACCGCCGCGCTGAAGTACGCCGAGACGTACACCGCGACGGTGACCGCGACCGGCGACGACGGCCGGCCGGCCACGGCGACCAGCACCTTCACCACCATGGCGAAGCCCGGCAACCAGGTCCGGATCAGCAGCTTCCTCGGTGACGACCAGGTCGTCGGCATCGGGATGCCGCTGATCGTCAAGTTCAGCCGGGCCGTGCCGCCGGACTACCGCGACGACGTGCAGAGCCGGATGACGGTCACCTCCTCACCGGCACAGGAGGGCATCTGGCACTGGGTCAGCCCGACCGAGATCCGCTACCGCCCGAAGGAGTTCTGGCGGGCCGGCAGCGAGGTCACCTACCGGGTCCAGGCCGGCGGCCTGCCGCTGGGCGACGGCTGGTACGGCCGGGCGGACCTCAGCGTCGGCATCAGGATCGGCCCGGCGGTGGTCATGACGGTGGACAACAGGACCAAGCGGATGACGGTCACGAGGAACGGCTCTGTGATCAAGACCATCCCGGTCAGTCTCGGCAAGAAGAGCACCCCGTCCTCCAGCGGCACGATGGTGGTCATCGAGAAGCTGCGCAAGACGGTCTTCGACACCTTCGAGGAGCTGGGCCCCGAGGAGGGCTACCGCACCAAGATCGACTATGCCCAGCGGCTGACCTGGGGCGGCGAGTTCATCCACGCCGCGCCCTGGTCGGAGGGGCAGCAGGGCCGGGTCAACGTCTCGCACGGCTGCGTCAACGTCTCGATGGCCAACGGCGCCTGGCTGTTCGCCAACACCCGCGTCGGGGACCCGATCACCGTCAAGGGCACCGAGCGCAGGCTCCAGAACGGCAACGGCTGGACCGACTGGAACATGAGCTGGGAGCAGTACGTCGAGGGCAGCGCCCTGCCGTACGAGCCGCCGAGCGACGCCGCCCCGGAGGCGAGCGGCGAGCCCACGGTCACCCCGACCAGCTGAGCCCGGAACGCCGAAGGCCCCCTCCGCGAGGAGGGGGCCTTCGGTCACCGGGTGACTGATGGGAATTGAACCCACGACAACCGGGACCACAACCCGGTGCTCTGCCAACTGAGCTACAGCCACCATGCCGTTCACACCCGATGGATCCGCGCCCGGTCGATCGCCCCGGGCGGGGTGCGGACCAATGATAGCCCCACCCCCGCCCGCCGCGTCCAGCGGGTTCCGCCGGGCCGGATCAGAGCTCGGCGGCGATCGCCTTGGCGGTCTCCACGTCCGGCCCGGGCAGGGGCACGAAGAGGGTCCGCCGGTAGTACTCCAGCTCTCGGATGCTCTCCCGGATGTCGGCCAGGGCCCGGTGCGCGAGCCCCTTCTGCGGCTGGCCGAAGTACACCCGGGGGTACCAGCGGCGGCACAGCTCCTTGATCGACGAGACGTCGATCATCCGGTAGTGCAGGTGCGCGTCGAGGCGCGGCATGTCCCGGGTGATGAAGCCCCGGTCGGTGGCGATCGAGTTGCCGCACAGCGGGGCGGTGCGCGGGTCCTTGACGTGGCTGGCGACGTAGTCCAGGACCATGTCCTCGGCCTCGGCGAGAGTCACCGTCGAGCGCCGGACCTCCTCGGTCAGCCCCGACTTGGCGTGCATCGTCGCCACGATCTCCGGCATCGCCTCCAGCGCCGCCTCGTCGGCGTGGATCACCACGTCGACGCCGTTCCCGAGCACGTTGAGGTCGGGATCGGTGACGAGCGCGGCGACCTCGATCAGCTTGTCGCTGCCGAGGTCCAACCCGGTCATCTCACAGTCGATCCAGACGAGAAGATCAGCCACCGGGACAGCCTACGCGCAGCCCGTCCGGCCGCGCGCCCGCGCACCGGCGCGCGAGGTGACCGCTAGGGTTTCCTGCGTGCCAGCCGAACCCGCAGCACCGCCCGCCGTCGCCGACGACGACCCCGGTGGCCGTACGGTCCGTCGGCTCGTCGCCGTGTTGGCGCTGGCCGCCGTGCTGCCGGCGCTCTACCTGCCCGGGCTGGTGCACGACTTCTTCGACCTGAAGATCTACATGCGGGCGATGGACTGGTGGTCGGCCGGGCACCCGCTCTACGACTACGCGCAGCCGGACCGGGTGCAGGGCGAGCTCTACTTCACCTACCCGCCGTTCAGCGCCCTGCTGCTGCGTCCGTTCGCGCTGCTGCCGTTGGGTGCCACCGTGGCGATCTTCACGGTCCTGACGGTGGTGGCGGTGGTGGTCACCACCCGGTGGCTGCTCGCGCCGGTGATCGCCCGGCACGGCCTGCCCCGTGTGTTCAGCCTCACCGTGGCCGTCCTGCTGGTGCTGGCCGTCGAGAGCACCCGCGAGACGATCACCTTCGGTCAGATCAACATGCTGCTGGTCGTGCTGATCCTGGCGGACCTGCTCTTCGCCGTACCCCGGGCGGGCCGGTGGGCCGGCGTGGGCATCGGCCTGGCGACGGCGCTCAAGCTCTTCCCGGGCATCTTCATCGTCTACCTGCTGGTCACCCGCCGGTGGCGGGCGGCAGCGGTGGCGAGCATGACGGCGGCCGTGGCGACCCTGCTCGCCGGGGCGCTCGCACCGCGCGACTCGTGGCGGTTCTGGACCGACGAGCTGTGGGCGACCGACCGGGTCGGCCGCACCGACTACACCGGCAACCAGTCGCTGTTCGGCCTGCTCAGCCGCATCACCGCGCCCGAGAAGCCCAACCAGCTGATCTGGCTGCTGTTGGTCGCCGTCGTCGCGGGGTACGGCCTGTGGCGCGCGGCGCGGGCCGCCCGCGAGGGGGACGCGATCGCCGGCCTCGCCCTCACCGGGCTGGTCGGCGCGCTGATCAGCCCCATCACCTGGACCCACCACATCTACTGGTTCATCCCGGCGGTCGTGGTCCTGGTGGACGCGGCGCTGAGCGCCGACCCCGCGACCGGCGAGGGCGTCCGCCGGCGGCGTCGGCTGGCGGCACTCGCCGTCGGCACCTCCACCCTCATCGTGTACGGGGTGGTGACCTTCCACGACTGGGGGATCGCCCCGGTGCGCACGGACTCGCCGGGTGAGTTCCTGGTGCGCAACACGTACGTGCTGCTGAGCCTGCTGCTGCTGGTGACCCTGCCGGTGCGCCGCAGGTGCGAAAAGTCGCATCAATTGGACAGTCTTCCCAAGTAGCGCCCTTCATCGCTAATCTGGTCGCAACTACCTCGGACGTCTCTCGGGTAGCACCGATCCCCCGGTGGGAACGGCCCTCCGCGTCGGCAGCGCGGAGGGCCGTTCGTCGTCCGGGACGACCGGGTCGGCCGTCTCCGCAGGGGCGACGGGCGGCCAGGCCAGCGTGAGGTTCACCTCGGGCGGCCGGAGCGCCGGGTCGTCGCCGGCGAGATCGGCGAGCGTCGCGGGGCGGCGGGCGGGCACCGGCCCGATCGCCGGTCGGGCCCCCGGCGCGGCGGCGCCGACCGAGGCGAGCTGACGCCCGGCGACGTGGGACCGGTCGCTGTCCCTGGTCGGCTGCGCGCCGAGACCGCTCAGCGAGGTCACCCCGAGGCGGCCGGCGAGCACCGGCACCTGGTCGGGCTCGACCACGAAGACCACCTCGCGGGGGCGCACCGGGCGCAGCAGGAGCAGGGCCAGCACCACCGCCAGCAGCCCGCCGGCCAGCAGCCCGGCAGTCGCCGGGGCGGTCCAGCCGGCGCGCAGCCCCGCGCGCAGTTCCAGGGTCAGGTCGGCCCGCCCGTCGGGGCGCATCACCACCAGGCTCAGCCGCCGGTCGGCCAGCTCCGCCGGGGTCCACTCCAGCCCGCCGATCCCCTCGCGTACCCAGAAGGGCCGCCCGATCGGCGCGGGAGCGGCGGCGGGCGACACAGCGGCGGACGGCGCGGGTCCGGCGGGCTCCAGCCGGACCGGCAGCGGCCCCCGGGCCAACGCCACCCGGCGCAACTCGGCGTGCGGGACCGGGTCGAGCCAACGCCGCACCTCGTCGGCGGGGGCCAGCCCGACGAAGGCCGGGCCGTCGGCGGTGCGGGCGTCCAGCCGGAGCCGGGCCTGCCCGGCGCGGGCGAACGGCGCCTCGGCCCGAAGCAGCTCGTCGACGTCCCGGACGACCACCGCGTGGCCCGGGGTCTGCACGGTCTCGAACCGGGCGCTGAAGGCGCCGCCGGGATCGGCCTGCCGGGCGAGCAGCGCGAGCGCCCCGCCGGCGAGCAGCGCCATGATCCCGACCGTCAGCAGCAGCATGGCGGCGAGCACCCGCACGAACCGCATTCGCCTCGTCCCCCTCCGTAGCCGGATACCCGGCCGACCTTACCGATGCGGGACGGCTGATCAGCGGATATCGGCGGCACGGGCCCGGAAGGCGGCCGGCCGGAAGGCGGCCGGCCGGAAGGCGGCCGGCCCGCCGGATGGTCCGACGGGCCGGCGGGCGGTACCGGGTGCGTCACTGCGAGGACGTCGGCGCCCGCCGCGTACGCGAGAAGGCGAGCCCGCCGAGCAACAGGCCGCCCACGCCGGCGACCAGACCGGCGATCGCGAGCCCGGTGGCCACGCCGTCGCTCGTGGCGTCGTCATCGTCGTCGTCGGCCTGCGGGGCGGCGGCGCCGGTGGGGGCGGTCGACGGTGCGGCCGCTGTCAGGGCGAGCACCGGGGCGGGGCTCTCCGGCTCCTCGCCGCCGGGGAGCGGCTCCTCGATCCACCGCTGCACGTTGCCGTCGGAGTAGGTCTGCAACGCCTTGAAGACCATCGTCTCGACCTGCGGCAGCGGCCCCATCGAGACCGGGAACTCCTGGAACTGGCCGGGCTCGACCCCCGCATCCCCGGTGGCCGTCCAGGTGAGCCTGGAGACGACCTCGCTGAGCTGGCTGCCGTGCACCTCGACCGGCGGGTCCACCTTGCGCTTCTGCACCGTCACCGTCCAGCCGGGCACCGGCATGGTCGACACGGAGCCGACCGGCGCGTTCTCCGGCAGCACCACCTCCAGCTTCGTGGTGGAGGCCGTGTCGCTCTCGTTCGGCACCCGGAAGGCGAACCGGCCGTAGCCGCCCTGGGAGGCCTCCTGCGGGTTGACCGTGACGTGAGCCGAGGCGGGCGCCGCGAAGCCGAGGACGGCGGTGGCGACGGCGCCGAGCGCCAGGGCGGCGACGGCGCTTGCGGTACGCCGGTGACGGATCATGGTGCGAGCCTTCCTGTTACCTGATCGGCACGGTGGCGGTCACCGTGGCCTGGTCGATGTCCGAGGTGCGGACGGTGATGCGCAACTGCCACTCCCCCGCCGCGGGGAAGGTGATCTCGCCGGTGGCGTGGTTGTCGGTCAGCGGCAGCAACGGGACCTGGATCGGCTCGATCCCCGCCGCCGGCAGGGCGACCGTGGCCCGCCACTCCACCACCGGCTGGGGCCGGTTGTCCTTCGTGTACGCGTAGAAGTGCACGGTGTTGTTGCCCCGCTCGGCCGGGTCCAGCTCGACCTGGAGCGAGTAGTTGGGGCTGGAGAGCGTCGTGGAGAAGAAGCCGCCCGTCGAGTTGGTCACGTCGGCGCCGGCGGTACGGGCGGGGGTGGTCTGCACCAGGACGGCGGACAGGCCGAGGACCACCGCCGTGATCGCCAGTTCCGCCCACACCGCCCGCCGCATCGACGTCGGCCGGCCGGCCGCGGTGCGCCGCCGCACCAACTGCCGGGAGTACGCGGCCACCGCGATCACCAGCACGAAGAGCCCGATCTTGCCCAGCACCAGCCGCCCGTAGGTGGTGTCGACCAGCGCGCGGGGGGTGGCCACCTCGATCAGCGCCTGCACCGTGCCGGCGAGCAGCAGTGCCGAGACGGCCAGCGCCGCCCAGCGCGACCAGATCGGCAGGATCGCGCCCAACTCCCGCTCGTCGGCCCGGGGCAGCAGGAAGACGGCGAGCATCACGAGCCCGCCCATCCAGACCGCCATGCCGCCCAGGTGGACGGCGTCGACGACCACGGAGACCGCCGGGGCGGGCGAGGCCGCCGGATGCCCGGCCAGTGGCCAGGTCACCAGCGCCGCCGTCGCGAGCACGCCCAGGATGACCAGGTCGCTCCGCTCGACCGGCCCCGCCGTCAGGGGCCGGAGCAGGAACGCCGCCGCGGCCAACAGACCCAGCCGGACCAGGTGCGCGGCGCCGAAGGAGCTGCCCAGCACGTCGCTGAGCCCCTCGCCCGTCACGTCGGACACGCCGCCGCCGGCGGTGTAGGGCACCTGGAGCAGGAGGTTCGCCACCGTGGCGACCGCCAGCAGGCCGAGCCCCGCCCAGGCCAGGCGGGCCGGGCCCCGCCGGGGCAGCCGCCGGGGCCAGAGCGCGGCGAGCACCAGTGCCGAGCCGACGAGCAGCAGCAGGCCGGCGTAGCCGGCGTACTTGGCGACCTTGACCGCGTTGGAGACGACCGGATCGGCCCGACTGTCGTCCCCGCTGTCGACCGGGGGCGTCGAGGGTGCGCCGACCGAGTAGGTGAACGCGCCCGAGACGGGGTGGCTGTCGGCGGAGATCACCCGGTAGCTGACCAGGTAGGTGCCGCGTGCCCCGGCGGCGTCGACCGGGACGGTGACCACGGTGCCCTGGAAGGTCGGTTCGCCGCGGTCGGCGCGGGAGCCGTCCGGTGCGATCACCCGGATCTTGCCGGGCACCCTGCGCACGGACTCG
Organism: Micromonospora sp. C31; assembly: GCF_018070575.1. Taxonomy (GTDB): domain Bacteria; phylum Actinomycetota; class Actinomycetes; order Mycobacteriales; family Micromonosporaceae; genus Micromonospora. The sequence goes on from NZ_JAGPXN010000011.1 coordinate 159,103, forward strand.
CTGAACGTGAGCACGACCTCCGACGGCGCGTCCGACACCACGGCCGAGGCGATCGGGCTGCTGCTGACCAGCACCGCGTGGGCGCTGGCGGGACCGGCGGGGGCGATCAGCAGGGCGACGGCGGTGACCAGCAGGGCGACGGTGGCGATCAGCCGGGCGATTCGGCGGCGGTTGGCGACACTCATGCCGGCAATGCTCTCCAATCCGACCGGTCCGGCGCGACTCCCGCCATGCCCGGCACCGGGCCGGCCGGAACCGTCGGCGCGGCGTCAGCCATGACGGGCCAGGAGTACGGCCGACGGCCGGCGGCCCGGCTCGTCGCTGACCCGACCCAGCGCCCACAGCAGCCCCGCCTGCACCACGGCGGCCAGATGACCGAGCTCGTGCACCAGGGCGGTCGTCGAGTTCGCGATGTCCACCGCGCTGGTGCCGGCCAGGCAGACCGCCAGCACCAGCGCCACCGGCACGAACGCGCGGGCCCGCTCGGGCCGCCAGGCGGCCAGCGCGAAGCCGACGGCCAGCGCCACGTCGAAGGAGGCCATCTCGCGGCTGGTGTGCGGATCGACGGTCACGCCCAGCCCGGCGAGCAGCACCGGCAGGGCGATCGACAGCTGGGCGACCGCGGCCACCGCGACGGCCACCCGCAGCACCTGCCGGCGGGCCGCCCGCGCCGCCGCCCGGGTGCGTCCCGCCGAGAGTGGATCGGCGGCGACCGCCGCCAGCACCGACGCGGTCAGGTCCGGCACCGCCACCGCCCGCACCCGCACCAGCCGGGTCACCTGCTCGGCCCTGGCCAGCCAGGCCCGGCAGCCGGGGCAGCTCTGCGCGTGCGCGTCCAGCACCGCCGGCGCCGCCAGCGGGTCCTCGCCGTCCAGCCGCGCCGACAGCGCCGCGCGTACGTCGTCGCATGTCATGTGGGGGTAGTCGCGTGGCGTACGCGAATAGTTCCCGAGGTGGCGCAGGCCATGGAAGGGCCGAAGGACCCTCCCGGGCCCGGCGCCGCGGCGTAACCTGGACTGTCGTGATCCCCGCCCCGCGCGAGACCCCCGCCGCCAGCCCGACCGGTGACGCGGGTGCCGCCGCACGGGAGTCGGCGACCGAGTGGGCCCTCGCCGCCCGCGACGGGGACCCCGTCGCCCAGGCCGCGTTCGTCCGGCTGACCCAGGCCGAGGTGTGGCGCTTCACCGCCGCGCTGGTCGATCCCGACACCGCCGACGACCTGACCCAGGAGACCTATCTTCGGGCGTTCCGGGCGCTGCCGGCGTTCGCGGGCCGCTCCAGCGCGCGCACCTGGCTGCTGGGTATCGCCCGCCGGGCCTGCGCCGACCACCTGCGCACGGTCGTCCGTCGCCGCCGGCTCGGCGAGCGGCTCGCCGCCGACGCCTGGACCGACCGGCCGCACCCGGACCCGGCCGGCCAGTTCGGCGCCGCCGACCTGGTGCGCCGGCTGCCCGCAGAGCGACGCGCGGCGTTCGTGCTCACCCAACTGCTCGGCCTGTCGTACGCCGAGGCCGCCGCGGTGGAGGGGGTGCCGGTGGGCACCATCCGCTCCCGGGTGGCCCGGGCCCGCAACGACCTCGTCGAGGCGGTCGGCGACGCCCTCGCCGGATGACCGGGAACTTCCCCCGGGGACGGGACGACCAATGATCGTGACCGCACCGCACAGCCGGGTCGCCCGCTGGCCCGCCATCCGTCCCTGGCTCGGGGTCGCCGTCCGGCTGGGCCTGGCCACCGTGTGGCTGGTCGCCGGCGGCAGCAAGGTCGGTGACCTGGCCGCCTCCGGCCGCGCCGTCAACGCGTACCAGGTCATGCCGTACGACCTCGCCACGGTGATCGGCGCGGCGCTGCCCTTCGTCGAGCTGGCGCTGGGCCTGCTGCTGCTCCTCGGCCTGGCCACCCGGCTCTCCGCCGGTGTCTCGGCGGCGCTGCTGGTGGTCTTCGTCGCCGGCATCGTCTCGGCCTGGAGCCGGGGGCTCGCCATCGACTGCGGCTGCTTCGGCGCCGGCGGGGAGCTCGCCGCGGGCCAGACCCCGAGCTACCTCCCGGAGATCCTCCGGGACCTGGGCTTCCTGGCACTGGCCGGGTTCCTGCTGATCTGGCCCCGCACCCCCGTCTCGGTGGACGGGTGGCTGGCGGGGGACGCATCCGTGGAGGACGACGATGAGTAGTCGCAAGGGGCAGAAGGACGCCGCCCGGGTGGTCCGCGAGCAGCTGGCCCGGGAGCGGCGACGCAAGCGGACGCTCTGGGTCTCCGTGGCCGCCGTGGCGGTGCTGGTCGTCGCCGGCCTCATCGGCTGGAGCGTCTACTCCAGCCAGCGCTCCGACGACTTCACCGCGCCGACCGGCTCGAACGAGGCCGGCACCGGGGTCGTCGCCGGCTCGGGCCCGGTCACCGTCGACGTCTACGAGGACTTCCTCTGCCCGGCCTGCAAGCAGTTCAAGCAGGCCAGCAGCCCGGCCATCGACCAGCTCGTCAGCGAGGGCAAGATCCGGGTCGTCTACCACCCGGTGGCCTACCTGAACCGCTACTCCAGCACCCAGTACTCGACCCGGTCCTCGGCGGCCTCCGGCTGCGCGGCGGAGGGCGGCCGGTACCGGGAGTACGCCAGGGCGCTGTTCGACCGGCAGCCGCCGCAGGGCGGCGCGGGCCTGAGCGACGAGGAACTGGTCGACATCGCGGCGGGCGTCGGCCTCGACCGGGACGGCTTCGCCTCCTGCCTGCGGGAGGGCACCTTCAAGCCGTGGACCGAGCACGTGACGGAGGAGGCCAGCAAGGCCAACATCGCCAGCACCCCGACGATCCTGGTCGACGGCGAGGAGATCGCCGACCGCAGCCCGGAGGGGATCAGGGCGGCGGTGCAGGCGGCCGGCAGGTGATCCGTGACCTGGTGACCCGCGCCGGGCTGGTGCTCGCCGGCGCGCTGGCCGCGACGGTCGCGTTCGCCGGGCCGGCCGCCGCGCACGGAGCGGACGCCCCCGACGGCACCAACTACCGCACCGAGGTGAGCGCCGTCGCACCGACCCGTGCCGGCCTGAGCGTACGGGTGATCGAGGCGGGCGCGCGGCTGGAGCTGACCAACACCGGCGGCAGCCCCGTCGAGGTGCTCGGCTACTCCGGTGAGCCCTACCTGCGGGTCGGGCCCGACGGCGTGTACGAGAACACCCGGTCCCCCGCGACGTACCTGAACCGGACCATCGCCGGGGACACGCGGCTGCCGGCCGAGGCGGACCCCGCCGCCGCGCCGGACTGGCGGCGGGTCGACGACTCCGCCACGGTGCGCTGGCACGACCAGCGGGTGCTCTGGCGGGAGTCGGCGCCGCCGCCGCAGGTGCGTGCCGCCCCCGACCGGGAGCACCGGGTGCGGGAGTGGACGGTGCCGCTGCGCGCCGGCACCGAGGCGGGGCAGATCCGCGGCACCCTCGACTGGGTGCCGCCGCCGGACGCGTACGTCTGGTGGGTGGTCACCACGGTCGGGCTGCTGGCCGTGGGGGCGCTCGGGCTGTTGCCGGCCCGCTCCGGGCCGGGCACGCGGGCGCTGGCCGGGCTCGGCGGGCTGCTGGTGCTCGGCGGGGTGGCGGCGGTGGTGTTCACCGTGGGCCGCGAGCTGGACGCCGGCGCGCGGGGCGTGGGCGGGGTGCTGGTCGGTCTGCTGGGTGGTCAGGTCTGGGCGCTGCTGACCGGGCTCGGCGCCGTCGCCGCGGGGGTCTTCGCGCTGGCCCGCCGGCCGGCCGCCGACTTCGCGCTGGCGCTGGCCGGGTCCTGCCTGGCGCTCTTCGCCGGGGTGGCCAACGCCGCCGTCTTCGCCCGCGCCGTCGCCCCGGTGCCCTGGCCGGCGGCGACGGCCCGGACCCTGGTCGCCCTGATCCTCGTCGCGGGTGCCGGCGCCACCGCGGCCGGCGCCCTCCGCCTGCACGCCGCCCGCCCCTCTCCCCACCCCTCGTCCCCACCGCCCGCTCCGCCCTCGTCCGCTGACGGTCAGGCGGCGTGCCGCCCGGGGCCGGCCGGGGACGGCGGTAGGGTCGTGCCATGACCGCGCCCGACCGCCTCTCCCCCGGTGACCCCGCGCCGGAGTTCAGCCTCCCCACCGACACCGGCGGCACCCTCTCGCTGGCCGACCTGCGCGGCCGCGGGGTCGTCCTGTACGCCTACCCGGCGGCGATGACGCCCGGCTGCACCAAGCAGGCCTGCGACTTCCGCGACTCGCTCGCCTCGCTCCGGGCCGCCGGCTACGAGGTCGTCGGGATCTCGCCCGACAAGCCGGAGAAGCTGGCGAAGTTCCGCGAGCGCGACGCCATCACCTTCCCGCTGGTCGCCGACACCGACCGGGCCGTGCTGACCGCCTACGGGGCGTACGGCGAGAAGCAGTCGTACGGCAGGACGGTGACCGGCGTGATCCGCTCGACCTTCGTGATCGACCCTGACGGCAAGATCGAGCGCGCGCTCTACAACGTCCGGGCCACCGGTCACGTCGCCAAGCTGCGCCGGGACCTCGGGCTGGACTGAGGTTCGCGGCCCGGACGGGGCGCCGGCCGGGCACCCGGGGGTCGACGCCGTGGCCGGGCCCACCACGGGTGCGGCGCGACACTCTAGACTCAGCGGGTCGGCGGGAGTGGCGTAACGGCAGCCGCGGTAGGTTTAGGTCCTATTGTCCGAAAGGACGTGGGGGTTCGAATCCCCCCTCCCGCACCGAGGCACCCTGTCGCGCACATCACGATCGCGGGGCGGCGCGGGGCACGCGCGGTCAGGATTACCGGGTGAACCTGCGCTTCGTCCTCGATCCCGAGCTGACCCCCGAGTTGCGGGAACGGATCGTCGCCCTCTGGGTCGACGTCACCAACGCCGGCGGCGCGGTCGGTTTCGTGCCACCGGTCACCGCCGCCGACGTCCGGCCCACGGCGGAGCCCACCTTCGCCGGCATCGCCGAGGGGCCGGACCGCCTCCTCGTGGGCTACGCGGGCGAGCGGCCCGTCGCCGCACTGATCTTCTGCGACAACCGGTTCGACCTGAAGGCGCACTGGTGCGTGCTGAAGCGGGTGATGGTCCACCCGGACACCCAGGGCCACGGTTACGGCGCCGCGCTGATGCGCGAGGCCGAGCGCCTCGGCCGCACGATGGGCTGGGAGGCGCTGCACGTGACCGTCCGGGACGGGCTGGGGCTGGACCGGTTCTACCGGCGCCTCGGGTACCGGGAGATCGGCCGGCTGCCCGGCGCGCTGCGGGTCGCCGCCGGCGACGACCGCGACGAGATCCTCATGTGGCGGGATCTCACCGCCCCGCCGGTGACCGCGCGCTGACCGGAGGCCGTCTCAGCCCGCGCAGCCGCGGGCCGACGCCGAACTCCCGGCGGGCGGCGCGACCGCCGCGTCCGGCAGGGGCCGGGCCTCCGTCAGGGGCCGGGCGGACGACGGGACCGCCGACGGGACCGGCCCGGCGGTACGGGTCGGGCCGGGCCGGGCCGAGGGCGACCGCGTGGGCGACGGTGGGCGCTTCGCGGCGACCCCGCCCCGGCCGTACATCCGGACCGTGCCGCGCTGGACCTGCCCCGGCGCCAGCCGGACGCCGTCGGCGGTGACCCGGTGCCCGCGGGTGTCGGTGACCCGGATCTCGTACGGGCCGGGCCCGGCGCCGGACGCGACGAGCCAGTAGTTGTAGTCCTCCCGCGCCGCCGGGCGCCAGCCGTCGGCGCCGGCCTGCCGCACCTCGACGGCGCGCAGCGGGTTGCCGTGGCCGGCGACCTGGACGGCCAACCACCACCGCGAAGAGCCCTCCTTGACCCGGAACGTGAGCGGACCGGACAGCGGAGGGTCGACCACCGCGCGGTAGCTGACCCGCACGATGCCCTGCACGGGGTCGGCGATCCGGGCGAACGCCTCCCGGGAGAGGTCGAGGTGCCCGTCCGCGCACTCCGGGCACTGGTCCATGACGAGCACCCGCACGGTGCCCCTCGGCCCGGTCACGTCGAGGTACCCGCCGCAGGCCGCGCCGGCCGCGTACTCGCCGGGGCCCAACGCCACGTAGAGCCGGTTGGCGGGCGCGGCCGGGTAGGAGCAGTTTCCGCCGGCGCCCTTCGAGTCGTAGAAGGTGGCCCTGCCCTCGTGGGGAACGCCGGCGGCGGGCGGCGCGGCGAGGGCGGGCGGCGCGGCACAGGCGGGGGCCGCCCCGGAACGTAGGGCCAGGCTGAGGCCGAGCACCGCCGCGAGCGCCGCGACACCACCGGCCGCCAGCCAGCGGCGGGCCCGGGAACGCGGAGCGCGGCGTCGGCCGGGGGCACGCACGTCGGCCGGGGGAGCGGTACCGTCGGTCACGTCGGTCGATGCTGCCGTACCGGCGCCGCCACGGACAAGCCGGTCGCCCGTGGCTCCGCCGCTCAGTCCTGCACCGACAGCTCGTCGCCGACCGCGATGGTGCCCGTCGCCGCCGGAACGAGGTGCAGGCCGAAGAGGAGCTTCTGCCGGACGTTGCGGTGGCGGCCCAGGGTGCGCAGCGGCTCCTTGCCGCGTACGCCCGTCTCCTGGTCGGTGGTCGTGACCACGCAGCGTTCGCACGGCCCGGCGGCGCGGAAGCGGAGGCCGCCGACGCGCAGCGGGCGGCCGACCCAGTCGTCCTCGGCCCAGGCCGCCGTGCCCTCCACCACCAGGTTGGGGCGGAACCGCGCCATCGGCACGGGCTCCTCGCCGGCCTCGGCGAGCCAGGAGTTGAGCGCGTCCAGCGAGGCGGCGGTGGCCAGCAGCAGCGGATAGGCGTCGGCGAAGCTGACCCGGTCGCCGGTGTCGTGCTCCCGGTCCCCCGACGGGATGTGCCGGGTCGGGCCGGCGAGCCAGACCAGCCGGGCCGCGCGCCCCAGGAACCCGCTGATCCAGGCGTCGGCCGCCGCTCCGGCGGCGAGCGCCGGCACCGGCAACTTCCGGTTGCGGAAGGTCCGCACCGCGAGCGGCTCGCCGCCGGCCGGCTCGGGCACGTCCAGGTCGTCGTGCCCCTGCGCGCGCAGCAGCAGACCGCCGTCGCGCGGCGTGGCGCGCAGGGCGACCAGGCGGGTGGTCTCCCGCTGGGTGACGCCGACACCGGCGGCGTCGACGACCATCCAGCGCCGGTCGCCGGCCAGGCCCCACGGCTCGACGCCCGCGAGGTCGTGGTCGAGCCGCCGACAACCTTTGACGGGGTACGTGTGGATGGCGCTCAACCGCATGCGACCACCCTGCCACGGCTCACGGCCGACCGGTGTCCCGTCGGGTGCCCGGCGTGCGGCGCCCGGACGCGCGCGCCGAGCCGGAGGGGCGTCTCACCAGGCCACGCCGATGCCGTCTCCCGGGTACCAGTGGTTGGCGGGGGTCTCCCGGTAGGCGAGGAACCGCCGATCGGTGCGCTCGGCGTGCTCGGCGAGCACGTTGGTGGCGGTGACGTTGTCGGTGAGCAGGATCGCGCCCGGGGCCAGCCGGCCCTCGACCGCCTCGAACTCGCGCTTCTCGTGGGCCCGGCTGTGGTCGCTGTCGTGCAGGAAGAGGTCGACCGGCCGGTCCAGCGCGCCGATGGAGGCGATGGAGTCGCCGATGACCAGGTCGACCACTTCGGACCAGGGCGCGGTACGGGCGAGGTAGCCGGCCTCGGGGTTGATGTCCAGCGAGGTGACCCGGCCGGGGTGCCCGTCGGCGGCGTTGCGCAGCAGCGCGGCGGCGAGCACGCAACTGCCGAGCCCCTTGTCGACGCCGGTCTCGACCACGTGCGTCGGCTTCGTGGCGCGCACGATGGCGTACCAGCCGATGCGGCGGGCGTAGCGGACCTTCCGGTCGGCCAGGCCGCGGCGGGCGGCGCCGGCGGTGGCGGACTCGATGTGCCGGCGCAGCACGTCGTCCGACTCGATCTCGGCGAAGTACGCGCGGACCTGCTTGACGGGCACCTCGCAGACCACGCTGACGAACCAGGCGAGGTGGTGCCGGCTCAGCTTGGTCAGCTCGTACGTGTAGTTGTGGTGCTCCCGTGAGGTGACCAGCCAGCGGGCGGAGGTGCGCAGCACCTTGGCGTCGTGGCGGGCGACGCGGGCCAGGCGCTTGGGAAAGGCCGCGACGGGGGCGAGGGGGGTGCGGGCGATGGCCCGTCGGAGCTTCGTTGCGTCCACGCAAGGGTTCTACCAGCCGCGGGCGGGCAGGTGTAGTGCAACTTCGTCCGGGTGGGATGCCACGGTCGACGTCGCCGGGTTCAGACGAGGGTGTTGCTTGTGAAAGTTTTCATGCATAAGGTCACGGAATGAATGAGGGAACTGTCGTGGCACCCACCGAGCAGGTGCTCGACCTGTTCCAGGGGGTCCGGCTCACCCCCACCCAGCGCCGGATCGCGCACTGCCTCGTGCAGCACGCGTCGGCCGCCGCGTACCTGTCGGCGGCCGAGGTCGCCGAGCTGGCGGGGGTCAGCCAGCCGTCGGTCACCCGGTTCGCGGTCGCGCTCGGCCACGACGGCTACCCCGCGCTGCGCCGCCGGCTCCGCGAGCTGACCGCCGGCACCCCGGGCGGCGTCACGGACGCCGGCAACGAACTCCAGCAGGCGGTACGCGCCGAGATCGGCAACCTCGACCGCCTCGCCGGGCAGCTCGCCGACCGGGACCGGATCGCCGAGACGGGCAGGCTGCTGGCCGCCAGCCGCCCGCTGCCGGTGCTCGGCCTGCGCGCCGCCGCCCCGCTCGCCGCCTACTTCGCCTACTTCGCCGCCAAGGTGCACCCCGACGTTCGGGTGCTCGACGACGGCGGCAGCCTGCTCACCGACCGCCTCGAGCAGGCCGCCGAGGCCGGGGCGGGCGCCCTGCTCGCCTTCGTCCTGCCCCGCTACCCCCGGGAGACCCTGGACGCGCTGCGCGAGGCCCGGGCCGCCGGCCTCACCGTGGTGGCCATCACCGACTCGCCGGTCAGCCCGGCCACCGAGCACGCCGACGTGGTGCTGCCCGCCGCGGTCGGCGCCCGGCTCGTCTTCGACCTGCACACCGCGCCGATGACCCTGGCCATGGTGCTGCTCCAGGCCATCTGCGACGCCGCCCCGACCGACACCCAACGCCGGTTGGAGGCCTTCGAGGCCTCCGCCGCCCGCCGCCAGTTGTTCCTCGGATGACCCGGAGGAGAACGAGATGACCCAGCCCGTCCGCGCCGCACGCGGCACCGAACGCACCGCCCGCGGGTGGCCCCAGGAGGCCGCGCTGCGGATGCTGATGAACAACCTCGACCCGGAGGTGGCCGAGCGCCCCGAGGACCTGGTGGTCTACGGCGGCACCGGAAGGGCCGCGCGGGACTGGCCGTCGTACCACGCGCTGGTGCGCACCCTCACGGACCTGCGCGACGACGAGACCATGCTGGTGCAGTCGGGCCGGCCGGTGGGCGTCGTGCGTACCCACGAGTGGGCGCCCCGGGTGCTGCTGGCCAACTCGAACCTGGTGGGCGACTGGGCCACCTGGCCCGAGTTCCGCCGCCTCGAACAGCTCGGCCTCACCATGTACGGGCAGATGACCGCCGGCTCGTGGATCTACATCGGCACCCAGGGCATCCTCCAGGGCACCTACGAGACGTTCGCCGCCGTCGCCGCGAAACTCGCCGGCGCCCGTGGCGACGGGCAGGAAATGAGCGGGGGCACCCTGGCGGGCACGCTGACGCTGACCGCCGGCTGCGGCGGCATGGGCGGGGCGCAGCCCCTCGCGGTCACCATGAACGGCGGCGTCTGCCTGATCGTCGACGTGGACCGCAGCCGGCTGGACCGGCGGGTGCACGACCGCTACCTCGACGAGGTCGCCGACTCCCTGGACGACGCCGTCGAGCGGGTGCTGGCCGCGAAGCGGGACCGGCGGGCGCTGAGCGTCGGCGTGGTCGGCAACGCCGCCACGGTCTTCCCGGAGCTGCTGCGCCGGGGCGTCGACATCGACGTCGTCACCGACCAGACCAGCGCGCACGACCCGCTGTCGTACCTGCCGGAGGGGGTGGAGCCGGCCGACGCGCGGGACTACGCACAGGCGAAGCCGGCCGAGTTCACCGACCGGGCACGGGCGTCGATGGCGAAGCACGTCGAGGCGATGGTCGGGTTCCTCGACGCCGGCGCGGAGGTCTTCGACTACGGCAACTCGATCCGGGGCGAGGCGAAGCTCGGCGGGTACGAGCGGGCCTTCGACTTCCCCGGCTTCGTGCCCGCGTACATCCGGCCGTTGTTCTGCGAGGGCAAGGGCCCGTTCCGGTGGGCGGCGCTCTCCGGCGACCCGGCCGACATCGCGGCCACCGACCGGGCGATCCTGGACCTGTTCCCGGAGAACGAGTCCCTCGCCCGGTGGATCCGGATGGCCGGCGAGCGGGTCGCCTTCCAGGGCCTGCCGGCGCGGATCTGCTGGCTCGGTTACGGCGAGCGCGACAAGGCGGGCGTGCGGTTCAACGAGATGGTCGCCTCCGGCGAGCTCTCCGCGCCCGTGGTGATCGGCCGGGACCACCTGGACTGCGGCAGCGTGGCCAGCCCTTACCGGGAGACCGAGGCGATGGCCGACGGCTCCGACGCCGTGGCCGACTGGCCGCTGCTCAACGCGCTGGTCAACGCCGCCAGCGGGGCGTCCTGGGTGTCGATCCACCACGGCGGCGGGGTCGGCATCGGCCGCTCCATCCACGCCGGGCAGGTCTGCGTGGCCGACGGCACCGCGCTGGCCGGGCAGAAGATCGAGCGGGTGCTCACCAACGACCCGGCGATGGGCGTCATCCGGCACGTCGACGCCGGCTACGACGCCGCCCGCGAGGTCGCCAGCCGCACCGGCGTCCGCACCCCCATGGCCGAGGCGTGAGGAAGGGCCCCTTGTTAACGGATTCGGTAGAGGAAGGGTCCCTTCCTAACAGGTTCCGGGCGCTGTGGGACGAGATCGCGCCGGTCGGGCGGGACGAGGGCAGCGGCGGCTACCTGCGCTACGCGCTGACCGAGCCGGAGCTACGGCTGCGGGAGTGGTTCCGCGGGCAGGCCGACCGCCGGGGCATGCCGGTCACCGAGGACGGCAACGGCAACCTGTTCGCCCGGTGGGGCGAGCCGACCGCCGGCGACGCGGTGCTGACCGGCAGCCACTTCGACTCGGTGCCGCACGGCGGGGCGTACGACGGGCCGCTCGGCATCGTCAGCGCGTTCCTGGCCGTCGACGAGCTGCGCGCGGCGGGCGTCGCACCGGCCCGCCCCGTCGTGGTCGGCGCGTTCGTCGAGGAGGAGGGCGCGCGGTTCGGCGTACCGTGCCTGGGTTCGCGGCTGCTCGCCGGGGAGATCACGGTGGACCGCGCGGCCGGGTTGCGCGACGCCGGCGGGGTGAGCTTCGCCGAGGCGCTGGGGGCCCGGCCGGCGGGCGCCCGCCCCGAGCTGCTCGGCGGTTTCGCCGCCTTCGTCGAGCTGCACGTCGAGCAGGGCCGCGCGATGGTCGACGCCGACGCGCCCGTCGGGGTGGCCAGCGCGATCTGGCCGCACGGCCGTTGGCGCTTCGAGTTCACCGGCGAGGGCAACCACGCCGGCACGACCCGGATGGCCGACCGCCGCGACCCCATGCTGACGTACGCCTTCACGGTGCTGGCGGCCAACAAGGAGGCGCGGCTGCGCGGCGCCCACGCCACCGTGGGCCGGGTGGCGGTGGAGCCGAACGCCACCAACGCGATCCCGTCGAAGGTGACCGGCTGGCTGGACGCCCGGGCCGCCGAGCCGCAGACGCTGACGGGTCTGGTCGACGCGGTGCGCGCGAAGGCCGCCGAGCGGGCCCGCCGCGACGGTACGGAGGTGGCGCTGACGGAGGAGTCGGCCACCCCGCTGGTCGCCTTCGACGGCGGGCTGGCGGAGCGGCTCGCGGCCCTGCTCGACGCGCCGGTGCTGCCCACCGGGGCCGGGCACGACGCCGGGGTGCTCGCGGCGCACCTGCCCACGGCGATGCTCTTCGTGCGCAACCCGACGGGGGTGTCGCACGCCCCGGCGGAGTCGGCCAGCGACGCCGACTGCGCCGCCGGGGTGACCGCCCTGGCCCGGGTGCTGGAGGAGCTGACATGCCGCTGAACGTCCTGCCGGTGGTGCCGGGGCCCACGGCCCGCACTGCCACGCGGCACCGCGATCCGGGCGCTCGGCATCGTCGGCCGCCCCGAGCTGCTCCGGTCGCTGTCGAGCTGCCCGCGCAGACGGGGCAGGCGGCACGTGGCACCCGGACGACGCCGTCGTGCCGGCCCCCGCGAGGCGCGTCGGCGCACGCTGTCGAGCTGCCCGCGTACCCGGGGCGGTGGGCGGGACGGGTCGACTCGTTGGGCACGGTGACGTTGCCGACGGAGCGGGGCCACTGTGGCGCGCGGCGCCCGCCCGGGCAGTCGGATCCGGCGGTCCCATGGACGGGGCAGCTCGACAGGGGGCAGACCAGATGACCGGGACCCGCTGGCTGGCCGAGTACGCCTGGCTGCCCGACCGCACCGAGCCGACCGCCGACGTGCTGATCGAGACCACCGACGGCCGGATCACCGCCGTCACGCCGCTGGTCGCCGGCGGTGACCGCCCCGCCGGCGTGGAGGTGCTCGGCGACGCGGTCCGACTGCCCGGGCTGACCCTGCCCGGGCTCGCCAACGCCCACTCGCACGCGTTCCACCGGGCGTTGCGCGGGCGCACCCACGGCGGGGGCGGCGACTTCTGGAGCTGGCGCGACCGGATGTACGCGGTGGCCCAGCGGCTCGACCCGGACTCGTACCTGGCCCTGGCCCGGGCGGTCTACGCCGAGATGGCGCTGGCCGGCGTGACCTGCGTCGGCGAGTTCCACTACGTGCACCACAACCCGGACGGCACCCCGTACGCCGACCCGAACGCGATGGGCGAGGCGCTGGTCGAGGCCGCCGCGCACGCCGGGATCCGGATCACCCTGCTGGACACCTGCTACCTCACCGCCACCGTCGACGGGCAGCCGCTCGCCGGGCCGCAGCGGCGCTTCGGCGACGGCGACGCGCTGCGCTGGGCGGAGCGGGCCGACGCGTTCCGGCCGGCCGACGACCACGCCCGGGTGGGCGCCGCGATCCACTCGGTGCGGGCGGTGCCGGCCGGGCAGCTCGCCACCGTGGCCGGGTGGGCGGACCGGCGCGGGGCGCCCCTGCACGTGCACCTCTCCGAGCAGCCGGCCGAGAACGACGCCTGCCGGGCCGCGTACGGCTGCACCCCGGCCCGGCTGCTCGCCGACCGGGGGGCGCTCGGCCCGGCCACCACGGCCGTGCACGCCACCCACCTGACCGGCGCCGACCTCACCCTGCTCGGGGACGCCGGCACGGGCGTCTGCCTCTGCCCGACCACCGAGCGGGACCTGGCCGACGGGATCGGCCCGGCCCGGCGGATGGCCGACGTCGGCCTGCCGCTCAGCCTGGGCAGCGACAGCCACGCCGTGGTCGACCTCTTCGAGGAGGCCCGCGCCGTGGAACTGGACGAACGGCTGCGCACCCGCCGGCGCGGCCACTTCGGCCCCGCAGAGCTGCGCGACGCGGCCACCGTGGGCGGCCACGCCGCGCTCGGCTGGCGCGACGCCGGGCGGATCGCCGTCGGGGCGCGGGCCGACCTGGTGACCGTACGGCTGGACAGCCCACGCACGGCCGGCGTACCGCCGGTGGGGGTGTGGTTCGCGGCCGGCGCCGCGGACGTCTCGCAGGTCGTGGTGGACGGCCGGACGGTGGTACGCGACGGCCGGCACCTGAGTGTCGACGTGCCGGCCGAGTTGGCGTCGGCGATCGCGGAGGTGACCTCATGAGCAGTCTGCTGGTCGATGACATCGGCGAGCTGGTGACCAACGACGTCGGGGGCGAGGGCGGGCCGCTGGGCATCCGGCGCGACGCGGCCCTCCTCATCGAGGACGGGCAGGTGGCCTGGGTCGGGCCGTCCCGCGACGCGCCGGCCGCCGACCGACGCCTGGACGCCGGGGGCGCCGCCGTCCTCCCGGGCTTCGTGGACAGCCACGCCCACCTGGTCTTCGCCGGGGACCGGGCCGCCGAGTTCGCCGCCCGGATGGCCGGGCAGCCGTACACCGGCGGCGGCATCCGGACCACGGTCGGCGCCACCCGGGCCGCCGGCGACGACGAGTTGCGGACCATCGTGCGGCGGCTGCGCGGCGAGGCGCTGCGGCAGGGCACCACCACCATGGAGATCAAGAGCGGGTACGGCCTCACGATCGCCGACGAGGCCCGCTCGCTGCGGATCGCCGCCGAGGTCAGCGAGGAGACCACCTTCCTCGGCGCGCACGTGGTCCCCGCCGAGTACGCCGACCGTCCCGACGACTACGTGGGCCTGGTCTGCGGGCCGATGCTGGCCGCCGCCGCGCCGCACGCGCGCTGGATCGACGTCTTCTGCGAGCGGGGCGCGTTCGACGTCGACCACGCCCGCGCGATCCTCGCCTGCGGCCAGGCCGCCGGGCTGGGCGTGCGGGTGCACGCCAACCAGCTCGGCCCCGGGCCGGGCGTCCAGCTCGGCGTCGAGCTGGGCGCGGCGAGCGTCGACCACTGCACCCACCTGACCGACGCCGACGTCGACGCGCTGGCCTCCGCCCGCCACGACCGCAGGTGCGCCGACAGCCGGCACACCACCACCGTGGCCACCCTGCTGCCCGGCGCCGAGTTCTCCACCCGCTCGCCCTACCCGGACGCCCGCCGGCTGCTCGACGCCGGCGTCACCGTGGCGCTGGCGACCGACTGCAACCCCGGTTCGTCGTACACCTCGTCGATGCCGTTCTGCGTCGCGCTCGCCGTACGCGAGATGCGGATGACCCCGGCGGAGGCCGTCTGGGCCGCGACCGCCGGCGGCGCGCGGGCGCTGCGCCGCGACGACGTCGGGGTGCTGCGGCCCGGGGCCCGGGCCGACCTGATGCTCCTCGACGCCCCGTCCCACCTGCACCTGGCCTACCGGCCCGGTGTGCCACTGATCCGCCAGGTCCTGCGCAACGGAGTGCCCCAATGACCGTCACCATCCTGCCCACCGGGATCTCCCCCGCCGACGTGCTCGCCGTGGCGCGCGGCACCGCCAAGGTCGTCCTCGACCCGGCCACCGTGGACGTCATGACCACCAGCCGGTCCATCGTCGACGGCATCGAGGCCGCCGGCCGCCCGGTCTACGGCGTCTCCACCGGCTTCGGCGCGCTGGCGAACACCTTCGTCGCACCCGAGCGGCGGGCCGAACTCCAGCACGCGCTGATCCGCTCGCACGCCGCCGGCGTGGGGGCGCCGATGCCGCGCGAGGTGGTCCGGGCCATGATGCTGCTGCGGGTCCGCTCGCTGGCGCTCGGCCGCTCCGGGGTCCGGCCCCTGCTCGCCGAGGCGCTGGTCGACCTGCTCAACCACGACGTGACGCCGTGGGTGCCGGAGCACGGCTCGCTGGGCGCCTCCGGCGACCTGGCGCCGCTGGCGCACTGCGCGCTGGTGCTGCTCGGCGAGGGCTGGGTGCTCGGCCCGGGCGGCGAGCGGCTGCCCGCCGACGACGCGCTGCGCCGGGCCGGGCTCACGCCGGTCGAGCTGGCCGCCAAGGAGGGGCTGGCGCTGATCAACGGCACCGACGGCATGCTCGGCATGCTGCTGCTGGCGATCCACGACGCCGCGCACCTGTTCACGATGGCCGACGTCACCGCCGCCCTCGCCATCGAGGCGATGCTCGGCTCGGAGCGGCCGTTCCTGCCGGAGCTGCACGCCATCCGGCCGCATCCCGGGCAGTCGGCCTCGGCGGCGAACATCCACCGGCTGCTCCAGGACTCCCGGGTGATGGACTCGCACCGCGACGACCTGGCGCACGCGGTGCAGGACGCGTACTCGATGCGGTGCGCGCCGCAGGTCGCCGGGGCGGCCCGGGACACGCTGGACTTCGTCCGTACGGTGGCCGGCCGGGAGCTGGTCTCGGTGGTGGACAACCCGGTGGTGCTGCCCGACGGCCGCGTCGAGTCGACCGGGAACTTCCACGGCGCGCCGCTCGGTTTCGCCGCGGACTTCCTGGCCATCGCCGCCGCCGAGGTGGGCGCGATCGCCGAGCGCCGGGTGGACCGGCTGCTCGACGTCACCCGGTCCCGGGAGCTGCCGGCGTTCCTCTCCCCCGACGCCGGGGTCAACTCCGGGCTGATGATCGCCCAGTACACGGCGGCGGGAATCGTCGCGGAGAACCGCCGGCTCGCCGCGCCCGCGTCGGTGGACTCGCTGCCCACCAGCGGCATGCAGGAGGACCACGTCTCGATGGGCTGGGCGGCGGCCAAGAAGCTGCGTACGGTGCTGGACAACCTGGCCAGCCTGCTCGCCGTCGAACTGCTCGCCGGGGTACGCGGGCTCCAGCTGCGCGCCCCGCTCGACCCGTCGCCGGCCGGCCGGGCGGCCGTCGCGGCGCTCGGCGGGATCGTCGGGGAACCCGGGCCGGACGTCTTCCTGGCCCCGCTGATGGAGGCCGCCCGGTCCGTACTGGCCGGGCCCGACCTGCGCGCCGCCATCGAACGCGAGATCGGGCCCCTCGACTGACGGCCGCATCCGGGCCACCGCACGCCACGGTGGCCCGGGTGCCCACGCGGCCGACCCCGACGGGTGTCGGCACCCCTCCCACCGGGGCGGTCCGTCAGCTCGCGGGCGGCAGCACCTTGGCGACCAGCTTGGCCAGCTCGCGCAGCGCCTTGCCCCGGTGGCTGACCGCGTCCTTCTCCTGCGGCGTCAGCTCCGCGTTGGTGCGGTCCTGCCCGTCGCCGAGGAAGATCGGGTCGTAGCCGAACCCGCCGTCGCCGCGCGGCGTCCGGAGCAGCCGGCCGCTCTGCCGGCCGTCGACCAGGTGCTCCTTGCCGCCGGGCAGCACCAGCGCCACCGTGCAGACGAAGGACGCGCCCCGGTGCTCGTCGGGCAGGTCCGCGATCTGGTCCAGGACGAGCTGGAGGTTGGCCTGGTCGTTGCCGTGCCGGCCGGCCCAGCGGGCGCTGAACACCCCCGGCATGCCGTTGAGGGCCTCGACGGCGATCCCGGAGTCGTCGGCGATCGTCGGCAGGCCGGTACGCCGGCAGCCCTCCCGCGCCTTGATCAGCGCGTTCTCGCCGAAGGTCAGGCCGGTCTCGGGCAGCTCCGGGTACTCCTCGACGTCGTCCAGCCCGATCAGGGCGACGCGGTGCGCGCCGAGCGCGCCGTCGAGGATCCGCTGGAGCTCGACGAGCTTCTTGCGGTTACGGGTGGCGAGCAGCACCTTGTTCATCAGAATCCACCTTCGTTCGCGACTGCGGGGCTCGCAAGCTCACTCCTCGCGCTCACCAGAATCCACCTTCGTTCGCGACTGCGGGGCTCGCAAGCTCACTCCTCGCGCTCACGGGAGGGAGAGCGCCTTCCGCTGGGCTTCGGCCAGTTCCACGCAGCCGGCGACGGCCAGGTCGAGCAGGGCGTCGAGCTGCTCGCGGGCGAACACGCCCGCCTCGCCGGTGCCCTGCACCTCGACGAACTCACCGGTGCCGGTGCAGACCACGTTCATGTCGACCTCGGCGGCGACGTCCTCGGTGTAGTCGAGGTCCAGCCGGGGCTCGCCGTCGATGATCCCGACGCTGATCGCGGCCACCGAGCGGTGCATCACCTTCTCCGGCCTGCCGACCAGCGACTTGCGCCCGGCCAGCCAGGTCACCGCGTCGTGCAGCGCCACGTACGCGCCGGTGATCGCGGCGGTGCGGGTGCCGCCGTCGGCCTGGAGCACGTCGCAGTCGAGCACGATCGAGTTCTCGCCGAGCGCCTTCAGGTCGATGGCGGCCCGCAGGCTCCGGCCGATCAGCCGGGAGATCTCGTGCGTACGCCCGCCGACGCGGCCCTTGACGCTCTCCCGGTCGGAGCGGGTGTTGGTGGCCCGCGGCAGCATCGCGTACTCGGCGGTCACCCAGCCCAGCCCGGACCCCTTGCGCCAGCGGGGCACCCCCTCGGTGACGCTGGCGGTGCAGAGCACCCGGGTGCCGCCGAACTCCACGAGCACCGAGCCCTCCGGATGGGTGCTCCAGCCCCGGGTCAACGTCACAGGTCGGAGTTCGTCGGGTCGCCGCCCGTCAGGTCGCGCCATCCCTGCACCCTATGCGGTGCCCCGACCGGTGTGCCCCGGGGTGTCCCGCCCCGGCACCCGGGCGGGTCAGACCTCGTAGCTGGCGCCGGGCCGGACCACCTCGAGCGGCCCGTCGAAGGCCGTGCCGGCCGACTCGACGGTGTGCGCCTCGCTGCCCCAGGCGGCCACCAGATGGGTGAGCAGCAGCCGGCCCACCCCCGCCTTGGTCGCCGCCTCGCCGGCCTCCCGGCCCGTCAGGTGCAGGTCCGGCGGGTTCTCCACGCCGTCGAGGTAGCTCGCCTCGCAGAGGAACGTGTCGGCGTCCTGGGCCAGCCGGAGCAACGCGTCGCAGGGTGCCGTGTCCGAGGAGTAGCAGAGCACCCGGCCGCCGTGCTCCAGCCGGACGCCGTACGTCTCGACGGGGTGGTTGACCCGGTCGACGGTGACGGCGAAGGGGCCGATCGGGAAGGTGCCGGGTTGGAGGGCGTAGAACTGGTAGACGTCCTCGACCGTGCTGTCCTCCTGCCCGTAGACGGCCGCCAGCCGGTCCGGGGCACCCGACGGGGCGTAGACGGGCAGCGGCGGGCACGGACCGTCGGGCGCGTAGCGGCGGACCACCACGTACGAGGCGGCGTCGAGGATGTGGTCGCAGTGCAGGTGGGTGAGGACGATGGCGTCCGGGGCGTGCAGCCCGGCGTAGCGCTGGAGGTTGGACAGCGACCCCGAGCCGAAGTCGAGCAGCAGCCGGAAGCCGTCCGCCTCGACGAGGTAGGCCGAGCAGGGGGACTCGGGACCGGGGAAACTGCCCGCGCAGCCCAGTACGGTCAGCCGCATCGAGTCATCCCAATGTAACTGTGCGTAGTCTTCGCGCCGACGGTCCCACTGTGGATGATCTCTACCGACGCGTACGCCACGCAGGGCAGCCTACGCGCGCCCGCGCGGCCACAAGAGTCATCCACTGGAAGTTGTCATCAACGTGACACCCCGCCCGGGTCCCGCCGCGCCGCCCGCCCGGACGGCGTCACGACACGGCGCTCGCCGGTAGCGCTGGGTGAGTGGACGACGGGGGCCCGCCGGGTGGCCGGACCACCGACGTGGATCGGCGGCCCGACCACCCGACGTCAGGCCCAGAGCTGCCCCTCCAGGGCGTCCTCGGCGTCGGCCAGGGTGCCGACGTAGGCCCCCGTGGAGAGGTACTTCCAGCCGCCGTCGGCGACCACGAAGGCCACGTCGGCGCGTTGGCCGGCGCGGACGGCCTCGTGCGCCACCGCCAGTGCGGCGTGCAGGATCGCGCCCGTGGAGAACCCGGCGAAGATGCCCTCCACCTCGACGAGCTGCCGGGTCCGCAGCACCGCGTCGCGGGTGCCGACGGAGAAGCGCCGGGACAGCACCGACGCGTCGTAGAGCTCCGG
The DNA here is from genome assembly GCF_018070575.1 of Micromonospora sp. C31. Taxonomy (GTDB): domain Bacteria; phylum Actinomycetota; class Actinomycetes; order Mycobacteriales; family Micromonosporaceae; genus Micromonospora. The sequence goes on from NZ_JAGPXN010000011.1 coordinate 178,510, forward strand.
GACGTAACCCTCGTCGATGTTGCGCAGCCCGTAGACCAGCTCGCCGTAGCGGGGCTCGGCCGCGACGACCTGGACGCCGTCGACCTTCTCCCGCAGGTAGCGCCCCGTGCCCATCAGCGTCCCGGTGGTGCCGAGACCCGCCACGAAGTGCGTGATCGTGGGCAGGTCGTGCAGCAGCTCCGGACCGGTGGTCTCGTAGTGGGCCCGCGCGTTGGCCTCGTTGCCGTACTGGAAGAGCATGACCCAGTCGGGGTGCTCGGCCGAGATCTGCTTGGCGGTGGCCACCGCCTGGTTGGAGCCACCCGCCGCCGGCGAGAAGATGATCTCCGCGCCGTACATCCGGAGCAGCTGCACCCGCTCGGTCGAGACGTTCTCCGGCATCACGCAGACCAGCCGGTAGCCGCGCAGCTTGGCCACCATGGCCAGCGAGATGCCGGTGTTGCCGCTGGTCGGTTCGAGGATGGTGTCGCCCGGCCGGAGCCGGCCCGCCTCCTCGGCCGCCCGCACCATGAACAGGGCCGCCCGGTCCTTGATGCTGCCGGTCGGGTTCCGGTCCTCCAGCTTCGCCCAGAGCCGCACCGGCGGCGCCCCGTCGGGCACCGTCGGGGAGAGCCGGGGCAGCCCGACCAGGGGCGTTCCCCCGCAGGCGTCGAGGAGGCTGTCGTACCTCGCCATGGCGACCGCCGCCGTCAGCGGGCGGCGGCGGCCGCGACGCCGTGCTGGGCGATCGCGGCGGCCGCGGCGAAGCCGAACGCGCCGCCGGCGACCGCCGGCAGGATGGTCACGCTGTCGCCGTCGTTGATCTTGGCGTCCAGCGCGCCGAGGAAGCGGACGTCCTCGTCGTTGACGTAGACGTTGACGAAGCGGTGCAGCGCACCGGCGTCGGTGACCAGCCGGGCCTTCAGGCCGGCGTGCCGGGAGTCCAGGTCGGCGAGCAGGTCGGCGAGCGTGTCGCCGGTGCCCTCGACGACCTTCGCGCCGCCGGTGTGGCTGCGCAGGATGGTGGGGATGCGAACCTCGATGGCCATGATGTCGTGCTCCTTGACGATGATCGGGCGTGCCGGAAGGTGACGGGACGTGGACGGGTGTGGCGGCGCTGGATCAGCGGCCGGAACACTCGTAGTCGACCGTCGCCGGGCTCTGCCCGAACATGTAGGACTGCACGGCGTGCGGGTCCACCCCCGCCTCCACGATCCGGACCGGCTCCTCGGTCACCACGCCGTCGACGATCCGGAAGGAGCGGATCTCCTCAGAGTCGGGGTCGCGGGTGGAGACCAGCAGGTAGTGTGCGCCGGGCTCACCGGCGAAGGAGATGTCCGTCCGGGACGGGTACGCCTCCGTGGCGGTGTGCGAGTGGTAGATGACGACGGGCTCCTCGTCCCGGTCGTCCATCTCGCGCCACACCCGCAACTGCTCCATCGAGTCGAACTCGTAGAACGTCATGGAACGGGCGGCGTTGTCCATCGGGATGTGCCGGGCGGGGGTGTCGCTGCCGGCAGGGCCGGCGACCACGCCACACGCCTCGTCGGGGTGGTCCCGACGAGCGTGGGCGACGATCGCTTCGACGATCGACCGGTCGATGCTCAGCACGTGTCCCAGCCTAACGCGTACCTGGCGCGACCTTAAGGTGGCGGCGGTCACGCCTAGTCGATCAAGGCGTTGAGCAGGGACTCCTGGAGATAGCCGAGGTACGCGTAGACCGACAGTTGGAACACCCGGCTGGAGGTCGGATCCTCGGCGACCGCGTCGTCGAGCTCCTCGCCGAGGTCGGTGCCGTCCTTGATCTCCAGCCGGACGCCCATCGCCAGCCGGGCGTCGTTGAGCGCCCGCAGCCATGCCTCGGCCGCCTCCGCGTCCAGGCGCACCTCGCCGCCGGCGGAGTCGGGCAGCGAGGCGAGGATCGCCCCGGCCTGGTCGATCTTGGCGGTCTTGAGGTCGCCCTCGGTGTAGCGGCGGAACTCGGCGGTGCCGGACGCGTCCTCCGGGTAGACCTCGGGGAAGAGCCGACCCACCACCGGGTCGGTGTGGTCGAAGCCGTCGGTGAGCAGCCCCACCACCTCGGCGGCCACCTTCCGCAGCACGCGCACCTCGTCGACGGCGAAGGTGGCGACGTAGCGGTCGCCCTGGCGACGGAACATGCTCACGACCGGTCCACCGTCGCCCACAGCCCGTACGCGTGCAGCTGCGACGCGTCGTGCTCCATCCGCTCCCGGGCGCCGCTGGAGACCACGGCGCGACCCTTGTGGTGCACGTCGAGCATGAGTTGTTCCGCCTTCTCCCGGCTGTAGCCGAAGAGCTTCTGAAAGACCCAGGTCACGTAGGGCATGAGGTTGACCGGGTCGTCCCACACGATCGTCACCCACGGCCGATCGGACGCCGGCACCTCGTCGGTGTCCGGCGTTTCGACAGGTGCAACCTGGGGAGCCGCCATGCCCCCCATCGTGCCACCGGATCCGGCGAATCGAGGAACCGGAAGGCCGGCCCGGCGCGGATCGCCGCGTCCGGCCTGGTCAGGGGCGTCGGCGACAGCGACTGGCGGCCTCGGCCCGGTGCCGATGCCGCCAGCGAGCGGGCCGCCCTCAGGCGAGCAGGATGCCGTGGTCGACAGCATCGGAGAGCACCCCGTCCAGCGAGAGGCGGACCACCTCGAACCGCCGGGACACCTCCCGGGACAGCTCCAGTTCGACCTCGCGCAGCGCGCGCTGCGTCCAGGCCCGGGCGGCATTGGGATCGTGGTTGCCGGGGCTGCGCCAGTGCTGCCAGCAGCCGCCCGAGAGGGCCACGGCCACCGGCGGGAGCACCTCCACGCGCTCCACGCCCGGGTAGCTCGCCAGGGCGTCGGTCGCCCCGGCGCCGGTCAGCCCGGCCACGCCGCCGGTGCTGGTGACCAGCAGCACCCGGTCCAGCTCGTGCTCGCCCCGGTGCTCCGCCAGGGCCCAGCGCACCGGGGTGCGCAGGCGTCGGCGTACGCCCGTAGGCAGCGGCGCGCCGAGGACCCGGCCGGCGGCCCCCTCGATGAGCCCGCGCACCGCCTCGTCGCACTGGGCGGTGGCCAGCAGCGACAGCGCCTCCATCTCCTGGTCGAGCAGCTGCGGCAGGCCGGCGCAGCCGACCCCGAAGACGATCTCCTGCACCACGCGGAGGTGGATGTTCGCCAACTCCAGGGAGAGGTGTTGGCGGATGCGCCGGGAGGAGGACCGGGCCTGCCGGTCGAGCTGCTCCGACCAGTCGCCCGGGTCGGCCACCACCGGCACCCGGCCGTGCGAGCCGGGCAGCACCGGCGGTTCGGCGCTCGCGCGCCGCAGCCCCTCGTCGGCGGCCCAGCCGACCAGGGCCCGGCGCAGGTCCGCCCCGTCACCCGACGCCCGCAACGGAAACCAGCGGGCGTCGGCGAGCCCGGGAACGGCGGCCAGCAGCGCCGCCCGGTGCGCCTCGACGGTGACCGCGACCGGATCCACCGGTGCGGGAGCCGACCCGACGGACGCCCCCGCGCCCTCCGGCACCGGCGCCCAGCCGCTCGCGCCCGGCGTCACCGCGAAGACGACCTGAACCCCGGCGCGGGCCAGGTCGGCGAGCAGGTGCAGCTCGACGGCGGTGAAGGCCTGGTCGGCGGCGATCACGAAGAGCGCCGCCCCGGACCGGACCGCCGCGTCGAACAGCAGCTGACCGCCGGCCACCCCGAGGGCGCCGGTGTCGGGCGTGTCGACGAGGCTGAAGTGCCGCAGCAGGGGCTCGGGCAGGCTCAGCTCGACCCGGCGCGGCGGGCGCGCGAGCGCCGGCCCGGCGGCCAGCCGGTCGGCGCCGTAGGAGTGCGGCTGGCGGTAGCCGGGCACGTAGGCGGCCCGCGTCGGCACCCGGGAGTGCCGCACCACGAGCCAGCTCCCGGCGGGCACCGCGAGCATGGCGGGATCGAGCCGCAGCAGACGGGCGAGCACCTCGGAGCGCCCCGCGCCGGCCGGGCCGAGGCCGATCACGGCGAGCGGCTCCTCCGGCCGGCGGCCGGCGTCCCCCAGTCCGACGGGCAGCCGCCCGCGGCGGGGCAGCTCCGCGGCCGGGGCGGCGTCGTCGTCGGGCAGGTCGACGGCGGGGAGAGGACCGGGCTTCATCGCAAGCGGCCTCCCGTGGCGGGCGACCGGCAGCAGCCGGCCGCGTGGAAACGTCCGGTGACGGCACCCGGATGCCGGAAGAGTACGGGCGAGCAGGTCCCCGAACCGAACACTTCAAATACTCAGGGGTAACTAGGAGACTACTCAACTTCGGTGCGTGACGATGTGCACGCGGACGGAATCCGATCGATATGCTGCCCCGATGAGTCGGTGGGGATTCGTCGGCCGAACGGATGAGCTCGACCGTCTGCTGTCGGCGGTGACCGGCGCGGAGGGGCGGGGCCTCTTCTTCTCCGGCGACGCGGGCATCGGCAAGAGCCGACTGCTGCGCGAAGGGGTGGCGGCCCTCCCTCGCGACGGGTACGCCGTCTGGTCGATCGCGGCCAGCGCCACCACCGCCGCACTCCCCTTCGGCGGTCTCGTCCAGGTGCTCCCGACCGAGCAGCCGCAGGGCCTCTCCCCCGCCGGCATCCTGCGCTGGGCGGTGGACGTGCTGCAACAGCAGGCCGCCGGTCGCCGGATCGTGCTCGCGGTCGACGACGCGCACCTGCTCGACCCACCGTCCGCGGCGCTGGTGCACCTGGTCGCGCGGGTCGACAACGCCACGGTCATCGGCACGTCACGCGACGGCGAGCAGCTCCCGCTGCCGATCCGGGCCCTGTGGACCGACGGCCTGGTCGACCACGTCGAGCTGAAGCCGCTGCCACCGGCCGAGACCACCCGGCTGCTCTCCGAGATCCTGCGGGGACCGGTCGACGCCACCTCCGCCGACCGGCTCGGCCGGCTCTCCGAGGGCAACCCGCTGCTGCTGCGCGAGCTGGTGTTCGCCGCCGACCGGGGGGAGCTGACCCGAACCTACGGCATCTGGAAGTGGACCGGCCGGCTGGAGCTGGCCCCCAATCTGACCGACCTGATCGACATCCGGATCGGCCAGCTCACCCCGGGCGTACGCGGGGTGGTGGAGCTGGTCGCCTTCGGCGAGCCGCTCGGCCTGCACCTGCTCAACCAGGCCGCCGACCCGGTGGACGTGGAGACCGCCGAGGAGCGCGGGCTGATCGCCGTGGAACACGACGACCGGCGGACCAACGTACGGCTCGCCCACCCGCTCTACGGCGAGGTGATGCGCCGCCGCTGCCCGGTCAGCCGGACGCGGAGGTTGCAGGCCCGCCTCGCCGAGCTGCTGGAGCTGGTCGGCAAGCGACGCCGCGACGACCTGCTCCGGGTGGCGGTCTGGCGGCTCGACTCGGGCACCGCACAGGATCCGGCCCTGCTGCTCGACGCGGCCGGGCAGGCGTTCGCCCGCTACGACGTACCGCTGGCGACCCGGCTGGCCCGCGCGGCGCTCGACGCGGGCGGCGGCTTCGACGCGGCGGAGCTGCTGGCCACCATCCTGATGTTCGCCGACCGCCCGGACGAGGCGATCGAGGTGCTCGACGCGGTCTCCGCCGACGTCGAGGACGACCGGCGGCTGAGCCGCTGGCTGACCGTGCGGGGCATGGTCAGCTACTGGGGGTTGAGCCAGGAGTCCACGGTGGAGGAGATCGCGGCCCGCCGGTCGGCCCTCGGCGACTCCGCCGACCAGGCGCGGGTGCTGGCCTTCGAGGGCATCATGCGGCTGCACCGGCTGGACACCGGCATCGCGTTGCGGCTCGGGCAGACGGTGCTGGACCGGCCGGCCGCGAGCGTCGCCGCCCGGGAACTCGCCCGCAGCACGATCGCCCACCTCCAGGCGGCGCAGGGGCAGCTGCACCGCAGCGCCACCGCGATCAACCGGGTGCAGGCCGAGGCCGGCCGGTGGCGGGCGGACATGCCCTACCTGCAACTGGCCCTGGAGCTGGCCCGGGGCACCCGGCTGGCGCTCGCCGGCGACCTCGCCGGCATCGACGCGATCGTGGCCGACGAGTTCGCCGACCTGGCCGGCGCCGGGGACTTCCGGCTCGGCACCGGCTACCTGGCCATCCTCCAGGCGTACGCGGCCCGGCTGCGCGGCCAGAGCGACGCGGCGCTGCGCACCAGCCTCGGCGCCTGCGCGGTGCTCGCCACCAGCCGGGTCTACGCGGGCCTCGCCCAGGCCGAACGGGCCCAGGCGGCGGCGCTGCGGGGTGACGCCGCGCAGGCGGCGGAGGCCATGGCGGAGGCGGACCGCACCCACGCGCCGGGCATGGTCGTGCTCTATCCGTGGCTGGAGCAGGCCCGCGGCGCCGTGCTCGCCGCCGGTGGCGACGTGTCCGGCGCCGGCAAGCACCTGAGCGGGCTGGCCGACCGGCTCCGCGCGGACGGCCTCGCCGGCCACGAGGTGCATGTGCTGCACGACCTGGTACGGCTGGGCCAGGCGGCCGCACCACTCGGGCCGACCTGCTCCGACGGCGGCCGGCGCACCGTCGCGCAGCGGCTCGCCGAGCTGTCCGAACGGGTCGACGGGGTGCTGCCGCCGCTGCTCGCCCGGCACGCCCGGGCCGCGGCGGGCGGTTCCGCCGACGAGCTGCTGGCGGTCGCCGACGGCTTCGACGCGCTGGACCTGGCCGTCTACGCGGCGGAGGCCACCGCCACCGCCCTGGACCGGCTGCGCCGGCAGCGGTCCCCGGCGGGCCCGGCCCGGGAGCGCCTCGCCGCCCTGCTCGGCCGCTGCGACCTGATCCGCACCCCGGCGTTGCAGGCCGGCTCCCCGGCGCTGAGCGAACGCGAGTGGCAGGTGGCCCGGCTCGCCGCCGACGGGGCGACCAGCCGGGCCATCGCCGAGCGGCTCTACCTCTCCGCCCGCACGGTGGAGAACCACCTCCAGCGGATCTACGGCAAGCTCGGTGTCGCCGGTCGCGCCGAGCTGCGGGCCGCCCTCCGGGCGATCCCGGGCCACGACGGCGCGGAGAGCGGGTGAACCCTAGGCTGGGGCGGTGAGCACCCTTCGTCCCGCGCTGCTGACCGACCACTACGAGCTGACCATGGTCAGTGCCGCCCTGCGCGACGGCACCGCCGACCGCCGCTGCGTCTTCGAGGTGTTCAGCCGCCGGCTGCCCGCGGGCCGCCGCTACGGCGTGGTCGCCGGCACCGGCCGGCTGATCGACCTGATCCGCGGCTTCCGCTTCGACGCCGACGAGGTGGACTTCCTGCGCCGTACCGGGGTGGTCGACGAGCAGGCCGCCGCCTGGCTGCGCGACTACCGCTTCACCGGCGACGTCGAGGGCTACGCCGAGGGCGAGCTGTTCTTTCCCAGCTCCCCGATCCTCACCGTCTCCGGCGGCTTCGCCGAGTGCGTGGTGCTGGAGACGCTCATCCTCTCCGTGCTCAACCACGACAGCGCCGTCGCCGCCGCCGCCGCGCGGATGGTCACCGCGGCCCGGGGGCGGACCCTGATCGAGATGGGCTCCCGGCGCGCGCACGAGGAGGCGGCGGTGGCCGCGGCCCGGGCCGCGTACCTGGCCGGGTTCCGGTTCACCTCGAACCTCGCCGCCGGGCAGCGCTACGGCATCCCGACCGCCGGCACGGCCGCGCACGCGTTCACGCTGCTGCACACCGACGAACGGGCCGCGTTCGCCTCGCAGGTCGCCACGCTGGGCAAGGACACCACGCTGCTGGTCGACACGTACGACATCAGCCAGGGCATCCGCAACGCGATCGCGGTGGCCGGGCCCGGCCTGCGGGCGGTACGGATCGACTCGGGCGACCTGGCGGTGATCGCCCAGCAGTCCCGCGAGCTGCTCGACTCGCTGGGCGCCACCGAAACCAAGATCATCGTCTCCGGCGACCTCGACGAGCACGCCATCGCCTCGCTCGCCGCCGAACCGGTCGACATGTACGGCGCGGGCACCGCCGTCGTCACCGGCTCCGGCGCCCCCACCGCCGGGCTGGTCTACAAGCTCGTCGAGGTCGAGGGCCGCCCGGTGGTCAAGCGCTCCGAGCACAAGGCCACCATCGGAGGCCGCAAGGTGGCCGTACGCCGGCACAAGCCGACCGGCACCGCCACCGAGGAGATCGTCGTGCCGCAGGGCGTGCCCGACCCCCGGCCCAACGACCGGCTGCTCCAGCACTCGTTCCTGGCCGGCGGCGAGCCGGTCGAGCGGCCGACGCTGGACGAGTCCCGGGAACACCTGCGCCAGTGCCTGATCTCCATCCCCTGGGAAGGGCTGAAGCTCTCCGCCGGCGACCCGGCCATCCCGGTCACGGTCGTCCCGGCCGACTGAAAGGAGCACCACGGTGAGCAACGCGCTGATCGTCGTGGACGTGCAGAACGACTTCTGCGAGGGCGGCTCGCTGGCCGTCGGCGGCGGGGCGGGCGTGGCGGCCGGGATCACCCGGCTGCTCGCCGCCGAGCCGGGCCGCTGGGACCACGTGGTCGCGACGAAGGACTACCACGTCGACCCGGGCGCCCACTTCGGCGACCCGCCGGACTTCGTGGACTCCTGGCCACGGCACTGCGTGGTCGGCACCCCCGGCTCGGAGTTCCACCCCGACCTGGCCACCGACCGGATCGAGGCGATCTTCCACAAGGGCGAGCACGCCGCCGCGTACTCCGGCTTCGAGGGGCACGCCGACGACGGCGAGTGCCTGGCCGACTGGCTGCGCCGGCACGGGGTGGACCGGGTCGACGTGGTGGGGATCGCCACGGACCACTGCGTACGGGCCACCGCGCTGGACGCCGCCCGCGAGGGCTTCGCCACCACCGTGCTGCTGGACCTGACCGCCGGGGTCGCCCCGGACACCACCGACGTGGCGCTGCGTGCCCTGGAGGGAGCCGGGGTCACCATGCGCGGTGAGCCTGTGATCAGGGCCGCATGAGGCGCTAATTCGCTGGCGGGTGTCGTGCCTCCGGCCGGAGGATGTCCGGCGGAGGTACGCACCGACATGAACATGAAGCCTTACCGGGAGGCGCTCGCCCTGCCCGGTCTCCGGTCGTTGCTGCTGGTGTCGGTGCTCGCCCGCGTCCCGCTCACCGCCACCGGGGTGACCCTGACGTTCTACGTCGTGCTCGACCTCGGACGCGGCTACGGGGCGGCCGGGCTCGTCGGCGCGGCGATCACCGTGGGCGCCGCCATCGGCGGCCCGCTGCTCGGCCGCCTGGTCGACCGGCGCGGCCTGCGGCCCGTCCTCGTGCTGACCGGGATCGCCGAGGCCGTCTTCTGGTCCACCGCGCCGGTGCTGCCGTACCCGGTGCTGCTGCCCGCCGCGTTCCTGGCCGGCTCGCTCGCCCTGCCGATCTTCTCGGTGGTCCGGCAGTCCATCGCCGCGATGGTGCCGCCGGAGCAGCGCCGCCCCGCGTACGCGCTGGACTCGATGTCGGTGGAGCTGTCGTTCATGGTCGGTCCCGCGCTGGCCGTGGCGGCGGTGACCGCGATCTCCGCGCGCACCACCCTCTACCTGGTCGGGGCCGGCATCGTCGCCGCCGGCGTCGCGTTCTGGGTGCTCGACCCGCGCACCCGCGGCGGCGGGGAGCCGACCGGGCCGCAGCCGCGGGTGCCCCGCCGGTCGTGGCTCACCCCGCGCCTGATCGCCGTGCTGGCGGTCAGCGCCGCCGGCACGCTCGTGCTCGGCGGCACCGACGTGGCCGTGGTCGCCGTGCTGCGGGAGAGCGGCGACGTCGGATGGACGGGCGCCGTCCTCGCCGTCTGGGCGGTCGCCTCGCTGGCCGGCGGCTTCGCGTACGGGGCGGTCACCCGGTCCTTCTCCCCGCTGGCCCTGATGGCCGCGCTCAGCCTCTGCACGATCCCGGTCGGGCTGGGCGGGGCGCACTGGTGGCTGCTCTGTCTGGCGCTGATCCCCGCCGGGGCGCTCTGCGCGCCCACCATCGCGGCGACCTCGGACGCGGTCAGTCGGCTGGTCCCCGCCTCCGTACGCGGTGAGGCGATGGGCCTGCACGGCTCGGCGGTCACGGTCGGCATCGCGGTCGGCGCGCCCCTCGCGGGAGCCGTCATCGACGCCTCCGCGCCGGCCTGGGGCTTCGCGGTCACCGGAGCCGTCGGTGCGCTGGTGGCGCTGGCCGTGCTCCCGACGGAGCTGCGCCGCCGCCGCACCGCCACCGCCTTCACGCCCACCCCCGAACTCGCCCCGGCCCCCGCCGCCTGAGCCCCGGCCGGTCCCTCCCCCCGTGCCGGGGCGGCCGGGAGGCTTGCAAGATCGGATGAACCTCAACCGGTGTCCACGCGCCGTTCGGCCCGGCAATCGATCAACCGATCATGAAGCCCCGCTCGGGCGCGGGGTCGGGCGCGCTGGGCAGGGGGGGCGCGCTGGGCAGGGGGGGTCGGCGGGGCCGGGCGCGCTGGGCAGGGGTCGGGCGCGGGTCGTCAGCGCCGTCGGCGCTGCTGTCGGGGCGCACCTCCCCGTGATGCCCGACGGGCGCCACCCCGGGTGGGGTGGCGCCCGTCGTACGTGGTGCGGAGCGTCAGCGCCGGTCGGCGTCGCTCGCGGTGTCCTCGCGGTAGCTGGCACCGCCGTCGGACTCGCTGGTCAGCGGCTTGGCACCGCCCTCCGGCGGGCCGGCCAGGCTCTGGCCGCCGGCCGCCAGCTCGGGGAACTTGAGGTCGAACGCCGGCCGCTCGGAGCGGATCCGCGGCATCCGGTCGAAGTTCCGCAGCGGGGGCGGGGAGCTGGTCGCCCACTCCAGCGAGTTGCCGTGGCCCCACGGGTCGTCGACCTCGACCACCGGGCCGGCCTTGTACGACTTCCAGCAGTTCCAGATGAACGGCAGGGTCGAGATGCCGGTGATGAACGCGCCGATGGTGGAGACCATGTTCAGCGTGGTGAAGCCGTCGCCGGGCAGGTAGTCGGCGTACCGGCGGGGCATGCCCTCGTTGCCCAGCCAGTGCTGCACCAGGAACGTGGTGTGGAAGCCGATCATGGTCAGCCAGAAGTGCACCTTGCCCAGCCGCTCGTCGAGCATCCGGCCGAACATCTTCGGGAACCAGAAGTAGATGCCGGCGAAGACGGCGAACACGATGGTGCCGAAGAGCACGTAGTGGAAGTGGGCCACCACGAAGTAGGAGTCGTGCAGGTGGAAGTCGAGCGGCGGGCTGGCCAGCAGCACACCGGTCAGGCCACCGAAGAGGAAGGTGACCAGGAAGCCGATCGAGAACAGCATCGGCGTCTCGAAGCTGATCTGGCCGCGCCACATCGTGCCGATCCAGTTGAAGAACTTCATCCCGGTCGGCACGGCGATCAGGTAGCTCAGGAAGCTGAAGAACGGCAGCAGCACCTGGCCGGTGGCGAACATGTGGTGCGCCCAGACGCTCATCGACAGGCCGGCGATGGCGATGGTCGCGGCGACCAGGCCCTTGTAGCCGAAGATCGGCTTGCGGGAGAAGACCGGGATGATCTCCGAGATGATGCCGAAGAACGGCAGCGCGATGATGTAGACCTCGGGGTGGCCGAAGAACCAGAAGAGGTGCTGGTAGAGCATCGGCCCGCCGGTCGCGGGGTCGTAGACGTGCGCACCCAGGAGCCGGTCGGCGGCGAGCGCCATCAGCGCGGCGGCCAGCAGCGGGAAGACCAGGATCACCAGCAGGGCGGTGACCAGCATGTTCCAGGTGAAGATCGGCATCCGGAACATCGTCATGCCGGGCGCGCGCAGGGTCAGGATCGTGGTGATCACGTTGACCGCGCCGAGGATCGAGCCCAGACCCGAGATGACCAGGCCGACGACCCACAGGTTCGCGCCCACGCCGGGCGAGTGCTCGACGGAGCTCAGCGGCGCGTAGGCGGTCCAGCCGAAGTCCGCCGCCCCGCCGGGGGTGAGGAAGCCGACCATCGTCATCGTGCCGCCGAAGAGGAACAGCCAGTACGCGAAGCTGTTCAGCCGGGGGAACGCCACGTCGGGCGCGCCGATCTGCAACGGCACCACGTAGTTCGCGAAGGCGAACACGATCGGCGTCGCGAAGAACAGCAGCATGATCGTGCCGTGCATGGTGAACAGCTGGTTGTACTGCTCGGGCGACAGGAACTGCAGCCCGGGTCGGGCCAGCTCGGCCCGCATGATCAGGGCCATCAGGCCACCGATCATGAAGAACACGAACGCGGTGACCATGTACATGATCCCGATCTGCTTCGCGTCCGTGGTACGCAGCAGCCGCGCGATGGCCGACCCCTTGACCGGCGCTCGGACCGGCCAGGGCCGGGTCACGACCGGCTTGGGTGCGACGGTGGTCACGAGTGGCCTCCGGTTCTGGGTTGTCCCGCTCGGCACGCGCTGGTTATCTGCGGGCCGTCATCCGCAAGGAGGATAGTCCCCGGCAGGTGGCTGCGCCGCGTGGGGTGGTCGGGTAGCCTGCCGCACCCCGGCGCGGAGGCCCCGGCGTCACAACGGGCCGAGCAGCAGCCGGTAGTGCTCGCCGAAGATCCGTCCGCCACGTCCGCGCAGCAACGGGTCGCGCAGGGCCGGCGGCACGTCCCGGGTCCGGTTGCGGTCCCGGGTCCGGTCCCGCACCCATCGCGTACGGGGGCGACGACGACTCTCGTACGCCGCCAGGGCCGCCTCCACGTCGTTCCCGGCCGCCCGGAGGGACTCGGCGAGCACCACGGCGTCCTCCAACGCCATCGCCGCGCCCTGGGACAGCGTCGGCGCGGTGGCGTGCGCGGCGTCCCCGACGAGCAGCACCCGCCCCCGGGACCAGCACCCCAGCTCCACCTCCTCGGTGACCCCGACGTGCACCCCGTCCAGCACCTCGAGCACGGCGGGCACCGGTCCGCCGTAGCCGCCGAAGAGCTCGCGCAGCCGGCCCGCCGGGTCGGCCGGCGCGGTGGTGCCGGCCTCGTCGGCGTAGCAGTGCAGCCGTCCGGCGCCGATCGGCACGACCAGGAAGCCGGCGCGCTGGCCCAGCAGGGCGGTCCACTCCGCGACCGGGGGTCCGTCGCGCACGACGGCGCGGTAGACGACCTGGCCGGCGGGTCGGGGCGGGCCCCCGAGCGCGGCCAGGGCCCGGATCGAGGAGCGCGGGCCGTCCGCGCCCACGACGAGGTCGTACTCGGCGGTGGTGCCGTCGACGAAGGTGACGCCGACGGAGCGTGGCAGCAGGTCGACGGTGCGTACCTCGGTGTCGTGCCGGACGGCGCCGCCCGCACCGGTGAGCAGCACCCGGTGCAGCTCCGTCCGGGGCAGCGCCCGGCACTCGCCGACGCCGGACCAGAGGGCGTCGAGGTCCACCTCGCACAGCGGCATCCCGGCCGCGTCGAGGAAACGCTGCCGGTGGACGACGTGCCCGAGCGGGCGCACGGGGCCGTCGAGGTCGAGCCGGCACAGCGCCCGGGCCGCGTTGCCGGGTAGGTAGAGGCCGGTCTCGGCGTGCTCGCCCGGGGGCAGTCTCTCGGTGACGTCGGGCCGGAAGCCCGCCATCCGCAGCGCCCGGGCCACGGCCAGGCCGGCGATGCCCGCGCCGACGACGAGGATGCGCAGGGGAGAGCCACCCATGGTGGTGTACGCCTCCGGGGGGGGGTCGGCACGCGTTGGAGGCAAGACACTACTCGGCGCAATCGGCACACACCAGAGTCAATCGTCCCAGAGGAAACGTTCCTCGGCGGTGGCCGCCGCTGCTTCGGAGGACCGCCTGCCGGCTGACCGGCCCGGGCGTGACAAACCTCACTTACCTCTCCAATACCCCGACCCCGTTGCGCTGCTGTTTCAGAGATGTAAATGTGTCGAAGACAATTGGGAGCGCTCCCGCGCCTCCGGCCGACTCCGTCCGGCCTCCCGCGCCGAAGCCGAAGGAGCATCATGAAACGTCCACTCCGGGCCCTCGCGGCAGCCGCGCTGCTCGCCACCGGCTCGATCGTCGCCGTGGCCCTCGGCGGCACCGCCAGCGCCGACACCCAGATCTGCGAGCAGTACGGCTCCACCACCATCCAGGGCCGCTACGTGGTGCAGAACAACCGCTGGGGCACCACCGCCCAGCAGTGCATCAACGTCACCGACAGCGGCTTCGAGATCACCACCCAGAACGGCAGCAGCCCGACCAACGGCGCGCCGACGGCGTACCCGTCGATCTTCCTCGGCTGCCACTACACCAACTGCTCCCCCGGCACCAACCTGCCGATCCAGGTCAGCCAGATCAGCAGCGCCACGAGCAACATCTCCTACCGGTACGTCAGCAACGCGATCTACAACGCCTCGTACGACATCTGGCTGGACCCGTCGCCGAAACGCGACGGGGTGAACCAGATGGAGATCATGATCTGGCTCAACCGGCAGGGCCCGATCCAGCCCATCGGCTCCCCGGTCGGCACCGCCACCATCGACGGTCGGAGCTGGGAGGTCTGGCGGGGCAACAACGGTGGCAACAACGTGATCTCGTACCTGGCGCCGTCGGCGATCAGCAGCGCGAACCTCAACCTGCTGGCGTTCGTCAACGACACCCGCAACCGGGGCGCGATCACCAGCTCCTGGTACCTGACCAGCATCCAGGCCGGCTTCGAGCCGTGGCAGGGCGGCGCCGGCCTCGCCGTGACGTCGTTCTCCGCCGCCGTCAACGGTGGTGGCAACCCGCCGCCCACGACCGCCCCGCCCACCACGCCCCCGCCGACCACCCCGCCGCCGGGCGGCTCGGGCTGCGCGGTGAAGTACACGCCGAACTCCTGGAACAACGGGTTCACCGCCGACGTGCAGATCACCAACACCGGGACGAGCACGATCAACGGCTGGACGCTGAACTACAACCTGCCCGCCGGGCAGCGGGTCACCAGCGCGTGGAACGCCACGGTGAGCCAGAGCGGCTCGGCGGTGACCGCGCGGAACATCAGCTGGAACGGCTCGCTCGCCCCGGGCGGCACGGCCAGCTTCGGCTACCAGGGAACGCTGAGCGGGGCGTACTCGTCCCCGACGAGCTTCTCCCTCAACGGGGTCACCTGCGCACGCGCCTGAGGACGACACGGTGCGGGGGGCGCAGCCTGCCGGCTGCGCCCCCCCCCCCACCACTTCGGGCACGGACGTACCCGGAGGGCCAGCTCACGTACGGCGGCTCCGGGGACGGAACCGCCGTACGCGACGAGCCGTCGGCCGGCTCAGACCCGGGTGAGCCGGACGGCGTCGGCGATGACCAGGCCGGCGGCGGAGCTCCACCGGCTGACCGCGACCCGGTTGGCGTCCCCGGCCGGCAACGTGAAGGTGCCGAGGCTGCGCCACTGCCCCCCGGTGACCCGCTGGTCGACGATGATCGTCCGGTTCCCGGTCGTGGTGGACACGATGTACGGCGTGGCGGAGTTGTAGCCGCTGACGGCCGGCCACCACGCGTCGACCCGGTAGTTCGCCGTCGCCGGGACGTTGAACTTGTACCAGGCGGCGTCGCTGGCGGCGACCGGGTTCGCGAAGCGGTAGTTGACCCCGTAGCGCTGGGCCGAATACGACGAGGTGCCCCAGTTGGCGCTGGCGGTGAAGCGGCCGGCCGTGGAGTTGTCCACCACGGAGCTCCAGGTGCTGCCGCCCGCCATCTTCGCGGCGACGTCCGAGCGCATCTTGTTCAGGTCGATGAAGGACGGGTCGATCTTGCCCGTGGTGCTGGTCTCCCGGTGGCCCCGGGCGTAGCTGGCGTCCTTGCCCAGCCGCTTGAGCACGGCGGCGGTGGCGGCGATCGACGCGTTGTACTGCGCCGCCGTCATCTCCTGGTTGACGCCGTTGTAGTCGATCTCCCAGCCGATCATCAGCGTGTTGCCGTCGCCGGAGGGGATCGGCCCGCTGCCCCGGCTGACGCCCGCGTGGTTGCAACGGCCGGCGGAGATGACGTGGAAGACGCCGTGGTAGTCGACGAGGGCCTGGCAGAGCGGACCGGGCAGGTCGGAGCGGCCGTTGATGCAGATGTTGAGCGCCGGGTGCGGGTTGCTGGCGCTGGACGTGGCGGCGGTGTGGTGCCAGAGCACGCCGATCGGGCTGAACGAACCGGGACGCATGCGGTTGACCCAGTCACCATGGGTGACGACCTGAACGCCCGCCCCCCGCAGGACGTCCACCAGCCAGGGAATCGTGGCCATCAGGACTCCCCGAGCAGATCGGCGAGGCACTCGGCCTTCGGCGCGGCGAGCGGCGCGGCGCTCGCCGCGGCCGGCTTGGCGGCTACGGCCACCGCGGTGGCCACCAGGGCCGACATGCCCAGCACGCCACGGCGTGGCAGACGGGCGGGTTCGGACGCGTTCATGGCGCTCCTTCAGACAAGGGCGGAGGGGTTCCGACTCATCGATGAACTGGTGACGGGCACCGTATATCGTCACGAGCATCTATGTCGATACCCTTCATCGCCCCTATTCAGGCTGAAGGAATTTGGCAACGGCGGTCCGGGTCCGGCGCCCCCGGGCCCGGTCACGATCCGGGGGGCCGGAAGGGGTTCGTCAGGGGTTGCCGAGAGCGTCGATGTCGCGCATCTCCTCGGCGGTCAGCGAGAAGTCGAAGACGTCGGCGTTGGCCCGGATCCGCTCCGGGGTCACCGACTTGGGGATGACCACGATCTCGTGGTCGATGTGCCAGCGGAGCACCACCTGGGCCGGGGAGACGTCGTGCGCGGCGGCGATACGGGTCAGCACCGGGTCGGCGAGGTCGCTGGTCTTGAACGGGCTGTACCCCTCCAGCACCACCCCACGGTCCCGGTGCTCCCGGTGCCGCTGCCGGTCGTACAACGAAGGGCTCCACCGGATCTGGTTGACGGCCGGGTTCTCCTCGGTCGCCTGGATCAGCTCGTCGATCTGCCCGGTGCCGTAGTTGCTCACCCCCACGGCGCGCGCGAGCCCCTCGTCCCGGGCGGCGAGCATCTCCCGCCAGACGGGGATGCTGTCCGCGGGGTTCGCCGGCGGCCAGTGGACCAGCCACAGGTCGACGTGGTCGATGCCGAGCGCGGCCAGGCTCGCCTCGATCGTCTCCCGCTCCCGCCCGACCCGGTCCGGCGGCAGCTTGGTGGTGACGAAGACGTCCTCGCGGCGCAGCCCGCTCTCGCGCACGGCCCGGCCGACCTCCTCCTCGTTGCCGTACATCGTGGCGGTGTCGATGTGCCGGTAGCCGGCGTCGAGCGCGGCGAGCACCGCGTCGTGGCCGGCCTCGCCGGTGGCCTGCCAGGTGCCGAAGCCCAGCAGGGGCATCCGCACCTCGCCGGGGAGCGTGACGGTGGGCTGGTCGTCGTGGTCCATGCCCCGGGTCTTACCCGTGCTGCACCACCCCATGCCCGCCGAACCGGACACGCGGGCGCCCGGCGGACCGGCGCGGATTGCCGGAGAATGCGGATGTGGCTGACCCGCTGGAGGAGTACCGGCGCAAACGGGACGCGGCACGCACCCCGGAGCCGGTGCCGCGGCGACCCCCGCGACGCGAGCGGCCCGCCGACGGCACGGCCCGGTTCGTCATCCAGCAGCACCACGCCCGGAGCCTGCACTGGGACCTGCGGCTGGAGCACGAGGGGGTGCTGGCCTCCTGGGCGGTGCCGCGCGGGTTGCCCCGCGACACCGGCCGCAACCACCTCGCGGTGCACACCGAGGACCACCCGATGGAATACCTCGACTTCCACGGCGAGATCCCGGCCGGCGAGTACGGCGGCGGACGGATGACCGTCCACGACCGGGGCACCTACCGCTGCGAGAAGTGGCGCGACGACGAGGTGGTCGTGGTGCTCGACGGCGAGCGCACCTCGGGGCGGTACGTCCTCTTCGCCACCGGCGGCAAGGGCGGCCGGGACTGGATGGTCCGCCGTACGGACCCGCCGCCGGAGGGCTGGACGGGCATGCCGGAGCTGCTCCGCCCGATGCACCCCACCCCGGCGGCGAAGCTGCCGGCGGACGAGGCGGAGTGGGGCTACGAGCTGCGCTGGGACGGGGTGCGCGCCGTCGCGTACGTCTCGGGCGGGCGGCTGCGGCTGCTCGCCGAGGACGACGAGGACGTCTCCGGGGCGTACCCCTGGCTGCGGGAGCTGGCCGAGGAGCTGGCGCCCACGGAGGTCGTGCTGGACGGCGTCCTGGTGCGCATCGACACCGCCCGGCGGGTACGGCCGGCGCGCGGCGGACGCCGCACCCCCGACGCCCAGTACCTGATCTTCGACCTGCTCTGGATGGAGGGTCTGACCAGCGTCGACCTGCCGTACGCGCAACGCCGCGAGCTGCTCGACGCGCTGGCGCTCGCCGGCGGTCACTGGCAGACTCCGCCCTGGTTCCCCGGCGCCGGCCGGGAGGCGCTGCGGACCGGGCGGGAGCAGGGGCTGCCCGGCGTGGTGGCGAAGCGCCTGGACTCGGCCTACGAGCCGGGCCGGCGCAGCCGGCGCTGGCTGAGCATCGACGCGAGCCGAGACCCGAGCTGAGACGGCGAGGAGCATCGTGTACCTGACGCACCTTGAGTGCCCGCGCTGCGGGCGGGAGCATGACGCCGGCCAGCCGACCAACCTCTGCGGCTGCGGGTCCCCGCTGCTGGCCCGCTACGACCTGGCGGCGGTGGCGGAGGTGCTCACCCCGGAACGGTTCCCGCTGCGCCCGGCCGACCTGTGGCGCTACCGCGAGCTGCTGCCGGTGGCCGACCCCCGGCACGAGACCACGCTGGGCGAGGGCTGGACGCCCCTGCTGCGCGCCCCGGCCTACGGCGCGGAGATCGGCATCGCGGACCTCATGGTCAAGGACGAGGGGTTGACCCCGACCGGCTCCTTCAAGGCGCGCGGCGCGGCGGTCGGCGTCAGTCGGGCCCGCGAGCTGGGCGTACGGCACATCGCGATGCCCACCAACGGCAACGCGGGCGCGGCCTGGGCCACCTACGCCGCGCGGGCCGGGCTGGGCGCGACCATCGTCATGCCGCTGGACGCCCCCGCCATCTGCCGCCGCGAGTGCGTGGCCGCCGGGGCCGACCTGCGCCTGGTCGACGGGCTGATCAGCGACGCGGGCCGGCTGGTCGCGGGGCTGGTCGCCGACTCCGGCGGCGCGATCTTCGACGCCGGCACGCTGCGGGAGCCGTACCGGCTCGAGGGCAAGAAGACGATGGGGTACGAGATCGTCGAGCAGCTCGGCTGGCAGGTGCCGGACGTGATCATCTATCCCACCGGCGGTGGGGTCGGCCTGATCGGCATCCAGAAGGCGCTGCACGAGCTGCGGGAGCTGGGCTGGATCGAGGACAGGCTGCCCCGCCTGGTCGCGGTGCAGTCGACGGGGTGCGCGCCGATCGTGCGTGCCTTCGCCGCCGGTGAGCAGCGGGCGCGGCCCTGGGCCGACGCGCACACCGTGGCGTTCGGCATCACCGTGCCGGCCCCGCTCGGCGACGAGCTGATCCTCGACGCGCTGCGCGACAGCGCCGGCACCGCGATCGCCGTGGACGACGCCGAGATCCTCGCCGACCTGCGGGACTTCGCCGCCCGCGAAGGGCTGCTGCTCTGCCCGGAGGGGGCCGCCTGCCTGACCGCCGCCCGGCACCTGCGCGCCGGCGGGTGGATCCGGGCCGGCGAACGCGTGGTGGTGCTCAACACCGGGGCGGGCGTGAAGTACCCCGAGACGGTGGACGTCGCCGACGTGCCGGTGCTGCCCGCCTGAGGTGTAAGGAAGGGCCCCTTCCTATACACATCGCGATAGTAGGGGGCCCTTCCTTACACCCGCCGTCACTCGGTGTCGGGGTCGGTCAGCCGCCAGGCGGCGCTCACCAGGCCGATGTGCGACAGCGCCTGCGGGGTGTTGCCGAGCTGCGCGCCGGTGCGCGGGTCGATCTGTTCGCTGAACAGGCCGACGTCGTTCGCGTGCCCGAGCAGCCGCTCGAAGAGCGCCTCGGCCCGTTGCCGCTCACCGGCCATCGCGAGGCACTCCACCAGCCAGAACGAGCAGGGCAGGAAGCCCGCCGGGTCGGTGTCCCAGCGGCGGAGGAGACCGTTGCCGGCGCCCAGTTCGCGCTCGACCGCCGCGATGGTGGCGCGGATCCGCGGATCGGTCGCCGGCAGGAACCCCACCAGCGGCAGCAGCAGCACGGAGGCGTCCAGGTCCGGCGAGCCGAACGCGCCGCCGAACGTGCCGGTCCGCTCGTGCCAGCCGTCGCGCAGCACCACGGCCCGCACCTCGTCGCGGATCGCCGCCCAACGCCGGGGGTCGGCCCGCTCGCCGAGCCGGGGCGCGAGCGTCACCGCCCGGTCCAGCGCCACCCAGCAGAGCACCTTCGACGTCAGGTAGTGCCGGTCGGCGTCCCGGGTCTCCCAGATGCCCCGGTCGGGCTGGTGCCAGGTGGCGGCCACCTGCTCGGTCAGGCCGAGCACCATCTCGCGCAGCTCCTCGTCGAACGCCTCCCCCAGGTGGTCGCGCAGTTGCCAGACCGCCGAGATCACCTCCCCCGGCACGTCGAGCTGGCGTTGCCGCCAGGCGTCGTTGCCGACCCGCACCGGCAGGCTGCCGGCGTAGCCGCGCAGGTGGGCCAACTCGTACTCGGAGACGTCGCGCTCCCCCTCCAGGCCGAAGAGCACCGGCACGGGCTCGGGGCCGACCCGGCCCATCGAGCGGGCCGCCCAGGCGAAGAGCCGGGACGCCTCGGCGGGGCAGGCCGCCACCCAGAGGGCACGCAGGGTCATCGCGAAGTCGCGCAACCAGGAGTAGCGGTAGTCGTAGTTGCGGTCGCCGCCGACGCGTTCCGGCAGCGACGTGGTCAGGGCCGCGGCCACCGCGCCGCTGCGGGCGTACGTGAGGCCGGTGAGCACGGTCGCGCTGCGCCGGACCTGCTCCGCGTAGCGGCCGTCGTAGTGGTGCGACTCCCGGTACGCCTGCCAGGCCTGCACCGTCTCGGCGAGCGCGACCGCCGGCTCCAGCCGGACCGGCGCCGGCCCGTACGCCTGCCCGTACGCGACGTCGAAGCCGATCACCTGCCCGGCGGCGACCTCGAACTCCTGCCGTACCCGGTCAAAGTCGACGTGCGGCGGGATCCCGCCGGTGCGCAGGGTCAGCACCACCGGGCCGGCCGCGGCCAGCACCCCGCCGTCGGGCTGCTCGTGCAGGTACGGGGTGAGCAGGCCGTACTCCGGGCGGGGGCGGAAGTCGAGCGACATCCGCACCCGCCCGGTCAGTCCCTCGACGACCCGCAGCAGCACGGCCGGGGAATTCATCCCCAGTTCGTGGCCGCGGGCGCCGAACTCGGCGGCGAGCGCGTCGGTGACCACGACGCTCCCCTCCGGCGTGTGGTGCACCGTGCGCAGCACCAGCGTGTCGGCCACGTACGCCCGCTCCACCCGGTGCCCGGGAAGCCCGGCGGCGGTCGGCGCCAGCCGCCAGTGGCCGGCGTCCGGGTCGAGGAGACGGCCGAAGACCGACGGGGAGTCGAACCGGTCCGGGCACCACCAGTCGATCGAGCCGTCCCGACCGACCAGGGCGCCCGACCGGCAGTCGGAGAGGAACCCGTAGTCGGAGATCGTCAGCTGCTCCACCCGCTGCGGGTACCCCGATCCGGCCACGTCAGGCGACACCGGCGCGGTCAGGAGGTGGGCGGCTCGTCCTCGCCGGCGGCCTCCGCCGCGTCGGCCTCCTCCCTGGTGCGGTGCACCGCCTGGTCGGCGTGCTCGGGCGGGCCGTAGACGGTGTAGAGCACCAGCGGGTTGGGGCCGGTGTTGACGAAGTTGTGCTTCGTGCCGGCCGGCACCACCACCAGGTCGCCCTGCACGACCTCGCGCTTCTCCCCCGCCACCCGGGCCTCTCCGGTGCCGCTGACGAAGGTCAGGATCTGGTCGATGCCCTCGTGGACCTCCTCGCCGATCTCACCACCCGGTGGAATCGTCATGATCACCAACTGGGTGTGCTCACCGGTCCACAGCACCCGCCGGAAGTCCGGGCTCTTCTCGGCGACGGTCGCGATCGTGAAATGCTCCATGCCGACGCACATACCCGCTGCGGCCCGATGCCACGCCGTGACTCGCAAATGGTGGAATCCGCCACCTGTCCGAGGTTTCGATCCCGGGTGGACGGGGATCGAGAGAGTAGCCGGCGCACGGTGGCCGGCCGAGCCAGGTCCCCGCTGGCGTACCGCCGTACGGCTGCGGTGGTGGGAGACGGCCAGAGCGCGGCGACGTTCCGATCCACGGGATCCGAACGGCGCCGCGCGCTCGTGTCCGGCCCGGACACGTCAGCCGGCACCGCCGGGTGGCGACGCCCGAGCGCCGGGCGGGCGTGGGAACGGTCAGTCGTCGTCCTCGGCCGACACCGGCTCCACACCCACGCAGCGCAGCTTCAGCTCGAACTCTCCGGAGGGGCCCACGAACGTCACCTCCACGTCGTCGTCCGGCCCCGGCTCCGCCTCCGTGACCCGGTAGCCCGGGACGGGCGTCCAGGAGACCAGCCGCACCCCGCCCGGCCCGCACTCGGCCACCGCGCTGCCACCCGTCGTGGTGAAGGCCCGCCGTGCTCCCGCCGGGGACGAGCCGCTCGCCGCCGGCGAAGACGGCCCGCCGGTCCCCGTCACCGCTGGCGAAGACGGCCCGCCAGGCGCCGGGGCGGTGGGCCCGGGGGAGGCCAGGGCGCGCTCGACCTGTTCCTGGCTGAGCACACCGCCCGGGGTGCCCGCGATGCTCTCTCCCACCCACCTGATCGCGGCCATCCCGATCAGCGTGGCGACGGCGGCGGTGGCCAGCCACCCGGCGACGGCGAGTAACGAACGGCGGCGCATCCCCCGAGTCTCCCCGATCAGGAGTTGGGACGAGCCCTGGACAGGGCCGAGGCAGGGTCAAGGTCCACCGCCGACGCGTCCGGTGGCGGTTAGCCTGCCACTGTGGCCCGCCTGCTGCTCATCGAGGACGACCTGACGATCCGTACGCCGCTGCTGCGGGCCCTGCGCGAGCGGGGGCACGCGGTGGCCGCCGCCTCGACGGCGATGACCGGCCTGCGTGACGCGCTCGACGACCGGCCCGACCTGGTGGTGCTGGACCTGGGACTGCCCGACCTGGACGGCCGGGAACTGCTGCGGATGCTCCGCGCGGTCAGCGCCGTGCCGGTCATCGTCGCCACCGCCCGCGACGAGGAGACCGAGATCGTCCGGGTGCTCGACGCCGGGGCGGACGACTACGTGGTGAAGCCCTTCACTGCCGCCCAGCTCGACGCGCGGATCCGGGCGGTCCTGCGGCGCGGAACGGCGGGCACCCCGGGCGAGGACCCCGCGCTGGTGGTGGGCGGGTTGCGGGTCGACCCACGGTCGCGGCAGGTCACCCTGGACGACGCGCCCGTCGAGCTGACCCCGCGCGAGTTCGACCTGCTCCACCACCTCGCGGCCCGGCCCGGCCAGGTGGTCACGAAGCGGGAGCTGCTGGCCGAGGTGTGGCGGGTGCCGTACGGCGGCGCCGACAAGACCGTGGACGTGCACCTGTCCTGGCTGCGCCGCAAGCTCGGCGAGAGCGCGCAGGCGCCCCGCTACCTGCACACCGTGCGGGGCGTCGGGGTGCGGCTCGAGGCGCCGGGGAGCACCCGGTGAGGGCCCGGCTCGCGCTGCTCGTCGCCGCGGTCAGCGTGCTCACCCTGGTCGCCTTCCTGGTGCCGCTGGCGCTGCTGGTGCGTACGGTCGCGGCGGACCGGGCCACCGTACGGGCCACGGCCGACGCACAGAGCCTGGTCACCGTCGTCGGCACCGCCGACACCGCGACGATCCGGCTGACCGTCGAGCAGTTGGCCACCGAGTCCGAGCGGTCGGTCACGGTGTTCCTGCCCGACGGCACCGTGCTGGGCGCCCCGGCCCCGCGTACGCCCGCGGTGGCGCTGGCGGCCCGGGGGCAGAGCCTCACCGCCGAGTCCGGGCGGGGGCGGGAGGTGGTGATCGCCGTGCAGGGCCGCCCGGACGGCACCGGCGTGATCCGCACGGTGGTGCCGCCCGCCGAGCTGACCGCCGGGGTGACCCGGTCCTGGCTGGCCCTGGCCCTGCTCGGCGTGTTGCTGGTGCTGATCGGGCTGGGCGTCGCCGACCGGCTGGCCCGCACCCTGGTCCGGCCGATCGGTGAGCTCTCCGCGGTGTCGCACCGGCTGGCGAACGCGGAGTTGGACGCGCGGGTCACGCCCGCCGGGCCGCCCGAGCTGCGCGAGGTGGCGGGTGCCCTCAACCACCTCGCCGGCCGGATCCAGGTGCTGCTGGTGCAGGAGCGCGAGGAGGTCGCCGACCTCTCGCACCGCCTGCGTACCCCACTGACGGCGCTGCGCCTGGAGGCCGAGTCGCTGCGCGACCCGCAGGACGCGGCCCGGGTCACGGCGGCCGTGGACGGGCTGGAGCGGGCGGTCACCGGCCTGATCCGGCAGGCCCGCTGGCGGGTGCCGACGGCCGGGGCGGCCAGCGCCGACGCGGCGGCCGTGGTGGCCGAGCGGGTGGCGTTCTGGTCGGTGCTGGCCGAGGACACCGGGCGGGCCGTGACGCTCGACCTGGCGCCGGGACCACTGCCGGTGGGCGTGCCCGCCGACGAGCTGACCGCGGCGGTGGACGCCCTGCTCGGCAACGTCTTCGCGCACACCCCGGACGGGACCGCCTTCGTCGTCCGGCTGGCGGCGGAGACGGGCCGGACGGCGCTGACCGTGGCGGACGAGGGGCCGGGGATGCCGGCCGGCACGATCGACCGGGGTGCCAGCACCGCCGGCTCGACCGGCCTGGGCCTGGACATCGCCCGCCGCGCCGCCCAGGCCAGCGGGGGCCGCCTCGTCCTGGGTGCCGCGCCCTCCGGAGGCGCGGAGGTACGCCTCGAACTCGGCCCGCCCCGACCCTGACCCCTCCTTCCCCGTGCCGCCCCGGCGGTCCGTCCCCGGCGGTCCGTCTTCGGCGGGCCGCCCTCGGCGCGCCCCTGACGAGGCTTAACCCGGCCTTAGCGTTCGGGCAGCGTGGCGCTATCCGGGCGGGCGTGATCCTGGGACACGTTGACCGAGGAAGGGTGAGACGAGATGAAGCGCAAGTCCCTGATGCTGGCGTCGCTCGGCGGCGCGGCCGTGCTGGTCGTGACCGGCGCGTCCTTCGGCGTCGCGGCGGCCGACGACGGCGCGGCCCGGGCGACCACCCTGGCCGCCGCCACCACCGCCCCGATCGCTCCGGGCACGCCGAGCGGCACCGGGAGCGGCACCCCGGCGACGAGCGGTGCACCGACCGCCGGCACCCCGGCGGCGCCCGCCAGCCCGTCGGGCAGCGGCACCCCGTCCGGCAGCAGCGCGCCGGCCAGCGGCGGCGACAGGGTGAGCGAGCAGCGGGCCCGCGAGATCGCGCTGGCCCGGGCGGGTGGCGGTGAGGTCGTCGAGATCGAGCGTGAGGACGAGGACGGCCGGGCCGTGTGGAGCGTCGAGATCGTGGCCGGGCAGACCGAGCACGAGATCGACGTGGACCGGGGCGACGGCAGCGTGGTCGAGGCCGAGCAGGAGCCGGTCGACGACGACGATGACGACGACGCGTCGGACGACGACGATGACGACGACGCGTCGGACGACGACTCCGACGACGATGACGACGACTCCGACGACCGCGACGACGACTGACCCGGCGCCCTGCCCGCCGCCGTCCCGATCCTGGGACGGCGGCGTCGTCGTCTCCGCAGACACAGCAGCCCGGGCACCGCCGACCGGGCCCGGTACGCGGATCCGTTGTCCTTCCACGGATTCCGCACGACACCCCCGGGCGGACGGTACGGGCCGATCGACCCTGTGACGGACGCCGATGTCTGGCTACATTGGGGTATGGTGCCCGCCCAACGGGGCCGGGCGGCGGAACCGGTCTACCGCCCCATCCTCGCCAACCGGCGGGGTGAGCTGGAGGCGCTCGGTCATCTCGACGACGTCGTCGTGCCCCTGCTCGCCCCGGTCCTCCAGGTGTCCGTCCTGGACCGGCTCACTCCGGACGTGCTCCGTCGGCTGCCCGACGGGCTGCTCACGGCCGTCGACGTCAGCGCCCTGCCCGACGCCCCCGAGACCGAACTGCTCCGCTGGGACGTACCGCTGGTGCCGGTGATCGGGCTCGCGGACAGCGACCGGCGCCTCGTGGCACACGGTGCCGCGGCCCGGGCCCACGCCCGGCGGGCGGTCGTCCGGCTGCGGGTCGGCCACGACCGGACCGGCCCGGACGCGGCCACGGCGGCGGCCGAGCGGGTCTGGCGGTTGACCCGGCTGGTCCCCGAACAGTGCGACCTGCTCCTCGACGCGGGCGACGTGTGCTGCCGCGCCGACGTGCGGGTGGCCGAGCCCCGCGTGCGCCGGCTGCTGGAGTGGGCCCGCCGGCACGCCTGGCGCTCGGTGAGCGTGGCGGCGGGCGGCATGCCCCCGGCGGTGTCCGCCCTGCCCACCGACGAACCGGTACGCCTCGACCGGTGGGACTGGCAGCTCTGGCAGCGGCTGGCCGACCTCGGCGTCGGGTACGGCGACTACGGCGTCGGCTCCGCGGTGCCCGGCGGCGACCAGCCGGGCGACCGGCTGCCCACCGTCCGCTACACCGCCGAGGGCGCCTGGTGGGTGTACCGCTGGTCGCGGCGGGGCGGACGCGGCGACGACCGGTTCGCGGACCTGTGCCGCACGGTCGTCTCGGCGCCGCACTGGCCGGCCGCAGGAGCGGCCTTCTCCTGGGGCGACCACGAGATCCTGCGGCGTGCCCGCAGGGGTGCCGGCACCGGATCCGCCAGCAACTGGGCGGCGTGGAGCACCTCGCACCACCTGGCGCACGTGCTGGCCACGCTGCCGCAGCCGGGACGGGAGTCCCGACCGGGGCCGTGGCTATCCGGTCAGCCCCCGCCGGAGCGGGGTCGACCCGCCCGGCCGCACCGCAACGGGGAGACCCGGCGGGCCGGCTGAGCGCCGGCCCGCCGGGCACCCGTGCGGCGGCGGTGCGCCGCCGTCACTGCTGCTCGGTGAACCCGAACTGCACGATGCCCTCGTCGTCGACGCTGGCGTCCACCGACGCGTCACCGAGCAGTTCGGCGGCGTCGGAGTCCAGGAAGATGCGCGCGCCCTGGTTGTCGACCACGTGGTCGCCCTCGACGGGCTCGGCGACCATTTCGACGGTGAGCGAGCCCGCGTCGGTGTCGGCGGCGATCCGCACTCCGCCGTCCTCGGCGACGTCCTGCTGGTTGGCGAGGTCTCGGATGACCAGTACGGCATTGTCGGTCATGGTGAGCATGGCGGAACTCCTCGTGGATTCTCGGATTCGCGGTGCGGAACCGGGCATCGGCCCGCGGACGAGCACACGTGGGAGGCGGTGGACGGGCGACATGCACGTCGCCGTCGCGCTTCGGGGCGACTGAGAGCCCCTCCACGACCTACGTTGCCCCCTGCCGGGGCATCCGTCAAATAGAGCGGGCTCAGTGCGCGGCGCCGGCCGGGGCGGGCCGGGGGCGGCTGCCGCGTGCCGCCGCGCGGCCACCGCCGCGCGTGCCGCCGCGGAAGAATTCTTTCCATCGACGGTCTTTTCTGGCAGATATCTGCATGGCAGCATCACCCCATGCATCGTCGTCTCTTCCCCCGGACGCTCGCGTTGGCGGCGCTGGTCGCCGCCGCAGCCACGGCGGGGGCGCCCACGGCCACCGCCGAGTCCCCGACCCCCGCGGCGACCCGCCTGAACGCCACCATCGACGCGATCCTCGCCGACAGCCGGCTGGCCGGGGCGCAGGCCTCGGTGGTGGTCAAGGACGTGGCCACCGGGGAGACGGTCTACCACCGCAACGGCGACCGCCGCCTGGTGCCCGCCTCCAACACCAAGCTGCTGACCTCGGCGGCGGCGCTGGAACTGCTCGGGCCGGGCCACCGCTTCAGCACCGAGGTGCGGACCAGCGGCTCCCGGCACGCGGGCCTGGTCTCGGGCAACCTCTACCTGCGCGGCGGCGGCGACCCGACCATGCTGGCCACCGACTACGACGCGCTGGCCGCACAGGTCGCCGCCGCGGGCGTCCGGGTGGTCACCGGCAACCTGGTGGCCGACGACACCCGCTACGACAGCACCCGCCTCGGGCCGGACTGGACCTGGGACGACGAGCCGTACTACTACGCCGCGCAGGTCTCCGCCCTGACCGTGGCACCGGACACCGACTACGACGCGGGCACCGTCATCGTGCACGCCGCCCCCGGCGCGACCGCCGGCGCGCGTCCGGTCGTCACCACCACCCCGGCCACCAGGTACCTGAAGATCGACAACCGGGCCGAGACGGTCGCCGGCGGGCAGACGTCGGTCTCCATCGAACGCGCGCACGGCAGCAACACGGTCGTGGTCACCGGGCAGATCGCGCTCGGCGCCGCGGCGGAGAGCGACTGGGTCAGCGTCTGGGAACCCACCGGCTACGCCGCCGACGTCTTCCGGTCGGCGCTGCGCCGGCACGGCGTACGGGTGCTCGGCCGCACTGTGCTCGGGCAGCCCACCCCGGAGGGCGCGGCCGAGGTGGGCCGGCACCGCTCGATGCCCCTGGCGGAGCTGATGGTGCCGTTCCTCAAGCTGTCCAACAACGGGCACGCCGAGGTGCTGACCAAGGAGATCGGCCGGATGCTCTCCGGCGCCGGCACCTGGTCGGCCGGCCTGACCGCGATCAGCGAGTACGTCGCCGACGCCGGGATGGACACCGGCACGCTGCGCCAACGGGACGGCTCCGGGCTCTCGCGACGCAACCTGATCCCCGCCGACGAGTTCGTGGACCTGCTCGCCGCCGTCCGCGCGGAGCCGTGGTTCGACACCTGGTACGCGGCCCTACCGATCGCCGGCGAGGCGGACCGCTTCGTCGGCGGCACGCTGCGCAGCCGGATGCGGGGCACCCCCGCGGCGGGCAACGTGCACGCCAAGACCGGCAGCCTGACCGGCGTCTCCGGCCTCTCCGGCTACGTCACCGACGCCGACGGGCGGGTGCTGGCGTTCTCGATCCTGCTCAACAACTACCTCGCCTCCTCGGTGAAGACGCTGGAGGACCAGATCGCGATCGCCCTGGCCTCGTACACCGGGAAGGGCGTGACCGGCGCGCGGGTCGCGCCACCGACGGCGCCGGACGCCCCCCGGGTCCCGGAGGGTCTGGAATGCGCGTGGATCAAGCCGAACGCCTGCTGACGGGCCGGCGGGGCCCGGTGCGAGGGCCCCGCCGGCGCTAGGCGCCGGGGCGGTGCGGCAGCTCGGCCGCCGGGTCGCCGCGCTCGATCAGCGCGGCGATGTCGGCGGGACGCAGGCCGCGCTGCGCCAGCACCCGCGTCCCCCAGCGGTGCAGCCGGCACGGGTGCGGGCTGGCGTCGTTGCGGCAGACCGTCCCGCCGGACCAGAGCCTGGGCGCGTGCACCACGACCGCGCGCACGGCGAACTGCGCGTCCTCGACGGTCACGTACGGCGGCAGCGGGATCTCCCGGAGCACCTCCCCGGAGGAATCCCCGACGCTCCGGGTGGCCCTCGGACGGACGGTGTGGGTGGTGGTGCTGCTGCTCATCGGTGAGCCTCCATAGAGGATGGTCGGACGTGGACAGCAGAAAGTTACGACAGGCTCGACGCGGAGCGACGGACAAACTGTCCCGAGGCGTGGACACGGTCCGGCCCGGCGTCGTGCCTCCCGGCAGCGCAGCGGACATCGATCAGGAACGTGGTCGCGGGTCCCGCCGCGGTGCCGTCCCGCCGTCGGCCCGGGTCAGCGGATCTCGAAGCCGAGCGCCTGCGCGATCACCAGGGCCTGCGTGGCGTCGACGATCGCGCCGGCCCGCTCCACCGCCGTCGGGTCGAGCGCGGTGAGGTCGCTGCCACGCAGGTCGGCCCCGGACAGCCGGCAGTGGTGCAACTGCGCGGCGGAGAGGTCGACGCCGGTGATCGTGGCCCCGGTCAGGTTGGCTCCGGTGAGATCCGCCTCGCGCATCCGCACGTCGGTGACGCGGACCCCGCGCAGGTCGGCCCCGGGCAGCCCGACGAACGACCAGTCACCGCCGGCGACCGTCAGCGGCCGCAGGTCGCACTGGGCGAAGGCGCTGCCCACGAGCTTGCAGCCGGTGAACTCCGCCTCGAAGAGGTTGCACCGCTGGAAGGCGCAGCGGGTGAAGGCCGAGTCGGTGTGCCGGGAGGAGTTGAACCGTACGTTGCCGAAGGTGCAGCCGTCGAAGACCGCGCCCCGGCTCACCGACTCGGTCAGGTCGACGTCGAAGAAGGTGCAGCGGACGAAGTGCCGGTCCACCAGTTCCTCGCCGTACCAGTCCTCGTCGCGGAAGGTCGCGTCCTCGGTCACCTCGGGCATCGGACCAGGCTACCGAGGGGGTGGGACAACCGCGGGCGGCCCTTCCGGCGAGGCGTACCGGCTAGTAGTTTCGGCGGCGTGAGTGTGGCACGCAGCATCGACCCGGACCAGATCGGCTTCGACCCGGCGCGGTTGGCGCGCATCGACGAGCACTTCGGCAGGTACGTCGACGACGGCCGCCTCGCCGGCTGGCAGGTGCTGGTCACCCGCCGCGGCGAGATCGCCCACTCGTCGACGTACGGGCTGCGCGACGTCGAGGCGGGACGACCCGTCGAGGCGGACACGCTCTGGCGCATCTACTCGATGACCAAGCCCGTCACCTCGGTCGCCGCGATGATGCTCTGGGAGGAGGGCCGCTTCGAGCTGACCGACGAGATCAGCCGGTGGCTGCCCGAGTTCGCCGACCTGCGGGTCTACTCCAAGGGCTCGGCCCTCAAGCCGTACACGGTGCCCGCGATCGAACCGATCCGGATCTGGCACCTGCTCACCCACACCGCCGGCCTGACGTACGGCTTCATGCAGACCTCCGTGGTCGACTCCATCTACCGGGCCGCCGGCTACGACCTGCACCCACCGGCGGACGTCGACCTGGCGACGGCCTGCCAGGCGTTCGGCGAGCTGCCGCTGCTGTTCCAGCCCGGCACCGCGTGGGGCTACTCGGTCGCCACGGACGTGCTCGGCCGGCTGGTCGAGGTGGTCTCCGGGCAGAGCCTGGACGCCTTCCTCGCCGACCGGATCTTCGGCCCGCTGGGCATGACCGACACGCACTGGTGGGTCGAGGGCGACGCCGCCGACCGGCTCGCCGCCCTCTACGCGCCCGACCCGCGCACCGGCCGCGCCCTGCGCTTCGACAAGCTGGGCGCCCTGGCGTACGAGAAGCCGCTGCTGCTCTCCGGCGGCGGCGGCCTGATCTCCAGCGCCGCCGACTACCACCGGTTCACCCAGCTGCTGCTGCGCTGCGGCGAGCTGGACGGGGTACGCCTGCTGGGGCCACGCACGGTGCGCTTCATGACCCGCAACCACCTGCCCGGCGGCCGGGATCTGGGGACCCTCTCCGTCGGCGGCTTCGCCGAGACCACCCTCGACGGGATCGGCTTCGGGCTCGGCTTCGCCGTGGTCGACGACCCCGTGCCGAGCCGGGTGCCGAGCAGCCCCGGCGAGTACTACTGGGGCGGCGTGGCCAGCACGGCGTTCTGGGTCGACCCGGCCGAGGAGGTCACGGCGCTGTTCTTCACCCAGCTCATCCCGTCGAGCACCTATCCGGTCCGGCCGCAGCTGCGCCAGCTCGTCTACTCCGCCCTGCTCGACTGACCCGGGGCCGGTGATCCCGCCGTCGCTCGCGACGGTCGGGATCCCGGTAACGGCACCGGCCGGCCGACGAGGTCAATAGCCTGGAGGCGGACCAGGTCGGGCCGGCTGGGAGGCGGTATGAGCAACGTCGTCGTGTTCGGCGCGGGTGGCACCGCGGGGTCGCGGATCACCGCCGAGGCGGTCGGCCGGGGGCACCGGGTCACCGCGGCGGTGCGCCGCCCGGAGGCCACCTCGTACCTGCCACCGGCCGTCACGGTCGTGACCGGGGACGCCACCAGCGAGCGGAGCGTACGGGAACTGGCGCCCGACACGGACGTGATGGTGGTGGCGATCGGCGGCGGCGAACACGACCTATGGGTCGACGCGGCGCAGAACCTGGTCGGTGCGCTGCGGGGCATGCCGGCCGCGCCCCGGATCATCCACGTGGGCGGCGGTTCGACCCTGCTCACCCCGAAGGGCACCCGGTACCTCGACGAGCCGGACTTCCCCGAGGAGTACCGCGACGCGGCGCGGGGGCAGGCCGACGCCCTCGACTTCTACCGCTCCTCGGCCGACGGGGTGACCTGGACGTACGTCTCCCCGCCGCCGCTGGAGTTCCACCCGGGCGAGCGCACCGGGCACTATCGCACCGGCGGTGACCAGCCGGTGACCGACCACGAGGGCCGCTCGGTGCTCAGCTACGAGGACCTGGCGGTGGCGATCGTGGACGAGATCGAACAGCCGCGCCACGAGAACGCCCGCTTCACCGCCGCATACTGAGCGGCGCGGGGCGGCCGGCGGTGCAGGGGGCGCCGGATCAGTCGGCGAGGCGGGCGGGGAAACCGCCGGTGGCGATCGGGCCCCAGGCGTCGATGGTGACCCGGATCAGCGACTTGCCCTGACGTACCATCGCCGCCCGGTACTCGTCCCAGTCCGGGTGCTCGCCGGAGATGCGGCGGAAGTACTCCACGAGCGGTTCCAGCGCCGCCGGCAGGTCCAGCACCTCGGCGGTGCCGTCGAGGTGCACCCACGGGCCGTTCCAGTCGTCGGAGAGCACGCACGCCGACACCCGTGGGTCGCGACGGACGTTGGCGACCTTGGCCCGCTCGGGATAGGTGGAGATCACCAACCGCCCCTCGCCGTCCATCCCGGCGGTGACGGGGGACGACTGCGGCCGACCGTCGGCGCGCGTGGTCATCAGCACCACCCGGTGCCGTGGCCGGAGGAACTCGATCAGCTCGGCCCGGTCGACCCGGGTGTTCGTCGCGATGCTGCGTGCCATCGTTCGTTCCTACCAGGGCGCCCGTCGCACGGCGACCGCACCGGGCCGGACGAGCGCGGCGACCGCACCGGGCCGGCCAGGCGCGGCGGCCTCACCGGGGTCGCGGGGCTGCGCGGCCGGCGGCGGGCTGGGCCGGCACCCGGGGGCGGGCCGAGGGTCGCCAGGCGCGACCGTTGGCGTAGATCACCCGGAAGCCGAGGTACGAGGCGAGCGGAGCCCAGTGCGCGGAGCCCATCCGCAGCTCGGCGGCGTTGTGGCGTTGGCCGTTGGCCAGCACGTCGAGCAGGACGGTCTCGAAGGCGGCCGACTCGACCCAGTCCACCTCGCGGGTGTACCCGCAGATCAGGGCCGCCCCGGTGGCGTCGAGGAAGTCCCGCAGCACGGCGTCGGAGGCGCGCAGCACGGAACAGCTGCCGAAATAGAGCCGCCGACCGTCGCAGCGACCCGCCATCAGCTCGGCGACATCGGCGAGCGCCACCGATTCCCAGTCGGTGAGGCAGAGCCGGCTCGGCTCGCCGTGCATCGCGAAGAAGCCGACCCGGTGGTCGGCGTACTGCTTGAGCAGCCAGCGGTCGACGAAGTAGAAGAGTTCGTCGCGGGTGGCCGCGTCCTTGTGGATGAAGCGGATCTTTCCGAGCCGTTCGAGCAATTCGAGGGTGGGCAGGACGGAGCCGCGCTCGTTGAGGTCCCGGTGCCACTGACCCTCGATGCAGAAGACGCCACCACGCGCCACGCCGCCCCCTCCCCCGGTCCCGCCGGCGCTGACGTTACCGGGTCGGGCCGACGGGTGAACATCACCCTTCGTATGCCGTACTGCCGCTTTGCGTGTCGTTCGCGCTCTGCTGTCGTCGATTGCCGGCCCTTGGGCGTTTCCCAATTCGCGTATTACCCAGGCAACCCCCAGGAACGGCGAATCGCGAGGACAATTCTCGTTAATTGCCACGAGCTGCCGGTCGGCCTGCCAGGGTGGAAATCACGGGACGGGCGGGTCGATGTCCCGGACGCCACCCCAATCGCACTCCTATCGGGAGGACTTCTGTGCGCGTCAACACCCTGAAACGGGCCGCTGTCGCATTCGCCCTGGCATTGCCGGCAGCCGCTGTCGCCACGGTGGTCGCCGCGCCAGCGGCCCAGGCCGACGGCTGCTACACGTGGAAGCGCAACCTCTACCAGGGACGCTCCGGCGACGACGTCCGCGAGTTGCAGATCCGGGTGGCCGGTTGGGCCGGCAACCGGGACATCGTGGAGAACGACGGTCGTTACGGACCGAAGACCGCCGCCGCGGTCAGGCGGTTCCAGTCGGCGTACGGGCTGCGCGTCGACGGCGTCGCCGGGCCGCAGACGTACGGCAGGCTCTACGCCCTCCAGGACAACGACTGCACGCCGCGGCACTTCAGCTTCGCCGAGATGGACGACGGCTGCGGTCGTGCGGGCTGGAACGGCGGTCCGCTCTCCGCCGCACAGACCCGGCAGAACGCGCTGCGCACCATGTGGAAGCTGGAGGCGACGCGGCACAGCCTCGGCGACGAGCCACTCTACGTCAGCAGCGGGTTCCGCAGCCGCGCCTGCAACGACCAGGTCGGCGGGGCGTCGGACAGCCAGCACCTCTACGGCAACGCGGCCGACGTGGTGTCGCGCACCAGCTCGCTGTGCCAGATCGCGCGCGACGCCCGCTTCCGGGGCTTCAGCGGGATCTACGGGCCCGGCTACCCGGACCACGACGACCACGTGCACGTCGACTCGCGCCGGGAGAACGACCGGGACGACACCTCCAACACCACCAGTTGGTCCGCGCCGGACTGCGGGATCCGCGCCGGCAACGACTGAGCCGCCCGAACGGCCACGCCGGTCCGGGACGCGGGTGGGAACCCGGGCCCGGGCCGGCCTCGTGTCCCGGACGTGGCGGCGGGCGTACCCCCGCTCAGCTCGCCCGGGGCCAGCGCGGCCCGGTGGCGGGGGGGGAGCCACCGGCCGGCGGGGCCTCACGGCGTCGGCACCGGCACCTCACCCAGGGTCTGGTCGATGGGATCCGTCGACTGCCCACCAAATCGCACGGCATGTCTCCCGCGGCTCCGGCAGCGGTGCGGCCGACCCGCCGCACCGCATCCTCGGCGACTGGTACGGCCCTGCGCGCCGAAAGGTTCGATCCCGCCTCAGGCGAGGCCGGCGTCGTGGACCAGCAGGGCGACCTGGACCCGGTTGTTCAGGTCGAGCTTCACCAGCAGCCGCGACACGTACGCCTTCACGGTCGCGACGCTCATGAACAGCTCGGCGGCGATCTCCGCGTTCGTCCGGCCCTGTCCCACCGCGATCGCGACCTCGTGCTCCCGCTCGCTGAGCCCGGCGAGCTGCCGCCGCGCCCGCTCCCGGCGCGGCTCAGGACCGCCCGGCGCGCCCGGTGCCGTCACGTGGTCGATCAGCCGGCGGGTGACCACCGGGGAGAGCGTCGCCTCCCCCGCCGCCACCCGGTGCACCGCCCGTACGATCTCGGCCGGCGGGGTGTCCTTGAGCAGGAAGCCACCGGCCCCGGCCCGCAGCGCCCGGAGCACCTGCTCGTCGGCGTCGAAGGTGGTCAGCACCAACACCTCCGGCGGGTCGGGCGACGCGCGCAGCGCCTCGGTGGCCGCGAGCCCGTCGACCCGGGGCATCCGGATGTCCATCAGCACCACGTCCGGCGCGCAGGCGGCCACGGCCGCGGGCACCTCGCCGCCGTCGGCGGCCTCCCCGACCACCAGCAGGTCCGGCACGCCACCGAGGATCATCGACAGCCCGGCGCGGACCAGCGCGTCGTCGTCGACGATCAGCACCCGCACCGGCCGCTCGGGGGTGGGACCCGACCCGCCAGGCCCCGGCGGCCCGCCGGTGGCCGGCCCGGTCACGCCGGCCACGGCAGCCAGGCGGCCAGCCGGAAGTCGCCCGAGTCGTCCCGCCCGTACTCCAGCCGGCCGCCGGCCAGGGTGACCCGTTCGGCGATGCCGACCAGGCCCGTGCCGGCGCCGGGGATCTCCGGGCCGGCGACGCCGCCGACCGGCCACCGGTTGCGCACCTGCACGGTCAGCCCGTCGCCGGGGGCGCCGGCCACGTCGACGGTGACCGCCGCGCCGGCGGCGTGCTTGCGGGCGTTGGTCAGGCCCTCCTGCACGATCCGGTAGATGCTGCGTCCCACCGCCGCGGGCACCCGCTCCCCCGCCGTGACCACGTCGCGGACGCCGACCCGCACCCCGGCCGCCCGCGACTCCTCCACGAGCGCGGGCAGGTCGGCCAGGGTGGGCTGCGGGCGTTCCGGGTCCTCCTCGGCGACGCTCTCCGCGCGGAGCACCCCGATCACCTCGCGCAGGTCCTGCAATGCGGCGTGGGCGCTGCCCCGGATCACCCCGGCCGCCCTCGCCACCTCCTCCGGCGGCGCGTCCGGCCGGAACTCCAGCGCTCCGGCGTGCAGGCTGAGCAGCGAGATCCGGTGCGCCAGCACGTCGTGCATCTCCCGGGCGATCCGGGTGCGCTCCAGGTGCCGGGCCTGCGCCACCCGCAACTGCTGTTCCGCCTCGGCCCGCTCGGCGCGTTCCCGCAGCGACACGACGAGCTGCCGCCGTGCCCGGACGAACATCCCCCACGCCAGCACGAGGAGGCTGAGCACCACCCCCCAGACGGTCGCCACCCAGTACGGCAGGTGGGGGTCCGGACGCAGGTAGCTGAAGACGAAGTTGGTGACGAGACCACTGGCGGTCACCGCCAGCGCGACGGACGTGCGGCGGTGCACCACGACGGTGAAGTAGAGGATCAGCAGCGGGACCGCCGACGCCATCGAGAACAGGGTCAGCGGTAGGGTCGCCACCGCCAGCAGCGGCCACCGGCGACGCACCCAGAGCAGCGCGCAGCAGACGAGCCCGAACAGCGCGTCGACCGGGATCATCCAGCGCTGCGGCAGCGGCGCGGCGAACTCGGGGTCGGACGCGGCCGCGTCGGCCGTGGCGAGCAGGACCCAGCCGAGGGAGAGCACGAAGCAGAGGACGTCCACCACCCAGTCGCGGGTGGTGCGACGAGGCCACCGCGCCGACCGGGCCGTCGGGTCGACGCTCAGCGCCCCCGGCAGCAGCCATGGGTGCTCCGGTACGGCGGCACTGGTCACGCCCGCAATGCTAGGCAGCCGCGCGGCGGCTGGACCAGCTACCAAAGTCGAGACCCCGGCGTCGACCAAGGTAGCCGCCGGACGAGACCGTCGGCCGCAGCGGACGGCCGGGTGGCTCCGGCAGCGTGACCGGCATGATCACCGTGGCACACCTCACCAAACGGTACGGGCGGCACACGGCCGTCGACGACGTGTCGTTCCGCTGCGAGCCGGGCACCGTCACCGGCTTCCTGGGGCCGAACGGCGCCGGCAAGTCCACCACCATGCGGATGGTCTGCGGGCTCACGCCGCCCAGCGGCGGCGGCGCCACGATCGCCGGCCGGCCGTACCGGGAGCTGCCCAACCCCGGGCGGGAGGTGGGGGTGCTGCTGGACGCCTCGGCCCAGCACGCCGGGCGCACCGGGCGGGAGGCGCTGACCATGGCCGCAGCCACCATGGGGGTGGACCGCCGGCAGGTCGCCACCAAGCTCGACCTGGTCGGGCTGAACGAGGTCGCGGCCAAGCGCCGCCTGCGGGCGTACTCCCTGGGGATGCGGCAGCGCCTCGGCCTGGCGCACGCCCTGTTGGGCGACCCCCGGGTGCTGATCCTCGACGAGCCGGCCAACGGCCTGGACCCGGAGGGGATCTTCTGGATGCGCGGCCTGCTGCGCGACTTCGCCGACCGGGGCGGCACCGTGCTGCTCTCCTCCCACCTGCTGCGCGAGGTGGAGGCGGTCGCGGACCGGCTGGTGGTCATCGGGGGCGGCCGGATCGTGGCCCAGGGCGACAAGGCCGAGTTGCTGGCGGGCGGCGGGACGCTGGTCCGGGCCCGCGACGGCGTGACGCTGCGGGGCGCGCTGGAGCGGGCCGGGCTGCCGGCCACCGAGGGCACCGAGGGGCTGCTGGTCCACGCCGACGCGGAGGCCGTCGGGCAGGCCGCCGCCGACGCCGGCGTCGCCCTCACCGAGCTGCGGGCGGCCGGCGGCGGCGGCCTGGAACAGCTCTTCCTCACCCTGACCGCCGGCGCGTCGACCAGGGAGGCCGTCCGATGAGCACCGCCACCACCGCCAGCCCGCCCACCGCCACCGCCACCCCTCGCCATCCCGGCGTACGCCGGCCGTCGCTGCTCCGGCTCACCGGGGTGGAGCTGCGCAAGCTCGTCGACACCCGGGCCGGGCTCTGGCTGCTGATCACGATCGGGCTGTTCGCCGCCGCCCTCGTGGTGGTCCAGTTGATCTGGACGGACGACGCCGCGCAGACCTTCCCCAACTTCTTCCTCCCCTCGATGCTGCCGATCGGTCTGCTGCTGCCCGTGCTGGGCATCCTGTCGATCACCGGGGAGTGGTCGCAGCGCACGGCACTGACCACGTTCGCCCTGGTGCCCCGGCGGGGCCGGGTGGTCGCCGCGAAGCTGGCCGCGATGGTGCTGGCGGCCCTGGCGTCGGTGCTGGTGAGCCTCGGTGTGGCCGCCGTCGGCACGCTGGTCGCCGCGGCCACCGGCGGCGCCGGCACCTGGCGCATGGAGTGGGCCCTGGTGCTGCACGCCGTGGTGCTCCAGGTCACCAACGTGCTGATGGGGGCCGGCTTCGGCCTGCTGCTGCTCAACACCCCGCTGGCGATCGTCGGCTACCTGCTGCTGCCGACCCTCTGGTCGGTCCTGGGTGAGATGATCCGGCCGCTGCACGGCCCGGCGGGCTGGCTGGACACGGCCCGCACGACGGAGCCGCTGCTCACGCCGGAGGTGACCGCCGGCCAGTGGGGACGCTTCGCCGTGTCGTTGCTGGTCTGGCTGGCCGTGCCGCTGGTCGCGGGGCTGCTCCGCACGCTGCGGCGCGAGGTGTCCTGACGGTGGACGGCTACGGCGCCCCCACCGTCGTCGACGGCGGCGCGGCGGAACTGGCGCTGCTCTGGGGCGGCCTCCCGGCGCTCGGCGCGGGTGGCGGGTGGCTGCTCGCCACGGGCGCGGAGTGGGTGGCCGGGCTGTCCTGGGCACCCGCGCAGGACCTGTTCGAGCTGATCGCCGGGCTGCCCGACCCGCAGGCCAGCATCGGCGGGCTGGCGGTCGGCACGCTGGGCGGCCTGCTCGTCGCCGCCGTGGGCACCGCCGAACGGCTCGCCGTCACCGTCGACGCCGAACGGGTACGGCTGCGCCGCGACCGCGCGGACCGGCAGGTCGGGCGGCGGCCGGTGCGCGCCGTCTTCGTCGACGGCAAGGACCTGGTGCTGCTCGGCGCGGACGACGAGGAACTGGTCCGGGAGCGGTCGGACCTGGCCGTCGACCGGCTGCGCGACGCGTTCCGCGCGCACGGCTGGCCGTGGACCGAGGGCGACCCGCACCGCGACGCGTACCGACGGTGGGTGCCGGGCCTGCCCGGGCTGCCGCCCGGGGCGGACGCGCTGCTGCGGGCCCGGCAGCGGGCGCTCGACGCCGACCGGGGCGGCGAGGCCCGGGAGTTGCGCGGCGAACTCGCCCGCTCCGGGGTGGTGCTCCGCGACGACCGCCGGCGGCAGTACTGGCGGCTGACCCGGGCCGCCCCGCGCCCCCGGCCGGAGGACGTGGCTTCGGCTGAGCCGGAGGTCGACGGCCGGTAGCGTTGCTCCCGACGGGGCCCGGGGCACGGTTCGATCCGCCGTGGAAGCCGTGGTTCCTGCGCTACAACAGGTCGTGCTGCCGATCGCCGAGTGAGCTGAACAGGTACGGGTCGAAGCAGCCGGGGCAGCGTCGGCGTCCGCCCGGTGGGGCGGGCGGCGCGGTGGCGTGGGTCAGAGACGGGTGATGATCACGACGGCCAGGATCGCCAGGAGTGCCGAGAAGGCCACCGAGGTCAACCGCCGCCACGGCGGCGCGCCGGCCAGCGGCGGCAGTCCCCGCCAGCGGTACGCGGCCAGGACGATCCCGGTCGCCGAGAGGCCGGCGCCGATCGACCAGAGCCAGCCGGGCACCACCGACCAGTTGCCCAGCCGGTGGCCGAGGCCGAGGTAGAGCACCGCCCAGGCGACGGCGGTTGCCAGAGTCAGCCGGTCGGGAGCCCGGCGGGTGGCGCCGAGCAGGCTCAGCCCGCCGAGGAAGGTGAACACCACCGCGAGCCCCGCCGTGATCCAGACCGGCAGCGGCGGGCCGTCGCCGTCGGCGTCCTGCACCGGCACGCCGAGCAGCCGCAGCCCGATCGGCTCGACGCCCTGGTCGGTGTTGCCGAGCACCACGACGCCCCGCCCGGTGGCCCGCTCGAAGCCGAGGTAGGTGCGGAAGCCCCCGGTGCCGCCGTTGTGCCAGACGATCTCGCTGTCGCCGTACCGGGTGGTGAACCAGCCGTAGCCGATCCGGTTGCGGTCGTCCTCGGTGAAGCGCGGGGTCGCGGCGTCGGCGCCGGGCGCGGTGCCGGCGAGCGTCGCGCCGAGCAGCCGGGCCAGATCCTCGGCGGTCGACCACGGACCGACTCCGGCCGGCGCCCAGCCGCCGCCCACCCAGGCCTCGACCGGGCGGCCGCCGGCCGTGGTGCCCTCGGCGCGCGCCGGCGGCAGGGCGTCGGCGTCGGTCGCCACCACGGTCGCCGTCATGCCGAGCGGCCGCAGCAACTCCCGGTCGAGCAGTTCCGGGTACGACGTGCCGGCCCGGGTGGCGAGCGCCTGCCCGAGCAGCGCCACCCCGAGGTTGGAGTAGTGGACCTGGCCCCGCCCGTCGCCGGGTCTCTCCCCGCCGACGGCGTCGACGAGCCACCGGGCGTCCTGACCGGCGTAGGGGTTGCCGCCGGTGACGTTCGCCCACCAGGTCCCGACCACGTCCCCGGGCGAGTCGACGGCGAGCCGGGGCAGGCCGGAGCGGTGACTGGCCAGCTCGGCGAGGGTGACCTCGCGGGCAGGCCCGGTCAGCGCGGGCAGCAGGGTGCCGACGGGCTCGTCGGGGCGTACCGCGCCGGTCGTGGCCTGCCGGGCGAGGAGCATCCCGGTCATCACCTTGGTGATCGAGCCGATCTCGAACCGGGTTCCCGGTTCCACCGGCCGACCGGCCGGGTCGCGGTCGCCCAGGCCGGCGGTGCGGACGAGGCCGTTCTCCAGCACGGCGACGGCGAGGCCACGGTGGCCCGCGGCGTCGGGCACCGCCGCGCGGACGTCGGCGGCCAGCGCGGTGTCGCCGGTGCTCTGCCCGGCCAGCCGGGGCGCACGCGGCATGATCCCGACGGCCGCGACGGCGGCGACGATTCCGATGACCAGGGCGAGGACGGTTGGCTTGCGCATGGTGCTCCTTCCCGTGGGGGCTCCGGCGGTGCGGCGGGTCAGCGGCGGGCTGCGGTGAGGATGGCCAGCAGCGGCACGACCCGCTCGGCCGGAACGGCGTAGTGGCCCCGGCCGGCGCTGCTCAGCCAGCCGGCGGCGGTCAGCTGGCGCAGGTGGTGGTGCAGCTGCCCGGTGGTGCCCAGGCCCTCGATCTCGGCCAGCTCGCCGGTGCCGTGCCGGCCGCCGAGGATCTCCCGTAGCAGGCGCAGCCGCACCGGATGTGCCAGGGCGGTCAGCACGCCCGCCAGCTCCGTCCAGTCACCCGCGAGCACGTCGTCGACCGTGCGGCCGTACTGCCAGTCGTAGTGCTGGTCGTCGAGGCGGACGGTGCCGGTGTAGAGCACCGCGCCGCCGCCGTCGGCCGGGATCCGTCGCTTCAACCCGTCGAGCGCCCAGAAGACGTCACCCGCCACCGTCGAGGCCTCGGTCGGGGGCGCCGCCGGCCCGAGGCGCTCCATGAGCGCGGCGACCTGCGCCTCCAGCGCGCTCACCCGTTCTTCGATCTCCGCCACGCGTCGATAATACGAACATACGTAGTTACGTGCAAACGGCCGGCGGGAGCGGGTGCCGCGCCGGTCCGTCGACCCGCTACCGTTCCCGGTCTGGGGAGGTGCCGGTGTACGTCGTATCGGTGATCAACTACAAGGGCGGGGTCGGCAAGACCACCGTGACCGCCAACCTCGGTGCCGAGCTGGCCAACCGCGGGATGAAGGTGCTGCTCATCGACCTCGATCCGCAGGCCAGCCTCACGTTCGGCTTCTACGACCCCGACGACTGGCGGGACCGGCTGCGCGACGGCCGGACGGTGAAGCGCTGGTACGACGGCCTGCGCGGGGACACCCCCGCGACGAGCCTGGGCGAGCTGGTCGTCTCCCCCGGCCCCGCGAACGCGCGACTCGCCGGCGCGGGCCGACTCGACCTGATCGCGTCGCACCTCCAGCTCGTCGACATCGACCTGGCGCTGGCCCGGGCCGTGGCCGACGGCGACGAGTACGACCGCGAGCTGTTCCGGGTGCGCGGCTCCCTGACCGAGGGGCTGCACGACGACGCGCTCGGCGGCTACGACATGGTGCTCATCGACTGCCCGCCGAACTTCAACGTGGTCACCCAGTCGGCCATCATCGCCAGCGACCACCTGCTGATCCCGGCGAAGGCCGACTACCTGTCCACACTGGGCATCGACTACCTGCACGGCAACGTCCGGGAGCTGGTGGACCAGTACAACGCCGACGCCCGCCGGTTCGCCACGACCCGCCGGCACCACAAGGTCGCCCCCGCCGTCGCCGGCGTGGTGTTCACGATGATCCAGCTCATGGCGCAGCGGCCGATCGCCGCCCACCAGGGCTACATGGACCAGGTCCGGGCGCTCGGCCTGCCGGTCTTCCCCACTCCCCTGCGGGAGAACGTCACCGCGTTCGCCACGAACGCCCCGCGCGGCGTGCCGGTGGTGCTCCGCGACCGGATCGCCACCCCGGCGGTCCGCGACGAACTGCGCCAGCTCGCCACCGAGTTCCTCGAGCACCTCCAGCCCGAGCGGGTCGGGGCGTGACCGAACCGACCCGTGACGTCGCCGACCTGGTGACCGCGCTGCTCCGGGAGCTGCCCGCCGCCGACCTCGCCGCTCTGGCCGAGGGGCGGGCCCGGCTCGCGGTGGTGCCCGTCGACGCGACCCCACCCGCCCCACCGACCGACCGCCCCGCCACCGGGCGCCCGAGAAAGACTCCCGCCGCCACAGCACGCCCGACCGGCGCACCCGCCGACCTCACCGCCGCCACAGCACGCCCGACCGGCGCACCCGGCGGCCGGGGCGTCGGCGCATCACGCCCTGCCGCCCAGGCCGGCCGGCGGGCGGCACCCGCGCCGGACCCGGCCGTTGCCCGGGCCGCGCTGGCGACCATGTCCCGCCGCGACGACGGTACGGCGTACCTCTCCGGCTGGACCTCCCGCGACCTGCGGGTGCTCGCTGCGAGCCTGGAGCTGCGCGGCGTCGCCGGGCTACGGAAGGCGGACCTGGTCGACCGGATCGTCGACCGCACCATCGGCTTCCGACTCGCCTCCGCCGCCGTCCGCCGGCTCTGACCCGGCCGGTGTGTCGGCGCGCGCATCTAGGCTGAGCCGCAGGCGGATCGAGGAGGCCGGGTGGACAGGTGGGTCGCGCTGTTGCGGGGAGTCAACGTCGGCGGTGCGAAGGTCGCGATGGCCGACCTGCGCCGGCTGGTCACCGGCCTCGGCCACGGCGACGTGAAGACCTACCTGCGGAGCGGGAACGTGGCCTTCGGCAGCACGGTGCGCGACGCCGACGCGCTGGCGCGGGGCATCGAGCGGGCCATCGCCGACGAGTTGGGGCTGACGGTGCCGGTGCTGGTGCGCAGCGGCCGGGAGCTGGCGGCGGTGGCCGGCGGCAACCCGTACGCCGACCGGGAGGACGACCCGACGCGACTGCTCGTGGTCTTCCTCGCGACCGCGCCCGCAAAGTCCGCCGTGGAGGCCCTGGCCGCGCCCGACGGCGAGAACCTCGCGTTCACGGTCACCGGTCGCGAGGTCTACCTGCACTGTCCCGACGGCGGCTACGGCCGGTCGAAGTTCACCAGCAACCACCTGGAGAAGAAGCTCGGCGTGGTGGCGACCACCCGCAACTGGCGGTCGGTGCGGGCCCTCGCGGAGCTGGCG
Source organism: Micromonospora sp. C31 (assembly GCF_018070575.1). Lineage (GTDB taxonomy): Bacteria > Actinomycetota > Actinomycetes > Mycobacteriales > Micromonosporaceae > Micromonospora. The sequence goes on from NZ_JAGPXN010000011.1 coordinate 222,292, forward strand.
GCGAGCTGAGGGGCGGCTGGACGTGGCCGGAAGCCCCTGTTCCGCCGGCCTGCCGCCCCGCCAGTTCCGATCTCGCGGACGCTGGCCGCCGTCTAGGGCCTGTATCGAAGTCAGCGAGGGCTTGATCAAGGCATTCCGGCCTCGCGGACCAAACTCCGGCAAGACCAACCCCTAGTCTGTCGCCATGACGGCGAGCCATGGAGTCATCGATCTGGATATTCCTGGCCCTGAGCTTGGTGACTCGGACGGGGACCGCTCCGCCGGGTTTAGGCCCGGGCGGAGGGGCGCTGCCTACCTGGCTGTTGCCTTGGTAGTCGGCTTGGCGCTCGGTGGCGTCGGCGGCGCCGAAGTGCGGAGCTATCGCGAGGAGCAGACCGAGGCCCGTGCCGTCACACTGGTGGCCTTGCCAGGCTCGTCCAACAGCTGGGAGGGCTTGAACGGCGTTGGGACGGTGCGACTCGACGCGCAACTGGTGTTGGTTAACGCCGGCCCGGCGCCCGTCATAGTGCAGGTAGAGGGGGCACGGAGACCAGGCGTCCTGGTACGCGGCACAGGCCAGTCCTGGCTGGTCCGGCCGGGCGGAACGGCCTGGATCGACGTCGACGTCACGCTCGAGTGCGCAACTGCGTTCACGACAGAGCCGCTGTTCGTCAACTTCTCGGTGCAGACAGCCGACCAGCGGATCCGACGGACAAGTTATCCCCTCGCTCTTCAGGGCAGCCCCTGGCAGCGAGCGTGCGAGCCTCCGCCCCGTATGGTGCGGGGCCCAATCACAGCCACTCGTTGATAGCGGCGAGATGAATGGTGGCTTCGTAGCGGACAGCAAGTTTGTCGAAACGGGTAGCTACGGCCCGGTTGCGTTTCAGTCGGTTGATCCCGCACTCCACAGCGTGTCGCTGCTGGTACAGGTGAGGGTCAAAGGCTGGCGGCCGGCCACCTTTGAACCCCTTGGCCCGGCGGTGGGCGTCCTGGTCGGCCTTGCTCGGAATCGTCGCGGCGATCCCGCGCCGACGCAGGTAGGCCCGATTCGCTTTCGATGTGTACGCCTTGTCGGCCAGGACCCGGTCCGGTCGGGTCCTCGGCCGGCCGGCGCCCAGGCGGGGAACACGGATGGCGGTCAGGACCGGGATGAACTGCGGGCTGTCACCTCGTTGCCCGGCGGTCAGCACGATCGCCAGGGGTTTCTCTCCTTGCTCGCAGCCCAGATGCAGCTTGGTGGTCAACCCACCGCGGGACCGGCCGAGCGCGTGGTCGTCCGGCTCGACACTGACCCCGCCAGGTGGTTCGGCCTGTAGATCCCCCTTTTCCTCGCTCCGGCCGCATGCTGATGGGCCCGGGCGCTGGTGGAGTCGACACTGACGTCCCAGGTAATCCGCCCGGCCGCGTCGGCGAGTGCCTGCAGTGCGGTGAGCACCTGCTGCCAGGTCCCGTCGCGCTGCCACCGCCGGAACAGGGCATACACCGCCGACCAGGACCCGTACTGCGATGGGACGTCTCGCCACGGGGCGCCCACCCGGATCCGCCACCGCATCCCATCGATCAACTGCCGCCTGGTCCATGACGACGGTCGACCCGGCCGCTTCGGCGCCGGCAGCAACGGCTCCAGCACCGCCCACTGCACGTCGGTCAGATCGAACCGCCTCGTCACCGCTAGGGTGTCCACGAGGTCTCCGGTTTCAGGTTCTGCTTGGTCGCTGAACCATCTACCGGAGACCTCACCCATTTTCGATCTTCGACACGCCGAGCGTTCGCACCAGCTCAGGCACCACCGCCGACTTCGACACAGGCCCTAGCGCCTGTCGGGTGGGACCGGAGCCGGAAGGTTCCGGGCTCGTTGAAACAGGCGATCGACCACGCGTACGACGAGTGGCAGGCCGAGCCGGTCGGCTTCGTGTCGTACGGGTGCGGTTCGATCGGCCTGCACGCGGTCGACCAGCTCCGGACGGTCTTCGTCGCGCTGCACGCCGTCACGATGCCCGACGTCGTCGGTGTCGACCTGCTCGACGGCGGTCCGCCACCTCCGGCGGCGGACCGGTGCGAGCGGGCCGCCGACGTCCTGCTCGGCCAGCTCCGCTGGTGGGGCCTGGCCCTGCGCGACGGTCGTGCCGCGCGCCCGTACGTCTCCTGAACGTGTCACGCATGAGGAAGGTAGGACGCATGAAACGCACCACCGGCCCGGCCATCGAGGCCGAGGGCCTGACCCGGTCGTTCGGGGACACCCGGGCGCTCGCCGGCATCGACCTCCGGGTCCCCGCCGGCACCGTCTACGGACTGCTCGGACCCAACGGCGCCGGCAAGACCACGGCGGTACGGGTGCTGGCGACGCTGCTGCGTCCCGACGGCGGGCGGGCCCGCGTCTTCGGGCACGACGTCGTCACCGAGGCCGACGCCGTACGCGCCCGGATGAGCCTGACCGGCCAGTACGCCTCCGTGGACGAGGACCTGACCGGGCTGGAGAACCTGATGCTCCTCGCCCGTCTGCTCGGGCACCGCAAGCCGGCCGCCCGGGAGCGGGCCGAGGGCATGCTCGCCGCGTTCGGCCTGACCGACGCGGCCGACCGGCAGGTCAAGAAGTACTCGGGCGGCATGCGGCGGCGCATCGACATCGCGGCGAGCATCCTCAACACCCCCGACCTGCTCTTCCTCGACGAGCCGACGACGGGCCTCGACCCGCGCAGCCGCAACCAGGTGTGGGAGATCGTCCGGGCCGTGGTGGCGCACGGCACGACCGTGCTGCTGACCACGCAGTACCTGGACGAGGCCGACCAGCTCGCCGGCCGCATCGCGGTGGTGGACCACGGCCGGGTGATCGCGGAGGGCACCCCGGGCGAGCTGAAGTCGTCGGTCGGTTCCGGCAGCATCCACCTGCGACTGCGCGACCCCGGTCAGCGGCCGGAAGCGGAGCGGCTGCTCCAGGCGGCGCTCGGCGTGCCGGTGCAGCTCGAACCCGATCCGGTCGCGCTGACCGCACGGGTCGGCGGTGCGGGCAGCGACCTCGACGCCAGCGCGCAGGCCGCCCGCGCGCTCGGGGACCTGGCCCACGCCGGCATCGTCGTCGACGACTTCTCCCTCGGCCAGCCGAGCCTGGACGAGGTCTTCCTGGCCCTGACCGACCACCCCGCCGTCACGTCCGACGAGCGGGACGACGAGCTGGAGGCAGCCCGATGAGCAACGCCACCACGACCGGGCGCGCCCCGTCCGTCTACGTACCGTCGGCGGAGGCGCTCTCCACCGTCCTCGCGCCCGGCGCGCGACCGCCCCGGCCGAACGCGCTGTCGGCCTCGCTCACGTTCGGCTGGCGCGCGCTGCTGAAGATCAAGCACGTGCCGGAGCAGCTGTTCGACGTGACGGCGTTCCCGATCATCATGGTGCTGATGTTCACGTACCTGTTCGGCGGCGCCCTCGCCGACAGCCCGCGCGACTACCTCCAGTTCTTCCTGCCCGGCATCATGGTCACGAGCGTCGTCATGATCACCATGTACACCGGGATCGGGCTGAACACCGACATCGAGAAGGGCGTCTTCGACCGGTTCCGGACGCTGTCGATCTGGCGGCCGGCCCCGCTGGTCGGCATGATCTTCGGCGACGTGCTGCGGTACGTGCTGGCGGCCGTGGTCATCCTCTGCGTCGGGCTGGTGCTGGGGTTCCGGCCCGACGGCGGGCTGCCCGGCGTGCTGGCCGGGATCGGCCTGCTGGTGGTCTTCTCGTTCGCCTTCTCCTGGGTCTGGACGTTCTTCGGCCTCGTCCTGCGCAGCGAGAAGTCCGTGATGGGGGTGAGCATGATGGTGCTGTTCCCGCTGACCTTCCTCAGCAACGTGTTCGTCGATCCCGCGACGATGCCCGGCTGGCTCCAGGCGTTCGTCAAGGTCAACCCGATCACGCAGCTGGTGGCCTCGGTGCGCGCGGTGATGTCGGGGACGTCGGACCCGTCGGCCACGATGTGGACGCTGTTGTGGAGCGCCGGCTTCGTGGTGGTCTTCGGCACGCTGACCATGTACCGCTACAACCGCCGCTGACCCTGCCGGCGACGGGCACCGCCACGGAGGTGGTGGTGCCCGTCGCCCGTGTCCGCCCCGCAGGTCACCCAGGTGCGGGGGTGCTCCGTCGCGGTTCCGCTACAGGCGCCACGGCAGTGGCTCGGGCGGGACGTAGCGGCAGGTGCTGCCCGTGGAGACGGTGTCGCGCAGGTGGGCGGCGAAGCCCGGGGTGGCGCTGGTCGAGCTTGCACAGCACGTCCCGGATGCGGGCCGTCACCGTCTTGCGGGCCCGCTCGGCCTCGTCGCCGAGGCGTCGGCTGCGGCCGGCCAGCCCGGCGGCGGCGCGCAACTCGGCGAGCAGGGCACCCCGCTCGGCGTCGAGGTCGGCCACCCGCCGCCGGTCGCCGCGTCCGGCAGCCCGGTCGATCTCGTCGTCGAGCCGCTCCAGGTGACGCCGGTAACGGGCCTTGGCCCGGCGTGGCGGCGCTACCGGGTGAAGTAGGTGGCGCTCTCCGGGTCTGCCGGGTAGTACGACTCGATCGCGATCTCGTCGATCGTGATGTCCATCGGGGTGCCGAACGTGGTGATGGTCGAGAACAGCCGCAGTTCCCGTCCGCCGATCCGGAGGATCATCGGGATCACCACGTCGGCGTCGACCCGTTGGCCCGTCGGGTCCTCGGGCAGCGGGTCCAGCAGTTCTTCGTACAGTGCGGTGAGCTCCGCGTCGGGAGCGGTGGCGAGCTGGCGCGAGATCCGGCTGCGGAACACCGCACGCACGTCTGCCAGGTTGACGACCATGGAGGCGAGCCCGCGCGGGTCCAGGCCCAGCCGGACCAGGTTCACCGGTGGTCGCAACAGGTCGGGGGCGACCTGCGCGAAGAACGGGTCGACCGCACGGTTGGTCAGCATGATGTTCCACCGGCGGTCGAAGGCCAGCGCCGGATACGGCTCGTGCGCCTGGAGCACCCTGCGGACCGCGTCGAGGGCAGCCGACAGGGCGGCGTCGTCGAGCGGACGCTCCGCGTACCTGGGCGCGAAGCCGGCGGCGAGCAACAGCCGGTTGCGGTCACGCAGCGGCACATGGAGCTGATCGGCAAGCCGGAGGACCATGTCCGCGCTCGGCTTGGACCTGCCGGTCTCGACCAGGCTGACGTGGCGGGCCGAGACGTCCGCGGCGATCGCCAGGTCGAGTTGGCTGAGCCCCCGGCGCTGCCGCCACTGCCGCAGGAGTTTCCCGACCGTGTGCACGATCATGAGCGTACGCATCGTCGCGCCGGACGCCATGAAGTGCGAGTTCATCGACAACCGGACGGGCCGGGGAAACACTTCGGCCCATGAGCACTGAGAACACGAGCATCGTCCGACGTGCGCTGGCGGGGCTGATCGGGACGGGCGACATCGACACGCTCGCCTCGTTCCTCAGCGAGGACTTCCGCCACCACCGGCCGGATTCGGCAACCTCGACCAGGGCGGAATGGCTCGCCGCCGTCCGCGCCGCGCTGGGCCCGACCGCCGGCATGCAGGTCGAGATCCTTCACCTGCTGGCCGACGGTGACCACGTCGTGGTGCACTCGCGACGCCGACTGCCCGACGCGGGACCGGAGATCGTGGTCGTCGACGTCCTGCGGATCGCCGACGGGTCCATCGCGGAGGCATGGGAGATCATCGAACCGGTGGCCCACGCAGCCGCCAACGTGACGTGGTGGGAACCCGCTCAGCGGTGACCGCGTCCGGTCTGGGCCGGAACGGAGGACGAAGCGCGGGGCGGGGGGTCCGGCCGGTGACCCCGACCCCAGGTCGGGGCGGCACCGGCGGTCTCGTCGGCACCGGTGAGCAGCGCGAGGATCGTCTGGTTGGCCTCCCAGCCGTCCGGGAACCTGACCGGCACGTCGAGGTGCACGATCTCCGTCGACGGGTGGGCGTCCAGCAGCTCGCCGATCCCGGCACGCGCCACCACGACGCACGCGTGCCGGTGCCGCGACGTCAGCACGCAGAGCCGCCCCGACTCCAGGTGGAACGCGGTCGCGTCGCGCCGGCCCGACAGCGGGTGCAGCACGATCGTCACGTCGTACTCCCGGCCCTGGAGCCGGTTGGCGGTGTCGACGGTGATGCCGGCCCCCGCCGCGCCCAGGTGCGCGCGGATGGCCGCGACCTGGTCGCGGTGCGCGGCCCCGACGGCGATCCGGTCGGCGGTGACCGGGGTGCCTGCCGGGGCGTGCTCGGAGACGGCGACCGCGCCGCGCTGGAGCACCCGCAGCGCCAGGGCCGCACAGGCCGAGGCGGCCTCGCCATCGGTACGCGGGGTCTGCCGCGCCGGCAGCTCGTGCAGCGCCCAGCCGGTGGCGGCGGCCAACTCCACCGCCCGGTCCAGGGCGTCCCCCGGCCCGGGCCCGGCGAGGTGCAGCGCCCGGTCGGCGGGGCCGGTGCCGGCGCGGAACCCGGTGAACGGATAGAACGCCGCCGCTACGACCGGCGCCGCCGACGCGGGCAGCCGCCACGACACCGGCAGCCGGTGCACCGGCAGCTCCGGGTTGTGCCGCAGCAGCACCGCCACCGCCGACTGCATCGGATCCCAGGTCAGACCCGTCCAGCGCCCCGTCTCCACGGTCGAGAACGGGTCGAGCTGACCGGGATCGCCGACGAACAGCGCCCGCTCGAACCGCCCGGCCACGCGCAGCAGGGCGTCGGAACGCATCTGGTACGCCTCGTCCACGATCGCCCACGGCCAGCAGCCCTCGGCGACCGTGGCCCACTTGGCGGCCGTACCGATGATGACGGCCGGACCGCCGAGGTCGGCGACCTTCGCGGCGACCCGGACCGTCTCGTGGCCCCGCACCCGCTCGGACGGCCGGTAGTCGGCGGCGGACAGCCGCCCGATGCGCAACTCGGGCGCCCTGCGCGCCAGGCGGTCGATGAGGTCGTCGACCTGCTCGTTGGTCTGCGCGACGATGATCAGCGGCTCGCCGGCGGCGGCCAGTTCCACGGCGGCGCGCACCACCAGCGTCGACTTGCCGGCGCCCGGCGGCGAGTCGACCACGACGCCGCGATGGTCGCCGGAGCGCAGGTCGGCCAGTACGGCCGTGACGACCCGCTCCGCCTCGACCGCGGGCGGCACCTCCAGCCCGGAGCGCATCGATCCCACCTTCCCCCCGGGGTCTACGGGAGATTACGCCCGGTCAGGCGGCGCAGGAAGGCCAGCCCCTCGACGGCGAGGGTGTCGGGGGCGGCGGTGAGGGGCCGCCACACGGACATCGGCACGGCCAGCGCCTCGGCGGTGAACGACTCGATGTTCACCTGGCCGCGGTAGCCGATGCCGGTCAGGGCGTCGAACATTCCCGGCCAGTCGAGGTGGTCGCCGCCGGGCACCCCACGGTCGTTGCCGCACACCTGAACGTGCGCGAGCCGGTCGCCGGCCAGCCGGATGGCGGCCGGCAGGTCGCGCTCCTCGATGTTCAGGTGGAAGGTGTCCAGGGCGAGGCCCAGGCCGGGGACCTCGGCCACCACCTCCAGCGCCTGCTCGACGGTGTTGAGCAGGCTCGTCTCGAACCGGTTGAGCGGTTCGAGGGCGATCGTCACGCCCTGCCCGGCGGCCTCGTCGGCCAGCGGCCGGAGCCGCTCGACGAGGCGAGCGACGGCGGCCCGCCGGGCGTCCGCGTCCAGCAGCCACCGCCGCCCGGCCGGCGCGTAGAGTGGGCCCGCCAGCACGGCCGCCCCCACCCGGCTCGCGGTCCGCACGCAGTGCCGCACGAACCCTTCCGTACGTCGCACGACCTCCTCGTCGTCGGTGAGCAGGTCGTGCTCGGGCAGCAGGCCGGCGCAGACGGCGGGGGTCAGCTCCAGCCCGGCGAGCAGGTCGGCGGCCCGGGCGGGTTCCCAGTCGCCGGGCGCCTGGATGGTCAGTTCGATCGCGTCGAAGCCCCACGCCCTGATCCGTGGGGCCAGTTCGGCGAGCGCCTCGTCGGTCAGCGGCGCCGCCCACGCCCACGTGTTGATGCCGATGCGCATCCGTACCCTCTCGCCGTCGCCTCGATGAGGCTGTCGACATTAGAGGGATGAGGAGGCGTTGCAGCACTCGATACCCACTGGTCCTCAACGGCATCGTCGACACCACCGACCCTCGAACCGGCGCATCCGTCCAGCCATGCCTGGTCACGTTACGGAACACCCGCGACGTGTTCACCGGGCTCAACCTTCGCCTGGTGGAGCCGCTCGCCTGCCTGTCGCATCTCAATGCGTCGGTGTCGAAGCGGCCCGCCGAACTGGCGCCGGTGCGGCCCGTCCTGGAGTTCGACATGGTCGACAAGCGGTTCGTCGACGAGGTCGACGTGCTTGCCGACCTCGACCAACGGCCCAACCTCCTCAAGCTCAGCCCGACCGAGTTCGAGAGCCTGATTCAGAATCTCTTCGCCAAGATGGGCTTGGACACCAAGCAGACGCGGCCGTCGCGGGACGGTGGTGTCGACTGCGTCGCCTTCGACCCGCGGCCGATCTTCGGCGGCAAGGTCGTCATCCAGGCCAAGCGCTACCGCAACACGGTCGACGTCTCTGCCGTACGCGATCTGTTCGGCACCCTGCAGAACGAAGGCGCGCCCAAGGGCATCCTTGTCACCACCGGCGGCTACGGCCCCGCTTCCTACGAGTTCGCCTCCGGCAAGCCGCTGGAGCTGATCGACGGATCCAACCTGCTCTACCTGCTCGCCGAGCACGCGGAGGTGCAGGCCCGGATCGACCCGGGCGAACTGGACTGAGCATGATCGCGCAGCGCCCACCAGAGCGAGCATCGATCATGCACTTCACCCACATCGACAACCTGCCGGCGATCCTGACGGCCGGGCGGCTCGTCGCGGACAACCTGGTAGGCAGGCGCCTGCTGACCGATGCGGGTTCGGCATCCATCAAGGCAAGCCGCCGCACCAGGTCGGTGACCTGCCCGCCCGGTGGGGTCGTCGCCGACTACGTGCCCTTCTACTTCGCGCCCCGCTCGCTGATGATGTACCGCATCGCCAAGGAACACGAGAACGGCCAGGCCGGCTGCTACCCCGGAGGTGATGACCCGCTGGTCTACCTCGTCAGTTCGGTTGACCGCGTGCACGCCGCAGGTCTCCGATGGGTGGCCAGCGACGGCAACTGCGCTGCCTCACTCACCTGCTTCGCCGGCCAGCTGGGCGACCTGGCCCAGCTGGTGGACTGGCCGCTGATGCGGGAGCAGGTCTGGAAGAACATGCCGGAGGACCAGGACCGGATGCGGCGGCGCATGGCCGAGCTGCTCGTGCACCAGGAGCTACCGGTGGACCTGATCGCTGGGTACGCCGTTCGGACGCCGGCGCGGGAGGCGCAGCTGAGGCGTCTCCTGCGGTCTGCTGGCATCATCGCGACCGTACCTCGCGCGTCGAGGAGTTGCGCCCCATCCGTCTGACCCATGGCACCAGCGAGGCGGTATCCGCCTGGTTCGAACGCTCTGGCCAGGTGACCCCAGACGTCCTGGTACGTCTCGCCGAACTGGTTGACGGTTTCGAGGCTCCGTACAGCCTCGAACTACTCGCCACCGTGCACCACGCCGCGCAGACGCGGCCGCCGACCAGCGACATCGACGAGTTGATTGAGCGCGTCCAGGCGTGGAGCGGACGCAAGGCCCGGCTCTTCACGCCAGCTCACATCACTACGGCGTACGAGCGGTTGCGGTCCGTCGGTCTGCTGCCCGACCTGGTGACGGCGTCGGGCTGAGCAGCGCCCCCTTCGGCTGACCGATCGGGACTACTCACCGGCACACCGGGTACGCGCGGCCGGGATCTGGAGGTGGTACCCGGATGGCGAAGTTCCTGTTCACGGCGGCCTACACGGTCGAGGGGATCAACGGCTTGATGAGGGACGGCGGGACGAGACGCGCCGAGGTGATCCGGGCGTTGATCGAGAACACCGGTGGTCGGATGGAGTCGCTGTACTTCGCGCTCGGCCAGTACGACGCGTACGTGATCTGCGATCTTGCCGACCAGCAGACCGCCGTCGCCCTGGCCGCCACGATCCGTGCGGCCGGCGGCCTGGACACCCGGATCATCCCGCTGCTGACCCCCGAGGACATGGACGAGGCGCTCCGGATGAAGGTGGCCTACCAACCGCCGGGAGCCTGACCCGTCGACCCGACCAGCGGGCGCTGCTGCGCAAGGGAGCGACGGTCAGACCCCGACCGGCAGCGCCGCACGGATCAGCGAGTCGTAGGTCTCGGTGCTCCGCTCCAACTCCACGTCGAGCGAGCGGGCGAACCGGTCGAGATCCTGCTGCACCTCGGCGGCCGGGCGCTGCCCACCGACCATCGCCTCGATCTCGAAGAAGGCACCCAGACCGCGCACCTCGTCGAGGCAGAGCGACATGTGCCCGAGCCGGGCGGTGCGGCGGGTCTTCACGATGCGCACCGTCGGATAGAAGCCCATCGCCAGGATCGCCTCGTGCATCTGATCCCGGCCGAGCACCTCTGTCTCGTGCTCCTGGCAGGCCAACTCGTTGTCGAGCGGCCTCTTGACGCAGAAGACGTGCCGCCCGTTCTCCGTCCGCAGGCGGGCGAAGACCGCGCCCGCCTTGCTCTGGCCGTAGCTCCAGCCGAGCGCCGCGTACGCCTGATCGTCCTGGTGCACCGGCTTCGAGAACGTCGCTCCTCGGGCTTCGAGCGCCTCGGTCAGCACCTCGGGATCGTCGACCCGGTACTTGACCTCGATCTCCCGGAGCCCGTCCGTCATCACATCTCCATGGCTGCGCGGTCGTGGACCGGGTCACTCAACCACAGCGCCGAACCGCTTCGGTGTCGACACTCTGCTATCTGGCCGAGTCGCTTGAAAGCGGTGCGATCTTCGGAAAACTGCCGAGCAATCGGCGTGCTCGGCCTGGCTGGCGGCAGGGCGGGGATGACCCGTTCAGTCATGCCCGCCCTGCCGTCATCGATCAGCCGACGCGCTGGCGGGGGCGGGTCAGGGCGAAGCCGACCACGCCCGCGACGGCGGCCAGGATTCCGCCCCCGATGGTCCAGTACCAGCGCGACGACGGGCTCGGCCACCGGACCCGGTCGAACCAGCCGTCCTCCTCGTCACCGGCCGCCGCCGGATCCGGAGTGCTGGGGGTCGAATCCTCGGCGAGCACCTTGCCCGGGTTCACCGCCGGGACCAGGGGCTGCTTCAGGTCGCCGCCCTCCGGCTCGGTGTCGCCGTCGGACTCCACCCCGACCATCAGGCTCACCTCGATGGGCAGGCCCAGCTCCTGCTCCGGCAGCTCGGTGGCGGACAGCCGGACGTAGTAGGTGCCCGGCAGCGGGTCACCCGACCACGGCTCGGCCCACGAGCGCACCCGACGTAGTTCGCAGTCCAGTTCGACGCTGGCCGCACTCCTGGCCGCCACCGGTGTCTGCGCCCCGGCGACACACGCCTGCCGGCGGCGCAGCCCGTCGAAGACCTCGACGGTCCAGGTGGAGTCGCCCTTCCGGCTCGCCGCGGCGGGCAGCGACACGGTGGCCGCCACGTGATGGGTGTCCCCCGCCGCGGCCGTGAACGACCAGTACAGGTAGTCGCCCACGGAGGCGCCGACCCGTACGGGTTGGCCGGGGCTGATCCCGGCGGCGGTGAGGAACGAGGTGCCGGCCTTGTTGATGGTGGCGGCGCCCGGGGACGGGGTGGGCGTCTGGGCGCCGGCGGCGGCCGGCAGCGCGACGGCGACACCGGTGGCGGCGAGCAGCGCCGCCGCCCGGCGGGCCGAGATCAGGGCCGGAGCCTTCCGCATCCTCATCGGGTCCTCCAGACCGCTACCCACCACCGGGTCAGCCAACCAACGATCAACCCACTGAGCAGACCCGCGAGGGTCAGTACGCCCAGCAGCACCCAGCCCCGGCCGAGCCCCGGGCTGTTCGGGGCGGGCGACGCGTCGACCAGGTCGATGGTCAGTTCGAGCGGCATGCCCGGAGCCTGACCGGCACCCGCCCTGGCGGAGAAGGAGTTGCTGACCACCAGGCAGACGACGGTGGGCTCGGGAGCCTTCTCCGTCGACTCCGTGAAGACGCCGCCCTCGTCGCCGTCCTCCGACTCGTCCTCGTCGTCGTCCGCCGCCGACCAGCGCAGGCCGGTCGACAGCACGTCGGTACGACCACTGCCGGCGTCGTTGCCCCGGACCAGTTCCCGCCCGTCGGTGGCGGCGGCCCGCAGCAGTACGCCGTAGTCCCGGTTCAACGGCCGGTCCAGGCCGATGCTCACCGAGGCGCGCAGCTCCTGCCCCGGCTGGACCGGGATCCGGTACCACCGGTGTTCCTCGAAGCGCTCCCGGTCGGTGTAGACACCGGGGGTGAGCACGGGCGCCTTGGCGCAGACGTCGGTGCCGGTCACCTTCGCCGGCGTCCTGGTGTGGGTGTCCTCGGCCCGTTGCACGATCTGCTTGATCCGCCGGGTCAGGTCGTCCTTGCTCTGCGCGGAGGTGTAGGTCCCGCCGGTCGCCGAGGCGATGCAGACGAGCTGCCTGCGTACCTTCTCGTCGGGGATGAGGCCGAGCGTGTCGACCACCAGGTGGGTGCCCTGGGCGGCCAGCTCGCGGGCCACCTCGCAGGGGTCGGGCGGCGCGCAGGTGTCCTCGCCGTCGGTGATGAGCACGATGCGTCGGGTGGTCTCGCCGGAGCCGAGGTCCTTGGCCGCCTCGCGCAGGGCCAACCCGACGGGGGTGAAGCCGGTCGGGCGCAGGGTGGCGATGGCGTTCTTGGCCTTCACCCGGTCGACCGGACCGACCGGTACGAGCTGTTGCGTGTCCTGGCAGCCGACCTTCTTGTTCTCGCCGCCGTAGGTGGCGCCGAGGACGCGGATGCCGAGATCCGTCGTCTCGGGCAGCGCGTCCACGACGTCGTTGAACGCCTCCTGGGCCACGGCGATACGGGAGCGCCCGCCGATGTCCTTGGCGCGCATCGAGCCACTCACGTCGAGCACCAGCTCCACTTTGGGCGGTTCGGCGGGTTCGGTCTCGTGCTCGTCGGCGTAGGCGGGGGGAACGCCCAGTGTCGGGAAGGCCACCAACAGTCCTAACAGGACCGCCGGGAGCCGTCGTTTGATCATCACGGCGCCGATCCTAGTGATCATCGCGCCCGTGACTGACCGGTGCCATCTACTAGGGATGACCATCAGGGCACCATTTCCACCGCCAGGTGGATGCGGTCGGCGGGCACCCCGGCGGCGAGCAGCCGCAGCCGCGCACCGGCGAGCATCGGCGGCGGGCCGCAGACGTACACGTCATGCTCGGGGCGATTATGGTCGAGGGCGATCGTGAGGGCGTCGCCCCGCTCGGCGGGCTCGGCGCCGGGGTCGTGGCTGAGGGCGGGCACGACGGTAAGCCAGTCGTGGGCACGCTGGAGCTTGTCGAGGGTGGGTGCGTCGTACAGGTCCGCGAAGGCGCGCGCGCCGACGACCAGGGTCACCCGCCGGCCGTCGGGCGCGGCGGCGACCTGCTCGACCAGGGCGCGCAGCGGCGCCAGCCCGGTGCCCCCGGCGACCAGCAGCAGGTCCCGCCGCGCGGACGGGTCCAGGCGCAGCCCGGCGTCGCGCGGCGGGCCGAGGTGGAGCAGCTCGCCGGGGCGTACGTCGTGGACGAGGCGGTGGGCGACGGCCCCGGCGGCGACGGCGCGGACGTGCAGCTCGACGGTGCCGTCGGGGCGCGGGGCGTTGGCCGGGGAGAGCCAGCGCCAGCGGCCGGGCCGGCGCGGCGTGCAGACGGGGACCGCCTGGCCGGGTTGGAAGGGCAGGCGCTGCCAGGGGCGTACGGTCAGGATCGCGATCGTGTCGCACGGCCGGTCGTGGCCGATCACCTCGGCGGGGCACCAGGCCGGGCCGCCGTCGGCGCGGGCGGCGGCGCGGCGCACGGCCTCGTCCGCGCGGCGGCCGGCGTGCTCCCAGGCGTCGGCGAGCCGCGACGTCCACAGTGGGCGGCCGTGCCGGGCGACGGCGGCGAGCAGCGCGTCGCCGATCGTGGCGGCGTGCGGCATCAGGCCAAGCTGGCGGTACGCGCGGCCGAGCACCGCCAGCAGCGCCGCCCGCCCGGCCGGGTCGTCGCCGCCGACCGTGAGGCGGCCGAGCGCGGCGAAGAGCAGCGGCGCGTCCCGCTCGGGCAGCAGGCCGGGGCGACGGTCCTCCAGCGTGCACCAGAAGTCGTCGGCGCCCCGCTCGACGGCTGTCTCCCAGGCGGCGGCTATGGTCACGCGCCCACCTCCCCGGCGAAGGCCCGGTGGGCGCGGACAATCCGCTCGTCGGGCACGTCGAGCGCCCAGAGCACCCCCGCCAGGTAGTCGACGACGCGCCGGTGCTGCTCCTCCGACAGGCCGAACCCGCGCCACGGGTCGGTCGCCGGCTGGCCTTCGAGGGCCGCAGCGAGGCCCGCCGCCAGGTGCGCACCGAGCCGCTCCAGGTCGACCCCGATGAGGTACGGCGACAGCTCCGCGTCCGCCACCACAAGGCGCAGCCATTGGCCGACCGCCTCCTGCGCGGTCACGCCCAGCCGCCCTGCTCGACCCGGGCTTGGGCTTCCTCTGTGGTGGCGATGGTCAGGACCGGGATGGCGTCGATCAGGGTGGTCACGTTCTTCTGCCCCTCGCGTTACGGCTGCTGGAGTGGCGCCGGGGCGGGCGGGAGCGGAGCTGTGTCGTTCGGGGATCGACGCAGTTCCGGAGCCAGCACCCGCCCCGGGTCATGCGTCCACCATTTCTGAGCTGCGGAAAGACCAGAATGACCACGCACTGCACTTGGCCGGTAACTGCGCTGCATCTGCTGCCGGTAAGGTGCACGATGACCGTTCTCGACGTGATCGAAGGCGGCACGATGACACCCGTGCAGCGATGGACCGGCCGCGAGACGAAGGCACTCCGCTATGCGCTCCGCATGAGCATCCGTGACTTCGCCGTGCACCTGGGCGTGGCCGAACGGACCGTTTCCAAGTGGGAAGCCGGCGGGAAGAGCGTGAACCCCCGCCCTGAGATGCAGGCGGCCCTGGACACTGCCCTCGCTCAGGCTGCCGACGAGGCTCGACGCCGATTCGCGGCAGCGATACCCCAGACGAACCTGCCGGCCTCGGCTTCCAGCAGCGGGCTCGACCTTGGAGCCGCAGCGTGCGGGCAGGTTGCGCGGACTCGTCAGGCCCTCGGACTGAGCGTCGGAGACTTCGCCGCTGTGCTGGCCCGGACGCTGACCTGGCGGCCCACCGGAGACGACGTCACCAACTGGGAGACGAGCACGGTCCCACCCGGCGACGTGGTCCTCGCGCTCTCCGCGATTCTCGACCCGTCCGGCGCGGGCAACCTGGATGAGGAGCGGTTCGGAGACCTCGTCGCCGTCCACCCGAACCGCTCCGAGTTCTCGACCAACCTTCCGCCCGATCAACTCCTCGGCGGCGCGAGCACCGTGCGCGCCGTTGGCCTGTCGCTCAACCTCCTGTCGCAGGGTTACCCGGATCGCCGCTGGCACGACCTGGTCGAGGCCGGCGCGCACGTCCGCCTTCTGTTCCTTGATCCCTCTGGGCAGGCTGTCCAGGCACGCGAGGCGGAGGAAGGCTTTCCGGCAGGGCAGTTGTCCGGGCTGACGAAGCTCAACATCGAAACGCTGATGCGTGTGCGTGACCGGCTGCCCGACGGGCTTCAGGACCGCATGGAACTGGCGGTCTACGACGACACGTTGCGCTTCAACGTGATCCTGGTCGACGATCTCTGTGTCGCGCAGCCGTACCTCGCGGAGAGCCGAGGGGTCGACTCCCCCGCGTTCGTCGCCAGACGGAGACAGGCTCGCGGCGGCCTGTATCCGGTGTTCGAGCAGCACTTCGAGACGCAGTGGCGACGGGGGCAGCAGTTGTGAGCGACTACGGACCACTGTTGCCTGTTGCGATCGAGGCGGTTGCCCGGGCGGGTGAGGACATGCGACGTAAGCCACCGGGCGCGCTCACAGCCAAGGGCGACCGCGACATGGCGTCCGCGTTGGACTATGAGATCGAGCGCAGCGTCCGCGAGCTTCTCCGTATCGCAACTCCCGACATCGGGTTTCTCGGCGAGGAGGACGGCATCAGCGGGTCGGGAGAGCTGCAATGGGTGCTCGATCCGATCGACGGGACGGCCAACTTCGTGCGAGGCATCCCGCTCTGCGCGGTGTCGCTCGGGCTGCTGCACAACGGCGAGGCGGTCCTCGGGGTCATCGAGCTGCCCTTCCCCGGCAACCGTTACGCCGCCGCCCAGGGCGGCGGCGCAACGGTCGACGGCAAACCGATTCGGGTGAGCCAAACGAGCCGGCTGAGCGAGGCGATCGTGGCGATCGGAGACTACGCCGTTGGCGAGGATGCGGCGGCCAAGAACCGTCTCCGGCTCGCCCTGACCGCACGACTTGCCGAGTCCGTGCAGCGTGTACGGATGACTGGCACGGCGGCGCTGGACCTGGCTTGGTTGGCCGAGGGCAGGCTCGACGCGGCACTCACGCTGTCCAACCGTCCCTGGGACATGACTGCGGGAGTGGCCATCGCACGTGAAGCTGGAGCAAACGTGATCGACTGGGACGGAAGCAGACACGACGCGGGTTCGTCCGTCACCCTTGGCATCACGCCAGCCCTGCTCGAAGACACCCTCGGTTTATTCAGGCAGGCGGCTGCTTGACGTAGCCGAACGTGCGTAGGCGCTCGCTTCGGTGAGACCCGCGGTGACAGGAACACGGGGCAAAGGTGACCATTTCGCGCAGAGGTTGGGACGGCGGCCAGTCGCATGCCGCCGATAAGCTGGGCGGGCGCCGGCAACCGATCAATCGCGTCGTGCGAACTTGGCAGCGCCGGCAAGTCCGATGGACACGCCCTCTGTCCACCTTTCGACAACACGCAGTATTCAGGTAACGTGACGCAACCTGCGAGCAGTAACTACGCACGACCAGAAAAGCTAGCTACTGCAGTTTCTCGATCATCGACGTAGCAGGGAGCCCCAGATGTTGGCATCCAAGCCCCAAGCGGTTGTACTGCTGAGCGGCGGGCTCGACTCGGCCACAGCTCTCGCTGTAGCCGTCGAGGAGGGCTTCGAGGCCAACGCCCTCAGCTTTCGTTACGGGCAGCGGCATAGCGTAGAACTCGAAGCCGCCACACGGGTTGCGAAGGCTCTCGGAGCGACGCGTCATGTTGTCGCGGACATCGATCTCAGGATCTTCGGCGGCTCCGCACTGACCGACGACGGTCTCGCTGTGCCTCACCACGAGAGCGCCGAGGAGATCGGGAGCGAGATCCCGATCACCTACGTACCGGCTCGCAACACCATCTTCCTGTCGTTCGCGCTTGCCTGGGCAGAGACCCTTGGAGCTTCTGATGTCTTCATCGGCGTGAGCGCCCTCGACTACAGCGGCTACCCGGACTGCCGGCCGGAGTACATCGAGGCGTACGAGCGCATGGCAAACCTCGCCACCAAGGCTGGCGTCGAGGGCAGTCAGCGGATGAAGATCCACACTCCCCTCATCGACCTGACCAAAGCCGACACGATTCGGCTGGGCCTCAGCCTCGGTGTCGACTACTCCCTCACGCACAGTTGCTACGACCCTCTCAACGGGCGACCGTGCGGCACCTGCGACTCCTGCCTGCTACGCACCCGCGGCTTCGCCGAACTCGGCATGTCAGACCCCGCTGCCGGCAGCCAATCATGAGATCCGCATACCGAATTAAAGAGATTTTCTACACCCTGCAGGGCGAAGGTACTCATGCCGGGCGGCCTGCCGTCTTTTGCCGGTTCACGAGTTGCAACCTCTGGACGGGGCGCGAGACAGACCGCCACCGCGCCATATGCCAGTTTTGCGATACAGACTTTGTTGGCACTGACGGACCCGGAGGAGGGCGCTTCCGGTCCGCCCAGGACCTAGCTGCCGCAGTAGCCAAGGCCTGGGCTGGTGCAGCCCATCCGAAGAGTAAGCCGTATGTCGTCTGCACTGGTGGCGAGCCACTGCTGCAACTCGACACCGCTGCCGTCGAGGCGCTTCATTACGAGGGCTTCGAGGTCGCTATCGAGACGAACGGAACGCGACCTTTGCCCGCAGGCGTCGACTGGGTCTGCGTCAGCCCGAAGGCTGGCACAGAGTTAGCCATCACTCAGGGTGATGATCTCAAGCTCGTGTACCCGCAACCGGGCGCGGATCCTGAGCGATTCGAGAGCCTGGACTTCGCCCACTTTCTCCTCCAGCCGATGGACGGACCAGACCAGGCGGCGAACACCCAAGCCGCCATCAACTACTGCCTCGCTCACCCTCAGTGGTCATTGAGCCTGCAGACGCACAAGTACGTTGGGATTGCTTGATGGAAATCTTCCGCGAATTCACCTTCGAGTCTGCTCATCGCCTGCCGAAGGTGCCTGACGGACACAAGTGCGCGCGCCTTCACGGCCACTCTTATCGAGTTGAGGTGCACGTGCGTGGCGAGGTCGGCGCGTCCTCCGGCTGGGTGATGGACTTTGGAGACATCAAGGCAGCATTCCGGCCTATCTTGGACCAGCTTGACCACTACTACCTGAACGAGGTGCCCGGGCTGGAGAACCCCACCAGCGAGGTACTGGCGCGGTGGATTTGGACGAGGCTTGTCGATCAACTACCGCTGTCCGCCATCGTAGTCAAAGAGACGTGCACATCGGGTGCGGTATACCGGGGCGATGCCCCGTGACGGAAGCGGCGGCCGACGAGCATCCACCGGGCGCGGCCCTGGATAAAAGCAGGGCCGAACCGTCGGCACGCATGCACATCGTCGTGACCTGCGCGAACCGAAAGAACCTCGCGGTGCCCGCCGCACTGCGCGTCGGAGCCCTGACGGGCTACCTGCCGAGACAGAGGCTCACGGAGTGGATTCGACGACTGTCCGAACCAGGTCAACCGTCCGCTGCCGCCACGTCACTTTACGCCGGCGAGCATTGGACGACGGCGCGTCAACTGGCGACGTCCGTACGTGTGGAGGCCCAACTCTGGGTCTGTTCGGCGGGGTACGGGTTGATCCCTGCCGCTGCGCGCGTCCGTCCCTACGCCGCGACGTTCGCGATGCGGGAAGAAGATTCGGTTGGGCAAAGCTCGACCGAGAACCGCGATTGGTGGCGCGGGCTGAGCGGGTGGGTGGGCCCGGAACCTGGCGCGCCGCGATCGTTCTACGACCTCGCCCGAGCGAACCCCAACGACACGCTCATTGCCGTCCTGTCGAACGCCTACCTTCGGGCTTGCGCTGACGATCTCCGTAGGGCGGTGGGGCAACTGCGGGATCCGCAGCGTCTGACGATCATCGGCCCGGCGCAGACGGATCCTGACCTGGACGAACTGGTCGTCGGCGTGGCCGCTCCGATGAGGTTAGCGGTGGGCGGCAGCCTACTCGCTCTCAATGTCCGGGTGGCACAGTGCCTCGTTGGCCTCGTTACTGCGGATCCCAGCACCCATCGCCGCTCCCACCTCCGCGCCCTGGCCGGCGAATTGGCAGCCGCGGTGCCTCCGCCAGCGCCTCGAGCTCAGCGCGAGCGCATGACCGACGACGAGGTCAGGGCCTTCATACGGCCGCTCACAGTGGCCGGGCCAACCTCGGCAACACGCCTGCTCCGACGGTTACGGGACTCTGGCAAGTCATGTGAGCAGGCACGTTTCAAGCAGTTGTTCGACGAGATCTCTCTGGACGTGCACTGCTGATGCCACCTCCACAGGATCCGAAGGCCATAGCGCGCCGTGCCCTGCGAATCGCGCAGCCCGGCACCCCCGCTCTCTATCTGTTCGCGCTGCAAGCGGAAGAGGTCCTGCAAATCGCGGATATCTCCCGCGTCAGTCGGGACGACGCCGGGAAGTTGATCGGCTACCAACGACCGCAGGTGCGGAAACACATACAAGAGATTGTCGAGTACCTCGACACGGAGTCCGCTGTCTTCCCCAATCCCATCATCCTGGCCCTGTCCTCCCACGTGCGATTCCAGTCGAGCAGAGGACCGGGCGCCGGAGACGGCCTCGCCACCTCTGGGCTACTCAGCATTCCCTTGTCGCAACCGGGCAAGCCCAAGCCCGCATGGATCGTTGACGGGCAGCAGCGTGCGCTCGCGCTGTCCCGTACCCAGCGGCAGCAGTTTCCCGTGCCGGTGACTGCATTCGTGGCGGACAGCGTCGGCCTCCAGCGCGACCAGTTCCTGCGCATTAACAACACCCGTCCGCTGCCGCGTGGGCTGGTGACCGAACTCCTGCCGGAGGTCGACAGCCCGCTACCTTCCCGACTCGCCATACGGAAGGCGCCCTCGGCCCTGTGTGACGTTCTGAACGCCGACAGGGCATCACCCTTCTACGGGTTGATCAAACGAGCATCGACGAACAAGCAACAGGCACCGAATGCGGTGATCACCGATACCGTCGTCGTTGAAATGATCCAAGAGAGCTTGACCTCATCGGCTGGCTGCCTATTCCCCTACCGCGACGTCACCCACAACGAGACCGACTTCGATGGGATACTCCAGGCACTCTATACCTATTGGTCAGCAGTTCGGGACACCTTCCCGGATGCCTGGGGCAAGCCGCCGAGCAGGAGTCGACTCATGCACGGTGCAGGCATACGGGCCATGGGACGACTGATGGATCGGGTGTTGGGCACAGTGGACCCCCGCCTCCCCGAGGCGCCCGAACTGGTCAGCAAACACCTCGCGGTGATTGCACCGCACTGCCAGTGGACGGGGGGAAGGTGGGACGAACTCAACCTTCGTTGGAACGAGATTGAGAACTTGTCCCGCCACGTCCAGGAGTTGTCCAACCACCTGATCCGCGTCTATCTGAACGAACGGGCCGGAATCCGATGAAGTTCTTTTTTCCTGACAGTCAGGACCAGGTCGACCCAACGTTCGACTTCCTGAGTGAAGAGCGCGACCCGTTCAGAGTCCGCCAGCGTGACGATCTGTACGCACACGAATTGCTGAAGCCCCCGCCCTTCAATGGCCTACTGGTATCAAAGGCCATCGTGGACGGCACCGCCAGCTCCAGCACCGGCAAGTACACCGGGCCTCAGCGCCACCGGCTGTACCGGCAAGGGGCGCGGGAGTTCTTCCGCCTCGACAACGGCACCGCCCCATTGAAGATCATGGGCGACTGCGGAGCCTTCTCATACGTCGGGGAGGATTACCCGCCCTACACCGTCGAAGAGGTGGTCAGCTTCTACGAAGGGTGCGGCTTCGACTACGGCATCTCCGTCGACCATGTCATCTTCCAGTACGAACCGAACGTCCTGCGCACCGACGAGGCAGCCAGGGAATGGGTCCGCCGTCAGCAGATCACGCTCGACCTTGCCGCAGAATTCTGGCAGCGCTGTTCAGCAAGCGACGTTCACTTCATCCCCCTCGGGGTAGCACAGGGCTGGAGCCCGGAATCCTACGCCTATTCCGTGAAGAAATTGCAGCTGATCGGTTACCGGCGCATCGCGCTCGGAGGAATGGTTCCGCTGAAGACAAAAGACATTCTTGCCTGCCTCCGCGCCATCGATGACGCACGTGAGCCCGACACACAGTTGCATCTTTTAGGGATCAGCCGCGTCGACGAAATCCCGACCTTCGCCAGCCACGGCGTGACGAGTTTCGACAGCACATCACCTTTCCGACAGGCGTTCAAGGACGACCGGGACAATTACTACGCGCTCGACCGAACCTACGTGGCGCTCCGCGTCCCCCAGGTCGACGGCAATGCGAAACTCAAGGCACGGATTCGTTCCGGTGAGATTAGCCAGGGGCAGGCGATGCGATTGGAACGCGCCGCCCTGACACTCCTTCGTGAATTCGACAGGGGCGACGTCGACGTCGACGCCGCTTTGGAGGCATTGGTCGCCTACAGCGCGGTGTGGGATCGCAAGGCGGATAGGGCCAGCCAGTACCGCGACACACTCGAGAGCCGGCCTTGGCAGGCATGCGATTGCGCGATCTGCAACAAGGCCGGCATCGAAACAATTATCTTCCGCGGAGCGGAACGCAACAAGCGTCGCGGCTTCCACAACCTACATGTATTCGGGCAGCGACTGCGCCGGCAACTTGGAGACGACGATCGTGACTAAGCAGGGAGACCAAAGCGGCATGGCTGGAAGCCAGGGGAAACTGCTACATCTTCCGGCTCTCGAGATCACGCAGGGACCGAGCCGCCGTCTCTACACCTTCGCCGTGGACGGCAAGCAGGTTCCGTCGTTTGCCGCTGTCTCGCGTGTCCGACGCGACAGCGAGCAGCAGTTGCACGGCTACCAACGACCGGAGGTCCTGGCGCACGTGGCAGCGATTCGCCGCTACGTGGAGTCCGACGACAACCCCCTGCTGCCCAATGCCATCGTCGTCGCCTTCGACGACCGGGTTCGCTTCGTCCCTGCCGACGCCGGTACCGACGCCCCTAGCTACGTCCGCCTGGGAACCCTCGTAGTACCCGTGAGCGATGACTGGGAAGACGCTGACAAGCCGGGCTTTATTGTGGACGGCCAGCAGCGTTGCGCGGCTATCCGTAACGCGGACGTCGCGGCCTTCCCGATCTGCGTCACTGCCTTCATCACTGCCGACCAGGCCGACCACCGGTCTCAGTTCATCCTAGTGAACTCGACCAAGCCGCTTCCAAAGGGCCTCATTCACGAGCTACTCCCGGCCGCGTCCGGCCCTCTGCCGAACCAACTACGTGTGCGGCAACTCCCAGCGACGGTTCTCGAGCGACTCAACTTCGACCAGCGTTCGCCACTGCGCCACATGATCCAAACGCCGACAAACCCTACAGGCGTCATTAAAGACAACTCCATGTTGCGCATGCTCGAGAACAGCATCTCGGACGGCCTACTCTATCGCTTCCGTGGCAACGAAGACTCTCTACCTAACATCGGCTTTATGGTAACGGTGTTAAGTGATTTTTGGACGGCCGTGCGGGAAGTGTTCGGTGAGGACGCGTGGGGTAAGCCGCCCCGTAAGTCGCGGCTCATGCATGGGGCTGGAATCATCAGCATGGGCTATTTGATGGACGCAATCGCCGATACAAGCGGCAGCGATGACGACGTACCAGATGTTCACGGATTCGCGGCGGGCTTGAAGACTGTGAAGGACTATTGCCGGTGGACCGAAGGCACCTGGGACTTGGGCGACGGAGTCCCTCGCCGCTGGAACGACGTTCAGAACACCCCTCGAGATATTCAGCGGGTTACTGATTTTCTAGTGACCAGGTATTACGCGGGACAGGGAAAACGACACGACCGGTCAAGTCGACTTTTTTAGTCGTTCATCTGGACTCCAAACTGGTCCCGAAAGTCGGCACTCTTGGAAGAGAGAGCGGCGCCCACCGGGGCAGGGCCCCGGCAAAGTCGTCAGGTGATGCCGAGTAGTGCCAGCGGGCGGGTGCTGTCGCGGGCGTGGTGCCGGTTGGCGGCGGCGATGTTGGTGACGCCGGCGGTGCGGAGTGCGCCGATGGCGGCGTTGCGTAGGGCGGCCATGACCTCGCGGC
>NZ_JAGPXN010000012.1 GCF_018070575.1 Micromonospora sp. C31
CGGGTTTGGAGTTGTTGACGCGGGCTCGGGTGTGGCGTCGTGGTGAGCGGGTGCGTCGGGCGGGGGTGTCGTCGTTCGGGTTGTCGGGGACGAATGCGCATCTGATTCTGGAGGAGGCTCCGGCCGAGGTCGGGGAGTCGGAGTCGGGTGTGGGTTCGCAGCCGGTGGGTGCGGTGCCGGTGTTGGTTTCGGGGCGTGACGCGGAGGCGTTGCGGGCCCAGGCCACCCGCTGGGCCGACCGGCTCGACCGGGAACCGCCCCTCGCGCTCACCGACGTCGCCCGGACCGCCGCGCTGCACCGGACGCACTTCGACCACCGGGCCGTGGCCCTGGCCGCCACGGTCCCGGACGCGGTCACCGCGTTGCGGGCGCTGGCCGCCGGCACCGCCCACCCGGACCTGGTCCGGGGCGACGTCCGCCCCCGGGGCAAGACCGTCTGGGTCTTCCCCGGCCAGGGCTCCCAGTGGGTCGGCATGGCCCACGACCTGCTCGCGCAGAGCCCGGTGTTCGCCGCCGTCGTCGCCGAGTGCGACGCCGCGTTCGCCCCGCTGCTCGGCTGGTCCGTGCGGGACCTGCTGGCCGCCGGGGAGACCCCCGAGCACCCGCTCGACCGGATCGACACCGCCCAGCCGGCGTTGTTCACCATGTACGTGGCGCTCGCCGCCGTGCTGCGCGACCTCGGCCTCGAACCCGACGCCGTGGTCGGTCACAGCCAGGGCGAGGTCGCCGCCGCCGTCGTTGCGGGCGCGCTCACCCTCGCCGAGGGCGCGCGGATCATCGCGGTCCGTAGCATCGCCCTGCACCGTGAGGGCGGCGGTGGCGAGATGGCCGTGGTCGAACTCCCCGTCGACGAGGTCCTCACCCGGATCGCCCCCCACGGTGACCGGGTCTCCGTCGCCGCGGTCAACACCGACCGCTGGACGGTGATCTCCGGCGACACCGACGCCGTCCTCGACGTCCTGCTCGACGTGGACGACGAGGACGTCCCCTGCGCCCGACTGCACGCCGCCTGCGCCTCGCACAGCGCGCACATGGACCCGCTCATGCCGGGGTTGCGCGCCGGTTTCGGGGAACTGCGCCCACGACCGACCCGGATTCCGTTCTGGTCCACGGTCACCGGGGACCGCCTCGACGGTGAGCAGCTCGACGCCGACTACTGGTGCCGCAACCTGCGGGAACCGGTCCGCCTCGACCTGGCCCAGGCGGCCCTGCTCGCCGCCGGGCACGACGTCTTCGTCGAGGTCAGCCCGCATCCCGTGCTGGTCATGCCGCTCGCCGACGGGTGCGCCGCCGCCGACGGGCTGGCCGTACCCGCCCTGCGGCGCGACGAGGGTGGCCTGGACACGCTGCGCCGTACCCTGGCGTTGCTGCACGTCCAGGGCGTCGACGTGCCCTGGGCGGCGGCACTGCCCGCCGGCCGTCCGGTCGACCTGCCCACCTACCCGTTCGGCGGCGAGCGCTACTGGACGCGGAAACAGCGGCGCGGTGGCGACGTCGGCACCGTCGGACTGGACGCCACCGGCCACCCGTGGCTCGGCGCGACGACCGGGGTCGCCGAGGGCGACGGGGAGCTGATGCTCGGCCGGATCTCCCTCGGCGAACAGCCGTGGCTGGCCGACCACACCGCCTTCGACACGGTGCTGGTGCCGGGGACCGGCCTGCTGGACGTGGCCCTCGCCGCCGCCGACGCGGTCGGCCTCGGCGGGGTCGGTGAGCTGACCCTCGCCGAACCGATGGTCTTCGGTGACACCGGCGTGCTCCGCCTCCAGGTCCGTGTCGAGCCGCCCGAGCCGGACGGATCCCGCGCGGTGACCGTCCACTCACAACGCCAGGGCGGCCAGGACGGCTGGACCTGCCACGCCACCGGCGTGCTGGTGCCCGAGGTGACCGCGTCCACCACTGCCGTCCCGGCACCGCCGTCGGAGGCCGAGCCGGTCGACCTCACCGGCTTCTACGACCGGCTGCGGGGACAGGGCATCGGCTACGGGCCCGCCTTCCAGGGGCTCACCGAGCTGCACCGGCACGGCGACACCGCGTACGGGCTGCTGCGGCTCCCCGCGACCGCACCCGCCCCGGGCTTCGGGATGCACCCCGCCCTCCTCGACGCCGCCCTGCACGCCGTGCACGCGCTGCGCGAACCCACCGCCGACACCCGGGTGCTGCTTCCCTTCGAGTGGCGGGACGTGACCCGCCTCGGGCCGGTCGGCGACACCGTCCGGGTCGTCCTCGAACACCGGGTCGGCGACGACTCGCTCCGGCTGGTCGTCGCCGACCCCGACGGGCAACCGTTGCTCACCGTCGGCGCACTGCACGTGCGGGAGGCCACCGCCGAGCGGCTGCGTGCCGCCGCCCCGGTCGAGCACCTCTACCGGATCGCCCTCGAACCGCTGCGCGGCCCGGCTGCCGGTGGTGGCGAGCCGGTCACCTGGTTGCTCGGCCCGGCGGACGGCCCCGACGCGGTGGCCGACCTCGCCGGCCTGCGGGACCGTCTCGACGGCGGTCGCCCGGCCCCGGACCGGCTCCTGATCGACGCCGTCTGCCGTCCGGCACGACCCGCCCCCGGCACGGCGACCGGCTCCGACCCGGTCGGGACGACCGTCGCCGTCCACCTGGCCCAACTACGTGACCTGCTCGGCGAGGACCGCCTCGCCGGCACCGAGCTGGTCTGGGTCACCCGGGGCGCGCAGGCCGGGAAGGACCGCGACCTGGCCGGTGCCGCCCTGTGGGGGATGCTCCGCGCCGCCCGCGCCGAGCACCCCGAGCGGTCCCTGCGCGCCGTCGACCTCGCCAGCGGCGACCCGGGTGCCGATCCGTCCGACGCGACCACGGCGCGTACCGCCGCCGGCCCCGACGACCAGACCGGTCTCGTCGCTGCCCTCGCCGACCCGACGAACGGGCTCACCGCCGCTCTCGCCAACGGCGAGGAACCGGAGGTCGTCCTCGCCGCCGACGGGGTACCCGCCGTACCCCGGCTGGTCCGGGTCACCCCGGACGGGGCGGCCCGCCCCCTCGACCCGGACGGCACCGTCCTGGTCACCGGCGGCACCGGGCAGCTCGGCGCGGCGGTGGCCCGGCACCTGGTCACCCGGCACGGCGTACGGCACCTCGTCCTCGCCTCCCGGCGCGGCACGGCGGCCGAGGGGGCGGACGCCCTGACCGCCGAGCTGACCGCGGCCGGGGCGGAGGTACGGACGGTCGCCGTCGATGTCGCCGACCGGGCCGCACTCGCCGCGCTCCTGGACACCATCCCCGCCGGGCACCCGTTGACCGCCGTCGTGCACACCGCCGGCGCCCTCGACGACGGGTTGCTCGCCGACCAGAGCGCCGACCGTCTCCGGGGGGTCTTCGCCGCCAAGGTCGACGGGGCCCGGCACCTGCACGAGCTGACCGCCGGTCACGACCTCGCCGCCTTCGTCCTCTTCTCCTCGGCGGCCGGCGTGCTCGGCAACCCGGGGCAGAGCACGTACGCGGCGGCGAACGCTCTCCTCGACGCCCTCGCCGAGAGCCGCCGGGCTGCCGGGCTCGTCGCCACCAGCCTCTCCTGGGGGCTGTGGCAGCCGGCCGGGACCGGGCTCACCGCCGGCCTCGGCCGGGCCGACCTGGCCCGCATGCGCCGGCAGGGTGTCGCTCCGCTGACCGTGGGGCAGGGGACCGCGCTGCTGGACGCGGCCCTGGGCGCCGACCAGGCGCACCTCGTCCCGATCCGGCTCGACCTCGGCGCGCTGCGCAGGGAACTCGACCGGGGCGGGGTGGCCCCGGCGGTGCTGCGCGGACTGCTGCGGCTGACCAACCGCAGGTCGAGTCGCGCCGGCAGCGGCGGCGGCCTGCGGGAACGACTCGCCGCCCTGCCGGAGGCCGCCCGCCGGGACGCGGTGGTCGACCTGGTCCGCCGGGAGGCGGCCGTGGTGCTCGGCGCGCCCGGCCCGGAGTCGGTCCGCACCGGGCAGGTGCTGCGGGAACTCGGCCTGGACTCGCTGATGGCGGTGGAGCTGCGCCGGCGGCTCGCCGCGGAGTCGGGCCTGACCCTCCCGGCGACCCTCGCCTTCGACCATCCCACGCCGCAGGCCATCGCCGACCTTCTCCTCGCTCGGCTCGTCCCGCAGTCGGCACCGCAGCGGCAGGTCAGCCGGGCCGACCTGGACGAGCTGGTGAACCTGCTGCGGCGGGTGGACCCCGACGACCTCGCCCGGACCGGTCTGGCGGCGAACCTGCTGGACCTGCGGGCCGGACTGACCAGGGAAGGGGTGGCCGCCCCACCCGATCTGCCGGAAGACGCCGGAACCGGGGACGACGCCAGCACCGAAGACCTGCTGAACTTCCTCGACGCGAAGCTGGGAGCCCGCTGATGAGCACCGCCGACGTGACCCGCCTGGAGCAGTACCTCCGTCGCGCCACCACCGCGCTGGTCCGGACCGAGAAGGAACTCGAAGCCGAGCGCGGCGCGCGCACCGAGCCGATCGCGATCGTGGCGCAGGCCTGCCGGCTCCCCGGCGCGGACACCCCCGAGGAGTACTGGTCGCTGCTCGCCGAGGGGCGGGACGCGATCAGTGGATTCCCGGCCCGCTGGGCCGGCCGGGACCTCTACGACCCGGACCCGGAGGCGGCCGGGAAGAGCTACGCCCGCGAGGGCGGCTTCATCTCCGACGTGGCGGGCTTCGACGCGGACTTCTTCGGCATCTCGCAGCGCGAGGCGTCCGGCATGGATCCGCAGCAGCGGCTGGTGCTGGAGACCACCTGGGAGGCGCTGGAACGCGCCGGGATCCGCCCCGGCGACCTGGCCGGCACCCGGACCGGTGTCTACCTCGGCGCGATGGCCTCCGACTACGGCCACGGCCTGCAGGACCTCGACGCCCTCGACGGCTACGTCGGCACCGGCAAGGCCGGCAGTGTCCTGTCGGGTCGGGTGTCGTACACGTTGGGTCTTCAGGGGCCGGCGGTGACGGTGGACACGGCGTGTTCGTCGTCGTTGGTGGCGGTGCATCTGGCGGTGTCGGCGTTGCGTTCGGGCGAGTGCGACGTGGCGTTGGCCGGTGGGGTGACGGTGATGAGTTCGCCGTATCTGTTCGTGGAGTTTTCGCGGTTGAAGGCGATGTCGCCGGATGGTCGGTGTAAGAGTTTTTCGGCGTCGGCTGATGGTGCGGGGTGGTCTGAGGGTTGTGGGGTTCTGGTGTTGAAGCGGTTGTCGTCGGCGCGGGCTGATGGTGATCGGGTGTTGGCGTTGGTGCGTGGTTCGGCGGTGAATCAGGATGGTCGGTCGCAGGGGTTGACGGCGCCGAATGGTCCGTCGCAGCGGCGGGTGGTGCGGGATGCGTTGGTGGCGGCGGGGTTGTCGGCGGGTGATGTGGATGCGGTGGAGGCGCATGGTACGGGGACGGTGTTGGGGGATCCGATTGAGGCGGGTGCGTTGGGGGAGGTGTTCGGGTCGGGTCGTTCGGTGCCGGTGTGGTTGGGGTCGGCGAAGTCGAATATTGGTCATGCGCAGGCGGCTGCGGGTGTTGCTGGTGTGATCAAGATGGTGTTGGCGTTGGGGTATGAGGTGTTGCCGCGGACGTTGCATGTGGATGAGCCGTCGCGGTTGGTGGATTGGGGTTCGTCGGGTTTGGAGTTGTTGACGCGGGCTCGGGTGTGGCGTCGTGGTGAGCGGGTGCGTCGGGCGGGGGTGTCGTCGTTCGGGTTGTCGGGGACGAATGCGCATCTGATTCTGGAGGAGGCTCCGGCCGAGGTCGGGGAGTCGGAGTCGGGTGTGGGTTCGCAGCCGGTGGGTGCGGTGCCGGTGTTGGTTTCGGGGCGTGACGCGGAGGCGTTGCGGGCCCAGGCCACCCGCTGGGCCGACTGGCTGGAGGCACACCCCGACACCGACCTCACCGACCTGGCCCGGACCGCCGCCGTCTGCCGTACCCACCACCGGCACCGCGCCGCGCTGGTCGTCACCGACCCGGCCGAGGCGGTCACCGCGCTGCGGGCGCTCGCCGCCGGCACCGCCCACCCGGCGGTGCTGACCGGCACCGCCGACGACGGCGGCACCGCCGTCCTCTTCACCGGCCAGGGCAGCCAGCGGCCCGGCATGGGGCAGGGCCTGCGGGCGGCGTTCCCGGTCTTCCGGGACGCCTTCGACGCGGTCGCCGAGGCGCTCCGCCCGCACCTGGACCGCCCACTCACCGAGATCCTGGACGCCCCGGCCGGCTCCCCGGACGCCGAGCTGGTGCACCAGACCGCATACACGCAGGCCGCGCTCTTCGCCTTCGAGGTCGCCCTCTACCGCCTCTGGGAGTCCTGGGGGATCCACGCCGACATGCTCGCCGGGCACTCGATCGGTGAGTTGGCCGCCGCGCACGTCGCCGGGATCCTCGACCTGCCCGACGCGGCCCGTCTCGTGGCCGCCCGGGGCCGGCTGATGCAGGCCTGCCCGCCCGGCGGGGCGATGGTCTCGGTGGAGGCCACCGAGGACGAGGTCGCCACCGCCCTCACCGACCTGCCCGGTGTCGCCGTCGCCGGCCTGAACGGACCCCGGCAGACCGTGGTCAGCGGCGACAACGACCCGGTCACGGCGGTCGCCGAGCACTTCGCCGCCGAGGGACGCCGGACCCGTCGTCTCACCGTGTCGCACGCCTTCCACAGCCCGCACATGGACCCGATGCTCGACGCGTACGCCGAGGTGGCCGCCGGTTGCCGGTTCGCCGCCCCGGCCATCCCGGTGATCAGCACGGTCACCGGGGAGCGGACCGGCCCGGAAACCCCCGACGGCGACGGACTCCGCTCGGCCGCGTACTGGGTGCGGCAGGCCCGCGACGCCGTCCGCTTCCTCGACGTGGTCGGCCGCGCCGAGGCCAGCGGGATCCGCCGCTACCTGGAGTGTGGTCCCGCGCCGGTGCTCGCCGCGATGGCCGCCGGCTGCCTCGCCGAGGACTCGCCGAGCCAGGTCGCCACCGGCCTGCCCGGTGTCGTCGACACCGACGAGGTCACTGCCGTGCTGGCCGGCCTCGCCCAGGTGCACGTCGCCGGCGGGGACGTCGACTGGTCCGCCCTCGCCGGCACCCGGGGCCGCCTGGTCGACCTGCCCACGTACGCCTTCCAGCGCCGCCGCTTCTGGGTGGAACCGGCCCGCGGCGGCGACCCCTCCTCGCTGGGGCTGACCACCGCCGGGCACCCCTGGCTCGGCGCGGTCACCTCGGTCGCCGACGACGGGGACCGGCACCTCTTCACCGGCACCGTCTCCACCGGCACCCACCCGTGGCTGCGCGACCACCGGGTCCATGGCGCCGTCCTGGTCCCCGGCACCGGGCTGCTCGACCTCGCCACCGCCGCCGCCCGGCACGTCGGCGCGGCCGGGGTGGGGGAGCTGACCCTGCTCGATCCGCTCGTCCTGCCGGACACCGGCACCACGGTCCGGGTCCAGGTCACCGTCGGGCCGGCCGGGCCGGACGGGGCCCGGCCGTTGACCGTGCACAGCCGCGTCGACGACGGCAGCGACGCCGCGGTCTGGCGCCGTCACGCGGAGGGGAGCACCGTCGCCACCGTCGACGACGAGCCCGCAGGCTGGGACGACCTGCGTCAGTGGCCCCCCGCCGGTGCCGACCCGGTCGACCTCGACGGCCGGTACGCCGCGTTCGCCGCCGCCGGCCTCGACTACGGCCCGGCGTTCCGGGGGCTGGTCGAGGCGTACCGGACCGCCGGTCGGGTCTACGCCCGGGTGGACCTCCCGGAGCCGCTGACCACCGACGGGTACACCGTGCACCCGGCCCTGCTCGACGCGGCCCTGCACGCGGTCGCCGCCGCCGACCCGGACGCCCCGGTCCGGCTGCCCTTCAGCTGGCACACGGTGCGCACCGCAGCCAGCGGCGCGACCCGGCTGCGGGTCCGGGCCGACGTCGACGCCGACGCCGAGCGGATCGTCCTACGGGCCACCGACGCGCACGGCACGCCGGTGCTGCACGCCACCCTCGTGCTCCGCGCCGCCGACCCCGCCCGGGTCCGGGCCGGCGGTACCGTCGAACACCTCTACCGGCTGCGCCACGTCGAGCCCGGTCCGCTGCGCCAGCAGGCCGGCACCCGCTGGACCCTCGGGACAACCGGCGCCGCCGCCCCGGACCGGTTCGCCGACCTCACCGCGCTCACCGGGCACCTCGACGCCGGGCACGCCGCCCCGGACCGGATCCTCGTCGACGGCGTCGCCGGCCCCACCGAGGCGCTGCCGTTGCTGCACGGGCTGCTCGGCGACGCCCGGCTGGGGCGTACCGAGCTGCTCTGGCGCACGAACGGGGCGGTCGCGGTACGCCCCGACGATCCGGCCCCGGCACCGGAGCAGGCGGCCCTGGCGGGGCTGCTGCGGGCGGCCCGCGCCGAGCACCCCGAGCGGGGGATCCGCCTGGTCGACGCCCCCGCCGGCGTCGATCCCGGCGTCGCGGTGCCCGTCGTCGACGAGCCGGAACTCGTCCTGCGCGACGGCGTGGTCCTCGTACCCCGGCTGACTCCCGCCGGGCTGGCCGACGAGCCGTTCCGGCTCGATCCGGACGGCACCGTCCTGATCACCGGTGGCACCGGCGACCTCGGGCGGACCCTCGCCGCACACCTCGTCGGCGCCCACCGGGTCCGCCGGCTGGTGCTCACCTCCCGGCGCGGCACGGTCGACGGCGCCGCCGCCGAGGACCTCGACCGGCTCCGCGCGGATGGTGCGCAGGTCGACGTGGTGGCCTGTGACGTCACCGACCGGGACGCGGTGGCCGCGGTGCTGGCCCGTCCCGACGCCCGTTGGACCGCCGTCTTCCACCTGGCGGGGGTCATCGACGACGGGCTGCTCGCGGGCCAGGACCCGGACCGGATCGCCCGGGTGATGGCCCCGAAGCTGACCGGTGCCCGCCACCTCGACGAGGCGACCCGGTCGCTGCCGCTCGCCGCGTTCGTGCTCTTCTCCTCCGTCTCCGGTCTGCTCGGCGGCGCCGGTCAGGCCGGGTACGCGGCCGGGAACGCCGCCCTCGACGCGCTCGCCACCGCCCGGCGGGCCGCCGGTCTGCCGGCGACCGCCCTGGTCTGGGGGATGTGGCAGCAGGACGGCGGGATGACCGCCGGTCTCGGCGCGCGGGAACGGGCCGAGCTGCGTGCCGGTGGCGTCGCGCCGCTCACCACCGCCCAGGCCCTCGGGGCGTTCGACGCGGCCCTGGCCCACCCCGACCCGGTCCTGGTGCCGGTCCGTTTCGACCTCACCGCGTTGCGCCGCCCCGACGCGACCGTGCCGGCGCTGCTGCGTGCCCTGGTGCGGACCCGGGCCACCACCGTCGCCGGCGCCGCCGGGGGTGGCGGTCTGCGCGACCGGTTGGCGGCGCTGCCGCGCGACGCCCGCCTCGCCGAGCTGGTCGACCTGGTCAGCCGGGAGGCCAGCGCGGTGCTCGGCGGCACGTCGGTTGCCGCCGACCAGGTCTTCGCCGACGCCGGTCTCGACTCGGTGATGGCGATGCAGCTGCGCCGCCGGCTCGTCGACACCGTCGGCGTGCCGCTGCCGGCCACCATCGCCTTCGACCATCCCAGCGCGGAGGCGGTGGCCGCGCTGCTGCTCGACCGGCTCGACCTCGGCGGGTCCGGTGTGGTCGCGACGTCGGCTGCCACGGCGGTCCCCGCCGACGCGCCGATCGCCGTGGTCGCCATGGCCTGCCGGCTCCCCGGCGGCGTCGTCGATCCGGAGGGCTTCTGGGATCTCCTCGCCGCAGGCCGGGACGCGGTCGGCCCGTTCCCGGAACGCTGGGCCGGCTTGGATCTCTACGACCCGGACCCGGCGGCGGTGGGGCGCAGCACCGTCCGTGAGGGCGGTTTCCTCGACGACGTGGCCGGCTTCGACCACGACTTCTTCGGGGTCTCCCCGCGCGAGGCGGTCGCCATGGACCCGCAGCAGCGGCTGGTGCTGGAGGCCGCCTGGGAGGCCCTGGAACGGGCCCGGGTCCGCCCCGGCGACCTGTACGGCAGCCGTACCGGCGTCTACCTCGGCACGATGGGCTCCGACTATGGCAGCCAGGCCGGGCACAGCCTCGCCGACCTGGACGGCTACTACGGCACCGGGAACGCGGCCAGCGTCCTGTCCGGGCGGGTCGCGTACACGCTCGGGTTGCAGGGGCCGGCGGTGAGCGTCGACACCGCCTGCTCCTCGTCGCTTGTCGCGCTCCACCTCGCCGCTTCCGCGCTGCGCGCCGGGGAGTGCGAGCTGGCGCTCGCCGGCGGGGTCACCGTGATGAGCACCCCCACCCCGTTCGTGGAGTTCAGCCGGCTCAAGGGGCTGTCGTCGGACGGGCGCTGCCACAGTTTCTCCGCCGACGCCGACGGCACCGGCTGGGCCGAGGGGTGCGGGGTGCTGGTGCTCAAGCCTCTCGCCGCCGCGCAGCGCGACGGTGACCCGGTCCTGGCGGTGCTCCGCGGCTCCGCGGTCAACTCCGACGGGCGTAGCCAGGGGCTCACCGCGCCGAACGGTCCGTCCCAGCAGCGGGTGGTCCGCGACGCCCTGGCCGCGGCCGGGCTGCGTCCCGCCGACGTGGACGCGGTCGAGGCGCACGGCACCGGCACCGCCCTCGGCGACCCGATCGAGGCCGGCGCGCTCGCCGAGGTCTTCGGCCCCGAACGTGCCACGCCACTGCTGCTCGGTTCGGTGAAGTCCAACCTCGGTCACACCCAGGCCGCCGCCGGCGTGGTCAGCGTGATCAAGATGGTGCTGGCGTTGCACCACGAAACCCTGCCGCCGACCCTGCACGTCCGGGAACCGAGCCCACTGGTGGACTGGACGGGCGGCCGGTTGGAGCTGCTCACCAACGCCCGCCCGTGGCCGCGCGGTGAGCGGGTCCGCCGGGCCGGGGTGTCCTCGTTCGGCCTCTCCGGCACCAACGCCCACGTGGTCATCGAGGAGGCTCCCGTCCGGTCGCAGCAGCCTGCGGCGCCCACCGAGCCGGGCAGCCCGCTGCCGGTGCCGGTCAGCGGGCACTCCGAGGCCGCCGTCCGGGCGCAGGCCGGTCGCTGGGCCGACTGGCTCGCCGGCTCCGGGGCGCCCCTGGTGGACCTGGCGTACACCGCCGCCCGGCTCCGCACCCACTTCCCGTACCGGGCGGCGGTGATCGCCGAGGACGCACCATCCACCGTGGATGCGCTCCGCGCGCTCGCGGACGGACGCCGGCACCCGGCGGTCCGGGACGTCGAACCGGTCGCCGACGGCGAGGTGGCGCTCCTCTTCACCGGTCAGGGCGCGCAGCGGGTCGGCATGGGCCGGACGCTGCACCGCGAGTCGGCCGTCTACCGGGACGCCTTCGACGCGGTCTGCGCCGCGCTCGACCCGCACCTGCCCCGTCCGTTGCGCGAGGTGGTCTTCGCCGATCCCGACTCGCCGGAGGCGGCGCTGCTGCACCACACCGAGTACGCCCAGCCGGCGCTCTTCGCCACCGAGGTCGCCCTGCACCGGCTGCTGGTCTCCCTCGGGGTGGCACCGGCCGCGCTCGCCGGGCACTCCGTCGGTGAGCTGGCCGCCGCGCACGTCGCCGGGATCCTCGACCTGCCCGACGCGGCCCGTCTCGTGGCCGCCCGGGGCCGGCTGATGCAGTCCTGCCCGCCCGGCGGGGCGATGGTCTCGATCGAGGCCGACGAACAGATCGTCCGGGCCGCACTCCCGACCGACGCGCGGATCGCCGTCGCCGGGGTGAACGGCCCGCGGCAGACCGTGGTCAGTGGAGACGCCGACCTGGTCACCGCCGTGGCGGAGTACTTCGTCGCGCAGGGCCGGCGGACGAAACGGCTGACCGTGTCGCACGCCTTCCACAGCCCGCACATGGAACCGATGCTCGACGCGTACGCCGAGGTCGCCGCCGGATGCCGGTTCGCCGCGCCCGAGATCCCGGTGGTCAGTACGGTCACCGGCGAGTGGGCCGGCGTCGACCTCCCCGCCGGGCAGGGGTTGCGGGACCCCGGCTACTGGGTCCGACAGGTCCGTCGGGAGGTCCGGTTCCTCGACGCGGTCACCACGCTGGAGGCCGCCGGGATCCGTCGCTACCTGGAGTGCGGGCCCGGCCCGGTGCTCGCCCCGATGGCCGCCGGGTGCGTCGCCGCGGACTCCACCAGCCGCTTCACCGCCGGTCTCACCGAGGACGAGAGCCTGGCGGCGGTCGTCGCCGCGGTACACCGCGCCGGGGTCGACGTCGACTGGTCACGGGTCCTGCCCGACGGCAGCGGCATCGACCTGCCCACGTACGCCTTCCAGCGCACCGCGCACTGGTTGCGGCCGGCGGGCGACCGGGGCGACCTGGAGACCAGCGGACTGGTCGCCTGCGGGCATCCGTGGCTGGTCGCGGTCACCCCGCTCGCCGACGGCGACGGGCACCTGCTCACCGGCCGGATCTCGGCCGTCGCGCACCCCTGGCTGCGCGACCACGTGGTGCACGGCTCGCTGCTCGTCCCCGGCACCGGGCTGCTCGACCTCGCCCTCGCGGCGGTCGGCGCGGTCGGTGCCGCCGGCGTGCAGACGCTGACCCTGGCCCAGCCGCTCGTCCTCGACGAGCAGGGGGCCCGCCGGCTCCAGGTCCGGGTCTCCGCCCCCGACGCGCACGGCGAGCGCCGGATCGACATCCACTCCCGCCCCGACCGGGGGGACGCGCCGTGGACGCACCACGCACACGGTCACCTGACCGACACCCCGCGCGACCCCGTCGGCCAGGACGCGGGGCTGCGGGTGTGGCCCGTCGCGGAGGCCGAGCCGGTGCCGCTCACCGACCTGCACCCGCGTCTGGCCGCGCAGGGCCTCGCGTACGGGCCGGCGTTCCGCGGGCTCACCGAGGTCCTCCGCCGGGGCAACGTCGCCTACGGGCGGGTGGTCCTGCCCGCGCCCGCCGGTGCCGCCGACGGCTTCGGGGTGCACCCGGCGCTGCTCGACGCGGCCCTGCACACCCTCGCCGCGATCACCGACGACGACCCGCGGGATGGTCTGCTCCTGCCGTTCACCTGGCTCGGGGTGCGGCTCGCCGCGACCGGGGCGACCGAACTGCGGGTCCGGGCCGAACTGACCGACGCCGACGGCGAGCCGACCGCCGTGCTGACCGTCGCCGATGCCGCCGGTGAACCGGTCGCCGAGGTGACCGGGCTGGCGCTGCGCCGGGTCCGCCCCGACCAGCTCCGCCCGGCCGGCACCGCCGAGGACCTGTACCGGGTGGAGTTCCGACCGGTCACCGCGCCGCCGGCCAGCACCC
Source organism: Micromonospora sp. C31 (assembly GCF_018070575.1). Lineage (GTDB taxonomy): Bacteria > Actinomycetota > Actinomycetes > Mycobacteriales > Micromonosporaceae > Micromonospora. Next base: position 13,203 of record NZ_JAGPXN010000012.1, read on the forward strand.
TCCCGGGCGACCTGCTCCTGCTCGGCCCCGGCACCACCCTGGCCGACGCCTGGGGCCTGCCGGCGCACGCCACCCTCCCGCAGACGCCGGCCGGTACCGTCGTGGTGGACCTGACCGGCGGTGGCGCGGCCGACCCCCGGGCGGCCCTGCTGGACGCCTTCGCCCAGCTCCGTGCGGTGCTCGGCGCCGAGCAGGTGACCGGCGTGGTCTGGGTGACCGCCGACGCGGTCGCCGCCCGCCCAGGCGACCCGGCCGACGCACTGGAGAACGCGGGCGTGTGGGGCCTGGTCAGGGCCGCCCGTGCCGAACACCCCGACCGGCCGCTGCGCCTGGTCGACCTCGGCGCGGGCGTTGACCCGGCCCTGCTCGCCGGGGCACTCGCCGGGACCGACGAACCGGAGATCGCGCTCAGGGGCGACCAGATCCTGGTGCCCCGGCTGGTGCCGGTCGACGCCGGCACCGCGCTGACCGCCCCGCCCACCGACGGCCCGTGGCGGGTGGAGATCGCCGAACGGGGCAGCTTCGACGCACTCCGGGTGGTCGCCGTCGATCGGGCCGCACTGGAACCGGGCGCGGTCCGGGTGCGGGTCCGGGCCGCCGGGGTGAACTTCCGGGACGTCCTCAACGCCCTCGACGTGGTGCACGCCCCCGCTCTCGGTCTGGAGTGCGCCGGTGAGGTGGTCGCGGTCGGCGCCGACGTGACCCGGCTGCGGGTCGGGCAACGGGTCACCGGGCTGGCCGTCGGCGCGTTCGGCACCGAGGTGGACGTGGACGCCCGGCTCCTCGTGCCGCTGCCGGACGGGCTGGACTTCGCCGAGGCGGCCACCCTGCCGCTGGCGTACCTGACCGCCCACCACGCCCTGGTCACCCGCGCGGGACTCCGACCCGGCCAGCGGCTGCTGGTGCACGCGGCGGCCGGCGGCGTCGGCATGGCCGCCGTGCACCTCGCTCGGCATCTCGGGCTGGAGGTCTGGGCCACGGCGAGCGTCGCCAAGTGGCCGGTACTGCGTGCCCTCGGCATCCCCGCCGAGCGGATCGCCTCCTCCCGGGACACCGACTTCGCCGACCGGTTCCTCGCCGCCACCGGCGGCCAGGGCGTGGACGCCGTGCTCAACGCGCTGGCCGGCGAGTTCGTCGACGCCTCCCTGCGGCTGCTGCCCCGCGGCGGGCACTTCCTGGAGATGGGGAAGACCGACGTGCGGGACGCCGCCGAGGTCGAGGCCGCGCACCCGGGCGTCCGTTACGCCGCCTTCGACCTGATGGCCGGCGGCAACGACGCGATCGCCGCCGAGTTCGCCGCCCTCGGTGCGCTGCCGGCCCAGGCGGTACGCCCGCTGCGGCACACCGCCTACGACGTACGTGAGACGCCGGAGGCGTTCCGGTTGATGGCCCAGGGGCGGCACGTCGGGAAGCTCGTGCTCACCACCCCGCGTCCACTCGACCCGGACGGCACGGTGCTGCTCACCGGCGGCACCGGCGGACTCGGCCGGGCCCTCGCCGCGCACGTGGTCCGCGCGCACGGGGCCCGGCACCTGCTGGTCGCCTCCAGGCGCGGGTCGGACGCCCCGGACGCGCGGGAGCTGATCGACGAGGTGACCGCCCTCGGAGCGGAGACGGTGCGGGTGCTCGCCTGCGACGTGGCCGACCGGGCGCAGGTGGCCGCGGTACTCGACGCGGTCGACCCGGCCCACCCGCTCACCGCCGTGCTGCACCTCGCCGCCGTCCTCGACGACGGGGTGCTGCGCAACCTCACCCAGGAACGGTTCGACCGGGTCCTCGCCCCGAAGCTCGTCGGCGCGGCCCACCTGCACGAGCTGACCGTCGGGCAGGATCTCGCCGCGTTCGTGCTCTTCTCGTCGCTGGCCGGCACGCTCGGCGCGGCCGGGCAGGGCAACTACGCGGCCGCGAACGCGTACCTCGACGCGCTCGCCGCGCACCGACGGGCCCGCGGGCTGGCCGGGGTCAGCCTCGCATGGGGGCCGTGGACGGCGACCGGGGCGGGGATGACCGGCAACCTCGATCCGGCCGAGCTGGCCCGGGTACGCCGGCAGGGGATCCTGCCGATCGACACGGCGGCCGGGTTGCGCCTCTTCGACGCCGCCCTGGCCCGCCCGTACGCCCATCAGGTGCCGGTGCGGCTGCTCCCGGACGCGTTCGACGCCGAGCCACCGGCGCTGCTGCGGGCGTTGGTCCGCCGCACCCTGCGCCACGCCCGGGCGACCGAGGCCGGTGCCGGTCTGGTCGAGCGGCTCGCCCCGCTCGACGCGGGGGAACGCGTCGCCGAGCTGACCCGCTTCGTGCAGCACGAGGCGGGGCTGGTTCTCGGGCTGCCCGACGCGGCCGCCGTCGGCGCGGAGAAGCCACTGCGCGACCTCGGGTGGGACTCGCTGATGGCGGTGGAGCTGCGTAACCGACTCGCCAAGGCCACCGGCACCACCCTGCCCACCTCCCTGACGTACGACTATCCAACTGTGCGGGCGCTCGCGGAGTTCCTCGACGGCAGGCTCGGCGCGGCCCGCCCGGCCGAGCCGGTGGCCCCGTCGGCGGCGGAGGCGACGTCGCCGCAGGGGGTGCCGGCCGACCCGGTGGCCGCCGCGCACTGGGCCGTGACCCGGCTCGGCCCGGACGCGCTGCGGGCCAGTGGCATCCTCGGCCGCCTCCTCGAACTGGCTCGTCCGGGGGAGCCGGTGGTGCCGGTCGACCGGGAGGTCGACGAGCTCACCATCGACGAGATCGATCAGGCCCTCGACGCAGTCCTCGGTAAGGAGTGAGCATGAGCCGGGACCAAGCTGTGCCGACCGACCAGCAGGGAGCTACCGTGTCCGCGACGGACAGCATGATCGAGACCGAGCAGCACCGACCGGAGGAGTCGGGGCCGGATCCGCGACGGTGGGCGGCGCTCGCCGTGGTCGTGCTCGCCGCGCTGTTGGACGGCCTGGACGCCACCGTGGTCACGGTGGTGCTGCCGGTGATCCAGCGCGACGTGGGGGCCGACTTCGCCGCCGCCCAGTGGACCCTCGCCGGCTACGCCTTCGCCTTCGCCCTGCTGTTGATCACCGGCGGGCGGCTCGGTGACATCTACGGCATGCGGCGGGTCTTCCTCGCCGGGGTCGCCGGCTTCACCGCCGCCTCGCTGCTCTGCGCCGTGGCATGGTCGGCCGAGACGCTGGTGCTCGGCCGGTTCGCCCAGGGGGCCACCGCGGCGTTGATGGTGCCGCAGGTCGTGGCGGTGATCGTCACGATGTTCCCCCGGGAGCGGTGGCCGGTCGCCTTCGGCATCCTCGGTGGGGTGCTCAGCGTCGGCACCGTGGGCGGGCCACTGCTGGGCGGCCTGCTCACCGAGGCGAACCTCTTCGGCCTCGGCTGGCGGGCGATCTTCCTGATGAACCTGCCGCTCTGTCTCGCCGCCCTGGTCGCGGCGGCCCGGCTGCTGCCGGAGCGGCGTGCGGACAGCCCCACCCGCGTCGACGGCACCGGCGTGCTGCTCCTCTCCCTCGCCGCCGGGGCGCTGATGTTCCCGCTGGTGCAGGGTCGGGAGCTGGGTTGGCCGATCTGGCTGTTGGCGTTGCTGGTGCTCTCCGTGCCGCTCTTCGGGCTCTTCGCGGTCAGCCAGCGCCGCCGGCAGGCCCGCGACGACTCCGCTCTGGTCCCACCCCGGCTGTTCCGCAGCCGCTCGTTCCGCCTCGGTCTCGTGGCGACCTTCCTGGTCTTCACCGGGGTCGGCTCGCTCTTCCTGGTCCTCACCTACCACCTCCAGTTCGGCCTGGGCTGGAGCCCGCTGCGCACCGCCCTGGCGACGGCCGCGTGGCCGCTCGGCATCGCGGCCACCTTCCAGATCGCCTGGCGCAAGGGGGCGGGGCGGGAACGGCACCTGGTCGGGGTCGGGGCGTCGATCATGGCGGCGGGGGCGCTGACCATGCTCCTGCTGGTCGACACGCTCGGCGCCGATCTGGAGCTCGCCCACGTCGCTGCCGCCGGTTTCGTGCTCGGCTGTGGGATGGGGCTGGTCTCCCCGGTGCTGACCGCGCTCGTCCTCGGCGAGGTGCCCCCCGCCGACACCGGGGCCGGCTCCGGCGTGGTCAACGCGGTCATCCAGTTCGGCTCCGCCGCCGGGGTCGCGCTGCTCGGCACCCTCTACTTCGCCCTGGTCGAGGCGGGCCGGGAGAGCTTCCCGGAACTCACCTCGACGGCCCTCTGGTACAACGTCGCCGCGTTCGTGGCGACCGCCGCGATGAGCCGGCTCCTGGCCGGCCCGTCTCCCGCCGAAACACCGGTGACCTGACCTGAACCGTTCCCGGGTCGACCCGACGCCACCTCGTGGCACACCTCAGCGTGCACCGGAATCTGCGTTCGAAGCGTTCCTCGGAGGCTCCCGATGATGAAGGAAAGTAGTGCCGTCAGCGTGCTGGCCGAGAAGGACCTGTGGTTCCGGCGCTACCACCACGGCTCGGTCACCAGCGATCTCACCCTGCTCTGCTTTCCGCACGCCGGCGGCTCGGCGACCTGGTTCTGGCCCCTCTCGGCGGACCTGGCCGGGGTCGCCGAGGTGCTGGCCGTGCAGTATCCCGGCCGGCAGGACCGGTACACCGAGCCCCCGATCGGCTCGATCGACGGTCTGGTCGACCGGCTCCTGCCACTGGTCGAGGCGATGACCGACCGCCGGATCGTCCTGTTCGGACACAGCATGGGCGCCTGCGTGGCCTTCGAGCTCGCCCGGAGACTCGGCTCCACCACCCGGCTGCTCGGTCTGGTCGTGTCGGGGCGTCCCGTCCCGTCCAAACCGCACCGGGGCGACGTGCACCGGCGCGACGACGCGGGAGTCATCGCGGAGATGCGGCGACTGGCGGGTACCGATCCGCGCCTGCTCGGAGACGACGAGGTGGTCCGGATGATCGTGCCGGCCGTCCGGGCCGACTTCCAGGCGGTCGAGACCTACCGCTACCGGCCCGGCTCGCCGCTGCGCTGCCCGGTGAGCGTGTTCACCGGCACCGAGGACCCGCAGGTGACCGTGGCGGAGGCCCGGGCCTGGGAACGCCTCACCGACGCCTCGTTCATCCTGCGGACCTTCCCCGGCGGTCACTTCTACCTCGCCGAACAGCGGGCCGCCGTGGTCGCGGCACTGGTCGACGACCTGACCCGCTTCGCCGTCGGGAACGCTGCCCTGCACCACTGACCGGCACCGCCCGTGCTCCCGCCGTCCGGCCGTCGCCGTCCGCCGCAGCCCACCGGCAGCGGCACCGCCGGGCGGTCCGCCGCCCTTGCCCCCCTCCTCCCGCCGCTCAGACAGGAGACCACGCTCGTGAATTCCGTCCTGGTCGACACCATCGAGTCCGCCGACGCCACCGCCCGGGACGTCGAGGCGCTGCCACTGCCCGAGTCCTACCGGGCGGCCGTCCTGCTCGAAGAGGAACAGGAGATGTTCGAGGGCATCGCGGTGGGGGACCGGGAACCGGCGAAGTCGCTGCACGTGCGGGAGGTGCCCACCCCGGAACCCGGCCCGGGCGAGGCGCTCGTCGCGGTCATGGCCAGCTCGGTCAACTACAACACGGTGTGGAGCGCGCTCTTCGCGCCGGTGCCCACCTTCGCCTTCCTCAAGCGGTACGCCCGTACCGGCGGCCTCGCCGCCCGCCACCACCAGCCATGGCACGTCATCGGCTCCGACCTGGCCGGCGTCGTGTTGCGGACCGGGCCGGGGGTGCGCCGGTTCAGGCCCGGCGACCGGGTGGTCGCGCACTGCCTGTCGGTCGAGCTCGAGGACGCCGCCGGGCACGACGACTCGATGCTCGACCCGGAACAGCGGATCTGGGGGTTCGAGACCAACTACGGCGGCCTCGCCGAGCTGGCTCTGGTCAAGGCGAACCAGCTCATGCCGAAGGCCGCCCACCTCACCTGGGAGGAGGCGGCGACCCCGGGGCTGGTCAACTCGACGGCGTACCGGCAGCTCGTCTCCCGCAACGGCGCGAACATGACCCAGGGCGACAACATTCTCATCTGGGGTGCCGCCGGAGGGCTCGGCTCGTACGCCACCCAGTACGCCCTGGCCGGCGGCGCGACCCCGATCTGTGTGGTCTCCAACGACCAGAAGGCCGACATCTGTCGGGCGATGGGTGCCGACGCGATCATCGACCGGAGCGTGGAGAACTACCGGTTCTGGACCGACGAACACACCCAGGACCCCCGGGAGTGGCGGCGGTTCGGCGCGCGGATCCGGGAGCTGACCGGTGGCGATGACGTGGACATCGTCTTCGAACATCCCGGCCAGGAGACCTTCGGGGCATCCGTCTACGTCGCCCGCCGTGGTGGCACCATCGTCACCTGCGCCTCCACCAGCGGCTACCTGCACCAGTTCGACAACCGCTACCTCTGGATGCACCTGAAGCGGATCATCGGCTCGCACTTCGCCAACTACCGGGAGGCGTGGCAGGCGAACCGCCTCGTCAGCCGGGGCCGGATCCACCCGACCCTGTCCCGCAGCTACCCCCTCGACCAGATCGGCCAAGCTGTCTCGGACGTGCACCACAACCGGCACCACGGCAAGGTCGGGGTGCTCTGCCTCGCCCCGGGGGAGGGACGCGGCGTGGACGACCCGGAGTTCCGGGCCCGCCACGAGCCGGCGATCAACCGCTTCCGCCAACCCTGACCGTACGCCTCCGCCCAGGCGAAGCTCGCCTGCCCGGCAGCAGGGCGACCGCGCGGGCAGGGCTCGCGACGGCGGCGATCGAGCCCCGGCACCCTCTCCGGGCCCGCGGTTGCACGACGTGCTCCGCAACAGGGTGGAGCGGTGTTTGACGGTGGAGGTCACACCCGGTTCCACCGCTGGTTGCTGTTGCCGTGGCAGGACCAGACGATGACCGCCGTGCCGTTGGCCGTGCCGCCGTTGTCGACGTCGAGGCAGAGCGCCGGGAAGCGGACGTTGCTGACCGTGCCGTTGCCGTTGAGGGTCCACTGCTGGTTGCTGCCGCCGTGGCAGTCCCAGATCTGCACCCGGGTGCCGTTGGTGGCGTTGGTCGGCACGTCCAGGCACTTGCCAAGGACCCGCAACGTCCGGCCGTTCTGGCTGATCTGCTGGTTGGGGTTGCCGTGGCAGTCCCAGACCAGGGTGCCGGTGCCGTTGGCGGTGTTGGAGTTGTCCAGGTCGAGGCATCGACCGGCCGACTCGCTGCGCAGCCGGAACGTGGTGGGGGGCGGCGGGTCGGTGGTGCCGCCGCCGCTGACCCGGTACACCACGGTGCCGTGCGCCGGAACGCTCGCAGAGATGCCTCCGGTCGTCGTGGAGGTGGCGTTGGTCCAGGCGTCCCGCAGGGTGAACGAGGTGCCGGTCTTGCCGATCGCCGCCGCGGTGGTGGAGACCGTCGTGGTGGAGCTGCCCTGGTTGAACAGGGCGACGGCGACGTCCCCGTTGGTCAGCCGCTTGGCCAGGATCCGCCGGGTGCCGTCGTGGGAGACCTGGACCGCCTGGAGTCCGAGCGGGTCCTGGTTGATGGCGGCCAGGTTCTGGTTCTTGAGGATGGCCAACGTCGCCGCGTTGGCTGAGCGCAGGTCGTTGCCCATCATGAGCGGCGCCGCCATGATCGACCAGAGCGCGAAGTGGCTACGCGTCTCCGTGTCGGTCATGCCGCCGTTGCCGACCTCCAGCATGTCCGGGTCGTTGAAGCCGCCCGGTGCGGCGTAGCCGGCGAGCGGCACGTTGACGTCGACGATGTTCTGGATCCCCATCGGGTAGCCGTTGGTCTGGCCGGTGTTCCACGCGTTGGTGATGTCCTCGGTGGTTCGCCAGAGGTTCGCCACGTCGCTCCAGTTGCGCTGCGGCCCGGTCTTCTCGTGGATGCTGTTCGGGTTGATGCTGTAGACGATCGGTCGGCCGGTGGCGGCCAGCGCGTCGCGCATGATGCCGAACCTCGCCACCTGGTCGTTGATCGTTCCGGTGGGGGAGCACCAGTCGTACTTCAGGTAGTCGACGCCCCAGGCGGCGAACTGTCGGGCGTCCTGGTACTCGTGGCCGAGGCTGCCGGTCGAGCCGGGGAAGGCGTCGAAGTACTGGGCGCAGGTCTGGTCCAGCGGCGCCTGGTAGATGCCGAAGAGCAGGCCGCGTGAGTGCAGGTAGTCGCCGAGGGCCTTCATCCCGCTCGGGAAGCGCTGCGGGTGGGCCTGGAGGTTGCCCTGGGCGTCCCGGTCCGGATTGAACCAGCAGTCGTCGACGACGACGTACCTGTACCCGAGATCGCGCAGCCCGTTGACGACGATCGCGTCGGCCGTCTGGCGGATCAGTGTCTCGTTGATGTTGCAGCCGAACGTGTTCCAGGTGTTCCAACCCATCGGTGGCGTGCGGGCGACGCCGTTGTTCAGCGCCTGCGCCGGTCGCGGGGCGACCACACCGCCGCCGACGGCAGCAGCGAGCGTCACGGCGCCCAGTACCGCGGCCAGCCATCTCCTTGGTCCGGACATGTGTCCTCCTCCTGGTGGGAATGCGTCGGGGCGTCGGTCGGCGGTGACCGGCCGGAGCGGCCGGGCCGCCGGCGGGGTGACCGTGGTGACCGGGGCGCTCGGGGCGGGCTCGGCCTTGCGCCGAGCCCGCCCCGAGCGACATCCGGGCCGGACCTGTGTCACACCCTTCAGCGTTGGTGGGTCAGCAAACCTGGCCGGTAGGGCAGGCGGCCGTAGTCGCCGCCGGAGTTGGGGGAGCGGCCCTGGTAGAGCAGTTGGAGGTTGCAGGGGTCGATGGTCATGGTCTGGTCGGCGTTGCTGCGGATCAGTTCGCCGTGGCTGATGTCGTTGGTCCAGGTGGCGCCGCTGTTGGCCTTGCCGGCGAAGGGGTTGCTCTCGGTGGCGGCCTGCGGTGTCCACGTACCGCCCAGGTTGGTGGCGGTGAACGAGCGGAAGTAGCGGCCCTGCGCGCCGATCGCCTCGACGAGCATGAGGTAGCGGTTCTGGCCCTGGAGTTTGTAGACCTGGACGCCTTCGAAGAGGTTGTTGGTGGTGTCGCTCATGATGGTCGTGTAGGCCGAGCCGAAGTTGCCGGGGAAGTTGCCGATGGGCATGCTGGCCCGGTAGATCTTGCCGTTGTCCCCGGCGAAGAACAGGTACATGTTGGTGTCGTCACCGATGAGCGCCTGGTCGATCGGTCCGGTGCCGGAGCCGGAGATGCTGCCGGTGAAGAGTGTCTGCGGTGACGACCAACTGTTCACGTTGGTGGGGTCGCTCGACGTGCGGTAGGAGAAGGCGGGTCCACCCCACTGGTACGCCAGGACCCAGGTGTTCCTCGGGGCGAAGTAGAAGAGGCTGGGCGCGACGGCGGCGAACGGCATCTGGTTCTGGCTGGCCGAGGCCATGTCGGACCAGTTCGTGAAGAGCCCGAAGTTCATCGAGCCCCACGTCGTTCCGGTGTCGTGTGTGGTGGCGTAGACGAGGTGCCGGCCGTTGTAGGGGGCGTGGGTGAAGTCCTTGAGCGACACCCAACCCGCCCTCGGCTGCGCCAACGCACCCGTCGAGTTCCAGCGGTACGACGACGGCAGGGCACACGTGCCGGGCGGCGGCGTCGTCGGGCTTCCGCCGCCGTCGACGCGATCGAGCCGCCACTGCTGGTTGGCGCCGTTCCAGTCGTCGTACTGCACGATGTTTCCGCCGTCGGCGGTCGAGGCGCCCTGCACCTCCACCACCTTGTTGCTGTTCCGGTTGATCAACCGGACGTGTCCGTCGGCGGAGTCGGCCAGCCGGAACTGCTGGTTGGTGCCGTTGCCGTCGGCCCACTGCACGATGCTGGCGCCGTTGGCGGTGGAGAAGTTGTAGACGTCCAGCACCTTGCCGGACAGCCGCGATTTCAACCGGTAGTAGCCGCCGCCGGAGTCGACGAACTGCCACTGCTGCTGGCTGCCGTTGTTCCGGGTCCACTGGGTGATCCGCGCACCGTCGTTCGTGGCGAGGTTGTACACGTCCAGGGCCTTGCCGCTGTTGCGGTTGACCAACACGTACCAGGCGCTCGTGTCGACTGTCGCCGCGGCGGCGGGTGTCGACACCACCGCGGCGGCGGCACCACCGACCACCACCGCCGCCGCGCAGGCGGCGACGACCCGTGGCAGCAACCCTCGCCGCCGCCGCGCCGGCGGCGAGATCGATGGAGACTTACCTGAGGCAGACATGGTTCTCCTTTCGATGAGGACCGAGAGCCGAACGGTCCTCCGAGGATGGGCGCACCGCGACGTTGGGCCGAGCGCAGGCGTCGACGCGTCTGCCTGCTCGGGTGCACGGTGAGTAAGAGGTTGACGGGAAGGGCTCGCCCGGTGAGCCGCAGGTGTCGTCGTCCCTGGCCATCGACTGTGAGCGATAACATGCTGTTCGTCAAGTCGTGAGGGCCCCCGCCCTTGACCGGGCGCTTCCCATCCCGGGTGAGCCGCCGGTGGTGGTCCGGGCAGGGCGCTTCGTTGGCAGGCTAATCGATGTATGTGCCGCGTCACGGCTTGCCAACGAAATCATTTCGTTCGATACTCGAAATGTTTGCGGGGGCAGGCGAGTCGAGGGCGACGGGCAGTCCTCGTTCGGGCCCTACGGATCCAGCTCAGGTGGCGCGGGGTCGACGGGGTCGTTCGCGTGGGCGTCGGACGGCGTCATTTTGTTAGCGCTAACCGCCATGCTGGGCGGAGCCTCCCGCCCGCCTGTCATCGATCACCACACCCGACGGATAGGGCCTGCTGGGCGTGTGTGCCTGCGGCCGACGCACGGCCGACCGGTTCCGCTCCCGGTGAACTCCTGAAGGAGGAACATGCTTCCCATCGGTGCTCTCGCCCGGGCTGCGTCGAAGCGGCCCCGATGGTTGTCCCGGGTGGCCGCCGCCGTGGTGGCGGTGCTGGTGGGAAGCGCCCTCGTCGCGCTGTCCCCGGCCCCGGCGTCCGCGGCGACGGTGGACACGAACGCCTGGTACGTGCTGGTGAACCGCAACAGCGGCAAGGTGCTGGACCTCTACAACGGGGCCATGAACGACGGTGCGCGGATCACGCAGTGGTCGCGCCACAACGGGACCGGGCAGCAGTGGCAGTTCGTCGACTCCGGCGGCGGCTACTACCGGTTGAAGTCGCGGCTGTCCGGCAAGGTGCTGGACGTCTACAACTTCTCCACCGCCAACGGCGCCAGCATCGTGCAGTGGGCCGACGGCAACGGCACCAACCAGCAGTTCCGGCTGGCCGACTCCGCCGACGGACACGTCCGGTTGATCAACCGGAACAGCAACAAGGTGGTGGAGGTGCAGAACGCCTCCACCGCCGACGGCGGAAACATCGTGCAGTACGACGACTGGAACGGCGCCAACCAGCAGTGGCAACTGGTCCGCGTCGGCGACCCCGGCAACCCCGGTGGCACCTTCACCAACCCGGTCGTCTGGCAGGACTTCGCCGACGTCGACATCATCCGGGTCGGCGACGTCTACTACATGTCCGCCTCCACCATGCACTATTCGCCCGGCGCACCGGTGCTGCGCTCGTGGGACCTGGTGAACTGGGAGTTCGCCGGCCACTCGGTGCCCCGGCTGGACTTCGGACCGAAGTACGACATGGCAGGCGGCAGCCACGGGTACGTGGACGGCATCTGGGCGTCCACGCTGAACTACCGGCCGAGCAACCGGACCTTCTACTGGGCCGGCTGCGTCGACTTCGCCCAGACGCACATCTACACGGCCTCCGCCGTCGACGGCGCCTGGAGCCGGCACGCCACCATTCCCAACTGCTACTACGACGCCGGAATGCTGATCGACGACAACGACACCATGTACGTCGCGTACGGCAACGGCACGATCAGCGTGGCGCAGCTCTCCGCCGACGGGCGGACCCAGGTGCGGGCCCAGCAGGTGTACCAGACGCCGTCGAGCATCGGCACCCTGGAGGGAGCGCGCTTCTACAAGCGCAACGGCGCCTACTACATCTGGCTGACCCGCCCGGCCAACGGCCAGTACGTACTCAAGTCCACCAACGGTCCGTTCGGCCCGTACGAGCAGCGGCAGGTGCTGCTCGACATGCCGGGGCCGATCGCCGGCGGCGGAGTGCCGCACCAGGGTGGCCTGGTGCAGACCCAGACCGGCGCCTGGTACTACATGGCGTTCACCGACGCGTACCCGGGCGGGCGGATGCCGACGCTCGCACCGATCAGCTGGACCAGCGACGGCTGGCCCCGGGTGCAGACGGTCGACGGAGGCTGGGGTGTCAGCTATCCCCACCCGCTGCCGCTGCGTCCCGTCAAGCCCCTCACCGGCACCGACACCTTCGCCGGCACCACTCTCGGCCCGCAGTACGAGTGGAACCACAACCCGGACGACAACCGGTGGTCGGTGGAGAACGGGTTGCGTCTGCAGACCGCGTCCGTGACCCACGACCTCTACCGGGCTCGCAACACCCTGACCCACCGGATCCAGGGGCCGACCTCGGCCGGAACGATCGAGCTGGACTACTCCACGATGCGCGACGGCGACCGGGCCGGGCTGGCGATGCTGCGCGACACGTCGGCGTGGATCGGGATCAAGCGGGACAGCGGCGTCACCCGCGTGGTCATGACCAATGGCCTCACCATGGGGACCGACAACTGGAACACGACGGGTACCGGCACCGAGATCGCCGGCGCCCCGGTGTCCGGTGGACGGATCTGGTTGCGGGCCAACGCCGACATCCGACCCGGCTCGGGGCGGCAGGCGAGGTTCTCGTACAGCGTCGACGGGGTCACCTTCGTCCCGCTGGGTAACGCACTGACCCTCAACAACGCCTGGCAGTTCTTCATGGGATACCGGTTCGGCATCTTCAACTACGCCACCCAGTCGTTGGGCGGCGCGGTGACGGTGCGCCGGTTCGCCCTGACGACACCGTGACGGTGCCGAACCGCGCAACTCGTCGTCACTGCCGCCGCCCTCGGTCCAGCCCCACGAGGGGTGGTGCGACGACGGCGCCACCAACCGGTGCCGCTCAGCGGGTCCGGTAGCGCGCGTAGATGAGTCCGCTGTCGAAGACGCGCTGCTCGACCAGTTCGAGGTCGAGGCGTACGCCGTCGGGGAAGAACCGCTTGCCGCCGCCGACCACGCTCGTGGTGACGAACAGGTGGTACTCGTCCACCAGGCCGGCCGCGATCGCCTGGGCCGCGAGGTTCGGGCCGTCGACGGTGAGGTCGTGATCTGCCTCGGCCTTCAGCTGGCGCACCGCGTCCGGGTCGAAGGTCCGCTCGATCCTGGTCTTCGCGCTGGACACCGATTCCAGCGTCGTGGAGTAGACGATCTTCTCCGCGGCCTGCCAGTCGCGCGCGTACCGCAGGATGTGCGGCGGCACGTCGGGCTCGGTGTGCGCGGTCTCCCACCAGACCATCGTCTCGTACATCCGTCGGCCGTAGAGGTACGTGCCGACAGCGCGGAAGACGTCGCCGATGAAGCTGTGCACCTCCTGATCGTCGGCGCCGGTGCCGAGGCCGCCCTCCGCCGCCTCGGCGTAGCCGTCGAGCGAGGTGATCATCGAGTAGATGAGCTTCGCCATGCGTCTCCTTCGGGTACGAGTACGTCAGTCTGCCGGCGGTCACTGCTCTCGCCGCGCCTGCTTGTGGCCCAGCGACCCTGATGGCGCCGGCCCACAAAATCTAGGCCGAAACGGCTAGACATCCTCGGTGGCGTGGAATACTCTTCTTCAAGTCGAGAGCAAAGATCCGTCAAGACGTGGACGGACCGCCTGGCCGCGAGGTCGCGACGGCGGTGAGGGGTGGAAGCGATTTGCGGCGCTCCTCTGATGGTTGGTAGGAGCACGTCGGTCCCGGCGGGATGCACGCCGAGACCGCAGGTGGGGCCGATGCTCTTTCGGGGCTCCAGCTGATGCTCCCCGTACGTGGTCGGGGCCGGGCAGGAACGTGGGCCCCGACAGTCAGCAAGGAAGTTCAAGCACCAGAGGAAAGGGAGGGCCGTACACCGTTGGATCGCCCGCTGTCGGCCGTCATGCCCGGCTCGGCGGACACCGCAGTTTCCATCGAACGAGAGGTGGTCTCCGGTCACGATTATGCGATCCTCGCACCCGAAGCCGTTCATGGCGGCTGGTGCGGATACGACAAGCCGACCTTCCCGTCGGCAGATGGTGTTCTGACCCGTAACCCTGGGCCCCGGCGCGTGCGCGCCGGGGCCCTCGACGTGGAGGTGTGATGGGGCAAGACCCGGATGACATGTTCGGCGACGAGAACTACCCGGCATACACCATCGGCCAGGCCGCGGAGATGCTCGGCACGACGCAGGACTTCCTGCGCCGCCTGGACGAGGCGAAGCTCATCAACCCGCACCGCTCTACCGGCGGGCACCGCCGCTACTCCCGCTACCAACTGCGTCTGGCAGCCCGGGCCCGCGAGATGGTCGACGAGGGTCTCGCCCTGGAGGCAGCCTGCCGGATCATCATCCTTGAGGACCAACTCGAGGAAGCCCTGCGACAGAACCGGGACCAGCAGCACGGGACGCGGCGGGGCGACTGACCGGACCACCTTCGGGTGAGGTCGTCGACGGGCGGGGGCCGGCTGGTCCGCCCCGGGCGACCCCAAGTTCCCGATCTGGCCCTCGCCGCGCACAGCGGGTAGCGGTACGGTGGCACCGGGCAGCCGCCAGGAGCCGAAGCAGCCGGGGGTCCGCGATGGCCGATCGTGAGGTGTTCTCCTTCCGCGAGTTCGGGTGGATCGGCCCGGACGGTCTGCCGAACCTGGTCTGGGTCCCCGTCGAGCCGGGGCCGGGCGGTCTGCTGCCCGATGACGACGATCTGGAGGAGCGCTACTCGCTCGACCTGCGGCAGCTGCCCGGCATCGGCAGGCTGCACCGTTTCCGCGATGGGCTCCTCACCGAGCTGCGGCGCAACGCCGGCCGGGCCGAGGTTCCCGCCACGAGCGGGGAACACCGGGAATGGACCGCCGCGGCGGATTCCTACCTCGCCGTCGCCCGGGACGCCGGCATCGAGCTGACAACGGCCTACCGGGAGACGGACCGGTGGTGGTCGCGGCTCTGGCCGCCGGTCGGGACGAACCGGCGCCGCGCCCGCCGGCGGCGCGCCGCGGAGCGGTACCGGCAGCGGCTTCACGCGGCCTACACCGCGTACCTGCCGGTCTGGGAGCTGATCACCACGCGCGACCGCGACGAGGCCCACCGCCGGGTCGCCGAGGACGCCGCACTGCGGGCCGCGGAACGGGCCGCGGAGCGAAAGCGGGAGGCCGACCGGTGCCGCGCCTACGAGACCGCCGACGCATCCCGGGTCTGGATGTTCAGACGGGTGGGCGACACGGTCTGGGTGTACCGCAACGACGTGACCCCCACGGTGCGGCTGCAGCAACGGCCACCGGAGCGGGGGCCGTTCACCGCGCCGCAGCTCGCCGGGCGGCTGGAGGACCTCAAGCCGATCGCGGAGTGGATCTGGGATCCGGCCGCGACCGAGGCCCTGGAGCAGGTGATCGGTGCCGGTGAGGCGGGCCGTTACTGGTGGTCCCACGAGTCCGTCACCATCGCCGCCACCCGACGAGCCGCGGCCGCCCAACGCTACGGCGGCAACCGGCACGCCACCGGCCACCACGGCAGCCACGGCGTCGGCCACGACGGTGGAGGCTTCACCGGCGGCGGTCCCAGCGTGCACGTCTGACGGTCACCGGTGGCCGGACTGCTGTCGACGCCTCCCGTCATGTCGCCGGGGGCATTATGGCCGGTCGGCGCTTCGTCCACACTGGTCGGAAGGTCCGGAGTTCGGCTGCGTTCGTGGTCGGATGTCCATCCGCCCAGATGTGGCCGAGGCCGGAGAACGTCGATATCGTTACCGGCCAATTGGGCGGCCGATGATCATTAGTCCTCGGCCGACCACCCCAATCCCCGAGATGAGAGGACACGCTCGTGGCCTCACCCGCCGATCCGATGCTCGCCGGCGACGACGTCGAGCCGCAGCGGCCCGTTCCACGGTTCCTCACCGAGTACACGCCCACTCGGTGGCGCCGTCGGCTGAGCCCCTTTTCGCGCGTACCGAAGCACTCCAAGATGGGCGAGACCTGGCACGTGGCGGCGAAGACCGCCCCGGACGAGCTGGTCATCGTCGATCGCCCACCGGACATCGACCCCGCCGGCGCCGAAGCCCGCACCTACACCCAGTGGGCGGAACTCGTCGATCGCGCCGCGGCCTGGCTGCACAAGGCGGGCGTACGCCCGTGGGACCGGGTGGCGATCCTCAAGCAGAACCACCTGGACATCGTCGTTCTCGGCTGCGCCATCGCCCGGATCGGCGCCATTCCCTGCATGTTCTCCGGCTCCTACGGGCCGGAGGCGATGATCCCGATGCTGAAGCGGCTGGAACGGCCGTTCCTGTTGACCGACCAGAAGCACCTCGACAAGTGCGGCATCACCCCGGAGGTGGTGGCGGAGCTGACCGTACGGACGATCAGCGTCGACGCGGTCGCGGACCGGCCGGACGTGCTGCGGCTGGACGACTTCAAGGACGCGCCACCGGTCCAGCCGAACATGCGCGAGTTCAAGGAGCCGGTGGTCATCACCCACACCTCCGGCACCACCGGCATACCCAAGCTGGTCATGCACTCCGCCGAGTCCATCTACGCGATGGCGATCGTGGAGACCGAGCGGTGGCCCCGGTTCGGGCTGCGGCGCAGCGACACGGTGGCGTTCTGCGACCCCTACACGCACGAGCGGCTCACCACCATGCAACTGGCGATGGCCGCGGTCGGCCCGCGGGTGATCTACCTGTCCGACCCGCTCTCGCCGAGGGTCCGGGAGCTGCTGGCCGAGCACAAGCCGACGCTGGTGGAGGCACTGCCGAACATCTACCTCGCCTGGGAGCCGCTGGCCCGCGACCCCGCCGGCCTGTTCAGCAACGTGCGGGAGTACGTCAACTCGTTCGACGCCATCCACACCCGCACGATCCGTACCTTCATGGCGGCCACCAGGCGGCGGTTCCCGATCTGGGTCCAGTCGTGGAGCCAGAGCGAGAACGGCGCGCTGTGCATCCGGCCGTTCTTCCGCTTCGTCGTGCGCCGCAAGGGGCACCGGCCGCCGCCGACGCAGCTGATCGGCTGGCCCATCCCGTTTCACGCCAAGATGCGGGCGGTGGACCCGGAGACCGGCAGGGAGGTCCCGCGCGGCCAGGTCGGCCTGATCGAGATCGACCAGCCGGGACGGTGCCTCGCGTACGTGGGCGAGCAGGACCGGCACGACCTGAAGTGCAACGGCAGGTGGTGGAACACCGGCGACCTCGCGGTCATCAACAAGTGGGGTGCCGTGCGGATCGTGGACCGGGAGATCGACCGGATCCCCGGCGGCAGCGCCATCGAGTTCGAGGACCTCATCCTCGACCGGATCGACTACACCACCGAGGTCGTCATCCTGCCGGTCGCCGGTGACCTGCCGGTACCGGTGGTCAGCACCGCGGACGACGTCGTCCTGGACAAGGCCGACTGGGACCGGGCGGTCGCCGACCTGAGCCCGATGGCTCCGCCGATCCAGATAAAGTGGGACGAGTTCCCACGAACCGGCACGTGGAAGATCCGCCGGGTCGAGCTGCGGGAGAAGCTGCTCTCCGGTGCCCAGGCGATCGGTATCGGGCGCTGGAGCTGACCGTCGTCGTCCTCTGATCCACCCCGACGCGGCGCCGGTGGACACTGTGCCGGCGCCGCGTCGTCGTGGCCCGCAGTCGAGCGAAGGGTAACTGGCATGTTGGATCTCCTCGGCCGGCTCGCGCACCGGGCACGCTGGTGGGTGATCGCCGCCGCCGCGGTGTTCCTGGTCGCCGCGGGCGGCTGGGGAGCCGGCGCCTTCGACGACCTGGCCGCCGGCGGGTTCACCTACGCGGCCAGTGAGAGTTCCCGCGCCGACGAGGTCGAACGGGAGGCGCTCGGACGCAACGACGCGGACGTCGTCGTGCTGTTCGGCAGCGACCGCTGGACGGTGGAGGAACCCGCGTACGCCGACGCCGCCCGGCGCGTGCTGGACGGGCTTCCGGCCGAGCGGGTCGAGGGCGTGACCGACTACTGGCGGGCCAGGGTTCCCGCCCTGGTCAGCACCGACCGGCACGAGACGTTCGCCGCCGTGCAGATCGCCGGCGCCACCGAGAACGACCGCCTCACCAACTACCTGGCCATCAAGGACAGCCTGACCAGCCCGGACCTCGACGTCACCGTCGGCGGGCCGCTGGCGCTGATCGACGACGTCAACAGCCAGAGCAAGGCGGACCTGACCCGCGCCGAGGCGCTGGCGTTGCCGATCCTGTTCCTGCTGCTGGTGTTCATCTTCCGCAACCTGCTGGCGGCGCTGCTGCCGGTCGTGGTCGGGGTGCTGGCGATCGTGGGCTCGCTGGCCGGCCTGCGGCTGCTGGCGCAGTTCACCGACGTCTCGATCTTCGCGGTCAACGTGGTCACCCTGCTCGGCCTCGGACTGGCCGTGGACTACAGCCTGTTCATGGTCAGCCGGTTCCGGGAGGAACTCGGTGCGGGCCACCCCGTCCCGGTGGCGTTGCGGCGGACCATGGTCACCGCGGGCCGGACCATCGTCGTCTCCGCGGTGACCGTCGCGCTCGCGCTCGCCAGCCTGGCCGTCTTCCCGCAGGTGTTCCTGCGGTCCATCGCCGTCGGTGGGGTCGTCGCGGTACTGCTGGCGGGGTTCTTCGCGATGACCGTGATGGCGGCGATGCTGGCCCTGTTGGGGCTGCGGCTGCGGGAGCGTCGCCGCAGGCCGGTCGACGCCGACCCGGGCTCCGGGGCGTGGGCGCGGATCGCGCGGACGGTGATGCGCCGACCCGTACTGGTCGGTGGCGCGGTCGTCGCCGTGCTGGTCGTCCTCGGGCTGCCGTTCCTGCGCATCTCCTACGGCTGGCTGGACACCCGGGTGCTGCCCGCCTCGGCGGAGAGCCGGCAGGTCCAGGACGCCATCGAGCGGTCGTTCCCCGACAGCGTCACCCGCCCGATCGAGGCCATCGTCACGCTGGACGGCCCGGCGGCCGGTTCTCCCGGCCGGGAGGAGATCGCCGCGTACGTGCAGCGGGTGGCCGCGCTGCCGGGCGTGGGGCAGGCGGACGTCAGCGGGCTGGCCGGCGACACCGCGCGGGTCACCGTCCGGTTCGACGCGGAACCGATCTCGCAGCAGGGCCGGGAACTGGTCGACGCGGTGCGCGGCGTCGAACCGCCGGCCTCCGGCACGGTGCTGGTCGGCGGCGACGCCGCCGGCTTCGCCGACCTGATGGACATGCTCGGGCAGCGGCTGCCGTGGATGGCGCTACTCGTCGTGGTCAGCACGTTCGTGCTGTTGTTCCTGTCCTTCGGCTCGCTGGTGCTGCCGGTCAAGGCGATCCTGATGAACGTGCTGAGCCTGACCGCGGCGTTCGGCGCGGTGGTGTGGGTCTTCCAGGACGGCAACCTGTCCGGGCTGCTGCGGTTCACCTCCACCGGCAACATCGACGTGGTGCAACCCATTCTGATCTTCGCCGTCGCGTTCGGACTGTCGATGGACTACGAGGTGTTCCTGCTCTCGCGTATCCGCGAGCACTACGACCTCAGCGGTGACAACACCGAGGCGGTCGCGGTCGGGTTGCAGCGGTCCGGCCGGATCATCACCAGCGCGGCCCTGCTGCTGGTGGTGGTGATCGTGTCGTTCGCGACCGCGAGCGTGCTGGTCGTGAAGATCATCGGCATCGGGCTGGCGCTCGCCGTCGTCGTCGACGCCACCATCGTCCGAGCGTTGCTGATGCCGGCCACCATGCGGCTGCTCGGCCGGCTCAACTGGTGGGTGCCCGGGCCACTGCGACCGCTCTACAGCCGGTGGGGCATCCGCGGGGAGAACGCTCACCTGGACGCGGAGCGTACGCCCGTGTAGCGCCGGGTCGCCCGTACCGGGGAGGCCCCGTCGTGGGGCACCCCGCAGCCAGCGTGGTCCCGGCAGCGCAGCACCGTGGCCCGGGGGGCGACCCCAGGCCACGGTACGCAGGTCAGTAGATCAGCGCCCGGCCGAGGCCCATGTCGGTGAGGCGCGTGGAGTGCACGATGCTCGTGATCTCGACAGCCTTCTGGAGGCGTTCCTCCGGTGTGGTGTCGACCAGCCGCCGCCCGTCCCACACCTCGTAGTCACCGATGGTGTCCAGGTGCGGGGCGATGCCTTCCTGGAACCAGTTCTCCCAGCGGGTGAGCTGGTCGGACACCGGCAACTGCTCCCACAGCCGCATGCCGTCGCGGATGAGTTCGACGAGGCGTTCCTTGTCGTCGGGGTGCCGCTGCACGTGCTCGCGGATGATCGACGTGCCGACGGCCAGGTGGCGCACCTCGTCGATGGCGGCACCCTTCTCCATGTCGGCCATGCGCGGGTCGATCGGCCGCCACTTGCGCTCGCTGAGTTCGAACGACGGGGCGAGGAAGCCCTCGACCAGGATCGTCAGCAGCACCACGCCGCCGAGGAAGTCCTGCCGATCGCGCACGATCGGCATGCCGTACTCCTCCAACGGGTCGAGGATGCCCGCCTTGTCGTGGGCGGTCTGCCGGGCGATGACGGTGGCGACGTCCTGCTCGTCGATGCCGAGTGTCCGCAGGTGGTTCCGGAAGATCATCGCGTGCCGGGTCTCGTCCATCAGCTGGGTGGCGTAGAACTCGGCGGTCGTGGAGTCCGGCGCGCACGCCACGATGTAGCCGATCGCGCGGGCCGCCCGCTCCTCGGCCAGCGCGCGGAACGCGACCTCCTGCACCAGCGCGTCGCGCAGCGGGCCCGGCTCGCGCAGGAAGTCCGGGGTCACCAGTTCCGGCGAGTAGCCGAGGATGTTCCCGCGCAGCGTGCGCTGCGGGACGTTGGCGAACCAGTACCGCAGGTCGCAGTCGCGTGCGGTCAGCCGGATGCCCTCCGCGCCGTCGAACAGGGAGGATGCCTGGTCCCAGTCGGCGGCGTCGTCCGCCGTCATGCCCGAGCGCTCGTCGGTGCGGGGAGCGGCGGGCTGGGGACCGTAGGTGATCACCGGTTGCGCACGCGGGCCGGGCACGGTGACCGGTGCCGCGTCGGCTGCCCGAGGAGCCGCCGCCAGCGTCGGGGCCGGCCCGCTCGAGGGGCCGACCGCGGGCGCGACGGCCGGCGCGACCACGGCCGGCGGTACCGGCGCCGTCGGTGCCGGTGGCGTCGCTGGTGCCTGTGGTGCCGGTGGCGCCGTCGGTGCCGGTGGCGTCGCTGGTGCCTGCGTCGTCGCTGGTGGCTGCGCGGCCGGTGCCGGGGCGCTGTCGTTCATCACGAACGGACGGGTGCCGTCGAGGTAGTCGACCAGCGGCGCCGCGACGCTGGCCCGCGACGGTGGGTGGAACGCGACGCACTGGCAGGCCGCGAGCAGGTAGGCCACCTCGGGTGAACGGATGAACGACATGCCCCCGAGCATCTCGACCGCCCGGCCGGTGGCGTCGGTGATGGCGTCCTGCGCGCCGTAGCGGGCCATCAGGACCCGGGCCAGCGCGTCGTTGTCCGTGTCGCCGGCCTGCATGGCGCGGGCCGCGCCCTCCAGCAGCTGCGTCGCCGTCTCCAGCCGGGTGCCCAGCGCGGCGCGGTCGGTGACCGCGCCGCGCCCGTCGGCCAACGCGCGTTCGACGAGCGTGCTGGCCATGCCCAGGTACGACGCGGTGATGAGCAGCTCGAACCAGATGAACCCGACGGTCTGCAGGTCGTCGAGCATCCCGTCCGGGCCGTTCTCGGTCGGGATGACCAGTTCCTCCTCGATGAACACGTCGGTCAGCCGGACCTCGTCGCTCTCCGCGCCGGCGAGCACGCTGCTGCCCCAGAACGGGTGCCGGGTGATGCCGCGCAGCGTGGCCGGCATGAGCAGGAAGGCCGTCTGCTGGCCGCCCTGCGGTGCGGGGACCGCCACGCTGGCCGTCAGCAGGTCCATCGAGTGGCTCAGGCTGCACGGTCGCTTCGACCCGTTGATCCGGTAACCGCCGTCCACCGGCGTCGCCGTCATCGTGGGGGAGAGGATCCCCTGGGCCGGGCGGCCCTCGGCGAAGCCCGACGAGACCAGCAGGTTGCGGCTGGTGATCGCCTCCAGCAGGGCCCACTCCATGCCCGAGTTCTTGATGCTCTCGGCGAAGGTGAACAGCGTCGCCACGGAGAAGTGGTGCATCGTGGTCGCGACCGCCAGCGACGGGGCGTGGGCGCCGATCGCGCGGGTGACCCGTACCGCGTCCAACGGGGACGCGCCGAGCCCGCCGTAGTCCTTCGGGATCACCAGGCTCGGGCCGCCGCTGGCCCGGAACACCGGCAGCGTGGCGGCGCCGGAGGCTTCCCGCTGCTCGAACGGGACCTTCGACAACCCGTCGAGCAGGCCCGGCAGGTACGACTCGCAGAGGGCGCGGGCCTGATCGAGCGATCGCACAGAGTGCCTCCGGAGGCTACGGTCGACGGGAGATGAGCGAGCGGGCGGCCGCGCGGCGCAGCTTGCCCGACGGTGTCTTCGGCAGGCTGCCCGGCGGCAGCACCACGATCTGCGCCGGACGGGCGTCGACGTCGGCGATGACCCGGCTGGCGATCGCGTCGGTCAGCGCCTTCTCGGCGGCCGGGTCACCGACCAGGCGTGACTCGACCAGCACCGCGAACGACTCCCGCGCCACCGAGTCGCCGGCCATCAGTCGTACCGCCGCCACGTTGCCGTCCCGCACGCCGTCGACGCCGGCGGCCGCGCGTTCGATGTCGGTGGGATAGATGTTGCGGCCACCCATGATGATGACGTCCTTGCGGCGGCCGCAGACCACGATCTGACCGTCGACCAGGTAGCCCTCGTCGCCGATGTTCAACCAGCCGTCGTCGTCCAGGGCCTGCACCGGACCGTCCTCGGTCAGGTAGCTGCGGGTCACCGAGTCACCGCGCAACTGCAACCGGCCGACCTCACGGTCGCCCAGCTCGGCGCCGGAGTCGTCGACGACCCGCACGGCGACGCTCGGGTGGGCGGCGCCGAGCATGGGCAGCCGGCGCACGCCGCTCGGGTGGTCGTCGCCCGCCGGTAGCGCCCGCCCGTTCTTCTCCAGCTCGAGGGCGTCGACGGTGTCGAGGAGCATCGGATCCGACAGGGCCGACAGCGAGATGACCAGGGCGCTCTCCGCCGCGCCGTAGCAGCAGTTCACCGCCTCCGGCCGCAGGCCGAACCGCGCGCCGGCCGCGACGAACCCCTCCACCGTCGCCGGGTCGATCGGCTCCGCACCGTTGCACAGGGCCTTCAACCGGGACAGGTCGAGCGAACCGGCGTCGGCGCGGGCGAGCTGCCGGGCCAGGATCGCGTACGCGAAGTTCGGCGCGGCCGTGATCGTGCCGCCGTACCGGCTCATCAGTTCCGCCCACACCATCGGACGGGCGAGGAACTCCGCGGGCGTGACCATGACCAGGTCGCTGCCGGTGAACATGGGCAGCAGCAGGCAGCCGACCATGCCCATGTCGTGGAAGAGCGGCAGCCAGCTGACCAGCACGTCGTCGTCGCCGCATTCGAGGTGGGCCGCGGTGTCGACGAGGTTGGCGTGGATGTTGCGGTGGGTGATCCGCACCGCCTTCGGCTCGGCGGTCGAGCCGCTGGTCAACTGGAGCAGCGCGGCGTCGTCCTCGGCGGCGGGCACGACGCTGAACCCCTCGTCGCCGTCCAGGTCGCCGATCATCCGGTGTGGGATGCCCTGCTCGCGCAGCACGCCGGCCATCGCCTCGAACGGGGCACCCACCAGCACCAGACGCGCGTCGATCATGCGCAGCACACGCAGCGTGTCGTCGCGCCAGACGGACAGGTCGGTCCGCGGGGTCGGCTGGTGCAGCATGGTCACGCTGGCGCCGGCCAGCCACGTGCCCTGCACGACCCGCGCGACCTCTGCGGGGTCGCCGGCCAGGACCGCGACGGCCTGGCGGGGGGCCAGCCCGCCCGCGACCAGTGCCGCCGCCGTACGCCGGGCCGCCTCGTGCAACTGCCCCCAGCTGCGTCGCACCGGATCGGCGGGGGCGCCGGTGACCATGCCGCGCCGCGACCGCCCAGCGGTGTCGACGAGGGTGTCGACGAAACGGCTCACCTCAGTCTCGCCAGAATCATGCGGGACAGCGTAAACAGGGCGATCGGCAAAGACCATAGATCCTTTGTGGAGACCGTACGGGCGATTGTGCCCGCCGCCGTGACCGACGGAGGATGACCGCTGCCCGGTCGGTGACCGCGGCACCGACGATGATGATCGTGGAAGGCGGCCGCCTGAATGGGTGACTCCGGTACGCAGTGGTGGTTGGACGTCGTACGCACCCAGGCGGCCGAGGCGCTCGGCCGGCCACGGGGCGACGTCACCCCGGACGGCGCCTTCGCCGACCTCGGCTTCGACTCTCTGACCGCGCTCGAACTGGCTGAGCGGCTGTCCGAGGCGAGTGGGCTCCAACTGTCCGGCACCCTCGCCTTCGACTACCCCAACCCGTCGGCCCTGGCCCGTTACCTGGCCGAACAGGTCGGCGGCCCGGACGCGGACCCGGGACCGGGGCCCCGCGTCGCCACGTCGGCGGCCGGCGAGCCGTACGGCAGCCCGTCGGGTGCGCCCGAGCCGATCGCCATCGTGGCGATGGCCTGCCGTTTCCCCGGCGGAGCGGCCACCCCCGAGGACTTCTGGACCTTCCTGGCCGACGGCCGCGACGGCATCGGGCCGTTCCCGACCGACCGGGGCTGGGACCCGCAGGTGTTCCACCCCGACCCCGACCACCCGGGCTCCACCTACGCCCGCCACGGGGGGTTCCTCCACGACGCCGGCGACTTCGACGCCGGTTTCTTCGGCCTGTCGCCCCGCGAGGCGTTGGCCACCGACCCGCAGCAGCGGCTGATGCTGGAGATCTCCTGGGAGGCGCTGGAACGCGCCGGCATCGACCCGCGCACGCTGCGTGGAAGCCGCACCGGCGTGTACACCGGCGTCATCGCCAGCGACTACGCCCCGCGCCTCGGCGCCGTCCCGCCGGAGGTCGCCGGCTTCCTGATGCCCGGCAACGCGTCCAGCATCGTCTCCGGCCGGGTGTCGTACACGCTGGGCCTGGAGGGGCCCTCGCTGTCGGTCGACACCGCCTGCTCCTCGTCGCTGGTCGCGTTGCACCTGGCGGCCCGGTCGCTGCGCAGCGGGGAGTGCGAACTCGCACTGGCCGGCGGGGTCACCGTGATCGGGACGCCGTTGGTGTTCACCGAGTTCAGCCGCCAGCGCGGGCTGTCCCCGGACGGGCGGTGCCGGTCGTTCGCCGCGTCCGCCGACGGCACCGGGTGGGCCGAGGGCGCCGGTGTGCTGGTCCTCGAACGGCTCGCCGACGCACGCCGCCACGGCCGGCGCGTCCTGGCGGTCCTGCGCGGCAGCGCGGTCAACTCCGACGGGGCGTCCAACGGGCTCACCGCGCCCAACGGCCCGTCCCAGCAGCGCCTCATCGCCGACGCCCTCGCCGACGCGGGGCTCGACGCCGGCGACGTGGACGTGGTGGAGGCACACGGCACCGGCACCCGGCTGGGCGACCCGATCGAGGCGCAGGCGCTCAGCGCCGCGTACGGCTCCGGCCGGCAGCGTCCGCTGTGGCTCGGGTCGGTCAAGTCGAACATCGGGCACACCCAGGCGGCGGCCGGCGTGGCCGGTGTCATCAAGATGGTGTCGGCGCTGCGGCACGGGCGGCTGCCCCGCACGCTGCACGTCGACGAACCCACCCCGTACGTGGACTGGTCCGCCGGCCCGCTGCGGCTGCTCACCGACGAGCAGCCCTGGCCGGCCGGCGCCCGACCACGCCGCGCGGCGGTGTCGTCGTTCGGGATCAGCGGCACCAACGCGCACGTCATCGTCGAGGAGGCACCGCAGGACGAGCCCGTCGCCGCGACCGAGGGTGCGGCCGTGCCGGCGCCGCTGGTGCTCTCCGCGCGGACGGTCCCCGCGCTGCGCGAACACGCCCGCCGCATCGACGTCTTCCTCGATGCCCACCCCGACGTGCCGGCCCGCGCGGCGGCGGTCGCGGCAGCCCGGCGTACGGCGTTCGAACAGCGCGCCGTCGTGCTCGACCGCGCCGCCCTCGCGGCGCTCGCCGCCGGGCAGGACACCCCGGGGGTGGTCACCGGCACGGCGGGCGAGGGCGGACTGGCGCTGGTCTTCCCCGGACAGGGATCGCAGCGACCCGGGATGGGGCGGGAACTCGCCGCTTCCGAGCCGCGGTTCGCCGCCGCCCTGGACGAGGTCTGCGCCGCGCTGGACCGGCACCTGGACCGGCCCATCCGCACGGTCATCGACGGCGAGCCGGACCTGCTCGACCAGACCGGGTACACCCAGCCGGCGTTGTTCGCCGTCGAGGTCGCGCTGTACCGGCTGCTGCGACACTGGGGCGTCCGCCCGGACTTCGTCCTCGGCCACTCGGTCGGGGAGATCACCGCCGCCCACGTGGCCGGAGCGCTGTCGCTGGACGACGCCGCCCGCCTCGTCGTCGCCCGCGCACGGATGATGCAGGCGCTGCCCGCCGGCGGCGCGATGGCCGCGATCCAGGCCACTCCGCAGGAGGTCGAGCCGCTGATCGCCGACCCCGCGGCGCAGGTCGGGCTCGCCGCCGTCAACGGGCCGACGTCGGTCGTCGTCGCCGGCCCGTGCGACGCGGTGCGCGGCGTCGCCGACGCGTTCGCCGCACGGGGCCGCAGGACCACCCGGCTACGCGTCAGCCACGCGTTCCACTCCCCGTTGATGGAGCCGATGCTCGCGGACTTCGCCAAGCTGGAGGCGGACCTCACCCAACGGGCGCCGGAGATCCCGCTGGTCTCCAACGAGACGGGCCTGCCGGTGGACATGATCCCACCGGGGCACTGGAGTCGGCACGCGCGGCAACCGGTGCGGTTCGCGCAGAGCGTACGCCGGCTTCGCGAGCAGGGGGTGAGCCGGTTCCTGGAGGTCGGGCCCGGCGGCGCGCTCTCGGCCATGGTTCTCGACTCCGTCGCCGACCTGGACGCCGACCCGGAGGACACGACGATCGCCGTGCCGCTGCTGCGCGACGGGCGCGACGAACGGGACTCCGCCCGGGAGGCGGTGGCTTGCCTGTTCGTCCGCGGCGTCGACGTCGACTGGCCGGCGCTGGTCGGCGGGGACGTCGTGCCCGCGGAGCTGCCCACCTATCCGTTCCAGCACCGGCGGTACTGGCTGACCCCGGTGGCCCGACCGCTGCTCGGGGAGCCGGTCGGGACACCGGACGCCGCGGTGCTGACCGGCGAACTGTCGATCGCCGCCCAACCGTGGCTCGCCCAGCACCGGGTGGGCGGGGCGGTCGTCGTACCCGGCGCGCTGCTGGCGGAGCTGGCGGCACGCGCGGGTGCGCACGCCGGCTGCCCCGAGGTGGTGGAGCTCCTGCTACAGACGCCGCTGGTGCTCCCCGAGACCGGCACCGTGGAGACCCGGGTGGTCCTCGCCGGGACGGACGGCGACCCGACCCGTCCGCTGACGATCCACGCGCGCCCGCCCGGCGCGACGTGGACGCCGCACGCGACGGGAACCGTCGCCCCGGTGCGGGCCAGCGACGCCACCCGGTTGAGGCTGTGGCCGCCGCCGGGCGCGACGCCGTTGGACACGGACGGCTTCTACGACCGCCTCCGCGTCGCCGGCTACGGGTACGGCCCGGTGTTCCAGGGCGTCGCCCGGGCATGGCAGCGGGGCGACGAGATCTTCGCCGACGTGGCGCTGCCCGCCGACGCCGCAGGCGCGACCGAGGGCTTCCTGCTGCACCCGGCGCTGCTCGACGCCTCGCTGCACGCCCTCGGCCTGCCCGACGACGCCGGTGCGCACGACGGCATCTCGCTGCCGTTCTCCTGGACGGGCCTGCAGGTGCACGCCCGGGGCGCCACGGCGCTGCGCGTCCGGCTGACCCGCGACGGCGACGGTGTCGACGTCGTGCTCGCCGACGCGTCCGGTGCGCCGGTCGCCTCGATCCGACACCTCGCGCTGCGGCCGATCACCCCCGACCGGCTCGGCCCGGGGTCGTCCGGACCGGACGGCGGGTACGAGCTGCGTTGGCGGCCGGCCGCCTCGCGCCGATCCGACCAGCCGGTGGTCTGGCTCGACGAGTTGACCGCCGGTGACCGGGTTCCCGACCTCGTCTTCACCGAACTGCCGCCGGGCGGCGACGACCCGCACGCCACCGTCGCCGCCGCGCTCGACCTGACCCACCGCTGGCTGGCCGATCCGCGGTACGGCGCCGCCCGGTTGGCGGTGGTGACCCGGCGGGCCGTCGGCGACCGGCCCCGGGACCTGGCCCAGGCGGCGGCGTGGGGGCTGCTGCGGTCGGCGCAGTCCGAGCACCCCGATCGGTTCACGCTGATCGATCTGGACGACGACCCGGTGTCGCGGCAGGCGCTCCCCGCGGCCGGGGCAGCCGGGGAACCGCAGGTCGCCGTCCGCGCCGGCGACCTGCTGGTGCCTCGGCTGCGTCCGTCGGCCGTCGCCGGCCACGTCCCGCAGACCGGGGCACCCACTGATCCCGGGGCCGTCACCCGTGTCGGAGCGTGGCCCTGGGCCCCGCAGGGCACCGCCCTCGTCACCGGCGCGACCGGCGCCGTCGGCCGGCTCGTGGCACGGCACCTGGTCGAGCGGCGCGGGGTGCGGCACCTGCTGCTCACGTCCCGGCGTGGAGCCGACGCCCCCGGCGCCGCCGAGCTGGTCGGCGAGTTGTCCGCGCTCGGCGCGGAGTCGGTGCGCGTCGTCGCCTGCGACGTCGCCGACCCGGCGGCCCTGGCCGACCTGCTGAGGTCCGTCCCCGCCGAGCATCCGCTCACCGCCGTGCTGCACCTGGCCGGTGTCCTGGACGACGGGGTCGTCGAGTCGCAGACCCCGCAGCGGGTGGCCGCCGTGCTGCGGCCGAAGGCGGACGGCGCCCGGCAGCTGCACGAGCAGACCCGCGCGTGCGACCTGGCCGCGTTCGTGCTCTTCTCCTCCGCCGCCGGCCTGCTCGGCTCGCCCGGGCAGTCGGGTTACGCCGCCGCCAACGCCTACCTCGACGCCCTCGCCGAGCAGCGGCGCGCGCAGGGGCTGCCGGGGCAGTCGCTGGCGTGGGGCCTGTGGGAGTTGCCGGACGGGATGGCCGAGCAGGTCGGCGAGACCGGCCTGCGCCGCATGCGCGGGATCGGGCTGACGCCGTTGCCGGCGGCACGCGGACTGGCCCTGCTGGAACGGGCGCTCGACGGGGACGCGGCGACCCCGGTCCTCGTCGACGTGGACGGCGCCCTGCTCGCCGGGCACGATCGACGGTCGGTGCCGCCGGTGCTGCACGACCTGGTGGCCACGGACCGCCCGGCCGGCGCGGACGTCGCCGGCCAGGCGTCGCCGGCCACCGCGTCGGTCGACCCGGGAACCGGCGGCGCGTCCGGCCCGGCCGGCGGCCCCCGGGCGGGCGGCACGGACCTCGCCAGGACGCTGTCCGGGCTCGCTCCCGCCGAACAGGACCGGGTGCTGCGTGAGCTGGTGTCGGTGGAGGCCGCCAGGGTTCTCGGCCACACCTCCGCCGCCGACCTGGACGGAACCCGGAGCCTGCCCGAGCTCGGATTCGACTCGCTGACGGCGGTCGAGCTGCGCAACCGGCTCGCCGCCGCGACCGGGCTGACCCTGCCGGCGACCCTGGTGCTGGACTACCCGAACGTACGGGAACTCGTCGGCTACCTGCGCGGTGAGCTGCTACCCGAGCAGACGTCCACCGCGCTCGGGGTGTTGGAGGAGTTGACCCGGCTGGAGTCGAGCCTGGCCAACCTGACGATGGACGGTGTGGCGCGCAAGCGGCTCGCCGACGCGCTGAACCAGTTGCTGTCGTTGGTCGACACCGGGTCGGACAAGGTCGACGCGGCGAAGGACGACTTTTTCGACCTGCTCGACTAGCGCCCCCGGCCTCGGCCGGGAGGAGAGCGGGCCGCCTGCCAGCCGCTCCGGCGACCGGCAGGCGGCCCGTGGTCGCTCAGCCGAGCGGGGCGGCCTCCACCACGGTGACCTCGATGTCGGAACCGAACAGCCCGAGCAGGATGTTCCGGATCGAGTCGCGCATCGCCGCGCACGCCACCGGGTCGATCAGGCTCGCCAGGGAGGCGATGCCAAGGTCGAATCGGCTCTCGAACTCGACCCGCACCGCGTCGTCGGCCTCGACGACGAGCCACGAGCCGGTGAACGTCGCGAAGTCGCCCTTGATCTGTTCGAAGTCGATGCGGCGGTTCACCGGGTCGATCTCGTCGCGTTCGGTCCAGACGAGGATGCCCCGGCGGAAGTTCACCTCCCACTCCGACTCCACCTCCGTCGGGCTGACCCTGGTCACCCCGACCGTCCGGACGGTGTCGGTGAACTCCGGGTACGCGGCGAAGTCGGCCAGCCGCTCGAACGACTCCTTGGCCTCTGCCCTGGGCAGCAGAGCGTGCACGATGACGGAGCACTCCATCGCGGGTGGCCTCCTCAGCTCGGGTCGAGGATCACTTCTGCAACCCCCGGATCAGGTGACGCAGGCTGACCCGCCACGCGTCCTCGGCCTGCGCCGGGGTCATCGCTTCCGGTCCGCCGGGAATCGTGCCGAACGACGTCGGCAGCAGTTCGGGGATGATGACCAGCCCGCAGACGGCCACCACGCCGTCGAGCCGCGCCAGGTCCTCGGGCGCAAGGACGTCCGCGAAGGCCGGCCGGACCAGCCGATCCACGATGGACGGGTCCGCGATCCGGCCGTCCGGGAGGTCCATGCCGCACTCGCGGGCGGTCTCCGTCACCAGTTCGAGGTAACGCTCCACCGGGATGCCGGCGGGTCCGGCGGTCAGCCAGTACTCGCCCTTGCGCAGGTCGGCGTCGAGCACCGCGCGGATGCCCTGCGCGACCATGTCCTGGGGGACGAGGTCGAAGAACGTGCCGGGATGCGCCGGGACGAAGGGCAGCTCGCCTTTGACCAGGTACTCGGCGAGCTGGTGCACCCCCTGGTGCTGACGGATGACGCCGGTACGGGAGTCGCCGATGACGATCGCGGGCCGGACGATCACCGCGTCGATGCCGCTGTCGCGGACCAGTTGCTCGCCGAGGTACTTCGACGTGACGTACTCGTCGGTCCGGGCGGCCGCCTTCTCGGTGCCCAGCCGGCCGCCGCCGCCTTCGCGGCCGTACCGGGACACGTAGGCGGTGCTGACGTGGACCAGGGTGGCGTCCGCCTCGGCGGCGAACTCGACGACCCGGCCGAGGCCCTCGATGTTGAGCCGGTTCACCTCCGCCTGGTCGGCGGAGAAGTTGACGATGGCGGCCGAGTGGACCACCGCGTCGACCTCGGCGCACAGCTCACGGTAGGCGCGCCGGTCGAGCCCGAGCGAGGGTGCGTGCAGGTCCAGCCTGACCACCCGGTTCGAGCCGCCCGGCAGCCGTCGGTAGGCGGCGGCGACCACGTCGTACCCGGAGAGTTCGGCCAGTACGGCGGTGCCCACGACGCCGCTGGCCCCGGTGACCAGGACGGTACGTCGCGTCATGCGGGGGAGTCGCTTCCGGTGCCGGGGAAACGCGCGGCCAGGGCGGCGCAGGCCCGTTCGATCGAGGCGACCAGCCGCTTCTCCTCGTCGGAGGTCATCGTGGCGGGCGGGGTCAGCCGCAGCACCGGATGTGCGTTCATCGAGTGGTTGACGACCACGTCGTTGTCGAGCAGGTCCATCAGGAACTCCGCGGCGTGCATCGCGGAGCGGAACTCCACTCCGATGAGCAGCCCGGCGCCACGTACGTCGGCCACCAGGTGCCCGATCGACCGCACCGCGTCGGTGATCGCCGCGAGTAGCCGCGCGCCCAGTTCGGCCGCCCGCTCCACCAGCTTCTCGTCCCTGATCACCTCGACCGTCGCGCGGACGGCGGCCATGGCGAGGGGGTTCGCGGAGAACGTGGACGTGTGCAGGTAGGGGTCCTTGTCGAACGGGGCGAACGCCTCCTCGGTCGCCAGGGTCGCCGCGACGGGCACCAGCCCGCCGCTGAGCGCCTTGCCGACCAGCAGGACGTCGGGCCGTACGCCTTCGCGGTCCGCCGCCCACCAGGTCCCGAGCCGTCCCAGCCCGGTCATCACCTCGTCCAGGACGAGCATCGCCCCCCGGTCGCGGCACAGCGTCTCGACCGCCTTGAGATAGCCGGGCTCCGGGATGATCACCCCACCCTCGCTCTGCACCGGTTCGACGACCACGCAGACGTCACGGTCGACGACGGCGGCCAGTTCGTCCAGGTCACCGAATCCGACGTGGGTGACCTCGGGCAGCAGCGGGCGGAACGGATCCTGGTAGAGCGGCCGGGCGGTGAGCGACAGCGCGCCGACCGTCTTGCCGTGGTACCCGCTGTGCATGGAGACCAGCCGGGGCCGCCCGTTCGCCCGGGCGATCTTGATCGCGGTCTCCACCGCCTCCGCGCCCGAGTTGGAGAAGTGCACCTTGACCAGGCCCGGCGGCGCCACCGAGGTCAACGCCTCGGCGGCCCGGGCGGCGGGCTCGTTCAGCAGCACCCGGGTGGACAACGCCTGCCGTTCGAGCTGGTCGCGCACCGCCGCGAGCACGACCGGGTTCCCGGCGCCGACGAAGAACACGCCGTAGCCGGCGCAGTTCAGCAGCTGGCGGCCGTCGGCGGTGTGCACCACGGCGCCCGTGGCGCCGACCTCCAGGGGTGTGTGGAGCATGGCGGCGACCCGGCCCAGCCCCTCGCCGAGATGGCGGCGGTAGATGTCGAAGACACTGGAGGACACGGCGGAAGTCTGCCCGAACGGCACCAGCCGGACAATGGTCTACTCAGGACAGGTGACGGTGACCGAACAGCCGACCCGTCGAGCATTGCTGCCGGCGTTGACCTTGCTCTATGGTGCCCGCGTGGACCCGTACAGCGAGATCATCTACTCCGTTTCGGACCGGATCGCCACGGTCTCGCTCAACCGTCCCGAGGAGCGCAACGGCTACACCCTGCGGATGGCCGACGAACTCGCGCACGCGTTCGACCGTGCCGACCGCGACGACGACGTCCGGGTCGTCGTCCTCACCGGGACGGGCGAGCACTTCTGCGCCGGGCTGGACATGTCCGTGACGGAGTTCGACACCCCCGACGACCCCGAGGCCGAGTGGGCGGAGCCGGCGGGGCGGTGCTCGATGCGGATCTTCGCGATGAACAAGCCGGTCATCGCCGCCGTCCGGGGCGCGGCCGTCGGCGCGGGCGCCACCATCATCCTGCCGGCCGACTACCGGCTCGCGGCCACCGACGCCCGTTTCGGGTACGTCTTCAGCCGGCGCGGCATCTACGCGGAGGGGGCGTCCACCTGGTTCCTCCCGCGGCTGGTCGGGATGGGCCGCGCGCTCGACTGGATGGTCAGCGGGCGGGCGTTCGACGCCGCCGAGGCGCTCTCGGCCGGCCTGGTGCACAGCGTCCACGAGCCGGAGCACCTGCTCGACAAGGCGTACCAGCTCGCCCGGACCATCATCGCCAGCACCGCGCCGGTGTCCGTGGCGGTGATCCGGCAGATGCTGTACCGGACCGGCGCGCTGGACTCGCCGTACCCGGCGCACCGGCTGGACTCCCGGCTCTCCGCCGAGGCGCTGAGCAGTGCGGACGCGAGGGAGGGCTTCGACTCCTTCCGGCAGCGACGCGCTCCGGCCTTCCCCGGGCGGGTCAGCAGCGACCTGCCCGACCACCTCCCGTGGAGGAACGAGTGACACCGATGGTTGCGGCATGAGCGCGCGGGCGGCCGGGCACGGTCCGGAGATCGCCGAGCAGGTCACCGTCGCGGCGCCCGCGGAGGCGGTCTACGCGGCCGTCGCCGACGTGCGGCGGATGGCCCGATGGAGCCCGGAGTGCGTCGGGGTCTGGGTCACCCGGCGCGCCGGCGGGCAGGCCCGACGGTTCGTCGGCTGGAACCGTCGGGGTCCGTTGCTGTGGTTCACCACCTGCCGGGTCGTCACCGCGACGCCGGGCAGCGAGTTCGCCTTCGACGTCACCACCTTCGGTCAGCCGGTGGCCCGCTGGGGCTACCGGTTCGCCCGGACCGACGGCGGCACCCTGGTGACCGAGTACTGGCAGGACCGGCGCAACCGGACGGCCCACGTTCTCGGCCGGATCTTCACCGGCAGGGTGGCGAGCGACCGCCCGACCGCGAACCGTGACGGCATGCGGGAGACCCTGCGCCGGTTGAAGCGGGAGCTGGAAGCGACCTGACCCGGAGCGGCCGACCGCGTCGTGCCCCCGCCCTGTTCCACCGCCACCCGGCGGGGGCGGCCCACCTGGCGCACGCCTGCACCGGACCGGTGCGGAGGCGGTCGGGGGGAGGGTGCCGGCGGGGCCACGGGTCGACCTGTTCGAGGTGCCGGCCGCCGTCCACGTCGTCGCGCGCCGCCCGGCCGACGATGTGCCCGGTCACGTCGCTCGTGGTCCGTCCCCGCCCGGCCGTTGCGCCGAGGTGGCTGCCCGGGATGCCGCGACGATGGGGGGCCATGTTATCGCTGACATCAGTTCCAGTGGATCTGTATGGAGGCGTCGCCGAAGTCGGTGCTGTGGTCGACGCCGGGCGGCGGTTGTGGTCGGTCGGAGTAACCACAGTTCAGAGCGGCTGGATGGTGGCGGCGGTGTGGCCGGCGGCGGTGCGCCCCTGAGGTTCCGCCGGCACGTTCCGGCGACCTCCTGCGGCCCCAGATGTTCTCGCTAACATTCCGAGGTTCGACTCTGCGGTCGCGCTGCCGCGTCGCCGCTTCAGGGGTGCTCCGGGTCGGCGGTCGGGCCCGCCGACCACCCGCACGGGGGTGGCTCGCCGCGATCCCGGTGCGGGCGAAGCCTCCGGCCCGGCCTCCGTTACGGAGCTGTTTCCGCTCTACGCCTTGACGGCCTTGTATGTGAGCGTTAACACTAGGCCGGTCATCGCGCGGAGGTGGTCATGAGAAGAACCGACGGTACGAGCGAGCGGTACGTGGTGGGGGTCGATTACGGCACCCTTTCCGGGCGGGCCCTGGTGGTCCGGGTCCGCGACGGCGCGGAGGTCGGGACCGCGATGCGTGAGTACCGCAGCGGCGTGCTCGAGTCGGTGCTCCCCGACGGCGGTCCGGCGCTGCCTCCGGACTGGGCGTTGCAGGACCCGGAGGACTACCGGGACGTCCTGCGCCACGCCGTCCCCGCCGCCCTGGCCGACGCCGGCGTCGACCCGTCGCAGGTGATCGGGATAGGCACCGACTTCACCGCCTGCACGGTCCTGCCGACGCTCGCCGACGGCACCCCGCTGTGCGAGTTGCCGGAGCTGCGGCACCGTCCGCACGCCTGGGTGAAGCTGTGGAAGCACCACGCCGCGCAGCCGTACGCCGACCGGATCAACGCGCTGGCCCACGCCCGGCGCGAGTCGTGGGTCGGCCGTTACGGCGGCCGGATCTCGGCGGAGTGGCAGTTCGCCAAGGGGTTGCAGATCCTTGAGGAGGACCCGGAGGTCTACCGGCGCGCCGAGCGCTTCATCGAGGCGGCCGACTGGATCGTGTGGCAGCTGTGCGGCGACGAGACCCGCAACGTGTGCACCGCCGGCTACAAGGGCATCCGGCAGGACGGCCGGTACCCCTCGGCGGACTACCTCGGCCAGCTCAACCCGGGATTCGCCGACTTCGTGACCAAGCTGGACGGTCCGCTGCTGCCCCTGGGCGGCCGGGCCGGCGCCCTCAGCGCCCGGGCCGCCGCCTGGACCGGTCTGCCGGAGGGCGTCGCGGTCGCGGTCGGCAACGTCGACGCGCACGTCACCGCGGCCGCCGCCCAGGCCCTCGAACCCGGCCGGCTGGTCGCCATCATGGGCACCTCGACCTGCCACGTCGTCAACGGCACCCGCCCTGCGGAGGTGCCCGGCATGTGCGGTGTCGTCGACGGTGGCATCAGCTCCGGTGCCTGGGGCTACGAGGCCGGGCAGAGTGGAGTGGGCGACATCTTCGCCTGGTTCGTCAGGCATGCCGCACCAGCCGGAACGGACTCACACGAGCGGCTGACCGAGCTGGCCGCCGCCCAGCCGGTCGGCGCCCACGGCCTGGTGGCGCTGGACTGGTGGAACGGCAACCGGTCGGTGCTGGTCAACCACGACCTGAGTGGCCTGATCGTCGGCCTGACGCTGGCCACCCGGCCACCGGACATCTACCGGGCGCTGCTGGAGTCCACCGCGTTCGGCACTCGGATGATCATCGAGGCGTTCGTGGACGCCGGGGTGCCGGTCACCGATCTGGTCGTCGCCGGTGGCCTCACCTCGAACCGGCTGCTGATGCAGATCTACGCCGACGTGACCAACCGGCCGCTGGGCATCATCGGCTCCGCCCAGGGACCGGCGCTCGGATCGGCGATCCACGCGGCCGTCGCCGCCGGCGCGTATCCCACCATCCACGAGGCCTCGGCGGCGATGGGCCGGGTGGACGAGGGCGTCTACCAGCCGAACCCGGACAACGTGCGGACGTACGACGCCCTGTACGCCGAATACCGCGCACTGCACGACCACTTCGGCCGGGGTGCCACCGACACCATGCTGCGGCTGCGGGCGATCCGCAACGCGGCGGTGCGGACCACCGCGGCCACGACCGACACGATCCTGGAGGTGCTCCGATGAACACCGAGGTGGCCCGGCAGGTGAGCGCACTGCGCCAGACGGTGGCGCGGCTGCACGGCGAACTGACCCGGTACGCCCTGGTGGCGTGGACGGCCGGCAACGTCTCGGCGCGGGTTTCCGGTCGCGAACTCATGGTGATCAAACCCAGCGGGGTCGACTACGACGACCTGACGGCGGACACCATGGTCGTCTGCGACCTGAACGGGACCGTGGTCGACGGCGGCGGCTCACCGTCCAGCGACACCGCCGCCCACGCCTACGTCTACCGGGCGATGCCGCAGGTCGGCGGCGTCGTGCACACGCACAGCCGCTACGCCACCGCGTGGGCGGCCCGCGGCGAGGCGATACCGTGCTGGCTGACCGCCCAGGCCGACGAGTTCGGCGGGGAGATCCCGGTCGGGCCCTTCGCGCTCATCGGCGGGGACGACATCGGCAAGGGCATCGTCAGCACCCTGGCCGGGCACCGCTCGCCTGCGGTGCTCATGCGCAACCACGGGGTCTTCTCGATCGGCAAGGACGCCCGCGCGGCGGTTAAGGCCGCGGTGATGTGCGAGGACGTGGCCCGTACCGCGCACCTGGCCCGCGCGCTCGGGCAGCCGCTGACGATCGCGCAGGCCGACATCGACTCGCTCCACGAGCGGTACCAGAACGTCTACGGCCAACGCCCGACCGGGTGACCGGGCGGACCGGAATCTTCCGACCGGCACCCACCCGCCCGGCAGGGCCCCTGCTCGTACCGACACCACCACCACTGCCGGACCGCACGTTCCGACACCGCGGCGGTCCGGTCACCCAACCCTGAGGAGAACCGATGAGAACCAGGAGAACAGCCCGCGTCATCATTGCCGCCTTCGCCGGCGTGCTGCTCGCCGGCAGCATGGCTGCCTGCGGCAACAGCGACACCGGTGGTGACTCGGGCGGCGACGACAAGCTCGTACTGGGCTTCTCCCAGGTCGGCGCGGAGAGCGGCTGGCGGACGGCGAACACCACCTCGATCAAGGAGGCCGCCGCCGCGGCGGGGATCGAGCTGAAGTTCGACGACGCGCAACAGAAGCAGGAGAACCAGATCAAGGCGATCCGGAACTTCATCCAGCAGAAGGTCGACGTGATCGCCTTCTCGCCGGTGGTGGAGTCCGGGTGGGACACGGTTCTCAAGGAGGCGAAGGACGCGGGAATCCCGGTCATCCTGACCGACCGGGCGGTCGACTCGGCAGACAAGACGCTCTACAAGACGTTCCTCGGCTCGGATTTCGTCAAGGAGGGCCGCCTCGCCGGCGAGTGGCTGGTGGAGCAGACCAAGGGCGCCAGCGGCCCGGTGAACATCGTCGAGTTGCAGGGAACGACGGGCTCGGCGCCGGCCAACGACCGCAAGGAGGGCTTCGCCAAGGCGATCGCCGCCAACCCGAACCTGAAGATCGTCGCGTCCCAGTCGGGTGACTTCAAGCGGGCCGACGGCAAGCAGGTCATGGAGCAGTTCCTCAAGGCCAACCCGGACATCGACGTGCTCTTCGCGCACAACGACGACATGGGCCTCGGCGCACTGGAGGCGATCACCGCCGCCGGCAAGGTGCCCGGCAAGGACATCACCATCATCACCATCGACGCGGTGAAGGACGGGATGCAGGCACTCGCGGACGGCAAGTTCAACTTCATCGCGGAGTGCAGCCCGCTGCTCGGCCCGCAGCTGATGGAGCTGGCGAAGAAGGTCGAGGCCGGCGAGGAGGTGCCCGCCCGGATCGAGACCGAGGAGACCACCTTCACCCAGGAGCAGGCCAAGGCGGCCCTGCCCAGCCGCAAGTACTGACCGACGCCGGGGTCGCCGTCCTCGGACGACGACCCCGACACGTCGCTCACTCGTCCGTACCGACACCATCCAGAAGAGGTCCGATGGGATGACGGGTAGCCGTCCGGTCCTGACCATGACCGGGATCAGCAAGACCTTCCCCGGGGTACGCGCACTGCACGACGTCGACTTCCGGCTCTTCGCGGGTGAGGTCCACGCCCTGATGGGTGAGA
This sequence comes from Micromonospora sp. C31, assembly GCF_018070575.1. Taxonomy (GTDB): domain Bacteria; phylum Actinomycetota; class Actinomycetes; order Mycobacteriales; family Micromonosporaceae; genus Micromonospora. The sequence continues at coordinate 51,745 of NZ_JAGPXN010000012.1, forward strand.
ACGGCGCCGGCAAGTCGACCCTGATCAAAGCTTTGACCGGGGTCTACGAGATCGACGAGGGCACGATCACCCTCGACGGTGAGCAGGTCGCCTTCAGCGGCCCGATGCAGGCCGCCGCCCACGGTGTGAGCACCGTCTACCAGGAGGTCAACCTCTGCCCCAACCTGTCGGTGGCGGAGAACGTCTTCATCGGCCGGGAGCCCCGCCGCCTCGGCGTGATCCGCTGGGGGGAGACGCGCCGGCGGGCCCGGGAGCTCCTGGCCCGACTGGACCTCGACATCGACGTCACCGCGCTGCTCGGAACGTACTCGCTGGCGGTGCAGCAGATGGTCGCCATCGCCCGGGCGATCGACGTGCGTGCCCGGGTGCTGATCCTGGACGAGCCGACGTCCAGCCTGGACGCCGACGAGGCCGCGCAGCTCTTCCGGGTCATGCGGCAACTGCGTGACGAGGGCCTCGGCATCCTGTTCGTGACGCACTTCCTCGACCAGGTCTACGGCATCGCCGACCGCATCACGGTGCTGCGCAACGGCACCCTGGTCGGCGAGTACAGGACCGAGGAGTTGCCGCAGTTCAGCCTCGTCGAGAAGATGATCGGCAAGGAACTCGACGTGCTGGAGCGGCTCGACGAGCAGCCGAGGCGGGTCGTGTCGTCCCGGGCCGACGCCACCGCGCTGGTGGACACGGCGGAGCTCGGACGCAAGGGGGCGGTCGCCCCGTTCACCCTGCGCATCCACGCCGGCGAGGTGGTCGGCCTGGCCGGCCTGCTCGGCTCCGGCCGGACCGAGGTGGCCCGACTACTGTTCGGCGCCGACCGTGCCGACCACGGCCAGATCCGCGTCGACGGCGGCAAGGCGCCGCTGCGGAACCCGGTCCAGGCCATCGACCGGGGCATCGGGTTCTGCTCGGAGAACCGTCGCGCGGAGGGCATCGTCCCCGACCTCTCCGTCCGCGAGAACATGATGCTCGCGATGCAGGCCGCCCGCGGCTGGCTGCGGCCGATTCCCCGCCGCCGGCAGGACGAGCTGGTCGACAGGTACGTGCAGGCGCTCAGCATCCGCCCGGCGAATCCCGACCTGCCGGTGCGCAACCTCTCCGGCGGCAACCAGCAGAAGGTGCTCCTGGCCCGTTGGCTCATCACCGAGCCACGCCTGCTCATCCTCGACGAGCCCACCCGCGGCATCGACGTCGGCGCCAAGGCCGAGATCCAGAAGCTGGTGGTGGAACTCTCCGACGGCGGCATGGCGGTGCTGTTCATCTCCGCCGAACTGGAGGAGGTGCTCCGCCTGAGCCACCGGGTCGCCGTGATGCGCGACCGCACGATGGTCGCTCAGCTCACCAACGACGACACCCTCGACGCCGACCGCGTCATGCGGACCATCGCGAGTGGCACCCACCGGAAGGAGGTGCAGCGATGAACACCCTCACCGACCGCTTCCGTCCGCTGACCGGCCACCGGCTGTTCTGGCCCGCCCTCGTGCTCGTGGTCATGCTCGCCGCCAACACGGTCTACCGGCCCGGTTTCCTCTCCGTCGAGGTGAAGGAGGGCCACCTCTACGGCACCCCGGTCGACATCCTCCGGTTGAGCGCGCCGCTGATCCTCGTCGCGCTCGGCATGACCCTCGTCATCGCGACCGGCGGCATCGACCTGTCCGTCGGTTCCCTCTGCGCCATCAGCGGCGCAATCGCCTGTCTGCACATCAGCGAGGCATCCGACCAGAACAGCCTGTCCACCGTCTTCACGGCGCTCGCGCTGGCCTTCGGCGTCGCGCTCGTGCTCGGTGCGTGGAACGGGCTCCTGGTCGCCGTCATCGGCATCCAGCCCATCATCGCCACGCTGATCCTGATGGTGGCCGGACGCGGGTTGGCCCAGCTGATCACCGAGGGCCAGATCATCACGATCAACTCCGGCCCGTACCGGGCGATCGGGCTCGGGCACGTCCTGACCCTGCCCCTGGCCATCATCATCGCCGTCGCGGCAGCCCTGCTCGTCGCCGCGCTCACCCGCCGCACCGCTCTCGGTCTGATCGTCGAGTCCGTCGGTGGCAACGCCGAGGCCAGCCGGCTGGCCGGCATCCGCTCCGGCCGGATCGTCTTCCTGGTCTACGTCGTCAGCGCCGCCTGCGCCGCGATCGCCGGATTCATGATGACCGCCAACGTCTCCAGCGCCGACGGCAACGCCGCCGGCCTGTGGATCGAACTCGACGCGATCCTCGCCGTGGTCATCGGGGGCACGTCCCTGGCCGGCGGCCGGTTCTCCCTCGGCGGCACCATCCTCGGTGCGCTGATCATCCAGACCCTCACCACCACGGTGTACGCCATGAACATCGACCCGCAGACGTCCCTGCTGTTCAAGGCGGTCGTCGTCATCGCCGTCTGCCTCATCCAGTCACCGGCGTTCCGGGCCAGGGTCAGCCGCCGCCGGGGCGCCACCACGCCCAGGCCCACCACCCGGCAGCCGGAGAAGGAGCAGGTGTCGGCATGAGCAGCGCATCGTCGACCACCGCCCGCGCCTGGCGCCCCTCGCTGGCGCGGCGGCACGTCCCGGTCCTGGCCACCCTCGCCCTGCTGCTGGTGATGTACGCCGTCGGCGTCTCCCAGTACCGCGCGTTCTCCAACGTCCAGGTCGTCTTCAACGTCTTCATCGACAACGGCTTCCTGCTGGTCGTCGCGGTCGGCATGACCTTCGTGATCCTCACCGGCGGCATCGACCTGTCGGTCGGCTCCGTCGTGGCGATGACCGCGATGGTGTCGGCGTCGCTGCTGCAGAGCGGGCTGCCCGCCGCCCTGGTGCTCGTCGTGGCGCTGCTGATCGGCCCGACGCTCGGGTTCCTCATGGGCTGCGCGATCCACTTCTTCGACATCCAGCCGTTCATCGCCACCCTCGCGGGCATGTTCTTCGCCCGGGGCATGTGCACGTTCATCAGTGACGCCTCCATCCCCATCACCGACGGCTTCTGGACCACCATGTCGCAGGAGCGCATCGGCGACCCGCGCGGCAACTTCGTGTCGATCAGTGTGCTGATCGCCCTCGCGGTGGTGCTCGTCGCCGCCTACGTGCTCACGTACACCCGCTTCGGCCGCAACGTGTACGCCGTCGGCGGCAACTCCCAGTCGGCGCTGCTGATGGGCCTGCCGGTGGGACGTACCCGGATCGCCGTCTACACGGTCAGCGGGCTGTGTTCGGCCATCGGCGGCATCCTGCTGTCGTTCTACACCCTGTCCGGCGCGCCGCTGATCGCCGTCGGCATGGAACTGGACGTGATCGCGGCCGTCGTCATCGGCGGCACCGTCCTCACCGGCGGGTCCGGCTACGTCTTCGGCACCGTGCTCGGCGTGCTGGTCCTGGGCGTGATCCAGACCCTGATCACCTTCGACGGCAGCCTCAACTCCTGGTGGACCAGGATCGTCATCGGTGGCCTGCTCTTCGCCTTCATCCTGCTTCAGCGCCTGATCGGCATCCGCTTCAAGTGACCGCCCCGCTCCCGGAAGGCAATCCCATGGCAACGTACGCTGAACCCGAGGTCTGGTTCCTCACCGGCAGCCAGGGTCTGTACGGCGAGGACACCCTTCGGCAGGTCGCCGACCAGTCCCGACAGATCGCCGCGCAGCTCGACGAGTGCCCCGGCATCCCCGTCCGGGTGGTCTGGAAGCCGGTCCTGACCTCCAGCGCCGACATCCTCGCGGCCTGCCGCGACGCGGCCGTGCAGGGCGCGGTGGGAGTGATCGCCTGGATGCACACCTTCTCGCCGGCCAAGATGTGGATCTCCGGTCTGGACGCCCTGCGGACACCGCTGCTGCACCTGCACACCCAGGCCAACGTCCGGTTGCCGTGGGACGACATCGACATGGACTTCATGAACCTCAACCAGGCCGCGCACGGTGACCGGGAGTTCGGCTACATCCAGACCCGACTGGGTGTCGCCCGCAAGACCGTCGCCGGGCACGTCAGCGACCCCCGGGTGACCTCCCGGATCGGTGCGTGGGCCCGTGCGGCGCTCGGGTACTCGGCGATGCGTTCGCTGCGGCTGGCCCGCTTCGGCGACAACATGCGCGACGTGGCCGTGACCGAGGGCGACAAGGTCGAGGCGGAGCTGCGTTTCGGCGTGTCGGTCAACACCTACGGTGTCAACGACCTCGTCTCGGTGGTCGACCAGGTGCCCGGGGCGCAGGTCGACGACCTGGTCAAGGAGTACGACGACACCTACCGGAGCGACCCGCGGCTGCGGCCCGGCGGGGACCGCCACGACGCCCTGCGCTACGCCGCTCGCCTGGAGCTGGGTCTGCGCACGTTCCTGGACGAGGGCGGCTTCCGCGCGTTCACCACGAACTTCGAGGACCTGGGCGGCCTGCGCCAGCTACCCGGCATCGCCGTGCAGCGGCTCATGGCCGACGGCTACGGCTTCGGTGGAGAGGGCGACTGGAAGACCTCCGTGCTGGTGCACACGCTCAAGGCGATGGCGGTCGGGGTCCAGGGTGGTACCTCCTTCATGGAGGACTACACCTACGACCTCACCCCGGGCCACGAACTCGTCCTCGGCGCCCACATGCTCGAGGTGTGTCCGTCGATCGCCGGGGACACGCCGAGCATCGAGATCCACCCGCTGAGCATCGGTGGGCGCGAGGACCCCGTGCGGCTGGTGTTCGACGCCGCACCGGGCCCGGCGGTGGTGCTCGGCATGGCCGACCTGGGCGACCGTTTCCGCCTGGTGGCCAACGAGGTCGACGTGGTCACGCCGCCGCACCCGCTGCGGAAGCTGCCGGTGGCCCGTGCCGTGTGGCGTCCCCGCCCGCACCTGGCCGGTTCGGCGGAGGCGTGGATCACCGCCGGCGCGCCCCACCACACCGTCCTGTCCCGGGCGGTGGGCGTGGAGGAGCTGCACGACCTGGCCGAGATGACCCGTACCGAGCTGGTGGTCATCGACGCCGACACCGAGCCGCGACGCTTCGCCAACGAGATCCGGTGGAGCCAGGCGTACCACCGGCTCGCCCGGGGGCTCTGACCGTCCTGTTCTCCGTGGGCATCGGCCCGGCACCCTCGCCCGGCTGAGGACGGCAACACCGGCGGAGGGCATCCGCCGGCCCGTGAACCTGCCGGCGGGCTGCTCCGCGCCCTGCCTCGGGCGCGGAGCAGACCCGCCGGGTGGCAGGTCGGACGTGATGTCCGGCCCGTGGGCGGTGTGGCATCTGGCGTAGACTGTCCGCGATCCGGCGTCGGCCAGCGGAAGACACTGCCGTGGCGGCTGCGAGAGCGACCTCGTGCCCACCGGGCCGGCCCTGCCGACGCCGACTGGGCGCGGCCGTCGACCGGGCTGGTGGGGAAGGTGAGGTGGCCGTGCGCGGTCCTGCGATGACGGATGTGGCGCGCCTTGCCGGCGTCTCCCACCAGACGGTGTCGCGGGTCCTGAACGGGCATCCCAATGTGCGCGAACAGACCCGCCTCCGGGTCCAGGCCGCGATCGCGGAGCTCGGCTACCGTCCCAACCGGGCCGCCCGTGCGCTGGTCACCGGCCGTTCCCAGGTGATCGGCGTGGTCGCCCAGAACACCACCCTCTACGGCCCGGCCTCCCTGCTCGCCGCCCTCGAACAGACGGCCGCCGAGGCGGGCTTCGCGGTCAGCGTCGGCAGCGTGAGCGACCTCGACCACCAGTCGATCTCGGCGGCGGTCGAGCGGCACCTCGCGCACCGGGTCGCCGGCATCGTGGTGATCGCGCCGGTCGAGTCGGCGGGGGAGGCCCTCGAACGGCTCCCCAAGGACGTGCCGCTGGTCACCGTCGACGGCGACCCGCGCCGGCCGGTGCCCCTGGTGACGGTCGACCAGGTCGCCGGCGCCCGCGCCGCCACGCAGCACCTCCTCGACGCCGGGCATCGGACGGTCTGGCACGTGTCCGGGCCTTCGGACTGGTTCGACAGCGCGGGCCGGATCGACGGATGGCGCGAGACGTTGCGGGCGGCGGGGGCCGAGGTGCCGCCCCTGCTGCCGGCGGACTGGTCGGCAGCCGCGGGGTACCGGTGTGGGCAGATGTTGGCCCGGATGCCCGAGGTGACCGCTGTCTTCACCGCCAACGACCACCTGGCGCTCGGTGTGCTGCGGGCCCTGCACGAGCACGGCCGGCGGGTACCGGACGACATCAGCGTGGTCGGCTTCGACGACGTGCCGGAGGCGGCGTACTTCATTCCGCCGCTGACCACCGTGCGACCCGACTTCGTCGCGGTCGCCCGGGCGAGCCTCGATCTGCTCCTGGCCCAGATCGAGACGGACACCGCCGGTCCGCTGCGGCAGACCATCGCGCCCACCCTGGTCGCCCGCCGCAGCGTCGCCGCCCCGCCCCGGCGCTGACCCGGGCAGCAGTCCTGCCGCCGCCTCGGCGTCGATGAGGCGGTGCCCGCGCGACGCTTGCGTTGGCCGCCGGCAGGCACCGCGTCGTCGATATCTAAATGAAACGCCAGCGCCGGTCGGCTGCGGCGCCGTCGTCGGCGAGGACGACCGGCGCGCCCTGGCCGCCGGAGCCGCCGACGCCGAGGACCCGGCCAACGCTGGCGCACTGGATGCGGAAGTAGCCGTTGCCTCCGTGGCGCAGCCGCCACCGGTGGTCGTTCGTGCCGTTGTCGGCCCACTGGACGATGCGGGCTCCGGCGACGCCGGCGCCGCCCTCGACGCCGAGCACCTTGCCACTGTGCGCGTTCCGCAGCCGCAGGTAGCCGCCGGTGTCGACGATCGCGGTCCAGAGGTGGTCGGCGGTGCCGCTGTCGCCCCACTGGAGGACGAGCCCGCCGTCGGCGGTGGACATGTTCTGTACGCCGAGCACGAGTCCGCTGGCCAGGTTCTGGATCCGGCGTGCCCCGTTCGGCAGGAACCGCCACTGGTTGTCGGGGCTGCCGTTGTCCGGATCCTGCACCGCCAGGGCCCCCTGCCCGGTGGAACCACCGGCGATGCCGAGCACCTTGCCGGTGTGCACGTTGCGTAGCTTGTGACTGCCGTCGCCCACGTCGACGACCGTCCAGAGGTGGTCGGCGGTGCCGTTGTCCGCCCACTGGAGGACGCGCGCGCCGTCGGCGGTGGACATGTTCTCCACCCCGAGCACCTTGCCGCTGTTGACGTTGCGCAACCGGATCGCCGACCCGTCGACGAGGATCTGCCAGTCGTGGTCGGCGGTGCCGGTGTCGCCCCACTGAAGGGCGAGCCCACCATCGGCCATGGACATGTCCTGGATGCCGAGCACGAGCCCGCTGGCCGCGTTGACCAGGCGGAAGCTCGCGGCGGTACCGCCGCCGGTGTGCCAGTAGACCGTGTAGTTGTGTCCGTGGGCGTCGTAGAAGGGCCCGAGGCTGACGGTGGCGCCGTTGCCGACGGCGGTGAACGCGAGCGCGTCGCTGCTGGTCCGGGTGATCGAGGCGGTGTCCAGCGCCGGTGGTCCGCCCAGGGTGGTGTTGCCGAAGTTGCCCGAGAGCACCACCGGGCCGTACGTGATCGCCTGGACGGCCGCGTTGTCGTTGGCCGCTCTCGTCGCGACCCGCATCGGCAGACGGACCGTCACGACGTCCCCGGGCGTCCAGGACCGGGTCAGGCTGGCATAGCTGCCCGGGGTCGTGGCGATGTCCTGCGTGGTGCCGTTGACGCGCACCGTGGCTCCCTGCGTCCACGCCGGGATCCGGATCCGCATCGTCCAGGACCCGCCGGCCGACCCGGTGACGGTCAGGGCGGTGGTGTCGCCGACCGGGTACGAGGTGGCCTGGGTGACCGTGATCCCGCGGCTCGTCCAGTCGAGCACCGAGGGCATGAAGAGGTTCACCGTCAACGTGGTGCCGTGGTGGAAGTAGATGGAGTCCATCAGCGTGGTGTTGGTCTCCAGGCCGGTGCCCTGGCAGCACCAGAAGGAGTGGTAGTCCGTGCTCCACGTGCCGCCGCCCCACGCCGGTCCCACGCCGCGCCGCCCGCCGGGGTTCAGCGGCGTGAAGTAGGTGACGTGCCCGTGCCTGTCGGCCGGGTTCTGCTGGCCGATCAGGTGGTTGAGCAGTGCCCCTTCGTAGAAGTCGAAGTACGCGGCGCGGGTCGGGTCCAGCGTCCACAGCTCCCGGGTCAGCTTGAGCATGTTGTACGTGTTGCACGCCTCGCAGGTGTCGGTGCGCAGGTAGCCGGCGATGGCGTGCGCGGCCCGGAAGTGTTCCGCCTGGCTGTTGCCGCCGATCGCGTAGGTGTGGGCGTCGACCGTGATGTTCCACGCGTTGGTGGCGATGTCCCGGTAGCGGGTGGTGCCGGTGGCCTTGAACTCCCGGGCCGCGCCGATCCACTTGGGCACCTGGGTGTTGGCGTGCAGGCCGGCGAGCTGGTCCTGGTTCGCCGCGAGCGGGTCGAGCGCGGCGGCGTGGTCGAACCGCTGGGCGGCGGTCAGCCACCGATCCTGGCCGGTCTGCTGGTACAGGTCGGTCAGGACCGCGTTCATGCCGCCGAACTCGGTGCTCAGCATGGCCTGCAGCTGGGTCCTGGTGAGCCGGCTGGTGCGCCGGTCGACCCAGTCGGCGAGCGCCAGCAGCACGTCGCGGGCCTGCGGATCGCCGATGAGACGCCACACGTCGAGCAGTCCGGCGAGCGTCTTGTGGATGCAGTAGTACGGCACGTTGCCGTTGCTCAGCGTCCGGGTCTCGAGGGCGGTGAAGTCGGACTCCGGGAACCCGGACAGGTACCCGGCGCCGAAGCCGGCCGCGGCGTTGTTGGCCTGGCACTTCGCCAGCTCGGCCACCATGTGGGTGGCCTTGTCCCGGCAGGTGGTGTCGCCGAGCACCGCCCAGGCGTGCGCCCAGGCGGTCAGGAAGTGGCCCTGCACGTGGGTGCGGAACGGGAACGTCGGGGCGTCCCAGCCGCCGGTGGCGGCGGCACCGGCGGTGGAGAGGCGATGGTTGAGGCGGAAGTTGTAGAGCAGCCGGTCGACGTCGACGAACCGCAGGTAGGTCAGCGTCCGGGTCTGGTTGTCCAGCCAGCGGCTGGCGGTCAGCCGTACCTGGCCCGGATCGAACGCGTGCGCGGAGACGCCGAGGTCGGGCCGGACCGGGGGCAGCGCGGCGCGGGCGGTGCCCTCAGCGGCGAGGGGACCGACGGCGGAACCGGCGACGGAGGCGACGGCTGTCGCGCCGGCGGTGCGCAGGAGGAGTCGACGGTTGAACGGGGGAGAGGACATCACAGCCTCCGTGGCGGGGCGTCGAAGGCGGGCCGTGCGAGCTGCCGGGGAGCCGGCGGCGCCGTGCGGGCCTTCGGATCGGGTGGTGGGCCGGGTCTCACGTCCGGCGGTGGCGCGGGGGTGGCGTGGCGGGCTGCGGAGGGCGCGCTCATCGGGCCGATCCGCAGCACGTAGCCGGCGTGGCGCAGGTAGCGGTCCGGGAGGCCAGCCGGAGAGCGCGTCCGTTCTCCGGCGGGTGCCGGGCGCGGGCGCCCTCGCCCCGACGATCGCCGAGGCGGGCGGGCTCCGATACTCTCCATGGAGATGGGTGGATGTTATCGCTAACATAAGCGCTGGTGTGCGCCTCCGCAAGGCTTCCGAGGGCCCCGGGCGCCCGGACGACGCACCCGCCGGCCGTCACAAGTCCCAGCCACCGGTGCCGTGGTCAGCGACCGTGCTCGCGATACTCCTGTGCTGACATGCCATAGGTGGCCCGAAAGAGCCGACTGAAGTGCGCTCTATCTGGAAATCCCCATCGCGCAGCTATGGCGTAGATCGGCTGTCTCGCCATCAGCGGAGTGGCCAGATCACGGCGACAACGCTCCAGACGCTGCCGCCGGATCAGTTCCGCGACCGTGACGTCCTCGCCCTCGAACAGTCGGTGCAGCGACCGCAGGGACACGTGATGGGCGGCAGCGATCGTTCGCGGGGTCAACTCCGGATCGCCGAGGTGCTTCTCGATGAAACTCCGGATCTGCATCCGCAACGTGCGCTGGTGAACCTCATTCGGCAGGATCTCCGGGCGATCCAGGAGCTGGGCCAACGTACCGGCCACCAGATCCACCGCCATCGCGCCCAGCATGACGGCCGCGGAGGCCTGGTACTGCTCCGGATACCTCATAAGGCGACGTACGAACTGGGCCAGCAGCGCGGGCATGCCCGTGTCGGACGGAATCGACGTGGCGAGCAACCGTCGAATCCGGTCCGCCGGCAGCGACAACGCCTGATGGGGGATCACGATGGAGATGGAGCCCGCGAGATCCGGCCCGGTCGAGAGATGGCGACCGACGAACGGCCGGCAGTTGTCGATGAACGTGAACGACGCCGGTTCGACGGCCGAGTGGTTGCGATCCTGGCTGATCGCGCTGTCGCCTGCCGTGGTCAGGACGAACTGGTAGTTGTCCGGTTGGGTCGTGCGCACCAGTTTCGAGGTCCGCCTGGTGTCCAGGGTCGGGTACCGCAACCCGGCCAGCTTCACGCTTCCGAGATCTATGCTCCTGGCCTGAGCGACGAAGTCGTCCAGGTGCGGACTGCTGATGCGCGCAGGAGCCGCCTGCGACTCGATCACCTCGTACCAGCAGGCGAACCGATCGCGTGGTGGAAGCAGCGACGTGTCGAGAACCTGGCAGGGCAGCACCTCGTCACCCCACCCCCTCACGTCCGCCGATCTTGGCGATCGTACCCAGCTGCATCAGGTGGGGCTTGTCGGCGAGGTGACCGGCCGCCACCCCGATGCCGTCTGCCTCGCGCCGGTCCGCCCCATCCGGACTGCCCACGCCACCGGGGCCCCCGGTGACGTCCCGGGGTCTTCAGACCAGGAGACGCTCCCGCATCCTTGCGCCCAGGTTGATCGCGCCCACCGCCCGGGGGCCGTTCGGATCGTGCACGTCGAAGGCGTTGTTGCGGCGCATCAGCTCACGGACCGGAGGTGGCAGCCGGGGCGGATCGTCCATGGTCGCGAGGATCTGCCCGGCGCTCGTGATCAGACGGTCGGCCAGGACCGCGGCGTCGGTGTCTATCCGTACCCGGCCGTACTCCCAACTGGCGGTGGTGAGGTCGAGCACCTCGAAGACGTGGGTCACCAGCGGGTTCGGGTCGGTCACCCGGTCGAGCCGGGACGCCTGGCTGCCGACCACCGCGACGGCGGCGGCCACCTGCGCGTACGGGTGGAAGCCGCACGGCAGGGTGAACAGCGGCCACCGCAGGGACGCGCCGGCCTCCGCCCACAGCGGCCGGTAGTTCCGGCGGTTCACCAGGAGCCGCCGGCCCGTGCGTCGGTGAACCTCGTGGGCCTGGGTCTGTAGGTCCGCGTGGGCCTCGTCGGCGACCTGGCTGACGATCCGGGCGGCCACCACCAGGCCGTCGTCGCCGTCCAGCATCTCGGTGACCGCACCGACCTGCTCGGAGAAGCGGAGCTGCGCGCGGGCGCCGTACCGGTGCTGGACCTCCCGTAGCAGCGCCTCCTGCCGCCCCGCATCGAGCTGGACCCGTCCGTCGCCCAGTAGCCGCTGGAGCCAACGCATTTCGCCTCGTTTCAGCAGAGCCGTCCCGGACCGCGGCAATGCTAGTGCGTCAGGCTTCCCTCGTGCCGACGGGGTGGCTGACCGCGTCTACCGCGAACAATCGCCATCGATATTGACGTTCGACGACGGCACGGACAGAATCACGGCACCCATCATGATCCCCTCTGGGAGATGCCATGACCCGTCCCCGCCTGCCGTTGCTCCGGGCGGCCAGCCGGCTCGCCGCGTTCGCCGCGGCCACCGCCGGTGTGCTGCTCGCCTTCGCCGTGCCGGCCAACGCCGCCGCACCCACCGGGCGCTACGTCGCGCTCGGTGACTCGTACACCTCCGCTCCGCTGGTCCCCACCCAGGTGGACCTGAACTGTCTGCGCTCCAACCGCAACTACCCGTCGCTGGTCGCCGCCTCCGCCGGCTCTTCGTCGTTCGCCGACGTGAGCTGCTCCGGCGCCACCACCGAGGACATCCTCGTCGGCGGCAGCGGCGCACTGGGCATCTCGCTGCCGCCGCAGCTCAGCGCCGTCACCTCGAACACGAGCCTGGTCACCGTGCAGATCGGCGGCAACGACATCGGCTTCTCCGGCATCATCAGCGACTGCGCGGAGGCGAGCCTCAGGAGCCCGCTCGGATCCCCGTGCAAGAACCGGTACACCGCCGGAGGCGTGGACCAGTTGCAGGCCAGGATCGCCGCCACCGCGCCGAAGGTGACCGCCGTGCTGCAGGCGGTCCGCCGGGCCGCCCCGGACGCGCGGGTCGTGGTGCTCGGGTACCCGGCGATCCTGCCCGACAGCGGCTACGGCTGCTGGCCGGTGGTGCCGATCGCCTACCAGGACGTGCCGTACCTGCGCAGCGTCCAGAAGTCGCTGAACACGATGCTCGCCGCCACCGCGGCCGCGAACGACGCGAGCTATGCCGACGTCTACGCCCCGTCGGTCGGCCACGACACGTGCAAGAGCAGCGGCACCCGGTGGGTCGAGGGGCTGATCCCGCAGAACGCCGCCGCCCCGTTCCACCCCAACGCCAGGGGCGAGCAGGGCATGGCCAACGCGCTGCTGGCCAGGTTGAACAGCTGACCGGCACATCCGCCGGCGGGGGACGGGTCCGTCCCGTGCCACGTCCGGGCGGGGGGCACGTGGGCCGCGCCCGCCCTCCGCGCCGGACGAGGGTCGTACCGCCGGGGTAGATGTCGTCGGCCCGTCGGGCGAAGCCGCGCTCTGCCCGGTCTCCGGACCGGCCAGAGCCGGCCGCCGCCTCCCGCGCAGGGTCCGCGGACCCTGCCGATTCCGGGCCGGGGTCACGCGAGGATGTGATGGCCCGCTTTGACGACCTGGTCGTACTCGCTGCGCCGGGCGTCGTAGGCGGCCTGCAGGAAGGTCTCCGAGTCCGGTCCCACCGGCAGCCGTAGCGGCGGCGACTCCAGCTGACCGAGCCGCCAGACCACGTCCGCGAAGAGCGCGGGGGAGTTCACCTCGACCTTGGTGTTCATGCCGCGCAGCGCGCCGAGCAGGCCGTCGCTGACGGGCGTGTAGTCCGCGATGCGGTGCTCCGGCATGACCAGGTTGGCGCTGTATCCGGTGGCGAAGCCGCCCGGCTGCAGGATGGTGACCCTCACCCCGAGGTGCCCGGCCTCGGCGGCCAGCGACTCGGCCGCTCCCTCCAGCGCGAACTTGCTCGCCGTGTAGGCGGCCAGCCCGGGAAAGGGGACCACACCGGCGACCGAGCTGACGAAGACCGCGTGCCCGCGGCGCTGCTCGCGCCACACCGGCAGTACGGCCCGGGTGAGCCGCCACGGCCCGAAGACGTTGGTGTCGAACTGCGCGGCGAGTTCCGCGTCGGAGACCTCCTCGAAGGTGCCGAACTGCCCGTAGGCGGCGTTGTTGACCAGGACGTCGACGCCGCCGAAGACGTCCACCGCCCGCTCGACCGCCGCCGCGCACTGCGCCGGATCCCGTACGTCCAGGGCGGCGGCCACCACGTTGCCCGGATGCCGGGCCACCAGTTCGTCGAGGGTTCCCGGTCGCCGGGCCGTCGCCAGCACCTGTTCCCCCTCGGCGGCGAGCCGGGCCGCGAGGGCCCGACCGAGCCCGCTCGAACACCCCGTGATCAACCATCGCTTCGCCATCGCCCTCGACCTACCCAATCCGACGGGTCACCTGTCGAGTGCAGAATGTCAGGGTCGTTGGCGCGGGTGAAGGGACAGCGACTGTCGCCAACCGGTTCGTCGGGTATCCGGCGCACCCGCCCTCCGCCACCACCAGGTCCGGGAAGTGCCGGTCGTCGACAGCCCGATCGTGCCCGAAGCCTCCCGCCTACGCAGGGACCGTCTGCGGATCACCGGCGGCGTCCTGGGCGGCCATGGTCTCCTGCCGGCGGGGTTCCTCGCGCAGGACGGCGCAGTGCAGCCACGTGTCGGGGATGCCGAAACCGTCCACGAGCGTCCGCATGTGCGGGCGCAGCTCTTTGAGCAGACCGTTGACCACGCCGGTGATCGCCTTGGCGCGGGCCGGCGTGAGACGGCCGTGCTCCAGCAGCCACCCCTTGTTGGCCTCGATGACGCTGAGCGCGTACAGGTCACAGACCCGGGCGAGCAGCGCCTGCACCGCCGGGTCGGCGGTGTCCTCGATGCCCGCGACGAACGCCTCGAGGGTGACCCGGTCGATGTGCGCGGCGGCGACGGCGAGGACATGGTCCTGAACGTCGTTGAAGATGTCGAAGGGACGGTCCTTCTTCGTGGCCGCGCCGTTGCGCAGGCGGCGGACCGCGCCGTCGAGGAGGTGGCTCTCGCGGTCCTCGAAGACCTTGAGCTGCCAGCCGCGGTCGGTGACGGCGACCTCGTCGTCGCGGCCGGGCACGGCACTGATCAGCCGTTCGATGAGCGACCGTGCGGCGGTGCGCTCGAGCACCATCTCGCGGACCTGTTCGGCGACGAAGGAGGCGCGCCCCCAGCCGTCCAACGAGCCGAACTCGTCCCGGTAGCCGGTGAGCAGTCCCTTGGCCACGAGTTGCAGCAGCACCGTGTTGTCGCCTTCGAACGTGGTGAAGACGTCGGTGTCGGCCTTGAGGCTGGGCAGCCGGTTCTCGGACAGGTAGCCGGCGCCGCCGCACGCCTCGCGGCACATCTGGATGGTGCGGGTCGCGTGCCAGGTCTGCGCGGCCTTGAGACCGGCGGCCCGGGACTCCAGTTCCCGTTGCCGGTGCTCGTCGACCGGCCCGTCGCCGCCCTGCACCTCGCTGACCGCGGCGACCAGTTCGGCCTGGGCGAAGTGCAGCGCGTACGTGGTGGCCAGGGCTGGCAGCAGCTTGCGCTGGTGGGCCAGGTAGTCGTTGAGCAGCACCTCCCGGTCGGCGTCGGGCGTGCCGAACTGGCGGCGGATGTCGCCGTAGCGCACCGCGATGGTCAGCGCCGACTTGGTGGCCGCCGACGCGGCGCCGCCCACGCTGACCCGGCCGCGGACCAGGGTGCCGAGCATGGTGAAGAAGCGCCGGGAGTCGTTCTCGATCGGGCTGGAGTACGTCCCGTCCTCCGCGACCTGACCGTAGCGGTCCAGCAGCATGTCCCGGGGCACCCGGACGTGGTCGAAGCTGAGCCGTCCGTTGTCGACGCCGAGCAGGCCGGCCTTGGGTCCGGCGTCGCCGATGCTCACGCCGGGCATCGGGTTGCCCTGCGGGTCGCGGATCGGGACCAGCCACGCGTGTACGCCGTGCCGCCGCCCGTCGGTGATCAGCTGCGCGAAGACCACCGCCATCCGCCCGTCCCGGGCCGCGTTGCCGATGTAGTCCTTGCGGGCCGCCTCGTGCGGAGTGTGCAGGTCGAACGTCTGCGTCCGCGGATCGTACGTGCAGGTGGTGCGTAGCTGCTGGACGTCGGAGCCGTGGCCGGTCTCGGTCATGGCGAAGCAGCCGAAGATCTCGCCCGAGACGATGTCCCGCAGGTAGGCGTCGTGGTGCCGCCGGGTGCCGAGGGCCGCGACCGCGCCGCCGAACAGGCCCCACTGCACGCCCGCCTTGACCATGAGCGACAGGTCGACCTGCGCCAGCATCTCGCTGGCGACGATCGAGGCGCCGACGTCGGATCTGCCGCCGTACTCGGTGGGGAAGGCCGACGCGATACCCAACCCGACGGGGAGCCGGGTGAGCAGCCGGCTGATCCGCTCGCGTGCCTGGTCACCGGTCTCGCCGTAGACGGGGAGGAAGCGCGCGTCGAGGTCGTCCCGGTGCGCGTTGCGGACCTCGGCCCACGGTCCGTCGAGCACTTCCTGCAGGCGGGCGAGGTCGATGCGGCCGGACGCGTGATCGGGCATGGTCACCTCTCGGGACGGCGGACAAATGGGTACTTCTTTACCAAATCAAGAGTACCGGCTGGCTACGGTGACCCGGCGAGCGAGACCGCGGTGAGACGGGACACCATCGCCGCGCGCCCACTGAGCGCGACCGCCCCCGTCGTGGTGAGGCACCTACCCGTACGCGGTGGAGGCGCAAACGCCCGGCACGTCCGCCGCCGGGGCCCGTCACCTTCCCCGACGCGAATCGTCACGAGGCTGTCGTATTGCCGGCGAAGCGTCGGGGGTAGGGCTTTGCGAGAGGCGCCGAGACGTGAGGAGCGAGTCGTGACGTACCCCTGGTTGTTCCCTGGCGGCCTGCCGTCGCTGTTCCATGCCGTGCCCACCTCACCGGATGCTCGGTTGGCCTGCCACCTGTTCGAGCGGATGCAGCGGGATCCGCTGCTGCGTGCCGAGCGCATCTGCATCGAGGTGCAGAACCGCGTGGTGATCCTGGAAGGAGCGGTCAGCGAGCCCGCCCTGAAGGTTCGTGCCCACACCCTCGCGTGGGCCACCCCCGAGGTGCACGACGTCAACAACCGGCTGTGCCCACCCGACGCGTGAGCGCCGCCGTGGCACCGCCGACCGGTCCTGGCCGGGAACAACCGCCAGGCAGGTGCCCCGAGATCCGGGCCGACCGGTCCGGAAGGCCGACTCCCGCGACGAGGAACTCCCGCCATGTCGAGAACCCGGGACCGGCTCCGTCCCCGCGGTGAACGCGATCAGAATGGGTCGCACCAGCACCGAGGAGAGACACCATGGCCAAGTACCTGCTACTGAAGCACTACCGCGGCGCCCCGGCTGCGGTCAACGACGTGCCCATGGACCAGTGGACGCCGGAGGAGATCTCGGCGCACATGCAGTACATGCAGGACTTCGCGACCCGGCTCGAGGGGACCGGCGAGTTCGTCGACGGCCAGGCGCTCGCCCCCGAGGGGACGTTCGTCCGGTACGACGGTGCGGGGCGCCCGCCGGTCACCGACGGCCCGTTCGCCGAGACCAAGGACCTCATCGCCGGCTGGATGGTGATCGACGTCGACGGCTACGAGCGGGCCGTCGAGTTGGCCGGGGAGCTGTCGGCCGCCCCCGGGGCGGGCGGGAGGCCGATCCACGAGTGGCTGGAGCTGCGCCCGTTCCTGACCGCGCCGCCCACCATCACGGAGTGACCTGATGGACGAGGCCCTGCTCCGGAGCCTCACACCCGGCGTGCTCGGGGTCCTCGTCCGCTGCGGAGCCGACTTCGCGGCGGCCGAGGACGCCGTGCAGGATGCGCTGGTCGAGGCGGTCCGCGCCTGGCCGGCCGACCCGCCACGGGACCCGAAGGGCTGGCTGGTGACCGTGGCCTGGCGCCGGTTCCTCGACGCGACGCGGGCCGACGCCGCCCGGCGCCGGCGTGAGGACCGCGTCGACGAGGAGCCGGTGCCCGGACCCGTGCCCGCGGTCGACGACACGCTCCAGCTCTACTTCCTGTGCGCCCACCCGTCGCTGACGCCGTCGTCCGCGGTCGCGCTGACGCTGCGCGCCGTCGGCGGGCTGACCACCCGCCAGATCGCGCAGGCATACCTGGTGCCCGAGGCAACCATGGCGCAACGCATCAGCCGGGCCAAGCGCACCGTCTCCGGCGTGCGGTTCGACCAGCCGGGCGACGCCGCCACCGTGCTGCGCGTCCTCTACCTGGTCTTCAACGAGGGCTACTCCGGCGACGTCGACCTCGCCGCCGAGGCCATCCGGCTCACCCGGCAGCTCGCGGCCGCGATCGACCACCCCGAGGTGGCGGGGCTGCTCGCCCTCATGCTGCTCCACCACGCCCGGTGCTCGGCCCGGACGGCGCCCGACGGCAGTCTGGTGCCGCTCGCCGAGCAGGACCGCGGCCGGTGGGACACCGCGGCGATCGCCGAGGGCGTCGAGATCCTCCAGGCGGCCCTCGCCCGCGACCGGCTGGGCGAGTTCCAGGCCCAGGCCGCCATAGCGGCACTCCACGCCGACGCGCCCGCCGCCGAGGAGACCGACTGGGTGCAGATCGTCGAGTGGTACGACGAGCTCGCGCGGCTGACCGACAGTCCGGTCGTCCGACTCAACCGTGCGGTGGCCGTCTGTGAGGCCGACGGACCGCGCGCCGGACTGGCGGCGCTCGTGGCGCTGGACGACTCACTGCCCCGCCACGCGGCGGTGGCGGCGTACCTCCATGAGCGCGACGGCGACCTGGCGACGGCGGCCCGGTTGTACGCCGAGGCGGCCCACAAGGCTCCCAACCTCGCCGAACGCGACCACCTCACGCGCCAGGCCGCCCGGCTCAACGCCCGCCGCTGTCCCTGATGGACACCCGTGTCGCGCCGACAGCGACGCCGGCCCGTCCCCTGGGGAACGGGCCGGCGTACGCGTCTGTCCAGGTCAGCGGATCCGGCGGCGACCGTAGGTGCCGGCGACGGCGGCCACACCGATCGCGGCGAAGACGATCTGGAGGGCCAGTTCGATCCAGTCGATGCCCCTGGTGTCGTCGACGCCGAGGGCGCCGGCGACGAGGGTGCCGAGGATCGCGGCGACCACGCCGATGAGCAGGGTCAGCCAGATCGGGATGTTCTGCTTGCCCGGTACGACCAGCCGACCCAGCGCGCCGATGATCAGGCCGATGATGATCGCGGTGAAGAAGCCGGTAACTTCCACGAGAGCCGTCCCTCCAGAGGGTTTGTCGTCGGTTTCGATCTTGCCTAGCGCCGCCGGCGTCGAAACCCTCGCTGTGCCGTCCGTCCGGCCCCTCAGCAGGGACGGAGTGACCGAGCGGGTGCCCGGGGGACCTGGGGTTCCCCGGGTGCCGGCATTCGCTGCGGTGCTACCTCGCGCCGGCCCACCGACCATCGGTCGGGCGCAGGATCGACGATCGGCAGGCGCGGCCCTCTGGTGTGGAGGATGCCCGGACCGGCGGCCGGTCAGGGCATGATCGCGGAGCGTCGGTCGGTGCTGTCCCACCGTAACCCGGCCCGGGGCCGGCGGGTCGGGTTACGCCGAACATGGCCACTGATGTCGGTGTCCCTCGGGGTTGCGGGCGCTCCCCGCGCGGGCACGCCTCATCGATCGGATCCGCCGCGTCGCCACGTCACGCCGTGGTCGTCGCTGTAGGTCTCCGGCCGGGAGTGGCGTGAGCGCCCGGCCCCGGCCCGCTCCCGCCGGTCCGGTCGACCCCGCGACCCGAGGGCGGCTCGCGCGGCGACTTCCCGCCCCCCGGCCGGTCGTCGCGGCGGTCAGCCGGCGCGGCGGGAGCGGGCCATGGCCAGCCCACCGAGGACCAGGGCGACCAGCCCCGTCACCAGGGCCAGGTAGGCTCCGCCTCGCCCGTTGCCGGTGCCGATGCCGCCGTCGGAGGTGGCGACCACCACAGCACCGAGGGCCATGCCGGTCAGCGCCGCCACCAGGGCGACGGTGGCGCCGAGCCGCCCGTTGCCGGTGCCGATCCTACTGCCGGGGCGGGCCAGGGCCAGCCCACCGACGAGCGCGCCGGCCAGTCCCAGTACGGCGGCCACGGTCGCGCCGAGTCGCCCGGCGCTCATGGCGAACACGTCGGCGGCGACCGGCTGGTCCGGGACGTGCGCGGCTGCCGGCGCGGCGAGCCCGAGTCCGAGTCCGAGTCCGCCGAGCGGGGCGGCTACGGCGGCGGCAAGCACCAGTCGGACCGACTTCAGGTTTCCTGACGAGCTCATGTCCGTCTCCTCTTCCGTGTGCCTCGTCGCCGAGGTGCGGCTGTCGGCCCGATCATCTCGCCGCGCGCACCGCCGGTCGTCGTGCGGGCGGATGCAGTTCGCGCTGCCATGGCTGGCGCAGTCGGCTGCTGCGGACGCGGCAGGCGACGGCGAGGGTACTGCGGGCGTGGTAGGCGGCCGCTCGTCTGCCAGGAGGAGTCGCCGGCGGCGGGATCTGGCTAAGGTGCGCCCATGCACACAGGACGGTTCGGCGTCCCGGCCGGTGTCAGAGACTGGGCGGTCGCCGTCGGCGTGGCAGCGACGCTGCTGGTCGCCGGGCTGTCCGGGAGCCGACCCGACGCCGGCCCGCCCGGCTACGCGCTGCTGGTGTCCGGCGGTCTGGCGCTGGCCGCCGCCCGGCGGGCTCCCGTCGCGGTCCTGGCCGTCACCGGGCTGTGCGCGGTGGGTCACCAGGCGGCCGGTCTCGACGTGCCCGCCGTCGCGTTCCTGTTCGCGGTGTACGCCGCCGTGCGGGCCGGCCACCGCACCGTCACGGTCGTGGCGGCGGTGGCGGTGCTGGCCGCTCTGCCGCTCGCGGCACTCGCCCTGCCACCGGCGCTGTCCGTGGGCGAGGCGCTCGCACGGGCCCGGGGGGCCCTGGAGCTGGCCTGGTTGGTCGCCGCCGGCGCGGCGGGCGAGGCGCTGCGGCAGGCCGAGCGGCGGGCGGACGAAGCCGAACGCACCCGGGAGGAGACGGCGCTGCGCCGCGCCGACGAGGAGCGGCTGCACATGGCGCGGGAACTGCACGACACGCTCACCCACCAGATCTCGGTCATCAAGGTGCAGGCCGAAGTGGCCGTCCACCTGGCCCGCAGGCGTGGTGAGCAGGTGCCGGAGGCCCTGCTGGTGATCCAGGAGGCCGGCCGTGAGGCGGCCCGGGAGCTGCGAGCGACCCTGGAGGCGCTGCGCGAGGTCGGCAGGACCCCGCCGCACGGGCTCGCCCACCTTCCGGAACTGGTGCAGCGTGCCCGACTGTCCGGCCTGGACGCGACGTTGACGATCGCGGGGCGACGACAGGACGTGCCGGCGGCGGTCGACCGGACCGCCTACCGGATCGTCCAGGAGTCCCTGACCAACGTCGCCCGTCATGCCGCCGCCGCCACGGCGTCGGTCCGGGTCGACTACCGTCCGGGCGCCCTCGCGATCCGGGTCGACGACGACGGCACGGCCACGCCGGGCGCCGCCCCGGTGCCGGGCGTCGGGCTGCTCGGGATGCGCGAACGCGTCACCGCCCTCGGGGGCCACCTGCGCGCGGAGCCACGCAGCGAGGGCGGCTTCACCGTCCACGCCGAACTCCCCGTGGGCGAAACGGCATGATCCGCGTCCTGCTGGTCGACGACCAGCCGCTCCTTCGCAGCGGATTCCGCGCGCTGCTCGACGTCGAAGACGACATCGAGGTGGTGGCCGAGGCCGCCGACGGGAAGGAGGGTCTGGCGCTCGCCAGGGAACACCTGCCCGACATCGCGCTCGTCGACATCCAGATGCCGGTCATGGACGGCATCGAGGCGACCCGGCGTATCGCTGCGGACCCGACCCTGGCCCGGGTGCACGTCGTCATCCTGACCAACTACGGACTCGACGAACACGTCTTCCACGCGCTGCGCGCCGGGGCCGCCGGCTTCCTCGTCAAGGACATCGAACCGGAGGACCTCCTGCACGCCGTACGGGTCGCCGCGCGCGGGGACGCGCTGCTGGCGCCGTCGATCACCCGCAGGCTGATCGACCGGTACGTCACCGAACCGCTCCACGGCAGTGCCGGGGCGAGCCTGATAGGGCTGACCAACCGCGAACGCGAGGCCGTCACCCTGGTGGCGAGGGGCCTGTCCAACGACCAGATCGCCGACCGCCTGGTGATCAGCCCACTGACCGCGAAGACCCACGTCAACCGTGCCATGGCCAAGCTCCATGCCCGGGACCGCGCCCAACTCGTGGTCCTCGCCTACGAATCCGGCCTGGTCGCCCCCCGTACCCGCTGACGTCGCCGGCCGGGGACCGAGGCACCTCAGGATCTGTCCTTGCCCGGTGACGTACGCCGAGATCACCTTCGCACGGTGGAACGGTAGGTCCGACGGCGCGGCCCGCCGGCGCGGCGGGATGCGGTTCGCTCTCGTCCCGGGTGGCCGGCCCACGCCCGGCTACGACGCGGCCCGATTCCAGCCCGCCGCGGGCCAGAACCTGAGCTGACTGGTCCAACGGTGGACGGCCGGTCCCACGCCACCTCGCCGGGCGTCAGACCGGCACGGTGGGGCGACCGCCGCCACCTACGAGGCGGCGGTCGGCTCGACGGTGAGCAGTGCGGCGAGCTGGCGCAGGAGGGCGGGACGGGCGCGGTAGTAGACCCAGGTGCCCCGCCGCTCGGCGTCCACCAGCCCCGCCTCGCGCAGTGTCTTCAGGTGGTGCGAGATCGTCGGCCCGGTGAGGTCGAAGGCCGGGGTGAGGTCGCAGACGCACGCCTCGCCGCCCTCCGCCGAGGCGATCATCGACATCAGCTGCAATCGGACGGGATCCCCGAGAGCCTTGAAGGCGGGAGCGAGCGCCGCGGCGGTCCCGGCCGGCACGCGGCGCTGGGCCAGGGGTGGGCAGCAGGGCGCGTCGGCGGTCAGATCCAGGCGGGGGGACGACGCCGCTTGCTTCGACATGCCTCTAGGTTGACATCGTTCTAATCAACGTGCAACCGTCTGCTTAGACAAACGTCGAGACAGGTTCCTCGAACCGACGGCAGACGACAGAAGGAGTGCTGGTGGACGAGTTGCTGACGGCCGAGACCACCGTCCGACCCATGCGTCCGCGCGACGCCGGACGGGTGCTGGCGATCTACCAGGCAGGTCTGGACGAGGGCGAGGCCAGCTTCGAGACGACGGCGCCGACCTGGGCCGCCTTCGACGCGGCCAGACTGCCCGAGCACCGCTTCGTGGCCGTCGACGGCGGCGACACCGTCGTCGGCTGGGTGGCCGTCTCGCCGACCTCGGCCCGCGCCGTCTACGCCGGGGTGGTGGAGCACTCCGTCTACGTCGACCCCGGCGCGCGGGGCCGCGGCGTGGCCCGGATCCTGCTGGACACGCTCGTCGTCTCCACCGAGGCGGCCGGCATCTGGACCATCCAGTCCGGTGTCTTCCCGGAGAACGCCGCCAGCCTCGGCCTGCACCAGCGGGCCGGCTTCCGCGTCATCGGCGTCCGGGAGCGGGTGGGGCGCCACCGCGGCCGATGGCGCGACGTCGTCCTCATCGAGCGACGCAGTCCCGTCATCACCTGACCGGTCCCGGCCTGTCCGGGCCCGCACCCCGTCCAATGCGTTGATTCGATATTCATCTACCCAGTGGAGTTGTCTGATGAGCACTCTGAACGACCTGCCCGTCGTGGTGATCGGCGCCGGACCGGTGGGCCTGGCCGCCGCCGCGCACCTGCACGAGCGCGGCATCGCCTTCACCGTCCTGGAGGCCGGCGACGCCCCGGGCGCGGCGGTGCGGCAGTGGGGGCACGTGCGGCTGTTTTCCCCGTGGCGGTACGACGTCGATCCCGCCGCCCGCCGGCTCCTCGACGACGCCGGCTGGGTCGCCCCCGACCCGGAGGCCCTGCCCACCGGCGCGGAACTGGCCGCCGACTACCTCCAGCCCCTCGCGGAGTTGCCGGCCCTCAAGCCGCACCTGCGACTCGGCGCCCGGGTCGAGGCGATCAGCCGCCTCGGCCTGGACCGGTTGCGCACCGCGGGCCGCGAGCACACGCCCTTCCTGATCCGCCTCGCCGGCGGCGACGAACTCCTCGCCCGCGCGGTCGTCGACGCCTCCGGCACCTGGTCCGCCCCGAACGTCCTCGGTGCCTCCGGCCTGCCCGCCCGTGGGGAGGCCGACGCCGCCGACTTCCTGGAGCACGCGCTGCCGGACGTCCTCGGTGCGGACCGGTCCCGGTTCGCCGGCCGGCACACCCTCGTCGTGGGCGCGGGGCACTCCGCCGCGAACACCCTGCTGTCCCTGGCGGAGTTGGCCGGCGCCGAAGCCGGCACCACGGTCACCTGGGCGATCCGCTCGGCCGACCCCGCCCGCACGTACGGCGGTGGGGACGCCGATGCCCTCCCGGCGCGTGGCGTCCTCGGCTCCCGGCTGCGTGAGCACGTCGACGCCGGCCGGATCCGACTGCTCACCGGCTTCTCCGTGCACGCGCTCACCCCGACCGACAGCCGCGTCGCGGTCGTCGTCCGGCACGCCGACGGCGGCGAGGAGTCGATCACGGTGGACCGGATCGTCGCCGCGACCGGCTTCCGGCCCGACCACTCGATCGCCGCCGAGCTGCGGCTGGACCTGGACCCGGTGATGGGCGCCACCCGGGCCCTGGCCCCGCTGATCGACCCGAACGAGCACTCCTGCGGCACCGTGCCCCCGCACGGGGTCGACGAGCTGTCACACCCGGAGGCCGGCTACTACGCCGTCGGCATGAAGAGCTACGGCCGGGCCCCGACCTTCCTCATGGCCACCGGCTACGAGCAGGTCCGCTCCGTCGTCGCCGCCCTCGCGGGGGACTGGGCGGCCGCCCGCGAGGTCCAGCTGGACCTGCCAGCGACCGGGGTGTGCAACAGCAACCCCGCCGACTCCGTCGACGGCACCGACTGCTGCGGCCCGGCCCCCGCCGCCGAGCGGGTCGGACGCGGCCTCGCCACCGGCATCTCCGGTGGCCTGCTGTCCACGCCGCTGCGCCCGGTGACCCTCGACATGGCCGTCCGTGACGAGCCGGCGAGCGCGCAGACCGAGGTGACCCTCGACGCCGCCCCCGGCGACGGATCGGCCGGTGGCTGCTGCGCCAGCTGATGCCCGCAGCGACGTGGTGCCCGCCGACCGGACGGTCGGCGGGCACCACGCCACCCGCGGCCGACGGATCGTCGCCGCGCTCGCCATCACCCAGACCGTCGGCTACGGCACCCTCCACTACGCCTACCCCCACAGCCGGCGGGCTGCCGCGGACGGTACCGGATCGGCGGCCCGGGGGAGCGGCCTGCTCAGATGGAGGTGTGCCGATTGACAAAGTTTACACTCCAAACTTAATCTGCGGTTCGCGATCGGGTGCCGGCCGCGTTCGGGGCGGCACCGCCACCGTCCCGTCCCAGCGGTAACCAGGCGAGGAGCGTCATGGCCGAGACACGAGGCACGACGAGAAGAACCCGACGACGACTGAGCCTGGTCACCGGCGTCGTCACGCTGCTGGTGGTGAGCCTCGGCCTGACGTTCGCCGCGAGCGCGCACGCGGCAGCCGGCTGCCGGGTGGCGTACTCGGCCAACGAGTGGCCCGGTGGCTTCACCGCGAACGTGGCCGTGAGCAACCTCGGTGACCCGATCGACGGCTGGCGACTGACCTGGACGTTTCCCGCCGGGCAGCGGGTGACCTCGGCGTGGAACGCCACCGTGACCTCCGCCGGCGCCGACGTCACCGCGGCCGACGTCGGCTACAACGCCGCCATCGGCACCAACGGCACGGTGTCGTTCGGCTTCAACGGCTCGTGGTCCGGCGCCAACACCGCCCCCACGTCGTTCGCGCTCAACGGCCTCACCTGCACCGGCGGCGTCGGCCCCACCACCGCCCCGCCGACCACCGCCCCGCCGACCACTCCGCCGCCGACCAGCCCGCCACCTACCGGTGACCCGCTGGCGTACGTGGCCGCGATGCAGCCGGGCTGGAACCTCGGCAACACCTTCGACGCGGTCGGCAGCGACGAGACGGCCTGGGGCAACCCACGGGTCACCCAGGCGCAGTTGGACGCCGTCCGGGCGCAGGGCTTCAACAGCATCCGGATCCCGGTCACCTGGAGCAACCACCACGGCCCCGCGCCGGCGTACACCATCGACCCGGCATGGCTGAACCGGATCAAGGAGGTCGTCGGCTGGGCCCTGGACGACGGCTTCTACGTGATGATCAACCTGCACCACGACTCGTGGCAGTGGATCCACGAGATGCCGGCCAACCGCACCACCGTCCTCAACCGCTACAACGCGCTCTGGACCCAGATCGCGGCCGCGTTCCGGGACGCCTCGCCGAGGCTGCACTTCGAGAGCGTCAACGAGCCGCAGTTCGCCAACAGCTCCGGCGACGCGCAGAACGCGCAGCTGCTGCACGAACTGAACACGTCCTTCCACCGCGTCGTGCGCGCCTCCGGCGGCAACAACGCCACCCGGATGCTCGTGCTGCCGACCCTGCACACCTCGTCGGAGCAGGCGCGCGTCGACGAGCTGGCCAGCACCTTCGCCCAGCTCGGCGACCGCAACCTCATCGCCACCGTGCACTTCTACGGCTACTGGCCGTTCAGCGTGAACGTCGCCGGGGGCACCCGCTTCGACGCCACCGCCCAAAAGGACCTGACCGACGCCTTCGACCGGGTGCGCGCCGCCTTCGTCGCCAAGGGGATCCCGGTGGTCATCGGCGAGTACGGCCTGCTGGGCTTCGACCGGCACACCGGCACCATCCAGCAGGGCGAGAAGCTGAAGTTCTTCGAGTTCCTCGGCTGGTACGCCAGGACCAGGCAGATCACCACCCAACTCTGGGACAACGGGCAGCACTTCGACCGGGTCACCTTCCGGTGGCAGGACCCGGAGCTGTTCGCGCAGCTCAGGTCGAGCTGGACCACCCGTTCCGGGACGGCCTCGTCCGACCAGGTGTACGTGCCGCGTACCGGCTCGATCACCGCCAGGACGCTCTCGGTGAACCTGAACGGCACCACCTTCCAGGGGCTGTACCAGGGCGGCACCGCCCTCGTACGGGGCGCCGACTACACCGTGTCGGGCAACCAGCTCACGCTGACCGCGGGCGCGCTGACCCGGCTGGTCGGCAACCGGGCGTACGGCGTGAACGCCACCCTGCACGCGCGGTTCTCCGCCGGGGTGCCGTGGCGGATCGACGTGGTCACGTACGACCCTCCGGTGCTGTCGAACGCGACGGGGACCACCACCTCGTTCGCCGTCGCGACCCGGTTCCGTGGTGACCAGCTCGCCACCATGGCGGCGAGGTACGCCGACGGCCGCAACGCCGGCCCGCACGACTGGACGCCGTTCAAGGAGTACGACGTGGCCTTCGCGCCCGACTACCCGGGCAACCGGATCACGCTGACCGACACCTTCTTCGCCGCGGTCGACGACGGTGCCCGGGTGACGCTCACCTTCCACTTCTGGAGCGGCACGACCGTCACCTACCACGTCACGAAGTCGGGTGGCAGCGTCACCGGCGTCGCGGCCAGCGTCGCCCGGGTGGGCTGACCCGGCACCGGTGTCTCCCGGCCGCGACGGGCCGTGGCCGCCAGCCGGTCACGGCCCGTCGCGTACCCGGCGGGTGGTCATCGACTGCGAGCCCCGCCGCCCGACGGCGATCCGGTGGGGCGGGCGCGGACGGGGTCGCTGAAGGTGCTGACGCCGGGAACCAGCAGCGTGACGGCGCTGGCCGCGGCGGTCAGGAGGGCCGCCGCGACGAGCGTGGGCCGGATCCCGAACGCCGCGACCGCGGGCCCGGTGAGGGCGTAGCCGACCGGCAGCAGGGCGAAGGCGCTGAGCTGGTCCAGGGCGAGGGTCTTGCCCAGCACCTGGGCGGGGATCTCGCGTTGCAGGGCGGACAGCCAGTAGAGGAAGTAGATCTCCACGACGAATCCGCCGAGGGCGAAGCAGGCCGCCGTGACCGGCAGCGGCAGGGCGAAGGCGAGACTGGCGGGCAGGGCGGCGTACGTGGTGAGGGCGAGCATGCTGACCGTGCCGGGCCGTCGGGGCCGCCACCGGCCGGCCAGCGCGATGGCGGGCAGGGCGCCGGCGGCGGCAGCGGCGAGGACGACCCCGTAGGCGAGTTCGCCGCCGAGGCGTTCCGCGGCGATCAGCGGCAGCAGCGTCAGGCTGGGGGCGGTGCCGGCGAAGAGCTGCACCGCCACGGCGGCCATGACGGCGGCGACCCAGGGGCGGCGCCGAACGGTGGCGATGCCGGCCCGGGCGTCGGCCAGGACGCTGCTGCCGGGCCGCGTGCCGGCGGCGGTGTCGCGTACGCCCAGCACCGCCAGGGCGCCGGTGGCGAAGAGGAGGGCGGCCAGACCCAGCGCGGCGTGAATGCCGATGGCGGTGACGATCGCGGCGCCGGCGAGCGCCCCGAGGAGCATCGCGGAGCGCTGTACGGCGGAGACCAGGGCGTTGCCGCGTACCAGCAGGTCGGCGGGGAGCAGGGCCGGGATCAGCGAGCGCATGGCCGGCCGGGACAGGGACTCGGCCACGCCGGACAGCGCGGTGACGATGCCGAGCGCGGCCAGGGGCAGGTCGTTCAGGGCGAACAGCGTCCCGACGACGACGGCGGTGCGCAGCACATCGGCGGTGAACAGGATCCGGGGCCGCGAGACCCGGTCGGCGAGGATGCCGCCGGCGAGCAGGCAGACCACCAGGGCGATCGCCCGGCCGGCGAGGATGACGGCGATGGTGCCGGCCCCGGCCCCGAGTTGTACGGCGTGCAGCGCGAACGCGACCGGCAGGATCTGGTCGCCGACCGCCCCGGCGGACTGGCTGGCCCACACCCGCAGGAACCGGGGATGATGGCTCAGCTTCTGCGCCGGCGCGGTGGTGGGGCTGGTGGTCGCGCTCACGGCCCGCGACGCCTCGGCCGGCGGCCCGGGTCGATGCGGCCGGTCGGGCTCATCCGAGCCGGTCCGGACCGCTCGCCAGGTCGGCGGGTGACCGGTGGGTGCTGGCGGCCAGGCGGGCCGGGGGCGGGTACTCCGGCCCGGCGGGACTGGCGCCGTCACCGGGTGCGGGATTGCCGGCGGAGAGCAGGTAGGTGGCGAACTCGTGGTCGCCGTCCACCCCGAGCATCTCCTCGACGCGGCTGTCGTGGAACGCCACGGTCTGGAACGGCGCCAGGCCGAGCGCGGTGCAGGTCAGCGCGAAGGTCTGGCCGTAGTGGCCGGCGTCGAACATCCACAGCCGGTACGCCCGGGGGTGCCGGTACTTCCAGGACAGGCGGGCGGCGACGGTGGTGGTGAGGCAGGTGAAGGCCCCCTGGTAGGAGGGTTCCTGCTGGTAGGCCAGGGCGGCGACGCGCTGCCGGTCGACGGTGGCGTCGAGGAGTTCGAGGCGGTGCACCTCGGGAGCGTAGTGGTAGAGGCCGGCCGGCACCCCCGTGACGTCGTGGACGACCACGTAGCACTCCACTTCGTGCCGGCCGCCGGCAGAGGCGCTGACGCGTCCCTGCTGTGGGCCGAAGGCGCCGCCGTCGAGGAAGCGCTGGGGCGCGAAGGTGCAGGCCAGCACGGTGGCGAGCGCGTCGATGCCGACCGGGGTCCCGGCGAACGCGCGATGGGTGCGCCGGGCGGCGAACACCTCCTCGACGGGCGTACGCAGCGGCAGCGCGCGGCGGGGAAGGTGCACGGCCGGGGCGTGCGGGTATCGCTTGAACGGCGCCGGAGGCTCGCCGTCGGCGGCGATCTGCGCGGCGGTGGCGTCACGTCGCGGCGAATCCACCAGGTAGTTGGCGTCGCGGGCCTCGGTGTGCATGCGGGACGCGATCGGCCCCCAGTGTCGCCAGACGGGCGGGGTGGAATCGTCGTCGGTGTCGGCGACGAGGATGCCGGCGTCGCGGAGCTTGTGGAGCGCTTCCGTCGCGGCTTCGGCGGTCTCGTCCCCGAAGTGGGCGGCGACCTCGTCGACGTCGGTGTAGTCGGAAAGGCGTTGCAACAGGGCGAAGAGGTCGGGGGTGACGCGCAGCCATCGGCGTTGGCCGGGCAGGGCGATCATCAGCGCATCGCTGTCCCAGCGGCAGATGAGCTGGTCGCGGCGACGTACACGCATTCCGATGCCTTTCCGGGGACGACGCACGATGGACGGAAATGGTGCCGGACCCGCGTGCGGGTCCGGCACCGGGCTCGTCAGACGGCCCCGTGGTTCAGGACTTCCTCGTTCGTCTCGACGATCACGATGTCGAAGGCCATGGCTCGTACCTCCTCTCCGGCGCGGTGGGCTCGGTGCACCCCTGGACGGGACCGTCTCCGCCGGCTCTCGAGACGGGCGTTCGGGGGAACTCGGTGCCGCGCAGACGCATTCGGGACGGCAGCGGATCGGCTGACCCGTGCGGCGGGGTGGTCGCCTTCGGCTGCTTTCGGGAGGCCTGTCGAAAATGCGGGACAGTTCTCCGAACGGCGCACCGTCACGACAACTCCTCCCATCCGTTCTCGCTCGCGGCAATAGAGAGACGGTAACGAATGTGTCGGCCTCCTGCCAAGGGATCGGCAGTCATTCATCCATCGACATACAGCGAGAATCAATGGGAATGCGAGGAAATCGAGAGGGACCCTTGAGGGAAGGGAGCGGAGCGCGGGTCCGAGGCGGGGGAACCCGCTTCCGGTAAGGGAATTCCCGCTCAGTGGGCCGACAGCGGGCCATTCGTGTGCGCAATGGTTCAGGGCGACGGCGAGCCGTGACGTGACCTCGCCGTCACCCTTTCGCCTGTGCCGCCGCAGTACGCCGGCGCGCCCGCCACGGGCCGGCGATCCTGGCGTACCCGGGCTGACTCTGCGAGCGGCCGAGCGGGCCGCGCGCCGCCGCCTCTGACGTCGAACGCCCGTGAGCCGCCGGTTGACCTGGTCAGGTCCAGGTCAACCGGCGGCTCCACGCGGACGGCGGGGGAGAGCCGGACGCTCGCCCTTCGAGGCGGGAGGGTCAGACGGCCCCGACGGCCACCGGCTCGGGGGCGGGCGCCGGTGCGGGAGCGCCCGCGGGAACGGCGACGGGAGCCGGCGACTCCTCGGGCAGGTACCTGCCGAGCTTGCGGATCCGCCTGGCGTTGTTCGCCATGACGTCGATCGACGGCAGGTCGGCGTCGATCCGCACCGTCGTCGGGCTCGCCGCGGCGGTGTGGATGTTGTTCAGCAGGGTGTGGAACGACCGGGGGAACAGGGAGCTGACGAACTTCGACTGCTGCCGGCCGCGCCGGATGCTGGCCACCGGCTTCGACCAGTCGATCTGGGCCGGCCGGAACCGGTGCTGCCGGATCAGCTCCCGGCGGAACGTCGCCCACGGCACCAGCTTCAGCTTGAACCGCTCGGCGATCTCCTCGGTCGTCACGGGGGTCACCGGATAGCTGATCACCCTTGGCGCGTTCGACAGGGCGTTGGCCACCACGGAGCGGGCCAGCACGTCGCCCGCCACCACCGGACTGGTGACCTCCGAGTCCCAGACCATCCCGAGCTGGAGGATGTGGGAGATCATGTTCCAGAACGAGTACTCCATCCCGGGGTCCTTGAACCCGGTGCTCGGGCCGCCCAGCGCGAACGGCGCCTGGTAGATGTGGATCGGCACGCCGTCGCGGTTGGCCCGCAGGCCGATGTGCTTGACGACCCACTTCATCCGGCTGTAGCCGGTGTAGAAGAAGCTGTTGCGGTAGAAGTCGCGCCACTGCTGGTAGACCTCGCTGCCGACCGAGCCGATGACGTGCAGCGTCTTGAAGCGCTTCTGCAGACAGAACTCGGCGAGCCGCAGCGTCGGCAGGACCTTCTCGTCGCGGTACCGGGAGTAGGGGTAGTCGTGGGTCGTCGCCCCCGCGGCGTCGATGACCACGTCGACCTCGGTGAGCAACTCGTCGTACGCGGCGGGGGCGAGGCCCATCGCCGGGTCCAGGTAACTGCCCTCCAGGACGGACAGCTTCCCGGTGTCGGGCAGCTCCATCTTGTACTTGCGCAGCTGCCGGGCGATGCGGTCCTCGCCGGACTTGTCGCCCTTGCGGCGTACCAGGGCGTAGACCGTCGCGACCCGCGCGTCGCCGAGGAGTTCACGCAGCATGTGCATGCCGACGAAGCCGTTCGCGCCCAGCAGGAGCACGTTCTTCGGCTCGTTCTCGCCGCGTCGCGGAAGTCTCTTCGCGACCGTCCGCGGATCCTCCGAGTAGCCGAGCGAGATCCGGTTGGGGTTGCCCATCGAGAGCGCGATGCGGTCGCTGTTGTGTCGCAGGAAGATGTGCATGGGTCCGCCTTTGCCTGAAGGTGAGGGTCGTGGAGCCGGAACGGGGGCGGCGGGCCGTCAGGCCACGCGCCGCTCCAGGTGCTGCCAGAACCTTTCCCGCAGCTCCCGCCGGAGGAGTTTTCCGCTGGGGTTGCGGGGCAGCTGGTCGACGAACTCGTAGCTCGCCGGGATCTTGAAGTCGGCGATCCGTTCCCGCAGGAACGGGGTGAGGTCGCGGGCGGTCACGGTCTGGTCGGGGTGGGGCACCACGAAGCAGTGCACGACCTCGCCCCAGTGCTCGTGCGGCACGGCGACGGCGGCGGCCTCGACCACGCCCGGGTACGCGCAGACCGCGTTCTCGATCTCCGCCGGATAGACGTTCTCGCCGGCCACGATGATCGTGTCCTTGATCCGGTCGCGGACGAACAGGAAGCCCTCGTCGTCCAGGTAGCCGGCGTCGCCGGTGTGCAGCCAGCCGTTGACCAGGGTCGCGGCGGTGGCTTCGGGCAGCCCCCGGTACCCGATCATCCGCGCCGGGGTCGACAGGCAGATCTCGCCGACCTCGTACGGAGGCAGGACCCGGCCCGTACCGTCAATGATCTTGACGCCGAAGCCCGGATACGGCAGGCCGGCCGCCTGCATGTGCGGCCCGCCGACGACGTGCGCCGACGGTGGCAGGCAGACGGCGGTGTTGCCGCTCTCGGACAGGCCGTAGATCTGCGCGAAGTCGCAGTCGAACATCTCGATGCTGCGGCCGAGCAGCGCCTCGGAGATCGGCGACCCGCCATAGACGATCTTGCGCAGCGAGGCGAAGTCCTCCCGTCTGGGCCGGGGCGGCGCGAGCATCATCTGCAACTGGGCCGGCACGACACACGCCGTGGTTATGCCGTGCCGCCGGATGAGGCGGACCGCCTCGTGCCCGGCGAACACCCGGACCGACACGTTGGTGATGCCGGCGCTGAAGCCCTGGATCGACCACCAGAGCCCACCGATGTGGAACCCGGGGATGCCGATCAGGCTCACGTCGTCCGGGCGCCAGTCGATCCAGTCCAGCCCCTCGCCGGCGAGCGCGTCACGCACCGCGAAGAAGCTGCGGTGGGCCAGCACGACACCCTTGGGGTTGCCCGTCGTGCCGCTGGTGTAGACCTGGGCCAGGGGCTGCTCCTCGGTCCAGGCCGGGTCCAGGTCGCCGTCCTCGTCGCCCTGCCAGCCCGTGAAGTCGGCCAGCGACACCACCGCGCGCAGCTCGGGCAGGTCCGGTCGCAGCGTGTCGGCGGTGGCCAGCAGGTCCTCGTCGCAGAAGAGGACCGTGCTGCCGGAGTCGCGCATGATGTGGCGGATCTCGCCGGCGCGCAGCCGCCAGTTGATGGGCACCAGCACGGTGCCGGTCTTGGCGCAGGCGAACAGCACGTCGTAGTAGTGCTCGGACTCCTTGCCGAGGTAGGCGACGCGGTCCCCGGCCGTCGCCCCCGCGCGCCGCAGGGCGTGCGCCGTCCGGTTGCTCGACCGGTGCAGCTCGGCGTAGCTGACCGTACGGTCCTCGCAGTGCACCGCCGGGTGCTCCGGGCGCCGCGCGGCGTGGAAGGCGACGACGTCGTGCACCGTGCGCAGCTGCGGGTGGTACGCCCTCATCGGCTCGTCCCGTCCGGGACCGTCAGCGTCTCATCGAGGTAACGCACGATCGCCGGGCCGGATGCCAGGGCCGGCAGCAGGTTCGGGTCGATCTCGATGCCGAACGTCTTCTCGAGCGCCATCATGAGCTGGATCTGGCGCAGCGAGGTCCAGCCCGGCACGGTGTCCGGGTCCAGCCGTTCGGGCAGCTCGTCAGGCGCGACACCGAACACCGAGGCGACCACCTCGCGGACACGGGTCTCCAACATTGCTACTCCTTGGGCGTCGCGCCGGGGCCCTGCCCCGGGGTGAAGAAACGTCGCGTGATCCGCGAGATCGTGCGGAAGTCGTCCGTGCTCACCTCGTCGAGGGAGATCTCCGTGCCCAGCTCCGCCTCGATCAGGTAGAGCAGCTCGACGAAGTGCATCGAGTTCAGGACGCCGGTGTCCACGAGGTCGTCGTCGACACCGACCGAGTCGATGTCGGGGCATCTGGCGCGCAGGAACGTGGTGAGGAACGCGGGAACCGTCTCGGTCGTACTCATGACCACTCCTGGGGGCGCGTCGGTGCGGGGAGGATCTTCGTGGTGACCCGGGCCGCCGTCGTTTCACCGGCGCACCGGTGTTCGGCGACGGCCCCTCCGGTGGACAGGCCGGTCGGGACGAGCCGGTTGGTGCGCAGTGCGACGGCCGGATCGCGCAGCAGGGGGTTGGTGTCGCGCACGGTGCCGGAGAACAGCGCGAAGACCGGATCGACGACCTTGGTCGCCCCGTCGTCGTCCTCGACCTCGACCCAGGCGTGGACCAGGTCGAGCATGCCGACCACCCAGCCGATCCGGGTGACCGCCGGGATGCCGGCCCGGCGGCAGAGCTGGGCCAGGTACCGGCTCGCCGAGTCGCAGCTCGCCACGCCGTGCGTGGTCACCAGGTCGACGTCGTCGCGCAGGGCGTCGGGCAGCTTGACCCAGCGCAGGTCCATGGCGGCGAACTCGGCGGCGATCGCGCGCAGCTGCGGGGAACGCAGCTCGGCCAGCTCGCCACGGGTGTGGACGGTGGCGGTGACGGCGAGCTCCGACGCCGTACGGGTGACGGTGTCGCCGCCCGGTCGGACCGTGCCCCCGGCGGGTTCGACCGCCAGGTCGTGCACCGCACCGCCGCAGCGTTCGGGGCGCGGCAGGGCCAGCGTGCTGGTCGGCTCCGGGCCACACGCTTCGGCGGCGCACGCGACCCGGAGCGCGAAGCGGGAGGCGCGGGGCGCGAGCAACTCCTCGGTCGACGCGCGCATCCACCGCAGCGAGTAGGCGAAGGCCTGCTCCGGCACCGTCGTGCCGGTGCCGGAGTACAGCCCAAGGTTGAACAGGTCGCGCGAGTCGAAGCGTTCATCGCCCGTGTCGCCGCTGGCCGGGAGCCCCCGGTCCAGCAACGTGGACAGTGTGTGGTCGTCGCAGCCGAGGACCTGTCTCGCCGTGACCCGGTCCATGTCGGCGAGCCGGTGCTCCGGCGGGACCGCGAAGAGCGTGTCGAGCCCGCGGCACAGTCCGGCCGCGGTCACGACGCTGCCGTCCGGTCGCGCCACATCGTCCTGATGACGCTCCCGGTGCTCAGCACGTACTCGTCCACCGAGGTCCAGCCGAGCATCTCGTTGATCTGCACCTGCTCCGGGCCGGCCGAGGTCTCCAGATAGCCCGGCAGGCCGAGGGCGTCCGCCCGCGCCTGGCCGGCGCGGATGAGGACGTAGCCGACGCCGACCGAGTCGACCCGCCGGCCGAGCACCGCGAACCACACGTGCGGGCGGTCGGGACGCATCCGGTCCAGCGCGTTGGAGATCCGGACGGCGTGCACCACGGCCCGCGGCCCGGCCAGCAGGCACGCCACCGAGCGCAGCGCCCACCCCCACCACGGCGTCGTGCGCTCGTCACCGTAGAGGACGAGGATGCCGTCGAGCCGCTCGGCACGGTACGCGGCGAGCGTGATGCCCGAACTCATCAGCTGGGCGATCACCAGTTCCGCCAGGTAGAGGGCGGTCAGCGCCGACCTGCGCTGCCACCGGGGGAGCGAGCCGGCGGCGGCCCAGATGGCGCCGTCCTCGTACGCCTGGGCGAGGAGCCGTGCGCCCGCCCACAGTTGTCGCCACCGGAGGTCCCGGACCTCGAGCCGGGGCTCCGGCTGGGCGATCGTCCTACTGTTCACATTGCACCCCACGTCCCCCCGGGAGCCCGCTGACCTGGGTGAATTTAATGGTCTTGGGTAATCCGCCAGTAACAAACGAGGTCTCTGCGATGCCGTCTGCGCAGGCGGCCGTCCGCACGGGACGGCCTGCCGACCC
The DNA here is from genome assembly GCF_018070575.1 of Micromonospora sp. C31. GTDB lineage: Bacteria > Actinomycetota > Actinomycetes > Mycobacteriales > Micromonosporaceae > Micromonospora. The sequence goes on from NZ_JAGPXN010000012.1 coordinate 87,119, forward strand.
GGCCTGCGCCCCCGCGCCCGGGCGGCCCGCCCGGGCCGCTCCCTTCCCCGGGTCGGGCTCGGATGGGAGACTGAGCCGTGTCGCGTGACGACGTCGGGAGCGGGCCCGAGCACCACCGCGTCGAGTCGGTGCCGGAGTGATCGCCGGCCACTGGGAGGTCGTCGTGGTCGGCGGCCGGATCGCCGGGGCGTCCACCGCCTGGGCTCTCGCGCCGTACGCGGAGCGGGTCCTCGTCCTGGACGCCTCGCGGCCCACCGCGTTCTGGCCGCAGCAGTCCACCTGGGACCGGTCCGGCAACCTCGCCTGGGCCGAACTCGGCCTGCTGGAGACGGTCCTCGCCTGCGGTGCCCCGCCCACCTACGGCGACACCCAGCGCATCGGCGAGGACGTGGTCGAACGGGTCTACCCGCGCGAGGACGCGTACTCGTTCCGGATGAGCGTGCCCCGCGAGGTGTTGGACCCGGCGCTGCTGGCCGCGGCGCGCAGCCGGGGCAACGTCACCGTGCTGCGCCCGGCCCGGGTGCGGGATCTCACGATCGAGGCGGGCCGGGTACGCGGGGCGACCGTGCGGCAGGGCGCCGTCGACAGCGAGGTCACCTGTGACCTGCTGGTGCTTGCGGACGGCCGGCTGTCGCGCAACGCCGAACGCGTGGGGGCGGGCGCCTACCGGGTCGTCGAGTCACCGTGGTTCGCGCTGCTGGCCTACTACGAGAACCTGCCGTTGCCCACCGACCGCTCGTACTTCTCGTTGCAGGACCGCAGCGTCCTCATCTCGACGCCCTGCGGTGACAAGCAGTGGTGCGTCGCGCTGGACCTGCACCAGAGCCTGATCGACGAGACCGGTCGACACCCGGCGCGCTCGTACGAACGGATGGTGCGCGACGATCCGCGCCTCGGCCCGGCCGTCGCGGCCGGCCGTCGGAGCACCTCGATCGGCGGCGCCGGGCGGATGCGCATGCTGCGCCGGCCGATGAGCGGGCCGGGCTGGTGCCTGGTCGGCGACGCCGGCTACCACCTGGACCCGGTCACCGCCCAGGGCACCCGGGCCGCCGTGGTCACGGCCCGGATCCTGCGGGACCGGATCGCCGCCGCCGGCCGCGTCGCGGGCGCGGATCTGGTCGGCCTGACCGACGAGCGCGACGCCGCCCTGGACGCCGACTGGGCCTACACCGAGCAGATCGTGCGCGGCTGAGCCGCCGCCCGCCGCCCGGCGAAGGGTGACGCCCGACAGGCCCGGGAACCGCCCGCCCCGGCCGGTCTATCCGACCGGCCGGCTGCCGTTGATGGTCACCCGCTGGCCGTAGCGGGAGTGCGGGTAGTAGTCCCACACGGCGTGGTGCTGGGTGCAACGGTTGTCCCAGAACACCAGCGTGTTCGGTGTCCAACGGACCCGGCAGCTCAGGATCGGCTGCTGGGCGACCAGGCCGAAGAGCATGTCCAGCAGCGCCCGGCTCTCGTGCCGGGAGAGCTGCACGATGTGCGAGGTGAAGCCGGCGTTGACGAAGAGCAGCCGACGGCCGGTCTCCGGATGGCGTACGACGACCGGGTGCTCGCTCTTCGGCACCACGTACTCGGGCGGCGGGGTGTGGCCCTGCCACGGGATCAGGCCGTCGTGGATCGCGGTCAGCCCGTCGAGGAGGGCCCGCACCGGCGGGGAGAGCATCTCGTACGCCAGGTGCATGTTCGCCCAGAGGGTGTCGCCGCCGACGCCGATCTCCGGCGTCCTGGTGACATAGAGCATCGAGCCCAGCGACGGCTCGGCCTCGGCGGTGCCGTCGGTGTGCCAGTCCTCGCCGGCCACGAACCGCGAGTCCCGGCCGGCGCTGATCTCGAGGATGGCGGCGTCGCCGCCGTCGAGGTCGGCGAGGGGCTGCCGGCGCAACTCGCCGAAGTGGCCGGCGAAGCGCTTGTGGTCCTCTGCGGTGAGCACCTGGTCGCGGAAGACCAGCACGTGGTGGGCGAGGAAGGCACGCCTGACCTCGGCCAGTTGCGCGTCCGACAGTTCGGTGGCGAGGTCGAGGCCGGAGACCTCCGCGCCGATGACCGGCGAGATCGGCCGGACGGTGATGGTGTCGTAGCGCTCCGGCGGGCGGGTCGTCGCCCGCTCGACGGCGGCAAGGACGTGCTCTTCCATGCGTTGCCTCCTGGATTCGGTGTCACAGTCCCCGGGCCAGCAGGTCGGCCACGATCAGCCGGCCGAAGGCGAGGTTGCCGTGGATCGGGTCGTCCGGCTCGCAGAACGCGGCCCGCTGCCGGCCCGTGCCGTCGGTCACCCGGGCCCGCAGGTCCACCAGCTCCACGCCGAGCGCGTCGAGCGCGCCGCGGATCGTCTCCTGGGCCGCCATGAAGACCTGCGGGTCGGACATCCCAGGCACCCGCTGCGGCGGCAGCACCGCCAGCACGCGCAGCCCGAGGCCGAGAGCGTGACGGTAGAAGGCCAGCGCGTCGCGGGCCATGGCGCGCACGATGTCGTCGAAGAGCACGCCCGAGAGGAAGCCCGCCGGGAACGCGCCGTCGCCCGCCCGGTAGATCCGCCAGTTCTCCGTGGTGGCGAAGAAGTGGGCGCTGAGACCGAACGTCGAGACCAGCGGAACGGTGAGCTGGCCGATGTCGGCCACGCCCAGCTCGGCCAGGAAGCCCCGGTGGCGTTCCTGCACGGCGGCGTCGCGGAACACCAGGCCCTCGTCGCGTACGTCGAAGAAGCCGACGTTGAAGTCGCGCCCGGAGCCGACCGGCCCACCGACGAAGGGCACCCCGGCGGCGGCCGCCGCGCGGGCTACCGGCCCGGCGTGCGAGTCACCCAGCAGGAGGAACCTGGCCGGCGCGGTAGCGGTCGAGGATGGCGTCGTCACAGTAGAGGTCACCTCCGTCGGCGGCGTCGGCGCGACCGGCGGTGGCCGTCGCGCCCGGATCGGTCGGCCGGTCGCGGTCGAGGGCGCCGAAGAAGTGGCGCATGACGAAGGCGACCCCGGCCGGCGTCACGTCGCGCAGGTTCGGCGCGAAGAAGGCCCCCCGGAACGGGAAGCCGGTGATCAGTTCGTACGAGGGGAAGTAGTCGACGTGGTCGTGTTCCTGCGCGAGCTGACCCGCCGCGGCCCGCAGCACGGACTTGGAGTACGTCGTGGCGGTCAGCGCGTGCGCCCCGGTCGCCGTCGCGGTGAGCGGCACCGGCGACACGGTCAGCAGGAGGTTCAGCCGGGGATTGGCGTCGCGCAGCAGCGCGACGGCGGCGGTCAGGTCGGCGTGCACCTCGGCCACGGTGAAGTTGTGGAAGGCGTGCCGCCCGGCGTCGAAGGTGCCCCGGACGGTACCCGGGCAGACCGGGAGGACGGTGCCGGTGACCACGTCGCGCCATGCCTCGGTCAGGCCGAGGGTGAAGATGAGACAACCCGCCTCGGCGACCGCCCCCCGGATCGCGGCCAGCGTGGACCGGCGGGCGGCCAGCGTCGCCTCCGCCGAGTCGAAGCCGTCGGGTTCGACCGACGGACGGTACGGGTCGAAGAAGCGCCCGCCGTCGCGCCAGACCTCGGCGGGCCCGGTGTCGTCCGTCAGCGCCCAGCTCAGCCACTGCCGCAGCGTGGCGGCGGTGTAGATGGTGCCGGTGCGGAAGGAGAACGCGCCGTAGTGGCGGGCCCGGCGCTCGGCGTCGGTCAGCCCCGGCGGGGGCAGCTCCACCTCACGCCAGTCCATCCCCTCGTCGAGCAGGGCGGGGCCGAGGTGGCGGGCGAAGCAGGAACCGGCGGTGAGGACCGGATCGTCGGGGGCGATGCCGAACTTCGGCGTCCACACCTCGTCGATGGACGGCATCTCCGGCTCGGCGACCGCCGTGCGCCAGAACGACCGCGACGGCAGCGACTGGTACGGGTTCATCGCGCCGCCCTCGGGCCGGTGGTCGCCTGCGCCGCCCTGATGGCCTCGGCCACCGTTCGGACGTGCGGCGTGCCGACGATGCCGTAGTGGGTGGTGTCCACGAGGTGCCACGCGAGCCCGGCGAGGTGGTCCCGCCACTGCCGGGCCTGCTCCTGCGGGGCGGCGAGCGCCGGCAGGCCGGCCGTCGGGCGGCCCGCGAGCCAGAGCCGGCCGGGTGTCGCGGCCAGCCGGGGCAGGGTGTGCTGCGCCATGCTCGCCAGGTTGGCCCGGCAGCACCGCGCCAGCGCGTCCGCGTACGCCGTCGCCGCGGTCCCCGCGCCGGTCACCGCCCCCAGCTCGTGGGCGAAGAGCGCGGCGAGCCGTTGCTCGTCGTACGCCCGGAAGGTCGGCGCGGCGTCCGGCGGCGGCGGGTCGAGCAGGTAGAGCGCCTCCGCCGGCTGGCCCGCCGCCTCGGCCTCCGCCGCCATCCCGAGCGCCACCCAGGCGCCGAACGACCACCCGCCGAGCCGCCAGCGCCACTCGTCGTAGGGGAAGCGCTCCCGCAGCGCGGCGTGGTAGTGCGCGGCCCGTTCCGCGAGCGACCAGGCCGGCTGCCCGGGGCGGGCCAGCGCGGGATCGGCGATGACGCAGACCGTCAGCTCCGGGTCGAGCGCCGACACCAGCGAGCGGTACGCCTGGACGTCGCCGCCGACCGGGTGGACCAGGCAGAGCACCGAACGCCCCCGGCCCGTCTGCCACACCTGCACCGTCACGGCGGGGTCGGCGGGTTCGGTGGCGTGGACCGGCTCGCCGAGGAGCCCCAGCACCTCGGTCAGGCTCACCCGGTGGCTCAGCTGGGACAGGCTGAGACTGACGCCGAAGTGCTCCTTGACGTGGTCGATCAGGTCCAGCAGCAGCAGCGAGTCGGCCCCCAGGTCGTAGAGGGAGGCGGCCGGGTCGAGCCGCTCGGTGCCCAGCCAGTCGCGCAGCCAGCCGCCGATCTCGTCGGCGGCCGAGCGGGGCAGCGCGGCGGGCGTCGCGGCCCGCGGGCCGGCCGGGGGAGCGTAGAACTCCCGCGCCCGCGCAAGCGCGGTGGTGCAGACGAGCAGCTGCGGCAGTCGCAGCCGCAGGGCCTGCGCGAAGAGCCGGCGTCCCTCGTCGACGGAGAGACCGACCGCCAGGTGCGCCCGGTGCCGGGCGTCGGTGGGCAGGACGTCCCGGGCCAGGCCAACCTCGTTCCAGACGTCCCAGCCGACGGAGATCCGCAGCGTGGTGTCGGCGTCGTTCGCCCGGTGTCGGGCGAAGCCGTCCAGCAGCCCGTTGGTGGCGGCGTAGTCGAGCTGGCCGACGCCGCCGAACTGCGCCGACATCGACGAGCAGTAGACGGCGAAGGCCGGTCGGTGGTGTGCGACCAGCCGCTCCACGAGCAGCGCGCCGTGGGTCCTGGCGGCCGTGGCTCGGCGCATCGCGGCCGCGTCCCGCCGGCCGATCAGTCCGCCGGCCGCGATCCCCGCCGCGTGGACCACCCCGTCGACCCGTCGGGTGCCGAGCCGGGCCACCACCTCGTCGGGATCGGTCTCGGTCAGGTCCACCTCGACGAGGTCGACGCGGTCGGCCCAGGGCGCCAGTTCGGCCGGCAGCGGCCCGCGCCGGGCCAGCAGGACGACCCGGCAGTCGCCCTGTTCCAGCAGCCAGCCGGCGATGCTGCGGCCGATGCCGCCGGTGCCGCCCAGGACCACGTACCCGGCCGGTCCGGACGGCAGCGGACGCGTAGCCGGCGCGGCCGGTGGACGGACCGGCAGCAGCGCCTGTTCCCACCAGTAGCCTGCGCGCAGCGCGAGCCGGCGGGGTGGCGGTGTCCGTTCCGCGAGCAGCGTCGCGAGCGCCGGCGCCCAGTCGGCCGGGTCGCGGCCCGGCAGGTCCAGCCAGTGGCTCTCGACGTCGCCTTCCTGGGGCGCGACCTCGCACGCCCCGGCGAGGAGGCCCAGTTCCGGCCGGCGTACGTCGCCGTCCACGGGTTGCGCCTGGTGCGACAGCCACCAGACGCGCAGCGGGGGCCGACGGGGCAGCCCGGCGACGGCCGCCAGCAGCGCCGCCGGGGCGTCGACACAGGCCCGGTACGAGTGGGCCAGCGGGTCCGGGCCCACCGGTCCGTCGACGGCCAGCGGGAGCGCGTGCAGCCACTCGACGCCGCCCTGCGCGACGGCGCCCGACGGGGCTGCGGCCGGTGCGGCGGCGCCGGTGTCGGTCAGCGCGGTCAGCAGCCGGCCCAGCGAGGCGGGGTCGGTCGGGTCCACCCGGTAGCTGTCCGGTCCGAGCCGGGCGAAGCCGTCGGCGGCGGTGACGGCCACCACCCGGGCGTGGGACGCCGCGAGGGCGCGCAGCGCGGCCGGCGCGAGCGGCTCCGCCGCCATGACGACGAGGGTCTCCGGACGGCGGGCGGCGGGGTCGGCCCCCGCGTGCCGCCAGCGCACCCAGTGCGGCTGGTGCAACCACTCGGCCTCGGGCAGCCGCGCCGGCCACCGCTGATCGACCGGCGCGGCCCCGGCGGGCGATGTCGCCGCACCCGGCCGTGTCGCCCCGGCGGATGATGTCGCTCCTGCCGGCCGGGTCGCCCCGGTCGCCGGGGCGGCGCGGACGAACTCGTGGTCCTCGAGCGCGAACGCCGGCGGGGGAAAGTCCCAGGGCGGCTGCGCCGGCCCGGCCGGCCACCGGATCGGCCGTCCGGCCAGCCACGCGGCGACGAGGTCGACCGCCGGCGGTGTACCGGCCGGGCCGGTGACCTCGACGGGAGCCGCCTCGACGGGGGTGACCTCGACGGCGGTCGCGGTGCCCAGCCAGGCCACGGCGGCGGTCACGTCGGGGCAGACGGCCGCCGCCCGCCAGCGACCCGGCGTGCGACCGGCCTGGAGGTGGCGCAGCACCCGGGCGTAGGCCTCGGGCCGGGCCGTCAGGTAGGCGGCGACGCGGTCGGCGTCGGCGCGCAGGGCGGCGGCGCTGCCGCCGGCGAGCACCAGCACCGGTACGCCGGGGCCCGGCGTCGCCGGGTCGGGGCCGACCGGTTCGGCCGCCTCGCAGACCAGGTGGGCGTTGGTGCCGCCGATGCCGAAGCTGCTCACCGCCGCCACCCGCGGCCGGTCGACCGGCCAGGGCCCGGCCTTCGTGGGGATGTGGAACGGGGTCGGGTCGGGGCCCAGCCGTGGATTGAGGCGACGGAAGTCGACGTTCGGCGGGATCCGCCCGTGGTGCACGGCCAGCACGGCGCGGACCAGGCCGACCACCCCCGCCGCCGCACCGAGGTGACCGACCTGGCTCTTCACGGAGGCCAGCGCGGTCCGGCCGGACTCACCGGGGTCGAACGCCTGGCGCAGCGCCGCCACCTCCACCGGGTCGCCCAGCTCCGTGCCGGTGCCGTGTGCCTCCACGTAGCCCAGGTCGCTGCCGACGCGTCCACTGCGGCGCAGCGCGGCACGGATCACCTCGCGCTGGCCGGTGACCGAGGGCGCGGCGAAGCCGAGCTTCTCCGCGCCGTCGTTGTTGACGGCCGATCCGGTGATCACCGCGTAGACGGTGTCGCCGTCGCGCCGGGCCAGCCGCAGGGGCTTGAGCACGACCACACCCACCCCGCTGGCGCCGACGGTGCCGCCGGCGTCGTCGCTGAACGGCCGGCAGTGCCCGTCCGGGGAGAAGATGTGCTGCGGCTGGTAGCGGTAGCCGGCGCTCAGCAGCGGGTCCACCAGTACGCCGCCGACCAGCATCACGTCGCTGTCGCCCTGACGCAGCAGCCCGGCCGCGACGTGGACCGCCACCAGCGAGCTGGCGCAGGCCGCCTGCACGCTGAAGGCCGGCCCGGTCAGGCGCAGGTGGTAGGCGACCTTCGTGGCGAGGAAGTCCTTCTCGTGGTGCAGCGCCAACTGGAAGGAGTCCGGCAGCCGCGCCGGGTCGGCCTCGCGCAGCATCGTCTGGAAGTAGGTGTTCTCGCCGCAGCTGGCGAGCAGGCCGACCCGCCGCCCGGCGGGATCGCCGATGCCGGCGTGCGCCAACGCCTCGACACAGCTCATCAGCAGGTGCCGCTGCTGCGGATCCATCAGCCGCGCCTCCTGCCGGCTGATGCCGAAGTGCCCCGGGTCGAAGCCGAGCGGCCCGGTCAGTTGGCTGCGGGCGCCGACCAGGCCGTCGGCGGCGGCGAAGTGCTCGATGCCCCGGTCGCCGGCCTCCACCATCGCCCAGAAGGCGGCCAGGTCGTCGGCGCCGGGCAGCCGGACGGCCATCCCCACCACGGCGACCGCCTCGTCCGCCGGGCCCGGAGCAGCCTCGTCCCGCCCGGTCGTCGCTGCCCCGGTCGCCCGCCGCGTCGTCGCGGCGGCCGGTGGCGGTGGCTCGGTGGCCGGTGAAGCGGTCTCGGTCGTCCAAGGTGCCGTGCCGGCGGCTGGTGACGCCACCTCCGCCGGTTCGTCCGGTGTCGCCGGGCCGGTGGCGGCCCGTCGTTCGGCGAGGAACCGGGCGAGGCGGCGGATGGTGACGTGCTCGAACAGGTCGGGGATGCTCAGCGGCAACCCCTCGGCGGCGCAGCGCAGGTGGAAGCGCATCAGGTCGAGGCTGCCCGCCCCGTGGTCGAAGAAGCGCCGATCGGGCCCGATCGGTGTCCCGACGACCTCCGCGAAGAGCCCGGCCAGCCGCGCCTCCAGGGCCGACATGACCGGTGCCGGCGCGGCGCCTCCCGGGCGCAGCTCCTCGCCCGGCGCGGTCGCCGCGCGGCGGCGGTCCAGCTTTCCGCTGGCCGTACGCGGCAGCTCCGCCAGTCGCCGGAACCGGTCCACCCGCACGTACGCGGGCAGGAGCCCCGCGAGGTGGGCGTGCAGCTCCTCCGGGGTCGGCGGGGCGGCCCGGAACTGCAGGCAGGCGACCAGGTGCGGATGGTCGCGGACCACCACGGCGTTGACGACCGCCGGATGCGTCAGCAGTGCCGCCTCGACCTGGCCCAGCTCCAGCCGGTGCCCGCTCACCTTCACCTGCTGGTCGTCGCGGCCCAGGTAGTGCAGCAGGCCGTCCCGGTCGAAGCGGGCCTGGTCGCCGCTGCGGAAGAACCAGCCCAGGCCGGGCAGCTCGACGAAGCGGGCCCGGTCGAGCGCCGGATCGTCCAGGTAGCAGGGCGCCACCAGTTCCCCGCCGATCAGCAACTGCCCGGGGCAGTCCGGCGGCACCACCTCGTCGGCCGGGTCCACCACCCGCAGCCACGTGTTGGCCACGGGTCGGCCGATGGCCGGGCGGGTCGGCCAGGAGGCCGGATCCCCGTCGAGGCAGAGGCTGCTGACCACGTGGGTCTCGGTCGGGCCGTAGTGGTTGAACAGGCGCGCGCCGGGCAGCCCGGCGAACCAGCGGCGGATGCCGTCGGTGCAGATCAGCTGCTCGCCGGCGGTCACGACCTCGCGCAGCCGCGACGGGTACCGGCCGAGGCGCACCCCGTGCTCGGCGAGCAGTTGCAGGGCGACGTACGGCAGGAAGATCCGCTCGATGCCGGCGGCGTCGAGGTGCTCCAGCAGCGCCGGCATGTCCTGCCGCAACCCGGGCCGGGGCAGGTGCAGGGTGCCGCCGCCGCAGAGCGTGCCGAAGATCTCCTGGAAGGAGACGTCGAAGGAGAGCATGGAGAACTGCAGGGTCGCCGCCCCGCCCGCCAGGCCGCCGGCCCCGCTCTGCCAGCGCAGCAGGTTGACCAGCAGGGCGTCGCCGACCTGCACCCCCTTGGGCGTGCCGGTCGAGCCCGAGGTGAACAGCGTGTACAGCGGGCGGCCGGCGTACGACGCCGCGACGGGCGTGGCCGATCGGGACAGGACCACCGGGTGGCGGGGACGGCCGCCGTCGTCGATCGCGTCGAGGGCCGGCCCGTCGCCGGGCGCCAGCAGCACGCAGAGCGGGTCGACCTGGCCGAGGACCTGGCGCAGCAGCGCCGGCGGGTAGGCCCGGTCGAGCGGCACGACGGTGAGGTTGAGCCGGGCCGCCGCCAGCAGCGCCACCACGTGCTCCACCGACGGCTCGAAGAACAGGGCGACGTGGTGCCGCCCGCCGGTCGACACCGGATGGTGCCGCGCCAACTCGCCGGCGAGCGCCGAGGCGTACGCGTCGAGGTCGGCGTAGCTGAGGCGACGGTTCCCGGCGACCAGCGCGGTCGCGGTCGGCTCCGTTCGCACCCGCCGGGCGAAGTCCTCGGCCACGGTGGCCGGCGGCCCGGTGCCCGAGCCCGCCGACGGGGTACGCGGGCCCCGGCCGGGCTCGGGCAGCCCACTGCGGTAGGGCCGCACCAGCTCGGCCAGCGTGCTCGGGCCGGTGCCGGTCAACGCGTCCAGGCCGCGCCGGAACAACTCGGCCGCCGCGGCCACGTCGGCGGCGTCGAAGTGGTCGTCGGCGTACTCCCAGAGGCAGTCGAAGCCGGCCTCGTGCTCGACGACCGAGAGGGTGAGCGGGCACTTGGCGTCGGTCGGCGCCAGCCAGACCGGGCGGGACGCGCAGCCGGGCAGCGCCAGCGCGGAGAAGTCGGTGTTGTCGAGCACGAAGAGGAAGTCGAACAGCGGCGCGTCGGCGCCGAAGTCGTGGTCGGCGACGGCGTGGGCGAGCGCCACGTCCTGGGCGTCGAGCACCGCGCGTACCGCGTCGGCCTGTCGTCGTAGCTGCGCGCGCAGCTCCTCCTGGGGCGCGAGCGCCAGGGGCAGCAGCACCGTGTTGGCGAACATGCCGACGCTGGCCTCGAAGTCGCGTACGGGCCGGTTCGCCACCGGGCTGGCGACGCGCGGATGGGTGCGGCCGGTCAGCCCGTGCACCGCCCAGCCGAAGAGCGTCAGCAGCAGCGGGAAGCGGGTCAGTCCCAGCTCGGCGCCGAGCCGGTCGAGGGCGGCGCGGCGCGCCGGGTCGATCGCGGTCCGGAGCAGGCGGTCGCCGGTGCCGCCGCGCTGTCGGTGCGGCCGTAGCGGCGCGGCGATCTCGTCCACGGCGGCGTAGTGGCCGCGCAGGGCCTCGCGCTGCGCCCGGTACGCCGGGTGGGCGAACCAGTCGGCCTGCCACCGGGCGTAGTCCAGCGGGGTCGGGGCGGGCGCGTCCCCGTCCGCGGTCGCGCTCGCGCCGCCGAGCGCCGCCACGTACCCGGCCGACAGGTCGCGGAACAACACGTCGAGCGACCAGCCGTCGACGGCGATGTGGTGCAGGTGCAGCAGCAGCACCCCGCCGCCCTCGCGGGCCAGCCAGTACGCCCGCAGCATGCACGGCTGCCCGAGGTCGAAGGGCGCGGCGAAGAGGGCGCGGGCGCGCTCGCGCCACCCGGCCGCGTCGCCGCCGTCGCCCGGCTCGCGCCGTGCGGCCGGGTCGCCGTCGTCGTCCCCGGTGGGCTCGCGCCACGGGTCGTAGGGCTCGGCCACCTCCTGGCGCAGCCCTTCGGGGGCGGCCCGGAAGGCGGTACGCAGCGCCGGATGACGCGCCACCACCCGGCGCAGCGCCTGCCGCAGCGCGGCCACGTCGACCCGGCCGCGCAGCTCGAAGGCGAGACCCACGTGGTAGGCGGTGGACGCCGGCGACCGTTGCTGCAACAGCCAGAGCCGCTGCTGCTCGGAGGTGGCCGGCGCGGACCGAAGACCGGTCGGGGGAGCCGGCGCCGGGTACGCCGGACCGGTCGTGGTGCGGGCCTCCTCGATCGCCGAGGCCAGCTCGGCGAGGTCGCCGCCCAGCACCACCGCCTGCGGCACCTCGACGCCCCAGCGCCGCTGGATCGCGAAGCGCAGCCGCAGCGCCTTCAGCGAGTCCCCGCCGCTGGCGATCCACCGGTCGCCCGGTCGTAGGTCGGGCACGCCCAGCACCTCGCCGGCCAGTCCGAGCACCGCCCGCTGCCACGCCGTGCCGAACACCCCGGCCGCGTCGCCGTCGTGCCCTTCGCGGTCGTCGCGTGGGTGCGGGTGGTCGCGCCCCTCGCGGTCGTCGCGTGGGTGCGGGTGGTCGTGCCCTTCGCGCCAGGGCGGGTCGTCGCGGCGCAGCAGCGCGGCGGAATCCACCTTGCCGTTCGCGGTCAGCGGCAGCGCCCCGACCCGGTGGACCCGGTGCGGGCGCAGGTACGGTGGCAGGGTCGCGCCCAGGTGCCGGTCGAACTCCGCGAACGACAGGTCCGCGGCCGTCACCAGGTACGCCAGCAGCTCGTTCGTCCCGTGCGCCGGGTCCCGCCGGGTGCACACGTACGCCTGCCGGACCCCGGGGTGGGCGAGGATCTGCCGCTCCACCTCGCCGGGCTCGACCCGGAAGCCCCGCACCTTGACCTGCCGGTCGACGCGACCGACGTACGCGATGGTGCCGGCGGCGTCGGCGCGCACGAGGTCGCCGGTGCGGTAGTGGCGCCCGGCGGTGTCGTCGAGCCAGGGCAGCCGGACGAAGCGGGCGGCGGTCTCCCCGGGCAGGTTGCGGTAGCCGGCCGCCAGCGCCGCGCCGCCGAGGTACAGCTCGGCGACCTCGCCCGGCGCGGCGACGCGTTCGCCGTCGACCACCAGGTGCGCGTCGGTGCCCGGCAGCACCCGGCCGATAGGCACCACCTCCGCGTCGAAGTCGCGGGGGATCGGATGGCACAGGGCGAACGTGGTCGCCTCGGTGGGCCCGTAGACGTTGTGCAGCCGGGTGCGGCTGGCGGGGTTGTCGCGGTACCAGCGGCGGATCAGCCGGGCGTTGAGCTGCTCGCCGCCGACCAGCACCTGGCCCACGTCGGCGAAGCAGTGCGGCAGCTCGTCGACCACCGCGTTGAACAGCGCCACCGTGATGAAGAGCGTGTCGATCCGCTCCCGGCGCAGTGCGGCGTCGAGCAGGTGCGGCGTCGCCACCGTCTCGTCGTCGAGCACGAGGCAGCAGCCACCGGTCAGCAGCGGCACCCAGACCTCGAAGCTGAGCGCGTCGAACGCCGGGTTGGCGAGGCTCGCGTAGCGGGCGGGCGGGGTCAGCGCGATGTAGCCGGGCCGGGCCAGCCGCAGGATGCCCGCGTCGCGCACCTCCACGCCCTTGGGGTTGCCCGTGGTGCCCGACGTGTAGAAGACGAAGGCGACCGGCGCGGGGGCGGCCTCCGGTGCCGGCTCCGCGCCCGCGCCGCGCGGCGCGTCCGCCGACAGCAGCGCGCCCGGCGGCAGCAGCGCGTCCGGCGGCAGCAGCGCGCCCGGCGGCAGCAGCGCACCCGGCGGCAGCAGCGCGTCCGCCGGCAGCGGCCGGACCCCGTCGGGCAGCTCGCCGGGCACGTCCGGGCCGTGGACCACCGCCACGGCGGCCGAGTCGCGCAGCATGTGGTCCCGGCGCCCGGGCGGGCTCTGCCGGTCCAGCGGCACCACGGTCGCGCCGAGCCGCAGGATGCCCAGCATGACGCAGACCAGCCGCCAGCCGCGCGGCAACTGCACCGCGACCGCCTGACCCGGGCGGGCCCCGGCCCGGCGCAGGGACCGGGCGACCGTGGCGCTGGCGGCATCCAGCTCGGCGTAGCTCAGGCGCCGGTCGCCCTCGGACACGGCGAGCGCGTCCGGGGTACGGCGGGCCTGGGCGAGCACGGCGGCGGCCAGACCGGGACCCTGCGCCATCACGCCTCCCGTACGGCCGGCGTCGTCGGGCGGGCGTCGGAGATCCGGTCCACCTCGCTGCGCAGCAGCGCGGCGACCCGCAGCACCACGGCGCTCTCCAGGATGTCCCAGTGGTCGCAGTGCACCTGCTCCAGCCGGAAGTCGGCGTCGCCGCGCCGACGCCAGAAGGCGCGCACCTCGCGCAGGAAGCCCTCCTCCCGCCCGGCGGTGGCCTGCAACAGCACCAGCCGGGCCGGCGACGCGAGGGCCGAATAGTCGCGCATGGTCGACCGGTTGTGGTTGTAGACGCGGTGGTACTGGTCGACCTGCTCGTCGTCGATGCCCGGGTACATCCCGTTGAACTTGATGAGCTTGTCGCGGAACTCGGCCATGTCCACCGGATCGATCGCGCCGCGGTGGGCCGGGTCGTCCGTGCCCAGGGTGTCGAGCAGGACGACGCTCAGCCCGGGCTGCCCGGCGAGGGCCAGCCGGCGACCCATCTCGTACGCGACCAGACCGCCGTAGGAGAGCCCGGTGAGCACCACCGGCCCGTCCAGCAGGTGCGCGACCTGCCCCAGGTACGCCTCGGCCATCGCCTCGACCGTGGGCAGGAACTCCTCGCCCGGGTTCACCCCCGGCGACTGGAGGCCGTACACGCCGAGGGACTCCGGCAACGCCTTGGCCAGCGACAGGTAGCAGAACGCGGTGCCGCCGGCCGGGTGCACGCAGATGACCCGGCCGGCGCCGTCGCCCGCCCGGAACTCGATCAGGTTGCTCGGTGGCCGGCCCGACGCGCCCCGCCGCAGCCGGCCGCCGAGCGCCTCGATCGTCGGGTGCAGCATGATCTCGTGGACCGGCAGCGTCTCGCCGAACGCCTCGCCGATGGCGTGGGCCAGCTTGATCGCCGAGATCGACGTGCCGCCCACGTCGAAGAACCGGTCGCCGATGCCGATCTCCGGGTGCAGCAGCAGGCGCTTCCAGATCTGGTAGAGGGTCAGCTCGATCTGGTCGCGCGGGCTGGCCAGGTTGACCTGCCACGGTGCGCCGGAGCGGGCCAGCCGCAGCACCTCCGCGCGGTCGAGCTTGCCGTTGGCGGTCAGCGGCAGCCGCGGCAGCTCCACGAAGAGCGACGGGACCATGTAGCCGGGCAACCGTCGCGACAGCGCCTCGCGCCACTCGCTGACCAGCAGCGGCGCGGCCCCGCCCCGGGCGACGCCGGCGACCAGCCTCGGCTCGCCGGCGGCGTCGGAGTCGACCAGCACCGCCGCCTCGCGTACGTCCGGCCGGTCCAGCAGCGCGGCCTCGATCTCGCCCAGTTCGACGCGGAAGCCCCGGATCTTGACCTGGCCGTCGCGGCGGCCGAGGTACTCGACGTTGCCGTCGGGCAGGAGGCGGGCCAGGTCGCCGGTGCGGTAGAGCCGTTCCCCGGGCACGAACGGGTCGGGCACGAACCGTTCGGCGGTCGCCGTCGGCCGGCCCAGGTAGCCGCGGGCGACACCGGCGCCACCGATGTGGATCTCGCCGGTCACCCCGACCGGCACCGGCTCCAGCCGCTCGTCGAGCAGGTGGACGCGGGTGTTGGCCACGGGCCGGCCGATCGGGCACCGCCGGGCCGTCGGCTGCGGGTCGAGGTACGCGGTGCTGTAGACGGTGGTCTCGGTCGGCCCGTACCCGTTGAGGATCCGCAGCCCGGGCAGGGCCTGCTGGATCCGGTGCAGGGCCTGCTCCGGCAGCGGTTCGACGCCGACCAGCAGTTGGCGCAGCGCCGACCCGGCCAGCCGGGCCTTCGGGTCCTCGTCGAGCCACCGGACGAAGGCCGGCGGCAGGTAGGCCTGCACGACGCGGTGCTCGCGCAGCCAGCCCGTCAGGGCCGCCGGGTCGCCGCGCAGTTCCTCGGGCACGAGGTGCAGGGCCCCGCCGGTGGTCAGCGGCAGGAAGATCTCCTGCACCGAGACGTCGAAGCCGACGCTCGACCAGAGCGCCGCCGCCTCCCCCTCGGCGGCGCCGAGCTGCGACACCCAGTTCTCGAGCAGGTTCACCACGCCGCCGTGTGCGACCGCGACGCCCTTGGGGCGGCCGGTCGAGCCCGACGTGTAGATCACGTAGGCCAGGTTGGCCGGGTGCACGACGACGCCGGGCGGGCCGTCGTGACGCCCCTCGGCCTCGACGGCGGCCAGGTCGCCCTCGCCGAGCACCAGCGCCGGCGCGGCGTCGGCGACCATGCCGGCGAGCCGCTGCGGCGGCAGGGCCGGGTCCAGCGGCAGGTACGCGGCCCCGGCCTTGAGCACGCCCAGGATGGCGACGACCAGCCCCGCCGAGCGCGGCGCGTGCAGGCCGACCACCTGGTCGGGGCGTACGCCCCGGGCGATCAGCGCGTGCGCCAGGCGGTTGGCCCGCCGCTCCAGCGTGGCGTAGTCCAGCCGCTCGGCGTCGTCGGCCACGGCGAGCGAGTCGGGGCGCCGCCGCGCCTGTGCCGCGATCCGCGCCACCACGTCCGCGGGCCCGGTGAGCGGCCGCGCGGTGCGGTTGAGCTCGACCAGCACGCGGTGCCGCTCGTCGGCACCGAGCAGCCGCAGCGCACCGACCGGCGTCGACGCATCGGCCGCCACCTGGGCGAGCAGGCGGACGAAGTGCCCGGCCAGCCGGGCGACGGTCGCGGCATCGAAGAGGTCGGTGTTGTACTCGAAGAGGACGTGCAGCTCGTCGGCGTGCTCCAGCACCTCGACCGACAGGTCGAACTTCGCCGCGCCGGTGCTGCTCGACAGGGGCCGCAGCACCAGGCCCGGCAGCTCCAGCCGGCCGCGCGGGATGTTCTGGAGCACCAGCATCACCTGGAACAGCGGCGAGTAGCTGGTGTGCCGTTCCGGGTTGAGCGCGTCCACGAGCTGCTCGAACGGCAGGTCGGGGTGGGCGTACGCGTCGAGCAGGTGCCGGCGGACGTCGGCCAGCAGCGCCGCGAAGGGCTGCTCCGCGGTCAGCCGGTTGCGGATCACCACCGTGTTCACGAAGTGGCCGATGAGGCCCTCCACGTCGCGGTGGTTGCGGTTGGCGAACGGGGTGCCCACGCAGACGTCGTCCTGCCCGCTGTGGCGCCACAGCAGCACCGACAGGGTGGCCATGAGCGTCATGAACAGCGTCGCGTCGCCGGCCCGCCCCACCTCCCGAAGCCCGCGCAGCACCGCCGCGTCCACCGTCGTGCCGTGGGTCTCGCCCCGGTAGCGCTGCACCACCGGCCGGGGCCGGTCGGTCGGCAGGGACAGCAGGGCGGGCGCACCGGCCAGCGTCCGCGTCCAGTAGCCGAGCTGGCGCTCCAACTCGCCGCCGCCGAGCTGCCGGCGCTGCCACAGCGCGTAGTCCGCGTACTGCACCGGCAGCTCGGCCAGCGCGGCGGCCCCGCCCCGCGCGTACGCGCCGTAGAGCGCGGTGACCTCGCCGATCAGGATGCCGACGGACCAGCCGTCGGCCACCATGTGGTGCACGGTGAGCAGCCAGCGGTGCTCGTCGGGGGCCAACCGGAGCAGGGCGCTGCGCAGCAGCGGACCGGTGGCCAGGTCGAACGGCGCCCGCGCCTCGGCCTCGGCGGCGTCGTCGGCGCGGCGGGACCGCTCCGGGTCCGGCAGCGCGCTGAGGTCCGTCACCGGCAGGGCGACCGGCACCGCCGGCCGCACCACCTGGCAGGGCTCCCCGTCGACCAGGGGGAAGACGGTACGCAGCGCCTCGTGCCGGCGTACCACCTCGGTCAGGGCGCGGGCCAGGGCCGGCACGTCCAGGGCGCCCACGACGTCGAACGCGACCGGGTTGTTGTAGAAGGGGTTGCCGGGCGAGAGCTGGTCGAGGAACCAGAGCTGCCGTTGGGCGAACGCGACCGGCACCGGCGCGTCGGGCCGCGGCCGGCGGGGGATCGTGTCCGCGTCGGCGCCGGTCAGGATCGCGACCAGCTCCTCCTTGTGCAGCTTGAGATCGGCCAGCAGCTCGGGCGTGAGGACCTCGCGGGAACCGGTGAGGCGCAGGCGGTCGCCGTCGACCCGCAGCCCCACCGCGTGCCGGTTGAGCGTGTCGAGCAACTCGTAGGCGTTCACAGCTCCACCGTGATGGTGTCGGGGACCGGCGCCCCGGACGCGGGCGCATCCGGGCGGGCACCACCGACCAGCGCGTAGGCCAGCCGGTGGGAGGGTTCGAGGTCGAACAGGGCGGCCAGCTCCGCTGTGTCCAGCGCGCCGATCCCGCACAGGCCGAGACCGTTCTCGGGGGCGGCCATCGTCAGCAGTTGGGCCATCGCGCCCGCCTCGATGGCGGTGAAGGTCGAGCTCTGCTCCTGGTACAGGGGCTCGATGGCCGCGCGCTGGGCCACCAGGAACAGCGCGAACGCGGCGGCCTCGAAGACCGGCCGGTTGACGAAGTAGTCGAAGGCGTCGGGGCTCAGTTCGCGGTCGCGACCGAGTGCCAGCAGCCGGTGCGCCGCCGGGTCGTGGTAGTACGCCCCGCCCGGCACGCCGTCGATCCGCCCCGCCTTGACCAGGACGTACGTCTGCACGGCGTAGGTGCCGCCGGCCGAGGCGTACTGGAACTTGGCCCGGCCGTCGACCTCCCGTTCGCAGAGGACGGCCAGCAGCCGACCGAGGGCCCCGGCGGGCAGCGGATCCGCGTCGAAGCGGCGCACCGAGCGGTAGTCGGCGAAGCGCCGGTCGTACGCCGGGTCGGCCGGCGCGGCCAGTGCGACCGCCGGGGTGCCGGGTGCGAAGTCGCGACGGCCCCGCCCGTCTGCCCTGAACGCGGCGCGGGCGGCCGGGTCCTCGACCACCGTGGCGGCCCGCTGCGCGGTCGCGACGACGGCCCGTTCGGCGGTGTGTTCCCGGAACATCCGCAGCAGGTCGGCGAGGGTCGGCTGGCGCATCAGCCGGGCCAGCTTCGGCCGGAAGCCCAACGCGCCGGAGAGGGCGTTCGCGATCCGTACGATGTCGATCGAGGTGGCGCCGAGCAGCAGCAGGTTGGCGTCGGGCGCGACGACGGGCAGGTCGAGGATCTCGGCGACGATCTCCACCAGCCGGTTCTCGGCCGCGTCGGTGAGCACCAGCGTCTCGACGGCGGCCTCCGCCGACGGCTCCGGGTCGGGCAGCAGGCCGCGGTCGACCTTGCCGTTGGCCGACAGCGGCAGCGCGTCGAGGACGGTGAACGACGCCGGCACCATGTACGCCGGCAGCCGCCGCTCCAGGTACGCGACCAGTGCGGCCGGGTCGGGCGCGGGACCGTCCGGCACCACGTACGCGGCCAGCCGCTTCTCGCCCTGCGCCTGCCCGAGCAGCCGCAGCGCGGCGGCGCGCACCTCCGGGTGCCCCTCCAGCGCCGCCTCGATCTCACCCAGCTCGATGCGGTAGCCGTGCACCTTGACCTGGCCGTCCTCGCGGCCGAGGAACTCGATCGTGCCGTCCGGGCGCAGCCGGCCCAGGTCGCCGGTGCGGTAGAGGCGCTCGCCGGTGACCGGGTGGACGACGAAGCTCGCCGCCGTCGCCGCCTCGTCGCGCCAGTAGCCCCGCGCCAGCCCGACGCCGCTGATGTAGAGGTCGCCGGTGGCCCAGGTCGGCCGGGGGCGCAGGGCCGCGTCGAGCACGTGGACCCCCTGGTGGGCCAGCGCCCGGCCGTACGGGATGCTGCGCCAGGCCGGGTCGACCTCGTCGACCGGGTGGTGGATGGACCAGATCGACGCCTCGGTGGCGCCGCCGAGGCTCTCGACCCGGATCCCGGGCAGCGCCTTGCGTAGCCGGTCGGGCAGGGTCAGCGGAATCCAGTCCCCGGAGAGCATGGCCAGCCGCAGCGACGCCGGCAGCGGGTGACCGCCGTCGGCGTGGTCGAGCAGCATGCCGGCCAGCGCCGGCACCGAGTTCCAGACGCTGACCCGGTGGGTGTGGGCCACGTGCGACCAGTGGGCCGGATCGCGGGCCAGGTCCGGGTCCAGCGTCACGACCGCCGCGCCGGCCGCGAGCGTGCCGAAGATGTCGAAGACGGAGAGGTCGAAGCTGAGCGCGC
Source organism: Micromonospora sp. C31 (assembly GCF_018070575.1). GTDB lineage: Bacteria > Actinomycetota > Actinomycetes > Mycobacteriales > Micromonosporaceae > Micromonospora. The sequence goes on from NZ_JAGPXN010000012.1 coordinate 106,552, forward strand.
TGACGGCCAGGACCCGGTCGGCCGGCCCGACGTCGAAGCGCCCGACGACGTCGAGGAGCGTGTTCACCGCGCCGCGATGGTCGATCGCCACCCCCTTCGGTGTGCCGGTGGACCCGGAGGTGTAGATCACGTACGCCAGGTCGGTCTCCGCCAGGTCGACCGGCCGCAGCGCCGGACCCCCCGCGCCGACGGCGGTCGCGTCCACCACCAGACGCTCGACGCCCCCGGGCAGGGGCGTGAGCTCCGATCCGGTGAGGACCAGTTCCGCCCCGGCCCGCTCAAGGACCCGTTGCACCCGCTCGGCCGGCCACTCCGGGTCGAGCGGCAGGTACGCGCCCCCGGCGTGCAGCACCGCGAGGGTGGCGACGACCTGCTGCCAGCCCCGGTCGAGCCGCACCCCGACGAGCTGGCCGGGCCGGACGCCCCGCTCCTGGAGCCGCCCGGCCAGCCGCCGCGCCTCGACGCGTACCGTCGCGTGGTCCAGCCGCCGGTCCGGGGCGAGCACCGCGGGCGCGGCGGGGGTCGCCAGCGCCTGCCGGTCGACCAGCTCGTGCAGGAGCCCACGACCGGCCGGCGGGGTCGCCGGCACCGGCGGGGCGAGCGGCCCGTCCACCGTGGTGCGCCAGGCGTCCGGCTCCTCCAGCCGCCCGAGCAGCTCCCGGTACGCCGCGAACATCTCGGCGACCAGGCCGGGCGGGAAGAGTTCGTCGATGCTGTCCCAGTTGAGGTGCAGCCGGCCGCCGGCCTCCAGGACCGTGTGGTCGATCCACACCTGCGGGGTCTGGGTGATGCCGTGCACGACCTCGCCGCCGAGCGCCGCCGCGAGGCCGCTGTCGCCGACCTCGGGCGCCGCCTCGGTCAGCGTGCTGTTGAAGACGACCGGCAGGGCCGCGTGGCGGGTGCCCCGGGCGCGGGCGAGTTCGCGGTTGACGCGTACGCCGCTGACCGCCGAGTGGTCGATGTCCTGCCAGAGCTGCTCCTGCACGGCGCGGGCCCGGGCCGCGAAGTCGACGTCGGCCGCCACGTCGACCTCCAGCAGCACCAGCGAGGTGAAGTCGCCGATCACCGTGTTGATGCCGGGATGCAGCGGCAGCCGGTTGAACAGCGGCAGGCTCAGCGTGAACCGCGACTGGCGGCTCCACCGGGCCAGCACCTGCGCGAACGCGGTCACCAGCAGCACCGACGGGGTCACCTGGTGCCGGCCGGCGACCGCCTTGAGCCGGCTCCAGCGCTCCGCCGGCAGCACCTCGTCGTAGCGGGTGAAGCGGGGGCGTGCGACGCTCTCCGGCTGCCGTTCCAGCGGCAGCCGCGGCGCCGGGGCCAGCGTGGCGACCCGCTCCCGCCAGTAGTCGAGCGCCCGCTCGTAGCGCGGCGTGCGCCGCAGGGCCCGTTCGGCCAGCACGTAGTCGCGGAAGGTCACCGCGAGCGGCGGCAGGTCGGCGTCCGGGTCGGCGTAGAGCACCGCCAGCTCGTGCTCCAGGATCTGTCCGCTGGCCGCGTCGAGGATCAGCGCGTCGGTGCTGACGTGCAGGCGTGCCTCGCCGTCGAGCAGCGTCACCGCGAACTCGAACAGCGGCCAGCGGCCGGCGTCGAGCACCTGGTGGGACATCCGCTCGCGGGTCTCGCCCAGCCGGCGGGCCGTGGTCTCCGGGTCGAGCCCGCGCAGGTCCTGCCGGGCCATCGCGTAGCGCGGCACGCTCGGCAGGACCCGCTGCACGCCGTCGTGGAAGACCGCGCGGAGCATGTCGTGGCGGTCGATCAGCCGGTGCAGCGCGCGGATGAAGCGCTCCTCGTCGAAGTCGCGCAGCCGCAGCTCGCTGTAGCCGTGCGCGCCGACCCCGCCGAGCTCGATGGTGGACCCGCGCCCCACCCAGTAGGCCTCCTGGATGTCGGTGAGCGGGAACGGCTCGTGCCGGCCGTCGGGGTCCGCGACGAGCGGCGGGAGGGCGTCGACGGTGGCGGTGCCGGGCCCCGCCAGCTCGGCCGCGAGGTCGGCCAGGACCGGCTTCTGGAAGAGGGTACGCAGCGACAGCCGCGCCGACATCCGCTCGTTGATGGCGTGCACGAGCCGGGTCGCCAGGAGCGAGTGGCCGCCCAGCGCGAAGAAGTCGTCGTGCGCGCCGACCCGGTCGCGGCGCAGCACCTCGGCCCAGATGGCGGCCATCCGGGCCTCCCGCTCGTCGCGCGGCGGGACGTAGGAGGTGGCGACGTCGGCCTGCTCCGGCGCGCGCAGGGCCCGCCGGTCCAGCTTGCCGTTGGCGGTCAGCGGCAGCCGGTCCAGCACCACCCAGCGGGTCGGCACGAGGTGCTCGGGCAGCCGGCGCCGCAGTTGCTCGCGGGCCACCTCGGCGGTGACGTCGCCGACCAGGTAGCCGACCAGGTGCGCATCGCCGGGGGTGTCCTCGCGCAGCAGCACGGCGGCCTCGCGGACGCCCGCGACGTGCCGCAGGGCGCTCTCCACCTCGCCCGGCTCGACCCGGAAGCCGCGCACCTTGACCTGGTCGTCGGCCCGCCCGAAGAACTCCACGGTGCCGTCGGCCCGGCGGCGGGCCAGGTCGCCGCTGCGGTACATCCGCTCGCCCGGCCCGGCGAACGGGTCGGGCAGGAACCGTTCGGCGGTCGCCGCCGGCCGGTTGAGGTAGCCGCGCGCCAGACCGGCTCCGCCGATGTAGAGCTCGCCGAGCACGCCGGCCGGCACCGGTTCGCAGCGTTCGTCGAGCACGTAGAGGCGGGCGTTGGCGATCGGCCGGCCGATCGGCGGCAGCGCCGGCCAGTCGGCTGCCGTCGCGGTGGCCAACGCGAACTGGCTGACCACGTGCGTCTCGGTCGGGCCGTACTGGTTGTAGAGGTACCGGCCGCCGAGGCCGACCACGAGGGCGCGCAGGTCGTCGTCGACCCGCAGCGCCTCGCCGGCGGTGACGATCTCGCAGCCGGGCGCGAGCGGGGCGACGGCCCCGGTGAGGCCCGCCACCTGGTGCAGCACGGCCGCCGGCAGGAACGCCCGCCCCACCCCCTGCTCGGCGAGGACGTGGCGCAGCTGGCCGAGGTCGCGGCCGCGCTCCTCGCCGATCAGCACCAGCGTGCCGCCCTGGCACAGGGTGCTCCAGATCTCCTGGGCGGAGACGTCGAAACCGATCGAGGCGAACTGGAGCACCCGGCGCGGCGCGGGGCTGCCCGGCGCGGCGTAGCGGAGCTGCCAGTCGATGAGGTTGTCCAGGCACCGCCAGGTCTGCGCCACGCCCTTGGGCCGGCCGGTGGAGCCGGAGGTGTGGATGACGTAGGCGAGGTGGTCGGGTCGGGTGCCGGGGTCGGGGCTGGTGGTGGGGCGCTCCGCCCAGTGGGCGGCGTCGGCGTCGAGGTCGACCAGGGGCGCGGTGGTCAGGCCGGCGAGGGTGGCGCGGGTGGCACCGTGGGCGAGGACGGCGACCGGGGCACCGTCGGCCAGCAGCTCGCCGAGGCGTTCGGCGGGGTGGGCCGGGTCCAGGGGCAGGTACGCGCCGCCGGCCCTGGCGACGGCCAGCAGCGCGACGATCAGCTCCGGTGACCTGCGCAGGCAGACCGCGACGAGGGTGTCGGGGCCGACGCCGTGTTCGCGCAGGTGGTGGGCCAGTCGGTTGGCGCGCGCGTCGAGGTCGCCGTAGGTGAGCGACGTTCCCTCGAAGGTCACCGCCACCGCGTCGGGGGCCGCCGCGACCCGCTGCGCGAAGCGGGCGACGACGCCCCGTTCCACCGGGGACGGCGCGGCCTGGCGCAGGGCCTGCTCGCGCTCCACCGGGTCGAGCAGGGTGATCCGGTCGATCGGCTGGTCGGGGTGGGCGACGAGTTGGGTGAGGACGTTGCGCAGGTAGCGGATGTGTCGCCGCGCGGTGGCGGTGTCGAACAGCGCGGTGGCGTACTCGAGGCTGCCGGTGATCCGGCCGTCGTGCTCGGCCAGCGCGAGCGTGAGGTCGAACTTGGCGGTGGTGTGGGGCGACGGCAGTGCGGTGACCCGCAGGCCCGGGAGGGTCAGCTCGCCGTCGTCGGTGTTCTGCCAGGCGAACATGACCTGGAACAGGGGGGTGTGGGCGAGGTTGCGGGTGGGGTTGACGGCTTCGACGACGTGTTCGAAGGGGAGGTCCTGGTGGTCGAGGGTGGTGAGGGTGAGGTCGCGGACGCGGTGTAGGAGTTGGGTGGTGGTGGGTTGGTCGGTGAGGTTGATGCGTAGGGCGAGGGTGTTGACGAAGAAGCCGATGAGGTTTTCGAGTTCGGCGCGGCGGCGGTTGGCGGTGGGGGTGCCGATGATGAGGTCGTGGTGGCCGGAGAGGCGGGACAGGACGATGGCCCAGGCGGTGAGCAGGGTCATGTAGAGGGTGCCGCCGTGGGCGGTGGTGAGGGTTTTGAGGGCGGTGGTGAGGTTGGTGTCGAGGGTGATGGGTAGGTGGGCGCCGTGGTGGTCCTGTTCGGTGGGTCGGGGGCGGTCGGTGGGTAGGTCGAGCAGGGTGGGGGCGTCGGTGAGGGTGTGGCGCCAGTGGGTTTCCTGGCGTTGCAGGGTGCCGTCGGTGAGCCAGTGGCGTTGCCAGGCGGCGTAGTCGGCGTACTGGACGGGCAGGGGTGGCAGGGGGTCGGGCCGGCCGTGGTGGTGTGCGGCGTACAGCGTTCCGAGTTCGCGGGTGAGGACGCCCAGTGACCAGCCGTCGGAGACGATGTGGTGCATCGTCAGCAGCAGCACGTGCCGGTCCGGGGCGAGGGCCACCAGACGACCCCGGATCAACGGGCCGGCGGTCAGGTCGAACGGGGCGGTGAACTCCTCGTCCTGGAGCCGGGCCAGCCGGGCGGCGGCGTCGGGCGCGCCGGTCAGGTCGTGCGGGTGCAGGGTGAAGCCGGTCGCGGGCGGGTCGACGTGCTGGTGGACCTCGGAGCCGGCGGGGACGAGACGGGTGCGCAGGGCCTCGTGCCGAGCGACCAGGGAATCCAGGGCCGCCCGCAGCGCCTCGTGGTCGAGCCAGCCGGCCAACTCCAGGGCCAGCGGCATGTGGTACGCGTGGCCGAGGCCACCGAGCCGCTCCAGGAACCACAGCCGCCGCTGCGCGAAGGAGAGTTCCAGCGCACCGGCCCGGTCGACCGGGCGGATCGGGGGCAGCACGTCGCGACCGTCCGGCGTCAGCCGGGCGACGAAGTCGGTGAGGACCGGCGCGGCGAAGAGCGCCGCCGGTGAGACCTCCCGCCCCAGCACCTGCCGGATCCTGGAGACCAACCGCATGGCGAGCAGCGAGTGGCCGCCCAGCGCGAAGAAGTCGTCGTGCCGGCCGACCCGTTCGATCCCCAGCACCTCGGCCCAGACGCCGGCGACCATGGTCTCCAGCAGGCCGACCGGCTCGACGTGCCCGCGCCGGCCGAAGGCCTCCCCGTCCGGCGCCGGCAACGCCGCCCGGTCGAGCTTGCCGTTGGGCGTCAGCGGCCACGCGGCCAGCCGCACGTACGCCGCGGGCACCATGTGCTCGGGCAGTTCGGCGGCGAGCCGGTCCCGCAACCGGGCGGCGTCCGGCGCCGGTCCCGCCCCGGCCAGCACGTACGCGACGAGCCGTTGGTGGCCGCCGGCGTCCGGACGCGCCACGACCGCCGCCTCCCGGACGCCCTCGACGGCCGCCAGCCGGGTCTCGATCTCACCCAGCTCGACGCGGAAGCCCCGGATCTTCACCTGGAAGTCGTCGCGGCCCAGGAACTCCAGTTCCCCGTCCGGCAGGCGACGCCCCAGGTCGCCGGTGCGGTAGAGCCGGTCGCCCGACACGAAGGGGCTGGCCCGGAAGCGCCGTGCGGTCAGGTCGGGCCGGTTCAGGTAGCCGCGCGCCACGCCCGCGCCGCCGATGTGGATCTCGCCGACCACCCCGTCCGGCACCGGCTCGCCCTCGCCGTCGAGCAGGTAGACCCGCACGTTGGGCAGCGGCCGGCCGATCGGCAGGCAGGTCGCCTCGGCGAGGTCGTCGGTCGGCAGCAGGTGGCAGGTGCTGTCGACGGCCGCCTCGGTCACGCCGTACGCGTTGACGATCCGCACCTGCGGGCCGCACAGGGCGCGGAGCCGGGCGGCGTCGGCGGCGGTCCAGGCGTCCGAGCCGCAGACCACCGTCGCCAGCCCGGCGAGGCTCCCGCCGACGGACTCCAGGTGGTCCAGCAACGGGTTGAGCACGGCCGGTACGAAGTCGGCGAAGTCCACGTCGTGGCGGCGCAGCAGGGCGTACAGGCCGGCGCTGTCCAGCAGCAGCGGACGCGGGCAGAGCACCAGCCGCCCGCCGAAGCCGAGCGACCGCACCACGTCGGCGGTGAAGACGTCGAACGAGAAGCTCGCCATCTGCAGGTGAACCAGGTTGGGACGCAGGTCGAGCAGGCGTTCCCAGGCGGCGGCGACGGCCACGAGCTGCCGGTGCTCGACCAGCACCCCGTTGGCGGCGCCGGAGGTGCCGGACGTGTAGATGACGTACGCCAGGTGGTGCGCGCCCAACCCGTCGACGACCGGGTCGGTGACCGGCAGCTCCGCCCGGGCCGCCGCGTCGAGGTCCAGGTCGACCACCGGGGTGTCGAGCCCGGTCAGCGCGGCGCGCAGCCGCTCGCGGGCCGGGCCGTGGGTCAGCGCCACCACCGGTGTGCTGTCGCGCAGCATGGCGGCGAGCCGGTCGACCGGGTACGCCGGGTCGAGCGGGAGGTAGGCGCCACCGGCCTTGAGGACCGCCAGCAGCGCCACCACGGCGTCCGGCGACCGCTCGACGCAGATCGCCACGATCCGGTCCGGCCCGACGCCCCGGGCGCGCAGGTGGTGGGCCAACCGGTTGGCCCGCGCGTTCAACTCGCCGTAGGTGAGCCGCCCGTCGTCGCCGACGAGGGCCACCGCCTGCGGGTCGCGGGCCGCCTGCGCCTCGACGAGGTGGTGCACCAGGCGCCCCGGCGGGTACGCCACGGTGGCGTCGTTGCCCTCCTCGATCAGCCGGCGCCGCTCGGCGGGGGGCAGCACGTCGAGCCCGCCCACCGCCGCGTCGGGCGTGCGCTCCAGCGCGTCGGCCAGCGTCTCCAGCGCCCGTCCGACCATCGCGCAGACCCGCTCGGGCGCCACCCCGGCCGCGGCGGCGACGGTCAGCACGACGTCGTCGCCCAGGTCGTCGACGTCCAGCGCGAGCGGGTAGTTGCCGCGTTCCTGCGCGGCCACGTAGGTCAGGTCGTCCGCGTCGGGGTCCGGCGCGGGCGTCTCCGACTCGGCCAGCACCTCGGCGTGCCGGTAGTTGAGCAGGGCGGTGAAGAGGGGGGCCGGCGGTGCCACCGCGCTGCACGACTGTGCCAGCGCCAGCGACGCGTGCTCGTGCCGGATCAGCCCGGTCAGCGACTCGTGGGTGCGCAGCACGCACTCCGTGGCGCCGGTGGCGTCGACGGTGACCCGCAGCGGGAGCGTGTTCAGGAAGGGCCCGAGGACCCGGTCGTTGCCCACGCCGCCGTCCATCCGGCCGGAGAGCACGGTGCCGAAGACGACGTCCCGCCGGCCGCCGGCCCGGGCCAGCACCTGCCCCCAGGCGACGTGGAAGAGGCTGGTCACCCCGACCTGGAGGGCCTGGGCCCGCCGCCGCAGCCGCAGCGTCAGCTCCGGGCCGAGCCACAGCCGGGCGTCGCGCATGGTGTGCCCGTCGCCGTGGATGTCCCGCAGGCCGAAGGGCACGGTCGGGCTGTCGACGTCGGAGAGCATCCGGCGGAAGAAGCTCTCCTGCTCGGCCCGGTCGGCGCCGCGCCGGATCCGCGCCACGAAGTCGCGGAAGGGCAGCGGCGGCGGCAGCCGGTCGCCCTCGCCGGCCAGGTACGCGCGGACCTCGGCCCGCAGCTGCTTGAGCGAGGTGTTGTCGTCGACGATGTGGTGGATCAGCTCCACGGCCAGCCACCCGCCGTCGCGCGGGTCCCGCGCGACCAGCAGCCGCAGCAGGGGCGCCCGGTCGAGGGGCAGGCGGCCGTACCGCCGGTCGACGTGCTCGCGGAGCTGCCGGACCGGGTCGTCGCCCGGCGGATCGAGTGGGACCTCCTCCACCGGCAGGGGCGCCCGGCGCCACACCACCTGCACCGGCTCGTTGATGCCGTGCCACACCACCGAGGTACGCAGCACGTCGTGCCGGGCGATCACCGCCTCCAGCGCGGTGCGGTAGCGCTCCAACCGGTCCCGGTCGGCGAACCGCAGGACGGTGGTGACCAGGTAGGGGTCGCGGTCGCGGGCCATCAGGTGGTGGAAGAGCATCCCCTCCTGCACGGGGGCCAGGGGATAGATGTCCTGCACGTTCGGCGTGCCGCCGGGGACCGTGGCGACGACGGCGTCGATCTCCGACTGGCTCAGCTCCACCAGTGGCAGCAGGTCCGGGGTGATCCGCTCGCAGTCGGCCGGGATCGGCTCCGGGGTCACGTCGGCCCGGTCCGCGCCGGCGGCCACCGCGGCGGCCAGGTCGGCCAGGACCGGCGAGCCGAAGAGCGCGCGTACGTCGGCGGACAGGCCGTGGCGGCGCATCCGCTCCAGCACCCGCAGGGCCAGCAGCGAGTGCCCGCCCAGGGCGAAGAAGTTGTCGTGCCGGCCGACCCGCTCGACGCCGAGCACCTCGGCCCAGATGGCGGCGAGGGTGGTCTCCGTCGGACCGGCCGGCTCGGTGTAGTGCCGGGTGGCGAAGGCCGACCCGTCGGGTGCGGGCAGTGCCCGGTGGTCGAGCTTGCCGTTGGGCGTGAGCGGCCACTCGGCGACCCGCACGTACGCCGCCGGGACCATGTGCTCCGGCAGGACACCGGCCAGCCGGGTCCGCAGCGCCTCGGCCGTCAGCCGGCGCACCGAGGCGGTGTAGTAGCCGACCAGGCGCGGCTCGCCGGTGGCGTCGGTCGTGACCGTCACGACCGCGTCGCGTACGCCGGGACAGTCGGCCAGCCGGGCCTCGACCTCGCCCAGCTCCACGCGGTAGCCACGGATCTGCACCTGGGAGTCGTTGCGGCCCAGGTACTCGAGGCCGCCGTCGGTGCGGTGGCGCACGAGGTCACCGGTGGCGTAGAGCCGGTCGCCCGGCACGAACTGGCTGGGCCGGAAGCGTTCCGCGGTCAGCGCGGGACGGTTGAGGTAGCCGCGGGCGACCCCGGCGCCACCGACGTGCAGCTCACCGACGACCCCGGGCGGAACCGGTTCCCCCCGCCCGTCGAGCACGTAGAGGCGCAGGTCGGGGATGGGCCGCCCGATCGGGCTCACGCCCGGCCGCTCGACGTCGGCCGGGGTCAACGGCCGGTGGGTCACGTGCACCGTGGTCTCGGTGATGCCGTACATGTTGACCAGCTCGGTGTGCCCGTTGCGCGCGTCCGAGTACCACGGCCGCAGCATCGTCGGGTCCAGCGCCTCGCCCCCGAAGACCACCGTGCGCAGCCGGTGCGCCCGCGCGCTGTCGGCCTGCGCGGCGATCAGGCTGCGGAACGCGCTGGGGGTCTGGTTGAGGACGGTGACACCCTCGTCGCAGAGGAGCCGGTGGAAGTCGGCGGGGGAGCGGCTGACCAGCTGGGGGACGATCACCAGCCGGCCGCCGTGCAGCAGCGCCCCCCAGATCTCCCAGACGGAGAAGTCGAACGCATAGGAGTGGAAGAGGCTCCACACGTCGTCGGGACCGAAGCCGAACCACTCCGCCGTCGCGGAGAAGAGCCGGACCACGTTGGCGTGCTCGACCATGACGCCCTTGGGCCGGCCGGTGGAGCCGGAGGTGTAGATGACGTAGGCGAGGTGGTCGGGTCGGGTGCCGGGGTCGGGGCTGGTGGTGGGGCGCTCCGCCCAGTGGGCGGCGTCGGCGTCGAGGTCGACCAGGGGCGCGGTGGTCAGGCCGGCGAGGGTGGCGCGGGTGGCGGCGTGGGCGAGGGCGGCGACCGGGGCGCTGTCGCGCAGCAGCCCGCCGAGGCGCTCGGCGGGATGGGCCGGGTCGAGCGGCACGTACGCGCCGCCGGCCTTGAGGACGGCCAGCAGGGCGACGACCAGCTCGGGCGAGCGTTCCAGGCAGACCGCGACGAGGGTGTCGGGGCCGACGCCGTGTTCGCGCAGGTGGTGGGCCAGTCGGTTGGCGCGCGCGTCGAGGTCGCCGTAGGTGAGCGACGTTCCCTCGAAGGTCACCGCCACCGCGTCCGGGGTCGCCGCGGCGCGCTGCGTGAACAGCGCCGGGATCGTCCGCTCCACCGGGTACGCGGTCGCGTCGCCCCAGGCCGCGAGGAGGTCGCGGCGCTCCGCCGGGTCGAGCAGGGTGATCCGGTCGATCGGCTGGTCGGGGTGGGCGACGAGTTGGGTGAGGACGTTGCGCAGGTAGCGGATGTGTCGCTGCGCGGTGGCGGTGTCGAACAGCGCGGTGGCGTACTCGAGGCTGCCGGTGATCCGCCCGTCGTGCTCGGCCAGGTTCAGGGTGAGGTCGAACTTGGCGCTGGTCCACGGGCTGCGCAGGGCGGTCACCTCGACGCCGGGCAGCTCCAGGTCCACGTCCTCGTTGTTCTGCCAGGCGAACATGACCTGGAACAGGGGGGTGTGGGCGAGGTTGCGGGTGGGGTTGACGGCTTCGACGACGTGTTCGAAGGGGAGGTCCTGGTGGTCGAGGGTGGTGAGGGTGAGGTCGCGGACGCGGTGTAGGAGTTGGGTGGTGGTGGGTTGGTCGGTGAGGTTGATGCGTAGGGCGAGGGTGTTGACGAAGAAGCCGATGAGGTTTTCGAGTTCGGCGCGGCGGCGGTTGGCGGTGGGGGTGCCGATGATGAGGTCGTGGTGGCCGGAGAGGCGGGACAGGACGATGGCCCAGGCGGTGAGCAGGGTCATGTAGAGGGTGCCGCCGTGGGCGGTGGTGAGGGTTTTGAGGGCGGTGGTGAGGTTGGTGTCGAGGGTGATGGGTAGGTGGGCGCCGTGGTGGTCCTGTTCGGTGGGTCGGGGGCGGTCGGTGGGTAGGTCGAGCAGGGTGGGGGCGTCGGTGAGGGTGTGGCGCCAGTGGGTTTCCTGGCGTTGCAGGGTGCCGTCGGTGAGCCAGTGGCGTTGCCAGGCGGCGTAGTCGGCGTACTGGACGGGCAGGGGTGGCAGGGGGTCGGGCCGGCCGTGGTGGTGTGCGGCGTACAGCGTTCCGAGTTCGCGGGTGAGGACGCCCAGTGACCAGCCGTCGGAGACGATGTGGTGCATCGTCAGCAGCAGCACGTGCCGGTCCGGGGCGAGGGCCACCAGACGACCCCGGAACAGCGGGCCGGCCGCCAGGTCGAACGGGGCGGTGCTCTCCTCCTGCTGGAGCTCGTCCAGGGCGGCGGCGGGATCGGCGTGCCCGGTCAGGTCCTCGAGCCGCAGCGCGAACCCGGCCCCGGGCGCCTCGATGCGTTGGCCCGCCTCGGCGCCGTCGGCGACGATGCGGGTGCGCAGGATCTCGTGCCGGTCCACCAGGGCGTCCAGGGCCGCCCGCAGCGCGTCCCGGTCGAGCCGGCCGTCGAGTTGGAGAGCCAGGGGCATGTGGTAGGCGTGACCGACCCGGCCGAGCCGCTCCAGGAACCACAGCCGCCGCTGCGCGAAGGAGAGCGGCAGGAGACCGGACCGGTCCGGCAGGCGCTCGACCTCGGCGGATGTCCGTGCCGGTGGGACGCGACGGGGGGCCGGAACACGGATCGCGTTGTCGTCCGGCAAGTGTGCCCCCCTGAGTCCCCGCTGGCCCGTCGCGCCGCCTGGCATCGGCCGAAGTGGATCCACATTAGATGACTCGGCCCGCCGGTGACAGGGGCCGACGGACGGGTCCGCGGACCTCAATCCGACACGTCGCGCAGACTTTCGGCCAGCGCCTCGGCCAGCCGTTCGTACGCCGCCCGCAGCACGCGCGCCGCGCCCGCCGTGCCGGCCCGGTTCGCCGCCGCCAGGGCGTACGCGCGCACCAGGGCGGCCGGGTACGCCTCGGCGTACGCCGGCCCGTCGGCCCGCGCCAGGGCGGGTGCCAGCGCGTCGGCGTTCGCGATGGCGTTGGCGTCGGCGAACGCCTCCGCGTTGGCCCCGGTGCTCAGGTCGGCGTAGTGCGCGGCGAACCCGGTCGCCTCGTCGGGGCCGTAGCCGTTGGCCCGCGCGTACGCGTCGGCGTTGGCGTACGCGACCGCCCGGGCCTCGGCGTACGGGTAGGCGGCCCGGTACAGCTCGCGCAGGGCGGGCCGGAGCGCGGCGTGCCACTCGTGCGCCCCGGGCCGGTCCCCGGCCAGCGCCCGTCGGTGCAGCTCACCGACCAGCCGGCCGGCGTCACCGCCCGGCGTCGAGGCGAGCACGCGCGCGTGCCAGTCGTACACCACGCGGAACGGCACCCGGCTGGCGAGCCGGTCGAGTTCGACGTCCACCCGCCGCCGCCAGCCCGGCGGGGTGGCCGGCTCGTGGCCCTCGGTGAGCGCGGCGAGCACCGCCGCCAGCCAGTCCGGCGGCCCCGGCGGACCGCTCACCGGTCCCACCTCGACGGCCGGTCCATGCCAGCGAGGAGGTCGTCGACGTCGTCGTCGGTCAACGTGTCGAGACAGCCCGCACCGCCGGAGCGGGCGGTGGCGCCGGTTCCCGCCGCGGCCCCGGCGGGGGCCGCACCCACCCCGGCGGCGGTGACCGCCGAGGCCAGGCCGGCCACGGTCGGGTCGTCGAAGAGCGTCCGGACCGGAAGGTCCACCCCGTACGCCGTCCACACCCGGGCCATCAGCTGGGTGGCCTTCACGGAGTGCCCGCCCAGGACGAAGAAGTTGTCGACGACCCCGACCGGACCGGGCAGGCCCAGCAGGTCGGCCACCAGCGCCGCCAGTTCCCGCTCCAACGGGGTACGCGGGGCCACCGGCGCCTGATCGGAGCCGGACCCCCTCCCGGGCGGCGGCAGGGCGCGCAGGTCCAGCTTGCCGCGCGAGGTCCGGGGCACCTCGGGCAGCGCCACGAAGACCGCCGGCACCATGTGCGCGGGCAGGAACCGGCGAACGTACCCGGCCAGCCCGGCCGGCGGATCGGTCGCGGGCGGGTCGGCGACCACGTAACCGACCAGCCGCACGCCGTCGTGGTCCACGTCGGACACGGTCGTCACGACCGCGTCGCGGACCTGCGGGTGGCCGCGCAGCACCGCCTCGACCTCCGCCGTCTCGACCCGGAACCCCCGCACCTTCACCTGCCGGTCGGCCCGCCCCAGCGGCTCGATCCGCCCGCTCGGCAGCCAGCGGCCCAGGTCCCCGCTGCGGTAGAGCCGGCCGCCGGGGGTGAACGGGTCGGGCACGAACCGCTCGGCGGTCCAGCCCGGAGCGCCGGCGTAGCCCCGGCCGACCCCCGCGCCGCCGATGCAGATCTCGCCCACCACGCCCGGCGGCACCGGCCGCAGCCACCGGTCCAGCACGTAGACCCGGCTGCCGGCGACGGCCGGACCGAGGTCCGGCGGCGCCGACCCCGGCTCGACCTCGGCCCCGGTCGAGTAGACGGTCGTCTCGGTCGGGCCGTACAGGTTCCACAGGCGCGTGCCCGGCTCCGCCAGGGCGTCGGCGAGGGCCCGGGGCAGCGCCTCCCCACCGCTGAGGCGCAGCCGCACCCCCGCCGGCACCCCGCCCGCCGCGACCAGCATCCGCCAGGTCGTCGGCGTCGCCTGGAGCATCGTCGCCCCGGTCGCGGTGAGCAGCCGGCGCAGCCGGTTGCCGTCGATCACGTCGTCCTCGCCGGCGACCACCACCGGCGCACCGCACAGCAGCGGCAGAAGCAGGTCCAGCAGCGCGATGTCGAACGCGAACGGGCTCACCGAGAGGACCCGGTCGGCCGGCCCCAGCGGGATCATCCCGCGGAACGCGTGCAGCAGGTGCGCCACCGCGCCCTGGGTGACGGTGACCGCCTTCGGCCGGCCGGTGGACCCCGAGGTGAACAGCACGTACGCCGCCGCCGTCGCCGGCACCGCACCGGGCACCGCCGGCTCCGCCCGCTCGTCGGCCGGCTCCGGTGCGGCCAGGTCGAGCAGGGTCACCGACGCGGCCAGCTCGGCGAGCAGGGGCGCGGGTACGCCGCCGCTGTCGGTGACGACCACCCGCACCCCGGCGTCGGCGAGCATCCCGCGCAGCCGCCCCGGCGGATGGGTCGGGTCGAGCGGCAGGTACGCCGCCCCGAGCCACCACACGCCGAGCAGCGCCGGCAGCGGTCGCGCGCCCCGGGGCAGGACGATGCCCACGGTCTCCTCGGCCCGTACGCCGAGCCCGCGCAGCCCGCCGGCGATCCGGGCGGCGAGCTCGCGCAGCGCGGTGCCGGTCAGGGTCGCGTCGTCGCCGGCGATCACCACCCGGTCGCCGGCGTCGATCCCGGCCACCAGCGCCGCCGCGGTGCTGTCCGGCGGCGGGACCGACCCGGACCGGGCGGCCGGCCAGACCCGGGTGACGAGGTCCGCCGTGGCGGGGGAGAGCAGGTCGACGTCGCAGACGCGGGTCTGCGGGGCGGTCCCCAGCGCGGTCAGGATCGCGGCCAGGGCGTCGGCGAAGCGGGCCGCGCTGTCCGGGTCGAAGAGGTCGGTGAGGTACCGCAGGCGCACCGTCAGCTCGTCGGGCCCCGCGACGGCGGCCAGCTCCAGCTCGAACTTGCCGGTGCCGGTGGGCACCAGCTCCGGCCGCCAGCACAGCGCCCCCCGCTCCAGCGGCGCCAGGGCCTCCTCGACCGTGCACATCACCTGCACCAGGGGCGCCCGCGACGGCTGCCGCCGCGGCCGGCACAGCTCGACCACCCGCGCGAACGGCAGGTCCTGGTGGGCCTGGGCGCGCGCCGTGGCGGCGTGCAGCCGGTCGAGCAGCTCGGCCAGCGTCGGGTCGCCGTGCAGCACCGCCCGGATCGCGACGGTGTTGGCGAACAGGCCCAGCATCGGCTCGGTCTCGATCCGGGTACGCCCCGCCACGGGCACCCCGACGAGCACCTCGTCCGCGCCGCTGAGCCGCGACAGCAGGGCCGCGTACGCGGTCAGCAGCACGGTGAAGAGGGTGCTGCCCCGCGCCCCGGCCAGGCGGCGCAGCGCCCCGGCCAGCTCCCCGTCGACCGGCACCGCGACCTCCGCGGCGGCCGGCGACAGCCGGTCGGGGTACGGGCGGTCGACCGGGAGCGGCACCTCGGGCGGGGCGCCGGCCAGTTCGGCAGGCCAGAAGCGCTCCGCGTCGGCGTGGCCGTCAGCGTCGGCGTGCTCCCGCTCCCATAGGGCGAAGTCCGCGTACTGCAGGGGTGGCTCGACCGAGACGGGCGGCCGGCCGGCGCGCAGCGCCTCGTAGTCGGCGCAGAGTTCGTCGGTGAGCAGCCGCATCGACCAGCCGTCGACGATCGCGTGGTGCGCCACCAGCGCCAGGACGTGCCGCTGCGGAGCGAGGCGCAGCAGCCGGACCCGGACCAGCGGGCCCCGCTCCAGCGGCAGCGGGGTGCGGGCGTGCTCGCGCAGCGCGGCCCGGGCCGCCGCCTCCCGGTCGGCCTCGGGCAGCCGGTCCAGGGCCACGACCTCGATGGCGCCCGCCCGGGCGTCGTCGTCGATCACCTGGATCGGCCGCCCGCCGTTGGCCCGGAAGGTGGTACGCAGGATCTCGTGCCGGGCGACCGCCGCCGCCCAGGCCCCGTCCAGCACGGCGGCCTCCAGCGGGCCGTCCAGCCACACCGCCCAGCCGACGTGGTAGGTCGGCTGGCCCGGGTCCAGCTGGTCGAGCAGCCACATCCGCCGCTGCGCGGCCGACGCCGGAAACTCGAAGACGTCCATCTCAGCGCACCTTCCCGTCGACCGCGACGACCCGCAGCTCGGCGGTGTACCGGCCGTCGGGCCCGGTGAGCCAGAGCTGGTCCGGCGCCGGCAGCATCTCCACCACGGAGACGGTGGCGTCGTCGCCGGCGTGCCGACGGGCCCGGCGGACCGAGCGGGACACCAGGTCGACCGAGGCGAGGCTGGTCAGGTCGGCGTGCACGGGCTTCCGCTCGCCCGCGCAGCGCAGGAACACGTGCCGCGGCAGGCCGTGGGCGCCGGCCCAGGCCCGCGCCTGCCGGAACCGCAGCGCCTCGTCGCGGGTGTCGGCGAAGGCGAGGTCGGCGGCGGCGAACGTCCACGCCTCGCGGCTGACGACGAGGGAGTCGACGGTGATCCGGGGCTGGTGGGCCGCCGGGGGCAGGATGCGGAAGAGCTGGGACAGCCCCGCGCCGACCACGTCGCCGAGGACGTGCATCAGGTCCACGTCGAACCGCCCGTCGCGCGACCGTACCCGCAGCCCGCCGGCCACCTCGACCAGGTCGCACTCGCCGACGCGCAGGCTGCGGCGCGGGTCGTGCCCGAACGAGTCGTGTGCGAACACCAGCCGGATGTCGTCGGGCCCGGTCAGCGCGTTGCTCTGCCTGGTCGGCACGCCGCCCTCCTGGCCGGTCTCGGCGGGATAGACCGCCCCGGCGCCCACGTCCCGGGCCAGCGCGGCGCGCAGCGCCGCCACCTCGGGGTGGTAGGCCACCCAGGTGGCGTACCGCAGGGTGTTGACGCCCGGGTGCAGCTCGCCCAGGACCCACTCGTCGCCGGCCCGCATCAGGTCCGGGCTGTGCTGCCGCGCGGTCGGCCAGCCGGGCCGCCCTGGCGGGAAGGCGGCGGCCACCGCCGGAGCGAGCTGCGCCGCCGTGAGCCGGACCCGCCGCCCGCCCGCCGGCAGCGGCAGCACGTCGGCCCAGCGCCGGTGCAGCGCGGCGGTGAGCAGGTCGGTCAGCCGTCGCGGCGGGTGGAACAGCGCCTCGCCGGCCAGCAGCCAGAAGTCGGCCAGCGGGACCACGTCGGTGCCCAGCTCGGCGGCCCGACGCCGGTAGATCTCCGTGCAGAGGCGCCGGTAGAGCGTCGCGCCGGCGGCGGTGAACCAGCGCGCGCTCTCCAGCACCAGGCCGAGCGCGTCGCGGATCCCGTCGAGGCTCGACTCGCCGACGCCGACCGTGCCGGCCCGCAGGCACTCCTCGTAGACGGGGGTGCGCCCGGCGTACATCGTGCCGGCGCGTCGGGTGGCGGGGACGCCGGCCAGCCGGGTGAAGGTGGCCTCCAGGCCGGCCATCGCGGCGGTCAGTGCCTCCGGGTCACCGGCGCACGCGGCGAGCGCGTCCCGGGCGGCGCAGAGCTCGTCCAGGGCGGCGAGCGCGGGTGCGCGTACGGCCTCGTCGGTGACCCGGGCCAGCCGGTCCCGCATGCTCCGCTCCGGGCGGGTGTCGTGCGGCGCGACCTCCGGCTGCCAGGCGATCCGGTGGGACGCGGCCAACGACTCCAGCACCTCGTGCACCTCCCGCGCCGAGCGCGGTGCCGGCCCCGGAGCGGCCAGCACGGCCGCCGCGACCTCGGTCGCGTCGCGGACCCCGTCGCAGGCGCGCAGCACCGCCGCCTCGGCGTCGCCGAGCGTCACCGGCGCGGCGAGCGGCACGCGCAGGGTCGTGCCGGCCAGCTCCAGGAAGGGCATGAGCCGGGGTACGAGCCACGGGCGCAGCCGGGTCGCGTACGGGGCCAGCACCGCCGCGACGGCCCAGCCCTCCAGGTAGACCGTCCGCCCGGCGAGCAGCGCCGGTGGGTCCGCGGGGTCGACCCGCAGGCCGGCGCCCGGCCCGATCCGCGCCCAGCCGACCGGCCCGAAGAAGCCGATGGTGTCGTTCTTGGCGCAGTAGCGCTGGAGGTAGCTGGTGACCAGCGCCTCGTGCTGACGGTGCTTGGTGTTGCGGGTCGGGCTGCCCGGGCCCCGGCGCAGCAGCGCGTCGACGCCGGTACGCAGCGCGTGCGGGTTCTGCCAGGCCACCGCCTCACGGAAGCGGGGGTGGGCCGCCACCGTGTGCAGCGCGACCGCGAGCCGGCCGACCGCCGCCGGGTACGCGGCCGCGTACGCCGCTTCGGCGCGGTCGACGCCGGCCGGGTCCCCGTCGGCCCGGGCCGCCACCACGCGGTCGGCGGCGGCGGCGAGTTCCGCGTCGCCGAGCGGGGCGAGCAGGTCGATCGGGAGGCCGGCGCCCCGCAGGCAGACGGTCCGCCAGAGCGCCCATCCGTCGGTCAGCCGGGCCAGGTGTTCGGGCCGGTCCCGCCCGCCGCGGTGCGCTGCCCGGTCGCGGCGGCGCAGCGCCGGCCCGGCCGCCGCCCGGGTGCCCGGCGTCGATCCGGTCGCCGCGTCGACCGCCGCCGCCGTCGCGGCCAGGGTCGGCGCCCGGTAGAACGGGCCCACGCCCAGCTCCACGCCGAACGCCTCGCGGATGCGGAACATCAGCCGGGTGACCGACAGCGAGTTGCCGCCGAGGGCGAAGAAGCTGCTCTCCCGGCCGATGCTCGCGGCCGGGCGCCCGCCGGGCAGCAGCCGGGACCACAGCTCGGCCAGCCGGTGCTCGGTCGGCGAGGCGGGCCCGGCGACGTCCGGAGTCTGCTCGGCGGGCTCCGGCGCCGGCAGCGCCGCCCGGTCGACCTTCCCGTACGCGGTCAGCGGCAGCCGGTCCAGGACGGCGAACGCGGCCGGCACCAGGTGGGCCGGCAGCCGTGCGGCGACGTGCTCACGCAGGTCGGCCGGGGTCGGGACCACCGGGCCGGCCGGCGTGACGTAGCCGACCAGGTGGCGCTCCGGCCCGTCGCCCCGGACGCCCACCGCCGCCGCCGCGACCCGCGGGTGCGCCCTGAGCGCCGCCTCCACCTCGCCCGGCTCGACCCGGAAGCCCCGGATCTTCACCTGGTCGTCGCGGCGGCCGAGGAACTCCAGCACCCCGTCCGCGCGCCAGCGCACGACGTCACCGGTGCGGTAGAGGCGCTCGCCGGGCACCTGCGGGTCCGGCACGAACGCCCGGGCGGTCGCCGCCGGGTCGCCGAGGTAGCCGCGGGCCAGCCCGTCGCCGCCGGTGCACAGCTCGCCCGCCACCCCGACCGGCACCGGCCGGCCGCTCGCGTCGAGCACGTGGACGGTGGTCTGCGGCACGGGACGGCCGATCGGCACCCGGTCACCCACCGGCCCGACGCCGCTCATCAGATGGCAGCTGGTCAGCGTGGTGTTCTCGGTCGGCCCGTACGCGTTGACCAGCGGGAGCCCGCCGCGTGCGGCGAGCACGGCGCGGACCGCGCCCGGGTCGGCCACGTCGCCGCCGGTGAGCAGCTGCCGCACGCCCGCCAGCGCCGTGACGTCCTCCTCGGCGAGCTGCCGGAACAGCCCGGCGGTGAGGAAGGCGACGGTGACGCCGCCGTCGCGGATCAGCGCGGTCAGCCGGGTGAGGTCCACCGGGTCCGGGGGCGCGAGCACCGCGGTGGCGCCGGTCAGCAGCGCGCCCCAGATCTCCCAGGTGGATGCGTCGAACGCGGTCGGGGCGAACTGGAGCACCCGCTCGCCGGGGCCGAGGGTGGCGAAGTCCGGGCCGGTCACCAGCCGCACCACGCCCCGGTGGGTGATCCCGACCCGCTTGGGCGCGCCGGTCGAGCCGGAGGTGTGCAGGACACAGGCGAGCTGCAACGGGTGGATCCGCCCCGGCAGCGGGCCGGCGGGCGCGGGTTCCCCGGCCGGCGCGTCGACGTCCAGCACCCGGACCGGGCCCAGGTCGGGCAGGCCGGCGGCGGCCCCGGGGGTGGTCAGCAGCAGGCGGGTGCCGCTGGCGGCGACGAGGCCCGCGATCCGGGCGGGTGGGGCGGCCGGGTCCACGGGGAGGTAGGCCCCGCCGGCCTTGAGTACGCCCAGCAGGGCCCGGATCAGCGGTTCGCCCCGGGGGAGCAGCACGGCGACGGGGCTGTCCCCGGTGACCCCGTACCCGCGCAGCGTCCGGGCCAGCCGGTCGGCCGCGCCGTCCAGCTCCGCGTACGAGACCGTGCGGTCGCCGACCGCCAGCGCGGCGGCGGCCGGGTCGTCGGCCACGCGGGCCGCGAAGACCTCGGGGACGGACGCGTCGCGGGGCCACGGCCGCCGGGTGGCGTTCCAGGCGGCGCGCAGCGGCGCCTCCCCGGCGGCGCCGAGATCCAGGTCGGCCAGGCGGGCGTCCGGCCGCTCGGCCAACTCGAGCACGGTGCGGTGCAGCTGCGCGAGGATCCGCCGTGCCGAGGCGGCCAGCAGCCTGGTGTCGTCCCAGGTGAGGCCGAGGCACAGCTCCGGCTCGTCGAAGACGTGCACCGTCAGCGGATAGCCGGGCATGCGGTGCACCCGCGCCGAGCGCCGGGCCGCCTCCGGCCCGCACTCGGCCAGGGCGGTGGCCAACTGCCGCCGCTCGAACACCACGAGGCTGTCCAGCAGCGGCGTGTCGGGTGCCAGTCCCGCCTGGTCGAGGATGGTGTGCAGCGGCGTGTGCTGGTGCTCGCGCAGCCGCCGGATCCGGTCCACCACGTCGGCGAGGAACCGCCGCACCGTCCACGTCGGATCGAGGCGGATCCGCAGCGGCACCGTGCTGAGCAGCAGTCCGAGGATCTCCTCGGCGCCCGCGACGCTGTCGTACCGGCAGGACCTGGTCACCGCGAAGGTGACGTCGTCGACGCCGCCGTAGCCGCCGCGCAGCAGCGCCCAGGCCGCGTGGACCACCGCGCCGACGCCTGCGCCGACCTCGGCGGCGGCGGCGCGCAACCGGTCGGAGTCCGGCCGGGTCAGGGCGATCTCGTGGCAGGCCGGCACGGCGCGCGCGCCGGGGTCCGCGTCGAGGCGACCCGGGAGCGCCCGGGGCATCGGCGCGTCGGCGAGGTGACCCTTCCAGAAGGCGTCACCGGCGCTCGGGTCGCGGGTGCCCCACCAGCGCACGAAGTCGGCGAACGGCGGCCGGCTCGGCGGCTCCGGCTCCCGGCCCGCCCGGCGCGCGGCGTAGTCGGTGAGGACCTCGTCGAGCAGCATCCGGGTGGAGCGGCCGTCGAGGATCGCGTGGTGGAAGGTGACGACGACGTGGTCGTCGGCCAGCGTGGTGACCCGGAGCAGGGGGGCCCGGCCGACGTCGACGGGTTCGTAGCGGTCGGTGTGGAGGAACTCGGCGAGCGTCGTCTCCCGCCACCGCAGGTCCGGCGGCACGGTGGGCCGGACGACCTGCGCCACGCCGTGGTCGCCGTCGACCTCGAAGGCCGTACGCAGCACCGCGTGCCGCCGGGTCGCGGCCTGCCAGGCGGCGCTGAACGCGTCGCGCTCCGGCGGGCCGTCCCACCTGATCGTGACCTGCTGGACGTCGACCCCGCCGGCGGGCTGCCGGAGGGTCTGCAGCACCATCCCGCGTTGCACGGCGAGGGCCGGGTACCGCTGGAGACTGTCGTTCATGCGCCCTCGTCCGGTGCGGCGTCAGCCGGTGGCGGCGTGCTCGTCCATCCAGCGCCGCAACGACAGCGGCCGCATGTCCGTCCACACCTCGTCGATCCGGGCGAGGCACTCGCCGCGTGTGCCGGTGGTGCCCTCGCGCCGCCAGCCGGCGGGCAGCTCCCGGTCGTCCCACCAGATCGAGAACTGTTCCTCGTCGTTCACGACCACGGCGTACGTCCGGGTGTCGTCGTCAGTGCTCATCGGACCCCCTTCGGCGGGAAGGATTCCAGCCGCGTCGATCGCGTGTCAAGGAATCGGTCGATCTTCCGACGTCAGGCGGAGGTGGGCCGTTCGGCCGCCACGGGTTCCGCTGTGGACGGTGCCGGCGGTTCGACGTCGTCCGCGCCGATCCGGGGCGTACGGGCGACCCAGCCGACGGCCGGGCCGGCGGCGAGCGCGCAGCCCACGAAGATCGCCGCGACGATCCACCAGCCCCAGCCGCCGGTCTGGATCGCGAGGAGGGTCAGGCCCACCGGCGCGAAGACGTCCGCCGTCGAGCTGACGGTCTGCGCCGTGCCGAGGTACACCCCGCGCGACGCGGCGGGCGGCACGTTGGTCTGGAAGAACCAGAGCGCCGCCGAGAACCACAACTCGGTGGTGGTCACCAGCACCACCACGGCGAGGAGCACGACGACCGTCCACGCGCCGCCGGTCCGGCCCGCGAGCGCGGCCACCGGGCAGGCGAGCGCGGTGACCAGGGCGCCCCGGCGGATCAGGCGGGCCGCTCCGGGAAGCGAGTCCGCGCCGCGCGCCGCCGGCACCTGCAACGTGATCACCAGCACCGTGTTGAGGGCCAGCATCGCGCCGAGCAGCGGCTTGGGGGCGTCGGTGTGGGTGATCGCCCAGAGCGGCAGGATCTCGACGAGGACCACCGAGTGGAACATCATGACGGCGAGGAGCACGGCGGTCGTGACGTAGGGCAGGTCCTTCAGCACCGCCCACCGCGACGTGCTGGCCGCCCGGTCGTGCCGCAGCACCGGCGCGGCCGGGAGCCGGGTCACGAGGGCGGCGTTGAGCAGCGACAACGCCGAGTTGAGCAGCACCATGGCGACGAGCGCGGCGGCGGAGTCGAACGCCAGCGCCACGGCGCCGAGCCCGGTGCCGAGGGTGAACCCGGCATTCAGGTACGAGCGCGCGTACGCCATCGTGCGCACCCGGTCCTCGGCCGGCATGGCGTCGGCGGTGTAGATGGTGCGCCCGGCGTTGGCGAGGGAGTCGGTGGCGGCGGCCACCACCATCAGCACCACGAAGCCCACGAAGGACGTCACGAGCGGATAGGCGGCGAACGTCAGCGCCGAACCGAGCGCGCCGAGGGCCCAGGACCGCTGCCCGCCGATCCGGTCGGCCAGCGCGCCCAGGGGCAGGGAGGTGGCCACCCCGGTGAGCCCCGCGATCGAGAAGCCGATGCCGATCTGCATCGCGCTGAGCCCGAGGACCTCGGTGAAGAACACGATGCTGCCGGTGAGGAAGGTGCCGCTGCCGACGGCGACCATGGCGGACTGGTAGGCGATCGCCCGGGGCAGCCCGGGCGGCGGCAGGAGCCGGGACGCGGCGAATCGGTGACCGTCCATGGTGGCCGTCAGGCTACCCGGGAGGCCGCCTCCCCGGCGTCGCACGACCGGGTGGTCACGCCGCGCCGTCCGCGCGCAGCACGAGCCGGTCGGTGGTCCTCTCCTCGACGTACGTCAGGTCGGCGTCCCACCCGAGCCCGGGCCCGGCGGGCACCTCGACGAGCCCGTCGGTGCTCACGATCGGGTGGGTGGTGACGTCGCGGGCGTAGTACTTGTCGGAGCCGGAGACGTCGGAGGGCAGCGTGAAGCCGGCGAGTGCGCTCAGCGCGACGTTGGCGGCCCGCCCGATGCCGAACTCGTGCATGCCGCCGCACCAGACCGGGACACCGTGCTCGCGCGCCAGGTCGTGCGCCCGGACGGCGTGGGTCAGCCCGCCCATCCGCGAGACCTTGATGTTGAGCACGCGTACGGCGTTCAGGCGGAGCGCGGTGACGAGGTCGTCCACCTCCTCGACGGACTCGTCGAGGCAGACGGGGGTGTCGATCCGTTCCTGGAGGGCGGCGTGCGCGACGAGGTCCCGCGGCGCGTACGGCTGCTCGATCATCATCAGGCCCAGGCCGTCGAGCGCCGACAGGACGGCCCGGTGCTCGGGCCCGTCCCGGTAGGCGCCGTTGGCGTCGACGTGCAGTGGCACGCCCGGATACGCCGTGCGGACGGCCCGTACCGGCTCGACGTCCCAGCCGGGCGCGATCTTGAGCTTGATCCTGCGGTAGCCCTCGTGGACCCGCAGCCCCACCTGTGCGAGGAGGTCGTCGACGGTGGGTTCGATCCCCAGGGAGACGCCCGCCTCGACGGTGCCGCGCGAGCCGCCCAGCGCGTGCGCGAGGGAGACGCCGTTCGCGGTCGACCACAGTGCCCAGGCGGCCATGTCGAAACCGGCGCGGGCGAAGTGGTTGCCGCGTACCTTGCCGAGCGCCGTGGCCAGGTCCGCCGGGTGCGCCCAGTCGGTGCCCAGCGTCATCGGCGCGAGGTGGTCCCGGGCGACCGCCCAGCAGCTCTCGACGGTCTCGGCGGAGTAGAACGGGCCGCTCGGCGACGCGATCTCGCCCCACCCCACGGCGCCGTCGGTGTCGGTGAGGGTGACCAGGATGTGCTCCAGCTCGCGCTTGGCGTGGGAACTGGTCTGGAACCGGTGCACGAGCGGCAGCCGGACCCGGCGCAGTCGCACCACCTCGACCCGGCTCACGACGCCCCCTTCCCGTGCTCGGCGTGGCCCCGGGCCGGCCTGCGCGCGGCCCCCGCGCCCTGCCACCGGCCGGTCACGACCGATCCGCGTAGAGACCGAGCTCGGCGGCGAGGGCGTCGCGCTCGCGCAGGCGGCGGCCGGCCCCCTTCGAGCTGGCGATGGTCAGGGTCGCGAGCAGGTGCAGCGCGAGCCCCACCGAGGTGGGGGAGTTGGCGTACGAGGCGCTGTCGGTGCCGATGACGATGCGGGCGGCGGCGCTCTCGGCCAACGGCGCGTCCTCGGCGTCGGTGACGAGCACCAGCCGACCGCCGTGGCGGACGTACGCGGAGGCGGTGTCGACGGTCTCGCGCCGGTAGCGCGCCAGGGAGACGGCCACGAGCAGGTCGCCCTGGCGGATGTCGCCGAGCACGTCGAGGGACCGCAGCGCCGCGCCGTCGACGAGGTGGACGCCGGAGAGCCCGGCGCTGAGGTCGGCGGCGAGCAGGGACGCGAAGCCGAACGACTTGCCGTGCCCGAGCAGGTACCGGCGCCGGGCCGACACGATGAGCGCCGCGGCCCGCTCGATCGCGTCCTGCTCGGCGGCCCACGCCAGGGCCCTGGCGAAGCCGGTGCGTTGCTGCTCCAGGACCCGCTGCTTGAGCACCTGTGCCGACCTGCGCTGCACGTGGCGGTCGAAGCGCTCGGCGGGCGTCGATCCCGTCGTGGTCATCCCTCGCCCCGTTCGAACAGGTAGCTGACGCGGCCGGGGGTGTCCGGCCGCCGGGCGACGCCGACGAGCCGCGAGCCCGCGCCGAACCGGTCGGCCAGCGCCTGGCGCAGTCGTGCCCGGTCGTCGGGCTCCGGCGCGGCGGTACGGTCGTCGGCGGGCGAGCCGACGGCCGCGGGCCCGGGGGCGGGTGCCGGACCGCCGCCCCCGGGACGGTCGAGGTCCCACCGGACCAGGACGCGGTCGCTGCCGCCGTCGTCGTAGAAGTCGGGCAGGAACCGGATCCCGACGGCGCCCAGCACCGTCAGGTTGAAGTGCGCGTTGCGCAGCGCGTACGGGTCGAAGGTCCACCGCATCGTGTGTACGCCCGCGCGCCGCGCGGCGTCGGCCTGGGCGTGCTTGAGCAGGCGGCCGACGCCGCGCCCCTGCGCCCGCGCGTCGACGACGGCGGCCTGCGAGTAGTGGTAGAGCTCGCCGTGTTCGACGCCGGTGAAGCCGTAGCAGAAGCCGACGAGTGTGCCGTCGGAGTCGAACGCGCCGATCGCGGTCCCGGCGTTCTCGCCCAGCGCGGCGAGGAGACGCGGGCTGACGGCGTGCTCGGGGCCCTCGTAGCCGAAGACGCTCCGGTAGAGCGCCGACGCCGCCGTGCGCTCGCCGAGCCCGGCGAGGTCACGCGCCACGATTCCGCGGGTGGCACCGGCCATCGAACTCACCCCCGCAAAGATAGCGATCGTATCTCTCTCAGGCTGCCGCACTGTCCGCCCGTTGACAAGGGCTCATGTCGATCATAGTGTCCGTATGTGTCATCTTCATCGTCGGGTCTCAATGCCGCGCTCGGCGCGCTGCGCCGCTACACGCTGCACGAGTCGCCGACCGGTGACCGGCGGGCGCTGGCCGCGCTGGCCGACGTGCTGGACGCGGACGCCGCCCGAGCCGGCCTGCACACCGCCCGGGAGCCGCACCCCGGCGGCGACCATCTGGTCTGGACCCTTCCGGCGCGGGGGGTCCCGGGCGGCCCGGTGCTGCTGCTGACCCACTACGACACCGTCTGGCCGGTCGGCACGCTGTCGGCCATGCCGTGGTCCGTCGAGGGCGACACCGTCCGGGGCCCGGGCGTCTACGACACCAAGGCCGGGATCGTCGCGCTGCTCACGGCGGTGGCGCGCGTCGTACGGGAGGGCGCCCCGCACCCCGAGATCAGGGTCCTCGTCGTCGCCGACGAGGAGATCGGCTCACCCACCGCCACCGGGCTGGTCCGGGCCGAGGCGGCCCGGGCCCGCGCGGTGCTCGGCCTGGAGCCGCCGCACCCCGGCGGCGACCTCAAGACCGGCCGGCGCGGCAGCACCCGGGTCCGCGTCGAGGTCACCGGCGTCGAGGCGCACGCCGCGCTCGACCCCGACGCCGGGGTCAACGCCATCGACGAACTGGTCGACCAGCTCGTGCGGGTCCGCGCACTCGTCGCCGGCCGGCCGGTCCTGCTCAACACCGGCACCATCACCGGGGGTGGGCGCACCAACGTGGTCGCCGGCGCGGCCCACGCCGACCTCGGCCTGCGCTTCACCGATCCCGGCAACGAGGAGGTCGTCCTCGCCGGCCTGGGATCGCTGCGCCCGGTGCGCGAGCGCGCCCGGATCGCCACCCGGCTGCTGTCGCACCGGCCCACCTGGCAGCCGGACGAGGCGGGGACGCACCTGCTGGACCGGATCGTGGCCGTCGCCGCCGACCTCGGTCAGCGCCTCGCCGGTCGCCCGGCCGACGGCGCCGCCGACACCAACACGACGGGTGCGCTCGGCCGTCCCACCGTCGACGGGCTCGCCCCGCCCGGTGGGGGCGCGCACGCCCGGCACGAGTGGGTCTCGGCCGCCGGCCTCGGTGCGCGCGCCGACCTGCTGGCCGCCCTGTTCGCCGGCCTGCCCTCCGTGGACGCGTCGCAGGCGGAGGGTGGCTGACCCGGCGGGCTCTCGGCAGCCGGGAGCGGCCCGACCCCGGACCGGGAACGCCTGACCCGGCGCGCTCCCGGGCACCGGGACGGCAGGCACGACCGCGGGCCGGAAAACCGGCGGGCGCACGACCCGGGGACTCGCGCGGACGGCGCCGCGTCCTCGGTCAGCGCGACCGGGGACGCCGCGCGCGGACCAGCGCGACCAGCCCCACGGCGATCAGCGTCAGCCCGAGCGCGCCGGCCGCCACGAGGTAGGTCCCCACGGAGCGGCCGGTGCCGTCGCCGGCGGCGCGGCTCGTCGGTCCGGGCGCGGCGGGCGACGTGGGGGACGCGACGACCGCCGGCAGCGGGTAGCGCAGGACCGTGGGCAGCGTCCCGGGTGGCTGGTCGGCCGTCTCGGACACGGTCAGCAGGGACTGCCCGTCGCGGCTGTAGGTGACCGACTCGCCCTGCGGCTCGTCCGGCAGCGCGACGACCCGTGACGCTCCGCCGGTCAACGCCGAGACCACGTCGCCGTCGCTGACGTCGAACTCGTACGCGTCGGCGTACGTGCGCAGGACCACCCGGCGTCCGTCCGGCGCGGTGGCGGCACCGGTGACCGCCGTACGGCCGAGCGCCCCGAACGGGTTGCTCGTCCTGGAGGCCGGCAGCCGGGCCTGCCCCACCTTCTCCAGCCTCGCCGTCGTGCCCGGGCGCAGGAGGGCGCTCGGGGCGTACAGGGTGGCCGAGTACTTGGTCACGACCAGCGGCCGGTCGTCGCCGGTCACCAGCAGGGCCTCGGCGTCGTGCGGGCCGTCCGGGTACGCCATGCGGTACAGCACCGGTCGGTCGGCACCCGGCGGTAGCTTCCACACCGCGATGGTCTGCCGGGAGCGGTCGTTGTCGCCGGTGTCCGCCACCCAGACCGTGCCGTCCGCGCCGACGGTCAGGTCCTCCGTGTCGCGCGGACGCGACGGATAGGCCACGGTCCGTACGACGGAGCACCGCTGGTCCAGGAAGAAGATCCGGCGGCGGGCCTCGTCGTCCGCGCCGTCGTTGACCATGACGAACCCGCCGTCCGTGGCGACCATCCCGGAGATCTCGCTCAGCCGGCCGCCGCGCACCTCGCACACCGGCGTCGCGGGCACCGGCGTCGGCGTCGGATCGGCCACGGCCGGACCGGGGGCCGTCGTGGCGGCCAGGACGACGACCGCCCCCGCGGCCCGCAGCCTCCGGGTCCCGTTGTCTCGTCGCCTCACCAGTAGTCCCCTTCGGTGCGGGCCCGACCCGCCCGGCGTCGCCGGTTGAACGGTGCTTCCTCCATGCCCGCAGGCGGACGACCCGCAGCCTACGCGCCCCGGGTCTGCGCGCGTCGGTCGCAGCGCCCACCTGACCGAGGCCGTCGACCGCGCCACGATGCCGTCCTGGGTGGTTGTCGCCATCGGCGCCCCTTTGCGCTAGCATCCGCCAGAGATAAATCGACATTGGAGCATTTCATGAGTGAAATCCGTATTGAGGTGGATCCTGGCAGGAACGTGGACCAGGCCGTGGACCAGGCTCACGACTACCGGCCCCCCGGCGTCGAACGACTCGGCACGCTCGCCGAGCTGACCCGAGGTGGCACCGGGCCAATCGGTGACGGCCAAGGCGGCACCGGCGACTCCCTCTGAGAGCCGCGCGATGCTCCACCTGCGTCGCGCATCCCGTAGCTTCGGGCGGCGCGAGGTCTTTTCCGGTCTCGACCTCGACGTGCCGGCGGGAACGCGACTGCTCGTCACGGGCGGCAACGGCTCGGGCAAGACGACGCTGCTGCGCTGTCTCGCCGGCACCCTGGCGCTCACCTCCGGCACCGCCCTGGTCGACGGTCACCCGGCCGGCTCGCCTGCCGCGCGTCGCGCCCTGGGGCTCTGCCTCAACCCGGAACAGGGCCTCTACGGCAGGCTCTCGGGTCGCGACAACCTGCTGCTGGCGGCGCGCCTCCGGCTCCCCCGAGCCACCGCCCGTCGGGCGGTCGTCTCGATCGAGGACGAGTTTGAGATCGGTCCCTTCGCCCGGGTGCCGGTCCAGCGGTGTTCGGCGGGCATGAGGGCCCGGGTGACGGTCGCCCGCAGCCTGCTCGCCGAACCGACCGCACTGGTGCTCGACGAGCCCGGTCGATCCCTCGACGAGAGGGCGCGAAGCCTGCTCTGGGCCGCGTTGGACCGTCGTCCGCACCTGGCCTGCGTCGTGGTGTCCCACCAGTCGGAGGACCGGAACCGGTGCGGGCGCACGCTGACCCTCCCGGTGCGCCGGTGAGTCGCCCGACGACGGGGCGGACCACCCCGCCGGTCGTCGAAGTGCCGCCGGCCGGGGCGAGCCCGTCGAATCGGGTGAGCTCCGGATCGGTGCTTCTCGCGCTGATCGGCCGCGACCTCGCCGAACGGGGGCGGCTGATGCCGCCGCTGCTGCTCGACCTGGCCTTCGGCGTGGTGAATCTGGCGGTCTTCCTCCTCATCTCCCGGGTGCTCAGTGCCCCGGAAGCGGGCGCCCTGGGGCACTCGGCGAGCTACTTCGACTTCGTCGCGGTGGGCCTCACCTTCATGCTCGTCGTCCAGGCGGCGACCGCTCAGGTCACCTCCCGAGTGGCCCAGGAACAGCGGGACGGCACCTTGGAGATGCTGGTCGCCCAGCCGGTGCCCCGGTGGGTCCTCGCCGTGGGAGTGGCCGCCCACCCGTTCGCCTTCGCGCTGCTGCGCGCCGCGGTCTACCTCACCGTCCTCGGCCTGCTGTTCGGGCTGGATCTCGGCAGGGCGAGCTGGGTCGGCAGCGTGCTCGTCCTGGCGGCGGCGGTCGGGGTGATGCTGGCGGTGGGTGTCGCCCTGATGGCGTTCACCGTCGCGTTCGGCCGGGGCGATCTCGTCGCCCGCCTGACCATGGTGACGATCGCGTTCGCCTCCGGTACCTACTTCCCGGTGGCCGCCATTCCGGCGGTGCCGTCGTGGCTCACCGCCGCTCTGCCCACCAGGATCGCGCTCGACGGGTTCCGGCACGCGCTCGCCGGGCAGCCGTGGGGCACCGACCTGGTCGTCCTGCTCGGCTGCGCCGCCCTCCTGCTGCCGATCTCCGTCCGGCTGTTCGGCGGCGCGTTGCGTCATGCCTGCCGTCGGGGCACCCTGAACCGCGATTGAGGTGACCGTGCGCTGGCCCACCCCGTACGATCTGGCGACCGGCCTCGTCACCGGCGTGGCACCGCACGACGAGGCCGACCCTGGACCGCTCCGCGTCGTGCCGACCACACTGCCCCCGCTGGCCGCGCTGGAGGCCGCGGTACTGCCGGCGCTGCGGCGCCCGCCCTGCCTGCTCAGCTTCTCCGGCGGGCTCGACTCCTCCCTGGTCCTCGCCGTCGCCGTCCGGGTCGCCCGTCGGGAAGGGCTGCCCGACCCGGTCCCGGTCACCTGGCGGTTCACCGGAGCGCCCCGGGCCTACGAGTCGCCCTGGCAGGACGAGATCGTCCGGGTGCTGGACGTCGGACGGGACTGGCAGATCCTGCGGGCGGACGACGATCTCGACCTGATCGGTCCGGTCGCCCGGCGGTTCCTGCACCGCTTCGGCGTGCTGCACCCGCTGAACCTGCATCTGCACCTGCCGATCGTGGAGCTGGCGGCGGGTGGCTCGCTGCTCACCGGCGGCGGTGGGGACCAGATCCTGGCCGGTTGGCGCCGGCCCGCCCCGGCCTCGTTGCGGGAGGCCGCCGGTCGGCTGCGCGCCGGGCTGCGCCGCCGTCCGCCGGCCACGCAGGTGTTCCCGTGGTTGCGGCCGGCGGCGGCGCGGGAGGTCCGCCGGGCGTTCCGGGCGGAGGAACGCGCCGAGCCGGTACGGCTGGCCGACCGGGTCGCCTGGCACCTGCGCCGACGCGACCTGCGGACGTCGGTCGCCTGCGCCACGCTGGTCGCCGACGCCCACGACGTACGGCTGGTGCAGCCCCTGCTCGACCCGGTGTTCACCGGCGCGCTGGTCCGCTGGGCGGGTCACCTGCGCCGGCCGACCCGGGCGCAGCTGCTCGCCGGGATCGCCGCCGGGGAGCTGCCCGCGCCGGTGACCGCCGTCCGCCGCAAGGCGCACTTCCTCGCCGTCTTCCTCCGTTCGCCCACCCGCGAGTTCGTCCGCCGCTGGGACGGCGACGGCGTCAACGAGGACGTGGTCGACCCAGCCGCGCTGCGGGAGGTCTGGTCGCGCTGGCCGATCCCGGAGTGTACGGCCGGCCTGGTCCAGCATCTCTGGTTGAGGCAGCACCCACCCGCGTCGTCCCCGAGGCCGGCGCCCCGCATGGAGGTGTCACCGTGAACGCCGCAGATTCCACCGTCTACCGCATCGCCGAGCAGCGCGCCGCCTGGCGGCAGGCCGGCGAGGACATCGTCGTGCTGGACACCCGGAAATCCGTCTACTTCGGACTGGATTCGGCCGGCGCGTTGCTGTGGCGTCGGTTGGTCGACGGCGCGACCGCCGCGGAACTGGCCGAGGCGCTGGCGTCTACGACCGACGTCGCGCGGGACAGGGTCACCGACGACGTGGCGCGCTTCCTGGCCGACCTGGACCGCTACGGCCTGGTCGAGCGTTCCTGAACACCGGCCGGCAGCCAGCCGGCGGGCGGGTCCCGGCGCAGCAGCTCGGTCATCTCCGCGCGGTGCGGGTCGGCGTCGCCGTCCAGCCAGGCGTGCGCGTGGAACCCGCCACTGGGCGCGGTCACCCCGATGACCAGGGTGCGGGAGGTCCGTTGCCGGGCGTCCCACCGTTGCAGCACCAGTGACCGCTCCAGGCAGTTCGCGCCCACCCGGTGCAGCGCCCGGAGCACCACGGTGCGGTCGGTCGTACCGCCGGCCGGTGGCACGGGTGGCCGGACGGCGTCCATGCCACCCCGGACGAGCTGGCGCCGCACCCGGCGGCGGGCGCGGACCGTCCACACCGCGATCCGGACCCCGCGCAGGCCGTGCCGGCGCCACAGCACCGCCAGTGGGCGTAGCCGGTCACCCATCGATGGACCGCCGGACCGCGCGGCGGAGCTGGGGGATGGCCCGGGGCACCTGCCAGCAGGCCCGACCGAAGCGGAGCAGGTACGCCAGGGCCAGCCCGGCGCCGCCGCGCCGGGCCAACGGCCGGGCGTAGCGCATCGCGGCCGGCGAGGGGACCAACCGGTGGGCGAGGTAGTCGACCCGCTCCCGGGTGGTCGGCAGCTCACCGGCGCGGGCCAGCAGGTACGCCGCGGTGTTGCCGCCGCAGTGCACGACGTGGTGCAACGGCGAGGACCGCGACGCCAGCCGGAGCCGGTCGGCGAGCGCCGCCCCTGCCGCCACCCGCCGGAGTCCGAAGGCGAAGGCGGTGGCCGCCCGGGTCCGCTCGGCGAGGCCGGCCGCGGCCCGCCAGGTGTCCTCGTCGGTCACCGCGAGCGCCCGTTCCAGGTCGGCCCGGGGGCGCAGGGAACGGCCGGGGCCGGCGGCGTGCAACGCGACCAGCATGGTGGCGGCGATGGGGTCCGGGACCAGCACGGTGCGACCGGCGAGGTCCATCGGTTCCGCGTCGGCCCGCAGCGCGGCCCAGAACCCTTCCGGGTCACCTACCCCGTGGAACCCACGGTGCAGGTCGACCGCGAGGCTCGCCGGGCCGGGTGTCCGCCACAGGCGTTCGTACCAGTGCGACCAGTCTTCCTCGCGGGCGCCCGGCATCGCGGGCCGGTAGCCCAGGTCGAGGAAGACCTCCTGGGTGGCGTCGAAGGTGTCCGGGGCGACGAGCAGGTCGACGTCGCCGTACGTGCGGGACCGCTCGGTGCCCAGCCGGCGGGCCAGCCCGGCGCCCTTGAGCAGGATGCTGTCGATGCCCCGGCTGTTCAGGGCGGAGTGGGTGACCGCCGCGGCCTCGTCCAGGGCCAGGCAGTACAGCGCGTCGGGTCGGCCGTCGGCGCTCATCGCAGCGCCATCTCGCCGGCCGTGGCGGGTGTCGCGTCGAGCAGCGCGCAGACCTGGTCGAGGGTGCCCCAGTCGCGCGGGCGGGTGAGGTCCCAGGCGGGCAGGGCGGCCAGCGCGAGCAGGACGCTCGGGTCGGTGGGTAGGTCGGGCCAGGACCGCCAGCCGGCCAGCCGGGTCAGCAGGGTGGTGGCCGGCACCGGTGTCAACCCGACCGCGTCACCCCAGTGCAGGAAGTACCAGCCGCCCAGCGGTGTCCGGTGGGCGATGGGCGGCAGGTGCACCCGGGTGCGGGTGCGGGCCCGCGCCGGGCCGCTGGGCAGTGCCACGCCGGGCACCGGCTCTCGCAGGTCGACGCAGCGGGGCCCGGCAAACACGTCGGTGCCGGCCAGGACCAGCACGTCGTCGGCGACCACCGGTACGCCCCGGGCCGCGAGCGCCGCGAGCAGGCTGCTCTTGCCGGCGGTACGGGGCCCGGTGACCGCCCACGCGCGACCGTACCGGACGAATCCGCCGGCGTGGAAGGTCTCCCGCCCGGCCCAGCGGTTGAAGGTGCTCGCCACCGGGGCCAGGTAGGGGTGGGCGAGCAGGTCGGGGGTGAGCGGCGGGCCGTGGAAGACGGCGGCGCGGCGTTCCCGGTCGACGACCAGGTGCCGCCCGTCGGCGAGCAGCCGCACGCCCCGCCGGTGGTCGAGCGGGTGCGGGACCGGTCGCGGCGAGTCGGGGTCCTGCTGGACCTCCACCTCGGGCCACGGGTCGTCCCCGGCCGGCATCAGTTCGGTGACGCCGGCCAGGCCGTGGACCCGCAGCCCGTAGGCGAAGCGTGCGGATGGCCGCATTCTGGGTTCTCCCGGAGCGTGCGGTGGTGTCTCGGTGGATCAACGACGGGCGGGGGTGCGGGTGGCGCGCTGGAGAGAGCGCCACCCGTACCGGTCGTTGCCGGTCAGCGCACGGTGCCGCTGACCAGGTGCCCCTTGCGGAAGCCGGCCGAGTTCGGGCCGGCCGTCTTGAGCTTGGTGCGCGAGGTGCTGGCGGACGTGGTGCTGGCCGCCGCAGGCGGAGTGCCGCCGAGGGCGTCGATGTCCCAGCCGACCCAGTAGCGACCCGGGGTGTCCACCGCGAAGGTCAGGGCGACGTTGATCGACTCCCCGGTGCCGAGGCCGCCCAGGCGGAGTGGAATGGTCAGCGTGGTGGACATTCCGCCGCCCGGTGGGCTGGTCGCCGGGGCGTCCATCCGCAGGTTCTGCACGGTGACGGTGTCTCCGTCGCTCAGCGTGACGGCGCTGGTCGGCGTGGCCGGGTTGATCAGCCGCAGGTTGCCGTGCGGCGGCGGCGGCTCCGGGTCACCCGGCTTCGGTGCGCCGTTGGCCTGGCTCAGCGCGGTGATCCGCAGCCGGGCCTGGATGATGGGTTGGGTGGAGCGGTTGGTGAGCTTCCGACGCAGGATCAGCCGGTTGCCAATCACCTCCCGGTTGGGCACCGCCGACGAGGCGACGCCGGTGTCCAGCAGGGTGGTCTGCAGATTTCCGTTCTGCTGGTAGACGCCGAGGGAGTTCTGCGGCGACGGGCTGCCGAGTGCCGCGGGCACCCCGTTGAGCGGGCCGAGGACGGTCGAGACCAGCCGGAAGTCGCGCACGGTGTCGTCGGTGTCCTGCAGCTGGCCGTTGCCGCGCAGCCGCACCCAGGCGTAGGTGACGAACGGCGGGCCGGCGAAGGCCGGAGGCGGGCTGCCCTCGAAGAAGCCGGGCGCCGACCCAGCCGCGTCGGTGACGGTGCCGGGCACGTCGGGAGCGACCAGCCGAAGACCACCGATCGGCCCGAGGCTCGGCACCACCAGGTCGGGCAGGATGTTGTCCAGCGAGTAGTCGGCCGCGGCGACCAGATAACCACGACCCGGCGGGAGGGGGCGCGCGCCCTGCGGGATGGTGACCGTCGGACCGCCCGCGGTCTGGATCGTGAAGCCGGCGATCGGCAGGTTGAGCGCGGTGGTGTTGCGTATGCCGACGAACTGGTCGGCGGGGCCGGCGATCCCGGACTGGGCGAACTGGCCGATGAGCACCTGCCCCTGGACGGCGCGCACGTCGATGGTGACGGTGTTGGAGTTGGCCACCGCGTTGGTGTTGTCAGAGTCGTACTGGACCCGGAAGGTGTTCAGACCGAAGGCCGGCATCTGCGCCTGGAACTCCGCCGCGTTGAACGCCACCGGGAAGGTGCCCAGCGGTTCGTCGGTGCCGTTGGGCAGCACGTCGATCAGCGTGACGGTGCCGTCGGCCACGCCCGGTCCGATGGTGACGTTGAAGGTGACCGCCGCCCCGAAGGTGGTCTGGTTGGCGTCGGCGGTCAGGGTGACGACGCTGGCCGGCTGGACCACCATCCGGAAATCCTGGGTGTCGCTGAGCCCGAAGGCGTCGGTGACCCGGACGGTGAACGCGTAGGACCCGGCGACGCTCGGCAGACCGGTGAGATTCCCGGTGACCGGGTCGAGGGTCAGTCCCGGCGGCAGTGGTCCGGCGGCCAGTGACCAGCTGAACGGCGCGGTCCCGCCGACCACGAGAAACTGGTTGGAGTAGTACGCGTTGACCTCGGCCAGCGGCGGCGCCAGGTTGCGCAGGTCGGGCGCCTGGTTGATCTGGAGCACGATGCGCCGGGAGCCGTAGTTCCCGTTCG
The DNA here is from genome assembly GCF_018070575.1 of Micromonospora sp. C31. Lineage (GTDB taxonomy): Bacteria > Actinomycetota > Actinomycetes > Mycobacteriales > Micromonosporaceae > Micromonospora. The sequence continues at coordinate 141,767 of NZ_JAGPXN010000012.1, forward strand.
CGTCGATGACCCGGACCACCAGCGGGTAGGTGCCGGCGGTGGTCGGCACGCCGGAGAGGGTGCCGTCGTTGGGCCGGATCGTCATCCCCGCTGGCAGGCTGCCGGACTCCACCGACCAGACGAACGGCGGCACGCCGCGGGTCACGTCCAGCGGTGCGACGTAGGCGACGCCCACCGCGCCCGGCGGCGGCGTGGGGAACGCCAGGGTGGGGGAGACGTTGGTTCTCACCGCCGGCGACAGCGCCGACTCGGGGCCGGTGCCCTGGCTGGTCCGCGCGGCCACGGTGAACCGGTAGGTGACCCCGGAGGTCAGTCCGGTGACAACCCCACTGGTCGCCGGGCCCAGCGTCTGGCTCGCCTGGCGGGCGGCGCCGATGTAGGGGGTGACCACCCAGTTGGTGACCGGCGAGCCGCCGTCGAAACCGGGGGTCCAGCTCAGTGTGGCGGCCACGCTGTTGGCGTAGACCGAAATGACGGTCGGCGCCGACGGCAGGGCAAGGATGCCGGCCCGCGCGGACCGCTTGCTGGCGGGCCCCACGCCGGCCGCGTTCTTCGCGGCCACCGTGAAGGTGTACGTCCCGCCGGCACGCAGGCCGCCGACCTTCCGGCTGGTCTTCGACGCGTCGAAGGCCAATCGCTTCTGGGCCTTGCCGTTACGGTACGGCGTCACCACGTACCCGGTGATGCTGCTGCCCCGGTCGTCGGGTGCCTTCCAGGTGACGACCGCCTGCTCGCCCTTACGGGCGGCCCTGGGCGCGGCCGGCGCGGCCGGTTTCCGGGGCTGCGGTGCCGGCCTGGAGGCCTTGGTGGACTGTGTCACCAGGTGCATGTTGGCCAGCGACGGGGGAGCCGCCCGGGCGGCGAGTGGTCTGGTGGCGACCGGGTCCCGGGCTGCGGCCGGTGCCACGGCCGCGGCGGACAGGGCCAGGGTGGAGGCGACCGCCAGGGCCGCCAACACGCGGCCACGGTGCGGGATGGACATGGGAACTCCTAGCTGGGCGCCGGCCGGGGAGGCAGCCGGTGCTCCGTCGACGCGGATGTGGACGGTGGCGAGGAGCGTCAGCCGACCGGTGGTCACCCCGTTGTCCTGCCGGTCACGTCATGCACCTCTGGGCGGCGGCCGGACATCCGCCGAACGCGACATTCGCTCACAAGGAATCCAAAACCGCCCATATCTCTATAGCACTTCTCGGCGCTCCTTGCCGCAGGTTGTTGTTCGGATGACGGCCTGTTTTCGCAGGTAGAGCGACTATTGGCCCGTCGCTGGGGCGGCTCGGCGCGGCATCCGAGGCCTGGCCGGCGGCCCGGGCCGCCACCGCGACCGCGCGGGCCGCGACGGGCGTGCCCACCGCCGGCACCGGTCGGCCGGCGGCGGCGTACGCTGCCGCGATGACCGCCCCGGCCCGCATCCTCGTCTACGGGGTGTACGGCGCCGGCAAGTCCACGCTGGCGGCGCGGTTGGCCGAGCGGCTCGGGCTGCCGTGGCACCCGGTCGACGACCTGCTGTGGCAGCCCGGCTGGGTCGAGGTGCCGGTCGCCGAGCAGCGCAGCCGGATCGGGGCGGTCTGCCGACGCGACCGCTGGATCCTCGACGGCGCGTACCACGGGTGGCGGGACGTGGTGCTGGCGCGCGCCGACCTCGTCGTCGGCCTGGACTATCCGCGCTGGCTCTCCTTCTGGCGGCTACTGCGGCGCACCGCCCGCAGACTGGTCAGCGGCGAGGAGATCTGCAACGGCAACCGCGAGTCGCTGGGCAGCGTGCTCTCCCGGGACTCGATCCTGCTGTGGCACGCGACCGCCTTCCGCCGGGCCCGGCGGCGCATGCACGCCTGGCAGGCCGATCCCGCCGGGCCGCCGGTGCTGCTGTTCCGCTCCCCGGCGGAGCTGGACCGTTGGTTGGCCGGCCTGACCCGCCGGTGAGGACCCTCGACCGCCCCGCCCCCCCCCAACGGACCGGGCCGGCGACGCCGGCGGGATCTACGCATGGAAGTACGCCATTGCCGTGGCCCTCGTGATCACCTAGGTTCTCACCCGATCGCACCCAGCCGCAGCGAGCACCTCCCCGGGCTCTGGCCAGGCAGCGAGACAGCATCCATCGCGCCGCTCAGTGACTAGGAGCTCACCGTGGCACATCCCTCCTGTCGAAGAACGTTCCTCTCCCGTCGCCGGACGCCGCCCCGTCTGGTCGCGGCGGTGGCGGCGAGCGCCATGCTGCTCGCCGTGGCCCCCACCCCGGCCGGGGCGGCACCGCTGCCGGCGGGCGACACGACAGCCGGGGCGGCAGCCCGCCCGGCATCGGGCAAGGCGCAGCCCAAGAGCGGGCTCTGGCTGGTGCAGATGGACAAGCCGTCGGTGGCGGCCGCCCCGCGGGCGAGGCCGGCACCCGCCGGCAGGATCGACACCAGGTCGGCGGCGAGCACCTCCTACTCGCAGGAGTTGGCGCGGCAGCAGGACACGCTGGTGGACGAGATGGAGGCTATGCTGGGCCGCTCCGTGCGGGTCGCCCACACCTACCGCAACGTGGTCAACGGCCTGGCGGTCGAGGTCAGCGCGGACGAGGCGGCACACCTGTCCGGCCTGCCGGGGGTCAGCGCCGTCGTACCCGACGAGGTTCTGGAGCTGACCACCGACACCAGCAACGCGCTGATCCGGTCGCCCGCCGTGTGGGAGGGCAGGACGGCGGAGAACGTCGGCACCCGTGGCGAGGGCACCATCGTCGGCATCCTGGACTCCGGCATCAACCCCGACCACCCGTCGTTCGCGGCGGTGGACGGCGACGGCTACCGGCACACCAACCCGTACGGCGCGGGCACGTACGTCGGCGTCTGCGCCCCGTCGCACCCCCAGCACAGGCCGATCTGCAACGACAAGCTGATCGGCGCCTGGGCGATGGTCGGCACCGACGCCCGGGACGACAACGGTCACGGCAGCCACACGGCCTCGACCGCGGCCGGCAACCGGCACGAGGCGACCGTCACCGTCGGCACGAGCACGCACAAGGTCACGGTCTCCGGGGTCGCGCCACGGGCCAACGTCATCTCGTACAAGGTCTGCATGGTCCTCGGCTGCCTCTCCTCGGCGACGATCGCCGCGGTGGACCAGGCGATCGCCGACGGCGTCGACGTCCTCAACTACTCGATCTCCGGTCGCGACGACCCCTGGAAGGACCTCGTAGACCAGGCGTTCCTGGAGGCGTACTCGGCGGGCATCTTCGTGGCCGCCTCCGCCGGCAACAGCGGCCCGGGCGCCAGCACCGTCGCGAAGACCGCGCCGTGGAACATGTCCGTCGCCGCGGTCAGCCACGAGCGGGTCATCGCCCACCGGCTCGACGTGACGGGCCCGACGCCCGTCCCGGCGGCGCTCACCGGCATCGCCGCGGTGATCGGGGAGAACTCGCCGAACCCGCCCGTCGAGGGGGAGCTCCGGTACTCGGGGGCCGTCGACGCGAACAACGTGCAGGCCTGCGTCGCGTTCCCGGCGGCGGCGTTCAGCGGCAAGGTCGCCCTGCTGCCCCGGGGTGGCTGCGACTTCTCCGTGAAGGTGAGGAACGCCACCGCCGCCGGCGCGACCGGCGTGGTCGTGCACAACCAGCACAGCGGCCCGCCGATCACGATGGGCGCGCTCGCCGGGACCACCATCCCGGCCGTGATGGTCTCCCTCGCCGACGGGCAGCGGCTGCGTGACCACGTGGCCGCCACCGACGGCCCCGTGACCGTGCGCGTCGACCCCGGCAGCGAGGTGCTGCGCGACGGCAACTGGACCGATGTCGTGACCGACTTCAGCTCGCGCGGCCCCAGCAAGTTCGACATGCTGGCGCCCACCGTGGCCGCCCCGGGCCGCAACATCCTCGCCGCCACCATGGCGGCGAAGGACAACCCGGCCACGTACGCCTTCATGCAGGGCACGTCCATGTCGTCGCCGCACGTCGCGGGCGCCGGCGCGCTGCTGGCGGCGCTGCACCCCGACTGGTCGCCGACGCGGATCCGGTCCGCGCTGGCGGTCACCGCGGACCGCGACGGGGTCGTCAAGGAGGACGGCCGCACGCCGGCCGACGCGTTCGACATGGGATCCGGCCGGATCAACCTGGCCCAGGCCGCCCGGACCGGCATCGTGCTCGACGAGACCGCCGCGAACTTCGCCGCGGCCAACCCCGACGCCGGTGGGGACCCGCAGACGCTGAACCTGCCGGCCGTGGTCGAGCACCACTGCCTCAAGGTCTGCACCTTCACCCGGACGGTGTCCAGCGTGGCCAAGGCGTCCGCGACCTGGCAGGTGACGGCACAGTCCCCGACCGGAGCACGGATCATGGTCGCCCCGACGCGGTTCACCCTCGCGCCCGGCGCCAGCCAGGAGCTGACCATCACCCTGGACGTCACCGGGACCGCCCGCAGGAACTGGCTCTTCGGTGCGATCGACCTGACCACCGACGCCCGGCACGCGCCGGACGGGCAGCCGATCGCCCAGGCGCACTTCCCGGTCGCGGTGCTTCCCGCGGCCCCGGACCTGACCGTCGACAAGACCGCGCTCAGCTCCAGCATGGACGTCACGCGGAGCGAGAGCCACACCGTCAAGGTGGGCAACGCCGGTGGCGCCGAGCTCACCTGGCGGGCCACCGGCGACGGCGACGACTGCGCCTGGCCGAACTGGGCCGAGGTCACTCCGGCGCAGGGCACCCTCGCCCCGTTCAAGAGCCAGGACATCCAGATCACCCTCGACTCGACCGGCCTCGACGACGGTGGCGTGTTCCGGGCGGACCTCTGCCTGGCCAGCAACGACCAGGACCAGCCGGTGACGACGATCGCGCTGGAACTGACGGTGGTGCCGGTGCCGAAGATCGACGTGGCACCCAGGTCGCTCTCCGCGCGGCAGCCGGCCGGGCTGGTCACCAACCAGAAGTTCGCGGTACGCAACGCCGGGCACGGCGTGCTGGACTGGCGGCTGGACGACCCGGACGCCGGCCCGAGCGACGAGCGGGTCCGGCTCCTGCGTGACGGTGTCCTGCTGATCCCCAACTCTGGCAGCGCCACCCGTGGGGTGATGGCGTTCGACCCGCAGAGCGGGAAGCTGATCGACCCGCAGTTCATCCCGCACGTCAAGTTCGACCCGAGCAGCAACCTCTACACGCCGTTCCAGGTCATCGCCAAGCCCGACGGCAGCGGCTTCCTCATGTCCGACCAGGTCAACTCGGTGGTCACCGAGCACGGCCTGGACGGCAGCTTCCGGCGGGTCCTCGCCCCCGCCGGCGGTCTGGAGGATCCGACGGTCATGGGCAACACCCGGGGCATCGCCCTCTCGCCGCGCGGCACCGTGCTGGTGACGGTCGCCTCCCAGGCGAACGCTCACTCGGTGGTCGAGTTCGACGCCGACGGAAACTTCCTGGGCACGTTCGTCGCGCCGGGGGCCGACGGGCTCAAGGGACCGTGGGGCATCCTGTTCCGCGGCGACGACATGCTCGTCTCCGCCAGCGACAGTGACGCCATCCACAGCTTCACCAAGGACGGCTCCCGCGCCAACGCCCGCTTCGTCGAGGGGCTGAGCTGGCCCGGCCAGCTCGCGGAGCTGCCCAACGGCAACGTGCTCGCGGCGAGCTGGGGCAGCGGATCCGCCCCGGGAGTCTGGGAGATGGACCGCGACGGCAAGCTGATCGGCATCTACACGCCGCCCGGCGGCTCCGGATACCAGGGTGTCCACCCGCTGGGTAACGGCAACATCCTGGTCACCAGTTCCAAGGGGGTCCACGAGATCGACCGCTCCGGCCGCCTCGTCGAGGTGGAGAACGACAAGGGGGCGGCCCGGTTCGTCACCCACGTCAAGCTGCCCGACGTGCAGCCGTGCGTGACGCCCGACGAGGTGCCGTGGCTGACGGCGTCGCGTACGGCGGCCGGCACCGGTGCCGGCCGGTCCACGGAGGTGACCATCTCGATGGACAGCACCGGGCTGGCCGCCGGCACGTACCGGGCCCAGCTCTGCGTGACCGGCGACGACCCCACCACGCCCCTGGTGACCCTGCCGGTGACGCTCGAGGTCACCGACCAGACCTGCACCCAGGTGGTCAGCGGTGATCGTCGCGGCCCGCTACAGGTCGGCGGCGGAGTGACCTGCCTCGCGCCGGGTGCCGAGGTGTCCGGGCCGGTGACCGTCGCGAAGGGCGCGGGGCTGGTCGCGCTCGACGCCGGCGTCGTCGGGCCGGTGAGCGCCACCGGAGCCGCGGTGGTGGAGCTGACGCGCAGCCGGATCGACGGCCCGCTCTCGCTCACCGGCGTCACCGGCCGGGTCCTGATCACCGGGACGCGGGTGACCGGCCCCGTCGGCGTGCTCGACAGCCGCACCGGCGACACACCGGTCGTGCTCTCCGGCAACCGGATCGACGGGCCGCTGCGGTGCGTCGGCAACCAGCCGCCGCCGGTGGACGGCGGTGTGCCCAACACGGTCGGCGGCCCCGCCTCCGGCCAGTGCCGGGGGTGGTGAGCGGGCCCCCCGTCTGACGTGGCTGCCCCCGCCGGTGCGCTCGCCCCCGCGACCGCACCGGCGGGCCGCCGGGCCGGGCACGGCCGGGTCGGTGGGCGCGGTGAGTACGCGGGCTCACGTCCCGGAGCCCCGACTGCGCCAGGCTGTACGCCATGACCCCGTCGACATCCGCCGCCCGCCCCCGGTACGCCCTGGTGCTCCTGACGGCGCTCTGGGTGGTGGCCTGCCTGGCGTTGCTGTGGTGGCTGTTCACCATCGGCATGGAGGGGTGGGCCGACCACCACTCGAACGGTGACGCGCGGGCGGCGGAGATCGGGCGTCGCTCCGCCCGGGCGCTGCTGCTCCTGGCGGTGGTGGCGGCGGGCGGAGCGGCCGGCATCGCGCTGGTGGCGGTCGGCTTCCGGTACCGCCGTACCGCCCTGGTCTACGCGTTCCTGGCCGTTGTCATCACGGCGGCGCTGACGCCGGCGGTGGCGGACGCGGCGCGCACGCTGAGGCAGCCGCCCGCGCCCGTCCCGGCGCCGACGACCTGCCAGGAGCACAGCGGCGGCGACAGCCGCTGCCCGGGCGGCTGAGTGCTCCGCGGTGGGCGGGCCCGTACCCCCGGTCGGCGGGGGAAACCGGGACGCGACGACGGCGGCGGACACCGGCGCCGGGGCGGGGCCGGGCGACCTGGCGGGCCGGGGCCCGCCGGCGGTATGCTCCCCGGCGATGACGACTTCTTCTCTCACCAGATTGGGGGCCCGGTTCTCGCAAGGTGAGTGCTGATGCGCTCCCAACCTGCGAACCCGGACTTTCGCTCGTCCTTCTGGCTGCGCGTGCGCGAGTTCGCCGTGCCGCCGTCCATGATCGAGGTTGCCACCGCCCGTCGGGCCGGCGGGGACTGGGCCGGGGCGTGCGCCGCCGCCCGCGTCGACGTCGACGTCGACCTGCGCTCCGTGGCCCGTACCCACGGCCGGGAACTCGCCGGCCGGCTCCGCGCCGACCTCCGCCACCTCGCTCCCGACCTGCTGCGCTGGCACCTGCCGAGGATCGCCCCCGACGGGCTGCTGCGGCCCGGGCTGACCGTCCCGCTGGCCCGCTACGACCGGGGCGGACGCCACGGCGACGCGGTGCACCTCGTGGTCCGGACACCGCCGGCCTGGGCGGACGCCGGGCAACGGTTCAGTCTGGCGCTGTGGGACGGACCCCGGCGCGGTTCCGGGCCCCGTCGCCACCCGCACCCGCACCCCGACCGCCGGTTCCGCCTCGACCTGCACCGCCACCTGTGGGATGCGCGGCGGGCCGGTGAACTGCGGGTCCGCTCCGGGGCGCAGCGGACACCCGAGGAAGGCCCCGGCGCGGCATCGGATCCACCGGCGACGGCGGAGCGGCGGCAGGGCTGGGCGGTGCGGAGGTGGCCCGCCGAGGCAGCCATCCTGCTCCGCGCCGAGGGGCGGACCAGCGGCCCGGTCGCCGTACGGGTCGGTGCGGGGCGTCACCTGATCCTGGAGGTGGCGTCGGCCGGGAACGGTCCCGGACCGCCCGAGGTGCGGGTCACCTCGTCGTCCCCGCGAAGCGGCGGCGGCCCGCACCGGCCCACGCCGGTGCTGCCCGACGCCGCGACCTGGGTGTCACCCGACCTGGAACTGCTCCGCGACGGCCTGATCGAGGCCGGTCGGCTGCATCCGCTGGTCGCGTCGGCCCTGGCACCCGGCCATCCGGCGGTGACGGCGCCCCGGGTGGCCCGGGCGGCGCAGCCGCACCGCGTGCGCTGCCGGGGCGCCTGGCACCGGATCGGCCTGGTCGACGGGACGCTCGTCGCGCTGGACCACGATCCGGCCGAGGTCCGCCGGGAGGAGCTCCTGGCCGCGCTCACCGGCACCCCGCTGCCCTGTCTGCGGGCGATCGACGAGGCGCACCGCCACCCGGAGTGCCTTCCCGAGGTCCGGGCCCGCCTGGACCACGGCGACACCGCCGGCGCGCTGGCTGTCGTCGAGGCCCTGCTCGGACCCGACGCGCGGGTGCGCGACGGCGCGCTGCGGGACGAACTCGAGACGGCGGCGCTGCGGCGGGTCACGTACGGGCTGTTCCGAACGGGACTGGCCGGGTCCGGCCCGGGCCCCGCCACCGCCGAACGCCGCCGTACCCGCGACCGCCGCTCCCGCCCGCGCCACGGCATCGCCCGCTGACCGAGGGCCCCCGGCCCCCGCACCACCCTCCTCTCACCCGCCACGAGAAACGACAGGTGATCACCATGCCCCCTGCCACCGTCAGCCCCGCCGACGAAGCCCCCGGCGAGCGACTCGCCGTCGCCGCCGAGCTGCTCGCCCTGCTGCGCGACACCACCACCGAACCCCGATCCGACGCACAGTTGGAGGCACTGACGCTGGCCGTGGCCGCCGACCTGCCCGTGCTGTTGTGCGGTGAGCCGGGCATCGGCAAGACCGCCGCCCTGACGCAGCTCGCCGAGGAACTGGACCTGCCGCTGACGACCGTCGTCGCCAGCGTCCACGAGCCGTCCGACTTCGCGGGGCTGCCGGTCGTCGGCGCCGACCCCGCCGCGCAGGGCGTCCCGATGGCGCCGCCGGACTGGGCCGTACGCCTGGCCCGGGCCGGCCGTGGGCTGCTGTTCCTGGACGAACTGTCCACCGCCCCGCCCGCCGTCCAGGCCGCCCTGCTGCGCCTCGTGCTCGAGCGGCGGGTGGGCGCGCTGCGGCTGCCGCCCGGCATCCGGATCGTGGCCGCCGCGAATCCGCGATCCTCGGCGGCCGACGGCTGGGAGCTGAGCCCGCCCCTGGCCAACCGCTTCGTCCATCTCCAGTGGACCCACGACCACGACGTCGTGGTACGCGGCCTGGGTGGGACCTGGCCCCGGACCGTACTGCCCCGGCTGCACCCGGAGCGGTTGCCGCAGGCCGTCACCTTCGCCCGCCGCGCGGTGTGCGGGCTGCTGTCCGCCCGCCCCGCGCTCGTGCACCGGCTGCCCGGCAACGAGGCCCGCCGGGGCGGCCCGTGGCCCTCGCCCCGCAGCTGGGACATGGCCCTGCGCCTGACTGCCTTCGCGACCGCGGCGGGAACCTCCCGGGAGGTGCTCTCGATGCTGGTGCGGGGCACGGTGGGCGACGGTCCGGGGCTGGAGCTGCTCGCCAGCCTGGACCGGATGGACCTCCCCGACCCCGAGGCGTTGTTGGCCGACCCGGCGGCCGCCGTCCTGCCCGAGCGGGGCGACCTGCGGCAGGCCGTGCTGGACGGCGTGGTGGAGGCCGTCCGTGGCCGCCCGGAGCGCTCCCGCTGGGACGCCGCGTGGGCGCTGCTGGTCCGGGCGCTGGAGACCGGGCCCCCCGACCTGGTGGTCGTCCCCGCGAGCACGCTCGCCGCCCTGCGGCGCGAGGACTGGGACGTGCCGGCGGCGATCGAGCGGCTCGCCGGGGCGGTGGCGGTGTCCCGGCGGGCCGACCAGGCCGGGCTCGCCGCCGCGACGGGGAGGGACCGGTGATCGCGGGCACGGGGGCGCTGGACCGCGAGAAGCTCTTCGCCGCCCGGCTGCACGCCGTTCGGGTCCGGCCCTACCTGGCGTCGGCGCTGTTCGCTCTGCACGTGGTGCAGTCGCGCCTGGTGCCGACGATGGCGGTGGACCGGCACTGGCGGTGCTACGCCTCCCCGCTGTTCGTGGACCGGACCCCGGTCGACGAACTCGCCGGGGTGTGGGTCCACGAGGTCTCGCACCTGCTCCGGGACCACCACGGGCGCAGCGACCGGGTCGCGCGGGAACGGGGGCTGACCGGGCCGGGGGAGCGGCTACGGATGAACATCGCCGCGGACTGCGAGATCAACGACGACGTGTTCGGCGACGGGCTGGCCCGGCCCGACGGTGTCGTCGACCCGTCGGCACTGGGGCTGCCCGAGGGGGAGTTGATGGAGGACTACCTGCGACAGTTCGGGCTCGGGCCGCGTACGCAGGGGCTGGTCTGGCTGGACTGCGGCAGCGGCGCCGACGGGGCGCAGCGGGAGTGGGACCTGGGACCGGACGGCGCGCACGGCCTCAGCGCACAGGAACGTGACGCGGTGCGGTTCCGGGTGGCGCAGGGCATCGCCGGGCGCCCCGGGGACGTCCCGCAGGGCTGGCGCAGGTGGGCGGAGGAGGCCTTCCACCCGCCCCAGCCGTGGCGTGAGCTGCTGGGGGCGGCGGTCCGCTCGGCGGCCTCCGGTGCGGGCGGGGGCGAGGACTACACGTACGGCCGGCCGTCGCGGCGCTCCGTCGGGGTGCCCGGCGTCGTCCTGCCGAGCCTGCGGCGCAAGCCCCCTCGGGTCTGCGTGGTCGTCGACACCTCCGGGTCGGTCAGCGACGCCGAACTGGGCAGCGCCCTGCTGGAGGTCGCGGCGATCTCCCGCGCCGTGGGCGGCCGGCGCGACCTGGTCAGCGTCCTGTCGTGCGACGCGGCGGCGCGGGTCCTGCACCCGCTGTGCCGCGCCGAGGAGATCCCGCTGGTCGGCGGGGGAGGGACGGACCTGCGGACGGGCCTCGCCCGGGCGCTGCGGACCCGGCCCCGCCCGGACGTCGTCGTGGTCCTGACCGACGGGCAGACGCCCTGGCCGGCCGCGCAGCCGCCCTGCCGCACGGTGGTCGGGCTGTTCCCCCGCCCGCACACGTCCTCGGCATCGTGGGACGAGGACGCACCCGGGTACGTGCCGGATCCACCGCCCGCATGGGCGCGGGTGGTGGCCATCGGGTCGTCCGGCGGCGACCGTGCGGCCTGACCCACCGGCTCTTTACCCTGCGGTCGGGGCCCCGGTCCGGGTGCCCTCGACCCCTGCCCGGCGGACGTTTCGGCACGCAGACCCGGTAGGTCCTTGCCGGCACCCCTAAATGTCCCGGCAAGATCTTTCGTTCGTGGATATTCGGTGATATCAATCTCGCACTCGATCCCCTACCCCCCCCGGAGTGCGACGTGCGGAGAACCCGTCTCGTTTCCCTCGCCCTGAGCCTGGCCACGGCTCTCGGCGTCAGCCTCACCCTGGCCGTGCCCGCCCAGGCCGCGCCCGCCGACCGCTACGTGGCGCTCGGCGACTCGTACGCCTCGGGCGTGGGCGCCGGCAGCTACACCAGCGAGAGCGGCTCCTGCAAGCGCAGCACCAACGCCTACCCGGCGCTCTACGCCACCAACATCAAGCCCGCGTCGTACCGCTCGGTCGCCTGCTCCGGTGCCACCACCACCAGCCTGATCAACACGCAGCTGTCGGCGCTGAGCTCCACCACCACCCTGGTCAGCGTCACCGTCGGCGGCAACGACGTCGGCTTCGCCAGCATCATGTCCACCTGCGTGCTCCAGGGCACCACCCAGTGCGTCGCCGCCGTCCAGGCCGCCGAGGACAAGGCCCGCGCCCAGCTGCCGGGCCTGCTGCGCAACGTCTACAACGGCATCAAGACCCGGGCGCCCTCGGCCCGCGTGGTCGTCGTCGGGTACCCGGTCTTCTACCAGCTCGGCACGGCCTGCATCGGACTGAGCGCCACCTCGCGGGCGAAGATCAACGAGGGCATCAACCTGGTGGACGACATCACCCGCACCGCCGCCGTCGCCGCCGGCTTCAAGTTCGCCGACGTGCGGTCGCAGTTCGTCGGGCACCAGCTGTGCAGCTACGGCACCAAGTGGCTGCACGCCCTCAACATCGCCAACCTCGGCGTGTCCTACCACCCCACCGCGGCCGGCCAGTCCGGCGGCTACTACCCGGTCTTCCGCTCCGTCGCGGGCTGACCGGCTCGCTCTCCCTCCGGACGGACCTGGCCCCGCCCCCCTCGGGGCCGGGACCGCCCGGGCGGGCGGACGGGGGCGCGTCGCCCGCGTGGCGGCCGCGCCCCCGTCCGACCCTCCGTACCGGAACGCCCGGTGACCCGGACGACCGGGCCGGAACCGGCCCGGTCGGCAGCGGTTGACGGTGGAGTTGCTCAGCCGCACGTTGCTGATGGTCAGGCTGTCCGCGCGGGGGTTCTCCACGATCCGGCTGTTCACCAGGGTGAAGTTGCGCAGCGTGATGTCCCGGTTGCCGGGGAACTCGGTGCGCTCGGCCAGCCGCACCTCGCCGCCGCCGCTGATCGTGCCGCCGCCGGCCGCGATGTCCACCCCCTGGCAGTTCTCGATCAGGATCGCGTTGTTGCCGGTGTCGGCGATGTCCACCCGGTCGATGGCGGTGCCGCCGTTCTCGGCGTCGACGGTGGTGGCCGTGGCCGCTAGCGATCCATATTCATCGATGTCAAGGCCATGGTAAGCGCTTTCCATGCGGCGGCGCGAAGGTCGTCGGCGCGGCCGGCGTCGGCGGCCGGGGAAGCTGCCTGATACCTGACAGTCGCCCGGCCGGCGAATCGGACCCGTGGATCGCGCGGCGGGAAGTCTGCCGTGGTGGCGCCCGTCGGGGCGGCCTGGCGGGCCGCAGGAACGGCCGAACCTGGGATTCCACGAAGGCGCCACCCGCGTCCCGAACTCTGGGAGACGTCTTGGCAGCGGAATCGACCGTCGTGGACTCTCTCTGCGGAGAGCGATGAATCAGTGGCTCATGGTCACGATGCGTCATCTCTCCGGTCGTCGACCTGGCACGGGGCGCGCGACCGATCACCGTTAGTAACGGGGGAGCGCTCGGTGGAACGCGTCATGCCAGTTCGCGGTTCGAGGTGAGCGCACCCGCGCGCTCCGCCGGGCCGGTCCGTCGGTCCACCCCGTCCCGCTCCCACGTCCGACCGGCCGCCGTCGACTCCCTGCACCGGATGGTCGAGGCCCAGGTCGACCGGACTCCCGACGCCGACGCCGTGTGGTGCGACGGGCAGGTGCTCACCTACGGCGAGCTGGACGCGGCGGCCAACCGGCTGGCCGCGCTCCTCGTCGACCGGGGGGTACTTCGGGGGGACCGCGTCGGCGTCTGCCTGCCCCGCGATCCCCGGCTCGTGGTCGCGCTGCTGGCCGTGCTCAAGGCCGGTGCCTGCTACGTGCCGCTGGACCCGGCCTACCCGGCCGCCCGGGTCGCCTTCATGACCGAGGACTCCGGGGCCCGGCTCGTGCTCACGGTGGCCGAGTTCGCCGACCGGTTCGCCGACGCCGCGCTCCGTCTCGACGACCTCGACGTCGACGCCCGGCCGGCGGTCCGGCCCGACGTGCCCCGCGACCCGTCCGACCTGGCGTACGTCATCTACACCTCCGGGTCGACCGGCCGGCCCAAGGGCGTGGCCATCGAGCACCGCTCCGCCTCGGTGCTCATGCACTGGATCCGGGAGACGTTCACGGACGTCGAGCTGGGCGGCGTACTGGCCGCCACGTCCGTCTGCTTCGACCTGTCCGTCTTCGAGCTCTTCGGCCCGCTCTGCTGGGGCGGGCGGGTGGTGCTGGTCCGCGACGCGCTGGCACTGGCCGCGCCGGACGCCGACCGGCTGCCCGTCGCCCTGGTCAACACCGTGCCGTCGGCGATGAGCGAGCTGCTCGCGGCCGGCGCGCTGCCGGGAGACGTCCGCACCGTCTGCCTCGCCGGCGAGCCGTTGACCGCGACGCTCGCCGCCCGGGTGCTCGCCCGGCCGCACGTACGCCGGCTCTGCAACCTCTACGGGCCGTCCGAGGACACCACCTACTCGACGTGGGCGGAGGTGCCGGCCGACGGGGGAGACCCGCCGATCGGCCGCCCGTTGCCCGGCACCCGCGTCTACCTGCTCGACGCGGACGGCCGGCCGGTGCCGCCCGGTGAGCCGGGAGAGCTGTACCTGGCCGGCGCCGGGCTGGCCCGCGGCTACCTCAACCGGCCGGAGGAGACCCGCGCGCGCTTCCTGCCCGATCCGTTCCGCCCCGGGGAGCGGATGTACCGCACCGGCGACCGGGTCCGGCTGCGCCCGGACGGGCAACTGCACTTCCTCGGCCGGATGGACGACCAGGTGAAGCTGCGCGGCTACCGCATCGAGCTGGGGGAGGTGGCCGCGCGGCTGGCCGCCCTGCCCGGCGTACGCGAGGCGACCGCCGCGGTGCGGACCGGGCCGAGCGGCGACCCGCTGCTCGTCGGCTACCTCGTCGGCGAGCGCCGCGACGACGTGCGGGAACTGCTGCGGCAGACGGTCCCGGCCCCGCTCGTGCCGTCCGCCGTCGTCTGGCTGGACCGCCTGCCGAGCACCCCCAACGGCAAGGTCGACCGGGCGGCGCTGCCCGCCCCGGAAATCGCCGTCGCCACGATCGACGCCGACGGTGCGCCGATGGCCGGCTCCGCCGCCACGGTCGCCGCCGTCTGGCGGGACGTGCTCGGCCTGCCGGTGGACCGGACGGACGCCGACTTCCTCGCCCTCGGCGGCGACTCCCTCCTGGCCGTGCGCTGCGCGACCCGGCTCGCCGCCGCGACGGGCCTGCCGGTCGCCCCGGCGGCGCTGTTCACGCACGCGACGGTGCAGGCGCTCGCCGACCACCTCGACGACCTGCGCCGGACCGCCGGCACCGCCGCCACGGACACCGCCGGCACCGCCGCCACGGACACCGCCGGCGCGACCGCCGGGACCGCGACCGCAGGGGCCGCACCCGGCGGCGGGCCGGGACGCCCACCGGCGGGTGGTACGCGGCCCGCCACGCCCGTGGACACGGCCCCGCTCTCGGCCGCGCAGACCCGGCTGTGGTTCCTGCACCAGCTCGACCCGGCCGACACCTCCTACCTGGTGTCGTTCGCGATCCGGCTGCCGGCCGGGACCGACCCGGAGGCGCTCGGCCGGGCGCTGCGCCGCGTGGTGGCCCGGCATCCGGCGCTGCGTACCGTC
This sequence comes from Micromonospora sp. C31, assembly GCF_018070575.1. Classification (GTDB taxonomy): domain Bacteria; phylum Actinomycetota; class Actinomycetes; order Mycobacteriales; family Micromonosporaceae; genus Micromonospora. Next base: position 156,984 of record NZ_JAGPXN010000012.1, read on the forward strand.
TTCCCGTCCACCCCGCACGGCCCGGTGCAGCGGGTCCGGGACGACCTCGACGTCCCGCTGGTCGTCGCCCCGCCCCGTCCCGGGGTGCCGCTGGACGAGCGGCTCGACCAGCTCGCCGCCACCGACGCGCGTACCCCCATGGATCTCGCCGCCGGCCCGCTGCTGCGCGCCCGACTGGTCGCCGCCGACGACGGCCGGGCGGCGCTGCTCCTGGTCGCCCACCACATCGTCTGCGACGACTGGTCGTTCAGCGTCATCGTGCGGGACCTGGGCCGCGCCTGCGAGACCGAGTCGGCGGGCGCCGGGGCGGTCCCGCCGTGGCCGGCCGGCCCGGCGGCCGGCCCGGCGGAACTGGCCGTGGCACAGCGGGACTGGCTGGCCGCGCCGGCCGGCCGGGAGGCCGTGGCCGCCGTGGTCGACGCGCTGCGCGGCGCGCCGACGGCTCTGGAGCTGCCCCCCGCCGCGCTGCCCCCCGCCGCGCTGCCCCCCGCCGCGCTGCCCCGCGCCGACCGGCCCCCGGCCGGGGCCGCCCTGCGGACCCGCATCGACGACGGCACCGCCGCCGTGGTCCGGGACCTCGCCCGCGCCGGCCGGGCCAGCCTGCACATGGTCGGGCTGGCCGCCTTCGCCGCGCTGGTCGCCGCGGAGACCGGCCGCACCGACGTGCTGATCGGTGTCGCCTTCGCCGGCCGGACCAGCGTCGCCGCCGAGCAGAGCGTCGGCTGCTTCGTCAACACCATGCCCCTGCGCCTGCGGCCCGACCCGGACCGGCCCTTCGCCGACCTGCTGGACGAGGCGCGCGAGGCGACCCTCTTCGCCGCCGCCCACCAGGACGTGCCGTTCGACGTCGTCGTCGAGCGGCTCCGGCCGGCCCGGCAGCCGGGCCGCAACCCACTGGTCCAGGTCGCGTTCGGCGTGCAGAACGCCCCGGCGGCCCGGCACGTCGACGCCTCCGGCGGCGAGTTCGTCGGGGTGGAGCTGACGCCCGACACCGCCCGGCTCGACCTGACCCTCTGGCTCGACGAGCGCCGGGACGGGCTTGAGGCGCTCTGGACGTACCGCACCGACCGCTTCGACGGCGGCCTGGCCGCCACGTGGCACCGCCGCTTCACCGCATTCCTGCGCGGCGCGGCCGCCGATCCCCGGCGCAGCCTCGCCGCATGTGCCCAAACCCTGGGGGGAACGAGAGATGAGTGAGCAGACCCCGGTCGCGCCGGTGATCCCGCGCCGCAGCCGCGAACGGTCCCTGGTCGACGTACGCCCCGACTGGCCCGGCGGGCCCCTGCCGGCCCTCGTGAAGGCCAACGTGCCCGACGTGGACCTGGCCGCCTGGCTGGCGGGCAACCGGTCCACGGTGGACGGGCTGGCCCGCCGCGCCGGCGCCGTGCTGTTCCGTGGCTTCGCGGTGGACGGCGCGGCCGACTTCCGCACCGTCATGGCCGCCCTCTCCGACGACGTGCTCAGCTACGGCGAGCGCTCGTCGCCGCGTAGCGAGGTGACCGAGGGGGTGTACACCTCCACCGAGCACCCGGCCGACCAGCCGATCGTGCTGCACAACGAGCAGTCGTACACGGTGAACTGGCCGCTGCGGATCGTCTTCCACTGCGAGACCGAGCCCGCCGCAGGTGGGCGCACCCCGCTGGCCGACAGCCGCCGGGTGCTCGACCGGCTGCGGCCGGGGACGGTCGCCGGGTTCGAGCGTCGGGGCGTGCTCTACCGGCGCAACTACCTGCCGGGGATCAGCCTGCCGTGGCAGACGGCCTTCCAGACCGACAGCCGGGCCGACGTCGAGGCGTACTGCGCCCGTGCGCTGATCGACGTCGAGTGGGTCGGCGAGCAGCAGCTGCGCACCCGGCAGGTCCGCCCCGCCGTGCGCGAGCACCCGGTGACCGGAGAGCGGAGCTGGTTCAACCACGCCCTGTTCTTCCACGTCACCTCCCTGCCGGAGGAGGTCAGCGCCGGCCTGCGCGCGTCGCTGGCCGAGGAGGACCTGCCCTACCAGACCGCGTACGGCGACGGCACGCCCATCGGCGACGACGTGCTGGCCGAGTTGCGCGCCGCGTACGCGGCCGAGACCCGGTCCTTCGCCTGGCGGCGCGGCGACGTGCTGCTGGTGGAGAACATGCTGGCCGCGCACGCCCGGGAGCCGTTCACCCCGCCCCGACGCATCCTGACCGCGATGTCCGACCCGGTCGCCGCACCCGAGCTGGCCGCCGCCACCGCCGGCGCGACGGGGGTGCGGTCGTGACGGGGCCGGCACCGCGTCGGCGCGGCAGCGGCGTCGGCGCGGTCACCTCGCCGGTGTCCCGCCGGGTCCTGGTCGACGGTTCGTTCGTGCTGATGGTGCAGGCCGTCGTGCCGGACCTCGACCTGGCCGGCTGGCTGGCGGGGCGCCGCGACGAGCTGCTGCGCGACCTCGACGCCCACGGGGCGGTCTTCTTCCGGGGCTTCGAGGTGGCCACGGCCGACGACTTCAGCCGGGCCGCCCGCGCGGTCAGCCCGGACCTGCTCGGCTACCTGGAACGCGCCGCGCCCCGGCACGAGGTCGCGGAGAAGGTCTTCACCTCCACCGAGTTCAACGCCGAGCAGTGGATCCCGCTGCACCACGAGATGTCGTACTCGCACAACTGGCCCACCCACCTCTACTTCTGGTGCGCCCAGCCGGCCACCGGCAGCGGTGGCGCGACCCCGCTGGCCAGCGAGCGGGTGGTGAGCCCGCGCATTCCCGCCGAAGTGCGCCAGCGGTTCCTGCGGCACGGGGTCAGCTACGTGCGCAACTACGGCCCGCACCTGGACCTGCCCTGGCAGGAGGCGTTCCAGACGACCGACCGCGCCGAGGTGGAGAAGTACTGCGCCGACTCGGCCACCGAGTACACCTGGCTCGACGGCGACGGGCTGCGGACCCGGGCCCGCCGGCAGGCGGTGGCGACGCACCCGCGCACCGGCGAGACGGTCTGGTTCAACCACGCGCACCTGTTCCACGTCTCCAACATGCCCGCCGAGGTCTCGGCCGCCCTGCTGCGCGAGTACGGGCCCGAGGGGCTGCCCCGCAACGCCTACTACGGTGACGGCGAGCCGATTCCCGACGAGGTGGTGGCCGGCATCCGGGACCTGTATCGGGAACACGCGGTGTCGGTTCCCTGGCAGCGCGGTGACGTGCTGGTGGTGGACAACTTCCTGGCGACCCACGGTCGTGAACCCTTCAGCGGCGACCGGCAGATCCTGGTCGCCATGTCCGACCTCTACCTCAACCGGAGCGTGGTGTGAACGGCTACCGTCTGTCCCCGATCCAGCGGCTGGCCTGGTCCGGGGCGCAGGACCTGGTCCGCGCCCGGGTGCTGCTCGACCGCCCGCTGGACCGGGCCCGGTTGCAGACCGCCCTGGACGCGGTGGTCGCCCGGCACGAGGCGCTGCGCCTGACCCTGGTGCACCACCCCGGGTTGCGGGTGCCGTTGCAGGACGTCGACGACGGCCGCAGCGTCGTCGTCGGCGCCCAGGGGGAGCTGTCGGTGACCGTCACCGACGACGCGCTGGAGCTGGCCGCCACACCGCTGATCGCCGACCCGGCGAGCCTGCGGCTCGTCCTCGCCGACCTGGCCCGCGCCTACGCCGACGGCCGGCTGGCCGACGACCCCGACGCCCTGCAGTTCCTCGACGTCACCGAGTGGCAGCTGTCGGAGCGGCAGGAGGCCGAGCCGTCCGGCGTGCCCGCCGCGCCGGCCGCGCGACTGGTCACCCCGCACGGCGACGACCCGGCCGAGGTCGGCACCGCGACCGTGCCCGCCGCGGCGCTGACCGCCGCCGCCCGGGAGGCCGGCGTCGGCGTCGCGACCCTGCTCCTCGCCGCCTGGGCGCTCGCGCTGTCCCGCCGGACCGAGCCGCCCGCCGGCGTCGACGACGCGGACCTGGTGCTGGCCCGCTGGAGCGACGGGCGCCGGGCGAGCGGGACGGCCGGCGTCGTCGGCCCGCTGGGCGGCTACGCGCCGCTCCGGCTGGGCCTGCCCCTGCCGGCCGCGCCGAAGGCGCTGCTCGACGAGGTACGCGCGGCCGAGTCCACCGTCGAGGAGGCGTTCCACCTTCTCGACCCGGTCGGCGAACACTCCGACGCGGTCGCCGGTTTCGCCGTCGTGCCGGCCGGGGATCCGGCGGCCCTGGGTGGCCTGGGCGCCACCGCCGTCGAGGTCTCCGCGCCGCCCGCGACGGCCGGCCCGCAGCTGACCGCCGTGACCGGCGACGACGAGGTGACCCTGCGCGTCGTCGGGGGCCGCTGGCTGCTGGAGGGCCTGCTGGCGATCCTGGGGACGCTGCCCCGGGCGCTGGCCGACGGCACGCCGCTGGTGCTGACCGGCGAGGGGGAGGCCCGCTGGTTGACCGACGCGGCCGGCGAGCCGTCCCGTGCCGCGACGCGCACCCTCGTCGAGCTGATCGACGACGGGCTGGCCGGCGTCGACCAGCACAGCCCGGCGGTGGTCGCCGCCGACGGCGCGTACACCGTCGGCGAGCTGCGGGACGTCGCGGCCCGGGTCGCCGCCGGCCTCGTCGAGCGGGGGCTGCACCGCGCGCGGGTGGGCGTGCTCGCCACCCGGTCCCGGGACACCGTCGCCGCGTTCCTCGGCGTGCTGCGGGCCGGCGCGGTGTACGTACCGCTGGATCCGGCGGCGCCCGCGGAGCGGCTCGCCGCGCAGGTGCGCGCGGTCGACGCCGGGCTCGTCGTCGGCGCGGACGGCCCGGCGGGGCTCGCCGGCGCCACCGTCGCCGAGCTGGCCGCCGGCCCCGCGACGGCGGCCGTGCCCCCGGTGGCGCCGACCGATCCCGCGTACGTCATCTTCACCTCCGGCTCCACGGGCACCCCGCGGCCGGTCCAGGTCTCGCACGGTGCCGCCGCCCACCTGGCGTACGGGCTCGGGGAGACCGTGTACGCGGACAGCCGGGCCGGACTGCGGGTGGCGGTCAACGCCCCGCTCACCTTCGACGCCTCGGTCAAGCAGCTCGTGCAGCTCGCCCACGGCCGCAGCCTGTACCTGGTGCCGGAGGACGTCCGGCGCGACGGCGCCGAGCTGGCCGCCGTCCTCGCCGACAACCGGGTCGACGTGCTCGACCTGACCCCCTCCCAGCTGCGCATCCTGCTCGCCGGGGCCGGCGACGCCCGGCTGCCGGAGTTGCTGCTGGTGGGTGGCGAGGCGATCCCGCCGGACCTCTGGGACACCCTCGGCGCGCTGCCCGGCGTCCGGGCGGTCAACCTGTACGGGCCCACCGAGTGCACCGTGGACAGCACCGCCGCCGAGATCCGCCCCGCGACGGCCCCGACCATCGGCCGTCCGCTGCCGGGCGTCGGGGTGTGGGTCCTCGACGAGCTGCTGCGGCCGGTGCCGCCCGGCGTGGCCGGCGAGCTCTGCGTCAGCGGGCCCCAGCTGGCCGACGGCTACCTGGGCGACCCGGAGACGACCGGCCGCCGGTTCGTCCGGGCCGCCCTGCCCGCCGGTCGGACGGAGCGGGTCTACCGCACCGGCGACCGGGTGCGCTTCGACGCTGACGGGCGCCTGCACTACCTGGGCCGGCTGGACGACCAGGTGAAGATCCACGGCTTCCGGGTGGAGCCGGGCGAGGTGGCCGCGACGCTGCGGGCGCACCCGGAGGTCGCCGACGCGGCGGTCGTGGCCCGCGACGACGACGGGCACGGCGACCGCCTCGTCGGCTACGTCCGCCCGGCCGCGCCGACCGTCGACGTCGACCTGGAACGGGTCGCCGGGATCAACCCGCACGAGACCCGCTACCTGTACGACGAGATCTTCACGCAGCGGGTCTACCTGCGCGACGGCATCGTGCTGCGCCGGGGTGCGACGGTCTTCGACGTCGGCGCCAACATCGGCATGTTCTCGCTGTTCGTCCACGCGGTCTGCCCGGACGCGACCATCCACGCCTTCGAACCGGTGCCGTCGGTGGTGGCCGCCCTGCGGCGCAACGTCGAGGAGTTCGGCGTACCGGCCACCGTGCACCCGGTGGGTCTGTCCACCGCGCCGGGGCAGGTCTCCTTCACCTACTACCCGGGCTACTCGATGATGTCCGGCCAGGCCGCGTACGCCGACCCGGCGGCGGAGGTCGCCGTCATCAAGCGGTTCCTCGCCAACGAGCGGGACGCGGGCGAGTCCGACCGGGACACCCTGCTGGAGCGGGTCGACGAGCTGCTGGCGGAGCGCTTCGACGGTGCCGAGGTCACCGTCGACGTGCGCCCGCTGTCGGAGGTCATCGACGAGGTCGCACCGGAGCGCATCGACCTGCTCAAGATCGACGTCCAGCGGGCCGAGGCCGACGTGCTCGCCGGCCTCGAGGAGCGGCACTGGCCGCTGGTCGCGCAGGTCGCCATGGAGGTGCACGACGCCGTCGGCACCGACACCGAGGGGCGCCTGGACGAGCTGATCGCCCTCTTCGAGGACCGCGGCTTCGACGTCGTGACCCGCCAGGACGACCTGCTCACCGGCACCGACCGGCACACCCTGCACGCCGTGCGCCCCGGGTACGCCGCCGACCCGCGACCCGCGGTGGCGGTCCCGGAAGGCCCGGCCGCCGGCCCGCTGGAGGTCCGGTTGACCGACTGGCTCGCCCAGCGGCTGCCCGCCCACCTGGTTCCAGCGGCCGTGGTGCTCGTCGACGACCTGCCGCTGACCCGCAACGGCAAGCTCGACCGGGCCGCGCTGCCCGCGCCGGAGCTCGACCGGCCCCGGCGGGAGCCGGCCGTGGCGCCGGCCAACCGGGCCGAGGAGATCCTCGTCGAGGCGTGGCGGGAGGTCCTGGGCACGCAGTCGGTCGGGGTCACCGACAGCTTCTTCGCCCTCGGCGGCGACTCGATCCGCAGCATCCAGATGCAGGTGGCGGCGAACAAGCGCGGCCTGTCGTTCCGGCTCGGCGACATCTTCGTGCACCAGTCGATCCGGGAGCTGGTCGCGCACGGCGAGATCACCCTCACCGGGCCCGACGCCGACGCCACGGACACGGCCGGCCCGGCCGGGGTCGCGGAGCCGTTCGCCCTGATCGCCGCCGCCGACCGGGACCGCCTGCCCGCCGGACTGGCCGACGCCTACCCGATGACCGCGCTGCAACAGGGCATGGTCTACCACTGTGAGCTGACCGGTGACCCCGCGATGTACCACAACGTCACCGCGCACCGCGTCGACGCGCCGCTGGAGGCGGAGGCGCTGCGCGCCGCGCTGGCCGACCTGGTCGCACGCCATCCGGTGCTGAGGACGGGCTTCTCCCTCGGCGCCTTCAGCGAGCCGCTGCAACTGGTGCACGCCGAGGTGCCGGTCGAGGTGCCGGTGACGGAGCTGACCGACGCCGAGGAGGCCACCCGCCGGGCCCGCGTCGACGACCTGGTCGCCGCCGAGCGGGTGCGGCCCTTCGACTGGGACCGGCCGCCGCTGCTGCGGCTGCACGCCGTCCGCGACGACGACACCTTCACCCTGATCGTGGCGGAGTGCCACGCGATCCTCGACGGCTGGAGCCTGCACCTCCTCCTCGGCGAACTGCTGGCGGCGTACGACCGGCGCCGCGCCGGGCTGCCCGTGCCGCACCGGCCGACGTTGCCCTTCCGCGCCTACGTGGCGGCGGAACGCGACGCCGTGGCGGACCCGGGGTCTCGCCGGTTCTGGCTTCAGGGCGCGGGAGGCGTGCCGCCGCTGCTGCTCGGCGGGGCCGCGCCACGGATCACCACCACGCGGCGGGTGCCGCTTCAGGCGTCCACCACCGACGCCGTCACCGAGGCCGCCCGGGCCGCCGGCGTACCGGCCAAGTCCTGGCTGCTCGCCGTCCACCTGCGGGTGGTCGGGGAGGCCACCGGCCGGGACGAGGTGGTCACCGGGCTGGTCGTCGGCGCCCGCCCCGAGGCCGAGGGGAGCGACGCCACGCTCGGGCTGTTCCTCAACACCCTGCCGGTGAGCGCGGCGCTGGGCACCCGGTCGCTGGCCGAGCTGGCCGTCGACGCCTGGCAGGCGGAGCGGTCGCTGATGGGCCACCACCGGTTCCCGCTCGCCGAGATCGTCCGGGCGGGCGGGGCGGGGCCCCGGTTCGACCACTTCTTCAACTGGACCCACTTCCACGGCGGCGCCGACGAGAGGGAGGGCAGCCGGATCGTCGACAGCCGGGGCATCACGGTCGACGTGGCGTTCAGCCTCGCCGTCGACGTGGAGGTGGACCCGGCGACCGGCCAGCTCGCCCTGACCCTCCAGTACGACGCCCGGCACGTCGACGAGGCGCGGGCCGAAGCGCTGGCCGAGGCGTACCGCCGGCTGCTGGCGACCGACCCGACCGCGCCGCTGCCCGCCGTCGGAGCGTCGGGTCCCGTCGTTCCCGTCCCGCGCGACGGGGACGCCCGGGACCGCTGGGCGGCCTGCGTGGCGTCGGTCTGGCAGGAGGTCGTCGGCGTGGCGCCGCGCGGCGAGCAGACGGAGTTCCTGGCCGCAGGCGGCGACTCGCTGCGCGCGTTGCGCCTGGTCACCGCGCTGCGTCAGCGCCACGGCAGCACCATCACCCTGCCGGAGTTCGTCGCGCTGGGCAGCTACGGCGCCGTGGTGCAGCGGGTGACCCGTGATGGCTGAGAACCCGTGGCTGGTCGTCCGGGCGCCCGTCGCCCGGCCCGCCCTGCGCCTGTTCTGCCTGCCCTACGCGGGCGGCAACGCGGGGGCGTTCGAGACCTGGCGGGCGGGGCTGCCGCGCGCGGTCGAGGTCAACGCGGTGCAGTACCCGGGCCGGCGCGAGCGGGCCGCCGATCCCGCGCCCCGGCGGATGACGCCGCTGGTGCAGGCCCTCGAGGCGGCCCTGGCGCCGCACCTCGACCGGCCCTACGCGGTCTACGGGGACTGCCTCGGCGCGTACGTCGCCTTCGAGCTGGTCCGCCGGCTGGAGCGGCGCGGGCACCGGCCGGCCGACCTGCTGGTGGTCTCCTCGGCCGTCGCCCCGCACCGGGCCGAGGTCGAACCGGACCACTCCGGCACCGACGACGCCACGTTCCTCGCCGAACTGGTCGCGCTGGGCACGATGCCGGCGGCCGTCGCCGCGCATCCGGAGCTGGCCGCCGCCGCGCTGCCGGCGGCCCGCGCCGACTTCGAACTCGGCCGCAGCTACCGCTACCGCGACGCCGGCCCGATCGGCGTCGGCGTCACCGCCGTCCGCGGCGACGCCGACCCGCACGTCGGCGACGTCGGCGTGGCGGCGTGGGCGGAACTCACCACCGCCGGCTGCACCACCGTCACCGTCCCGGGCGGGCACGACCTGCTCGCCCGGGCCGACCCCGGACTGCTCGGCGCCGTCCGGTCCGCCCTCCTCGGCAAGGAGCCGTCTTGACCGTCACGTCACTGCTCTGCTTCCCGTACGCCGGCGCGGGCGCCTCGGTGTACCAACCGTGGCAGCGGGTCGCACCGCCCGACCTGGAGATCCTCCCGGTGCAGTTGCCGGGCCGGGAGAAGCGCTTCGTCGAGGAGCCGTACCGCCGGATGGACCAGGCCGTCGACGGGCTGCTCGACGAGGTGCTCGAACTGGTGGCCGGTCGCGACCGGGTGGCGCTGTTCGGCCACAGCATGGGCGCGGTGCTCGCGTACGAGATGGCCGGCCGGCTGGCCCAGGCCGCGGGGGTGCGGCTGGCGCACCTGTTCGTCAGCGGCTCGCCCGACCCGTGGTCGGGCCGCGACCACACGGCCGCCGACCTGCCCGACGACGAGTTCGTGGCGCGGGTCGAGGAGTTCGCCGGCTACACGCACCCGGCGCTGGCCGACCCCGACATGCGGGAGCTGCTGCTGCCGACCCTGCGCGCCGACGTGGAGCTGCACGAGGGCTACCGGCCGGGCGGCGACAAGCGGCTCGACGTGCCGGTGACCGCGCTGCGCGGCGCCGACGACACCCTGGTGGCCGCCTCCGCGCTGGCCGGCTGGGACCGGGTGACCTCCGCCGGGTTCGCCTCGCTGACCGTCGGCGGTGGACACATGTACCTCACCGACGACCCGGCCGAGCTGCTGGCGCTGGTGCGGCGGAGGCTGGCCGGTGCCTGAGCCGACGCCGGGCCGGCTGGCCGGCCGGACCGCCATCATCACGGGTGCCGCGCGGGGGCTCGGCCGGGCCTGCGCGACCGCCTTCGCGGCGCAGGGCGCCGACCTGGTCCTGGTGGACGTGGCCCACGACCTGCCCGACGTGCCGTACCCGCTCGGCTCGGCCAGCCAGCTCGCGCACACCGCCAAGCTCTGCGCGGAGCACGGTGTGGCCGCGTACCCGGTCGAGGCCGACGTCCGGGACCCCGAGGCGGTCCGGGCCGCCGTCGCGCTCTGCCTCGACCGCTTCGGCCGGATCGACGTCCTGGTGAACAACGCCGGGATCGCGGCGCCCTCCGGCAAGCCGGTGCACGAGATCAGCGAGGCCGAGTGGCAGCTCATGCTCGACGTGGACCTCTCCGGCCCGTGGCGGATGGTCGGCGCGGTCGGCGCGGTGATGTGCCGGCAGCGCGCCGGGAGCATCGTCAACGTGGCGTCGACCGCCGGCCTGGTCGGCTACCGGCACTTCGCCGGGTACGTCGCCGCCAAGCACGGCCTGGTCGGCCTGACCCGGGCCGCGGCGCTGGACTACGCGCCGCTGAAGGTGCGGGTCAACGCCCTGTGCCCCGGCTCGGTGCGCGACGACCCGTACGTCGAGGGTCGGATGCTGGCCGAGATCGCCCGGTCGCTGGAGGTGCCGGTCGCCGAGCACGAGGAGACGTTCGTCCAGGCCCAGCCGATGAACGCGCTGATCGAGCCCGACTCGGTGGCCCAGGCCGCCCTCTGGCTGGCCTCCGACGAGTCGTCGCAGGTCACCGGCTCGGTCATCACCGTCGACGGAGGATTCACCACCCGATGAGCAGCCGTCCACAGACCACCAGACAGCACTCCGACCCGGGCCGGTCCTGCCACTCGGCGGCGGTGGCCGTCGCCGGCGACCCCGGCGAGGTCGCCGCCCGGCTCGCCGCCGCGCTGGCGCGTCGGGGCCTCGACGCCGTCCGGCTCTGGGTGGACCGGGTGCCCGCGTCGATGGCCGCCGCGCGCCGTGCCGCCGAACTGGCGCGACCGCTGCCCGCCGGCGGTCCGCCGGTGCGGGCGGTGCTGCTGCGCCACGACGACGGCGCCGACCTGGTGCTCGTCGTCCGGCGCGGCCCGCTCACCGGCCGCGCCCTGGGCGAGCTGGCCGCCGAGGCGGCCGGGATCGCGTCGCCGGCCGGGGCGGAGCCGACCGCCGGCCCGGGGCCCGGGGACCGCCCCGAGGGTGCCGCGCCCGACCCGGCCGGGCAGTCTCAGCCGGCCGGGCAGTCTCAGCCGGCCGGGCAGGCGGAGTCGCCGGGGACCGCCGCCGGGGAGACGGCCGGGGCCGGGGCCGCGGACGACGGGGAACACGAGGGGGACACCGCCTGGCGGGGCGGGAACCCCCGCGCCGACCGGACCGGGTCGTACGCCTTCGTCGTGCCCGCCGGGACCGACCGGCTGGCGCTGACCGGCGCGGTCGGCGCGGTGCTGGCCCGCTTCGGCGGCGTGCGCCGGGTGCGGGTGGGCACGCTGCTCGACGAGGGGCCGGCGGTCGTGCCGGTGGCGGTGGACGGCACGCTGCGTGCCCTCGCGGCCCGGCCCGCCGACCCGGCCCCGTGGCCCGCCGCCGGGCGGGCGCCCGACGCCGGGCCACCGGAGGCCGTGGTCGGCGTGCTGACCGGCGACAGCCCCGCCGACACCTACCTACCCAGCCTGACCCCGCCGTGGCCGCTCACCCTGACCCTGCGCGGGACGGCCGTCACCTGCGACTTCCGCACCGGCGCGTGGGCCGCCGAGGTGGTGGCGGCCGTGGCCCGGTACGTCACCCGCGTGCTCGAACAGCTCCTCGCCGACGGCGACCGGGCGCTGGGCGACTGCGACCTGTTCGACGACGCCGAGCGGGACCGGGTGGCGGCGCTCGGCGGGGCGACCGTCGACCTGCCCGAGCCGACCGGCGGCATCCACGACCGGGTGGCCGGGTGGGCGCGGACCACCCCGGACGCCCCGGCGGTGTCCTACGGGGACGACCGGCTCACGTACGCCCAGCTCGACGCCCGCGCCGGACGGATCGCGGCGGCCCTGCGGGCGCGCGGCTGCGGTCCGGGCACCCGCGTCGGCGTCTGCCTGGAACGCTCGGTGGACCTGGTGGCGGCGCTGCTCGGCGTGCTCAGGGCCGGCGCCGCCTACGTACCGATCGACCCCACCTACCCGGCCGAGCGCATCCGCTACACCGTCGAGGACTCCCGCGTCACCCTGCTCGTCGGCGCCGACGGCGTGGAGGTCGACGAGCTGCTCGCCGACGGCACCGACGACGCGGCGGGCACCGGGGCGGCGGCGGTCGGCCCGGACGACCCCGCGTACGTCATCTACACCTCCGGCTCCACCGGCCGGCCGAAGGGGGTCCAGGTCCCGCACCGCAACGTGCTGGCCCTGGTCGCCGCGACCCAAGACGACCTCGGGCTCGGCCCGGCGGACACCTGGACGATGTTCCACTCCAGCGCGTTCGACTTCTCGGTCTGGGAGATCTGGGGCTGCCTGCTCACCGGCGGGCACCTGGTCGTCGTTCCGCACCTGGTGGTCCGCGACCCGGCCGAGTTCCACACCCTGCTGCGCGCGGAGCGGGTGACCGTGCTCAACCAGACCCCGTCGGCGTTCGCGCAGCTCGTCGACGCCGACCGGCGGTCCGCGCACCGGCTGGGGCTGCGCCTGGTGGTGTTCGGCGGCGAGCCGTTGGACGCCGGCATGCTGACCGGCTGGTTCGACCGGTACCCGGAGCGCGACTGCCGGCTGGTCAACATGTTCGGCATCACCGAGACCACCGTGCACGTCACCGCGCAGACCATGGACCGGGGCCTGGCCCTGGCCGGCACCCGCTCCGTGGGTCGTCCGCTGCCCGGCTGGTACGTCCACGTGCTCGACCCGGCGGGGCGGCTGCTGCCGCCCGGCGCCGCCGGGGAGATCCACGTGGGCGGCGCCGGGGTGGCCGACGGCTACCTGCACCGCGACGAGCTGACCGCCCAGCGCTTCCTGCCCGACCCCTGGCGGGGCGGGCGGATGTACCGCAGCGGCGACCGGGGCCGGCTGCTCCCGGACGGGCGGCTGGAGCACCTGGGCCGGCTCGACGACCAGGTCAAGATCCGTGGTTACCGGATCGAGCTGGACGAGATCCGCCAGGTGCTGCTCGACGACCCGGACGTGCTGGCCGTGGCGGTCACCGTGGACACCGGCGCGGAGGCCGCCGACGCCCGGCTGCACGCGTACGTGGTGCTCGCCGACGGGGCCGACCCGCCCGCCGACCTGCGCCGACGGGTGGCCCGGATCCTGCCCGGGTACATGGTGCCGGCCACGGTGACGCCGCTGCCCGCGCTGCCGCTCACCGCCAACGGCAAGCTCGACGCGGCCCGGCTGCCCGCGCCGGACGCCCGGCCCCTGCCCGCTGCCGGGGAGCCCGCCGACACCGGGGCGGGGACCGGCCGCGCCGAGCGGATCCGGGTCGTCTGGGAGCGGGTGCTCGGCGCCGAGGTGGGACCGGAGGACAACTTCTTCGACCTCGGCGGCAACTCCCTGCTCGCGTTGCGGCTGCTGCGTGAACTGCGCGCGCAGGGCCTCGGCGAGTTCACCCCCCGCCACCTGTACGTGCACCCGACGGTGCGCGCCCTGGTCGGCGCGACCGGGACGGAGCGGTGATGGCAGACGTCGACACGCTGACCCGACTCTGGCCCCAGGCGCGCGAGGTGGCCGTCAAGGGCGGCTGCGCGTACGTGGTGGCCGACGACTACCTCGACCCCCTGCACCTGCGCGGCCTGCTCGCCCGGGAACTGCCCGACGCCGACCTGCCCCGGCACATCGTGCAGGTCGACTCCCTCGACCCCGCCGACCTGGTCGAGCCGGACGACCGGTTCGGGGCGTACCTGCCGCCGCGCGACGACACCGAACGCGTGCTGGTGCGGATCGCGGAACGCCTGCTCGGCGTGCCGAGGCTGGGCGTGCTCGACGACTTCTACGCCGCCGGCGGCGACTCGCTGGCCGCGACCGGACTGGCCGTCGAGGCGCAGCGGGCCCTCGGGGTGGGCGTCTCCCTCGCCGCGGTGCTGCGCCACCCGACGGTGGCCGGTCTCGCCGAGGAGGTCGGCCGGGCCCGGGCGGCCGTGCCGCTGCCCCGCGCCGAGCCGGCGGACGCCTACCCGCTCTCCCCGCAGCAGCGCCGCGTCTTCCTCGCCCAGTCCCGCGACCCCGCCTCCGTCACCTACAACCTGCCGCTGCTGGTGCCGCTGCCGGCGGACGTCGACCGCGCCCGGCTGGCGGACGCGTTCCGCGCCGTCATCGCCCGGCACGACATCCTCCGGACCGCCTTCGGCACCGAGGCGGGCCGGGCGGTGCAGCGGGTGCTGCCGGCCGTCCCGTTCGACCTGCCGGAGACCGGAGGCACCGGGACCCTGCCGGTCGAGCCGTTCGACCTGGCCGCCCCGCCGCTGCTGCGGGCGGGCCTGCGGCATACCGGCGACGGCCCGGTACTGGCGCTGGACCTGCACCACATCGTGACCGACGGGCTCTCCCTGGCGTTGCTGCTGCGCGAGGTCGACACCGTCTACGCCGGCGGCGAACCACCGCCGGTCCCCGCCCAGTACGCCGACTACGCCGTGTGGGCCACGACCGGGGAGCCGCCCGGGGGCGACTACTGGCGACGGCGCTTCGCCGAGCCGCCGGCGCCCCTGCGGCTGCCCACGGACACGGCGCGGCTGTCCGGCCGGCCGGCGACCGCGCGGGCCGGCACGGTCGAGTTCGACGTCGGGGCGGAGCGGACCGCCGCGCTGCGGGCGCTGGCCCGGCGCGAGGGGGTGACCCTGTTCCAGGTGCTGCTCGCCGCCTACGCGACCTTCCTCGCCTCGGCGACCGGCGGGACCGACGTCACGGTGGGCACCCCGGTCGCCGGTCGCGGCGCCCCGGGCCTGGACGCGACCATGGGGATGCTGGTCAACACGGTCTGCCTGCGGCACCGGGTGCGCCCGGAGGCCGCCTTCCGGGAGCTGCTCACCGAGGTGGCGCACGACGTGGTCGACGCCTTCGCGCACCAGGACTACCCGTTCGACACGCTGGTCGGCGAGGTGCTGCCGGTGCGCGAGAAGGACCGGCATCCGCTCTTCGACACGCTGTTCGCGATGCAGCACGCCGAGGTGGCCGCCGCCGACTTCCTGGGGCGGCGGGTCGAGTTGGCCGTCGCGCCCACCGGCCAGGCCATGTTCGACCTGGACATGCAGGTCTATGAGCGCGCCGACTCACTGCGCGTGCACTGGGCGTACGACGCCGGGCTGTTCCTGCCCGCGACGGTGCGGGCCTTCGCCGACCTCTGGCTGGAGATCGTCGACACCGTCCTGGCCGATCCCGGGGTGCCGGTCGGCGAGCTGACCGGGGCCCGCCCGGTCGCCGCCGGGGCATCCTCCACCATCGACATCGAGTTGTGAGCCGGAGAGATCATGCAGTCGCTGATGACGCGGGGCCAGCTCAAGATCGCCGCGGCGCGCCGCCCGGAGCACGCCCGCCACTGGCGGGCCGTGCTCGACTCCGGCGCCGACCCGGTCGGCTTCCCCGCCGACCGCACGCCGACGCCCGGCGCCCCGCCCGAGCCGGCGGCCGTCACCGTGCCGCTCGACGAGGCGCTGGTCGACCGGCTCGCGCGGGCCGGCCGGGGCGGCGAGGACGCCCGCCAGGTCCTGGTGACGGCCGCGGTCGCCGCCCTGCTGCGCCGCTACACCGGCGCCGAGGACATGCTCGTGGGCCGTCCGGGCGAGCCGGGGCAGCTGGCCGGGATGCTGCCGCTGCGGGTGCGCTGCGCGGCGGAGACCAGCTACCGCGACCTGGTCGGGCAGTTGCGCGCGGCGGTGCCCGAGGCGTCCCGGCACGCCGACTACCCGGTCGAGCTGCTCGCCGAGGAACTGGCGGCGGCCGACGGTTCCGGTCCGCACCCGCTCGTCGACGTGGCGGTGGGAGGCGGCGCCCCGGACGGCGCCGGGGTCGGGGTGTTCTTCGCCCTCGGCGCCGCCGAGGTGACGGTCCACCACGACGCCCGCCGCTACGACGGCGCCACGGCCGAGCGGATCGGCGCCCACCTGGCGCTGCTGCTGGGCCGGGCGCTGGCGGAGCCGGACGCGCCGGTGGCGGAACTGAGCCTGCTGACCGACGGTGACCGGGACGTGCTCCGGGAGGTCAACGACACCGGCGTCGACCAGGACCCGGCCGGTCGGCCGGACGAGTGGGTCGCCCGCTGGGCCGCCGCCCGGCCGGCCGCCGTCGCCGTGCGTACCGCGGCCGGCAGTTGGACGTACGCGGAACTGGAGGCCCGGGTGGTCGCGTACGCCGAGCGGCTGCGCGGTGCCGGGGTGGGCGCGGAGTCGATCGTCGCCGTGCTCGCCGAGCGCTCCCGCGAGCAGTTGGTGGCGATCCTGGCCACTTTGCGCGCCGGCGGCGCCTACCTGCCGGTCGACCCCGGCTACCCGGCGGCGCGGGTCGCCTATCTGCTCGACGACAGCGGGGCCGCCGTGGTGCTCGCCGCCGACCCGGCGCGGGTCCCGGACGGCGTGCCGGTGCTCCCGCTGCCGACCGCCGCCCCGGTGTCCGCCGCCGCGTCGCCCGGCCCCGACGCCCCGCGCGACGGGCGGGACCTCGCGTACGTCATCTACACCTCCGGCTCGACCGGCGCCCCGAAGGGCGCGATGATCGAGCACCGCTCGCTGGCCAACCGGCTGGCCTGGATGCAGCGGCTGTACCCGATCGGCCCCGCCGACGTGATCCTGCACAAGACCCCCACGACCTTCGACGTGTCGGTGTGGGAGCTGTTCTGGTGGGCCCGGGAGGGTGCCTCCGTCTGCCTGCTCCCCGCCGGCGCGGAGCGCGACCCGGAGGCCATCATCGAGGCGGTCGAGGCGCACGGCGTCACCACCGCGCACTTCGTGCCGTCGATGCTGGGCGCGTTCCTCGACTATCTCGGCACCGCCGACACCGGTCGGCTGTCGAGCCTGCGGCAGGTCTTCGCCAGCGGCGAGGCGCTGGGCCCCCGGCAGGTGGACCGGCTCGCGGAGCTGCTGCCCGCCGCGACGCTGGTCAACCTGTACGGGCCCACCGAGGCCACCGTCGACGTCTCCCACCACCGCTGCCGGCCCGGCCGGGAGCGGGTACCGATCGGCCGGCCGGTGGACAACACCCGCCTGTACGTGCTCGACGAGCGGCTGCGCCCCCAGCCGGTGGGGGTGCCGGGGGAGTTGTGCATCGCCGGGGTGCAGCTCGCCCGGGGCTACCTGAACCGGCCGGAGCTGACCCGGGACCGTTTCGTCGCCGCGCCGGAGGTGGCCGAGGCGCGGGTGTACCGCACGGGCGACCTGGCCCGACTGCTGCCCGACGGCACGCTCGACTACCTGGGCCGCCTCGACCACCAGGTGAAGGTGCGCGGTTACCGCGTCGAGCTGGGCGAGGTGGAGGAGGCGCTGCGCGGGCACCCGGCCGTGAAGGACGCGGTGGTGGTGGCCCGCGACGGCAACCTGGTCGGGTACGTCGTCGCCGACGAGCCGGTGGGCGAGGCGACGCTCACCACCCACCTGGGTACCCTGCTGCCGGGCTACCTGGTCCCTGCCCGGGTGGTCGAGCTGGCGGAGTTCCCGCTGTCGGGCAGCGGCAAGCTGGACCGGCGGGCGCTGCCCGAGCCGACCGCGCCGCAGCGGTCGTACGTCGCGCCGCGCACCGGGCCCGAGCGGTTCCTCGCCGACATCTGGGCCGACGTGCTGGGCCTCGACCGGGTCGGCGTGGAGGACAACTTCTTCGCCCTCGGCGGCAACTCGATCCACTTCGTCACCGTGCTGGCCCGGGCGCACGCCGCCGGGGTGGACCTCACGTTCCAGCAGTTGTTCCGCCACCCGACGATCGCGGCGCTGCTCGCGGCCGGCCCGCCCGGTGGGGAGCGGGCGGTGACGCACCCGCCGTTCGCCCTGCTCGACGAGGCGGACCGGGCCCGGCTGCCCGCCGGGGTGGTCGACGCGTACCCGCTCGGGCAGCTCCAGGCCGGGCTGATCTACGAGAACGAGCTGTCCCGGGGCGCCGCCCAGTACCACGACATCATCAGCTTCCTGATCAACGCGCCGTTCGACGAGGCGACGTTCGCCGAGGCGGTGCGGATCCTCGTCGCACGCCACCCGATCTTCCGGACCAGCTACCACCTGACCGGCTTCGGCGAGTACCTGCAACTCGTGCACGCCGACGCGCCGAGCCCGCTGTGGATCGTGGACCTGCGCGGCCGCGACCCGGCCGAGCAGGAGCGCTGGTACGCCGACTGGCACGCGCGCGAGCAGTCGTACCGGTTCCGCTGGCAGGAGCCGGGCCTGGTCCGCATCCACGTACACGTCCTCGGCGAGGAGCTCTACCGCTACAGCGTCAGCCAGCACAACTCGGCGTTGGACGGCTGGAGCATCACCCTGCTGCACACCCAGCTCTTCGACACCTACTACCGGCTGCTGGCCGGGGACCGGCCGGACGAGGGGCCGGCCGAGAACCACTTCCGCGACTACATCGGCCTGGAACGCCGGGCGCTGGAGTCGGCGGCGGACCGCGACTTCTGGCGCGGCGTCCTCGCCGCGGGCGGGGTGACCGAGCTGCCCCGGTGGCAGCCGCCGGAGGTCCCGGCCGAGCGGCCGGTGGTCTTCCACGAGGTGGAGATCGACGACGCGCTCTCCGAGCGGCTGCTGCGCGCGGCCGACCGGTTGGCGGTGCCGCTGAAGACCGTGCTGCTGGCCGCGCACGTCAAGGTGGTCGGCGCACTCGCCGGGGACACCGAGGTGGTCACCGGGTACGAGCAGAGTGGGCGGCCCGAGGCGGAGGGCGCCACCGGGGCGCTGGGGCTGTTCCTCAACACCGTGCCGATGCGGGTGGACCTCGGTGCCGGCTCCTGGGCCGACCTGGTCGACGCGGTGTACCGCGCGGAGGTGGACCTGCTGCCCCACCGGCGCTACCCGATGGCCCAGATGAAGGCGGACGCCGGCACCACCGACCTGCTGTTCGAGACCGTCTTCAACTACACCCACTTCTACCTGCTCAAGCAGCTGCGCGAGCTGCCCGGTTTCGACCTGCTCGACGTGCAGGTGAGCACGGAGACGGAGTTCGCGCTGCGCGCCGAGTTCATGCGGGACTTCTTCACCGACCGGGTCCGGCTGAGCCTGCACTACCATTCGGCGGCCTTCACGTCCCAGCAGGCGGCGGGCATCGGGGAGGTGTACCGGCGGGTGCTGGCGGAGCTGGCGACCGACCCGGAGCGCGCCCACGACGGGCTGCGGCCCGGCCTGCCCGAGGCCCGGACCACGCCGACCCGGCGCCGCTTCGAGCGGGCCGCCCCGGCGACGCGCCGGCCCGAGGCGCCGGCCGGGCGGACCGCGCCGGGCACGCCCGTCGCCCGGCGGATCGCCGAGGCCTGGGCGCGGGCGCTCGACGTGCCGGTGGCCGGCATCGCCGAGGAGGACAACTTCTTCGACCTGGGCGGCAACTCGCTCGCCGCGATGCGGGTGATCGCCGCGCTGCGGCCCCTGGTCACCCTGCGGCAGCTGATGACCACCTCCACGCTCGGCCCGCTGGCCCGGGCCGTCGAGGCGGACGCCGCGCCGGAGGACGGCCTGTTGCAACCGCTGTCGCCGCCGGACGCCGCGTACGACCGGGTCCTGGTCTGCTTCCCGTACGCGGCGGGCAGCCCGCTCGCCTTCCGGCCGCTGGCCGAGGCACTGGCCCCGCACCGGATCGCGGTGCACGCGGTGGCGCTGCCGGGGCACGACGTCAGCCGGCCCGAGCCGTTGCTGGACCTGCCGGAGCTGACCCGCCGGGTGGCCGCCGAGATCGGTGAGCTGGGCGGGCGGCCGGTGCTCGTCTGGGGGCACTGCGTCGGCGCGGCGGCGGCGATCGAGGTCACCCGGCTGCTCGCCGCCGCCGGCCGGGTACCCGAGCGGCTGTTCCTCGGCGGCAAGCTGCTGCGCGGGCCGGAGGAGATCGACGCCAGCATCGCCGAGGTGACCGGAATGGCACCGGCGGACGTGGTGGGCTGGCTGGTGGACCAGACCGGCTTCACGGAGCTGGACGGCCTGGACGCCGGGCACGTCGATGCGCTGGTCGCCGCCTTCCGGCACGACGCCGTCGGCTCGCACCGCTACCTGCGGGACCGGGCGGGGGAGCCGCTGTCGGTGCCGGTCACCGTGGTCGTGGCGGCCGACGACCCGTTGACGGCCGGGCCGGGCTCGGCGCACGAGGCGTGGCGGCGGATCGCCACCGACGTGCAGCTCAAGGAGATCGACGGGGGCGGGCACTACTTCTGCCGCACCCGCGCGGCCGACGTGGCCGCTATCGTCGGCGCGACGGGACCGGGCGCGCCGCCGGCGGCCGCCGTTCCGTCCGCCCGCCGTCCTGGGGAGGATCATGTCTGACCGTACGCCGACCGCGCGGGGCGAGTTCATCGCCGGAGCCCGCTCGATGGTGCCGTTCCTGCTCTCCGCCTTTCCCCTGGGCGTGATCGGCGGCACTCTCGGCCTGGCCGCCGGGCTGTCCTACCTGGAGACGTTCGGCCTGGCCATGGTGGTCAACTCCGGGACCGCCCAGTTCATCGGCTTCAAGCTGATCTCGGAGGGCGCGGCGTGGCCGGTCATCGTCCTGACCACGCTGATCCTCAGCCTACGGATGGTGATCTACTCCACGCTGCTCGCGCCGCACGTGCGCGAGTTGCCCCAGCGGTGGCGGCTGCTGCTGGGCTTCGGGCTGATCGACGCGGTGTTCTTCGTGGCCTTCGACCGGATCAAGGGCGACGAGCCGGCCCGGCGCAAGAGCATGTTCTACTTCGGCGCCTCCGCGGTCATGTACGTCAACTGGGCTGTCGCCACGGTGGTCGGCATGATCGCGGGACACCTGCTGCCGGAGCGGCTGCGCTCCGGTCTGGACTTCCCGATGACCGCGGTCTTCCTGGTGGTGCTCGCCTCGGCGCTGGTCGGCTGGAAGGTCTGGACGACGGCGGTCTCCGCCGGGGCGCTGGCCCTGCTCCTGCTCGGGCTGCCCTACAACCTCGGCCTGATCGTGGCGGCGTTCGGCGGCGCGTTCGTCGGCATGGCCTGCGAGGTGGTGGAACGGCGGTGGTTCCCGCCGAAGCCGGCGGAGGAAGCGGCGGAGTCGGAGGAAGCGGCGGAGTCGGGCGAGCCGGGGGAGACTCCGGCGGAGCCGGGGCGGGAACCACGAACGCCGCAACCGCGGACCGCCGGGGCGGCGGCGGGGGATCGCGGGGCCGTGGAGACGGCCCGTGACACGGACGGAAGGTGACGGGAATGTCCATGCTGCTGCTCATCCTCGGGATGGGGCTCGCCACCTTCGCGCCCCGGTACCTGCCGCTGCTGGTCTTCCGCGACCGCGTGCTGCCCGACGACGTCAAGGTCTTCCTCGGGTACCTCCCGCCGGCGCTGCTGGCGGCCATCGCCGTCCCGTCGGTGATCGCGCCCGTCGACAACCGGATCGAGATCACCGTCGTCACCGTGCCATACCTGGTGGCGGGACTGGTCACGCTGGTGACCGGCCTCTTCGTCGAGCGCTTCATGATCGTCTGGACGGTGGGCCTGCTGGTCTTCTTCGGCCTGCGCTGGTGGCTGGGGGCTGCGTGACGGCCGCGCACCCCACCGGTCGCGCCCCGCTGCGGGTCGCGGCAGCCCAGGTCACCGCCGTCCCCGGCGACCTGGCCGGCAACGCGCGGACCGCGGCGGAGAGCATCGCCGAGGCGGCGGCCCTCGGGGTCCACCTGGTCGTCTTCCCCGAGCTGTCGCTCTGCGGGTACGACGTCGGCCTGCTGTGCGACGACATCGCGCGGTGCGCCGTCGAGCCGGGCGGTGACCCGATCGACGTCGTCGCCGAGGCCTGCCGCATCCATCGGGTGGTGGCGGTGGTCGGCGGCTGCCGGCGACGCACCGAGGGCTGGGCGATCGGCGCCCTGGTGGTCGGCGCGGACGGCGGGGTCGCCGCCGGGTACGACAAGCGTCACCTGGACGGCCACGAGCGGGAGCTGTTCGTGCCGGGCCGGGCCGATTCCCTGGTGGAGGTGCGTGGCTGGCGGCTCGGCCTGGGCATCTGCTACGACGCGAGCTTCCCCGAACACGCTCGCGCGCTGGCCCTCGCCGGCGCCGACGCGTACCTCTGCCCGGGAGCGTTCACGACGGGTGACTCCGAGCACCGGCGCGGCGTGTACTTCCCGGCCCGCGCCCTGGAGAACACCTGCTACGTGCTGTTCGCCAACTTCGCGGGCTCGCACGGCGGCTGGGAGTTCGCCGGTCGCAGCGCCGTGTACGCTCCCGACGGCCGGGTCCTCGCCGACGCCGGCACGGGCCCCGGGCTCGCCGTCGCCGACCTGGACGACGCCGTCCTGCGATGGCACCGCGACGCGCTGCGGATGCTCATCGACCGTGCCGCTCCCGCGCCGCCCCCGGTGGCCGTGTCCGTCCCGACGGGGTGACGCCCTACCTGTCCGATCCGCCGCCCGGCGGGCCACCCACCATGTGAGGAGAACCTGTGACCGGCACCGGCACGATCGCTGTCCACGGCGACGACGGGTTGAACCCGGGTGGAGCGGTGTCGCCGCCGATCATGCAGAGCGCCACCTTCAGCGCCGAGTCCGACGAGCAGTTCGCCGCCGTCGCCACCGAGACCCGCGGCCACGCCTTCTACACCCGCTACGGCAATCCCAACCACGCGCAGGTCGCCGCCGTGGTCGCCGAGTTGGAGGGTGCCGAGGCGGGCATGGTGACCGCCTCCGGGATGGGCGCGATCAGCACGATCGCCCTGGCCCTGCTCTCCGCCGGGGACCACGTCATCGTGCAGCGCAGCACGTACGGTGGCACGACGTCCCTGGTCACCGGCCTGCTGTCCCGCTTCGGCGTGGCCTTCACCCAGGTGGACCAGACCGACACCGCAGCCTTCGCCCGGGCGCTGCGCCCGCAGACCCGGCTGGTCCTGGTGGAGACGCCGAGCAACCCCCTGCTCGAACTGACCGACCTGGCCGCCGTCGTCGAGCTGGCGCACGCCAACGACGCGCTGGTCGCGGTCGACAACACCTTCGCCACCCCGGTCAACCAGCGGCCGGCGGACTTCGGCGCCGACCTGGTGTGGCACAGCGGGACGAAGTACCTCGGCGGGCACTCCGACGTCTCGGCCGGGGTGATCGTCGGCTCCGCCGACCTGGTCGACCGGGTCTGGCAGACCGCCATCGTCACCGGCAGCACCCTCGGCCCGATCGATGCCTGGCTGCTGCTGCGGGGCATCCGCACCCTGTCGCTGCGGGTGGACCGGCACAACGCCAACGCGCTGGCCCTGGCCCGGGCGGTCGAGGGCCACCCGGCGGTGCGGCAGGTCCGCTACCCGGGGCTGCCGACGCACCCCCAGCACGAGCTGGCCGGCCGGCAGATGACCGGCTTCGGCGGGGTGCTCAGCGTCGAGTTGCGCGACGGGCGCGCGGCGGCCGGGCTGCTCGACGGCCTCCGGCTGGCCAAGCGGGCGGCCAGCCTGGGCAGCGTCAGCACACTCGTGGTGCACCCGCGCTCGATGTGGGCCGGGATCGTGGACGCCGAGCAGTTGGCCGCCACGGGCATCGGCGAGGGCCTCGTCCGGGTCTCCACCGGCATCGAGGACACCGAGGACCTCGTCGCCGACTTCCTGGCGGCCCTCGACGCGGCGGCCCGGCCGGAGTAGCGCGTGCGGCCGGCCGCGCCGGTCAGCGGTCCGGGCTGCCGGCCGGCGCCATCACCCGCAGCGCGTTGGCGTCCAGGCCGATCCGGATCGGCGTACGGCCGCACAGCTCGCCGTCGACCTCGACGCGCGCCGGCCGGTCGGTCTCCAGCCACAGCTCCCCGACGGCGAGGAACGGCTCGTCGCCGACGGAGCGGCGGTGCCCGGTCGCCGCGTTGCGGGCGGTGTCGCGTAGCAGGCCACGCCGGTTCGCGCCGCCGACCGGGTACGCGACCAGCAGCCGGTCGTCGGCGTCGGCGTCCGCGGCGATCGGGCGGCCGGCGTGGAAGCCGCCGTTGGCGACGTACACCTGGTGGGTGACGAACTCGTGCCGGGCCTGCCCGGCGCGGACGGTGACGCGCAGCGGGCGGTGCCGGGCCAGCAGGGCCAGGGCGGTGAGCGGGTACGCCAGCCGGCCGGTGATCCGTTTCAGGCGCGGCGGCGTCCGGAGCATGATGTCGGCGGAGAGGCCGATGCCGACGTGGTTGGTGAACCGCATGTCGCCGGCGAGGCCGAGGTCGACGTCGATCACCGTGCCGCCGGCCAGCACGTCGACGGCACGGTCGAGCTCCAGCGGCACGCCGACGGTGCGCGCGAAGTTGTTGGTGGTGCCCAGCGGCAGCAGGCCGAGCGCCATGTCGCGGTGGGCCAGCAGCCGTGCGGCGGTGCTGAGGGTGCCGTCCCCGCCGCCGGCCACCAGCAGGTCCGGCCCGAGGTCGACGGCCGCGGCGAGGGCGCGTTCGAGCTGGCCGGGCTGGTCGACGGGATGGTCGCCGAGCAGGTGGAAGCCGGCCGCCGTCAGCCGCGCCCGGGCCTGTTCGTGCAGGTGGCGGCCTCGGCGGGAGCGGGCGTTGACGACGAGGACGGCCCGCCGGTCCCGCCGGATGGCCTCGCCCAGTTCCTGCTTCGTCCGCATGGGCCCCGACCCTATCGGCCGGCGTCTCGTGAGGGCGTCGAGGACGGGGCCCGACAGGTGCGACGCCGGGGCGGGAGCCCGAGCCTGCTATCCCGGCGCGGGCCCGGGGCGTGCAACGCCGGCAGCGGCTCCGGGCCGGGGATCGGCGGGCTGCCGGTGCCCCGGCGCGGCGACCGGCACCGGGCGGCGTACCGGCGGCCAGGCCGCCGGGATGCGTTCCAGGACCCCGCCGGCGAAGACGTCCCGCAGGCCGAGCGGCTTGAGGTGGACGTAACCGATGTGGCAGTCGCAGACCGCGTTGCCGCACGACCTCGGCCGCAGGGCCGAGCGCCACGACCCGTCGTAGAGGTTGCCGATCGGCTCGTCGATGAAGTGGCAGCGGCGCACCGTGCCGTCGCCGAGCACCGAGATCGCCGTCTCTCCCGCGTGGCACGGGCGGTCGAGCGACACGTGCGGTCGCACGCTGTAGCCGAACAGCGGATCCAGCCGCGTCCAGGTCGCCTCCTCGTCGGCGTCGTAGCGTCGTCCCTCGGCGGCGTTCACCCACAGGTAGACCTCGGCGGGCAGGGCGGCCCGCAACGCCCGCGCCTCGGCGAGGTGCTCCGGCAGGCCGACCACTCCGACGGAGTAGCGCACGCCCAGCCCGGTCAGCCGGGCGCAGCGGCGCAGGAAGCGGTCCCGGTCGACCTGACCGGGGTGGTAGGTGGCCCAGAGGGCGGCGGCGCCCGGGTCGGCGTCGGCCAGCCAGTCCACCCGGGCGGCGAGGTTGGTCTGGATGACCACCCGATCGACGTGCGGCAGGTGCGACAGTGACACCATCGCGTCGCGGTACCAGCCGCGGGTCAGCCCCTCGCCCCACGGGGTGAACAGCACCGACAGCCGTACGTCGGCGGTGGCCGCCACCCAGCCGGCGAACCGCTCCAGCGCCGCCCGGTCGGCGCGCAGCAGCTCCGGCGGGTCGTGCCGCTTGGCGAACGGGCAGTACGGGCAGTCGTAGTTGCAGCTCGCCAGGGGCCCCCGGTAGAGGATCGCCAGGCTCACCTCGGCACGTACCCGGTCATCGCGTCGCGTACCCGGGACGAGGTCAGCCACGGGCCGATCGCGTCGGACCGGGCCAACCCGGCCGGGGTCAGCCGCAGCCCACCGTCGTCGGCCCACCCCCGGTCGACCAGCCGGCCCAGCTCGGGAAAGTCGTCGCCCGGAAGCGCGCCGAAGCGGGCCCGGTAGGCTGCCGCGTCGACCCCCTCGGCGCGCAGCAGCGACTTGAGCAGCCACCGGCGGCGCTGCTCCGCGCCGTCCAGGGCGAACCCGAACTCGGCGTGGCGGAAGTCGTCGGCTGGGCGGGCCAGGTAGTCGTCGAGCACCGCGCGGACCTGCGACACCCCGACCGCGTAGTCGAACGAGTAGTGCAGCGACGTGGTGTAGGAGCGGGCGCCGCAGCCCAGGCCCACCATGCCGTCGTCCTGGCAGCAGTAGTCCGGCCCGTCCGGGATGGGCGCGTCGGCCCGGCGGAACTGCCGCATCGACTCCTGCCGGTAGCCGGCCGCCCCCAGCGTCGCCACCGCCTGCTCGTAGCGGGCGAGCCGCTGGGTGTCCCAGTCCGCGCGGCTGTGCGCCCGCCGCCCGAGCCCGGTCAGCGGGCGCACGTACAGCGGGTAGAGGTACAGCTCCTCCGGCCGCCACGCCAGGGCCGCGTCGAGGCTCTGCCGCCAGGTGCCGGCGCTCTGCCCGTCGATGCCGTAGATCAGGTCGATGTTGAGCACCGGGATCCGGGCGGCGCGGATCGCGGCCAGGGCCGCCTCCACCTCCGCGCGCCGCTGCGGCCGGCCGGCGGCGCGGGCCTCGGCGTCGAGGAAGCTCTGCACGCCGATGCTCACCCGGGTGGTGCCGTGCGCGGCGAGCACGGCGAGCCGCTCCGGCGTCGCGGTCGCCGGCGAGGTCTCCACCGACAGCGGTACGCCCGGCAGCCGGGCCCCCATCGCGGAGGCGACGGCGAACAGCTCGGTCAGCTCGTCGGCGGTCAGGTAGGTGGGGGTGCCGCCGCCGAGCGCCGCGCGGGCGTAGCCGGCGTCGTCGCCCAGCGCCTCGGCGACCCGGCCGGCCTGCCGGCGCAACTGCCGCAGGTACGCCGTGACCTGCTCGGCGGGCGGGTTGGCGCGGGTGAACAGGTTGCAGAACCCGCAGCGCATCTCGCAGAACGGCAGGTGCACGTAGAGGAAGAGCGCCTCGCGCGCCTCGGCCCGCCACACGTCCGCCAGCAGCGGGCGCGGGCGCAGCGGCCGGTAGGAGGTCTTGTGCGGGTACGCGTACAGGTACTGCTGGTACGGCGAGCCGTCGAGGCCCGTGTCGGTGCTGGTCACCATTCCCCCGGTCGCAGGACGAAGTGGGCGTACGGGACCGTCCACACCACGTCGTGGCCGATCCGGTGGCCGGTGTGGCCGTCCTCCCCGTAGGCGGTGCCGTGGTCGGAGCAGACGATCGCGAACACCGGCCTTCCGCGGCCGGTGAGCAGGGCGAACAGTCGGTCGAGCCGGCCGTCGACGTACTCCAGGGCGGCGGCGTGGCTGGCCAGGTCGTCGACCCGCGCCCCGGGCAGGTGGTGCCGGTTGGGCTGGTGCAGGGCGGCGACGTTGAGGAACGTGAACAGTGGCTGCCGCGCCGGCACCCGCGGCAGCACCTCGGCCAGCCGGTCGAGTTGGGCGTCCAGACAGGTGGGGGAGGTGACCCCGAACCCGGGCTCCCAGTGCGCCTCGGCGAACAGACCCGGCAGCACCGCCCCGAGCGGGCTGCGCCGGTTGAAGAACCCGACCCCGCCCAGGCAGAGCGTGTGGTAGCCGACGCCGGCGAGCGCCGTCGGCAGGTCGGGCGCGTCGAACACCCACGTGTCGGTGCCGGCGGTCTCGCTGCCGGGGAACGCCGCCGCGTACAGCCGCTCGTGCCGGCCCGGGGTGACCGGGGTGGGCAGGAAGCCGGCGAAGAACGCGTGGTGCGCGGCGTAGGTGAAGCTGGCGGGGGAGTGCCGGCGCTCCCACCGGCCGCCGGGCAACGCCCGCGCCAGGTGCGGCGTGCGCCCCCGCGCGGCCAGGTCGGCGGCGACGTCGTGGCGCAGCGTGTCGAGGGTGAGCAGGAGCAGGTCGTGGCTGCCGATCAGATCGCGCACGTGAGCCCCTGCCGCCCCGCCGCGCGGCGGCGCTCCCACCGGCCGTCGGTCAGGGCGCGCACCTGCTCGGCGTAGGTGTCCCGGCCGTCGGTGAGCACCCCCGGCAGCAGGTCGCCGAAGGCGTTGACCTCGGCCACCGCGTGGCGCCGCCAGCCGAGCAGGAACATCAGGTCGATCCCGACCTGGAGGCTGCGGGGGAAGCACCCGGCCACCCGCTCACAGGTGTCCATCGCCGCCGCCCACGCCGCCGGCCCGGCCGCCGCGCGCAGCTCGGCGAGGTCCCCGCGCGCGTTGCCCAGGTGCAGGTTGGTCAGCGGGCCACGGGCGGCGCGCACCACGGCGTGGGTGGGCCGCCCGGCGGCCGCCACCACCCGCAGGTCGACCACCCGGTCGCCGAGCCCCGCCTTGGGCAGCCACCGCTCCACGTGCAGGCCCTCCGCGGCGATCCGGTCGACGATCGCGGCGACCTCGGCCTCGTCGCTGTAGCGGCGCGGCCGCAGCGAGTTGAACAGCCCGTCCGGGGTCGCCTCGATCGTGGTCACCGCCTGCACCCGCCGCCCGGCCACGGCCAGCGCGACGACCCCGGCGGCCGACGAGCCGTGCGCGGGCTTGACGAAGACCCGGCTCCAGCGGGCCGTCGCCATCGCCGCCCGCAGCTGCGCCCACCCGTGCACGGGTGGCAGCGCGGCCGGCACCGGCACCCCGGCGGCGGACAGTCGCGCGTGACAGCGCCGCTTGTCGCACAGCACCGCGACGTCCGTCGGGTCGTTGAGCAGTTCCGCGCCGCCGGCGGCGACCCGGTCCAGGCCCCCCAGCAGCCCGGCGTACGTGTCGGCCAGGCCGACCAGCTCACCGTGCCGCGCCGGGGTGGCGCAGCGGCGCAGCAGCCGGTCCACCTCGGCGTCCTCGCCGGGCGAGTCGATCCGCACCAGCGCACCGGCCCCGGGCGGCGCCGCCCCGGTCAGCACGTCGGCCCACGGCAGCACCTCCGGTCGGGGCAGGCCGGCGGCGAGGACCGCCCGGGTGAACAGGTCGACCCGACGGTTGCCGGGGTTGCCGACGACGGTCAGGCGCATGTCACTCCGACACCGCCGTGTAGCGGTGGCTCTCTCCGTCGTACTCGTCGGGCTCCTGCGGGTCGGACACGTCGACCCGGACGCCCGGCAGCGCGGCGGGCACCGACGCGGCCATCTTTTCCGACAGATAGTGGTGGTGCAGGTCCAGCTCCGCCAGGTGGGTCAGCGACTGCCCGGCGAGCAGGCCCGCCGCGCCCCGGTCGCCGAGCGTGCCCATCGACAGGTCCAGGCGGCGCAGCCGGGGCACCACCGGCGCCGACGCCAGCGCCTCGGCGAGCTCGTCGGCGATCTCCGAGTTGCGCAGGCCGAGCCGGCGCAGCCCGGGGAACCGCTCACCGGCCAGCAGCGGGGCCAGGTCGGCGACCCGCGCGTCGCCGCCGTAGTCGGAGGTGCCGAGCCACAGCTCCAGGTCGCTCAGCGCGGACAGGTCGGAGTCGAGCACCGCGCCGACGAACGCCCGGGGCAGCCCGCCGCTCTCCACCGCCAGCTCCCGCAGTCGCGGGTGTCGCACCGGGGAGAACGCGAGGTCCTCGCCGCCGCGCACCCGCAGCACCTCCAGCGCCGGGTAAGCGGTCAGCAGCGGGCTGACGTCGCCCACCTTCATCCAGGAGACCTCGCACTCCTCGAAGGTGATGTCACCGAGGAAGAGGGCGCGCAGGGCCGGCAGGCGCGACGCCACGGCGCACAGCTGCGCGATCGGGGCGGGATGGAACGCCGCGTAGCCCCAGGAGCCGACGACCAGGGACTCCACCGACGGCCCGGCCTGCGCGACGAACCGGTCGAACGCGACCCGGAACTCCTCCGAGAGCTTGTGCTCCGTGGTGGTCTCGTCGAAGTGCCAGAGGGCGATCCGCCAGGAGACCGGACCGTCCACCGTGGGCAGCGGCCCGTCGGCGGGGACGTCCACCACCGGGCGGCCGGCGAAGTGACGCGTGTGCGAATCGAAGGTCAACGTCGCTCACTCCCCGACAGCGGTGTAGCGGTAGGGGGTGCCGTCGTACTCCTCGGCGGTCTGCGCGTCGGACAGGTCGACCTGTACGCCCGGCAGCGCGGCGGCCACCGACGCGGCCATCTCCTCCGACAGGTAGTGGTGGTGCAGGTCGAGCCGCGCCAGGTGGGTCAGCGGCTGGCCGGCCAGCAGCGCCTTCGCGCCCTCGTCGGTCAGCGTCCCCATCGACAGGTCGAGCGCCTCCAGCCGGGGGACGACCGGCGCGGTGGCGACGGCCGCCGCCACCGCGTCGGCGATCTCGGCGTTGCAGGCCGCGAGGTGACGCAGCGCCGGCAGGCCGACGCCGGCGAGCACCCCGGCCAGGTCCTCGACGCCCGCGTCGCCGCCGTAGTCGCTCCTGCCGAGCCACAGGTCCAGCCGGTGCAGGGCCGGCAGCTCACAGGCGCCGACGGCGCGGACCACCTCGGCCGGCAGCCCGCCGGACTCGAAGCGCAGCTCCCGCAGCCCGGCGTGGCGGATCGGCTCCAGCCGAAGGCCCTGCGCGCCGCGCACCCACAGCACCTCCAACGACGGGTAGGCCGCCAGCAGTGGGGTGATGTCGCCGTGGGCGAGCCAGGAGATCTCGCACTGCTCGTAGGTCAGGTCGGCCAGGAAGACCGCCCGCAGCCCGGTCCACTCCGCGGCGGCCTCGACCAGCGCCTCGACCGGCAGGGGCCGCTCGTAGGCCTCGCCCCACTCGCCGACCACCAGGGCGCGCACCGCGTCGGGCGGCACCTGCTCCCGCAGCGCCCGCACGAGACCGAGGAACTCCTCGGGCTCCGCGTCGTGCTCCTCGACCTCCAGCCGCCAGGCGACCGCCGACGGGTCGTCGGGAAGTGCCATTCCCGGGGTGAAGGGCACCACCGGTGATCCGACGAACGACGACACGTGCGAGCTGATCACGCCTACCTCCGGTCCGACTGGTGCAGCGGCGGCGCGACGGTAACAGGTCCGCCCGACAGGATGATCAGCGAACCGGTCGGGTGGCCCGGTCGGCGACGCGGCGGCCGGCGGCCGGGGCCGGTCGGCGACCGCTGCCGGGGGCCGCACGGGCTTGCGGCCCCACCCGGCGCTCGGTCACAGCCCGAAGAAGGCGAGGTAGGCGTCGATCTGGTGGGCGAGCATCGGCCCGCCCGGATGCGCCCGCAGGCCCCGGGCCCGTGCCTGGGCCAGCAGGACCGTCTCCGCCGGCGTCATGATGATGTCGGCGACCACGGCGCCCGCCGGCAGGTCGGCCACCGCGAACGGCGGCGGGTCGTCGGCGCGCAGCCCCAGGGGCGTGGCGTTGACCGCGAGGTCGGCGTCGGCCAGGCGCGGTCGCGCGGTCGCGTCGACCCGGCCGGGGTACGCGGCGGCCAGCCGCCGCCGCAGCGTCTCCAGCCGGCCCGGGTCGGTGTCGCTGAGGCGCAGTTCCGCCACGCCGGCGTCGAGCAGGGCCACCGCGATCGCGCTGCCCGCACCGCCCGCGCCCACCACGCACGCCCGGCGGTCCCGCGGGTGGTGTCCGGCCCCGGCCAGCCCGCGCACGAACCCGTCGCCGTCGAACGTGTCGGCGGTCCACGTCCCGTCGGGCTCGCGCCGCAGCGCGTTGGCGCTGCCGGCCAGGCGGGCACGGTCGCTGGCCCGGTCGGCGAGGTCGAGTACGGCGGCCTTGTGCGGCACGGTGACCAGCATCCCGTCCAGGTTGGCCACCCGTTGCAGCCCACGCACCACCTGCGTCAGGTCGGCCGGCGCCGCGTGGACCGGGACGAGCACGGCGTCGGTGCCGCGCCGGGCGAGCACCGGGTTGAGCAGCCCGGGGGCGCGCACCTGCGCGATCGGGTCGCCGAGCAGCGCGTACACCCTCGTGGCGCCGCCTATCTCGGTCATGGGGGCGTCTCCGCGGGGCAGGGGGGGGCGTCCGGCGCGGCCGGAGCGGGGCGGTGCCGACCCTACGCGACGTCGGCACCCGCTCCGACGCGGCGCTCAGCCGCTGGACGACGGCCGGCGGATCGCGTCGCGTCCGCGGTCGATGACCGCCAGCGCCGAGGTCCGGGCGCATCTGCTCCGGCGGACTGGTGATTTCGCCGATGCGCCGCCGTCGGCGCCGCCGAAGACTGACGCATGTCGATATGCCCCGTCCCGTAGGGAGTGCCCGACGTGTCATCACCAACCGTCACCGTCCGTTCCCGTCCCGCCACCCGCGTCGCCCGCCTGGTCCTGGCCGCCGTCCTGGCCGCGGTGGGCGCCCTGGCCGCGCCGCCGGCCGCCGCCCGGGCCGCCGCCAACCCGTACGAGCGCGGCCCCGCCCCGACCGTCGCCCTGCTGGAGGCCAGCCGTGGCCCGTTCGCCACCGCGTCGCAGAGCGTCTCCTCGCTCAGCGTCAGCGGCTTCGGCGGGGGCGTCATCTACTACCCGACCAGCACCGCCGAGGGGACCTTCGGTGCCGTCGCCATCTCGCCCGGCTACACGGCCGCCTGGTCCAGCATCAGCTGGCTCGGGCCGCGGATCGCCTCGCACGGCTTCGTCGTGATCGGCATCGAGACCAACAGCCGCTTCGACCAGCCCGCCAGCCGTGGCCGGCAGTTGCTCGCCGCGCTCGACTACCTGACGCAGCGCAGCTCGGTGCGCGGCCGGATCGACGCCGGCCGGCTCGCCGTCTCCGGCCACTCGATGGGTGGCGGCGGCAGTCTGGAGGCCGCCGTCTCCCGGCCGTCGTTGCAGGCCGCCGTGCCGCTGGCGCCGTGGAACCTGGACAAGACCTGGTCCGGCGTCCGGGTGCCCACGCTCATCATCGGTGGCGAGAACGACAGCGTCGCGCCGGTCTCGTCGCACTCGGAGCCGTTCTACAGCAGCATCCCGGCCTCGTCGGAGAAGGCGTACCTGGAGCTCAACGGGGCGAGCCACTTCTTCCCGCAGTCCGTGAACACGCCCACCGCCCGCCAGGCGGTGGCCTGGTTGAAGCGGTTCGTCGACGACGACACCCGCTACGAGCAGTTCCTCTGCCCCGGTCCGAGCGGCATCGCGATCGAGGAGTACCGCAACACCTGCCCGAGCGCCTGACGCCGTCCGGGGCGGCCGTCGTCCGCGGCCGCCCCGTGGCGCGTGGCTGCCGGGTCGGTGCAGAAACCGTCGGTCGCCGCCCGGCTCGGGCGGCGACCGACGAGCATGTGCGCCCGGGGTGTCGAAGGTATTGACGGCGCAGCTCAGAAACGTACACTCCCAGTGTAAATACTGGCGGCTGCCGGGGGGACGGGCGATGGAGCAAGGGCTCGCACTGCACCACATCGGGGTCCGCTTCGGCGGCCTCACCGCCCTCGACGACGTCTCGCTGCGGGTGCCGCCCGGCCGGGTGGTCGGCGTGATCGGTCCCAACGGGGCCGGCAAGACCACGCTGTTCAACGTCGTCTGCGGTTTCGTCCCGCCGGACGAGGGGTCGCTGACCCTCGACGGCCGCCCGTTGCGCCCCCGCCCGCACCGGCTGACCCGCCTCGGCGTCGCCCGCACGTTGCAGGGCACCGGGCTCTTCGCCGGGCTCACCGTGCTGGAGAACGTGATGACCGGGGCCACCCACACGGCCCGGGCGGGCTTCCTCGCCGCCCTGCTGGGCCTGCCCCGCAGCGACCGCGACGAGCGCCGGCTGCGCCGGCACGCCCTCGACGTCCTCGACTCCCTGGGCATCGCCGGGCACGCCGACGCCGCGCCGGGCACGCTGCCCTTCGCCGTACGCCAGCGGGTCGCCCTGGCGCGCGCGCTGGCCGCGCGTCCCCGGCTGCTGCTGCTCGACGAACCCGCCGGGGGCCTGGGCGGCGACGACATCGCCGAGCTGGCGGAGCTGATCAGGGGGCTGCCCCGACGCGACACCGACCCCTGCGCGGTGCTGCTGGTGGAGCACCACATGGACCTGGTGATGTCCGTCTGCGACGAGATCGTGGTGCTCGACTTCGGGCGGGTGATCGCCGCCGGCACCCCCGACGAGGTGCGCGACGACCCGGCGGTCGCCGACGCCTACCTCGGCGCCGCCGTCGACGAGGCCGCCGCATGAGCGGCGAGGGACTGCTCGAGGTGCGCGACCTGGTGGCCGGCTACGGCGGCGCGCCGGTGCTGCACGGGATCGACCTCACCGTCCCGCGGGGCGCCATCGCGGCCGTGGTCGGCGCCAACGGGGCCGGCAAGACCACCCTGCTGCGCGCCCTCTCCGGCATGCTGCGCCCGGCGGCCGGCCGGGTCGTGCTGGCCGGCGAGGACCTGCGCGGCGTCGCGGTGGAGCAGCTCGTTCGTCGCGGCATGGCCCACGTGCCCGAGGGCCGCGGGGTGGTCGGCGAGCTGACGGTCGACGAGAACCTGCGACTGGGCGGGCTGTGGCGGCGCGACCGGGCCGACGCCGCCCGCGCCCTCGACGAGGTCTACCAGCTGTTCGAGCCGCTGGCCCGGCGGCGGCGGCACCTCGGTCACCAGCTCTCCGGCGGCGAGCGGCAGATGCTCGCCCTCGGCCGGGCCCTCGTCGCCCGGCCCCGCCTGCTGCTGCTCGACGAGCCGTCACTCGGCCTGGCGCCGCGGGTGGTCGCCCAGACCATGGCCTTGCTGCGCCGGCTGCGCGACGGCACCGGGCTGACCGTCCTGCTGGTCGAGCAGAACGTGCGCAGCGCGCTTTCCGTCGCCGACCAGGGCGTGGTGATGTCCCTGGGGCGGATCGTCACCACCGCCCCTGCCGCCCGGCTGCGCGACGACGCCGACCTGCGGCACGCCTACCTCGGCTTCTGAACCCCTCGTCCCCGCAAGGGAGGACCGTTGGACCGCTTCGTCTTCCTCACCCTCGACGGACTGTCCAGGGGCGCGGTCCTCGCCGCGTTCGCCCTGGCACTGGTACTCATCTGGCGGGCGGCCCGGATCGTCAACTTCGCCCAGGGCGCGATGGCCGTCGCCACCGCCTACGTCGCCTACAGCGTGTCCGCCGCGACCGGTTCCTACTGGCTGGGTTTCCTGGCCGCGCTCGTCGCCGGGCTGCTCCTCGGCGCGGCGGTGGACCTGGTCGTCATGCGCTTCGTCGACCACGCCTCACCGCTCAACCCGGTGATCGTCGCGCTCGGGCTGGTGCTGCTGATCCAGGCCGTGCTCGGCATGGCGTACGGCAGCGAGTTCCTGCCCGCCGGGACCCCGTTCTCCCGCAACCCGCTGACCGTGGGCGGCGCCGCCGTCCTGTCGCCGTACGACCTGTTCGTCTTCGCGGCGGTCGCGGTGGTGGTCGTGGGGCTCGCCTGGACCTTCACCCGCACGGCGGTGGGCCTGCGGATGCGCGCGGCGGCGTTCGCCCCCGAGGTGTCCCGGCTGCTGGGCGTGAACGTCGGCGGCATGCTCACCCTCGGCTGGGCGCTCGCCTCCGGGGTGGGCGCGCTGGCCGGCATGCTGGTCATCCCCACCGAGTTGGGCCTGCACCCGCACGCGATGGACCTGGTCTTCGTCTCGGCGTTCACCGCGGCCGTGGTAGGTGGTCTGGACAGTCCACCGGGGGCGGTGGTCGGCGGCCTGGCGGTCGGCCTGTTGCTCTCCTACGTCAGCGGCTACGCCGGCAGCGACCTCACCCCGCTCGCGGTGCTGGTGCTGC
This sequence comes from Micromonospora sp. C31, assembly GCF_018070575.1. Classification (GTDB taxonomy): domain Bacteria; phylum Actinomycetota; class Actinomycetes; order Mycobacteriales; family Micromonosporaceae; genus Micromonospora. Next base: position 192,509 of record NZ_JAGPXN010000012.1, read on the forward strand.
TGCTCGCGGTGCTGCTGATCCGTCCCGGCGGGCTGTTCGCCCCGGTCGCGGCGAGGCGGGTGTGAGCGCCACCCGGGCGGCGACCCCGCCGCACACGAGCAGGCGAGCCGACGGGGCCGGTCCGGACGGGGCCCGGCGCGGCTCGACCCTGCGGCGTCACGCCGGCCTCGCGGTGATCGCCGCGCTGCTGCTGGTGGCCGCCAGCTACAACCTGGAGCCGTTCCGCAACTTCCAGCTCGCCACCGTGGCCGCCTACCTGTGCGCCACCGCCGGGCTGACCATCCTCACCGGCCTGAACGGGCAGCTCTCGCTGGGGCACGGCGCGCTGATGGCCACCGGCGCGTACACCGTCGCCCTGTGCCAGAACGCGTTCGCCGACGCCGGGATGACCGGCGGCTGGCTGCTTCCGGTCTCGCTGGGCGCGGCCGTCGTCGCCGCCCTCGCGGTGGGGGCCGTGGTCGGGGTCGCCGCCGCCCGCCTGCGCGGCCCGTATCTTGCCGGCGTCACCCTGGCCGTCGCGGTCGTGGTGCCGGCGTTGGCCGTCACCTTCGACGGGGTGTTCAACGGGGAACAGGGGCTGGCGGTGCCGGTCGAGCCCCCGCCGGCGTTCCTCGGCGTCTACTTCCCCTACGAGCGGTGGCAGCTCTGGGTCACCGCCGCGGCCACCCTGCTGGCCCTGGTGCTGCTGGCCAACCTCGTCCGCAGCCGGTACGGCCGCACCTTCCGGGCGGTCCGCGACGACGAGGTCGCCGCCCGCCTCGCCGGCATCCACGTCGCCCGCACCCAGGTCATCGCCTTCGTGGTCAGCGCGGCCGGCGCCGGGCTCGGCGGCGCCCTGCTCGCGGTCCTCGCGCAGAGCGTGTCGCCGGGGGCGTTCTCGCTGACGCTGTCGCTGTTCCTGCTGATGGCGGTCGTCGTCGGCGGGCTGGGCAGCCTCACCGGCGCGGCGTGGGGCGCCGTCCTGCTGGTCGCCCTGCCCGACCTGACGCACGCCGTCACCGAGCAGCTCACCCTGTCGCCGGCGGTCGCGCAGCGGGTCGAGGGCAACCTGCCGCTGGCGATCTTCGGGATCACCCTCGTCGTCGTCATGATCGCCGCTCCCGGCGGCGTGCAGGGCCTGCTGTCCCGGCTCGCCCGCGCCGTCTCCGCGCGTCGGCCGGGCCGACGGCGGCCCTGAGCGGGTCCCGACCCGCCGGGAGCCCGCACCCCGTCCCACCCACCCCATCCACCACCCCGCCAACCGGACCGAGGAAAGGTCGGTGTCTGACATGACACGAACGGCACGGCGCGGCCTCGCGCTCGCCACCGCCATCACCCTGCTCGCCACCTCCGTCGCCTGCACCGGGGACGACGGTGGCGGCGGCCGGGGAACGGTCCCCGGCGTCACCGACACCGAGATCGTGGTCGGCACGCACATGCCGCTCACCGGTCCGGCCTCCGCCGGCTACTCCAAGATCGCCCCGGCCACGAAGGCGTACTTCGACCACGTCAACGCCAACGGCGGCGTGCACGGCCGGAAGATCACCTACAAGATCATGGACGACGGCTACAACCCGGCGAACACGCAGCAGGTGGTCCGCCAGCTCGTGCTCCAGGACAAGGTCTTCGCGATCCTCAACGGGCTCGGCACGCCGACGCACACCGGCGTGCTCGACTTCCTCAAGAGCAACCGGGTGCCCGACCTCTTCGTCGCCTCCGGCAGCCGCAGCTGGGACCAGCCCGACCGCTACCCGGGCACCTTCGGCTTCAACCCCGACTACACGGTGGAGGGCAAGATCCTGGCCCACCACGTCAAGACCAGCCTGCCGGGGCGCAAGGTCTGCTTCCTCGGCCAGGACGACGACTTCGGCCGCGACAGCCTGGTCGGCGTGGAGCAGGTGCTCGGCGCCGACGCCGTGGCGGCGAAGCAGACGTACGTCACCAGCAACACCAACCTGGCACCGCAGCTCGGCGCGTTCAAGGCGGCCGGCTGCCAGGTGGTCGTCCTCGCCACCGTGCCCGGCTTCACCGCCCTGGCCGTCGGCACCGCCGCCCGGCTGAACTTCAAGCCGCAGTGGCTGGTCTCCAACGTCGGCGCCGACCACCCGACGCTGGCCAAGCAGCTCGGCGCCAACGCCGGGCTGCTGGAGGGCATGGTCGGCGCCAACTACCTGCCGATGCAGAACGACGCCGCCGACCCGTGGATCCAGCTCTTCACCAAGGTGAACAAGGAGCACAACGGCGACGCGCCGTTCGACGGCAACACCGTCTACGGCATGGCGGTCGGCTACCTCTTCGTGCAGGTGCTCCTGGCCGCCGGCAAGGACCTCACCCGCGAGGCGGTCACCGAGGCTGTCCGCAAGGGCGGCTACCAGGGGCCCGGGCTGGCCCCGCTGCGCTACTCCGACACCGACCACTCCGGCTACGGCGGGCAGCGGCTGACCCGGGTGAGCGGGGGGACGCAGACCTACTTCGGGCCCACGTACGAGACGGACGAGGGCGACGGGCCGGTACGCGAACACTCCGCCGCGCCGGTGGCGCCGCCGGCCAACGGGGTGCCGACGGCCTCCTGACCGGGCGGTTCCGACCAGCCCCGTAGCGGTGGGCCGGTGACCGTGGCGTGGCGCGTCGGCTTCCCGGCCCGCCCCGCCCGGTCAGGGTCAGCTCAGCCGCTCGATCACCACGGCCATGCCCTGGCCGCCGCCGACGCACATGGTCTCCAGCCCGATCTCCCGGTCGTGCCAGCGCAGCGGGTTGACCAGGGCGGTGGTGATCCGGGCGCCGGTCATGCCGAACGGGTGGCCCACCGCGATCGCGCCCCCGTTGACGTTGAGCCGCTCCCAGTCGACGCCCAGCTCCCAGTCGACGCCCAGCTCCCGGGCGCTGGGCAGCACCTGCGCGGCGAACGCCTCGTTGACCTCGACGAGGTCGACGTCGACGGACATGCCGGCCCGCCGCAGCGCCTGCCGGGGCGCCCCCACCGGCCCGAGCCCGGCGCGCACGACGGTGGCGGCGAGGTCGTCGGCGCGCAGGTCGCGCAGGGAGCCCTTGTGCGCGCGCCCGATGGGTGACCTGGCGGCGGCGGCGATGACGGCTTCGGGCATGACGGCGTCCTCTCCGAAGGATCAAACTATCTGCATCGACAGTGTGGTTTCGCTGATGCGCTGTCGATGGAATGTGACGTCTCCATCGGCGTTCCGTCGTTGACGAGGGTCGCCAGCGGCCCTACTGTCTGCATCGTGAATGCAGATTCAGGGCGACTCGTGGGCCGGGTCGCGCTCGTCACGGGCGCCAGTCGCGGCATCGGCCTGGCCGTCGCCCGCCGGCTCGTGGCCGAGGGCGCGCGCGTGGGGCTGACCGCGCGACACCCGCAGGCCCTGGCCGAGGCGGTCGAGGCGCTCGGCGGGCCCACCCACGCCGTCGCCGTCCCCGGCCGGGCCGACGACGCCGGGCACCGCCGGGCGGCGGTCGACGCCGTGACCGAGGCGTTCGGGCCGGTCGACGTGCTGGTCAACAACGTCGGGATCAATCCGGCGTACGGGCCGCTGGTCGACCTGGACCTGGCGGCGGCCCGCAAGATCCTCGACGTCAACCTGGTCGGCACGCTCGGCTGGGTGCAGCAGGTGGCCGCCGGAATGGGCGAGCGCGGCGGCTGCGTCGTCAACGTCTCCTCGATCGCCGGCCGCACCCCGTCGCCCGGCATCGCCTTCTACGGGGTGAGCAAGGCCGCCGTCGACCACCTCACCGCCTGCCTGGCCGTCGAACTCGCCCCGCAGGTCCGGGTCAACGCCGTCGCGCCGGCAGTGGTGAAGACCCGCTTCGCGGCGGCGCTGCACGAGGGTCGGGAGGAGGAGGTCGCCGGGGCGTACCCGCTGAAGCGCCTCGGGCTGCCGCGCGACGTGGCCGGCGCGGTCGCCTTCCTCGCCTCCGACGACGCGGCCTGGCTCACCGGGCAGACCCTCGTCCTCGACGGCGGGGTCAGCCTCGTCGGCCGGCCCGCCGGATGACCGCGTCGGACCTGGGCCGGTGCCGACCGGCCGCCGTGTCACCCGCCGCTAGACTCGGCGCGGCGGTGCGGGCGAGGTGACGGCGATGAGGAGGCGGGCGGCGATGGGCGGTGCCGAGGCGGCGGTCCGGGTCGACGGCCGGACCGCCCGGGCCGAACGCACCCGGGCGGCGATCGTCGAGGCGCACCTGGCGCTCATCTCCGAGGGTGACCTGCGGCCGACCGGCGAGCGCATCGCCGAGCGGGCCGGCATCTCGCTGCGGACGCTCTGGACCAACTTCAAGGACATGGAGACCCTGTTCGAGGCCAGCGGGGCGGAGCTGCTCCGGCAGCAGGACGCCGCCTTCCGGCCGATCTCGCCGGCGCTGCCGCTGGCCCGGCGGGTCGACGCGTACTGCCGGCAGCGGGCCCGGCTGCTCCAACTCGTCGCGCCGTCGGCCCGGGCCGCCCAGATGCGCGAGCCGGTCTCCGGGCAGCTGCGCCGCAACCGCCTCAAGCACATCGAGCGGGTCCGCGACGAGGTCGAGCACCTCTTCGCCGCCGAGCTGGAACAGGCCGGTCCGCAGCGGGGCCAGGTGGTCGACGCCCTGGTGGCCGCGAGCATGTGGCCCGCCTGGTCGATGCTGCGCGACGGGCTGGGGCTGGGCGTGGACCAGGCCCGCGCGGTGATGGCCCGAACCGTCGCCGCCCTGCTGGCCGACGTCGCGGTGCGCTGACGCGCGAGCGGGTACGCCGGTCTTTCCATCGGGCTACCGATAGGTAACACTCGATGCATGGTTACTGCATCGTCAGTGCAATTAACCGTGTTGCGTGGCCGGGCCGAGGAACGCGCCGCGATCCGACGCCTGCTGGGCGACCTGCCCACCGGCGGGGGCGCGCTGCTGATCGAGGGCGAGCCGGGATCCGGCCGGAGCACGCTCGTCGACTACGCACACCGGCACGCAGCGGGCTGCACCGTCCTGGCCGGCACCGGGCTCCCCGAGGAGGCCGGCCTGCCGTACGCCGGGCTGCAACGGCTGCTGGACCCGGTGCTGGACCGGGCCGGGGCGCTGCCGGAGCAGCAGCGGCGGGTGCTGCTGCGGGCGCTGGCCGGCGGGGGCTGCCCCGCCCACCGGTGCCTGGCGCTGTCCCTGGCCGTGCTCGGGCTGCTCGCCGCCGCCGCCCGGGACCGCCCGCTGCTGTGCACGATGGACGACGTGGACCGGGGCGACCAGCCCACCGCGGACGCGCTGGCGTTCGTCGCCCGCCGCCTGCACCGGTCGCGGGTGGCCGTCCTGCTCACCACCGCCGCGGACGTGCCGCTCGGCGGGATAGCCCGCCACCGGCTGCGCCCGCTCGACGACCGGGACAGCGTCGCCCTGCTCGTCGACCGGTCGGCCGGCCGTCCACCCGCGCCACCCGTGGCCGCCGCGCTCGGTGCGGCGGCCGGCGGCAACCCGCAGGCCCTGGTCGACCTGGCCGACGTGCTCACGCCGGGGCAGTGCCGCGGGGAGGAGCCCGTGCCCGAGACACCCCCGCCCGACGGCAGGCTGGGCCGCGCCTACCGCGCCCGGCTGGACCGGCTGCCCGCCGACACCCGCCACGTCCTGCTGCTCGCCGCGCTCGACGAGGACGGGGAACCCGGCACCCTGGTCCGGGCGGCCCGGGTCGCCGGCACGGCGGTCGAGGCGCTCGCACCGGCCGAACTCGCCGGCCTGGTCCGCGTCGATTCGCGCCGGGTCACGTTCCCGCAGCCCCTCGTCCGCACCGTGGTCCGGGCCGCCGCGCCGCTGGCCGAGCGCCGCGCGGCGCACCTGCTGCTCGCCGGCGTGCTGGACGGGACGAGGCACCGGCTGCGCCGGGCGGGGCACCTCGCCGCCGCGGCGCAGGGCCCCGACCCGGCCCTGGCCGACGAGCTGGAGCGGGCGGCGGCGGAGTGTGAACGCGCGGGAGCGGCGGCCTCGGCGGCACTGCACCGGGCCGCCGAACTCACCGACGATCCGCCACGCGCCGCCGCCCGGCTGGTGGCCGCCGCCCGGTACGCCTGGTCGGCCGGCCGGGGGCACCGGGCCCGGCTGCTGCTGGGCGAACTGCCCGCCGCCCTGGACGCCACGGTGGCGGGCCGGGCCGGCCTGCTGCGCGGGGAACTGGAGTTGCGCACCGGCCGGCCCCGGGCCGCACTCACCACGCTGCTGGCCGCCGCGGACACCCTGGCCGCCACGGGACGCGCACGGTCCGGCACGGGTGCCGAGGTGGCGGACGCCGATCGCGCGCTGGCCCTCGGGGCGTTGGTGCGGGCGGGGGAGGCCGCCTGCTTCGCCGGCGACCAGTACCGCTACGCCGAAATCGCGCGGCGGGCGGAGCTGCTACGCCGCCCCGACGACCCGCCCGCGACCGAGCTGCTGAGCGCCTACGTCGCGGGGACGGCGGCGACCCTGCGCGGCGACCACGAGCAGGCCGGCCCCGCCCTGCGCCGGACGGTCGTCCTCGGTGGACAGCTGGCCGGGGCGGCGCTGACCCCCGCGGCCCTGACCTGCGCCGCGGCGGCCGGGCTGCTGGTGGCCGTGGACGGCGCGGCGCACCGGCTCGCCGAGCGCGCCGTCGAGCTGGCCCGCGAGCGGGGCGAGGTGTCCGCCCTGCCACGCGCGTTGGAGCTGCGGGCCGCCGCCGAGTACTGGCTGGGCCGGCACCACGCCGCGGCGGACAGCTCCCGGGAGGGGCTGCGGATCGCCCGGGAGACCGGCCAGGAGAACTGGGCCGGCGTACACCTGGGGATGCTGGCGGTGCTGGCCGCCGTCCGGGCCGACCGCGACACCGCCCTGCGCCGGATCCGGGAGATGGGGGAGGACCCGGGCGCGCACAGCCGGCCCCGCGCCCTCGCGCAGTGGGCGCTGGCCGTGCTCGACCTGGTCGACAGCCGCCCGACCGCCGCCGCCGCGCGCCTGGCCGCGCTGGCCTGCCCGGGCACGGGCCGGGGGCAGGTGCTGGTCCTGGTGATGGCCACCCCGTACCTCGCGGAGGCGGCCGCCGCCGTCGCGGACCGGCCGGCGGCCGGCGCCGCCCTCGCCGTCTTCGACCGCTGGGCCAGCAGTACGGCGAGCCCGTCGCGCCGGGCCCTGTCCGCGCGCTGCCACGGGCTGCTCGCGCCCCGGGGCAGCGCCGAGGCGGAGCGTGAGTTCCGTACCGCCCTGCGGTTGCACCCGACGGACGCCGACGAGTTCGAGCGGGCCCGCACCGAGCTTCTCCTCGGCCGGGAACTGCGCCGCAGCCGCCGACCGCGCGCGGCCCGCGAGCACCTGCACGCCGCCCGGGAGGCGTTCACCCTGCTCGGGGCGGCCACCTGGGCGGAACAGGCCACCACCGAGCTGCGGGCGGCCGGGGAGTCGGTCGGCCCGCCGGAGGAGTCGGCGGCGCGACTGCTGACCGGTCAGCAGCTCCGGATCGCGCGACTGGTCGCCGAGGGCGCCACCAACCGGGAGATCGCCGCCCGGATGTTCCTGTCCACCCGCACCGTCGACCACCACCTGCGCAACATCTTCCACCGCCTCAACATCCGCTCCCGCACGGAGCTGGCCCGCGCCCTCTCCTGACCCCGCGCCCGCCCGGGTCGATCACGCGGTTGCGGTGCCCCGCGAAAGCCACGAGGTGGCGGTGACCGCCCACCACAGGTGCGTGGTCGACGCGGATCAGGGGGTGGGCAGGACGATCGTGCGGGCGCCCTCGCCCCGGGACATGCGGGCGAAGGCCTCCGGGGCTTCGTCGAGGGTGGTCCGGTCGGTGATCAGGTAGTTGAGGTCGAGGCTGCCGTCGAGTACGGCCCGGGCGAGTTCCGGCACGTCCCGGTCCGGGTCGGAGGAGCCGTAGACCGAGGAGCGCAGCGTCCGGGCCGAGTGGAAGATGTCCAGCGCGCCGAGCCCGACGATGTCGTCCTTGGCCCCCATGCCGACCACGGTCACCTGACCGCCCCGGCGGGTCGCCCGCCAGGCGGCGCGGATCGTGGCGCTGCGCCCGACGCACTCCAGCGCGTGGTCGACGCCCCGGCCGCCGGTGCGCGCCCGCAGCGCCCGGTTGAGCGACTCGTCGGCGAGCAGGAAGTCGGTGGCCCCGGCCGCGGCGGCCAACGCCGCCTTGCTCGGGGAGACGTCGACGGCGAGCACCGGGTCGGCGCCGGCGGCCCGCGCGGCGGAGACCACCGAGAGCCCCACCCCGCCGAGACCGATCACCGCCACCGACTCGCCGGGGGTCACCTGCGCGGTACGGCGGACCGCGCCGACGCCGGTGAGCACGGCGCAGCCCAGCAGCGCCGCCGCCTCGAAGGGCAGCTCCGCCGGGACTGCGATGACGGCGTCCTGCGGCACCACCACCTCCTCGGCGAGGGCGCCGAGGCCGAGCGTGACGTGCAGGACCTCGCCGGACGGCGTCCGTCCCCGGGGGGCCGAGGGCGCCCCGGTGCGTTCGCACAGCCACGGCTCGTCCCGCCCGCAGTACCAGCAGGCGCGGCACGGCGGGGCCCAGTTCAGCACCACGTGCGCGCCGGGTGCCACCCGCGTGACGGCGTCGCCGACCGCGACCACCACACCGGCCGCCTCGTGCCCCAGCACCAGCGGGTACGGCGGCGCGAGCGTCCCGTCGACCATGGACAGGTCGGAGTGGCAGACGCCCGCCGCCCGCACGCTCACCCGTACCTCGTGCGGGCCGGGGGCCGGCAGCTCGATCTCCTCCACCAGCAGCGGGGCGTCGACGGCCCGTACGATCAGGGCCCTCACCGCTGGATGGCCTTGACCTGGAGGAACTCGTCGAGCCCGTGCCGGCCCAGCTCCCGGCCGAGCCCGGACTGCTTGTAGCCGCCGAACGGGGCGAGCGGGTTGAACGGGGCGCCGTTGACGTCGACGGCGCCGGTGCGCATGCGCCGGGCCACCCGTAGCGCCCGCTGTTCGTCGGCGGACCAGACCGCGCCGGCCAGCCCGTAGCGGGAGTTGTTGGCGATGGCCACCGCCTCGTCCTCGTCGTCGAACCCGATGACCGCGAGCACCGGGCCGAAGACCTCCTCCTGGGCCAGGGCGCTGTCGGGGTCGACGTCGGCGATCACCGTCGGGGCGACGAACCATCCCCGCTCCGGCAGTGCTGCCTCCGGCCCGCCGCACACCAGCCGGCCCCCGTCGGCCAGTCCTCGGGCGACGTGCCCGAGGACCCGTTCCCGCTGCGCGGCGGAGACCAGCGGGCCGAGCCGGGTGGCCGGGTCGAACGGGTCGCCGAGCCGGTAGCCCGCCGCGGCCTTGGCGGCCAGGTCGAGGGCCTCGTCGTAGCGGTCGCGGTGCACCAGCAGGCGGGTCCAGGCGGTGCAGGTCTGGCCGGAGTTGAGGAAGGCGTTGCCGACCCCCACCTTCACGGCCGTGCCCAGGTCGGCGTCGTCGAGGACGACGTTGGCCGACTTGCCGCCGAGCTCCAGGGCGACCCGGGCGATCCGGTCGGCGGCGAGGTGGGAGATCCGCCGGCCGGTGGCCGTCGAGCCGGTGAAGGAGACCATGTCGACGTCGGGGTGCGCGGCGATGGCCTCGCCGACCACCGGGCCGGTGCCGGTGACCAGGTTGACCACCCCGGGCGGGAAGCCGGCCTCGTGGATCGCGTCGAAGAGCAGGTACGCCGTCAGCGGGGTCAGCTCGCTGGGCTTGAGCACCACCGTGCAGCCGGCGGCCAGGGCGGGGGCCAGTTTCGCGATGACCTGGTGCAGCGGGTAGTTCCACGGGGTGATCGCCCCGACCACGCCGACCGGTTCCCGGACCACCAGCGAGTTGCCGACGGTCTCCTCGGCCGGGGGGCGGGCGGCCAGCTCGACGTAGCTGTGCAGGACGGTCAGCGGCAGGCCGGCCTGGACCCGGGTGGCCACCTTCAGCGGGGTGCCCAGCTCCAGGGCGACGGTGCGGGCGATCTCGTCGGCCCGGGCGGAGAGCGCGGCGTGCAGCCGGTCCAGGCGGGCGGCCCGCTCGGCGGGCGTGGTGTCGGCCCAGCCGGGGAAGGCGGCCCGGGCCGCCGCGACGGCCTGGTCGACGTCGGCGGCCGTGCCGGCCGGGACGGCGGCGACGACCTCCTCGGTCGCCGGGTTCCGCACCGCGACGGTCTCCCCGGCGCCGGCGGCGACCCACTGTCCGTCGAGGTAGAAGTCGGTCCGTGCGAGATCCATCGCGCCCCTCACGTACGTCAGCCAAAACTAGCGGTGCAAGTTTTGACTCTAGTACGCGCCGTCGGCCGGCGGGAGGGGTGGCAGCGGCCCGATGTGCTGCTCGTAGGTGCGCGACAGCCCGTGGATCAGCGCGTCGAGGCCCAGCGCGAAGGCACCCTCGTCCACCTGCTGCTGGTGCTCGGCCAGCCGGTGGGCCTGGGTCAGGTGCGGGTACTGCTCCGCGTACAGCCCCGGGTCCTCGACGAAGCCCCGGGCGAACGAGCCCAGCGCGGAGCCGGCCACGAAGTAGCGCATGAGCGCGCCGATGTGCGTCGCCCGGGCCGGCGGCCATCCGGCGGCGACCAGGCCGCCGTAGACGGCGTCGGCCATGGCCAGCGCCGCCGGCCGGCGCCCCGGGCCCCGGGCCAGGTACGGCACGATGTTCGGGTGCGCGGCCAGTGCCGCCCGGTAGGAGTGCCCCCACCGGCGCAGCGCCTCGCGCCAGTCGACGCTGCCGAAGAACGCCACGTCCACCTGGCCGGTGACGCTGTCGGCCACCGCGTCGAGGATCTCGTCCTTGGTGGCGAAGTGGTTGTAGAGCGACGGCCCGCGTACCCCGAGTTCGGCGGCGAGCCGGCGGGTGGAGAAGCCCGCCAGCCCCTCGGCGTCGATCAGCGCGGCGGCGGTCTCGACGATCCGCTGCCGGCTGAGCAGCGCCTGCCGCGGCCGGGGCATCCGGTTCTCCTTCGCTCGGGTGGTCCGTCGCAGACTCTGCCACAACGGGTCTGGACGAATTTAAACTTGCACCGCTAGTTTAAGCCTCATGGATCTGGAACTCTCCGCCGAGCAGGCGGCGGTCCGCCGGCTCGCCGCGGACTTCGTCGACCGCGAGGTGGTGCCGCACGCGGCCACCTGGGACCGCCGGGAGTCCGTCGACCCCGACATCGTCGGCAAGCTCGGCGAGCTGGGCTTCCTGGGCCTCACCATCGGCGAGGACGACGGCGGGTCCGGCGGCGACCACCTGTCGTACTGTCTCGTGCTGGAGGAACTCGGCCGGGGCGACTCCGCCGTGCGCGGCATCGTCTCGGTCTCCCTCGGGCTGGTCGCCAAGTCGATCGCCGCGCACGGGACCCCGGCCCAACGGGCGCAGTGGCTGCCCCGGCTCTGCTCCGGCGCGGCGCTCGGCTGCTTCGCGCTGACCGAGCCGGACAGCGGCTCCGACGCCGCCGCCCTGACCACCCGCGCGGTCCGCGAGGGCACCGACTGGCTGATCACCGGCGCGAAGATGTTCATCACCAACGGCACCACGGCCGACGTCGCGCTGGTCTTCGCCCGCACCGGCGGCCCGGGACACCGGGGCATCAGCGCGTTCCTGGTGCCCACCGACGCCCCGGGCCTGACCCGGCGGGAGATCCACGGCAAGCTGGGCCTGCGCGGGCAGGCCACCGGCGAGCTGCGCTTCGACGGCGTACGGGTGCCGGAGTCGGCCCTCCTGGGCGAGGAGGGCGCCGGCTTCCGGCTCGCGCTGGCCACCCTGGCCAAGGGCCGGATGTCGGTGGCCGCCGGCTGCGTCGGCATCGCCCAGGGCTGCCTGGACGCCGCCGTCGGCTACGCCGGGCAGCGCACCCAGTTCGGCAAGCCCATCGCCGGCCACCAGCTCGTGCAGCAACTGCTCGCCGCCATCGCCGTCGACACCGACGCCGCGCGCCTGCTGGTGTGGCGGGTGGCCGACCTCGTCGACCGGGGCGAGCCGTTCGCCACCGGGGCGTCGATGGCCAAGCTCTTCGCCAGCGAGGCCGCCGTGCGGGCGGCCAACAACGCGGTCCAGGTCTTCGGCGGCTACGGCTACATCGACGAGTACCCGGTCGGCAAGTACCTGCGCGACGCCCGCGTCGCCACCCTCTACGAGGGCACCAGCCAGATCCAGCAGCTGCTCATCGGACGCGCCCTCACCGGCGTCAACGCCTTCTAGAAGCCAGGGAGAGACCGTGACCAGATTCGCCGACCGGGTCGCCGTCGTCACCGGCGCCGCGCAGGGCATCGGGGCAGCCACCGCGCACCGGCTGGCCGCCGAGGGCGCGGCGGTCGCCGTGGTCGACCTCGACGCGCAGCGCAGCCGGGCCGTCGCCGACGAGATCGCCGCCGCCGGGGGCCGGGCCGTCGGCATCGGCTGCGACGTGACCGACGCCGGGGCGGTCGCCGCGATGACCGACCAGGTGGTGCAGGCGTACGGCGGGCTGCACGTGCTCGTCAACAACGCCGGGATCACCCGCGACAACCTGCTGTTCAAGATGCCACTGCCCGAGTGGGAGGCGGTGTTGACCACCAACCTGACGAGCATGTTCCTCTGCTGCCAGGCGGCGCAGGAGCACATGGTGGCGGCCCGCTACGGCCGGATCGTCAACCTCAGCAGCCGCTCCGCGCTGGGCAACCGGGGGCAGGTCAACTACGCGGCGGCCAAGGCCGGGGTGCAGGGCCTCACCGCCACCCTGGCCGTCGAGCTGGGCCCGTTCAACGTCACCGTGAACGCGGTCGCCCCCGGCTACGTGGCCACGGCGATGACCGCGGCCACCGCCGAACGGGTGGGCAGCAACCCCGAGGAGCACCAGCGGATGGTCGCCGAGCAGACCCCGCTGCGCCGGGTCGCCCAGCCGGCCGAGATCGCCTCGGTGATCGCCTTCCTGGCCAGCGACGACGCCTCGTACGTCAGCGGTCAGACCCTGTACGTCAACGGCGGCGCGCGCTGATTCGCGCGCGGCACCGCACCGACCCGGAGGGGACATGGACTTCGCGCTCTCGGACACCGAACGGGCCATCCGCGACACGGCCCGCGACTTCATCGCCAAGGAGGTCATGCCGCTGGAGCAGGAGTTGCTGCGGCGCGAACGCGCCCACCGGCCCGGGCTGGAGCCCGACGAGTTGCGCGAGTTGCAGCTCAAGGCACGGGCGTTCGGCTTCTGGGGGCTGGCCACCCCGGAGGAGTACGGCGGCATGGACCTGCCCGCCGTCACCCAGTCGCTGATCTGGACCGAGCTCGGCCGTTCGTTCGTGCCGTTCCGCTTCGGCGGTGAGGCCGACAACATCCTGTTCCGGGCCAACGACGAGCAGCGGCGGGAGTTCCTGATCCCGACGATCGAGGGGGAGCGGCGCAGCTGCTTCGCGATCACCGAGCCGGGCGCCGGGAGCGACGCCGCCAACATCAGGCTCAGCGCCCACCGCGACGGCGGCGACTGGGTGCTCAACGGCGAGAAGACCTTCATCACCGGCGGCAACGAGGCCGACTTCGCCATCGTCATCGCGGTCACCGACCGGGAGAAGGGCGCCCGCAACGGCGGGGCCACCGCCTTCCTGGTGGACCGGGCGATGGGCTGGCGCTCGGAGTTCATCCAGACGATGGGCGAGGGCGGGCCGGCCGCGCTGGTCTTCGACGACGTACGGGTGCCGGAGCGCAACATCCTCGGCGAGCCCGGCCAGGGTTTCGCCCTCGCGATGGAGTGGATCGGCAAGGGGCGCTACACCATCCCCTCGCACGCGGTCGGCATCGCCGAGCGGGCGCTGCGGATGGCGATCGACTACGCCACCACGCGGCAGACGTTCGGCCGGCCGATCGGCGACAACCAGGCGATCCAGTGGATGATCGCCGACTCCGAGACCGAGTTGGAGGCGGCCCGCTGGCTCATCCTGCGGGCGGCTTGGACGGTGGACCAGGGCATGGACCCGCGGCACGCCTCCTCGATGGCGAAGCTCTACGGCGCCGGCATGGTCAACCGGGTGGTCGACCGGGTGCTGCAGATCCACGGCGGCATGGGCTACACCCGGGAGCTGCCCGTCGAGCGGTGGTACCGGCAGGTCCGGCTCTACCGCATCTTCGAGGGCACCGACGAGATGCAGCGGCTCATCATCGCGCGGGACCTGCTGCGCGGCTACACGCGGCTCGGGGGGCACCTGGCATGAGGACCTTCGACTCCGTCGACGAGCTGGCCGCGGCGGTGGGGGAGACCCTCGGCCCCGGGCCGTGGCAGCGGATCGACCAGGGGCGCGTCGACCTGTTCGCCGACGCCACCGACGACCACCAGTGGATCCACCTCGACCCGGAGCGGGCCGCCGCCGGCCCGTACGGCGGCACGATCGCGCACGGCTTCCTGACCCTGTCCCTGCTGCCGGCGCTGGTGGGCCGGCTCTACCGGGTGCGGGGCGTGCGGATGGGGGTCAACTACGGGCTGAACCGGGTGCGGTTCCCCGCCCCGGTGCGGGTCGGCACGGCGGTCCGGGCCGTCGCGACCATCGCCGAGGTGTCGCCGGTCACCGGCGGGGTGCAGCTGGTCACCGCCGTGAGCGTGGAGTGCGACGCCGGCGGCAAGCCGGTCTGCGTCGCCGAGACGGTGAGTCGGCTCTACGCGTCGCCGGCGCCCTCCTGAGCAGCCGGCGGTGCTGCGTCACCGGCGGCTCCGCGTCCCGCAGCCCGGCGGCGCCGAATCGCCGGTGATGCCAGCCGTGTGGCGGGGAGCACACCGATCATGCCATGTATGGGAGAGTCTGTCGCTTTCGTCCATCGGCCGTTCGGTTGATGTGGCGGCGGCCGTTGGTCTAGGGTGGTGGCACTGCGTTCGCCGGATCCCGGCGTTGCCGCATCAGTGGGACAGGAAGGGCAGCATGATCACCACGACGACCGCGCCGACGACCACCACCACCGAGGCCGCCACCGCGGTCTCCGGTGACGAGACCCGCGCGAGTGAGCTGACCGCCGCCCTCGCCGCCCTGCCGGAGGGGCACCCCGACCGGCCGGCGCTGCGGGCGCGGGTGATCGAGGCGTGGCTGCCGCTGGCCCACCACCTGGCCTTCCGCTACAGCGGGCGCGGCGAGCCCAACGGCGACCTGGCCCAGACCGCGGCCCTCGGGCTGATCAAGGCCGTGGACCGGTTCGACGCCTCCCGCGGCGTCGACTTCGCCGGCTTCGCCATCCCGACGATCCTCGGTGAGATCAAGCGCCACTTCCGCGACCGCACCTGGAACATCCGGGTCCCGCGTCGCCTTCAGGAGCTGCGGCTGCGCATCTCCGAGGCCAACGGCACCCTCACCCAGACGCTCAACCGCGCCCCGACGGTCGCCGACATCGCCACCCACCTCGGCATCACCGAGGAAGAGGTCCTGGAAGGGCTGGAGGGCGCGCGCGCCTACAACGCCGTGTCCCTGTCCACCCCCATCGGCGACGGCGACAGCGCCACCGAGCTCGGCGACACCCTGGGCGCCGAGGACGGCGAGTACGAGCTGGCCGAGCTGCGGGTCGCCCTCGGCCCGGCGCTCGCCACCCTCGACGAGCGCGAGCAGAAGATCCTCACCCTCCGCTTCTACGGCAACCTGACCCAGAGCGAGATCGCGGCGCAGGTCGGCGTCTCCCAGATGCACGTCTCCCGCCTGCTCGCCCGCGCGCTGGTCAAGCTGCGCGGCCAGCTCGAGAGCAGCCACTGACGGATTCCCCCGGGGGCGACCATGTCGCCCCGGGGCCCGCCCGGAACAGCGCCCCACGTCCGCCCCGCCGTGCCCGGCGGGGCGGACGTGGCCGTTCCCGCCGCCCGTCGAGTTTCCCGGTCCGGTCGCCTGGACGCGCCCCGCGTCGCTGGACGATGCTGGGACCCGTCGATCGCGCGGGAGGCGCTCATGGCTGGCACGACCGGTGACCCGGCACCCGACTCGCCCACGGCGGGGGACATGGTGCGCGACGCGCGCACCTTCGCCGACCGGATGGCCGCCAGGCGCTCGATCCGGCACTTCTCGCAACAGCCGGTGCCGATGGCGGCGGTCGAGGAGGCGGTCCGTGCCGCGGCGACCGCGCCGAGCGGCGCCAACCTGCAACCATGGCGGTTCGTCGTGATCACCGACGCGGCCCGCAAACGCCGGCTTCGGGAGGCCGCCGAGGCCGAGGAGCGCGAGTTCTACGCCCGGCGCGCGCCGACGCAGTGGCTGGAGGCGCTCGCCCCGATCGGTACGGACTGGCGCAAGCCCTTCCTGGAGGTGGCGCCGGTCGTGATCGTGGTGTTCGAGGTGCACCAGGGCCCGCACTCCCCGAAGCCCTACTACGTCAAGGAATCCGTGGGCATCGCGGTCGGCGTGCTGATCGCGGCGCTGCACCACGCCGGCCTGGCCACCCTGACCCACACGCCGAGCCCGATGCGCTTCCTCAACGAGGTGTGCGAACGGCCGCCGGAGGAGCGACCGTACGTGGTCATGCCGGTCGGGTTCGCGGCGCCCGACGCCACGGTGCCGGACCTGGTCCGCAAGCCGCTGCCGGAGGTCCTGATCCGACGGTGACGGCTCGTCTCCGGGCTGCCCGGGGCGAGATCGCTTAGCACCGTCGGCGCGAACAATCAATCGCCCGCGTGTCATGAAGCGCCGCACGTTGGAAGATGCCGCCGCGCGCCGTGGCAACCAAGATTCTCTTCGCAACTCCTGTGACGGACCGATCGGTCATCCGCCGGCCGGCGGTGCGTCCGGGTCTTTCGCGGGCCTCGGGGGCCCCGCCCCCACCCCGACCCGGGCTGACGCTCTCCGCCGCCGGTCGTGCCCGGCTCGACCAGAAAGGGTGTACATGTCCGTGGATTCGATGGAGGTCGCTGGCCTCCGGGACGCGTGGGTCAGGCTCGGTGACACGGAACTGACCTCGCGCCTGCTCGTCGGTATCGAGCAGTACACGTCGCCGTCGGTGATCCGCCAGGTGCTCGAGGCGACCGGGTCGCAGGTCTTCATCACCACCGTGGACCCCGACAACAACCGTTCGAGTCTCCTGCTGTCCGACCTGGCCGACGAGATTGCCATCGAGAACTACCTGTGGATCGGCACGACCTCGTTCGCCCGGTCGGCCGAGAGCGCGTGGAAGACCGTCCGCATCCTGCACGACGCCTACGGCATCACCGTGTTCAAGCTGGACGTCCGTGGCCGGACCAACGAACCGGACAACCGCGCCACCGTCGAGGTCGCCGCCCAACTGCGTGAGCAGGGCTGGGAGGTCATGCCGTTCATCCTGCCCGACCTCGCGGTCGCCAAGGAGCTGGCGGCGCTCGGCTGCGCGGCACTGCGGGTGATGAGCGCCCCCGTGGCCTCCGGCCACGGCATCCCGAACCCCGGCCCGATCCGCCAGATCATCGACACGGTCGACATTTCGGTGGTCGTCGAGGGCGGCCTGGGCAGCGCTCGGCACGCCACCCTGGCGATGGAGCTCGGAGCGGCGGCCGTCCTGGTCAACACCGCCCTGGTGAAGGCGCGGGAGCCGATGCTGATGGCGCAGGCGATGAAGCACGCCGTGGCGGCCGGCCGACTGTCCTACCTGGCCGGTGCGATGCCCGGCGACGAGATCCCCTACTGACCGAGGAGCCGACCATGGCCGTCGAGGTGTGCATCCCGACCGTGTTCCGCAACTACACCAGTGGCAGCAAGTACGTGACCGCGGACGGCTCGACCGTGGCCGAGGTGCTGGCCGACCTCGAGGCCCGGCACCCGGGGCTGGGCAGCCGCGTGATGGGGGCGGACGGGCAGCTGCGCCGCTTCGTCAACCTCTACGTCAACGACGTCGACGTGCGTACCAGCGGGATGCTCGACTCCCGCCTGCGCGACGGCGACTCGCTGACCATCCTGCCCGCCGTGGCGGGGGGCTGATGGCGTCCGGACCGGTCCCTGTCTTCGCCGGTGTGCTGTTCGACCTGGACGGCGTCCTGATCGACTCGACCGAGGCCATCCTGTCGCTCTGGCGGGGCCTGGCCGCCGAGCACGATCGGGCACTGTCCGCGTCGGCGATCCACGACGACGTGCTCGGCTGCTCCCCGGAACACTCGGTCTCGGCGCTCTTCGGCGACCTCGACCCCGACACGCGGGAGGAGATCCTGCGCCGGGTGCGCGTCGCCGAGGCCGACCTCGCCTTCGTCGAGGTGCCGAGCGCCCGGGAACTCCTGGCGACGCTCGGCGGCGCCGGTGTCCGGCTCGCGCTGGTCACCGGCGCCTCCGCGCACCGGGCCCGCCGGGTGGTCGAGCACCTGGGCGTCGCCGCCGCGTTCGACGCCATGGTCACCTGGGGCGAGACGGCCCGCGGCAAGCCGGCGCCGGACTGCTACCTGCTCGCGGCGCACCGGCTCGGGTTGGCCCCGGCGGACTGCCTGGTCGTCGAGGACGCGCCCAGCGGCGTACGCGCGGCCGCGTCCGCCGGGGCGGCGACCGTCGGCGTCGGCGACGCGTCGACCCTGCGGGCCGCCGGGGCGGCCTGGACCGCGCCGGACCTCACCGCGCTGAGCGTCGCCCGGGGCCACGGCGCGGTCCAGTTGCGCCTGGCCGGTGCCCCGATCGCGGGCCTGTCCACGGCCGCGGGGCCGGCCGCGCTGTCGGGGACGCCGGCATGAGCGCGGGCCGCCCCCTGCGGGTCTTCTTCGCCACCTCCGAGGTGGCGCCCCTGGTCAAGGTCGGCGGTCTCGGGGACGTCGCCCGGGCCCTGCCCCGGGCGCTGGCCGGCCGCGGTCACGACGTCCGACTGTTCCTGCCCGGCTACGCCGGGCTGCCGGCCGGCCGCCGGGTCGGCACGGTGGCGGTCACGGCGGGCTCGGCGCGCGCCGAGTTCACCGTCGACGACCTGGGCGACCATGACGGCGTCCGGTACCTCACCCTGCGCACGCCGCAGCACCCCGACTGGCAGCGGCCCGAGGGGTACGTCGAGAAGCACCTGTCGTCCTTCGTGCTGTTCTCCAGGGCGGTCGCCGAGTTGGCCGTCCGGTCGGCGACCCCGCCCGACGCCGTGCACTGCAACGACTGGCACGTCGGGCACGTCCCGGCCTACCTGCGTACCCTCGACGCGGCGCCACGGACCGTGATGACCATCCACAACCTCGCCTACCAGGGGCTCTTCCCGCACGACAAGGCCGACGAACTGGACCTGACCCGCTACGGCACCGGCAACCTGCTGGCCCAGGGCATCCGCTACGCCGACGCGGTCACCACCGTCAGCGCCCGCTACCGGGACGAGACCATGGCCCCCGCGCACGGGGTCGGGTTGCAGGGGCTGCTGCGCGCCCGGGGGGCGGACTACCACGGAATCCGCAACGGGGTCGACTACGACGACTTCGACCCCGCCACGGACCCGTACCTGCCGGCCCACTTCGACGTGCACGACCTCACCGGCAAGGCGGTGGCGAAGCGCGTGCTCCAGCAGCGCAGCGGCCTGGCAGCGGACCCGGACGTGCCGCTGTTCGCCTTCGTCGGCCGGTTGGTCGACCAGAAGGGCGTCGACCTGCTGCTGGAGGGCATCGACGAGATCGCCGCCCTCGGCCTGCAACTGGTCGTCGTCGGCGTCGGCGCCGAATACGAGCGGTCGTTGCGCCGCGCCGCCCGCTACTACCCGCACGTCGCCTTCCACCCGGACAGCGGCGAGGCGGTCGCCCGGCTGGCGTACGCCGGCTCGGACGCCTTCCTGGCCCCCTCCCGGTTCGAGCCGTGCGGGCTGGCGCCGCTGATCGCGCTGCGCTACGGATCGGTGCCCTTGGTGCGGCGGGTCGGTGGCATGGCGGAGACGGTCGCCGCGACGGGGCTCGGCTTCTCGTTCGACGGCTACCGCGCGCCCGACCTGGTCGACCTGATCGCACAGGTGGTCGCGCGCTGGGCCGACCGCCAGACGTGGGCGCGGCTGCGCGAGCGCGGCATGCGGGCCCGGTTCTCGTGGGACGAGGCCGCCGAGCGGTACGAGCAGTTGTACGTCCGGGTGCCGGCCGCCGCCGGCGCCCCGACCCAGGCGACAGGACGGGAGGACGACTCGGGTGCCGGTCAACCGACGTAGCGGGATCCTGCTGCATCCCAGCTCACTGCCGGGCCGGTTCGGGGTGGGTGAGTTCGGGCCGGCCGCGGTCGAGTGGCTGGACTTCCTCGCGGCCGCCGAGCAGAGCGTGTGGCAGCTGCTGCCGCTCAACCCCGTCGGCGCGGACGGCTGCCCGTACCAGGCCTGCTCCACGCTGGCCGGCAGCCCGCTCTACGTCAGCGTGGATCGACTGCGCGACGAGGGCCTGCTCACCGCCGCCGACGTGGCCGCCGTGCCGGCGCTGCCGCCGGACACCGTGGACTACCCGGCGGCGGGCGCGGTCAAGGCCGACCTGCTGGCCCGGGCGTACGCGGCCTTCACGCCGACCGCCGGCAGCGAGGCCTTCGCCCGGGACCAGGCGTGGTGGCTGGACGACTACGCCCGCTACATGACGCTGCGGGAGCGGCACGGCGGGCCGTGGACGAGCTGGCCGGCGCCGCTGGCCCGGCGGGACCCGGACGCGCTGGCCCGGCTCGACGACACCGAGCGGGACCGCCTCGACTACTACCGCTTCGAGCAGTATTTGTTCGCCTCGCACTTCACCGCCGTCCGCGACCACGCCCGCCGGCTCGGCATCGAGCTGATCGGCGACGTGGCCATGTTCGCCGGCACGGACAGCTGCGAGACGTGGGCGGCGCCGGAGCTGTTCCAGCTCGACGCGCAGGGCCGTCCGACCGCCGTGGCCGGGTTCCCGCCCGACGAGTTCAGCGCCGACGGCCAGGTCTGGGGCAACGCGCTCTACCGCTGGGAGCTGATGGCGCAGGACCACTACACCTGGTGGGTCGACCGGATCCGCCGGATGACCCAGCTGTACGACATGATCCGGCTCGACCACTTCCGGGGTTTCCTGCGCTACTGGGCCGTGCCGGTGGGCCGGCCGGCGAGTGCGGGGCGGTGGCGCGACGGGCCGGGCCCGTCACTGTTCCAGGCCATCCGCAAGGAGCTCGGCGAGGTGGTGATGCTGGCCGAGGACCTGGGGCCCGCCTCGGCGGAGGTGCAGCAGCTGCGCGTCGACGCCGGCATCCCGGGCATGCGGCTGCTCCAGTTCGCCTTCGCCGGCGACGAGAACCAGCATCTGCCGCACCACTACCCGACCGACTGCGTGGCCTACACCGGAACGCACGACAACGACACCACACTGGGCTGGTGGGAGGAGTCGAGCGCCGACCAGCGGCTCCGCGTGGAGCGCTACCTCGGGGGCGTGCCGGACGGCATCTGCTGGTCGATGGCGCGGGCCGTCTTCGCGTCGGTGGCCGAGCTCGCCGTCCTGCCGTTGCAGGACGTGCTGGAGCTGGGCCCGGTGGCGCGGATGAACGTCCCGGGGCAGGCCGAGGGGAGCTGGCGGTGGCGGTTCCGGGCGGAGGCGCTGACCCCCGGCCTGGAGTTCCGGCTGCGCCGGCTGACGGAGACGTACGGCCGGGACCGGCGGGCGTCCACCCGGCGTGCCAGGGGGTTCACCGGCTGATGGTGGCGCCGACCTCCACGTACCGCCTCCAGTTCGGTCCCCACCTCGACCTGCACGACGCCGTCGCGCTGACCGACTACCTGGTCGACCTCGGCGTCGGCGCGCTCTACGCCTCCCCGCTGCTCGCCGCCACCCCGGGCTCGACGCACGGCTACGACCTGGTGGACCCCACGCGCGTCGACCCGGGCCGGGGCGGCGAGCCGGCGCGCCTCGCGCTCGCCCGCCGGCTCGCCGGGGCCGGGCTGGGCTTCGTGGTCGACGTGGTCTGCAACCACATGGGCGTCGCCGACGCGGCGGCCAACCCGTGGTGGTGGGACGTGCTGCGGCGCGGGCCGGAGTCCCGCCACGCGCGGTACTTCGACGTCGACTGGTCGGCGGGGCCACTGCTGCTGCCCGTGCTCGGTGACGACGGCGACGGCGGTGCGGCGGCCGAGAGGGAGCTGAAGGTCGCCGACGACGCGCTGGTCTACCACGAGCACCGCTTCCCGCTGGCGCCCGGCACCGGGTACGGCACGGTGGCGCAGGTGCACGGTCGCCAGCACTACCGGCTGGTGTCCTGGCGCCGGGGTGTGGCCGACCTGACGTACCGCCGGTTCTTCAACATCGACACCCTGGCCTGCCTGCGCACGGAGGATCCGGAGGTGTTCGAGGCGCTGCACGCCGAGACGCTGCGCTGGGTGCGGGAAGGCCAGGTCACCGGGCTGCGCATCGACCATCCGGACGGCCTGGCGGACCCCTCGGGCTACCTGCGTCGGCTGCGGGCGGCGGCGCCGGGGGCGTGGATCGTGGTGGAGAAGGTGCTGGGCGCCGGCGAGGAACTGCCGGCGGGCTGGCCGGTGGACGGCACCACGGGCTACGACGCCCTGGCCGAGGTCTGCGGGGTCTTCGTGGCCCCGACCGGCCGACAGCGGCTGGCCGAAGCGGCCGGCCTGACCGGCACCGCGCTGGCCGACGTCGTACGCGAGGCGCGCGAGCAGGTCGTCACGACGATGCTGGTGGCCGAGGCCCGGCGGGTGGAGGCGCTCGTCGCGGCGCTGCTGCCGCGCTGCCCGACGGCCGACCGCGCGGCGGCCGTGCGGGCCCTGCTGGTGGAGTTTCCCGTCTACCGGTCGTACCTTCCGCAGCACCGCTGGGCGCTGGACGAGGCGGTCGAGCGGGCCGCCCGGCGCCGGCCCGGGCTGCGCGACATCCTCACCGCCGTCCGGGACGAATTGGTCGCCCGGCCCACCGGCCCGCTCGCGGTGCGCGTGCAGCAGGCGACCGGCCCGGTGATGGCCAAGGGCGTCGAGGACACGGCGATCTACCGGCACAACAGTCTCGTCGCGGTCAACGAGGTGGGCGTCGACCCGGGCCGGTTCGGGGTGTCCCCGGCCGAGCTGCACGCGGCGAACGCGGCCCGGGAGGCCGGCTGGCCCGCCACCATGACCACGCTGTCCACCCACGACACCAAACGCTCCGAGGACGTACGGGCCCGCCTGGCGGTGCTCAGCGAGCTGCCGGAGGCGTACGCCGAGCACTTCCGTCGCTGGTCCGCCCGGCAGCCGCTGGGTGACCCGGTGCTCGAACCGCTGGCGTGGCAGACCCTGCTCGGCGCCTGGCCGATCGGCCCCGAGCGGCTCTCCGCCTACCTGCTCAAGGTCGCCCGCGAGACCCGGCTCCGCACGAACTGGCACGATCCCGACCCCGACTACGAGGCCGGCGTCACGAGCTGGCCCGCCCGGGTGCTCGCCGACGCGGCCCTCACGGCGGAGGTCCGGGCCTTCGTCGACCGGATCGCCGCGCCCGGCTGGTCGAACTCGTTGGGCCAGAAGCTGCTGCAGCTCGCCGGTCCCGGGGTGCCCGACGTCTACCAGGGCACCGAGCTGTGGGACTACTCGCTGGTCGACCCGGACAACCGCCGTCCGGTCGACTTCGCGTCCCGCCGGCGGCTGCTGGCGCAGATCGACGCGGGACGGATGCCGCCGGTCGACGCCACGGGGGCGGCCAAGCTGCTGGTCACCTCCCGCGTGCTGCGGCTGCGCCGGGAGAAGCCGCGGCTGTTCCGCGGCTACCGGCCCGTCCACGCGGAGGGTTGCGCGGCGGAGCACCTCATCGGCTTCGCGCGCGGCGGTCACGGCGGCGTCGTGGCGCTGGCGACCCGACTGCCGGTGCGGCTCGCCGAACGGGGCGGCTGGGCCGACACCGTGGTGCCCCTGCCCGGCGGCGCCGACGGCTGGGTGGATGTGCTCACCGGGGCGCCGGTCCGCACGTCGGCTCCCCGCGTCGAGGACCTGTTCGGCCACCTGCCGGTGGCACTGCTCGTCAAGGAAAGAGGAACATGAGCGTCGACGTGGAAACCACCGGCCGGCGACGGTCGATGGCGGCCCTGCTCGGTGGGGTGGCCGCCACCAACACCTCCATGGTGGGGGCCAGCACGGCGTCCACGCTGATCGGCGCGGAGGAACTGACCGAGCTCTGGAGCGGCGTGCCGAACGCGGCCGGCGTGCTGGGCACCGCCGCCGGCACGCTCTGGCTGGCCGCGCTGATGGCGCGTCGGGGCACCCGTTCCGCGCTGTCGCTGGGCTACCTGGTCGCGATCGTGGGCGCGGCGGTGGCCGGCGCCGCGGTGGCCTCCGGGCAGGTGCTGCTGCTGATCTTCGGCATGGCGCTGCTCGGGGTGGGCAACGGCGGGGCGCAGCTGTCGCGGTACTGCGCGGCGGACCTGTACCCGCCCCGCCGGCAGGGGCTGGCCGTCGGGGTCATCGTCTGGGCGGGCACCGTCGGGGCGGTCTTCGGGCCCAACCTGATGGATCCGAGCGCCGGCTTCGCCAGCCGGCTGGGACTGCCGGACCTGGCCGGGCCGTTCCTCGTGGCCCTGCTGGCGGCCGGCATCTGCGTGCTCGCCTCCGCCGCCATGCCCCGGTCGCGGACGGCGGCCCGACGGGGCGCCAACGATCCGACCCCGGCGCAGGTGTGGCGGCACCCGGTGGTGTCCGTCGCGTTGGTGTCGATGATCGCCGGGCAGTTGGCCATGGTCGCCCTGATGACCATGACGCCGCTGCACATGAGCAGCAACCACCACGGCCTCACGGCGGTGGGCGTGGTGCTCAGCGGCCACATGATCGGCATGTTCGCCCTGGCGCCGCTCTCCGGCTACCTGTCGGACCGTTTCGGCGGTCGGGCCGCGATCCTGATGGGCATCGGCCTGCTGGTCACCTCCGTCGTGGTGGCGTCGTGGCCGGCGACCCACGGCAGCGGCCTCACCCGCCTGGTCGTCTCGCTCTTCCTGCTCGGCTGGGGCTGGAACCTCACCTTCGTCGGCGGCAGCGCCCTGCTCACCCAGGCGCTGGCCCCGGCCGCCCGGCGGGCGGTGCAGGGCCGGGTGGACGCCCTCGTGTGGGCCGCCTCGGCCGTGGCCAGCGTGGTGGCCGGGGTGGTGCTGGCGACCACCAACTACGTGGTGCTGTCGGTCGCCGCCGGGATCGTCTCCCTGATCCCGGTGCCGCTGCTGCGCCGCCGGCCGCCGACCGACCAGCCGGCGGCCACCGTCGAGCACGCCGACGCGGTGCGCTGACCCGGCGCGACGCGGCACGCGCGAAGGTGCGGCCGTCGGGCGCGGCGGACGATGCTGGTTGCGGCGCGGGCCGGCGTACCCCCCCCCGGTGCCGGCCGCGCCCCCGGGGCCCCCGGCGCCCGGCGGGTCCCGCCGGCGCCGGCCGACCCGCCACCTCCCGCTGGACGCAAGGAGAACCTGATGACAGTCGCGTTGGAACGTGCCGGCGTCACGACGTTCCGGGGTCGCCCGGTCACGCTGCTCGGGCCGGAGGTGCGCGTCGGCGATCCCGCGCCGGCCTTCACCGCGCTGGCCAACGACTTCTCGCCGGTCGACCTGGCCTCGTCGGCCGGGACGGTGCGGATCCTGTCCGTGGTGCCGTCGCTCGACACCGGCGTCTGCGACCAGCAGACGCGGCGGTTCAACGAGGAGGCCGCCGCCCTGCCGGGGGTGAGCGTGCTTACCATCTCCGTGGACCTGCCCTTCGCGCAGGCCAGGTGGTGCGGCGCCGCCGGCATCGAGGGGGTCCGGACGGCCTCGGACCACCGCGACCTGTCCTTCGGGCTCGCCTACGGCGTCGTCATCGCGGAGTTCCGGCTGCTCGCCCGGGCGGTCTTCGTGGTCGACGCCGGGGACCGCGTCGTGCACGTCGAGTACGTGCGCGAGGTCGGCGAGCACCCGCGCTACGAGGAGGCGACCGCCGCGGCCAGGTCCGCGTCGTCCCGCTGACCCACCTCCGGGCCCGTCCCGCGCGTACGCGGTGGCCACGACGTCGGTACGTCGTGGCCACCGCGTCGGCGTGTCCGCCCCTCGGCGCACCCGGGCCCGCCGGCGGCGACCGGTCGATGCGGAGCGCGGATCCGCCTCAGCCGCGGTCGCGGGCCGGGGGACGGGTCGGCAGCGGGCCCGACGGGGTGGCGGCGGAGCCGGCCGGCTGCCTGCCAGCGCGCAGCACGCGCAGCAGCACCGAGGGGCGCATGATCGACTGCGGCGGGTCGATCAGCCCGGCCACCCGCAGGAAGGCGTCGGTGACCCGGCTGTCCCGGGTGGCGGCGGCGTGCACCCGGGCGATGTAGGCGTTGGCCATCCGCACCTTGAGCGGGCGCGGACCCTCCACCCGCGGGTGGGCCAGGTCGCCGCCGCCGGCGACCTCCCAGGGGGCGTCGAGCTGCCGGGAGATGTCGGCGAAGAAGGCGCGCGGCCCGGGCGTCCCGCCGCCGGCGAGGTGCCGGCGCAGGACCAGCGCCTCCAGGGCGGCGACGGTCATGCCCTGGCCGTAGACCGGGTTGAACGTGCAGACCGCGTCGCCGACCACGAGCAGCCCCTCCGGCAGCCGGGACACCCGCTCGTAGCGGCGCCGGACGCTTGCCGGGAAGCGGAACGAGCCCGGCTCGTCGAGGAACTCCGCGTCCCGGATGGCGTCGATGATGTCGGGCACCGGCAGGGACGCCGCGTACGCCAGGAAGCCCTCCCGGTCGGTCGGGGGCTCGTCGCCGAGGATGCCGGTGAGCGAGAGCAGCCCGGTGTCGCCGCCCAGGGTGGCGAGGAACGCGCCGCGCGGATGGGCGGGGGTGGCCACCGGGTTGATCGAGACGTCGCCGTGGAACGGGTCGTGGGAGAAGCGGAACCGCGCGCTGGTGTAGGTGAGCCCGATCTTGATCCGCTCCTCCGGCACCGGACCGTGGCCGAGCTCGGTCAGCCAGGTGGGGGTCCGGGAGCCGCGGCCGGTGGCGTCGACCACCAGGTCGGCGTCGAGCACCTCGGCGACGTCGGCGCTGCGGTGGTAGATCCGTACGCCGGTGATCCGGTTGCCGTCGGCGGTGGCGACCGGGGCGACGACGTCGGCGTCCTCGACGAGCCGTACCCCCGGCAGAGCCAGCACCCGACGCCGTACCAGCGCCTCGATGCCCGGCCGGTAGCCCCCGACCACCAGCAGGCCGGTCTCGGCCGGCTTCAGCCGGTGGCCGTTGAAGTACCAGCGGATCCGGGTGCCGAGGTCGCCCGAGCGCAGTCCGGCCGCGGTCGCCTCGTCGGTGAAGCCGGGCAGCAGCTCCTCGATGGCCTGCTGACCCCGGGCGAGCAGGCCGTGCAGGTGCCGCCCCTGCGGTGCGCCGCGGCGCACCTCGGTCGCGTCGGCGAGCCGGTCCCTGTCCACCAGGACCACCTCGCCGTACGCCTCGGCGAGCACGCTCGCGGCGAACAGTCCGGCCATGCTCGCGCCGAGGACGACGGCCCGGCCTCTCGCGGTGTCGCTCATCGTGTGGTTCCTCTCGGTTCGCCGCCGGGCGGACCTCCCGCCCGGTACAGGGGGTGCCGGTCTGCGGTCGCTCTCACTCGGCCGCTACTGCCGGGGCGGCCGGCTCGGTGCTGCGCGGCTCCCACTGCGCCGCCTCGGGGCCGGCCGGGAGCTGCTCGCGGACCGTGCTCGGCGCCTGGGCCCCCGGTTCCACGGGCGCCCGGCCCAACCACGGCCGCAGCCCCATCGCCGGGCGCTCCAACAGGTAGAAGCTCAGCGTCGCCGTGACCACGCTGGCGCCGGCCACCGCCGTGGTCACCAGCCAGAAGTTGCCCGTGCCCAGCGGCGTGCCGGTCGTGGCGTAGTAGACCCACAGGTAGAAGACGTGCCAGAGGAAGACCCCGTAGGAGACCCGGCCGAGGAAGCGCAGCACGGGGTTGGACAGGGCCGCCCGCATGTAGCCGGGACGGCCCCCCGGCAGGGTCAGCGGCGCCACCAGTAGCAGGGAGATGGCCAGGTAGAGGGTGTGGTCGACCATCGCCGGGCCGAGCGGCGGATAGTTCATCTCGTTCGGGCCGCCGAGCGGGGAGCAGGCCGCCGCGTACGCCAGCACCGCGCCGATCCACGCGGCGCCCGGGTGCCGGGCGAGCAACCGGTACGCGGCCGGCGTCCGCCCGGGCGCCACCTCGGCGACGGCGGAGAGGGTCGCCAGGATCATGCCGACCGCCAGGTAGCCCATGTACTCGGTCGGCCAGAGGTGCTGAATCGGGAAGGCGCCCATCGAGGGCAGGTGGTGGTACGCGGCGAAGCCGGCGCCGGTCAGCACCAGGGCGCCCAGTGGCACCAGCAGCCGCCTCGCGCGGGCCCCCGGGTCGGCGGCGCGTACCGCCCAGCGGCGCAACGCCCAGGCCAGCAGCGGCAGGGTGACGTAGAACGCGACCTCGGTCGCGAGGCTCCACGTCTGCTCCATGCCCGTGGGCATCGCGTTCGGCTGGTAGACGTGCAGCACGAGCAGCGGGCGCAGCACGTGCCACAGCCCGGTGACGGCGTCGGCGTTGAGCACGAGCAGCGCCGTCACGCCCAGCAACCAGTACGCCGGCAGGATCCGCAGGGCCCGCCGCCAGAAGTACGGCTTCAGCGCCAGTGCGGGCCGGTCGGTCAGGGTGGCCAGCGCGAAGGGCCGGTACAGCACCAGTCCGGAGAGGACGAAGAAGATCGGCACGCTGACGTCCATGGTGTTGAAGATCGGTCCGGCGACCGGGTTGCCGGTCGCGCCGTACATCTCGGAGGCGATCACGCCCGTGGTCAGCGCGATGTGGGTCAGCATGACCATCACGGCTGCCACCCCCCGCAAGCCCTCCAGCTCCGGGAAGAAGATCCTCGGTGGGGCGGGCCCACCGGTGGCGGATGTGGCCCCTGGCACGTCCCCTCGTACTGATGTCATCGTCCGCTCCTCACGCGCCCGCACTGTCCGGAAGGGATCTGGTTGAGCTCCACCTCGGCCGACTCGGGCGCCCCGGCGCGTCCGTCCGCTCCACTGTCGGATCGTGCTGCTCCGCCGGACCCGGCGCACCTTCCACCGTGCGCAGCCCATCGCCCGGTGACGGGATGAGCGCACGACGGGAGATGCGGGGCCCGGAGGGGCCGGACGACGATCCTGATGACCAGGCACCACCGATGACCGCCGTACGTGTGGCGGACCGAACGGCGGAGGGGGAAACAGGGTGGGCGAGAAACGTGCGGCAACCGGTAGCGGAGGGCGCCGCCGAAGGGCCGTCGCGGTCGGGGGCGTGGCGACCCTGGCGGCCGTACTGGTGATCACCGGGCAGCAGACCCCCGCGGTCGCGGGCGGCGACGCGGAACCCGCGCCGGCGCCCGCCGGCCAGTCCGACCATCGGGTCACCCTGATCACCGGTGACCGGGTCACCGTCTCCCCGGACGGCGCGCGGGTCACCGTGACCGCCGCCCCGGGCCGCGCCGGCACCCGTTTTACGAGCCACCGCGCCGGCGGGCACCGCACGGTCCTCCCGGAGGACGCCCGCCCGCTGGTCGCCGCCGGGCTGCTGGACCGGCGCCTGTTCGACGTCACGGCACTGGTCCGGGCCGGCTACGACGACGCCCGCAGCCCCGGGCTGCCGCTGATCGTGACGCGACGCGGCGCCGATCCCGCGGCCGGTCTGACCGGGCCGGGGCTGCGCACGACCGGCCGGTTCGCCGTAGCCGGGGCGAGCGCGGTGACCGTGGTCAAGGCGGACGTCGCCTCGGCCTGGTCGGCGATCCACGAGCAGCGGGCCGGCATCGAGCGGATCTGGCTGGACACGCCGTTGACCCCGGCGCCCGTGCCGGCGCCGTCCACCGACCTGCCCCCGGCCCCGTCGGCGGGCGGCGCCGCGCCGACCGTGGCCGTGCTGAGCACCGGCGTCGACGCCGAGCGGGCCGGGCCGGCCGTACGGGTGGCGCACCGGCGGGTCTTCGTCGGCGCGAGCACCGGTGACCGGCACGGGCACGGCACCCGTACCGCCGCCGCCGTGCCCGGCGCGACGCTGCTCGACGGCAAGGTCTGTGCCGACGACGGCCGGTGCCCCGAGTCGGCGGTCCTGGCCGGCCTGGAGTGGGCCGCCGGCCGGGCCGACGTCGTCGACCTCGGCGTCGGTGGCGCGGAGCAGTTCGGCACCGGCCCGCTCGGCCGGGCGGTCGAACGGATCAGCGAACGCACCGGGGCCCTCGTGCTGACCCCCGCCCCGGACGGGCCCGCCGCGCCGGGACCCGGCGCCCGGACGACCGCCACCCACGACGGGCCCGACGGGCGTGCGACCGGGCTGCCGCCGTCCGGCGCGGTGACCGGCGCGGCCCTGCTCGCCCGGCGTCACCCGGACTGGTCCGCGGATCGGCTCCGCGCCGCCCTCGCCGCCTCCGAGGTGGACGGTGCGCTCGACGCGGCGGCGCTGGCCCGGCGGAACGCACTCCCGGCCACGGCGCTGCTCGACTTCGGCGTCCAGCGGTGGCCGCACACCGACGACCGGCCGCGGCAGCGGACGCTCACCTGGCACAACCACGGCGACCGGCCCGTCGAGCTGCGGCTCGACGCCGCGCTGACCGGCCCCGACGGCACGCCCGCCCCCGCCGGGGCGCTGCGGCTCGACGCGGCCACGGTGACCGTGCCGGCGGGCGGATCGGCGAGCGCCACCGTCACCGCAGACACCCGCCACGACGGGCCCGACGGCCGCTACACGGGCACCGTCACGGCCACCCCGGCCGACGCGCCCGACCTGGCCGTCCGCTCGCGGGTCGAAGTGGAGAAGGAGGTCGAGAGCCACGCGCTCACCGTCCGGCACCTCGGGCCGGACGGTCGGCCCACCGGCCGGGCGGAGACGATGGTGCTGGACCTCACCGGCGAGCTGCGGGCGCTGCTGTACGGCGAGGACGGCGTCGCCACCGCCCGGCTGCCGAAGGGCAGCTACGTCCTCGTCGGCGACGTTGTCGACTTCGGCGACACCGAGTCGACCTGGCACCGCCTGGTCCAGCCGGAGCTGGTCCTCGACGCCGACGCCACGGTGACCATGGACGCCCGGCGCACCGCCCCGGTACGCACCACCGTGCCCCGCCCGGACGCCCGCACCGCCATCGTCGACCTCGGCTTCGACCGGCGCGCCGAGGACGGCACCGGGTTCGGCCTCGCCCTGGCCCTCGACGGCTTCGAGGGGCTGCGCTCCGGGCAGCTCGGCCCCGACCTGCCCGCCGAGCGGATGACCGGCTACCTCCACTCCGCCTGGGCCGTGCCCGGCCCGGCGGGCGACTTCCGCGACACCCCCTACAGCTACGGGCTGCTCGACACCCGCCCGGGCGGCTTCTTCACCGGCTTCGACCGGAAGGTGGCCGATCGGGACCTGGCGACGGTGGACAGCCGGCTGGTCGCCCAGGTGACCGGCCGCGCGGCGACCAAGGCCATGTTCCCCACCGCGCCCGGCGTCAACGGCACGCTGACTCCGCTGCTGCCGTACAGACTGCCGGCGCGCACGACGCACCTGCTGGAGGGCGGTGCGACCCTGTGGAGCGCCGCCTTCGGCGAGAACGTCCCAGGCGGGGACGGGCTACCGGTCGAGATCACGGCCTTCGGCCAGGCAAACCAGTCGTACCAGGCCGGGCAGCGGTACACCGACCGGTGGAACGCGGCGGTGTTGGGGCCGATGTTCGACTTCGCCGGTCACGCCGGCCGGCGCGGCGACACCGTCTGGTTCGGCATCCCCATGTACTCCGACCAGGACGGGCACCGGGCCGGCTCCCTCACCGACGCGGCGTCGACCCGGATGTACCGCGACGGCCGGCTGGTGGGCGCCTCCGGCGCCGGGAACCTGGAGGCCGAGGTGCCGCCGGGGCCCGCGACGTTCCGCGTGGAGAAGCGGACCAGCCGACCGTCGTACTCCGGCCTGTCGACGCGGGTGGACGCGACGTGGACGTTCCGGTCGGGCACCGCCGGCGAGGCCGACGAGATCTTCCCGCTGTGGGTCGTCCGGTACGCGCCGACGGTCGACGACCACAATGTCACCCGCTGGGCGCCGGTGACCCTGCTGCCGGTGTCGGTGATGTCCCAGCCGGAGGCCCGCGTGGGTCGGGTCCGGCAGCTCACCGTGCGGGTCTCCGTCGACGGGGGCCGCACCTGGCGCAAGGCCCCGGTGGTGCTGGCGGGCGACGGCGGCTACCGCGCCGTGGTGCACGCGCCGAGAGGCACCCGGACGGTGTCGCTGCGCGCCACCCTGGTCGACTCGCACGGCAACCGGCTGGACCAGACCATCGTCGACGCGTACCGGTTCGCGAAGTGATCCGGTACGACACGGGCAGGCCGGCCGCCGCTCCCGCGCCCCGGTGCGGGAGCCGGCCGGCCGGCCGGACAGGAGGAAACATGGCAACGGTATCGAGATGGCTGTCGGTGACGCTGGCCGTCGTCCTCGCCGTCGGCGCGGCCGGTTCGGGCCCGACCGCCGCCGCGGCGGCGGTCGCGGAGCCGCAGAGCTGCATAAGCGCGCCGAGCACCCCGGAGAAGAGCCCCACCGGCGTGATGGTCCGGAGCGTCGCGACCAACGACTGCATGGTCCTCGCGGTCATCTGGCTGATGCGTTACGAAACCACCGACACCGGCTGGCGGACGGTGCTGGATCGCTACATGGAACCCGGGTCGACGACGCGGCTCGAATTCCCGTGCCGGGCCAGCGGCACCCGGATCTACCGGTCCGTCGTCTGGGACCCGAACATGATGGCCTACGTGACCTCTCCCGAGGTCCGCATCACCTGCTGACCCGCCCACGCGGCCCGCACGTCCGGACGCCCGCGGCGTACCGGTCAAACGAGGAGGAGGAACGACATGTCCGCAGGCAATGCCGCCGTCGTGAGCGACGAGACGGCCGTACGGGACGTCGCGCGACGCATCGTGACGGCCTGGGCGGCCAACGACGCCGACGCGTTCGCGGCGATCTTCGTCGAGGACGGCACGCTCATCGGCGACGCCTACATGAAGGGCCGGGAGGAGATCCGCTCCTACATGGCCGCCGGCTTCGGCGGGCCGTACGCGGGGACCCGGGTCCTCGTCGAGCCGCTCGACGTTCGCTTCCTGACCGACGACATCGCGTTGCTGGTGACCCAGGGCAGCGTGCTGTTGGAGGGGGAGACGGAGTTCGTCGCCGAGCGCGCGTTCCTCGCCACCTCGACGGTGGTCCGGGTGGACGGGGGGTGGGGCATCGCCGCCTACCAGAACTCCAAGGGCACGGCCAACCGCTGACGGCACGCATCCGGCAATGGGCCGCCCGGCCGCCGACGCCCTCCGCCGCGCCCACGGGGCGTACGGGGTGCGTCGGCGCGTCCGGGTGGCCCCTTGTCGGGTGCCGGCCGCGCGCACCGGCGACGCCCGGCCTGCCCGCGGCCGTTCGGGCCGGCTCGTTCACGACGGCTCGGCCGAGGCCCGGTTCGCAGCGTCCCGCCCGTCTCGCCCGTTCCGCCCGTTCCGCCCGTCCGCGCGGGCTGTGCCCGGGCCGGTCTGCTCGCGTGCTCAGGCGGGGCGGGGAAGACCGGCCACCAGCGAGCGGTAGGCCTCGGCGGGGGAGAGCGCCGTGCCCCGCTCGAACTCGCCGGCGAACGCGGCCGCGCCGAGCGCGGCCCGCGCGGCCCCGGTGATCCGGTCGACGTCGCCACGTTCCCCGGCCGGCAGCGGCGCCCCCACCGAGGCCCGCGCCATCGCCGCCGCGCCGAGCAGCCGGGCGGCGTCGGCGGGCCGCCCGTCGAGCGTCGCCGATCCGGCCAGCCCTTCCAGCGCGAGCGCCTGCGCCCGGGGATCGCCGGTGGCGGTGGCGACGTCGAACGCCTCGGCGTGCAACTCGTGCGCGCTCCGGGCCCCGCCGCGCTGCTCGGCGACGAAGCCCAGCTCGGCCAGGAGCAGCGCGCGCACCACGTCGGCGTCCAGGCCCGGCTGGCGGGTCCACTCCAGGACACCCCGCAGCAGTTCCTCGGCGGCGTCCAGCCGGCCCTCGCGGCGGGCCCCGAGCCCGAGGCCGATCTGCGCGTACAGCTCCCCGGGCTTGAAGTTCTGTTCGGCGGCCAGCCGCAGCGCCCGCTCGTGGAACTCCCGGGCCCGGTCGTAGTCGCCGCTGAGCAGCGCGATCCGGCCCAGGCCGGAGAGCCGGTCGGACGCCTCCAGCCACAACCCGAGCTCCTCGGCCATCCGCAGGCCCTCCCGGTGCAGCCTGGTCGCCTCCGGGTAGTCGCCGACGGCCTCCGCCCGCGAGGTGAGCGCGAAGGACCCCTGGAGCTGGCCCCACCGGTCGCCCAGCTCGCGGAACAGCGCCACGCTGCGTGCGCCGTCCCGGCTGGCCGCCTCCAGGTCACCCCGGGACTGGGCGTGCCCGGCCCGCAGGCTCAGCGCGATCGCCACCCCCCACCGGTCGCCGAGCCGCTCGAACTGCGCCAGCGCGTCGTCGACCAGCTCCTGACTGGTCGCCACGTCGCCCGTGTTGAGCAGCGCGAGGCCGAGGAAGCAGGCGGCCCGCGCCCGCCCCGCCGGGTCCTCGTCCGGCGGCCAACCCGCCAGCGCCGGGCCCACCAGCGGGGCGTGGTCGCCGCCGGCCTCCAGCAGGGCGAGCCCGGCCCGCCAGCAGGTGGCCGCCGCCCGTAGCGAGGCCGGGACGGTGCCGGGCACGGCGAGCGCCGCCTCGATCGACCGGCGTGCCTCGCGCAGTCGGCCGCGCAGGTACCGGTACCAGGCCAGGGCGGTCGTCAGCTCCAGCGCGCCGGCCGCGTCGCCGTCAGCCAGCGCGCCGTCCAGCGCGAGGCGCAGGTTGGCCGTCTCCTGGTCCAGCTGCGCCAGCCAGCGCCGCTGCGCCGACCCGCGCAGCTCTTCGTCGGCCCGCCGCGCCAGCTCGACGTAGTGGCGTCGGTGGCGCCGGCGCACCACCGCCACCTCGTCGGCCTCGCGCAGCCGCGCCAGGCAGTACTCGGCCACCGACTCGAGCAGCCGGTACCGCGGCTCGCCGGCCCCCTCGGTCATCGCCACCAGCGAACGGTCCACCAGCCGGACCAGCAGCCCGAGCACGTCGCCGGCGGGCAGCTCCCGGTCGGCACAGACCGCCTCCGCGGCCTCCACGGTGCAGCCGTCGGCGTGCGCGGCGAGTCGCCGCAGCACCACCCGCTCCGGGTCGGAGAGCAGCTCCCAGCTCCAGTCGATCATCGCGCGCAGGGTCTGCTGGCGCGGCGGGGCGCCCCGGTGGCCGCCGGAGAGCAGCCGGAACCGGTCGTCCAGCCGGTCGACCAGCCCGTGCACGCCCAGCGCCCGCACCCGGGTGGCGGCCAGCTCCAGCGCGAGCGGCACCGCGTCGAGGCGGCGGCAGAGTTCGGCGACGGCGCGGGCGTTGGCCGCGTCCAGGGCGAACCCGGGGACGGCCGCGGCGGCCCGGGCGACGAAGAGCTGCACCGCGCTGGAGCGGGCGAGCACCTCGGGCTCGGTGACCTCCGGGTCGGGCAGCTCCAGCGGGGGGACCGGCCAGACCCGCTCACCGGCCACGCCGAGCGGGTCCTGGCTGGTGGCCAGCAGGCGTACGCCCGGGGCGTGGGGCAGCACCCGCTGGGCCAGCTCGGCGACCGGCTCCACGACGTGCTCGCAGTTGTCGAGGACCAGCAGCAGGGACCGGCCGCGCAGCACGTCGACGAGGCGGTCGGCGGGCGTGGCCGGGGCGCCCGTCGGCCCTCGGTCGGCCCCGGTGGCCTCGCGGATGCCGAGCACCGCCAGCAGCGAGCCGGCCAGCGCCGCGGGGTCGTCGGGGCGCAGCGAGGCCAGCTCGACCAGCCACACCCCGTCCGGGTACGCCTCGGCGAGCTGGTGGGCCGCCTCGACCGCCAGCCGGGTCTTGCCCACCCCGCCGGGGCCGACGAGGGTGATCAGCCGTTCGACGCGCAGCAGGTCGTGGACGTGCCGTACGGCCTCCGCGCGCCCGACCAGCGGCGTCAGCGGGGCCGGCAGGTTGGTCCGCGGCGGCACCCGTCCCGAGCCCGCCGGGGGCGGCGTGTTGGTGCTGCCGGCCGACCAGAGCGATCTCGTCAGGGAATCGTCCGCGCCGCGCGGACCGTCCGGGCCCGCCGGGCCGTCCCCGCCGCCCGCGCCGCTGGCACCGCCGGGGTCGCGCCGCCCGCCTGCGCCGCCCGGGCCAGCGGACTGGTTCGGGTCGGTGCGGAGGCCGGCCCGGCCGGTGAGCACCGCCGTCGCCGCCGGCGCGTCGGCGAGCAGCACCGGATCGTGCGCCAGGATCGCCCGGTGCAGCGCCACCAGCTCCGGCCCCGGATCCAGGCCCAGCTCGTCGGCGAGCTGACGGCGGAAGCGGGCGTAGCTCGCCAGCGCCTCGCCCTGCCGCCCGGCCCGGTAGAGGGCGCGCAGCTGGAGGGCACGGGCCCGCTCCCGGAACGGGTGCTGCACCACCAGGTCGGCGAGCTCTCCCACCAGTAGCTGGTGTTCGCCCAGGGCCAGCCGGGCCGCGGCCCGCTCCTCGACGGCCACCAGCCGCTGCTCCTCCAGCCGGGTGGCCAGCGCGCGGGTGAACGGCTCGTCGGCGAAGTCGGCCAGCACCGGGCCGCGCCACAGCGCCAGGGCCTCGTCCAGCAGCGTGACCCGGGCGGGCCACGCGGGCGTGCCGGTGGCCCGTTCGACCAGGGCGTCGAACCGGTCGGCGTCGGTCTGCCCGGGCGCGTGCAGCAGGTAGCCGGGCGGCCGGGACACCACCAGGTCCCGGCCGCCGGCCTCCGCGTCGTTCAACGCCCGCCGCAGCTGCCAGACCTTCGTCTGGAGGGCCCCGCTGGGGTTGGCCGGCGGCCGCTCGCCCCACAGGTCGTCGACCAGCCGGTCGACGGGCACGGGCCGGCCCTGGTGCGCCAGCAGGTCGGCGAGCAGGACACGAACCTTGAGATCGGGCACGTTGACCGGTGCGCCGTCCGTCGTCCAGACCGCCAACGGACCGAGGAGCCCGAAACGCATGGCGTCACCGTAGCGCAGCGCACCGACGGCGGGCGGTCACGTCGCGGCGCGGCGGCGCGGCGACCGGGAGCGTACCGGGAGTGAACCGGGAGTGGCGGGCGGCAGAGTGGGACGGGCCAGGGGGCAGGGCCGGCGACGCGAGGAGGGCACGCCGGAAGTCGCGGCACGACGTCGTCGCCGGTCGGTCCGTTCCGATCGGCCCCGCCGACCGGCCGGACGACGGGCCGCGTCCTCAGCGCGGGAGCGTGCCCACACGTGTGTCCCGGGCAGCGGCCCGCGTCGCCTCCGTACGGCGGCGCGCCCGCGCTCGTCGCCGTTTCCGGTGGGGGACAGCCGAGAACCACGAATGGAGAGACACATGAACCTGCCGACGATCGTGTCGCAGTCGGAATGGGAGGCCGCCCGGGGACGGCTGCTGACCAAGGAGAAGGAGGCGACCCGGGCCCGGGACGCGCTGGCCGCGGAGCGCCGTAGACAGCCGATGACGCGGATCCACAAGGAGTACGTCTTCGACGGCCCCGGCGGGAAGGCCAACCTGGCCGACATCTTCGACGGCCGGCGTCAGCTCATCGTCTACCACTTCATGCTCAGGCCGGGCGAGCCGCACTACTGCGAGGGGTGCTCGATGTTCGTCGACAACCTCGG
Source organism: Micromonospora sp. C31 (assembly GCF_018070575.1). Taxonomy (GTDB): domain Bacteria; phylum Actinomycetota; class Actinomycetes; order Mycobacteriales; family Micromonosporaceae; genus Micromonospora. The sequence goes on from NZ_JAGPXN010000012.1 coordinate 229,842, forward strand.
TCACCCGGCCCACCTGAACGCGCGGGACACCACCCTGGCGCTCGTCTCGCGGGCGCCGCTGGCGGAGATCACCCCGTTCAAGGAGCGGATGGGCTGGACGGTGCCCTGGTACTCGTCGTACGGCACCGACTTCAACACCGACCTCGGGCTCACCACGAAGGCGGGGGAGTCGTTCGGGCTGAGCGTCTTCCTGCGCGACGGCGACGAGGTGTACCGCACCTACTTCACCTCGGAGCGGGGGGTCGAGTCGCTCGGCAGCAACTGGACCCTGCTCGACCTCACCCCGCTCGGCCGCCAGGAGACGTGGGAGGACACCCCGGACGGACGCCCACAGGCGGAGCCGTACGGCTGGTGGCGACTGCACGACGAGTACGACAACTAGGCGCCGCAGGCGACTCCGAGGAAGGACCACCATGGATGTGAACGCGAGCGAGGCGGAGCCGAGAGCGGGCCGGCGCGAGTGGATCGGCCTGGCCGTGCTCACGCTGCCCACCCTGCTGCTGTCGCTGGATCTCAACGTCCTCTACCTGGCGTTGCCCCACCTGAGCGCCGACCTGGCGCCGGACGCCGCCCAGCTGCTCTGGATCATGGACATCTACGGCTTCATGATCGCCGGATTCCTGGTGACGATGGGGACCCTGGGTGACCGGATCGGCCGACGCCGGCTGCTCATGATCGGCGCGGCGGCCTTCGGCGTGGCGTCGGTGATCGCCGCCTACTCCGACAGCGCCGAGATGTTGATCGCCACCCGGGCGCTGCTGGGTGTGGCCGGGGCGACCCTGATGCCCTCCACGCTGTCGCTGATCAGCAACATGTTCCGCAACCCGCAGCAGCGCACCATGGCCATCGGCCTGTGGATGAGCTGCTTCATGATCGGTGCGATCATCGGGCCGCTGGTCGGCGGCGTGATTCTCGAGTCGTTCTGGTGGGGCGCGGTCTTCCTGCTGGGCGTCCCGGTGATGCTCGTGCTGCTGGTGGCCGCGCCGCTGCTGCTGCCGGAGTACCGCAACCCGGACGCCGGCCGGCTCGACCTGTTCAGCGTGGTGCTGTCGCTGGCCACCATCCTGCCCTTCGTGTACGGCCTGAAGGAACTGGCGAAGGACGGTCTCGGCATCCGGCCCCTCCTGGCGATGATCGCCGGTGTGGTGGTCGGCGTGATCTTCGTGGCGCGGCAACGCCGCCTCACCAGCCCGCTGCTCGACGTGCGGCTGTTCGCCAACCGGACCTTCAGCGCGGCCCTGGGCATCATGTTGCTCGGCGGGTCGACCATCGGCGGAATCGCGCTGCTCTTCGCGCAGTACGCCCAGCTGGTGGAGGGCCTCTCCCCGCTGCGGGCCGGGCTCTGGATGCTGCCGTACGCGGTGTCCATGCTGGTCGGCGCGATGCTGGCGCCGGTGGTCGCGCAGAGGTTCGCCCCGGGCTACGTGGTGGCCGGCGGCATGGCGCTCGCCGCGGTCGGCTTCGCGCTGCTGAGCCAGGTGGGCACCGCCGGCGGGCTCGGCCTCGCGGTGACCGGCCTGGTGATCGTCTATCTCGGTTTCGGTCCCGGTGCCGTGCTGGGCACCGACCTGATCATCGGAGCGGCTCCCCCCGAGCGGGCCGGTTCGGCGTCGTCGATGTCGGAGACGAGCACCGAGCTGGGGGTGGCGCTCGGTGTCGCGGTGCTGGGCAGCGTCGGCACCGCCGTCTACCGCAGCGAGATCGCCCCCGCCCTCCCCGCCGACCTGCCCGCGCAGGTCCGGGAGGCGGCCGGTGACTCGCTGGCGGGTGCGAGCGCGATGACCGGGCAGCTCTCGGAGCAGACCGGCGGCGCGTTGCTCGAAGCCGCGAGGGCCGCGTTCACCAGCGGGTTCAACGTCGCTGGGGTGGTCAGCGCGGTGATCGCGGTGATCCTGGCCGTGCTCTCGGCGCTGCTGTTGCGCCGGGTACGCCCGGCGGCCGAGGAACCGGTCGTCGATGCCTCGGCGGTCCCGGCCGACGGCACCGACGAGACGCCCGCGTCGGTCCGGCACTGACGGACCGGTCGCGGCGCGACCGTGCGGCCGGGGTGGAGCGCTCCACCCCGGCCGC
>NZ_JAGPXN010000013.1 GCF_018070575.1 Micromonospora sp. C31
CCGCGCCCCCGCCCTGCGCGCCCCCGCCCGGCCCGGCCCGCCCGCCCGGCGCGACTTCGCCCCGCCAATTCCGACCTAACCCGGTCCGATCCGACCTGGCCCGGCCCGGTCTGGTCCCGTTCCGGTCCGGTGCGGTCTGGTCTGGTCCCGTTCCGGTCCGGTGCGGTCTGGTCTGGTCCGGTCCCGCTCCGGTCCGGTCCGGTCCGGTCCCGGTCCGGTCCGGTCCGGTCCCGGTCCGGTCCGGTCCGGTCCCGGTCCGGTCCGGTCCCGGTCCGGTCCGGTCCCGGTCCGGTCCGGTCCCGGTCCGGTTTGGTCCGGCGCCGCAATCGTCGCGATCCGGCATTCTCCGAACTCGAGCTGGGTCGGCGGGCCACTGCAAGTGCGGTCCCTGTCGAGCTGCCCCGTCCATCGGACCTGCCCGCCGAGCGGCCGACAGCACGGCGGCGACGGGGAACGCTGGGCCGCCGAGGTCCGCCACGGTCGGCACCCAGCTCACGCCCGCATCCCGCCTGCCCCTTCTGGCCCAGTGCCGCCCCCGCCGGCCCTCTCTGGCCCAGTGCCGCCCCCGCCGGCCCCAGGCCGTCCCCGCCCTCACCAGGCCGTCGCCACCGGCCCCAGGCCGTCCCCACCGGCACCAGGCCATTCCCGCCAGCCCCATGCCGCGTCCCGTCTGCCACACCGGGGGCTGCCCCGCCCCACGGGGCAGCTCGACAGCGCCCGCGCGACACCCCCACGGCGGAACCACGGGACTCGCCGGGCCTGGCGGAAAGGCCGGCCGGGGGATCGGGTCGGCGAAGGACCGGGTCGGCAAAGGACCGGGCCGCCGAGGGGGCCGCCAGGTGGGCCGCCGAGTGGGCCGTCAGGTGGGCCGTCAGGTGGGCCGCCGGTTCAAGTCGCCGTCGGCGGGTAGCCCTCCCCGGAGACGGCACCGGAAGGGATGACGTGACATGAAGGCACTGACCTGGCAGGGCAAACGGGACGTACGCGTCGAGGAGGTCCCCGATCCGCGCATCGAGGAGCCGACGGACGCCGTCGTCCGGATCACCTCGACCGCGGTCTGCGGCTCGGACCTGCACCTGTACGAGGTGCTCGGGCCGTTCCTGAAGCCCGGCGACGTCCTCGGCCACGAGCCGATGGGCGTCGTGGAGGAGGTCGGCCCGGGGGTGACCCGGCTCAAGCCGGGCGACCGGGTGGTGGTGCCGTTCAACATCTCCTGCGGCTCCTGCTGGATGTGCGACCGGCAGCTCTACGCGCAGTGCGAGACCACCCAGGTGACCGCCCAGGGCAAGGGTGCCGCTTTGTTCGGCTACACCTCGCTCTACGGCTCGGTGCCCGGCGGGCAGGCCGAGTACCTACGGGTGCCGCACGCCCAGTTCGGCCCGATCAAGGTGCCCGACACCGGGCCCGACGAGCGTTGGCTCTACCTGTCCGACATCCTGCCGACGGCGTGGCAGGCGGTGAAGTACGCCGACACCCCGCGCGGCGGCACCCTCGCCGTCTTCGGGCTCGGGCCGGTCGGCCAGTTCTGCGCCCGCATCGGCCGGCACCTCGGCGCGGACCGGGTCATCGGGCTGGACCTGGTGCCGGAGCGGTTGGCGATGGCCCGCCGGCACGGCATCGAGGTCCTCGACGTCAGCGAGCTGAACGACGTGCCGGGCGCGCTGATCGACCTCGTCGACGGGCGTGGCCCCGACGCCGTCATCGACGCGGTGGGCATGGAGGCCCACGGCGCGCCGCTCGGCAAGCTCGCCCAGAGCGCCGCCGGGCTGCTGCCCGACAAGCTGGCGCGGACCATGACCGACAAGGTGGGCGTCGACCGGCTGGTCGTGCTCAAGGCCGCGCTGAAGGCCGTCCGCCGGGGCGGCACCGTCTCCGTCTCCGGCGTCTACGGCGGCGAGGTCGACCCGATGCCGCTGATGGAGATGTTCGACCGGGGCGTCCAGCTGCGCATGGGACAGTGCCACGTGCGCCGGTGGACCGACGAGATCATCCCGTTGCTCTCCGGCGACGACGACCCGCTGGGCGTGGAGGACCTGCGTACCCACCGGATGCCGCTGGCACAGGCGCCGCAGGCGTACGAGATGTTCCAGAAGAAGGAGGACGGCTGCGTCAAGGTCGTGCTCGCGCCGTGACCCGCACGGTGGTCGTGACCGGCGCGACCAGCGGGATCGGCAGGGCGGCGGCCCGCGCCTTCGCCGGACGCGGCGACCGCCTCGTGCTCGCCGCCCGCTCCCCCACCGTCCTCGCCGCCGTCGGCGACGAGTGCCGGGCCGCCGGCGCGCAGGCGCTGGAGGTGCCCACCGACATCACCGCCGACGGCGCGCTGGCGGCGCTCGCCGACGCGGCCGTCGGCCGGTTCGGCGGCATCGACGTCTGGGTGCACACGGCGGCGGTGATGGCGTACGGCCGGTTCGACCAGACCCCGGAGCGGGTCTTCGAGCAGGTCATACGCACCGACCTGCTCGCCGCCGCCGCGGTGGCCCGGGTGGCGCTGCGCCGCTTCCGGGCGGACGGCGGGGGGACGCTGGTCCTCACCGGGTCGGTGCTGGGGCACATCACGACGCCGTACATGAGCGGCTACGTGGCGAGCAAGTGGGGCTTGCAGGGGCTGGCCCGCAGTTTGCAGCAGGAGGCCCGGGAGACCCCGGGCGTGCACGTGTGCATCGTCACCCCGGGCAGCGTGGACACGCCGGTCTACCAGCGGGCCGCGAACTACCTCGGCCGCGTCGCCCGGCCGCCGCTGCCGGTCACCACGCCGGAGCGGGTGGCGCGGGCCATCGTGGACTGCGCCGACCGGCCGCGCCGGGAGGTGTCGGTGGGTCGGGTCAACGTGGTCATGCGGGTCGGCTTCACCGTGTTCCCCGCTGCCTACGACGCCCTCGTCGGCCCGTTGATGCGGCTGATCGGGCTGACCGACCGTCCCGTCGCGCCGCATGACGGCGTGGTGTTCGCGCCGGACCCGGCCGCGGCGTCCGTGCGCGGCGGCTGGCTGCCCGACCTCGGGCGGGTGGCGCGGGCCGTCGGTGAACTGCCCGGCCCGGTCGTCGCGGCCGTCCGACGCCGGCTGCGGTGAATGCGTCGCGGGATCACCGGCGTCGATCGTTTCGCCTAGGGTGGTGGGCCGGTAAGCGCTCCGGCCCACCACGACGGGAGAGACGATTGACCATCCGGGTGAACCGCAGGACCGCACTGGGGCTGGGCACGCTGGGCACGCTGGGCACGGCGGGAACGGTGCTCGGCACCGCCGCGCTGGCGTCCGCCGCCCCCGAGGTCGCCGAGCCGGCCCCGGCGACGCCCCGCCAGGCCGCCCGCCGGGTGGCCGCGATCTACGCCCGGGAGACGGTGCGTGCGGGCGGCAACTGGCAGGCGTACGTCAGCGTCGCCGACCCGGCCGGCGCGCCGGTGGTGGCGGTGTCCGACGAGCCGGACCGGCTGCTCGAGGCGTACAGCGTCAACAAGGTCGCGGTTGCCGTGGCGGTGCTCGACAAGGTCGACCGGGGGCTGCTCACGCTCGAGCAGCGGGTCGAGGTGACCGAGGCGATAGTGGTGCCCGGTGGCGACGGCGTGTTCAGCCTCGACGGGGCGTACCCGAGCTTCGTGACCCTCGGCCACGTGCTGGCCAACCTGTTGACCGTCTCCGACGACACGGCCGTACGGCTGTGCGGCCTGGTCTGCCCGGCCGCCGAGCTCAACGAGATCCTGCGCGGCAAGGGCTTCCCGAACACCCAGGTGCAGCCGGTGGCCAACCCCAACCGGTTCTTCCTCGGCACCAGCACCCCCCGGGAGACCCACGACCTGCTGCGCGCCCTGGTGGCCGGCACCCTGCTCTCGCCGGCCGGCACGGCGTTCGTGCTGCGGCTGCTGCGCGCCCCCGTCGCTCACACCGACGGGGTCCGGCGGGTGATGTCCTCGACCGAGCGGGCCCGGGTCGCCACGAAGGCCGGCTGGTTCGCCGACGCCCGGCACGAGGCCGGGGTGATCTTCGACACGGCCGGCGCGCCCGTGCTCACGTACGCCCTCTTCGCCGACGGGCAGGCCGAGCCGGGCGACTACGGCGCCACGCACCCCGCCGTCGCCGCCCGGGCCCGGATGGGGCGGCGCCTCCTCGCCGCGGTCGACCGCCTCACCGGCACCGGCATCACCCACCGACCCACCGCGCAGCGGCCCAGCAACGGCGGCTGAGCCGCCCGTCGACACGCGGGGCCCGCCGCCGCGGCGGGCCCCGCCGACCTTCCGGCGGCCCCTGCACGGCCGGGCTACCGTGTACGACGGGACACGGCGGAGGGACGACGATGGGCGCACCACCGGAACGCGCGGGACGCGACGCGACGCTCGGACGGCGGCTGCGCGGGGCGGCCGGGCTGGCCGCGTTGGCCGGGCTCGCGTGGGTGGCCCGGGACGTGCCGGCGGCGCTCGGCGGCCGGCTCACCGGCGCCCGCGCGGAGCGGGCCGCCCGCTCGCCCCGGTTCCGCGACGGCACCTTCCACAACCCGGGCGGCTCCCGCTCGATGGCCGGCACCCCCGACCGCAACCTGATCCGTGAGCTGGTCTTCGGCAAGCAGAAGCGCCGCCCGGGCGCCGCCGTGCCGCTGCTGCGCCCGGATGCCGCCCCGGCCGTCGACGTCGGGCGCGAACTGAACGTCGTCTGGTACGGCCACGCCTCCGCCCTGATCGAGATCGAGGGCCGCAAGGTGCTGCTCGACCCGGTGTGGAGCGACCGGTGCTCGCCGTCGAGCATGGTCGGCCCGCGCCGCCTGCACCAGCCGCCGGTACGCCTCGACGAACTGCCCCCGGTCGACGCGATCCTGATCTCGCACGACCACTACGACCACCTCGACATGGCGACCGTGCAGGCGCTGCTGGGCAGCCAGTCGGCGCCGTTCCTGGTGCCCCTCGGGGTGGGCGCGCACCTGGACCGCTGGGGCGTGCCGGCGCAGCGGATCGTCGAGCTGGACTGGTCGGAGGGCCACCGGGTGGCGGGGCTGGAGATCACCGCCACCGCCGCCCAGCACTTCTCCGGCCGGGGGCTGCGCCGCGACGGGACGCTCTGGAGTTCCTGGGTCGTCGCCGGCGCACACCGGAAGGTCTTCTACACCGGCGACTCCGGCTACTTCGACGGCTACGCCGAGATCGGCGAGCGGCACGGGCCGTTCGACGTGACGCTGATGCAGATCGGGGCGTACGACCGGGCCTGGCCGAGCATCCACATGTTTCCCGAGGAGGCCGTCGCCGCCCACCTCGACCTGCGCGGCGGGCTGCTCGTGCCGGTGCACTGGGCGACGTTCAACCTGGCCCTGCACGCCTGGTCCGAGCCGGTGGACCGGATCTGGGCCGAGGCGAAGGCCCGGGACGTGCGCCTCGCCGTGCCCCGCCCCGGCGAGCGGGTGGTGGTGGACGACCCGCCGGCCGTCGACGGCTGGTGGCAGGCGGTCGCCTGAGATGTTAGGAAGGGCCCCCTGCTAACGCCTGCGGTAGAGGAAGGGGCCCTTCCTAACATCTCGGGTGGCGCGACGCGTGGGTCAGAGGACGAAGGCGTCGGTCCAGAGCGCCCCGGAGCGGCCGGACAGGGCGTCCAGCATGGCGACCGCCTGGCCGTCGGTGAGCTGGGCGACGAAGTCGACGATCGCCCGCCCGCGGGCCTTGCCGATCCGGTCCGGCGTACGCGGGTGCAGCTCCGCCTCGGCCAGCTCCACCAGGTCGTGCAGCCGGCGCGGCAGCCGGGACTCCTCCTCGGGGTCGAGCAGCCACTCCAGCAACGCCTCCACCAGGGTGCCCAGCAGCCGGGCCTGCCCGCGCTGGTGCAGGGCCAGGTCCGGCCGGGCCAGCACGAACCGGTGGTGGACGAACTTGAGCACCTGCACCTCGTGCCACTGTGCCGGGGCGAGCAGCACGTGGCCGGAGCGGACCGCCGGCTGCCCGACCACGGTGATCGCGTCGACGAAGCGGGTCGTCCACCGGGCGGAGAACCGGGCCACGTACTGCTCCGCCTCGATCGAGCCGTCGAAGGGCATGGCCAGCAGCCCTTCCACGAGTTCCTCGCGGACGTGCTCGACGGCGGCGGCGAACGCCTCGTCGTCGGCGACCCAGGCGTCCTTGCGGTGCAGCTGCCGGCGCAACCGCTCGATGGCCGAGCCGGGCCGGCGGGCGGCGGTGGCCAGGGCCGCGTCGGTGATGGCCCGGAAGTGCCCGCTCTCGCGCTGCCAGGCCATCAGCTCGGCGGCCACCGTGCCCTGCTGGAGCACCCCGACCCGGTAGAAGTCCTCCACGTCGTGGATCGCGTACGCGATGTCGTCGGCGGTGTCCATGATCGACGCCTCGGCGGTCTGCTGCCAGTCCGGGATGCGGCCCACGAACGGTTCCCGGGCCTGCCGCAGGTCGTCGACCTCGGTCCGGTACGCCCCGAACTTCGACGAGCCGCTGCCCGGGTCGTCCGGCGGCGGGGTGGCGCCGCGCGGCGGCGGGTCCAGCAGCCGGGGGTGCGGATCGGGATGGTCCAGGCGCGTCCACGGGTACTTCAGCAGCGCCGCCCGCACCGCCGCCGTGAGGTCCAGTCCGGTGGTCGCCGCGCCGCGGATCTCGGTGCTGGTGACGATCCGGTACGACTGGGCGTTGCCCTCGAACCCGTCGGTCAGCCCGAGCCGGTGGCGGGCCAGCCGGTCCAGCACCCGCTCCCCCAGGTGCCCGAACGGCGGGTGGCCGAGGTCGTGCGCGAGCGCGGCGGCCTCCACCACGTCCGGGTCGCAGCCGCCCAGCTTCTCCAGCAGGTCGCGGTGCGCCTCGTCGGCGGTGAGCCGCTCGGCGATGGCGCGCGCCACCTGAGCCACCTTCAGGCTGTGGGTCAGCCGGTTGTGCACGAGCAGGCCGGAGCCGCCGGGGCTGACCACCTGGGTCACGCCGTTGAGCCGGGCGAAGAACGGCGAGGCCACGATGCGGTCCCGGTCGGCCCGGAACGGGCTGGCGGCGAGGTCGCCGAGCGCCCGGGCACTGCCGCCGAAGAGCCGCCGGGCGCGCGGGTCGGCGGGAGGTTCCATGATCGCCACGCTAGCGCAGCAGCCGACGTCGCGGGCGAGGCGGTGTAAGGAAGGGCCCCTTCCTCTACCGCAGGTGATAGGAAGGGGCCCTTCCTTACACCCTGGCAGCCCTGGGGTGGGTGGGCGGCGCGCCGGGCCGGGGGCGGCGACGGGCGTCGGTGCCGGGCGGCAGAATGCACAGCGGAACCCACACCGAAGGCGGATCGAGATCGTGACCCTCTCTGTTCATCAGCGGATCGCCGACGAGCTCGGCGTCGCCGAGCGTCAGGTACGGGCGGCCGTGGAGCTGCTCGACGGCGGCGCGACCGTGCCGTTCATCGCCCGCTACCGCAAGGAGGCCACCGGCCTGCTCGACGACACCCAGCTGCGCACCCTGGAGGAGCGGCTGCGCTACCTGCGCGAGCTGGACGAGCGGCGCGCGGCGGTGCTGGAGTCGATCCGCGGTCAGGGCAAGCTCGACGAGGCCCTGGAAGCGCAGATCATGGCGGCCGACTCGAAGTCCCGCCTGGAGGACATCTACCTGCCCTACAAGCCCAAGCGCCGCACCCGGGCGCAGATCGCCCGCGAGGCCGGGCTGGAGCCGCTGGCCGAGTCGCTGCTGACCGACCCGTCGCAGGACCCCCGGGAGACCGCCGCCGGCTACGTCGACGCGGAGAAGGGCGTCGCCGACCCGGCCGCCGCCCTGGAGGGCGCCCGGGCCGTCCTCATCGAACGTTTCGCCGAGGACGCCGATCTGATCGGCACGCTGCGCGAGCAGATGTGGTCGCGGGGCCGGCTGGTCTCGCGCGTACGCGACGGGCAGGAGTCGGCCGGCGCGAAGTTCGCCGACTACTTCGACTTCGCCGAGCCGTACCGGAAGCTGCCCTCGCACCGGATCCTGGCCATGTTCCGGGGCGAGAAGGAGGGCGTGCTCGACCTGACCATGGAGCCCGAGGAGGCCGGCGACGCCGACGCGGTGCCCACCGGGCCGAGCCGCTACGAGGCGGCGATCGCCGGGCGGTTCGGCGTCACCGACAAGGGCCGGCCGGCCGACCGGTGGCTGGCCGACACGGTGCGCTGGGCGTGGCGTACCCGGATCCTCATCCACCTCGGCGCCGACCTGCGGATGCGGCTGTGGCAGGCGGCCGAGGAGGAGGCGGTGCGGGTCTTCGCCACCAACCTGCGGGACCTGCTGCTCGCCGCGCCGGCCGGCACCCGACCCACGATGGGGCTGGACCCGGGCCTGCGTACGGGGGTGAAGGTCGCCGTCGTCGACGCCACCGGCAAGGTGCTCGCCACCGACACGATCTACCCGCACGAGCCGCGCCGGCAGTGGGACGCCTCGATCGAGACCCTCGCCCGGCTGGCCGGGGCGCACGGCGTCGAGCTGGTCGCCATCGGCAACGGCACCGCCAGCCGGGAGACCGACAAGCTGGCCGGTGAGCTGATCAAGCGGCACCCGCAGCTCAACCTCACCAAGGTGATGGTCTCCGAGGCCGGCGCCTCGGTCTACTCCGCTTCGGCGTACGCCTCGCAGGAGCTGCCCGGCCTCGACGTCTCGCTGCGCGGCGCGGTCTCGATCGCCCGCCGGCTCCAGGACCCGCTCGCCGAGCTTGTCAAGATCGATCCGCGCTCGATCGGAGTCGGCCAGTACCAGCACGACCTGTCCGAGGTGAAACTGTCGCGGTCGCTGGACGCGGTGGTCGAGGACTGTGTCAACGCGGTCGGCGTCGACGTCAACACCGCCTCCGCGCCGCTGCTCACCCGGGTCTCGGGCATCGGTGCCGGGCTGGCGGAGAACATCGTGCTGCACCGCGACGCCAACGGCCCGTTCCGCACCCGCTCGGAGCTGAAGAAGGTCGCCCGGCTCGGGCCGAAGGCCTTCGAGCAGTGCGCCGGCTTCCTGCGCATCCCCGGCGGCGACGACCCGCTGGACTCCTCCAGCGTGCACCCCGAGGCGTACCCGGTGGTGCGCCGGATCCTGTCCACCACCGGGCAGGACCTGCGCTCGCTGATCGGCAGGAGCACGATCCTGCGCGGGCTGCGGGCCACCGACTTCGTCGACGACACCTTCGGCCTGCCCACCGTCACCGACATCCTCGCCGAGTTGGAGAAGCCGGGCCGCGACCCGCGGCCGGAGTTCCGCACCGCCACCTTCGTCGAGGGGGTGGAGAAGATCGGCGACCTGGTGCCCGGCATGGTGCTGGAGGGCGTGGTGACCAACGTGGCCGCGTTCGGCGCGTTCGTGGACGTCGGCGTGCACCAGGACGGGCTCGTGCACGTCTCGGCCCTGTCCCGCACGTTCGTGAAGGACCCGCGCGAGGTCGTCAAGTCCGGCGACGTGGTGCGGGTGAAGGTGCTGGACGTCGACGTGCCCCGCAAGCGGATCTCGCTCACCCTCCGGTTGGAGGACGACGCGGACGCCGGGCGCGGCGAGGCGCAGGGCGGTGGCCGGCGCGCGCGCGACGGCGGGCAAGGCGGCGGCGGGCAGAGCGGCGGCGGGCAGGGTGGCAGCGGGCGAGGCGGCAGCGGGCAGGGTGGCCGTGGCGGTCCGGCCGCCGGCGGTGGTCGCGGCGGGCAGGGCGGCGGCGGTGGTCGCGGCGGACAGGGCGGCGGCCGGGAGGGCCGCGGCGGTGGAGCGCAGCAGCGGTCGGGGCGCGGTGGTGGCGCGGCGGCGCCGGCCAACGACGCGATGGCCGAGGCGCTGCGCCGCGCCGGCCTCGCCTGAGCGCCGGCCGAGCACCGGTGTTCGCGGCGACGGGGCATGTGTGGTGGCTGTTGGCCCCTCGCCCTGCTCCTCACCCAGAAACGACCCGGACCCGGCACCGGTACGCCGGAACGGACGCTGTCGAGCTGATGCCGCCGGTGCGTCAGGACCCCTGATGTCGGGTGCGGCTCAGCTCGACAGCGCGCCGTGGGTCACGGTCCACCTGACGGCGGAGCGCCGCACCGCCCCACGGCGCACAGAGGCGCACCCCCGACGGTGCGGGCCGTTGCCCGGCCCGGACGGCGCGGCGCCGCACCGCCCACGGCGGACAGGCGCACCCGCCCCAGGGGCGGACAGGGGCGTCACGCGGCCCGACGGTGCGCGGCGTCGCGTACCTTCGGGGTCGTGGCATCCGACGACGGCCCGGACTGGCGGGAGCGGCAGCGTCAGGCGGTGTCGGCGCACGCGGCGGCCGACGAGCGACGCCGGGCGGCAGAGCGGGCCGAGGCGGCTGAGCTGGTCGCCCGGTTCGTCGCCGAGGCCGTCCGGCGCGGACTGCCGCCCACGCCGTTGACCGCGCGGTCCTATGACGGACGAGGGCGGTATCGGACGCGGCTGCGTGGTTGGTACGTCGACCGGGCCCGCAGCCGTGCCGTGGACACCGACGGACGGTTCCACCTGCTGACCGTGCCGGGCGGTCTGCGCGCGCGGTTGTTCGGTGCCGACCCGGAGCCCAGCCCGCCGCCGCTGGTCGTCGGCGCGGGCGGTCGCGACGGCGAGTCGATCCCGCTGGCGGTCCTGCTCGCCCGGCGCCTCGACGGGCCCGACGGCCCCTGACGCCGATCGGGGCGGAGCCGACTTCCGCCCGGGATCCCGGCCACGCCTGCCGCCTTGCCTCTTCTCTCGTCGGTCAGCCGCCGAGCACTCCACCGCCCGCGATGCCAGGCCGGCACGAAGGTCGGCCGGGCGCGAAGGTCGGCCGGGCGCGAAGGTCGGCCGGGCGCGAAGGTCGGCCTGGTCGGAGCCGTGTCCTCGGCGGGACTTTCGAGGTTGATCCGACGGATTGCATGGGGACTGTCGTAGTTGTCGGTTCTCCGAGCATTTCTCCTGATGAGACGTTTTCGTAGCTTCTGACGGTCATGCCGGGAGGTCGGATCGGTGTCGGTGTCTGGACTCGTGAACGCTGCCGGGCGTCCCGCACCGGGGTCGACGCGGCCGGGACGGGGCAAACGGCTCCTCGACGTGACCGCGGCGATCACGCTGCTGGTCCTGGCCGCGCCGGTGCTCGCGGTGGTCGCCGTTCTCGTCGCGGTGGGACTCGGCCGACCGGTGCTCTTCCGGCAATGCCGTGCGGGGCGGCACGGCCTGCCGTTCGAGCTGGTCAAGTTCCGGACCATGCGTCCCGTGGACGGCCGCCGCGGGCTGGTGACCGACGCCGAACGGCTCACGCCACTCGGACGCTGGCTGCGGGCCACCAGCCTGGACGAACTGCCCACGCTGTGGAACGTGCTGCGCGGCGACATGAGCCTGGTCGGCCCCCGGCCGCTGCTGCCCGAGTACCTCACCCGGTACTCGCCGACCCAGGCCCGCAGGCACGAGGTCCGTCCCGGCGTCACCGGCCTGGCCCAGGTACGCGGACGCAACAGCCTGGACTGGGCGGAGAAGCTGGAGCTCGACGTGGCCTACGTGGACAACCGGAGCCTCCGACTCGACCTGGCGATCCTCGGTGCGACCGTACGGACCGTCCTGCGCCGCGAGGGGATCTCCGCGACGGGGTCGGCGACCGCACCCGAGTTCCTCGGGAGCCCGCGATGAGCCGAATGATCTACCTCTCCCCGCCCGACGTCGGGCCGCTGGAGGAGTCGTACGTCCTCGCGGCCCTCCGGTCGGGCTGGGTGGCCCCGGTCGGTCCGGATCTCGACGCCTTCGAGAGCGAGGTGGCCCATCGGGTCGGCACGCGGGGCGCGGTGGCGGTCAGCTCCGGAACCGCCGCGTTGCACCTGGCCCTGCTCGGTGTCGGCGTCGGTCCCGGAGACGTCGTCGTCGTACCGACGTTGACCTTCGTCGCCACCGCCAACGCGGTCCGCTACGTCGGCGCGCGGCCCGTCTTCGTCGACTGCGATCGGCACAGCGGCAACATCGACGTCGCCCTGCTGGCCGAACTGCTGGGTCGGCTGCGCGAACGGGGTGAGCGGGTTGCCGCCGTGGTGCCGGTCGACATGTTCGGTAGTTGTGTCGACTACACGGCGCTGCTGCCGGTGTGCGCCGAGGCGGACGTACCCGTGGTCGAGGACGCCGCCGAGGCGTTGGGCGCGCACCACCACGGTCGGGCCGCCGGCTCGTTCGGCCGGATCGGCGCCCTGTCGTTCAACGGCAACAAGATCATCACGACGTCGGGTGGCGGCATGCTGGTCTCCGACGACCCGGCGCTGCTGAGCCGGGCCCGGCACCTCGCCACCCAGGCACGGGAACCCACGCCGCACTACGAGCATCGTGAGATCGGCTTCAACTACCGCCTGAGCAACCTGCTCGCCGCGCTGGGCCGAGCCCAGCTGGTACGGCTGGACGGGATGATCTGGCGCCGCCGGCAGCTCCGCGAGCACTACGCCAAGCTGTTCGCGCCGGTACCGGGCGTCGAGCTGATCGGCGCCGAGGACGCCGAAGCCAACTGCTGGCTCACCTGCATCCGCGTCGACCCGGAGCGGTCCGGCTGGCGTGCCGCCGAGCTGGGCGCGCACCTGGCCGGCCGGAACATCGAGACACGCCCGGTGTGGAAGCCGATGCACCGCCAGCCGGTCTTCGCGGGCGCCGAGAGCCTGCTGACCGGTGCCGCCGACGCGCTCTTCGCCGACGGGCTCACGCTACCCAGCGGCAGCGGGCTCACCGAGCAGCAGGTGACGTCGATCCTGGAGGCGATCGACGAGTTCCTGGCCGCCCGGACGGGCGTGACGGCGGCGTGACGATCCCACTGGTGGTCGTCGGCTGCGGCGGCCACGGCCGGGAGGTCCTGACCATCGCCCGCACGATGGACGCCGACGCGCGCGGGCCGCGCTGGCGACTGCTCGGCTTCGTCGACGACCGGCCCTCGGAGGAGAACCTCAAGCGGGTGCAGCGGCTCGACGTGCCCTTCCTCGGGGGGCTCGCCTGGCTACGGGACGCGCCGCCGGACACGCACCACGTGATCGGCATCGGGGACCCCCGCATCCGGCGCGCGGTGGCGCGGCGGGTCGAGGGCTACGGCACGGCGGCGGCCAGCGTCGTCCACCCGGCGGCGACGATCGGGCCGGACACCGTACACGGCCCGGGCTTCGTCGCATTCGCGGGAGCCCGGGTCACCACCAACGTGATCCTCGGCCGGCACGTGCACCTCAACCAGAACGCCACGGTCGGGCACGACAGCACGCTCGCCGACTTCGTGTCGGTCAACCCCCTGGCCGCCGTCTCCGGTGACTGCCACCTGGCCGAGGGCGTCCTGATCGGTACGACCGCCGCGGTGTTGCAGGGCCTGCGGGTCGGCCGGGACAGCACGGTCGGTGCGGGCGCCTGCGTGGTCCGCGACGTCCCCGACGGCGTGGTGGTCAAGGGAGTCCCGGCCCGCTGAGCCGGACGCCCGGATTCGCCCACCCGACCCGACGTTCCCTCCCATCTACGAAAAGTGCCCACATGGGCACTAAAAGGTAGTAAAACCCTTTACAGGACGTTCTCCGCCCGCCCGTGCGGGAAGTGGTCGACAGACGCGACAAGGAGCACACATGCCGCTGGACACGGACACCTCGCGACGCTCACCGGCCGCCGGTCGTCGTGCCCGGGCCCGACGCCGCGCCGCCGGGTTCCTCGCCACGGACACCACCGCCTGGCTCGGTGGCTTCCTCGCAGCGGCCTGGACGCGCTACGAGTTCCACCTGCCACCGGGCCTGCTGCCCCGGGCCGTCGGCATCGGCGCCGTGGCCGCGCTGGTGCACATCGTCGTCGCGGCGGTCCGCCGGCTCTACTCCGGACGACACCCGCTGGGCAGCCTCCAGGAGGTGCAGGGCGTCGCGGGAACGACGATCACGACCTCGGCAATCGTGCTGCTCGCGCTGCTCCCGTCCACGGACCGGCCGGTCCCGGCGAGCACCCCGCTGGTCGCCGGCGCGCTGGCCCTGCTGTTCATGCTCGCCACCCGGTTCGCGTACCGGCACCGTCGCGACCTCGCCATGCGGCCGGACGTACGCTCCGCGACACCGGTGCTGCTGTTCGGCATGGGTACGGCGGGACAGGGCCTGCTCCGGGCGATGCTCGGCGACCCGCGCAGCCGGTACCTGCCCGTCGGCGCCCTCGACGACGACCCGGACAAGCGCGACCTGCGCATCGGTGGCGTACGCGTCCTCGGTGGGCGGCACGACATCGCCGCCGCCGTCAGCCGCACCGGCGCGACGACGGTCATCTTCGCGGTGGCCAACGCCGACGCCGCCCTGATCCGCGAGATCCGTGAGGCGACGCTGGAGACCGGGGCCGCGTTCAAGGTGCTGCCGCCCATGCGGGACCTGGTGGACCACCGGATCACCGTCACCGACGTGCGGGACGTGCGCATCAGCGACCTGCTCGGTCGCCGTCAGGTCGTCGGTGACCTGCCGCTGAGCGCCAGCACCCTCACCGGCCGACGGATCCTCGTCACCGGCGCCGGCGGCTCGATCGGCTCGGAACTCTGCCGGCAGGTGATGAAGGCCGATCCGGGCGAACTGATGATGCTGGACCGCGACGAGTCCGCCCTGCACGGGCTCCAGATGTCCCTCGACGGCCGGGCGCTGCTGGACGGGCCCGAACTCATCCTCGCCGACCTGCGCGACGACGAGGGGATCCGGCGCATCATCCGGGCACGCCGGCCGGACGTCATCTTCCACGCGGCGGCGCTCAAGCACCTGCCCCTGCTCCAGCGGCACCCCGGCGAGGCGGTCATGACGAACGTCTGGGGCACGCTCTCGGTGCTGGACGCCTGCCGTGAGGTGGAACGGTTCGTCAACATCTCCACCGACAAGGCCGCCGACCCGATCAGCGTCCTCGGCTACTCCAAGCGCATCACCGAGCGACTCACCGCGCACGCGGCGTCCCGGTTCCCCGGCACCTTCCTCAGCGTCCGGTTCGGCAACGTGCTCAGCAGCCGCGGCTCGGTGGTCACCGCGTTCCAGCGGCAGATCGAGGCCGGCAATCCCCTCACCGTCACCCACCCCGACGTGACCCGCTACCTGATGACCATCGAGGAGGCGGTGCACCTGGTGCTCCAGGCCACCGAGATCGGGCGCGACGGCGAGGCACTCGTGCTCGACATGGGTGAACCGGTCCGGATCCTCGACATGGCCCGACAGCTGATCGAGCAGGCCGAAAGCTCCGTGCCGATCGTCTACACCGGGCTCCGCGAGGGCGAGAAGCTGCACGAGGACCTGCTGGGCGCCGGGGAGACCGACACGCGGCCGTTCCACCCGCTCGTCTCCCACGTCCCGGTTCCGGCGCTGGACCCGATCGAGATCACCGGGCTGGACCCGTACGACGACCCGGAGAAGGTCATCGAGCAACTCGCCCTGCTCTGCGTCTCGCCGCTCGACCCGCTGTTCGACCTCGCGCAGGAGACACCGCTGCGCCGCTGACGTGTGAACCGAGCGGCCCGGCGCGTCCAGGAGGCGACCGCCGGGCCGCTGCCGGCGCCCCACCGGTGTGTCGGCAAGCAGGACGAAGGGAGTTCCTCCAGGTGACATCGACCGACGAGAAGCAGGTGCCGGGGCGGGAGCGGCAGCCGGCGGACAGGCCACTCCGGATCGCGGTCCTGATCAAGACGAACGACGGTGGGCTCTGGATCCTGCCGCAGGTGGAGGCCATGCGCCAGCGGGGACACGAGGTCGTCGTGGTGCTCCCACCGGGTGCCGGACGGCTCAGCGACGAGCTGCGCCGGCGCCACGTCGACGTGGTCGACTGCCCGTTCCCCTTCCGGCCGGGGCCGTCGATGCTGACCGGGCTGTGGCGGCTCCGGCGCCTCATCCGCCGGCTGCGACCCGACGTGCTGCAATACCACCTGATCGCGTCCGCGTACGTGGCCCGGATGGCGACGGTCGGTCTGCCGGTGCGCCGGGTGCACACCGTGGCCGGGCCGCTCTACCTCGACTCTCCCGTGATCAGAACGGCCGAACGTCTCCTGTGGCGGTTGGACGACACCATCATCTGCGGCTGCGTGAACGCCTCCGAGCGGTACGGCGCCCTGGGCTGCCCCGCGCCGCGCCGGGCCGTGGCCACGTACGGGGTGGACACCAGCGCCTTCGACCCGACGGGCGCCGGCCCCGGGACCCGGCTGGCCGCCCGCGCCGAACTGGGCCTGCCCCGCGACGCCTTCCTCGCCGTCATGGTCGCCTACGTGTATCCGCCGAAGCGGCTCGTGCACGGCGGGCGCGGCATCAAGGGACACGACGTGTTGCTCGCGGCGTGGCCGGAGTTCCGCCGGCGGCATCCGGACGCGCACCTGCTGCTGGTCGGCGGCGGTTGGACGGAGGCGGGAGTGGCGCACCGCCGGGAGCTGATCGAACGGTTCCGGGTCGCCGAGGATCCGACCATCACCTGGTTGGAGACCGTGCCCGACGTCCGTCCCTGCTACCACGCCGCCGACGTGAGCGTGAGCCCGTCGTTGAGCGAGAGCCACGGCGCGGCGGTCGAGGCGGGGGCGATGGGCGTGCCGAGCATCGTCAGCGACGCCGGCGGGCTCCCGGAGACGGTCGACGAGCGGTCCGGGTGGGTGGTTCCCCGCGACGACCCGGCGGCGCTGCTGGCCGCGCTCGACGACGCGTACGCCGAGTTCGCGCAGGGCCGTCTCGCCGACCGGGGCCGCGCCGCGCGCGACCGGATGGTGGAGCTGTTCGACAACCGGCGGACCGCCCGGACGGTCGCCGACGTCTGCGAACGGGTGGCGGCCGTGGCGGGGCGCAGGTGAGCGGCCCCGGCGGTGACCTGCCGGCCCGGGTCGTGGTGACGACCGAGTCGCGGTTCAGTCGGACGCCCGACGGGCGGGTCTGGGTCGAGGCCGGCCCGGACCACTCGGTCTGGCGGCGCTACCTGGTCGCGTTCGACCGGGTGCGGATAGCCGCCCGCACGCGGGACGTCGCCGAGGCACCCGCTGGCGCCGCCCGGGTGGACGGAGACGGTGTCGAGGTCTGGCCGCTGCCCTACTACGTCGGTCTCGGCCAGTACGTGCGTCAGCGCCGCGCGCTGGCCCGGGCGGCGGCGTCGGCGGCCGGTCCCGGTGACGCCGTCATCCTCCGGGTGCCCTCGCCGGTCGGGTCCCTGCTGGCCGTGGCGCGGGAGCGCGCCCGCCTGCCGTACGCCCTCGAGGTGATCGGTGACCCGTACGACGTGCTGGCCCCCGGCGTGGTCCGGCATCCGCTACGACCGGTGCTGCGGGCCGCGTCGACGCGGCGGCTGCGGCAGCAGTGCCGCAGCGCCGCCGCGGTGGCGTACGAGACGGAGCGGCACCTGCAGAGCCGCTACCCCGCACTGCCGACGGTCCCGACGGCCGGCATCTCCAGCGTGGACCTCCCCCCGGCGGCGTACGTCCCCCGGCCGCGGCCGGTCCGGCCGCGGCTGTCGGCGGCGACGCTCGTCTCGATCGGCTCGCTGGAGCAGCTCTACAAGGGCATCGACACCCTCATCGAGGCGCTGGCGCTGCTGACCGGTGACGGCCCGGCCGTCCGGCTGGTGCACGTGGGGGTCGGCGCGTACCGTCCGCAGCTCGAACAGCTCGCGGCACGGCTCGGTGTCGCCGGCCGGGTCACCTTCACCGGGCTGCTGCCCACCGTCGAGACGGTCCGCGCGCAACTGGACGCCGCGGACCTGTTCGTGCTGCCGTCGCGGACCGAGGGCCTGCCGCGGGCCCTGATCGAGGCCATGGCCCGGGCGCTGCCGGCCGTCGGCTCGACCGTCGGCGGCATTCCGGAGCTGCTCACCCGCGACGACCTGGTCCCACCGGACGACCCGGCGGCCCTGGCCGACCGGATCGCCGCCTTCCTGACCGACCCGGACCGGCTGGCCGGGGCGTCGGCCCGCAACCTGGCACGGGCCCGGCGGTACGCCGCCGCGGAGTTGGACGAGCGGCGTGCCGCCTACTACCGGGCGGTCGCCGAGACGACGCGCCGCCGGTCGGGGCGGGGTCTCCCGGTGCCGGTCGCGCGCTGAGCGACGCACCCGTGACGACGACGTCCCGGCGCACCACGATCGGTGCGCCGGGACGCTGTCCGTGCGGTGCCTAGCGGCGATGGTTGGTCGTGGCGGTGCCGGCCTGCGAGCCGGTCGTGCCCCGCTGCGCGGCCTCCCGCAGGATCTCCAGGAAACCGCGAAGCTGGTCCTCCCGGTAGAGACCGTCGAGGGCGGCGGCGGGGACGGCGGGTACCTGTCCGGTCCGGTCCTTGACGGCGAGCCACTCGCGGAGCCGGGCCGCGATCGTCTCCCGGTCGTTGCCGACCACTCCGGCGCCGCGGGTACGCAGCAGGTGGGCCGCCACGCCGCCCTCGTAGCCGAGCAGCAGGATGGGGCGGCGGGCGAGCAGGTAGTCGAAGATCTTGCCGGTGTACGTGCCGATGTCGCGCGGGTCGTTCCACATGAGCAGGACGAGTACGTCCGCCTCGGCCTGGACACGCCAGGACTTCTCGGCGGAGACGTGGCCGAGGAGCGTGACGGAGTCGACGACGCCGGCCCGCTCGGCGGCCGCCCGGACGATGCCGTGGTCGTCACCGGCGAAGACCGCGTGCACCCGGGTCGCGTCCGGGCCCAGCAGCGCGATGGCGTCCAGGAGCGGTCCCGGGTCGCGCTTGCCGGGATAGACGTAACCGGTGTGGGCCAGGGTCAGCGTGGACGTCGCCGAAGGGCCGCCGGCCGGCGACGGGGCCGGCCGGCGGTCGATGCCGTTCATCACCACGCGGGCGTCGACGCCGAAGGCACGCCGCAACGTGTCCGCCAGCGGCTCGGAGACGGTCACGCAGGTGGTGACCGTTCGCAGCACCCGCTGCTCCAACCGCCGGTCGAGGGCGCGGCGGGGACCGGACCGGACCCAGTACTCGTTGCCGACCGACCAGAGGTCGCGGTAGTCGGCCACCCAGGGAACGCCGAGCCGCCGGGCCAGGGACGCCGCCACCACGAATCCGGAGAACGGTGGGCCGGAGGCGACGATCACGTCGGGACGCCACCGGTCCGGCCCGCGCAGGAACCCCCGGACGGCCGCCCTGATCCAGTTGACCTGCGGGTCGGGCACGAGCAGTTCCATGCCGGCCTTCCAGACCCAGCCCTTCGCGACGGCGCGGGCCGACGCGAATCTGCTCGGCGCCGGTGCCGCGCCACCGGTCGCCGACTCGCCCGTACCGGCCGACCGGTTGAGCCGGGGCAGACGCGGCGTCGGTTCCGCCCGGACGATCGACGCCTCCGCCAGGCCGGCGTCGCCCCCCTCGGGGGACGGCGCGACGGCGGTGAGGACGCGGACGTCCCAGCCGTGGTCGCGGGCGAACCCGGCGAGGGCGGCCGGCCGGCGGGCGCCGACCGTCTCCGCCGGCGGGAAGTGGTACGACACGATGAGCAGCCGCGGCGAGTCGCGACCGTCGGACGACGCGGGCCTCGGCAGGTCGGCGGGCTGGGCGTCGCCCGTACCGGCCCCGCCCGCAGAATCACCTCTCATCGTCGGCTCCCCGCACCGGTGGTGGCTGGCGTCTCGCCGTGGCGGCACGCATCGCTTCGGGCTCCTCTCCACATCGACAATCGGTCAACGAGTCCCCGGCGGTCAGGACACGCCGGAAGCTGGCAGGCCCTTCCCGCAGGCGTCCTCACCCGCTCGCGAGGAGTTCCCGCCCGGTCGGGACGTCCGGCGCCGCGCGGGCGGCGGCCGTGACCACGCGCAGCGCCATCCACCACGACGCGGCGTACGCGAGAGCGCCCGTGACGCTCAGGGACCAGATCGCGGCCAGCGGCGGCAGACCGCTCACGGCGACCACGCAGACCGCGCCCGAGACGAGCAGTGCCCGGCCCACGTCCCAGCCGAGTTGCCAGCCATGGCGCTCGAAGACGACCAACGCCTGGGACAGCGGTGTGGCGACGAACTGGGTGGCCATGAAGAGGGCCATGACCTGCGCGTACGTGCCGCTGGTCCGCCACTGCGCGCCGAAGACGAGCCCGAACGCGGTGGGCGCGGCGACGGCGACGGCCATGGCGCTGACCGCACCGACCAGCACGAGTTTCCTGGTCGCGCGTACGAAGATCAGCCGGGCCGAGCCGGGGCTCTCCCGCACCGCCCGGGACATCTCCGCGAGGTAGACCTGCGCGACGGCGGACGCCACCAGCGCGGTGGGTACGGCGATGATGCGCTGGGTCATCCCCAGCCAACCGGCGACGGCGCTGCCGTACCAGGCCGCCACGAGGAGGACGGGAAGCTGCGTCCCGAGGACGTTCAGCAGCCCCGAGGGTGCGAGCAGCAGCGGGAAACGCCGGTAGCGGCGCGAGACCCGCAGCAGGTCACGCCGCCCGGCGCGCGTCTGACGGGCCCACAGGCCCGCGCCGCGCAGCAGCACCAGCGCCGAGGCGATCTGCCCGGCCCCGAGACCGAGCGCCAGCCCACCGGGGCGCAGCCCGGCCAGGCCCGCCGCGAGCTGGGTGGTCACGATGGCGGCGGACTGCGCCAGGTTCCGTCGGCCGATCACGCCGAAGCGTCGGCGACGCACCGCGAGCTGGTTCAGCACCAGGACCACACCCATCGCCGCCGCCGCGGGCGGCACCATCCACAACCAGTGCTCCAGCGCGGGCTGGCCGAACAGGGCCGCAAGCCGACCGCCCCAGACCCCGACGGCCACCGCGCCCACCACGGCGGTGGTGCAGGCGGCGACGCATCCCAGCACGACCAGGGCGTGTGCGTCACGCTCCCGCTCGGGAAGCGGGACGGCCATCTCGAAGCGGAGGGCCGCGACCGTACCGATGATCGCCACCAGGGCCGTGACGACGGCGAACGTTCCGAAGTCGGTCGGGCGGTAGAGCCGGGCCAGCAGAGGCGCCGCCGCCAGTGCGAGCAGTTGCCCCCCGGCCGAGCCGGCGGCGATCGAGAGGACCCCCCGCAGGCTCGCCGACATCCGAGCCGACGGCATGCCCCTCACCGGCGCGCGTACCCCCGGTGGCCGCGCGGGTGCGCCGCCGGCCCGGTGTGCCGCGGCGGCCCCGTCCCGGTCGGGGTCGTGTCCGCCGGCCTCCGCCCCCGCAGCAGCAGCACCAGCAGACCGAGAGCCAGCGACACGAACAGCCCACGGCTGGCGTTGACGTCCCCGGACGTCGACACGGCCACCGCGTTGAACGCCACCATCGCGAGGACGAAGCCGGCGACCGCGTCCGACCGCGCCGCGCCCCACAGCCGCACCGCCGTCACCAGGCAGAGGAGGATGAAGGCGCCGCCCACCAGCCAGCCCGCCTCGGCGAGCAGTTCCAGCCAGAGGTTGTGCGGGTAGTCGTGCTCGACCATCCAGGAGTGGCTGGTCCAGTTGCCGTAGCCGACGCCACCCGGATGCTCGGCGATGATCGACATCGTGCGCTCGCGCATCTCCGCCCGCGCGGTCTCGGCCAGTTCCTCCGACGGATCCACGACGAGGGCGTACATCCGCGGCGGAAGCAGGGACGGCAGGGCCAGCACCACGACGACCAACGCGCCCATCAGACCGACGCCGACCCACTCGCGGCGCCCGCGGCGGACCTTGCGCCGAAACCCGGACAGGACCAGGGCGAACAGCGCGACGACCGCCGCCACCAGCGGCCCACGGGAGCCGGTGGCGAACAGCCCCAGCGCGAGCAGCACCACCAGGGCGGAGGCCCGCGGCATGGACAACCGCCGGCAGAAGTAGAGCCAGATGGCGGCGACGACCGCGAGGCCGATGGCGCGGGCCAACCAGATGGGGTTGGAGCCGAAGCCGGCCGCCCGACCGTCACGGGCACCGCTGGCCAGCGCGGCGACGGCCAGTACGACACCGCAGAGGACGACGGCCAGGGCGAACGCCTCGATGTCCCGCTGGCTGCGGATGACCGCGACGGCCACGGTGGCGAGCAGGGTCACGGTGACGAGCAGGATCAACTTGAGCTGGCCGTAGTCCGTCTCCGGCCGGCGCAGGACACCGGGCAGGGCGAGGACACCGAACACCACCACGACCCAGAAGACGACGACCCGCGCCCGCGACTCGGGCCGCAGCATCTCGTTGAAGACGATCAGCACGGCCAGGGCCGCCGCGGTCAGCAGGAAGGCCCGCCCGAACGCGCGTGGAAACTGGTCGAAGTTCAGCAGGAGCATCACGGTGACCGCACGCACCAGCGTGGACCAGGCGCCGGTGCGGCGTCCCGGTCGCGTCGTGGCGTGCGGGCCGGCCGGCACCGGCTGGGCGAGCCGGCTCACACCGCCCGCTCCGCCCGGTACCGGGCCAGGTTGGCCGGGTCGAGGAACCACTCCACGGTCGCCTTGAGCCCGTCGTCGAGCGTGGCGACCGGCTGCCACCCGGTGGCCGTACGCAGCAGACGGTTGTCGCCGACCAGCCGCTCCACCTCGGAGTCGGCCGGGCGCAGCCGCGCCTCGGAGACCCGGATCTCCGGTTCGGCGCCGAACATCGCCGCGATCCGGCGCACGAGTTCCCCGATGGCCGTCTCCTGACCGGTGGCCGCCTGGAAGACCCGCCCCACCACGGCCGACTCCGGCGCCTCCCCGACGGCGCGGAAGGCGGCCACGGTGTCGGTGACGTAGAGCAGGTCCCGGGTGGTACGCAGCGCGCCCAGCTCCACCGCGCCGGTGCCCCGGGCCAGCTGACTGACGATGGTCGGGATGACCGCGCGGGTGGACTGCCGGGGCCCGTACGTGTTGAAGGGGCGCAGGGTGACCACCGGCAGCCCGAAGCTGAGGTGGTAGCTCTCGGCCAGTTTGTCGGCGCCGATCTTCGTGGCGGCGTACGGGGACTGCCCACGCAGCCGGTGTTCCTCCGTCATCGGTACCGTCGTCGCGGTGCCGTACACCTCGCTGGTGGAGGTGACCACGACCCGGCCGGTGCCGGCGGACCGCGCGCTCTCCAGCACGTTCAGGGTGCCCGTGACGTTGGTGTCGACGTAGGACTGCGGTGCCAGATAGGAGTACGGGATTCCGCCCAGCGCGGCCAGGTGGTAGACGACGGAGGCGCCGTCGACCAGGCGTTGGACCATGCCACGGTCCCGGATGTCCCCGGCGACCACCTCGACGTCGGCGAGCTGCTCGGGACCGAACGTGTCCAGCCAACCGTGCGTGCCGGCGCCGTTGTAGTGCACGAAGGCGCGCACCCGGTGACCGGCGGCGGCGAGGGCCTCGACCAGGTGCGAGCCGATGAAGCCGCCCGCACCGGTGACCACCACCGGATCCGTGACGGGGTGTGCCGTCATGTCCTCTGCTCCTTCTTCTTCTGCTGGCGGCCCCACCGGGGCCGCGGTGGCGTCAGCCGGCGGGCGCGAACGGACGAACGTCGGGCGCGGCGACCGCCGCGCCCCAGACGGTCCGGATCGAGTCGGCCAGGTCGTGTCGCGGCGCCCAGCCCAACGTGGATCGGGCCCGGCGGATGTCGGCGCGGACCCAGTCGACCGCCGCCGACCGGGGTGACGGGGAGCGGTCCTCGTGCAGGCGTACCGTCGTGCCCGCCGTCTCGACCAGGAGCCGCACCGCGTCGCGCACCCGGACGGCACGACCGCTGCCGACGTTGACGATGCGGGCCGGGAGGGCGGGGGCGTGCACGGCGGCGCGCACGGCCGCCGCCACGTCGCGGACGTCGACGAAGTCGCGGTGGGCGTCCAGTGGACCGGTGCGCAGTTCGGCGTCGGGCGCGCCCCGGCGCAGCAGCGCGGCGACCCGCCCGAGCAGCGTCGTCGCCGGGAGCCCCGGACCGATCGGGTTGAAGACCCGCAGTACCACGGCGTCGACCCGGCCGGCGCGGGCCGCCAGCTCGGTCAGCCGGGTGGCCGCGGCCTGGCTGACGCCGTAGTCGCTGACCGGTTGCGCCGGGTCGTCCTCGCTCATCGACGACCCGAACGGCGTCGGTCCGTACTCGGCCGCCGAGCCGAGCCGCACCAGGCGGGCCGTCGGCGCCGCGACCGCCACCGCCTCCACCAGCCGCGCGGCGACGACCGTGTTCGCCAGGACGAGGTCGGCCGCGGTCCCGCTCACCGCGCCCACGCAGGTGACCACCGCGTCGGGGCGTACCGAGGTGAGCAGTGCGCGCAGGTCCTCGGTGTCGCAGCGGGCGAGGTCGCACTCGGCGCGCGTGGGGCAGACCAGGTCGCCGTCGACTTCCAGGGCCCGCCGGACGTGTGTCCCGAGGAAGCCCGAGGCGCCGAGGACGAGGGTCCTGCTCATACCGCGGAGGGTGCCCGCGCGGGCAGCAGCATCGGCTCCACCTCGGCGAAGCAGCGGTTGGCCTCGTCGTAGTCCTCGGGGCGGCCGATGTCGAGCCAGTAGCCGTCGAACGCGTAGCCGGCCGGCGGCTCGCCCCGGCGCAGCAGGTCCAGCACCAGCTCGTCGAACCCGAAGGGCATGCCGACCGGGTACGCGGCGATGGTGCTGCGGGAAAGCCCGTAGACACCCATGCTGACCTGGTATTCCAGGACCGGCTTCTCGGAGAAGGAGGAGATCTTGTCGCCCTCCAGTTCCAGCACCCCGAAGTCGATCTTGACCGTCCGGCGGTAGGTGGCGACCGTCAGCGGCGCCCCGGAGAGCCGGTGCGTGGCGAGCAGGTCGGCGTAGTCGAGGTCGGTGAGGATGTCGCCGTTCATGACGAGGAAGTGCTCGGGAAGCTCGTCGCGCAGGCCGAACAGCGGGCCGATGGTGGACAGCGGCACCCGCTCCTCGGCGTACCGGACGGCGAGCCCGAAGCGCGAGCCGTCGCCGACGAACGCCCGGATCAGCGAACCGAGGTGGTTGATGGCCAGCGTGACGTGGGTGAAGCCGCGGGCCGCCAACTGCCGGAGGATGATCTCCAGGATGGCGTAGTTCTCGCCGATCGGCACCAGCGGCTTCGGCAGGGTGGACGTGTAGGGGCGCAGTCGTACGCCCGCACCGCCGGCCATGATCACGACATGCATCGCCCCTCCACTCGTCGCGCGACGCCCTTCATCGCCTGCTCAACGAGCACGCCACGCGCAAGGTACGCAGCACGCCCGTCCTTGTCGTGCGAAGCGGGACGGCCGGCAGGCTGCCGGTCCCATGCACCACCCGCGCGGCTGCGCGTTCCGGCCGCCCGGCACGGCCGGGATGTGGTGAGCTGTAGCCATGGGACGGATGCGGCTCGGGCTGGTGCTGCACCCGACCCGGGACGTGACCGAGGTGGTCGGGATCGTCGAGCGCTGGGCGGAGCGGCAGGGGGTGACCCTCGCGGTCCGCGCCGAGGACCGGCGCCGGGCGCCGGCGAGCGTCGAACCGCTGCCCGTCGACCAGGTGCCGGCGGCCTGTGACGCGCTGATCAGCATCGGCGGGGACGGCACGATGCTCGGCGCGCTGCGTTCGGCCGTACACGACCCGAAGCCGGTGCTCGGCGTGCACCTGGGCCGGTTGGGGTTCCTGGTGGAGATCGACCCCCCGGAGCTGCCGGCGGCGCTGGACCGGCTGGCCGCCGGGGACTACACGGTGGAGCGGCACAGCTGCCTCTCCTGCGACGTGTGCGGCGACGACCTCGTGGCCTTCAACGACATCGCGCTGGTGCGGCAGCCCGGCGCCGGCTTCGTGTCCGCCACCCTCGCCATCGACGGTCAGCAGTACGGCTACTACCGCTGCGACGCGCTGGTGGTGAGCACACCGACCGGATCGACCGCGTACAACTACGCCGCCGGCGGCCCACTCGTCTCCCCCGCCAGCGACGCCGTGGTGGTGACCCCGTCGGCCCCGATGGCGGGCATCTCCCGGGCGGTGGTGCTCTCCCCCGACGAGACCATCCGGCTGGAGCTGACGCCGGGCTCCGCCCCGGTCGCCGTCGAGATGGACGGCCGGATCTTCCGGGCCGCCGCCACCTCCGGCGCGTTGCAGGTGCGCTACCGCCGCGGCGCGGGCCTGGTGGTGCGCCTCGACCCGCGCCGTTACCAGGAGCGCAACCAGCTCAAGCTCAGCCTGCTCGACCTGCCGCTACTGCCCGAGCAGCTGCGCGAACTACTCCCCGAGAACCTGCGCGAGCAGCTCGACCGCCGCCAGCTCCCGCCGCCCCGCTGACCGCGGCTGGGGTCAGGACCCGGCCAGCACGTCGGACACCAGGTCCTTCGCCTCCTGCTGGATCCGGGCCAGGTGCTCCGGGCCCTGGAACGACTCGGCATAGATCTTGTAGACGTCCTCCGTGCCCGACGGCCGGGCGGCGAACCAGCCGGACTCCGTGGTCACCTTGAGCCCGCCGATCGGCGCGTCGTTGCCCGGTGCGGTGGTGAGGATCGCGGTGATCGGCTCGCCGGCCAGTTCGGTGGCGGTCACCTGCTCCGGCGAGAGCTTGCCGAGCACGGCCTTCTCCTCCCGGGTCGCCGGCGCGTCGATCCGGGCGTACGCGGGGGCGCCGAAGCGCTCGGCCAGCTCCGTCCAGTGCTGGCTGGGGGTGCGGCCGGTGGTCGCGATGATCTCGGCGGCGAGCAGGCAGAGCAGCAGGCCGTCCTTGTCGGTGGTCCAGGTGCCCCCGTCGCGGCGCAGGAAGGACGCGCCGGCGCTCTCCTCGCCGCCGAAGCCCACCGCGCCGTCGAGCAGCCCCGGCACGAACCACTTGAAGCCGACCGGCACCTCCAGCAGCGGGCGGCCCAGGTCGGCGGCGACCCGGTCGATCATCGAGGAGGAGACCAGGGTCTTGCCGACGGCGGCGGCCGGCCCCCACTGCGTGCGCGTGCGGAACAGGTGGGCGATCGCCACGGCGAGATAGTGGTTGGGGTTCATCAGGCCGCCGTCGGGGGTGACGATGCCGTGCCGGTCGGCGTCGGCGTCGTTGCCGGTGGAGACCTGGTAGTCGGCGCGGGCGGCGATCAGCGAGGCCATCGCGTTAGGCGAGGAGCAGTCCATCCGGATCTTGCCGTCGCCGTCCAGGGTCATGAACCGCCAGGTCGGGTCGACCGCCGGGTTGACCACGGTCAGGTCCAGCCGGTGCCGCTCGGCGATCTCGCCCCAGTAGGCCACGCTCGCCCCGCCGAGCGGGTCGGCGCCGACGCGCACCCCGGCGTCGCGGATCGCGTCGACGTCGATCGCCGCCGGCAGGTCGTCGACGTAGCGGGCGAGGAAGTCGTACGACCCGGTGGTGTCGGCGGCGCGGGCCCGCGCGTACGGGATCCGCCGGACCTCCTTCAGGCCGTCGGCGAGGATCGCGTTGGCGCGGTCCTGGATCCACCTCGTGACGTCGGAGTCGGCCGGGCCGCCGTGGGTGGGGTTGTACTTGAAGCCGCCGTCGTCGGGCGGGTTGTGCGACGGGGTGATGACGATGCCGTCGGCGAGCCCGCTGGTGCGTCCCCGGTTGTGGGCGAGGATGGCGTGCGACACCGCCGGGGTGGGCGTGTAGCCGTCGCGGGCGTCCAGCAGCACGGTGACCTCGTTGGCGGCGAGCACCTCGAGCGCGTCCACCGCCGCCGGGGCGGAGAGCGCGTGGGTGTCACGGCCGAGGAAGAGCGGCCCGTCCAGGCCCTGTTCGCGCCGGTAGTCGCAGAGCGCCTGGGTGACCGCGAGGATGTGGTCGGAGTTGAACGCGTTGCGCAGGCTCGACCCGCGGTGCCCGGACGTGCCGAAGGAGACCTGCTGCGCCGGGTCCTGCGGGTCCGGGTGCTCGGCGTAGTAGGCGGTCACCAGCCGTGGCACGTCGACCAGGTCGGCGGGCTGGGCGGGCCTGCCGGCCCGGGGATGACTGCTCACGGTTCCACCTTCTGTCCCTTGCCGATGACCACGATGCCGTTGTCGGAGACGGTGTAGCGCTGCCGGTCCTTCTCCAGGTCGACGCCGATCTCGGCGCCCTCGGGCACGACCACGTTCTTGTCGAGGATGGCCCGGCGGACGACCGCGTGCCGGCCGACGTCGACCCCCTCCATCAGCACCGCGCCGTCCACCTGCGCCCAGGAGTGCACCTTGACCTTGGGCGAGACGATCGAGTTCTCCACCAGGGAGCCGGAGATCACCGCGCCGGGCGAGACCATCGAGGCGACCGCCCGGCCGACCCGCTCGCCCCACTGGTGGACGAACTTGGCCGGCGGGTACGGCGGCTGGTCGGTGTAGATCGGCCACTCGAAGTTGTAGAGGTTGAACACGGGGTGCACGTTGATCAGATCCATGTGGGCGTCGTAGAAGGAGTCGAGCGTCCCCACGTCGCGCCAGTAGCCGCGGTCCCGGTCGGTGCTGCCCGGCACCTCGTTGTCGCGGAAGTCGTAGACGTTGGCCTCGCCGCGCTCGACCAGCATCGGGATGATGCTGCCGCCCATGTCGTGCTTGCTGGTCTTGTCCTCCGCGTCGCGCTCGACCGCCTCGCACAGCGCCTTCGTGCTGAACACGTAGTTGCCCATCGACGCGTAGATCTGGTCGGGCGCGTCGGGCAGGCCGACCGCGTCGGTGGGCTTCTCGCGGAACGCCCGGATCCGCCGGCCGTCCTCGCCGACCTCGATGACGCCGAACTGGTCGGCCATCGACAGCGGCTGGCGGATGCCGGCCACGGTGACGCCGGCGCCGGAGGCGATGTGGTCCTCCACCATCTGCCGCGGGTCCATCCGGTAGATGTGGTCGGCACCGAAGACGATCACGTGGTCGGGCTGCTCGTCGTGGATGAGGTTGAAGCTCTGGTAGATCGCGTCGGCGGAACCGGCGAACCACCACGGGCCCCGGCGCTGCTGCGCCGGCACCGGTGTGACGTAGTTGCCGAGCAGGGTCGACATCCGCCACGTCTTGGTGATGTGCCGGTCGAGCGAGTGGGACTTGTACTGGGTCAGCACGACGATCTTGAGATAGCCGGCGTTCGCCAGGTTGGACAGGACGAAGTCGACCATGCGGTACATCCCGCCGAACGGGACGGCCGGCTTGGCCCGGTCCGTGGTGAGCGGCATCAGGCGCTTGCCCTCTCCGCCGGCCAGGACGATCGCGAGCACCTTGGCAGCCATGTCCAGACGCTATCTACCCCGCCGCCAGTTCACCACTCGTACGGCACAGTTGTGCAGCCGGTGCGGCGGCGCGTTCTGCACTAGGGTGCCGTTCATGAACGACTCCGCCGGGCTGCGCGTCGACCTGCTGACCCGTGAGTACCCGCCCGAGGTGTACGGCGGCGCCGGCGTGCACGTCGAGTACCTGGCCCGTGAGCTGCGCCGACTCGCCGACGTACGGGTGCACTGCTTCGGCGCGCCACGCTCGGAGCCGGGCGTCGCCGCGTACGCCGAGCCGGCCGGCCTGGCCGGCGCGAACGCCGCGCTGCGGACGATGGGCGTGGACCTGGAGATGGCGGCGGCGTGCGCCGGCACCGACGTGGTGCACAGCCACACCTGGTACGCCAACTTCGCCGGGCACGCCGCGAAGCTGCTGCACGGCGTGCCGCACGTGGTGACCGCGCACAGCCTGGAGCCGCTGCGGCCGTGGAAGGCCGAGCAGCTCGGCGGCGGCTACGCGCTCTCCTCCTGGTGCGAGCGCACGGCGTTCGAGGCCGCCGACGCGGTCATCGCGGTCAGTGAGGGGATGCGGCGCGACGTGCTGACCGCCTACCCGGCGGTGCACCCCGACAAGGTCCGGGTGGTGCACAACGGCATCGACACGACGCAGTACGCCCCGGACCACGGCACCGACGTGGTGGACCGGCTCGGCATCGATCCGGCCCTGCCCAGCGTGGTGTACGTGGGGCGGATCACCCGGCAGAAGGGCCTGCCCTACCTGCTGCGCGCGGCGCGCGACCTGCCGGCGGACACCCAGCTCGTGCTGCTCGCCGGGGCGCCGGACACCCCGGAGATCGCCGCCGAGGTGGAGGGCCTGGTGACGGAGCTGCGGGCGAAGCGCTCCGGGGTGGTGTGGGTGGCCGAGATGCTGCCGAAGCACGAGGTGATCCAGGTGCTCACCCACGCCACGGTCTTCGTCTGCCCCTCCGTCTACGAGCCGATGGGCATCGTGAACCTGGAGGCGATGGCCTGCGAGACGGCGGTGGTGGCCACCGCCACCGGCGGCATCCCCGAGGTGGTCGCCGACGGCGAGACGGGGCTGCTGGTCCCCATCGAGCAGGCCACCGACGGCTCCGGCCGGCCGCTGGACCCGGACCGTTTCGTGGCCGACCTGGCGGCGCGGATCAACGAGGTGCTCGCCGATGCGGGCCGCGCGAGGGAGTTCGGGATCGCGGGCCGGCACCGGGCGGTCGAGCACTTCTCCTGGGACGCGATCGCCGCGCGCACCCTGGAGCTCTACCGCTCCGTGCAATGAAGGCCGTCGGCCTTGACCCCACGCGTGTTCGTCGCGGTCGTCACCCCGCCGGGGCCGGTACGATGCCGGCATGAGCGCAGAGGCGGTTGGCAGGTCGATGCCCCCGGTCGTGACGCTCGACGATCTGGCCGCGATGATGGCCGCGGACGAGCACCATCGGTACGAGATCAGCCCTGACGGAGTTCTCTCGATCATGCCGCCGCCGGGATACGCCCATGCGATCATCGCGACCCGGCTCATGGTGTGGCTCGCCCAGGGCGGTGTGCCGGCGGACCGCCTCGCCCAGGCGGTCGGGCTGCGCATCCCGGGCCGCAGCGGCGGGGTCGGCGGGCGCATCCCCGACCTGGCCGTCTGGAGCAAGACCCAGTCCGACGGGGTGTGGCTGCCGGCCGGTGACGTCCTTCTCGTGGTCGAGATCGTCTCGCCCGGGTCCGAGGGCACCGACACGGTGACCAAGCGCGGCGAGTACGCCACGGCCGGCATCCCGCAGTACTGGATCGTGGAGCAGGACCCGGCACAGACCGTCACGATGCACACCCTGGACGGCGAGGACTACGGCGTACGGGCACGCATGCCGCTCGCCTGGGTGCTCAACACCAGCCCCGCCGAGCACGACCTCGGCTGACCGGAGGCGGAGCCGGCGGTAGGGTCGCCGGGTGCCCGATGCGATCTTCGCCCATCCGCTGCTCGCAACGGTCTACGACGCGTTCGACGGGGACCGCGACGATCTGGCCGCCTACCTGGCGATCACTGGCGAACTGAACGCCAGGATGGTGCTCGACGTCGGCTGCGGAACCGGGTCGCTGGCGATCCTGCTCGCCGAACTCGGCCACCCGGTCGTCGGCGTCGACCCGGCCGAGGCGTCACTCAAGGTGGCACGGTCGAAGGATCCGACGGGGAAGGTCCGCTGGATCCATGGCGACGCCACCGCGCTGCCGGCGATCGGGGTCGACCTGGCCACGATGACCGGGAACGTCGCCCAGGTCTTCCGCACCGACGCCGACTGGGTGCAGGCCCTCCGGGGCATCCACGGCGCTCTCCGCCCGGGCGGCCACCTCGTCTTCGAGACCAGACGCCCCGAGCGTCGCGCGTGGGAGGCGTGGGCGGACGCCGCTCCGGTCAGTCGTGACGTGCCGGGCGTCGGGCCGGTGGAACAACGGCTGGAGGTCACCGAGATCGACCTGCCGTTCGTCTCCTTCCGGCACACGTACCGGTTCCTGGCCAACGGTGTGGTCGTCACGTCGGACTCGACTCTCCGGTTCCGCAGCCGCGACGAGGTCGAGTCGAGTCTGGCCGCCAACGGCTACCGGGTCCTCGACGTGCGGGAGGCACCCGACCGCCCGGGTCGGGAGTTCGTGTTCGTCGCGCAACGGTCGAGCTAGACCCTCAGGGTGGCGGCGAGGCGGGCCAGGCCGGCGGGATCGGCGGCGTGCCGGGCCACGGCGGCGACCAGGTCGCGCGCCGCCGGCCGGGCGTGCACCTCGCTGTGCGCGGTGCGTTCGGCGTCCAGCAGCGCCCGGCCCGCCCGGGGCAGGTCGCCGGCGAGGGCGTGCGCGCGGGCCACGTCGAGCAGGTACGCCGCCCGGTGCTCGGGCGGCAGCCACCGCCACTGCTCACCGCGGACCAGCCGCTCGTGGCGTACCGTCGCCGCCCGGACGTCGCCCACGGCGGCCTCGGCCACCACCCGGGCGGCCTCGACCGCCGCCGGCCCGAAGCCTCCGCCGCCGGCCCCGGCCTGCCCGGCGACTGCCGCGGCCTCGTCGAGCAGCCCGGGGACGCGGCGTTCGTCGCCCCGGCCGGCGGCGGCGAGGGCGGCCTGGAGCAGCAGCGTCGCGTGCAGCGACGCGGCATCGTCGGCGCCCGGCGACAGCGCGTCCTCGGCCGACCCGCACGGCGGAAGGCGGCGGGCGGCCACGACCGCCGCGTCCATCGCGGAACGCCGCCGGCCCACGGCCCGCAACGCCTGGCACAGCGGTACGGTCGCGACGGCGGCCAGCCGCGCTTCGTCCCGGGCGAGCGCGACGGTCATCCCCCGGTCGGCGGCCAGCCACGCCAACTCCCCCTGACCGACCTTGACCAGCACCAGGGCGACGAGCCCGTACGCGGACACCAGCAGCTCGTCGGCGACCCGGCCGGGGCGGGCGACCCGCGCCTCGCGGGCGGCGTCGAGCAACCCGGGCAGCAGGCCGAGCAGGATCGGGTACCGGGCGTGCCGGTAGCTCTGCTCGGCGTGGTCGAGGCGGGCCCGCACCTTCGCGACGTCGGGCGGCCGGGGCGACGCCTCGACGTGGTAGCGGGCCAGGGCGGCCCGAACCCGCGCCACACCGGCGACGGCGACGTCCGGTTGCCCGATCCGCTCCGCGAGCAGAACCTCCATGTCGATCCGCAGCGCCTCGGCGACCTCCCGCAGGTGGGACATCCGTTCCGGCGGGCGCACTCCGCGCTCGACCTTGTCCACCCGGCTCTTCGACTTGCCGAGGCGGTCGGCGAACTGCTGCTGGGTCATGTTGCGCCGCACCCGCCACTGGGCGACCCGCCGGCCGACCGGCAGGTCGTGCACCGCCCGGCCCGTCCCGCTCACCGGAGGATCCCGACCACGAGCAGCACGAGTACGAGCAACGCCACCGCGCCGCCGTAGGCGTACTGGCGACGCGTCGACGGCAGCCGCTCGCCGTCGCGCGTCACGCCGCTCGGCTCGGCACGCGACGGATCGGGCACCCGGTCGCCGTCGGGTTGCGGCGGACGACCGCCCGGAACCGGGCGTGCCGGGGGCAGCGGCCCGCCTTCCGAACGCTCACGCATCGGCGCCTCCTCGATTGCGGTGGGGGCGGGGTGGCACGGGGGAACCACCCCGCCCTGATCCGAGGCACTCCGCTGCTGACGAGAGGACCTCTGCCGTCAACTTAGTGTGCAGTGTGTGCAGAGTCAACACACCATGCACAGGATGCTGTGTGCGTGGCAAGATCAAGGGGCTGACGAGAGGCGGCCACTGCCATGCCCAGACAACCCGTATACGAGCAAGTCATCGCGGATGTGATCGCGTCGATAAAATCCGGCACCCTGCAGCCCGGAGACAAGCTGCCGTCGATCACGGAGTTGTGCGGGCAGTACCGCGCCAGCGCCACGCCGATCAGGTTCGCCCTCCGGATCCTCGATGAGCGGGGCTGG
The DNA here is from genome assembly GCF_018070575.1 of Micromonospora sp. C31. Classification (GTDB taxonomy): domain Bacteria; phylum Actinomycetota; class Actinomycetes; order Mycobacteriales; family Micromonosporaceae; genus Micromonospora. The sequence continues at coordinate 33,296 of NZ_JAGPXN010000013.1, forward strand.
ATCGAGGTGCACCAGGGCAAGGGCTCGTTCGTGGCGGCGGAGCCACCTTCCTGAACCCCAACCCTTCCACCTTCCGGGCAAAGCGTTCCAGTACTCGGGACAGCAGTAGATCTTGGCAGGAAACGGCCCGCCAAGGGGCCCTTAGGTACCAAGATCTACGCCGCCACCCGGCGCCACCGCCGCACCCGCGCCGCTCGCCCCGCCCGCCCCGCCCGACGCCGCCACCTGGCGCCACCGCCGCACCCGCCCCGCCGTCCGGCGGCCGCCCGCCCCGCCCGACGCCGCTCGGCGCCCACCCGACGCCGCCCGCCCCACCCGGCGGCACCCGGCGCCGCGCGGTGCCGAGGAGGGCGGAGGGGGTGCTTGACCGAGCACGAGACGATCTCGCGCAGTAGGTTGAACCGGTGAGTGGACGGTTCCCGATCGAAGACGTCTCCCCCGTCGTCTCCTGCGGTCGCTACCCGGCGAAGGCGGTGGTCGACGAGCCGGTGCCGGTGTCGGCGCGCGCCTACCGGGAAGGGCACGACGCGCTGGGCTGCAACGTGGTGTGGCTCGGCCCCGACGGGCGGGCCCGCCCGTTCACCCGGATGCGGCCGGGTGAACCGGGCCAGGACCGCTGGCACGCCGTGATCCGCCCCGACGCGGTCGGCGAGTGGTCGTTCACCGTCGAGGCCTTCGGAGACCCGTACCTGACCTGGCAGAACGCGGTCACCAAGAAGATCGCCGCCGGTCAGGGGCCGCAGGAGCTGGCCAACGACCTCGCCGAGGGCGTACGCGTGCTGAGTGCCGCCGTCGACCTGGTGCCGGCCGCGGACCGCGAGCGGGTCGAGGCGGCGGTGGCCGCGCTGGGCGACGAGCGACGGGAGCTGCCCCGGCGGGTCGCCCCCGCGCTGGAGCTGGCCGAACTGCTCTGGGAGCACCCGGTGCGGGAGCTGGTCACCACCGGCGCGGAGCACCGGCTGTGGGTGGACCGCCAGCGGGCGCTCTTCTCCGCCTGGTACGAGTTCTTCCCCCGCTCGGAGGGGGCCGTCCCGGCCACCGTCGACGCGCCGGCGCGCTCCGGCACGTTCGCCACCGCCGTCGAGCGCCTGCCGGGCGTCGCGGCGATGGGCTTCGACGTGCTCTACCTGCCGCCGATCCACCCGATCGGCCGGGTCAACCGCAAGGGCCGCAACAACGCGCTCACCGCCGGGCCGGACGACGTCGGCTCGCCGTGGGCCATCGGCGCCGCCGAGGGCGGCCACGACGCGATCCACCCCGACCTGGGTACGCCGGAGGACTTCCGGGACTTCGTCGCCGCCGCCGCCGAGCAGGGGCTGGAGGTGGCGATGGACCTGGCGTTGCAGTGCGCGCCGGACCACCCGTGGGTGACCGAGCACCCGGAGTGGTTCACCACCCGGGCCGACGGCAGCATCGCGTACGCGGAGAACCCGCCGAAGAAGTACCAGGACATCTACCCGGTCAACTTCGACAACGACCCGGAGGGCATCCGGGCCGAGGTCCTGCGGGTGGTGCTGCACTGGGTCGGCGAGGGCATCCGGATCTTCCGGGTGGACAACCCGCACACCAAGCCGTTCGACTTCTGGCACTGGCTGATCGCCGAGGTGAAGAAGGTCGACCCGGACGTGCTCTTCCTCGCCGAGGCGTTCACCCGGCCGGCGATCATGCACGGGCTCGGCAAGATCGGCTTCACCCAGTCGTACACGTACTTCACCTGGCGCACGTCGGCCGCCGAGATGCGGGCGTACTGCGAGGAGCTGGTCGAGGCGGCCGACTACATGCGGCCCAACTTCTGGCCGAACACGCCCGACATCCTGCACGAGTCGTTGCAGCACGGCGGCCCGCCGATGTTCAAGATCCGGGCGGTGCTGGCCGCGCTGCTCTCCCCCTCCTGGGGCATGTACGCCGGCTACGAGCTGTTCGAGCACGTGGCCCGCCCCGGGGCGGAGGAGTACCTCGACAACGAGAAGTACGAGCTGCGCCCCCGCGACTGGGCCGGCGCGCAGGCACAGGGCCGCTCCCTCGCCCCGTTCATCGCCGTGCTCAACCGGGTACGCCGGGAGAACCCGGCCCTGCACCAGCTGCGCAACCTGGTCTTCCACGAGATCGACAACCCTTCGCTGCTCTGCTGGTCCAAGCACGACGCGGAGACGGGCAACACCGTCGTCGTGGTCTGCTCGTTCGACCCGCAGAGCGTGCAGTGGGGCAACACCACGCTGGACATGCCCGCGCTCGGGCTCGACTGGCACGACCGGTTCACGGTGCGCGACGAGCTGACCGGCGCCAGCTACGACTGGGGGCAGCGCAACGCCGTACGCCTCGACCCCTACCTGCAACCGGCGCACGTGCTGACCGTGCTCCGGCCGACCGCCGATCCCGCCGCCGGCCCGGCGTCGGCGACCGGGGCGCCGGACCTGACCGTCGCCGACGTTCCCGACGACCTCTCGGGCGGCACCGCCCCCACCGCACCCGCCCAGAAGGACGACGCCCGATGGACAAGCTGATCGCCGGTGCCACGCACGACCCGCACGCCACTCTCGGCGCGCACCCGGCCGACGGGCGGACGGTCGTCCGGACGCTGCGCCGGGGCGCCACCGACGTCACCCTCCTCGTCGACGGCGAGCGGCACCGGATGCGGCGGGTGCACGACGTCGGAGTGTTCGAGGCGACCGTGTCGGGCGAGGTGCTCGACTACCGCGTCGAGGTCGACGGGCACCTGCACGACGACCCGTACCGCTATCCGCCCACCCTCGGCGACCTGGACCTGCACCTGATCGCCGAGGGCCGGCACGAACGGCTCTGGGAGGTGCTCGGCGCGCGGGTCTTCGACGAGGGCGTGGCGTTCACCGTCTGGGCCCCGAACGCGCGCGGCGTGCGGGTGGTCGGCGACTTCGCGGGCTGGGCGCCGGACGACGGCTGGCCGATGCGCTCGCTCGGCGGCAGCGGGGTGTGGGAGCTGTTCGTCCCGGGCGTCGGGGCGGGCGCCCGCTACAAGTACCGGATCCTGGGCGCCGACGGGCGGTGGCGGGACAAGGCCGACCCCCTGGCCGCGTACGCGGAGGTGCCGCCGGCCACCGCCTCGGTGGTGCACCACTCCAGGTACGAGTGGGGCGACGCCGACTGGCTGACGCGGCGGGCCCGGCGGCAGCCGCACCAGGAGCCGATGAGCGTCTACGAGGTGCACCTCGGCTCGTGGCGCCCCGGGCTGGGCTACCGGGAGCTGGCCGAGCAGCTCACCGCGTACGTCACCGAGCTGGGCTTCACGCACGTGGAGTTGCTGCCCGTCATGGAGCACCCGTTCGGCGGCTCCTGGGGCTACCAGGTCACCGGCTACTACGCGCCCACGTCCCGCTTCGGCGACCCCGACGAGTTCCGTCACCTCGTGGACGCCCTGCACGCCGCCGGGATCGGCGTGATCCTCGACTGGGTGCCGGCACACTTCCCGAAGGACGAGTGGGCGCTGGCCCGCTTCGACGGCACCGCCCTCTACGAGCATCCCGACCCGCGCCGGGGCGAGCACCCCGACTGGGGCACGTACGTCTTCGACTTCGGCCGCCCGGAGGTGCGCAACTTCCTGGTCGCCAACGCGCTCTACTGGTGCGAGCAGTTCCACGTCGACGGGCTGCGGGTGGACGCGGTGGCCTCGATGCTCTATCTGGACTACTCCCGGCAGGAGGGGCAGTGGCTGCCCAACCGCCACGGCGGCCGGGAGAACCTGGAGGCCATCGCGTTCATGCAGGAGGTCAACGCGACGGTCTACAAGCACCACGCCGGGGTGGTGCTGATCGCCGAGGAGTCGACCGCCTGGCCGGGCGTCACCCGCTCCACCGACGCCGGCGGGCTCGGGTACGGATTCAAGTGGAACATGGGCTGGATGCACGACACCCTGCTCTACACCTCGAAGGACCCGGTCCACCGGCAGCACCACCATCATCAGCTCACGTTCTCCCTGGCGTACGCCTGGAGCGAGAACTACGTGCTGCCGATCAGCCACGACGAGGTGGTGCACGGCAAGGGCTCCCTCGCCGGCAAGATGCCCGGCGACACCTGGCAGCGGCTGGCCAACGTACGCGCCCTGCTGGCGTACATGTGGGCGCACCCGGGCAAGCAGCTGCTCTTCATGGGCTGCGAGCTGGCCGACGACCGGGAGTGGAGCGAGGAGCGCGGGCTCGACTGGCACCTGCTGCACGACCCGGCCCGCGCCGGGGTGCAGCGCCTCGTCGGCGACCTCAACCGCGTCTACCGGGACACCCCGGCGCTGTGGGCGCAGGACACCGAACCGGCCGGCTTCCGCTGGATAGCCGGCGACGACGTCGCCAACAACACGGTCTCGTTCGTCCGGATCGCCCCCGACGGCGCGACCCTGGTCTGCGTGGCGAACTTCTCCGCCCTGCCGCTGGAGGACTACCGGGTGGGGCTGCCGGCCGGCGGCACCTGGGCGGAGGTGCTCAACACCGACGCCCACCACTACGGCGGCTCGGGCGTGGGCAACCTCGGTGCCGTGCACGCGCAGGACGTGCCCTGGCACGGGATGCCCGCCTCGGCGGCGCTACGGGTCCCGCCGCTGGGCGTGCTCTGGCTGCGCCGCGACTGATCCGACGTCGTCAGCACGCACCTCAAACCGCGTACCACGGCCAGGAGCCCCATTCCCGGCGACCAGCCGGGGCCACGACCGACCTCATGAAGATCTTGGTGGGAATCGGCCCCTTGAGGGGCCGATTCCCACCAAGATCTCCGATCATCCCAAGAAGCGGAACGCAACTTCCGAAGGGTGGAAACAGGAGACACCTACGGCCGGGCGGACCGGCACGGCTTCGACCGTACGGCAGCTCTCCATCGGCTCACCTCAGACTCGGGTGATCCGTACGGCGTCGGCGATGACGTACCCCTGGGTGCTGGTCCAGCGGCTGACCCCGACGACCTGGCGCGTTCCCGCGGCGAGGTCGTAGGTGCCCAGCACCCGCCACTGCCCGCCGCCGGTGCGCTGGTCGACCCTGGCCGTCACGGTCCCGTTCGCCGTCGCCACCAGGTACGGCGTGGCGCTGTTGTAGCCGGGGTCGGCCGGGTACCAGACCTCGACCCGGTAGCTGCCCGTGGCGGGCAGGGTCGCGGTGAACCATGCCGGGTCGCTGACCGCCTGCGGGTTGGCGAACCGGTAGTTGGCGCCGTAGCGCGCCGGAAGGTACGACGACGTGCCCCAGGTGGCGGCGGCGGTGAAGCCGCCGGCGGTGGCGTTGTCCACGATCACGCTGAACGTCCCGCCGGTGCCGGTGACGACCCGCGCGTTGCTGGCGGCGCTCTCGTGGTGCAGCCGGTCCAGCGCCGTCACTAGGTAGCGGTACGTCGAGCCGGCCGCGGCGGTGGCGTCGGTGAACGTCCCGGTCGTGCCCGAGGCACGGACCGTGCCGAGCAGGTTCCGGGCGTCGGCCAGGTCGCAGGCGTCGACGGCGCCGTCGCCGGGCAGCCGGTACACCGCGTACGCGGCCGTGCTGCCCGTGGCGCCGCGCTGCCAGCTCAGGGTCACGCCGCCGGTGCCGCGTACCGCCGAGGTGAGGTTCGGTGCGGCGGGCGCGGCGCCGCCCACCCCGGCCGGCGCCAGCGCGGGTCGGCGGTAGTGGTCGGTGGCCACCCGGGAGACCGCGCCGATCCGGTCGGCGCGGACGTCCTTGGCGCTGAAGTGGATGTCGCCGACGATCCTCGGGTGGCTGCGGTTGAGCGTCAGGTGGTCGGTCAGCTCGGTCGGGTCCTGCCAGGCGGGGTCCTGTCCCGTCGCGCCGGAGCGGTAGGTGGCCTGGCCGACGAGCAGTTGCACGTTGGTGCCGGTCACCGTCTCGGACCACCAGCGCACCAGCTCCGCGTAGTCGGCCGCCGGGTGGCCGATGTGCCAGTAGATCTGCGGGGCGATGTAGTCGACCCAGCCCTGGCGCACCCAGCGGCGGGTGTCGGCGTAGATCGCGTCGTACGACTGGAGGCCGTTGGTGCGCGAGCCGAGCGGGTCGGTGCCGGCGTTGCGCCAGATGCCGAACGGGCTGACGCCGAGCTTCACCCACGGCTTGACCGCCCGGATCTTGTCGCGCATCTCCCGCACCAGCAGGTTGACGTTGTTGCGCCGCCAGTCGCCGATGTTGCTGAAGCCGGCGCCGTACTGGGCGTAGGTGGCCTGGTCGGGGAAGGCCACCCCGCTGACCGGGTACGGGTAGAAGTAGTCGTCCCAGTGCACCGCGTCGATGTCGTAGCGCTTGACGGCGTCCATCATCGCGTCCTGCACGAAGGCGCGGACGGCGGGGATGCCGGGGTTGTAGTAGATGTGTCCGCCGTAGGAGACGGTCCAGCCCGGGTTCTTGCGGGCCGGGTGGCTGGCCGCCAGCTTGCTGAGGTCGGTGTGGTTCGCCACCCGGTACGGGTTGAACCAGGCGTGGAACTCCAGGTTGCGGGCGTGCGCCTCGGCCACCATGAAGGCCAGCGGGTCGTAGCCGGGATTGCCGCCCTGGGTGCCGGTGAGCCACTGCGACCACGGCTCGTACGTCGACGGCCAGAACGCGTCGGCGGCGGGGCGGATCTGGACGACGACGGCGTTCATCCGCCGCTGCTGGGCCAGGTCGAGCCAGCCCCGGTACTCCGTTTTCTGGGCGGCCTGGGTGAGCCCGGTGCGGCTCGGCCAGTCGATGTTGGCCACGCTGGCGATCCACATGCCGCGCAGCTGCCGCTTCGGGGTGGCCGGGTCGGTCACGCAGGCCGCCTGGGCGGCGACCGGCACGGCCTCCGGCGTGGTGGGACGGGAGACGGGGGCGCCCGTGGGGACGGCCGCGCCGAGGGCCAGCGCCGCCACCAGTGCCGCGCCGGGAAGGAATCGACCAAATTCTCTGCGCACGAAAAGATGTTCAATGTTGTCGGGCCGTTGCGCAAGTATCCTTCAGCACTTTCACCGCGCGAGGTCACGGCCACACCCCACGGTGAACGTCCGGTCAGGCATCCCGTGCGAAATCCTCTGCGGCCCCGCACACCCGCTCCTGGCCGACCGGGACCGCATCGCGGCGTGACGGAGTGTCACTTTCCGCAGATCGCCCCCTGCCTCACTCGGTGTAATCACCGCTCCGCCTTGTGTCAAGCATCCAATCCTGGCCTCCGCTGCCAGACGGCGCACTGAGCAGCGACTTCGAGTCGGCAGACTTGACCCCACCTTGACACCGCCACGCGCCCTTTGCTCTGCATCCCCATACGCACCGATTACTTATCGTGTCCGGTGCGGATATGTATGCAGAGCAAAGGGAGCGGAGCGAGGTTAGGCGAGCGCTGCGGATAGACACTCTGCGTGATCGAACGGCTTTCACAGGTCCGCAGGCCGGGCCGCTCGATGGGTGCCTTGTCGTCATGGGCGGACCGACGAGAACCGGGTTGAGCTCAAGCCCGCTTCACGCGGCACCTGGCACGGCCCAGCGATGAGGTGAGGTGGGTGGGCGGCGGAGTCAGACCAGGCCGGCGCCGCGCAGCAGCTTCCACAGACCGGCACCGTCGGGCGCGGAGAGCCACTTCTGCCCCACCGGCCCCGCCGACGACTCGCCGGCCGGGGTGGGCAGGCTACCGGCCAGCACCGCCTGGGTGGGCGAGAGCCGGCGGATCGCCACCCCGGCCACGTTCTCCGGGTGGGCGGCGGCGAACTCGCGGTAGATCTCCGGGTCGTGCTGCCCGTCGTCGCCAACCAGCAGCCACTTCACGTCGGGGAACTCCCGGGACAGCCGGGCCAGGGTGACCCGCTTGTGCTCACGCCCGCTGCGGAACCAGCGGTCGGCGGTCGGCCCCCAGTCGGTCAGCAGCAGCGGCCCGGCCGGATAGAGGTGCCGGGACAGGAACCGGGTCAGCGTCGGCGCCACGTTCCAGGCGCCGGTCGAGAGGTAGAAGACCGGGGCGCCGGGATGCGCGGTGACCAGCCGTTCGTAGAGCACCGCCATGCCGGGCACGGCGTTGCGGGCGTGCTCGTCGAGGACGAACGTGTTCCAGGCGGCGAGCAGCGGCCGGGGCAGCGCGGTGACCATCACCGTGTCGTCGATGTCGGAGAGGATGCCGAAGCGCACCTCCGGGTCGAGGATGCGCACCGGCGCCTCGACCGGGTCGGCGTCCGGCAGGCTGATCCGCACCGAGCCCCAGCCGGGCGGCAGGTCCGCCTCGACCATGGCGTCGACGAACCCGCTGCGGTCGGCGCGCGCCTCGTGCCGCGCCCCGCCGGCCTCGATGGTCACCGTGACGTGTTTGGCCGGCAGCGTGGTGAAGCTGCGCCAGCCGCGTACCTTCTCCAGCCGGCCCTGCTGGCGGGTGTCCGGCCGGCCCAGCAGCACCCGGCACATCACCCGCACCCAGCCGGGCGAGCCGTAGCCGGTGTAGGCGACGATGTTCGTCCGCCAGCCGGTGCGCCGCAGCCGGCGCTCGACCAGCGAGTGCACGGCGTCCTCGATCCGCGCGGCCCGGTGCAGGTTCGGTACGGCCAACTGGCCGGCGGGAGTGGGTGGCACGTCAGCAACCCTGCCACAACCCGGCCGCCTCGGCCACGCGAGGCGATCTTCCCCGCCGCCTCGGCCAGGGGAGGCGATCTTCCCCGGCCGCCGGGAAGCCCGCCGCCAGGCCCGCCGTGATCCGGCAGATCGTCCGCACTGCGCCGATCTGCGGCGGAGCCTCGGTGACCGGCCCGTCCTGCCGATCCGCCCCGGCCGACCCCGGCGGCGTGAAACACTCCGGTCGGGACGACGACGGGGGCGTTGGTCGTGTCGCAACCAGTGCGCAAGCGTGGGCGGTGGCGCCCGCAGCTCGACCGGCCGGCGTTCGTCGCGCTGCTGCTCGGGTTCGCCGGGGTCGGCTACCGGCTGGTCCTGACCCTGCACACGGTGCCCGTCTCCAACAGCGACGAGGCCACGTTCGGGCTGGCCGCGCTGCACATCGCGCAGGGCCGTGAGCTGCCGGTCTTCCTCTACGGGCAGCGCTACATGGGGGTGCTGGAGTCCTACCTGGCCGCGCCGCTGATCGCGGCGGCCGGGCCGAGCTGGCCGCTGCTGCGCCTGCCGCTGCTGGTGCTCTACGCCCTCTTCCTGTGGTTGATCCACCGGCTCACCCGGCGGGTCTGCTCGCCCTGGTTCGCCACCGGGGTCGTCGGACTGCTGGCGCTGGGCGGGGAACGGGTCGTCCGCGACCAGCTGACCGTGGTCGGTGGCCGTCCCGAGGTCAAGGTCGCGGTGCTGCTGATGCTGCTGACCGCGGTGGGACTCGCCCGGGGAACGGTGCGGCACCGCCGGCTGGCCGTCGGTCTCTTCGGCCTGCTCGCCGGGGTGGCCGCCTGGTCGGACTGGCTGATCCTGCCCTACCTCGCGGTGGCCGCGCTGGCGCTGCTCTGGGTGGCTCGCCGGGAGCTGCTCGGTTGGGCCGGGGTGCTGCTGCTGGCCGGGTTCGCCGTCGGGATCGCGCCGATGATCCGGGACAACCTTCTCGCCCCGCCAGGCGAGGACTCGCTGTCGGTGTTCCGCGAGATCAGCACCCGCACCGGGCCGACGCCGCCATGGTCGCGGCGGCTCGACGGCGGGCTGCTGGAGGGGGTGCCGCTCGCCACCGGCCTCTGCCCGGTGGACGGCTGCGCCCGCTGGCAGGGCTGGTTCGGCCTGCTCTACCCCGTACTGCTGGTGGTCGCCGCCGGGCTCGCCGTCGTCGCGTACCGCCGGGCCGCGGGCGCCCCACGCGGCGAGCGGGTCGGCCCGGTGGTGCACCTCGCGCTGGTCGTGGGCGCGGCGTTGACCCTGATGTCGTACGTGCGCAGCCCGCTCGCCGCCACCAGCCCGCTGGACAACGCCCGCTACCTGTCGGTGCTCCAGCTCTCCCTGCCGGCGGTGCTCTGGCCGCTCTGGCTGGCGGCCGTCGCCTGCTGGCGGGGCACGGTCGGGGCGCTCGGCCGGCTGGCCGGGGCGCTCGCCACCGCCGTGCTCGCCGCGCTGACCGCGACCATGCTGATGGTCACCGTGCTGTTCGCCGTCACCGGCGCCGGGGCGTCCCGGGTCGAGGAGCGGCAGGCCCGCGAGTTGGCCGACCGGCTACGCGCGGGCGGCCCCCGCGAGGTGTACGGGGACTACTGGACCTGCAACCGGCTGATCTTCAACACGGCCGAGTCGGTGGTGTGCGGGGTGCTCGACGACAGCCTCACCCCCGGGCAGAACCGCTACCCGGCGTACTGGCGGCAGGTGGGACGGGCCGACCGACCCGGGTACGCGCTGGAGACCGGGTCGGCGGCGGAGCGGCGGCTGCGCGGGCTGCTGGGCGACCGGGCCGACGCCGCGCTGGTCGCCGAGGTGGGCGGCTACCGCGTGTACCACCCGCAGACGCCGGTACGGCCGTGGCGGTAGGGCCGGCCCGTACGCTGGCCGCACCGGCGCGCGGATGCCGCGCCGAGCCGAGGAGTCCACCGATGCTCATCCTGCTGCCGCCCTCCGAGGGGAAGGCCGACGCCGGCACCGGCCGACGGCTGGACCTCGCCCGGCTCTCCCTGCCGGAGCTGACCGGCGCCCGGGAGGAGGTCCTGGCGGCGCTGGTGGCGCTCAGCGCCGACGGCGACGAGGAGGCGGCCCGGGCGGCGCTGGGGCTCAGCGCGGGCCAACGCGGCGAGCTGCGCCGCAACGCGCGGCTGCGGGCGGCGGCCACCGCGCCCGCCGGTCGCGTCTACACGGGGGTGCTCTACGAGGCGCTCGACCTGGCCTCGCTGCCGGCGACCGCGCAGCGGGCGGCCCGCCGGTCGGTGCTGATCAGCTCGGGGCTCTGGGGCGCGGTACGCCTCACCGACCGGATCCCGCCCTACCGGTGCCCGATCGGGGCGAGGCTGCCCGGCGTCGGCGCGTTGTCGGCGTACTGGCGACGGACGCTCGGGCCGGCGATGACCGCGGCGGCCGGCGACGGGCCCGTGCTCGACCTGCGCTCCGGCGCGTACGCGGCCAGCTGGGCGCCCCGGGGCGAGGTGGCCGAGCGCACGGTGACCGTCCGGGTGCTGCACGAACGGGAGGTCGACGGGGTGCCCGTCCGCTCGGTGGTGAGCCACTTCAACAAGGCGACCAAGGGCCGGCTGGTCCGCGACCTGCTGACCGCGGGTGCCCGGCCGCGTACCGCCGACGGGCTGCTGACCGCGCTGCGCGACCTGAAGTATCCGGTGCTGGAGCAGCCCGGCCCCACCGGCCGGCCACGCCAGGTCGACGTGGTCGTCACGGAGTTGTAGGACACCCGCAAGATTTCCTCAAGGCTGGGGCCGATCGGTTTCCCCCTCGGCGTCGGCGGGCCACGGTAGGAGGACCCCCGACGCCGACAAGGAGTGCCTGAGTTGGCTCCCGAACAGATCCTGCTCGACCGGCCGCGCCTGCCCTCGACCCCGCCGCCGCTGGACTGGTCGACCCTGGCCGACGCGTTCGAGGCCGCCTGCCTGCTGCGCTGCACGCCCCCGCCGGCCGTCGCCGGCACCCGCCGGCCGGTGCCGGAGCCCCGCCCCCCGTCGGTGGAGTTCAACCGGGAGGAGGCGGCGCACCGGATGGGACAGCTGCTCGGCCGCCTGGACGTCCCCATCGAGCACGAGGTGACCGTCGGCGGTCTGCGCCGCCGCTTCGAACTGCACCGGCTCTCCGTGCCGATCGAGCACCGGCCGGCGTACGCGCGGACGTTGGAGGCCGGCTGGCGGCAGGGCCGGCGCGAGCTGTTGGGCGGGCCGGTCCCGGGCGCGTCGACCGTACGGCGGTCGTGGCGGCCCCGGCTGGCCGCGGCGGCCTGGCGGGCCGCCCTGCTCGCCGGTGGGCGGCACGTCCGCCGGCACATTCTCGGCGTCCGGATCACCGACCGGGAGCTGGCCGCCATCCTGGTACGCGGTGCCGCCCTGCTGGACGTGCCGGCGCTGCTGCGCCCCGGCACCGGGTGTTACCTGGTCTGCGTCGCCGACGGCCCGGACCGGCAGCGGATCCTGCACAGCACCGCGCTGGATCCCGCCCCGGCTGCGCGGGCGGTCATGACTGCCGGGTGAGCCCGATCGGTGTCGTGATCGCCCAACGGGCGCGGCGGTGACGTTCCCGGCGAACTGACCGTCACCGTCGAGCCGCCGCGCCGCGGCCCTGGTCCGACGGGTGGGCGGCGGGTTGCGGCGGCGGCCCGCACGGCGCAGAGTGCAGCCCGTGAGTCGCACCGGGTTCCGCCGTGTCCGCCCGCACCCCGTCCGCCCGCCGGCGCTGCTGGTGTTGCTGCTGCTGGTGACGTCGCCCGGCCTGGCCGCCTGCCAGGACGCCCCGGATCCGCCGGTGCGGATCCGGATCGCGACCGGCAGCCCGACGGCGGTCTACCACGCCTTCGGGCAGTCGCTGGCCACCGTCCTCAACCGGGAGCTGCCAGGCGTCCAGGCCAGCGTGGTGGTGACCGCCGCCTCGGCGGAGAACGTCCGGCTGGTCGGTGCCGGCGAGGCGGAGCTGGGTTTCACCCAGGCCGACGTGCTGCCGGCGGCGCCGGCGGCGCACCCCTCCGTGGCCGCGGTCGCCCGGGTCTACGACGACCTGCTGCACCTGGTCACCACCGCCGGCGGGCCCGTGCGCACGCTGGCCGACCTGCGCGGGCGACGGGTCTCCGTGGGCGCGCCCGGCTCCGGCACCGAGATCACCGCCATCCGGCTGCTGGAGGTGGCACGCCTGGGCGGTGGCCGGGTGCGCCAGGAGCGGCTCGGCCTCGACGACTCGGTCGCGGCGCTGCGGGCCGGCACCATCGACGCGTTCTTCTTCTCCGGCGGGCTGCCGGTCCGGGCGGTGGAACAGCTCACGGACGGCAGCGCGACGCGGATCGTCGACCTCGGCGAGTGGACGGGACCACTGCGCGAGAGCAACCCCGAGGTCTACGTCTCCCGGGACATCCCCCGCTCGGTGTACGGCACGGACCCGGTGACCACGGTGGCCAACCCGAACTTCCTGATCGTCCGGGCCGATCTGCCGACGCGGCTGATCCGGGAGGTGACCCGGCTGCTGATGGAGCGCCGCCAGGAGCTGGCCGCCGCGCATCCGGCCGCCGGCCGGATGAGCCCCCGGTCGGCCATCGCCACCGCCCCGCTGCCCCTGCACCCCGGTGCCGCCGACTGGTACCGCGCCGCCAAACCCTGACCCACCCGACACGCCGACGCCACCCACCGCAACCGCACCACCACACCCTCACCCACCCCGGCACCACCGACTGCTACCGCGCCGCCGAGCCCTCGCCCACCCCACCCCCCGCGCCCCCAACTCCTACCGCGCCCCCAGACCCTCACCCACCCACCCCGGCGCCGCTGTCGAGCTGCCCCGTGGTGCGGGGCAGGTCTCATGGACGGGGCAGGTCCCATGGACGGGGCAGCTCGACAGGGGCCGACCGCACCACCCGCGCGTGAGCCGTATCGGCCCGGACCGGCCTCAGCGCTCGGCCGTCCGCTCCGGCCGACGGTCCGACGGGACCCCGGCGGAGGTCGGTGCGGCGGCCTCCGCCGGAGGCGACGCGACGGTGTCGTCGTGGGCTGCGGCGAGCGCGGCGCCACCGGAAGCGGCGCCACCGGAAGCGGCGCCACCGGGAGCGGCGTCGTGGGGAGCGGGGAACCAGAGCCCCGCCACCAACCCGCGCGGCTCGCCGCCGCGCATGGTGAGCCGCCCGTCCGAGGCGTCGACCAGCACGGCGACGATGGTGAGGCCCAGCCCGGCACCGTCGACGTTCTGCACCTCGGGGGCCCGCCAGAACCGCTCGGTCGCCTGGCCGAGCTGGCCCGCCGTCATGCCCGGGCCGGTGTCGCGGACCTCCAGCGCGGTGCCGTCGTCGTCGTGCCGGACGGTCACCGTCACCTCCCCACCGGCGTCGCTGAACTTCACCGCGTTGTCGATCAACGCGTCCAGGGCCTGGTCGATGGCGGTCGGCACGGTGCGCGCGTACGCCGGGGCGTCCTCGGCCACCAGCCGCAGGGCGAGGCGGCGGTGCCGGGCCAGCGGCTCCCAGGCGGCGACCCGGGACGCGGCGACGGCCGCCGCGTCGACGGTGACCCGCTGGTTCTCCCGCCGTTCGGCGCGGGCGAGGGTCAGCAGCGCGTCCAGTACGAGGGCCAGCCGGTCGGTCTCCTCCAGGGCCAGTCGGTGCTCGGCGCGTCCGTCCGCGTCCGTCAGGCTCGGCCCCAGCTCCTCCACGCGCAGCCGCAGCGCGGTCAGCGGGTTGCGCAGCTGGTGGCTGGCGTGCGCCACGAACGCCCGCTGCCGGTCCATCACGTCGGAGACGACGTCGGCCATGTGGTTGAAGCTGGTTGCCAGGCGGCGCAGCTCCGGCGGGCCCTGCTGGTGCTGCACCCGCGCGCCACGGTCGCCTTCCGCGATCTCGTGGGTGACCGCGTCCAGCTCGGTGACCGGGCGCAGCACCCAACCGGCCAGTCCGAACGCGGTCAGCACGCAGGCCAGCACGGCGAGCAGCCCCGTTCCGGCCAGCGCCAGCCACCACACCGCCACGGCCTGCCGGACCGCGTCGGCGGGGGTGGTGATGACCACCGCCCCGAGCACCTCACCGCCGTCGTTGATCGGCACCGCCACCACGATGGGCCCGTCGACCCAGGGCCAGACCGAGTCCGGCCCGCTGGCCTGCTGGCCGGAGAGCGCGGTGTCCAGCGCCTCGCGGGAACCCGAGGCCGGCCGCCAGCTCTCCGAGGCCGCCACCGTCCGGTGGTCCCGGTCGACCACCGCCGCGCCGACGTCGTACAGGTCGTCGTAGCTGCGCAGCTCGTTGTCGAGCGGGCCGGGGGTGCCGCCCCGCAGCGCCGGGCCGGCCAGCGAGGCGAACCGGGTGGCGTCGGCCAACCGGTCGGCGCGTACCCGGTCGGTCTCCCGGTTGGCCAGGGTTATCGCCAGCGGGGTCTCCAGCGCGATCAGCACCAGCACCATCAGCAGCAGGTAGCTGATCACCAGCCGACGTCGCACGGCGTCGCCTACTCGCCGCGCAGCCGGTAGCCGACCCCGCGCACGGTCTCCACCAGGCCGGGGTCGCCCAGCTTGCCGCGCAGCGACCCGACGTGCACCTCGACGGTGTGCCCGTCGCCCCAGGTGGTGCCCCAGGCGTCGAGCAGGATCCGGTCCCGGGCCACCGCCACACCGGGCTGTCGGGCCAGCGAGAGCAGGACGTCGAACTCCTTGCGGGTCAGCGCCACCGGCCGGCCCCCGACGCTGACCGTCCGGGCGGCCACGTCGACGCGTACGGGCCCCACCTCGATGAGGTTGCGCTCCGGCACGGCGTGCGCCGCACGGCGCAGCACCGCCTCGATGCGCGCCTGCAGCTCGGTCATGGAGAAGGGCTTGACCACGTAGTCGTCCGCGCCGAGCCGCAGCCCGAGCACCCGGTCGCGTTCCTCGCCCCGGGCGGTCACCGCGATGATGCCGAGCTGGCTGCTGCGCCGCCGCAACTCCCGGCAGAGGTCGGTGCCGTCCCCGTCGGGCAGGGTCAGGTCCAGCAGCACCAGGTCGCAGGGGGCGGCGGAGAGCGCGGCGGCGACGGTCGCGGCGTGCTCCACCTCGTACCCCCGGCGGGTGAGGGCGGCGGAGAGCGCGGCGGCCACCCGGCGGTCGTCCTCGACCAGCAGGATGCGCACCCGGGGCCCCCATTCGTCGGTCTGTCGCCCCGAATGGTGGCAGAAGTACGCCCGCGACGGGAGGGCAGGTCCCGCACCGACCGGTCCCGCCGCGCGTAGGCTGCCCGGGTGATCTACAAGCTGCTCACCACCACCGAGTGGGACGACGCGCTGGCCGCCGGCCACTTCGACGGTACGGCGCTGGACCGGCAGTCCGGTTTCGTCCACCTCTCCGGCGCCGACCAGGTGGTCGAGACGGCCCGGCGGCACTTCGCCGACGCCACCGGGCTGACCCTGCTGACGGTCGACCCGGACCGGCTGGGCGTCGCGCTGCGCTGGGAGCCGTCGCGCGACGGGGCGCTCTTCCCGCACCTGTACGGGCCGCTGCCGGTGCCCGCCGTCGTGGCCGCCGACGCGCTGCCGGCGGACCGGCCGGCCGCCGACGCGGTGGCGACGCTGCTCGCCTGACGGGTCGCATATGCTACGCCGAGTCCGCTCCCCCGGCCCCCCGTGTGGCCCGGGGCGGGTGTGGCAGAACCGGTCCGCGCGATCGACGCCCGCCCGGCGTACGCCGACGTGGATCACCGACGGCGCGACGCCGCGCCCCGAGCCATGCGAGTTGAAGGATGACTGACAGCAGTTCCCCCGCCCCCTCCGTCTTCGTCCACCCGACGGCCGACGTCGAGGAGGGTGCCCGCGTCGGCGACGGCACCAAGGTCTGGCACCTGGCCCACGTCCGGTCCTCGGCGCAGGTCGGCGCCGGCTGCGTCATCGGCCGCAACGTGTACGTCGACGCCGGCGTGACGGTCGGCGACCTGGTCAAGATCCAGAACAACGTCTCGGTCTACCAGGGCGTCACCATCGAGGACGAGGTCTTCGTCGGCCCGTGCGCGGTCTTCACCAACGACTTCCGGCCCCGGGCGCAGAATCCGGACTGGACGATCACCCCGACCCTGGTCCGCCGGGGCGCGTCGATCGGCGCCAACGCCACCCTCGTCTGCGGCATCGAGGTCGGCGAGTACGCCATGATCGCCGCCGGTTCGGTGGTGACCCGGGACGTGGCGCCGTACCAGCTCGTCGCCGGCAACCCGGCGCGCCCGAAGGGCTGGGTCGACGAGCGCGGCGAGGTGGTCTCGCGGGACGTGGACAACCCGCCGCGGCGGGGCTGAACGGACGCGGGGGCGGCGCCCGGCACCGCCCGGACACCGCCCCCGCGTCGACGCGTCAGCCGCAGAGCCGGTCGACCTCCGTGCGGAACCGGTCCATCGGGCTCGGCTCGTCCGGGCCCAGCAGGTACGTCTTCAGCTCCCGGCGGGCCTCGGTCATCGGGTCGGCGCCGGCCCGGGTCACCGCGACGATCTTCGCCAGCTCGCCGCAGTCCGCCCCCAGCAGGTACGCGGCCCGCGCCGTGGGGTACCGGCGGCGGAACTCGTCCTCGGGCAGCCCGGCCGGGTTCGCCATGACGTACGGCCGCTGGCTCTGCATGAAGTCCGAGACCACGCTCGAGATGTCGCTGACCAGCAGGTCGGTCTGGTTGAAGCAGTCGAACAGCCCCGGCGTCCGGCCGGTGACCACGAGGTGCGCATCACCGGTCAGCGAGGTCGCGTCGGTCTGCCCGCCGGCGTCCCGGATCCGCCGGACGATCCGGTCGTTGGCCGACCGTGCCTTGGCCGACCGGCTGCCGGTGAGCGGGTGCGGCTTGTAGACCACCCGCACCCCGGGGGTGGCCAGCAGGCCGGCGACGATCCGCTCGCCCATCAGCACCACGGAGGTGTGGTACACCTCCTCCTCCAGCCAGCCCTCCCAGGTCGGGGCGTACAGCACGGTGAACGGTCGGCCGGTGGCCGCCGAGCCGAAGGTGTGCACGCCCGCCAGCTGCGGCCGGCCGATCTCGACGATGTCGCGGTCGAGCACGCCGACGCCGGCGAGGGCGTACCGTTCCCGCCCGGCCGGCCCGGCCACCCAGACCTCGTCGTACACCTTGCTGTAGGGGTTGACGCTGGCCTGCTTGTCGCTGTCGCCGTGGCCCACGAAGACGTGCTTCACGCCGGGCTCGCGCAGCAGGTGGATGTTGGCGCCCACGTTCGCCACGTAGAGGGCGGCCCGGAGGCTGCCCAGTTCGAGGTTCATGAAGTCGGTGCCGGCGGGTACGCAGATCACCGGCACACGGGTGTCGGCGAGCGCCCGGAACGCCTCCTCCTGGCGCATCAGCACCACCGCCCGACGGCCCGTCGCCTCGACCGGGGCGAGCCACATGTTGGCCTGATAGACGTCCTTGACCGGACCGGCGAAGTAGAGCGCGAGGTCCGGCTGCTCCCGGGCGAGCCAGTTCTGCGCCACCGGCAGCGCCGAGACGGACCGGCCCCGCCCCCGCAGCCAGGACAGCGCAAGCACCGCGGCGACCAGCGCCCCGACCGCCAGCGTCACCGCCGCGGTGAGCACCACCGGCGCCGCCTCGTCGGTCAGCACCGCGACCACGGCCGCCGGCACCAGCAGCAGGTTGAGCAGGGGCAGCCGCTCCCCCTCGACGGCGACGGCCCACGCCGGCGGCCGGGGCGCCCCGGAGGACCGCGCGACGTCGATGTTGCGGACGAACGCGACGGCGCCGCCGCGCTCGCCGAGCCGCGCCAGCACCCCCGTGCCGAGGGCGAGCGCGAGCAGCGCCGCGGGCAGCAGCAGGACCAGGACCAGCGCCGTCGGACCGGAGCGGACCGTCGTCACGATCAGCAGGACGACCGAGAGATCCCGGGCCAGGTGCCGGTGGAGCTGGCTGATCCCGGCCTTCTCCAGCAGTACCCCGCCGGTGGGCCGGCGCAGCAGGGTGAGTTCGCCCGCGGCGGCGGCCAGGCCGGCGACCGCGAAGGGGACCACCCAGCCGAGGGCCCCGGCCAGCACCAGGACGGCGTACGACAGCAGTAGCGCGCCGATGAGGCCGGCCTCCGGCTGCCTGCGCAGTTTGCTGAACAAGGACACGCTCCCCTATCGATCACCGGCGAATCCGGGCAGGTGCGACCTTAACGTGGCATGTCCTTCGAGTATTGCCGGGGTGTCGGGTGGCCCACCGGCGGGCGTCGGGCGGGCCATCGGCGGGCGTGGTGTGCGCACCGGCGGGCGGCGCGCTCGGCCACGGGAGCCGTCCGGCCCGACGCGACGGGGCCCCGGCCGTTGCCGACCGGGACCCCGTGACACGCGTCGGCGGTCAGCCGCCGATGACCACCCGCCGCACGCCGGCCCAGCGGGCCGGGTCGGTGACCCGGCGGCCGTCCACCAGCACGGTCACGCCGGGCAGGTCGGACGGGCTGAGGGTGCGGTACTCCGCGTGGTCGGCCTGCACCACGGCCGCGCCGAGCGGCTCACCGGCGTACGGCGGCAGGCCGTGCGCGGTGAGTTCCTCGGCGGTGTACATCGGGTCCGACACGTACGGCCGGGCGCCCCGCCGCCGCAGCGCGTCCACGGTCGGGAAGACACCGGAGAAGGCGGTCTCCTTGACGCCGCCCCGGTAGGCGGCGCCCAGCACCAGCACCCCGACGTCGGTCAGGTCGCCGTACGCGGCGGCGAGCAGGTCCACCGCGTACTCCGGCATGGCCGCGTTGGCCTCGCGGGCCGAGCGGACGACGGTGGCCGCCGGGTCGTTCCACAGGTACATCCGGGGGTAGATCGGGATGCAGTGCCCGCCGACCGCGATGCCCGGCCGGTGGATGTGGCTGTACGGCTGCGAGTTGCACGCCGCGATGACCTTGGTGACGTCCACGCCGACGGTGTCGGCGAACCGGGCGAACTGGTTGGCCAGGCCGATGTTGACGTCCCGGTAGGTGGTCTCGGCCAGCTTGGCCAGCTCGGACGCCTCGGCGGAGCCGAGGTCCCACACGCCGTTGGGGCGGTCGAGGTCGGACCGCTCGTCGAAGTCCAGCACCGCCTCGTAGAAGCGCACGCCGTGCGCCGCCGACGCCTCGTCGACGCCGCCGACCAGCTTCGGGTAGCGGCGCAGGTCGGCGAAGACCCGGCCGGTGAGCACCCGCTCGGGGCTGAACACCAGGTGGAAGTCCTTGCCCGCGGTCAGCCCCGAGCCCTCCTCGAGCATCGGCGCCCAGCGGTTGCGGGTGGTGCCGACCGGCAGGGTGGTCTCGTAGCTGACGAGGGTGCCCGGCTTCAGGCCGGCGGCGATGGCGCGGGTCGCGTCGTCCATCCAGCCGAAGTCCGGCACGCCCTCGGCGTCCACGAAGAGCGGCACGACCACCACGACCGCCTCGGACTCGGCGACCGCGGCGGCGGTGTCGGTGGTGGCGGTCAGCAGCCCGGCGGCCACCGTCTCCTTGAGCTTGACGTCCAGGTCGGTCTCGCCGGGGAAGGGCACCGCCCCGTCGTTGACCAGCCCGACGACCCGCTCGGAGACGTCGGCACCGATCACCCGGTGGCCCTTCGTGGCGAACTGCACGGCGAGCGGCAGACCGATCTTCCCCAGCGCGACGACGCAGATGTTCATGGAACTACTTTCCTCCTGAGGACCAGATACGGCGGAGACGGGCGATGAACCGACGCGGAGTCACGGCGGTGACCGCGACGATCACCTGGCCCTTATGGTTGACGGTGGGCGTGACGAGGTAGAACCGGACCCCCTGCCGGACGATGGCACGCGACGCGGGCAGCCGCCGCTCGGCGCGGACGGGCACCGGTGCGGACCCGCTGGCCTCGGCCCGGGCCCCTACCAGCCGGTGCCCGCTGCCCACGGCCCGCACCAACTCATCCGCCGGAAGGTCCGCCCGCACGACGGTACCGTGCCCGCCGGCAGAGACCACAGCGTCGACGGTCGACTCGCCCACACCGACGCGCAGCGGCCCGTACGTCGGCGTGCCGGGGCCGGTCCACGACGGGTGGGCGGTGAGGGTCAGCACCCGCCGCCCGGCGTGCCGCCGCCAGGTCAGGCCGGTGGCGGTGAGCCGGGACATGATCTCGCCGGCGCGGTGGGTGACGTCGTAGAGGTCGTCCGGGAGCGACAGCCGGGGGTCGCGGAAGCCGACGTAGGCCGCGTACCACCGGCCGTCCTCGACCGTCACGGGGGGCAGGTCCCGGTCCGCCTCCTGGCGGACCAGGTCGCGCAGGTGGGTCAGGTCGCCCTGCTGCGCGACGGCCAGCCGCAGCCGGACATCGGCCGGCAGCCGGCTCCGGACGCCGTCGGTGAGGTACTGCTCGGCCAGCTTGCGTACCCCCGTGTGCACCTGCTGCTGGACGTCCTCGGACAGGTCGAGGAAGTCCTTGCGGAGCAGCTTCGCGACCTCCCAGGTGAAGTGCCGCACCAGCACCGCGTCGCGGCGCTCGCCGGGTTCGATCAGGCCGGCGACGAAGTCGACGATCTTCTCCGCGCAGCACAGCCGCTGCTCGTGCCGGCTGCGGTAGGTGATGTTCTGGGCGTTCTCGCGGCGTACGGCGTAGTAGTAGTCGTAGTCGGCGAGCACGGAGATCCGCCGGGCGCGGTAGCAGGCCTCCAGCGTGAACGGCTGGTCGCTGCCCATGGGCATGTCCTCGCGGAAGCGCAGCCGGTGCCGCTCGACGAGGTCGCGACGGAACAGCTTGGTGTTCGACAGCGACCAGGGCAGGTCGCTGTCGAACAGGTCGAGGTCGGGCTCGCTGCGGGCGTAGACCGCCTGGTGCACGTAACGCTTGTTGGTGCCCACCATCCGGCCGAGCACGACGTCGGACTCCCACCGGTCCGCTGCGGTGACCAGGCGCTCCAGGGCCTCCGGCCCGAGGTGGTCGTCGGAGCCGACGAAGAAGACGTACCGCCCGGTGGCCCGCTCCAGCGCCCGGTTGCTCGGTGCGGCCGGCCCGCCGGAGTTCGCCTGGTGCAGCACGACGAAGGTCTCCGGGTACCGCGCCGCGAACCGGTCCAGTTCCTCGCCGCTGCCGTCGGTCGATCCGTCGTCCACGGCGACGACCTGCAGCCGGTCCCGGCCGATGGTCTGCTCGACCAGGGAGGTCAGACAGGCTGTCAGGTAGGGCATCGTGTCGTAGACCGCGACGACGACGCTGACATCCGGCACGCTGGGCCGGACGCTCTCCCCGTCGAACCTCATCGTCTGCCTCTCACTGTGACGGCGGCCCGGGCGGGACCCCGGCGAGTGTACGGCACCCGGGTGGCCGGTCGGTGACATCCGAGCGTCGTCGGAGAGGCGCGCGGTCGCGGCCGCCGACGACGGTCCCGTCCTTGCTGCTCAGGGCCCCCCTCACGGACTTGCCCTGCGCCCGGTTAGGGATGCAGTATCGCTTCCGCCGGTTTTATCCGGTTCATGGCATTCTGCCGCGCCAGTGAGGGCGCGTGGCCGTCTTGCCGTAACCACTCGGAGAAGCCAGTCAGGTGAAGGTCATCAGCGTGGTCGGGGCCCGTCCCCAGCTGGTCAAGCTCGCACCCGTCGCCGCGGCCTTCGCCCGCACGGAACACGAGCACGTCATCGTGCACACCGGGCAGCACTACGACGTCGACCTCTCCGACGTCTTCTTCTCCGGGCTCGGTATCCCCGACCCGGATGTGCACCTCGGCGTCGGTTCCGCTTCCCACGGGGTGCAGACCGGCAGGGCCCTCGCCGCGCTGGACCCGGTGTTCGTGGCGGAGAAGCCCGACTGGGTCCTGGTCTACGGCGACACCAACTCCACCCTCGCCGGCGCCGTCTGCGCGGTCAAGCTGCACCTGCCCGTCGCGCACCTGGAGGCCGGGCTGCGCTCGTTCAACCGGCGGATGCCGGAGGAACACAACCGGATCCTCACCGACCACGCCGCGGACCTGCTCCTCGCACCGACGCAGGAGGCGATGCGGCACCTCTGGGCGGAAGGACTCGCCGACCGGTCCGTGCTCGCCGGGGACGTGATGGCCGACATCTGTCTCGCCGTACGCGACGCGGTGCTGGCCGGCCGGCACCCGGCCCCCGCGCTGCCGGAGTGCGTAGACCCCGGCGAGCCGTACCTGCTGGCGACCGTGCACCGCGCCGAGAACACCGACTCCGCCGAGCGGCTGGCCGCCCTGGCCGACGCGCTGGCCGACCTGCCCCTGCCGGTCGCGCTGCTGGCGCATCCGCGCCTGGTGGCCAAGGCCGAGGAGCACGGCGTCAAGCTCGCCCGGGGCGCGGTGCACGTCGGGCGGCCACTGCCGTACGCGGGCATGGTCGCCGCCGTCATCGGTTCCGTCGGTGTCGTCACCGACTCCGGAGGGTTGCAGAAGGAGGCCCACCTGCTCGCCCGGCCGTGCACCACGCTGCGCCCGGAGACGGAGTGGGTCGAGACCCTCGAAGGTGACTGGAACCGCCTGGTGCCCGAGCCGGACGCGTTGGGCCGGGCGGGCTGGATCGACGTGGCGACCCGGCCGGCACCCACCGCCGACCGCGGGACCCCCTACGGCGACGGGCAGGCCGCCGAGCGGGTCGTGTCGATCCTGGCGTCGCAGTGACCGGGCCGGACGCGGCTGAGCCGCCGATGCCCGAGAAGACGCGCAGACGGTGAGGGAACTACCTTCCCTTGGGCGGGAGCCTGCGCCGCAGTCGGGCCACCACCCGGCGCAGCGTCACCGGCGAGACGGCGATCACCAGGTGCCCCTTGTGGTTCGTGGTCGTGGTGAACACGTGCAGTTGCCCGCCGTGCCGGTGCAGCACCCGCTGCCGCAGCGGCGGACGCGGCCCGCGTAGCGGGGTGGTGCCGCCCTGCCCGGCTGCCACGGCGGTGACCCGGACGGTACGGGTCCGCCCGCCCGGCGGCAGGCCGGCGAGCAGGTCGGCGGCCCGGAACGAGATCCGCACGGTGGTGCCCAGCGGGTCCTCCGTCAGGCCGGTGACCGTGCCGGTGGCCGAACCCACCTTGAAGGTGAGCCCGCCGTCGGCGAGCTCGGCGAGCTCGGGCCACGGGCTGCGCGCGGCGAGGGTCAACGTCCGCTCCCCGCCCCGGTCGGGCGACCAGGTCGCGGCGACCGTCTCCAGCCGGGCGAGCCACCTGGCGTCGGAGCGGCTGATCTCGAACCACTCCTCGGACAGGGCGGAACGGGGGTCGCCGAAGCCGGGATAGAGGGCGTACCAGCGCTCGTCCTGCACCACCGTGGGCGGCAGGCCCTCCTCGACGTCCTGCCTGATCACCGCGCGCAGGTCGGCGAGCGACCCGAGCCAGGCGGCGCCGATGCGGACCCGGGCGATGACGCCCAGCCGGTCCCGGATGCGGTCCGTCAGGTGGTTGCGAGCCAGGTTCGCCACGCCGGAGCGGACCTGCTCCTGCACGTCGGGCTCCAGCGTGAGGAAGTCGTCCTGGAGCAGCTTGGCGATCTCCCAGGTGAAGTGCCGGTACAGCACCGCGTCGCGCCGCTCGCCGGGCTCGATCAGCTCCGCCACCACGTCGACGACGCGCTCGACGCTGCGCAGCCGGGCCAGGTGGTTGCTGCGGTAGGTGATGTTGCCGGCGTTGAGCCGCTTCACCGCGTAGTAGTAGTCGTAGTCGGCGAGCACCGAGATGCGCCCGGCCCGCAGACAGGCCTCCAGGGTGAACGGCTGGTCGCTGCCGACCGGCATGTCCTCCGGGAAGCGCAGCGCGTGCTTCTCGATCAGGTCGCGCCGGAACAGCTTGGTGTTCGACAGGGCGAACGGCAACGCGGAGGCGAAGAGGTCCACCTCGGCCCGGGTGCTCTCGAAGACCGCCTGGTGCACGTAGCGCTCGTTGACCCCGACCATCCGGCCGAGCAGCACGTCGGAGCCCCACTCGTCGGCTGCGGCCACCATCCGGGCCAGCGCCTGTGGCCCGAGGTGGTCGTCGGCGCCGATGAACAGCACGTAGCGGCCGGTGGCGTGGTCGAGCGCGCGGTTGCTGGGGGCCGCAGGGCCACCCGAGTTCGCCTGGTGCAGCACCTTGACGGTGCCCGGGTACGCCGCCGCGAAGCGGTCCAGCTCGGCGCCGCCGCCGTCGGTGGAGCCGTCGTCGACCGCCACGACCTCCAGCCGGTCCAGCCCGATGGTCTGCTCCACCAGGGAGGTCAGGCACCGGGTCAGGTCCGGCATCGTGTTGTAGACGGCCGTCACCACCGTCACGTCGGGCGTCCTCATGTCGGGCGTGGTCACGCGCCGACCCGCAGCGCCGGCGGCTCGGCGCCCGGGTTGGTGTCGTCACCGCCGGCGCCGCGACCGGCGGGCAGCAGCCGGGAGTAGACCCCGTCGAGCACCCGCGCCTGCGCCTCCCACGTCCACGACTCCAACAACCCCGGACGCCCGTACGCCTCCCGATAACGCCCCGGATCCCCCAACACCGACCGCACCACCCGCACGAAGTCCCCCACATCCTCCGCCCGGAACACCTCACCCTGACCCGTCGACCGCACCGTCTCCGCCATCGTCCGCACATCAGAGACCACCAACGGCAACCGCGCATGCGAATACTCGAAGAACTTCGTGATCAACGCGATCTCATGATTCGGCCAATGATGAATCGGAATGACCCCCACCGAAGCCCCCGACAAGAACGGCACCACCTGATGGTGCGGCACGTACGACAACACGTGCACCCGCCCCGCCACACCCAACTCCCCCGCCCGGACCACCAACCCCTTCACGTAGGCGGAGTCGGGCTTGTTGACCACGAAGGCGACGTGCGCGTCGGGCAGCTGCGGCAACGCCTCGACCATGACGTCGAGGCCCCGCCGCGCGGCGGCCACGCCGCTGTAGACCAGCAGCGGCACGTCCGGCCCGATCCCGCACAGCTCGCGGATGTCCGGCGCCGGCTCGTCGCCGGGGCCGGGCAGCTCGGCCAGCGCCGGGGCGTTGAGCACCACCTCGGGCCGTTCGGCCAGGCGGTGCTCCTGCTGCAACAGGTCGGCCAGCCCGCCGGAGACGGTCGTCGCCGCGTCGGCGTACGGCACGAACTCCCGCTCGTGCGCGATGTTGCCGGGCAGCCACCGGGCGTTGTCGCGCCACGCCTGCACGCCGGGCAGGTACTCGTGGGCGTCCCAGACGACCGCGATCCGGCGGCCCTGGGCGGCGGCCCGCAGCTTGGCGCGGGCGGCCACGCCGAGCATCCGGAAGTCGTTGGCGTGGATCAGGTCCGGGCGCAGCTCGTCCACCGTCGGGCCGTAGGCCAGCTCGTAGTCCCACAGCCCCGGCTCCAGCCGGCGCCAGGCGCCGTCACCCTGCACGGTCTGCCAGAACTTCGTGTACGCCCGGTCCAGCGGCCCGTCCAGCTTCCGGCCGCGCCGGGAACGGGTGAGCTGCCGGTGCCGGAACGAGACCCAGCGGTGGTTCGCCCGGACCAGCAACTCCTCCGCGCGCAGCGCGTGCCACCGCAGCGGCGACGGGCGGCGGGCGCCGCCGTCGCGGGCGGCCACCGTCAGCGCCGCCCGCCGGACGGCCAGGTCCGCCCGCCAGGCCTTCATGGCCTGGCTGCGGTGCGCGGCGATGCCGGTGGGCGGGTACGCCAACGGGAAGCGCAGCCAGGGCCGGCGGAACTCGTGCCGGCGCTTGGCGAGCGGCTCGGGCATCGGCAGCAGGCGCACCTCGGCGTCGCCGAGGCGCCAGCTCTGCGAGCGCCCGGCGGCGGTGCGGCCGAGCAGGACGACCTCCCAGCCGGCGTCGGCGGCCGAGCGGGCGGCCTTCTGTACCCGGGAGTCACCCGTGACCCCGTTGTCGACCAGCATGACAACACGCCCCCGGGCGCCGGCGCCGCCGTTCAGCCCCATCGTCTGCTTCTCCGCCTCTGCCCGGTGCCGTCCGGCCGGGTCACCCGGCCCGGATCCCGAGCGATTGTACGAGACCGCCGGCCGGCGCCCTCGCACCCTGGATGTGGGAAAGCGCGGGTCGGCATCGCCTCCGCGCGCCCCGGGAGCGTACCCTCCCCGCTGTCCGTCTCGGCGCGGACCGCGTCGTTGCGCGCTGCGCGCGAGGAAACTGTCAGCTGGATACGTTCCGCCGGAAGTGAGGCGAGATGTCGGGTAGCCAGACCGTCGGTGCCGCGCCGGACGCCCGACAGGCCCGTGTGCGGCTGGTGCTCGGTCTGCTCGCCGCCGCCGCGCTCGGCAGCCTGTTGTGGTGGGGCCGCTGGGAGACCGCGCCCCAGCACGCCTACCCGGACACCTACTGGTACGCGCGGCAGGCGGCCACCATGACGGGCACGCCGCCTGCCGAGGCGGACCGGTTCGCGGCTCGACTGGCCTGCCGCCAGGGCATGCCGAGCCCGCAGCCGGGGGCCTCCTGCGTCACCGCAACCCGGCAGTGGGCGGCCGACCTGCCCCCGCGCTACCGACGGATCTTCACCACCCGACCCGGCTACCCGCTGACCGTGGCGCCGTTCGTGCTGGCCTTCGGGGAACGGGGCATGGTGCTGGCCACCGCCGCGCTCGCCGTCCTGGCCGGCGTGCTGGCGGCCCTGGCGGTCCGGCTGCTCGGCGGCGGCCTGGTCGCCGCGCTCGCGGCCACCGCGCTGCTCTTCCTGCTGCCCACCGGTTTCTGGCTGAGCCGGCTGCTGGCCGAGGCCGGCGCGATCGCGTTCGCGCTGGCCGCGCTCTGCGCCGCCGTGCCCCTGCTACGGCGGGGCGGTACGGCCCGAAGCCGGCTGCTGCTCGGCGGGGCGGTGGCGGCGGGGCTGCTCGCCTCGACCGTCACCCGGCCGGCCACCGGCCTGCTGCTGTCGGCCGCGCTGACCGCGGTGCTCGGCGCGCTGACCCTGGTCCGCCGCCACCGGGCCGGCTGGGAGGCGGGGTTGGTCGTGCTCACCGCCGCCTGCGGCGTGGCCACGGCGGTCTGGCTCGGCCTCAGCGCCGCGCTGGACATTCCTGGCGCGGAGGAGACACTCCAGGACAAGTTCACCGTGCACTTCACCCGGCCGGACGTGCCCGACCCGTGGCCGCGCCTGGTGGAGCTGAATCGGGACTTCTGGCCCACGCAGCTCGACGCCTGGTGGAACGGGGGTGCGCCGCTGGCCGCCTCGCCGTTGCTCGCCCTGCTGCTGGTCGGCTTCGCCGCCCTGTTCCGGGCGCTGCCCGGTCGGGCCGCGCTGCTCTTCGCCACGACCGGAGCCACCGGTCTGCTCACGCTGGTGGCCCACCCGAAGGATTCCGAGGCCGACCGGCTGGTCCTGGTCATCTGGCTGCCGGTGGTGGTCGGCCTCGCCATGCTCCTGGGCAGACCCGCCCGGCCCGCCCCGGACACCCCCGGCGAACCGGGTCAGCCCCCGGCGTAGGAACCGCCCAGGCGTCAGCGGGTCAGCGGACGGACGTCCCAGAGCCAGACGTCGTCGACGCGCCGGCCCGGACCGAAGCACGCGTCCAGCGTCGAACGGAGCGCCTCGGCGCGGGGGTGCCGGGGCAGCGCCACGGCGTCCGCCCGCCAGTGCCGGACGTCCAGCTCCGCCTGCGCGCGTTCCGCGGGGCTGACGGTGACCGGCGCCGGGCGCCGGCCGGTGGCCACCTCCGTCAGCAGGGCCGCGGTGGGCCGGGGGTCCACCCCCCACCGCCCGGTGTCGTCGGTGGGGGAGGTCGGCCCGAGGAAGTAGCCCTGCGGTACGGCGAAACCGACGCCGGCGGCGGCACCCCAGCGCACCGAGGTCATGTTCTCCACCGGCACCGGCACGAGCGTCCGCCCGGGGGCGACGTGGTCCCGCCATCCGCCGGCGGTTACGAACCGGGGCACCTCCGGGCGTCCCACGGCCGGCAGCGGCGTCGGCAGCAGCGGCACCAGGGCCACGGCCAGCGCCACCGCGACCAGCGGCCGGAGCGGAACGACGCCCATCCGGGCCGGGACCCGGCCGGAGAGCAACCGGTCCACCACCACCGCGACCAGCACCCCGAGAGCGGCCGTGGTGATCAGCGCGAAGCGGGCCACCACCATCGCGTCGACCACCGGCAGGCCGTTCAACAGGCGGAACGGGCCGGGGACCCCGGGCCCGCGGACCGCCCAGTTGATCGTGTTGCCCAGCGAGAAGAGCGCGGCCAGCACCGCCGTGAAACCCGACACCCGGACCAGGTGCTCCCGGCGCAGCCAGGCCACCGCGGCGACGGCCACCAGCACCAGCGGCCAACCGTAGAAGCTGGCCTCCTCGGTCACGTTGGCGGCCAGCCGGCGGCCACCCTGCGGGCCACCGCCGAGCGACTCCGTCGCGTAGCTGAAGTAGGAGGCGAGCCGCAGCGCGTACTTGTCCGGGTCTGTGGGGTGGCCGCTGCGGTGCTGCGGGCCG
Source organism: Micromonospora sp. C31 (assembly GCF_018070575.1). GTDB lineage: Bacteria > Actinomycetota > Actinomycetes > Mycobacteriales > Micromonosporaceae > Micromonospora. Next base: position 62,076 of record NZ_JAGPXN010000013.1, read on the forward strand.
AGGAACTGCATCCAGAGCGGGTACGCCGTCACCAGCAGCGTCAGTGCGCCCGCCACGCCCAGCACCGCCAGCGCCCGGGGAGCCGCCGCCAGCGCCGCCCGGGGCCGGAACAGCACGTGCCCCAGCAGCGCCGTCACGCAGGCCAGGGCGAGGATGAAGAGCATCTCGACGCTGACGAAGAACTGCGCGGAGACCAGCCCGCCGAGGATGAGCCCGTCGCGCAGCGGACGCCCGCCACGGGTCAGCCGGGCCACCCGCCACAGGATGAAGGGGATCAGCCACTGCGCGGTGATGTGCGGGTGGCCGTTGCTGTGCGAGACCAGTGCCGGCGCGAAGGCGCAGCAGGCGGCGCCGACCAGCGCCGCCGCACGGTTGCCGACCACGTGCCGGGAGAGCACCCAGTACCAGGCGAGACCGGTGCCGGCCAGGTTGAGGGTCATCAGCACCAGATACGACAGTGCGGCGCCGCCGAGCAGGGTGACCGGCGCGAGCAGCACGCCGGGCAGCTGGATGCCGACGTTGGTCATCAGGTTCACGCCGTCGGGCGCGTTCTGCAGAGTGGTGAAGAAGGGGTTCTCCAGATTGGCCACCGCGTGCGCCGCGTGGGCCAGCATCCACTCGTTGAAGTCCTGGTCCGCCGGCTGCGCGCCGAGCACCCGGCCGCGCACGTCGCGCCAGCCCCGGCCGGTCACCCAGAGCGCGCCGGCGAGGAGGACGAGCACGGCGACGACATCCGGCCGGCGCCGGCGGCGCTCCCGGGGCGGATCGGCCGTTGCGCGCTCCTCGGCTGTGTCGGTGGACGGGCCACTCGCCCGGGGGTGCGCTGCGGTCACGGTGCCCGATCCTACTCATGGCGACACGCTCCACAGTGCCCCCGCTCGGGCGCGCGTCACCGTCGCGCCCGGGTCCCGCCGAGTCGGACCGGACGGGCTCTCGTCACCGCCGCGCCCGGGGCCCGGACCGGGGCCGGGCCCCGTCACCGCCGCGCCCGGGGCCCGCCGGTCAGGCCGGGACGGGCTGTGGCGAGTCGGGAGCGCAGCCGGCGGTCGGCGCGGGCGGGTGGTCGGGCAGCAGCCGGGAGTAGACCCCGTCGAGCACCCGCGCCTGCGCCTCCCACGTCCACGACTCCAACAACCCCGGACGCCCGTACGCCTCCCGATAACGCCCCGGATCCCCCAACACCGACCGCACCACCCGCACGAAGTCCCCCACATCCTCCGCCCGGAACACCTCACCCTGACCCGTCGACCGCACCGTCTCCGCCATCGTCCGCACATCAGAGACCACCAACGGCAACCGCGCATGCGAATACTCGAAGAACTTCGTGATCAACGCGATCTCATGATTCGGCCAATGATGAATCGGAATGACCCCCACCGAAGCCCCCGACAAGAACGGCACCACCTGATGGTGCGGCACGTACGACAACACGTGCACCCGCCCCGCCACACCCAACTCCCCCGCCCGGACCACCAACCCCTTCACGTACGGGGCGGCCGGACGGGGCACCACCAGCGCGACGTGGGCGTCGGGCAGTTCGGCGAGCGCCTCGACCATGATGCCGAGTCCCCGCTGTTCCGCGGCGGCACCGCTGTAGACCAGCAGCGGCACGTCCGGCCCGATCCCGCACCGCTGGCGGATGTCCGGCGCCCCGTCGCCGCCCGCCGCGTCCGCGCTGCTCGGGGTGTTCAGCACGACGGTGGGCTGCTCGGGCAGGTGGTGCCGCTCGCGCAGCAGGTCGGCCAGCCCGTCGGAGACGGTGAGCACCGCGTCGGCGTACGGGGCGTACTCCCGCTCGTGCGCCGTGTTGGCCGGCAGCCACCGGGGGCTGTCGTTCCAGCGCCGGATGCCGGGCAGGAACTCGTGGGCGTCCCAGACCAGCGCGACGCGCCGGCCCCGGGCGGCGGCCCGCAGCTTGGCCCGGGCACCGACCCCGAGCATCCGGAAGTCGTTGGCGTGGATCAGGTCCGGCCGCAGCTTGTCGACCACCGGCCCGTAGGCCAGCTCGAAGTCCCACAGCGCCGGGTCGAGCCGCCGCCAGGCGCGGTCGCCGGCCACCGTCTGCCAGAACCGCGTGTAGAGCTTGTCCACGGGGGTGGCCAGGCCCTTGCGTGCCTCCTGGGCCCGGCTGAGTTGGCGTCGCCGCAGCGACACCCAGCGGCGCGACACCTTCGTCGCCAGCAGCTCACCCCGCAGCAGCTGCCGGCTCAACGTCAGCCCGGCGGAGGAACGTCCCTCCCCGCGGGCCTGGCTCAGCGCACCGAGGCGCGCCTCCAGGTCGGCGCGGCGGGCGCGCACCTCCTGCTCGCGCCGGGCGGCGATCCCGGTGGGCGGGTAGGCGAGCGGGCCGCGCACCCAGTGGCGGCGGAACTCGTGCGGCGCCCGGGCGAGCGAGGTGGTCATCGGCAGCAGCCGGACCTCGGCCCCGCCGAGCTGCCAGGTCTGCGCCTTGCCGGTGGCGGAGCGGCCCAGCAGAACCACCTCCCAGCCGGCCTCGGCGGCCGACGCGGCGGTCTTCTGCACCCGGGAGTCGCCCTCGACGCCGTTGTCCACGAGCATGACCACCCGGCCCCGGGTGGCGGGGGCGGCCGGTCCGGCGGCGCCGTCGGTCATGGTGCCTCCTCCGTCTGTGCGGCCCCGTCGGGCCCCGGCGAGTGTACGGCAGCGGCAGCCGCCCGGACGCCACGCTCCCGGTGCGCCGGAGGCGGCCGACGGCTGTCGACCCACCGACCGCAGCATCGTCGGCGGACGGGACCAGTCGGGGCACTAGCATGGCCCGGTGACCGCCTCCCACCCTGTCAACGTCGCGCCGGCCGCCGGGGCCGGCCCCGCTGCCTCGCCGGCCCCGCACCGACCGGACGCAGCCGCCGCCACCACGGGCCCGGCCCCGCAGAGCCGGGCCGGCGGGCCACCGCCCCGCGAGTACGGGCTGGACGCGCTGCGGGTCGTGGCGATCTGCGGCGTGGTGGCGATCCACGTCTTCGGCGTCATCGTCGGCCAGGACGACCTGCGCGGCAATCTCGGCTGGTGGGTCGCCACCGCGATCGACATCGGGGCGATCTGGACCGTGCCCGCGTTCATCATGCTCAGCGGGGCGTTCGTGCTCGACCCGCGGGCGCACCGGGCCGGTCCGGCCGCGTTCTACCGCAAGCGGTTCGCGCGGATCCTCCCCGCCATGATCGTCTGGCACGTCGTGTACGTGGTCGTGGTGCGGATGGCGATGCGAGGCGAGGACGTGAGCCTGACCCTGCTGACCCGGCTGCTGATCGACGGCAAGGTCTTCACCGCACTGTATTTCCTCTGGCTGATCGCCGGGCTCTACGTGCTCGCGCCCGTCCTCGCACCGTTCCTGCACGCGGGCGGGCGGCACCGGGCGCTGGTCACCGCCGGCGTCGCGCTGGGCTGGACCATGGTCGCCTACATGATCCCGGGCATCGCCCTGATGCTCGGCGACTCCCGGCCGAACATCCTGACCAGTTGGAACCGGTGGTGGCCGTACGTCGGCTTCTTCATCGCGGGCTGGGCCCTGCGCAAGGTGGTGCTCAACCGGCTCTGGACGGTGCTCGCCCTCGTCGGCGCCGGCCTGCTGCTGGCCGAGGCGATCTGGCAGTTCGGGGTGGCGCCCGAGCACCGCCTGCTCCAGGCCACCTTCCCGGTGATGGCGACCGGCACGCTGGTCGCCGCGGCCACCCTGTTGATCTTCATGGCCTCGGTGAGCATCGGTTCCCGGGTCACCTGGCGGCCGGCGGTGGCCCGCCTGGTGACCCGTCTCTCCGACGCCTCGTTCGGGGTGTTCCTGGTCCACCTGCTGGTCTTCGAGGTCTTCCGGCAGCTGATCCCCGAGGTGAAGGCCGGGCGTTCGCTGGAGGTCATCGGGTTGACCTACCCGGCCGTGCTGGTGGTCTCCTTCGCCGTCGCCATGGTGGCGGCCCGGATCCCGTACGTCCGGGCGGTCTTCTGACCGACCGCCGCTGGTGGTGGCCCGGACGCCCGGCACCGTCCGGGCCACCGTCGTCCGGCGGCGGTGGGCCTGCTGGTCGGTGCCGGCGGCGACGGCCGACGGCCGCCCACCCTCCCGCGTGGGCGGGGGGACGGGCGGCCGTCGGACCGCGTCGTCTCAGCCGAGGAACGAGGTGAGCTGGCGGGCCGTCCAGGTGCCGTCGTGGTAGGTGCGGGCGTACTCGGCGGAGGCGAGGCCGATCTTGGCGGTCGCCTCCCGGTCGTCGAGCAGGGACTCGACGACCGCGGTGAGGTCGGTCGGCGTGGCGTGGACGATCGGCAGGTCGCCACCGACGGTCTTCGTGACCTGCTCGCTGAGGTAGGCCACCACCGGCTTGCCGGCGGCCATCGCCTCGACCGCGAAGGTGCCGAAGCTGCCCGTGGTGAACTGGTCGAGCACCAGGTCGCAGTCGCGGACCAGCTCGCGCATCTCCGCCCAGGCCACCCCCTCGGCCAGCCGCAGCTCGATGACGCCCCGGTCGTGCAGGGCCTGCATCGCCGGCAGGATCCGGTCGGTGCCCTTGGTCCACCGCTTGGACGGCGCGTGCAGCACCAGCGGTCGGGGCCGCTGCATCACCGGCCGGTCGCAGGCCCAGGCGTCGACGTCCACCACCAGCGGGGCCCACGTCGCCCAGGGCAGGTCCTCGAGCAGGTCCGGCGTGGTCACGAAGGCCGGCAGCCCGGACTCCTCGGCCACCCGGCGGTTGCGCTCGGCCTTCTTGCGCAGCTTCGCCGCGACCCCGTCCGGAGCGTCCCGGAACAGGGAGAACTCGTGCCGCTGCTGGTGCCGGTCCGGGTGCCGGATCTCGCTGCCGTGCGCCAGCAGGGCGACCTTGATCCCGGCCTTGCGCAACGCCGGCAGGTCACCCTCGATGTTGTCGCCGTTGAGCTGGCCGAACAGCGGCATGAACGCGTCCACCAGCACGTGGGTGTACTGGCTGAGCACCCGGTTCAGCTGCTCCATCTGGAAGTCGAGTTCCGGCTGCCGCAGCGAGTCGAGGTAGATGTCGGCCGGGTAGTCGAACGAGCCGGGGAGCTTGTTCATCACCACCTGCACCGACACGTCGGCGTTGTCCCGGCAGATGGCCCGGGCGAAGGCCGCGCCCTGACCGGCGTAGTTGGCCGGGCCCAGGCCGAGGCGGATCGGCGTCTCGCCGAGTTCGCGCCAGCCGCCCAGTGGCCGCGGCTCGGCGGTGCCCGTCGACGGCGTGGTGACCGGTCGCTCCTGCACCGTCCACGGCACCTCGCACGGGCCGGCCGGCACGACGCCGGAGAGATCCCGGTAGAGCTGGAGCAGTTTGCCGCTCTGCCGCTCCCAGGACAGGTCGTCGAGGATCGGCTCGCTGATGTGCGCGGCCAGCTCGGCCCGGCGGGCGGTGGCCCGCCGTACCGCCGCCACGAACCCCGCCACGTCACCGGAGGTGAAGGTCTCCCCGATGTCGTTCCCCTCGACGAACGCCCGGACCACCTGCACGTCGCTGGTGACCAGGGGAAGGCCGGCGTGCAGGTACTCGGAGACCTTCGTCGGCAGGGACAGCTCGCAGTTCGGGGTCCGCTGGAACGGGATCAGGCCGAGGTCGGCGGAGCTGAGGTAGTCGGCGACCTCGTACGGGGCGACGTAGGGGACCACGTGCACCCGGTCCCGCGTTCCGGTCGCCTCGGCCCGGGCGAGCAGCTCCTCCAGCAGCGGGGTCATCCGGCCGCTGACCAGGGCCAGGTGATGCTCGGGCAGCTGCGGCAGCGCCGCGATGACGGTGTCCAGCCCGCGTTCCTTGCCGATCCAGCCCGCGTACACCATCAGCGGCACGCCCTCGGCGACGCCGGCCCGCTCCCGTACGGAGGCGGTCACGGTGCCGCTGCGGATGCCCTCCCGCACCGGCGAGTTCCCCACCACCAGCGGGGTCTTCGGCAGCCCGTACTCCGTCTGGAGCTTCTCCGCGATCTGCTCGGAGACGGTGACCACCGCGTCGGCCCGGCCGATGAACTCCCGTTCGGCGGCCCGCACGCCGCTGGCCTGCTGCGGCTTCGGCCAGGCGACGCCCTGCACGTACTCGTGGGCGTCGTAGAGCCAGACGCAGCCACGCCCGCGCGCCCGCAGCCGCGCGGCGCTCATCGCGGCGGTCGGGATCGTGTTGATGTCGTTGGCGTGGATGACGTCCGGTTCCAACTCCTCCAGCACCGGCCCGAACGCCAGGTCGATGTCGAGCAGCGTCGGCCAGTCGGTCCGCCAGTCGCCGGTCGGCGGCAGCGGCTGGGTGCTGTGGAACTGTTCCCAACCCCAGGCCCGCAGCCGGAACTGGTGGACCGCCTCGTGCGCCCGCAGCCAGGCGCGCGGCGGCGGGTTGCGCTTCGCCGTCTGCGACCGGAGCCAGGCCTGGTGCGAGGCGCGGTAGCGGGCCAGCGCGGACTTGTCCGGGATGCCGAACTGCGTCAGCGTACGGCGGACGCGGTGCTCCCGGGCGGGCCGTCGGGACAGGGTCTGCGGCACCGGAACCCGGATGACCTGGATCGGCCCCATGGCGGACCGCTCCGCCTCGCCCTTCTTGCGGCTGCTCCGGCCCACCAGGAACACGTCCCACCCGTCCCGGGCGGCGGCGATGGCGGTCTTCTGTACGCGGGAGTCGCCAGTGATGCCGTTGGCGACGAGTACGACGAGCCGCGGCGCTCGGCGGGGCGTTGACATGCGCTGTCCTTCGTGGAGGAGGGCTGGCGGTGGAGGGATGCCCGACCGCGGTCCGCCGGACGCGGACCGCGGTCGCCCGGGGTCAGCGGGTGGAGAGGGTGTCCCCCGCCGGGGACGGCGTGCCCGTGCCCACGGCGATCGTGCTGCCGTCGGTCGCGGAACGCAGGACGGCGCCGGCCACCTCGACCGTACGCAGGCCCTGGCGCAGGGTCACGATGTCGCTCTCCTTGCCCTCGACCGCGTCCCGGAAGCGCTCGTGCTCGACCAGCAGCGGCTCCCGCTTGGGGATCGCGTAGCGCACCATGTCGCCCTCGGCGACGCCCCGGAACGCGCGCAGCGCCTCCCACTCGGTGTCGATGGCGCCGTTGGCGTAGAAGGTGAGGTCGGCGGTGAGGGTGTCGGCGACGAAGCAGCCCCGGTCACCGGTGATCACCGTGGACCGCTCCTTGAGCGGGCTCAGCCAGTTGACCAGGTGGTTGACCATGGTGCCGTCGGCGAGCTGCCCCACCACGGCGACCATGTCCTCGTGCAGCCGGCCGCTGCGGGAGACCGTCCGGGCCGACACCGAGGTGTATTCCTGGCCGGTCACCCAGCTGGTCAGGTCGATGTCGTGGGTGGCCAGGTCCATCACGACGCCGACGTCGGCGATGCGGTGCGGGAACGGGCCCTGCCGGCGGGTGACGACCTGGTAGACCTCGCCCAGTTCGCCCGCCTCCAGCCGGGTGCGCAGGTTCTGCAGGGCGGGGTTGTAACGCTCGATGTGCCCCACCCCGGCCACCAGGCCGGCGGCCTCGAACGCCTCGACGAGCCGCAGCGCCGCGTCCACGCTCTGCGCGAGGGGCTTCTCGATCAGGGCGCTGACGCCGTTGGCGGCCAACTCCAGGCCGACCTGCTCGTGCAGCGCCGTCGGGCAGGCCACCACCGCGTAGTCGATGCCGAGGGCGAGCAGGTCGCCGAGCTCGGGCACGACCGGCGCCCGCAGCGTGCCGGTGGTGTCGCCGGCCGGGTCGACGATGCCGACCAGTTCGACGCCGTCCAGGCCGGCCAGGACGCGGGCGTGGTTGCGGCCCATCGCGCCGAGGCCGATCAGGCCGGCGCGCAGCTTGCGGCCGGCGCTCATCGGGCACCCCCGGCCAGGTTCGCGCCCTCGGCGATGCGCTCCAGCTCGGCCTCGGTCAGCGAGGGGTGCACGGGCAGGGAGACGACCTCGGCGGCGGCGCGCTCGGTCTCCGGCAGGTCCCAGGGGCCGGGCCTGCCGTCCTCGGTCAGGTAGGGCTTGAGCCGGTGGATCGGGGTCGGGTAGTAGACGGCGTTGCCGATGCCCAGCTCGGTGAGACGCTGCTGGGCGGCGTCCCGGTCGCCCCGCACCCGCACCGTGTACTGGTGGTAGACGTGCCGGGCGGCGTCGGCGACCGGCGGGGTGACCATGCCGGTGATCTTCGAGTCGAGGAACTTGGCGTTGGCGCGGCGCTGCTCGGTCCACTGGCCGAGCTGGCCCAGCTGGACCCGGCCGATGGCCGCGGCGACGTCGGTCATCCGCATGTTCGCGCCGACGATCTCGTTGGCGTACCGCTGCTCCATGCCCTGGTTGCGCAACAGCCGCAGGGTGCGGGCCAGCCCGGCGTCGGCGGTGCTGACCATGCCGCCCTCCAGGGCGTGCATGTTCTTCGTGGGATAGAAGCTGAAGCAGCCGGCGGTGCCGAAGGCGCCCACCGGGGTGCCGTTCAGCGCCGCGCCGTGGGCCTGGGCGGCGTCCTCGACGACGGCCAGGCCGTGCTGCTCGGCGATCGCCATGATCCGGTCCATCGCGGCGGGGTGGCCGTAGAGGTGGACCGGCATGATCGCCACGGTGCGCGGGGTGACCGCGGCGGCGACCGCCTCCGGGTCGAGGCAGAAGCTGCCCGGCTCGATGTCCACGAAGACGGGCACGGCGCCGACCAGCCGGACGGCGTTCGCGCTGGCCGCGAAGGAGAACGACGGCACGATGACCTCGTCACCCGGACCGAAGCCGAGGGCCATGAGGGTGAGCTGCAGGGCGGAGGTGCCCGAGTTCACCGCGACGCAGTGCCGGCCGGCGACCAGCTCGCCGAACTCCTCCTCGAAGGCCGCGACCTCCGGCCCCTGCACCACCCGGCCGCTGCGGAGCACCCGGACAGCCGCCTCGATCTCGGCATCGCCGATGATCGGCCGCGCTGGGGGAATGAACTCGGGGTGCGGCCCAGCCATGGGGCATCCTCCTGTGTCAGATGGTGTATCGGATGGGGGCTCGGGGTGCGATACTAGCCCGTTGCGAATCGGGCCGAGACCCATGAGGTCAACGTTCACGCACCAGCCCGGTGGGATTCAGAAGCGGTCAGGGACCGGGTGTCCCACACCGCTGGCTCGTCGCGGGACGGACCGGTACATGTTACCCGCAGGGCCGCGACGATCGCGGCGGCCATGCGGGCGATCTCCGGCGTGTCAAGAGGTGTCCGCGAAATTGCCAGCCGCCAGTAGACCGGCCCGACGATCAGATCCGCCACGCCGCGCCGGTCGGCTCCCGCCGGCAGCTCGCCCCGCTCGACCGCCCGGCCGATGACGAGCTCACCGATGCGGTCCTGGTAGTCGGCCAGCGCGCGCTGGAGGGTCTCGGCGATCTGTGGGTTGCGCGCCGCCTCGGCGAGCAGGTCCGGGATGATCTGCGAGGCCAGCGGGTGGCGAAGCGCCCCGGCGGCGACGAGCAGCAGCAGCTCCACGTCCCCGTGCAGGCTCCCGGCGTCGACCATGGGCAGCTTGCGGCCGGCGACCGCGGAGACCATGTCCAGCACCAGTTCCAGCTTGGAGCGCCACCGGCGGTAGATCGCCGTCTTGCTGACCCCGGCCCGCCGGGCCACCGCCTCTATCGACAACCGGCCGTAGCCGACCTCCGCCAACTCCTGCGTGACCGCGCGGCGGATGGCCGTGGTGATGTCGTCACGGAGCACCGCCGCACCCGCCGGCACCCGCCTCTTGTCGGTCTTCACGTGCAACAATGTAGCGCAGCGACGGTACGGTTGCGTCCCGACGTGTTTTCCACTACGGTTCGCCCGGCGACGAGGCGGCGCTCCGCACTGGCCACGCTCTCCCGTCGTCGCGCGCAACCCGTTGGCACGAAAGAGATCGGAGCGCCTAACCATGGCCAACACCACGGTGGCCGACCCGGATTCCGGGCTCACCGGGGCCCAGCTCGCCCAGCGGTACGGGCTCCGGTTCGCCGGCGAACGGCCGACCCTCGGCGAGTACGCGGGGCAGCTCTGGCACTACCGGCACTTCATCGCCGCGTACGCCAACGCCAAGCTGGTGGCGTCGTTCAGCAACGCCCGGCTGGGGCAGCTCTGGCAGGTGCTCACCCCGCTGACCAACGCGGCGGTCTACTACCTGATCTTCGGCGTGGTGCTGGCACAGAACCGGACCCCGAACTTCATCGCCTACCTCTGCACCGGTCTCTTCATCTTCAACTTCACCCAGACCGCGGTGCAGACCGGCACGCAGTCGATCACCAGCAACCTGGGCCTGATCCGGGCGCTGCACTTCCCCCGGGCCTGCCTGCCGCTGGCCGTGACCGTCACCCAGTTCCAGCAGCTCCTCGGCTCGATGGTGGTGCTCGCCGTCATCGTGCTGGTGACCGGCGAGCCGATAACCCTGGCCTGGCTGATGCTGGTGCCGGCGATCCTGCTCCAGACGGTCTTCAACGCCGGGCTCACCATGGCGGTGGCCCGGATGGGCTCGAAGCTGGCGGACCTCAAGCAGGTCATGCCCTTCGTCATGCGCACCTGGATGTACGGCTCCGGGGTGCTCTACAGCGTGGAGCTCTTCAGCGAGCAGCTGCCCTCCTGGGCCTCCGGGCTGGTCGAGCTCAACCCGGCGCTGGTCTACATCGAGCTGGCCCGGGTCTCGCTGCTGGAGAACACGCCACTACTCAGCTCCTCCCTGCTGCAGCTCTGGGTGACCGCGGTGGGTTGGGCGATCGTGATGGGCGTCGGGGGTTTCATCTACTTCTGGCGGGGCGAACAGGAGTACGGCCGTGGTTGAGCAGTTCGAGTCGTCCAACGACGTGACGGTGACCCTGCCCAGGGTGCAGGAGCGCATCCCCACCGTGGTGGTGGACGACGCACACGTCATCTACCGGATCCACAAGGGCGCCGGTGGGGGCGGCGGCCCGGTCGGCGCGCTCAAGCGGATCATGAGCCGCACCTCGGCGCCGAACATCCGGGAGGTGCACGCGGTCAAGGGGGTCAGCTTCACCGCGTACCGGGGCGAGGCCATCGGGCTGATCGGCAGCAACGGCTCCGGCAAGTCGACCATGCTGCGCGCCATCGCCGGCCTGCTGCCGGTCAACCGCGGCGCGGTCTACACGCAGGGGCAGCCGTCGCTGCTCGGCGTCAACGCGGCCCTGCTCAACGACCTCTCCGGCGAGCGCAACGTCGTGCTGGGCTGCCTGGCCATGGGCATGTCGCCCGACGAGGTGCAGCGGCGGACCCCGGAGATCATCGACTTCTCCGGCATCAACCAGCGGGGCGACTTCGCCTCGCTGCCGATGCGCACCTACTCCTCCGGTATGGGGGCCCGGCTGCGCTTCTCCATCGCCGCGGCCAAGAAGCACGACGTGCTGCTCATCGACGAGGCCCTCGCCACCGGCGACAAGATCTTCCGCAAGCGCAGCGAGCGGCGGGTGCGGGAGCTGCGGGAGGGCGCCGGCACGGTGTTCCTCGTCAGCCACCAGCTCTCCTCGATCCGGGACACCTGCGAGCGGACGATCTGGCTGGAATCGGGCGTGCTGCGCATGGACGGCCCGACCGACGAGGTCGTCCGGGAGTACGAGGCGTTCAGCGGCAAGTAGCGCCCCGGCGCACGTACGGCATCCGCCCGGTGCCGGCCGACCGCGTCGCCCCGTGGGGGCGGCGCGGTCCGCGCGTTAAGGTTCATCCGGCCGCCGCGCGGGCGGAACCTTCTGTTCACGCACCCCGAGAGTGAGGCTTCGGCAATGACGCAGGACCACACCGCTGGCCCGACCGCCGCACCGGAGACCCCGGCACCGTGGCGGCCCTCGCGGACAGTGGCGGTGGTGCTGGCCGGGGGCACCGGGACGCGGCTGGGCCTCGGCATCCCGAAGCAGCTGCTCAAGATCGCCGGAAAGCCGATCATCGAGCACACCCTGGCGGTCTTCGAGGCGGCGCCCGAGATCGACGAGATCGTCGTGCTGATGGCCACCGGCCACGTCGCCGACGCCCAGCAGATCGTCGACAAGGCCGGCTTCCGCAAGGTCAGCAAGGTGGTCGAGGGCGGTGACACCCGCAACGCCACCACCCGGATCGCGCTCGACGCCGTCGGCGAGGGCGACTGCAACATCCTCTTCCACGACGCGGTACGGCCCCTGGTCAGCGGCCGGATCGTCCGGGAGTGCGTGAACGCGCTCTGGACGTACTCGGCGGTCGACGTGGCGATCCCGTCGGCCGACACGATCGTCCAGGTCGACGAGGACGACTGCATCACCGACATCCCGGTGCGCTCCTCGCTGCGCCGGGGCCAGACCCCGCAGGCGTTCCGCTCGGGCACCATCCGCGAGGCCTACCGGCTCGCCGAGGGCGACCCGCACTTCGCCGCGACCGACGACTGCGGGGTGGTGCTGCGCTACCTGCCCGGCACGCCGATCAAGGTCATCGACGGCTCCGACGAGAACATCAAGGTCACCCACCCGGTCGACGTGCACCTGGCGGACAAGCTGTTCCAGCTAGCCGCCGCGCAGGCGCCCCGGCTGACCGACGAGCGCAGCTACACCGAGGAGCTGACCGGCCGGACCATCGTCGTCTTCGGCGGCAGCTACGGCATCGGCCACGACCTCGCCGAGCTGGCCCGCCGCTACGGCGCGCAGGTCTTCCCGTTCAGCCGCTCCAGCACCGGCACCCACGTCGAACGCGCCGAGGACGTCGAGGCGGCGCTGAAGACCGCCTTCGAGGCCACCGGTCGGATCGACCACGTGGTGGTCACCGCCGGCATCCTGGAGAAGGGCGCCCTCGCCGAGATGGACCAGGACACCATGGACCGGGTGCTCCAGGTCAACTTCGTGGGGCCGGTCATCGTCGCCCGCCAGTCGCTGCCCTACCTCCAGCAGACCAAGGGCCAGCTGCTGCTCTACACCTCCAGCTCCTACACCCGGGGCCGGGCCCGCTACGCGCTCTACTCCTCCACCAAGGCGGCCCTGGTCAACCTCACCCAGGCGCTGTCGGACGAGTGGGCGGAGTTCGGCGTACGGGTCAACTGCGTCAACCCCGAGCGGACCGCGACCCCGATGCGCACCAAGGCGTTCGGCGAGGAGCCGGAGCACACCCTGCTCGCCGCCGAGACCGTCGCCCGGTCGTCGCTGGACGTGCTGATCTCGGACCTGACCGGTCAGGTCATCGACGTGCGTCGCGCGCCGGGCGAGGTGCCGGCCCAGCCCGGGCCCGCGCGGGTCGAGCGGGACGCCAGCCTCACCGACGCCGGCTGACGGCGGATCTCGGGCCACGGCGGGAAACGGAGCCGACATGCGTGGTGACCTGGTTCGGAAGCTGCTCGCCCGCGCGCTGGCCACCGGCCTGGCGGTGCTGGCGTTCCTCGTCGTCGCGCTGACCGGCGCGACCGGCTGGGGGCTGGGGCTGGCCGTGGCCGCCCTCGCGGCGGCCACCTGGGAGCGCCGGGTGCGGCCGGGCGCCGACAACGCGGCGGAGACCGCGCTGGTCGCGGCGGCGATCCTGGTCGGCTACGCCCGCCGCCTCGACGCCGGGTTCGATCCCGCGCTGGCCGCGACCGCGCTGCTCCTGCTGGGGCTGGTGCTGCTGGTCAATCCGCTCTCCGACGCCGGCGGCCTGGAGGTGCGCGCCGCGAACCTGCCGGTGCGCTCCTGGACGCCGCTGGTCACCGCCCGCCTCGGCGACGCGCTGTCGGGGCTGCTGGCCCTGCTGGCGCTGGCGGCCGTCGCGGGCCTGCCGGCCGGCGTCGCGCTGGCGGCCGTCGCCCTGGTGGCCGCCGGCGCCGGGGCGGTCGGGCTGGACCTGGCCCGGCGCCGGTTCCGCCCGGGGGCCGGCGGCTCTGCGGTGTCCCGCGCGCTGCGCCGGCACGAGCCCGAGTTCCTGCTGCACTTCTCCGCGCCGCCCGGCTCGGAGTACCAGGTCACCATGTGGCTGCCGTACCTGGAGCGGATCGGCCGGCCGTTCCTGGTGATGGTGCGCGAGCCGGAGTTCCTGCCGTTGATCGCGGCGGCCACCAGCGCGCCCGTGGTCTACTGCCCCACCACCAGGGCGATGGACGAGGCGTTGGTGCCCAGCCTGCGGGTGGCCTTCTACGTCAACCACGGCGCGAAGAACAGCCACTGCATCCGCTTCACCCGGCTGACCCACGTCCAGCTGCACCACGGCGACAGCGACAAGGCCCCCAGCGCCAACCCCGTCTCGGCGATCTTCGACCGGATCTTCGTCGCCGGCCAGGCCGCCGTCGACCGCTACGCCCGCGCCGGGGTGGACATCCCGGCGGAGAAGTTCGTCGTGGTCGGCCGCCCGCAGGTCGAGTCGATCGAGGTACGCCCGGAGCCGGTGCCCGGCCGAACCGACCCGACCGTGCTCTACACGCCGACCTGGACCGGGCACAACGCCGACGCGAACTACTGCTCCCTGCCGGTGGCCGAGACCCTGCTGCGCCGGCTGCTCGACCGGGGCGCGACGGTGATCCTGCGGGCCCACCCGTACACCTCGCAGAATCCGGCCTCCGCCCGGCAGCTGGGCCGGCTCACCGAACTGCTGGCCGCGGACCGGGCCCGCAGCGGCCGCCAGCACGTCTTCGGCGCCGCCAGCCGGGCGCTGACCCTGACCGAGTGCGTGAACCGCTCGGACGCGCTGGTCTCCGACGTGTCCGGGGTGATCTCCGACTACCTCTACTCCGGCAAGCCGTACGCGGTGACCGACATGGTGGGCTCCGGCGACCGGTTCGCCGAGCAGTTCCCCCTCGCCGGATCGGGCTACGTGCTGCGGCGTGACATGTCCAACGTGGACGACGTGCTGACCGCGCTGCTGGACACCGATCCGCTGGCCTCGGCGCGCTGGGTCACCCGCAGCCGCTACCTGGGCGACTTCCCCGCCGAGGCGTACGCCGACGCGTTCCTGGAGGCGGCGAGGCGGGAGCTCGACGGGGAGTGGAAGGCGCCGACCCCGCGTGGCGACGCCGACCGGAGGCCTGCGGTCGAGCCCGACGCCGGGTCGCTCTCCCCCACCCCCTGACGGACACCGTCGCACCCGGGCCGGTCAGCGCACGTCCCGCTCCCGCCCCCTCAGGCGAGGATGTCTTTTACACGTAGGCGGTGTTGTAAATATTTATCTTCATCACCATACTGGCGGCGGGTGCACGGATGACCGGCGGACCCACCCGCCGTACGCCCGGGCGCCGACGACGCGGCACGCCCCGACCGCCGCTCGCACCCCCTCGTCCCCAAGGAGTGTGCATGCCCGGAAGAGTCCGCCTGATGCTCACCTGGCTCGGCGCGGCGGCGCTCACCGCCGTCGCCGTGCTGGTCGGTCCGACCGCCGCCCAGGCCGCCACCCCCGCCTGGCCCACCCTGAGCACCGGCACCTCAGGCGCCAATGTCACCTCCGCCCAGTTCCTGCTCCGCCACCACGGACGGACGCTGAGCGTGGACGGGTACTACGGCTCCGGCACGGCCTCGGCGGTAAGTTCCTTCCAGTCCGCGAACGGGCTGGCCGCCGACGGTATGGTCGGCCCGCTGACCTGGGGCAAGCTGGTGGTCACCCTGGACGTCGGCGCCAACAACAACGCCGTGCGGGCGTTGCAGACCGCGCTCAACAAGTACGGCTACGGCCTCACCGTCGACGGCGCCTGGGGCGCCGCCACCACCAACGCCGTGAACAGCTTCAAGTCCGGCCGGGGCCTCACCGGCGGCACCACCGTCGGCGCGACCACCTGGCAGTGGCTGATCGGCGGTGGTGGGGGCGGTGGCAACTACAGCCTGGTCATCGGCAGGTCCGTCCTGCCCCGCAGCGAGTACGACGACCCGCACCACAGCTACCCGGCGATCGATCTGCCCACGTGGACCGGCGTGACCACGTACGCCATCACCGCCGGCACCGTCACCCACGTCGGCGGCGGCTGTGGCTACGGCATCGGCATCAGCGGCGACGACGGCGCCTACTACCAGTACTGCCACCTGTCGTCCCGGTCGGTCTCCTCCGGGGCCCGGGTCAGCGCCGGACAGATCATCGGCTACACCGGCAACACCGGCAACAGCACCGGGCCGCACCTGCACCTGGAGATCCGGGTCAACGGCGGCAACCGCTGCCCGCAGCAGATGCTGCTGGCCCTCTACGACGGCAGCTCGGTTCCCGCCCCGTCCTCCCTGCCCGCCACCGGCTGCACCTACTGACACGGCGACGGGCCGGGTGGGCCGACCCCCACCCGGCCCCCGTCGCGTGCCGCGTACGGACCGGGAATCAGCGGTAGGGGTCGACGAGGTCCAGGACCGCCTCGGGGGCCTCGACGTGGGCGTTGTGCCCGAGGCCTTGCAGGGTGGCGACCGGCACGCCCAACTCCTTGAGCTGGGCGTCGGTGACCATGGGGTCGTGCTCGCCACGGGCCAGCAGCACCGGTGCGTCGGTCGCCGCCAGCAGGGCGGGCAGGTCCGGCTCGCCCACGCCGAACGCGGCGGGGTCCATCGCCAACCGCCAGCGGCCGTCGACCTGCCGCAGCCCGGCCGTCACGACGGGATGGTCCGGGGCGAAGAGCCCGGTCAGGCCGGCCACCCGCAGGTAGCGGCGCGCCGCCTCGTCCCGGCTCGCGAACCAGGTCACCGGCCGGGCCGCCAACTCATCTGCCTTCGCCAGCTCCGCCGGCGACCAGACCGCCTTGATGCCGACCCCGACCACGGCGTCGACCGGCAGCCCGGCGCTGCGGGCGGCCAGCGCCAGCCCGACCACCCCGCCGAGGGAGTGCCCCAGCACCACGAGCCGGTCCCCCGCCGCCGACCCGGCGGCGACCCGCGCGGCCAGCCCCGCGAACGAGTACTCCGGCAGCGGCGGCGACCAGCCGTGGCCGGCGAGGTCCGGGGCCAGCCACCGCCCCGCCCAGCGACGCTCCAGCAGCGGCGCCCAGGGCAGCCACACGTCGCCGGTCGCACCCATGCCGTGCAGCAGCAGGAGCACCCGCCGGCCGTCCCGCGCACCCGAACCATCGACCATGCCGCGCAGTGTGTCACCCACCGGGGCCCCGGGCGAGGGCCGTGCCCCGGACACGACAGCGGGCGCCGGCCCCGGGTGGGGAGCCGACGCCCGACGGCGTCGCTCAGGCGGAGTAGCCGCGGGTGGCGGCCCAGTTCGCCAGGGCGATGGTGCTCATCCAGTACGACGCGGTCGCCGGATCCGCCGAGTCGACGATCTTCACCAGCCGTCCCTCGTCCCGGTAGCCGACCACGGCGACGTAGTGGCCGCCGGGGAACGAGTGCCAGCCGCCGGTGGTGTCCGTGGCGCTGCCGGCGACGTTCACCACGACGCCCCGCCCGTCACCGACGGCCGCGACGACGTCGGCCTGGAGCCGGTCCATCTCTGCCGGGGTGGCCGCGCCACCGGGGATCGTCCGGGTCCGGTACGGGTCACCCTCGACCGTCGCGTTGAGCACGCGGGTGGTGTCCTGGGCCGAGTCGGTACCCAGTTGGTCGGTGCCCAGCTGGGTGCCGAGGGCGTCCTGGCTGCGCGCGATGCCGGCGGCGCTGAGGGCGTGCCGGACGGCCGCCGGGCCGCAGTTGTAGAAGGTCGTCTGGGCCTGGTAGTCGTAGTCCAGGCTCTTGGCGGGCGGGGGCTTCGGTGGCTCCGGCTTGCGGGTCAGGTCCGGGTCCGGGGCGGTGCTGCTCGCGGTGCTGGTGGCGTTGGCCGAGGGGGCGGCGCTGGTGGCGGCCGGGGCGGCGCTGGACGGGGCCGGCGCGATCCGGGCCCCGCCGCGCGAGGCCGCGGTGTCGTCGCGCAGCTCGGTCGCGGCGACCGGGGCCGGTGCGGCGGCGGGAGCCTCGTCGGCTCCGGCCAGCGCCGCGCCCGTGCCCGACGCCAGCACGAGCGCCACGGCCGACGCGACGGCCAACTGGTAGGGACGCTCGGAGGTGAGGCGACGGAGCTGTCGCTTGAGGTGGTGCTTCACGGTTTCCTCCACGGGCTCGGGGGTGAGCGGCCGGCGGTCCGAGGGCAGGGCGGACCGACCGCGCGGACGGGCGTCCGTGCGGGTGGTGGGCCACTCAGGAAATGCGCCCGGGATGCCGGGCGACGGGCGGTGACCGGGTCGGTCAGCTCGCGACCTGTGCAGGGGCGAGCGCGGGCACCGCGGTGCCGTGGAGACGGCGGAACAACCGGGAGGTGGGTGGGTGCTGCACGAGGATGGAACTCCTTCCGACGCCGCCGACCGGGTTAGCTGACGGATTCGGGCGGGAAGAACGCCCTACCACGGGCCTACGGCCCACGGATTCACCCCATGAAGCACTGGGTCCCCGGCTCGTCGTTCACGATTAGGCGGGTCAGTGCGGCGTCGCCTCTGGCGATCGGTTACCGCACCGGACGCGCCGACATTACTGGCCGGTCCACGCCCTGCCAACCCCGCCCCACCTGCCTAAACCCCTACCGGGCGACAATTTTTGCGGGCAGCTAGGCACTGATGTGACTCAATGGGACGACCGTTCGTGCGAGCGCCTTCGGGAGACAACGGGACGAGTGGCGGACATCGGCGCCGAAACGCCGGCGCTTATCCGCCCCGTCGCGCCGGATGGCCGGTTGGCCGCCGTGGTGAGCGGTGTCACCGCAACGGGCGGGACTTTCCGGCAGGTGGGCGGCGGTCAGCCCACCCGGGCGGGCCGCCGGCGCGCGGCGGGCGCGGGACGACCCGCGACGGTCGCCGCCCGCGGCGCGGGAAGCCGGGCCGGCCGGAGCCGGGCCGTCGCGGCGTACGCCTCGACGGCCAGCGCCCGCGCCGCCTCGGCGGCCCGCTCGGCGTCGCGCCACGCCGTCCGTTCCCGTTCGGCGGCCCGCTGGCGGGCGCGCTCCGCCTCGGATGGCCACGCCGACCGGTGGCGTGGGTCCGTGCCCGCAGTCGGGGGCGTCAGCGCGAGTCGACGTACGCCGGCCGGTCGTCCGCCGCTCGGTCGCCGGTTCGGGGGCGTGGTACGGCGCCGGCCCCCTTCCCCGGTGCCGCCGACGGCCCGGTGGCGCCGGCGGCGTCCCCGCCCCGCCGCGTCGCCCGGGCCGGCCCGCGCGGAGTGAGCAGCCGCATCATCGGCGTCTCGACGAAGCGGTGCAGCAGGCCGGCCAGGGCCAGGTTCACCAGCAGGAAGCCGAGCACGACCGCCAGCCCCCACCAGCCGGGGAAGCCGACCCCCCAGTCGCCGGTCAGCCGCAGCACGGTGATCATCACCAGGACGTGCACCAGGTAGAAGGCGAAGGAGACCTCCCCGAGCCAGAGCATCGGACGCGACCGCCACGGCGAGCGCCGCCCGCGCACGTCGGCGTCCGCCGCCGCGGCGATCACCAGGATGTACGCCACCGAGAGCAGCGCCGCCCACAACTCGGCGCGGACCCACTGCGCGGCGAGCACCCAGGTCGCCACGAAGAGCAGGCTGGCCACCAGCAGGTTCGGGCCGCGCCACCGGCCGCGCCGCATCAGCTCGGCGGCGGCCACGCCCATCCAGAACTCCAGCGACCGCACGGGCGGGAAGATCTGGGTGAACCACCAGCGGCTCTCCTCCGGCACCAGGGCCTGCGCCGGCCAGAGCGCCAGGATCAGCAGCGGCACCGCGACCACGACCGCCCACAGCGCCCACGGCCGGGCCCGGCGGATGAACGGCAGCGCCAACGGCAGGCAGAGATAGAAGAAGAACTCGCAGGACAGCGACCAGCTGACCGTGTTGACGCTGTAGAAGTGGCCCGGCCGGGGGTCCCACGCCTGGAGGAGGAACAGGTTCTCCACCGCGACGAACCGGTCCACCGGGTCCGCGAACCAGGCCGCGACCGCCAGGGCCGCCACCCACAGCACCACGTGGCTCGGCCAGATCTTGGCCACCCGACGGCGCCAGAACGCCCGACGGGTGTCGCTGGGCCGGGCCGACCAGACCAGCACGAAGCCGCTGAGGATGAAGAAGAACTGCACGCCGGACAGGCCGAGGGCGAAGGCCCAGTCCACGACGGCCTTGTGGCCGGGCTCGGCGATGATGCCCATCGTCGCGGCGTGGAACCCGAAGACGAGCAGGGCGGCGACCCAGCGCAACCCGGTCAGCGACGGCAGGCGGCTGGCCGTGGAGGCGGTTCGGGCGGCCGGCGCGTCGGTCGCGGCACCCGTCACGCCGGCATCCCGACGATCCGCAGGGTCACCAGCACGTACGTCTCCTCCTCGGCCCCGTCGTCGGGCGCCCCGAGGGGGCCCGGTGGCGGCCCACCCGGTCGGCGCCGCCCGCCGGCACCCTACCCGCCGGCCCTGAGACTCTGTTCCGTCCCGTCCGCGAGTGTCCGTTCTGTCCCGTCGGGCGGCGCCCGCTCCGCCCGCCCCTGCGTGACCGGCGTGTCCCGATCCGTGACGGCGGCGACAACCGTTCGGGGCCGGGCCGATCGATGGCTAGTATTCCGGGACCTGGAGGCCACGAGAGGCGGGGCGGATGCACCAGCGGATCCTGATGCGGGCGAAGAAGGGCCCCTTCGACGTCTACTCGCCGGAGGAGACGCACGAACGGAACTGGATCGGCGACAACAACGGCAATCTCGTCTTCAGCCACGCCGCCCACAAGCTGTTGCGCACCGCCACCGCCGAGATCACCTCGACCGAGTTCAGGATCGACCCGCGCGAGGCGGACATGATCAACGAGCGCTACGACGTCTACGTCGTACCGCTCGCCAACGCCTTCCGACGCAGCTACGCCCACCGCGTCGAGGCCATGACGAAGCTCATCGAGCAGCTCAAGATCCCGGTGGTGGTGCTCGGGGTGGGCGTGCAGACCGACATCCACGGCGACCGGGAGTACCTGCGCCCGATCGACGACGTCGTGACCCGCTTCGTACGGGCGGTCCTCGACCGCTCGCACAGCATCGGCGTCCGGGGCGAGATCACCCACGACTACCTGCGCACCCTGGGCTTCTCGGCCGTCGACGTGATCGGCTGTCCGTCGATGTTCCTGCACGGCGACGGCCTGCGGGTGGAGAAGCGCAAGGCGGCGCTGGCGCCGGAGGACCGGCTCGCGCTCACCGTCTCGCCGTACGTCACGTCGATGGCGGAGATCATCGCCCGGCACCACGCCCGGTACCCGAACCTGCGCTACCTGCCGCAGGACCTCAAGACGCTCGGCACGCTGCTCTACGGCGACGCCCCCGGGGACCGGGGCAGGTCCAGCAAGATCCCGATCCACACCTCGCACCCGCTGTTCACCGAGGACAAGGTGCGAATGTTCGTCGATCCCTGGACCTGGATGGACTACCTCGCCGGGTTCGAGTTCGCGTTCGGCACCCGGATCCACGGCACCATCACCGCGCTGGTCGCCGGCACGCCCGGCTACCTCTTCGCCCACGACTCGCGGACCCTGGAACTCGCCCGGTACTTCGACATCCCGCACCGGGTGATGAAGGACGTGCCGGTCGACGTCGACGCCGCCCAACTCTACGAGGAGGCGGACTACACGGCGCTGAACGAGGGCCACAAGTCGCGCTACGACACGATGCTCGCCTTCCTCGCCAGGCACGACCTGGGCAACTCCTTCGCCGACGGCGACAGCGCGGCCCGGTTCGACGCGCAGGTGCGCTCCACCGCCTTCCCGCCCGCCGTACGCCCCGTCGCCGCGACCGCCCCCGACGCGTTGCGGGAACGGGTCCAGTGGCTGCGCGACCGCAACGTCGAGCTGCGCAAGGAGGCGGAGGCCCTGCGCGGGCAACGCCTCCAGACCCGGGTCAAGCAGGTCATCGGCGGCCGGGTGCGCCGGATACTGAACCGCTGAGGCGGTGGGCGACCGCCCCGCGTCCGTACACCTGTGCCAACATGGCGGGTACGCTGGGCCGATGACCGGGGCCGCCTACCAGCCGTCGATGCTCGACCTCACCGCCGCCGGGCCGTCGCTCAGCCCGCTGGCCGGCCGGCTGCGCCGGCACCCGCTCAGCCACGACGCGTGGGTCGACCATCTGCCCGGCTGGGTCACCGGCTCCGACGAGGTCTTCGACGTCCTGCTGCGCGACGTACCCTGGCGGGCCGAGCGCCGCACGATGTACGACGCCGAGGTCGACGTGCCCCGGCTGCTCTGCTGGTACGCCGGGCACCGCCCGCTGCCGCATCCGCTGCTCACCGAGGCGCGCGCCGCCCTGACCCGACACTACGCCCCGGAGCTCGGCGAGCCCTTCGTCACCGCCGGCATGTGCCTCTACCGCTCCGGCCGGGACAGCGTCGCCTGGCACGGCGACACGCAGGGCCGCTCCGCGCACACCGACACCCTGGTCGCCATCGTCTCGTTCGGCTCGCCCCGCCCGCTGCTGCTGCGGCCCCGCGGAGGCGGCGACAGTCTGCGCTTCCCGCTCGGCCACGGCGACCTCGTGGTGATGGGGGGCTCCTGCCAGCGCACCTGGGAGCACGCCGTGCCCAAGACGAGCCGCCCCGTCGGGCCCCGGGTCAGCGTCCAGTTCCGCCCCGCCGGCGTCGCCTGACCCGCCCGCAGGGGCGGTGGCCGATCGCGAGGCCGCAGCGGCTCCGAGCGGGCCGCCGGCCGGGCCGTGCCGGGCCTCTGCTAGAAACGACTCCTGGGTTTCACCTGCGCCCCCGTCACCTCGACGACGCGAAGGGCGTGCCATGACCCAGTCCTCCACCGAGCCGCGTTCCCGTTGGTCCGCGTGGGCGGTCCACGGCGACGGCCGCTCCGTCCGCCCCGGTGACGTCGTCCACCCCGGCGAACGCCTCTCCTGGCCGCGCACCCTCGGCGTCGGCGTGCAGCACGTCGTGGCGATGTTCGGCGCCACGTTCACGGTGCCGCTGATCACCGGTTTCCCGCCGGCGACCACGCTCTTCTTCTCCGGGCTCGGCACCTTGTTGTTCCTGCTGATCACCGGCAACCGGCTGCCCTCGTACCTCGGCTCGTCCTTCGCCTTCATCGCACCGGTGCTGGCGGCCAAGGCCGGCGGGGACATCGGCCCGGCGCTCGGCGGCATCGTCGTCGCCGGCGCGGCGCTGGCCGTCGTCGGGCTCGTCGTCCAGCTCGCCGGGTCGCGTTGGATCGACGCGCTGATGCCGCCCGTGGTCACCGGGGCGATCGTCGCGCTGATCGGCCTGAACCTCGCCCCGGTGGCCTGGGACGGCGACGGCAGCGGCACCGGGGTGCAGGCGCAGCCGCTGATCGCGGTGGTGACCCTGGCCGCCATCCTGCTCGCCACGGTGGCGTTCCGGGGCTTCCTGGCCCGACTGTCCATCCTGCTGGGGGTGGGGGTCGGCTGGGCCCTCGCCGCCGCGCTCGGCGACCTGGATCCGAAGGCGGTGGACGGGCTGCGCGACGCCGCCTGGATCGGCCTGCCGCAGTTCCACACGCCGAGCTTCAGCCTGCGGGCGGTCGTGCTGGTGATCCCGGTGATCCTGGTGCTGATCGCCGAGAACGCCGGGCACGTCAAGGCGGTCGCCGCGATGACCGGCCGGAACCTGGACCGGGACATGGGCCGGGCGTTCATGGGCGACGGGTTGGCCACGGTGCTCGCCGGTTCCGGCGGTGGATCCGGCACCACCACCTACGCGGAGAACATCGGCGTGATGGCGGCGACCCGCGTCTATTCCACCGCCGCGTACTGGGTGGCCGGCCTGACGGCGGTGCTGCTGGGGCTGAGCCCGAAGTTCGGCGCGCTGATCCTCACCGTGCCGGCCGGCGTGCTCGGCGGCGCCACCACCGCCCTGTACGGCCTGATCGCCGTCCTCGGCGCACGCATCTGGATCGACAACCGGGTGGACTTCCACGACCCGGTGAACCTGATGACCGCCGCCGTCGCGGTGATCGTCGGCGCGGCCAACTACACCCTCACCGCGGGCGACCTCTCGTTCAACGGCATCGCCCTGGGCACCGCCGCCGCCCTCGCCGTCTACCACGGCATGCGTCTGGTGGCCCGCCTGCGCGGCACCACCCCCACCCCGCGCCACACCCCCGACCCGGACCCTGCCCCCGACCCCACCCGCTGACCGGCCCCGTCCCCGCCTCCCCGCCCCTCGGCCTCCTCGGCTCCCGCCTCCGGCCCTCGCCGGCCCTCGCCCTCGGCAGCGTCGGTCATGAGGCTAGCGGTGCAATATGTCCGGTTCCGGCCAGTCAACCTCATGATCGACCGCGGCGGGAGCCGGGCCAGGCGGGCCGGGCGGGGCCGAGGCCGGCAGGGCAGGAGGACCGGGGCGGAAAACAGGAAGGGCCGGCTGCGTGTGCAACCGGCCCTTCCTGTCGATGGGTCAGTCGCGTTCGATCTGGTGGCCGACGACGGTGGGGCCCAGCATCACGGCGAAGCCGGATCCGTCCCGGCGCGGGTCCGCCGCCGGCAGTTCCACCGGCTCGCCGGTGCCGGTGGCGCCCACCGGCCGCGGCCCGACCCAGGCGACGGCCACGTCGGTCTCACCCTTGAGGAAGCGATGGGCGCGCACCCCGCCGGTCGCCCGCCCCTTCGCCGGGTACGCCTCGAACGGCGTGACCTTGACCGTGGCGCCCGTGGAGGTGACCACCATCGGCTCGCCGTGGCCCGGGTCGTCGGTGCGCACCGCGCCGAAGAACACCACCCGGGCACCGGCGGGCAGGTTGACGCCCGACATGCCGCCGCCCTTGATCCCCTGTGGGCGGACCAGTCCGGCGGCGAAGCGCAGCAGCGACGCCTCCGAGGTGACGAAGGTGAGGTTCTCCGCGCCGTCGGTGAGCCAGGCCGCCCCGACCACCTCGTCGCCGTCGCGCAGAGCGATTACCTCGAACTCGTCGGAGCGCACGGGCCACTCCGGCGCGCAGACCTTGACCACGCCCTGCCGGGTGCCCAGGGCCAGGCCCGGGGAGCCCTCGGCCGTCGCACCGAGGGGCGCCAGCCCGACCACGGTCTCCCCCGGTTCCAGCGGCACCACCTCGGCGGCGGCCATCCCGCCGCGCAGCGACACCGTCCCCGCCTGTTCGGGCAGGACCGGCAGCGGCAGCACGTCGACCTTGAACGCCCGGCCGGCGCTGGTCACCAGCAGCACCCGGCCCCGGGCGGTGGAGTGCACCACGGCGCGTACGGCGTCGTGCTTGACCCGGCCGTGCCGCCGGCGCCCCTCGGACGCCTCCTCCGACTCGGCCGCCGTCCGGGCGACCAACCCGGTCGCGGAGAGGATCACCTGGCAGGGATCGTCGGCGACCTCCAGCGGACCGGCCGGCACGGACGCGGCCAGCACCTCCTTGAGGTCCCCGTCGACCAGCGTCGTGCGCCGCGGCGCACCGAACTGCTTGACCACCGCCGCCAGCTCGTCGGAGACGACCTTCTTCAGCACCTTCGGGTCGTCGAGGATCGTGGAGAGCTCGGCGATCTCCTTGCGGAGCTTCTCCTGCTCGGCCGCCAGCTCGATCCGGTCGTACTTGGTCAACCGGCGCAGCGGAGTGTCCAGGATGTAGGTGGCCTGGATGTCCGACAGGCCGAACTGGCGCATCAGGCCGTCCTTGGCGGCCTGCGCGTCGTCGCTGCCCCGGATCAGCTTGACCACCTTGTCGATGTCGAGCAGGGCGATCAGCAGGCCGTCGACCAGGTGCAGCCGCTCCTCGCGCTTGCGGCGACGGTAGGCGCTGCGCCGGGTCACGACCTCGTAGCGGTGGGCCAGGAAGACCTCCAGCAGCGCCTTCAGCCCGAGGGTCTGCGGCTGCCCGTCGACCAGCACCAGGTTGTTGACGCCGAACGACTGCTCCAACGGGGTGAGCCGGTAGAGGTCGGCGAGCAGCGCCTGCGGGTTGACCCCGACCTTGCACTCGATCACCAGGCGGGTGCCGCTCTCCCGGTCGGTGAGGTCCTTGACGTCGGCGATGCCGGTGAGCCGCTTGGTCTTGTTGACCTCGTTGGTGATGGCCGCGATGACCTTCTCCGCGCCGATGCCGTACGGCAGCTCCACGACGGTGATCGCCTGCCGGCCCCGGCTGCCCTCCAGCGGGCCGATCTCGACCTTGCCCCGCATGCGGACGACCCCACGCCCGGTCTCGTAGGCGCGCCGCACCTCGTCGAGCCCCAGCAGCAGGCCGCCGGTGGGCAGATCCGGACCGGGGACGAACTCCATGAGCCTGTCGAGCGTGGCGTCCGGGTGGTTGATCAGCCAGCGGGCGGCGGAGACGACCTCGCCGAGGTTGTGCGGGATCATGTTGGTCGCCATGCCGACCGCGATCCCCGACGCGCCGTTGACCAGCAGGTTGGGGAACGCGGCGGGCAGCACGGTGGGCTGGGTCAGCGAGCCGTCGTAGTTGGGCTCGACGTCGACCGTGTCCTCGCCCAGCTCGCCGACCAGCAGCATCGCCTCCCGCGACATCCGGGCCTCGGTGTATCTCGAGGCCGCCGGTCCATCGTCCGGGCTGCCAAAATTTCCATGCCCGTCGATGAGGGGGGCGTTCAGGGAGAAGCCCTGGGCCAGGCGGACCATCGCGTCGTAGATCGCGGTGTCGCCGTGCGGATGGTACTTGCCCATCACGTCGCCGACGATGCGGGCGGACTTCACGTGCCCCCGGTCGGGGCGGTGCCCCTGCTCGTACATCGACCAGAGGATGCGCCGGTGCACCGGCTTGAGGCCGTCGCGGGCGTCGGGCAGCGCCCGGGAGTGGATCACCGAGAAGGCGTACTCCAGGTAGGAGTCGGAGACCTCGGTGACCAGCGGGTTGTCGAAGACCCGCGCGCCGGCCTGGTCGAAGGCGGACAGGTCCACCTTGGCGCGGTCGTCCTTACGGCGTGCCATCGTTCAGCTTCCCTCTCGGCGGGCGGTGCTCATGCGTCGATCGCCTCGCGGTCGACCCGGTCGGCGGAGTCGATCAGCCAGTTGCGGCGCGGCTCGACCTTCTCCCCCATCAGCAGTTCGAGGATCCGCTCGGCGGCGTCGACGTCGTCGAGGGTGATCCGGCGGACCGCCCGGGTGGCCGGGTTCATCGTGGTCTCCCACAACTCGTCGGCGTCCATCTCGCCCAGACCCTTGAACCGCGGGATCGGGGTGACGATCTGCTTGCCGGCCTTCTCCAGCTTGCGGACCGTCGCCTCCATCTCCGCCTGCGTGTAGGTGTAGATCGTCTGCGGGTTGCGCCCCCTGGTGGTGATCTTGTGCAGGGGCGGCATGGCCGCGTAGAGCCGGCCAGCCTCGATCAGCGGCCGCATGTAGCGGGCGAAGAGCGTGATCAGCAGGGTGCGGATGTGCGCGCCGTCCACGTCGGCGTCCGCCATGATCAGCACTCGGCCGTAGCGCATCGCGGAGAGGTCGAACGTGCGGCCGGAGCCGGCGCCGAGCACCTGCACGATGGCGGCGCACTCGGCGTTGTCCAGCACCTGCTGGAGGTTGGCCTTCTGCACGTTCAGGATCTTGCCGCGAATCGGAAGAAGCGCCTGATATTCGGCAGATCGGGCAAGTCGCCCTGTCCCGAGGGCGCTGTCGCCCTCCACGATGAACAGCTCGCTGCGCTCGATGCCGGCCGCCCGGCAGTCGACCAGCTTGGGCGGCATCGACGCGCCCTCCAGGGCGGTCTTGCGCCGGGCGGCGTCCTTCTGCTGCTTCTGGGTCAGCCGCACCCGGGCCGCGTCGACGATCTTCTGCAGGACCGTACGCGCCTCGGCCTTGGTCCTGCGGTCCTCCAGCCAGGCCTTCAGGTGCTGCTCCACCAGCGTCTGGATCACCTTGGTGATGCCGGCGGTGGAGAGCTCGTCCTTGGTCTGCGAGGTGAACTGCGGCTCCGGGATCCGGACGTGCACGACGGCGGTCATGCCCTCCAGGACGTCGTCCAGGGTGGGCGGGTCCTCCTTGGCCTTCAGCAGGCCACGGGTGTTGCGGACGGCATCGGCGAGGGTACGCGCCAGGCCCCGCTCGAAGCCCTTGCGGTGGGTGCCGCCGTGCGCGTTGCGGATGGTGTTGGTGAAGCACTCGACGGTGCGCTCGTAGCCGGTGCCCCAGCGGAGGGCCACCTCGACCTCGGCCCGACGCTGCACGTTGGACCGCATGACCCCGTTGGCGTCGGCGGCGTTCTCCCGGTAGGTGCCCTCGCCGGTGACCATCAGCATGCCGGAGACGGGCCGGTCGCCGGCCGGGGCGAGGAACTCCACCATGTCGGTCAGGCCGTTGGGGTAGTGGAAGCTCTCCTCGGTCGGCTCCTCGCCGGTGTGGTCGCGCAGCGTGTAGTTGACGCCCGGCACCAGGAACGCCGTGTTGCGCAGCTTCGTCCGCACGGCGTCGGCGTCCAGGGTGGCGCCGGTCTCGAAGTAGCGCGCGTCGTGCCACCAGCGGATCGAGGTGCCGGTGCGCTGGCCGCGCTTCATCGCGCCGACGATCTGGAGCCCGGGGCCCGGGGTGAACGCGGCGTCGGACCCGTCGCCGTCGAAGATCCCCGGCACGCCGTGCCGGAAGGACATCGCGTGGACCTTGCCGCCCCGACGGACCGTGACGTCGAACCGGCGGGACAGCGCGTTGACCGCCGAGGCGCCCACGCCGTGCAGGCCGCCGGAGGTCTTGTAGCCGGAGCCGCCGAACTTGCCGCCCGCGTGCAGCCGGGTGAGCACCAGCTCGACGCCGGAGATGCCGGACTTGGCGTGCACGTCGGTGGGGATGCCCCGCCCGTCGTCGTCGACCTGGACCGAGCCGTCGGCGTGCAGCGTCACCTCCACCTTCGTGGCGTGGCCGGCGACGCCCTCGTCCGTGGAGTTGTCGAGGATCTCGTTGACGAGGTGACCCACGCCACGGCTGTCGGTGGAGCCGATGTACATGCCGGGCCGCTTGCGGACGGCGTCCAGCCCCTCGAGGTGGGTGAGGTCGTCGGCCCCGTACAGGGTCTCAGGCTCTGCGGTCAACTGGTCGTACTCCCAGGTCTCGGCGAGGTGGTGCCGCGTCCGACGTCGTGGGTCGGCCGGCGCGCCGCAGCGAGCCTAACCGGGAGATGCGACAGGACGACGGCGCCCCGCAGCGAGGCACGCGCCTCCTCGCGGGGCGGGCCCGGGCGGCGCGGGCGCGCGTACCGTCCGGTTCCGGCCTTTCGGCACCACCGTGACCGGTTCGCGAGCGAGCCGGCGGCGGGTGGGTCCACCTGGACAACAACCGTGCCGTGGCCGGCCTTCCCGGGCCGGGCGCCCGGTCGTGGCGGTGGCGCGTGCGCCAGAGCCGCCCGACGTCGGGGCCGGCACCCGGCACGGGCAACCCGGTGGTTCCGATCGTTCGGCTCGTGGCCGGACCTCGTCCGGACGGCGGCGGTCGGGCCGCCCACGCCCCACCCGGGCGTGTCCTCCGTCGAAAGATTCTGTTACGGGTCATTGACGTCCGTCCCGTCGGGATGATGTGATCTCGCTCTCAGAGGATCTTTCATATTTCGATGGACAGATGGGGGACGCCATGTCCAGGTTCCGTCGTACCGCACTCGCGACGGCGCTCGCCGTCGCCACCGCCACGCTGTCGACCGCCGTCGGGCTCTCCGCCCCGGCCTCGGCAGCCCTACCCACCGCCGCGGTGGCGCTCGGCGACAGCTTCATCAGCGGCGAGGGCGCCGGGGCGTACACCCCGGTGGCCGACGCCAACGGGGTCGCCCAGGGCTTCCCGGGTTGGACCGCGGCGAACAGCAACGCGTTCTTCTGCCACCGCTCGGCGAACGCCTCGCTGCACCGGGCCAGCCTGCCGGGCATCCAGGACCGGTTCAACCTCGCCTGCTCCGGCGGCCAGCCGCACGACATCGCCGCCGCCTCCTCGGCCCGGACCAACGGCCGCCAGGTGGCCGCGCAGCTCGACCAGCTCCGCGCGGTCGGCCGGACCCACGACATCGACCTGGTGCTGCTCGGGCTCGGCTCGAACAACAGCTCGTTCACCTTCGGCAGCGTCGCGGAGAAGTGCGCCAACCGGTTCATCGCCGACGCCTGGACCGGCTGGTGGGAGTTCTGGGCCTACCTGGGCGGGCCGGTGGAGCAGAAGCCGTGCACCGACGCCGACCTGGCCACCGCCGCCCAGTGGAGCGCCGCGACCGCGGAGACCACCTCGGCCGTACGCCAGCTCCTCACCACGCTGCGGGAGATCGACGCCGACGGCCAGCACCGCATCGTCCTGCAGGACTACACCAACCCGCTGCCGGTCGACCTGGAGGCGCGCTTCCACGAGGAGGACAACCGCAGCGACACCCGGGACAAGTTCCGCGCGCTGGGCGCCGAGCGGTACGCGGCCGGCTGCCCGATCCACCGGGCCAGCCTGCTGCCGGGGCACCGCTTCTCCCAGGGGCTGGGCACGATGGTGAAGTCCACCAGGGACACCCTGGCGGCCGAGTTCCCCGGCGCGGACCTGGTCTACCTCAACGTGCAGCGCGCCTTCGACGGCGCCCGGCTCTGCGAATCCGGCACCAGCCCGGCCGGCACCCTGGCCACCCCGATCCGGCTCCAGGACAGCCCGCCGAACGGCGTCTTCGTCACCAGCCTCTCGGGCAAGGACAAGCTCGCCATCCAGCGGATCGCGAACACCTGCGTGAGCTACTTCCAGACCTGCCAGGAGTCGTGGCACCCGAACGCCGCCGGCCACCAGGTGCTCGGGCAGTGCCTGACGGGCGCGGCCACCACCGGTGCGCGTTCCGTGGCCTGCGTCCGCGCCGGGAACGGCTCCATCACGGTCTCCTGACCGCGACCGCGTCCCGGAACCCCGTGCCACCCGGCACGGGGTTCCGTCCGTCGCGGGGCCGGGGCGGGGTCAGTCGCGGCTGGCCGCGCCGAGCACGTGCGGGGCGGCCGGGGCCGGGAGCCGGCTGTCGGGGAAGCGGAACGCGTCCAGCTCGGTGACGGTGAAGCCCGCGGCCCGGATCGCGGCCACCGTGTCGCGGCCCGTGTGGCAGCCACCGCAGAGCAGCGGCCAGACGGTCGCGTCGACCAGCCGCTGCACGCGGCGCAGGCCGGGGGTCTGCGCGCGTACGTGCTCGAAGAAGCGCACCTGCCCGCCGGGCCGCAGCACCCGGCGGGCCTCGCGCAACGCGGCGGCCGGGTCGGCCACCGAGCAGAGCACCAGGGACAGCACCACCGCGTCGGCGTCGCCGTCGGGCGCCGGCAGCGCCTCGGCGAGGCCGTCGACCACCTCCACGGGTACGGGCGCTGCGGACGCCGCCGCCCGCGCCGCCGCCCGGAGCCGGGGTTCCGGTTCCACCGCCAGCACCCGCGTGACGGTGCCCGGGTAGTGCGCGAAGGTGCGGCCGTTGCCGGCGCCGACCTCGACCACCCGGCCGGCGAGGCCGGCGACGAGCCGCCGCCGGTGGACGGCCGCGCCGGCGCGGTCCATCGCCACGCTCGCCCGCTCGAACACCCGGGCGAACACCGGGTGGGAGACCACACCACGGGACATCGTCACTCCTCAGACCGGACCGGGCCGGGCCAGCCGGCCGACGGCCGACGGCGGCGCGGCAGGCCGCGGCGGGCCCGGCACACCCGACGGCGACGCGCCCGACGACGGCGGCTCCCCCGACGGCGACGCGTCGGGCGCCGGCCGGGGGTGGGGCAGGCCGAGGGCGAGCAGCACCGGCCCCGTCGGCCCGTCGACGAGCCCGCCGAGGGTCACGCCGTCCAGCACGGCGAGGAAGGCGTCGCGGGCCCGGCGCAGTTCACCGCGTAGCCGGCAGGCCGCGCGCAGCGAGCAGGCCGGCTCGTCGCACGACACCACCTCGTCGTCGCCCTCGAAGGCCCGCACCACGTGCCCGACCGTGGCGTCCCCGCCGCCCTCGGCGAAGGCCACCCCGCCGGAGCGGCCCCGGATGGTGACCAGCACCCCGAGCCGCTGCAACCGCTGCACCACCTTGGCGACGTGGTTGCGGGGCAGGTCGAGCTGGTCGGAGAGCTCGTCCACGGTCATCCGTCGCGGGTTCGCGGCGGCGAGCATGGCGATGCGCAGCGCCATGTCGGTGGACCGGTTGAGCTTCACGTCCCGACCCTAGCCACCGCCGTCGAGCCCCCACCACGGCCGACCGGGCCCGGGATGTGATCCGGACGACCCGCGACCCGGGACTTTCGGCCCTGAAGAGGTATCTGCGATACCTGTTCTGCTGTCGGGGCCCGAGCGGTTCAGCCCATAAGGAGACAGTCGTGCTCTCGGAGTCCTCAGCAGCAGTGGTGACGGCGACCCTGCCCGCCGTGCAGGCGCACGGCGAGGCGATCACCGGCCGGTTCTACCAGCGGATGTTCGACGCGCACCCCGAACTGCTCGACATCTTCAACCGCAGCAACCAGGCCACGGGCACCCAGAAGGCCGCGCTCGCGGCCGCCGTGGTCGCGTACGCGGAGCACCTGACCGGCGGCAGCAGCGCGCCGTGGGGACCGATCCTGGACCGCATCGCGCACAAGCACGCCTCGCTGGGCATCACCGCCACCCAGTACACGATCGTCGGCCGGCACCTGCTCGCCGCCGTCGGCGAGGTGCTCGGCGAGGCCGTCACCGCCGAGGTCGCGGCGGCCTGGGACGAGGTCTACTGGCTGCTGGCCTGCGAGCTGATCGCCCGGGAGGCCCGTCTGTACACCGAGGCCGGCGTGGCGGAGAACTCCCCCGTCTGGCGGGACTGGCGGGTCACCGCCCGGACCACCGAGGCACTGGACGTCGTGTCGTTCAGCCTGGTCCCGGCCGACGGCGGCCCCGTACCCACCTTCGTCCCGGGGCAGTACACCTCGGTCGCCGTCGACCTGGACGGCGGACGCGGTCAGCAGATCCGTCAGTACAGCCTCTCCGGCTGCCCCGGCGCGGACCACTGGCGGATCACCGTCAAGCGCGTACGCGGCACCGGCGACGCCCCCGACGGCATGGTCTCCAGCTTCCTGCACGAGCACGTCGGCGTCGGCGACACCCTGCGGCTCAGCCCCGCGTTCGGCGAGGTCAGCGCGGTGGCCGGGGAGGGACCGCTGCTGCTGGTCAGCGCGGGCATCGGCCTGACCCCGGCGATGGCCGCGCTGGAGCACCTGGCCGCCACCGCGCCGCAGCGCCCGGTGGTGCTGGTGCACGCCGACCGGGCCGGCGCGGCGCACGCGTTCCGGGGCGAACTGCCGCGCCTGCACGCCGCGCTGCCCAACCTGCGCACCGCGCTCTGGTACGAGGACCTCACCGACGGCGAGGTGGCCGGGGTGACCGCCGAGGTCATCGCCGGCCGGGTCGACCCGGCGCTGATCCCGCTCTCCCCCGACGCCCACGTGCACCTCTGCGGGCCGCTGCCGTTCATGAACACCGTCCGGGGCGGCCTGCTGCGCCGGGGGGTGCCGGTGGAGCGGATCGCCTACGAGGTCTTCGGGCCGGGCATGCTCCACGACGACCGGTCCTGACGGACCGCACTCGGGCGGTCACGGGCGGTGGGGCGGTTCGCCCCACCGCCCGTCCGGCTCTGCGGTCGGCCGTGAGCCGCCAGGTCTGGACGAAGAGCATCCGACCACTGCCCGTCCGGACGAGCCGGGCAGGCGGCGGTTAGGAGGGGAGGGCGAGGGTAGGGACTCCTGCGGCGGGGTCCGCCAGGCGGCGAGGAGACGCCCCGGGGCTCGACCGGGTCCCCGCCGACGGGCCGGCCGATGGAGGAAGCACATGCGTATCGCGATGATCTCGGAGCACGCCAGTCCGCTCGCCGTCGGGGAGGCGGGGGAGTCCGGCGGTCAGCACACGCACGTGGCGGAACTCGCGACCGCCCTGGTCGACGAGGGGCACGACGTCCGCGTCTACACCCGCCGCGACTCCAGCGCCCCGCCCGACTCCGTGCTCACCTCCGACGGCTACCAGGTGTGCCTCGTGCCGGCGGGGCCGGCGCTGCGGGTGCCGAGGGACGAGTTGCTGCCGCACATGGGCGAGTTCGGTCGCTGGCTGGCCGGTCAGTGGCGCGACGGCGACTGGGTGCCGGACGTGGCGCACGCCCACTTCTGGATGAGCGGGCTGGCCACCCTGCACGCCGGCCGGCGCACCGGGGTGCCGGTGGTGCTGACCTACCACAGCCTCGGCTCCGTGAAGCGACGGTTGCCGGGCGCCCGGGACACCAGTCCACCGGGCCGGGTGGGCTACGAGCGGGCGCTGGGCCGGGCCGCGGACCGGGTCGTCGTGCAGTGCCAGGACGAGGTCGGCGAACTGGTCCGCCTCGGTGTGCCCCGGTCCCGGATGACGCTGGTCCCCGCCGGGGTCGACCAGGAGCTGTTCCGTCCCGACGGGCCCGTCGCCCCACGCGACCCGACCCGCCCCCGGATCATCACCGTGGGCCGGTTGGTCGAGCACAAGGGCATCCAGGACGTCGTACGCGCCCTGCCGGCCGTGCCGGACGCCGAGTGCGTGGTGGTCGGCGGCCCGCCGGCGAAGCTGCTCCCCGCGGACGGCTTCGCCCGCCGGCTCCGCGCGCTCGCCGATTCCTGCGGGGTCGCCGACCGGGTGAAGCTGCTGGGTGGGCTGCCCCGGGAGGAACTGGCCCCGTGGTACCGCTCGGCGGACCTGCTGGTGGCGGCCCCCTGGCACGAGCCGTTCGGGCTCACCGCGCTGGAGGGCATGGCGTGCGGGGTGCCGGTCGTCGGCACGAACGTCGGCGGGATCGCCGACAGCGTGGTCGACGGTCTGACCGGCGAGCTCGTGCCACCCCGGGATCCCCGGGCCCTCGGCTCCGCGGTCCGCCGGCTGCTCGGCGACAAGGTCCGTCGCTTCGCGTACGGGACGGCGGCGCTGGACCGCATCCGCAACCGGTACTCGTGGAAGCGCTGCGCCGAGCAGTTGAGCGCGGTGTACGCCACGGTCAGCACCGTCGCCCGGCCCGCTCCGGCGGTGGCGTGACGCGGACGCCACGGCGGCACGCGCGACGGCCGCCGGGACACGTGACGCCCACCACCCCACGGTTACCCGTCGGTAGCTTCGGGCCGTAGCCTGGGGCGGTGAACGCGACGGGGGAATACCGGCAGGAGTTCGTCGAGGTCGACGGGGCCCGCCTCGGGCTACAGGTGTATCCCGATCCGGACGGCGTCGCCGACGCCCCGCTGGTGCTGATCACGCCCGCCATGGGCGTCCGGGCGCGCTACTACCGCCCGTTCGCCGCCGCGCTGCGGGCCGCGGGCCTGGCCGTGGCGGTGGCCGACCTGCGCGGCACCGGGCAGAGCACGCCCAGGCCGAGCCGCGCCTGCCGATACGGCTACCCGGAACTGGCCGCCGACGTGGGCGCCGCGCTGGGAGCTCTCAAGGCCCGGCGGGACGGGCGCAGGACGCTGCTGCTGGGGCACTCAATGGGCGGGCAGGCGGCCCTGCTGCATCTCGCCGTGCACGGCGACCGCGACGTCGACGGGCTGGCGCTGGTCGCCGTCGGCGTGCCGTGGTGGCGCAGCTTCCCGGGCCTGCGCGGGTACGGCGTCCTGCCGTACACCCAGGGGATCGCGGCGACCGCCCGGCTGCTCGGCGTCTGGCCGGGTTGGGGTTTCGGCGGCCGGCAGGCCCGCGGCGTCATCCGGGACTGGGCGTACACGGCGCGGACCGGGCGCTTCCCACACCTGGACGGGGTGGACGCCGAGGCGGCGGTGCGGGCGCTGCGCACCCCCGTCCTCGCGGTCAGCGTCGACGACGACCAGTACACCCCGCACCCCACGGTCGACCACCTGTGCGCGAAGCTGACCGCCGCGCCCGTCGCCCGCGAGCACTACACGGCGGCGCAGGCGGGCGCCCGGATGGACCACTTCACCTGGGTACGCGCGAGCGGGCCGCTGGCGGCCCGGGTGGCCCGCTTCGCGGCGGACCTGCCGGCCCGCTGAACGCCGGAACGGCGCGGTCCTGCCCGGTGACGTGACGTCGCCGATCACGAGGGTGGTGGCCACGTCGGCGGCGGGAACGCGGCCTAGCAGCACCCTCGCTCCCGACCTCGCCGACTGCCCGTACGCCCCGTCCCGGGCGACCCTCCCGCCGCCCGGGACCGGGCCCTCACTCGTCGGTGTCGACGGGCACCATCTCGCCGTCGCGCTCCACGCGGGTCTCGCCCCGCTCGGCCGGCGGTGGCACCTGGGCCGTGGTCTTGCTCGGATCGTTGTCCGGATGCATCAGCACGGCGTCGGTCGACGCGGTCTTCTCCCTGCTCTCCTCAGGCTGCGACATCGGCTCCCCCTCACGTCGGTCGTCCGACGATCTACCCGCCAGCGGCCCCGCCGACTCCTCCCGGCCGGGCCGGGTCGTCGGGCCAGCCGCTGACGACCCGGCCCGGTATCTGCGCCGCCGGGGCATATCAGCAGGTGACGGGCGGGATTAGCCGACCGGGCGGCGGGTATGCCGCACCGCCCGACACGGTGGAAGGGGATCAGATGTCCGAACGGCACACCGCACTGCGCTCGATGCACGATCTGGGCCTGGCGGCCTGGTTCGGAGGCTCCCTGATGGGAGCGTTCGGCGTCAACGGCGCGGCGGCACAGATGAACGACTCGACCCAGCGGTTGCCGATGGCCTCGGCCGGCTGGGCCCGGTGGACCCCGGTGAACGCCGCGGCGATCGGCGCCCACCTGGCGGGGGCCGTCGGGGAACTGGTGACGGAGAGCCCCCGGGTGGTCGCCCAGTCGGGGGTAGGCCGGGCCAGCACGCTGAAGACGGCGTTGACGGTCGGCGCGTTGGCCGTGACCGGCTACAGCCGGCTGCTCGGCATGAAGCTGGAGAAGGCCGGCGGGCCGGCGGTCGAGGGGGTCACCGAGCCGAACTCGCACACGCCGTCGAACGTGGCGTCCTGTCAGCGACAGATGCGGGCGCTGCAGTGGGCGATCCCGGCGCTGACCGGGGCGCTCATCGTGATGACCGCCTACATGGGCGAGCAGCAGAAGCCCGGCGAGGTGTTCCGGGGGATGCTCGGGCGGGTCGGCGGGATGCGCAAGGCGCCGAAGGGGATGGGCGCGCTCATGGCCATGAACGCGACCAGGCAGAAGCGGATGGCGAAGTCCGGCCGCTGCTGACCGGGGTGTCGCCGAGGGCGTCCCGCCGACTCCTCGGCGGCGGGGCGCCGCTCCGCGTGCCGCCGCCCGCCGGAATTCCGGCGGGCGGGGGCACGCCGACGCCGGGCCGCGGACCGGAGAAGACGCCGCGGGCCCGGGGCCGACGCTCGTGACCTGACGGGTTCGACCGGGTCGCCCGTCGCGTGCGCCGGCTGTCAGCCGCGTCCCGCGACGCGCAGCAGCCGGAGTTGACCGATCTCGGCCGCGTTCTTCATCAGCTCCGTGTTGACCCAGGCGAGCATGTGCGCCACCGTGTGCCCGCCGTCGTCCTGCCAGGGGAACGACGCGATGCCGTCGAGGTCGGCGTCGGTGAGGCGGTCGAGTTGGCCGAGCCACTCGGCGCGCAGGCCCCGCAGCCAGGCGGTCGTCGGCTCGCCCGGGCCCGGCCATCCGACGTCGGTGCGTTGCCGGGGTGGGCGTCCACCGAGATGGTCCATGGCCACCGTCCACCACCAGCCGATGTGCCACGACAGCCAGCCGATCGTCGGGACCGGCACGGGGTCGGGTTCGGTGTCGGCCCAGTCGGGGGTCCACCCGCCGGTGGCGCCGGGACGCATCGTCCAGCAGTGCGCCGTCGGTGCCCAGAGGAAGTCCGCCGCCTCGATGCGTTCGAGGTGGTATTCGAACAACGACCAGGTCAGGTCGAACTGCCAGCGCAGGAGCGCACGGGAGGTTGCCGCCATCGCGCGATCATGCCCTGAGCCGGCGGCCCGGTCGACGCAATAACGCCGACCGCCGGCACCGGCGGTCGGCGTGCACCGGGAGGGGTCAACCGCCGGCGGTGTCCTCCCCGGCGGTCTCGGCGGGGTCGGCCGCCACCGGGTGACCGGTGTCGTCCACCAGACCGGGCGCCATGCTCCCGCCGTGGGCCTCCTGCGCCTGCCGGGTCTCGCGCGCCGCCGCGTCCTGCGGTACGTCCGGCGTCGCGTCCCCGGTGTGCTCCGGCCGCCGCTCACCCATCACTGCGTCTCCTTCCGTCGCTCTCGCCCCGCCGGTACCCGGCCGGCCGGTGGGAAAACCTCCCGCCGACGATCCCCGTCCGGTGGCGGCCGGCCGGGCGGGACTCGCGGCCGGGCGATCCGTGCCGGGCGGCACGTGGCGCGGCGTGGTCAGGAGCGCGTACCGGCCCCCGCCCGCGCCGGGCGGCCCCGCCCCGCCGGCTGCACGCCCAGCAGCCCGGCGAGCCGCGCGGCGTCACGTTGGGCCTGGCCGGAGCAGCAGTTGTTGAACAGGGCGTGCAGCTCCCCCGCCTGCCCGGCCAGCTCGATGAGCAGCTCCGACCAGCGACGGAGTTCCTCGTCGCCGTACGCGTAGCGGAACTTCTCCTGCTTGTCGCCGGTCTCCCAGGCGGTGCTGTGCCCGTGGAACCGCACGACCGCCAGCTCCGCCGTGGCGAACAGGATGGGCGGCACCGAGGAGGGGTGCCCCTGCGGCATGTCGACGCAGACGAACGACAGCCCACGCTCCCGCAGGGACGCGAGCGTGTCCGGTGCCGCCGGGCCCTCGAACCAGGACCCGTGGCGCAGCTCGACGGCGACCCGCCAGGGCCGGCACCGCTCCGCCAGTTCGGCGATGCGCCGCTCGGCGGCGGCCCCCCGGGCCAGCCACGGCGGGAACTGGAGCAGGACCGCGCCGAGCCGGTCGGCCGCCGCGATCGGGTCCAGCGCCGCCCGGAACCGGTTCCACAACTCGTCGTACGCGGCCGCCGGGAGGTCCCGGCGGCGGACCCGGCTCGGGCCGCCGGCCGGGCGCAGGTCGCGGGGCAGCGCCGTCACCGGGGTCGGGTGGCCGGTGAAGAGGCTGAACGCCTTGACGTCGAAGGTGAAGCCCTCGGGCGTGGCGTCGACCCAGCCCTGCGTCGTCTCCGGCGCGGGGACCGCGTAGTAGGAGGTGTCCACCTCGACCAGCGGGAAGCGCCCGGCGTAGAAGTCGAGGCGGCCGGCCGGGGTGTTGGCCGCGCGGGGATACCAGCCCGAGCGCAGCAGCGTCTGGTCCGCCCAGGACGACGTGCCAACCTTGATCACACCCATGTGATCAGTGCACCCCGGACGGGACGGAACGGCAACCGGTGGCGGAAACCCGGCGTTCGGGACCCGGTTCGCTGTCGGTGGGCGGCTCTACCCTGGGCCGCGTCCGAAGGAGCCCAGAAGGGAGCGTGGCGATGACCACGACCGATCAGTTGACCGGCGAGCGAGCCGACCTGGTGGAGGCGCTGCGCCTGCATCGAGGTTTCCTGCGGCAGACCGTCGCGGGGCTGACCGACGAGCAGGCCGCCGCCCGCAGCACCGTCAGCGAGCTGTGTCCCGGTGGCCTGATCAAGCACGTCACGCAGGTGGAGCAGCGGTGGATGCGGTTCGTCGTCGGCGGCGCCGAGGCGATGACCAGCGAGCCGCTCGACTGGGCGGGCCAGTTCCGCATGCACGCGGGCGAGACGCTGGAGGGGCTGCTCGCCGACTACGCCCGGGTGGCCGCCGCGACCGACGAACTGGTCGGCACCGTCGACCTGGACGCCACCCACCCGCTGCCGCAGGCCCCCTGGTTCGAGCCCGGCGCGAGCTGGTCGACCCGCCGCGTCCTGCTGCACCTCGTCGCCGAGACGTCCCAGCACGCCGGGCACGCCGACATCCTGCGCGAGGCGATCGACGGCGCCAAGACGATGGGCTGAGCCGCGACCCGGTCCCCACCCCCGCGTTTGTCGAAGGTCACATTCCGCGTTTGTCGAAGGTCACACTGCGCCCCGTGTGACGACCCGGCGGCCCGTGGCGCTGAGGGACACGAGATGAAAGCACACCGGATGGACCAGGAAACCGTCGAGCGGCTGCTCGGCGGTCCGGTCCTCGACCCGCAGGACGGGCCGCGTCCCGTCGCGTCGCTGCTGACCGCGGTCCGCGCCGCGCCCCACGCCCGCGAGCTGGCCGGGGAGGAGGCCGCCGTACGGGCCTACCGGCTGGCCCGGGCGGGGAGCCCTCAGGGTCTGCCGGAGCCGCGCCGCCGCGCCCTCGCGGGGTTCGGCGTCCGCGCCGCGCTGGCCGGTGCCGCTCTCGCGCTGACCGGCGGGGTGGCCCTCGCCGCCACCGGGGGGTCGCTGCCCCACCCGCTGCGGGCTCCGGCACCCACCAGCGCCGCTCCCGCGCCTGCCCCCGGCAGGGACGCCTCCCCCACGGCGATTCCCGACCCGCCCTCCGCCCCGACGCGCGGGGTGGACGGCGGACCGGAACCGGACGCGGCCGTGCGGGAGTCCTGCCGGGCGTACCGGGCCGACGCAGCCGGCGGTTCGCTCGACGCCGCCGCCTTCGCCGACCTGGTCCACGCCGCCGGTGGCCGCGGGGAGGTGGCCGGCTACTGCGAGCGGGTGCTGGCCGACGCGCCGCCGAGCCCCGCGCCGCGGGGCA
This sequence comes from Micromonospora sp. C31, assembly GCF_018070575.1. Classification (GTDB taxonomy): domain Bacteria; phylum Actinomycetota; class Actinomycetes; order Mycobacteriales; family Micromonosporaceae; genus Micromonospora. The sequence goes on from NZ_JAGPXN010000013.1 coordinate 102,302, forward strand.
GCCGGTCCGGCCGGCCCGGCGTCGACCCGTCCGGCCCGCCGGGAGCGGAACCGACCGGGCGACCCGGAGTCGACCCGACGACCCGCCCGGGCGCGGAGCCGACGGCCCGCCCGGGAGCCGGCCCCACGGCCCGCCCGGGAGCCGACCCCACGGCCCGCCCGGCAGCCGAGCCGACGAACCGCCCGGGTACGGAGCCGACCGGCCGGCGGTCGGGGCCGCCCACGGTGTCGCCGTCGGAGGCGGTCGCGCGAACGGCCCGCCCCGAGCCCGTCGTCGGCCGCGTGCCGTCGCCCGGGTGACCTCGGCGCGGGGTGGCTGGCAGCTTCGCCCCGCCGAGTCCGCGGCTCGACGCGTGGCGACCGGGGCCCGGGCCGCCGGGGCGCCGCTCACCCGCACGGGGTGAACCGGCCCGCCGCAGGGAGCCGTTTGGTCGACCGCTGAACGGGCAGCCGGAAGTCGGACCGGAAGCGGGAGAACAGGAGGCGTCCCATGCGTGCACTGCGGTTGCCGGGCTGGAAGTCGGAGCCCGAACTGGTCGAGGTCGACGAGCCGGCCCCCGGCCCGGGTCAGGTGGTGGTGAAGATCGGCGGTGCCGGAGCGTGCCACTCCGACCTGCACCTGATGCACGACTTCGAGGCAGGCGCGGTGCCCTGGAACCCGCCGTTCACCCTCGGCCACGAGAACGCCGGCTGGGTGCACGCGCTCGGCGACGGGGTGACCGGGTTGACGGTGGGCCAGCCGGTGGCCGTGTACGGGCCATGGGGCTGCGGCACCTGTGCCCGCTGCCGGGTGGGCGTCGACCCGTACTGCGAGAACGTCGCCGAGGCGCCGGTGCCCGGCGGGGGCGGTGGCCTCGGCCTGGACGGCGGCATGGCCGACCACATGCTGGTGCCGCAGGCCCGGCAGGTCGTGCCGCTGCCCGACGGGCTCGACCCGGTGCTGGCCGCGCCGCTGACCGACGCGGGGCTCACCCCGTACCACGCGATCCGCCGTTCCTCAGCGAAGCTCGGCCCGACCAGCACCGCCGTGGTGATCGGCGTGGGCGGGCTCGGGCATGTCGGCGTACAGATCCTCAAGGCCACCACGGCGGCCCGGGTGATCGCGGTGGACACCCGCGAGGAGGCGCTGAAGCTCGGCGAGGAGTGCGGCGCCGACCTCACGATGCTCTCCGGCGAGGGCACCGCCGAGGAGATCCGCCAGGCCACCGGCGGCCGGGGCGCCGACGTGGTCCTGGACTTCGTCGGCGCCGACGCCACCCTCGCGCTCGGTGCCGCCGCCGTCCGCACCCTCGGCGACCTCACCATCGTCGGCATCGGCGGCGGCACCCTGCCGGTGAGCTTCTTCTCGGTGCCGTACGAGGTGAGCATCCAGACCACGTACTGGGGCAGCCGGCCGGAACTCATCGAGGTGCTCGAACTGGGCGCCCGGGGTCTGGTGAAGCCGAAGGCCAGCACCTTCTCGCTGGACGAGGCGGTCGTCGCGTACCGGAAGATGGCCGACGGCACGCTGGAGGGCCGGGCCGTCGTCGTGCCGTGACCACCGCGCCCCTAGAGTGATCATGTGGTCGCGGCGCTGGAGCTCTACCTGGACACCGACGCCACCCGGCGGATCCGGGTGCTCTGGGACGCGCTGGAGTCCGAGGGCGTGCAGAGCATGCGGTCGCTGCTGGAGCAGCGCCACCGGCCGCACGTCTCGCTCGCCGTCGCGCCCCGCTTCGATCCGGAGCGGGTCGCGGCGGCGCTGCGCGGGACGGTGGTGGCCGCGCCGCTGCGGCTGAGTTTCGCGCACGCCGGGCAGTTCGTCGGCCGGGTGCTGTGGCTGGGCCCGACCCCCACCGTCGAACTGCTGGCGCACCACGCGCGGGTGCACGGCCGGCTGGCCGAGGCGGGCGTTCCGCTGGTCGAGCACTACCAGCCGGGGCGTTGGGTGCCGCACTGCACGCTGTCGATGCGGGTGCCGAACGCCCTGATGGCCGCCGCCGTACGCCGCTGCCTGGAGGTGCTGCCGCTGGAGGCGACCGTGGTCGGCGCGGCCCTCACCGACCATGCCCGGGGCATCTCCCACCCGCTGCCGTAGCCGGGTTGCCCCGATGCCGCCGACGCCGTCGCCGTCGGTGGCACCCGCACGGGCCGGACCGACCGGCCGCTTGTCCGCGTCATGCCCGGGGGTGGATCCTGTAGGGAATCGACAGAGACGAATCCATGGAGGTTCGATGCGTCGTCTCCCGCCCGCTCTGCTCCTGCTCGCCGCGCTGCTGCTCGGCCTGCCGGCGCCCGTCCACGCCGCCACCGCCCACGCCGCCACCGCCCACGCCGATGCCGCCCACGCGGCGGCCACGCTGGCACAGGTCCGTACCGCCGGCACCGCCTGGGGCCTCGACCCCGCCACCGGCCGGATGACCCTGACCGTCGACGACACCGTCTCCGCCCGTGACGTGGCCGCGCTGCGGGCGACCGCCGCCCGGGCCGGCGCGGTGCTCCGGCACGAGCCGGGTGAGCTGCGCCTGCTCATCGCCGGCGGGCAGCCGATCTACGGCGGCGGCGCGCGGTGTTCCCTCGGCGCCAACGTCCGCAGCGGCAGAACCTACTACTTCGTCACCGCCGGCCACTGCACCGCCGCAGCCGCCACGTGGTACGCCGACAGCGGGCGGACCATCGTCCTCGGCACCCGGGCGGGCAGCAGCTTCCCCGGCAACGACTACGGGCTGGTCCGCTACACGAGCCGGGTCGCCCATCCCAGCGCCGTGTACACCTACCCCGGCCTGCTCACCATCAACGGCGCCGGCAACGCCCACATCGGCCAGACGGTCTGTCGCAGCGGTTCCACGACCGGGGTGCGCTGCGGCACGGTCACCGGCCTCAACGTGACCGTGAACTTCGCCGGCGGCGCCGTATTCGGCCTGATCAGGACCAACATCTGCGCCGAGCCGGGCGACAGCGGCGGGCCGCTCTACGTCCCCGGCACCGGCGTCGTCCTCGGCATCCTCTCCGGTGGCAGTGGCAACTGCACCACCGGCGGCACCACCTACTACCAGCCGATCACCGAGATCCTGGCCGCGTACGGCCTGACCATCCCCTGAGCCGACCACGTGCCCGGTCCGGCCCGCGCGACGGGCCGGGCCGGGCACGGCGGATTCAGCCCTTGCGGCCGGAGGTGGCGATGCCCTCGACGAAGTGCCGCTGGGCGAGGAAGAACAGCACCAGCATCGGCACGGTCGCGATGACGCTGCCCGCGAGCACGACCTCCCACTGCTGCTCGCCGCCGTAGCCGAAGCGGTCCAGCACCACCTTGAGCCCGCGCGGAAGGGTGTACAGCTCCTCGTCGCGCAGGTAGATCAGCGGCTTCATCAGGTCGGTCCAGCTCGCCTTGAACTCGAAGACGAACGCCACCAGCAGGGCGGGACGGATCAGCGGGAAGGCCAGCTTCCAGAACAGCTGCGGGTAGCTCGCCCCGTCGACCCGGGCCGCCTCGAAGTACTCCCGGGGCAGCGAGAGCAGGAACTGCCGCAGCAGGAAGATGTAGAACGCCGAGCCGAACAGGTTGCCCGCCCACAGCGGCACCTGGGTGCCGGTCAGCCGCAGTTCCGTCCAGATCAGGTACGTCGGGATCATGGTCACCGCGAACGGCAGCATCATCGTCGCGAGCACCAGGCCGAACAGCAGGTCGCGCCCCGGGAACCGGAAGTACGCGAAGCCGAACGCCACCCATGCGCTGGACAGCGTCACCGCGAGCGCCGCCGCCGTGCCGACCACCACGCTGTTGAGCAGCCAGGTGACCATCGGCACCGCCTGCCACGCGTCGGCGTAGTTCTCCGGCGCGAACGGGGTGGGCAGGAACCCGCCGGAGAAGACGTACTCGCGGGGTCGCAGCGAGGCACCGATCAGCCAGACGAACGGCAGCATGAACACCACGGCGACGCCGACGAGGGCGACCACGAACAGCACCCGCTGCCAGAGCGGGCGCCTGCTCTGCTCAACCGCCGTCCGGCGGTCGGCGCCGCCCGGCGCGGTCGCGGGTACGGGGGCGGCGACGGCCCGCTCGACCGTGGCCGTCACGACCGGTCCCCCTCGGCCCGCCGGCTGCTGTCTCCCGTCACGGCTGGTCCCCCTCGTAGTACACGAACCGGTTGCCGAGCTTCACCTGCACCAGCGTGATGATCAGGATGATCACGAAAAGCAGCCAGGCCATCGCGGAGGCGAAGCCCATGTGCAGGAACTGGAACGCCTCCTGGAACAGGTGGATCACATAGAACGACGCCGCGTCGCTGTTGAACGCCCCCTGCGTCTGCCGGTTGCCGAAATACATGGTGTAGACCTCGGTGAACATCTGCAGCGACGAGATGGTGTTGACGATCAGCGTGAAGAACAGCGCGCCCGAGATCATCGGCAGCGTCACGTGCCGGAACCGCGCCCAGCCGCCGGCGCCGTCGATGCTCGCCGCCTCGTACAGGTCGCGCGGCACGTTCTGCAACGCGGCCAGGTAGATGATCACGGTGGAGCCGAGGCTCCACAGGCCCATCAGGACGATGCCGGGCATCACCCAGTCCGGGTCGGTGGTCCAGCTCGGACCCTCGATCCCGACCAGGGCGAGGCCGCGGTTGAGCAATCCGTCCTGGGTGTTGAGCAGGAGCAGGAACAGGATGCCCACGGCCACCGCCGGGGTCATCACCGGCAGGTAGAAGACGGTACGGAAGAAGCCCTGCAACCGCCCCACCCGCTTGAGCAGCAGCGCCAGCCCCAGCGAGATGGCCATCACCAGCGGCACGTGCAGGACGGTGTAGTAGACGGTGTTGCCCAGGCTGCGCGCCACCATCGGGTCGGCCATCAGCTCCCGGTAGTTGTCCAGGCCGGTGTAGCGGGGGGCGTTGATCGCGTCGTACTCCGTGAGGCTGAGCCAGGCGCTGGCGATCATCGGCCCGGCGTTGAAGACCAGGAACCCGACGATCCACGGCGCCAGGAAGAGGTACGCCCAGCGCGCCTCCCGCCGGGCCAGCGGCGTACGACGCCGCCGGCCGGCTGGAGCGGGGACGGTGGTGGTGGCCATCCCCCGAGGCCTACTTCGACGCCTTGTCGAGGGCGGCGGTCGCCTCCTGCTGGGCGCGGGCGAGCGCCTCCGCCGGCTGTGCCTGGCCGGAGAGGACCCGGTTGACCGCGTCCGTCCACGCCTTGTCGAACTCGGCGCCGGCGGGCGAGGCCGGCATCGCGAACGCGGCGTCCTGCACGGAGCGGATGGTGGCCACGGCGTCGTCGAAGCGCCTGTTGCCGGTGGGCTGGTAGAGCTCGTCGAAGATCCGCTGGTCGGCGGTGACGTTGCCCGTGTAGACGCCGGTGAACGGCTGGCCGGCGGCCCTGCGCGCGTCGGCGCGGGCCTTGGCGGCGGCGACCCAGGTGTCGGTGGCGGTGACCTTCTTCATGAACGCGCACGCGGCGTCCGGGTTCTTCGCGCCCTTGGGAACCACCCAGGCCAGCCCGGAGGAGAGGGTCACCGGCCTGCCCTGCCGGTCGACGAACGGCCTGACCACCAGTTCGGCCTTCGGGGTGTTCTTGGCGGCCTGGTTGAGGAACCACTCCTCCATCGGCCAGGCGACGATCTGGTTCTTGGCGAGCGGGTTCTGCGCGCCGAAGAAGTCGAACGTGTCGCGGAAGGACTTGAACCTGCCCCAGCCGGCCTGGTCCTGGATCAGCTTGATCCCCGTGGTGAGCGCCTCGACCAGCCTCGGGTCGTCGAGGTTGGCCTTCGTACCGTCGGCGGAGAGCATGTCGACGCCGTTGGCCTTGGCCCACATGGGCAGGAACTCGGGGATCTTCGGGTCGATGCCGATGCGGGAGAGCCGGCCGCCGGAGACGGTGGCCAGCCTGGCGTTGAGCGCGGGCAGCCCGGCCCAGTCCGCGAGGTCGACGTCGGCGGGGGTCAGGCCCTCCTGCCGCAGCAGCGCCTCGTTGAGGTACACCACCCGGACGCTGGAGAACTCGGGGACGCCGTAGACGGCGCCGTCGAGGGTGACCTGTTCCTTCGCGGCCGGCCGGTACTGCCCCATGTCGATGTCCTGCTTGTCGACGCAGTCGGTCAGCGGCTGGATGGAGCCACGTCTGGCGTAGGTGCCGATCAGCTTGCGGTCCATGTACACCAGGTCCGGCGGGTTGCCGGAGGCGACGGCGGAGAGGAACTGCTGCTCGTCGAACCCACCCTCGGTGATCTTCAGGTCGACGCCGGGGTTGTCGCGCCTGAACGCGTCGACGCGCGTGGTCGCGATCTCGTCCGACAGCCCGAAACCCATCGTGGACAGCGTGCCCTCGGTCGCGGTACCGCCGCCCTCGTCGCCGTCTCCGCCGACGCCCCCACACCCGCTGACCGCCAGGGCGAGCACCCCGACCAGCGCAGCCGTACGCACCATCCGTGTCATGACGTTCCTTCCGGACCCGGCGGGCGGCTCTGCCCGCGCGAGGCGCACTTCTCCGCTCGGCAGCGCTTCTAAACGTCCGAAGTGGATCAGTTTCCGCGCGACGTCCGCCCCGACGCCGACGGCCGGGAGGACGGGTCAGACGGCCGGCGGGGTGAGGAGGTAGTCGTCGGCCTCGGAGCTCCACCTCAGCTCGACCACGCCACTGGTGGCCGCCGCCTTGCAGAACTGGAGGAAGCTGCGGTAACCCAGCTTCTTCTCGCTGAAGTCGGGCCGCGCCCGGCGCAGCTGGTTCTTGAGGCCGGAGAGCGCCACCGCGCCCTCGTCGCCGGCGAGGTCCGCCACCACCGAGCCGAGCAGCCCGAACGCCACCTCACGGTCGCCGTGCTCGGGCAGGGACACCTCGGGGTCGCCCTTGGCGGGCCCCTCCGCCAGCTCGACCACGTTGTGCTGGGCGAGGTGGCGCATCAGCTCCCCGAAGGTGCGGAACCCGTAGTCGGACTCGCTGAACGTCGGGTCCTTGCGCAGCAGGGTGCGCTTCAGCGTCGAGGCCGTCACCTCGCCGCTCGAACTGCCCTGGAGGCCGGCGACGGTCTGGGCCACGAACACGGCGAGCGTGTCGACGTCCCGGGCGGCCTCCTCGGCCGCCGGCTGCGGCTCGGGCTCCTGCTCCACCCGCGGCACGTCGGGGTTGGGCAGGCGGGCCGGGCGGCCCCGCCGGACCCGGGCGGGAGGGATGTCGACGCCCTCCAACCGGTCGTAGTAGAGGAACTCGTCGCACGCGGGCGGCAGCAGCGCCGAGGTCGAATTCTCCACGCCCACGCCGATCACGCGCTTGTTGAGCTCACGGAGCTTGTGGACCAGCGGGGTGAAGTCGCTGTCGCCGGTGCAGATGACGAAGGTCGAGATGTAGCCGCGCTCGAAGGCCAACTCCACCGCGTCCACGGCCATCTTGATGTCGGCGGCGTTCTTGCGGGAGGCACCCATCCGCTGCGGAATCTCGATGAGCTCGACGTGCGAGCGGGTGAGCATCCGCCGGTCCTCGTCGAAGTAGGACCAGTCCGCGTACGCCCGACGCACCACCACCCGGCCGCGCTCGGCGAGGGCGTCGGCGATGGGACGGAAGTCGAAGGCCGCGCCGCCGAGGTGGTCGCGGGCCCCCAGCGCGAGGTTCTCGTAGTCGAGGAAGAGGGCGATGCGGTCTTCGTGATCCACGCAGGTCAGCCTACCCCCGGCGGAATGCCGCACCGTCCCGGTCCGGCACCGCCCGGCGCGTCGCCACGGCGGCCTGCCCCGGGCGTGGGTGAAAAGTTGCGCTCCCGATCTCCCGGCGTTCACCCCCGCACCGCTAGCATCGCTGCTCATGAATATGAGGAGCAGTGCCCGCTCAGGGCCCAGAAGGCTGGCGACGGCGTTCGCGCTCGCCGTCGCGCTGGTGGCGCCCGTGGCGGTGACGGCGGCGGCGTCGGCCGCCACCACCCTGACCGTGACCCAGGCGCTCGCCGCGCAGGACGGTCGGACGGCCGCCGTGACCGGCTACGTCATCGGCCAGCCGACCAGCAGCACGACGGTGCTCAGGTCCGGCTTCACCTCGGACACCGCGATCGCGATCGCCGACACGGCGGCCGAGACCGGCCCGAGCCGGATGCTCTACGTCCAGGTCACCGCCGCCTACCGCAGCACGTTCGGGCTGCTCACCAACCCGGGCCTGCGGGGCCAGCGGATCACCGCCACCGGGGCGCTCACCGCCTACTTCAGCCACGGCGGCCTGAAGAACCCGACGGCGATGACCCTCGGCGGCACCGCTCCCTCGCCGAGCCAGTCGCCGACGCCGGGTCCGACCCCCACCGCCCCCGGCGGCGGATACGACTCGACCTACTACGCCAACGCGGTCGGCAAGTCCGGCACCGCGCTGCGCAGCTCGCTGCACTCGATCATCAAGGTGCAGACGAAGCTCTCCTACGACCAGGTGTGGGAGGCGCTGCGGGACACTGACCAGGACCCGGCGAACAGCAGCAACGTCATCCTGCTCTACACCGGGCGGTCGCAGAGCAAGACCAGCAACGGCGGCGGCGTCAACGACTGGAACCGCGAGCACGTCTGGGCCAAGTCGCACGGCGACTTCGGCACCTCGACCGGCCCGGGCACCGACGTCCACCACCTACGGCCGACCGACGCCTCGGTGAACTCGACGCGCGGCAGCAAGGACTTCGACAACGGCGGCAGCCCCGTCGGCGAGGCGCCGGGCTGCTACACCGACGCCGACTCGTGGGAGCCGCGCAACGCGGTCAAGGGCGACGTGGCACGCATGATCATGTATATGGCGATCCGGTACGAGGGCACCGACGGCTGGCCCGACCTGGAGCTGAACCAGTCGGTCAACAACGGCACCGCGCCGTACCACGGCCGGATGTCGGTGCTGCTCCAGTGGAACCAGGCCGATCCGCCGGACGCCTTCGAGAAGCGCCGCAACCAGCGGATCTACGAGCGCTGGCAGGGCAACCGGAACCCGTTCGTCGACCACCCGGAGTGGGCGACCGCCATCTGGGGCTGATCCGCCCCCGCCCCACGTCGCGGCCGGTCCCCCCGCTCCGGGACCGGCCGCGCGCCGCCCCCCGGCGTGCTGGGCGGTCTCGGCGAGGTGCCCCCCGCCCGGGTCCGCGCGGTTCGGCTCAGCGCCGGCGGGCGTACGCCAGCGGCAGCGGGCTCGACTGGCCGCTGAACGTGCCGGTCAGCACGGCGCCCTCCGACGCGGTGCCGCCGTCGAGGCGGCGGACGACTGCCAGCTCCACGGCGTCGGTGACGATGACGGTGAGGTCGTCGTCCAGCACGCTGCGTACGGCGCCGACGGGCGGGACCTCGGCACCCCGGGTGCCGCTGCCGGCGATGGCCATCGACAGCTCGCGGTACTCCCGCCGGCCGTCGGTCTCGAAGAACTCCTCCGCCTGCCCGGCGTCGGCGAACACGGCAGCGGCCAGCGTCGCGGCGTAGACGGGGTCGGCACAGGCGTCGTAGACCCAGCGGCGACCGAGCACGGAGTGTTCGGTGGTGCCGACGAGCCACTCGTCGCCACCGTCGAGGGGTGCGCCGCGGTAGGTCAGGGGAACCTGGTGGATCGGCCCGTCGCCGGCCCGGACGAGCAGCGTCTCGACGCCGACGGCACCGGCCGGATCGTCGAACCGGTAGGCCGCCACGCGCTCGACGTCGCCGCTGGCCGGGCCCTGGTACCACGGCCGGCCGGGCAGCCACGCCGCCAGCAGTGCGAACTTCGTGGGGTGCATCCTCGCCCGGTGCAGCAGCGCCATACGTCGCATCGTAGGGGCACCGTCGGGCCCGGCGCTGACCCGACCGAGCCCGACGGCCCCGGGGCGGAGAGGTCCGGGCACCCGAGCCCCGGATCACGCGGTGGGGCAGCCCGGCGACGCGTACCAGGTCCCGCACGGTCGGGCGGCACGCGCCCCCGCCTTGCCGGGCCGACGGGCGTGTGGTTGGTTTCGGGGGCAGCCAGATCAGCGGCACAGCGAGGAGACGCGCGTGGACGACCCGGTTCTCGTCGAGCGGGACGGCCCCGTCCAGACGTGGACGATCAACCTGCCGGAGGCCCGCAACCCCATCTCCGGCGACGACGTGATCGACGCGTTGGTCGCCCGGGTCGACGCGGTCAACGCCGACCGGACGGTGCGGGCGGTCATCCTCACCGGCGCCGGCAGCGCCTTCTCCGCCGGCGGCAACGTCAAGGACATGGCGGAGCGGGTCGGCCTCTTCGGCGGCGCACCGCACGAGCTGCGCGACGGCTACCGCCGCGGCATCCAGCGGATCCCCCGGGCGATGTACGCGTGCGACGTGCCGCTGATCGCGGCGGTCAACGGGGCGGCGGTCGGCGCCGGCTGCGACCTGGCGCTCATGTGCGACCTGCGGATCGCCTCGGAGCGGGCGTTCTTCGCGGAGAGCTTCGTCAAGCTCGGCATCATCCCCGGCGACGGCGGCGCCTGGCTGCTGCCCCGGGCCGTCGGGGCGGCCCGGGCCGCCGAGATGGCGCTGACCGGTGACCGCGTCGACGCCGCGACCGCCCTCGAGTGGGGGCTGGTCTCCCGGGTCGTGCCGCACGACGAACTGCTCACCGAGGCGCGCCGGCTGGCCGACCGGGTGGCCGCGAACCCGCCGCACGCCGTACGGATGGCCAAGAAGCTGCTGCGCGAGTCCCAGCACCAGAGCCTCGACAGCATCCTGGAGCTCTCCGCCGCGATGCAGGCGCTGGCGCACCAGACCCGCGACCACGAGGAGGCGGTCCGGGCCTTCCTCGACCGGCGCGAGCCGCACTTCACCGGGGAGTGAGCGGGCCGGCCGGCCGGTGACGGCTGTGCCGCCGGAGCTGGCCGTCCCGCGGCTGTCGGGCCGTCGACCGGCCCCGGCCGGCCTCCCGGGTGCGGCGCAGCCCCGGCGGGTCAGCGCCGCACGCGCGCGCCGGTGCCCCGCACGAGCGCCTCCACCTCCCGGAGGCTGGCCATCGAGGTGTCGCCCGGCGTGGTCATCGCCAACGCGCCGTGCGCCGCGCCGTACTCGACGGCCGTGCCCAGGTCGCCCTTCTCCAGCAGGCCGTAGATCAGGCCGGAGGCGAAGCTGTCGCCGCCGCCGACCCGGTCCATGATCTCCAGGCGGGGCCGGTGGGTCGCCTCGACGAACTTCCCGTCGGCCCAGGCGATCGCGCCCCAGTCGTTGACGGTGGCGGTGCGCACCGTACGCAGGGTGGTGGCGACGACCTTGAAGTTGTCGTACTCGCTGGTGGCCGCCTCGATCATCCGCTGGAAGTTGGCCACCTCCAGCTCGGACAGGGAGGCGTCGGTGTCGGGCACCTCGAAGCCCAGCGAGGCGGTGAAGTCCTCCTCGTTGCCGATCATCACGTCGACGTAGCGGGCGAGCCGGCGGTTGACCTCCCGCGCGCGGTCCTGCCCGCCGACCGCCTTCCACAGGCTGGGCCGGTAGTTGAGGTCGTACGAGACGACGGTGCCGTGCCGGGCGGCGGCGGCCATCGCCGCCTCCATCGTCTCCGGGGTGGTCTCGGACAGGGCGGCGTAGATGCCGCCGGTGTGCAGCCACCGCACCCCCAGCGTGCCGAACAGGTGGTCCCAGTCGACCTGGTCGGCCCGGAGCTGGCTGGCGGCGCTGTGGCCGCGGTCGGACGTGCCGACCGCGCCCCGCACGCCGAAGCCGCGCTCGGTGAAGTTGAGGCCGTTGCGCACGGCGCGGCCGACCCCGTCGTAGGGCAGCCAGGTGACCAGGGACGTGTCGACTCCGCCCTGGAGCACGAGGTCCTCCAGCAACCGGCCCACCTCGTTGTCGGCGAACGCGGTGACCACGGCGGTCCGCAGCCCGAAGCAGCGGCGCAGCCCGCGTGCCACGTTGTACTCGCCGCCGCCCTCCCAGGCGCGGAAGGTGCGGGCGGTGCGCACCCGGCCCTCGCCCGGGTCGAGCCGCAGCATGATCTCGCCCAGGGAGACCAGGTCGTAGCGGCACTCGCCGGCCGGACGGATCGACAGCATGACTCAGGCCTCCGTGGTGGGTCGGGCGGCTTCGACTGCCGCGGCGGTGCGGGCGGCGACCTCGTCCCACCGTCCGGCGGCGATCAGGTCGGGGGCGACCATCCAGGTGCCGCCGACCGCCAGCACGGCGGGCAGGGCAAGGTAGTCCGCGAGGTTGCCGGTGTCGACCCCGCCGGTCGGGATGAACCGCACCGAGCGGAACGGAGCGGCGAGCGCCCTGATCATCGCGACGCCGCCGAGCTGCTCGGCGGGGAAGAACTTGACCGTGTCGAGCCCGGCGTCGAGGGCCATCTGGATCTCGGTGCCGGTGGCGACGCCGGGGAAGACGGGCACGCCCATCTCCTGGCAGCGCCGGACGACCGCCGGGGCGAACCCGGGGGTGACGACGAAGCGGGCGCCCGCCTCGACGGCCCGGTCGACCTGGGCCGGGGTCAGCACGGTGCCGGCGCCGACGAGCAGGTCGGCCCGCCCGGACATCACCCGGATCGCGTCGGCGGCGGCGTCGGTGCGGAAGGTCACCTCGGCCGAGCGCAGCCCGCCCCGGACGAGCGCGTCGGCCAGCGGGGCGGCGTCGCGGGCGGCGTCCAGCACGACGACCGGCAGGATCCGGGCCGCGACGACGGCCGCGACGACCGCACGCTTCTGTTCATCATCATGTACGCCAGTCACATACGTGACCCTAGCGGCGTCGGCCGGGCTGTCAACCCCGCTACAGTGGCGGTCATGACGCTGCCCGGCGGGTTCCAACCGGTGAAGTCCTCCACCCGGACTCTGGAGGTGCTCGAGGCGCTGGCCGACTCGCCGCAGCGGCGCTCCCTGGTCGACCTGGCCCGCGCGCTGGACATCCCGAAGAGCAGCCTGCACGGCATCCTGCGCACCATGACCCAGCGCGGCTGGGTGGAGAGCGACCCGACCGGCACCCGGTTCGGGCTCGGGGTGCGCGCGCTCCAGGTCGGCGCCGCGTACCTCACCAGTGACGACACCGTGGGCCTGCTCGGCGGGGTGCTCGACGACCTGTCCCGGCAGTTCGGCGAGACCGTCCACCTCGGACGGCTGGACGGCGCGCACATCGTCTACCTCGCCAAGCGTGAGTCGGTGCACCCGCTGCGGCTCTACAGCGCGATCGGCCGGCAACTGCCGGCGCACGCCACCGCCCTGGGCAAGGCGCTGCTCGCCGAGCGCCCGGACGACGCGCTCGACGGGCTGCTGAGCTGGCCGCTGCCCGCGCTCACCCCGCACACCGTCACCGACCGCGACGCGCTGCGCGCCGAACTCGCCGCCGTCCGGGAGCGCGGATACGCGGTGGACCGCGAGGAGAACACCGAGGGCATCGTCTGCTTCGCGGCGGCCGTACCCCTGGCGGCGCCGGCGACCGACGCGATCAGCCTGTCGGTGCCGGTGGCCCGGCTGGACGCCGCTGGCGAGGAGCGCGTCGCGGCCGCCCTGCGCCGGGCCGTCGACCAGGTCCGGGCGGCGCGCGGGCTGCTCTCGCCCGCCTGATCCGACGCCGCCCGGCGCTCCCGCCGCCCGCGACGGGTCCGGATGCGCACCGGCGGCGGGTGCCCCGGCCCCCGACGCATCGGCGGTAGCCGAGGGCGACCTCCGGGCCAACAACTGGCAACCTTCTTGACAGATGTGTCGAGATATCGACAGACTTCCCTTAGAGAGCGCTCTCCGGCTCCGTCTGCCACCCCCGCCGCACCCGGGAGGATCTCCTTGCCTCGAAGACTGCGCCTGCTCGCCCCCGTCGCCACCGCCCTCCTGCTCGTCGGCCTCGCCCCGGCGGTGGGCCACGCGAGCGACACTCCCCCCGCCGCCCCGGCCCGCGACGCGACGGCCACGGCCGGCCTCAGCCCCGCCCTCGTCGAGGCGATGCGCCGCGACCTCGACCTCACCCCCACCCAGGTCGACGAACGCCTGCGCACCGAGGCTGCGGCGCCGGTGGTCGAGCGACGCCTGCGCGCGAAGCTCGGCCCCGCGTTCGCCGGCGCGTGGATCCCGTCCGGCGGTCAGCGCCTCACCGTCGCCGTCACGGATGCGGCGCTCGCCGCGACCGTCCGCGCCGAGGGCGCCGACGTCGCGGTCGTCGCCCGCAGCGAACGCACCCTCGACGCGCTCAAGGACGCCCTCGACCGGCGCACCGCCGCCGCCGACCCCCGTGACGTGCACGGCTGGCACGTCGACGTCGCCCGCAACAGCGTGGTCGTGACGGCCCGGCCGGGCGCCGCCGCCAAGGCGATCGCGTACGCCAGGGCCAGCGGCGTGCCCGCGGACGCGATCCGGGTGGTCACCGCCACCGACGCGCCCCGGCCGCTCTACGACATCCGCGGCGGTGACCAGTACGTCATCAACGGCAACACCCTCTGCTCGGTCGGCTTCGCGGTCGTCGGCGGCTTCGTCACGGCGGGCCACTGCGGCGGCGTCGGCAGCCCCACCCTCGGCTTCAACAACGTCTCGCAGGGCACGTTCGCGGGGTCGTCGTTCCCCGGCAACGACTACGGCTGGGTACGCACCAACGGCTCCTGGACGCCGCAGCCCTGGGTGAACAACTACTCCGGGGGAAACGTGACCGTCGCCGGCTCGCAGGACGCGGCGATCGGCAGCTCGGTCTGCCGCTCCGGGCGTACGACCGGCTGGCGCTGCGGGACCATCCTCGGCCGCAACGAGACCGTCAACTACCCGCAGGGTGCGGTGTCGGGCCTGACCCGCAGCAACGCCTGCGCCGAGGGCGGCGACTCCGGCGGCGCCTGGGTCTCCGGCAACCAGGCCCAGGGCGTCACCTCCGGCGGCTCCGGCAACTGCTCCACGGGCGGCACGACCTGGTTCCAGCCGGTCAACGAGATCCTCGGCGTCTACGGGCTGTCCCTGGTGACGACCGGTGGCGGCGGCGGGAGCCGGCTGATCAGCAACTGGAACAACCGCTGCATCGACGTGCCGAACTCCAACTTCTCCGACGGGGTGCCCCTGCAGACCTGGACCTGCAACGGCACCGCCGCGCAGTCGTGGACCTTCACCGGCGGCGCCCTGCGCACGCAGAACAACAAGTGCATGGACGTGGCCTGGGGATCCACCGCCAACGGCGCGGCCATCCAGATCGCCAACTGCAGCGGCAACCCGGCCCAGCAGTTCGTCCTGTCGGCGGCCGGCGACCTGGTCAACCCGCAGGCGAACAAGTGTGTCGACATCAAGGAGTGGAACAACTCCGACGGCGCCCGCCTGCACCTGTGGGACTGCGTCGGCGGCGCCAACCAGAAGTGGCGTCGCGGCTGACCCGGTCCCGCCGCCGGGTCACCGCCGCTCGTCCCGTCGTCGCCGCGAGAGACGTCGCGCCGGCGCAGTCGCCAAGGAGGTCTACATGTTCAGAGTCCGTACCCGTCGACGGCCGTGGGCGCTCGCCCTCGCCGCGACCGCGATCATCGGTGCCACCGCCGCCCTCACCGTGCCGGTCCACCCCGAACCGGCGCAGGCCGCCATCGGGGGGATCACCTGGCAGGACGAGTTCAACGCGCCGGCCGGCACGCCCGTCGACCAGAGCAGGTGGCGCTTCGACATCGGCGGCGGCGGCTGGGGCAACAACGAGCGGCAGTACTACACCAACAGCACGAGCAACGCCGTGCACGACGGCCAGGGCAACCTGGTGATCACCGCCCGCCGGGAGAACCCGGCCAACTACCAGTGCCACTACGGCCGGTGCGAGTACACCTCGGCCCGGCTGCTCACGGCGGCCACGTTCACCCAGGCGTACGGCCGCTTCGAGGCCCGCATCAAGATCCCCCGGGGTCAGGGCATCTGGCCGGCGTTCTGGATGCTCGGCAACGACATGGGCAGCGTGGGCTGGCCGAACGCGGGCGAGATCGACATCATGGAGAACATCGGCCGGGAGCCCAACACCGTTTACGGCACCATCCACGGCCCCGGCTACTCGGGCGGCGGCGGCATCACCGGCAGCCGCACCATCGGCCAGCCGCTCGCCGACGCCTTCCACACCTACCGGGTGGACTGGGAACCGAACTCCATCGTCTGGTACCTGGACGGCGTCGAGTACCACCGGGTCGACCCGGGTCGGCTCGGCGGCAACCGGTGGGTGTTCGACCACCCGTTCTTCATGCTCCTGAACGTGGCGGTGGGCGGGAACTGGCCCGGCTACCCCGACGCCTCCACGCAGTTCCCGCAGCAGATGCTCGTCGACTACGTACGCGTCTCGGGCTACACCTCGGGCGGCAACCCGCCGGGCACCACCGCGATCCGGGGCGCGCTCAGCGGTCGTTGCATCGACATCCCGAGCGCCAACCCGGTCGACGGGGCCAAGCTGCAGATCTGGGACTGCAACGGCACCGCCGCACAGGCCTGGACGTTCGCCTCCGACGGCACGATCCGGGCGATGGGCAAGTGCATGGACCCGGCCTGGGCCGGCACGGCGAACGGCACCGAGGTCAACCTCGTCACCTGCAACGGCAACCCGGCGCAACGCTTCACCCTCAACGCCGCCGGTGACCTGGTCAACCTCAGCGCGAACCGCTGCGTCGACGTGCGGAACCGCAACACCAGCAACGGAGGCAAGCTGCAGCTGTGGGACTGCACCGGTGACGCCAACCAGAAATGGTCGCGCAGCTGACCGGATCCGCAGGCGGGTGCCGGCACGTCGGCGGCCAACCGCTCGCCCGGACCGCCGGATTCGGCCATCGCGCCGTCGCGCGCACGAAAGTGGCTTGCCGGCGTACGCGAGGGCCGCTTACCGTCATCGGGCACCTCCCGGTGCGTAGGTAACGGCTACTTCCGCTTCCCACGGGGAGACGCGGGTGCAAATCCCGCCGCCGCCGCAAGGCGGTGTCGATCAGCAGCCCAGGTCACCCATGGCAGGAGGAGGCCGAGCGGTTCCGCACCGCCGAGGGTGCGCCCGGTTTCGTCCGTGAGCCACGCGCCGAACTGTTCCTGCTGGGCGTGTCGAACATGGTCGGCGAGGACACCTTCTACGAGGGTGCCGCCGAGCGGGACGCGCGGTTCCGCGAACTGGTCGCCGCCGTCGCCGTCGCCGATCCCGACTGGTTCGCCCGCTTCGTACGCTGGCTGCGTACCGGCGCGATGCTGCGCTCGGCGTCCGTCGTCGCCGCCCTGGAGGGAGCCCGCGCACAGGTCGCGGCCGGCATCCCCGGCTCCCGGTCGGTGGTGGACTCGGCGTTGCAGCGGGCCGACGAGCCCGGCGAGGCCCTCGCGTACTGGCTGGGTCGCCACGGCCGGACGATGCCCAAGCCGGTCAAGCGGGGCATCGCCGACGCGGCGGTACGGCTGTACCACGAGCGGAGCCTGCTCAAGTACGACTCCGACGGCGGCGCGGCGCGGTTCGGCGACGTCATCGACCTGACCCACCCGACGGCGCGCGACGAGCGGCAGGGCGACCTGTTCCGGCACGCGTTGGACCGCCGGCACCGGCGCGACAACCCGCTGCCCGCGTCCCTCACGGTGCTGGCGGCGCGGGCCGAGCTCATGGCGTTGCCGGTCGAGCGGCGCGGGGAGGTCACCGACCCGGCGGTGCTGCACGCGGCGGGCATGACGTGGGAGTCCCTCGCAGGCTGGCGGCAGAGTGCGACGGACGCCGCGGCCTGGGAGGCGATCATCCCGACGATGGGCTACCTGGCGCTGCTGCGCAACCTGCGCAACTTCGACCGGGCGGGCGTCAGCGACGACGTCGCGGAGACGGTGGCGGCCAGGCTGGCCGATCCGGGCGAGGTCGCCCGGTCGCGCGTGCTGCCGATGCGGTACCTGTCGGCGTACAACGCGGCGCCGAGCCTGCGCTGGGCGTACCCGCTGGAGAAGGCGTTGCAGCACGCGCTGGCGAACGTCCCCGCCCTGGACGCGCGGACCCTGATCCTGGTCGACACGTCGGGATCGATGAACAGCGCGTTCAGCAGGGACGGCACACTGCGCTGTTGGGACGCGGCCACCGTGTTCGGCCTCGCGCTGGCTGCCCGCGCGCGGGACGCCACGGTGGTGTCGTTCTCCAACGCCAGCACGGTGTTCCCGGCCGTCGCCGGCGAGTCGGTGCTGGCGGCGGTGCGCCGGTTCAAGGAGGGTGGCTACTTCCACGGCGCCGGGACCCAGACCGAGAAGGCGGTGCGCGACCACTACGACCGGCACGACCGGGTGGTCGTCCTCACCGACGAGCAGGCGCACTGGCACGGCGCGGTGGACGTCACGGCCGCCGTGCCCGCGCGGGTACCGGTGTACACCTGGAACCTGGCCGGGTACCGGGTCGGGCACGCACCGGCGGCCGGCAACCGGCACACGTTCGGCGGCCTCTCCGACGCCGCGTTCGCGATGATTCCGCTCATCGAGGCGGGGTCACGCGACCAGTGGCCCTTCTGACCCGCGTCGCGGCGTCGGCCCCGTCGCCCGGGGCCGGTGCCGGGGCACGGCCGGTGGACGATGCCCATTGACGGTCGTCTGCGCACGTTGCAAGATGCGGGCGCACCCGTCGTGGTGTGAAGCTCCGGTGATCCCTGGCGTACCGCGATCAGGAGGCCCAGCACTGTGAATACCGGTCTGTCGCTCGTGCTCTTCCCCATCGCGCTGGGCATCGTCATGCTCGGCCTCGGCCTCACCCTGACCATCGCCGACTTCCGTCGCGTCGTCGCCTATCCCCGGGCCGTGATCATCTCCCTGGTCTGCCAGATGCTGGTCCTGCCGGCCGTCTGCCTGGGCCTGGTGCTCGCCGCCGACCTGCGCCCGGAGCTGGCCGTCGGAATGATGCTGCTCGCCGCCTCCCCCGGCGGCAGCACCGCCAGCCTCTTCAGCCACCTGTTCCAGGGCAACGTCGCGCTGAACGTCACCCTGACCGCCATCAACTCGGTGCTCGCCCTGTTCACGCTGCCGGTGATCGTCAACCTCTCCGTCGCCGCGTTCATCGGCTCGGACAGCTCGCTCGGCCTCCAGTTCGACAAGGTGCTCCAGGTGTTCGCCCTGGTGCTCATCCCGATCGCGATCGGCATGGTCGTCCGGCAGCGGCGTCCCGCGTTCGCCGAGCGCATGCAGCGACCGGTGAAGATCCTCTCCATCGTGGTCCTCATGGTCGTGATCGTCGGCGCGGTCCTCGGCGTCAAGGACGAACTCGCCGCCACCATCGGCGCGGTCGGCCTCATCGCCCTGCTGTTCAACCTGCTCAGCCTGGCCATCGGGTACGCGGCGCCGCGCCTGCTGCGCGTCGGGCACCGGGATTCCGTCGCGTCGTCGTTCGAGATCGGCGTCCACAACGCCACCCTGGCCATCACGATCGCACTCAGCCCGGCCCTGCTCAACAACACCGACATCGGTATGCCACCGGCGATCTACGGCATCCTGATGTTCTTCACCGCCACCGCGTTCGGCTTCGTCGCCGCGCGGCGTGGCAGTACGGCGGCCGAGCCGACGCCACAGTCGACCAGGACGGTGTGAGCCGGGCCCCGGGGACGGCCCGGCGTCTCCGGGGCCTGGACCTCCTGCGGGTGACCGGGACCAACCGTGATTCGCACCATCTTCCCCGCCTCCGGGGGATGGACCGGCGCGTCGCCACCAGTGACCATTGGTAGTTGGTCGGATGCTCTGGGTGGAAAGGGTGGCGGCGGGGTGACTCCCTGCCGCCACCCGCCCGCGACCGACGACCACGTCACCGCGTAGCGAGGAGGCACACCCGTGACCGGAGCCGCCACCAGGACCGAACGGGGCACCACGGCGCAACCGCCGGCGCAGGCGGAGTCGGTCCTGCCGGAGCTGCGGACGATTTGGTGGGAGACGGGGGTGCGGGCGCGGTCGGAGGCGGGCCTGTTCACCGTCTTCGCCGAACTGCCCCGGCTCGTGTGGACGGCGGTCCGGATCAGCTGGCGGGCCGACCGGCTCCGGACCTCCGTGGTGGCCGCCGCCACCCTCGGCGGCGGGGCGATGGCCGCCCTGGGGCTGCTGGCCACCCAGCGGGTGCTCGTGGAGCTGTTCGCGGGGGGCCCGACCGCCGACAAGGTGGTCGCCGCGCTGCCCGCGCTCGCCGTGCTGGCGGGGGTCACCGCGCTGCGCGCCGGCACCGGCATCGCCACCGGGTACGCGCAGAACGGGCTCACCCCCCGGGTGAGCCGGGAGGTGGAGCGCGGCCTGTTCGAGGTGTCCACGGCCGTCCGGTTGGAGGCGTTCGACGCCGACGCGTTCGCCGACGACATGGAGCGGGCCTCCCGGGGCACCGAGTCGACGATCGGCCTGGTGGAGTCGTCGATGAACCTGCTCGCCGGGCTGGCCGGCCTGCTCGCCGTGGCGGTCGCCGTCGTGGTCATCCACCCGCTGCTGCTGCTGGCACTGCTGGTCGCGACGCTGCCCAAGGCCTGGGCGTCGCTACGGGCCGGGCACCTGCGGTACCGGACCTACACGGCCGGCTCGGTGCGGCGCCGGCGGCTGTGGCTGCTGCACCGGCTGATGGCCGAGCGGGACTCGGCGCCGGAGCTGCGCTCCTACGGGCTGCGCCGGTTCCTGCTGGACCAGTACGACCGGGTGATGCAGGTGGAGACCGACATCGAGCTGGCCCTCGCGCGCCGGGTCACCACGACCACCACGGTCGGCGCGCTGATCGGCGGGATCGCCACCGGCGTGGTCTACCTCCTGCTCGGGCTGCTGCTCATCGACGGGCAGATTCCGCTCGCGGCGGCGGCGACCTGCGTGGTCGCGGTGCAGTCCGCGCAACGCTCGCTGGCTGTCGTCACCTTCCAGATCGACCGGGTCTACACCGAGGGCCAGCACTTCGGCGACTACACCGGCTTCATGACCCGCGCCGCCGCCTACCTGCCCGACCCGGCCTCCGCCGCTGCCGCGCCCGGTCCGCTGCGCGAGCTGACCGTGCGGGAGGTGAGCCTGCGCTACCCCGACCGCGAGGCCCCGGCCGTCGACGGCGTGACGCTGACGATCGCGGCGGGGCAGACGGTGGCCTTCGTGGGCGAGAACGGCTCGGGCAAGACGACCCTCGCCGCGATGATCGCGACCCTTCGCGCCCCCACCGAGGGCGTCATCTGCTGGAACGGGCGTGCCCTGTCGGAGTGGGACCTGCCCGGGCTGCGGGCCCGCATCGCCGTGGTGACGCAGGAATACCACAAGTGGCCGTTCACCGCCGCGACGAACATCGCCGTCGGCGACGTCGAGAGCGAGGCCCGGCAGGACCGGATCGAGGCCGCCGCCGCCCGCGCCGTCGCGCACGACATGATCCGGGAACTGCCCCACGGGTACGAGACGCTGCTCGACCGGACGTTCGCCAAGGGCCAGGACCTCTCCGGCGGCCAGTGGCAGCGCATCACCGCCGCCCGTGGCTTCCTCCGCGACGCCGAACTGCTGGTCATGGACGAGCCGTCCTCCGCCCTCGACCCGCGCGCCGAGGACGCCCTGTTCCAGGCCATCCGGGACCGGCAGGGGCGGGCCACCACCATCCTCATCACCCACCGGCTGGCCAACGTCCGGCACGCCGACCGGATCTTCGTCCTGCACGACGGCGCGCTGGCCGAGGCCGGCAGTCACGCCGAACTCGTCGCCGCCGGCGGCCGGTACGCCGAGCTGTTCGCCCTCCAGGCCGCCGGCTACGACGGCACCCACGACGACCGCGCGAACGCGCCACGGCAGCGCTGACCGCGTGGCCCACCGGTGGTGGGCTGATGGACGGCGGCGCCCGGCCCCCGGACGGTCGGCCCGGAGGCCCGGGCGCGCGCCCCGCGTCAGTGGATGACGACGGGGGCCTTCGCCGGCCCCGTCTGCTCGTCGTCGAGCAGGTGCGACGGCTCACGTCGTCGCGGCAGGAACACGGCCGGGACGAACGTGGCCAGCACCAGTGCGAACGCCACCCAGAAGGTGGTGGCGAAGGAACCGGCGGCGAAGTCGAGGCCACGGGAGATGAGCGACGCGTCGACCGGGAACTGCTGGGCGAGTTCCGGCTGCTGCTGGACGGCGATGGCGAGGCCGGCCTCGGTCACCGGCTCGCCGTTCGGGTCGGTCGCCCCGGGGATCGGCCGGGAGCCGTTCAGCTCGCTGGTGAGGATCACCGACATCGTCGCGGCGCCGACGGAGCCGCCGATCTGTTGCAGGATGTTGACCAGGGTGGAGCCGCGGGCCACCTCGTGGGCCTTCAGGGTCTTCAGCGCCGACGTCATGATCGGCATCATGGTGCCGCCCATGCCCAGGCCCATGACGAACAGCGACCCGCAGAGCAACACGTACGACGTCTGCGGATCGATCTGGGTGAAGCTGAAGAACCCGAGGGCGATGAGTGCCAGCGCGAACGGCACGGTACGGCCGACGGGCACCCGGTCGGCCAGCATCCCGGCCACCGGCATGGTCACCATCGCGCCGATGCCCTGCGGCGCCATCAGCAGCCCGGCGGTCAGCGTCGACTCGCCGCGCACCTGCAGGAAGTAGGCCGGGAACAGCAGCCCGGCGCCCATGAACGCGATGATGAACACGAACATGGTCACCGCGGCGATCGTGAGGTTGCGGTTGGCGAACAGCCGCAGGTCGAGCAGGGGGTGCCGGGGCCGGAAGGAGTAGCGCACGAAGGCGACGAGGAGCAGGCCGCCGACCAGCATGGGCACCCACACCTCGGTGTCGGCGAACGTGCCGGTCTCGGGCAGCGAGGAGACGCCGTAGAGGAAGAGGGCGAGCCCCGGCGAGAGCATCAGCATGCCGAGGAAGTCGAACGACTCGGAGGGCTCGGGGTTGTCCTTCGGCAGTGCCAGGGCGGCGTAGACGAGCGCCCCGACGCCGATCGGCAGGTTGATCAGGAAGATCCAGTGCCAGCTCGCGACGTCGATCAGCCAGCCGCCGAGGATCGGCCCCCCGATGGGCCCGAGCAGCATCGGGATGCCGAGGACGGCCATCAGCCGGCCGATCCGGTGCGGCCCGGCCGCCCTGGTCATGATCGTCATGCCCAGCGGCATGAGCATGCCGCCGCCGAGGCCCTGGAGCACGCGGTAGCCGATCAACTGCCCGATCGTGTCGGCGTTGGCGCACAGCCCCGACCCGATGGTGAACAGCGCCAGGGCGATCATGTAGAGCCGTTTGGTGCCGAACCGGTCGGCGGCCCAGCCACTGAGCGGGATCACCGTGGCCAGCGCGAGCGTGTAGGCGGTCATGGTCCAGGCGACCTCGGCGTACGACGCGCCGAACTCACGCTGGAAGGTCGGCAGCGCGACGCTGACGACGGTCACGTCGAGGATCGACATGATCGCGCCGAGGACGACGACCCCGGCCACCTTGAGCACCGAGGCGTCGAGCCGGTCCGAGGTCGCGATGGATTGCTGTGTCACGAATTCTCCTGGAGTCCCCGTTGTGGTCGGTGCCGGGCCGCGCCTCGACGTGTCACGCACCGATGTCCGCAGGCAGACTAACGAGCGGTACCGGCGATCGGCCCACCATTTCCGGCCGCACCCGCGGGCCCGACCAGGTGGGCCCGCCCTCTCCGGTCAGCCCACCTGGGGCACCGCGCGGGAGACGATCGCGGCGAAGTCGACGCCGCGGGGCAGCGTGCCGTACGCCTGACCGTGGTCGCCGCCGAGACGGGAGGCGCAGAAGGCGTCGGCGACGGCGGGGTGGCCGTGCCGCACCAGCAGCGAGCCCTGCAGGACCAGGGCGAGCCGTTCGACGACGCGGCGGGCCCGCAGTTCGACGTCGTCGGGGTCGGACAGGTCGGCGCGCACCCGGCGCACGGCGGCGTCGAGCCGGGCGTCGGCACCGGCCGCAGCGGTGACCTCGGCCTGGAACGCCGCCATGACCTCGGGCTCCCTGGTGAGGGCGCGCAGCACGTCCAGCGCGGCGACGTTGCCGGAGCCCTCCCAGATCGAGTTCAGCGGGGACTCGCGGAACAGCCTCGGCATGCCCGACTCCTCGACGTAGCCGTTGCCGCCCAGGCATTCGAGGGCCTCGGCCGCGTGCGCCGGCCAGCGCTTGCAGACCCAGTACTTGCCGACGGCGAGGGCGAGCCGCTTGAACGCGGTCTCGCCGGCGTCGCCGCGCGCGGACCGGTCGGTCGCCCCGGCGAGCCGCATCATCAGGACGGTGGCGGCCTCGCTCTCGACCGCGAGGTCGGCGAGCACGTTGCGCATCAGGGGCGCCTCGACGAGGTACCGGCCGAAGGCCTGCCGGTGGGCGGCGTGGTGGGCGGCGGTGATCACACCCTGGCGCATCCCGGCCGCCGCGCCGATGACGCAGTCCAGCCGGGTGAGGTTGACCATGTCGATGATGGTGCGCACGCCACGCCCCTCGTCGCCGACCCGCCAGGCGACCGCGTGCTCGTACTCGACCTCGGCGGAGGCGTTGGACCGGTTGCCGAGCTTGTCCTTGAGGCGCATGAGCCGCATCGGGTTGCGCGTGCCGTCGGGCAGGACGCGCGGCACGAGGAAGCAGGTGAGCCCGCCCGGTGCCTGGGCGAGGGTGAGGAAGACGTCGCACATGGGCGCGGACGTGAACCACTTGTGCCCGAGCAGCCGGTAGGTGCCGTCCGGGTCGGGGCGGGCGGTGGTGGTGTTGGCGCGTACGTCCGAGCCGCCCTGCTTCTCCGTCATCGACATGCCGGCCAGCAGTCCCCGCTTGGCCAGCGGCGCACGCAGCCCGAAGTCGTACGACGTGGCGGTGAGCAGCGGCTCGTAGCGCGCGGCCAGTTCCGGGGCGTGCCGCAGCGCCGGCACGGCGGCGTAGGTCATCGAGATCGGGCAGCCGTGCCCGGCGTCGGGGCGCCAGGCGTAGAACTTGGCCGCCCGCGCCACGTGCGCGCCGGGCCGGTCGTCCGCCCAGGGTGCGGCGTGCAGGCCGTGGGTGACAGCGGTACGCATCAGCTCGTGCCAGGCCGGGTGGAACTCCACCTCGTCGACGCGGTGGCCGTGCCGGTCGTGGGTGCGCAGCACCGGCGGGTGCTCGTTCGCCAGCCGTCCCTGCTCGATCGCCTGCTCGCCGCCGCCGAGCCGGCCCAGCTCGTGCAGTTCGGCGGCGGCCCAGCCGGCGCCCTCGCGGTCGAGCGCGTCGAGCAGTGCCGGGTCGTCGGCCGCGTCGTGACCGGCCAGCGGCGGAACCTGGTTGAGGACCTCGTGCGTCGTCACGGCGACACTCCCAGCGCGCGGTGGAGGAATGTGGTCAGGTGCTCGATGGTGCGTGGCCCGGCGACCCCGGCAGCCAGGGGACCGACCATGGCCTCGGCCAGGGCGCCGACCAGCGCGGTGGCGGTCAGCTCGGGATCCTGCGGGGGAAGCTGGCCGCTCGCCACCCCCTGCGCCACGTGGCCGGCGATCAGCTCGGCGTACGCGCGGCGGAAGACGAGCCGCTCGGCGTCGACCGCCGGGTCGGCCGGCTCGGCGAGCAGGGCGTACGCCAACCGGGGGGAGCGCAGCGCCCGGCCGGAGAACGTCTCGATGACGGCGGTGACCCGCTCGGCGACGGTGTCCTCCCGCGCCGCCGCGCGCGCCACCGCGTCTACCTCGCGCTGCGAGGCCGTGCGGAACACCTCGGCGACCAGGTCGGCCTTGGTGGGGAAGTGCCGGTAGACGCTGCCGGTCGCCAGCCCGGCCCGCTCGGCGACGGCGGCGACGGAGCAGCCGGCGTACCCGTGCTCGGCCATGATCTCCAGCGCGGCGGCGATGATCCGCTGCCGGGACGCGCTGAGTCGGGCCCGCACGCGCTCGGTGCTCCGGTAGACCACGCCAAGAATTGAACCACCGTTCACTCCTTGGCGGCAAGGCGCCCGGCTGGCGGAGGACCCGGGACTGCTCGCCCTCCCCCACACGGACCGGTGGGACGAGCGCGGCTGAGGTCTGTTTCGCAGGCCATGACTGGCTGCACCGGACCCCGACGGCCCGGCGGTGCAGCCCACTCGCCTCGATACCACACAGTCATTTTCATGCCGCGCAGGTATCAGCGTTCCGGCCGGCAGAGGTCCGTCAGCCTCACGCGCCTTCCACGTCCTCCGCCAGCCAGAACGCCATCGCTGCCACGATCGGCGACAGGGGCACCCCCGTCTCCGGGAGGTGCCCCTGTCGCGGCGGCCGGTACGCGGCGCGACGAGCTGCGGTCAGCAGCCCTGCCGTCGGCTGTAGATCTGGTGACGCTCACCCGCCCACCCGATGTAGCCGACCGCCTCGACGCAGTAGGACGCCACGCCGGTGACGCGACCGGGCCGGCGTGGTAGCTGAAGTCGCCCGAATCGGTGTCCGCGCTGCCCGAGCGGGTGCAGTGCGCGCCCTCGCCCGACCGCTCGGCGCAGCGGTAGATCTGCACGAAGGTGGGCGCCGAGCGCCCGTAGGCCGCGCCGCGGTGGTAGAAGCACGCGCTGTTGGTGCCCCCGTTGCTGCTGTTGTAGTAGATCACCAGCTCGCCGAGGCCCGAGGACTGCACCTGACTGTAGATGATCGTGCCCGAGCAGGAGCCGGCCGCCTGCGCGGCGGGCGCGCCGATCACCATGACCGACGCGACGGTCACCAGCGCCATCAGGGTCGAGAACACTCTCTTCATATCACCAGGTCCAATCCACAGTCGACGCTCGCCTATTGTGGATCATGGTCGCATGCCGCCGGCCCCGCCACTGTCCCTGCGGCATCACGGGGCGTGGCGCCACCAGGGGCGCTCGACGACGAGTTCCTCGAGGTCGCGTACGTTCTCGACGACCGTCTGCACGGGGGTGTCCGGGCGCTGGAGCGCGATGCGGAGGTCCGAGGCGAGGTAGCTCGCTTCGCGCACCTCGCACTCCCGGCGCAGGGTCGTCGACGACGTCGTCGTCGCGCCGGCGACGACGTCGAGGACGGCCTCCAGGTGCGGGCCGCTGAACCGGATCAGGAAGAACCAGTCGTCCATCGGTTCGCCGAACCGAGCCCACTCGAAGTCGAGCAGCGCCGTCACCCGTCGATCGCGGGCGAGCCAGTTCCCCCAGTGGCAGTCCGCGTGGACCGGGACGTCCGCGCGCGCCTGCGACGGCGCGCGCTCCGCTATGGCCGTCAGGCCGTCGAGCACGCGACGAGGGACGAGGCCGTCCCGGTTCAGGGCGGCGAGTTCCTCCACCTCCGCGAAGAGCGCGGCACGGCTGACGAACCCGCCGTGGTCGAGCGGCTCTCCCAGCGTCCGTCGGGCGTGGGCCGCGGGCGTCCAGCCGTGCAGTCCGCGCAGTCGCTGGACGGCCTCCTCCGCCAGCAGGCGCGCGGTCGGCTCGTCCACACCGGGCATGCCCATGCCGGGGGTCGCCCCCGGCACGCGGGCGTAGCAGGCGTACCGGACCTCGCGGGTCTCCAGCTCGCAGCGCCCGCTGCCGAGCAGCGGCGCCGTGATGCCGGCGGGCAGGTGGGGCGCGAGGGCGATCTCCCGGTTCAGTCGCGAGTGACCGACGGCGTCGATGATCTTCACGACGACATCCGCGCCGACGTAGACGTGGTGCGAGATGCTGTCGGCGGTGGTCATGGGACCGGGGTCGCGGCGGCCCAGGACCGCCGAGGCGATCGCACGAGCGACGTCGTGGGCCCGTCGCAGGTCGGTCATCGGCGCTCGCGCTGCGGTGTGGCCGACGCCCTGGCGGAATTCATCCGAGTGTCCGTTCGGTGGGGGCAGGTCGCGAAACCCTACCCGTACGGTCGCTGGTGTCTGCCCCCCGCGAGCGGGTGCGCTGTCGAGCACCGCCTCGATCAGGGGCCGGGCGAGGCGTAGCGGCGCGATCTCGGTGTCACCGTCGCGGGCCGCGGTCGCTTCCGCCCAGATCCTGGCTGCTTCGTCGATGTGCCGTTCGTCGGTGGTCGGCCGTACCCGCACGTCGCCCATCGGCACAGTCTGGCAACGCGACGTCCCGGTGGCGACCAGGTTTGGCGTCGGTCGGCCGTGCCGTCCGGGCTCCTCGGGCTGCCCGGCCGGCCGGACGCGACCGCCCCGACAGGAGTACCCGGTGCGGGAACGGGCAGACGGGGGCGGTGAGCCAGCACCGCGACGCCCCCGGCAACCGGCTCGGCAACCCGCGCCCCGACCCCGAGCCGGAGGTGACGCAGGCGTTCGACCGGCTGGTCGACGAGGGCGACGTCCGGCTCGCGCGGCCCTGGCCGGCGATGATCGTCACCGGCCTGCTCGGCGGGATCGACGTGGGCACCGGGGTCCTGGCCTACCTGCTGGTCCTGGAGGCCACCGGGCAGAAGCTGCTCGCCGGGCTCGCCTTCGGCATCGGGTTCGTGGCCCTACTGCTGGCCCGCAGCGAACTGTTCACCGAGAACTTCCTGGTGCCGGTGACCGCGGTCGCCGCCCGCCGGAACTCACTCGCCGCCCTGGGCCGGCTCTGGACCGTCACGCTGGCCGGCAACCTGCTGGGCGGGTGGCTGGTGGCCTGGTTGATCACCCGCGCGCTGCCGGGCCTACGCGAGACCGCCACCTCGACCGGCACCCATTTCGCGACCCTGGGCGTGAACCTGCACTCGTTCACCCTGGCGGTGCTCGCCGGCCTGGTGATCACCCTGATGACCCGGATGCAGCACGCCACCGAGAGCCTCGGCGTACGGCTGGTGCCGGCGCTGCTCTTCGGCGCGCTGCTCGCCGGCGGGGAGCTCTTCCACAGCGTGCTCGACTCGATCCTGATGTTCGCCGCGCTGACCGCCGGCCCTGCGCCGTTCGGCTACCTGGACTGGCTCGGCGCCCTCGGCTGGTCGGTGCTGGGCAACGTCGTCGGCGGAGTCGGCCTGGTGGCCTTCCTCCGCCTGGCGCGGGTGCCGTACGAACTCGCCCAGGAGCGCGCCCGCAACCGCTGACCGGCCACGGCCCTGAGCTCGCGTACCGGCGCGGGGCGGCGGTGGCCGGGCCGGTCAGCGGACCCGATGACGGACGGGCCCCGGTCGATCGCTGGCGGATCGGCCGGGGCCCGTCGTGCACAGCGGTCAGGCGAGGTCGAACCGGTCGAGCTCCATGACCTTGGTCCAGGCCGCGACGAAGTCGGCGACGAACTTCTCGCGCGCGTCCTGGCTGGCGTAGACCTCCGCGAGGGCCCGCAGCTGGGAGTTGGAGCCGAAGACGAGGTCGACCGCGGTGGCGGTCCACTTCACCTCGTCGGTGGCCAGGTCCCGGATCTCGTACACGTGCTCGTCGGACTCCGACGCCCTCCACCGGGTGTCCGGGGAGAGCAGGTTGACGAAGAAGTCGTTGGTGAGCGCGCCGGGCTTGTCGGTGAGGACACCGTGCCGCGTGCCGCCGACGTTGGCCCCGAGGGAGCGCAGGCCGCCGACGAGGACGGTCATCTCGGGCGCGGTCAGGCAGAGCAGGTAGGCGCGGTCGAGCAGCAGCACCTCCGGCTGGGTCTTCTCGCCGGGACGCAGGTAGTTGCGGAACCCGTCGGCGCGCGGCTCGAGGACCCGGAACGACTCGACGTCGGTCTGCTCCTGGGTGGCGTCGGTGCGGCCCGGGTGGAACGGCACGGTCACCTCGACGCCGGCGTCGCGCGCCGCCTTCTCGACGGCAGCCGAGCCGGCCAGCACGATCAGGTCCGCCAGCGAGATCTGCGCGCCGCCGGCGGCGTCGAACTCCCGCCGGATGCCCTCCAGGGTCTCCAGCACCGTCGCGAGCTGCTCGGGCTGGTTGACCTCCCAGCTGCGCTGCGGCTCGAGGCGGATCCGCGCGCCGTTGGCGCCGCCGCGCTTGTCCGTGGAGCGGAAGCTGGCGGCCGAGGCCCAAGCGGTGGAGACGAGCTGGGCGGTCGTGAGGCCGGAGTCCAGGACCTTCGCCTTCAGGGCGGCGACGTCGGCGTCGCCCACGAGCTCGTGGTCGACGGCCGGCACCGGGTCCTGCCACAGCTGGGGCTCCGGGACCCACGGCCCGAGGAAGCGGCTGACCGGGCCCATGTCGCGGTGCAGCAGCTTGAACCAGGCCTT
Organism: Micromonospora sp. C31; assembly: GCF_018070575.1. Lineage (GTDB taxonomy): Bacteria > Actinomycetota > Actinomycetes > Mycobacteriales > Micromonosporaceae > Micromonospora. The sequence goes on from NZ_JAGPXN010000013.1 coordinate 132,097, forward strand.
GGCGAACGCCAGCGCGAACTCGTCGGGGTGCTCCAGAAAACGCCGCGAGATCTTCTCGTACGCCGGGTCGACGCGCAGCGACAGGTCGGTCGTGAGCATCGTCGGCTTGTGCTTCTTCGACGGATCGTGGGCGTCGGGGATGATCGCCTCGGCGTCCTTGGCGACCCACTGCTTGGCGCCGCCGGGGCTCGTGGTGAGTTCCCACTCGTAGCCGAAGAGGATCTCGAAGAAGCGGTTGCTCCACTGCGTCGGCACGTCGGTCCAGGTGACCTCGAGACCGCTGGTGATCGTGTCGGCGCCCTTGCCGCTGCCGTAGGTGCTCAGCCAGCCCAGGCCCTGCGCCTCCAGCCCGGCGGCCTCGGGCTCGGGGCCCACGTGGTCGTCGGCGACGCCGGCGCCGTGGGCCTTGCCGAAGGTGTGGCCGCCGGCGATGAGGGCGACGGTCTCCTCGTCGTTCATCGCCATCCGGGCGAAGGTCTCGCGGATGAAGTGTGCCGCCGCGGCCGGATCCGCGTTGCCGCGGGGGCCCTCCGGGTTGACGTAGATGAGACCCATCTCGGTCGCCCCGACGCCGGCCGCCATCTCCTTCTCGGAGGCGTAGCGCTCGTCGCCGAGCCAGGTGTCCTCCGGACCCCAGAAGATCTCCTCGGGCTCCCAGACGTCCTCCCGGCCGAAGGCGAAGCCGAAGGTCTTGAAGCCCATCGACTCCAAAGCGACGTTGCCGGCGAGCACGAGCAGGTCGGCCCACGAGATCTTCTGGCCGTACTTCTGCTTGACCGGCCACAGCAGCCGGCGGGCCTTGTCGAGGTTGGCGTTGTCCGGCCAGCTGTTGAGCGGGGCGAACCGCTGACCGCCGTCGCCGGCGCCGCCGCGGCCGTCCTCGATGCGGTAGGTGCCCGCGGCGTGCCAGCTCATCCGGATCATCAGGCCGCCGTAGTGGCCGAAGTCGGCCGGCCACCAGTCCTGCGAGGTGGTGAGGACCTCGACGATGTCCCGCTTGAGGGCCTCGACGTCGAGCTTGGCGAACTCCCTGGCGTAGCTGAAGCCCTCCCCCAGCGGGTTGCTCTTCGACGAGTGGGCGTGCAACACCGAGAGGTCGAGCTGGTTGGGCCACCAGTCCCGGTTGGTACGCGGACGGCCGCCGGTCTTCGGCGTCGGCGAGTCGATCGCCGGGTTCTCGCTCTCGCTGCCGTGCGCGGTCACGGAGTCGTGCGCGACCGGGCAGCCGGCCGCCTCCTTCTTGTCCACGCCCTGTGCGCTGGAGGGAGCGTTGTCCTGGATGTCGCTCATCTACTTCCTTCCGAACTGGCGGACCACTGGGAGGTGCGTTCGGTCGCGCACTCGGGGCAGGTGCCCCAGTAGACGACCTCCGCCTCGTCGACCGTGAAGCCGTGGTCGTCGGAGGCGGTGAGACAGGGGGCACGGCCGACGGCGCAGTCGACGTCGGCGATCGCGCCGCAGGAACGGCACACGACATGGTGGTGGTTGTCCCCCACCCGGCACTCGTAGCGGGCGGTCGCACCGGCGGGTTGGATGCGCCGCACCAGGCCGGCGTCGGTGAGCGCGCGCAGCACGTCGTAGACCGCCTGGTGGGAGACCGTGGGCTGAGCCACCCGTACCAGCGCGATCACCGTGTCGGTGTCGACGTGCGGATGGTCACGCAGGGCGGCGAGCACCGCCAACCGGGGCCGGGTCACCCGCAACGAGACCGCCCGCAGCTGGGTCTCGAAGTCGGCCGTCACGCGATGAACATAGTCCAGCATTCTGGAACGGATCAAGTTTTCCCGGGTTGAACCCGTGCACCTCCCACCCGGCCCCGGCCACGGGTTCGAGGCCGACGATCACCGACGGCTCCCGGATCGGCTGTCGGACCGCAGCAGCTCGTCCACGCTGTCGCGCAGCGCCCTGCGGTTCGCGTGCCCGGTCTTGAGCAGCAGGCTGGCGACGTGCTTCTCGACCGTGCGGGGCGACAGGTGCAACAGCGAGGCCAGGTCCTGGTTGTCGTGGCCCTTCGCGAGCAGCACGAGCACCTCGTGCTCGCGGACGGTCACCCCGACGGCGCGCAGCCGGGCCGGGATGCGGTCGTGGCCGGAGCGCCGTTGCCCGAGCGGCGCGCCGGCCTGACGAAGCAGGCCCCGGCAGGCACCGGCGATCACCGGCGCGTCGACGTTGTGGAAGTGGTCCTCCGCCGCCCGCAGCCAGGCGACGGGCTCGCCCCACCCGTCGGCGAGCGCGGCCTCGGCGACCAGACGCAACCCCAGTTGGTAGGACATGCGGTACGGCGCCGCGGCCTCCAGGGCCAGCGCGACCTCCGTGTCGGCCCGCTCGCGCTGCCCGGCGCGCCCGTACACCACCGCCTTCGCCAGGTGCAGGAACTGCCGGTTCCAGCGCAGGCCTGCGCCCGGCGCCAGCGCCACCGCCTCCACGCCGGTGCGGTCCAGCGACCCGGCCAGCGCGTCGAGCAGTGGCCGCAATCCGAAACGGCCCGTCATGTAGTAGGTGTTCGGGTGGTCGTCCTCCCACGCCCGGGCCAGGTCGAGGGCCCGGATCGCCGCCGGCCGGTCCTCCTCCAGCAGCGCGCACACGGCTTCGCAGAAGCCGTAGGCGAGGGGCACGTGCCCGGACTCTCCCCCACCGACCGCCCGGAACTCCTCGAGTCGCTGCTCCATCAGTCGCCGTCGTCCCCGGTGGGCGGCGGAGGCGGCGGCCGTCACCAGCGCGAACTGCTGGTCGTCGACGTTGCGCAGCCGGGCGGTCGCCGCGGCGCACCGGACGGCGAGTTCGTCACCTGTCGCGTAGTCGCCCTGCATCACGGCACGGATCGCGTACACGCCCTCGATGCTCTGCCCGAGCATGATCGCGCCGGACAGTTGCGCGGCCTGCTCCGCCTGGCGCAGCAGTGTCTGCTCACCGGTCCGCATGCTCTGGTTGACCCCGAGCCGGAACAGCGCGTTGATGCGCCACAGGGGCAGGCGGTGCTCCTCGGCCATCGCCAGCATCCTGGTCAGGTAGGACTCCGCCTCGTCGAAGCTCCGGCTCCGGGCGATCATGGCCAGGAGTTGCAGGGCCTGGCATGCCGTCTCCGCCATCGGCACCCGTTCGGCGACCGCCAGGGCCTGGAGCACGAGTTGCTCGGCCTCCGTGGTCCGGCCGCAGCCGTCGCCGTCGCCGAAGATCAGGTGCGCCTCGACCACGTCCACCCGGGCCGCCGGCCCCGGCGGCGGGTTGCTGCCGAGGATCGCCCGGGCGATGCGTACCTGGGTCGCGCCGTCGGACCACCGCCCGGTCATCACGGCGACCCAGGCGAGCCGGGTCCGAATGCTGACGTGCTGCTCGACGCCGAGGGTCACGGCGTTGACCCAGGTCGCGTCGTCGACCAGAGCGAACGCCCGGTTCGCGTGGCCGGCTTCGGCCAGGGCGTTGAGCAGCGACTCAAGGATGCCGGCGCGTGCCTCGGGGTCGGGCGGGTCGCACATCAGCTCGTACGCCCGGTCGAGCAGGGTGACGGCCGTCGTGGTCGCGCCGTCGCCGAGTGCCCGCCGGCCCGCCTCCGCGAACAACAGGCTGGCGGCGTGGTTGTCGCCGGCGGTCTGCCTGAGTTCGGCCGCGAGCTGGCACCAGTGTCCGGGCAGCCCGGCGTACGCCGACTCGAGCGCGTCGGCGGCCCGTTTGGCCAGCGCGGACCGTTCGGCGGGGGTGAGCGTGGCCAGGATCGCGTCGGCGGTCAACGCGTGGCGGAAGGAGTACCAGTCGGGTGTCGACCGGTCGGGCATGATGACCTCGACGTCCACCCCGGAACGCAGGTGGCTCAGCATGACCCGCTCCTCGAGGCCGGTCGCCGCCCGCACCGCGGCCACGGGGAAGCGACGGCCCAGCACCGCGGCGGTGTGCAGCAGCGTCCGCGCCTGCGGATCGAGGCCGGCCAGCCGGCGCGTCACGCTGAGCGTGACCGTGTTCGGCAGCGCGATGGCCGGGTCGTCGCTGAACCGCCAGCCGTCGCCGTCGCAGACCAGTGCGCGCGCGCCGATCATGCTGTTGAGGAGTTCCTCGGCGACGAACGGGTTGCCTTCGCTGTCGCGCACCAGCCGATCGGTCAGTTCGGCGGGCAGGGCGTCGGTGTTCAGGCAGGCGGAGGCGAGTTCGTGGACCTCCTGGTCGGGCAGGGGGCGGAGTTCGACGACGGTCGCGGACCGACGCACGGCCGCGGCCCAGGCCAGCTCCGTCGCGGGGCCGCTGCCCGGCCGCATGGTGGCCACCATCAGGATGGGCAGGTCGGCGAGGTTGTCGACCAGATACTCCACGACGGCGTGGGTCTCGGCGTCGGCATCGTGGATGTCCTCAAGGATGAGGAGGCAGCCCCGGCCCCCGGCCACGGCGGCGACGAGCCGCAGGACGGCCTCGGCGAGTTCGACGAGCGAGGCCACCCGTTCCGGCACCGCCGGGTCCCGCCATTCGGGGATGAGCTGGGCGAGGGCCGGGCGGTAGGGCGCCAGCTCGGTGTTGTCCGGCAACCGGCCCGTGCGCGACAGCGAGAAGATCGCCTCGGTCAGCGGGCGGAACGGGACGATGGGGCCGGTGGAGCTGCTACGGCCCCGTAGCAGCTCCATACCGGCCTCCGCCGCCACGTGCGCGCAGTGTTCCGCGAGCCGGGTCTTGCCGATGCCCGCCTCGCCGATCAGGAAGATCGTGCCGCCGGATGAGGACCGCGTGTCCGTCAGTCGAGCGTTGACGGTGCGGATTTCGGCATCACGTCCGATCACCACCGGCGAGGAGAAACGCATGCCCGCAGGCTAACGTGAGCGGCACCCGCATTACCGCGTCGAACACGGGGGCCCCCGCTGTCGATGACACGACACGGGCAGGTGCCGCTCCTCGGCCGGGGCTCACTCCGACGAGTGACCGCCCGTACCACCGGTGTCGATGATGGCCGCGATGGCGGGCGCGGCGATCATCAGGCCGGTCAGGATGCCCGTCCGCCTCCCGACGTGCCACAGGAAGCTGAGCTTGATCTCGCCCGCCGGGTGCGTGTCGGCCGACTCGGTCTCCTCCACCGCCCCCGCCGGTCGAGGAACAGTCAGGTCGTTCCGCATATCTTCCCCTATCTGGTTCTCGACACCGCGTCAGGATGTCGTCGGCTCGGCATGCAGCAGCAGTGCCGAGGGCACATGATCGGCGAAGCCGATGCGGAGCAGTCCGTGGCCGATCCCGGCCAGGCCGTCCAGCAGGCCGGGGACGCTCACGCCGCCGGCGGCACCGCACCTCGGGCCGGCCTGGTCCAGCGCGGCGACCAGTTGTCCGGCCTGGTCGCAGCGAACACTGACGGCGGCCTGGCGACCGCGCGCGGCGGCGACCGACAGCATCTCCTGCCTGCCCAGCTCCCCGTGGCAGAGGCTGTGGTCGCCGACCAGCCCGGATCTCGACACGGCGGTCGCCGCGCGGTCCACGAAGGCGGCCAGCGCGGGGTCCGCCAGCAGCCGACCCTGGTCGGCGATGGCGACCGCGATTCCGGGAACACCGTGACACCACGAGTGCGCCGACGGCTGCGGCACCCCGCCGGTGGCGGCACGGGCCAGCATCGCGCTTCCGGCCTCGGCGTACCGCTCGTCGCCTTCCGCCTGCCCGAACCGCAGCAGGGCCCAGCCGATCCCGGCCGCACCGGTCGCGAAGCCGGGCTGCGCGGGCAGCGACGGGGCCGCCGCCAGCAGCCGCTCGGCGCAGTCGCGGGCCGTTTCGGCGGCGAGCGGCAGGCCGGTCAGCTCGCTGACGGCGAGCATCGCGGCGAGGCAGCCGGCGAGCCCGTCGAGCACGCCCAGGCGGGGTTCCGTCGCGACGGCGATGGCCGCGAGGCGTACCGCTGGCTCGACGGAGTCGCCGAGCGCGTCGTCCTGAAGCAGGTCGGCGAGCCGGGCCGCCGCGTAGGCGATGCCGCCGAGGCCGGTGAACCCGCCGCTGCCGACCGTGCTCGCCAGGTGCGGCCGGGCCTCCATCGCGGTGAGCAGCACGGGGAGCTGACGTACCGCCCGGCCGGCGGCCTCGGCGTAGCGGTCGACGTCCGTGAGCCGGGCCAGTTCGGCCAGGAACAGGGCGGTGCCCGGGTATCCGTTACCCAGCCCCGCGCCCAGCGGCATGATCGTGCTGTGCCCGCCGTCCACCGGTTCGAGGCCGAGCCAGTTGGCGAACACGCCGTCGTCGTACGCGTCCGCGATGATCTTGTCGGCGATGCCGCAGGCGACCGTGAGCAGCCTGCCCGGGTCCGGTGCCGTGGCCTCCCACCGGACGGACACCGGCTCGGCGCACTCGTGGCGTGCCCCGCCGAGCCGGCCGGCGAGCGCGGCCTGGACGATCCACTCCTGGTCACGCTGGTCGACCGCGCCCATGGCGGCGATCTTGCGTAGCGCGGTCGCCAGCACCGGCTCGTCGAGCACGTCGACGAATCCGACGCCGTCGCCACCGTTCAGGTCGCGGTCCTCCGGGCGGCAGGTGAACAGGGGGACGTCGCCGTCCCAGAGCTGTTCGATCTCGCGGGACACCAGTCGGTTCCGCACCGGGTCGTCCACCGAGGCCGCCCAGAGCAGGTCGAAGATCTGATCACGGTCGAGCGCGTCGCGCAGCACGTCGGGATGGGTGGACTCGCTCAGCAGCACCGTGTAGGTCCGCGTCGACCGGGCGATGACCCGCAACTCGTCGGCGGCGAACCGCCGGAGCTGGCCGTCCGGGCCGGTCAGGTCGCCGGCCCGGCGGGCGATGGCGTGGTACCCGGCACGGAAGCCGGCGAGCAGCTCGACCTTGTACTCCGCGGCATCGGCCGGGACGCCGTCCAGCGTCGGGCGGTTCTCGGCCGCCCGTACGGGCGCGGCACCACGTACCAGGTGCATCGTGTCGGTGCCGGCCGCGGCCCACTCGACGGCCTCCCGGAGCTGTTGCGCGCCGGGGTCGCCACCGAGGCCGGAGATGTCCAGCAGGCCGCGTTCGCCGATGAGCGGCTGCGGCAGCAGGGCGGTGCGGTACACCGACGTCCGCAGCGCCCGGGCGGCAGGGTCGGGCGCGGCGGTCGGCACGGGCAGGTCGGGGTGCAGCAGCGTCTCGACGTCGACGAGGACGGGCTGGTCGGCGCAGGCGATCAGGTTCTCGTGGTGGATGTCCGTCATGCCCAGCAGATAGAGCAGCGCGAGCAGCGCCCCCTGCCGGCGGTAGAACCCGCCGACCTCGGCGGCATCGGAGCAGGCGGCACGGTCGACGACCTCGATCCACCCGTAGCCGTCGCGGGCGAGCACCGTCAAGGTGCGCAGCTCCAGCTCCGGCAGCAACCCGTTGAGCCAGTCCAGGACCTCGTTGAAGTGCACGTGGACGGCGACCGGCCGCGGCCGGTAGACCACCCGGTCGCCGGAGGCGAAGCGCAGGAGCGCCACCGCCCGCCCGTGCCCGTGCGAGTCCCCCGCCACGTCGACTCCGGCCAGCGGTCCCGGATCGCGGCCGGGCAACATCCGCCGGAGGATCTCCGAGCGGTCCGCGACGAACCGGTCGAGCAGCTCGGCCGTCGCCTCGACGGCGTGCCGGCAGGCGGTCGCCAGGATCCGCGCCAGCACGGGGTAGTCCGTCATCACCCGGGTCAGCCGCCCGCGCCGGGCGAGGTCGGCCACGAAGGACGCGAACCGGTGCTCGGGCGTGGGACCGACCAGCCGGCCGGCGGCGCGGGCGGCGTTGAGTTCCAGGACGAAGGTACGCGACGCCGTCGCGACCAGCTTCTTGCGGAGCGCGTCGGCGAACCCGGCGTACACCGCGGCGAGGTCCACCACCGCGGACGTCCCGGGAGCCCGTACCCGCTGCCGCAGGTCGGCGCAGGCGGCGGTGACGAACGGCGCCAGCACGCCGGCGAACGCGTCGGACCACGGGGTGCCCCTGGGCGGGTGGGAGGCGTCGTCGGGGGCGAGGCCGAGCGCCCGCTCGGTGAACTGCGCCCAGGCGGGCGTGCCCGCCCCGTCCGCCAGCGTCGCCGGCGGGGTGTCGAGGAGAGCCAGGAACTGCCGCTCGGTAATCCTCAGGGCCGCCAGGCGGTACGCGAACTGACCCGTCGTCCCCAGCTCGTACGCCGAACGCCAGTCCCGCAGCCGCCGCACGGCGTGCTCGGAGGCGGCGTCGGCGGCAACGGGCCCACCGTGCTCGGCTGCCCGTACCCGTTCGGCGAGCGTGAGGCCGGGTGCCCACCACGCACCGCCCGCCGCCGCCGTGTCCCGCGTCCCCGATCTGTTCACGCCGATATCGTGCCGACGCCCCGGAGGGGTCGCATGGGTAACCGGTACCCATATTTCGGCGGCGCCTGGCGCACCGCCTCCGACCTGTGGCGATCCGCTACGCGACGAGGGCGACCGGCTCGCGGCTGCTCCCGCTCCCGTCATCAGGGGCCGTGGCGCGGGTCGGACAGCTGCCGCAGTGACCCGGCGGCAGGGCTCACCCGGCGCACCACTCCAACGCGGCCTGGGCGCTGGACATCTTGTGCCTGGCCTGCTCGAAGGCGATGCTCCGGTGACCGTCCAGCACCCCGGCGGTGACCTCCTCGCCCCGGTGCGCCGGCAGGTCGTGCATGAACACCGCCCGCGGGCTCGCCGCCAGGAGCGCCCCGTCGACCCGGAACGGCGCGAAGACGCGCCGCCAGTCCGGGTCCGGCTTGGTGGTGCCGGTGGTCTGCCAGCGGGTGGTGTAGACGACGTCGACCTCCGGCAGGTCCGACGTGTGGTGCGCCTCGGACACCGACGAGCCGCTCCGCCCGGCGGCCACCCGGGCGGCGGCGAGGACGTCCGGGTCCAGCCCGTACCCGGGCGGCGTGCGCAGGTGCAGCCGCGTTCCGGTGAACCGGCTGAGGGCGAGCGCCAGCGCGGCGGCCGTATTGTTGCCCTCCCCCACGTAGAGCACCCGCAGCCCGTCGACCCGGCCGAACCGCTGGGTCAGGGTGCTCAGGTCGGCCAGCGCCTGCGTGGGGTGCTCCTCGGCGCTCATCGCGTTGATCACCCCCATCCGGTCCTGCTCGGCGAAGGCCCGCAGCTCGGCGACCGGGTCGGCGGTCCGGGCGACGAACAGGTCTACCATCTCGGACAGCACCCGGGTGGTGTCCCCGACCGTCTCGCCGGTGTTCAGTTGCAGGTCCCCGGGGCCGTAGCTGATCAGCTGCGAGCCGAGCCGCACGGCTCCGCTGGAGAAGGCGGTGCGGGTCCGGGTCGAGGTGCGGCGGAAGTAGACCGCGGTGACCAGGCCGCGCAGCCGGTCGGCGGGGCGTACCCGACCGGCGGCGTAGTCGGCGCTGCGGGCCACCAGATGTCGCAGGTCGGCGTCGCTGAGGTCCTGGATCGACAGCAGGTGACGGCGGGGACGGCGGTCCATTGGTTCCTCCAGGATCGGTCGCGGTGGCGGGAGTCGGTCAGCTGGCCCGGATGGCCCGGTGCAGGACGGTGAGGCCCCGCTCCAGCCGGGCGAGGTCGATGGTGAGCGGCGGCATCACCTTGATCACCTCGTCGTCGCGTCCGCAGAGTTCGACGATCAGCCCGGTCTCGAAGCAGCGCCGCTGGACCCGGTCGGCCCGCTCGGCGCCACCGGCCGCCCGCAGGTCGATGCCGAGGACCATGCCCAGGCCCCGAACGGCGAGCGCCGGTTCGCTGTCGCGCAGTTCGGCGCCGAAGCGCTCCAGTCGCCGGCCGCCGACGGCGGCGGTGGTACGGAAGCCGTCCTGGCCCCAGAGTTCGCAGGCGGCGGCACCGGCGACGAAGGCGAGTTGGTTGCCCCGGAAGGTGCCCGTGTGTTCCCCGGGCGACCACACGTCGAGTACCGGTCGGAACAGCACCATCGACAGCGGCAGCCCGTAGCCGCCGATCGCCTTGGAGACGGTGATGATGTCCGGCACCACGCCGGCGTGCTCGAAGCAGAAGAACGTACCGGTCCGTCCGCAGCCGGACTGGATCTCGTCGAAGATGAGCAGGACGCCGTACCGGGTGGTCAACTCGCGCAGCCGGCGCAGCCAGTCGGCCGAGGCCGGGTACACCCCGCCCTCCATCTGCAACGGTTCGACGATCACCGCGGCCGGAAGGTCCATCCCCGACGACGGGTCGGACAGCATCCGTTCCAGGTAGCCGATGGAGTCGAAGGGCCCCGCCGGACCGTCCTCGTACGGCACGAACGTCACGTCCGCCGCGCCCACCTGCCCGGCGGCGCGGGCCCGGCGGCCACCGCTGACCGCCAGCGCCCCGCGGGACATGCCGTGGTAGGCCCCGGTGAAGGAGACGATGCCGCGCCGTCCCGTGGCCCGGCGGGCCACCTTCAGCGCCGCCTCCACCGCGTCGGTGCCGGTCGGTCCACAGAACTGCACCTTGTGGTCCAGCCCTCGCGGGGTGAGCACCTGTTCCCGCAGCCGGCTCAGGAAGGTCCGCTTCGCCACGGTGTACATGTCCAGGCCGTGCATCACGCCGTCCCTGGCGAGGTACTCGGTGAGGCGACGCTTGAGGTAGGGATGGTTGTGGCCGTAGTTCAGGGTGCCGGCGCCGCAGAAGAAGTCGGTGAACATCCGGCCGTCCTCGGCGTACAGCTCGGCGCCCCGGGCCCGGTCGAACACCACCGGAAACTTGCGGCAGTAGTAACGCACCTCCGACTCCATCGCCTCGAAGAGGGAGAAGTCGTAGGCCGCCTTGTGCGGCGGTACGGTCTCGTCCACCAGCATGGTCATCGGTCCTGGGTCTCCTCGGTGGTAGGCGTCTCGTCGTCGAAACAGGTCGTCGGGCGCGTGCTGCCCGACCGGCGGGCGGTCGTTCGGTCCCGGCCGGGCCGGGACGTGTGCGGGGGCGAGACCGGAACGGTCCACGGCCCGCGAGGGGCCCCGGACCACGTCAGCCGCGGGTGGTCAGCGCGACCTGTCCCAGGGCACCGAAGGAGGCCCGCACGGTGTCACCCGGTACGAGGTCCACGGCCGCCGCCCAGGAACCGGAGAGCACGAGCTGCCCGGCCCGGATCCCGGTGCCGAACCCGGACAGGATGCGGACCAGACATGCCACGGACTCGGCCGGGTGACCCATCACGGCACAGCCCCGCCCCGCCTGCACACCGTGGCGGCTACGCAGCTGCATGCGCGCGTCGGCCAGGTCCGTCGTGTCGGGCGGCACGCCGGCGCCGAGGACGGCCAACGCCGACGAGGCGTTGTCGGCGACGGTGTCCACGAGGCCGATCCGCCAGTCCTGGATCCGGCTGTCGAGCACCTCCAGCGCCGGCAGGACCTCCGCGGTGGCGGCCAGCACGTCCTGCGCGGTCACGGTCGGGCCGGTGAGATCCGCCGCGAACCGGAACGCGATCTCGCCTTCGACCTTCGGCGCGATGAACCGGCTCAGGTCGAGGTCGGCGCCGTCGTCGAGCACCATCCGGTCGGTCAGGTAGCCGAAGTCGGGATGGTCGATGCCGAACATCGACTGGATCGCCTCGCTCGTCGCACCGATCTTGAGTCCGGCCAGGACCGCGCCGTCCGCCAGCTCCATCTCGCGCAGCTCGCTCTGGACGGCGTAGGCGTCCGCCAGGTCGAACTGCGGATGCCGGGCCGAGATCGGCGGCACGGCACGAAGAGTCAGCGCCGCCATCCGGAGCTCCCCCGCGAGTTCGCGGTGCAGCGACGGCGTGGCGGCCACTACCTGGCCGCCACGAAGAGCCGGCCACCGGGCACGCCGAGCGGTACGCACCCGGTCTCGGAGAAGCCGGCGGCCTGGAACGTGTCCAGCCACTGCCGCTCGGTCGGGAGGGTCACCCGCATGAAGCTGGCGTGCAGGTAGGTGAAGAGCGCGCTGAACCTCCGCTCCGTCGGATCGGGCGCGTAGGAGACCGCGTCGGCGACCGCCATGAACCCGCCCGGAGCCAGCGCGTCGCGGCAGGCGCCCAGCACGGCCTTGGCCACCGACTCGTCCGCCACGATGTCGTGCATGACGAAGCACGCCAGCACGGCGTCCGCGCCCTCGACCGGTCCGGGATCGTCCGCGAGGGACTGGACCGTACGCTCGACGACCTTGAGCCGGTCGTCCACGCCCGCGGCGGCGGCGGCCTCCCGCGCCGCGGCACACGCGGCGCCGCTGCTGTCGAGCGCCACGCCCGTACGCCCCGGAGCCTGCCCGAGGAGCTCGATGAGCAGCCCGCCGGCGCCGGCGCCGAGGTCGGCCACGTGCGCGGCACCGGCCGAGGCGACCCGGTCGACGATCGGCGGATAGAACGCCCGCTCGCCGATCCACCGCGAGCTGACCGCCACCCGGCGTCCGTCGCGCCGGTGGACCCGGGCGGCCGCCTCGCGGTCGGTGAGGAACTCCCGCGCGTTGGCGAGGAACGGGCCGTTGGCGCTCATGGCCCAGGACACGTATCCGGCCGCGTACCGTCGGTCCGGGTAGTCCTCGGCCGCCTGGAAGCGGTTCGGGACGTCCGTGCCGACCACCAGCCCGGCGGCGACCAGCGCGGCAAGGTAGTCGTCCACGCCGGCCTGCGGAAGCTCGGCGGTCCTGGCCAGATCGGCGGCGCTGAACGTGTCGCCCGAGTCCAGCAGTCGGTCCACTCCGATCTCCGCGCCGATCTGCAGCAGCGCGGCGACCGCGGCCAGGTCGGCCGCCTCGTCGAGCGGGGAATGGCGTTGCATTGCTCCTCCTAAGTCCTGTGATGGGAACCCTGAAGACCGCTCACACCTGGCTCGATGCCTCCTGCTCGGCGGCCAGCGTCATGGCGACCTCGATGATGGTGTCCTCCTGGCCGGCCACCACCCGGCGGTTGCCCAGCTCCAGCAGGATCCGGCGGGGGTCGACGCCGAAGCGGGCGCTCGCGCGCCGCACCGGCGCGGCGAACCCGGAGAACACGCCGGCGATCCCGCTGGCGATGGTGACGCTGTCGTTGGTGGGCACGTGCTTGACGAACCGCTCCTGCGCCACATCGGCCGCGTCCAGCGCACCGAAGAGCTGGATGTCGGTCTCGACCTGCCCGACGTGCAGGTTGGCGGCGACGAGTTCGATCGGTGCGTTGCCCGCGCCCGCGCCGAAGCCGCGCGCCGTTACGTCGACGATGGTCGCCCCGGCCTCGATCGCCGCCATGCTGTTGACGACCGACATGCCGAGGTTGTTGTGCGCGTGGAAGCCGACCGCGATGTCGAGGTTCTCGACGAGCTCGCCGACCTTCTCGCGGACCCTCTCCGGCGTGTACGCGCCGGCGGAGTCCATCAGGATGACCGCCTCGGCGCCGTAGCCCTGCATGAGCCGGGCCTGTTCCACCAGCTTCGCCGCGGCGGCCATGTGGCTCATCAGCAGCATTCCCTTGACGGCGACGCCCATCGCCCGCAGCATCGTGACCTGCTGCCGGGTGACGTCCGCCTCGGTGCAGTGCGCGCCGACCCGGACCTCGTCCACGCCGCAGTCCAGCGCCGGCTTGAGGTCCCGCTCGACACTGGCGAACCCGGGGATGGACAGCACGCCGAGGCGGGCCGTACGCAGCTCGGCCTTGGCGGCCCGCAGCATCTCGGCGTCGCTGAGCGCGGCCATGCCGACCTGGATGGACGAGGCGCCCAGTCCGTTGCCGTGGCCGACCTCGACGACGTCCACGCCGGCCGCCTCGGCCGCCCGCGCGTAGGCGCTGATGTCCGCGCGGCCGAGTTGGTGGCCGACCGCGTGGTTGCCGTCGCGCAGGGTCGTGTCGCAGATGCTGAGTTTCGGTGCGCCGCTCATGACCGGCCCCGTTCCGCCCGGGCCTCCGCGACCGCGAGCGCGGCGCAGGTGATGATGTCGAGGTTGCCGGCGTAGCGCGGGAACCAGTCGCCCCGGCCCTCGACCTCCACGACGATGGTGGTGCGGTCACCGACCGCCACCGGCGGGACGACGACGCGGTAGCCGGGCACGTACGACCTGATCAGCTTCTCCATCATGGCGACGGAGGCGCGCAGGGCGTCCAGGTCGAGCCGTTCGGCGTTCGTCACCGAGATGGAGTTGCGCATGACGATGCCGGGGTCGGCGGGGTTGATGATCAGCACGGTCTTGGTGCGCCGCACGCCGCAGAACTCGATGGTCGCCTGCTCGGTGGTGTGCACGTACTCGTCGAGGTTGGCCCGGGACGCGGGGCCGACGGTGGCCGAGGCGCTGGCCGAGACGATCTCCAGGTAGTCGATGCCCTCCGCGGCCTCCGCCATGCAGTGGGCCATCGGGACCGCCGCCTGTCCCCCGCAGGTGACCATGCTGAGATACTGCTCGTCCAGGCAGTCGTCCAGGTTGAGCGCCGGCACGCAGAACTTGCCGAGGTGCGCCGGCGTGAGGTCGACGAACGGCAGCCCGGTGGGCGCGACGACGGACCAGTGGCGGGTGGCGTCGTCGGCCGAGGTCGCGTCGAAGACCAGGTCGATGTGCTCGGCGCGGGCGGCGACGGCGTCGATGCCGGCCACGCTGGTGGGCACCCCGTGGCGCTCGGCCAGCTCGATCCCGGGCGATCCGGCGCGGCGCCCGGCGAACAGGACGCACTCCAGCAGGGGGGACGCCTCGACCTTCAACAGCAGGTCGGTTCCGATGTTGCCCGTGCCCACGATGGCTACCCGTAGGGGTGGCGGGCTCGTGTGGGTACTCATCCGGTTCTTCCTCTCGTCCGGCCGCGCCCGTCGGGGCGCGGCCGGCATCCGTGACGACGGTCAGCCCTCACCCAGCACGTCGGCGATGACGCGGGCGAGCCTGGTGACGTGCGGCGGCTTGATGACGCTGAAGTGGTCGCCCGGCACCCGGTGCACCCGCACGCCGCCGGTGCAGAGCTCCTCCCAGCGCGCCAGGTAGTCCGGGTAGCTCTGGCCGGAGGTGACCTCGTGCCGGCCGTCGGCGAGCTCGTCGCTGACGATCAGTTCCAGCCGCCCCGGCCAGGGACGGTGCCGGTACTCGACGTCGACCTCCATGACCTCGCGCCAGATCCGGACCTGCCGGGGCCACGAGTCCCCCACACCGCGCTCGGGCAGCGCGATGCCGGTCTCCTCGTCGACGTCGTCCACGAGATGCTCGAGCAGGTCGAGGATCTCCCGGCGGCGTTGCGGCGTGTCGCCCCCGTCGCCGCCGGCGCCCACCTCCTGCAGCAGCAGTTCGAGGCGGCGGATGAGGGCGAGCTCGCTCCAGGCGTCGGCGCGGGTGTGGATGTCCAGGCCCGGATCGAGCAGGATCAGCGTCACCTCGTGCCCGTCCTCGACCAGCCGGTGGGCCATCTCGCTGGCGATGCCGCTGCCGCCGCACCAGCTGAACAGCCGGTACGGGCCGTGCGGTTGGGCCCGGCGGAGTTCGTCGCCGTAGCGTTCGGCCATCTGCGCGGTGGTGGGCGTGCCCTCCGGGTGCGGGCCCGGCCATTCGAACGCCGCCACCGGCTGGCCGGGGGGCAGGTGCGGGGCCAGGCGCAGGTACCAGTGGGCGCTGCCACCACCGGGGTGCACGCAGAACAGCGGAGGCCGGCCGTCGCCGTCGCGTCGCAGCCACATCATCGCGCCGGCCGTCGCCGCCGGGTCCTGAAGTGTCGCGGCCAGCCCGGCGACGGTGCGGTGTTCGACGAACGAGCCGAAGGTCAGCTCGTAGCCGTGCCGACTGCGCAGCGTCGCGGTCAGCCGCATCATCGCCAGCGAGTGGCCGCCGAGCGCGAAGAAGTCGTCGTGCACACCGATCCGCTCGATGCCGAGCGCCTCGCTCCAGGCGGTGGCGATGTGCTGCTCGACGTCCGATCGCGGCGCGACGTACTCGACGTCGGTCACCGGCCGCGAGCCGTCCGGCGCCGGGAGGGCGCTCCGGTCGACCTTGCCGTTGCGGGTGTACGAGAAGTCGTCCACGGACAGGTAGTGGTGCGGGACGAGGTGCTGCGGCAACCGTTCACGCAGGTGGTCGCGCAGCGCGGCCACGGACGCCGCGGTGCCGTTCGCGGGGCGGGTGTACGCGACGAGCGAGGCGTCCGGGGTGCCGGCCCGGTGCACGGCGACCACGGCGGCGGCGACCGCCGGGTGGGTGGCGAGGGCGTGCTCGATCTCGCCCAGCTCGATCCGGAACCCGCGGACCTTGACCTGGTGGTCCCGGCGCCCGTGGAAGTGCAGGGTGCCGTCGGGGTCGCGGGAGACCACGTCGCCGGTGCGGTACATGCGCTCGCCCGGCCGGGACGCGTACGGGTCCGGCACGAACCGCTCGGCGGTGAGTGCCGGCCGGTTGAGGTATCCGCGCACCACGCCCGCCCCGCCGAGCACCAGTTCCCCGCGTACGCCCGGAGGCAGCAGGCGCAGTTCGTCGTCGACGACGTAGGCGCGCACGTTGTCCAGCGGGAGCCCGATCGGCGGCGGTGCCGTGGCCGTGGCCGGTAGCTCGGCGATGGTGGCGACGACGGTGGTCTCGGTGGGTCCGTACGCGTGCAGGACCCGGACCCGGTCGGCCCACCGCGCCGCCTGGTCGGCCGTGCACGCCTCGCCACCGGTGACCAGCACCCGCAGGCGCGGGAAGGCGGCCGGGTCGAGGCGGTCCAGCAGCGGCGGTGGCAGGGTCATGTGGGTCAGCGCGGCCGCGTGGCGGCGGAGGTCACCGGGGTCGGCGTCCGGCGGGGGCAGCACCAGCGTCGCGCCGTTGGCGAGGGCCAGCAGGATCTCCCAGACCGACGCGTCGAAGCTGGGAGAGGCGAACTGGAGCACCTCGTCCCCGGCGTGGGCGGCCAGGACCCGCCGCTGGGCGTGGCAGAAGTTGAGCACACTGCGGTGGGTGACCGCGACGCCCTTGGGCCGTCCGGTGGAGCCCGACGTGTAGATGACGTAGGCGAGGTTGTCCCCGTTGAGCCGTACCGCCGGCGGGTAGGCCGCCCGGGGTCGGCCGTTCGCGAGGTCGGCGACGAGCACCGTCGCGGTCGTGCGCGGCAGCTTTGCGGCCAGGTCGCCGTCGGTCAGCACCACCACGGGCGCCGCGTCGCGGATCATGTCGCCGACCCGCTCGGCGGGATAGGCCGGATCGAGCGGCAGGTAGGCCCCGCCGGCCTTGAGGACGGCCAGCATCGCGACGATGAGGTCGGTCCCGCGGGGCAGGTGGATGCCGACCACCGTGTCGGCCCGGGCGCCCAGCTCCGCCAGGCGCGCGGCGAGGCGGTCGGACCGGTCGTGCAGCTGCCCGTAGGTGAGCGTGGCGTCGCCGTGCCGCACCGCCACCGCGGCGGGCGCGGCGACCGCGCGCTCGACGACGAGGTCGTGGACGAACGGTTCCGCCGGGAACCGCTCGACGGGCTGGTACGCCTCGACCGCCCAGGCCCGGTCGGCGGCGCTCAGCCCGACGTCCGTGTCGCCGTCGGGGTCGGCGGCCATCGCCTCCAGCACGTGCCGGTAGGTCCGGGCCAGCAGTTCGAGGTACGGCCGGTCGATGTCGGCGGGCCGGGCGCCCAGCCGCAGGACTCCCGGGAAGGTCCACACGTCCAGCCCGACGCTGCTCGGGCTGAAGTCGTCGACCATCTCGACCGACTCGGCGGGGCCGTCGAGCACGTGGAAGTCCAGGTACGAGAAGCCGACCCGCAGCAGCGGCGTGCCATTGCCCCACTGGCGTTGCATGGCCGGCAGCGGGTAGCGGCGGTGCGGCCAGAGGCGCGCCTCACCGGCGAAGACGGCTTGGACCAGAGCCCGCCAGGTGCGGGCGGATGTGTCGGCGGCGAACGGCACGGTGTTCAGGTACATGCCGAACACCTCGTCGCCCCGCAGCCGCTCGGGCCGGCCGTTGCAGAGCAGGCCGCTGAAGAACCGCTGCCGGCCGGTGACGATGCTCAACACCTTGAGGTGCGCGGCGTGCAGCACGCTCTTCAGGGAGGTGCCGGCGGCGGCGGAGAGCCGGCGCAGTGCGGGACGCAGGTCGGCCCACGGCACCTCGATGACGGTCGCCGGGGCGTCCGACCCGGTGCCCCACGCCGGCGGGAGTTCGAGCCGGTCCGACCCGGCGACGGTCGCCGCCCAGAAGCCACGGTCCGTCGCCGAGGCGAGGGACTCGCGCTCGCGGGCGACGAGGTCGGCGAAGCGCACCGCCGGCGGTGGCGGCAGGTCGGGCCGCTCGCCGCGGCGCAGCGTCCGGTACGACGAGATCAGCATCCCCACCGTGGAGGTGTGGCTCCAGCCGTCGAGGATGGCGTGGCTCTCCGAGTGGGTCAGCCGCCATTCGGAGTCGCCGAGCTGGTGCACGTGGTAGCGCAGCAGCGGCGCCGTGGTGATGTCGAACGGCCGGACGCGCTCGGCCCGCAGGTGCGCGCGTACCGCCTCCTCCTGCTCGTCGGGCCGCAGCCCGCGCAGGTCGTCATAGCCGATCGGCAGGTCCACCGACGCGTGGACGAGCTGCATCAGTTCGGAGTAGCCGGACAGGTCGAACGACGTACGCAGGATCTCGTGCCGGTCCGTGAGCAGCCGGCCGGCCTCCCGCAGCGCGTCCAGCGAGAAGGGCAGCTCATCGGTGATCCCGTAACAGGAGACGTTGCGGTAGACCGGCCGGTCGCCGCCGGAGAGCATCTCGAAGAGCATGCCCGCCTGGTTCTGGGTGATCGGATAGGCGTCGACGAGCCCGTCCGGCAGCCGGCTGCGGTCCGCGTCGCTCACCAGCGCGAACCGGCCGACGGTCGACTCCGCCTCCTCGGCCGGCCCGGTCCGCACGGCCACACCCGCCAGCTCGGCCACGCTCTGGTGCGTGAACAGGTCCTGGACCGACACGGCGAGGCCGGCCGCCCGCAGCAGGCCCACCATCCGGATCGCCCGCATGGAGTCGCCGCCGAGCAGGAAGAAGCTGTCCGTCACGCCGACCGTCTCGATGCCGAGCGCCACGCCGAACGCGTCGGCTATCCGCTTCTCGGTCTCGTCGCGCGGGGCGACGTGGCCGTCGCCCCCGGCGCCCGGCACCGGGTCGGGTGCCGGCAGGGCGCGGCGGTCCACCTTGCCGCTGGCCGTCAGCGGCAGGGCGGGCAGGATCCTCCAGCGCGCCGGAACCATCGCGTCCGGCAGCCGAGCCAGCAGGTACGCGCGCACCCGGTCGACGGTCTCCGGCCCGACGAGATGGCCGACGAGTTGCCCGTCGTGGACGGCCACCGCCGCCGCGGTGACGCCGGGAGCCTCGTGCAGCACGGCCTCGACCTCGCCGAGCTCGATGCGCTGACCCCGGATCTTCACCTGGTCGTCGATCCGGCCGAGGTACTCGATGCTGCCGCAGGGACGGTGGCGGGCCAGGTCACCGGTGCGGTACAGGCGCCGCCCCGGCGCGGCGGCGAACGGGTCGGGGATGAACCGTTCGGCGGTCAGCGCGGCCCGGCCGAGGTAGCCCCGGGCGAGCTGCACGCCACCGATCAGCAGCTCGCCGGGGACGCCGACCGGGGCGGGCCGCAGGGCCGCGTCGACGATGTGGGCGGTGGTGTTGGCGATCGGGCGGCCGATGGTGACCGGCTCGCCGGGCTCGCACCGCGTCGCGGTGACGTCGACCGCGGTCTCCGTCGGGCCGTACAGGTTGTGCAGCTCGCAGCCGATCCGATCGTGCACCTTGGCGGCCAGCTCGGCCGGCAGCGCCTCGCCGCTGCAGATCAACCGCCGCAGGGACGGCAGCGCCCCGACGGGTTCGGCCAGGAAGGCCCGCAGCATCGACGGCACGAAGTGGAGGGTGGTGATCCCCTCCGTCCGGATCGTCTCGGCCAGGTACGCCGGGTCGCGGTGCCCGCCTGGACGGGCGAGGACCAGCGTCGCGCCGGTGACCAGCGGCCAGAACAGCTCCCACACCGACACGTCGAACCCGACCGGCGTCTTCTGCAACACCCGGTCCGAGGCGTCGAGGCGGTAGACGTCCTGCATCCACAGCAGGCGGTTCACGATCGCGCCGTGCTCGATCAGGACACCCTTGGGCCGGCCGGTCGACCCGGACGTGTAGATGAGGTAGGCGGCGTGCCCGGGCGTGATCCGCTCCGACGGCGAACTACCGCCGGCGGGAGACGCCTGGTCCTCGGCGGCCAGGAAGTCCTCGGTGATCACCAGGCGGGCGCCGGAGTCGCGCACCATGAAGGCGCGGCGCTGCGCCGGGAGGTCCGGGTCCACCGGCAGGTAGGCGGCGCCGGCCTTCAGGACCGCCACCAGCGCCCGCATCAGGTCCAGGCCGCGGGGCAGGCAGATCGCCACGACGGACTCGGGTCCGACCCCGGCGTCGCGCAAACGCCGCGCGAGGACGTCGGCCTCGGCGTGCAACCGGCGGTACGACAGTTCCTCGCCGTCGAAGCGCAGCGCGACCGCGTCGGGCGTACGGGCCGCCTGCGCGTCCAGCAGCTCGGTCAGGGTGTGGTGGGGGTGCGCGACGGCGGTGTCGTTCCAGGCCGCGAGTTGGGCCGTCTCGGCGTCGGTGAGCATGGGCAGCCGCGCGGCCGGGGCGTCCGGATCGGTGACGACGGCGCTCAGCAGCCGCCGGTAGTGCCCGGCCAGCCGCCGCACGGTCGCGTCGTCGAACAACGCCGTCGGGAAGTCCACCCCGCCGGAGAGGGAGCCGTCCGCCTCCTCGGCCAGCCCGAGCGTCAGGTCGAACTTCGCCGTGGTGGGGCCGGCGGGCAGTTCCTCCCCCACCAGGCCGCCCGCGTCGAAGCGGGCCGACCCGCCCTCCTCGAAGAGGAACATGGTCTGGAACAGCGGGTTGCGGGACAGGTCCCGCTGCGGGGACAGCGCGTCCACGATCCGTTCGAACGGCACGTCCTGGTGCGACTGCGCGTCCAGCACCGCCTCCCGGACCCGGGCCAGCACCTCGACGAAGCTCGGCTCGCCGGACAGGTCGGTCCGCAGCACCAGCGTGTTGAGGAAGAGTCCGACCAGGCCGTGCACCTCCAGGCGGTCCCGGCCGGCGGCCGGGGTGCCCACCGCGACGTCGGTCTGTCCGGTGTAGCGGGTCAGCAGGAGCTGGAACGCGGCCAGCAGCACCATGAACGGGGTGGCGTTCGACGCCCGGCCCAGTTCCCGCAGCCGGCCGGCGACGGCGGCCGGCACCGTGAAGGTGACCAGCCCGCCGTCCGGGTTCCACACCGGCGGCCGGGGCCGGTCGGTCGGCAGCTCCAACGGCCTCAGCCCGGCCAGCCGGTCCCGCCAGTGCTCGACCTGCCGGTCCAGCCGGTCCCCGGCGAACCGGGCCCGCTGCCAGAGGGCGAAGTCCGCGTACTGGATGGGCAGCGGGGCCAGCGGGGAGGGCCGGCCGGCGACGAACGCGCCGTACAGGGCGGCCAGTTCGCGGAGGATGATCCCCTCGGACCAGCCGTCGGAGGAGATGTGGTGCATGGAGAGCACCAGGGCGTGCTCGTCCTCGGCGAGCCGGACCAGCCGGGCCCGCAACGCCGGACCGGCGGCCAGGTCGACCGGGCCCGGCGTGCCGAGCAGCTCGGTGAGGCGCTGCCGGGCCGTCTCCCGGTCGGTGTGGCCGAGGTCGGTGACCGTCAACTCGACCGGGGCGGGCGGGTCGACGACCTGTGCCGGCGCACCGTCGACGACGACGTAGCGGGTCCGCAGGATCTCGTGCCGGGCGACCAGTTCGGTCAACGCCCGGCGCAGCGCGTCGGCGCGCAGCGGGCCGCGCAGCCGCAACCCGACGGACATCAGGTACCCGGTGCCGCCGGGCTGTAACTGGTCGAGCACCCAGAGGCGGTGCTGCCCGAAGGACAGCGGCAGCGGGCCGGTGCGGGGCGCCGGGGTGATGGTGTCGGCGCGGCGGGACTGGCCGGCCCCGCGCAGGCGCCGCTGGAGCAGTTCCTGTCGCGGGGACGCGCTCGGGGGGTGGCTGGGGGTCACAGGTTGCCCTCCTTCAGCAGTTCCGCCACCTCGGCGTCGGAAAGCCGTGAGATCTCGTTTTCGATGGCCGTGTGCACCGCGTCGGCGAGGTCGGCCACGGTCGTCTGCTCGAACAGCAGGCGCAGCGGCAGGTCGAGGTCGAAGCTCTGCCGCAGGTGCGCGAGCACCCGGGTGGCGAGCAGCGAGTGACCGCCGAGGTCGAAGAAGTCGTCGTGGACGCCGACCCGGTCGACCTCCAGCACGGTGGCCCAGATGTCGGCCACGGCCTCCTCCAACGGGGTACGGGGTGCCTCGTACGCCCGACCGGGGTCGGCGCGGACGGGTGTCGGGGCGGGCAGCGCCCGGCGGTCGACCTTCTTGCTGGTGGTCAACGGCAGTGCGTCCAGAACCATCCACTGGGCCGGAACCATGTAGTCCGGCAGCCGGTCCCGCAGGTGGGCCCGGAGTTCGGCGACCGCCGGCGGGGTGCCGTCCCGGCAGACCAGGTAGGCCACCAGGCCCTTCTCGCCCGGCTGGGTCTCGCGGGCCACCACCGCGACCGCGCGGACCGCCGGGTGCTCGGTCAGGGCCGACTCGATCTCGCCGAGCTCCATCCGGAAGCCCCGGATCTTGACCTGCTGGTCGATCCGGCCGAGGAACTCGATCGTCCCGTCCGGCCGGTACCGGACCAGGTCGCCGCTGCGGTAGAGCCGGCCGCCGGGGTCGTCGCCGAACGGGTCGGGCACGAACCGGTCGGCGGTCGGTGCGGGCCGGTCCAGGTAGCCCCGGGCCAGCCGTGCCCCGCCGAGCAGCAGCTCACCGGGCACCCCGACCGGTACGAGGTTCAGGTGCTCGTCGACCACGTAGGCGCGGGTGCCGGGGACCGGGCGGCCGATCGGCAGCGCCTCGGTCCGCTCGCCAGGCGGGTCGCCGGTGACCGGGTGCAGCAGGCAGGTGACGGTCGCCTCGG
Source organism: Micromonospora sp. C31 (assembly GCF_018070575.1). Taxonomy (GTDB): domain Bacteria; phylum Actinomycetota; class Actinomycetes; order Mycobacteriales; family Micromonosporaceae; genus Micromonospora. Next base: position 154,827 of record NZ_JAGPXN010000013.1, read on the forward strand.
TCGGGCCGTAGTTGACCAGGAACCGGCCGGGCAGCCCGGTGGCCGCCCAGCGCCGGGCGTCGGCGACGGTGACCACGTCGCTGCCGACGTTCATCAGCTTGAGGTGCCGCAGCCGGTCGTCATCGGCCGGCAGGGCGTCCATCACCTCGCGGTAGTAGGCGGGGGTGATCTCCATGTGGGTGATCCGGTGCCGGGCGAGCCGGTCCGGCAGCTCGGCCGGGCTCCAGAAGACCGGGTCACTGACCACCAGGGTCGCCCCGGCCAGCAGGGTTGCCACCATGCCGTCCATCGCCACGTCGAAGGTGAGCGCGGAGAGCAGTACCACCCGGTCGCCGGGGCCGATGTCGTACGCGCGGGCGATGACCTCGCAGTGGTGGGCGTACGCGCCGTGCGGGATCATCACGCCCTTGGGTCGCCCGGTGGAGCCCGAGGTGTAGATGACGTAGGCGAGATCGTCCGACCCGGTCGACGGGTCCGGTGCGGTGGCGTCCCGACCGGCGATCACCGCCCGGTCGGCGTCCACGGCGACCACGGCCACGCCGTCGGCGGCGACCCGGTCGGCGAAGCGCGCCTCGGTGACCACCACCGTGGCCCCCGCGTCGGCGAGCATGAAACGCAGCCGCTCGGTGGGGTGGTCCGGGTCGACCGGAAGGTACACCCCGCCCGCCTTGAGCACCGCGAGCAGCGTGACCACCACCTCCAGTCCGCGTTCGAGGCAGACCGCGACCGGGACCTCCGGGCGCACCCCGAGTCCGCGCAGGTGGTGGGCGAGCCGGTTGGCCCGGCTGTCCAGCTCGGCGAAGGTCAGCCGCCGGCCGTCGAATTCCACCGCCACGACGTCCGGGTGCTGCCGGACCCGCCGGCCGAACAGCTCCACCACGCCGGCGCCGGCCGGTCCGGCATCGCCCAGCGGCGCGGCCGGCTCGCCGGCCCACGGCCCGACGAGGTACGCCCGCTCGACGCCGGTGGGCAGGGTCAGGTCGCGCAGGGCGGTTCCCGGCGCGGCCGCCACCTGGGCGAGCAGGTGCAGGTAGTGCCCGGCCATCCGCTCGACGGTGCAGCGGTCCCAGAGCGCGGTGGCGTACTCGAACCAGCAGCGCAGCCGACCGTCCGGGTGCTGCTCGACGGAAAGGGTGAGGTCGAACTTGGCCACCGGGAAGGCGCTGTCGACGTGCTCGATGGTGGTCGGGCCGAGGGTCCCGGTCATCCGTTCCAGGTGTTGCAGTTCGAACATCACCTGGAACAGCGGGTTGCGGGACAGGTCCCGGTCCGGCCGCAGCGCGTCGACCAGCCGTTCGAAGGCGACGTCCTGATTGCGGAACGCGTCCGTCACGGTGCGGCGCACCTGGTCGAGCAGGACCGCGAAGGGCTGGTCGTCGCCCAGCTCGGCGCGCATCACCAGGTTGTTGACGAAGAAGCCGAGCAGGTCCTCGGTCTCCTGCCGGGTCCGGCCGGCGACCGGGGTGCCGACGGCCACGTCGTGCTGCCGGGCGTACCGGCCGAGCATGATCTGGAAGGCCGCCAGCAGCACCATGAACAGGGTGGCGCCCTCCCGGTTCGCCAGCTCGGCCAGCGCCCGCCCGACGTCGGTCGGTACGTCGACGACGACGTTGTCGCCGGCCGGGTCCCGCAGCGCCGGTCGGGGCCGGTCGGTGGGCAGCTCCAGCGGGGTCGAACCGGCCAGTTGCCGGGACCAGTAGGCGAGCTGCGCGTCCAGGTTCGGGCTGTCCTGGCGGGCCGCCTCCCAGGCCGCGAAGTCCGCGTACTGCACGGGCAGGTCGGGGAGGACGGTGGCGGCGCCGCCCCGCGCGTACCTGCGGTAGAGGGTGTCGAGTTCGCGCAGGAGGATCTCCATCGACCAGACGTCGAACGCGATGTGGTGCAGGGTCAGCGCGACCAGGTGCTCGTCGGCGGCGACCCGGATCACCTGGGCCCGGATCGGGCGTTCGGTGGCCAGGTCGAAGGGCCGCCCGGCCGCGACCCGCAGCAGCGCCTCGGCACCCTCGACGACGTCCGGCGCGCCGCTGAGGTCGATCAGCTCCCACCCGACCGGTCCCGGCGGGTCGACCACCTGCGCCGGCTCGCCGCCGATCGAGCGGTAGCGGGTGCGCAGGATCTCGTGCCGGTTGACGACCTCGTCCACCGTCCGCCGGAACACCGCCACGTCGAACGGGCCGGTCAGCCGCATCGAGATCGGGATCAGGTATTCGAGGCTGCCCGGTTCGAGCTGGTCCAGGAACCACATCCGGCGCTGGCCGAGGGAGAGCGGCAGGTCCCCGTCCCGCGCCACCGGTCGGATCGCGGTGTCGGCCGGCTCGCCGGTGGACCCGCCGGCGCCGGGGCGGGCCCCGTCGACCAGGGCGGCGAGTGCGGCGACGGTGGGGGCGGCGAAGAGCTGCCCGACGGTCAGCTCCACCTCGAGCGCCCGGCGCACCCGGAGCACGCCCCGGATGGCGAGCATGGAATGGCCGCCGAGGGTGAAGAAGTTGTCGTTCCGGCCGATCCGCTCGACGCCGAGCAGCTCGGCCCAGATCCCGGCGACGACCCGTTCGGTGTCGGTGGCCGGCGGCAGGTACCTCCGGTCGGCACCGGGGCGGGGGCCGTCGGGCGTCGGCAGGGCCGCCCGGTCCAGCTTGCCGTTCGCGGTCAGCGGAAGGGCCGCCAGGCTGATCACGGTGGAGGGGACCATCGCGGCGGGCAGCCGGTCGGCGAGCGTGTCGCGCAGGCCGTCCGGATCGATCCGGGCACCGCCGGCGGGAACCACGTACGCGACCAGCTCGGCGTCGCCCGACGGCGGCCGGTGCAGGGTCACCACCGCCGTGTCGACGCTCGGGTGCCGCCGCAGGGCGGCCTCGACCTCGCCCGGCTCGATGCGTACCCCGTGCAGCTTGACCTGGTGGTCGAGGCGGCCCAGGTACTCCAGGCTGCCGTCGTCGCGCCACCGGGCCAGGTCCCCGGTCCGGTACAGGCGCTCGCCCGGGGTGGCGCCGTACGGGTTGGGCGTGAACCTCTCCCCGGTCAGGGCGGGCCGGCCCAGGTAGCCCCGCGCCAGGCCGACCCCGCCGAGGCAGAGCTGACCGGCCACCCCGACCGGCACCGGCCGGTCGTCCGCGTCGAGGACCAGCACGGTGCAGCCCGGCAGCGGCCCGCCGATCGGCACGGTCCCGGTTCCCTCGTCACCGCGGTAGCGCCAGGCGGTCGCGTCGATCGCGCACTCGGTGGGGCCGTAGGTGTTCCAGATCTCCACGGCCAGCAGGGCCTGAAGCTGCTCGCAGAGTGCCACCGGCAGCGGCTCCCCCGCGGAGCAGACCACCCGCAGCGCGGCACACCCGGACAGGTCGGATTCGTGCAGCAGCACCCGCAGCACGGACGGCACCAGTTGCAGCACCGTGACGTCGTGTGCCCGCACCGCCCGCAGCATCGCGCCCGGGTCGCGGTGCGCGTCCGGGGCGGCCAGCACGACCGCGCCGCCGCTGACCAGTGGCGCCAGGAACTCCCACAGGGAGGCGTCGAAGCCGAGGGCGGTCTTCTGGAGCACCCGGTCGGCGGCGGTGAGCCGGTACTGCTCGACCGACCAGAGCACCCGGTTGCGGATGCCGGCGTGGGTGACGACGACGCCCTTGGGCCGGCCGGTCGATCCGGAGGTGTACATGACGTAGGCGGCGGCGTCGGGGTCGGTGGCCGGCGGCGACCATGCCGCGTCGTCGGCGCCGCGACCGGCGTCGGCCCCGGTGTCCTGGCCGGCGTCGACGAGCACCACCGGGGCGTCACCGGCCGACAGCAGGCCCCGCAGGGCCGTTTCGGTGACCAGCACCGACACCCCGGCGTCGGCCGCCATGAACTCCAGCCGGTCGACCGGCTGGTCGGGGGCCAGGGGCACGTAGACGCCGCCGGCGAGCAGCACCCCGAGCAGCGCGGTCACCAGGTCCGGTCCACGGTGCACCGCGACCCCGACCGGGGTGCCGACCCGGACCCCCACGGTGTGCAGGTGCGCGGCGAGCTTCCGGGCGCGTCCGGCCAGCTCGGCGTAGCCGACCTCGGTGCCGTCGTCGGCGATCAGCGCGGTCGCGTCGGGGGTCGCCGCCGCCTGGGCGAGGAAGAGTTCCGGCAGTCCCGGACCCGCGGCCCGGTCGGCGCCCCGGCTCCACCCGCCCAGCACCTCCCGGCGCTCCCGGGGGGCCAGCAGGTCCAGCTCGTCCAGGGGGACTTGGCCGGCGACGACGACGCTCAGCAGTTGCCGGTAGTTGGCGACCATGCGGTGCACGCGAGGGCCGTCGAACAGCGCGGTGGGGAAGACCACCTCCCCGTGGTACGAGCCGTCCGGCCGCCCCACCAGTTGCAGGGAGAGGTCGAACGCGGCCGAGGTCCATGAGGTGGGCTGCTCGGTGACGGCCAGGCCGGGCAGGGCGAAGGGTGCCCGGTCGGCGTTGTGCAGCCCGAACCCCACCTGGAACAGCGGGTTGCGGGACAGGTCCCGCTCCGGGGACAGCTCCGCGACGATCCGGTCGAACGGCACCTGCTGGTTGTCGTAGGCGTCCAGGGTGGTGCCGCGGACCTGGTCGAGCAGGTCGAGGAAGCACGCCGGGGCGGCCAGGTCGGCCCGGAGCACGACGGTGTTGACGAAGAGGCCGATCAGGTCCTCCAGCTCGACCTCGTGCCGCCCGGCCACCGACACCCCGACCGCCACGTCGGTCTGACCGGCGTACCGGCCGAGCAGGAGCTGGAAGGCGGCGAGGAAGACCATGAAGGGGGTGGCGCCCCGGTCCGCGCCGAGCCGGGTCAGTGCGGTCGCCAGGTCCGCCGGCACGGTGAAGGTGAGGCCGTCGCCGGCGGCCCGCCAGTGCGCGGGCCGGGGCCGGTCGGTCGGCAGGTCCAGCGGGGCGAGCCCGGACAGCCGCTCCCGCCAGTAGCCGAGCTGGGCGTCGACGTGCGGCCCCGCCAGCCAGTTCTCGCGCTGCCAGGCGGCGAAGTCCGCGTACTGCACGGGCAGCGGCGGCAGCGGGCCGGGCCGGCCGGTGACGGACGCCCCGTAGAGGGCGTGCAGTTCCCTGGCGAGGACGCCCCAGGACCAGCCGTCGAAGGCGATGTGGTGCACCACGAACAGCAGGACGTGGTCGTCCGCCGCGAAACGGATCAGCCGGGCCCGCAGCGGTGCGTCCTCGCGCAGGTCGAACGGGGCGTCGAGGGCCGCCTCCAGCACCTCGTCGAGGCGGCTTTCCCGGTCGCCGGCCGGCGGGTCACCCAGGTCGACGAGGTCGACGTCGACCGGACCGGGCGGGTCGATCACCTGCACGGCACATCCGTCCACCGTGTCGTACCGGGTCCGCAGGATCTCGTGCCGCGCGCTGATTCCGGTCAGCGCGGCCCGCAGCGCGGTGGTGTCGAGTGGGCCGCGCACCCGTACCGCCTGGTGCAGAAGATACTCGCTGGCACCGGAGCGCAACTGGTCGACGAACCAGAGCTGCTCCTGCGCCGACGACACGGCGTGGCCGTCCTCGTGATCGGGCAGCACCGCCCCGCCGGTGCCGACGTACCGGCTGTCGCCGTCTGCCATCAGTCTTCGCCTCCGTGTCCGGGCCGGGCATCGCTGCGATGCCGTCGGGAGTTGCCGTTGCCGGGTGGGCGACGCCGCCGCCGCGCCGGTACGCGTGCGGAACAGCCGCCCGTCGGTGCGGTGTGCGAGGGGGCCCTCGGCACACCGACGACGCTCACCCGGGGGCGGCGCCGGCCGCCGCGAGCGCCGCGCGGTACGGCTCGGCCATCGCCACGGCGATCCTGCGGTCGCCGGTGAACGGTTCCCGGGCGTGCGCGGCGAGCATGTTGTCCACCACCAGGACGTCGTCGCGCTGCCAGTCGAAGCGCCGCTGGGCCGCCCGGTAGCAGTCCCGCAGGTGGGCCACCACGTCGTCCGGGATGCACCCGCCGTCGCCGTAGTAGGTGTTCGTGGGCAGCTCGGTCTCGTCGAACAGTTCCCGCAGCCCGGCGCAGACCTCCTCGGCCAGCGTGGTCACGTGGAAGAAGGTCACGTGGTTGAACCAGAGCAGCTCACCGGTTCCCGGGTGCCGGTGCACGGCATCGCGTCGGGCGCGGGTACGCAGCCCCGAGCCGGTCCACTCCACCTCGATGCCGCTGCGGGCGCAGTAGCGGGACACCTCGTCGCGGTCGTCGGTGTTGAACGCCCGCTGCCAGGGCACGCCGAAGCCCTCGTGGAAGTTGCGCACCACCAGCCAGCCCCGGGCGATGAACTCGGCGGACACCGCCGGGTCGATGCGCTGGCGCACCAGGCGGGTGTCGGCGAGCGGGGTGGCGCCCAGGGTGGCCGGCGTACGCAGGCAGTAGAAGTAGAGCGTCATGGGCCAGTCGGCCTGGTAGGAGTTCTCGTTGTGCAGGAAGATCTCCTCGGCCGGCGGGAAGTCCGTCGAGGTGTAGACCCGCCCCTGGATGGTGCTACGGGGCGACGAGCGCTCGGCGTAGTCCAGCGGCTCACCGGAGAGCGCCCGGACCACCCCCTCGAAGCCGGCCACCCCGCCGACGTCGAACCCGCGCAGCAGGACGGCCCCGTGCGCACGCAGCCGGGCCCGGATCGCGGCCCGGTCGGCGGCCAGCCGCCCGCCGATCGGCTCCCCCGGCGTAGCGGCGGTCAGGACGAACGGAAGCGGTCTCTCGGCCGGCCCGCGCGGCAGCGGCGGCACCGTCATCCGGGGCGTACTCATCGCTTCTCCTGTCGGCCTCTGGGCTGCCGGTCACGCGGCACGGCTCAGCCTGTCCGCTGAGGCACGGGTCAGAAAGAGAATCCCCGGCAAGGCTGGTACGGGTTTTTCTGCCAGTTCTTCTCTACGTACGGCGATCGGCGTCCCGGCAGGGTGTGTGACCGGCAGTGGGACCAGTGTCGTGTCGTACGACACGGCTGCCCTTCCCGAGGAGGAGCCGGCATGTCCGACGAGAACACCGATGAGCGCGCGTACCGGGTCGTGGTGAACGACGAGGAGCAGTACTCGATCTGGCTGGGCGACCGGGAGCTGCCGCTCGGATGGCGTGCGGAGGGCACCGAGGGCACCCGCGAGGAGTGCCTGAAGCGGATCGACGAGGTGTGGACCGACATGCGCCCGCTCAGCCTGCGCCGGCGTATGGAGCAGGCGGCGGGCCGGTAGTCGTGACCGCCATGGCGAAGCTGACCGCGGCCGACGGGCACCGGGTCCCGACAGGGTGGAACGACACCGCGGTCGGATATCCGACCGACCCGTGCCTGCACGAGCTGGTCGAGGAGCAGGTACGGCGTACCCCGGACGCGATCGCCGTGGTGTCCGACGAGCGGACCGTCCGCTACGTCGAGCTGAACCGCGAGGCCAACCGGCTCGCGCGCCGGCTGCGGGCAGCCGGGGTGCACGCGGAGTCGGTGGTGGGCGTGTGCCTGCACCGGGGGGTCGACCTGGTGGTGGCCCTGCTGGGGGTACTCAAGGCGGGTGGCGCCTACCTGCCGGTGGACCCGGACCAGCCGGCGGACCGGATCCGCTACCTGCTGACCGACTCGGGGGCGACGACCGTCGTCACCGGCCCGGGTGTCGACCACGGGCCGCTCGCCGCCGCCACCGGCGCCCCGGTCCGGGTCGACGACGACCGCCGAGAGCTACCGGACGGCGACCCGGAACCGGTCGTCGGCCCGGCCAACGCCGCCTACGTCATCTACACCTCCGGCTCCACCGGCCGACCGAAGGGCGTGGTCGTGGAGCACCGGTCGATCGTCAACCGGGTGCGCTGGAGGCCGGACGCCCGGGGCGCCGACGGCGGCGTGGTGCTCCAGAAGACACCGTTCGGCTTCGACGTCTCGGTGTGTGAGCTCTTCTCCCCGCTGACCACCGGCGCGACGCTGGTGATGGCCCGTCCCGGCGGGCACCGCGATCCGGCGTACCTGGCCCGGGTGGTGGCCGAACGGCAGGTCACCTCGATCCGGTTCGTGCCGTCGATGCTGCGCGCCTTCCTGGACGTGCTGCCCGCCGGCCGGGCCAGCCTGCCGTCCATCCGGCAGGTGCTGTGCAGCGGCGAGGCGCTCCCCGCGGACCTGGTGGCCGCGGCGCACGACCGGCTCGACTGCGAGGTGTTCAACCTCTACGGACCGACCGAGGCGGCGGTCGAGGTGACCAGCACCCGCTGCCTGCCCGGCGAGGCGGTGACCATCGGCCGGCCGGTGGCCAACACCCGCACGTACGTCGTGGACGTCGCGCTGCGGCCGGTGCCGGTCGGCGAGCCCGGGGAGCTGGTGCTCGCCGGGATCCAGCTCGCCCGGGGCTATCTGGGCCGGCCGGGTCTGACCGCAGCCTGCTTCGTCCCCGACCCGTTCGCCGACCGGCCCGGACAGCGCATGTACCGCACCGGCGACCAGGCCCGCTACCTGCCGGACGGCAGCATCGAGTACCTGGGCCGGCGGGACCACCAGGTGAAGATCAGGGGCTTCCGGATCGAACTGGGCGAGATCGAGTCGGTACTGGGCCGGCATCCCGCCGTCCGCGCCGTCGTGGTGGACGTGCGCCACGGCGCGGCCGGCGGCCCGCAGCTCGTCGCGTACCTGCTGCCGGCCGGCCCGGAGCCGGTCGACCACCTGGCGGTCCGCGCGTACCTGGCTGAGCGGTTGCCGGAGCACATGGTCCCGCAGCGCTGGGTGACGCTCGACGACCTGCCGCTGACCGGCAGCGGAAAGGTCGACCGCGGGCGGTTGCCGGAGCCCGCCGCAGCCGGCCCGGTGCCCGACGCACCGACGGTGGCGCCGCGTACCCCCACCGAACGGGTCGTGGCCGAGGTGTGGGCCGAGGTGCTGGGCGTCGACCGCTGCGGTACCCACGACGACTTCTTCGACCTCGGCGGTCACTCCCTGCTGGCCACCCGGGTCGTCGCGTTGCTGCACGAGCGGTTCCCGGTCGACCTGCCGGTCAGTGCGGTCTTCGAGGCGCCGACCGTGGCAGAACTGGCGACGGTCCTTGAGCGGGCCGTCGAGGAACGGGTGGCGGGAATGTCCGAGTCCGAATTGGAGACGATGTTGGCACAGGTGGGCGAGGAATGACGATGCCCGAGGATTCGTCCCCGACCACGACCGACGCCCGTCGTCGGGCGCTGGTGGAGGCGCTGCTGGCCGGGCGGGCCCTGGACCGGTCGCCGGTCACCCCGAGTTCGCCGCGGCGACCGACCGGCCCGCTGCCGCTGTCCTACCCGCAGCAGGGGGTGTGGCTGCTCGACCAGATCCGGCCCGGCGGCGCGGAGTACGTCGTGCCGTTCCGCTGGCGGTTGACCGGCCCGCTGGACCCGGTGGCCCTCCGCGACGCCTGGCGGGAGATCATTCGGCGGCACGAGGTGCTGCGGACCCGCTACCAGGTCATGGACGGCCGGCCGAGCCAGGTGGTCGGTCCGGCCGAGCCGGTCGAGCTGCCCGTCGTCGACCTGACCGGATGCGTCGCGGCGGAGCGGCGGGAGCGGCTGGACGCGCTGATCCGCCACGAGGCGGGCACTCCGTTCGACCTGGGTCGGGACGCGCCGCTGCGGGTCCGGCTGGTCCGCCTCGCCGAGGACGAGCACGTCATGGTGCTGGTCGCCCACCACATCGCGTTCGACGGCTGGTCCGTCGGCGTACTGGCCCGGGAACTCGGCGCGCTCTATCCGGCGCTGGTCGCCGGCGAGCCGTCCCCGCTCGCCCCGCTGCGTCTGCAGTACGCGGACTTCTCGGTGCGGCAGCGGGAACGGGCGGCCGGCCTGACCGGGCAGCTCGACCACTGGCGCGACCGGCTGGCCGGCCTCGTGCCGCTGGAGCTGCCGACCGACCGGCCCCGCCCGCCGGTGCAGGATCCTCGGGGCGCGACGCTGCCGTTCACCGTGCCGGCCGACCTCGGTCGCACCCTCGCCTCGATCGGGCGGCAGCGCCGGGCGACCCCGTTCATGGTGCTGCTGGCCGCCTTCCAGATCCTGCTGACCCGCTACACCGGGCAGACCGACGTCGCGGTGGGCACCCCGGTCGCCGGGCGTACCCGCCCCGAGGTCCAGGACCTGATCGGGTACTTCGTCAACACGCTGGTGCTGCGGACCGACCTGTCCGGCGAGCCGAGCTTCGTCGAGGTGCTGGCCCGGGTCCGGGAGGCGGTGCTGGACGCGCAGTCGCACCAGGACGTGCCGTTCGAACGGATCGTGGACGCGCTGTCCCCGCAGCGGGACCTGTCCCGCAACCCGCTGTTCCAGACCATGTTCGTGATGCAGAACGCCACGGGGGCCGACTTCGACGGGGCGGGGCTGCGCGCGCGGCAGGTGCCGACGCTCTGGCACACCGCGAAGTTCGACCTGACCGTGCAGATGACCGAGGAGGCGGACGGCTCCTTCTCCGGGGTCGTCGAGTACGCGACGGCGCTGTTCGACGACGCGACCGTGCGGCGGCTGGCCGGGCACTACCGGCGGCTGCTGAGCGCCGTCGTCACCGATCCGGACGCCCCGGTCACCCGGCTGCCCATGCTCACCGACGCCGAGACGGCCCAACTCGCGGCCTGGAACGACACCGCCGTCGACCACCCCCACGACACGCTGCTGCACCGGCTGGTCGAGGCCCAGGCCGACGCCACCCCCGACGCGGTCGCCGTGGCCGACGACCAGCACGAGCTGACGTACGCCCAGCTCGACGCCCGCGCCAACCAGCTCGCCCACCGGCTGATCGCCCTCGGCGCCGGCCCCGAGCGGATCGTCGGCGTCAGCGCGCGACGCCGCGTCGCCCTCGCCGTGGCCCTCGTCGCCGTGCTCAAGACCGGCGCGGCCTACCTCCCGCTCGACCCCACCCACCCCGTCGACCGGCTCCGTTGGATGCTCGCCGACGCCGGCGACCCCGTCACCCTGGTCGACGCCCCCGACCAGCACGACTGGCACCCCGGCCCGCGGGTCCACCTCGACGACCCGACGCTCGCCGACGAACCCGTCGGACGACCCGGCGCCATCGTCGACGACCGTGGCCCCGCCTACCTGATCTACACCTCGGGCTCCACCGGCCGCCCCAAGGGCGTCCTCGTCGACCACCGCGCCATCGTCAACCGGCTCCGCTGGATGCAGGACACCTACCGCCTCGACCACACCGACCGGATCCTGCAGAAGACCCCGCACACCTTCGACGTCAGCGTCTGGGAGTTCTTCTGGCCCCTGACCACCGGTGCCACCCTCGTCATGGCCCGCCCCGACGGGCACCGCGACCCCACCTACCTCGCCGAGACCATCAACCGGCGGCACGTCACCACCGTCCACTTCGTCCCCTCGATGCTGCGCGCCTTCACCGCCCACCTCGCCACCACCCGCACCGCCCTGCCCCACCTCCGCCGCATCGTCTGCTCCGGTGAGGCCCTCACCGACGACCTCGCCGCCAGCGTGCACGCCCACCTCGACGTCGAGCTGCACAACCTCTACGGGCCCACCGAGGCCGCCGTCGACGTGACGGCCACCCGTGTCCACCCCCGGCAGAGCGTCACCATCGGCTCCCCCATCGCCAACACCGGCGCCCACATCCACGACCCCTGGGGCAACCCGGTACCCGTCGGCGTCCCTGGAGAACTCCTTCTCACCGGCGTCCAGCTGGCCCGCGGCTACCACCGCCGGCCCGCGCTCACCGCCGCCCGCTTCACCCCCACCGACGACGGGCAACGCGCCTACCGCACCGGCGACCAGGCGCGCTGGCGTCCGGACGGCACCATCGAGTACCTCGGCCGGCTCGACCACCAGGTCAAGATCCGCGGCAACCGCATCGAACTCGGCGAGATCGAAACCACCCTCGCCGACCACCCCAACGTCCGGGCCGCCGTCGTCCACCCGCACGGACCCGGCGACGACCGACGACTCGCCGCCTACCTCGTCGCCGCCGACGGCCACACCGTCGACGCCGACACCCTGCGCGCCCACCTGCGCGCGCGGCTGCCCGAGTACATGGTCCCCACCCACTGGATCACCCTCACCGAGCTCCCGCTGACCAGCAGCGGGAAGATCGACCGCAACGCGCTCCCCCCGCCCCACGACCCCACCGCGCGGACCGCCGACCACACCCCGCCCGGCACCCCCACCCAGCACCTCGTCGCCACCGCCTACGCCCACGCCCTCACCGACGGTCGTGGGGCCGACCCCGCCGACGCGGGCGGACACGACCGACCGGTCGGCATCCACGACCGCTTCTTCGACATCGGCGGCGACAGCATCCGCGCCATCCGGGTCGTCGGACACCTCCGCGACCAGGGGCTCGACCTCACCGTCACGGACCTCTTCCGCTACCGGACGGTCGCCGAACTCGCCGAGGCCGTCGACGCCCGGCAGTGCGGACTGCCGGCCGAGGCCACCCGCCTGGTGGACCGTTTCGCGCTGATCGGCGAGGAGGACCGGGCCCGACTGCCCGACGGCGTCGTCGACGCGTACCCGCTGTCGATGGTGCAGGCCGGCATGGCGTACGAGACGCTCGCCGACCCGACCGGCGACCTCTACCTGAACAGCCTCTGCTATCCGGTCGAGGGCGACGCGTTCTCGCTGCCCGCCCTGCACGCCGCCGCCCAGCTGCTCGCCGCCCGGCACGAGATCCTGCGGGCCTCGATCGACCTGACCGGTTACCGCGAGCCGCTGCAGCTGATCCACCAGACCGCGGAGATCCGGGTCGGCCACACCGACCTGCGGGGCGTCCCGGCCGCCGAGCAGGAGACCACGGTGGCCCGGCTGGTCGCCGAGGAGCGGCGGGACCGCTTCGACCTGGGTACGCCGTCGCTGCTGCGGCTGCACGCCTACCGGCTGGCCGACGACCGGTGGCGGCTGCTGGTCAGCTACAGCCACGCCATCCTCGACGGCTGGAGCCAGAACTCGCTGGTCCCGGAGCTGCTGGCGTACTACCGCCGGATCCGGGACGGGCGGGATCCGCGGCCCGCCGGCGTACCGGCCGTCCGGTTCGCCGACGCGGTGGCGCTCGAACGACGGGCGGTGGCCGCCGGGGTGGACCGGAAGTTCTGGGCGTCCCGGGTACGGACCCACGAGCGGCTCGGCATCCCGGCGGCGTGGGCGGGTGGGGGGGCCCGGTACCGGGCGGTGCGGTTGCCCTTCGCCGACCTGGTGCCGGGCCTGCGGGAGCTGGCCCGGACGGCGGACGTACCGCTGAAGAGCCTGCTGTTCACCGCGCACCTGACCGTGCTGGGCACCGTGACCGGGCAGCGGCGCTTCCACAGCGGGCTGGTCTGCAACGGGCGACCCGAGCTGACCGACGGCGACCAGGTGCGGGGAATGTTCCTCAACACCGTGCCGTTCGCCGTGGAGCTGACCGGGTCGAGCTGGGCCGCACAGGCCCGCCTGGTCTTCGCCGGGGAGGTCGCGCTCTGGCCGCACCGGCACTACCCGCTGCCGGCGATGCAACGCGAGTGGGGCGACCAGCGGCCCCTGGTGGACGTCTTCTTCAACTACACCGACATGCACGTGCTCGACCTGGACGGCATCGACCGTTCGGCGATCACCGACACCACCCCGAACGAGTTCGGTCTCTCGGTGTCCAGCGAGCCCGGTCAGCTGATCATCGAGGCCGGCACCGACCGGATCTCGGACTCCCACCTGGACCTGCTCACCCGGACCTACCGGCGGGTGCTGGAGGCGATGGTCGCCGACCCGGCGGGTGACCCGCGCCGGGTGGGGCTGCCGGAGGCCGACCGGCGCGTCCTACTCGGTCTCGGTGCCGGCGCAGCGCTGCCGGTCCCGGACGGGACGCTGCCCGAGCTGGTCGCCCGGCAGGTGGCGGCCACCCCGGGCGCGGACGCGGTGGTCTTCGGCGACGACGTGCTCAGCTACGCCGAGCTGGAGCGCCGGACCAACCGCCTCGCCCACCACCTACGGGAGCTGGGTGTCGGGCCGGGGACGCTGGTCGGGGTACACCTGAACCGGAGCGCGGACCTGGTCGTGGCGTTCCTCGCGGTGCTGGCCGCCGGTGGCGCGTACCTGCCGCTGGACCCGGAACACCCGGCACAGCGGACCGCCTTCATGCTGGCCGACGCCGGTGCGCAGGTGCTGGTGACGGAGACCGCGCTGGCCGGGCGGCTGGACGCCGCCGGAATCCGGACGGTACTGCTGGACGCCGAGCGCGCGGCGATCGCCGCCCGTCGGGAGCAGCGGCTGGCCGACCGGCCCTCCACCGACGACCTGGCGTACGTCATCTACACCTCGGGATCGACCGGCACCCCGAAGGGGGTGATGATCAGCCACCGGGGGCTGGGCAACTTCCTCGCCGCGATGCGGCAGAGGCCGGGTCTGCCGGCGGCGGCCACCGTGGTCGGCCTGACCACCGTGTCGTTCGACCCCTCGGTGCTGGAGCTGTACCTGCCGCTGCTGGTCGGCGGCCGGGTGGTGGTGGCCGACGCGGAGCAGACCCGGGACCCGCAGCGGATGGCCGAGCTGATCCGGACCGCCGGGCCGGCGGTGCTCCAGGCCACCCCGGTGACGTACCGGATGCTGCTGGACTCCGGCTGGTCCGCACCACCCGGTGCGACCGTCCTCTGCGGCGGCGAGAGGCTGCCGACCGACCTGGCGGTCCGGCTCGCCTCGACCGGGGCCACCGTGTGGGACGTCTACGGGCCGACCGAGACCACGGTCTGGTCCACCGCCACCCGGCTGGCTCCGGACGGTCGGCCCGTCGACTTCGGCATGGCCCCGAACGCCGGGCTCCACGTGCTCGACGAGCGGCTGGAGCCGGTACCGGTGGGCGTCCCCGGCGAGATCCACATCGGCGGGGACGGGGTCGCCTGGGGCTACCGCGCCCGGCCCGCGCTCACGGCGGAGAAGTTCGTGCCCGATCCGCACGCCGGGGTGCCGGGTGCACGCATGTACCGCACCGGTGACCTGGCCCGCTGGCACACCGACGGGCACCTGGAGATCCTCGGCCGGGTCGACCACCAGGTGAAGATCCGGGGGCACCGGATCGAACCGGCCGAGATCGAGGCGGCGCTGCTGGCCCACGACGACGTCCGGGCCGCCGTGGTGCACCCGCAGCGGTACGGCGGGGAGCAGGAGCTGGTCGCGTACCTGGTCGGCGGGGGGCGGCACCCGGTACCGGCCGGCGAGCGGCTGCGCGAGTTCCTGCTCCGTACCCTGCCCGACTACATGTGCCCGGCCGCCTACCTGACGCTGGACGCCCTTCCACTCACCCCGACCGGCAAGGTCGACCGGAACGCCCTGCCGGTGCCGCAACCCGGTGCCACCGGGCGGCGGGAACCCGTGCGGGTGGCGCCGCGCACCGGCGACGAGCGGACGGTCGCGCAGGTGTGGGGCGAGGTGCTCGGCACCGACGAGGTGGGAGTGCACGACGACTTTTTCCAGCTCGGCGGGCACTCGCTGCTGGCCACCCGGGTCGCGGTCCGGCTCCGTACCCTGCTGTGCGTCGACGTGCCGGTCCGGGCCCTGTTCGACCACCCCACCGTCGCCCGGCTGGTCGGGGCGCTGCCCGGCTACCCGAAGCGGGAGGACCGGCCGGAAGTCCCCAGGCTGAGCGCCCGCAACCGGCTGGCCGACGTGGCCGCCCGCCGGGGTGCCCGGTGAGCCCGCGCGGGGGGCCGGCCGGTCACCGCCGGATCGGCCGCGACCGGTGAGCCGGGTCGACGATCCGGTCGCCGGGGAGCGGATCCCGCCGCTGCACCGCAACCGGGACTTCCTGCTGTTGTGGAGCGGGTCGGCGGTCTCCATGCTCGGCTCGACCGCATCGCTGGTGGCGTACCCGCTGCTGGTGCTGGCACTGACCGGCTCGCCGGGCGCCGCCGGGCTGGCCGGTTTCGTGGCGCTGGTGCCGACGCTGCTGTTCCAGCTGCCGGCCGGGGCGCTGGTGGACCGGTGGGACCGCAAGCGGGTGATGATCTGGTGCGACGTGCTGCGGGCGTTGGGGGTGGGCAGCATCGTGGCGGCGATCGCCGTCGACGAGCTGCACCTGTGGCACGTGCTGACCGTCGGTTTCGTTGAGGGGACGTTGTCGGTCGGGTACGAGCTGGCAGCCGGCGCCGCGATCCCGAACGTGGTGCACCCGAGCCAGGTGACCACCGCGCTGTCGCGCAACGAGGCCCGTGAGCGGGCCGCGGTGATGGCCGGTACCCCGCTCGGCGGGGCGCTGTTCGGGTTGGGGCGCATCTGGCCGTTCGTGCTGGACACGGTCTCCTACCTGGTCTCCCTGCTGACGCTGCTGTTCATCCGCCGCGACTTCCAGGCCGCACCGGGCAGCGCGACCGGCACCGGACCCGGCACCGGGAAGCTGGCCGCCGAACTCACCCACGGGCTGCGCTGGTTGTGGGGCCAGCCGTTCCTGCGCACGGCCACCCTGCTGGTCGCCGGGAGCAACCTGCTGTTCCGCGTCCTGTTCTTGATCATCATCGTGGCGTTCGAGGCCGCCGGGGCGGCCCCGGCCGCCATCGGCCTGCTGCTCGGTGTGGCCGGCACCAGCGGGGTGCTCGGCTCACTGGTCGCGACGTGGTGCGCCGGACGCTTCCCGATGCGCGCGATCGTCATCGCCGCGAACTGGATGTGGGCGCTGATGACCTGCGTCATCGCCCTCACCGACGACCGCTACCTGATCGGCGCCGCTTACGCCCTGATGTGGTTCGTGGGGCCGATCTGGAACGTGGCGGTCGCCGGATACCAGATGGCCCTCACCCCCGACCACATCCAGGGCCGGGTGCTCAGCGCGGTCAGCCTGCTGGCCAACGGCGCGGTCGCGCTCGGTTCCCTGGCCGGGGGC
Source organism: Micromonospora sp. C31 (assembly GCF_018070575.1). Taxonomy (GTDB): domain Bacteria; phylum Actinomycetota; class Actinomycetes; order Mycobacteriales; family Micromonosporaceae; genus Micromonospora. The sequence continues at coordinate 171,562 of NZ_JAGPXN010000013.1, forward strand.
TACCTGCTGGAGTCGCTCGGGCCGGCACACGCCGCGTGGTCGATGGCCGTCTGGATGGTCCTGCTCGCCGCCCTGGCGACGCTGAGCCGCTCGATACGTCGAGCGAGCTTTCTGCCGATCGAGCCCCCAAGGAGGAGCTGAAGGTGTTGCGCACCATACTCAAATCGAAGATCCACCGCGCGGTGGTCACCCAGGCCGACCTGCACTACGTCGGCTCGCTGACCATCGACGAGGACCTGATGGACGCCGCCGACCTGCTCGCCGGCGAGCAGGTGCACGTGGTGGACGTCAACAACGGCGCCCGCCTGGAGACGTACGTGATCCCCGGCAGGCGCGGCAGCGGGGTCATCGGGATCAACGGGGCCGCCGCCCGGCTGATCCACCCCGGCGACCTGGTCATCATCATCAGCTACGCGGCGATGATCGACCCGGACGCCAAGGGGTACTCGCCCCGGGTGGTGATGGTGGACGAGGCCAACCGGATGCTCGGCACCACCGACGACCCGGCCGAGGCGATCCCCGGCACCGCGACCGTTCCCGGCAGCACCCTGCGGGCCGCTACGGATCCCCGTAGCGGGAGTGAACATGCGGGCCGATGAGACCGATGTCGGCGGGGTGCTGAACACGATCGGCGGCTCCCCACTGGTCCGGCTGGACAAGCTCATGCCGGACGCCCCGTTCACCCTGTGGGCGAAGTTGGAGGCGCACAACCCGGGCGGCAGCATCAAGGACCGCTCGGCGCTGGGCATGCTGATCGACCGGCTCCGGGCCGGGGAGCTGCAACCTGGCCGGTCGGTGGTGGTCGAGTCCAGTTCGGGCAATCTCGGCATCGGGCTGGCCCAGGTGTGCCGCTACTTCGGCATCCGGTTCATCTGCGTGGTGGACCCCCGGACGAACGCGCAGAACATCGCGGTCATGCGCGCGTTCGACGCCGAGGTGGAGGTGGTGACCCGCACCGACCCGGCCACGGGCGAGTACCTGCCGCAACGGATCCGCCGGGTCCAGGAACTGGTCGACAGCGTCCCGAACGCCTGGTGGCCGGACCAGTACGCCAACCCGCTGAACCCCCGCGCCCACGAGACCACCATGCGGGAGATCGTCGAGGGCGTGCCCACCCCGCTGGACTTCCTGTTCTGCGCGACCAGTTCCTGCGGCACGCTGCGCGGCTGTGCCGACTACGCGCGCCGGCACGAACTGGCGCTGACCATCGTCGCGGTGGACGCCGCGGGCAGCGCGATCTTCGGTGACCACCCCCCACGCAAGCGACTCATCCCCGGCCACGGCGCGGGAATCCGGCCGAAGCTCTACCGGGACGGGCTGGCCGACAAGGTGATGCACGTCGACGACCTGGACTGCGTGGCCGGGTGCCGCCGGCTGGTCCGCCGGGAGGCCATCCTCGCCGGTGGGTCGTCCGGCGCGGTGGTGGCCGCCCTGGAGCAGTTGCGTGACCTGATCCCGGCCGGCGCGACCTGCGCGCTGATCTTCCCTGACCGGGGTGAGCGCTACCTGAACACGATCTACGACGACGACTGGGTGACCGGGCACTTCGGCGACGTCACCCACCTGTGGAGGGACCGGACCGTGGACGTGCCGCCATGCTGATCGTATCCGCCGGCGAGGTCCGGCAGATCCTGGCCGACCGGGAGGACGCCGTCCTGGACGCGGTCCGCCGCGCCTACGTCCTGCACGCACGGGGGCGTACGGTGCTGCCGCACTCGGTGTTCCTGCGGTTCCCGGAGGACGCCCGCAACCGGATCATCGGACTGCCCGCGTACCTGGGCGACGACTCCCCGGTCGCCGGCATGAAGTGGATCTCGTCATTCCCCGGCAACATCGACCGGGGGCTGGCCCGCGCCTCCGCCGCGATCGTCGTCAACTCCATGGCGGACGGCCACCCGGTCGCGCTGATCGAGGGCTCCACGATCTCCGCCCGCCGTACGGCCGCCAGCGCCGCCCTGGCCGCCGGCGCCCTCGCCCCGCCGGCCGGCGGCGTCTCCCTGATCGGCTGCGGCGTGATCAACTTCGAGGTGCTGCGGTTCCTCCGCGCGGCGCTGCCCGGTCTGACGGAGGTGACCGTCTTCGACCTGGACGCCGGGCGAGCCGCCGCGTTCGCCCGGCGCTGCGCGCGGTGGGACCTGAAGGTGAGCGTCGCCGGGGACGTCGAGGAGGCGCTCGGCGCCCACCCACTGGTCTGCCTGGCTACGACGGCGGGCGTACCGCACCTGGGGTTGGCACACTGCCGGCCGGGGGCGCTCGTGCTGCACCTGTCGCTGCGCGACATCTTCCCGGCGGACATCCGCAGCGCGGTCAACGTGGTCGACGACGCCGACCACGTCTGCCGGGCGGCCACCTCGCTGCACCTGGCGGAGCAGGAGACCGGCGACCGGGGCCTCATCGCCGCCGGCATCGGCGAGATCCTGGGCGGGACCGGCTGGCGGCACGACCCGGAACGGGTCACGGTCTACTCCCCGTTCGGCCTGGGCGTGCTCGACCTCGCCGTGGCCGAGCTGGTGCGCCGGGCCGCGGAGCGGGACGGCCTCGGCACCCGGCTGCCGGACTTCCTGACCCTGCCGCCGGAGGACCCGGATGCCGACTGAGCCGGGCGTCGCACCGTGGAACGACACGGCCAGGAGGTACCCGGGACGACCGGCCCTGCACGAGCTGGTGCACGAGCAGGCGGCCCGCACCCCGAACGCCGTCGCGGTGGTCACCGAGCGCGGACGGCTCAGCTACGCCGGACTGGTGGGGCGGGCCGACCGGCTCGCCGACCTGCTGGGCGCGCGGGGCGTCGGCCCGGAGTCCCGGGTCGGGGTGTGCCTGCACCGGGGCGGCGACATGGTGGTGGCCCTGCTCGGCGTCCTCACCGCCGGAGCCGCCTACGTGCCGCTGGACCCGGACCACCCGGCCCGGCGACTCACCTTCCTGGTCACCGACGCGCGGCTGGACACCGTGGTGGCCGACCCGGACCTGCCGGTCCTCGCCGAGCTGGGCCCGAGCGTCGCCGTCGTGCCGGTGAGCCGGGAGACCAGCGGTCGGCCGGCCCGGGCACCGCGGGTCACCGTCGACGCGGAACACCCGGCGTACGTCATCTACACCTCCGGGTCCACGGGCCGGCCCAAGGGCGTGGTGGTCCCGCACCGGGCCATCGTCAACCGGGTCCGTTGGGGGCTGGACGCGCATCCGCTGGGCCCCGACGACCGGGTGCTCCAGAAGACCCCGTACGGCTTCGACGTCTCGGTGCCGGAGGTCTTCGGCACCCTGGCCGCTGGCGCGCGGCTGGTGATGGCCCGCCCGGGCGGACACCGCGACCCGGCCTACCTCGTCGACACGATCCGCGGGCACGGAATCACCGCGATCCACTTCGTACCGTCGATGCTGCGGGTGTTCCTCGCCGAGGTGCGCGACACCGGCGCCCGCTTACCCACCCTGCGCCGGATCGTCTGCAGCGGCGAGGAGCTCACCGACGACCTGGTTGCCGAAGCCGACGAGCTGATCGGCTGCGAGCTGCTCAACCTCTACGGCCCGACCGAGGCGGCGGTGGAGGTGACCGGGTCGCGCTGCCAGGCGGGTGAGCCGGTCAGCATCGGCCACGCGGTGGCGAACACCCGCACCCACATCCTCGACGGGCGCGGCGAACCGGCGGAGGTCGGCGAACTCTGCCTGGCCGGCGTGCAGCTCGCCCGCGGCTATCTGGGCCGGCCCGGGCTGACGGCCGACAGGTTCGTCCCCGACCCGTTCGGGGCGCCCGGCTCCCGGCTGTACCGCACGGGAGACCTGGCCCGGCGGCTGCCCGACGGGGCGGTGGACTACCTGGGCCGGATCGACCACCAGGTCAAGGTCCGGGGCCACCGGGTCGAGCTCGGTGAGATCGATGCCGCGCTGCGTACCGTGCCGGGGGTGCGGGCCGCCGCCACGGCCGTGCACGCCGGGCAACTCGTCGGGTACGTGGTGGCCGGCGCCGTCCCCGGCGTCCGGGTGCTCCGGTCCCACCTCGCCGAACGGCTGCCCGGGTACCTGGTCCCGTCGGTGTTCGTGGCCGTACCGGCGTTGCCGGTCGGCCCGAGCGGCAAACTGGACCGGGCGGCCCTGCCCGCACCCGACGGACACCGGCTCGTCGGCGGCGGGGAGCGGGTCGACCCGCGTACCGACGACGAGCGCCGGCTCGCCGGCATCTGGGCCGAGGTGCTCGGCGGCGGGCCGGTCGGCGTGCACGACACCTTCGTGGAGCTGGGCGGCGATTCCCTGGCGGCCACCCGCGTCTGCTCCCGCGTCCGGCACCTGTGGGGCCGGTCGCTCTCCCCCGCCGACGTGCTCACCGCCACCGTGGCCGAACTAGTCGGGTTGACTGCCGGGGGTGCAACGGCGACCGGCGGGGGTGCCGCAGCCGGCCGGCCCCGGCCGGATGCACCGGACGACGACGCCGGCCGGACGGTCACGGGGCCGCTCAGCCCCGCCCAGCACCGGATCTGGTTCGCCGACCAGCTCGATCCGGGATCGACCACCTACACGATGGTCGAGTCCTACCGCCTGCGCGGACCGGTCGACGTCGACGCGCTGCGCGCCGCCCTGGCGGACACGGTGCGCCGGCACCCGGCCCTGCGGACCACCTTCCGGTCCCGGCGCGGCGTGCCGTACGCGGAGACCGGGCCGGACGCCCGGGTGCCGGTCGAGGTGCGCACCGTGGCCGACGCCACCGAGGCGCGGGTGGCCGTCGACCGGCTCGCCGCCGTGCCGTTCGCGCTCGCCGAGGGGCCGCTGCTCCGGGTCGCCCTGCTGCGGCTGGCCCCCGAGGAGCACGTCCTGGCCGCCGCCATCCACCACATCGTCGCCGACGACTGGTCGATGGAAATGCTGTGGCGCGACCTCTGCCAGGCGTACGCGCGGCGCCGCCAGGGCGACACGGCGGCCGTCGAGCCGCTGCCGCCGGCCCCGCTGCCGCCGACCGACCCGATCGACCTCGACTACTGGCGTCGGCACCTCGCCGGCGTGCCGCCCACCCTGGATCTCCCGACCGACCTGCCCCGGCCGGCGCGGCTGCGGCAGACCGGGGCCACCGTCCGCTTCGGCCTGTCGGCGGAGACCAGCGCCGGGGTGCGGACGCTGGCCCGGGCCACCGGCTCGACCCCGTTCATGGTGCTGCTCACCGCGTTCACCGTGCTGATAGGACGACTCGCCGGCCGCGACGACCTGGTGGTCGGCACGTTCGCCGCGAACCGCGACACCGAGCAGGCCGAGAACGGGATCGGGATGTTCGTCAACACCCTCGCCCTGCGGGTGCCCTGCCCGTCCGAGGCCGCCTTCACCGACCTGCTGTTCCGGGTACGGAATGTGGCGCTGGCCGGGTACCGACACCAGGGACTGCCCTTCGACCGGCTGGTGACGGCGCTGCGCCCGAAGCGCGACCTGCGCCACAACCCGGTGGTCCAGGTCGCCTTCCAACTTCTCGGGGACCTGACCGGCCGGCTCCGGCTGCCCGGGGTCGCCGCCGAGCCGTTCGGGCACGGCCAGGGCGGTTCCCCGTTCGACCTGCTGCTCACCGTACGGGAGGAAGGGCCGCTGCTGGCCGGGTGCCTGCAGTACCACGACGACCTGTTCACCGCCGACCGGGCGGCTTCCTTCGCCGACGGCTTCAGCGGGATCCTCGCCGCGGCGGTGCGTCGTCCCGAGCAGGCGGTCGGGCGGTTGGCCCGGCGGTGGGTCGTGGACCCCGGCGTGGAAAATGCGGGGGCGGCGGTCGGCAATCTGGGTGCAGCGGCCCGATGGGTGAGCGACGAGCCGTTCCTAGCCTGAGTCGGTAGGTCACCCCACACCGCCCAGGAGACGATCATGAGGAACGCGTCGAAGCCCGTACTCACCGCCCAGCAGCTCCGGGTGCTCGAACTCGTCGCCGAGGGGTACGACAACGCGGGGATCGCGCGGGAACTGCGCTGCTCACCACACAGCGTGAAGAACATGATCTACGACCTCATGGCCCGGTTGCAGGTCTCCAACCGGGTCCACGCGACCGCGTACGCCATCCGGCACGGGCTGATCTGACCCGGCTCGGTCCGTCACGTCCCACTCAGATCAGCCCCTCGCGCAGGGCGCACGCCACGGCGTGCGCCCGGTTGCGCACCTGCCAGCGGCGGGTGATCGCGTGCACGATGCCGGTCACGGTACGGACCGAGTATGCCAGCGAACGCGCGATCTCCTCGGTCTCGTGCCCGTCGGCGAGCATGAGCAGCACCGCCCGCTCCCGCTTGGTGAGCTGCCGGACCGCCGGCCGTTCCGGCACCCGGTCGCCGGCCCCGGTGAGCAGGTCCGACGGCACGGTGAAGTTGCCGTCCGCCGTCGCCCGGATCGCCGGACGCAGCCGGTCCGGGCCGATTTCGCACCGGCGCAGCAGCCCGCCGGCACCCGCCTCCACGGCCTCGACCACGTCCGACTCCCGCAACGTGTCGACCACCAGCAGCACCCGCCGGCCGGCGCGGGACAGCGAACGCACCAGGACCAGCACCGCGTCGCCGACCTCGTCGGTCATCACCAGCACCACGTCCGGCCGGTCGACCGCCACGGTCAGCTCCGGGCACATCCGCACCATGTCGTCGACGCCGACCCGGACCGCCGGGTCGGCGGCGACGACCTGTACCCGTATCCGCTCGTCCATGCGCACCACTCCAGAAACTCGTCGCCGACGGACGGCAACGAGAATGTCACCGCGACTCCGGCGACCGGTACGGGGAACGGCCCCCATATTCCTCATCGACCGGCGACGACGGTGGGCATCCTGGCCCGCCGCCCGCCGAACGGCACGCCGGGCTCCGCCTGGGTCGGCGGTACCCGGCCGATGCGGGTGGCCGGGCCGGTGGTCGCCGGGATCAGCCGGGCAACCGAGCACATGCGTGCTGCCGGGCACCGTCCCGTTGAGCACGCGTCGATCTGGTCGATCTCCAACGCGTTGGAGACCTCAGGCTGGGCGGCGGCCCGGAGCCACGGCGGACATCGCGTCAGCGGTGGCGGTGGCGGTGCGGACGGTTCTGCTGAGGGTCGCAGCGAGTGCGCGCAGCATCCGGTCACCCCGCCGTCCGGGGCGCCAGGGTCAGCCGGCTACGCACCCGCGGCGGGCTGTCGAGGCGCACCTCGTACAACCGTCCCTCGGCGTGCGCCGGCGTCTGGTCCCCGTAGTGCGGCGAGAGGGGGTTGCCCGAGCTGCCGTGGCGGAGCACGTCGCGGACGCGGGTGCTGCCGGCGGGGCCGAACTCGACGACGAAGCGCCACGGCGCACCCTCGACCACCCGGCCGTCACGGTCGGGATACATCAGGCAGACGCTCTGCCCGCCCCCGCCCACCGGGGTCGGTGGCGATCCGTACAGCGAACGCAACGTGTCCGACACCGCGGCCAGGGGATGCTGGTCCGCGATCCGGTTCAACCTGCCGTAGCGCCAGCCGGTGGGGTCCTCGCCGAATTCGTGGGCGAGTCGACGCGCCGCCTCCGTGAGGGCGTCGGCGACGACGACCGGCAGTTCCTCCGGTTCGCCGAGCCGCCGGCGGGCGTCCGCATCCAGCACCAGGTGGTCCACCTGGAGGGTGACGTCGGTCATGGCGTCGGCGAGGGCCGTACCGAGCCGGCTGGTGATCCAGCGCTCGGTCAGCACCCGGGTCAGCGCCCCGAAGACCAGAGGTGCGGCCTGACCGGCGTCGTCCCTGCCGTCCCAGGCGGCCAACGACCGATGGCTGAACTCGGCCGGCGGCGACTCCGGTGGATTCTCGTCGAGCGCCTTCAGCAGGGTGGGCAGGATGCGCCGGGCCCGGCCGTCGTGCAGGTCCAGCTGCCACGCGCCGAAGTCGTCCGGACGGGCCGTCGGCATCGCCGTCAACAGCTCCTGGATCCGGTCGGCCCGGTACGGTCCACCCCAGTCGCTGCCCAGGTGCGGGGCGACCCCGTCGGGCAGGATCTGGTGGTTGGCGCTGACCACGAAGCCCGCCGGCGGATCGACGACCTCCGGCAACTCGTCGAACCCGAGGGTGGTGCTCCAGCGGGCGGCCACTTCGGCCGCGCCGGCCGGGGCGAGGCCCTCCTGACGGTCTCGGCGGGGCACGATTCCGGCCGTCCGCAGCGCGACCGTACCGGCGCGGGTCGCGACGACGAGGTTGAGCACGGGCACACCGAAACCGCGCAGGGTCGCGCGGAACGCCGGGTAGTCGCGCGACCGCCACATGCGCTGGCAGCTCTCGGCCTCGGTGGACGGGTGCAGGCCACTCCAGTAGAGGGCCACCGGGTCCGCCTCCGCACCGGGTGGGGCCGGCAGGTCGACGTATCCCGTCCCGCCCGCGGCGGTCACGGGGATCTCTTTCCCGCCGCGTACCCGCACGACGCTGGTCTGCGACCACCGTGGCTCTCCCGCCGGGTCCGTCCGCTCCCCCACGGCCAGGTCCTGGGTGTCGATGGTGGAGTTCGTCACCCCCCAGGCGAGATCCGGGTTGGCGCCGATCACCAGTCCGGGCACGCCCGGCACCGTCACGCCGTACGCGCGTTCGCCGTCGAGTTCCAGTCCCAGCTGATACCAGAGGCTCGGCTGGGTGAACAGGATGTGCGGGTCGTTGGCCAGCGCGGCGAAGCCGGTGGCGGACCTGTCCGGCGACACCGCCCAGGCGTTCGAACCGCTCCCCCGCCGGCCGGCGAAGAGGTCGCCGAGGTGGGCGGCGCCGGCCGCGGAGAGCAGCGCGGTGTCGCCGCGCCGTACCGCCGGCCCCGCCGGGACGTCGGCCGCGATGGTCACGCTGCCGCCGGGCGGGTACTTCGGCGCCAGGAAGCTGCCGACGAGGTCCGGTCGCTCCGCCAGCAGCCGGCTGCGGAAGACCTCCTGTTGCAGGTTGCGGCCCAGCTGGAAACCGAGCTGCTTGACGATGGCCAGCGAGTCGCCGACCGACCACGGGCCCGGCCGGTACCGCATGAGGTGGAACTCGGGTGGGAGCTGCCCGCGGCGCCGCATCCGGCGTACCGCGGTGTCGATCCCGTGGGCGAAGGCCGCGAGGTTGGCGCGGGCAGGCGGGGAGAGCAGCGCCTCGCTGCCGCGGGCGGCCCGCTCGAAGGCGAGGGTACGGGCGAGCACGTCCGAACCGGCGGCGCGAGAGCCGAACACCTCAGCCAGCCGCCCGGTCGCCCGCCGGCGCAGGACGTCCATCTGCCACAGCCGGTCGTACGCCATCGCGACCCCGACGCCCACGTAGAGATCACGCTCGTCGCCGGCGCGGATCCACGGGATGCCGCGTTCGTCGCGGTCGATGGCGACGGTCCCGTGCAGGGCCGCCAGGGAGAGGACCCGGGTTCGTCGGAGCGCACGACTGCTCGGCCAGGCGGCCAGGCGCAGGATGCCCGCCACGGCTCTCATGACGCCTTTTCGGTCTCCGGGAGAGTGTCGTGGCGGTTCAGGTCGGGAATGCGCCGGCCGACCAGCAGGTAGATCGCGACGCTCACCAACGCCAGGGAGCCGATGGCGAGGAACATGACCGGCCCGCCGAAGGACGCGAGGACGAGACTGCCGAGGAACGGTCCGGTGAACCCGCCGACCTGCGCGAAGGTCTGTGCGCCGAAGTAGGCTCCGCGCCGGTCCTCGGGCGCGATGCGGTCGACGAGCGCGAACTCCGACGGCACGATCAGGGTCTCGGCGACGGTGAACACCACCATCGCCACGATGTAGTGCCACATCTGCTCGGAGATCGCGAAGCCGGCCATCCCGACGAAGGTGAGGATCCCGCCGAGGGTGATGGCGTTCAGCGGGTTGTAGCGCTGCACGTAGCCGGCGGCGAAGAGTTGGAGGATGATCACCGCCACCGCGTTGGTGGTCATGACCGCGGCGAGCACGCGGGCGCTGTCGGCGAAGTCGGTGACGAAGTTCTGGGCGAGCAGCACCGAGATCCTGCTGTGCACCGTCTCCAACAGGATCGCGCCGATGAGCAGGAGGAGCAGGCGGCGGTCCGACATCACCGCCCGGGCCGACTCGCCCAGTCCGCGGACGATGGCGCCCGTGCTGCGGCCGAGCGTCGCCAGCCCGGTGTTCCCGGTGGACGGTCGTGGCAGTTGCCGCGTGGCCGTCCAGAGGACGGCGAAGTAGACCAGGTAGACGGCGGCGGCGGCGGGGAAGGAGATCCGGGCGCCGGTGAACCCGAGGGCCACGCCGATCAGCGGACCGACGGCGTAGCCGGCGTTGATCGCGAGGTACTGGTAGGAGAACCACTTCACCCGCAGCGTGACGGGGAGCAGGTCGCTGATGAGCACCTTTGCGACCGGGCTGAAGGCACTGGTGGCGAACGCCATGGACGCGTTGAAGACGAACGCCGTCAGGGCGTCGCGCGCGAAGAAGAAGCCGACGAAGCTGCCGATCACCAACAGCAGGCAGGTGAGCAGGACCCGGCGGCGTCCCACGATGTCGGAGAGCGCGCCGCCGAGGAACCCACCGGAGATGCCGAAGAGGACGGAGGAGCCGATGACCAGGCCGACCGTCGAGACGGACAGGCCGAGTTCGTTGCGGAGGAAGATGGCGAGGAAGGGAATCGTCACGCCGTTGGCCAGGCTCATCACGCCGGAGCCGCCGACGAGGATCCTGGCCAGTCGGGGTGGGCGGAACGCTGCGCTCGCAGCCGGTTCCCGGGTCAACTCGGGTTTCCTTCCGTCTTGTCCTGCTGGTGCTGGAATTCGATCATCGCCTCGGCGACGGATGCCGCTCCGGGGTCACGCAGCATGCCCTCGTGGCTGGTGGCCACCACCGTCTCGGTCAGGTTCGGCAGCACCAGGCGCCAGCCCTCGGTGTGTCCGTCCTCGTCGTGGGACCTCTCCAGGCCCGCCACCAGCAGCAGCGCGGGCACGGCCAGGGCAGGCGCGGGCTCCGCCATGATCCGTCCCATGGTCCGGTATGCCGCGAAGGCGTGGGCGAGCTCGCCGATCGTGGCCGCCAGCGCGGGCGTCGCGGTGCAGGCGGCCCAGCGCAGGAGATCCGCGTCGTTCAACCCGGCCGCGGACTGCGGGGAGAGCTCGCGCCACCGGCGGGTGTGCTCGGGAAACGCGAGGGCGACGTCGGAGAGGAAGGCGACCAGCCGGGTCCGGTGGTCCTCGGAAAGGCGCTGGTGGAGACATCGGGGGCTCGGCGCGTCGAGCAGGGTGATGCTCCGCACCTGGTGGCCGGCCGCCCGCATCGCCTGGGCGAGGTGCAGCGCCATCGGTCCACCCAGGGAATGTCCGACGAGGTGGACTCCGGGACCGGCGACGGGCAGCATCGCGGTCAGGCAGGCCCGCGCGGCGACGGCGGCGGACGGCGTGCCGTCCTGCGCCCGGAGGACGTCGCGGGTGTGCAGGGCGTAGAACGGGCGGCCCCGCACGTGCGTCGACAGCCGCGCCATCGAGGCGCCGATCCCGAAGACGCCGGGCAGCGCCACCACGGGCGCCCGGCCAGCCGTGGGGTCCCCCAGCGGCAACAGCTCGACCGGGCGGCGCGACGCCACACCCGGTCCGGCCTGCCGGGCCCGCCGGACGGCGTCCGCCACCGCTCGCACCGTCGGTGCCCGCAGGAAGTCGCGCAGCGGTACGACGACACCGGACTGTCGGCGTACGGCGGCCAGCAGGCGGGTCGCCAGCAGGGAGTTCCCGCCCTGCCGGAAGAAGTCGGTGTCCGCTTCGACCTCGGTGCCCGGCAGCAGCTCGGCCAGGATCGCCAGCAGCGACCGGGTGACGTCGTCGACGCCTGCGGGCACGTGTGGCGTCAGCACGGGGCCCGGGTCGGGCAGGGCTGCCCGGTCGAGTTTGCCGTTGGCGGTTCGCGGCAGCGCGTCGACGAGGACGAACGCGGACGGAACGGCATACCCCGGAAGCCGATCCTCCAACGAGGAGCGCAACTGCGCCGGACCGGCGTCACCGACGACGTAGGCCACCAGCCGCGTTCCCGTGCCGGGCGCGGTGTGCGGCACCACCGCGGCCTGCCGCACACCGGGCAGGGCGACCAGGGCGGCGTGCACCTCCCCCAGCTCCAGGCGGTAGCCACGCACCTTGACCTGGTCGTCGTTGCGCCCGTGGTACTCGTACTCGCCGGAAGGTGTCCGCCGGGCGAGGTCGCCGGAGCGGTACCCGCGTACGGGCCGGCCCTGCGCGTCGGTGACGGTGACGAACCGCCGCGCGGTGAGTTCCGGTTGCCCCAGGTAGCCGAGGGCCACGCCCGCACCGGTGACGATGATCTGCCCGATCTCTCCGTCGGCGACCGGCTGATCGTCGGTGTCCCACAGCAGGAAGTCGAGGTCGGGAAGGGGAGCGCCGATCAGGCTGGTCGTGCCGGCGACGTCGGAGGCGAGGATCCGGCGGTACGACGCGTGGACGGTGGTCTCGGTGATGCCGTACATGTTGACCAGTTCGGGCGCGGCGTCGCCGTACTTGGCGACCCACGGCCGCAGGTCTGCGAACCGGAGCGCCTCCCCGCCGAAGACCACCCACCGCAGCGGCAGCCGGTCGTCGTACTCGTCCTCCTGGGCCGCCAGCGAACCGAAGGCGGTGGGCGTCTGGCTGAGCATCGTGACCCCCTCCGCCCGCAGCAGGCGCCGCAGGGCGACCGGGTCCCGCATGACCTCGGCCTCGACGACGACCACACATCCGCCGGTGAGCAGCGCCCCCCACATCTCCCACACCGAGAAGTCGAAGGCGAACGAGTGCGCCATGGTCCACACGTCCTGCGGCCCGAACCCGAACAGGGGCTGCGTGGTGCCGATCAGGCGCAGGACGTTGGCGTGGGAGACCTCGATCCCCTTGGGACGGCCGGTCGTGCCCGAGGTGTGGATGACGTACGCCCGGTCGGTGGGCGCGATCGGGCGGACCGGCGCGGCGGGCGCCTCCGGCTGTTCCTCGCCGCCGTCCGACGCGTCGAGCAGGACAGCCGCGACCGTCGCGGGCAGGGAGCCGACCAGCGTACCCGTGGTGATCACCAGGGACGGCGCGGCGTCACCGACGATCATGCCGGTACGGACGGCGGGCGCCTCCGGGTCGAGCGGCAGGTACGCGGCACCCGTCCGGAGCGCCGCCAGCGCCGCCACGATCATCCGCGTCGAGCGCGGCAGCAGCACGCCGACCGGCTGGCCGGGCGGCGCGAGCGACGCGATCCGGCTGGCCAGGGCCCGGGAGGCGGCAGCCAGTTCCCGGTACGTCAGGGCCTGCCGGTCGCAGCGGACGGCGACCCGGTCGGGGTGCCGACCGGCGACCCCGTCGAAGGCGGCGACCAGGTTGTCGGCGGTGACCGTCGCGGTGTCGGTCCGGCCGGCCGCCGGTACGGACACGTCGCGGCGTCCGGCGAGCCGCCGACGCAGCCGTAGCGCGCGCTCGGTCGACGTCATGAGCGGTTCTCCCCAGTTCTCGTCCCGCCGGCCTTCACAGGGCGAGCACCAGCGGGACGATCAGCCCTGCCGCTTCGACCCGCGCCACGTACGCGCCCCAGTGCGGGGAGTCGATGAGCGTCGCCGTGGCGCGGTGGTCGATCTCCAGGGACTGGCCGCTCACCTCCCGCCAGATCTCCCCGAGCGCCGCGCGGTCCTCGTCGTCGACGAGTTCCGCCTCCTGCACCGGCCGGTCCGGGCTGCCCAGGAGGAACCGCAGCAGCCGGTCGGCCGCCCCGGCCAGCCGGTCGACGGCCGCCGGGGTGAACAGCGACCGGTCGTACTCGATGGTCAGCCCGATCCGGTCCTCGTCGGTGAAGTGCAGCAACAGGTCGAAGCGACTCGTCTGCGCGCCCAGCGGGGTCACGGTCGCCTCCAGACCCGGCAGCGCGGCGATACCGCGCATCGACCGGGCGACGGAGACCACGACCTGGACCAGGGGGCTGACTCCGGGTCGCCGGGGCGCTCCCACCAGGTCCACGATCCTCTGCAACGGCAGGCTCTGGTGGTCCATCGCGTTCAGGGCGCTGTCCCGCACCGATGCGATCACGGCCGGCGCGCTGTGCTCCGGGTCCACCTGGTAGCGGAACGGCAGGGTGTTGGCGAAGAAGCCGACGAGGTCCTTCGTCTGAGCCGGGTGCCGACCGGCGACGGCCGCGCCGATCACCACGTCCGACTGCTGGGCGAGCTTGGCCATCAGCACCGCGCTGACCGCGTGCACGACCATGAAGAGGGTCACGTTGTGCTGTTTCGCGAACGCCCTCACCTCGGCGGAGAAGGTCTCGTCCCACTCCCGGCGGTGCTGGCCCGCGGCCCGCGCACGGTCCTCGGTCCGCTCCAGGTCGGTCGCGAGGGCGAGTTCCCCGTCGTAACCCTTGAGGTAGGACCGCCAGAAGTCGCCGTCGCGTCGGGCCGACGCCGATACGAGGTAGTCCTGCTGCCAGCGGGAGTAGTCGCCGTACTGGATCGCAAGCGGGGCCAGGTCCGCCTCCCGTCCCGCCCGGTGGGCCGCGTACGACTCCGCGATCTCCCGCAGGATCACCTCGTTGGACCAGCCGTCGGTGACCACGTGGTGGCTCGTCCATTCGAGTACGTGGTCCCGGTCGGAGAAGCGGTGCAGGGTGGCCTCGGTCAGCACCCCACCGAGGTCGATGCGTCGCGTCGCCCGCTGCCGGACGTACTCCAGCATCGCCTCGGTGTCCCCCCGGGCGACCACCGCGTCGGTGGCCTGTCGTACCCGCAGGCGCAGTTTCGCCTCGGGATCCACGACCAGCGACGGCACGCCGTCGCGTTCGACGACCCGGCTGGACAACACCTCGTGCCGCGCGACGAGCCGGTCGACGGCCGCCCGCAGCGCCGGCACGTCGAGGTCACCACGCAGGTGCAGGAGGTAGCCGTCGGTGTAGGCGCCGTCGGGGTCGAGCTGGTCGAGGTACCAGAGGCTCGACTGCGCCATGGACAGCGGGAACTCCCGCAGGCCGGCGGGCCTCGCCGGGATCGGCACCGCCGACTCCCGGTCGTCGGTCAGCGCCGCCTCGACCCGGGCGGCGAAGCCCCGCAGCGTGGGGTTCTCGAACAGCTCCCGGATCGGCAGGCGGACCCCGAGCCGGTCCCCCAGCCGGGCGAGGACCTGCGTCGCGTGCAGGGAGTGGCCGCCCAGATCGAAGAAGCTGACCTGGGGCCCGGGCCGGCGACCGGGCAGCACGGCGGCCCAGATCTCGGCGACGGCCTCCTCCGCCGGGGTCATCGGGGCGTGGCTCTCCTCGCTCGGTTCGTCGACCGGGGACAGGGCTGTCGCCGCCAGCGACCGGGTGTCGACCTTGCCGTGGCTCGTGCGCGGCAACTGGTCGAGGCGGACGAGGAAGTCCGGGATGGCGTTGCGTGGCAGGACCTGGCTGAGCCCGGAGCGCACCTCCTCGGGCCGCAGGTCCCGGCGGACCAGGGAGCCCTCGGTCGAAGCGCCGGCGCCGCCGGAGAGCACCTCCGGTACGAAGAATCCGGCGAGTTGCCTGCCGCCGTCGGCGGACTGCCGGACGATCACCGCGCTCTCCTGAACGCCCTCGACACCGGCGAGGGCGCGAGTGACCTCGTCCAGTTCGACCCGGTTTCCTCTGATCTTGAGCTGGTTGTCGATCCGGCCGAGGAACTCCAGCGAGCCGTCCGCCAGCCGACGACCGCGATCGCCGGTGCGGTACATGATCCCGTCGGCATCGACGGCGAAGGGGTCGCTGACGAAGACCGCGGCGGTCCGGTCGGGGTCGTTGACGTATCCGCCGCCGACGCAGACGCCGCCGGCGTACAGCTCGCCCGGCGTACCGGTGGGCACCGGCTCCCGGCCGCCGTCCAACACGTACAGGGCGGTGTTGCGCACGGGCCGTCCGAGGGGGACGGAGGCGTCCCGCTCGTCGACGTCCGCCGCGACGAGGTGGTGCAGGACGTCGTCGGACGTCTCGGTCGTCCCCCACATGTTCAGCAGCCCCACCCCGGGCAGCAGCCGGCGGAACGTGTTGGCGGTCTGCGGGGTCAGCGTCTCCGCCTGCGAGGCGACCCAGCGCAGGCGGAACGCGGGGAACGCGTCGACGCCGTAGAACGCGAGTTCGGCGCACATGATGTTCAGCACGGAGGGCGTCACCTCCAGCACGGTGACCCCGTCCTCGGCCACGGCCCGCAGCAGCGACGCCGCGTCCTGACCGATCTCGTCCGGGTAGATCACGGTCGTGGCACCGACGGCGAGTGGCGCGAGGAACTGCCAGACGGAGATGTCGAAGGTGGCGGCGGCGTCCTGGGCCAGCCGGTCGCCCGGCCGCAGGTCCAGTTGCTGGATCTTGGCGTCGAGGTGGTTGAGCATGCCGTCGTGCCGGATCAGGGCACCCTTGGGCTCGCCCGTGGATCCCGAGGTGAAGATGACGTACGCGCTGTCCCGGCCACTCGGTGCGGGGCCGAGCGCGACCGGGGTGCCGGCATCGGCGGCGAGGACGTCCGCCAGGTCGACCAGCTCGACCTCACCGGTCGCGGCCAACGCGGCGCGGTGCGGCTCGTCGCACACCACCAGCCTCGCCTCCGCCCGCGCGACCATGCGGGCGACGCGTGCGGCCGGCCCCTGCGGCAGCGGCAGGTACACCGCGCCGAGGCGGAGGATGGCGAGGGTGACGACGAGGTAGTCGATGCTCCGGCCGCTGGCCAGGCCGACCACGGTGCCGCGACCCACCCGCCGCTGACGCAACCGTCCGGCCACCCGCTCGACGTCCGCGGCGAGCTCCCGGTAGGTGATCTCGCGACCGCGGCAGACGGCGGCCACCTCGTCGGGGAACGTCCGCACCGAGTGGGCCATCCGGTCGAGGAAGCCCGTCGCCGTGGCCGGCTCGACCGGCCCGCGTGAGATCGCCACCAACTCCCGGTACCGCTGTTCACCGAGCAGCGCGACCTGCGTCGGCTCGTCGTCCGGCTGGTCGACGACGCTCGTCAGCGCCCGCAGGAAGATGTCCGCCAGCTCCTCGAGCTGGTCCTCCGAGATCCGCTCCAGGTTCGCTTCGAGGTCGAGCGTGAGCAGTCGACTGAACGGATCCTTGTTGAACTCGGCCCGCAGGGTGAAGTTCGTCTGGATGTAGCCGAAGCCGTCCACCACCTCGATGCCCGTGGCGTGGGCGAGCCGTTCGTAGCCGTGGAAGTGGGTGTAGTTGAACATGATGTCGGTCAGCTCGGGTACGCCGGCGAGGCGGAGCATCTCGGCGTGCGGGAAGCGCCGCACGGGCAGCAGCTCCCGCTCCTTGTCGCTGGTCGCCGCGATCAGGTCGCGCCAGGTGCGACCCCGCGGCCGGAGCCGGAAGGGTACGAGGTTGAGGTGCAGGCCGATGACCTCGGTGCCGCCCTCCTCCTCGACCCGGCCGTTGGCGGCGACGCCGAGCACGACGTCGTCGCGTCCCGTGAGCACCGACACCACCCGCGCCTGCACGGCCATCACCACGTGCTTGACCGACACCCCGCAGGCGGCGGCGAGCTGGTGCAGGCGGTCGGAGAGCTCCGCCGGCAGGTCCACGCTGAGGAAGCCCATCCGCCCCTCGTGGACGTCGCCGGAGCCCCGGGCCAGGCGGGGCAGCAGGCTCGGCTCGACGTCGGCCAGTTCCTGTCGCCAGAACTCCCGGACCGCCTCGTCGCGGAGCACGGCCTGTTCCTTGGCGATGAAGTCGGCGTACCGACGCACGGGCAGGGCACGGTCGGGCGACGCGATGCCCCGCAGGTCCTGCCAGTAGTCGACGAGGATCTCCGCGAGCAGCGACGTCTCGCTCCACCCGTCGAACATCGTGTCGTGGAAGCTCATGGAGAACATGAACTCGTCCGGGCCGAGCAGGTGCGCCGTGAACCGGACCAGTGGCGGCCGCGCCCAGTCGTACGGGTTGCTCATCTCCCGACGTCGCCAGGCCTCGAACTCGGCCAGCTGCCGGTCCTCGTCGAACCGGCTCAGGTCCGCCACGTCCAGCGGGGTCCGGGCCCGCGCGTGGACGACCTGGAGCGGTTGCGAGAAGCCGGACAGGTGGAACGACGTCCGCAGGATCTCGTGGCGCTCGGTCACCCGCGCGAGCGCGCGGCTCATGGCGTCGTGGTCGAACCTGGCGCGCAACCGGAACATGAAGATGTCGCAGTACATGTTGACCCCCTCGGCGTACGCGCTGTGGAACAGCACGCCGGCCTGGAGGGTGGCCAACGGGTAGGCGTCCACCGTGCCGGCCGGCAGGAGCGCCCGGTCTGCGGGGTCGACGAGGCTGAACGGCTCGACCGGCGGGTCGACCGGCTCGTCCGTGCCGACCGCGTTCGCGGCCAGCGCACGCGGCGTCTTCAGCTCGTAGATGTCGGCCAGGTCCAGCGTCATCCCACGGTTCGCCGCGGCCGCCCGCAACTGCACCGCGATGATGGAGTCGCCGCCGATGCCGAAGAAGGAGTCGTCGGGTCCCACCCCCTCGACGCCGAGCACCTCCTCGAACAGCGCGCAGATCGCCCGTTCCACGCTCGCCGACGAGGCGCCGGCGACCGCCTCCGTTTCCATCGGCGCCCGGAGCTGGTTGGCCGCGGTCGGCGCGGGCAGGAGCGTGAAGTCGACCTTCCCGTTGGCGTTGACCGGTATCTCCGGCACCGGGACGATGAACGCCGGCAGCATGTACGACGGCAGGCTCGCCCGCAGCAGTTCCGGAACCTCTCCCAGCTCGCAGCCGAGGTCGTGGGTCACGTACGCGACGATCTGCGTCCGGTTGTTGCCGGCGCCCGACGCCGCCGGCCGCCCGGCGCGGACGAGACTGCGGACCGTGGAGATCCGCCCGGACACCGCCTCCTGCTTCACCACCGGGTTGCGCTGCGGCCGCGCCCGTCGGACGGTCACCGCGACGTGCCCGACGCCGGGTACCGCGGTCAGCGCCGCGTGGATCTCCCCGAGCTCGACCCGGTGCCCACGGATCTTGACCTGGTCGTCGGCCCGCCCCAGGTACTCGTACTCCCCGGCGGGAGTCAGGCGCGCGAGGTCACCGGACCGGTAGCCCCGCACGGGCCTGCCGTCGACGCTCAGGTCGAGGAAACGCTCGGCGGTCGCTCCGGGCCGGCCCAGATATCCGGTGGCCACCCCCGCTCCGGTCACGACGATCTCACCGGTCCGGCCCGGGGCCACCGGCCGGCCCCGCTCGTCCCAGAGCAGGAAACCGAGATCCGGCAGCGGACGGCCGATGAGGCTGGCCGTGCTCGTCAGGTCGGCCGCCAGGACCCTGCGGTACGAGGAGTGGACCGTCGTCTCCGTGATGCCGTACATGTTGACCAGCTGCGGCTGCTGGTCGCCGTACCTGGCGACCCAGGGCCGCAGGTCGCCGAAGCGCAGCGCCTCACCGCCGAGGACCACCCACTTCAGCGGCAGCCGGTCGGGCTGGGAGACCTCGTGGGCGACCAGGCTGTTGAAGGCGGTGGGCGTCTGGCTGAGCATCGTCACCTGCTCGTCGGCGAGCAACGCCCGGAAGGCCACCGGGTCCCGTGCGACGTCCTGCGCCACGACGACCAGCCGGCCACCGGACAGCAGCGGCCCCCACATCTCCCACACGGAGAAGTCGAAGGCGAACGAGTGGAACATGGTCCAGACGTCCCCGGCACCGAAGCCGAACTGCGGCTGGGTGGTCCGGATCAGGCGCAGCACGTTGCCGTGGCTGACCTCCACGCCCTTCGGCCGCCCGGTGGTGCCCGAGGTGTAGATCACGTAGGCGCGGGTGTCCCACGCCGCGGGGCACCGCCCGTCGGTGTCGTCGCCGCGGTCCTCCGCGACGTCCTGCGGCCCCATCACCGGGGTGCCCGGCGACAGCAGCTCCGCCAGCCCGGGGGTCGTCAACACCACCGAGGGCTTCGCGTCCGCCACGATCAGCCTCAGCCGGGCGGCGGGAGTGGACGGATCGACCGGCACGTACGCCGCGCCCACCCGCAGCACGGCCAGGCTCGCGACGACCATGTCCACCGAACGCGGCAGGAGCAGCAGCACCGGACCCGACGGGTCGTCGACCCGCGCCCTGATCGCCGCGGCGAGGGCCGTCGACCGCGCGGCCACCTCGGCGTACGACATCCGCCGGTCGCCGCAGCACACCGCGATGTCGTCCGGGTGAGCGCGGACGACCTCGTCGAACGACTCCACCAGATTACCGACGGCACCATCGGAAGCTGTCATCATCTCCGCCTTAGCTGAGTCGAACCGGGTCGTGGGCGAGTGGTGTGGACGGCCGTCGGACTGACCGGACGAGGTTCTCGGAGAACCGCCGACACACCTCGGCTGCCGCCTCCGCAGGCACGAGGGTGCGTTGGTGAACGAGGCGGAACGTGAGTCCGCCCGCGTCGAGGGCGCCGTAGAGGCTCGTCGCGAAGGCGACGTCGACGGGCGGCACGTCGAACGTCTCGACGTCGCGGGACCCGATCCGTCGCCGCCGGCGGCTCCAGGGCACGGTCAGTCCCACGTCGTTGCCGGCCACGGGCTGCTGGAGCGTCAACGTCGCCTGGAAGAGCGGGTTCTGCCCGTGCCGATCGGCAGCCAGTGCCCGGACCAGGTCGCTGAAGGGAACGTCCGCGGTCGACAGTGCCGCCCGCAGTTCCCGCCACAGGCGTTCCTCGAGCGTCGGCGGATCGGGCCGGTCGGTCAGGTCTCCGAGTACGGGCACCATGTTGACCAGGTAGCCGACGGTGCCGGCGAATCGCTGGTCGGTGCGCCCGTGATGCGGCGTGCCGATGACGATCCGCGGCTCGCCGGTCACCTGGTGCAGGGCTTCGGCGTAGGCGGCCAGCAGGGGGACGAAGGGGGTGAAGCCGCGCCGCGCCGCGTGCCGGTGCAGGAGCGGTACGACGTCCGGGGCGACCTCGAAGTCGATCCAGCCGGCCCGGTGCCGGTCCGGGTCCGGTCGTCGTCGTGGCGACCGGGCGCGGGCAGGTTGCTCCGGGAAGAGAACGAGCTCACGCAGTGGCCGCCACTTCTCCGCCAGGGCCGCGACCCGATCCTGCCAGTCGGGAGCGAGTCGCGCCTGCTGCTGCAACCGGGCCCAGTCGCTGGCGTCCGCCGCGCCCGGCCGCGCCGTGGCCGGTGGGGCGTCGCCGCCGGTGATCCGGGGCAGGATCTCGGCGAGCAGGAGCTGAAGCGACCAGTGGTCGACGACCGCGTGGTGACACGCCACGAGAAGCACGGTGCCGTCCGGCGGGTACGCGACGCCGGCCCGCACCAGCGGGCCCTTCACCAGGTCGAAGGGGCGGTAGGCCCGCTCGTGCAGGTAGGCCCGTACCGCCTCGTCGGGGCCGTCCGGGAAGGCCCGGCACTCCCAGTCGACCGTGCCCTGGTCGTGTACGGTCTGGGCGCCGGAACCGAGCGGTCCGAGCGTCGTGCGCAGCGCGGGGTGTCGGGCGACGGCCACGTCGATCGCGGCACGCAGCAGTTTCTCCTCGACGCGGCCGGAGACGCGCAGGGCGATCGCGAGGTTGTTCGCCCGGTTGCCGCGGGACACCTCGTCGTAGAAGTGCAGCTCGACCTGGCCGGCCGAGGCGGGGCCCACCGCGCCGGTCCGCGCCGGCAGCGGGGCGGCGACCGGGCCGGGATCCGCGGCGGCGGCGACCAGTTCGGCCACCGACCGGTCGCCGAAGAACAACTCGGTGTCCAGGGTGCCGTGCACCAACCGCTCGACCGCCGCCTTGAGTTCGATCAGTCGCAGCGAACCGAGTCCCAGCGCCGCCAGCGGCAGGGCCTGGTCCAACTCGGACCCGGTGAGGTTCGCGTACCGCCGGACGAGCTGCTCCACGGCGGCGGACCGGTCGCCGGGGTGGGTGTCGGCGGCGGGCGCCACGGGCGCGACCGTCGGCACGGCGAGCTTGAGCCGGCCGTCGACGAACTGCTCCCTGGTGGCCCGTCGGCGGATCTTCCCGCTGGACGTCTTCGGAATCGCGCCGGGCAGGACGACGACCACGTCGTCGAGGTCCAACCCGCACTCGGTGGCCACCCGACGCCGCAGCCCACCGGTCAACGACGTGAGCAGCGCGGGGTCCGCGCGCAGCCGCGCCAGCCCGCGGCGGGACGCCTCGACCACCAGCGCCACCCGCTGACCACCGGTCTCCGGCTGGAACGCCGCGGCACCGCCCCGGCGCAGGTGCTCGTCGCCCGCGGTGGCGACGGTCTCGATGTCGTGCGGGTGGTGGTTGCGCCCCGCTCGGATGATGAGGTCCTTCTGGCGCCCCGCGACGTACAGTTCGCCGTCGTACATCGCGCCGAGGTCCCCCGTACGCAGGAACGTCCCCGGCTGGCCGCCGACGGTGGCGGCGAACGTCGCGGCGGAGTCGGACCTGCCCCAGTACCCGGCGGCCACCCCGCCGGAGCTCACGCAGATCTCGCCGACCTCGCCCGCGGCGCAGGCTTCGCCGTCCGCGCGGCGCACGGCGACCGTCGTGCCCGGTGGCGGGGTGCCGCAGGAGACCAGCGTGACCGGGTCCGTCCCCGCCGCCGCGGTCGCCTCGGTCAGCCGGCCCGTTTCGAGAGCGTCCCGGTCGAAGGCGCTGGCGCGGTAGCCGGTCGACGCCTCGGGGCCGCTGACGAAGAGCGTCGCCTCCGCCAGGCCGTAACACGGATAGCAGGCTCGCCGGTCGAACCCGAGCGGCGCGTACGCGGCGGAGAACGCGTCCATCGTCCGCCGGTCGACCGGCTCCGCGCCGTTGAACGCGACCCGCCACGAGCTGAGGTCGACCCCGTCGAGCAGCCCGGCGTCGAAACGGTCCGCCAGGAGCTGGTAGGCGAAGTTGGGTCCACCGGAACAGGTCGCCTGGAAACGGGACACCTCCGCCGGCCACCGCAACGGATCCCGGACGAACGCGAACGTGTCGAGCAGGATCGCCGGTACGCCCACGAACAGCGGCAGCAACGTGGTGCCGATGAGGCCCATGTCGTGGTACATCGGCAGCCAGCTGAGCACCACGTCGTCACCGGTGATGCCGAAGCCGGCAGCGATGGCCCGGTGGTTGTCGGTGAGGTTGCCGTGGCCGACCATGACCCCCTTGGGATCGCCCGTCGAGCCGGAGGTGTACTGGAGGAAGGCGAGGTCGTCCCGCCCCGGCCGGTGAGGGCCCACCGCAGCGGCTTGCGCCCGCACCGCCTCGATCGGGTGCAGCGCCGGTCCGTCCGGCCCGGCCGCCAGCCCCGACAGCGGTTCGACCAGCTTCGCGGTGGTCAGCGCATGGGTGGCTCCGCAGTCGCGCACGACGGTGGTGACGCGGTCGAGGCGCGCGTTGGGGCCCGGCGGGTAGAGCGGCACCGCGACCACGTTGGCGTAGAGGCAGCCGAGGAAGGCGGTGACGTAGTCGAGGCCGGGTGGGAAGAGCAGCAGCGCCCGGTCGCCCGGTGCGGCGACCGACCGCAGGTGGCCGGCCACGGTACGGGCGCCCTCGTCGAGCTGCCCGTACGTGGTGCTGGTCGCCGCCCCGGCACTGTCGACGAAGGTCAGCGCGTGGTCGTCCGCCCGGGTGTCCGCCCAGGCCGACAGGGCCGCTGTGAGCGAGGTGTGCGTCATGGTCGTCGCTCAGTGCGCCGGGGCCAGGGACGCTTCGTCGCGCAGGACCTCCGGGCGCTCCTCGTCTACCAGCAGCTGGAACTGGTCCACGGCGGTACGGATCCGGTGGATGACCTCCGCTCTGCTGGAGCCCGTGGCGATGACGTGCCCCAGGCGGTCGTAGGCGTTGCGTGGTGGTCGCACGGACGCGCCGGGGGACGCCGTCACGGTCACCTGCTCGACGCCGTCGAGGCGCTCGATCTCCGCCCCGCCCGCGGTACCCCGCAGCGTTCCGGGTCGAGCGGCCACCAGGAACTCGATCCCGGCGTACCCCTGCGTGGTCGAGGAGAGCCGGGTCGGTTCGCCGACGGCCGCGGCCAGCTGCGCGACCAGCAGGTCGGAGCCGGTGGCGAGGCGGTAGAGCTCGGGGATCATCCCGCCGGCCGGCCGGGGATTGATCTCGATGATGGCCGGGCCGGACGGCGTGAGGCGCACCTCGGTGTGGGTCGCCCCGTGCGACATCCCGACCGTGGCGAGCGCCCGCAGGACGGCGTCCACCATTCCGGTCGCCTGATCCGCCGGCAGGTCCGCGGGGAAGACGTGACCGAGCTCCACGAAGTGCGGCCCACCGGTCACCCGCTTCTCGGTGATCCCGAGACAGCGGTTCCCGGTGCCCTCGCCGAACACCTCGACGCTGAACTCGGCACCCCGCACGTACTCCTCGACCAGTGCGCAGCGGGCGGTCGGCATGCCCCGGACGTTGAAGCGCATCCCCAGGACCGTCTCCACGTGCGCGGTCGCCTCCTCGACGGTGGCGCAGAGCAGCACGGCGTTCGATGCGGAGTCGTCGGCGGGCTTCACCACGCACGGCAGTCCGACCTCGCGCACCGCGGCGGCGGCCCGCGCCGGGTCCGTCACCGCGACGAAGCGGGGTTGCCGGATCCCGCCGTCGCGCAGCGCCTCCCGCAGCAGGGCCTTGTTCCGGCAGGCGGCCACGGCTGCCGGCGGGTTGCCCGGCAGTCCCAGCCAGTCGGCCAACTCGGCGGCGAGCACGGTGTAGAAGTCACTCGTCGTCGTCACCCCGGCGAGCTGTTCACGACGGAACCTGCCCTGGATGAGCGAGCGCAGGACCGGCAGGTCGTGGGTGTCGCAGACGAGGACCTCGCAGTCGGTGTCGGCGAGCCCCGGGTAGCGGCCGGGACGGTCGGTGAGCAGCACCGGACGCAGCCCCATCCGGCGCGCGGCGCTCAGGGCGAGCACGCCGGTCCCGCTCGTGTTCGCCTCCAGGAACAGCAGGTACCGCTCGCCGTTCGTGCCCGGGACGTCGTGGGTCCGCGACCAGTTCACGGCGACCTCGCCGGCGTTGATCGGCTGCGGCCGGTCCGCCGCGTCCAGCTCGCGGAGGCGCTCGGCGGCCCATCCGTCGTCGTAGACGGTCTGCGCGTACCGGTCGCCGCGATCGGGGAAGATGCCGACGATCCGGGTTCCCGCCGCCGCCCGGCGCGCCACGTCCTTCAACACCTGGTAGACCGATCCCGACGTGTTGCCGCCGAAGATCTGCTGTTCGCGGGCCAGGTCACGGGTGGCGCCGAACGCCTCCCGGTCGTTGAGCCAGTGCACCTCGTCGATCTGGCGACGGTCCAGGTTGGCGGGCTCGAGGCTGTTGCCGAGTCCGCCCTGGAGTCTGTCGGGCACGTCCGGTTGGCCGAACAGCACGCTGCCCACGCAGTCCACCCCCACCACTCGCAGCTCGGGCAGCGCGCGTCGCAGCGCACGGGCCGAGCCGCACAGCGAGCCACCGGTGCCGACCGCCCCGACCAGGACGTCGAAGGAGGTGAGGTCCCCCAGCAGCTCGCCGGCCAGGGACCGGTACGCACCCGGGTTGTCCGGGTTCCGGTACTGCTCGGGAAAGAACGCACCCGGCAGGCCTTCGAGGAGTTCGTGCAGCCGTTCGAGGCGGGCGCCCTGCCAGCCCTGGCTGGACATCCGGTCGACGACGTGCACCTGGCAGCCCAGGGCGCGCAGCTTGGCGAGCGTCACCGGGTCGATCCGGGGGTCGGTGACGACGTGCACCGGATGGCCCAGGGCGGTGCCGACGAGGGCGACTCCCAGCGCCATCGTGCCGGAGGAGCTCTCGACGATCGGCGCGCCCGGTTTGAGCACGCCCAGCCGCCTGGCCTCGAGGATCACGTGGCGGGCGACCCGGTCCTTCATCGCGAAGAGGTTCTGGAGTTCGAGTTTGGCGTACACCTCGACGCGCGGGTCCACCTCCATCCTCAACCTGATCAACGGCGTGTGCCCGATGGCGTCGACGACGTTCTGGAAGATCACGCGATGGCCCCCGATCGTGCGTGGGTGCCGACGTCGTACGCGTCAACCCGGGCTGCTCCGCTTGAGATGGTCATTCTTCCCCGATTCGACGCTCAGTGACGCCCGAGCAGTGCCCGAGCGGATCCTCGCCGTTCACGACGGTCGTGCCAAAGCTGTCGGAGGAGTCGGAAGTCGTCTGCCTGGCTGGCGAGCAGGTCGGCCAGCGCTTCGGGATTGACCGAGCCCGTCGACCGCTTTCCACGAATCGCGCTTTCGATGTCGAAGGCGTTGGCGAGCACGTGCGCGGCGTCGGAGACCTGGTATCCGTGCCGGCCGGCGACCTCGGCCAACAGACCGGGGTCTCCGGGATGGGGTGGGATGTCGGCGGAGATGGCGGCGCTGATGTACTGCCCGACGACGATCTGGGCGTCGCGCCAGGGGATCCCGTCGTTGAGGGTCAGGTCGTTCGCCAGCGCGAACGCGCCCAGATACTCCCGCTGGCAGGCTTCCCGCATCCGGTCGGATCGGAAACGCAGGTTGTCGATGACGGTCGAGAAGAGCCGCAGAGCGGTGCGCGTGGTGGAGACGGAGACATGGAGGTTCGCGGTCGCTTCCTTGGACACCTCCACCATGTTGGAATAGGGCGTCGAGCGTTGGGCGAGGACGACGTCCACACCGAAGGCGCCGAGATGCGCCAGCTTTCCGCGGATCCGCTCCAGGATCGGGAAGTTCTTCTTCTGCGGCATCGCCGCCGAGATTCCGGAAAGCTCGTCGGGAAGGTCGATGAAGGCGTACTCGTTGCTGCCCCAGGCCATCAGATCAGTGACGAAGCGGCTCAGTTCGACGCCCAGGATGGAGAATTCCGCCGTCATCTCCAGGGCCAGCGACCGGGACGCCACCGCGGTCAGGGCGTGCGGGACCGGTCCCGCGAAGCCGAGCAGGCGCGCCATGCGGTGACGGTCCCAGGGCAGCTGCTGACCTGCCATCGAGCCCGCGCCGAGCGGTGAGAGGTCGTTGCCGTCGTAGGTGGCGAGCCAGCGGCGCAGGTTGTGCAGGATCTGCTGGGAGAGGGCGGCCAGATAGAAGCCAGGAGTGATCACCTGGGCGGCCTGGAGATGGGTGTATCCCGGCATCGGCAGATCGGTCGTAACGGTGGCGAGTCGATGGACAGCCGCACCGAGGCCCAGCAGGTCCTCCGCCGCGCCACCGAACCACTCGCGTGCCGCGAGAGCGTGTGCGGTCGCCTGGGAGTCGTTACGACTGCGGTCGACGTGCCAGGTCGGGACCGGCTCGGTCAGCTGGCGATGCACCCATTGCTCGATGGCCATCGAGGTGTCGGACATGTTGGTGGCGGGGTCGGCGCTGAGCGTCGACTCGTCGATCCCGCCAAGGATGTCCGCGATGTCTCGTCGCTGATCGCCGGTGACGACTCCCAGCCGCTCGTACTCGGACAGCAGGACCATTTCCACGGCGAGATAGTGCGGAAGCAGGTGGGTCATGTCGAAGACGAACTGCGGTCGGAGGATTTCGTCATGCACCTGCCGGGACGGGCCGGCGGACAACCGTCCTGACATCAGGGCGGAGCCCTCGGGAACGAGCGGCAACTTGGGACCCCCGTTACGGAGTTGCACGGCCGGACCGCAGCCCGGATCCGCGCCTTGCGGCAGCGTGACATCGCCTGCGGAGCAGACCGCCCTCGAGTTCAAGGACAGTCACTTCAGGAAGGTGCGACGGTTCACAGGAAAGGCGCGATGGGCAGTGCTGCACGAATCCGACGTTTGTCGTCGGCAGACACCAGACCAAGTTCCCCGTGGAGCGACTACAAAATCGTGCGAGCAACGGCGCATTGAACGGCAGTTCGCTTCGATAAGCGATCTTCGATGGGGCGAGCGTAACCGCGCACCCCGTGCCACGCAAGGGACCGCATTCGCGCGCACTTGTCTCCTGCAAGCAGGATTCCAGGTTCCGTCGATGGCGCCCGACCGGAAGCAGTCACGCGGCTACCGACCGGGCGGGCGGTCATGGCATTCCGACTGCCACGAGGCGTGTCCTCAGGACCGGAGGATGCGGGCCAGCATGGTCGGGTCGGTGACGAAGTCGCGGGCCACGTCGGTCCGTTGCCGCGCAGGAACGAATCCACGGCGATGCGGTGGTCCACCGGGAAGCTCTGGATGACCTGGCCCAGGACGCTTGGTACACGCTCCGGCCGGATCGGCACGGTGATCTGCGGCGGGGCGTCGTCGAGGCGGAAGAAGACGGCACCGCCCGGGTACGGGCCACGGTAGTAGCACCGGCCGGTCAGTCCGGAGGCCAGCAGGGCGAGGCGGTGACCGTCCGCGCGCCGAAGCGCGAACGTGGGCTCGGTGAGCTCGGCAACCTCGTGGCGGTGACCGTACTCGCGGAGCCAGCCGGACAGACGCAGCAGCGCTGGCGGGATTTCGCTCGCCTCGTTGGCCCACGCCCAGAGCCAGTTGCCGGCTTCGTCGCTCTCCGTACCGAGGAGTTGGACGTGATACCGCAGGTCGTCGCAGACGGTCACGGTGCCGCGGGTCAGGTCGAGTTGCCAGCCACGCTCGCCGATGACATCGCCCAGCGCCATCTGGCGAGCGAGCCCGGTGGCGACGTGCTCGGCGAAGAGTCGGTCGAGCGTCAGCATCGCCGCAATGTGCCAGACCGCGGAATGCCGCTCACCGACCCGGGGGAAGCGCAGCCTGGGTCTGGGACCCGGTACCGACTCCATCCGGCGGCTCCTTGCATGCGCTCGGTCGGGCGTTCGTCCACCCGACTCCGCACGCGCGATCAGCAGGTTCAGGAAGGGCCTTCGCCTCCGCGTGCCGACATCAAGGGCTCAGCGCAGGGTGACGTGGAGGTCGCTGAGGAAGCGGTCGCGGTCGTCTCCGTGAGCGATCGCCGCGTGGTAGACGGCGTCGATCGCGGCGACCAGCGGAACGTCATTCGCCAGGGCGATCAGGGCGGGGAATGCGGCAACCTGCTGGGGTATCTCGGATGGCGCCGCGGGTGCCGCATGCCTCGGGTCCGGGCGGAACGGGACGGTGGCGTGCGGCACCTCGGGATCGGACAGGAGCCGGTTGAACGCGGCGGCGCCGCCATGCTCGGTGAAGGCTCGGGGCAGTGGGCGGTCGGCTTCGGCGGCGGCGAGCGCGTCGACGATCCACCCGATCTGTTCCAGCCCTGCCACCCGCATCGCGTGGCGGGCCGCCCAGCATGCTGCCTCGCGCTGACGGGCGGCGGGTAGCGCGTCGATGCGGTCGAGCAACGGGCGGTCGATCCCGGCCAGGGACCGCGCCTGGCTGAGTGCGCGGACACGATCAGACGGCGGAGCGCCTCCCCACTGTTCGGCGTCCCGCTCGGCCTGCCTGCGGCGGGCCTTCTCGGCCAGCGTGGTCGCCTCGGCGGCTTGCCCCCGCAACGTCTCCATCCATGGATACGACCTGGCGGTGTCGAGCAGATGGTCCCAGATGAGGCCAAGGGCAAAGGCGTGCCGGCCCAACACTCCCTCGTGCCGCAGTGTGAAGCCGTTGGGGCCGGACGTCAGCCGTACGGTACTCGGCTCGTCGTCCGGCAGCGTGGCCAGCGGTTGAGGGAAGATCGGGTTGTCGGCGGTGGCCCATGACCAGATGAGGGTCTCGCCGTCGACCCGCTTCAGTCGGACCTCCAGGTCGCCTGCCGGCAGCACTCCCACCGAGACCTCTGCCGGCGTGGGTCGGTGACGGACCACCGCCACCCGGGACAGGCCGGCGTCGTCCTCGTACGGGTCAGGTGACAGCGGCGGCAGGACGGCCGGACGGGCGGACGGACGCGGTACCAGTGACAGCATCGCCCGCTCGGCGGCCTTCGCCGGTTTCTGCTCCCAGTCGCGGCCTCCCGGGTCAGCCAACACGGTGCGCCACCGCGTCTCCTCGGACACCGCCCAGATGTGCAGCTCATGCCGCTCGGGCGGGTCGGCGTCGGTGCGTACCGTCTCGTGCAGGCGGTCGCGCGCGTGCACCCGCGCCCGGACGAGCCCGCGCGGGACGGCGACGTCGGTGAGGGCCGCCGCGGTATCGC
This sequence comes from Micromonospora sp. C31, assembly GCF_018070575.1. Taxonomy (GTDB): domain Bacteria; phylum Actinomycetota; class Actinomycetes; order Mycobacteriales; family Micromonosporaceae; genus Micromonospora. Next base: position 201,351 of record NZ_JAGPXN010000013.1, read on the forward strand.
CCATCAGACCGACGATCGACAACCGGCCGCTGGGGCTCCATAGGGTCGTCTCGCTGATCGCGTCCCACCCGGCGTCGACCTTCGCGAAAGGCTCGGGCAGGACACGGACACGTGCCTCGATCCAACCGGTGTGGATGCCGCAGAAGCCGGTGAACTGTGACGGACCGCCGACGTGCAGCAGGTCGTCGCCGAGGGTATAGATGCCCACCCCGGGCGGGCCCGGCACGGTGGACACCACGTACTGGCAGTGACTGACGAACAACCGTGCCCAGTCGGTCAAGGACCCCGGTGTGTGCGAATCTGCGCCGTCCACATCGTCCATTGTCAGATCCTACGGCCATCGTCACCGGCCCCACGAAGCAAGGGATCGATGGAGGGTCCCAGCCGGCGCTGTGTGCTCCCATCCGGGCAGCCGATCGATGCACACCAGCGCCTGTGGAAGCAGGACTGGTGATGCAGCCGTGCATGGGCAGCGGGCAGCCGCAACGAGCGGGTCGAACTCTGGACTGGCGATAGATTCCACCTGTGGCTTTGCCTGTCTTCTATGCGCGCCCAGGGATCGTGAGCAGCGCACTCAGCGTCCCGCCCGCCCTGGCCAGTTGAGACAGGGCCGGGTCACCTGGCGTCCTTGCTCATGACAGGCCGACTACGAGGAGTGCGGAGGCCTGGCCTTCTGCGGGTAGATCGTCTCGTGGCGGGCCAGCATGGCGACGAACTCGCTGATCTTCCGTTCGCGGGTCTGCACCCGTTTGGCGGCATTGAGACGATGGATGAGAGCGAACCGGTTGGTCTTGGTGAGTACGTCGAACATGGCCTGGGCGGCGGGGTCTGCGGCGATGGCGGCCAGTAGGTCGGCCGGTACCTCGGCTTCCGACGGCGGGGCGTAGGCGGCCGCCCACCGCCCGTCCGCCCTGGCGGCTTCTACCGCGACAAGACCAGGGGGCAGCATTCGCCCCTGCTCCTGCAGCCGGGCCACGTTGGCGACGTTGCGTTGCGACCAGGAGCTGCGGGGCCTGCGCGGGGTGAACCGGATCCAGGAGGTCTCCTGATCCCGCTTACGGGCCTGCCCGTCGATCCAGCCGAAGCACAGGGCCTCGTCGACCGCCTGCTGCCAGGTCAGCGTCGTGACCGTGCCGCCCTTCTTGGTCAGGGCGAGCCAGACGCCGGGCGACGTGGCGTGGTTGGCCGACAACCACGCGCGCAGCGCGTCGGCATCCGCGACGATCAACTCATCCAGTTCGGCGCTCGCCATGAGCGCAGGCTATCGCTACGGCGCGCGGCTGTTGTCGGCCTTGGCGGTGGTCGTGTCCCGGCACACGGCCCTGCGGGCGCTGCTGCGGCTGCCGATGCCCGAGCGGCGGTACCGGAGACGTCGATCATCGCCACGCCGTGGCCCCGACGCTGCCAGCCTGACCTACGAGACGGGCCTTGACCGCAACGACGCCGTCGTCCCAGCGGTGTGACGCCAAGACGACACAGGTGTCACCGGGCGTTGCCGGACAATCTCTCCATGGTCAGGAAGTGACCGACGGCGAGGGAGGTTCGCGATGGCGGACGACGACGCGGTGGAGGTCATCTACCGCGATGCGATCCGGGAGATCGAGGAGGACGACGACCCGGAGGCCAGCGACCAGCCGCTGAGCAGGGACGGCCACGAGCGGGTCCGGGCCTTCATCAAGGCCGGGTTCCGCTCGGGCATGACCACCGAGCAGGTCGCCGCGCTGCGCGAGGCCGCGGTGCAGGACCTGCTGCAGGCGCTGCACAACGAGCCGCACGACCCGATCGAGCACCTGCGCAAGGAGTTGGCGGCTCTCGGCGAGGCCCTCGCGGAGGTCAAGCGGGCCCGCCCGGTCGCGAAGGCGAGGCCCTGAGCATGGGACAGACCAATTCCACCGCGCGGGCCGAAGCCCTGTGTGTCAGGGTGAGTTGAGGCCAGCGGTTCATAGCGAGTCCGCCGAACAGGGCGAGTTCAGGATCGAGAAACGTTGAATACTGCTGTTGGCGTGGTCACGGCCCAGGATGGGGTCATGAGTCGCAAGAAGGGGCCCCGGTCGGATGGTCCACGGGCACGCCGG
>NZ_JAGPXN010000014.1 GCF_018070575.1 Micromonospora sp. C31
CAGCAGGTGCCGGGCGGGCGGTGACGCTGTGGAGGGGTGCCGTCGGCAGCGACACCGCCGGGCGACACAGGTCACTGCCGGGTGTCCATGGACGTCTGCAGCGCGCGGCGCATCTGCTCGCGGGCTTCGTCGGTGCTCTGCGGCTTGGGCTTACCGGGCATGGTGGTCCCCTTCCAGGGCGCGGGCCGCCGCCGGGCGGCAGCCCTCACGGGCGGTCCTGCTGAGCGCCCGGCAGCGGCCCGGGGTAACCGGAGCGGCTGGTGGGCAGCGTGAGCCCGGGTCGGTCGACCCTGGAGGGAGGCGCCGCCGGGTGTGGTGACACCGCCCACGGCCAGCGACGCCACACGACGCCGGCCGGTTCCCAAGCTATCGTTCAGTTCCACATACTGCCCGGTGTTCCCGCGATATGGACTCATGTTCGCGCCGCGGAACCGGCGCGCGGCACGGCTCCCGGGAAAGTGGGGCGGGATTCAGCGGGCCAGGAAGTGCCAGCCCAGCCACCACCAGAAGCCGAACAGGCCGATCCGGCCGACCGGCACCGGGCCCACCTCGTAGCGCATCACGTAGGCGCACACCTCGCCGAGGGTGGGGATGCGGGAGCCCTCCCGCCGGGCCGCCCACTCGACGGCGGCGAAGAGCACCAGGGAGACCAGGAAGCCGCCGATGGCCAAAGTCCGCATCATCGCCGCACCAGCCCCCAGAACGCCGCCAACCAGCCCAGCCAGACCGCCGAGCGGACCAGGTGGTCCTCCAGCAGCGGATCGGCCAGCCGCGAGAAGGTGGGAAAGTCGTCCCCCACCGCCAGCACGAACGTGGCCCCCTCGAAGACCCCGAAGACCACCACCGGCAGGGCCCACCAGGCCGCCGGGGCGCCCAACCGGCGCGGCGCGGGCCGCCGGGGCACCCGGTTGCTCAGGCCCAGCCAGATCAGCACCCCGCCGGTGCCGAGAGTCCAGAGGTTGGCCTCGGTGGAGAACGACGGGAACCGGCCGCCGACCAGCGAGAGGCAGACGAGCACCGGCACGGTGACGGCGGGACGGTCCCAGACGCGGGGCGCCTCGACGGTGAGGTCGTGGGGCTGTTCCATCCCGCGATTCTCCCCGTACTCGCCGCAACCGGGAAGACGGACACTCCCCGGGCTCACCCTGATCTTCCCTCGCCGGCCGGCCGGGTCAGTGCCGGGCGACGGCGGTCAGTGCCCCGTCGAGTTCCGCGCGGATCCGGTCGACGACCTCGTCGGCGGTGCCCGAACCGGTGAAGCCGGCGGCGAAGCGATGCCCGCCGCCGCCCAGCGCGACCGCCACCCGGCTGACGTCCACCGCGCCCTTGCTGCGCATCGACACCGCCCAGTCGCCGGCGGGCGTCTGCTTGACCACGCAGCTCACGTCGGCCTCGGCGGTGCACCGGACCGAGTCGATCAGCGCCTCCAGCACGTACGGGCGCTGGTCGTGCCGGGCCAGGTCGTCCTGGGTCGCGTACGTCCACACCAGACCGTGCCCGGCGGCCGCGGCGGGCTCCAGGCGGGCCCGGCCGAGCACCTCGCCGAAGAGGCGGACGGCGCCGAACGGCCGGGTGTCGAAGATCCGGCGGGAGATGTCGCCGGGCCGGATGCCGGTGGCCAGCAGGCGGGCCGCCAGCTCGTGCACCGCCGGGGTGGTCGCCTCGAACCGGAACGAACCCGTGTCGGTGCTCAGGGCGACGTAGAGGCACTCCGCGATGCCGGCGTCCAGTGCCACGCCGAGCCGGGCGAGCAACCCCTCGACGACCACCGAGGTGGCCGCCGCGTGCGGGTCCACCAGGTTGATCCGGCCGAAGCGGGTGTTCGACGCGTGGTGGTCGAGCGCCAGCGCCGCGCCGGCGGTCTCCAGCCGGTCGGCCAGCTCGCCGAGACGCGACCCGCTGGCCGCGTCGAAGCAGACGACCAGGTCCGGGTCCGGGTACGCCTCGGTCGCCGGCACCAGCAGGTCGAGCCCGGGCAGCCCCCGGAACGGCTCCGGCACCTCCGGCGGGCCGGGGAAGGTCGCCTGCAACCGCCGCACCCCGAGCCGGCGCAGCCCGAGCCCGAAGCCGAGCATGCTGCCCAGCGCGTCCCCGTCCGGGTTGACGTGGCAGATCAGCAGCACCCGCCCCTCCGGCGGCAGGTCCCGCACGGCCGCGACGGCGGCGGACCAGTCCGCCTCGGTCGGGCCGGCGTCGACCGGTGGCGCCGCCTCGGCGAGGGCACCACCGGCCGGGCCGCCGGAGGGCACGGTCACCGCGACTCCCCGCCCCGGGGCGGGGTCTCGTCGGCGTCCTCGTCACGCGCCTCGTCGGCGTCCTCGTCCTCCTCCAGCCGGTACGGCTGGGGCTCACCCGCGTACTCGGCCCGGGCGGCGAGGCGCTGCACCTCGGCGTCGGCGCTGCGGGCCTGGACGAGCAGGTCGTCGATGTGCTTGACCTGATCCTGCACGTCGTCCAGGACGAAGGTCAGCGTCGGCGAGTGCCGCAGCCCGAGCGCCTTGCCGACCGTGCTGCGCAGCATGCCCTTGGCGCTCTCCAGCGCCGCCGCCGTGCCCGCCTGGGCCGCCGCGTCGCCGAGCACCGTGTAGAAGACGGTGGCGTCGCGCAGGTCCGCGGTGATCCGGGCGTCGGTTATCGTGATCATGCCGAGCCGGGGGTCCTTGACCTGGCTGCGCACCACCGACGCGACCAGTTCACGCACCCGCTCCGCGTGCCGGCGTACCTTGGCCGGATCCGACATCTCGCCACCTCCACGGCGTCCCGCTCCCGGCCGCCGTCCGGCGACGCGGAGCGCCCCGGAGCCGACGGCCCAACAACCCGAACACTACCCGCGCGGCCACCCGCGTCGCGCGGCGCCGGGCTCCGTCCCGGCTTCCGGCGGACGGCGCCGCCGGTCAGTCCTCTTCGCCGTACAGCCGCCGGCGCACCGAGAGCAGCTCGGTCTCCGGCCGGCCGGCCACCAGGCGCTCGCAGGAGTCCAGCACCTCGCGCACGTGCGACGCCTCGGCCGCCACCACGGCCACGGCTATCTCGGCCCGACCGTGCAGGTCGAGCGCTCCCACTTCGGCGGCCGACACCTCGAAGCGGCGCAACGCCGCGACGATCGGCCGTACGTATGATCTCTTGGCCTTGAGCGACCGGGAGTCGCCCGGCAGCAGCAGGTCGAAGACCGCGGTTCCGGTGAACATCGCCCCGGACCATACCCGCACCACCCCCCACATGATCAAGGGGTTTACGCCCTTCGACGTAAACCCCCCGATCAGTGGTTCAGCGGATCAGGCGCGAACCTTCTCCCGCATCTCGAAGGTCTCGATGACGTCGCCGACCTGGACGTTGTTGTAACCACCCAGGGTCAGACCACACTCGAAGCCCTCGCGCACCTCCGTGGCGTCGTCCTTGAACCGCTTGAGCGAGCTGACGGTGAGGTTGTCCGCCACCACCGACCCGTCCCGCAGCAGGCGCGCCTTGGCGTTGCGCCGGATGATGCCCGACCGGACGATGCATCCGGAGATGTTGCCGATCTTGGACGAGCGGAAGACGTCGCGGATCTCCGCGGTGCCCAGCTCGACCTCCTCGTACTCCGGCTTGAGCAGGCCCTTGAGCGCCGCCTCGATCTCCTCGATGGCCTGGTAGATCACGGTGTAGTACCGGATCTCCACACCCTCGCGGTCGGCGATCTCGCGGACCTTGTTCGCGGCCCGCACGTTGAAGCCGATGATCGTGACCGCCTCGGACGAGGCGCTCGCGAGCATGACGTCGCTCTCGGTGATCGCACCCACGCCCCGGTGGATGATCCTGAGCTGGACCTCCTCCGGGATGTCGAGGTTGAACAGCGCGTCCTCGAGGGCCTCCACGGAACCGGAGACGTCGCCCTTGAGCACCAGGTTGAGCGAGGTCTTCTCGCCCTCCTTGAGCTGCTCCATGAGCGTCTCGAGGGTGGCCCGGCCGCGGGAGTTGGCGAAGGACGCCGCCCGCCGCCGTGCCTGCCGCTGCTCGGCGATCTGCCGCACCGTGCGGTCGTCCGCCGCGGCGAGGAACGTGTCGCCGGCACCGGGCACCGCGGTCAGACCGAGCACCAGCACCGGACGCGCCGGACCGGCCTCGGCGACCTGGTTGCCGTTCTCGTCGAGCATCGCCCGGACCCGGCCGTGCGCCCCACCGGCGACGATGGAGTCGCCCGCCCGCAGGGTGCCCTTCTGCACCAGCACCGTCGCCACCGCACCGCGACCCTTGTCCAGGTGCGCCTCGATGGCTACACCCTGAGCCGGCCCGTCGATCGGAGCGGTCAGCTCCAGCGACGCGTCGGCGGTCAGCAGGACGGCCTCGAGCAGTTCGTCGATGCCGATGCCCGGCTTGGCCGCCACGTTGACGAACATGGTGTCGCCGCCGTACTCCTCGGCGACCAGTCCGTACTCGGTCAGCTGCTGGCGGACCTTGTCCGGGTTGGCGTCCGGCTTGTCGACCTTGTTGACCGCCACCACGATCGGCACGTCGGCCGCCTTGGCGTGGTTCAACGCCTCGATCGTCTGCGGCATCACGCCGTCGTCGGCCGCGACCACCAGCACCACGATGTCGGTGACCTGGGCGCCACGGGCACGCATGGCGGTGAACGCCTCGTGACCCGGGGTGTCGATGAAGGTGACCGCCCGGTCCTCGCCCTCGTGCGGCACGTGGACCTGGTAGGCACCGATGTGCTGGGTGATGCCACCCGCCTCGCCGGCCACGACGTTCGCCTTACGGATCGCGTCGAGCAGCTTGGTCTTACCGTGGTCGACGTGACCCATGACGGTCACGACCGGCGCACGGCTGACCAGGCGGTCCTCCGCGATCTCGGCGTCGAGGTCGATGTTGAACTGCGCGAGCAGCTCGCGGTCCTCGTCCTCCGGGCTGACGATCTGCACGTCGAAGCCGAGGTGCTCACCCAGCAGCAGCAGGGTCTCGTCGGAGCAGGACTGGGTCGCCGTGACCATCTCGCCCAGGTTGAACATCTCCTGGACCAGCGAACCCGGGTTGGCGTTGATCTTGTCGGCGAAGTCCGACAGCGAGGCGCCACGGGAGAGCCGGACGACCTGACCCTGACCCCGGGGGGCACCCGAGCTCATGGTCGGGGCCGACAGGTTGTCGAACTCCTGTCTGCGCTGCTTCTTGGACTTGCGACCGCGCGTCGGCCGGCCACCCGGACGCCCGAAGGCACCCGCGGCACCGCCGCCACGACCACGACCGCCACCACCGGGGCGACCACCGCCACCGCCCGGAGCACCCGGACGGAAACCGCCGCCCGGAGCACCGCCGCCGCCACCGGGGCTGCCACGGTAGCCACCGCCACCGCCGCCGCCGGGACCGCCGCGGAAGCCACCGCCACCGCCGCCGCCACCACCGGGACCGCCACGGAAGCCACCGCCACCACCGCCGCCGGGACGACCCGCGCCGCCACCGGGGCCGCGACCGGCACCACCGGGGCCGGGGCGACCGGTGGTGGGACGCTGGCTCGGCATGGAGGCCGGGCTCGGACGGGGCGGCATGGAGGCCGGGCTCGGGCGCGGCGGCATGCCGGCCGGGCTGGGCCGGGGACCACCCGCACCGGCGGCCGGAGGCCGCTGCTGCTGCTGGCTGCCCTGGATGCCGAACGGGTTGTTACCGGCGCCGCGCGCCGGCGGACGCCCGCCCGGACGGCCACCCGGGCCCGGCGTCGGCGCGCCGGGACGACCGGCGGCCGGGGAACCCGGACGGGGCGGCATGGCACCCGGGCCCGGTCGGGGACCGGGACGGTTGCCACCGTCGGCCGGGGGCTCCCGGCGGACGTTCTCACGCTGCTGCTGCCGAGCGGCCTGGGCGGCCTTGACCGCCGCCTCCTGCTCGGCCTTCAGCGCGGCGGCACGCGCCTCGGCGGCCGCCACCTCGATGTCGTGGGCACTCGCCGGCTTGGCGACCGGGGCCGCGGGCTGCGGCGGGCCGGGCACCGGGCCCTTGGGCTTCGGACCGGGCGTCGGCGCGGCCGGCCGCCGGGGCGGCATCGGCTTGGCCGAGACCCGGGGCCCACCGGGGGCCGGGGAGGGCGTCGGGGTCGGGGTCGGCGCCGGAGCGGCCGCCGGCGGGGCGGCCGGTGCCGGAGATCCGGCGGAGGCGACGAATGCGCTGCGCAGCCGTCGGGCGACGGGCGCCTCGACGGTGCTGGACGCGGACTTCACGAACTCGCCCATCTCCTTGAGCTTGGCGAGAACGGTCTTGCTTTCGACCCCGAGCTCTTTTGCAAGCTCGTGTACGCGGGCCTTACCTGCCACTGCACTCCTCACTCCGAGGTCGTGCGGGCAGCACCCGCAGCAACCTCACTCGTGCACTTGAAGCCTGGTCATTTCAGGGACTTCATCGTGTGCTCATGTCGGTCGTCCTACCTTGCTAGCGACCCTCGTCCGGTCGGGCTGACCGGACGTAGTGGTTGGCGCATCGACGTGCTCCGCGAGCTCACCGTGGTCGGGGACCCCGGTGATGCGCAGCGCACGCCCGAAGGCGCGTCGCCGCACCGCTTGCGCGAAGCAGGCCGGATCCGGGTGCATGTTCGCTCCCCGACCCGGCAGCCTGCGGGCCGGATCGGGCCGAAGGCTGTGACCAGCCTCGTCGCCGACCGCGACGATCCGCAGCAATTCGCTGGCCGGCGCACGTCGCCGGCAACCCACACAGGTGCGCTCCGGCAGCGCGCGTCGTACCACTGGAGAAAGTCTACCCCTAGGCGCCCGGGATCGCGCCGCCCGGTTCCGGGACGTGATCAGCCCCGCCCCGGCCGGCGGCCCCAGCCTGCTCGGCGTCGGACCGGATGTCGATCCGCCAACCGGTCAACCGGGCAGCGAGTCGGGCGTTCTGCCCCTCCCGGCCGATGGCGAGGGAGAGCTGGAAGTCCGGGACGGTCACCCGGGCGGTGCGGCTGGCCAGGTCGACCACCTCGACCCGCAGGGCCTTGGCCGGCGACAGGGCGTTGCCCACGAACGTCGCCGGGTCGTCCGACCAGTCGATGATGTCGATCTTCTCGCCGTGCAGCTCGCTCATCACCGCACGGACCCGCTGCCCCATCGGCCCGATGCAGGCGCCCTTGGGGTTGACGCCCTGAGTGGTGGAGCGAACCGCGATCTTCGTACGGTGACCTGCCTCACGTGCGATCGCGCCGATCTCGACCGTGCCGTCGGCGATCTCCGGCACCTCGAGCGCGAAGAGCTTCTTGACCAGCGCCGGATGTGACCGGGAGAGGGTGATCTGCGGGCCGCGCATCCCCTTCGCCACGTGCACCACCACGCAGCGGATCCGCTCGCCGTGCGCGTAGCGCTCGCCGGGCACCTGCTCGGACTGGGGCAGCACGCCCTCCAGCTTGCCGAGGTCGACGCTGACGATGCCCTTCTCGCTGCGTGCCTCGTGCGCCTGCACCACACCGGTGACCAGGTCACCGTCGCGGCCGACGTACTCGCCGAAGTGCACCTCGTCGGTGGCCTCCCGCAGTCGCTGGAGGATCACCTGCTTGGCGGTCATGGCCGCGATCCGGCCGAAGTCGTGCGGGGTGTCGTCCCACTCCCGCACCACGGTGCCGTCGTCGTCCAGCTCCCGGGCGTAGACCAGGGCCGCGCCGGACTTGCGGTCGATCTCCACCCGGGCGTGCGATTCCGCGCCCTCGGTGTGTCGGTAGGCGGTCAGCAGCGCGGTCTCGATCGCCGCGAGGATCGTGTCGAACGGGATCTCCCGCTCGCGCTCGAGTGCGCGCAGCGCCGCGAGGTCGATGTTCACCTCTCCTCGTCCTCCACATCATCTTCGTCGTCGAAGTCGTCGGTGTCGTCCATGTCGTCGGGTCCGTCCGTCTCCTCGATGTCGTCGAGGCGGTGGAACTCGACCTGCACCCGGCCGGGGCCGAGTTCTGCGTACGTCCAGGCGGCGCGGCCGGCGTCGGTCTCCAGCACGACGCGCTCGTCGTCGGCCTCCACCACCCGGCCGGTGACCTGCCGGTCGCCGGTGGGCTGCCCGGCGGGTCGGCCGGGCGGCGCGCCCGCACCGCGGGCGGTCACCTTCACCAGCCGGCCGACGTTGCGCCGCCAGTGCCGGGGCAGGGTGAGCGGCCGGTCCACGCCGGGGGAGCTGACCTCCAGCTGGTACTCCCCGGCGACGATGTCGCCCCCGGCCTCCTCGGCCGCGTCGAGGGCCGCGGAGACGGCCCGGGAGACCTCAGCGACGGCGTCCAGCCTGATGCCGCCGTCGGCGTCCACGATCACCCGCACCACGTGCCGCCGGCCGGCCCGGGATACGGAGAGCTCCTCCAGGTCGTAACCGGCGCCGGTCACCACCGGCTCGATCACCTCACGCAGCCGGGCCCGCCGGGCGGCGAGGTCGCCGCGCGGGCCGCCGGCACGCTCCCCGCCCCGTGGGGCGTCGGCGCGTCGGGGCCTGCCCGCCGGACCCGTCGGCCTCGTGGCACGGCCACGCTGCGTCATCTCCGCACCCTCCTGCTGATCGACGGCACCCGGTCGGCCGCCATGCCGGCACGCCACCGGAGCTGACGCGCCGGCGGCTGCGCAGAGCGTAACGCGCCCACCGCCCGACGGGCCGGGCGGCGCACCGACGCCGGTGGCCCACGTACGGCCGGTGATGGTGTTGACTTGTCCGGTGGTGACGGGCGGAACGACACGACGTGGCGAAACAACCGGGCATTCCCGGCGGAAGGTGCTGCGCGCCGGGGCGCTCCTGGCGCTCGGCGGGGCGGCGGCGCCGCTGACCGGCTGCGGTCTGCTCGACCGCGACGACGACCCCAACCCCGGGCCCGACCCGCTCACGCCGCTGCTCGACGAGGCGCTCCGGCTCGCCGCCGGGCACCGGGACGCCGCCGTCGCGCACCCCGCGCTCGCCGGCCTGCTCACCCCGATCGCCGAGGCGCACCACGCGCACGCGGCCGAACTGGCCCGGCTCGTCGGCGTACCGCTGCCCTCGGGATCCGCCCCCGCCACGCCCGCCGCACCGGGCGACCCGGCGGCGGCGCGGGCCGCCCTGCGCGCGGGCGAACGCGCCGGCCGGGAGGCCGCGACCAGGGCCTGCGCGGCGGCGCCGGCGGAGCGGGCCGCGCTGCTCGCCTCGATCGTCGCCGCCCGGGCCACGCACGTGGAGGCGTTGAAGTGAGCACACCGACACCGTCCGGTCCCGCCGGGGCACTCGCCGCGGCGCTCACCGCCGAGTACGCCGCGATCTGGGCGTACGGGCCCATCGGGGTACGCCTCACCGGCGCCGCCCGGACCGCGGCGAGGGAGGCGGAGGCCGCCCACCGGCGCCGCCGCGACGACCTGGTCGTGCGGTTGAGTGCCGGCGGCGGAAGCGTCCCGCCGGACCGGGCCGGCTACACGCTGCCGTTCCCCGTCACCGACCGGGCGAGCGCCCTGCGGCTGGCCGTCGAGGTGGAGGAGCGCACGGCCGCGTTCTGGCGGGCGGCGGTGCCCGCCACCACCGGCGCCGACCGGGACCGGGCGCTGGCCGTCCTGGTCGAGTACGCCCTGCGGGCCACCCGCTGGCGGCGGACGGCCGGCATCACCCCGCTGACGGTGCCGTTCCCGGGCCGGCCCGCCTGACCGGCCGGGCCCCGTCGGCACCCGCTCCGGTTGCGGGTCGCATACCAGGTATGCATACTCCGTTGCCATGTCCATCCGTCACGGGCTGCTCGCCCTGCTCGAACGCGGCCAGATGTACGGCTACCAGCTGCGCGCCGCGTTCGAGGAGTCGACCGGCTCGACCTGGCCGTTGAACATCGGGCAGGTCTACACCACCCTGTCCCGCCTGGAGCGCGACGGGCTGGTCCGGTCGCTGCCCGAGAGCGAGGCGGGGCAGCGCCCGTACGAGATCACCGACACCGGGCGGGCCGACCTGGCCCTGTGGTTCGCCACCCCGATCAGCCGCACCGACCGCCCCCGGGACGAGCTGGCGATCAAGCTGGCCCTCGCGCTGACCACCCCCGGCGTCGACGTCCGGACGGTGGTGCAGACCCAGCGCAGCGCGACCATGCGCGCGTTGCAGGAGTTGACCCGGTTGAAGTACGCCAGCGACCGCCCCGAGGACCTGCCGTGGCGGCTCGTGCTGGACGCCATGGTGTTCCAGGCCGAGGCCGAGGTGCGCTGGCTGGACCACTGCGAGGCCAGCCTCGTGCGCTTCCGCCCGGCACGACCCGGCCGCGTTCCGACGACGCCTGCCGAGGCGGTGGACCGGACCGACGAGGAGGCGCGACGGTGACCACGGGGGACGGGGCGACGGGCGCAAGCCCGACCACGCCCGTGCTCGACGTGCGTGACGTGCACCGCACCCACGGCACCGGCGCGGCGGCCGTGCACGCGCTGCGCGGGGTGAGCCTCGCCGTGCGCGCCGGGGAACTCGTCGCCGTGATGGGCCCGTCCGGCTCGGGGAAGTCGACCCTGCTCGCCCTGGCCGGCGGGCTGGACGGCCCGACCGCGGGCGAGGTGTACGTCGAGGGCGAGCCGCTCGGCGCCCTGGACCGGCGGCGGCTGGCCCAGGTGCGGCGCCGCCGGATCGGCTACGTGTTCCAGGACCTCAACCTGCTCGGCAGCCTCAGCGCCGTGGAGAACGTCGCCCTCCCCCTCGAACTCGACGGCACGGGCGTGCGGCGGGCCCGCCGCCTGGCGCTGGACGCGCTGGCCGAGGTGGGCCTGCCCGAGCTGGGCGACCGGTTCCCCGACCAGCTCTCCGGCGGGCAGCAGCAGCGGGTGGCGATCGCCCGCGCACTCGTCGGCGAGCGGCGGCTGGTGCTCGCCGACGAACCGACCGGCGCGCTGGACTCGCAGACCGGCGAGGCGGTGCTGCACCTGCTGCGCCGGCGGGTCGACGCCGGGGCCGCCGCCGTGCTGGTCACCCACGAGGCGCGGCACGCCGCCTGGGCCGACCGGGTGGTCTTCCTCCGCGACGGGGTGCTGGTCGACACGACGGCCCCGCTGGGCAGCGTCGAGCAGCTGTTGAGCGGCAGCGGTCGGTGAGCACGGGCCGGGGCGGCCGACTCGCCGGGGCGGCCGGCTCCTGGTGGGCCGCGCTGCGGATCGCCCGGCGGGAGGCCCGACGGGCCCGGAGGCGTACGGCGCTGGTGCTGGCGATGATCACGCTTCCGGTGCTGGTGCTGACCTTCATCGCGGTGAGCTGGCGGATGTCCGAGCTGACGCCGGCCGAGCGCGCCGGACGCCAGCTCGGCGCGGCCGACGCGGAGCTGCACTGGATGGTGCGGCACCCGATCGCGCAGAGCGCGTGGGGCGACGCCTGGCAGGTCGGCCGGGAGGACCCGCCCCCGGCCGGGGCAGTCACCGCCGAGCAGGTCGCCGCCCTGCTGCCGGCCGGGAGCCGGGTGGTCCCGCTGCGCCGCTGGGTGTCGTTCGACGTCCGCCTCGGCGAGCGGATCGACGACACCCTCGCGGGACGGGCCGTGGACCTCACCGACCCGCTCGGCCGGGGACTGGTCCGGTTCCACTCGGGGCGGGCGCCGGCCGCGCCGGACGAGATCGCGGTCAGCCCGGCGGCGCTGCGCCGCCTCGACGTCCGCCCCGGCGGCACCGTCACCTCCGGCGACGGCGCCCGCTCCTGGCGGGTGGTCGGGGTCGCCGAGTACCCCGACGACCTGGGCGCGATCGTGACGCTGCACCCGAGCGCGGTGCGGACGGAGACCGAGCCGGACACGAGCTGGCTGGTCGACCTGCCCGGGACCGTCGACGAGGGACTCTTCCGCCGGCTCAACGCGCACGGCGTCCGGGTCCACGCCCGTACCCCCGCCCCGGCGTCGGAGACCGTCACGTTCCCACCGGACGGTCGCTCCAGGATGGACGCGGAGGGGATGAGCGTCTCGGTGCTCGTCGGCGGGCTGGGGCTGCTGGAGGTGGTGCTGCTCGTCGGGCCGGCCTTCGCGGTCGGCGTACGGCGACGACGCCGGGAACTCGCGCTGGTCGCCGTCGCCGGCGGGGACGACACCCATCTGCGCCGGATCGTGCTGGCCGACGGCGTGCTGCTGGGTGCCGTCGGCGCCGCCGTCGGGGTCACGCTGGGCGTCGCCACCGCGTTCGCCGGTCGCCCGCTGGTGGAGCAGCACCTCTTCGGGGCGCGCTTCGGCGCGTACCGCTGCTGGCCGGAGGCGCTCGCGGTGATCGCGGCCGTCGCGGTGCTGGCCGGGGTGCTGGCCGCGCTCGCCCCGGCCTGGACGGCCGCCCGGCAGGACGTGGTGGCGGGGCTGGCCGGCCGGCGTACCCCGCCGGCGCACCGGCGGCGCTGGCTGACCGCCGGGGTGGCCCTGACCGTCGGCGGCGCCGCGGTGGCCGCGCTCGGGGCGGCCCGGACGGCGCCGGCGGTGATCCTCGCCGGCCTCGTCCTCGGCGAACTGGGCCTGGTCTTCGCCACCCCGACGCTGGTCGGCCTGCTCGCCCGCCTCGGGCGCTCCCTGCCGCTGGCGCCCCGGATCGCGCTGCGCGACGCCAGCCGCAACCGGTCGTCGACCGCACCGGCGATCTCCGCCGTGATGGCGGCGGTCGCCGGCAGCGTCGCCGTCGGCGTCTACCTGGCCAGCGACGACGCCCGGTCGGCCACGATCTACCGGCCCGCCCTGCCGGCCGGCACCGTGCTGGTGACCAGCCCGGGCCCGGACGGTCCACCCGCCCTGTCCCGGGTCGCCGAGGCGGCCCGCGCCCACCTGGGGATCCGGGCGGTGGCGCCGCTCGCGGAGCCCCGTTGCGGCCCGGCGACCGAACTGTGCGTGGTCTCCCCGGTGCTGCCGGCCGAGCGCGCCTGCCCGTGGGCGCCGGGCGACCGGCTGAGCCCGGCGCAGCAGCGACAGGCCCGCGCGGATGCCCGCTGCGCGGGACCGGAGGACCCGTCCGGCGGGTACTTCCACGTGGTCGTGGACGACGGCACGGCCCTGCCGGTGCTCACCGACGCCGCCCCCGCCGACGTCGCCGCCGCCACCGCCGTGCTGCGGGCCGGCGGCGCGGTCGTGACCGACCCGCGCTACGTGCGGGACGGGCGGGTCGACGTCCGGGTGACCCGCCCCGGGCAGACCCGGCCCGACACCCCGGCCGGCACCGTCGTCGCCGGCTACCCGCTGCCCACCACGCTGGGCACCGACCGGCTGCTGCTCTCCCGGACCGCCGCCGAGCGGCTCGGGCTGGCCGTCCACCCGCTCGGCTGGGCGATCACCGCCGACGGCGTACCCGACGAGGACCGGCAGGACCGGTTCGTCGCCGCCGTCCGGCCGCTGGGCGCGCAGGTGGAGATCGAGCGGGGTGACCAGGGCGACGCGGGCCCGCCGCTGCTGCTCCTGCTGGCCGCCGCGGCCGGGGTCGTCACCGTGGGCGCCGCCGGCATGGCCACCGGCCTGGCCGCGGCCGAGGGACGGGCGGACCTGTCCACCCTCGCGGCGGTCGGCGCCGGCCCGGGGCTGCGCCGGCTGCTCTCGCTCTGCCGGTCCGGGGTGATCGCCGTGCTGGGCTCCGCGCTCGGCATCGTCGCCGGCCTCGGCTCCGCGTCGATCATCCTGACCGCCCTCAACCGCCGGTACGCCGGCCTGTGGCCCGTCCCGGAGCCGTACCCGGTGGTGGTCCCGTGGACCACGCTCGGCATCCTGGTGGTGGTGCCGCTGGTCGCCATGCTCGGCGCGGGGCTCTTCACCCGGTCCCGGCTGCCGGTCGAGCGACGCCTCGACTGACGGGCCGACAGCGGGCACACTGGTTGCCGTGCCCGTACTGGGAGCCCTCACCCGCCGGGTCGGCCACCACCGCTGGTTCGGAGCCGCCGTCCGCCTGCTCGTCCCCGCCGACCGGATGGTCGGGCGACTCACCCGGGGCCGGGTGGTCGCGCTCGGGCTCATCCCGTCGCTGGTCATCACGACCACCGGCCGCCGCTCCGGCAAGCCGCGCAGCAACCCGCTGCTCTACGTGCCCGACGGCGGCGCGTACGTGGTGGTCGGCTCCAACTTCGGCCAGGCCCACCAGCCCGGCTGGGCGATGAACCTGCGCGCCGATCCCGCCGCCGAGGTGGCCGTCAGGGGCCGCCGCGTCCCGGTGCGCGCGCAGGTCGCCACCGGCGCCGAACGCGACCGCCTCTGGACGCTGCTGGTCACCGAGTGGCCCGCCTACCGGGCGTACGCGCAGCGGGCCGGTGGTCGGGAGATCCTCGTCTTCCGGCTGGTGCCCACCGGGCGCGGCGTGCCCGGCGGGCCGACCGGCCGCGCATAGGCTGGTGCGGTGACCGGCCCGGACGGCGAGCCCCACCCCGACGATCCACGGTGGGCGGTGGCCGGGCGGGTCGCCGACGCCGTGCGCCGGCGGTTCCCGGCCGACGTGCTGGCGGTCGCGGTGCACGGCCCGCTGGCCCACGGCGACGACGACGGCGGCGGGAACGGCGAGGTCGGGCTGCTGGTGGTGACGTACCGGCCCGGCGGGGGCCCCTCCCCGGCGACCCGGCGGGTCGACGGCGTGCTGGTCGACCTGACCGTGGCGGGGGCCGACGACTACCTGTGCCAGGCCCGGGTGATCTCCCCGCTCTGGCCGTTGACCGCCGACCGGTACGTCAGCACCCGGGCGCTGCACGACCCGACCGGCTGGCTGCGCACGCTGCGCGACGAGCACCTGGGCCGGCTGGCCCGGGCCCGGCCGGGCGAGTTCAGCACGGCGGCCCGCCGGGCCTGGTACCGGGGCAGCGCGGCGCACGCCCGGGCCGCCCGGCTGGCCGAGTGGTACGAGACCGACCAGGCGCTGCTGATGCTCGGCGAGGCGCGGCTGGCGGCGGCCATGGTCAATGGCCTGCTCAACCGCACCTACTTCCGTGACCCGGGCGACGCCGTGCGTCGTACCGGCCTGGCGGGCGCGGACATGACCGAGGTGGGCGCCGTCCTGGCCCGCCAGGCGGGCGAGCTGGCGGCCCGGGGCCGTCCCGTCGACGGCACGGTCGACGACCTCCTCGCCGGTTGACCGGCACCGCGCTTCGGCCGGGGCGGCGCGCTCAGCCCAGGCCGCCCTGGACACCGATGAGGGTGCCGATCAGATAGGTGGCACCGGCCGCGGCCGCGCCGAGCAGGAGCTGACGCAGGCCGCCGGACCACCAGGGCCGGGCGGTGAACCGGGCGACCACCGCCCCGGCGACGAAGAGCCCGAGCCCGCCGACCGCGAGCGCCAGCCACAGGCTCGTCGCGCCGAACAGGTAGGTCAGCAGCGGCACCAGCGCCCCGACCGAGAAGAACAGGAACGACGAGATCGCCGCCGCCCACGGGCTCGGCTGCTCGTCCGGGTCGATCCCGAGCTCCTCCCGGACGTGCACCCGCAGCGCCTCCTCCGGGTTGCGCCGGACGGCCTGGGCGACCTCCATGGCGAGATCGGACGGCAGACCCCGGGCGACCCACGCCGCGGCCAGCTCGCGCGCCTCGGCCTCGGGGTGCCGCTCCAACTCGCGGCGCTCCTTGGCGACCTCGGCCGCGACCTGCTCGTTCGCGGAGCGGACGCTGGTGTATTCCCCCAGCCCCATCGAGATGGCGCCGGCCACCAGGCCGGCCACGCCGGTCAGCACGACGCTGCGGGGCGACACCCCGCCACCCGCCACCCCGGCGATCAGGGCGATGTTGGTGACCAGCCCGTCCATCGCCCCGAAGACGGCGGGACGCAGCCAGCCGCCCGAGACGTCCGCGTGGTGCGCTTCGCGCAGGGCCGCCGGAGTGTCCGTCACGGCAGGGTGAGGATCTCGTGACCGTCCTCGGTCACCACGATCGTGTGCTCGAACTGGGCCGTCCACCGGCGGTCCTTCGTCACCACGGTCCAGCCGTCGTCCCACATGTCGTACTGGTGGGTGCCGAGGGTGATCATCGGCTCGATGGTGAAGGTCATCCCCGGCTCCATGACGTCCGTGGGGCGGGGGCTGTCGTAGTGCGGCACGTAGAGCCCGCTGTGGAACGCCTCGCCGATGCCGTGGCCGGTGAAGTCGCGCACGACGCCGTAGCCGAAGCGCTTCGCGTACGACTCGATGACCCGGCCGATCACGTTGATCTGGCGGCCCGGGGCGACCGCGCGGATGCCGCGCATCATCGCCTCGTGGGTCCGCTCGACCAGCAGCCGGGCCTCCTCGCTGACCTCGCCCACGCAGAAGGTGGCGTCCGTGTCGCCGTGCACGCCGTCGAGGTACGCGGTGACGTCCACGTTGATGATGTCGCCGTCGACGAGCACGGTGGAGTCGGGGATGCCGTGGCAGATCACCTCGTTGAGGCTGGTGCAGCAGGACTTGGGGAAGCCCTTGTAGCCCAGCGTCGACGGGTAGGCGCCGTGGTCGCAGAGGAACTCGTGCACGACCCGGTCGATCTCGTCGGTGGTCACGCCGGGCTTGCAGTGCTCACCGGCGAGCCGGGTGGCCTGCGCGGCGAGCCGGCCGGCGACCCGCATCTTCTCGATCGTCTCCGGTGTCTGCACGTGCGAGCCGCGCCATTCCCGGGGACGCTTCTTGCCCACGTACTCCGGGCGGACGATGTGGGCGGGCACGGGCCGCAGCGGGGAGGGCGTGCCTGGGGTCAGCGGCGCACGGACGGTCATGACCCGAGTTTATCGCCGCGGCCATGGTGACCCCCGCCACCGCCCGCCCGCAGGGGTTGTTGCCGTGCCTGGCCCGCTGTGCCATTGTGGCTCCGTGGATCAAGGGGGTGACACGTCTCCCGTCTTCTCCGCCAGTGCGGAGGTCGACGGCGCCCACCTTCGCGTCCTGGTCACCGGCGAGGTCGACATGGCCACCGCCGACGTCATGTTCCAGACCGCGCTGCGGGAGCCGGCCGAGCACGTGACGCTCGACCTGCGGGAGGTCACCTTCTTCGACTCGGCGGCGATCCACGCGGTGGTCCGGCTGGCCCAGCACCTCCCCGGCACGCTCACCGTGCTGCCGTCGCGGCAGGTCCACCGGGTGCTCGACATCTCCGGCCTGGGCGACCAGGCCTGGCTGCGACCGGCCTGAGTCCCGCGCCACCTGCTCCGCCCCGCGCCACACGACCCGTCGCGCCCCGGCAGCGGCGCCGCCGACCGGCCGCTCAGTCCGCCAGCCGCCGGCGCACCGTCACCGCGGTCCCCTCGGCGGTACGGGTCACCGACAGCTCTCCCAGCGCCTCGATCAGGGACAGTCCCCGCCCCCGGAAGCCGGAGCCGGTCGATTCCCGCCACCGGCCGCTGTCGCGCACCGTCGCCACCACCGTACGGTCGCAGATGGTCACTTCGACGCCGATCGTCGGCTCGGCGGGCTCGACCGGGTGCTCGATGGCGTTGGCAGCCGCCTCGGAGACGGCGACGGTGAGGTCGAACAGGTCCGTCTCGGTGACCCGGTGCGCGGCGAGGAAGTCCTCCAGCCGCTTGCGCAGCACGCTGAGGCGGGTGGGATCGGCGGGCAGCCGCAACGCGAACCGGTTGAGTTCCGCCGCCTCCAGGGCGAGCACCGCGACGTCGTCGCGAAGGGGCCGACCGGCGACCCGCTCCACCACGGCGTCGATCAGGTCGGTCACGTGCTCGCCGGGGGTGGCCGCGTCCTGCCGCAGCAGGTCCAGCGAGGCGTCGATGCCGACCTGCCGGTCCTCGATCAGCCCGTCGGTGTAGAGCAGCAGCCGGCTCCCGGCGGCCAACTCCCCCTCGACCGTCCGGTAGGTCGTGTCGGGCATCGCGCCGACCGGCGGCCCGAGCGCCCGCCCGTGCAGGAACGCCACGTCGTCTCCTCGGATCAGCAGGGGGGACGGGTGACCGGCGCTGGCGTACCGCATCCGGCCGGTGCGGGGACTGAACCACAGGCAGAAGACGGTCGCGAAGGAACGACCCTCGGTCGTGCCGACGAGCCGGTTGAGCCGGGTCAGCGACTCACCGGGGCCGAAGCCCTCCAGCACGTACGCCCGCAGTCCGTTGCGGAGCTGGCCCATCGCCGCGGCGGCCGGGACGCCCTTGCCCACCACGTCGCCGATCGCCAGCACGAGCTCGTCGTCGCCGAGCGCGATGACGTCGTACCAGTCCCCGCCCACCTCCACGTCGGCGCTGCCCGGCAGGTAGCGGCTGGCCACCAGGGCGCCCGGCAGCTGCGGCAGCGACCGGGGCAGCAGGCTGTGCTGCAGCGTGGTGGCGATGCGGTGTTCGGCCTCGTAGAGCTGGGCGTTCTCCAGCCGCACCCCGACCAGCCGGGCGAGCTGGGTGAGCGCGGCCTCGTCGGTGTGGGTCCCGTCGCCGTCCGGACGCCAGACCCGCAGCTCGCCGAGCTGTTCGCCGGCCGTGCCGGTCAGCGGCAGCACGAAGGACGGCTCGATCGAGGCGAGCCCGCCGCCGTCGGCCTCGAAGCGCAGCCCGGTCGCCGAGACCACCACCCGGACGGCCTCGGCGAGACTCAGGGCGTGCCGCGCGGCGACCTGGAGCACGTCGGCCGTGGAGCGGGCGGTGTTCACCGCGACCGCCGCGTCGGCCAGGGCCCGCAGCCCTCGGATGATCTGGCCACGGAGCTGGCCCAGCTCGACGTTGGCCCGCACCCGGGCGGTCAGCTCCTGGCCGGAGAAGGGCTTGGTGAGGTAGTCGTCGGCGCCCACCGCGAGCCCGGCGACCTCCTCGGCGGAGCCGGCCCGGGCGGAGAGCAGCACGATCGGCACGTGGCGGGTACGCGGATCCGCGCGCAACGCGGCGACCAGCCCGAACCCGTCCAGCCGGGGCATCATCACGTCGGTCAGCACCAGGTCGAACGAGCCGTCGACGGCGTGCCGCAGCGCCTCCACGCCGTCGGTGACCGCGACCACCTCCCAGGACGAGGAGAGCAGCCGGGTGACGTGCTCGCGCAGGTCGGCGTTGTCGTCGGCGACCAGGATCCGCCCGGCGACGCCGCTTCCCCGGGGCGACCCGCCGCCGTCGCCGGGCCCGGTGGCACCCGTCCAGAGCGCCGTCTCCGCGACGTAGAGGTCGGCGTGCACCAGCTCGACCTGCGCCGCGAGGTCGGCGTTGACCACCCGTTCCGCCGGCAGGTGCCCGGCGCCGAACGGAACGGTCACCGTGAACGTGCTGCCCTCGTCGACGCGACTGCGTACGGCCACCTCGCCGCCGTGCATGTCGACCAGCTCGCGGACCAGCGCCAGGCCGATGCCGGTGCCCTCGTGGCTGCGCGAACGCACCCCGGGCACCCGGTGGAAGCGCTCGAAGACGTGCGGCAGTTCCTCCGGCACGATGCCGACGCCGGTGTCGGTGACCTCCAGCCGGGCGGCCCCGTCGACCGCGCGGATCCGCACCCGGATCTCGCCGTCGAAGGTGAACTTCACCGCGTTCGAGACGAGGTTGAGCACGACCTTCTCCCACATGTCCCGGTCCACGAAGACCGGCGCCGGCAGCGGCGGGCAGTCCACGACCAGTCGCAGCCCCGTCCGCTGGGTCGCCGACCGGAACGTGCTGGCCAGGCGGGCGGTGTAGTCGGCGAGGTCGGTGGGCTGGTAGCGGGCGCTCAGCCGCCCGGACTCCAGCCGGGAGAAGTCGAGCACCGTGTTGACCAGCTTGAGCAGCCGCAGCGCGTTGCGGTGCATGGTGGTGAGCCGGTCGGTGTACGCCTCGGGCAGCGCCGGGTCGGCCAGCAGGTCCTCCAGCGGGCCGAGCACCAGGGTCAGCGGGGTGCGGAACTCGTGGCTGACGTTGGCGAAGAAGTTCGTCTTGGCCCGGTCGAGGGCGGCCAGCTCGGCGGCGCGGGCGCGTTCCTGCTCGTACGCCCGCTGCCGCCCGACGGCCCGGGAGATCTGCGCGGCGACCAGGTCGAAGAAGTCCCGGTACTCGTCGGTGAGCGGCTGCCGGCGCGCGACGCCGACCGTCAGCGTGCCGACCGTCTCGTTCCCGGCGGTGACCGGCAGCACCAGCGCCTCGCCGGTCGCGTCGGCCGGGGCCTCGGCGAGCAGGTCCGTCACCGCGACCGTGGCGGCGGTCCCGGCGGCGACGACCTCGGCGAGCCGGGCCGGCGCGGGCGTGGTGACAGTGCGGGGGTCGACGCCGCCGCACCCGGCCAGCACCATGTCGCCGGCCTCGTCGGGCAGGTGCACCAGCGCGAACGGCAGGTCCGCTCGGTGCCGGTCGAGCACCGTCGTGGCCGCCCGGCCCAGCCCGGACCTGCTGTCGACGTCGGTCAGCTCGGTGCCCAGCTCGGCGAGCAGCCGCAGCCGGCGCTCCCCGACCACCCGGCCGGTGGTCTCGTTGACGATGCAGAAGATGCCGTCGACCGTGCCGTCGGTGCCCAGGATCGGATCGTAGGAGACGTCGAAGTACGTCTCCTCCAGGAAGCCGCGGCG
Organism: Micromonospora sp. C31; assembly: GCF_018070575.1. Lineage (GTDB taxonomy): Bacteria > Actinomycetota > Actinomycetes > Mycobacteriales > Micromonosporaceae > Micromonospora. The sequence goes on from NZ_JAGPXN010000014.1 coordinate 20,294, forward strand.
GGCGAGCGGGAAGGGGTGGTCCTGCGCGCGGTACGACCGGCTGTCGCGTCGGACGCCCTCCAGCAGCGGCCCGAGCACGCTCCAGGTCTCCGCCCAGTGCTCACGGGCCGGCCGGCCCAGGACGTCCGGGTGCTTGTCGCCGATGGTGGGGCGGTAGGCGTCGTTGTAGAAGGCGAGTTCGTCCTCCCCCCAGAACACGACGATCTGCGCGCTGGAGGCGAGCATCAGGCCGATCGCCGAGCAGAGCGCCGGCGGCCAGCGGTCGGGAGCGCCGAGCGGGTGGCCCGACCAGTCGAGGCGGCGCATCCGCTCGCCCATCTCGCCGCCGCCGGCGAGGGCAGCGGCCAGCATCGGGGGGAACTCGGCGGCCTGCCCTGCCTCGGCCGGGCAACCCTCGTCCACGCCCCCTTGGGCCGAGCTCATAGTTCCTCCCGCTCCGGCCAGTCACCGCCTCGGCCCGGTGATCCGACCGGCCGTGCCCCGCTTGGTACCCCGACGGACGAGCAACGTAACGCATACCGCCCCTCGTGCGCTGGTTACGTCCACCCCGCCCGGCCGCCGGCTCCCGGTGGCGGCCTCGCGCGGCTCGGGCCATCCGGGATCACGCTGCGCGGATACCGGACCAGCTCGGCATTTCAGTCCCGCCGACGGGACCATCCCGAACAGCCGAGGCGCCCGCCCGGCGACTGTGATCTGCGACACCCCGCTGCGCCGCACCGCCCTCGCGGGCCGTCGCCGAGGTCGCACGAGGGCGCGGGGGCAGCGTCACCGACGCGTCGCAGCGGCCCGACCTTCCCGGGCCGCCCGATGCTCGCGGGCCGCCCGGACCAGAGCGGCGATCGGCCGGGGATCAGGTTCGTTCTCCGGATGCCACTGCACGCCGAGCAGGAAGGGCCGGCGCGGATCCTCGACCGCCTCGACCACCCCGTCGTCGGACCAGCCGGTCACCGTCAGCCGGCCCGGGTCCGCCACCGCCTGGTGGTGGTACGAGTTCACCCGGACCACGCCGGCCAGCACCGTCGCGGCCAGGCTGCCCGGGGCGAACCGCACACCGTGCCCGCCGTAGACGCCCGGGGCGGGGCGGTGCAGGTCGTGCCCCACCAGCTCCGGCAGGTGCTGGTGCAGCGACCCGCCGGCAGCGACGGCGAGCAGCTGCATCCCCCGGCAGACGCCCAGCACCGGCAGGTCGGTGTCGAGCGCGGCGGTGAGCAGGGTCAGCTCGCCCGCGTCGCGCCCGGGGCGGCTCTCGGTGCGGGGCGCCGGCGGCTGGCCGTACCGGGCCGGGTCGACGTCCGCGCCGCCGGCCAGCAGCAGCCCGTCGAGCACCCGCAGGACGTCGGCGTCGGCGTCGTCCGGCGGCAGCAGCACCGCCCGGCCCCCGGCCGCGGTGACCGCCCGCACGTACGACTCGGGCAGCAGCACCGCCGGCACGTCCCGCCACACCCCCCAGCCGACGGGCTCGACGTACGCGGTGATCCCGATCAGTGGCCGGCTCACAGCGGGGTGACGTACGCGCCGGTGATGCCGCCGTCCACGACGAACTGCGCGGCGGTCATGAAGGACGAGTCGTCGCTGGCCAGGAACGCCACCGCGGCGGCGATCTCCTCCGGCTGGCCGAACCGCCCCATCGGCACGTGCACCAGCCGGCGGGCGGCCCGCTCCGGGTCGGCGGCGAAGAGCTCCAGCAGCAGCGGGGTGGCGACCGGGCCGGGGCAGAGCGCGTTGACGCGTACACCCTCCCGGGCGAACTGCACGCCCAGCTCCCTGGTCATCGCCAGCACCCCGCCCTTGCTCGCCGTGTACGCGATCTGCGAGGTGGCCGCCCCCATCAGCGCCACGAACGACGCGGTGTTGATGATCGAGCCCCGGCCCTGCCGGCGCATGTGCGGGATGACGTACTTGCAGCAGAGGTAGACGCTCGTGGTGTTGACCCGCAGCACGCGCTCCCAGGCGTCCAGGCCCGTGCTCAGGATGGAGTCGTCCTCGGGCGGGGAGATGCCGGCGTTGTTGAACGCCACGTCGATGCGCCCGTGCCGCCCGGCCACCCCGTCGAAGAGGTCCCGCACCGCCGCCTCGTCGGCGACGTCCGTGGCGACGAACTCGCCGCCGACCTCCTCGGCGGCCCGCCCACCCGCCTCCGGGTCGACGTCGACGCAGACCACCCGGGCCCCCTCGGCGGCGAAGCGCCGCACGGTGGCCAGCCCGATCCCGCTGCCGGCGCCGGTGACCACGGTCACCCGGTCCTCAAGACGACCCCGCACCCTGTCACTCCTCCGTTGCGATGAACACGTTCTTGACGTCGGTGAAGGCGTGCAGCGCGTCCGGGCCCAGCTCGCGGCCCAGCCCGGAGCGCTTCATCCCACCGAACGGCGTCCAGTACCGCACCGAGGAGTGCGAGTTGACGCTGAGGTTGCCCGCCTCCACGGCCCGCGCCACCCGCAGCGCCCGGCCCACGTCCCGGGTCCAGACCGAGCCGGACAGCCCGTACTCGGTGTCGTTGGCCAGCCGGATCGCGTCGGCCTCGTCGTCGAACGGGAGCACCGAGACGACCGGGCCGAAGATCTCCTCGCGCCAGTGCCGGTCCGCGGTGGAGTCGGCGAGCAGCACCGTCGGGGCGTACCAGAAGCCGGGGCCGTCGGGGCGGGAGCCGGTGAAGGCCACGTTCGCCCCGTCGACGTACCCGGCCACCCGGTCCCGCTGGGCGGCGGAGATCAGCGGGCCCATCTCGGCGGTCTCCCGGGCCGGGTCCTCCACCCGCAGCGCGCGCACCGCCGGTTCGAGCAGTTCCAGGAACCGGTCGTACGCCGGCCGCTGGATGAGGATCCGCGACCGGGCGCAGCAGTCCTGCCCGGCGTTGTCGAAGACGGCGTACGGGGCGGTGGCCGCCGCCCGCTCCAGGTCGGCGTCGGCGAAGACGAGGTTGGCGCTCTTGCCGCCCAGCTCCAGCGTCAGCCGCTTCACCTGCGCCGCGCAGCCGGCCATGATCCGGGTGCCCACCTCGGTGGAGCCGGTGAAGCAGACCTTGCGGACGGCGGGGTGGGTGACGAAACGCTCCCCCACCACCGGGCCCGCGCCCGGCAGCACGGTGAAAACGTGGTCGGGCACGCCCGCCTCGCGCGCCAGCTCGGCCAGGCGCAGCGCGGTCGACGGGGTCAGCTCGGCGGGCTTGAGCACCACGGTGTTGCCGGCCGCGAGCGCCGGCGCGAAACCCCAGGCGGCGATGGGCATCGGGAAGTTCCACGGCACGATCACGCCGACCACGCCGAGCGGCTCGTGGAACGTCACGTCCAACCCGCCCGGCACCGGGATCTGCCGCCCGGTCAGCCGCTCCGGCGCGCCCGCGTAGTAGTCGAGGACGTCGCGGACGTTGCCCGCCTCCCACCGCGCGTTGCCGATGGTGTGCCCGGAGTTGCGCACCTCCAGCCGCGCCAGCTCCTCCAGGTGCGCGTCGACCACCGCCGCGAAGCGCCGCAACACCCGCGCCCGCTCCCCCGGCGCCACCGCGCGCCACCGCCGGAAGGCCGCCTCCGCCCGCGCGATCGCCGCGTCGACCTCCTCGACCGACGTTTCAGCCACGAATCCCACCACCTCCCCGGTAGCCGGATCCACCACCTCACTCACGCGCCCACCCTCCCCTCCTCGGCCGCGCTCCCTCGGCGGCGCCGATCATGCGGTTCTGGTGCCTCACGAAAGCCGCTGGTCGCCACCGACCGTCCCACCAGAGCTCGATGATCGACGCGGCGGGGACGAGGCGGCGGAGAGGTCGGGGATCAGAGGCGTTCGAAGCCACGGTGGAGTTCCCAGTCGGTCACGGCGGCGTCGTAGGCGGTCAGTTCCACCCGCGCCTGGTTGGCGTAGTGGGCCGCCACCTCGTCGCCGAACGCCTCGGCGGCCACCGTCGAGCCCTCCCAGAGGGCCAGGGCGTCACGCAGCGTGCCGGGGACCCGCTCGGCGGCCGGGTCGTCGTACGCGTTGCCGGTGCACTCCTCGCCCAGTTCCAGCTCCCGCTCGATGCCGTGCACCGCGCCGGCGACGAGTGCCGCGATCGCCAGGTACGGGTTCACGTCCGCGCCCGGCACCCGGTTCTCCACCCGCATGCCCTGCCCGTGCCCGACCAGCCGCAGCGCGCAGGTGCGGTTGTCCGTGCCCCAGCGCAACGCCGTGGGCGCGAACGACCCGGGCTGGTAGCGCTTGTACGAGTTGATGTTCGGGGCGAACAGGAGGCTGAACTCACGCATGGTGGCCAGCAGGCCGGCCAGCACCCGCTGCCCGGTCGTCGACAGGTGCGCCGGCCCGTCGCCGAGCATCGCCGAGCGGCCGTCGGCGTCGCGCAGCGAGAAGTGGATGTGGCAGGAGTTGCCCTCCCGCGCGTTCGGCTTGGCCATGAAGGTGATCGACATGCCCTCCTGGGCGGCGATCTCCTTCGCCCCGTTCTTGTAGATCACGTGGTGGTCGGCGCAGGCCACCGCCTCGTCGTAGCGGAAGGTGATCTCGTGCTGGCCGAGGTTGCACTCGCCCTTCGCGCTCTCCGGGGTGAGCCCCGCACCGGCCATGTCCCGCCGGATGCGGCGCAGCAGCGGCTCCACCCGGGCGGTGCCGAGCAGGGAGTAGTCCACGTTGTACTGGTTGGCGGGCGTGAGGTCGCGGTAACCGCGCCGCCACGCCTCCTCGTACGAGTCGCGGAACAGCACGAACTCCAGCTCGGTGCCGGCGTACGCGGTCAGCCCGTGCGCGGCCAGCCGGTCGAGCTGCCGGCGCAGGATCTGCCGAGGCGAGGCGACCACCGGGGAGCCGTCCAGCCACGCCAGGTCGGCCAGGAGCAGCGCGCTGCCCGGCTGCCAGGGCACCCGCCGCAGCGTGTCGAGATCCGGCACCATGGCGAAGTCGCCGTAGCCGCGTTCCCAGCTCGACATCGCGTAGCCGTCGACGGTGTCCATGTCGACGTCGACGGCCAGCAGGTAGTTGCAGCCCTCGCTGCCGTGGGCGACCACCTCGTCGAGGAAGTAGGGCGCGTGGAACCGCTTGCCCTGCAACCGGCCCTGCATGTCGACCAGGGCCAGCACCACGGTGTCGATCTCGCCCTCCGCGACGGCGACCCGCAGCTGTTCCAACGTGAGCGGAGCTCTTCTCATCGGCGGGCCTCCATCACCAAGGTCTACTGGCTTACCGGATCACCGTCAATGCCCCCTGCGGACACCGTGGCAAACGCGATCGACCGGCCGTCCCCGGCAGTACGTCACCAGGTCCGTGCGCTGCCCAGGCCCGGCACCCGCAACCGTTCCCCGGTCCGGGGCGTGCTGCTCGGCAGCGGGCCCTGGTCACCAGGGCCCACCACCCTGTACGTCGCCGCCCTGCGGGGAGCCCGGCTCTGGGCCGTGCCGGTCGGGGCCGCCGGTCAGGTGGGCGAGCCCGCCGCCGAGCTGCGCGACGCGTACGGTCGGCTGCGTACCGCCGCTGCCCGCGCCGCCCATCGAGCACCCGACCCGGGAAAATCACGTTGCCGCCCGACCTGCTCCGGCCGCATGCTTGAGCCTGTGACCAGGCCCGATCGCGACGGGACTGAAGACCGGGCGCTCGGCAACGTCCGGTCCACGCGGCGGCGCGGGGCGTCCACCCCTCTCTCACGTACGGCGATCCGCCGTGCCCGACGGACGTCCCTCGCCGCTGCCAGCTCCACCGGGCACCGCTGCGCCGACGAACCGGCGGGAAGCGGCTCAGGCGAACAGCAGGCCGGCCACCCAGAGCGCGGCGACGACCACGCCCGCCGAAAACTCGACCAGCATGGACAAGCCGGCCGCCTTGAGCGCCTGCACGGTCGACGGCCAGGCGAGGTGGTTGCTGCCCAACCGCAGCCGCTCGGCGCCCCACACCCCGCCGACGAAGCCGAGCACCAGGCCGACCACCGGGATCACGAAGAACCCGACCAGCCCCAGCAGACCGCCGGCGAGCAGCGAAGATGTCGGCACCCCGGTGCGTTTCAGGTTCCGCCCCGGCCAGGCGTACTTGACCACCGTGCCGCCGGCCACCACCACGGTCGCCGCCGCCAGGACCGCCCACCGGCCGGGACCCGCGTCGCCGAAGACCGCCCAGACCAGCACCCCGCCCCAGCACAGCGGCAACGCCGGCAGCCCGGGCAGCACCACCCCGGCCAGCCCGGCCAGGATGGCCAGGGCCGCCACCACCGACACCACGGCCTGCGAGTCCGTCAGGTCCATCCGGCCACCTCCGCCCGCCGCGCGTCGTGGGCGACCGCGGCGCGGCCAGGGTACGGCCTCCGTCGCGCGCTCCCGGCGGACCCTGTCCCGGTCACGCCGCCGCCTCGCCGCGCAGCCGGGCGGTGATCTCTGCCGCCGGTGCCGGCGGGCCGAAGAACCGGCCCTGCCCGGTGTCGCAGCGCAGCGCGCGCAGCCGCTCCGCCTGCACCCCGGTCTCCACCGCCTCGGCGGTCACCCACAGTTCCAGGGCGTGCGCCAGCCGGACCAGCGCGTCCACGATCCGCTCGTCCCGGTGGTCGGCCACCGCCTCGGCGTCCTCGCCCCGGATGCCCTCGACGAACGGCCCGGCCAGCTTCAGGCAGTGGATCGGCAACCGGCGCAGGTACGCCAGATTGGAGTAGCCGGTGCCGAAGTCGTCGATCGCCATCCGTACGCCGAGGGCGGCCAGCCGGTGCAGCGACCGCAACGGCTCCCCGGCGGTGCCCATCACCGCGCTCTCGGTCAACTCCAGTTGCAGCAGGTCCGCCGGCAGCCCGGTGGAGGCCAGCGCATCGGCGACGGTGTCGACGATCCCCGGGTCGTCGGCCTGCCGGGCGGCCAGGTTGACGCTGACCACCAGTTGGGCCCGGGGGAACTCGCGCCGCCACACCTCGGCGTCCCGGCAGGCCTGCCGCAGCACCCACTCGCCGAGCCGGACGATCAGGCCGGTCTCCTCGGCCAGCCCGATGAACCGGTCCGGCCCGATCAGCCCCAGCTCCGGGTGCTGCCACCGGACCAACGCCTCCACGGCCAGCATCGAGCCCGCCAGCAGCGACACGATCGGCTGGTAGTGCACCACGAACTCGCCCCGGTCGAGCGCCGCCGGCAGCCCGGCGGCGAGGGCCGACCGGGCGATGTCGCGGGCCCCGCGCTCCGGGTCGTAGACCGCCCACCGGCCCCGCCCCTCCGCCTTGGCCCAGTAGAGGGTGGTGTCGGCGGCCTTCATCAGCTCCGAGGCGCTCGTCCCGCCGACCGGGCACTCGACGATGCCGACGCTCGCCGAGACCGCGAGCTGGTGCTCGCCGATGCGCACCGGCGCGGAGACCGCGGCCAGGGCCACCTCGGCGACCTCCACCACGTCGTCGATCCCGGCGCCGTCGTCGACCAGGATGACGAACTCGTCCCCGCCCATCCGGGCGACGAGATGCCCCCGGCCGGCGACGCAGTCGGCCAGCCGCCCGGCGATCACCACGAGCAGCCGGTCGCCGAGGTCGTGACCGAGGCTGTCGTTGACCGCCTTGAAGCCGTCCAGGTCGAGGAAGCAGACCCCGACGCGGTGGGCGTCGCCGGCGACGTCGAAGACCCGGCCCAGCGTCTCGAAGAACAGGGTCCGGTTGGGCAGGCCGGTGAGCGGGTCGTGCAGCGCCTGGAAGCGCAGCCGCTGCTGGAGCTCGTAGCGCTCGGTGATGTCCTCGATCATCGCGACGGTGAACCGGGGGCGGCCGTCGTCGTGGCGGATCAGTGAGACCGAGAGGTCCGTCCAGACCACGCTGCCGTCCTTGCGGTAGTAGCGCTTCTCCATCCGGGCCCTGTCCTGCTTGCCCTCGATCAACTCCTGGTAGAGCTCCCACATCCCGGCCGCGTCGTCGGGATGGTAAAGCGCGGCCACGTTGGTCTGCCGCAGCTCCTCGATGGAGTAGCCGAGCATGCCGGCGAACGCCTGGTTGACGTCGATGATCTGACCGTCGACACCGGCGATGCCGATCCCCGTGGCCGCCCCCACGAAGACCGCCCGGAACCGGGCCTCGCTGTCGCGCAGGGCCTGCTCCACCTCGTCGCGGGCCTGCCAGGCCGAGCGGGCGATCCGCTCCTGCTGGGCGAAGGTACGGTCGCGCAGGGCCCGGGCGAAGCCGGCGGCGAGTGCGCCCTGCAACGCCGCGACCCGTTCCGCCGTCTCGTCGCGGTGGGCCCGGCCCGGCAGCACCCGGGCGGCGAACCGGTCGCCGAGGGCCCGCACCGACCAGTCGAGCACCCGGGGCTCGGTCAGGTTCTCCTCGACCAGCGCGCGCCCCACCTCCTCGGCCGGCAGGGGCGAGAACGGCTCGGCCAGCAGCGCCTGGGCCAGCCGGACGGTGTGCAGGTGCAGCAGGCGCTCGGTCTCGGCCGCGCTGAACGGCACGAACCCGAGCCGGCGCACCGTCCGGGCCCACTCGGCCGCGTACCGCTGGGCGCCCGACCGGCTGAGGTCGTCGCCGCCGGGCTCCGGGACGGCGGCCATCGGATCAGGCGGTCAGCTGGTCGTATCGGGCGACGCCGCCGAAGGCGCCGAACCGCTCCGGGTGGTCGTCGACGTCGGAGGGCGAGTCGGGGCGCCACAGCGGCATGTGCACCACGCCCGGCTCCAGGAGCGTCCAGTCGCCGAAGAAGCTCGTCACCTCAACCCGGGAACGCAACGTGATCTCGGTGTCGGTGCGCGCGGAGAGGCGCTGCGCGTCGAGCATCTCCTGCGGCTGGTCCTCGAACGTGGAGTGCGAGATCACCAGGTGGCTGCCCGGCGCCGCGGCGGCCCGGAGGGTGGCCAGGACGTCGCCGGGGCGGTCGGCGTCGCCGACGAAGTGCACCACCCCGGCGAGCAGGATGCCCAGCGGTCGGTCGAAGTCGAGCAGCCCGAGGTCGCGGGCCCCGGCCAGGATCCGCTCCGGCTCGCGCAGGTCGGCGTGGATCACCCCGGTCAGTTCGTCGCCGGCGAGCAGCTCCCGGCTGTGCGCCACCGCGACCGGGTCGATGTCGACGTAGACCACCCGGGCCTTCGGGTCGGCCGCCTGGGCGACCTCGTGCACGTTGCCGACGGTGGGAATGCCGGAGCCGATGTCGAGGAACTGGTCGATGCCGGCGTCGAGCAGCGCCCGCACGGCCCGGCGCAGGAACTCCCGACCGGCACGCATGGTCGCCGCCAGGTTCGGGGTCATGCCGGCGATCTGCTCGGCGAGCTGCCGGTCGATCTCGAAGTTGTGCGCCCCGCCGAGGAAGTAGTCGTACACCCGGGCCGCGCTCGGGCGGGACAGGTCGATCTCGGCGGGAAGTCCGTCCGGCATCTGCACTGCTGCACCTCATGGTCGTCGCCGCGGTGCGGGAGGGAACCGGCGTCGGGGTGCGTGGGCACGCGAGGCACCGGCCGACCCGCGGGTCGTGTGGTGCTCACCACTGTAGGCCGCGAACTCCCAGCTTCGGGAGGTCCCGCGACCCACTTCGTCGGCCCTTGCGGCTCCCGTGCGCGGTCCGGGCAGCACAGACCGACGGGCCGGTCACGGTCCGCACACCGTACGCGAACGGGCCCGTCCGGCGGGCGGACCGCGGCTCCCCGCGTGCCTGGGGCCGGGGTGTGGGTCAGGCGGCCTCGAGCAGCAGCGAGATGCCCTGCCCGACGCCGACGCACATGGTGGCCAGTGCCCGCCGGCCGCCCCGGCGGCGCAGCTCCAGCGCGGCCGTCAGCGCCAGCCGGGCGCCGCTCGCGCCGAGCGGGTGCCCGAGCGCGATCGCCCCGCCGTTCGGGTTGACGTGCTCGGCGTCGGTCGGCAGACCCAGTTCGCGCAGCACCGCCACGGACTGCGCGGCGAACGCCTCGTTCAGCTCGATCACGTCGACCGCGTCGAGGCCGAGGCCGAGGCGGTCGAGCAGCCTGCGGGTGGCCGGCACCGGCCCGACGCCCATCACGCGCGGCGGTACGCCGGCCGCGGCGGCCCCGGCGACCCGGGCCAGCGGGGTCAGACCGTAGCGGGCCACGGCCGCCTCCGAGGCGACCAGCAGCGCCACGGCGCCGTCGTTGACGCCCGAGGAGTTGCCGGCGGTCACCGTGCCGCCCGCGCGGAACGGGGTGGGCAGCGCGGCGAGCTTCTCCAGCGAGGTCTCCCGGGGGTGCTCGTCGACCTCGACGAGCTTCGTCTCGCGCCGCCCCACCGGCACGGTCACTGCCACGATCTCCTCGGCGAACCGGCCGTCGGCCTGCGCCTTCGCGGCCCGCTGCTGCGAGCGGTACGCGAACTCGTCCTGCTCGGCGCGACCGACGCCGTACTCGGCCGCGACGTTCTCCGCCGTCTCCGGCATGGAGTCGATGCCCCAGTGCTTCTTCATCGCCGGGTTGACCAGCCGCCAACCGATGGTGGTGTCGTAGACCTCGGCGGTGCGCGAGAACGGGGTGCTCGCCTTCGGCATCACGAACGGGGCGCGGCTCATGCTCTCCACCCCGCCCGCCACCACCAGGTCCGCGTCGCCGGCGACGATCGAGCGGGCGGCGGTGGCGAGGGCGTCCAGGCCCGAGCCGCAGAGCCGGTTGACCGTGCTGCCGGGCACCTGCTCGGGCAGGCCGCCGAGCAGCGCCGCCATCCGGGCCACGTTGCGGTTGTCCTCGCCGGCCTGGTTGGCGCAGCCCAGGACCACGTCGTCCACCCGCGCCCAGTCCACCGACGGGTGCCGGTCGACCAGCTCGCGGATCACGTGCGCGGCCAGGTCGTCGGGGCGGACGCCGGCGAGGGCGCCGGCGTACCGGCCGATCGGGGTGCGGACACCGGCCACCAGGTATGCCACGGTCATCAGCGCGATCCTTCGGGGGTGGAAAGGGGCGGGGGCGGGCGGCTCCGGGTCGCGGGGGACGCCCGCCAGCCAGGATATCCGCGCGCGCAGCGGATAGGTTGGCGGCATGGCCCGACCTCCGGCTGGACCACGCCGCACGGACGTGGCTGAGCCGCGCCGGGCCGACCCGGACACCGCCCCGCCCCGGGCCGCCGCCGCGTCGGCCTCCGCCGCCTGCGTCGTCGGGGGCGCGGTCGCGGTGACCGTCGCCGTGGTCGCCGGTCCCGGGCCGGGTCTGACGGGGTACGTCAGCGAGGCGGGCGTCACCGACAGCGCGTACGCCCCGGCGTACCGGATCGGGGTCTTCGCCCTGGCGGTCGGGTTGCTGCTGCTCGCGGCGGCGCTGCCCCCGGTGCTGCGGGCGGCGGCCGTGCTGCTGGGTTGCGGCAGCGTGTTCGCGCTGGTCTCCGGGGCGGTGACGTGCAGCGCCGGCTGCCCGCTGCCGCCGTTCGAGCGGGCGACCACGGCGGACCTGGTGCACGGCGCGGCGAGCATCCTGGCGGTGGCCGCGGTGGTCCTCGCGATGCTGGCGACCACCTTCACCCGGGCCGCGCCGTCGGCGTTGCGGCGGCTGGCGGCGGTGGCCCTGGCGGTGGCCCTGCCGCTGGCGGGCGCGACCGCCGTGGCCATGCTCGTCGTCGGGCGCGGCGGCCTGGTCGCCGTCCTGGAGCGGTTGCTGCTGCTGGTGGCCGTCCTCTGGGGCACGGCCACCGCGACCGCCGTCGCGCTCGGCCGGCAGGCGAGGACACCAGGTTGACGCCCAGGGGCCGCCCGCACCCCTGCTGTAAGGAGCGTCACCGCGGCGGCTCCTTCCGCCGCATCGACGGCCGGCGTTAGCCTCGGCGGCGATGACCAACGTCTGGCACCTGACCGTGCGCCTGTACGTCGACCTCCGACTGCAGGCCAGCGGCGTCTGTCCGGCGCAGCCGCTCTCCTGACGCTGCCCGTTCCGACCTCCGGGCCCTGGGACACACCCGCATGGCTTCCGCCCTGCACAAGATCCCCTTATCCGTGCGGATCCACCGCGACCGAACGACCCGACGAGTCTCAGAGGGCCTGTCCCCGGGCTCTCCCCGCATCCGGAGAGGATGACCACATGAGTGTCCTGTTCACCCCGCTGACCCTGCGCACGGTGACCCTGCCCAACCGGATCGCCCTGGCGCCGATGTGCCAGTACACCGCCGGCCCGGACGGCCTGCCCACCGACTGGCACCTGGTGCACCTGGGCGCCCGCGCGGTCGGCGGCGCCGGCCTGGTGATGACCGAGGCCACTGCCGTGCTGCCCGAGGGGCGGATCAGCCCCCAGGACACCGGGCTCTGGTCCGGTAGGCACGTCGACGCCTGGCGGCCGGTGACCGCGTTCGTCGCCGCGCACGGCGCGGTGCCGGTCGTGCAGCTCGCGCACGCCGGGTTCAAGGCGTCGACGTACCGGCCGTGGGCGCCCCGGCGGGGCGGGGTGCCCGACGCCGAGGGCGGCTGGACGCCGGTCGGTCCGGGATCCGCGCCGTTCGTGCCGGACTACCGGGTGCCGACCGCGCTCGACGAGGCGGGCATAGCCGGCGTCGTCGGTGCCTTCGCGGCGGCGGCCGGTCGGGCGGTCGACGCCGGCTTCGCGGCCGTGGAGATCCACGCCGCACACGGCTACCTGCTGCACGAGTTCCTCTCCCCGCTGACGAACCACCGGGACGACGGCTGGGGCGGGGACCGGCCCGGCCGGATGCGGCTGACCCTGGAGGTGGCGCGGGCGGTCCGCGCGGCGGTCGGCGAGGACGTGCCCGTGCTCACCCGCATCTCGGCCACCGACTGGGAGCCGGCGGGCTGGACGCCCGAGGACAGCGTGGTGCTCGCCGGCGAGCTGGCCGCCGCCGGAGTGGACCTGGTCGACTGTTCCTCCGGCGGCGCGTCGGCCACGGCGAGCATCCCGGTCGGCCCGGGCTACCAGGTGCCGCTGGCCGCCCGGGTGCGCCGGGAAGCGGGGGTCGCCACCGGCGCGGTCGGCCTGATCGTCGAGCCGGAGCAGGCCGAGGAGATCGTCGCGTCCGGCGACGCCGACCTGGTCCTGCTCGGGCGGGAACTCCTACGCGACCCGTACTGGCCGCACCGCGCCGCCGCCAAGCTCGGCGCCACCCCCACCTGGCCCGCCCAGTACGCCCGCGCCTGAACCCCGCCCTCACCCCCGCTCCCCCGCCACCCGGCGGGGCGGCGGGGGTGGGGGCCGCCGGTGGGGTGGGGGCGGCGGGTCAGCCGGCCAGATGGGACCAGTGGGGTTCCAGGTCGCGCCAGGGGCCCTGGGCGGCGACCGTGCCGGAGCGGAGGACCACGACGTGGTCGGCCCGGACCAGGGCGGCGCGCTTCGAGGTCGAACCCACCACCGTCACCCCGTGCTCGCGCAGCGCCTGCCACAACGCCAGCTCGGTGGTGACGTCCAGCGCCGACGACACGTCGTCGGCCACCAGCAGCTCGGTACGCGGGGCGAGCGCCCGGGCCAGCGCGAGGCGCTGCAACTGCCCGCCCGAGAGCCGGGTGCCCTTGTGCCCGATCAGCAGCCCGAGCCCGCCACCGGCCGCCGCCAGGTCGTGGTCGAGCTGGGCGGTCGACACCGCCGCCGCGGCGTCCACCTGGTGGCCGAGGGTGATGTTGTCGGCCACCGTGCCGGAGAGCACCCGGGGCAACTGGCCGACGTAGCCCACCTGGTGGGGGCGCAGGAACAACTCCGGCTCCGTGACGGAGTCGCCGTTCCAGGTCAGCCGGCCGGTGTGCGGCGCGATGCCGGCCAGCGCCCGCAGCAGCGACGACTTGCCCGCGCCGACCGGGCCGACGACCAGCACCAACTGCCCGCGTTCCACCGTCAGGTCGACGTCGCGTACGGCCACCGTCCCGTCGGTGTGCCGGACGCCGAAGCCGGTCAGCTCCAGCCGGCGCAGCGGGTGCCGGGGCGGCACGACGGGCGCCGGGGCGGTCCCCGCGCCGAGGTCCACCTCCGGCACCGGCGCCGAGTACGCCTCCACACCGGTCATCGCCACCGTCCGCCGGGTCCACACCCGCGCCGACGGGAGCTGCGAGATCAACGACGCCGTCGTCCAGGCGAACCAACGGGCGGCGGCCAGGGTGGCGACCACGACCAGGGTGGCACCCGCCGACAGGTGCCCGGCCAGGAAGAGCGCCCACGCGCCGATCGGCAGCAGGCCGCTGACCAGCGACGGGGTCGACCGGGACCAGACCTGCACCGAGATCTCCCGGCGTTGCCGGTCGCTGCGGACCACGTCGAGGTCGGCCAGGTGGGCCAGCACCGGGCGGGTGGCCCCGGCCAGTTTGACCGTACGGGCGGCCGACAGCGAGGAGACCAGCGCGGTGGCGAACGCGGCCCGCGCCGCGACGGTGTCCCGCGCGGAACGTTCCAGGTGGGGGCCGAACAGCGTCGCGGCCAGCCCGGAGACCAGCATCGTGCCCGCGAAGAAGAGCCCCGGCACCACGCTGCCGGTGACGGCGGTCATCGCGACCAGGAGCAGCAGCGAGATCCCCTGGTCCATCAGGTTGTCGGCGAGCTGCACCACCCGCTCGGTGTCGCCGCCCTGGGCCACCACCTCGGCCGGCGTGTGCCCGCTGACCCGGCGGGGCCCGGTCTGGCCGTGCACCAGGCGCAGGCTGATCCGCAGCATCTGCCGGACCCACCACTGCGGGAAGCGCAGACCGGTGAGGTACGGCACCGGCAGGGTCACCAGCAGGCCGGCGACGATCCCCAGCGCCGGCTTCCACGGGTCGCCGGTGCCGTCGACCAGGTCGGCCCAGAGCCAGGGCAGCACCGGCCCCTCCAGCCCGAGGAGCACGAGCAGCAGGAACATCGAGAGCGAGGCCAGCCCGTAGCGCGCGTCGTTGACGCACAGCCGCAGGATCTCCCGCAGCCCACGCAGGGCCGGCTCCCCGGGCGTGCCCGTACCCTCGTCGGCCGACCCGACCGGCGGCGCGGTCGACGACCTTGTCGAGGTCGCGGCGGACGACCCGGCCGGGGGCGCACCGGCCGGGAGCGTGACCGGCGGGACGAGCGGCGGCATGGCCGGGGGCGCAGCCGGCGGAAGAACCTCGTCCGGGCCGGGGGACGGCCACGGCTCCGACGGGCCGGTCAGCAGGTCGACCCCGCCGCCGTGACCCGGCGTCGCGTGGGCGTACGCGGTGGCGTGGCTGGTGGCGAGCAGCTCGGCGAAGCGTTGCGAGGAGTGCAGCGGCCCGGCCTCGACCACCGCGCCGTCGGCCATCACCACCACCTCGTCGCAGCGGCGCACGGAGGAGAGACGATGCGCGATGACGATGCCGATCCGGTCGCGCAGCAACCGCTCGGTGGCCTGCTGCACCCGCGCCTCGGTCACCGGGTCGAGGCGGGCGGTGGCCTCGTCGAGGATCACCACGTGCGGGTCGCGCACCAGGATCCGGGCGAAGGCCACCAACTGCTCCTGGCCCGCCGAGAGCACGTGCCCGCCGTCGCCCAGCCGGGTGTCCAGGCCGGCGGGCAGCTCGGCGATCCAGCCGTCCAGCCCCAGCTCGCGCAGCGCCCGGGCGGCGGCGGCGAGCAGGTCAGGATCGAACAGCGCGACGTTCTCGGCGAGGGTCCCCGCGAGGATCTCGGTGCGCTGGGGCACCACGGCGATCCACCGGCGCAGCGCCTCGACGTCGAGGTCGCACACGTCGTCGCCGGCCAGGAAGACCGTCCCGGGTGGCACGTCGACGGCCCGGGTGAGCACCTTCGCCAGGGTTGACTTGCCGGAGCCGGTCCGGCCGACGAGGGCGTACGAGCGGCCCCGGGTGAAGGTGAGGTCGACGTCGCGCAGCGCGGGGCCGCGCCCGTCGTCGGCACCCGCGTAGCGGAAGGTGAGGCCCCGTACCACCAGGTCACCCTCGGCCGGGGCGGCTCCGCCCGCGGGCTCCTGCGGGGAGTTCGCCAGCAGCTGCACGCGTCCCCACGCGCCGAGGGCGTACTGGAGTTCGGGGACCATCCGGCTGACGTGCTCGACGGTCATGCCGAAGCCGATGGCGAGCAGCCAGATCGCGGTGAGCCGGGCGCCGTCCACCCGGCCGGTGACCAGCGCCCACGCGCCGCCGAGCACCACGGCCGCGATCCCGGCCCGGATGGCGCCGGCCGCCACGGTGGTGACCTGGGCCGACATCCGCCACACCCGCACGCCCCGGCTGAGCACCTCGGCGGCCCGTCGGGCGTAGAGGCGCAGCACGTACGGTCGGGCCAGGCTGGTGCGCACGTCGTCCTGGCCGTGGATGGCCTCCTCCATGACCGCGGCGAGGTCGGACCAGGCCTCCTCCTCGGCCATCCGGGCCGGGCCGATCCGCACGGTCGGCTTGCGCAGGCCGGCGGCCAGCAGCACGGTGAGCAGCAGCATCCCGACGCCGGCCGGCCACCACACCGCGAGGGCGACGACGGTCGACAGCACGCCCGCGGCCAGCCCCTGCGCGATCCGTACGCCCTGGTTGCGCACCGCGGCGGCGACCTGGTAGACGTCGCCGTCGATGCGGTCGAGCAGTTCGCCGACCGGGGTGGTCTCCAGGGTCGGCAGGTCCTGGCCGAGCGCGACCCGGCACAGCCGGCGGCGTACGTCGGCGGACCAGTCGGCGGTCAGCCCGGCCATCAGCAGGCTCACCGCGAGGTCGGTGAGGACGGCGGCGACCAGCGCCACGGCTAGCAGCGCGAAGAACCCGGCGGCGCGGTGCACCAGGACGGGGCCGGCCAGCGCGGCGCCGGCGGCCTGGCCGCCGGCGCCGAGCACGATCAGGCAGGTCACGATCGCCATTCGGCGGGGCGAGGTGGCCCACATGTCCCGGAGCAGACGCATGACGGAGTCCCTTCGGGCAAACCGGGGCGGAGCATCCAGCCTGGTCGGTCGAGCCGGCCGGCTCAACGCATTTACCGGCCGTTCACCTGGCAGGACGCCGACGCCGCGGGCCGCGCCGACCGGCGGCGGGGCAGGCGGGGGCCGCGCCGACCGGCACCCGTCCCCCCGGCGGTCGCCCGGCCCGGGGGCGCAGAAGGACGCGGTGGGCGCAGGAGGACACGGTGGGCGCAGAAGGACACGGTGGGCTCAGACGAGCGGTGGGCTCAGAAGAGCACGGTGGCGAGCGTGCCGACGGGGCGGAAACCACAGCGTTCGTAGACCCGGCGCGCCGGCCGGTTGAAGTCGTTGACGTAGAGGCTGACGGTCGGGGCCACCCGCAGCAGCGCGTCGCGCACCACCGCCGCCATCGCCGCCGACGCGATGCCCCGGCCCCGCCAGTCGGGGGCCACCCAGACGCCCTGCACCTGGGCGGTCCGCCGGGTCACGACCGCCAGTTCGGCCTTGAACACCACCTGACCGTCGACGAACCGGGCGTACGCCCGACCCGTGCGGACCAGGTCGGTGACCCGCCGCCGGTAGCCGCGCCCGCCGTCGTCGGCGAGCGGCGACACGCCGACCTCCTCGGTGTACATCGCCACCGCCGCCGGGAAGAGCCGGTCGATCTCGCTCGCGCGAACCCGCCGCACCTCCGGGTCGGCCCGCAGCGCCGGCAGCGCGTCGGTCGCCAGCAACGGCTGGTTGGGGCGTACGTCCCGGGCGGGCCCCCAGACGGCGGAGAGCCGGCTCCAGAGGCCGAGCACCGCGTCGGCCCGGCCCACGATCGACGAACATAGCCGTTCCTCGCCGGCCAGCAGGTCGGCGTAGGCGGCGACGGCCGGCTCGGTGGCGAGCACGGGGGTGAGGTTGCCACCCAGCCAGCAGATCGACTCCAGGTTGCGGCGGCTGCCGTAGCCCAGCACCCGCCCCTCGGCGCGCCACCAGGCCAGCCCCCGCGCGGTGATCCGCTCGGCGACCTGCGCGCCCGCGAACGGGTCGAGGTCGAGCAGCCGCTCGACCGCGCGGCGCTCCGACTCCCCCAGTTGCCGTACCGGCACCGTCAGCACGGATACCAGCCTGCCAGATCCGCCCGGTGCCGCGCGGGCCGAGTGACGAGTGGGACCACGACGACGGCACCGGCCGGGCCGGCTGTGGGACGGGTCAGTGCACGGTGACGGTGGCGCCGGGGAGCAGGTCGCGCAGATCGTCGGGCAGTTCGGCGCCCATCTCGTCGGCGATGCGCAACGCCTCGGCGATCAGCGTCTCCACGATCTGCGCCTCGGGCACGGTCTTGACCACCTTGCCCTTGACGAAGATCTGGCCCTTGCCGTTGCCGGAGGCCACCCCGAGGTCGGCCTCGCGGGCCTCGCCCGGACCGTTCACGACGCAGCCCATCACGGCGACCCGCAGCGGCACCGGCAGGCCCTCCAGGCCGGCGGTGACCTCCTCGGCGAGCTTGTAGACGTCGACCTGGGCACGCCCGCAGGACGGGCAGGAGACGATCTCCAGGCCCCGCTCGCGCAGCCCGAGCGACTCCAGGATCTGGTTGCCGACCTTGATCTCCTCCACCGGCGGCGCCGACAGCGAGACCCGGATCGTGTCGCCGATCCCCTCGGCCAGCAGCGCGCCGAAGGCGACCGCCGACTTGATGGTGCCCTGGAAGGCGGGGCCGGCCTCGGTGACGCCCAGGTGCAGCGGGTAGTCGCACTTCTCGGCCAACTGGCGGTACGCCCGGATCATCACCACCGGGTCGTTGTGCTTGACCGAGATCTTGATGTCGCGGAAGCCGTGCTCCTCGAACAACGAGCACTCCCACAGCGCCGACTCGACCAACGCCTCGGCGGTGGCCTTGCCGTACTTGGCGAGCAGCCGCTTGTCCAGCGACCCGGCGTTGACGCCGATCCGGATCGGCACACCCGCGTCGCCGGCCGCCCTGGCGATCTCCTTGACCTTGTCGTCGAACTGGCGGATGTTGCCCGGGTTCACCCGGACCGCCGCGCAGCCGGCGTCGATCGCGGCGAAGACGTACTTCGGCTGGAAGTGGATGTCGGCGATCACCGGGATCTGCGACTTCCTCGCGATCGCCGGCAACGCCTCGACGTCGTCCTGGCTGGGCACGGCGACCCGGACGATCTGGCAGCCGGACGCGGTCAGCTCGGCGATCTGCTGGAGCGTCGCGTTGACGTCGGAGGTGAGGGTGGTGGTCATCGACTGCACCGACACCGGCGCGCCCCCACCGACCGGCACCGACCCGACCATGATCTGGCGGCTGACCCGACGCGGGGCGAGCGGCGGGGGCGGCACGGCGGGGATACCGAGACTGACAGCGGTCACTTCAGGCACTCACCTTGAGAAGAGCGTGATCGGGTTGACGACGTCCGCGGTGATGGTCAGCAGCGTGAACACGCCACCGACCAGGATCACCGCGTACGTGAGGGGCATGAGCTTGAGATAGTCGACGCGCCCGGGGTCGGCGCGGCCGATCCGGGCGTAGAGCCAGGAGCGGGCCCGCTCGAACCAGGCGATGGCGATGTGCCCGCCGTCGAGCGGCAGCAGCGGCAGCAGGTTGAACACGCCGATGAAGAAGTTCAGCGAGATGAACAGCAGGAAGAACACCATCCATGCGTCGTTCGCCACCGCCTCGCCGCCGAGCCGGCTGGCGCCCACCACGCTGATCGGGGTGTCGATGTCCCGCTCGCCGCCGGTGATCGCCGTCCACAGCGCGGGCACCTTCTGCGGGATGCGCTGCATCGCCTCGAACGTGGCGACCGCCATGTTCTCGGTGTAGTCGGCGGTCGCGCCGAAGGCGGCGACCGGGCTGTAGGTGATCAGGGCGGGGGTGGTGGGGATGAGGCCCACACCGAGCGCGGCGACCGGGCCGACCTGCCCCTTCGGGTCGTCCAGCGGCGGGCGCTGGGTCTGCGCCAGCACGGTGCTGGCCGTGGCCGGTTGGCCGTCGCGGACGTACGCGATCTGCGCCGTGTCGCCCGGCTTGAGGGTACGCAGCGTGGTGAGCAGATCGCCGTAGTTGCCGATCGGCGTGCCGTTGATCGAGGTGATGCGATCGCCGTCGCGCAACTGCGCCTGAGTGGCCGGGCTGGCTGCGTCAGCGGGGGTGCACTCGCGCAGGGTGTTCTCGGGGACCACGCACGGGCTGAGCCGGATGACTGCCGGCTCACTGCGCGCGTCGGCCTCGGTGACCGGCCGATCCGGGTTGGGCAGGCCCGAGGAGACCGCCATGATCCAGATCGCACCCAGGGCGAGGGCGAAGTGGGTGATCGAGCCCGCGGACATCACGATCGTCCGCTTCCAGACCGGGAACCGCCACATGGCGCGCGGCTCGTCGGCCGGGTCGACGTCGTCGTCCTGGGGGGTCATCCCGACGATCTTGCAGAAGCCGCCGAGCGGGATGCCCTTGAGGCCGTACTCCGTCTCGCCCCGCTTGAACGACCAGAGGGTCGGGCCGAATCCGACGAAGTACTTGGTGACCTTCATCCCGAAGGCCTTGGCGGTGAGCAGGTGACCCGCCTCGTGCAGGCTCACCGAGACGAGGATCGCGAGGGCGAAGAGCACCACCCCGAGCAGGTTTGCCATCAAGCTCCTTCCACCGAACCCGCGATGATGATCTCCTGCGCGTGCGCGCGCGCCCACGACTCCGCCGCGAGCACGTCCTCGACGGTACCTGGTTCGTCGAAATCGGGAGCGTCCTCCAGCACCCGCCCGAGGGTGTCGACGATGCCGAGGAAGGGCAGCCGGCCGGCCACGAACGCGGCGACGCACTCCTCGTTCGCCGCGTTGTAGATCGCCGGCCGGCAGCGTCCGGCCTCGCCGGCGGCCTTGGCCAGCGCCACCGCCGGGAACGCCTCGTCGTCCAGCGGCGCGAACTCCCAGGTGTGGGCCCTGGTCCAGTCGACGGCGGCGGCGGCGTCGGCGATCCGGTCGGGCCAGCCGAGGCCGAGCGCGATCGGCAGCCGCATGTCCGGCGGGCTGGCCTGGGCGAGGGTGGAGCCGTCGGTGAACTCGACCATCGAGTGGATCACCGACTGCGGGTGCACCATCACGGCGATGTCGGCGTACGGCACGTCGAACAGTTCGTGCGCCTCGATCACCTCCAGCGCCTTGTTGACCATCGTGGCGGAGTTGATCGTGACGACCGGCCCCATGTTCCAGGTCGGGTGGGCCAGCGCCTGCTCCGGCGTGACCTGCGTCAACTCATCGCGCCGCCTGCCCCGGAATGGGCCGCCGCTGGCGGTGACGACCAGCCGCCGCACCTCGGCCCGGGCGCCGCCGCGCAGGCACTGGGCGAGCGCCGAGTGCTCCGAGTCGACGGGGACGATCTGCTCCGGCCGCGTCACCGCGGCCTTCACCAGGGAGCCGCCGGCGACGAGGGACTCCTTGTTGGCGAGCGCGAGCGTACGCCCGGCGCGCAGCGCGGCCAGCGTCGGCGCGAGCCCGAGCGAACCGACCACCCCGTTGAGCACCACGTCGCAGGGCCACTGCGCCAGCTCGGTCATCGCGTCCGGGCCGGCCACGATCTTGGGCAGCTTGAAGTCGCCGGTGGCCCAGCCGCGCCGGCTCGCCTCGGCGTAGAAGGCGAGCTGGAGATCCTGCGCGGCGGACGCCTTCGCCACGCCGACCGCGTCGACGCGCAGTTCGAGGGCCTGGGCGGCGAGCAGCTCGACGTTGCCACCACCGGCGCCGAGCGCCACCACCCGGAACCGGTCCGGGTTGCGCCGCACGATGTCGATGGCCTGTGTGCCGATCGAGCCGGTGGAGCCGAGCAGGACGAGTTCCCGGGGCGAAGTCACCGGGCCATTCTTCCCCAGCGTCACCCGGCGCCCGCCGGGAGCCTCAGCCTTCCGCGTCGGCCTGCTCTCGCACGACGGATGCGCCGTTCGCGAATTGCGTCAGTGATCAGTGGAGAGTTCGGCCGGGTGTCGCGCAGCGTCGTCCAACCAGCCCATATCCCACGATCGGTTGACGCTGACCCGGGCGGGACGCGGCCCTGAGCCCGGCGGGACGTCACCCGATCTTCAGCGGCGCCGCCGTCGGCCCTCTGGACGCGACCGGGGACGGGATGCCGTTCCCTGGGCGCGCTTCAGGGTCGACCCCTACGAAGAAAACTGTCCACACATAGATGACTGTGGTTGAATTTCGGCATGCGAAGAGGCCTCGTCTGGCTGGCGGCCCTGCTGGTCGCCGCCCCACTGCTCGTCGGCCCGGGCGTGGCCCAGGCTGCCACCACGACACCGTCGCTCGTCATCGCCAGCGACTTTCCCGACCCCGACGTCGTCAGGTTCGGCAGCACCTACTACGCGTACTCGACGAACAACGGCCACGGCAACGTCCCGGTCGCCACGGCCAGCTCGCTGACCGGAGCGTGGACCAGGCGAGCCGACGCGATGCCGACCCTCGGCGCCTGGGCCAACGGGGGCCTGACCTGGGCGCCCGACGTGTCGCAGCGGGCCGACGGGCGCTACCTGCTCTACTACACCGCCCGCAGCCGGGCCACCGGCCGGCAGTGCCTCGGGGCCGCGCTGGCCACGTCGCCGCTCGGGCCGTTCACCTCCGTCGGCACCCAGCCGCTGGTCTGCAACGCCGGCGAGGGCGGCGACATCGACGCGGCGAGCTTCACCGACGGCACCGGCCTGCGGTACCTGCTCTACAAGGACGACGGCAACGCCATCGGCCAGCCGACGAGCCTGTGGCTGCAACGGGTCGCGGCCGACGGGGTGACCCTCCAGGGCGCCCGGGTCGAGTTGCTGCGCAGCGGTCGCGCCGAGGAGGGCGGCATCATCGAGGCGCCGGTGCTGACCAGGGTCGGCGCGCAGTACGTGCTCTTCTACTCGCTCGGCGGCTACGGGGGCGACGGCTACCAGACCAGCTACGCCACGTCGACCTCACTGACCGGCCCGTACACCAAGGCGTACCGCTCGCTGATGACCACCGCGTCGCTGGACTCGGCGGTACGCGGGCCGGGCGGCGCGGACGTGGTGCGCGAGGCCGGCGGCGACCACATCGTGTTCCACGGCTGGATCAACAACTACTCCGCCCGGGGCATGTACGTGGCGGCGCTGGGCTGGGCCGGCGGCAATCCCGTGGTGCGGGGCAGCCGCGTGCGGTACGAGGCCGAGCGCGGCTCGCTCAGCAACTGTGCGGTGCGCGCCGCCCCGAACACGTCCCAGGGGCAGGTGGTGGCGTACATCGACCACGCGGACAGCTGGGTCGAGGTCACCGTCTTCGCGCCCCGGGCCAGCGGCTACCGCGCCCACGTCGCCTACGCCGCCGGCTACGGCGACGCCCAGCACACGCTGACGGTCAACGGCGCGAACCCGAAGGTCGTCACCTATCCCGACACGGGCTGGGACGTCTGGCGGCAGGTGGGGGTGGACGTCACGCTGACCGCGGGCTTCAACACGCTCCGGTTCACCCACCTGAGCCGCTGGGCGGAACTCGACTTCGTCGAGGTGGCGTAGCGCCCCGGCCCGCTATGCGGGGACGAGGCAGAACACGACGTCGACGAAGTCGGAGCGCTTCCCCCAGTTGGAGTAGTGGAAGTCGGCGTAGCCCGGCGCCTTTTCGCCGCACAGCGCGTCGGCCTGCGTCTCGTCGGTGATCGCCTGCTCGATCCGTGCCACGACCCGCTGGGTTCCCTGACCACAGGAGGCGATCTTCAGCACCGGACTCTCCGCGTCGCCGACGTTTCGCACACACTGCCCGGCCTGCACGAACTGCTCGTCACCGTTGGCCTTCTCCGCCGGGGCGCTGGCTCCGGCACCCACCTGCGTCGTCGGCGGAGTGCGGGAGCCGGCCCATTCGATCACCTGGAACACCATCCCGACGATGCCCGCGATGGCCGCGGCCGCGCCGAGCCAGCGAAGAATGGGCCGCCAGGGGCCCCGGTCCGATTCGTTCTCGTCATCCGTCACGTTGCCTCCGACGCCGTTCGTCGACTGAGAGACGTTGAGGTCGATCAGGCATCAACACTGGCACACGGAGAAAAGGGGCTCCGGTGACGCGCCACCCCGAATGCCGGCCGCGCGAGAGCCCGCGTACGCACATCCGCACAGGTGAAGCCGCGTTCGACGGGCGTCGACACGGACCTTTCCCCGCCGTCGGCTGCGCCGCCAGTCGGATGTCCGACCGCGACCGCCACTTCGTCCGGGGCCGAGCCGAGGTGCCCTACGGACAGCCGCGGCGGGACGGCTCGTCGGGCGGCTCAGCTCACGATTCGTCCGTCCACGGGAGCATTCAGCACGAAGGTCTCCAGGGACTCGCCGCCGTACCAGCCGGTGCGGCGGCCCACGTGGGCCATGCCGAGCCGGCGGGCCACCGCCATCGACGCCGCGTTGCCCGGCGCCACCACGGCGTAGACCTCGCGGGTGCCGGTGGCCAGCTCCCGGGCCACCAGAGCGCGGGCGGCCTCGGTGGCGTACCCGTGGCCCCACGAGTCGGGGTGCAGGTGCCAGCCCACCTCGATGTCCTCGGTCGGCACGCTCTCGTCGCGCCCGGGCAGGGGCTTGAGCAGCACCGTGCCGACCACCACGCCGGTGTCGCGGGTCTCGATCGCCCAGGTGCCGTACCGGCCGCCGTGCCCCGCATGCCGCTCGCGCCACATCGCCAGCCGGTCGGCGGCCTGCGCCGGGTCGGTCAGCGGCAGACCGGGCGCGCCGAGCCACCGGGTGACCTCGGGGCGGGAGTAGATGTCGAAGATCCGGGCCAGGTCGGCCGGGTCCGCGCTCCACTCCCGCAGGACCAGGCGCCGGGTGGTGAGAACGGTCATGGCCCGTGATGATAATGAGTGACGCGCGACGGTACGGGGAAGGAAGCCGCGATGGGCGGCGGATGGCAACGGGCGAAGCGGGTCACCAGTGCGGCGTTCCGCCCGCTACGGGGACGGGACCTGTCCCTGCACGCCGCCGCCATCACCTTCTACGGGGCGATCGCCGTCGTGCCGGTGGCCCTGCTGGCGATCTGGCTGACCTCGCTGCTGGCGGGCGCCGAGCGGGTACGCCGGCTCACCTCGTACGCCGTGCGGACGCTGCCGGACGCGATCGGCGCGCCCCACGCGGTGCAGGCGCTGGTCGAGGCCGGGGTGGGGTTGACCCCGCTGCTGGCGTTGGCGTCGTTGCTGCCGGCGTCGCTCTACGGCGAGGGGCTGCGCCGCGCCTTCGTCTCGGTCGCCGTGCCGCGCAGCGAGGAGTCGCTGGTCGGTTGGCGGGGCCGGCTGCTGCTGCTGCCCCTGCTGGCCCCGGCCCCGGCCCTGCTGCTGTCGATCCTGCTCGCGCTGCCCACCACCACCGGGCTGGTCCGGCAGGGCGGCTGGACCGGCGTGCTGGGGGTGGTGCTGTCGTTCCTGGCGGTCTGGCTGGTGCTCACCCCGGTGCTGCTGTGGGTGTTCCGGGTGGTCGGCCCGGCGTCGCCGGACTGGCTCTCCGCGCTGGGCGTCGGGTCGTTCACCGCGGCCAACCTCTCCGGCTTCCTGCACGGCTTCGTGCTCTTCGCCTCGCTCCCGATCGACCTGGGGGTGCCGTTCGGGGGGTTCGACGGGATCGGCGCGGGGGTGGCGGTCCTGCTCTGGCTCTACCTCTTCCACGTGATCGTGCTGGCCGGCTACTCCGCCACGCTCGCCCTCTCCCGCTGGCGCGAGCGCCGCGGCGAGGCACCGGCCGCCCCCACCGGCGGGGGCGGTCCCACAGAGCGGGCCGAGGGTCAGGGCCGGAAGGGGCCGGAGACCTCGTAGGTGATCCCGTCGCTGCCGGTGGAACTGCCGGAGGCGCCGCGCTGGGACGAGAAGTACAGCCGGGACCCGTCCGGGGAGAACGCCGGGCCGGTGATCTCCGAGTCGGGCTGGCCGAGGATGCGCAGGAACGGGGCGACCGCGCCGGCCGGGGTGATGACGTTGATCTCCATGTTGCCACCGTCCTCGGCGACGTAGAGGTCCCCGCCGGCGGTGCCGGTGATGTTGTCCACGCCGGTCAGCGGCGCCGCCCCGGCCGGCACCAGCGAGTCGTCGTACGCCAGGTCGAGACGTTGGTTGACCGCGTCGTACGCCCACACCCGGTTGTCGCCCTTGGTGGTGAACCAGCAGGTGCCCCGGTCGTACCAGCACCCCTCGCCGCCGTCGAAGTGTCGGGCCGCGCCGACCTGCCAGCGGGTCGGCACCGGGAAGCCGTCCCGGTCCGGCAGGTCCCGCCAGGTCACCGGCCCGGTCACCTGGTCGGCCGGGGCGCACAGCACCTGCACCTTCCCGGTGCGCAGGTCGCCCCAGGTGTCGGGGACGAAACGGTAGAAGCAGCCGTCGTCCTCGTCCTCGGTCAGGTAGACCACCCGCCGGTCCGGGTCGCAGGCGGCGGCCTCGTGGGTGAACCGGCCCATCCGGGTCCGCTCCTCGGCCGCCCGGCTGCCGTCCGGCCAGGTCTCGAAGACCCGGCCCAGCGGCACCTCCTCGCAGGACAGCCAGGTGCCCCAGGGGGTCGCCCCGCCGGCGCAGTTGACGTTGGTGCCGCCGAGGATCCGGTACGCCGCCGCGGTCGAGCCGTCGGCGCGGAAGCGCACCGCCGAGGCGCCACCGACCAGCGGCACCTCGGAGTTGGAAACGTAGATCCAGCCGTCACCCGCCGGGAAGCAGGCGCCGCCGTCCGGCGCCCAGTGCCACCGGTACGACGTGCCGGCGACCCGCTGCCCGGATCGGGCGACGACGCGGCTGGTGAAGCCGGCCGGCAGTTGGAGGCCGTTGCCGTCGGCGGTGAGCAGTTCACCGTACGGGCCGGGGCCGGGCTGGGCAGGGGCGGCGAGCGCGGCGCCGGCCCAGAGGCTGCCGGCGAAGGCGGCGCCACCGGCGACGGTGGCGCGCAGCAGGGTACGACGGTCCATCGGAGGCTCCCGGAGGGTGCGGGGACGATGCCCCGTCGACGCTAGGGCCGACAGGGCATCGACGGAAGCCTCTATTTGGTGAACGCCGGGTGACGGGGCTCCGGGGCCACCGGGTCGCCCTCGGACTCGTGCAGGCCGAAGCGGCGGTAGACGCGGCCGAGCGGGCCGGGGGCCCACCAGTTCCAGCGGCCGAGCAGCCGCATCGTGGCCGGCACCAGCAGTGCCCGGACCAGCGTCGCGTCCACCACGATCGCCACGATCATGCCGATCCCGATGAGCTTGATGTACGCCATCTCGCCCGTGGCGAAGCCGGCAACCACGATGACCAGCAGCAGCGCGGCGGCGGTGATGATCCGCCCGGTGCGCTGGAGCGCGACGGCCACCGACGCGGTGTTGTCGCCGGTGCGGTCCCACTCCTCTCGCACCCGGGAGAGCAGGAACACCTCGTAGTCGGTCGCCAGCCCGAAGAGCACGGCGAGCATGAGGATCGGGTTGCTCGGCTCGATGAACCCGGTCGGGGTGAAGCCGAGCAGGTCGGCGAAGTGCCCGTCCTGGAAGATCCAGACCACCACGCCGAACGACGCGCCGATCGACACCAGGTTCATCAGCACCGCCTTGACCGGCAGCACCACCGAGCCGAAGGCGAGGAAGAGCAGAACCAGGATCGCGGCGGCCATCAGCAGGGCCATCCAGGGCAGCCGGTCGGCGAGGCCGTCGATCAGGTCGAGGTCGACGCCGGGCCGGCCGCCGACCAGCACCTCGGCGCCGTCCGGCGCGGGCAGGGCACGCAGCGCCCGGACCACGTCGTGCGCCGGGTCGCCGGTCGGCTCGCCCGGGTAGGTCACCGTCAGCAGCGTCGACGCGCCCCGGTTGGCCGCCACCTGCACGCCGGTGACGCCCGGCACGGCGGCCACCCGGTCGACGAAGGACTGCGCCTGCTCCGGGGACGCCCCGGAGACCAGCACGTCGATCGGTGCGATCGTGCCGCCGGGGAACTCCGCCGCGATCCGCTCGGAGACCACTCGCGGCTCGGCGCTCGCGGGCAGCACCCGGTCGTCGAACCCGCCGAACTCCATCCGCAGGATCGGCGTGGCCAGCAGTAGGAGCAGCACGGTCACCCCGACCAGGTAGCGCACCGGGCGGCGCATCACGCTGTGCGCGATCCGGGCCCAGGCGCCACCCGCCGCACCCTCCGCCGGCCGCCCACCGCGCGCCCGACGCCGCCACGGCAGCGGTACGCGCAGCGCGTCGATCCGGTGGCCGAGCACCGCGAGCAGGGCCGGCAGCACGGTCAACGCCGCAAGCATGGCGACCAGCACGGCGGCCATCCCGCCGAGCGCCATCGAGCGCAGGAAAGCCTGCGGGAAGATCAGCAGGCTGGCCATGGCGGTCGCGATGGTGAGCCCGGAGACCAGCACCGTCCGGCCGGCCGTGGCCATCGTCCGCCGGATCGCGGCCGGGGTGTCGTGGCCGGCGGCCAACTCCTCGCGGAAGCGGCTCACCACGAAGAGGGCGTAGTCGACCGCCATGCCCAGGCCGATCAGGGTGATGACGTTGATCGCGAAGACCGAGACGTCGGTGACCATGTTGACCAGCCGGACGGCGACGAACGCGCCGAGGATGGCGAGTCC
Source organism: Micromonospora sp. C31 (assembly GCF_018070575.1). Classification (GTDB taxonomy): domain Bacteria; phylum Actinomycetota; class Actinomycetes; order Mycobacteriales; family Micromonosporaceae; genus Micromonospora. The sequence goes on from NZ_JAGPXN010000014.1 coordinate 48,497, forward strand.
GCCGATCAGCAGGGGCGTGGAGGCTGCCACCAGCCCGCCGAAGATCAGCACGAGCAGCACCAGGAGCACCGGCATGGAGAGCAGTTCCGCGCGGGTGATGTCCTCGGTGGTCTGCGCGTTCGACTCCTGCAGGGCCGCCGTCGCGCCGCCGACCTCGGTCCGTACGCCGGGGGCCGCGAGGGCCGGCCGCAGCTCCTCGTACGCGGCGGCCTTGTCGTCCTTGTCGGCGGCCCGGAGCTGGACCAGCGCGTAGGTGGCCCGGCGGTCGGTGGAGAGCAGCGCTGGGGCCTGGGTCTCGTACCAGGTGGTGACGCTGGTGATCTCCGGGCGCTGGCGCAGCCCGGCGACGGTGGCCGCGACCGGGTCACGGAAGGCGGGCTGGTCGACGGTCGGTCCGTCGCTGGACCAGAGCACGACGAGGTCGGCGCCCTGCGGCCCGAGTTCGCGGGTGACCCGCTCGGCGGCCCGGCTGGACTCGCTCGCCGGGTCGTCGAAGCCGCCCCCGGTGAGCTGCCCGAAGACCCCGACGCCCCAGGTGGAGCCGACCGCGACGAGCACCAGGGCGGCGGCCAGCACCGACCAGCGCAGCCGCACGACCATCTGTCCCCACCAGGCGAACATTCGCCTCTCCCTCCACAGCCAACTAGCTGCTAACATCGCTAATTTCAGTGAACGCCGTTAACTATCGCAACGGTGAATTGTCTGGTCAAGGTGATTGTCGATGGCCGCACCCACTCGGCGGGAACGCCTGCGCAAGGCGGCCGTCGCCGAAATCAAGGACGGGGCACGCCGCCTGTTGGTGACGGGTGGGGTCGACGCGATCTCGCTGCGGGCGATCGCCCGTGACATGGGCATGACCGCGCCGGCCATCTACCGCTACTTCCCCAGCCTGGAAGCCCTCGTCGCGGCGCTGGCCGGCGACCTCTACGACGAGCTGCGGCTGCTGCTGGAGACGGCCCGCGACGACGCCGGGGCCGAACCGGTCGACCAACTGCTGACCATGTCCCGGGCGTTCCGTGCCTGGTCGGTGGCGCACCCCGCCGAGTTCGGGCTGATCTTCGGCGCCCCGACCCCCGGGCGGAACGCCCTCGTCGACGGCTGCGTCGACCCGGGCCATCCCGGCTCCCGCTTCGGCGCGGTCTTCATCCAACCGATCCTCGACCTCTGGCGCCGGTCGCCCTTCCGCACCCCGCCGCCCGAGCTGCTCCGGCAGCGCCTGGGTGGGCGGCTGGAGCCGCTGCGGCTCAGCCACGGCGAGCTGCCGGTGGAGGTCGCCTACGCCTTCCTCTCCGGCTGGACCCGGCTCTACGGCCTGGTCGCCATGGAGGTCTTCCACCAGTTCGACTGGGCGGTCACCGAGGCCGAGGAGCTCTTCGAGCTGGAGCTGGAGATGCTCACCGCCCAACTGCTCGCCGACCCGCCGAACCAGGCCCCCCTCGGTGCGAAGGGCTGACCGGCGGCGGCCGCGGGCAGTAGGCTCCCCCGGCATGGGTGACGAGCTGCCGAACCGGGCCGACGTGGTGATCGTCGGCGCCGGGCACAACGGTCTGGTGTCCGCGATCCTGCTCGCCCGCGCCGGGCTCGACGTGCTGGTGCTGGAGGCGGCGGCGGTCATCGGCGGGGCCACCCGCACCGAGGCCCCGTTCCCCCGGGTGCCGGGGCTGCGCCATTCCACCGGGTCGTACCTGCTCGGGCTGATGCCGCCGGAGCTGCTCGCCACGCTCGACGTGCGCATCCCCGTGCTGCGCCGCGACCCGCACTACTTCCTGCCCACCCCGGGCGGTCCCGGCTCGCCGTACCTGCTGTTCGGCAGCGACACGGCGGCCACCAGGGCGCAGCTCGCGGAGTTCTTCTCCCCCGCCGACGTGGCCGCGGACGACGCCCTCCAGGCCGAGCTGGCCGCGCTGCGCGACGACCTCGCCCCCGCCTGGCTGGCCGAGCCGCTGCCCGTCGAGGAGACCGCCGAGCGCCACGTCCGGCCGGCGCTGCGGCAGGTCTTCGTCGACCTCGTCCGCGGCTCGGTCGCCGACCACCTCGCCCGCTTCGACTTCCGCTCCGAGCTGCTGGTCAGCATGTACGCGGTCACCGACGGCCTCTCCGGGCTGAACGCCGGCCCCGACGACCCGGGCACCGGGCACAACTTCCTCGTCCACAACATGTGCCGGCTGCCCGGCTCCGACGGCACGTGGATGATCGCCGAGGGCGGGATGGGCACCGTGTCGCGGGTCTTCGCCGACGCCGCCCGGGCCGCCGGCGCGACGATCCGCACCGGTACGCCGGTGCACGCGATCACCCTCGACGCCGGTGCGGCCGCCGGGGTGGTCCTCGCCGACGGGCGGGAGGTCGCCGCGCGGGTGGTGCTCGGTGCGTGCGACCCGTACCGGCTGATGGACCTGCTGCCCGACGGCGCGCTCCCGGCACCGCTGGCCGGGCGGATGGCGGCGGTCCGCCGGCCCGGCACCACGCTCAAGCTCAACCTGGCGCTGACCGGCCTGCCCCGCTTCTCCTGCCTGCCCGAGGGCGCGACCAGCCCGTTCGGCTCGACCATCCACCTGCTGCCCGGCTCGGACTCGCTGACCGGCGGGGGTGGCGAGCCGCCGATGGCGGCGCTGCGCGCCATGTGGGCCGACGTGCAGGCGGGGCGGCTGCCCGACGAGCCGACCATCGAGTGGTACCTGCACACCACCGTCGACGGGTCGCTGTCCGACGGCCGGGGCCACCACTCGTCGGCGCTCTTCGTGCAGTCGGTGCCCTACGAGCTGGCCGGCACCGGCTGGGACGAGGCGCTGCCCGGCTACGTCGAGCGCCTGATCGGGATCTGCGAGCGGTACGCCCCCGGCACCGGCGATCTCGTCGCGGACGCGGTACCGCTGCCGCCGCCCGGCATCGAGGCGCACTTCGGCATCACGGGCGGGCACATCCACCACGTCGACAACACCGTCTCGTTCACCGACCGGATGCCGTACGCCACCGGCGTCGACGGCGTCTACGCCGGCAGCGCCGGCTGCCACCCGGCCGGCAGCGTCATCGGCGCCGCCGGCCACAACGCCGCCCACCGCATCCTCACCGACCTCTCCCGCCGACCCGCTTCGGGGTCTAGCTGAGGGCCTCCCCTGCGGGGGCGGGGGTTTCGGCGTCGACGCGGTGGGCGCGGACCTTGTGCCCGACGCTGGTCAGGCAGCGGCCGCTGGGCAGGTCGAACCGCCAGCCGTGCAGCTGGCAGGTGAGCTGGTCGCCGTCGACGATGCCGAACCGGGTCAGGTCGGCCTTCAGATGCGGGCAGCGCCGCTGCACCACCCAGTCACCGAGGGTGATGTCCTCGGCGTCGCTGCTCCGCTCGTGCTCGTCGTACCAGCCCTCGGCGTACTGCAGGCGCTCCGTGGAGAGACACTTGAAGAAAGCGTAGACGAACTCGTTGTACTGGCCGATCCGGGCCGCCGAGAAGCGGCAGGAGAGGAAGAGGGAGTTGACCCAGTCCACCTCGCCGATGTGCAGCAGGTGCTCGATCAGCGCACGCTCCGTGCGGAACCGGTAGCGGACCTTCTCGTCGGCGTACGGGCGGACCTGCTTGCCGGGAAAGTCCACCACGATCGACTCGACGGTCTCGCCGCCCGAGCTGTCGGTGCCCACCAGGTCGAAGCGGACCGGCCCGCCGACCCCCTTGGCCAGGTAGATCGACTCGTCCAGCAGCGGCTCGATCCGGCGCTGCATCTCCTTGAGCACGTCCACCTCGGGGTGGCGCCAGGACGCCTTCTCCGCCTCGATGACCGGCCGCTTGCGCTCGCGCATCTCCTCCAGGTGGGCGACCTTGTCGGCGAAGAACTCCTCGACCGGCACCGGGTGGGTGGTCTCGCAGCTCCCGGTGGTGATCTCCGCGACGCTGCCCGGGAGCAGCACGACGCCGTTGGTGCCGCCGACCTTGGCGTACTCGCTCAGGAAGACCGACTGGTCGGGGAAGATGTTGCCCTCGTCGCCGTGGATGTCGTTGAACTGCCACAGCTCGTCGTCGAGGAAGCAGGGCGGGCCGGCGATCGGGAAGACGTGGTCGGCCTTCAGGTCGTCGATGTAGCGCCAGGTGCGGTCGAACTGCCGGTCCCGCTTCTGCTTGCCGAACGCCGTCTTCGCCGCCTGCGGCAGCTCGTAGACCATCGGGTACCAGATCGCGCCGGAGAACTGGAGCAGGTGCGCGTGCACGTGCCCCAGCTCGGCGAAGACGCCCAGGTCGGTGGGGCGGGCGTCGTTCTGGTTGAGCAGCCGGACGCCGTCGTACTCCACCCAGAGCGAGGAGTCACCGATCGGGCCGTCGGTCGGGCTGGTCAGCGCCTGGATCATGATCTTCAGGCCGCCGTCCAGCTCCACGACCTGCTCGTTCGGCGCCTTCAGGAACTTGGTGAAGCCCAGCTCCCGCAGCTCGTCCGCCATCTCGGAGGTGGGGAACGCGGGCAGCAGCACGGTGGCCGACTTCGACACGAAGCGCTTCAGGTGCGCCGCGTCGAAGTGGTCCCGGTGCAGGTGGGAGACGTAGAGGTAGTCGACGTCGCCGAGGGTCTCCCAGTCGAGCAGGGAGTTGTCCGGAAACGGAAACCACGAGGCGAAGTAGGCCGGATTGACCCACGGGTCGCACAGGATGCTGCCCGCGGCCGTGTCGATCCGCATGCTGGCGTGTCCCGTACCGGTCACTCGCACCGCAGTTCCCCCTCGAAACGACAAACAAGGTGTATGCCGGAAACGCTACCGGAGGGAGTCTGGCAACCCACCCGCGACGCCGGTAGTGCCGGTGCGCCCGGGCGCACTCGGGACCTTCGTCCCCGTCTGCCGACCCCGTACGCCCTCCGGGGCGGCACCCGTCTCGACCGGGCGGATCGTGCGTCCACCTCATGGTCGGACCCAGCGCCGGGCCCGGCGCGCGGCGTGCCAGACTAACCGGAGATCCGATCGCGAGGGAAGGACCGACAGTGGCAGGAAGCGAGCCGGTAACGTCGCCAGACCAGCACAAGCCCGGGCACCGCAAGGCCGGGCGGATCGGCGCGGTGCTCTCCGCGCTGGCCCTGTTGGCGATGCTCTGCGGCAACCACGAGGGCAGGGTCGAGGACATCTGGCTGATCGGCCTGGCCGTGCTGCTGCTGGCCGTCGTCATCGGCGACGCCGTGCTGCGGCGCAACGGCCTGCGGTCCTGACGCATCCGCGCCAGCCGGCGTCGCACCGGTCCGCGCGCCGGAGGACACACGTACGAGGGCCCGCCCCCAACCCGGGGAGCGGGCCCTCGCCGTACGCGGATCAGCGGCCGAACAGGATGTCCTGCACGTCCTTGAGCGCGGCGTCGACCTCGGCCTCGAAGTAGCCGCCCTGCACCAGCCCGAAGCGCAACGTGTCCAGCTCCTTGGGGTTCACCGGCATCGGATTGCGCCCCTGCATGCCGCCCAGCAGCGTGTCGAAGAACCGGTCGACCTGGTCCGGGTCGTACCCGCTGCCGAACCGGCGCGCCTGGAAGCTGCGACGGATCTGGTCGACACGGTAGAGGTCGCTGCCGGGCGGGCCGGCCATCGGCGGGCCGGCCACCGCCGGTAGGCCACCCACCGGCGGGCCACCGACCGGCGGGCCACCGACGGGCGGGCCACCGACAGGCGGGCCACCGACAGGCGGGCCACCGAAGCCCGGCTGCGGGGGCGGCCCGGCCGGGCCGCGGCCCCGCATGTCGCGCAGTTCCCGTTCCGGCATCCGGATCTCGGCGGTCATGTCCGCGCGCGCCCGCCGGCCGGCCTCGAACCCGTCGAAACGCGGCTCGTCGCCGTAGCCACCGGGACCGTCGCCGTAGTTGCCGGGGCGGTCGCCGTAGTTGCCGGGGCGGTCGCCGTAACCGCCCGGGCCGTCGCCGTAACCGCCGCCCGGAGCGTCGCCGAAGTTGCCCGGACGGTCGCCGTAGCCACCTGGGCCGTCGCCGTAGCCACCGCCCGGGGCGTCGCCGTACTTGCCGGGGTCGTCGCCGTAGCCGCCGCCCGGGCCGTCGCCGTAGCCGGTGGGGCCGGCGGGTAGGCCGCGCGGCGGAGCGCCGTGGCCCACCGGGCCGCCCGGTCCCATCGGGCCGGGGCCACCCGGGCCGCGCGGCGGCTCGTAGCCGCCCCGGGGGGCGTCGTAACCGCCGGCGAAGGCACCGGTGGGATCGTCGTAGCGGCCGTAGCGGTCGCCGGGCGGGCCGGCCTGCGCCGGCATCGCCCGGGGCGGCATCGGCTGCGGGACCGGCGACATGCCGCGGTCGTCGCGCACCGGCGGACCCATCCGGTCCGGGGGCCCCATGCGGTCGGGCGGCCCCATGCGGTCGGGCGGCCCCATCCGATCCGGGGGCCCCATGCGGTCGGGCGGACCCATGCGGTCGGGCGGACCCATCCGATCCGGCGGCCCCATGCGGTCGTCCCGGGGGTCGCCGCCGCGTCCGCCGGCGCCACCGCGCTCCTCCAACTCGGCCAGCTGCCGCTCGACCCGGTCCAGGTGCAGGTCGACCTGCCACTCGTCGTAGCCGTTGAAGCGGACCCGGAAGACGACGTCGTGGACCTCCTGGGAGGCGACGGGCGCACCCACGGGCCGGCCGTCGAGCGTCGCCTCGACCCGGTCAAGGAAGGCGTCGACCTCGTCGACCTTGTATCCCCGGCGAAGCGCCTTACGCCGGAAACGCTGACCCTGACTCGCCACTATGTCTCCTGGTCTCGTTCGCTACGCCCGGTCACGCCTTCTCCCCGGCCCGGTCGGTGTCGATGTCCTCCGCGGCGGCGAGTTGTCCACACGCTCCGTCGATCTCGCGCCCCCGGGTGTCCCGTACCGTCGTCGACACCCCGGCCTCCCGCAACCGCCGGACGAACTCGCGCTCGACCGGCTTCGGGCTGGCGTCCCAACGGCTGCCCGGAGTCGGGTTGAGTGGGATGAGGTTCACGTGGGTCAGCTTCCCGGCCAGCAGCCGCCCGAGCAGATCGGCTCTCCACGGCTGGTCGTTCACGTCTCTGATCATCGCGTACTCGATCGACACGCGACGTCCCGTGCGGGCCGCGTAGTCCCAGGCCGCGTCCAGCACCTCGGACACCTTCCAGCGCTGGTTGACCGGCACGAGTTCGTCGCGAAGCTCATCATCGGGGGCGTGCAGCGACAACGCAAGGGTCACCGAGAGGTCTTCGCTGGCCAGTCGGCGGATGGCCGGGACCAGCCCGACCGTGGAGACCGTGATGTGGCGCTGGGACAGCCCGAGCCCCTCGGGTGCCGGAGCGACCAGCCGACGGATCGCCGCGACCACCCGGGAGTAGTTGGCCAGCGGCTCGCCCATGCCCATGAAGACCACGTGCGACAGGCGCGGCGGCGAACCCGCCACCGCCCCGGAGGCGGCCACCCCGGCGAGGTAGACCGCCTGGTCGACGATCTCGGCGGTGGAGAGGTTGCGGGTCAGCCCCGCCTGGCCCGTGGCGCAGAACGGGCAGGCCATGCCGCAGCCGGCCTGGCTGGAGATGCAGACCGTCACGCGGTCCGGATAGCCCATCAGCACGCTCTCCACCAGCGAGCCGTCGTGCAGCCGCCAGAGCGCCTTGCGGGTCGCGCCGTCGTCGCAGGCCAGCTCGCGGACCGGAGTGAGCAGCCGGGGCAGCAGCCGGTCGGCGAGCTTCTCGCGGGTGGCGGCCGGCAGGTCGGTCATCTGCTCCGGATCGCGCACCAGGCGACCGAAGTAGTGGGTGGAGACCTGCTTGGCGCGGAACGCCGGCTCCCCCAACTCCGCGACCAGGGCACGGCGTCCGGCGAGGTCGAGATCGGCGAGGTGACGGGGAGGCATCGCGGGCCGCCGCCCGGGGGCGTCGGGGTCTGCGGGAATCAGGGGCAGGCTCGTCATGGCCCGTCCAGTCTGTCACGCCGGACTGTCGACACACCTGTCCGGATGTGGCGAATCGCCCTCCGCCGCCCGGGCGGGACCGCTGACGACGGGTGATTCACGCCTCACTCCAGCACCGGGACGAAGACCGCCAGGAGCAGGTACGCGGTCGGCAACGCGAAGAGGATCGAGTCCAGCCGGTCCATCAGGCCGCCGTGGCCCGGGAGCAGGTTGCTCATGTCCTTGACCCCGAGATCCCGCTTGATCATCGATTCGGCGAGGTCACCGAGGACGGCGGCACCGGAGACCGCCAGGCCGAAGAGCGCGCCCCACCACGGGGCGACGTCGAGCAGCAGCCAGAGCAGCAGGGCACTGCCCAGCGCCGCCGCGGTGACCGAGCCGGCGAAGCCCTCCCAGGACTTCTTCGGGCTCACCGAGGGGGCCATCGGATGCTTGCCGAAGCTGACGCCGGCCGCGTACCCACCGGTGTCGGAGAGGACCACCGCGGCCAGCGTCACCAGCACCCGCAACTGCCCGTCGTCCGGCACCGCCGCCAGCAGCGCGGCGAACCCGCCGAGGAACGGCACGTACACGGCGATGAGGGTGGCGGCGGTCAGGTCCCGCTGGAAGCCGCCCGGCCCGTCGCCGAGCCGCCAGACCATGGTGCCCAGCACGGTCACCAGCAGGCCGAGGCTCAGCGCGTCGGGACCGGAGAACCAGGCCAGCCCGACGGTGAGCACCCCGCCGCCGATCAGCGGCACCAGCGGCGGGTGCGCGCCGCTGCGGCGTACCGCCCGCGCCATCTCCCACATGCCGACGCCGACCGCCGCGGCCACCACCACCAGGAAGGCGGGTCGGTAGAAGAAGAGCGGCACCACGATCAGGGCGCCGAGGCCCAGGCCGACGGCGATGGCCGCCGGCAGGTTGCGCCCGGCCCGGCTCGGGACGGGCTGCTGGGTCGGGGGCCGGTCGAGGCCGGCCCGGCGCCGGCCGCGCTGGCGGCGGCCCGGCGGCGGCCCGGGCTCCGGCCCCGGCTCGACGTCCCGGACCGGCTCGAGCCGCGTGGTCGGATACTCGGAGTCGTCGGGGTCGCGGTGGCCGTTCGCCGCGACCGGGTCACCGCCCGCCGGCACACCGGCCTGCGGGCGGGGGCGGGCCGACGCCTCGGCGTACGCGTCGGAGAAGACGGCGGGGGGGCGGTGCCACTGACCCGGGTCGATCTCGGGCTCCGGCCAGGGAAGGGCGGGTGCGGGGGCGTCGGGGCGGTCCCAGCCGCGGGGTTCGGCGCTGCCGTGGGGCTCGAGGTGGGACATCACGCACCGAGCGGGACCGGTACGAGATCCACCAGCTGACGCACAACCACAACCATTCCCCTACCCGCGCGACTGTTCCGTCCGGTTGACCCGCCCGACGGCCGGCCGATCCCCACCGTTCACCGCAGGGTGGCCGGGAATCCTGCCGAGCCTACTGCACCCACCGATCCCGCACGCCGGACCGGGCCCGTGACGGCCCTCGGACGACGGTGGCACCGGGGCCCTGCCGCCCGGAACGGACGGCGGAGCGCCGGTGCCACGATGCCGTCGGCGGCGGCGGAGGCCGCCGTGCGGCTCACACCTCGAGCAGTTCGTTCTCCTTGTGCTTGACCAGGTCGTCGACGGCGGCGACGAAGCGCTGGGTCAGGTCGTCGAGTTCCTTCTCGGCGCGGCGGCCGTCGTCCTCGCCGACCTCGCCGTCCTTGACGAGCCGGTCCAGCTCTTCCTTGCCCTTGCGGCGGATGTTGCGGATGGCCACCTTGGCCTCCTCACCCTTGTGCCGGGCGACCTTGATCATTTCCCGGCGGCGCTCCTCGGTCATCTGCGGAAGCAGGATGCGGAGCTGGTTGCCCTCGTTGTTCGGGTTGGCGCCGAGGTCGGAGTCGCGGATCGCCTTCTCCATGGCGTTGATCTGCGAGTTGTCGTACGGCTTGATGATCACCATGCGCGGCTCGGGAACCCCGATGGACGCCATCTGGGGCAGCGGCGTCGGGCTGCCGTAGTAGTCGATGATGATCTTGGAGAACATGGCGGCGTTGGCGCGACCGGTGCGGATCGCGCCGAACTCCTCCTTGGCGTGCTCGATGGCACGCTCCATCTTCTCCTCGGCCTCGAGGAGGGTGTCGTCGATCACCGGTCTCCTCGCCTCCTTCTGTGCTCGTCGTGGGCTTGTCGTGTCGGAGGGACCGCTGAGGTCGGGGTCACGCGACCACTCAGGCGGTGATCAGGGTGCCGATCTTGTCGCCACCCACGGCCCGGATGATGGTGTCGTCGCCCTGCGCGCCGAAGACCAGCATCGGCAGGCCGTTCTCCATGCACAGGCTGAACGCGGCGGCGTCGGCCACCCGCAGGTTACGCCGCAGCACCTCGGAGAAGGTGATCGAGTCGAACTTGCTGGCGGTCGGGTCGACCCGCGGGTCGGCGGTGTAGACGCCGTCCACGCCGTTCTTGCTCATCAGCACCACGTCGGCGCGGATCTCCAGGGCCCGCTGGGCGGCCACGGTGTCGGTGGAGAAGTACGGCATGCCGGCGCCCGCGCCGAAGATCACCACGCGGCCCTTCTCCAGATGCCGGATGGCCCGCAGCGGGATGTACGGCTCGGCGACCTGGGCCATCGTGATCGCGCTCTGCACGCGCGTCTCGATGCCCTCCTTCTCCAGGAAGTCCTGCAACGCGAGGCAGTTCATCACGGTGCCGAGCATGCCCATGTAGTCGGCCCGGGCCCGGTCCATGCCGCGCTTCTGCAGCTCCGCGCCCCGGAAGAAGTTGCCGCCGCCGACCACCACCGAGACCTGCACGCCCCGGCGGACCACGGTGGCGATCTGCCGGGCGATGGCCTGGACGACGTCCGGGTCCACCCCGATCGCGCCCCCGCCGAACACCTCACCGGAGAGCTTCAGCACCACCCGGCGGGCCCGGCCGGGAGGTGGTGCCGTCGGATCGTCCGCCGCCAGACTCCGGTCACTCACAACCTGCGTCATCCGCCCCGCCCTTCCCCATGCGCACGTCCCGTACGCCCCGTACCGCGAAACTGCCGTAGCCGACCCTATGTGACGAGGAGGCCGCGGTGCCTGTCACGTACACCGGCGGCCTCCTCGTCGACGTTTCCTACCCGCGGCGCGCGAGGCGCCCGGGGCGGCTCAGGCCTGGCCGACCTCGAACCGCACGAAGCGGGTGACGTCGATGCCGGCGTCGGCCAGCAACTGCTTCACCGTCTTCTTGTTGTCGGCGACGGAAGCCTGCTCGAGCAGGACGTAGTCCTTGAAGAAGGCGTTCACCCGGCCCTCGACGATCTTCGGCAGGGCCGCCTCGGGCTTGTTCTCCTCGCGGGCGGTCTGCTCGGCGATGCGCCGCTCGGACTCGACGACGTCGGCCGGCACCTCGTCCCGGGTGAGGTACTTCGGCCGCATCGCGGCGATCTGCATCGCGACGCCCCGGGCGTCCGAGTCGGACGCCTCGTCGCCGGCGGTGCTGGAGTACTGCACCAGCACGCCGACCGCCGGGGGCAGGTCCTGGCTCTTGCGGTGCAGGTAGACGGCGGTGGTGCCGTCGAGCTTGGCGAACCGGTTGAGGACGAGCTTCTCGCCGATCTTGGCGGACTGCTCCTGCACCAGGTCGGCGACGGTCTTGCCGTCCATCTCGGTGGCCAGCAGCTCCTCGGCGGTGCCGACGCCGCTGCGCTCGCCGTGCTCCACCAACTGCTGGGCCAGCTCGATGAAGGCGTCGGTCTTGGCGACGAAGTCGGTCTCGCAGTTGAGCTCGAGCAGCGCCTTGCCGGAGTGGGCGATCAGACCGTTGGCGGCCGTACGGCCGGCCCGCTTGCCGACGTCCTTCGCGCCCTTGACGCGCAGGATCTCGACGGCCTTGTCGAAGTCGCCCTCGGCCTCGGTCAGCGCCTTCTTGCAGTCCATCATGCCGGCGCCGGTGAGGTCGCGGAGCTTCTTGACGTCCGCGGCGGTGAAGTTGGACATGGCTCTCTCTTCGGTGTTGAGACTGCGGGTGGTTTGGTCCTGGTGCCGGTTACCCGGATCCGGGCGCGACGTGCCCGGCGTACCTGCCGCTTCCCCGCCGCCCGGGAGAACGGGCGGCGGGGAAGCGGCGGCGCGGTCACTCCGCGGCGGCGGTCGCCGGCTGCTCGACCGGCTGGGCCGGCTCGACCGGCTGGGCCGACTCGGCCTGCGGGGCCGACTCGGCCTGCGGGGCCGACTCAGCCTGCGGGCCCGACTCAGCCTGCGGGGCCTGCTCGTCGGCCTTCTTCGGCTCCTCGAGCAGCTCGCGCTCCCACTCGGCCAGCGGCTCGTCGGAGGCGACGCCCGGCTCCGGCTTCTCGTCGCTGCCGCGACGACGGCCGGAACGGGCGATCAGGCCGTCGGCGACGGCGGCGGCCACGACCCTGGTCAGCAGCTCGGCCGAACGGATCGCGTCGTCGTTGCCCGGGATCGGGAAGTCGACCTCGTCCGGGTCGCAGTTGGTGTCCAGCACCGCGATGACCGGGATGCCCAGCTTGCGGGCCTCGTCGACGGCGATGTGCTCCTTCTTGGTGTCGACGACCCAGATCGCGGCCGGGAGCTTCTGCATGTCCCGCAGACCGCCGAGCGTGCGGGTCAGCTTGATCTTCTCGCGGGAGAGCTGCAGGGTCTCCTTCTTGGTGTAACCGGCGGTGGTGCCGCTCAGGTCACCCAGGGCCTCCAGCTCCTTCATCCGCTGGAGCCGCTTGTAGACCGTCTGGAAGTTGGTCAGCATGCCGCCGAGCCAGCGGTGGTTGACGTAGGGCTGACCGACCCGGGTCGCCTGCTCGGCGATGGCCTCCTGGGCCTGCTTCTTGGTGCCGACGAAGAGGATGCTGCCACCCTCGGCGACCGTCCCGCGCACGAACGAGTAGGCCTTCTCGATGTAGTCGAGGGTCTGGCGCAGGTCGATGATGTAGATACCGTTGCGCTCGGTGAAGATGAACCGCTTCATCTTCGGGTTCCAGCGCCGGGTCTGGTGCCCGAAGTGGACACCGCTCTCCAGCAGCTGACGCATGGTCACGACGGCCATGGTGGGGTACTCCTCGTGGTCCCTGGTTGTTCCGCCCGGCCAGGCGGCCGGGCGTCCTGGCGCCCGGTCGGCGGCCATGGCGGGCCCGACCAAGATCGGGACCAGGGAGGCCGTCGCCCCACGACGGCTCGTGGAGAGGGCGCGCGAGGTCGACCGCGCGAGGCGGTCGCCAGTCGCCCAGTGTACGCCCCTTCCCCGCCCCCGATGTCTCGGGTGCGAGGAAGGGGTCGGATCGCTCATTTCCGGCACTCGGCGTGCCGGCCCGGCCGGTCTCGCCGTCAGGTGGAGCGGCCCTGACGGTCGGGGTCAGCCGACCGCGATAGCGGCAGCGACGAAGAGCACCAGGCCGACGGTCAGGTACGCCGTCGGCGGGCGCAGCCAGCCCCGGCTCCCCTCCGCCAGCGACAGCCCGCCGGTGCGCAGCCCGTACAGGCCGATCGCGAAGATCGGCAGGCCGCAGACCAGGAAGATCCCCACCACGACGTCGGCGGTCGAGACCGGGTCGCCGGTCACGCCGCTGAGCAGCACCCGCATCGCGGGCACCTCGAACACCAGGACCAGCAGGGTGAAGAGCGCGGCCAGCGCAGGCCGACGGGTGCGGTAGACCCCGTCGCCCGCCGGTGCTCCCGGGTGCGGGGCGGCCACCGGCGGGTACGCCGGCAACTCTCCCGGCGCGAGGTCGGCGCGGGGCGCGATCGGCGGCATCGGCCCGGTCGGCATCTCCAGGGCGCTCGGGGGCTCGACCGGGCGGGCCGGCTCGTCGGCCGGCGGCTCTGCCGGGTTCGCGGCCTCGGCCGCCCGTCCGGGCGCGACGATCGGATAGCCGCCCAGCGGGGCCGGGCGGGTCGGGTCCACGGCCCGCTCGACGGGTCCCGCCCCGGCCAGGGCGTCGACGCCCGACGTCGACAGCGGGTCGCGGCCCTGCCTCGATTCCCGGGCGGCACGCCGGCCCGGACGGTCGGCGGGCAGTTCCCCGGAGACGTCCGGGTCCGCCTCGGCCCGGCGCGAGCGGCTCGCCCGGTATCCCTCGGTCTCCGACCGGCCGTCCCCGAGCGGCGGCCCCGCCGTGAAGCGTCCCGAATCGCCGTCGCCGAACCTCCCGGACTCCGATCCCGGGACGGGGAACCGACCGGAATCCTCCGGCCCCGTCACCGCGAACCGACCCGAATCCTCCGGCCCCGTCACCGCGAACCGACCCGAATCCTCCGGCCCGCCGAAGCGGCCCCGGTCGGCGTCGACGGCCGCGAAGCGTCCGGAGTCGGGCTCGACGGCCCCGAAGCGCCCCGAGTCGGGTTCCGTCGACGAGCCGAAGCGTCCTGTCTCGCCGCGCCGGGTCCCGTTGGCTTCGCCGTAGCGGGTGTCCTCCGCGGCCCGGCGCTGCTCGGGGGCGCTCAGGTCGTCGTCCCGGTACCGGGGCTCGGCCGGGCCACGCCAGTCCGCCTCCCCGTAGCCGCTCTCACGGTCACGGTCGCGGTCGCGATCGGCCGGATACCAGCGTGACTCCTGATCTTCGACAAAGTTCCGTCGTCCGTCCACGTCCGGCACCGTATGCGACCGGCTCCACGGGCGCCATTCGCCCCCTGGGCACCCGCATTCCCCGCGCACCGGGTCACCGCTCGGCGACGGTCGGGGACGGCGAGGGTCGGAGACGGCGACGGCCAGCGCCCCGGCTTCGTCGCGCGGCGCGCGCTTCGTGGTGGTCCACCGACGCGAGCGCATAGCACGACGCGGGCATGATCGTCCGGTCGTCCACAGTTCGTCCACCGTCCACAGTTTCCGCGTCGCGGGGCGGCGGTGCCCCGCCCGCCGGGGGCACCGTGCCGGACATGACGAAGCGGAACCAGGCGGTCGGCGCGTACGGGGAGCGGTGCGCCGTCCGGCACCTGATCGGGGCGGGGCTGCGCCCGGTGGCCCGGAATTGGCGATGCGCCGCCGGGGAGATCGACATCATCGCCTGGGACGGGTCGGTGCTCGCCTTCTGCGAGGTGAAGACCCGCCGCAACGAGGAGTTCGGTCCGCCGGCGGAGGCGGTCGTACCGGCCAAGGCGCGGCGGCTGCGCGGGCTCGCCGCCCGGTGGCTCGCCGACACCGGCACCACGGCCGACGAGGTGCGCTTCGACGTCGTCTCGGTACGCCTCACCGGCGCCGGCGCCGCCCGGGTCGAGCACCTCAAGGGGGCGTTCTGATGGGCGGGCGCGATCGGACGGGCGCCGGCGGCGGGCGCCTACGGGCGGCGTCGTGAGTTACGCGAAGGTGCTCTGCGTGGGCCTGGTCGGCGTCACCGGGCACCTGGTGGAGGTCGAGGCCGACCTGGCGGCCGGCCTGCCGGCGGTGGTGATCTCGGGGCTGCCGGACACCGCCCTGCACGAGGCCCGGGACCGGGTCCGCGCGGCCGTCGTCAACTCCGGTCAGCGGTGGCCCAACCGGCGGATCACCCTCAACCTGCTCCCCGCGGACCTGCCGAAGTTCGGCTCCGCGTTCGACCTGGCGATCGCGGCGGCCCTGCTGGGCGGCTCCGGCGAGCTGCCGCTGCTGCCGCTGGAACACGTGGTGGTCCTGGGCGAGCTGGGCCTCGACGGCACGGTCCGCCCGGTACGCGGTGTGCTGCCGATGGTTGCCGCAGCCGCCCGGGCCGGCGTCGGGAAGGTGATCGTCCCGGCCGGCAACGCCGCCGAGGCGGCGGTCGTCCCCGGGGTCCGGGTACGGGCGGTCGACACGCTGCACCGGCTGGTCAGCTTCATCCGCGACGGCGCGCCCCTGATCGAGCCGGCGTCGGACGGCCCACCGCCCGCCGGCGGTGGCCCCGACCTGGCCGAGGTCGCCGGGCAGGGGCTGGGCCGAAGGGCGCTGGAGGTCGCCGCGGCGGGCGGGCACCACCTGGCGCTGGTCGGGCCGCCGGGAGCCGGCAAGACCATGCTCGCCGAGCGCCTCCCGTCGATCCTGCCCGAGCTGGACGACGAGGCCGCGCTGGAGGTCACCGCGCTGCACTCGATCGCCGGGCTGCTGCCACCGGGCGGCCGGTTGCTGCGCCGCCCGCCGTTCCAGGCGCCGCACCACACTGCGACCGTGCCGTCGCTGGTGGGCGGCGGTTCCGGGTTGGCCCGTCCCGGCGCGATCTCGCTCGCCCATCGGGGCGTGCTCTTCCTCGACGAGGCGCCCGAGTTCAGCCGGGGCGCGCTGGAGGCGCTGCGCCAGCCGCTGGAGAACGGCCGGGTCCGGCTGGCCCGCAGCCGGGGCGGCGCCGAGTATCCGGCCCGCACTCAGCTGGTGCTGGCGGCGAACCCGTGCCCGTGCGCCAGGCCCGCCGGTGACGCGTACTGCGAGTGCCCGCCCCAGGCGCGGCGGCGCTACCTCAGCCGGCTGTCCGGGCCCTTGCTGGACCGGATCGACGTGCAGGTCAAGCTGCCGCCCGTCCGGGCGGCCGAGCTGATGGAGGCCATTGTCGACAGCGAGGCGTCCGCCACCGTCGCCGAGCGGGTGGCGGTGGCCCGGCAGGCGGCAGCCGCGCGCTGGGCGGTGCTCGGCCTGCGGGTCAACGCCGAGATACCCGGCCCGTGCCTGCGCCGCCCGCCCTGGCGGTTGCCCGGGCCGGACACGGCCGAGCTGCGGGCCCGGCTCGACTCCGGGTCGTTGTCGGCCCGGGGCTTCGACCGGATCATCCGGCTGGCCTGGACGATCGCGGACCTGGACGGTCGGGACCGTCCCGACCGGGAGGACGTCCGGGAGGCCATTCAACTGAGGACGGGGGAGGCGACGTGAACACCGACGAGGAGACGCTGGCCCGGGTGGCGCTCACCTGGCTCACCGAGCCCGGCACCCGGTCGGTGCACTGGCTGGTCGCCCGGCTGGGCCCGGTGGCGACACTCGACCTGCTGCTCGACGGGGGTGCGCCGGAGGAGACGCTGCGCAACACCGTGGCGGCCCGTTGCGCGGTCGATGACGCCAGGGCCGTCGCGGCCGAGGCGCTCGCCCGTACGGACCGGCTCGGCGCCCGGATCGTCGTCCCCGGCGACGACGAGTGGCCCGTCCGGGTCGACGGGTTGCACCAGCTCCGGCTCCCCGACGCCCACCGGCGGGTGGACGTCGAGACCGCTCCCCCGCTCTGCTTCTGGGTACGCGGCTCGTGGCCGCTCGGGGAGGCCTTCGACCGCTCCGTCGCGGTGGTCGGGGCCCGAGCCGCCAGCGGGTACGGCACGCACGTCGCCACGGAACTCGGCTACGGGCTGGCCGACCGGGACTGGACCGTCGTCTCCGGCGGCGCCTTCGGCATCGACGCCGCCGCGCACCGGGGCGCGCTCAACGCCGGTGGCCTGACCGTGGCGGTGCTCGCCTGCGGCGTGGACCGCCCGTACCCGATGGGCAACGCGGCGCTGTTCGACCGGATCGCCGACACCGGGCTGCTGGTCAGCGAGTGGATGCCGGGAGCCGACCCGCTCCGGCCCCGGTTCCTCATCCGCAACCGGGTCATCGCGGCGGGCACCCTCGGCACGGTGCTGGTGGAGGCGGCCGCCCGCAGCGGCGCCACGCAGACCACCCACCGGGCGCTCGCCCTGGGCAAGCCCAGCATGGTGGTGCCCGGCCCGGTCACGTCGGCGATGTCCGTCGGCGCCCACGAGACGCTGCGGGAGCATCCGAAGGCCCGGCTGGTGACCGGCGTCGCGCAGGTGCTGGAGGAGGTCGGGCGGATCGGCGACCTGGCACCCGTACCGCGCGGCCCGCAGCGGCCGGCCGACCTGCTCGACGACGACGCGCGGGCCGTCGTGGAGGCGTTGCCCCGCCGGGGCGCCGTGGGGGTGGACGTCCTCGCCGCGCGGGCCGGGGTGCCCGTCCGTACCGCGCTGCGGAAGCTGTCGATGTTGGAGGAGTTGGCCCTGGTGCTCCGCCGCGACGACGGGTACGCCCTCGCACCGCCGGCCAAGGGCGCGACCGCCAGGCGGCCGGCGACGCCGGACGGACCGTGAGATGCCGGACGGACCGTGAGATGCCGGACGGACCGTGAACGGCGTCAGTCACCCTCGAAGCGGATCTCCATCGCGCGGTCCTGCCGGCACCGCCGCGCCAACCGGCCCAACAGCCGCACGTGCGTCATCTCCGGCGTCGACCGGGCCACCTCGGCGAGGCACCGCACCTCGGCGAGGAGCTGCGGCGCCTGCCCGGCGGGGACCACCAGCTCGCCGACCGGATCCACCCGGTCGAGCAGCGGGGTACGCCCGGCGCCACGGACCCGCCGGACGAGATCCAGCAGCACGTCGTCGGGATCGGGCAGCACCTCGGCCGGCACGACGCGGCGCCGGCCGGAACCCGAACCGACCGCCCGGTAGAGGACGACGTCCACCCCCATGTCCGGTCCCCCTTCGTCGCGTCTGATCCCGTCGCACGGAGACCACGACCAGGCCCACACCCGCTGGTACGACCAGTCTGCGCGAACCGACCGGCGCAATCCATCACCCCGGCCGCGCGACCATGGCGGCCTCGATCCCGACCCGCCGGTTCCGCCGGTCGTCCGTAGGCTGGTCCCGTGCCGTCCGAGGATCCGCCGCCCACCGCCGCCACCGCCTCGACCCGCACCGTCGCGCCCGCTGCTTGGCCGGGTGGGACGGGGACGCCGCCGCGAGGCACGCCGGCCGGCCGGCGGGTGGCCGGCAGGGAGTCGCGGTGAGCCGGAAGGCGAAGGGCACGCGGGCGACCCACGAGGCTCTCCCACCGGCGATGCGAGAGGTGGTGGACGACTTCGCCGCGCACCTCGCCGGTGTGCGCAACCGGTCCGCTCACACGGTCCGGGCGTACGTCGGTGACGTGGTGTCGCTGTTGGACCACGCCCACCGGATGGGCTGCGCCGAACTGCCGGAGCTGGACCTCGCCGTGCTGCGGAGTTGGCTGGCGAAGCAACGGACGCTGGGGGCGGCCCGGACGTCGCTCGCGCGCCGGGCGGCCTCGGCGCGGACGTTCAGCGCGTGGGCGCACCGCGGTGGGCTGCTCCCCGCCGACGTGGCCGGCGCCCTGTCCAGCCCACGCGCCCACCGGGACCTGCCGACCGTGCTGCGCGCCGACCAGGCCGCCGCCCTGGTGGAAGCGCCGGGCCGGCCCGCCCCACCCGTGCCGCCGCCGGCGCCGCCCGCCGGGGAAGACTCGCGGCCGGCACCGCCCGCCGGGAACGGCTCAGACCCGGCAGCACCTGCCGAGCACTTCGTCCGGTCGTCGTCACCCGCCGAGGCCGGCTCCGAGCCGGCACCGACCGCCGGGAACAGCTCCCGGCCGACGTCACCGGCCGGGGGCGGCTCCGCGCCCGCGTCGCCAGGTGCTTCCCGGGAGGGTGACGGGGTCGCCGAGGCGGTACTGCTGCGGGACCGGGCGCTGTTGGAGCTGCTCTACGGCACGGGGGTGCGGATCAGCGAAGCGTGCGGCCTCGACGTCGCCGACGTCGACCACGCGCGACGGGTCGTGCGGGTGTTCGGCAAGGGCGGCCGGGAGCGCGCGGTCCCGTACGGGGTGCCGGCGCAGCGGGCGCTCGACGCCTGGCTGGGCCACGGCCGGCCGGCCCTGGCCGCACCGCACTCCCGCGACGCGCTGCTGCTCGGCACCCGTGGCGGACGGCTCAACCCGACGACGGCACGGCGGATCGTCAGCGGGTACGCGCAGGCCGCCGGCCTGCCGCCGGTCAGCCCGCACGCGCTGCGGCACTCTGCGGCCACCCACCTGCTCGAGGGCGGCGCCGACCTGCGGGCGGTGCAGGAACTGCTGGGGCACTCGTCCCTGGCGAGCACCCAGATCTACACGCACGTGTCCGTGGAGCGGCTCCGTGCCGCCTACCGCCAGGCCCACCCCCGCGCCTGAACCCGGACGTCGCGGGTGGCGGTGCCGGGGCCGCACGACGCGGAACGGCGGGCCCGCACCCGTCAACCCCCGCCGCCACCCGGCGGAACGGCGGCGGGAGATCGACCGGTCGCTACGATCACCGGGTGAGCCTCCCGCCGCCGCCCGAGCCGATCGCGGCAGCCCGCCTGCTCTTCTCACTCGACCCGGCGGTCAGCCACCTGAACCACGGTTCGTTCGGCGCGGTGCCGCTCGTCGTGCAGCGGGCCCAGCAGCGGCTGCGCGACGAGATGGAGGCCAACCCGCTGCGCTTCTTCACCCGGGGCCTGGTCGACCGGATCGCCCACGCCCGCCGGCACCTGGCCGGTTTCCTGGGCGCCGACCCCGACGGCACCGCGCTGGTCCCGAACGTCACCACCGGCGTGGCGGTGGTGCTGCAGTCCCTCGGCCTGGGCCCCGGTGACGAGGTGCTCACCACCGGCCACGGCTACGGCGCCGTCGGCCTCTCCATCGCCCGGCAGTGCCGGCGTACGGGGGCCCTCGCCCGGGTGCTGCCCGTTCCGCTGGCCGCCCCGGACGAGGAGATCGTCCAGCTCGTGCGCGCCGGGCTGCGTCCCGGCCGGACCCGGCTGCTCGTCGTGGACCAGCTCGCCTCGGCCACCGCCCGGCTGTTTCCCGTGGCCGCGATCGTCGGCGTGGCCCGGGAGCACGGGATACCGGTCCTCGTCGACGCCGCCCACGCCCCGGGCATGCTGGCGACGCCGGTGGGCGACGTCGGCGCCGACTTCTGGGTGGGCAACCTGCACAAGTGGGCGTACGCGCCACGCGGCACCGCCGTGCTGGTGGTCGCCCCGGCGTGGCGGGAACGGATCGAGCCGCTGGCCGTCTCGTGGGAGCAGGAGTCGGGGTTCCCCCGCCGGGTCGAGTGGGCGGCGACACAGGACTACACCGGCTGGCTGGCCGCGCCGGTGGGCCTGTTCACGCTGCGAAGTCTCGGCCTGGACCGGGTACGCGGGCACAACGCCGCGCTGGCTGCGTACGGCCAGCGGGTGCTGGGGGACGCGCTCGGGGTGGCCCCCGCCGACCTGCCGGACCCCGGCGGGCCGGGGATCGCCATGCGCATCGTGCCGCTCCCGGCGGGCCTCGGCACCACGTTCGAGGCGGCGCGGGCGCTGCGGGAACGGATCGCCGACCGGCTCGCCACCGAGGTCGCCGTCATGGCTTGGAACGGACGGGGCTGGCTGCGGCTCTGCGCGCAGGTCTACAACACCCCGGACGAGTACGAACGGCTCTCGGTGCGGCTGCCCCCGCTGCTCGCCCAGCGCTGAGGGCCGGATCGGCGCCGTGGAGCCCGCCACCCCAGCGGTGTCGGCGCCGTCGAGCGGCAACAGCCGCACGGGTCCCAGGCCGAGCAGGGCCAGCGGATCGAGGTATTCGGCGCCGCGCCGCAGCCCCCAGTGCAGGCAGGCGGGGGCGGGGCAGCCCTGGTGACCGGCGAGGAGGGCGCCCAGCGGTGCGCCGGCGGCCAGTCGGTCGCCGGGGCGGACCGCCGGCGACACCGGCTCGTGGGTGGTCCGCAGACCGTCGGCGTGCCCGACCGTGACGACGGGGCGACCGGCGACCAGACCGGCGAAGAGCACCGTGCCGGCACCGGCGGCCCGGACGGTCGCGCCGGGCACGGCGGCCAGGTCGACGCCCCGGTGCCCGGGCAGCCACGGCCGTGGCGGCGGATCGAACCGGCGCACCGGGCGGAACGCCGTCGAGCGGCCACCGGAACCGCCCCACCCCGGGCGACACCGCACCGGCCGGGACGGCCCCGGCCGACGCATCCGCGACGAACCGCCGCGCCGCCGCGACCGGCCGGGCCACGAGGGCGACCGGCCGGGCGACGGGCGCGGCGGGCCCGGCGACAGGCGCGGACGGCCGGGCGACGGGCACGGCGGGCCCGAGGGACAGCAGGGCGGCGCAGAGCACGACGGCGGGAGGGGCGGCGGGTCGCATGGGCGCAGCCTGCTCGGCGCCCATGCTCCCCCGCCACCCCCGACACCATTCACTGTGGACGGCGGCCGTCCTGTGGACGGTTCCCCGCAGGGCGGGGCGATCTGCTAGGCGACCGGCCCGTCGAGCGGTGGCACCGCGGAGGCGGTTTGGTCCGCCGCCCGCGCGGCGGGCCTGTCCGCCGGCGCGGCAGGTGGCGGTGCCGGGTGACGAGGGCGTCGCGGGTGGGCGCGACCAACGCCGGCGAGGCCCTAGGCTGGGACGGGCGAACGGCGGAGCCGCCGCCGTCCGGCCCCGGGAGGCGCCGATGACCACTGTGGACGACGTCGGCGGGCCCGCGCGCGTGGCGGAGCCCGGCGAGGGGATCACCGCCGAGGAGTTGCAGCTCGCCGCCCGCAACCACGGCATCCCGCTGGAGGCGCTGCGCTACGACGTGACCCCGGCCGGCCTGCACTACCTGCTCATCCACTACGACATCCCGGATCTCGACCCGGCCACGCACGCGCTGAGCGTGTCCGGCGCGGTGGACCGGCCGCTGACGCTCGACCTCGCCGCGCTGCACGAGCGCCCCCGGGTCACGCACCGGGTCACGTTGGAGTGCGCGGGCAACGGGCGGGCCCTGCTGCGCCCGCGGCCGGTGAGCCAACCGTGGCTGGTCGAGGCCGTCGGCAACGCGGAGTGGACGGGCACCCCGCTGGCGCCGCTGCTACGCGACGCGGGCATCGCCGCCGACGCCGTGGACGTGGTCTTCACGGGCGCCGACCACGGCCTGGAACGCGGCGTCGAGCAGGACTACCAGCGCGCGCTGCCGGTCGCCGACGCGCTGCGCGAGGAGGTGCTGCTGGCGTACGAGATGAACGGCGCTCCGCTGCTGCCGCAGCACGGCGCCCCGCTGCGGCTGATCGTGCCCGGCTGGTACGGCATGGCGCACGTCAAGTGGCTGCGCGCGATCGACGTACGCACGGAACCGTTCGACGGCTACCAGAACGCGGTCGCCTACCGGCTGCGCCGGGACGCCGACGACCCCGGGGTGCCGGTGACCCGCATCGAGCCGCGGGCGCTGGTCCGACCGCCCGGCTTCCCCGACTTCATGTCCCGCACCCGCGTGCTGCGCCCCGGTCCGTGCACCCTGGACGGTCGCGCCTGGTCGGGCCACGCTCCCGTCGTCGCGGTGGAGGTGACCACCGACGGTGGAGCCAGTTGGCAGCCGGCCATCCTGGACGAGCAGACCGGCGGGGAGTTCGCCTGGCGCCGGTGGCGGCACGAGTGGACGGCGCAGCCCGGGCGGTACGTCCTCGGGGCCCGCGCCACCGACGCCTCGGGCCGCAGTCAGCCGGTCGAGCAGCCGTGGAACCGGGGCGGCTTCGCCAACAACCTCGTCCAGCGGGTCGAGGTCGTGGTGCTGTCGGGGTGAAGCCGACCGCCGGAGAGGCGAGGACGGCGGCCGCGCGGCGGTGGGGGCGCCGACGGGCCGTACGTCCGGTGGTGTGACCGTCGGACGGAGAAACGGCGGCCGATCAGCCGCCGAAACCGGAGTCGGCGGGCAGCGAGATGTCGGGCTTCTCCAGCTCCTCGACGTTGACGTCCTTGAAGGTCATCACCCGGACGTTCTTCACGAACCGGGCGGGGCGATACATGTCCCACACCCAGGCGTCGTGCATCTCGACCTCGAAGTAGACCTCGCCGTCGGAGTTGCGCACGTGCAGGTCGACCTGGTTGGCCAGGTAGAACCGGCGCTCCGTCTCCACGACGTAGGAGAACTGGCGGACGATGTCGCGGTACTCCCGGTAGAGCTGGAGCTCCATCTCGGTCTCGTACTTCTCGAGGTCTTCCGCGCTCATCGCACTCCGCCTTCCATGACCACATCTTCCCCCACCGACGCCGGAGGCTGAGGCTGCTCGCCCAACGCCACGCCGACGGTACCCCCTGGCGGACAGGAGCGCTCCATCGGCTCGTCCCGCCTCGCGTCCGCCGGCCGACGCGCCCGGGGCGGGGCGCCGTCGCGACCGGACACCGTCGCCACGTTGACGTACGAGAACCGGTGCTCCCGGCACGGCCCCCGGTCCCGCAGCGCCGCGGTGTGTTCCGCGGTGATGTAACCCTTGTGCTCGGCGAACCCGTAGCCCGGGAACGCCCCGTCCAACTCGACCATCATCCGGTCCCGGGTGACCTTGGCCAGTACGCTCGCCGCCGCGACGCAGGCGGCCACCCGGTCGCCCTTCCACACCGCCAGCCCCGGCACGTCGAGGCCGTCCACTCCGAAGCCGTCGGTCAGCACGTAGTCGGGGCGGGTCGTCAGCGACGCCAGCGCGCGGCGCATCGCGGCCAGGTTGCACACGTGCAGGCCCCGCTCGTCGACCTCCTCGGCCCCGACGACCACCACGGCGTACGCCAGCGCGCGGGCCACGACCTCGTCGTGGATCCGCTCCCGGCTGGCGGGGGTCAGCAGCTTGGAGTCGGCCAGCCCGTCGATCTCGCCGCGTCGTCCCTCGGGCAGGATCGCCGCCGCGGCGACCAGCGGCCCGGCACACGCGCCCCGACCCGCCTCGTCGGCCCCGGCGACGTGCCGGAAGCCGCGCCGCTGCAACGCGCGCTCCAGCGCGTAGAGCCCGCCCTCGCGGCGCACCACGGTGCGCGGGGGCGTCAGCACGGCGCACCCTGCCCGGCGGCCAGCGCCCGGGCCAGCACCGCCGGCAGGTCGGGCGGGTAGTAGCGCTCGCCGCTGGCGGCCAGCTCGTCCGGGGGCCACCACCGGTGCGCGGCGACGCTGGCCCGCTCGATGTCGCTGAAGCCCGCGGTGTCGACCTCGTGACCCGCCACCCGCACCAGGAAGAACTCCTGTTCCTGCCGGTACCACACGCCGTCGAAGGGGAACTCGGTCACGTCGCGGTGCACGGGGGCCCCGACTGCCGGGACCGACAGCCGCAGCCCGGTCTCCTCGGCCAACTCCCGCGCCGCGCACTCGGGGTAGGTCTCCCCCGCGTCGAGGCCGCCGCCGGGGGTGAACCACCAGCGGCCGTGCTCGGGGCGGGCCGGGTCGGAGCCGCAGAAGAGCAGCACCCGACCCGCCGCGTCGACGAGCAGGACGCGCGCCGCGCGCCGGGGGGTGTAGACGGTCACCGCACCAGCGTGCCAGACGCCGCCGACAACGCCCACGCCCGGCGGCCCCTACGATTCGGGGATTGCCTCGTACGGCTTGGGGACGCTCAGCCAGGTGGCCCGGCCGACGGGCCAGAAGACGGTGAAGGCCCGCCCCACCACCTCGCCCTCGGGGATGGTGGCGACGGTGATGTCCTGACCGGACTGCTGCCAGTGCTCCAGCGAGTCGCCCGACGCCTCGCGGTGGTCGCCCATCACCCAGAGCCGGCCCTTCGGGACGGTGATGTCGAACTCCTCGGCGGTCTTGTCACCGGGGTAGATGTAGGGCTCGTCCAGGGATCTGCCGTTGATCACCAGCCGGTCCTGCGCGTCGCAGCAGACCACGTGGTCGCCGCCCACGCCGATGACGCGCTTGATGAAGTCCTCGCCGTCGGGGTTGGCGCTCCACTCCAGGGGGGCCTTGAAGACGATCACCTCGCCCCGGTGCGGAGACCGGAAGTCGTAGACCAGCTTGTTGACCAGCACCCGGTCGTCGATCTGGAGGGTGTTCTCCATCGACGGGGAGGGGATGAAGAAGGTCTGCAGCACGAAGGCGCGAACCAGCACCGCGACCAGGATCGCCACACCCAGGAGGATGGGCAGCTCCTTCCAGAAGGAGCTGCGCGGCTTGTCGGTCTGCTCGTCAATCACGGCACGAGCCTACGTTGCCCGGCGCGACGCCACCGTCCGGAACGCGCGAGAACGGCGAGCGCGGCAGCGATCGGGACGATCAGCACCACACCACCCTCCGGCGTGGGGCGGACCGGAGGCGGGGCGCCGGTGGAGGCGGCCGGCGGGTCGGCGACGTCGTCGAAGGTCGCGGGCACCGACAGGGCGTTCCAGCGCGACGACGGCCAGACCACCGTGAACGCGCGACCCACCACGTTCTCGATCGGCACCGGCCCCTGGCAGCGGGCGTCCTGGGAGACCATGCGGTGGTCGCCCATGACGAAGATCTGCCCGGGCGGGACCACGACCTCCTCGAAGCGCCGGGAGCGGCACTCGCGGGCGTTGGGCGGGATGTCGAGCGGCGAGTCCCGCAGCACGTACGACGACTCGTCGAGCGGGGTGCCGTTGACCAGCACGCGCCCCTCGGCGTCACAGCACTTCACCCGGTCGCCGGGCAGGCCGATGACCCGCTTGATGAAGTCCTTCTCGCCGGGGCGGCTGACGCCGACCAGGTCGCCGACGGTCCGGCTGAGCCTGCCCGCGAAGCCGGGCTCCGGCTCCTCGTCGACCTGTGGGGCCCAGCGCTCGGTGCCCCGGAAGACGACCACCTCGCCCCGCACCGGGTCGCGTACGTCGTAGACGACCTTGTTGACCAGGACCCGGTCGCCGACGAGGAGGGTGTCCTCCATCGAGCCGGAGGGGATGAAGAACGCCTGGAGCAGGAAGGTGCGGATCAGCACCGCGAGGCAGAACGCGACGACGAGCAGCAGCGGCAGCTCCTGCCAGAGGGGCATCTGCCGGCGGGGCCGGCGGGCCCGACGTCGCCACGGGTCGACGGCGCCGTCCTCGTCAAGCGTCTGCACCACGCCACTCTCCGGTCAGCAGAAATGACACTACCGCCCGGGAGCCCTGTCGGGGCTCCCCGGGCGGTAGCGGCCGTCGCTCCGCCGTGGTGGCGGGACGTCGCCCGGCTGCGCCCGTAGCGACCAGGGTAGTGCGGTCCGGTCGGTACGGCATACGCGCAGCTCGGGCGGCGTGGCGAGCGCGAAGGTCAGCTGGGCTGCTTCTCGCGCTTCTCCTTGATCTTGGCCTTCTTGCCCCGCAGCTCGCGCAGGTAGTAGAGCTTGGCCCGCCGCACGTCACCGCGGGTCACGACCTCGATCCGGTCGATTCCCGGGCTGTTGATCGGGTAGGTGCGCTCGACACCGACACCGAAGCTGATCTTGCGGACCGAGAAGGTCTCGCGCAGACCGTCACCCTGGCGACGGATGACGACGCCCTGGAAGATCTGGACACGGGACCGGTTGCCCTCGACGACCCGGGCGTGCACCTTGACGGTGTCACCGGCACGGAAGTCGGGGAGGTCGGTGCGCTTCGACTGGGCGTCAAGGGCGTCCAGGATGTTCATCGCTGCGTCCTCGTGAGGCTCACGGCGCACCGTCAATCGGTGCGCGGGTGGGTGATTCTGATCCCCGGATGGCGGTCGGTGGCCCGACCCCGGTCGAGGATCCTCGCAGCCGTCCGCGGCGCGGCCGGTTGCGGCAACCCCCCTACTTTGCCACATCCCCCGCCGGCACCTGAAACCCGGCCCGGTCCAGCGCGGCGACGTCCCGCTTGTCCAGTCCGTCCGGGTCCAGCGCGGCGAGCATGTCCGGGCGGCGGGTCGCGGTGCGGGTCAGCGCCTCGTCCCGCCGCCAGCGGGCGATCCTGCCGTGGTCGCCGGAGCGGAGCACCTCCGGCACGTCCAGCCCGCGCCAGGTCGCCGGCTTCGTGTACATGGGGGCCTCCAGCAGCCCGTGGGCGTGCGACTCCTCGGCCAGCGAGCCCGCGTTGCCGAGCACCCCGGGCAGCAGCCGGGTGACCGCCTCCAGGACCACCAGCACGGCCACCTCCCCGCCGAAGAGGACGTAATCGCCGAGGGACACCTCGGTCACCGGCATCCGGGTGGCGGCATGGTCGAGCACCCGCTGGTCGATGCCCTCGTACCGGCCGCAGGCGAAGAGCAGGTGCGGCTCGGCGGCCAGCTCGTGCGCCATCGCCTGGGTGAAGGGGGCGCCGGTCGGGGCCGGCACCACCAGCCGGGGCGGGGTCGTCTCCGCCGGGGCGAGGTCGTCGAGCGCCTCGCCCCACGGCTCCGGCCGCATCACCATGCCGGGCCCGCCGCCGTAGGGCGTGTCGTCGACCGTGCGGTGCACGTCGTGGGTCCAGATCCGCAGATCGTGTACGGCCAGCCGCAGCGTGCCGTTCGCCCGCGCCCGGCCGATCAGCGACAGGTCGAGCGGGGCGAAGTAATCCGGGAAGATCGACACGATGTCGACGCGCATGCGGGGGTGCTCCAGCGGTTCTACAGATCGAGCAGACCGGCCGGCGGGTCGACGACGACGCGACCGCCGGCGAGGTCAACCTCGGGGACGATCGCCTTGACGAACGGGATGAGCGCCGTGCCGCCCTCGGGGCGGCGCAGCACCAGCAGGTCGGAGGCAGGCGCGTGGTCGATCCGGGCCACCTCGCCCAGCCGGTCGCCGTCGGGGGTGACCACGGCCAGCCCGACGAGCTGGTGGTCGTGGAACTCCTCCGGGTCCTCCGGCGGGGCAACGTCGGCGCTGTCGACCGCGACCAGCGTGCCGCGCAGCGCCTCGGCGACGTCCCGGTCTCCGATGCCCTCGAACGCGACCAGTATCCGCCCCTGGTGCGCCCGGGCGGACTCCACGACCAGTTCGGCGGGCACCCGGAAGGCGTGCCCCTGCTCGGGCGCGTCCTGCGCCGGCGCCGCCCCGGGCATGGTGCGCGGCACCCGATCGCTGGGCACGGGCCGGGGCGCCGCCCCCGGCATGGTGCGCAGCACCATGCCGGGGGCGAACCGCGCTTCGGGCTCGTCGGTCCGCACCTCCACGGTCACCTCACCGCGGATTCCGTGCGGCTTACCGATCCTGCCGACGACGAGCAGCATCAGTACGAGTCGACGATGTCGACGCGCACACCGCGCCCGCCGATGGAGCCGATCACCTGGCGCAGCGCCTTGGCGGTCCGGCCGGACCGCCCGATCACCGTGCCGAGGTCCTCCGGGTGCACGCGCACTTCCAGCCGCTTGCCCCGACGGGAGTCGACCATCCGGACGCGTACGTCATCGGGGTGGTCGACGATGCCCTTGACCAGGTGCTCCAACGCCGGACGCAGAGGCATGTCAGGCCTGCTCACCGGCGTCGGCAGCGGCAGCCGGGGCCTCGGCCGGAGCCTCGGTCTTCGGCGTCTCGGCCGGAGCCTCGGTCTTCGGCGTCTCGGCCTTGGCGGCCTTCTTGGCCGGCTTGGCCGGCGCCTCGGCCAGCCCGGCGGCGGCCTTCGCCTCGGCCTCGTACGCCGCGGTGCGGTCGACCCGCTCCGGGGCGACCTTCAGCGGCGGCGGGGCCGGCAGGCCCTTGAACTTCTGCCAGTCACCGGTCAGCTCCAGCAGCCGCTGCACCGCCTCGCTCGGCTGGGCGCCGACGGACAGCCAGTACTGGACCCGCTCCGACTTGACCTCGATCACCGAAGGGTCTTCCTTCGGCTGGTAGACCCCGACGAACTCGATCGCCCGGCCGTCGCGCTTGGTGCGCGAGTCGGCGATGACGATGCGGTACTGCGGGTTGCGGATCTTGCCCATCCGCAGGAGCCGGATCTTTACGGCCACAGTTGTTTCGCTCCTGTTGCGATCTCACCTACCCGGTACGGGCGGTGCACGGGTGAGTGTCGACCGGCACAGTGGGGTTGGGCCGGAGACTGCTCGGTGGACTGGCGACGTGCCCGGGTTAGAGGGCGCCGGACACACGCCGGATACCAGCCAGCCATTCTGCCAGATCGGGCCCGGATCTCTCACACCGGACCACCCCGGGTCACCCGCGCGGCGGCAGAAGTGACCGAGAGCACACGTCCACGGGCAGGGGCCGGCGCCGGTCGGAGGACCCCCGGCGGCGGCCGGAGCGCGCGGGATCAGCGCACCGGAGGGCGGTCCCAGCCGGGCGGCAACGCGTCGGCGACACCCCAGCCCGGCGGCGGGGTGAAGTCGCACCAGGTGCCGTCGAACGGGAACTCCCCCGACTCGGCCAGCGCGATCACCCGCTTCCCCTCGGCCCGCACCGCGTCCGGGTCGGCCACCCAGTAGTGGTCGGGGAAGGCCAGCCGCTCGACGAACTCCTCCTCGTCCTTCCACTCCCAGCCGAGGTCCGGGCGGACCACCACGTCGAGGTCCTGGTCCACCATGTCGACGCCGGCGAGCGTGCCGTCGTCCCAGCGCACCCCGGGCTCCTCCAGGTTGACGTACCAGGTGGCGAAGCGGTCGTGCGCGTCGCGGAACCACCACACCGAGTGGGCGGCCCCGGTGGGCAGGAACTTCAGCACGGACGGGCCGTCCCACCGGCCGGTGACCAGGCGGTACGACGAGGAGACCCACTCGCTGAACGGCACCGCCCGCATGCCCAACCCGGCCTCGGTGACCTCGCTCGCGACCGGGGAGTCGCGGGGCACCCAGAGCAGCAGGCCCCGGTCGTCGTCGCTGACCACGCGCGCGGTGCGTACCCAGCCGATGCGGCCCCGGCGCACGTTGCGGTGCACGATCAGCCGCCCAGGTTCGAATCTCACGCCCCGACCCTACCGGCGCCGGCACCACCCGCCGGCCGTCGGCGCGCTCCGGATGTCAGGAAGGGCCCCTTCCTCTACCTCAGGCGTTAGGAAGGGGCCCTTCCTAACGTCTCAGTAGGCGCGGGCGAGGATGGCGACCAGGTCGGGCTCGTCCTCGGAGTCGGGCACCGAGCCGTCGGCGCGCAGCAGGCAGCGCACGGTGACGCCCTGGCCGTTCGCCTCCGCCTCGCCCTGCACGCCGACCGCCGACCACGGCACCATGGCCCAGCCGGTGGCCGCCGCCTCGATCGCCTCGGCGAGGGTGGACACCTCGACGGTGCGGGACTTCCGGTGGGCCAGGGCCTGGTCGTGCAGGGCCCGCTGATCGGCGTCGAGGGCGGCCAGCACGGCGGTGACCACGTCGGCCACCGGCGTCGGGGACTTCGAGCCGTCCGTACGCCGGACCACGACCGCGTTGCCGGCGGCCAGGTCACGGGGGCCGACCTCGACGCGTACCGGATAGCCACGCAGCTCGGCGTCGACGGCCCGGCGGCCGAACGGGGTGTCGACGCGGTCGTCGAGCGCGACCCGGACGCCGGCGTCACGCAGCGCGTCGCGCAGCTTGCCCGCCGCCTCCCCGACGCCCTCGCCGTCCTTGACCACCATCACGTACGCCTGGACGGGCGCCAGTTTCGGCGGCACGCGCAGGCCGTTGTCGTCGCCGTGGCACATGATCAGGCCGCCGAGCATCCGGGTGGAGGTGCCCCAGGAGGTCGTCCAGGCGTGCTCCCGACCGCCCTCGGCCGAGGAGTAGCTGATGTCGAAGGCCTTGGCGAAGTTCTGCCCCAGCTCGTGGCTGGTGCCGAGCTGGAGGGCCTTGCCGTCACCCATCATGCCTTCGCAGGTGTAGGTGGCGGTGGCCCCGGCGAAGCGCTCGCGGGCCGTCTTCAGGCCGACGACCACCGGGATGCCGAGCACGTTGACCATCAGGTCCTCGTACGCCTCGTGCAGGATCCGGCGCGCGTAGGCGCGGGCGTCGGAGCGGGTGGCGTGCGCGGTGTGCCCCTCCTGCCAGAGGAACTCGCTGGTGCGCAGGAAGATCCGGGGGCGCAGCTCCCAGCGGACCACGTTGGCCCACTGGTTGAGCAGCAGCGGCAGGTCCCGGTAGGAGTCGATCCACTTGGCCATGAACTCGCCGATGACGGTCTCGCTGGTGGGGCGCACCACCACCGGCTCGGCGAGCTGCTTGCCGCCGCCGTGGGTGACCACCGCGAGTTCCGGCGAGAAACCCTCGACGTGCTCCGCCTCGCGCTTGAGGTAGCTCTCGGGGATGAAGAGCGGGAAGTACGCGTTCTCCGCGCCCGCCGCCTTGATCCGGGCGTCCATCTCGGCCTGCATCCGCTCCCAGATGGCGTAGCCGGCCGGCCGGATGACCATGGTCCCCCGGACCGGGCCGTTGTCGGCCAGCTTCGCCTTGGCGATCAGGTCCTGGTACCAGCGGGGAAAGTCCTCCGCACGGGGAGTGAGCACGCGTGCCATGACCGCACATCCTATGCGTCGGCCGAAGGGACGACGTCATCGGGCGCGACGTCGCCGGTGTCCACCGCGCCGGCCGGTGTACCGGGCGTAGGATTCGACCACCATGGGTGAGGTGAGGGACGGCACCCGTTCGCGGGAGGCGATCGTCGAGGCCGCCCGGGCGTTGACCATCGCGACTGGCTGGGACGGCGTCCGGATGGGTGCCGTCGCGCGCGCGGCGGGGGTCAGCCGGCAGACGGTCTACAACGAGTTCGGTACCAAGGCGGGGCTGGCCGAGGCGCTCGCCCGCCGGGAGGTCGACCGGTTCGTGGGCGCGGTGCGCGCCCTGTTGCGTGCGCACGGCGACGACGTACGGGCCGCCACGCACGCCACCATCTCGCACACCCTCACGGAGGCTGCCAACGACCCGCTGATCAAGGCGGTCCTGACCAGTTCCCGGGGTGGCTCGGACGACCTGCTGCCCTACCTCACCACCCGCTCGGAGCTGGTCTTGGCCGAGGCGACCGAGGTGCTGCTGGAGTGGGCCGACCGCGTGCTGCCGGGCGCCGACCGGGACGCGGTCGCCTTCGCCACGGACTCGGTCGTCCGGTTGGTGATCAGCCACATCGTCCTGCCCGGCGCCCCCGCCGCGCAGACGGCCGCCGCCCTCGCCGACCTGGCGGTCTACCTGCTCCTGCACGCGGTGACCGAGGGCGGCCCGACCGGCTGAGGTGACCGAGGGCGGCCGGACCGGCTGAGGTGACCCGCCACGAGCTTGCGCCAGTACCTCGGGGCCGAGGGCGGCCGGACCGGCCCTGGTGCGCAGCGCCGGCCGGGCGGGTCCACCGCCGGCGGGCGGGGCGTCCCCGGTCAGCGCACGACGCGACCGCGCAGCACGATGCGGGCGGGGCTGCGCACGGCGCGCAGGTCGGCGCGCGGGTCCTCGGGATAGACGACGAGGTCCGCCAGGCCGCCCTCGACCAGCCCGGGGAAGCCGAGCCACTCGCGGGCCCGCCAGGACGCGGCGGCGAGCACGTCCGTGGTGGACATGCCGGCCTGCTCGTGCAGCAGCAGCATCTCCTCGGCGGCGAGGCCGTGGTCGATGCCGCCACCCGCGTCGGTGCCCACGTAGATCGGCACCCCGGCCTCGTGCGCCGCACGGACCACCTCGGGGAAGCGGTCGCGCAGGGCGATCATGTGGTCGGCGTAGCCGGGGAACTTGGCCCGCGCCTGCTCGGCGATCCCGCCGAAGGTCCGAATGTTGATCATCGTGGGGACGAGGGCGGTGCCCCGGCGGGCCATCTCGTCGATCAGGTCCAGGCTCAGGCCCGTGCCGTGCTCCACCGAGTCCACCCCGGCGCGCACCATGATCTCGACGGCCGACTCGGAGAAGGTGTGCACGGCGGCGCGTACCCCGGCGGCGTGCGCGGCCCGGACGGCGGCGGTCATGGTGTCGGCGTCCCAGGCCGGGGCCAGGTCGCCGACCCCCCGGTCGATCCAGTCGCCGACCAGCTTCACCCAGCCGTTGCCGGCACGCGCCTGCGCGGCCACCGTCGCGGCCACCTCCGCCGCGCCGACCTCGACGCCGATGTCGCGCAGGTAGCGCTTGGGCGGCGCGACGTGCCGGCCGGCGCGGGCCAGCCGCGGCAGGTCGGGCTCGTCGTCGAGTTCGGGGTACGGGTACGGCGACCCGGCGTCGCGGATCGCGAGGACCCCCGCGTCCCGGTCGGTGCGAGCCAGTTCGCGGGCCTGGTCGAGCGAGGTGATCGGGGCGCCGCCCCGGGCGATGCCGATGTGGCAGTGCGCGTCGATCAGGCCGGGCAGCACGAAGCCGCCGTCGGCGATGGTCTGCGCGCCGGGGACCGGGGTGAAGGTCACCCGGTCGTCGACCAGCCACAGGTCACGGACCTCGTCGTCGGGCAGCAGAACACCGCGTACGTGCCAGGCCATGCGTCCTCCGTCTGCGCGAAAGGGGGGCGGTCCGCCGCCATTCTTCCCGCCCCGCGCCGGCCGGCGGCGGTCAGCCCTCGTTTCTTCCCGCCCCGCGCCGGCCGACGGCGGTCAACCCTCGTCGCGCGCCAGCAGCCCGGCCCGTCGCGTCGTCAGCGCGGGCAGGTCGACGGAGACCCGCCACGGCCGCTCGGTGACGAAGAGGTCCTCGGTGTGGTCAGCACCGTGATGCTGACCAGGTAGTCGGCGGGGCAGTCGACCCTGGAGTGCGAGCAGCGGTCGCACCCAGAGTTCCTGGTGCACGGCGGTGGGGACGGCAGGATCAACCTTCCGTCGAGCAACTCGTGCGGAAGGTCTCCGGCAGGTCACCGAGGTCGTCGACCGTCCCCTCCGAACGCTCGGGCAGGACTGGGTGCCACGGTCATGACTCCTCCTTCCGGGCCGACATCACCCTGGACAAGGATCACGTCACCCAGCGCCACCGCCGCGCCTCAGCGGGGTCGGCCGTCCCCGCCCTTGCCGAGCTTGTTGAAGTCGATCTTCGGCAGCTTGAAGCCCGGCGGGAGGCCCTGGCCGGCGGCCAGGTCGTTCGGGTCCATGCCCGGCGGGAGCTGCGGCATGCCGCCCGGGAACCCGCCCGGCATCCCGGCGCCCGCCCCGGTGCGCGGCCGGTTGCCGCCCTTGGTGCCCTTGCGCTTGTTCTTCGGCGACTTGGTCGCCTTGCGCCGGCCGCCGCCCGGCAGACCCATCATGCCGCCCAT
The DNA here is from genome assembly GCF_018070575.1 of Micromonospora sp. C31. GTDB lineage: Bacteria > Actinomycetota > Actinomycetes > Mycobacteriales > Micromonosporaceae > Micromonospora. The sequence continues at coordinate 82,852 of NZ_JAGPXN010000014.1, forward strand.
CTGCTTCATCATCTTCTGCGCCTCGGTGAAGCGGTTGAGCAGCTGGTTGACGTCCATCACCGTGACGCCGGAGCCGGTGGCGATGCGGGCCCGGCGGGAGCCGTTGATGATCTTCGGGTTGGTGCGCTCGGCGGGGGTCATCGACCTGATGATCGCGGTGACCCGGTCGAAGTGCTTGTCGTCGACCTCGGCGAGCTGGTCCTTCATCTGCCCCATGCCCGGCATCATGGCCAGCACGTTGGCGATGGGGCCCATCCGCCGGACCGCGATGAGCTGGTCGAGGAAGTCCTCCAGGGTGAACTGCTCGCCGCCCATCAGCTTGGCGGTCATCTTCTCCTTCTGATCGGTGTCGAAGGCCTGCTCGGCCTGCTCGATCAGAGTGAGGACGTCGCCCATGCCGAGGATCCGGCTGGCCATCCGGTCGGGGTGGAAGACGTCGAAGTCCTCCAGCTTCTCGCCGGTGGAGGCGAAGAGGATCGGCTGCCCGGTGACCTCCCGCACCGACAGCGCGGCGCCACCACGGGCGTCGCCGTCGAGCTTGGAGAGGACCACACCGGTGATGCCCACGCCGTCGCGGAACGCCTCGGCGGTGCGCACCGCGTCCTGGCCCACCATGGCGTCGATGACGAAGATGACCTCGTCCGGGTCGACCGCGTCGCGGATGTCGGCGGCCTGCTGCATCATCTCGGCGTCGATGCCGAGCCGGCCGGCGGTGTCGACGATGACGATGTCGCGGGCGGCCCGCTTCGCGTGCTCGATCGAGGCGCGGGCCACCTGCACCGGGTCGCCGGTGCCGTTGCCGGGCTCGGGGGCGTACACCTCGACGCCGGCGCGGCCACCGAGCACCTGGAGCTGCCCGACGGCGTTGGGGCGCTGGAGGTCGGCGGCGACCAGCAGCGGCTGGTGGCCCTGGGCCTTGAGCCAGCGGGCCAGCTTGCCGGCGAGGGTGGTCTTGCCGGAGCCCTGGAGGCCGGCGAGCATGATCACCGTAGGCGGCTGCTTGGCGAACTGGAGCCGCCGCCCCTCGCCGCCGAGGACGTTGATCAGCTCCTCGTTGACGATCTTGATGATCTGCTGCGCCGGGTTGAGCGCCTGGGAGACCTCGGCGCTGCGCGCCCGCTCCTTGACGTTGGCGATGAAGCCCTTGACCACCGGCAGCGCCACGTCCGCCTCCAGCAGCGCGAGGCGGATCTCGCGCGCGGTGGCGTCGATGTCGGCGTCGGTGAGCCGACCCTTGCCGCGGAGCTTGGTGAAGATCCCGGACAGGCGGTCACTCAAGGTGTCAAACACGCGAACATCCCGTTTGTCAGTGTTCCGGCGGGCACATCGGCGACCGGGCGAGGTGTCCGGCCACCGCTAGGGTAGCCGGCCGGCCGCACCGCCGCTCCGGGCCGGGCACAGCCGGCGCGACCGGCGCCGGCCACGGCCACGGCCCCACCCAAAGCTTGCGGCCACGGTCCAGCTGGCGCCCGGACGTTAGCAGGGGTCCCTTCCTCTACCTCAGGCGTTAACAGGGGGCCCTTCCTTACACCGCCGCCAGCACCGCGGCCTCCAGCCGGGCCCGGTCGGCCTCGGCCGGCCAGCCGCCGACCAGGTAGAAGGCGTCGACCACGTCGCCACCGAGGGTCGAGATGCGGGCCGCCCGCACCTGGGCGCCCGCCTCGTCGAGGGCGCAGGTGACCCGGTAGAGCAGGCCGGCCGCGTCGGCGGCGCGCAACTCCAGCAGCACCGCGTCGGTGGCCGCCTCCCGGTGCCAGACCACCCGCGGCGCGGCCCCGCCGGCCCGCGCCGCCAGCGCCCGGCCGCGCAACCGCTGGATGACCGAGACGTCGCCGTTCACCGCGCGGCGCAGGTCGGCGCCGAGGGCGATCGGGTCGGGCGCGAGCCCGTACCGGGGCTGCACCCGGCACTCGACCAGGGCCCGACCGTCGACGCTGGAGGCGTCGGCGGAGAGCACCTCCAGCCGGTGCAGCGCCAGGCAGCCGGCCACCGTCGCGAGCAGGCCGCGCCGGTCCGCCGCGGCCACCGCCACCCGGTCGGCCGTCAGGTGTACGACCGGCAGGGGCCCCGCCAGCAGGGCCGGGTCGGGGGCGGGCGGGGCGGGCAGCACACCGGTGTCGAGTGCGGTCCGCACCCGGGCCACCAACTCGGCGACCAACCGGCCCTTCCAGTCCGACCAGGCGGCCGGGCCGGTCGCGGCGGCGTCGGCGCGTACGAGGGCGTGCAGCAGCTCCAGCGTGGCCGGGTCGCCGACCCGCTCGGCCACCCCGGCGATGGTGACCGGGTCGGCGAGGTCCCGCCGGGTGGCCACGTCGGGCAGGAGCAGGTGCAGCCGGACCAGCGTGCCGATCAGCGCCACCTCCGGCGCGGGCAGGCCGATCCGGGCGGCCACCGCCTCGGCCAGCGGCACCCCGACGGCGCTGTGGTCGCCGGGGAGCCCCTTGCCGACGTCGTGCAGGAGACCGCCGAGCAGCAGCAGGTCGGGGCGGTCCACCTCACGGGTGTGCCGGCTGGCCTCGTACGCGGTCTGCACGAGGTGCCGGTCGAGGGTGAACCGGTGCACGGGGTTGTGCTGCGGGAGACTGCGCAGCCGGGTCCACTCGGGCAGCCAACCCTCGATCAGCCCGTACCGGTCGCAGGTCTCCCAGGCCGGCACCAGGCCGGGGCCGGCGCCGAGCAGGGTGATCAGCGCGGCCCGTGCCTCGGCCGGCCACGGCGCCGGCAGCGGCGGGCAGTACGCGGCCAGCCACTCGCAGGTGGCCCGGGCGATCGGCAGCCGGGTGACGGCCGCCGCGGCGGCGACCCGCAGCGACAGGCTCGGGTCGGGCCGCGCCCCGATCGCGGTGCGGGCCAGCACCAGCTCACCGTCGTGCTCGACGACGTCCCGGGCGACCGGTCGGCGCAGCGGACGCCCGTCGGTGCCCCGGCGGTGGCCGGAGCGGAGTCGGTCGGCGGCGCGGAAGGCGTCGTCGAGGGCGTGGCTGACGGTCCGGGCGTCCCCGGCGACCCGGCGCAGCAGCGCGTCGCCGTCACCGACGGCTCCGGCCCGCCGCGGGGCGTCGGGGGCGTCTGACGGGAGTTGCCGCAGCCGCGCGGGGTCGGCGGCTGCGGGCGGAAGCCGCGCGGGGTCGGCGGCGCCCGAGGGAAGGTGCCGCAACCCGAGCAGCGCGGCGACGCCGTCGCGTTCCTGGGCGACCAGGCGGTCCACCCGGCGGCCGGCCTGGCGGTGCAGCGCGTCGCGGGTGTCCAGCAGCCGCAGGTGCGCGGCGCGGACGGCGGGGCGCAGCGCGTCGGTGATCCCGGCGGCGGCGACCGCCCGCAGGATGCCCACGTCGCGCAGCCCGCCGGCCGCCTCCTTGAGGTCGCCCTCCAGCAGGAACGCCAGCTCGCCGTGGGCCGCCCAGCGGGCGGTGGTGATCTCGCGCAGCGCCGGCAACTGCCGTACGGCGGTGCGCCGCCAGTGGTCGGCGGCGGTGCGGACGAGCGTGTCCGCGAGCGCGGCGTCCCCGGCGACCAGCCGCGCGTCGAGCAACCCGAGGGCCACCTTCACGTCGTCCTGGGCGACGGAGAGCGCCTCGGCGACGGTCCGTACGGAGTGGTCCAGCCGCAGTCCGGCGTCCCACACCGGATACCAGACGGCGGCGGCCAGCTCGTCCACGCCGGGCACCCCGGCGTGCAGCAGGACGAGGTCGAGGTCGCCGTGCGGCGCGCACTGCCGGCGGCCCAGCCCGCCGACAGCGACCAGCGCCACCCCGGGCCGCCGTGGCAACAGCCCGCGCAACCACCGGTCGTACGCGGCGGCCCGCGCCGCCCGCGCCGTCTGCCCGACTCCGCCGTCGACGCCGTCGACCTCGTCGACCAGGAGTTCGACGGCACCGTTGCCGGTGTGTCCCGAATCGTTCTTCCTGGTCGACGAGGTCATGTCGGTCGTTGCCCGGTCAGAGCGCGTCGAGGCCGCGCTCGCCGGTGCGGACCCGGACGACCTCCTCGACGGCGGTCACCCAGACCTTCCCGTCGCCGATCTTGCCCGTCCGGGCGGCGCCGACGACGGCGTCCACGATCTTGTCGACGTCCATCTCGTCGGTCAGCACCTCCACCCGGATCTTGGGCAGGAACTCGACCGTGTACTCGGCACCCCGGTAGACCTCGGTGTGCCCCTTCTGTCGTCCGTAGCCCTGGACCTCGCTGACGGTCAGGCCGGCCACGCCGAGGGCGTGCAGGGCCTCCTTCACCGCGTCCAGCTGGTACGGCTTGATGACCGCGGTCACCAGCTTCATGTCCAACCCCTCCATCCCAGGAACGTTAACCGGCGACCTTCTCGTCGACCGGCTCGGCAGCCGGCGCGGCGGGCGCGGCGGGCGCGGCGGCCGACGCGGTCGGCGCCGGCTTGGCGCCGGCCAGCCCGGCCATGGCGAACGCGCTGCCCCCGCCGCTGCCGGTGGCCGGCGACAGGTCGTAGCCGCTCTCGGCGTGCTCGGCGATGTCGATCCCGCCGACCTCGTCCTCGGCCCGCAGGCGGAAGCCGATCGTCTTCTCGATCGCGAAGGCCAGTACCCAGGCCACCGCGAAGGACCAGGCGGTGACGATCACGCCGGCCAGGGCCTGCCGGCCGAGCTGGGTGACCCCGCCGCCGTAGAAGAGCCCGTCGGAGGCGCCGACCACGTCGGTGATCGCCCCGTTGACCGAGTTGGTGGCGAAGAGGCCGAGCCAGAGCGAGCCGATCCAGCCGCCGACGAAGTGCACGCCGACCACGTCGAGCGAGTCGTCGTAGCCGAGCTTGTACTTGAGGCTGATCGCCAGCGCGCAGACCGCCCCGGCGACCAGGCCGAGCAGCACCGCCGCCCAGGGCGCGACGAAGCCGCAGGCCGGGGTGATGGCGACCAGCCCGGCGACGGCGCCGGACGAGGCGCCGACCAGGGTCGGCCTCCGGTCCTTGACCCATTCGACGGCGATCCAGCCGAGCACCGCGGCGGCCGTCGCGAGCTGCGTGTTGACGAAGGCCAGGCCGGCGACCGAGTCGACGGTGAGCTCGGAACCGGCGTTGAAGCCGAACCAGCCGAACCAGAGCAGCCCGGCGCCGAGCGCGACGAGCGGGATGTTGTGCGGCTTCATGCCCTCCCGGGGCCAACCGAGCCGCTTGCCCAGCACCAGCACCAGGGCGAGGGCCGCCGCGCCGGCGTTGATGTGCACGGCGGTGCCGCCGGCGAAGTCGAGCGCGTGCAGGTCGGCGCCGATGATGCCGCCGCCCCACACCCAGTGCGCGACCGGGAAGTAGACCAGCGTCGCCCAGCCGAACGCGAACAGCAGCCAGCCGGCGAACTTCGCCCGGTCGGAGACCGCGCCGCTGATCAGCGCGACGGTGATCACGGCGAACATCATCTGGAAGGCCATGAACACGTACAGCGGGACGCCGATGCCGCTCGGGTTGTCGGCCGTGGCGCCCCAGAGGTCGGTCTCGGCGAGGAAGGTCCTGGTGCCGAGGTAGGCGCCCGGGTCGCCCCAGAGCCCGTTGACATCGCTGCCGAACGCGATGCTGAAACCGTAGAACCACCACAGAACGGAGATGAGCCCGATCGCGGAGAAACTCATCATCATCATGTTCAGTACACCCTTGGCCCGGTTCAGGCCGCCGTAGAACAGCGCCAGTCCGGGCGTCATGAGCAGCACGAGCGCCGTCGACACCAGCAACCAGACGGTGTTGCCGGAATCGATCGTGGGTGCCTCAGGCACGCTGGCCTCCTAAAGGTGAAGTCCTCCTTCACGGCTTCCGGGGCAGCGTCGCCCGTACGCCGGATGCGCGGAAGCCTGCTCGCTCCCTGTTTCCCCCAGCGTCACCCGTCGATTTCCAAGCTGTGACGGGTTGTTTCGGACGTGTGAAGCAATCCGTACCGGCCGGCGGCACGAGCCGCTCAGCTCAGCGCAGCGCGTACTCCAGGGCGTTGCGCTCGTAGTCGAGCAGCCGCAGATCCCGCATCGGCCGGCGTAGGTGCCCCTTGTGCACGATCCGGACGAAGGCCGGCTCACCGGCGGCGGCCATCCGGCGGATGCCCTCCACGTGGTCCACGATCCGCTTGCGGATGGTGCGGATCAGCCGGTGCCGGTCGCGGGGGATCAGCCCGTACGCGTCGGCGAAGAGCCGCAGCCGGCGCGGCCGGTCGGGGTGCTTCCAGCCGAGGGTGATCGAATCCCGGTCGGAGAAGACCGGCACCCAGGTCCAGGCCGCGTACGCCACGTCGTAGATCCGCGCGCCGGGCGAGGCGAGGTCGAAGTCGATCAGCCCGAGGGTGCCGTCCGGCCGCCAGATGACGTTGTGCGGGGCGGCGTCGTGGTGACAGATCACCTCCGTGTCCGGCGGCGGCGGGCCGAACGAGCGCCACACCGCCCCGGGCGGCGGGACGAAACCGTACTGGGCGTCGTGGAACATCCGCAGCATGGTGGCGACGGTCACCAGGGCCTCGTCGGTGACCCAGTGCGGGGCCAGCGGGTACTCCCCGCACTCCCCCTCCAGGTACGACAGGACCTCCCGGTTGCGCTCGTCCATGCCCAGCGCGCGGGGAGCGCCGGTGAACCCGACGTACTCGAGGTGGCGCAGCAGGGCGTGCACGGACGGCGTCCACGGCCCGGCGTTGCGCCGGACCGTGTCGCCCACCCGGACCACGGTGCTGACGTTCCCGCCGTGCAGCGGGATCTCCTGCGAAGTCACGTACGGTCTCCCGAGGCGCGGCGACGGGTGGCTGGGGTCGCGCCAACCGGCGTAGGCGCGATCGTCGGTCGTCACTGGGAGGTTACGCGTCCCGGGCGAGCGGCTCGGTACCGAGCAGCGCGTCGACGAACTGTGCGGGGTCGAACGGGGCCAGGTCGTCCTTGCCCTCGCCGAGCCCGACCAGCTTGACCGGGATGCCCAGCTTGCGCTGCACGGCGATGACGATGCCGCCCTTGGCGGTGCCGTCGAGCTTGCTGAGCACGACGCCGGTCACGTTGACCACCTCGGTGAAGACCCGGGCCTGCTCCAGCCCGTTCTGCCCGGTGGTGGCGTCGAGGATCAGCAGCGTCTCGTCGATCGGGCCGTGCTTCTCCACCACCCGCTTGACCTTGCCCAGCTCGTCCATCAGGCCGATCTTGTTCTGGAGCCGGCCGGCGGTGTCGATCAGCACGGTGTCGACGCCGGTGTCGATGCCCCGTCTGACGGCGTCGAAGGCCACGCTGGCCGGGTCGGCCGCCTCGGGCCCGCGGACGGTCTCCGCGCCGACGCGCCCGCCCCAGGTCTCCAGCTGGTCCGCGGCGGCGGCCCGGAAGGTGTCGGCGGCACCGAGCAGCACGCTGCGCCCGTCGGCGACGAGCACCCGGGCGATCTTGCCGCAGGTGGTGGTCTTGCCCGCGCCGTTGACGCCGACCACCAGCACCACCGCCGGCACGCCCTCCTTGGGCGCGGTCCGCAGCGACCGGTCCAGGGTCGGGTCGAGCGCGTTGACCAGCTCGGCGGCGAGCAGGGCACGCAGCTCGCCCGCCGAACGGGTGCCGAGGACCCGGGTGCGCTCACGCAGCCGGTCGACGATCTCCCGGGTGGCGTCGATGCCGACGTCGGCGGTGATCAGGCTGTCCTCGATCTCCTCCCAGGCGTCCTCGTCGAGGTGGTCGCGGCTGAGCAGGCCGAGCAGCCCCTTGCCGAAAGCGTTCTGCGAGCGGGACAGCCGCGAGCGCAGCCGGACCAGCCGCCCGGCCGTCGGCTCGGGGACCTCCAGCACCGGGGCCGGGGCCTGGGCGACCGGCGGTTCCACCAGGATCCCGGTGGACAGTTCGGCCTCCGGGGCCTCCACCGGCGGGCCGGCGAGATCCTCCTCGGCCCGGGTCTCGACCTCCGTCTCGGGCAGCGGCGGCTCCGGCCGCCGGCGCAGCCGCGGCACGACCAGCCCGATGCCGCCAAGGATCAGCACGCCGAGCAGGGCGAGCGCGATGAGGAGGTATTCGGTCATGCCGGAATCCTGTCAGATGCCGGCGAAGCTGTCCCAGCCACCGCTCCCGGCCGCGCCCGCGAAGCCGGCGGTAGGCTCGGTCACAGCCAGCAGTGGTGCGACCGCCGGCCGGGTAGTAAAGATGAAGTCCGCTCATCTGGAGGTCGACAATGCCCGCGGCACACCTGCTCATCGGCCCGTTGCTACGCAGAGTGGTCGGCACACGGGCCACCATCTGGGTCGAGACCAGCGCGCCCGCCGTGGTCACCGTCCGCACCGCCGACGGCGCCGGCGGCACCGCACCCACCTTCTCGGCGTACGACCACCACTACGCGCTCGTCGTCGTGGCGGGGCTCACCCCCGACAGCGCCACCAGCTACGAGGTGCTGATCGACGACGAGGTCGCCTGGCCGGTGCCGAGGAGCAAGTTCCCGCCCAGCGTCATCCGCACCCGGGCGGCCGACGACCTCGACCAGCCGGTCCGGTTGGTCTTCGGTTCCTGTCGGGAGACGACCCAGCACGCCACCACCCGGCGGCTGCCCCCGGACGCCCTCGACGCGTACGCCCGACGGCTGATGGCCGACCCGGGCCGGGCCGACCTGCCCGACCTGCTGGTGCTTCTCGGCGACCAGGTCTACGCGGACGAGACGTCCCCCACGGTCCGGCGGCTGCTGAAGCGGCGTCGCCGCCGGCCCAAGGGCGCGCCGAGCGACCAGGTGGTCAGCTTCGACGAGTACACGAAGCTCTACCTGGAGTCCTGGCGGGACCCGGAGATCCGCTGGCTGTTCTCCACCGTGCCGAGCGTCATGATCTTCGACGACCACGAGATCATCGACGACTGGAACACCTCGGCCGCCTGGCGCTCCGACATGCGCGAGCAGCCCTGGTGGGCGGAACGGATCACCAGCGGCCTCGCCTCCTACTGGGTCTACCAGCACCTGGGCAACCTCGCCCCCGACGAGATCGCCGCCGACCCGGTCTACGCCAAGGTCGCCGCGGCGGAGGACGCCACGGGGGTGCTGCGCGAGTTCGGCCAGCGGGTCGACACCGAGGCCGACCTCGCGCACGACACCGAGCGGTGGCGCGCCGTGCAGTACCAGTGGAGCTACGCGCTGGACCTGGGCCGGACCCGGCTGGTCATGCTCGACAACCGGTGCAGCCGGGTGCTGGAGCCGGGCCAGCGGGCGATGCTGCCCCCGGGCGAGTGGTCCTGGTTCCTCGACCGGGCGCACGGCGTCTACGACCACCTGGTGGTCGGCGCGTCCCTGCCCTGGCTGCTGCCGCCGGGCATCCACCACGTGGAGGCGTGGAACGAGAAGCTGGCCGACTCGCGGCGACGCTGGGTCGCCCGGCTGGCGGAGAACCTGCGCCGAGGGCTGGACCTGGAGCACTGGGCCGCGTTCCGCCGTTCGTTCGACGCGCTCGGCGCGCTCTTCGCCCGCCTCGGCAGCGGCACCCCCGGCGGGCCCGGCGAGCGGGTCGGGGCCGGACCGGCGTACGCGCCACCGGCGTCGATCAGTGTGCTCTCCGGCGACGTGCACCACTCGTACGTGGCGCGGGCCCGCTTCGACGACCGGGGCGTGGTCACCCCGGTGCACCAGCTCACCTGCTCGCCCATCCACAACCAGGTGCCCGCCGGGATGCGCCCGCTGATGAAGCTCGGCTGGTCGGCCGGGCCGTCCGGGGCGACCCGGGCGCTGGCCCGTACCGCCGGGGTACGCCGTCCGCCCTTCCGTTGGAAGCGGCTCGCCGGGCCGTACTTCGGCAACGCCGTCGCCACGCTGGTGCACGCCGGTCGGACGGCCGAGGTGAGCATCGAGGGCACCACCAGCGACGGTCACCTGCGTGAGGTGATGCGCCAGCGCCTCACCCCCGGCGGGTGAGCGGGCCACCGTCGGCGGTCGTGAGCGCCGCCGAGGCCGACCTCGCCACCCTCCACCGGGAGGTCGCGCTGGCCCGCGCCGCCACCGCCGGCCGGTCGCTCGACGAGACCTGCACCGTCTCCGGTCAGTACGCCAGGGCGGCCCGCGCGTACCGCAGGTCGGCCGGCCCGCTCCAGCGCAGCGCCGACAGGCCGGCCACGCGGGCGCCCCGGATCGCCCAGTCCTCGTCGTCGACGAAGAGCACCCGCCCGGGCGGGGTGGCCAGGGCGTCGCAGGCCGCCTGGAAGTACTCCTTCGCCGGCTTGTTCACACCGATCCTGGACGAGTTGACCACCACGTCGAACTCGCCCACCAGGTCGAGCGCGGCGAGGTCGGCGTCGAGCAGGTCGGTGGCGTTCGTGCCGAGCCCGACCCGGATGCCGCCGGCCCGCGCCTCGCGGACGAAGGCGAGCACCTCCGGGTCCACCTCGCCCCGGTAGCGCTGCCACTGCTGCACGGCGGCCCGGGCCCGCTCGGGGCCGCCCACGGAGTCGGCCAGCGCGTCGGCCACGCTGGTCATCCAGTCGGCGTGGCTGACCCGTCCGGTCAGCACCGGCTGGAGCCGCCCCCACTGCATGGCGATCTCGGTGAGCACGCCCTCGGACAGGCCGTACTCCCGCTCCACCCCGGCGGCCACCGCCGGGTCCCACCGACGCAGGACGCCGTCGAAGTCCACCAGGAGCGCCGTCGCCCGTTCCCGACCCACTACTCGTTCTCCTCGCCGCGGCCGCGCCGCTCGTCTCCGTCGGCCCGGTTGAGCCGCTGGCTGATCACCTGGGTGACCCCGTTGCGCATGGTCACGCCGTACAGGGCGTCGGCGACCTCCATCGTGCGCTTCTGGTGCGTGATGACGATGAGCTGGCTCTTCTCCCGCAACTGGGCCAGCAGCGTGATCAGCCGGCCCAGGTTGACGTCGTCGAGCGCGGCCTCCACCTCGTCCATGATGTAGAACGGGCTCGGCCGGGCCCGGAAGATGGCCACCAGCATCGCCACCGCGGTCAGCGAACGCTCGCCGCCGGAGAGCAGCGACAGCCGCTTGATCTTCTTGCCCGGCGGGCGGGCCTCGACTTCGACACCCGTGGTGAGCAGGTCGTCGGGGTCGGTGAGCACCAGCCGCCCCTCGCCACCGGGGAAGAGCACGGTGAAGACCTGCTGGAACTCCCGGGCGGTGTCGGCGAACGCGCTGGCGAAGACCTCCAGGATCCGGTCGTCGACGTCCCTGACGACGGTGAGCAGGTCGCGGCGGGTGGCCTTGAGGTCCTCCAGCTGCTCGGAGAGGAACTTGTAGCGCTCCTCCAGCGCGGCGAACTCCTCCAGGGCCAGCGGGTTCACCTTGCCGAGCAGGGTCAGTTCCCGTTCGGCCTTGGCCGCCCGCTTCTCCTGCACCGGCCGCTCGTAGCGGATCGGCTCGGGCACCGGCAGGCCGTCGCGTTCGGCCGCCGCCACGTCGGCCTGGGTGGGCGGGACGGGCTGGGTCGGGCCGTACTCGGCGACCAGGGTCTCCACGTCCAGCCCGAAGTCCTCGGCGGCCTTCGCCTCCAACTGCTCGATGCGCAGCCGCTGCTCGGCGCGGGCCACCTCGTCCCGGTGCACCTGGCTGGTCAGCCGCTCCAGCTCCGCGCCCAGCCGCTTGGCCGCGCCGCGTACCTCCTGGAGCTCGGCCTCGCGGGCGGCGCGTTCGCGCGCCACGGCGTCGCGGTGCTCCTCCGCCGCGGCGATGGAGGTGACCAGCCGGGTGAGTGCCTCCCGGGCCCCGCCCGCCACGGCCCGGGCGATGCCCGCGCCCCGGGCGCGCGCCGCCCGCCGCGCCGCCGCGCGTTCCCGCGCGGCCCGCTCGGCGGTGGCCTGCCGGCGCAGCGAGTCCGCGCGGCCGGCGATCGAGGAGACCCGCTCCTCGGCGGTACGCACCGCGAGCCGGACCTCCATCTCGTTCTGCCGCGCCTGCGGCACCATCGCGGCGAGCTGGTCGCGTTCCTCGGTCGACGGTTCCGCGTCGACGGGGGTCTCCTCGGCCAGCCGCAGCCGCTCCGCCAGCTCGGCCAGGGTGAGCAGGTCCCGCTCCCGGGCGGCCTCCGCGCGGGCCCGGGACTCGCCGAGCCGGTCGGTCTCCGCCTTCGCGGAGCGGGCCGCCGCGCCCAGCTCGGCCAGCCGGCGGGCGGCGGCGTTGCGGTGGCTCTCCGCCTCCCGCTTGGCGGCGGCGGCGTGCTGCACCGTCTCCTTGGCGGCGGCCACCTCGGCGCGGGCGTCGACGAGCTGTTCGCGCAGTTCCGCCCCGGTGCGCTCGGCGGCGAGCCGGTTCGACCGGGCCTCCTCGACGGCGGCCTGCACCTCGATGAAGCTGGGTGCCTTGGCCGACCCGCCGGCCGCCGCGTACGCGCCCACCACGTCCCCGTCGGGCGTGACCGCGCGCAGCTCCGGGTTGCCGGCGACCACCTCGGCCGCCGCCGCGAGGTCGTCGACCAGCACCACGTCGCGCAGCGCCCGGTGCACCGCCGGGCGGATCTGCGGGGAGCACTCCACCAGGTCGGGTGCCCAGCGGGCGCCGTCGGGCAGCTTCGGCCGCAGCGCGTCGGCGGAGCCGTCCATGCCCGGCCCGGCGGGGCTGCCGACCAGCAGGCCGGCACGACCCGCGTCGGAGATCTTCAGCAGCCGCATGGCCTCGACCGCCTCGTCGACGCCGCTGACCGCGACCGCGTCGGCGAGGCCGCCGAGCGCGGCGGCGAGCGCGGCCTCCTGCCCGGGGGCGACGGTGAGCAGCCCGGCCAGGCTGCCCAGCAGGCCCGGGACCTCGTCGGCGCGGGCCAGCAGCGCGCCGGCGCCGTCCTTGCGGCGCAGGCCGAGAGCGAGCGCCTCCTCCCGGGCCTTCCAGGTGGCGGCGTCCTTCTCCGCCGCCCGCTCCGCCTCGGTCAGCGACCGCACGGTGGCCTGCGCCAGATCCTGGGCGGCGACCGCCTCGGCGTGCCGGGCGTCGAGGTCGGCGTTGTCCCGGTCCGCCTCGGTGGACTGCTCGGCGACCGCGTCGAGGTCGGCCTGGGCCTGCTCGGCCCGGGCCAGCGCGTCGCCGTGCGCGGTGGCGAGCCGTTCGATCTCCTCGCCGGCGCTGGTGGTGCGGGCGCGGGCGGAGTTGACCTGGCCGGTGAGCCGGGCCAGGCCCTCCCGCCGGTCCGCGATCGCCTTGGCCGCGGCGACCAGCTCGCGTTCGGCGGCGGCGAGCTGCCGTTCCAGCTCCTGACGGTGCTCGACGGCCTCGGCCAGCCGGATCTGGTCGTCGGTGAGCGCGCCGCGCAGCTCCTCCTCCTGCTCGCTGATCCGCTCGGCCTCGGCCTCCAACTGGTCGGGATCGCGGCCGGGTCGCTCGTCGTCCCCGGTGGCGCCGAGGTGCCGCAGCCGTTCCCGGGCGAGCTGCTCGATGGAGCGGAACCGCTCGGCGAGGGCGGAGAGCTTGTACCAGGTGTCCTGGGCGGCGGCCAGCAGCGGCGCGTCCTCGGCGAGGGCCGCCTCCAGCTCGGCGAGGCGGGCCTGCACCTCGGTGTGCTCGGCCTCGACCTGCTCGCGGCGCTCGCGCACCGCGGTCTCGTCGGCGATCTCCCGGTTCAGGGTGGCGCGCAGGGTGGCCAGGTCGTCGGCGAGCAGCCGCAACCTCGCGTCGCGCAGGTTCGCCTGGATGGCGGCGGCACGGCGGGCCACCTCCGCCTGCCGGCCCAGCGGCTTGAGCTGACGGCGCAGCTCGGCGGTGAGGTCGGTGAGCCGGTTGAGGTTCGTCTGCATCGCGTCGAGCTTCCGCAGCGCCTTCTCCTTGCGCTTGCGGTGCTTGAGGACGCCGGCCGCCTCCTCGATGAACGAGCGCCGGTCCTCCGGCTTGGCGTGCAGCATCCCGTCGAGGCGCCCCTGGCCGACGATGATGTGCATCTCCCGGCCGATGCCGGAGTCCGACAGCAGCTCCTGGATGTCGAGCAGCCGGCAGGTGTCGCCGTTGATCTCGTACTCGCTCTCACCGGAGCGGAACATCCGGCGGGTGATCGACACCTCGGTGTACTCGATCGGCAGCGCGCCGTCGGTGTTGTCGATCGTGAGGGTCACCTCGGCCCGGCCCAGCGGGGCCCGGCCGGCGGTGCCGGCGAAGATGACGTCCTCCATCTTGCCGCCGCGCAGCGCCTTGGCGCCCTGCTCGCCGAGCACCCAGGCGATGGCGTCGACGACGTTGGACTTGCCGGAGCCGTTGGGGCCGACCACGCAGGTGATCCCCGGCTCCAGCTTCAGCGTCGTCGCGGAGGCGAAGGACTTGAAGCCCTTCACCGTCAGGCTCTTGAGATGCACCTTCTCGATCCTCGTCCGGTGGCCGCCGTACCGTCGCCGGCAGCGCGGACCTGGGTGAACCCGCAGACTAACCCGGGAGCGGGAACCGCCGGGCACGCGACCCGCCTGGCGACCGCCGGGCGCTCATCCGGGTGGCGCGGACCGGTCCACCGGCGCGGCTGGCTCCCCCGCGTCCTGGCCGCCTCCCCCGGTTCGCGGCCGGGCGGAGCCGCACCGGAATCGTTGCGACCGCGCGCGCCGGAATCCTTCGGCGCAGCCGCACAAGATCACGCATTCGCCGTGCCGAAAAGGGGTGCGGACAGAGCTGCGCGCCGGCACGGAAGTGTCGGCGCGCTCTTTCTGCGTGGTGCGATTCAGTTTTGCGATCCGGAGATCAGGTCAGCGCGGGCTCGGCCAGACGGAGCAGATCGTCCGCCTCGGCCGCGGCCGCCGCGAGCCGATCGTTCTCGGCACGCAGCCGCGTGATCTCGAACTCGAGCGCCCGAACCGTGGTACGCAGTCGGGTGACCTCGTCGAGCAGACGCCGGTCGGGCGCTGCACCTACGTGGCCGTACAGGGCCTTAGCCATGTTGACTCCTTGATATGCGCTGCCGGAAGGGCCGGCCAACGCGCGCCCAAATGTGTACGCGGCTGTCACCCCAGACGATTCTGGGCATGACCGGGCGCGACTGGCGACACCTACATATTGAGCCGACACCCCCTCTTTCGTCAAGTTCTCGCAGGCCGTAGATCATTTACACGTCGACCTGACCACTTGCCGGGGGGCTGCCACAAGGCGCGGACACACTCTGTCCGGACACCCTGACTCTACGCCCCGGATCCCGCGAAGTCCCCACCGTGACGCCCGGCTTCCCCTTAACTCTTCCTTAGCCCGATTGCCGCTGTTCGCGCCCGCCACGTAGCGTCACCCCGGCTCGCAAGCGACCCCTTGGAGGCACCGGCGTGTACGGCTGGACCGATCCGAACGACCCGGACGGCGCCCCACGGCGCCGCGAGGAGCCGCTGGGCGAGGAGCCGCCGGCCTGGCTCACCGACCGTCCGGAGCCGAGGTCGGCCTACCTGTTCGGCGACGACCCGCAGCAGCCCGCCGACGAGTGGCACCGCGACCAGCCGACCGCGCGCTGGCAGGCCGAGCCGATGGACGCGGCGCCCACGCACCGCTACCCCGGGCCGGTCGACGCCGCGCCCACCCGCTGGCAGCGCGAGCCGATGGACGCCCGCACCGCTCCCGTCGACGTCGCCGCGCTCCGGGCCACCCCGGCCACCACCGAGGGCCGCCACCGCCAGCGCCGCCGGTTCCCCCGCCCGCTGCTGATCGGCGGCGCCGCCGCGGCCGCCACGCTGGTGGTGAGCCTCGGCGTGGGCGCGGTCGCGCTGACCGGTGACGGCCCGGCGAGCGATCCGGCCGCCGCCGACGCCCCGATCGCCGCCGCCCCGGTGCTGCCCGACACGGAGTCGACCCCCGGCGTGACGCCGGCCCCGCCCACGCCGAGCACCGCGCCGACCACCGTCAAGCCGACCCCGTCGGCCACGAGGACGACCAAGCCGACGCCGGCACCGTCGCGTACCACCGCGCCCTCGCGGCGCACCGCCGAGCGGAGCCCGGCGCCGCCCGGCGGGGGCACGAGGGCGCCGGTCGGCAGCAGCGGCACCGGCAGCCAGGCCAGCCAGGTGGTCGACCTGGTCAACGCCGAGCGCGCCAAGGCCGGCTGCGGCGCGTTGGGCGTCGACGACAAGCTGACGACCGCGGCCCAGCGGCACAGCCAGGACCAGGCCGACCACCGGAACATGTCGCACACCGGCAGCGACGGCAGCAACGTCGGGACCCGGCTGGACCGGGTCGGCTACTCCTGGCGCACCTACGGCGAGAACGTCGCCTGGAACCAGAAGACGCCGGCCGCCGTCATGCAGGCCTGGATGAACAGCCCCGGCCACCGGGCCAACATCCTGAACTGCGCCTTCACCGAGATCGGCGTCGGCGTCGCCAGCAGCAACGGGCCGTACTGGACGCAGGTCTTCGCCGCGCCGCGCTGAACGCGAGTCGTCGCCGGGTCCGCGCTCGTTTGACCGGATGAGGTACGCCGACCCGGCGTATCCGCTCCGGGCGGTGTGCGGCCGCCCGCGACCTTGCGGAGCTGCCGATGCGGATCCGGCCGCGTACGCGCGCCGTCGGGCGGGGCCTGCGCGGGGCCCTGCCGGCCTGCGTCGCGTTGGCGCTGCTGGGCGTGGTCGCCGCCTGCCGGGGGGACTTCACCCCGCCGGGCGCCCCGACCACCTGGCCGGCGGAGTCGGCGGGCCGGTGGCAGTGGCAGTGGCAGCTCAGCGGCGTGCTGGACCCGACCGTCGACGCCGACGTCTTCCTGCTCGACCCGGTCGACACCACCGCCGCGCAGACCGCCGAGCTGCGCTCCCGGGACCGCCGACTGGTCTGCCAGGTGCACGTCGGCTCGGTCGTGCCGGGCGACCCGGACGCGGACCGCTTCCCGACCGTCCTACGGGGTGCCGCGTCCCGCCGACCCCAGAGCCGCTGGCTCGACGTGCGGCAGTGGGATGCGCTGCGCCCGGTGCTGGCCGACCGGTTCCGGCTCTGCCGGGGCAAGGGCTTCGGGGCGGTCGCGCTGGCCGACGCCGACGGGTACGCGTACCGGTCCGGCTTCCCGCTCGGCTTCGACGACCAGCTGCGGTTCAACCGCCGGCTGGCCGAGCTGGCCCGGTCGCTGAGTCTCTCCCCCGGCCTGATCAACGACCTGGGGCAGGTGGCGGCCCTGGCCCCGGACTTCGACTTCGCCGTCAACGAGGAGTGTGCGCGGCTCGACCAGTGCGCCCGGCTGCTGCCGTTCGTGGAGGCGGGCAAACCGGTGTTCCACGTGGAGTACGCCGGCTCGACCACGGACTTCTGCGTCACCACGGTCGGCTACGGTCTCTCCTCGATCCGCAAGGAACGCGACCTCGACGCGTGGCGGATCCCCTGCCCGGCGCGCTGACCGGCGGCGGGGTCAGCCCCGAACCGCCGCCCGGGGGCGGGGCTGACAGCGCGGGCAGCTGTACGACGAGCGGTTCATGAACGCCTCGCGGCGGACGGGCGCGCCGCAGCGGGGGCACGGCAGCCCCTCTCGCCCGTAGACGTTCAGCGCCCGGTCGAAGTAGCCGCTCTCCCCGTTGACGTTGACGTAGAGGGCGTCGAAGCTGGTGCCGCCGGACCTGATCGCCTCGGCGAGGACGTCCCGGACGTGGCCCAGCAGCCGCAGGGCGGCCGGGCCGGTCAGCGCGTCGGTGGCGCGGGCGCCGTGCAGTCTCGCCCGCCACAGCGCCTCGTCGGCGTAGATGTTGCCGACGCCGGAGATCAGCGTCTGGTCCAGCAGCGCCCGCTTGACCTCGGTGCGCCGTCGGCGCAGCGCGGCGGCGAACGCCGCGTCGGAGAACTGCGGGTCCATCGGGTCGCGGGCGATGTGCGCGATCTCCGCCGGCAGCTCGGCGCCCCCGGCGGAGACCGACAGGCCGCCGAACGTGCGCTGGTCGACGAAACGCAGCTCGGGACCGTCGTCGGAGAACCGGAACCGGACCCGCAGGTGCGTCTCGTCGGGGGCGTCGGCCGGTTGCACCAGCAGCTGGCCCGACATGCCCAGGTGCCCGATGACGGCGTCGCCGCTGTCCAGGGGCAGCCACAGGTACTTGCCGCGCCGGCACACGTCCAGCACCGTCCGGCCGGCCAGCACGTCGGCGAAGTGCCCGCCGCCGGGCGTGTGCCGGCGTACCGCGCGGGGGTGACGTACCTCGACGGAGGAGAGCCGCCGGCCGGTGACCCAGCGGGCCAGCCCCTGCCGGACCGTCTCGACCTCCGGCAGCTCAGGCACGGCCCAGGCCCGCCTCGGCGGCCTGCACCGGCTCGTCGTCGGCCACCGCCCCGGCCGGCTCCCGCTCCGCCTGCTCGGTCAGCGTCCGCCAGGCCGCCTCGGCGGCCCGCTGCTCGGCCTCCTTCTTGCTGCGCCCGTCGGCCCCGCCGTAGCGGTTGCCGGCGACCACCACCCAGGCGGTGAACGTCTTGAGGTGGTCCGGTCCGGTGCCCTCGATGCGGTACTCGGGGACGCCGAGCCCGAGCGCCGCCGTCAACTCCTGGAGGCTGGTCTTCCAGTCCAGGGCCGCACCCCGGCCGGCCGACTCGGCCATCAGCGGATCGAACAGCCGGTGGATGACGATGGCGGCGGTGTCCAGCCCGTACTGGAGGTAGATCGCGCCGAGCAGCGCCTCCAGGGTGTCGGCGAGGATGCTCGCCTTGTCCCGGCCGCCGGTGGTCTCCTCGCCCTTGCCGAGCAGCAGGTAGGCGCCGAGCCCGTCCGGGCCGAGGCCCCGGGCCACGTCGGCGAGGGCACGCATGTTGACCACGCTGGCCCGCAGCTTGGCCAGCTGCCCCTCGGGCAGGTCGGGGTGGTTGTGGAACAGCGCGGTGGTGATCACCACGCCGAGCACCGAGTCGCCCAGGAACTCCAACCGCTCGTTGGTGGGCAGGCCGCCGTTCTCGTACGCGTACGAGCGGTGGGTCAGGGCGCGCTGGAGCAGCTCCGGATCCAGGCTGACGCCGAACGCGGCTTCCAGGTGACCGACGGACGCCCGCCGCCGCTTGTCGTTGCTCATGATGTGGGTACCTCGGTGTCGGTGGAGCGGTCGGTGCGTTGCTCGCGGTCGCCCGCCTCGGCGCCGTCGAGCAGCGCGCGGACCTGGTCGGTGGCGCGCCGTCGCCATAGATGGGCGGCCAGCCCGATGCCGGCGGCGACGTCCTCGGCCCGGGCCGCGCCGTGGCAGACGACGACCGTCCCGGCGACCCCGAGCAGGGCCGCCGCGCGCGGGGCGCCGCCGCCGGACGGGGGCCCGCCGGCCATCGCGTACGCGCCCTCGATCGCCTTGAGCAGCACGTTACCGGTGAACCCGTCGGTGACCACCACATCGGCGCGCGCGCCGAGGGAGACGTCGTACCCCTCGACGAGGCCGACGTAGCGGCCGTCGCAGGGCAGCGACGTGGCGGCGAGGACGGGATCGGCGAGCCGGCGGGCGCGGTCGCCCTTGCCCGCCTCGGTGCCCACCGACAGCAGCCCCACCCGGGGCTCGGCGACGGCGTGCGCCACGGCGGCATAGGCGGTGCCGAGTACGGCGTGGCGGGCCAGGGTGGCCGGGCGTGGCTCCAGCGAACCGCCCACGTCCAGCAGGACGACCGGACCGGCGACGGCCGGCAGGGTGGCGATCAGCGCCGGACGGCGCACGTCCGGCCAGCGGCCGAGGCCGAGCGCGACGGCGGTGACGGTGGCGCCGGTCGACCCGGCGGAGACAAGCGCGTCGGCGACGCCGTCGCGGACGGCGTGCACGGCGGCGCGGACCGTGCTGTCGCCACGGGCGGCCACGGGATGCTCGGCCATGCCGACGGCGATGCGGACCGGCCGTACCGTCACCCGGGCGCGCTGCGCCGGGTCGAGGGCACGGATCACCTCGCCGGCGGCCTCGGCCGGGCCGACGAGCAGCAGGTGCAGGTCCGGGTCGGCGCGCACGGCCCGCAGAGCGCCGTCAACCACGACGGCGGGAGCGTCGTCCCCGCCGAGGAGGTCAACGGCGATCCGCACGGTGCCCGGCTCCGTCGGAACGCCGGCCGGAACGGGCCGGCCGGCGTCGGAGGGAGCCGGGACACCGGGCGAGTGCCAGGGTGCGCGTGCCGCCCGACCAGGGGTCGGGGGCATCACTCGGCGTCCAGGTCAGACCTCGAGAACCTGGCGGCCGTTGTAGGTGCCGCAGACGGAGCAGGCGGCGTGCGGCAGCTTCGCCGACTTGCACTGGGGGCAGGCCACGGTCGCGACCACGGTCGCCTTCCAGTTCGCCCGGCGGGCGCGGGTGTTGCTGCGCGACATCTTGCGCTTGGGGACGGCCACGGTTCCTACTCCTCTTTACGGTTCAGTTGCGACAGGCCCGCCCAACGCGGGTCGATCTGCTCGTGACTGTGGTCGGCCGGCAGATCGTCCCAGTGCACCCCGCAGTCGGGGCACAGGCCTGGGCAGTCCTCCCGGCAGAGCGGGTTGGTCGGCAGTGTGAGTACCACCGCGTCCCGCAGCACCGGCTCCAGGTCGATCAGATCGCCCTGCATCCGGCCCACCTCGTCCTCGTCGGTCGTGGTGTCCGTGGTGCTGTTCTCGTACGCGTACAGCTCCTGGATCCGCACGGCCAGCGAGTCGTCGATCTCGCGTAGGCAGCGACCGCACTCGCCCCGGACGGGACCGCTGACGGTCCCCGAGACGAGCACGCCCTCGGACACCGACTCCAACCTCAGGTCGAGGTCGAGGTCCGCGCCCTCCGGCACGGCGATCATCTCGCCGCCGAGGTCCGCCGGTGCCGGCACCACCCGCTTGACCGTACGCAACACACCAGGCCGGCGCGGCAGCTCCCTCGTGTCGAGGACCAGCGGCGACCTGGGGTTGAGTGTCGAAGGCGTGTGTTTGGGCATAGTCAGACTCCGGCCGGTGAGAGGCCGACAAAGGAGGTTACCTGGACGACCGCCGGACCGTCGAACCGGGGGCGACGCCCGCCCCGTCTGTCGGCTGGTGAGGTGCCGCTCAGAAGGGTAGCGGGCGTTCCGCCTCCTCCCCACCGAAGGTGCCGATCTCGCGCAGCGCGTGCATCTTGTCCCGGCCGCGCTCTATCGAGGCCAGCGCCCGGGTGAGGAACTGCTCGAAGTTGGCCAGCGCGGTGTCGACGTAGTCGTCGACCTCCTCGCGCAGGCGCTGCGCCTCGGCGCGGGCCTCCGCGATGATCCGCGCGCCCTCGTGCTCGGCGGAGACCGTGATCTCGTTCACCGAGACCAGCCGGGCGTGTTCCGCCTCACCCTCGCTGATGATCCGGTCGGCCTCGCGCTTGCCGGCCTCCATGATCTTGTCCCGCTCCTCCAGCAGCGCGGCGGCCCGGCGCAGGTCGGCGGGGAGTTCGGCGCGCAGATCGTCGAGGACCGCGATGAACTCGCCCCGGTCGACCATGCAGTTGTTGCGCGACATCGGGACGGAGCGGGCCTGCTCCACCATGGCGATCAGTTCGTCGATGCGATCGAGCGGGTCCACCGGTACCTCACTCCTGTCGTTCGTCGGGCCGACCTACATGATGCGGGCTACGGCCGGTTTCCCGCTCCACACATCATGTCGCGCCCCGACCACACCGCGCCGCTCCCCCCGGCCCGGCGCGTCGCGGTACGCCACGGCGCGATCCCCGCCGGCACGGGTCCGGCGGGGTGTGGTGACGCCGGCGGTCAGTCGCCCGGCGGCGGGACGAGGCGGGCGCTCAGTTCCTCGCGGACCCGGTCGGGCACGTGGGCGGAGATGTCGCCGCCCCACTTCGCCACGTCCTTGATGAGGCTCGAGGAAAGGAACGAGTAGAGCGGGTTGGTCGGCATGAACAGGGTCTCGACGCCGGCCAGGCCGATGTTCATCTGCGCCATCTGCAACTCGTAGTCGAAGTCGCTGACCGCCCGCAGGCCCTTGATCAGCACGCTCGCCTGCTGCGCCCGGCAGAAGTCGACCAGCAGGCCGCGGAACGACTCGACCCGGACGTTGTCGTAGGAGGCGGTCACCTCGCGGAGCATGTCGATCCGCTCCTCGACGGTGAACAGGCCGCTCTTCGACTGGTTGACCAGCACGCCCACGATCACCTCGTCGAACAGCCGGCTCGCCCGGCCGACGATGTCGAGGTGCCCGTTGGTGACCGGATCGAACGAGCCGGGACACACCGCACGTCTCATGATCGGCGACCGTACCAAAGGGTCGTCTCGCCGTAGCGTCGGCTGCGCTCGCCGGTGACGCCCTCCACCCACCCGACCGGGCCGGTGCGGCTGGACCGCTCCACCACCACCAGGGCGTCCGGGGCCAGCCAGCCACCGTCGGCCAGCGCGGCGAGCATCGCGGTGATCTCCGCGTCCGGCACCGCGTAGGGCGGATCGGCGAAGACCACGTCGTACGGGTCGCCGCCCGGGCCGGCCGCCAGCACCGTGGCGACCCTGCCGGTGACCAGCCGGGCGGCCGGGCCGGCGCGCAGCGCCGCCACGTTCTCGCGGATCACCCGGGCGGCCCGGGGGTCGGACTCCACCAGCAGCACGTGCGCGGCCCCCCGGGAGAGGGCCTCCAGACCGACCGCGCCGGAGCCGGCGTAGAGGTCGGCGAAGCGGGCGCCGGCCAGGTCGACCTCGGCCTGCACTGCGCTGAACAGCGCCTCGCGGACCCGGTCCGAGGTGGGCCGGGTGCCCGCGCCGGGCGGCGCGGCGATCCGGCGCCCGCCGAGAGCGCCGGCCACGATCCGGGTCACCGTCTCCTCCTGCTCATGGGCACGACGCTACGCGACGCGCGGGCGGCCGGCGCCGACACGGTACGTGCCTCCGACCGACCCGGACGACCACCCTGCGTATATCGATGATCTCAAATTCATAACAACTTTCACGGTCTGCGCTGTGCGCTGTGCCGCGCGCGGTCGTCTCGCTAGGGTCTGCCGGTGCCGGCGGGCGACCCGCCGGTCCGACGGCACGAGGGGACGCCCGCATCGCCGCGCGCGCTCGGTGGAGCCGCCCGATCGCGTCTCCCGCGCCGCTCCTCCGACGCTTCTTCACACCCGGGAGTACGCGTGATCCGTCCCCCGCTGTCGCCGCGGCGACCGCTCACCGTGGCAGCCGCCGCCCTGGCCGGTCTCGTCACGGCGTTCGCGGTCTCGTCGCCGGCGATCGCCACCAACCCGTCGCCCTCGGCCTCGGCGAGCGCGACCACCTCCGCCCCCACCCCCCAGCCGACCCGGTCGTCCACCCCCCAGGAGCCGACCTGCGTCAGCGCGGCCGACGCGCGCTACACGCACACGTTCGACGGGCCGAAGGGCGAGGCGTCGATCACGCTGACCAACGGCCCGCTCTGCGAGGGCGAGAAGCAGGACTTCGCCCTGGTGTCCTACGTGGCGCCGTCGGCGAAGTTCGCCGTGCCGCAGTACCTGTTCGACAAGTCGGTCAAGGCGTTCGCCCCGGTGCCGGACGGCGGGATCGGCACCGTCGCCAAGCTGGAGTTCAAGGTCGCCGTGCCGACCTGCTTCACGCAGGTCGACTTCGTCTTCGGCAGCGAGGTCATCGACCCGCTGGTCGAGGGCGGCAAGCGCTACGACAACCGCAAGGTCGGCAGCCCGTCCGGCATCGGCGCCCGCTCCGAGGGCCCGGCCGCCTGGTACAACGGCGGCAAGGGCACCTGCGTGGCCGAGCCCGCCGTCGAGGTCACCTACGACTGCGCCGGCACCGCGCGGCTCACCCTGGTCAACCGGGGCAACGTGGCGGCGGTCTTCGCCGTCACCGGCAGCGGCGAGTTCGCCGAGAAGGTGACCGTGGCGGCCGGCAAGTTCGAGACCGTCGAGCTGACCGCCGCGCAGGCCAAGGAGATCGCCGTGGCCGCCGACGGCATGGACGCCTGGAAGGGCGGCTGGAAGCAGCCCGAGGACTGCCAGCAGCCGGAGGTCGGCGAGCCGGAGACCTCCTACGACGCCACCTGTGACGAGCTGAGCCTCACGGTGGCCAACCCGAAGGACGGCATCAGCCTCACCTCGACCTTCACTCCCAGCACCGGGGAGCCGAAGACCGTGACCTTCGCGCCGGGCAGCACGAAGACCGTGACGTTCCCCGCCGCCGAGGGCCTCAGCGTGGTCGTCACCGGTGACCTCGAGTCGGAGAAGCCGATCGCGTGGACCGCCCCCGAAGGCGGCTGCGACGACGGCGGCCAGGGCGGCGGCCTCCCGGTCACCGGCGCGGCGGCCGGCGGCATCGCCGCCGGCGCGGCGGCCCTGCTCGCCGTGGGCGCGGTGCTGTTCGTCGTCGCCCGCCGGCGTCGGGTGCGCTTCACCGCCTGAGCCGAACCGGGCTGACCCTTCGAGGGCGCGTCGACCGTACGGTCGGCGCGCCCTCACCCCGTTTCCGGGGTGGCGGGGGCGGCCCGGGTCAGCCCTTCTCCAGGTATTCGGCGCGTTCCTCGTCGACCAGGGCGGCCACCGAGGCGGCCAGCGCCGGATGGCGGGCCAGCTCCGGGTCCTCCTCGACCAGGGCCATCGCCTCGGCCCGGGCGTCGCGGATCAGGTCGGCGTCACGCAGCAACGAGAGCAACCGCAGGTGCGAACGGCGCCCCGACTGGGTCGCGCCCAGCACGTCGCCCTCCCGGCGCTGCTCCAGATCCAGCTCGGCGAGCTTGAACCCGTCGGTGGTGGAGGCCACCGCGTCGAGCCGCTCCCGCGCGGGCGTGCCCTCCAGCGCCTCGCTGACCAGCAGGCAGAGCCCCGGGGCGGAACCCCGACCGACCCGGCCGCGCAGCTGGTGCAGCTGGGAGACGCCGAACCGGTCGGCGTCGAGCACGATCATCACGGTCGCGTTCGGCACGTTGACGCCGACCTCGACCACGGTCGTGGCGACCAGCACGTCGAGGTCGCCGGCGGCGAAGGAGCGCATCACCGCGTCCTTCTCGTCGGTCGGCAGCCGGCCGTGCAGCACGCCGATACGCAGGCCGTGCAGCGGCCCCTCGGCGAGCAGCGGCGCCACCTCGGCGACCGCCATCGGCGGCCGACGCCCGTTGTCGTCCTCCGGGGGCGGCTCCTCCTCGCTCGCCGGGCCGTCGCCGATGCGGGGGCAGACGACGTACGCCTGGTGGCCGGCGGCCACCTCCTCGCGCACCCGGCGCCAGGCCCGGTCCAGGAAGGCCGGTTTCTCGGCGGCCGGGACCACGTGCGAGGCGATCGGCGATCGGCCCTGCGGCAGTTGGGACAGGGTGGAGGTCTCCAGGTCGCCGTAGACGGTCATCGCCACCGTGCGCGGGATCGGGGTGGCCGTCATCACCAGCACGTGCGGCGGCTGCTCGGCCTTGGCGCGCAGCGCGTCGCGCTGCTCGACGCCGAACCGGTGCTGCTCGTCGACCACCACCAGGCCCAGGTCGGCGAAGTCGACGCCCTCGTAGAGCAGGGCGTGGGTGCCGAGCACGATGCCGGCGGCGCCGCTGGCGACCTCCGCCAGCGCACGCCGGCGGGCCGCCGCGCCCAACGAGCCGGTGACCAGCTCGACCCTGGTGGCGTCGTCGGCCGCACCCAGCTCCCCGGCCCGCCCGAGCGGCCCCAGCAGGTCGAGGATGCCCCGGTGGTGCTGCGCGGCGAGCACCTCGGTCGGGGCCAGCAGCGCGGCCTGCCCGCCCGCGTCGACCACCTGGAGCATCGCGCGCAGCGCGACGACCGTCTTGCCGGAGCCGACCTCGCCCTGGAGCAGCCGGTGCATCGGGTGGGCCGTGGCCAGGTCCGCCGCGATCTCCACCCCCACGTCGCGCTGCCCGGGCGTCAGCTCGTAGGGCAGCCGGGCGTCGAAGGCGTCGAGCAGGCCGCCGGGCCTCGCCGGACGCGGCCGGGCCGGCCACGCGGCGGCCCGGTGCTTGCGCTGCACCAGGGTGAGCTGCACGGCGAACGCCTCGTCCCACTTGAGCCGGTGCCGGGCCCGGTAGAGCGCCTCCTTGCTGGACGGCCGGTGGATCTCGCGCAGCGCCGTGCCGATGCCACCCAGGTTGCGGGTGGCCCGCAGGGTCACGGGCAGCGGATCCTCCGGCGGGGTGAAGGTGTCCAGCACCACCCGGACGCAGCGGGCGATCACCCAGGTGGGCACCGCCGCGGCGGCCGGGTAGACCGGGATCAGCGCGCCCGCGAACTCCTCGATCTCCTCGTTGGCCGCCGCCTCGCCGTCGCCGCCCTCGCCGAGCAGGACGTACTCCGGGCCGTTGAGCTGCCGCCTGCCGCGGAACTCGGTGACCTTGCCGGCGAAGAGCCCCCACCGGCCGGGACGCAGCTCGCGCTCGCGCCAGGCCTGGTTGCCGAAGAAGGTCAGGGTGAGGGTGCCGCCGGTGCCGTCGCCGACCGTCACCTCCAGCAGGTTGCCCCGGCGCTGGCGCATCGGGCGTACGGCGGTGCGCTGCACCTGGGCCAGCACGGTGACCTGCTCACCGACGTCGAGCGTACGGATGTCGGTGTGCTCGCCGCGCTCGTCGTAGCGGCGCGGGAAGTGGTAGATCAGGTCGCCGGCGGTGTGCAGGTCGAGGTGCCCGGCGAGGGCCTTCGCGGTCTTCTCCCCGACCAGCTTCCTCAGCGGCGTGTCCATCGTGGACTGCTCGGACGTCATTCGACCCCCACCAGGAGCGGATAGTGCGGCTGCCCGCCCGGGTACGCCTGCACCTCGACGAACGGCCAGCGCCGCCCGACGTGCTCGCGGACGGCGTCGGCCAGCCCGGCGGGGGCGTCCGCCCCGGCGAGCAGCGTCACCAGCTCGCCGCCGCCGCCGAGCATCCGGTCGACCACGGCGGCGCAGGTGTCGGTCAGATCGGACCCGATCAGGTGCACCTCCCCCTCGACCAGCGCCAGCACGTCGCCGGGGCGGCACGGGCCGGCGACGGTCAGCGCCTCGCGGCGGGCGTAGCAGACCTCGGCGTAGCGGCAGGCCCCGGCCGCCTCGGCCATCGCGATCACGTCGTCGGAGAAGCGCCGCCCCGGGTCGCGTACCGCCAGGGCGGCCAGTGCCTGCACCGGCGACCGGGTCGGCACCACGCTGACCTTGATGCCGAGCGTGTGCGCCTCCCGGGCGGCGGCGCTCGCCACCGCCTGCGTGTCGGGATCGTTGGGCAGCACCACCACGCGGGCCGCCCCCGTGGCGCGGATCGCCTCCACCAGTTCGCCGATCGACGGGTTGCCGGGCACCACCGCCGCGCCCTCGCCGGCGAACAGCCCGGCGATGCCCGCGCCCGCGGCCACCACCACGGCGGCCCGCCCGTCCGCGGCGACGGGGGGCGACACCGGTGCGGCCTGGTCGGCGAAGCGGGTCACCGAGATCCGGTGCGGCCGGCCCGCCACCACGCCCGCCTCGATCGCCGCGCCCACGTCGTTGACGTGCACGTGCACGTTCCAGGTGCCCGTACCGGCGTTCCCGTCGCCGACGACCACCAGCGAGTCGCCCAGGGCGGCCAGCTCGGCGCGCAGCCGGGCCACCTCCTCCGGCCCGGCGTCGAGCAGGTACTGCACCTCGTACGCGTACTCCTCGGAACCGGTCTCGCGGACGGCGGCGGCCGGCGCACGGACCGGGCGCGGCGCGGGCGCGGGCCGCTCGGGGCGCTCGCCGGTCACGACCTCGACCAGGGCGTCGAGCAGCAGGCACAGGCCCCGGCCGCCGGCGTCCACGACGCCCGCCCGGGCCAGCGCGGGGAGCTGCTCGGGGGTGCGCGCCAACGCGTGCGCCGCCCCGCCCGCCGCCGCCCGGGCGACCGCGCACAGGTCGGCGCTGTCGGCCCGCTCGGCGGCGTGCGCCGCCGCGGCGACGACGCTGAGCAGCGTGCCCTCGACCGGGCGGGCGACGGCGGCGTAGGCGGCGGCGGTGCCGTCGCGCAGGGCGGCGGCCAGCTCGCGCCCCCGCACGGCGGGCACGGCGGCCACGGCGTCGGCGAAGCCACGCAGGATCTGCGACAGGATCACCCCCGAGTTGCCCCGCGCGCCCAGCAGCGCGCCCCGGGCCATCAGGCGCAACGCGTGCCCGTGCGCGGTCGGCCCGTCCTCCGGGAGGGTGCCGAGGTCCATCGCGAGCGCCTGCTGGGCGGAGGTGAGGGTGAGCACCATGTTGGTGCCGGTGTCGCCGTCGGGCACCGGGTAGACGTTGAGGTCGTCGATCTCGCCCTGGTGGCGCCTGAGCGCGACCAGCCCGCCTGCGCACCAACGGCGGACCGCGGCGGCGTCGAGGGTGTCCAGCACGGCCAGAAGCCTACTGGCGCGCACCGACACGCGCCGGGGTCGACGGGACTCCCGCGGCGTGTCCGGCCGTCCACCCACCGCGCGCGGCGACGCCGGGGACAGGCCGCCGGTCCGCCCGCGCGCGGCGCACGACGGGAGGGACGGTACGGTCGGACCGCCTCGCGCCCGAGGGCCGTCCCTGGCCGGCGGCCGGGGCCGGTTGGTCGGGCCCCGGTGCATCGGGTAACCTGGCCAGGTTGCCCGGGCTGCGCCTGGCGGCGACCTCATGAACGTATCAATCCCAGGAGTATCCCGTGGCTAGCGTGTGCGACGTCTGTGGCAAGGGACCGGGCTTCGGCCACAACGTGTCCCACTCGCACCGGCGGACCAACCGCCGCTGGAACCCGAACATCCAGTCGGTGCGTACCCCGGCCGGTGGCGGCAACACCAAGAAGTTGAAGGTCTGCACCTCCTGCATCAAGGCTGGCAAGGTCACCCGCGCCTGACGCGGTAGGCCCCACCCTCCGCACTCGCCATCGCCGGCGGGCCGTCACGGTCCGCCGGCTTTGTCGTGCCCGCCGGCCCGTTCCCGTGGTCCGCCGGCCCGTTCCCGTGGTTCTTCGCCGCCCGGCGACGGGTGCCCGGCGCCCGCGCGGCGCGTCCGGGCCCCCGGAGCCGGGAGCCGGCGACGGGCCACCGGCAGGGGACGCCTCAGAGCGTGCGGGCGAAGGAGATGCAGCCCGGGGCGTCCCGGTAGTAGCCGAAGTTCGGGATCCGCTCGTAGCCGGCCGCCGTGTACATGGCGACGGCCTCGGGCTGCTTGTCGCCGCACTCCAGGACGATCCGCTTGCGCCCGTGCTCGCGCGCCGAGCGCTCCACCGCCGCCAGCACCGCCCGGGCCACGCCCCGGCCCCGGGCCGCCGGCACGGTGTACATCCGCTTCAGCTCGGCGGTGTCACCCTCGTCACCGTGGCTGCGCCAACCGCCACAGCCGACCGGCTCGCCACCGAGGTGGGCGACGAGAAAGGCCCCGGAGGGCGGCTCGAACTCGCCCGGGTCGACCGGGGTCTCGTCGCCGCTGCCGCCGTACCGGGCGCCGAGGTCGGCCAGGGCGGCCCGGATCAGCCGCTGCGCCACCGGCGAGTCGAAGCGCTCGGCCCGAATCTCGATCTCACTCACGGGTAAAGGGTACGACGATGATCGGCCCTTACCGAAAGTGGTCCCAGCCTGCGGGTCCGTCGTACGGCCGCCCGTCGACCGTGACACCCGAGCCCGCCGCGACCCGCCCGATCGGCCGCCAGTCGGGCGGCAGCGCCACCGCCGACGGGAAGGTCGCGGCCAGCGCGTGGTCGTCGCCCCCGGTCAGGAGCCAGGAGTACGGATCGACGCCGAGCGCCTGGGCGGTGTCGCGCATCTGCCCGGGCACCTCGAAGGCGTCCCGGCGTACGTCCACGGCGACCCCGCTGGCCTTCGCCACGTGCCCGAGGTCGGCGAGCAGCCCGTCCGACACGTCGATCATGGCGGTGGCGCCGAGCCGGGCGGCGTGCGGTCCCGCCGGGTAGGGCACCTCGGGCCGCCGGTACGCCGCCACCAGCAGCCGGGGCGTGCGGAAGCCCCGGGAGAGCACGGTCAGCCCGGCCGCCGCGTGGCCGGTGCGGCCCGCCAGGGCCAGCACGTCCCCGGGCCGCGCGCCGGAGCGCGTCACCGGCGGCCGGCCGCCCAGGTCGCCGAGGGCGGTGACCGCGACGGTCAACGTCGGGCTGGCCGACATGTCCCCGCCCACCACGCTCGCCCCGACCTTCGCCGCCTCGGCGGCCAGCCCGTCGGCGAGCTCCTCGGCCCAACCGGTCTCCAGCTCCGGCGGCATGCAGAGGGCGACCAGTAACGCGGTCGGCTGCGCCCCCATCGCGGCGATGTCGGCCAGGTTGGCCGCCGCCGCCCGGTGGCCGACGTCACGCGCGCCGGACCAGTCCCGCCGGAAGTGCCGCCCCTCCACCAGCACGTCGGTCGAGGCCACGACCCGGGCGTCCGGGGCGGCCACCACCGCCGCGTCGTCCCCGGGACCGAGCAGCACGGTCGATCCGTACGACAACCGGGCGGTCACCCGGTCGATCAGGCCGAACTCGCCGACTCCCGCGACACTCATGCCGGCCCTCCGCCGCGCTCGCTCACCGCTTCTCCTTGACCACCGATAGGGATCAGACCTGGTCCGTAAGGTACTTTCTCCCTTCGAGCCGCTCCGCAGGCGGCGACGGACGGAGGTCGAGTCGTGGTACAGGCGTACATCCTCATCCAGACCGAGGTCGGCCGGGCGCGTGACGTGGCCGGTCTCATCTCGGACCTTGCCGGCGTGGTCCGCGTCGACGCCGTCACCGGGCCGTACGACGTGGTCGTGCTCACCGAGGCGAACACCGTCGACGAGCTCGGCAAACTCATCGTCAGCAAGGTGCAGATGGTGCCCGGCATCACCCGCACCCTCACGTGTTCGGTGGTGCGCCTGTAAGTGGACAAGATCGCTGACTCCCCCATGACCGATTCCGCCCAGCCGGACGAGGTGGCCGAACCGGCCGAGACGAGCCCCGAGCGGCCGGCCCGCGACCGGACGACCCGTGGCGCCGCGCTGGTCGCCACACTGATCGCGCTGCCGGTCACCGTGCTGGTGGGTGCGCTCGCGTTCAGCCAACTCTCCCCCGACGAGCGGGCCGAGCCGGCCGCCACGCCCAGCGCCACCACCGCCGGCCCGCGCTCCACCGCCCCGGTCGAGATGGCCGCGCCGGCGCTGGCCGAGCGGCCCGCCACGGTCTGCCGGGCCCTGCTCTCCCAGTTGCCGTCCACGGTCAACGACCTTCCGCAGCGCCCCGTCACCGCCGGCCCCGAGCAGAACGCCGCGTACGGCGACCCGGCGCTCACCGTCGCCTGCGGCGGCGCGGAGCCGGCCGTCGGCGAGACGGACGACGTCTGGACGGTCAACCGGGTCTGCTGGTACGCCACCGAGCAGGCCGACGCCACCGTGCTCACCACGCTCGACCGGGAGACCCCCGTGACGGTCCGCGTGCCACGTTCCTACGGGCAGGCGTTGCAGTGGGTCGCTCCCGTCTCGGACACCATCGTGGCCTCGGTGCCCTCCGGCGGCGACTCCCCGAGCGGCTGCCGGAACTGACCGAACCCTCCCGCCCGCCCCCGCCCAACCTGCCGCACGGGCAGGCAGGTGTGTAAGGAAGGGGCCCTTCCTATACACCAGGCGTTAGGAAGGGCCCCTTCCTTACACACTGGCCCCGTCAGTGCAGGCCCACGCCGCGGTGCATCGCGGTGCGGATGAGGCGGTTGACCAGCTTCGGGTACTCCAGCCCGGACGCCGCCCACATCCGGGGGAACATCGACGTCGGGGTGAAGCCCGGCATCGTGTTGATCTCGTTGAGGTAGACGTCCAGCTCCGGGGTGACGAAGAAGTCGACCCGGGCCAGCCCGGCGCAGTCGAGCGCGGTGAAGGCGCGGACGGCGTACTCCTGGACCTGGCGGGTCACCCGCTCCGGCAGGCCGGCGGGGATGTCGTACTCGCAGGCGGACTCGGAGTCGATGTACTTCGCCTCGAAGTCGTAGAAGTCGTAGTCCCCGACCACCCGGACCTCGGCGAGCACGGACGCCTCCGGCGCGCCGCCGGCCTCGCCCTCCAGCACGCCGCACTCGATCTCCCGACCGACGACCGCGCCCTCGATCAGCACCTTCGGGTCGATCTGGCGGGCGGTGGCGACCGCCGCGTCCAGGTCCGCCCAGTCGTCGACCTTGCTGATGCCGAACGACGAACCGGCCCGGGACGGCTTCACGAAGACCGGCAGGCCGAGCCGTTCCTTGTCCGCCTCGCTGAGCGTCATCCCGTTGCGCAGCACCGCGTACGGGCCCACCGGGATGCCCTCGGCGGCGCAGAGCTTCTTGGTGAACTCCTTGTCCATGGCGGCGGCGGAGGCGAAGACGTTCGCCCCGACGTACGGGATGCCGGCCATCTCCAGCATGCCCTGGATGGTGCCGTCCTCGCCGTAGGCGCCGTGCAGCACCGGGAAGACCACGTGGACGTCGGCGAGCGCCCGGGGTCCCTCGGCGGGGTCGAGCACCATGAGCCCGTTGCCGGTCGGGTCAGCCCGCATCACGATGTCGGTGCCGGACGCGGCGGTGATCTCCGGCAGCCGGCGCGCGTCGATCGCCAACTGGCCGGGGTCGCCGCTGGTCAGCACCCATTGGCCGGCCCGGGTGATGCCCACCGGCACCACCTCGAACTCGTCCGGGTCGAGGGCGCCGAGGACGCTGCCGGCGCTGACGCAGGAGATGCCGTGCTCCGGGCTGCGTCCGCCGAACACGATCGCCACGCGGGTCCTGCCTGGGGTGCTCACTGCCTCACCTCTTCGTACGCGACTGCTCCGGTCGTGGCGCTCACCCGGTTGACCTTACTGTGCGTGGTGGGGGCCGGATGCCCATACCCGGCGACGACCGGAGGCTGGCGGCAATCGGTCAACAAAGGATATACGTTGCGTAATCACCCGTACGACTGCACCGGCCGTCGTGGCCCGGCCGGCCCGAACCGGAATCCGGGGCGATGACGGCGCCAAGTGCCCACTACGCTGCACGTCCTATGAGCGCTGATCCCCTGATCGAGTCCCTGTCGGCGGCCCTGGACGCGCGCCCCGACGACCTGCCGCTGCGGCTGCACCTCGCCGCGCTGCTGCTGGACGCCGGCCGGGCCGGGGAGGCGATCGCGCAGGTCGGGCAGGCCCTCGCCCGGGAGCCGGGCAGCGCCCAGGCGCAGGCGTTGATGCAGCGGGCGCTGGGCGGCTCCGTACCGCCGCCACCCCCGGCAGGCCCACGACCGCCGGCGCAGCGCCCGGCGCCGGCCGGTCCCGGCGACGCCGCCGCGACCGCCGACCACGATCCCCTGGCGGCCTACGAGCGGGAGCTGGCCGACGTCGTGCCGCCGCGCTTCGCCCGCGCCGGCGACGAGCCGGAGCCGGTCACCGGCGACGCCGACCGGGTGTACGACGTGGAGGCCTCCGGCATCCGGCTGGCCGACGTGGGCGGCATGTCGGCGGTCAAGGAACGGTTGGAGCTGGCGTTCCTCGGCCCGCTGCGCAATCCGGAGCTGCGCAGGATGTACGGCAAGAGCCTGCGTGGCGGCCTGATGCTCTACGGTCCGCCCGGCTGCGGCAAGACGTTCCTGGCCCGGGCGGTCGCCGGGGAGATGGGCGCGAAGTTCATCTCACTGTCCATCGTGGACGTGCTGGACATGTGGATGGGCAACTCGGAGCGCAACCTGCACGAGCTGTTCCAGGCGGCCCGCCGCAACGCGCCGTGCGTGCTATTCCTCGACGAGGTCGACGCGCTGGGGCACAAGCGCTCGCAGGTCGGGTCCAGCTCCATGCGGACACTGGGCAACCAACTGCTGGCGGAGCTGGACGGGATGGAGGGCAGCAACGAGGGCGTCTTCGTGCTGGCCGCCACCAACACCCCGTGGGACGTCGACCCGGCGCTGCGCCGACCCGGGCGGCTCGACCGGGTGGTGCTGGTGCTGCCGCCCGACGCCGAGGCACGCCGGTCCATCCTGGAGTACCACCTGCGGGAGCGGCCGATCGCGGGGATCGACCTGCGGAAGATCGTCGCGGCCACCGAGGACTACTCGGGCGCGGACCTGGCCCACCTCTGCGAGACGGCCGCCGAGTTCGCGATGGCCGACTCGGTACGCACCGGCGAGGTGCGGATGATCGAGCACCGGGACCTGGAGCGGGCGGTCAGGGAGGTGCGGCCGTCGACGAAGCCGTGGATGGCCACCGCCCGCAACGTGGCGATGTTCGCCAACGAGGGCGGCGTCTACGACGATCTGGTGGCCTACCTGAAGCAGCGCCGGATGCTGTGACGCCGGACGGCCCGGCGGGGCGCCGGGCCGCGCCTCCCGCCGGGCCGGGCCACCTGCCGGGCGGCCCTCCCACCCGGCGGGGCCGCCTCCGGCGACCGCACCGCGCCCGGCGGCGTCAGCCGCGCGCGTGCCGCCGGCCGATGGCGATCACCTTGACCCGCTGCCGGCCGGCCCGCACCATGCCCAGCGCCATGAACGCGCCCGCGATCCGGTCGGCCGCCTCCCGGCTGCTCGCCCCGACCACCTGACGGCGCCGCTCGGGGCAGTTGCGTTCGTCGCGGCCGGCGCCCTCGGCCGGCCGTACGTCGGTGAGCACCACCAGGAACCGCGTCATCGGTGCCCGCCGGCGCGGTCGGCGCGGGCCTGTCGAGCAGTACGCACGTCGAATCCCTTCCGGCGGGCGGGCGGGCCAACGGGGCGTGGCACGCGGCGATCGGGTACGGGGGAGAAACCCGATCGCCGCGCGCCCCATCCCCTCCGGTCACTCACCACCACCGTCGCCACGACAACCGGCGGTGAGGACGCGATGACAGACTGACATGTCCACAGGCATGAATGCAACTCTCATCGGCGTCCTCTCATCTACACCTTCCCGTGAAGATGTGCGACGATCGATGCATGGCTCCCAAGACCGCCCGTGCCCGGCGACTGGGCATCGCGCTGCGTACCCACCGGGAAGCCGCCGGCCTCACGCTGGAGGCGGCGGCGGACGAGATCAGCAGCACCCGCAGCACCCTGTCGCGCTACGAGAACGCGCAGACGCTGGTCAGCCCCGCCACCGTGCGCGCCCTGCTCACCCTCTACGGCGTCGGCGCGGACGAGGTCGCCGCCGCCGTGCAGCTCGCCAAGGACGCCCGCAAACCCGGCTGGTGGGTGTCGTACTCGTACCTGCTCGACCGGCGCACCATCGACTTCATCGCGCTGGAGGCCGAGGCGACCGGGATCGCCAACTTCGAGCCGTCGGTGGTGCCGGGGCTGTTGCAGACCGCCGACTACATCCGGGGCGTGATGCGGGGCGGCCCGCACACCCTCGGCGACGACGAGGTGGAGCAGCGGGTCCAGTTCCGGCTGGACCGGCAGCAGCGGCTGATCAGCGACCAGCCACCGATCCTGGACGCGATCATCGACGAGGGCGCGCTGCTGCGGCCCGTCGGCGACCGGTCGGTGATGGAGGCGCAGCTGCACCACCTGGTCAAGATGGGCGAGCTGCCCAACATCACCGTCCAGGTGATCCCGCTGGCCGCCGGCTACCACCGGGGCACCCGGGGCTCGCTGCACATCCTGGAGTTCGCAGATCCGGAGGACCCGATCATCGCCTCGGTGGAGACGGTGGCCGGGCAGATGGTCCTCGACCGGCCGGGCGACCTGCGCACCTGCACCAAGATCATGGAGCACCTGCGGACCGTCGCGCTCAGCCCGGCGGACAGCCGCGACCAGCTCCTCCAACTCCTGAAGGGACGGTAGGACCATGACACCGACGATCAGCGCGGCGCTCGCCGCGGCGCGGTGGCGCAAGAGCAGCCGCAGCGGCGACGAGGGAGCGTGCGTGGAGATGGCGGTGCTCCCGGCGACGGTCGCCGTCCGCGACTCCAAGGACCCGGCCGGCCCCGCCCTGCTCTTCCCGCCGGCCGCCTGGGCCGCCTTCGTCGGGGCGCCGCCCGGACACTGACCCCCCCTCCGGAGGCGCCGGCGCGCCCGCTGACCACGTCGCGCCGGTGCCCCGCCGGCGACGGTCCCACCGATGGGAGCCGGTGGGGCCGTCGCCCGGCGGAAGTGGGCGGATCAGCCCACCGGAGGGCAGGGCGGGGAAGCAGGCGGATCAGCCCAAGGGGGAAAGCGGGAAGCAGGCGGGTCAGCCCGCCGGGCTCGACGAGGTGCTCAGCGGCCGGCAGGGGAAAGCGGGGAGCAGGCGGGTCAGCCCGCGACGACCGGGCGGGGCGCGGGGCCCGCACGCAGCGCCTCGAGCGCCGCGATGGCCACCCCCCGGGCGCCGGCCATGTCCCGCTCGGGCACCAGGGCGAAGATCGCCGACGCGGCCTGCTCCTCCCGCAGCACCGTGTGCTCGCGTACGGTGGCGAGGAACCAGTCGCGGAACTCCGGTGCCGCCTCCACCACCCCGCCCCCGACGAAGTACGCGTGCGGATCGGTGAAGTTGGCCGCGACGGTGAAGAGCCGACCCAGCGCCATCGCCTGCTGGGTGAACACCTCGCGGGCCAGCGCGTCGCCGCGCTCCCCGTAGCCGCGGACCAGCTTGGCGGCCCGCTCCGGCGGCTCGGCGGCCAGCGGATGGTCGGGAAACCGACCCAGCCAGTACGGCAACAGGTTCCGCCCGATGGCGGTCAGCGACGCCACGCTCTCGGCGTCCCCCGCGAAGCCGCAGGCGCACGTGGGCACCGGCTGCTCCGGCGCCAGCAGCCCGGTCAGCGGGATGTGCACGTGCCCCAGTTCGCCGGCCATGCCCGCCGCGCCGGCGACCACCCGGCCCGCCTCGACCACACCGCCGCCCAGCCCCGTGCCGACGATGGCCGACACCGACGAGCGGCGCATCGCCTCGGCGCCGAAGTACGCGTGGTGGGCGTAGAGCGCGGCGGCGTTGCCGTCGTTGTGGTAGAGCACCGGCAGCCCGAGCCGCCGCTCCAGCGCGGTCCGCACGTCGTAGCCGCGCCAGGCGGGCTGGGAGAAGTTGGTCGACCCACGGGACGAGATCACCCCGGTGGCGCTCGCCGGCCCCGGCGTGTCCAGCCCGACCGCGCGCACCGCTGCGCGGGGCACCCCGGTCAGCGCCAGCACCCCGTCGAACGCGCGGGCCAGCGCCTCGATCGCCGCCGCCGGGCCGGCGCGTACCTCGCTCGGGTTCTCCACCAGGCCGTCCACCAGGAAGCGACCGTCCAGGGTGAGCACCGTGGCGTTGTTGCTGGTGCCTCCGTTGTCCAGCCCGACGACCACCGGCACGTCCGCACCGCCCACGACAAACCGCCTCCCGCCGCCACCCCTGACCTGAGGCTAGTGCCCCGCCCCCGGCCCCGCCAGGCAGCGCCCGCCAGCGGTCCCACCGACGGGGCAGCTCGACAGCGCCACGACGCGGGCACGCCGGCCGGTCGGGCGCCCGCGACGGGCCGCAGGTCAGCCCGGGCGGCGGGCGGTGACGGCGGTGGCGTCCCGCTCGTCGTCACGGATCACCGTGGGATGCAGGCCCACGGCGGTCAGCGCCACGTGGAGCGCGTCCACCTGCGTCTCCCCCGCCTCCACCACCAGGTGCCCGCCCGGGGCCAGCCAACGCGCCGCGCCCTCGGCGACGCGGCGCAGCACCGCCAGCCCGTCCGGCCCGCCGTCGAGAGCCACCGGCGCCTCGTGCAGCCGAGCCTCCGGCGGCATCAGCGCCACCGCCGCCGTCGGCACGTACGGGGCGTTGGCCAGCACCAGGTCCAGCCGGCCCCGCCAGCGCACCGGCAGCGGGTCGTACAGGTCGCCCTGGAAGACCGGAACGGCCAGCGGGGCGAGGTTACGCCGGGCGCAGGCCACGGCGGCGGGGTCGAGGTCGGCGGCGGCCAGCCAGCGCGGCGCGAGCCGGCGGGCCAGCGCCACCGTGGTGGCGCCGGACCCGCAGCACAGGTCCACCACGGCCGCCGCCGGCCCGGTCACCGCGACGGCGGCGTCGACCAACAGGGCGGTACGCGCGCGCGGCACGAACACGCCGGGGTCGACGGCGATCCGTTCGCCGCAGAACTCGGCCCAGCCGAGCAGGTGCTCCAGCGGCAGCCCGGCGACCCGGCGGTCGACCAGGCCGGCCAGCGCCTCGACCGAGTCGGCGGCGGCGATCAGCAGTTCCGCCTCGTCCTCGGCGTAGACGCAGCCGGCGGCGCGCAGCCGGTGCACGAGGGCGGCCCGGTCGGGGCGGGATGAGGAGACGGTCACGGGGAACCTCCGGGAGCGCTCAGCGGCTGGCGTCCAGCGCGGCGGTCACGTCGGCGACCAGGTCGACGGAGTCCTCCACCCCGCAGGAGAGCCGGACGAAGCCGGGCGGGGTGTCGTCGCCCCACTGGGCCCGCCGGTCCGCGGTG
The DNA here is from genome assembly GCF_018070575.1 of Micromonospora sp. C31. Classification (GTDB taxonomy): domain Bacteria; phylum Actinomycetota; class Actinomycetes; order Mycobacteriales; family Micromonosporaceae; genus Micromonospora. Next base: position 120,773 of record NZ_JAGPXN010000014.1, read on the forward strand.
GTGTGCAGACCACCGAAGGAGGTGGCCGCCGCCACCAGCCGGGCCGCGTCCAGGAACCGCGCCACCCGGCCGGCGTCGCCGAGGTCGAAGCAGAGCACCCCGGGGATGCGTCGCATCTGGACCGACGCCACCGGGTGGGCCGGGTCGTCGGGCAGCCCCGGCCAGCGCAGCCCGGTCACGTCGTCGCGCCCCGCGAGCAGTTCGGCGAGGGCCCGCGCGTTCGCGGTCTGCCGGGCCAGCCGCAGGTCCAGGGTCGCCAGCGACCGGTGCGCGAGCCAGGCGTCGAACGCGCCGGGCACCGCCCCGGTGGCGTCCCGCCAGGCGGTGACCGCGTCGGCCAGCTCGACCGAGCGGGTCGCGACGTAACCGATCAGCAGGTCGGAGTGCCCGGTCAGGGCCTTGGTCCCGGAGGCCACCACGACGTCGGCGCCCAGGTCCAGCGGACGCTGCCCGAGCGGCGTGGCCGTGGTGTTGTCGACCGCGACCAGGGCACCGGCGGCGCGTGCCCGGGCGGCCAGCGCCGCCACGTCGGCGACGTCCAGGCCGGGGTTGGCCGGGGTCTCCAGCAGCACCAGGCGTACGCCGTCGAAGGCCGGGTGCGGGCCGGCGGTCGGGGCGAGGACCACCCGTACGCCGATGCCCTCCAGCGTGTCGGCGGCGAAGGCCCGGACGGTGAAGTAGCCGTCCGACGGGAGCACCACGGTGTCCCCCGGCCTGAGCACCGTCAGCAGCAACCCGGTGATCGCGGCCTGCCCGCTGGCGAAGACCCGGCAGTCGCCGCCCTCCAGCTCCCCGACCGCCGCCTCCAGCAGCCGCCGGGTGGGGTTGTCCGACCGGCCGTAGCCGTCGGGTGCCGCCGCCGGCCCCGCCCACGGGTCCAGGTGGTACGGCGCGGCGAACACCGGCCCGGGCAGGAACGGCTGGCCGGCAGCCGGCTCCGGAAGGCCGGCGCGTACGCAGCGGGTGCCGTCGTGGTGTCCGGTCATGTCCCTCACTCCGGTTTGGTGGTGCGACTCATCAGTGCCTCGACGGCGAGCCGCGGGTCCATGCCCTCGTGACAGACCAGCTCGACCTGCTCGGTGATCGGCATCTCCACCGCGTGCGCCCGGGCCAGGTCCCGCAGGGCCAGCGCGCTCTTGACGCCCTCGGCGGTCTGCCGGGTGGCGACGCGGGCCTCCTCCAGGGTCGCGCCCCGGCCCAGGTGCTCGCCGAAGGTGCGGTTGCGGGCCAGCGGCGACGAGCAGGAGGCGACGAGGTCACCCATCCCGGCCAGGCCGGCGAAGGTGAGCGGGTCGGCGCCCAGGGCCACCCCGAGCCGGGCCGTCTCGGCCAACCCCCGGGTGACGAGCATGGCCCGGGTGTTGTCGCCGAAGCCCATCGCCACGGCGATGCCGTACGCCAGGGCGATCACGTTCTTCACCGCGCCACCCAGCTCGCAGCCGATGACGTCGTCGTTGGTGTACGGGCGGAAGTAGGGCGTGGTGATCGAGCGCTGCACCAGCGTGGCCCGGTCGGCGTCGGTGCAGGCGACCACGGTGGCGGCCGGCTGCTCGGCGGCGATCTCCGGGGCCAGGTTGGGGCCGGAGACCACCACCACCCGGTCCGCCGCCACCCCGGCGGTCTCCACGATCACCTCGCTCATCCGTTTGGTGGTGCCGAGCTCGATGCCCTTCATCAGCGACACCAGGGTGGCGTCCGGACGCAGGTGCGCGGTCCACTCGGCCAGGTTGCCGCGCAGCGTCTGCGACGGCACCGCCAGCACCACCTGCTCGGCCCCGGTGATCGCCTCGGCGGCGTCGCCCGTCGCCGTGACCCGCGACGGCAGCAGCACGTCCGGCAGGTACTCCGGGTTGCGCCGCTCGGCGCGGATCGTGTCGGCGACCGCCTGGCGGCGGGCCCAGACGGTGACGTCCCGGCCGGCGTCGGCCAGGATCTTGGCGAACGCGGTGCCCCAGGAGCCGGCCCCGAGGACCGCGACGTGCCCGCTCACGCCGCCGCCTCCGGCCGCCGCTCGCCGGCGGGACGGGCCGGGCGTTCCCACAGTGGGGGCGGGGTGCCGCCCCGGATCTCGGTGAGCATGTCACGAAGGCGCAGCATGATGGTGTCGGTCATCTCCTCGAGGACGGCCTTCGTCGGGGTCGACCCGGCCCACCGGCCCAGGTCGACGGGGGGCCCGGCGACCACGGTCACCGGGATCCGGGGGCGTGGGTCCAACCGGGACCGGCGCGGGTCGAACATCCGCTCCGGGCCCCACATGACGAGCGGGACCACCGGTGCCCCGGTGGCGAGCGCGAGCCGGGCGGCACCGGTCTTGCCCTTCATCGGCCACAGCTCCGGTTCGCGGGTGATGGTGCCCTCCGGGTAGATCACCACCGCGCCGCCCCGGTCGAGCGCGGCGACGAGCTGGTCCAGCGACCGCACCGCCTCCACGGTGTTGCGCTCGACCGGGATCTGCCGGCACCGGTGCAGGATCCAGCCGATCACCGGGACCCGGAACACGCTGGCCTTGCCGAGGAACTGCGGCCAACGGCCGGCCTCGTAGACGAAGTGGGCCGCGACGAGCGGGTCGGCGTGCGAGATGTGGTTCGGCACGATGATCACCCCGCCGTCGCGGCGCAGGTGTTCCAGGCCGCGCCAGGTGCGCCGGGTCCAGACGGTCATCACCGGCTTGACCAGCACCACGGCGAACCATTGCCAGAACCCCAGCCTCCGCCGTGCCACCTGCGCCTCCTCGTCCCGCCCCGACCCGCACCGGATCCGCACCCGGTGACGCCCGCAGCGGAAATCATGCCTGCTCGACCCAGGTCCGGCCAGAGAGGGTACCGCCGTACGGCTGGCAGGATGGCGGTGTGAGTCAGCCGAGGTGGACCGTGGTGGTCCCGGTGAAGCGCCTCGCCGCCGCGAAGAGCCGGCTGCGGGGGGCGCTGCCGGCCGTACCGCACGAGGAGCTGGCGCTGGCACTGGCCGCCGACACGGTCGCCGCGGTGCTGGCCTGCCCGGCGGTGGCCGGGGTGCTGGTCGTCACCGACGACGCCCGGGTGGGCGAGACCGCCCGGCGCGCGGGCGCCCGGGCGCTGCCCGACACCCCCGGCGCCGGGCTGAACGCCGCCTTCCGGCACGGCGCGTCGGCCGCGGGCGGCGGCTGGGTGGCCGGGCTCACCGCCGATCTGCCCGCGCTGCGTCCGGCCGAGCTGGCGGCGGCGCTGCGGGCGGCGCAGGCCGTCCCCCGGGGCGTACGCGGGTACGTGGCCGACGCCCCCGGTGCGGGCACCGTGCTGCTGGCCGCGCCGCCGGGCGTGCCCCTGGATCCCCGCTTCGGGGTCGGCTCGGCCGCCGCGCACGCCGCGAGCGGGGCGCTCGCCCTCACCGGGAACTGGCCGAGCCTGCGCCGGGACGTGGACACCGCCGGCGACCTGGCCGCGGCGGCCCGGCTCGGGCTGGGGCCCCGAACGGCCGCGCTGGCCGCCGCAAGCTGCCCGGTCTGAGGGGCGTGTAGCGTGCGGGACATGCAGGGCACGGTGGCCACCTACGACGCGGCGACCCGCAGCGGGACGCTGCTCCTCGACGACGGCACCGAGCTGGCCTTCCCGGCCCGGGCGTTCGACGCCTCCGGCCTGCGGCTGCTCCGCCTCGGCCAGCGGCTGCGCGTCGAGACCGACGCCACCGGCGAAGTGGTCCGGGTGACATTGCCGACGATGGCCTGAGCGGCTACCCGAAGTTCGTTTTACGTTAACCGCATCCGGGTGATTATGGGCAGGTGAGCACCCCTCGCAAGCGCCCCGCCAGCCGCCCGCACCCCGACCCTGCCGCGCCCCGTAACGGCGCCCGGTCCCGCCGCGCCGACGGCCGTTTCCACACCGGTGCGGCCCCGGCGGACGCGCCCGCCTCCGCCCCCGGGGAGGCTGCCGCCACGACCGATGCGGCCCCGACCGGCGGGGCGGCCGCCTCCGCCGGGCTGGAAGAGGTGCTGGACCCGGTGCCCGGCCCGCCCGCCGAGGCACCGGCGCCCGACCTCACCGACGAGCCGCCCGTGGCCGAGCCGCTGCCGGAGGACCGCTTCCTCAACCGGGAGCTCTCCTGGCTCGACTTCAACGCCCGGGTGCTGGCGCTCGCCGAGGACCCGGGCACGCCGTTGCTGGAGCGGGCCAAGTTCCTGGCCATCTTCGCCAGCAACCTGGACGAGTTCTACATGGTGCGCGTCGCCGGCCTGAAGCGTCGGCTCCAGGCCGGCCTGCCGGTACGCGGCGGTGACCGGATGCCGCTGCGCACCCAGCTGGAGCTGGTCGCCGCCAAGGCCGCGACGCTGGTGGCCCGGCACTCGGCCTGCCTGACCGACGAGGTGCTGCCGAAGCTGGCCGCCGAGGACATCCGGATCCTGCGCTGGGCCGACCTGGACGACCCGGAGCGGGAACGGCTGCGCACGTACTTCCGGGAGCAGATCTTCCCGGTGCTGACCCCGCTGGCGGTGGACCCGGCGCACCCCTTCCCGTACATCTCCGGGCGGTCGCTCAACCTCGCGGTGGCGGTCCGCGACCCCGACGGCGGCTCGGAGTTCTTCGCCCGGGTGAAGGTGCCGAACAACGTGCCCCGCTTCGTCCGGGTGTACCGCGACCTGCCGGGCCTGCGGATGCTGCCGGTGGAGGACCTGATCTCGGTGCACCTGGGGCAGCTCTTCTCCGGCATGCGGGTGGTCGAGTGCCACCTGTTCCGGGTCACCCGCAACGCCGAGGTGGAGGTGGACGAGGACCGCGACGAGGACCTGCTCCAGGCGCTGGAACGGGAGCTGGCCCGGCGCCGGTTCGGCCCGCCCGTACGGCTGGAGGTGGCCGCCTCGATCTCCGACCACGTGCTGGAGCTGCTCGTCCGCGAGCTGGACATGCACGACCAGGAGGTGCTGCGGGTGCCCGGCCTGCTCGACCTCTCCGCGCTCTGGCAGCTCTACGACGAGGCCGACCGGCCGGACCTGAAGGATCCGCCGTTCGTGCCGGCCACCCACCCCCGGCTCACCGAGGGCGAGGTGCCGCGCAGTGTCTTCGCGACCCTGCGCGACGGCGACATCCTGGTCCACCACCCTTACCACTCGTTCGCCACCAGCGTGCAGCGCTTCGTCGAGCAGGCCGCCGCGGACCCGGACGTGCTGGCCATCAAGCAGACCCTCTACCGCACCAGCGGCGACTCCCCGATCGTGGACGCGCTCGTCGACGCGGCGGCCGCCGGCAAGCAGGTGGTGGTGCTGGTCGAGGTGAAGGCGCGCTTCGACGAGGTGGCCAACATCGGCTGGGCGCGCACGCTGGAGCGCGCCGGCTGCCACGTCGTCTACGGCCTGGTCGGGCTCAAGACGCACTGCAAGACCGCCCTGGTGGTACGCCAGGAGGGCAACCAGATCCGCCGCTACTGCCACATCGGCACCGGCAACTACCACCCGAAGACCGCCCGGCTCTACGAGGACTTCGGCATGCTCACCGCCGACCCGGAGATCGGGGCCGACCTGACCGATCTGTTCAACGTGCTCACCGGCTACAGCCGGCAGACCGCGTACCGGCGGCTGCTGGTGGCGCCGCAGGGCATCCGCCGCGGGCTGATCGAGCGGATCGACCGGGAGATCGCACACGTCCGGCTGGGCATGCCCGGGCTCGTGCAGATCAAGGTGAACTCGCTGGTCGACGAGGAGATCACCGACGCGCTCTACCGGGCCTCCCGCGCCGGCGTCCACGTCGACCTGGTGATCCGGGGCATGTGCACGCTGCGACCGGGGGTGCCCGGCCTGTCGGAGAACATCCGGGTCCGCTCGATCCTGGGCCGGTTCCTGGAGCACTCCCGGATCTTCCGGTTCGGCAACGACGGCGACGCCGAGTTCTGGATGGGCTCGGCCGACCTGATGCACCGCAACCTGGACCGCCGGGTCGAGGCGCTGGTGCGGGTGAGCGACCCGGTCGCCCGCGCCGAGCTGGACCACGTGCTGACCGCCGCGATGAGCCCGGACGTGGACGCGTTCGAGCTGGCGCCGGACGGCACCTGGAGTCGGCGTACCGGCACCGCCGAGGAGCCGCCGGTGCACCTCCAGGAGTTGCTGCTGCGTCGCGTCGGTGGCACGGCGGGCTGACCCGTACCCGCATAGGCTGACGAGATGCTGGATGAGCGGGACGCGGCGGGCCCCGGTCGGGGATGGTCGACCGGTGCGGGCGACGCGCGGCCGCCGATCCGGGCGGCGGGCGGCGTCGTGTGGCGCCCCGCCGACGACCCCGGGCCGGCCGACGGGCACGCGGACGCCCGAGCGCCGCGCGGCGGGATGCTGGTCTGTCTGGTGCACCGGCCCCGCTACGGCGACTGGTCACTGCCCAAGGGCAAGCTGGAGCGCGGTGAGCATCCGCTGCTCGCCGCCGTTCGGGAGGTGGCCGAGGAGGCCGACGTCCGGGCGGTGCCGCAGGTGCGGCTGCCCACCGTGCGCTACCGCAGCGAGGGCCGGCCGAAGGTGGTCGACTACTGGTCGATGCGGGCGGCGGCCACCGGCGGCTTCCAACCGGCCACCGAGGTCGACGACGTGCGCTGGCTCGGCGTGGACGAGGCGATCCGGCTGGTCAGCTATCCGCACGACGCCGAGGTGCTGGCCGCCTTCGGCGCCCTGCCGACGGTCACCGGGACGGTGACGCTGGTGCGGCACGCCCACGCCGGCAAGCGGGCCACCTGGTCCGGCCCGGACACCGCCCGGCCGCTCGACGCGCAGGGCTGGGCGCAGGCCCACGCGCTCGCCCCGCTGGTGGCGCTGGCCCGCCCGGTGCGCCTGCTGTCGGCCTCGGCCCGCCGCTGCGTACAGACCCTCGACCCGGCGGCGGCCCTGCTCGACCTGCCGATCGAGGTCGACGGCGACCTGGACGAGCCGCGCCCGGGCCAGCAACCCGACGAGTGCGCGCTGGCCGCCGCCGCCCGCCTGGCCGCGCTGGCGGCCACCGGAGCGCCGGTCGCGGCGTGCAGCCAGGGCAAGGTGATCCCGGGCGCCCTGGCCCGGCTCAGCGGGCGGCCGGACGACTTCACCACCGCGAAGGGCGGCGGCTGGCTGCTCGCCTTCGCCGGCGACCACCTGCTCGCCTTCGACCGCCTCTGACCGATGTGCAAGCGGTTCAGGTCGGGGGCAGGGTCAGGGTCACCGCGACCGGCAGGTGGTCGCTGGCCGTCCCGGGCCGGGCCGCCGCGTCGTCGGCCGCCAGGTCGGGCGTGACGAAGACGTGGTCGATCTGCTGGCGCGGGGCGTCCGCCGGGCTGGTCGGCAGGGGACGGGCGACGGCCAACGCGTCGACCAGACCGGCCCGGGTGAACTCGGCGAACGCCGGGTCGCCCGGCTCGGTGTTCAGGTCGCCGGCGACCACCAGGGGCCGGCCGGCCGCGTACCGGACGGCGAAGTCGGCCACCGCGCGGGCCTGGACCACGGGGTCCCCGCCGGGCGGCGGTTGCAGGTGGGTGGCGACCACCGCGAGGCGGACGTCCTCGCCGAAGTCGACCGTGATCCCGAGCGCCTGCGCCCCGGTGGGCGCGCCGACCGCCGGCAGCGGCCGGGTCCGCGCCGCGTCCAGGGGCCAGCGGCTCAGCACGGCGTCGCCCCAGAGCGGATCGGCGGCCGGCGCGAAGACGTACGGCATGTCCAGCCGCTCCGCCAGCAGGTCGAGCGTGTCGTGCCCGCCGTTGAGCAGCCAGCCCCGGTCCACCTCGCTGAGCGCCATGACGTCGGCCCCGGCAACGGCCCGCGCCAGCGCGTCGGGGTCGAAGCGGCCGTGGATCCCGAACCCCATCCGCACGTTGTACGCCGCCACCCGCACCGTCTCCGGCGGCCCGTCGCGGTTGGTCGCGGACAGCAGCTCGTCGCTGGCGATCGCGGCCAGCAGCGTCAGTACGGCGGCCGACGCGGCCGTCCACACCGGCGGCAGCGGCGACGGGAGCGGGCCCGGGACCGGACGGCCCGATCCGCCGCCTCCCCCGGCCGGTCGGAGGGCCCCGCGCGAAGGGGTGGGCCGGGTCGCCAGCGCGACGGCGGCGACCAGCGCCGCCACCGCCACCGGCACCCCGGCGTTGGGGTGGCCGAGGTCGTACGCGGCGTAGTAGGCCACCGTCGCGACGGCGAAGACCAGCATCCCGGCGACGGCGGCGTACCCGCGCCGCGCAGCCGCCCGCGCCGGGTCCTGCCCGCCGCCGTCCTGGGCCGGGTCCTGCCCGCCGCCGTCCTGGGCCGGATCCTGCCCGCCGCCGTCGGGCCCCGGGCCGCCGGTGGCGCCGGTGCCGCCCCGGGTCCCGCCGTCGGCCGCGCCGGCCGACGCCAGGCACGCGCCGAGGCCGACGGCGCTGAGCAGGACGGCCGGCAGCAGCAGTTCCCCGCGTTCGAGGGCGACGAGGACGGCCCCGCCGACCAGGGCCACCGGCCCGAGCCACCGCCAGGCCCCACGGCGGGGCGGGGCCAGCGCGGCGAGCAGGAAGCCGCCGACGGCCACGGCGAGCGGGGCGGCGCCGACGAGCGGCACCGTGGCCACCCCCACCTCGTCGCCGGGGTCCGAGTGCAGCAGCCCGAACTGGTACGACGTCGCCGTCCGGGCCACCGCGGGGGAGAGCGCCACCATGCCGGCGAGCAGCAACGCCGGCCCGGCCAGCAGCCAGCTCCGTACGCCGCCCGCCCCGGCCGGCGGTGTGGGCCGCGTCTGCCCCGCCAGGAAGAGGCCCGCCACCGCGACGGCGGCGAGCCACGCCGGCCAGTCCCCGAAGAACGCGGAGCGGTACGTGTCCAGCGCCGTGTGCATGAGGGCGCCGACCGCCAGCCCGAGCGCCAGCCCGGGTACGGGGCGGTCGGTGCCGGCGGCGGCGCCGGCGAGCCAGACCAGTCCCGCGAGCAGCCCGGCCGTGGCGAGCCAGAGCTGGAGCCGCCCGCCCGGCTGGCCGTTGACGGCGAGGCGTGCCAGGACCAGCAGCACCGCGGCGGCGAGCGTGACGGGGCGGACGCCGACCCGGCGGGTCAGCGCGGGGGCGGCCAGGGCGAGCAGGAACCAGCCGACCGCGAACGCCCCCAGCAGTTCGGCGGGGGTCGACGCGGCCTGCCCGAAGATGGTGATGACCGCCGGCAGGAAGACGCGCAGCACGTCGACCAGGAGCACGACGCCGAGGGCGAGGGTGACGGTGGTGACATGGCGGTAGCGCACCGGGGCTGCCTTTCGCCGACCGGAAGGGGTGCGGCGATTCTGCGGGCGGGGCACGGTCCCGGTCAACGACCGGAGGGCTGGTACGGCGAGGGCGTCCACCGGCCGGTGGACGCCCTCGCCGTACCGCTCGACTCAGCGCTTGGTCGCGGCCTTCTTGGTCGCGGTCTTCTTGGCCGGCGCCTTCTTGGCCGCCGTGCTCTTGCTCGCCGTCGCGGCGGTCTTCTTCGCCGCCGTGGCCTTCGTCGCCGCGGTGGTCTTCTTCGCCGGGGCGGCCTTGGCGGTCGCGGTCTTCTTCGCCGCGCTGGTCTTGGCCGCCTTCGCCGCGGGAGCCTTCTTGGCCGCCGTGGTCGCCGTGGTCGCCTTGGCCACGGTGGCCTTCGCCCCCGCCGTCTTGGCCCCGGTCGCCTTCGCCCCCGCCGCCTTGGCCCCGGTCGCCTTCGCCCCGGTCGCCTTCGCCCCCGTCGTCTTGGCCGCCGCCGTGGACTTGGCGGCGGACGTCGTCTTGGCGGCGGCCGCGGTGGTCTTCTTCGCCGCCGCCGTGGCCTTCGGCACCTTGCCGCTGGCCACCATCTCCTTGAACCCTGCGCCGGGACGGAAGGTCGGGACGGATGTCTTCTTGACCTTCACCGCCTCGCCGGTCCGCGGGTTGCGCGCTGTTCGGGCGCCCCGGACACGCTTTTCGAACGCTCCGAATCCGGTGATCGCCACCTTCTCGCCCTTGGTGACCGCCGCCTGGACCTCAGCGAGGACCGCGTCGAGCGCGGCCGTCGCCGTCTTCCGGTCCCCCAGGCGAACGGCGAGCGCCTCGATGAGCTCGGCCTTGTTCACGGTTTCCTCCCGATTGTGCAACTGACTCGACGCGAGCCATTCTGCGCGCACGGTATGCCCTGTGCTGCCGGGACACAAACATTCGGTGGAAAAAAGCCCTTGTGTCGTAACGGATTCGCCCCCACCGGCGACACCGGCGGGGGCGGAAAACGCTGTGGGATCGGGCCTGCGGCTATACGACCGAGGGCAGGAACGGCGGCCGGGTGGCCTCGAAGGCACTGATCTCCGCCGCGTGGCGGAGGGTGAGTCCAATGTCGTCCAAGCCCTCCAGCAGCCGCCAGCGGCTGAAGTCGTCCATCGGGAACGACCAGGTGGCCTCGCCGAGACGCACCTCGCGGGCGGTCAGGTCGACGGTGACCGGGGTGGTCGGGTCGGCCTCCACCCGATCCCAGATCTCCTCGACCGCTGCCAATTCCAGCTCGACCGGGAGCAGCCCCTCCTTGAGGGCGTTGCCGCGGAAGATGTCGCCGAACCGGGGTGAGATCACGGCGTGGAAGCCCCAGTCGCGCAGCGCCCAGACGGCGTGCTCCCGGGAGGAGCCGGTGCCGAACTCCGGACCCGCCACGAGAATCGACGCACCGGAATGGACGTGATCGTTGAGCACGAATTCCGGATCCTCGCGCCAGGCGCTGAACAAGCCGTCCGCGAAACCGGTCCGGGTCACCCGCTTGAGGTACACGGCTGGGATGATCTGGTCGGTGTCCACGTTGGACCGCCGCAGCGGCACGGCGGTGCCCGTGTGGGTGGTGAACCTCTCCATCTGGGTGCCCTTCTACAGGTCGGCGGGGGCGGCGAGCCGGCCCGCCACGGCGGTGGCGGCGGCGACCGGCGGGGAGACCAGGTGGGTGCGTCCGCCCCGGCCCTGGCGGCCCTCGAAGTTGCGGTTGGAGGTGGAGGCGGAGCGCTGGCCCGGCGAGAGCGTGTCCGGGTTCATCCCGAGACACATGGAGCAGCCGGCGAAGCGCCACTCGGCGCCGGCGTCGGTGAAGACCGCGTCCAGCCCCTCCGCTTCGGCCGCCTCGCGGACGGCGGCGGAACCGGGCACGACCAGCATCCGCACCCCGTCGGCGACCCGGTTGCCGCGCAGCACGTCGGCGGCGGCCCGAAGGTCCTCCAGCCGACCGTTGGTGCAGGAGCCGACGAAGACCACGTCGACCGCGAGGTCGCGCAGCGGCGTGCCGGGGCGCAGGTCCATGTACTCCAGCGCGCGCCGGGCGGCGGCCCGCTCGGCCTCGGTGACGAACTCCTCCGGCGTGGGCACCACCGCGCCCAGCGGTGCGCCCTGGCCGGGGTTGGTGCCCCAGGTGACGAACGGGGTGACGGCGTCGGCGTCCAGGCTCACCTCGGCGTCGAAGGTCGCGCCCTCGTCCGTGGGCAGGGTCCGCCACCACTCGACCGCCGCGTCCCAGTCGGCGCCCTTCGGGGCGTTCGGCCGCCCCTTCAGGTACGCGAAGGTGGTCTCGTCCGGCGCGATCATGCCGGCCTTGGCGCCCCACTCGATGGACATGTTGGCGATCGTCATCCGCCCCTCCATGGACAGCGACCGGATCGCCTCGCCGCGGTACTCGACGATGTGCCCGCGGCCGCCGCCCGTGCCGACCTGGGCGATCAACGCCAGCACCAGGTCCTTGGCGGTGACCCCGGGGGCGAGCTGCCCGGTGACGTTCACCGCCATCGTCCTCGGCCGGCTCTGCGGCAGCGTCTGGGTCGCCAGCACGTGCTCGACCTCACTCGTGCCGATGCCGAACGCGAGCGCGCCGAACGCGCCGTGGGTGGCCGTGTGCGAGTCGCCGCAGACGATGGTCATGCCGGGCTGGGTGACGCCGAGCTGCGGGCCGATGACGTGCACGATGCCCTGGTTCTCGTCGCCCAGCGGGTGCAGCCGCACCCCGAACTCGGCGCAGTTGCGCCGCAGCGTCTCGATCTGCGTACGCGAGGTGGGGTCGGCGATGGTGAGCAGGTCGCCGCGCCGCTGCCGGAACGACGGGTCGGCGTACCCCGTCGGGGTGTTGTGGTCCTCCGTGGCGAGCGTGAGGTCCGTGCGGCGCACCCGGCGCCCGGCGAGGCGCAGCCCGTCGAAGGCCTGTGGGCTCGTCACCTCGTGCAGCAGGTGCAGGTCGATGAAGAGCAGGTCGGGCTCGCCCTCGGCGGACCGTACGACGTGCGCGTCCCAGACCTTCTCGGCCAGGGTCCTCGGCTCGGTAGTAGTGACTCCCACCATCTGGACATCCTAAATTCTGGGAGGTAAGTTTCGGCTTGTGGGACACAGTATGAGCGGTGTCGGCGTTCTCGACAAGGCGGTGGTCATCCTGGCCGCCTGCGTCGACGGCGCCAGCCTGGCCGAACTCGTTGAACGCACCAAGCTGCCCCGGGCCACCGCGCACCGGCTGGCGCAGGCGCTGGAGATCCACCGGATGCTGGTCCGGGACACCCAGGGGCGCTGGCGTCCCGGCCCGCGCCTGGGTGAGCTCGCCAACGCCGCGCCGGACGTGCTCCTGACGGCGGCGGAGCCGCTGCTGGCGGCGCTGCGGGACGCGACGGGCGAAAGCGCCCAGCTCTACCTGCGCCGCGCCGACGAGCGCATCTGCGTGGCCGCCGCCGAGCGGGCCAGCGGCCTGCGCGACACCGTGCCGGTGGGCTCGGTGCTGCCGATGACGGCGGGCTCCGCGGCACAGATCCTGCTCGCCTGGGAGCCGCCCGAGGCGGTGATGCCACTGCTGCCCCGGTCCAAGTTCACCGGCCGCACCCTCGCCGAGGTACGCCGCCGCGGCTGGGCGCAGAGCGTCGCCGAACGCGAGGCGGGTGTGGCGAGCGTCTCGGCGCCGATCCGCGACCGCACCGGTCGGGTCATCGCCGCGATCAGCATCTCCGGCCCCATCGAGCGGCTGGGCCGCCGTCCCGGCGAACGCCACGCCATGGCCGTGGTCCGAGCCGGCCAACGCCTCTCCGGCCTCTGACCACACCCACCCACCCGCCTGCCCCACTGCCCCTCACCGGGGGGGGGTGGGACGGGTGCCGGGCCTGGTGGGGGTCGTGGACGTGGCAATGCGAACGGCCCGCCCCACCGGAGTGGAACGGGCCGTTCGAAAACGTAGCCCCGACCGGATTCGAACCGGCGCTACCGCCTTGAGAGGGCGGCGTCCTGGGCCGCTAGACGACGGGGCCAAGACCTCACTGCTTCCACCGCCCTTCCGGGCGGTGCCGCTGTAGTCTAGCGGCGTCCCCTCCGGAGACGGAAATCGGGGCGACCAGCGCCGGGCGACTGCGACCGGGCCAGCCGCGACCGATCGACGGCGCGGACGCAGGACCGGGGCACAGCGCGGACGCGCTCGAGGGACGGCGTGCGGCCCGGGGCATGGCGTGGACGCAGGCACGGCGCGCGGCTCGGGCGATGCGGAACGAGGGCATGCGGGACGAGGCGCGCGAAACGGCCCGCCCCACCGGAGTGGAACGGGCCGTTCGAAAACGTAGCCCCGACCGGATTCGAACCGGCGCTACCGCCTTGAGAGGGCGGCGTCCTGGGCCGCTAGACGACGGGGCCAGAACCTGCTCGCGGCACCGCTCTGTGGAGCGGTGCCGCTGGACTCTACCAGAGAGAACCCCGATCCCCTGACGGGAACCGGAGCCATCTCCTACGAGATCCAGCGCGCGAGGATCTCTCGAACCTCGGCTGCGCTGGGGTACCAGGACTCGAACCTAGACTAACTGAACCAGAATCAGTCGGGCTGCCAATTACCCCATACCCCATTGGCCCCTTGCGGTGCCGGGATCAAACCTTACCCTCCCGGCGCCGACAGGCCAAATCGAGCCCCCCCAAACAGCATGTGGCCTGCGGAAACAGGGCCTCGACGCGGATCAGGCGACGGGTACCACCGGGTTGGTGAGGTCCCCGATCCCCTCGATCCGCACGGTGACCGTATCCCCGTCCAGGAGCGGGCTAACCCCGGCCGGCGTGCCGGTGAGGACCACGTCGCCGGGGAGCAGCGTCATGACGTGCGAGACGTACGACACCAGGGCCGGCACGTCGAAGACCATGTCCCGGGTCCGGCCGAGCTGGCGGACCTCCATCTCCTCGGGGTTGCGACCCACCTCACAGCGGATCTCGACGTCGCGGACGTCGAGCCCGGTGGTGATCCACGGCCCGATCGGGCAGAACGAGTCGAAGCCCTTGGCGCGGGTCCACTGGCCGTCGGAGCGCTGGAGGTCCCGGGCGGTGACGTCGTTGGCGCAGGTGTAGCCGAAGATGGCGCGCTCCGCGGCGGCCCGGTCGGCCCGGCGGGCGCCCGGCGCGCCGATCACCACGGCCAGCTCGGCCTCGTGCTCGACCTGCTTGGAGAAGATCGGCAGCCGGATGGCGTCCCGGGGACCGATCACGGAGGTGGACGGTTTGAGGAAGAGCAGCGGCTCCTTCGGCACCTCACTGCCGTGCTCGGCGGCGTGCTCGGCGTAGTTGCGGCCGACGCACACGACCTTGCTGGGCAGGATCGGCGAGAGCAGGCGGACGTCCGACAGCGCCCAACGGGCGCCGCTGAAGGTGAGCTGGCCGAACGGGTGGCCCTCGATCTCGGCGACGGTCAGGCCCTGCGGGCCCGCCTCCGGCTCGCCCTCGACGGCCCCGAACGACATTCCCTTGGCATGAGCAAAACGAGCGATACGCACCAGGCCAATCTAGCCCCGGCGGTCCGCGACCCGGCCGAGGCTCGTAGGCCGGGGTCAGCGCCGCACCCCGGACACCGGGCGGCGCACCATACGGCACCGCCCGATCGCCCGGGCCGAGTTCGCGACTTCGTACCCGCCCGGTGTCGCCCCGCGCCTAGCGTCGGCTCCGGAGGTTCGTTCGTATGCCTGCATCGACACGACACCACAGGGCCCTCGCAGTGTTCGTACACTGCCTCGGCATTCTCGCCGCCGTGCCGGCGACGCTGCCCGCGGCGGCACCGCCGGCGGCAGCCGCGCCGCCACCGCCGGCGGTCGCGCCGACGCCGGAGCCGGCGATGCCGTCGGCGCCGCCGGCGGTGCCCACCCCGGCCCGGGCCGCCCCGCCGGTGGCGAAACCGCCGGTCACGGTCGCGGTGGTGCCGGAGCGCTCGCCGGCACCGCGCTACCGGATCCAGGTCCGCAACAGCGGCGGCACGCCGGTGGACACCATGGTCCGGCAGGAGCTGCCACCCGGGGCCTCGGCGACCGCCATCACCGACGGGGGCCGGGCCACCCGGAGCGCCGGGCAGTCGGCCACCGAGGTGACCTGGCAGCTGAAACTGCCCGCGCGCAGCACCACCACCCTGGGCACGGCGCTCACCACCGCCGCCCCGGCCCGGCCGCTGACCGCGCCGGCCTGCGCGTTCACCCGCGACGGCAGCCGGCCGTACGACTGCGCGACCGCGACCTGGGCCGCGGGTGCGCCGGCCTCGGCGCCCGAGCGGTCCGAGGCGCCGCCGTGGCGCCGGACGCCGGTGCTGCTGGCGGGGCTCGCCACGGTGGCGGTGCTCGCGGTGGGCGGGGCCTGGACCTGGCGCCGGCGCCGGCGACCGGTCGCGGCGGCCCTGACCGGCGAGGGACCGGGGACGCTCTACCCGCGTCCGGCCGCACCGCGCCCGGAACAGCTCCGCCGCAAGCCGTCCGTCTGGTTGATCGTCCCGGTGGCCGCCGTGGTGCTGGCCGGTACGGTGGGCACCGCCGCCTGGACGGCCACCCGGAAGGTCGCCGCCGTCGACACCGGCAGCCAGCCGACCAGGGGCGCGTGGTTGGGCCAGGGGGTCAACGGCACCGTCGGCGAGCCGCTGCGCGAGTCGGCGTTCGAGTTCACCGTGTACCGGGTCGCCTGCGAGCCCGGCACGGCGGCCCGGCAGTGCGAGGCCACGGTCGGGGTACGCAACCTGACCCCCGAGCAGCAGAGCTGGCACGGCCGGCTGCAACGGGCGTACCTGCCCGACGGCAACTTCGTCAGCACCGACGAGCAGGCCACGCGGGCGGCCAACGAGGGCCGCGACGTCTTCGCCCAGCCGATGGCGGCCGGCAGCCGGACGGTGTTGCCCCTGGTCTTCACCGTCCACGGGCAGGCGCCGCCGCAGCAGTTGGAGCTGCGCAGCGGGGTGTTCTCCGCCGGGGTCCGGGTGGACGTGCCCTGATCGGGCGCCGGGCGGCGGTCGTACCCTGGGATCCGTGACCGCCGCCGGGTTCGAAGGTCCGGACCGTTGACCAGCATCCCCGCCGCAAGCTGGCTCCCCCTCCTGGAAGCACACGAGAAGCGCGCCGACTCCCTCACCGCAGGCCACCGCGCCCGTAAGGCCACGAGGGAACGCCACGCGATCGATGACTTCCTGTACGACTACTACGGCACCCGGCCCTCCGTGCTCCGACGGTGGCACCCCGGCGTGGGCATCTCCCTGGAACCGGGACCGCACGGCTCCGCCCCACACCGGCAGTGGCGTTGGTATGCCACGGACGCGGACGGGATCGTGAGCTTCGACGTCGCGGCGTTCCTCGCCGACCGGGCCGAGTCGGTGCGCTTCATCCGTCGACTGCTGTCCGCCATCTCGTCACGACCAGCCTTCACCGGCTGCTTCGGCCTGCACGAGTGGGCGATGGTGTACCGCCAGCGTGAGCATCGGCATCCACTCCCCCTGCGGCTCGGGCAGGAGGGAACCGACGCGGTGGTCGAGTCCCACCAGATCCGCTGCACGCACTTCGACGCGTTCCGGTTCTTCACCCCTGACGCGGTTGGCCTCAACCGGCTCCGACCGACGAGGGAGAGCCAGGTGGAGCTTGACCAGCCGGGCTGCCTGCATGCCTCGATGGACTGCCACAAGTGGGCGACCAAGCTGGGCCCCGCGGTTCCGGGGGACCTGGCGCTCGACTGCTTCGAGTTGGCGAGGGACATCCGGCTGCTCGACATGCAGGCGTCCCCGTACGACTTCTCCTCCTACGGGGAACCGGCGGTAGCCGTCGAGACTCCTGAGGGCAAGGCCGAGTACGTCGCGCGGCAGCGCGAGTTCGCGCATCGCGCCGCGCCGCTGCGGGCGCGACTGGTCGCCGAGTGCGACCGGCTGCTGTCGACGACCAACGGGTGAACCAGCCCGCCCGGCCACCGCCTGCTTCATGGGCCGTGACCGGCTTCATGGGCCGTGACCGGCTGCGCCGGATCTCGACGACGGCGGCCCGGTCCACCCGCTCGGTACCACACCGGTGTCTTCCTGCCGCCCCGCCACTTCTGAGACACGCCTAGTCGCCGTCGACGCGGCGGTCGCGCTTGCGCTGTGACCGGCGCTTCTTCTCGGCCAGCCGGCGCTCCTTCGCGCCCCGCGAGGGGCGGGTGGGCCGGCGGGGCGGGGGTGGCGGGGCGGCGGCCTCGCGCAGCAGCGCGGCCAGCCGTTCCCGGGCGGCCTCGCGGTTGGCCAGCTGCGCCCGGTGCTCGCTGGCGGTGACGGTGAGCACACCGTCGACCAGCCGGTTGGCGAGCCGCTCCAGCGCCCGCTCCCGCAGCGGCCCGGGCACGCCGGGCGAGGCGGCCAGGTCGAAGCTCAGCTCCACCCGCGAGTCGGTGGTGTTGACGCCCTGACCACCGGGCCCGGACGAGCGGGAGAAGCGTTCCCGCAGCTCGGCGGCGGGCACGGTCCATCGGTCGTTCACCCGCAGTCCGTCGTCCACTCCCCGAGGCTAACGCCCCTGCCGCCCGTCCGGGGTCGCGGGTTTTCACATTCCGGGCCGCCCGAGCGGGTGTACGCGCAGCTCAGCCGCCCTTTCCGATGATCGTGTCGGCGGTCTGCTGCACCTGTTCGATGGGGATGGCGAAGCCGATGCCGATCGAGCCGTTGCCGTCGATCGTGGCGATGGCCGTGTTCACCCCGACCACCTCGCCGCGGGCGTTGACCAGCGGGCCGCCCGAGTTGCCCGGGTTGATCGAGGCGTCGGTCTGCACGGCGGTGTGCCGGTTGTCGCCGAGGCGCACCTGCCGGTCCAGGGCGCTGACGATGCCGGCGGTGACGGTGCCGGGCAGCCCCAGCGGCGAACCGACCGCCAGCACCGGCTCCCCGACCCGGGTGGAGCCCGGCTTCGCCAACGGCAGCGCCGCCAGGCCGGCCGACGGCGGCACCCGCAGCACGGCGAGGTCGCTGCGCGCCTCCCGCCCGACCACCTCGGCGGCGAAGCGCCGCCCGTCGGGCAGTTCCACCGTCACCGCGCCGCCGCGCCCCCTGGCCAGGATGTGGTCGTTCGTGATGATGTGCTGCTGGTCGTCGACGGCGAAGCCGGAGCCGGTGGCCGAGGCGCCGCGGGCCCCGCCCACGAGCACCGACACCACCCCCGGCACGGTCTTCCCGGCCGCGGTCACCAGCTCCGCCGGGACCGGGGCCGCCGAGGCCGCCGCCGGGCCCGGAGCCTCGTCGCGGCCGGCCACGACGCCGCCGGCCACCGCGCCGGAGGCGGTCGACAGGGCCACCACCGCCAGCGCCGTCAGCAACCGTCCGTACGGGCGCCGTCGGGCCCCAGGACCGTCCGGTCCGGTCCCGTCTGACCGGGGCCGTCCGTCGGGATCCAGCCCCGGCGAGATGAACCAGGGGCCGCGCGGTTCGCCCAGCCCGGTCTGCACTGCCATGCGTACGCTCCTCACGTGTCCTTCTCGACGGTGGCCGTACGGGTTCAGGGCAGCCGGGCGAACCAGCGCATCGAGCCGGCCGCGGCGCCCATGGCGAACACCAGCCCGAGGCCGATGAACCGGGCCGAGACGTCCTGCCGTTCGGTGCGGTAGCCGACGGAGGTGCCGATGTCGTCGTAGACGGCGCGCAGCTCGTCGCTGCTGCTGGCCTCGTGGAACCCGCCCCCGGTCTCCTCGGCGACCGCACGCAGGGTCTGCCCGTCGACGGGCACCTGGATCGGTCGCCCGCCCCGGTCCACGGTGCCGCTCGGGGTGCCGAACGAGATGGCGTGCACCGGCACCTTCATGTCGACCGCCTCGAAAGCCGCCTCCATCGGGTCCATGCCGGAGGTGTTCGCCCCGTCGGAGAGCAGGACGATCCGGGCCGGCGGCGGGTCCTTCGCCGCCTGGTTGTCGAAGCCCTTCACCGCCCCGAGCGAGGTGCTGATGGCCTCCCCGATGGCGGTGCCCTGCACCCCGGTGGCCCCCTCGACCAGCCGCTCGATGCCCTCGTGCAGCGCCTCCCGGTCGGTGCTCGGCGGCACCAGCACCGCCGCGCTGCCGGCGAACGCGACCAGCCCGACGTTGAACTCGTCCGGCAGGCCGTCGACGAAGCGCCGGGCGGACTCCTTGGCGGCGCTGAGCCGGTCCGGTTCCACGTCGCCGGCGAGCATCGAGGTGGAGACGTCGACGGCGACCATCACCGTGGCCCGTTCGCGGGGCACCCGCACCTCCGCCGTGGGCCGGGCGAAGCCCACCACCAGCAGCGCCAGCATGGCCAGGAAGAGCCCGGCCGGCACGTGCCGCCGCCAGGCGGGGCGGTGCGGCGCGACCCGGTCGAGCAGCCGCAGGTTGGTGAAGCGTACGGCGTACCGGCTGCGTCTGCGCTGCATCAGCAGGTAGCCCGCGGCCAGGGCGAGCACCCCGAGCAGCAGCCAGAGCCGGACGGGCGACTGCCAGATCACGCCGCACCTCCCCGGGCCGCCCGGGCCGGGGCCGCCGCGAGCCGCCGCTGGGTGTGCACGTGCCGCACGATGTCGGCGGCCCAGTCCCGGTCGGTGCGCAGCGGCAGGTGCGTGGTCCCGCTGCGGCGCAGCGCCTGGCGTACCTGCTCACGCTGGGCGGTCGCGGCGGCGGCGTAGCGCTCGCGCAGCGCGCGGTCGCCGGTCCAGACCTCGCGCCGCCGCCCGGTCTCCGGGTCGACCAGCGTGACCAGGCCGACGTCGGGCAGCTCCAGCTCCCGGGGGTCGGTGACCTCCACGGCGAGCACCTGGTGCCGCACGGCGAGGCGGCGCAGGGACGCCTCCCAGGACGGTGCCTGCCGAGGGTCGTCGGGCAGCCCGTCGAGGAAGTCCGAGACCACCACGACGAGGCCGCGGCGCAGCGCCACCCGGTGCACGGCGGCGAGCCCGTCGGCCAGGCCGGGGCCCGCCGGCGCCGGGTCGTCCCCGTCGTGGCCGCCGACGCGCGGGGCGGTCAGCAGGGCCCGGAGCAGCCCGAGCAGGTGGGTACGCCCGCTGCGGGGCGGATACCGGCGCAGCCCGGCCGGGCCGAGCACCTGCACGCCGAGGCGGTTGCCCATGCCGCCGGTGAGGAAGCCGACCGCCGCCACGGCCGCCACGGCCAGCTCCCGTTTGTCCAGCTCGGCGGTGCCGTACTCCATGCTGGGGCTCGCGTCGACCAGCAGCCAGGTGGTCAGCTCCCGGTCGGCGTCGACCTCGCGCACGTGCGGGACCGTGGTGCGGGCGGTCACCGCCCAGTCCATCCGCCGTACCTCGTCCTCACCGGGGCGGTACTCCCGGCTGCCGGCGGTCTCGCTGCCCGGCCCGGGCAGCAGGCCGCGGTACCGGCCGTGCAGCAGCCCGTCGAGCCGGCGGGTGACGGTCAGCTCCAGCCGGCGCAGGCGCCGGTCGCCGGTGAGGTCGGCCAGTCCCGGCGCGGTCGGCTCGGGGGCCGGTGCGGGAGCCCCGCGCCGCCTCATGCCGCCGCCAGGTCTGCCGCGTGTTCCGGGTGGCCGGTGGCGACGCGGGGCGGCGGTACGGCCTCCACCAGCCGCCGGACCACCGCCTCGGCGGCCACCCCGTCGGCGACCGCGTCGAAGGAGAGCACCAGCCGGTGGGCGAGCACGTCGACGGCCAGCTCGCGGACGTCCTCGGGGAGCACGTACTCGCGCCCGCGCAGCAGCGCCTGGGCCCGCGCGGCGCGGACCAGGCCGAGGGTGGCCCGGGGGCTGGCCCCGTACGCGAGCAGCGGGGCGATCTCGGGCAGGCCGAACCGGCCGGGGTCACGGGTGGCGAAGATCAGCCGGACGACGTACTCGGCGATCGCGTGGTGCACGAAGACGTGGGCGGCCCGGGCCTGGAGGTCGCGCAGTCGCTGCGGGTCGAGCACCCGCCGGGCGACGGGCCGGTCGGCGCTCATCCGGTAGAGGATGGCGAGTTCGTCGGCGTCGCTCGGGTAGTCGACGACGACCTTCATCAGGAACCGGTCGCGCTGCGCCTCCGGCAGCTGGTAGACCCCCTCCGACTCGATCGGGTTCTGGGTGGCCAGCACCAGGAACGGATCCGGTACGGGGTAGCTGTGCCCGCCGATCGAGACCTGACGCTCGGCCATCGCCTCCAGCAGGGCGGACTGCACCTTGGCCGGGGCCCGGTTGATCTCGTCGGCGAGCACCAGGTTCGCCATGACCGGGCCCAGCTCGATGTCGAAGTCCTCGCGCGACGCCCGGTAGATCCTGGTGCCGACGATGTCGGAGGGGACCAGGTCCGGGGTGAACTGGATCCGGGAGAAGCTGCCGCCCACCACGGTGGCCAGGGTCTGCGCGGCGAGCGTCTTGGCCACCCCGGGCACGCCCTCCAGTAGGCAGTGCCCGTCCGCGACGAGGGCGGTCAGCAGGCGCTCGACGAGCCGATCCTGCCCGACGATCACGCGTTTGACCTCGAAGAGCGTCTGTTCCAGGTCGACCGTGGTCGCATCGGGATCGGCCGGGCTGGGCAGGCTGGCCAGGGTGTCCGAGATGTCCGTCACGGTGCTTGCTTCCCGGGCCGGCGGTCGGACAAACGTCGGATTATCGGCGCCGGGGCGGCCCTCGGGGACCCGAACCGGGACGAGCTTCCCGGCCTGGCAGGGACGGCGCGGCGCCGGCCCCCGCACGTGGTGGGGGCCGGCGTCGTCAGCGGGTGTTCAGTTGGCGACGACCAGGTGGAACGGCCGGTCGGCGGCGGTTCCCGCCGAGTTGCGGGTCTGGATGAAGACCGCGTTCGGCGTCTGGAGCCGAGGCGCGACGGAGATCTCGCCTCCCGGGGGCACGTTGTACGGGTCGGTGGTGCCGATCGTCGCGACGAACGTCTTCAGCGAGACGTTGTAGTTGAACAGCACCTGGTACTGACCCGGGCCGTACCGGGTGGCGGAGACCGCCTCGGGCGAGCCGCGGAGCAGGGCGCCGCCGCTGGAGACGACGGCGGAGGCGACGGTGCCCGGGGCGGTCGCCAGCGCGGACGGGCCCTGCGCCAGCGCGGCCTTGGCCTTGCGGGCCTCGGCGGGGGTCACGGTCGGCTGGCCACCGGTGCCGGGCTGACGGACGGCCGACTGGGCGACCTCGGCGGGCGCCTGGGCCGCCGGCTGGGCGACGGCGATCCCGCCCCCGGCCAGGGTGAGCGCCAGCGCGGCGAACGCCACCGCCACCGCCTTGCGTCGGAAGAGTGTGGTCATGACAGGGTCTCCCTTTTGTTGACCGAGCGGATTCGGCCTGTCCCACCGATCGAGGGACGGCTGATTTCCATTTCGTGGGTCGGGGGAAAATGAGCGACAACCGCCTGGATCCCGCATCTCAGGCCGCACCCTGGATGTTGTCGTCTCAACGATTTCCACCAGCTCTGAGCTGGGATTACTACTCAGAGTTTCGACGTCTCAACCCACTGGAAGGTAGCACCGGAAAAAGCAGGGCGTCAATAGTTGATCACGTTTTGTTAATAGCTGCGGCCGATGCTCGAAAATTGTGAGAAGCGAGCGCTCAGTCATTCACGAATGCGCGGGGCGGGCCGTTCGCGTCACCGCGTGGCACCCGTTCGGGGCCCGCCGCTAGGGTACGGAGGCGCCACCCTCCAGCGGTGCTCGTCGAGGCCCCGAAGCGGGGGACGGGCCACCGGGCGGCGCGACTGCGCACCGCGCTCTGCCGGGCCGGCGTGGCACCGGGGGCCGCCTGGGCCGCGGTACGACTGGGCGGGCTGCGCACCCGTCGGCCCCGTACGCGCTGGACCAGGCCGGCCACTGGCGGGCCGACCTGGCGGCACGGGTGGCCGGGACGGCTTCAGACCCGGGCGCGGTCGAGGCCGTAGGTGAGCGCGTCGACGAGGGCGTGCCAGGACGCCTCGACGACGTTGGGGTGCACGCCGACGGTGGTCCAGTCGCGGCCGGCGCCGTCGACCGTCTCCAGCAGCACGCGGGTCACCGCGCCGGTGCCGTGGGTGCCCTCCAGGATCCGCACCTTGTAGTCGGCCAGCACGAAGTCGCGCAGCTCCGGGTAGTGCCGCGCCAGCCCCGCCCGCAGCGCCTCGTCCAGGGCGTTGACCGGACCGTTGCCCTCGGCGGTGGCGATGACCCGCTCCCCGCGTACGCGGATCTTGACGGTCGCCTCGGAGACCACCGACCCGTCCTCCCGGTGCTCGACCAGCACCCGGTACGACTCGAGCGCGAACGGCCTGGCGGGAGCGGTGTCCAGTTCCGAGCGGACCAGCAGCTCGAACGACGCGTCGGCGGCCTCGAACGACCAGCCGCCGGCCTCCAGTTCCTTGACCCGCCCGGTGACCCGCGAGAGCGCCTCCGGATGGCCGGCCAGGTCCAGGCCGAGCTCGCGGCTCTTGAGCTCGACGCTGGCCCGGCCGGCCATCTCGGTGACGAGGATCCGCATGTCGTTGCCCACCACCTGTGGGTCCACGTGGTTGTAGAGCAGCGGATCCACCTTGATCGCGCTCGCGTGCAGCCCCGCCTTGTGGGCGAAGGCCGCGGCCCCGACGTACGCCTGGTGGGTGTCGGGGGCGATGTTGGCGATCTCGGCGATGGCGTGGGAGACCCGCACCATCTGCCCCAGGCAGCCGTCCGGTAGGACGGGCAGTCCGAGCTTGAGCTGGAGGTTGGCGACCACGGCGAAGATGTCGGCGTTGCCGGGGCGCTCGCCGTAGCCGTTGGCGGTGCCCTGGAAGTGGCGTACGCCCGCCTCCACGGCGGCGACGGTGTTGGCGACCGCGCAGGCGGTGTCGTTCTGGCAGTGGATGCCGAGCAGTTCCGGGCCGACGCCCAGCCGCGCGGTCAGCTCGGCGATGGCGGCGGTCACCTGGGAGGGCAGCATGCCGCCGTTGGTGTCGCAGAGCACCACCCGC
Organism: Micromonospora sp. C31; assembly: GCF_018070575.1. Lineage (GTDB taxonomy): Bacteria > Actinomycetota > Actinomycetes > Mycobacteriales > Micromonosporaceae > Micromonospora. Next base: position 144,787 of record NZ_JAGPXN010000014.1, read on the forward strand.
TCGGCGCCGGCGGCGAGGGCGGTCTCCACCACGGCGGCGGTGTAGGCCGGGTCGGACCGGTAGCCGTCGAAGAAGTGCTCCCCGTCGACGAAGACCCGCCGCCCCTCGGCGACCAGGTGTGTCACCGTGTCGCGGATCATCGCCAGGTTCTCCGCCGCGGTGGTGCGCAACGCCCGCTCGACGTGCCGCAGGTCCGCCTTGGCGACCAGGGCGACCGCCGGCGTCTGCGCGTCGAGCAGCCCGCGGACCTGCGGGTCGTCGGCGACCGGCACCCCGGCCCGCCGGGTGGCCCCGAACGCGACCAGCAGCGCGTGCTTCAGGTCGAGTTCGGTGCGCGCCCGCCGGAAGAACTCCGTGTCCTTCGGCACCGCGCCGGGCCAGCCCCCCTCGATGAAGCCGACCCCGAACTCGTCGAGCAGCCGGGCCACCGCGAGCTTGTCGACCACCGAGTAGCTCAGCCCTTCACGCTGGGCGCCGTCGCGCAGCGTGGTGTCGTAGACCTGGAACGTCATCAGGGAGTCCTTTCTCAGAGCAACAAAAAGACCCCCCGCGGATGCGGGAGGTCTGCGCGCTCGGCGGAGGGGGAGGCCGGCGCGCTAGGTGCGAATGATCGGGTGGGTGCTGGTCACGGTCGCCACTCTGCCATCCGACCCCTGGTTCTGGGAGGCGCAATCCACATGGCGGGACGATGGCGGAGGGTCGCGATACCGCATCGCCGGCAGCCCCGCCGGCACAACCCGCCGCCGGTGATCGACTTCACAAGTCACCTGGCCGCCACCCGGCCGAAACCGGACTACGGCAGTATCTGGAATTGATCCAGTTACCGGCCTTCGTGCCGCTGTCAAGGAGGACCTGTGCTCACTGTCGGTGACCGCTTCCCCGAGTACGAACTCACCGCCTGCGTGTCGCTGGACGCCGACAAGGCGTTCGAGTCGATCGACCACAAGTCCCACCAGGGGAAGTGGCGCGTCGTCTTCTTCTGGCCGAAGGACTTCACCTTCGTCTGCCCGACCGAGATCGCGGAGTTCGGCCGGCTGAACGAGGAGTTCGCCGACCGGGACGCCCAGGTCCTCGGCGTGTCGGTCGACAACGAGTTCGTCCACTACGCGTGGCGCAAGGACCACCCCGACCTGCGCGAGCTGCCGTTCCCGATGCTCAGCGACGTCAAGCGCGAGCTGACCGCCGCCTGCGGCGTGCTCGGCGAGGACGGCGTGGCCCAGCGGGCCACCTTCATCGTCGACCCGGACAACGAGATCCAGTTCGTCATGGTGACCGCCGGTTCCGTCGGCCGCAACGTCTCCGAGGTGCTGCGGGTGCTCGACGCCCTCCAGACCGACGAGCTCTGCCCGTGCAACTGGAACAAGGGCGGCGAGACCCTGGACGCCACCAAGCTCCTCGCCGGCGCCGGGGCCTGACCATGGGTCTGGACGCCGTCAAGGCGGCTCTGCCGGAGTACGCCAAGGACATCAAGCTCAACCTCGGCTCCACCATCGCCACCAGCACGCTGAAGCCGGAGCAGGCGTGGGGCACCGCCCTGGCCTGCGCCGTCGCGGCGCGCAACCCCGTGGTGCTGCGGGAGATCGCCGCCGAGGCGGCCACCCACCTGAAGCCGGAGGCGGTCGAGGCGGCCAAGGGCGCCGCCGCGATCATGGCGATGAACAACGTCTACTACCGGGCCAAGCACCTGATCGGCGACGAGCAGTACCAGTCGATCCCGGCGCGGCTGCGGATGCAGATCATCGCCAGGCCGGGCGTGGACAAGGCCGACTTCGAGCTCTGGTGCCTGGCGGTCTCGGCCATCACCGGCTGCGGGGTGTGCCTGGAGTCGCACGAGAAGACCCTGCGGGGCGCGGGCTTCAGCCGCGAGCAGGTACACGAGGGGCTGCGCATCGCCGCCGTCGTGCACGCCGCCGCGGTCACCCTGGACGCCCAGGCCGCGCTCGCCTGACGCGTACGCCCCGGTGGGCCGGTGCCGCGGTTGCGGCGCCGGCCCACCGTCGTCTCCGGCACCGGCCCGCCGTTTCCGGTGCCGACCCCCCGGGTAGCTGGTCTGACAGAGGCGGGAGACACCCGGACCGGCGAGACGACTGGCGACAGTCGGGGCAGGAGTTGTCAGATGGACAGGCTCGACCCCCACAGCACCCACGGCAGCCCGGACCCGCTGCGCGGCGGCGGCCAGGGCGAGTTCGCTGGTGGCGCCCCGGCCGGCACGTTCGACCCGTGGCGCTACCGGGACACCGCGAGGGTGGCCGACGCCGACCTGGTCGGCTACAAGGTGGAGGCCACCGACGGCGGCATCGGGAAGATCGACAGCGCCAGCCACGAGGTCAACGACAGCTACCTGGTGGTGGACACCGGCCCGTGGATCTTCGGCCGCAAGGTCATGGTCCCGGCCGGCACCGTCAACCACGTCGACCACGACGAACGCAAGGTGCACGTCGACCGGAGCAAGGACCAGATCAAGGCCGCCCCGGAGTACGACGAGACCGCCGACACCGACCCGACCTACCGGGACCGGCTCGGCGGCTACTACGGCGAGACGTACTCGGCCATCCCGCCCGGCACCGCCCGCTGACCGGCAGCACCGGCGCGACGGCCTCCCGTGGATCGCGGGAGGCCGTTACCGTGTCGGCGTGGACGCTGTCGAGGTCGGTCGCCGGATTCCCTTCGCCACGATGTTCAACTTCCGCGACGTGGGCGGCCATGCCGGCCACGCCGGTCGCCGGGTGCGCCACGGGCGGCTCTACCGCACCGACTCGCCGCACCGCATCGACGACACCGACCGAGAGGCGTTCGCCGCCCTCGGCGTCCGCACGGTCATCGACCTGCGCCGCCCGTACGAGGTGGAGCGCGACGGCCGCATCCCCCACTTCGACGGCCTGACCTGGCGCAACATCCATCCGGAGCACGCGGAGTGGGGCGAGCGGCCCTACCGTCAGGGCACCGACCTGGCCCGCTACCTGGCCGACCGGTACGCCGACCTGGCCGGGACCGGCACCGCCGGGCTCGCCGAGGCGATCGGGCTGATCGCCGACTCCGCCAACGCCCCCGTGGTCGTGCACTGCGTCGCCGGCAAGGACCGCACGGGCATCGTCTGTGGCCTCACCCTCGCGGTGCTCGGTGTCGGCGACGACGAGATCGCCGCCGACTACGCCCTGAGCACCGAGGCCGGCGAGCGCTACCGCGCCTGGTTCGAGTCCACCGGGCGAGAGAGCGGGCACACCCTGCCGGTGCTGACCTGCCCCGCCGAGGCCATGACGCTCTTCCTCGCCGAACTGCGCCAGGCGCACGGCTCGGTCGAGGGCTACCTGCGCCACGCCGGGGTGACCGACGCCCAGCTCGCCGCGCTCCGCGAGCACCTGCTCAGCTGAGCCCGCCCCGGCGGTGGCGTGCCGGCGACCCCGGCGGCGAGGACGGACCGCCGGGGCGGGTCAGAGGATGCGACGGACCCAGCCGTGCGGGTCGTCCGCCTTGCCGCGCTGGAGGTCGACGAGCTGCTGCCGCAGGGCCATCGTGACCCGGCCCGGCTCACCACCGCCGACCAGGAACTCGCCGTCGGGGAAGCGCACCTGCCCGATCGGGGTGACGACCGCGGCGGTGCCGCAGGCGAACACCTCGCGGAGCCGCCCGCTCGCGGCGTCGGCCTGCCAGTCGGCGAAGCTCACCGGCCGCTCCTCGATCCGGTGCCCGGCGCCGGCGGCCAGGGCGAGCACCGACTCCCGGGTGATGCCGGGCAGGATCGCGCCCGTCAGCGGCGGGGTGACCACGGTGCCGTCGTCGTAGACGAAGAACACGTTCATGCCGCCCAGTTCGTCGACGAAGCGGCGTTCCACCGCGTCCAGGAAGACCACCTGGTCGCAGCCGTGCTCGATCGCCTCGGCCTGCGCCACCAGCGAGGCGGCGTAGTTCCCGCCGCACTTCGCCGCGCCGGTGCCGCCCGGGGCGGCCCGGGTGTAGTCCGGGGAGACCCAGACCGTCACGGGCTTCACCCCGCCGGAGAAGTAAGCGCCGACCGGCGAGGCGATCACCACGTAGAGGTATTCGTTGGCCGGCCGGACGCCGAGGAACACCTCGCTGGCGAACATGAACGGCCGCAGGTAGAGGCTGCCGTCCTCGCCCTCGGGGATCCAGTCCCGGTCGGTCTCCACGAGCCGGCGCAGCGATTCGACGAACGCGTCCTCGGGCAGCGGCGGCATCGCCATGCGCCGGGCGGAGGTGGCGAACCGGGCGGCGTTGGCCTCCGGGCGGAACATGGTGACCCCGCCGTCGGCCGTCCGGTAGGCCTTCAGCCCTTCGAAGATCTCCTGCGCGTAGTGCAGCACCGCGGCGGCCGGGTCCATCGGGATCGGCGCCCGCGGCTCGACCCGGGCGTCGTACCAGCCCTTGCCGTCGGCGTAACGGATGGTGACCATGTGGTCGGTGAAGACCCGGCCGAAGCCCGGGTTGGCCAGCAGGGCGGCCCGGTCGGCGACGGATACCGGCGCGGGATTCGGACGGATCTCGAAGTCGAGCTTGTCACCACCGCTCATCGCGCTGACCTCCCTGCGGGAATACGGCACACGGGTCCGCATGCCGAGAAACTTGTGCGAGAAACTTACCCCGAACGGTCGTTCAGCGGGTAGCGCCGCCCAGGCGTACCGGCAGCGCCGGACGGTCGGACGCCGCCGGGCCACGTGCGGCCGGGCGGCGTGGTCGGGGTGGGTGACCGGCGGCCTCAGGCGGTGGCGTACCCGGCCAGCCGGTCGCCGACCTCCTCGGTGCGCAGTGCCGCGCCCGGGGTTCGCCCGGCCAGTTCCACGCCCACCGCGGCGGTGACCCGGGCGGCGGCGTCGGCGTGCCCGAGCTGGTCGAGCAGCAGGGCCGCCGAGAGTACGGCCGCCACCGGGTCGGCCACGCCACGCCCGGCGATGTCCGGCGCCGAGCCGTGTACCGGCTCGAACATCGAGGGGTACGCCCCCTCGGGGTTGATGCTGCCGCTGGCGGCCAGCCCGATCCCGCCGGTGACGGCGGCGGCGATGTCGGTCAGGATGTCGCCGAACAGGTTGTCGGTGACCACCACGTCGTAGCGCTGGGGCTGGGTGACCAGGAACATCGCGGCGGCATCCACGTGCTGGTACTCCGTGGCCACGTCGGGGTGCTCGGCGGCCACGGCCTCGAACGCCCGCGCCCACAGCGAACCGGCGTGGGTCAGCACGTTGGTCTTGTGCACGAGCGTGACCTTGCGCCGTTCGCGGCGCGTGGCGCGGGCGAATGCGTCGCGGATCACCCGCTCCACCCCGTGCCGCGTGTTCAGGCTCTCCTCGGTGGCGACCTCCGCCGGGGTGCCCCGGTGCAGCGCGCCGCCGGCGCCGGCGTAGAGGCCCTCGGTGCCCTCCCGGACCACCACCAGGTCGACCTCGCCGGGCTTGACGCTGGCCAGCGGCCCGGCCACGCCGGGCCAGAGCCGCGACGGACGCAGGTTGACGTACTGGTCGAAGGCGAAGCGCAGCTTGAGCAGCAGCCCCCGCTCCAGCACTCCCGGCGGGACGGTCGGGTCGCCGACGGCGCCGAGCAGGATCGCGTCGTGCCCGGCCAGTTCGGTCAGCACCGAGTCGGGCAGCACCTCGCCGGTGCGGTGCCAGCGGGCGGCGCCCAGGTCGTACTCGGTGGCGTCCACCCCCGGCAGCACGGCGTCGACGACCTTGCGGGCCTGCGCGACCACCTCGGGTCCGATCCCGTCCCCGGCCACCACCGCGATCCGTGCCACGTCCCTGTGCTCCCTCGCCTCGCCGTTTCGTCGACCGTACGCCGCTGTCCCGCCCCCCGGTACAGACCTTCCATGATGCGGGAAGGGAAGATGCACAGGATCCTCCCAGGTGGCATTCATGACGAGGTCATCTCCGCTGCCTAGCGTGGAGGAAAGCGGGTCAACGGGGGCCCGTGACGGAGGTCGCAAGGACGCGGCCGGCGTCAGCGAGGGAGCAGCGTCATGCGGATCGACCAGCAGCCACGGACCCGCTGGGTGGACCAGTCCGCCTTCCAGCCGCGCCGGCCCGATCTGCGACTCGGCGCCCGCAGCCACCGCGTCGACCGGTCCGGCACCCTCGGCGAGGACCGGATCGCCGTCCAGCACACCGTGCGCACCTCGACGGCCGAATTCTCGCTGCTGCTCAACGCCCCCGAGTGGCTGGGCCGTCGCGGCATCGGGGAGGCGTTGCGGGACGCGGTCGCGGAGCTGCGCGCCGTCGACCTCACCTACGGCCCGACCCGGCCGGAGAGCCTGGTCTCCCGGCTGCGCCGGGAGGAGATCAGCCCCGACTCGTACGCACCGCTGGCCGACCTGGTGGACCGCTGCGCGGCGATGCGGGCGGCCACCGACGGCTGGTTCGACGCCTGGGCGGTCCCCGGCGGCTTCGACCCCGGCGGCCTGCTCGGCGGATGGGCGGTGGAGCGGGCCGCCGCCCGGCTGCGCGCCGCCGGGGTCCACGACTACGCCGTGCTCACCGGCGCCGACCTGGTCGTCCGCGGGCACGCGGCGCACGGCGGCCCGTGGCGGGTGGCGGTGCACCACCCGACGGACCGGCACCGGGCACCGCTCGTGCTGGAGATGACGGCGGGCGCGGTCGGCACCTCGGGGGTGAGCGGCCGGCAGGGGCACGTGGTCGACCCGCACACCGGGGAGCCCGCCGGCCAACTGGTCGCCGCGACGGTCGTCGGGCCGGACCTCGCCGTCGCCGACGCCTACGCCACCGCGCTCTACGCCGCCGGGCCGGCCGGGCTGGCCTGGTTTCGCAACGGGTCGGACTACCGCGCGCTCTTCGCCCACCGCCGCTGAGCCCACCGCGCCGCTTCGGGGCCGGGGCCGCCCGGGGCCGGGCCACGATGGAGGACGATCACTTCTCGGGCCGGCCACCGCCCGGCCACGCGTCACCTCGGCAAGCCGGGCCGGACGCGCGATCGGCCCCCACGGTCTCGGCAACGACCATGAGGGCCGGTCAGCGACGAGTGCGCGTGGCTCGCGCAATCGAGGGGTGCGGGCCGGACGGCCGGACGTCGACCTCGCCACCCGAAGACGGGCCCACGCCGCGAGCTCGGCCAGTGACCGCACCGGTACGCTAGCGAATCGACGCAACTCAACGCAAGGGTCTCCACTGCGGACCGTCGCGACGGGAGCGTGCCGGACGGGCGACGGGGAGCGTTCCGAACGGACGGCGGGGCGATTTCGACGCGCCGAACGGCGGATGGCACGCTGTCCGCCGTGAGTTTCGATCTGAGCGTGTGGGCCCTGGCGGACGGGGCGACACCCGAGGACGTACGGGCGGCCGTGCTGCGGTGCCGGCAGGGGCAGCACGTCGACCGGCACCCGGACCCGAGGGTGGTCGCGTTCTACCGGGCCATCACCGGCAGCTACCCGGACCGGCCGGCCGGTCCCGGCACCCCGTGGGCGGTGACGCCACTGCACGCGGCCAACGACCACGTCGAGCTGAACCTGCACCCCACCTGCGAGGACCAGGTGCTGCTCGACATCGAACGGCTGGCCGGCGCGTACGACCTGATGCTCTTCGACGCGCAGGACGGCTCGGTCTACCCGCCGCCGGCCCGGCTGCCCGGCTGACCACTCCCGGAGTACGGCAAGGGGCCCGGCGGATCCGCCGGGCCCCGCTGTCGCCTGCTCAGGTCACTCGTCGCGCAGGTCGGCCGCGCTGGCCGCGACCGCGCCGATCGAGTCGGCAGCAGAGGTGAGCAGGTCCGCGCCGAGCGCCTGGTCGACGGTGAGGGTCATCAGGGTCTCGCCGCCGGCCTCGCGGCGGGCCACCTGCATCGCCGCGATGTTGACGCCGGCCTCGCCGAGCAGCGTCCCGACCGTGCCGACCACGCCGGGGCGGTCGGCGTAGCGCAGGAAGACCAGGATCCCCTCCGCGCCGATCTCCACGTCGAAGCCGTCGACCTCGGTGAGCTTGAGCACGTCACGGGCGCCGGCGGTGGCCACCGTGCCGGAGACGCTGACCGTACGGCCGTCGGGCAGCGCGCCGCGGACGGTGACCAGGTTGGGGTGCTCGACCGTGTCGGTCTGGGCGACCAGGGTGACCTCGACACCGCGCTCGGCGGCCAGGTGCGGGGCGTTGACGTAGGTGACCTGCTCCTCGACCACCGAGCTGAACAGCCCCTTGGTGGCGGCGAGCTTCAGCACCGACACGTCGTGGTTGGCGATCTCGCCGCGCACCTCGACGGTCACGCTGGCGGCGACCCCGCCCGCGACGGCGGTGAACGCGCGGCCGAGCTTCTCGGCCAGCGGCAGCAGCGGGCGCACGTCCTCGGCGACGACACCGCCGGCCTGCACGTTCACGGCGTCCGGCACGAACTCGCCCTGCAACGCCAGCTTCACGCTCTTGGCCACGGCCAGGCCGGCCTTGTCCTGCGCCTCGCCGGTGGAGGCGCCCAGGTGCGGGGTGGCGACCACGTTGTCGAAGGCGAACAGCGGCGAGGAGGTGCAGGGCTCCTTGGCGTAGACGTCCACGCCCGCGCCGGCGACCCGGCCCTCGGCGATCGCGTCGGCCAGCGCCTGCTCGTCGACCAGCCCGCCCCGGGCGGCGTTGACGATCCGGACGCCCGGCTTGACGACGGCCAGCTCCTTCTCACCGATCAGGCCGACGGTCTCCGGGGTCTTCGGCAGGTGGATCGAGATGAAGTCGCTCTCCCGCAGCAGCTCCTCCAGGCCCACCAGGCGGACGCCGAGCTGGGCCGCGCGGGCCGGCTGGATGTAGGGGTCGTACGCGATCAGCCGGGTGCCGAAGGCGGCGATGCGCTGGGCGAAGAGCACGCCGATGCGCCCGAGGCCGACGACGCCGACGGTCTTGCCCTGGATCTCGACGCCGGTGTACTTCGACCGCTTCCACTCCCCCGCCTTCAGCGCGGCGCTGGCGCTGGCGGTGTTGCGGGCCACGGCGAGCAGCAGCGCGAGGGCCTGCTCGGCGGCGGAGACGATGTTCGAGGTGGGGGCGTTGACGACCATGACGCCCCGCGCGGTGGCGGCCGGCACCTCGACGTTGTCCAGACCCACGCCCGCCCGGGCGACGACCTTCAGCCGGGGCGCGGCGGCGATCGCCTCGGCGTCGATCTGGGTGGCGCTGCGCACGATGACGGCGTCGGCCTCGGAGAGCGCCGAGAGCAGGGCCGGACGGTCGGTGCCGTCGACGTGGCGGACGTCGAAGTCGTGGGCGAGCACCTCGATGGCGGCGGGGGCGAGTTCTTCGGCGATCAGTACGACAGGAGTCATTGGTCCTCGGGTTGTCGTCGAAAGCGGTGGGCCGGGCTGCGGGACGCCGCGCTGCGCCCTGCGCTGATCCGGGCCATGGCCGTCAGGTGCCGGCTACGCACCTACCCGCGATCGTAGGGGGCCGGCCGGCCGGCGGGTCGCGGACCGCGGGGTGAGTGCCCTCACAACGCGTGACGACGCACCGGTGAACGGCGCACGACGGGACGCCCGCGCCGGCGGGGCGTCCCGGGACGTTCCGGCTCGCGGCGGCGGGCGCGGCCGGCTCCGGACCCGGGAGGGCCGGCGCGGCGGCTGACGGCTCGGGGCGGCCGGGGCCGCGCCGGCCCGGCGCATGGGCTTGGGTGGGCCGCGCCGGCCCGGCGGGTGGCATGGGTGGGGCCGCGGGGGTGTCGCGTCAGGCGGTCTCGGTGATCGGGCGGTCGACCCAGCTCATCATGCCGCGCAGCTTGCGGCCGGTCTCCTCGATCGGGTGCGCCGCACCCTCGGCCTGCCACTTGCTGAAGTTGGGCCGGCCGGCCTCGTCCTCGGCCACCCACTCCCGGGCGAACTCGCCGGACTGGACCTCGCTGAGGATCTTGCGCATCTCCTCCTTGACCCGGGCGTCGATGACGCGCGGGCCACGGGAGAGGTCACCGTACTCGGCCGTGTCGGAAATGCTGTAGCGCATCTTCGCGATGCCGCCCTCGTACATCAGGTCGACGATCAGCTTGAGCTCGTGCAGGCACTCGAAGTAGGCCACCTCGGGGGCGTAGCCCGCCTCGGTGAGCACCTCGAAGCCGGTCTGCACGAGCGCCGCCGCGCCGCCGCAGAGCACCGCCTGCTCGCCGAAGAGGTCGGTCTCGGTCTCCTCGGTGAAGGTGGTCCGGATGACGCCGGCCCGGGTGCCGCCGATGCCCTTGGCGTACGACAGGGCCAGCGCGAGGGCGCTGCCGCTGGCGTCCTGCTCGACGGCGACCAGGCAGGGCACGCCCTTGCCGTCGGCGTACTGGCGGCGGACCAGGTGACCCGGGCCCTTCGGCGCGACCATCGCGACGTCGACGTCCGCCGGCGGCTTGATCAGGCCGTAGCGGATGTTGAAGCCGTGGCCGAAGAAGAGCGCCTTGCCGGGGGCCAGGTTCGGCGCGATCGACTCGGCGTAGATGCTGCGCTGGGCGGTGTCCGGCGCGAGGATCATGATGACGTCGGCCTCGGCCGCCGCCTCGGCCGGCGTGGCCACCCGCAGGCCCTGCTCCTCGGCCTTGGCCCGGCTCTTGGAGCCCTCCGGCAGGCCGACCACCACGTCGACGCCGGAGTCGCGCAGCGACAGGGCGTGGGCGTGGCCCTGGCTGCCGTACCCGATCACCGCGACCCTGCGGCCCTGGATCAGGCCCAGGTCGGCATCGTCGTCGTAGTACACCTCAACGCTCATGGTCTCCCTTTCGTACGGCGGCCCGGGCGGCCCGTCGTGGATCTGTGCGGTGTCGGTCCCAGGCGGCGCGCGGCGCCGGCCTGGTCGGGCGGTGCCGGCCGGCGCGCGGGGCGCCGGCCGGGTCGGGGTCAGGCGGCCCGGAGCGAGGGCCCGGCGGTGATGGAACGCGAGCCGCGCCCGATCGCCACCAGCCCGGACTGGACCATCTCCTTGATCCCGAAGGGTTCGAGGTCGCGCAGCAGCGCGTCGAGCTTGTCCGGGGTGCCGGTCGCCTCGACCGTCAGCGTGTCCGGGGCCACGTCGACCACCCGGGCCCGGAACAGGCCGACCGTCTCCAGCACCTGGGCGCGGGCCGCGCGGTCGGCGCGCACCTTGACCAGGAGCAGTTCGCGGGCGACCGAGACCTGCGGGTCCAGCTCGACGATCTTGAGCACGTTGACCAGCTTGTTGAGCTGCTTGGTGACCTGCTCCAGCGGGGACGACTCGGCGTTGACCACGATGGTGATCCGCGAGACGTCCGGGTTCTCGGTCTCGCCGACGGCGAGGCTGTCGATGTTGAAGCCGCGCCGGGAGAACAGGCCGGAGACCCGGGCCAGGACGCCCGGCTTGTTCTCCACCAGGACGCTCAGGGTGTGCATGGTCACTGCGTCTCCTCCGTCATGTCCTCGTGGCCCTCGCCGCGCTCGGTGCGTTCACCCATGGCTAGATGTCATCCTCGTCGAAGGCCGGGCGGACGCCCCGGGCGAACATGATCTCGTCGTTGCTGGTGCCGGCGGCGACCATCGGCCACACCATGGCGTCCTTGCCGACGACGAAGTCGATGACCACCGGGGCGTCGTCGATGGCCATCGCGGCGGCGATGGTCCGGTCGACGTCCTCGGCGTTCTCGCAGCGCAGCCCCACGCAGCCGAGCGCCTCGGCCAGCTTCACGAAGTCGGGGATGCGGTGCTTGTGGGTGCCGAGGTCGGTGTTCGAGTAGCGCTCCCCGTAGAACAGGGTCTGCCACTGCCGCACCATGCCGAGGTTGCCGTTGTTGATCACGGCGATCTTGACCGGGATGCCCTCCAGCGCGCAGGTGGCCAGCTCCTGGTTGGTCATCTGGAAGCACCCGTCGCCGTCGACCGCCCACACCACCGTGTCGGGCTTGCCGACCTTGGCGCCCATCGCCGCCGGCACCGCGTAGCCCATCGTGCCGAGGCCGCCGGAGTTCAGCCAGGTGTACGGCTTCTCGTAGGAGATGAACTGCGAGGCCCACATCTGGTGCTGGCCCACCCCCGCCACGTAGATCGCGTCCGGCCCGACCAGCTCGCCGAGCCGCTTGATCACGTGCTGCGGGGAGAGGGTTCCGTCGGCCGGGTCCTCGTAGCCCAGCGGGTACCGCTTGCGCAGGTCGTCGAGCTGGGTCCACCAGTCGGCGAGGTCGGCCCGCCGGCCGGCCGCCTGCTCGGTGCCCACCGCCGCGATCAGCTCGTCGACGACGTGCCGGGCGTCACCGACGATCGGCACGTCCGCGTGCCGGTTCTTGCCGATCTCGGCCGGGTCGATGTCGGCGTGCACCACCGCCGCGTCCGGGGCGAACGAGTCCAGCTTGCCGGTGACCCGGTCGTCGAAGCGGGCGCCCAGGGCCACGATCAGGTCGGCCTTCTGCAGGCCGTAGACCGCGGCGACCGTGCCGTGCATGCCCGGCATGCCCAGGTGCTGCGGGTGCGAGTCGGGGAACGCGCCGAGCGCCATCAGCGTGGTGACGACCGGGATCCCGGTCAGCTCGGCCAGCCGGCGCAGCCCCTCCGTGGCGCCGGCCTTGAGCACGCCGCCGCCGACGTAGAGCACCGGGCGCCGGGCGGTGGCCATCAACCGGGCCGCCTCGCGGATCTGCTTGCCGTGCGGGTGCAGGGTCGGCCGGTAGCCGGGCAGGTCCAGCGTCGGCGGCCAGGTGAACGTGGTGTGCGCCTGGAGGACGTCCTTGGGGATGTCGACCAGGACCGGGCCGGGGCGGCCGGTGGCGGCCAGGTGGAACGCCTCGGCCAGCACCCGGGGAATCTCCTCGGGCTCCTGCACCAGGAAGTTGTGCTTGGTGATCGGCAGGGTGATGCCCTGGATGTCGGCCTCCTGGAAGGCGTCCGTACCGATCGAGGGGCGCGCGACCTGACCGGTGATGGCCACGATCGGCACCGAGTCCATGTACGCGTCGGCGATCGGGGTGACCAGGTTCGTCGCGCCGGGACCGGAGGTGGCCATGCAGACCCCCACCCGGCCGGTCGCCTGGGCGTAGCCCGTCGCCGCGTGCCCGGCGCCCTGCTCGTGGCGGACCAGGATGTGCCGGACGGTGGAGTCGTAGAGCGGGTCGTACGCCGGCAGGATGGCGCCACCCGGGATGCCGAAGACGACGTCGACGCCGAGCGCCTCAAGCGACCGCACGAGGGAACCGGCGCCGCTGACCTCGGCCGGGGCGGGCGTGCGTACCCCCGGAACGGCCGGGGAGGCGGCGGCGCGGACGGCGCCGGCGGACTCGGCGTCGCTCGCGGGCTCGGCGACCGTGCGGGCCCGGCGGGCGGAGTGGGCGAGGGTCTCTGGCGTGGGTCTCGTCATGGCGGTTCAGGCCTTCGGCTGGAGTGGGTGCGGCGGTTCGAGCGGGTGACGCGGGCGCTGCCCGGCGTCGATGGGTCCGACGGCAACAAAAAAGCCCTCGTGCAGGATGCACGGGGCCAGCGCACTCTCGGCGGGAGAGTGCGCTCAGGTAAGTACTCGCAGCGACCGGTACGACGACATGCGGTCAAGCCTGACGCATCTCACGCGATGAGTCAACTGATCCCACATGCTGGTTGACGGGCCAGCGGATCTCACCCGTCCGGGGTGCCTAGGAACCCCGCTCCACCTGCGCGGACCCCTGCTCGAAGGGGCGCGGGGCGGGCAGCCTCGGCAGCCGCCGGGGCGGCGGCGAAGCGGGCGGGCCGGCCGGGGCGGCGGCCGGGGCGGGTCGGGCCCCCGGCGACGTGGCCGCGTCCAGCATCGCCTCCAGGTGCTCGGCGGGAACGCCCCAGCCGAAGAGCGCCCCCTGGCCGAACCGGCAGCCGGCGGCCACCACGGCGGCCAGCTCCGTCGGCGTGGTCACCCCCTCGGCGACGACCTCCAGGCCGAGCTGGTGGCCGAGGCGCATGACGATGTCGACCATCGGCGCGAACGCCGGGCCGTCCCTGTCCACCGGCCGCACCGGCTCGTGCTCCGCGACCAGCCCGTGATCGATCTTGAGGATGTCGATCGGCAGGCGGCGTAGCTGCCCCAGCGAGGAGTAGCCGGCGCCGAAGTCGTCCAGCGCGATCCGGACACCGGTTGCCCGCAGCGCCGTCAACCGCCGGATCAGCTCGTCCAGGTCCGTCGCGACGGCGTGCTCGGTGACCTCCAGCACCAGCCGCTGCGGCGGCACGTGGTGGGCGCGCAGCGCCTCGGCGACCTGGACCACGTACGCCGGGGCGTGCAGCTCGCGGGGGGACACGTTGACCGAGACCCAGACGTCGTGGCCGTCGGCCAGCCAGCGGGAGAGCTGGTGGCAGGCCTGGTGCAGCACCCAGGCGCCCAGCTTGGCGATCATCCCGCACTCCTCGGCCAGCGGGATGAACTCGTCCGGGCCGACGTTGCCCAGCACCGGATGACGCCAGCGCAGCAGCGCCTCCGCGCCGACCGGGCGCACCGAGGGCAGCGAGGCCACCGGCTGGAACACCAGACGCAGCTCGTCGCGCTCGATCGCGCCGCGCAGCTCGTGCTCCAGCGTCGTGCGTCGGCGCAGCAGCTCGTCGTACGCGGCGTCGTAGCGTTCGATGCGGTTCTTGCCGCGCTGCTTGGCGTAGCGCAGCGCCAGGTCGGCGTGGCGCAGCAGCAGCTCCACGTCGGGCTCCCCGGCCCAGCCGGCCACCCCGATGCTCACCGACAGGAAGACCGGCCCCTCCGGCTGGTCGTAGGCGTGCCCGAGCACCCCGAGCAGGCGCTCGGCGACCCGGTCCGCGTCGGCGGGGTGGCCGTGCATCAGCACCGCGAACTCGTCACCGCCGAGGCGGGCCGCCACGTCACCGGGGCGCAGGTTGGCGCGCAGCCGCCCGCCCACCTCGGCCAGCACCGCGTCGCCCACGTCGTGGCCCCGCATGTCGTTGACGTGCTTGAAGCCGTCGAGGTCGAGCCCGAGCAGCACGCAGGGGGCGCCAACCCCGGCGCAGCGGTGCAGCGCCTGCAACAGCCCCCGCCGGTTCGCCAGCCCGGTCAGCTGGTCGGTGTGCGCCAGCTCGCGGAAGTGCGCCTCGCGCTCGGCCAGCCGCCGCGCGTAGCCGCGCACGTCGTGCAGCGTCAGGTACTGCCGGGTCACCAGGGCGAAGCCCTCCATGCTGCCGGCGACGATGCCGAGCGCGTCGAACCGCCCGTCCTGGAGCAGGTGGTACATCGCCGAGGCGGCCATCGCGAACATCGGCACGAACGCGTACGCGCCGTCGCGGCGGATCAGGTCGGCCGCCGGCCGGGCCGCCGCGTCCAGCCCCCGGGCGGCCCACGCGGCGGCGACCAGGCCGGCGGCGAGCACCCCCGCCCCGACCAGCGCGACGCCCGGCCCGGCCTGGCAGAGGCCGGTGGCGATGCCCAGCCCGCCGCAAGTCACGGCGGTTGCCCCGGTGCCGAGCCAGGCGGCGGGACCGCGCGGCGGCGGGGCACGGAAGGCCACGATCAGGGCGATCCCGGCGGTCAGGGCCGCGCTGACCGTGGCGAGCAGGATCGGCGCGCAGGCCGCCGGGGTGGCGTCGCCGAGCAGTCGGGTGGGCTCGGAGAAGAGCACCCAGCCCACGAACCAGAACGCCGCCGCCATCACCAGGCCGTCGAGCGCCAGCCGGGCGGTGGCCGCCGCCGTGGCGGCCACGCCGGGCAGCCGGAGCAGCCCGGTGGAGAAGAGCAGCCCCGTCGCCGCCGTGCCGATCGACACGACGCCGGCCCAGCCGGTACTCCGCTGCACGGCGTGCCCCGTGTGCCCGGCGGTGGAGAGCGCCACGGCCACCCCGAGCAGCAGGGTCACCAGCGCCACCCCCGACGCGGCGGCGAGCAGGGCGTACGCCTGCCGGTGCGGCCCCGGGCGACGCCGGGCGTCGGCGGCCGACAGCGTGGCGGCCACCGCGGCGACCAGCCCGCACAGCACCGCGACCGCGACCATGCCCGGGGGGAACTGCACGTGCCAACTGTGCCGGATGCGCGCCCCCTGCGGGAGCCCGGGTGTGCATCCTTTGGGACACGGCGCGTACGGCGGCCGGCCGCCGCAGCGACGGTGTCACACTGGTGGGCATGCCTGAGCTGCGGTCGAAGACCTCCACGCACGGTCGGACGATGGCCGGCGCCCGGGCCCTGTGGCGGGCCACCGGGATGACCGACGACGACTTCGGCAAGCCGATCGTCGCCGTCGCCAACAGCTTCACCCAGTTCGTCCCCGGTCACGTGCATCTCAAGGACATGGGCGGCCTGGTCGCCGAGGCGGTGGCCGAGGCGGGCGGGGTGGGCCGCGAGTTCAACACCATCGCCGTGGACGACGGCATCGCCATGGGCCACGGCGGCATGCTCTACTCCCTGCCCAGCCGCGAGCTGATCGCCGACGCGGTGGAGTACATGGTCAACGCCCACTGCGCCGACGCCCTGGTCTGCATCTCCAACTGCGACAAGATCACTCCGGGCATGCTGCTGGCCGCCCTGCGGCTGAACATCCCCACCGTCTTCGTCTCCGGCGGGCCGATGGAGGCCGGCAAGACCGTCGCGATCGAGGGCGTCGTGCACTCCAAGATCGACCTGATCGACGCCATGATCGCCTCCTCCAACGAGGCGGTCACCGACGACCAGCTCGGCGAGATCGAGCGGTCGGCCTGCCCCACCTGCGGCTCCTGCTCCGGCATGTTCACCGCCAACTCGATGAACTGCCTCACCGAGGCGATCGGCCTGGCGCTGCCGGGCAACGGCTCGACGCTGGCGACCCACGCCGCACGCCGGTCGCTGTTCGTCGAGGCCGGCCGCACCGCCGTGGAGATCGCCAAGCGGTGGTACGACGGCGACGACGCCGCCGTGCTGCCCCGCGCGATCGCCAGCCGCGCCGCGTTCGAGAACGCGGTCGCCCTGGACGTGGCGATGGGCGGCTCGACCAACACGATCCTGCACCTGCTCGCCGCCGCCCGCGAGGCCGAGCTGGACTTCGGCGTCGCGGACATCGACGCCGTCTCCCGCCGGGTGCCCTGTCTGGCCAAGGTCGCCCCGAACTCCCCGCAGTACCACATGGAGGACGTGCACCGGGCCGGCGGAATCCCGGCCATCCTCGGCGAACTGGACCGGGCCGGCCTGCTGCACCGCGACGTGCACGCGGTGCACTCCCCCAGCCTTCAGCGCTGGCTCGCCGACTGGGACGTCCGGGGCGGTTCGGCGACGGCGGAGGCGGTCGAGCTGTTCCACGCCGCCCCGGGCGGGGTGCGCACCACCGAGCCGTTCTCCACCACCAACCGCTGGTCCTCGCTGGACACCGACGCGGCCACCGGCTGCGTACGGGACCTCGCCCACGCCTACAGCGCCGACGGCGGGCTGGCCATCCTGCACGGCAACCTGGCCCCGGAGGGCTGCGTGGTGAAGACCGCCGGGGTGCCCGAGGAGTGCCTGACCTTCCGGGGCCCGGCCAAGGTCTACGAGTCGCAGGACGACGCCGTCGAGGCGATCCTCAACAAGCGCATCGTCGCCGGCGACGTGGTGGTGATCCGCTACGAGGGGCCGAAGGGCGGCCCCGGCATGCAGGAGATGCTCTACCCCACCTCGTTCCTCAAGGGCCGGGGGCTGGGCCGTTCCTGCGCGCTGCTCACCGACGGGCGCTTCTCCGGCGGCACCTCGGGGCTGTCCATCGGGCACGTCTCACCGGAGGCGGCCTCCGGCGGCCTGATCGCCCTCGTCGAGACCGGCGACGAGATCGTCATCGACATCCCGGCCCGCTCGGTCGAGCTGGACGTGGCCCCCGACGTGCTCCAGGCCCGCCGGATCGCGCAGGAGAAGCGTGACCGGCCGTACACCCCGGTCGACCGGCAGCGGCCGGTGTCCGCGGCGCTGCGCGCGTACGCCTCGATGGCGACCTCGGCCAGCGACGGCGCCTACCGCCGGGTGCCCGAGTAGGCCGCCCGCCGAGCCTCGTCGGAGCTTCCCTCCGGACGTTCCACCGTCGGGCCGAGTCGTCGATCGTCACTGCCCGCCGACGGTGGCCGGTGGACGATGCCGGGGCCGCCTCGTGGGCATTTCACGAGACGGCCCCGACGGTCTCAGCCGCTGCCCGAAGGTGGGGGGTCAGGCCAACCTGGTGATCCAGTAGCTCAGGTGAGGGCCGCAGTTGAGCGGATCGGTCTGTGACCTGGTGACCACCCAGCCCGCCGGCACGGGGGTCGCCGAGCAGATGTGCATACCGTTGGTCAGCTGGTTGGTGATCCAGTAGCTCAGGTGGGCACCACAGTTGAGCGGATCGGTCTGTGACCTGGTGACCACCCAGCCCGCCGGCACGGGGGTCGCCGAGCAGATGTGCATACCGTTGGTCAGCTGGTTGGTGATCCAGTAGTTCAGATGGGCACCACAGTCCGCGGGAACCGTCTGGGACCTGGTGACCAGCCAGCCCGCCGGCACCCGGGTGGCCGAGCAGATGAGCATGCCGTTGTACATGGCGCTGGTGATCCAGTAGTTCAGGTGGGGACCGCAGTCCGCGGGAACCGTCTGGGACCTGGTGACGACCCAGCCCGCGGGCACATGGGTGGCGGAGCAGATGAGCATCCCATTGCGGAGATCATTGGTGATCCAGTAGAGGAGACCGGTGCCGCAGTTGGCCGAGTCCCTCTTCGCGCTGGTGACCACCCAGCCGGCAGGCACCGGGCTGGACGAACACATCGTGGTGGTGGCAGCCTGCGCGGCAGGGGCGGGCATCGCCACCGAGATGCCGAGGCTGGCGACGACGAACGCCAGTGCCAGCAGAACTCGATGGGTGACTTTCAGGAACCTGCCGCGATTCTGGTTTGCTTGCACAGAAACTCCTTCGTTCCGAGCGGTCTTGCCGCACGTCCGACGGGAACTGGTCCTTACCGGGGCAGGATCCGCCGCTGGAACGCCGATTCGGATCCTCGCCTGCCGGTCCTCGGAACGAGGTGTCAGACCATTCTCCTGATCCAGTAGCTGATGTGCGGGCCGCAGTTGCCCGAGTTCACCTGCGCCTGCGTCACCAGCCAGCCTTCGGGCACTCGCGTGGCGGAGCAGATGTGCATGCCGTCGTACATGTCGTTGGTGATCCAGTAGTGCAGGTGAGGGCCGCAGGTCAGCGGGTCGACCCGCGCCTGGGTGACCACGTAGCCGGCCGGGACCGGGGTGGCGGAGCACATGCTGAAGCTGGCGGCCTGTGCGGGACTGGAGACCCCGAGGGAGAAGCCGAGGGCGGCGACGGTGGTGGCCAGTGCCAGCAGGGCTCGGCGCAGGGCTTTCAGAAATCTACGGGGGTGCTGTCGGGTCTGCACGTGTCCTCCTTCATTCCGGGCGATGTCACCGTTGATCGGATCCCCGCCGGCAGGCCCCGGGGCCTGGACGACGAGGGTCATGGATGCCGAACGCGGAGAGCGGACGATCCGAACGGCCGCCCTGTCCCGGGTACGACCCGGAACACAGGCGGCTCTCCCGCGGGGCGACCGGCCGACGCGGCCTACGTCAACCCTCCGAAAGGACAGCTCCATGGAGGACATTTGATCAGCGGCAGCCCCACCCTGGGTAATACCAACCGGTATCGATGCCCATATCATCGATGATCGCGGCCGACGACCGGCCGGACGCCCAGGTCGGCAGGGCCCGGCACCGCGCGCGTCGTCAGGCCGCCCCCGCCGCCTCGATGTCGTTCACGCAGCGCAGCACCGGGCGGCTGGCCAGCGCGGCCGGGTCGAGCGGCGCCGCGGACCGCACGGTGAACGTGACCGACTCCCCCGGGAGCAGCGTCACCAGGGCCTCGTCGACCTCTGCGGCGGGATCGAGGCGGTCCGGGAACAGCGTCAGGTCGCGCAGCACGGTCGCGGCGGTCACGCGGACCCGCCGGCCGCCGTCGAACGATTCGACCGTCGCGTCGAACGCCGCCGCCGGCCATCGCACGTCCCGGTCCTCCGCGAAGAACCACAGCGCCCGTCCGGCGTCGTCGCCCGCCTCGGCGACCAGCAGCTCATGCCGGGCCTCGCCCGGCTCCGCCAGGTCCGCGGGCAGCGCCAGCGTGACCGACGCGTACGCGGGCACGTCGATCTCCAGCGTGCTCTGCACCCGGCATTCCCCGTCCAGCGTGGACCGGGTGACCGTCACCGGGGCCCGCCATGACGCCCCGCTCTCGTTGACCGCGACCACGGCCAGCCCGTCGGGGCGCGGTTGGAGGGTGAGCAGCCGGTCGGCGTAGGCACGACGCACCGCGTACCACAGTGGCTTGCGGCGGCCGTCGCCGTCCACGGCCGACCAGGAGGTCACCGGCCAGCAGTCGTTGAGTTGCCAGAAGATGGTGCCCGCGCAGGTGTCACGGTGGGACCGGAAGTGCTCGATGCCGACCTGCATCGCCCGTGCCTGGGTGAGTTGGGTGAGGTAGTGCCAGTCGTCGAAGTCGGCCGGCGGGGGCAGGTGCGCGTCGATGCCCCGCTGGAGCTTCAGGTCGCCGTCGGCGGCCTTCTGGTGGTGCGCCATGCCGGGCGAGTCGGGCGCGAGCGGCTCGTCGGACAGTGCCCGGCGCAGCGTCGCGTACGCCGGGGGCGCCTGCCAGCCGAACTCGGCGACGAAGCGCGGCACGTACGCGCGGTACTTCGGGTAGTCGTCGGTGTTCCACACGTCCCAGATGTGCGTGGTGCCGTGCGCCGGGTCGTTGGGGTGGATCCCCTCGCTGCCCGACCACGGGCTGCCCGGCCAGTACGGCCGCGTCGGATCCAGCTCGGCCACGATCCGGGGCAGCAGCTCCAGGTAGTAGCCGCGCCCCCAGGTGCGCCCCGCGAGGGGTCCCTGCCAGTCCCAGTCGTGCCAGCCCCAGATGTTCTCGTTGTTGCCGGTCCACAGCACCAGCGACGGGTGCGGCGCCAGCCGGACCACCTGCTCGGCGGCCTCGGCGGCCACCTCGGCGCCGAACGGCTCCTCCTCCGGGTAGGCGGCGCAGGCGAAGAGGAAGTCCTGCTGCACCAGCAGGCCCAGCTCGTCGGCGAGATCGTAGAAGTCGTCCGACTCGTACCGGCCGCCGCCCCAGACGCGCAGCAGGTTGACGTTCGCCCCGGTGGCCTGCCGGAACCGGTGCGCCAGCCGGTGCCGGGTGATCCGGGTGGGGAACACGTCGTCGGGGATCCAGTTGACCCCCCGGACGAAGACCGGGGTGTCGTTGACGTGCAGGGCGAACGGGGTGCCGTGCGCGTCGGGAGTGGTGTCGAGACGTACGGAGCGGAACCCGATCCGCCGCGACCACGTGTCGAGCGGGCGGGCGTCGGCGTCGTGCAGCGTCACCGCCAGCGGATGCAGGGGCTGCTCACCGTACCCCCGGGGCCACCACAGCGCCGGGTCGCGGACGGTGAGGGCCAGCACGGCCGTACGCTCCCCGGCCGGTACGGTCGCGGCGGCCGTCGCGCCGGCGACGGTGGCCCGTACGGTGAGCGGCACGTCCCCGGCCCGCTCGACCTCGACGTGCAGCTCCACCCGGCCGTCGCCGGCCTCGACGGTCACCAGGGGGCGCACGACGGCCAGCCGCGCCGTCGACCAGGCGTGCAGCCCGATCTCCTGCCAGATGCCGGCGGTGACCAGCGTCGGGCCCCAGTCCCAGCCGAAGTTGCAGGCCATCTTGCGGATGTACGGGAACGGCTCCGGGTAGGCGTTCGGCCGGTCCCCGAGCCGGTCCCGGTGCGCCTCGGCGTAGCGGTAGGCGGAGTCGAGGCGTACGGCCAGGGTGTTGGACCCGGCGACCAGCAGCGACCGGACGTCGAAGCGGTGACCGCGGTGCATGTTCTCGGCGCGGCCGACCTCGGCGCCGTTCAGGGTGAGGGTGGCGACGGTGTCGAGGCCGGCGCACACCAGGTCGACCCGCTCGTCCTCCCCGGGCTCGAGGGTGAAGGTGGTCTCGTAGACCCAGTCGGTCCGGCCGATCCAGGCCAGCCCCTTCTCGTTGTCGTCCAGGTACGGGTCGGGAATCAGGCCGGCGGCGAGCAGGTCGGTGTGCACGCAGCCGGGCACGGTGGCCGGCACCGCGCGCCCGGCGATCGCGGCCGGCACCTGCGGCCCCGGTACGGCCCGCAGGATCCAACCCTCGTGCAACGCTTGCCAGGTCACGACCTCACCGCACCTTCCATGATTCGGTCATCCCTCCGGGCCGGATGGAACGCTGTCGACATCGGAAGTCATGGACTTAACCGGATAAGTGACGCCACGGCACGGGCCGGTTCCGGCAGTGTAGACGAGCTGCGGCGCGAGGCGACGACACGTCGCCACGCGCGCACTTAACCGGGAAAGTAGCTGACTCGACCGGTGCCGTCAGCCGGTCGCACCGGCCCACCGACGGCCGGTGCAGTAGCGTGGATCGCCGGTCACCCCCGGCCTCGTGGTGAGACCCGCCCGGGCGGGAGAGCGGAGGAGCACGCCGGTGAAGCGGCCCACGATCGCCGACGTCGCCCGACGCGCCGGGGTGTCCAAGGGAGCGGTGTCCTACGCGCTGAACGGCCAGCCCGGGGTCTCGCAGGCCACCCGGGAACGGATCCTCGCCATCGCCACCGAGATCGGCTTCAACCCCAACCGCGCCGCCCGGTCCCTCTCCGGCGCCACCGCCGACGCGGTCGGCCTCGCCCTCTGCCGCCCGGCCCGCACGCTCGGCATCGAGCCGTTCTTCATGGAGCTGATCAGCGGCGTCGAGGCCGAACTCTCCGCCCGGTCGTACGCGCTCACCCTCCAGGTGGTGGCCGACCAGGAGGCGGAGGTCGCGGTCTACCGCCGGTGGTGGGGCGAACGCCGGGTCGACGGCGTCCTCGTCTGCGACCTGCGCACCGACGACCGCCGGGTGCCGGTCCTGGCGGAGCTGGGCCTGCCCGCGGTGGTGATCGGCGGCCCGGGCGGCACCGGCGGGCTGGCCAGCGTCTGGTCCGACGACGCGGCGGCGCTGGTCGAGACCGTGGAGTACCTGGCCGCCCTCGGGCATCGCCGGATCGCCCGCGTCGGCGGCCTCCCCGCCCTGCTGCACACCGAGATCCGCACCGAGGCGTTCACCCGGGTGTGCCGGCGGCTCGGCCTGGCCGACGCGGTCACCGTGCCCTGCGACTACACGGGCGAGGAGGGGGCGCGGGCGACCCGCCGGCTGCTCAGCTCGGCCGGCCGCCCCACCGCCGTGCTCTACGACAACGACGTGATGGCGATAGCGGGGCTGTCGGTAGCCCAGGAGATGGGCCTCGCCGTGCCGGGCGACCTGTCCATCGTCGCCTGGGACGATTCGCCGCTCTGCCAGCTGGTGCACCCGCCGCTGACCGCGCTCGGCCGGGACATCCCGGCATACGGCGCGCACGCCGCCCGGCAGCTGCTCGCGGTGATCGGCGGCTCACCGGCCGGTCGGGTCCAGGACGAGACGGCCCACCTGACCCCCCGGGGCAGCACGGCCCCGCCGCGCGTCGGCTGAACCGGGCGGAGCAGCCCGACGCCGTCGTGGTGAGGCCAGCATCCGGACCGACGCCCGGCCCAGCCTGGCGAAGTCTCCGATGGAGAACGTGGCCCCTCACCCGTTCGGCCCTGACCCGTGTCAGAGTCGACCAGGCGGGCGGGCCCGAACGGGGGCCCACCGTCAGCGCGAGGCCGTGGGGAACTCCTCGAAGTACGCCTCGACCCGCTCGGCGGTCGCCGGGCGGGCCAACGCGAAGCCCTGCCCGTACCGGCAGCCGGCCCGCCGCGCGCCGTCGACCAGGCTGGCCGACTCCAACTCCTCGGCCACGATGTCCAGCCCCAGCCGGTCGCCCACGCTCACCACCACGTCCATCAGCGGGCGCTGCGGGTCCGCCGGGTCCACCAGCTGCGGGCCGACCTTGAGCAGGTCGATCGGCAACCGGCGGAGCTGCGCCAGCGAGGCGTGCTCGGCCCGGAAGTCGTCCAGCGCGGTACGCACGCCCAGCGAACGCAGCCCGGCCAGCCGGGCCACCACCGTCGGCAGCTCGGCGCCCACCCGGGGCTCCGCCACCTCCACCACCAGCCGCTCCGGCGCGATGCCGTACGCGTCCAGCACGGCCGCGGTCCGCGGCACGAAGTCGGGGACCGCCAGCTCCCGGACCGTCACGTTGACCGCCATCCAGAGCTGCCGGCTGCCCGCCGACCAGGCGGCGAGCTGCCGGCAGGCTCGGTCCAGCACCCAGCAGCCCAGCTCGCCCACGATGTCGAGGTCCTCGGCCACGGGTAGCAACTCGGCGGGCAGCACCGTACCGAGGACCGGGCTGCGCCAGCGCAGCAGCGCCTCCGCGCCGACCGGCTGCCCGTCGGCCAGGTCGAGCACCGGCTGGTAGACGAGGTCCAGCTCGCCCCGGGCCACCGCCCCGGGCAGCTCCCGCTCCAGGTCGAGCCGGCGGACGAGCTGCTCCTCCAGGTAGGCGTCGTACCACTCGACCCGGTCCCGGCCGAGCTGCACGGCCCGGCGCCGGGCCAGGTCCGCCTGGCGCAGCACGTCCTCCGGACTGCCGTTGCCGATCTCGGCCAGCCCGACACCGGCCCGCAGCCGCAACGCCGCACCGGCCACGTCGTAAGGCCGGGTGAGCGCGCCGAGCAGCCGGGTGCCCAGCGCGTACGCCAGCACCGGGCCGGCCTCGGTGACCACGGTGAAGCCGGTGGCGGTGACGTCCGCGAGCAGGTCCCGGGGGCCGACCACGGCTCTGGCCCGGCGGACCGCCTCGGCCAGCACGTCCTCGCGGACCTGGCACCCGTCGGAGGCGGGTCCGGGGCCGTGCAGGTCGACGACGAGCAGCGCGCCGGCGGGGGCCGGCGCGTCCCGGAGCGTGGCGAGGGCCCGCAGCAGCGCCGGGCGGTCCAGGGGCACGCCGGACCGGCTCCGGCCGGCCGCCCCGGACCGGTCCGGGTGGCCGTCGGCGCGGGCCGGTCGCGCCGGCTCGTCCGCCCGCAGCAGGTCCCGCAGCACCAACGGCGGGGCGAGCGCGAGGACGAGCAGAATCGCGGTGAGGTCCGGCGGCCCGCCGTCGCGCAACTGCCAGCCGGTGGCCGCCACGGCCGCGACGGCCGGCAGCACCGCCCGGGGCCACACCCTGGTCGGCAACGCGGGTGGGTCCAGCTCCGGGCGGGTCGCCCGCCGCGCCCCCGCCGCCGTCAGCAGCACCCCGCCGACCAGCGGGGGTACGGACAGCAGCGCCGCCCGTTGCGGTGCCGCGCCCGTCGGAAGCGCGGCCAGCAGCACCAGCCCGGACAGGGTGAGCGCCGCCCCGGCCCGGCAGCGGGCCGCGCCGGTGTGCCGGTGCGGCCCGGTCAGCACGACGAGCACGGCGAGCGCGAGCCCGCCCAGGGCCATGGCCACGGCGAGCCGGACCGGCGGGTCGAGGCGGTCGCGGGGCAGCAGCAGCCAGCCGGCGAGGACCAGCCCCAGGGCGGCGGCGGTCGCATCGACAGCCCCGCGCAGGCGGGCCCGGGCGGACGGGCGGACCTCCCGCGGCGGCGGAGGCAGACCCGCGACGAACAGCGCCGCGGCGGTGGCCAGCCCCGACACGGCGACGGCGGACCGGTGGCCCGGATCGGCGAGCGGAAGCACGGCGGCGGTGAGCCCCGCCGTCACCACCGCGGCGTCGAGCAGCACGGCGACGCGACGGGGCGGGGCCGCGCGCCGGCGGGCGGCGCGGGACCGGGTCGGGACCTGCGCGGGGGCGGGCGTCGACGGCGGGGCGGCGAGGCGGGAGAGCCGGGTGCCCGCCAGCGCACAGCTGGCGGCGGCGGACAGCGCCACCACGGCGAGGGCGGGCACCCGACCGGCCGCGCCGGCGAGCAGGAGCAGGCTGACGGCGGCGAGGACGAGGACGTCCGGCACGGCGGTGCGAGGGATGGACGCGTGTTGCGGGTACGCGAGGGGCACGGCGGTCGCCTTCGTGAGGGGGCACGGGCGGTGCGACGGTGCAGGGCGCCGGACCCGAGGTGAGTCCGCCGCTCATCAGTCGGCAACGACCGGCCGCGGAGGCGGTGACGCCCAACCGGCAGTGATCTCCGTCACCGATTCCGCGGGCGCACGCGGCTCGGCCCGCCGGGTACCGGGGCCGGCGGAAGTGGGATCATCGGATGGTGACCAGCCCGAACACCGTCCACTTCCGGCACAACCAGGCGATCCTGGCCGCCGCGATCATCGCCTTCTTCGGTGCCCTGCCGGTGGCCGGCGCCCGGTGGTACCTGCTGCCGGTGCTGCTCGTCCCGCTCGCCGTCGCACTCTGGGCGTGGCGGGCCGGCACCGACGCGGACGCCCACGAGCTGCGCCTGCGGGCGCTGGTCGGGCAGCGCCGGATCAGCTGGGAGCGGGTCGTCGAGCTGGCGGCCGACCCGCGCGGGCGGGCGGTCGCCCGGCTCGACGACGGTCGGCAGGTCACGCTGCCGGCGGTACGCGGCACCGACCTGCCCCGGCTCGTCTCCGCCACCGGTCAGCCCCTGCCCGACGCGGCCGGCTGAGCACCGCGTCGACGGCTCAGTAGCCGTCCACCACCGTGTTGATCAGCGGCTCGCCGGCCGCGAACCGGCGGACCTGCCCGGCGACCAGCCGGTACGCGCGCGGCAGCAGGCCGCGTACCGAGCCGGCGACATGCGGGGTGAGCAGCACGTTCGGCAGCGTCCACAGCTCGTGGTCGGCGGGCAACGGCTCCGGATCGGTGACGTCCAGCGCCGCCGAGATCCGGCCGGTACGCAGCTCGGCGGTCAGCGCCTCGGTCCGGGCCACCGGCCCACGGGCGGCGTTGACCAGCAACGCGCCGTCGCGCATCGCGGCGAGGAACCTCCCGTCGACCAGCCCCCGGGTCTGCTCGGTCAGCGGCACCAACAACACCACCACGTCGGCCTCGGGAAGCAGCCCCGGCAGCTCCCGCACGCCGTGCACGCCCTGCTCCGGGCGGGCGGTCCGGGCCACCAGCGTGAAGCTCACCTCGAACGGCGCGAGCCGGTCGCGTACCGCCGTGCCGATGGAGCCGGCCCCGACGATCAGCACCCGCTTGCCGGCCAGCTCGTCGGTGGGGGCCACCTCGTCGTACGCCCAGTCGCGCCGGGCCTGCGCGCGGGCCAGGGCGGGGAAGGCGCGCAGCTGGGACAGGATCGCCGCGACCACCCACTCGGCGGTGGACGGGTCGTGCACCCCCCTGGCGTCGCAGAGCGTCACTCCGGGCGGGACCCGGCCGGCCCACGCGTCCGCCCCGGCGGAGAGGAGCTGCACCACCGCCAGGTCGGGCAGCTCGCGGGCCAGCGCGGTGGTGTCCCCGGCCGCCAGGAAGGGCGGCACCCAGAACCGGACACCGGCCACCGCCGAGGGGAGCCGGGAGACGTCCTCGACCACCTCGACCGTGACCTCCGGCGGCAGCTCGCCGAGGAGCGCCGGACCGTCCTGGTGCGGGATCCATACCTTCACGCCCGCCGACGATAGGCCCCCGACGGGCCTGCCCGCCGGGCAGGGGTGGCGCCGGCACCCGGACGGGGACGCCACCGACGCCGACGAGGTGATCAGGGTGACGCCCCGGCGACCGAGGCGATTCGGGTCCGGAGGAGGTATAAGGGAGGACCGGAGTGCCGGTCGGCCTCCATCCGGCACGGACAGGTGGTCAATGACCGACGGCTCCCGCGACGACGCCCCCGAGCGGGCCGGTTCGATCTCGGCGCTCCGCGACCCCGGTCGCCTGCGGTCCCTCGCCGAGACCCGGCTGACGGCCGCCCCCGACGAGGCCTTCGACCGGTTCGCCCGGCTGGTCGGGGACCTGCTCGACGTACCGGTCGCCCTGGTCTCCCTGGTCGACGCCGAGCGCCAGTTCTTCCCCGGCGAGGTGGGCCTGGCCCGGCCGTGGGCCGCCCGGCGGCAGACCCCGCTGAGCCACTCGTTCTGCCAGCACGTCGTCGACCTCGGCACCCCGATGGTGCTGCCCGACGCCCGGCTGCACGCCGCCCTGCGGGACAACCTCGCCGTGCCCGAGCTGGGCGTGGTCGCGTACGCCGGGATGCCCCTGACGGACCTGGAGGGCCGCGTCCTCGGGTCGCTCTGCGCGATCGACGACAAGCCGCGCGACTGGACCGCCGAGCAGTTGCGGACGCTCGCCGACCTGGCCGCCGCCTGCTCCTCGGAGCTGCGGCTGCGGATCGCCCTGGAGGGCGCCGAGCAGGCGCGGCGACGCGCCGAGGAGGCCAACGGCCGGCTGGAGCTGCTGGCCGGGCTGGCCGGGACCCTGGCCGGGACGCTCGACGTGGCCACCGCACTGCGCCACCTGCGCGACACGATGGTGCCGCTGCTGGCCGACTGGTCCCTGGTGACCCTGGTCGGGCCCGACGGGACGCCGCGCGACGTGACCGCCGCACATCGCGACCCGGCCCGGGCCCCGGACGTCGCCCGTTTCGCCGAACTGATGCGTACGGGGCTGAGCCCCGACTCGATCACCCGGGCGGTCCTGCGCACCGGGCGGCCCGTGCTGGGCGGCGCCGGCACCCTCGCCGACGTGCGGCGGGGCACGATCGGGCCGGAGATGCCGGAGATCGCGGCCCGCCTCGGCTTCTCCTCGCACCTCAGCGTGCCGATCATCGACGCCGGGCGGGTGCTCGGCTGCATCACCCTGATCAACGGCCCGCAGCGCGGCAACTTCGACGACAGCGACCTGCTCATCGCCGAGGACATCGGTCGCCGGGCCGGGCAGGCGATCGGCAACAGCCGGATGTACGGCGAACAGCGGCACGTCGCGCACGTGCTGCAACACAGCATGCTGCCGGAGCTGCCGGTCACCCGGGACCTCGAGTTGGCCGCCCGCTACCAGCCGGCGGCGGACCGGGTCGAGGTCGGCGGCGACTGGTACGACGCCTTCCGCCAGCCCGGCGGGGAGCTGATCGCGGCGATCGGCGACGTGGCCGGGCACGACATCGAGGCCGCCGCGACCATGGGGCAGCTGCGCAACCTCGTCCGGGGCAACGCGTACGGCCGGCCGGACGCGGTCGGCGAGCTGATGAGCCGCCTCGACGAGACCATCCGCGGGCTGCACATCCGGGCCGCGGCCACCGCGACCCTGGTACGGCTGCACGCCGACGACGCCGGCGGTCAGCGGGTCACCTGGTGCAACGCGGGCCATCCCGCGCCGCTCGTCGTCCGGGCCGGGGGCGCGGTGGAGGTGCTCGCCGGAGCGCCGGAGCCGCTGCTCGGGCTCAACCGGCCGGTGCGGCGGACCAGCCGGCACGCCCACCTGGCCACCGGCGACACCCTGCTGCTCTACACCGACGGCCTCGTCGAACGGCGGGACCGGTCCATCGACGAGGGGATGACGGAGCTGATCGCCCGGCTGGGCGGCACGGACCGGCTGCCGCTGGGTGAGCTCTGCGACCTGCTGCTGACCACCGCCCCCCGCCGGGAGGACGACGTCGCGCTGCTCGCCGTACGGGCGATCTGACCGCGCCACGGGGTCGGTCCGGTCCGTCCATGCCGGTCCGGTGCCACGGCGGGCTACCCTGGGCCGGGTGAGCGCCCGTCCTCCGTACTCCCGCACCCGCCGTCTCCGGACGGCCCTGGCGGCCTCGTGCGCGGCGCTGCTGCTGGCGACCGCCGGTTGCAGCTTCGGCGAGCCGGAGCCCGACCCGGCCGGGGAGCCACCCACCTTCCCGACGCCGTCGGCGACGGCGAGTCCCGGCGGCGCCGGCCAGGAGGTCGTCACCACCGTGCTGGCCAAGGGTCTGCGGGTGCCGTGGGCGATCGCGTTCCTGCCCGACGGGGCGGCGCTGGTCACCGAGCGGGACAGCGGGCGGATCCTGCGGGTCGGCCCCGAGTCGGGGCCCGACGGGCTGAAGGTCACCCCGGTGCAGACCATCGGAGACGTGGCGGCCTCCGGCGAGGGCGGGCTGCTGGGCATCGCCGTCTCGCCCGACTACCGGCGGGACAAGACGGTCTTCGTCTACTACACGACGGAACGGGACAACCGGATCGTCCGCCTGGAGCTGGGCGGCACGCCCACCCCGATCCTCACCGGCATCCCCAAGGCCGGCATCCACAACGGCGGCGGTCTGGCCTTCGGCCCGGACGGCCTGCTCTACGCGAGCACCGGCGACGCCGGCGACCGGCCGCAGGCACAGGACGTCAAGCGCCTCGGCGGCAAGATCCTGCGGATCACCAGGGACGGCAAGCCGGCGCCCGGCAATCCGTTCCCGAACTCCCCCGTGTGGTCCCTGGGCCACCGCAACGTCCAGGGCATCGCCTGGGACGCCGGCAAGCGGATGTACGCCGTGGAGTTCGGCCAGAACACCTGGGACGAGATCAACCAGATCACCAAGGGGCGCAACTACGGGTGGCCGACGGTCGAGGGACGCGACGACGACAAGCGGTTCGTCAACCCGATCGCCCAGTGGCCGACGTCGGACGCGTCCTGCTCCGGCCTGACCGCCACGGACCGGCTGCTCGTCACCGCGTGCCTGCGCGGCAAGCGCCTCTGGCTGGTCGAGCTGACCGACACCGGCACCGTGCTCGGTCAGCCGCGCGAGCTGCTGACCGACCGGTTCGGGCGGCTGCGGGCCGTGGCCGCCGCGCCCGACGGCTCGATCTGGGTGAGCACCTCCAACCACGACGGGCGGGGCCAGCCCGCACCCGAGGACGACCGGCTGCTGCGGCTGGTCTTCGCGGGCGGCGGGGCCGGGCGGAGCTGACGCACCGACTCGTCCGGGTTTCCCAAGATCCTTCAGTGGGCAGGTCAGAATCTCACCATGGACGGCCAGGAGAACGAAGAGCACGCGGACCGGGACGGGGACGCCCCGGCGACCGGTGGCGCCCCGCGCCCGGGACCCCGGCGCGACGGCGCCGACCGGACCGGCCGACGAGCCCTCCGCGCGACGGGGGTGACCCTGGCGGTCCTCGTCGTCGCCCTGGCCGGCGTGGTGATCGGCGTGCTCGCCGGCGGCCGGGTGAGCACCGACATCGGCCCGTTCCAGGCCGACCTCTCGGTCGCGCCGGCGGTGGGCGGCGGCACCACCGTCGACATCCCGCCGCTGGGCGCGCTGCTGCTCGACAGCCACGACGGGCCGACCCACCTGACCGTGGAGCTGGGCGCGCTGGACCAGAGCCGCACCGAGGCACTCCTCGACGATCCGGCGAGCATCAACCGGGCGAGCCAGTCGGCCGTCGAGGACGTCCGCGACGGCGTACTGCGGCTCGGCCTGCGGACGCTCGCCTCGGCGGTGCTGGTCACCCTGCTGCTGGCCCTGCTGGTCTTCCGCGACACCCGCCGGGCGGCCTGGGCGGGCGGGCTGGCGCTGGTGGTCACCGCCGGCAGCCTGGGCACCGCCGTGGCCACCATCCGGCCGGAGGCCATCGAGGAGCCGCGTTACGAGGGGCTGCTGGTCAACGCCCCCGCGATCGTCGGTGACGCCCGCCGGATCGCCAACGACTACAGCCGCTACGCCGAGCAGCTCCGGCGCATCGTCGGCAACGTCAGCCAGCTCTACACCACGGTGTCGTCGCTGCCGGTCTACGAGCCCGCTCCGGGCACGACGCGCGTACTGCACGTCTCGGACATGCACCTCAACCCGACCGGTTGGCAGCTCATCCGCACCGTCGTCGAGCAGTTCGGCATCGACGTGGTGATCGACACCGGGGACATCACCGACTGGGGCTCGGAGCCGGAGGCCTCCTACGTCGGCTCGATCGGCCTGCTGAAGAAGCCGTACGTCTACATCCGGGGCAACCACGACTCGGGGCGGACCGCGGCGGCCGTGGCCCGCCAGCCGAACGCGATCGTGCTGAGCAACACGACCACCACGGTGGCGGGGCTGACCATCGCCGGCATCGGTGACCCGCGCTTCACCCCCGACAAGAACACCTCCCCGGCGGGCAGCGGGCTCACCCGGCAGACCGCGGACCAGCTCATCGGCGTCGGCGACCAGTTGGCGGCCACGGTACGCAGCTCGCCGCGCCCGGTCGACATCGCGCTGGTGCACGACCCGGCCTCCGCCGGCCCGCTGTCGGGCACGTGCCCGCTGGTGCTCGCCGGGCACACCCACGACCGGCAGGTCTCGAAGCTGCCCGAGGTGCCCGGCGGGAAGGGGCCCACCCAGCTGATGGTGCAGGGGTCCACGGGCGGCGCCGGCCTGCGCGGTCTGGAGGGCGAGAAGCCCACTCCGCTGTCGATGACGGTGCTCTACTTCGACAAGGACAAGCTGCTCCAGGCGTACGACGACATCACCGTCGGCGGCACGGGGCAGGCGCAGGTGAACCTGGAGCGGCACGTCGTGGAGGACCCGCAGGCCGGCGTGCCCGCCCCGGTCACCCCCACCCCGACCCGCTGACCCACCGCCCTGCCCCTGGCCGCCCTGCCCGGCCGCCCTGCCCCTGGCCGCCCTGCCTGGCCGCCCTGTTCATGATCGCTCGGCCCCTGGCCACCTGGTTCTTGACGGCTCCTTCCCTACCCGCCCAGGCCCTGCCGCTCTGTCCATGCCGCCCCCGGCCGCGCTGCCCGGTCCATGCCGCCCCAGGCCGTGCTGCTCTGGCAGTGCTGTTCTAGGCCGCTCTGCTCTGGCTGTGCTGCTCTGGGCCTCGCCGCTCTCGCCGACCACCGAGCGGTTGTCCTGACCGACTGCCGCGCCGCACCTCCACTCACAGTCATTACGTTGAGTAGGCAGCCACGCCCATGACCATCCCCTCCTCTCAGACGCTTTGCTCTGCAGCCACCCAGGCACCAGTAACGCCAGGTAGTGATCTGCGGTCAGTCGCCGATGGACGGAATTCGCATAGCGCCTGTTCAGAGGCCTGGTGCGTCCATGGATGCAGAGCAAAGGGCGCGAGCGGGTACCGGCGCACTCCGCACCGACCGCCACGCTCCGTCACAGGACGCAGTCGCTACCCTCAGTTATCAAGGCATGGATCGGCGGCTGGCTTTGCGCCGCAGAAGCCCCGGAAGTTCCTCGACTGGAGGTCCTGCGGGTCAGCGCAGGGACAGGGCCGCCAGGGCGGCGTTGACGATGCTGCCCGGGAGCAGGTCGTGCAGGTCGTACAGGTCGTGGACGCTGCCGGACTGGCCGAACTCGTCCACGCCCAGCGGCACCGCCGGGGCGGCGAGCGCCGAGCCGAGCCACGCCATCGCGTGCGAGGCGGCGTCGTGCACCGTCACCACGGGCACCCGGTCGGCGAACGCCGAACGCAGCGCGCCCGGCACACTCGGCACGGTGGCCGTGCGTACGCCCTGGCGCAGGGTGCGCTGCCAGGCCCGGTAGAGCCGGTCCAGCGAGGTGACGTCGACGACGTGCGCCGCGATGCCCTCCTCCGCGAGTTCCGCCGCCGCCGCGAGCACCTCGGGCAGCACCGCGCCGGAGGCCGCGATCTGCACCACCGGGGCGTCGGCCAGGTGCGGGTACGCCTCGTGGGCGTCGACCAGGCGGTACGCCCCGGCGACCGCCTGCCGGCGCAGCACCGCGTCGCCGAGCCGGGCCCGCGCCGCCTCGAAGGGTGCCTGGTCGATCGGGCGGGTGCTGAGCCGGAAGTAGTACGCCCCGTCCTCGGCGGGAGCAGCCGTCGCCGACGGGGCCGACCCACCGGCGATCTGACCCAGCGCGTCGCAGAGCAGCCAGTCCAGGGTGGCCGCATACGCGGGTTCGAGGAACGTCACCCCGGGCAGTTCCAGACCCACCGAGGCGGTGATGGTCGACTGGTGGGCGCCGCCCTCCGGGGCGAGCGTGATGCCCGACGGGGTGCCGGCGACCACGAACCGGGAGCCGGAGTACGTGCCGTAGAGGAACGCGTCCAGGCCGCGCAGCACGAACGGGTCGTAGACCGTGCCGACCGGCAGCAGCGGCTGCGCCGACAGGTCCCACGACAGGCCGAGCTGCCCCAGCAGCAGGAACAGGTTCATCTCCGAAATGCCCAGCTCGATGTGCTGCCCGGCGGGGCTCTCCGTCCAGCGCAGCATCCGGTCCTCGGTCCAGGAGCGCTGCTCCGTCGGGGCGAAGACGCCGGTCTTGTTGATGAACCCGGCCAGGTTGGTGGAGGTCGCCACGTCCGGCGCGGTGGTCACCAGGTAGCGGCCCACCTCCGGGTTGCGGGCCAGCTCGACCAGCACCCGCCCGAAGACCTCCTGCGTCGAGATCGGCTTGTTCGCGCGTACCCGCGTCGTGTCGGGGACCGTGACGCCCAGCGCCCGCTCGCGGGGCGCGCGGGACAGCGCCTCCCGACGCTCGTTGGCCCGGATGCCGGCCGGCGACGCAGGGTCCAGCCGGTCCCACTCGGTCTCGCGCGTCAGCCCCAGCGCGGTGCGCAACGCGTCGACCTGCTCCGTGCTGAGCAGCGCCGAGTGGTTGCGCGGATTGCCGGCGATCGGCAGCCCCCACCCCTTCACCGTGTACGCGAAGATGACGCTGGGCCGGTCGGTGACCGCGTCGCACTGGGCGTACGCGTCGAGCATCGCCGCCATGTCGTGCCCGCCCAGGTCGGTCACGAGCGGCCCCAACTCGTCGTCGCCGACGTCGGCGATCAACGCCCCGATCCCGTCGGGCGCGCCGTCGAGGAACTGCCTACGCAGCGCCGCGCCGGTGAGCCCGAACAACGACTGGTACTGCTCGTTGGGCATCGCGTCGATCCAGTCGCGCAGCGCCTCGCCACCCGGCCGGGCGTACGCGTCGGCGAGTCGGCGGCCGTACTTGACCTCGACCACGTGCCACCCGGCGGCCTCGAACTGGCCCCGCCACTGGTTGATCCGCACCCCGGGCACCACCCGGTCCAGCGACTGCCGGTTGAAGTCGACCAGCCAGGTCACGTTGCCCAGCCCGGTGGTGGCCGGGTCGGCCACGGCCTCCCAGATGTTCCCCTCGTCCAGCTCGGCGTCGCCGATCAGCGCGACGAACCGGGAGTGCGGGCGGGCGCCGAAATGCGCGTCGACGTAGCGGCGGGTCGCCGCCGCGAACAGCGGCGCCGCCGCGCCGAGCCCGACGGAGCCGGTGGAGAAGTCGACCTCGTCGGGGTCCTTCGTCCGCGACGGGTACGACTGGAGCCCGCCCCGGGCGCGCAGCTTCGTCAGGTAGGAGCGGTCGAGGTTGCCCAGCAGGTACTGGATGGCGTGGAAGACCGGCGAGGCGTGCGGCTTGACCGCCACCCGGTCCTCGGCGTCCAGGTGCGCGAACCACAGTGCCGTCATGGCGGTGACCAGTGAGGCGCTGGACGCCTGGTGCCCGCCCACCTTCACCCCGTCGCCGGTGTCCCGGTCGTGGTTGGCCGCGTCCACGATCCGGGTCGCGAGCCAGAGCACCCGCTGCTGGATCTCTTCGAGGACGTCGAGGTCGGTACGGTTCACGGTCGACTCCAGGGGTCCGGCACGTCACCGTTGACGGCCGGTCGGGGGCGGGCGGGGCGCGAGGGGTGCACCGGGCGGGTGCGCAGCCGCCGCGTGCGACGGGCGCACGCGGCGGCTCGGGTGTAAGGAAGGGCCCCTTCCTATACAGGAAACGTTAGGAAGGGGCCCTTCCTTACACGTCAGGCGCCGAGGCGCTCCAGGATCAGCTCACGGACCGTCTTGGCGTCGGCCTGGCCACGGGTGGTCTTCATGACCGCCCCGACCAGGGCACCGGCCGCGGCGACCTTGCCGCTGCGGATCTTGTCGGCGATGTCGGGGTTGGCGGCGATCGCCTCGTCGACGGCGGCGGTGAGCGCACCCGTGTCGGAGACGACCTCCAGGCCCCGGTCGGTCATGATCTGCGTCGGCGATCCCTCGCCGGTCACGACGCCCTCCAGGACGGCGCGGGCCAGCTTGTCGTTGAGCTTGCCGGCGTCGACCAGGCCCTGGAGCTCGGCGACCTGCGCCGGGGTGGCCCCGATGTCGGCCAGCTCCACGCCGGTCTCGTTGGCCCGCCGGGACAGTTCGCCCAGCCACCACTTGCGGGCGGCGGCCGGGGAGGCGCCGGCGGCCACGGTCTGCTCGATCAGCTCGACCGCGCCGGCGTTGAGCACCGACTGCATGTCCGCGTCGGACAGGCCCCACTGCTCCTGCAGCCGGCGCCGGTGCAGCCGGGGCAGCTCGGGCAGGGCGGCCTTGAGCTCGGCGACCCAGGCGGTGTCCGGCGCCAGCGGCACCAGGTCGGGCTCCGGGAAGTACCGGTAGTCGGTCGCGGTCTCCTTGGACCGGCCCGGCGTGGTGTCACCGGTGTCCTCGTGGAAGTGCCGGGTCTCCTGGGTGATCCGGCCGCCCGCGTCGAGTACGGACGCCTGCCGGATGATCTCCGACCGGACCGCCCGCTCGACCGAACGCAGCGAGTTGACGTTCTTGGTCTCCGTCCGGGTGCCCCACTGGGCACCCGGCAGGTTGAGGGAGGTGTTCACGTCGCAGCGCAGCGAGCCCTCCTCCATCCGTACGTCGGAGACGCCCAGCGAACGGATCACGTCGCGCAGCTCGGTGACGTACGCGCGGGCCACCTCGGGGGCCAGCGCGCCGGTGCCGGGGACCGGCTTGGTGACGATCTCCACCAGCGGGATGCCGGCCCGGTTGTAGTCGACCAGCGACTCGGTGGCGCCGTGGATGCGCCCGGTGGCGCCGCCGACGTGCAGCGTCTTGCCGGTGTCCTCCTCCAGGTGCACCCGCTCGATGCCGATCCGCACCAGCTCGCCATCGACCTCGACGTCCAGGTAGCCCTCGAAGCACAGCGGCTCGTCGTACTGGCTGATCTGGAAGTCCTTCGGCATGTCCGGGTAGAAGTAGTTCTTCCGCGCGAACCGGCACCACTCGGCGATCGAGCAGTTGAGCGCCAGGCCGATCCGGATCGTCGCCTCGATGGCGGCCTTGTTGGCGACCGGCAGCGAGCCGGGCAGGCCCAGGCAGACCGGGCAGACCCGGGTGTTCGGCTCGCCGCCGAAGTCCGTCGGGCAGCCGCAGAACATCTTGGTGTTCGTGCCCAGCTCGACGTGGGTCTCCAGGCCGATCACCGGTTCGTAGCGCGCGACGACCTCGTCGTACGCGGGCAGTGTCGTCGTCATCTGAGCTCCTGCCTCACAGTGCCGGTGGGGTGAACGTGCCGACGACGCTCTCCAGCGCGGCGGCGACCCGGTACATCCGGTCGTCGGCCATCGTCGGGGCCATGATCTGGAAGCCGACCGGCAGCCCGTCGGAGAGCCCGCACGGCACCGAGATGCCCGGCCCGCCGTACAGGTTCGTCGGGATGGTGAACAGGTCGGCCAGGTACATCTGGTACGGGTCGGCGGTACGCGCGCCGATCGGGAACGCCACGAACGGGGTGGTCGGCGAGATCAGCGCGTCGACCCGCTCGAACGCGGCGGTGAAGTCCCGGGTGATCAGCGTCCGGACCTTCTGCGCCTGCCCGTAGTAGGCGTCGTAGTAGCCCGACGAGAGCGCGTACGTGCCGATCATGATCCGGCGCTTGACCTCGGGGCCGAAGCCGGCCTCCCGGGTCAGCGACATGACCTCCTCCAGCGACCGGTTGCCGTCGTCGCCGACCCGCAGGCCGAACCGGACGCCGTCGAACCGGGCCAGGTTGGAGGATGCCTCGCTGGGGGCGATCAGGTAGTACGCCGGCAGCGCGTACCGGAAGTGGGGGCAGGACACCTCGACGATCTCGGCGCCCAGCTTGGCCAGCGCGTCGACCGACTCGCGGAACGCCGCCATCACGCCCGGCTCGGCGCCCTCGCCGACGAACTCCGTGACGATGCCGAGCTTCACGCCGGTCAGGTCGCCGGTCGCGCCGAGCCTGGCGGCGGCCACCACGTCCGGCACGGGCTGCGGGATCGAGGTGGAGTCGCGTGGGTCGTGCCCGCCGATCACCTCGTGCAGCAGTGCCGCGTCCAGCACGTTACGGGCGCAGGGGCCGGGGGTGTCCAGGGAGGACGAGAACGCCACCAGGCCGTAGCGGGAGGTGCCGCCGTAGGTGGGCTTCGCGCCGACGGTGCCGGTGACCGCGCCGGGCTGGCGGATCGACCCGCCGGTGTCGGAGCCGATCGCCAGCGGCGCCTCGTACGCGGCCAGCGCCGCGGAGCTGCCGCCGCCCGAGCCGCCCGGGATGCGGCTGAGGTCCCACGGGTTGTGCGTCGGCCCGTACGCCGAGTACTCCGTGGAGGAGCCCATGGCGAACTCGTCCATGTTGGTCTTGCCGAGCATCACCGTGCCGGCGGCGCGCAGCCGCTGCACGATCGTCGAGTCGTACGGCGGACGCCAGCCCTCGAGGATCCTCGACCCGACGGTGGTCGGCACGCCCTTGGTGGTCAGCACGTCCTTCACGGCGACCGGCACGCCGGCCAGCGGGCCCAACTCCTCGCCGGCGGCGCGGCGGGCGTCGACGGCGGCGGCGGCGGCGAGCGCGCCCTCGGTGTCGACGTGCAGGAACGCGTTCACCCGGTCGTCGACGGCGGCGATCCGGTCCAGGTGCGCCCGGGTGACCTCGACGGCGGAGGCCGCACCGGAGGCCACGAGCCCCGCGATCTGCGTCGCGGTCAGTCTGGTCAGGTCGGTCTGGGTCATGACGCCACATCCTCGTCCAGGATCCGCGGTACGCGGAACCGCTGCTCCTCGGCGTCGGGCGCGCCCGACAGCGCCTCCTGCGGGGTAAGCCCGGGCACCACGACGTCCTCGCGCAGGACGTTGGTCAGCGGCACCGAGTGCGACGTCGGCGGGATGTCCGCCGCGGCGACCTCGCCGACCTGCGCGACCGCCTGGAGGATCACGTCGAGCTGGCCGGCGAAGGTGTCCAGTTCCTCCTCCGTTACGGCGAGCCGCGACAGTCGCGCCAGGTGCGCGACCTCCTCGCGGGAGATGGCGGCCATCGGTGCCCCCTTCGTGACGGTGCTGCGGGTCTGACCGGGTGTCGGCCGCGCGGCCGAGGTGCGTGACGCGCGGTGACCGGAGCGAGTCTATTGTTCCGCCCCGGCGGCGTGTCCCCGACTCCCCCTCCGGCGCGGCGGGCGGGGGCGTCGTCCCCCGACGCGTCCGCGCCGCCGCCGTCCCGGGCAGGCCGGGCGGGCACCGTCCCGGGCAAGCCGGGCGGGCGGCTCAGCGGGCGTGCCGGGCGGAGGGCTCAGCGGGCGTGCCGGCGAGGGATCTCCGCGTCGGGGCTGGGCGTCGGGCGGACCGGCCGGTAGCGGGCCAGCCAGCCGACCAGTTCCTCGGCCGGCATCGGCCGGGCGTAGAACCAGCCCTGCGCCGCGTCGCAGCCCGCCGCGTGCAGCATGCGCCAGGTGCGCTCGTCCTCCACGCCCTCGGCGACCACCCGCAGCCCCAGCGCCTTCGCCAGCTCGATGGTCGACCTGACGATCGCCGCGTCGTCGGCGTCCTCCGCCATCCCCAGCACGAAGGAGCGGTCCACCTTCACCTCGGACAGCGGTAGCCGCCGCAGGTGCTGGAGAGAGGAGTAGCCGGTGCCGAAGTCGTCCAGGGCGATGCCCACGCCGATCCGGTGCAGCCGGGTGATGGTGGCCAGCACGCGACGCGGGTCGGCCATCAGGGCGCCCTCGGTGATCTCCAGTTGCAGCCGTTGCGGCGGCACCCCGCAGCGGGCGAGCCGGTCGGCGATCTGGTCGGCGATCTCGCCGGTGTGCAGGTCCCGCACGCTGACGTTGAGCGCCGCCGGCAGGTTCATCCCGGCCGCCGACCACCTGGCGAGCTGTTCCACCACGTCGTCCACCACCCGGCGGGTCAGCAGCCGCATCACCGCGCTCTGCTCGGCGACCCGGATCAGTTCCTCCGGGTCCACCATTCCCCGGCGGGGATGCCGCCAGCGCAGCAGCGCCTCCACGCCGACCACCTCGCCGGTCGCGATGGCGACCTGCGGCTGGTAGTACATGGTGATCTCGCCCGCGTCGACGGCAGCGGCGGTGTCGGGTTCCCGCCGGCCGGCCGCGTCGTGTCGGGGACCCTGCCGGCCCGTCGGGGCGCGGCCGCCGCCGGGATCGCCGAGGCCGTCGTCCACGATCGGGCCCTGCCGGCGTACGACCGCGGCGCCCTGCCCGCCGGGGCGCCCGGCGCCGTTGCGGCGGCCGGGACCGTCGCCCCGGTCGGGGCCGGTCTCCGCCCGGCGGCGGATCGGGTCGGCGGCCGTGACGATCCGGTTGATCAGCTCGTCGGTGGGCGGCGGACCGGGTCGTTGCCGGCGGCGGCGCAACCGCCAGCGGCCGGCTGCGGGGGCGAGGTCCGCGACGTCGGCCGGGAGTTCGGCCCCGTCGCCGCCCCGTGCGGCGCCGGCCCGCCCGTCACCCGGCAGGCGGCCACCCGGCGTCGGCCCCGCCGGAACGGTCACCGCCCCGTCGCCCGTCGCACCGTCCACGCCGACCCCGGACAGACCGACCCCCGGCAGACCGGCCGCGACCTCCCCGGCGGGCGGGGCGGTCGCCCGACGGCCCGCCTCCAGCACCCGGCGCAGGTCCGCCAGCAGGCCGAGCCGCTCGGCGGAGTTGTGGTCGGACTCGGCCGCGTAGACCGCCACGGTGTCGTTGCGGTGCTTGGCGTCGTACATGGCCACGTCGGCGTGGCGCATCAGGGTCGCGAAGTCCTCGCCGTGCTCGGGGAAGATCGCGATGCCGATCGAGCCGCCCACGTCGAGCGGCAGGCCGTCCAGCGACACCGGTTCGGCCAGCGCCCGGACCACCCGGCCGGCGAGTTCACGGGCCTCGTCGACGTCGGTCAGGCCGGTCGTCACGATGGCGAACTCGTCCCCGCCCAGCCGGGCGACCATGCCGTCGCCGACCACCCCGGTCAGCCGGGCGCTCACCTCGACCAGCAGCCGGTCCCCCACGGCGTGCCCGAGCGCGTCGTTGACGTTCTTGAACCGGTCGAGGTCGATCAGGAGCAGCGCCAGCCGGGCGCCGGGCTCGCCCCGGGCCGCGCGTTCGGCGTGCACGTGCACCTGCTCGCCGACCTCGGCCAGCAGCGCCTTGCGGTTGGGCAGGCCGGTGAGCGGGTCCAGGGAGGCGAGCTGCTGCTGCTCGACGCTGAGCCGGGCCATCCGGTAGACGGCGAACAGCGGCACCAGCACCAGCGGGATGAGCGCGGCGCTGGCCCGCGCCGCCGCGACCAGCACCGGGGCGAGCAGCAGCAACGAGCCCGTGGAGAGCAGCTCGAAGCCCAGCCCCTGCCGCAGGCCGGGCCACCAGCGGTCGCCGAAACGCAACCGGACGGCCGCGCTGACCAGCGCGTAGTTGACGGCGAACCAGGCCACCGTGGCCCCGCCCACCGCCAGCACGTCCGTCCCGTTCAGCCGGCCGCCGTCGAAGATGCTCCCGGGCCCCAGCGCGGTGACCGCGTACGCGGCGCCCAGCGCTGCCGCGTACTGGGCGGCGTTGAACGCCGTCCGCCAGGGGGCGTGCCCCATCCGCCAGCCGGAGACGACGACGGCCACCGCCTGCACCAGGAGCGCCGGGCCGAACCCCCAGCCGAGCAGGATGGCGAAGGTGAAGCAGGTGGACGGGAAGACCGCGGAGGTCTGCCGGCGCCCGGGCGGGACGAAGGGGCGCGCGTCGCAGCCCACGGCCAGGGCCGCCATCACCCAGAACGCCACCGGCAGCCGGGGCAGCTCGGCCGGCAGGTCGAGCAGCGGGCGTACGCAGAGCACGGCGGCCAGCACGACCACCGACCAGACGAAGGCGAAGAACGGGCGTGCCCGGCCAGGCGGGACGGAGTTTCGCGAGTCCGCAGTCTCCATCACACCTCCCGAGGGCTCGGTCCACGGGGCGTGCCCCGGTGGCACGCCGTGCCACCAATGAAACGCCCTCCGTGTCGCTATGCCCGGCACGACAGTCGCGAATCGGTCCTAGTCGTAATTAAGTTGGTATCTCGACCTGCCCCGCCGGGTCGCCGACCGGAGGGGTCACTCCTCGACGCGGGCGACCTCCCGGGCGGCCTCCGGGCCCGCTTCGAGCAGCACCCGGAAGCCCTCCTCGTCCAGGACCGGCACCTTGAGGCTGGCCGCCTTGTCGGCCTTCGAACCGGGGTTCTCGCCCACCACGACGAAGGACGTCTTCCTGGAGACCGACCCGCTGACCTTGCCGCCCCGGCTCTGGATCGCCTCGGATGCCTGGTCGCGGCTGAACCCGGGCAGCGTGCCGGTCACCACGAGGGTGAGCCCCTCCAGGGGACGCGGCCCCTCGTCGACCGCCTCCACGGCCATCCGTACGCCCGCCTCGCGCCACTTGCGGACCAGCTCGCGGTGCCAGTCGACGGCGAACCACTCCCGGATGCTCGCCGCGATCGTCGGCCCCACGCCGTCGACCGAGGAGAGCTCCTCCTCGCTCGCCCCGTCGATCGCCTCGATGGAGCGGAAGTGCCGGGCGAGCGCCTGCGCGGCGGTGGGACCCACATGCCGGATGGACAGGCCCACCAGCACCCGCCACAGGTCGCGTTCGCGGGCCACGGCCAGGTTGTCGAGCAGCTTGACGGCGTTGCTGCCGAGCGTGCCGTCCTTGTTGACGAAGAAGGGCGACCGCGCCAGCTGCTTCTCGTCCAACGAGAACAGGTCGCCCTCGTCGGTGATGACCTGGGCGTCGAGCAGCGCCGCCGCGCCCTTGTAACCGAGCGCCTCGATGTCGAACACCTTGCGGCCGGCCAGGTGGAAGACCCGCTCCCGCAGCTGGCCGGGGCAGGTGCGGGAGTTGGGACAGCGGATGTCGACGTCGCCCTCCTTCGCCGGCGCGAGCGGGGTGCCGCAGGCCGGGCAGGTGGTCGGCATGACGAACGGCCGGGCGTGGGCGGGCCGCAGGTCGACCACCGGGCCGAGCACCTCGGGGATCACGTCGCCGGCCTTGCGCAGCACCACGGTGTCGCCGATCAGCACGCCCTTGCGTTCGACCTCCCGGGCGTTGTGCAGGGTCGCGTACGCGACGGTGGAGCCGGCCACCTTGACCGGCTGGAGGACGGCCCGGGGCGTGACCCGACCGGTGCGGCCGACCTCGACGTCGATGTCGAGCAGCTTCGTGTTCACCTCCTCCGGCGGGTATTTGAAGGCGATGGCCCAGCGTGGCGCCCGGCTGGTCGAGCCGAGCCGCCCCTGGATGGGGACCGGGTCGACCTTGACCACCACGCCGTCGATCTCGTGCTCGACGTCGTGCCGGTGCTCGGCGTAGTGGGCGATGTATTCGGCCACACCGGCCAGGTCGGGCACCACCCGCCAGCGGTCGCTGGTCGGCAGCCCCCACGCCCTCAGGGCCGCGTAGGACTCGGACTGCGTCACCGGCTGGAAGCCGCGGCGGGCGCCGATGCCGTGCACCACCAGCCGCAACGGCCGGGACGCGGTGACCCGGGGGTCCTTCTGGCGCAGGCTGCCGGCCGCGGCGTTGCGCGGGTTGGCGAACGGCGGCTTGCCCTGCTCGACCAGCCCGGCGTTGAGGTCGGCGAAGGCGGCCACCGGGAAGTAGATCTCGCCCCGGACCTCGACGAACTCCGGCACGTCGCCGAACTCGGCCGACGTGGCGAGCTGGCCCGGCACGTCGCGGATGCTGCGCACGTTGGCGGTGACGTCCT
Organism: Micromonospora sp. C31; assembly: GCF_018070575.1. GTDB lineage: Bacteria > Actinomycetota > Actinomycetes > Mycobacteriales > Micromonosporaceae > Micromonospora. The sequence continues at coordinate 188,108 of NZ_JAGPXN010000014.1, forward strand.
CGCCGGTGCGTCCGTCGCCCCGGGTCGCCGCCCGGACCAGCCGCCCGCGCTCGTAGGTGAGGTTGATGGCGAGCCCGTCGACCTTCAGCTCGCAGAGGTAGGGCACCGGCCCGCCCGCGTCGCGCTCGACCCGGTCGGCCCAGGCCGCCAACTCCTCGTCGGCGAAGGCGTTGTCGAGGGACAGCATCCGCTCGGCGTGGTCGACGGGGGTGAAGTCGGTGGAGAAGGTGCCACCGACCCGCTGGGTCGGCGACTCGGGGGTGCGCAGCGCCGGATACTGCTCCTCCAGCGCCTCCAGCTCCCGCAGCAGCCGGTCGAACTCGGCGTCGGGGATGGTCGGCGCGTCCAGCACGTAGTAGCGGTACTGGTGGTCGGTCAGCTCCTGGCTGAGCGTGGCGTGCCGTTCCCGGGCGTCGGGGGTCGGCTCCGCGCCGGCGGCCGCCTCCTGTGCCGGAGTGACCTGCTGGGCAATGGCTTCCTCGGACACCGTGCGACCTCCCGTGATTCCGCTACCTCGGCAACCTATCGGGCCGGTGGGACAATCCGCCGGCCACCCGTCGCGCCCGCACGGCGTCGGCACCCCTTCCGTGCGAGGATCGCCGGACGGCGGGGCCGCGCGGGCAGACCCGCGGCGCCGTCGAAGCCGCGGCCTGCGCGCCGCACCCACTGGACAGGCGGGGGTACGGATGCCGGAATGGCTGCTCTGGGCGGCGGCGACCGTGCTGGCCGTGGCCGCCGGCTGGGCGTGGAACGACCGTCGGCGGGGCGACCGGGACGGCGACCCGCGTCCGCCCCGACGACCGGGTGCCCGGCCCGGCCGTAGGAAGCCGCCGGGCGGTCCCGGCCGGTCGAGCGCGCCGCCCCGACCGCGCACCGCCGAGCGGCCCCCCGCCGGGGCGCCGCGCCCGGGCGAGATCTGGTGGGCCGACGTTCCGTACGCCGACGGCACCGGCTCGAAGGTGCGGCCCTGCCTGGTGCTGCGCGCCGACGGCCGGGGCGCCGACGTCCTGAAGATCACCAGTCAGGACAAGAGCTCCCGGGACGACCACGTGCCCATCCCCACCCGCCGGTGGGACCCCGACGCCGACCACGACAGCTTCGTCGACCTGGCCGAACCGGCGCACGTCGCGCTGGCCGGGTTCTCCCGCCGCGCCGGTGACTGCGATCCCGCCCTGTGGCGTCGCATCCGCCGCCTCCCCCACCTGCCCGGCGCCTGACCCGCAACCCGGCCTGCCGAGATGCCCGACCCGCCCGCCCGCTGCCTGGGTCTGAGCCCGGCCCGCCCGGTACCCGGGCCCCAACCCGGCCCGCCGGGTGGCTGACGATCCGCCTGGCGGGCACCTCAGCGGCGACGGCGTGGACTCAGTCCCAGGCCCGGGCGAGGGCGGCGAGCTGGTCGGCGTACTCGATGCGGGCGGCCCACTGCGCGGGCCAGGCCGCCATGCCCCGCGCGGCGCCGACGAAGGCGCCGGCCAGCGCGGCGATCGAGTCGGAGTCGCCGGCGGTGGTGGCGCCCCGGGCCAGCGCGGCCACCGGGTCGTCGGCGTGCCGGATCGCGCAGAACAGGGCTGTGGCCAGCGCCTCCTCGGCGATCCATCCCTCGCCGGTGTGCCGGCACGGGTCGCCGCCGTCGTCCGGGGCGGCGAGCGCGGCGTCGAGGCGGCCGAGGACGGCGAGGCACTCGTCCCAGCCCCGGGCGATGAAGTCCTCCGGCGCGTCCACCCCGGGGCGCTGCCAGAGGTCGCCGAGCCAGTCGGCGCGGTAGACCCGCCGCTGGGCGCGGGCCCGGTCGGCGAGCAGCCTGGGCAGCTCCGCCAGCGCCGCCCCGTCGCGCAGCAGCCGCACCGCGTACGCGGTCAGCTCGCTGGCGGCGAGGCCGGTCGGGTGGCCGTGGGTCAGCCCCGCCTGGAGCTGGGCCAGCCCGGCGAGGGTGTCGAGGTCGACGTCGACCAGGCCGACCGGGGTCACCCGCATGTTGGCCCCGCAGCCCTTCGAGCCGGTCACCGTCGCCTCCTGCCAGCGCACCCCGCGCCCGAGTTCCGCGCAGGCGCGCAGGCAGGTCATGCCCGGTGCCCGGTTGTTCTCGGGGCTGTCCGCCCAGTCGAGGAAGCGCTCCCGCAGCAGCGGCTCGACCGCCTCCGGGGTCAGCGCCGGCGCGTCGTGCAGTGCCCAGCCGACCGCCAACGCCATCTGCGTGTCGTCGGTCACCAACGCCGGGTCGCCGACGAGCTCGCGCGGACCCGCCGGCCCGTGGCGGCGAACGATCTCGGCGACGGTCAGGAACTCGGTCGGCTTGCCCAGCGCGTCACCGTAGGCGAGGCCGAAGAGGGAGCCGGCGGCCCGCCCGAGCGAGATGTCGATCATGCCCGCGATCATGCCCTCCGCACGCAACCCCTGATCCGCCGGCATCCCGCCCCGCCCGTACGACGGGAAGCTCAGTCCTCGGCGAGCCGCCGCCCCGCGTCCCGGCAGGCGGCGAGCACCGCGCGCGCGTACTGCCCGGAAGCGTGGGCGAGGCCGCAGGCGGGGGTCACCACGACCTGCTCGGCGAGCTGCCGGCGGGGGAAACCGAGGCGGTCCCAGAGCTGGCGTACCCGGTCGGCGACCTGTGCCGAGGTCGGCGCGCGACCCGCGGGCGACGCCGTGCCGGACGCGGCCCCGGCCAGCAGCCCGAGCCCCGCGTCGATCGCCTCGCCCAGCGGATCCAGCTCGGTGACCAGGTCGAGGTCGAGGGCCACGCCGGCGGCGCCGGTCGAGCGGATCAGCTCCAGCGGCACGTCGGGCGCGCAGCAGTGCACCAGGGTCGGCACCCCGGCCGCCTCGACGACCGTGCGCAGCAGGGACGCGGCGACGCTCGGATCCACGGCCCGGTACGCGCCGAGCCCGCTCTCGGTGGGCACCCGCCCGGCGAGCACCGTCGGCAGCGACGGTTCGTCGAGCTGGAGCAGCACGCTGGCGCGCGGCAGCCGGCGGGCGACCGCCGCGACGTGTCCCCGCAGCCCCTCGGCGAGCGAGTTCGTGAGATCCCGGACCGCGCCGGGGTCGCGCAGCATCCGGCCGCCGATCGGCAGCTCCAGGGACGCGGCCAGGGTCAGCGGGCCGCCGACCTGCACCTTGACCGGCCCCACGTACTCCTCCGCCTGCTCGGCGAGCTGGTCGAGGTCGCGTTCCATCAGGTCGCGGGCGCGGCGCACGTCCCGCCCCGGGCGCGGCGCGATCCGCCACCGGCCGGCGTACAGCTCCACCGGCAGCTCGACCAGGAGGCCGGCGGTCCGGCCGATCAGGTCGGCGCCGGGGCCCCGGCCCGGCAGCTCCGGCAGGTGGGGCAGCGCGGGAAGCTCACCGAGGACGATCCGCTGCGCCTCGGCGATGTCGGTGCCGGGCAGCGAACCGATGCCGGTCGCCGCGCCGGCCGGCCAGGGCCACACCTGATCTGTCACGGCCGAAGACTATCCGGTACGCGGACAGCCACCCCCCGACGCCCGCGATCGCGGTGGACGAGCCGTCAGCCCGCGATGGTGGCGGAACCGAGCACGACGTCACCGGCCGGGTCCGGCCGGTAGGCCACGATCGCCTGGCCGGCGGCGACCCCACGGACGGGGCGGCGCAGCTCGGCGCGCAGCGCGTCGGCGGTCAACTCGACCGTCGCCGGCACCACGTCCCCGTGCGCCCGCAACTGCACCTCGCACTCCAGCGGCGCGTCGGGACGCGGGCCGCCCGTCCAGACGGGACGCTCGGCACGCACCCGGGAGACCTCCAGCGCCTCGGCCGGACCCACCGTCACGGTGTTCGTCTTCGGCGTGATGGACAGCACGTAGCGTGGCCGGCCGTCCGGGGCCGGGCGGTCCAGGTGCAGCCCGCGCCGCTGCCCGACCGTGTACGCGTACGCGCCGCTGTGGCTGCCCACCACCGCGCCGGTGGCGGCGTCCACCACCTCGCCGGGCGCCTCGCCGAGCCGCGCGGCGAGGAAGCCGCGGGTGTCGCCGTCGGCGATGAAGCAGATGTCGTGCGAGTCCGGCTTGTCGGCCACCGCCAGCCCGCGCCGGGCGGCCTCCTCGCGCACCTGCGCCTTCGTCGAGTCCCCGAGCGGGAAGATCGACCGGTCCAGCTGCTCGCGGGTGAGCACCGCCAGCACGTACGACTGGTCCTTGGGCAGGTCGACGCTGCGGCGCAGCAGGCCGTCCGCGCCGAGCCGGGCGTGGTGGCCGGTGACCACGGCGTCGAAGCCCAGGGCCACGGCCCGGTCCAGCACCGCGGCGAACTTGATCTTCTCGTTGCAGCGCAGGCAGGGATTGGGCGTACGGCCGGCCGCGTACTCCGCGACGAAGTCGTCCACCACGTCGGCGTGGAAGCGGTCGGCCATGTCCCAGACGTAGAAGGGGATGCCGATGACGTCGGCGGCCCGCCGGGCGTCCCGGGAGTCCTCCAGGGTGCAGCAGCCGCGCGCGCCGGTGCGGTAGGTCTGGGGATTGCGGGCCAGCGCCAGGTGCACGCCGGTCACGTCGTGCCCCGCCTCGACGGCTCGCGCCGCCGCGACCGCCGAGTCGACCCCGCCCGACATCGCCGCCAACACCCTCACCGGCTCACTCCCTTCACCCCACCGACCCTATCCCCGCCCCGACCCCCTCCCCACCCCTG
>NZ_JAGPXN010000015.1 GCF_018070575.1 Micromonospora sp. C31
CCCCGCCGGCCCCCCCCCCCCCCCCGCGCCCGGGGCCCCGACGTGTCCGCCTCAGTTGCGGCCTGGCTCGACGATCTCACCCTCGATGGCCCGCGTCCCGTCGACCACGACGGTCGGCTCAGCAGCCGGCTGCGGCTCCGCCGGCTGCGCCGCGCCCCGACGCACCCGCACCCGACGCGGCCCGAACAGGTCACCGGCGACCATCGACGACACCCGCCGCTCCGCGGCCCGCTGCACCCCGCCGCGAGCCAACCGGCGCACCGGCGGCACCAGCAACGACAACCCCACCAGCCCGCTGAGCAGGCCCGGCAACGCCAGCAGCAGCGCACCGAGCAGCCCGACGAGACCATCGGTGACCTGCCGACCCGGCGGCTGACCGGCCTGCGCGGAGGCCTTGAAACCCCGCCAGGCACGCATCCCCTCCCGCCGCAGCAGCACCAGCCCCAGCAGCGACGCCGCGAACACCGCCAGCAACGCCGAGCCGAACCCGATCGCCCGGCCCACCGCGACGAACACCACCAACTCCAGCAGCACCGCCGCCAACAGGGCCAACGGCACAAACCTCAGACCTCGGCGCATCTCACCCCACTCACCATCAGCGACGCCCCCGGCGCGGGTCACCCCCACGCGGGCGCCAGCACCCCGTCCAGCATGACACGCCCCCGCTCAGGGCCACCGGACCTGACCGGTAGGGGTGCCGTGCAGACCCCGCCGCAACGCCGTCCGCCGGTCCTGCACCGCCCACGCGGTGATCCGCCACAGCGCCTCCGCCACGATCCACGGGCTCATCTTGCTGCTGCCCCGCTCCCGCTCGGCGAACGTTATCGGCACCTCCACGATGCGCGCCCCGCAGCGGTGCGCCAACCGCGACAGCTCCACCTGGAACGAGTAACCCTGCGAACACACCGACGCCAGGTCGATCTCGTCCAGGACCGCCAGCCGGTACACCCGGAAGCCGCCGGTGACATCCGACAGCGGCATGCCCAACGCCAGCCGCGCGTACAGGTTGCCGCAACGCGACAACAACAGCCGCCGCAACGGCCAGTTCACCACCCGCGCGCCGACGGTCCACCGCGAACCGATCACCACGTCGGCGTCGCGGGCCGCCGACAGCAACGCGGGCAGGTCCTCGGGGGCGTGCGAACCGTCGGCGTCCATCTCCACCACCGCATCGAAACCACGCTCGCGTGCCCACGAGAACCCCGCCAGGTACGCCGCACCCAGGCCCTGCTTGCCCTCGCGGTGCAGCACGTGCACCCGACCGTCGGCGCCGGCCAGGGCGTCGGCGAGCGCGCCCGTGCCGTCCGGGCTGTTGTCGTCGGCGACCAGGATCTCCACCGCCGGCGCGGCGCGACGCACCCGCCCCACGATCTGCGCCACGTTGTCGGCCTCGTTGTAGGTCGGAATCACCACGAGCACCCGACCCACCCCCGGCTGACCGGTGTCCGCTCGGATGCCGGTCGTCTCGCCCACCGTCGCTCCCCCTCCGCCGGCGTACCGGCTGGTCTCACCCGCCGTGGTGCCGGCGGCGCAGCACGCCCGCGCCGACCAGGGCCGCCACGGCCAGGGTGGCCAGCGCCACCTCCGGCCACAACCCGACCCGGGTGGCCAGGGTGCGCCCGTCGTCCAGCCGCAGCTGCCGCACCACGACCGCGCGGGTGTTGAACCCGGTGGCGTCGCTTACCCGCCCGTCCGGGGCAACGAACCCGGACACCCCGACCGTGGAGGCCATCAACGCCGGCCGGCCGTGCTCGACCGCCCGCAGCCGCACCATCGCCAACTGCTGCTGCGCCTCCGCCACGTCGAACGTCGCGTTGTTGGTCTGCACCACCAGCAACTGCGCCCCGCCGGTGACGGTGTCGCGCACCACCTCGTCGTAGGCGACCTCGAAGCAGATCACGTCGCCGAGCACCGCCGCCCCGCTGTCCAGCACCCCCGGCTCACTGCCCGGCACGAAATCGGCGCGCACCCGGTCGACCTGCCTGCTGACCATCCGGGCCAGATCACGCATCGGCACGTACTCGGCGAACGGCACCGGATGCCGCTTCGTGTACAACTGGCCCAGATCCGCCCCGCTGCCGGGCCGCCACAGGATGCCGGCGTTGCGGACCTGACCCTCGCCGGGGCCGCGCAGCACCGCACCGACCAGGATCGGGGCGCCGACGGCGTCGGCGGCCCGCGAGATGCGCGCCCCGGCGGCGGTGTCACGCAGCGGGTCGATGTCGCTGGAGTTCTCCGGCCACACCACCAGCTCGGGGCGGGGCCGCACCCCGGCCGCCACCTGCCCCGCCAGCTCGATCGTGGCGTCGACGTGGTTGTCGAGCACCGCCTGCCGCTGGGCGTTGAAGTCCAGGCCCAGCCGCGGCACGTTGCCCTGCACGATCGCCACCGTCACGCCCGCACCGCCTCCGGCCGCCGCCACCGGCACCAGCAGCCCGACCACGGGCACCGCGACCGCCGCGGCGCTCAGCGCCGCGATCGGCGCCCGCCGCCGCGGCGACTCCCACGCCCGCCACAGCGCCGCACCCACCAGCCCACCGGCCAGCGCCACCGCGAACGTCACCAGCGGCGCCCCACCCCACGCGGCCAGCCGCAGCAGCGGCGAGTCGCCCTGGCTGAACGCCAGCCGCCCCCACGGGAACCCGCCGAACGGGGTCCGGTCGCGCAGCGCCTCCTGCCCCACCCACAGCACCCCGGTCACCGCCGGCCAACTCCACCGCACCCGGTCCGCCAGCGGCGACACGAACGCCCCCGCCGCGCCCAGCAGCGCCAGGTAGCCGGCCTGCAACAGCGACAGCAACACCCACGGCAGGTAGCCGGTGTGCAGGTTCGTCCAACTCAACAACGGCGCGAACAACGCCACCCCGGCCAGCAGACCCAGCCCCGCGCCGGCACGCACCCGACGGCGGTGCGTCGCCACGGCCAGCAACGCCACCCCCAGCGGCGCCAGCGGCCACAGCCCGTACGGCGGAAACGCCGCCAGCAACGCCAGGCCGGCCGCCACCGCCATCGGCGCCGCCACCGGCAACGGCAGCGCCCGCGGCACAACCGCCCGCCCGGCAGGCGGCCCGCTGTCGTCCCCGGCCGGCGCCGGCACCATCCCCACGATCACGGGCCGAAGGCTACCCGCCAACCAGATGCCGCCCCACCGGAGCACACACCCGCAAGGGGAAGCCGAGACACAAATCGGGGCGCGGCTCGCGCCGCGCCCCGATGCTCCCAGGCCCTTCCCGGCCGGTGGGGCGAGAATGAGCTACGCCGACCTTCGGACCGACCCGACGCGGACTGGCTGCCCCCGCCTGGCCGTTGTCTACTGGCCGTGCACCTCACCCTGCCCGTACACCGGTAACCGCGGCCGGTTCGCGCCGCCCCGCCGACCCCCGCCCGCTGGACCTGGCCGCCGCGACGCACTGCTCACATGTCGCTCGGCCAGCGGACGAAGGGACGAAGCGAACAACAGCCGCTTCCCATAGTAGGACTCAAAGACGGTACGGCGTAGACCCCCGCCGCTGTCAACCCACCCGGGCCTGTCGTGTGATGCACCACGGCGTGTCGCGTCGGCGAGTCTCAATACGTGCCCAGGTGCCCGCGCAGCAACGCCACCGCCGCCCCCGGATGCTCGGCGGCCAGCAACCCACCGGCGGCCAACACGTAGTCGGAGTCGACCACCGGCCGCGCCGCCCGCGGCAACGCCCACCCGCCGGCATGATCGGCCAGCACCGCACCCAGCACACCCGCCGCATCCGCCGCCGCGGCATGCCGCAACACCCCACCGGAACCCACCAGCAGCCGCACGTCACGCAGATCCCGCCCGGCCCGCTCCCCCGTCGCCGCCCCCCGCGCGTGCCGCCGCAACGCCACCGTCGCCGCCAACGCCGCGATCCGGGCGTCCACCACCCGCTCCGCGTCCCCATCAGGCAGGAACCCCGGGTCGGCGGCCCGCGCCACCGCCCCCACCGCCAGAGCGTCGCCCTGCCCGTCGGTCAACAACCGCTCCTCCACGGCCGCCCGCACCACCCCCGGCGCGCTCCACCGCATGCCCAGGTCCCCCTCGACGGTACGGGCCCGCCACAGCGACCCCGCCACCTCCCGCCCCGGCCCCGTCGCCCGCTCGTCCGGCGTCAACACCGAATACACGTCCGTGGTCGCGCCCCCCACGTCCACCACCACCAGATCACCACCCAGCGCGTCGGCCAGCACCTCCACCCCCGTCAACACCGCGTCAGGCGTGGCCGCACGCACCAGCCGCGCGAACCGCGACCCCCGCGACAACCGCTTGCCGCCGATCACGTGCCGCAGGAACACCTCCCGGATCGCCGAGCGCGCCCCCGCCGGCGCCAACACCCCGATACGCGGCAGCACGTTGTCGGCCACCGTCACCGGCACCCCCGCCGCCGCCAGCACCGCGTGCAGCTCGTCGCGCACGTCGACGTTGCCGGCCAACACCACCGGCACCCGCCACCGGGCCCGCGCCAACCGCGTCGCGTTGTGCGTCAACGTCTCGGCGTCCCCGCCGTCGGTGCCACCCACCAACAGCACCACGTCCGGGCGGGCCGCCCGCAACGCCGCCAACTCCGCCGCGCCGAGCCGCCCCGCCGCCACGTGCACCACGTTCGCGCCCGCCGACAGGCCCACCCGCCGCCCCGCCTGCGCCGTCACCAGCCGCTCGTAGCCGATCACCGCCAACCGCAGCCCACCACCGGCCGACGAACACACAAACCACGGCGCATCCCGCACACCAGCCAACCCGGCCGTGGCCGAACCGACCGCCGCGTCCAGGCCGTGCAGCACGTCCGTGCCCACCGTCGTCGGCGCCGACGCCGCCCCCACCAACGCGCCGACGTCCAGGTCCACCACCGCCACCTTCGTGTACGTGGACCCCACGTCGGCGCAGACCGCGTACCTCACGCCGCAGGCGGAACGACCACCGTGCCGGTCGCCGTGACCGCCACGACCGGCACGTCGAGCACCTCCGCCGCCGACCCACCCCGATCCGGCCGCCCCCGACACACCACCGCCGCCACGAAGTCGATCGTGCGGCTGCGCGTACCCACCCGCGTCACCGTCGCCGTCACCTCCAACACGTCACCCGCCCTCATCGCCGCCCGGAACTGCACATCCGAATACGACGCGAACAACCCCTCGTCACCATCGGTGCGGATACACACCTCCGTGGCCACGTCCCCGAACAACCCCAACGCGTACGCCCCGTCGACCAGGTTGCCCGCGTAGTGCGCGTGCGAATACGGCACATACCGCCGGTGCACCACCGTCAGACCCACCCGGGAATCACTCATGCCTTCGCCTTCTTCTCGATCAACGCGTGCACCAGGAAACTCGCCACCTCACCCGGAGTCGTCCCCCGGCCGAAGATCCGATCCACACCCAACTCACCGGCCATCGTCTCGTCGAAACGCGGCCCACCCACGATCAGCAACGGCCGACGCCCCGCCGGCATCGCCTCCCGGAACGCCGCCGACATCTCCCGCGTGTTGTGCAGATGCGCATCACGCTGCGTCACCACCTGCGACACCAGCACCGCGTCCGCCCGCTCCACCCGGGCCGCCTCCACCAACTCCGGCACACTCACCTGCGCCCCCAGGTTCGTGACCTTCAACTCCCGGTAGTACTCCAGGCCCTTCTCCCCGGCGATGCCCTTCACGTTGAGGATCGCGTCGATACCGACCGTGTGCGCGTCCGTGCCGATGCACGCCCCCACCACCGACAACTTGCGCCGCAACCGCCGCTTCACCACCGCGTTGACCTCCTTCGCCGACAACAGCGGGAAGTCACGCTCCACCACCTGCACCGCCGACAGGTCCACCAGATGGTTCACCCGCCCGTACACCACGAAGAACGTGAACCCGTCGCTCATCGGCTTCGCGTGCACCAGCATCGCCGGGTCGATGCCCATCTTGTTCGCCAACTGCACCGCCGCGCCCTCGGCCCGCTTGTCGTGCGACACCGGCAACGTGAACGACACCTGCACCATGCCGTCACCCGTGGTGTCCCCGTACGGCCGCACGATCCTCTTCCCGGCATCCCCACCGGCCTCCACCGCGCTCACGCGGCCGCCCCTTCCAGGATCTCCGTCGCCGGATTGAAGTAGTCCGCCTCGTGCTTGGCCACCCCCGCCAACCCCTTGCCCCGATCCGCCGGCCGCTTCATGATCCCGAACGTGCCCTCGGCGATCGCCGTCAACAACGACTGCTCACCGATCCGCTCCAGCAGGTCGACCGCCTCACCCAGCACCCGATTCGCCCGCTGCTGGATGAACCCACCCGGCGCCGGCACGAAGTCCTCGTGCAACCCACCGGCCGCACCCAACACGTACCGCACGTTCTGCAAGGCGATGTCCCGATCCGACAACCACGGCGTCACCACCGCCTCGGTCATCATCCCCACCAGCAGGATCCCCTGACCGGTCATCGTCCCCACCAGATTGAAGAACCCGTCCAGCAGATTCCCCCGGAACACGTCACCGGTCATGTGCTTCGTCGGCGGCATCCACTTCAACGGCGCGTCCGGAAACAACTCCCGCGCCAACATCGCGTGCGCCAACTCCAACCGGAACGACTCCGGCACATCCGGATTGATCTCGAACGCGTGCCCCAACCCCAACTGCCAGTCCGCCAACCCCGCCTCGTGCGCGAAGAACTCGTTGAGCAACTGCGACACCGTCACCGTGTGCGCCTCGTCCACCGCATCCGCAGTGGTCAGATAGTTGTCCTCACCGGTGTTGATGATGATCCCCGCCCGCGCGTGCACCTGCCGCGAGAACCGCTGATCCACGAACGTACGAACCGGATTGATGTCCCGGAACAGAATCCCGTACATCGAATCGTTCAACATCATGTCCAGCCGCTCCAGGCCCGCCAACGCCGCCATCTCCGGCATGCACAGACCCGACGCGTAGTTCGTCAACCGCACATACCGACCCAACTCCCGCGACGACTCGTCCAACGCCGCCCGCATCAACCGGAAGTTCTCCTGCGTCGCATACGTACCCGCGAACCCCTCCCGCGTCGCACCCTCCGGCACATAGTCCAACAACGACTGCCCCGTCGACCGGATCACCGCGATCACGTCCGCGCCCGCCCGCGCCGCCGCCTGCGCCTGCGGAATGTCCTCGTAGATGTCCCCCGTCGCCACGATCAGATAGATCCACGGCCGCTGCTTCGGATCCCCGAACCGCTTCACCAACCGGTCCCGCTCCACCCGCCGCCGGTCGATCGCCCGGATCCCCGCACCGACCGCCCTACGCGCCGCCTTCCGCGCCGCCGTCGCCGCCTTACCCGTCGGCACCCCGAAGCGCACCGACCCGGCCGCCGCCTTCTGCGCCAGCAACGTCACATCCCCGACCTGCTCGCGCAGCAGGGCGTCGAACACCGGCACCGCCACCCCGTGCCCCAACCCAACGTCCGCGACCACCGCGTCCACCAGCCGGTTCACCCACGGAATCCCGTCCGGATCGGCACCGGCCACCCCGGCCAGCCGCAACACCGCCCGCTCCACCGACACCGTCGTATGGCTACGCGCCAGATCCACCACCGGCTGCCCCGCCCGACGCGCCAACTCCCGCGCCCGCGCCACCAGCCGCGGATCCAGCTCAAGCTTGCCCGTCACACCGTCACCCCACCCTGCCCCACGACGGCGCCACACGCCGTACCGATGGACCGCTCGCTCACGAAGCCCCTCCCTCGAAGATCACGTCACCGCGCAACACCGTGCGCCGACACACCGGCAGCGGCGTCGGATCCTGCGGACCACGCGCCTCCGGATCCGCCGCCAACAACACCGGCAACCCCCGCTCCACCCCCGCCGGCGTCGACCACACCGCGAACGTCGCCGGCGCCCCCAACGCCAACACACCCTCACTGTCCAGCCGCACCGCCCGCCACCCGCCACGGGTGTGCGCCGCGAACGCCGCCCGCACACTCATCCGCTGCGCCGGACTGTGATGCCACACCGCCGCCCGCACCGAACCCCACGGATCCAACGGCGTCACCGGCGAATCCGACCCGAACGCCAACGCCACCCCCACCGCGTGCATCGCACCCATCGGATTCGACTCCAACGACCGCGCCAGACCCAGCCGCGACTCGTACATCCGACCCGCACCACCCCACAACCGGTCGAACGCCGGCTGCATGCTCGCCACGATCCCGTACTCCACGAACCCCGCGATCAACCGCTTGTTCATGATCTCCGCATGCTCGACACGGTGCCGCGCCGCCCGCACCCGATCCGTGCCCAGCTTCTCCGCCGCCCCCGCGAAGCCCTCCAGCACCGTCGCGATCGCCGCGTCACCGATCGCGTGGAAACCACCCTGCACACCGTGCGCCGCACAGTCCAACAGATGCTCCCGCACCTGCTCCGCACTCAGATAACCGTGCCCGCAACCCCCGTCACCGTCCAGGTAGTCCCGCGACACGTGCGCCGTACGCGACCCCAACGCCCCGTCGGCGAACAGGTCACCACCCGCCCCCACCGCACCCAGCTCCCGGGCCCGCGCCGCACCCAGCAACTCACCCCAGTACCCGTACACCTCCGCCACGCCGTCACCCGACAACGCCAACAGACCCGTGAAGTCCTCCTCGTCGGAGATCTCCGGCCCCCCACACTCGTGCACCGCCGCGATCCCCAGTGACGCCGCGTGCCCCAACGCCGCCCGCTGCGCCGCCACCCGCTGCGCCCGCGTCACCGACGCGAACGCCGCCGCCCGCACCACATGGTGCGCGTCACGCCGCAACCAACCCGACGCGTCATAACCCGCCGCCGACACCACCCGCGGACACGCCGCCAGCAACGCCGCCGACACCAACGCCGAATGGATCGACGCCTGCGACAGGTAGACCCGCCGCCCCCCGGCCGCCCGGTCCAGCAGCACCGAATCCGGCAGCTGCGGCACCGGCCAGCACGACTCGTCCCACCCGTGCCCCAGCACCACCGCGTCCGACGGCAACCCCGCCGCGAACCCCGACACCGCGTCCAGCAGCTCCGTCGCCGACCGCACCCCCGACAGGTCCAGCCCCGACAACGCCAACCCCGTGTCCGTGGCGTGCACGTGCGCGTCCACGAACGCCGGCGTCACCAACGCCCCGTCCAGATCCACCACCCGATCGGCGGCCGGCGCGTCCGCGTCCACCCCCAACCAGGAGATCCGGCCATCGGTCACCAGCAGAGCCGTCGCGCTCGGATCGGCCGGGCAGTGCAGCGTCCCGCCGCGGTACAGAGTCGAGGGGTTCGTCATGACCATCAGTCTGCCGCCAGACGCGCCTCGAACAACGCCCGCACCCCCGACTCCGACCGCAGCAGACCCAGCGCGAACTCCGCGTGCCCCGGCACGTACCCGTTGCCCACCAGCATCGTCACGTCCGCCGCCAGGCCCTCCGCCCCCAACGCCGCCGCCGCGAAACTCGTCGCCATCGAGAAGAACACCACCGTGCCGCCGTCCGCCGTCGCCAGCACCGCACCATGCTCACAGCCCGGCACGTCCACGCAGACCACCGTCACGTCCGCCGGCGCCCCCAACGCCGTCGTCACCGCCGTCGACAACGCCACCGGATCCCGGGCGTCGGCCAACGCCACCGCGTCCGCCAACGCCACCGCCGCCAACGAGTCGCGCTCCGCCACCACCGGCACCACCCCGACCGTACGGGCGGCACCCGCCCGCCGCGCCGCGGCCAACGACAACGACCCGCTCTTGCCCGCGCCCCCGACCACCGCCACCCGCACCGGCGTCGGATCCCCCGCCCGCTCCCGCTCCGCCACGTACCGCGACACCACCCGCGCCGTCAACGCCGGGGCCCCGCACACGTCGAGCACCGCCAGGGACAGCTGCGGATCGAGATCCGCCGGCAGCACCGCCGCGATCGACCGGGCGAACAGGATCGCGTACCCGTCACACGGCACCTGCTCGCTGCGCCCGTCCCAACGGGCCAACCCGTCGAGGATCGTCAGCGGCGTCAACGTCAGCGACACCAGGGTCGCCACCCGCTGCCCCGCCCGCAGCCCCAGCGGGGAACGCCGCCCCGCCTCCTCCACCGTGCCGATCAACATCCCGCCCGACCCGGTCACCGGGTTCTGCATCTTGCCCCGGGCGGACACGATCTGGAGCACCTCGGCCCGGACCGCGTCGCCGTCGCCGCCGTGCTTCTCCCACAACTGCCGGAAACTCGCCGCGTCCAGGTTCAACCGCTCCACCCGGATACGCACCTCGTTCGGCGCGACCTCCGGGCTCGCGTCCAGCCGCCACGCGGCCTGCGGCAGCACCCCCGCCGGTTCGACAACGCGGTGCAGACCCACCGGTGACGTCACACGACCTCCCCCTGTTCGTACCGCTCGAAGCCCCGGCCAGGACTCGCGTAGCGGGAAAACTTCCGGCAGACTAATTTCTTCACCGAATATTTTCCAGTAGCCTTCGGGATTGCTGATCAACCGCACCACATCGAGGAGGGGCCGTGACCCAGACCCAACCGGTGGAGACCCTGCCCCCGCCCCGCCCCGCGCCGGTCGCGGTCCCCACCGCGGGACAGCCCTACGAATACCGCCGCGCTCCCCTCGTCGAACCCGACTGGACCCGCTTCCCCGGCTGGCGCCACGTCACCCGCGACCAGTGGGAGAACGCACAGTGGCAGCGCGTCAACTGCGTCAAGAACATCAAGCAACTGCGCACCGTCCTCGGCGACGCGGTCGACGAGTCCTTCTACGCCGACCTCGAGGCCGACCAGAAGGCCCTGGCCACCATGTCCATGCTGGTGCCGCCACAGATGGTCAACACCATGGTCCCGTTCGCGCCGATGAGCACCGAGGCGTTCCTCGCCGACCCCATCCGGCGCTACATGATCCCCGTCGCCTCCGACCGGCGCACCGACTGGCCCTCCCACCCGTACGCCAGCCGCGACTCCCTGCACGAACACGACATGTGGGTCGCCGAGGGCCTCACCCACCGCTACCCCACCAAGGTCCTCGCCGAACTGCTCTCCACCTGCCCCCAGTACTGCGGGCACTGCACCCGCATGGACCTCGTCGGCAACTCCACCCCCGCCGTCGACAAGCTCAAGCTCACCCTCAAGCCCGTCGACCGCTACGACGCCCACATCGGCTACCTCAAGGCCCACCCCGGCGTCCGTGACGTCGTCGTCTCCGGCGGCGACGTGGCCAACGTGCCGTGGAAGAACCTCGAGTCCTACCTGATGCGGCTGCTGGAGATCGAGACCATCCGCGACATCCGGCTCGCCACCAAGGCCCTCATGGGCCTGCCCCAGCACTGGCTGCAGCCCGACGTCGTCGAGGGCCTCGAACGCGTCGCCCGCACCGCCGCCCGCCGCGGCGTCAACCTCGCCATCCACACCCACGTCAACCACGCCCAGTCGCTCACCCCGCTGGTCGCCAGGGCCGCCCAGACCGCCCTCGACGTGGGCGTACGCGACGTCCGCAACCAGGGTGTGCTCATGCGCGGCGTCAACGCCACCGCCCCCGACCTGCTCGACCTCTGCTTCGCCCTCCAGGGCGAGGCGGGCATCCTGCCGTACTACTTCTACATGTGCGACATGATCCCCAACGCCGAGCACTGGCGGGTGCCGGTCTGGCACGCCCAGCAGCTCCAGCACGACATCATGGGCTACCTGCCCGGCTACGCCACCCCACGCATCGTCTGCGACGTCCCCTTCGTCGGCAAGCGCTGGGTGCACATGCTCACCGAGTACGACCGCGACCGTGGCATCTCGTACTGGACGAAGAACTACCGCACCTCCATCGAGTCCGCCGACGCCGAGGCGCTCAACAAGCGCCACGCCTACTACGACCCGATCGACACCCTGCCCGAGGCCGGGCAGCAGTGGTGGGCCGAGCACCGCAACGACTGAACCCGCACGTAACCACGTCACCCCCGGGCCGGTGGACGGCTCCGGGGGTGACGTGGTTCCAGGTCCCAGCCGTCCCGTGAACCCCTCCCCCGGCCCCGGGGCAGGGTCGCCGACGGCTCGCACGGCTCGATCCGGCGCTGGCCACCGCCGCCTTCATCCGCGAGGGCCGGCCCGCTCGTGGCCCCCTGCCGCCCCCTTCTGGACGCCCGGGTCGGTCGTCTTCCTTTTCGGGCCTTGCTGGCTTCTGTCCCTGTCCCGGTGGGTGATCGCACACCCGCTAAGGCATCCTAGGACACTAGGTGAACGGTGGGTAGGAGTGTCTGGTTGACTGTTGGAATGGGAGAGATCCTGCTGATCCGGCACGGCGAGACCACCTGGAGCGCCAGCCGCCGGCACACCTCGTACACCGACCTCGAGCTCACCCCCGACGGCGAGCGGCAGGCGCGCGCCCTCGGCCGGTTCCTCGCCGGCCGGCGCTTCGCCGCCGTCCTCACCAGCCCCCGCGCCCGGGCCCTGCACACCGCGCGGCTGGCCGGCCTCACCGTCACCGGCACGATCGACGACCTCGCCGAATGGAACTACGGCGACTACGAGGGGCGCACCACCGCCGACATCAGCGACGACCACCCGAGCTGGTCGATCTGGACCGACGGCTGCCCCGGCGGTGAGTCCCCCAACCAGGTCGGCGAGCGCCTCGACCGGGTGCTCGCCCGGGTCCACCCGCTGCTCGACCGGGGCACCGTCGCCCTCGTCGGGCACGCCCACAGCCTGCGCGTGCTCGGCGCCCGCTGGGTCGGCCTGCCGCCCTCAGCCGGCGGGTTGCTGCGACTGGACACCGCCACCGTCAGCGTGCTCGGCCACGAGCACGGCCGGCGGGTCATTCTGCGGTGGAACCAGCCGGTTCCCCCGACGCCCGGGCACGCACCCGAACGTGGGGCTCGACACTGATCTTCGGCGGCCGGTTCTCGTAGGGCGTCGACAGCACCACGGTCGTGCGGGTGGTCACGTTCGCCGCCGTCCGGATCTCCTGGAGCAGCCGCTCCAGGCCGGCCGGGCTGGCCACCCGCACCAGCAGGAGATAGAAGTCCTCCCCCGCCACCGAGTAGCACGAGTCGATCTCGGGCAGGTGGGCCAGCCGCTCCGGCGCGTCGTCGGGCTGCGACGGGTCGAACGGCCGGATCGCCACGAACGCGGTCAACGGCAGTTCGAGGGCCTCGAAGGACACCCGCGCGGCGTACCCCTTGATCACGCCCCGCTGCTCCAGCCGGCGCACCCGCTGGTGCACGGCGGAGACCGACAGGCCGACCCCAGCCGCCAGATCCGTGTACGACAGCCGACCGTCAGCGGTCAGGGCGGCGATGATGGCGCGGTCGATCTCCTCCACGGCGTGCAACCTACCGGGAAAACCGCCCGGCGGCGACGACGCGCTCCCGCCGACGCGACGCGGCGCACCTGCCACGCCGGCGGGACGCGTCGGTCAGCCCTTCGCCAGCGCCCGGGAGATGACCAGCCGCTGGATCTGGTTGGTCCCCTCGACGATCTGCAGCACCTTGGCCTCGCGCATGTAGCGCTCCACCGGGTGGTCGGCCACGTAGCCGGCGCCGCCGAGCACCTGCACCGCGTCGGTGGTCACCCGCATCGCCACGTCCGTGGCGAAGAGCTTCGCCTTCGCCGCCTCGATCGAGTACGGCCGGCCGGCGTCGCGCAGCCGGGCCGCGGCCAGCATCAACGCCCGGGCCGCGGAGATCTGGGTGGCCAGGTCGGCGAGCGTGAAACCCAGCCCCTGGAAGTCGATGACCGCCCTGCCGAACTGCTGGCGCTCCCGGGCGTAGCCGACCGCGTAGTCCAGTGCAGCCTGGGCCAGCCCGACCGCGCAGGCGGCGATGCCGAGGCGACCCGAGTCGAGCGCGGACATCGCGATGGAGAAGCCCGCCCCCTCCCCGCCGATCAGCCGCTCGGCCGGCACCCGGGCCGAGTCGAAGGCGATCTGCGCCACCGGGGAGGCGCGCAGCCCCATCGTGCGCTCGGCGGCCTGCGGCGCGATGCCGGGCGTGTCGCGGTCGGCCAGCAGGCAGGAGATGCCCTTCGGGCCGGGCCCGCCGGTGCGGCAGAAGATGTTGTAGAAGTCCGCCACCTGGGCGTGGGTGATCCACGCCTTGGTGCCGTCGACCACGTAGGTCTCGCCGTCGAGTACCGCCCTCGTGGTCAGCGCGGCGGCGTCCGAGCCGCCCTGCGGCTCCGACAGGCAGTACGCCCCGAGCAGTTCCCCGCCGATCATGTCGGGCAGCAGCTTGCGCTGCTCGTCGGTGCCGAACTGCGCCAGCGGGTAGCAGGACAGGGTGTGCACGCTGACCGCCTCGGCGACCGCGAGCCAGCGGCTGGCCAGGATCTCCAGCACCTGGAGGTACACCTCGTAGGGCTGGGCGGCGCCGCCGTACTCCTCGGCGTACGGCAGGCCGAGCAGGCCGGCCCGCCCTAGGGTGCGCAGCACCTCGCGGGGGAACTCGGCGCGCTCCTCGAACCCGGCGGCGCGCGGCGCGAGCTCCCGGTCGGCGAGTTCGGTGGCGAGGTCGAGCAGGTCGTGGGCCTCGTCGGTGGGCAGGATCCGGTCGACAGTCATAGCGCGATGAGCTCCGTGGGGGTGGTGTTGAGCCGTTGCACGCCGTCCGTGGCGCAGACGACGATGTCCTCGATGCGGGCGCCGTGGCGGCCCGCCAGGTAGATGCCGGGTTCGACGGAGAACGTCATCCCCGCCTCCAGCGGGCGGGCGTTGCCGGCCACCACGTAGGGGTCCTCGTGGCCGTCCAGGCCGATGCCGTGGCCGGTGCGGTGCAGGAACGCCGCGCCGAAGCCGGCGGCGACGATCGGTTCGCGGGCCGCCGCGTCGACGTCCTCGGCGGTGGCCCCGGGGCGGACCGCGGCCACCGCGGCCCGCTGGGCGGCGTGCAGCACCGCGTAGTAGTCGACGAACTCGGCCGGCGCCGGGGCGCCCGCGACGTACGTGCGGGTGCAGTCGGAGCGGTAGCCCGAGGGCATCGTCCCGCCGATGTCCACGACGACCGGTTCGCCGGCACCGATCGGGCGCTCGGAGGTGCCGTGGTGCGGGCTGGCGCCGTTCGGGCCGGCGGCGACGATCACGAAGTCCACGCTCACGTGGCCGGCGGCAAGGATGGCCGCCGCGATGTCGGCGCCCACCTCAGCCTCGGTGCGGCCCGGCCGCAGCCACTCCCCCATCCGCCCGTGCACCGCGTCGATCGCCGCGCCCGCCTCGGCCAGCGCCGCGACCTCCGCCGGGGACTTGCGCACGCGCATCTCGCGCAGCACCTCCGAGGCCAGCCGTTGGGCGGCGCCGGGCAGCGCCGTACGCAGGGCCAGGACCTGCTCGGCCCACATCCGGTCGGCCAGCCCGACCGCCGCCACCGGTCCGCCGAGGGCGGCGACGAGCAGCGGGTACGGGTCGGTGCCGTCGGCGTGCTCCACGATGCGTACGCCGGTGGCCGGGGCCGGGGACGCCTCGGCGGCCGGCCGCTCCAGGGCGGGCACGATCAGGGTCGCCTCGCCCTGTGCGGGCAGCACCAGGCAGGTGAGCCGCTCCCCCTCGTGCGCGTCGTAGCCGGTCAGGTAGCGCAGGTCGGAGCCGGGGGTCAGCAGCAGCGCGTCCAGGCCGGCGGCGGCGGTGGCGCGCTGGGCGTCGGCCAGCCGCCGGGGCGGGTACAGCTCGTCGGGTCCCACCCGGCCAGCTTAACGGTCGTTCGGGCATCGCCCCAGCCCGCCCGGCACGCGGGGAGCGCTCTCCGGCGCATCGGAGGTCGTCGCTGACGGCACGGTCAACACTCCTTGGGACTTGGCTGCCTCGAGGATGTCCCCCGTCCCCACCCCGTACGCCCGCACCCCGGCGCCCGGTCGCCGACGCGGGCGGCACGGCCGCCGCGACCCGCCCACGGGAAGGCCCCCGATGCCCTCATCGTCGCCCCGCCTCCGGTCGGCCCTCGCCGCCGGCCTGCTCACCCTGGCCTGCACCGCCGCCACCCTCGCCCTGGTCCCCGCCCCCGCGCAGGCCGCCGAGCTGCCCGGCGGTTTCCGCAGCGTCGGTTACCTGCCGTCGTGGAGCGGCGACGTCAACGCCGTGCCGTACGGCAAGCTCACCCACGTCAACTACGCGTTCGTGCTGCCCAACGGCGACGGCACCCTGCGCCCGGTGGAGAACCCCGCCAAGCTCTCCCAACTGGTCTCGCGCGGTCACGCCGGCAACGTCAAGGTGTCGATCGCGATCGGCGGCTGGAACAACGGCGACGACTCCGCCTTCGAGGCACTCGCCGACGGCACCCGGCTGCAGATCTGGGACCGCTTCGGCGGCGCCAACCAGGTCTGGCGGCTGCCCGCCTGAGCGGCGCGTGCGGCCCCGTCGTCGCCCCGGCGGGACGGGGCCCGTCGCCGTCCCTCGACGCCGTCGGCGGCTCCCGTCAGTCGGGGCCGTCCAGCACCGGCGGCAGCGCGGCGGCGAGCCGGCGGACCCGGTGCGCGTGGGTCAGCACGTCCACGCTGTCGACGTACTGGTCGACCGCGCCGAACGGCGCACGCTCGCGCAGGGCCGGGTCGGTGATGGCGGCGCGCAGTGCGGCGGCGACCCGCCCGGCGTCCAGGACCAGGAACGGCCGTGCGTGAAACGGCCGTGGCCGGGCGCGCACCGGCGCCGCCAGGCCGGTGCCGTCGGTCCAGGCGGCGACCGCCTCCAGCGCCCGGACCAGCCCCTCCTCGCGTACCCGCCAGTCGCCCGGGCCGAGCGCGTCGGCCAGGGCGCCGGCGACGGGCGCCGCGTCGGGCAGCCGGGCGAACACCGTGCCCAGCCACTTGTCGTACGGGGGCCAGCGGCGGTGCAGCAGCAGGGCGAGGCGCATCAGGTCCCGGGCCAGCCCGGCGGTCACCACCCGGCTGCCGAGGTCGTCGCCGGCCTCGGCGCAGCGGCCGGGCAGGTGCTCGGCCTGGGCGACACGGGTCCACGCGGCGGCCAGCACGTGCCGCCACACGTCGTCCGGATACCACGCCAACGTCGCCCGGGCCGCGCTCAACGCGCCGTCGAGGCCGTCGTGGAATACCGCGCCGCCGGTCACCTCGGCCAGCCGCTGCGTGGGCGTGGCCAACCAGTCCACCGCGCTGACGCCGGCGGCCGGGTCGAAGCCCAGCCGGTCGTGCCACCAGCCGCCCAGCTCGTGGATGGTGACGCCGTGCCGGCTGCCCGTCCGGTCGGCGACCCCGAGCCTGCCGTGCCCGGTGAAGCGGGTCGGCCAGCCGAGGAACTCCGCCGGCAGGTCGGCGGCCAACGTCGCGCGCAGGTGCGGGACCCGCGCCGCGTCACACGCGGCGACGAAGAGCTGCCCCCGGGGCCCCCAGTCGTGGTCGGTGGAGCGCGGGGTGTCCAGGCCGAGCAGTTCCGAGCCGCCGTCGAGCAGGCCGGCCGCGTAGCGCAGACCGGGAAGGCGTCGACGCAGGATGGGGGCCAGCACCTCGTCGTGGAACCGGCGGCCCAGCGTCAGGCCCGCAACGAACGTCACACCGGCCAGTCTGCGCCCGCGGCCGGTGGCCGCGCAGCCCTGTTCCGCCGTCGGCGGCCGTACCCGCCGATAGGCTGGGCGCGGACAGGTCGCCGAGGGAGAGGAGCGACCGCCGTGGCAACGACGGACGCCGAGCGCGCCGCGACCCGACGCCGCCGGCTGCTCTGGGCGGGCCTCCTCGCGGTGGCGGGTTTGGTGCTGCTGGCCGTCGGCCTGACCGTCGCCGACGGCACGGCGGCCTGGTTCGAGGTGGCGGTCGCGATCGTGCTGCTGCTCACCAGCTACGGCCTGCAGCACGTGGCCCGCCGCGAGACGCTGTACCGCCACGACGAACGTCCCTGACCCGCCGCGCCGTGCCGCTGGGCGTCGGTGGCGTGTGCCAGGCTGTCGGGCGTGGCACAGCGACCTCCGATCCTGCTCATCGACGCGCCCAGTCTCTACTTCCGGGCCTACTTCGGCATTCCCGAGTCGGCGGCCCGGGCCGCCGACGGCAGCCCCGTCAACGCGGTGCGCGGCTTCCTCGACATGCTGGCGAGCCTGATCCGCACCCGCCGGCCCGACCGGATGGTCTGCGCGATGGACCACGACTGGCGGCCCGACTGGCGGGTGGCGCTGCTGCCGTCCTACAAGGCGCACCGGGTGGCCCCCGAGGGCGGCGAGGTGGTGCCCGACACGCTCAGCCCGCAGGTCCCGCTGATCCTGGAGGTGCTCGACGCCGTCGGGATCACCCACGTCGGCGCGACCGGCTACGAGGCCGACGACGTGCTCGGCACCCTCTCGGTGACGCAGCCGGCCCCGGTCGAGGTGGTCTCCGGTGACCGGGACCTGTTCCAGCTCGTCGACGACGCACGCCCCGTGCGGCTGCTCTACGTCGGGCGGGGTGTGGCCAAGCTCGACGACTGCGACGACGCCGCGGTGCGCGCCCGCTACGGGGTGCCGGCGGACCGGTACGCCGACTTCGCCGCCCTGCGGGGCGACCCCAGCGACGGGCTGCCCGGCGTGCCGGGCGTGGGCGAGAAGACGGCCGCCCGGCTGATCGAGCGCTACGGCGACGTCGCGGGCATCCTCGCCGCCCTGGACGCGCCGGGCTCCGGCTTCGCCCCCGGGCTGCGCACCAGGCTCGCCGCCGCGCGTGACTACCTGACCGTCGCGCCGAAGGTGGTCCGGGTCGCCCTCGACGTGCCGCTGCCCGAGCTGCCCACCGCCCTGCCGACCGCTCCGGCCGACCCCGACCGGCTGCTGGAGCTGGCGAGCGAGTGGAACCTGGCCGGCTCGACACGCCGCCTGGTCGACGCCCTCGCCCAGCGGGCCCAGCCCGCCCCGACGGGGCCCTAGCCCGGTCGGCGGCCGCACGGTCCGGCCGGTCACCTCGCCCTGCCGGGTGTGCGGGTGCACCGACACGGCACTCATGCCGGTGAATGCATGGCGGCGACCCCCGCGCCGGTGGACAGGCCCCCGGCGAGCAGCCGTCCGGCGGAGAACCGTCCGGTGCCGACGATGGCCAGACCGATGTCGACGGCGACCGACGGTGACGATCAGGCTGGGGCGTGGTAGGCCAGCACGCCCCGGTTCACGGCGCCGATCGCCTGCCGCGCGGTCGACCTGAGCTCCGCCGAGGCGCCGCCGGAGTCGGCGAGCTGGCCGAGCAGGTCGACCACCTGCCGCGCCCACCGGACGAAGTCGCCGGCCGGCATGTCGCCGTCGATCTCGTGGCCGCTGCCCAGCACCTTCGCGAGCGCCTCGCCGCGCGCCCAGCGGTAGACCGGCCAGGCGAAGCCGAGGTCGGGCTCCCGGGTGGCGGTGAGGCCACGGGCCGCCTCGTCGGCCTCGATCTCGCTCCACAGCTTGAGCGTCTCGTCGACCGCGTCGGCCACGGGGCCGCGCGGCAGCGACGCCCGTTCGTCGACGTCGCGGCGGGCCTCGAAGACCACCACGGAGACCGCCGCCGCCAGCTCGGCCGGGGAGAGCCCGTCCCACACCCCACGCCGCAGGCACTCGGCGACCAACAGGTCCGCCTCCGTCCAGATCCGGCCGAGCATCCGACCGGCGTCGGTCACGGTCGCGTCGGGCGTCAGATAGCCCCGGGCGGTGAGCAGGGCCACGATCCGGTCGAACGTACGCGCCAGCGACCCGGTCCGACCGGCCACCCGCTGCCGCAGTTCCTCGGTGTCCTTCTCCAGGCGGCGACGCCGCTCCGCCCAGCGGGCGTGCTCCTCGCGGTCGGTGCAGGCGTGGCAGGGGTGCCGGCGCAGCTCGGTGCGGAGCTGACCGAGCTGGTGGTCGTCGCCGACCGCCTGCCGGGAGCGGCCGCCCCGCCGACCGCCGTGCCGGTCCAGCCCGGTGCCGCTGACCTCGGCGGCCAGGTCGCGCCGGGCCGCCGGCGAGCGGTGGTTGAAGCGCTTCGGCACCCGGATGCGCGCCAGCACCTCGGCCGGGGTCGTGAAGTCGCCGGGGCCGACCCGGCCCGCCCAGCGGTCCTGGGTGAGCACCAACGGCCGTGGCTCGCCGAACCCGCCGGTGGCCGGGTCGAGCACGACGGCCAGACCCGCCCGACGGCCCGACGGCACCCGGATCACGTCACCGACCCGCAGCCGCTCCAGCGAGGCCACCGCCGCGGCCTTGCGCTGGCTCTGCCCCTGGCGGGCGATGGCCCGCTCCCGGTCGGCGATCGCCACCCGCAGCGCGAAGTACTCGTCGAAGTCGCCGTGGTGGCAGGCCGCCTCCGCGCCGTACGCCTCGATGGTCTCGGTGTTGCGCTGCACCTGGCGGGCCAGGCCGACCACCGAGCGGTCCGCCTGGAACTGGGCGAACGAGGACTCCAGCAGCGCGCGCGCCGGCTCGGCGCCGACCGTGCCGACCAGGTTGACCGCCATGTTGTACGACGGCCGGAAGCTGGACCGCAGCGGGTAGGTGCGGGTGGAGGCGAGACCGGCCACGTGCCGGGGGTCGGTCTCCGGGGACCAGACGACGACAGCGTGCCCCTCGACGTCGATGCCCCGCCGGCCGGCGCGGCCGGTGAGCTGGGTGTACTCCCCCGGCGTCAGATCGACGTGCGCCTCGCCGTTGTACTTGACCAGGCGTTCCAGCACGACGCAGCGGGCCGGCATGTTGATGCCCAGGGCGAGGGTCTCGGTGGCGAAGACCGCCTTGACCAGGCCCCGGACGAACAGCTCCTCCACGACCTCCTTGAAAACCGGCAGCATGCCGGCGTGGTGGGCGGCCAGGCCGCGCTCCAGGCCGTCGAGCCACTCCCAGTAGCCGAGGACGGTCAGGTCCTCGCCGGGGATGGCGGTGACCCGCGACTCGACGACGCGGCGGATCTCGGCCCGCTCCTCCGGGGAGGTCAGCCGCAGGCCGGCGGCGAGGCACTGCTGCACGGCCGCGGCGCAGCCGGCGCGGCTGAAGATGAACAGGAT
Organism: Micromonospora sp. C31; assembly: GCF_018070575.1. Lineage (GTDB taxonomy): Bacteria > Actinomycetota > Actinomycetes > Mycobacteriales > Micromonosporaceae > Micromonospora. The sequence goes on from NZ_JAGPXN010000015.1 coordinate 20,839, forward strand.
GGCCGGCAGCAGACCCTCCCGGTCGAGCCGGTCGACGATGTCGGGGCGCATCGGGCCGCGCCAGCGCGGTCCGCGCCGCCCGGCGCCGGGGCCGGCGCTGCGGCCCTCGCCCAGTTCCAGCCGGCGCATGGTGTCGCGGGTGTAGCGCAGCAGCTCGGGGTGCACGTCGTGCTTGCGGGCGGCGTCGGCGTCGTGGAACAGGTCGAACATCCGCTTGCCGACCAGCATGTGCTGCCACAGCGGGACCGGGCGGTGCTCGCTGACCACCACGGCCGTCTCGCCGCGCACGGTCACCAGCCAGTCGGCGAACTCCTCGGCGTTGGACACGGTGGCCGACAGGGAGACCAGGGTGACCGAGGCGGGCAGGTGGATGATCACCTCTTCCCACACCCCGCCGCGGAAGCGGTCGGCGAGGTAGTGCACCTCGTCCATCACCACGTACGCCAGGCCGTCGAGGGTGGCCGAGCCGGCGTAGAGCATGTTGCGCAGCACCTCGGTGGTCATCACGACCACCGGGGCGTCGCCGTTGATGGCGTTGTCGCCGGTGAGCAGCCCGACGTGCTCGGCGCCGTAACGGTCGACCATGTCGTGGTACTTCTGGTTCGACAGGGCCTTGATCGGGGTCGTGTAGAAGCACTTGCGCCGGCGGGGCGGGGCTGCCCCGCCGCCGGTGGTGGGATCGGCCGCCGTGGCGCCGCCGGTCGCGGGAACCGGCGCGGCGTCGCCGGTGGGGGCGGGCGTCGGCGTGCCGCGCAGCGCCAGGTGTACGGCGAACTCGCCGACCACGGTCTTGCCGGCGCCCGTCGGGGCGCAGACCAGCACGCCGCTGCCCCGCTCCAACGCCTGGCAGGCCTCCCGTTGGAAGTCGTCGAGGTCGAACCCCAGGTCGAGGGCGAACTCGTTGAGTGCCGGGAACTGTGAGGCCTGCGCGGCCCGGCGGCGCGCCGCTGCGTACCGCTCGGCGGGGCTCGACATGCCTCCAAGATTAATGCGTGCTGCCGACAGCCACCGGACAAGGCCAACCGGCAGCCGGGTCGGGGGCGGTCGGTAGGGTGCACGACGTGCCGGATCATGCCGAACCGCCCCACGTCCCGCACGGCGCCGACGACGCCGTCCGCCCCGGTCCGTCCCGCCGGCCGGTGGAGGCGGTCCTGTTCGACTTCCACGGCACCCTGGCCCAGGTGGAGGAGCCCCGGGAGTGGGTGCTCGCCGCCGCGGCCGCCTGCGGGGTGACGCTGGAACGGATGCGGGCCACCGCGCTGGCCGACCGGCTGCTGACCGCCGGGCGGGCGGGCGGACCGCTGCCGACCCGGGTGCCGCCCCGGCTGACCGAACTCTGGGCCGACCGGGATCTCTACCCGCACGCCCACCGGGGCGCCTACACGGGGCTCGCCGAGACCGTGGACGCGGGCATCGAGGGCTTCGCCGAGGCGCTCTACGAGCGGGTGCTGGTGCCCGAGGGCTGGTTGCCCTACCCGGACACCGCCCCGACCCTGGCCGCGCTGCGGGCCGGGGGCGTCCGGGTGGCCGTGGTCAGCAACATCGGCTTCGACATCCGGCCGCACTTCGAGGCGTGGGGGCTGGCCGGGCTGGTCGACGCGTTCGTGCTGTCGTACGAGGTGGGGCGCTGCAAGCCGGACCCGGGGATCTTCCTGCGCGCCTGCGGGATGCTCGGCGTCGACCCGGAGCGGACGCTGATGGTGGGCGACACCCCGGCCGACGCGGGGGCCGTCGCGGCCGGGTGCGCGGTGCTGGTGCTGCCGGCCGCCGAGGCGGGCAGGGTCAACGGCCTGGGTGCGGTGCTCGACCTGGCCGGGGTCGGCGATCAGAGCTAACAGCACCTCGACAGCGCCGTTAACGCACGACGCTAACGCGAAGACGTTATCGTCGCTGCCATGATCACCGAGACGCCCCGGGACCGGATCGTGCGGGCCGCCGCCGCGCTGCTCGCCGAGGGCGGCCGGGAGGCCGTCTCCACCCGCGCGGTCGGCCGGGCGGCAGGGGTGCAGGCACCCACCATCTACCGCCAGTTCGGCGACATGCGGGGCCTGCTGGACGCCGCGGCCAGCTACGGGCTCGCCGCGTACCTGCACGCCCAGGCGGCCGGCGACCTCGTCGGCGACCCGGTCGACGACCTGCGCCGGGGCTGGGACCTGCACGTCGGCTTCGGCGTGGCCAACCCGGCGTTCCACGCCCTCATGTACGCCGACCCGCGCCCGGGCGAGACCCCGACCGCGACCCGGGTCGCCGCCGACATCCTGCGTCAGCTCGTGCACCGGGTGGCCGAGGCGGGCCGGCTGCGCACGGGCGTCGCCGAGGCGACCGAGATGCTGCACGCCACCGCCTGCGGGGTCACCCTCGCCCTGATCCGGACCCCGCTCCCGCAGCGTGACCCGACCCTGTCGACCCGCACCCGGGAGGCGGTGCTCGCCGCCCTGGTCACCGACTCCGCCGCCGCCCGGGCGACCTCCCGGGCCGACCGTCCGCTCCGGCACGCGGTGGCGCTGCGCGCCGCCCTGGACACCCTCACCACGGACCTCAGCACCGCCGAACGCGCCCTGCTGGCCGAATGGCTCGACCGCATGGCCCGGACCAGCCCCTGACCGCGGTGGGCCGGGCGATCGGGTTCGGCTCGGCGTTGCTGGCGGTGTTCGCGGCGTCGCTGCGCAAGGCGGGGGCGGGAGGCGGTCAGCACAGGAGGTGGAGGGCGGCGGGGGTGGCCGTCACGGTCAGCGGAAGGGGCAGGGCCCGCTCGCCGTCGGCGTACGTGGTGATGCCCTCGGCGCCCAGCTCGACCGTGCGGGCGCGGTAGCTGCGCACCAGCGGGTGCGCCACGTGGGTGCCCCGGTAGATGCGCGGCTTGACCCGCATCAGGGTGCGCCGGTCGAACGCGCCGCCCACCACCACGTCGAGCAGGCCGTCGGTAGGGTCCGCGTCCGGGCAGATCCGCATGCCGCCGCCGTAGCTGGCGCAGTTGCCCACCGCCACCAGGACGGCGTCCACCTCGTGCGGCACGCCGTCGAGGCGCAGCGTGTAGCGGCGCGGGCGCAGCCGGGCCAGTTCCACCAGGACCGCCAGGTCGTAGCGGCGGGGACCGCTCGGCCAGCGCATCCGGTTGGCGCGCTCGTTGACGATCGCGTCGAAGCCGGCCGCGAGCACCGCCCCGTACCACCGACGCGCGCCGTCGGCCCCCGTCATCCGCGCCAGATCCACCGCGCGGGTGCGGCCGTCGCGCAGCGCCGCCGCGATGACGTCGACGGCGGCGAGCGGGTCGGCCGGGAAGCCGGTGTCGGCCGCGAAGTCGTTGCCGGTGCCGGCGGGCACCGGGCCGAACGGCACGCCCGTGCCGGCCAACGCCTGCACCGCGCGGTGCACGGTCCCGTCGCCGCCGACCACGACCAGGGCCGACGCGCCGTCACGCACGGCCGCGCGGCAGGCCGCCTCGGCCTCGTCGGCGGTGTGCGCGCGCAGCGGGCGTACGGGGCGGCCGGTGGCCGCGAGCCGACGCAGCACCTGCGGCAGCAACCCCCGGTGCCGGCCCCGGCCCGCGGTCGGGTTGGCCAGCACGGCGACGGGCCCGTCGACGGCGACGGAGGAGTGATCGTCTGCGGTCACGGCGAGCACCGTACCGCCCCCGGGCCGGGCCGGCGCCCCGCACGCTCCACGGCCGGCGGCCCGCGGCGGGGCACCGCGCACCCGGGCACAACTGACTTTTGTCATGGCCGACCGTGCGGCACGCATTCGTCGTCATGACTGAACGCACTGGAATCGCCATGGCCCGAACGGACAGACTCATCTCCATCAGCAGGACGAAGACATCGACCGAACAGCGGAGGGAGTGGTCACCGTGGACGAGCGCTACGACAGCTACTGCGCCGCCGACCGGCTCTTCTACGACTCCCTCGGCAGGGCGGTCGAGCAGCCCACCTTCGCGGCGGCGCAGCGACCCGCACCCGAGGGCTGGCGCTCCGAGCCGCTCGACGACTGGCTGATCTACGCCCCCGAGGGCGGCAAGCTGCCCCAGCAGGGCTGGAAGATCCACGTGTCGGCGACGCTCGACAACGCCGAGCGGGTGCTGGACGCCGTCTGGGACTACTGCGTACCGCGTGGCCTGTCCTTCAAGTTCCTGCGCGGCCCGCGCACCCTGCTGCTGCGCAACTCCAAGTACGCCTCCCGGGCGGCCAGCGGCAAGTTCGTCACGGTCTACCCGCACGACGACGCGGAGCTGGAGCTGGTCTGCAAGGAGCTCGACGAGCTGATCGCCGGCGAGCCGGGCCCGTACATCCTCAGCGACCTGCGCCACGGCGCAGGCCCGGTGCACGTGCGCTACGGCGGCTTCGCCGCCCGCTACTGCCACTCCCCCGACGGCCAGGTGGTCCCGGCGATCGAGGACGACACGGGCACGTTGGTGCCCGACCGTCGCGATCCCGTGTTCCACGTGCCGTCCTGGGTCACGCTGCCCGACTTCCTCGGCCCGCACCTGGCCGCCCGCAACGCCACCAGCACCGACGAGGTGCCGTACCGCATCGAGAAGGTCATCCACTTCTCGAACGGCGGCGGCCTCTACGTCGGCCGGGACGTGCGCACCGACACCCAGGTGGTGCTGAAGGAGGCCCGGCCGCACGCCGGCCTCGACGCCGACGGCACCGACGCGGTCGCCCGCCTGGCCCGGGAGGCCGATGCGCTGCGCCGGCTCGCCGACCTGCCACAGGTGCCCCGGGTGCACGACGAGTTCGCCATCGGCGAGCACCGGTTCCTCGCGCTGGAGTTCATCGAGGGCCGTCCGCTGAACAAGGTCCTGGTCGACCGCTACCCGCTGATCGAGGCCGACACCACCGACGCGGACCGCGCCGACTACACCCGGTGGGCGCTGGACGTGCACCGGCAGGTCGAGGAGGTCGTCACGGCCATCCACGACCGCGGCCTGGTCTACGGCGACCTGCACCTGTTCAACGTCATGGTCCGCCCGGACGACCGGATCGCGTTGGTCGACTTCGAGGTCGCCGCGCCGATCGACGGGCACCGCCGACCCGGACTGCGCAACCAGGGCTTCGCCGCACCTCGGGACCGCTCCGGTCCCGCCGTGGACCGGTACGCCCTGGCCTGCCTGCGGCTGGCGCTGTTCCTGCCGCTGACCCAGTTGTTCCGCCTGGCGCCGGCCAAGGCCGCGCACGTCGCCGACGTGATCGCCACCCAGTTCCCGGTGCCGAGGGACCTCCTCGACGCCTCCGTACGCGAGATCACCGGGCCCGAGGCGGCGGACGCCGAACCGGCACCCGACCTCACCGTCGACGTCGGACCGGCCCACCGGGACCGCCTCGCCCGGGCGATCCTCGCCAGCGCGACACCCCAGCGGGACGACCGGCTCTTCCCCGGCGACATCGAGCAGTTCCGCAGCGGCGGGCTCAACCTCGCCCACGGCGCGGCCGGCGTCCTGTACGCCCTGCACGTCAGCGGCGCCGGGCGGTGGCCGGAACACGAGCAGTGGCTGGTCCGCCACGCCACGGCACCCGCCTCCGGCACCCGGTGCGGCTTCTACGACGGCCTGCACGGCGTCGCGTACGCCCTGGAGTCGCTCGGCCGCCGGCAGGACGCCCTCGACGTGCTCGACATCTGCCTGCGCCAGCCACTGGACGGCCTCGACCACAGCCTCGCGAACGGCCTCTCCGGCATCGCGCTCAACCTGGCCGAGCTGGCCGGGCGCACCGGTGAGACGGCCCTGCGCGAGGCGGCCTGGCGGACCGTCGAGCGGGTGATCGACCAGCTCGCCGACGACCCCGGGCCGGACATCAGCGGCGGGCGCAACCCGTACGCCGGGCTGCTGCGCGGCCGGACCGGCCCGGCGCTGCTGCTGGTGCGACTGCACGAGCTCACCGGCGAGGAGTCCCTGCTGGACCACGCCGCCACGGCCCTGCGCCAGGACCTGCGCCGCTGCGTGGTACGCCCCGACGGCACGCTGCAGGTCAACGAGGGCTGGCGCACCATGCCCTACCTCGGTCAGGGCAGCATCGGGATCGGCCTGGTGCTCGATGCGTACCTGCGGCACCGCGCCGACGAGCGGTTCGCGGAGGCCAGCGCCGGTGTACGCCGCGCCGCCCGGTCCCCGTTCTACGCGCAGTCGGGCCTCTTCGCCGGACGCGCCGGCGTCGTGGCCTACCTTGCGGCGGACCCCGACGATCCGCAGCGCCGCCGCGAACGCGACGCCCAGGTGGCCCGGCTGGCCTGGCACGCCCTGCCCTACGGCGACGGGACCGCCTTCCCGGGCGAGCAACTGCTGCGGCTGTCCATGGACCTCGGCACCGGCACCGCCGGCGTGCTGCTGGCCCTGGCCACGGCACGGCCCGACGACCCGGTGAGCCTGCCGTTCCTCGCGCCCCTGGCGGGCGCCCCCGACTCCCTCGCCTCGGCGAGGGCGACCGATCCGTCCGACCAGCACGGAAGGAGGTGACACGACATGGCGCTTCTGGACCTCCAGGGCCTCGAGATGGCCCCCGCCGACCGCACCGGTGGCGGCAGCCAGGCGAGCCTGCTGCTCTGCGGCGACAGCTCGCTGTCCGTCACGACCTGCAACTGATCCTTCGCCTTCACCGGCGACATGCAGGGCACGACCATCCGACCGATCAGCACAGAAGGAGATGATCGACATGGCGCTTCTCGACCTTCAGGGCATGGAGATGGCCCCCGCCGACCGCACCGGTGGCGGCAGCCAGGCGAGCCTGCTGCTCTGCGGCGACAGCTCGCTGTCCGTCACGACCTGCAACTGATCCAGGTCGTCACGCGAGGCCCTGGGCGGACGAACGTGTCCGCCCAGGGCCGCACGTCTTCTACGGGAGGACCGATGCGGACGCCGACCGGCTCCGACCAACTGCTGCGGCGGGTGGTCCGCGACGGCGGCGGCTGGACGATCCTGCTCGGCGCGGTGGCGCTCACCGGCGCCGCCGCCGAACTCGCCCTGCCGGCCGCGCTGGGGCTCGCGGTCGACGCCGCCGTCGCCGGCGACGGCGACGCCCGGTGGCCGGCCGCCGCCTGCGCCCTGATCGCCGCCCTCATGCTCACCGACATCCTCGGCGACGTGGCCAGCGGATACGGCGCGGCCCGGGCCACCGGGCGGCTGCGCCGGCGCCTGCTGCGGCACCTGTTCGCCTGCGACATCCGCACCGTCCGCCGCCATCCGGTGGGCGACCTGGTCGGTCGACTCGTCGCGCAGGCCGCCGATGCGGGGCAGGCCGGTACCGCCGTGGTCCTGGGCGTCGTCGCGCTGCTCCCCCCGGTCGGCAGCGTCGTGGCCCTCACCCTGCTCGAACCGCTGCTCGGCGTCACCCTGCTCGCCGGGCTGGCCCTGCTCACGTTGCTCATGCGCGCCTTCGTCACGGACGCCTCCGCCGCCGTGTCCGGCTACCAGCGGGTGCTGGGGGACATCGCCGGGCGGCTGCTGGAGGCTCTCGGTGGCGCCCGCACCATCGCCGCCGCGGCGACCGTCGAGCGGGAACGCGACCGGGTGCTGGCGGCCCTGCCGGAACTGCGCGGGTACGGCCTGCTCGGCTGGCGGTTGCTGGCCAGGGCGGGCGCCCGCACCGCCGCCGTCGGGCCGCTGCTCCAGGTGGCCGTCGTGGCCGTCGGCGGGTACGCGCTGACCGTCGGCTGGCTCAGCCCCGGCCAACTCGTCGCCGCCGTGCAGTACGCGGCCCTCGGTGCCGGGCTCGGCGCGGTGCTGGCCACCCTGAACCGGCTGGTGCGCAGCCGCGCGGCGGCCAGCCGGATCGCCGAGCCGCTGGCCCACCCGGTACGCCCCGACGGCACCGAGCCGCTGCCGCCCGGGCGGGGTGAGTTGTGCCTTCGGGGAGTGGGCGTACGCGCCCAGGACGGGCGGGCGGTCCTCGACGGCATCGACCTGACCGTGCCGTCAGGCGCCACGGTGGCCGTCGTCGGCCGCTCCGGCGCCGGCAAGTCGACCCTCGCCGCGGTGGCCGGCCGGCTGCACGACCCGGACACCGGCGAGGTGCTGCTGGACGGGGTGCCGCTGCGCCGGTACGACCCGCCCGCGCTGCGCCGGGCCGTCGGGCACGCCTTCGACCGGCCCGTCCTGGTCGGCGAGACGGTGCACGACGCGATCGGGCTCGGGCTGCCCGCCGGATCGGCGCGGCCGCCCGCCGACGCCGCCCCGGCCACCCCGGCCGTGCTGGCCGCGGCACGCGCGGCGCAGGTCGCCGACGTCGTCGCCCGGCTGCCCGAGGGCTTCCGCACCCGGCTGGCGGACGCGCCGTTCTCCGGCGGCGAGGCGCAGCGCCTCGGGCTGGCCCGCGCGTTCCCCGCCGAACGGCTGCTCGTCCTCGACGACGCGACGTCCAGCCTGGACACCGCCACCGAGCACCGGATCGCCCGGGCGGTGGCGACCGGCGCAGGCGGGCGTACCCGGCTGGTGGTGACCCACCGCGCGACGACGGCGGCGGCGGCCGACCTGGTGGCGTGGCTCGACGGCGGGCGGCTGCGGGCCGTGGCGCCGCACCGGCAGCTCTGGTCCGACCCGGCCTACCGGGCGGTCTTCACGCCCGGCGGGGACGCCCGATGAGCCGCCCCGGCGTACGCCGGACCACCTGGGCGGCGCTGCGGGCCCGTCGCCGGGCGGTGGGCCGGCTGGCCGCCTGGTCGGCGGTCGAGGCCCTGCCGGCGCTGCTCGGCGGGGTGCTCGTGGCCCGGGCCGTGGACCGGGGTTTCCTGGCCGGCCAGTTCGGCACCGGCCTGGCCTGGCTGTCCGTCCTCGCCGTGGCGGTGCTGGTCGGGGCGGCGGCGACGGGGCAGGTGTACCGCAGCCTCGGGGCCGTGGTGGAACCGTTCCGCGACGAGTTGGCCGCCCGGGTGGTGTGGGGGGCGCTCCGCGACGCCACCCGGGCGGGCGGGCGGCCGGACACCGCCACCGTGGCCCGGCTGACCCACCAGGTCGAGGTGGTCCGGGACACGTTCGGCGGGCTGGTGCTGGTGGTCCGCGGGTTCCTGTTCACCGCCGGCGCGGCGCTGCTCGGCCTGCTCGCCCTGGCCCCGCCGCTGGCGGGTGCGGTGGCCGCGCCGCTGGTGGTGGGGCTGGCCGTGTTCGCCGCGTCGCTACCGGCCATGGTGGCGCACCAGCGGGCGCAGGTGAGCGCCGGCGAACGGCTCGGCCGGTCGGCGGCGTCGGCGCTGGCCGGGCACCGCGACGTCGTCGCCTGCGGCGCGCAGGAGCGCGTGGTGTCCGACGTGGACCGGCGGGTCACGGCGCAGGCCGACGCGGAGCGGACGCTGGCCCGGATGGCGGCGCTGCGCAGCCTCAGCCTGGGGGTGGGCGGCTGGCTGCCCGTGGTGGTGCTGGTGCTGGCCGCGCCGTGGCTGGTCCGGCAGGGGCTGAGCGCCGGGGCCGTGCTGGGTGCGCTGGTCTACGTCACGACCGGGCTGCAACCCGCCCTGCACGCGGTGGTGCAGGGCGTCGGCGGCGGCGGGCTGCGCTACGCCGTCACCCTGGACCGGATCCTGCGCACCAGCCCGCCCCCGGGGCCCGCTCCCCTGCCGCACACCGACGCGCCGGCCAACGCCGCCGCGTCGGCACCCGTCGCCGCCGCCTCGGCCGGCACCGGTCCGGCGGGGGATGCCCGCGCCGGCAGCGGCCCGCCGGCGGTCGCGCTGCGCGGGCTGACCTTCCGGTACGGCCCGCACGCCCGCCCCGTCCTGGCGGACCTCACCCTGACGGTGGCCGTCGGTGACCACGTGGCCGTGGTGGGGCCGAGCGGGGCCGGCAAGTCCACCCTGGCCGCGCTGGTCGCCGGGCTGGTGCCGCCGGAGTCGGGCACCGTCCGCCTGGCCGGCGTGCCGGTCGCGGGCACCGCGCCGGATGCGCTGGCCCGGTTGCGGGTGCTGGTGCCGCAGGAGGCGTACGTGCGCACCGGCTCCCTCGGCGACAACCTCCGCTACCTGCACCCCGACATCGACGACGCGACGGTCCTGGCCGCCGCGCACGCCCTCGGCGCCGGGCCCCTGGTGGCCCGCCTCGGCGGCCTCGACGCCGCGATCGACCCCGCCGCCCTCTCCGCCGGGGAACGCCAGCTCGTCGCCGCGGTCCGGGCCTACCTGGCTCCCGCGCCGCTGGTGATCCTCGACGAGGCGACGTGTCACCTGGACCCGACCCTGGAGGCGACCGTCGAGCACGCCTTCGCCCGCCGGCACGGCACCCTGATGGTGATCGCGCACCGGATCAGCTCGGCGACCCGGGCCCGTCGGGTGGTGGTGTTCGACGGCGACCGGCCGCTCGTCGGCACCCACGACGAGCTGCTGCTCCGCTCGCCCACCTACCGTGAGCTGGTCGGGCACTGGGAAGACGTGGCGCCGCCGGCCCGCGTACCGCTCGCCCGGTCCTGACCGCTTGGGGGCGCTGGTCAGATCCAGCCCGCCTCGCGGGCGACCCGCACCGCCTCCACCCTCGTACGGGCGCCCGCCTTGCGGGTTATCCGGCCGAGGTGGTTGCGCACCGTACCCGGGGCGAGCCCGAGCGCCCGGGCCACCTCCACGACGGGTGCCCCGGCCGCGGTCAGGTCGAGGACCTCCGTCTCCCGTGAGGTGAGCGGGCTGTCGCGGCTCAGGGCCGCCATCACCAGGTCGGCGTCGACCACCGACTCGCGGCGGGCCACCCGCCGGATGCCGTCCACCACCCGGTGCGGGGAGACGTCGCTGCCGAGGATCCCGACGGTGCGCCCCGGCACGAAGACCCGGTGCAGGCTGCGGGCCCGGCGCCGGTCGGCGAGCACCAGCAACGGGCACTGCCCCGCCAGGCCCGCCTCGCCGATGAGGTCGAGGTCGACGACCGCGACGTCCGGGCGCTGCGTCCGGACCGCCGGCGGCAGCGCGTCGCCCCGGTCGAGTTCCGCCACGACGCTGATGTCCGCCTCGGCGGCGAGGACGAGCGACAGGGCGCCACGGACCAGGGCACCGTCGAGTGCGAGCAACGTACGGATCACCGATGACCCTCCGGAACGTCGTCAGACAGATCACGGACCGTAAGAATTCAAACACGCGCCGACGGGTTCCGCTCGCCGGGCGGCCGACCACCGTCGAACCCGGACACCGGGAAGGCCGGCGGCTGCGGGTCCGGTCGGGCGCCGGCCCGCTACATCCAGCCGTCGCGTCGGGCGCGCCACACCGCCTCCATCCGGTTGCGGGCGCCGGTCTTGCGCATGATCGCCGACAGGTGGTTGCGCACCGTCCCGTGCGCCAGGTAGAGCCGGCGGGCGATCTCCTTGAGCGGCAGGCCCTCCGCGGCCACCCGCAGCACCTCCACCTCCCGGCGCGTCAGCCGGCTCGACACGGGCCGCAGCGCCGTCACGGCGGCGTCGGCGTCGATGACCTTCCCGCCGGCGGCGAGTTCCCGCACGGCGTCGACCAACGCCTCCAGGGAGGCGTCCTTGCCGACCAGGCCCCGTACGCCGGCGGCCAGGAGGTCCCCGACGATCCGCTGGCTCCACTGCCGGCCCATCGCCAGCACGGCGGTGTCGGGCATCGCCTCGGTGATCTCGGCGACGACCTCGACCGGGTGCGGGGCGTCCGGCGCCAGGTCCACCAGCACCACGTCCGGCCGGTGCCGACGCACCAGGGTGATCAGCTCCGCCACCCCGGTCACCTCGGCGACGACCTCGATGTCCCGCTCGCTCGACAGTGCCGCGCACAGGGCGGTGCGCAGTAGTCCCATCTCCTCGACAACGACGACGCGAATCAATGCGTTTGCTCCGTTCTGGGGGGTGCGGGACGGCGGTTGAGTCCCGTTGACGGGACTACGGAGGCCGGCCGGAGGGGTCATCTGGATCTTGAAGCGCGACAACGACGATCGGACGGTCAGGGATATCGGGGCGGTGCAGCCGCAGGGACCGGCCGACCGCGCGGGCGGGCCCGCCGGGCTCAGCCGGGGCCGGCACTCACCCCACGAAACCGGCCGCCCGGAGCGGCCAGCGGAGCGCCGTCGGCGCCCGCCTCGGCCCGGCGCCCGTGCGGCGCCGGGCCGCCGTCCGCAGTGGCCGCGAGGACGGCCTCACCCTGTGCGGCGCGACGGTCGGGTGCCACGGCTGCGGCCGGATGGCCGCCGCACGGCGTCGGATCGGTCCGGGCGCCTGGCGGGCCGGAGGCGTCGGGGACACCGTGCCGCCGGGCGGTGTCCCCCGCCACGGCGACGGGTGGACGACAGAACGTCGGGCGACGCACTGGATAGCGACCTCCCTCGTCGGACACGTCGACACATCGTAAAGATGCGCTTACCCGATTGCGACTCGTGGATGCCCCGTGACGGATTGCCGACTGAGGGCTGACGGCTGGCGCGGCGTGCGTTAAGGGCGTCACGGTGGCAACCGGGGGTGCCAACGGAACAAGCCCCCCGGCGAGGGAGGGCTTGTTCCGTGCGGCACGAGGACGACCGGCGGTCAGGTCATGTCGTCGTAGCGGCGGTCGATCGGCGCCGGCGCGGCGACCGGCTCCGGGGCGATGATCGGCGCGCTCGCGTCCACCCGCTGCCCGGCCTCCACCGGCTCCGGATCGAACTCCAGCGGCGAGACCTCGTCGTCGTCGATGCCGGCGTAGACCTCCTTGCCGCGTCCCTTGCGCTTGTCGTTGAGGAACGCGACACCGACCGCAGCGAAGTAGAGCGCGCAGAGGCAGAGCGCCAGCGCGGTCATCCCGAACGGATCGGGGGTCGGCGTGACCACGGCGGAGAACGCAAAGAACACGAACACCGCGATCCGCCACCAGCTGAGCAGCCGCTTCGCGCTGGCGATGCCGACGAAGTTCAGCATCAACACCAGCAGCGGGAACTCGAACGCCACCCCGAACAGCAGGATCAGGTTGGTGACGAACGAGATGTAGCGGGTGACCTCGAGGTTCGTGGCGATGTCGTCACCGGAGATGTCGAGCAGAAACTCAAGGCCCTTGGTAGTGACGAAGAACGCCAGCACGGCACCCGCCGCGAACAGCGGCGCGGCCAGCGCGGTGAAGACGTAGGCGTAACGCCGCTCGTGCCGGTGCAGGCCGGGCGCGATGAACGCCCAGAGCTGGTAGAGCCAGACCGGGGCCGCGATGATCAAGCCCACCCAGAGCCCGATCTTCAGATTGAGCAGGAAGACGTCCGCGACACCGAGCTGCACGAACTTGCACTTGCCGCTGACGGGATCGATCGACGCCGGCAGGTCGCAGTACGGCTTCGAGAGCAGGATCCGGACTGGCCCGGCGAGCCAGATGCCGACGCCGAAGCCGACCAGGATCGCCAGGGACGCCTTGAACAGCCGGGTGCGCAGCTCGCGGACGTGCTCGACAAGCGTCATCGAGCCGTCGGCGGCCCGGGCGAAGTTGCTCGGGCCGCGCTTCTTGAGGGCGAAGGCCACGGGTCTCGGGCCCTTCGGTCAGTTGTCGCGGACGCGCTGCACCGGGTCGTTGACCGGGGGAGCGTACGGCTGCTGGTGCGGGGCGACGTGCGGCTGCTGTCCGGCGGGCGGCGGTGCGTACGGCTGGCCCTGGACGGTCTGCGGCGGGAGCGGCTGGTAGCCGGACTGCGCGTCGGCCTTCTCGGCGAGGTCGCGGTCGTCGTCGTGCAGGCTCTTGGTCTCAGCCTTGATGATCCGCAGCGACCGGCCCAGCGAGCGGGCCGCGTCGGGGAGCCGCTTCGCGCCGAAGAGCAGGATCAGCACGACCACGAGTACGGCGATGTGCCACGGCTTGAGGGCACCCATGGGAAGCTCCAGTCGCTCTGTGTCGTCGTGAGGGGTGTACCGCAGCCCATCGTACGTGCGCCGACGGCCGTTGCCACCCGCCGGGCGGTGGTGGTTCGTCCCGGCCGGTGAAGTCTTGACCAACGCGGGACGTCCCGTCAACCACCGGCCGCAGGATCACTGCCGCGTGCCACCGGGCCGGTTCGCGCAGGAACCGGGCACCGACGATCACCCGCCGCGCTTCGCCTTGATCACGGTCAGCCGCCGCTGGGTGGTGTCGAGCTGCTCCTGGAGGGCCTCCGCCCGCGCCTGGAGGGTCTCGGCGGTCGCCCGCAGCGACTCCGCCTCGCCCGCCCGGCGTTGCAGAGCCACGGCCGCGCGACGCAGCCGGGGCAGCCGCGTCAGCACCGGCCGCAGGGCCAGGACGAACACGACGAGCGCGAACAGCACCACCGCCAGCACGATCCACTTCACCACGGCAGCCAGCCTACTGGGTGCCCGCCGGCACCGCCGGGTCGACCGGGGACACCACCGCCAGCGGGGTGTCCGGCCCCCGGGGTGCGGCCGGCACCGGCGAGGCGTACGCGTCGAGGGCCGCGACCGCCGAGGACCGGACCTGCTCGGCCAGCTCGGCCGGGGCGACCACGGTCACACCCGGGCCCAGACCCAGCACGAAGCGGCGGGCCCAACCCAGGTCGGTGACCCGCAACGACACCAGCCAGTGGTCACCGCCGCCGGCCTCGACCCGCTCGCACGGGTAGTACTCGGTGAGCCACCGCTCCCCCCGACCGATCCGCAGAGTGATCAGTGGCAGGTCCGGCGACGGGCGGAACACGCCCGCGGTGAGGTCGTGCGGGCGGGCCTGCGGCGGCACCACGGCCCGCTCGCCCAGCTCGGTGACCGCGTCGATGCGGTCGGCCCGGAACAGCCGCACCGCCTCCGCCCGACGGCACCACGCCTCCACGTAGGCCCGCCCGCCGACCATCAGCATCCGCAGCGGATCGACGACCCGCTCGGTGGTCTCGTCCCGGGCGGCCGTGTAGTAGGTGATGCGCAGCGCCCGGCCGCTCTCGACGGCCGACCGCAGCTCCTCCACCCGCCGGGTGTCGGCGGGCAGTCGGACCTCCACCGGCGCCGCCACCAGGTCACCGGCCGCGTGCTCGATCTTGGCGAGGGCCCGCTCGACGGCATCCCGGTTGGTCACCCCGGGCGTCTCGGCGAGCATCCGCAACGCCACCACCAACGCGAGGGCCTCGTCCGGGGTGAGCCGCAGCGGCCGGTCGATGCCGGCGTCGTAGGTGATCGTCACCCGGTCGCCGTCGAAGGCCATGTCGATCAGGTCACCCGGGCCGTAACCGGGCAACCCGCACACCCACAACAGCTCCAGGTCCTCGCGCAGCTGCCGCTCCGTGACGCCCAGGTCACCGGCCGCCTCGGCCAGTTCGATGCCGGGCCGGGCCAGCAGGTAGGGCACCAGGTTCAGCAGCCGGGCCAGCCGGTCGGCAGACGCGCGGGAGCCGCCACGGGCAGCCGGGCGGGTCACCGGACACCCCCGGCGACCGCGAGGTCGTCGTGCCGCGCGGCGATCTCCTTGAGCCGCTGGATCACCGCGTCGCGCACCTCCGGCGGATCGAGCACCCGCGCGTCCGGGCCGTAGCCGACAAGCTGCCCGGCGAGCACGTCCACGTCGGCGTACGGCAGGACGAGCCGGTCGCCGTCGGGCCCGGCGGTGACGCCGACCGCCCAGCGGCGCAGCCCGGCGGCGCGACCGGCGGCCACCAGCACCATGGCCCGCCCGGTGCGTTCCGCCGGACCCGACCAACGGGCCACGTGGCTGATCAGGTCCACCCCGGCCGGCGGCTCGTACCCCCCCGGGACCCCCGTCGCCCGGACCGTGCCGACCACCCGGGACAGCCGGAAGCAGCGGGTCGCCGCCCGGTCGAGGTCGTGCCCGACCACGTACCAGCGGCCCCGCCAGCAGACCACCCCCCACGGCTGGAGGCGGCGGCGGGTGGGTTCGTCGCGGTCGGGAACCCGGTAGTCGAAGCTGACCTCGCGCCGGTCCCGGGCGGCCGCGGTGAGCGGCGCGAACGCCGGGTCCACCGTCACCATCGGCTCCAGACCCAGCGTGGCCTGCGGATCCACGTCGACGCCGGCCGCGCGCAGCTTCGCCAACCCCGAGGAGGCGGCAGCGGCCAGGCCGGCGTGCTGCCACAGCCGGGCGGCGATGCCGACCGCGGCGGCCTCGTCCGGCTCGAGGGGGATGTCGGGCAGCGCGTACTCCCGGTGGGCGATCCGGTAACCGGGCTCCGCGTCGAAGACGCTCGCCGTCCCGGTCTCCAGCGGCACCCCCAGCTCGCGCAGCTCGGCCTTGTCCCGCTCGAACTTGCGCTGGAAGGCCTCGTGGTCACGCGCGTCGTCCGGATCGTGCTCGTAGCCGGGCACGGTCGCGGCGATCTGCGCGGCGGTCAGGAACCGCCGCGTGGACAGCAGGCAGATAACCAGGTTGACCAGGCGTTCGGTGCGGGTCCGCGACACGCGGTAGACGCTAGCAGCCCACCCGCCGCGCCCGTGCACCCACGCGGGCAGGACGGGCCGCCCGTCGCGACCGGCCGGCCCGGCGTCCGGCGGATCGGCACGCGGCGCACCGCCCGCCACCGTACGTGCGCCACGTCCTCCCCCGACTCGCACCACCGGCCCCACGGCGACGGCCCGGAGCAGGGCGGCCCCGGCGGCCGACCGCCCCGGGCGTGCCGGCCCGCGGCGGCGACGCTAGCGTGCCGGACATGGTGCGATGGCGGTCGGGAACGGTGACGGCGCTGCGGCGAGAGTGGGCCGGGGCGGTGGAACTGGACGTCGACCTGGCCGACGGAGGCACCGTACGGGCCCTGGCCTACCCCGCGCTCGTCGGCCGGCCCGAGCCCGGCGACCGGGTGCTGCTCAACGCCGGCGCGCTGCTGATGGGCCTCGGCACCGGCGGGTACGCCCTCGTCGTGGCGCTGCCCGACCGGCTGCCGCCGGACCCGCCGCAGGCCCTCGACAGCCGCGACGCCGGGCACCTGGTCAAGGCCCGCTACACCCCGTTGCAGCCGATCCTGCTCGGCGTCGACGAGGAGGCGTCCCCGCACCGGGAGGTCATGGCCGCCGCCGACGACCTGGCCGGCCTGCCCGTCGTCACCGCCGACCTGCACTCGGCGCTGCCCGCCGTCCTGGCCGGCATCCACGCCGACGCCCCCGCTGCCCGGGTGGCGTACCTGCTGACCGACGGCGGGGCACTGCCGGCCTGGTTCTCCCGCACCCTCGCCCGGTTGCGCGAGCACCTCGTCGGCACGGTCAGCGTCGGCCAGTCCTTCGGCGGGGACCTGGAGGCGAGCACCCTGCACAGCGGACTGCTGGCCGCCCGGCACGTACTGCGCGCCGACCTCGCGATCGTCGCCCAGGGGCCGGGCAACCTGGGCACCGGCACCCGGTGGGGCTTCTCGGGGGTGGCCGTCGGCGAGGCCGTCAACGCCGTCGCCACGCTGGGCGGACGCCCGGTCGGATCGCTGCGCATCTCCGAGGTCGACCCCCGGCCCCGGCACCGGGGCGTGTCGCACCACAGCCTCACCGCGTACGGCCGGGTGGCCCTCGCCCCCGCCGAGCTGGTCGTGCCCGACGGCCTGGCCCCGGCGCTGGCCGGCGAGGTGGACGCGGCGCTGGCGCCCCTCGCGGCACGGCACACCCTCGTCCGGGTGCCGACCGACGGGCTCGACGCCGCGCTGCGGGCCGCACCCGCGCCGCTGTCCACCATGGGCCGGGGACTCGACGCCGACCACGCCTACTTCCTGGCCGCCGCCGCGGCCGGCCGGCACGCCGCACGCCTGCTGCCCTGATCCCGCCCGGCCCCGCGGGGAGGGGGAAGAGCGGCTCCTCGGCGGGCGGAGCGGGGTCGGCTCGCCGCCCTTCGCCGGTCAGCTCGTGCCGTAGCCGTAGCGCACGATGTGCTCGGCGGTCCGCTCGTAGACCACCGGGTCCTCCGGGGCCAGCGTGCCGAGCCCGTCGACGTACCGGTTGAACATGCAGAACGCCGCCGCGATCAGGACCGTGTCGTGGATCTCCAGGTCCGTCGCGCCAGCGCCCCGGGCGGCCTTGACCAGCTCCGGCGTCACGTCCCGACCGGTGCGCTGCACGGCTGCGGCGATCTCCAGTAGCGCCCGCAGCTTGTCGCTGACCTCGGCGGTCGCCGGATCGGCACGTACCTGGTCGACCAGCCGCATGCCCGAGGGCAGCTGCGCCGCCGCGAACGCCGAGTGCGACGCGCAGCAGAACCGGCACTCGTTCAGCCCCGACACGTACGCCGCGATCAGCTCCCGCTCGCCGGGCGTCAGCGTCGGGTGCGGGGCGCGCAGCAGCGTCTCCGCCAGCTCGTTGAGCGGCTTGGCCGTCTCGGGGCGGAACCGCATCGGGCCGCTGATGCCCGGATGCGCCCGCTCGTCGAGACCGAGGTCGATGTGCGCCATGCCGCCACCCTCCCTGCCGCGGTCACGCGGGTGCGTGACCGGTCACCGGAAACGCCGGACGGGCATGACGGTTCCAGCTGCACCGGAGCCGGCACAACTTCGAGATTGCGGCAGCACCGGGCCGGCCCGGCCACCGCGCCGGCTCGGCCACCACTGGCGTCGGCAGACCGGGCCGGCCTCGCGTCAGGAGCGGCTCAGACCAGGAAGATCAGGGCCAGCCAGGCACCCACGATCAACGCCAGCGCGAGCGCCAGCACCCAGGTGGGCACCGTGTACTCGCCGCGCCGGTTGCGCTCGATCTCGGCGCGGATCTTCTCGCGGCGGCGCTCGGCCCAGTTCTGCTTCTGCCGGCCGCTCTCGGGAGGTTCGGAAGTCGTCATGGCGCGGTCAGCCTACCGGCCCCGCCGGCCCGGACGGCGCTGGGCACCGCACCGGGCCGGGTCCGCCGTCACATGCTGGCGATCAGCCGCTCCACCCGCTCGTCGTACGCCCGGAACGGGTCCTTGCAGAGCACGGTGCGCTGCGCCTGGTCGTTGAGCTTCAGGTGCACCCAGTCGACGGTGAAGTCCCGCCGCTTCTCCTGGGCGTGCCGGATGAACTCCCCGCGCAACCGGGCCCGGGTCGTCTGCGGCGGCGTCTCCTTGGCCTCGTAGATCTCCGGGTCGGTCGCCACCCGGTCCACCTCCCCGCGCCGCTCCAGCAGCCCGTACAGGCCCCGGCCCCGGCGCAGGTCGTGGTAGGCGAGGTCCATCTGCGCCACCCGCGGGTGCGACAGCGGCAGGTCGTGCTTGCGTTGGTAGCGCTCGATGAGCCGCAGCTTGGTCACCCAGTCGATCTCCCGCGACACCGGCTCCAGGTCGCCGGTCTCCACGGCGCGCAGCACCCGGCCCCACAGCTCGACCACCCGCTTGGCGGTCTGGTCGCCGCCGCGCCGCTCCACGAACTCGGTTGCCTTGGCCAGGTATTCCTGCTGGATCTCCAACGCGCTGACCTCCTTGCCGGAGGAGAGCCGCACCTTACGCCGGCCGGTGATGTCGTGCGAGACCTCGCGGATCGCCCGGATCGGGTTCTCCAGCGTCAGGTCGCGCATCACCACCCCCGCCTCGATCATCCGCAGCACGATGTCGGCGGTGCCGACCTTGAGCAGCGTGGTGACCTCGTTCATGTTGGAGTCGCCGACGATGACGTGCAGCCGGCGGTAGCGCTCCGCGTCGGCGTGCGGCTCGTCGCGGGTGTTGATGATCGGCCGGCTCCGGGTCGTCGCCGACGACACGCCCTCCCAGATGTGCTCGGCGCGCTGCGAGAGGCAGTAGACCGCTCCGCGCGGCGTCTGCAACACCTTGCCCGCCCCGCAGATCAACTGCCGGGTGACCAGGAACGGGATCAACACGTCGGCCAGCCGGCCGAACTCCCCGTGCCGCGACACCAGGTAGTTCTCGTGGCAGCCGTACGAGTTGCCGGCCGAGTCGGTGTTGTTCTTGAACAGGTAGATGTCACCCGCGATGCCCTCGTCGTGCAGCCGCTTCTCCGCGTCGATGAGCAGGCCCTCCAGGATCCGCTCGCCAGCCCGGTCGTGCGCGACCAGGTCCACCACCGAGTCGCATTCCGGGGTGGCGTACTCCGGGTGCGAACCGACGTCCAGGTAGAGCCGGGCGCCGTTGCGCAGGAAGACGTTGCTCGACCGGCCCCACGACACCACGCGGCGGAAGAGGTACCGGGCGACCTCGTCGGGGGACAGCCGCCGCTGCCCACGGTAGGTGCAGGTGACGCCGTACTCGGTCTCGAGGCCGAAGATTCGCCGCTCCATGAATAGACATTAGCCGCCCGAGGCCCCAGATGGGCAGCGCACACCGCGCCCGTCTCACGCCGGCCGTCCCGCAGAGCCCGCCGCGCGGCCGATCGCCCGGGCTCGCTCCTGAATTCCGTACGCCCAGGCCTCCCCGGTTACCGCCGGCCCCTTGTCGGCCCAGGGCGGAACGCGGGCGAGGCGGAGCAGGGTCAGGCGGCGGGCGCGGATCCGGGCGGGCGGTCGTTCGGGCGTGTCGACGCCCCGGCTGCCCGCCCGGCACGCGCTTCCGCTACGCCTCGGGGGTCTCCTGGCCCTCCAGGTCCGCCGAGCCGGCCGACGTGGTGGGCTTCTTCGCCTCCTCGCTCGGCGACGTCGGCGTCTCCGGGCGGGCCGACACCGGCTCCTCGGCCTTGTCGCCGTTGAGCAGCGCGGTCAACGCGGCCCCGGTGACACGGCGGAACGTCCGCCCCACCCGGCGCCGGTCCAGGACCGCCACCTCCAGTTGGTTCGCGGCGATGGTGCGGGCGGCGCCGCCCTCTCCCCCGACGCTGCTCAGCGCCTGCATCGCGACCTTGACGGCCTCGCCCAGCGACATGTCCGGGCGGTGGTGCGACTTCAGCACACCGGTGATCGCCTCGGCCTGCCCACCCATGGCCATCCGGCCCGGCTCGTCGTTGACGGAGCCGTCGTAGGTGAGCCGGTAGAGCTCGTCGTCCTCGGCGGTCGCGCCGACCTCGGCCACGCAGATCTCCACCTCGAACGGCTTCGACTGCTCGGTGAAGATGGCGCCCAGGGTCTGCGCGAACGCGTTCGCCAGGGCCCGACCGGTGACGTCGCGCCGGTCGTAGCTCAGGCCGTTCAGGTCGGCCATCCGCACCCCGGCGCGGCGCAGGTTCTCGAACTCGTTGTAGCGGCCGACGGCGGCGAAGCCGATCCGGTCGTAGATCTCACTGACCTTGTGCAGGGCGCTGGAGAGGTTCTCCGCGACGAAGAGCACCCCACCCTCGTAGCTCAGGACCACCGCGCTGCGGCCCCGGGCGATGCCCTTGCGGGCCAGCTCGGAGCGGTCGCGCATGATCTGCTCGGGCGAGGCGTAGAACTGCATGGCCACGGCGGCGGTTCTCCTTAGGGCGCTGTGCTGACGGCTGCTGACTGGTGCGGGCGCGAGCGGGTCAACCGCCCGGATTCTCCATCCGGCCGGAGACCACGCTCTCGGCGATCGCCGACATCTCCTCGTCGGTGAGCCGGTGGGTACCCTCCGCCGTCGCCGTCATGACCACCGGATAGATGCGCCGGATCAGGTCCGGGCCGCCGGTCGCGGTGTCGTCGTCGGCCGCGTCGTAGAGCGCCTCCACCGCGAGCCGGACCGCCTCGTCGATGGAGAGCCCCGGCTGGAAGCGCTTCTTCAACGCCGACCGGGCGAACAGCGAGCCGGAGCCGATCGCGTCGTAGCCGGTCTCCTCGTAGGGGCCACCGGTGACGTCGAAGCTGAAGATCCGCCCGGCGCGCGCCGGATCCTTCGCGGCCAGGTCGAACCCGGCGAAGAGCGGGATCACCGCGAGACCCTGCATCGCGGCGCCCAGGTTGCCGCGGATCATCGAGGCGAGGCGGTTGGCCTTGCCGTCGAGCGAGAGCATCGCGCCCTCGATCTTCTCGTAGTGCTCCAACTCCACCTGGAACAGTCGCATCAGCTCGATGCCGATCCCCGCCGTGCCGGCGATGCCGACCAGGGAGTGCGCGTCGGCCGGGTGCACCTTCTCGATGTCGCGCTGGGCGATCAGGTTGCCCATGGTGGCCCGCCGGTCGCCGGCCATCACGACGCCGCCGGCTGCCGAGATCGCCACGATGGTCGTCGCGTGCGGCGCCATGTCCGCGGCCATCCCCGGCGGCAGGGGCCGGCGGCCGGGCAGCATCTCGGGGGCCACCCTGCTCAGGAACGAGGTGAAGGAGGACGTCCCCGCGTTGGTGAACACATCTGGTAGACGCCCGGATGGATCAAAACCCGCTGCCACGTGGTTCCTCTCAGATATGTGATCGCCTCCGCCAGCCGCGACTGATCGTCACGGAACTGGCCGAGACCACCGTTGCAGTTGAAGCACAATATCCCGCGCACCCACCCGGTGCGATGGTCGTGGTCGAGATGTTGCGGGTCCGCACCGCCACAGATCGCGCAGACCCCGCCCTGCTCGGCCAGGAGCTCCTGGAACTCCTTCTCCCCGATGCCGTAGCGCCGCCGCAGGTGGTATTCACGACTGCCGCCGTGGAGCCGCGTCCGCGACTCCCTGCCCTTCTCGTTGTGGCAGGGCTTGCAGTATCGGCCGTGGCCACCCGCCCGGATCGGTTGCGGGGAAAGTCCGCCAGCACCTTGACCGCATCGCAAGCCGGACACCGGCGGTACCCCGCTGGCACCGCCGATAGCTGACGCACCTCACGCCCATCCCGTTCCCGGGCGCGCTTCGCGTAGCTGGCCTTCGAACGCGCATTGAAGCACGGTTTGCAGTAGCTGCCTCGACCGTCTGGTCTCCTGCTGTTGGCGCAGAAGTCCGCTAAGGGCTTCCACATGCCGCAGTCGCGGCAGGGACGCTCACCGTTTCGGTCATCCCACTGCCCAGACATGCCCGAAATGCCAGGTAGAACCTATTCACCCCCTTTCTGTACGTAACCGCGCACGAATTCCTCGGCGTTCTCCTCCAGGACGGAGTCGATCTCGTCGAGCAGGTCGTCGACGTCCTCGGTGATCTCGGCGTGCCGTTCCGCCACCTCCGGGTTCGCCTCGGTGGTGGCGTCCTCGATCTCCTCGCCCTGACGCGACTTGCCCGACTGCGACTGCCCGCCGCTGTCACGAGTGGCCATTGCTGCCTCCTCCACGATCGCCCTGCGATCAACTTACCTCGCGCAGGCGACGAAAAGCCCGCCGCGCGCCGGCTTCGGCACACGGCGGGCAATCGGCAACGACGCCTCAGCCGCCGGTGAGGGTCTCCAACAGGTCCTTCGCGCTGGGGCAGCGGTCGAAGAGCGCACCCACGTGCTTGCGGGTGCCGCGCTCCGGCTCCATCATCGGCACCCGCACCAGCGACTCCCGGCCGACGTCGAAGATCACCGAGTCCCAGCTCGCCGCGACGACCTCGGAGGCGTACTGGGCCAGGCAACGGCCGCGGAAGTAGGCCCGGGTGTCCTCCGGCGGCTCGGTCATCGCGGTACGGGTCTGCTCGTCGTCGAGCAGCGTCTTCATCGCGCCCCGGGAGACCAGCCGATGGTAGAGGCCCTTCTCGGGGCGGACGTCGGAGTATTGCAGGTCGACCAGCTGGAGCTTGTGCGAGCCCCAGCCGAGCTGCTCGCGCTCCCGGTAGCCCTCCAGCAGCCGCAGCTTGGCCACCCAGTCCAGCTCGTCGGCGCAGAGCATGACGTCGCGGCCCAGCCTGTCCAGCACGTGCTCCCAGCGGGCGAGCACGTCGAGAGTCTGCTCGTCGGCGTCGGTGCCGTAGCGGTCGTCCACGAAGGACCGGACCCGCTCGTAGTAGGCCCACTGCACGTCCAGGGCGGTCAGTCGCCGTCCGTCACGCAGCCGCATCCGGTGCGTCAGGCTCGGATCGTGGCTGACGGCGCGCAGTTCGCTGACCGGGTCGGCGATGCCGAGGTCGGCGCCGAGCGCCTTCTCCTCGATCATTGTGAGGATCAGCGCCGTGGTGCCGACCTTGAGGTACGTGGAGATCTCCGACAGGTTCGCGTCGCCGATGATGACGTGCAGCCGGCGGTACTTGTCGGCGTCGGCGTGCGGCTCGTCGCGGGTGTTGATGATCGGCCGCTTGAGGGTGGTCTCCAGGCCGACCTCGACCTCGAAGAAGTCCGCACGCTGGGAGATCTGGAAGCCGTTCTGCCCGCCGTCCTGGCCGATGCCGACCCGGCCGGCGCCGCAGACGATCTGCCGGGTCACGAAGAACGGCGTCAGGTACGCGACGATGTCGGCGAACGGCGTCTGGCGGCGCATCAGGTAGTTCTCGTGCGAGCCGTAGCTGGCGCCCTTGTTGTCGGTGTTGTTCTTGTAGAGGTGGATCGGCTGGGTGCCGGGGATCGTGGCGGCGCGGCGGGCCGCCTCGGCCATCACCCGCTCCCCCGCCTTGTCCCAGCGCACCACGTCCAGGGGGTTGGTCACCTCGGGCGTGGAGTATTCCGGGTGGGCGTGGTCGACGTAGAGCCGCGCCCCGTTGGTGAGTATCACGTTGGCCAGCCCGAGGTCCTCGTCGGCGAGCGCCTCGGCCGGGTCGTACGCGGCGCCGGAGTAGGTGAAGCCGCGCGCGTCCCGCAGCGGCGACTCCTCCTCGTAGTCCCAGCGGGCGCGGCCGCCCCGGTTGAGTTCCGGGCGTGCCCCGTAGGCGTTGACCACCTGCGAGGAGGTGACCATGGGGTTGGCCCCGGCCTGGCCGGGAACGGAGATGCCGTACTCGACCTCGGTGCCCATGATCCGTCTTACGCTCATCGACCTACCCGCTTCGCTCGCCCGACCCGGTCCCCCGTCACGTCGAGCGTAGTCGGCCGCGCGGCGGAAGGGGGCGCGGCGGACCGGGCGACGGGGCCCGGCGGCAGGCGCGGGACGGCACTGGGCCCGTGACGCGTCGCGTCACGGGCCCAGTGCCGGTGTCCGTCAGAGGTACTGGCCGGTGTTGCTGGCGGTCTCGATGGACCGGCCGGCATCGGTGCCCTTTCCGCCGGAGACGAGCGTGCGGATGTAGACGATCCGCTCGCCCTTCTTGCCGGAGATGCGGGCCCAGTCGTCGGGGTTGGTGGTGTTGGGCAGGTCCTCGTTCTCGCGGAACTCGTCGACGCAGGCGTCGAGGAGGTGCTGCAGGCGCAGGCCCTTGCGTCCGGAGGTGAGGAACTCCTTGATGGCCATCTTCTTGCCCCGGTCGACGATGTTCTGGATCATCGCGCCGGAGTTGAAGTCCTTGAAGTAGAGGACTTCCTTGTCGCCGTTGGCGTAGGTGACCTCGAGGAAGCGGTTCTCCTCGGTCTCCGAGTACATCCGCAGCACGACCGCGTCGATCATCGCCGCGACGGTGGCCTGGGGGTCGCCGCCGTGCTCGGCCAGGTCGTCCGGGTGCAGGGGCAGCCCGGAGAGGATGTACTTGGAGAAGATGTCCTTGGCCGCCTCGGCGTCCGGTCGCTCGATCTTGATCTTCACGTCGAGTCGGCCGGGGCGCAGGATCGCCGGGTCGATCATGTCTTCCCGGTTGGAGGCGCCGATGACGATGACGTTCTCCAGCCCCTCGACACCGTCGATCTCACTGAGCAGCTGCGGGACGATGGTGTTCTCGACGTCGGAGGAGACGCCGGAGCCGCGGGTGCGGAAGATCGAGTCCATCTCGTCGAAGAACACGATGACCGGGGTGCCCTCGCCCGCCTTCTCACGGGCGCGCTGGAAGATCAACCGGATGTGCCGCTCGGTCTCGCCGACGTACTTGTTGAGCAGCTCCGGGCCCTTGATGTTGAGGAAGAAGCTGGTGTGCTTCTCCTTGCCCTCCCGCTCGGCGATCTTCTTCGCCAGCGAGTTGGCCACCGCCTTGGCGATCAGCGTCTTGCCGCAGCCGGGCGGACCGTAGAGCAGGATGCCCTTCGGCGGGCGGAGCTGGTGCTCGCGGAACAGGTCGGCGTGCAGGAAGGGCAGTTCCACCGCGTCGCGGATCTGCTCGATCTGCGAGTGCAGGCCACCGATGTCGGTGTAGTCGACGTCGGGCACCTCCTCCAGGACCAGTTCCTCGACCTCGCTCTTCGGGATCCGCTCGTACGCGTACGCCGAACGGGGCTCGATCATGAGCGAGTCGCCGGCCCTGATCGGCGCGCCGATCAGGGTGTCGGCGAGGTGCACGATGCGCTCCTCGTCGGCGTGCGAGACCACCAGGGCCCGGTCGCCCGGGCTGCCGTCGGGACCCGCGAGGATCTCCTTGAGCATCGCCACCTCGCCGACCCGCTCGAAACCGAACGCGTCGACGATGTTGAGCGCGTCGTTGAGCAGGACCTCCTGGCCGCGCCGCAGCTCGGCGACGTCCAGCGAGGGCGAGACGGCGACGCGGAGCTTGCGTCCGCCGGTGAAGACGTCCACCGTGCCGTCGTCGTGCCGCGCGAGGAAGACGCCGTAACCACTCGGCGGTTGCGCGAGGCGGTCGATCTCCTCCTTGAGCGTCACGATCTGCGCGCGAGCCTCCTTGAGGGTGCTCACGAGCCGGTCGTTGTTCTCGGTCAGCCGCGCCAACTGTGCCTGGGTGGCCGCCAGCCGCTCTTCGAGCTGCCGGACGTGTCGGGGGCTTTCGGTCAACTTGCGCCGCACCAGAGCGAGTTCCTCTTGAAGGAACGCGACCTGCGTGGAGAGATCGTGGGCCTCCTTCTCCCACCGTGCGGCGCGCGAGTCCGCGTCGTCGCTGCGTGCCACGTCCCACCTCCCCGGGGGGCTTGAACGTTCTGCCCTAACACTAGCCGCTATGAGGCCGATTCGGTCCCACGCAACGCCCTCGTCACCGAACCTTGATCGCGAAGGGTGGCCCCGAGGGCCGGTCCGCGCGTTCGGGTACCGTCGGTGCGTGGCACGGGAGAACATGGGGGGTGCGCCGTGGCGGAGGTCGTGACGGATCAGCTGAAGGTCTGGGTTGACCAGGATCTCTGCACGGGCGACGGGCTCTGCGTGCAGTACGCGCCCGAGGTCTTCGAGTTCGACGTCGACGGGCTGGCCTACGTCAAGGGCTCCGACGGCGAGCTGCGGGTGGCGCCGGGCAGCCGGGTCGACGTGCCGGAGCACCTGCGCCTCGAGGTCATCGACTCGGCGAAGGAGTGCCCGGGCGAGTGCATCCACGTGGTGCGCGGCAGCGACGGCGTCGAGGTGGCCGGCCCGGAGGCCGAGGAGGGCTGAGGGCCCGGCCTCCGCCTCGCCGGGAGGACGAGCCGGCGCGCGACCCACCGGCGGAGACGCCGGGCGTACGGCTCAGAGCATCGGGCGGCCGACCACCGAGGCGACCAGGCGGGCGAACTCCTCCAGCCGGGCGATCTGTCCGGCGCCGCCGTCGTCGAGCGTCTTGCCGAAGCGCAGCGCGTCGTGCCGGGGCCCACCCGTCGCCTCGTCGGTGGGCGGCGCCTCGTCCAGCGAGGTGAGCAGCAGATAGACGTCGATGCTGTCGACCCGGATCCCGCCGTCCTCGTCGCGGGTCAGCCGGCGTCGGCAGCCGACCTCCGTCACGGTGGAGACCGGCACCACCCGCAGCGACGAGGTCATCGATCCCGGTGGTCCCTCCCCCGGCGGCACGTCCTCGCCGTGCCAGAGGACGAGGCGGCTGCCGTCGCAGACCACGACCTCCTGCCACACCCCGTTGACCTCGTTGACGAAGCGTTCCAGGGTGAAGCCGAGCACCGACGCGCCGCGCAGCACCCCGCCGAGCGCCTCCAGCGCGACGTCGGGGTCCCGCAGGTAGGCCCGCGCCGCCGACTCGAGGTCCTGGTAGGGCGACCAGTCCGGGAACACCGCCGGCAGGTCGCCCCCGCCGAAGCCGGGCCGGCTCATTCCACCTCCCCGTGCCCGGCCCGCCGGCGCGCGCCGGCGGGCCGAATCCGTCCGTTCACTCCTCGTCGCCCCGCCGCACCGTCACGACCGTTCCGTGTCCTCGGCCGCCGCCTGCTGGGCCGAGGCGACCGCCGCCTGCCTGGCGGCCTCCGCCTCGCGCAGCACCTGGCGACGTTCGGCGTACGCCTCGGCGCCCTTGCTGGGCTTGCGCCGCCGCGGCGGTGCGGTGACGCCGGGGGCGAGCTTACGCGCGGAGACCAGGAACGCGGTGTGCGCGATCATGCGGTGGTCCGGTCGCACGGCCAGGCCCTCGGCGTGCCAGTCACGCACCAGCGACTCCCAGGCTCGCGGCTCGGTCCAGCCGCCGCGCTCGCGCAGCGCCTCGACCAGCTCGGACAGCTGAGGGGTGGTGGCGACGTAGCCGATGAACACGCCGCCGGGCACCAGGGCCCGCTCGACCATGTCGAGGGTCTCCCACGGGGTGAGCATGTCGAGGATGATCCGGTCGAAGCCGGTCTCGGCGCAGCCGGCGACGTCACCGACGTGCAGGTGCCATGCGGGGTGCGGCCCGTTGAAGAACGCCTCGACGTTGCGCCGGGCGATCTGGGCGAAGTCGTCGCGCACCTCGAACGAGTGCAGCTCGCCCCCGGTGCCGACCGCGCGCAGCAGCGAGCAGGACAGCGCGCCGGAGCCGGCGCCGGCCTCGAGGACCTTGGCCCCGGGAAAGACGTCGCCCATGGCGACGATCTGGGCGGAGTCCTTCGGGTAGATCACCTGGGCGCCGCGCGGCATGGAGAGCACGTAGTCCGACAGCAGCGGCCGCAGGGCCAGGAACGCGGTGCCGCCGCCGGTGGTGGTGACCACACTGCCGTCCGGCAGGCCGATCAGCGCGTCGTGCTCGAGGATGCCGCGGTGGGTGTGGAAGGCCTTGCCGGGCTCCAGGGTGACCGTGTGCATCCGCCCCTTGGGGTCGGTCAGCTGCACCCGGTCGCCGGGCCGGAACGGGCCGCGGTGCACGGGGGGCAGCGCCGGGGTGCCGGGGTCGGCCGGGACGGCGGGGGGAGTTGCGGTCACGTGTTCATCTTCCGTTTAGGTTCGAGGAGCTGAGCGAGATCCGCGATGTGCAGAACGCCCACGACATCTTCGCCTGAGGTCACCACGTACTGCGCGCCCGGGTGGGTCTGCACGGTCTCCATGACGCGTTCCCCGTCGAGCCCGACCGGCATCGCCGGCAGGTTGGCCAGGGAGCGGGCCACCGCGTCGACGGCCAGCCACGGGCGGCGTTCCACGGGTACGGCCTGCGCGGCGGCGGGGTCGACCAGGGCGACCGGCCGCCCGGCGGTGTCGGTGACCACGAGGGCGGCGCCCGGGGTGGCCCCGTCGGCGCGGCGGCGGTGCGCCTCGGCCAGCGGCGTGCCGGTGGGCACCGTGAGCACGGGCCGGGCCAGCCGGGACAGGTCGATCAGCGGGAATCGGCGGCTGATCCGGGCCATCCGGATCGACTGGCCGGCGCCACGCCACAGGGTGAACGCGACGAGCAGCATCAGCGGCAACGCCAGCGGCGCCAGGTCGCGGGTGAGGGTGAGCAGGACGACCAGCGCGGCGGTGCCGACGGCGACGGCACGCCCCACCCAGCCGGCGACCTCGGTGCCGCGGTGCCGGTCCTGGGTCAGCGCCCAGACCGCCGCCCGCAGCGCCCGGCCGCCGTCGAGCGGCAGCCCGGGCAGGCTGTTGAACAGCGCGACGATGACGTTGCTCACGGCGAGCTGGAACGCGAGCTGGTTGGCCAGGGTGCGGTCGGGCAGGGCGAGGGTGGCGGCGACCGCGAGCACGCCGAGCACGGCGGAGACGGCCGGGCCGGCGAGCGAGACCAGCAGGTCGATCCGGGGCGTCGGGGCGTCGCGGTCCATCTCGGTGTAGCCGCCGAGCAGCTCCAGGGTGATGCCGCGCACACCGATGCCGTAGCGGCGGGCGGTGAGGGCGTGGCCGAGCTCGTGCAGCAGCACCGAGCCGAGCAGGGAGACCACGAAGCCGAAACCGATGAGGTAGCCGGCGAGCTGCGACAGGTCGAGCTGGCGGCGGGCGAACTCGGCGTACAGCACGGTCACCAGCACGGTGAGCAGCACCATCGAGCTGTTGAGGTGCAGCGGCACCCCGAACACCCGGCCCACCCTCAGGCCGCCCCGCGCGTCGGGCCGGCGGCGCGGTCGCCTCGTCTGCTCCATCGGATCGATGCTACGCGGCGGGGATCATGGGTCGGTGCGGCGACGGCGGTGGTGTCACACCGGTGCCCTAACCTTCCGGGCATGACGGCACAACCGGTGAGCACGCAGCAGTCCTCGATCCCGGCCGAGGTCCCCGCGACGGTGCGGGCCTCGCTGTCGCCGTCGCGGGCGGCGGATTTCAAGACCTGCCCGCTGCTCTACCGGTTCCGCAGCATCGACCGGCTGCCCGAGCGGCCGACCGTCGAGCAGGCCCGGGGCACGCTGGTGCACGCGGTGCTGGAACGGTTGTTCGACCTGCCGGCCACCGGGCGCACCCCGGCGGCGGCGGGCGATCTGGTGGCCCCCCAGTGGGACCGGCTGGTCACCGAGCAGCCGGAGCTCGCGGCGCTGTTCGCCGACGGCGACTCCCCCGGGGCGGCCGAGTTCCTGCGCTCCGCCGCCGGGTTGCTGGAGGGCTACTTCGCGGTGGAGGATCCGCGCCGGCTGGAGCCGGCCGAGCGGGAGAGCCTCATCTCGGCGGTGGTCGACGAGGAGCTGCTGATCCGGGGCTACGTCGACCGGCTCGACGTGGCGCCCGACGGGGCGCTGCGGGTGGTCGACTACAAGACCGGCGGCGCGCCGCGGGAGGCGTTCGAGGCCCGGGCGTTGTTCCAGCTCAAGTTCTACGCGCTGGTGCTCTGGCGCACCCGGGGCGTGGTTCCCCGGGTGCTGCGGCTGCTCTACCTCAAGGACTCCGAGGTCTGCGACTACGCCCCGGACGCCGACGAGCTGCTGCGCTTCGAGCGCACGGTGGTGGCGTTGTGGCGGGCGATCGAGCAGGCGACCGCCCAGCAGGACTTCCGCCCCCGGCCGAGCCGGCTGTGCGACTGGTGCAGCCACCAGGCGTTCTGCCCGACGTTCGGGGGCACACCGCCGCCGTTTCCGACCCTGGCGGCACCGGATCCGCTGCGCGACGCCCGGTCCCGCCCGACGCCCCCGGGCGCCGACGGGTGACCCGGTGGGTCCGCCCGGCCGGCGCCACGCCGTCGGCCCGCCCCGCGGTCGCGGCCCCCGGCACGGCCGCGGCGAGCAGCAGGACCGTCGCGGCCCCCGGCACCGCCGCGGCGAGCAGCGGGACCGCCGAAGGCGGCCGGCACCAGGCGGGGACGAGTGGCTCTCCTCCTCCTGAGGGAGGAGGCGGCCGGGCTCACCACCGGCGACGATCAATCGGGCGTGCCGGCGGATAGCGTCGCGGTATGACTTCGGGCCCCCGGGCGTGGTTGCGCCGGCACCCTTTCGCCGCGGACACGCTCCTCGCCTGCGGGCTCTTCGTGGCGGAGGTGGTGCTCGCCGCGCTGACCCCCCGCGAGTACCGGCCGGGGAGCCTGCCGGCGCTGCTGGGCTGGAGCGTGGTGTGCGCCGTGCCGGTGGCGTGGCGGCGGGTGGCGCCGTGGCCGGCGGTCGCGACGGCGGTGGCGACGCTGGCGGTGCCCCTGCTGCTCGGTCCCACGCCGGCCACGCAGGGCATGACCTTCATGGTGCTCACCTACACGGCAGCCGCCGCCGGGCCACTACGGACGGCGATCGCGGCGGCGCTGGTGCTGTGGGTCCCGCTCGGCGTCACCAGCGTCCTCGCGCCGCCGCCTGGCGAGCTGGCGAACGTCGACTCCGCCTACCTGGTGCTGGACAACCTGCTGGTCGGGGTGGTGTCGTACTCGGTGGGACGCGCCGTGCACGCCCGCCGGGCCTCCACCGAGGCGCTGCGGGAGCGGGCCCGGGCGGCCGAGGAGAACCAGCGCTCGCTGGCCGAGCGGGCGGTCGCCGACGAACGCAGGCGCATCGCCCGGGAGCTGCACGACGTGGTCGCGCACCACGTCAGCGTGATGGGGGTGCTGGCGACGGGCGCCCGGCGCGTTCTGCCCCGGGACCCGGGCGCGGCCGACGGGGCGCTCACCACCATCGAGGAGACCAGCCGGGCGACGCTGCGGGAGATGCGCCGGCTGCTCGACGTGCTGCGTACCGACGCCGAGCCGGCCGCCGACCTGGCTCCGCAACCGGGCCTCGCCGGCATCGAGGCGCTGGTGGAGCAGGTACGTGACGCCGGTCTGCCGGTGACGCTGCGGGTCGCCGGCACTCCGGGGACGTTGGAGGAGGGGGTGGCGCTGACTCTCTACCGGATCACGCAGGAGGCGCTGACCAACGCGCTCAAGCACGCCGGGGCGGCCACCGCCCAGGTGCGGCTGACCTTCGACGGGGGCACGGTCGACGTGGAGATCACCGACACCGGGCGCGGCCCCGGGACGGGCGGTGACCGGATCGGGCACGGCCTGGTCGGCATGCGGGAGCGGGTGGCCCTCTACGGTGGTGTCCTGCGCACCGGGGCCCGCCCGGGCGGCGGATTCCGGGTGTCGGCGAGGATCCCGGTGGAACCCCGGAGCGGGGCGGCGACGTGACCGGGGATCGGGACGGGGGAATCGGATGAGCGACCCGACGGTGCCGGCACGGCCGGTACGGATCCTGCTCGCCGACGACCAGCCGCTGCTGCGTACCGGGTTCCGGATGGTGCTGGGCACCGAGGACGACCTCGACATCGTGGCCGAGGCCGCCGACGGTCTGGAGGCGGTGCAGCTGTCCCGCCGGCTGCTGCCCGACGTGGTGCTGATGGACATCCGGATGCCGCGGATGGACGGGGTCGCCGCGACCCGGGCGATCGTCGACGCCCGGCTGCCGGTGCGGGTGCTGATCCTGACCACGTTCGACCTGGACGAGTACGTGGTGGGGGCGCTGCGGGCCGGGGCGAGCGGCTTCCTGGCCAAGGACGTGCCGGCCGACGACCTGGTGGCCGCGATCCGGACGGTGGCCGCCGGGGACGCGGTGGTGGCGCCGCGGATCCTCCGGCGTCTGCTGGACCGCTTCGCCGACGCGCTGCCCGATCCCGCCGCCGCGCCGCCCCGGGCGCTGAGCGCCCTGACCGAGCGGGAGCGGGAGGTGCTCGTGCAGATGGCCCGAGGGCTGTCCAACGCCGAGATCGCCCGGGCGTTGTCGGTCAGCGAGACCACCATCAAGACCCACGTCGGGCACGTGCTGACGAAGCTGGGGCTGCGCGACCGGGTGCAGGCCGTGGTGCTGGCGTACGAGTCGGGGCTGGTGCGCCCCCGGGCGTAGCGCCTCGTCGCCGGTGGCGGGGTGCGGCGTACCGTCGGATGCGCCTTGGCACGGCCGCACTGTTGCCGCCGTCACCTACCGTGACCGCAGACGTCGTCGCGTGGTTGACCCTGGCGCGGCGTCACTGTGCAGGATCGGTCCGGGCCGGTGGGAAAAGCTTCCGACCGCCCCCTCACTCAGGGGCAACCCTGAGTGGGCAATGGGGGACACCCGCAGCGCGAAGTCCGCCACGGCTCCGACCGGAGTCGGACGGATCAGGTCGGGCGAGCACAGATGATGGGACTGCCGCGCCGGACCAGCGGGGGCGGCGCGGATCGAAGACAGACGGAAGAGGTAGATGACGTGACCGCGACGGTGGGCCAGCATGCGCAGGCCGCGGCCCGGGCGAGCGACGTGTGGAAGGTGTACGGCAGCGGCGAGGCGCAGGTCGTCGCGCTGCGGGGGGTCAGCGCGGAGTTCGAGCGCGGCCGGTTCACAGCGATCATGGGGCCCTCGGGGTCGGGCAAGTCGACGTTGATGCACTGCCTCGCGGGCCTCGACTCGGTGACCCGTGGCACGGTGTCGATCGGCGAGACGAAGGTCACCGGCCTGAACGACTCGGGCCTGACCAAGCTGCGCCGCGACCGGGTCGGTTTCATCTTCCAGCAGTTCAACCTGCTGCCGACGCTGACGGCGAAGGAGAACATCCTGCTGCCGCTGTCGATCGCCGGGCGCAGGCCGGACCAGGCCTGGTACGACACGGTGATCGCCACGGTCGGGCTGCGTGACCGGCTGGACCACCGGCCGGCGCAGCTCTCCGGCGGTCAGCAGCAGCGGGTGGCGTGCGCCCGCGCGCTGGTCGCCCGCCCCGAGGTGATCTTCGCCGACGAGCCGACCGGCAACCTGGACTCGCGTGCCGGCGCGGAGGTGCTCGGCTTCCTGCGCAACTCGGTGCGCGAGCACGGGCAGACCATCGTGATGGTCACGCACGACCCGACCGCCGCCGCGTACGCCGACCGGGTGGTCTTCCTCGCCGACGGGCAGATCGTCTCGGAGCTGATCGAGCCGACCGCCGAGACGGTGCTGGACACCATGAAGAAGCTCGACACCCCCGCCGAGGTGACGCGCTGATGTTCCGCGCGACCCTGAAGAGCCTGCTGGCCCGCAAGGTCCGGCTGATCCTCTCCGGCCTGGCCGTGGTGCTGGGCGTCATGTTCGTCTCCGGCGCGTTCGTGCTCACCGACACCCTCGGCCGCTCGTTCGACGCGATCTTCGCCGACGCGTACGAGGGGGTGGACGTCAACGTCGCCGCCAGACCGAAGATCGACGTCGGCGAGACGGAGGGCATGCCGGTGGTGCCCGAGCCGGTGCCGGCGGCCGTCCTGGAGAAGATCCGGGCGGTGCCCGGCGTGGCCGAGGCCACGGGCCTGGTCGCCGTCGACGGGGCGCGGCTGATCGGCGCCAACGGCAAGGTGGTCGCCTCGTTCGGTCCGCCCCAGCTGGGCGAGAACTGGACCGGCGAGAGCGAGCTGGTGCAGCTGCGCGAGGGGCGGGCCCCGCAGGCCGACGACGAGATCGTCGTCAACCGGGCGCTCGCGACGGCCGGCAAGGTGAAGGTCGGCGACCGGGTCGGTGTGCTGACCCTGCAGCCCAAGCAGGAGTTCACCATCGTCGGCGTGTTCGGCTACAGCGGCGGCCGGGACTCCATCGGTGGCGCCAACGAGATCATGTTCACCACGCCGGTCGCGCAGCGGCTGATGCTCGGCACGCCGGGCACCTTCAGCAACATCTCGGTCACCGCCGCCGGCGGGGTGTCGGACGCGGCGCTGCGCGACTCCGTGGCCGCCGCGGTGGGCGCCGACTTCGAGGTCAGGACGGGTACGCAGCTGTCGGAGGAGGCGGCGGCCGGCATGAAGGAGGCGCTGTCCTTCTTCAACCGGATCCTGCTCGGCTTCGCGGCGGTGGCGCTGCTGGTGGGCACCTTCCTGATCCTCAACACGTTCTCGATCATCGTGGCGCAGCGCACCCGGGAACTGGCGCTGATGCGCGCCGTCGGGGCGAGCCGGCGCCAGGTCATCGGCTCGGTGGTGCTGGAGGCCGTCGCGGTGGGGCTGGTCGCCTCGGTGCTCGGCCTCGGCGCGGGCATCGGCATCGGCGCGCTGCTGGCGTACCTGTTCAGCACCTTCGCCGGCGGACTGACCCTGGCGGGGATCGGCGTGCCGCTCTCCGCCGTGGTCGGCGCGTTCGCCGTCGGCCTCGTGATCACCGTGGTGGCGGCGCTGCTGCCGGCGCTGCGGGCGTCGCGGATCCCGCCGATCGCCGCGATGCAGGACGTGGCCACCCCCGACCGCCCGCTGACCAGGGTCACCGTGGCCGGCGCGGTCGTCACCGCCGTGGGCGGCGCGCTGCTGGCCCTGGGGCTCACCGGCAACGCCGGGGGCAACACCCTGGCCACCATCCTCGGCGGGGTGCTGTTCGCCTTCATCGGCGTGGCCCTGCTGACGCCGCTGATCAGCCGGCCGGTGGTGGGCCTGCTCGGCGCGGTCTTCGCCTGGTCGGTGCCGGGCAAGCTGGGCCGGCTCAACTCGGGGCGCAACCCGCGCCGCACCGCCATCACCGCCGCCGCGCTGATGGTCGGCATCGCCCTGGTCACCGGGGTGACGGTGATCCTGGATTCGGCGAAGAGCAGCATCGGCGGGCTCGCCCAGGACAACCTGAAGGCGGAGCTGGTGATCGCCGGGGCGCAGAGCGGCCCCCGGCCGCCGAGTTTCGACCCGGCGGTGCTGGAGAAGGCAGCCGCGATCCCGGGGGTGCGCCTGGTCGACGGCGAGTACGGCGACCTGGCGATGGTCGGCGGCCAACGCACCTGGGTGGCGGCGAGCAGTGACATCGCCGCGCTGCGGCAGATCTTCGGGGCCGAGCCCACGGCGGGCGACATCGACCGGCTGGCGCCCGACGAGATGCTGGTCAGCTCCGACACCGCGACGGCCCGCGGCCTGTCGGTGGGGTCGAAGGTGCCGGTGCAGACGTCCCGGGGCGAGGCGCGGACCTACACCGTGACCGGCATCTACGCCGCCTCCCAGCTCACCAATCCGGTGGTGCTGCCGGCGGAGGCGGCGCGTGGCTTCACCATCCCGCAGCCGATCCAGGGCTTCATCCAGCTGGCGCCGGGCACCCGGGTGGCGGACGTGCAGCCGCGGATCGAGGCGCTGCTCGCCGACTCCCCCGAGGTGTCGGTGGCCGACCGGGAGGCGTTCATCGAGCAGCAGACCGGTCAGCTTGACGGGCTGCTCACGATGATCCAGATCCTGCTGGCGCTGGCCATCGTGATCGCCGTGCTCGGCATCGTCAACACCCTGGCGCTGTCGGTGCTGGAGCGCACCCGGGAGCTGGGGCTGCTGCGGGCCATCGGCCTGCGGCGGGCGCAGACCATGCGGATGATCACCGTGGAGGCGGTGGTGATCTCGGTGTTCGGCGCCCTGCTGGGGGTGGTCGTCGGTGCCGGCCTCGGTGCGGCCGTGGTCGAGGCCCTGCGGGACGAGGGGATCACCGACCTGGTGCTGCCCTGGACCCAGATGGGGATCTTCCTGGGCCTCGCCGCGATCGTGGGGGTGGTCGCGGCGGCGTTGCCGGCGGTGCGGGCCGCCCGGATCAACGTGCTGGGCGCCATCGCCCACGACTGATCCCGACGCACCACGAGGGCCCCGCCGGTCGGCGGGGCCCTCGTCGTCTCAGTCGCCGGGCGGCGGCGCGCCGAGCAGGGCCGCCAGCAGCTCCAGGTCCGCGCCGGTCAGGCTCTCCAGCTGGTGTACGCCGTCCAGCGGCCCGATCGGCACCTCCGCCGGTACGGCCAGCACCGCCGCGCCGGCGGCGAGCGCGCTGGCCACCCCCGTCGGCGAGTCCTCGATCGCCACGCAACGGGCGATCGGCACGCCGAGCAGCCGGGCGGCGGTCAGGTACGGCTCCGGGTGCGGCTTGGCCGCGTCGACCTCGTCGCCGCAGACGACCGCGTCGAAGCTGTCCCGCCCCAGCGTGTCCAGCGCCACCTCGACCAGCGGCCGGCCGCTGGAGGTCACCAGCGCCGTCGGGATGCCCGCCGCCCGGACGGCCCGCAGCAGGTTCAGCGCGCCGGGGCGCCAGCGCAGCCCGGTGCGGAACAGCTCCAGGATGCGGGCGTTGATCCACGCCGCGCTGGCCTCGGGATCGCGCCCGGGCTGGTCCAGGTCGTCGTGCAGGATGCGCATCGACGCGGCCATGCTGCTGCCGATCATCGCCTTGCGGGCGGGGTCGGAGAGGGTGCCGCCGTACTCGGCCGCCAGCTCGTGCAGCGCGACGTCCCACAGCTTCTCACTGTCGACCAGGGTGCCGTCCATGTCGAAGAGCACGGCGGCCAGGTGGTGGCTGTTCAGCGGGTCCTCCCTCGGGTGCGTACCCCCGGGATCCTCTCAGCCGGCACGGCGCCGGCGCGCGCCCCGGTGCGGCGGGGTGACCTGGCCGACGGGTTGCGCCCGCACGCGAGACTCGGGGACAACCGGCCGCCGGCACGGCGGCCCCCTCGCCCGGAGGTCGCCATGCGCGTCCGATCCCTGGTCTCCCGATGCACCGTGGTCCTGCTCGCCGCCGCCGTAGCGATCTGGCCGGCGGGGCCGGCCGCCGCGGCGAGCCTGCCCCTGGATCGCTGCTACGACCTGGAGACCCCCCAGCACGAGGATGAGCGAACCTGGTTCGCGCCGGGCAACGTGCACACGACGTGGCCCTCCCCGGTGGGCATGGTCGACCGGGACGTGTTCCGGGTGTCGGCCCTGGGCACGATCCGCATCGACCACTGGGGCACCCGCAAGTCCATCGCCGGCGAGCTGCCGCTGGCCGGTAGCGGCTGGCCCGCGCCGGACGCCCCCCGGTACGCGCTGATCGCGAAGGTGACCTCGGGATCCATGCTGGTGCTGAGCAACGGGCTGACCTACACCACGGACCGGTGGTTCCCGGTCGGCGCCGGCAGCGGCTGCATGCTCTACTCCAACGGCGGTGCGCCGTCGCGGCTCGTCTTCTCCTTCAACGACCCGAACCTCGGCGACAACGGCGGCGGGGCGTCGGTGTGGGTGCGGCAGTGGTGGAACTGACTGCGCCCGGCGGTCTCAGTTGAGGTCGCAGGCGGCCAGGGACTTCTCGTAGCCGCGGAAGAACGACTCGGTGCGCTGTTCGGCGGTGCCGTGCGCGCCCTCGGCGAACCAGGGTTGGTCGGGGGCGTCGCCGACGGCCAGCAGCCCCTCGCGGAACTCCGCCAGGTCGCCGTCGGCGAGCCGCAGCGCCTTTGCGCGCACCGAGTCGCCGAGATACGCCCCGGCCATGCAGTCGGCCTGCAACTCCTGCTGGATGGTGTAGGAGTAGCGGATGCCGAGCCGCGCCTGGATGCCGTGGGCGTACTCGTGGCCGAGCAGGTAGAACACGAAGGCGTCGCCGACCTGGCGGAACGCGTTCACCGACCAGTTCACGTCGTAGGCGATGAAGTCGCCGGCGGAGCAGTAGACGGCGTTGTTGCGCGGCAGCGGCTGCCGGCCGCAGAAGACCTCTCCGGCCCGCTGGTACGGGATGATCCGGCGGATCGGGCGGAAGCGCTGCCCGGAGGCCCGGAACTGGGCTGCCCAGTACCGCTCGGCGATGCTCTGCGCGTCGGCGACGTCCTGCCGGAACTCCGCGACGCTGGTGGTGCCGTCGGCCCGGGTCTGCTCGGCGCCGGGCGAGGACGCGCTGCCCGGCCGGCGCGGCGCGGGCTCCTGTCCCTCGGATTCGGACACCCCGCCGACCACGCACCCGGCCGCCGCGACGAGGGCCACCAGCAGGCCGGCCAGCGCACTTCGCGGTCGGCGTCGCACGCGCGTCGTCACAGTGCCCTCCCCGGCGTCGGCGTCGCGACGTGCAGTACCCCGGCGGTGGGTCCGGTATGCCGGGTAGCCGGTGCGGCCGGTGCGCCGACGTGGTCCACTGTGGATGGATATCTGTGATCAAATGGTGCCATGATCAATCCCTCCCCTCTCATGCGTCTGGTGGCCGGCGTCTGGGGCTTCAAGACCCTCGCGGCCGGCGTCGAACTCGGCCTCTTCACCCGCCTCGCGAACGGGCGGACCCTCACCGTCGACGAGGCCGCCGCCGAGTTCGGGCTGGCCGAACGCCCCGCAGACCTGCTGTTGGCCGCGACGGCGTCCCTGGGTCTGCTGGAGAAGGTCGGCGACGGCTACCGGAACTCCGAACTCGCCGAACAGTTCCTGGTCGAAGGCCGCCCCTACTACTTCGGTGCGCAGGTCCGCTACTCCGACCAGCGCACCTACCTGCCCTGGCACCGCATCGGCGAAGCCCTGCGCACCGACCGGCCCCTCACCTGGGATCCGCAGGCCCAGCAGTCGATGTTCGACACCACCGACCCGGAGATGCTGGCGCAGTTCTGGGACGCCATGTACTCCACCTCCAGCTTCACCGCCCGGGCGCTGGCCGACGCGTACGACTTCGGCGCGCACGCCCGGCTGCTCGACGTCGGTGGTGGGGCCGGGGCGTTCCCGATCGAGTTCTGCCGCCGGCTGCCCGGGCTGCGGGCGACCGTCCTCGACCTGCCGCACGTGTGTGTCCGCGCCGAGGAGCGAATCGCGGCGGAAGGCATGAGCGGGCGGATCGGCACGGTCGGCGGCGATTTTCTGGCCGATCCGGCGCTGCCGGACGGGCACGACGTCATTCTGCTGAGCATGATCCTGCACGACTGGGACGAGCCGACGAACCGGGCGCTGCTGGCCAAGTGCCACGCGGCGCTGCCGCCCGGCGGGGCGGTCGTCATCTGCGAACTGCTGCTCAACGACGAGCGCACCGGTCCACCCGAGGCGGCTCTGATGGGCATGAACATGCTGGTGGAGACCGAGGGCGGCAAGAACTACTCCGGTGCCGAGTACGCGGCCTGGCTCACCGACGCCGGCTTCGTCGACGTCCGCACCGTGCCGTTCGACGCCCCGGGCGCCAACGGGGCGGTGGTCGCCCGCCGGGCCTGACCCCCCGGCACGCCCGCTCCCGCCGGCGGCGACCTCAGGGGCCGGATTCCGCAACCGCGTCCGGCGACCGGCGTGCTGGTCGCCGGACGCGGCCGGCCGGCTCGACAGGGAGCACCCGGGCCGCTCGGCGGGTTTCGACGACCCCAGCGGCGGCACCGCGCGGACCGGGCCGGACAGGCGTAGGCTGGGGCCATCCCGGAAACGACGACACTCCACTCCTGGGGTGCCCGCCACGCCGGCTCCGCCCGAGGGCACGCGAGGTTCGCGCCCGACCGCACCCGATGCGCGGCGGCACGGCCACCGTCCGGGTCCTGCCTGCCACCTCCCAGCGGCCCGGGGTAGGCCGTCGACCCGCGTCGGCGCGAGCCGGACCGGCGTCCGCGTCCCGGCGGAGCGGTCGCGATCGACAGCACGGTGACCGCGCCACCGACCGACGCCCTCGCTCCCCCGTCGACGCCACGCGTCCCACCCGGCCGACACCGGACCGGTCGCACCACCAGCGCCCCCGGACAGTGGCGCACCAGGGAACCCACGACCATCACCATCAAGGAGCAGACCATGACGGTAGCCCGACACACGATCGTGACCGCGCTGCGTCGCCGCGGCCAGCACACCCGGGCCGACTGGGTCGAGCGGGAACTGCCGCCGCAGGTCGACACCACCCGGCACTCCGGTCTCCTCGCGACCCTGCGTCTCGACCTCGCCGAACTGGACGGGTCGACGGCACGGTGAGGCTGGTCCTGCCGGTTCCGGCGGTCTGAAGGTCGCGCCGGTGCCGCGTCTCGCCGCACGCGACGGCAAGCTGGCAGGTGGTGCGGGCACATGCCTGAGCCGTGCGGGCCCCGGCGTCCGGTCGTCCGGCCGCCGGGGCCCGCCCCGTCAGGACTCGGAGGTCCTGCGGCGGTAGAGGAAGAGCAGGCTGACGCCGGTGGCCACGGCGAGGCTGCCGAGGCCCGTCAGAACGGGCACCAGCGCGCCACCGCCGCTGCCCCCGGTCACCGGTAGCTGCGTGCGGCTCGGGGTCGGGAACCCGGTCGGGGTGCCCGTCGGCGTGCCCGTCGGTTGACCGGTCGGCGTACCCGTCGGCGTACCGGTCGGCGTGCCCGTCGGTTGACCGGTCGGAGTGCCCGTGGGGGTGGCGGTCGGGCTTCCTGTCGGCTGTAGGCAGACGGGGGCGTTGATGGTGTTGGTGTCGAGGGTGACGGCGCCGGTCCGGGCCAGGGCGCGGCCTTGCAGGGTCG
This sequence comes from Micromonospora sp. C31, assembly GCF_018070575.1. Taxonomy (GTDB): domain Bacteria; phylum Actinomycetota; class Actinomycetes; order Mycobacteriales; family Micromonosporaceae; genus Micromonospora. The sequence goes on from NZ_JAGPXN010000015.1 coordinate 61,996, forward strand.
CGCCCGTGTTCATGGTGATGGAGGTCTGGGCCAGGATGTTGCCCACGAACCGGGTGCCGGTGCCGATCGTGGCCGAGCTGCCCACCTGCCAGTAGACGTTGCAGGGTGAGGCACCGTTGATGAACACGACGCTGCTGTTGGAGGCGGTGGTGAGGGTGGAGGCGATCTGGAAGATGAACACCGCCGCCGGGTCGCTCTGGCTGTCGAGCGTCAACTGGCCGGTCAGCTGCGCGGCGTCGAGCCGGTACACCCCGGGGGTCAGCGTGGCGCCGCCGAGTTCCGCCGGCAGGTTGGTGAAGGGAGTCCGACCGGCGGCGTCGTTGTACGCGGTGGTCAGGTCGTCCTTGGCCTGCAGGGCCTCGGCGTCGCCGAGGTGGATCTCGCCGGCGACGATGCCCGGCGGGAAGCCTGGTGCGGTGTTGCCGGGGTGAACGCCCAGGCTCTGCGCCAGGAAGGTCGGTCCGGTGTTGGTGACGGTGGAGCCGGCCAGTACGGAGAAGTTCGCCGCTGTCCCCAGACCGACCGGCGCCGGCTGGGCGCTGGCGCCGGTGCCACTGACGATCAGCAGGGCGACGGTCGCGCTGGCGGCGACGACGGCCGCGAGCGCCGGCACTGCCGCGCGGCGGAGATGACGGATTCGGGTGACTGTCACGTTGGGGCCCTCTCATGGTGCGTCCCCGGCCGGCGCTCTCGCGACAGCGGACCGGAGGCACACAAGTGCAAATACGGGTATACCGGACTTTTGCACACCTATGCTCCCAGGTACCTCACATCTTGCTAAATCGTCAAACTCACCTGATCTGCGGCGCTGCGGGCCAACCCCCTGGGCGGAACGCTTCGGAACAACGCTCACGTCGACCGGACGCGCGCCGGACACCCCTTCCCGGGACCCGGCCGCTTCCACCGCCGCCTCACCTCCGGCATCGCGGCCACTGACGAAGTCCCTGGTTCGACTCCCGGCCGCGGTATGCCGAGCTGTTCTGAATGCCCCAACCGTGTTTAATGCGCAGAATCGCCACCCACTGCCCCTGCGCTGTCCCCACGATGAGAGCAAGGTCGGATTCGGAAACCGAGAGGGGTAGCGGACATGAGGCGTCGACGTAGCAGGAGGGTGCCGCTGATGCAGGCGGCAGCGATGTCCCTGGCGGCAGTGGTGACGGCGGCGGCCGTCGTACGGGCTCGGCGCCGTCGCGCCGTGGGTGGCGCGATGGCCGGCGATCTTCCTGCTGCCCTGCGGGACAGCGCGTTCGCCGACGCGGGCACCGGCGGGATGGCGGTCCCCGGCGACGCGGCCGGCAGGGACAGGCAGCCGGCGTCATCGGCAGCCGCAGCGCGGTGAGGACGGGGAGCGCCGCCCCGCGACCGGGCAGGTTTCGCGCCGGCCCGGCGTGACCGGGCGGCGCCCTCGACGGATGGTCCTGGCGCGACGTGCCGACGTGTCTCTGGAGGTGCCGGCCGATGAGTGAACCGCCCAGCGGCGTCCGGGCGGCCGACGGGCCACGGGAGGAAGCCACGGTCGCCGCACTCGTGCAGCGTGCGACAGACCAGATCACCCGACTGGTACGGGACGAGCTGGCGCTGGCCCGGGCGGAACTGACCACCGACGGCATACGTGCCGGCTCCGGCGCCGCGATGGTCGGCGGCGCGGGAGGGATGGCGCTGTTCGGGACGGGAGCGCTCGTGGCCGCGCTCGTCCTGGTCCTCGCCGGGTTCCTGCCGGCATGGGTGGCCGCGCTGGTCGTCGCGGTGGTCCTCTTCGCGGTGGCCGGGCTGCTCGCGCTGGTCGGACGCAGGCAGGTGAAGCAGACGACGCCCGTCAAGCCGGAGTCGACGCTGCACAGCGTGCGCGCGGACGCGGAGTCGGTGCGGCAGGCGGCCAGGAAGGGACGAGGGCGATGACCCCGAATGCGAGCAGTGCCCCGGAGCGCACCCGTGCGGACATCGAGGCGACCCGAGCCGAACTCGGTGCCACCGTGCAGGCGCTGCCGGCCAGGACCAACGTGAAGGACCGCAGCCGGGACCGGGCCCTCGGCGACCGGCTGGGCGGGATCGGGTCGGTCGCCCGCCGGCACGCCGTCCTGGTCGTCGTCGCCGCCACCGTCGTGGGCCTCGTCGTGACGACGCGTCGGCGCGGGTGTCGGCCATGAGCGACGCGACCCTCGACACCCGACGCCAGGGTGGCAGTCAGTACGCGGAGCTGTCGCGCCTGATCCGGCGCGCGGGCCTGCTCGACCGGCGGCGCCGTTACTACGCGCTGCGCATCGCCGCCCTCGGCGGGTGCCATGTCGGCGCGTGGACGCTGTTCGGCCGGCTCGGCGAGTCGTGGTGGCAGCTGGGCGTCGCGGCCGTCCTCGCGGTGGTGTTCGCGCAGGCCGGATTCATCGGTCACGACGCCGGTCACCGCCAGATCTTCCGTACCCGCCGCGCCAACGACCTGGTCGGCCTGGTGCACGGCAATCTGCTGATCGGTCTCAGTTACGCCTGGTGGGTCGACAAGCACAACCGCCATCACGCGCACCCCAACACGGAGGGCCACGACCCGGACATCGTCGTCCCACCGTTGTCGTTCACCCGGGAGCAGGCGCGGGAGCAGCGCGGGCCGGGCGCGCTGGTGGTCCGGTACCAGGCGTACCTGTTCTTTCCGCTGCTGCTGCTGGAGGGCCTGCACCTGCATGTCAACAGCGTCCGGGCCGTCTTCGGCCGGGGTCGGCTCAGGCGGCGCCCCGTGGAGGCCACGCTGCTGGTGCTGCACGCCGTCGGCTACCTCGGAGCCGTGGTCCTCGTGCTGAGCCCGGCGCAGGCCGTCGCGTTCGTCCTCGTCAACCAGGGCCTGCTCGGCCTCTACCTCGGCAGCTCCTTCGCCCCCAACCACAAGGGCATGCCGATCCTCGCCGCCGACGACCGCCTCGACTATCTTCGACGCCAGGTCCTCACCTCCCGCAACGTGCGCGGCGGCTGGTTCGTCGACGCCCTGCTCGGTGGCCTGAACTATCAGATCGAGCACCACCTCTTCCCCAGCATGCCGCGACCCAACCTGCGGCGCGCCCGGCCGCTGGTCCGCCAGTTCTGCGCCGAACACGCCATCCCCTACCACGAGACCAGCCTGACGGGTTCATGGGCCCAGGTGTTGCGGCACCTGCACGCGGTCGGGTCGGGCCGGCCGACCGACGCCGCCGGCGACGACGCCCCGGCCGGCGGGGTCGCCGGACGCTGATCGGCGCTCGGTCACGGGTCCGTCGGGCCCGCCCACCGGGCGGTGTTCCCGAGGTCGGCTGCGGGCGATCGCCGCGTCACCGATCGCGTGGGAGCCACCCTGCACTCCGTGCGCCGCGCTCGCGACGGGCGCGGGATGCGCCGGCGCCCACGTGGTGCGTACAGTTCCGGGTCGGACTTGGCGTGGGCCGGGAAGCTCCGGCGGGAAACGGGACGAGACAGCGACGGCATGACGGCGGACAAAGTTACCGAAACCGGCCACGACGGCATCGACCGGAGCCAGCTGGAGGCCTGTCTCAGCGTCTTCGAGGCGCTGGAGGACCTGCCTCCCGACCACCCCGACGTGGTGCGCGTGCAGCGGGCCACGGCGCGGCTCTACAAGGTGGTCAAGCAGCGACGGCGCGAGGAGCGGCGGGACGCCGTCGCGGCGGCGGACCGCGCGGTGACGGCCGCCACCGCGACCGGCGCACCGGGCCGGATCGACGACGAGACCCAGGGGATCCCGCTCGCCTCCCCCACCGAGGGCAGCACGGCCGGCTTCCTGCACAACCCGCGCGGCTGCTACGTCTGCAAGCAGCGCTACCGCGAGGTGGACGCCTTCTACCACCAGCTCTGCCCGCCCTGCGCGGCACTGAACCGGGAACGCCGCGACGCCCGTACGGACCTGACGGGCCGGCGGGCGCTGCTCACCGGCGGCCGGGCGAAGATCGGCATGTACATCGCGCTGCGGCTGCTGCGCGACGGCGCGCACACCACGGTCACCACGCGGTTCCCGCACGACGCGGTACGCCGGTTCGCGGCGATGCCCGACAGCGCGGAGTGGCTGCACCGGCTGCGGGTCGTCGGGATCGACCTGCGCGACCCGGCCCAGGTGATCGCGCTCGCCGACTCGGTCAGCAGCCAGGGCCCGCTCGACATCCTGATCAACAACGCGGCGCAGACCGTGCGGCGCAGCCCCGGGGCGTACGCGCAGCTCGTCGCCGCGGAGGCGGCGGAGCTGCCGGCAGGCCCCCTGCCGGAGATCGTCACGTTCGCCAAGCCGGCCGGCCGGGGCGACCCGGCGGGCGGCCTGGCCGCCTCGCCGCAGTCGACCCCGCTCACCCCGCACGCGCTGACCGCGCTCGCGCTGACCAGTGGCTCCGCCTCGCCGGAACGTATCGCGGCGGCCACCGCCATCGACGCGGGCGGCCTGGTGCCGGACCTCGACCCGGTCAACAGCTGGGTGCAGCGGGTGCACGAGGTCGACCCGGTGGAGCTGCTGGAGGTGCAGCTGTGCAACGTGACGGCGCCGTTCGTCCTGGTCAGTAGGCTGCGACCGGCGATGGCCGCGGCGGCGGCCCGCCGCAAGTACGTGGTCAACGTCTCGGCCATGGAGGGCCAGTTCGGCCGCGGCTACAAGGGGCCGGGGCACCCGCACACCAACATGGCCAAGGCCGCGTTGAACATGCTGACCCGCACCAGCGCCCAGGAGATGCTGACCGACGGCATCCTGATGACCAGCGTCGACACCGGCTGGATCACCGACGAGCGCCCCCACCCGACGAAGATGCGGCTGGCGGACGCCGGCTTCCACGCCCCGCTGGACCTGGTCGACGGCGCAGCCCGGGTGTACGACCCGATCGTCCGCGGCGAACAGGGCGAGGACCTGTACGGCTGCTTCCTGAAGGACTACGCGCCCTGCGCCTGGTGACCCGGCGCGTCCACCACCCCGACACTATTGCCAACTTTCGATGCGCTGTGTAAAAGTTCTTCACTGACTTCAACCTCGTGTAAAGAATCCTTCGAGGGAGACCGGGATGAGAAGGACCACCGCATGGCTGACGAGCATCGCCACCGCAGCGGCGCTCAGCACCACGCTCGCATCGGCGGCAGCTTCGGCGGCGGCGGCGCCCGCCCCACAGGCGCAGCCGCAGTCCGTGGCGGTGTCGGCCGTCGGTCCGCAGCCCGGCACCTTCGTCGGTAAGGGCTTCGACACCTGCGCCGCCCCGTCGCAGTCGGCGATGAACGCGTGGCGTGCCAGTTCGCCGTACCGCGCGGTGGGCATCTACATCAGCGGTGCCAGCCGCACGTGTGCGCAGCCCAACCTGACGGCGACCTGGGTCAGCAACCAGACCGCCAACGGTTGGCGGCTCATCCCCATCGAACTCGGCTACCAGGCGCCCTGCGGCACCCGGGCGCCGAAGATGTCGGCCGATCCCGGCACCGCGCGCTCGCAGGGCCGCACCGCCGCCGACAGCGCCGCCAACGCCGCACGGGCGCTGGGCATCGGCGCCGGCAGCACCATCTACAACGACATCGAGCACTACCCGACGACCACGGCCTGCCGCGCCGCCGTGCTGTCGTTCCTGTCCGGCTGGGTCGAGCGACTGCACACCCACGGCTACCTGGCCGGCATGTACTCCAGCGGATCCTCCGGCATCAGGGACGTCTGCCTGGAATACCACAACCCGAGCTACACCAGGCTGGACCAGATCTGGATCGCCTGGTGGAACGGCGTGGCCGACACCGACGCCGGCAACTACTGCTCCGACGCGTACTACGCCAACCACCAGCGGCTGCACCAGTACGCCGGGGACGTGACGGAGACCTGGGGCGGCGTGACGATGAAGATCGACCGCAACTACCTGGACGTGAGCACGTCCCAGCAGCCGCCCCCGCAGCAGTGGAGCACCACCGTCGACAACACCACGTCCGGCCGGTTCACGGCGAGCAGCAACTGGAGCACGTCGTCGTACTCCGGCAGCCGGTTCGGCACGAACTACCGCTACGCGAGCCCGACGTCGGCCAGCGACGTCGCCTGGTACCGGGCGGACATCCCGGCGACGGGGGCCTACGAGATCTCGGTCTGGTACCCCGCCGATCCCGGTTACAACGGCCAGACGCCCTACATCGTCGCCACCGCCTCGGGCAACCGGTCGGTAACGGTCGACCAACGCGTCAACGGCGGGCGGTGGGTGTCGATCGGCGTGTTCACGCTCGCGGCCGGCGACGGCAACAAGGTAGGGGTGAGCCGCTGGACCGGCGGCAGTGGCTACGTGGTCGCCGACGCCGTACGGATCACCCGGGCCTGAGCCCGGCGGGACGACCGGGTCAACGCCGGTTCAGCGGGCCCGCCGGTTGGCGCGCAGCGCGCCCAGGAGCACGCCGGGTGTGGCCAGCGACCTCGGGTGCGCACGCAGGGAGACGACCTCGTTGAAGCGCCGGGCGGTCGGCACGTCCGTGACGGTCGCCGCGACGATCTGCCTGCTGACCCAACTGGAGAACCGGTAGCCGCGCGGGTAGGGCCCGTCGACGTGCGGCAGCGCCAGATCGGCGGAGGTCGACATCGACCAGGCCACGTCGACCACGACCTTCTGGAGGGCGAAGAACCGGCGCGCGGGCATGCCCGGGTCGGGGCCCGACCGCAGGTACGTCGACAGGCAGGCCGCGTGCAGGGACGCAGCCGTCATGCCCTGCCCGTACACCGGGTTGAACGAGGCGACCGCGTCACCGACGCTGACGAGCCCGGCCGGGAGCCGCCGCAGGCCGTGGAAGTCCCGCCGCCGGCTGTCGGCGTGCCGGTAGGTCTGGACCGCACCGAGCAGCTCGCTCCCGGCGACCTCGCCGAACTCCGGCGGGAACTGTTCCCGCAACCGGCGCACGAAGTCCTCCGCGGTGCGCCCCGGACGGTTGTCGCCGTACCCGGCCATCATGGCCATCCAGCGGCCGTCCTCGACGGCGAAGAACGCGGCGCCGGCCACGTCCGACGACGATCCCGGAGTGTTCAGTGCCAGGACGACCGTGGCCTGCGGGTGCGTCTCCCGGCGCCGGAACAGGGCGGTCGCATAGTTGAGGTTCACGGTCATCCGCCGCAGGGCGGGCCGCTCCCAACCGGCCTGCTCCAGCCAGTCGGACAGCCGGCTCGATCGCCCCATGGCGTCGACCACGAGGGCACCCGACTCGACGCCGGTCGCCCCACCGGCCTCGCAGCGGACCCCGGTGGCCACGCCGCCCTCGCACACGAGGCCGGTGGCGCGGGCGGTGACCGTCTTGACGTTGGGCAGCCGCAGCACCTGCTGGCGGATCAGCCCTTCCAGCAGGGGTCGGCTGCCCGCCAGGCTGTCGGCGTCGTCGGGTACGACGACCTTCAGCCGGCCGTCGAGATAGCTGCGCCGGGCCCCGGGTGGCGCCTCGACCGCCCCCTGGGCCAGGGCCTGTCCGCGGAATCCGGGGAAGAGGCGTTCGAGCTGGAGGAAGCCGCCGGGCAGCAGCGCGTGCAGCTGCGTACCCTGTGGCACGCCCGGCCGCCCGCCGGTGGCCTGTGGATCGTCGCGGTCGACGACGACCACGCTCTCCGCGTAGTCGGACAACACGCGGGCCGCCAGCAACCCGGCGACGCTGCCGCCGACCACGACGGCCCTGCCGACGACCGGGGACGCCTGCTCCGGTGGCCGCACCGCGTTCAGGGCGGCGAGGACCCGGGCCGGGGACAACGGCATGATGCGCTCCAAGGGGTACGAGGTGGCCTGCCCGCCTGCCTGCCAAAGACCGGTGCGCGGGACGACCGGCGGGACGGACCGGTCGGCACGACGCCCGACGATCGTTGCACGGCCGTCGGGCGTTCCCGGGCAGGTACGCGAGGTGGCGGCCGGGTCAGTCGCGCGGCGGCCCCTGGCCGTACGCCGACCACGACGCCCTCGGCTCCCACCCGGCGGCGCCACGACCCTGACGCCGGATCGCCGCTGAACGTCGCCCCGCCGAACCCGGCGCGGGCGCTGGACGTCGTTCGACGAACCCGGCGCGTGGGCCCGGCGGGGCTGCGCGGTCGGCCCGGAGGGGCCATCCTTGTCGGTGCGGCTGCCGTCCGTCCTGTGTGGGCGGCAGCCGCTGACCGGAGAAGCGTGAAGGACACGAAGGAGGATGCCGTGCGCTACGTCGACGGCCCGGCGGTCGAGTGCGACCTCTACCTGGCAGCCGCTCCCGCCCGGGTGTGGGAGTTGGTCACGGACATCGAACTGCCCGCGCGGTTCAGTTCGGAGCTGCGCCGGGTGCGCTGGTTGGACGACACCGGCGGCCCGGCCCTCGGCGCCCGGTTCGAGGGGCACAACCAGCATCCCGCCATCGGCGAGTGGCGCACCATCTCGCACGTCGTGCAGTTCGACGAGCCACGGGTCTTCGGCTGGGTGGTCACCGACCCGGACGACCGCTTCGGCGGCGGCGTCGCCGACCCCGCGCACCCGGGCGCCACCTGGCAGTACCGCCTCACCGCCGAGGACGACGGTTGCCGACTGTCGCACGCCGTGCGGATCGGCCCCGGCCGTACCGGGCTCAGCCTGGTCATCGACCAGGCTCCGGAGAACGAGGAGCAGATCATCGAACGCCGGCTGGCAGCCCTGCGCGACGCCATGACCACCACGTTGCAGGGCATCAGGGACCTCGCCGAGAAGCCGCGCTGACGGCCCGTGTCGCTGCGCGGCCACCGGCCGGTGCTCGTCGCGGCGGCGGGCCGGACCGCTCGGCCGCGACGGCCGTCACCCGCCGGCCGCGGCCGCGCAGCTTCCGAAACGCGCCACGAACGCGGCGTGGACGGGGCTGCCGCCCGCTCAGTGCGCCGTCAGGGCCGCCGCCTCCGGTTCGAGACCGGCGAGCCGGGCCGGGCGCACCACGACGAGCAGGACCGCCGTCGCCGCCAGCATGCCGCCCGCCACGACGACGGCCATGGCGACCGCGCCGGTGCCCAGCACGCCCACCAGGGGCGCGGCCAGCGCACCGACGCCGAACTGCACCGCGCCGAGCAGGGCGGAGGCCGTGCCGGCCGCCTCCCCGTGACGGGACAGGGCCAGGGCCGGCGCGTTCGGCATCGCGAGGCCCGCCGCCGCGAGCACCACCCACAGCGACACCAGCAGGCCGGGCAGCCCGCCGAACCCGGTCGCCGCGAATGCCAGCAGCGCCAGTCCGGCCACGCTGCCCATGCCCAGGGCCACGACGAGGATCCGCTGCGGCGAGTGGCGGCGCAGCAGCCGTACGTTGAACTGGGTCGCCGCGATCAGTCCGACGGCGCCCGCGCCGAAGGCCAGCCCGAACTGCTGCTCGTCCAGGCCGTACTGCTGTTGCAGGACGAACGACGACCCGGCCACGTACGCGAACAACGCCGCCATGGCCAGTCCGGCGACCAGGACCAGGCCCACGAACGTACGGTCACGCAGCAGCGCGCCGTACAGGGCCACCGTCGCGACCGCCCCGCCGCGCCGACGGCGGTCGGCCGGCAGCGTCTCGCGCAGGCCCAGCGCGGCGACCCCGACGAGCAGCACGCCGAAGGCGGCCAGCGCCAGGAACACCCCGCGCCAGTCCGTCCAGCGCAGCAGGCCGCTGCCGAGGGTCGGGGCGAGGATCGGCGCCGCCCCCATGACCAGCAGCAGCCTGGAGAGCAGCTTGGCGAAGGCCGCGCCGTCGAACAGGTCACGGACCACGGCCATCGCGACCACCGAGGCGGCGGCGACGCCGAGGCCCTGCACCACCCGCAGCCCGCCGAGCACCGCGATGCTCGGCGCGACGACACAGAGCAGTGACGCCACGACGTACAGCGCGACGCCGGCGATCAGCGGCGCGCGCCGACCGACGGCGTCGGACAGCGGGCCGATCAGCAGCTGGCCGAGGGCGAGGCCGACCAGCGTGCCGGTGAGGGTCAGTTGGACCGCCGCCGACGTGGTCCGGAAGTCGGCGACGATCGCCGGAAACGCGGGCAGGTACATGTCGATGGTCAGCGGGCCCACCGCGGTCAGCGACCCGAGGACGAGGACGAGCCGCAGGCGTTGCCGGGGGCTCATCAGGTCACCCGGCGTCGTCCTGGCCGCCGGGGCCCCGGGGGCGTCGACGGCGGCGGTCATCGGGTCGTCTCCGGCCGGTCGTCGCGCGGCCGGCCCGAAAGCGGTGTAGGAGTCACACCTGGCTGCAAATCCGGATCCGATGATCTCATTCCCGGTCGGCGGCGAGGTAACGGAGTTCACAGCCGACGGCGGCGGGGCGGCGGCCGGCCGACCCCAGCGGATCGCCCGTTCCGCGCGGCACTAGGGGTTGCGGACGCGTCCGGACGTGCGACGTCCCAGCAAGTGGAAGATCCTGCCACGCCTCAGGAACACGCCTCGATCGGAGCAAGCGTATTCGCTGCTCAGGACCCCTATGTCGCGACGCGCGCGGAGGGACACGGACCCCTGGGGTTCTGATCCCTGGATGCAAGGGTGGACACTGCCGAAGGTGCCGCGGCGTCGTGGCGTCGCGCATCATTGGTTTCTACAGGAGGGCCTGGTCGAGTGTTCAGTCGTGTCGCCATCGTCAACCGCGGTGAGGCCGCCATGCGGCTCATCCACGCCGTACGGGACATCGCCGCGGAGACCGGGACACGGATCGAGACCGTAGCCCTGCACACCGACGTCGACCGCACGGCCACCTTCGTCCGCGAGGCGGACCTGTCCTACGACCTCGGTCCCGCGTCCGCGCGCCCGTACCTCGACCTGAAGGTGCTGGAGCGCGCGCTGGTGGAGACCGGGGCCGACGCCGCGTGGGTCGGCTGGGGCTTCGTCGCCGAGGACCCGGCGTTCGCGGAGCTGTGCGAGAAGGTCGGGATCACCTTCGTCGGGCCGAGCCCGGAGGCCATGCGCAAGCTCGGCGACAAGATCGGCGCGAAGCTGATCGCCGAGGAGGTCGGCGTGCCGGTCGCGCCGTGGAGCCGCGGCGCGGTCGAGACCCTCGACGCCGCCCTCGCGGCGGCGGCCGAGATCGGCTACCCGCTGATGCTCAAGGCGACCGCGGGCGGCGGCGGGCGCGGCATCCGTGTCATCACCAACGAGGCCGAGCTCGCCGACGCCTACGAGCGCACCAGCCAGGAGGCCGCTCGGGCGTTCGGCAGCGGCGTCGTGTTCCTGGAGCGCCTGGTCACCGGCGCCCGCCACGTCGAGGTCCAGGTGATCGCGGACGGCCAGGGCACCGCGTGGGCGCTCGGCGTGCGCGACTGCTCGGTGCAGCGACGCAACCAGAAGGTCATCGAGGAGTCGGCGTCGCCGGTCCTCGGCCCTGAACAGACGGCCGAGCTCAAGGCGTCGGCCGAGCGGCTGGCCGTCGCGGTCGCCTACCGCGGCGCGGCGACCGTGGAGTTCCTCTACCACCCCGGCGACCGGCTGTTCGCGTTCCTGGAGGTGAACACCCGGCTGCAGGTCGAGCATCCGATCACCGAGTCCACCACCGGATACGACCTGGTCAAGGCACAGCTGCACGTGGCCTCGGGCGGGCGGCTCGAGGGCGAGCCGCCGCCGGAGCGCGGGCACGCCATCGAGGCCCGGCTGAACGCCGAGGATCCCGACCGCGACTTCGCGCCCTCCCCCGGCCGCATCGCGCGCCTCGACCTGCCCGCCGGTCCGGGCATCCGCGTGGACACCGGCGTCAGCGAGGGCGACACCATCCCGGCCGACTTCGACTCGATGATCGCGAAGATCATCGCGTACGGCCGCGACCGCGACGAGGCGCTCGGCCGGTTGCGCCGCGCCATGGCGCAGACCACGGTGATCATCGAGGGTGGCGCGACGAACAAGAGCTTCGTGCTCGACCTGCTCGACCAGCCGGAGGTGATCGACGCCAGCGCGGACACGGGCTGGATCGACCGCGTCCGGGGCGAGGGCAGGCTCGTCTCGCACCGGCACTCCGCCGTCGCGCTGGCGGCCGCCGCCATCGAGGCGTACGAGGAGGAGGAACGCGTCGAGCGGCAGCGGCTGCTGTCGACGGCGTTCGGCGGGCGCCCGCAGGTGCAGCACGAGAGCGGCCGGCCGCTGGACCTCAAGCTCCGCGGTGTCGGCTACCGCGTACGCGTCGCGCGGGTCGGCGCGCACCGCTTCCGCGTCGGCATCGAAGCCGGTGGCGCCGTGCGCACCGCCGACGTCGAGCTGGAGCGCTTCGACCGGCACTGCGGGCAGATCGTCGTCAACGGCACCCGCTACCGCCTGCTCATCGGCACGCACGGGCCGATCCACCTGGTCGAGGTGAACGGCGTGACGCACCGGGTCAGCCGCGACGAGGGCGGCGTCCTGCGCTCGCCCTCGCCCGCCCTGGTCGTCGCCACGCCGTTGCGGGTCGGCGCCGAGGTCGAGGCGGGCGCGCCCGTGCTGGTGCTGGAGAGCATGAAGATGGAGACGGTGCTGCGCGCGCCGTTCCGGGCGCGGCTGAAGGAATGCGTCGTGTCCGTGGGCACCCAGGTCGAGGCCGGCGCACCGCTGCTGCGGTTGGAGCCGCTCGGCGACGACGCCGAGGCCGGCGAGACCTCGGCCGGCGAGGCCGTCGAGCTGGACCTGCCCGCCGCGCCCGACAGGATCCCGGCACGCGAGCGCGCCGGGCGCGGCCAGGAGGACCTGCGCAGCCTGCTGCTGGGCTTCGACGTCGACCCGCACGACGAGCGCCGGCTGCTCGACGACTACCTCGCCGCGCGCCGGGGCGCCACCGAGGACGGTCACCGGCCGCTGGCCGGGGAACTCGACCTCATCGAGGTGTTCGCCGACCTCACCGAGCTGAGCCGCAACCGGCCGACGGGCGAGGACGGCGGCACCGGCCACGTGCCCAGCGCCCGCGAGTACTTCCACGGCTACCTGCGATACCTGGACGTCGAGCGGGCCGGCCTGCCGGAGGCCTTCCAGGCCAAGCTCGCCAAGGCGCTCGGGCACTACGGCGTCACCGAGCTGGAGCGCTCCCCCGAGCTCGAGGCCGCCGTGTTCCGGATCTTCCTCGCCCTGCAACGCGCGTCCGCCGACGCCACGGTCGTCGCGGCGCTGCTGCGCGCCTGGCTGCGCGAGCCGCCGCCGGTCGAGTCGCTGCGCGAGCCCGCCGGTCTCGCGCTGGAGCGGCTGGTGGCCGCGACGCAGGTCCGCTTCCCGGTGGTCTGCGACCTCGCGCGCGGCGTGGTGTTCTCCTGGTTCGCCCAGCCGCTGCTGCGCCGCAACCGCGCCCGCGTCTACGCCGACGTCCGCCGGCACCTGCGCCACCTGGACGCGCACCCCGACGCGCCGGACCGCGCCGAGCGCATCGCCGAGATGGTGCGCTCCACCGAGCCGCTGGTGCGGCTGCTCGGCCAGCGGCTCGTCCGCGACCATCTGGACAACGCGGTCATGCTGGAGGTGCTGACCCGGCGCTACTACGGCAACAAGGGCCTCACCGGCGTACGCACCAGCAAGGTCGAGGGCTGCACGTTCGTGGTCGCCGAGCGGGCCGACTCGTGCGTGGTCTCCTCGGCCGTGCGCTTCGAGGCGCTGGGCAGCGCGCTGCGCGGCCTCGCGGAGCTGGCGAGCGGCCACGACGCCATCGACGTCGACATCTACCTGGCCTGGGAGGGGCAGCCGGAGGACTTCGACGCGATGGCCGCGGCCCTGCACGAGGTCGTCAACGCGCACCCGCTGCCCCACCAGGTCCGCAGGCTCACCACCACCGTCGCGGGCCGCAGCGGCGCGGTGATGCACCACCACTTCACCTTCCGCCCGTCGACCATGGGGATGAGCGAGGAGCGGCTGATCCGCGGCCTGCACCCGTACATCGCGCAGCGGATGCAGATGGAGCGGCTGAGCAGGTTCGACCTGACCCGGCTGCCGTCGTCGGACGAGGAGGTCTACCTCTACCAGTGCGTCGCGCGGGACAACCCGTCGGACGACCGCCTCGTCGCGTTCGCCCAGGTGCGCGACCTGACCGAGCTGCGCGAGCACGACGGCCGGCTGGTGGCGCTGCCGACCGCCGAGGACGTCCTCGCCACCTGTCTGGACTCGATCCGCCGAGCGCAGTCACGGCGGCCGTCGCGCAAGCGCTTCAGCACCAACCGGATCGTCGTCTACGTCTGGCCGCCGAGCGACCTCACCCGCGCGGAACTGAACATGATCGCCCGGCGTGTGCTGCCGACGACCGCCGGCGCGGGGCTGGAGGAGATCCTGTTCATCGCGCGGCAGCGCGACCAGCGGACCGGCGAGCTGACCAAGATCGCCGTACGCGTCTCGTTCGACGCCGCCGGCGGCACGAGGCTGACCGTCGGCGAGCCGTCGGAGGAGCCGGTCGAGCCGCTCGACGACTACCGGCAGAAGGTGCTGCGCGCGAGCAGCCGCAACGCGGTGTACCCGTACGAGCTGACCGACCTGCTCGGCACCTTCGTCGAGCACGACCTCGACGACGATCACGCGCTGGTGCCGGTGGACCGGCCGAAGGGGCGCAACAGCGCGGCGATCGTCGCCGGCGTGGTGACCACGCCGACCCGCCGACACCCGCAGGGCGTCACCCGGGTCGTGCTGCTCGGCGACCCGACGAAGGCGCTCGGCGCGCTGTCGGAGGCGGAGTGCCGCCGGGTGATCGCGGCACTGGACCTGGCCGAGCGGATGAGCGTGCCGCTGGAGTGGTACGCGCTGTCCGCGGGCGCCCGGATCTCGATGGAGTCGGGCACGGAGAACATGGACTGGGTGGCCGCGGCGCTCAAACGGATCGTCGAGTTCACCCAGGACGGCGGCGAGATCAACATCGTGGTCGCGGGCATCACCGTCGGCGCGCAGCCGTACTGGAACGCCGAGGCGACGATGCTCATGCACACCAGGGGCATCCTGGTGATGACGCCGGACTCGGCGATGGTGCTCACCGGCAAGCAGTCGCTCGACTTCTCCGGCGGGGTGTCGGCCGAGGACAACTTCGGCATCGGCGGCTACGACCGGGTGATGGGCCCGAACGGGCAGGCGCAGTACTGGACGCCGAACCTGGCCGCCGCGCGGGACGTGCTGATGGCGCACTACGAGCACACGTACGTCGCGCCCGGTGAGCAGCGGCCACGACGGGTACGGACGTCCGACCCCGTCGACCGCGACATCTCCGACTTCCCGCACGTCGTGGCGGGCAGCGACTTCACCACCGTCGGTGAGATCTTCTCCGTCGAGGCCAACCCGGACCGCAAGAAGCCGTTCGACATCCGGACCGTGATGCGGGCGCTCTCCGACCAGGACCGCCCGGTGCTGGAACGGTGGGCGGGCATGGCCGACGCGGAGACCGTGGCGGTGCAGGACGTACATCTCGGCGGCATGCCGGTGTGCCTCATCGGCATCGAGTCGCGGGCGGTGCCGCGTCGGGGCATCCCGCCCACCGACGGCCCGGACACCTACACCGCCGGCACCCTGTTCCCGCGGTCGTCGAAGAAGGCCGCGCGGGCGATCAACGCGGCCAGCGGCAACCGGCCGCTGGTGGTGCTGGCGAACCTGTCGGGCTTCGACGGCTCACCGGAGTCGATGCGGAACCTGCAACTGGAGTACGGCGCCGAGATCGGCCGGGCGATCGTGAACTTCCGCGGGCCCATCGTGTTCTGCGTGATCTCGCGCTACCACGGGGGCGCGTTCGTGGTGTTCTCCAAGGCGCTGAACCCGAACATGAGCGTGCTCGCGCTGGAAGGCTCGTTCGCCTCGGTGCTCGGCGGTGCCCCCGCCGCCGCGGTGGTGTTCTCCGGCGACGTCAACGCCCGTACCGCCGCCGACCCGCGCGTGCGGGAGCTGGAGGCCCGCGTCGCGGCCGCCTCCGGCACCGACCGCGCGGCGCTGACGGCGGAGCTCGACGAGCTGCGCTCGACGGTGCGCGTGGAGAAGCTGGGCGAGGTGGCCGCCGAGTTCGACCGGGTGCACAACATCCAGCGCGCCGTCGAGGTCGGCTCCGTCGACGCCGTCATCCGCGCGGCGGAACTGCGCCCGCGCGTCATCGAGGCCATCGAGGCCCGCCTGCGCTGACGGGTTCACGCGCCACGGCGAGCTTCTCGCCGTGGCGCGTGCGGTCCGCCCGCACCGGCGGGTGCGGGCCGGCGAGCGACAGCGCAGCATCAGGATCAGCGGCCAGAAGTACTGGTTCCACGCCGAATCGAAAGATCTACAGATTCAAGAGTCAGAGCCCGGGGGCGTCCGGCGGGCGCCGGCGGGCCAGAGGACCGTGGTCGGGATGCCGAGGCGCCGCGCGGCGTCGACGGTCCGGTCCGTCGACGCCGCGTGGCAGCCAGGTTCCCCGTCCCACACCGCCACGAGCCGTTGCACCCGTCGCACCAGTTCCCGGTTGGCGGCCACGTAGGCGGCGGTGTTCGAACGCTCGTGGCCGGTGTGCACGACCGTCGCCGCCCGGGCGAGCAACCCGTCGAAGGTCGCCCGGTTCTCCGGGCAGATCACGGCGGTCCGGTAGTCGAGGGCCGGGAGGATCACCTCGTACGTGCCGCCCAGCTCAAGGATCGCGCGCACGAAGAGCTGGTCCGCACCGGCCGCCAGGCAGGTGACGCCGCGCACCGGTCGGTCGCTGATCCGGCGCAACTCGACGTGCAGCGCGTCGGCGACGAGCAACTCGGTGTCGCGGGTCAGGTTGATGTGCCCGGTCACGCCGACGCGCACCGGTGCGGGATCAGCCGGCATCCCCCGGTCCTCCCCGCTGCACGGGCACCGCGGGTGCCAGCCGGATCAGTTCGAACCCGCTGTCGGACAGCACGTCCGGCAGCGCCCGGATCTCCGCGCGGTTCTGCTCCTGCACGTCGAGGGGCAGGTCGTCCCAGGGCCGCAAGGCGGGATGCCGCCGCCGGCCGTCGTCGCGGGGCTCGCCGTGCGTCCAGCCCTCCCCGCGCCGTTCCCGGCACCACCGTTCGTGTTCGAGGCGGGCCAGTTCCTCGATCCGGTCGTCGATGACCTGCCCGGCGGCGGCGTCGCTGGCGCCGCCGCGCCGGGGCGCCACGACGCAGCCGAGGTTCAACAGCTTCGCGGCGATGTCCTGGACGTGGGCCCGGTTGGCCCGCCGCAGCGACTCGGGCAGTCGCGACCAGTCCACCATCGCCGGCGCGTCGCCGGGGCCCACCCCGGCGCGCTGCTGGGCCAGCAGGTACCGCTCGTGGATCAGCCGGGCCAGCCGCTCGGTGAGGTCCTCGGCGATCAGCCGGGCATCGCAGGCGCGGGTCAGCACCGGGTAGAGGCGCAGCTTGCCGTGCACCTCGTCGAGCAGGTCGTGACGGGAGTCGCCGTGGAAGGCGGCGGCCAGCGCCGCCTGCTGGTAGACCGGTACGAAGACGGAACTCTCGGCGCACTGCCAGAGGGCCGGTGTGTCCAGCACGTACCGCAGGCCGCGGGTCTCGTCCGGTGCGCAGACGTAGATGCGGTCGTAGCGGTCGCCGTCGAGGTGGTCGAGCCCGACGAGGCCGTCGAGGTCCAGGTCGTACGCGGTGAGCTGGCAGGCCGTGGTCAGGAACGGGTAGCGGGACGCCGCGACGGCCAGTTCGGTGCCGGCGTCCGGGGCCACGAGGTCCACCCGCAGGGGTGGCACGACGTCACCGGGTGGGGAGTCGGCCCGACGGGCCCGCCAGTGCCGAGCGGTCTCCACCAGGAGGGCTCGGCGGAAGGTGCCGGTGCCGGCGATGAGGACCCTGGTGGGGCGGCCGGTGGCGGGCGGCAACGGGTGGTGCCGCTGCAGCGCGCGGGCGGCGATGTCGTCGACGTGGAAGTAGTCCAGCCGCAGCCGGCTGGATCCGGCGGCGCCGAGTCGTCGGGCCTGCAGCGACAGGCACATCTCGGAGTCGTGGACCAGCACGTAGACCCGGGGTGGTCGCCGCTTGTCCTGCACGAGCCGGCTCGCGGTGTTGGCGATCGCGTGGTTGCGGTCGTCGTCCTCGCTGCAGGCGTAGATGGTGTGGGCGCGGGACAGGCCGGCGCCGCGCAACACCTGAGGGCTGGCCGGGTCCCCGATGACGCCGAGGTACCGGCGTAGGCGGTATTCCAGCGGCCCGAATGGTTCGGAGCGCACCACGACCACGCGTTCGCCGTCGGCGAAGAGCCGGTCGGCGAGCATGTGTGCGAACGGGGAGTCGCCGCAGACCAGGACGTGACCACGGGCTCGCCGGGCCCGGAGGCGGCGGCTCTCGGCGGCCAGCAGCAGCCGGCTGGCCTCGGCCACGGCGAGGAGGGTGAACAGCGGGGCGGCGAACCGGGCGACCTGCAACTGCCACGGGTAGGGTCCGGCGTTCTGGAAGGGTTCGGCGCCGAAGACGAAGAGTTGCAGGTCGTAGTAGAGCACGTCGTACGGGTCGTGCGCGGTGTCCGGCCGGGCCTGGAGCAGGCGGTCGAAACCGATGTAGCCGAGGATGAAGGCGGCCAGCCCGATGACTGCGAACACGGCTCGAAGCCACCATACGACCAGGTGGCGCGAGGTGGCGACCGGGTCTGTCATGACGGTCATCGTATTTGACCAGGTCGATCGGAACGGGGCTCGGCGCACGCCCGCCCGCGCGTCACCGGCTCGGGTGGACCGGCGGTCGGTGCCCCGTCCGGCTCGGTGCGCGCGGCGGCGACGGCACCGCCGGTCCGGGCAGCCGGTCGGGCCCGGTCACGGGAAGTCGTCGAGCCCGGGTCAGTCGTCGGGCCCGGGTCACGGGAAGTCGTCGGGCCTGGTGTCGGGCAGGGCCGCCAGCAGTTGCCCGGCCAGCCGCCGTACGCTGCCGTCGTCCTCCTGGCGGGCGAGCCGCACGAGCACGGCCCGGGTCCGGGTGTCCCGGGAGTAGTGCCGGGTCAACCCGAGCAGCGCGGTGCGGCGGATCTCCCAGTCGTCGTCGTCGGCCAGCCGCAGCAGCAGCTCCCGCACCCCCGCCCGGTCGGCCAGCGTGGCTCCCAGTTGTTCCACGGCCCGGCGCCGGACCTCGAGGTCCGGGTCGTCGCGGACCAGGCCCACCAGCAGCACCCGGACCTCCGGGTCGGCTCCGAAGTGCGCGCCGAGCGCGGCGGCGATGCGGGCGCGGATCGCCGGGTCCTGGTCGGCCAGGCGGCGCAGGAGCCGCAGTGTCACCGCCATGGACGCCGAGCCCTGCTCGGCCAGGCAGCACACCGCCGCGTCGAACACGGCGGGGTCGGTGTCCGACTCGACACACTCCAGCAGCACGTCGGTCACCACGTCGGGCGTCCCGTACGCGCAGAGGGCCTGCACGGCGGCCAGCCGGATGCCGACGTAGCTGTCTCGGCGGGCCCGCCGGCACAGCGTCTCCATCAGGGCGTCGGACTCCCCGTGCCGGGCGAGCGCCTGGGCGGCCGCGCGCAGCACGTTCGGGTCGGGATCCCGGCTGACCTGCTCGGCCAGGCACTTGAGCACCTCGGGGTCCGGCTGGTCGGCGAGGCGGGTCAGGCGGAGGGTGACCCGTAATCGGACGATCGCGTCCCGCTCCTGGGCGGCGCGGCTGATGAGCAGATCGCGAGTCGCCTGGTCGAGCAGCGGCCGGCCGGTGAGCAGGTCGACCGCGGCGAGCCGGACGCTCGCGGTCGCGTCGCGGTGTGCCTTCTCCAGCAGCAGTTCCCCGGTGCGGTGGTCCGGGAACGCCTCGGCCAGCGCGCGTACCGCGGCGAGGCGCACCGTCGCGTCCTCGTCGGCGCGGGCCGCGTTCGCCACCACCGTCCACCCGGTGTCGTCGGCACGGTCCCGGTCGATCAGGGCGGTCACCGCGGCGGCACGCACGGAGGCTTCCTCGTCCTGCTCGATCTGGTCGACCAGCCGGGCCCGGCAGCGCCCCTGCGGGTCAGGCGCGAGCGCCAGCCGCTGCACGGCGACCGCGCGGAGCCGGGCGGACGGGTCCGAGCGGGCCAGTTTCAGCAGCAGTTCGGTGCTGTCCGGGCTCGGCCGCCCCGGCAGCAGTTCGGTCACCACGCAGCGCCGCACCTCGTCCGGGGAGTCCCCGGTCAGTCGCTGCAGCGCCCGGGTGCGGGCGGTCCCGGCGTGCTCCGGCAGCGCCAGCAGCCCCTGTAGTGCGCGCTGCACCACGCCGGGGTCGGTGTCGTTGGCCAGCAGACGCTGCAGTGTCCCGGGGGCGTCCGGCAGGTCGGCGCAGCGCGTGGTGAGCACTGCGGTGGCGGCCCGCCGCACCGCGGTGGCGGAATCCTCGGTGGCCCTCGCCAGCACCTGGCGGACGTCCCCGGACAGCTCGCCGCGGCCGCCGAGGGACTGCACGGCCAGCGCGCGCACCGCGGGATCGGGTGAGCGGGCCAGGTCGCGCAGCACGTCGACGTGGTCGCGATCGGTGCCGAAGTGCGCGACCAGAGCCCGTACGGCCGCCTGCCGGACCGTGGTGGAGACCTCGGCCTGCGCCTCGGCGAGCAGGAGGTCCCGGCACCGGCGGCGGCTGGGGCTGGTGGTGTCCAGCCGGCCGGCGGTCTCGGCCAGCCCCGCCACCAGCGTGAGGTGGGCCTGCCGCTCGCGGCCCTGCCCGAGTTCCTGGACCAGCAGTTCCTCCAGCCGTTCCTCGGCGGTGGAGAGCACCGCGGCGACCCGGGTGGCGAACGCGGAGCCGGAGCGCCAACTGGTGCGCACCCCGCGGCGGCGGTACCAGTGCAGGAAGGCCTGCCGGCCGGGCCAGCTCGACCCGAGCGCCCGGATCGAGGGCAGCAGCTCCTGCTCGGTGAGCTCCACGAGGTTGGGGTCGTCGGCGGAGATGCCGTGTTCGACCAGCCGCACGACCTGGCACAGCACCGCGTCGCCCGCACCGGCCAGTTCGGTTGGCTGCGGTGCCTCCGCCACGCACTGCGCGGCCAGCACCAGGTTCCACGGCGGGCCGGTCAGGTTCAGCGGCGGCCAGGGCTGGTCGACCCCGGTGGCGAGCAGGACGACCAGGTCGTTGGCGGTCTGGGCGGGTAGGGCGCTGGCGACCAGCCGGAGCACCTCACGCCAGGACGGGTCGGCCCAGTGCTCGCGGAACAGCGCGCGCAGTCGGTCGAGACCCCAGGCGTCCGGATCGTGCTTGAACCTGTCCACGATCTCCTCGGCGCAGAAGAACTCCAGGAACGTGCGGTGCACGAACCCGAACAGTCGCAGTCCGTACCGTTCCAGGATGAAGCTTCGCTGGCGCAATTTGTCGATCATCGAGTAGGCCATGGCGAGTGCCCGCTCGTTCTCGAAACCGTAGAACGCGACGAGGTGGTCCCGGAAGATGCGCGCCAGTTCGTCGGGTTCGATGTAGTTTCCGGCCGGGCCGGACTCCCGGAACTGCATCCAGTACGCCAGGTGGCGCACCAACCGGCGCTTCGCCTGCAGGTCCAGCAGCGGCACGTCGCCGTGGCTCTCCCGCAACTGCTTGGTGACGTCCCACTCGGAGATCAGCACGTCGGTGACGTGCGCGTAGAGCCGGTGCCGGTTGCGGGGCAGCGGGTGGCCCCGCACGACGATCGCCATGAGCATCAGCAGCAGGGGGTTGCCGGCGATCTCGTGCATTGCCCGTGACCTGCGCACCACGTCGAGAATCTGTCGACGCTGCCGGTCCGCTTCCGCCGCCGGTGCGGGCATGACGTAGCGGTACCAGTTGCCGAGGAAGCGGGCGATCCGCTCGTCGTCGAGATCCTCCAGCGTGAAGTGGTCGAAGCCGGCGTTGGCGAAGGTGTGCCGCAGGTATCCGGCCGCCCGCGAGGTGACCAGCGTCCGCACCCCCGGGTACTCGCCGGCGAAGGTGGCGATCTGTGCGGCCACCTCCTCCCGCTGTGCGGGGTCGAACATCTCGTCCAGGCCGTCGAACAGGAAGAGCGCCTGGCCGCCCTGACGCAGATACGCCTCCAGCAGGTTCTGCTCGATTCCGGCCAGTCCCTGCTGGTGGCGGTGGCCCACGTAGTCCAGCAGGCCGTCGCACCGCCCGTCGCCGCAGTGTGCCGCGTAGGAGCGCAGCTCGATCAGGACGGGGAGGTGGCGGTCCAGCGCCGCCAGCCGAGGCTCGGCACACACCCCGGCCAGCGCCAGCGCCAGGTACTGCGCGGCCGCCGACTTGCCGGAGCCGGGGTCGCCCAGCAGCACGATCGCTCGCCGGCCCGGATCGCTCACCACGTCGAACAGGGCCAGCGCGTCCTTGGCCGCGTACTCTTCCCAGAGCCGTTCCACCTCCTCCGGGTCGACCACCCCGGGCAGCCCGCCGTCGTCGTCGGCCGTGGAGCTGGCCCAGCGCCACCAGGCCAGCGGCATCTCCGGGCGGGTGTCCTCGTGCACGCGGGGCTCCACGAACATCTTCGGTAACCCGAGCGTCAGATATCCGATGGTGGGGCGCGGGGAGACCGCGTCCAGCGCGACGGCCTGGTACCTCAGGGCCAACTGCTTGTGGTACTGGCTGCGCACGGACTCCGGCAGGGGGGTGTCCGGGTCGGCGAGCTCACGCGCCGGCGATCGGCCGCTGCGTACCTCGGCCAGTGCCATGGTCACCTTGGCGGAGAGGTCGTCCACCCCAGAGAAGAAGGCACAGAGGTGGCGCTCCTTGAGCTCCCGGCGCAACGCGACGATCTGCTGCCAGTCGGCGTCCCGGTCGATCATGTCGACCGGCCAGGGTGTCTCCTCGGCGAGCAGGAATATCAGGCAGGGCTTTCCGGCCGCGAGCGCCTCCCGGTACTCCAGTTCCGTGATGGACGACTCCTGGCCGGGCGGCCGGAACCCGTAGCGCCAGGCGAACAGGCCCACGTAGAGGTCGCACCGGCGCACGTCGTCCAGGCAACGTTCCAACGGCGGCCGGACGTCGGCCCCGTACGCCTCCATGGCCACGTCCTCGATCTCCAGGCGACGCGCCACGACGTGCACGGCAGCGCGATATTCCAGCAGATCCTTTTGGGTGGCCGAAATGTAGACCTTCATCAACGGCAAACTCCAGGGGGTGGGCTGGCGACCGCATCAATGAAAATATCAGTTGCCGGCACGCCCATCCGACCCGCGAACATCGCAACCTCCGCCCACGAATGGGAATCCCGTCAACGGTCGGCCTATGATGACCGCAGGACGGAAACGGATCCGGCAAGCCGCATTCCGGCTCTCACGAGGAGTTCGGTAATCCCACCCGGATCCGTGTCGGTGCAGGTCACGGCGGCGTACGTCAATCACCATGGACCGCGTTCCGCGGGGCGACCGCGGACCGGTGCCTGCGATGCGGAGGAAGCCATGCTCACGGTGGGTGAGGTGCATACCAACCTGCTGCAGCACAGCACGGCGCTGGCCCAGGAGCAGAGCTCGGAGGTGCTCGGCCTGGTCGAGGGCGAGGTCGTGCTGACCTCCCGACGCCCTTCGCTCTACGCGGTGTCGCCCGACGTGCGCACCGGTGTGGACTGCTGGCTGCCCAGCGCCAGGAACCGCCAGCTGCGCGGGGTGGGCGCGGTGGTCACCCGGGCCATCATCACCGGCGGCCGGATCGTGCAGGCTTCCTCGGTCATCCAGGTCGTCGCCGGCGAGCGCCGCCAGCCGTGGTCGCACTACCTGGCCAACCCCGGCGTCCTCGAGACGGTCGGCAAGCTCGACGCCGCGGACCTGACCGCGGGTTTCCTGCACGGCAACGACGCGGACGTGCTGAACCTGGAGGCGATCACCGGCCGGGTGCTCGACGGCGTGCAGATGTCCGGCCTGCTGGACCGGCACCCGCCGCTGCGCGCGGCGCGCACCCGGCTGCGCTGGACCGCGCAGGTCGACCAGCAGCCGGGGCGGGACGTCTCGGCGGTGGTCACCGTGGACTCCCCCACGCTGCGCACGGTCGAGCTCGTGGTCGGCCCGCAGGACGTACCGGCCGCGGTGGCCGGCCTCTGCGAGGATCTCGCGCTGCACGACTGGCTGCTGACCATGCTGTCCTCCCTGGTGGAGGCCGCGGTCACCCGACCGGCCTCCGGCGGGCAGGAGCACATCGAGCGGCTACGGCCGGTGCTGGAGCACCTGCTGCACCTGTGGCTGCCCGGCGCCCGGGTCCACCCACGGCTGCGGCCGGTCTGGGACCGCCTGGAGCAGGTACCCGGCTTCAGCCGGCAGTGGAAGTCGTCGGTCAACTGGATCCGGGATCAGATCAGCGTCAACAACATGGCCCTGCTGCGGGAGCTGGCCCACCGGGTGGCGGTCCAGCAGCCGTGCGGGCGCTGAGCACCCTCACCCGCCGATGAACACGTAACTCAACCGGTCGACCAGCTCGCTGGGCAGGTGCAGACCCTCGCCGCTGGCCCGCCTGGCGACCTGCTGCGCCACTGCGGACGGCACCGCCACCTGACCGAGGATGGTCCGTACGGCCAGCTCCACCGGCAGGTAGTGGGTGTTCATGAGGGTCAGCGTGCGGTACGCGCAGAACGGCGCGGCGACCGGATTCAGCTGGACGATCGCCGGCAGCTCGTCCCAGTCGGTGGGCAGCTCGCCGGTGAGCTGGCACGGCTGCCTGACCGTCTCGCCACGGTGCCGTAGCACGCCGAGGCGGGTCAGCTGCCAGACCGAGGCGAGCAGCGCGCAGGCCCACACCCGGGTCTTCGGCTCGTCGGACCACAGCTCGACGTCGACGAAGATGGAGTGCTGGGGGTCGCCGGACTGCACCGGCGGGGACCACGGCCGGGGCAGGGTCATCGCGGGAGCGTCGACGTGCCCGGGCGAGCGTCTGCCGTTGGACAGCCAACCCGACTCGCTCAGCGGTGGGCGGCTCCCGGTGGTGTTGCGGGGCGGCTCCACCACCAGTGTGTCGACCACCAGCTGGGCAAGTTCGACACCGTCGTGCCGCGCGAAGCTGGACTCCCTCGCCACGTAGTCCAGCGTCAGGCCGTGTTCCGCCGCGGCGCTCTGCACCTGCGGAATCACCTCACGGGGGGTGCCGAAACGGTGGAAGTAGTCGTCGACCAGGAAGCAGGTGCTGATCCGCGGTTGCCGGTTCGGCGGCAGCCCTCGTCGGGCCAGGGTCGGGATCGCGGCCGAGAAGTCCGCGATCCGCTCGAACCTGCGTCGCAGCTCCGCACACCCGTCGCCGAAGTCCTTCGCGTAGAAGTGCCCCAACTCCACCGACAGGTGCGAGTACGCCACGCTCTCTGTACGTCGCACCGCAGCCGCCTCCTGGAACCTGACATCCACGCCAATCACACGGTCTCCCATGCCGTCTCGTCGAAGAGCTTCTCGGTCAGATCCACGAAGGCGTCCACGGTCCTGACATTCGCGATCTTGCTCTGCACGTCGTTGTCCGAGATGAGCTGCTCCCGCCACTGCAGCAGAGGATCCAGCGGCACCGCGCCGAAGAGCGTGGTGCGCCCGACGCCCCGCCGTCGGGCCAGTTCCGACAGCTCGGCGTCGCACTTGCGCAGGAACGCCTGCTGCGCGAGGTCGAGGTGGCCGACCTCGGGGCCGCGTGAGTCGATCACCGCCGTCCGGACGAAGCGCAGCGACTCCCGCAGCCGGTCCGGCTCGTGGCCGTACTCCTTGCCCATGGCCACGATCCCGCCCGCCTCGAAGGCCAGATCCGCGGCCGCGGTGACGTGCTGGGGAGTCCACCGGTGGAAGACCAGCCAGCGCACGGTGACCTTGCGCAGGGTCGCGATGGCCGTGGCCGCCAGGGCGATCTGGCTGGCGTACGACCGGCCGGCGCTGAGGTCCACCAGGGTCAGGTCGAACTCCTCCTCCAACCGGAGGAAGATCTCGGCGCAGCGCTTGGCGATGTCGTTGGTGAACCCGAACTCGCTGCCGTTGCGTTGCCCGGGCAGGAGCACCAGCGGCCCGGACCCGATCGGCCGCTGGCGCAGGCTGGCCCGCTCCGAGGTGCCCCACACGTCCAGCTGCTCCGGAGACGGGATCTCGCCGCGCAGATAGCGGTGCAGGCCGCCGCCGTTGGGCCCGGCGCCCTCCACCCCGTTGACGGCCTGCGGGATCTGGAACGTGATGCCGGCCGTCGGCGAACCGAAGTCGTAGTCGAGATAGCAGGTGGGGCGGCCGGACAGCGCGCTGCGGTAGGCGATGTTCGCCGCGGTCACCGAGCGCCCGGTGCCGCCCTTGTGCGACGTGACGAAGACCAGCATCAGATCCCCTCGCTGGCTTTCTGCTGCCCGGTGGCGACGTCGTTGAGCAGCAGCAGCAGGGAGTTCGCCAGGGCGGCGGCCGTGCCGGGGCGCTCGTCCACCAGCGACTGCGCCCGGCGCAGGCTGGCCCGGATGCTGCGCATGCTGCGCTGCATCGCCTCACCGGCGAACGTGCCGCGCATCAGCTCCCGGTCGAAAAGGTATTCGGCCTCGTCGATGAGATCCTGCGCGTACGAGGCGAGCCGGCCGGCCCGTGGGAACGGCCGTTCCCAGAGCAGCTGACCCGCGCTGACCAGCGCCTCCACCACCCGCTCGGTCAGGTACCAGGAGGGTGCGTCCGGCTTCGGCGCCAGCCCGGGGAAAGCACCCCCGGCGTGGTCCCACAGGCCCCGGTGCTGCCCGTCAGGGATACGCCGCAGCAGCAGGTGGTCCCACACCTCGTCCGCCAGTTCGAGCAGCTCGCTGCGCCGCCGGGCGTTGCTCAGCAGACCGGCGACGGTGGTCGCCCGCCGCAGCAGCACAGTGGAGTATTCGTTCACGTTCCACGTCATGATCGGCTTCGACGTGTCGTCGTTCAGGGTCACCCGCTTGCCTGGCGCGTGCACGAGCAGCGCCGGCTCGTCCGGCGAGGCACGCCGCGTGATCCGCGCCCGCTGCGCCAGCTCCACCAGCACCGCGGCGATCCGGCCGAACTCCTCGTCGGCGCCGCGCCCGCCGGCGACCAGGCCCTTGACCGCCAGCGACGTGGCCTGGAGGGTGTAGTAGTCGGTCCGGTCGCCGTCGGTCGTCCGCCAGGGAATGTCCTCGATGGGCCACCGCCGCCGGTTGCCGAAGGTCGCCACCGTCGCCCAGTAGGTCCGGGTCAGCTCCCAGCGCAGCTGCAACGCCCGGGACAGCCGCTGCTGCTCCTCGTTGAGCAACCCGAGCAGGCGGGTGCGTTCCGAGTTGAGGTCCTCGATGGCGTCCATCGCGATGACCGTGAAGTAGAGGTAGGGGGCGTTCTCCGCCGAGCCGTCGCGTTGCAGACCGATCGGCTCCGTGGTCGGGACGTCCTCGGCCCCGGCGATGACCCCCCACGACCAGCCGCACTCGAACAGCATCTCGCTGTTGTCCAGGTCCTCGGTCACCCGGCCCGACCCGAGGACGACGCTGCGCAGGCTCGCCATGGTCTCCCGCAACTGCTCGCGCAGCGCGGCCACGAGTTCGCGGCGCGGCAACTCGTCCTGGTTGATCATGTCGCAGAGCCGCAGGCCGTACTCGTCGGTGGCGGTGAAGACGAAGGTGCTGAAACTGCGGAGCAGGCCGACCATGGCGGCGGTGAGTCGCGCGCTGGCCATCGCGTCCAGGGCGTCCAGCTGCGCCAGCAGATCGCGTCGCTTGGTGGTGCCACGGTAGACCTTGACGAAACCGATCGTCGCCAGGGTCAGCGTGACGGACACCGCGAACGAGTCGACGATGTCCAGTGAGCGTTGCTCGTCGGTGAGCTCCGCGCCGCCCTCCAGCGGGGTGAGGTAGCTTCCGCCGCTGAAGATCGGGGTGCCGGTGTCGTCGGTGTACCGCGTGAAGTAGTCGGTGATCACGCTGACCAGCCGGCGGGGAATCTCGATCGCGCCGCCGAGCGGGCTGAGCGCCTCGATGACCTCTTCGTCGGCGCGATCCGGGTCGTCGAGCGACAACACGGGGACCTTGGCCGCCGGAAGCAGGAGGGTCAGCAGTTGCTCCGCGTCGCTGATCGAGTTGCTGCCACTTCGGCCGCCCCAGCGCCATTCACCGTTCTGCCAGCAACTGCGCACCGTGGCCCGCCAGATGTCGAGGATCTCCTGGCGTGGCTGTATCCGCACGATCCACCGCCGTCTGCTGTAGTCGTCGACCCGAAACTGCTGGTATTGCCGCTCACGCGATGATCCACAATGCTCCACAATGACGTGCAACAACATCGTAGCGGTCCAGTCGAGTGCCACTCGTCCGGCTTCGACGGCCGCGTGTCGCCATGCCGACCGATCGGGGCAGGAGGTGAATGTCGTACCGGCGGACGGGCCGATCGCGCGGCCGGCGCCTGCCGTCGCCGGACGTCGGCGTCAACCGCGGGTACGGCCGGTGGCCAGCAGCATGCTGTGGTAGCCGTCCCGCAGCGGCGGCGTGAGCCGCACCTCGTGGACGTCCAGGTCGTACGCGCCGGCCGCGATGCTGGCCGTCACCTCCGCGCGTTGCAGCGCCACGGCCGGGAACAGGCGCTGGCCCACCCGGTAGCCGCGGGAGCCGAGCATGACCGCCACGGCGAAGGGCGAGCGGGGCCGCAACGCGTCGAGGAACCGACCGATCGCGTGTTCGGCCTCCGCGCGGTCGGCCGAGATGGAGCAGGCCACGAAGAACATCGTGCCGGCGCCCCAGGCGTGCCTCGGCACGTCGAAGACACTGGTCCTCAGCACCCGGCCGACCCGCGCCAGGCGGCCCCGCGGATCGGTCAGCGCCGAGTACGCCGGGTGCTCCGCGCACACCCGCCAGTACGGGTCCCAGAGCTCGTCGTAGCTGTGCACCTGCGTACGCAGCCAGCTCACGTTGGACGCCGACCAGTCACACAGGTCGACCCTGCGCGCGAACGGCAGGAGCGACAGCGCCGGGTAGAGGTTCGCCCCCGAGCCCACGTCGACACAGTCCGCGTCGGAGAGCCTCGCGGTGGCGAGGAAGTCCCTGGTACGGCAGAGGATCTCCCGGTCGTCGGCACGCAGAACCGCGTAGTTGTGCCGGACGTACGCCTGGGGGTCGAAGCTGTCCCACTCGACGTCGGAATTCACCGGCCGCCGGGACCGGATCGGCGGGGGTGACATCGACGACTCGCCGCAACCGCCGCCAGCCGCCGGGGTCAACGCCATGGACGGGCCTCCATCGATGTCGGCGAATCACATTGGTGGTGCCGGCACGCTCCCTCTCGCTGCCCATTGCGCATCGGAGATGGTGTCGACGCGCAAGCAGCGCACTTACCCAACTCCGGGGAATGAGAACCTGACGGCCTCCACTCCCCCCCTGCCCAGTTCACCCCCGTCGATGCGTGGGTCCGCGCCGGCTGACGGAAATCCGATATCGGGGAATACGCGGGAGCCGCGCCGTCGTGCTCGGTGCCGAGAGGCAGCGGTTTCCTCTCCGCGTTCTGGCCAGGAGGCCCCTACGGCCACCGGCTGGGGTGGTCCACGCTGCGGGCGTGGCCACGTAGCCGACGCTGCGACGGCGGAACGCCCGCCGTCCGGCACCGTCGATGCCGGCAGACGCCCCGTCCTCGACGCGGCTGCTGATGCTAGCGTTCGCCGCCATGTGGACCGAGGAGATCGTGGCCGGGCGTCCGGCCTGGCGCCACACGGCGTCGGGTGTGGTGTTCCGGGAGGTGCCCGGCGGCACGTTCCGCATGGGTCTGTCCGACGCGGAGCTGGAGGCCGTACGCGCCATCGAGCGCAGCGGCGAAGTCGAGGACACCCTGGAGCCCTTCTTCGCCGCCGCCAAGGACGCCCAGCCCGTGCGGGAGGTGCGGGTCGAACCGTTCCTGATCGCCCGGCACCCGCTGACGGTCACGCAGGTCCGGCACTGGCTGCCCGACTACGAGGACGACTACGCCGACGAGGACACCACCACGGCCCGCCTCGAGGACGACCTCGACGACCTGCTCGACGACCTGCCGTTCCGGCTGCCCAGCGAGGCCGAGTGGGAGTACGCGGCCCGCGCCGGCACCACCACGCTGACGTTCCGCGGTGACGACAGGCCCGACGAGGACCAGCTCCTCGACGACTTCGGCGACGAGGAGCGCACGGCCGCCGGCGAGAACGCCTTCGGCCTGGCGGCGATGGGCTCGGCTGGCGAGATCTGCGCCGACGTGTGGATCCCCGGCTTCGCTGACGCACCGAGGGACGCCCGGCCACGCACCGGCGCCGGGCCCCGCACCGTACGCGGCGGCGCCGCCGACCTCTACCCGTGGCAGGGCTGCGACGAGTGGCTGCTGCTGCTCTCCGCCACCCGGTACGAGCACTCGCAGTTCACCGCGGTCCGCCCGGCCGCCCCACTGCCACGGTAGGCCGCGTCCCGGCCGGTCGACGGACTGGCGGAGAAGCCACGGCCGTACGCCCGTCGACCGCTCCCTGCGCCCCTTGGCGAGGGTGTCGGTCGGCACGAGCCATGCCGACGGCGGCCGGCGACCCGGTCCGGCGCGCCCGCCGGTCGTCCTGCGCCGCTCGGCGTCCACTGTCGCTTGACGAATGCCGTTCGAATCGAATGGTGAGTCGCATTCGCGACAGGACGAAAGCCGCGATGACCGACGCACGGCCTCCCAACTGCCCATTACGCTGACCGCCGCCGCCCGATGAACGGTGCGCCGCGGACCACTCGACGCGGGACGTCCTGAGCCGCTTTCCCCGCCCACATTTCAGGAGCCGACGATGGATGACGAGATCCAGCTGATCAGTGACGGTGATGGCTTCGCGGTCATCGGGAGTCCGGCGGCGGTCGACCGGTTCCTCACCTCTGAGCGCCTGCCGTCGAAGGACCTCGGGCTGAAGCGGCTCCGGTCTGCCCTCGGTGCCGGGTCGAGCGTCGCAAAGGCGGGTGCCGAGATCTCCGCCAACTCGGGCCGCTGGGTGAAGCTGACCGAGGAGTCCGCGCGGGCGATGAAGCAGTTCCCCCTCATGAAGGGTTCGGAGTCGGATGTCAGCCGCGCCGTGCTGACCGAGCACGGCAAGATCAAGGGGCTCCTGGAGATCGTCACGACTCCCGGGGGGCTGCTGACCAACCCGGCGCTGCTGACCGGTGCGGCGGGGCTCATGGCGCAGCTCGCGATGAAACAGAGCATGGAGGAGATCACCGACTATCTCGCCACGATCGACGAGAAGGTCGACGACGTGCTCCGCGCGCAGAAGGACGCCGTGCTGGCGGACATGATCGGGGTGGACCTCGTGATCGGGGAGGCCATGATCATCCGGGATCGGGTGGGCCGGGTCTCCGAGGTCACCTGGTCGAAGGTGCAGGCCACGCCGGTGACGATCGCCCGCACCCAGGCGTACGCGCTGCGTCAGCTCGACGCCCTCGCGGAGAAGATGGAGCAGAAGACCAAGATCGGCGACCTCGCCAAGACCTGCAGGGAAGCCGAGTTGAGGGTTCAGGAGTGGCTCGCCGTGCTGGCCCGCTGCTTCCAACTTCAGGACGCGATCGCCGTGCTCGAACTCGACCGGGTGCTGGACGCTTCTCCGGAGGAGATGGACGAGCATCTGCTCGCGCTCCGGGCGGCACGGCAGAACCGGCTGGAACTCATCTCACGCAGCACCGAGCGGCTGATGGCCCGCCTGGACGCGGCTGCCGGCACGGCCAACACGAAGGTGCTGCTGAACCCCACCACGTCCCGGGCCACGGTGCAGTCGAGGAACCACGTCGCGACCGTCGTCGTCGACTTCCACGGACGGCTCGGCATCGCGCGCGATCGACAGTCGCTGGACGCGAGACGATGGTTGGACGCGGCCGTGGAGGTGCGGGACAAGGTGGTCGTGACGGGAACAGAAGGCGTCGATGCCGCCAGGCACCTCGGCATGGAGACCTTCGGCCGGACCAGGTCGGTGATGGGCAAGCTCTCCAGCGGAATCGCCGAGCGCACGCTCCGCCAGCGCGGAAACGACGAGAAGGCCGAGTGAACGCCAGGGACCGCCCTGCGGGGTCAGGTCCAGCCGCCACCGGGTGACGGCAGCGAGCGGTGGCTGACGTCGAGAACCTCGTCGTTCGGCAGCGACGGCACCGTCCTCGTCGTCCACGCCGCCGACCGGCGGCGCTGAGCACGCCGCCGGCAGCACCCCGAGACGTACGCGAGCCCGCGCACGCAGCCGGCCGTCAGTCCTCGGCGTCGGACGATTCCTCGTCGGGCGGCAGCACCGACGCATCCGGGCGCAGCGGGGTAGCCGCCCCACCACTGCAACCGCCGTCGGCGGTGTAGCTCCCGGATGCCCATGCCCACCAAACCATCGATCCTCCACACCTCAGACCTCAGCCGTGCGTCCACAGTGGATAAGCACCCCGACCGTGGCAGGACCGTCGCGTACCGAAACAGGAGCCGCAGTGGGGCAGCACCAGCCGCACACCACGCAGCGCCACCGGTTGATAACGTGGCGGCGACACCGACCGGTCGGCGTCGATGCCCTGGGGAGGGTCAGGCATGTGGGCGGACGAAGCCGCGCTGGACGAGGCGACCCGCCGGCTCGACGGCTGGGAAGCGTCTGTCGCGAACCGGGCCGCCCGCGCCAGGGAGCTGGCCTCGCAGGTGCAGGCGCTGCGGGGCACGGCGTCCAGCCCCGATCGGACGACCGAGGTCACCGTCGACTCGTCGGGCCTGCTGGTCGACCTGCGGCTGGACGAACGCACCCGACAACACTCCGCGGCGCACACCGCCCGGCAGATCCTGGCGACCACCCGGGCCGCGCACGCCGACCTCCTGAGCCGGATCACCGAGGCGACCACGGGCATCCTCGGCGCCGAGGATCCGACAGCGGCGGCGCTGGTCGAGTCGTACCGCCGCCGGCTGGATCCCGACCGGGACACACCGGATGCCCGGCGATGACGGCATCCAGGTCGACCCCGACGACCTGACCCGCCACGCCGCACGCCTCGACCGCCGCGCCGAGGGTCTCGACACCGCCCGACAGGCCGGCCAGCACGTCCGGTTGGGCACCGAGGCCTACGGGCAGCTCTGCGCGGTCATGCCGATGCTGCTCGACGGCCTCCAGCAGACCCTGGTCCAGGGCATCGACACCGCGGCCATCTCGGTGCGCGACACGGCCGACAGACTGCGGACCGGCGCCGACCGCTACCGTGCCTCCGACGCCCGCGCCGAGCAGTCGCTGCAACGGATACGGGACGACCGGTGACCAGCAACCCGCTCGTCGCCACGGCCGCCGAGACCCCGCCCAGCGCCTGGGCCGGCATCTGGATCTGCGAGGACATCGAGCTCATCGCCCAGGGCGTCCGCAACGGCAGCTGGATCGACGGCACCCTCGGCGTGGTCAGCGCCGGCCTGGACGCCCTCGCCTTCGTCTCCGACCCGGTCGGCGCGCTGCTCCAGTACGGCATCGCCTGGCTGATCGAGCACGTCAAGCCGCTCAGCGAGGCACTGGACTGGCTCGCGGGCGACCCGGCGCAGATCACCGCCCACGCCCAGACCTGGCGCAACGTCGCCGCGTCGCTGCGCAGGGAGGCCGCCGACCTGGCCGCCGCCGTCCGCACCGACGTCGCAGGCTGGGGTGGCGGCGCCGGCCCCGCCTACCGGTCCTGGGCCGCCGAGCAGCAGCAGGCCATCGGTGGGCTGGCCCAGGGCGCCGACACCCTCGCCGCCATCACCGAGGGAGCCGCCGGCCTGGTCGCCGCCGTCCGGCTGCTGGTCCGCGACGCCATCGCCACCTGCGTCTCCCGGCTCATCGTGTACGCCGGCGAACTGGTCGTCACCGGCGGCCTCGCCGCGCCGCTGGTGGTGGAGCAGGTGACGACGTTGGTGGCGTCGTGGGCGGCGCGGATCGCGCGGCTGCTACGAGGGCTGCTGGCGAGCCTGCGGCGGCTGATGCCGGAGATCAGGCGGCTCGGCGACCTGATCGAGAAGCTGAAGCAGGCGCTGGGGCGGTTGAGCACAGGCAATGGTCCGCCAGGTCCCCGAGGTGGCCGCAACCAGAGGCAGGAGCTGCTGGCCGAACTGAGCCAGCAGGGCGTGAAGCACAATCCGGAGGAGATAGTCGCCATCGGCCGAGATCCGAACGGGCGGATCGTCTTCCTGGAGACGGGAAACGGGCGTGCTGGCCTTACCCACATCCTGCACCACGCCGACGATTTCGCGAAAGCCGGCGTACCGGAGGAGAAGGTGCCGAATCTCGTGTTCGCCGCTGTCACCGAGGGGAAAGTGGTCGGGATGCAACGGACGCGCCCGATCTACGAGGTGATGTTCGAAGGTATGGTGCACAAGGTCGCCGTCTCTGTCGGCAACAACGGATTCATCGTGGGGGCGAACCCAGTTGGACGCTAGTTCGACCGTGCGTGTGATGGCGGATTACGAGTGTTACCCGACGTGGCTGACTGGATCCGCCGGCGTCGACAACGTCGATCCCGCCGAGCTGTCGATCTCGGATGGACTGGCGTCGGCGCTGTTGCAATGGGCACAGACATACGACGGCACGTTGGATCGGGATGATCCAGCCTCGTCCGGATTCCCGGACGCAGGCCAGGAGGCGGACTTCTACGCCGCCGGGCACGAGCTGGCCCGGCGTCTCGCCGCCGAACTCTCAGGTAGGTGCCCCGTCGAGTACTTCGACGGGCGGACCGGCCGCCTGGTTTCCGCTGGCATGTAGGGCGGACGAGCAGTCGCAGCCAGCGCTCGTCCGCCCTCACCGACGCAGGCGGCGGGAGCACTCGCCGTCGTGGCCGTCGCGGAGCACGCAGCGCCGGCCGCCGGGCAGCCGCACATCGCAGAAGACCCGATACCGGAGGAACTGCCGGTCCTCCTCGGAGACGGTGATCTCCCCCGGATCGGTCCTCGGCAGCACAGACATCCAACGGCCGACGACCCGGGCCAAGCGCTGCGCGGCGGGCAGGTCGGCGGCGACGACCGGCAGGTGGATCACGTACCGTCGGGTCATCGGACCCGGTCCCGCTCGGTGCCGGCCTGGTCGGACTGCCAGGTACGCAGCGCCAGCTTGATCCGCGCGGTCTCCCTGCGACTCGTGGCCAGGGCGTCGTTCAGCTCGGCCATGTCGATGGCGACCCGGTCGAGGAAGGCGTAGACGTCGTCGGGATCCAGGCCGCGGCGTCCGACCCGGGTCAGCGGAAAGCGGCGCTCGCGCACCTGCCACGGCAACAGGCTGAGGTACGCGCGAGAGCGGTAGGTCGTGCCGCCGCTCTCCGGAAACGGCCTCTGATTGCGAATGCTCAACTCCATCTGCCTTCCTGTCCGTGGAAGGGGTGGGCCCACCCGTCCTCCCCGCACGAGCGGACCCACCCCGCCCGAACACCGCAGCTTCCTTCAGCGGTACGGCATCCGGGCTGCTCAGCGAGGGTGTGGCCGGAAGCACGGCGGCCGGTTCGGGGGAATGTCCCGGCCGCCGTGCTGTCGTCATCCTGTGACGCCCGGCAGCGCGTGCGCAACGTCTGGCGACGCGATTGCGCCGAGTCGAACCGAATTTCTCCTGTGGACCGCTGAGCAGTTACAGGAACGGGTCGCACCGTGTTGCGGAATGGAATCCGACGTGGCGGCGACTGGTTTCGTGAGTCACTCTCCGAGCCGCTTCTCTCCGGCGATCACGAAGGGCGCCAGGAGCTGCTCGACCTCGACGGCCGACGCCGGCCGTTCCGTGGGCTCCTTGGCGAGGAGACAGAACAGGAGATGGGCCAGGTCGTCCGGCACGTCCGTCCGGTGCTCGGTGACGATCGGGATCGGCGAGTGCAGGTGTCGGCGCAGCATGTCGGGAGCATTCGTGGCCTGGTACGGCGGTCTCCCGGCAAGCATCTCGAAGAGGGTGCAGCCCAGTGCGTAGAGGTCGGCGGGCGGTCCGACGGGATCGCCCGCGGCCTGCTCAGGGGCGAGGTAGGCGGGCGTGCCGAGGGTGCGGCCGGTGGCGGTGAGGCGGGAGGTCTCGGCCGTGCCGAGTAGCGCGGCCACGCCGAAGTCCAGGACCTTCACCACGCCTGACGGCGCGATCATGACGTTCTGGGGTTTCAGGTCGCGGTGCACGAGGGACGCGGTGTGGGCGGCCGAGAGCACGGAACAGATCTGCGCGGCGATCGACGCCGCCTCGGCCACGGGCAGGTGCCCCTGTTCGGCGATGTGGTCGGCGAGGACGATCCCACGGATCAGCTGCATGACGAGGTAGAGATCCTCGCCGTGCTCACCGAGGTCGTGCACGGCGGGCACGCCGGGATGTTCGAGGCGGGCCGTCGCTCTCGCCTCGCGCCGGAACCGCTTGACGGCAATCTCCCGCTCGTCCTGCGGCACCTCCAGCTTCCGGAGGAACTTGACGGCCACCGGCCGGTCGAGCCGCTCGTCGAGACCGGCCCAGACCTCACCCATCCCGCCGCGCCCGATCGGGCAGGTCAGCACGTAGCGGCCCCCGATGTGCTCCCCCACCTGCACGAACGCCTCCCCGCAGACATCTGGTCCGTCCCCCGTCCCGCAGCGCCGACGGTCACGTCAGTCGTCGCTGTACCAGCCGGCTGGTGAGGAACGGGCTGGGCGTACCGTGCCAGAACACCGCCAGTTCGTCGCGAGGACGGGTGGCGGCGACGAAGAGCAGCGAACGGTCCCGCTGGCGCTCACGCTGGTACCGCTTCGGGTCGGTGTCCCGGTACCGGCTGATCATCTGCCGGGGCACGAGGCCGTCACTGACACCGGCAATGATCATCCGCTGGTATTCGAGCCCCTTGAACCGGTGCATGGTGCCGACGTGGACGCCGTCGCTCCGCTTCGGGCCGTCGGGGCCGATCTCCACCGCAAGCACCCCGTCCGCCTCCAGCCGGCTGATGACGTCCGCAGCGAATTCCCTCGTCGGCACGCAGATCGCCACGGAGCCGTCGGTCGGGCCACCCCAGTCGCGCAGTTGCTCGGCGATGAGGTCCCGTTCCTGCGACCAGGTCGGTGCGCCCCGGAAGACCGGAGGTGCTCCGCGCAGCAGCGACCGGTAGCCGGCCAGGTCCTCCTCCCCGCCGTCCAGGTCGTCGTACACCTCGCCCGTCATGATCTGAAGGGCGTCGGCCAGGATCTGCCGGGTGGTGCGGTAGCTCAGGGTCAGCCGGGACGAGCGGCCGCGGATGTTGACGCCCAGGCTGCTCAGCGTGACGTGGTTGTCGTAGATCCGCTGGTGGGTGTCGCCGGTGAGGAACATGTCGTCCGGGCCGGGCGCGACCATGGCGCGCAGCATCTTCCAGTGCGCGGCACCGAGGTCCTGCGCCTCGTCGACGACGACGTGCCGGTATCGCGGCCGGTGGAATCCGCCGGAGGATTCGCCGCCGGGGGCGCTGTCGCCGGACGCGGCCCGGTCCATCTCGAGGCGGGCCGCCCGCTGGGCCACCTGGTGCCAGGTCCAGACCCCCTGTCCCTCGAGCCAGGTGGTGAAGCGCTCGGTCAGCTGCCAGATCTGGTCGCGTTCGACCCGGGTGAGGCTGCGACCGCGGTTGGGGCGGCGGGCCTTGAAGTAGTCGGTGCGCGAGTTGAGCACCTGGCCGAGAATCACCTGGGTCCACTCGGCGGCAAGGAACTCCGCGTCCCAGCCGGACGCTCCGGTCTCGATCAGGAACTCGCTCCACAGGTCGGCGACCCGGTTGTCGTCGACGACCCGCCGGCTGCCACCCGCCTTCGCCTCGGCCACCACCCGGCTGGCCAGCCGGTCGATGTTGACGATGTCGACCCGGGCCACCAGCTCCTGCCCGCCGAGGGCGAGCAGTCGGGTGCGCAGGTCGGCGGCGAGGTTGCGGTTGAAGGTGGTGAGCAGGACCGGCCGGTCCGTACCGGGCGGCAACTGCCGGGCGAGGTGCGCCACCCGGTGCAGCGCGACGATGGTCTTGCCGGTGCCGGGCCCGCCACCGACGCGGGCCGGGCCCTTGTACTGCTTCTCCACCAGCTTGCGCTGCGTGGGATGCAGGAAGATCTGCCACCGCTCGAAGGCCTCGCCGATGATCGCCTGCAACGCCTCGTCGTCCGAGGTGACCTGCGTGGCAGGGCGTTGCACCGCCGCCTCGAAGTCGTCCGGGTCGACCGGGTCGTCGGCGCGTACCGGGTCGGTGACCTGCCTGAGCACCTCGTCGTGGGGCGTGCCGTCGAAGAGGGCGAAGAGCACGTCGGTGGTGAGCTGGGGTGCCCGGTCGAGCAGCTCCAGCAGCTCGGTCTCGCCGGTAAGTTCGCGGATCTGCGGCAGCAGCGGCTCGGAGACGCCCAACTCCAGTAGCTGCGCGTCGGTGTAGGTGTCGAAGAGCGGCTTCCGAGTGGGCTCCGGCTCGGTCTCGGGGGGCACGACCCGGCCGACGATGCTGTCGCCGACCGGCGCCAGGTCGACGACCTCGATGCCGCCGGTGACCCGGTTGATCCGGTACGCGTAGCGCGACAGGTCGTCGTACACCTCGCTCCGGTGCTTGACCGCGACGAGCAGGTAGTCGCGGTCGGCGATGTGCAGGAGCAGCGCGCGGTAGTCCCTGTTGACGCGGGCGGACATCAGCCGGGAGTCGCCGTTGAGCGCCTTGAGGCTGAGGCCGGGGTTCTCCGGGTTGTGCCGGAACTTGTGCATGAACTCGTAGACCGCGCCGATGTCGGCGCGGGTGAGCTTCATGACCTCCTTGTCGGCGCGGGCCAGTATCCTCAGCGTGGCTCCGGTGTTCATCGGCTCTCTCCCCCGTTCGCGGCAAGCTGCGCCGCCAACTCCTCGACCGACCACTCCCGCGCGGTCCGTGCGTGCCAGCCCGCCTCGGCGTACGCCCGGTCCCGGTCTGCCGCCTCCGGGTCGCCGGGCGGGCCGGTGAGCACGACGGCGATCCGCCGGTCGGGCCAGGCGAGCTCGGCGGGCCACGCCTGGTCCCCCAGTTCGTAGCCGACGATCGGCGCGGGAAGGTTCTGCTGCGCGAGCTGCCGCACGAGGAGTTCCAGCGTGCTCTCGTCGCGGTCCAGGTACTGCACGACCTCGCGCCAGGGCGACTCGTCGTCGACCGGGTCGGGTCGGGTCGCTGCCGGCTGGGACGCGACGCCGAGCCAGGTGGCGGTCTCCTCGTCCAGCGGCAGGGCACGCCGCGTCAGCGCCAGTCCGGTGCCTTCGGTGACCGCCATGGAGGCCGGGTCGAAGGCGTCCAGGGCGGAGAGCGCGAGCTGGCCGGCGTCGCCGCCGCCGTTGGTGAGGAACTGGATCACGTTGCCCCAGGTCAGCCACGCGGCCCAGCGCTTCCGGTGCGCCTCGCCGGCGACGGCGGCGGGCAGGTCGTCGATGACGGTGAGCGCCGAGAAGGTCGGCAACGGCCTGCTGCGCCCGTCGACGACGACGGTCAGCGGGCAGTCCGCGTTGTCCCGGGACCGGGCGACCATGATGTGGCGTGCCGTGGTCGCCGGCATCGGCTCTGCCCGCAACGCGGCCAGCAGCCGCTGCGACACACCACCGGAGTCGGTGCCGCTGTTCGCTTCGGCCTGCTTGAGCATGCCCCAGACGGTCGCTTCGGCCCGCCGTTGCCAGCGGGTCAGGTCCGGGTCGGCGAGAAAGCGCATCAGCTGGTCGACGGGGTTGGCCCAGACCGTGTCCTCGAGTTCGTCCGGGTCCGCACCGGGCAGGAACCTGCGGTAGTTCTCCCGGGCCGCCTGCCTGCAGACGCCGCCATAGGGCATCCACCGGCCACTTTCCTCCGCGTTCCCCCAGGTCTTGACGTCGTCCCAGGTGGCGGCGAAGACCAGGTAGCCGTGCGCGCGCAGCCGGGCCCGCTTCTCGGCGTCGTCGGCGAGCCGGTTGTGCCGGGGGGTCGCGTGGTACTTGAACCCGTCCAGGTAGACCGCCACCTCGGGCGACGGTGCGTCGAGGCGGGTGAAGTGCACGTCGGGCCGCGTACCCCGGACGGTGTTCTGGAGCTTCATCTGCCAGTGGGTGAGTTTCTGCCCGCCGTCGCTGATGAAGCGCAGGTCGGCGATCCGGGCACCGTCGTGATCCCGACGCCGTTCGATGCGCAGCCCGGATCCCGGGATCTCACCGAGGGCCAGCAGCTTGGTCAGGAACTGCAACTCCAGCTCGCTCTCCACCTGGTGGATCAGCGAGATCTCGTCGGTACGGGTGCCTTCCTGGACGTCCCAGGTGTCGAGGAGCCTGTCCAGCATGCCCAGTGCCTCGTCGCGGCTCATCAGGGCGAAGTGTTCGTTGCGGGCATGGCGCAGGAGGCACCGGTGACACACCGGCTTCGCCTCGTGCCGGCAGTCGCAGTCGGCGATGCGCTGCCGGGCCAGTTCCAGGACGGTACGGAACTCGTCCGACCTGGCAAGACGGTGGAGGTATCCCGTGCCCTGCGGCTGGGTGTCGTAGACGACCACGAAGTTGCGGGTGCCGTCGCTCTGCCCGTCCGGCATGGTGGCGGCGACGGTCTGGAGGTGGGCGGGCTCGCCGCCGTACTTCGCGGCGATGCCGAGCCGGATGGCGGCGGCGAAGGACTGTAGCCGCTCCTGCACCAGGGCGGTCGCGGCGGGGATCAGGATGCGCAGCGCCTCGGTCTCCAACTCGTGGGCCAGGATCAGCTCCACATGGGTGTCCGGCGTGGCCGCCGAGCGCCGGTACGCACACCAGGGCCGGTGGTGCTCGGCACCCGGCCCGACGGTCGCGCCGGAGGCCTGGGCGGCGAGTTGCTGGCTGTCCGTCGGCAGACCGTCGACGGTGGTGCCGCCGCACGAGGTGCAGGTGTGGAACCGGTTGATCCGCACCTCTTCGCCGGCGAACAGGTCGGCGGCCCGGTCGTAGCGCTGCGCGCCGAGGTTGAAGTGGCGGATCATGGCGTGCCGGCTGTAGTCCACGCCGAAGGTGTCGCGGGCGTGCCGCCAGGACGACTCGACCTTGGCCGGGTCGATGTCGACCGCGGTGGTGGTGGCGTAGAAGCGGCGGGTCCGGTCGTCGCTGTCGTCGCGGATCCGCGCGTCGTCGCGCTTGTCGCGGCTGTACACGCGGGTCGGCTGGAGCACCTGGAACAGCCGGCCGTGGTCGGCGATGCCCCGATCCTCGCAGCGCGGGCAGGCGCTGGTGTCCTCCTTGGCGAGGTGGGTACGGACGTAACCGCACTGGGCGCAGACCCGCCACTGCTCGTACGCGGGCCGGTCGACCGGGCCGACGTCGAGCCCGGAGATCTCGTGCTGGTAGCCGCGGACGTAGTAGCTGTTGCCGGGGGCGATCTCGGTCAGGGCCTGCCGGGCGGGGCGGGCGTATTCCCGCAGCTCGCTGTGGAAGCGGCGGTCCCCGTCGCGCTGCTCCTCCCAGGTGAGGGTGGCTTCCAGGTCGGTGCGGGTGTCGATGAGCGCGTAGTTGGGCAGCAGGCCGAATTCGACCAGGGTGCTGTGCGCGGCGGCCCCACCGATGTCCCGCAGCCGCCGGCGGACGGCACCCTCCTCCGCCTTGAGCATCCTGATCTCGCGAGCGTGGTCCGGGTCGCTGGCCACCAGGGTGCCGCGCGCCGTCGCGATCTCCTGTAGCCGGCGCCGCAGGTCGGACAGGCGGGCCTCCCATGCCTCGCCGGTCTCCTTGGCCCGGTGCACGACCCCGTCGGCCGCGAACTGCCGCAGCTGCTCGGCGGCCTCCGGCAGGACGCTGTCGCCGAAGAGCGCCAGGAAGTGCGCCACCAGGCGGGTGCCGTCGCGCTGGCCGGCCTCGGCGAGGGCGGTCAGCCAGCCGGTCGGGCCGAACAGGACGTGCGCCCGACGGGGCATCGGCAGCACCCCGGCGAGCCGGCCCCGGGCGGCCACGTCGATCAGGTGGGCGAGGTACTGGCGGCGCAGGATCTCCACGGCGGACAGGAAGCAGCCGGGCGGAACGATCTGCCCGGCGATCATGTCTCTCGGCTCGGTCAGGTAGTAGCGGTCGCGATCGGAGCGGCCGACCAGGGTGAGCACGAGGGCGTTGCCGCTGCGGCGGCCGGCGCGGCCGGCCCGCTGCACGTAGTTGGCCGGGCCGTGGGGCAGCGATGCCAGCACCACCGCGGAGAGCGCCCCGATGTCGATGCCCATCTCCAGGGTGGGCGTGCACGACAGGACGTTCGGGTCGGTGTAGCGCTGCCCCTCGCGGAACTGCTTCTCCACGGTCTCCCGCTGGGCGCGGGTGAGCATGCCGGTGTGTTCGCCGGTCACCACCCGGAAGACGCGGCTCTCCAGGTAGAGGCGCCGGTAGTAGTCGTCCGGCGCGGTGTCGTCGTGGGCGGCGCGCAGCCGACCGCGGCAGCGGTACTGCCGGCACGGCTGACCGGTCCAGTCGGCGACCCGGTCGGGGTGCTCGGTCTGCTGCCAGTGGCAGGTGTCGCAGCCGACACCGGCGCGTACGGCGTCGTCGTCGGTGAGCCGGGTGACCCGCAGGTGGCCGGGGAGCACCCCGTACACCGTGTTGCCGTCGTCGGTGTCGGCGGCGGCGACGATCCCGGCGGCGGCCAGGGCCGGCAGCAGCCGGGAAAGGTAGCCGGCGGTGTCGCCGGGGTCGAGGCCGAGGCAGCGCGCCGTCCAGTCCTGGTACCAGTTGCCGCGCGCGGTGACCGCGTCGAACTCCGAGCGGGTCTTCGGCGTCGCCAGCAGGAACGCGGGCGCGGACAGCCCCTTCGGGAACGCCGGCATGCCGGCGGGCCGGCCGCCCCAGACCTGCCACCGGGTGCCGCCGCGCCGCAGGTACGGCACCAGCCACTCGTGGTAGACGGCCCCCCGGGCCCGCAACCGCTCCAGCAGGCCCCGCACGAACGCGAGGTAGCGGGCGGCGTCGGGCGGTGTGGCCCCGAGCTGACCGGCACCCGTGAGGTGCACGTCCCGGCAGATCGCGGCGGCGGCGGCCGGGTCGTCGAGGGCGACCTGGACGGCCACGCCACGGGTCAGCTCCAGGGTGCGGCCCTGGCGGGAGCGCAGGCCGGTCTCCATCACGGTGGCGAAGACGAGGCGTTCGGCGATCAGCGTCCAGGTCTCCCGGCTGCCGTTGTGTTCGCCGGCGAGCAGGCTGTCGACGCCCGGCTGGTCGTGCAGGTCGGGCGGCACCACGGTGGAGAGGACGGCCGGCTCGGCCGCCGCCTCGACCATCCGGACGACGAGGTCGTCCAGCCCGATCGTCTCCCCCGGGTCGAGCTGGTCGGCGAGCAGGGACCGCAGGCTGAAGGCGTACGACCGGTTGGCGACGAAGCCGGCGCGGTGCGCGGCGTCCTGGACCGAGTCGTTGAACAGCAGGGTCTTCTTCTCTGCCTCGTCGAGTTCGCCGCCGGTGAAGAGCTGGGTGATCGCCACCGAGGCGAGGGTGGCGAGGCCGGCGCCGAGGAAGCGGATGCCGTGGTCCAGTTCGCAGGACGGGCAGCGGTCCTTCTCCGCCGCGTCGATGGCGGTGAGGTCGCCGAGCACCACGATCGCGTCGTCGTTGCGCTCCCGGTCCTTCTGCGGGTCGAAGGGGCGCACGCGGCGGCCGTACTCCAGCACCAGCAGGCCGGCCGGGCGCTGCCGTACCTCGTCGTCGGTCGCGGCGATCAGCGCGCGGACGCGGCGCTTGTCGCGGCCCACGCTGGCCCGGTAGATCTTGTCGGGGTCGGTCTCCAGTTCCTGCGGGTCCTTCTCCGGCGACAGCGCCGTCCAGCCGGAGCGGCCGCAGTGCCGGCAGTACACGGCCGGCAGCCGCGGGTGGCGGGTGTCGGCCACCACGAGGTCGGCTTCGGCGGCGTACGGGTCCAGCTCGCGGGGCGCCTCGCCGAACCAGCCGAAGGTCGCCTGGTGGGAGGTGCCGCGCAGCAGCCGGGAGACGGCCCGGACCCACAGGTGCGTCTCGATGTTGAGCAGCGGTCGGTCGGGGTCGTCCGGGTTGCGGGCCACCGACAGCAGGCCGACGAAGCGGGCGAGGGCCCGCGCGGTGATCTCGGGGCGGGTCTTCATGGCACTGCCCCACCCGGTGGCG
The DNA here is from genome assembly GCF_018070575.1 of Micromonospora sp. C31. Classification (GTDB taxonomy): domain Bacteria; phylum Actinomycetota; class Actinomycetes; order Mycobacteriales; family Micromonosporaceae; genus Micromonospora. The sequence goes on from NZ_JAGPXN010000015.1 coordinate 105,599, forward strand.
TTCTTGCGGGGCAGCACCTCGATGACCTCGTCGAGGGTGCGCGGCGCCGAGCCGAGCGAGTCGAGCACCGCCTTGGTCAGGGGATGGCGCCGCAGCAGTTCGCCGAGGCGGGCCGGGTCGTGCAGGCACGGCTCGCCGAGCACCAGCTCGGCCACCTCGGCCATCATCCGCCGCGGGTCGCGGCCGTCGACGGCGACGATCTGCTCGGGGGTGGGCAGCGGCAGGCTGAAGTCCTGGTGGCTGATGAACTCGCCGGAGGCGTAGCGGTCCTCCCCGACCAGGGACGCGGCGTCGAAGGCGACACCGAAGACCTGCTCGGCGACCTCGCGGATCGCGACCCGGCCGTCCAGGCCACCGCCCTCGCCGAGGGTCGCGGAGGTGGCCACCGGGCAGATCGGCCCGAGCGGGCGGCCCGGCTCGTCGAGCCCGAGCGCGGCGGCGAGGCGGCGCAGCAGCATCGCCACGTCGGTGCCCTGCGCGCCGTCGTAGGTGTGGAACTCGTCGAGCACCACGTACGCCGGTGCGGCGCCCTCCCACAGCGGCAGGTCGTCGGCGCGCTGGAGCAGCAGGTCCAGCATCTTGTAGTTGGTGATCAGGATGTCCGGCGGGGTGCGCCGCATCTCGGAGCGCTTCGTGAACACGTGCCGGTACTCGATCTTCGCGACATCCCCGATGTAGAGGCCGGCCGTGACGCCGGCGAGCGCCGGATCGGCGAGCATCTCGTTGAGGCGCTGCGTCTGGTCGGTGGCCAGGGCGTTCATCGGGTAGAGCAGGATCGCCTTGATCCCGGCCCGGCCCTGCTGCCGCTGCCGGCGGCAGTGGTCCAGCACCGGGATCAGGAACGACTCGGTCTTGCCGGAGCCGGTGCCGGTGGTGATCAGTGTCGGCTCGGCCGCCCTGCCCCTGGTCGACAGCCGGGCGAACGCGCGCGCCTGGTGCGACCAGGGGGTGAAGTCGGCCGGCGCCCAGTCCAGGCCCGCCCGCCAGTCGTCCGCCGCCGTGCGGAAGGGGGTGCGGATGCGCAGGTACGGCCCGCGGAAGATGCCCTGCTCCGGGTGGGAGAGGAAGCCCTCCAGACCCTGGCGTACGCCCTCCTCGGTCAGGCCGAAGGTGGTGGTCAGGTATTGGGTGAGGTTCCGACGCAGGGTGTCGGCGGCGATGGTCGGCCTCATGAGCGGATCACCCGGGGCATGCTACGTCAGCATCCACTGTGGTGGTTCGACCTGCCCTGAAGAAGGTTTACGGGAGCAAGTCGGATTTGTGACACCACTTGCTGTCGATCATCGCCTACGCTGCGACGACTTGAGGCCGAGCGATAGGCGCATCACTTTGCCGGATATCGATAGCACCGAGAATTACATCTGCAAGCAGTGCCGGGTAATCTGCAGGCTGAAGGACGGAGCCTGGGTTCATCCGGAGCCCTGGGCCACGCTCAAGGCCCGGCAGGTGTGCGCGCACCCGGCGCCACTGCGGCCCGCAAAGCCGCGGGAAATGCAGTCCGGGTCCATGCCCTTGTTCAAGCGCGACAAAATCATGCGGGAAGAGCAGCTACGAAACCTCGTGGTTGACCATGGAAGTGCGATCGAGGTCGCCACCGTGGGCTGCTACCAAAAGCACTTGACCGCCCGCGCCCACCCGCGTGGTTGGGGTTATTTGGCCAGCAACGGTCACTACGGATTCGGCGCAACCACGACCCAGATATGCTTCGATGGGCCTGGCGAGCTGGCAGCGGAGGCACGAGCGCTCTTCTGGGCGATCCGGAAGCTGGTGCCACTGTATCGCATCACTTTGCTAACTGATTATCCCCAAATCGCAAACATGGTCGAGGCTTGGCGCAGCGGCGATCATTCGGCAATGCCACCGGGATACGACATGACCCCAGGCAAGTCCGGGTACGAGCGCAAGCTTGTCCTTGCTGCTCGAAAAGTGCACGAGCACACCGACTCTGTCGCCGTCCGCCTGGTGGACGACTACGCCGACACGGCCCTCGGTCGGGGCGCCAATGAGCTGTCAATCATCGGCTGGAAGTGCTCCGCCCGAGAGATCACCAAATCTGAAGCTGAAGTTCAGGCGCTTACTGCGGCAAGCGCGGCCCTTGGTGTCGAACCTGTCCTTGTCACCCGCGACGGTCAGGTCGACAACGCGGGCGAGGATAACGAATAGGCACACCTACCCTTACTCCCACCTCAGCCACCACCTGGAGCAACAGCAGCAATGTCGAACAATTCTTTTCGCCCACGACGAAAGCACCTGCTTAACGGCCGGCGGGTCCGCATTTCCGATCTGCTTGACGCCGGTCTACTGAAGCCCGGCGACGAGCTCTTCTTCCAGCAGCGCATCGGGGACGAACCGCATCAGGCTTCGGTCACTGACCGAGCCAGGCTGCGACTCCAGGACGGTCGGGAATTCACAACTCCCTCCCGGGCCGGCGCCACCGTGGCGGGACGACGGGCGGTCGCGGGGTGGTCGGCCTGGCAGGTGGGACAAGCCGGCCCCACCCTGCATCGGCTTCGGTTGGAGCTGCTTCAGGACGTCGCCAAGGAGGTCAGCGCAGACCAGGACACCTCCGAGGAAGAGGCCGAGGCGGTCCGCCACCGCTTCGCGACACTGGAGGCAGCACGGGCGGCAGCCGAGTCGGGGCAGCCCCGGTCGTTCACGGTTCGTGAGTTCATCGGCCTGTGGGGACTGGAGGACCGGGACCGGATGGCGACTACCCAGGTCGAGGCGGACCTGGCCAATCATGGCCTGACGACCAGCCCTGACTTCCGAGCCGTCAGCCTGGACCGGATCATCCGGGTCGTGATGCTCCCCGAGCAGGAGGAGAGCGAAGATGAGGTTAACGATTCCGGCAGTACCGTCGTCGAGGCGACTGCCGACGAGCTCAGCGAAGAGGGCGTCAACATCGGTTTGACGCTGGAGAACCTCTTTCCACATCGAATGTCGCTGGTATCGGTGCCTCCTTCGGCTAGCTTCGAAGAGGCGATCACCGTAATGCAGATCAACGACTACTCGCAGGTCGCTGTGCTGGCGAACTCTCATCAACTCTACGGCTCGGTCTCCTGGGAGTCGATTGCCGCCGCGAAGCACCGGAATCCGAATGCCAGCTTCAGCGACGCCATAGTTCGAGAAGCCCGCGACCGTGTGTTCGACTACGACACCCGACTGCTGGACGTGCTGGGCACGTTGCAACAGCACGGCTTCATCTTCGTCCGTGACGACCAGCGGAAGATTAGCGGGATCGTCACGGCCGCCGACGTGGTACGCAAGTACGACGAGACCGCCACGCCCTTCTTCCTCATCGGTGAGATCGACCAGGAGTTGCGGCAGCTGATCGTGAACACCTTCGACGAGGAGACGGTCAGGAAGGCGTGTGTAGATGCGAAACTTACCTTCAAGTCCCTGGACACCATGTCCATCGGCCAGTACCAAGCCGTCCTCGACAACGCGGCGTGCTGGGGACAGCTTGGTTGGCCCTTGAACCGAGGACGGTTCATCGAGCGACTGAACGAACTGCGCAAGGTTCGCAACAACGTCATGCACTTCAACCCTGATCCGGTCAGGCCTGCGGAGGTCGCGAAATTGCGCAACTTCCTCAGTCTGATTCGCCTCTACATCGGTTCATGACATGTCAGCGCAGAATCGCGGTCGCGACGGTCGATTCGACGCATCGCGGACCTGAACGTCGGCGTCGCACTAATTGAGTCAAAGGCCAGCCAGGAAAGACCCAGACCGACGGCAGCCGAGCGTCCAGGGTCACCCGAGCCAAAATCTACCGACTTCCATATACCTGCTGCTGGGCTAACGGCAGCCGCCGTTCAACGATCTGGCCGGGAGTCCCACTCGGCTGGTCGAGTGGGAGAGGGAGTTTCAACGTGACGATCCAAGGAGACCAAGGCATGGCAACAGGTGGCCCCGGCGGGCCGGTTTCGGAAGCAGCCGTACCTGGACAGCGGATTCTCGACTTGGTGGACAAGGCAATCGCCGCTCAGAGCCCTCTGGTACGCAAAAACATCGCGCGGGCACGCCAGCGGAATCCGGATGTCACTCCTACACAGGTGATCCGCAATTTGGAGCGGATGTACGTCAGCGCTTTGACCGGGACGGGTGCTGCCGTGGGAGGAGCTGCAGCCGCTCCCGGCGTCGGCACCGGGGTCGCACTCGCACTCTCGGCCGGCGAGGCTCTCTCCTCCCTTGAGCTGAGCGCCCTCTTCGCGCTCTCTGTCGCCGACATCCACGGAGTCCCCATCGACGAGGTCGAGCGCCGTCGAACGATCGTGATGGGAATCATGCTCGGTGGGTCTGGCTCCGCCACCATCACCAAGGTTGCCGAGCGGACAGGGCAGCACTGGGGACGTCAGGTCGTCGCCAAGGTTCCAGCTGAGACGTTGCGTCAGATCAACAAGATCCTGGGGAAACACTTCGTCACGAAGTACGGGGCCAAGCAAGGGATAATCGTTCTCGGTCGGGTGGCACCGTTCGGCATCGGCGCGGTAATTGGTGGCGGCGCCAACGCCGCCCTCGCCACTCTGGCTGTGCGGGCCGCTCGTCGCGCATTCGGCCCACCCCCGGCGTCCTGGCATGGCTGACAGACATCCGCCGGCCACCGTCCGCGACGGCGGCCGGCGGTTGACCCTGCACATGCTGGCCGAGGACGACGCGGTGACATTGCTGCTCGACGTCACCGCCGAGTACCGCACGGGCCCTCGATGTCGCAGCGGGCGAGGATCCGCGATGGTAACCGCCGTTGTGCAGCAGCCGTCACCACAGGACACCGTCAGCGCCACTCCTGTGGGATGTCGAGTTCCGAGAGGGTGGACGAGGCATCCTGCAGGGCCGTGAGGAGGTCAGTGAAAGTGGGCGTCACGGCCCGCCAGGAGATCTGGGGGGAGTCCGTCCAGATGTCGGACGCCACGACCCGTGGATCGGCCGCGTCTGTGCGGTAGTCCAAGGCTAAGGCCACGTCGTCACCAGCGTACTCGTTGACCGCGATGAGGACGGCCTGGTCGACGTCGAGCCACGGCATGTCGGGCGGATGTTCCGAGCGACTGCCACGAGTCATGCGGAACAGCTCGCAGATCGAGCTGTCGTCGGCGATGTGGTCCAGGGCCGCGTTCTCGAACCATATGGAGTAGAGGTTCGGCATGAACATCAGAGGTTCTTCGAACCAGGGCATTAGTTCATGGAGAGCCTGGCGGCCTGGGTGCAGCCACCTACCTGTCTGCAGAAGCGATGCAAGCGCCTCGGGCAAGCGCAGACCACGCACAGTCCATTCCAGTGGGTCGGGGAGGTGTTGTGACTCTGTCACCGTCTCCGTCCTCGTCCAGGCTGGTCGACGTCAGGTCACCATAGCTCGTCGCAGGCCGAATACCTCGCGGGCGATTCAGCGTTCGCATCCGCGACAACGACGAGAGAGGCTGAGTTCGAGCTGACGGGCAGTGGGCTGGGTAGAGCATCATGGACCAGCCCACCGGCCCCCGTTCAACTAGCCGGTGATGACCGGCCAGGCATAGGCCAGCAGGGCGCACGCCGCCCCGAGCAGGGCGAGCGAGACACCCCTGGTGGGCAGGGGCAGCGCGGCGAGCACGAGCAGGATGACCGCGACGATGTAGAGAAACGCCTGCGCCGACATGGCACTCTCCTCAGGTGGTTGGCTGACGGGCGGTGCGATCCCTACCCCCGCCGACCCGATCACGAAACCCGTTCCCGCCCGGACACCTGGTCTTCCACTCCTGTCGTCGCCACCGACACCCGCGCCATCCGACATGGACCAACCGGGATCACTCGCACAGCAGATAGCATCGACGTCGACAGTTACCTGACTGGCGCTTTCCGTCGCGGATCATGCTGATGAACTGCCGAAACTCCAGACTGCGCGACCGCGTGGTCGATTAGCTGGAAGAGGGCACATGAGATCACGCAAGGTGAGCAGGAAGCTGGCCGTGCTCGTGGCCGCGCTGATGGGCGCGGTGGGCGGGCCGGCTGTCGTGACGCCGGCCCACGCCATCTACGGAGGCGTCACCGCAGGGCACCTGCGGGAGGCGGCCCAGGTCTATGTCGACGGTCAGTACCGGTGCACCGCGGTGGTGCTCAACAGCTCGTGGCTGCTGACCGCCGAGCACTGCACCGAGGGCATCACCGCAGCGCGCTTCCACGTGTACGCGGGCGATCGGCGGCGCGGCCACGGTTACGGCAAGGTGGTGCAGCGCGTTGAGGAGTTCGGCCGTGCCGATCTTGCGTTGATCAAGGTCTGGAGCCCCTTCCCCAGTTCGGTGGCGACCACCACCCTGCCACCGATCAATCAACCCATCCCTGCTCCTGGTGTGTTGATGTCGGCGTCAGGTTGGGGCAACTGGGCCCAGACGGGATACCAACTGCCGGACAGTCTGCAGGTCTGCTCGGTAAAGCTGCTGGGCACCTACGACGACGACGGCGTCACCCACATCATGGGTGAGCCGACGGGCGGTGCCTTCACGCGGTCCGGGGATTCGGGCGGGCCGCTGACGCAGGGCGGCTACACCTGGGGCATCCTTTCGGGCACCGTGGAGGGTCAGCCGAATCGCTCCGTCTGGGTCTCCCTGACTGACACGGTGACCCGTATGTGGATCCTCCTGGAGTTGGCCCAGCCCTGAACTCGCATCCACGCCGTCGATCAGGCGGGTGCCGGCTCTCCGTTTGCGGGGCTCAACCACGAGCTGGGCCTATAGGATGACGTGTATGTCTGCCAACTCCCGTCGGGCACGACACATGACGTCAAGAACGATTCTCATCGCAATGGTGGTGGCGCTCGGCGGCTGCTCTGCCACGGAACCCGAGCCGTCTGCACCGTCGCCAGCGAGCCCGACTCCCGATCCAGGCGCCGTCGTCGCCGCCCTGTCCCGGTACGCGGGGGCGCCGTGCGCTCTGCTCGCCGAGCAGGAACTCGCCGCCTACGGGATCACCCGGCCTGGACGTCAGATCCATCTCTCCGAGGGCCCTGCCAGATCGTGCTACTGGGTCACCTCGACCGGCGTGCAGATGGGCTTCATCCCCTACCCGTCGGCGAAGGCGCGGAAGAGCAAGGCGGAGGAGCCGACGGCGCAACGACGCGAGATCCGCGGCTACCCCGTGGTCCAGTCGACCGACGAGAAGTCCTGCTACCAGAACGTCGACCTTCGCTCGACCAACGCCAGCCTCGGTCCTGTCACATTCAGCACCCTGGTCGTCCGCCAGGCGTCCGATGCCCCGATGGACACGTGCGGGATCGCCACCGCCTTCACCGACGTTGTGCTCGGCAAGTTCGAACGGTTGGCCGCTTCGGGAGGCAGATGACGTGAGAGCGCAGAGGCAGGCAGCACGTCATCGACAAGGATCGAGAGTTCCGTGATGAGACAAAGATCTGCCTGTCTGGCCCTCGCGTTGGTGTTCGTGGTGGCAGGCTGCTCCGAGCAACCCGACGAGGACGGCGGGCGGGCTGCCTCGCCACCGCCGGTCAGCCCACCCGCCTCCGGTCCCGCCGCAGCGACGACCACGCCATCCAACGTCGACAGCAGGTCCGGCGTTTGCAGGTTGGTGGACGTCGCGGCGAAGGACCAGTCCGTCAGTGCGGCCTTTGCCGTCGTGGGCGAGGAAGGTCCCGCGATGCGAGCCAGTGTCGCCCAGACCTACAAGCGGTTGGCCGGGCAGTTGACCCGAGCCGCACTGCAAGCACCTCCAGACTTGCAGGTGGCCTTGACGCAATGGGCGCTCGCGAGCACCGAGGTGGCGCAGTTCGTTGCCGACCACAAGCCTCGGCCCGGCCTCGTCCTCGAATTCGGGCCGGGGCATCGAAAGTGGAAGGCCGCACAGAAGAGCGTCGAGAAGATCTGCGGACACCCGGTCCCCAACACCCGCTGACGCGTCCGACTGCCTCGCCCCCGTGACCATGGGCGGCAGCCGGGGATGCGCTCGTGTGCATTCCCCAGAATGCCAATAGCCGCGCACGGGAATTGCGCGGAGATGACCGCCGCCAGGGGCGTCTTGTGAGGTCAGACCCAGTAATCGGTCTGTGCGAACAGGACGCACGGGCGACAGCGCGATCGAGAACTCGTCGGCAGGCCGGCGTTCACGTGCACTGGGGCTAACATCGTCCCATAGATGCACGTTTTGTGGTCTTCTGCCGTCAAGAAACGATATGCGAGCGATCGTCAAGGGATTCGTCGCGATGATGACCCTGGCCGGGCTGGCCGCGTGTGGTCAGGGCGGGCCCACGGTGGCCGGTGCTTCGGCCGACGGGCGGGAGGCGCAGCCATCCGCTGCGGCCTCCGGCACGCCAACCGCCCGGTCAGGGTGGACCTCCTGCGCGGTCGACGCACCGGTCGGGGAGGACGGGCGCCCGCCCAGTGCCCACACCCTGCCGCGCCTGGACACCACCTTCGCGGTCGCGTACGCAGTCCACTGCCAGCTCGAACCGACGCGACGCGCTGACGGCGGTGAAGACCTCGTCCTGACCGAGGGCCGCGCCACCGATGTGACAGCCCTTCTCGCCGCGCTGCACCTGCCCGACGACAGGACCAACGTCGAGGCCTGCACCCTGGAGATGCCCTGGGAGCCGAACCTGCTGCTGTTCGACGCGCAGGGCCGATGGATCCGGCCGCGACTGCCGATGGACATTTGCGGCAAGCCACGTCCCGAGGTGCCGGAGGCGGTGCGAGGTCTGCGGCTGACCACGGTGTCGGAGACGGTCGTACGGGAAGTCCTGTCAGCCGGGGCGGCGGCCTCCGGGTGCACCCAGACATCGTCGAACGTGGTGGCCGCCGGGACCGGGGATCCGTCGTCCCTCCCCCGACCAGGCCGGGTGTCGATCCCGTCCACCGCGCCGCTGCGGCTGTGCGTGTTCCGGGTGCCGGCGCAGCAGCAGGGCACAGGGACCTTCGACTACGGGTTGCTCCTGCCCGAGCAGCGCCACGCGGCCGTCGAACGCAGACTGGGGGCGCTGCGCCCGGCCGCGAAGTGCTCGGGTGCCGCAACCCGGTTCGCAGTGCTGGAGAACGCCACCAGCACCGGCGACGTGATCTACGTCGAACTCGACCACTGCCGGCGGGTGCTGGCCACGCCGCTGCACGGCCCACCGATCCTGGCCCAGGCCGACGACACGCTCATCGAACTGCTCAAGCGGTAGCCGGTGACCCCGTGGATGCCGCAGACGGCCACCTTGGGCCCGTTGCTGCGCGGCACGATCAGCGCGTCGGCTCAGGTGCCGCTCGTGGGGGCGCCGGCGGCCTGACCCGGGTGCTCGGGCCGGACCGTGCAGGCCCGCGACGTGTACGGCGGGTTGCACAACTGACGACGCCTGCTGTCGCATGAACGTCAGTCACCAGAAGGCATTGACACTCTGGCATTCCTTGATGACCCTGTGTGTTCGAGCCCGTGCGGGGTGATCGGCATCGGGGGTGGCCGGGTGAAGCTCGACTCGCTCGTACGATCGCTCGGGCGCGAGTCGACGCTCGCGGTGCAGTCCTCGGAGGAACTCGTCGCGGCGGTACGCCGGCAGGCCGAGAAGGCCGAGGACCGCGAGGCCTACCGGTATGCCAAGGCGCTGTCGCCGGTGCCGATCGGCCCGGGGGTGCGGACCAGCCCGGCGCAGGTGCTGCACGAGCTGGGCGTGGCCACGACGTTCCTGACCGCCTCGCCCCTGGCGCAGGTGGCCCGGCACTGGGCGCACGTGCGCTACTGCGCGACGCTGACCGCACGCAGCGGCTGCCTCGCCCTGTCCCCGCACGCTGGCAACGTGGTCTACCACCACAAGGTGGCGCAGTCCGAGCAGTTGGGCATCGGGCTGGCGCTGATGGTCGCGAAGACGGTGCTGCGGCGACAGCACCCGCACTGGGACTTCCACGCCGTCGACGCGGAGGTGGCGTTGAAGGCCGGCTTCCTCGACGGCGTCGGCGACGTCGACACCGCGTCGAAGACCAAGAAGCGGCCGGACTACATCCTGCTCGGGCACCACAGCTCCGGCCGGCGCAGCGGCGTGAAGATCGTGATCCTGGAGTGCAAGGGCACCCACAAGTCGGCGACCTTCGCGTACGAGCAGTTGGCGCGGGCGGTCGTGCAGGTCGACGCGCTGCGGGTGGCCGGGCGCCGCCAGCCGTCGCTGATGGTGGCGTCGCACCTGAGCGAGAGCCGGATCACCTCGTACGTCCTCGATCCGCCGGGTGACGGCGAGCTGTGGTCGGGCGCGGACGACGACCTGGACGAGCTGCTGCACGCGGCCCCCGACGACCAGGACTGGCGGGCCAGGACCGCGGTTCCCGACGACGCCCTCGCCGGGGAGGTTCCCACCGACGGCGCTCCCCCGCCGGCCGGCACGCGGGTGCCGCCCGCCGGGGAGCCGCCGCCCGGAGCGCCCGAGGTGTTCGACATCCCCGCCGGGCAGCGCGGCTGGTTCACCCAGATCCTGACCCGGGCGGTGGCGGCGACCACGCTGCTCTTCGCGGGCGACAACGCGACGGCCCGCGGCTATGCCACACCCCGGCAACGCGGGGAGCCGGCGGCGCCCGCGCAGGATGCCCTGTTCGAGCCGGATCTGCCGTGGACGTCGAGCACCGCCCAGACGCTGCCGTTGCGCGGCGGCCTGCGCGCCGAGGGCACCCGCTACCTCGCTCCGCTGCCCGGCGGCCAGACGCTGGAGGTGTTCCGGGGCGTGGAGAGCGGGCTGTACCGGCACCTCGCGGAGGGCCGGATCGGTGCGTACCTGCGGGCGGCACCGCGCGTCTTCGACAGGTGGTCGGCGTTGCGCCGGCAGGGCGAGGTCTTCTCGCTGGGCCGCGACGGCACCATCCTCGTCGTCCGCGCCGCCGACCGGCGGCGCTGAACACGCCGCCGGCAACACCCCGGGATGTACGCGAGCCCGCGCAGGCAGCCGTCCGTCACTCCTCGGTGTCGGCCGGTTCCTCGTCGGACGGCAGCACCGACGGGTCCGGGCGGAGCGGGGCGGGCTTGGGCAGGGCACCGAGACCGACGCGCTCCAACGCGTCGTGCAGGCTGCCACGCAACTCCTTGACCACGTCCTCCTTGGCCTGCCGGTAGGCCAACTGGGCAGCCGCGCCCGCCGCGTGACCGGCCTGCCGGTAGCCGCCCCACCATTCGAGCCGCCGGTAGATCCCGTTTTCCTTCCTGATGCGCACGACCCAGTAGGTCGAGCCGTGCTTGCGTACCGTCCAGTAACTGTCGTCGGCGGTGTAGCTGCGGTAAGACATGCCCGCCAACCTATCGATCCTCCACACCCGAGGCCTCAGCCACACGTCCATAGTGGAACGCCACCCGCTCCGATCCTGCTGGCGGTCGCATTCAGGCGTCGCGCCCGCCAGTCCTTGCGCGTGGGAATTGCGCGGAAATGACGCTTGTCGGAGCCGCACGGTATGGTCAGGACCGGGCAGCAGGATTGCAATCCAGCCCAATTCCCGAAACGAAGAAGGGCAACGTTTCTGCGTTGCACCAGCACCACGACCGATGTAACACCATGCAACATGGAGAGGGGCGGGAGCGGATGGCCGACGACATGGGATCGACAGTCCCCCGGCGGCAGCTCGGGCGGGCGCTGCGCGAGCTGCGCACCGAGGCGCGCATGACGCTCGACGGCGCGGCCGAGGCGATGCACTGTAGCCGGCAGAAGATGTGGCGCATCGAGACCGGCCTCGGCCCGGTCCGCGCCCTCGACGTCAAGGCCATGTGCGAGCTGTACGGCGCGACGCCCGAGCTGGCCGGCGCACTCACCGCGCTGGCCGCCGAGACCAAGGCCAAGGGCTGGTGGCACTCGTACGGCGACGCCATCCCCGACTGGTTCGAACTCTACGTCGGCCTCGAATCCGCAGCGTCCTTCATCCGTCGCTTCGACGAGGCACTGATACCCGGAATACTTCAATCGCGCGCCTACGCTCTGGCTGTCTACCAGCACCGGCACGAGGTGACTGATGAGGAGCGTGAGCGGCTGGTCGAAGTACGGCTCCAACGGCAGGCGCTCCTTCATCGGAGGCTGCCTCGGGCACCCAAGCTCGAAGTGATCCTGGCCGAGGCAGCGCTGCTCCGCACGGTCGGCGACGCCACCACCATGGCCGACCAGCTCCGTCACCTGCTGGAGGTCGGAGAGCTACCCAATGTCTCCGTTCGAGTGCTACCGCTGACCGCCGGGATACACCGGGGCGCGGAGGCGGGCACCTTCGTGATCCTCGACTTCCCACCCGGCAAGCGGACCACTCCCGAGCCCTCGGTCGTCTACTGCGAGTCGTGGACCGGAGCCCTCTATCTCGATCGGCCGGAGGAGTACGCAGCCTACGAGCAGGTGTGGGCGAGTCTCGATGACTTGACGCTCGATGAGGCACAATCAAGGCAGCTCATGAACAAGATCATTGGGGAGGTCCACCGTGGCTGATTTGGCTGGCGCGCAGTGGCGCAAGAGCGCCCACAGCGGAAGCAACGGCGGGGACTGCATCGAGGTTGCCGATAACCTGCCCGGCCTCGTCGCCGTACGCGACAGCAAGGACCCGGCCGGACCCGTCCTCAACTTCTCCCCCACCGCCTGGAACAGATTCGTCCAGTCAACCAAAGCCGCGCATTGATAACGCACCCACAAGCGACAGCGCATCTGGTGAGGCCGCCAGATGCGCTGCCATCGCACTCCCGTGAGGCAATCGAATCGCCACCGTCGGCTTCGTCCGCTCGGCCGAACAGCGACCGCCCGGTTCCGCACGCGTTCACATTCGCCGGCTCGATCGTTGCGTGCCGGTTCGCCTTGAGGGCGGCAGATCCCCACCAGCCGTTTGTCGCCGGGCACGCGCAGGTATCCCAGTAACGGCTGGTCCAATCCACCAAGTCGTCCTGCCAGTGGGCAGTAGTCGCTTTGGAGGCGTCCGCCATCATCCACGCACCAACCCGCCATTAACACGGCGGTTCCTGCCGTTGATCTTATGACACGCCACGTATGATGCAGGTTGCCGAATAGCGAGGCAGAATTGCCGCTATTCGGCGGGGCGGCACGTTACATTTCTGGACGTTTGCCGAAGCTCACTCGTTCCCCCATGTCGAGGAACGAGGGCATCCGGGCGAGCTATGACGACTGCCAGCCTTTGTCAATCGCGTCTTGGAGTCGCGCACTGAAGACGGCGTGCGCCTGCCGATATTCGTTCTCTCGATCCGCCTTGTAGAACGGCGCCGTGTAACCTTCCGGCATCGAATTCCGCACGGGATCGTCGATGTACGCCATCAACTGCCCATAGTGTTCCTTGGCCTGCCTGAAACCGAAGGCGTACGGGTCGGCTGCGACCTTTTGCCCTTCTGCATCAAACCACATCTGCTCCTCTCTTCCGGTGAGGATCGGATACCGAGAACGCAGGATTGCGATTAGCTCATCGACATCCAGCCCGAGCCACACTGACACCAGAGCGTCGATTTCCACCAGTGCCGCTCGGCGTTCGCGTTCGGATCGCAACGGAGTTACCCATTCCCATGTCGAACGTACCGAACCAAGCGCTGGCATGTCGGCCCAGTCTACCGCCCAACTCTCCCGCTCCCAGCAAGAATCGTACAACTGGCTCCACAAGGCCGCATATTCCGAGGTTAGACAGTTCAAACGCAGGGCTCGCAACAGGAGCCCGGATGCCAAGGGGTGGGAGACCGCTCCTGCCGGCATACTTTTGGCTTCAGTAGCGCCATGATTGGTTCGGCCAGAAATTCGTAGCATGTAGTCGAGCGGAAGCGCAGCCCAAAAACCGGCAATTAGAGCGGTTTCAGAGTTCGATCTGAGTGCCATGCTGTGCACCGCATGGACATGAGCTGGACCGGGAGGGAGAAGAGCAGCGAACAGCGATCGTTCAGAGCTCTTAGGATTAATCATCGCCCGCCAGACAAGGCGGTAGAAATCGGTGCAGCTCGCCTCATCCCACCTATCCTCAGCATCAAGAGCGGCCACGCCCGCGCCACGAACATAGTTGGTACGCGGCACGAACGCTTCCTTTATCGAAGAGACGTCTACGAAGTCCCAATCTCCTTGACTTCGACATGGGACCCTTGGCTCCTTGTTCAGCGGATTAGCTATTCCGATGTGAGGGCCTTGGAGAATCACGTCGCGGTACGAGGTTGGGATGACCTGATCCCAAACGAGTATGCCCTGCTTCTTCGACTTCGCCTCGTCATGACCAAAGCTGATTCGAGGCTGAAAACTCGAAAGCCGCTGACCGTAGGAAGCTAGCGCCGCGATTGCTCGCTCTTCATCGATGGAGATGGGTTGCAACAAAGGCGTCCGGCCTACCACACCATCAGCCTCGCCTCGAAGGTTGCGCCAGATTTCCAAAGTCCGTCCATCTACGCGCACAACTCTCGCACGATGCGGCCGCCGATCCCACGATCCCTGGAATTTTTGACCAGGAGTGGAGCCGGTTCCGTCATGCACCAAAGATTCGCTCAACGCATGTGCGGCATACAACTGACTTAGATGCAAAAAGTTGATCTCTGTTTTAGCGCCATAGATATGAACCCCGAACTCAAGGTCGCGGCTAGCATCCGCAAAGGCCCAATTTGCGCCATTAATAAATCCACCATGAATCCGCAAATGCTTGTATGCAGACGCCCGCAACAAGCCGTCCTTAGTCCCACCGAAATGGGTATCGGGGTGCACTAATCCGCCGCAACCGCTGATGCCGAGCTGACCCCACACCCTGCACATGAACGCTCGGTAAAGGTCGGGGCGCGTGCCAACAAGCAATGGAAACGTGGTTGCACCTCCCAAGAACTCGACCTGGGCGACATTTCCTGCCATCTCCAAAACGAAGGCTTGTTGGGTAGATGCCTTCGACAGCAAAGCAGATTTACGAGCTTGCCACACTTCAATGGAAGGCTTATCGGCAAGCCGAAACCAAGGTTCACTTTCGGCTAGAATGACGTCTTCCTTCCAATCAAGGCGCACCCATGGAGGGTTGCCGACCTGGAGGTCGAACCCGCCCACGACGAACGCTTGAGTGAAAGTGAGTTCCCAGTGGAAGAAGCCCTGCCGCTCAGCGATCTGATCGGCGGCGAGGAGCCAGGGAAACCGGTCGGATAGCGTCCACGGCGAGTCGACGCCGATAACGCCATCGAGCTTCTGCTCGAAGTCGCTCATCTCGTCCAGGCTCGTCAGCTCGCGGCCGTAGAACCGTGCGGTGTTCTCGTCCGCGGCGGTGCGGCCGATGAGGGCTTCCGCGAAGGTGAGCCAGTCATCCAGGTTGGTCAGGGGCACCTGCTGACGGAGTTGTTCCGCCACGGTCATCCGCCGCGTGCCGCCGGTCGCCTTCGTCGGCAGCTTCATCTGCTGCGCCTGCACATTGCCGAAGATGTCCTGCGTCTCGTAGACCGGCTCCTCGTACGCCGGCACGTCCTTGACGTGCGAGACCTGGACGGGCGCGGTCGGGTACGCGGGGTCGGAGCCGTCGAGCAGGCCGACCTTGTCGAGCGGCCAGAACCACAGCGCGCACCACACGTCCATCAGCGTCTTCAGTCGCCAGTAGGGCGTGCCGGGCGCGGTCAGGTCCTCCAGGATCTTCTCCCGGGCCACCGCCCCGCTCACCGGCGGCAGGCCGTCCGCCCCCCAGACCTTGATGTCGCGGCGGATCTCCCGCTCGGAGATGGCGAGGCGTTGCTGCACCAGCCCCCACAGGAACTCGACCCGCCCGGCGAGCGCCTGCAACCGCTTGACCTGCGAGTTCTTCCCCTTGCACGACGGCACGCGCTTCATCGCCGTACGCCATGCCTTGAGTTTGGCGGTCTCGGCCGGCGCCAGCTCGCGGGCCTCCTTCTCCCCCGCGACCGCACCCCAGCCGTCGGCGGGGAGCAGGAAGTGGTGGATGGTGCCCTCGTCGATCGGCCCGTCCCGGAACGGCTTCTCGGCCGGGGCGGTGGTCAGCCACGACTTGTCGGCGAGCTGCTTCGGGTCGTAGGTCTTGCGCCCGCAGCCGATGAGGGAGTTGCCGCGTTGCAGGTGCAGGCCGAACCAGGGGGCCTGGAGGCCGGTGTGCATGACATTGAGCCAGAGGGAGACCTCGGCCAGCTCGACGGCCGTGCGGTTGAGGTCGACGCCGTAGCAGTTGTGCAGCGCGATGTAGGCCTTCACCCGCTGGAGTTCGAGGTGGTAGGCCTCCGGGTCGAGGGTGACGTCGAGTTCGGTCTGCCGGCGGCGCAGGTATTCGGCGGCGACCTGGTTGATGGCCTCGTTGAGGAACGCGCCGGAGCCGAGCGCCGGCTCGCAGATCGTCCAGTCCAGCAGTTCGCGGGCCGGCGTGGTGGTGCCGTCCTGGTCGAGGCGGTACTTGAGGGCGAGCTGGACGGTGACCTCGGTCAGCGACTGCGGGGTGTAGTAGGAGGCGCTGGTCTGCCGGTCGCGGCCGGCGAGCCGGTAGACGAACTGGCCCGGCTGGTAGCTGACCCGGCTGCGCACGCCCGTGTAGGGGTCCTCCTTCTCCACGAACACGTTGTCGTCGTAGTCGTCGGTCTTGGACGCCGGGATCATCCACGAGCCGTCCTTCGGGTCGCCGTTCTTGGCGACCTCGTAGAGCTGCTCGGTGGCGACGAAACCGGTGTACGACATCAGGCCCTCGTAGACGGCGCCGAGCTGGTTGATGCCGAGCTGGGCGTACGAGATGAAGCCGCCGCGGCGCCTCCTGCCGCCCCTGGTGAGCATGAGGCGGCGCAGCACCTCGTAGAGGACCTTGTTGCGCAGCCGGGTGTCGATCTTCGGGCCGCCCGGGTCGTCGGGGTCGCTGCCGGGCTCGGCGATGAGTCGGCCGATGAGCTTCGTCTTCTCCGGCAGGAACAGGTCCGAGCGCATCGGCTCGAAGCGCAGGCCCTCGCCCTCGCTGGCCCGCTGCTCGACCTGCGTGCCGCCGCGTGGGCGGTGGCCCTCGTTGACCATGCGGAACAGCAGGTCCAGCGACTCGTAGAGGTGGGTGCCGTCCTCGGCGGACGGCGGGAGACGGCGGGAGACCAGGTCGCCGATGCGGGCCAGGCTGTAGCCCTCGACGTACTGGGGGTCGTTGACGGGCAGCACGCCCAGCTCGGGGCGGGCCTCGGCATAGAGCAGGAACAGGATCCGGTAGAGGTAGCGCAGCGCCTCGCGGCCCAGTTCCTTGGCCAGCTCGTCGAGGTCCATGACGTGCTGTGGCTGGTGGCCGGCCTGGCGGATGCGGTCGAGGACCTCGTTGGCGATCAGCTCCACGGAGACCTTGAGTCCCTCGCGGAGTTCGCTGGAGACGCCGACGGCGTGCTGGCGGGAGCCGGCGACCAGGTCGGCGAGGGGTTCCGTGCCGCCCTCGGCCGGCGGGCGCAGCGAGTCGGCGCCGAACAGGGCGGCGACGACGTCGTACTCCTTGTCGTCGTTGCGGGCGTAGAGGGTGTCGAGGCTGACGGCCAGGTAGCGGCCCTCGCCCCAGGCGGCCCGGTCGGCGAGGGTGAGCACGCCGCCGCTGAGGATCAGCACGTAGCGGGGCTTCGGGTTGTCGGCGGCCAGCAGGTGCGAGGCGAGCTTCGCGCCGGTGGCGATGGTCTCGTTGCCGGGCAGCATGACCGGGTCGAGCAGCCGGCCGGCGCCGTCCGGATCCTGGGCGGCCTCCGTGTCGACGGCCCAGCCGCAGTCGAGCGCGACGACGCCGTGGCCGGTGCCCAGCTCGGCGTGGGCGAGATGGATCTCCTGCTCGTGGCCGTTGCGCTCGACGGTGACGGGCTGCGGCTGCGGCTCGAAGCCGAGCGCCCGCAGCACGTCCTGGTGCAGCTTGCGCAGCCGCTCCGGGTCGAAGAACTCGTCGTCGGCCAGCTCGGTCTTCGCGTCGAAGTAGGGGCGGCGCAGGCCGCGCAGGCCGGTGCGCGGCGTCTGCCCGCCGCTCTTCTCCCGCTCGGCCCACAGCTTGACCAGGCCACCCTTGAGGGTGGTGGGCAGGATCTCGGCCAGGTAGTGCGCGGAAAGATATTCGCCGCGGTTGGTCAAGGACTCGAAGCTCATGCGGCACGCTCCGGGGACGCGACGAGGACGGCGAGGACGCGCAGCAGCGGCTCGCCGTCGGTTTCCAGGCGGTCGAGCAGGTCGTGCTGCTCGGCGACGGTCGTGTGCACCCGCTGGCGGTGCTTCTCGCGCTGTGGGCCGGGCAGCGCGTCGAGGATGCTGGCCTGCTGGAACGTCGCCAGCCGGTCGCGGTGGCGGCGCAGCGGCCCGGCGTTGGCGGCGTCGAACTCGGCGCGCTTGCCGGCCAGGTGCTCGCGGGCGGCGGCGACGGCCTGCGGCAGCAGCCGGGTCAGCGGCTCGGTGTCGACGGCCTCGGCGCGGTTGACCATGTCGGGGCCGACGTTGGCGGCGCGCAGCGCCTCGTCCATCGGTCGGATGACCGGCCGGTCGGGCAGGCCGGTCACGGCCATCCACTGCACGACCGTGGGCTGGCCGAGACGGTTGGCGTAGGCGCCCTGCACGAGGAAGACGGGCCCGGTGACGTCGGCGGTGAGCACCGGCGCCTGCTGGCGGCCCAGCCGGATCAGCACCTTGTCGACCAGCCAGTCGACCATCGGGTGCACGTCGCTGAGGAACGCGATCTCCGGCCACGTCGGCGTCCTGCTCTGCCGGGCCTGGTCGAGCTTGCGTTGGGCGAGGGCCCGGTCGAAGGTGACCTTCAGCCGCAGCGCCTCGCCCTCGCGGTGCGCGCGCAGATAGGAGCGGGGCAGGTCGGTGAGGCGGTGCACCAGGTCGCCGGGGGCCAGGAACGTCATCAGCTCGTCCTCGCGGCGCAGGTCGACGTGGTCCTCGGGCCGGTCGTCGTAGACCTCGTGCAGGGCGGCGTCGACGAAGTCGCGGGTCGAGTCGAAGAGCTTCGGCACCCGGGCCCGCGACACCTCCGCCGCGACGGGGGCGGTGCCGACCTCGCCGAACAGGTCGGCCATCACGTCGATCCCGGCGTGCGCGGCGTCGTAGGACTCCTCGACGGTGCGGCCGGCGAGCAGGTCGCGTACCAGCCGGTCCTCCTCGGCCTTCGCGTCGAACTGGCCGGTGGCGGCCTCGACGCTGCCGAGGCTGCGGTGGGCGTTCTCCTCCCGGCCGAGCAGCTTCTCGGCGACGGTGCGGTCGTCCTTGGCGTCCTCCCGGCCGGAGGTGAGCACGAGCGCCCGGAACTGCGGGCGGTGGCGCTGCCCGTAGCGGTCGATGCGGCCGTTGCGCTGCTCGATGCGGATCAGGCTCCACGGGATGTCGTAGTGGATCAGGTGGTGGCACTGCTGGTGCAGGTTGACGCCCTCCGAGGCGACGTCGCCGGTGAAGAGCAGCCGCACCTCGCTGCCGGCCAGCTCGAACTCCTGGAGGATGCGCTGCTCGTCGGTGTCGGCGACGCCGCCGTGCAGCACCCGCACGGCGGCGGGCCTCAGACCGAGCAGGCCGGGCACCACCTCGGCGAGCCACTTGATGGTGGGCACCCGCTCGGAGAAGACCACGGCACGGACGTCGCTGCCCCGGCCGACGCCGATCTTCCTCAGCTCCGCCACCAGGTGCGTCAGCTTGCTGGAGTCCGCCTCGGTCATCGCCGAGGTCAGCTCCGCGAGCCGGTCCAGGGCCGCGCGTTCGGTGCCGGTGGCCTTCTTCCGCCGGTTGGTCACCGTCTCGTGCAGGGCGCGGTGCGACGACAGGAAGGACTTCAACAAGGTGTACGGGAAGAGCCGGTGCTGCCCGGTGATCGTCTCGTCGCTCCACCTGCCGGCCAGCCACACGTCGGTCAGCTCGTCGAAGATCTGCTCCTCGATCGGCGTCGCCGGGCAGTGCACCGCCTGGGAGGGGCCCCGGTCGGCCCAGCGGTCGCCCATCTGGTCGCGTACCTCGGGGCTGATCTTCGTACGACGCAGGTAGAGGTGGGCGATGTCCTCGGCCCGGTAGTCCTTCGGGTTGGCGATCGCGGCCGGGTCGAGCAGCGAGATCAACTGGGCGAAGGACTCCTTGTCGCCGTTGTGCGGGGTGGCGCTGGCCAGCATCAGCGCGTCGGTCTGCGCGGCGAGACGACGGGCCAGCTCGTTGCGCTGGGTCCCCTTGTTGATCAGGTTGTGCGACTCGTCGATGACGACGGCGTCCCAGACGGTCGCGTCGAGATGGTGGCCGAACTGACCGGCGTCCTTGAGCGTGTCGACCGAGATGATGGCCCGCTTGAAGTAGGTGAACGGGTTGCGCCCGGCGGGGATCTCCTGCTGGATGCGCTGGATGCCGATCGAGTCGAGGCGCACCAGGGGGATCGCGAAGCGGGTCCACAGCTCCCGCTGGAACTGCTCCAGCACCTGCTGCGGGGAGACCACCAGGATGCGGTCGCCCCGGCCGCGGCGGATCAGCTCGGCGAGGATCAGCCCGATCTCCAGGGTCTTGCCCAGGCCCACCACGTCGGCGAGCAGCACGCGCGGGCGCAACCCCGACAGGGCCAACTCCACCGGGCGTTGCTGGTAGGTCAGCGGGTCGAGCAGGAAGCGGTCGGCCAGCGCCAGACCCCGCTCGGTGCGCGGCAGGGGCGTACGCCGGAAGACGGCCTCCAGGAAGAGCCGGCTCTGCCGGAACCTCGACGACGTGTCGCGCACGAGGACGGTCTCCTCCGGGCGCATCGCCTGGATGGCGTCCAGGGCGGTGAAGAAGGTCGCCTCGACGTCCTGCACGAACTCGGAGACCCCGACCGCCTTGATCATGGTGCCGTCGGCGGTGCCGGTCTTCACGCTGCGTACCAGCCACTCCTCGTCGCGGACCACGATGCGGGAGCCCGGGGCGAACGTCGCCTCCTGGGTGGATGTCATCGAAAGAGGGCCTTCCTACAGGGTCGAGCGGCGGGCGTACTGGCGGCGCAGCTTGTCGACCAGCCAGTTCACGTCGGGGGGCGGGTTCGCCGGCTGATCAGAGTCGACCTTCGTCGGCGTCGTCGCGGGCACCTCGGCGGTGCTCTCCTCGCCGCCGTCGGGCGGGTCCTCCGGATCCTGTTCCGGATCCTGGAGATCCGGCGGGACCAGCAGCTCCGTGTTGTCGTCGTAGGTGAGGGCGCAGACCTCCCGCCGCAGGTCGAGCACGCTCCTGCCGGCGCTGGCGGAGGCGACCGCCAGCAACCGCGTACGGACGGCGTCCAGCCCCGGGCGGGCGGTCGGGTCGTGGGCCAACATGGCGCCGATCAACGGCGCCAGCTCGGTCGGCACACCGGAGAGGTCCGGCAGGTCGCCCGGCTCCGTGATGCGCAGCAGCAGGTTCCAGGAGTTCGTCGGCGGATAGAGGCCGTGCCCGGTGAGCGCGAAGACCAGCAGCGCGCCGAGGCCGTAGATGTCGACGGCGGCGGTCAGCTCGCGCTCGCCCCGGACCTGCTCCGGCGACATGTAGGCGGGCGTGCCGACCAGGGCGCCCGCCTCGGTCACGTACTGCTCGCGGTCGATCAGCACCGCCAGCCCGAAGTCGATGAGCTTCGGGCCGTCCGGGCCGAGGATGATGTTCTGTGGTTTGAGGTCCCGGTGCAGCAGCCCGACCTGGTGCACCTTGGTCAGGCCGTCGGCGAGCATGGCCCCCACCATCGCGGCCACCGGCAGGGCGAGCGGGCCCCTGGCGTCGACGTGCTGGCGCAGCGTGGCCCCCGGCACGTACTCGACGGCCAGCCAGGCCGGGTCACCCGTGGTGTCGGCGTCCTCCAGCCGCGCCACCCGCGACCCGAAGACCAGCTTGAGGCTCTCCACCTCGGCGGCGAAGCGCTCCCGCATCGTCGGCGTCTCGAGCAGCTCCTGCTTGATCACCTTCAGCGCGACCCGCTCGGCGGTGGGCGAGACCGCGAAGTACACGACTCCCATGCCGCCCGAGCCCAGCGGCCGGAGCACCTGGTATCCACCGACCTTGTCCAGCGCCACCAGACCCCCCACGCGATGACACCCACCCCGCACACCCCGCACCGGCCCCACGCCCGGCGGACGCATGACCGTACAACGTGGACGATTGTGGTGTCAGCAGCCGGATGGTGCTTCCCGGGCGCCGTGCAGGTCTACCGGCCGCCGCCTTCCGGGCGCAGGCTGCCCTGGGCCAGGCCATCCGCGGTGAGCCGCACCAGTTCCGCCCCCAGTTCCGCGGCCTGTCTGATTGCCGACTCAAAATGTGCGAGCCGCCGGAACGCCTCCCCGTGCGCCCGTTGCTCGCCCAGCGGCAGCCGGCGCACCTGCGCCCGGCGGATGTCGAAGCGCAGGGTCCCCGACAGGCTCGACGCCTGCTTCTCGTTGGCGGAGGTGCCCAGCTGACCGGCGAGGAACCACGGGTCGAGCGCCGCCGGGTTGGGGCGCAGCAGGTAGAGGTTGCGGCCGAGCAGCGTCCCCTCGGCGGTGACCACCCGGGCGGTGAGCGTACTGGCGACCATGGGCACCACCACGTCGCCGACCGCCAGCGGGATCTCCTGACCGAGCCGCTCGTCGACCTGGCCGGAGGCGTCGACGCCGGCCAGCACGTCGGGCACGGTCAGCACGGGTGGGCCTCCCGCTGCGGGCGGCACGTCGACGGGCGGCTGGCCGGCTGCGGCGGCGGCACGTACCGGCCCGAGCAGTTGCAGCGCGCCGCCGCGGATCAGGTCCGCGACCGAGGTGGTCGGGGGCGGGGCCACCTCCGTCGGGTGGCTCGTCCGGGGCATCAGCGCGGGCAGGTCACCGACGATCGCGGCCAGTCGGTCCCTGGTGCTCACCAGTTGCTCGCCGGTCTGCTCGACCCCGGCGGCAGGTTGGCGGCGCGCGGGGGTGAGGTCGACCTCCTCGTCGAGCAGTTCGATGACGGGCACGGCGCGCGCGAAGCCGGCCTGCTCGACGTCGGCGTCGGGTGCGGTGGTGAAGGCCCGCCAGGCCGCGAGGATCCGGGCGGACAGCTCGGCGACGTCACCCTCGGCCGCGTCGACGAGCAGCGCCCGCGCCGGGGCGGGCACGTCGGGCGCGGGGCGCCGCAGCACCCACAGGTGCAGCGGTACGCCGTGCGGTGCGGCCACCCCGCTGGGCAGCGCGACGACGGCACGCAGCGCGCCGCGCCGCAGCAGCTCGGCACGGATGCGCCGGCCGGCCCGGCGACCGGCTGCCGCAGGCGGCATGAGCAGCACGGCATGCGCGCCGGGGCGCAGGTGGGCCAGCGCGTGCTGCACCCAGGCCAGCTCCGGTTCGGTACGGGGTGGGACGCCGTACTCCCAGCGCGGGTCGTAGCCGAGTTCCTCGTTGCCCCAGTTGGTGACGCCGAACGGCGGGTGGCAGACCACCGCGTCGACCGTGCGGCCCCCGAAGGTGTCGGCGCGCAGCGAGTCGCCGGCGCGGACCTCCCCCGGCACGTCGCGCAGGGCGAGCCAGAGCCCGGCGAGCGCGGCGAGGTCGGGGTCGAGTTCCTGCCCGTACGCCGTGGTGCAGCCGGCGCGGGCGGCGGCGCGCAGGGTGGCGCCGGAACCGGCGGCGGGGTCCAGGACGGAGCCTTCGCCGACGTCGGCGAGGGCCACCATCAGGTCGGCGAGCTCGTCGGGGGTGGCGAAGAGGCGGCCCGGGCCGGGGGCGGAGAAGCGCTGCCACAACTCGTCGAAGGCGGCCTGCGGGCCGAGCTCGTCGGCGAGGGCGTCGACGTCGGGCAGCAGGGCTGAGAGTTCGTCGTCGGCCCCGCCGAGGGTGGGGCGTTCGCCGCGGTGGCGGGCGAGTAGCAGGGCGCCGACGCTCGCGAGGGCGGACGCCGGCGTCTGCGTCGGCGCGGCCAGGTGTCGCCAGAGCCGGTCGGCGCGGGACAGCTCGGGGAGCTTGCCCTGACCGCGTAGCCACTGTTCGACCTGGGTGAGGTCGAACTCCGGGCTGGCGGTGGTGCCGCCCGCCGGGGCCGGAAAGTCGGGATGCCGCTTGCGCCAGTTGCTGACGGCGGCGCGACCGACCCCGGCGAGCCGGGCGATCTCCGCAGCGGTGACGGTCGGTGTCTTCACGCCTGAAGTCTCGCACGCCCGTCAAGGTTCACAATGACTGTTGACACCGTTGTCAGACGATGCTCTTATTGACCCCGCCACAACGACCACTGGAGGTATCGATGCGCAAGACCACGACCCTCGCCCTCATCGCCGCCGCTGTCATCGCGCTCGGCTCCGTCACCGGCGCCAGCTCCATCTCCTCGATCTCCGCCGCCCCGAAAACCGCCCCGAACACCGCCGTCCAGTTCTGGGTCGGCCCCGGCTGACCCATCCGCAGACCGGCACGCCGGTGACCCCGGCACCGGCTGCGCACCATCCGGAACCACCTTCCCGCTCTCCCCCTGCGGGCCGGCACCTCCGCCGGCCCGCAGGGGCACGCCTGGAGACGACCATGCCCATCCCCCGCCAGCCCTCCCCCACGACGCCGGCCCTGCCCGCCCGCCGCACCGAACCGCTGGTCGAGCTGATCTTCGAGCGGCTCACCGCCGACGACGTGCCCGACCACACCGCCGAGCTGGTGCTCGCCGCGCTCAGCGGCCAGGACGACCTGGCCGCCGCGCTCGACGGCCGGACGACCAGGCTGGACCTGGCCGTCCCGACCGACGAGGCGCCGGCGGGGCGGATCTGGCTCTCCTCGGTCACCGTCGCCGGGTTCCGCGGCGTCGGACCGGAACGCACCCTCCAGATCGACCCCGGACCGGGCCTCACCCTGGTGGTAGGGCGCAACGGCTCCGGCAAGTCGAGCTTCGCCGAGGCCGTCGAGCTGGCGCTCACCGGCGACAGCGCCCGCTGGGCGGAGCGCAACAGCGTCTGGCGTACGGGGTGGCGCAACCTGCACTCCCCCGACCCGTGCTGGATCGTGGCGCAGCTGCACGTCGACGGGGAGGCGAGGCCGGTGACGGTGACCCGGTCGTGGCCGCTCGGCGCGGCGCTGGCCGACGCGGAGGTCACCGTCACCAGCGGGCACGGACGGCACGCGGGCCTGGCGGAGCTGGGGCTGGCCCGCCCGCTGGAGCTGTACCGGCCGTTCCTCACCGCCGCCGAGCTGGGCCGGCTCACCGCCGGCACGCAGAGCCAGCTCTTCGACGCGATCTCCGCGATCCTCGGCCTGGAGGCGATCACCGACGCCGACCAGCGGCTGATGGCCGCCGCCCGGCCCGTCGACGCGGCCATCAGGGAGGTACGCGCCCGACGCGCCGCGCTCGCCGAGGAGCTGACCGGCGTCACCGACGACCGGGCCCGCCGGGTGGCCGTACTGCTCAAGGGACGTGGCACCGTCGACCTGGCGGCGCTGGGCGCGATCCTCGACGAACCGGCGGAGGTCGCCGCCGACGGGCCGCTGCTGCTGTGCCGGCGACTGGTCGAGCTGCGCGTGCCGGCGATGGCGGAGGTGACGCGGCTGGCGGAACAGTTGCGCGAGGCGTCCGCCGAGGCGCAGCGGCACGACGGCGGGCGGAACCGGGCGGCGCTGCGCAGCGCGGAACTGCTCCGTCTCGCCATCGAGCACCACGAGGACGCCGGCGACGGCCCGTGCCCGGTCTGCGCCACGGGCAGCCTCGACGGGGACTGGCGCAACGCCGCCGGGGAGTCGCTGGAGCGGCTGCGGGACCACAGTCTCGCCGCCCGGTCGGCCGCGACGCGACTGACCGCTCTGCTGCGGCAGGCGCACCACCTGATCGACAACCTCACCGTGCCGGAGGGCGACACGGGGGAAGTGCCGCTGGAAGGGCTGCGGGAGGCGGTGGCGGCGCTGCGGCGCGTACCCGCGGAACCGGCGGAACTGGCGGCGCACCTGGACGCGCGGTATCCGGCCGTCGTGGCCGCGGCGGAGGCGGCCCGCGCGTACGCCGAAGGGTTCCTGCGGCAGCGGGACACCGGGTGGCGGCGGGCGGCGGCCGAGCTGCGCGGCTGGGGCGACGCCGCGGCCCGGCTGCCCGAGCGGGAGGCGACGCTGGCGCGGGTGAAGGCGGCGCGGGCCTGGCTGAAGTCCACGGCCGCGCGGCTGCGCAACGAGCGGGTGGCGCCGTTCGCGGAACACTCGCAGCGGATCTGGGCTCAGTTGCGGCAGGAGAGCAACGTCGAGCTGGGCGCGATGACCCTGGAGGGGACGAACACGCGGCGGCGGGTGGCGTTCCCGGTCAGCGTGGACGGCGCCGACAACGGCACCGCGCTCGGCGTGATGAGCCAGGGTGAGATGCACGCCCTCGGGTTGGCCACGTTCCTGCCGCGCGGGTGCGCGCCGGAGAGCCCGTTCAGGTTCATCGTCGTTGACGACCCGGTGCAGAGCATGGACCCGGCCAAGGTCGACGGCCTGGCCCGGGTGCTCGCCGCGCTGGCCGAGCAGCGGCAGGTGGTGGTCTTCACCCACGACACCCGGCTGCCGGACGCGGTGCGCCGGCTGGAGGTGGGCCGGGCCCGGATCGTCGAGGTGACCCGCGCGGAACGTTCGGTCGTGACCCTGCGGCCCGCCTCCGACCCGGTGACGCGCTACCTCGACGACGCGTACGCGCTGGCGCGCAACGAGGAGATCGCCGCCGAGGTGCGCGGGCCGGTGGTGGCGGAGCTGTGCCGCTCGGCAGTGGAGGCGGCCTGCCACCGGACGGTGTGGCGGCAGCGCGTGGCACGCGGGGTGCCGCACGACGACATCGAGGCGGCCATCGTGGACGCCTCCCGACGGCTGACCACCACGCTCGCGTTGGCCCTGTTCGACGACGCCGACCGGGGTGGGGACGTGCTCGGCTGCCTCAGTCGCCGGCACGGGGCACGGGCGGTGGCCGCGTACAAGGCGTGCCGGGAGGGCGTGCACGGGTCGTACGTGACGGACCTGCCGGGCCTGGTCGCGGACGCCCGCCTGCTGACGGAGGCGCTGCGGTGACCGCGCCGACGCCACAGCGCTGCCTGGCGGCGGCCGAGGAGTTGCTGCGCGGTGCCGGCACGTTCGGCGGGGCCGCCGTCGCCGATGGCTGGTGGCCCCGGGCGTGCGCCTGCCTGATCCGGCTCGCCCTCGAGGGTGGCATCGACGCCTATTGGCGACGGACCAGACCGGCGGTGGCCGGGTGCCGGCAGGGCCGGGCGAAGCAGCTGATGCTGCGTGGCCGGCTCGGTCCCGGCGTCGTCGTCGCCCGCCGCGTCGCGTTCGCCTGGGCGACCCTGTCGGCCGCCGCCCACCACCACTGCTACGAGCTGGCGCCGACGGCCGCAGAGCTGCGTCGCCTGCACACCGAGGTGGGTGCCCTGCTCGTCCGGCTCGACGGAGAGGCGCGACCTGGCGGATGACGTGCCGCCAGGTCAGGGTAGTGCGGCCACGGCCTGGATTTCGATGAGCAGGTGCGGGTGGGGTAGTTGGTGCACGGCGACGGTGGTGCGGGTGGGGCCGGTGGCGTCGAAGTACTCGGCCCAGACCTGGTTGTAGCCGCCGAAGTCGTTCATGTTGACCAGGTAGGTGGTGACCTGCACGAGGTCGGTCAGGTCGGCGCCGACTGTCCGTAGCAGGTCGGCGATGTTGTCGATGACGGCGCGGGTCTGCGTGCGGATGTCGAGGTTCGTGGTGCCGAACTCGTCGACCTGCACGCCGGCGAAGGTGTTGTCGGGTCGGCGTGACGAGGTGCCTGAGACGAAGACGAAGCCGCCGGCGACCTTGACGTGGGGGAACGCGCCGCGGGGTACGGCCTTGCCGGCGACGACGTGCGCCTGCGCGCTCCCGCCGCGGCCGGCGGTCGTGCCCTGGCTCGCGGTCGTGCCCTGGCTTGCGGTCGTGTCGTGGCTTGTGGTCATGCCGATGCTCGCAGGGAGGCGGTGCCGAGGTGTTCGACGACGGCGCGGACGTGGGCGCCGGGACGCAGCGGGACGGCGGCGGTGGCGGCGCCGGCGAGGAAGACCCAGCCTTCGCGCAGCCGTACGCCGTGGCGGCCGGCGAGGCGGATGCCTTCGTCCAATGCGCGGCGGGGGTCGCCGAGGATGGCGGCGGTGGAGCCGACCTGCGTGACGCGTCCGTCGATCTCCAGCAGCACACCCAGGTTGTCGAGGCCGTCGGGCACCGGCGACCAGGGGCCGATGGTGAAGGCGGCGGCGGAGGTGTTGTCGGCGATCACATCCGGCAGCGAGAAGGTGAAGTTCGCGTACCGGGAGTCGATGACCTCGATCGCGGGGGCGACCGCGCGGACGGCGTCGGTGAAGTCCCCGACGGGTTCGCCGGGTTCGGGCAGGCGGTCGAGCAGGAACGCCACCTCCGGCTCCACGCGGGGGTGGATGAAGGCACTGACGTCGAGGGTGCCGCCGTCGGGGACGCGCATGGTGTCGGTGAGGCGACCCCAGATGACCTCGTCCACGCCGACCTGGGCCATCTTCGCCTTGCTGGTCAGGCCCATCTTCAACCCGACCAGGCGCTCACCGCGGTCCAGGCGGCGCTGGATCAGCGCGGTCTGCACCGCGTACGCGGCGTCCACGTCCAAGCCGGTCTCGGCGGCCAACTGCGGGATTGCGGTGGCGGTGTCGGCCGCCACGCCGAGGCGCTCGGCGATGCCCGGGGTATCCGGCCCGATCATGATTTCTCCTTGCCGGCGAGGTCCAGTGCCACGTCCACGATCATGTCCTCCTGGCCGCCGACCATCCGGCGGCGACCCAACTCGACCAGGATCGAGCGCACGTCCACCCCGTACTTGTCCGAGGCCCGCTCCGCATGCCGGAGGAAACTCGAATACACCCCCGCGTAGCCGAGCGACAGGGTTTCCCGGTCGACCTGCACGGGCCGGTCCTGCAACGGCCGCACAATGTCGTCCGCGGCATCCATCAGGGCGAACACGTCGCAACCGTGCTGCCAGCCGTGCAACTCCGCGACGGCCACGAACACCTCCAACGGCGCGTTGCCCGCCCCGGCGCCCTGCCCCGCCAGGGAGGCATCCACCCGCACCGTGCGCCCGTGCGCCGAGCCCAGCGGGCCGTCGCCGGCGATGCGGCCGTGCTCAACCGCCACCACGCTGTTGGCGACACCGAGGGACAGGTTGTGATGCGCGTGGATACCGATCTGCGTGTCCGGCGCCAACACCTGCCGGTACGCGTCCACGCGTTCGGCCACATCCGACATGAGCAGTCGGCCACCAGAGTCGGTGACGTAGACACAGTGCGCCCCGTACGACTCCATCAACTTCGCCTGGGCGGCCAACCCGGCCGGGTCGTTCATGTGCGACATCATCAGGAACCCGGCCACGTCCATGCCGTTCTCCCGCGCCCACGCGATGTGCTGCGCCGAAATATCCGCCTCCGTGCAGTGGGTGGCGATGCGCACACTCGTCACCCCGAGCGCCTTCGCCGCCTTCAGATCCGCGATCGTGCCGATCCCCGGCAACAGCAACGTCGTCAGCTTCGCCGACGTCATCACCTCGGCCGCCGCCGCGATCCACTCGGCGTCACTGGCCGCACCATGACCGTAGTTCACACTCGAACCGGCCAGACCGTCGCCGTGCGCGACCTCGATCGCGGCCACCCCGGCCGCATCCAACGCGGCGGCGATCGTGCGGACCTGTCCGACGGTGTACCGGTGGGCAACGGCGTGCATGCCGTCGCGCAACGTCACGTCCTGAATGTACAGATCAGTCACCCGGTCACCTCCACGACGTCCCGACCTGCACCGTCCCCGCCCGCGCCGTCGCCACCAGCGCCGTCCTGGCGCGTCGCTGGCGATCGCAGTCCGACCAGGCGCTCCGCGGTGCGCAGCGCGGCTGAGGTCATGATGTCCAGGTTGCCCGCGTACGCCGGCAGATAATGGCCCGCGCCGGAGACCTCCAGGAACACCGACACCTGCAACCCGCTCAACCGTCGACCCAACGACGGCACATACGCATCCACCCGGTCGAACTGCACGTCCTGCTTCAACCGGTAGCCGGGCACGTACTCCTGCACCGACGCCACCATCTCCCCTACGGAGGCCGCGATCGCCGCCCGATCCGCATCGGCGTCCTCGCACAGGCAGTAGACGGTGTCGCGCATCAACAACGGCGGATCCGCCGGGTTCAACACGATGATCGCCTTACCGCGCTGCGCACCGCCGACGACCTCGATCGCCCGCGCCGTGGTCTCGGTGAACTCGTCGATGTTCGCCCGCGTGCCCGGACCCGCCGACCTCGACGCGATCGACGCCACGATCTCCCCGTACGCCACCGGCGCCACCCGACCCACCGCCGCCACGATCGGCACCGTCGCCTGCCCACCACACGTCACCATGTTCACGTTGCGCTCGCTTAGGTGCTCGTCCAGGTTCACCGGCGGCACCACATACGGACCGATCGCCGCCGGCGTCAAATCCACCACCAGCCGACCGTGCGCCGCCAACACCGCATCGTTGCGCCGGTGCGCACCCGCCGACGTGGCATCGAACACCAACTCCACATCCGCGAACTCCGGCATCGCCACCAAGCCGTCGACACCCTCGGCCGTGGTCGCCACACCCAACCGCCGCGCCCGCGCCAAACCGTCGGACTCCGGGTCGATGCCCACCATCGCCACCATCCGCAACGACTCCGACAGCCGCAGCACCTTGATCATCAGATCGGTGCCGATGTTGCCCGACCCGATCACCGCCACGCCGGTGGTCACGACGCCTCCTTGGAGAAGCACGTGCGGACAGAGCCCAGACCGGAGATCCGCGCCTCGTACGCCGCGCTTGCCGTCACCGGCACCATCGGACCGAGCGCCCCGGAGAGCACCACGTCGCCCGCGCGCAGCGGATCGCCGGAGCGGGCCATCGTCTGCGCCAGCCACTGCACCGCGTGCAACGGATTACCCAGGCACGCCGCGCCCGCCCCCACCGACACCGGCTCACCGCCCTGCTCAAGCACCATCCCGCACAACCGCAGATCCACATCCGCCAGCCGACGCGGCGTCGTGCCCAGCACGAACAGGCCGCTGGAGGCGTTGTCCGCCACCGTGTCCACGATCGAGATGTCCCACCCCGCCACCCGCGAATCCACGATCTCGATCGCCGGCAACACGTGATCCACCGCCCGGATCACGTCCGCGCCGGTGATCCGCTCGTCGGGCAGATCCGCGCCCAGCACGAACGCGACCTCCGCCTCCACCCGGGGCTGCAACAGCCGGCCCATCGCAACCTCGGCCCCGTCGGGCACCGCCATGTCATCCAGCAGCACCCCGAAGTCCGGCTGGAACACCCCGAAGCTCTCCTGCACCGCCCGCGAGGTCAACCCGACCTTCGCGCCCACCCGCCGGTGACCGGCGTCCAGCCACCGCCGGACCTGGAGCTGCTGCACCTGGTACGCCGTCTCGACGTCACCCTCCGGCAGCAGCCGCCCGCGCAGCGGCGGGCAGGGCGTGCCGGACTCCCGTGCCTGAAGCAGCTCGCCGGCCGCCAACTCGATGGCGCTCATGTCAGGTCCACGCAGACGTTGGTGAGTTCGGAATAGAAACCGAGGGAGTGCACGCCACCCTCACGCCCGATACCCGACGCCTTCACCCCACCGAACGGCGTACGCAGATCCCGCAGGAACCACGTGTTCACCCACACGATCCCCGCATCCAACCGCGCCCCCGCCCGATGCGCCCGCCCCACATCCCGCGTCCACACCGCCGCCGCCAACCCGTACTCCGTACCATTCGCCAACGCGAACGCCTCATCCTCATCATCGAACGGCGCCACATGCACCACCGGCCCGAAGATCTCCTCAGTGTTCGTCCGCGCACCCGCACCCAACCCGGTCAACACCGTCGGCTGCACAAACGCCCCACCATCACGCCCATCACCAAACGCCGGCACCCCACCCCCGGCCAACACCTGCGCACCCTCACGCCGGGCCAGGTCGTAGTAGCCGAGCACCTTGTCCCGATGCTGACGCGAGATCAACGGCATGTTCACCGTCGCCTCGTCCGCAGGCCACCCGAACGGCAGCTCAGCGGCCCGCTCCGCGAGCCGGGCGGTGAACTCCTCGAACACCGGCCGCTGCACATAGATCCGCTCCGTGCACAGACACACCTGACCACCATTGGTGAAACTCGACCGCACCGACCCCGCCACCGCCGCCTCCAAATCAGCGTCGGCGAACACCAGCCCGGCGTTCTTCCCACCCAACTCGAACGACACCGCCTTCACCCCATCGGCGGCGGCCCGCATGATCGCACCCCCCGTGGACGATTCACCGGTAAAGGTGATCGCGTCCACCCCCGGATGACGGGTCAAAAACTCCCCCGCCGAGTCCGGCCCGAAGCCGTGCACCAGGTTGAACACCCCCTCGGGCACCCCCGCGGCAGCCATCACCTCCGCCAACAACGTCGCCGACGCCGGCGTCTCCTCACTCGGCTTCACCACCACCGCGTTACCGCACGCCAACGCCGGAGCGACCTTCCACGTCAACAACAACAACGGCAGATTCCACGGCACGACCACCGCCACCACACCCACCGGCTTACGCACCGCGTAGTTCAACGCCCGCCCACCCGACGGCGTGACCGTCGTGAACGACTCCGTCGACGCCGTCGCCACGATCTCCGCGAACGCACGGAAATTCGCCGCACCACGCGGAACATCCAACGTCCGCGCCTGCGAAATCGACTTACCCGTATCCGCCACCTCAGCGGTCACCAGATCGTCGAAACGACGCTCCAACTCGACGGCCACCCGACGCAACACCTCGGCGCGCTCCCGCTCCCCCATCCCACCCCACGGCCCACCCAACGCCGCCCGCGCCGCCGCCACCGCATCGTCCACACACCCCCGATCCGCCTCGACGACCTCGAACACCGCCTCACCCGTCACCGGACTGCGCTTGACGAACCGCCGCCCACCCCCGACGAACTCACCACCGACGAAGTTGCGCAGGATCGGTGGGGCGGCGCTCGGGTGGCCGTCGCGCAGGCTCACCGGCCAGGATGACTCGGGCATGCTCAGGTGTCCCTTCGGGTTCAGGTGCTGGTTTCGGTCCGCTCGCTGCCGGGGTCGGCGACGAGCGCGACCACGGCGGCGTCCACGGTGGGCTGGCCGGTCACCGCCGCCGCGGCCTCGTCGGTGACGACCAGGACGGTGGTGCCGACGCCGACGTTCAGGGGGTCGACGGCGACGAGGTCGGGCCCGTCGCCGCGGGGCCGGACCAGGACGAGCCGCCTGCCCTGCAACGCCGGCAGGATGCGGTCGGCCCACACCTTGCCGACGACGTCACCGAGCACCATCGGTTTCTCCCCGCAGGCCGGCGATGACCTCGCGGATGCGGGCCGGTTCGGGCGCGTCCAGCAGGGCCGCCGTGGTCGGGTGCGGCTTCGGGTAGACCTGGGAGCTGCGCAGCTCGCCGTGGGCGCGGATGGCGGCCTCCCCGGCGGAGACGGCCTGGCGTACGGCGGCGAGGGTGCCCCGGACGGCGACGGCGAGGTAGCCGCTGGTGACCCGTTCCACGGCCACGCACCGGACGTCGGCGGTCTTGATCATGGCTTCGATTCCCGCCGAGAGCGCCACCAGGCCGCGTGTCTCGACGATTCCGATCGCGTTGTCGGAGGACATGTCCGATTCTCCTTACCCGGTTGTCAGTTGCCGACGAGGTCAGGCTCGGCGGCGAGCGCGCTCACCGCGTCGCAGGGGCTGGCGAAGACGATCGAGCGCACCGAGCGGCTGCGCGTCCGGGCGGTCTCCTCGCCGATGTCCACGGCCTCCTCGACGGTGGCGAGGTCGCCGCGCACGGCGACCGCGACGATGCCTCCGCCGAGGCGTACGACCTTCGTCACCTCGACCTCGGTGGCCTTCACCATCGCGTCGACGGCGTCGAAGATGGGGGTGTAACCCTCGGCTTCGACGAAGCCCACGGCCACGTTTCGCATGTCTGCTCCTTGCTCTGGTTGCGGGTCGGCTTCGGTCAGGGACGCTCGGGCAGGTTCCAGGACAGGACGGCCGCGCCGGTGCCCCAGATCGGGCCGTACGCGTGCAGTTGCGCCGGGCCGCTCGCGGCGCCGGTGCCGGCGGCGAAGGCGAGGGCCCGGAACTGGCTGTCGGCCTGCGCCTGCCGGGCGTAGTCCTCGCGGACGGCGAGCGCCTCGTCGACCTTGCCGGCGGTGAGCAGGTCGAGTACGCGTGTGTTCCACTGCTCGTGCGCGGGGGTGGCGATGTGGTCCTGCCCGGGCTCGATCCACTGTTGGATGAGTCCGGAGGACAGGCCGCTCACCACGACCACGGCGGCGCGGACCCCGGCGTCGCGGGCGGCGGCGGCACCGGCCCGGCCGACGTCGGCGACGGTGTCGGCGTCCGCGTACAGGTTGCAGGAGACCTGCGCCCAGCGCAGCTTGTGCTCCGGGTCGAGCAGCGCCGAGGTGACGATGGTGCCGGCGTCGATCGGGAATCCCTCGTAGCGGGTGCGGCGGGCCTGTTTGCCGTCGGCCCGCACCCGGTCGGCCCACCGTTCGCTGAACTCCACGTCGAAGCGCAGGTCATAGCGGAGCAGGCCGTAGTCGTAGGCGTACCAGTTCTCGTCGACGTGTTCGCCGCGCGGGTTCGGGTCGCACTGGAACTGGTGGCCGAGGACGGTGAACCACTGGGTGGACAGCAGCAGGACGACGTCCGGCTCCAGCCGGCGCAGCCGCTCGCCCACGTCGCGCGCCGCCGTGGCCAGCGCCGCCCAGCTCGGTGCGGGGTCCTTCGCCAGCAGGTGGGGCATGCCGGGCAGGAGCGCCCCGGCGACGATTCCGGTCCGGTCAGCCATGAGGGCTCCCCTCGGGCAGCCACTCGACGACGGCGTTGCCGGTGCCGATGATCGTGCCGTAGCCGAGCACGTCTCCGGCGACCTTGGGCCAGCCCATCGCGGCGAGCAGCCAGGTGAGGCTGCCGGCCTTCGTCTCCGACGCGGTCGCCTCGATGTGTTCGGTGATGAGTTCCCGCAGCGGGGCGGTCGGCCCCCGGCGGATGGCTTCGAGCAGCTTCATGTCCCACCGGTACTGGTGGTTGTTGTACGGGTGTTCGCGTTCCATGTCCTCCGGCAGCTCCGGCTCCTCGTGCCAGTGCAGGTGCGACAGGGAGTTGGAGGCGAGTAGCACGGCGCGGCGGCCGGTGGCCTCGACGGCGCGGCGGGTGGCCTCGCCGAGCACCTCCATCTCCTCCAGGGACGCGTCGGAGTAGAAGTACGGGTTGTTGTTCGCCGACAGGGACACCACGGGGATGTCCCAGGCGGGGTTGACCAGGTGCAGCGCGCCGATGGTGGCGTAGTCGACGCGTACCCGGGGGTCGCGCAGGGTGCGGGTGACCAGGCCGAGGCCGCTGGCCTCGTCGGCGATGGCCTCGCCGAGTTCGACGTCGGTACGGAAGTCGTACCGGTAGCGGAACAGGTGCGGGAAGATCGGCTCGACGGAGATGCCGCGCGGGTTCGGCACGCAGTTGACGTGGTGGCCGACCATTGTGATCCAGTGCGGGGCGTGCACGATCAGCACGTCGGGGCGGTGCACCTCCTGGATGCGCCGGCGCAGCCGCTCGTAGGCCCAGCGCAGGGTCTCCCAGCCGCCGGTGGAGCGGGGCTCGTTCTGCGGCGGGTTCTCCGCGTAGATCAGGTGGGGCGGGTGCGGGCTGAGGCAGCCGGCGACGATGCCGGCCCGGCCCGGGGTGGGCTGCGGGGCCGGGGCGGTGCCGGCGCCGCCACCGGTGCGGGGCCGGGTGGTCGCCACCGGCACCCGGAAGACCCGGCTCATGACCGCCCCTGCCCGGTGAGGACGCGCACGTACGCGCGGTGCTCGGCGGTGGCGCCGAGGATCCGCATCCCGTCGTCGTCGAGGGCTATCTCGTCGGCGGCGAGGGCGGCGTCGTGCCGCAGCCAGGCCCGCAGTGGCGCCGGGTGTACGCCGTGCAGCTCGACGAGGCTCTCCTCGGCCAGGCCGCTGCCGGGCGCGACGTAGGCCAGCCGGCGCTGGCCGCGTCGCCCGGTGTAGGCGGGTCGGTCGATGGTGGCCAGGCGCAGCCAGTTCCGCTCGGCGCGCAGCCGCTGGCGCTGCTCGGCGGTGGCGGCGCGGTCGGCCTCGCCGGCGGCGTCGAGGACCACGCCGTAGCGCTGGCGGGCCTCGTCGCCGGTCAGGTAGTCCTGGCGGACGTCCTCGGCGACGGCTTCGGGCGCGCGGTCCAGCGGGTCGCCCCAGCCGCCGCCCCCGGCGGACTCCATGACCAGCACGTCACCGGAGCGCATGGGGAAACCGGCGATCTTGCCGGGGGTGTCGAAGTCGACCCGTCGGCCGTCGGCGCGGCGCAGGTGGGTGACCGTCGGGGCGCCGGGGCCGCCGTGGCGCAGCCCGTACGGGGGCACGGTGGTGCGGTCGGTCTGCACCGAGTACGACCCGCCGCTGGCCAGCAGCCGGGTCTCCCGCCGGCTGCCCAGGCCGCCCCGGTGCGTACCGTCGCCGCAGGAGGCGGCGCGCAGCTCGCAGGCCTCGACCAGGATCGGGATCTCGGTCTCCAGCCGCTCGACCGACTGGATGGTGGAGATGTCGCCGAGGTCGACCGGGTTCATCGCGCTGGGTCCGTCGGATTCGAGGAACCCGCCGTTGCCGCCGGCCGGGTAGTCGTAGTAGAGGTAGGGCTGACCGGTGTGCTCGTCCACGCCGCCGATGAGGTTCTGGAAGGTGGTGCCGAACTGGTCGGCGGCGATGAGGTCGGGGGCGACCTGGCTCAGCGCGGCCATCACCGCGGAGATGACCCGCTTGCGGACCTCGCTGTGGGCGTTGGCCGGGGCCGGGTAGCTGACGTGCACCACCGTGCCGGGCTCGGTGAGCACCCGCAGCGGCCGGAAAGCGCCGTGGTTGACCAGCCCACCGGGGTCGAGGGCGGACTTGACCGCGATGAACACCCCGGCGACGGTCATCGCCCGCGACGAGTTGACCACGGCGGCGACCTGGGTGGAGGAGCCCCGGAAGTCGGCTTCGATCTCGTCGCCGTCGACGGTCAGCCGGCAGCGTACGATCGCGGCGTCGTAGTCGCCGTCGGTGTAGAGGTCGAGGTAGTCCTCGTAGCGGTAGGTGCCGTCGGGCAGCGACCGGATCATGTCGCGCAGCCGCTGCTCGGTACGGTCCATGTTGGCCGCGACGCAGTCGAGGATCAGCCCGGTGCCCCAGCGGTCGACGAGTTCCCGCAGCCGGCGCTGCGCGGTGTGGCAGGCGGCGATGCTGGATTCGAGGTCGCCGCGGCGTTCCTCGGCCATCCGGACGTTGGCGAAGAGGATGTCGAAGGCGGCCCGGTTGGGTCGGCCCTCCTCGATCAGCCTGATCGGCGGGATCCGCAGCCCCTCCTGGAGGATCTCGGTGGCCTGGCCGGACACGCTGCCGGGGGTCATGCCGCCGATGTCGGCCCAGTGCATCCGGACGCAGGGGAAGAGGAACATCTGCCCGTCGACGAAGACCGGGCTGATCAGGGTGACGTCGTTGAGGTGGCTGCCGCCCCGGTACGGGTCGTTGACGATGTAGAGGTCGCCGGGGCGCATCTCGGCGGCGAAGTCGGCGAAGATCTCGGCCACCGAGGCGGGCATGGCGATGACGTGTCCCGGCATGTCGCGGCCCTGGGCGACCATCTGCCCGGCGGGGTCGAACAGTGCGCAGGAGAAGTCCTGGGCGTCGGCGATCACCGGCGAGTGCGCCGTACGGAAGATCGTCTGTCGCATCTCGCGGACGATGGAGATGAGACTCTCGGTGACGACTTCCAGGTCGATCGGATTCACAGTCATGCGGATGCCTCACTGATTTCCGGTGTCGGTCCGGGTCTGCCGCCGGAGGGACCTGGGCTGGTCGGGGCGAGTGGACCACCGTACGTTGGACCATCATGTGGTCCTAGAGTTATATTGTGAAACCTAGCAGCCGGAAAGGCAGGGAAGCAAGATGTCGCACGCCACTGACCCGACGCCCGACGAGGTCGTCGCCCCCCGCGAGTCGGGCACCCAGGCGCTGGACCGCGCCCTGGGCGTGCTGCTGGCCTTCCGGGGTGACGCCGTCGAGCGCAAGGTCAGCGACGTCAGCCGCGAGCTGGGCCTGCACAAGTCCACGGCCAGCCGGCTGTTCCGCGCCCTGGCCGACGCCGGCTTCCTGCACCGCAACGAGGAGAACGGCACCTACCGCCTCGGCGTCGCGGTCTTCGAGCTGGGCGCCCGCTTCCTCGCCGGCATCGACCTGCACGCGCTGGCCCGTCCGCTGCTGCACCAGCTCGCCGAGCGGGAGGGCGAGAGCGTCAACCTCGCCGTCCTGGAGGGCTCCGACGCCATCTCGCTCTACGTCGTGCAGGGCACCCGCAACGTGCAGCTCGTCTCCCGGCTCGGCCGGCGCATCCCCCTGTGGTGCAGCGCGGCCGGCAAGGCCCTGCTCGTCGACCACGACGACGACGCCCTGCGCGCCCTGCTCGCCACCGTGCCGTTCACGGCGCTGACCAGCAACACCATCACCGACCCGGACACCTTCGTGGCGCACATGGCCACCGTGCGGCGGCAGGGCTGGGCGCTCAACGACCAGGAGAGCGAACACGGGCTGCGGGTGGTGGCCGCCCCGGTGCGCG
Organism: Micromonospora sp. C31; assembly: GCF_018070575.1. GTDB lineage: Bacteria > Actinomycetota > Actinomycetes > Mycobacteriales > Micromonosporaceae > Micromonospora. The sequence continues at coordinate 143,996 of NZ_JAGPXN010000015.1, forward strand.
ACCGGCACGACCGGGTGACCGCCGCGATCAGCATCTCCGGGCCGATCTTCCGGCTGGACGACACCCGCACCCGCGAGCTCGCCGACGCCGCCTGCCGCACCGCCGCCGAACTGTCCCGGCAGCTCGGCCACGGCTTCGGCGACCGGTGGGGCGACTGACCGCGCCGCCCACGGACCGGTCACCGCGGGCCCCCGCCACCGCGCCGGCACCGCGTCCGGTGCCGGCGAGGCGGGACGTACGCCGTCAGAACCGCTCCTGGATGACCTCGGGCAGGACCCGCACGTGCAGCACCGCCGGCCCGGTCACCGGCAGCACCGCGTCGAAGGCCGCCTCGGCGCTCGCCTCGTCGGTGACCGTCCACGCCGGCACGCCCAGGGACCGGGCCACCGCCGCCAGGTCCCGCGCCGGGAACCGGGCCAGCGCCGGGTCGACCCCGCGCGGGGCGAACTTGCGCACCTCCGCGCCGTAGCCGCCGTCGTCGAGGACCACCAGCAGCACGGGCACCCCGACCCGGGCGAGCGTGTCCAGCTCACCCAGGCCGGTGAGCAGGCTGCCGTCGCCCTCGAAGGCCACCACCGGCCGGTCCGGTCGGCCCACGCCGGCCCCGACGGCGTACGGCAGGCCGACCCCGATGCTGCCGAACTCCCAGGGGGCGATGAACGCGCGGTCCACGGCCGACGAGTCGAGCAGCAGGTTCGGCCAGCCGCCGAACTGCCCCACGCCGACCACGGTGGTGCGCCGGGCGGGCAGCCGCCGGGCGCAGACCCGCATGAACGCCCGGGGGTCGATCCCCGCCGCCCCCTCGACGAACTCGATGCCGTCGAACGGGTCGGCCGCGGCGATCTCCGCGGCCAGGGCCGGGCTGCGCCACTCCGGGCGCTCGAGCGGGACGAGCCGGGCCGTCACGGCTCGCGCGGTGACCGCCGCGTCCCCGACGATCCCCAGGTCGACCGGCCACCGCGCGCCCAGTGCCCGCGCGTCGACGTCGACCGCGACCACCCGCGCCCCGGGAAACAGCGCGCCGTGGTCGGCCGTCCACCGGTTGAGTCCGGCGCCGAAGGTGACCACCAGGTCCGCCTCGGCCAGCACCCGCCGGGTCAGCGGGCGGGCCAGTCCCCCGGCGACCCCCAGGTGGTACGGGTGGCCAGCGAAGAGCCCGGCGGCCAGCACGGTGGTGGCGAGCACCGCGCCGCACCAGTCGGCCAGCCGGCGTACGTCCTCGACCGCCGCCTCGGCGCCCCGCCCGGCCAGCAGCACCGGGCGGCGGGCGGCGGCCAGCAGGCCGACGAGCTCGACGACCGCCGCGTCGGTCGGCGCCGGCGACGCGGACCGGTACGCGACGACGGCCGGCGGGGGCACGGCGCCGGCCGGCACCGGCTCGTCCTGGAGGTCGATGGGGACGTCGAGGACCACCGGGCCGGGCCCCTCCCAGGCGGCCCGGAACGCCAGGGCGACGTCGCGGGCGGCGGTGGCCGGGGCCGTCACGGGCACGAACGCCCCGGCGGTGGCCAGCGCGAACGGCTGCTGCGGGAAGCTCTGCACGTGCAGCGGGTCGCCGGGCGGGGTGTCGCCGGCGATCAGGACCAGCGGCGTGCCGGCCTGCCGGGCGATGGTCAGCGCGGACCCGGCGACCGCCAGACCCGGGCCCTGGGTCACGGTGACGACGCCGCACCGGCCGGTGGCGCGGGCCCAGCCGTCGGCCATCATCACCGCGGCGTTCTCGTTGCGGGCCGCCACGAACCGGACGCCGTGGCGCTGGACCAGGTCCGCGACCAGGAACATGTTCGCGTCGCCGAGCAGCCCGAAGATGGTGTCGACCCCGTGCGCCACGACGGCGTCGGCGATCGCCTCGCCGGCCCTCACCGGTCGTCCCGGGTCAGGTAGTCGCCGGCGGGGCGCAGCGCCACGCTGAGCGCGCCGAGGTAGGAGTCGTTGGCGGCGGCCTCGAACCGGGGCCCGGCCAGGCGGGCGGCCCGCTTGGTCATCGACCGCCCGACAGCGGAGGTGGCCAGCAGCCGCTCGGCGAGGCCGGTCGCGGCGTCGGCGAGCCGCCCCGGGTCCACCACCTCGGTCACCAGTCTCAGCCCGAGCAGCTCGTCGGCGGGGATCCGCTCGCCGAGCAGCAGCCAGCGCTTGGCCAGGTCGGCGCCGACGAGGTCGGCGAGGATCGCCATGCCGCTCCAGGTCAGCGGGATGCCGAAGCCCACCTCCGGGAAGGTCGCGAAGCAGGTGTCGGCGGCCACCCGCAGGTCGCTGGCCAGGCCGAGCACCGCCCCGGAGCCGATGGCCGGGCCGTTGAACGCCGCGACGGTGCTCTGCTCCAGCCGGTACCAGCGTTCGACCAGCTCGGCGGTGCGGCGCTGCACCGACATCGTGGCCCGGGCGTCGAGGGTGGCCAGCTCGTGCAGGTCGGTGCCGGCGCAGAACGCGCTGCCCGCGCCCGTGAGCACGACGACCTCGGTGCGGTCGTCGCGGGACAGCTCGTGCAGCACGTCCTCGAAGCGGGCGAGCATCGACAGGTCGAAGCTGTTGCGCCGGGCGGGCCGGTTCAGCGTCACCCGGGCCAGTCGGCCGTCGCGGTGCAGCAGCACGGACTCCTCGGCGCGGTGTGCGTCGGTCATGGGGACTCCGAATTCAGTAGGGCGCGGTCGACCAGCGCGGCGGCGTGGCCGACGTACGACAGCGGGTCCAGCAGGCCGGCGAGTTCCACCGGGGGCAGGGCGGCGGCCACCTCGGGGTCGGCGCGCAGCGCCTCGGCGAACGGGCGGCCCTGATCGAGGCTGTCGCGCACGATGCGCATGACCAGGTGGTGGGCCTGTTCCCGGCCGAGCGGGCCGGCCAGGCGCAGCATCACCGCCTCGGAGAGCACGAGCCCGCCGGTGAGGTCGAGGTTGGCGCGCATCCGCTCGGGGTTGACCCCGAGGTCGCCGAAGACGTCGACGAGTCGCTGCAACGCGCCGCCCAGCAGGATGAAGCACTCGGGCAGCAGCTTCCACAGCGTCATCCCGACGCCCATGTCCCGGTCGTCCTGGGCGACCATGGTCTGCAACGCCAGGGGCACCTGGGCCCGCAGGGTGCCGGCGGCGGCGATCACCGCCTCGCAGCGGATCGGGTTGCGCTTGTGGGGCATGGTGCTGCTGCCGACCTGGGTGGCCCGTTGCGACTCGTACGCCTCGCCGACCTCGGTGCGGCCGAGGAAGTAGACCTCCCGGGCCAGCTTCTCGGCGCTGGCCGCGACGAGGCCGAAGACCATCAGGCACTCGGCGAAGCGGTCCTGGGTGGCGTGCCAGGGGGTGGCGGCGACGCCGAGCCCCAGGTCGGCGGCGACCGCCTGCTCCAGCGCGAACGCCTGCGCGCCGTAGCCGGCCATCGTGCCGGCCGCGCCGCCCATGCTCGTCACCAGCAGCCGCTGCCGCAGTTGCCGCAGCCGGACGCGGTGGCGTTGCAGCTCGTCCTGCCACACCGCGCAACGCAGGCCGAACGTGGTCGGCAGCGCCTGCTGCCCGTGGGTGCGGGCGGCCATCGGGGTGGCGCGGTGGCGCAGCGCCAGCCGACGCAGTGTGCGGACCAGCTCGTCGACCTGCCGTTGCACGACGTCCAGGCCGTCGCGGGCGCGCAGGACGAAGCCGGTGTCCATCACGTCCTGGGTGGTGGCGCCGAGGTGGACGTAGCGGCCGGCGTCGCCGGGGCAGGCGGCGGTGAGCGCCCGCACCAGCGGCACCAGGGGGTGCACGGTGTCGGCGGCGTCGGCGGCGAGCACCGCCGTGTCGAGCCGCTCGACGTGGGCCGCCTCGGTGATCGCCTGCGCGGCGGCGGACGGGATGATGCCCAGTTTCGCCTGGCCCCGGGCGAGGGCGGCCTCGACGTCGAGCCAGGACTGCATGAGCTGCCGGTCGTTGAAGACCCCGCGCATCTCGGCGTTTCCGAAGAAGCTGGTGACGGTGAGCGAGTCCAGGAAACACGAGCCGAGCTGCATCAGCGTTCCTCCCCCGAGTCGACGAGCAGGTCCCGCGCGGCCCGCCGGTCGACCTTCCCCGACGGCAGCAGCGGCAGGTCGGCGACCGTACGGATCAGGGTCGGCACCTTGTGCCGGGCCAGCCGTCGCGTGGCGGTGCGGGTGAGCCGGTCGGCGTCGCAGCGCCCGCCGGGGACGGTCACGACCAGGGCCGCGACCTCCTCCCCCCAGCGCGGCGACGGCACGCCGAGCACGCACACCCGGGCCACGGCCGGGTCGTCGGCGAGCACGGCCTCGACCTCGGCGGGGTGCACGTTCTCGCCGCCGCGGATGATCAGTTCCTTGATCCGGCCGGCCAGGGTGAGGATCCGGTCGCCGGTCAGCGCGCCCAGGTCGCCGGTGCGCAGCCAGCCGTCGCTGGTGATCGCGGCGGCGGTGGTGGTCGGGTCGTCGGCGTAGCCGCGGGTGACCGAGTCTCCGCGTACCAGCAGCTCACCGACCTGCCCGGCGGGCACCGGGGCACCGGTGGCGGGGTCGACGACGGTGGCCTGAAGGGCCGGCAGGACGCGTCCGACGGTGTGCCCGGGTGCCCCGCAGGTTCCGTCGCCGGGGTCCAGGCTGATCGTCGGGCCGGCCTCGGTCTGGCCGTAGACGACCGCCACCCGGTCCAGGCCGAGCACCCGGCGGGTGCGGGTGAGCAGGGCCGGGGTGCAGGTGGCGCCGCCGAGGAAGCCGACCCGCAACGACGACAGGTCCCAGCGGCCCGGGTCCCCCTCGACGCGGTCGGCGAGCATCGACGCCATGGTGGGTACGGCCTGCACCACCGTGCACGCGTGCCGCTCGATCTGGTCGAGCACCGGCTCGGTGCGGAACCTGCGGGTCGACACCCACAGCGCGCCGGTCACCAGTGCCAGCATCGCCCCGCTGCCGAGCCCCGCCGCGTGGGCCAGCGGCAGCGGCGAGGCGATCCGGTCGTCGGCGCGCAGCCGGGCCGCCTCGGCCGTCCAGGCCGCGTTGGCCAGCAGGTTGCCGGCGCTGAGCGACACCATCTTGGCCGGGCCGGTGGAGCCGGAGGTGAACTGGATGTTGCAGGCGGCGTCCGGGTCACCGACGGGCGGCGGGACCGGGTCGTCCCAGCCGGGCAGCCCCGCCAGCGCCGCCGCTGACAGGTCCGCGCCGAGGACGTGCCAGCCGTCCGGACGCTCGCCGGGCGGCAGCGCCGCCAGGGCCTCGGTGACGGTGGGCGGGCCGGGCCGGTCGCGGATCCGCTCGGCGGCGTACAGCCGCCGCGGCCGGCTGCGGACCAGCGCCGAGGTCAGCTCCGGCCCGGTGAGGCCGGGGTGCAGGGTGGTCAGGGCGGCGCCCCGCCAGGCCGCGGCGGCCAGCAGCACCAGCCAGGCGAGCCCGTTCTCGGCCCAGACGGCGATCCGGTCGCCGCGGCCGACGCCCTGGGCCGCCAGGACGGCCGCCGCCCGGCCGGCGAGGTCGGCGAACTCACCCGTGGTCACCGGCCGGTCCGGGTCGTCGAAGACGTACAGGGCGCGGTCGGGCTGCCGGGCGGCGCGCTCCAGCACGGTGCGGTCGAGAGCTGGCGGGGTCACGGATCACTCCTTGGTCAGCAGCAGGTTTCCGTGGTCGTCGACCGTGGCGGTCCACCCGCCGCCGACGACGGTGGTGCTGCCGTTCTCCCGCACGACGGCGGGACCGGCGACGGCGCAGTCCGGCCCCAGGTCGGCGCGGCGCCACACGGTCGCCTCGACCCAGCCGCCCGTGCGGTAGAGGCGGGTCCGGCCGGGCTCCGCCGGGCCGCCGGCCGGAGCGGCGAAACGTACGGCCGGGCGGGGCCCGAACGCGGTGAGCCGGCAGTTGACGATCTCGGCGGGATGGTCGGAGCGGGTGTAGGCGTACCGCTCGGCGTAGGCGGCGTGGAAGGCCGCCACCAGCTCGTCGGCGCTGTCCGGCAACTCGGGCAGGGCGACGGCGAGGTCGAAGCTCTGCCCCCGGAACCGCATGCCGACCGACAGGCCGAAGCTGACCTGGTCGGGCTCGACGCCGTCCTCGGCCTTGAGCTGGGCCAGGGCGGCGTCGCGCAGGTCGGCCAGGGCCGCCCGGGCGGCCGCCAGGCCGTCGTCGTCGGCGGGCACCAGCACGGTACGCACGTAGTCGTGTCGGGCCTGGGCGGTGACGAAGCCGAGCGCGGAGAAGTTGCCCGGCACCGGTGGGACCAGGACCCGGCGGATGCCGAGTTCGTCGGCGAGGTCGGTGGCGTGCATCGGGCCGGCGCCGCCGAAGGGCATCAGCACGAAGTCGCGCGGGTCGTGGCCGCACGCCACGGAGATCTCCTTGATCGCGCTGGTCATCTTGACCGTGGCGAGGGTGAGGATGCCGCGCGCCAGCTCCAGCTCGTCGAGGCCGAACGTGCCGGCCAGCCCGGCCAGGGCGGTGCGGGCGGCGTCGAGGTCGAGCGGCACCTCCCCGCCCAGGCTCTCGCTCGGGTCGAGGTGGCCGACGAGCAGGTGCGCGTCGGTGGTGGTCGGCTCGGTGCCGCCGCGGCCGTAGGCGGCCGGGCCGGGCGTCGAGCCGGCGCTGCGCGGTCCGACCCGCAGTTCCCCGCCCCGGTCGCGCCAGGCGATCGAGCCGCCGCCGGCGCCGATGGTGTTGATCTCGACCTGGAAGGTCCGGTTCGGGTAGCCGGCGATCTTCCCGTCGTTGGTCATCAACGGGCTGCCGTTCTTGACCAGGCAGACGTCCGTGCTGGTGCCGCCGATGTCGCAGGTGATGACGTTCGGATAGCCGGCGAGCGAGGCCAGGTGCACGGTGGCGGCGACCCCGCCGGCGGGCCCGGAGAGCGCCAGGTTGATCGGCAGCCGCCCGGCCTCGTCGGTGGAGACGACACCGCCGCTGCTCGTCATGATCGACAAGGGGTGGGCGTACCCGCCGTCGGCGAGGGCGTCGCCGAGGCCGCGCAGGTAGTCGGCGACGGTCGCCCGAACGCTGGCGTTGAGCACGGTGGTGGCGAAGCGCTCGTACTCGCCCTGCTCCGGCACCACGTCCGAGGAGACGGTGCAGACCAGGTCGGGGTGCCGCTCCGCCAGCCGCCGCGCCGCGGCCCGCTCGTGGGCGGGATTGCGGTACGAGTGCAGCAGGCAGACCGCCACCGCCCGGGGTCCGGCGGCGGCCACCCGGTCGAGTGCCTCGTCCAACTCGTCGGCGTCCAGCGGCCGTACGACGCTGCCGTCGGCGGCGATGCGCTCGCGCAGCACGTGCCGGTGCCGGCGCGCGACGAGCGGCGGCCGGGCGCTCTCCTTGACGCTGTAGAGGCGGGGCCGGTGTCCGAGGCCCATCTCCAGCACGTCCCGGAAGCCCTCGGTGGCCAGTACGGCCACCGGCTCGCCGGAGCCTTCGAGCAGCGCGTTGGTCACCCGGGTGGTGCCGTGCACGAACCGGTCGACCGTGCCCAGGCTGACGCCGAGCTTGGCCAGGCCCTCGAAGATCGCCGCCGCGGGGTCGTGCGGGGTGGAGAGGGTCTTGGCCTCGGCGAGCCGGGCGGTTGCCGGCTCGTAGACGATGACGTCGGTGAAGGTGCCACCGATGTCGACGCCGATGCAGAGCATGGCGAGCCTTTCGGGTAGGGGTGGATGGCGTCGGCGACGGGCGGGAGCGGATCGCTAGAACGTCACGCCGTAGCGGCGCAGGGTCCGGCCCGTGACCAGCCGCAGGATCCAGTCGAAGAGGTAGCCGAGCAGGCCCAGGGCGATGATGCCCACGAAGACCCATTCCGTCTTGGCGTAGTTGCGGGCCGTCCAGATCAGCGATCCCAGGCCGCTCTGGGCGGCGACGATCTCGGCGGAGACGATCGTCAGGAACGAGTTGCCCATCGCCAGGCGCGCGCCGGTGACCACGTGCGGCACCGTCGACGGCAGCACGACCGAGACCAGGCTGCGTACCGGGCCGGCGCCGAGCGCGCGGGCCGCCCGCATCCGGATCTCGTTGACCGACAGCACCCCGGCCAGGGTGTTGAGGGCGACGATGAAGACGGTGGTGTAGAAGATCAGCGCCACCTTCGACGCCTCCCCCGGCCCGAGCCAGATGATGGCCAGGGTGACGAAGGCGATCGGCGGCACGAAGCGGAAGAACTGGATGTACGGGTCGAGCATCAGCCGCAGCCAGGGGATGCAGCCCATCAGCAGGCCCATCGGCACGCCGACGAGCACCCCGAGCAGCCAGCCGGTGAGGATGCGGGTCGAGGACGCGCTGACCGAGTCCCACAGGGTGCCGTCGCGGACGAGTTCGACCGCGCCTTCGAGGGTGAGCCGCGGCGAGGGCAGGAAGAAGGCGGTGTAGTTGCGGCTGACCAGGTCCCAGATCAGCACGCCGAGCAGCACCGACAGGACCGACAGCCCGATCCGGGTCAGCCGGGCCCAGCGGTTGCGGCGGGGTGCGCTCGGCGCCGACGCCCGGGTGCGGTCGGGGACGGTGGGTGCCTCGACGGTCATCGCGCCTCCGTCCGTTCGCCGCCCGGGTGGCCGGTGCCGGGCCGGCCGTCGTGACCGTCGTCCAGGCCCTGGGCGCGCAGCGTCCGGGCCACCTCGGCGCCGATGTCCTCACGCAGCTCGCGGAAGAGCGCCGCGCAGGCCGGGTCGGTCAGGTCCCGGGGCCGGGGCAGGTCGCAGCGGTAGTCCTTCTTGATCGCCGCCGACGGGCCCGCGGTCATCGTGACGATCCGGTCGCCGAGCAGGATCGCCTCGCCGATGTCGTGGGTGACGAAGACGATGGTGGCGCCGGTCTCGCGCCAGATCCGGTCGAGTTCGACCTGCATCACCAGCCGGGTCTGAGCGTCCAGCGCGCCGAACGGCTCGTCCATCAGCACGACCGAGGGGTCGTTGGCCAGGACCCGGGCCAGCTGGGCCCGCTGGCGCATGCCGCCGGAGAGCTGGTCGGGGAACCGCTCGGCGCTGTGCGCGAGGCCGACCATCGCCAGGTACCGCTCGACGACCGCGTCGCGCTGTGCCTTCGGCACGCCGCGCATCTGCGGCCCGAAGGCGACGTTCTGCCGTACGGTCAGCCAGGGGAACAGCGCCTCGGCGCTCTGGAAGACCACGCCCCGCGCCACGTCCGGCCCGGTCACCTGCTCGTCGCCGCAGGTCACCTCGCCGGCCGCCGGGCGGACGAACCCGGCGACCGCGTTGAGCAGCGTGGACTTGCCGCAGCCGCTCGGGCCGAGCAGGCAGACCAGCTCGCCGGCGGCGATGTCGAGGCTCGCGCCGCGGACGGCGACGAACTCGCCGAAGCTGATGTCGACGTCGCGGATGCGGATCGGGGCGCCGGCCCGGCTGGCGGGCGGGCCGGCGCGGGTGGGGACGGGGGCGGTGTCGTCGACTGTCACGCCACCCCCTTGACCATGACGGTCGCCGGGTCGGCCTTCTGGGTGACGATCTTGCTGTCCTGCTGGAACTGGGCGATCTCGCCGTAGCGCTTGAGGTCGTCGTCGGTGAAGTCGCGGACCTGGCACTGGACGCCCTCCAGCAGCTTCTGCGCCTCGGCCGCCGGCACCTTGATGGCCTTCTCGGTGGCCGTGCCCGCCTTGGCCGGGTCCTCGGTGATCTGCTCGCACGCCTCGCCGATGGTCTGGACGACCTTCTTCGCGGCGTCCTTGTTGGCCTCGTACCAGGCGCCGTCGACGCCGATCACCAGGTTGTAGACGTAGCCGATGTCGCCACTGGTCAGCAGCACCTTGCCGCCGTTGGCGACGCCGCGCGAGGGCCACGGCTCCCACATGATGTAGCCGTCCACGTCGCCGCGTTGCAGCAGGGCCGGCATCTCGGCGGGAGAGGCGTTGACGAACTCGACGGACTCCCGGCTGATGCCGCGCGCGGCGAGGACCTTGTTGGTGGCGTACTCGTTGACCGTGCCGGGGACGACGCCGTACTTCTTGATGCCGGCCACGTCGTCGACGCCGGAGCGCGCCACGAGCTTGATGAAGCTGGGCGACTGCGAGAAGACGGCCAAGCCCTTGACGTCCCCCCGGGTGGCCCGGTTGAGCAGGCTCGACTCGGTGCTCGCGGTGACCTGGCCCTGCTTGGCCAGGATCGCGTCGAGGCCGCCGGTGCCCTCCTGGTACTGGGTGACGGTGACGTTCAGGCCGTTGGCCTGGAACAGCTTCTCCTGGTTGGCGAGGTAGATCGGGGAGTACGCCGGGTCGACGCCCACGCCGAAGTTGATCGCGACCGAAGGGGTCGCGTCGTCGCCACCGGACTCGGTCGGGCTCTGGTTCTCCGCGCATGCCGCAACGGCGGAAGTCACCAGCAGGGCTGCTACCGCAGCTCGCAATGCTCGCATTCTCATGGCTACCCCAGATCACCTAGCGGCTCATATTATGGTTACCGTTGCTTAATATGGGACGCTACTGCCGGACGGAGGGCTCAGTCAAGAGATTCGGTCTCACCTTCCTGCAACAGACAGTAGCCGTCGGTCATCGCCAGTCGACGGATCGAAAAGGCGACCACAAATCGGGAGTCCGATGAAAACGCTGGACAAAGGGCCCGATGCGGCCCGGCCCAACCCGCCAGGTACCGGACGAACGACGAAACTGACTACATTCCGTAGTCGCGTGAGCGACAACGGCGGTCGGCTCGTCGACGACGGGACGCGGCGTCCTCACCCGGCGACGACGCGCGAGGCACGCGCGACACCGCCGCGATGAGCGCGGCGAGGCACGGGCACCCGCTGCGGGCACTCGTCGGGTTGCGTACGTCGCTGCACCGGGCGTGGAGCCCGACCGAGGCGATCCTCTACGCCCTCGGGGTCGGCGCGGGACAGCACGACCCGGCCGCGGAGCTGCGCTTCACCACCGAGAACTCCACCGGCCACCCGCAGCGGGTGCTGCCGACCTTCGCCAGCGTGCTCGCCGCCGACCCGCCGCCCCTGGGCGACCTCACCGTGATCCGGCACGCGGAGGAGGCGGTCACCCTGTTCCGTCCGCTGCCCCCGGCCGGGCGGGTGCACACCACCGCAGCCGTGACCGCCCTGCACGACCAGGGCAGCGGCGCCCTGGTCCAGCAGGTCTCCCGGCTGCGCGACCCGGCCGGAACCACGGTGGCCGTCGTACGCCGGGCCATGTTCGTCATCGGCGCCGGCGGCTTCGGTGGCCGCCGCGCCCGGTCCGCTCCCTGGCGCGCGCCGGCCGGCCCGCCCGGGCACCGGATCGTCGCCACCGTCCGCCCGGACCAGGCGCTGCTCTACCGGCTCAGCGGCGACCGCAACCCGCTGCACTCCGATCCGGCCGTCGCCGGCCGGGCCGGGCTGCCCCGCCCGATCCTGCACGGCCTGTGCACCTTCGGCTTCGCCGGCCGGCTCCTGCTGCCCCTGGTCGGCGACGACCCGGCGCGCGTGCGGCACGTCCGGGCCCGCTTCAACGCCCCGCTGCACCCCGGCGACACCCTGACCGTGCACGCCTGGCGGCGCCCGTACGGCGTGGTCTTCCGCGTCAGCGAAGGGACCGGACGGATCGTCCTGGACCGGGGCGTGCTGGCGGTCGCCGCCGCCCGGTGACCGCCCTGCCGGTCCGGCCGGACGGCGCGCGGGTCCACCGACGCCGCGCGACCACCCGGTCGGCGGACGCTGCGACGTCCGGCGGGCCGCCGACACCGTGGCCGGATGCCGTCACGTCCCCGACGCGCCGGGCTGCCCGGTGGTGTCCAGCCTGCGGCGCAGCAGGGCCCGCTCGGGCCCGGTGCCGGCCAGGGCGAGCGCCTTCCGGTACGCCTCGGCGGCCTCGGCGTGCCGGCCGAGGCGGTTCAGCAGGTCGCCCCGGGCGGCCGGGTACGGGTGGTGGCCCCGCAGCAGCGGCTCGTCGGCGAGCTCGTCCAGCAGGGCCAGGCCCGCCTCCGGGCCGTCGCGCATCGCCACGGCGGCGGCCCGGTTGAGCGCGACGACCGGGGACGGTGCGAGGGCGAGCAGCACGTCGTAGAGCGCGACGATCTGCGGCCAGTCGGTGGTGGCGAGGTCCGCCGCCTCGACGTGCAGGGCGGCGATCGCGGCCTGCACGCCGTACGGGCCGGGCGGGCCGCCGGTCAGCGCCACGGGCACCAGGTCGAGGCCCTCGGCGATCATCGGACGGTCCCAGCGGCCACGGTCCTGCTCGTCGAGCAGCAGCAGCTCGTCGTCGGAACCGGTGCGGGCGGCGCGGCGGGCGTGCACGAGCAGCATGAGCGCGAGCAGCCCGGCGACCTCCCGCTGGGCGGGCAGCAGCCGGCGCAGGATCCGGGCCAGCCGGATGGCCTCCTCGGCGAGGTCGAGCCGTTGCAGGCGCGGGCCCCCGCTGGCCGCGTAGCCCTCGGTGAAGATCGAGTACACCGCCTGGAGCACTCCCGGCAGCCGCTCCGGCAGCTCGCCCGCGTCCGGCACCCGGAACGGGATCCGGGCCCCGTGGATCTTCTTCTTCGCCCGGGTGATCCGCTTGGCCATCGTCTCCGTCGGCACCAGGAAGGCGCGGGCCACCTCGGGCGTGGTGAGGCCGGCCAGATAGCGCAGGGTCAACGCCCCGCGGTCCTCGGCCGCGAGCGCGGGATGCGCACAGGTGAAGAAGAGCTGGAGCCGCTCGTCCGGCAGCTCACCACCCGCCCCGGCGGCGGGGGCGGCCTCGGCCCGGTCCGCCTCCGCCTGGAGGACGGCCAGCCGCGCGGCGAGGGTCTGGTCCCGGCGCAGCCGGTCGACGGCCCGGCGCCGCGCCGTGGTCATCAGCCAGGCGCCCGGGCGGGGCGGGACGCCGTCGACCGGCCATCGCGTCAGCGCCGCCTCGACGGCTTCGGAGGTGACCTCCTCGGCCAGGTCGAGGTCGCCGAAGCGGCGGACGAGGGCCGCCAGCAGCCGGCCGTGTTCCTCGCGGAACACCGCCTCCACGACCGCCGACGGCGCCTCGTCCGTCCCCCCGTTGCCGGTGGGCGTCTCGCCCACCGCGCTCAGCCCGCGAACTCGGCGACCGGCCGGACCACGACGGAGCCGCCCCCGCGTGCGCCGGGGCAGCGCGCCGCCCAGTCGAGCGCGACGTCGAGGTCCGGCACGTCGATCACGTAGAAACCGCCGAGGATCTCGCGGGTCTCCGCGAACGGCCCGTCCGTGACGGTCCGCCGGCCGTCCGGGGCGACCCGGACCGTGGTGGCGGTGACCAGGTCCGCCAGCGACTCGCCGGAGACCAGGATCCCCGCCTCGCGCACCTGCTTGTCGTACGCCATCCAGTCACCGACGTCGCAGCCGTCGGCGCCGCCGTCCGCGTCGACCGCCCCGGCGTTGATGAGCAACATGTACTTCACGATGAACTCCCCTCCGTGTCGCGTCACCCTGCCGTGCCGGGCGACGCCGTACGACATCACTACGGACGGGGTACGGCCGATTGGACACCCGCCCGGGTTTCTTCTCCGCGACGGATCCGACGCGGACCCGGCTCCGGTGACCGCGCCGGGGCCCCCGGCGGTGGCGACCGCTCCCGCCCAATCTACTGGCGCGGCCGGTCGTGGTTTCCGTTCGCGGAGTCCGCCGGCAGGAGGTGACGCAGCCCGGTCAGTTCCAGTACGGCGTGGGCCGGGCTCTGCGGGGTGGCGGTGACGCGCAGGCCGGCGATGATCCGTGCGACCTCGTGCAGGATCCGTACGCCGGTGCTGCTCAGGTGGGTGACCGGGGTGAGGTCGATGGTCAGCGGCAGGCTGCCGCCGCGGCTGGCCTGCATGATCGCGGCACGTAGCGCGGGGCCGGTGAGCAGGTCCACCGGCCCCCGCACCCGCAGCCGGCGGCCCGCCGGTGTCTCGGTGACGGTGACCGTGAACTCCTCGACGACGGTGGCCTGCTTGTGGGGGCCGGCAGCCTGGGCGGCGGCCACGGTGGTGACGTTGGTGGCCTGGCCGATGCGGTGGTGCAGGCTGACGGTGGTGCCGGCCCGGGTGTGCCGGACCTCCGCGTGGTCGACGAGTCCGCGGATCATCGTCAGTCCACGGCCGCGACCGCCCGGATCGGCGACCGGTGGGCGCCACCGCCCCTGGTCGGCGCAGGTGAGGTGCACGACGCCCTGATCGTCCAGCGTGCCGTGCAGCGTGAACGTCCCTGGCGGACCGCCGGGATAGGCGTGGTCGATGGCGTTGGTGACGGCCTCCCCGGCGGCGTGGACGAGGTCGCTCGCGTCGGAGCCGCTGGCCCCGATCCGGGTGAGCCAGTCGTCGAGGTGTCGGCGCATCGGGCGCAGCGCCGTCGTCTCGGCGGGCAGGGTCACGTGCAGGGGTGCGACGGGCTCGGCCAGGAGGTGGGCGGCGAGGAGCGTGGTGTCGTCGCCGAAGCCACCGCCGGCCAGGGCGAGACGCTCCGTGACCAGGGTGCAGACCCGATCGGGCAGCCGCTGCGGGACGGTCGTGGCCTCGTGCAGTGTCGCCCGCCGAGCTGACGCCGCGGCGGCGGCCAGGATGCGGTTGCCGTCGTGCAGGCTCTGCCGGGGTCGTTCGATCAGCCCGTCGGTGTAGAGCAGCAGGATGTCGTCGGCCCGTAGCCGGCAGGTGTGGACCGGGGCGGGGCGGGCTCCGGTGCCCAGGGGCCCCGCGGGCGTCAGCGGCAGGTAGCGGCCGTCGCCGGTGGCGCCGAGGACCAGCGGCGCGGGGTGTGCGTGGCTGGCCGCCTCGAGCGTCCCGGTGCCCGGATCGAGGATCGCGAGGCAGGTGGTGGCCGCCCGGGTCGCGGGGGTGCGGGCCGCGAAGTCGTCCAGGGCGGCCAGCACCTGCGGCAGGCCGCCGCCCGACTGCAACGCCTGCCGGGCGACCGTACGGAGCTGGCCCATGGCCGCCGCGGCCGCGGCGCCGTGCCCGACGACGTCGCCGACGGTCAGCGCGAGCCGCCCGTCCGGCAGGGGAACCGCGTCGAACCAGTCCCCGCCGGCGACGAGGTCGCTGCTCGCCACGAGGTAGTGCGCGGCGACCTGGACGCGCGCCAGGACGGGCAGCATGTCGGGCAGGAGGCTGCGTTGCAGTTCCAGGACCAGGCCGGCGGCCTGCCGGTAGCGGCGTTCGGAGGTGGCGGCGGCGACCTCGGCGGCCTGCCGGGCGGCCACCACACCGGTGGCGTCGACGGCCTGCACGATCACCCCGCGTACCGAGCCGTCGGGGTTGCGCCAGGGCGCCATGTCGAACGTGTAGAAGGCCTCCGTCAGCCTGCCGTCGCCGTCGCGGTCGGTCAGGACGCGCTGCTCGTAGCCGTGCGAACGGACGCCGCGCAGGGCCTGGTCGAGCAGTTCGAAGATGTGCTGGCCGGCGAGTTCGGGCACCGCCCGCCGGAAGGGCTCGCCGAGCAGGTCGCTGCGGTTGCCGACGGCGGCGCGTACGGCCGGGTTCGCGGCCACCACGCGCAGCTCGGGGCCCTCGAAGATCCACACGAATCCGGGCAGTTGCTCGAATCCGTCGAGCACCGCCTGCGGATCACCGGAAGACCAGCGTGTATGCGGATCGGCCACAGACGCTTACCCCTCACCCGTGCGCACCAGCAGCACCCTGTCATGCCCGCAACCCGCCCGTCCAATCCGCCGGGGGCGACTTCGCGCTCGACGGGCCGGGCGGACCGGACCGGGTGACGGGTCGGGGCGGGCAGTTATTGACCATGCCGGGCGGATGGCCGTAGGTTCCAGCCACGCATCGACACCGGTAATTGGATGCGGCCGCATCCGATCCCCCACGTCGGTGACCCTCCGAACCCTCGCGACAAGGACGGTCATCATGATCACCCGCCGCTCCCTGCTCGGCACGGTGGCCGCGGCCGGCGTGGCCACGGCCGTCGCGCCGGCCCTCGCCCCCGGCCCGGCCCGCGCCGCGTCCTGGAAGAAGCGACTCACGGGCGCCGACCTCGACACCAACCACCGGTGGCGGGTCGCGGGCACCGACCTCGGCATCCCGTACGTGCTGGAGAACGGCTCGATCGGCTATCTGTTCGGCGACACGTTCGACACCCCGTGGCCCGAGGGCCCGCCGGTGCCCAACGACTGGCGCTCGCCGGTCATGCTGCGCTCCGCCGTGCACCCCGGCGCCGCCGGCGGCATCGTCTTCGACAGCGCCGCCCGCGTCGCGGGCAACGGCCGGGCTCCGGAGCTGATGCACAACGGCCACCACGGGGTGGGCATCGACGGCCTGTGGGAGGTGACCGTCATCCCCAACGACGGTATCGCCTTCCCCGAGACCGGCCGCCAGCTCGTGTCGTACATGAGCATCGAGAACTGGCACTCCGCCGGCCCGGCCGGGCCGGACTGGCGGTCGCGCTACGCCGGGCTCGCCTACAGCGACAACGGCAACGACTTCGTCCGTACGCCACTGAAGTGGTGGAACGACGCCGCCAACACCGATCCGTTCCAGATGTGGACGATGCAGCGCGACGGGGACTGGGTGTACGTCTTCTCCGTACGCGCCGGCCGCCAGCACGGGCCGATGATGCTGCGCCGGGTCCGCTGGGACCGGCTGTTCTTCCCCGAGTCGTACGAGGGCTGGGGCTTCAACGGCAGCAACTGGGGCTGGGGGCGCCCGTGCACGCCCATCCTCACCGGCCGCTTCGGCGAGCCCTCGGTGCGACGCCTCGCCGACGGCACCTGGGTGATGTCGTACCTCAACTGCGCCACCGGCTGCATCGTCACCCGTACGGCGGACGGGCCGGACCGGATCTGGACGGCCGAACGGATCCAGGTCACCTCCTGGCAGGAACCCGGCCTCTACGGCGGCTTCGTCCACCCGTGGTCGAGCCGGCGGGCCAACGACCTGCACCTGATGGTCTCGAAGTGGACCAGGACGCCCGACAACCGCAGCACCGCCTACCACGTCAGCCAGTTCGTCGGATCGGCGTAGACCGGCCTCCCGCACCACCCGCTCGCGCACCGACGGGCTCCCGGGCGGCCAGGAACTCGCGGTTCACGGCCGCCGGCACCGGAGGCCGGGGGCGGCGCCCATCCGACAACGCCCCGACGTGTTACGGAAGCACGCCGAAAAATCCGGTCGACGGACACTCACACCGATCGCGCGAAGATCGGTGCGGGTGTCCGTCTTCTTGCTCGCCTCTTCGTTGACCTGCCATACGATGCGCACCTGTCGAGCCGGGACGCTCCTTAGCTATCGTTAGTTTTCCGGAAATTGTTGCGGGTAAATGTATCGCGCTGCCATACTCCACATCCATCAGGGTCGATGATGGTGGCCGCAGCCCCTGCGGTGCGGCCCGCCGGGCGGCCCCGATCCGGCACACCCCCACCACACCGGCCCGCCACCGACGGTGCGGACCGGCCCCCGGAAGGAGCAGCAATGACCGAGAGGTGCCACCGGGACACCCGACCGAGATCACGCTCGCGCGCACGCGCGGCCATCGCCGTCGCCGCCGTGGGACTGCTCGCGGCGACCGGCGCCATGGTCCTGCCCGGCGCGGCGAGCGCCGGGACCACCCTGGGCGCGTCGGCGGCGGAACGCGGCCGCTACTTCGGCGCCGCCGTCGCCGCCAACAAGCTCAGCGACAGCACCTACGTCACGATCCTCAACCGGGAGTTCAACAGTGTGACTCCCGAGAACGAGATGAAGATCGACGCGACCGAGCCGCAGCAGAACCAGTTCACCTTCGGCAACGCCGACCGGATCGTCAACCACGCCCTCGGCCGGGGGATGA
>NZ_JAGPXN010000078.1 GCF_018070575.1 Micromonospora sp. C31
CAGCGTGATCGGTCCCTTCGCCGGCCGCAGCCTCGGCTCACCGCTGGAATCGAAGCCTTCGAGCACCTGCGGCTTGGCGAGATCGGGCAGCACCTCGCCGATCGGGGCATCCAGCAGCAGCTTGCCCTGCTCGACAAGTTGCATCGCGCCCGCCGATGTCACTGCCTTCGTCATTGAGGCGATCCAGAACACGCTATCCGCCGTCATCGCATCGGGCTTGGACAGATCGCGCTTGCCGAAGGCGCCCTGATAGAGCACGTCGTTACCGCTGGCGGCGATGGCGACGACGCCGGGAATCTCCTTGGCGTCGCTCTTCTGGCGCAGAATCTCGTCGATCTGGGCTTGGCTTTGCATAGGCATTTCCTCCGGTTTGATTATTGTTGGAAGTGACCGATTGTCCTCCGGCATCCGCTGCGCGGCAAGCGCGGCCATATGCGCGCTTCGGTCGCGATGT
>NZ_JAGPXN010000016.1 GCF_018070575.1 Micromonospora sp. C31
TACATTCCGAACCCGGAAGCTAAGCCCTCCAGCGCCGATGGTACTGCACTCGGGAGGGTGTGGGAGAGTAGGACACCGCCGGACAATCTTTCAGTTCAGGGCCACCCCTTGCGGGGTGGCCCTGAACCGCGTCACGGATCTTTTCCTGGTGGGCGTACGACTGACGCGCGCCGCAGTTGCCTGTCGGCTGCTGACCGAGTGCGGATGCACTCGCCGATGGCGGCGAGCGCTCGTTTCCGTCTGCCACAGGTGAGGGACGCGTCGGAGTTCGCCGTCGGCGGGAGAAGGCGTCAGACGCGGGTCTGGATCTCCTCGCGGATCGAGCGGAACAGCCGGCCGGCGTCCTCGATGGGGCGGCCCGGGAACATCCCCATCACCACGCTGCCGTGGTCGGCCCACCCACAGACCGCGAAGTCGCCGCCCTCGCCACTGGTGTTGCCGCACTTCATCACGCCGCCGAAGCGCCCCGCGGGCACCTCGCGCAGGCCGGCCACCTCGCCGGTCTCGTCGGCCAGCAGGTCGAAGAGGGTGTCCAGGTCCCGCTCCGGCTGCCAGAGGACCGCCGTACCGCCGAAGAGGGGTACCGGACGCTTGTCGTCGGCGGGATCCCGGTAGACGGTGCCGAAGCTGGTGTCCAGGTCGATGTTGGCCGCGAACCCGCTGCGCAGGTAGTCGGAGGTGCTGCGGGCCCGCTCGCTGTCGTCCCGTACGAGACCTGCCACCCGGTCCGGGGTGGCCAGGTCGGCGTCCTTCTGCTGGACGATGCGCACGCCGGCGGTGCCGAGCACCGCGGCTCCCGCCAGTCCGATCACCGCCGCCGCGGCCCACGCCACCCGCCGGCGCCCCGACCGCGTGGCCCGCCGCTCCGGAGCGTCTTCCGGGTCCCGGTTGCTGAGCTGGATGGGCTCGTCGGTCAGGTCGATCGGTTCGGACCCGTCGGCAGCCGGGCGTTCGGTGAGATGTGCGTCGGACATAGCCGACACCGTACGCGAACAGCAGGTGGCGCACGTCGGGTCCCGGGAAGCGCTCCGTAGACTTTCAGGGTGACCGAGAGACTGGACGCCCGACGCCCCGACGCCCCCGCCCTTGCCGGCCAGTACCAGCCCGGCGAGGTAGAGCAGCGACGGTACGAGCAGTGGGTAGCCGCCGGCCACTTCCGGGCGTCGGCGGACAGCGACAAGCCCCCCTTCGCCATCGTCATCCCGCCGCCCAACGTCACCGGCTCCCTGCACATGGGCCACGCGTTCGAACACACCCTCATGGACGCGTTGACCCGCCGCAAGCGGATGCAGGGCCACGAGGCGTTGTGGCTGCCCGGCATGGACCACGCCGGCATCGCCACCCAGAACCTGGTCGAACGGCAGCTCGCCGGCGAGGGCCTGTCGCGGCACGACCTGGGCCGGGAGAAGTTCGTCGAGCGGGTCTGGCAGTGGAAGGCCGAGTCGGGCGGCGCGATCCTCGGCCAGATGCGCCGCCTCGGCGACTCCGTCGACTGGGACCGTGAGCGCTTCACCATGGACGAGGGACTGTCCCGGGCCGTCCAGACCATGTTCAAGAAGCTCTTCGACGACGGGCTGATCTACCGGGCCAACCGGATCATCAACTGGTGTCCGCGCTGCCTGACCGCGCTCTCCGACATCGAGGTGGAGCACACCGACGACGACGGTGAGCTGATCTCGATCCGCTACAGCGACGACGTCGTGGTCGCCACCACCCGGGCCGAGACGATGCTCGGTGACACCGCCGTCGCCGTCCACCCCGACGACGAGCGTTACCGGCACCTGATCGGCACCGAGGTGGCCGTGCCGCTGACCGACCGGCAGATCCCGATCGTGGCCGACGAGCACGTCGACCCGAGCTTCGGCACCGGCATGGTCAAGGTGACCCCCGCGCACGACCCGAACGACTTCGAGATCGGCCAGCGGCACGACCTGCCGTCGCTGACGATCATGGACGAGCGCGGCGTCATCACCGCGCACGGCCCGTTCGAGGGCCTGGACCGGTACGAGGCCCGTCCGGCGATCGTCGCCGCGCTGCGCGAGCAGGGCCGCATCGTCGCCGAGAAGCGGCCGTACGTGCACGCGGTGGGGCACTGCTCCCGGTGCAAGACGACCGTCGAGCCGCGGCTGTCGCTGCAGTGGTTCGTCGACACCGCCCCGCTGGCCAAGGCGGCCGGTGACGCGGTGCGCGACGGACGGGTGAAGATCGAGCCGGCGGAGCTGGCCAAGCGGTACTTCGCCTGGGTCGACAACATGCACGACTGGTGCATCTCCCGGCAGCTCTGGTGGGGCCACCGCATTCCCGTCTGGTACGGCCCGGACGGTGAGATCGTCTGCGTCGGTCCCGACGAGCAGCCGCCGACCGGCGCGGGTTGGCGCCAGGACGAGGACGTGCTGGACACCTGGTTCTCCAGCGGCCTGTGGCCGTTCTCCACGCTCGGCTGGCCGGAGCAGACCCCCGACCTGGCGAAGTTCTATCCCACCAGCGTCCTGGTGACCGGCTACGACATCCTCTTCTTCTGGGTCGCCCGGATGATGATGTTCGGCCTGTACGCGATGGACGGCCGGCAGCCGTTCGACACGGTGGCCCTGCACGGAATGGTCCGCGACCAGTTCGGCAAGAAGATGTCGAAGTCGTTCGGCAACGTGGTCGACCCGCTGGACTGGATCGACCGGTACGGCGCCGACGCCACCCGGTTCACCCTCGCCCGGGGCGCCAACCCGGGCGGGGACGTGCCGGTCAGCGAGGAGTGGTGCCAGGGCTCGCGCAACTTCTGCAACAAGCTGTGGAACGCCACCCGGTTCGCGCTGCTCAACGGCGCACACACCGAGGGGCCGCTGCCGGCGCCCGACACCCTGTCGACGGTCGACCGGTGGATCCTGTCCCGGCTGGCGCACGTCACCGCCGAGGTGGACGAGCAGTTCGAGGCGTACGAGTTCGCCAAGGTCTGCGACCTGCTCTACCACTTCGCCTGGGACGACGTCTGCGACTGGTACGTGGAGCTGACCAAGCCGGTGCTCGCCGAGGGCGGTCCGGCCGCCGAGGCCACCCGCCGGGTGCTCGGCCACGTGCTGGACCAGCTGCTGCGGCTGCTGCACCCGGTCATCCCGTTCGTCACCGAGGAACTGTGGACCGCCCTCACCGGCGGCGAGACGGTGATGACGGCCGCCTGGCCGGTGGCCGACCGTACCGGAGTCGACGACGCCGCGGAGGTCGAGGTCGGCACCCTCCAGCGGGTCGTGACCGAGATCCGGCGGTTCCGCAGCGACCAGGGGCTGCGCCCGACGCAGCGGGTCGCCGCGCGGCTCGACGGTCTGGCCGCCGCCGGCATCGCCGCGCACGAGCCGCTGATCCGGTCGCTGGTGCGCCTCGACGCGGCCGGCGACGACTTCCAGGCCAGCGCGACGCTCGCCATGCCCGGCGAGGTGAGCGTGGCCCTGGACACCCGGGGGACGATCGACGTGGCGGCCGAGCGGGCCCGGCTGACGAAGGACCGGGCCGCCGCCGAGAAGGAGGCCGCGCAGGCGCGGGCGAAGCTCGGCAACCCGGCGTTCGTCGACAAGGCGCCGGAACCGGTGGTCGCCAAGATCCGCGACCGGCTCGCCGTCGCCGAGGCCGACCTCGTCCGCATCGACGCCGCTCTGGAGGCGCTGCCCTCGTGACCGACCGCACCGATTTCGCCGCCGTCGAGGCCGAGCTGGCCGGCCGCGGCTTCACCCGGATGGCCTTCGAGCTGGACAAGATCGAGTCGCTGCTGGACCTGCTCGGCAGCCCGCAGCGGGCGTACCCGTCGATCCATCTGACCGGCACCAACGGCAAGACCTCGACGGCCCGGATGATCGACTCGCTGCTGCGGGCGTTCGGGCTGCACACCGGCCGTTACACCAGCCCCCACCTGGAGAGCGTCCGGGAGCGGATCAGCCTGGACGGCGAGCCGGTGGACGAGGGCCGGTTCGTCGCCACGTACCGGGAGATCGAGCCGCTGGCCCGGCTGGTCGACGAGCGCTCGGCGGAGCCGCTGACGTACTTCGACATGACGACCGCGCTGGCCTTCGCCACGTTCGCCGACGCCCCGGTGGACGTGGCGGTTGTCGAGGTGGGCCTGGGCGGCGCCGAGGACGCCACCAACGTGGTCCAGGCCGGGGTGTGCGTGCTCACCCCGGTCGGGCTGGACCACACCGAATGGCTCGGCGACACCATCCAGGACATCGCGCTGGCCAAGGCGGGGATCATCCACAAGGGCGCGACGGTGATCTCCGCGGCGCAGGAGGAGGAGGCCGCCGGGCCCATCCTGGAGCGCTGCGCCGAGGTCGGCGCGACCATCGCCCGGGAGGGCGCCGAGTTCGGGGTGCTGCGGCGGGCGGTCGCCGTCGGCGGGCAGGTGCTCACCCTCCAGGGCCTCGGCGGCGTCTACGAGGAGGTCTTCATCCCGTTGCACGGCGCCCACCAGGCGCAGAACGCGGCGGTGGCGCTGGCGGCGGTCGAGGCGTTCCTCGGTGCCGGGGCGAAGCGGCAGCTCGACGTCGAGGCGGTCCGGGAGGGCTTCGCGACGGCCAGCTCGCCGGGCCGGCTGGAGCGCGTACGCAGCGCGCCGACCGTCCTGCTCGACGGGGCGCACAACCCGCACGGGATGGCCGCCACGGTGACGGCGTTGCAGGAGGAGTTCGCGTTCAGCAAGCTGGTCGCCGTGGTCGGCGTCCTCGCGGACAAGGACGCGGCGAGCCTGCTGGAGCTGCTGGAGCCGGTGGTCGACCAGGTGGTGGTGACCCGCAACAGCTCGCCCCGCGCGCTGCCGGCCCAGGAACTGGCCGCACTGGCGGCCGAGGTCTTCGGGCCCGACCGGGTGGAGGTGGCCGAGGAGATGCCGGACGCGATCGAGGCGGCGGTGGCGCTGGCCGAGGAGGACGTACCGGGGGAGCTGAGCGGAGTCGGGGTGCTGGTCACCGGGTCGGTGGTGACCGTGGCCGACGCCCGCCGGCTGCTCAAGCGATGACCGGGCCGGAGCGCGCCACGGCGGGCGACGACCGCCCGGCCGGGGCACCCGACGGCACCCCCGGGGGGCGGCCGCCGCGTCGCTCCGGGCTACGCGACCCGGAACGGGCGGTCCGTGGCCTCGGTGCCGGCACCCTCAGCCTGGAGGCGCTGGTGCTGGTGCTGGCCATCCAGCCGATCCGGGTGGTCGGCGGCGACCTGGGCGGCGCGGCGATCGGGACGGTCGTGGCGTTGGCCATGGCGGCGGTGCTGCTGGCCGGCCTGATGCGCCGGCCGTGGGCCTGGCACGCCGGCACCGTCCTGCAGGGGCTGCTGATGCTGGCCGGCCTGCTGCACTGGTCGCTGCTCGTGGTGGGCGTCGTCTTCGCGCTGGTGTGGGCGTACGCCCTGCACGTGCGCCGGGTCATCCTGGGCTGACGGGTCAGGCCTCGGCGCGTTCCCGCCACTGGGTGAGGGCGATGCCGTGGCCGTCCGGGTCGCGGAACGCCGCCGCCCACACCTCCAGCTTCGTGCCCCGGTTGACCACCCGGGGGGCGTACGTGAACCGGACGCCCGTCCCGCGCAGCCGCTCGTACGCGGAACCGATGTCGTCGACCTCGAGGTTGACGTGCACCAGGCGGCGGCTGATCGGCGCCGCCTCGGTCACCTCCCGCAGCACCAGGCGGGTCGTGCCCGAGGAGAGGACCGCGTTGCCGGAACCCCGGTCGACCTCGTCGAAGCCCAGGTCGCGGTAGAAGCCCAGCGAGCGGGGCAGGTCGGTGACCAACAGGGTCAGCCCCACCCCGGCGATCGGTGCCCCGAACTCCTCGCCCGCCGGCGCGGTCTGCCCGGCACTGTCGTCGGCGCCGGCCGCCGGCCCGGGGCC
The DNA here is from genome assembly GCF_018070575.1 of Micromonospora sp. C31. GTDB lineage: Bacteria > Actinomycetota > Actinomycetes > Mycobacteriales > Micromonosporaceae > Micromonospora. Next base: position 5,858 of record NZ_JAGPXN010000016.1, read on the forward strand.
GAAGATCGCCGCGTTCAGCTCCTCCGTGCTGATCCGCTCGTTGCGGACCCGGTCGCGGGGCGGGGCGGGATCGTCCAGGGGCAGGTCGAGCGGGTCCGCCGGCGAGGGCGGGTCGAGGCGCTCGCCGGGTGCGTCGAACCGCTCCTCGGCGGGTGGACGGGGCGTCGGGGTGGCCCGGCGCGGCAGGGTGCCGGTGGCGGGCTGCTCGACGAGCGTGCCCTCCAGCACGACCGGCCCACCCGGGCGCTGGTGCATCACGACGGGCTCGCGCTCCGCGGGCTGCCGGACGCGGTCGTCGCCGAGCGGGTCGCCCATCGGGTCCCCGACGGGATCGCCCAGCGGATCGCCCACCGGCGCCCGGAAGTCGCCGCGGTGGTCGTCCCGGAAGTCGTCGCGGTGGTCGTCCCGGAAGTCGTTCCGGTGGTCGTCCCGGAAGTCGTCGTCCGGCGCCCGGTCCGCCCACGGCGGGGCCTCCTGCTGGATCAGCACGTCGTCCAGCGGCTCGGCGCCCGCGTACTCGGGCGGCAGGTCGGCCGCGACGGCGGCGGCCGTCTCCGCGTGGGTCGGCACGTCGTCCCAGAGCACCCGGACGTGCCGCTGGTCGTCCAGGGCCACCCGGACCGGCAGCGTCTGGCCCAGCGACGGCCACTTCGCCACCGGCACCCGCGGCTCGATGATCTTCTTGGACCGGGGCGGCAGCCCCGGGGCGTCGATCACCAGCTGGAGTTCGCAGCGGCCGAAGGCGTACTGGGTGGGCGGCTCGGAGGCGCTGTGCACGTGCCCCTCGCCGACCACCCAGGTGCGTCCGCCCCCGCGCACCGTGGCCAGCGCGATGGCCAGCACCAGCAGGGCGACACCGAGGGCCACGATCGCCCAACTGGTCATGCCCAGGCCGAAGAGGACGACGAAGGTCGCCACGGTGCCCAGCACCGCGGCGATCAGCTTGCGTACCGGTGCGATGGGTCGGTTCCCGCCATTCGGCACAGTGGACCTCCCGAGGGTCAAGGGCCAGGCTAGGCCGGATCGGCCGCCGGAGGAAGGACCGACCGCCGCGCCGGCGCCGGGACCGGGTCGCTAGGCTGACCGTACCCAGCCCGGCCGTCATGTGCGCACAGGAGGAACCCAGCGTGTCCAGCAGCAGCCCCGATGAGCGCACCCTCGTACTGGTCAAGCCCGACGCGGTCCGCCGCGGGCTGGTCGGCGAGGTGATCTCCCGCTTCGAGCGCAAAGGGCTGCGGATCGACGCCATGCAGGCGCGGACGCTGGACGGCGACTTCGCCGACCAGCACTACGCCGAGCACGTGGACAAGCCGTTCTACCCGCCGCTGAAGGACTTCATGACCGGCGGCCCGCTGGTGGCGCTGGTGCTCTCCGGCGACCAGGTGATCGAGGTCGTACGCGGCATGATCGGCGCGACCGACGGCCGCAAGGCCGCCGCCGGCACGATCCGCGGCGACCTCTCCCTGTCCAACCGGGAGAACCTGGTGCACGCCTCCGACTCGCCGGACAGCGCGAAGCGCGAGATCGCGCTCTGGTTCCCCGAGCTGGGCTGACCCGCCCGGGAGTGCGACACCCGGCCGGTGCGCGTCGAGCGCACCGGCCGACAGCGTCGCGCCCGGGACCGTCACGCCTCCGCGGGCAGCTCGGTGCGGCAGGTCACGGCGATGCGGTTCCACACGTTGATGGTGGCGATCGCCATCAGCAGGTCCGCGAGTTCCTTCTCCGACCACACCTTCGCCGCCGCGTCCCAGACGTCGTCGGGCACGCCGTGCTCGCCGAGCCGGGTCACCGCGTCGGTGAGCGCCAGCGCGGTCCGCTCCCGTTCGTCGAAGAAGGGCGCCTCCCGCCAGGTGGCGACGGCGAAGAGCCGCCGGTCCGACTCGCCCGCCGCCAGCGCGTCCCGGCTGTGCATGTCGACGCAGAACGCACAGCCGTTCAGCATCGATGCCCGCAGCTTCACCAGCTCCAGCACGGTGTGCCCGACGTTTGCCCGGACGTACTTCTCCAGCCCCAGCACGGCCTGGTACGCCTGCGGTGCCACCTCGGCCACGTTCATCCGTTGCACGACGGCCCTCCTCGGTCCGGTCTGTCTCGACACCCACCCGACGGCGTACGCGGGCGCGGCGTGACACCGGCGGACGTGAGCCCGGTCACGCCGCCGGGAAGGGCTGCCGCGCAGGGGGTCCCGGCGCGGGGGCGTGCCGGACTACTCGGCGGCGATCTTCCCCGGTGGTCGGGTAACCTTGGCGGTCGTAAGGCGATGACCCGGCCATCACCGGTGAGCCTCCGGAAGAACAGCCGGTTCACCCCGGCCCAGTAGAACCGGACGGGTCCGGCCCGTCACAGCCGGCCAACGAGCGGGCGGTCGATCCTGACCGCCAAGCGGGGTGGTACCGCGGGCCCGCCCGGGGGCGCCGACGAGGCGCACCCCGAGAAGGCTCGTCCTCGCAGACCACACGACGAGTGAGCTGCGAGGAGAGCGACCCCCGATGGTCTATCCGTTGCACGACCCGACCGCCGCCGGCGTCCCGGCGAGCCCGGACCTGCCCGCGGTCGAGCGCCGGGTCCTGGAGCACTGGACGGCCGACAAGACCTTCGAGGCCTCGGTCGAGGCCAGGCCGGCCTCCAGCCGGCGGCCGGAGACCACGGACGCAGCCGTCGGCGGCGTCACCGGCGACGCCGACAACGAGTACGTCTTCTACGACGGCCCGCCGTTCGCCAACGGCCTGCCGCACTACGGGCACCTCTTCACCGGCTACGTGAAAGACGTGGTGCCGCGCTACCAGACGATGCGCGGTCGCCGGGTCGAGCGGCGCTTCGGCTGGGACTGCCACGGCCTGCCGGCCGAGGTGGTCGCCGAGAAGCAGCTCGGCATCACCAGCAAGGCGGAGATCCTCGACCTCGGCGTGGCCCGGTTCAACGAGGCGTGCCGCTCCTCGGTGCTGGAGTTCACCCACGACTGGGAGCGCTACGTCACCCGGCAGGCCCGCTGGGTCGACTTCGCCGACGACTACAAGACCCTCGACCTGGACTACATGGAAAGCGTCATGTGGGCCTTCAGGACCCTGCACGACAAGGGCCTGGTCTACGAGGGCTTCCGGGTGCTGGCGTACTGCTGGCGCTGCGAGACGCCGCTGTCGAACACCGAGACCCGGATGGACGACGTCTACCGGGACCGGCACGACCCGACGCTGTCGGTGTGGTTCGCGCTCACCGGCGACGAGGACGCGCCCGAGCTGGTGCGCGGGCCGGTGCGGCTCGGTGTCTGGACCACCACGCCGTGGACCCTGCCGTCCAACCTGGCGCTCGCCGTCGGCCCCGACATCGAGTACGCCGTGCTCGAGCGCGACGGGCAGCGGTACGTCGTCGGGGCGGCGCGGCTGGCCGCGTACGCCAAGGAGCTGGAGGGCTACGAGCAGGTCGGCACCGTCTCCGGTCGTGACCTGGTCGGGCGTCGCTACACCCCGCTGTTCGACTTCCTCGTCGAGCAGGCGGGGGAGAACGCCTACCAGGTGCTCGGCGCGGAGTTCGTCACCACCGAGGACGGCACCGGGATCGTCCACCTGGCCCCCGCCTTCGGCGAGGACGACCAGAACGTCTGCAACGCGGCCGGCATCCCCACCATCGTCACGGTGGACGACCACACCCGGTTCACCGCGCTGGTGCCGCCCTACGAGGGCGAGCAGGTCTTCGACGTCAACAAGCCGGTGATCCGGGAACTCAAGGAGCGGGGGGTCGTCCTCAGGCAGGACACCTACACCCACTCGTACCCGCACTGCTGGCGCTGCGACACCCCGTTGGTCTACAAGGCGGTGTCGTCGTGGTTCGTCGCGGTGACGCGGTTCAAGGACCGGATGGTCGAGCTGAACCAGCAGATCAACTGGACCCCGGGGCACATCAAGGACGGCTCGTTCGGCAAGTGGCTGGCCAACGCCCGGGACTGGTCGATCAGCCGGAACCGGTTCTGGGGCTCGCCGATCCCGGTGTGGAAGTCCGACGACCCGACCTACCCCCGCGTCGACGTGTACGGCTCGCTGGCGGAGATCGAGCGCGACTTCGGCGTACGCCTGACCGACCTGCACCGGCCGGCGGTGGACGACCTGGTCCGCCCCAACCCGGACGACCCGACGGGGAAGTCGACGATGCGCCGGGTGCCGGAGGTGCTGGACTGCTGGTTCGAGTCCGGCTCGATGCCGTTCGCCCAGGTGCACTACCCGTTCGAGAACCGCGACTGGTTCGAGCACCACTACCCCGGCGACTTCATCGTCGAGTACATCGGCCAGACCCGCGGCTGGTTCTACACCATGCACGTGCTGGCCACGGCGCTGTTCGACCGGCCGGCGTTCCGCAACTGCCTCAGCCACGGCATCCTGCTCGGCTCCGACGGGCGCAAGATGTCCAAGAGCCTGCGCAACTATCCGGACGTCTACCACGTGTTCGACGCGTACGGCTCGGATGCGATGCGCTGGATGCTGATGTCCTCGCCGGTGCTGCGCGGCGGCGACATGGCCGTCACCGAGCCGGGCATCCGCGACGCCGTCCGGCAGGTGCTGCTGCCCCTGTGGAATGTCTGGTACTTCTTCTCGCTCTACGCCAACGCCGACGGGTACACCGCGAAGCGGAACACGACCAGCACCCACCTGCTCGACCGGTACGTGCTGGCGAAGACCAACGAGCTGGTGTCGACGGTCCAGGAGCAGATGGACGCGTACGACATCTCGGGCGCCTGCGCCACGGTGCGCTCCTACCTGGACGCGCTGACCAACTGGTACGTGCGGCGCTCCCGGGACCGGTTCTGGTCGGGTGACGCCGAGGCGTTCGACACCCTGTGGACGGTGCTGGAGACGCTGTGCCGGGTGGTGGCGCCGCTGGCGCCGCTGACGGCGGAGGAGATCTGGCGCGGCCTGACCGGCGAGCGATCGGTGCACCTGACCGACTGGCCGTCCGCCGGGGAGTTCCCGGCCGACCACGACCTGGTCGCCGCGATGGACGCCACCCGGGAGGTCTGCTCGGGGGCGCTGTCGCTGCGCAAGGCCAAGGGGCTGCGGGTCCGGCTGCCGTTGTCGAAGCTCACCGTCGCCTCGCCGGTGGCGGCCCAACTGCGACCCTTCGCCGACCTGGTCGCCGACGAGGTCAACGTGAAGGCGGTGGAGTTCACCGACGAGGTGTCCGCGTACTGCCAGCAGGTGCTCACCGTGGTGCCGCGCGCGCTCGGCCCCCGGGTCGGCAAGCAGGTGCAGCAGGTCATCAAGGCGGTCAAGGCGGGGCAGTGGGAGCTGGTCGACGGCGCCCCCGTCGCCGCCGGCGTCACCCTCGCCGAGGGCGAGTACGAGCTGCGCCTGGTGGCCGCCGACGCCGAGCACTCGGTGCCGCTGCCCGGCGGCGAGGGTGTGGTCGTGCTGGACACCGAGGTCACCCCCGAGCTGGCCGCCGAAGGGCTGGCCCGGGACGTCGTCCGGGTGGTGCAGCAGGCCCGCCGGGACGCCGACCTGGACGTCTCGGACCGGATCGTGGTGGCGCTGTCGGCCGCCGAGGAGGTGCGCGCGGCGGTGGCGGCGTACACCGACTTCGTGGCCCGGGAGGTGCTGGCCGACTCCGTCGAATTCGCCGACGGGGTGGCCGGCTTCAGCGGGGAGGTCGGCGAGGGCGAACCGGTGACCGTGGCCGTCCGCAGGGCATGAGTCGGTGACGTGGGGGCGCTCCGGTGGCGCGCCGCCGGACCGCCCCCACCGCCACGACACGCCCGTTCACCAGCCGGTCGATCCGCCACCCCGACGACACCCCGTGGACCCGTCGGTTACCGTGACACCGCCTGTTCGCACACACTCCGCCGGAGGACCAGTGCCGCTGCTCTACACCATCGGCAAACTCACCGTGGCGCCCGCGCTCCGGCTGGCCTTCCGTCCGACCGTGGAGGGGTTGGAGCACATCCCGGACACGGGCGGTGCGATCTTCGCGGGCAACCACCTCTCGGTCGCCGACGAGTTGTTCCTCGGCACCGTGGTCCCCCGGCACCTGGCGTTCTGGGCCAAGTCGGAGTACTTCAAGGGCACCGGCCCGAAGGGCGCCCTCACCAAGCACGTGCTCACCGGCCTGGGTGCGATCCCGGTCGAGCGGGCCGGCGGGCGCGCGGCGCTGTCCGCGTTCGACGCGGCCATCCCGGTGCTCAAGGCCGGTGACCTGGTCGCCGTCTATCCGGAGGGGACCCGGTCGCCGGACGGCCGGCTCTACCGGGGGCGCACCGGCGCGGCCCGGCTGGCGGTGGCGGCCGGCGTGCCGATCATCCCGGTCGGCATGACCGGCACCGACAAGGCCCAGCCCATCGGGACCAGGGTGCCCCGCCCCGGCCGCGCCCGGATCACCATCCGGTTCGGCAAGCCCCTCGACTTCACCGGCCGGCCGGACGACCGCACGTCGCTGCGCGAGATGACCGACGAGGTCATGGCCGAGATCCAGAAGCTCACCGGCCAGGAGTACGTCCCCCGCTACGCCCCGCCGCGCGCGCACTCCGCCACCCCCGGCGACACCCCGGCCTGAGCCCCGGTCACGGGGAGGCCGGGGCGGCGCACCGCTGTCTCCGGTCGACGTCCGTGGAGCCGGCCGAGCCGAGCCGGCCCTACTTCTTCTGGTCGGTCGTGACCACCTGCTCCCGCAGGGTGCCGAGCAGGGTGGCGCTGTCGTCGAGGGAGAGCCGGGTGAAGACCGCGGTGGCGATGCTGCCGTGGTCGACCGAGGTGCACACCACCACGTCCTGGCCGTCGGCGCGGCCCACGGCGCAGCGCTGGTGCCGGCCGCGTACGCCGGTGTCGACGACCTGTGCCTCGCCGAGGGAGTACTGCCCGGTGAGCCGGGTGATCTCGTCCTCCGCGTCCGACTCCGGGGTGAACCGGAATCCGGTGCCGCCGAAGACCGTCACCCGTTTGCCGGCCGCCGTGGCGTAGACGCCGGCGAAGGTGTCGTCGGCCAGCAGGTGGGCCTTGCGCACCTCCGACTCCAACTGCCTGGCGGTCGCCCTGCTGGTGTTGTCGTCGCGCAGCCGCAGGTCGGCCACCTCGGCGGGCAGGCTGGCCTCGGCCGGGTACTGCGACGCCATCGGCACGCCGTAGTAGGCCGGGCAGCCGCAGCAGCAGGCCAGCATGAGCAGCAGGACCCACGGCCACCGGCGACGCTTGCGGGTGGGCGTCGGGGCGTACCCCTGGGGGGCCTGCGGCCCGGCGGGGGGCGCGGACGCCCGACGCTGCCTCGGGGGTGTGGGCGGCGGGGGCGGCGCCGGGCGCGGCGGGACGGGCGCCCGGTATCCGGGCGGTGGTGAGACGGGGTACGCCGCGGGCGGCGGTGAGACGGGGTACGCCGCGGGCGGCGGTGAGACGGGGTACGCCGCGGGCGGTGGGGCGGCCGGGTGGGCGACCCGGGGCGGCGCGGGCCGCGGCGGCTCCGGCGGCGCGGGGGAGTGCACGGGCGGCCCGGAGGAGTGCACGGGCGGCCCGGAGTACGGCGGGGTCGACGGCGCCACGGGGTAGGGCCGCGTCGGTGTCGGCGGTGGGGGCGGTGGCGCGGCCGGCGGCAGGTCCCATCCGCCGGTGTCCGCGCCGGCCCACGGGTCGACGGGGGTGAGGTGCTCGGGCTGCGCCGGCGGGGGCGCCGGCGGAGGCGCCGGCACCGGGGGGATCTCGGCCGACTCGCCCCAGGCCCGCTTGCGCGGCTTCGGCGTTGGAACTGCCGCCGAGCCGCTCCACCGGGGCGCGGGCGGCTCGGCCGGTTGTTCGTCGGCGGGGAACATCCGGGTGCCCTGTGGCCCCACGACCGGCGGGCCGTCGTCGGGCAGCAGGCGGGTGCCCTCCGGGCCCGTGCCGCCGACGGGGGCGGACGCGGCGGGGGAGGTCGGGGGCTCCTCGGCGACCGCCGGCCCCTGACCCTGGTCCTGGCCCGGGGTGCTCCCGTCGGCCGGCCGGTCCGTGCCCGGCTGCGGCTGCGGCATCGCGGCAATCTCCTCTCGCGCCGGTCCGAGGTTAGTACCGACGCGCCAGCGGGTCGATCCCGGCCACCATCGACGCCGGCACCGCACGGGGTGGGCGGACGCTTCGCGGCGCCGCCGCACCGTGCGGGAGGGCCGCGTCCGGCGTGCGCGCGGTGGCCGCCGCCGGGCCGCGTACCCTTGGGCATCATGAGCGTCCCGTCCACCACACCGCGCCCCGCCGCGGCCAATTCCGGCGACGGCTCCAGCCCGGCGCGGCCGACGCCGCGCCGTGACCCGGAGCCGTCGGTCTGGCCCCGGCTGGAGCCGCTGCTGCCCCAGGTGACCAAGCCCATCCAGTACGTCGGTGGCGAGCTGGGCGCGGTGGTCAAGGACTGGGACGCGGCGGCCGTGCGCTGGGCGCTGATGTACCCCGACGCCTACGAGGTCGGCCTGCCCAACCAGGGTGTGCAGATCCTCTACGAGGTGCTCAACGAGCTGCCCGACGTGCTCGCCGAGCGGACCTACGCGGTCTGGCCGGACCTGGAGAAGTTGATGCGCGCGCACGGCGTGCCGCAGTTCACCGTCGACGCACACCGCTCGGTGCGCGGCTTCGACGTCTTCGGCGTCTCCTTCTCCACCGAGCTGGGCTACACGAACCTGCTCACCGCGATCGACCTGGCCGGCATCCCCCTGCTGGCGGCCGACCGCACCGACGCCGACCCGGTGATCGTGGCCGGCGGCCACGCCGCGTTCAACCCGGAGCCGATCGCCGACTTCGTCGACGCCGCGGTGCTCGGCGACGGCGAGGAGGCGGTCCTGGAGATCACCGGGATCGTGCGGGAGTGGAAGGCCGAGGGCTCCCCGGGCGGGCGCGACGAGCTGCTGCTGCGCCTGGCCCGCACCGAGAGCGTCTACGTGCCGCGCTTCTACGACGTGGACTACCTCCCCGACGGCCGGATCCAGCGGGTGGTGCCGAACCGGGCGGACGTGCCGTTCCGGGTGCACAAGCGCACGACCATGGACCTGGACGCCTGGCCGTACCCGAAGAAGCCGCTGGTGCCGCTCGCGGAGACCGTGCACGAGCGGTACGCGGTGGAGATCTTCCGGGGCTGCACCCGGGGCTGCCGGTTCTGCCAGGCCGGCATGATCACCCGGCCGGTGCGCGAGCGCTCCATCACCACCGTCGGGCAGATGGTGCGCGAGGGGCTGGAGTTCTCCGGCTTCCACGAGGTGGGCCTGCTGTCGCTGTCGTCGGCCGACCACTCCGAGATCGGCGACATGTGCTCCGGCCTGGCCCAGCAGTACGAGGGCACCAACGTCTCGCTCTCGCTGCCGTCGACCCGGGTCGACGCGTTCAACATCGACCTCGCGCAGGAACTGTCGCGCAACGGTCGGCGTACCGGCCTGACCTTCGCCCCCGAGGGCGGGTCGGAGCGGATCCGCAAGGTCATCAACAAGATGGTGTCAAAGGAAGACCTGATCCGCACCGTCGTCACCGCGTACACGAACGGCTGGCGGCAGGTGAAGCTGTACTTCATGTGCGGCCTGCCCACCGAGACCGACGACGACGTCCTCGAGATCGCGGACATGGCCCACGAGGTGATCAGGGCCGGCCGGGCCGCCACCGGCTCGAAGGACATCCGCTGCACGGTCTCGATCGGTGGGTTCGTGCCGAAGCCGCACACCCCGTTCCAGTGGGCGCCGATGGAGCGGCCGGAGGTCATCGACGGCCGGCTTAGGATGCTCAAGCAGGCGATCAACGCGGACCGCTCGCTCGGTCGGGCCATCGGCTTCCGCTACCACGACGGCGAGCCGTCGCTGATCGAGGGCCTGCTCAGCCGGGGTGACCGCCGCGTCGGCGCGGTGATCCGCCGGGTGTGGGAGGACGGCGGCCGGTTCGACGGCTGGAGCGAGCACTTCTCCTACCAGCGCTGGGTGCAGGCGGCGACCGAGGTGCTGCCCGCCTTCGGGGTCGACCTCGACTGGTACACCACCCGCCAGCGCGACGAGCTGGAGGTCCTGCCCTGGGACCACCTGGACTCGGGCCTGGACAAGGACTGGCTCTGGCAGGACTGGCAGGACGCGCTCGGCGAGTACGAGCAGGACGACTGCCGGTGGACCCCGTGCTTCGACTGCGGCGTCTGCCCGTCGATGGACACCGAGATCCAGATCGGCCCGACCGGGAGGAAGCTCCTGCCGCTCACCCCGGTCACCGGCCTGAAGCTGCCCACCGGCGCCCAGCAGTAGCCCCGCCGTCGGCGGGCGCCGCCCGGTGCGCCGCCCGCCGTGCGCCGGGTTGATCAAGTGGCTATCGTCAGCGGCACGCGAGTCGCGAGCAGTGCCGCCACGATCAACCGGTGCCGACACGAGGAGCACGACGATCAGTAGGAAACCACAGCCAGAGGGCGGTCAGGCACCCGTCGTGCAGCGGGTCCGGATCCGGTACGCCAAGCGCGGCCCGCTGCGCTTCACCTCGCACCGGGACTTCGCCCGGGCGTTCGAGCGGGCGCTGCGCCGGGCGGGCGTGCCGATCGCCTTCTCCCAGGGCTTCACCCCGCACCCCAAGATCTCGTACGCGAGCGCGGCCCCGACGGGCGTGGCGAGCGAGGCCGAGTACCTGGAGATCGGCCTGCGCGAGCAGGTCGACCCGGCGCAGCTGCGCGCCGCGCTGGACGCCGCCCTCTCGCCGGGGCTCGACGTGCTCGACGCCGTCGTGGCCAGCGGGGGAAGTCTTGCCGACCGGATCGAGGCGTCGCACTGGCGCATCGAGTTGCCCGAGGTCGACCCGGCCGTCCTGCGACGGGCGGTTGCCGCCTTCACGGCCGCCGAAGAGGTGCTGGTCGAGCGGATGACCAAGCAGGGCCGGCGCACCTTCGACGCCCGGTCGGCGGTGATCCGCATCGATGTCCTCGCGTCACCGGAGACGCCTTCCGGGGCGCCGGCCGTACCGTGTGCGATACTCGAACTGGTCGTGCGGCAGGTCACCCCCTCCGTGCGACCCGATGACGTCCTTTCCGGCCTCCGCGTGGTGGCCGACCTGGAGCCGCCGGTCTCGCCGAGGGTGATCCGGCTGGCACAGGGCACGCTGACCGCGCAGGATGCGATCGCGGATCCGTTGGACGCGGACCGCGACGGGGCAACCATCGGTGAACGCTGACCGTCGGTCGGCGTTCAGGTAGGCAGACTTCGGCGGTCGCGCACCGTGCGCGCTCGGCGGAAACACTTTTGCGGCGACCCTGCGTGGCAGCGCTCACCCGCGCCCGGGGCAGCCAGAACTGGAGAACGTCCATGCTCGAGAACGAGCCCGAGGGCGGCGAACGGACCGGTTCACAGCCGGCCGGTGAGACCGCCGACAACAGCACCGTCGAGAACGTCGCCGGGGTGGGGAACACCGCCGACGGCGCAACCGGCGAGGCAGAGCAGGCCCCGGCCGCGCCGGTCCGTCGGCGCACCACCCGGCGGCGGGCCACGCCGCTGAACCAGCCGGAGCAGACCGAGGCACCGGTCGAGGCGTCGACGGCCTCCGTGGGCAGCGGCGAGTCGCCCCAGGCCGAGGTGCTCGCCCCCGTCTCCGGCGACCTCGACGCCGCCCCGAAGGCGACGCGCCGCCGCCGCAAGGCCACCACCGCGAAGGCCGCGGAGGACGCCGCGCAGCCCGCCGAGGCCACCGGGCAGGCTCCCGAGGCCACCGGGCAGGCTCCCGAGGCCACCGGGCAGGCCCCCGAGGCCACCGGGCAGACGCCGGGCGTGGCGGACCAGGTGTCCGCCGAGCCGGTCGCGCCGCCGGCCAGGGCGACGCGTACCCGCCGGAAGAAGGCCGCCCCCGCGGCGGCCGAGCCGGCGGCCGAGACCCCGACCGACGGCACCACCGCCGCCATGGAACAGCCGCCGGCTGCCGCTGGAGTCGAGCCGGAGGCCGGCACCGGGTTCGGCGCCGCCGCCCCGGCCGTCGCCGTCAGCGGCGCCGAGAGCCGTTCGGGCGAGGTTCCGCCGGGCGTGGCGGTCACCCCGCCCGCCGAGCAGGAGCCGGCCGAGGAGGCCGAACCGGCGGTCGAGCCCGAGCCCGAGCCCGAGCCGCGTACCCGCCGCCGGCGGGCCGCGCTCTCCGCGCCCACCGTGCTCTTCATGGCCCCGCAGCCGGAGGACGTCCCGGTCGCCCGGGTCGTGGCGCCGGCCCCGGAGCCGGAGCCGGAGGAGCCCGCCGCCGAGGAGCCGGCCCGCCGCCGCCGGCGTGGCCGCCGCGACGTCGAGGCGGTCGAGGCCGTCGAGGTCGAGGAGCCGACCGAGGAGGCCGAGGAGGCCGGCGAGGACGAGGACGAGGACGACGAGAGCGCCGCGGCCCGCCGCCGGCGCCGGCGTGGCCGCCGCGGCCGTGGCCGGGGCAAGGGCGGCGCGGACGACGCCGAGGACGAGGAGTCCGAGGAGGCCGCGCAGGCCGAGGCGGAGGAGTCCGAGGAGGCCGCGCAGGCCGAGGCGGAGGAGTCCGAGGGCGACGAGGACGAGGACACCGAGGGCGGCGACGCGCTGACCCGCCGCCGACGCCGGCGCCGCCGCCGGGGCGCCGGCGACGTCGAGGCCGGCACCGACGACGGCGTGCCGACCGTCGTCAAGATCCGCGAGCCGCGCAAGACCGTCGACGAGGTGCAGGGCGTCTCCGGCTCCACCCGCCTGGAGGCGAAGCGGCAGCGCCGCCGCGACGGCCGCGAGCAGCGCCGTACCCGGCCGCCGATCCTCAGCGAGTCGGAGTTCCTGGCCCGCCGGGAGGCCGTCGACCGGGTGATGGCGGTACGCCAGCGCGGCGACCGTACCCAGATCGCCGTCCTGGAGGACGGGGTGCTCGTCGAGCACTACGTCACCCGCAACTCCTCCGGCACCATGGCCGGCAACGTCTATCTCGGCAAGGTGCAGAACGTCCTGCCCAGCATGGAGGCGGCCTTCGTCGACATCGGGCGCGGGCGCAACGCCGTGCTGTACGCCGGCGAGGTCAACTGGGACACCACCGGCCTGGAGGGGCGGGCCCGCTCCATCGAGCAGGCGCTGCGTTCCGGCGACTCCGTGCTGGTGCAGGTCACCAAGGACCCGATCGGTCACAAGGGTGCCCGGCTGACCAGCCACGTCGCGCTCTCCGGGCGGCACCTCGTCTACGTGCCCCACGGCAACGCCTCCGGCATCAGCCGCAAGCTGCCCGACACCGAGCGCAAGCGGCTGCGGGACGTGCTGAAGAAGCTGGTGCCCGACGGCGCGGGCGTGATCGTCCGGACGGCGGCCGAGGGCGCCAGCGAGGACGAGTTGGCGCGCGACGTCAAGCGGCTCCAGGCGCAGTGGGAGGACATCCAGGCCAAGGCGGCCGAGGGCGGTGCCCCGGTGCTGCTCTACGAGGAGCCGGACCTGGTCATCCGGGTCGTGCGGGACCTGTTCAACGAGGACTTCCGCGAGCTGGTGATCGAGGGCGAGCAGTCGTACGACATCGTCGAGTCGTACCTGTCGCACGTCTCGCCCGACCTGGTCGCCCGGCTGCGCCGGCACGTCGGCACCGCCGACGTCTTCGCCGAGTACCGGATCGACGAGCAGATCATCAAGGGGCTGGACCGCAAGGTCTTCCTCCCCTCGGGTGGTTCGCTGGTGATCGACCGGACCGAGGCGATGACGGTCGTCGACGTCAACACCGGCAAGTACACCGGCTCCGGGGGCAACCTGGAGGAGACGGTCACCCGGAACAACCTGGAGGCTGCCGAGGAGATCGTCCGCCAGCTCCGGCTGCGCGACCTCGGCGGCATCGTGGTGATCGACTTCATCGACATGGTGCTGGAGTCCAACCGTGAGCTGGTGCTGCGCCGGCTGACGGAGTGCCTGGGCCGGGACCGCACCAAGCACCAGGTCACCGAGATCACCTCGCTCGGGCTGGTGCAGATGACCCGCAAGCGGATCGGCGCGGGCCTGCTGGAGGCGTTCAGCGAGACCTGTGAGTGCTGCAAGGGGCGGGGCCTGGTCATCCACACCGAGCCGGTGCCGGAGAAGCCGCGTTCCGGCGGTGGCGGCGCGGGGGAGAAGGTCAAGGCGGTCGCCTCGGCCGTGGCCGCCCCGGCGGCGGAGCAGGGCGCCGGCTCGTCCCGGCGGCGGGCGCGCAAGAGCGCACCGGCCGAGCGTACCGTGGCCGAGGTCGTCGAGACCGTCGCCGACGCCGAGCCGGAGGCCGAGTACCACGACACCATGGGCTACGACCTGTCCCGCTACGAGGCGGACACCGCCGCCGCCGGAGAGGCCGCCGACAGCCAGACGGGCGAGTCGGCCCGGCTGGCCGCCCCGGACGACCCGGACGCGCTCTCCGACGCTGACGGCGACGAGTCGGAGGGCGGTGCCGGCCGGCGCCGGTCGCGCCGCAGCGGCGCGCGGCGGCGTACCCGGCCGTGACCGGCTGATCGGCACGAGATGTGACAGGGCCCTTTCCCCGGTGATGTCCGGCGGGAGGGGCCCTGTCGTATGGTCGATCCCCGGCCACGATCGGCCGCCTGCGGTCAGGAGAAGAACGATGCGCCGTCTGCTCGCCGTCACCGCGCTCACCGCTGCCCTGTTCGCCGGCTCCGGGTGCGCGGCCGAGCGACCGGAGCGGGACGCCCCACCCGGCGGCACCCCGAGCGCCCCGGCGACGGGCGAACCCACCGGCGGCGGGGCCACGGGCGCCGGGCCGGGGGCCGGCAGCGGGGCGGCCGGCGGCAACGCGCCCGAGGTGTGTGCCGCGGCACAGCGGGCCGGCGAGACGGCCGTGCGGACGTACGTCGAGGAACTCGGCAAGATGGTCGCGGCGGTCGGGGCGGACGACGCCGCGGCGGCCCGGACCGCCCGCGACCGGATCTCCACCGCGCTGACCGACTGGCGGAGCACGCTGCGGCTCGAATCGACCCGGGCCCAGGATCCGCAGCTCAAGACGCTCCTGGCGGACATGGCGGCGGAGGTCGGCACGCTGGGCACCGACGTCGACTCGATCGACGAGACCGAGCTCGACCGGCTCCGGCAGCGCCTCGACCAGCTCTGCGCCCGTTGACCGGCGGGCCCGGTTTGGGGGTCGGCCCTCCGATGGCGTACGCTGACCTGCGGCGCACTTTGGTGTGCCGAGTTCTCGCGTGCCCGCGCCGCCGTGCCTCTGCTACCCGGCGAGCCGCCGCGGGAACACCCGCCAGCAGCCTCAACGACAGGGAGTCCGCCTCCGATGTACGCGATCGTCAAGACCGGCGGCAAGCAGTACAAGGTCGCCGAGGGCGACGTGATCGAGGTCGAGAAGCTCGTCGGTGCCCCCGGCGACGCGGTGAAGCTCACCGCGGTGCTCCTCGTCGACGGTGACGACCTGGTGACCGACGCGGCGAAGCTTGCCAAGGTCGCGGTGTCCGGCGAGATCGCCGCGCACACCAAGGGCCCGAAGATCCGGATCCACAAGTTCAAGAACAAGACCGGCTACCACAAGCGCCAGGGTCACCGCCAGCCGTTGACCCAGGTCAAGGTGACCGGCATCTCCAGCGGGAAGTAGGTCGTCCTCAGATGGCTCACAAAAAGGGTGCGTCCAGCTCGCGCAACGGCCGTGACTCCGCGGCGCAGCGGCTCGGCGTGAAGCGCTTCGGTGGTCAGGTCGTCAGCGCGGGTGAGATCCTCATCCGTCAGCGTGGCACCAAGTTCCACCCCGGTGACCTGGTCGGCCGCGGCGGAGACGACACGCTCTTCGCGCTGGCCGCCGGTTCGGTCCAGTTCGGCACCAAGCGCGGTCGCAAGACCGTCAGCATCGTGCCGCAGCAGTAGTTCGAAGGCGTTGCGGGCCGCGGACCTCGTGTCCCCGGCCCGCTTTGCTTTTTTCGTGCGGGGCGTGAACCTCGCTGGAAGGATTGACGTCCGTGGCGACGTTCGTTGACCGGGTCGTCCTGCACCTGCAGGCCGGCGATGGTGGGCACGGTTGTGCCTCGATCCACCGGGAGAAGTTCAAGCCGTTCGGCGGCCCCGACGGCGGCAACGGTGGGCACGGCGGCAGCGTGTCCCTCGTGGTCGACCCCCAGGTGACGACGCTGCTGGACTTCCACTTCCGTCCGCACGTGAAGGCCGAGAACGGCAAGGGTGGCGCCGGATCGAACCGGGACGGCGCGAACGGCCGTAACCTCGTGCTCAAGGTGCCGAACGGCACCGTGGTGCAGGCCTCCGACGGCACGGTCCTGGCCGACATGGTCGGCTCCGGCACGACGTTCGAGGTGGCCCGGGGCGGGCGCGGCGGTCGGGGCAACGCGTCGCTGGCCAACGCCCGGCGCAAGGCACCCGGCTTCGCCGAGCTGGGCGAGCCGGGCGAGCAGCTCGACGTGGTGCTGGAGCTGAAGAGCGTTGCCGACGTCGGGCTGGTGGGCTTCCCGTCCGCCGGAAAGTCGTCGCTGATCTCGGTGATCTCCGCCGCCAAGCCGAAGATCGCCGACTACCCCTTCACCACGCTGGTGCCCAACCTGGGTGTGGTCCGGCTGGACAACCACACCTTCACCGTCGCCGACGTGCCCGGCCTGATCCCCGGTGCGGCCACCGGCAAGGGCCTCGGCCTGGAGTTCCTGCGGCACATCGAGCGCTGCGCGGTGCTCGTGCACGTCATCGACACCGCCACCCTGGAGCCCGGCCGGGACCCCGTCGCCGACATCGACACCATCGAGGCCGAGCTGGCCGAGTACGGCGGCCTGGCCGACCGCCCCCGGCTGGTGGCGCTCAACAAGGTCGACGTGCCGGACGGCCGGGACCTGGCCGAGATCGTCCGCCCCGACCTGGAGGCGCGCGATTTCCGGGTGTTCGAGGTCTCCGCGGCGACCCGGGAGGGGCTGAAGGAGCTCATGTACGCCATGGCGGAGCTGGTGGAGCAGGGCCGCAGGGCCGCGCCGCCGGCCGAGGCCACCCGGATCGTGATCCGGCCCCGGGCGGTCGACGACGCCGGCTTCACCATCGAGGCCGCGCCGGACGGGGCCTGGGTGGTGCGCGGTGTCCGTCCCGAGCGGTGGGTGCGGCAGACGAACTTCGACAACGACGAGGCCGTCGGCTACCTGGCCGACCGACTGGCACGCCTGGGCGTCGAGGAGAAGCTGGGCAAGGCCGGCGCGGAGCCGGGCGACCTGGTCCGGATCGGCGAGCGTGAGTTCGACTGGCAGCCCACCCTCTACGCGGGCGCCGACTTCGTCCCCGGCAACCGGGGCACCGACGTCCGGCTGGAGGAGAAGTCCAGCCGGGCCTCGGCCGCCGAGCGGCTGGCGGCCCGCAAGGCCCGCCGGCAGCGCCCGGAGGACGAGGTCGAGGGCACCGACGCCGACGTCTCCGACGACGTCGACCCGTTGGCGGGCGACGCCTTCGACGAGGCCGGTCCCGCCCGGGAGGCCGGTCCGACCGGCGGGGCGGTGCCGTCCCCCGAGGTCGGGTCGTCGCCCGCCGCCGCCCGGAACGACGCCGAATAGCTCGTCGCGCTCCGTGAGCGGGTCGACTGCCGGAAACCTGCCCGAAATCCCCCGCACCTAGCGTGGCCTGATGCTGATCGAGTCACGCCCCGCCACCGATCCGGAGATCGACGCCCTGGTCACCGCCCAGCAGCGCGAGCTGCGTACGGCCGACGGCGGGCTGGACGGCCAGGCGACCGTCACCCACGACGACATCCGCTACCTGGCGGTGGTCGTCGGCGGGCGGGCGGTCGCCTGCGGCGGGATCCAGGCGCTCGACGCCGGCGCCGGCGAGGTGAAGCGGATGTACGTGCGTCCGGCGTACCGGGGTCGGGGCATCGCCCGGCAGCTGCTGACCGCCCTGGAGGAGTTGGCGTGCCAGCACGGGTACGGGGAGGTGCGCCTGGAGACGGGCACCTACCTGCCGGCCGCGATCGCGCTCTACACCTCCAGCGGGTACGAGCCGATCCCGGTCTACGGCGAGTATGTCGCCAACCCGTACAGCGTCTGCTTCGCCAAGCGGCTGCGCGTGCCGGCCTGACGGCGCCCGGCCCTCGCCGCGCCGGGGTGGGCGGCGGCGGTCGGCTCCGCCTCGAAAGACGCGCGCTGGCGCAGGACCGTGCCGGCGGGCGTGGCAGGCGGACGCCCCGCCGGGCGAGGGGTCAAGGGCGGTCGAAGGGGGCGTCCAGCCGGGTGCCCGTGCCCACCCGGTTGGAGAGCATCAGCCCGAGGGCGAGCATGCCGAAGCCGAGGGCCAGGTGCAGCCAGTTGTCGGCGTCGTTGACCGGGATGAAGTTCGCCGCGCTCTCCCGGTCGATCGCGAGACCGTAGAGCCACAGGCCGAGGTAGAGGGCGCCACCGCCGGCGAGGAAGATCCGCGCCCCGGCGACGCTGCGGGCGAGCAGCAGGCCGGCCAGGCCGAAGCCCAGGTGCAGCGCGTTGTGCAGGATCGACACCTGGAACAGGCCGAGCAGCCGGGCCTCGGAGTGGTGGCCGGCGAACGTCATGTCGCCGTAGCCGGTGGTGACGCCGGGGACGAACCCGAGCACCCCGATCAGGGCGAAGAGCCCGGCCGCGGCCACGGCGGCGAGTTGCACCCGCGGCTTCGGGCCCCGAGACCCGCCGCGTGCGTTGCGTGCCATCGATTCACCTTCCGTGGAGCCGCGGAACGCCCTGCCCGCGGTGCCGGCGGCGAGGGACGATCGTCACTGTGTGCGACGGAACCGACACGTGCGATCCGGCGATCCTCCATTCTGTAGCGGCCCGGCGGAGGCGCGCAGGCAAACTCACGAACGAGGTATGGAACCGGCGACCGAGGGTAGGTCAAGAGATGCGACGGCAGGAACGGCCGGCGCATCCCCCCAGCACAGACCCGCGAAGACTTTCCGAGCGGAAGGGAAATCATGACCTACGATCTGTCACCCACGACTTCCACGTACGGGCAGGAGTCGACCAACGGCAGCGGCGTCCGCGAGCAGGCCCGTCAGGTCGGCTCGGAGGCGAAGCAGGCCGGTGGCGCCGTCGCCGGGACCGCCAAGGAGCAGGGCAGGGAGGTCGTCGACGAGGCGAAGCGCCAGGCGCGCAACCTCTACGGCGAGGCCCGCAGCCAGCTCGCCAGCCAGACCGGTGAGCAGCAGCGACGGGCCGCCGGCGGGCTCCGCTCGCTGGCCGACGAGATGCGCTCGATGGCCGACCAGGGCGGCCAGGCCGGCCCGGTGAGCGAGATCGCCCGCCAGGCCGCGGACCGGGTGCACGGTGTGGCCGGCTGGCTGGAGCAGCGTGAGCCCGGCGACATCATCGCCGAGGTGCGCTCCTACGCGCGCCGCAACCCCGGCACCTTCCTGGTCGGCGCCGCCGTGCTGGGTGTGCTCGCCGGCCGACTGACCAAGAACATCTCCGCCGACGACGACCAGGGCGGCAACGGCTACTCCGCGTACAACTCGGGTGCCGGCTACGACCCGGAGCAGACCGCGGTCATCCCGACCCCGCCGGCCCCGCGCGCGGTGCCGGACGCCGTGCCGCCGGGCGGCTACCTCGACCCGACCCCGGGCGCGTACGCCGACCCGCAGACCACCACCAGCTACGCCGACCCCGCCGGTGGCGTCGGTCAGCCGCTGCCGCCGGTGAGCCAGACCGACCCGCTGCCGGGCGTGCCGTCGACCGGGACCACCCGTCCGTGAGCCTACGAACCACCCGAAGGGAGGCGACGGCATGAGCATGCCGACGCAGGGGGCGGGGCTGGACTCCGGTTACCACCCCCAGGACGCGGACGAGGTCAGGGGCAGCTCGATCGGTGAGCTGATGCGCCAGGTCACCAGCGACCTGTCCACCCTGATGCGCCAGGAGGTCGAGCTGGCCAAGGCCGAGATCCGCCAGGAGGGCAAGAAGGCGGGCAAGACCGCCGGCTTCTTCGGCGGCGCCGGCTTCGGCGGCTACATGGTGGCGCTCTTCCTCTCGCTGGCCCTCTGGGCCGGCCTGTCCAACGTGATGGACGCCGGCTGGGCGGCGCTGATCGTGGCCGTCATCTGGGGCGCGATCGCCGCGGTCCTCTACGCCAAGGCCAAGAAGAGCGCGGAGCACATCCGCGGCCTCAAGCAGACCAACGACAGCGTGCAGCGCATCCCCGACGCGCTCAAGCCCCACCCGCAGGAGGTCACCCGATGAGCACCGACCCCGACCAGATCCGCCGGGAGATCGAAGCCACCCGGAGCAACCTGAGCTCCGACGTGGACGCGCTGGCGTACAAGGTCAGCCCCGCCCGCATCGTCGACGACCGCAAGCAGCGGGCCCGCAACGCACTGGAGAATGTGAGGGACAAGGTGATGGGAACCGCTTCCGACCTGGGTCACAACACCAAGCACGGCGCCCACGCGGTGGGCGGTCACGCCTCCTCGGCGGCCTCGACGGTGAACGACAAGGCCCACTCGGCGGCCTCGACGGTGAGCGACGCGGCGCAGCGCGCCCCGCGCGTCATCCGGCAGAAGTCCGAGGGAAACCCGCTGGCCGCCGGCCTGATCGCCTTCGGCGTCGGCTGGCTCGCCTCCTCGCTGATCCCGGCCACCAGCCGCGAGCAGCAGATGGCGTCGCAGGTCAAGGAGAAGGCCGGCGAGCACGCCGGGGTCGTGAAGGAGAAGCTGGGCGAGGTCGCCAACGAACTGAAGGAGGACCTGCGCGAGCCGGCGCAGCACGCCACCGATTCGGTCCGCTCCACCGCCCAGGACGCGGTGCACGCTGTCAAGGACGACAGCCGTTCGGCCGCGCACGACGTGAAGGGCCAGGCGCAGCAGTCCCGCGAACAGGTGCGGTACTGACCAGCCCGGTCACCGTACGCCGCAGCTCGCGGCCACTCCCGGAGCATCCTCCGGGGAGTGGCCGCGAGCTGTCGTGTGCGTCCCGGGCGCGTACCGGCGCGGGCACGGGGACTCAGCGCAGGTGGCGGCGGAGGGTGCGTTCGAAGTGGGCGGCGCGGCGCACCCGGCCGCCGGCGTAGCGGACCCCGCCGAGGAGCAGGCGCCGGCCGACGGCGAGCCAGCCGCACACGCCGCGCTCCAGCACCCAGAGCGGAGCCGCCAGGGCGGTGGCCGGCGGGAAGACCGCGGCACCCCCGCCCCGGCGCCGGCCCGCCTCGGCGAGCGCCACCGTGGTGGCGGCCGCCCCGACCAGCAGCCCCGGCCGCCGGTACGCGACCGCCGCCGCCAGCGCGGGCAGGACCGCGAGTGAGGCGACCAGGCGGGCCGGCTGGGCCAGGTCGTCGTACGCCTGACGGAC
Source organism: Micromonospora sp. C31 (assembly GCF_018070575.1). Lineage (GTDB taxonomy): Bacteria > Actinomycetota > Actinomycetes > Mycobacteriales > Micromonosporaceae > Micromonospora. The sequence goes on from NZ_JAGPXN010000016.1 coordinate 27,017, forward strand.
CCGCTGGCGCAGGAAGTGGGCGGTGTCGGGCGGCAGCCGGCGTACGTGCAGCCAGGCGGGCGCCGCCTCGGTGCCCCCGTACGCGCGCACCGTGCGGATCAGCTCCAGATTCTCGAAGAGCACGTCCGGGTCGTACCCGCCCATGGCGAGGAAGGTGCTCCGGCGTACCGCCAGGGTGCCGGGGTAGTCGGCGCCCAGCGCCCGGTTGAGCAGGGTGCGCCCCGTGTCCCACCACGCGTGCCAGGGCAGCGGGTCGAAGTAGTTCTGCGGCCGGACCAGGTCCACCCGGTCCAGCAGCCGGTGCACGGCGCGCAGCCCCGCCTCGTCGTACCGGACGTCGTCGTCGGCGATCACCACGTGCTCGCGGCGGGCCGCGCCGACGCCGGTGAGCACCCCGGTCACCTTGCCGTTGACGCCGCGCAGGGCGGGATCCGGCCGCAGGTGCCGGGCCAGCCCCGGCCAGGCCCGCGCGTGCCGGTCGAACACCTCCGGCGGCGACCCGTCCACCACGGTCACGTCGACCAGGGCGCTGAGCCGCCGCAGGTAGCCGGTCAGTTCGGCCAGCCCGGCGTCGTCGGTCCAGCGCAGCGGCAGCACGTACGCCACGGGAAGCCGGCACCGTCCGGCGCGCGGCGGCGGGGCCGTGCCGCCGTCGAAGGCGGTCGTGCCGCCGTCTCGGGTCGTGCCGCCGCCGTGGGTCGCGGCGCCGCCGTCTCCGGTCGTGCCGCGGCTGTCTCCGGTCGTGCCGTCGCCGTCTCCGGGCGCGGCGCCGGGTGGGCGGGCCGGCGCGCTCACGCCGGTTCCGGCCGGCGGTACACGGAGACGTGCTCGCGGCTGTGGTCGGTGAACGGCCGGGCGGTCCAGTCCTCCCAGCGGTGCTCGCGGCGCAGCCCGGCCAGCTCGGCCATCAGGTCGAGCTCCGCCGGCCAGGCGTAGCGGTGGTTGGCCGGCAGCAGGTGCACCCCGCCGTTGGTGAACCGGACCTTCGTGGTGGTCATCCGCTGCTCTGCGGGGTGCAGCAGGGCCGCCTCCAACAGCACCACGTCCTCCGCCACGCGCACCGGGCGCAGCGCGCCGCCGGCGCGGAAGGCACCCGGGTCGGGCACCCACGCCTCGACGACGAACCGCCCGCCGGGGCGCAGGTGGGCGGCGGCGTTGCGGAAGCAGGCCACCTGGGCGGCCTGGTCCGGCAGCGCGAAGATCGTGTTGAACGCGAGCACCACCAGGGCGAACTCGCCGGGCAGCCGGGTCTCGGCGAAGTCGCCGACGGCCACATCCACCGCGTCCCCGCCGGGTTTGGCGCGCAGCCCGGCGGCCATCTCCGGCGAACCCTCGATCCCGGCGACCGTCAGCCCCCGGGCGACCAGCGGCAGGGCCAGCCGGCCGGTGCCGATGCCGAACTCGCACACCGGGCCGCCGTCGGCCAGCTCGGCGAGGCGCTGCACCGCCGCGTCCGGTGTCAGGTGCGCGTACGTCTCGTCGTAGACGTCCGCGGCGTGCCGGCCGTACTCGCTGGCGTCGAAGGACACGGTGCCTCCCGGTGGTGATGGGGGTGCCCGCAGCAGGTGCCCGGTTATCGGCCGACCAAACCGACGCGTCGTTTCGGCCGGATGGTCCCGGGTAGCGCAACCGGTGCGGGTGGTCCATCCCCGGGCGCCCGGGTGGAGGAGAAGTGATGACCAGCAACGGAACGAGGTGGGTGCTGCTCGGTGCCACCACCGTGGCCGTGGCCGGTGTCGGCCGGGCGGTGGCCCGTCGGCGGCACCGGCACCAGCCCGAGCGCCGCGACGGCTGGTACGTGGTGCGGCGGGGCGTGACGATCGACCGGCCGGCGGCGGCGGTGATCGGCTTCTGGACCGACCGGGAGCGGATGGACCGGGCCCTGGCCGGTTGGGCGACCCTGGAGCAGCTCGACGACGACCGGTGGCGCTGCGTGGCGCTGGACCCCGCCGGCGGGGGCACCGAGTGGCGGGCGGAGATCACCGTCCAGGGACCCGGGCGGCTGCGCTGGCGGGTCACCGACGGTCCCGAGCAGGAGGGCACGGTGTGGCTGACGCCCGCGCCCCGGGACCGGGGCACGGAGGTCCGCGCCGAGCTGCGGTGGCGCTCGGGGCCGCTGCGCCGGGCGTTCGGGCTGTTCGGCGGCGACGACCCGGACCAGGGGCTGCGCGACACGCTGCGGCGGGTGAAGGCGCTGGTGGAGTGCGGCCAGGTGATCGACACCCGGCGCGACCCGTCGGGGCGTGGGCCGGCCCAGGAGAAGGCGACCGACAAGCTCCGCGACAGACTGACGACGGGAGGACGGGCGTGAGGGCGCTCTGCTGGGAAGGCGTCGGCAAGCTGGCCGTACGCGACGTGCCGGAGCCGCGCGTCCGCGCCGAGGGCGACGTCGTCGTCAAGGTCGGGGTGAGCAGCGTCTGCGGCTCCGACCTGCACCTGATCAACGGTTTCCTGCCGGCGATGCGGGAGGGCGACGTCCTGGGCCACGAGTTCATGGGCGAGGTCGTGGAGACGGGCCCGGGCGTACGGCGGCTGCGCGTCGGCGACCGCGTCGTGGTCGGCTCGGTGGTGGCCTGCGGCGGCTGCTGGTACTGCCGCACCGAGCAGTACTCGCTCTGCGACAACTCCAACCCGCAGCCGGTCTTCACCGAGAAGCTCTGGGGCCACTCGCCGGCCGGCATCCTCGGCTACTCGCACGCCGCCGGGGGCTACTCCGGCAGCCACGCCGAGTACGTCCGGGTGCCCTTCGGCGACGTCGGGGCGTTCCAGGTGCCCGACGGGGTGCCCGACGACTCGGTCGTGTTCGCCTCCGACGCGATGCCCACCGGCTGGATGGCCGCCGACTTCTGCGCGCTGAAGGGCGGCGAGGTGGTCGCCGTCTGGGGCGCGGGCGGTGTCGGCCAGATGGCGGCCCGGTCGGCGCAACTTCTCGGCGCCGAGCGGGTGATCGTGATCGACCGACTGCCGGAGCGGCTCGCCACGGCCGCCGACCGGCTCGGCGTGGAGACGGTGAACTACGCCGAGACCGACGTGCTGGAGGCGCTGCGGGAGATGACCGCCGGCCGGGGTCCGGACGCGTGCATCGAGGCCGTCGGCATGGAGTCGCACGACGTCGGCCCGGTGTACGCGTACGACAAGGCGAAGCAGAGCGTCCGGTTGCAGACCGACCGCCCCACCTCCGTGCGGCAGGCGATCATGGCCTGCCGCAAGGGCGGGACGGTGAGCATCGTCGGCGTCTACGCCGGCCTGGTGGACAAGTTCCCGCTCGGCGCGGCGATGAACAAGGCGCTGGTGCTGCGGATGGGGCAGATGCACGCGCAGCGCTACATCCCGATGCTGCTGGACCGGATGGCGGCCGGCGAGATCGATCCCGGCTACCTGGCCACTCACCCGATGCCGCTGGAGCAGGGCGCGCGGGGCTACGAGATGTTCGAGAAGAAGGAGGACGGCTGCCTGCGTACCGTCCTGCACCCGGCCTGAGCGTCCGCGACCGTACCGCCCCGGGAGGCCGGCCGGGCCACCCGGGGCGGTACCGCGTCCGGGCCGGGCGACGGACGTCGACGATGGTGTTCCGGCGGACGTCGGCGGTGCCGTTCAGGCCGTGCGGCGGACGCCGGTGATCAGGAATCCGCTCGGCGGCAGCGCCGGCATCCGGCGCAGGCTCAGCGCCAGGTCCTGCGGCGGCACGTCGTAGCGCATCGTCGTGGTCAGGTTCGTCACCGCCCGCTTCACCAGCTCGATCGTGATCCATTCGCCGGCGCAGCGGTGCCCGGTCAGGTGCTCGCCGCCGCCCTGCGGGACGAGGGCGAACGGGTCGCCCCGCCAGCCCGTGAAGCGCTCCGGCAGGAAGCGCTCCGGTTCCGGCCAGAGTGCCGGGTGGTGATTGGTGCCGTACAGGTCGAGCAGCACCCGCCGGCCCCGCGGGAAGTGGTAGCCCTGCCAGTCGAACGAGCGGCGCACGCGGGCGGCGGCCACCGGGAAGAAGGGGTAGTAGCGACGTACCTCCTGCACGAAGCTCTCGGTGGCCTCGTCGCTCTCGCGGACCCGCTGCCGCCAGGTCGGGTGGTCGTGCAGGGCCAGCGCGGCGAAGACGACGAGACGGCCGACGGCGACCGTGGGGCGCAGCACGTTGAGCAGTTCGACGGCCGCGATCCGGCGGGGGAGCAGCCGTCCCCGGGCGTCCCGGTGCTCGGCGATCACCCGCAGCGCGCTGCCTCCGGGGGCCGGGAGCGTGCCGATGCGCTCGCGTTCGACGACCTGGCCGATCCAGCGTTCGCCCCGGCGGCGGCCCCACCGGCCGCGCCAGTGCCGGGGGCCCAGGGCCGCCGGCCCCTCGATCATCGCGTGCAGTTCGGCGGTCCGCCGGTGCACCTCGGACGCGGCCAGCGGTACGCCCGCCCAGGCGCAGACCGTGCGGGTCAGCATCCGGCCGATCTCGTCGTGGAGCACCACCGGCCCGCCCGCCTCCCACGCCGGGACGCGGGCCCGCCACTCGTCGTCGAAGAGCTGCCCGAGGTGCCGGACCGCGGCCGGCGTCATGATCGACATGAACATGGCCTTGCGGTCGGCGTGTTCCGCACCGTCGAGGCCCTGCACGCCGCCCCGGCCGGTCAGGGTGCGCTGCGCCCGCTTGGGCATCGCGCCCGCCCGGACGAAGCGCTCGGGGTCGTAGAACAGCTCCGCCGCCGGCCGGCCGCGCAGACAGATGGTGGGCTCCAGCATCAGCCGGGCCTGGAAGATGTCGGTACCGTGGCGCTCGCAGCGCCGGCCGACGAAGCGGTAGCCGTCGCGCAGGAACGCCACCGAGCTGTCCGGGCTGCGCTCCGTCGGGATGATGGCCATCGGACCTCCTGACCGGGGGTGGCGGCCGTCGCCGGCCGGATCCTGTCCGTGCCTCTGCGTCTACCCAGGCCGGCGTGCCTGAACCCCGCCGCCCGGGTCGCCGGTCCGGGGTGAACGGCGCGACGTGCGGGGGAGGGGCCAGGCAGCGCCACGTTCCCTGGCCCCTCCCAGGGACGCGGAGAGCTGGTTTCCTCGGGGGAGCGGTCCGCAGGGGTGGCCGGCGGCAGATCGCCGGCGAACCGTCGGGACGGACCACCGGCGGCCCACCGGAGGCGGGCCGCCCACGATCGTCACGGGGAGGACGCATGCGCGACAACAGGCCCGCGTACTGGCGGCAGCGGCAGGCGCGGGAGGCGCTCGGCACGGCCCGGGATGTCGCCGGCACGTCGTTGATCACGGCCACGCGGCGGCCGGCCCGGCCCGGGCGGTTCTTCACGGTGCACCTCGGCTTCACCGCCCCCGACCTGGCGTCGGCCCGCGAATTGGCCGTCGGCTACGCGGAGGCGCTGAGCGTGCTCCGACCCGAGGTGGCCCTCGGTGCGTCGGCGCTGTCACCGGCCGAGGCGTGGCAGCAGGCCGAGCGGCTGTTCTGCGGCGCTGCTGGCCCGGACGGCGAGCGTTGCGCCGACGTCGCCAACCACCCCGGTTTCCACCACGCCCCGGGACCGGGCGGGCTCGGCTGGGGCGACGGCGACTGAACCCCAATCGGCGCCCGGCTCGGCCCGGCCGCACCCTTGCGGTGCGATTCGCCAAACGCACGGAAATAGCTTCCGTGGGAATTGCGCCGTGGCTCATCCGGACGAGGAACCCGCTTCTTGAGGAACTGATCTCAAATTCCGTTCCGGAGCAACCTCTTCGACATGCGTCGGTTTTGTGGCTGTTTATCGGCCCGATCCGCGCCGCTGTCGGTGCCGAAAGGTTGCCCCCAATCACCAATGCCGGAAGTGCCTCGTTTGTTCACCGAGGCACCCGCGCCAGGTAACGGGGAGGTTAACTCCCCTCTGGACGGACACATCCGATCCGGCGAGTTCGGGGGAATCGCACATGCACGTGATGCTGGCCTGGTTCGCTGACGACAATCTGTCGGACAGCGCCCGGAGCGCCGCCAGGCAACGCTTTGGAACGGCCGTCGCCGACCTGGTGCCCGACACTTTCGTACGACACGAATTCGGCGCCGACGACTGGGGCGTGACCGTCCTGCACCGCAGCGACCAGGGCCCCTACCGGTGGCCGACCGTCGACACCGTCGGGCCGGTCACCGCCGTCTCCCTCGGGCTGCCTGTGGGGGTGGACGTCACGGGCGGCCCGGCGGCGCTGGGCGGGCGCCTGCTGGCGGGCGAGGATGTGCACCGCGAGGTGGTGCCGCCGTTCGGCCTGCTGGCCCTCGACGAGGCCGGGCGCTTCGCCCTGCAACAGGACTGGATCGGCATGTGCCGGGTCTTCACCGGCGCGTCGGGCGGCCTGACGGCCTTCTGCACCCGCCCCGGCCTGCTGGCCGCGTTCCTGCACGGCGACCTGCGGCCCGACCTGGCCGGCTGGGCGTCGTACACCCTCTGCGGGCACTTCGGCGGCGACAGCTCCCCGGTGGCGGGGGCCCGGCTGCTGCGCCCCGGCGAGCGGGTGACCGGCCACCGGCGCGACGGCGGCGGGTGGGAACTCGTCACCACCACCCGATACGCCACCGACGACGTCGTACGCGACGGGCTGGCGGCGCAGGACCGGCCGGTCGGCGAGCTGCTGGACCTGGCCGCCGACGCCATCACGACCACCGCGACCAGCATCCACGGCCTCTACGACGACGACATCACCCTCGGGCTGTCCGGCGGGAAGGACTCCCGTCTCATCGCCGCGTCGCTGATCGCCGCCGGCCGGACCCCCCGTTTCCTCACCAACGAGGACACCCGGGCCGAAGGCGAGGTCGCCCGCGAGCTGGTGCGGATCCTGCGCGACAAGCGGGGGCTGCACCCCGAGCACACCCTCCGGCTCGCCGGGGCGCGCGCCAACGTGCTCGGCACCGGCCTGCACGAGCGGGCCCGACGACTGCAACGGCTCACCGACCACCAGTTCCCCTCCAGCTACCTGGTGCGCCCCGCCGGTCCCGAACGCCTGGTCGACCAGGCCAGCCCCGCCACGTTCACCGGTGCCGCCGGCGAACTCGCCACCGAATACTGGTATCCCCCCACCGACGACGACGGCGAGCCGTCCCCGCAGGAGACCGCCGTGGCCCGGCTGCTGAACGCCGTGCCGGCGGGCGTCGCCGACCCGGCCGTGGCCACCGCCGAGCGGGAGCGCATCGGCGGCCTGCTCGACCACGGCAGCGGGCTCGGCCTGCACGACCTGCGCCTGGTCGACTACATCTACCTGGTGGAACGGGTCCGCCGCTGGTACACCTCGGCGTACGCGATCGGCATGGTCACCCCGTTCCTCTCTCCCGGCTTCGTCGCCGCCACGTTCGCGTTGACGCCCGGGCAGAAGCGCGAGCGGCTCATGCACACCGGGCTGATCGCACGGCTGGTGCCCGAGTGGGCGCAGGTCCCGTTCGTCAGCGTCTCCACCGGCCCGTCCACCGCCGCCCGGGTGTGGGAGGGCGACGGCCTCCAGGCCATGGCCGAGCTGCTGGACACCGCGCACGGCCCGCTGACCCACCTCGTGCGCCGGCCAGCCGTGGAGAAGGCGCTCCGGACCGCCGCCCGGGGTGGCCGGCCCGACCAGCGGACGCTGCAACAGTTCACCTGGCTGGCGCTCGCCTCCGAGCGGCTCGAACCGGGCACCACCCGCCCCGCCACCGGCGCCGCGTACGCCCGGATCACCGCACCCCCGCAGCAGCGGCAGCCGGCCGGCGGCGCGGTCGCCCGACTGCGCTGGATCAAACGGACCCGGCTCGGTGGCCGGCTCTGGTCGGCCGTGGCCAGGCGGGTGCGACCCCGGCCACCGGGCGAGTGAGCGGGCGCACCCCGACCGACCCCGACGCCCCGCCCGGCCGACCGGTCGGGCGGGGCGGACGAGGTCAATCCAGGTCGAACTCGCCGTCCTGGGCGCCGGCCACGAAGGCGTCCCACTCAGCCTGGGTGAAGACCAGGACCGGGCCGTCCGGCTCGGCGGAGTTGCGCATGCCGATCAGGTCGTCGACGAAGGCGACCTCCACCGCGCTGTCGGAGGTGTCGCCCTCGGCCCGCTGCCAGACCGCCCGCGAAAGGTCGAAGTCGCCCTTGGGGTGCGAAGCCATCGTTCAATCCTCCAGTGCCACGGGTCATGGGGGAGACACGTACGGTTCCCCATCGGGCAGGATAAGCGGATGCCGAGCCTGACCCGTGTAGAGGCGACCGCGCGTGGCGCGGCGATCACCGTCGAGTCCTATCAGGTGGACCTCGACCTGACCGGCGACGGCGAGCGCTTCCGCTCCGACGTCACCATCCGCTTCCGGGCGGTCCCCGGCGCGGAGACCTTCGTCGAGATCCAGCCGGCAAACCTGCTGGCGGTACGCCTCGACGGCCGCGACGTCGAGGCGTCCACGCTGGACGACAACCGGCTGCCGCTGACCGGGCTGGCCGAGGCCAACACGCTCACCGTCTCCGCCGAGATGGCGTACTCGAACACCGGTGAGGGGATGCACCGCTTCGTCGACCCCGCCGACGGGGAGACCTACCTCTACGCGATGTCGTTCCTGGACAATGCGCAGCGCGTCTTCGCCGCCTTCGACCAGCCCGACCTGAAGGCCCCGGTCACCCTGTCGGTCACCGCCCCGCCGCACTGGGTCGTCGCGGCCAACGGCCAGCTCGCCGCCAACCCGAGTCCCGGGCGCTGGGAGTTCGCCCCGACGGAACCCCTGGCCACGTACTTCGTCTCGCTGATCGCCGGCCCCTGGCACGTCCGCCGCGACGAGCACGACGGCATCCCGCTCGGCGTCTACTGCCGGCGCTCGCTCGCGGAGCACCTGGACGCCGACGCCGAGGAGATCCTCACCGTCACGAAGCAGTGCCTCGACCGGTTCCACCAGCTCTTCGCCGAGCGCTACCCGTTCGGCAAGTACGACCAGGCGTTCGTGCCGGAGTTCAACGCCGGCGCGATGGAGAACCCGGGCCTCGTCACCTTCCGCGACGACTACGTCTTCCGCTCGGCCGTCACCGACACCGAGCGGGAGCAGCGCGCCACCACCATCGCCCACGAGATGGCGCACATGTGGTTCGGGGACCTGGTCACCATGCGCTGGTGGGACGACCTGTGGCTGAACGAGTCCTTCGCGGAGTACCTCGGCACCCGGGTGACCGCCGAGGCGACCCGGTTCGGGCAGGCCTGGACGACCTTCGCCCTGCGGCGCAAGGCGTGGGGCTACGCGGCCGACCAGCGCCCCTCGACCCACCCGGTGGCACCCGAGGAGGTCACCGACGCCGCCGAGGGCCTGCTCAACTTCGACGGCATCTCGTACGCCAAGGGCGCCAGCGTGCTGCGGCAGCTGGTCGCCTGGCTCGGCGACGACGCGTTCCTCGCCGGCCTCAACGCCCACTTCGCGAAGCACCGCTTCGGCAACGCCACCCTCGCCGACCTGCTCGGCAGCCTCGCCGGCGCGGCCGGGCGCGACCTGTCCGGCTGGGCGGAGCGCTGGCTGCGTACGGCGCAGGTCGACACGCTGCGCGCCGAGGTCACCGTCGACGCCGACGGCCGCTACACCGAGGTGGCGATCGGGCAGAGCGCCCCCCGGGCGTACCCGGTGCTGCGCCCGCACCGGATCGGCGTCGGCCGGTACGCCGCCGACGGAACGGTCGTCCGGACGGAGGTCGACCTCGACCCGGACGCCGACGGTGGCCGGACGGTGCTGACCGGGCTGGTCGGCGAGCCGGCGGCCCGGCTGCTGCTGCCCAACGACGGCGACCTGACGTTCGCCAAGATCCGGCTCGATCCCGCCTCGGCGGACGCCGTTGCGCTGGTGCTGCCCGGCCTGGCCGACCCGCTGGCCCGGGCGCTGCTCTGGGGCGAGGCGCTGGACGCCGCCATCGACGGGGAACGTCCGGTCGCCGGCCTGGCCGCCCTGGTCGCCGCCGCCCTCCCCGCCGAGACCGAGGTGATCATCGCCGAGGACGTGCTCGCGCTCAGCCGCTCGCTGGTCGACCGCTACCTCGACCCGCCCGCCCGCGAGGCAGCCCTGGCGCAGCTCGCCGCCGCCTGCCGGAGACTGCTCGACGGGGCCGCGGCCGGCGGGTCGCTCCAGCTCGCGGCGGCCCGGGGCTGGATCGCTGCCAGCACCGACGCGGAGGGCCTGGCCGGCTGGCTCGCCGGCCGGGACGTCCCACCGGGGCTGGCGGTCGACGCCGAGCTGCGCTGGGCGCTGCTGCTCCGGCTGGTGGTGCTCGGGGCGGCCGGCGCAACGGAGATCGCCGCCGAGGCCACGGCCGACCCGAGCGCCGCCGGGGCCGAGCGGGCCGCCCGCTGCCGCGCGGCGCTGCCCGATCCGGCCGCCAAGCAGACCGCATGGGAGATCGTCGTGTCGAACACCGAGCTGTCCAACCGGCTCGTCGAGGCGACCGCGGAGGGGTTCTGGCAGCCCGAGCAGGCCGAGCTGACGGTCGGCTACGTGGCGCGCTACTTCGCCGACATGCCGGCCGCCGCGCGGTCGCGTACGCCCTGGGTGGCCGAGCAGGTGGCGAAGCTGGCCTTCCCCCGTTACGCCGTGGCGCAGCCCACCCGGGAAGCGGCCGCAGCGCTGTTGGCCCGCGACGACGTCACCCCCGGCCTGCGCCGGGTGGTGACCGACGCCGACGACGACCTGCGCCGCGCCCTCGTCGCCCGGACGGCGGTCGCCGCGGCGGCGGCCTGACGCCGTCCGGCGGACGGGACGGCCGGGCGACCCCGGGGGACCGCCGGCTCCGCCCGGCCTAGGATCACGGGGTGGAGGAAGACATCCGGCGGGTCGGCATCATGGGCGGCACCTTCGACCCGATCCACCACGGGCACCTCGTCGCGGCCAGCGAGGTGGCGGACCGGTTCGGGCTGGACGAGGTGGTCTTCGTCCCCACCGGCCAGCCGTGGCAGAAGGCGGACGAGCCGGTCAGCCCGGCGGAGGACCGCTACCTGATGACGGTGATCGCCACCGCCTCCAACCCGCGCTTCCAGGTCAGCCGCGTCGACATCGACCGGGGCGGGCCCACCTACACCGTCGACACCCTGCGCGACCTGCACGCCGAGTACGGCTCGAAGGTGCAGCTGTTCTTCATCACCGGAGCCGACGCGCTGGAGCGGATCCTCTCCTGGAAGGACCTGGACGAGATCTTCGAGCTGGCCCACTTCATCGGGGTGACCCGGCCGGGATTCGAGCTGACCGACGCGCACCTGCCGGCCGACACGGTGAGCCTGGTGCAGGTGCCGGCCATGGCGATCTCGTCGACGGACTGTCGGGCCCGGGTCGCCCGAGGGGAGCCGGTCTGGTACCTGGTGCCGGACGGTGTGGTGCAGTACATCGCAAAGCGACGTCTCTATCGGCCGTGATATGACCCGGTATGGGATGGTTCGGGCGGGTAACGCGCCAGAACTGTCGAGTCGGGATTCCGCCGGGTGTGAGACGCTTGGAGGATCGCACGGTTGATCGAAGGAGAACGGTGACAGTTTCCGAACGCGCCCACGAGTTGGCCATCGCCGCCGCCCAGGCCGCGGCCGACAAGAAGGCGCAGGACATCGTCATCATCGACGTGGGCGACCAGCTCGCCATCACCGACGCGTTCCTGCTCGCCGCTGCGCCCAACGAGCGTCAGGTGCTGGCCATCGTCGATGCCATCGAGGAGCGGCTGCTCGAGCTGCCGGAGAAGGCCAAGCCGGTCCGGCGCGAGGGCGAGCGGGGCGGCCGGTGGGTGCTGCTCGACTACGTCGACATCGTGGTGCACGTCCAGCACACCGAGGAGCGCGAGTTCTACGCCCTCGACCGGCTGTGGAAGGACTGCCCGACGATCCCGTTCGTCGACCGGGACCTCGTCGACGCCGAGTCCGGCACCGGCTCCACCACCGCGGAATGACCCGACTGATCATCTGGCGGCACGGCAACACCGACTGGAACGCCGCCAGCCGGGTCCAGGGGCAGACCGACGTACCGCTGAACGACCTCGGCCGCGAGCAGGCCCGCAGCGCCGCGTCCATGCTGGCCGGGCTGCGGCCGGACGCCATCGTGGCCAGCGACCTGAGCCGCGCGGCGGACACCGCCGGCGCACTGGCCGCGCTGACCGGGCTGCCGGTGCGTACCGATCCGCGGCTGCGGGAGCGGCACTTCGGCAGGTGGCAGGGGCTGGCCCTCACCGAGGCCGCCGAGCGTTACCCCACCGAGTTCGCCCGCTGGCGGGCCGGCGACCCGGACCCGGGCGCCGGCATCGAGACGCTCGACGACCTCGGCAAGCGGGTCGGCGCGGCCCTGTCCGACGCCGCCGACGCCGTGCCCGGGGGCACCGTGGTGGTGACCACCCACGGCGGCGCGGCCCGCCAGGGCTGCGGCCACCTGCTCGGTTGGCAGCACGCCGTGCTGCGTACCGTCGGTCCGCTGCGGAACTGCCACTGGACGGAGCTGCGCCACGACGACACCCGGGGCTGGCACCTGCGCGCCCACAACGTCGGCCTGATCGCCGTGCCGGCCACCGAGGCCGTCTGACCCGGGCGTTCCCCGGCGACATCGGCTAGCGTGCCGGGCATGCCCGTCGCGGTCGTCACCGACTCCACCGCCTACCTTCCGCCCGAGTTGCTGCGTGCCCACCGGCTGACGGTGGTGCCGCTGACCGTCGTGCTCAACGGCGCCGAAGGGCTGGAGGGGGTCGAGACGACTCCGTCCGACGCCACCCGGGCGCTCGGCGGCCGGCGCGTCACGGTGAGCACGTCCCGTCCCGCGCCGGAGCAGTTCGCCCGGACGTACCGGGAGCTGCTCGACGCCGGCGCCGACGGGATCGTCTCGGTGCACCTGTCGGCCGAGCTCTCCGGCACGGTGGAGGCCGCCCGGCTGGCCGCCGCCGACTTCGACGACCGGGTCGCCGTGGTCGACAGCCGCTCGACCGGCATGGGCCTCGGCTTCCCGGCCGTCGCCGCCGCCACGGCCGCCGAGCGGGGCGAGGACCTGGCGGGGGTACGCGCCGCCGCGGTCGACGCCATCGCCCGTACCAGCATCTGGTTCTACGTCGACACCCTGGAGTTCCTCCGCCGGGGCGGCCGGATCGGCGCCGCCGAGGCGCTGCTCGGAACCGCCCTGTCGGTGAAGCCGATCATGCACATGCCGGACGGCGCGATCGTCCTCAAGGACAAGGTGCGTACCGCCAGCCGGGGCGTGGCGCGGCTGGTCGACCTGGCCGTGGAGGCCGCCGGCGACGCCGAGGTCGACCTGGCCGTGCACCACCTCGCCGCGCCGCAGCGGGCCGAGGCGCTGCTCGAGACGCTGCGGATCCGGCTGGGCGATCGGCTGCACGACTCGTACGTCTCGGAGGCCGGCGCGGTGGTCGCCGCGCACGCCGGGCCCGGCCTGGCCTGCGTCGTCGTGCACCGCCGCCCCGAGGCCACCGGCTAGCCCCGTGGTCACCGGCTAGCCCCTTGGTCACCGCCTAGCCCCGAGCCCGAGGACGCCCACGCGGTCAGGGTGCGTGCGGTCAGGGTGCGTGCGCCGGCGCTGTCGAGCTGCCCCGTCGGGCGGGGCAGGGCTCGATCGCACCGCACGGCGTGCGCCGCCCTCCTCGCCGCCGTAGCACATGACGGGCATGATCAGGGCTTTGTCCACAGGCGGCGTCGCCGTCCACAGCCGGACTCCGACCGCCCCCGCGTCCCGTGGTCCAGGACCTAGCTTCGCGTCGTGTCAGACGACGAGGAGACGGTGGTCCGGGAACGACTGCGCCGGCTGTTGGCGGGCCGGTCGTCGACCGCTGAGCGGGCGCACCCGGGCGGGTCAGCCGACCATCCCGGGTCCTCCGGCGGCCCCATCGGCTGGTCCGCCGACGCCCTCGGGTCGTCGGCGGCCCCCGTCGGCCGGTCCGCCGAGCGCACCGGGCGGCCCGCCGACCATGCCGGCTACTCCGTCGACCCGGCGGAATGCCTCGCCGAACCCGCTGGGCTGCCTGCCGACCATCCGGAGTCGGTCGGGGTGCCGGGGCCGGTCGCGTCGGCGTCGCCCCGTACACCGGCGTCGCCCCGTACACCGGCGTCGCCCCGTACATCGGCGTCGCCCCGTACACCGGCGTCGTCTCTCGCCGGCACGACGGCGTTGCCGGAACCCGACCCGTCGAGCCATGCCCCGGGGGCGGGCGTGGCGTCCCGGTTGCCGGGACCGGGGGCGTTCGACCCCGGTCGGCGGGGAGTGCGGGCGCTGGCCGCCGTCGCGGTGCTGGTGGTGCTCGCGGCCGGCTTCTGGGCCTGGCGGTCCCGGCCACAGACCGAGCCGGTCCGACCGATGACCACCGTCGAGGCGTCCGGGGCGGCGGTGACCGGCCTCGCGGAACCGGCCGCCACCGCGGCCGGCGAGCTGGTGGTCGCGGTCGCCGGCAAGGTACGCCGTCCCGGGCTGGTCCGGGTGCCGGCCGGCGCGCGGGTCGCCGACGCCGTGGAGGCTGCCGGCGGGGCGCTACCGGGGGTGGACGTGGCTCTGCTCAACCCGGCCCGCAAGGTCGCCGACGGCGAGCTGATCCTGGTCGGCGTCGCGGCACCACCGGGTGCGGCACCCCCGCCCGGGGCGGCTGCCGGCGGTGCCCCGGGCGTGCCCGGCGCGGGTGGCCGGCTCAACCTCAACACCGCGACGCTGGCGCAGCTCGACGCGCTGCCGGGCGTCGGCCCGGTGCTCGCCCAGCGCATCCTCGCCCACCGCGACCAGCAGGGCGGCTTCCGCTCGGTCGGCGACCTGCGCCAGGTCGACGGCATCGGCGACGCCCGCTACGAGCAGCTCAAGGACCTGGTGACGGTGTGACGGCGGACAGCCTGTTCGGCGCGTCCGGCACCGGCGCGTCCGGCACCGGCGCGTCCGGCACCGGCGCGTCCGGCACCGGCGTATCCGGCACCGGGGCGGCCGGCGTCGACGCCGGGGGTGAGCGGGCCGTGGCGGCCATCGACCTGCGGCTGGCCGGTCTGGCGGTGGCCACCTGGCTCGCCGCGTTGGCCGGGCTGCACCTGACCGTCGGCAGGACCCTGCTGCTGGCGGCGGTGGCTGCCGGGGCGGCAGGGTCGGGCGGGCTGCACGTGGCGGGCGTCCTCGGGCGGCCGTCCGGCCCCGTCCGGCGATACGGCTGGATCGCCGTCGCCGTGCTGCTCGGCGTGGTCTGCGGGGCGACGGCGACCGCCGCGCGGCTGTCCGTCCGCGACGCCGGACCGGTTCGCGCCCTGGTCGAACAGCGGGCCGTCGTCACCGCCGAACTGGTCGTCCGCGACGATCCCCGTCCCGTACGCGGCGTCGCCGGGCGCCCGGCCACCCTGCTCGTGCCGGCCGAGCTGACCGGGTTCACCGGCCCGGACGGGCGGCGGGTCTCGACGCCGGCCCGCGTGCTGGTGCTCGCCACCGATACCGGCTGGCGAGGACTGCTGCCCGGCCAGCGGCTGACCGCCGAAGGCCGGCTCGCCGCCCCGCGCGGCGGCGACCTGACCGCGGCGGTGCTCAGCGCGGCCGGTGCACCGGTGCCGCTCGGGGCCGCGCCGTCAGCGCAGCGGGCCGCCGGGTCGCTGCGCGCCGGTCTGCAACGCGCCTGCGTGCCGCTCCCCGACGAGCAGGGCGGGCTGCTGCCCGGCCTGGTGGTCGGCGACACGAGTCGGCTGCCGCCCACCGTCGAGGAGGACTTCCTCGCCACCGGCATGACCCACCTGAACGCGGTCTCCGGCTCCAACGTGGCCATCGTCGTCGGGGCGGTGCTGCTGCTGGCCCGCTGGGCGCGGGCCGGGCCGTGGCTGGCCGCCGGGCTCTGCGGGTTGGCCCTGGTGGGCTTCGTCGTCCTGGTCCGTCCCTCGCCGAGCGTGGTGCGCGCCGCCACCATGGGCGCCATCGGGCTGGCGGCGTTGGCGGCCGGACGTCCCCGGGCGGCGCTGCCCGCCCTCTCCGCCGGGGTGGCCGTGCTGGTGCTGGTCGACCCGGAGCTGGCCGGCGACGCCGGCTTCGCGCTCTCCGTGCTGGCCACCGGTGGTCTGCTGCTGCTCGCCCCGAGGTGGCGCGACGGGCTGCGTCGGCGCGGGGTGCCGGCCGGGCTCGCCGAGGCGTTGGCCGTGCCGGCGGCCGCGCAGCTCGCCTGCGCCCCGGTGGTGGCCGGGATCTCGGGCACGGTGAGCCTGGTCGCCGTGCCGGCGAACCTGCTCGCGGTGCCGGCGATCGCGCCCGCCACGGTGCTCGGGGTGCTGGCGGCGGCGGTGTCGCCCGTCTGGCCGGCCGGGGCGGAGTTCGTCGCGTGGCTGGCCAGCTGGCCAGCCTGGTGGCTGGTCATGGTGGCGCGGCACGGCGCGCGGCTGCCGGCGGGCACGCTGCCGTGGCCGGGCGGGGTGCCGGGGGCCCTGCTGCTGGCCGGCCTGACCGTCGCGCTGCTGGTGGCCACCCGGCACCCGGTCGTCCGCCGGCTGGTGGCGGTGGTCGTCGTCGCCGTCGTGGTCGGCACGCTGCCCGTACGGCTGGCCGCCCCCGGCTGGCCCCCGGCAGGCTGGGTGGTCGCCGCCTGCGCGGTCGGCCAGGGCGACACCGTCGTGCTGCCGGTGGCGGCCGGCCGGGCGGTGGTGGTCGACGCCGGGCCGGACCCCGGGGCGGCGGACGGCTGCCTGCGCCGGCTGGGCGTACGGGAGGTGGCGCTGCTGGTGGTCAGCCACTTCCACGCCGACCACACCGGCGGCGTCGCGGGCGTGTTCCGGAACCGGCCCGTCGGCGCGGTGCTCACTCCGCAGTGGTCGGAGCCCGCCGCCGGGCGGGAGGTGGTCCGCGCCGAGGCCGCGGCGCACGCCGTCGACGTGGTGGCGGGCACGGCCGGCTGGCGGTACCGGGAGGGTGGCGTCGAGTTCACCGTCGTCGGCCCGCCCCATCCGTTGCGCGGCACCCGGTCGGATCCCAACAACAACTCGCTGATGCTGCTCGCCACCGTCTCCGGCGTACGGATCCTGCTCGCCGGGGACGCCGAGACCGAGGAGCAGCGGGCGCTGCTGGACGCCACGGCGTCGGGCGGGCTGCGGGCCGAGGTGCTGAAGGTCGCGCACCACGGATCGGCCTACCAGGATCCCGCCTTCCTGGACGCGGTCCGTCCCCGGATCGCTCTCGTGCCGGTGGGGACGGGCAACACCTACGGGCACCCCAACCCGGCGGTGCTCGGTCGGCTGGCCCGCAACGGGGCGCGGGTGCTGCGTACCGACACGCAGGGCGACGTGGCGGCTGTGCTCGGCCGGGCCGGTCTCGGGGTGGTGACGCGTGGCACACCGCCGGGCAGGCAACCGTAGAAATCAATGCCCATTATCGGCTTTAGCGGTGGACTGAGGTAAATGTCTGGATTTGCACTGAGTGCGGGCTCCGCCGCCGGAGTGCCGACGAGCAGGCTGGATCTGGCCGCCGGCCGTGCGAATATGGGCGGCGTGACCGCCGCCAGCCTCGCTCCTATTCTGCTCGTCGTCGGCGACGAGGAGCTGCTCGCCACGCGCGCGGTGACCGAAGCCGTCGCGAAGGCGCGCAGCGTCGACCCCGACGTCGACGTCCGCGAATACCAGGCCGGTGCCCTCCTCGTCGGCGAGATCGCCGAGATGCTCAGCCCTTCGCTCTTCGGCGGGCGACGGGTGCTGGTGCTCCGCGCCGGCCAGGACGCCCGCAAGGACCTGGTGGCGGCCCTGCTGGCGTACGCGAAGAACCCCGACCCGGACGTGCAGTTGATCGTGCTGCACCTCGGCGCGGCCAAGGGCAAGGCCTTCGCCGACGGGCTGAAGGCGGCCGGGGCGACGGTGGTGCCGGCCGCCAGGCTCAAGGGGCACCGCGAACGGGTGGCCTTCGTCCGGGAGGAGATCCGCCGGGCCGGCGGTAAGTGCACCGACGACGCCGCCGAGGTGCTCATCGCGGCGGTCGGCAACGACCTGCGTGAACTGGCCGCCGCCTGCTCCCAGTTGATGGCCGACACCGACGGCCGGATCGGCGCCGAAACGGTCTCCCGCTACTACCGGGGGCGGGTCGAGGTGACCGGCTTCACCGTCGCCGACGCCGCCATGGTGGGCGACGTGCCCGCAGCGCTGGAGGCACTGCGCTGGGCGCTGCACGTGGGGGTCGACCCGGTGCCGATCGCCGACGCGATCGCCGACGGCGTCCGCACGGTGGCCCGGGTCGCCGCCGCCGGGCGGGGTGACCCCTTCCAGTTGGCGGGCACCCTCGGCATGCCGGCGTGGAAGATCAGGTCTGCTCAGCAGCGGGCCCGTGGCTGGACGCCCGAAGGGCTGGTCCGGGCGATGCGGGCCGCGGCCGAGTGCAACGCCGCCGTCAAGGGCGGTTCGGACGACCGCGCGTACGCGCTGGAGCGGGCCGTCTTCTCGGTCGCCGCAGCCCGGCAGGACGGCGCCCGGTGAGCGGATCGCCCCGCGGCTCGTGGGCCACGATCCCCGCCGACGAGGAGCGTTACCGGCCGCTCTACGCGCGCGTGCTCGGGCTGCGCTTCGTCAACCCGGGCGGGGTGCTGTGCTTCCTCTTCTTCGAGGGTGCCGTCGCGCTCGCCGCGCTGCTCGCCCTCGCTGAACTGGTCACCTGGTGGGCGGTGCTCATCCTGCCCGCCACGGTGGCCGCGATGGTGAAGCTCAACGACATGGTGGCCGCGACGGTGGTCCGGTCCGCCGCCCTCGTGCCCGAGCAGGAACGGGACCGCTTTCGCCAGCAGATGGAGCCCGTGGTCGGGCGGGCCAGGGTCGACTGGGTCACGCACAGCCTGCCTGGCGTCGTCGTCGCGGCGTCGCCGGTGCCGCGCGCCGCACGGGCCGTACGCGACCGCCGGTGGCACCCGGATCCACGACACGGCGCGGGGCACCCGGATCCACGACACGCAGTGGGGGACGGTGGTCGCGCGGACGTCGAGTTCGGCCCGCAGCGTGCCCACCCCGACTCGCTGGGCTGACGATCCGCTGCCCGCTGCCCGCTGCCCGCTGCCCGCTGTCCGCTGCCCGCTGGCCCGCTGCCCGGCGGAGGCGCATCGTGTCCGGGGCGGCAGGCGTCACCCGCGTCGGGGCAGCGGGCGTCACTTACGTCCCTGGGGCCGACCACAGCGAAAGCCGAAAGCCCGGCGGAGCTGCCCCGCCGGGTGGTGGTGCGTACGTGGAACGACAGACAGCCGGAAGCCCCGGGAGTGCCCGGGGCTTCCGGTCAGGTCTGAGGTCGCCTCGTCAGGCGGAGAGCGACACCACGCGCTTGGCGATCGCGGACTTGCGGTTCGCGGCCTGGTTCGAGTGGATCACGCCCTTGCTGACCGCCTTGTCCAGCTTGCGCGACGCGTCCCGCATGAGGATGGTGGCCTTCTCGACGTCACCGGCCTCAGCGGCCTCGTTGAACTTCCGGACGGCGGTCTTCAGCGACGACTTGACCGACTTGTTACGCAGCCGGCGCTTCTCGTTCTGCCGGTTGCGCTTGATCTGGGACTTGATGTTCGCCACGCGACAGCCTCGTCTTGATAGCTCGGGTTGGTCTGCTTCCGCGCGCGACGAGCATGCGTCATCGCTGCGCGAAGAGCCAGGCTACCAGGTCGCCCGGGACGAGCCAAAACGGCGTGGCCCCCGCGAGCCTGGGCGGCCGGTCCAGCCTGGGCGGCCGGCCGGTCAGGTCCAGCCCTGCCGGCGGGCGAGCCAGCCGAGGGACTGCTCGCCGCTCCAGAGCTGGTGCGCCGGAAGGTGCGGCGACGCGGTTCCGGGCATCGATGCGGCGGTGGTGAGGAAGTAGCCGGACAGGGCGGCGAGGGTGGCGTCCAGCGCGTCGCGAGGCGCGTCCGCCGCCGCCGGGTGCCGGGCGAAGAAGGCGTCGGCGTCGAGGCCGTCGGCGTAGGCGGTGAGCAGCAGGGTCACCAGGTCGAACCAGGCCGGTCCCTGGCAGAGCCACGTCCAGTCGCAGAACCAGGCCCGCCCCACCCCGTCGATGAGTACGTTGTCCAACCGCAGGTCGCCGTGGATCAGGCCGGTCGCGCCGGCGGCGTACGCCGGGAGGCGGGACTCCAGCGCGACCAGGTGGGGCAGACGGTCCCGCACCGGCGCGGGCAGTGGCGGTGCCGGCTCCCGGCCGGCGGCCACCTCACCCCACCAGAGGATGTCGTCGCGGGCCAGTTCGGCGAGGTGGGGCGGCCCGAGTTCGCGCAGCCCGGCCGGCGTGTCGGCCAGCGCGGCGGCGACGTCGGCGTACCCGGACAGGGTCGCGGCCAGCTCGGCCGGGTCCCAGGGCAGCCGGGGGGTGTGTCCGTCGACGGCGTCCAGGCAGAGCGCGAACCAGCCGGCCTCGTGCAGCGTCCACCGGGGGCGGGGCACCGGCAGCCCGTCCGGGAGCCGGTCGAGGATCGCGGCCTCCCGCGCGTACCAGTCGACCAGTCGCGGATGCTCGGCGGTGGCCGCGGCCTTCACGAAGGCCCGGCCGCCGGCGGCGGTGCGGAGCACGGCGGCGAAGCCGCGGGTGAAGCCGGCCCCGGCGACGCGCGCGGCGACCACGGGCGCGCCGAGGCGGTCGCCGATGGCGGTACGCAGCGGCGCCGGCAGCGTCGCCCACGGCGGCCGGTGGGCGGTCGCGTGGTACGGCACGGGAGGCGGGGACGTCGGCGTCACGCCACCATGCTGCCGGGCCGCCCGCCACACCGCACCGCACCGCCGCACACTCCGCCACCACCTGACGAGCCCACGCCCCACCGCCACGGCGTCCGGATGCCCGCGCGCGTCGGCATGCGGCGGAGCCGGCCGGCCGCCCGTCGCACCGCGCCGGCCCGCCCCCGCCCCGCGCCCGCGACCCGCCGGGTGGTGCCGTGGTGGGCCGGGGGCGGCGGCGCGGTCTGCCAGACTCCCAGGCCATGAGGACCGACGACTTCTGGCAGTTGATCGACCGCGCCCGGGCCGGCGGCGGGGGAGAGCCGCGGGCGGTCGCCGCGCGGGCCGTCGCGCTGCTCGCCGAGCGCGAGCCGGAGGACATCGTCGGGTACGCCCGCCACCAGGCGCGGGTGCTGTCCGCCTCGCACCGGGTCGACCTCTGGGGCGCCGCCTACCTGATCAACGGCGGCGTGTCCGACGAGGGCTTCCACCACTTCCGGGGCTGGCTGATGGCCCAGGGGCGGGAGGTCTTCGCACGCGCCGTCGCCGACCCGGACTCGCTGACCGGGCTGCCGCAGGTCAGGGCGGCCTCGCTCAGCGGCGAGGAGTTCTCGGCGGCGGAGATGCTGGCGGTGCCGTGGGACGCGTACCGGGGGGCCACCGCCGCCGAGCTGCCGGCGGACCGGGAGCCGGTGCCGGTGCCGGACCTCGACGACTTCTGGGACTTCGACGACGAGGAGGAGGCGAAGCGGCGGCTGCCGAAGCTCGCCGCACTCTTCGTCGAGCCCCCCGCCGAGTGACCCCGGCGGGGCATCCGCCGGGCCGCGCGGCGGCGCCGACGGGGTGCGCGCGGCGGCGGGGATCGCCCGCGCAGCGGACGCGCGGCGGCGACGTGGGAGCATAGAGGGGGCCGGTGTCGTGCCGGCCCGCTCACGTCAGCCGACCAGAACGGACCGCTGTGCCACCGAAGCTCGATTCCGGCGCGAACGCTCCTGGTGCCACCGACCCGGCGCGCATCCGGAACTTCTGCATCATCGCCCACATCGACCACGGGAAGTCGACCCTGGCCGACCGGATGTTGCAGCTCACCGGCGTGGTCGACCCCCGGCAGATGCGTGCGCAGTATCTCGACCGGATGGACATCGAGCGCGAGCGCGGCATCACGATCAAGAGTCAGGCCGTCCGGATGCCCTGGACGATCCGCGAGGGCGACCGGGCCGGCGAGGCCGCCGTGCTCAACATGATCGACACCCCGGGGCACGTCGACTTCACCTACGAGGTGTCCCGCTCGCTGGCCGCCTGCGAGGGCGCGATCCTGCTGGTCGACGCCGCGCAGGGCATCGAGGCGCAGACCCTGGCGAACCTCTACCTGGCGCTCGAGAACGACCTGCACGTCATCCCGGTGCTCAACAAGATCGACCTGCCGGCCGCCCAGCCGGAGAAGTACGCAGAGGAGCTGGCGCACCTCATCGGTGGCGACCCGGCGGACTGCATCCGGGTCTCCGGCAAGACCGGCGAGGGCGTGCCGTACCTGCTCGACGAGATCGTCCGGCAGTTCAAGCCCCCGGTCGGCAACGCGGAGGCGCCCGCCCGCGCCATGATCTTCGACTCGGTCTACGACGTCTACCGGGGCGTGGTCACCTACGTCCGGGTGATCGACGGGCGGATCAGCGCCCGCGACCGGATCAAGATGATGTCCACGGCCGCTGTGCACGAGCTGCTGGAGATCGGCGTCATCTCGCCGGAGATGGTGAAGGCCGACGCGCTCGGCGTCGGCGAGGTGGGTTACCTGATCACCGGTGTGAAGGACGTCCGCCAGTCCCGGGTGGGTGACACGATCACCATCAACTCCCGGCCGGCGAAGGAGGCCCTGGGCGGTTACAAGGACCCGAAACCGATGGTCTACTCGGGCCTCTACCCGATCGACGGCTCCGACTACCCCAACCTGCGTGAGGCGCTGGACAAGCTCAAGCTCAACGACGCCGCGCTCGACTACGAGCCGGAGACGTCGGGCGCGCTGGGCTTCGGCTTCCGGTGCGGCTTCCTCGGTCTGCTGCACCTGGAGATCATCCGGGAGCGGTTGGAGCGGGAGTACAACCTCGACCTCATCTCCACCGCCCCGAACGTGGTCTACCGGGCCATCACCGAGGACGGCCAGGAGATCGTGGTCACCAACCCGAGCGAGTACCCCACGGGCAAGATCGCCGAGGTGTACGAGCCGGTCGTACGCGCCACGGTGCTCACGCCGAACGACTACGTCGGCGCGGTGATGGAGCTCTGCCAGGGGCGCCGGGGCAGCCTGCTCGGCATGGACTACCTCTCCGCGGACCGGGTGGAACTGCGCTACACACTGCCCCTCGCGGAGATCATCTTCGACTTCTTCGACCAGCTGAAGAGCCGCACCAAGGGCTACGCGTCGCTGGACTACGAGCCCTCCGGGGAGCAGGCGTCCGAGCTGGTGAAGGTCGACATCCTGCTGCACGGCGAGCCGGTCGACGCGTTCAGCGCGATCGTGCACAAGGACAAGGCGTACAACTACGGCGTCACGATCGCCGCGAAGCTGCGCAACCTGATCCCGCGCCAGCAGTTCGAGGTGCCGATCCAGGCGGCGATCGGCAGCCGGGTGATCGCCCGGGAGACCATCCGGGCGATCCGCAAGGACGTGCTCGCCAAGTGCTACGGCGGTGACATCAGCCGTAAGCGCAAGCTGCTGGAGAAGCAGAAGGAGGGCAAGAAGCGGATGAAGATGGTGGGCCGGGTGGAGGTCCCCCAGGAAGCCTTCATCGCCGCGCTCTCCTCCGACTCCGGCGACGCCAAGGCTCCCGGCAAGAAGTGACCCGCCGCCGGTGCGTCCGGCGGAAGACGACGTACGACGGCCGGCGCCCCGGCCGGGCCGCGGACCGCTCGGTGGTCCCGCCCCGGCCGGGGCGCCGGCCGTTCGCGTCGAAGGATTTTTTCGGCCCCGGCACCCCCGCTGCAACCCGCCGGACGGAAGGGCAGGACCTGCGCCGACGATCGCGCCGGGGCATTCGCCGCGCCATGCGCCATTGACGTGCGACGTCGTCCTCGTCGGCCGAACCGGTTTGGATTTTTGGCGGGTCGGGAACTTAGCGGTCACGACAGCAACACCACGGACAGTGGAACTGATTCTTTTTGAAGGAGGAGGGCGACATGGAGCTCACCGTTTGGGGCATCGTCACCGCGCTCATCGTTGGTCTCATCATCGGCGCTCTGGCTCGCCTGCTCGTGCCGGGTCGCCAGAACATCCCGATGTGGCTGCACATGCTGATCGGTGTGGGCGCGGCGCTGCTGGGCACCGTGCTGGCTCGGGCGATGGGTATCGCCACCGAGACCGCCGGCATCGACTGGGGCGAGCTGCTGGTCCAGGTCGTGCTGGCCACGATCGCCGTGGCCCTGGTGGCCGGCGTGGGTCGTCGCCGCAGCGTCACCCACCGGTAATCTCCGTACCGCTCGACGGGCGTCCGACCGCACAGGTCGGGCGCCCGTCTCGCGTACGCCCCGGGGTCCTGCGCGGGTGGCCCGCAGCGTCCGTCGGCCCGGTCACGGCCGGGCGGACGGTGTCGCGGCCGCGTCCGAAGTCCGGTCTGGGCGCGCGTCGGAACGGTGCCCCGGAAAGTCGGTTTGGATTTTTGGCGGGTCGGGAACTTAGCGGTCACGACAGCAACACCACGGACAGTGGAACTGATTCTTTTTGAAGGAGGAGGGCGACATGGAGCTCACCGTTTGGGGCATCGTCACCGCGCTCATCGTTGGTCTCATCATCGGCGCTCTGGCTCGCCTGCTCGTGCCGGGTCGCCAGAACATGCCGATGTGGCTGCACATGCTGATCGGTGTGGGCGCGGCGCTGCTGGGCACCGTGCTGGCTCGGGCGATGGGCATCGCCACCGAGACCTCCGGCATCGACTGGGGCGAGTTGCTGGTCCAGGTCGTGCTGGCCACGATCGCCGTGGCCCTGGTGGCCGGCGTGGGTCGTCGCCGCAGCGTCACCCACCGGTAATCTCCGTACCGCTCGACGGGCGTCCGACCGTACAGGTCGGGCGCCCGTTTCGCGTACGCCCGGATGATTGCGATACGCCCGCTTTCGCCCTCGCGCCGGGCCGTGCATGATCGATCCGCTGCGGTACCGTCGCCTCTCTTCCGCCGACCGCCCACTGTCGTAAAGGAATTTTTCCTACTAAGGTGCGGCGGAGAAGGTTAGTGCCAAGCGGCGCGAGGGAGATGTGGCGTGAACAGGTGGAAGCGGCTGGCCCCGGTCACCGCCGTCGTGGCCTCGGCCGCGATGGTCCTGGCTGGTTGCGGTGGCTCCGATGACGACAAGGCTGCCGACAACAGCAAGCTCACGGTCTGGATGATGGGCGAGGGCAGCGAGGCGCAGACCAAGTTCCTCGACGGCGTCGAGACCGAGTTCCGGCAGAAGCACCCGGACACGGACGTGGTGGTCCAGTACGTTCCCTGGCTCGAGGCGCCGAAGAAGTTCCAGGCCGCCCTCGCCGGGGGCGAGGGACCGGACGTCACGGAGCTGGGCAACACCGAGACCCAGGGCTGGGCGGCGCAGGAGGCGCTGGCCGACGTGACCGACCGGATGAACGGTTGGACCGAGGGCAAGGACATCCTTCCCGACCTGGTCAAGAACGCCCAGCTCGACGGCAAGCAGTACGGCGTGCCGTGGTACGCCGGCGTGCGGGGGATGTACTACCGCACCGACTGGTTCGCCGAGGCGGGCGTGAAGCCGCCGACCAACTGGGAGGAACTGGTCTCCGCCGCCAAGACCGTGCAGGCCAAGAAGCCGGGCACCTACGGCATCGCGCTGCCGGGCAACTCCGAGCTGCCCTTCTACTCCTTCCTCTGGGGCGCCGGCGCGGAGATCGCGACGCAGCAGGGCGACTCCTGGAAGTCGGGCTACGACACGCCCGAGGCGCAGAAGGCCGTCAAGTTCTGGACCGACCTGGTGACCGTGCACAAGGTGGCCCCGCCGGCCGCCGCGGGCTGGAACGAGATCGACGCCCGGACCCAGTTCGCCACCGGCAAGGCGGCGATGGCCTTCGGCGGCAGCTGGCAGCAGGGCGCCATCAAGAAGGACAACCCGGAGATCGAAAAGGTGTGGGGCACGTTCCCGATCCCCGGCCCCGACGGCAAGGCGGCACCCGGCTTCGCCGGCGGCTCCGACGTCGCGATCTGGAAGGACAGCAAGCGGCAGGATCTCGCCTGGGACTACCTGACCGTGCTGCTGAACAAGAAGAACGACCAGGCGTTCGCCGACAGCCTCGGCTTCTTCCCCGTCTACCAGGACCTGGTCGGTGGCGACAAGTACGCCAGCGACAAGATCATGGCGGCGTTCGCCACCACGATGCAGAACACCAAGCTCACGCCGCTCACCCCCAAGTGGGTGGAGGTCAGCCGGACCAAGACGGTGACCCAGGCGATGAACAGCTCGGTCATGAAGGGTCAGAAGACGGTCGAGAAGGCAACCGCCGACGCGGCCGCGGAGATGGAAAGCATCCTCAACGCCAAGTGACGACGCTGACCGAGGCGCCGGAGACGGCCGCCGCGCGGGAGACCCCCGCGCGGCGGCGTCGCCGGGTGGATCGCCTGCCCTACCTGTTGCTCCTGCCCTGCCTGGTGATCATCGGCGTGCTGCTGCTCTGGCCGCTCGGCCAGGTGGTGGTGATGTCCTTCCACCAGCTCAACAACGTCCGGCAGCTGCGCGGCGACCGCGAGTGGCCGTGGGTGGGCCTCGGCAACTACGCCGAGATCCTCAGCGACCCGTTCTTCCTGACGGTGCTGCGCAACACGGTTCTCTTCGCCGTGGCCAACGTCGCGCTCACGATGGTCCTGGGCACCCTGGTCGGACTGCTGCTCAACCGGCTCGGCAGGCGGATGGCCGCCTTCGTGGCCAGCTGCGTGATGCTCGCCTGGGCCACCCCGGCGCTGACCGGCACGATCGTCTGGAAGTGGATCTTCGACGACACCAGCGGCCTGGTCACCTGGTTGTTCAACGCGCTGCCCGACGGGCTGTCGCAGAGCCTCTTCGGGCGCAGCGACTGGACGGGCTACGGCTGGTTCAACTCGCCCCTCATGTTCTTCTCGATCCTGACCCTGGTGGTGGTCTGGCACTCGTTCCCGTTCATCGCGGTGAGCGTGCTCGCCGGCCTGAAGAGCGTGCCGAGCGAGCTGCACGAGGCGGCCCGGGTCGACGGCGCCGGGCCCTGGAAGGTGTTCTGGAAGATCACCTTCCCGCTGCTGCGGCCGGTCTTCGGGATCCTGATCGTGCTCTCCACGATCTGGGACTTCAAGGTCTTCACCCAGCAGTTCGTGCTGGCCGGCGGCACGCAGGACCGGCCGACGTTCATGCTCTCCATCTACTCGTACGCGGAGGCGTTCTCGCCCCCGCCCAAGTACGGTCTCGGCGCCGCGATCGCGGTGATCCTCACCCTGATCCTGCTGGTGGTGACCGGCCTCTACGTCCGCATGGTGCTCAAGCAGGAGGAGGACGCGTGACGCGACGCGGAGGCGGCGGGGGCGCGAAGCGGCTCGCCCTCAACGGCGCGGGGCTGCTGGTGGCGCTCTTCGCCGCGTTCCCGGTCTACTGGATGATCGCGACCTCGCTCAAGCCGAGTTCGGAGATCTTCTCGTCCACCCCCCGGCCGGTGCCCAGCGAACCGACGTTCGAGCACTACCGGCAGATCCTCACCGGCAACCTGATCCCGGGCGTCACCTTCGCCGACTTCTTCCTCAACAGCGCGCTGGTGGCGGTCTCCACCGTGGTGCTCAGTGGCCTCGTGGCGTTGCTGGCGGCCACCGCCGTGGCCCGGTTCCGGTTCAAGCTGCGGACCACCTTCCTGATCATGCTGCTGGTGGTGCAGATGATCCCGCTGGAGGCGCTGGTCATCCCGCTGTTCCTGATGATCCAGCGGCTCGGGCTCTACAACACCCTGCCCAGCCTGATCCTCACCTATCTCGGCTTCTCGCTGCCGTTCGCGGTCTGGATGCTGCGCGGCTTCGTCGCCGCCGTGCCGAAGGAGTTGGAGGAGGCCGCCGCCATCGACGGGGCCAGCCGGGCGCAGACCTTCCGCAAGGTCCTCTTCCCGCTGGTGGCGCCCGGGCTGGTGGCCACCAGCATCTTCTCGTTCATCACCGCCTGGAACGAGCTGATCTTCGCGCTGACCTTCATCAACGACCAGGAGAGCTACACGCTGCCGGTCGCGATGACGTTCTTCTTCGGCCGCGACGACACGGCGTGGGGTCCGGTGATGGCCGCCTCCACCCTGTTCACCCTGCCGGTGATCGTCTTCTTCCTGCTGGTGCAGCGGCGGATGGTCTCCGGGCTGGTGGCCGGGGCCGTCAAGGGCTGAGCACCGCGCCAGGCACACGGAAGGGCTCCTGTCGACGCCGGGCATCGACGAGGAGCCCTTCCGCGCGTGGGTCGCCCACGGCTGTGCGGCTAGGCTGACCGCCATGACGGGCAGGCTGGCTTCGGTGAACATCGGCGTGGTGACCGAGGCGGAATGGGCGGGCGACGCGAGCGGCCGCAGCGGCATCGACAAGCGACCGGTCGACGGCCCGGTGCTGCTGCGCGCGGACGGGGTGGCCGGCGACTTCATCGGCGAACGCGCCCACCACGGCGGTCCGGACCAGGCGGTCTACGCGTACGCCGAGGAGGACGCGGCGTGGTGGGCGGGGGAGATGGACCGCTCCATCCGTCCCGGCGCCTTCGGCGAGAACCTGACCACGTACGCGCTGGACGTGACGGGCGCCGTGATCGGTGAGCAGTGGGCGGTGGGCTCGGCGCTGCTCCAGGTGACCAAGCCGCGCACGCCGTGCACCACCTTCGCCGGCTTCTGGGGCGTGCCCGACCTGATCAAGCGGTTCACGGCCCGGGCGACGCCCGGGGCGTACCTGCGGGTGCTGCGCAAGGGAGAGGTCGGCGCGGGCGACCCGGTCGAGGTGGTGGACCGGCCGGCGCACGGGGTGACGATCGGCGAGGTGTTCCGGGCCCTGAGCCTGGAGCCGGAGCTGCTGCCCCGGCTGCTCGACGCGCCCGGCCTGCCGGACCGGATCCGGGAGAAGGCACGCCGCCGGCTCGCCGGCCGGAGCTGATCGGCGCCACCCGTGCGGACGGGCCCCGTCCCGTGGGGAGGGGGCCCGTCCGGCGTCGGCGCGGGTGCGGCTCAGCGCAGCCAGGGCACGCTGCGGTCGAGCAGGCCGCGCTGCTTGAGTTCCTTGCGCAGCGGGATCTCGTCGTCGATGTAGCCGTCCCAGTTGATGCCCCAGTAGTTGGCGGTGTGGGTGCCCTCACCGCAGAGCTGGCGCTGCACCGGCGTGCGGTTGGCCCACCACTCGCCGTCCTTGTCGATGTGCAGCTCGTCCAGGGGTCGGATCCACCGGTAGGTGTAGCCGACGAAGAGCATCTTGCGGGTGATGGTCGACAGGTTGGTCGACCGCGAGTGCCACTGGCGGCGGTCGAAGATGAAGGCGTCGCCGGGGTTGGCGGTGATCTCCACCGTCCCCTCCGGGTCCGGGTTGTGCACGGAGGTGTCCGCCGGGCGGGGCAGCGAGTTCCACAGGTGGCTGCCCGGAATCACCTTCGTGGCGCCCCGGCCCTTCTCCGACAGGTCGGACAGGACGTAGGCGACCTTGAGCGAGAACATCGGCCGGGGCAGGTTCGGGTCCATCGTCTCCGGGTCGGAGTTCTGCCGGTACCCGTCCTGGTGCCACCCCCAGTAGGGCTTCTCCGGCTCCGCCGCCGGCGGGGTGACGTCCAGGTGGTTGTGGTGGGTGTAGATGTTCCAGCCGGCCAGGCCCCACATGTACGGGAAGGCGATCGGGTGGGTCAGCAGGTCGCCGAAGAGCTCGTCGCGCTCCAGGAAGCCCAGCAGGTGCAGGGTGCCGTCCTTGGTGGTGGTGCCCTTCGCCTGCTCCTCGGCGTAGACGCGGTCCACCGCCGCCTCCAGCGCCGCCCGGTGGTCCTCCGTCAGGACGTTGCGCAGCAGGAGGAAGCCCTGCTCGTGGAACTCCTTGCGGTCGGTGTCACTGATCGGTTCGTAACCGGTCCGGTCGCCGTAGTCGAACACCTCGACGTACCCCTCCCCATGAGGCGAAACCATTGCTGGCACAGGCCGCCGATCGTAACGCGCTGTTTGCGGGGCGGGGCAGTGCCCGGCCTGATATGCGACCGTCGTGCGGACCCTGGGGAACAGGGCGGTGACGGTGCGTCGCACCCCCCGGGCCCGGCAGGGCTTATCGCCGGGAATGCCGGTTTGCGCGGTGACTGCCGGTAAGGAGATCGGGGGCCAGGAGATCGGGGGCCGCTACGCCTCGGCGAAGACCTCCGCGACCACCCGGCCGGCGGCCGGGGCGTCGTCGGTCCGCTTCCAGGTGCCCGCGCGGGCCGTCCACTCCAACTCGCCGAAGCGCACCCGCTTCACGCCGTGGTCCTGTGCGTGGGAGACCAGCCAGTGCGCGTACCGCCAGCCCCGGCGCTCGTCGGCGGCGGGGACCGTCAGGCCCGTCAGGCCCGCCACGGTGCTCGCGCCGGCCAGGCCCCAGTCCAGCGACAGGCCGCGGGTCAGCGCGCTGGCCGCGGCCTCGCCGCGCATCGCCGGGTCGCGGCCCACCGTGCAGGCCACCGCGCCGGTGGCGTGCCCGAGCAGGGCCCGGGTCAGCACCTCGGACTCGTCCGCCCACTTCTGGTACGCCTCCGGGAAGGCCGAGCGCTGCACCTTCTGCGCCGCGTCGGTGACCCGCATCTGCTCCCAGCCGCGCACCTTCTTCAGGCCGGCGTAGAACTTCCTGGCCGCGTAGCGGGGGTCGCGGATCTGCTCCGGGGTGCCCCAACCCTGGCTCGGGCGCTGCTGGAACAGCCCGATCGAGTCGCGGTCGCCGCCAGCGAGGTTACGCAGGCCGGATTCCTGGTAGGCGGTGGCCAGCGCGACGACGACGGCCCGTTCGGGCATCTGCCGCTGGATGCCGATGGCCGCGATCGTCGCCGCGTTGGCCATCTGGTCGGGGTCCAGAGCCACCCGGCCGTCCGCCTGCACCGTGCACGTCCGGCTGGCCAGGGGGAGGCGCAGCTGCCCGCCCACCTGTCGGATGACGATCCAGATCCCGACCGCGGCGAGGACGGCGAGGACGAGGCCGCCCGCCACGACTGCGCGAGTACGCACTCACACCCCCTGATCGACAGTCCGACAAGCGTACGTCCCCCGTGGCGCCTTCCGGGTCGTCCGACCGGTTCTCCACCGGCGCCGCCCGCCGGACCCCGGATCCCCGCCCCTACCGGCCCTCACCCGGCGCGGCGTCGCCGTCGGTCGGCACCCAGCGCGCCGGGCGCTTCTCCCGGAACGCCAGCACGCCCTCGCGTCCCTCCTCCGACAGGAAGTACCCGGTCGACAGGGCGGACAGCCCGGCGATCTCCGCCCGCAGGTCCGCGGCGGGCGGCCGGCGCAGCAGCTGCTTCGCCCCGGCCAGTGCGCCCGGTGCCCCCCGAACCAGAGAGTCGCAGTACCCGACAACCGCCGCGTCCAGCCCGTCCGCCGGCACGGCGGCGGTGACCAGGCCGATCTCGGCGGCCCGCCGACCGTCGAAGGTGTCACCGGTCAGGTAGAGCTCGGCCGCCGCGCGGGGGTGCAGCCGGGGCAGCACGGTCGCGGAGATCACCGCCGGCACCACGCCGATCCGTACCTCGGTGAAGGCGAACGTCGCCTCCCGCGCGCACACCGCCAGGTCGGCCGCCGCGATGAGGCCCAGGCCGCCGGCCCGGGCCGGGCCGGCAACCTTCGCCACCACCGGCTTCGGGCACTCCCAGACCGCCGCGAGCACGTCGCCGAGCATCCCGGCCGGCACGGTCCCGCTGGCGTACGCGGCGGCGGTCTCCTTCAGGTCCGCCCCGGAACAGAAGACCGGGCCCATGTGGTCGAGCACGATCACGCGTACGGCGTCGTCGGTGACCGCCTCGGCGAGGCCGGCCAGCAGCTGGGTCATCAGCGGCGTGGAGAGCGCGTTGCGGTTGTGCGGGCTGTCCAGGGTGAGGGTGGTCACCCCACGGGCCGTGGCGGCCCGCACGAGCACGTCGGGAGAGGTCATGTAAGGGCACACTAGTGGCCATGCCCGGCGTCCTTCCAGAAGGCGAAACCGTTCCCGTCGACGGGTCGCTGCCCGCCACCGCCACCCGCGCCGTCGGCGCGCGCGGTTTCGGCGTGTACGTGCACGTGCCGTTCTGCGCCAGCCGCTGCGGCTACTGCGACTTCAACACCTACACCTCTGCGGAGCTGGGCGGCGGGGCGGGCCGGGAGGAGTACGCCGACACCGTGCTGGCCGAGCTGGCGCTCGCCCGCCGGGTGCTGGGCGACGCCCCGCCGCCCCGGGTCGACACGGTCTTCGTCGGCGGCGGCACCCCGACCCTGCTCCCCGCCGACGACCTGGCCCGGATCCTGGACGGCATCGACCGCACCTGGGGGCTCGCGCCCGACGCCGAGGTGAGCACCGAGGCCAACCCGGAGTCGGTCACGCCGGAGTCGCTGAAGGCGCTGCGGGCCGCCGGCTACACCCGGATCTCGCTGGGCATGCAGTCCGCCGCCCCCGGGGTGCTGGCGATCCTCGACCGTACGCACAGCGCCGGCCGGGCCGTCGCCGCCGCCCGCGAGGCGCGCGACGCCGGGTTCGACCACGTCAACCTGGACCTGATCTACGGCACGCCGGGGGAGACCGAGGCCGACTTCGCCGCCTCGCTCGACCAGGTCGTCGCCGCCGGGGTGGACCACGTCAGCGCGTACGCCCTGATCGTGGAGGACGGCACCCGGTTGGCCGCCCGGATGCGGCGCGGCGAGCTGCCGTACCCCTCCGACGACGTCGCCGCGGACCGCTACCTCGCCGCCGAGACCGCCCTCGGCGCGGCCGGTCTCTCCTGGTACGAGGTGTCGAACTGGGCCCGCGACGAGGCGGCCCGGTGCCGGCACAACCTGCTCTACTGGACCGGCGCCGACTGGTGGGGCCTCGGCCCGGGAGCGCACAGCCACGTCGGCGGCGTGCGCTGGTGGAACGTCAAGCACCCCACGACGTACGCGAAGCGGCTGGCCGCCGGCGAGTCGCCCGGCCTGGCCCGCGAGGTGCTCACCGCCGACGAGGCGCACACGGAGGACGTGATGCTCCGGCTGCGCCTCGCCTCCGGGCTGCCGCTGGACGCCCTCGACGACGCCGGCCGGGCCGGCGCCGCGCGGGCCCTCGGCGCCGGGCTGCTCGTCGCCGACGAGCACGCGGCCGGCCGGGCCGTGCTGACCCTGCGGGGCCGGCTGCTCGCCGACGCGGTCGTGCGTGACCTGCTGCCCTGAACCGCGTGCCGGGGCCGGCCGGGGGAGCGGCCGACCCGGGTCACCTGGTGAAGCTGTAGGTCATCGGGTAGCGGTAGAGCACGCCCTCGTTGGCCTTGACGCCGCCGATGATGCCGAAGATCACCGGCACCAGCCAGACGAGCAACGGGACGAAGAACAGCACCCCGCAGGTGATCAGCGTGACCACCCAGCTCAGCACCCCGACCAGCGTCCAGGTGAGCTGGAAGTTCAGCGCCGCGACGGCGTGCGCCCGGGCGGTCGGCGACTGCTGCCCCCGGACCATCAGCGCGATCAGCGGCGCCAGCCAGCCGAGCAGGCCGCCGCCGACGATCACGCCGACGGCACCGCCGAAGTGGGCGATGAGGGCCCAGTTCTTGTCGTCGTTGCTGGCGTGGCCGCCCGTCGGCGGACCGTAGCCGCCGCCGGCGGGATGACCGGCCCCGGGTGGGGGGAAGCCGCCGGGCGGCGGCTGGCCCCCGGCCCGAGGGTAGTCGCCGGGCGGAGGGTAGCCGCCCGACGACGGGTGGTCACCGGTGGGCGGCGGATAGTCGCCGGGCGGCGGATAGCCGCCGGGCCCGGACAGTGGTGCGGTGGGTTCGTCGGGGCGGGCGGGGCCGGGGAACCCCGAGGGAGCGGTCGGGTCTGGCGGGAAGCCGGGGTCTCCCGCTCCGGGAGGGCGAGGTGGTTCGGTCATGGAGGTCACGGTAGGTGCAGCCGGCAAGGCGGCACCAGCGTGACAGCGGCCGGGATGTCCGAATGGCCGGTCCCGGCGCCGTCGGGCGGGCCCGCGCGGCCGCCGGTGGGCCCCGATCGCCCAGGTCGATCATCGCGCCGGTGGCCCCGCCGACGTAGACTGGCACTCGCTACAGTCGAGTGCCAGTAGCCCGCCCCGGCACCCCGCGTGCCGGTGCCGACGTGCGACAGGAGGTGGGGAGGATGGGTCTCGACGACCGCAAACTCGCCGTGCTGCGCGCGATCGTCGAGGACTACGTCGCCACGCAGGAGCCCGTCGGCAGCAAGACGCTGGTCGAACGCCATCAGCTGGGGGTCTCCCCGGCGACCGTCCGCAACGACATGGCCGTGCTGGAGGAGGAGGGCTACATCCGCCAGCCGCACACCAGCGCCGGCCGGGTGCCCACCGACCGGGGCTACCGGCTCTTCGTGGACCGGCTGTCCCGGGTGAAGCCGCTCAGCCCGGCCGAGCGCCGGGCGATCGAGCGCTTCCTGGTCGGCGCCGTCGACCTCGACGACGTGGTGCACCGCACCGTCCGGCTGCTGGCGCAACTCACCCGGCAGGTCGCCGTCGTGCAGTACCCGAGCCTGGCCCGCTCCTCGGTGCGCCACCTGGAGCTGGTGCCGATCTCCACCACCCGGCTGATGCTCGTCATGATCGCCGACACCGGCCGGGTCGAGCAGCGGCTGGTCGAGCTGCCCACGCCGATCCCCGCCGACGACGTCACCGACCTGCGCCGGCTGGTCAACGAGAAGCTGGTCGGCACCCGGCTCTCGGAGACGCCGCCGCTGGTGCAGGCCCTCGTCGAGGAGTCGGTGCCGCACCTGCGGCCGGCCATGACCACCCTCTCCACCGTGCTGCTGGAGACGTTGATCGAGCGGCACGAGGAGCGGATCGCGCTCGCCGGCACGGCCAACCTCACCCGCGGCGGCCTGCTCGACTTCCAGGGCTCCCTGCGCCCCATCCTGGAGGCGCTGGAGGAGGAGGTCGTCATGCTCAAGCTCATCGGCGAGGCCGAACCGAGCACGACGCGGGTGCTGATCGGCGACGAGAACGAGATCGACAACCTGCGCGCCGCCTCGGTGGTCAGCACCGGCTACGGGCCGGGCACGACCAGCGTCGGCGGCCTCGGCGTGCTCGGGCCGACCCGGATGGACTACCCCGGCACCATCGCCACGGTGCGGGCCGTGGCACGCTACGTGGGCGAGCTGCTGGCCCAGAACTGACCAGTCAGGGCCGACGGCCGGCTCCGGCCGCCGACCGGCGCAACGCGAGACGAACATGAGGACACGGGACGCAGTGGCCAGGGACTACTACGGCATTCTCGGGGTGAGCCGGGAAGCCTCCGACGACGAGATCAAGCGCGCCTACCGCAAGCTGGCGCGGCAGTTCCACCCGGACGTGAATCCGGATCCGGAGGCACAGGAGAAGTTCAAGGACATCAACGCCGCGTACGAGGTCCTCTCGGACGACCGGAAACGGCAGATCGTCGACCTGGGCGGCGACCCGCTCGCCCCCGGCGGCGGGGGTGCGGGCGCCCCCGGCGGCCCCGGCGGCGCCGGGCCGTTCGTCGGCTTCCAGGACATCATGGACGCGTTCTTCGGCGGCGCGGCCGGCGGTTCGCGGGGTCCGCGACCACGGACCCGGCCGGGCGCCGACGCGATCCTGCGGCTGGAGCTGGACCTGCACGAGACCGCGTTCGGCGTCGAGGCGCCGATCACGGTCGACACGGCCGTGCTCTGCACCACCTGCTCGGGTGCCGGCACGGCGGCCGGCACCCACCTGGCCACCTGCGAGGCGTGCGCCGGTCGGGGCGAGGTGCAGTCCGTGCAACGCACCTTCCTCGGCCAGGTGGTCTCCGCCCGGCCGTGCACGGTCTGCCAGGGCTACGGCACCACCATCCCGCACCCGTGCCCCACCTGTGCCGGCGACGGCCGGGTCCGCACCCGACGGTCGCTGACCGTCAAGATCCCGGCCGGCGTCGAGGACGGCATGCGCATCCGGCTCGCCCAGCAGGGCGAGGTCGGCCCGGGCGGCGGCACCGCCGGCGACCTCTACGTGGAGATCCACGAGCGACCGCACGACGTCTACTCCCGCAAGGGCGACGACCTGCACTGCCGGGTCACGGTGCCGATGACCGCGGCGGCGCTGGGCACCCGGCTGACCATCAAGACGCTGGACAGCGAGGAGACGGTCGACGTCAAGGCCGGCACCCAGCCGGGCAGCAACCTGCGGCTGCGCGCCCGGGGCGTGCCGCACCTGCGCGGCACCGGTCGAGGTGACCTCTACGTCCACCTCGACGTGCGCACCCCCACCAAGCTCGACGCCGACCAGGAGCGGATGCTGCGCGACTTCGCCAAGACCCGGGGCGAGGAGGTCGCGGAGCTCACCAAGCAGGGCGGGTTCTTCTCCCGGATGCGCGACGCCTTCAACGGCCACGCCTGACGGGGGCCGGGTCGCCGCCGAGCGCGGCGACCCGACCCGGTGGCGTCGGCTCCTGCGGGCTCGTGGCCCCGGTGCCTGCCGGGGCGGCTAGCCTGATCGTCGTGTCCGCGCCGCTGTTCCTGGTCGATTCGCTGCCCACCGCCGACCAGCTCACCCTGGGCGGCCCCGAGGGGCACCACGCCGCCACCGTGCAACGGCTACGTGTCGGCGAGGAACTGCTGCTCGCCGACGGCCGGGGCGGCACCGCGTCCGCCGTGATCACGGCCGTCGGCAAGGGCACCCTCGACCTGGAGATCACCACCCGGGGGTACGTCGACGCGCCCGTCCCCCGGCTCGTGGTGGTGCAGGGCATCGCCAAGGGCGACCGGGGCGAGCTGGCTGTGCAGGCGATGACCGAGGTCGGGGTGGACGAGATCGTGCCCTGGGCGGCGTCCCGCTCGGTGGCGCAGTGGCGCGGCGATCGGGGCGTACGGGCGCGCGAGAAGTGGGTGGCGACGGCCCGGGAGGCGGCGAAGCAGGCCCGCCGGTCGTGGCTGCCGGTGGTGGCCGGCGCCCCCGACGAGTCCACCGCGACGGTGGCCCGCCGAATCGCCGGGGCCGCCGCCGCGTTCGTCCTGCACGAGGAGGCGCGGGAGCGGCTGACCACCGTCGAGCTGCCCGCCGCCGGTGAGATCGTGCTGGTGGTGGGCCCGGAGGGCGGCATCGCCCCGGCCGAGCTGACCGCCCTCACCGAGGCCGGCGCCCGGCCGGTGCGGCTGGGGCCCTCGGTGCTGCGTACGTCGACCGCCGGGGTGGCTGCCCTGTCGGTGCTCTCGGCCCGGCTCGACCGCTGGTGACGACCTGCGCGTGACGGGTGTGACGACCCCGAGGCGGGGCCGTGCCCGGACGCTGCCGCCCGGCCCCGGGTGTCGCGGTGCGGGGCGTGTGTCGCGGTGCGGGGCGTGTGCTGCGGTGCGGGGCGTGTGTCGCGGTGCGGGGCGTGTGCTGCGGTGCGGGGCGTGTGCTGCGGTGCGGGGCGTCTGTCGCGCTGCGGGGCGTGTGCTGCGGTGCGGGGCGTGTTCAGAGCCGGGGAAAGACGTGCACCGGCTGCTCCTCCGGGCTGAGGTCCAGCTGGGCCGGGCCGACGATCCGCGGGTCCGGCACGCCGACCACCTCGGGGTCCTTGTCGGTGTAGTCGAAGCGGCTCAGCACGTGGCGCATCGCCTCGATCCGGGCCCGCTTCTTGTCGTTGCTCTTCAGCACCGTCCACGGCGCGTCGGCGGTGTCGGTGTAGAAGAACATCGCCTCCTTGGCCTCGGTGTACTCGTCCCACTTGTCGAGCGAGGCGATGTCCATGTCGGAAAGCTTCCACTGCCGCACCGGGTCCACCTGACGGACGGCGAACCGGGTGCGCTGTTCGTTCTGGGACACCGAGAACCAGAACTTGACCAGGCGGATGCCCGAGCGCACCAGCATCCGCTCCAGCTCGGGGGCCTGGCGCAGGAACTCCAGGTACTCCTTGCGGGTGCAGAAGCCCATCACCCGTTCCACCCCGGCCCGGTTGTACCAGGACCGGTCGAACAGCACGATCTCGCCGGCCGCCGGCAGGTGCCCGAGCCAACGCTGGAAGTACCACTGGGTGGACTCCCGCTCGTCGGGCTTGGTCAGGGCCACGACCGACGCGTCACGCGGGTTGAGGTGCTCCATGAAGCGCTTGATCGTCCCGCCCTTGCCGGCCGCGTCGCGCCCCTCGAAGAGGATCACGAGGCGCTCGCCGGACTCCCGGATCCAGTCCTGGAGCTTCAGCAGCTCGATCTGGAGCAGCCGCTTGTGGTGGTCGTACTCCGCACGCTCCATCCGCTCGTCGTACGGGTAGTCCTCCCGCCAGGTGTCCACCGGGCTACCGTCCGGGCGCAGCAGCACGGGATCGTCGTCGTGACCGTCGACCACCTGGTAGTCGTCGGTGAGGTCCAGCACGCTGTCCGTCATGCCGGCAACCCTTACCCCGGCAGTGCCCATCGTCACCCCACGCACGCTGGGAGTTCGTTGAGGGGCGGAGCCGGTCAGCTCCGCAGGTAGGACGCGCCGTTGAGGTCGACGATGGTGCCGGAGGCCCACTCCGCCTGCGGGGAGGCGAGCCAGTGCACGGCGGCGGCGATCTCCTCGGGCCGGGCCACCCGGTCGAACGGGCTCTGCGCCCGGATCGCGGCGCCCCGCTCCCCGCTCAGGTGACCGGTGGTCATGTCCGTCTCCACGAAGCCCGGGGCGACCGTGGCGACCGTGATGCCGTACGGGGCGAGGGCCACCGCCAGCGACTGCCCCAGCGCGTTCAGCCCCGCCTTGCTCGCCCCGTACGCCGGCTGCTCCGGCTCGCCCCGGAAGGCTCCCCGGGAGGAGACGTTGACGATCCGCCCGCCCCGCTCGCGCATGTGCTGCGCGGCGCACCAGGTGACGTTGCCGGCGCCGGTCAGGTTGGTCTCCAGCACCTGCCGCCACTGCGCGCGCCACTGCTCGTAGGAGGCGCCGAAGACCGGGTGCGGGGCGTCCCGTTCGCCGTACACGCCGGCGTTGTTGACCAGCACGTCCAGCCCGCCGAGCAGGCCGGCCGCCTCGTCGACCATGGCCCGTACGGCATCCGGGTCGGTGAGGTCGGCGCGGACCACCACGTGCCCCTGGCCGGGCAGTTCGGCGCGTAGCCGCTCGGCCAGCTCCGCCGAGTCCCGGTGGTGGATCGCCACCCGGTCGCCGCCTGCCGCGAACACCGTCGCCACCGCCCGCCCGATGCCGCGCGAGGCCCCCGTCACCAGTACCGCCCGTGAAGTCACGCCGGTCATCATGCCCGGCCGGCCCGTCCGCCCGTTAGCAAGGGACCCCTCCTCTACCGCAGGCGTTAACAAGGTGCCCTTCCTTACACTGCCCCGATGGGAACCGACTGCCTGTTCTGCCGCATCGTCGCCGGGGAGATCCCGGCCACGATCGTCCGGGAAACCGCCACCACGCTCGCCTTCCGCGACATCGACCCGAAGGCGCCGGTGCACGTGCTGGTCATTCCGAAGGAGCACTACGCCGACGTGGCGACGCTCGCCCAGGGTGACCCGGCGCTCGCCGGGGAGGTGCTCGCCACGGCCGCCGCGGTGGCCGAGGACGAGGGGCTGCTCGGCGACGGCTTCCGGCTGATGTTCAACACCGGCGCGTACGGCGGCCAGGAGGTCTTCCACGTGCACGCGCACGTGCTCGGCGGTGCGCCGCTGGGCCCGATGCTGGCGCGGAGCCTCGCGTGAAGGTGGTCGACGACCGCCTGTCGCGGCTGGTGCGGACGGTCCAGGCGCAGGCCCGGGTGCCGGCGGTGTCGGCGGCCCTGCACCGCGCGGACCGGCCGCTCTGGACGTGCGCCGTCGGCGGGACCGGCAACGACACCGAGCTGGGGCCGGGCACCCGGTTCCGGATCGGGTCGGTCACGAAGACGTTCACCGCCGTGTTGACGCTCCAGTGCCGCGACGACGGCCTGCTCGACCTCGACGATCCGCTCGGCCGGCACCTGGACCTGCCGGCCCACGGCGAGCTGACGGTGCGCCGGCTGCTGTCGCACACCGCAGGGCTGCAACGGGAGCCGTACGGCGACGTCTGGGACACCCTGCGCGCGCCCGACGTCGACGGGCTGGTCGCCGACCTGGCGCGGGCCGAGCGGGTGCTGCCCCCGGGCCGCCGCTACCACTACTCGAACCTCGGCATGGCGCTGCTCGGCCGGCTCGTCGGCCACCTGCGGGGCGGCACCTGGGCGGAGGTGCTCGGCGAGCGGGTGCTGACCCCGCTGGGGTTGGCCGGGACCTCGACGACGCCCGGGCCGCACGCCGCGACGGGCTTCCTGGTCGACGCCTACTCCGACGAGGCGCACCCCGAGCCGCCGACGGACTTCGGGGCGGTCGGCCCGGCGGCGCAGCTCTGGAGCACCGCCACCGACATGGCCCGCTGGGCGGCCTTCCTCGCCGATCCGGCGGCGCTGGACCCGGCCGGCGCGGTGCTCGCCCCGGCCACGCTGGACGAGATGCGCTGGCCGGCGACGGTCACCGACGAGACCCTCTGGGCCGGTGGCTTCGGGCTGGGGCTGATCCTGGTGCCGCAGGGCGAGCGGGTCGTGCACGTCGGCCACGACGGCGCGATGCCCGGATTCCTGGCCGGCGTCTACGGCCGGCGGGGCGGGGAGGGCACCCCCGGCGCGATGGGGGTCGCGGTGCTCGGCTCCTCCGGCACCGCCGGCGAGGTCCTCGCCC
The DNA here is from genome assembly GCF_018070575.1 of Micromonospora sp. C31. Classification (GTDB taxonomy): domain Bacteria; phylum Actinomycetota; class Actinomycetes; order Mycobacteriales; family Micromonosporaceae; genus Micromonospora. The sequence continues at coordinate 67,327 of NZ_JAGPXN010000016.1, forward strand.
TGCCGCACCGGCTGCTGGCCGCCGCGGTCGAGCACGACCCGGCCGAGATCACGCCGTGGCGGCCGGGTCCGCCCGCCCCCGAGGGCGTACGCGGACTGCTCGGCCGCTGGTGGGGGGAGGGTTTCGAGTACGTCTTCTCCTGGCACGACGGCGAGCTGCGGGCCCGGGGTGCCGACGATGCGGCGGGCCGGTCGCCGTCGGTCTTCGTCCCGCTGCCGGACCGGCCGGACGTGTTCCGCACGGTCTCCGGCCGGGAGACGGGCGAGCTGCTCCGGCTGACCCGGGACGAGCACGGCACGGTGGTACGGATGCACTGGGCGACCTACCGGTTCACCCGGCACCAGGAGACCTTCGAGCGGTACGACTTCCGGGCCGGCTCCTGACACCCGCGCGACCGGACGGGCCGGAGCCGAGGGGCCACCCGTCCGGTCCGCCGCCGCCGTGCCCGCTCGACCTGTCCGCTCCTGCGGAACCCGCGGAAATGGGCAGGGTGCCACCGCGGTTGAAAAGATAGGATGGCAGGAACGTCAGCGCGCCGCGCCAGCAGGCCCGGCGCCGAGATCGAGAGCAGGTGGCGCAGGGCCCCTCGGCCCGACCTATGACCGGCACCCCACCTCCCGGCCCGCCCCGGGTGCAGACCAGGATCACCGTCCCGGATTCCAAGATCATGGTCAACCTGCTCGGCGCGGGTGACGAGATCCTGCGACTGGTCGAGCGCTCCGTCGACAGCGACGTGCACGTCCGGGGCAACGAGATCACCATCACCGGCGCCCCCGCCGACAACGCCCTCGCCGAACGGATCTTCAGCGAGCTGCTGGAACTCATCGAGAAAGGCGAGACCCTGACCACTGACGCCGTCCGGCGTACCGTCGGCATGCTCGAGCAGGGCGGCGCCGAGCGGCCCGCCGAGGTCCTGACGCTCAACATCCTCTCCCGGCGCGGCCGCACCATCCGCCCCAAGACGCTGGGGCAGAAGACCTACGTCGACGCGATCGACGCGCACACGATCGTCTTCGGCATCGGCCCCGCGGGCACCGGCAAGACCTACCTGGCGATGGCGAAGGCCGTCCAGGCGTTGCAGGCCAAGCAGGTCAACCGGATCATCCTGACCCGGCCGGCGGTCGAGGCGGGGGAGCGGCTCGGCTTCCTGCCCGGCACGCTCAACGAGAAGATCGACCCCTACCTGCGCCCGCTCTACGACGCGCTGCACGACATGCTCGACCCGGATTCCATCCCCAAGCTGATGGCGGCGGGCACGATCGAGGTGGCGCCGCTGGCATACATGAGGGGGCGCACGTTGAACGACGCGTTCATCATCCTCGACGAGGCGCAGAACACCACGCCCGAGCAGATGAAGATGTTCCTCACCCGGCTCGGCTTCGGTTCCAAGATCGTCGTCACCGGTGATGTCACCCAGGTGGACCTTCCCGGCGGCACGACCAGCGGCCTGCGGGTGGTCCGGGAGATCCTGGAGAACGTCGAGGACGTGCACTTCGCCCAGCTCTCCAGCTCCGACGTGGTCCGTCACCGGCTGGTCGGGGAGATCGTCGACGCATACGCCCGGTGGGACGAGAATCAGCAGGCGCAGAGCGTGCACGCCGTGCCCGGGCGGTCCGCCCAGGGCGGCCGGGCCGGCCGGCGCCGCTAGACCGAGGGAAGACTGTTGTCCATCGAGATCGCCAACGAGTCGGGTGTCGACGTCGACACCGACGCCGTGCTCGCCGTCGCCCGGCACGCCCTCGACGAGATGGGGGTCAACCCCCTCGCCGAGCTCTCCGTGCTGCTGGTCGACATCGACTACATGACCGAGCTCAACCACCGGTGGATGGGCGGCGACGGCCCGACCGACGTGCTCGCCTTCCCCATGGACGAGGGCAGCGTCGACCACGGGCCCGGCGAGACGTCCGCCGCCGGCGGCGAGCCCGCGCTGCTCGGCGACATCGTGCTCTGTCCGGAGGTGGCGGCCAAGCAGGCCGCCACGGCCGGTCACACGGCCGCCGACGAGTTGCACCTGCTCACCGTGCACGGCGTGCTGCACCTGCTCGGCTACGACCACGCCGAGCCGGAGGAGGAGCGGGAGATGTTCGCCCTCCAGGCCCGGCTGCTGGCGAGCTGGCGGTCGACCCGGTCCCGGTGATGACCACCTCGACACTGGCGGCCGGCGCCACCGGCCTGCCCGACCTGCAACTGCTGGTCTTCGCGGCCGGCCTGGTGGTGCTGGCCGGCCTGATCGCCATGACAGAGGCGGCGCTCGCCGCGGTCTCGCCCGCCCGCGCCGCCGAGCTGGCCCGCGACGGCGTGCGGGGCGCACGGACGCTCCAGGTCGTCGCCGGGGACGTGGTCCGCCACCTCAACCTGCTGCTGCTGCTGCGGCTGCTCGCCGAGCTGACCGCCACCACCCTGGTGGCCCTGGTCGCGGTGGACACCTTCGGCGCGGGCTGGCGCGCGGCGCTGGTCACGGCCGGCGCGATGACCGTGATCAGCTTCGTGGTGGTCGGCGTCGGCCCCCGGACCATCGGCCGGCAGCACGCGTACGTGGTGGGGCGCTCCGTCGCCCCGCTGGTGCGCTGGCTGGGCCGGGCGCTCAACCCGCTCGCCTCGCTGCTGATCCTGATCGGCAACGCGGTCACGCCGGGCCGGGGCTTCCGGGAGGGGCCGTTCGCCACCCAGGTGGAGCTGCGCGAGCTGGTCGACCTGGCCGAGCAGCGCGGCGTCGTGGAGCACGGTGAGCGGCAGATGATCCACTCGGTCTTCGCGCTCGGCGACACCATCGCCCGCGAGGTGATGGTGCCGCGTACGGAGATGGTGTGGATAGAGGAGCGCAAGACGCTCTCCCAGGCGCTGGCGCTCTTCCTGCGCTCCGGCTTCTCCCGGATCCCGGTCATCGGTGAGAGCGTCGACGACGTGCTCGGCGTGCTCTACCTCAAGGACCTGATCCGGCACACCCAGGGCGGCGCCGCGGAGGACCGGCGGCTCCCGGTCGCCGAGCTGATGCGCCCCGCCACCTTCGTGCCCGAGTCCAAGCCGGTCGACGACCTGCTCTCGGAGATGCAGGCCGCCCGCAACCACCTGGTCATCGTCGTCGACGAATACGGCGGCACCGGCGGGCTGGTCACCATCGAGGACATCCTGGAGGAGATCGTCGGGGAGATCACCGACGAGTACGATGTCGAGCGCCCGCCGGTCGAGCACCTCGACGACGGGGCGGTGCGGGTCACCGCGCGGCTCCCCGTGGAGGACCTGGGCGAGCTGTTCGACACCGATCTCCCCACCGACGAGGTGGAGACCGTCGGCGGCCTGCTCGCCCAGTCCCTGGGCCGGGTCCCGATCCCCGGGGCGCAGGCCGAGGTCGCCGGGCTCCGGCTGATCGCCGAGGGCACCACCGGCCGCCGCAACCGGATCGACACCGTGCTGGTCAGCCGGGCGGAGTCGACCGACACCCAGAACGGCCCGGGCCGCGGCGGACACGCCGAGTCCCGGGACCATCCGAACCGATCCGAGGAGAGGCAACCCGCCGATGCCTGAGTCACCCGCCGTACCGGCCGCCCGGCCCACCCCGTCCGACCCGGTCGAGCTGAGCGCCGAGGACGGCAAGCTGGTCGTGCTGGCGCGGGGCGCGCGTGGTCGGGTGGGCGCCGTGGAGGGCGCGGCGGTCCGCGACCAGGACGGCCGGACGTACGCCGCGGCCAGTGTCTCGTTGCCGTCGCTGACGATCACCGCGCTCCAGCTCGCGGTGGCCTCGGCGGTCGCGGCCGGCGCGACCCGGCTGGAGGCCGCCGCGGTGGTCACCGAGGCGTCGACGCTGGACGGTGCCGGGCACGCGGCGGTACGCGACCTCGCCGCGGACGCGCCGATCCACGTGGCCGCCCCGGACGGGGCCGTCCTGGGCACGGTGGTCGAGTGAGCGGGCGGACCGTGGGGCGGCGTGGCGTGGCGCCGCGGCCCTCCCGGGGCGGGACGGCGGCGTGAACGACCTCCAGCCGCGCCCCTACCGGGCCGGGTTCGCCTGTTTCGTCGGCCGGCCGAACGCCGGCAAGTCGACGCTGACCAACGCGATCGTCGGGCAGAAGATCGCCATCACCTCGAACAAGCCGCAGACGACCCGGCACATCATCCGGGCCGTCCTGCACCGCCCGGAGTCCCAGCTCGTGCTGGTCGACACACCGGGTCTGCACCGTCCCCGTACGCTGCTGGGCGAACGCCTCAACGACCTGGTCCGGCAGACCTGGAGCGAGGTCGACGTGATCGGCCTCTGCATCCCGGCGGACGAGCCGATCGGGCGGGGCGACCGGTTCATCACCGGCGAGCTGGCCGAGCTGAAGGCCACCGTGCTGGCGGTGGTCACGAAGACCGACCTGGTGGACCGCAAGCGGCTGGCCGAGCAACTGCTCGCGGTCAGCGAGCTGGGCGAGTTCGCCGAGGTGGTGCCGGTCAGCGCGGTCTCCGGGCACCAGGTGGACATTCTGGTCGACGTGATGACGGGTTACCTGCCCGAGTCGCCGCAGCTCTACCCGGACGACATGCTCACCGACGACCCGGAGCAGGTGCTGGTCGCCGAGCTGATCCGGGAGGCCGCCCTGGAGGGCGTCCGCGACGAACTGCCGCACTCCATCGCGGTGGTCGTCGAGGAGATGATCCCCGAGGGCCAACTGATGAAGATCTACGCCGACCTGTACGTCGAACGGCCCAGCCAGAAGGCGATCGTGATCGGCCACCGGGCGAGCCGGCTCAAGCACGTCGGCACCACGGCCCGCCGGCAGATCGAGGAGCTGCTCGGCTCCCGGGTCTACCTCGACCTGCACGTCCGGGTGGCGAAGGACTGGCAGCGGGATCCGAAGCAGCTGCGCAAGCTGGGCTTCTGAGGCCGGCGCCGGGGCACGCGGGTGTCCCGGCCCCGGCGCGGCCCGCCCGGTGCCTGACCGTTGCCGGCCGGGAGTATGGGAGACGTCACGTTCTGGTGGGATCCCTTCTGTTTGCCGTGACTGGCGCGGAGGGTAGGGGGTAGGACAGCCCCCGTATCCCCGGACATAGATTCAGGCTGATGCGAAACCGATACCTGGACCTGCTCCGCTTCCTGGCCATCGTCCGAGTCGTCGTCTACCACGTCACCGGTTGGGCCACGCTGACGCTCGTCTTCCCGGCGATGTCGGTGATGTTCGCGCTCGCCGGCTCGATGATGGCGGCCTCGCTGCACCGGTGGGGGCCGGGGGCGGTCGTCCGCCGCCTGCGCCGCCTGTTGCCGTCGCTCTGGGTGCTCGCCGCCGTCTTCGTGCCCGCCATGCTGCTCACCGGGCTGCCCCTGAGCCCGAAGGTGCTGCTCTGGCTCTTCCCCATCGCCGACCCGCCGGCCAACGGCTGGGGTGCGATCGCGCTCAGCGTGATCTGGTACCTGCGCGACTACCTCTGGTTCGTGCTCGCCTCGCCGGTGGCCCTGTGGCTGTTCCGGCGCGCCCCGGTGCCCACCCTGGCCGCTCCGTACGCCCTGCTCGCGGCGGCCGAGCTGGGCCTGCTCCCGGCGCTGCCGGTGGCGCTGCACCAGTTCGGGCTCTACTTCGGAGCCTGGCTGCTCGGCTTCGCCCACCAGGCCGGCATGCTGCGCCGCCTGAGCAACCGGGTGCTGGTGCCGGTCGCGCTGACCCTCGCCGCCGCCGGCGCAGCCTGGATCTTCACCCACCCCGGTCCCCGCGGGTACGACCTGAACGACAATCCCCTCGGCAACGCCCTCTGGTCGGCCGCCTTCATCCTCGTGCTGCTCGGTCGGGGCCCGGCGAGCGCGTCCTGGGTGGACCGCAGCGCCGCGTTCGGCCGGGTGGTGACCGTGTTCAACCGGCGGGCGCTCACCGTCTACCTGTGGCACATGCCGTTCGTGGTGGCGCTCACCCCGCTGGTCGACGTGGTTGGCTGGTCGCATCAGGACCCGCTCGGCCTGGCGATCCGGGTGGTGCTCGTCTTCGCGCTGGTCGCGGCGGTGACCGCCCTGGTCGGCTGGGTGGAGGACGTGGCGGCCCGCAGGCCGCCGGAGCTGGTCCCCGGCCGCATCCGCCCCGGCCCGGGAGCCGTTCACCCGCTCGCCCAGCGGCCGGTCGACGGCGCGGCCACCGGGCGGGCGACGGTCCCGGCACCCCGGGAGCCGGAGACCGTCGAGATCAGCGCTGGGTGACCGTCACGTTGCCGCTGCCGGTGCGGACGTCGATCACCAGCGTGGCGGCCGGGTCGTCGGTGACGCCCAGGTCGGCGTCGTCGCCGTCGGTGCTGGAGCGGACCCGGTAGCGGCCCGTCGGCACGACCAGCTCGATGTTCCCGCTGGAGGCGTGCACCCGCGCCGAGGCGGGCGTCGTGAGGTCGACGGTGATGTCACCGGAGCCGGCCTCGGCGTCCACCCCGCCGTCGAGGCGGTGCCCGAGGATGTCGCCCGACGAGGTGCGCAGCGTGGCCGCGCCCGCCGCCTCGACGACCTCGACGTTGCCGGAGCCGGTCTCCGCGCGGACGGGCCCGCTGGCGCCGGCCACCCGGATGTTGCCGGAGCCGGTCTCCGCGCGGACGGGGCCGCTCGCGGCGGTCACCTGTATGTTGCCGGAGCCGAGCCGCATCTCCACCGGGCCCACCTTGCTCAGGTCGACGTCACCGGAGCCGGTCTCGCCCTTCACGCTCACCCCGTCGGGGGCGGTGACCTCGTAGGAGACGCTGCACCGGGAGCCGCAGTCGGTGTCCAGCACCAGTTCGGTGCCCTTGATCTCGTACGTCGTGCCGGGCTGGCCGCCCTGGTAGCGCACCACCCGCTTGATCCGCACCTCGTCCTGCGCGCCGATGGCGCGTACGGTCACGTCGCCGGCTCCCGGGAGCACCCGGATGCTGCTGATCCGGACGGCCTCGGTGTTGTCGTAGTCGAGCCGGCGGAAGGACAGGTTGTCGCACCCGGCGGCGACGATCAGGGTGGTGGCCGCAGCGAGCGCGGCGGCGGTGCGGTGCAGGGCCATGCGAGCACGCTACGAGGCGTGACGCGCCCCGCGCATCGGGGTTCCGCGCATGGACACCCCGAGCTGACCCTGATTCCGCACCCCGAGAGAGAATGGTCCGATGGCCGGGTACCGCCGACAGCTCTACCGCGACGACGCGGTGGTCCTGCGCGTGCAGAAGCTCGGCGAGTCCGACCGGATCATCACCCTGCTCAGCCGCCGGCACGGCCGGCTGCGCGCGGTGGCCCGGGGGATCCGCCGCACCAGCAGCAAGTTCGGGGCCCGGCTGGAGCCGTTCGGCCACGTCGACCTCCAGCTCGCCGGCGACCCGAAGGGCAACCACGGCAGCTCGCTGCACACGGTCAGCCAGGTCGAGGGCATCGACCTCTACGGCAAGCGGTTCCTCGGCGACTATTCCCGCTACACGGCCGCCAGCGCGATCGCCGAGACCGCCGAGCGGCTCACCCCCGTCGAACGGGAGCCGTCGCTGCGGCTGTTCCAGCTCACCCTGGGCGCGCTGCGCGCGCTCGCCGCGGGCAGCCACGCCACCACCCTGGTGCTCGACGCGTACCTGCTGCGCGGCATGACGCTGGCCGGCTGGGCGCCGGCGCTGACCGCCTGCGCCGTGTGCGGGACGCCGGGGCGGCACCGGGCGTTCTCCGTACCGGCCGGGGGTGCGGTCTGCCCGGACTGCCGGCCGCCCGGCGCGGCCCATCCCGCCCCGGCCACCGTCGACCTGATGTCCGCGCTGACCACCGGCGACTGGCGGGTCGCCGACGCCACCGAGGCCGGCGTACGCCGGGAGTGCAGCGGCCTGGTCGCGGCGCACCTGCAGTGGCACCTGGAGCGCGCGCTACGCTCGCTGCCGCTGGTCGACCGGGGCGCCCCGACGGCCGGCCCGGTCCCGCCGTCCGGCGGTGGCGTGACCGGCCCGGTTCCGCCGTCGCTTGGCGTCGGGCCGGGAACGGACGGCGTGTGAGCAGGGGGAGGACCGAGTGATCCGATCGTTGAGGGCCGGGCGTCGTGAGCCGGTGCCGCCGACACCGCACCCGTCGGGCGCCCGGCCGCCGGCGCTGCCCGCCGACGCGGTGCCGAAGCACGTCGCCGTCGTGATGGACGGCAACGGCCGGTGGGCCAAGGAGCGCGGGCTGCCCCGCACCAAGGGCCACGAGGCGGGCGAGTTCTCCCTCTTCGACACGGTCGAGGGCGCCATCGAGATGGGCATCCCCTACCTGTCGGCGTACGCCTTCTCCACGGAGAACTGGCGGCGCTCGCCGGACGAGGTCCGGTTCCTGATGGGCTTCAACCGCGACGTCATCCGCCGCCGCCGCGACCAGCTGGTCGACCTGGGGGTGCGGGTGGTCTGGTCCGGCCGGGCCGGCCGGCTGTGGAAGAGCGTCATCTCCGAGTTGCAGACGGCCGAGGAGATGTCGCGGGGCAACTCGACGCTGACGCTCCAGTTCTGCGTCAACTACGGCGGGCAGGCCGAGATCGCCGACGCCGCCGCCGCCATCGCCCGCGACGTCGCGGCGGGCCGGCTCGACCCGGAGAAGGTCACCGAGAAGACCGTCGCGAAGTACCTCTACCACCCGGAGATCCCCGAGGTGGACCTGTTCCTGCGGCCCTCCGGCGAGGAACGGATCTCCAACTTCCTGCTCTGGCAGACCGCGTACGCCGAGCTGATCTTCCTCGACACGCTCTGGCCGGACTTCGACCGCCGGCACCTCTGGTACGCCTGCGAGCTGTACGCCCAGCGGGACCGGCGCTTCGGTGGCGCGCTGCCCAACCCGGTCGCCCCGCCGAGCTGAGGCTTACCGCCCGGTCGTACGGGGTATCACGGTCCTCAGCAGCCACCGACGGAGGTGAACCCACATGATCCAGAAGCGTATTGCCCAGTGGGCGATGATGGCGGTCGCTGTACCGCTGGCGGCGGGCGGCGCGCGCCGGCTCAGCCGCACCCTGGAGGCCCGCCGTGGCCCGACCGGGATCAGCCGCCTGCTCACCAAGGGCGCCGACATGCTCCGCCCGCAGAAGGCCAAGCGCCGCCGCTTCTTCTGACCACCCACCCACGACCCGACCCCCGACCCGCTCGCCGATCATGCAGTAGTGGTGCCCCGCGAAAGGCCCGTACCGGTGCCTTCCGCCCGCCCACCGGAAGTGCATGATCGACTCGCGGGTCGGGGGTTCGCGCGTCAGGCCTCGATCTCGGCACGGTCGGCGGGCCAGCGGGTGTGGAAGGTGCCCTCGCGGTCCACGCGCTGGTAGGTGTGCGCCCCGAAGTTGTCCCGCAGCCCCTGGATCAGGGCGGCGGGCAGCCGCTGCGCGCGCAGCGCGTCGAAGTACGCCAACGACGACCCGAACGCGGGGACGGGCACCCCGGCCCGGGCGGCCTCGGCCACCACCCGCCGCCAGCTCGGCACCCCGTCGTCGACGGTGCCGGCGAACCACGGCGCCACCAGCAGCGTCGGCAGGTCGGGCCGCTCGTCGTACGCCTGGCGGATGCGGTCGAGGAAGCGGGCCCGGATGATGCAGCCGCCCCGCCAGATCGTCGCGGTGCCGCCCAGGTCGATGCCCCAGTCGTACTCCGTAGAGCCGGCGCGGATATGGTCGAAGCCCTGCGCGTACGCGACGATCTTCGAGGCGAGCAGGGCGCGGCGGACGTCCTCGACGAAGGCGTCGGAGTCCTCGACCCGCCAGCCGGTGCCCGCGTCCGGGAACGCCAGGCGGGCCGCCTCGCGCTGGTCGGCGTGCCCGGAGAGCGACCGGGCGAAGGTCGCCTCGGCGATGCCGGTGATGGGGATGCCCAGCTCCAGCGCGCTCTGCACCGTCCAACGGCCGGTGCCCTTCTGCTCGGCGCGGTCCAGCACGACGTCCACGAACGGCCGCCCGGTGGCCGCGTCGGTGTGCGCGAGCACGTCGGCGGTGATCTCGATCAGGAAGGACTCCAACTCGCCGGAGTTCCAGCCACGGAAGATCTCCGCGATCTCCGCCGGCTCCGCGCCCAGCCCGGCCCGCAGCAGGTCGTACGCCTCGGCGATGAGCTGCATGTCGGCGTACTCGATGCCGTTGTGCACCATCTTGACGAAGTGCCCGGCGCCGTCCGGCCCGATGTGCCGGCAGCACGGCACCCCGTCCACCTGGGCGGCGATCTGCTCGAAGATCGGCCCGAGCGTGCGGTACGACTCCGCGGATCCGCCCGGCATGATGCTCGGGCCGCGCAGGGCGCCCTCCTCGCCGCCGGAGACGCCGGTGCCGACGAAGTGCAGGCCGTGGCTCCGCAGCGCGTCCTCCCGCCGGCGGGTGTCGGCAAAGTGCGCGTTGCCGCAGTCCACGACGATGTCACCGGCGTCGAGCAGCGGGACGAGCTCGTCGACGACCGCGTCGGTGGGCCCGCCCGCCTTGACCATCACGATGACCGCCCGGGGCCGCTCCAGCGACGCGACGAAGTCGGCCATCGACTCGGCGGGCACGAACGTCCCCTCGTCGCCGTGCTCCGCCACGAGGCTGCGGGTACGCTCCGGCGAGCGGTTGTGCACCGCCACGGCGAAGCCGTTGCGGGCCAGGTTGCGGGCCAGGTTCCGGCCCATCACCGCCAGCCCCGTCACGCCGATCCGCGCCGTCGCCCGCCCGGTCATCCGCCCGCCCTCCGCCGTCGACACCCGCCGCTGCGACCGTATCGCGGGCACGGCGGGCCGGAGGCGGGTCGGCCGTTCCGCCACCACCGCGTGCTCCGCTGCCCCATCTCGCTGGCCGGGGCCACGCCCAGCGACGAGCGGCGGGCGCCCCGGCACCGTGGCCACGCAGGGGCGTCGGGGCGGGGCCGAGGGCGTCGTAACCGGCCCGCCGCCGATCGTGCCGGTAATTCGGCTGCGCGCGACCGGACGGGCGGTTAGTGTGTGGGCATGCGTAACTGACGCCCCACCTCCGAGCCGACCCGCCGCTGCTGGCCGCGGGTCCGCGTGCTCCCGGGCGTCCGCATTCCGCACTTGCCCCCGAGGCGGCGGTGTTCCTCGTGGTCGATCCCGGGCAGCAGTTCCGATCCCGCCCGACCGTCACGCGACGGTCGCCGAACGAGGCGGGCCCCGCGCACCGGGCGTCGCTCCGGTGCGGAAGAGCCCGCAGACGAGGAGGCACCGGATGCCCGCCAGGCGCAACCCGAAGAAGTCCCGTACCACCGTCCCCACGCCGTCCGTGGCGGACCTGACGCCCGTCAACCTCGACGAGGTGGCGGTCGCGCCGGTCGTGCCGGCGCTGCCGGTCGACCGGCCGGCGGCGCCGCAGGCCGGTCCGCCAGCCACCGGTGCCGGTCGTGCCGGCGCGATGCGCGGCCAGAAGGCCGGGCAGGCCCGCCGGTACGCCTTCCGGCGCAGCTGACGGTGCCGGCCGGGTGGAGCCGCCGCGGCCGGCGGCTCCACCCGGCCCCCCTCGCCCGGAGGACGCGTCAGGCGGGCGGCTCAGCCGATCAACGGGCGGAAGGTGCCGAGCAGCACGCTCACGGTCAGCGCGGCCCCGGCGAGCACCGCCGCGCCGGCGATCAGCAGGCCGTCGGCGGCGACGAAGCGCTGCCGCCGGGCGACGGTGCGCGGAATCCCGGCGTCGAAACCGCGGGCGTCCATCGCCACGGCCAGCCGGGTGCCCCGGCGGATCGCCCCGACCAGCAGCGCGAAGGCCGTCGAGACGAACAGCCGCAGCTTCGCCAGCGGGTTGCGGCCGGCCTCGACCCCCCGCGCGCGACGGGCCATGGAGATCATCTGCCACTCCTGTCCCAGTAGCGGCACGAGCCGGAACGCGGCCAGCGCCCCGATGGCGAACCGGGCGGGCGCCTTCGCGTTCTGGATCAGCGCGTCCGCCAGGTCGGTCGGGTCGGTGGTGGCGAAGACGATCACACCGGGCAGCGCCACCGCGAACATGCGCAGCACCAGGCCCAGCGCGGTGAGCAGCACCCCGGAGGTGACCACCGCCGGGCCGGCCTCGACCAGCACCCGACCGGAGCGCTCGGCCGCGAAGAGCACCAGCGTCACCACCACGCCGACGGCGCCGACGAGCAGCGGCCAGGCCCGCCGCGCCAGCACCCGCAGGCGAACCCCGAACAGCGGCAGCAGGGCCAGCTCGACGGCGATCGCGATGGCCGGGGCCACCGGGTCCAGGGTGGCGATCAGAATGAACGAGAAGACCAGCGCCGCGGCGAGCTTGGCCACCGGGTTGCGCCGGGCCAGCGGCGCCTCCGGCGCGGCGACCGGCTCGAAATTGATCACGCCCGCTCCAGGGTGAGGCGGCGGTCCGGGTGGGTGGCCGGTGCAGCGACCGGTTCGGGGCTGCTCACGGGCGTTCCAGGGTGAGGCGGCGGTCCGGGTGGGTGGCCGGTGCGGCGACCGGTTTGGGGCTGCTCACGGGCGTTCCAGGGTGAGGCGGCGGTCCGGGTGGGTGGCCGGTGCGGCGACCGGTTCGGGGCTGCTCACGGGCGTTCCAGGGTGAGGCGGCGGTCCGCCAGGGCGGCGACGAACTCCGGGTCGTGGGTGACGGCGACCAGGCCGTGCCCGGCGTCGCGTAGTTCGGCGAAGAGGTCCACCAGCTCCAGCCAGGTGCGCCGGTCCTGACCGAAGGTCGGCTCGTCGCAGACGAGCAGGCGGGGCGCGGTGGCCAGGGCGGTCGCCACGCTCAGCCGCCGAGCCTCCCCGCCGGAGAGGGTGTACGGGTTGGCGGCGGCGAGCTTCGTCAGCCGCAGCCGGGACAGCAGAGCGTCGACCGTGGACCGCACCGCCGCCTCGGGCTGGCTGGTGCGGCGCGGGCCGAGAGCCAGCTCGTCGAAGACGGTGTTGGTGACGAACTGGTGCTCCGGGTTTTGGAAGACCGAGCCGATCCGGCGGGCCAGTGCCGGGGCACGCCAGCGGTGCGGGGGAGTGCGCTCGTCGCCGCCGGCCAGTGCCGTCGTCGCCGCGACCCGGCCCGTCCGAGGCTTGAGCAGGCCACCGAGCAGCAGCGCGAGGGTCGACTTGCCGGCCCCGTTGGGCCCGACGACGGCGAGCGCCTCGCCGGCGCGTACCGCCAGGTCGACGGCGGCCAGCCGGGGCGGCAGGCCGAGCCGGTCGGCGGTGAGCAGCACGTCGCCGGGCGGGGTGGTGGCGTGCCGGGGCGGCACCGGGCGGCCGGGCACCCAGACGCCCTCGTCGGCGAGCGCGTCGCCGTGTGTGCCGAAGACGGCCTCGGGCGTGCCGTCGGCGCGGACGCCGCCACCGGGTTCGAGCACGACCACCCGGTCGACCAGCGACAGCGCCTCGGCGACCCGGTGCTCGACCAGGATCAGCGTGGTGTCGGCGTCCAGCGCGCCGGCCACGGCCGCCCGGATCAGCGCCGCGCCGGTCGGGTCGAGGTTGGCGGTCGGCTCGTCGAGCAGCAGCAGGCCGGGGCGCAGCGCCAGCACCCCGGCCAGGGCGAGCCGCTGCTGCTCGCCGCCGGAGAGGGCGGCGGTGGGCCGGTCCCGGGGGTACGGGAAGCCGACCCGGGTGAGCGCCTCGTCGACGCGGGGCCAGATCTCCCCGGCGGGGGTGCCGCGGTTCTCCAGCCCGAACGCCACGTCGTCGCCGCTGCGGGCCATCACGAGCTGGGTCTGCGGGTCCTGGAAGACGATGCCCACCCGCTCCTGCCCCTTGCGGGGGTCGAGCCCGTCGATCTCGACGGTGCCCTCCTGCTCGCCCGAGTCCTCGGGCAGCAGCCCGGCCAGCGCGGCGAGCAGCGTGCTCTTGCCGGCGCCGGAGGGGCCCAGCAGCAGCACCCGCTCGCCGGCCTCGACACGCAGGTCCACCCCGCGTACGGCCCACGCCCGTCGCCCGGCGTGCCGCCACCCGAACCCCCGCAGCGTCACCGCCCCCACGCCAACCCCTCCCTCCCGCCCCGCCCACCCCGCCCGCAGTCGTTGATCATGAAGTTGTTGTCGTTCGGCACGGCGTGTCGTGACAACAACTTCATGATCAACGCATCCTGGGTGGATGGGTGGGTCAGATTAGGGGGCGGGTGCGGGCGGACGGGAAGCGGTCCAGCGCACCCGTGGTGGCGAGGGCGCGGGTCAGGGCCCAGCCGCCGGCACCGGCGACGACGGTGGCGCTGACGATGGTGAGCAGGGCGTAGGGGATCCGGTAGCTGCCCAGGGCGTACTCGCTGTTCCAGACGAAGAAGTCGAACAGGGCCGCGCCGAGGCCGGTCAGCGCGCCGGCGAGCAGCGCGGTGGGCAGCCGGAACGAGCGGTAGCGGAACGCGGCGAAGGCCAGCTCGGCGCCGAGCCCCTGGATCAGGCCCTGGACGATGGTGACGCCGCCCCACTCCGAGCCGAGCAGCGCGGAGACCGTCGCCGCCACCGCCTCGCAGAAGAGCGCCGCGCCGGGCTTGCGGATCACCAGGCCGCCCAGGACGGCCGGGACCAGCCACACGCCGTACATGATCGCCTGGCCGGCGGGGAAGAACGCGAACGCCGGGTCGACGGCCCGCCACAGCAGGCCCCAGGCCCAGAAGATGACGCCGAAGGCGACCGCGATCACCGCGGCGACGACGACGTCGACCGTACGCCACCGGGTGGCGGTGTTGTTGTCTCGCATGATGCTCCCAGTCCCGAACGAGAACCAGGAGAAGACGCACGCCGCGCCCGGACGTGCCGGACGTCGACGCGGCTGGAGGTCGACCGAACTCCCTGCGCTGGCATTACCCAGATCAGGTTCGAGGGTCTGCGGGCGGTGCCCGCACTCTCAGCGCTGTGCGCTCCCCTGTCGGATGTGAAGTTGTCGTGCCGACGCTAACACCTTCGAAGATCATCGAGCAAAGTGATCTTTGCGCAGCTCACCGGCGCGCACGATCGACGCGGTCGATTCCGCCCCGGTACTCTCGGGCGGCCACTGGGAACCCGGCAGAGGGACACGGACGTGACATCCGAGGCTGAGCGCCGCGCGCCGGACGGGCCGCACCCGGGCGCGGTGGGCGTGACCGCCCAGGGCGTACGCGAGAAGACGCCGGCGGCGCCCCGCGGCCCGGACCGGCGGGTCGGGTCGGTGGAGGTGCTCGCCGGTCTGCTGATCCTGCTGGTCGTCTTCCGCGACCCGCTCGCCCGCGCCCTGTCGGCGCCCCGGTTGCAGACCTGGACCACCGTCTTCGTCTCGGTCCTGGTGCAGGCGGTGCCGTTCCTGGTCTTCGGGGTGGTGCTCTCCGCGGTGATCGCGGTCTTCGTGCCCCGGTCGTTCTGGGCCCGGGCGCTGCCGCGTCATCCCGCGCTCGCGGTGCCGGTGGCCAGCGCGGCCGGCGTGGTGCTGCCCGGCTGCGAGTGCGGGGCGGTGCCGATCGCCGGGTCGCTGATCCGGCGCGGGGTCACCCCGGCCGCCGCCCTGGCGTTCCTGCTCGCCGCCCCGGCGATCAATCCGATCGTGCTCACCGCCACCGCCGTGGCCTTCCCGGACGACCCGGCGATGGTGCTCGGCCGGGCCGTCGCGAGCCTGCTCGTCGCGATGGCCATGGGCTGGCTGTGGCTGCGCCTCGGCCGGGCCGACTGGATCCGGCTGCCGCGCCGGCCGGAGCTGGACGACAGCTCGCGCGGCCGGGCGTTCTGGGGGGCCGTCCGGCACGACGTCACGCACGCCGGCGGGTTCCTGGTGATCGGCGCGGCCGCCGCCGCCACGATCAACGTCGTGGTGCCCGAGCGCTGGTTGCAGACCCTCGCCGACGAGCCGGTGCTCTCGGTGCTCGCGCTGGCCGCGCTGGCGGTGCTGCTCTCGCTCTGCTCCGAGGCGGACGCCTTCGTCGCGGCCTCGCTGTCGCAGTTCTCGCTGACTTCCCGACTGGTGTTCCTGGTGGTGGGGCCGATGGTCGACCTGAAGCTCATCTCGATGCAGGCCGGGGTCTTCGGCCGGCGGTTCGCGCTACGGTTCGCCCCGACCACCTTCGTGGTGGCCGTCGCGGTGGCCGTCGGGACCGGGGCGGTGCTGCTGTGAACCGGCAGGCGCAGGCGGTCGTCCTGCTGCTGCTGGGGGGCGCGGTGATCCGGGCCAGCCTCACCGACCTGCACCTGCGCTACGTCAAGGAGGGACTGCGGCCCTTCCTGGTCGCCGCCGGCCTGCTGCTGGTGGCCGCCGCGGTCATGACCCTCTACTACGAGCTGCGCCCGCTGCTGCGCCGCACGCCTGCCGGCCACCACGACGGCCACCACGCCCAGGGCGACCAAGGCGGCCACCACGCCCAGGGCGACCACGACGGCGGGCACGGCCACCACGAGCCGCGGGTCGGCTGGCTGCTCATCCTGCCCGTGCTGGGCCTGCTGCTGGTCGCCCCGCCGGCCCTGGGCTCGTACGCGGCCGGGCAGGCCGGCACCGCCGTCTCCACCCGCCAGCAGCCGTCCGACTACCCGCCGCTGCCCGACGGCGACCCGGTGCGGATCGCCGTGCTCGACTACGCCTCCCGGGCCCTGTTCGAACGGGGCGCCTCGATCGGCGACCGCCGCGTCCAACTCAGCGGTTTCGTCACCACCGGCGCCGACGGCCGGCCGCTGCTGGCCCGGATGGTGCTCTCCTGCTGTGCCGCCGACGGCCGGCCGGTCAAGCTGGGCCTGACCGGCGCAGCCCCCGACGGGTTGGCCGACGACACCTGGATCGAGGTGACCGGCCGCTACAGCGACCGCATCGCCCGCGACCCGGTCAACGACGCCGAGATCCCCTACCTGGACGTGGAGTCCTGGCGGCAGGTGCCCGTTCCCCGGCAGCAGTACGAGTGACCGGCGGCGACCCGGCGGGGCCGGTCCGGACGGAACCGCCGACGTGGGCGGGCAGCTTGCGGGCGGCCGGGTGCGGCGCTGGGTAGGCTCACGATCATGCGGATCGAGGCCCGAGGATTGACGTTCGACGTTCGCGCCGGCGGACCGGAGGGCGGCACGCCCGTCCTGTTGCTGCACGGCTTTCCCCAGCACGGCGGGGAGTTCGACGGCGTGGTGCCCGCGTTGCACGCCGCGGGCCTGCGCACGTACGCGCCGGACCAGCGCGGCTACTCGCCGGGCGCGCGACCGGAGGCGGTCGAGGCCTACCGGCTGCCGGAGCTGGTCGCCGACGTGCTGGGCCTGCTCGACGCGCTGGGCGTCGACGCGGCACACCTGGTGGGGCACGACTGGGGTGCGATCGTGGCGTGGGCCGTCGCGGCCCACCATCCCGACCGGGTCCGCACGCTGACCGCGGTCTCGGTGCCGCACCCCGCCGCCATGGCCCGGGTGCTGGCCGAGGACGCCGGGCAGAAGGCGCGCTCGGCGTACATGGCGCTGTTCCGCAAGCCCGGCAAGGCGGAGAAGGCGCTGCTGGTGCTGGGCGCGACCGGGCTGCGCCGGATGTTGCACGGGGTCGGCGACGACGCGCGGGTGGCCGCGTACGCGAACCCGATGCGCGAGCCGGGCGTGCTGACCGCCGCGCTGAACTGGTACCGCGCCATGTCCCGCCGGGACCTGACCTCCGTCGGGCCGGTGACGGTGCCGACCACGTACGTGTGGAGCGGTCGCGACATCGCGGTCGGCCGGACCGCCGCCGAGGCGTGCGCCGGGCACGTGACGGCCGACTACCGCTTCGTCGAGTTGCCCCGGGTGAGCCACTGGATCCCCGACGAGGCGCCCGCCGCGCTGGCCGAGGCGATCCTGGCCCGGGTGCACGACCCGGTCTGACCCGCCCGCGACGTCGCCCGGCGGACGCCGGGCCCCACCCCGACGGAGGTACGACATGGACGGGACTGACACGCCCGTGAGCGCCGAGGAGTTCCTGGCCGTGGTGACCGCCACGATCAACCGGGTGGCCGAGAGCCAGCGCGAGGCGGTGGGGCGGGCCGCCGACCTGATCGCCGAGGCGGTACGCGCCGACGGCGTGGTCCACGCGTTCGGCACGGGCCACTCCGAGGCGCTGGCCATGGAGATCGCCGGGCGGGCCGGCGGGCTGGTCCCGACGAACCGGATCGCCCTGCGGGACCTGGTGCTCGTGGGCGGCGCCCCGGCGAACGTGCTCGGGCCGCTGCTGGAGCGCGATCCGGCGGTGGCGCACCGCCTCTACGAGCTGGCGCCGGTCGGCCCCCGGGACGTCTTCGTGCTCGCCTCCAACTCCGGCGTGAACGGCGCGATGGTCGAGTTCGCCTCGCTGGTCAGGGAGAAGGGCCACGGGCTGGTCGCGATCACCTCGGCACAGCACTCCGGGCAGATGACGTCCCGCCATCCGTCGGGTCGCAGGCTCGCCGACTTCGCCGACGTGGTGCTCGACAACGGCGCCCCGTACGGCGACGCGACGCTGCCGCTGCCCGGCGGCGGCGCGGTCGGCGCGGTCTCGTCGATCACGGCCGCGTTGCTGGCGCAGCAGATCACGGTCGAGGTGGTGGCCCGCCTGCTGGCGGCGGGGGAGCGGCCCCCGGTCTACCTGTCGGCCAACATCGCCGGGGGCGACGAGCACAACAGCGCCCTGGAGGCCCGGTACGCGGGCCGGATCCGGCGCGGCTCCTGACGATCCCGGAACGGCCCCGGACAGTGACGTGAGTCGGTTTCGCGCGTGAGCCGGTGGGGCATCAGCGATGCTGCCGCCGGCCGCCCCCGCCGGCAGTACCGTCTGACCGGAGGTAGCGCGTGTCCAAGGAAACCGAGAAGCAGCGCTGGCAGCGCAACTTCGCCGACCTGCTCCAGGAACTGCGGGTCGCCCAGACCGGCGTGCAGATTCTCTTCGCCTTCCTCCTCACCCTTCCGTTCAGCAGCGGCTTCACCCGTACGACGCAGTTCCAGAAGGACATCTACATCGTCGCGCTGCTGGCGGCCGCCGCCGCCACCGCGATGATCATTTCGCCGGTGGCGTTCCACCGGGCGCTGTTCCGGCAGGGCCGCAAGCCGGAGCTCGTGCGCTTCGCGCACCGCATGGCCAGCGGTGGCCTCGCCTTCATGCTGATCTCGATGGTCAGCGCGGTGCTGCTGATCACCGACTTCGTGCTGGACCGCAGCGTCGCCTTCGTGCTCAGTGGACTCGCCGGACTCTGGTTCCTCACCTTCTGGGTGTTCCTGCCGTTCTCCCGGCGCAACTGGGGCGAGGACGACGACGATGACGACGATGACGACGAGCCGCGTTCGCTCGCGGACTGACACGACGCAACTCGATATTTACCGAACGCTACCCCTGGGTAACACCCGGGGGTAGCGTGCTGTTTGTCGAGCACGTTGACGCATCCGGACCAAGGTTCGAGGAGGCCGCCGTGACCACGACAGAGAACAGCCGACCCGCGTCCGACGGAACAGGCGACGACCGGCCGGCGACGACCGCCGACGGCCCGCCGACGGCCGGCACGGCCGGGGCGCTGCCGACGGAGGCCGGCCAGGTCTCCGAGAAGGAGGCCCGGCAGGTCGCCGAGGCGGCCCGGGAGTCCACCTGGGACCGGCCCAGCTTCGGCAAGGAACTCTTCCTCGGCCGGTTCCGGCTCGACCTGATCGACCCCTGGCCGCGCTCCGACCCCGCGGACGTCGCCCGCGCCGACGAGTTCCTCGGCCGGTTCCGCGACTTCCTCACCGCCGAGGTGGACGGTGCCGCGATCGAGCGGGACGCGGCCATCCCGGACGAGGTGTTCCAGGGCCTGGCCCGGCTCGGCGCGTTCGGCATGAAGATCGACCGGTCGTACGGCGGGCTCGGGCTCAGCAACCTGCACTACTGCCGGGCGCTCATGCTGGCCGGTTCCATCAGCCCGGCCCTCGGCGCACTGCTCTCCGCGCACCAGTCCATCGGGGTGCCGCAGCCGCTCAAGATGTTCGGCACCGCCGAGCAGAAGCAGCGCTTCCTGCCCCGGCTCGCCGCCGGTGAGGTCTCCGCGTTCCTGCTCACCGAGCCGGACGTCGGCTCCGACCCGGCCCGGCTGGGCACCACCGCCGAGCCCACGCCCGACGGCACCGGCTACCGGCTCAACGGCGTGAAGCTGTGGGCCACCAACGGCACCGTCGCCACCCTGCTCGTGGTGATGGCCCGGGTGCCCGCCACCGAGGGGCGGCGCGGCGGGATCACCGCCTTCGTCGTCGAGGGCGACAGCGAGGGCATCACGGTCGAACGGCGCAACGCCTTCATCGGCCTGCGTGGCCTGGAGAACAGCCTGACCCGCTTCCACGACGTCTTCGTACCGAAGGAGAACGTCATCGGCGGCGAGGGCAAGGGCCTGAAGATCGCCCTGACCACCCTGAACACCGGGCGACTGTCGCTGCCGGCCATGTGCGTCGGGGCCGGCAAGTGGGCGTTGAACGTGGCCCGGGGGTGGGCCGTCGACCGGGTGCAGTGGGGGCGGCCCGTGGGCGAGCACGAGGCGGTGGCCCAGAAGCTCTCCTTCATCGCCGCGACGACGTACGGCATGGAGACCATGCTGGACCTCTGCTGCCTGCTCGCCGACGACGACCGCAACGACATCCGGATCGAGGCGGCGCTGGTCAAGCTCTACGCCAGCGAGATGGCCTGGAAGATCGCCGACGAGCTGGTGCAGATCCGCGGCGGTCGCGGCTACGAGACGGCCGACTCGCTCGCCGCCCGGGGCGAGCGACCCGCCGCCGTCGAGCAGATGCTGCGCGACCTGCGGATCAACCGCATCTTCGAGGGCTCCACCGAGATCATGCACCTGCTCATCGCCCGGGAGGCGGTCGACGCGCACCTGTCGGTCGCCGGCGACATCATCGACCCGGACGCCGGGCTGGGCCGCAAGGCGAGGGCCGGTGCGCGGGCGGGCGCCTTCTACGCGAAGTGGCTGCCCACCCTCGCCGTCGGCCGGGGGCAGCGCCCGTCGGCGTACGCCGAGTTCGGCCCGCTGGCCGGTCACCTGCGGCAGGTGGAGCGCGCCTCGCGCAAGCTGGCCCGGTCGACGTTCTACGCGATGTCCCGCTGGCAGGGGAAGATGGAGCGCAAGCAGGCGTTCCTCGGCCGGGTGGTGGACATCGGCGCGGAGCTGTTCGCGATGTCCGCGGTCTGCGTACGCGCCCACGCCGAGCGGGAGGCCCGGCCCGAGAACGTGGAACTGGCCGACCTGTTCTGCCGGCAGGCCCGGGTCCGCGTCGACGCGCTCTTCAACGCCCTGTGGGACAACACCGACTCCGTCGACACGCTCGCCGCGAAGCGGATCCTCGCCGGGCGCTACGCCGCCCTGGAGGACGGCGTGATCACCCCCGCCGACGACCTGCCGTGGGTGGCCCGCTGGTCGCCGGGCCCGTCCACCACCGACGACGTCCGCCGCCGCATCCCGCCCGCACCCTCCCGTTGACCCCTGCCCCCCGATCCGGGTCGATCGTGCAGCTGGGGTGCCCCACGAAAGGGGCGAGTCCGACCGTCCCGGCCACCACAACTGCATGATCGCCTGGGCCTGGGCCTGGGCCTGGGCCTGGCCTGGGGCTGGGCCTGGGCTGGGCCTCGGCCGGGCCTGGGCCGGGGCTGGGCTGGGGCCGGGCCCAGGGGCCTGGGGCCTGGGCGGGGGCGGGGGTCAGCGGGTGGGTTTCAGGCCCAGGTGGTGTAGTTCCAGTGCGGCCAGTGCGTCGACGGTGGCGTGGTCGCCGCGTCGCCACGCCTCGGCCACGTCGGGCGCGATCCGGGTCAGCCGCCCCAGCGGCTGGGTGGCCAGCGCGCGCAGGGCGAGCAGGTCCCGGCCGGCGGGAGCGGCGGCCAGCTTCGCGGCCGAGGCGGCCCGGCGCATCCAGCGCACCCGCAACGGCAGCCAGCCGAAGAGCACCAGGCCGAGCGGGAAGACCAGCACGGCGACGGCCAGCGCGAGGGCGAGTTGATCGACCAGTTCCTGCTGGTCCCGGCCCGCCTCGGCGAGCGACCGGGCGGCGGTGGCGGCCCGCTCGAACGGCGCGGTCAGCTCGTCGCCGACCAGCGGCACCCGGCCGACCTTGCTGCCGGCCTCGGCCAGGTTGTCGGCCAGGCCGCCGCCGGCACCCTCCAGCTTCTGCCCCGGTACGGCGAGTTTCTGGACCAGGTCGTGCAGCCACAGCGCGCCACGGATCGCTCCGTACACCCAGGCGACGACGAGCAGGTCGGTGATCAACTGTCGGACGGCGGTCGGGAAACGATCGGCGTAGATCTTCACGCCGGACAGCGTGCCACGCGCGCGGGGCCCCTGGCACGCGGCACGAACGGCGGCGCACCGCGGGGCCGGCGGACGGCGCACCGCGGGGCCCGGCGGACGGCGCACCGGGCGGACCGGCACCCCCGCTCGACGACGGACGGGATCAGCCCGTGCGGGCCGGGCAGGATCAGCCCGTGCGGACCGGACGGGATCAGCCCGTGCAGGCCGGGCAGGTGCCGAAGATCTCCAGCGTGTGGCTGACGTCGGCGTAGCCGTGCTTTGCCGCGACCCGCTCGGCCCAGTTCTCCACCGTCGGCCCCGCGACCTCCACCGTGCGGCCGCAGGACCGGCAGACCAGGTGGTGGTGGTGGCCCTCGCTGCACCGGCGGTAGAGGTGCTCGCCGCCCGGCGGGCGCATCACGTCGATCTCGCCCGTGTCGGCGAGCCCCTGGAGGGTGCGGTAGACGGTGGTCAGCCCGACCCGCTCGCCGCGCTCGCGCAGCATCGCGTGCAGGTCCTGCGCGCTGTGGAAGCCCTCCAACTCGCCGAGCAGCGCGCTCACCGCCGAGCGCTGCCGGGTGTTGCGGACCGTGGCACCCGTCATGATCATGATCCCTCCCCGGCGTGGCTCACCGCGTCGGCCACGATGTGTGCCACGTGCTCGTCGACCAGCGCGTACGCGATCTCGCGACCCCGCCGGGAGCCGCGCACCACGCCGGCGCCCCGCAGCACCCGCAGGTGCTGGGAGACCAGCGGCTGCGCGGCACCGAGCTTGTCGACCAGCTCGTGCACGCAGCGCTCGCCCTCGGCGAGCTCGCTGACGATGGCCAGCCGGATCGGCGCCGAGAGGGCACGCAGCAGCTCGCTGGCGCCCTCGAAGGCGTCGTAGCCTGATCCGTCGGTCACCCCGTAACGGTAACCAATCCCACCGACGCTTCGCTGAGCAGGATCAGTGGAGCACGACCTCGTGCGGCTCGGGCTCGGGCGCGGGCGCGGCCTCCGGGGTGCGCCGCCGGCGCAGCACCCGCCACGCCGCGCCGAGAATCGCGACCACCCCGAACGAGGCGATCGCCATCAGCACCACCGAGGCACCGGGGGCGGTGTCGGCGTTCGCCGCCACCCAGACCCCGGCGCCGGCGGCGAAGAGCCCGAGCGCCATGGCCGCGGTCATCGTGCTGCGGAAACCTCGGGTCACCTGCTGCGCGGTCGCCACCGGCACCACCATCAGGGCGCTGATGAGCAGCACCCCGACGGCCCGCATGGCGATCGTGACGGTGACCGCGGTGGCCACGGCGAGCAGCAGGTTGAGCGTGCGCACCGGCAGGCCGGAGACCCGGGCGTACTCCTCGTCGTGGCAGACCGCGAACAGGGCCGGGCGCAGCGCCAGCATGGTCACCGCGATCGTCGCGCCGAGCACCGCGATGGTGGTCAGGTCCGCCGGCGTGATGGTGCTCAGCGACCCGAACAGGTAGGAGTTCAGGCTGACGCTGGTGCTGTCGGAGAGCCCGACCAGCGTCACGCCGCCGGCGATGCCGCCGTAGAAGAGCAGGGCCAGCGCCAGGTCGCCGGAGGTGCGTCCCCGCGCGCGGACCAGCTCGATGGTGACCGCGCCGGCGGTCGCCACGAGCACCGCGACGAGCACCGGTGAGCGGTTGAGCAGCAGGCCGGCACCGACGCCGGTGAGCGCCACGTGCCCCACCCCGTCGCCGATCAGGGCGAGGCGCCGCTGCACCAGGTAGATGCCGAGCGCCGGGGCGGCCAGACCGATGATCAGCGCCCCGATCAGGGCCCGCTGCATGTAGGGGTACTGGAAGAGTTCCATCTCAGCTGCTCCACAGCCCGGCGGGCTCGTCGGGACCGTGCGGGTGCACGTGGTCGTGGTCGGGCTCCGCGTGGTGGCCGGCGGGCTCGGGCACCGCGCCGTCGTGGCAGATCCCACCCTGGTGTACGACGACCGCCCGGGTGATCAGCGGTCGCAGGGGCCCCAGCTCGTGGGCCACCAGCAGCACCGTGCCGCCGCCGGCGACGAAGCCGTGCAGCGCCCCCGCGAACGCCTCCTGGCTGGCGGCGTCGACCCCGGCCGTGGGCTCGTCGAGGACGAGCAGCTCCGGCTGGCCGGCCAGCGCCCGGGCGATCAGGGTGCGTTGCTGCTGCCCGCCGGAGAGGGTGGCCACGGGATCGCGGGCCCGATCGGCGAGCCCGACCGCCGCCAGCGCGGCGGCCACCGCCGCCCGGTCCGCCCCTCCGGGCGGGCGCAGCACCCCGCGCCGGGCGAGCCGGCCGGAGGCCACCACCTCGCGGACGGTGGCCGGTACGCCGCTGCCGGCGCCGAGGCGCTGCGGGACGTACCCGATGCGGTGCCACTGCCGGAAGCGGCGCAACGGGCGGTCGAAGAGGGTGACCGACCCGGAGCTGAGCGGCACCAGGCCGAGCGCGGCGCGGATCAGGGTGGACTTGCCGGAGCCGTTGGCGCCGAGCACCGCGACCACCTCGCCGGCGGTCACGGTCAACGAGACGTCACGAAGCACGGGGCGGCCGTCGTAGCCGACCACCCCGTGCGCGACGGTGATGACTGGGGATGTCACGAGCAGCTCAACGCCGTCCTCAGGGTCGCAAGGTTGGTACGCATCACCGAAAGGTAGTCGCCGCCGCCGGGCGTCAGCCCTTCCAGGGGGTCCAGCACGGCGGTCTTCGCGCCGACCTCCTTGGCGATGGTCTCGGCCACCTTCGGGCTGACCAGCGTCTCGAAGAAGATCGTGGTGGCCTTGTGCTCCCGGGCCTCCTCGATCACCTCGGCGAGGCGCTGCGGGGCGGGCTCGTTGTCCGGGCTGAGCCCGGTGATGCCGATCTGCTCCAGTTTGTAGCGCTCGGTCAGGTAGCCGAAGGCGGTGTGGCTGACCACGATCTCCCGCCGCTGGCAGGTCTTCAGCCCGGCTGTGAACTCGGCGTCCAGCTTCTCCAGCTCGGCGCGTAGCGCCTTGGCGCGGGTGGTGTAGTCGCCGGCGCGGTCCGGATCGGCCTGGCCGAGCCGCTCGGCGAGCTTGTCGCCGACCGTGGCGAGGCGGGTCGGGTCCAGCCAGAGGTGCGGGTCCTTGGTGCCGTTCTCCTCGTGGCCGTGCTCCTCGGACTTGCCGGACTCCTCGGGGTGGCCGTGCTCCTCGCCCTCGCCCTCGTGGTCGTGGCCGCCAGCGGCGGCGTCCATCAGCGGCTGCACGGTCGACACGTCGAACGCGCGGTCCTTGGCGTTCTGCTCGACGGCCTCGTCCAGCGCCGGCTGGAAGCCCTTGAGCAGGACGACCAGCTCCGCCTCGGCGACCTGGCCGACCTGGCCCGGGTTCAGCTCCAGGTCGTGCGGCTCCGCCCCGGGCTTGACCAGGTTGCTCACCTTCACCGCGTCGCCGCCGACGCGCTCGGCGAGGAACTGCAACGGGTAGAAGGCGGCCACCACGTCGACCCGCTGCGGGTCGGCGCCGGCGGTGCCGTCGTCGGAGCAGGCCGTGACACCGCCCAGGGCGAGCAGGGCGGTGGTGGCGACGGCCAGGGTGCGGGGGGCGGAGCGGATGTTCATGTCACGAACTCTCCGCGACAACGATAATGATTGTCAAAAACGCATGCTTGCATGTCAGAGCAGCTTCACCAGGCCCGCGGTGACCAGCAGGGTGAGCGCCACCAGCCGGATCACCCGGGTCGGCGCCGTCTGCACCGACCAGGTGATGACCAGCAGCGCGGCCACCGCCGCGGCCAGCAGCAGGGTGAACAGCCCGCCGACCGCGCCGGGCGTGAAGAACGCGACGAGCACCAGCACGAGGGTGACCAGGAACACCGTCGTCGGGTTCGCCCGGGCCAACCGGGCCGGTATCCGGCTCTGCGTACGCTGCATCCCACAGACTCTACGAGGAGGAACCCCGTGCTGGTGACGAACCGGTTCGTGGTGGACGTCGATGTCGCCGACGAGTTCACCGAGCGGGCGCACGCCGCCCTCGCCGCGCTCGCGGCCCGCCCCGGTTACCTGCGCGGCCAACTCGTCCGGGCGCTGGACGACCCGCGGCACTGGTGCCTGGTCACCGAGTGGGAGTCGGTCGGCACCTACCGGCGCGCCCTGGGCGGCTTCGACGTCAAGATCACCGCCGTGCCGCTGCTCGCCGAGTCGCTCGACGAGCCGTCGGCGTACGAGGCGCTCGCCAACGCCGCCCCGGGCGGCGAGGTCGTCCGGACCGCCAGCGATCGGGCCGCTGGTCCTTACCGCTGAGCCGGCGGGCACTACATTGCATGCATGACCGCTCCCGGACCGGCGACCCCGCCGCCGTACCCTCCGCAGCCCGGCCAGCAGGGGGCGCAGCCGCCCGTCCTGCCCGGCCCACCGGCGGATCCGGGCGTGCCCGCCCCACCGGCCGGGCCGGGGGTCTCCCCGCCCTTCGCGGCGCCGCCCACCGAGGGGCGCAACACCCGGCTCTGGCTCGGGCTGGGTGCCGGGGCGCTCGCCGTGCTGCTCTGCTGCGGCGGTGGCGGGGCGGCCGTGGTGGGTCTGGTCGTCACCGGGGTGCAGGCCGTGCGCGAGCAGGGGCGCACCGTCTCCACCGACTACTACCAGGCGCTCGTCGAGCGCAAGTACGGCGCGGCGTACGACCAGCTCTGCGACGACGCGCAGCGGCGCGAGTCACGCCGGGAGTTCGAGCGCCGGGTCTCCGCCGAGCCGCGGATCGCGACCTTCCGGGTGGGCGACGTGGACGCCGTCTCCCTCACCGTGCCGGTCGACGTGACCTACACGGGTGGCCGGCAGGACCGGCAGGAGGTCACCCTCGCGCAGGACCAGCAGACCGGCGGCATGGAGGTGTGCGGGGTGAGCTGACCCGCCCCCGGTATTCTGCTGGGCCCGGGACGGCACGGGTCGTACCGTTGTCCCGAACTGTTCCTTCCGTTCCCCACCGCGTCCCCGCCGACCGCCAGTCGGCGTAGGAGGAAACATGCCAGCCGACCGTATCGACGCCGTCGTCAGCCTCGCCAAGCGCCGAGGCTTCGTCTTCCCCTCCAGCGAGATCTACGGAGGCACCCGGTCGGCGTGGGACTACGGTCCGCTCGGCGTGGAGCTGAAGGAGAACGTCCGCCGGCAGTGGTGGAAGACGATGGTCCAGCAGCGCGACGACGTGGTCGGCCTCGACTCCGCCGTGATCCTGGCCCGCGACGTCTGGGCCGCCTCCGGCCACCTGGACGCCTTCGTCGACCCGCTGACCGAGTGCCAGTCGTGCCACAAGCGGTTCCGGGCCGACCACCTCGAGGAGGCGTACGAGGCCAAGCACGGCAAGCCGCCGGCGTCGTTGACCGAGCTGAACTGCCCGAACTGCGGTAACAAGGGCACCTTCACCGAGCCGAAGATGTTCAACGGCCTGATGAAGACCTTCCTCGGCCCGGTCGAGAGCGAGGAGGGCATGCACTACCTGCGGCCCGAGACCGCCCAGGGCATCTTCGTCAACTACAAGAACGTCGAGACGGTCGCCCGCAAGAAGCCGCCGTTCGGCATCGCCCAGACCGGCAAGTCGTTCCGCAACGAGATCACGCCGGGCAACTTCATCTTCCGTACCCGCGAGTTCGAGCAGATGGAGATGGAGTTCTTCGTCGAGCCCGGCTCGGACGAGCAGTGGCACGAGTACTGGCTCTCCGAGCGCTGGAACTGGTACCTCGACCTGGGCCTGTCGGAGAGCAACCTGCGCTTCTACGAGCACCCGAAGGAGAAGCTCTCCCACTACTCGAAGCGCACGGTCGACATCGAGTACCGCTTCCAGTTCGGCGGCACCGAGTTCGCGGAGCTGGAGGGCATCGCCAACCGCACCGACTTCGACCTCTCCACGCACAGCAAGCACTCCGGCGTCGACCTGTCCTACTTCGACCAGGCCAAGGGCGAGCGCTGGATGCCGTACGTCATCGAGCCCGCCGCCGGCCTGACCCGCGCGGTGCTCGCGTTCCTGCTGGAGGCGTACGACGAGGACGAGGCGCCGAACACCAAGGGCGGCGTGGACAAGCGCACCGTGATGCGCTTCGACCCGCGGCTGGCCCCGGTCAAGGTGGCGGTGCTGCCGCTGTCGCGCAACGAGGCGCTCTCGCCCAAGGCGAAGGGCCTCGCCGCCGACCTGCGCAAGCGGTGGGTGGTGGAGTTCGACGACTCGCAGGCGATCGGCCGCCGCTACCGCCGCCAGGACGAGATCGGCACCCCGTTCTGCGTGACGGTCGACTTCGACACCCTCGACGACGACGCGGTGACCGTGCGGAACCGGGACACCATGGCCCAGGAGCGCATCGCGCTCGACCAGGTCGAGCGTTACCTGATCGAGCGCCTCCCCGGCTGCTGAGGTGTAAGGAAGGGCCCCTTCCTAACGTTTTCGGTATAGGAAGGGGCCCTTCCTAACACTTCTGGAAGGCTCACCCGCTTTAACCCGGCACCTCGACGGGCTCGACGCGGACCCGGCTCGCGGCGCCGACGCCGCGCCTGGACTCGTACGCGTCCTCCACCGTGCGGCGGATCCGGCCCGGGTCGCGGCGGATCTGCGCCGGGGTGAAGTGCAGGATCAGGATGCCGTGTCGGCTCAGTTCGTTGTGCCGGTCGAGCGTCCGCGCCCAGTCACCAGGACTGAAGTGGTATTCCTGCGAGTCGACCTCGAGCGCCACCGCCGCGTCGGCGAGGTAACCGTCGGGCGTCGGCAGCGATCCGCCGTCGCCTGCGACCAGCCGGGGATTCCACCGAATCTCCGGCAACAGCCGGCTGCCGGCCAGGCACTCCCGCAACTCCGCCTCCGGCGCCGACCGGGTGCCCTGTACCACCTCGGAGAAGGCCTTCCTGACCAGCGCCGTCCGGCTTCGCCGGGCCCGGCGGATCTCCTCGTCCAGCCGGGCCAGGTCAGTGAACCCGCGCTGCACGGACTCGGCGACGATCGCGCGTACCGGACGCAGGTGGTGCAGGTCCCGCGCCGCGTCCACCACGGCCCGTGCCGGCGAGCAGACCGGATAGATCGACGTTCGCCGGGCCCTGGCATCCAGGGCCAGGGACCGTGCGACCCGGGCGAATCCCGCCGAGGTTCGCCGCGCCTGGTGCGGCACGATCAGGTGTACGTCGTCGGTGCGTGGGCTCTGCCGGAACCCGTACCAGATGAGCGCGGCCAGCCCGGTGAGCTGAGCCTCCGGTCCGGCGTACAGCGCAGCGGCGATCCGCCGCTGTTCCTCGGTCAGGGTGCCGGTGACCAGGGAGTACGTGCCCGGCAGCACGCGCTGCCACAGGCCGCGCCGGGTCTGGCGGTACAGGTACATGTCGTCGAAGCTGGCGGCCAGTAGTTGGGCCCGGGTGACGATCTGCTGCTGTCGCTCCGCCGCATCGGCGAGTTCGGGTGGATGCTCACGCATGAGGGGCAGCATGGGCGCGGGGCCGCCACTGTGTCCGGGCCGACCGGTGGCGCCTGTGGACGACGCCACCCGCTGTGGAGACCGCCCCGGTGCTGCGCCGACTGTGATATGCGCCGTGTTAGGAGGGGGCCCTGCCTCTGCACGAGGCGTTAGGAGGGGGCCCTTCCTTACACTTGGCGGGTGACCGTTGCGACCGGACCAGCACGCCGCCCGCTGACCATCGGGCGGCACGAGGTGTGGCCCCCGGTGGTGCTCGCGCCGATGGCCGGCATCACCAACGTCGGCTTCCGGCAGCTCTGCCGGGAGCAGGGCGGCGGCATCTACGTCTGCGAGATGATCACCACCGTCGCCCTGGTCGAGCGGAACCCGAAGACGCTGCGCATGATCGCCTTCGGCGACGACGAGCGGCCCCGCAGCCTCCAGCTCTACGGCACCGATCCCGAGATCACCGCCGCCGCCGTGCGGATCGTGGTGGAGAAGGACCTCGCCGACCACATCGACCTGAACTTCGGCTGCCCGGTGCCCAAGGTCACCCGCCGGGGCGGCGGCTCGGCGTTGCCGTGGCGGCGCCGGCTCTTCGCGCGGCTGGTCAGGGCCGCGGTGGACGCCGCCTCGCCCGCAGGCGTGCCGGTCACGGTCAAGATGCGCAAGGGCATCGACGACGACCACCTGACGTACGTCGAGGCGGGCCTCGCCGCGCAGGACGCGGGCGTGGCGGCGGTCGCCCTGCACGGGCGTACGGCCGCGCAGCGCTACTCCGGCACCGCCGACTGGGACGCCATCGCCACGCTCAAGCAGGCCCTCGACGTGCCGGTGCTCGGCAACGGCGACATTTGGGAGGCCGACGACGCGCTGCGGATGGTGGCGCACACCGGCGTCGACGGGGTGGTCGTCGGTCGGGGCTGCCTGGGCCGCCCGTGGCTCTTCGCCGACCTGGAGGCTGCGTTCGACGGCCGGCCGGAGCGCCGGCTACCCGCCCTCGGCGAGGTGGCGCGCACCATGCGCCGCCACGCGGAACTGCTGGTCGACCAGTTCACCGCCGGCTCGCGTACGCCCGCCCGGGGCGAGCGGGACGGCTGCACCGACTTCCGCAAGCACGTGGCCTGGTACCTGAAGGGTTTCCCCGTCGGCAGCGAGCTGCGTCGCGAGCTGGCCATGATCGAGAGTCTGGCCCAGCTCGACGACCTGCTCGGCAAGCTGGACCCGACCGAGCCCTTTCCGGTGGCCACGCTGGGCCAGCCGCGCGGCCGCACCAACTCGCCCGGCAAGGTGTTCCTCCCGGAGGGCTGGCTGGCCAGCCGCGACGACGACACCGTCCCCGAGGGCGCGGAACTGGCCGACTCGGGCGGCTGAGCCGACCACCCGCCCCGGCCCGACGGCGGACAGCCGTGGACGTGACGAAAGGGCCGGTCCCCGTGTCGGGGCCGGCCCTTGTCGTCGTTCCTGTCGTGGTGCGTGTGGTCGCGGTGGGGTCAGGCGGTGTAGCCGCGGGTGGCGGTCCAGTCGGCGAGGTTGTCGATGCTCATGCGGTAGGTGGCCTGGTCGGGGTCGGCGGAGTCGGCGATGGTGACGGTGTTGCCGTTGTCGCGGTAGCCGACGACGCTGATGTAGTGGCCGCCTTCGAAGGAGTGGGTGGTGCCGTCGGTGTCGGTGGCGGTGCCGGCGATGTTGGCGACCACGGCGTGGCCTTCGTCGATGGCGGTGACGATGTCGGCGCGCAGCTTGTCGGTCTGGGTGTCGTCGGCGGCGGGGTCGCGGATCTCGACGGACTGGTAGGCGTCGCGGCCGGTTTCCTTGTTGAGCACGGGGGTGATGTCGTTGATGGAGTTGGTGCCGGCTTCGGTGGTGCCCATGAGCTTGGCCATGGCGTCGACGTCGATGTTCTTGCCCTGGACGCTGAGGGCGTTGCGGGCGGCGGCGGGGCCGCAGTAGTAGAAGTTGGGCTGGGCTTCGTAGCGCACGCCGAGCTCACGCTCGCCGCCCTTGCGGTCCTGAGCGACCGTGACGGCCGGGCTCTGGGTGGGGGAGGCGACGGCGGCCGTGACGGGGCCGGCGATGGCGCCGCCGGTGAAGGCGAGCCCGGCAGCGGTCAGGGCGGTCCTACGGATCAGATCGGTACGCATGTTGGGGGCACCTTTCGATCGGGGGACACGCGGACACTCACCGGGGGATGCGGTGTGCCGCGCAGGGGGAGTCGGAACGGACCACTCCGGCGGCGGGGGCCTGCTCGGGCGTCCGGGGGATCTCAACGACCCGACCCGGCCATCGATTCCGCCGGCCGGCGGGCCACCGTGGCGCGGGGGGAGCGCGGTGGGTATGCCACGTTCAACGACCCGGGCCCGCCCACGATTCCGCCGCCCGCGTGGCACCGACCACGGGACGGTCGCGACATCCGGGTGCGGACCGGACACCGTGAACCGGACAACCGCGTCGTCACGTCGCAACGAGGGTTGCGCGTGGGCGGCGTGGGCGGCGTGGGCGGCGTGGGCGCGTGGGCGGCGTGTCAGGCGGACGGGGCGGGCGTGGTGGCCTCCCCGGGACCGGGGCGGACGCCGGTCGCCTCGTGCGATCCGGCGGGTGCCGGGGGGCCGGGCTGGGTGGGGATCGCCGTCGGTGGCCCGGCGGGTGTCGGCCGCTCCGGCTGGGTGGGGATCGCCGTCGGTGGCCCGGCGGGTGTCGGCCGCTCCGGCTGGGTGGGGATCGCCGTCTTCGGCGCGGTGGGCTGCCGGTCGGCGGGCCAGGGGATCTCCGGCGAGCGGTGGAAGGCGATGCCGGCGGTGGCCCAGCGCGGGCCGTGTCCGGCCAGCCGGTCGCGGAACCCGGCCCAGTCGTGCGTCGCGCGGGGTGACCAGCCCAGCTCGGCGATCGCGGGCAGGCGCGGGAAGAGCATGAACTCGACCTCCGCCCGCGAGGTGACCGACTCGGTCCAAAGCGGCGCCTCCACCCCGAGTACCGCGTCGGCCGGCACGCCGGCCACGTGGGCGCCGGGATCCCAGTCGTACGACCGCCGCACGTCGATCAGGCCCGCCCAGTCGTGCCCGATCGGGGTGTCCGGGGCGTACTTCATGTCGAGGTAGGCGTGGTTGCCGGGAGAGAGGACGAGCCGCGCCCCCCGGTGGACGGCGTCGGCGGTGACCGGGTCCGCGCCGTCGGTGCCCCACCACTGGAGCACACGGCCCTCGGCGTGGGCCACGGGCGCGATCTGGTGCCAACCCAGCACCCTCCTGCCGGCCGCGGCGACGATGCGCTGTGCCCGCTCGATGAAGGCGGCGTACGCGTCGGGGCGCACCTTGAACGCCTCGTCGCCCCCGATGTGCAGCCACGGCCCGGGGGTGAGCGCCGCGAGCTCGCCCAGCACGTCGGCGACGAACTCGTACGTCCGCTCGCTCGTGGGGTCGACGTAGCTGAAGCCGACCTCGGTGCCGGTGTACGGCGGTGGCGCGACGCCGTCCGGGGCCAGCTCGCCGTACGCGGTCAGCGCCGCGTGGGTGTGCCCCGGCAGGTCGATCTCCGGCACCACGGTGACGTGCCGCTCGGCGGCGTAGGCCACGATCCGCCGGTAGTCGTCGCGGCTGTAGTGCCCGCCCGGGCCGCCGCCCACCTCGCTCGCCCCGCCGACCTCGGCGAGCCGGGGCCAGGAGTCGACGGCGATCCGCCAGCCCTGGTCGTCGGTGAGGTGCAGGTGCAGGTGGTTGAGCTTGTAGCGGGCCAGGTGGTCGATCACCCGCAGTACGTCCGGTACGCCGAAGAAGTGTCGGGCCACGTCGAGCATCGCCCCCCGGTACGGGAAGCGGGGCCGGTCGGTGATCGAGCCCCCGGGCAGCGCCCAGCGTTCGGCGACGGGCGTCGCGCTCTCGATGGCGGCGGGCAGGAGTTGCCGCACCGTCTGTACCCCGAAGAAGAGCCCGGCCCGGGTGGCGGCCTCGATCCGTACCCTGTCGGCGGCCACGTCGAGCCGGTAGCCCTCGGGGCCGAGGTCGTCGGAGTCGACCAGCGCCAGCGTGATGTCGCCGGCCGGCTCGGCCCGGGTGTCGCCGGTCACCGGCAGCGGATGGCCGGTGGCCGGCCGGAGCAGGGCGGCGAGCTGCCCGGCGACGGCGTGGGCGTCGCCGGGGCCCGCCCGGACCACCGTGTCGGAGGTGAGTACGAAGTCGGCGCCCGCGACCGGCGCGACCCGCTCGGGGGCTGGCACGACGTCGCCCAGCCGCATGCGGGCGGCCGGAGCGGGCGGGTCGCCGGCAGTCCGGGCCGGCGGGGCGGGCACGTCGTCGCCGAGTTCGGCGGGCGGGGCGAGGGCGTCCTCGGCGGCCCGGGTCGCCGCCCGGGCCAGCTCGGTGGCGGCCGGTTCGCGGACCGGTAGGTCGGGGTACCCGGCCGACCGCTCGCCCGTCGCGGCGCTGGACGGGTCGAGCGGCTCCGGGGCGGCGGTGGGAACGGGTGGCACGGTGTCGGCTCTCCAGGGGTGTATTTGCGTCGGTTATGGCAAAGGTGAAGTTCACCGAATGCCTGCGGCCAAGACTACGAGGCGAAGCGGGAAATGCGTGATCGTGCGCGTGGAAGCGTTCCCAGATACCGGCACGAACGCGGATGGTCGTGATGGTTGTGCCGATTGTCACCGAACGGTCCCGAGCCACCCGAAGTTCGCTTAGCCTTCGCCCACCGGCCGGCTCGGTACCGGGGATTGCCGGTGGTCCGTCCCGGGGTAATGGGAGCAACTGAACCTTCGTTAAGTGTCGGACCGGCGCGCGTGGGAGGGCTCTGGTGGCAACGCAAGAGACGGTGGAACACAAGTACGTCTACGCCTTCGCCGAGGGCAACAAGGACCTCAAGGAACTGCTCGGCGGCAAGGGGGCCAACCTGGCCGAGATGACCAATCTCGGCCTGCCGGTCCCACCGGGCTTCACGATCACCACGGAGGCATGCAAGGCGTACCTCGCCACCGGGGCGGAGCCCGACGGCCTCGCCGGGCAGATCGCCGCGCACCTCGCGTCGCTGGAGCAGGCGATGGGCAAGCGCCTCGGCGACCCGGAGGACCCGCTGCTGGTCTCCGTCCGCTCCGGCGCCAAGTTCTCCATGCCCGGCATGATGGAGACCGTCCTCAACGTCGGACTCAACGACCGCAGCGTCCAGGGGCTCGCCCGGCAGGCCGGCGGCTCGGGCGGGCAGTCCGCCCCCGGCGGCGCGGACCGGTTCGCCTGGGACTCCTACCGCCGCCTGATCCAGATGTTCGGCAAGACGGTGTGCGAGGTGCCGGGCGAGGAGTTCGAGCACGCCCTCGACGACGCCAAGCGGGCCAAGGGCACCCGCGACGACCTCGACCTCGACGCCGACGACCTGCGCGGGCTGGTCGACGCGTACAAGAAGATCTTCTTCAGGCACACCGGCCGGGAGTTCCCGCAGGAGCCGCGCGAGCAGCTCGACCTGGCCATCCGCGCGGTCTTCGAGTCGTGGAACGCCGAGCGTGCGGTGCTCTACCGCCGCCAGGAGCGGATCCCGGCCGACCTGGGCACCGCGGTCAACGTGGTGGCGATGGTCTTCGGCAACCTCGGTCCGGACTCCGGCACCGGCGTCGCGTTCACCCGCGACCCCGCCAGCGGCGCCCAGGGCATCTACGGCGACTACCTGGCCAACGCCCAGGGCGAGGACGTCGTCGCGGGCATCCGCAACACCGTGCCGTTGCAGGAGTTGGAGCGGCTGGACAAGAAGTCCTACGACGAACTGCTCGGCATCATGGCCCGGCTGGAGGGCCACTACCGCGATCTCTGCGACATCGAGTTCACCATCGAGCGCGGCAAGCTCTGGATGCTCCAGACGCGCGTCGGCAAGCGCACCGCCGCGGCGGCGTTCGTGATCGCCGGGCAGCTCGTCGACGAGGGCCTGATCGACCTCGACGAGGCGTTGCACCGGGTCAACGGCGCGCAGCTCGCCCAGCTGATGTTCCCGCGGTTCCGGCTCGACCACGATCTCCAGCCGGTGGCGAAGGGGATCGGGGCGTCGCCGGGCGCGGCGTCGGGCAAGGTGGTCTTCACCTCCGCCCGCGCGGTCGAACGGGCCGCCGAGGGGGAGTCGGTGATCCTGGTCCGGCGCGAGACCAACCCGGACGACCTCAACGGCATGATCGCCGCCCAGGGCATCCTCACCTCGCGCGGCGGCAAGACCAGCCACGCCGCCGTGGTGGCGCGGGGCATGGGCAAGACCTGTGTCTCCGGCGCCGACGAGATCGAGGTCGACGTCCCGCAGCGCCGCTTCGTCGTCGGTGGGCAGACCGTCGTCGAGGGCGACGTCGTCTCCATCGACGGCACCACCGGCAAGGTCTACCTCGGCGAGGTGCCGGTCATGCCGTCGGAGGTGGTGCAGTACTTCGAGGGCAGCCTCGACCCCGAGCACATCGACAACGCGCTGGTCCGGGCCGTACACCGGATCATGTCGCACGCCGACGCCAAGCGGCGGCTGGCCGTACGCACGAACGCCGACACCGGCGCGGACGCCGCCCGGGCCCGGCGCTTCGGCGCGGAGGGCATCGGGCTGTGCCGCACCGAGCACATGTTCCTCGGCGACCGTCGTGAGCTGGTCGAACGGCTGATCCTTGCCCGCGACAACACCGAGCGGGAGGCCGCACTGGCCGCGCTGCTCCCGTTGCAGCGCGCGGACTTCGAGGAGATCTTCCGGGAGATGGACGGGATGCCCGTCACCGTCCGGTTGATCGACCCGCCGCTGCACGAGTTCCTGCCCCCGCTGGAGCAGCTCGCGGTCAACGTGGCGGTCGCCCAGGAACGCGGTGAGGACGTCGCGCAGGAGGAGGCGCTGCTCGCCGCGGTCCGGCGGATGCACGAGGAGAACCCGATGCTGGGTCTGCGCGGCGTCCGTCTCGGCCTGGTCATCCCCGGCCTGTTCGCCATGCAGGTCCGGGCCATCGCGGAGGCGGCGGTCACCGTCACCCGTGGTGGCGCGGTGGCCAGGCCGGAGATCATGGTCCCCCTGGTCGGCGCGGTGCAGGAGCTGGAGACGGTCCGCGCCGAGGCCGAGAAGATCATCTCCGAGGTGGTCGGGGACAGCGGCGTCGAGGTGCTGATCGGCACGATGATCGAGGTGCCCCGGGCGGCGCTGACCGCCGGCCAGATCGCCGAGGCGGCACAGTTCTTCTCCTTCGGCACCAACGACCTGACCCAGATGGCCTGGGGCTTCTCCCGCGACGACGTCGAGGGCGCCTTCTTCTGGCGGTACCTGGAGCTGGGCATCTTCGGCATCTCGCCGTTCGAGTCGATCGACCGGGACGGCGTGGGCCGGCTGGTGCGCATCGCCGCGCAGGAGGGCCGGGCCGCCCGGCCGGAGCTGAAGCTCGGCGTCTGCGGCGAACACGGCGGTGACCCTGAGTCGGTGCACTTCTTCCACGAGG
Source organism: Micromonospora sp. C31 (assembly GCF_018070575.1). Classification (GTDB taxonomy): domain Bacteria; phylum Actinomycetota; class Actinomycetes; order Mycobacteriales; family Micromonosporaceae; genus Micromonospora. Next base: position 104,125 of record NZ_JAGPXN010000016.1, read on the forward strand.
TCGGCCTGGACTACGTGTCCTGTTCGCCCTTCCGGGTGCCCGTCGCCCGGCTGGAGGCCGGCCGCGCGGCGGTTCAGACGGACGGCTCCGACAGCCGCTGACGCGGCAGGTGGGAACAGGCCGGCGGCGGACCCGGGGGAGCGGGTCCGCCGCCGCTGTCGTGCGGGCGGCCCGTGCCGGCACGACCGCAGCGTGGGACGGGAGTCGGTCGCGGCCGACTCCCGGGTCTGCTCAGATCGGCGGGCGACGCCAGGCGTGCGAGCTGACCCGCCGGGGGAGCCGGCCGCCCGAGGTGCGGGCCGCGAGCGCCGCGTGTGCCTCGCGCACCGGCGCCACCCCGACCCGGCGGCTGGTGTCCAGCACCGAGCCGGTGCGCCGGGCCACCGCCCGCGCGTCGGCGTGCAGCTCCTCCAGGTCGGCGCTGGCGTCGGCGACCAGCGTCAACAGGGCGTTGCGCCCCGCGGGGTAGGTGACGACGGCGCCGGCCGAGGTGCGGACCACGGATTCCCGGAACTCGCCGTGCCGCACCGTGTCGGCCACCCGGTGGCCGAGGCCGAAGCTGGCCGCCGCGAGCGCCGCCAGGTGGGTGGCGTCCGTCGCCGGCAGGTCGCTGGAGATCAGCAGGCCGTCGGTGCCGGCCAGCACCGTGCCCGCCACCTCGGGGCGGCGCAGGCGCAGCCCCGACAGTTCCGTTCCCATCATCGTGTCCGCGTCCACGGGTGTCTCCCTACCGTCGGGCCGTCACTCTGGTCACGTTCCGCGCTGGGAACGCTACCGCCGGCCATGCCGGACCGCGATCCCGTAACCGTCGGCGATCGGCCGACAACTCTCGACTGTTCGGAGGTTGTGCATCCGTCGCCCGCGCGGCGACGGCGAGCCGTCCGCGGCGCGCGGGCGTAACCTGATCGGCATGAGCAGCGCCTGGGAGAGCCTGACCGTCGACGCCCGGGACCCCGCCCGGCTCGCCCGCTGGTGGGCCGAGGCCCTGGGCTACCAGGTGGTCACCGAGCAACCGGACGAGGTGGAGATCCGCCGGGCCGCCGACCGGCTGCCGGGCATCGTCTTCGTGCCGGTCGCCGACGACAAGACCACCAAGAACCGGCTGCACATCGACCTGCGCCCCGACGACCTGGAGGCCGAGGTCGAGCGGCTGGTCGACATGGGAGCCCGGCACGTCGACGTGGGTCAGGGCGAGGTGGACTGGACCGTGCTGGCCGATCCGGAGGGCAACGAGTTCTGCGTGCTGCGGCAGCGTGCGGGCTGACCGTCCGGGGCCGGACGATCCGGACGTCGCCCGTCGGGTCGACGAGCCGCCGAAGGACACCGGGTACGGGCGGTCGGCGTACGAGCGGGACCGCGCCCGGGTGCTGCACTCGGCGGCGTTCCGGCGGCTCGCCGCGAAGACCCAGGTGCACACGGCCGGCACCGACGACTTCCTGCGTACCCGGCTGACCCACTCGCTGGAGGTCGCGCAGATCGCCCGGGAGATGGGGGCGCGGCTGGGCTGCGACCCGGACGTGGTCGACACCGCCGGGCTCGCCCACGACCTCGGCCACCCGCCGTTCGGGCACAACGGCGAGGACGCGCTCGACGCCCTGGCGGCCGGGTGCGGCGGCTTCGAGGGCAACGCGCAGACGCTGCGGGTGCTGACCCGCCTGGAGGCCAAGGTTCTCGCCCCGGACGGGACGTCCGTTGGCCTCAACCTGACCCGCGCCTCGCTCGACGCGGTCAGCAAGTACCCGTGGCCGCGCCGGCCCGGCGTGCGCAAGTTCGGGGCGTACGACGACGACCTCCCGCTCTTCGCCTGGCTGCGCGCCGGCGGCCGGGGTGACGACCGGCGCTGCCTGGAGGCGCAGGTGATGGACTGGGCCGACGACGTCGCGTACTCGGTGCACGACGTCGAGGACGGCATCCACGGCGGGTACGTGACGCTGCGCCCGCTGCTGCACGACCCGCAGGAGCGGGCGGCGCTCTGCGCCGACGTCGCCGCCACCTACTCCGGCGAGTCCCCGGCCGACCTCGGTGACGTGCTGCTGGAGCTGCTCGACGACCCGGTGCTCGCCCCGCTGGCCGGCTACGACGGCAGCCACCGTGCGCAGGCGGCGCTGAAGGAGACGACCAGCGTGCTGACGGGCCGCTTCGTCTCGGCCGTGGTGGCGGCCACACAGGAGCGGTACGGTTCCGGTCCGCACCGCAGGTACGCCGCCGACCTGGTGGTGCCCCGGCGTACCCGGGCGCGGTGCGCGTTGCTCAAGGGGATCGCCCTGCGGTACGTGATGCGTCGCCCCGGCTCGGGGGACCGCTACCGGCGGCAGCGGGAGATCCTGGCGGAGCTGGTGCACACCCTGGCCGACCGGGCGCCGGACGGGCTGGATCCCGTCTTCGCCCCGCTCTGGTCGGCCGCGCCGGACGACGCCGCCCGACTGCGGGTGGTGATCGACCAGGTCGCCTCGCTGACCGACCCGGGAGCCGTCGCCTGGCACGGGCGGCTGGTGCGCGGTGTGGGAACCGGTCATCCGCCGAGGGGATGACGGGGATGGGCGGCCGAGCCAACTTAGGCTAACCTAACCGACATGACGGAACGCCCCATCAAGGTCACCACCGCCCGGGTGCTGCGCACCGTGCGGCCCACCCCCCACGTCGTCCGGCTGGTGCTCGGGGGTGAGGAGCTGACCGGCCTGCCGGTGGGCGAGTTCACCGACCACTACATCAAGATCGTCTTTCCGGCGCCGGGGACGCGGTACCCGATCCCGGCGGATCTCAACGTGCTCCGCCGTGACCTGCCCCGGGAGAAGTGGCCCCGGCTGCGCGCGTACACGGTGCGGGCCTGGGACGCGTCGGCCGGCGAGCTGACCGTCGACATCGTGCACCACGGTGACGTGGGGCTGGGCGGGCCGTGGGCGGCCGCGCTGCGCCCCGGCGACCCGGTGCCCTTCGTCGGCCCCGGCGGGGCGTACGCCCCCAGCCCGGACGCCGACTGGCACCTGCTGGTGGGCGACGAGAGCGCGCTGCCGGCGATCGCCGCCGCCCTGGAGCGGCTGCCCGCCGGCGCCCCGGCCACCGTCTTCGTCGAGGTCGCCGACCCGACCGAGGAGCAGCCGCTGGCCAGCCCGGGCGCGGTGCGCCTGACCTGGCTGCACCGGGGCGACCGCCCGGTCGGGGAGGCACTGGTCGCGGCCGTACGCGCCCTGGAGTTCCCGCCCGGACAGGTGCACGCCTTCGTGCACGGCGAGGCTACCTTCGTCAAGGAGCTGCGCCGCCTGCTGCGCGTCGAGCGCGGGGTGTCCCGTGAGCGGCTGTCCATCTCCGGCTACTGGCGTCGCGGCCTGGACGACGAGGGCTGGCGCGCCAGCAAGCCCGACTGGAACCGGCAGGTGGAGGCCGAGGAGTCCGCCGCCGTCCCGGTTTGAGCGGACACCGGGAGCCCTGCTTCAGGGCACTTGCGGGCGGCATCCGGCATCCCGACCGGCTGACTTGATCCTGACGCGGCGTCAGGTCCACCGTCGTGGACGCCGGCGCATCCGTCGTCGGTGGAAGTCGGAGCGGCGGCGGGTGGTTCACGCCCGATGTCGCCCGGGTGCCTCCCCCGGCCCAGCAGGATGGGCAGGGGGTGGCGATGAGCGGGCAGGTACGCGACCGGGCGCACGCCGAGGGCCGCATCGACCGGTCGGTGCTGGCGTTCGGCGTCGGCGGCGTACTGGCCGTGGTGGCGTGGGGCGTGCTGGCCCGGGACTCCCTGGCCGGGTTCGGCGAGACCGGCCTGGCCTGGGTGATCGAGACCTTCGGCTGGTTCTTCGTGGTGGCCGCCGACGCCTTCCTGGTGCTCGCGGTGGTCATCGCGGCGTCGAGGTTCGGGCGGATCCGGCTCGGCGCCGACCACGACCAACCGGAGTTCAGCACGCTGGCCTGGGTGGCCATGATGTTCAGCGCCGGGATGGGGATCGGCCTGGTCTTCTTCGCCGTCGCCGAGCCCGTCCAGCACTACGCGGCCCCACCGCCGGCCACCGGCGTCGCACCGCAGACCGGCGCGGCCGGCGCCACGGCGATGCAGTACACCCTCTTCCACTGGACGCTGCACCCCTGGGGGATCTACGCGGTCGTGGCGCTCGCGCTGGCGTACTCCACCTTCCGCAGGGGCCGGGAGAACCGGATCTCGGCTGCCTTCCATCCCCTGCTCGGGGACCGTGCCGACGGCGTGGCCGGCCGCGCGGTCGACCTGCTGGCCGTCTTCGCCACCGTGTTCGGCTCGGCGACCAGCCTCGGCCTCGGCGCACTCCAGGTCGCCGCCGGCCTCGACCTGGTGGCGGGGATCCCGGACACGACCACGGTGGAACTCGTCGTGATCGGCGCGCTCACCCTGGCCTTCGTCATCTCCGCCTTCTCCGGGCTGCACCGGGGCATCAAGTGGCTCTCCACCACCAACGTGCTGCTGGCGGTGCTGCTGATGCTCTTCGTATTCGCGGTCGGACCGACCATCTACACGCTGGAGGTCCTGCCGGCCGCGGTGGGCGACTACCTGAGCAACCTGGTCTTCATGTCCACCCGCACCGGCGCCTTCTCCGATCCGTCCTGGCTCGGCTCCTGGACGATCTTCTACTGGGCGTGGTGGATCTCCTGGGCGCCCTTCGTGGGCACGTTCATCGCCCGCATCTCCCGGGGCCGCACGGTCCGGCAGTTCCTCGTCGGCGTGCTGCTGGTGCCGAGCGGGGCCAGCGCGGTCTGGTTCGCGGTGCTGGGCGGGAGCGGGCTGCGGGCGCAGGCCACCGGTGCCCGGGACCTGGTCGCCGACGTCGGGGCGGGCACCGAGCAGGCCCTGTTCGGCCTGCTGGAGGCGCTGCCGCTGGCGACCCTGACCAGCGTGCTGGCCATGGTGCTGATCGCGCTGTACTTCGTCACCAGCGCCGACTCGGCGTCGCTGGTGCTCGGCTCGCTGACCTCGCGGGGCGCCCTGCGTCCGCACCGCGTGCTGGTGGTGCTCTGGGGGGTGCTGATCGGCTCGGTCGCCGCCGTGCTGTTACTGGTGGGCGGGCTGGACGCGCTGCAACAGGCGACCATCCTCGTGGCCCTGCCGTTCGTCGGCGTGATGCTCGGCCTGGCCGTCGCGCTGCTCCGGGACATGGCCCGGGACCCGGCGGTCCACCCGCCACCGCGGGTCCGCCGTTCCGGCCTGGCCGCGGCCGTCCGGGCCGTCCGCTCGTACGAGGAGGAGGACCCACCGCCGGTGCGCCGTTACCTGCGCCGCCCGCGCTGATTCGGGCCGGGCGGCCGGGACCGGGTCCGGACGCGGGCGCGACCGCCGAGGTGGCGGCGGTCGGCGCCACCCGCGGCGTCCCCCGACGGCGCGGCGTCGGTGCGGCAGGGCAGGATGTACGCCGAGGGGGTGGCGGACATGGCTGGGCGGATCCGGGACGAGGACATCGCGCTGGTCCGGGAGCGCAGCTCGATCGCCGACGTCATCTCCGAGACGGTGACCCTGAGGTCGGCCGGCAGCGGCAACCTCAAGGGGCTGTGCCCGTTCCACGACGAGAAGAGCCCCTCGTTCAACGTCTCGCCCGCGCGCAACGTCTGGTACTGCTTCGGCTGCGGCGCCGGCGGCGACGCGATCAAGTTCCTGATGGACGCCGAGCACCTCAGCTTCGTGGAGTCGATCGAGCGGCTCGCCGACCGCGCCGGCATCCAGTTGCGCTACGTCGAGAACGACTCCACCGCGCCGCGCCCGCGTCCCCAACAGGGGCAGCGGCAGCGCCTCGTCGCCGCGCACGCCGCCGCCGTCGAGTTCTACCGCGCCCAGCTCGGCACCGCCGGTGCCCGCCCGGCCCGGGAGTTCCTGGCCCGGCGCGGCTTCGACCGGGCCGCCGCCGAGCGCTACGGCTGCGGGTTCGCGCCCGACGCCTGGGACCTGCTCACCAAGCAGCTGCGCCAGCAGGGCTTCAGCCACGACGAGCTGGTCGCCGCCGGGCTGTCCCGGCCGTCGCGCTCCGGCACCTTGATCGACCGGTTCCGCCGCCGGCTGATGTGGCCGATCCGCGACCTGGCCGGCGACGTGATCGGTTTCGGCGCACGCAAGCTCTTCGACGACGACGACGGCCCGAAGTACCTGAACACCCCCGAGACGCCCATCTACAAGAAGTCGCACGTCCTCTACGGCGTCGACCAGGCCAAGCGGGAGATCGCCAAGCAGGGCAAGGTGGTCGTGGTCGAGGGCTACACCGACGTGATGGCCTGCCACCTGGCCGGGGTCCCGACGGCCGTGGCGACCTGCGGCACGGCGTTCGGCGCCGACCACATCGGGGTGCTGCGCCGGCTGCTGCTGGACACCGACGACGTGGCCGGTGAGATCATCTTCACCTTCGACGGGGATGCCGCCGGCCAGAAGGCCGCGCTGCGCGCCTTCGAGGACGACCAGCGCTTCGTCGGGCGTACGTTCATCGCGGTCAGCCCCGACAACATGGACCCGTGCGACCTGCGCCTGGCCAAGGGCGACCTGGCCGTGCGCGACCTGGTCGCCCGTCGCGAGCCGCTGGTCGACTTCGCGCTGCGGCACGTGATCAACCGCTTCGACCTCGACACCGTCGACGGCCGGGTGGAGGCGATGCGCCGGGCCGCGCCGCTGGTCGCCAAGCTCAAGGACCGGGAGAAGCGTCCGGAGTACGTCCGCAAGCTCGCCGGGGACCTCGGCATGGAGATCGAGCCGGTGCAGCGGGCCGTGCTGGCCGCCGCGTCGGCCGCACCCGGCCGGGACGCCACGCCGGCGTCCCGGCCCGCCCCTGCCCAACCGGTCGTCGACAACCCGCACTCGATGGTCGAGCGGGAGGCGCTGAAGCTCGCCCTCCAGGAGCCGGTGCTGGCCGGGCCGATGTTCGACGCGGTCGAGGCGTCGGAGTACCGGCACCCCGTACACGCGGCGGTGCGGGCGGCCGTCGCAGCCGCCGGCGGGGCCGCCGCGGCGACCGGCGGGGCGGTCTGGATCGAGTCGGTCCGCGACGCCTGCGAGGACCTGGCCGCGCGGGCGCTCGTCGGAGAGTTGGCCGTGGAGCCGCTGCGCATCGACGGCGAGCCCGACCCGCGCTACGTCTCGATCACCATGGCCCGGTTGCAGTGGGGCTCCGTCACCGGCCGGATCAAGGACCTCAAGTCCCGGATCCAGCGGATCAACCCGGTCAACAACAAGGACGAGTACTTCGCCGCCTTCGGCGAGCTGCTGTCGCTGGAGCAGCACGCCCGGGCGTTGCGCGAGCAGGCCGCGGGAGGGCTTTAGATGGGACTGTTCCGCCGCAGGTCGAAGCTGCCCCAGGCCGACCGGCCGCCGCTGGCCGCCGACGAGCGGGTGCTCGCCTGGGCCGCCGTCGGCGACGGCGGGGGCGGCGGGGTGGTGGTCGCCAGCAACCTGGGGCTCTGGCTGCCCGGCCGGGCGCACCGGCTGGGCTGGCACGACGTGCTCAAGGCGGTCTGGTCCGGCCGCGAACTCACGGTGACGCCGGCCGAGCCGCTCGCCGAGCGCGACGGCTACCTGGTGGTGGCCGACCGCCCCGCGGAGAGCCACCTGCTGCTCGACCCGGGGGAGCTGCCGCACCAGGTGCGCGAGCGGGTCACCCGGTCGGTGGCGTACACGCGGCACCACCCGGTGCCCGGCGGCGCCGGCCGGGTCGCGGCACGCCGGGTGCCGGGCGTGGACGGCCTGACCTGGACGGTCCGCGTCGACCCCGGCACCCCGACGGACTCCCCCGAGGTGCTCGCCGAGCTCGACCGCCTCGTGGCCGAGGCCCGCGCCGCCACCGCCCCGGCGGACGTCTGAGCGGCCCGGGTCAGCCGCGCTGATAGAACCGGGCGGCCCCGGGGTGCAGCGGAATCGGGTCGGTGCCCGGGGCGCTCTGCTGGGTGAAGTTGCCGGCCTCCGGGTGCACCCCCACCAGGTCGGCCTGGTGGGCGAAGAGCAGCCGGGTCAGGTCGTACGCCAGCTGGTCGGGCATGTCGGCGTTGACCAGGATGACGTTCGCCACCGTGACCGTCGGTGTCCCGCTCCTCGTCCGGTACGCCTCCTTCGGCAGCTCGGCGGTGGTGTAGACCGATCCGTGGCGCGCGGTGAGCGGCTCCGTCAGGTCGGCGACGGGCAGCAGCACGTACCTGCCTGGCGCGTTGGTCAGCAGGTCGGCGATGCCCGGCGTGGGCAGGCCACCGGAGAAGAACATCGCGTCGAGCGTGCCGGCCCGCATCCGCTTCACGGTCTCCGGCAGGGAGAGCGTGGCCCGGACGACGTCCCGGTCCGGGTCGAGGCCGGCGGCGGTCAGCAGACGCCCGGCGATGACGTCCGTGCCGGACTTCGGCGAGCCGGTGGAGACCCGCTTGCCGCGCAGCCCCGACAGCTTGGTGATCTTCGCGTCGGCGCGCACGATCACGTGGGTGTAGTTGCTGTAGACCCGGGCCAGGGCCCGGACCGGCTGTGGCTGGCCCGCGAAGGCCCCGCGCCCGGCGACGGCGTCCGCCGCCGTGTCGGCGAGGCTGAAGGCGATCTCCATGTCGCCGCTGGACAGCCGGTTGATGTTCTCCACGGACGCGCCGGTCGGCTCGGCCCGCGCCTCGTAGCCGGGCAGGTGGCGGCTGATCACGTCCGCGTAGCCGCCGCCGAGCTGGTAGTAGACGCCCGTGGTGTTGCCGGTGGCGAGGAAGATCCGGCCGCCGTGCCAGGGCTGCGGCCCCGCCTCGGCCGTGCCGCAGCCGGCGGCGAGCACGGTCGCCAGCAGGGCCGCCAGCAGCCGGGAGGCGCGTCCGGTCACGTCCGGACCGCCGGCTCCAGGGCCTCCGCCACCCGCTGGACCAGCATGGCGGTCTCGTAGCCGATCTGGCCGAGGTCGCAGCCGGGCGCGGCGAGCACCCCGACGAGCGCGCGTTCGCCGACCGCCATCACCAGCATCACGCCGCCGTCCATGTCGATGATCTGCTGGCGTACCCGGCCGGCCGACATCAGCCGGGCGGCGCCGACGGTCAGGCTGGCCAGGCCGCTGATCACGGCGGAGAGCTGGTCCACCTGGTCGGGCGCGAGGTGGGGCGAGGCCGCCAGTCGCAGCCCGTCGCCGGACACCGCGAGGGCGTGCGACACGTCCGGCACCTGTTCGGCGAAGTTGGCCAGCAGCCAGTCCAGGCCGGGGCTCACTGAGGGGGTCATGGGTTTCTCCTGGGGGGTGTCGTCTGGGTACGTCGGGTCGCGGCGGCGACTCCCTCCGCGAGCGAGGACAGCCGGGACCGTACGACCTCGGGGTCGAGCAGGTCGCCCGCCGGCCGCGCCGGCGGGGCCTCGTGCAGCGCGACCGGAAGCTGCCCGCCCCGGGTGCGGCGTGGCAGTCCGGCCCCGGTGGGCGGGGGCGGTAGGGGCGGGGTCGACGCGGGACGCGGTGGGGTCGACGCGCCGTCGCCCGGCCCGGCCGGGCGCGCACCGAGCACCGGGAGCGTGATCGTCGGCGCGCGGTGCACGCTGGCCGGGTCGGGTACGGCGGCGGGACCACCGGCCGCCCTGCGGGGCCGGAACCAGGCGGTCTGCGCGGGCACGACCGGCGCCTGCGTACGCGCCTCCGGGGCGGGCGGCGGCTGCGTACGCACCCCCTGGGCGGCCGGCGTACGCGCGTCCGGGGCGGGGCGCGGGGCGACGTCCTCGACCCGGGTCAGCGCCGACTCCGGGACGTCCACCTGCGCGACGGTGCCCGCGCCGCTGTTGTGCAGTTGCACCCGCACCCCGTGCCGGGCCGCCAGGTGGGCCACCACGTGCAGGCCCATGCTGCCGGCCGAGGCGCTGGAGAGCATCGCGGGGGCGAGCAGCCGCTCGTTGATCGAGGCGAGCCGGCTGTCGCTGATGCCGATGCCCTGGTCGTGCACGCGCAACGTCAGGCCGTCGATCGTGCGCCGGCCGTCGACGTGCACCGGCGTGTCCGGCGGGGAGTAGACGGTGGCGTTCTCCAGCAGTTCGGCGAGGAGGTGGACCAGGTTGCCCACCGCGCCGCCGTGCACCGCGGCGGCCGGCACGTCGACGTCCACCCGCGGATAGTCCTCGATCTCGGAGGCCGCCGCCCGGACCACGTCGGCGAGCAGGTGCGCGCCGTCGTGCGTACGGCCGGGCTCCCCGCCGGCGAGGACCAGGAGGTTCTCCCCGTTGCGCCGCATGCGGGCGGCGAGGTGGTCGAGCGCGAAGAGCCGGGCCAGCGCGTCCGGGTCGGTCTCCTCGCGTTCGAACTCGTCGAGCAGCCGCAGCTGCCGGGTGATCAGGGTACGGATGCGCCGGGCCAGGGCCTCGGCCATCCGGGTCACGTCCATCCGCACCTCGGCCTGTTCGCCGGCCAGGCGCAGGGCGGCCCGGTTCACCGTGTCGAAGGCCTGCGCGACCTGGGCGATCTCGTCGCGGCCCTGCCCGATGCCGGCGGTCAGGCGGGTGGCCGCACCGTCGGCCGGTGCGCCGTCGCCGGCCGCGATGGCGGTGATCCGCTCCGGCAGCTCGTGGTGCGCCATGGTGAGCGCCGCGACCCGCAGCCGACGCAGCCGGCGGCTGGTGCGGACGGCGAGCAGCACGGCGGCGGTCAACGACGCCAGCGCGACGGTGATGGTCGTGCCGCCGGTGATCAGGGCCCGTAGCTGGGCGTTCCTGGTCAGTCCGGCGGCCTCGCGGTCGAGTTCCTCGGAGAGTTCCCGGCCGAGCAGGTTGTACCGCCGGATGGCGCCGCTCTGGGCCACGTACCAGGCGTCGCCGTCGGTCTTCAGCCCGGCGGGCTCGGTCTCCACGTTGAGCGCGCCGTCGCGCATCCGGCGGGCCGTGGCGACGTCGGTGCCGGCGACCAGCCGGGTGTACGCGTCCGCCGCCGACCGGCTGGCGATCCGGGAGAACTCGGCCTGACGCTGCTCCTGCGCACCCCGCAGCCGGCCGAGACGGACCAGTTCCCCGTTCGCCAACGTGCCCCGCACGAAGACGGTGCGCAGCAGGTCGCGTTCCACGGCGGCGAGGTGCTCCTGGGCGGCCACGGCGGCCACCTCCCGCGCCCTGTTGGCCAACTCCCGGTCGCGGACCTGGGCCGGCAGCGCGTCGGCGACGGCGAGCAGCGACTCGACCAGCGAGAGGTAGGCCGGGTCGGCGGAGGTGCCGCCCAGGGCGGACCCGCGGGCCGGTTCGAGCTGGCCGAGCTGCGTGTCGGCGCCGTCGAGCACCGGGCGCAGGTCGGGGGCGGCGCGGCGGGCGTCCTGGCTGGAACCGCGGTACCGCTCGACGGACGCGTCGACCCGTCGGCGCTGCGCGTCGACGAGGGACCGCCCGGTGCTGCCGCCCCGCTGGCGCAGGGCCGCCGTCTCGCCGAGTTCCCGCTCCAGCTCGTGCACCAGGCGTACGGTGGCCGTCGCGGTGCCGGCCAGCACCCGGGCGCGGTCCGCGTCGTCGGCGGCGGCCATGGCGATGGCGGTCTGGGTGGACCCCAGCACCAACAGGGCGGCCGTGGCCACCAGGATGGGCGTGAGCAGCTGGGTGCGTACCGACCACAGGCGGTCGGTGTGGTCGACGGGCCGGTGGTGCCGGCGCACCCGACCGGGGGTGGGGAGCGACACTCGGGCCCTCCGGGGTGGGGTCGGGGTGCCGGGCCCGGGCGCGACGCCCGGACCCGGCACCGGGATCAGCTGGCGCCGAGGTCCTGCAACGCCTTGACCGCGCCGCGGTGCAGCGGTACGGGGTCGGTCTTGCGGGCGTTGTCCAGGCTGATGCCCTTGGCGGCCGGGTTGGCCTGGGCCAGAGCGTCCTTCTTGTCGAACACCGTCCGGGTGATCGCGCAGGCCACGTGCGCGTCGAGGTCCTTGCGGACCAGCAGCACGTTCGGCACCACGATCGTCGGGGCGTCCGCGCCGGTTCGGCGCAGTCGCCGGGGCAGCCGCAGATCCGCGGGGTACGCCAGGAAGACCATCGGCAGGATGCCGGCCAGGAAGATGATCAGATAGAACTTGCTCCCCTGCGGCATCGGGTCGAACACCTGCCGGAGGGCGAGCAGCGCGATCGCCGACGTCGTTCCGGTGACCAGCACGCCGATCGGCCCGGAGAGCTGCCGACCGGGCCTTTCGTCCTCGAACTGCGCGGCGAGTTCCTGCGGATCGGGCGCGGTGTCGTCGGGGTCGACCCGGTCGTCCACCTCGGGCGGTAGCGGGACCGGACCCTCGTCCAGCGTGGAACCGGTGCTCGGGGTGGACGGCTGCGGGGTGGGCTCGCCGGATGAACGCACTGGTGGCACGAGGGGGCACGATACGCGAATTGCATAGCGGGCGGAATATTGTTGATCCTGATTGCAGTCAGTGACTTATCTGAACCCCGATCACACAGAGAGAGCGCAATTGAGTCCGGATATGCGGAAGGCCGCGCGGCGGAAATTGGTAGGAATGCGGCAAGCCGGCGGCGGATTGCATCCGGTCCGTCCATACTGGTCCGGTAGCCGCACGTGCCGGTGCCCAGCGCGCGCCGCCGCCACCGCAAGCTCCTCGCCGCACGATCCCGCTACACGCCGTAGCCTTCGTCGCTCTCCCGCTGCCGGACAGGCCCTGACCAGGGTGCCCGTACCCCTACTCCCGGCCCCACTCCGGCCGCCGGCCCCCACCCCTGTCGCCCGGCGACGGCCCGGGCCGGATCCGGTGGGGGTGTCGGTGCCGGAGGTTATGGTCGGGCGGTGACCACGGCTCCACCCCTCATCCAGGCACGGGCGCTGGTGAAGCGGTTCGGCGACTTCACCGCCGTCGACGGCATCGACGTCGAGGTACGTGCCGGCGAGGCGTTCGGCTTTCTCGGGCCCAACGGCGCCGGCAAGTCCTCCACCATGCGGATGATCGGGTGCACCTCCCCGCCCAGCGGCGGCGAGCTGCGCATCCTCGGGATGGATCCGGTCCGCGACGGGCCGGCGATCCGGGCCCGCCTCGGTGTCTGCCCCCAACTCGACAACCTCGATCCCGACCTGACCGTGCAGGAGAACCTCACCACCTACGCGCGCTACTTCGGCATCTCCCGCCGGGTGGCCCGGGCACGGGCCGCCGAGCTGCTCGACTTCGTCCAGCTCACCGAACGGGCCGACAGCAAGGTCGAGCCCCTCTCCGGCGGCATGAAGCGGCGGTTGACCATCGCCCGCGCGCTGGTCAACGAGCCCGAGATCGTCCTGCTCGACGAGCCGACGACCGGCCTCGACCCGCAGGCCCGGCATCTGGTCTGGGAGCGGCTGTTCCGGCTCAGACAGCAGGGCGTCACGCTGGTCCTCACCACGCACTACATGGACGAGGCGGAGCAGCTCTGCGACCGCCTGGTCGTGATGGACGGCGGGCGGATCGTGGCCGAGGGCTCGCCCCGCGCGCTGATCGACCGGCACTCCACCCGGGAGGTGGTGGAGCTGCGGTTCGCCGCCGAGTCGCAGGAGGCCTTCGCCGGCAAGCTCGACGGGCTGGGGGAGCGCGTCGAGGTGCTCCCCGACCGGATCCTGCTCTACGTGCCCGACGGCGACGCGGCCGTCACCGAGGTCGGCGAGCGGGGCCTGCACCCGGCCAACGTACTGGTCCGCCGCAGCGGCCTGGAGGACGTCTTCCTCCACCTCACCGGCCGCACCCTGGTCGACTGACCGGAAGTAGCATCGGCGGGCGGGCGGCCTGTCACGCGCCCCGCGACGCACCCGGGAGTGCCATGTCGAAGCTGGAGTTCCAGTCCCGCCGCGAGGCGGGGCTCGCCGCGCTCTATCTGGGCGTCTTCGCGACGATCTGGTTCAGCGTGCCGGCCGCCGAACAGCCGCTGCGCGCCCTGCTGGTGGTCGCCAGCGGGGCCGCGCTGCTCACGGCGGTGGTCGGCGCCGTCCTCATGACCCGCAGCCGCGCCACCGCCAGGCTCACCCGGGACCGCGCCGCCGACCGTCGCTACCTCCTGATCGTCCTCGCCGAGTTCGCCGCCGCCGGGCTCGGCGCCGTCCTGCTCGCCCTCGTCGGTCGGTCGGAGTTCATCCCGGTGCTGGTCTGCGCCGTGGTGGGGCTGCACTTCTTCCCCCTCGTGCCGGTGCTGCGCGACCCGGTGCTGTGGCTGCTCGGGGCGGCGATGTGCGTCGTCGCCCTGGCCGGGCTGGTCACCGCGCTCGCCACGGCGGTGTCGGCGGGGCTCGTCGTCGGCACGGGTGCCGGGCTGCTGCTGCTCGGCTACGCGGTACTGACGCTGCTGCGCGCGACCCGGCAGCGCTGACGGGCGCCGGGGGGACGGGGCGCCGCAGGGTGGCCGCCGCCTGTCGTACCCGCGAGGTAGGAAGGCCGTGGTGGACGCGGAGCGAGACAGGGGTGGTCGCGTGAGCGTGGCGCAGTCGGCGCGGGAACGGGCACGTCCGGCACTGCCGCGGGTGCCGGCGCTGGCGGTGCTGGCGCACCATCTCGTCGGCTACCGGCGTACCTGGCGGGCGGGGCTCTTCTCGTCGTTCCTGCTGCCGGTGCTGACCGTCCTCGGCTTCGGCTTCGGCGTCGGCGCCTACATCGACCAGGGCATCGACGGGGTGCGTTACCTCGACTGGCTCGTGCCCGGCCTGATCGCGTCGACGGCGATGCAGACGGCCGTCAACGAGTCGACGTGGCCCGTGTTCGGCAACTTCCAGTGGGTCAGGACCTATTTCGCGCAGAGCGCGGCGCCGCTGCGGGTGGGCGACATCCTCGGCGGGCACCTGGCCTTCGTGGTGTTCCGGGTGGTCACCACCGTCGCGGCGTTCCTGCTGGTGACAGCCCTGCTCGGGGCGTTGCGCCCGCCGTGGGCGCTCGCCGCGCTGCCGGTGACGGCACTGCTCGGGCTGGCTGTCGCCGCGCCGGCCTTCGCGTACGCGTCGACGGTCACCGTCGACAGTTGGCTCGCGATGCTGCTGCGCTTCGCGGTGATCCCGATGACGCTCTTCGCCGGCGTGTTCTTCCCCGTCGAGTCGCTGCCCCTGGCGCTGCGCTGGCTGGCGTACGCGACCCCGCTCTGGCACGGCGTCGACCTGTGCCGGGCGGCGGCCCTCGGCGTCGCTCCGCAGTGGTCGGCCGCCGGCCACCTGCTCTACCTCGCGGCCTGGGCGGCCGGCGGCTGGCTGCTGGCCCGGCGCGCGTTCCGTCGCAGGCTGGTCGTCTAGGAGGGTCGCAGTGGTCGGTCTCGTCCTGCCCCGGCTGGTCGCCGTCTCCGCCGCCTACCGCCGCTCGGTCTCCGTGGCCGAGCGCAACGTCGCGGCACTGAAGGCCGTCTACTGGCTGCTGCTCGTCTCCGGGTTCGTGGAGCCGCTGCTCTACCTGCTCTCCATCGGTGTCGGGGTCGGCAGGCTGGTCGGCGACCTCACGCTGCCCGGCGGCGCGGTAGTCACCTACGCGGCGTTCGTCGCGCCGGCCATGCTCGCGTCGTCGGCCATGTCCGGCGCGCTGTCGGAGACGACCTTCAACTTCTTCGGCAAGATGAAGCAGATGAAGCTGTACGACGGGGTGATCGCCACCCCGGTGCAGCCGTTCGAGATCGCGCTGGGGGAGCTGCTCTGGGCGATGCTGCGCGGCAGCGCGTACTCGGCCGCCTTCCTGGTGGTGATGGTGGTGATGGACCTGACCACCGCGGCGCGGGCGCTGGTCGCCTTTCCGGCGGCCGTGCTGGTCGGCTTCGCCTTCGGCGCGCTCGGAATGGCGATCACCACCTTCATGCGCAGCTGGCACGACTTCGACCTGATGGCGGCGGCCCAGTTCACCCTCTTCCTCTTCTCCGGCACGTTCGTGCCCGCCGAGTCCTACCCGGTCGCGCTGCGCTGGGTGGTGGAGGTGACGCCGCTCTACCGCGCGGTGCACCTCGTCCGCGGTGTCTCGGTGGGCGCGGCCGGCTGGGAGTGGGTGCTCGACGTGCTCTACCTGCTCGCGGCGATGGCCCTGGGCCTGCTGATCGCCTCGCGCCGGATGGGCAGGTTGCTCTACGGCTGAGGGTTAACGGTGGCCGCTGCCTGGGCATGTCGAGGGGACTGACACCGATCACGAGGAGGGGCGATGGCCTCCGACGAGTCTTCCGCCCGCAGCGGGCGCGACCGCGACGATGCCGGGGCGCTGCCCGCCGGCCGGGGGGCCGACGGCCGGACGGGCCGCGCCGACCGGGGGGCCGACGCGCGTGCCGAGCGGCACCGCCCGGGTCGCGGCCCGGTCGGGCCCGACGAGGGCCCCGACAGCCCGGCCGAGCTGCCGGGCGTGGGCTGGAAGGCCGCGCTGCGCCGGACCGTGCGGGAGTTCAAGGACGACAGCCTGGCCGACTGGGCGGCGGCCCTCACGTACTACGGGGTGCTCTCCATCTTCCCCGGCCTGCTGGTGCTGGTCTCGATCCTCGGGCTGCTCGGTCCGGGCGCGACGCAGGGCGTCAAGGACACCGTCAACGAGGCGGTGCCACAGGGGGAGATCCGGCAGATCATCGAGGGGGCGATCGACCAGGCACAGAGCAGCGGCGGGTTCGCCGGCCTCGCCGCCATCCTGGGTCTGCTGGCCGCGTTCTGGTCGGCGTCGGGTTACGTCGCCGCGTTCATGCGCGCCTCCAACACCATCTACGACGTGCCGGAGGGGCGCCCCATCTGGAAGACGCTGCCGATCCGCGTCGGCGTGACCGCGGTGATCGGCGTGATGCTGCTGGCCAGCGCGGTGATCGTGGTCTTCACCGGCGGCCTCGCCGAGCAGGTGGGGGAAGCGATCGGGCTGGGCTCGACAGCGGTGACCGTGTGGAACATCGCCAAGTGGCCGGTGCTGCTGCTCCTGGTGAGCCTGATGTTCGCGATCCTCTACTGGGCGTCGCCGAACGCGCGGCACGGCGGCTTCCGCTGGGTCAGCCCCGGTGGCGTGCTGGCCGTGGTGATCTGGTTGGTGATCTCGGGCCTGTTCGCGCTCTACGTGAGCAACTTCGGCTCGTACAACAAGACGTACGGTGCGCTCGCCGGTGTGATCATCTTCCTGATCTGGCTCTGGCTGAGCAACATCGCGATCCTTCTCGGTGCGGAGTTCGACGCCGAGCTGGAGCGCAGCCGCGCCATCGAGGCTGGCCACTCCCCGGACGAGGAGCCGTACGTCGAACTGCGCGACGACCGCAAGTTGAAGAAGAAGCGCAACGCCGCCAACCGCCGCTGAACGGTGTCCACCCCACCCCACCCCACCACGTCTCCCCGCCGCCCCGCCACCCCTCCGGTGCCGGGGCGGCGGCGCGTTCCGTGCTGGCCGCTCGCCCCCTCCTGGCGCGTGTCGTGCTGGCCGCTCGCCCCCTCCTGGCGCGTGTCGTGCCTGCCCATGGCGCTGCCCGCTCACTCGCTTCTGGACGCGAGTGCGTGCCGGTCCGCCCGCCTCTTGGCGTGAGTGCGTGCCGGTCCGCCCGCCTCCGCACGGGTGAGCACCCCGGTGATCAGGACGCGGTGGACGCTACCCGCCGGTTTTCAGGTACATGGCGTCCTGATCACCGTCGGCAGCCCCCGCGGTAGCGCCTGCGGCTGGGTGTGCGGCGGTGCTGGCGGCAGCCCCTGCGGCGGTGCTGGCGGCTGGGTCTCGACGTTCGTGGGTCGTGTCGGGGCGCGGCTTTTCTTGATCCGCCGAAGGCTTTTGCTCGAACGGACAAAAGTTTGCGTCAAATCGGCCGAAGCTCTGGACACGTGACGCGGAACACTCCTACTGTGTCGGGCACGACACCTCGGCATCACGTCGATGTGCACGAGCCCGCGAAGAGGTGAGTTCCGGTGCGGACGGTCGACCCCCTGCACGTACGGCTGCTGCGCCTGCTGCGTGACGAGGGCGCGGTGTCCCGGGCCGAGCTGGGCGACCGGCTGCAGATGCCCCGACCCCGGTTGCTGGCGGAACTGGAACGGCTCGTCAGCCTCGGCTACGTGGCCGAGGCGGGGCTGGCAGCCTCCCGGGGTGGCCGCCGCTCCACCCTCGTCGAGCTGAGCCCACGCCTGCGCTTCGCCGCCGTCGACCTCGGCGCCAGTTCCATCGACGTCGAGCTGGTCAACGGCCGGCTGGAGCCGGTCGCCGCGTACGCCGAGGCGGCCGACATCCGTACCGGCCCGAAGGTGATCCTCCAGCGGGTCAACGAGCTGCTGCACAAGGCCCGGGTGGACGGCGCCTACGAGCGGCTCGACGCGGTCGGCATCGGCGTGCCCGGCCCGGTCAGCTTCCGCGACGGCGTGCCGGTCTCCCCGCCGATCATGCCGGGGTGGGACCGGTTCCCGGTGCGCGAGCTGCTCACCCGCGAGCACGGCTGCCCGGCGGTGGTCGACAACGACGTCAACATCATGGCGATCGGGGAGCGGCACGGCGGGGTCGCGCACTCCGTGGACGACTTCCTCTTCGTGAAGATCGGCACCGGAATAGGGTGCGGGATCTATCTCAGCGGCGAGGTCTACCGGGGCACCGACGGCTGCGCCGGCGACATCGGCCACATCCAGGTCGACGCGCACGGCCCGATGTGCTCCTGCGGCAACGTCGGCTGCCTCGAAGCGCTCTTCAGCGGGGCCGCGCTGGCCAAGGACGCGACCGCCGTCGCCCGCAGCGGCGCCTCGCCCGCGCTGGCCGAACGGCTGGCCGCGCACGGCACGGTGACCGCCCTGGACGTCGCCGGCGGCGCGGTGGAGGGGGACGTGACCTGCATCCAGCTGATCCGCGACGGGGGTCGGCGGGTCGGTGGGGTGCTGGCCGGTCTGGTCAGCTTCACCAACCCGTCGATGATCGTGATCGGCGGCGGGCTCGCCCAGCTCGGGCACATCCTGCTCGCCGAGATCCGCAGCGTGGTCTACCGCCGGTCGCTGCCGCTGGCCACCGGCAACCTTCCCGTCGTCCTCTCCGAACTCGGCCCGCGCGCCGGCGTGGCCGGCGCGGCCGTGCTGGCCAGCGACGTCGCCTTCGGGGAGGCGTCGTGAGTGCGAGGAGTGAGCCGGGTTTGCGAGCCCCGCAGTCGCGAACGGAGGTGGCGTCGTGAGTGCGAGGAGTGAGCCGGGTTTGCGAGCCCCGCAGTCGCGAACGGAGGTGGCGTCGTGAGTGCGAGGAGTGAGCCGGGTTTGCGAGCCCCGCAGTCGCGAACGGAGGTGGCGTCGTGAGTGCGAGGAGTGAGCCGGGTTTGCGAGCCCCGCAGTCGCGAACGGAGGTGGCGTCGTGAGTGCGAGGAGTGAGCCGGGTTTGCGAGCCCCGCAGTCGCGAACGGAGGTGGCGTCGTGAGTGAGCGCGAGGAGGAGACCGTGGCCCGACCCGAGCAGCAGGCCGCCGCAGCGGCGCACCTCACCCCGGCGGGCACCCCGCTGGTCGAGACGCCCGCCGACACCGCCGCGGGCGAGGTGGTGCTGCGCCTCACCGACGTGGTCAAGACCTTCCCGGGCGTACGGGCCCTGGACGGGGTGCAGTTGGAGGTGCGGGCCGGCGAGGTGCACTGCCTGCTCGGGCAGAACGGCGCCGGGAAGTCCACCCTGATCAAGGTGCTGGCCGGGGTGCACCGGCCCGACTCGGGGCTCGTCGAGTGGCGGGGCCGACCGGCCACCTTCGCCAACCCGCAGGCCGCCATGCGCGCGGGCATCGCCACGATCTACCAGGAACTCGACCTGGTCGAGGACCTCTCGGTCGCGGAGAACGCCTTCCTCGGCCACGAGCCGCGCCGGCTGGGCTTCGTCCGCCGGGGCGCCATGGCCCGGCTCACCCGGCAGATCCTCGGCCGGCTCGGCCACGCCGAGATCCCGCCCGGGCGGATGGTGCGCGCGCTGCCCGCCGCCGGCAAGCAGATCGTCAGCATGGCCCGCGCGCTCTCCCACGAGGCTCGGCTGATCATCATGGACGAGCCGAGCGCCGTGCTGGCCCACGACGAGGTCGGCAACCTGTTCCGGATCATCCGTGAGCTGACCGCGCAGGGCATCGCCGTCATCTACATCTCGCACCGGCTGGAGGAGATCCGCGAGATCGGCGACCGGGTCACCGTACTCAAGGACGGCCGGACCACCGCGGCGAACCTGCCGGCCCGCGACACCCCGACCCGCGACCTGGTCAGCCGGATGACCGGCCGGACCATCGAGTACGTCTTCCCGGACCGCCCGGCCGGCGCGGCCGACGGCGCGCAGCTGCTCACGGTCGAGGGGCTGACCCGGGCCGGCGAGTTCGCCGACGTCTCGCTCGACGTCCGGGCCGGTGAGATCGTCGGCATCGCCGGGCTGGTCGGCTCCGGCCGTTCCGAGCTGCTGGAGACCATCTACGGCGCCCGCCGCGCCGAGGCCGGTTCGGTGCGGATGGCCGGCCGGGCGCTGCGTCCCGGCAGCGTCGGTGCGGCGGTGCGCGCCGGGATGGGGATGGCGCCCGAGGAACGCAAGAGCCAGGCGCTGCTGCTGGGCGAGCCGATCTACCGCAACGTGACCCTGGCGACCTTCGCCCGCTACGCCCGCGCCGGGTTCACCGACGCCGGGCGGGAACGGGCGGAGGCCGACCGGATCGCCGAGAGCCTGGAGCTGCGGCCCCGCGACGTACGCCGGCCGGTGCGCACCCTCTCCGGCGGTAACCAGCAGAAGGTGGTGGTCGGCCGCTGGCTGCTCGGCGACACCCGGCTGCTGCTGCTCGACGAGCCGACCCGGGGTGTCGACGTCGGCGCGCGGGCGGAGCTCTACCAGGTGATCCGGGGGCTGGCGGCGCGCGGCGTCGGGGTGCTGCTGGTCTCCAGTGAGGTTCCCGAGGTGCTCGGCCTGGCCGACCGGGTGCTGGTGATGCGGGAGGGGCGGGTCGTCCGCGAGGCCCCGGCCGGCGAACTCGACGAGAACACCGTGCTCGACCTCGTGATGGCGGGGTCCCTGATGGAAGGCGCAGCGGCATGAGCGAGCCTCTCACCCCCACCGCGACGCCGGAGCGGGCGGCGCAACTGCCGGCGCAGTCGCCGCCGGTGGATCCCACGGAGACCGCCGGGGCGGTCCACAAAACGTCCGCCCCGGGCCGGATCTCCTGGTGGCGGGGCGAGGGTGGCGAGGGTGCCCGCCGCAACCTCGGCCTGGTCGGGGTGCTGGTCGTGCTCGTCGTGATCGGCGCCCTCACCCGCTCCGACCTGTACTCGAACCCGGACTGGGTGTGGGACAACGTCCTGAGCATCCTCAAGCTGGCGGCCGTGGTCGGCGTGGTCACCGTGGGCATGACCTTCGTGATCATCGGCGGTGGCATCGACCTCTCCGTCGGCGCGATCGTCGCGCTGGCCGGCGTCTGGTGCACCACGGTGGCCACCCAGAGCTACGGCGCCGGCGGCATGATCTTCAGCGCGCTCACCGTCGGGCTGGCGGTCGGCCTGGTCAACGGGCTGCTCATCTCGTACGGCCGGTTGGTGCCGTTCATCGCCACCCTCGCCATGCTGGTGGCCGCCCGGGGTCTGGCCGCCGAGATCTCCGACAAGCAGACCCAGGTGTCGGAGAACGGCTTCATCAACGGGCTCGCCAGCAACAGCCTGCTCGGCATCCCGCTGCTGGTCTACATCCTCGCCGCCGTGGTCGCGGCCGGCTGGGTGCTGCTCAACCGCACCACCTTCGGCCGGCGTACGGTCGCCGTCGGCGGCAACCCGGAGGCCGCCCGGCTCGCCGGCATCAACGTCAAGCGGCACACCGTGCTGCTCTACGCGCTCTCCGGCCTCTGCTGCGGGATCGCCGCCATCATGCTCACCGCCCAGGCCAACTCGGCGCAGGCGGCGATGGCGAACCTCTACGAGCTGGACGCGATCGCCGCCGCGATCATCGGCGGCACACTGCTCAGCGGCGGGCGGGGCACCATCATCGGCTCCCTGCTCGGGGTGGTCATCTTCGCCACCATCACCAACCTCTTCGCCATCAACGGCCTCTCCACGGAGGCCCAGAACATGGTCAAGGGCGGCATCATCGTCGCCGCCGTCCTGGTCCAGCAGGTCCAGTTCCGCAG
The DNA here is from genome assembly GCF_018070575.1 of Micromonospora sp. C31. Classification (GTDB taxonomy): domain Bacteria; phylum Actinomycetota; class Actinomycetes; order Mycobacteriales; family Micromonosporaceae; genus Micromonospora. The sequence goes on from NZ_JAGPXN010000016.1 coordinate 126,019, forward strand.
CCTCACCCAGTTCCTGGGCCGCAACCGGCTCACCACCTGACCCGCATTGCACCACACCGACCCGCATCAGCACCGACCCGACCGACCCACTCCGCACCGACCCGCAGAAGCACTCCGCGCGGCATCCGGGCCACCTGAGCGACGGTGGCCGGGCCCCGCACGCCCTCTTCCCTCCCGCACCGCGAGTTTCCTCCACCACCACCGTCAACCCAGGAGGTCGTCATGACCCAGCACAGTCGCGACATGTCACGCCGTCGACTGCTCTTCGGCGGGGCCGCCGTCGGCGCCGGCGTGCTGCTCGCCGGCTGCACCAGCAACGAGAGCCAGCCGACCGAGGCGCAGACCAAGGCGGCGGGTGCGCCGGGCGGCAACAGCGAGCCCGGCAAGCGCGTCGTCATCGGCTTCTCCGCCCCGGCCGCGGACCACGGCTGGATCGCCGCCATCACCAACAACGCCAAGGCGCAGGCCGGGACGTACTCCGACGTGGAGTTCAAGTCGGTCGAGGCCGGCGCGGACGCGGCGGCCCAGCGGGCGGCGCTGTCCACGCTGATCTCGCAGAAGCCGGACGTGATCGTGTTGCTGCCGCACGACGGCAAGGAACTCAACGCGTTCGGCCTGGAGGCGATGAAGGCCGGCGTGCCGGTGGTCAACCTGGACCGGGCCTTCCCCGACGCGCGGGCCTACCGGCTCCAGATCAAGGGCGACAACTACGGCATGGGGGTGGCCGCCGCCACCTACATGATCGAGCAGTTCAAGGCCAAGGGCGTCAGCAACCCGGTGATCGGCGAGATCGCCGGCATGGACGAGCTGGAGCTGACCCAGGAGCGGTCGAAGGGCTTCGCCGACACCCTGACGGCGAGCGGCTTCAAGGTCGCCAACCGTCGGGCGGCCCGCTTCACGGCCGACTCGGGGCAGCAGGAGGCGGCGCAGCTGCTCCAGGCGCTGCCGAAGATCGACGCGCTCTGGAACCACGACGACGACCAGGGCATCGGCGTGCTGGCCGCGGTGAACCAGAGTGGCCGCAAGGAGTTCTTCATGGTCGGCGGCGCCGGCTCGAAGAAGGCGATGGAGGACATCCAGGCGGACAACACGGTGCTGAAGGCCACCGTGACCTACAGCCCTTCGATGGCCTCCTCGGCCGTCTCGCTGGCCCGGCTGATCGGCCAGGGCAGGGGCATGTCCGACCTGGTGGAACTTCAGGTACCCAAGGAGATCATCCTCGCCTCGGAGACGATCACCAAGGAGAACGCGGGCGACTACCTCAAGCTCGGGTTCTGACACACGGGGGGAGACCCACCTTGTCCACGACAGACAGAGAACTGCGGGTCGGCATGGTCGGCTACGCGTTCATGGGCGCCGCACACTCGCAGGCGTGGCGCACCGTGAACCGGGTGTTCGACCTGCCGGCGCGGGCCCGGATGGCGTTGATCTGCGGCCGGGACGCCGCGAAGGTGGCCGACGCCGCCGGCCGGCTGGGCTGGGACGCGTACACGACCGACTGGCGGGAGCTGATCGCCTCCGACGACATCGACGTGGTCGACGTCTGCACACCGGGCGACAGCCACGCCGAGATCGCCCTCGCCGCGTTGGCCGCCGGCAAGCACGTGCTGTGCGAGAAGCCGTTGGCCAACACGATCTCCGAGGCCCGGGCGATGGCCGCCGCGGCGGTCACCGCGCAGGCCGCGGGGGTGCGGTCGATGTGCGGGTTCAACTACCGACGGGTGCCGGCGGTGGCGATGATGCGCCGGCTCGTCGCCGACGGGCGGCTCGGGGTGATCCGGCACGTCCGGGCGACGTACCTGCAGGACTGGATCGTGGACCCGCAGTTTCCCCTGGTCTGGCGGTTGCAGCGGGACCGGGCCGGCTCCGGCGCGCTCGGCGACATCGGCGCGCACATCATCGACCTGACCCAGTACGTCACGGGCCGGCGGATCACCGGGGTCAGCGCGATCACCGAGACGTTCGTCAGGGAACGGCCACTGCCGGCCGGGTCGAGCGGACTGGCGGCGACGGTGGACGGGACGGGGGTGACGGTGGACGGGCTGGCGGCGGCCGACGCCAACGGCTCCGACGGTCACCGCCCGGCCACCGGGCCGGTCACCGTCGACGACGCGGCGGTCTTCGTGGCCCGGCTCGAGGGCGGGGTGCTGGCCACGTACGAGGCGAGCCGCTTCGCCACGGGCCGCAAGAACGCCCTCCGGGTGGAGATCAACGGCTCGCTGGGCACGGTGGCCTTCGACCTGGAGCGCCTCAACGAGCTGGAGTTCTACGACGCGACGCGGCCCGCCGCCGAGCAGGGGTTCGGTCGCATCCTGGTGACCGAGGGGGAGCATCCGTACATGTCCGCGTGGTGGCCGCCGGGGCACCTCATCGGCTACGAGCACTCCTTCACCCACCAGGCGCGGGACTTCGTCGAGGCGGTCGCCACCGGCGTCGACCCGGCCCCCTCCTTCGTCGACGGGTTGCAGGTGCAGCTCGTGCTGGACGCGGTGACCCGGTCGGCGGAGCTGGGCTCCTCGTGGACCGAGGTGGAGCCGGCGCTGGCCACGGTCGCCGCCTGATCCGCCTCCGGTGCCGACCGGCGAGGGACCGGCCGCGGTTGCGCCCCGCGGCCGGGACGAGGTCGGCGCCGGAGGGTGTGCCCACCGGGCCGGTGGTCCGGTGGGCACGAGCAGAACGGTCGTCCGGTGCGGCCGGACCGGGATTCCCCGGTCGCACCGGAGGACCGTCACCACCCGGCGACGCCGCCGGGGGTGTCACCCCACGACGTCCGGTCGGTGCGCGCCGTCGTCCCGACCGGCGGGTGCGGGGGAGGCAGGGACGGGACGCCGACCGGCCCTGCCTGCCAGCCCCGTCCGTCCGCGCCCGCACCGGGATCCGGGCCGGGTCGTCGCCGCCGACGTCGACACCGGACCGGTGGGCTCCTCCCGGGGCGGCCGGCGGACGGGGCCCATCTGCATAGATGCATATCTTTCTGAACAAACTTCTGATATCTATATAACTCAATGCACGGCTGGTTCCTCCTGATCGGGAAGGAGCACCATGCGTACGGGTGTCTGGCTGGTGGGGGCGCGCGGCTCGGTCGCGACCACCAGCATCGTGGGGGCGCTCGCCCTGCGGTCCGGGCTCACCGGCCCGACCGGCTGCGTCACCGAGCTGCCCGACCTGCGCGGGCCCGCCCTGCCGGCCTTCACCGACCTGGTCTTCGGCGGGCACGACGTCGTCACCACCCCGCTGACGAAGCGGGCCGAGGCCCTGGCCACCGCCGGCGTGCTGCCCGGCCGACTGGTCACCGCCCTCCCCGACGAACTGGCCGCCGTCGAGGACGAGCTGCGCCCGGCCCCTGCCGGCGGCAGCCAGGCGGAACGGGCCGCCGCGGTCGTACGGGACCTCACCGACTTCCGCCGCCGGCACGGGCTGGACCGGGTGGTGGTGGTCAACGTCTCGGCCACCGAACCGGCCGCCCGCCCGCATCCGGGGCACGCCGACCCGGGCGCGCTGGCCGCCGCGCTCGCCGGTGGCGACGAGGTGCTGCCGCCCAGCTCCCTCTACGCGTACGCGGCGGTGCGCGCCGGCTGCCCGTACGTCGACTTCACCCCGTCCACCGGGCTGCGGCTGCCGGCCCTGGCGGCGCTGGCCGCCGAGTGCGGGATCCCCTACGCCGGGCACGACGGCAAGACGGGGGAGACCCTGGTCAAGTCCGTGCTCGCGCCGATGTTCGCGATGCGGCACCTAGCGGTGCGCTCCTGGTCCGGGGTCAACCTGCTCGGCGGCGGCGACGGCGCCACCCTCGCCGACCCGGCGGCCAACGCGGCCAAGGTGGAGAGCAAGCAACGGGTGCTCGGCGAGACCCTCGGCCACGTCCCGCAGGGCGGCACCCGCATCGAGTACGTCGAGGCGTTGGGCGACTTCAAGACCGCGTGGGACCTGGTCACCTTCGCCGGGTTCCTCGGCACCGGGATGCGGATGGAGTTCACCTGGCACGGCTGCGACTCGGCCCTGGCCGCACCCCTCGTGCTGGACCTGGCCCGGCTCACCGCCGCCGCGCACGCCGCCGGCCACACCGGCCCCCTCACCGACCTCGCCTTCTTCTTCAAGGACCCGCTCGGCGCGTCCACCCACTCGCTCGCCGAGCAGTGGACCCGGCTGTGCGGGTTCACCCGCCGGCTGCACGCGGGGGGCACCGATGCCGCGCCTCGCTGACCTCGCCGAGCTGGTCCGGGCGCCGGCCGCGCTGTCGGTGCCCGGGGACGTCGTCGCCGGGGCGGCGGCAGCCGGCACGCTCGGGCGGCGTACGCCCGCGCTGGCCGCCGCGTCCGTCCTGCTCTACTGGGCGGGGATGGCGGCCAACGACTGGGCCGACCGCCGGCTGGACGCCGTCGAACGCCCCGAGCGGCCCATCCCCAGCGGCCGGGTCGCCCCCGGGGTCGCGCTCGGCCTCGCCGCCGGGCTCACCGCCGCCGGCGTCGCGCTGGCCACCGCCGCCGGGGGCAGGCGCGCCGCGGCGGTCGCCGTCCCGCTCGCCGCCGCCGTCTGGGGGTACGACCTGGCGGCGAAGTCGACCCCCGCCGGGCCGGCCGTGATGGCCGCCTGCCGAGGGCTGGACGTGCTGCTGGGCGCGACGGGCGGCCGGGTGCGCACGGCGGTACCGGCGGCGGCCACCGTCGCCGCGCACACCTGGACGGTCACCGCGCTCTCCCGACGGGAGGTCACCGGCGCCGACGCCGCGCTGCCGCTGCGTACCCTCGCCGGCACCGCCCTGGTCGCCGCGAGCGCCGGAGTGCCGCCGCGCCCGGTCCGCGCCCGGCCCCGGGTCGTCGCCCGCGCGAGGCCCACCGACGTGCCGGACCGCGTCCTCCGCCCGGGCCCCGGCGTCGCGGTCGCGCTGCCGGCGCTGCTGGCCGGCTGGTACGCGGCCCGGTACGGCGCCGCCCAGGCCCGGGCGGCGGCCGACCCCCGGCCCGGCCCGGTGCGGGCGGCGGTGGGAGCGGGGATCACCGGGCTGCCCGCGTTGCAGGGCGCCCTCGCCGCCCGCGCCGGGGCCGGGCTGCTGGGCCTGGCGGTGGCGGCGGCCGCGCCGCTCGGTGGCCACCTGGCGCGGAAGATCTCCCCGACGTGAGGACCCCACCGACCCCCGCACCGGACCGCCGGGGCCCGGCCGCCGCCCCGGACGCGCCCGCGCCCGCACGCGCCGGCACCGACGCGGCCCACCCGGACCGCGACGGCCTGCGGTTCGGCTACGGGACCAACGGGTTCGCCAACCACCGGCTGACCGACGCGCTCGCCGTCGTCGCCGACCTGGGCTACCAGGGCGTCGCGCTCACCCTGGACCACGACCACCTCGACCCGTTCGCGCCCGCGCTGGCCCGGCGGGTGGCCGCCGTCGCCCGCCGGCTCGCGGCGCTCGACCTCGCCGTGGTCGTCGAGACCGGCGCCCGCTACCTGCTCGACCCGTGGCACAAGCACGCCCCGACGCTGCTGCACGACGACCCGGCGCGGCGGATCGACTTCCTGCGCCGGGCCGTACGCATCGGCGCCGACCTGGGCGCGCAGGCCGTCTCCCTCTGGTCCGGCGTACGCCCCGCCACGGTCGCGCCGGTGACCGCCTGGGACCGGCTGGTCGCCGGCTGCGCGACGGTGCTCGACGCCGCCGAGGCGGCCGGGACGACTCTCGGCTTCGAACCGGAGCCGGGCATGCTGGTCGAGGACATCGCCGGCTGGCACCGGCTGCGCGCCGCGCTCGGCGACCCGGCCCGCCTCGGCATCACCCTCGACATCGGACACTGCCGCTGCCTGGAGCCCCGGCCGGTCCCCGAGTGCGTGCGCGAGGTGGCCGCGCACCTGGTCAACGTGCAGATCGACGACATGCGCCGGGGTGTGCACGAACACCTGGAGTTCGGCGCCGGCGAAATCGACTTCCCGCCCGTGCTGCGCGCCCTGGGCGACGTCGGCTACCGGGGCCTGATCGCCGTGGAACTGCCCCGGCACTCGCACGCCGCCCCCGCCGTCGCGGCCCGCTCGCTCGACTTCCTGCGCGCCGCCGAGAGGAAAGCGGCGCGACCGCAACCGGGTGCGACCGGGAGGCAATCGGCGCGACGGTGACGCCGGCCACGGCGGAGGCACGAGAGAGGAGACGGGATGACACCGGATGCACTGCGGGCCGCGCTGCGGGGCGTACCCGATCCTGACTGGCTCGACGCGGCGCTGCGCCGGGTGGCGGCCGAGCCGGCGGCCATCGACCGGTCGTTCCCGGCCGCCGGGCGGCGCTGCGGCCGGGCGCCGCTGCCCGCCGCACCCGGCTGGAGCGCCGACGAGGCGGTCCGGGCCCTGCTGCTGGCCGCGCTGCCGGCCGACCACGCCGCGCACGCGGAGTCCCGCTACCGCCACGGCGACGCCGCCGAGAAGCGGGCCGTGCTCAAGGCCCTGCCGCTGCTGCCAATCGGCGCGGCGGGGGTGCCGCTGCTGCACGACGCGATCCGCACCAACGACACCCGGCTGCTGACCGCCGCCCTCGGCCCGTACGCCCGGCACCTCGACCCGGCCGCCTGGCGGCAGGCGGTGCTCAAGTGCGTCTTCACCGGGGTGCCGCTGGCTGTGGTGCACGACCTCGACGCCCGCGCCGACGGCGAACTCGCCGCGATGCTCGGGGCGCTGGCCGCCGAGCGGCACGCCGCCGGGCGCGGCCTGCCGGCGGACGCGACCGACCTGCTCACCCGGCTGCGCGCGAACCAGGAGGCGTGATGCGCATCTTCGACCCGCACATCCACATGACCTCGCGGACCACCGACGACTACGAGCGGATGGCCGCCGCCGGCGTCCGGGCGGTGGTGGAACCGGCGTTCTGGCTCGGGCAGCCCCGCACCAGCCCCGCCTCCTTCGCCGACTACTTCGACTCGCTGATCGGCTGGGAGCCGTTCCGGGCCGGGCAGTTCGGCGTGCGGCACCACGCCACGGTCGCACTGAACCCGAAGGAGGCCAACGACCCGCGCTGCCGCCCGGTGCTCGACCTGCTGCCGCGCTACCTGGAGAAGGACGCCGTGGTGGCGGTCGGCGAGATCGGCTACGACTCGATGACCCCGCAGGAGGACGAGGCTTTCGCCGCCCAGCTCGCCCTGGCCGTGGCGCACGACCTGCCGGCGCTGGTGCACACCCCGCACCGGGACAAGGCACGCGGCGTCGAGCGCAGCCTCGCGGTGGTGGCCGAGTCGGGGATCGGTCCGGGCCGGGTGGTGCTCGACCACCTCAATGAGGTGACGGTGGGGCTGGTCCGCGACACCGGCTGCTGGCTGGGCTTCTCCATCTATCCCGACACCAAAATGTCGCCGCCGCGCATGGTGGAGCTGCTGCGGGCGTACGGGACGGAGCGGATGCTGGTCAACTCGGCGGCCGACTGGGGACGCTCCGACCCGCTGCTGACCCGGGCCACCGGCGAGGCGATGCTGCTGGCCGGCTTCACCGCCGACGACGTGGACCGGGTGCTGTGGCGCAACCCGGTCGAGTTCTACGGCCAGTCGGGGCGGCTCGACCTGACGGACCTGGACGCCGCCGTCGACGCCGGGACGGGCACGTGGGCCGGCAACTCGATCCTGCGCGGCGGCAGCTGATGCGGCTGCGGCACCCCGGCGGCGGCACCGTCCACCTCGGCTACTGCACCAACGTGCACCCCGCCGAGGACCTCGCCGGCATCCTGCGCCAGTTGGACACCCACGCCGTGCCCGTACGCGAGGCGCTCGGCGCCGACCTGCTCGGCCTCGGGCTGTGGCTGGCCGCCCCGGTCGCCGCCGAGCTGGCCGCCGACCCGGCCGCCCGTCGCCGGCTGCGCGCCGAGCTGACCGTCCGGGGGCTGGAGGTGGTCACCCTCAACGGCTTCCCGTACGCGGCCTTCCAGGCGCCCGTGGTCAAGGGCGACGTCTACCGCCCGGACTGGACCACCCCCGCGCGGCTCGCGTACACCCTGGACCTGGCCCGGGTGCTCGCCGACCTGCTGCCCGACGACGCGGCCCGGGGTTCGGTCTCCACCCTGCCGCTGGCCTGGCGGCAGCCCTGGGACGCCGCCCGCGCGGACGCCGCCCGCCGACGGCTCGACGAGCTGGCGGCCGGTCTGGCGGCCGTCGAGCGGCAGACCGGCCGGCCGGTGCGGGTCGGCTTCGAGCCGGAGCCCGGCTGCGTGGTGGAGAGCACCGGGCAGGCCGTCGCGGCCCTGTCCGGCGTGGACAGCGACCGGATCGGCGTCTGCCTGGACCTCGCCCACCTCGCCTGCGCGTGGGAGGAGCCCGCCGACGCGCTGCGCCGGCTGCGTACGGCCGGCCTGCCGGTGGTGAAGGTGCAGGTCTCGGCCGCCATCGAGGCGCCCGCCGGGGCCACGTCGGCGCTGCGCCGCTGGGTGGAGCCGCGCTTCCTGCACCAGACCCGCGCCGCCGGCTGCGCGGGCGCGGCGGACCCGGCCCACCCGGCCCACGCCGCCGACGACCTGGACGCCGCCCTGGACGCGCGGCTGCCCGGGCCGTGGCGGGTGCACTACCACGTGCCGCTGCACGCCCCGCCCGAGCCGCCGCTGGGCTCCACCCTGCCGGTGTTGCGCGCCGCGCTGGCCGCGCTCTACGCCGGGCCCGCGCCGGGCTGCGACCACCTGGACGTCGAGACGTACACCTGGGGGGTGCTGCCGGCCGCGCGGCGCCCGCGCACCGACGCGGAGCTGGCCGTCGGCATCGCCGCGGAGCTGGCCTTCGCCCGCGCGGAGCTGGTCGCCCTCAGTCTCGCGCCGGCGGATGACCGGCACGACAGCGGGGTGCCGGCGTGAGCCGGCGGCTGGTGGTGCTGGACGTGGTGGGGCTGACCCCCCGCCTGCTGGCGCACATGCCCCGGCTGCGCGCGGTCGCCGACGCCGGCTTCCGCGCCGAGCTGGGCACGGTGCTGCCCGCGCTGACCTGCCCCGTGCAGTCGACCTTCCTCACCGGGGCGCTCCCGGCCGGGCACGGCATCGTCGGCAACGGGTGGTACTTCCGCGACCTCGGCGAGGTGCTGCTCTGGCGGCAGCACCACGCCCTGGTCGGCGGGGAGAAGCTGTGGCAGGCGGCCCGCCGGGTCGAGCCGGGCTGGACGGTCGCCAACGTCTGCTGGTGGTACGCGATGGGGGCCGACGTGGACTGGACGGTCACCCCCCGCCCCGTCTACCGCGCGGACGGGCGCAAGGAGCCGGACTGCTACACGGACCCGCCGGAGCTGCACGACGCCCTGACCGACCGGCTCGGCACCTTCCCGCTGTTCAGCTACTGGGGGCCGGGCGCCGGGCTGGCGTCGTCGGCGTGGATCTGCCGGGCCGCCGAGCTGATCCTCGCCGAACAGTCCCCGGACCTGACGCTGGTGTACGTCCCGCACCTCGACTACGACCTGCAACGCCACGGCCCCTCGTCGCCCCGGGCGGCCGTGGCGGCGGCCGAGCTGGACGAGGTGCTCGGGCCGCTGCTGGACGCCGCCCGCGCCCGGGACGCCACCGTGGTGGTGCTCTCCGAGTACGGCATCACCGACGTGTCCCGCCCGGTCGACGTCAACCGGGCGCTGCGCGCCGAGGGGCTGCTGCGGGTGCACACCCAGGCCGGCATGGAGTATCTCGACCCGTGGACCTCGCGGGCCTTCGCGGTGGCCGACCACCAGGTGGCGCACGTCTACGTCCGCGACCCGGCCGACGTGCCGGCGGTGGCGGCGCTCTGCGCCGGGCTGCCGGGGGTGGCCGAGGTGCTCGACGCCGACGGGCGGGCCGCGTACGGGCTGGACCACCCACGCGCCGGGGAGCTGGTCCTCGTCGCCGAGCCGGACGCCTGGTTCACCTACTACTACTGGCTCGACGACGCCCGCGCGCCCGACTTCGCCCGGCTGGTGGAGATCCATCGCAAGCCGGGTTACGACCCCGCCGAACTCTTCTTCGACCCGGCCGCACCGTCGGCGGCGAAGCGGCGGGCCGCCGTGGCGCTGGCCCGCAGGAAGCTCGGGATGCGCTACCTGATGAGCGTGGTGGGGCTGGACGCCGGTGCCCGGGCGGTCAGGGGGTCGCACGGGCGGCTGCCCGCCGACCCGGCCGACGGGCCGGTGCTGCTCTGCTCCGATGCGTCCGCCGCCCGGGGGCGGGTCGCCGCGACCGAGGTCAAGGCGCTGCTGCTGGAGCTGGCGGGGCTGGCGTCGCCGGCCTCCGACGCGGTCGCGCCGCCGCGCCGGGGCGGGCCGCCGCCGGCCGTGCCGTCCGCCCCGGCGGCGACCGGGCGAACGGGGGAGGGGCCGTGACCGTCGCCGTCGCCCCGACCGACACGAGCGGGCTGCGGGCCCGCTTCGACGCGGCGCTCGCCGCGTTCCTCGACCGGCAGGGCCGGGACTGGCCGGACGGTGCGCCCCGGGGCGTCTTCACCGCGCTGCACCGGTTCGTGCTGGCCGGCAAGCGGCTGCGCCCGCTCTTCTGCTACTGGGGCTGGCGGGGCGCGGGCGGCGCCGACGGCGCGCCGATCGTGGCGGCCGCCGCCGCGCTGGAGCTGTTCCACGCGTTCGCGCTGATCCACGACGACATCCTCGACGGCAGCGACCGTCGCCGGGGCGGACCGTCGGTGCACCGGCTCTTCGCCGACCTGCACGCCCGCTCGTCCTGGCGCGGCGACCCCGAGGCGTACGGGCGCGACACCGCGCTGCTCTGCGGCGACCTCTGCGCCGCCTGGTCGGATCAGATGTTCCACGAGTGTGGCCTGGACGTGGGCCGGGTGCACCGGGGGTACGCGGTCTTCGCGTTGATGCGTACCGAGGTCATCGCGGGGGAGTACCTGGACCTGGTCTCGGGGGTGGGCGACGGTTCGGTGGCGAGCGCGTTGACCGTGGTCCGGATGAAGGCGGCCCGCTACACGGTCACCCGGCCGTTGCAGATCGGCGCGACGCTGGCCGGGGCCGGGCCGGAGCGGGTCGCCGCGCTGGCCGAGTTCGGCGACCCGCTGGGCGACGCGTTCCAGTTGCGCGACGACGTGCTGGGGATCTTCGGCGACCCGACGGTCACCGGCAAGTCGGTCCTGGACGACCTGCGGGAGGGCAAGCCGACGGTGATGATGGCGCTGGCCCGCGGCGCCGCGGACCGGGCACAGGCCGCGCGGCTGCGGGAGCTGTTCGGCAATCCGGCGCTGGACGGCGACGGCGCCGCCGAGCTGCGGAAGATCATCGAGGGCACCGGGGCCCGCGCGCGGATCGAGGGAATGATCCGGGTACGGGCCGAGGCCGCGCTGGCGGCCCTGTCGTCGGCCCCGGTGACCGCCGAGGCCCGGGCCGCCCTGACCGAACTCGCCGCCCGGGCCGTCGACCGCCCCCGCTGAGTCGTCCCGTACCGGCCGCGACTTTCGGCGAGATCGACAAAAGTTAGCGCCGATTCGGCGGAAGGTATGGACACATCGATGTGCGCCGCTTAATGTCGGGCCCATCACGAATCTGTTTCGTCGAGGCGGACCGGCGGCGCGGGAACCCATCGACTGGTGACCTCCGACCGACCGGGTCCGCCCCGTCGCTCCCAGGTCACGGCCGGCCGGGCACGGCACCCGGCAGGCCGAGCACCCCCCCCGCTACGGCATCCGGCGCGACGGCGCGCGCCCGCCCTGGCAGTCACTCGTCAGGAAGGGACGGCACACCCATGTCCACCCAGGACGCCCCCACCCACCGGCTCCGACGACGGCTCTGCGCCGCCTCGGCGCTGCTCCTGGCCGCCACCGCCGGCACGGTCGCCCTCGGCACCGGCCCGGCCGCGCTGGGCGGCCCCACCCCGGCCCAGGCCCACCCCATCGTCGGCACCGACTTCCAGCAGGTCACCCTCGCCAAGGGCGTCGCGGAGGTCGGCGAGCCCATGACGATCACGGTGCTGCCGGACCGGTCGGTCCTGCACACCGCCCGCAACGGCACCGTCCGCCGTACGGACTCCGCCGGCACCACCTCCGTGATCGGCACCGTGCCGGTCTACACCCACGACGAGGAGGGGTTGCAGGGCATCGCGGCCGACCCGGGCTTCGCCACCAACCGGCACATCTACCTCTACTACGCCCCGCCGCTGGCCACCCCGTCCGGCGACGCCCCGGCGACCGGCAGCGACTTCTCGGCCTGGCAGGGCGTCAACCGGCTCTCCCGGTTCACCCTGAACGCCGACTTCACGATGAACACCGGCAGCAGGGTCGACATCCTCGACGTGCCCGCCGACCGGGGCATCTGCTGCCACGTCGGCGGCGACATCGACTTCGACGCCGCCGGCAACCTCTACCTCTCCACCGGCGACGACACCAACCCGTTTGACTCGGCCGGGTACGCGCCCATCGACGAGCGCACCAACCGCAACCCCGCGTACGACGCGCAGCGCACCGCGGCCAACACCAACGACCTGCGCGGCAAGATCCTGCGGATCAAGGTGAACGCCAACGGCACGTACTCGATCCCGGCCGGCAACATGTTCGTCGACTCGGACACGCGGACCCGCCCCGAGATCTACGCGATGGGCTTCCGCAACCCGTTCCGGATGAGCGTCGACCGGGCCACCGGCATCGTCTACGTCGGCGACTACGGCCCGGACGCCGGCACCACCGGCGCCCGGGGCCCGAGCGGCCAGGTCGAGTTCAACCGGGTCACCGGTCCCGGCAACTACGGCTGGCCGTACTGCACCGGCACCAACACCGCCACCGAGACGTACGCCGAGTGGGACTTCGCCGCCGGAACCGCCGGGGCGAAGTTCAACTGCTCCGGTGGGCCGACCAACAACTCGTTCCGCAACACCGGCCTGCCCACCCTGCCCGGGGCCAAGCCGGCCTGGATCCGGTACGCCGGCGACGCCGGCACCCCGCCCGAGTTCGGCGGCGGCTCCGAGTCGCCGATGGCCGGCCCCGTCTACCGCTACGACGCCGCGCTGAACTCCACCACCAAGTTCCCGCAGTCCTTCGACGGGCAGTTCTTCGCCGGCGAACTCGGCCGGGGCTGGGTCAAGCCGATCCACCTCAACGCCGACGGCTCCCCGGGCGGCATCGACACGTTCCCGTGGAACGGCAAGCAGATCATGGACATGGCGTTCGGGCCCGAGGGGGCGCTCTACATCCTCGACTACGGCACCGGCTACTTCAACGGCGACGCCAACTCGGCGCTCTACCGCTACGACTACATCGCCGGCGGCAACCGGGCCCCGACCGCCGTCGCCGCGGCCGACAAGACCTCCGGCACGGCCCCGCTGACCGTGAACTTCTCCTCGGCCGGGTCGACCGACCCGGAGGGCGGCGCCCTGACGTACTCCTGGGCCTTCGGCGACGGCACCAGCTCGACGGCGGCCAACCCCAGCAAGACGTACACCGCCAACGGCACCTACCGGGTCACGCTGACCGTACGCGACCCCCAGGGCGCCACCGGCACGGCGAACGTGCAGATCGGCGTCGGCAACACCGCGCCCACGGTCACCATCAACAGCCCGGCCAACGGCCGACTGTTCAGCTACGGCGACACCGTGCCGTTCAGCATCACCGTGACCGACCCGGAGGACGGCGCCATCGACTGCACCAAGGTCAAGATGACGTACGTGCTGGGCCACGACAACCACGGCCACCAGATCACCTCGAAGAACGGCTGCTCGGGCTCGATCACCATCCCGGTCGACGGCGAACACGACGACGCGGCGAACATCTTCGCCATCTTCGACGCCGAGTACACCGACGCCGGCGGGCTGACCACGCACAAGCAGCACACCCTCCAGCCGCGCAAGCGTCAGGCGGAGCACTTCAAGACCTCCTCCGGCGTCGGGACCTTCGACAAGGCCACCGCCGAGGGCGGCAGGACCGTCGGCGACATCCACAACGGCGACTGGATCGCGTTCGAGCCGTACCGCATCGACAACGCGACCTCGTTCAGCGCCCGGGTCTCCTCGGCCGGCGCCGGCGGCACCCTCCAGGTGCGGGCCGGTTCGCCCACCGGCACCGTGCTCGGCTCCGCGACCGTCCCGGTCACCGGCGCCTGGGACACGTTCACCACGGTCAGCGGCAGCATCTCCGGGGCACCGGCCAGCACCGGCACGCTCTACCTCACGTTCGCCGGCACGGGCACCGGCGCGCTCTACGACGTGGACACGTTCGCCTTCACCACCGGCGCGGCGGTCCGCACCGGCCCCGTCGTCGGGCTCGGCGGCAAGTGCCTGGACGTACGCAACGCGGCCACGGCCGACGGCACCCAGATCCAGATCCACGGCTGCAACGGCACCGCCGCGCAGACGTGGACGGTGACGCCGAACTCGACCGTGAAGGCGCTGGGCAAGTGCCTGGACATCTCCGGCGGCGGGTCCGCCGACGGCACGAAGATCCAGCTGTACGGCTGCAACGGCACGGGCGCGCAGAACTGGTCCGCCCAGGCGGACGGCACCCTGAAGAACCCGCAGACCGGCAAGTGCCTGGACGTCTCCGGCAACACCGCCGCCGACGGTCAGCCCGTGCACCTGTGGACCTGCCACACCGGCGCCAACCAGAAGTGGGCCCTGCCCTGATCTGAAGGAAGGGCCCCTTCCTATACACCAGGCGTTAACAGGGGGCCCTTCCTTACACCTCGTTGGGAGAGCGACATGCCCAGACTCCTCCGACCCCTGCTCGGCGCGGCCACCGCCGTCCTCGCCGTCCTCGCCTGCACCACCCCGGCAACCTCGGCCCCTTCGGCCAGCGCCGCCGACGCCCCGTACGACGTGCTGGTCTTCTCCAAGACGGCCGGCTTCCGGCACGACTCGATCGCGGTCGGCACCCAGGCGATCCGCGACCTCGGCGCCGCCAACAACTTCACCGTCACCGCCACCGAGGACGCCACCCAGTTCACCACCGCCAACCTGTCCCGCTACGAGGCGGTGGTCTTCCTCAACACCACCGGCGACGTGCTCGACGGCGCCCAGCAGAGCGCCTTCGAGTCGTACATCGGCGCGGGCGGCGGCTTCGTCGGCGTGCACGCCGCCGCCGACACCGAGTACGGCTGGTCGTTCTACGGCAACCTGGTCGGGGCGTACTTCGCCTCACACCCGCACATCCAGCAGGCGAACGTCAAGGCGGAGAACCGGGCGCACGCGGCGACCGCGCACCTGCCGCAGACCTGGACCCGCACCGACGAGTGGTACAACTACCAGACCAACGCCCGCTCCACCGCCCGGGTGCTGGCCACCCTCGACGAGTCGTCCTACACGGGCGGTTCGATGGGGGCCGACCACCCGCACTCCTGGTGCAAGACCTACAGCGGGGGCCGCTCCTTCTACACCGGCGGCGGGCACACCCAGGCGTCGTACGCCGAGCCGGCCTTCCGCGCCCACCTGCTCGGCGGCATCCGGTACGCGGCCGGCCGGGCCAAGGCCGACTGCCGGCCCGAGACCGGCTACACGGCGCTCTACAACGGCTCCACCAGCGGCTGGTCCCAGGCCGGGCCGGGCAGCTTCAGCAACGCCGACGCCACCCTGACGTCGGTCGGCGGCATGGGCCTGTACTGGTACAGCGCGAAGCAGTTCACCAACTACTCGCTCAAGCTGGACTGGCGGCTCGCCGGGGACGACAACTCCGGCGTCTTCATCGGCTTCCCGCCGTCGAGCGACCCCTGGTCGGCGGTGAACAGCGGCTACGAGGTCCAGATCGACGCCACCGACGCGGCCGACCGCACCACCGGGGCCGTCTACACCTTCAAGTCCGCCGACATCGCCGCCCGGGACGCGGCGCTGAACCCGCCGGGGGAGTGGAACACCTACGAGCTGCTCGTCGAGGGCGAGCGCCTCCAGGTCTTCCTGAACGGCGTGCGGATCAACGACTTCACCAACACCGACCCGGCCCGCTCGCTCGCCGGCCACATCGGGCTGCAGAACCACGGCACCGGCGACGACGCCTCGTTCCGCAACATCCGGATCAAGGAACTCGGCGTGAACCCGCCGGGCGGGAACACCACCGTCCAGGCGGAGGCGTTCAGCTCGGCGGCCGGGGTCGCCCCGTTCACCAAGGCCGGCGCGAACGGTGGCCAGACCCTCGGGCACATCGACCCGGGCGACTGGGCCGCGTACGCCGGGGTCGACCTGAGCGGGGTGACGTCGCTGCGGGCGCGGGTCGTCTCCGGTGGGCCGGGCGGCACCCTCCAGGTGCGTACCGGATCGACGACCGGCACCGTGCTCGGCTCGGTCGCCGTGCCGAACACGGGCGGCTGGAACACCTTCGCCGACGTCACGACCACCCTGTCCGGGGTGCCGTCCGGCACCCGGGACCTCTACCTGACCTTCACCGGCTCGGGCACGGGGCTCTTCGACGTGGACGACTTCACCCTGGTCAGGACCGGTGGCAGCGGCGGCGTCGGACCGATCCGGGGCCTGGCCGGCAAGTGCCTGGACGTGCGCAACGGCGCCACGGCCGACGGCACCCAGATCCAGATCCAGACCTGCAACGGCTCCGCCGCGCAGACGTGGACGGTGACGCCGAACTCGACGGTGAAGGCGCTGGGCAAGTGCCTGGACATCTCCGGCGGCGCGTCAGCCGACGGCACGAAGATCCAGTTGTGGACGTGCAACGGCACCGGTGCGCAGAACTGGTCGGCGCAGGCGGACGGGACGCTGAGGAACCCGCAGACCGGCAAGTGCCTGGACGTCTCGGGCAACAACCCGGCCGACGGTCAGGCCGTGCACCTGTGGACCTGCCACACCGGTGCCAACCAGAAGTGGACCCTGCCCTGATCCGCTGACCCTGGCGTTCCTCCCCGCGATCCCGTGGTCCGCGCCGGCACGGTGTGCGGACCGGGGCGGACAACCGCGGGATCGCGGGGAGGACGAGGGCTTTCGTGGGGTGCCCCGGCGGTCCTAGAGTGGGGTCGGCGACCGTGGCGGTTGCCGGTGACCGGCGGGAGGCGCAACCCGGCCGGTTCCAGGTGCGCACGCGCACCCACCGGTGCTCCGCCGTGGCCCGCCGCCGCACCGCCCCGGCCGGTCACCCTCGCCCCGGTCACGCACCCACGGAATCCCCATCAGCACAGGGGAGAAGCACCATGGCGCGACCCATCACGCTCTTCACCGGCCAGTGGGCCGATCTTCCGTTCGACGAGGTCTGCCGGCTCGCCTCCGAGTGGGGCTACGACGGGCTGGAGATCGCCTGCTGGGGCGACCACTTCGAGGTCGACCGGGCGCTCGCGGACGACTCGTACGTCGAGCGGAAGCGGGAGACCCTGGCGAAGCACAACCTGAAGGTCTTCGCGATCTCCAACCACCTGGTCGGCCAGGCCGTCTGCGACCATCCGATCGACGAGCGGCACCAGGGCATCCTGCCCGCGCGGATCTGGGGTGACGGCGAACCCGAAGGCGTACGCCGCCGCGCCGCCGAGGAGGTCAAGGACACCGCGCGGGCGGCGGCGAAGCTGGGGGTGGACACCGTCGTCGGCTTCACCGGCTCGTCGATCTGGCACACGCTGGCGATGTTCCCGCCGGTGCCGCCGTCGATGATCGAGCGCGGCTACCAGGACTTCGCCGACCGGTGGAACCCGATCCTGGACGTCTTCGACGAGGTGGGGGTGCGCTTCGCCCACGAGGTGCACCCGAGCGAGATCGCGTACGACTACTGGACGACGAAGCGGGCACTGGAGGCGGTCGGGCACCGGCCCGCGTTCGGGCTGAACTGGGACCCGTCGCACTTCGTCTGGCAGGAGCTGGACCCGGTGAACTTCATCTTCGACTTCGCCGACCGGATCTACCACGTCGACTGCAAGGACGCGAAGGTGCGTACGGGGGACGGACGGCGGGGCCGGCTCGCCTCGCACCTGCCGTGGGCGGACATGCGGCGCGGCTGGGACTTCGTCTCCACCGGCCACGGCGACGTGCCCTGGGAGGACTGCTTCCGGGCCCTGAACGCGATCGGCTACGCCGGCCCGATCTCGATCGAGTGGGAGGACGCCGGGATGGATCGCCTCGTCGGCGCCCCGGAGGCGTTGCAGTTCGTCCGCCGGCTCGCCTTCGACGCCCCCGCCGCGGCCTTCGACGCCGCCTTCAGCAGCAAGGACTGACCGGCTCCGGTCGCATCCGGGCTACCGGCGTCGGGGTCCGCACGCGTCGCATCCGGGCTACCGGCGTCGGGGTCCGCACGCGGTCGCACCCGGGCCGCCCGCGTCGGGGTTTGCACGCGGGGCGGGCCGGTCACCCGAAGGTGACCGGCCCGCCCGAAGGTGCGCTCAGAGGGTGCTGCCGTTGGTGCCCGAGCCGGACGGCTTGTTACGGGGCGTGGCCGACGTCGACCCGGGGGTCGCGGTCGTGCTCGACGACCCGGTGGCGTTCTTCGCGCCGACCGTGGCCGGCGTGCCGGCGAACGCGTCGTCGGCGGCGGTCAGCTCCTGCTTCTGGCCGTTGGTGTTCAGCTTCTCACCCAGCTTCGACTGGCCGAGCTTGTCCTTGCCCTCGCTGTAGAGGCGGGTCGCCTGGGCCTGCGCGACACCGGCCGCCTCCTGGACGGTCGGGTGGTCGAGCACCTTGCGGCCCCGGATCACCAGCTCCTCGTACTTCTCCCGACCGGCACGGGCGCCCAGGACGAATCCCGCAGCCAGCCCGCCAAGGAACATCATCTTTCCGCGCATGGCGGCTCCTTCCGTACCTGACGCGCCGTCGTCCGGTGGGTTACCCCGCCGGAGGCGACCAAATCGCGCCTGTCTTCTCTGTCGGCAGCTAACTACCCATCCTGCTCTCCGCTCATACCTCCTTGTGCCGTGATGACGATTTGTCTGGTTTTATTATCGTGTGGCCCGGGCGCCGACTCCGAAGGTAACCCCCTGGACCAACACCCCCCGGAATCCTGTATTCTTGTCCTCGTCGCACGGCGCACAGCGAGATCGGCGCCGGATGACGCAACGGTCCCCCGTAGCTCAATTGGCAGAGCAGCCGGCTGTTAACCGGCAGGTTTTTGGTTCGAGTCCAAACGGGGGAGCTTCCACACCCAGACGCCCGTCGGCCACGCCGGCGGGCGTTCGCCGTTCCTGCCCCCGGGTCGGGTGGGCGTTTCCGCCACCCAGGGGCCCGCTTCCCCGGCAGGATGGTCGATGTCGACCTAGACTCCTGCTGCGTCGATCGATGCGTCGGTTCATGGGAACGTCCGCTCGCTGCCGGCTGCCCGCGCGCCGGGCTGCGACACCGGGCCGACGATCTGGTGGCCGGGGCGGGCTGCCCCGGACGAACGAAGGAGCGGGAGGCGCGCGATGCTCGCGGAGACCGACGTGATCGTGGTCGGCGGCGGCCTGGCAGGGCTCGCCGCGGCCCGGCGGCTGCACCGCGCGGGCGTGCCGTGGCGGCTGCTGGAGGCCGCCGCCCGCCTCGGCGGCCGGGTCGCCACCGACGCGGTCGACGGCTACCTGCTCGATCGCGGCTTCCAGGTGCTCAACACGGCGTACCCCCGGCTCGGCACCCTGCTCGACGTCGACCGGCTGCGCCTCGGCCACTTCACCTCCGGTGTGCTGGTACGCAAGGGCGACCGGCTGACCCGCCTGGTGAACCCGCTGCGCGAACCGACCGGCGGCCCCGCCACCGCGCTGGCCGGCGTGGGATCGCTGCTCGACCGGCTGCGCTTCGCCGCGCTCGCCACGGGCTGCGCCACCCTGCCGAAGACCCGGCTGCTCGCCGCCGAGGAGACCACCACCGAGACCGCGCTGCGCCGCGCCGGCCTCTCCGACGCGATCGTCGAGGAGCTGCTCCGGCCGTTCCTCTCCGGCGTCCTCGTCGGCCGGGAGCTGGAGACCTCCAGCCACGTGCTGGCGATGGTGCTGCGCTCCTTCGCCCGGGGCCGCATCGGCCTGCCCGCCGAGGGGATGGCCGCGCTGCCCCGCGCCGTCGCCGACCCGCTCCCGGCGGAGCTGATCGACCTGGACACCCCGGTCGCCGAGGTGGCGCCCGGCCGGGTCCGCACCCAGGCCGGCGACATCCGCTGCCGCGCCGTCGTGGTCGCCGTGGACCCGCCGGCGGCGGCCACGCTGCTGCCGGGTCTGCCGGCGGTACGCATGCACAGCTACACGACCTACTACCACAGCACCCCGGAGCCGCCGCTTGACGAGCCGATCCTGCTCCTCGACGGCGACCGGCGCGAGATCGTCGCCAACACGGTGGTGGTCAGCAGGGCCGCGCCCACGTACGCGCCGGCCGGTCGGCACCTGGTCGCCACCTCGGTGGTGGGCCCGTCGGCCCCGCCCGAGCCGACGGTGCGGGCGGAACTCACCCGCCTCTACGGCCGGTCCACGGCGGACTGGACCCACCTGACCACGGTGTCCATCCCCGACGCGCTGCCCGCCGCGCCCCCGCCGCAGGGCCGGCTGCGCAAGCCGGTGGCCCTGGGAGATGGCCTGTTCGTCGCCGGGGACCACCGCGACAGCCCCTCCATCCAAGGCGCCCTCGCCAGCGGCTGGCGGGCCGCCGGAGCCGTCCTGTCGGAGCTGCGTACCGGCTGAACGGTGGGTCACGCCCCGTTGAAGATCACTTATGCTCCTCGCCATGCCCGGAACCATTCCGCCGCCCGACTTCGACGCCGCGGCGGCGTACCCCCAGGTCGGTCAGGTGCGCGCGGCCCTCGCGGCCCGCGACTGGCCGGCCCTGCGCGCGATCGTCGACGGGCAGGACCCGCACGGCCGGACCCTCCTCGTCGGCGAGGCCGGCGAGACCGAGGACGTCGAGGAGTTCCTCCGGGACGTGCTGGCCGGGCGGCCCGACGACGCGCTCGCCGGCGCCCTGCTCGGGTCGCACCTGATCCGGGCCGGCTGGCGGATCCGATCGTCCTACCGGGCCCAGCACGTCAGCCGGGAGCAGTTCGCCCAGTTCCACGCCCACCTGCGGCGGGCCGAGCAGGTGCTGATCGACGTCACCGCCCGGCACCCGGACGACGCGGCGGCGTGGACGCAGCGGATCACCAACGCGCGGGGACTGGAGCTCGGCCAGGCCGAGGCCCGCCGCCGCTACGACCAGCTCGCCAAGCACCACCCCCACCACCTGCCGGCCCAGGCGTCGCTGCTGCAACAGTTCTGCCCGAAGTGGAGCGGCACCTGGGAACGGGCACACGGCTTCGCCCGGGAGTGTGCCGACGCCGCCCCGCCCGGCGCACCGAACGCGGTGCTGGTGGTCGAGGCCCACCTGGAGGAGGCGCTCGACCACGACGACGTGAGCGAGGCGGGCGCCCACCTGCGCGGCGCGCACGTCCGGCACGAGATCCACCAGGCGGCGCAGCAGTCGGTCTGGCACCCCGGGTTCCGGCACGGCTGGGGTTGGGTCTGGGTGCGCAGCGTCTTCGCGATGGCCTTCTGCCTCCTGGAGGAGTACCCGGCGGCGGCGCAGCAGTTCGCGGCCATGGGGCCGCTCGGCGACGAGGCGATGTTCGGCTACATCGGCGACCCCGCCAAGCAGTTCCAGAAGTTCCGCGACAAGGCGTACGCGAAGGGTGGGCAGTCATGATCCAGGAACTGGACGTGGACGGGGTGCCCACGCTGCTCGCCCCCACCGGTGGGCCGATGCGCGCCGGGCTGACCTTCCGGGTCGGCACCGCCGACGAGACGCTCGCCCGCAGCGGCATCACCCACCTGCTGGAACACCTCGCGCTGGCCCCCCTCGGGCTGGCCGACTACCACGTCAACGGCGCCACGGCGCCGGTGTTCACCACGTTCCACATGCAGGGCTCCGCGCAGGACATCGCCACCTTCCTCACCTCGGTCTGCGCCAACCTGAGCGAGCTGCCGACCGGCCGGCTGGACGTGGAGAAGGAGATCCTGCGCACCGAGCACAGCAGCCGGGGCACGGCCGCCACCGACGACATCCCGCTGTGGCGGCACGGCGCCCGCGACTTCGGCATCACCAGCTACCCGGAGTGGGGGCTCAGCGCGCTCACCGCCGACGACCTGCGGCAGTGGGCGGCCCGCTGGTTCACCCGGGAGAACGCGGTGCTCTGGATCGCCGGGAGGTCCGTGCCCGCCGGGCTGCGGCTGGCACTGCCGTCGGGCGTACGGCAGCCGGTGCCGGCCGCGTCGTCGGCGCTGCCGCGGACCCCCGCGTACTTCGTCGGCGGCTCGCGGGCGGTGGTGCTGGACGCCGTCGTGCGGCGCCGGACCGCCGCGAGCGTCTTCGCCGGGGTGCTGGAGCGCGAGCTGTACCGGGCGCTGCGCCAGGACGGCGGACTCTCCTACCAGACCACCGCCGGCTACGAGCCGCGCGGCGACGGCCACGCGACGCTGCGGGCGCTGGCCGACGCGCTGCCGGAGAAGCAGGACGCCGTGCTCGGCGGCTTCGTCGACACGCTCGCCAAGCTGCGGGTCGGCCGGATCGAGCAGGCCGACCTCGACGCCGTCGTGGCGAAGCGGGAGGACTTCCTCGGCACCGCCGAGGTGGACGCGGCCCGGCTGCCGTCGTACGCCTTCAACGTGCTCACCGGGGAGCGCAACCTGACGGTCGACGAGCACCGCGCCGAGCTGAAGGCCGTCGACGTCGACGACGTGCACGAGGTGGCCCGCGAGGCGCTGGCCGGCGCGCTGCTCATGGTGCCCGAGGGACACCGCGCCGACTGGGCCGGCTTCGCCGCGGCCCCCACCCGCTCGGCCGACACGGTGGCCGGCACCGCGTACCAGGAGAAGGAGGGCGACGGCGAGCTGCACGTCGGCGTCGACGGGGTGAGCTGGCTCGGCCACGGCGGCCCGCTCACCGTCCGGTACGCGGAGTGCGCCCTCATGCTCGCCTGGCCCGACGGCGCCCGGCAGCTCATCGGCGACGACGCCATCTCCATGCGGATCGAACCGACCATGTTCGACCTGCACCCCGGCGCGATCCGGGTGATCGACTCCCAGGTACCGGCCGACCGGCAGGTGGTCATGCCGGCCCGCGACCCGGACCGCATCCCGCAGCCCCGGGCCGCAGCCGGCGCCGAGCGGCGGGAGCCGGCGAAGCGCTCCTGGTGGGAGATCCCGCTGATGGTCGTCAGCGGCCTCGCCGCGCTGGCGATCGGCGGCGCGAACGCTCTGCTGACCCTCGGCATGTTCATCACCGAGACCGCCGAGAGCGACGAGGGCTGGCTGTGGGGCGTCGTCGCGGTGGGGTGGCTGCTCACTGTTATCCTCGCGTTGCCCATCGTGCTGCTACGCCGGCGACGCCGATGAGCGACGGCGCCATCTCGTGCTGGCCGGTGATCCACCGGGCGGGATAAGATCCGGCGCGGTGACGGGGCGGTAGCTCAGCCGGTTAGAGCAGGGGACTCATAATCCCTCGGTCGCGGGTTCGAGTCCCGCCCGCCCCACCGACCGCACCATTGTGCGAACCGGTGGTACTCCTGAGGTGCCCCCGTCCGTTTCGGGCGGGGGCATTGTTGTGTCGGTGGGGATCTTGAACACGGGTACGACTCCCTGGTCAGTGAGTTGGACTTCGGCGATGAGCGCTTCGATGGCGGCTTTGCGTTCGGTGGCGGTGCCGCTGGTCATGATGGTGCTGAGGTGGTCGCGGATCCGGGCGACGGTGCCCGGCGGCGGGGGCTCGGGTTGTGACGTCAGGTCGGCGTCGAGTTCGGTGTGCCGGGCTTGAAGTTGAGCGAGTCGTTGGCGGAGTTCGCGGATGCGGGGTCCGGCGGTGGCGTCGTCCATGGTGCCGTTCTCGAACGCGGTGTGATACCGGTCGATCGCGTTCTCGGTGCTGGTGATCTGGTGGGCGGTGGCGGTGAGTTCGGCGCGTCGGTCGTCGGTGGTGGTGTCGTGTTGGGTGTGGGCGCGTTGGATCATGGCGGCGAGGACGGGTTCGGCGGTGGTGTAGAAGTCGAGTAGGGCTTTCAGGATCATGTGGTCGAGGTCGTCGGCGGGGAGTCGGGGTGCGGTGCAGGTGGCGTGCTTGCCGTAGCGGGTGCGGGTGAAGCAGGTGTAGTAGCGGTAGCGGCGGGTGCGGCCTTTGGCGGACGTGCCGATGTAGCGCTGTCCGCACCGCGGACATGTCAGTAGGCCAGTCAGCCCTTTTCATCCTGCGTAGCGGTTGGATTCGGTGCGGTGCAGGACGAGGATCGCCTGCACGATCGCGGTGGCTCGGCGTGGGCAGCAGCGCAGCTTGGCCAGGATCTTCCAGGTTTTGAGCGTGGCAA
>NZ_JAGPXN010000017.1 GCF_018070575.1 Micromonospora sp. C31
GCACCCTGTTGAGTTCTCAAAGAACAACCACACACCGCCCAGAAACCCCACACCGTGGAGCCCCCGACCCGGGGCATTTCGTCCGCGCCCCCGCCGCTCTCGCGCCGGGCACTTTTACTACGTTACCTCACCGTCTCCGCCGTGTCAAACCGTTTGTCCCGGTCTGTCGCGCTTCGTTCGGGTTGGCACCGACGAGCCCACGCAGCGGCGAACCGCTGCGAATGATCATCGGATTTGGCAGACCGGCCGCTCTGCGGTTTCCCGCGAGCTCGCCCGGTTTCCTGCCGGCCGTGAACCTTACCCGGTCGGCTTCGCTGCGCCAAATCCGCCTCGCGGCAGTTTCGGCGAGCCCCGCCCGGACCGGGTCTTCCAGGGTGTCGACCCCGTCCGACCCGGCACCAGCCTGGTCCGGCACCTCAGGACCTTCGCCCTGTTTTGCCCCGTTCCGCGCTGGCAGAGAGAAAGTTACGCGTCTGCTGGTTTGAACGTCAAATCGGGGGGTAGCGGCGCCCGTCACATCATCTGCGGCTCGCCATCGCGGGCTGGCAGGCGCCGTTGCGACCGCCGTCCCGTGCCGGGTCACCGCGACCCTGCGACCGCCGTCCCATGCCAGGGTCACCGCGACCTGCTACCGCCGTCCCGTGCCAGGGGCACCGAACCGGCCGCGCCCGTCGCCTGCCGAAGGTGCGTACCCCAGACGCGCAGCTGGGCCGGAGGGGCGCCCGGGTGGGGTCGACGGAGTGCGAGCACGCTGGAGGTAGCCGCTGTTGCCGTGGCGTGGAGCGGTCCGGTGGCGTGATTCAGGTAACCGGACGGGCGGCCGGCCGGCGGGTCGCCCGCCAGGCGCGGACGCCGAGCACACCGACGGTGGTGCCGATGAGCAGGGACGCGGCGATCAGCAGGGCGTGGATCCAAAGGAAGCCGGTGGCCGGGAAGTCCCCCACCGCGCCGGTGGACCACGACCGCGGGTCGTTCCAGATGGCGACCGCGAACCTCGGCCAGATCACCCAGGTCCAGATCCCGACCCCGGTCAGGAAGAGCGCCCAGCCGCGCGACAGCACCATGGCTACCGAGTATGCCAGCGTGGCCGGCTGGGCCCGGCCGGCCGGAGTCCGAGGCGCAGCTCGGAGGGTCTACCGGCGGGCATTGACCGCTCCTCGTCGGGCTCGGTCAGCTCCGGGCGCGTACGTCAGTCCCGCCGGACGCTCGTGCACCGCATCCGTCCCACCGGGCCGGCGGCAACGATGGAAAGGGCGGTCCTGGCGTCGTCCGGAACCAGCCGCGCGATTTCGTCATCACCGCGCGGCTGGTTCCGGGTAGGTGGTTCCGGAATGGAATGGGTGGACCCGCATGATCACTTGCCTCCGGGTCGCTGCGTCCGCAGCAGGCATCGATCCCACCGAACGCGGGGATTCCCGGTCGCGGTAATGGATCGTGCCGCTCGGGTCGGCCAGGATCTGCCCTCGGCGGGGAAGCCGCTCCGGACGTGCGTCCGGGCAGGCCCGGCCACCTGGAGCCGGTCGCCGTCGTCGGCCCGGTGGGCAGGCACCGGGCGGCGGGAGGCACCCTCTTCTGCGACAGGCGCCGGACCGGAATGGTCCGCCCGGAACAATGGAACGACCGTTCCGGGTGGTCGCTTTGCAGCGCCCGCCGGATGTGTTCACCCACTTTCGCCGCCCCTCTTTTTCGGCAGGGCCGCGCCGTTGATCGACGCCCGGCGAACATGACGACATTCGCACCAGGTATTTCGCAGCGGAGGTTGCCCCGTCGTTTCCCGGAGGCACGGACGGGGCACTGCTCTGCGGGACCGGCGCAGACCGTCATCGGAGGTGACCCGTGCAGCCGTCGACGTTCAATCCCTGGACCTGGCGCGACCCGTCCGCCCTCGCCGGCGGATACTCCGGAGCCGACCCCGACTCCGCCCCGCCGGACCGACCGGAGCCCGGCGGTGACGGACCGGACGCCCCCGGCCCCGGCACTCCGCTCGACCTGGTCGGTTACCAGGTGGAGGCCACCGACGGGCGGATCGGCTCGGTCGACGAGGCCAGCGACGACACCGACGCCCGCTGGCTGGTGGTGGACACCGGGCCCTGGATCTTCGGCCGGAAGGTCCTGCTGCCCGCCGGCACGGTGACGCGGGTGGACCACCTGGAGCGCACGGTCCACGTGGACCGCACCCGCGATCAGGTGAAGGACTCGCCGGCCTTCGATCCGGACGCGTACGGGGAGCCCGGCTACCGGGACCGGGTCGGCGGCTACTACCGGGAGACCTACCGGCAGGGCTGAGCGCGGGCGGGGCCGGACCGCTACCGTGGAGGGCGTGGTCCGGCCGATCAGCTACGCGCCGGAGGTCGTCGACCGGGTCGACGGCCTCCCGCTCGGCGTCGTGACCACCTCTCCGACCCGCTCCGGTGACGGCCGCGAGCGGATGATCGACGTCCTTCGTGCCGGTGGACTGCGGTTCCGCGACGGCGCGCGATGGCGTTCGGCTCGCTGAGCCGACCCTGACCGACCCGGGGATGACGTCCCCGGTCGGCGCGCGCCCGCGCACACCTCTTCCACCAGGCACGAAAGGCGTACCACCATGTCCGTCGCACGGATGCTCACCGGGGACCGCCCCACCGGGCGGCTGCACCTCGGCCACTACGTCGGCAGCATCGCCAACCGGGTGCGGCTGCACCGGCGCCACGAGAGCTTCTTCATCATCGCCGACCTGCACATGCTCACCACCCGGAACACCCGCGAGGACATCGAGCGGGTCGCGGCGAACGCCCGGGAGATGGTCACCGACGTCCTGGCCGCCGGCGTCGATCCGGCGCGCGCCACCTTCTACCTCCAGTCGGCCATCCCGGAGGTCGGCGACCTGAACACCCTCTTCCAGAACCTCGTCACGGTGCCCCGGCTGGAGCGCGTGCCCTCGCTCAAGGACATGGCCCGCGACGCCGGCAAGGACGAGATGCCGTACGGCCTGCTCGGCTACCCGGTGCTCCAGGCCGCCGACATCCTCTGCGTGAAGGGCCAGGTCGTCCCGGTCGGCAAGGACAACGCGGCGCACGTGGAGGTGACCCGGGAGATCGCGCGGCGCTTCAACCATCTCTACGGGGAGGTGTTTCCCGTACCCGAGGCGATCGCGTCCGACACGCCGACCCTGGTCGGCACGGACGGCCGGGCGAAGATGAGCAAGAGCCGGGGCAACGCGATCGCGCTCTCGGCCGACTCGGCGACGGTCCGCCGCACGGTGATGGGCATGTACACCGACCCGAACCGGGTCCGCGCCGACGTGCCCGGCACCGTCGAAGGGAACCCGGTGTTCGCGTACCACGACCTCTTCAACCCCGATCGGGCGCAGGTCGACGACCTCAAGGAGCGCTACCGGGCCGGGCGGGTCGGTGACGTGGAGGTGAAGGAGAAACTGGCGGTCGCGCTCGACCGGTTCCTGGACCCGATCCGGGAGCGCCGGGCCCGGATCGAGGCCGAGCCCGGCCTCGTCGACCAACTGATCTTCGAGGGCACGGAACGGACCCGCCGCGAGGTGCGGCAGACGCTCGTCGAGGTCCGCCGGGCTATGGGGCTGACCAGCGCGTACACGCAGATGCGCCGCCGGGCCGAGCGGCACCGCAAGGCCACCGCCACGCCGGCCTGAGCGGGCGTACGACGATGTTCCGGCCCGGGACCGGGGAACCGGGCCGACTGATCCGCCCTCGACGGTCCCGCCGGCTTGGGCGGGGGCGGCCGGGCGGGACACCGGGGGCCGCCATGCCACCCCCGAACGCTCTGGCGGCCCAGTGCACTTGTCGCTAGGTTGCAGCTTCGGGCACCTCACCGTCGTCGATCGGGGGAAGTCGGCAGCGTGTCGCACATCGAGAAGATCACCGGGGAGCTACGCGCGTTGGCGGCCGGCGTCGAGAGGGCACAGGCGCTCGCCTCCGCCGCCGACGACCAGGCGCAGGAGGTGGCCCTGCGCGCCGCCGGCGCCGGCTTCGCCGCCGTGGCGGCCGGCCTGACCCGGGTACGCGACGGCATCTCGGCCGTCCGGGGCGGCCTGGGCAGCCTCGCGACGACGATCGCCGAGGCCCGACAGCTGGGGTCGGCGGGAAACTGACCGGGGCTGGCGGCAGCACACCGACCAGCCCGACCACCGCGGACCCCGCCCCCACCGCCTCCTCGGCGGACGGTACCGACACCGCCGACCACGACCCGGTTACGGACGCCCAGACGCAGCGCGTGGTGCTGAACCTCCAGGATTGGCGCGGAGACCTCTCCACCCTGCAGAAGCAGTTCGACGACTGGCCGGTACCGGCGTTGAAGGAGCTGGTGGCGGTCACCCGGAGCGGCACGATCGTCCAGATCGTGCGGCGGGACCGAGGAAGGCCGAGTACATGTCCATCACCTACCGACTGACGCTCGCGGGCGACGTCCCGCTGGAGCAGTTGGCGGAACTGGTCGCTGGCGAGGTGACTGAGACGACGACGTACTCCGGCGACAGGATGCTCACCGCCGACCTGAACGAGGAGTGCGGATACGCCGTCAGTATCGTCGCCGGCAGCCAGGGCTACTACGGGGCCGAAAGTGACGGCGGTGTCCCGTGGGAGTGGGAGCCGGCGACCTACGTCGAGACCGACTTCCACATGCGCAAGGACACGCTGATGGACAAGGGCAGGCCGAACATGCTGCGGACCGTGGGCCGGGTGCTGGCCGACCGGCCCGAGGACGCGGCGCTGGTGCTCAACGACAACTGGTTGCTGCTGACCCGGATCGACGGCGTGATCCGCCGGCACAACGAGGCCGACTGGTACGACGAGGCCGACGACAGCTTTCTGCCCAGCTGACCCGCAGCCCGCCGGACCGGCTCGCTCGGCCCTTCCTGGTCCCCGTCGCACGGGCGCGGCCCTCCTACCATTCAAATCGTGACGAACTTCGATGCCCCGGCAGCGGTCATGACGGTCTGGCAGCGGCAGGCGGCCTGGTCACGGGCGTCCGGCGAGGCCAAGCGGGTTATCACCCGCGCACGCCTGACCGTCGCCACGCTCACCGTGGGCGCCGCCGTGTGCGGCACCCTCGCCAACCAGCTCGCGCAGGCCCGTCCCGGCGCGGGCCGGGTGCTCGCGATCGTCGCGGCGGCGGCGCTGCTCGTGGTGCCGCTGGCCGCCAGGTGGGCCTCCCGGGACGTGGTACACGCGTGGACCCGGCTCCGCTCGGTCTCCGAGGCGCTGAAGGCCGACACCTACCGCTACCTCGCCGGGGTCGCCCCGTTCCGCGGCGGGGACCGGGACGGTGTCCTGCTCGGCCGGCTCGACGCGCTCATGGACGACGCCGGCGACCTGGTCGGCCGCACCCTGGACCCGCCGCCGGCGGCCCGCCCGCTGCCGGCGGTCCACGACGTCGCCACGTACGTGACGGAACGGGTGCGGCGGCAGGTCGACGCGTACTACCTGCCGGCGGCCCGCCGGATGGCCCGCGCCGCGAGGCGGGTCCGGTACGCGGCGACGGGGCTCACGATCGCCGCCGCCCTGGTCTCCGCGACGGTCGGGGTGCTCGGCGACAACCTCGGGTTCACCGCCTGGATCGGCGTCGCGGCGGCCGTGACCACCGCGCTGGCCGGCTACGGCTCCGCCCAGCAGTACGAGCACCACCAGATCGAGTACGCCCGCACCGCCGACCAGCTGACCCGACTGCGTACGGCCCGCGAGACCGGGTCGGGCTGGGCCGACGATGACGCGTTCGTCGCCGCGGCGGAGCGGATCATCTCGCTGTCCAACGCGGGCTGGATGTCGAGGACCATCGAGCAGGATGGCGCTACGCAGCCGTGACATCACAGGTTGTGCCATATAGCATCGTCGATAGTGCCGTTGGGCCGTCGACGTGGGCGGCCGTCCGTCCACTCCCGACTAGCAATGGGGGAACCGACGTGGATCGCACCGTACTCCAGCCCGATCCGACCCCGCCGCCACTGGACGACCTCCGGCGCACCCCGCTCGGCCGGATCCCGCTCGACCGGGCCCGTTCCGTCGCCCGCGTGACCAGCCGCAGGGAGGATCGTCCGGCCCGTGTCGATGTCGCGGCCTTCATCTCTGCGATCTGAACCAGCCGGGCCGGGCAGGCAGCCGCCCGGTCACGTCGCCCCGCTGACGCAGTACGTGCTCAAGCTGGTCAGCCGCTGCGACCTCGCCTGCGACCACTGCTACGTCTACGAACACCCCGACCAGTCCTGGCGGCGCCAGCCCCGGGTGATGGCCCCCGCCACGGTGCAGGCCGTCGCGCAGCGGATCGCGGAGCACGCGGCGACGCACCGGATCGACGTCGTACGGGTGGTCCTGCACGGTGGCGAGCCTCTGCTCGCGGGCGCGGCCCGGCTCGACGCCACCGCCGCCACCCTGCGGCGCGTCATCGACCCGGTGGCCCGACTCGACCTGCGGATGCAGTCCAACGGTGTGCTGCTCACCCCGGCGACCTGCGACGTGCTGGTCGCCCACGACGTCAAGGTCGGGATCTCGCTCGACGGCGACCGGGCCGCCAACGACCGGCACCGCCGGCACGCCAACGGGTCGAGCAGCCACCGGCAGGTGCTACGGGCGCTGTCGCTGCTGCGCAGCCCCGCCTACCGCACCAGCTACGCGGGCATCCTCTGCACCGTCGACCTCGCCAACGACCCCGTCCGGGTCTACGAGGCGCTGCTGGCCGAGGAGCCGCCGCACGTCGACTTCCTGCTGCCGCACGCCAACTGGGACAGTCCGCCCGCCCGGCCCGACGGCCTCGCCACGCCGTACGCCGACTGGCTGCTGGCCGTCCACCGGCGCTGGCTGGACGACGGGCGCCCGGTGCCGATCCGCCTGCTGGAGTCCCTGCTCGCCAGCGCGGTCGGGCACGGCAGCCGCACCGAGGCGGTCGGGCTCGGCCCGGCCGACCTGGTCGTCGTAGAGACCGACGGCACCTTCGAGCAGGTCGACTCGCTCAAGTCCGCCTTCGACGGCGCCGCCGCCACCGGCCTGGACGTCTTCCGCCACCGGGTCGACGACGCCGCGGCCCACCCGGCGATCGCCGTACGGCAGAGCGGTCTGGCCGGCCTCTGCGCGACCTGCCGCGCGTGCCCGGTCGTCGGGCACTGCGGAGGCGGCCTCTACGCCCACCGCTACCGCGCCGGCAACGGCTTCGACAACCCGTCCGTCTACTGCCCGGACCTGCTGAGACTCGTCCACGTGGTGACGGCCGCCCCGGCCACCGACGAGCCGACCCGGCCCACCGACTCGCTCAGCCCGCGGGTCCTCGACGACCTCGCCTCCGGCGCCGGCACGACGGCCTCGGCGGCGCAGCTCGCCGCCGTCCACCTGGCGCTGGTGCGTGCCCTGCTGGTCACGCTCGGCGAGCGGGCCGGCAGCGATCCGGTGGCGGCCGACGGGTGGCGGCTGCTGGTCCACCTGGACGACGCGCACCCCGACGCCGTCCGCGCCGTGCTGGCCCACCCCTTCGTACGCCGCTGGGCCCGGCGGTGCCGCGACGGTGCGGCCGAGCTGTCCCACCTGGCCTGCGTGGCGGCGGCCGCCGCCGTCCGCGCCCGGGTCCGGGCCGACCTGCCCGTCCCGGTGCGCGACGGGATGGTCAACCTGCCGACGCTCGGCGCGCTCGCGGTCGGCTACGAGCGGGGCGTCGTCCGGCTCGTCACCGACGACGGGGACGTCCGGCTCGCCGGCCGGCGGGTCACCGCCGACGCGGGCCACGACGACGCTTCGGGCCGGGAGGACGGGCCCGACGGCTGGCTGCCGGTGCGCTCGGTGCGCCTCGGCGGGGACCGGCTGCTGCTGGAGGACACCGATCCGCACCGGGAGTGCTACGACCTGCCGGTCGAGCGGCGGCTGTCCGGCGCCGCCGCGCTGCGGTGGACGCGGCAGTTGGAGCGGGCGGTGCGGCGGATCGACGCCGAGGCCGCCGGTTACGCGGCGGGGGTCCGCACCCTGCTGCGGGCCGTCGTGCCGCTGCGGGCGGAGCCGACCGGCCGGTTCCGCAGCGCCGCCGCCGGCGCCGCCTTCGGCGCGGTGGCCGTCACCGCCGTCCCCGACGACGCCACCCTCGCCGTGCTGCTGGTGCACGAGGTGCAGCACCTCAAGCTCAGCGCGGTGCTGGACGTCTGCGACCTGTTCGACCGCGACGACGCCCGGACGCTGCGCGTGCCGTGGCGGGACGACCCCCGCCCGGTGGAGGGCGTGCTGCACGGCGTCTACGCCCACCTGGCCGTCGCCGACGTGTGGCGCCACCGCCCCGGCCCGGCTGCCGAGGGCCACTTCCGCCGCTACCGGGCGTGGACCGACGAGGCCCTCGACGCCCTGCTCGACCTCGACGTCCTGACCGCCGCCGGCGAGCGGTTCGTGCGGGGGATGCGCGACACGGTGGACGGATGGTGACCGCCGGCCTGCTCCGGCGGGGCACGCTGACGGCTGACCTGCGCGCGCTGGGGCTGCCGTCGGGGGCCACCGTGCTGGTGCACTGCGCCCTGTCCCGCGTCGGGCGGGTGGCGGGCGGCCCCGCCGCGCTGCTGGCGGCCCTGCGGGACGTGCTGGGCGGCTCGGGGACGGTGGTCGTACCGGCGCAGACCGCCGGCAACTCGACCACGTCGCGGACGTTCCGCGTGGCGACCGCCGGCATGGACCCCACCGAGGTCGCGGCGGCGGAGGCGGCCATCGTGCCCTTCGACCCGGAGCGCAGCCCCGCCGAGGGCATGGGGATCTTCGCCGAGCACGTACGCCGGCAGCCGGGGGCGGCGCGCAGCCGGCACCCGCAGACGTCCTTCGCCGCTCTCGGCCCCGCCGCCGCCCGGCTCACCGCCGTCCACGACCTCGACTGCCACCTCGGCGGACGCTCACCCCTCGGCGCGCTCTACGCCGCCGACGCCGCGGTGCTGCTGCTCGGCGTCGACTGGTCCGTCTGCACGGCGTTCCACCTGGCCGAGTACCGGCTGCGCCGGCCGCCGGCCGAGCGGGCGTACCGGTGCTACGTGCGCGACGCGGCCGGGCGGCGGGCGCGACGCGACTTTCGGGCGGCGGACCTGCACGACACCGACTTCGCGCTGATCGGCCGGGCCCTGACGGACGCCGGGCCGGTGCGGGCCGGTCGGGTCGGCGCGGCCGACAGCCGGCTCGTCGGCCTTCGGGTGGCCGTCGACTTCGCCCGAGAGTGGATGGATGAGCACCGCCGGTGACCGACGGGGCAGCGACGGGTTGGCGGCTGTCGATACTGTGGATGGCCGGGAGTCGCTGCACCGGTCGGGAGCGGTAGGTGGCAGAGGAAACGTACGGGGAGGACGAGAGCGCCCCCGTGTTCTTCCTCAGCTACGCCCGCACGAAGAACCGGGTCGCGGCGCCCCCGCGCGACACCAACCAGAAGGTCTTCCAGCTCTTCGTCGACCTGTCCGACCACGTCGTCGAGCTGCTCGGCCTCGACCCGGGACGCACGGCCGGGTTCATGGACCGGCTGCTCGACGGCGGGCAGGTGTGGACGGAGGATCTGGCCTTCGCCGCCGGCCACTGCCAGGTCTTCATCCCGTTGATCTCGCCGCAGTACCTGAACAGCGCCTGGTGCGCGAAGGAGTGGCACGCGTTCACCCGGCGGCAGGTGCTGCACCGGCCGGGCGCCGGGCAGTCCGCCGGCGAGACGCCGGTCATCCCGGTCAACTGGTCGGTGGTGGACTCCCGACGGCTGCCGGCGGTCGTGTCGCGGCGGCAGATGTTCAACCCGACCCGGCTGCCCCCGGACATCGCCCCGCAATACCACGACGAGGGCATCTACGGCCTGCTGAGCCTCGGCAAGAACGGCAAGGACGCCTACGACGCGGTGGTCTGGCGGCTGGCGCAGCGGATCGCCCGGGCCTACCAGACGCACTGGGTGCGGGCGGAGGTCCCGGGCGACGTACGGCAGTTGCGCGAGACGTTCGAGGAGGTCGGGCATGACGTGGTCTGACCTCCCGGGGGTCGGCGCGGTCCCCCGCCGGGAGACCTACTTCTTCCTCAGCTACGCGCACTCGGTGCCGCTGGCGGCCGCGTCCCGCCCGGACACCGACTACTGGGTCAGCCGGTTCTTCCACGACCTGGCCGCAGCCGTGCGACGCGGTGCCACGAGGAGCGGCGACCTCGACGCCGGCTTCTTCGACGGTCAGGTCAGTCCCGGGGCCGACCTGCGGCAGACCCTCACCGAGGCACTCAGCCTGGCCCACGTCTTCGTGCCGCTGCACTCGCCGAACTACTTCCGCAACGCGTGGGCGCTGGGCGAACGCGAGTCGTTCCGCAGCCGCCTCACCCGCCTCGCCCCGGCGCAGGCCGAACGGCACCTGGTGCCGGTGCTGTGGCTGCCGCTGCCGTCGCGGGGCGACCGGCCGGAGACGACGCGGGCCCTCGACCTGGTCCCCGACGCCGACGACCGGGCCGACTACGCCGAGAACGGGCTGCGCGCCCTCTGCAAGCTCAGCGCCTACCGCCGCCGTTACGAGAGCGTCCTCGCGGCGCTGGCGGCGCGGATCGTCACGGTGACCGAGACCCAGCCACTGACCCGTTCCCGGGCGGCGGCCCTGTCCAGCCACCCGGTCCCCGACGGCGGTGGCCCGGCGCTGGTGGTCACCGCCCTCACCGACCACGCGCGGTGGCGGCCGTACGCCGGGCAGCACGAGCTGGCGGTGGCC
This sequence comes from Micromonospora sp. C31, assembly GCF_018070575.1. GTDB lineage: Bacteria > Actinomycetota > Actinomycetes > Mycobacteriales > Micromonosporaceae > Micromonospora. Next base: position 10,664 of record NZ_JAGPXN010000017.1, read on the forward strand.
GACTACGTGGCCGCGACCGCCGAACGGCTCGGCCTGCCCACCCGGGTCGTCGACCTGGCGGCGGCCCGCGCCCTTGCGCCGGTGAACCCCACCGTCGTGCTGGTGGACGCCGCAGCCGGTGCCGCCGCGGCCCGGGCCGCGCTGGACGGCCTGCCCCGCTGGGTCGTCCCGCTGGTCATCGCCGCCGGCCACGAGCGTGGCGAGTCGGCGCCCGAGTCGATCGCCGGTACGTTGCAGGACGCCGGGTTCCCCCGGGTCCTGCCGGTGCGCGCGATCGACGAGTTCGAGCGCTGCGCGCCGCTGCTGGTGACCGAGGCCCGCAAGCAGTTCCTCCGGCACGGCCCGGTGGACCCGCCCGACGGCCCGGCCGTCCCCAGGCCGAGCCTGTGGCCGTCCCGGCCGCCCGACGGCCCGCCGGGAACCGGTCCGGGCCTGCCGCCGGTGCGGCCGTTCGACACCACCCGAGGGAAGGACGAGCGATGACGCCATCGCGCGAGGGTCAGGTCGTCACCTTCTACTCCTACAAGGGCGGTACGGGCCGCACGATGGCGCTGGCCAACACCGCGTGGATCCTCGCCGCGAACGGCCAGCGGGTACTGGTCGCGGACTGGGACCTGGAGTCTCCCGGCCTGCACCGCTTCTACGCCCCGTTCCTCGACCCGGAGCAGGTCGCCACCACCGGGGGCGTCATGGACCTGATCCTCGACTACGAGTGGGAGAACGCCCGCCGGCGCGAGGAGACCGGCGCCGACCCCCGGCCGGGCGACTGGCACCGCGAGTACGCCCGGGTGCACCGGTACGCGTTCTCGGTGGGGTGGGAGTTCCCCGGCGGCGGCAGCCTCGACCTGCTGCTGGCCGGCCGGCACAACCCCGACTACGCCACCAGCGTCACCGGCCTCAACTGGGACAACTTCTACAACCGGCTCGGTGGCGCGCAGTTCTTCGACGCGCTGCGCGAGGACATGAAGCGGCACTACGACTACGCCCTGATCGACAGCCGCACCGGCATCAGCGACGTCGCCGAGATCTGCACCATCCACCTGCCCGACGTTCTGGTCGACTGCTTCACCCTCAGTGACCAGGGCATCGACGGCGCCGCCGCGGTGGCCGCCCGGGTGCGCGACTACGAGGGGCGCCGGGCCCGGCGGGTGCTGCCCGTGCCGATGCGGGTCGACGACGGGGAGAAGGGCAAGCGGGACGCCGGACGGTCGCTGGCCATGCAGCGCTTCGCCGGCCTGCCGGGGGGCATGACCGACAGCGAGCGGCAGGCCTACTGGCTGACCGTCGAGGTGCCCTACCGCGCGTACTACGCCTACGAGGAGACGCTGGCGACGTTCGGCGACGAACCGGGCGGCCGGACCACCCTGCTGTCCGCGTACGAGACGTTGACCAGTCACATCACCAACGGCAGGATCACCGGCCTGCCCCGGATGGACGACCAGTTGCGCCGCCGCACGGTGCAGCGCTTCGAGCGCAAGCCGACGGTCGTGGACGAGCTGATCGTGCTGCGGCACGTGCCCGAGGACCAGGTCTGGGCGGAGTGGGCGCAGGCCGTCCTGCACTCCGCCGACCTGCGGGTGGTCACCGCCGCCCTGGACGGGCCGGCGCCCGAGCCGACGGGCACGGCGTTCCGGGAGGTGCGGCTGCTCTCCCGGGCCTACCTGGCCCAGCACGCCCGCGCCGGGAGCGGCGACGACCGGGCCGCGTCGGGCTGGCTGGCCGTGCACGTCGACGACACCCCGCCCGTGCCGGACGTCCCGGTCGGCAGCTGGACGGCCGTGCACGACCTCACCGCCGAGGACGCGGCCACCCACCTGCTGAAGCTGGTCGGGCGCCCGGTGGGCGCGGCCGGCCTGCGTCCCGTCCGCTTCCCGGGGGTACGCGCCACGGTCTTCAACGCGCCGGCCCGCAACGCCCGCTTCACCGGGCGCGAGGACCTGCTGCGCCAGCTGCGCGAGGAGCTGAAGGCGTCGGGCGGCGGCGGCCCGGTCGCGCTGCGGGGCGGTCCCGGCCTCGGCAAGACGCAGCTCGCCATCGAGTACGCGCACCGGTTCCGGGGCGCGTACGACATCATCTGGTGGGTCGCGGCCGACCCGCCGCAGTTCGTCGACGTGATCATGACGGAACTCAGCGACGAGCTGGGCCTGCCGAGCCAGGCGACGATCCCGGAGACCAACCGCGCCCTGCGGCAGCGCCTGGGCCAGACCGAGCGCCGTGCCGACGGCAGCGCGCCGCCGCACTGGCTGCTGGTCTTCGACAACGCCGACCAGTACGAGGACGTCCGGCCCTACCTGCCGCAGGGCAACGGCCACGTGCTGGTCACCACGCGCAACCCCGACTGGGGCGACCTGGCCCGGGCGGTGGACGTCGAGGCGTTCGACCGGGCGGAGAGCGTGGCGCACCTGCGCGCCCGCCTGGGCGAGCACCTGCTCAGCGTCGCCGACGCCGAGCAGGTCGCCGACGCCGTGGAGAACGTGCCGATCTTCGTCGCGACGGTGGGGGCGTGGCTGGCCGACACCCGGACGCCGGTCGACGAATACCTCGCCGGGCTGCGCCGCACCGGCCTGGAGACGGAGGTCTGGGACCTCCCGCTGCGACGGCTGCGGGAAGCCTCGCCGGGCGCCTACCGGCTGCTCCAGCTCGCGTCGGTGCTCGCCCCCGAGATCTCCCTCGACCTGCTCTACGGCGACCAGGTGGCCCGGGTCGTCGCCCCGCACGACCCGGTGGTCGCCGCCCGGGTCGCCGACCGGGTGTCCGAACGCGACATCGCGGCGGCGCTGGTGCAGCGGATGAACAAACTGGCGCTGATCAAGCTCGACCCGCACGCCCACCGGGTGCAGGTGCACCGGCTGTTGCAGGCTGCCCTGCGCGCCCGGATGTCCGACGACGAACTGGTCACGGTCAAGCACGAGGTGCACCGCGTCCTCGCCGGGTCGCGCCCGCCGGGCGAGGTGGAGGACCCGGCGAACCGGCAGCGGTTCCGGATGCTCTGGCCGCACCTCGACGGCTCCGACGCGGTCTCCTGCCGCGACGACAACGTCCGGCAGCTGGTGATCGACCGGGTTCGCTACATCTACGTCAACGGCGGCTACGAGCAGGGCGAGCGGTACGCGCGGGAGACCGACGCCGTCTGGTCGGCGCTGCTGGCGGAGCTGCCGCCGGACGGGTCGGAGCACCGCAAGTTGCGCGTCCAGCTGCTGCACCTGCGGTTCAACTGGGCGAACGTGCTGCGCAGCCTCGGCCGGTTCGAGGAGGCCCACCGGCTCGACGAGGACACCCTGCACCAGCAGGAGGAGCTGATCGGCGACAGCCACCCGCACACCCTGATGACGGCCGGCGGCTACGGGGCCGACCTGTGTGCCCTGGGCCGCTACGGGGAGGCGTTGGAGCGCGACCTGCGGACGTACGCCGCATCGGTCGACGTCTTCGGCGACGACCACCGGCGCACCCTGACCGCGGCGAACAACCTGGCCGCGTCCTACCGGCTGATGGGGATGTTCGACAAGGCCCTCGACGGCGACGAGGCCACCAACCGCCGGCTGCGCGTCGTCCTCGGCCCGGAGCACCCCTACACCCTGGCATCGGCCAACAACCTCGCCCGGGACCTGCGGGAGACCGGCGACTACGAGGGCTCCGTGGCGCTGCTGCGCGAGGTGGTGGCCGGCTACCGCAACCTCTTCGGCGAGCACTCCCGTGACCTGCTCACCGCGCAGGCCAACCTGGCCGTCTCGCTGCGCAGCACCGGGGAGATGGCCGAGGCGGCCCAACTGCTCGACGAGACCTACCAGCGGCTGCTGGCCACCCTCGGGCCGGCCAGCCCGGACACCCTGTTCAGCCGGCTGAGCCGGACGGCCAACCTGATGTTGCAGGGGCAGAGCGCGCAGGCCCTGACGGAGCTGGGCGAGGTGGAGCAGATGTTCGTCCAGGTGTTCGGCGCCGAGCACCCGTACACGCTGGTCTGCCGGATCAACCTGGGCGTGGCCCTGTGGGACGCCGGCGACACCGGCACCGCCCGGTCGCTCACCGACACGACGACGCGGACGATGCTCACCATCCTCGGCGACCGGCACCCGTTCGCCATGGCGGCGGCCAACAACGTCGCGGTCTTCACCATCCTCGCCGGGGAACCGGAGAAGGGACGCGACCGGCTGCGGGCCGTGGTGGACCAGCTCACCGAGGTGCTCGGGGCCGAGCACCCGGACACGCTGCGCAGCCGGGGCAACCTGGAGACCGCCCAACAGGCGTTGTCCGGCGGACGGGTGAGCATCGGCCGGATGCGGATCGCCGACCGGCTCGCCAACCGGATCGGGCAGCACCACCCCAGTGTCGTGGTGCTGCGCGACGGGCGGTACGTGCGCCGGGTGCTCGACCCGCACCCCTACTGACCGGGCCGCGCGCCGATCAGCAGGGTGGCGTCGAGCGCCGCGTCGGGGTCGACGAGCCAGCGCAGGATGCGCGGCAGTTCCTCGACCGCGTCGAAGTGGGCCGCCCCGGGCCGCACCTCCATCTCGGCGCCGGGTATCTGCGCGGCCAGCCAGCGGCCGTGGCTGACCGGGGCGAAGTTGTCGTCGGCGCCGTGCCACAGCCGCACCGGTGTCGCCGAGGTGTCGATCGTCCGCAGGTCGAACGCCCAGGGGCGGCGGAACGCCAGCACGTCGTCGATCCACCCGTACGGCCCGGAGCGGAGCGCCTCCGCGTAGGTGTCGGTGATGAGCCGGCGCAGCGCCGGGTCGTTGACGGCGCGGCGGTCCGCCGGGCTCATCTCCGTCCTCAGGTCCGCCAGGAGCAGCCGCGGGTCCGCGGCGGCCCGTTCGGCGCGCTGGCGGATCTCCTCGACCACGGCGGCGGTGTCGGGGCTCCCGACACCGAACCCACGGACGTTGCCGGTGTTCATGCCGCCGACCCAGTCCAACTCGACGGCGTTCCACGGGGCGAGGCTGACCAGCACCGCCACCCTGGTGACCCGGCCGCGCAGCCGGGCGTCCGCCGCGCAGGCGAGGGCGTGCGGGCCGCCGCCGGAGCGCCCGACGACGGCGAACTTCTCCACGCCCAGGTGGTCGGCGATCGCTTCCACGTCGCGGGCGGCGTCGGCGACGTCGCGGTCCTCGCGCCGGTCGGAGTCGCCGTAGCCGGGCCGGTCGTAGGCGATCAGCCGGACGCCCATCCGGTAGAGGACGATGCCGCGGGGCTTCGGACCACGGCGGCAGCCGGGCGTGCCGTGGAGCAGGAAGACGGGGAAACCGTCGGGCGCGCCGGTGACCTCGTACGCCACGCGTCTGCTGTCCTCGCGTGCGGCGACGTCGGCCCCTGGCTCGCCGTCTCGGGTCACTCCGCCCTGCCCTTCGGTGCCGCTACCAGCCAATACTCGCAAACCGGCATCGAGTAGAGACGATGTCTGGCGGCTCCACTCAGCAATCGAGCCTAGTGGTCGGGCCCGCCGCGCCGCTATGCCGAGGAGGAACAAGCAGCCGGATCTGTTGGAAACGACACCTACGGTCCACGCGGGCTGGAACTTCCGGCGGCCCCTTCGACCGGGTCAGCCGGCCAACGCTTCGAGGGCGTCGTCGAGGCGGGGCTTGCCGCCGTCGGCGAAGACGTCGAGGAACTCCTCGCCGGGCGGGGCCCAGAACCGCGTACGCGGCTCGTCCCGCCAGTCGCAGGTGATCTCGCAGCCCCACGAGTGGAGGTACGTCCGCTGGTCCGCCTGCCCCCGGTGGAACAGCGGGTCGCCGACGATCGGGAAGCCGAGCCAGGCCAGGTGGACGCGGATCTGGTGGCGCCGACCGGTGACCGGCTTGAGCACCAGCAGCGTACGGTCGCCGCTGACCAGCGCCGTGGCGAAGTCGGTACGCGACTCGTAGGACGGCTTGGCGCGGTCGACGGCCGACTCCGGCAGGGCGAAGCGGCGGCGGTCGGCGTCGTAGCGGATGGCGTCGCGCTCTCCCGCGATCCGGATCGTGCCCTTGCGGCCCGGTCGCAGCGGCAGGTCGATGGTGCCCCGGTCGGGCAGCCGTGCCCCCTCGACCCAGGCCAGATAGCGCTTGTCGGCGCCCCGGTCGGCGAACTGCCGGGTCAGCGACGCGTGCGCCGACGGCGTCCTGGCCAGCAGCACCAGCCCCGAGGTGACCTTGTCGATGCGGTGCACCCAGTGCACCGGCTCGCCGGCGGCGGCGGCCAGGTCGGTGAGGGAGTCGGCGTGCCGCTCGCCCATCACCGAGATGCCCGGCGGCTTGTCGAGCACGAGCAGGTGCTCGTCCTCGTGAACCGGCCGGCGCCGAAGCTCCGACCAACTGAAGGTGGTCATCATCGCCTCGGCTCTCGACTGTCCTGAGCTGCTCCGGTTCGCCGCCGGCCGCCCGGGGCGGCGGTGACGTGCGGGGCGGGGGGTCGCACCGGCCAGGTGGGCCGGCACGGCGAAGGATATCAACCGGGGACCCCGCCCCCCGACGCCGAGCATGCTCAGGCGAGCACGTTGGAAGAAACATGGCGGGTTGTCGGACCCTACCGTGAAAACGGCACATGGGGGTCGAGGCAGACCGGCGCGGAGAGCACGGTCCGGACCTGGGAGGAGTCCACCGTGACCCAGTACGTGAAGGAGGCCGGCGCGCCGGCGCGGCAGGCCGGAGAGTCCCGGCTGCCGACGGGCGGGGCGGGCGCCGGCGGATCGTCCGGACCGTGGTGGAGACGACCGTGGATCGTGCCGTTGGTGGCGGTCAACGCGGCATTCCTGCTGTTCGTCCTGCCCCCGTACCTCGGTCTCGATCCGAGCCGGTCGCGGGTGGTGCTGAGCGAGGGGTTCGCCGCGCACTACGCCGTCCTGGTGGTGCACATCCTCTTCGGCACCATCGCGCTGGTGACCCTGTGCCTGCAGGTCTGGCCGTGGCTGCGCCTGCGGTATCCGACGGTCCACCGGACCAGCGGGCGGCTGTACGTGTTCGCCGGCGCCGTACCGGCCGCCCTGCTGGCGCTCGTCCTCATGCCGTTCGCCGCGATGCCGAACGGGCTGCTCGGCAGCGCGTTGGCAAGCGTGGGATGGATCGTCACGACGGTGCTCGGCTTCCGGGCGGCCCGTCGGCGCCGCTACGCCGAGCACCGCAAGTGGATGATCTACAGCTTCGCCTTCGCCCTGCAGACCATCTGGGGGCGGGTGATCTTCCTGGTGAGCGCGGTGACCGGGCTGACCTTCAACCCGGTCGTCGCCGCCGAGGCGGGCGGGTGGCTCGGCACGCTGGTGAACCTCGCCATCGCGCACTGGTGGCTGCGCCGTACCGCCCGCCCGCCGCGCCCCCGCGCTCAGTCGACGCGCCCGGCCGACGCGCTCACTCGAACCGCCACCGGGTGGCGCTGAAGCCGGACTCCTTGTCCATGCCGATCACCTTGGCCGGGGTCACCTGGAAGACGACGTACGGCGACGGGCCGATCCCGTCGCCGTCGATCCCGCCGTCGACCGGAGTCACCTCCCAGCCGTACTTCTCCCCGTAGGCCTCGGCGACGCGCTTCAGCGTCGCCGGGTCGCTGATCCGCGATGCCGTGCCCTCGATCGAGAGGTCCAGCTCGGGGCTGCCGACGGTGAGGGCGCAGTGCGGGTTGGTGGCCAGGTTGTCGACCTTGTGGGCGGACTCGCTGGAGCAGAAGTACATGGCGTCGTCGAGCCACATGGCCAACAGCGGCACGGCGTGCGGCCTACCGTCCGGCCGGACGGTGCACAGGAAGAACTCTCCCGCCTCCGTCAGCCGCTCGCGCGCCTGCGACCAGGGCATCGGCTTGGAGCCTTCGCTGGCAAAGGACGGTTCCGCGACCGGCTCACGGTCCACCATGGGTTCCCCCTTCGAACGACGACAGCGTGATTGGAGCAGCACGGAGAGTATCCCAGCGCGACCGTGTCCGCGAGCGGGCGGACCCCACGCGGAGTGTCGGAGGACGGCGCCCGCGATCGCCGCACGCCTCGCCGTCCACCCGCGACGAAACCACCTGACCTGAACCTCGCTCCAGGTTCTAGGTTCGCGGCATGAGCATGGAAGTTAGCTGTACCGCACCCAGTTCGACCAGCCGGTGCCGGCCTGACCGGGGCCGCGCCGAGCGCAGGGTCGCCGGCCTCCGACCCTCGACTCGCCTTCGGCGCGGGCCGGTCAGCTCGCCGTGCAGGTCAACGCGAACCACCAAGGTGGCGGTGGTATGTGCGTACGGTGTCGCCGTCGGAGGTGGGGCGCAGGGTTCCGGCCTGCCAGCCCAACCGCTCGTAGAAGCCGGTCGCCCCCAGGGGGCCGGTCGAGGTCTGCGCCTCGGCCCGCATGGCGCCGGCGCTTCGGGCCAGCTCGACGAAACGAGCGACCAGCATCACCCCGATGCCGCTCTGGCGCCACTCCGGTCGCACCGCCAGCGCGGTCATGACCGCCACCGCCGGGGCCGCGACCAGTTCGGCTCCCTCCGGTGTCACCGAGCGCGCCCGGCGACGCAGCATCCGGCGGACCCACGGCCGGCCCCGGGTACGCAGGACGCGGACGGCGACGCGGGGGCGGGCGAGCAGCGCGACGAGCCCGGCGAGGGCCAGGGATGCCGTCGCCCGCCGGTCCTCCGCCAGTTCGGTGGTGTGTGCGCAGTGGTCACTGGTACCCAGTACGAAGCCGACAACCTGATCCTCCGGGGCGGCGGTGTCGACGACGACCACGCCCAGGCCGTGCCGCGAGTTCAGGTACGTGCGGTGCCAGTGGCAGACGAAGCGCGCGCCGAGCGACGGAAACAGCCCCATCGGCAGCAACTCGACGTGGGCGCGGGACATCGCCGGGAGATCCTCGGCCCTCGCCGGACGCAGAGCGAGCCGACCGGTGACCGGACCGGCTGTCGCGGGCTCGGGGGTCGGTGGCGCGACGATGCTCCTGCGGAGATCGTCGATCATGCCGCGAGGAACGCGCATGACGTCAGCCCTCCAAGTGTCAGGGCCAGGCGCCCCACCCCGAGGACCTGGCCTCGCCGCTCGCGGGCGGCCCGGCAGACAGGACCCAGCGGTTCCCGCCTCGACCGCCCGGTTACCCGTGCCACCTCGCGTCATGCACGGCCGCCGCACGTCGACGCGGCGACGCCCGTTCGCCGAGGCCCGGCTCCGCCCCTGGTCCGGCGGCGCCACCGACGCGAGGCGATCGGGCTGGACGCCACGGCTGCCGCCGACCTCGTCCGTCGGCCGCGGACCGTCCGCGCGGCACCCCGGCTAGCGGGGTGCGCTGCCGAACGCGCTGGAGAGGTACGCCCGGGAGTCGGCGATGGCGCCCTCGATGATCCGGGCCGCCTCGCGGGCCTCCTCGGGCCGGTGACCGGCCTGCACCTGGAGTCGGAACCGGGACGAACCGGTCGGGGTCACCGGGAACTCGACCATGAACGCCAGCACCCCCCGGTCGAAGAGCAGGCGGTTCGCCGTCCGCGCCAGCTTCTCGTTGCCGATCAGTAGCGGCACGATCGGTGACGGCTCACCCATGCAGGTCAGGCCCCGGCCGGTCAGCTCGTCGCGCAGGGCGTGGATCGCGGTGAAGAGCCGGGCCCGCAGCGCGTCCCCCTCGTCCGACCGGATGATCCTGGTGGCCTCCCGCACCACCGCGGTCTGCACCGGTGACAGCGCGTTGGAGAAGAAGTGCGAGCCGCCGAACATCTTCACGTACTGCTTCAACGCCGGCGAGTTGGAGGCCACGAAGCCACCGTTGGAGCAGAACGTCTTGGAGAAGGCGCCCATCACGATGTCGACGCTGCCGAGCAGGTTCTGCATCCCCAGCACGCCCGTGCCGCCGGGCCCCATCGAGCCCAGGTCGTGCGCCACGTCGACCAGCAGGGTGGCGTCGTGCTCCCGGCAGACGCGTTGCAGGGTGACGAGATCCGGCCAGTCCGCGTCCACCGAGAAGAGTCCGTCGGTGACCACCAGGATGCCGTTCCGGGTGTCGGTGGCCCGGATCTCGGCCAGGTGCCGGCGTACCGCCTCGACGTTGAGGTGCTCGTAGCGGACCACGTTGCGGGTGGCCGCCCGTGCCCCCTGCTGGAGGCAGGAGTGGGCCAGCCGGTCGATCAGGATGTGGTCGGACTGCCGGACCAGACCGACGACCGCGCCGAAGCCGGCCGCCCAGCCGGTCGGAAAGAGCGTCACGTGGTCGAGCCCGACCAGGTCGCCGAGGGCCGCCTCCAGGTCGTCGGAGATGCGGGTGTTGCCGAGCACCATCGGCGAGCCGGCGCTGTGCGGCCCGTAGTCGTGCATCGCCTTGGCCGCCGCCTCCCGGATCGCCGGGTGGGTGTTGAACGACAGGTAGTCCTGGGAGTTGAAGTTGATGCCCCGGGCCCGCCGGCCCAGGTCGTTGGTGATCTGGGCGACGCTGTCCGGCGCCGCCTCCAGCACCCGGGAGTACTGCCACGTCTCCGTACGGCGACGGGCCTGCACCCAGCCGTAGAAGTCCTCGGTGCGGGTCAGCAGGTTACGGCCGGCAGGCCGGTAGAAGTCGTACGCGTTCTTGTCGAGGGCGTACTCCTCGTCGGGGTCGACGGGGTTGCGCAGGTGCGCCGGCTCCCACATCTCGGTGAGGTCGGCGACCACCCGGGCCAACTCGTCGTCGGCGCCCTCGAGCGACGCGAGGTCGTCCCAGGGGATGTGGGTGGCCCAGTTGCGGGTCATCTCGGAGACCTCGCTCGCGGTACGCGCCATGGTCTCGAAGTCCCCGCGGTGCGCCGCGTCGAGGATGATCCCGATGAGTTCGCCGTCTTCACGCTGGTCCAGCTCGGTGGTCATGGTGTCGTCTCCCCGGTGGCTCATCAGGCGAAGAGGTTCTGCTGGTAGCTGCGGGAGGTCTCCGCGAAGTCCTCGAAGACCGCGTGGTCGGCGGAGGACTCCTTCGCGGCGTCGTTGAGCAGGAAGAGGTTGGAGGCCTGGAAGAACTCCGACACGGGCGCCACGTCGGCGTGCGTGGCGATGAACCGGTCGGTCTCCTGCTGGTTGCCCCGCAGCGCGACGAACAGCTGCAACTCGTCGTGCCGGTACGGACGCATCTCGGCGAGCGTGCAGACGTAGTCGTGGTAGGCGGCGGCGTTCTGGCTCCGACGGCGGTCCCCGTAGACGGTCATCGCCTCGTCGATCGACGTGTCACCGCGGAGCCACCGGTCCAGTGCGGCGCTGACCAGTTCGGCGTCGCGGAAGGCGTGGGTCATGCCGATCGCGGTGCACTGGTCCTTGGCCGACTCGGCGTCACCGACGAGCACCCAGCCGGGCCCGTGCAGTGGCCGGAGGAAGGCCGACTGGTCCAGGGTGCCGTAGATGCGCTCCTCCCTGGTCCCCCTGGTGCGCACCACCTCGCCCAGTTCCGGACTGACGAAGTCCAGCGCCTTCTGGTAGTTGCCGGGCACGTCGTGGCGGAACTCGCGCGACCACTCACTCGGCCCCCACACCAGGACCATGTTCTGGTCGAAGTTGGTGGGCACCACCGCGCAGGCCAGCCGGCCGCGCCGGTGCAGCTGTGCCGGGCCGAGGTCGAAGCCGGACCAGTAGCTCCAGTAGGCGAACGTGCAGCGGGGCCGCTCGTCGTACTTCGGCAACGCGAGGGTGCGGGCGACGAACGAGTTCCGGCCGTCCGCACCGACCACGATCCGGGCCCGCTCCTCGACCAGCTCGCCGTCGACCGTACGCCCCCGGATGCCGACGACCTGCCCGTCCTCGACGATCAGCTCGCGCACGGTGAAGCTGGTGCGCACCTCGGCACCGGCCTTGGCCGCCGCGCCGACCAGGATCTCGTCGAGCACCCGGCGTCGCACGGACGCGCAGCTCTGCACCACGCCCGAGTCGTCGCCGTGCAGGTCCCGGAAGTACTCGCGCAGCAGCTCGATCGGCACCGAGCCGGTCAGCGAGATGCCGTCGTTGACCACCTCGACCGTGGTGTGCGCCGGGGTGACCGCGAGAACCTGCTCCAACAGTCCCCACCTGTTGAGGTACGACATCCCGTGCGGCCAGAGGAAGTGCGTCGAGATGACGTCGCTGGGAAACGAGGAGCGGTCGACCACCAGCACCCGGTGTCCACGCCGGGCGAGCAGCAGGGCGGTGGACGCGCCCGCACAGCGGGCGCCGACGACGATCGCGTCGTACATCTCTATCGGTCCTTCGTTGGCGGTGGCAGCGGGGCAGCGGCGGCGGACCCACCCGGGAGCGGCCCCGGTTGCACGGATCGCCGCAGGTCACCCGGGCCGTGATCGGCGACGGCCACCGTTGCCGGTGGCTGCCCCCGTGGCACGCGCCGGTCGAGCCGGCGGGCCCGGCGGAGAGCATAGCTCAAGTCCAAAGTGGACGGGCACTGCCCGGAGCAGCCCGCCGACGCCAACGAACGTTCCTACGAACCAGGCCGCCGGCCTGTCGGTCATCGAGCTTCCGCCCTCGCTCGCAGCCCAGGTGCACGAAGTACGACTCACGTACCTGGGCGGGTCACGACCCCGGCGGCCGGAGACCGGCCGCCGGGGCCTGCCCGGTCAGGACTGCGATGTCCTGCGGCGGCCGTGGAGGAGCAGGGCCGTGCCGACGGCGACGGCGATGCTGCCGAGGCTCGTCAGAACGGGCACCAGGGTGCTACCGCCGCTGCCTCCGGTCACCGGCAGTTCCGTACGGGTGGGAGTCGGCAGCACGGTAGGACTCCCGGTGGGCTGACCGGTCGGAGCGCCTGTCGGTGTGGCCGTGGACGTCGCGGTGGGTGCCCCAGTCGGCGTCACGGTCGCCGTGGGCGTGGCCGTCGATGTCGCGGTGGGCGTCGCCGTGGGCGTCGCCGTCGATGTCGCGGTGGGCGTCGCGGTGGGCGTCGCCGTCGATGTCGCGGTGGGCGTCGCCGTCGGAGTCGCCGTGGGCGTCGCCGTGGGCGTCGCCGTCGGAGTCGCCGTCGGAGTCGCCGTGGGCGTCGCCGTCGGGGTGGTTGTCGGGGTGGTTGTCGGGGTTCCTGTCGGCTGTAGGCAGACGGGGGCGTTGATGGTGTTGGTGTCGAGGGTGACGGCGCCGGTCCGGGCCAGGGCGCGGCCCTGCAGGGTCGCGCCGGTGTTCATGGTGATGGAGGCCTGGGCCAGGATGTTGCCCACGAACCGGGTCCCGGTGCCGATCGTGGCCGAACTGCCCACCTGCCAGTAGACGTTGCAGGGTGAGGCGCCGTTGATGAACACGACGCTGCTGTCGGAGGCGGTGACGAGAGTGGAGTCGATCTGGAAGATGAACACGGCCGCCGGGTTGGCCTGCGAGTCGAGCGTCAGGGTGCCGGTCAGTTGCGCGGCGCCGATCCGGTACACCCCGGGCAGGAGCGTGAGTCCGCCGAGTTCCGAAGCGAGGTTGGTGAACGGGGTCCGGCCGGCGGCGTCGTTGTAGGCGGTGGTCAGGTCGTCCTTGGCCTGCAGGGCGACGGCGTCGCCGAGGTGGGTCTCACCGGCGACGATGCCCGGCGGGAAGCCTGGTGCGGTGTTGCCGGGGTGGACGCCGAGATCCTGCGCCAGGAAACTCGGGCCGGTGTTGGTGACGGTGGAGCCGGCCAGCACCGAGAAGTCCGCCGCCGTCCCCAGACCGACCGGCGCCGGCTGGGCGCTGGCGCCGGTGCCGCTGAAGATCAGCACGGCGACAGCCGCGGTGACGGCTGCGAGCGCCGTCAGCGCGGCGTGTCGACGATGACGGATCGGAATGACTGTCACGATTGTGGCCCTCTCCTGGCGCGGCTCCGGCAGGCGCTGCCGCGACGGCAGCCAAGCCCGCGCCGGACGCAAAGTAGTCGAATCGGACTTTCGCACATCTAAAGTCACAATAATGCCGAAACCGTCGAATCTCTCGACTGGTCGCGGCCGGCGGGCAGGGCGGCCGGTCCTTCACCAACCCCTGATCGCGTACGTCTGCCGGCGAACCCGTCAGTGGCCCGGCAGTCCAGCGAATCGGCGGGCGGCGCCTGCGCCGCGAGACGAGGACGGAGGCGGCCGACGCCCGCCGACCCGGCTCCTGGCGTGGCGGGCGGTCGACGGCGCGCGGGATCGGCAGACAGGTGCGCACGATTATGAAGATGCCGATTGTGGCGAGTTCGAATGCTTTGCCTTCTACGGGTAAGAATCATCTCGCGCTCGGCGAGGTCCGCCGCCTCCTGGCACACCTGACCATCTGCCGGGGGTGCCGAAAAGAACGCCGCGTCGGCCGCGATCCCGGGCCTGGCCGCGCCCGGTCCCATCCGTTACCGCAGCATTTCCCCGTCGGCCCGGACAGGCCGGCCCGCATGTCGCTAGCGGCCCCTCCGGGAATCCTCTCGGCCGTCACGGCCTTCGGCCTCACGGCCCAGGAAGGCGCGTCAATCGGGAAAATCCGTACCGCTCCCGGTAACTGGTGCGAATCGCGGGCGCACTGACAGCATTGGGGACTCGGCTCGCCGACCGGGGGCGATTCGGTAGCATACGCGCGGGATGAGGAGCGTCGGTGGTCGGCCATCGGTGCGAAACCGGCCGAGACGCGGTGGTCACATGGACAACACCCGGTACGAAGTGGCGCGACTGTGTCGGTTTCCGGTCAAGTCGATGCTCGGCGAGTTCGTGCAGGAGTGCGAGTTCGGCTTCGACGGCCTCACCGGTGACCGCGGATACGCCCTCGTCGACGACCTGACCGGCCTGGTGGCGAGCGCCAAGCGTCCGCGCCGCTGGCGGGCGCTGCTCACCTGTTCCGCCCGGGTCGTGCCGGCCGGGTCGACCGGGGCGCTCAGCGTCGAGATCACGTTCCCGGACGGCAAGACCGGCCGCACCGGAGAGCGGTGGGTCGACGACGCGCTGAGCGAACTGCTCGACCGCCGGGTCCACCTGGTCGACCGGCCGCCCCCCGGCGCGGCGATCGAACGCGCCAATCCGCTCCAGGCACTCGTGGACGACGCCGGGACGAGGTCGGCCCCGGTGCACCCGCTGGGCGGCGCGGCGCCCGGCACCTTCTTCGACTTCGCCCCGATCCACCTGCTGACCACGGCCGCCCTACGCCGGATCGGCGAACTGGGCGGGCCCACGTCCCCAGTGCGGTACCGGCCCAACCTCGTGGTCTCCACGCCCGAGGGCGAAAGCGGGTTCCTGGAGAACTCCTGGGCCGGACGGCGCCTGCTGGTCGGCTCGGACGTCCTGCTCGACGTCATCGTCCCCACCCCCCGCTGTGCCGTTCCCACCCTGGACCACGGCTCGCTGCCGGCCGACAGGGCGGCCCTGTCGGTGCCGGCGCGGCACAACCGGATCGCCAGCGTGGGCAACGAGCCCTGCGCCGGCGCGTACGCCCGGGTGGTGCGGCCGGGGCGGGTCCGAACGGGGGACCGGATCCAACTGGTCGGCTGACCTCCGGCCGGCCGGCCAGGTGACCGCACGTGCCGCGATATCCCCTCGTCATGCCCCTGAGCTGGGCAGAGACCTCTGTACGGGGCAGTCGGCGACCGACCCGGCGCCGCGACGGGCTGCGCGCTAGGCCATAACAACGCCAGTGGTCTATGGACTGACCGGTGATCGACTCGCTACTCAGAGTTATTGGGCCCGAGGGCGCGAGCTGCGACTTTACGGAAGATCGCCACAGGCTGTGCATTAAGATTGATGAACATCTATCAAAATATCAATGATTGAGGAAAATACCAGCCAGTAACTTTCCCGCCGATGGCCGGCTTGGCGGTGGTAGGGTCCAAAAGCGTCTTCGGGGAGGAACCAGAAGTGGTGGGCCTGGTCACACAAAGTCTCTTTTCGAACTGGCACGATCGGGCAAGCGTCCGAATTGCACCGCATCGACTTCTTCGTGACGAGCGGGAGCAGGGGAAGGCACTCTTCTCTCGGCATTTGATGCCCTATCTGGAACACCCTGAGGTGCGCGCTCTATCCGCCGACACGATCGACTCGCTGATCGCGCAGCAACTCTATTCGTACCTGAACTTCGTATCGAACCTAGAGTCTAAGATCGTCAATAGAGGAACCAAGCTGATCGCGCATGGTGAGCTGGCGTTCCCGGTGCCGCAGAAAGTGCGGCTGGACGCCTGGAAGATCTACTGCGACGAGGCGCACCACGCGCTCAGTGGCTTCGACCTGATCCACCAGGTCAGCCAGGGCACCGGCATCGCTGCCCTGCCGTACTCCTTCGACGGGATCATGCGTCGGCTGGACAACGCCGGGCAGCCTCTGGAGGAGGAGGCCCCGCACCTGGTGCACCTGCTCCAGGTGGTCGTCTTCGAGACCGTGGTGACCTCGCTGCTCACCGACATCCCCCGCGATCCCACGGTGGTGACCGCCGTCCGCGAGGTGGTGGACGACCACGCCCGCGACGAACGGTGGCACCACGCCTTCTACAGCCTCTTCTACGACCACCTCTGGGCGACGCTCCCACCGGACACACGGAGCCGGGCGGCGCGGGCGCTGCCCGAGCTGATCACGGCGTGCCTGGCACCGGACCGGGCGGCCATCGGCACCGCGCTGGAGTCGGTCGGGCTGCCCCGGGACACGGTGCGGGGGGTGCTGGACGAGACCTACACCGACGAGATGGTGACCGCCCAGATCCGACACGCCGCCCGCCGCAGCATCCGGATGTTCGCCGAACACGACGTACTCGACCTGCCGGGCGGCTGGGACGCCTTCGCGAAGGCGGGGCTGCTCCTGTCCAAGGAGGAGGAACGACGTTGAGCATCGAGGACGCGATCGGAGCACCCGCTGCGGCGGCCGGCCCGAGCCGGCCCGGTGAGTTCCCGTACGACGCCGGCATCCACCCGACCGGCTACACCACCAAACCCTGGACCATCCGGCAGCTCGCCGGGCTGGGCGACGCCAACGACACCAACGCCCGGTTCCGCTACCTGCTGGACCGCGGTGAGACGGGGCTCTCCCTCGCCTTCGACCTGCCCACCCAGATGGGCCTCGACCCGGACGACCCCCGGGCCGAGGGCGAGGTCGGACGGGCCGGCGTCTCGATCGCCACCGTCGACGACCTCGCCGCCGTCTTCGCCGGCATCCCGCTCGACCGGGTCTCGGTCTCCTTCACCATCAACGCCACCGCTCCCATGGTGCTGGCGATGTGGATCGTCGCCGCCGAGGAGTCCGGGGTCGACCCGAAGGCGCTGCGCGGCACGCTCCAGAACGAGATGCTCAAGGAGCACCTGGCCCGCAAGGCGTACATCTTCGACCTCGACCACAGCTTCCGGTTCTCGCTGGACGTGATCGAGCACTGCGTCCGCCACCTGCCCAAGGTCAACCCGATCTCGATCTCCGGCGGGCACGCCCGGGAGGCGGGCGCCGACCGGGGCCTGGAGGTGGCGTGCGGCATCGCCGACGCCGAGCAGTACCTCGACGGCATGCTGGCTCGGGGGTTCACGGTCGACGAGGTCGCCCCCCAGTTCAGCTTCATCTACGGCGCACACCTGGAGCTGCTGGCGGAGGCCGCGAAGTTCCGCGCCGCCCGCCGGCTGTACGCCCGCCGGATGGCCGAGCACTACGGCGCCCGCAACCCCCGCTCGATGCGGATGCGGATCCAGGTCAACACGTTCGGGTCGACCCTCGCCGTGCAGGAGCCGCTGAACAACATCGCCCGGACCACCGTCTCCGCCCTGGCCGCCGTCCTGGGGGGCGTTCAGTCACTGCATGTCTGCGCCTTCGACGAGGCCGCACAGACGCCGGGTGAACTGGCGGCGCGGGTGGCCCTGAGGGTCCAGCAGATCATGCTGACGGAGACCGACGTCGCCCGGCACGTGGATCCGCTCGGCGGCTCCGCCGTCATCGAGCAGTTGGTCGACGAGATCGAGCAGACGGCGGTGGACTGGCTGGACCGGATCGCCGAGCGGGGCGGCCTGCTGGCCTCCGTGCGCTCGGGGTGGCTGGAGAGCGTCATCGAGGAGATGGCCTTCCACGACGAGAGCGGCCCGCGAGTCGGCGTCCGGGACAGCCACGAATACGCCGAGGAGAAGCAGCTGCTCCGGGACCAGCACCGGACCGGCGTCGCCGCCGGCCGCCGCCGGCCCTTCACCCGGACGGACTGCACGGGGCCACTGGAGCGCGTCCGCGCCTGCGTCGAGCAGGACGAGAACGTGCTGCCCGCCCTGATCGAGGCGGCCCGGGCGCGGGCGACGGTGGGCCAGATGAGGGCCGCCGTGGCCGCGGGCATCGGCGGTCGGAACACGCCGACCGCCTGAGGCGGCCGGTGGACGGAACACGACATGAGAGGAAGTGCACGTGTGCGGGATTGCGGGTCTGGTCGACTTCCGACCGCCGATGCAGGACCACACGGAACTGGTCACCTCGATGGCCAACGAACTGGCGTGGCGAGGGCCGGATGACCTCGGGGTCTGGGTGCACCAGCACGTCGGCTTCGGCGTCCGTCGGCTCTCCGTCATCGACATCCACGGCGGCCGCCAACCGATGGTGGAACACCGTCCCGACGAGCCCCCGGTGGCCCTCGCCTACACGGGCGAGGTCTTCAACTGCCCGGAACTCCGGGCCGAACTGGGCGCCCGGGGCCACCGGTTCAGCACCACCAGCGACACCGAGGTGGTGCTGCGGGCGTACCTGGAGTGGGGTGCGGCGTGCGCCGAGCGTCTGCTGGGCATGTTCGCCTTCGCCGTCTGGGACGGGCGCACCGAGGAACTGCTGCTCGTCCGGGACCGGTTCGGGATCTACCCGTTGCACTACGCCGAGGTCGACGGCGGCATCGTCTTCGGCTCCGAGCTGAAGGCACTGCTCGCCCACCCCGCGGTGCGACCGGAGGTCGACCTGGACGGCCTCCGGGCCATCGTCGGCTTCGTCAAGGCACCCGACCACGGGATCTTCCGCGGCACCAAGGAGCTGCTCCCGGGCACCGTCCTCCGGTCGGGGCGCAACGGCAGCTCGTTGCACACCTACTGGTCGCTGCCGGCACGGGAGCACACCGACGACCTCGACACCACCGTCGCCACCGTCCGGGAACTGCTGGAGGACAGCGTCCGTCGGCAGATCGTCTCCGACGTGCCGCTGGGCTCCTTCCTCTCCGGCGGCCTGGACTCCAGCGCCATCGCCGCGCTCGCCGTGCGGGCGATGCGCGAGCGCGGTGACGAGAAGTTGCGGACGTTCTCGGTGGACTACGCCGGCCATGCCGAGACCTTCCGCCCCGACGAGGTACGCAGCACCCCGGACTATCCGTTCGTCGAGCTGATGGCGAAGTACCTGGGCACCGAGCACACCCGGGTGACTCTCACCACCGACCAGCTGATGGACCCGCAGGTACGCAGCGCGGTGCTCCGGGCTCGCGACATCCCCACCTCCCTGGGAGACCTGGACACCTCCCTCTACCTGCTGAGCAAGGCGTTCCGGCAGGACTGCACGGTGGCGCTGACCGGCGACGCCGCCGACGAGCTCTTCGGCGGCTACCACTGGTTCCTCGACCCGCACTACCGGCAGGCCGAGTCGCTGCCCTGGCTGGAGTTCGCCCGCCGGATGATGGGCAAGAACCAGATGCGCAACACCGGCCTGCTCGCGCCGGACCTGGTGAAGACGCTCGACACCGAGCGCTTCGACCAGGACGCCTACCACACCGCGGTGGCCGGCGTGCCGGTGCTCGACGGTGAGAGCGAGATCGACCGGCAGATGCGGCAGATGACGTACCTGAACCTGACCGGCTACCTGCGGATCATTCTCGACCGCAAGGACCGGATCGGCATGGCGGCCGCCCTGGAGGGTCGCGTGCCCTTCACCGACCACCGACTCGTCGAGTACGTCTTCAACGTGCCGTGGTCGATGAAGTCGTTCGACGGCCGGGAGAAGAGCCTGCTCCGCGCCGCGGTACGCGACCTGCTGCCGCCCTCGGTGCTCTACCGCCAGAAGGCCGGATACCCGCCCACCGACGACCCCCGCTACGCCGAGGTGCTCCGCGAGCAGACGGCCGCGCTGATCCGCGACGACTCGGCCCCGATCCAGCCGTACCTCGACCTGGACACGGCTCGGTCCTACCTCACCGATCCAGGCGGCCCGGCCGGCGATGTGGTCAACCGGTTCAGCATGGAGATGGTGCTCTATCTCAACGAGTGGCTCGACCGCTACCAGGTCCGGGTCCTGACCTAGGGCCCACCGACGCCGCCCCGTCCGGATTCCGGGGAAGGACGGCCGGTGCGCCGGCCACGACGACCGCACCCGCACGGGGAGCGCCACGTGACGGACTGCCGCCAACCCGGGTCTCCCGGGTCGGCGCAGTCGTGGATATCCGCACACAACACGTGAGCAGGGGATGGAAGGTGTCATGACAGCTCCGCGACGCGCGGGGGCGCCGGTGGTGGACATCGCGGGCATCGGATTCGGTCCGTCGAATCTCGCACTGGCGATCGCCCTGCAGGAACACAACGAGAAGCAGCTGACCGGTGACGGGCTGACCTCGGCGTTCTACGAGCGGCAGCAACGGTTCGGCTGGCATCGGGGGATGTTGATAGACGGCGCCACCATGCAGGTTTCGTTCCTCAAGGACCTGGCCACCATGCGCAACCCGACCAGCGAGTACGGGTTCCTGTCCTACCTGCACAGCAAGGGCCGGCTTTCGGACTTCATCAACCACAAGATGCTCTTCCCCACCCGACTGGAGTTCCACGACTACCTGGAATGGACGGCGGCGAAGTTCGACCACCTGGTCTCGTACGACTCCGAGGTGGTCGAGGTGCTTCCCGTGCGGGAGCAGGACGCGATCGTGGCGCTCGACGTGCATGTCCGGTGTGACGGGGGAACGGGCCCGACGGCCGTCCAACGCACCCGCAACCTGGTGGTCGCCGCGGGGCTGGAGCCGGTGCCGCAGCCGGTGGGCAGCCCGTCGGAGCGGATCTTCCACAGCGCGCACCTGCTGGAGCGGGTGTCGGAGTTGGACAGCGAGCCGCGCACGGTGACCGTCATCGGGGCCGGGCAGAGCGCGGCGGAGTGCACCGAGTTCCTGCACCGCCGCTTTCCCGCGGCGCGGGTCTACGCCGTCTTCTCCCGCTACGGCTACAGCGTGGCCGACGACAACCCGTTCGCCAACCGCATCTTCGACCCAGGTGCCGTCGACGTCCACTTCGCAGCCCCGGACGAGGTCAAGCGAATGCTCTTCGGCTACCACGGCAACACCAACTACGCCGTGGTGGACGTCGACCTCACCGACGAGCTCTACCGGCGGCTCTACCAGGAGCGGGTCCGGGGCGAGGAGCGGCTACGCGTACTCAACGCGGCCCGGACGCTCGACCTGCAACCGGTCGGCGACCGGGTCCGCGTCTCGGTCGCCTTCCTGCCGACCGGGGAGGTCACCAGCTTCGACTCGGACCTGGTGGTCTACGCCACCGGCTACCGGCCGCGGGACCCGCTGACGTTCCTCGGCGACGTGGGCCGGCACTGCCGGCTCGACGACAACGGCCGGCTCCGGCTGCACCGCGACTACAGCCTGGTCACCGACCCCGAGCTGCGGTGCGGCATCTACCTGCAGGGCGGCACGGAGCACACGCACGGCATCTCCTCCGGCCTGTTGTCCAACTCGGCGATCCGCGCCGGGGAGATCGTGCAGTCGGTCGCCGAGGGGCAGCGGTCCGGGTCGGTCCGCACCCACCGCCCCGCGATGTCGGAACCGGCGCTGAGCGCGACACACGACGGACGGGGGAACTAGGTGTTCACGCGGTTGGACCACGTCGGCATCGTCTGCGCCGACCTGGAGAAGACGATCGACTTCTACCTGGAGACGTTCGGCTTCGAGTTGTGTCACACCGAGGTCAACGAGGAGCAGGGGCACCGCGAGGCGATGCTGCGGGTCAACCGCACGGACGACGGCGGTGCGACCTACCTCCAGCTCCTCACGCCGACCCGGCCCGACTCGGTGGTGGGTCGGTGGCTGGCCACCCGGGGCGAGGGGCTGCACCACGTCGCGTTCGGCACGCCGGACGTGGCCGGCGCGGCCGGCGCGCTCGGCGGGCAGGGGCTCCGGGTGCTGTTCGATCCGCCGCGCCGGGGGTCGATGGGTTCCCGGGTCACCTTCCTGCACCCGAAGGACTGCCACGGGGTGCTGACCGAGATCGTCACCCACTGACCCGACCGCATCCTGTCCGAGGGAGCCAAGCCGATGTTCGTCCCCAGTGACTACCAGGTCGACAACGCCGCCTGGCGTGCCGAGATCATCCGCCAGAACCCTCTGGCCCTCATGGTGACCAGCGCCGAACCTGTCCCGTGGGCCACCCACCTGCCGGTCATCGTACCGCCCGGGGCCGAGTTTCCCGCCCGAGCGACCAACGGGGCCGACCCGTTCGTCGGCAGCACCCTGCTCGGCCACCTCAATCGGGCCAACCCCCACTTCGCGGCGCTCTCCACCGGCACCCACTCGATCCTGGTCTTCGGCGGGCCGCACGGCTACGTGTCACCAACCGTCTACGGCACGACACCGGCAGCGCCCACCTGGAACTTCACCGCCGTCCACGTACACGGGACGGTCCGCATGATCGACGACGCCGAGCAGACCCTCGACGTCGTCCGGGCCACCGTTGCGACATACGAAGGCACCTTCGGCACGAACTGGGACGCCACCGGATCGCTGGACTACTTCCGCCGCATCCTGCCCGGCGTGGGCGCCTTCGAGTTCCGGATCGACCGGGTCGACGCCATGTTCAAGCTCAGCCAGGACCAGAAGCCGGAGACCCGGCGCCGGGTGACCCGCTCCTTCGCCGGTAGCGCGGTCAGCAGCCACCGGCAGTTGGCGAAGCTGATGGACCGGCTCGACCAGGACGGAACACCGCAGGAAGCGACTGTGCCGGTCGGGGAGGCGGCGGAATGATGCCGACGCGTACCCGGGACAACGACGGCCGGAAGCTGGACCGAAAGACCCTCGAAGGCATCCGGCTGCGCGTCGTGCAGCAGGTGGCCGAGGGCAGGCGTCCCGAGGAGGTGGCGGCCACCCTCGGCTTCTCCCGGGCCACTGTCTTCTCCTGGGTGGCGAAATACCGCGCCGGCGGCGCGGAGGCGCTGCGTACCCGCAAGGCACCCGGCCGGACGCCCCGGCTGTCGCCGGACCAGCTGACCCGGTTGCGGCGCACGATCGTGGACGCCGACCCCCGACAGAGTGGCCTACCGGTGGCGCTCTGGACCAGGGTTCTGGTCGGTGAGCTGGTACAGCGGGAGTGCGACGTCCGACTCTCGCCCGCCAGCATCGGGCGGCTGCTGGACCGGCTCCACCTGCTGCCTCCCCATCCGTTGCGCGGCGGCCGCAGCGAGACCACCCCGAGCATGCGGCAGCGGCACCGCTCGCCCCAGCGTCCGGGCACTCCGCGCCGCTCGGGCGTGCACTTCGTCACCGAGACCGTGCAGCGGTACTGCGGCGACCAGCCTCCGGTCACCCTCATCGCCGCGGCCGTCGGCAATGGTCCGCTCCGGTTCGCGGCCTACCAGACGGTGCCCGGCCCCGACGTCTTCATCGACTTCTGCCGGCGACTGATGCACGACGTGCCCGGCCCGTTGCTGCTCGTCGTGTTGTCAGGGGCCGCGCACCGGTCGGGTTCGGTGGCGAGGTTCGTCAAGGAGACGGAAGGACGGCTCCAGTTGAGTTCGCTCCGATGAGATCCGAGGAGAAAGGTCGTCAGGTGAACATCGGGTCGAGGAACGTCCTGAGTCTCCCCGGGGTACCCAGCCTGTTGGAGCAGCTCTGCCACGGTCGGCTGGCCTGGGAACTCGTCCATCCGTTTCCGACGCCCTCGGCGGGCGACGCCGAACTGGGCGACGAGTCGGTGGCCCGGGTCCGCGCGCTGCTGGGGGAACGGCTCGACCCGGAGCGGGTGGAGGCGGAGAACCGGCTTCCCGACGGGCTGGTGCCAGCGCTCGCCGACGAGGGTCTGCTGAACCTGCTGGTCGACGAGGCGGCGGGCGGGCGGGGTCTGTCGCCGTACAACGCGTTCCGGGTGATGACCGCAGCCGCGGAGCAGTCCGTGGCCACCGGCATGCTGCTGGCCATCCACAACGGGATCGGCGCCGCCGCGTACCTGCCCATCCTGCCCGCCGGCCCGCTGCGGGACTTCGTCACCGAGCGGGTGCGCGCCGGAACGGTCACCGGGATGGCCGACACGGAGCCCGGCGGCGCGGCCAACCGGGCTCGGGAGCTGACCGCCCAGGCGCTGTCGGACGGGTCGGGATACCTGCTCAACGGCGAGAAGCTCTACATCGGCAACGGCAGTGTGGCCGGCGTGCTGGCGGTCACCGCCACCGTGCACGAGAACGGCAGCGACCGCATCCGGGTCTTCTTCGTCGACACCGCCACCCCGGGTTTCTCGGTGCGGTCGTCGCTGGAGTTCATGGGGCTGCGGGGCTCACCCAACGGGGCGCTGTCCTTCCGGGACGTGCTGGTTCCCGCTGAGCGGCTCCTCCAGGAGCGCGACGGGCAGTGGCTGACCCCCGAACGGGCGGTGGTGCTCTCCCGGGGGCGGGTCTTCATCGTGGGTGCGCCCTCGCTGGCGATCGCCCGACGCTGCGTGGCGCTCGCCCGCGCCTACGCGACCCGCCGGCGGGTCGACGGCCGCAACCTGGGTGGGTACGACGAGGTGCAGCGCATGATCGCCGCCAGCCTCGCCGACGTGTACGCGCTGGACAGCATGGCCCGTTGGGTGATGCTCGCCGACCAGGACGGCCGGGCGGTGAACCTGATGCTGGAGCAGGTCGCGGCGAAGGACGTCACCTCGCTGCTGTGTTGGCGGGTGGCCGAGCGCACGATGACCCTGCTCGCTGGCGAGGGCTTCGAGACGGTGGCGGGAAAGATCAGGCGCGGCGGGCCGGGCGAGCCCATGGAGCGGCTGTACCGGGACGCCCGTGGGATGCGGGTGGCCGGCGGCACCGAGGTCCTGTTGCAGATGCGGGTGGCCCGCAACATCGTCTTCAGCTACTTCTACCCCGAGCCGCACAACGTCGCCGAGATCGAGTCCGAGGTCGAGCCGACCGTTCCGGAGGTCCCGCAGCTCTCCCCGCGCAACCGGGAGCACCTGCGGTTCACCGCGACGGAGATCCGCCGGTTCGCCCGAGCGTGCCTGCGGCTGTGCCGCCGGTACCCCGACCCGGCGGTGCTGTACGAGCGCGGGTCGCAGCTGCGACTCGTCGGGCAGCTCGCCGAGGAGCTGGTGACCATGGTCGTCACCCTCGGCCGGGCCGCCTCCGGCGCGGACGACGGCGAACAGGACCTGGCCGACATCTACTGCGCGCAGGCGCGCCGGCGGCTGGCTGCCTGGTGGCATGAGCTGGCCGACGCCGACGCCGGGGAGCCCGCCCACGCGGCGACCAGTGACCGCTGGCTGGCCGACGGCCGGTCCCCCGCGGTGCCGGACGACGCCGCCGCCGAAGCCGCGGGGGCGGGACGATGAAGTCGCCCAGCGGCCAGCTCTCCACCGCCCAGGAGCGGCTCTGGCTCAGCGAGCAGCTGGCCCCGGCCGCGGGTGGGTACGTCGTACAACGGGCGCTGCGGCTGACCGGGCCGGTGGACGTGCCCGCGCTGCGGGCCGCCGTACGCCTGCTGCTGGAACGGCACGAGGTGCTCCGCACCGTGTACCGGGAAGAGGACTGGTCGGTACGGCAGGTCCCGCTCGCGCAGGTGCCGGACGTGCTGCGGCTCCATCCCGAGGTGCCCGGTGGCCGTTCCGCCGCCGAGGTGCGGGAGCTGATCGAGGCAGACCGGGCGGTGCCCTTCGACCTGGCGGAGGCTCCCCCGCTGCGGCTGTCCCACGTGCCGCTCGGGCCGGACGACGCCGTGCTCCTGCTCTCCGTCCACCACATCGCCTTCGACGGCTGGTCGATGACGGTCTTCTTCGACGAATTGGCCACCGGATACGACGCGTACCGGGCGGGTCGGGTGCCGGAGCTGCCCCCCGCCCCCAGCTACCTCGCCTACGCCGAGGCCGACCGGTCCCCGGGCCGCCGATCCGTCGCCGGGCGGCACCTGGACCATTGGCGCCGGACGCTGGCCGGGGTGCCGGCCGTCACCGGGCCACCCACCGACGCCCCGCCCTCGGCCCGCGGCAGCGACCAGGCGTACGCGGCCGCCACCGTCCTGGACGCCGCGGTGGTCGACCGCGTGGTCCGGTGCTGCCGGGAACACCGCTGCACCCCGTTCATGGCGCTGCTGGCCTGCTACGCCGCGGCCCTGTGCCGTCGCGCCGGCAGCACCGAGGTGACCGTCGCGACGGCGGTCTCCGGCCGGTTCGACCGGAAGCACCACCGGCTGGTCGGGCTTCTGGTGAACGTGGTGCCGATCCGGGTGGTCTGTCCGCCGGAGGCGGACCTGCCGACGCTGCTGGCGGGGGTGCGGGAGAGCTGTCTCTCCGCCTGGGAGCACGCCGACCTGCCGTACGAGCAGATCGTCGCCGCCAGCGGGGTGGCGCGACAGGCTCGCCGACCGACGCTGGCCCAGGTCCTGTTCGACCTGCGCCCCCGGCCCCGGGTCCCGGCCCTCGCCGGACTGCTGGTGCGGGAGTGGGCCATCCCACCCATCGCCACCCGGTTCGAGCTGGAGCTGCACCTCGAGGTGTCGCCGGGGACGGCCGCCGGGCACCTGGTCGCCGCCCGCGACCTCTTCCACCCGGAGACGGTCGATGCGGTCCGCGACGCCTTCGTCGCGCTGGTCGACGCCTGGACCCTCGACCCCCACCGTCCGCTCGGCCAGGTCGCCGAGCCGAGAGAGGAGTACCGATGACCACACAGAGCGGGGAACTGGCCGCCGTGCTCACCGACATCTGGCAGGAGGCGCTCGGCGTCAACGGCATCGAGCCGGACGAGAACTTCGCCGACCTCGGGGGCGACTCGATGACGGCCACCGTGGTCACCGCGTTGATCCGGGAGCGCTTGGGGGTGGAGGCGCCGCTGCGGCTGGTCTTCGACCACCCGACGGTCGCCGAACTGACCGAGGCGCTCGTCCCGGCGCTCGCCGTCAGCGGGCTGCCGGCATGACCCCGTACCCGCTGCCCGGCCTCTGGGGCGGCAAGGCCGATCCGCCCTGCCTGGTCGATGCGTTCCTGGCCCGCGCGTCCGCGACGCCGGACCGGACGGCGGTGATCGACGGCGACCGGAATCTCACCTACGCCGACCTGCTGCGCTGGGTCACTTTCACCGCCGGGGAACTGACCGGGCGGGGTGTCCAGCCGGGTGACCGGGTCGCGGTGGCCTGTGCCCGCAGCGCGGAGGCGGTCGTCGCGCTCTTCGCCTCGGCGCTGGTCGGGGCGGCCTACCTGCCACTGGACATCAGCTACCCGAGCCGGCGGTTGCAGCACATGCTGACCGACAGCGACGCCCGGCTGCTGTTGTTCGCCGCGGCCGAACCGCCGCTGGACTTCGCCGGCGAGACCCTGCGGATCACCGCCCCACCGGCCGATGCGCCGGTCGTCGACCCGGTGACCGCGAAGCACGACCCGGACAGGAACGTCTACGTCATCTACACCTCCGGCTCCACCGGGTGGCCGAAGGGCGTCGGCGTCCCGCATCGCTGCCTGGACAACATGGCGCACTGGCAGGTGCACCACTCACCGGCTCCGGACCTGCGGACCGCGCAGTTCGCGCCGCTGAACTTCGACGTGTCCTTCCAGGAGATCCTGGGTTCCCTCTGCGGGGGCGGCACTCTGGTGATCATGCCGGAGGAGCTGCGGCGGGAGCCCACCCTCCTGCTGCGCTGGCTCGCCGCGCACCGGGTGCAGCGACTCTTCCTGCCCTACGTGGCCCTGCAGATGCTCGCCGTCGCGGCTCACGACGACCTGTACGACGGGCTGGAGCTGGTGGAGGTGAACACCGCCGGCGAGCAGATGGTCTGCACCGACCGGATCCGAGCGTTCTTCGGCCGGCTGCCCGGTTGCCGCCTGGTCAACCACTACGGGCAGAGCGAATCGGCGATGGTGACCTCGCACATCCTCACCGGTCCGGCGGAGTCCTGGCCGGCGCTGCCGCCGATCGGGGTGCCGCTGCCGAACAGCGAGGTCCTCGTCGACCCGGTCGACCCGGCCGAACCGCTGGTCGGCGAGCTGCTGGTCGCAGGGGCGCCGCTGTCGGCCGGCTACCTGCACCAGCCGGAGCTGACCGCCCGCCGGTACGTCGACATCCCGCCTACCCCGCACGGGCACACCCGGGCCTTCCGCACCGGCGACCTGGTCGAACTCTCCGACGGCGTGATCCGGTTCCTCAGCCGACTCGACGACGAGGTCAAGATCAGAGGCATCCGGGTGAACCTGCTGGAGATCGATGCTCACCTGCTCGCCGAGCCCGGGGTGACGGCCGCGGCGAGCGTGGTGACGGAGAGCCGCTCCGGTGCCCGGACGCTGCGGGCCGGCCTGGTGGCCCAGGACCCGACCGCCCCGCCGGACCAGGCCGCCCTGCTGGACCGGCTCCGCACGGTGCTGCCCTCGGTCTCCGTACCGGTCTCGCTGACCTATCTGCCGGAGTTGCCCCGTACCCCGAGCGGGAAGATCGACCGGGACGCGGTCGCCGCCGCGGTCGGCGTGGCGGTCGACGCCCGACGACGGGCGGGCAGCCCACCGGCTGAGGCCGCGGTGACGCCGGCGTGACCGACGGGACCGCCACCGCCGTCACCCGCCCGGTCAGCGCCGCCCAGCTGGCGCTCTGGGCGGAGGAACAGCTCGATCCCTCGGTGAGCAGCAGCGGGTACTTCTTCGTCACCTTCCTCGGCCCGGTGCGCCCGGAAGAGCTGCGGGCGAGCGCGCTGGCCGTGCTGCGCCGGCACGAGCCGCTGCGCTCGGTGCTGCGCACGACCGGTGACGCCCTGCGCCAGCTGGTCCTACCCGCCGAGGCGGCGCTGGTGTTCGAGACCGTCGAGGTGCCGTGCCCGGTGGGCGACGAGGCGGACGGCGTAGCGGCCTGGATGCGTCGGGGTGAGGACACCCGACGTTGGGACCTCGGCACCGAGGCGCCGATCCGGTTCCACCTGCTGGTGCACGGTGAGGATCGGGCGAGCCTGGTCTTCTCCGTGCACCACGCGGGCTTCGACGGGCGGAGCAAGTTCGTGGTGGCGCAGGACTTCACCGCCTTCCTCGTCGGGGTCCGGGCCGGGGACCCGCCGGTCGCCGATCCGCTACCGCACCCGGTGCTGCCCGAGCCGGACGCGGAGACGCGGGCCGCCGCCGTGGCGTACTGGATCGAGGCGCTCGCCGACGCGCCCGAGCCGATGGCGCTGCCCGGTGGGTGTGTTCCGGGGCGGCGCGGTGTGGTGACCACCGCCACGACCAGGTTGGACCGCGACCTCGTGCGCGGGCTCCGGTCGCTGGCCGAGCGGCACGGCGCCACCACCTTCACCACCCTTGTCGCCGCGCTGGGCGGGCAACTGGCCGGGTACGGCAACCCTCGGGGCGTCCTGGGCATCGCCGCGGATGTCGGGGACGCCGGGACCCGGGCGGTCGCCGGCGTACAGATCAACGTGGTGCCGATGCTGGTGCGGGTGGGGCGCGGGACCGACCCGGTCGTGGAGGCGGGTGCCGCGCTGGACCGGCTCCGCCGGTTCCGTCGGGTGCCCTTCGGCGACATCCTCGCGCGGGTGCCGGAGCACGGTACCCGGCGGCTCGCCACCCAGTTGGGGATCTCCTTCCCACGGCCCCCGGCTGGCCTGCGTCTGGACGTTCGCGGCCTGGGCAGCCGGTGGTCCTTCTTCACCCCCAACACCTCGGCGACCTTCGAGAAGACGCTGCAACTACGGGCGGACTGGCCCGACTGCCTGGTCCGGTTGGACTACCGGGCGGAGACCATGGGGACACGGGAGGCCGAGGAGTTCGTCGCCGACTTCCACGCGTCGGTCGCCGACCTCGTCGCCGGGGTGGCCGTCCGGTCCAGCCGGCGTCCCGCCGCGGCCACCGCCCCGGCCGGCATCGTCGAGGACCGCCCGGTCCGGCCGTTCGAGGTGCTGCGGGACCGGGCCGCGTGGGACCCGCTCGGCGTCGCCCTGACCGTCCCCGGCGCCTCGATCACCTTCCGGGATCTGCTCGGGGCGGTGACCGACGACCCGGGGACCCCGGACGCCGCGTCGGTCACCGGCACCGACCCTGTGCGTCGGCTCGCCATGCTGGTCCGCTCCGGCGACGCGGCGGCGGGCCGGCCGGCAGGGCCGGCCGGCGGGGGTGACACCCTCCTCTGGCCGGCCACCGAGCCGACGGTGCTGCGGATCGAGGCGACGGCCGCCTGGCACCGCGGTGCCACGGTCCGCCTCTCCGACGACGCTGCCGCGGCGGCCAGTGGCGTGGGCCGGATCTGCGCCCCGTTCCGGTTCACGCAGGCGCTGGCCGAAGCTGTTCCGGCCGGGGCGCCGGTGACCCTGGTGCTTCCGCTCGGGCAGTTGCAGGTCACCGCCGCGCTGGCCGACTGGCGGGCGGCGGGCGCCACCGTGGGCGCGTACCACGTGGTGGGTGACGAGGCGACGGGTTGGGTCGAGCCGGCGGACGACCCGGTCCGGCCGCCCCTGCTGGTCCCCCTGCCCGGTGTCTCCTACTCGGTGCGGTCCGTCGACGGCGTCCCCCTGCCGGTGCGCGTACCGGGTGGGTTGCACGTGTCGTCCGGGGCCTTCCCGGAGCCGATGGACACCGGGCTGGCCGGTCGGGTCACCGGTGCGGACCGGGTCGAGTACCTCGGCCCGTCGCGGCGCCGCCACCTGCGCCACCACGGCTTCATCGATGTCCGGCTGGTGGAGGCGGTGTTGCACGCGCACCCCGGCGTCCGAGAGGCGGCCGTGGTGCTGCGGGCGACGCCGCGGGGGCCGGCGGCCGTCGCTGTCGTCGCGCCCGCCCCGGGCGCGGCGGTGGGTCCGGGCGAGATCCGGGCCGCGATGCGCCGGCGACTCGAAGGTTTCGACCTGCCGGGGCGAATCCAGGTGGTCGGGGAGTTGCCCCGGACCGACCGCGGCGAGGTCGACCGGGCCTCGCTCGCGCAGCCGTTCCGTTCCGAGCCCGGTTCCGACCGTTACGTCATTGGAGGTTGACCATGGACGCACTCGCCGAGGCGGTACTCGCCAACGCCGGTCCGGAGGAGTTGGCCCGGCACCCCGTGCCACAGAACTACCTCGCGGCGCACCTGCGCGCCGAGGACGTCGACATCTTCCGCAACACCCAGGACAAGGACGTCCGCCGTTCCCTCCACCTGGGCCGGGTGGCGATGCCCGAACTCGCACCGGACGAGGTGCTCATCGCGGTGATGGCCGCCGCGATCAACTACAACACCGTCTGGTCGGCGATCTTCGAGCCGATCCCGACCTTCGCCTTCCTCAAGCAGCTTGGCCGGCAGGGCGGCTGGTCGGCCCGGCACGACGTGCCCTATCACGTCCTCGGCTCGGACGCCTCGGGCGTGGTGGTACGGGTCGGCTCCAACGTGCGCAACTGGCGGGTCGGCGACCACGTGGTCGTCTCCACCGCGTACGTCGACGACCAGGATCCGGCCACCCACGCCGACGGCATGATGGGCGTCGACCAACGGGCCTGGGGCTTCGAGACCAACTTCGGCGCGCTGGGGCACTACGCCGTCGCCCGGGCCAGTCAGCTGCTCCGCAAGCCGGCCCACCTGAGCTGGGAGGAGGCGGCCAGCAACCCGCTCTGCGCGGGGACCGCCTACCGGATGCTGGTCAGCGACCGGGGCGCCCGGATCAAGCAGGGCGACATCGTGCTCATCTGGGGTGCCTCCGGCGGCCTGGGCACCTACGCGGTGCAGCTCACCCGCAACGCCGGGGGCATCGCCGTCGGCGTGGTGGGCTCTGCGCAGAAGGCCGAGGCGGTCCGGGCGCTCGGGTGCGACCTCGTCATCGACCGTAGCGAGATCGGGCTGGACACGACGGACGTCGCGACCTCGGTGGAGGCCGGCAAGCAGCTCGGTCGGCTCATCCGACGTGAGTTCGGTGAGGACCCGCACGTCGTGTTCGAGCACGTCGGACGGGCCACCTTCGGCATCTCGGTGTTCGTGGTCCGTCGGGGTGGGACGGTCGTGACCTGTGGCTCCAGCACCGGCTACCACCACGAGTTCGACAACCGGTACCTGTGGATGAAGCTCAAGCGGATCATCGGCAGCCACGGCGCCAACCTGCACGAGCAGTGGGAGACCAACCGGCTGGTCAGCATGGGTCGGCTCGGGTCGACGCTGACCCGCACCTACTCGCTGGACGAGGCCGCCGAGGCGACCAGGCTGGTGCAGCGCAACGCGCACATCGGCAAGATCGGCGTGTTGTCGCTGGCTCCCAAGCCCGGTCTCGGCATCACCGATCCCGACCTGCGGGTGCGGCTCGGCGAGGACCGGGTGGCGCCGCTGCGCGGCTTCGCCCCGGCCGACGCGGACTGACGCCGAGCGGGTGACCAGGTGACGGATCAGGCTGCGGCGCGGCGACCCGCCGCCGTGGTCACGCCGGTCGGGTGGGCCGGCGTGACCACGGCGGGCCGCTCAGCGGAGCCGGCCGAGGATCGGGTGGGGACTGATCTCGACCCGCGGCGTGGGCTGGCCGTACCACTCGGCGGCGCGGATCGCCTTCATCGCCGCCTTGCGGCGCTCGGTGTCCATCCGGTCGATGAAGAGCACGCCGTCGAGGTGGTCGGTCTCGTGCTGCAGGCACCGGGCGAGGTAGCCGGAGCCGACGATCTGCACCGGGTCCCCGTGTCGGCTGTAGCCCTTGGCCACCACGTTCATCCGGCGCTTCGTGTCGAAGTAGAGGCCGGGCATCGACAGGCAGCCCTCCGGACCGTCCTGCTCGTCCTCGTCGGGGAAGCGGAGGACCGGGTTGACCAGATGTCCCCGCGTGCCCTCGACGTGGTAGACGAAGACGCGCAGCCCGATGCCGAGCTGCGGCGCCGCGAGCCCGGCGCCCTGCTCGTCCTCCAGGGTGTCGGTGAGATCACGGACCAACCGGTGCAGTTCCTTGTCGAAGGTGGTCACCTCGTCCGCCGGCTGGGTGAGGACCGGATCGCCGAGGAGGCGTACGGGCAGGACAGCCATGAAGGTTCCTCTCTGGATGTGGTGCGACAGACCGGGACGCTGACCGGATGGCCGGTGCGGCCTGGAGTTACGCGGCACGCGGGTCGACTGACGTGTCTCCTTGACCCTCCGTGTGCAAAGAAGAATACTTTGCAAAGTGACCGACGCCGAGAGCAAGGGCCCGACGCACCGGGACCCGGACGGCCAGACCGGCTTCGACCGGGCAGCCAGGGCAGCGCTGAGTCATCCACTGAGGGCTGCCCTGCTCGACCTCATCCGCCGACGTGGCACCATCACCGCCACCGAAGCGGCCCGGGAGTTGGGCGGCAACACCGGCCAGCACTCCTTCCACCTGCGGCAACTCGCCCGGTACGGGTTCATCGAGGAGGCGCCGCACGGCCCGGGCAGGGTGCGCCCCTGGCGGCTGGTCGGCCCGGTCGCGGAGCCGGAGCCGGAGGAGGAGATGGCCTGTCTCGCCCGGGGGCTGGAGGACGAGGTCTACCGCAACTGGCTCGCCCAGCGCGACCAGGCACCCCAGCGGTGGCGTCACGACGAGGCGTTCAGTCAGATCCTCTACCTGACGCCCCGCGAGCTCACCGAGGTCGGCAGCGCCATCCGAGACCTGATCAACGGCTACCGGCACCGCGAGAACCGGCCGCTGACCCGACCGCCGGGTTCCGCACCCGTCGCGGTCGTGGCCCGCCTCTTCCCGCTCCTCGAACCCGACAGCGTGGAGCCAGGTGGAGATCGCCCCGACGAGACCGGTCCTCAGCGCTGACCACGTCGGTCCACCGCCCATCAACACTCACGAGAAGGACCATCAGAGATGACAGCCGTTGAGGCTAGGCCGAACCGTACGACCGCGGTTCTCGCCCTGGTGGCGGTGTTCGCTGCCGCCTTCCTCGCAATGATCGACCTGTCGATCAGTGCCGTGGCCACGCCCGCCATCCGTCTAGACCTCACAGCCTCCATCTCGGCCATCCAGTGGGTCTTCGACGCGTACACCCTCTGCTTCGCCAGCCTGGTCCTGGTGGGCGGCCTCATCGGCGACCGGCTCGGGCACCGCACCGGCCTGGTGTTGAGCCTGACGCTGTTCATGGTGGGCTCGGCGCTGTGCGCCTTCGCCCCTGACACCGGCCTGTTGATCGCCGGTCGGGCGGTTCAGGGCACGGCTGCGGCGATGCTGGTGCCGTCCAGCATGGCCCTGATCGCCGTGATCGCGCCCGAGCCGGAGCGCCGGGCCAAGCTGCTGGGTATCTGGAGCGGCCTCAGTGGTGCCGCGATCGCCCTGGGCCCGGTCTTCGGCGGCTGGCTCGTCCACATCTCCGGCTGGCGCCTGATCTTCCTGGTGAACCTGCCGCTCGGTGCCCTCGTGCTGGCCCTCACCGTGATCACGCTGCCCCGGACCACACCGAACCGGGAGGGCCGGATCGACTTCCTCGGCCTGCTGCTCGGGGCCGGCGCGGCCTTCAGCGTCGCCTTCGGCGTCATCGAGGGCAACAGCATGGGCTGGACCTCTCCGGTGATCATCGGATCGTTCGTGACCGCCGTCGTCGCGGCGGTCGCGTTCGTGTTCGTCGAGTTGCGCAGCAGCCACCCGATGATGCCGGTCCGGCTCTTCCGGTCGGTGCCGTTCGCCGCCGCCAATGTGATCAACTTCGTCCTCGGCTTCGCGCTCTCCGCGGCCTTCTTCTTCCTGTCGCAGTATCTCCAGCAGGTCCTCGGGTACAGCGCGCTCGGCGCGGGACTGGGCTTCCTCCCGGCCGCGCTGGGCATGATGTTCATGGCCCCGTTGGCGGGGCAGCTCGCCGGGCGCCTCGGCAGCCGCGCGCTGATCAGCGTCGGCCTGGCACTCGGGGCCGGCGGCCTGTTCAGCCTGTCGCTCCTCGGCACCGACAGCCGCTACGTGCAGTTCTGGTGGGCGGTCGCCCTGGTCGGGGTCGGGTTGGGCCTGGCCCTGCCACCCAACACGCACGTCGCGCTCGGCGCCGTGGAGCCGGAGCGGGCCGGCGCAGCCTCCGGCACGATCGAGACGTCGCTGCAGTTCGGCACGGTGGTCGGCATCGCGGCGCTCGGCACGCTTCAGGCGAGCACCTTCCTCGACGGGCTGCGCGGGCGGCTCGCCGACGCCGGACTGACCGGCCCGCCGCTCTCGGATGCCGTCGACAAGCTGTCCCGGGGTGAGGCGGCCGACCTGCCCGGGCTGGCCGGGAACCTGCTCGACTCGATCGTCAAGACGTCCTTCGCCGAGGGTCTTCAGCTGGCCTTCCTGGTGGCCTCCGTGGTCACCGCCGTGACCGTGCTCGTCGCCCTGTTCGGTGCGCCGAAGGGCCTGACCGGCGCCGCCCCGGCCGAGTCCGCGCCCGCCGAGCCGCAGGAAGATGTCCGGCCCGACCCCACCTCGGTGTGAGCTCATCGCCCGCCGGCACCACCCCGGTGCTGGCGGGCCCGACCGAATCGTCCGTGACCTGTCCATGGGGGAGGATCCGTGAACCACGCCGACCGGACGAAGCCGGCGCATCCCGCGCCGCTGGCGCACGAGATGTTCGATGCGCAGGTACGGGCCGCTCCAGACCGGCCAGCGGTCCGGCACCTGGGCCAGGTGACGACCTACGGTCAGCTCGACCAGGCTGGGAAGCGGATCGCCGCGCTGGTACGCGGGCGCGGCCTCGGCCCGGGCGACACGGTGGCGGTCTGCCTTCCCCGTGGGGCCGAGCTGGTCGCCGCCGCCGTCGGCGTCTTCCGGTCCGGTGCGGCCTACCTCCCGTTCGACCCGGCCCATCCCGTCGAGCGGATCCGTCGGACCCTCGGCCTGGCCGCGGCGTCGATGGTGCTCACCACGAGTGAGCTGGCCGGGAGCCTCGCCGGGGACGGTGTGGAGGCGGTCGTCCCGACTGCCGCCGGCACCGTCCCCGCCCCAGCCGAGCCGCCCGTCGGGCCGGAGCCGGAGGACATCGCCTTCGTCGTCTACACCTCCGGCTCGACGGGCGTCCCCAAGGGGGTGATGATCGAGCATCACTCGTTGGCCACCTTCGTCCGGTGGGACAGGGACGCGTTCAGCCTCGGCCCGCAGGACCGGGTGGCGCTGGTCGCCTCGCCCGGCTTCGACGCGTCCATGTGGGACATCTGGCCCACCCTGGCCGCCGGCGCCTGCCTCTGCGTGGCGGACCGCGAGGTGGTGCTCGCCGAGGACGGGCTACGGGACTGGATCGTCGACCAGCAGATCACCGTCCTGTTCGTGACGACGGCGTTGGGACAGCGGCTCGTCCAGTCCCGGTGGCCACGCCACACGGCGCTGCGCCACCTGCTCGTCGGGGGCGAGAGCCTGCACGTCCGGCCCGACGCCGAGCTTCCCTTCCAGGTGGTCAACAACTACGGCCCCACCGAGACCACGGTCATCGTCACCTCGGGGCCGGTGGAGCCGGCGACCGGATCGACCGAGCCGCCGTCGATCGGCCAGCCGCTGCCCCACGCGGACGTCCACATCCTCGACACGGAGCTGCGGCCAGTCTCCCCCGGTGAGGTCGGCGAGCTGTACCTGGGCGGGCCGGGGGTCGGGCGGGGCTACCTCGGCCGGCCCGACCTGACCGCCGACCGGTTCGTGCCCGACCCGTTCTCCGCCCTACCCGGTGCTCGCCTCTACCGCAGCGGCGACCTGGGCAGGTGGCTGCCCGACGGGAGCATCGCGTTCGTCGGGCGGCGCGACGACCAGGTCAAGATCCGTGGCAACCGGGTCGAGCCGAGCGAGGCCGCCGCAGCGCTGACCAACCACCCGGACGTCGTCGCCGCCCACGTCGGCGTGGTCACCTCCGAGCGGGGCGAGCACGAGCTGGTCGCGTACCTGGTCGCCCGGGATCCGGCCGCGCCGCCGACCCCGGCCGCGCTCCGGCTCTTCATGACCCGGTCCCTACCGGCCTACCTGGTGCCGCGCAGCTACCTGGCGCTGCCCGGGCTGCCGCTCAACGCCAACGGCAAGGTCGACCGGGCCGCCCTGCCGCCCCCGGGTCCCGCCGACGTCGCCACGGCGACGACCTTCGTCACCCCCGGCACGCAGTTGGAGCGCCAGCTCGCCACCCTGTGGAGCGAGGCGCTGAACGTCGAGCGGGTCGGGCTGGACGACAGCTTCTTCGACCTCGGCGGCCACTCCATGCTGCTCGCGCAGGTACACCGGCGACTGGTCCGCGAGCTGGGCCACCGCGTACCCCTGCTGTCGCTCTTCGAACACCCGACCATCCGGGCTCTGGCCCGCCACCTGTCGGCCGACGGTGCGGTGGAGCCACCGGCGGCACCGGTGGCCGGGCCCACCGGGACGGACGGCGGCGGGCTGGAGGCCGGCGCCGAGCGGCGCAGCGGCCCACCCCGGATGCGGCGGGCCTCGTCGCTGCGCCGCCAGGCCGCGGCCGAGGTGGCAGCGGCCGGTGAGAAGGAGACGGCATGACGGGCGAGGCGTACGACGACAGCGGCTTCCTGGCGGTGGTCGGGATGGCGGGCCGGTTCCCCGGCGCCGTCGACGTGCCGACCTTCTGGAACAACCTCTGTGCTGGAGTGGAATCGGTGCGGATCCTCTCCGAACCGACCGGCGACGGCCGGCCGGTGGACGCCTACGGCGTACTGGACGACGGCGACCTCTTCGACGCCCGGTTCTTCGGATACCCCCCGCAGGAGGCCCTGGTCCTCGACCCACAGCACCGGCTCTTCCTGGAGTGCGCCTACCACGCGTTGGAGGACGCCGGCTACGACCCGGCCCGCTACCCCGGCGCGATCGGCGTCTACGCCGGCGGCAGTACCACCCGGTACGCGGAGGCGGTGCGCTCCCAGCGCCACGCGATGCCCTTCGTCGACGACTGGCAGATCCGGCTGGCGACCGGCCCCGACTTCCTGGCCACCCGGGCCGCTCACAAGCTCGGGCTCCGAGGGCCGGCCGTGTCGGTGCAGACCGCGTGCTCGACCTCCCTGGTCGCCATCCACGTCGCCGCGCAGGCGGTGCTCAGTGGCGAGTGCGACATGGCTCTCGCCGGCGGCGCCACGTTGCACGTCCCGCCGCCCCGGGGTGGTTACACCGAGGGCGGGATCCTGGCCCCGGACGGGCACCTGCGGGCCT
This sequence comes from Micromonospora sp. C31, assembly GCF_018070575.1. GTDB lineage: Bacteria > Actinomycetota > Actinomycetes > Mycobacteriales > Micromonosporaceae > Micromonospora. The sequence continues at coordinate 48,639 of NZ_JAGPXN010000017.1, forward strand.
TCGACGCGGGGGCCACGGGGGCTCTCGGCGGCAGCGCGGTGGCGCTGGTGGTGCTGAAGCCGCTGGCCGACGCGCTGGCCGACGGTGACCACGTACACGCCGTGCTGCGCGGTACCGCGGTCAACAACGACGGCGGCGCCAAGATCGGCTTCACCGCGCCGAGCGTCGACGGCCAGGCCCGGGTGATCCGCGCCGCCCACCTGGTGGCACAGGTGGAGCCGGCCACCGTGGGCTACATCGAGGCGCACGGCACCGGCACCCCGCTCGGCGATCCGATCGAGATCCTGGCTCTGACCCGTGCCTTCCGCGCCGGGCAGGCGAAGGACACCGGCTGGTGCGGCGTCGGCTCGGTCAAGACCAACGTCGGCCACACCGACGCCGCCGCCGGCGTCACCGCGTTCGTCAAAGCGGCCCTCACGGTGGAAACCGGCACCATTCCGCCCAGCCTTCACTTCGACCAGCCCAACCCGGAGATCGATTTCGCGAGCAGCCCCTTCCGGGTGGTCGACAAGCTGACCGACTGGCACTCGACGGGTCCGCGCCGGGCCGGCGTGAACGCGCTCGGCATCGGCGGCACCAACGCGCACGCGGTGCTGGAGCAGCCGCCGGTCCGGGGCCGCACCGACCCCGGACGCCCGTGGCAGCTGCTGCCGGTCAGCGCCCGGGACCGCACCGCCCTGGACGCGCTCGGGCAGGCGCTCGCTGACCGGTTGGCCACCGCCGGGGACACACCGCTGGCTGACATCGCCTGGACGCTCCAGGTCGGGAGGGCCGCCCACCCGCTGCGTCGCTTCGCGGTCCACGGCGACACCGGCGACGCCGCGTCGGGATTCGCCGACGCCGCCGAACGGCTCGGTGACGGCACGGCGACCGAGCGGCCGTCGGTGGTCTTCATGTTCCCCGGGCAGGGCGGCCAGCATCTCGACATGGCGCGGGAGCTGTACACCCACGAGCCCGAGTTCCGCCGCCACCTCGACGAGTGCTGCGAGCTGGCCGCCCCGGACCTGGGGCTGGACCTGCGCGACGTGCTGTACCCGGACGACCGGGCGGAGGCGCAGCGCCGGCTGGACACGATCGCGGTGAGCCAGCCCGCGGTGTTCGTCGTCGAGTACGCCCTGGCCCAGCTCTGGCGCTTCTGGGGGGTACGACCCGCCGCCGTCGTGGGCCACAGCCTCGGCGCGTACGCCGCGGCGTGCGTCGCCGGTGTCCTCGACCTTCCGGACGCGGTGCGTCTGGTGGTCAACCGGGGACGCCTGCTCCAGGGGCTGCCGACCGGCGCCATGCTCGCCGTCGAGCTGCCCGAGGCGGACCTGCTGCCACTGCTCCCCGCCGGGCTCTCGGTCGCCGCAGTCAACGGACCGGACCGGACCACGGTCTCCGGGCCAGCCGGCCTGGTCGACGAGTTCCACCGGCAGCTGACCGGGCGCGGCGTCGACGCCCGGTTGCTGCGGATCGCCACGGCCGGGCACTCCGCTCTGGTGGAACCGGTCCTGGCGGAGTTCGAAGCGGCCGTGCGTCAGCTCCGGCTAGCCCCGCCGACCGTGCCGTTCCTGTCCGACATGACCGGCACCTGGGCGAGCACCGAGCAACTCACCGACCCGACGTACTGGTCGGCGCACCTACGCCGACCGGTCCGGTTCGGCACCGCCCTCGACACGGTCCTGGCCGACTCTCCCCGGCTGCTGCTGGAGGTCGGCCCCGGCCGGGTCCTCACCACCCTGGCCCGTCAGCACCCGGCGGCCCACCGGGCGATCGCGGTGGCGCATTCCCTGCCACACCCCGCCGACCCGGTATCCGACCTCGCCACCGCGCTGACCGCGGCGGGCCGGCTGTGGAGCTGCGGGGTGCAGCTGGACTGGGCGGCGTTGCACGCCGGGGAGCGACGCCAGCGGGTCAAGCTGCCCCTCTACCCGTTCCAGCGGCAGCGTTACCTGGTCGAGCGGGCGACCGAGCCGGACCATGCCGCCCCGGCGTCCGAGGGGGCCCGGATCGTCTGTGGCGACCTGCCGAGCCCCGATCTCGCCCCGGGTCCCGGCGAGGACATCGATTCCCCTCCGCTGACGCCGACCGGGGCACGGGTGTCGGCCGGGTTCACCGAGATCCTCGGCGTGTCCAGGGTTCCGGCGTACGCCAACTTCTTCGACCTGGGCGGCGACTCCCTGATCGCCATCCGACTGGCGGCCTGGCTCCGCAACGAGTTCGAGGTCACCGTGTCGGCCCGAGACATCTTCACCGCGCCCACCGTCGCCCGACTGGCCGAGCTGGTCGACGGGCGACGCGACGCCACCCGTACCGCGGACCCGGCAGGAGGCAACGATGTTCGAGGATGACGACGACCGGCGGTACGCGGTGGTGCGCAACGACGACGGCCACTACTCGTTGTGGCCGCAGGACCGGACGCCACCGAGCGGCTGGACGCCGACCGGGGTCACCGGGGCGAAGGCCGAGTGCCTTGCACACGTCGCCGAGGTATGGGTCGACATGCGGCCGCGCCGGTTGCGGGAGCTGCGCAGTTCGACCTCCGTCGCCCGGCACGCCGCAGTCCCGCACCGGCCCCGCTCCACGTCTGCGTGGCTGGTGGGCCGGATGGCGCGGCCGGAAGCGCCGGTGCGGCTGTACTGCTTCCCGCACAGCGGCGGGTCCGCCGGGGAGTACGTCCGCCTGCTGGATGTCCTGCCGGACGTGGAGGTGTGGGGGATCCAGTTGCCGGGTCGGGGCGGCCACCTGGAACGCGCGCCGCTCACCGCGATGTCGGAGCTGGTGACGACGTTGTTGGCGGAGACCGAGTTCACCGGCCGGTTCGCGTTCCTGGGGCACAGCCTCGGCGCGTTGGTGGCGTACGAGACCGCAAAGGCACTGCGCGAGCGGGGCCGGGAGCAGCCCGAGCAGCTCATCCTGTCCGCCTGTACGCCGCCGCACCACGTGGTCACCCGCGCGCCACTGCACCTGCTCCCGGACACGGAGCTGCTGACCGAGATCGAGCGGCAGTACGGCGGGCTGCCGGCGGCGATCCGCGACGAGCCGGACCTGCTGGAGCTGGTGCTGCCATACCACCGCGCCGACTTCCAGATCTTCGAGACCTACCGGGGCACTCTGGGCGAAGCGCTTGACCAGGCGTTCAGCGTGGTGGGTGGCGCCGACGACGCGATTCCGGTCGAGCTGCTGGCCGAGTGGTGTCGGCACACCACCGGCCCGTTCCAGATGCACCGGCTACCTGGCGGGCACTTCTACTGGCGAGAGGCGGCAGTCCGGGACCAGTTCCTCCGGATCGTCGCGGACAGCCTCCGGGCGACCGCCCGGCCTGCCGTGCAGCCGGCTGGTCGCTGACCGACGCGCACCGGATGCGGCACGGCGGCCTGCGGGGCTGCGGCGGCACGCATCTGGGCGGCGAGTTGCGCGGCGGCGGCGCGGGTCACACCGCCGCCGCGTAGGCGTGCGCCAGTGTGGCGGCGAACTCCTCGAACCGGGTCGGGGTCGTGTTGCCCTCGTTGCGGCCTTCGAGCGGGTGCAGTCGACCGGCGCTGAGCGCCTGGTTGAACTCGACGAGCAGGGCGGCGAAGTCGGGCGAGAACCCGACGGTCCCGGTGAGGATCGCCGCCATCTCCTCGTCGGGCAGCTGGACGTACCGAAGGTCCGGTCGGCCGATCGCCGTACCGATCGCGGTCGCCACCTCTGCGTACGTCAGGTCGCGGGGGCCGATCAGCTCGCGGACCACGACGCCGCTCCAGTTCCGCTCGCGCAGCGCCCCGGCGGCCACGACCGCGACGTCGGCGGTGGCGATCATCGGTACCTTCGCGTCGGGCGCGACGGAGTCGGCGACGACTCCCTCGTGGCGGATCGTCTCCAGCGCCGGGTAGAAGCCCTCGAAGAAGGCACCGGGACGCAGGAGCAGGACGTCGACACCGAGGAGTGTCCGCAGCCGCTGCTCCTGCCGGTGCAGGCTGGCGATGAACCCGTTACCGTCCGCCAGCTCCGCGCCGATCGAGCTGAGCGCGACCACGTGGCGTACGCCGCTCCTGCGGATCGCCGAGACGATGGCCTCCCCGCGTCGGTCCTGGTCGGCGTGGTAGTCGGGCAGGGTCGGGTCGAAGGCGGTGAGCGTGTAGACCGCGTCGGCACCGGCGAAGGCGCTCGCCAGGTGGTCGGCATCGCGGACGTCGCCGACGACCGTCGCGGCTCCCAGCGCGGCCAACTCGGCGAGCTTCTCCGGGGAGCGGCCGAGCGCGCGGACCTCCTCGCCGGCTTCGAGCAGCAGCTCGGTGACCTTACGTCCGGTGTTCCCGGTCGCCCCCATCACGGTGATCATGTCAGTTCCTCCCAGTCGGCGTGTCTTGCCATGCGTCCAGCATCCGCTGGCCTTCGGGGACTGGCTATGACTTCCTGTCCTCCGTACATGCTCTTTCGTCCGGCCGACCTGGATCTTCAGCGCGTCGCTCCTGGCACACTTGCCGCATGCCTGACGAACGTGCCCCCTGGCCCCCGGCCGCCGACCCGCTCGGCGAGGCGCTGCACCTCCTCGAGCTGCGGGGCGCGTTCTACTGCCGTTCGGAGTTCACCGCCCCGTTCGGGCTCGAGCTTCCGCCGCTCAGGGGCCACCTCTGGTTCCACGTCATCACGCGTGGGAGCTGCTGGCTCGACGCCCCGGGGGCGCAGTCGCAACGCCTCACCGGAAGCGAGTTGGCCCTCGTCCCCCACGGCCAGGGCCACCGGCTGCGCAGCGAACCCGACGCGCCGACACCGAGCATCTTCGCGCTCAAGCGCGAACGGCTCGGCGAGCGCTACGAGATCCTCCGTCACGGCGGCGGCGGCGAGCGCATCGACATGGTCTGCGGAGCCGTACGCTCCGACCACCCGGCGACAGGACGGCTGCTGGCCCTGCTGCCACGGATCCTCGTCCTCGACCCGGCGACGGATCCTGCCCGACTCGACTGGATCCGGTCCACCCTGCGACTGATGGCGGTCGAGGCCGACGGCCTGCGCCCCGGCGGCGAGACGGTGATCACCCGCCTCTCCGACGTGCTCGTCGTACAGGCGCTTCGCGCATGGCTGGAGAACGACCCAGCCGCCCGGTCCGGCTGGCTCGGGGCCCTCCGGGACCCACTGATCGGCCGCGCGATCTCCCTCGTCCACCGCGAGCCTGGCCGGAACTGGACCGTCGCCTCGCTCGCCGACCAGATCCCGATGTCGCGCTCAGCCTTCGCCGCACGTTTCACCGAACTGGTCGGCGAACCCGCGATGAGCTACGTGACCCGCTGGCGGATGCACCTGGCCGCAGTGGCGCTACGCGACGAGGGCGCCACCGTGGCCGAACTCGCCAACCGCTTCGGCTACCGCTCCGAGGCCGCGTTCGCCCGAGCGTTCAAGCGTGTGGTGGGCTCTCCACCCGGAGCGGCACGACGGACACTCCCCGCCCTCAACCAGCAGACGGGGAGTGTCTCGACCACCTACCCGTCGACGAGTGCGGCGGCCGGTTGACGTAAATAGTTTCGACTTCTGCCCGACTCGCGCCCCGAGGGCTGGGCACAGTTTTTCGAGGGATTCCGTCGCTCCGGAAGATCGGCACTGCCGGGCACGAAACCAAAAGCCGAATCAATCGAGGCGTACGCCCAGAGCGTCGCTCCTCCTACCCGTCGGACGGCATTTCAAACAACTGTTCTTTGGTAATTTCGGACGCCCGCCGCCCTCACCGATCCGCCAAATTAAGGCCTGCGACATGAGCGGGCTCGTGATCAAGTTTTGAATTCAGCAGATTCAGGTCCACGCGGCCATGCCGCATTGCCGCTGGTGGTCCGTCACGGAATGATCTCTACCGCCGGCCAGCGGCGCGATCGAACCGCCACCGGGTCGCGGTCATCCCGTCCGCGCCGTAGCCGAAGGCCTGGACCGGGCAGATCTGGTAGAAGGCGTACTGGGGCGATCCGGGCAGGCTATCGTCGTAGACCCGGCCGTCACGGATGTCGAACGACCAGCTGTACTTCTTCTCGAAGGCGGCGGCCACCCGACGCAGCATGGTGTCGCCGGAGACCTGGCGAGCTTCACCCTTCACCACCAGGTCGAGGTCCTCGTTGCCGACCATGATGACACTGTGCGGGTTCCGGGCCAGGTTTCGACTCTTGCGGGTGTTCGGACGGCTCGCGACGCACGGCACCCCGTCCACCAGCACCGGCAGCACTGGCGCGGCGTGCGGATGACCGTCGGGTCGCACCGTCGACAGCCAGCATTTGGTGGCCGACTGCAAACACGCCAGCGCCTGGCTCCACGGCTTCAAGGTCGCCACGTCGGTGCTGAACGGCGTCGCGTCCTCCGGCTGGAAGAGCAGCTCAGCGACCGGCGTGTCGACTGTGCTGACGGGGCCCTGGGCACGTCGTACTCGTCGCGCAGGCGCCACCACCGGCAGGGCTGGGCCTGCGGCCAGCGCTCTGGCGAGTTCTTCCAGGTCTCCTGCCAAACGCCAGGTGTTCAGCGCGGCTGGCCAGTCCTCGGTCGGCACGATCGGCGGATGGTTCACGCGGTCCTCCTTTTCGGCTTTGCGGCTGGAGTGGGAGAGGTGCAACAGCCCCCTTTCGTTAATGATATTGCCAATGTGAAGCTAACACGCACAAGCGCCTTTCGCATGGCGACCGGAGGCCTCGACCGCGTCTTGACCATCATTCGGAGCCGGGATTAGCAGGCATCGGAGGGCGGGTTCGCGCTGCTGCCGGACATGACTCAGCAACATGTCCGGAGTTGCTCGACGAGTGCGGCCAGGAGATCGAATACCGCGCGGTTCCTGCTCTTGGAACTCATCGGAGAGGCCGGTCTGCCCAGGAGTTCAGGCGCTGTCCGCAGAACTGCCGAACGACGACGAGTTGTTCAACCCAAGGACGGAACGTGCGTCATCGAGATGGTCCGCCACGGGTCGACCGGCGGTCGGCGGCAAGGAATGAGGGACCCCTCCTCCGTCGTGGGCGGCAGGCGTCGCAGACACCGCCATGGACGTGTTTCACCCGGGGTCGTCGATTGATTACGCTGCACCACGCTGTGGCACGGCCCGCCGAGGGGCCGCTCTGACGGGAACGGCTGGTGTGTTGGTCATCCAGTATCTGACGATCTCCACGATGGCCGCGGCGCTGGTGATGGTGCTGCTCTGCGCGGCCGAACTGGCACGATGGCTTGCCCGGCTGCCCGTGCTGTGGCGTCTGGAGCGTCGGTGGCACGGCATCCCGCAAGATCGTTGGGTGTCGGCGGCGGCGATTCCCCTGGCCACCGTCGTCGCTCAGGTTCCCGTCTCGTACGGGGTCAACCTGACCAGCGACGCCGGCGGCGGACGTGGCGCACAGGGTCTTTTCTGGGTACTGGTCGGCGTGGGGCTGGCAGGCTGGTACCTCTCGCGATACGCCGCCGGCAGCTACAACCGTCTGACCCCGAAGGTCCGCTATCGGACGGTGGTGGCTCGGGCCAAGGCCATGCTGACCGGATCCGTCCCACCCGACCTGCGTTCGCGCGAGGCGATGCGTATCAGACTGTTGCGGGTGAACCGCATCGGTCGTCGGCTCGCCACCTTCGACGACGGCGGTTGGCGGGCCGCACTCGGCCGGGAACGCCGGTGGCTGGTCGTAGTCACCTCCTTGGCCCTCTTGCCGCCGGTGTCGCTGGTGGTGTTCTGCATCCAGCAGGTGGCGACGGGCGTTCCGGCCGGACGGGTGGCGCCGAGGTTCATGATCGGGGTCGGCATTGCCGCATGCTTGCTGCTCGCGACGGTCAGCCGTCGCTACCGGATCCGCACGGAACGCAACGAACTCGGTCGGGAGCTCCAGCAGAGCACGAGCGAGCTTCTCCGCAACCTCGTCGACCCGACCACGAGGACGCCGGTACCGGCAGAGGTGCTCGACGAGATCTGTGCCGCATTGCGCCGTACCCTCCGGCTGGGATTCTCGTCCGGTCGCCCGCCGGCCGCGAGTGGACGGACCGGCGGCCGCCGAACGGTTCGAGGAGGGGGCAGGACGTGGACCTGGGCACTCGCGACGAGTTGCTCGGCCGCCTGGCTGAGGCAGTCGGTGCCGTCTCCGTCGCACACCCGACGCGGGTTGCCGTCGATGGCCCGCCCGCGACAGGAAAGACCACGCTCGCCGACGAACTGGCCGTCCTCCTGCGCGCCCAGGGCCGCGACGTCATCCGCGCGACGATCGACGATTTCCTCTTCCCTCGGGCACAGCGCTATCCGCGCGGCGAGTACTCGGCCGAAGGCTGCTACTTCGACACCCACGACCACGACGCGCTGAACCGGGTTCTGCTGGATCCGCTCGGCCCGGGCGGAGATCGACGCTGCCAATACGCGGTCTACGACCGCACCGCGGATACCGTGCTGTCCCCGCCGGTCACGACTGCCCCCGCCGACGCCGTGCTGGTCTTCGACGGCGTCTTCCTCATGCGCCCGGAACTGATCGATCGGTGGGATCTGCGCATCCTCGTGTCGACCGCGCTCGAGACGACCGTGGATCGGGCGGTGATCCGGGAGCGCCAGGTGTCGTCCCGGGCGGAAGTCGAACGGCGCTGGCGCGAGCGTTACATCCCGCCCAACAGCTCTACTTCGCCACGGTCCGCCCGACCGATCACGTCGACTTCATCGTGCACAACGACGAGCCCCGGCGGCCGGTCTGGGAGACCCGGACGCACTGACCGCCGCGCCACCGCGACTCCACTCGTCACCGTCGCGGATCTGCCACAACATACCTGGACAGTTCCCACACCGATCATTCCCGAGGGCGTGTCGGCCCGGCCCGGGTGAGGATTCTTCGGGTAAGCGCCTCAGGTCTCGATGATGTTGTTGTTCTCGTCGATGCCGTGGCTGCGCCAGTAGACGTCCCACTCGTCGTCGACGTGCCGCGGGACCTTGCCCTCCGGATAGCGGACGTACGGCGGGGTCGGCTCCTGCCCGTCCGGGAAGCAGGAGGAGCCGCCCTGCGCGCCGACCGCGATGGCCGGGTACTCACCGCCGGGGCAGATGCTCTCCTGGAACGAGCAACCGGTGGTGGCCACCAGCCCACCAAGGCCGACCGCGGCCAGGGCGATCATGATTCGCGTTCGCATGGGAGGATTCTGGTCGCCCCGGGCTGCGCCTGCCATCCGCACACGCACTCATCTCGCGCCGCGACTCCGCGCCGGGTGCAGCACAACCTTGGTCCAGCCCTGTTCGCACCGGCCGAGACGCCCGTACGCGTCGGGCGCCTTCGCCAGCGGCAGCTCGTGTGAGACAAGGAACGACCACCCTGTCCGGAAAGGTGGCGAGCAGTCCCACGGTGCCTGCGGGGTCACCGCGGCGCGCGGTCCGCGATGACCCCGCCAACGCGCTGGACACCTCCACGGCAGCGCAGGCAGGCAGCACCCACGGCGGATCCCTGCGGTCCCGCCGGCTCGGTCGCTCGCCATGAGGCGGTGTCAGCCGGCCAGCCGGAGCGCAGCGCTATTCGCCTTCGGCCTCGCGGCCCGTGGGCTCCTGGTGCGAGTTGCCCGCGGTGACGCCGGGGCCGTACGGGGACTGCTGCTCCGGGGGGACGGTGCGGTGCTCGGCCCGCGGGCTCTTGCCGGTCCCGCCCTGGGGGCCGTCGCTGTCCTGCACCAGGCGGGTCTCGCCGCTACGGCGCATCTCGGGCTGCTGAACGTTCGGCATGGGTCGTCCCCTTTCGTTGTCGCGTCGACGTGGTTGGTTCTTCTCGATTCGGCCGTGGCCGGCCGCAGGCGTTGCCGTGGCGGCACCCTCCGACCTGTGGGGCTCAGGACGTGAACGCCAGCGGTCAGGACCGACCACGCGGGTGTTCATCGCCGCCGTCACGGTTCATGACCTCCTCCCTGCAGGCGACGTCGTCCCCGGTAGACATGCCCTCGAAGTCTGCGGCTACCCATGACAGTTTCGTGTCGGAGCCTGTCCGGTCGAGGAATCTCGCGTCGGGGTTGCGCTGGCCTCCACCGCCCTGCCGTACGGCCTGGTCAATGCCCCCGGGCAGCGGTACCACCCGGCGGTCGTCGCGTTCCTGTCCATCGGTGTGCTTCTCGTCGAGGTCGCGGCCACTACCGCTGTCCCGCCGTTCGGCTGCGAGGCGAGCCGGACCGGCCGCTGGGCACCCGCGGCGGGAAGGGTGGTGTGGGGCGACAGCGACGGTGGTCAGCGAGGCGGGAGCATCGACTGCGACACCTTCGGTGACGACCATCACGAAAGGCGAACTCTACCCTCACCGGACGGTAGGGTCGGGGCAGTCGTCGAGGTGCGGCTACTGGCCCCTCGCGGTCTTCTTGCGGGCGACGATGCCCGGAAATCGTCCGGCAACGTACGACCGGTACTGATGTGAACGTCAAGCGCCGTACCCCTGGCGGGCACGGCAGCCTGTGTGCGCCCGGCGCGTGCACCCCGAACGGAAACGGCTGTATGTCTTCTGTGCTGTCCGCGGTCAACCGATCGCGTCTATCCCGCCCGTCCTGGCTGTCGCCGAAGGTGTTCCGTACCGAGGTCCTCGCCGGTCTGGTCGTCGCCCTGGCCCTGATCCCGGAGGCGATCAGCTTCTCGATCCTGGCCGGGGTCGATCCCCGGGTCGGACTGTTCGCCTCCTTCACCATGGCCGTGGTCATCTCGATCTGCGGCGGACGACCGGCGATGATCTCCGCCGCGACCGGCGCGATCGCGCTGATCGTCGCCCCACTGGCCAAGGAACACGGGCTCGACTACCTGATCGCCGCCGTGATCCTCGGCGGTGCCATCCAGGTGCTGCTCGCGGTGCTCGGGGTGGCGAAGCTGATGCGGTTCGTTCCGCGCAGCGTGATGGTCGGCTTCGTCAACGCCCTGGCCATCCTGATCTTCGCCGCACAGGTCCCGCACCTGCTCGGCGTGCCGTGGCTGGTGTACCCGCTCGTCGCCCTCGCCCTCGCGATCATGGTCGGGCTCCCCCGGCTCACCAAGGCCGTCCCGGCCCCGCTGGTCGCGATCGTCGTGCTCACCATGATCACCGTGATCGCCGCCGTGGCCGTGCCCACCGTCGGCGACCAGGGCGAACTGCCGAACAGCCTGCCGACCCTCGGCCTGCCGCAGATCCCGTGGACCACGGACACCCTGGCCCTCATCGCCCCCTACGCGCTCGGGGTGGCGCTGGTCGGGCTGATGGAGTCGCTGATGACCGCCAAGCTGGTCGACGACATCACCGACACCCACTCCAACAAGACCCGCGAGTCCTGGGGCCAGGGCGTCGCCAACATCGTCACCGGTTTCTTCGGCGGCATGGGCGGCTGCGCCATGATCGGCCAGACGATGATCAACGTGAAGGCGTCCGGCGCCCGGACCCGCCTGTCGACGTTCCTGTCCGGCGTCTTCCTGCTCATCCTGGTGGTCAGCCTCGGCGACGTGGTCGCGGTCATCCCGATGGCCGCCCTGGTCGCCGTGATGATCATCGTGGCGGTGTCGACCTTCGACTGGCACTCCGTCGCCCCGACCACCCTGAAGCGGATGCCGCTGGGCGAGACCCTGGTCATGGTCACCACCGTCGGCGCGGTACTCGCCACCCACAACCTGGCCATCGGTGTGATCATCGGCGTCCTCACCGCCATGGTCATCTTCGCCCGCCGGGTCGCCCACCTCGTCGAAGTCACCAGCGTCCTGGACCCCGACGGAGGCACCCGCATCTACTCCGTGCACGGCGAGCTGTTCTTCGCCTCCAGCAACGACCTGGTCTACCAGTTCGACTACACGAACGACCCGCAGAACGTGGTCATCGACATGACCCACGCCCACGTCTGGGACGCCTCGTCGGTCGCCGCCCTCGACGCGATCACCACCAAGTACGCCGCCCGGGGCAAGACCGTCGAGATCATCGAACTGAACAAGGGCAGTGCCGCCATCCACGGCACCCTCGCCGGCACCCTCAGCGGGGGCCACTGATGCCGGGCACCATGCGGGGCGCCGGGTCGCAGCAGAGCTGCGACCCGTCCGCCGGTCGGCTCATGCAGATCGGCGAGGCCGCCGACCGCGTCGGACTCAGCATCCGGACCATCCGGCACTACGAGGACGCCGGACTGATCGTCCCGTCCGCCCGCAGCGAGGGCGGGTTCCGCCTCTACACCCAGCCGGATCTCGACCGGCTCGCCGTGGTCAAGCGGATGAAGCCTCTCGGGTTCACCCTCGACGAGATGCGCGACCTGCTTGCCGTCCTCGACGCCCTGCCCACCGCCGACGAGAGCGACCGGCCGGCCCTGCTCGACCGGATCGGCATGTTCCACACCGTCGCGACCGCCCGGGTGAACGCGCTGCGCGAGCAACTGGCCACCGCCGAGGGCTTCGCCGACACCCTGCGCCGCCAGCTCGACCAGCACACTCCCGACCATTGACCAGGTCCACGCCGCCGGTGCTCACGTGCACGTCGACGGAGCAAACCATGACCTGCCGCCCGGGAGGTCGAGATCCGGGCTGCGGCGGGGCGCCGCCGCGCTCGAGCCGGGGTCTCGTTCCTCTCGGGTGCTGACGACGATCTTCACTTCGTCCGTGGCGTACTCGACGTCGTTGTTCCTCGTCGTGGGCGCCGCGGTCCATCTCGCCGGCCTCGTAGGCGATGTCGACCAGGTCTGATGTTGCGTCAGCGGGTCTTCTTCGTCGCCCGCTTGCGTGGCGGGGTCAACACCTCGGCGACCGCGGCAATCGCCGAGGGCACCAGACGGTAGTAGGCCCAGACGCCACGCTTCTCGCGATCCAGCAGGCCGGCCTCGGTGAGAATCCGAAGGTGGTGACTCACGGTGGGCTGGGAGAGCCCGAGCGGCGCCGTGAGGTCACTGACGGACGCCTCACCCTCCGGGGCCGACTGGATCAGGCTGAGCAGTCGCAGCCGGGCCGGGTCGGCGAATGCCTTCAGCACTCCAGCGAGTCGCTCAGCCTCAGCTCGCTTGATCGGCTCGCCGGCGAGGGGCGAGATGGCAGGCGTCTTCGTTTCCGCGGTTCCCACGTCATGCATCGTTGCAGCAACACCACCGGCAAGCCGGCGAAACGAGGGGCTGATCACCGTCAGTTCGCTGGGAAGGGAACTCGCTGCACCCGTTCCGGCCGCGCAACCATGACGATCTTCCAAGCGGGTGAGGCGGCGGGAGGGCGGAGCCATGGCAGTGGCGGCGTGCTTGGAGTGCCCCGCGCATCCGGTTGGGTCACGTCCGCGCTGGTGGTACAAGAGGCTACCGGTCCGTGTAGTAGCTGACTCATGTTCGGCCGTAGCGGTGGTGGGGTTGGTTCGTTGATCGCGGCGTGGGCGTGCAACGGCGTTGGTATCGGTCGGACATGTCGGATGAGCGGTGGGCGTTGATCGAGCCGGTCCTGACAGCGTGGCGGGCAGCGCGGGTGGGCTTGGGGATCAGCCGGCCGGTGCATGATCTCCGGGAGATCGTCAATGCGATCCTGTACTTGGCCAGGACGGGATCGCGTGAGAGTACCTGCCGCACGACTTCCCGCCGGCGAAGACGGTGTACGACTACTACGCCAAGTGGGAGGCCGACGGGACGACGCAGCGGATTCACGATTTGCTGCGGGAGTGGTTTCGCACGGCCTGGCTCGGCATCGACGTCGAGCGCGTACACCGCCATGCCGGGAAGGCTTCCACGTCCAGCCCCGGCGGTGGGTTGTGGAACGGACCTTCGGCTGGCTGACGCAGCACCGACAACTCGTCCGTGACTACGAGGCCCTTCCCGAACGCACCCGGGCTCGCCCTTGATCCAGCCGAAATGCAGGGCCTCGTCAATGCCCTTCGGCTGTCGGATTGTGGATGGCGGCTGAATCCGGTCTCTGGTCCGGCAGCGATAGCATTGGCTTCCTACGACCTCGTCCACCCGTCGGCCAGGAAGGTGATCAGTGAACCTGCAAATCCGTACAGGGGACGGTCAGGAAATCGCGGGGCTCTACCGATGGCTGGCTCGGGACCACGCACTCAGCCGACAGGCAACCCTCGAGATCGGTCATGCCGAGGTCGCCCCCGGGCAGATGAACTCCGGCCTGCTCGACGTGATCAATGTCGTACTGAGCAACGGCATCGCATTGATGGGTCTGGTCACGGCTATCAAGGCCTACCGGCAGACGATCCGGCAGCAGGCCCCCGCTGCCAGGAGGCCGGTGGTCGTGATCATCGTCCCGGCCGGACGGTTCGAGATCGAGGACGAGACCGATCCGGAGCAGATCATCAAGGCGCTTGGTGCTCTGCTCGTAGCGAGTTCCGATGAGCACACTCGCTGACCCGACCCGGTCTTGGGCGGTATTGATCGGTGCTCCTCACTACAAGACGCTGCCCGAAATCCCGGCTGTCGAGCAGAACCTGCTCACCCTGCGGCGGCTGATGACCGACCCTACGGTCTGGGGATTGCCGATTGAGCAGTGCCTGATTCCGCAGGTCACGGGAGTTCCGGATCCGCTCGAGTCGGTGATGACGGCGCTGCGGACCGCCGCCGACGCGGCTACCGACACCTTGTTCGTCTACTACGCGGGCCACGGGCTGTCCGATCCGCTCTCCGACCGGCTGGTGCTCGCGTTGCCGGGCGGGGAGAGTATGCAGTTCTCGTACAAGGCACTGGCGTACGAGCAGATCCGATCGGCGCTAGTGAATCCGGCCCTGGGTATCTCTCGCCGGATCGTCGTGCTTGACTGCTGTTACTCAGCGCTGGCGCTGGACGGCGAGATGGGTGGTGACCGGAGGGCCGGCACCGCCTTGGTCGACTCTGCCGAGGTCAGCGGCGCCTACGTGCTCACCGCCTGCGCGGAGACCTCGGTAGCGATGGCACCAGTGGGCGAGACCTACACAGCGTTCACCGGTGAGCTCGTCGACCTGCTGGAGTATGGCATCGCCGACGGCCCCGAACTGCTCGACATGAGCACGCTCTACCGGGAGCTGCAGACCAGGCTGGTGGCCAGGAAACTGCCGGAGCCGCAGCAGCGGAGCCGCAACCTCGCAGGCGACCTGGCGATCGCGTGTAACCGCGCTTACGAATCGCCAAGGCCTGCAGTGCAGCGAGCCGAAACGGCCATGCGAATCTTGCGCCGCTCCGGCGACTACCAGGGTGCCGCGCAGGTCCTGAACGGGCAGGGCAATGCGCTCGACGCCGACGCTCTGCGCCGGCGAATCCGGGTGCTGCGCCGGGCGCACCGGCATGCGGAAGCTGCTGCGCTGCTGCGACTGCTGGCCTGACCTAGCAGCCAGTCGCTGGCGGATCGAGGACGGTCTGCGCTTGGCGGCGCAGTCCATCGTTGAGGATCAGGCCTGACTGCGCCGCTTTACGAGCGATGATCAGCAGGTCACGGCGGGCCGCCCAGGCGGCCGGGTCGCCGCACAGCTCCGGCTCGAAGAGCGGCCACCGCGTCACGATGAGGTCAGCCAGCTCCCCGGCGTCGAACCGGTCGAGCGCGTCGAGGTGATCACCCACGCCCGCTGCGGAATCGTCGAGGCCTGCGTACCATCGGCCGCACCGTCCCTCGGGCAGCTGCTCTGCCCAGCCTGCGCCCCAGGTCCTGACCAACACTTGCCGGACCTGCGCGCGGAGCGCGGCGTCGCGGTCGATCCACCAGCCACGGATCGATCCGTCGAGAGCCTCCCTGCGCACGTGCCGAGCGAATTCGACGGAGAAGAGACTGACGGCGGTGCCGTCGGAGCGGATCAGGCCGAGCCTCCGCAGCCGCAGCAGGTCGTGCCGCTCGATTGTGAGGTGTGTGCGGGTAAGCACCTGGTAAAGCAGGTCGGAGCCGCGCTCGCCGGTGTCGGCGTCCAAGTTGCCGATGGATCGGGCGAACTGGTCGGTGAACTGGGCCTCGACTTGCTCCCAGGCCGCCGTGAGGTCGAGCTCGCCGAGCCGGTGGGTCTCAACCAGCTCACGGCACAACAGTTCGACGAGATACGGATGGTTGCCGCACAGCCGCTGGATCTCTGCGCGCAGCCTGTCGAGCGGCACCCCGATCGCCGTCGCCCGCGCAAGCAGCTCGTCCAGCTCGGCTTCGGTGAACGGCCCCACCGAACGGCGTACGCCCATCACCCCGTCCAGCGTTGAGTGAGCTACGGCTGCTAGCTCGATCGACTTGATTGACCGGCGGGACAGCGTTGCCATCCCGACGGAGTAGTTCTCGCTCACCAGGTCACGCAGGAGCTGGAACTCAACCCGCTGGAAGGACTCCTCCGCCTTGTCGAACTCGTCCAGGATCGCCGCCACCCGGATGCCTTCGCGGTGCAGCACCCCGAAGAACGTCTCGACACCCTCCTTGAGGTCCAGCCACTCGGTGGAGTCGTGCACGGAAAGCTCGATGTCGTGTAGCTCCGCCACCCACTTCGGAAGGTCATCGGCTAGCGCCAGGAGGATCTCCTGTCGGGCGCCCCGGGTCATCGCCCGGATCACGTCGGACCCGCTCTCATAGGTGCCCACGCTGAGGTAGACGACGACCAGGTCCCGGCTGCCAGTGGCGAAAAGGTTTTGCGCACGGCGGGCCAGGCTAGTTTTTCCCATGCGGTGGTTGCCCTGCAGGCTCAGGTTGGCCGGGCGGGCCGCAGACCACGACTCGCGGATCAGGCGGAGCAGGTCAGTGCGCCCGACGAAGCGCTCGTCCCGGGCCACCTGCCCAACGCCGACGTACGGGTTCATGGTCACCGCAGGTCCAGGCCGGCTGACCCGGCGTCGTGCATCAGTAGCCAGTCCTGATAGAGGCGGACCACGATCTGGTACGCGGCCGCCCCTTTGCGCACCACCTCACGGATCTCCAAGTCGTTCAGCAGCAACTCCAGGTCGCCGTCGTCGCGGTAGACCGCACGGACCCGTTCGAGGGTCGCTAGGCCGTCCCGGGAGGCGATGGCGACTGCGAGCAGCACGGCTCGGTACTGCTCCGGGGTGGCCGAATTCGCGTTCGTGTAACCGGCGGTCACCAGGTTGTCGAAGTCCTCCTCGCCGAGTTCCTGCTCGAGCAGGAGTTCCCGCACCACTTCCACGTCGGCCTCGGTGACCAGCGGCGCCCGGTTGAGGTTCATCTGCTCGACCAGTCGATAGCAGAACTTCTGGATGTAGAACGCGCTGCCGCCGGTGAGCTCGACGATCCGATCGATCGCCTGCTGTCGGTAGCGACTATCCCCTGTCCGGCCGCCAATCCGGATCGGCAGGTCGATCAGCCTCGCTGCGTTGTCGTCGTCGAGGTAGGTGACGCGCTCACGGGCGAACACCACGAACACGTTGGAGTGCTGCTTGATCATCCGCTCCAGCGCGTCCTGCCCGACGATCACCAGATGGAAGATCTGCCGTTCGATGAGAGCCTTGAGCGCCTGCATGAAGGTCTGCGGCAGCAGCCCGATCTCGATCCACTCGTCGAAATACTGGAACTCGTCGATCATGACGACGATGTGCGGCGGATTTGGCAACCCGTCGAAGTAGTCTTCGAATCGGTTGATAAAGTCCACTACCGGGTGCGGGCTGACAGCGAGGTTGTCGCGGGTGATGCCTGCGGTCAGCGCGGGTCGACCCGCCACTCGGGGATCATCCCGCAGCCTGCGCGCGGTCTTGTTGAGAATCTCCCAAAGTAGCCCGGCCAGCAGTCGGTCATCGGTTTTGTCAGGCCGGCTATGCTCGCCGGGCCGCTCCTGAACGAAGGTGCCGATGTTGCCGAGGTCGACGACGATGAGCTTATCCAGCTCCAGCGAGTCGCGGAGCCGGTCGATCAACCGGAGCCGGATCGAGGACTTCCCGGCCCGTTTCTGGCCGAAGATGGCCACGCCGGTCCCGGGAATGGTCGCCTTGCGCAGCCGGGCTTCGATGCGGTCGAGCAGTTCCTCGCGCCCGAAGAACATGTCCGGATCGGCCACCGGCACCCCGGTTGATCCCTGAAAGAACGGGTTGTCGATCTTTTCGAACTTGCTCGGGTCGGCCAGCTGGACCGGCAGGCTCGCCTCGACCTCGTCGTAGCCCTCGTTCGCACGGGAGCGATAGCGAAGCTTTACTGGCAAAGAGAAGGCGCCAGCCCGGACCCCCTGCTCGCTCACCTGCAGTTTGACGACCAGCACCCGGTTCCCGCCGCCGCTGATCGCGCTGGGTAGCCGCAAAATGTCGGACTGCGGGAAGAAGAGGCCGTTGCCCTCGCCGATGTGCAGCTCCGCAGACTCGAGCGGGGCCATGCCGTCCTTGTTGCTGACCTCGATCTGCACTGTCACTAGGCCGTGCTGGTCGTGGTTGCTCTGACGCAGAGCCAGTGCCAGCTCCGGCTGCGGCCGGCGTTCCATGATCAACTGCCGCTGGGCATCCTCGACCAGCGCGCTCAACCGCACGGCGATGGGATCGATGCCCTCGACGGCGAAGCTGGTGGGTGCCTTGGCCACGTCGTCCCGGACGAACTTCATCGCTTCGATGACGCGGCGCAGGCAGGCGTCGCGTTCCTCGAAGGACTGGGCATAGATGAACTCGCCGAGCAGTCGCAGCGCGTCCTGGACCCGTTGCAGGCTCTCTCGGTCGGAGTCAGCCTCGGGGACCACCTCGGAGATCCGGCTCAGCGCGTTGCTCAGCTTCTCCTCTACGATCGTCAGCTCGTGCAGCGGGGCCAAGCCCTCGATCCGCCGACGCTGCTCGCGGGTCCACTCCGAACCGCACCGCTGCCACGCCTCGCGCATGTCCTCGATGGTCGGCCAGGACAGAGTCATGTCCCAGGACTGCTCCGGCTCCTCGATCAAGTCCCTGCCGTGCAGATACTGGGCCGCGCCAGCCCGCAGATCGGCGTCGTCGTGGACCACGGCGGTGACCGCCTCCGCCGCGACGTCGGTCTGCGCGACCAGTTGGGCCACCAGCGGGAAGATGCCGCTACCGTGCTGGTTGTACTGGCTGCGCAGGATCGGAGCGACCACCTCGGTCAATGAGGCGTTCTCGCTCACATTGCTGTGCCGGAAGCCTAGGGCCGGCCGGCCGTCCAGGGACCGGAAGAACCGGCCGATGGCAAGTCGGGCGTCGCCGCCCTTGCTCGGGTTGCGCAGCCGCTCGGAGGCCACGAGCGCCTCGCAGTAGAGGTCTCTCGCTGCCTCGTTGGCCTGCCGGTCCAGAGCGAGATCAGCCAAGGCGGTCAGACCACTACACAGCCAGCTGTGCAGATAGTCCTCGTCGTCCTCGTGCCCTTCGGAGGTGCCGTACTCGCGCAGGATGGCCGCAGCGGCGATGTACCCGGAGGCGCTGCCCAGACGCTGATAGCCCCGGGAGTGCCCGGCGTTGTCGGCGAGCCGCTGGGCGTCGAGGAAGTTCGGCTGCTTCCTTTCGCCCTTGCGCTGGTCCTTGATGCTGGTCGCCTGCTCGGAGTAATTCTCCATCACGTAGGCGACCAGGGCCGAGGTGAAGAGCCGGTCGATGAACAGCGGCGCCCGCGGCAAGGGCGACTCATTGCCCTGCCGGATCGCGGCGATCTGCTCCCGGATGCCTTCCGCCCGGTCGGTGTTGTCGTCGCGGAGCAGGCTCTCCGCTTCGTCGAGCATGACAGCGCCCTGCTGTTGCAGGTAGGCCAAGGCGAGCCCGCGCCGCACGACCGGATTGGCAGGGGTTGCCTTCAGTAGCTCCTGCCAGTCCGGGATGGAATTCTGCCCGGCCGAATATTTGACGAACGCGATCTGGTGCAGCAAGTGCCGGCCCTTGGAGCTGGACCGATCTCGTCTTTCCAGTTGGGCACCTAGGGTGGCGAGCGCTTCGGCGTAGCGACCCGCCGAGATGTAGAAGTCGATCAAAATGTTGTCGAGTGTCTCGCCCGGTGGTACGACGCCGGGGAATTCGACCTCCAACACCCGCAACGCGGCGTCGGCACCGTGCAGGCGTTTGGTCAGCCAGGCGAGGTCCTTGACCGCGCTTTCCCGCTTCGGCCCGTTCGAGCGGATCTCCTCACGGTAGGCCGCCATGGCGCCGTCGAAGTCACGCTTCCGCTTGTTGAGCTGATCCGCTGTGGCGAAATGGTCCACGCCCCGGCGCCGCGGCGGGGCCTTGTTCGTGGCCTGCGGGGTGGTTGGCACCGTGGCCTGTGGGGAGCGGGCCGTCGCCGGCTTCGGTATTCGGGAGATCGCCTCGGACAATGACCGGGCGGTGGGTGGGGCCGGGGGGCGGTGCCGGATCGGCCGCGGCTGAGCACCAGCGGGCCGGGGATAGGGCTGGGCCAGCGGCCCCAAGCCCGGCCGGACGGCTTCGACCGCCTGCCGGGTCGAGCTGTTCAGGTTGGGCGCGATCAGCAGATCACCCAGCAGGTCGCGGGCCTCGACGGCGTCCAGGACGGCGATCAGGGCGGCCCAGGCGGCTGGGTCGATCCCGGGGTTGATGGTCCGGAAGAACCGCAGCAGCCCGTAGATCGCCGTCTCGTGGTCGGATCCCCGGGCAGCAGCGACGGCGAGCGACCGCCAACCGTCCGGGTCAGCCGTAAGGTCGGCGGCCGTGGCGAGCAGTTCCTGGGCCTCCGATACGTTGCCGGCCAGCAGCTCGACCGAGCCGAGCAGGTGGTGCAGCTCGCCGTTGGCCGGGTCGCCCATCAGGATCCGCCGCAGGTCATTCGCCACCTGGGGTACCCGGCCGAATTTCGGCGCCAGCTCGTTGATCCGTACGGCGTTGGCATAGCGCTGATAGGCGGCCTGCAGCGCGCCCCGGTAGCCGTGCCCCACCTCGATGTCGAAATTGACCTCCGTCTCCAGCGTGGCCACCAGCCGTAACGCCTGCGGCAACGCATTCGTCGCATGCAGCTGGCGTTCCGGGTCTGGCTCCGGCTGCGGCCTGCCCTCCGGCGCAGGCTCGGGCACCGGGGTGGGCGCGGCCACCGGCGCAGGCTCGGGCACCGGGGTGGGCGCAGCCACCGGCGCAGGCTCGGGCACCGGGGTGGGCGTCACCACCGCGACTGGCTCGGCGACCGGAATTGCGGTCATGGCCGACATGCTGCGCAGGCTGAGAATGCTCGACAAAGCGAGTGCCACGCGGGCACCGCTGGGTTCCTCGAGCACCATCCGGGTGCGAGTCAGCTCGGCCAGGACTCCGGTGAAGGGCTCACCAGCGGTTAGGCGCACCTCGATCAGATCGTTGATATGAGCGACCGACTGCACGAACTCGGCGTCCACGGAATTCTCGACCCCCGGCCCGCTGCCCTGGATTGAGCGTGCGAGACACCCACGTTAGCACCGCGCTACGGTCTCCGATATCGACCGTCGCCCGAGGACAGCAACGCTTATCGACGGATCCAGACGACCATACCCGTGGATTCGTGCAGCGAAGGGTACAGGTGCGCTGCCCGTTCGGCTGAGTGGGCGGTGAATTCACCAAGGTAATCTCAGCGACGCGAAAAGACTTATCGGTGCGACCCGCGCGAAGGTGTCGAGTCGGGCAGAGTTGGAAGCGGCGTGGAGCCATCGACGGTGTCGCCCTGGCCGGCTGGCATCGCAGTGCCGGTACGGCCCAACCAGCCGCCGCGCGGATTGCCGGCCAGGGTCACGCTCCACATCCGCAGCCGGCCGGGAACCGATTCGCTGGTCGCAGTGGTCGGTGACCGGTAGCCCCTCAGGAAGATACGTCGTCGGCCTGGGGATCTTCGGTTGCTTTGAGTAGTCGTTCGGCGAGAGCGGTCTCGAGGCTTTCGAAGGCCAGATAGACGACAGCGGCAAGGAAGGGCGCCACCGCCCAGACAGCAGGGTGGGCGATCCACGTCGCGGCCAGCCAGGCGCAGCTGAGCCCGCCGACCACGGAGAGGACGTTCATACTCGTGCCCGCAGCTTGCACACGAGTGTGGTGTTGCGGCATCGGCTTGCGGAAACCGCGGGAGAGAAGCCCTTCGAGCAGGGTGAACGACAGCACCGCGCCGATGGCGAAGAGGAAGACGTGGGGGACGCCCGGCGAACCTTCCATCGCATGCAGCAACCCGAAGTTGACAGTAATCAGGATGGAGAAGCCGAAGGTCGTGCTTTCCCTGCCGACAGTGCTTCTCAGGGCGCGCTTGACCGGGCCTCCGGTGGGGCCACCAGCTTCGTTTCCGGGCAAGGACGCGGCCCTTCGGACGACGGAGGGCGGACAGACTCAAGAACCACCATCGCACACGATGTCGCCGTGTCGGTGCACACCATCCCGTCGGCAGTTCGGTCGTTCCTCCTCGCGGTTGGCAGCCGAACTCGTACCTGAACCGGAACCCGACCGACCGCGCCCGACCCGTGAAGAGGGAAACACCCGGAGGCGGGGCGGCGGCCGGAAACCCGGATGCCGGGCGGCGGCCCGCCTAGCCTGGACCGGAGACGACATCGTCTTGACGGACGGGAGGGATGATCGATGGAACGGCGCCCCAGCCCGGCGCGACCGCCGGGGGAGTCGACGAGCCTGTGGCACCAGGGGCTGTCGCTCGGTTCCAAGGCCCTACAGGACACCGCGCCGCTGAAGGGCTTCGACGCGTACGTCGTCGGGTTCCATCCGGCGAAGGACGATCCGTCGATGCAGATGGAGGCGCACCACTACTGCCGTCAGGTCAACGACGACTTCCTGCAGTGCGTGTTGTTCGACGGCAACACCGCCGAGGCGAACCTGATCGGCGTGGAGTACATCGTCTCGGAACGGTTGTACGGCACGCTGCCGGAGGCCGAACGTGGGTACTGGCACCCGCACAACTTCGAGGTGCTGGGCGGGTCGCTGATCGCGCCGGGGCTGCCGGAACCGGCCGAGCGGGCGCTGATGGCGATGTTGATGAACAGCTACGGCAAGACCTGGCACACCTGGCACACCGGCCGCCTCGACACCGGGCCGGGGGATCCGCTGCCGTTGGGCGAGCCGATGCTGATGTGGTCGTTCAACCGCGACGGACAGTGCGACCCCGCCCTGGAGCAGCACCGCAACCAGGCCATGAACGTCGACCGCACACAGAAGCGCGACTCCCGCTCGGAACTGGTCGAGCGCGCCCATCCCCAGGACGGGGTGGCCCTGCTCGACGAGGTATTCCCGGACAGCACCCCGATCGCCGGGGTGATGGACCGGAGCACCGGACGATAGCCGGGCGGCAGGATACGCAGCTTCTCGGCCCGAGGTCAGGCACGCTCACCACGTACGCGGTAGCCGACGGCTCGGGTCGCGGGTCAGCCGTGGGACGGCCGCGACGAGGCCGCCGCGCCGCCGTCGCGGTGACGAAACTCGCCGACAGCGGAGGCGTACCCTCGCCGGCGCCCACGGTCGGTGGCATCTGCGTACGCGGATGAAGGCCGCCGCGCCCCGGGCGCCCGTCGTCGCCGACTGACACGCTCGAGCGCGCCAGGCTCAGCGCAGCAGGACCAGGCCCGCGTCGATGCGCGTGCGGAACAGGACGTACGGCTTACGCGGCAGGTCCCGGCCGTGCTGGTACGTCGGCTGGCGGTGCAGTTGGTTGGCGGTCACGTACAGGTGCCCGTTGGCGTCGACCCCACCGGCCGTCCTGCCCGACGAACCGCGACCGCCAGCGGCCTTCCTGTTCACCCGGCCCATTTTCGTCCTTCGGCTCCCAGTGGTCGCCCACCTTCTCGAAGGAGTACTTGACGGCCGCGAACGCCGTGCGGTGGGCGCGCTCGGCTGACGTCGGATCGGCCGGGCCCGCCGTGCGTACTGCCGGTCAGAGCGGGCAGGAAGTCGATGGTAGGTAGAGAGACTCAGCGAGAGGGGACTTCCTGATGCCGAGCACCACGATGCCCATGCTGGAGACGTACCCGAAGTCGATCAACCTCGACCGGGCGAAGCTGGCGGCGGCGATCGACGCCCTCAACGACTGCGCCCAGGCGTGCACCGCGTGCGCGGACGCCTGCCTGAGCGAGGACATGGTCGCCGAGCTGACGAAGTGCGTCCGGACGAACCTGGACTGCGCCGACATCTGCGCGACCACCGCCCGGGTGCTGTCCCGGCACACCGGCTACGACGCCAACATCAGCCGTACCCTGCTGGAGGCCTGCGCCACGGCCTGCAAGTCCTGCGGGGACGAGTGCGCCGGTCACGCCGACAAGCACGAGCACTGCCGGATCTGCGCCGAGGCGTGCCGTGCCTGCGAGCGGGCCTGCCGAGACCTGCTCGCCACGATCAGCTGAGCACATGCGGGCGGCGCCGGCACCCGAGAGGATGCCGGCGCCGCGCGTCACCGCTTGGCTTCGTGCTTGGTCACCCGGGCTGCTCGCCCCTGCCGACCTCCCCGTGGGTGTGCTGGCGCTACCTTTCCGCGCGCCGGGCGCCGCGAACCTGCACCGCGTGCGTCAGCGTCATCAGCAGCAGACCACCCAACAGGTTGCCGGCACCGGCGAGCACGACGTTCAACCCCAGGTCGGCGTAGCTCACGTGGGCGTCGAGCCAGATCCCGAACAACAGGTGCAGGCCGGAGACCACGACGTGGTCGAACGGGCCGAGGGCCAGGAAGAATCCCACCACGTACGCCAGTGCGATCCGGCTGCCCGCCGATCCGACCGCGTGCAGAAGGTACGACAGCAGCGTGAGCAACGTGCCTGCCGCGATGCCCCGGGTGAAGGTGGCCAGGCCCTCCTTGGCCGCGATCTCCTCGGCGACGAGGGCGAGTGTCTCGTGCGCCCCGGCCGGCAGGGTCCCGCGTACGGCGAACACGGCGGCCATCACCGCACCACCGACGAAGTTGAGCAGCAGCACCAGCGACCACAGCCGCGCCAGCTGTCCGACCGCCGAGGCACGACGGCGGCCGATCGCCGCCGCCACCGGGTCGAAGAAGTTCTCGGTGAACAGCTCCGTGCGGCCGACCACCACGAACACCAGACCGATACCGAACGCGAGCGCCCCGATCAGCTGACCGACCCCCGAGGCGTAGTTCGGCGAGACCAGCTCACGGGCCACGCCGAGGGCGACGATGCCGAACACGATGGTGACCCCGGCGATGAACCCGGTGGAAGCCTGTTCCAACGCGCTCATCGACAGGCGACGCTCACCCTCACCCCGCGCGCGGTCGTAGACGTCCTCGGGACGCGGCTCTCCTGCCATTCGCCCCGGATACCCGGACCAGGAGCAGCGAACCGCGCCGCCTGACCATCGTCCGGTGCCCCGGTCGGTCCGCCAGCCAGGGAGCGGAGTGCTGTCCGGGGGGACTCGACGGCGAAGCTCACAAGGCATACGGGACCGACCGGCCAGCCCACGAATATGAAGATTCCCTGAACCGTGCGCCGGTGAGCCGGGATGATCGGTTCGTCCGTCAACCGGTGGGTACGGGCGCCCGAGTAGGGCGGAACCGCGGGAAGTTCGCGGCCGCACCCTCGGTCCGCGATGACGAGCGGTCACGGCGAAGGAACGGAGGCTCAAGGGTGCGGGACGAGCGGAACTCGGACGGGGCTGGTCGCGGCAAGGGGCTGTCGCCCGAGATGAAGATGTACCTGCGGTTCGGGGCGATGATCCTGACCGCCATGGTCGTCATGTACGGCGTGATGTACCTGAGTACCTGGCGGTGGAGCGACATCCGCTTCAGCGAGAGCCGCATGTTCATGGCGTTCGCCATGGGCGGCACGATGGGCGTGGTCATGCTCGGCTGGATGCGGAACATGTACCGCAACACCAAGGCGAACCTGGGCATCGTCGCGGCAAGCGTTCTCCTGCTCGGTACGGGTGTGGTCCTCGACCGCAGCCAGGCCACCGTGGACGACAGCGGCTGGATGAACTCCATGATCCCGCACCACTCGATGGCGATCACCCGCTCCGAGCGGGCCAACCTCGACGACGTACGGGTCTGCCAGCTCGCCGTGGAGATCAGCGAGGCGCAGCGGCGAGAGATCTCCGAGATGGAATGGCTCATCGAGGACATCCGGCGCAACGGCGTGGCCGAGACCCCCGAGGAGGCGCAGGCCCGACCCGTCCCCGAGTACGACGCGTCCGCCAGCCGCCAGTGCCCCGCCGGTTGAACACGTCGGGTCACCGGCTTCGGGTCCGGCTCGCGGTGCAAGCACACAGCGCTGACGTAGCGGAGTGTTCCTCGCCCATGCCGGCAACTCCCGCCCGGACGTCCTCGCCGCCGCCGCGCCGGCCCTGGCGTGGAAGCGCCGCAGCTGCGTTGACGGCGCCAAAGGACCACGGCTCTACGACTGGGCCGTGGCCGCCCTGCCCGGCATCGACGACAGCTACGGCCACTGGCTGTTGATCCGCCGCAGCATCACCGACCCCACGGACCTGGCCTACTACCTGCACTTCGGCCCCGCCGAGACGCTCGACGAGGTGCCGGAGGAGAGCCCGAAGACCGACCGGGTGCTGTTCTCGCCGGACGGGGACCCGCACCACACCGTGGCGCAGGCATCCCAGCCGGACGAGCACCTGAAGCCGACCGTCACGCGCGACGGACCCCTCACCGGAGGATGACCTTCAGCCGGGCCGGACCAGCAGCAGGACGACGGTGGCCAGGTAGATGAGCGGGATGGCGGCTCCCTCGAAGCCGATTCCCCGACGTTCCCGGATGATCAGCCCGGCGGCCAGTGTGGCGGTCATCAGCGTGGTCATGCCGGTGAACAGCAGTCCCGACAGGTTCGCCTCGGAGTAGATCGATCCAGGTCGGTACGCGGCATCGGCGAGGAAGATCATCAAAGCGTCGAAGGCGTTGCCGCCGAGGATGTTGCCGATCCCGAGAGTCAGCGCCCCGATGCGGACCGCCGCGATGAGGGTGATCAACTCCGGTAGGGAGGTGATCGCCGTGGTGAGCGTGAAGCCCACGAAACCGCTGGGCAGACCCGAGGCGGCCACCACGCCGAGCCCGCCCTGACCGATGAGAAGACCGGTGGCGGCCACCACGGCCGCCAGCGCGGCCAGTCGGAACCACAACCGGCGGACGCTCACCCCGGACGTCGCGGCGGCCGGCACGTCCTGACGGGTGTCGCTGGTGCGACGGGCGAACCACATCGGTTCCCGGCGAAGCCGGCGGAGCAGCACCAGACCGTACAGATAGATGACGGGGATCAGCAGGCTCGCGGGGTGCACCCAAAGAATGGTGAGCTCAGGCGTCGCGTACGCCACGACGGGCAGGCAGAGCAGCGCCACCAGGACGAGCGACTGCAGGACGTTCTCCAGGGACGCCGCCGCGTGCTCGATGTTCGACCGTCGGTAGAGCAGATCGGCGATGGCCAACCACACCGTCTGCACCGCGATGCCACCGATCGGGTTGGCGAGGGCGAACTCGGCGTCCTGCCGTACCGAACCAATGACCGTGGTGGCGATGCCGGGCAGCGACGTCACCGCGCCGAGCAGCAGGGCGCCGGCCACCGCCTCACCCATGCCGGTCCGGTCCGCCAGTTCGTCCGCCGTACGGGCCAACGCCCCACCGGCGAGCAGGATCGCCACCAGCGCGGCGAGCAGCGCGATCACGCTGGGTACGAGTGGCCAGGTGCCGGTGATCACAAGGGATCCCCCCATGCATCGTCGGTGGGCAGAGCGCATCGTCTCCGCTCGTACCCAGCTGGCGGGGTCTTGAGCCGGGCATCGTGTCTCACCTGCGCGAAAGCCCAGCGGACTCGTCCGCCGCCACTCTCCGGCATCGGCGGGTGGTATCGCAGCCGAATCGGGGACGTCACCGCCCTGTCGGTGTACCGGGGCGGGGTCGCCAAGGGCCGGCGGCGTTAACCGCTCAGGCGCTGGCCCGTGCAGGCTGAGAAGCTGCGCGGGCCCTCCCCGCATGCGCGGGGGTCTTCCGGTGTCGGCGAACGTCGACACGACCTGACCGCCGTCGTCCCCGCACGCGGGGGTCTTCCCTCGCACCGCCGGCGGCTGCGCCCGCCCTGTTCGCGTCGTTCCCGAACGCGGGCCGACGTATCAGGCGATGCTGGAAGTCGGCCACGCTGTCAAGACAGCCCTCGTGGCCCGGTACCTGCGCGACCGGGGCGAGATCCACGACGGTCTGAACGTGGCCGAGGGCTGGAACGGCGGCAACCAGGTGCTCATCCGCCTGGCATGCCGTCCGCGAGCCCGGCCTGGCGCAGGAGGTAGTCGCGTTCTGGCACGCTCGCCGTCCGCTCGGCCGCGGCGCGGTACTGGGCGACGGCACCGTCGGGGTCACCGGCCCGGTGCAGCAGGTGCGCGCGCACGGCGGCCACACGGTGGTTGCCGGTCATCCGCGGGTCGGCGTCCACAGTGTCGAGCAGCGCCAGACCGGCCTCCGGTCCGTGCACCATCGCGGTCGCGACGGCCCGGTTCAGCGTCACCACCGGGTTGTCGTCGAGCCGCTGGAGCAGCTCGTACAGGCCGAGGATGTGCGGCCAGTCGGTGTCCTCGGCCCGCGCCGCCTGGCTGTGCGCGGCGGCGATCGCCGCCTGGATCTGGTACGGACCCGGCCGGCGGCGGGCCAGGGCGGCGGTGAGCAGCGTGACGCCCTCGTGGACGGCGCGCCGGTCCCACCGGCTGCGGTCCTGATCGGCCAGCGGCACCAGCTCGCCGCCGGGCCCGGTGCGCGCCGCCCGCCGGGCGTGGGTGAGCAGGAGCAGGGCGAGCAGGCCGGCGGCCTCGGCGTCGTCCGGGCGGGCCCGGTGCAGCGTACGAGCGAGCCGGATCGCCTCGGCCGCCAGATCGGTCCGCTGCAGTGCCGCGCCGGAGGTCGCCGTGTGCCCCTCGTTGAAGATCAGGTAGAGCACGTGCAGAACGGCCCGCAGCCGGTCGTCGTGGTCCTCGGCGGTGGGCGGCTCGAACCGGGCGCCGGCGTCCTTGATCCGATGCTTGGCCCGGCTGATCCGCTGCGCCAGCGTGGCCTCCGGCACCAGCAGCGCGCGGGCGATCTCCGCAGTGGTCAGCCCGCCCACGGCCCGCAGCGTCAGCGCGATCTGCGAGGCCGGGGTCAGCGCCGGATGGCAGCACAGGACAAGCAGGGTGAGGGTGTCGTCGGACGGCGTCCCGTCGGCGTCGGCAGCCGGCGCCGACCAGTCCGCCGACGGCACCTGCGCCGCCATCGTCGCCTCCCGCCGCAGCCGGGACTGCTCGCTGCGCAGCTGGTCGATCAAGCGCCGCGAGGCGACCCGGATCAGCCAGGCCCGCGGGTTGTCCGGCACACCCTCGACCGGCCACTGCGTCGCGGCCGCCACCAGCGCCTCTTGGGTGGCGTCCTCAGCCTCGTCGAAATGCCCGTACCGGCGCGTCAACGCCGCCAGCACCGGGGGTGCCAGCTCCCGCAGCAGGTCGGCGGTCATTCGGCCACGGGCCGGATCTCCACACGGGTGGCGACCGCGGCGGCGAACCGGGCGGCCAGCTCCAGCGCCCGCTCGTGATCGGCCACGTCGAAGATCGCGAACCCGGCGAGGACCTCCTTGGTCTCGGCGTACGGGCCGTCGGAGACCACCGGCGTGCCGTCGCGCAGCTCGACCGTCTGCGCGCGGGCCGGCTCGGTCAGCCCGAACCCGCTGACCAGCTCGCCGGTGGCGGTCAGCTCCCGCTGCAGCGCCTGCATGGCGGCGAAGTGTGCGGTGATCTCCTCGGGTGTCATCGCATCCGGCCCGGAGCCGGTCAGCGCGTCCCAGTCCGACGGGCCGCCGTAGGTCATGACCATGTACTTCACGCCTCCCAGGATGGCAGCGGAGAGGTTTCTGGAAAATCCTCGGCCGGTGTGTCGAGGACCGACAGGCCGCTCCGACGTCCCGGGCACAACACCGACGAGCCGCCGAGGAGAGCCCGATGACCCCCACCGCCACCACTACCGTCACCCGCCCGACCGCCCTGCGCCGCACCGGATCCGTGGTCCGCTGGGCGCTGCAGGCCGGCCTCGCCGTGCAGTTCGCCGTCGGCGGCGCGCTCAAGCTGATCGGCGACGCACAGATGGTCGACCTGTTCGCCGACATCGGCGCCGGGCAGTGGCTGCGCTACCTGGTCGGCGTCTGCGAGCTGGCCGGCGCCCTCGGCCTGCTGGTACCCCGGCTGACCGCGGCGGCCGTGCTCGGTCTCACCGCGCTGATGACCGGAGCGGTCATCACCAACCTGCTGATCGGCATCAGCCCCGCGCTGCCCGCCGCGTTCCTGCTGACCGCCGCGGTCATCGCCCACATCCGCCGCGCCGAGCTGCGCCGCTTCGTCCGCTGAGAGGACGTCCCACCATGAACGACGAGATCCTGGACGGCGCGCCGTCGTCGAACAGCCCGCACCCGTCCCTGCGAACCCTCGACGTGCTGGTCGGCACCTGGCACGTGTCCGGACCCGGCCACCACGGCACCGTGACCTACGGATGGATGCCCGGCAGCCACTTCCTGATCCAGCACATCGACCTGGTCCAGGACGACAGTCCCACCCGCGGCATCGAGTACATCGGCCACGACGCCGACACCGGCACGCTGAAGTCGCACTACTTCAGCCACACCGGCGACATCCTGGAGTACGTGTACGAGATCAGCGGCCGCGAGTTCACCATCTGGTACGGCGAACCCGGTTCCCCGGCCCGCTACCGCGCGACCTTCGACGAGCACTTCACCAACGCCACCGGGGCATGGGCCTGGCCCGGCGGCGGCTACGAATCGGCCATCACCCGCGTCCGGTCCTGAACCGGCGGCCCGGCTCAACGCCCCCCGGTGGGCATTGAGCCGGGCCGCCTGGGGCATGAGGTGGTCGCGTTCGGCGAGGGCCGGCGCCTGGTGGGCGATCGTGGTCGAGACGAGGAACTGGAACCTGGCCAGGTTCGGCAGGCGGCCCCCGTCGCCGATTATCGGTGAGTAGAAGGCGCGGCCGAGCGTGTTGGTGGCGAGCAGGTTCTGCTGCGGGTCCCGGACGAACGCGACGCCGTCGGTGATCGCCTCCATCGCCCACCGCAGGCTCAGGCGTGCGGCGGCCTTGCCGGCAGCGCCAGCGGTGGCGGTACGGCGGCGGGGCCGCCCGGAGGTCGGGATGCCGTCGGCGGCGCGGGCGAGGTCGAACAGGTGGGCGCGTTCGGTGTCGTCGAGGTGCAGTGCGTGGACCAGGGCCTCCAGGACGCTGGACGACGCGCCGGCGATCTGGCCGCGTTCGAGCCGGGCGTAGTACTCGACGCTGAGCCCGGCGAGAGCGGCCACCTCAATGGGAACAGTCCTGCCCCCGACTGGGCGAACGTGGCCACGGCACCTGGTACTTCCACTGCTCAGCGACGAACCTGCTCGGTCGCTCCGAGCGGGTCCGCCGCGGCGGTTACCCGTCGCAGGCCGCCGCCCGCCACGCTCGCGACGAATGGCTGACCACGACCGAGGCGGACCGGACGGCACAGGGCTGGACCGTCGCACGGTGGCTGCGGCACTGGCTCGACAACCGCACAAAGATCCGACCGACCACGCGCTTTCACTACACCCGCGACGTCGACACCGTCCTCATTCCCCTTATGTGGAGCTCGTCCTGACGCCGCGCGAGAGACCTCGCCGTTCACGTCGTGGACATGTCCACGGCGTGGTTCGGCGCCCCTGAACCGAACTCGAAGGCGCTTGAGACCCGGTGTCGCTGGTTGTCCAGCGCGCTCGGTCCATCGGTCTCAAGGGTTGGCTGGTCGGCCACTGGCCGGTCAGTGCCGGGAAAGGGTTCAGATGGTCGTAAGCGGCTTCACAAGCACGTTCACTTGGAGTGCATCAGCGGGGAACCGGGCCAGGTAGTGCGCCAGCCGCGAGGGCAGGTGAAGCAGCGTCACCGCTGCCTGCAGCTGATTACTGGGGCTGATCGTGTTTCCCGAGGACAGCAGAAGTCCTTCGTCGATGAAGGTGTGAATCTCGTCGAGATACTGCCGACTCCATTTGCTCTCGACGACGCTGAGGGTATTCCCGTAGTGGGGCGTTAGCGCGGCTTCAATCGCAGCAACATCAGTCGTAAGCGCCACACGATTTCCCGTCCGCTCATCGGTCCACGCATCGAGGAGGGGTCCATTCTCTATCAGACTTTGCTCCACCACTGGTCGACGGGCAGCGATAGTTGATCTTGCATTTCCGTAACGAGTCGACATGGATAGGACTCGACTAGATGCGCCCCCCTCTGGTCCTGGCCGAAGAGTCAGGCCGCGCGGTGACTCAATGTCGAGTTGTAGGCCTCGCAGAACGCCGGTGGCGATCACCCGTCGTCCAACGAAATCCGTGAGGCCGATGCTCGGAGTTTTGATCCGTATTGGCACGGCAAGCGTCGCGGCCACGTTCGTTCTATTCGAGGTGATGACGGAGCCATCGTCGGCAACGATGAGTGGGCGGTCCCTGATGTGCGCGAGCACGCCTTCGGCTTGGGCGGGTTGCCCCTCGTCCACGACGAGGGGCAACCACGGTGCGTCATCTGGTCCCGGCGCGTGATTCTGCGACACGCGTCAGCATAGCGTGCGAGTGGGCTGGACGACGGGCCGAACGGCCGGGACCGATCGGGCAGCGAACGCGTCGGCGTTGACCATCAGGATCCAGCGGTAGACGGGGCAGGGCGGTATCCCGATCCAATGCGGTCGCAGCGAAGGTCACTGAGTTTGAGGTCGAATGTCGCGGAAATGTACTGGCGGCGCCTCTCGCAGTTGGCGAGGCTGGTTATCTGATTACCGTCCCAGGGGACCCAGGTAACCAAGGCCACTTGCGGCGTCGCGGCCGGTTGCGAAAAGTCGGATGTCCGCTCCACAGCGGAGGCGTGCGGGCTTGACCCGAATACGACGGCGATAGTGAGGCTTGCGGCGAGCACGAGGGCCCGAATTCGTGGCACGATTTCCCCTAACGCGATTCGTGGTTTTGGGTGATCTCCTGCCGGCAGACGCTCATGCTATCGAGTGGCACTCAACTTCGATGCCCCTAAACATGATCAGCGCAGTCAAATCGCTTTCAAGTCACCCTGAAACGCGGGGCGTGAGCAGTTTCGAGCCGGTGAGTCAGCTCGGCGTTGTCAGCGCGCAGTTGCTTGATGCGGACGAGGGCGGTGTCGAGTCGGCGTCGTAGCGAGGCGACGGTGGCTGGCTGTGGGCCAGTGCGGTCGGTGGCGGGTTGGCGTTGCTGAAGTTGCGGGATCGCAGCCATGAGGTCGGGTTGGGTGTAGAGCCAGGATCGGGACACGCCAGCGGTGTGGGCGAGACCGCCGACGCTGGTCGGGTGTCCGGTGCGGGCGGCGGTGGCCAGGGCCTGCTCGGCGCGGGTGCGGGCCTGCTCGACGCGGCGGTGGGTGGCTGCGACGAGGGCGGCGGTGGGTGGCTTGCGACGAGGGCGGCGATGTTGTCAGCTGGCGGCATCGCGGTCCTCCACGGTGCCGCCGACAACGACCTGTCCGGGGCCGGAGGTCTCAAGGGCGGTGATGATGGCGTCGAGTCTGCCGAGGGTGCGGCGGTTGCGTTCGGCGATGCGGGACAGGCCCGCGGCTTGGGCGTCGTCGATGAGCTTGTCGGTGTCGTCGCGTTGGCGGCGGTGCTGGTCGAGGAAGTCGGCGGTGGTGATGAAATCGGCAGTCCAGGCACGGGTTGGCGTACTCGCAGTCTGTCTGCACGGAGCGCCGCAGTAGCCGTTCGGGAGGGCAACCTTCGCGCGGACCAAGCTCAGGCGCGTCCAAGCCGCGCTTGCGAGGGGATGGTCGGCGGGGATGGCCGCGGTGTGGCCGTCGGCGTTGACCTTGACGGCCTTCTCCCAATGGGCGCGGACGGTGCTGTTGTGCAGGCGGGCGTAGACGGCGGTCATCTGCGGTGACATGTGGTCGAGTAGTTGCTGCACGATGTGCTGGGGGACGTCGGCGTTGATCAGTCGGGTGCCGAGGGTGTGGCGGAACTGGTGGGCGGTGATCCGGGCGGGTCGGCGGTGTTCGTCGACGAGGCGGATGCGTCGTAGCCAGGTGTCGAGGTGGTCGCGGAAGGAGATGTCGGGCATCGGCCGCGCCCCGTCGAGGTTGACCTTCAGCGCGGGAAACAGCCACCGGCAGCCATCGGGGAAGAGGCGTTACGAACTGAATTTTGGTTCACCTCCCACACTCCGAGCAACACGCTCCTGCCGGCCGCGTGCTGCAGTGCGAAGTTGGTCCGCCAGGGCACACCGATCAAGTCCTTCGCCTGCGACGGCGCGGACGCCACCGGCCCCGGGTCCGCGCAGCGCCGGTCGTAAGGGCGGAAATCAGGTGCGTGGACCACACGACCGTCACCGCCGATAATTGCCTGGATGACATCCCGAACCCTGCGCGCCACCCTGCCCAGCCCAGGTCAACGGCGACCGATCGACCCGACACCCACCTCCGGAAACAAGATCCACACGATCGGCCACACTGGAAGATCGCTGACCCTGACGCACCAACGCCCCGACCATGATCCAGACCAGCCGACATCCAAAAGCCCTGGTCAAGACCAACCAGCACGAACCCCCGCCGAACCAGCACACCGACAACGGAGCACCATCGGAGCACCCGGTTCCAAATCCTGGGAAGATTCGTCCCAACCCACGAAAGCGATCAAGGCCGTGACCCGCGTTTCCGCTGGTCACGGCCTTGATCTTTTGTGCGCCCGAAGGGACTCGAACCCCTAACCTTCTGATCCGTAGTCAGATGCTCTATCCATTGAGCTACGGGCGCTCGGTGCTTGGCCAGTCTACACACCCGGCTTTCGCGCGGAGACTCCGGGATTCGAACCCGGGAGGGGCTTTAAGACCCCAACCGCATTAGCAGTGCGGCGCCATAGACCAGACTAGGCGAAGTCTCCCTGGTGGCCCTGCAGACCACCGCGCCCGAGGATACAGGGCACCACCCTTCGGGAGCAAAGCGACTTACCCCGGGCCCGCCCTCCACCTGCGTGCCGAGCTGTCCCCGGCGGGGCCGGCACTCGTCCCGGCCTCGTCTTTCACTGCTGTGCGCTGGCGTGATCGGGACTACGCTCCATCGATATGCAGGAGCAACCGCCGCGTGAGCCGACCCGCCGAGAGCCTGCTGAGGAAGCGCGCCGGCGCTCCCCGAAGGCGACCTTCAGCCCGCCGCCCGCCCCGCCCGAGCAAGCCGGGCGGGAGGATTCCGGGAAGCATCCCCGGCGGGCGAAGCCGGCGCCCGCGGTGCTCTTCCAGCCACCCGCGGCCGATCCGCCGCTGCCGCGCCAGGCCGACCACTCGACCGCGTCGGCGCCACGTGAGCGGGACGGCCAGGCGGAGGACACCGCCGCGAGTGACGTCCCACACACCATTGCCGACGCGACCGGGGGCCAGCCGACGTTCGAATCCGCCGCGCCGGAAGGCGGGGTGGGTGGCGTAAGCGAGCCGAGCGACCCGCCCGCCCCGGCTGCCGGCGGGAACACCACCCCCGCGCGCAGGGCCCCGGCCGCGCGGAAGGCGCTCACGCGCCCACCGGCCGCCCCCGATACGGAAAGCTCCGGCGGGCCGGGCACGGAAACCTCCGCCGGGCCAGGCAAGACCTCCGCCGAGCCGGGCACGGAAACCTCCGGCGCGAAGGCCGCCGCTCCGCGCAAGGCGCCCACGAAGAGGGCGCCCACGAAGAGGGCGTCCGCGAAGAAAGCGTCCGCGAAGAAGGCCGCCCCGACCCCGAGGACCGAACCCACCCGTGAGGTCACGCCCGCGGCGAAGACCACGCCAGCCGGGAAGACCACGCCCGTGGCCAAGACCACACCCGCAGCGAAGACCGCGTCCGCCCGGAGGGCCACGCCCGCGAAGAAGACCGCCCCGGCCCAGGCGGCGACCCCGGCCCAGGCGGCGACCCGGACGGCGGCGACCCACGCGGCAGCCACCAACGCCGACGTCGAGGCGGCGAGCGCACCGCTGGCGCGTACGCCGGAGACGGTCCTTCGGCTGGCTGCCGCGCGGGTGCTGGAGCATCCCGGATTCGCGCCGGAGCTGCTGGCCCTGGCCGCCGTCGAGGCGGTCGGGCCGCGCGCCCGCGACTGGGCGCAGGGGATGCGGCAGGCGTACCCCGGTGCGCGCGCCGACGGTCTGGCACGGCTCGCGACGCGGCGGTTCGTCCGGCAGGCCGGGGCGGGCGGGGCGGCCGCCGCCTTGGCGGGGCTCTTCGCGCCGGTGGCCGAACTGGCGGCCGTGCTGTGGGCGCAGGCCAACCTGGTGCTGCACCTGGCGGCGGCGTACGACCGCGACCCGGCGCATCCGGACCGGGCCGTGGAGCTGCTGGTGCTGACCCGCGTGCACCCGGACGCCGGGAGCGCCCGGGCCGCGCTGGCGGCGGCCCGGGCGGCGGACGCGCCTGACGAGGCGGGCTGGCCCCGGGCGGCGGAGGCGGCGTGGCGGCTGGCGGCGCCGCTGGCCGCCCAGGCGAGCGGTTGGTTGGCGCTGCGGCTGGCGTCCCGGCTGCTGCCCGGCGCGGCGGTGCTGGCGGCGGCGGCCGGCGACTCGGCGGCGGCCGAGCGGCTCGCCGCCCGTGCGGTCACCGCCTACCGGCGGTCGCCGACCGGCTGAGCGGTGGTCGGCGGCGGCCCCTCAGCTCGGAGCCGGTAGAAAGCTCAGAGCCAGTCGAACCACTCCCTCGGCAGCATGGCGTAGCCGACGAAGGCGACGACGTCGAGCAGGGTGTGCGCGACGACCAGCGGCATGACCCGGCGGGTGCGCAGGTAGAAGAGGCTGAACACGACGCCCATCACCACGTTGCCGAGGAAGGCCCCGAAGCCCTGGTAGAGGTGGTAGGAGCCGCGCAGCAGGGCGCTCGTGGCGACGATCGCGACGATCCGCCACTGGAGCTGACGCAGCCGCGTGACCAGATAGCCGACGACGATCACCTCCTCCAGCACCGAGTTCTGCACGGCGGCGAGGATCAGCACCGGCACCGTCCACCAGAGTTCGGGCAGCGCGGCCGGCACGAGCGTGGCGTTGACACCGAGCTGGGCCGCCGCCCAGAACAGCGCCAGGCCGGGCAGTCCGATCAGCGCGGCCAGGCCGGCGCCGCGGGCCAGGTCCGGACCGGGCCGGCGGGCGTCCAGGCCGAGCGTCCGGGCCGGGTCGCCCGGGTCCCGCGCCAGCAGGTGTACGGCGAGCAGCACCGGCAGCAGCGCGAAGACGATCCCGAGCAGCTGGTACGTGAGGTCCAGCCACGGCCGGGGTGACGCCGAGGTGTTGAGCGCGGCGGTCTGCCTCGACAGCGGCCCGTCGGCGGTCAGCTTCGCGATGATCGACACCGTCGCGTAGACGGCGGACTGGCCGAGCGAGAGGCCGAGCACGAGCAGCGTCTCCGTGCCGAGCATCCGGCGGGTCGCCGGGCGTTGCAGCTCAACGGTCACCGCACCACTCTGCCCGACGCCGGCGGTCGCCGACACGCGGCTGCGGCACCACCGTGCGCCCCGGTGACGGGCGGACACCGCACCGCCCGAACGAGCCTCACGAGCCGGTCGCACATTCTGTGCGACCGGTCGGCACGCTCCGTGGACATTCTATGGGTGCCCGATCCGCCGTCAGGAGAAGGAGCGCGCCCCGTGGACGACTTCGCACGGCTGCTGAAGGAGAGCTGGACCCTGGTCGAAGAGCACCGGGAGCGGCTGAGCGGTCACTTCTACGCCCGGCTCTTCCTCCTCGACCCCGAGCTGCGCAAGCTCTTCCCGGTGGAGATGACCGGGCAGGGCGACCGGATCCTGGAGGCGATCGTCACCGCCGCCCAGACGGTCGGCGACCCGGAGAGCTTCGACGAGTACCTGCGCTCGCTGGGCCGGGACCACCGCAAGTACCACGTCGAGGCGGCGCACTACGGGACCATGGGCGTCGCGCTGCTGGACGCGCTGCGCAGCATCGCCGGCGACGGCTGGAACCTGGAGTACGACCAGGCGTGGCGGGACGCGTACGCGGCCATCACGGAGAAGATGCTGGCCGGCGCGGCGGCTGACGACAATCCGCCGTTCTGGCACGCGGAGGTGCTGACCCACGAGCGGTACGGCAGGGACACGGCCGTGCTGACCTGCCGGGCGTTGCAGCATCCGCTGTCGTGGCGGGCCGGGCAGTACGTGAGCCTGGAGGTGCCCCGCCACCTTCCCCGGGTGTGGCGCACCTACTCGGTGGCGAACGCCCCGAACGACGACAACGTGCTGGAGTTCCACGTCCGTACGCCCTCGGGCGCCGGCTGGGTGTCCGGGGCGCTGGTCCGTCGGGTGCGGCCGGGCGACCTGCTCCGGGTGGCCGCGCCGATGGGGTCGATGACCCTGGACCGGTCCTCGGAGCGGGACATCCTCTGCGTGGCGGGTGGCGTCGGGCTGGCTCCGGTCAAGGCGCTGGTCGAGGAGTTGGCCAGCTTCAACCGGACCCGCTGGGTGCACGTCTTCTACGGCGCCCGTACGGCGGCGGACCTGTACGGCCTGGCCGGGCTCCAGGAGCTGGTGGCCGCGCACCCGTGGTTGTCGGTCACGCCGGCGTGCAGCGAGGATCCCGACTTCGACGGCGAGCTGGGTGACGTCTCCGACGTGGTCAGCCGGTACGGCCCGTGGACGGCGCACGACTGCTTCGTCTCCGGTTCCGCCCGCATGGTCCGGGCGACCCTCCGGGTCCTCGCCGAGGACGGCGTCCCGCCGGAGAGCACCCGCTACGACACGTTCGGCAACCTCTAGAAGCGTTCCTCCCCCCATACCGGGGCGCGTGCTCCTGCCCCCTGGGGCACGCGCCCCGGTCCCCCCAACGGGCGGACGGCACCGCCCCGCACGACCACGTCCGCCCGGCCGTCCCTTCCCCTCCGCGCGGACGTGGTCGTGCCGCCGGGGCGAGGTGTGCGCAGGTCAGTAGCGCCAGGGCCGGCCGGTCTCGCGGTATTCCTCGACCGGGACCAGCGGCACGCCGGGCGCCATCCGGTCGACGTAGAGGCGCCCCTCCAGGTGGTCGATCTCGTGGGCGACGAGGCGGGCCATGCCGAACTCGAACGAGGTGATGATCCGGCTGCCGTCGTACTGGGCGTGTTCCACGTCGAGTCGGAGGGGGCGGGGCACCAGGCCGCGGTGGTCGAAGAAGGAGAGGCATCCCTCGTACTGCTCGTCGCTGTCGGGGGAGGCGTCGACGACGCGGGGGTTGAGCAGCACGACGGGTTCGGCCGACCGGTCGGGGGGCCGGACCACCGCCACCGCCCGGTCGAGGCCGAGCTGCGGGGCGGCGATGCCCACCCCCTTGCCGAACGGGTGCAGCTCGTCGAGGCGGACCAGGGTCGCCGCGAGGCGGTCGGCCACGTCCCGGGCCGCCTGCGCCTCGCGGGGCAGGTCGAACGGGCGCGCCGGCTGGCGTAGCAGGTCGTCGCCGCGCTGCACGATGCCGATGCCGCGCATCCGGTCGCTCGGCCGGACCCGCTCGGCCGCCTCCTCCGGCTCGACCTCCGGCCGGTTGCGGAACCGCCACTGCAACCGGTACCGCGCGTTGAGCGGGGGGTCCTCGGTCGCCCAGTCGAAGATCATCCGGTCGGCGTCCTCCTGCCTCGTCACCGGCGTGCGCAGCGGGCCCTCCTCCGCCGAGAGCGAGGTCTCCGCGCCCCAGACCTGCGGGTCGAGGGCCGCCGGAAGATCCAGGCGTACGGCCATCTGCCGGGTGGGCAGCCGGACCGCGCGCTGGAACCAGGGGCCCCACTTGTCGTGCCCGACGCAGTACGCGTACTCGATGGTGGCCCGGTCCCCGGGATAGAGGGGGAAGCGCCGGTCGGCGTTCTCGAAGAGCAGCCACAGCTCCTTGAAGGCGTCCCGGTCGTGCTTGGCCCGCCAGTGCATCGCCTCCCGCTCGTCCCCGTCCTCCCGGTACGCCCGCAGCCGCAGCTCGGCGAAGGTCAGCGGGTGTTCCCGGTGGTGCAGGTTGGAGCGCCCGGGGTCGTTGGGGTAGCGGTCGACGGCGACCCGCACCAGGTAGCGGGTGACCGGCTCGGTGCCGGCGTTGTAGAGCTCGCGCCGGATGACGCAGCGGTAGGCGTCGTCCAGGTGGGTGAGGGTGGCCAGTTCGCGCTCGACGATCAGGCCCGTGCCGGGCGGCATCCACTGCCCGGGTACGGGTGGGTCCCGGTGCGCCCGCTCGGCCCGGGCGTGGCGCAGCTCGTCGTACTCCTTGAAGCGCTGCCAGATGGCGCCGCTGGCCTCCAGCACGGCCTCGGCACGGCGCGCGAAGTCCTCGGTGGGGCGGTGCCGCCGCCCTTCGACGT
Source organism: Micromonospora sp. C31 (assembly GCF_018070575.1). Lineage (GTDB taxonomy): Bacteria > Actinomycetota > Actinomycetes > Mycobacteriales > Micromonosporaceae > Micromonospora. Next base: position 88,566 of record NZ_JAGPXN010000017.1, read on the forward strand.
GGCTGACGTACGACGGGTCGAAGCGCATCAGGGTGGCGAGCTGTTTCTTGGACAGCCCCCGCCCCGTGCGGTGCCGGGCGACCTCGGCGGCGAAGGAGTCGGCAGCCCGATCGAGCGGTGAGGTCATCAGCTTCCTCGTGGCCGGGAGTATCAGTTTCACGTTCTGTGGCGACGCACACACGGAACTGGCACCTTGCCGACACGAATATTGACAAAGAGCGATGAATGTCGATACTGGGGCGGGCGTTTCCCGCCCCGGGCGCGGGGTAGTACGCCGGCAGGGGGCGGAGTGAGCGACCCCTCCCGATCCGGCAGAGGTGAGGCTTCCCTTATCCCACGAACTGTGGTTAGGCTAGCCTTACCAGTGGCGGGCGTGCAGCCCGGCGACGGCGACGACGGGGCGGGTGAGTCCAGTGACAGCGGTACTGCCGGAACGAGACGTCGCCGCCGCGCCGCTGGCCCCGGTCACCGCCGCCATGCGCGCGATGTTCGGCACCGACCACGTGCCCGGTCTCGCGCCCGGTCTGCTGGTGCACGACGAGTTCGGCTGGCGTCCGGCGACCACGCTGGTCGACGGCACCCTCCTGCCGGATTTCCTGCGTTCGGCCAGCTCGCGCTGGGGCGGCACCCCGCACGCGTGCGCCGCGCTGGCCTGGAAGTCGTACAGCTACTGGGCGGCGCTGCCCGCCGTGCTCGGCTGGGCCTCGGCCCGCCGGGTTCCGCTGCTGGACCCGGCCGACGTGCTGATCCACTTCGAGGACCACCGGCCGCTGCTCACCATGGGCCTGCGCCGCTCGACCACGGTCGCGGTGCTGCCGAGCGACCCGCTGGCGCTCGCCGGGCTGCCCGAGGTGCGGGTCGTCGCGGACGAGGCGGAACTGCTCCGGGCGCTCCGGGCCTCGCTGCTCGACGCCCACCTGGCCCCGATGGTGGCCGCGATCCAGGCCGAGGTCCGGATCGGCGCGCGCACCCTGCTCGGGTCGGTGGCCTCGGGCATCGCCCACGGCATCCTCCGGGCCGCCGACGGCCTGCCCGGCTCGTCGGTCGAGACGATCGAGACGCTGCTCGGCGCGCTCGACCTCGCCGACCTGGTGGAGCTGGTCCCGGGCGCGAACGGCGAGCCGACCGTGCAGCGGCGCACCTGCTGCCTCGCGTTCACCCTCCCCAAGCCCAAGGTCTGCCAGGGCTGCTGCGTCCGCCAGGCCTGACGAGCCGGCCGGCCGCCGTCAGTCGGTGAGCGGGCGGACGTCCCAGAGCCAGACCCCTCCGGTGTACGTGGGGCGGATGCCGGTCAGCTCGGTCATGCCCCGGCGCAGCGCGTCGGCCTGCCGGTGCGGCCCGAGCACGACCGCGCCCGCCCGCCAGTACCGCAGGTCACCGACCGCGTCGACCCGCGCCTGCGGGGTGATCGGCGGCACCGCGCCGGTCTGCCGGATCTCGGCGAAGAACTCGCTGGTGGGGCGGGGCGGCGCGGAGAACAGGGCCACCCGGTCGCGACCAGGGCGGGTGTCCGGGCCGAGGAAGTAGCCGCGGGCGATGGGCATGTCCAGCCCGGTCCGCGCCGACCAGCGCAGCGGATCGGCGTAGTGGGTGTCGGGAAGCGGCAGGGTCACGATGCTGCGCCCGCCGTCGACGTACGGCCGCCAGGCGCCCGACGTGACGAAGGCGGGCACGTCGTCCAGCCGGGTGGTGGGCAGCGGGGTCGGCAGGATCGGCAGCAGGGCCATCGCCAGCACCGTGGCGGTGGCGAAGCGGAGCTGCGGGCGCGCCCGCGGGTGCCGGGCGGCCAGGACGCGCACGTGCTCCGCACCGTAGGCGAGCAGCACCCCGACGATCGGGGTGATCGCCAGCGCCCACCGGGTCGGCACCACCGAGTGCAGGACGGGCAGGTTCTCCAGCGCCGCCCACGGGCCGGGTATCCCGGTCCCCCTGCCGTTGAGCAGCACCTCCCGCCCGAGGGAGAGCAGGCCGAAGAGGAGCGCGAGGACGGCGAGGCCGCGTACGACGACGTCGTGGCGCAGCCACCAGACCAGGGCGACGACGAGCACCACCAGCGGCCAGCCGAAGAAGGCGTTCTCCTCGGTGGGGTTCCTGGCCAGCCCCTGGGCGCTGCGGGCGTCGCCGGCCAGGGATTCCCGCGAGTACGCCACGAACGACGCGAGGTCCGTCGAGTAGCCCCGGATCAGCCGGGACAGCCCGTTGTAGGCCCCCGGGCCGAAGAACTGGACGTACAGCGGGTACGCGAGCACCACCAGCGCCACGGCGGCGGCCACCGCCAGCCCCGCGAGGAACGGCCGGGTCCGGCGGCGCAGCTCGGGTCGGCCGAGGGCGAGCGCCCCGACCACCACGCCCAGCCCGATGGCGGTCATCAGCAGCACCTCGAGGTTGAGGAACGCCTGCCACACGATGACCAGCGCGAGCAGCAGCCCGTTGCGCAGCCAGCGGCCCGGCTCGGCGAGCCGCAGGGTGCGCCAGACGATCAGGGGCACCACGTACTGCGAGACGATGTTGGGGTGCGCGTTGGCGTGCGAGACCATCGCCGGGGCGTACGCGCAGAAGGCGGCGCCGAGCCAGGCCGGCCCGCGGCTGCCGACGACCACCCGGGACAGCAGGAAGTACCAGGCCGTCGCCGTGGCGATCATGCCGAGCGTGAGAAAGAGCAGAAACGAGGCGCGGGTACCGAGCAGGAGTGTGACGGGCGTCATTGGCAAAGATACGGATAATACGGACGTATTTGCCATCAAATTGACGGTCTCCGGCACGTTCATCCGGTCGGACGTGAATGGATCAACAAAATCGGTCACCACGCGCGCGCCGTGCGCCATCATCCACTCGAACTGCGACTGATCCGTACGGTTGTCCCGGATGCCGTGCGACGGGCGCAGCCAGAGCCGGGCGGTCACCCACAGGCCCAGCACGACGAAACTCGCCACCGCGACGACGTCCGTCCACCACCCCTGCCAGGCCCGTACGCCCCGGTCGGACCCGCCCGCCGCAGCCCCAGGCCCCGACCTACCAGCGGGGAGGCCCGATTCAGGAGTAGTCATGACGATTCGTACAGTAGTCAGGCGATGGCGTCGCCGTGGCATGTTTCGGGGTACTGGCGTACTATGTGCCGGGTTCGCCGACCGCCGATCACGCGCCCACCCCCGACCGCATTTCGGCCACCACCGGTGCCCCGATTCTTCTGCCGCCAGCGCGGATGATTCACTCTGTCGGTCCAGGCGCGGGTCGAGTTCATATCGTGAGGAATCGACGCATGGTAGAAATCACTGGGGATCAACGCGTGCAGTCCGAGGTCCTGGAGGGCCTGGCGACGGCGGTCAACCATCGTCGCTGGTTCGTCGAGCTGGCCCTGCCGTACCTCGGTGACAACCCGATCGAGATCGGCAGCGGGCTCGGCGACTACGCGCTGGAGTGGGCGGAGCACCTGCCCCGCTTCACCGCCACCGAGGCCGACCCGGACCGGCTCGTCTCGCTCAAGGAGCGCCTGGCCGACCAGCCCCGCATCGAGGTCCGGCAGATGCTGCTGCCGCACTCCGACCGGGGCGACTACAGCGCCGCCGTGTCGTACAACGTGCTGGAGCACATCGAGGACCACGTGGGCGCGCTGAGCAGCATGCGCGACCTGGTCCGGCCCGGCGGCAACGTCATCATCATCGTGCCGGCGTTCCAGTTCGCGATGAGCCCGGCGGACGTCGCCACCGGCCACGTACGCCGCTACACGAAGAAGACCCTGGCCGCCGCGATGACCGACGCCGGCCTGACGGTGGAGAAGATCCACTACGCGAACGCGCTCGGCCTGATCGGCTACTTCATGGCGACCAAGGTCTTCCGGCTGATGCCGAAGGAGGGCCCGATGGTCAAGGTCTACGACACCCTCGTGCTCCCCGTCACCAAGGCGGCGGAGCAGCGCGTCCTGCCCCCGTTCGGGCAGTCCGTCTTCGCGGTGGCCCGCGTCCCCGCCTGATCCTCTCCTCCCGTTCCGCGATCTTGCACTTCGGCACCCGCCTGCGGCTTTCGGCTCCTCCGCCGGGGCGACGAGTGCAAGATCGCGGAGCGGTCGACCGGGGTCCGGGTCAGTCCTTGACCTGGTAGCTGGGGCGGATCACGGCCCGGGCCAGGGTGTGGAAGGCCAGGTTGAAGCCGACGTAGGCGGGGGTCGCGTCGGGGGTGACGTCGAGGCGCTCCACGTCCAGGGCGTGCACCGCGAAGACGTAGCGGTGCGGCCGGTCACCCGCCGGCGGGGCGGCGCCGCCGTAGCCCTGCTCGCCGTAGTCGTTGCGGACCGTGAACGCGCCACCGAGGTCGTCCCCGCCCGCGCCGCGCGGCAGCCGCGTCACGCCGGCCGGCAGGTTGACCAGCACCCAGTGCCAGAACCCGCTGCCCGTCGGCGCGTCCGGGTCGAAGCACGTCACCACGAAACCCTTCGTCCCGGCCGGGAAGCCGGACCAGGCGAGCTGCGGCGAGACGTTGTCGCCCCCGACGCTGCCGTGGGCGTACGCGGCGTCCATCGGCTCGCCGTTCTGCACGTCCTCACTGGTCAGGGTGAACGACGGAACGGTCGGCAGCAGGTCGTACGGGTCCGGTGCGATCGGTCGTTCCAGGGTCATCGGGGCGGGTCCTTCCGGTGCGCGGTTGTTCCTCCACCCCTTCTTACCCCGTCGGCGCCCACGATCGAACCGGAAGCGCCGGACGTCCCTTCCGGTATGGACGTGGTCGGGCAGGTGCGCGCAGGTGAGCATGGAACGCAGTGCTGTTGTCGTAGGACCCCGCCCCGGCGGCCCAGCCGTGCGGGAGCCGCTGCGTTGGGCGCCGGAAACTGCCGGTCCACCGCAGGAGCCAGGAACCGGCTCCTTCTGAGCTGGCACTTCCGCTGGTGACGCCTGCCCTCCGGTGCCAGCCGGCGTACAGCGATTCGCAACTGTCTGTCAGTAGCTTGAGCTCCAGACCCAGCAGTCGAGTCCGGCGCGGCCCGGGACATTGGAGGCATCGAAGCTAATCCCTGTCACTTGTTTCAGGATGTCCGAGCACCGCAGGTGGACGACGGGCGGCGCGCTGCTCTGGGCTGCCGCGTGTCCACCTGCTTCATGAACGGTGACGGCACGGCTTCAGCAACCGCTGCGTGTGCACCAGGCAGGCCGAGGCGCTCTGAGCGGACCTCGCCTGACACCAACTTACAATCGATGATACGGAGGAGCGATGCAATTCCTTTCTTCGCTGAAGAGAGCCAGCGCGGCATTTCTGCTCATGATCGGCGCGACCGTCGCCGTCATCTTCTCCTCGGCAGCGCCCGCCCAGGCCAACGGGTGGATCTGCTCCGCAGTGCCACCGGGCTACATCGTCACCGCGCAGGCGTTGGACGGCCGCTGTGGTACAGGTGTGGTGGCTCAGTACATCGAGCCAGCCCGTAGCGACGTGTGGATCTGCAGCGGCGTCCCCGCGGGATACGTCGCCACCGCGATGAAAACCGGAAGTCCGTGCGTTGCCAACATCGTGCCCCGGTACATCCAGACGCCTCGTAACGGCCAGTGGATCTGCGACGGTGTCCCCGCCGGGTACGTCGCCACCGCCATGAAGACCGGCAGTCCGTGTATCTACAACGTGGTCGGCCAGTACATCGAGACGCCTCGTGCCGGCCAGTGGATCTGCGACGGTGTCCCCGCCGGGTACGTCTCCACCGCGATGAAGACCGGCAGTCCGTGTGTCTACAACGTGGTCGGCCAGTACATCGAGACGCCTCGCAGCGGCCAGTGGATCTGCAGCACCGTTCCGCCCGGCTTCGTCGTCACCGCCACGAGGACCGGCAGTCCGTGCATCTACAACGTGGTCGCCCGGCAGATTCAGCAGATCTGACCTCCTGACCGCTCCGCTTCGAGCCCGGGGGGACTGGTCGCAGCGCTGTGACCGGTCTTCCCGGTTAGCGGCCGGTGTGACTGGGCCCCGGGTGGTGGTCGGGTCATCGGCGCTTTCGCCCTGCACCGGCCAGGCTGATCTCCCGCTCCCGCCGCCCACTCGGCACGCGGTCAGCACCGCTCGGTGGACGCCTACCGCTCATCCGGCAGGCCGGACGTCAGGTGCCGGGGTGGGAGGTCCCGCAAGAATCGACCCGTATCGCTGGTGCCGCTGATGGTCAACCGGCAGGATGACAGAGCCGGTTGAGGGACACCGGGCGGGCGTCGGAGGGTCGGTCTTCGTGGTGCAACCCGAGCAGCAGATCGGCGCCGTGCTGCGTTTCCATCGACTGAGGGCGGGCTTCACCCAGCAGGAGCTGGCCCACGCGTCCGGTGTGAGCGTACGCAGCCTGCGTGACCTGGAGAACGACCGAGTCCGCCGTCCGCACCGGCGTTCTGTCGAGCGGCTCACCGCGGCTCTGCGGCTGACACAGCCGGAACAACAGCAGATCCTCGATGCCGCCGCTGCCGCGCATCACCCGGAAGGGCATCTTCGGGTCGCTGTGCTCGGGACGCTGGAGGTGCGACTTGGCCAGGCCGTCCTCAATCTGGGCTCGCGGCATCAACGGTGTCTGCTGGCTCTGCTGGCGCTACAGAACGGCCGGGTGGTCTCCCAGCGGGAGATCGTCGACGTGCTGTGGCAGCAGGAACCTCCGGCCACGTCGAGCAACCTCGTCCACGTCTATGTCAGTCGGCTTCGACGCACGCTGACGGCTGGAACGACGGTCCACGACTGTCAGCGGGAGACCACCCCTGTGCCGCTGGTGGAGCGGACCGGCGGTGGCTACCGGCTCACGCTCACCGGCCGGGGACTGGACCTCGCCGCTTTCGACGACCTGGTCTCCGCAGCCGAGCAGGCGCGGGCCAGGCAGCACCTGGCCCAGTGCTCCGAGGCCGCGGATCTGCTGGCACGGGCGTTACGGTGCTGGCGGGGGCCGGTCCTCGGCCGCGCCGAGCCGCGTCTGGCTGATCATCCGGCGGCGGTGATGGTGTCGAACCGGCGGGTCGAGGCCGCGTTGACCTTCGCCGATCTCGCCATGCCGGTGGGACGCCACGACGAGGTGGTGACCCTGCTGCGGCCGGTGGCGCTCGACGAACCCTTGCAGGAGGGCGTGCACGCGCGGCTGATGCTGGCACTGGCCGCCGGCGGACAACAGGCGGAGGCCCTCGCGGTGTTCGACGCGATCGGCCGGCGCCTGGCTGAAGAGCTGGGCATCGATCCCAGTCAGGAGTTGTCGGAAGCCCGGCTCACCGTTCTGCGGGGTAGGCACAGCGCGACACCGGTGACCGAGGCGGTCGCCGCGACCGGCAGCCGGTCGCCGGCGGCGGACGGGTTTCCGCAAGCACCGCAGCCGGCCCAACTGCCCGCCGACATCGCCACCTTCACCGGACGCGAAGAACACCTGCGCCGACTGGACGGCCTCATCTCCGACGCCGCCCGACCGGGCGGCTCCGCAGTGGTCAACCTGTGCGTGCTCACCGGGATGGCCGGGGTGGGCAAGACAGCACTGGCCGTGCACTGGGCGCACCGGGTCCGCCACCGGTTCCCGGACGGGCAGCTCTTCGTCGACCTACGAGGCTTCTCGTCGTCGGCGGCCGCCCGGCCCGTCGACGTCCTGGCCCGCTTCCTGCGCGCGCTCAGTGTCCCTGCCAACCAGGTCCCGGTCGAGTTGGACGAGGCAGCCGCGCTCTTCCGCAGTCTGACGGCGGACCGGGCCCTCCTCGTCGTCCTGGACAATGCCGGAGACGCTGAGCAGGTACGCCCCCTGCTGCCCGGCGGGCCGCGCTGCCTGGCGTTGGTGACCAGCCGTGACCGACTGGGGGGACTCGCCGTTCATCAGGGGGCACCACGGCTGTCGCTCGACGTGCTGTCGCCCGACGACGCGCTCGTCCTGCTCACCCGCAGCATCGGCGCGGACCGCGTCGCCGCCGAACCGGCGGCCACCGTCGCCCTGGCTCAGGCGTGCGCGTCGCTGCCCCTGGCGTTGCAGGTCGCCGCCGCGAACGTCACCGACCGCGTCGGCTCCACCATCGCCGACTACGTGGCCGACCTGTCGGCGGCGAACCGCCTGGCGGTGCTGCAGATCGATGGGGACAGCCAGGTGGCCGTCCGTGCGGCGTTCGACCTGTCCTACACCCACCTGCCGCCTGACGCACAGCGCCTGTTCCGGTTGATCGGCCTGGCACCCGGGGACGACGTGACCGCCGAGACGAGCGCGGCGCTCGGCGGTGTCCCGCCGGAGCAGGCCAGACGGTCGCTGGACGAGCTGACCCGCGCCCACCTGCTGCGCCACCACGCCCCTGGCCGGTACGCCATGCACGACCTGCTGCGGTTGTACGCCGCGGACCGGGCGGCGCGGGAGGACGGCGACACCGGGTGCCGGGGTGCGCTGGCGGCACTCTACGACCATCATCTCCGGACGGTCGACGAAGCTGCGGCCGTTCTCTACCCGACCATGCTGCGCCTCCCTCGTGGCGACACCCCGTACGCAGCTCCGGAGGCGTCGCACTTTCCCGACGCGGCGGCGGCGACTGCCTGGCTCGATACCGAACGGGCCAATCTGATCGCGCTGATCCGGACGGCGGCTGAGCAGGGGCCACGGCCGCTCGCGTGGCGGCTCGGTGACGCCCTGCGCGGGTACTTCTTCCTGGGCGTGGACCCGGTCGGCTGGCTCACCGTCGCCCATGCCGCCCTGGCCGCGGCCGAAGCGGAGGGCGACGCCCAGGCGCAGGCGGCGGCTCACCTCAACATCATGGGTGGCCTCATCCGCCAGAGCCGTCCGACCCAGGCCCGCCTGCACGCCCAACGGATGCTCCTGCTGGCACGCCAGGCGCACTGGACGGACGGCGAGGCCGCAGCACAGGGCAGCCTTGGCGAACTGCACCAGATGCAGGGCCGCCCGCACGAGGCCGCCGAGCACTACTCGCAGGCGTTGGCCCTGTTCCGGCGCACCGGTCGGTTGGGCGGCCTGTCCATCAACCTGAACAACCTCGGCGTCGTGTACTGGCACGTCGGCCGGCTGAGCGAGGCGGCCGAGCTGTTCCGGGAATCAATCGAACTCGAACGTGAGCTGCACTCACGCATGGGTGAGGCTGCCTCGCTGACGAACCTGGGCGAGGTGCAGCACCTCCTCGGCCACCTGCACGTGGCGCTCGACGACCTGACGAGGGCCGTGGCGATCTGCCAGGAGACCGTCTACCGGTCCTGCGAGGCCGAGGCCCTGCGCTGTCTCGCTGCGGTGTGTCGGGACCTGGGCGACGTGCCGCGAGCGCTGGAGCACGCCGAGGCGGCCCTGACGGTTGCCCGTGGCATCGGCTACCGCACCAGCGAGGTGGACGCCCTCAACGTCCTCGGCGCCCTGCACCGGGACGGGCACGACCTGCTGAAGGCTCGCGAGCGGCATGGAGAAGCGCTACGCCTGTCCCGTGACGCCAACCACCGGTACGGCGAGGGACAGGCGCTCGTCGGACTTGCCAGGGTGCACACCCAGCTCGGTGAGCCCGGATCGGCACTGCCACTGGCCTGTCGGGCTCTGGGGCTGGCCGACCGCCTGCACTACCGGGTCCTGCACGCCGCGGCCGCGACCGCTGTGGCCGAGGCCAATCTCGGATTGGGCCGACACCAGGAGGCCCTCCACCACGCCGAGGAAGCCCTGACCATCCAACGCGAGATCGGATACCGATGGGCGCAGAACGAAGTCCATCTTCTGATCGCCAAACTCTGTGACTTGGCGGGCCGCCGCGCTACGGCCCGCGACCATCGCCGCCAGGCACACGCCCTCGCCGCGGCTGTGGCCGCCTCCGCCTCGTAGCAAGCCTCACACCGCCATCTTTGATCCCGGGGCCGTCCGGGACCGGTCGCGGTGGCCGCGATCTTGGCGAACGCGGCGTTGTCGCTGTTCATCGGCGGAGGGTGTGGGATTCGAACCCACGAAGACATCGCTGCCTTACCGGTTTTCAAGACCAGCGCCATCGGCCACTAGGCGAACCCTCCCGGGCCGCGCCCCCGTGGGGTGCGCGACCGTGCCTAGTCTGCCACGGACCCGCTGCGGGCGAGCGGGCACCGCACCCGCGCTGAGAGGGTGGTTCGGGAGGCTATGTCCGATGTAGGTTTGGCGGTTCGTTAGAGGCCCGGGTGGTGGGGGTTACGGGGACGTCGTCGGCGGGGCGAGGGTGAACAAGCCGGCTTCGGGTTTCCGGTACGAGGAACGTCAGCTACTCACCGTGCTCGAGACACTCTCGCTGGATGCGCCACCCGAGGAGGTCCTGGGCCCTCTGTGAGCATCCCGGGCCGTGGCGAACGGGTTCCGGGCCTGACCGACCATGTCGACCCAGCACCGTCCCCACCGGAAGCCGATCGGTCGGCGCGGCGTTCACCGGCGCAGGGCGTCTTCGATGCCGGTCTCGGGGCGACCCAGGTGGGCGGGGTCGCGACCCCACAGCACGTCCCACGCGGCCTTCACGCTGGCGGCGTGCTCCCGGCTGGAGCTGATCCGCCAGATCCGCTCGTACTGTCGGGCCGTCTCGTCGCCGACGCCGGTGGCGTCGATGCCAAGCTGTCGGCAGACGGTGACGGCGCGGGGCAGGTGGAAGCTCTGGGTCACCACCGTCGCCCGGTCGACGCCGAAGATGCGCTTGGCACGGGCACACGAGTCGTAGGTGTCGAAGCCGGCGTGGTCCCGCACCACCTTGTCGGCGGGTACCCCCTGCTCGATGAGCCAGCGCCGCATGGCACCCGGTTCGTCGTACTCGGCCGTCATGTTGTCGCCGGTCACCAGGATGGCGCTCACCTTGCCGGTGGTGAACAGCCGGTGCGCGACCTCCAGCCGGCCGAGGAGGAACGGCGACGGCGTCCCGTCGGGTAGGACGCGGGTGCCGAGCACCAGCGCGACCGGCGCCTCCGGGACGGCCGCCTCGGTGAAGAGGTGTCCCTCGGCCCCGTGGCGGGCCCAGGCCACGCTCGCGGTGATTCCGGCGGTGAGCAGCACCGCGCCGCTCACGGCCGCGATCACCGCGCGCCGCCACCACCGCACCTTCGACCCCGATGGCGTACGCCGAACGCCCGGCCACAAGCCTCGTCCCCGCATGTCAGCAAGTATGCCCCGCAGGCACGACTGAGCGATCTTGCTGCTGTCGCGCCTGCCATATGCCGATCAGAGCCATGGGTCGGTGGGAGGTAGCCGGCCGACGCGGCGCAGATGCGGCTGCCTCGACTGCTGGAAAAGCTGCCGGTTTGCCAGCAGGAGGCAGTGCCCGACCCTCGCTGACCTGGTCTTTCGGTGAAAGATGCTCGCTCTGCCGGTGTCAGCCGGGGTACACCGTTTCGCAACTGCTGGTGAGTAGCTTGATCCCAGATCCAGCAGTCGACCTCGGTGCGGTCCGGGTATTGGAGGCAGCAACGCGAACTTCGTAACTGTTCACGCGGTGTCCGAGTTGGCGCCGGGAGAACACGCGCTGCCCGGCTGCGGACTGCCGCGCATCTGCATCAGGAACGACGGCGACAGTAGGGCGTGAACGCGTCCGCGCTCTACGCGCCTCCGTATTCTTCCAAGGCCTTCCGTTGGGTCCTTGTTCTATACCAAATCCCATCATCGTCACGGAGAAGCGATGCAATTCCTTCCTTCACTCAAGAAGGCCGGTGCGGCGTTCATCGTCATGATCGGCACGGCCGCCGCCGTCCTCTTCGCCTCGGCAGCACCTGCACAGGCCAGCGGGTGGATCTGCGGGGCAGTGCCAGCGGGCTACATCGTCACGGCACAAAACACCCAGTACTGCGGTCCCGGGGGTGTGGTGGCGCAGTACATCGAGCCGGTCCGTGGCAACGTGTGGATCTGCAGCGGCCTCCCCGCCGGCTACATGGTGACCGCCCAGAACGCGGGCGAGAGTAAGCCCTGCGTCGGCAACATCGTGGCGCAGTACATCGAGCCGGTCCGTGGCAACGTGTGGATCTGCAGCGGCCTCCCCGCCGGCTACATCGTGACCGCCCAGAACGCGGGCGAGAGTAAGCCCTGCGTCGGCAACATCGTGGCGCAGTTGATCGAGCCGGTCCGTGGCAACGTGTGGATCTGCAGCGGCGTTCCCACCGGCTACAAGGCCATCTACTGGAACTCAAGCTCGAGCAAGCCGTGCGTCGGCAACATCGTGGCTCAGTACATCGTGAAGCTCTGACCTTCTGACCGCTCCGCTCCAAGCCCGAGTGACTGGTCGCAGCACTGCGAACCCGTCACTCGGGCATCTACCTCGTCGCCCGCCAGGTCCTCACCGAACCCGAAGCCGGCTTGTTCACCCTCGCCCCGCCGACGACGTCCCCGTAACCCCCACCACCAGGGCCTCTAACGAACCGCCAAACCCACATCGGACATGGCCTCCCGAACCACCCTCTGAGATGATCGGCGGCGTGTGGGAGACCCCGTCGGTGGTGCTGATCAGCGGAATCATGGCCGCCGAAAGGCCCACTGTGGCCCAGCGGCTGCCCCGCGCGGTGCACCTGCGCGACGACGTCTTCCGGCGGACGGTGGACAGCGGCGCGGACGCGGACGGTGGACAGGATCCTGGCCCGGGGGTGGACCGACGGACGGGTGGGGTAGACACGGAGCATGCGCGCGATGACGATCCCGGAGCCCGGCGGACCCGACGCACTGGTCTGGAGCGAGGTGCCCGATCCCGAGCCCGGTCCCGGCGAGGTGGTCGTCGACGTGCGGGCCAGCGCGGTGAACCGGGCCGACCTGCTGCAACGGCAGGGGCACTACCCGCCGCCGCCGGGTGCGTCCGCGTACCCCGGGCTGGAGTGCTCCGGGGTGATCAGCGCGGTCGGCCCCGACGTGGCCGGCTGGGAGGTGGGCCGGGAGGTCTGCGCGCTGCTGGCCGGTGGCGGCTACGCGGAGCGGGTGGCGGTGCCGGCCGGGCAGCTCCTGCCGGTGCCGGCCGGCGTCGACCTGGTCGACGCGGCGGCGCTGCCGGAGGTCGCCTGCACGGTGTGGTCGAACGTGGTGCAGGTGGCCCGGCTCGGGCGGGGCGAGACGCTGCTGCTGCACGGCGGTGGCAGCGGGATCGGCACCTTCGCGATCCAGCTCGGGGCGGCGCTCGGCGCGCTGGTGGTGGTCACCGCCCGGGCCGCCAAGCACGAGCGGCTGCGTGAGCTGGGCGCGGCGCACACGATCGACTACCGCGAGCAGGACTTCGTCGAGGAGGTCCGGCGGGTCACCGGCGGCCGGGGCGCGGACGTCATCCTGGACATCATGGGCGCCGCCTACCTGCCCCGGAACGTGGCGGCGCTGGCCACCGGCGGCCGGCTGGTGGTGATCGGCATGCAGGGCGGCCGCAGGGGCGAGCTGGATCTCGGGGCGCTGCTGGCCAAGCGGGGCACGATCGCGGCCACCGCGCTGCGGTCCCGGCCGCTGGTGGAGAAGGCGGAGATCGTACGCGGCGTCCGCGAAGAGGTCTGGCCGCTGGTCAAGTTGGGGGCGGTCCGGCCGGTCGTTGACCGGCGGGTGCCGATGACCGAGGCGGCCCGGGCGCACCGGCTGGTCGAGTCGAACGACCACGTCGGCAAGGTGCTGCTCACGACGGGCTGACGCCAGCCGCGCGGGGTTGCACGAGGCGGGCGCCGGGGCCCTCGCCGGCGAGGGAGTCGCCGGGGTTGTTGAGCGTGCAGCGTTGCAGGGACAGGCAGCCGCAGCCGATGCAGCCGTCGAGGTCGTCGCGCAGCTTGGTCATCAGCCGGATCTTCTCGTCGAGCCGCTCCCGCCAGGTCGCGGAGAGCCGCGCCCAGTCCTCCGCCGTGGGGACCCGCGAGGCCGGCAGGGAGTCCAGCGCCTCCCGGATCTCCTCCAGCGAGATACCGACCTGCTGGGAGATCCGGACGAACGCCACCCGGCGCAGCTCGGTGCGGGCGTAGCGGCGCTGGTTGCCGCCCGTGCGCTCCGCCCGGATGAGCCCGAGCCGCTCGTAGTAGCGCAGCGCCGAGGGCGCCACGCCGCTGCGGGTGGAGAGCTGGCCGATGGTCAGGGACTCGTACATCACATCGCCTTGAGTTGAAGTTGACTTCAGCTTGCAGGCTAGCGGCATGACCACCACCACCGCCAGCGCGGGTCCGGCCCCGGCCGCCGCGCCACCCCCCGACCCGGCACCCACGCCACCTGGCCACCCGACCGCCCCGCCGCTGCCGGCACCCGTCGCGCCGCTGTACGAGCGGGTCCGCGCGGGCCGGGAGTTCGGCGCGAACGTCCGCTCCACCGTCGACGTGCTCTGGGTGCTCTACGACCGGATCCTGCGCGTCACCCCGCAGACCGTCGACGACCCCGGGCGGGACCGGTTCCTGCTCTCCAAGGGGCACGCCGTCGCCGGCTACTACGCCGTGCTCGCCGCGAAGGGATTCGTCCCCGCCGACTGGCTGGACGACCAGGGCGGGCCCCACAGCCTGCTCGGCGACCACCCCGACCGGATGCTGGTGCCCGGGGTGGAGATCGGCTCCGGCTCGTTGGGCCACGGGCTCGGGCTCGGCGTGGGCACCGCGCTCGGGCTGCGCGCCCAGGGCCTGCTGACGCCCCGGGTCCACGTGCTGCTCGGCGACGCGGAGCTGGACGAGGGCTCCAACCACGAGGCGATCGCGTACGCGGGGGCGACCGGGCTGGGCAGCCTGACCGCGATCGTGGTCGACAACGGCTCCGCCACGCACGGCTGGTCGGGTGGCGCCGCGGCCCGGTTCACCGTGAACGGCTGGACCGCCGCCACCGTCGACGGGCACGACCACGACGCCCTGCACACCGCCCTGACCGGGCACGACAACCACCGGCCGCACGTCGTCGTCGCGGTCGTCGACCAGGGGGAGTGACAGTGCGAAACCGATTCGTCGAGACCACCACCGAGTTGCTGGCGCGGGATCCGCGTACGGCCCTGGTGCTGGCGGACATCTCCGCCGACGCGTTCACCCCGGCCTTCGACCGGCACCCGGACCGGGTGCTCAACGTCGGGATCCGGGAACAACTGCTGGTGGGCGTGGCCGGCGGACTCGCCCTGACCGGGCTCCGGCCGATCGCCCACAGCTACGCGCCGTTCCTGATCGAGCGGGCGTACGAGCAGATCAAGCTCGACCTGGACCACCAGGGCGTGCACGCGGTGCTGGTCAGCATCGGCGCGTCGTACGACCGGGCGGAGTCCGGGCGTACCCACCTGTCGCCGGCCGACGTCTCGCTCGTCGACACCCTGCACGGCTGGACCGTGCACGTTCCCGGCCACCCCGACGAGGTACCCGCGCTGCTGCGGGACGCGGTGGCCGCCGACGGCTCGGCGTACCTGCGGCTGTCCACCCTGCACAACGCCCGCCCGTACGGCGGCGACGGCGCGCTGCGGGTGCTCCGGGACGCGGGGCCGGGCGCGCCGCTGCTGGTCGCGGTGGGCCCGGTGCTGGACGCGGCGCTGGCGGCGGTCGGCGACCTGGGCGTGACGGTGGCCTACACCCACCGGCCGCGGCCGTTCGACACGGCGGGGCTGCGGGCGTTGGCCGGCGACGCGGTGATCCTGGTGGAGCCCTACCTGGCCGGGACATCGGCCCGGGTGGTGTCGGCGGCCCTGGCCGACCGGCCGCACCGGCTGCTGGCGCTCGGTGTGGGACGGGAGGAGTTGCGCCGCTACGGCTCGGCCGAGGACCACACCCGCTGGCACGGGGTGGACGCCGCCGGGCTGCGCCGCTCGGTCGCCGGGTTCCTGGCAGCGGCGCCGGTGCCGGCCGGCCGCTGAGGCACGATGGCCGCCGGGCCACGGCAGGCGGGGCGGGCCGGGGGCGAGGAGGCCGTTCCGGCGGGCGACGCGGGGGTGGTCAGCAGGGAGGAGTCAGCGGGTCGAGGCGCCGAGGGGGCGGCGGCGGGTGCGCTCGCGGCCGAGGATCCAGATCGCCTCGACGCCGTCCTTCCAGGTGATCTTCTTGCCCTCTTCGCGGCCCCGCGCCCGGTAGCTGATCGGGACCTCGTAGGGGCGGATGCGCTGGCGCAGCAGCTTGCCGGTGACCTCGGCCTCCATGCCGAAGCCGCGCGAGCGGACGTCGAGCGAGCGGTAGAGCGCCACCGGCATCAGCTTGAAGCAGGTCTCCAGGTCGCCGATGTAGGAGTTGAACAGCACGTTCGCCGCCATCGTGACGCCCTTGTTGCCCATCACGTACCAGAAGCTGTAGGCGCTGTGGCTGCCGAAGGTGCGGTTGCCGTAGACCACGGTGGCCCGCCCGTCGAGCACCGGGTCGAGCAGCTTGGGGATGTCCTGCGGGTCGTACTCCAGGTCGGCGTCGAGAATGACGATGTAGTCGCCCTCGGCGTTGTCGACCGCCGTCCTGATGGCGGCGCCCTTACCGGCGTTGCGCTGGTGGGTGATGACCCGCAGGCGCGCGTCGTCGGCCCGACCGAGGATCTCACCGGTGCCGTCCCGGCTGCCGTCGTCGACCACGACCAGCTCGATCTCACACGGGTAGTCGACCGCCAATGCCTGCTTGAGGGCATCCGCGATGCGTTCTTCCTCGTTGTAGACCGGCATGAGGATCGAGAGCTTCACGGGAATCTCCACGGTGGCGACGATATGTCGGCCCTAGCCTAGCCTGGCCACCAGCGACACGGTGTTCAGCACTGCGGACAGTGGGCGCGGCGGACTCAGGTCGATGGTGTTTACTGCCGCCATGTCGGCAGTCGGCTACCCGCTCGTCCTGGCGCCGGTCGCCGCGATCGGACTGCTCGCCGTGGCGCTCCGGCCGGTCGTGCCCGGCACCGTCGCCCGGCGGCGCCTCGCGCTGCTCCGGGCGGCTGTGGTCACCGGCGCCTTCGCGGTGCTCACCGTCGAGCTGATGGGCGCGCTACGGCTGCTCACCCTGCCCGCGTTCGCCGCCGCCTGGCTGTCGTTCCTCGCCGCCGCGGTCACCGCCGCCGGCTGGCGACGCCGCCGGGACGCCGCGCGTGGCACGGCCCGGGCCGCCACCCACCGCGCGGTCGAGGTCGTCGCCGCGCCCGAACCGGCGCTGGTCGGCGCGGCGGCCGGGCCGGCCGCCGGCACCCCGCCCCCCGCGCTCCCGCCGCCGGCCGCCGCGCGCCCCGTCGCGGCCCGCCGCGCCGGCTGGTCGACCCGGCTGGCCCACGCCTGGCGTACGGCGGGTCGGGGCGAGCGGCTGCTCGCCGGCACGGTCGGCGGACTGCTGCTGGTCGAGTTGCTGATCGCGCTGCTGGCCGAGCCGAACAACTTCGACTCGCAGACCTACCACCTGCCCAAGGTGGAGCACTGGGTGGCCCGGGGCGGCCTGGACTTCTGGCCCACCGCCATCCACCGGCAGGTGACCATCCCGCCCGGTGCCGAGTACCTGCTGCTGCACCTGCGCCTGTTCACCGGCGGGGACGCGCTGCACAACCTGGTGCAGTGGGCGGCCGGCGTCGGCGTACTGCTGGCGGCCACCCGGATCACCGCACAGCTCGGCGGGGGACGCCGGGCCCAACTGCTCACCGCGTTCGTGCTCGCCACCACCCCGATGGTGGCGCTCCAGGCGACCAGCACCCAGACGGACCTGGTCTGCGCCGCGTGGGTGGCCTGCGCGGCGACGGTGGCGCTGGACGGGCTGCGTCGGCCCGCCGGGGTCGGGGCGATGCTGGCGCTGGGCGCGGCCACCGGGCTGACCGCGCTGACCAAGACCAGCGGCCTGGTCGCGGTCGGGCCGCTGCTGCTGCTCTGGGGGCTGGCCCAGCTCCGACTGGCCCGCACCGGCCCCGCACCGGACCGCACGGGACCGGACCGCACCGGACCGGCCCGCACCGGACCGGACCGCGCGGGACCGGACCGCGCGGCGGCGCTCGGCGGGGGCACCGACGCCGTCGACCCGGCCCCGGCCGGTGACTCGCGGCCCCGGCGGCAGGTGCGCCGGACCGTCGCCGGGTCGGCGCTGATCCTGCTCGTCGCGACGGTGGTGGTCGGGCCGTTCCTGGCCCGGGTGACCGCCGAGTTCGGGCACCCGCTCGGGCCACCCCGGCTGCGCGAGTCCATCCCGATGGAGCGGCACGACCCGCCGTCGCTGGTCGTCAACGCGCTGCGGATCGCGCACACCGCGTTCGACACGCCGCTCGCGCCGCTGCGCCGGGCGGGCGCCGAGGCGATCATCGGCGGCGCCCGGCTGATCGGGGTGGACCCGCAGGACCGGGCCACCACCTTCGGAAGGGAACGGTTCCCGGAGCCGTCCTGGTATCCGGACGAGGACCGGGTGGCCTTTCCGCTGGCCGGGGCGCTGGCGGCGATCGGGGCGGCGATAGCGCTGGCCCGCCCCGGCCGGATCAGCCCGACGCAGGCGGGGCCGCTGCGCGCGTACGCGGTGGTCGTGGTGGCGGCCCTGCTGCTGCACACCGCCATGATCAAGTGGCAGCCGTGGGGCAACCGCCTGCTGCTCTACGCGCTGACGCTGGCCGTACCGCTGGCGGGCCTCTGGCTGGACGCGCTGTTCCGGCGCCGGGCCGGCGGCACAGCGGGCCGGCGGTCGGTGGCGGCCGGGCTCGCGGTGAGCGTGCTGGCCACCTGCGCGCTGGCCGGGGTGCTGGCCGTGTCGTACGGCTTCCCGCGCCGGCTGGTCGGAGCGGGCTCGGTCTTCACGACCTCCGAGTGGGACACCCGGTTCCTGCGGCGGCCCCAGTGGGCGGAGGAGTTCCGCTGGGCCGCCGACGCGGTACGCGCGACGGACGCCCGCCGGATCGGCCTGGTGCAGCAGAACGACAACTGGGAGTACCCCTGGTGGCTGCTGCTGCGCGACGCGGACGGGCGGCCGCCGGAGCTGGTGGCGCTCCAGTCGGTGCTGCCCGGCCGCCCGCCGGCCGACCCGGCCTCGGTCGACGCCGTCGTCTGCACCGGTAGCCGGCCGGCGTGCACGGCGCTGGTGCCGGCGGGCTGGCGGGTGCAGTTCCGGGGCTACGTCGGTTACGCCCTCCCACCGGAACGCTGACCCGCGGGACGCCGCACGGTTCGCCCGGACCGCCCGGTCCTGCACCCGGCGGGCAAGGACTCCGAGGCGGGCCCGCCGGCGACGGCGGGCCCCACCCCACCTACTTCTGCCTGGCCGGCACCACGATCAGGCGGGCGACCCCGCCGGCGCCTTCCTTGGCGCCGGCCACGCCGACCGTCGTACCGACCTTGACGTCGGCGGACCGGATCGTCGTACGACGCTCCACGACGCGCAGCTTGTCGCCGAAGGTCCAGGTCATGGTGAAACCGTCGGCGGACTTCACGGTCATCGAGTCGCCGTCGACCGCGGTCACCTCGCCCCGCTGCACGGCGACCGTCTTCGTCCCGCCGTCCTTCGTCCGCACCACGGCCTCGCCGTGCAGGGTGTTCCTCCGCAGCAGCACCCGGGCCTGCCGACGCTCGCGCCGCTCCTCCACCCGCTCCCGCCGCTGCTCCCCGGCCGCGCCCGGCGACGCCCCCGGTGAGGCGGGGGCGGCCATCGGTTCGACGTCCAGGTCGTTGGCGTCGAAGCCCATCGCGGCCAGCGCCTGGCCCTCGGCGCCCAGCGCCGCGACGACCTCGACGGCGGTCTCCCCAGCCGACTGCCCGGCCGGCCCGGCGGCGCCGCACCCGCCGACGCCGAGCGCGACCGCCGCGAGCAGCGCGGTGGTGGCGATTCCCCAACGTGCCATGAGTCTCCCTCTCGTCCGTGGAACCCCAGCCTCCCGCCGTACCGCGAGCGACAGGTCAGACCGATGTTCGGATCCGGTAAGGATCCGGGGGCAGCCGGACGGCGAACGCGGCGCCGCCCTCGGGGGCGTGCCCCGCCGCGATCTCCCCGCCGAGCCGGCGGACCAGGCCGGCGGCGAGCGCCAGCCCCACCCCGCTGCCGACCTTGCGCACCCCCCGGTAACGCTCGTGCAGGGCACCCCGCTCGAAGGCCACCGCCAGGTCGTCGTCGGTGAGGCCCGGTCCGCCGTCGCGGACCTCGACGACGCCGCCCGCCGCCGGGTCCGCCCCGACCGCCCGGACCGCGAGCACGATCGGCGCCCCCGGCGGTACGACCCGCAGCGCGTTCTCCAGCAGCCCGTCCACCACCTGCCGGATCCGACCCGGATCGGTGTACGCCGGCACCGGCGCGTCCGGGACCTCCGCGCGGAACGGCACCCCGACCGCCGCGCACCGGTCGGCCCACGTCCGACCCGCGTCGGCGGCCAGCCGGGCGAGGTCCACCGGCACCGGTTCGAGCGGGAAGTCGGCGGCCTCCAACCGGGCCAACGCCAGCAGGTCACTGACCAGGCGGTCCAGGTGCTGCGCCTCCGCGAGCACGGTACGCCCGGCGCCGGCCGCGTCCGCCGGCCCGATCACCCCGTCGGCCAGTGCCTCGGCGTAGCCCCGGATCGCGGTCAACGGGGTGCGCAATTCGTGCGAGATGGAGAGCAGGAACTCCCGTTGCCGGCCCTCGCTCGTGGCCAGCGCGGCGGCCAGCCCGTTCAGCGCGTACGCCAGGTCGGCCACCTCGTCGGGCGGCTCCACCGGTACGCGTACCGCCCGGTCCCCGGCGCGCAGCCGGGCGGCGGCGTCGGCGGCACGCCGGATCGGCCGGGCCAGCCTGCGGGCGAGCAGCAGCCCGGCGACCACCCCGGCGGCGAGCCCGGCCAGCAGCGGCAGCCAGAGGCTGGGCACGACCTGCCGCCACGGCGCGGTGGGCCGGGACCGGGTCAGCACCACCCCGTCGCCGCCGGGCAGGGCACGTCCCTGGATGAGGGTGCGCCGCCCGTCGAGCGGGCGACGGGTCGACACGTTGCGCCCCTCGGCGACGCGCCGCACCACCCGCGACGGCAGGCCGGGGCGGTCGGCCACCCCGCCCCGGATCAGGTACGCGTCGACGCCCTGGGCGTTGAGCTGCCGGATGATCCGCTCCTCGTCGGCGGTCCGCCCGGTCGCCAACCTGGGGCGCAGCACCTCGGCCGAGAGCCGCGCCTGGGCGGCCAGCGCCTCCTGGTCGCGCCGCTCCACGCCGCGTGCCGCCAGCGGCACCGCGACGATCGCGGTGACCAGCACGGAGACCAGGGCGACCGCGCAGGTGACCAGCACCGCGCGGGAGGTCAGCGTCCGGCCGGGACGGTGCCGAGGCGGTGGCGACGCGGCGGTCGGCTCAGCCATCGGCGGCGTACCCGACGCCCCGGTGGGTGCGGATCACGCCGGCCCCGCCCAGCTTCGACCGGACCTGTGCGACGTGCACGTCGACCGTCCGGGTGCCGGCGTGCGCCGCGTACCCCCACACCCCGGCGAGCAGTTCCTCCCTGGTGAAGACCCGGCCGGGTCGGGCCATCAGGTACGCCAGCAGGTCGAACTCGGTGGAGGTGAGCTGGACCGGGGTGCCTGCGACGGTCACCGTCCGGCGGGTCGGGTCGAGGGCCACCGCGCCGACGACCCGGGGCTGGCCCGTCCCCTCCGGCGTCCCGGCGGTGCGCCGCAGCACCGCCCGCACCCGGGCGACCAGTTCGCGGGGGCTGAACGGCTTGGTGACGTAGTCGTCCGCCCCCAGCTCCAGCCCGACGACGCGGTCCACCTCGTCGTCGCGGGCGGTGAGGAAGATGACCGGAGTCCAGTCGCCGGCCTCGCGCAGCCGCCGGCAGACCTCGGTGCCGGTCAGGGCGGGCAGCGCGATGTCGAGGACGCAGGCCACCGGACGCAGGCGGCGCGCGGCTGCCAGCCCGGCCGCCCCGTCCCGTTCGAGGTGCACGCCGAAGCCGTCCCGGCTCAGGTAGAGCCGGACCAGGTCGGCGATGGCCGGCTCGTCCTCCACCACGAGGACGAGCCCGCGAGGCGGGGCGTCGACGGTCACCGGCCCATGATTGCCGACGCCGCGGCGCCGGAGGGCCGGCGCATGTTCGGGTTCGGTAAAGAAGCGGTCAGCGCACCACGGCGGGGCGCAGGGCGCCGGACCGCGCGACCTGCGACGCCTCGCCGATGGTGGCGACGAGCCGCTCCCGGGGCAGCCGCAGCCGGGTCCGGAAGGCGTGGTCGAGCAGCGCGTCGAGCTGCCACACCTGCTGCGGGTGGCGGGTGCGGATGAGGAACCGCTCGCGGATGCCGTCGATCGCGGTGGCGGCCAGCTCGACCGAGTGCAGGCGCGGGTCGGGGCTCCAGGTGACGTTGCTGAGTTCCCGCAGTTCCGTGTTGAGGTGCAGACGCAGCCGGTGCAGCACGCGGGTCTGCCGGGTGACGACCAGCCGCCGGTGGGTGAGCAGGAACAGGTACTCGCCGGCCATCGGGCGGTCCGGCCGCGCGCACCGGGTGACGAGGATGGTGGCGTCGCCGGAACCGACGCAGCGCCGGAAGACCGGCATGTGCCGGGTGACGGTCTGCACCGCCAGCCCGGCCTCGGAGGCGGCCGGGAGGAACGTGCGGGAGAAGACGTCCATGCCCTGCCCAACGAGGCGCGGCCTGGGGTGACGCGGCTCACGTGGCAGTTCTGGAAGTTCCACGCGCCCGCGTCGCACCGCCTGTCCGGTCTTTTCGCAGGCCCCCGGGGCGGTCGACCGGCATGGCCGCGGCGGGCTCAGACCGGGTCCGGCACGAACAGTTCCTGCAACCAGCCGGGCACCGCGGACGCGTACCGTGCGCGGGTCGGGTCGGAGGTCCGTAGGGCGCGGCGCCAGGAGAGCGCCCGGCTGACCCGGGTCACGCGGACGGCCAGGCGGGCCGCCTCGCGCAGCGTCGCCCGGTCGTGCCCGGCCGACCACGGCTCCAGGTAGGCGTCGCGCAGCCGCACCAGCGCCGGGTCGCCGTCGGGCAGCCCGAACGCGTGCGCGACCGAGTTCAGCGTCACCAGCAGCGTGCCGAACGGGTGGGCCACCGAGGCGTCCCCCCAGTCGAAGAAGCGGTACCCGTCGCCGGCGACGAAGACGTTGCCGTCGTGCAGGTCGTCGTGCTGGACGGTCGGCGCGACGCCCGATCCGGCCAGCCGCCGGCAGTCCTCGGCGAAGGCGGAGCGGTGGGCGCACAGCCGCCCGTACGCCTCGGCGGTGAGCCCGTCCTCCGCCCCGAGCAGCAGCGACTCCTCGTCGCCCAGCAGCGCCCCGAACAGTTCCGGCAGCGCCTCCGGCCGGTGGTCGGGAACGCCGAGGGCGAGCAGCTCGCCGGCATCGGGCGCGACCGCGCGCTGGAGGTCGGCGTACTCGGGCAGGACCCGCTCCCAGTGGGTCAGCAGGGTGCGGTCGCCGCCCAGCGCGTCGCGCAGCGTCCGGCCGCCGTCGGGCAGCAGGGACCAGCCCCGGTCGGCGTCCACGGCGACCGGGTCGAGCACCCGGCCGGGGGCGAGCCGGGTCAACGCGGCCAGCAGCGCGACCTCGTAACGGGTGCCGGGGTTGTTCGCCTTGAACCACACGTCCCCGGCGTCGGTGGGCACCCGCCAGACCAGCGACCAGGGCCGGACCCGGGGCTCGACCGGCCCGACCACCCGGCGGCCGTGCCGGCCGAGACGCTCGCCGATCCAGTCGAGGGCGGTGTCCCGCCAGTGCGGGTCGGCCCAGTCGACGTGCGGCCTGGCGGCGTTGGTCATGCCCGGCAACCTAGCCGCCGCCCTCGCCGTCGGGCCAGGGGTTTTCCCGCCCGCTACAGCAGCTCGACGATGGTCGCGTTGGCCATGCCGCCGCCCTCGCACATCGTCTGGAGGCCGTAGCGGATGTCGTTGTCCCGCATGTGGGCGAGCATGGTGGTCATGATCCGGGCACCGGAGCCGCCGAGCGGGTGGCCGAGGGCGATCGCGCCGCCGCGCGGGTTGAGCCGCTCCGGGTCCGCCTCGGTCTCCGCCAGCCAGGCCAGCGGCACCGGCGCGAACGCCTCGTTCACCTCGTACACCCCGATCTCCTCGATGCCCAGGCCCGCGCGGCGCAGCGCCTTCGCGGTGGCCGGGATGGGCGCGGTGAGCATGGTGACGGGGTCGTCGGCGGCGACGACGGCGGTGTGCACGCGCGCCAGCGGGCGCAGGCCGTGCCGGCTGGCCCATTCGCTGGTGGTTACGGCGAGCGCCGCCGCGCCGTCGGAGATCTGCGACGCGGAGCCGGCGGTGACGACGCCGTCGGGGCGGAACGGGGTGGCCAGCTCGCCGAGCTTCTCCAGCGTGGTGTCCCGCCGGATGCCCTCGTCGGCGGCGAACTTGCCGCCGTCGGCCAGGGCGACCGGGGCGATCTCGGCGTCGAAGGCGCCGGCGTCCTGCGCGGCGGCGGCCTTCTCGTGGCTGGCGAGGGCGAACTCGTCGAGCTGCGCGCGGGAGAGACGCCACCGCTCGGCGATCAGCTCCGCCCCGACGCCCTGGTTGAACGGCAGCGGCGCGTCGTCGGCGAAGCCCTCGACGCCCCGGTAGCGGTCGCGCAGCTGGTCGCTGAACGGCGAGCCGTCGGCCACGCTGGAGCCCATGGCGACCCGGGTCATCGACTCGACGCCGCCGGCGACGACCAGGTCGGCCTGGCCGGAGAGGACGGTGGCGGCGGCGAAGTGCAGGGCCTGCTGGCTGGAGCCGCACTGCCGGTCGAGCGTGGTGCCGGGCACCGACTCGGGCCAGCCGGCGGCGAGCACGCCGTTGCGGGCGATGTTCCACGACTGGTCGCCGACCTGGGAGACGCAGCCCCAGACCACGTCGTCGACCTGCGCCGGGTCGATGCCGGTGCGCTCGGCGAGAGCGCGCAGCACGTGCGCCGAGAGGTCGACCGGGTGCACGGCGGCCAGGCTGCCCTTGCGCCGCCCCACCGGGGTGCGTACCGCGCCGACGATGACTGCGTCACTCATGACTACTCCCCGGTAACTTGGGCCGGCCCCGATCCTACGTCGTCGGCGGTCCGGGCGTCCTCCCCCGGTGCCCTGGCATGCTGAACGGATGCCTCCACACCCGGCCCCGAACCGGCAGTGGCGGGTGCCGCCCGCCCTGCCGGCGCTCAAGCTGACCGGCGCGGTCGCGCTGCTCGCGCTGGCGCTGCTCCTCGACGGGGGCGACCCGGTCCGGTTGGCGCTGGCCGTCCTCACGGCCGCGGCACTCGCCGGCTGGGCGGCGCGGGACCTGATCGTGCCGGTCCGGCTCGCGGTGGACCCGGACGGGATCACGGTTGTCCAGGGCTTCGCCGGGCACCGGCGGCTGCCCTGGTCGGCCGTCGAGAAGGTCACCGTGGACCGCCGCGCCCGGCGGGGCGTGACCAGCGAGCTGCTGGAGATCGACGCGGGGGAGTCACTGCACCTCTTCGGCCGCCACGACCTCGGCACGGATCCCGCCGAGGTCGCCGACGCCCTGCACGAGGCCCGACCGCGCTGAGCGGCACCCCGCGCCGCCCCGGCCCGCCCGCCGTTCGGCGGTGACCGGCCGGGGAGACGGGCGTCAGCCGCCGACGATGGCCGCCGTGCGGACCAGGGCCAGGCCGACCAGCACCGCCACGATCACCGCACCGCCCGCGAGCTGCACCAGCGACCGCCGCGACCTCGGGGCGTACGCGAACACGAGCGCCAGCAGCCCGCCGATCACCAGGCCGCCCAGGTGCCCGGGGATCGAGATGCCCGGCACGGTGAACGTGAAGACCAGGTTGATCACCAGGATGGGTAGCACCTGGGAGATGTCCCGCCCCATCTTCCGTTCGATGACCACCAGCGCGGCGAACAGGCCGAAGATCGACGTGGAGGCGCCGGCGGTGAGCTGGTTCTCCGCGCTGAACAGGTAGGCGGCGACGTTCCCGCCCAGCCCGGCGACCAGATAGAGCGCCAGGAAGCGCAGCGGCCCGAGGCTGGCCTCCAGCGACCGGCCGAGCACCCACAGCGCCCACATGTTCAGCAGCAGGTGGACCACGCCGTAGT
This sequence comes from Micromonospora sp. C31, assembly GCF_018070575.1. Classification (GTDB taxonomy): domain Bacteria; phylum Actinomycetota; class Actinomycetes; order Mycobacteriales; family Micromonosporaceae; genus Micromonospora. The sequence continues at coordinate 114,314 of NZ_JAGPXN010000017.1, forward strand.
GCAGGAACATCGCGGTGACCAGGCGGTACCACTCGCCCTCGGCGATGCCGCCGACCGTGCCGTCGGGGAAGAGCGCACCGCCGAGCACGGAGCCCCAGTCGGTCAGCGGGGTGCTGCCGCCCATCAGGCCGCCGAAGCCGGAGCCGCCGACCGCAGCGTCCCCGCCCCGGTCGGAGGCGATGGAGAGCAGCATCATCAGCACGTTGAGCGCGATCAGCGCCCTGGTGACGTAGCCGTGCCGGCCGGCGGCACCGCCACCGAAGGCGGTACGCGCCGGCCGCACGCTACGACGTCCCTCCGCCACGCACTCCGGGCACTGGAACCCGACCGACGCCTCCCGCATGCAGTCCGGGCAGATCGGCCGGTCGCAGCGGGTGCAGCGGACGTACGTCTCCCGGCCGGGGTGCCGGTAGCAGATCGGGGTGGTGGGTGGCGACTCGCTCACCGCACCCGCCCGCCGTCGCGGATCACACGGACCACCAACCGGGCCCGGCCCTCGGAGCGCTCAGTCATGCCGGCAAAGGTACCTCGGGACCGCTCAGGCAGCCGCCCGCTCGATCTCGACCCGCTCGATGACGACGTCCTGAAGCGGCCGGTCGTTCGGGCCGGTCGGGGTGTTGGCGATCGCGTCGACGACCTTCACGGACTGCTCGTCGGCCACCTTCCCGAAGATGGTGTGCCGGTTGTTCAGGTGCGGCGTCGGCGACACGGTGATGAAGAACTGCGAGCCGTTGGTGCCCGGCCCGGCGTTCGCCATCGCCAGCAGGTACGGCTGGTCGAAGCGCAGCTCCGGGTGAAACTCGTCACCGAACTTGTAGCCGGGGCCACCGCGGCCGGTGCCGGTCGGGTCGCCCATCTGGATCATGAAGCCGCCGATCACCCGGTGCGAGATGGTGCCGTCGTAGTACGGCCCGCTGCCCGGCTGGCCCGTACGCGGGTCGGTGTATTCGCGGTTGCCCTCCGCCAGGTCGACGAAGTTGCGGACGGTCTTCGGGGCGTGGTTGCCGAAGAGCTCCAGCCGGATCGGGCCAGCGTTGGTGTGCAAGGTGGCGTAGACAGCCTCGGCCACGGGTACTCCTCACTCGTTGGTCAGTTCCATGCGGATCCTCCCATGTGCCCGATCTGGCAGTGCGGAGGCATCCGAAGGTGGAGGATGACGAAGGAACAACTCCCAGGAGGTGGGACCGTGTTTGGAATCGTGCGGCGCAAGACCCAGGGTCAGCTGGCCAAGGTGGAGCTGAACCAGGGACTCGGTCACCTGAGGCAGGCCGCGACGTACGCCGCGAAGGGTGCCGGCGCCACCGTCGCCCCGCGGGTCCAGGCGGCCCGGGGCGCCGTCGCGCCGACGGCCGTCATCGTGCGCGACCGCGCGTCCAGCGGCCTCGCGTCCACGGTCGCCGCGCTCGCGCCGCTGGCCCTGGCCGTCCGCAAGGCGCAGGCCGAGGCGGCCGGCAAGGCGGTCACCGGCCGGAAGGCCCTGTCAGCCAAGCAGGCCGCGGCCGGCAGGAAGGCCAAGGCGAAGAACATGAAGGCTTCCCGGAAGAAGAACTCCCGGCGGGGCGGGTCGATGATGACGGGCCTGCTCGCGGCCGGCGCGGTGGCCGGGGTCGCCGCGATGGCGGTACGGCGGCGCCGGGAGCAGCAGGAGTGGGCCGAGTACGACCCGACCCGCAAGCTGGAGCCGATGCGTGACGAGGTGGAGACCATGGAGATCCGTACCCCCGTGACCGACGCCTCGACGACGTCGAGCGGCTCGGGTGTGGCCGGCGGCCCGACCGGCGCCGGCAGCTCGGCGGTGGCCGGCGGCGACAGCGCCTCCACCACCACCCCGGGCAAGCAGCCGACGGTCCACGCGACGGGCAAGGTCCCGTCGGTGGCCGAGGGGGCCAAGGACACCTCGGGCCGTCCGGCGGACGACCTGACCGAGGCCCTCGGCAAGGGCGGCGCCAAGACCAACGGCCGCCGCTGACCCCCTGTCGGTAGTCGGAAAGCGCCGGCGCAGCGGCTCCCGCCGCCCCGCCGGCGCTTCCGCGTCCGGCGCGAGCCGCGGGGTCAGGCGGCGCCGGGTGCGGTGAGGACAGGCGACGGCGGGTCCTGCGTCCGGTGGGGCCGCGTGTCAGGCTCGGGCCGTCAGAGCCAGCCGTTGCGGCGGAACCAGCGGTAGAGGGCCAGCGAGATCGCGAGCATCAGGGCGAGCACGACGGGATAGCCGTACGTCATCCGCAGCTCCGGCATGACGTCGAAGTTCATCCCGTAGATGCCGGCGATGGCGGTCCAGACGGCGGCGATGGCGGCCCACGCCGCGATCTTGCGCATGTCGTTGTTCTGGTCGACCGTGACCTGGGCCAGCCGCGCCTGGAGGATCGAGTTGAGCAGGTCGTCGTAGGAGTTGACCTGCTCGACGGTGCGGCTGAGGTGGTCCTGCACGTCGCGGAAGTAGCGGCGGATCTCCTTCGGCACGTCGCGGTTGATCTGCGCGGTGAGGGTCAGCAGCGGGCGCTGCAACGGCATCACGGCCCGCTTGAACTCCACCAGTTCCCGCTTCATCTGGTAGATCCGCTGGATCCGGCCGCTGGTCTGGCGGTCGAACACGTCGGCCTCCAGGATGTCGAGGTCGTCCTCCAGCCGGTCGGCGACCTCCAGGTAGAGGTCCACCACCCGGTCGGTGACCGCGTACGCCACCGCCCACGGGCCGTGCAGCAGCAGGTCCTGCTTCGTCTCCAGGTCGGCCCGGACCTCCGCGAGCCGGCAGGCGTCGCCGTGCCGGACGCTGATCAGGAAGTTCGGGCCGATGAAGAGCATCACCTGGCCGGTCTCCACGACCTCGGAGTGCTCGGTCAGCTCCGCGTGCTCGCAGTAGCGGGCGGTGCGCAGCACCAGGAAGCTGACCTCGCCGAACTGCTCCAGCTTGGGGCGCTGCTGCGCCTTCACCGCGTCCTCGACGGCCAGTTCGTGCAGTCCGTACGTGGCGGCGATGGCGGTCATCTCGGCCAGCTCCGGCTCGTGCAGGCCGAGCCAGACGAAGCCGTTCTCCTCGCGGCGGGCCGCGGCGAGCGCCTCGGCGTACCGCCAGTCGCCGGGCTGCCGGCGGCCGTCCACGTAGAGCGCGCAGTCGACCACGGGGCTGCGCTGCGGGCCGGCCTGCGCGGAGGCCTGCTGCGGATGGTCGGCGTTGAGCCGGCGGGTCATCGCCCGCACCGGCGCCACCCAGTCCCGGGGCCTGAGGACCCGTCCGCCGTTCGGCGAGGTCGTCCGCCCCTGCTGCCCTCGGTCCGTCATCACGACCCCTCCCCGCGCGCTGCCGCGGGTGAACAGTACGCCGCCGTCGATGATCACCGCCGGTGACGATCGGCGGGAGGGTGGGGCCGGGTGGGCCGGGTCGCATCAGGGGGGTGAGGGGACGACGCGGCCCACCCGGCACCCTTTGGGGGGCGGGGGTTGTGCTGGTCGCGCCGCTGCACGTGCCGCCCGTCGGGCTGGCGGGAGCTCGTCGCCGGTGCGGTGGGGGCCGGCACCGGGCGGTGAGTTCCGCTACACGTGGTGAGTGGCGCTCGCAGCATTGTGGGCCGTGGGCCGCCCCGGCGGGAGACCCGGGGCTGCCCCGATCGCGCAACTGTCAGAAATCTGACAGAAATTCAGCCCCGTACGGCCGCCACGGCCTCCGCCAGGCGACGCACGCCCTCGTCGATCCGGTCGGCGGTCACCGCCGAGTACGCCAGCCGCAGCGCGTGCCGGCCGCCGTCGACGACGAAGTCGCTGCCCTTGACCACGGCCACCCCGCGCTCGGCGGCGGCCGGCGCGAGCCGGTCGACCGCCACGTCCTCGGGCAGCTCGACCCAGAGGAAGTAGCCGCCGTCGGGCTCCACGAAGCGGGCCTCCGGGATGTGCCGGCGCAGGGACTCGGCCAGCACCCGGGCCCGCTCGCCCAGCGCCGCGCGCACGGTCTCGATGGACCGGTCGATGTCGCCGGAGACGCAGAACTGGTGCACGATCGCCTCGGAGACCATGCCCGGCGAGATGTAGAGGCTCGTCGCCTTCTTCGCGATGTCGCCGATCAGGTCGGCCGGGCCGACCAGGTAGCCGACCCGTACGCCGGGGCAGACCGTCTTGGTGAAGCTGGAGGCGTGCACCACGACGCCGCGGGTGTCCAGCGAGAGCATCGACGGCAGCGCCTCGCCCCGGAACCGGATGTCGGCGTACGGGTCGTCCTCGAAGATCGTGAACTCGTACTCGGCGGCGAGGTCGAGCAGCTCCCGGCGCTTCTCCAGGCTCAGCGTCACGCCTGCCGGGTTCTGGTAGTTCGGGATGACGTGCGCCAGCCGGGGACGCACCCCCGACTCGAGCAGCTTGCGCAGTTCGGCGGTGTCGAGCCCGTCCGGCTGGATCGAGACGCCGTGCAGCTCGCTGCCCATCCGCTGAAGGTTGAGCAGCGTCCGGTCGTACGTCGGGCGCTCCACCACCACCGCGTCGCCGGGGCGGACCAGGTGGTCGAAGAGGAACGCGTCCGCCTGCAAGGAACCGTTGGTGATCAGCACCTGGTCGGCGGAGACCCCGTGCTTCTCGGCGATCCACCTACGCAGCGGAAGGTAGCCGACGGAGGTGCCGTAGGCGGTCACCCCGGCGGGATCGGCGTCGAACGCGCGGACGGCGGCGGCCTTCAGCCCCTCGACATCGACGATGTCCAGGGAGGGAGCGCCACGGGCGAAGGAGATCAGCTGCTCGGCGGTCATGGCTGTTCAGCGTACGGAAGGCGACGGGGTGCGTGCGCCAGGCACGGCGATGTCCGCATCCTGAGCCACCGGGACGGGTGACCGGCGTGGACCGGTCGGCGGCAGCTCAGACCGGAAGGCCGAGCGGGTCGTGCTGCGCTTCCCGGGAGAGCCCGTCCACGTGCAGGCCGAGCGCCGCGATGAGCTGCCCCCAGTCGAAGTAGGACCGCCAGGCCGCGATCCGGCCGCGGCGGACCCGGACGACGTCCACCACGTCCCAGCTCACCACCCGGCCGGTCGGCGCGACGGTGCCGAACGGGGTGTGCAGCACCCCGGTGTGGGTGCCGGTCAGCCGCTGCTCGACGGCCGCGCCGCCGGCCGTCTGCACCGACCCCAGCGGGTCGACGGCCAGGTCCGGGAAGGCCCCGGTCCAGGTGCGCAGCAGCGCGGGCAACTCGATCGGGCGCACCGTGACGCCGGGCATGGAGTAGAAGGCGTCGGCCGCGTAGAGGTCCGGCAGCCGGGCCACGTCCCGCCGCAGGAGCATCGCGTACTGCCGTTCGACCAGCCGATCCGCGCCACGCATGAGGACCTCCGTCGCGGATCACGGCCCGTCCGCGCCCGCACTGGATCCTTACCCGTCGATCGGCCCGCGACACCATCGCGCGTGCCGGCGTTCCGGCCGGCCCGGCCGTCGGGGCCGCCCACGGACCGGCGACGAGGCCGGGCGTCGCCGGATCGCGCCACCGCTCGCTACTGTCGTGGCGTGTCCACCGAGCCTCTACGCTGCGCCGGCGCGCTGATCGTCGACGACGAGAGTCGACTCTTCGTCCAGCGACGATCTCCCCAGCGGCGCATCTTTCCCAACTGCTGGGACATCGTCGGCGGCCACCTGGAACCGGGTGAGGACTGGATGGACGCGCTGCGCCGGGAGGTGACCGAGGAGACCGGCTGGGCGGTGTCGCACGTGCTCGGCCACGTCGGGGAATACCGCTACGTCGCCGACGACGGCCTGGCGCGCGTCGAGCGCGACTGGCTGGTCCGGGTCGACGGCGACCTGGCCCGGCCGACGTTGGAGGCGGGCAGGCACACCGAGTTCCGTTGGCTCGCCGCCGACGAGCTCGACCTGCTCGACGAGCACCGCGACGTCGACGACGGCCTCATCCGGCGGATCGCGGCCGAAGGCTTCGCCGCCCTGCGTTCGATCGGTCTGTGAACGACACCGTCGAGCTGGCGCCGCACCGGTTCGCCGGCCTGGTCGCCCCGGCGGTCGACCGGGCGTTCGTCGCCGGCATCCTCGCCGGCCGCGACGGCGGCGGCGCCGAGCTGAGCCAGCGGTACGGCGGGCCGGCGGCCACCGGCTTCCTGCTGGAGTTCCGCACCCGCCTCGCGGCGCCGGGCGGGACGGTCGACGAGGCCGGCTTCGCGGCGGTCACCCGCTACCGGGACCCGGTCGAGTGCCGGCGGGCCCTGGACAAGCAGGTGGCGTACGGCACGATCCACCGCAGCACCGAGGGCGGGCTCACCGCCACCGAGCGGGGGCTGGCCTTCCTCGCCGAGATCTGGCAGGTGCACGCCGAGGTCACCGAGGAGCTCTGGGCGGGGCACGAGGACCGGGTGCTGCGGCTGGTGGAGGCGTTCGGCCGGGTACTCGACTGCGCGCTGGTGCTGGCCGACGGGCAGGGCGCCGAGGCCGGGGCGGCGTTCGCCGCGACGGCGCCGCCGTACGAGCCGGACGGCACCCCGCCCGGCGTGCTGCTGCTGAACCGGCTCGGCACGATGCGCTACCACCGGGCCGACGCGCACGCCGCCGCGTGGACGGCCGCCGGGCACGACGCGGCGAGCGCCACCGCCCTGCCGCCCGGCCCGGAGCAGCTCGCCATCGAACTGGAGACCGACCGGCGGGCCGCCGCCCCGTACGCCGTGCTGACCGCCGGGGAGCGGCTGGGGGTGCTGGCGGACCTGGCGGCGCTGCCCGGCTGACCCGGTTGGCCGCAGTGGTGCCGCCACGGGGCTATCCTCCAGCGGTGACCGGGAGTCGTACGAGGGAGGACGCCTCAATGATCGGGATGGTGCTCGCAGCCGGGGCGGGGCGTCGGCTGCGCCCGTACACCGACACCCTGCCCAAGGCGTTGGTGCCGGTGGACGGTGACACCACCATCCTGGACATCTCGCTGCGCAACCTGGCCGAGGTGGGGCTCACCGACGTCGTGATCGTGGTCGGCTACGCCGCCGACGCGGTCGTCGCCCGCCAGGCGGAGCTGGAGAAGAAGTACGGCGTCACGCTGACCCTGGTGCACAACGACAAGGCCGAGGAGTGGAACAACGCCTACTCGCTCTGGCTGGCGCGGGAGCACTTCGCCCGGGGCGTGCTGCTGGTCAACGGTGACACCGTGCACCCGGTGAGCGTGGAGAAGACCCTGCTGGCCCAGCGTGGCCCGGGCATCCTGCTCGCCGTCGACACCCTCAAGCCGCTGGCCGAGGAGGAGATGAAGACCACCTTCGACGCCGCCGGCCAGCTCACCCGGATCACCAAGCTGATGGACCCGGGCGAGGCGTACGGGGAGTACATCGGCGCGACGCTGATCGAGCCGCAGGTGGCCGACGCCCTCGCCGACGCGCTGGAGGCGACGTGGCGGCGCGACCCGAACCTCTACTACGAGGACGGCTACCAGGAGTTCGCCGAGCGGGGTGGCGAGGTGCGGGCGGCGCCGATCGGCGACGTCTCCTGGGTCGAGGTCGACAACCACGCCGACCTGGCCCGGGCGCGGGAGATCGCGTGCCGCTACTAGCCCGTACGGTCAACACCCCGCTCGTGATCGAGGTCCGGCGGGGTGCGGTGGCCGATCTCGGGCCGCTGCTGGCCGACCGGCGGCTCTCGGCCGGCGGGGACGTGGCCGTCGTGGTCGGCCCCGGTCAGGGTGAGCGGATCGCCGAGCTGTGCCGGCCGTCGCTCGGCGCGGCCGACGTCTTCACGGTCGTCGGCGGCACCATCGACGCGGCGAACGACCTCGGTGACCGGCTGCGCCGCCGCCACTACGACGCCGTGGTGGGCATCGGCGGCGGCAAGACCATCGACACCGCCAAGTATGCGGCGACCCGCTACGGGATCCCGATGGTGACGGTGGCGACCAGCCTGGCGAACGACGGGATCGCCTCCCCGACCGCCTCGCTGGACCACGAGGGCGGCAAGGGCTCCTACGGGGTGCACATCCCGATCGCGGTCATCGTCGACCTCGACTTCGTGGAGAACGGCCCGGACCGGCAGACCCAGGCCGGCATCGGCGACGCGGTGAGCAACCTGAACGCCTGCGCCGACTGGGAGCTGGCCCACGAGGTACGCGGCGAACCCATCGACGGGCTCGCGGTGACCCTGGCCAGGACGGGCGCCGAGGCGCTGCTCAACCACCCGGGCAAGATCACCGACGACGGCTTCCTCACCACGCTGGCCGAGGCGCTGATCCTGGGCGGCATCGCCAGCTCGGTGTGCGGGTCGACGCGCCCCGCCAGTGGCGGCGACCACGAGATCTCGCACGCGATCGACCGGCTCCACCCCGGCACCGCCGCGCACGGGGAGCAGGTGGGGCTCGGCGCCCTCTTCTGCACGTTCCTGCGCGGAGACACCGAGCGGTTCGGTCGGCTCGCGAGCTGCCTGCACCGGCACGGTCTCGCCACCACCCCGGCCGACCTGCGCCTGACCGACGAGCAGTTCGTCGATGCCGTGCAGTTCGCGCCCCGGACCCGGCCGGACCGCTACACGATCCTCGAACACCTGGCGATGTCGCCTACCGAGACGCGGGAGCGGCTGGCAGACTACGCCGGTGCAATCCGCGACCACCTTGGCTGAGCCCCGTCCCACCGTCGCCGACTTCCACCGGGTGAACCGGGGCGGCGGCCTGTTCAGCGAATCGATCAGCCAGTGGCTGGGCGCGGTCTTCGCGCTCGTCGCCCAGCGCCTCGGGCTGCGCCCGACCGCGCTGACCATCGCCAACCTGGTGCTCGGCCTGGCCACCTCGGTCACCGTGGTCGTGCTCGCCGGGCGGGTGGCCGCCGGCGACGTGCCGGCCTGGGCGGTCGGGCTGCTCGCGCTGGTCGGCTGGCAGGTGGCGTACGCCCTGGACTGCGCCGACGGCCAGCTCGCCCGGGTGACGGGGCAGGGCAGCGCGGCGGGCGCCCGGGTCGACGTGCTCGCCGACGTGGCCGCCCAGATCGCCCTGGTGGCCGCGCTGGCGGCGACGGCGGTGGCGCAGGAGCCGTCGACGCCGAGCTGGCTGGTCGCGGTGTTCGCCGGCACCTGGATGGTCAACCTGGTCACGTCGGTGATGCAGGCCGGCCCGAACGCCGCCAGCATGGTCACCTCGACCTCGCTGCCCGTACGCCTCGTGAAGCTGGTCCGCGACTACGGCGCGGTGATCTTCGCCGCCGGCCTGGTGCTGGCCTTCGCCCCGGGCCTGGTCCTCTGGGTGATCGTGGCGTTCACGATCGTCAACGGCGGCTTCCTGCTCGCCAGCATCGCGTTCTCCGCCCGCGCCTCGCTGCGCTGAGGTGTGACGCCGGGGCGGCCTGCCCCTCTTCGCCCCTGCGCCGGGGTGGCCTGCGCCGGGGCGGCCTACCCCTCTTCGGCCCCTGTCGAGCTGCCCCGTCTGTGCGACCGCCCGAGCGGCATGCCCTCACTTGCCGGGACCACGACTGACCGCGCGTGAGATCTTGGCAGGAGAGAGCCCCGGGAAGGGCACTCGCCTACCAAGATCTCCGGCCGTCCCAAAGAGTAGAACGGGATTCTCGGAAGGTGGCAGGATTCGGGGAGGGGCGGCGGTCAACGGTTTGGAGCACCTGCCCCGAGGCCACGACAGAAGCGATCATGTCAGCGTGAAGCAGTACCGGGACGCTGATGATCCGCTCGACGGCGCCGACGTCGTACTCATCGGACTGTTCTCGGCCAAGGAGAAGCAGTACGAGGTCCGACTCGACGAGCTTGCCGCCCTGGCCGAGGCCCGCGGCAGCCGGGTGGTGGGTCGGTACGTTCAGCGCCGGGGCGCTTCCGACCGGTGGCAGGGGCGCCCAGGAGGGGCTGCCCGGATGTCCCAACCCTTCTCCCGCCGGACACTGCTGACACACGGAAAGGTCCGGGAGATCGCCGAGGCGTGCCGGACGGCACAAGTCGACGCCGCGATCTTCGTGAACGCCCTGACACAACTACAGCGGAGGGTCCTGGCCGACATCCTCGGCTGCGCCATATTCAGCGGCGACGACCTCACCGCCATGGCAGGAACGAGGAGCGGCGGGCCACGACGGGTGTCGGCCGCCGACGACCCCGACCACGAACGGCAGCGCTAGCTGCGCTTCAAGGAGTCGATGAACGCACGCCAGCCCCGAGCGTCGAAGGCCAGCGCGGGGCCGGCCTTGTCCTTGCTGTCCCGGACCGCCACCCCGTCGCAGAGGTCGGCCACCTCGACGCACTGGCTGTTGGCGTCGCTGCGACTGCTCTTGCGCCACACCGCGCGTGACCGATCCATTGCCGCGCCTCTCCCTACGTCATGTCCTTGGCGATGGCGGCGATCAGGTCGCGGGACTTGTTGACGCTGAGAGCTGCCGCGTGCAGGTGAGTGTAGGCAAGCGTAACGCGCCGCAAGTCATCCTCGCGTTCGAGATAGGTGTCTCCCGCCTGGCTGATCACGTACACGACTGGGCTGTGGATGTCCTCGGGGAACTCCAGGATCGAGAAGGAGCCCACCGTGCCGGGGTGCCACCCCTCACTGAACGGCAGTACCTGAAGCTCGATGTTCGGCCGGTCGCTCATCTCGATGAGGTGGCGGAGTTGGGCGCGCATGATGTCCGGGCCGCCGGTCCGACGACGCAGCACGCCCTCGTCCACGATTCCCCAGAACTTCAGGGCCGGCTCTTCAGTCAGGCAAGCCTGCCTGGTCATGCGCACCTCGACCCGGCGGCGTGCTTCCTCGCTCTGGCCCGGCCACGCGGCGTTGGTGATCGCGTAGGCGTACGCCTCGGTCTGGAGCAACCCTGGCACGACGGCCAGCTCGAAGTTCCGCACTGCGGTCGCTGCGGATTCCAGCCCGATGTACATGCTGTAGGGGTTCGGTAGTTGTCCGAACTTCGCCCACCAACCGCGTTCCTTGCCCTGGCGCTGAAGGTCGAGGGCGGTTTGCCGTACCCGGTCGTCGCCAACGCCGTAGCGGGTGAGCATCACGATCACGTCGGCCCGACTGACGCCGACCGCCCCTGATTCGATCTTGTAGATCTTCGACTCCGAGCAGCCCAGCTCAGTCGCAATCTCCTTGTGTGAGACGCCGGCCGCCTCGCGGAGCCTGTGCAGCTCCCGGCCGAGTTGCCAGCGCGCAATCGTCGGGCCGCTTGCCCTCGCCACGTCTACCTCCAGGGTGGTGAACACGGCCAGTGTTCTCCTCTCCACTTCGGAGATCAAGGAACGTAGAGCGAAGCTTCGCCCTCCATGGATACCTTCCATGGAACTATAGACTTATCGCATTTGCCTTGTCACTCTCTGGTTGGAAGCCGATACATCTTGGAGGCCTCATGGCTCGGCATGCGAAGAACCCGACCGATCGCGGTCTGCTGCGGCGGCTCTGGCCGTTCCCGCGCCGCCGCCAGTGCCCGCTCGACCGCCTGGGCCCGGCGACGAACTACCCGGAGCACGCGGGCGCCTACCGCGCCATCGGCGTGGCACGGGTGACCTACCTGCCGCAACGGCCGTTGCCGAGCCGCGCCGGGGAGCACCGAGCGGGATGCTGGTCATGACTGCCGATCGCGAGGATCGGGGCGAGCAGATCCAGGCGGCGGAGCGGGAGGCCGCGCGGCAGCGGATCCTCGCGCAGGCCGAAGCGGACCGGGTACCGGCGGAGGACACCACCCGGGCGGTGCCGGATCGGCGGTGGCGGCGTGGACAGCAGTGACCTGCTGCCGGTTGGGCGGCGGGTGGCGTACTGGCGGGGGCGGCGGAGGCTTTCGCAACAGGTGCTCGCCGACCGGCTCGGCAAGTCGAAGTCCTGGGTCGACAAGGTCGAGCGGGGTGTCCGGTCGCTGGACAAGGTGTCGACGTTGCGGGACATCGCCGCTGTCCTACGGATCGACACCGCCGTGTTGCTCGGCCACGACGTTCGACCCGCCGCGGTGGCCGACCGGGTCGAGGGGGTGGAGGGAGTTCGGGAGGCCCTTTCGGCGTACGAAAGTGTCCGTTGGCCGCCCGGCGGCCCGCCGCCTTGTGTCGCCGGCCGACCGGTTGGCCCGGGACGTCGAGCACGCCTGGGTGATGTTTCAGCACGCCCGATATCCGCAGGTGATCGCCGTTCTGCCGGGCCTGCTGGCCGGTGTGCAGCGGGTCGTCGCCGACGATCCCGGGTGGGGTCGCCCGCTGCTGGTGGACGCGTACCGGGTGACCGCGTCGCTGCTGGTGAAGCTCGGCGAGGTCGAGCTGGGCTGGTTGGCCGCAGACCGGGCCGTGGCTGCCGCGACCGGCGATCCGGTGCTGGTGGCCGCCGCTGCGGTGCAGCTCGGCCAGGTGTTCCGCGCCTCGGGGCGGGCCCGGGCGGCTCTTACGACGACGCTGGCCGCCGCGTACCGGATCGCCCCGCCTGATCCGGCGGACGGCACCCCCGGCGCGTTGTCGTTGTGCGGGACGTCGCTCGTGCAGGCCGGCCTGGCGGCGGCCCGCCGGGGCGACGACCACGCCACCGCCGAGCTCCTCGACGAGGCCGCCGGCATGGCCGCCCGGGTGGGAGACGGCCACGACCATCACCGGATCGCGTTCGGGCCGACAGCGGTCGACCTGGCCCGTGCCGCCGCGGCCCTCGACCTGGACGACGCGAGCGAGGCGGTTGCCTGGCACGAGAAGACGATCAAGCGGGACACCTGGCGGTGGCTACCGGTCGAACACCGGGCAGCGCACCTCATCGAGGCCGCCCGCGCCTACGAGCAGTCCGGTGACGCCATCAGCGCGGGCCGCGTGCTGGTCGACGCCCACCGGATGGCACCGGCTGAGGTACGAGACCGGCCGGCCACCCGCCAGCCACGCGCCCCTCAAGATCGTCTGTCGGTGACCCGGGTCCCGGCTACGCACAAGGCCGGGTGAGCAGCAAATGATCAAGGAACCCGGCAGGCGCAGACGGTGCTGGTCGCCCTCGGGGGTGAGCTGAGCTGACCGCGCCGTTCCTGTCGTCGGATCACGATCATCAACTCCGTGCGGCCGGCGATCAGCGTGATCAGGGCGAACGAGTCCAGGTAGATCACCGCTCATCGTCCTCGCGGTCGCTCAGCAGCAGATCCAGCGAGATCCTACCTACAGAGAGTCTTGACGGGCGGATCGTCAGTGGCTGCGCGTCACACCCGCGTACACGTCGATGAGTCGCTTGGTGACCACGTCGGGGTGGAAGGTGCGTTCGTAGCGCAGCCGGGCAGCCTGCGCGATCGCCGCTGCCCCGCCTGCGGCCACCGGCAGGGCGGCGGCCATGGCGGCCGGCTCCGGGGGCACCACCCAGCCCGCCTCGCCCGCCGTCACGCCGGTGGGCAGCGCCACGCGGCCCTCCCCCGGCGCGGCCGTGGCGACGGCGGCCGGGCCGGTGCCGGCGGGTTCGCGCGGGCCGTCCGCACCGAGCAGGTACGGGATGCCACCGAGGGCGGTGCCGAGCACCGGGCGGCCGGCCGCGAGCGCCTCGATGATCACCGTGGGCAGTACGTCGTGCCAGGTGGAGGCCGCGATGATCACCGCGCTGGCCTCGATCGCGGCGCGTACCCCGGCACGGTCCAGCGGGCCGAGGTAGGTCACGTCGGCGCGCTCCGCGGCGGCGGCCTCGGCCAGCGGGCGCAGCTCGCCGTCCCCGGCGATGCGCAGCGGGCCGAGGGAGCCGTCCGGGTGCCGCCGCCAGGCGTCCAGCAGCAGGGCCAGCCCCTTCTCCGGGGAGAGCCGGGCCATGTAGAGGAAGCCGTCGCCGAGCGGCGCGGGCGCCCCCGGATCGGGGATGCCGTTGGGCTTCACCACGATCCGTTCCGCCGGGATGCCGTAGTCGCGCAGGTGGTCGGCGACCGCCGAGGTGAGCGCCACGAACCGGTCCACCGAGCGCCAGGTGCCCCGGTGCACGGCCAGCGTGGTCGCCATCAAAGCGCTCTGCGCCCGCGAGCCCCGGTAGCAGCGGTGCACGATCGCCGGCACGCCCAGCGTCCGGCCCCGGCAGTCCTGGCAGATCATCCCGTCCCGGAAGTAGAGCCCCGAGGAGCAGACCTGGCGGTAGTTGTGCACCGTCTGCACCACCGGCACGCCGTGCCGGTGCGCGGTCCGCACGATCCAGGGCGAGATCAGGGGGTACGGGTTGTGCAGGTGCAGCACCTCCGGCCGGTGCTCGGTGATGAGCCGGCTCAGCTCCTCCTGCGCGCGGGGCGCCCAGATCGGCGAGATCGGCAGCAGCGCCTTGGCCGACTTCGACATCGACGGGATCTCGTCCGAGCTACGGAGGAACGGCAGCACCTCCACCCCGGCCGCGGTGAGCTGGGCGATCTCCGCGTCGACGATCGTGTTCTCGCCGGAGGGCTGGGCCTCCCGGTACCGGTTGTGCGCCACCACGATTCTCACTGAGCTCGCCTTTCGTTCGCGGCCGTGCCGGACTCTGCTCGCGACTGCGGGGCTCGCAAGCTCACTCCTCGCACTCGCGGCAGGGACTCGCAAGCTCATTCCTCGCGCTCACGGCAAAGAAGGCTACCGTTGGCTGGTGCCCGAACTACCGGAGGTTGAGGCGCTCGCGGGCCACCTGCGCGAGCGCGCGGTCCGGCGGCGCGTCGACCGGTTGGAGGTCGCCGCGATCAGCGCCCTGAAGACGTACGACCCGGCGCCGACCGCCGCCGCCGGGCGGACCGTGACGGACGCCCGGCGGCACGGCAAGTTCCTCGACGTGGTGCTCGACGGCGACCTGCACGTGGTGGTCCACCTGGCCCGGGCGGGCTGGCTGCACTACCGGGAGGCGTTCGCGTCCGCCGCCCCGCTGCGCCCCGGCAAGGGACCGATCGCGCTGCGGGCCCGCCTCGACGACGGCTCGGGCTTCGACCTGACCGAGGCCGGCACCCAGAAGAGCCTCGCCGTCTACCTGGTGGCCGACCCGGCGGAGGTGCCCGGGGTGGCCCGGCTCGGCCCCGACGCCCTCGCCGCCGACCCGGCCACCTTCGCCGAGCGGATGCGCAGCCGTAAGGGCCAGGTCAAGGGGGTGCTCACCGACCAGACGGTGCTGGCCGGGGTCGGCAACGCGTACTCCGACGAGATCCTGCACGCGGCGAAGCTGTCGCCGTTCGCGCTGACCCACCGGCTGACCGACGGGCAACTGGCGACCCTGCACGCGGCGACGCGGGAGGTGCTCGGCGACGCGGTGCGCCGGTCGGTCGGGCAGAAGGCGGCCGAACTGAAGGGCGAGAAGCGCTCGGGGCTGAAGGTGCACGCCCGCACGGGGCAGCCCTGCCCGGTCTGCGGGGACACCGTCCGCGAGGTCTCGTTCGCCGATTCCAGCCTCCAGTACTGCGCGACCTGCCAGACCGGCGGCAAGCCGCTCGCTGACCGTCGGCTGTCGCGGCTCGTACGGTGAGTGACGACACTGCCGAGTACGGAACGGAATCGGCCGTCCCGCGTCGAAGGTCTGAGTTGCGGCTCTACCGGGTCCGTCATCCATCGGTATAGTGGCCCGGTCCCCGGCTTCTGAAATGGCGCGGAGCCGGCCAGACCCCCGGCGGTACCGCACCGGGCGCATTGTCCCTCGGGTCAGCGCACGGGTCGGCAACCGCATGGGAGACTGGGACGGTGGGCGACCGGGCCCTCACGGCGAGTGAGCGGCGCGTGTCATGCGGGAGGACATGGGTGAGGTGACGACAAGCCTCCAGCGCCCGGTAACCAACACAGGCCGGAGCAAACTCGTGCGGCACGTCGACAGCTTCGAGATCCAGCCGCCGGCACCGCCGTCCCACAACGGCGTACCCCGGTCGGCGTGGGCTCGGGCCCGCCGTCGCGTGTCCCGCTGGCACCGGCCCTACATCACCCTCCTGCTGCTGCTCGACTTCGCAGCCGCCGCGGTGGCCAGCCTGATCGCCATCGAGACGTTCGACCAGTCGCGGGCGGGCTTCTACAACGCCGAAGAGGACCCGACGTGGTTCCACACGGTGGCGTTCGTGCTCCTGCCGCTCGGCTGGCTCGTCAGCCTCTGGGCCAACCGGGCGTACGACCGGCGCTACCTCGGCCTGGGCCCGGACGAGTACAAGCGGGTGATCCGGGCCGGCGTGGCCGTCGCCGCGACGGTGTCCTTCCTCGCCTTCGCCACCAAGACCGACCTGTCCCGCTACACGGTCGGCACCGCCCTGCTCGCGGCGCTGCTGCTCATCCTGCTGAACCGGATCCTCTGCCGCTTCGTGCTGCACGTGGTCCGGCGCAACATCAGCCAGGCCGGTCACCGGATGGTGCTGATCGGCACCCTGCCGGAGTGCCTGGAGGTCTACACCGCCGTCACCCGCAACCCGGCCGCCGGGCTGATGCCGGTCGCCATCCACATCACCGACGGCTACGCGGCCGCCAAGGGCATCGAGACCCCGGTCCCCGTGTACGCGGGCCGCGACGTCCTCGCCCTGGTCCGGGAGGTCGGCGGCGACACGATCGCGGTCTGCGGCTCGGCGAGTTCGGAGCCGGGTGAGCTGCGCCGGCTGGCCTGGCAGCTCGAGGGTTCCGGGGTCGACCTGGTCGTCGCCCCGCAGCTCACCGACATCGCCGGCCCCCGGGTGCACATCCGCCCGATCGAGGGCCTGCCGCTGCTGCACGTCGAGGAGCCGACCCTCTCCGGGCCGGCGCTGCTGGCCAAGAACCTGATGGACCGGGTGGCCGCCGGGCTCGGCCTGCTGATGCTGTCCCCGGTCTTCCTGGCCATCGCGATCGCGATCCGCCTCTCCGACCCGGGCCCGGTGTTCTTCCGTCAGCCCCGGGTGGGCCACGAGGGCCGCACCTTCCGGGTCTGGAAGTTCCGCACCATGTACGTGGACGCGGAGGACCGGCTGGCCAGCCTGGTCGACCGGAACGAGACCGACGGCATGCTGTTCAAGATGAAGCAGGATCCCCGGGTCTTCCCGGTGGGCCGCTTCCTGCGCGCCTCGTCGCTGGACGAGCTGCCGCAGCTGATCAACGTGCTGAAGGGCGAGATGTCGCTGGTCGGGCCGCGCCCGCTGCCCGCCGACGACGGTGACTTCCTCGGCGACGTACGCCGCCGGCTGCTGGTCCGGCCGGGCATGACCGGGCTGTGGCAGGTCTCCGGCCGCTCCGACCTGTCCTGGGACGAGGCGGTCCGGCTGGATCTCTACTACGTCGACAACTGGTCGCTGGCGTACGACCTGAGCATCCTGTGGCGCACCGTCGGGGTGGTGCTCGCCCGCAAGGGCGCGTACTGACCCTTGGCGTGCGGGCCGGCAGGGGCCAGGATCGCTGCGTGGGTGGCAACCTCTCGGGCGTCCTCGGCGTCGTCTCGCTGCTCGCCGCGCTGGGAGCGGCCCTGTTCGCGGTGCTCCGGCTGCGCGCGCGGCGGGGCATCGCCACGGCCACCCAGCGGGCCACGTACGAGGTGCTGCACACCGCCGGGCTGGCCGCCGAGCCGCTACGTGCGGGCCTGAGCGCCGCGAACGCGGCGAAGGCCGTACGCCATCTGCGGGCGCTGGTGGGAGCGGCCGGGCTGGCGCTGACGGACCGGGAGAGCCTGCTCGCCCTCGACGGGCGGGGCGGGCACCACGACGCGCAGCTGGTCGCGGCGGCCCGGCGGGCGGTGGCGACGGGCCGCTCGACCGTCCTCGGCGAGCCGGAGCTGCGTTGCGACCGGGTGGACTGCCCGCTGCGCGGCGCGGTCGTCGCCCCGCTGACCGGCGCGGACGGGCGCCGGGTCGGGGCGCTGGTCGCGGTCGCCGCCGGTCAGCCGGAGCCGGGCCTGGTGCAGGCCACCCTGGAGACGGCGCACTGGGCCGGCAACCAGCTCGCCCTGGCCGAGCTGGACTCGTCGCGGGAGCGGCTGGCGCGCGCCGAGGTACTCGCCCTGCGCGCGCAGATCAGCCCGCACTTCATCTACAACGCGCTGACCGCGATCGGCTCGTTCGTCCGCACCGACCCGGACCGGGCCCGCGAGCTGATCCTGGAGTTCGCCGAGTTCACCCGGTACTCGTTCCGCGCGCACGGCGAGTTCACCACGCTGGCCGAGGAGCTGCGCTCGATCGACCGCTACCTGACCATCGAGCGGGCCCGCTTCGGCGACCGGCTCCAGGTGCGCCTCCAGATCGCCCCCGAGGTGCTGCCCGTGACGCTGCCCTTCCTGTGCCTGCAACCGCTGGTGGAGAACGCCGTCCGGCACGGGTTGTCCCGCAAGCCGGGCACGGGCATGGTGAGCATCGAGGCTCGGGACGCGGGCACCGAGTGCCACATCACCGTGGAGGACGACGGAGTGGGGATGGATCCGACCACGCTGACCGCCGGCATCGCCGAGCTGGCCGGCGCCGCCGGGGACCCGGGCGACGCCGCGCTGGCCGGCGTCGGAGACGACCCGGGCCAGCACGTCGGGCTCTCCAACGTCGACGAGCGGCTCCGGTCGGTCTTCGGCGACGGCTTCGGCCTCGTCGTCGAGACGGGCCTCGGCTCGGGTACGAAGGTGAGCATGCGGGTGCCGAAGTTCCACCCCGGCGTACGAGCCGGCTCGTGAGCGCGAGGAGTCAGCCGGGTCTGCCAGCCCCGCAGCCGCGAACCGAGATGGCCCGGTGAGCGGCGTGGTGAGCGCGGCGGGGTTCCTGCGGGTGCTGGCGGTCGACGACGAGCCGCCGGCGCTGGACGAGTTGGCGTACCACCTGCGGGCCGATCCCCGGGTGGCCCGGCTGCACACGGCGGCCGACGCGACGGAGGCGCTGCGGGTGCTCCGCGACGGCGACGTGGACGTGGTCTTCCTCGACATCCGGATGCCCGGCCTGGACGGCATGGAGCTGGCCCGGGTGCTGCGCCGCTTCGCCCGGCCACCGGCGATCGTCTTCGTGACCGCGTACGACGACGGGGCCGTGGACGCGTTCGACCTGGGCGCCACCGACTACGTCCGCAAGCCCGTACGCGCCGAACGGCTCGCCGAGTCCCTGCGCCGGGTGATCGGCGCCCGGGTGGTGCCGTCGCACCCGGCGGCGCTGGCCCGCGCGGAGGAGGATCCGACCATCCCCATCGAGCTGGCCGGCACGACGCGGATGCTGCCCCGCTCGGCGGTGCGGTGGGTGGAGGCGCAGGGCGACTACGCGCGGCTGCACACCGCCGACGGCTCGCACCTGGTCCGGGTGTCGCTGGCGACGCTCGCGGAGCGCTGGGCGGACGCCGGGTTCGTCCGGATCCACCGCTCGTACCTGGTGCAACTCAGGCTGATCGCGGAGCTGCGGCTGGTCAACTCCGGCTACGTCGTGGTGATCGACGCGGCGGAGCTGCCGGTCAGCCGTCGGCACACCCGGGAGCTGAAGGACAAGCTGGTCCGCGCGGCGAAGCAGGACTGGAACCGCTGATCTGCCGCCCTGACCCTTCACCGGCCTGACCCTGCGCCGGCCTGACCTTCACCGGCCTGGCCTGCGCCGGCTGGCCCTGCCGTTCTCGCCCTCTACCGGCCTGGCCTGCGCCGTTCCCCTTCTACGGGCCTGGCCCGTGTCGCCGCGATGCTTGCCGGCTCCGGAGGCAGGGCATCGCCCGCTTGGCGCTGTCGAGCTGCCCCGTGCGTAGGACCAGAGGCTCGGGCGCCTCCTGTTGGCGCTGCCGAGCTGCCCCATGCGTGAGACCAGACGCTCGGGCGC
Source organism: Micromonospora sp. C31 (assembly GCF_018070575.1). Lineage (GTDB taxonomy): Bacteria > Actinomycetota > Actinomycetes > Mycobacteriales > Micromonosporaceae > Micromonospora. The sequence continues at coordinate 133,855 of NZ_JAGPXN010000017.1, forward strand.
CTCCTGGTCCCATGGACGGGGCAGCTCGACAGCGTGTGGGGACCTGGTAGATCGTCCCCAGAATTCCTCGCCGATCGGGAATGGACACTTCCTGGCGTACGCTGTACGGTACATCGTACGACAACTGGAGGCCGCCTTGATCGACGCCGCGACCGAATTCGACCGCCAGCTCGACCGGCTCGTGGAGCTGGGCTATCCGGCCCTGGCCGAGCTGACCGAGGGCGCCTTCCGTGACCTGGTCGCGCCGCTGCGCGCGGCGGCCGTCACCGGGTCGACCGGCCTGCCCGCACCGACCGAGGGCCGGGTGCCCTTCCTGCTGGTGATCACCCGTGACCTGGTGCCGGTCGAGGAGCGCGTCGCGCTGACCACGCTGGCCGGCAAGCGGAAGCCCGGGATCGTCGACCGGCACTACGCCGAGGGCGACCTGCCGAAGTTCCACCCGATCAAGGAGCTGGAGGTGCCCGCCGGCCCGGCGTACCTGCTCTTCGACGTCGACCGGGGCGAGGAGACGCTGAACCTGGCGCCCGCCGCCGCCATGGAGGTGATCACCGGCCAGGACCGGCTGCCGCTCACCATCGACGAGGGGCTCACCTTCGTCACGCTGTACCCGGAGGCGCTGGCGAAGAACAAGTGCTTCTCGCTGGTCGGCTCCCGCTGCGGCGACAAGCGGGTGCCGGCGATCTGGATCAGCCAGAACGCGCCGAAGCTCGGCTGGTGCTGGTACGGCAACCCGCACACCTGGCTCGGCTCCGCCTCCGCCCGCCCGGAGCGCGTCGGGCTGGGCTGACGGTCACGGGCGCCCGGGAGGCGGGTCCCGGGCGCCGCACCCACAGAGTTATCCACAGGCGTGAACGGTTCTCCACAGGTTGTCCACAGCCCGTGTGGAGACTCCCCCGGCCGGTTCCGTGGCGGGCGCGACGCCTACGGGAGCCCCTTGACAATCGCGGCGATCGGGCGAGACTGCCGGGGTGGCCGCTGCCGACGATCCCGTCCGGGCGCCCCGGACGAGCCGGCCCGGGGCGCCGGAGCGGATGAGCCGGCCCGCCGAACGGGCGGGTTCAGGCCGCGCCGCCGAACGGGCGGGCACAGGCCGGCCCGCCGAACGGGCGCGGACGGATCGGCCCGCCGCCCCGGTACAGGCCGCGATCCCCCAGCCCCGGGCGCGGATCGTGCTGGCCGAGGTGTCCCGCCGCGAGGACCGGGCGGAGCGCACCCGTGCCGAGCTGGCCGAGCAGACCCGGGTCGGCGACGCGCTCGTCCGGGGGCTGGTCCGGGCCCAGTTCGCGCTGGCCCTGCGGCTGTCGCTGGTGGTGGCGATCGGGCTCGGCGGGCTGCCGTGGCTCTTCGCCGTCGCGCCCGCCGTCGGCCGGGTCACCGTGCTCGGCGTCAACCTGCCCTGGCTGCTGCTCGGGGTGGTGTCGTTCCCGTTCCTGATCGCCGTCGGCTGGGCGTACGTGCGCCTGGCCGAGCGCAACGAGCAGGACTTCACCGACCTGGTCCAGCGGCCGGAGCGCTGAGGGTGGGCAACGGCTTCGTCGTACCGGCGATCGTGGCGGTCACCCTGGTCACCGTCGGCATCGGCTTCTACGGGCTGCGGCTGGCGCGGACCACCTCCGACTTCCTGGTCGCCTCGCGGGCCATCAGCCCCACCTGGAACGCCGCCGCGATCGGCGGGGAGTACCTGTCGGCGGCGAGCTTCCTGGGGGTCGCCGGGCTGATCCTCAAGTACGGCGTCGACGTGCTCTGGTACCCCGTCGGCTTCGCCGCCGGGTACCTCGCCCTGCTGCTGTTCGTGGCCGCGCCGCTGCGCCGCTCCGGCGCGTTCACCCTGCCGGACTTCTGCGAGCTGCGGCTCGGGTCGCATCGACTGCGCATCCTGGCCACCACCTTCGTGATCTTCATCGGCTGGCTCTACCTGGTGCCGCAGCTCCAGGGGGCGGGACTGACGCTGGCCACGGTGACCGGCTCGCCGTACCCGTTGGGAGCCCTGCTGGTGGCCGTGGTGGTCACCGCGAACGTCGCGCTCGGCGGCATGCGCGCGATCACCTTCGTCCAGGCCTTCCAGTACTGGCTGAAGCTGACCGCGCTGGCCGTACCGGCGATCTTCCTGGCGTTGCAGTGGCAGGCCGACGCCCGGCCGGCGGTGACCCCGCCCGACGGGCCGGCGTTCCGGACCGCGACCACCGTCGTGGTCGAGCACCACGCGACCCTCACCCTCCCCGACGGTCGGATCGTCGAGGTACGCCCCGGCGACGAACTGTCCTTCGCCGCCGGCGAACCGGTGCCGGAGGTCTCCGGGGTGGCCACGGACGCCGCCGACTGGCTGCTGCCCAGCACCGCCGGGGACGACGACCGGGGCCTGTTCGCCACCTACTCGCTGATCCTGGCGACGTTCCTCGGCACCATGGGGCTGCCGCACGTGCTGGTCCGCTTCTACACCAATCCGGACGGCGCCGCCGCCCGCCGCACCACGCTGGTGGTGCTGGCCCTGGTCGGGGCGTTCTACCTGCTGCCCACGATCTACGGGGTGCTCGGCCGGATCTACACCCCGCAACTGCTGGTGACCGGGCAGACCGACGCGGTGGTGGTGCTGCTGCCCGGCGCCGCGCTCGGCGACGGCACCACCGGTCGGCTGCTCGCCGCGCTGGTCGCGGCCGGCGCGTTCGCCGCCTTCCTCTCCACCTCGTCGGGGCTGCTCACCAGCGTCGCGGGCGTGATCTCGACAGACGTGCTGGGGCGGGGCTCGGTACGCGGTTTCCGCCTCGCCACGGTGATCGCCGGGGCCGTGCCGGCGGTCCTCGCGCTCAACCTCGCCGGCCTGGACGTGTCGCAGGTGGTCGGGCTGGCCTTCGCGGTCGCCGCGTCCAGCTTCTGCCCCCTGCTGGTGCTCGGCATCTGGTGGCGGGGCCTGACCGACCTGGGCGCCGCCGCCGGAATCCTGGTCGGCGGCGGCGCCGCGGTCGGGTCCGTGCTGATCACGGTGCTCGGTCCGCCGCTGTCCGGCTGGCCCGCGACGCTCACCGCGCAGCCGGCCGCCTGGACGGTGCCGCTCGCCTTCGCCGTGATGGTGACGGTCTCGGTGGCGACCCGCCGCCGGGCACCGACCGACGTCGGGGCCACCATGCTGCGCCTGCACGCCCCGGAGGCGCTGCGCCTGTAAGGAAGGGCACCTTATTAACGCCTGCGGTAGAGGAAGGGCCCCTTCCTTACCGGCTGGGCCGGCCGTTGCGCGGGTGGCGGCGGGTACGCCTCGGGGATGACCGGGGGATCATCCTGCGGCCGGAGCGACGGCTGGCACCGGCCGGATACGGTCGACGCATGACTGCTGAGCACCCGGCGCTCTCCCTGCGCGGCCTGGCGAAACAGTTCGACGGCAAGGTCGCCGTGGCCGGTGTCGACCTCGACGTGCCGGCCGGTTCCTTCTACGGCCTGCTCGGCCCGAACGGCGCGGGGAAGACCACCACCCTGTCGATGGCGGTCGGGCTGCTCCGGCCGGACGCCGGCGGTGCCCTGGTGCTCGGTCACGACGTCTGGTCCGACCCGGTACGGGCGAAGCAGCTGCTCGGCGTGATGCCCGACGGCGTACGGCTCTTCGACCGGCTCAGCGGCGCGGAGCTGCTCGCGTACCACGGCCTGCTGCGGGGGATGGACCCGGCGGTGGTCGACCAGCGCGCGGCGGAACTGCTGGACGTGCTCGCGCTCGGCGACGCCGGCCGGACCCTGGTGGTCGACTACTCGGCGGGCATGAAGAAGAAGATCGGCCTGGCCTGCGCGCTGCTGCACGGGCCCCGGCTGCTGGTGCTGGACGAGCCCTTCGAGGCGGTCGACCCGGTCTCGGCCGCGCTGATCCGTGACATCCTGCACCGCTACGTGACCGGGGGCGGCACGGTCGTCTTCTCCAGCCACGTGATGGAGGTCGTCGAGCGGCTCTGCTCGCACGTGGCGATCCTGGCGGCGGGCACCATCAAGCGGGTCGGCCCCATCGACGAGGTGCGCGGCGGCCGTTCGCTGGAGCAGGTCTTCGTCGAGGTGGTCGGCGGCCGTACGGCGACCGGCGAGGAGTTGGCGTGGCTGTCGCAGTGACCGGACCGACCCTCTCCGCCCCGCCCGCCCGGCCGGTCTCGGCCCGGCACTTCGTCCGGCTCAAGCTGCGGGTGATGGGCAACAACTTCCGGGGCCAGGGCTGGCGGGTCGCCCTCTTCGTGGGCGGCGCGGTGGCCGGGCTCTGGTTCGCCGGCACCGGCTTCTTCCTCTTCGCGGCGCCCGGCCTGGCCGACGAGGGCCGCTACGCGCTCATGGTCGCCGCCTTCGGCGGTGGCCTGACGGTGCTCGGCTGGCTGCTGCTGCCGCTGGTCTTCTTCGGGGTGGACGAGACGCTGGACCCGGCGAGGTTCGCGCTGCTGCCGCTGTCCCGCCGTACGCTCGTCACCGGGCTGTTCGCCGCCGCCCTCGTCAGCGTCCCCACGATCACGGTGCTGCTGGCCCTGTGCGGGTTGGTGGTCACCGCCGGCTCGTTGGGCGGCTGGTCGGCTGCCGCGGTCGCCTTCGTCGGGGTGGTCGGCGGGCTGCTGCTCTGCGTCGCGGCGGCCCGGGCGGTGACCAGCGCCTTCGCCACCGCGCTGCGGTCCCGCCGGGTCCGTGACCTGGCCGCCGTGCTGCTCGCCGTACTCGCCGCGCTGCTCGGGCCGTTGCAGCTCCTGGGCATCGCCGCTCTTTCCGATGCCGACTGGGACCGCCTCCAGGGGGTGGCCGAGGTGGTCGGCTGGACCCCGTTCGGCGCCGCCTGGACGGCCGGCATCGACGTGGCCGAGGGCCGCGTCTGGGCCGCGCCGGTGAAGCTGCTGATCACGGCGGCGACGATCGTCGCGTTGCTGGCCTGGTGGTCCCGCTCGCTCGAGTCCGCGATGGTGGGTGCGGCCAGCGCCGGGCCGGCCCGCGTCCAGCGCGGCACGACCGGCGGAGCCGTCACCCAGCTCTTCCCGAGGGTCCTCGGCTGGGCCCGGCGGGACCGGTTCGGCGCCCTCGTCGCCAGGGAGGCCCGCTACTGGTGGCGGGACGCCCGACGCCGGGCGAACCTGATCACCGTCGCGGTCGTCGGTCTCTTCGTGCCGGTCATGGTCAACCTGGGCGGCTCGGGCTTCACCATCGACAGTGCGGAGGGGTTCACGGCAAGTCCCGCATCGTCCCCCGGGCTGTCCAGCCTGTCGATGCTCTTCGTCGGGCTGCTCGCGGCCGTCACCCTGGCCAACCAGTTCGGCTTCGACGGCAGCGCGTACGCGGCGAACGTCGTCGCGGGCGTCTCCGGCCAGCAGGAGCTGCGCGCCAGGATGGCCGCGTTCTCGCTCTACGTCCTGCCGATGCTGGTGGTGATCTCCGCCGTCGTCGCGGTGGTCATCGGTGAGCCCGGCTGGATCGGGCTGATGGCGGGCACTCTGCTCGCCACGTACGGCGCGGGGCTGGCGGTGAACTGCTTCGTCTCGGTGCTGGGGGCGTATTCGCTGCCGGAGACGAGCAACCCGTTCGCGTTGAACAGCGGCGCCGGGATCGCGAAGAGCTTCCTCACCCTGCTGGCGATGCTCGCCACGGCGGTGGCAGCGGTGCCGATGGTGGTGGCCACCGCGCTGCTCGGCGACGTCTGGCTCTGGCTGGCCCTGCCGGTCGGGGCGGCGTACGGCCTGGGGGCGGCGCTGCTCGGCGCGTACCTGGCCGGCGACGTGCTGGACCGCCGGATGCCGGAGTTGCTGTCCACGGTCACCCCGCGCCGCTGACCTCGGTCGAGGAGGGTGGCGCTCGGCCCGGCCGCCTCCGCAGCCACGCCGATCAGTGGTCTCTCTGCTGGAACGGTCGGGGGTACGGGTGCGTCATAAGGGGCATGACGACTCTTTCTGTTATTCGCTGGGCGGCGCTCCTACCGCTGGCCCTGCTGGCGACCGCGTGCGCTCAGCAGGACGACGGGGTCGGCGATGCCGGCCCGGCCACGCCCACGTACCCCAGTGACGCCGTGGTGCTGCGCATCGAGCAGACCGGCGGTTTCGTGACCCCGGCCGCAGCGGTCACCCGCCTGCCCATCGTCACCGTCTACGGCGACGGGAGGATGATCACCCAGGGGCCGACGGTCCTGGTCTATCCGGGCCCCGCGCTGCCCAACGTCCAGGTGACCGACCTCGACGCCGGTCAGGTGGAGCAGCTCGCCGAGCGGGCCCGCGCCGCCGGCGTGGGCAGCGCCGGCGACCTGGGCAGCCCGCAGGTCACGGACGTCCCCGCGACCCGGTTCACCCTGCGCGGCGCGGTGGGTGTCGAGGAGACCACGGTCGAGGCTCTCAACGTGCCCGGCTCCGACACCGGGCTGACCGCGGAGCAGCAGGCGGCCCGGAAGAAGCTACGGGACTTCGCGGCGTCGGTGCCGGACCTGGCGCTGGAGTCGGGGGCGAAGACGCAGCCCTACCGGCCGACCGCCGTGGCGGCCGTCGCCGAGCCCTGGGTCGCCAACGACGGGGCCGGCAAGCAGGACGAGGTGGCCTGGCCCGGTCCCGATTTGCCCGGTAAGCCCGTCGGCACGACCGGCCTGAGCTGCGTGACGGTCAACGGCGAACAGGTGCCGCGCCTCCTCGACGCCGCCGCCACGGCGAACGCGGCGACCCCTTGGACGTCGGGCGGGAAGCGGTGGACGGTCACCCTCCGCCCGCTGCTGCCCGACGAGACCGGCTGCGGCGACCTCACCTCCGCGCGCTGACAACTCCGCCAACCCGCACCCGGCGAGCCGGCGCGACGACCAGCGCGTCGGGGTCGTACCGACGCTTCGCCGGTTCGGCGCCCGGTGCGGGCGGCACAATGTTTCACGTGAATCATCAGCCGGGTGCCGAGATCCACCACACCGACCCGTTCGCCGTCCCCGTCGACCGCCGAAGCCCCGTACGCCGGTTGCGGGGGCGGCTGGCCGCGCCCGTGACCCTGTGGACGGCGCCCGGCCCGGCGGGCCTGACCGTGTCGTCCACGCTGGTTGCCGAGGGGGAGCCGGATCGGCTTCTCGGCCTGATCGACGCGGAGTCGGACCTGTGGGCGGCGGCCGAGGAGGCCGGCCGGTTCGCGGTGGCCCCGCTCGGGCCGCCGCACCGACAGCTCGCCGACCGGTTCGCGGGCCTCTTCCCGTCCCCCGGCGGCCTGTTCGCCACTGACGCGTGGACCGACACCCCCTACGGTCCGGTGCCGGCCGACGCCGGCGGCTGGGCGGGGTGCCGGCTCGACACCGCCCGCGAGTTCGGCTGGGCGCTGCTGGTCGAGGCGACGATCGAGACCGTCGAGCTGACGGAGGAGACCGACCCGCTGCTGCACTACCGGGGGCGGTACCGCGAGCTCACCTGACTTGGCGGAACACCGCGGGTCACCCTGTGGAGCTGCGGCGAACGGGCCGGCCGACGACCGGTCAACGGAGTGAGCTGGGTCACTCGGCGCAGCCACCGTGCCGTTCGGCGCAGCCGCCGACCGACGTCGATCTCGCCCTTCCCCGGCGGGGAGCGCGCTTTCTACCGTGCGCAAAACTCCCCACGCCTGTGAAGGTGGTGATCCACGAATGTCCACGGACACACCCGCGTCCACGCCCCCCGCCTCGGCGGCGGACCGGTACCTGGCCGTACAGCGGTCGGACGAGTTCGCCGGGTTGCGACGCACGCTGCGCGGCTTCATCTTCCCGATGACCGTCGCGTTCTTCCTGTGGTACGCGCTCTACGTGATCCTGTCCGCGTACGCGCGGGACTTCATGGGCACGAAGCTCTTCGGCAGCAACATCAACATCGCCCTCGTCTTCGGCCTGCTCCAGTTCGTCTCCACCTTCCTCATCGCCTGGCTCTACTCCCGGTTCGCCGACCGGAAGATCGACCCGGTCGCCGACCGGATCCGCGCCGAGATCGGGGAGGTGGGCCATGAACACGGTCCTCGCGGCTGAGGCGGGCAGCACCACCGCCCGCAACCTCACCATCACGCTCTTCCTGGTCTTCGTGGCCGTGACCCTGGCGATCACCATCTGGGCCAGCCGACAGACCAAGACCGCCACCGACTTCTACGCGGGCGGGCGGTCCTTCTCCGGCTTCCAGAACGGCATGGCCATCGGCGGCGACTACATGTCGGCCGCGTCGTTCCTCGGCATCGCGGGCATCATCGCCCTCTACGGCTACGACGGCTTCCTCTACTCGATCGGCTTCCTGGTCGCCTGGCTGGTGGCGCTGCTGCTGGTCGCGGAGCTGCTGCGCAACTCCGGCCGGTACACGATGGCCGACGTGCTGGCCTTCCGGATGCGGCAGCGTCCGGTGCGGACCGCCGCGGCCGTCTCCACCATCACGGTGTCGATCTTCTACCTGCTCGCGCAGATGGTCGGCGCGGGCGCGCTGGTCGCGCTGCTGCTCGGCATCAAGCCGGGTACGACCTTCCTCGGCATGGACGCCGACACCGCCAAGGTGGCCACCATCATCATGGTCGGCGCCCTCATGATCGTCTACGTCACGGTGGGCGGCATGAAGGGCACCACGTACGTGCAGATCGTCAAGGCGTTCCTGCTCATGGGCGGCGCGCTCGTGATGACCCTGCTGGTGCTGGCGAAGTACAAGTTCAACCTGTCGTCGCTGCTCGGCGACGCCGCCGCCGCATCGGGCAAGGGCAGCGCCTTCCTCGAACCCGGGCTGCGCTACGGCGTCGAGGTGGCCGGCAACGCGACACAGACCTTCTACAACAAGGTGGACCTGTTGTCGCTCGGTATCGCGCTGGTGCTCGGCACCGCCGGGCTGCCGCACATCCTGATCCGCTTCTACACCGTCCCGACGGCGAAGGCGGCCCGCAAGAGCGTGCTCTGGGCGATCGGCATCATCGGCACCTTCTACCTGCTCACCCTGGCCCTCGGCTTCGGCGCGGCGGCCCTGGTCGGCAGCGAGGCGATCATCGCGCAGGACAAGGCGGGCAACACGGCCGCGCCGCAACTCGCCGAGGCGCTCGGCATCGACTTCCTCGGCGGCGACCTGGGCGGCGCCACCCTGCTCGCGATCATCGCGGCGGTCGCCTTCGCCACGATCCTGGCGGTGGTGGCCGGCCTGACCCTGGCGTCGTCGTCCAGCCTGGCGCACGACTTCTACGCCAACGTGATCAAGGACGGGACGGCGTCCGAGCGGCAGGAGGTCCGCGTCGCCCGGGTCTCCGCCCTGGTGATCGGCGCGATCTCGATCGTACTGTCGATCTTCGCGCAGAACCTGAACGTGGCCTTCCTGGTGGCGCTGGCCTTCGCGGTGGCCGCCTCGGGCAACCTGCCGGCGATCCTCTACAGCCTGTTCTGGCGGCGGTTCAACACCTCGGGCGCGGTCTGGGCCATCTACGGCGGCCTGCTCTCCGCCGTACTGCTGGTGTTCTTCTCGCCGGTGGTCTCCGGCGCGCCCACCTCGATGTTCCCCGAGCAGGACTGGCAGTGGTTCCCGCTGTCCAACCCGGGCATCCTCTCCATCCCGTTCGGCTTCCTGTGCGGCTGGATCGGCACCGTGATCTCCAAGGAACACGACGAGGAGAAGTACGCGGAACTGGAGGTGCGCGCCGTCACCGGCGCCGGCGCCCACTGACGCCCGGCAGGGTGCAAGGAAGGGTCCCTTGTTATCGCATGGCGATAACAAGGGACCCTTC
>NZ_JAGPXN010000018.1 GCF_018070575.1 Micromonospora sp. C31
GGCCTCGAACTCGTAGATGCGGGCGGCGTTGTCGGTGGTGCTGGTGGGCGTGGTGATGGTGAGTCGGATGTGTCTGGCCTGGGTGGGGGAGACGTCGTGGGTGGTGGTGCTGGCGGTGTTGGCGGTGACGGTCGCCGCCGTGGTCCAGGTGCTGCCGTCGGTGCTGGTCTGGATGGTGAAGTCGCGGGTGTTCCAGGCGGTGTTCTCGCCGCCCGCGCCCGCGTGTCTGACGACGAACCGGCTCACGCTGCGGGTGGTGCCGAGGTCGACCCGCAGCCACTTGTTGCTGCCCGACGAGCACCACTTGTCGAGGTTGCCGCTGGTGGTCGTTCCGTTGACGGCCTTGGCCGGCCGCTCGGTGGCCGAACAGGAGCTGTCGGCGGTCGCCGCCCGGCCGAGCGCGAGGTTGACGGGCGGATCCTGCCCCGGGACGGCGTTGAGCGTGTACCACGCCTCGGTGCTCCACAGCGACTGGCCGTTGCTGGCCGTGAACGGCCGGGGCGATCGGACGTGCACCACCCGACCGGCCTTGAGGCCGTCGATCGCGAGCGTGACCGTCTTTCCGTCCTGCGACAGGGTGGCCGACGAGACCGGCAGGGTCTCCTCGTCGACCTTCGGCCCGCCGTACGCGGCCGTCGCCACGTACCGCCACTGCTTCACCCGGTACCTGGCGGCCAGTGCCGCGGCGGTCGCCGCCGACAGCGGCTGGGTGTATTCGATCTCGAAGCCGTCGGGTAGCGCCCGCATCGCCCGCATGTCGAAGTGGTTGCCGCCGTTCGGGGCGATCTTCTGCAGGCCGTAGCTGAGCTTGCCCTCCTGCCCCCAGTTGCCGCCGCCGTGCAGGCCGCCGGTGTAGATGGCACCGTCGGGGCCGACGCTCACCTCGGACACCCCCGCCTCCAGGCCCTGGGTCATCCTGAACAGCGCCCCCTGGTACTCGCCGTCGACCTTCTCCAGGTAGGCGCGCTGGAGTCCGCCGTAGGTCACGTCGCCGATGAGCATCTGCCCGGCGAAGGGGCCCTGGGTCAGCATGACCGGGGTGCTCGGCGAGTTGCCGATCTCGTTCTGCGGCATCCACAGGACCGGCCGGACCACCGGGTTGTCGTCGAACGGCCCGGGCGGGTTCATGTAGTGGTTGAAGAAACGGCCCTGCTTGACGTGCACCAGCTTCGACGACGGCAGCCAGCCGCCCTGGTTGTCGGTGACGAAGATGTCGCCCTCGGGGCCCCAGCCGATGCCGTGCGGGGTGCGCAGACCGCCGGCCACGTAGTCGACCGCGCCGGTGCTGCGGTTCACCCTGATGGTCGTGCCCCGGTTCGGGGCCGGTTGCGGGTCGGTCGTGGCCCCGCCGTAGTTGATGGACACCGAGAGGTTCAGGTAGAAGTACCCGTCGCGGTACAGCAGGCCGAACCCGAACTCGTGGAAGTTGTTGCCGAACGGCCAGGTGGCCACGGTGCGGTACTGGTCGGTGACCCCGTCGCCGTTGGTGTCGTTGAGTTCGGTGAGCTTGGCCTTCTCCGCGACGTAGATCTTCCCGTCGACGATCTTGAGTCCCATCGGCTCCTGCAGGCCGGTCGCCACCCGCTGCCGGGTCACCTGGGCGGCGCTGGTGCTGCCGGTGACGTTGCCCAGGATCCACACCTCGCCCACGCTGGTCAGCGAGCCACCCCAGGTCGACACTGCCAGCCGGCCGTCGGGGAACCAGTCGAACCCGGTGACCTGCGGCTGGAAGCCGCTCGGGCGCAGGTCGGTCAGGGTGTAGTTCGGATGCACCGAGGTGAGCGGAAGCCCGTCGCCGGGGGAGTCGCCACTGGCCTCGCACTCCTTGCGACCGGGTGCGGCCACCCGGACGACGCCGGCGTCGGTGCTCAGCGCCGAGTTCGGGACGTTCACGAACGTGCCGGAGCCGGGGGTGCGCCACTGCAACGTGAGCTGCTGGCCGCCCGTACGCTCGAAGTGCTCGATACGCAGGGAGTGCTGTCCGACGGTCAGGCCGACCGCGCCGTCCTTCGGCGCCGGGCCGTGTGCGCCGTCGTGGTCGACGACCAGTCTGTCGTCGATCAGCAGGCGCGACCCGTCGTCGCTGACGAGCCGGAAGGTGTAGCTGCCGGCCTGGGTGATGGTGACGTTGCCGAGGACGTGGACCAGGAAGCGGTCCTCGATGCCGAAGTCCGCCGCGCTCGTCCAGTCGATCGTCGGCATGAGTTTGTCGACGTTCGGGGTCTGGCCGGCCTTGATGGTGCAGAGCTCGTCGAGCGGCACCTGGAGGTCGAAGACGCGCAGGGTGACGCCGGGTTCCTGCGGGGGCGGAGCAGCAGCCGCGCTCGGCGGGGACAGCCACGGGCCGGCGACCGCCATGACGGCGGTGAGGGCGCTCGCGATGGGCACACGTGCTCGTCGGGACGGTCCGAGCATTCTCTCCTCCAGGGGAGCGGGACAACGACGTACGTCGTCGGCGCGGCGCTCGGGCTCAGCGGCGGGGCCCGGACATCGAACGGACATCGTTGTCATGTCCTGATGAGTGGCCTGGCACGCCGCTGCCTGGTCAGGCAAACATTATGATTCTTAAATCTAAATGTCTAGATGTTTGCGCGAGATCGTTCCAACTTTCGTCCGGACGGTCAAAAGTCGGCACGCCCGCAACGTTCAGCCGGGTGCCCGGCCACGGCTCGGGGTCGGCGGGGGCCGGTGTCAGCCGAACCCGCTCGACTGGTCGAATGCCGCCGGCGGGGTGCGGACCCGCCCCGACCGCCGCACCGTCAGCGACGGGGGCGTGGGAGGGGTAGGCTGTGGGAGCGGGTACCCGACGGCCGATGACGCGCCCCGACCGCCCGCCCTCTTCCCGGCCTGTGGCTGCCAGCGAATCCGACCTGCGCCGCCCTGTGACATCTTGGAGTACGTCTTGGCAGATATGACGCCGCCCGCCCTGAATCCCTTCGGATCAGAGGGAGACAGGCACACCGATCGCGAACGCGCTCGGACGGTGGACGTCAGCGCGGACGCGATGACCCGGATGCGCACCCCGTTCGACTCCGGCGACACCGACCGCGGCACCGCTGACGAGACCGACCGGCACTAGCCGCGGTTCACCGCTGGGGCCGGACTGTGCAGACTGGGGCGATGTCCGTCGCCGACCCGCCCGCCCACCGCCGTCGTACCCGGGCGATCGTCGCGCTGGTCGCCGCGCTCGCCGTCGCGGTCGCGCTCGGCGCCTGGGCGCTGCGCGACCGGACCGGCGGCGAGGACGCCCCGCCGCAGCAGGACGCCGGGACCGCCTCCGGTGCGGCGTCCGGTGCCGCCCCGACGGACGGCACCCCCGCCTGCGCCGGTCGACCGGCCCGGGCGCCCCGCGAGCTGCGGGGCATGTGGATCACGACGGTGAACAACATCGACTGGCCGAGCCGGCGGGGACTGCCGGCCGAGACGGTGCGGGCCGAGTTCCGGGGCTGGCTGGACCTGGCCGTCCGGCGCAACCACAACGCGGTCTTCGTGCACGTGCGCCCGAGCGGGGACGCGCTCTGGCCGTCGGCGTACGCGCCGTGGTCGGAGTGGCTGACCGGGCGACGCGACGGCCGCGACCCGGGCTGGGACCCGATGGAGTTCATGGTCGCCGAGGCGCACGCCCGCAACCTGGAGTTCCACGCCTGGTTCAACCCGTACCGGGGCGGGCAGCCGGCCACGGTGGGCGGGCCGGGCCCGCGGCTGGACCGGCTCGCGCCGACGCACCCGCTGCGACGGCACCGCGACTGGGTGGTCACCTATCCCAGCGCCGACCGGCCCGGCAGCCGCCTCTACTTCGACCCCGGCATCCCCGAGGCACGCACGTTCGTCGAGGACTCGATGCTGGAGGCGGTCCAGCGCTACGACGTCGACGGCGTGCACTTCGACGACTTCTTCTACCCGTACCCGGAGGCCGGGCAGGACTTCCCGGACGACGCGACGTTCGCCCGCCACGGCCGGGGGTTCGCGGACAAGCACGCCTGGCGCCGGGACAACGTCAACACCCTGGTCCGCGAGATGAGCGAGCGGATCAAGGCGATCAAGCCGTGGGTCAAGTTCGGCATCAGCCCGTTCGGCATCTGGCGCAACGAGCGCAGCGACCCGGCCGGCTCGGCGACCGCCGGGTTGCAGAGCTACGACGACATCCACGCCGACACCCGGCTCTGGGTACGGCGGCAGTGGCTGGACTACGTCGTGCCGCAGCTCTACTGGCACATCGGGTTCGGCAAGGCCGACTACGCCAAGCTGCTGCCGTGGTGGGCGGCCACGGTGCGGGGCACGAGGGTGCAGCTCTACGTCGGCCAGGCCGACTACCGGGTTGGCGAGCGTGGCGCCTGGCGCGACCCGACCGAGCTGACCCGCCAACTCGCCCTCAACCGCCGGTACGGCGTCGACGGCAGCGTGCACTTCAGCGCCAGGCAGGTACGCGCCGACCGGCTCGGGGCCGTCAGCCGCTACAGCGCGGCCCACCACGCCGGCCCGGCGCTGCTGCCCGCGATGGCGCACCTTCCCTCGGCGCCGCCGGCCGCCCCCACGGTCACCGGCGCGCGGCGCGGAAACGCCGGCGGGGTGACGCTGACCTGGCGCGGGGACGGTGCCACGAGCTTCGCCGTCTACCGCGTCGACGGCGACGCGGCCCGGCTCGTCGGCACGGCCCGCAGCCCCGGCTGGGTGGACCGCACCGCCCCGGCGGACCGCCCGCTGTCCTACTGCGTGTCCGGCCTGGACCGCAGCGGCAACGAGGGCCCGCTCAGCGCGCCGATGTCCGTCGGCACGCGATAGCGGCAGCCCGCGTACCGCCCCCGTGGCGGGGCCGGCCGGTTGCGCGGGCTACCCTGCGGCGGTGGTGGTCGGTGCGGACGGGGAGCGGCTGGCGGCGTCGCTGGCCGACCGGCTCGACACGGTCACCTTCACCGACCTGACCACGGACGAGGTCACCGCCCGCCTGATCGACACGGTGGTCGACTGGGCGACGGCGCAGGGGTGGCGGGTCTACCGGCGGGCGTCGAGCGTGCTGCCGTTGCCGCCGCCGATGTCCGCGCAGCAGTCGGTGCTCGACGTGGCCTGTGCCCGCCCGGACGGGCCGCCGGTCGTCGTCGAGATCGACCACGGCACGCGCCGCCGCACCTGGGAGAAGCTGCTCGCCGAAGCCGATGCGGGCCGGGTGCCGCTGTGGGTGCGCTGGGGCGCCGGACGATTCACCGGGCCGCCCGCGCCGATCCTGATGGTGACCTGCGAGGTGAGCAGCCGTACGGACCCGACCGGCCGGGGTCGGGTGCACAGCCGATCACCGCGAGCTGACATGGCGCCGCCCACCCATTCGGCCGTGCGGGTCGAGACGGTGGCCGCCGTCGAGTTGCCGCTGCCGCCGCCCGGGGCCTGAGCCGGGGCCTGTGCCGCGGGTCGGCCGCAGCGTCGCGGCTGCGCACCCGGCGGCGCCAGGTGGCGCTAGACGGCGCGACGCGCGATCGGGGCACCGCGTAGTCATCGCACCGTGCCAGACTGTGATCATGAGCGAGACGCCGAGCTTCCTTCGCCCGTTCGTGCTGACGCCGCCCGCCCGCCGGCACGAGCGGGTGGCGAACCTCGACTGGTACGTACCGGACGCTATCGGTCCGCACCCCGCCGTGGTCCTCGTCCACGGGGGGCCGTTACCGGACGGCCTCCCGACGCCCCGTGACTGGCCGGTCTACCGCGGCTACGGCTGCCTGCTCGCCGACCTCGGCCTCCTGGCCGTCACCGTCGAGCATCGGATGCGCGTCGTCGCCGGTCCGCAGGGCCCCGTCACCGACTGCGCGACGGCCGCCTGCGACGTCGCCTCGGCGGTGGACCGGGTTCGCGCCGACGCGCGCGTCGACGGCGACCGGATCGCCCTCTGGTTCTTCTCCGGCGGGGGACTGCTGAGCACGGACTGGCTGCGGGAGCGCCCTTCCTGGCTGCGGGCGGTGGCGCTGACGTATCCGCTTCTCGCGCCGATGCCGGGTTGGGGCGTCGACCCGCGCTTCGACCCGGGCGTGGCGATCCGGGAGCCGGGTGGGCCCGTACCGCCGCTGCTGCTCACCCGCGTCGGCCGGGAGCGGCAGGAGATGGCCGAGACGGTCGCGGTGTTCCTTGACGCGGCGGGCGACGTCGGCGTACGGGTGGAGGTGATTGACGTACCGGGCGGGCAGCACGCTTTCGACATGCTCGACCACACCGACGAGTCCCGGCGGGCGGTCGACCAGGCGGCCGACTGGGTCTCGCAGCGACTGACCGGTTGAGCTGGTCCTCCCTCCCGCCCGCACCGGCGACCCTCAGAGGTGCGGCGGCGTCCTTCGACCGGATCCCGCCCGTCGCGGGCGTGCTCCAGATGCGGGCGAAGGTCAGTCTGGTTCGGCTACGACGCCATGGTGATGCCCGGGGTCAGCATCGAACCCCTGAAGGCGGCGGCACCCGGGCATCGGTAGCGAAAGGTGCGGGCACCGATTCGCCGGTCATGTCGCCGAGCGCCACCACGATCTTGCGCGGCCCGGTGAAGGGACTGCGCGAGTGGGCGACCAGCATGTTGTCGATGACCAGGATGTCGCCCTCCTGCCAGGTGAACGCGACCGACTCGCGGTCCATCAGGTCCCGGACCTCGGCCACCACGGCGTCGTCGATGACCGTGCCGTCGCCCCAGAAGACGTTGCGCGGCATACCCTGCTCCTCCTCGCAGATCTCCAGCAGCGCGGAACGGATCTCCGGGTCCAGCGCCGACGGGTGGTGCAGCGCCAGCTGGTTGAAGAAGACGGCCTCTCCGGTCACCGGATGGCGCAGAACCGCGTCGGCCTGACGCGAGGTCCGCAAGCCGCCCTCCGCCGTCCACTCGAAGCTCGTTCCCTCCGCGGCGCACCGACGCTCAACCTCAGCGGGATCCTCGGTACCGAAGAAGCGCGACCAGCTGACGTCGACGCCCTCGATGAAGTTGCGGACATAACGGAGCTTCTTGGTAGCGAAGAGCTCGACCAGCTCCGGACGCATACGGGCCAGCACCGTACGGCAGTCGACGATCGGCGTCTGGCCGCCGGAGCGCGGGGCCACGATGCACGAGAAGAACTGTCGCATCGGCCACTGCGGCAGATGGGAACTCTCGTTGTGGAACAGGATCGACAGGTCTTCCGGATACGGCGTCGACTTGTAGACGCGGTTTGACTCGCCCTCTCGCGGGAGGTCCCCGTACTCGCGGTAGAGGGTGGCACAAAGGGCCGAGGCGGCCTCTTCGAACTTCTCCACCGACCCGCCGTGGAAGCCTCGCAGCAGGACCGCGCCGTGCCGCAGCAGCCGGGCTTCGACGGCCTCCCGGTGCGCGCGCAGCCAGCCGGGCAGGTCGACGCCGGGACCGGCCGGCGTGACGAGGACGGGCGTCGATGGTGCCTCGGGCAGGAAACCGAACGTCACCGGGTCTTCCCCGGAGCTCTGCACCGGCCGCCGGTCCACCCCCTCAAGGGAGCGCGGTTTCGACGGCTTGGAAGTCGTTTCGTTCATCTTCTACGTCCTCATTCACTCTGCGTGGCCCCGGGCGTCGTCTCTGTCATGCCTGGAGCTCCCGTCCGATCAGCTCGGCGAGTTGGGCGACCGCTGGCTGCAAGATGATGCCGTGGTGGGTCGCCGTCACCGAAGCGAAGCCTAGCCTCGGCCCTTCGTCAAGGGCTGTCCAAGGAATGCACGGAGGAACCCGGCCCGGCGTCGGGGCGGGCCGTCAGCATGCCAGCGAAGCTGACCCGCGAACCCCGGACCAGCCCTATCGAGCAACGGCTATGAACGGGGCCGCCCAGGTGAAAGACCGAGGTAGTGGTGCCGCCGGCGCTGGGCGGCCGGCCGCCGCACGGGCGTACGCGGACCCCGAGGCGGTCGACGAGTTGCGGTCGGGGCTGCGGCTGACGCCGGCGCACCCTGACTGTCGCGCCGACCGGCTCACCGACCGGTGCCCGGGCCTGTCCGGGCGCGAGGCGACCGCGTCGCGGGCGGCGCTGGCGGCGCACCCGGTGCTGCGCCGGCTGGGCCTGCCCCGGCTCCTCGCGGCGGCGTCCGGCAACCCGCTGGCCCTCGGTGGCGTCGTGCTCGTCCTGGTCGGGCCGCCCGCGATGGACGACGCGACCCAGGTGGAGTCCGGCCGGTGTGATCGTCGATCCGACGTCGGGGAGGCCGTGCCGATCGGCCGCCACCACGTCACGACCGGTCCGGATCTCGGCCTGGGTGTGCCCGACTGACGGGTCGTCGAACCCCCGTTCGCCGCGACCATTAGGTGAGGCTAACCTGGCCTCGATCTCCGGGAGGGGCGTTCGTGGCAGCCGAGAAGACCAGCGGCGGGACGGTCCTGCGCCGTGCCCTGCGCCGCCAGCGCGCTCGCGTGGTGGCCGGCACCGTGCTGCTCTGCACCCACCAGGCCGCCGAGGCCCTCGTCCCGGTCGCGATCGCCGTGATCATCGACCGCGCCGTCGCCACCGGGGACGTAGGGGCGCTGCTGCTCTCCCTGGCCGGTCTCGCCGTCCTCTTCACCGTCCTCGCCTTCGCCTACCGCACCGGCGCCCGCCTGGCGTACGCCGCGCTGGAGCAGGAGGCCCACCTCCTGCGCGTCGAGATCGCCCGCAGCGCCCTCGACCCGCGCGGGAACCGCTCGGGCATGCGCGACGGCGAACTGCTGTCCGTCACCGCCTCCGACGCCGAGCTGTCCGCGCTCGTCGTACGGGTCGCGGGGCTCGGTGCCGCAGCGCTCACCGCCATCGTGGTCGCTGCCGTCGCGCTGCTCGTCGTCGACGTCCCGCTCGGGCTGGGGGTACTCGTCGGCGTGCCGCTGGTGGTCGTCGCCCTGCAGCGGATGGCGCCGTTGCTCAGCCGGCGCAGCGCCGCGCAGCAGGAGGCCCTCGCCGCCACCACCTCGCTCGCCGTGGACCTCGTCTCGGGCCTGCGCGTGTTGCGCGGCATCGGCGCCCAGGGCCACGCCGCACGCCGGTACGCGGCCGCCAGCCGCCACGCCCTCGACGTCACCCTGCGCGCCGCCACCACCAAGGGCCTGCACCTCGGACTCACCACCACGGTCAACGGCCTCCTCCTCGCGGCGGTCGCCGGCGTCGCCGGCTGGCTCGCGATCCAGGGCCGGCTCACCATCGGCGAACTCGTCGCCGTCGTCGGGCTGGCCCAGTTCATCGCCGAGCCCGTGCAGACGCTCGGCTACTGCGTACAGCTGTCCGCCATGGCCCGCGCCTCCGCCGGGCGGGTCGCCCGGGTGCTCGGCGCCGAGCCGCTCACCCGCTCCGGCTCCGCCGCAGCACCCCACCCGGCCCCGTCGCGGCTCGCCCTCGACACGATCGGGTACGCCGGGCTCGACGGGCTGTGCCTGCGGGTCGGCGCCGGTGAGGTGCTCGGCGTGCTCGCCCACGATCCGAGCGAGGCCGACGCGCTGGTGGCGCTGCTGTCCGGCCGCGTGCCCCGGGAGGACTACCGGGGCACGCTGTACGTCGACGGGGTGCCCGCCGAGGGTCTGCACATCGACGCCGTACGCGGCATCCTCCTGGTCGAGCAGCACGACGTGGCGTTGTTCGAGGGGACACTGCGCGCCAACCTCGCCGCCGGCGCCGACGCCGACGAGGCGGTGCTGCGCGCCGCGGTGCGCGCCGCGGCGGCCGAGGACGTGCTCGCGGCCCACCCGCACGGCATCGACCGCCTGCTCACCGAGCGGGGCGCGAACCTCTCCGGCGGGCAGCGGCAGCGGGTCGGACTGGCCCGGGCTCTCGCCGCCGACCCGCCGGTGCTGGTGCTGCACAACCCCACCACGGCGGTCGACGCGGTGACCGAGGCGCTACTCGCCGAGGGACTGGCCTCGGCCCGCGCGGCGGCAGCCCGCGGCACGGTGCTGATCACCAACAGTCCGGCCCTGCTGCGGGTCACGCACCGGGTGGTCGTGATCGACCGTGGACGGGTCGTCGCCGAGGGCCCGCACGAGCAGTTGCTCGCCGGCGACGGCCGCTACCGGGACGAGGTCCTGCGATGAGCGTCGAGTCGACCGCCGCGACCCGGCAACTGCTGCCCACGGCGACCGCCCGGCAGACCTGGGCCGCCCTGCGGGTCGAGTTCGTCCGGCTACCCGGGCTCAGCGCCACCGCCGGCACCCTGCTGGTCGCCGCGTCCGCGACCGGGCTCGTCGCCCCGTGGGTGCTCGGCCGCCTCGTCGACGACGTCATCGCCGGCTCCGACACGCCCCGGATCGTGGCCTGGGCGGGCGTGATCGCGGGCGCCGCCGTGCTCGCCGGCGTCCTCACCGCGATCGGCGCCGCGCTCACGGCACGCCTCGGCGAGACCGTGCTGGCGCGGCTGCGGGAGCGGGTCCTCGACCGCGCCCTGCACCTGCCGTCGGCCACGCTGGAGCGGGCCGGCACCGGGGACCTGGTGGCCCGCGCCGGCGACGACGTGGCCGTGGTGACCAACGTGATCGCCACCAGCGGCCCCGCCTTCCTCGGCGCGCTGCTGTCCATCGTGCTGACCGCGACGGGGCTCTTCGCCCTCGACTGGCGACTCGGCCTCGCCGGGCTCGCCGCGGCACCGGCCTATGCGATGGCGCTGTCGTGGTACCTGAGGCGGTCGGTGCCGTACTACGCGCGCGAGCGGGTTGCCACCGGCGAGCGGGCCCAGGTCATGGCCGGAGCGCTGCGCGGCGCGGCGACCGTGCGGGCCTACCGGACGGAGGACGCACACGTCGGTCGGATCGCCCATCGCTCCGCTGCGGCCCGCGACCTGTCGTTGGAGATCTTCAGCCTGCACATGCGGCTCGGGTTGCGGATGAACCGCTCGGAGTTCGTGGGGCTTGCCGCCGTGCTGCTGGTCGGCTTCCTGCTGGTCCGCGACGACCTGGCCACCGTGGGGGCGGCGACCACCGCCGCCCTCTACTTCCACCGCCTCTTCAACCCGATCGGCCTGCTGCTGTTCCAGTCCGACTCCGTGCTCCAGGCCGGGGCTAGCCTCGCCCGGCTCGTCGGCGTCACCTCGCTGCCTGGCGCCGCCTCGCCCGACGGCTGCGGACCCGCCACCCCCCGACGCCCCGGGGCGGCCGAACCTGGTGGCCCGGGACCCGCGACGCTGGAGGTGGTCGTCGACCGGCACCGCTACGACGACGGGCCCGTCGTGCTGCGGGACGTCACCCTCACCCTGGCACCCGGCGAGCGCGTCGCCCTCGTCGGTGCGAGCGGCGCGGGCAAGAGCACCCTCGCCGGCATCGCCGCCGGGATCATCGCCCCCACCCGTGGCGCGGTCAGTCTGCGCGGCGTGCCGCTGGCGGACCTGGACGAGCACCGCGTACGTCGCGAGATCGCCCTGATCAGCCAGGAGGTGCACGTCTTCGCTGGGACGCTCGGCGACGACCTGCGCCTGGCCAACCCGGACGCCACCGACGCCGAGTTGACCGCCGCCCTCGACCTCGTCGGCGTCACCAACTGGCTCCGTGCGCTGCCGGACGGACTCGACACGCGCGTGGGGGAGGGCGGACGGCACCTCACCGCCGCCCAGGCCCAGCAGCTCGCCCTGGCCCGCCTCGTTCTCGCCGACCCCGCCGTCGCGGTCCTCGACGAAGCCACCGCGGAGGCCGGCAGTGCCGGCGCGCGCGACCTCGACCGCGCCGCCACGGCGGCCACCGAGGGCCGTACCACGCTGATCGTCGCCCACCGCCTCAGCCAGGCGGCGACCGCGGACCGCATCGTCGTGATGGAGCACGGGCGCGTCGTCGAGCACGGTACGCACGGCCAGCTGCTGGAGTCCGGGGGCGGGTACAGCCGGCTGTGGCGTTCCTGGAGCACGCCCGGTCCCGTGCTCGCGAAGGGACGCGACAGCGAGGAACCCGCGGCCGCTCCTCGTCGGCCGCTGGGCGTGTCCCCGGGTTAGCGCGCGACGGCGTCATCGTCACACCGGTCGCCGGTCGCCGGTCGCCGGTCGCCGCACCCGCACCCGCACCCGCACCCGCACCCGCACCCGCACCCGCACCCGCGCCCGCAGCCGGGGCCAGGGTCGGGGCCGGGCCGGGTCGGGGCAGGATGGACACGTGGACATCGAGCCGGTCGACTGCGCGCCCGAGCAGGCGTTCCCGTGGGCGGTCCTGCGGCAGCGCTGGGACGACCTGACGTTCCTGCACTGGGCGGTCGCGCCGGAACTCGTCGCGCCGCTGCTGCCCGCGGGAACCCGCCCCGACACCCTCGACGGGGTCAGCTACGTCGGCCTGATCGGCTTCCGGATGGTGGGGCTGGGCCTCGGCCGTGGGCCGGGGGTGCCGTACCTCGGGACCTTCGCGGAGACCAACGTCCGGCTCTACTCGGTCGACGACACCGGCCGACGGGCGGTGGTGTTCCGTTCGCTCGACGCGTCGCGGCTGGTCCCGGTGCTGGTCGCCCGGGCGACCCTGCGGCTGCCGTACATGTGGTCGGCGATGCGGCTGGAGCGCGACGGGGACCGCTACACCTACCGGTGCCGGCGCCGGTGGCCCGGTCCGGCCGGTGCGACGAGCCGGATGGTGGTGCACGTGGGGGAGCCCATCGCCGAGCCGACCCCGCTGGAGCACTTCGTCACCGCCCGCTGGGGGCTGCACACCCGGGCGTACGGGCGGACGCTGCACCTGCCGAACTGGCATCCCCGCTGGCCGCTGCACCGGGCGGAGCTGTTGCACCTCGACGACGAGCTGGTCGAAGCCGCCGGGCTGCCGGCACCCGTCGGGCAACCGGTCAGCGTGCTGTACTCGCCCGGCGTCGCGGTCCGCTTCGGCCCACCGGTCACCCTGCGCCGGCCGCGGAGTGCCTAAGTCAGGCAGTCATCCGGAACCGCTGACCTTCGGCTGCTGATGGTCGGTCAGCCGGAAGCCGACGCCCCGCACCGCGTCGATGGCCACCCCGGTGCCGAGTTCGTGGAGCTTGCGACGCAGCCGCTTCACCAGGGACTGCACGTCCGCCCGGCGCTCGCGTCCCTCGTCGCGCCAGACCGAGCGGTGCAGCTCGGCGTAGCTCCAGACCCGGACGGGCTCGGTGGTCAGGCAGGCCAGCAGGTCGTGTTCGAGCCGCGTGAGGCCGATCTCGCGGCCCCGGCTGCGCGCCGTCGAGCGGGCCGAGTCGATCAGCAGCGCGTCGTCGTCGGTCGAGCCCGGCGTGCCGGCGGGCGACCGGGAGGAGGGCTCCGGGGGCAGCCGCGGCGGGGCCGCGATCAGCCTGCGCAGCTCGTCGAGGTCGGCCACCAGCAGCAGCGGCGCGACGCCCTCCAGGCGTTCCGCCAGTCGTATCCGCTCGGCCGGCGACGGCGTCACCGCGATCACCAGCGGAAAGGGTTCGTCGGCCGGCTCTGGAGAGCCCGGCGCCGCATCTTCGTCGCGTGCCCCCACAGCACCCACCCGGAAACTACGGGCAGCCTCTGCCCATCTTCGTCAAGACCGTGACCAACATTGGCAAGCTCCCCATTCGCCGGCCAACGCCTAGTGACAGATTGCTTACGGCAAGTTCTTGATCGCCCATTCTTGTCGATCATAGTGTCCACACGGGCAGCCGGCGCGACCCGCGCGGTGCCTGGGGGCGTGGAGGGGTCGGATCCGGATCGTCCGAACGGAGACGAGCACCTGCGCCCTCCACCATGGCTCGTTCCACTCTGGGCCGTTCTGGAGGAGGCACCACCGATGTTCACACATCCACCCACGAGGCGCTGGGCCAGATCTCTGGTCAGCGCCGGTGCGGCGATGATCCTGGCCGCGACAGGTCTGGCCGCGACCGGGTCAGCCGCACAGGCCTCCCCGTCCGACAAGATCCGTCCCGAACTCACGAAGGAACTCCAGGGCAAGACCGAGGGCGACTTCTGGATCCGCTTCAAGGACCGGGCGGACCTGGGCCAGGCCGCCGCGATCGAGGACTGGGCCAAGCGCGGCACCGCCGTCGCCGACGCGCTGAAGAAGACCGCCGCCAGCAGCCAGTCCAAGATCCGCGCCGAGCTCGACGGCTCCGGAACGAGGTACGAGACCTTCTGGGCGACCAACGCGATCAAGGTCAGCGGCGGCTCCCTGACGATGGCGCAGAGCTTCGCCGCGCACGCCGAGGTCGAGGGCCTGTACGCCCCGGTCGCCTACGAGGTGCCCGAGGTCACCAAGGGCACCGCCGAGAAGACGGTCAACGCCCTCGAGTGGGGCATCGCGAACATCAACGCCGACGACGTGTGGTCCCAGTACGGCGCCAAGGGCGCCGGCATCACGGTGGCCAACATCGACACCGGGGTGCAGTTCGACCACCCGGCGCTGGTGAACTCCTACCGTGGCAACAACGGCGACGGCACGTTCGACCACAACTACAACTGGTTCCGCGCCGCCGGCACCTGCGCCGCGCCCTGCGACACCAACGGCCACGGCACGCACACGATGGGCACGATGGCCGGCGCCGACGGAGCCAACCAGATCGGTGTCGCCCCGGACGTGAGGTGGATCGCGGCCAACGGCTGCTGCCCGAACGACGCGGCGCTGGTCACCTCCGGTCAGTGGATGCTCGAACCGACGGACCTCAACGGCCAGAACCCGGACGCCAGCAAGCGGCCGAACATCATCAACAACTCGTGGGGAACCACGCTGCCCTCCAACGACCCGTTCATGGAGGACGTGACGCTGGCGTGGACCGCGTCGGGCATCTTCGGCGTCTGGTCCAACGGCAACAGCGGATCGGCGTGCCAGACCAGCGGCTCACCGGGCAGCCTGGTCAGCAACTACTCGGCGGGCGCCTACGACGTCAACAACAACATCGCCAGCTTCTCCTCCCGCGGCGCCGGTCAGAACGGCGAGATCAAGCCCAACATCGCGGCGCCCGGCGTGAACGTCCGGTCGAGCATTCCGGGCAGCGGCTACGCCAGCTACAACGGCACCTCGATGGCCGCTCCGCACCTCGCGGGCGCGATCGCGCTGCTGTGGTCCGCCGCGCCGGCGCTCGTCGGCGACGTCGACGCCACCCGCGCGCTGCTCGACGGCTCGGCGGTCGACAAGGCCGACGCGCAGTGCGGTGGCACCGCGGACGACAACAACGTGTTCGGTGAGGGCCGGCTGGACGCGCTCGCACTGCTCGAGGGCGCCCCGATCGGCGACACCGGCACGCTGGCCGGCAAGGTCACGGACGCGGCCACCGGCGCCCCGGTCCCCGGCGCCACGGTTACCCTGACCGGCGCGGCGGACCGCGAGCTGACCACCGGCGCCGACGGGACGTACTCGTCGCTGCTCCCGGTCGGCGACTACCAGGTCGCCGTGGCGGCGTTCGGCTACCAGGCGAAGACCACGCCGGCTGCGGTCGCCCGCAACGCGACCACGACGCTCGACGTGGCGCTGACGGCGGTGCCGAGCGTCACCGTCAGTGGAACCGTCACCGACGGCTCCGGGCACGGCTGGCCGCTCTACGCGAAGGTCACCGTGGAGGGCCAGTCGGGCGTGTCCGACTACACCACGCCCGTCAACGGCCGCTACACGCTCAAGCTGCCGGCCGGCAGCACCTACGACCTGAAGGTCGAGCCGCAGTACCCGGGCTACCAGACGGTGACCAAGCAGGTCGTCGTCGGCACCGGCAACGCCACGGCCAACGTGGCGGTGCCGGTGCCGACCAACGCCTGCACGACCGCACCCGGATACCGGTTCGGCTCCGACGGCGAGTACGAGACCTTCGACGGCAGCACCGTGCCGGCCGGCTGGTCCGTGGTGGACCACGCCGCCAGCGGCCAGGTCTGGAAGTTCACCGACGACGGCGCCCGGGGCAACCTGACCGGGGGCACCGGCAACTTCGCGATCATCGACAGCGACGAGTACGGCTCCGGCGGGAAGCAGGACACCTCGCTCGTCAGCCCGGTGGTGGACCTGACCGGCGTCACGGCACCGGTCATCCGCTTCAACCAGGACTACAACTGGCTGGGCAGCGACCGCGCCGACGTCGACCTCAGCCTCGACGGCGGGACCACGTGGACCAACGTGCTCCGGCAGGCCGCCGACGTCCGTGGTCCGAAGGTCACCGAGATCGCCGTCCCGCAGGCCGCCGGCCAGGCCCAGGCCCGGGTCCGGTTCCGCTACTACGACGCCTCGTACGAGTGGTGGTGGTCGGTCGACAACGTCCTGATCGGCAGCCAGATCACCTGCGAGCCGATCGACGGCGGCCTGGTGCTCGGCCACGTCCGCGACAGGAACGACAACGGCTACGTCGACGGCGCCACCGTCATCAGCGACGACCGGCCGACGGAGAAGGCCACCACCGTGGCGACCCCCGACGACACGGGGTTGGCGGACGGCTTCTACTGGCTGTTCTCGACGCTGACGGACACCCACAGGTTCACCGCCCGGGCCGGCGACTACGTCAGCCAGAGCAAGCAGGTCGACGTCCAGGCCGACTGGGCCACCGCGGCGAACTTCCAGCTCGCGGCCGGCCGGCTGTCGGTCAAGCCGGCCCAGGTGACCGGGACCGCCCGGATGCCCAGCGGCAAGGTCACCAAGTCGTTCACGGTGACCAACACGGGCGGCGCCCCGGTCGCCGTCGAGTTCAGCGAGCGCGCCGGCGGGTTCGAGCTGCTGCGGGCCGACGGGTCCCGGATGAGCAAGCAGGAGGTGCTCGGCTCACCCGGTGCGCCGGTTCAGCGGCTCCAGGTCCCGACCTCGTTCGCGGCGAGGACGTCCGGCAAGTCGACGGCGGCGACCTCGCCCGAGGCCGGTCCGCAGGCCGCGCCCTGGACCGACATCGCCGACTACCCGGCCGTGGTGATGGACAACCGGGTGGTCAACCTGGGCGGCAAGGTGTACTCCATCGCCGGCGGCACCGGATCGGCGTCCTCGGCGAAGAACTACGCCTACGACCCGGTCGCCCAGACCTGGACCCCGATCGCCGATCTGCCCGGCGCGCGTACCGCCATGACGGTGGGCGTCCTGGACGGCAGGATCGTCGCGACCGGTGGCTGGGGCACGGCCGGCCCCGACGGCACCACCTGGTCGTACGACCCGGCGGCCGACACCTGGACGGAGAAGGCCGACAATCCCGCGCCGCGCTCCGCCGCCGGCCAGGCGGTCGCGGGCGGCAAGCTGTACGCCGTCGGCGGCTGCACCACGGCGTCCTGCACGCCGATGTCGAACGACGTCGTGCGCTACGACCCGGCCGGCGACAGCTGGGAGACGTTGGCCGACTACCCGAAGTCGGTGGCCTTCCTCTCCTGCGGCGGGATCGACGGCATCGTCTACTGCACCGGAGGCAACGACGGCTCCGCGGCGCAGAAGGCGAGCTACGCCTACGACCCGGGCGCCGACACCTGGACGGCCATCGCGGACGCGCCGGCCGACAACTGGGCCAGCTCGTTCGCCGTGGCCAACGGCAAGTTCCTGGTCGTCGGCGGCTCGCAGGGTGGTGCCATCACCAACGTCGGCTTCGCCTACGACCCGGCCACCTCCTCCTGGTCGAGCCTGCCGAACGCCAACACCGCCCGCTACCGCGGCGGCGCGGCGTGCGGCTTCTACAAGGTCGGCGGTTCCTCCGGCGGCTTCACCGCGACGCGGGACAGCGAGGTGCTGCCCGGGTTCGAGGAGTGCGCCGCCAGCACCGCCGACGTCAGCTGGATGACGATCGACAGGACGGCGGCCACCCTGGCGCCGGGCCAGGCCGTCACGGTCAACGTCGGCATGACGGCGAACGTGGACCAGCCCGGCACCTACACCGCCTCGGTCGCCATCAAGGAGAACACCCCGTACACGGTGGAGCCGGTGGCGGTCACGATGAACGTGCTGCAGCCGACGACCTGGGGCAAGCTGATGGGCACGGTCACCGGGACGAGCTGCCAGGGTGCCGGCTCGCCGATCCCCGGAGCCATCGTCCAGGTCGACTCGTGGGCGATGTCCTGGACGTTCGCCACCGACGCCGAGGGCAGGTACGCCTACTGGATGGACCGCCGGAACAACCCGTTGACGATGATCGTCGCCAAGGACGGCTGGAAGCCCCAGACCCGGCAGACGAGGATCAACACCGCCGCACCCACGGTGGAGGACTTCGCGCTGTCACCCGTGCGCTGCTGACACCGACCGTCGGCTGACAGGTCCGGCCCGCCTGGTTTCCGACCAGGCGGGCCGGACCGCGTCGGCCCCGGCAGCCCGTGCGTCAGACGGGGGCGAGGCGGAAGCCGACCCCACGGACCGCGTGGATCGACGCCGAGGCGTCCAGCCGGGCGAGCTTGTGCCGCACCCGGCGAACCACCGAGTGCATGTCGGAGCCCCGCCCGAGGTGCACGTTGCCCCAGACCGCGAGGTGCAGCCGCTCGTAGGTCCAGACCTGTCCGGGCGCCTCTACCAGGCAGCGCAGCAGGTCGTGCTCCAGTCGGGTCAGCTCGACCTCGCGGTCCAGCCAGCGCAGCACCCGTCGGTCGGAGTCGACGCTCAGGTCGGCCGGCGGTGGGGTCACGGGGCCCGCCACGGGCTCGGCCGGCGCGGCGGGCGCCACCGGCGCCACCGGCGCCACCGGGGGCGTCCCGGCTACGCCGAGGAACGTGCGCGCCTGGTCGACGCTCGAGACGATCAGGAACGCCTCGGTCCCGCCGAGCAGACGTGCGAGCCGCCTGCGTTCGGCCGGCGAGGAGGCGATGCCGATGACCAGCGGAGCCACCCCCCTCATTGCCACCCCTTCCGGTGCCCCACCACGGCGGGACGATTCTCGCCACGACGTCGATCGATGGGTCCACTGACCCTAGTGACGTCGCGTCTCGCTGCGGTTAAGACAGTGACACGTAGGCGTCCATAAATTGCTTGCACTCCCCGGTCGGAGCAGGGGCGGGGCCCTTCACGTGGGCTTGCCCCGTCTGATGAGGGCGGCGAGGGCGTCCGGCGACCGGCAGCGCCCGACCTCCCGCCCGTACGCCCTGAGCCGACCCGTGCCGGAGCCCGTCCGCGGCGACCGGTCCTGCCCGGCCACGTCTAAACGGGCGCGGGTGGACGCGGCCCGGGGCACGGCGACCGGCTCAGGCGCGGGCGGGCGACCAGCCGGCGGGAACGAGCCGGGGTGGCGTCGGCGCCCTCGCCCTCGCCCTGGAAGAGGAGCCCGTCCCGGTCCGCAGCCACGATCCGATCGACGTAGACCCCCGCCCCTGGCTGGAGACGTCGGTGGTGCTGCTGAGACGCAGGTGGGTCGCCCGCTCGGGCAACTACGGGCTCCTGGCGGCCCGGCGCAGCGCCGCCGCGCTGTCCTACGTGGACCTCGCTGGCACCGTCCAGGGTGCAGACCACGCGCCTCGCCGCGTCCACTTCGATCCGGCAGGAGGCTGGCGCGAGCTACCGGATCGAGGGCGAACTCAGCAGGCCCGAGGCGCTCGCGATCGCCCGCTCGCTAAAACAGGGCGCCACTGTCGCCGGGACGTTGATACCTGCGCGGTATGAAGATGCCTGGGTGGTATCGAGACGACGGGGATTGCACCGCCGGCACGTCGAGGATCCGGCGCAGCGGTTGCGGTTCATGAACGGACCGTAGGGGTAATTGTGCCGGTGCCGGCCCGGGTGTGCACCCGGCGTGCCGATCCCGTGGCCCGCGCCGGGACCTGGTGGAGTCGGCCGGTGTCCTGACCGTGCACGCACGAGTGGGACGTCGGGAGGCATGGGATGGGTGCAGGACGCGGGGTGTCGCTGGCAACGGTGCTGCTGTTGGCGGGGTGCACGACGGCAGGGCAGCCGGCCGCGCCGGCCGCCGCCCCACAGAGCGCGCCGCCGACGGGCGCGCCGTCGGCTGCGGCCCCCGGCTGCGGCTCGCAGGTGGAGACGGGGCCGCTGCCCGACTGGGCGGACGCCGGGTTCAGCGGGAGCACCCGGATGCCGCACGTCCTCGGCGCGAGCGGCGAGATCGTCGCGGTGCTGTTCGGACACCCGCTGACGCGGGTGAGGAGGAACGGGACGAACAACAAGATCCTCTGGGTCGCCCGCCCCACCACGACAAACCCCGCCGTAGCCGCAGGTGGTCCCCTGCGGATCACCGCGACCCTGCATGGCAGCGGAGCCCGGGTGACCCGGGAGGTCGCCGGCGGCCCTGGTCCGTCGATCGTGGACCTGCCGCAGGCCGGCTGCTGGCGCTTCGAACTGCGCTGGTCCGGGCGCACCGACGTGATGGACCTCGTCTACGGGGACAGCTGACGGCCCGGGCAGGGGAGCGCCCCGTCCGCCGGGCCGCCGCCCGGTCCACCCGATCCATCGGCAGGGCCGGGTCGCCGGGCGGGAAGCGACCGGGGCGGGCGGTGGCGACGCACCCGCCCGCCCCGGGGCGCCCTCGCCGTGGTGCGGTGCGGGTCGACGGGCTGCGGTCAGGGGGCGCAGCCGGTGAGTTCGGGGCTGGACGGGGTGCCGGTGGCGGGTCCGAAGAAGAGCAACGCGCAGGCGCTGAAGAAGGCCGGGTTCTCCTCGGCGATCCAGTGGCCGGTGTCGGGGGCCACGACGGTACGCACGTCGGTGGCCACCTGCTGGTAGGAGGCGGCGACGGCCGGCCCGAAGACGGAATCGGCTCCCATGGCCAGCACGGGAATGGTGAGGCGCTTCGCCTGCGCGTGGGCCTGGTTGTCGGCGGCGTCTTCCTTGAACGCCCGGTAGTACTCGTATCCCGCCGTCCGCTTCGCCGGGTCGGAATACGCGCGGTGGTAGACGTTGCGGTCGATCGCCTCCGGGTGCTGCGCCCGGTCGAAGAGCATTCCGAGATACGTCGGGACGTCCTCGTTGTCCATGATGCGCTCCGGGATGGGCGCGGGTGAGGCGTTGAACAGGAAGTGCCAGCTGATCCCGTAGAAGTCCTCCAACCCGAATCCCGGCAGCGGGCTTTCGACGACGCCGATCCGGGTGACCTCGGTGGGGAAGTCGCGGGCGTAGTTGTACGCGACCATCGCGCCGAGATCGTGGCCGATCAGGGCCACCTGCGTGAAGCCGAGCTGGTTGACCGCCTGGCGGATCCGGCGGGCGGTGGTGGCCTTGTCGTAGCCGCCGGCCGGAGCCGTGGAGGCGCCCAGGCCAGGCAGGTCGAACGTGATGACGGTGTGCTGCCGGGCGAGGGAGGGCAGCACCTTGTGCCACACCCACGACGTCTGCGGCCACCCGTGCAGCAGCACCAACGGCGAGCCGCTGCCGGTCCTGGTGTAGCGCAGGGTCGCGCCGTCGACCGTGACGTTGCCCTGTCGTACGCCCTGCCCGCCGACGGTCGCCGCGGCCAGCTCCGGCGTCGGGGTGGGCGCGACGGCCGCGGCACCGGCGCCCGCCGCGCCGACGAGCGCCAGTCCGAGCGCGGCCACGACGGCGATCCGCCCGCCTCGACGACGCGAATCACGGCCTGGAGTCGGCTTCATCGCAGAACTCAACGCAGACAATCGCATGGGCACTTCGCTTTCCGTGAGTTGGCGACCGTATCGGACGGTCGGATCAAACAAATCGGAAACGGCGGCGTTGACGAACGCGCCTGGGACGCCGATCGAGCGGCTTCGAAGAGGTTACAACGGATGTCAAGGCGTCGATCGATTGTGGCGTTTCGGAAAGTCCCTTCGGTCCGTGCCGCCGGCACAAACGTCGATACCGGCGGCCACAACGGACATCCGGCGGCGACGATCGGGTTCTGGCCGTGCCGCCGGGGCGCGTCACGGGGGTGCGGTCGAGGGTTCCGGCGGCTTTGCCGAGGCTCCGCGGCGCGTGGCAGGATATCGACCATGACAAGCGACGAGCAGGTGAAAGCCAGCCACCGCAACACCCCCACGAGCGATCAGTTTCGCGCTTTCATCGCCTCCGGCTGGGCCACTCCGGATGCGGCACCTGTCCCGCGCTCGGAGGTCGCCGACAACGCGGCCCGTCGCCGGGCGGCCTTGTCACGGCGGTTCCCGGGCGAGCGCCTCATCATCCCCGCCGGCGGCCTCAAGGTGCGCAGCAACGACACGGACTACACCTTCCGCCCGCACACGGCCTTCGCCTGGCTGACCGGCATGGGGTTCGACACCGAGCCCGACAGCGTCCTGGTGCTGGACCCGAAGCCCGACGGCCACGAGGCGATCCTGTTCTTCCGGCCGCTGGCCCCGCGCGACAGCGAGGAGTTCTTCGCCGACTCCCGGTTCGGCGAGTTCTGGGTCGGACCCCGCCCCACGATGCGCGAGGTCGAGCAGCGGCTGGGCATCGGCACCCGGCACATCGACACGCTCCCGGACGTCCTGGCCAAGGACGCCGGCGCGACCGGGGTGCGTGTCGTGCGGGGGGCCGACGGAGAGCTCGCCCAGCTCGTCGACGAGACCCGGGCCCAGGCGGACACGTCCGCGTCGGTGACGCAGCAGCACGAGGCGGACGAGGAACTGGCCCGCCACCTCTCGGGGATGCGGCTGCTCAAGGACGAGTGGGAGGTGGGCGAGATGCGCAAGGCGATCGCCGCCACCCACCGGGGCTTCGAGGCGATCATCGCCGGGCTGCCCGAGGCCGTCGGCAAGGAGCGCGGCGAGCGGTGGGTCGAGGGCCTCTTCGGCCTGTACGCCCGCCACGACGGCAACGGGATCGGCTACGAGACCATCTGCGCGTCCGGCGACCACGCCAACACCATCCACTGGACCAAGAACACCGGGCCGGTCCGCGAGGGCGACCTCATCCTGGTGGACGCCGGTGTCGAGGTCGACTCCCTCTACACCGCGGACATCACGCGCACCCTGCCGGTGACCGGTCGCTTCACCGACGTGCAGCGCAAGATCTACGAAGCGGTCCTGGAGGCGCAGGAGGCCGGCCTGGCGGCGGTGAAGCCGGGCAACAGGTTCAGCGACATCCACGCCGCCGCGAACGTGGTCATCGCCCGACGGCTGCACGAGTGGGGGCTGCTGCCGGAGGGGGTGACCCTCGAGCAGACCCTGGACCGCGAGCGGGGCGGCTGGCACCGGCGATGGATGGTCCACGGCACGTCGCACCACCTCGGCATGGACGTGCACGACTGTCAGATGCTGCTGCGCCAGGACTACATGGACGGCGAGCTGAAGCCCGGGATGATCCTCACCGTCGAGCCCGGCCTGTACTTCAAGGCCGACGATCTGCTGGCGCCGGAGGAGTTCCGCGGCATCGGCGTCCGGATCGAGGACAACGTGCTGGTCACCGAGGACGGTCACGAGAACCTGTCGTCGGCCATGCCGCGTACCGCCGACGACGTCGAGGCCTGGATCGCCCGGGTGCGCTCCGGCGCGGGTGCGTGAGCCGGTCCGCGGACTGTCGGCCGGTCCGTGCGGGCGCCCGGCGCCCGGCCGGAACGGCCCCAGCGGCCGGCGCCGACCGCTGACGCCTGTCGGGCACCGCGACCCGGTGCCCGACAGGCGGCGGTACGCTCAGCCGCCGTGGAAGGTGCAGCCGATCGTCGCGCCACCGGCCATGCTGACCACACCGACCCCGGGGTCGGTGCTGCCGCGGACGAGGCAGCCGGCGTAACCGTCCTCGTCGACGACGTCCCGGTCGGCCAGGTAGACCCCCCAGTTGAGGTAGAGGTCCCGCACGCCGCCGGCGCCGTCGGGGAACGGTTCCGCGGCGGGCCGGACCCGACGTTGCAGCACGAACGGGCCGTCGACCGCGGCGCGGAGCCGGGCCTGCCACTCGTCCCCGTCGACCGTCCAGCCGGCGAGGACGCCGTTGCCGCCGTGCAGCAGCGTCGGCTTGAGGACCAGCTCGCCCTGCCGGGCCCGGGCGTAGGCGAGCAGGTCGACCTCGGCCCCCTCGGGATCGGTGCCGCGCGGGCGCACGTACCGGGTCCACGGCAGGATCCGGTCGACGCAGGCCAGCTCGTCGGCGTCGAACAGGCCCCGGTGCCGGTCGTCGGAGAGCATGGCCAGGGTGCCCTTGTTGCCGTACAACTCGGCGTCCAGGCGGCTGAGCAGGCCGACCTTCTCCTGCTCCACGGCGACCAGCAGCGGCTCCACCTGGGCGGTCACCGCCGGGTCGGCCAGGTCCTCCGGTAGGAAGTACCGCAGGACGACGTCGACGGCGCGGCCCGCCACCGTCGGTCGGCCCGACGGGTACGTGAACTGGCCGAGGTGGCAGCCGATCGCCTCGATGCCGTATCCGGCGAGCAGTTCGGCCAGCACCTCGAGCCGGGACCCGACTATCGGGTAGTTCTCGATCGTGTCGACCACGGCGACGACGGGCGGCCGGTCCGCGGGGATCATCGGGGCGCACTCCGCGTACATGGTCCGCACGATGCAGCCCAGCGTGTCCCGGTACCGGAGCCGGTGCTCGTCCACGAACTCCCGCAGCGGCGGGTACGCCAGCATCGCCCGGTTGATGTCGGCACTCTCGAAACCGCCGAGCGCGCTGGTGATGTTGAATTCGAGCAGGCGGAAGCCCAGGCCGTCGTGGTAGAGGTCGGCGCGGCCGAGCGGGACGAGCGACCCGGCGCGGGCGCCGCGCGTGATCAGCGCCGTCTGCAGGGGATCCATGCCGACGGACTGCGCCAGCGCGGTGAGGTCGCCGTCGAACACCCGCTCCGGCAGGGCGCGCAGCAGGTCGTAGACGGTGCGCAGGTCCCGGGCGACGGCCCGGCACTCGGCCGCGCTGAGGAAGGCGGGGCCGCTCATGAACCGCTCCCGGTACGGCTCGAGAGTGGCCGAGTCCCGGGCGGCGGCGGTCGGGTCGTCCGTCGCCGCCCTCCGGGTGAGGTGCTCGGCGTACGCGCGGCCCAGGGGCGACCTGCCCACTGCGGGCGGCCGGATGGTCGTCATGGTGTGTCCTCTCGGGGCGGGTGGCGTCCGGTTCCGGTCGGGCGGGGGCCGGCAGGGGGGTGGCGGCGACCGTCGGCCGTCGCCGATCGGGCTCCGCCGGCGGCGGGGTCCACGTTTCCCCGTGCCCTTTCCCGAACTGCCGACCCGCCGCCGCCGACAATCGACCGGACCGTCCGAGAATGCCAGCACGGTGGAACTGACGAAGATAGTCGCAAATGGTGGTGGCACAGTCGACGGCGCGGTACCGCCGGTGCGGCGGGACGGATCCGTGGTCCCGGGGGAGGGCGGCGTGGGTCGCGAAAGGAGCGCGCCGGCGGAAGGGCGGACGAAGTGCCCGAAGAGCGTCGAAGCGCCGTGAGCGGCCGGTGGGGCGCCGATGCACCCACGACCGGCGTACGGCTCTGTGACGGTCCACACTCCAGCGTGGACTGTCGTGAGAGTGACCCACCAGTCAGGGCCGCTCGCCGTGGCCGTCTGATAGCTTCGATGCCGGCAGATCGTTGCGGCTGCTGAGAGCGCAATGGCCACATTGCTTGTCGTGCATGTAGACGGGGGCTTCTTCGGTTATTGCGGCGAGACTTCTGAGATTAAGTTGTATGTCCGATTGCCGCTCGAGACGAGACAATTCCGGCCGTACGGAAACCGCCGGCCGAGTCCCGGTCACCGCGTGTGCGGACATCCCCCGGCGGGCCTCCGTCTCCCGGCGTCGCGCTGGCGGCGCGAGGTTCCGCGGCGGGCCGGCGTGTACATCGAATGGTGAGGACGACGCAATTGAGAACCTACGGCCGGGATGCCGCGAGCCACGCGACCCGCACCCGCCGAACCCTCGCCCGGCGGTCGCGGACCGACCGGCTCCAGCGCCCTGGAGGCACGCCTTGAGTCTCACCGCGGACGTGGCCGACGCCGATGCCGGCGTCGTCGAACCCGCCACCGTCGCCGTCATCGGCACCGGGGCGATCGGCCAGGACCTGATCAGCAAGATCCACCGATCGCCGCTGCTGGACTGCCGCCTGGTGGCCGGGCGCAACCCGGACTCGGCGGGCCTGCGGCACGCCGAGCGGTTCGGCTGTCCGGTCACCGCCGACGGGATCGACGCCGTGCTGGCGGCGGCGACTCCGTTCGACGTGGTGTTCGACGCCACCAACGCGGCCTCGCACCTGCACCACTGGTCGCTGCTGGAGCCGCTGGGCACGCTGGTGGTGGACCTGACGCCCAGCAGGGCGGGCCGGATGGTGGTGCCGACCGTGACCGGGGTGGGTGCGACGACCGGGCGCAACATCAACCTGATCAGCTGCGGCGGCCAGGCGTCCATCCCGGTCGCGCACGCCCTCGCGGCCCGCTTCCCGGTGAGTTACCTCGAGGTCGTCTCGACGGTGGCCAGCGACGTCGCCGGCCGCGGCACCCGGCTCAACCTCGACGAGTACGTGGCGACCACCGCGCACGCCATCACGACGTTCTCCGGCGTGCCCGACGTCAAGGCGATCCTCAACATCAGCCCGGCGGTGCCGCCGGCGACCTTCCGGACGGCCGTGCACGCACGGATCCCCGGTGCCGACGTCGCCGCGGTGCGCGCGGCGGTGGACCCGGTGGCCGAGCGGGTGCGCTCGTTCGCTCCCGGCTACGTCGTGACCGCCTGCACGGTGGCCGACGACCGGGTCACGGTCGCCCTCCAGGTCACCGCCCACAGCGACGTGCTGCCCCGCTACGCCGGCAACCTCGACATCATCAACTCGGCCGCCATCCTGGTCGCCGAGCAGCACGCGGCCCGGCTGGGCCGGACCGCCCGGACGGAGGCGGCCCGATGAGGAACGTCGTGATCCACGACCCGACGCTGCGCGATGGCCAGCACGCGGTCCGCCACCAGCTCGGGGCGGTCGCCCTGCGCCGGTACGCGCAGGCGGCGGACGCGGCGCGGATCCCGGTGGTGGAGGTAGGCCACGGCAACGGCCTGGGCGCGTCGTCGCTCCAGGTCGGCCAGGCCGCGGTCAGCGACGACGAGATGCTGTCGACGGTACGGGAGGCGCTGCGGCACAGCCGGATGGGCGTGTTCATGCTGCCGGGCTGGGGCACCTCCGACGACCTGCGGCGGGCGATCGGCCACGGCGCCGACGTCGTCCGCATCGGTGTGCACGCCACCGAGACGTCCCTGGCCGAGCGGCATCTCGACGTCCTGCGCGGAGCC
Organism: Micromonospora sp. C31; assembly: GCF_018070575.1. Lineage (GTDB taxonomy): Bacteria > Actinomycetota > Actinomycetes > Mycobacteriales > Micromonosporaceae > Micromonospora. The sequence goes on from NZ_JAGPXN010000018.1 coordinate 26,879, forward strand.
GGCGCCGAGGCGCACTGCGTGCTGATGATGAGCCACATGGCGTCCCCCGGCGAACTGGCCGAGCACGCGGCCCGGGCCGTCGGGTACGGCGCCCAGGCGGTCGGGATCATGGACTCGGCGGGTCACTTCCTGCCTGACGACGTCACCGAGCGGATCGCGGCGATCGCCGCGGCGGTCGACACGCCGGTGATCTTCCACGGCCACGACAACCTCGGCATGGCCGTCGCCAACTCGGTGGCCGCGGCGCAGGCCGGCGCCCGGATCATCGACGGTTGCGCACGGGGCTTCGGCGCCGGGGCGGGCAACACCCAGCTCGAGGTGCTCGTCCCCGTGCTGGAGCGCAGCGGCTTCGCCACCGGCATCGACCTGTACGCGCTCCTCGACGCCGCCGACCTGGCGGAGCGCGAACTCATGCCGGCGCCCCCGGTGACCGCCTCGATGTCCATCGTGAGCGGCCTGGCCGGGGTGTTCTCGGGGTTCAAGCACCGGGTGGTCGAGCTGTCCGGCCGCGCCGGCGTCGACGCGCGTGACGTGTTCTTCGAACTCGGCCGGCGGCAGGCCATCGCCGGCCAGGAGGACCTGATCGTCGACGTGGTGGCCGAACTCAGCGCCCGCAGGGCCACCACGTGACCGGCCGCGCAGCGCGGCCCCCAGCAGCGAGGAAAGGCGACATGGGAGTTTCGGACGCAGTGTCCAGTGCGAACGGGTCGGCGGGTGTTCCCGTGGCCCGCATGACGTTCGACGAGTTCATGGCCGTCGGCCCCGGCGGCCTCTTCAAGGCCGACGTGCCCGTGGTGATCGCGCTGCCCGGTGACGTGCAGGGGCTCGGCCGCGAGGGCGTGGCGAGCCGGCTGGCCGACATGACCGTCACCCTGTTCAGCGAGCCGGGCGACAAGAACCACCCGGGGCGCTGGGAGACCCGCGACATCAAGCTGCGCGACTTCTTCGCCGACGAGCGTCACCTGAGCACGCCGGGAACGTGGCACCGGGTGGTGTCGAACATCCGCAACAGCCCGGCCGACGTGAACGCCGTCATCGGCTTCGACGCGGACAAGTTCTTCGGCTACGGCGACTCGTTGTACGCGGCGAACCTGTGGATCAGCCACCGCGGCGTGTTCACCAAGAACCACTTCGACGAGTTCGAGAACTTCAACATCGCGCTGGAGGGCCGCAAGCGCTTCATCATCGCCCCGCCCGGCTCCCGCGAGTACTACCCGCGCTCGGTGCTGCGCGGCTTCGGGGACAAGTCCCAGGTGTTCGACCTGGACAACGTCGACCTGGCGCGCTTCCCGAGGGTGGCGCCCAAGCTGGCCCAGCGCCGCGACTTCGTCCTCGAACCGGGTCACATGCTCTACCTGCCGCTGGGCTGGTGGCACCAGGCCGAGTCGCTGGACGAGATGAACATCAACGTCAACTTCTGGCTGAAGTCGAAGAAGATCCTCCGCAGGCCGCACGCGCTCGGCGTGGCGCTCTACACGTACGCCTACCGGAGGGTCAAGGGCGTCTACAGCTACAAGCCCACCGAGGTGAACTCCTGATGAGCGAGCGCAAGACCATCACCCCCACCCACCGCTACCGCAACAACGACAAGCTCATCGGCGTGGGGAACACCTTCTGGAACATGTCCGAGGAACACGGGGTCGCCGGCATCGTCGGTGACCTCTCCGACGGCGTGTTCCGGATGGCCGACGGCCACGAGTTCGTCAACTTCACCGTCTGCTCCTACCTGGACCTGGACACCCATCCGAAGGTGATCGACGGGGCCGTCGCCGCGCTGCGCCGCTTCGGGGTGCTGGACCACTGCATCCCGCGTACCCGGGTGCAGACGACGGTGCTGCTGGAGTTGGAGGAGTCGCTGGGCGAACTGTTCGACGCGATGGTGATCAGTGCGATCTCCACGGCGGCGGCCAGCACCGGCCTGCTGCCGCTGATCGCGTCGGGGCACCTCGGCAACGGCACCCGCCCGCTGATGGTCTTCGACAAGAACGCCCACGTGTCGATGGGCAACGCCAAGCCGAACTGCGCCGACGAGACCGAGGTCGTCACCTGCCGCCACCACGACCTCGACTACATCGAGGACATGTGCCGCACCTACGAGCGCGTCTGCTACGTCGTGGACGGCTCGGACAGCCTCGGCGGCTACGCGCCCGTCGAGGAGTTGGCGGTGTTGCAGGACAAGTACAACCTGCTGGTCTTCTACGACGACTCGCACTCGCTGTCGGCGTACGGCGAGCGCGGCATCGGCTACGTCCGCTCGCACTGCCCCGTGCGCGACGACCGGACCATCACCGTCGCCACCCTGAGCAAGGGCTTCGGGGCGGGTGGCACGGCGATCCTGCTCGACGGCTTCCCCCAGCAGACGCGGCGCATCGTCGAACGCTTCGCGGGGCCGCTGGGCTACTCGCAGAAGATGAACGCCGCCGCCGTGGGCGCCGCACTCGCCTCGGCCGAGATCCACCGCACCGAGGAACTGACCCTCCTGCAGGGGCGGCTGCGGTCCAACATCGCGCTGTTCGACTCGCTGCTCGTCACCGAACAGTCCGGCAGCACGTACCCGATCCGGGTGGTGCCGATGAGCGACGAGACCGTCGTCGAGGCTGCCCAGCGGGTCTTCGCGGCCGGGTTCTACACCTCGCCCGTGTTCTTCCCGATCGTCGCCCGGGGCACCGCCGGCCTGCGGGTCATGCTGCGCGCGGGCCAGACCGAGGAACAGATCACCAGGCTGTGCTCCGTGCTCGTCGAGGCCGGCGCCCGCCCGGCCGCCGCGCGGCCCGAGCCGGTGACCCGGTGACCGGCGCCGCGCGGGCGATCCCGCGCAGCATCCTCTACACCCCGGCGCTGTCGCTGGACCGGGTCGTCAAGGCCTGGTCCTACGACGCGGACGTGCACCTGATCGACCTGGAGGACTCCGTACCGGCGGCCGACAAGCCGGCCGCGCGCAGTGTGTGCCGGGCCGCCCTGGAGAAGGCGCCACGGCCGGAGAACGTCGCGGTCCGCGTCAACCAGTTGGGCAGCGTCGCGGCGGTGCAGGACCTGGTGGCCCTCACGGAGTCCCCGGTGCGGCCCGGCATCGTCATGATGACGATGGTGACCTCGGCGGCCGAGGTGGCCCTGCTGCGGCAGATCCTGGCCTCCGCCGACGCGTACCCGGAGATCTACGTGACGGTGGAGACCGTGGAGGCGGTGGCCGGGATCGACGCGATCGCCGGGGCGAGTGACGGGCTGGTCCTCGGCTCGGCCGACCTGGCCGCGACGCTCGGGGTCGAGATCACCTGGGAGGCCATGCTCGCCGCCCGGCAGGCGATGGCGCTGGCCTGCGCGCGGCACGGCACCGCCTGCATCGACACCGCCAACTTCCGGCTCGCCGAGCCGGCCGTCCTGGCGCAGGAGACCGCCCGGGTGCGGGCGCTCGGCTTCCACGGCAAGGCGACGGTGCACCCGGGCGAACTGGACGAGATCAACCGGGTGCTGCGCCCCCAGGCCGACGACCTGCGCCTGGCACGCCGGGTGGCCGAGGCGGTGCGGGCGGCCAGCGGCGGGATCGCCGTGCTGGACGGGAACATGGTGGGCCCGCCGTTCGCCCGGATGGCCCGCGCCACCGTGGCGCGCGAGGACGCCTGGGCCGCCCGGTTCGACACCGACGGAGCCGCCGGATGACCGGGCCGGTGACGGTCGACGCCGCGCGGATGGCGGGCACGCGGCAACTGGTGCGGGTCATCGACGCGCTGGGCGAGATGTTCGTGGACCTCGCCGCCGGCCGGACCGACTCCCCGGCGCGTACCGTCATCGAACACGGCCCCCAGCGGGTCCTGCTGGTCAGCCCCGCGGTCTGGGAGCGGCGCGGGGTGGGCAGCGTCAAGATCACCACACTGACCCCCGACAACCCCGGGCGCGGGCTGCCGCTGATCCACGGGGTCGTCGCCCTGACGGACCTGGCCACCGGGCAGATCACGGCCCTGCTGGACGGCGCCGAGCTCACGGCCGTCCGCACCGGCGCGGTCGCCGCCCTGGCGACCCGCTGGTGCGCCGCCGAGGACGCCGAGGACCTCGCCGTCATCGGGGCGGGGGTGCAGGCGCGGTCGCTGGCGCGCGCGGTGGCGGCGGTGCGCCGCATCCGCACCGTCCGGGTGTTCTCGCGGACCCGGGACCGGGCCGAGCAGTTCGCCGACTGGGTCCGCGACGCGGTGCCCCACCCGGTGCACGCGAGCGTCTGCGACAGCGCCAAGGCCGCCGTCGCCGACGCGGCGATCATCTGCACCGCGACCTCGACCAGCGACAACACGCCGTTGGTCGAGGCGGACTGGGTGGCGCCCGGCGCACACGTCAACGTCATCGGCGGCACCCACCCGGACGCGATCGAACTCGATCCCGCCCTCCTGGCCGACGCCATGGCGGTCGTCGAGGAACGGACCGCGGCGCTGGACGGCGCCGGCGAGGTGCGGGCCGCCGTGGCCGCCGGTCTGCTCGGCGTGAACGACCTGCACGAGCTGGGCGCGCTGGTCGCCGGTCAGGTCCGCGCCGACGGGCGGACCTCCGTCCTGCGTACGGTCGGGATGGCCATCGAGGACACGGCCGCCGCGGTGGCGCTGTACGAGGGGGCGGCGTCCGTGGCGTAGGTCAGGAGGAGCTCTCCCGGCACCGGACCATGAAGGAGCGCTCGAAGACGATGACCGTCTCGCCGGTGGACTTCGTGCCCGTCGTCTCCACCGTCACGATGCCCTGGCCGGGCCGGGACCGGCTGAGGCGCTTGTCGAGGATCCGGCTGGTGGCGTACAACGTGTCCCCGACGAACACCGGCTCCCGCAGGCGGACCTTGTCCCAGCCCAGGTTCGCCACCGCCCGCGCCGACAGGGCCTGCACGGTCATGCCGCCGATCAGGCACAGCGTGATTCCGCTGTTGACGAGCACCCGCCCGTACTCGCTGCCGGCGCCGTAGTGCTCGTCGAAGTGCAGCGGGTGCTGGTTCATGGTGAGCAGGGTCAGCCAGGTGTTGTCGGTCTCGGAGATGGTGCGGCCCGGCCAGTGTCGGATGACCATGCCGGGCTCGAAGTCCTCGTAGTCGCCGCCGTGCTCTTCGCGGTACTCGTTGCCCTGGACATGACGCAGTGCCATCGACAGCTCTCCCCGGGTCGCGTGTGGACGAACGGGCCCGGTCCACGCCGGACGTGAATGTTAGTCTATGTCGATCATCGTTTCGGAGATACCGGCCCATGGCGAGCGCTATGCGGCGGCCGGCCCGACGTGCAACTCCGGAGGGCGTCAGATGACCGTGTGCGAGGACGTCGGCGGTGCGGGGCCGGCCGGGCACCCGTGGTTCGGCACCCACCGGCTGGCCCCGGCCGCGCCGGTGGAGACGATCCGGGGGATGCTCCGTCACGAGCTGCGCGACACGGGCTGGCCCTACCAGCGGCTGCTGCCCGCGGCGCCGATAGCCATCCCGCGCGCGTCCTACGCCGAGATCTTCCGGGTGGCCGCCGCGCTGGTCGACCTGCTGCGCCGCACCGCCCTGGAGACGGCCCCCACCACCGAGGGCCGGCTGGCGGCCTACCGGATGCCGCAGAGCGAGCACCAGCTCTTCGTCCGGGACCCGTTCGTCGAGGAGCGCTACCCGGACTCCGTCGTCCGGCCGGACGTCGTCATCGGGCCGCAGGGGCCGAGGTTCCTGGAGTTCAACGTCAGTGGCGCGCTCGGCGGGGTGGTGGAGACGCACTGCCGTCTCGAGGTGTGGCGCAAGCTGCACGCCGACGGCGAGGGGCGGACCCCGTTCGCCTCCCCGGACCCGTTCGCCGTGCGCGCGCAGATGTACCGGTCGCTCTGCGCCGAGCTGGCACTGGCGCCGAGGGTGGCGATCGTGGGCAGCGCCCGGGTCTACGGCGTGCAGAGCCGCTACTTCCAACTGGAGGCCGACTACCTCAACAACCACGGCCTGACCGCGCGGTTCTTCGAGCCGGAGGAGTTGCCGCAGGCGTGGGACTGCCCGCCGCACCTGCGCTACCCGGTCGGGTTGCGCAACTTCACCATCCCGGACTGGCTCGACGCCGGCCTCGACACCAGCTACGTGCAGGACGCGCTCGACAACGGCTGCCTGCTCGTGGGCACCCAGACGTCGACCTTCATGCACAGCAAGCTGACCATGGGCCTGCTGTCGGAGGGCCGGCCGTGGATGAGCGCGGTCGACCGGAGCCTCGTCGACCGGTACGTGCCGTGGACGCGGATCCTCTCCGACCGCAGGACCGGCCGCGCGGGTCGCGAGGTCGAGCTGCTCCCGTTCGTCCTGGCCAACCGCGACCTGCTGGTGCTCAAGGCGGGCCTGGGTGAGAGCGGCAAGCAGGTGGTCATCGGCGGCGAGGTCGACCAGGCGACGTGGGAGTCCGCCGTCGTCGAGGCCGCCGCCGACGGCACCAGCGTGGTGCAGGACTTCGTGGCCCCCCGCACGTGCCGGGTCGCGTTGGTCGCCGACGGCGCCGACGAGGCCCACGAGGTCGAGGTCGCTCCGGTGATCGGGCCGCTGCTGTTCGGTGGGCGCCCGGCGGGTCTGTTCTGCCGCTACTACGGCGACGGTTCCGCCGGCATCGTCAGCGCCCGGGGGCGTGACAGCGGCTCCGACAACTGCATGGTGGCGGTCTGACCACAGGGGCGGCTCGTCGTCCGCCGCGGGGCCGCGACGATAGGGGTTCGCGCGACGGATGAGGTGTTGTCGCGGCCGGGCACCCGTGTCACGATCACTGCCACCGCAGGCCGGTGCCGCGCGACCTGACGGTCGTGCCGCGGCCCGCCGCCGTCGAACGGAAAGGGACCTGCCATGCCTGCCGATGCCGAGGTGGCCGGGCGGCCGGCCGGGTGGGACCCCGACCGGGCGGTGCCCGCGCTGATCTGGGACGTCGCGGGACGTGCCGGTCGCCGGACGGCCGTCGTCGGCGCGGACGCGACACTGAGCTACGCCGAACTGCGCCACGCCGTCGCCGGCCTCGCCGACGTGTTGCGGGACCACGGCGTGGCGGTCCCGGTGGCCGTCCTGGCCCACCGGGGCGCCGCCCAACTGGTGGCCTGCCTGGCCGCACTGCACGCCGGGGCCGGCTACGCCTGCGTGGACGCCAACCAGCCCCGGGCCCGGATCGACAGCCAGCTGCGCGGCTGCGGGGCCGCCGTCGTGGTGACCGATCGCGACGATGCGCCGGTCCCCGGTCAGGTGGCGCTCCCCGTGGACCTGGCCCGCTGGATCGCCGCCGGGGCGGCGGCGGAGCACGCCGGGACGCTGCGCGGCCCGCTGCCGGTGGCCGCGGACCAGCTCGCCTACACCGTGTTCACCTCCGGCTCCACCGGCGTACCCAAGGTCGTCGAGATCCCCCACGCGGCCCTGGCCAACTACGCGGCCTTCGTCGCCCGGCTGGCCGCAGCGGAACGCGGCGACGGCGGGCAGCTGCGCTTCGCGTCGGTGACCAGCCTCGCGACGGACCTCGGGCACACGGCGGTCTTCCCGGCCCTCATCGGCGGCGACACCGTCCACCTGGTGCCGACGGAGACCGCGACGGACCCCGACGACTTCGCCGACTACCAGGACGCGCACCGCATCGACGTTCTGAAGATCACCCCGTCGCACCTGGCGGCGCTGCTCGACGAGGCCGGGGAGCGGGCCCTGCCCCGCCGTCTGCTGGTCGTCGGTGGCGAGGTGTGCCGCTGGGACCTGGTGGACCAGGTCCGCGAACTGTCGGACGTGCGGATGGTCAACCACTACGGCCCGACCGAGACCACCGTCGGCGCGCTCACCTTCGAGGTGCCGACCGACCCGGCGACGCGCCCTGCCACCGCCACCGTGCCGATCGGCCGGCCGATCGACAACGCTCGCGTCGCCGTCGTCGACGCCGACCTCCGACCGGTCGCCCCGGGCGTCGAGGGGGAGCTGCTGATCTTCGGGGCGGGGCTCGCCCGCGGCTACCGCGACGACAGCGTACTGACCGGTGAGATGTTCCCGACCGACCATCGCGACGGCCGGTGCTACCGCACGGGCGACCTGGTGACCCGGCACCCCGACGGCTTGGTCGAGTTCCACGGCCGGCGGGACGGCCAGGTCAAGATCCGGGGGCATCGCGTCGAGCTGGGCGAGGTGGAACAGGCGGTACGCCGGTGTGCCGGGGTACGCCGGGCGGCGGTGGTGCCGGTCGGCGGGGCCGGCTCCGTCCCGCGGCTGGTCGCGTACGTCGTGCCGAGCGAGCCGCCCGGGCCAACCGCCCGCGAGCTGCGCGACCAGCTTCGCGAGACGTTGCCCGACTACCTGCTGCCGGGCGCCGTGGTGTGCCTGGAGGAGCTGCCCCGCACGCCGAGCGGGAAGCTGGACGTGCGGGCGCTGCCGGTGCCCGGCAGGCCCGGCGCGGCGCGGTAGCGCTCGGCCCGCCAGCGCGGCGACCGCGCCGGGCCTCAGTCGGCGAACGGGTCGAGTCCGAGCGCGACCCGCCCGATGAACGGGTGACCGTCCAACGACCCGAACGGCTGCATGAAGCCGCCCGCGCGAGCGTCCCGGTAGAGCCGGGACAGGGGGTGCCGGCTGCTGAACGACGCCCCGCCGCAGATCGTCATGGCCCGGTCCACCGTGCTCACCGCCGTACGGTTCGCCAGCAGTTTCGCGGTCTGCCAGGCCCGTACGACGTCCAGGGCGGCCCCCTCGGACCGCTGCGCGGGGTCGGCGGCGAACAGGGCGTCCACCAGGCGGCCGGAGCGTTCCAGCACCCCCCGGGTGGCCGCCAGGTCGAGCTCGATCGCGGCGATCTCCCGCTGCACGGACGGGTGGTGCGCCGGCGCCGTCCGCCCGGGGTGCCGGGGGGGCCTGGTGGCGTGCTCGACAGCGAGCTGCCAGGCCGCCTCGGCGATGCCGAGCGAGGCGCCCAGCAGGGGAAAGTTGATCGCGCAGGAGCGGATCAGGTCCTCCGACGTCGGCGGACCGAACGGCCCGTCGACCGTGACCCGGTCGGCGGGCACGACGCAGTCCTCCAGCAGGATCGAGTGGCTGCCGGAGCCCCGCATGCCCAGCGTGTCCCAGTCGCCCAGCACGGTCAGCCCGGGCGTACCGGCCAGGACGACGGCCTCGGCGTGCCGCCACCCGCAGTCGGGGTCGGCGACCCGGACCGCGACGTTGAACGAGTCCGCGACGGCCGAGTTGGTGACGAACGTCTTGCGTCCGGTGATGACGTACTCGTCGCCCTTCCGGACGGCCTCGGTGAGCGCGGCGTTCCACGACACGCCCGGTTCCGTGGAGGCGCCCGCCATGATCAGGTCGGAGCCGCCCAACGCCTCCAGGATCGCGTCGAGCTGCGCCGCGCGGGCCCGGTCGCCGGCCGCCTCCGCCCGCTCCCACCGGCGGACCTGCGCCCAGACCGAGGCCATGTGCATGTTCGCGCAGATGGCGGTCGACCCGCAGCCCCGGGCCAGCCGGGAGACGGCCACCAGCACGTCGAGCAGGGAGTCGACCCCCAGCCCGCCGTGCCGGGTCGGGGCGCACGCGGAGAGGACCCCGCTGTCGCGCAGGTCGTCGAAGTTGTCGGCGACGAACGTGTTGTCCCGGTCGTGCCGAGCCGCGCGCTCGGCGAGCGTGTCGAGGTGGTCCTCGGCGAGGGACACCAGGTCCCGGCCGGCGACGGTCGTGGCGGTGAGTTCCCCGAACACCTACAGCATCCTCAGAATGGAGAGAAACTCCTCGGCCCGCGCGGCGTGGGGCTGCTGCGGGCCGTCGAAGCGGGCGCCGGTCTCCGTCGGCACCGGCGACGGCAGCACCCTCGGGAACAGCGGGCCGCCGATGGGGTCACCGGGCCGCAGGCCGTGGTCCCACAGCAGCGGCAGGACGGCGTGCTGCGGCTGGAAGGTGACGCCGTCGCCCACCCATCGGGAGACGAACGCGCGGCGCTGCCGCTCGGGCCCGGTGCCGGTGGCGCCGTGCAGGGCGGCCGGGTGGAACAGCACGATGTCGCCGGGCGTCAGGTCCCAACTGAGGACGTCCTGGTCGGCGACGTCGGGCACCGCCTCGAGTTCCTCCCGCCGGCCGAGGTGGGAGGCTCCCGGGGTGATCGGCACGTAGCGCCGGCCCCAGCGGTGCGAGCCGCGTACCACCTGCAGCGCCGCGGTGTCGGGGGTGCACGGGTCGAGGGGTATCCACATCGCGCAGACCTGGTCGCCGCCGATCGGCCAGGAGCTGACGTCCTCGTGGAACGGCGTCGGGGCACCCGATCCGGCGGGCTTGGCGAAGATCTGGTCGTAGAAGGCGGTGACCGAGGTGGAGCCGAACAGCTGCTGGGCGATGCGCGCGGCGGGGGAGAAGAACATGAAGTCGCGGAAGCCGTCGTGGGTCTTCCACATGAAGGCGTCCCCGGCGAAGCCGCCGCCGCCCAGCAACGCGGTCGCCTGCGCGAGCACGGTCGGGTTGGCGAGCAGGTACTCCACGCCTTCGGTGATCCGACCGAGCCACCTCTCGTCGATCATGCCGGACAGCCGGACCACGCCGTCGGTGTGGAAGGCGTCGATCTCGGCGGGCGTCAGGTCACGCGGTGGTGCCTCGGGAGGGTTGATGTCCATGAGTGGTCCTCGGTCAGGGGAGACGCCGCCAGTGGGCGCCGAAGAGCGTCTCCTCGTCCGGCAGGCTGAGCGGCAGGGGATGTGAGACGTAGGTGTAGTTGAGGAAGTCGCGCCAGGTCACGTTCTCCGACCGGGAGCAGCCGCCCCAGCTGCCACTGGCGATGACCTGGGTGAACGGCATGCCGTTGTCGAAACTGCCGCTGTTGCCGACGGCGGTCGACTGGTTGACCATCACCCGCCCGGCGCGGGCCCGCTCGGCGAGCCTGGCGACCCGGTCGGGGCGGTCGGTGTGGATGCCGCAGCTGTGGCCCTGCCCGATCCGGGCCAGCAGGGTCTCCACCGCGACCAGTGCGTCGTCGAAGGCGGTGAACGCCGAGACGGTGAAGACCGGCGCCAGCTTCTCGCCGAGCATCGGGTCGTCGAGCGCCAGGACACCGCCGGGCGCCAGGGGTGGCAGCTGGGCCACCAGGGCGGTGGTCTTGGTCGGCTCGGCCAGGTCGACCCCGGCGGCGGCGGCGAGCGCCGCGGCGGGACGCCCGACCGCGTCGCGGTTGAGCTGCCGCCCGTCCGGCCAGAGCAGCGTACGCAGCCGCGCCGTCTCGGCCGGGTCGCACAGGTGCGCGCCCTGCCGGGCCAGCTGGTCGTGGAAGGCGGGCGCGATCTCGGCGTCCACCAGCACGTTGCTCTCCGACGAGCAGGAGGTGCCGTTGTTGAAGCTGCCACCCAGCACGATCAGCTCCGCCGCGGCGGCGACGTCCGCCGAGGCGTCCACGATCACCGCCGGGTTGCCCACGCCCGCGCTGATCGCCGGGGTGCCACTGCGGTACGCCCGGCGTACCGTGCCGGGGCCGCCGGCGGCGATCACCAGGTCGGCGGCGGCCATCAGGGCCTCGGTGGTCTGCCGGTCGGTGACCGGCAGGCACTGGATGAGGTCGGGCGGGGCGCCCACCGTCTCCAGACCGCGACGCAGCAGGTCGACGGTGCGGGCCGCGGAGTGCCGGGCCCGTGGGTTGGGGGTGATGACCACGGCGTTGCGGGTCTTGAGCATCGGCAGGGCGTTGCCGACCACGCCGGAACAGGGCGCCGTGGCGGGGCTGGCCACCGCGATCACCCCGATCGGCTTGGCCAGCTTGCGCAGGCCACGCTCCGGCAGGTCCTCGATGATCCCGGTGGTGACGACCCCGTGCAGGTCACGCAGCGTGCCGAGGACCCGGCGCCGGTAGAGGGTGAACAGGTGCTCGGGGTCGCCGAGACCGGTCTCCCGGTAGGCGAGGTCGGCCAGGGACCGGGCGGTGTCCTCCTGGTAGGCCGCCCAGCCAAGGGCCGCGACCAGGTCGTCGATGCGGTCCTGCGGCCAGAACTCGACCTCCGCCTGGGCGCGGCGGGCGCGGGCCATGGTGGCTTCGACGTCGGGCCCGGCCGCCCCGGTGGACGACCCGGCGCCGGCCGCCGCCCCGCTCGCGGCCGCCCCGCCCGGCTCCGCGGTCAGCGTCGCGGCGGCGACGGCCGCGCGGCGGTCACCGCTGGACACTGGCGTGCTCCCGGTCCGCGGGGCGTGCCGACCGCAGTCGAGCGATGGTCTCCTCCAGCATCTCGTCGGTCACGGTGAGGGAGAGCCGCAGGTAACCCGGGGCACCCATCACCGAGGCCGGCAGCACCAGGAGGCCGTGTTCCTCCAGCAGGGCCGCGTGCGTCCAGTCGTCCGCGTCGGGCACCCGGGCCAGCAGGTAGAACGTTCCCTCGCTCGGCTGGACCTCGTACCCGGCCTCGCGCAGGGCGTCGACCAGCAGGTCGCGCCGCTGCTCGATCGGCTTGACCTGCACCGCGTGCTGTTCCAGCTCGGGCAGGGCGAACAACAGCGAGTTGTTGGGGAACGCCCAGCCGGTGGTCAGGCGTGCCACGGTCAGGGCCCGGCGCAGCACCGCCGGATCGGGCATGGTCGGCGGGATCGCCACGTAGCCGACCCGCTCGCCGGGCAGCAGCAGCGTCTTGGTGTAGGTGTGTGCCAGGAAGGTGAACGGGTAGTGCGTCGCCGGGCTGGGGCAGGGCCGGCCACCGAACACGATGCGCCGGTACGCCTCGTCGGACAGCAGGTAGATCGGCCGCCCGTTGCGGGCGGACGCCTCCCGCAGCACCTCGGCGAGGGCTGCGTACTCGTCGTCGGTGTAGACGGCACCGGTCGGATTGTTCGGGCTGTTGACGATGACGACGCTGGTCCGGGGAGTGATCGCCGCCGCGATGAGTTCCGCGTCGAGCCGCCAGGAGCCGGGGGTCAGCGCCACCGGTCGGGGGACGGCACCGACCGAGGCGATGATCGGCTCGTAGTAGAACCAGGCGGGGTCGAGGTAGATCACCTCGTCGCCCGGGTCGCAGACGCTGCGCAGGCAGATGGTCAGCCCGGCGAACGCCCCGTTGGTCAGGGCCACGTCGTCGGCGGTGAACGGCAGGCCGAGTTCCCGGCTCAGGGTGGCCGCCACCGACTCCTGGGCCGGCGGGTGGTCCCGGGTGTAGGCGAACCAGTCGGTGTGCTGCGGGCTCAGGTGCCGTTGCAGGACCTCGACCAGGGCCGGTGCGGGGAACTCGTGCGGGTCGCCGAAGGCCAGGTCGATCACGCCCGGGCCGCCGCGCAGCCGCGAGTAGGACGACTGCTCGAGGTAGGCCCCCAACCGTCGGCCGTACGCGTCGGTCGCGTCGGTCATCTGCCGACTTATCCGGTGCTCCATCCTGCTCCGATCTCCACCCTGGTCCGTGGCCGGCATCGTTGCCGGTTCACACCTTGGCGGGTTGTGCGTCGGGGACTCTTGCGGGCAACTGCCGCACGGACCGTGCGGAGAAGGTGGCGACGGTCACCAGACCGAGCACCCCGCCCGCGACGACCAGCGTCTGGGCGACGCCGATCCGGTCCGCCAGCGGGCCGACGACGGCCAGGCAGAGCGGACCCAGCACGAACGAGCCCATGGCGTCGTACGAGCTGATCCGCGACAGCGCCTCGTTGGGCACGTGGTTCTGCAGGGCGGTGTCCCACAGCACCTCGAAGATGTCGACGCAGACGCCGTTGACGAGCATCGAGGCCGCGATCAGCCAGACCGGCGCGCCAGCGGCGATCAGCGCGAACGGTGGCAGGAAACCGAAGGTCGCCAGCACCGCGACCCGCATCGGCCGGCGGGGGCGGATCCGCATCGCCACGAGGCTGCCGCCGACCAGGCCCACCGCCTGCGCGGTGACGATCACCGACCAGGCGGTGGCGCCGCCGAGCTGTTCCTTGGCCGTCAGCGGGCCGAGCACGTAGATCGCCGAGAAGCATCCGTTGACGAACGCGAACTGCACGACCACCAGCCACACCCAGGACCGGGAGCTGAACTCGCGCCAGCCCTCGCGCAGGTCGGCGAGGATGGTGCTGGCGGCGGCCCGGGCGGGGTGGGACACCCGGACGCCGGCGAGCAGCAGCGCCGAGCCGAGGAAGGTGGCCGCGGGCACCGCCAGCGCCCAGCCGGCGCCGAAAGCCGCCACGAGCACCCCGGCCAGGGCCGCGCCGCCGATGGTGGTGCTGTTGCGGGACAGCCGCAGCAGCGCGTTGGCCGACTGGAGCTGCTCCCGGGCCACCACCTGCGGCACGACGCCGCGGGAGGCCGGCAGGAACAGCGCGGCGGCGGCGCCGTTGACGGCGGACAAGGCGACCACGACCGGCAGCGAGGGCCGGCCGGTGACGAACACCACGGTCAGGACCGCCTGCGCGGCGAAGGCCAGCAGGTCGGAGCCCACCATCAGGCGGAAGCGGTTCATCCGGTCGGCGAGGACACCGCCGTACAGCAGCAGCGCGACCTGCGCCAGCGACCGGGCGGCGAGCACGAGGCCGAGGTCGGTGGCGGAGCCGCCCGGCGCGTCGAGGACGGCGAAGGCGAGCGCCACCGGGATCACGGCGCTGCCCAGCAGCGACAGCGTGCGGGCCAGGAACAGCATCCGGTACGACCGGTCGGCCAGGATGCGGAGGTCGTCACGCACTGGCATCACCTCCGGTCGGACGGGTCGCATGCTGGTCACCGGCGGCGTCGCAGCCGTGCCAATCATGTGGCAGGCAAACGGCTTGCCCAACCCCTAGGACTCCGGACGGATGTCGTGAATCGTGAGGTCAAACCCCTATAACAGCGCTGTTCGCTGACTGCACGCTCAGTCACCTGGTACAGATCGAGGATCGGCACCCGCATCGGTGGGACGTGCTCGCACCCGGCGGTGTTCCGGGCTGCGGATCCGGATCGCCGACGGACAACGGAGGACCAGTGGGACGGCAGGAGCATCCGGTCGCGAGTGACGTCACGCAACGCGTGTCGCGGCTGTCCAGTTCGGCGCGGGCCCTGCTCGACGAGCGGCTGCGTGCCGGCCGCTCCGATCCGGCGCCCGCCGCCGCCATCCCCCGCCTGGACGCCGAGGAGGCGCCGCTGTCGTTCGCCCAGGAACGGCTCTGGTTCATCGAGCGCCTGGAGGACGACGCCGTCCACCACAACGACGCCACCCTGCTGATCCTGACCGGCTCGCTGGACCGGGCCGCGCTGCACCGCGCCATCGAGGAGGTCGTGCGCCGCCACGACATCCTCCGTACCGCCTTCCGTCAGCTCGGCGAGCGGGTCGTGCAGGTCGTCACGCCGCCGGCCCCGCTGACCATCGACGTGGTCGACCTGCCCGGGGCCACCGCACGACCCGACGACCCGGTGCTGCGGGCCGCCGTCGAGCAGGAGATGCGGGTCCCGCTCGACCTGGCCGCGGGCCAGAGCATCCGGGCGGTGCTCTACCGGATCGCCCCGGACGTGCACGTACTCGGGGTAACCGTGCACCACCTCGTGTGCGACCTGTGGTCGTTCACCATCTTCTGCCGGGAACTGGCCGCCACGTACGCCGCGTTCGTCGCCGGCGCCGCCGCACCGGACCTGCCCGAGCTGCCGATCCAGTACGCCGACTACGCAGCCTGGCAGCGCACCGCCGTCGGCGAGGAACGGATGGCGGCGCACCTGCGCGAGCGGGTCGACGAACTCGCCGGCGTGCCGCCCCTGCTCACCCTGCCCACCCGGGGTCCGCGGCCGGCGGTCCAGCAGTTCGTCGGCGCGTCCGAGTGGTTCCGGATCGGCGCGACCGACGCGGACCGGATCCGCTCCCTCGGGCAGAGCCAGGGCGCCACGACCTACATGATCCTGCTCGCCGCGTTCACCGTGCTGCTCGCCCGGCACAGCGGCCAGCGGGACATCGTCGTCGCCAGCCCCATCGCCACCCGCGACCAGGACGAACTGGAACACCTCATCGGCTGCTTCCTGAACATGATCGTGGTGCGCGCCGACCTGTCCGGCGAACCGACCTTCGCCGAGCTGGTCGCCCGGGTCAAGGCGGCCTCGCTGAACGCGTTCCGGCACCGTGACGTGCCGTTCGAACGTCTCGTCGCCGCGTTGCACCCGGAACGCAGCCGTAGCCACCAGCCGCTCGCGCAGGTGGCCTTCGTGCTTCAGAACGTGCCCACCAGCCGGCTGGACCTGCCGCGGCTGCGGGTCGACGTGCACCAGATGGAGACCGGCCGGTCCCGGATGGACCTGTCGATGCGGATCACCGAGACCGCCGACGGGCTGGTCGGCGAGATCGAGTACGACACCGGCCTCTTCACGGGCGAGACGGTGCGCTCCCTGGCCCGGCAGTTCGAGCTGCTGCTTCTCGAGGTGGCGCGGGAGCCCGACACGTGCGTGTGGCGGCTGCCGCTGCTCGACGACACGCAGCGCCACCGGATCCTGCACGGGTGGAACGACACCGCGACGGACCTCGGCCCCGAGGCGCTCGTGCACCGCCTCGTCGAGGCGCAGGCGCGGCGCACCCCGGACGCGGTGGCGGTCGTCGAGGGCAGCGTCCGCACGACGTACCGCGAACTCGACGAACGGGCCAACCGCCTGGCGCACCACCTGCGCGACCTCGGGGTCGGCGTGGAGGACCCGGTGGCGGTGTGCCTGCCCCGCTCCACCGCCGAGGTGGTGGCGATCCTGGCGGTGCTCAAGGCCGGCGGCTACCACCTGCCGGTCAACCCGCGTGACCCGCAGGCCCGCCGGGACGCGCTGCTCGGCCAGGTCCGCCCGGCGGTCGCGATCTCCGCGGGGGACCTGTGCGACGAGGTCTGGAGCCCCGGGCGGCGGATCATCGACCTGGACGGGGAGTCGTCGCTGACCGCCACGTGCCCCGCCACCGACCCCGCCGTGCCGCTGCACCCGGACAACCTGGCCTACACGCTGTTCACCTCCGGCTCCACCGGGCAGCCCAAGGGCGTCCAGGTCACCCACCGCGGGTTCACCAACCGGATGCTGTGGGCGCAGCGCAACTTCCCGCTCGGCCCGGACGACCGGGTGCTGCGCAAGGCGGCCTGCACGTTCGACGTCTCCCTGGACGAGCTGTTCCGGGCCCTGTTCAACGGCGCCGCCAGCGTGCTGATGCCCGAGACGGCGACCTTCGACCCGCGCCGGCTGGCGGCCGTGATCGCCCGGCACGGCGTGACCGACGCCGACTTCGCGCCGACCGCCCTGCGCGAGGTGCTGCTCACCGCCGACGCCGCCGACCTGAAGTCGCTGCGGCGGATCGTCTCGGGCGTGGAGGAACTGACCCCCGAGACGCAACGGCTGGTCTTCGACCGGCTCGACGTCACCATGTTCAACCTGTACGGCCCGACCGAGGTGTCGGTCTCCTGCACCGCCTGGCCGTGCGACCCGGCCGACGAGCGGCCCTTCGTCCCGATCGGCCGTCCGATGGCCAACGTGCGGGTGTACGTGCTGGACGAGGCGATGCAGCCCGTACCGCCGGGCGTGGCGGGGGAGGTGTACGTCGGCGGCGCCGGGCTGGCCCGGGGCTACCTCGACAACTGCGCCCTGACCGCGGAGCGGTTCCTGCCCGACCCGTACGCCGCCACGCCCGGCGCCCGCGTCTACCGCACCGGCGACCTGGCCCGGTTCGGGCCGGACGGCGTGCTGGAGTTCCTCGGCCGCGGCGACGGGCAGCTCAACCTGCGCGGCTACCGCATCGAGCCGGGCGAGGTGGAGTCCGCGCTCCGCCGCCACCCGGCGGTCCACGAGGCCGCCGTCGTCGTACGCCGGGATCCGCCCGGTGGGGACGCCCGGCTGGTCGGCTACGTCGTGGGCGACGACCTGCCGGGCACCGCGGACCTGCGCGCGCACCTGCGCCGGCGGCTGCCGGACTACCTGGTTCCGGCGGCCTTCGTCAGCCTGCCCCGGCTGCCGCTTACCAACCACGGGAAGCTCGACGTCGCGGCGCTGCCGCCCCCGGGCCAGGACGAGCCCGGCACCGCCGGCGCCGACGGCCCGCGCGACGAGCGCGAGCGGGTGCTGCTGGACATCTGGTGCGACGTGCTCGGACGCGAGGGCATCGGCATCCACGACGACTTCTTCGACCTCGGTGGCGACTCCCTCACGGCCACCCGGATCGTGGCGCTGGCCGGGGCGAAGCTGGGGGTGGACGTGGAGGTGGCGGTGATCTTCGACGCGCCGACGGTCGCGGAGCTGGCGGCCCGCCTCGTGCCCGGCCAGCCGTGACACCCGGTCCGACCCCTGTGCAGCGAGTGGAGAGCCTGATGACCGAGCACACCGGCGCGTTGACCCACGAGGCGACGGACGTCGTCAACCTGGGCGCCGCCCTGTCCCACCAGGCGCGGGTCCAGCCCGGCAGCCCGGCCCTGCACCTGGTGGCCGAGGACGGCTCGACCGACACGGTGGACTACGCGACGCTCGACGCCCGGGCCCGCCGCGTCGGCGCCGCCCTGGCCGCGCACTGCCGTCCCGGCGACCGGGTGCTGATGCTCGTCGGGGCGGGCGTCGACTTCCTCGCCGGTTTCTTCGGCTGCCTGTACGCCGGCACCGTGCCGGTTCCGTTGGCCGCCCGGCTCAACCGGGCCAGCGCCCCGGTGGTCGGGCGGATCCTCGACGACGCGCAGGCCACCGCGGTGCTGGCGGCCCGTGCGGTCACCGGGGCGGTCGACCTGACCACGCTCATGCCCGGTCGCCGCCTGCCGGTGCTGGAGATCGAGTCCCTCGACACCGCCCCCACCGGCTGGCAGCCGGCGGTGGCCGAGGGCGGGCTGGCGTTCCTGCAGTACACCTCGGGCACCACCAGCACCCCGAAGGGCGTGATGGTCAGCCACGCCAACCTGCTGGAGAACCTGCGGGCCATCCGCCGCTCGTTCGGCTTCGACGACGCGACGGTGATGGCCTCCTGGCTGCCCCCGCACCACGACATGGGGCTGATCGGCACCCTGCTGACCCCCGTCTACCTCGGGGTGCCGACGGTGCTGATGGACCCGGCGACGTTCATCCGCACGCCGGTGCGGTGGTTGCAGGCGATCAGCCGGTACCGGGCCACCATCAGCGGCGGGCCCAACTTCGCCTACGACCTGTGCGTACGCAAGGTCACCCAGGCCGACCGCGCCGACCTCGACCTCAGCTCCTGGCGGGTGGCGTTCAACGGCGCCGAGCCGGTACGCGCGGCGACCCTGCGCGCCTTCGCCGAGGCGTTCGCCCCGCACGGGTTCGACGAGCGCGCGTTCCTGCCCTGCTACGGCCTGGCCGAGGCGACACTGCTGGTCGCCGGGCGGGCCCGTCCGCGGCGCCCCGTCGTGACCACGGTGGCCGACCCGGAACCCCACCGCCCCGGCACGGAGGTGGTCGGCTGCGAGATCCTGCCCGAGGCGGAGGTCCGGATCGTCGATGCGAGCGGCCACGAGGTCCCCGACGGCTCCGCCGGCGAGATCTGGGTCCGCGGCGGCAGCGTCGTCGACGGGTACTGGAACCGGCCGGAGGAGTCCGCCCGCACGCTGCACGCCACCCTCGGCGGCGACCCCGCCGACGGTCCCTACCTGCGCACCGGCGATCTCGGCTTCCAGCAGGACGGCCACCTGTACGTCCGCGGCCGGATCAAGGAGACGGTGGTCGTCCGCGGCCAGAACCACTACCCGGACGACATCGAGCAGACCGTCCGCGCCGCCTGCCCCCGCCTCGGCGGGCGGATCGCGGCGTTCGGCGTGGACGTCACCGACGACGGCCACGGCGTCGGCGAGGCCGTGGTCCTGTGGTACGAGACCCGCTCCGAGAACGCGTCGGACGAGGCGTCGGCCATCGCCGAGGCGGCCCGCCGGGCCGTGGTGACGGTGCACGGCCTGGACCTGCACCGGGTGCTGGCCGTACCGCCCGGCACCATCCCCGTCACCACCAGCGGCAAGACCAGGCGCGGTGACTGCGCGCGGGCGTACGCCGCGGGCAGCGCGACGATCGTCGCGGACGACCCCCTGCGCCCCGCCGCGCGCCCGGCTCCGGCCGTCGACCAGACCCGGGCGCAGCGGCTGCGTGTCCTGGCCGGCGGACTGCTCGACGTCGACCCGGAGCGGATCGACGCGGACCGTTCCCTGCCGGAACTCGGGTTCGACTCGCTGCGGGCCGTGGAGCTGCAACACCTGATCGAGGGGGAGTGGGGCGTCCGCCCGGCCCTGACCGACCTGCTGGGCGACCGCACGGTGGCCGAACTCGCCGCCGCGCTGCCGTCCGCGCCCGCCCCGGCCGACCCGCCGGCCGCCCCGGGTGTCACCGACCGGCCCTACCCGCTGTCGTACGGCCAGCGCGCCATCTGGTTCCAGGGCGCCCTCGCCGACGACCCGGCCAACCTCAACCTGTGCCGCGCGGTGACCGTCGACGGCGACCTGGACACCGCCGCGTTGGCGCGCGCCGTGCGCGACCTCGGCGTGCGGCACCCGGCCCTGCTCACCCGGTACGACGACGCCGGCGCCGAGGCGACCCAGCGGGTGGCCGCCGACGTCGAGGTCACACTGGAGGTGCGCGACGCCGCCGACTGGCCGGCGGGCCGCCTCGACGAGGAGATCGGGGCGGAACTCGGGATCGGCTTCGACGGAGCACCCCTGCTGCGCGCGGTGCTGTTCCGGCACGCGGCCGACCGGCACACGTTGCTGCTGTGCACCCACCACAGCGTGATGGACGTCTGGTCGCTGGCGGTGCTGGTCGAGGACCTGGCGACCGGCTACGGCCGGCACGCCGCCGGGGACGACGCGGCACCGCCCGCACCCACCGCCCACCCGGCCGAGTTCGTCGCCTGGCAACGCTCGTTCCTGGACAGCCCGGCCGGCCGGGAGCTGACCGCGACGTGCCAGGCCCAGGTCGCCGACCTCGTGCCGCTGGAGCTGCCGAC
The DNA here is from genome assembly GCF_018070575.1 of Micromonospora sp. C31. Lineage (GTDB taxonomy): Bacteria > Actinomycetota > Actinomycetes > Mycobacteriales > Micromonosporaceae > Micromonospora. The sequence continues at coordinate 47,660 of NZ_JAGPXN010000018.1, forward strand.
CGACCGGCCCCGCCCGTCGGTGCGCACGTTCCGGGGCGCCGCGTACGCCTTCCGGCTCGACGCCGACCTCTGCGCCGGCCTCGACGCGCTGGCCGCCTCGCAGGGGGTCAGCCGCACCGCCGTGCTGTTCGCCGGCTACGCGGCGGTGCTGTCGCGCTACGCCGGCCAGGCGGCGTTCCCCCTCGGGTTCGTGCACGCCGGTCGCGTCCGTGGCCGCTTCGCCGACCTGGTCAGCTACCTGGTCAACCCGCTGCCGGTGCCGGTGGACCTGTCCGCCGACCCGGAGTTCGGGGCCCTGGCGCGGGCGACGCACGACGCCGTACTGGCCGCCTCCGACCGGGCCGAGGTGCCGTTCGGGCGCATCGTCGAGGGGCTCGGGCGGGCCGCCGACGCCAGCCGTGGTGCGCTGCTCAGCGCGGCCTTCGCCTACCAGCACGGGCGCGGCACCGACCGGCTCGGGCTCGCGCCGATGGTGCTCAACCACGAGGGGGCGCTGGGGGACTGGGCCGGGCTGCGGGTGCGCAGCCGGCCCGTGCGGCAGCGGGCCACCTACTACGACCTCTCCCTCTATCTCGGCGAGCACGGCGGCGAGCTGCTGGGCACCTTCGACTACAGCACCGACCTGTTCGACGCCGAGACCGTCGGTGTGCTGGCCGAGGCGCTGACCGCGCTGCTGTCCGCGGCCGTCGCGGCGCCGACGACCCCGGTCGGGGCCCTGCCCCTGCTCGACGCCGAGCGGCTCCGGCAGGTGCTGGTGCAGTGGAACGACACCACGGCCGACTACGACACCGACCGGTGCGTGCCGCAGGTCGTCGCCGAGCAGGCCGGCCGGACCCCGGACGCGCCGGCCGCGATCGACGACACCACCCGACTGACGTACGCCGAGCTCAACGCGGCGGCCAACCGGCTGGCGCACCGGCTGATCGGGCTGGGCGCCGGCCGGGACACCCGGGTCGGCCTGCTGGTGCCCCGCTCCACGGTCAGCCTCACCGCCGTGCTGGCGATCCTCAAGACCGGCGCCGCCTACGTGCCGCTCGACCCGTCGTACCCGGTGGAGCGGCTGCGGTTCATGCTCGCCGACTCCGGGGCCCGGCTGCTGGTCGCCGCCCCCGCGGCGGCCGTCGACCTGCCCGGCGTCGAGGTGGTCGACCCGGCCGACGCGTCGCTCGCCGCCGAGGACGACCGCGACCCGCCGTCGGCGGCCCACCCCGACGACGTGGCCTACGTCGTCTACACCTCCGGGTCCACCGGCACCCCGCAGGGCGTCCTCGGCCTGCACCGGGGCATCGTCAACCGGCAGCGGTGGATCATGGAGCGCTTCCCGATGGGGCCGGACGAGGTGGGCAGCCACAAGACCTCGCTGAGCTTCTTCGACTCCGGCGGCGAGATGTTCCTCCCGCTCTTCGCCGGCGCCCCGGTCGTCGTGGTGCCCGAGGACGTCGGACGCGACCCGGTCCGCCTGGTCGACCTGCTCGCCCGGCACCGGGTCACCCGCCTGGTGGCGGTGCCGTCGCTGCTGCGGGCGATCCTCGACGGCGTCGCCGACGCCGGGGAGCGCCTGTCGGCGCTGCGCTACTGCCACTCCAGCGGCGAGGCGCTCACCCCGGACCTGGCCGCGCGGTGGCTGGCGGCCCTGCCGGGCTGCGTCCTGGTCGACCTCTACGGCTCGTCGGAGATCTCCGCCGACGTGACCCTGGACGTGGTCACCGGAGCAGAGCGGGTCGGCAGCGTCGGGCGGCCCATCGGCAACACCCGGATCTACGTCCTGGACGAGGCCATGCGGCCGGTCCCGCCCCGCTTCGCCGGGGAGGTCCACGTCGGCGGGGTCGGGCTGGCCCGCGGCTACCTGGACCAGCCGGCGCTGACCGCGGCGCGGTTCCTCCCCGACCCGTACGGCACCGGTGGGCGGCTGTTCCGCACCGGCGACCGGGGCCGGTTCAGCCACGACGGTCGGCTGGAGTTCCTGGGCCGGGCCGACCACCAGGTGAAGGTCCGCGGCTTCCGGATCGAGCTGGGCGAGATCGAGGCGACGCTGCGGGCCCACCCCGGGGTCGCCGCCGCCGTGGCCGCGCTCGCCGAGGCGCCGGGCGGCGGGGAACAGCGGATCGTCGCGGCGGTGGTGCCCCGGGAGCGCGGCGGGTCGCCGGTGCCGGCCGGGTCCGAACCGACCGGGGCGCCGGCCACCACCCGGGTGTCGGACTGGCGGCTGCTCTACGACCGGATGTACACCGACGCCGGCCCCGCCGAGGAGGCCCAGCAGGCGATCTGGACCAGCAGCTACACGGGTACGCCCTTCACCGACGTCGAGATGGGCGAGTGGATCGACCAGGCGGTCCGGCGGATCCGGGAACTGCGTCCCCGCCGGCTGCTGGAACTCGGCTGCGGCACGGGGAACCTGACCCTGGCGCTGGCGCCGGAGTGCGAGGCGTACGTCGGCACCGACTTCTCCGCCGCCGGCCTGAAGGTCCTCGAACAGCGGCTCGACGCCGAGGGGGTCGACCGGGACGCGGTCACGTTGCTGCTGCGCGAGGCCGACGACGTCACCGGCATCGAGGCGGGCAGCTTCGACACCGTGGTGCTGCACTCGGTGACCCAGTACTTCCCCGACCACGACTACCTGCGCAGGGTGCTGCGCGCGGCGGTCACCGCGGCCGCGCCCGGCGGGCGGATCTACCTCGGCGACGTGCGTGACCTGGACCTGCTTGAGGTGTTCCACGCCTCGGTGGAGCTGGGCGGCGACCCCGAACCGGGCCTGACCGTCGCCGAGCTGCGCCGCCGCGTCGCCGCCCGGGTGCTCGCCGACGACGAGCTGGTGCTGGCCCCCGACCTGTTCCTCACCGCCCCGCACTGGCTGCCCGGGGTGAGCGGGGCGGAGCTGCACCTCAAGCGGGGCCGGCAGGCCAACGAGCTGAGCGCGTTCCGCTACGACGTCGTCCTGCACGTCGGCGCCGCCCCGGACCGCCCCGCCGCCGACCCGCTCGACCCGGTGCGGCTCGACTGGGCCGGCGAGGCCCTGGACGTCGCCCGGCTGCGCGGCCTGCTGCGCGGCAACCGCAACCGCCCGGTGGAGGTGCGCGGCGTGCCGAACGCTCGGCTGGTCACGGTCGCCGGCCCCGTACGCCGGCTGGCCGGGCTCGCCGACGCGGACCCGGTGGCGCTCCCGGTGGGCGAGCTGCCGCCCGGGGTCGACCCGGAGGACTGCTGGAGCATCGGCGAGGCGCTGGGCCGGCGGACCTCGGTCGTGCCGTCGACCGCGCGCGACCCGTACACGATGGACCTGCGGTTCTGGCCGGCGGGCCGGCCCGACGACGCGGTCGGCTGGACCCCGCCGGAGACCCGACGCGGTGAGTGGTCGGAGCTGGCCAACGACCCGCTGCGCGCCAGCGCCCGGCGGGACCTGCTGCACGACCTGCGCACCCACCTGCGGCAGCGGCTGCCGGAGTTCATGGTGCCGCTGCTGCACCTGGTCGACGAACTGCCCACCACGGCCACCGGCAAGGTGAGCCGCCGCGCCGTGGCGGCCGAGGCCACGGAGGCGCTGGCCCGGCTCGGCGCGGGCGCCACGGCCCGGCCGCTCACGGCGGGCGGCGGTGGGCTCCAGGCCCAGGTCACCGAGATCTGGCTGGACGTCCTCGGCGTCGGCGCCGTCGGGCTCGACGACAACTTCTTCGACGTCGGCGGCAACTCGCTGAGCCTGGTCCAGGTGCACATCCGCCTCCAGGAACTCCTCGGCCGGCAGTTCCCGCTGGTCGACCTGTACGAGCACACCACCGTGCGCAAGCTCGCCGAGCACCTCGGCGAGCCCGTACGTCCGGCGGCGGACCCGCCCGTCGACGCGGGTCCCGACCGCAACGAGCAGGTGGCGAACCGCCGTCGGCTGATGCGCCAGCGAATCCAGGAAGTGGGAAGTCGATGAGCAGCGAGATGGACATCGCCGTCGTGGGGATGAGCGGACGGTTTCCGGGTGCGGCGAACGTCGCCGAGTTCTGGGAGCTGCTGCGCGACGGTGTCGACGCCGGCCGCCCGCTGACCGACGCCGAGCTGGACGCGGTCCCGGCCGCGGAACGCACCGACCCGGCGTACGTGCCGATGTGGTCGGGCATCGAGGGCGCCGACCGGTTCGACGCGCAGTTCTTCGGCTACTCGCCGACGGACGCGACGCTGATCGACCCGCAGCACCGGATCCTGCTGGAATGCGCCTGGGAGTCGCTGGAGGACGCCGGCTACGACAGCCGCCGCTTCCCCGGCGACATCGCCGTGTACGCCGGGTGCGGCCTGAACCAGTACCTGCTCTACCACCTGCTGCCCCAGCAGGAGCTGGTCGACTCCGCCGGCCGGTTGGGCATGGCCGTCGCCAGCGACAAGGACAACCTGGCCACCCGGGTGTCGTACAAGCTCGACCTGACCGGCCCCAGCATGACGGTGCAGACCAACTGTTCCTCGGCCCTGGTGGGGCTGCACCACGCCATCAGCAGCCTGCTCGACTACCAGTGCGACATGGCGATCGTGGGCGCGGTCAGCGTCAAGAACCCGGTGCCGCGCGGCTACCGGCACGAGGCCGACGGCGTCAACTCGCCCGACGGCCGCTGCCGGGCGTTCGACGCCGAGGCCGCCGGCTACCACCTGGGCGACGGCGCGGGCGTGGTGGTGCTGCGCCGCCGGGAGGACGCCGAGGCCGCCGGTGACCGGATCTATGCCCTGGTCAAGGGCTCGGCGGTGAACAACGACGGCGCCGGCAAGGTCAGCTTCGTGGCGCCCGGCCGGTCGGGCCAGGTGCGGGTGATCCGCCGGGCGCTGCGGGTCGCCGACGTCGAGCCGGGTTCCATCCAGTACGTCGAGGCCAACGGCAGCGGCACGCTGATGGGCGACTCCATCGAGGTGTCCGCCCTGGAGGAGGCGTACGGCGCCGCCGCACCGGGGGCCGAGTGGGCCATCGGCTCGGTCAAGCCGAACGTCGGCAACCTCGACACCGCCGCCGGGGTGACCTCGCTGATCAAGGCGGTCCTCGCCGTGCACCACGGCGAGCTGCCGCCGTCGATCCACTACCGCAAGCCCAACCCGCAGACCTCGCTCGATCGGGGGCCGTTCCGGGTCAACGACATGCTGCGGGACTGGCCGGAGGCGGCCGGGCCGCGCCGGGCGGCGGTCAGCTCGTTCGGCGTCGGCGGGACCAACGCGCACGTCATCCTCGAACAGGCGCCGCCGCCCGCGCCGCCGGGGTCGAACCCGTCGGCCGTGCTGCTCACCGTCTCGGCGGCCGGCGGCGAGGCGCTGGCCGCCGCCGCGGCCCGGCTCGCCGAGCACGTCGGGAGCCACCCCGGGCAGGCCCTCGCCGACGTCGCCTACACCAGCCAGGTCGGTCGTCGTGCGTTCCGCCACCGGGCCTTCGTGGTGGCCGCCGACGCCGGCGAGGCGGCCCGCGCGCTGTCCGCCGTCGGCGCGGCGCAGGCGTCGCCGGAGGCCGCCACGGTGGCGTACGCGTTCGGCGCCACCTGCCCCGACCTGGCGGCGCTGTGCGACGCCCTGCCCCGGCTGCGCGCGGAGGTCGACCGGGTGGCCGGTGAGCTGGACCTCGACCCGGGTGCCGCCGGGGCGGGCTCCGACGCGGCCACCGTCACCGGGCAGCTCGCGCTCGCCCGGCTGCTGGCCGCCTGCGGCGTGTCGCCGGTCGCCGTCCACGGCGAGGGAGCGGGCGCCGTGACGGCCGCCGTCGTCGACGGCCGCCTCACTCCCGCGGAGGCGGGCCGCGCGCTGCGCGCCGGCACCCGCCCCCCGGCGTCCGCCGAGGCGCCGGGCGAGGCCGACGTGACCCTGGTCGTCGGCCCGGGTGCGGCCCCGACGCTGGCCCTGACCGACGACGGCGGCAGCCTGCGGGGGCTGCTCGGCGCGCTGGGCGAGGCGTGGCGCCGGGGCGTCGAGGTGGACTGGACGGCCCTGCACGAGGGCGCCTCGCGGCGGCGCGTCGGCCTGCCGACGTACCCGTTCCAGCGCTCACGGCACTGGGTCGACCCGGTGGCCGTGGCGCCCGTGGACGGCACGGCGCCCGCCGCCGCGTCCGCCGACGCCCAGCCGGGCACCGGGACGGTCCTGGAGGAGGCGGTGGCCGCCGTGTGGCGACGCCGGCTCGGGGTGGACCGGATCGGGCTGCACGACTCGCTGCTGATGCTCGGCGCGGACTCGCTCAACGCCGCCCGGACGCTGCGGGACCTCGCCCAGGCCTTCCACGTCGAGCTGCAACTCGGCGTGTTCCTGGAGACCCCCACCGTCGCCGCGCTCGCCAGGGTGATCGACGACAAGCTGCGCGAGGCGCAGGAGATCCGGGCCGCGCTCGCCGCGGTCACCGAAGAGGGAGCGTGAGGGCCGTGCCCGACGTCAGCTTCATCACCGTGGTGCCCCGCGTCCGGGACCTGACCGCCTACGCGGACACGGCGATGTCCGTCATCCGCCGCAGCGACGCGGCGGACCTCGACGGGGTGCTCATCTTCACCGGCAGCGGGGCGGTGCTCGACCCCTGGATCCTGGCGACCGCGGCGGCGGCCGGCACCACCCGGCTCAGCCCGCTGGTCGCGGTGAACCCCGTCTACCAGCACCCGTTCACCGCGGCCCGGATGGTCGCCTCGCTCGGCCTGCTCTACCAGCGGCGCATCGACCTCAACCTGATCACCGGCACGGCCGTCAGCGACCTGGACGCGCTCGGCGACCGGCTGGAGCACGACGACCGGTACGCACGCCTCGCCGAGTACGTCGAGATCATGATGGGGGTGCTGGGCAGCCGTCGACCGTTCAGCTTCGACGGCCGGTTCTACCAGGTGTCGCGGTTGCAGCTCACGCCCGGGCTGCCCGCGCACCTGCTGCCCCGGCTGTTCGTCGCGGGGCAGTCCCCGGCCGCCCGCGAGGTGGCCGACCGGGTGGGCGCCACCAGCATCCAGATGCTGACGGCGGGCCGGTCCGACGCCGACGGCGCGTCGGCCGGCGCGCTGAACTTCGGGCTGCTGACCCGGGCGACGGCGGCGGAGACCGAGCGGGTCGCCGCGGCCCGCTTCCCGGAGGACCCGGACGGCGCCAAGATCACCGCGATCACCATGGCCAACACCGACTCGGTCTGGAAGCAGCGGCTCTTCGCCGAGGCGGAGGCCGGCCACGGCGCGGTAACCGTCGACCCGGCGTACCGGCTCGCGCCGTTCCGCTCCGGCCAGGCGGACGGGCCGTACCTGGTGGCCGACCACGCCGGTGCCGTCGACCGGCTGCTGGCCCTGATCCGGGCCGGGGTACGCACCTTCGTGCTGGACACCCCCACCGACGACGAAGACTTCCACAACCTCGCACAGGTCGTCCGGACCGTCCGTGACCGACTGCGGGTCGACCCGACCGAGGGAGAACGATGAACCAGCCTTTCGCCAGCCACGACCTTGTCCACGCCCGGCCCAACCTGGCGCTGGAACCGCTGATCCACCGGTACTACGCCTGGCTCAACCTGGTGTCGCCGGTGCCGGCGGCGATGAACTTCACCAAGCTGCACGGACCGCTGCTGCGCTCGTTCCTCGACGCGCCGGCGCTGCACCGCCGCTCGGCCCGGGACCCGAAGCTGCGCGGCGGCATGTTCGTCGACCTCGAGGACGACCAGCTCGACGGCGTGACCGAACTGGTGGACCGGCTCACCGACGGGCCGATGCCGGAACTGTCGGCGGCGATGGACGAACTGACGGTCAACCTGGAGAAGCTCGCCGACGGGTTCGACCTGACGCCCCGCTACAGCGAGATCCCGCCGGCCCTGCGCGGCTACGTCGAGCTGGTCTACGACCTCAACGACCACGCCCGGATCCGGCTCGCGGAGCGGATGCTCTACCGGTCGCGGCACTTCGACGAGTCCGCCCACTCGGTGGACCTGTCGCTGGCCACCGGCGACGAGCGGCCCTTCGCGATGACCACCCCCCGGTTCCCCGGCAACGGGCACGTGCAGGCCACGATGCCGCTGCGGGACCCCCGCATCGACCTGCTCTTCTCCACCATGAACACGGCCCGTCCCTTCGGCGAGCTGCGGGAGGCGTTCGACGTCTCCGACGCCGACCTGGCCACCTTCAGCGGGTTGTTCTCGGCCGAGCCGGGCGGCAGCCCGGACCGCAACCTGGACGGCCCCGGGCTGCGGGTGCGCTACTTCGGGCACGCCTGCGTGGTGGTCCAGTCCGGCCCGGTCACCGTGATGACCGACCCGTTCCTGTCCGACGCCCTGGGCGACGGCGACCGGTACGCCTACGCCGACCTGCCCGACGTCATCGACTACGTGCTGATCACGCACGCGCACCAGGACCACCTCGAACTGGCCACCCTGCTGAAGCTGCGGCACCGCATCGGCACGGTGGTCGTGCCGAAGACCGCCGCCGGGGCGTTGCAGGACCCGTCGCTGCGGCTGTGCCTGGAGGCGCTCGGCTTCCCCAACGTCGTGGACGTGGAGCCGGGCGAGGCGATCGAGCTGCCCGACGGCCAGATCGTGGTCTGCCCGTTCGTCGGCGAGCACTGCGACCTCGACATCGCCGCGAAGGTCACCTACTCGGTGCGTACCGGCGGCAAGAACCTCTACTTCGGCGCGGACAACCGCTGCGTCGACCCGGCGCTGTTCGGCCACATCCACGACATGATCGGCGACGTCGACATGGCGTTCCTCGGCATGGAGTGCGACGGCGCCCCGCTGTCGTGGATGTACGGCCCGCTCTTCTCCCGCCGGATCGAGCAGAAGATGAGCCGCAGCCGCAAGCTCAACGGCTCCGACGCCGTCGAGGCGATGGGCATCGTGCGGCGACTGCGGGCCAGGCAGGCGTACGTGTACGCGATGGGCCGCGAGCCCTGGCTGGTCTTCGTCATGGCCACCAACTACACCGACGAGTCGTACCAGCTCAAGCAGATGGCGGAGTTCTTCCAGCGCTGCGCCGACGTCGGGGTGCAGGCGCGGGAACTCTACGGACGGGCGGACCTGGTATGAGCCGCACCTGGACCTGCCGGTCCGGGTACGTCGCCACGCGCGACGGCACCCGGCTGGCCACGTACGTCTTCCGTCCGGTCGGCCAGCGCGACCCCGCGCCGGCCGTCTGGGCCCACGACCGCTACCACCAGGTGTCGCCGCGCCCGGGGCGGGACGACTTCCTGGCGGTGGTGCGGGCCGAGCTGGCCGACGTCGACCTCACCGACATCGACGACCTCGGGGTGGCCGAGGTGGCACCCGGGGAGGTGACGCTGCGGGCCTTCCCGATCGCGCAGCGCCTGCTGGCCCGGGGCTACGTCGTGGTGGTGGTGGACAGCCGGGGCAGCGGCGCGTCGTTCGGCACCAGCGACGGTCCGTTCGGCACGGCCGAGGCGACCGACACGTACGACATCACCGAGTGGATCGCCGCCCAGCCCTGGTGCGACGGCCGGGTCGGCATGTTCGGCCGCTCCTACCTGGGGGTGTCGCAGTACCTGGCGGCGAGCACGGCCCCGCCGCACCTGGTGGCGATCTTCCCGCAGATGGCGCTGTTCGACCTGCACCGCTTCGCCTGGGACGGCGGGGTGTTCCGGGACGACTTCGCCCGCGCCTGGGGCGAGGACGTCCGCGAACTCGACCTGCGTGGCCCCGTCGCGCCCCTCGACGACGACCCGGACGGCCTCCTGCTGGCCGCCGCCCGCGAGCAGCACGTGGCCAACCGGGACGTCAGGACGATGTTCGCCGGCCTGCCCGCAGCCGAGTCGCGGCTGGCCGACACCGGCGAGGCGGCGTACCTCACCCGCAGCCCGTCGGCGCTGCTGACGGCGATCAACGCCTCCGGGGTCGCCGTCTACCACCTGGGCGGTTGGCACGACGTCTGGGCGCGCGACGCGACCGAGTGGGCCCGCCGGCTGACCGTGCCGCACCGGGTGGTCATCGGCCCCTGGCCGCACACCGGGGGTGTGCTGGGCGGCGCCGGCTACAACCTGGCCGACGAGCACGTGCGCTGGTTCGACCACTGGCTGCGCGGCAGGGACACCGGGATCATGGACGGCCCGGCCGTGCGCTACCACCTGATGGGCGCCGACGAGTGGCGGACCGCCCGGTCCTGGCCGCCGGAGCCGGCGCCGACCGGCACCTGGCACCTCGGGCCGGCCGGCGAGCTGGGACCGGAACCCCGGGTCGGTGCGGACCGCCGGTACGAGGTGGACTACGCCACCACGTCCGGCAAGACCAGCCGGTGGGCCAGCGGCTACGGCTCGCCCTTCCAGCGGCCGGACATGACCGACAACGACACCCGGGCGTTGTGCTGGACCTCGCCGCCGCTGACCGAGGCGGTCGAGCTGGTCGGTGCCCCGGTGCTGCGCCTGGCGGCCCGGGTCTCCGCCGGCCCGACGGACGTCTTCGCCTACCTCGAGTCGGTCGCCCCCGACGGCACCTCCCGGTACGTCACGGAGGGCTGCGGCCAGGCCGACGGGGACGCCCGGCTGGCCGTCGAGCTGCACCCGATCGCCTACCGGTTCGCGGCCGGCGACCGGATCCGGCTGGCGGTCACCGGTGCGGACACCGACAATGCGCTGACCGTGGTGCGCGACGTCGCGCCGGTGCTGACGGTGCGGCACGACGCCGGCGCCGCCCCGACGCTGGAGCTGCCCCGGGCGGTGCCCGCCGAACTGCGCGACGGCGACGAATGGGTCACGGCCCCGCTCTCGGTGGCGCAGCGGGCGATCTGGCTGGCCGAGCAGGCCGGCACGAGCGGGGCGGCCTACCACCTCGCGGCGGCGGTCGAGCTGACCGGCCCGGTGGACACCGCTGCGCTGCGCGCGGCGGTCGACGAGATCGTCCGGCGGCACGAGGCGCTGCGCACCACCATCGTCGAGGTCGACGAGGCGCCGGTGCAGCGGATCCATCCGGCGGCGCCGCTGCAGATCGAGCGGCTGGACCTCACGGACGTGTCCGGGGACGGCTGGGCGAGCGACGAACGGGTGACGGGCCTGCGGGACCGCCGGTGGGACCTCGGCCGGGAGTGGCCGATCCGGGTCGCCACGGTGCGGCTGCCCGCCGGCCGGACGGCACTGCTGCTGGTGGTCCACCACGTCGCCGCCGACCCCACGGCGGCGGAGATCTTCTTCGCGGAACTCGCCCTGCTCTACCCCTCCTACGCGCAGGGGCAGCCGGTCCGCCTGCCGGACGTGCCGTGCCAGTACGCGGAGGTGGCCCGCCGGCAGCAGGCCGAACTCGCCGGGCCCGGCGCGGCCGACCAGCTCGCCCGGTGGCGGCGGTACCTGGACGGGGCCCCGCAGGTGATCACCCTGCCGACGGACCGGCCCCGTCCGCCGATGCTGGACAACCGGGGCGGATCGGTCCGCTTCGCCATCGACGAGGACCTCGCCGCCCGGCTGGTGGCGGCGGCCGCCGCCGCGCGGACCAGCCCGTTCACCCTGCTGACCGCCGCGTTCGCCCGCACCCTGAACGCGTACGGCGCGGGCGACGACCTGCTGATCGGCACGCCGAGCCTGCAACGCGACGACGAGTCGACCAGGGACCTGATCGGCTGCCTGGTCAACCTGCTGCCGCTGCGGATCCGCATCGACAGCGACGCCACCGTTGCCCAGTTCCTGCACGACGTACGCGGTGCCGTGCTGACCGCGTTGGAGCTGCGCCGGGTCCCCTTCGACACGCTTGTCGGCGAGCTGCGCCCACGCCGGGACCCGGCGGTCTCCGCGCTGGTGCAGGTGTTGGTGCGCTTCGGCCGGGCCGTGCCGGAGAAGTTCCGCCTCGGCGAGGTCGAGGCGCTGCGCCTGGAGCCGCCCGAGTGGACCTTGGCGAAGTACGACCTGATGCTGGCCGTGGACCAGGTCGGCGAGGACCGGATGGTGGGCAGCCTCGACTTCCGGCTCGCCCTGTTCGACCGGGCCACCGTCGGGCGGATCCGCGACTCGCTGCTGACCGTGCTCGACCAGCTCGTCTCCGACCAGGAGCGGCCGGTCGGGGAGTTGTCGGCCATGCCCCGGCGGGAGCTGCGGGCCGTGCTCGACGGGTGGAACCCGGCGCGGCTGCCGGACGCGCTCGTCGGGCAGGACGACCTGCCGCAGGTGGCCCGCTGCTACGTCCTCGACGAGCACCGGCGGCCCGTGCCGGTCAACACCCCCGGGCGGCTGTGGGTCGGCGGCACCGGTGACGTCGACGATCCGTACGCCGGGACGCCGGGCGCACGGATGCGCGACACCGGGGCCATCGTGCGGTGGAGCACGGCGGGACGGCTGGAACTGGTGCCGCCCGCCACCGCCCCCGGGACGCCGGCCGCCCCGCCGGACTCCGCCACCGCCGCGGCCCCGGCGCAGCCGGCCACCGCGGCGGGCCCGACGACCGACGACGGCCGCGCCGAGCTGCTCGACCAGCTCGGGCAGATCTGGGCCGCCCTGCTCAAGGTCGACGACGTCGCTCCCGGGGACGACTTCTTCGACCTGGGTGGCGACTCGCTCTTCGCGATCCGCCTGATCGGCCGGATCCGCAAGGCGTGCCAGGTCCGGCTCTCCCTGCAGGACGTGTTCGCGGCGCCGACGCTGGGCGAGCAGGTCGACCTGGTCCGCGAACGGCAGGCGTCGTGACCGGGGCGGTCTTCTATCCCTGGTCCGCGCAGGAGGAGATCGATCCGGTCCGCGTGGCCGGCGGCGCGGGCAGCTGGTTCTGGGACGAGCAGGGCAACCGGTGGCTTGACCTGCACGCCCAGATGGGCAACCTGCACCTGGGTCACCAGCACCCGGCGCTGGTGGCGGCGGTGACCGAGCAGGCCGGACGGATGTGCACGATCGCGCCGTCGTTCGCGGTCGACATCCGCGACGAGGCGGCCCGGGCGATCGTCGAGGTGGCTCCGGGCGACCTGGAGACGGTCCTGTTCACCACCGGCGGCGCGGAGGCCGTGGAGCACGCGGTGCGGATGGCGCGGGTGGTCACCGGGCGGCCGAAGGTGCTCGCCGCCTACCGGTCCTACCACGGCGCCACGGCGGGGGCGTTGGCGTTGACCGGTGATCCCCGCCGCTGGCCGGTGGACCGGGCCAGCGGCGGCGCCGTGCACTTCCTGGGCCCGTATCCGTACCGCAGCGAGTTCCACGCGGAGAACGCCGCGCAGGAGGGCGAGCGGGCGCTGGAGCACCTGCGCCGGCTCGTCGGGTACGAGGGGCCGGAGACGATCGCCGCGATCCTCGTCGAGCCGGTGGTCGGCAGCAACGGCGTGCTGGTGCCGCCGGACGGCTACCTGGCCGGGGTCCGGCGGCTCTGCGACGAGCACGGCATCCTGCTGATCGCCGACGAGGTGATGACCGGCTTCGGCCGGTGCGGCCGCTGGTTCGCCGGTGACCTCTGGGACGTGGTGCCGGACCTGCTGACCTTCGCCAAGGGGGTCAACTCCGGCTACGTGCCGGTGGGTGGGGTGCTGCTGTCCCGCGCGGTGGCCGCCCACTTCGCGCACCGCCGCTACCCCGGCGGGCTCACCTACTCCGGGCACCCGCTGGCCTGCGCCTCCATCGTGGCGGCGCTGCGGGTGCTGCGGGAGGAGAACCTGGTCGACCGGGCGGCCGTACTCGGCCGGGACGTGGTGGGACCGGCGCTGGCCGAGCTGGCCGAGCGCCACCCGGTCGTGGGCGACGTCCGCGGCGTCGGGCTGGCCTGGGCCGTCGAGCTGGTCCGGGACCGGGCGACCCGCGAGCCGCTGGCGCCGTACGCGGCCCCGGGGGCGCTGGCGCCCGAGATGGCCGCCGTCCTGGCGGCGTGCAAGCGGCAGGGCGTCTGGCCGCTGGCGGCGGGCAACCGGCTGCACCTGTTCCCCCCGTTGACCATCACGGAAGATGAGCTGGGTGCCGGCATCGCCGGCATCGACCGGGCCCTGACCGAGGTGTCCGAGGTGCGAGGAGGAGAACGATGAGGGAACAGACCGAGCCGACCGACGTCTGCCGGGTCGTGGTCAACGACGAGGAACAGTACTCGATCTGGCCGGACGGGCGGGAGATCCCGGCGGGCTGGCGGGAGGAGGGCTTCGTCGGGCCGCGCGCCCGGTGCCTGGAGCACATCGACTCGGTGTGGACGGACATGCGCCCGCTGAGCCTGCGCCGGGCGATGGCCGGCGAGGCACGCTAGTCCACCCGGGCAGGGCCCGGCCGCGTGGGGCGCGACCGTCCGGTCGACCCCCGCGCGGCCGCCCGCGCCGCCCGTCGACCGCTCACCGGTCGTCCAGCGCGCGGGCCAGCCACCCGGCGATCCGTTCCACGGTGGGCGGGCGCAGCAGCGAGTAGTGGTCGCCCTCGTACTCGTGCACGGTGGTCCGGGTGCCCACGTAGCGCTCCCAGCGCGGCTGCCAGCGCGGCGACGCGGCGGCCTGCACGACGGTCACCGGCAGCTCCGCGCCCTCCGGCCGGTACCCGGCGACGGCCGTCACGTGCCGGCTGAAGGTCTCCACCCGCCGGCGCACCTCACGCACCGGCAGCGCCACCGGGGTCACCCCGGCGTCCACCAGCCACCGGCGCAGCAGCATCGTCTGCCCCTCGACCGGCAGCGCGGCGAGCGTCTCCGCCGTCGGCACCGGGTGGTCACGACCGAGCGACGCGGCGAGGTCCGCGGCGAACCGGGCCGCCGTCGCGGCGTCGTCGGTCCCCTCGTGGGTCGGGCGTGCCTGCCCGGGCGCGGTGTCCACGACCACCAGCAAATCGACGGTACGCCCGGCCCGCACCAGCCGGCGGGACATCTCGTACGCGAGCAGACCACCCATCGACCAGCCGAAGAGCCGGTACGGGCCGGCCGGCCAGCGGGCGACGAGTTCTGCCAGGTACGCCTCGGCGAGCGCGTCGATGGAGTCCCCGGTGCTGTCGGCGCCCGACTCGATGCCGACCAGGTGGTGTGCGGGCAGCAGCCGGGCGAGTTCGGCGTACGCGCCGACGGTGCCGCTGACCGGGTGCGGCAGGACCAGTGGCGGGCGGTCGGTCGGCCCGCCGAGGTGCACCAGCGTGCCGGAGGCCGTCGCGCCCGCCCGGGTACGCGCCGGCGCCGGGCTCGTCGCGGGGGCGGCCGCGGTCGCCGCCGGACGCCGCACGGGCAGCGCGTCGACGGTGACGTCCGGGTCGGCGGCGACCGCGCCCAGCAGCGCGACGAAGTCGTCGGCGACGGCAGCCAGGTCCGCCGGGTCGAACAGCTCGTCGCGCCAGGTCCAGGCCGCCACGAGCCCGCCCGAGTCGGCCGTCATGACGTCCAGCTGCACGTCGAACTTCGCCGTGTCGATGTGGACGTCGATCCAGGCGGTGCGCAGGCCGGCGAGCCGGGGCGGGGGCGCGGGGCGGCCCTCGACGCTGAACGCGAACTGCGAGAACGGCATCCGGCCCGGCGCCCGCGCCGGGCGCACCTCGTCCACGATCCGTTCGAAGGGCAGCGCCATGTGGGCGTACGCCCCGAGGGTCAGCTCCCGGACCCGGTCGACGACCTCGGCGAACGTCGGGTTCCCCGCCAGGTCGGCGCGCAGCACCATGGTGTTGACGAAGTATCCGATCCGATTCTCGTCGGCCACGCTCGTCCTGCCCGCCGTGGGCGACAGCACGGCGACGTCGCTGCTACCGGTGCGCGCGGAGAGCAGCACCAGGTACGCGGCCAGCATCGTCATGAACGGGGTGGCCCGCCGGGAGCGACCCAGCCGGGTCAGGGCGGTCGTCACCTCCCGATCGAGCGGGACGTCCAGCCGCCTCCCGACGGTCGACGTCCCGGGCACCCGCTCCCGTACGCCGGGCAGGTCCAGGTCGGGCAGGCCCGCCAACCGTTCGCGCCAGTACGCCAGCGCCGTGTCCGCGTCGTCCGGTTCGTCGAGGTCGTCCTCGTCGTCGTCCTCCTCGTCGGTCGCCGGCGGGTCGAGGTCCGGCACGGCCCCCGCCCGCAGCGCGTCGTACGCCGTGGCGAGGTGCTCGCAGAAGACCGAGCGGGACCAGCCGTCGAAGACGATGTGGTGCACGGCGACCGCGAGCAGGTGCTCCCCGTCCCCGCACCGGATCACCACCGCCCGCAGCAGCGGCCCGTCGGCGAGGTCGAACAGCTCGTCGTGGGCCTGCCGCAGCTCCTGCCGGATCCGCTCCTCGCGGATCGTGGCGTCCACCGCACCCAGGTCGACGACCGGCACCGGCACCGGCGCCCGGGGACCGATCCGCACGACCACCTCGTCGTCGACCATCGCGAAGGTGGCCCGCAGCAGGTCGTGCCGGTCCGAGACGGCGGCGAGCGCGCCGCGCAGGGCCGGCAGGTCCAGCTCACCGGTCATCCGCACCACCATCAGGATGTGGTAGGCCCTGCTGGTCGGCTCCAACTGTTGCAGGAACCAGAGCTGGCGCTGCGCCTCGGTGGCGGGACTGGCCGGCGCGGCGGGCAGCCGCTCGCGCAGGAGCCGTACCAGCAACTGCCGGTGTTCCGCCACGGGCCAGCCGGGCGCCGGCCGCAGCAGCGCGGCCACCGGGTCGGGCGACGGACCGCTCATCGCGGTGCTCCTGTCTCGTCGTACGGCTGGTCGGGCCGGGTGGCGGCGGCCAGCGCCCGGCGGGCCTGGTCCTCGGTGAGCGCGGCGACGGCCTCGCGCATGCGGGCCACGGCGTCCACCCAGCCGGGCCGGCGTTCGACGCGGCGCAGCTCGCCGGCCAGGCCCGCGATCGTCGGGTCGCGGAACAGCGCCGCGACCGGCAGGTCGACCTCGAACGCGGCGGCGGCCTGCGCGGTGACCTGGGTGGCCAGCAGCGAGTGCCCGCCGAGGGCGAAGAAGTCGTCGTGGACCCCGATGCCCGCGACCGGGGCGCCCAGCACCGTCGCCCAGATCGCGGCGAGCTGCCGCTGTACGGCGTCGCCGGGTGGCGCGGAGCGGCTGGTGGTGTCGGGGGTGGGGAGTGCGGTGCGGTCGATCTTGCCGTTGCGGGTGAGGGGGAAGTGGGGCAGGGCGAGGATGGCGTGGGGTACGAGGTGGCGGGGGAGAGTGTGGTGGAGGGTTTCGCGGAGTTGATGGATGTCGATGTCAGTGCCGGTGACGTAGGCGATGAGATGGCGGCCGGTGGGCAGTGCGCGGGTGGTGACGAAGGCGGCTTCGATGTGGGGTTGTGCGCGTAGGGTGGCTTCGATCTCGCCGGGTTCGATGCGGTAGCCGTTGATGGCGACCTGTTCGTCGGTGCGGCCGAGGAATTCGAGGGTGCCGTCGGTGCGCAGGCGGCAGAGGTCGCCGGTGCGGTAGAGGCGGCTGCCGGGTGCGGTGGCGTGGGGGTCGGGCAGGAACCGCTCCGCCGTCTGCCCGGGACGGCCGAGGTATCCCCGGGCGAGCCCGTCGCCGGCGATGCAGACCTCGCCGGGCGCCCCGGGCGGGACGAGTCGCAGGTCGGCGTCGAGGAGGTAGACCCGGACGCCGTCGATCGGACCGCCGAGATCCGGTCGGTGGGTGCCGTCGGGACGTACCGGTCCGGCGGTGGCGACGACCGTCGCCTCGGTGGGCCCGTAGTGGTTGACCAGGGCGTAGGGGGTGCGTGCCGAGGGCCGGGTGGTGAGGGCGTCCCCACCTGTCAGCAGCGTGCGCAGGCGGCTGCCGGGCGGCGTGGGCAGCCGCAGGAGGGCTTCGGCGACCGGGGTGGGCACGAAGGCCACGGTGAGGCCCTGCCGGTGCAGCCAGTCGTGCAGCGCGGTGGGGTCGAGGCGGTGGGCGGGGTCGGCGACGTGCAGGGTGGCGCCGCTGACCAGCGCGGGCCAGATCTCCCACACCGCCGCGTCGAAGCCGAGGCTGGCGACCTGACCGTGGTGCTCGCCGGGCCCGCTGGGGTAGGTGTCGAGGTGCCACCGCACGAGGTTGGTCAGCGCGTGGTGGGCGACCATGACGCCCTTGGGTGTGCCGGTGGACCCGGAGGTGTGGATGACGTACGCCAACTGCTCCGGGTGGATGTCCGCCCGGGGTGCCGACGCGCAGGCGGAGCGGTGCGGGGTGAGTGCGACGACGTCGGGCGGCGTGTCGGTGTCGTGGGGGTCGTCGGTGATGAGGATGGTGACGCCGGAGTCGGTGATGAGGTGGTGTCGGCGTGCGGGTGGTGCGGTGGGGTCGATGGGGAGGTAGGCGGCGCCGGCCTTGAGGACGGCGAGCATGGCGGTGATGGCGGGTGCGCCGGGTGGCAGGCTGACGGCGACGGGGTGGTCGGGTCGGACGCCGTGGTGCAGGAGCTGGTGGGCGAGGTGGTTGGACCACTCGTCGAGTTCCCGGTAGGTCAGCGTCCCAGCCCCGTCGACGACCGCCACGGCGTGGGGCTGCCGCCGGGCCGTCTCCGTCACCAGCCGGGGCACGCACCCGGGTTCCCCGGCCGACCGTGCGGCGACGCCGGCCGTCGACGCGCCCACCTCGGTCGCCCGGTCCGAGCCGTCGGGGACGGCCCCGGGCCGTCGCGCCGCACGACCGGTCGTCTGCCGCCGTCGCCCCGTGGACACGGCCGCGAGCCGCCGACGCTGGTCGTCGGTGACGGCCTCCACCGTGGACAGGGGCCGATCGGGGTCCGCCAGCACGGCGCCGACCAGGGCGCGGTAGCTGTCGGCCAGGTCGGCCATGGTGCCGGGCTCGTACAGGTCACGGGCGTAGCTGAAGTACACGCCGACGGTGTCGGCACCCACCTCCGCGTGGACGGTCAGGTCGAACTTCGCCGTTCCCGGCTCGGCCGCCACCGGCCGCATCGTCGCGGTGCCCAGCGGCACGGGTCCGTCGGCGATGCCCGTGACGTTCCCGCCGGTGAAGACGGTCTGGATGAGGGGCGGGGTGTGGCGGTCGCGGGTCGGGCGGGTGCGTTCGACGAGTTTGTCGAAGGGGATGTCCTGGTGCGTGACGGCGTGCATGAGGACGGTGCGGGAGTGGTGCAGGAACTGGCGGAAGGTGTGGTGGGGGTCGACGTCGACGGCGAGGGGGAGGGTGTTGACGAAGAAGCCGATGAGCTTCTCGGCGTCGGGGTCGGTGCGGCCGGTGAGGGGGGTGCCGATGACGATGGGGTTCTGGTTGGTGTAGCGGTGTAGGAGGAGTTGGAATGCGGCGAGGAGGATGTTGAAGGCGGTGGTGCCGGTCTGGGTGGCGAGGGTGGCGAGGATGGTGGCGGTGTCGGGGGGTAGCTGGCTGTGGTGGACGGCGGTGGGGCCGGGGGTGGTGTCGGGTCGGGGTCGGTCGGTGGGTGGGTGGCAGACGGGTGGGGCGTCGCGTAGCCGGGTGGCGAGTTGGTCGAGGTGGTGTTCTGCGTCGGGGGTGTTCCAGTGGTGGCGTTGGCGTTGGGCGATGTCGGCGTACTGGGTGTCGAGGGGTGGTAGTGAGGGTGTGCGGCTGTGGGTGAGGTTGGTGTAGAGGTGGTTGAGTTCGTTGTGGAAGAGGCCGACGGACCAGCCGTCGAGGACGATGTGGTGCCAGGTGAGGCAGAGCACGTGGGTGGTGTCGGACAGTCGTAGTGTCCGGCAGCGTAGGAGTGGGCCGGTGGTGAGGTCGAATGGTTGGTCGAGTTCGCCGCGCAGGATGGTGTGGATGTGCTGGTCGTGGTGCCGGGGGTCGATGTGGGTGAGGTCGTGGCGGGTGCGGTGGTAGGCGGGGTGGGGGTGGATGACCTGGACGGGGATGCCGTTGTGTTCGGTGAAGGTGGTGCGGAGGACTTCGTGTCGGCGGATGATCTCGGTGATGGCGGTGTCGAGGTGGTCGAGGTTCAGCTCGCCGTCGACGTGCCAGGCGGTCTGGGTGTTGTAGGCGGTGGATTCCGGGTCGAGGGTGTGCAGGAACCACAGGCGTTGCTGCGCGAACGACAACACCCGACCCGCCGCTGGAGTATCGCCGCCTGACGGGGTCGGGTCCGCAGCGCCGCGGTCGTCCCTTTCGGCCTCCGGGCCGGCCGCCTCGACGCCGTCCTCCCGGGCCGCCGCCGAGGCCAGCTCGACCCGCAGCCGCTCGGCCATCGCGGCGACGGTCTGCGCCTCGAACACGATCGCCGCCGAGACCGGCAGGCCGAACCGCTCGCGCAGCCGGACGGCGACCATCGTGGCCCGCAGCGAGTGCCCGCCCAGGGCGAAGAAGTTGTCGTCCCGTCCTGGCGGGTGGCCGAGTACCTCGGCCCACACCTGCGCCACCCGGCGCTCGAGGTCGTCACGGGGCGCCTCGCCGGCCCGCTCCGCCGGTGCGGGTAGCGCGGCGCGGTCCAGCTTGCCGTGCGGGGTGAGCGGCAGGGCGGCGAGACGGACCCACGCGGCGGGAACCATCGTCGCCGGCAGGGACCGGGCCGCGTGCTCGGCCAGCGCCGCGTCGTCCGGGCCCGCCTCGGGCACGACGTAGCCGACGAGCCGGGGGCCGGCCGTGCCCTGGTGCAGGCGGACGGCGGCGGCCTGTACGCCCGGATGACGCAGCAGCACGCTCTCGATCTCGCCCAGCTCGATGCGGTGACCGTGCAGCTTCACCTGGTCGTCGACCCGCCCGGCGAAGTGGTATGTGCCGTCCGGCAGTTGACGTGCCAGGTCACCGGTGCGGTAGAGGCGGCTGCCCGGCGGCCCGTACGGGTCGGGCGGGAAGCGTTCGGCGGTCAGGGCGGGACGGTCGTGGTATCCGCGCGCCACGCCCGGCCCGCCGATGAACACCTCGCCGAGGCTGCCGGCGGGCACCGGACGCAGGTCGTCGGTGAGCAGCCGGATGGCGGCGCCCGCGGCCGGATGCCCGAGCGACGGCGGGCCGTCACCCTCGACCGCCACCTCCCCGGCCATGGCCAGCACGGTGGCCTCGGTGGGCCCGTACAGGTTGACGGTGGTGAACGTGTGTTCGGGGCGGGGGCGCGCCAGCAGCTGCTGACCTCCCGCACCGAGGATGCGCAACGCCCGGTCGGGTGGCGTCGGCCGGGTCAGCACGGCCTCGGCGAGCGGGGTGGGCAGGGTCGCCGAGGTGATCGCGTGCGCGGCGAGCCAGTCCACCAGCCGGTCGGGATCGACGCGGGTTCCGTCGTCGGGCAGCCAGAGGCTGGCGCCGGCGACCAGTGGCGCCCAGATGTCCCACACCGACGCGTCGAAGCCGGGGGAGAAGAGGTGCAGGCAGCGGTCGTCGGGACCGAGGCGCTCCGCGTCGGCCCGCCAGCGGGCCAGCCCGCGCAGCGAGCCGTGCTCCACCATGACCCCCTTCGGCAGGCCGGTGGAGCCGGAGGTGTAGATCACGTAGGCGAGGTCGCCCGGGCCGATCGACACGGCCGGCGGGCGGTCGGGGTACGCGGCGAGCGTGGCCCGGTCGTCGTCGAGCAGGACGACCGGGGTGCCGGGTGCCACCAGCTCGGCCCGCACCAGCGCCCGGACGGTGACGAGCACCCGCGCCCGGGAGTCGGTGAGCATGTGCCGGACCCGCTGCGGAGGGTAACCGGCGTCGATGGGCAGGTACGCCGCGCCGGCGGTGAGCGCCGCCAGCACGCTGACGATGCCGTCGACGCCGCGCGGCAGCAGGACGGCGACCAGGTCGCCGCGGCGTACCCCGGTGGCCCGCAGGTGGTGGGCCAGCCGGTTGCTGCGGGCGCGCAGCTCCCCGTAGGTGACCCTGGCGTCGTCCGTGCCCAGCGCCAGCGCGTCGCCGGGATGCCGGGCGATCACCTCATGGACGAGGTCCGCGTGGCGTGGCTCGACCCCGGCGGGGCCGACGGTCGACCGGGCGGGGACGGGGTTCGCTGACCAGCCGCTTTCCTTGATCATGATGCGCGGGATGCTTCCAGCGCGGCACGCCCGGCGTCAATGGAAACGGGCTGGTCTAGGGGCTGTCCGGGCCGTTGTTGGGGCTGCCTGGCCGCCCTGGGGGCGAGGGCCGGGGCGAGGGCCGGGCCGCCCGGGCGGGACGGTCGCCGGCCGAGGTCCCGACGGTCCGCCGGATCACCTCGACAGGCGGTCGACGACCTCGGCGGCGGTGACCACCTCGCCGAGCTGACCCAACGTCTCCAGGCTCGCCCGGTGCGTCTCGTCGGTCGCGGCGGTGCACGCGTCGGAGACGACCACCGGCCGGTAGCCGTGGTTGACGGCCTCGAACACGGTACCGGTGACGGAGAGGTTGGTGGCGACGCCGGTGAACAGGAGGGTGTCCACGCCCCGGCGGCGCAGCACCGTGTCGAGTTCGGTGCCGAAGAAACCGGTGAGCCGGACGTGGGTGACGACCACGTCGCCGGCCTCCGGCGTCAGCTCGTCGATGATCCGGGCCTTCGGTGCGCCCTCGAGGAACGCCTGCTCCTCCCGGACCATCGCGAAGCTGGGCGTGTTGGGGATCAGGTCCGGGTATCCCGGCCGGTGGGCCACCCGCGTGTAGACGACCAGGCCGCCGCTGGCCCGCACGGCAGTGGCGACCTGCGCCGCGTACGAGGCGACGCGGTGCCGGGCGACCTGCTCGGCGAAGAACGGGCCGAACACCCCGTCGGGGCTGACGACCTCGTGCTGCCAGTGGACGCCGACGACGGCGGTCCGCATCGGGTCGAGTTCTCGCATCGTGCCTCCCGTCACGGGGCGGAGAGCTGCTGCGGAGCTAGCTGGTGGCCGGGTCCGCCCGCACCGGACAGCCCTCTGCCCAACGCGTCGACGCGCCCCCACCGGCCGGGGATGTCGAGCAACGCCACGTAGTCGAGACTAGCGGGCAGGGCGGGTCTGATCGCCAGGTCTTCGCCGACCGGGTTGAGTCCGAGCATCGTCCGTAGCAGCAGCAGGGTGGCGCCGGCGGACCACGCCTGCGGGCTGCACGCGGTGGGGTAGTTGACCGGGTACTTGGTCTCGTCGCGGCGGTAGCCGGCGAACGACTCGGGCAGCCGGCCGTCGTAGAAGGCCGCCGCGTCGAGGATCCCGGCGGCGATGCGGGCCGCCTCGTCGCCGTACCCGTAGCGGCGCAGGCCCCAGGCGATGAAGGAGTTGTCGAACGGCCAGATCGTCCCGACGTGGTAACCGATCGGGTTGTAGCGGCCCGAGCCCTCGGCCAGCGTGCGCACGCCCCAGCCGCTGAACAGCGCAGGCGACATCAGGTGGCGTGCCAGGGCGGCCGCCTTCGGCTCGTCGACGATGCCGCTCCACAGCAGGTGGCCGATGTTGGACGACAGGGCGTCCACCTGGCGGCCGTCGCCGTCGAGCGCGAGAGCCATGTACTCGCCGTCGGCGACCCAGAAGTCGCGGTTGAACCGCTGTTTGAGGTCGGCGGCCTCCCGTTCCAGCCGGTCCGCGTACGCCGGGTCGTGCCAGACGGCCCGGGCGAGTCGGGCGGTGCGCATCTTCGCGTCGTACGCGTACCCCTGCAACTCGCAGGTCGCCCTGGGGAAGCCGGGCAGCCGCCCGTCGCGGTACGAGATGCCGTCCCAGGAGTCCTTCCAGCACTGGTTCTCCAGGCCGTTGCGGGTGTTGCGCCGCTGGTAGGAGATGTAGCCGCTGCCCGTCAGGTCGGCGTAGTGGTCGATCCAGTCGATCGCCGCCCGGGCCTCCTGCTCGACCGAGCGCACCAGCTCGACGTCGCCGGTCCAGCGCTCGTACTCGTCGAGCAGCACCAGGAACAGGGGAGTGGCGTCGGCGCTGCCGAAGTAGGGGGTGTGCGGCGTCTCCTCGAACACGCTCATCTCCCCGTACCGCATCTCGTGCAGGATCCGGCCGGGCTCCTCCTCCCGGAAGTCGTCGACCCGGCTGCCCTGCCGGAACGCGAGCACCTTCAGCGTGGTGGCGGCGAGGTCGGGCGCGAACGGCAGCGTCTGGAGGCTGGTGAAGATGCTGTCCCGGCCGAACAGGCTCATGAACCAGGGCAGGCCGGCCGCCGGCACGCTCCGGTCCTCGGCGAGGAAGGGACTGAACCGCAGGGCGGCCAGGTCGATGAGGCTGCGCCGGTACGCGCCGCGCAGCGGCTCCCAGCTGGATTCCAGCCGCGGCGCCTCCGCCAGCCAGCGGTTGAGCCGGCGCTCCTTGTGCCGGGTGCCCGTCGCCCGCGCGGGGATGGTGAGCCGCTCCAACCCTCTCGGCATCGGCAGGTCCGGCTCGGCGGTCAACCGGGTCCGCCACTGGCTGTACGGTTCGAGGTGCACCGTGAGCGTCAGCCCGTCGTCGTCCAGCTCCGCCGGCGTCGTCGCGGCGACGATCGTCTCCCGCCTGAACCGGTCCCGCTCGTAGCCGAGGACGAGGCGTCCGTCGTCGACGCGCCGGTAGTGCCGGCCCTTCTTCCGCGCCGTCGCGTCCTTGACCTCGAAGACGTCCGCGAAGTCGGCGTCGACCTCGACCCTGATGGTCAGGTCGACCGGCCGGGCGTCGTGGTTGACGATGCTCAGGTCCTCGTGCAGGCCGGAGTTGAGCGTGTGCACCCGGCGCACCGACAGGGTGCTGTTGACGTAGACGTCCTGGCGCCCGGGAACCAGGTAGAACCGGTTCTCGAAGTAGTGGATGTCGTCGATGGCGAGGGTGCTCAGCCGTTCCCCGTCGATCGTCAGCACCCACTTCGACAGCAGCCGCGTGTCGTGGGCGAACAGGCCGAGCGGGGTGTCGGGTGACGGGTCGATGTCGCCGGCCCGGTCGCAGACCATGAAGGTCGTGCCGTCCAGCATGGCCACCTGTTGGTCATTCATGGCCACCTCCCCGGCGTCGGGCGTCCCCGGCGGCGGGTGGCGGCGGGAACAGCTTCCGGACGGCCGCGAAGAGCCTCGGGCTGCCCGCCACGGCCGCCTCGCCGCGCAGCACGGTGGTCAGGAAGTACGCCTCCCCGCTGGCGATCCGGTCGAAGACCGCCCGGTCCGCCTCGACGACCGCGTCCCCGTCGGTCGCGGCCGCCTCCTTGGAGACCCTGATGTCGCCCTTCTCAATGCAGACCAACCAGTGGTCGGTCCGGCCGTCGCGGCTGATGTCGAAGCGCACGCTGCCCCCGTTGATCGCCCGCAGCCGGCGGTCGTGCCCACGGCGCGCGAGGCCGTGGAAGAAATCCTGGGTGGCATCCGCCATCGCGACCCCTCCTCACCGGCCACCATTCCCCCGGAGAGCTCCTGTCACCTCGCCCGGAAGGGGTGAACTTCGCCCGACCGGCACCGGGGGCTCGGGGCCGCCGGCCGGCGCCGGAGCGCCTCGTCGTGACGCGTCTGGCGGCGCGGCCGACACCCGCCCGGCCGCCCGGCAACGCCACTAGCCTGGGATCCGATGGATCCCATCCAGGCAACGCTGCTCATCGCCGCCGGTGTCGCCACGGGCGCCTTCAACGCGGTCGCGGGCGGCGGTTCCCTGATCGCCTTCTCGGCGCTGATCGCGGCCGGTGTACCGCCGCTCACCGCCAAGCTGAGCAGCACGGTCGCCGTTGTTCCCGGAAACATGGCGAGCGTCGCGGGAGGCTACCGGGACCTGCCGCCCCGCAGGGAGATCCGGCGGATCCTGCCCGCGGCGGTGCTCGGCGGTGCCGTCGGGTCGGTGCTGCTGCTGGTGACACCCGACCGCGTCTTCGACGCGATCGTTCCGTTCCTGGTGCTCGCCGCGTCGGCCGTGCTCGGGCTTCAGGACCGGCTGGAAGGCCTGGTCCGGGGCATCGCCCTGCGTCACGGGCGGGAACACCCGGCGGTCCTGCAGGTGTCGGTCGCCCTGGGGGGCCTCTACGGCGGCTACATCGGCGCCGGCTTCGGCATCGTCCTGGTCGCCGGCCTGGCTCTCCTCCAGCACGAACCGCTCACCAGGACGGTCGCCACGAAGAATCTGCTGTTGACCGTCATCTCGTTGACGGCGGCCGTGCTCTTCGTCCTGTTCGGCACCGTCAACTGGGCGGGCGTGGGCATCCTGGCCCCGGCGACCGTCGTCGGCGGCTACGCCGGCGCACGACTGCTCCGCAGGCTTCCCGGCGGCCTGCTCCGGGCGGTGGTCGTCGCGTTCGGGGTGGTCTTCGGCTTCTTCCTGTTGGGGCGCAACCTCCTGTAGACCGCGTCGCCCGCGCCCCCGCCAGCCAACCCACCCCGCCCCGGCAACCACCCCGCCCCGCCGCCACGATCAGCGGCGACGCCGTGCCGCGGAGGCCGAAATGGTCGCGCGGCGTCGCCTACGCCGAGCTGATCGACGCCCTGGACACCTCTCCGCTGGGCTCCTGCGCCTTCGCGGGCACCGACCTGGACATCGCCCCCGCCCGGGTGGCCGAGCTGTTCGGCTTCGACGGCTGGTCACCAACTCGTACGAGGCGGTGGCCGGCGCCGACCACCTCGTGCGGGTCGGCACCCTCAACGCCCAGTCCCTCGCGACCGGTGCCCGGCTGGCCCGCACCCTGATGGACTGGTTGAGCTGGCGCTGGGTGACCACGCCCGGCGACTTCACCCAGGGAGGCAGCATCATGCCGCAGAAGAACCGCTGGGAAGCGTCCGGCGGGCGCTTGCGGGCTGCGCGGGCCGGGCCGGTGCCGGCGGAGCGCGGTCCGCCTCGCGGGAGGCGGGCCCTAGGCTGCCGACGCGGCCCGCGGGTCGTTCGGCCGGGTGCGCTGCGTCAACCCGGTGGTGGGCAGGTCGGAGCGGCCCTGGCGGCCGGCCGGCCGCGCCACGTGCGGCGACTGCCCGGAGCCGGCCCGGGCCATGCGCAGTGCGCGCTGGGCGTTGTTCCAGGCCGGGCAGGGCCAGGCCTGGCCCGCGCAGAGCAGGTTGCGGCATCCGCCGTTCCCGTTCGGTTCGTGGGCGTCGGCCACGTCCAGGGCGAGCTTCCACAGCAACGGGTCGGTCACCTCGGCGGGACGGTCGGCCTGACGGTCGGACCGGTCGGTGGTGTCGGACACGAGTTTGATCCCCCTATGAGCGCAGGTGCGATCTTCACCTTCTCCAGTTTCCGCGCCGGCGAAACCTCGCACCCCTTCCGAGCTGCGCCATCCTCCGACCGCTGGCCGTCCGTCCGGTGCCGGTGAATCGGTCGGCCAGCGATCTCGGCCCCCGGACAGGCCGGGAAGTGCCGGACGAGCCTCGGGGCAACTCGGGGATCAGCGACCAGGCAGACTGCCGAGCAGGACAGCACGGGAGCTACGGTGTGCCAGGTCCTCCGCCACGTTGCCCAGCAGCTTCTCGTCGAGCCCGTGCCCCCGTCTCCCGATCACCAACAGGTCCACCTCGCGCGCGTCGGCGACCGCCAGCAGCGCATCGGCCGGATGGCCGGCCACGACCTCCGTACTGGGGGCGGGCAGTTCGTCCGGCAGGGTGCGGGTGGCCTCGTCCAGCATCCGCCGGGCCCGCCGACGCTCCTCGTCCGCCTCGATGTCGACCACGTCCGGGTCGGTCACGGTGACCAGCACCAACTCGCTGGTGGTTCCGGTCAGCGCGTGGGCGACGGCGCGCAGCGCCCGGTCGGAGTCGGGCGAGCCGTCCACCCCGACCAGCACGCGCAGGCCGGACCTGGTCGACGCCGGTGCCCGGGAACGGACGTCGAGCCGCTGCGGTGCGGCCCGACCGCGCTCGGCGGCGATCGGAATGAACAGCGGGCCGAGCAGCCCTCCGACGAGATACCAGAGCAGGTTACGGTGTCCACCGCGGGTGACGAAGACGGCCGCGGTGACCAGGCCGACGGCCAGCCAGGCCACGATCGCCAGCAGGGCCAGTCCCAGCTCAGCCACGGCGTCCTCCCGGGGTGGTCGGTACGGGCGGACAGCTCATGGGGTGGCCTACCCCCGCTGGGCGGGGGTAGGCCACCCGTGTGCCGGGGAGGCCCGCGCGCCGGGCGCCGTCGACCCGTGCACCGTCGGGTCTGGTGCCCGGGTACGGTGACGAGGCGTACGGGACGGGTTCGGCGATCCGCAGTCGGGTAGAAGTGCACCCGGCGTCGCTGTCGGGCGTGACGGCGCAGACCGTCGGTTCCGGTGCACACGGGGGTCCGTCGGCGACGGACGACCCGCCCACTGCGGACGAGGAGACCCCGTGACCGACGCCGGCCGGCGCCGCGGCAGCCTGTTCGCCCGACGGTCGTGGGCGGAGACCGGCCGAATCTCCGCCGTCCTGCGCCGGGAGACGGTGGGTGGCGCGCTCCTGCTCGTCGGGGCGCTGGTGGCACTGTTGTGGTCCAACTCGCCCTGGACCGAGCACTACCAGGCGCTGCGGGACGTCCGCGTCGGTCCGGCCTCCCTGCACCTCGACCTCAGCCTGGCGACGTGGGCGGCCGACGGCCTGCTGGCCGTCTTCTTCTTCGTCGCCGGGCTCGAACTCAAACGTGAGTTCGTCGTGGGTGACCTGCGGGATCCGCGACGTGCCTCGGTGCCGGTGGCGGCGGCCTGCGGTGGGGTGC
Organism: Micromonospora sp. C31; assembly: GCF_018070575.1. Taxonomy (GTDB): domain Bacteria; phylum Actinomycetota; class Actinomycetes; order Mycobacteriales; family Micromonosporaceae; genus Micromonospora. The sequence goes on from NZ_JAGPXN010000018.1 coordinate 75,855, forward strand.
TGGTGCCGGCCCTGCTCTACCACCTGATCGCCGGCGGCGCCGCGCCGAAGGGCTGGGCGATCCCGACGGCGACCGACATCGCCTTCGCCCTGGCGGTGCTCGCCGTGGTCGGTCGGTTCCTGCCTCCGGCGCTGCGGACGTTCCTGCTCACCCTCGCGGTCGTCGACGACCTGATCGCGATCGTGGTCATCGCCGTCTTCTACACCACCGCCCTGTCGGTCGTTCCGCTGCTCGGTGCCCTGGGCTGCCTGGCGATCTTCGGCGTGCTGGTGCAGCGTCGGATCCGGTCCTGGTGGCTGCTGCCTCCACTCGCGGCCCTGACCTGGGTGCTGGTGCACGAGTCCGGGGTGCACGCCACCGTGGCGGGGGTCCTGCTGGCCTTCACCGTGCCGGCCGCCCGCAGCGACGCGGCCGGGGGACCGGGCGCCGGGCCGGGCCTGGCCGAGCACTTCGAGCGGCGGTTCCGGCCGATCTCCGCCGGCGTGGCGGTGCCGATCTTCGCGTTCTTCTCCGCGGGGGTCGCGGTGGGGGGCCTGACCGGCCTGGCCGCCGCGCTCACCGATCGGGTGGCGATCGGCATCGTCGTCGGCCTGGTCGTCGGTAAGCCCGTCGGCATCATGGCCGCCACCTGGCTGGTGTCCCGGTTGACCCGCGCCCACCCTGACGAGGGCCTCAACTGGCTCGACGTGCTCGGTCTGGCGCTGCTCGGCGGCATCGGCTTCACCGTCTCCCTGCTCGTCGGCGAGTTGGCCTTCGGCCTGGGCAGCGAGCGCGACGACCAGGTCAAGGTCGCCGTGCTCACCGGGTCTTTGCTCTCGGCCCTGTTGGCCTCCGTGATCCTGCGCGCCCGTAGCCGGCTGTACCGGCAGGTGCGCGAGGCGGAGGCCGTCGACCGGGACCGGGACGGCGTACCGGACGTCTACGACGCGCACCCCGACCGGCCCGACGTGCACTGAACACCCGCGCCGGGCCGTCGCCCCGTCCCCCCGCCCGCCGCTCAGTCCGGCAGCAGCGGCATCTCCATGCCGGGGTCCCGCCCGAGCAGCGCCGCCCGGGTGAGCGCCTCCGACCCGAACCGGTCGCGCACCGCGTCCACGGCGGCGTCCAGGTCGGCCCCCGGATCGCGGTCGAACGGCAGCGGCGGTTGGCCGACCCGCTCGCGTACCTCCCGCCGGAGGATCTCGAACACCGCGCGGCTCGCCGCCGTGTGGGCCGCCATCCTCGGCGGCACCACGATCGCCTCGGGGCAGAGCCGTCGGGCCTGCCGGCCGCCCATCGCACTGCGCACGCCCCGGGCCTTCGCCTCGTAGCTGCACGCGAGGACCACGCCGCCGCCGACGATCACGGCTCGGCCGCGCAGGCGCGGGTCGTCGCGCTGTTCGACCGACGCGTGGAACGCGTCCAGGTCGGCGTGCGGGATGCCGGCCTCGCCCGACATGAACACAGGTTCGCAGGAAACCCCGCGACGGCGGCACTGACCTGCCCGAACGCCGTCAGGACGGTCGTTTCCCGTCCGGCGCGCAACGGGGAGGTCAGGACACCGCGGTCGCCGAGGGTGGGGCGGTGCCGCCCTGTGGGGCCTCCGCCGTCATCAGCCGGACGATGTGCGCCCGGTCGGCGGCGGACGGCAGGCCCCACTCGGGGCGGTAGCCGTACACCTCGTGCAGGGGGTGCGAGGCGGTCCGGCCGTCGAGGACCTCGATGGCGTCGGTGTCGATGAGGCCAGGGTGCTCGACGCCGCACGCCTCGGCGACCTTGACCAGGTCCCGGCGCAGCGTGCGGACGTAGTTGGCCGCGCGGACCGACTTCGAGCCCGGGTCCACGCCCCGGGTCAGCCACGGGTTCTGCGTGGCGACGCCGGTGGGGCAGGTGTCGGTGTGGCACTTCTGTGCCTGGATGCAGCCGATCGCCAGCATGGCCTCGCGGCCGACGTTGACCATGTCGCAGCCGAGCGCGAACGCCACCACCGCGTTGTCGGGCAGGCCGAGCTTGCCGGCGCCGACGAACACCACCTGCTCGTGCAGGCCGCGCTCGGCGAAGACCTTGTAGACCCGCGCGAAGCCCTGCTGGAACGGCAGCGACACCGAGTCCGTGAAGATCAACGGGGCGGCGCCGGTGCCGCCCTCGCCGCCGTCGACGGTGACGAAGTCGACCCCGCGGCCCGTGTCGCGCATCAGGGTGGTCAACTCCTCCCAGAAGCCGAGGTCACCCACCGCGGACTTGATGCCGACCGGCAGGCCGGTCTCGGCGGCGAGCAGCTCCACCCAGTCGAGCAGGCTGTCGCAGTCGGAGAACTCGGCGTGCCGGGACGGGCTGACGCAGTCGCGTCCCTGCGGGATGCCCCGCGTCGCGGCGATCTCGGCGGAGACCTTGGCCGCCGGCAGCAGGCCACCGAGGCTGGGCTTCGCGCCCTGGCTGAGCTTGATCTCCAGCGCCCGCACCGGCGCGTCGGCGACCAGGTCCTTGAGCCGATCGAGGCTGAACCGGCCGTGTTCGTCGCGGCAGCCGAAGTACGCGGTGCCGATCTGGAAGACCAGCTCACCGCCCTTGCGGTGGTACGGCGACAGCCCGCCCTCGCCGGTGTTCTGGAGGCAGCCGGCCAGGGCCGCGCCCCGGTTGAGCGCCTCCACGGCGTTGCCGGACAACGACCCGAAGCTCATCGCGGAGATGTTCACCACCGACCCGGGCCGGAACGCGTGGGCGCGGCCCCGGGCGGCGCCGAGCACCTTGGCGCACGGCAGCCGCACGTCGTGCCCGGCGCCCGGCGTCGACGGCGGGACGGCCCGACCGAAGGTGCGGTGCTTGATGATCGGATATCCCGGGGTGAACTCGATGTCGTTGTCGGTGCCGAAACCGAAGTAGTTGTTCTGCTGCTTCGCCGACGCGTACACCCAGCGGCGCTGGTCGCGGGTGAACGGGCGCTCCTCGTTGTTGCCCGCGACGATGTACTGGCGCAACTCCGGCCCGATGGACTCCAGCAGGTACCGGGCCCGGCCGAGGACCGGGAAGGTGCGCAGCAATGCGTGGTCGCGCTGGATCAGGTCACGCGCGGCGAGGGCCGCGACGGCGGCGACGGCGGCGGGTACGGCTCGGCTTGCCCACTTCATGCCGCCACTGTTTCCGCGATCGCCCGTCGCCAAACGGGCCGGTGATCAGGCGGCCCGGCGTCGACGACCCGCACGGGGGCGCGGATCAGCGTGACGTCGGCAGCCGGCGGACGACCAGCATGGCGATGTCGTCGGTCGGCTGCTCGGCGCCCATGGCCCCCATGACCGTGGCGCAGACCTCCTCGGCCGGTGCCGGCCGGACCGCGTCGGCGAGCTGCCCGAGGCCGACGTCGATGACCTCGTGGCGGCGTTCGACGAGGCCGTCGGTGAAGCAGACGAGCACCGCGCCCGGCGGGAAGTCCACCTCGGCGTGCTGCCGGGCCGGTGGCCGGCGACCCGTACCGAGCGGGGGGTCGGCGTGGACCGCGACGGGTGCCCCCGGCCGGCCCGGCACGGCGAGGACGGGGCGCAGGTGCCCGGCGGCGGAGAGCCGGATGCGGGTCCGGTCGGGGGAGACCATGGCGTAGAGCGCCGTGGTGAGGTTCCCGGCCTCGAAGTGGCCGACCTTGCGGTCGAGGAGCGTCAACGCCTCCGCCGGGTCGTCGCAGATCAGCGCGTAGGCGCGCAGCGCGCTGCGGACGCGCCCCATGATCACGGCGGACTGCAGGCCGTGGCCCGACACGTCGCCGATGACCAGGCCCAGCCAGCCCGACGGCAGGACGAACACGTCGTACCAGTCGCCGCCGATTCCGGCGACGTGCCCGGGCACGTACCGGGCGGCCATGTCCAGGCCCGGCACGCCGGGCAGCTGGGTGGGCAGCAGGCTGCGTTGCAGGGCCAGGGCGGCGCTCTGGTCGAGGTTGCTGGACCGGGCGAGGCTGGCCAGGCTGGCCCGGTCGGCGACCAGCTCCAGCAGGCGTACGTCGTCGTCGGTGAAGCGACGTCGGACCAGCGTGCCGACGTGCAACACGCCGATCAGCTCGCCCCGGGCGAACATCGGTACGCCGAGCAGCGACCGCAGCCCCATCGCCACCAGGACCGGGTTGACCACGGCGCCGGGGGTGACGTCCCCGATGATCACCGGCCGGCGGGTCAGGGCGATGCGGCCGGCGAACCCGCGGCCCACCCGGACGCGGAACCCCTGCCGGACCTCCTCCTCCAGGCCCCTGGCCGCGGTGGCCACGAGCTGCCGCGCGTGGGTGTCCAGCAGGAGGATGGCCGCCGTGTCGACGCCGAGCAGGTCACGGACGCGGTCGAGGAGCTCGTCGAAGAGGTCGGCTGCGTCGAGGCGGGAGAGCGTCGCGTCGGTCACCGCCTCGATGCGGCGCAACCGTTCGTCGTCCCCGATGCGCCTCTGGTCGGCCACGACAGGATCCTAGCCGCGCCGGCCGCCCGGCAGCGGTGCGCCGCCACGGGCCGGCGGCGGAGGTCAGTGGCGGAACGACCGGCGTACGACGCCGCCGACGAGCGCGCACCAGGTGTCGAGGTCCAGCTTGCCGTGCGCCGGCAGGCCGTGGACGCGCTGGACGTCCTTGACGGCCGTCCTGGTCGGGTGGTCGTACTCGCCGGTGGGGATGACCTCGGCGCGGCCCCGGAAGTTCAGCAGGAACTGCACGGCGGTGACCGGCAGGCCGGTGGCGTCCCTGCCCAGCTCCGGCACCAGGGTCTCCCAGGTGGGCGCGGTGAGGGTGGCGTCGACGTCGACTCCGGTGCCGTTGCGGTGCTGCCAGTCCTGCACGGCGGCGACGGTGGCGGCGTCGAAGACGCTGTTGACTGTCACGGGATAGCCGCGGTGGGCGAGCAGGTACTGCACCACCCGCACGGAGGGGGAGCCGACGAAGCGCCACAGGTCCGGCCAGCGGCGGGCCGGCACGTCGCCGAGGTCGGTGCCGAGTTCCTCGAAGACCCGGCGGCGCAGGGCGGGGAACTGTCCGTAGAAGGCGGCTCCGGGGCACAACGTGGTGCGGAAGTCCCAGTGGCCGAAGATGTCGTGGGCGTGCAGCCCGTACCGCCGGCAGATGGTGGCGCAGAGCGTGACCAGCGAGTCCAGCAGGGCCTGCGGCGGCGTCTCGGTGACGTACGTGCCCTCGTTCTCGATGCCGATGGCGCGGCCGTTCTCGCCCGGGCAGTGCGCCGAGATCATCTGCCGGTCGCCGGCCCGCAGCCGCTCCAGGCTGCCCCGGCGTCCCTCCATGACGTAGCCGCCGCGGCTGATGGTGAAGTGCTGGCCGGTGTCGGACCAGCCGTTGCCGTCCATGTGCAGGTTCTGGCAGTCGCGGGCCAGCTTGACCGCCTGTGCCTCGGAGTAGTCGGTGACGTTGGGGAACGCCATGTGGTGCACGATGATCTTGTTGGTGGGGATGGCGCTGACCGACAGCGGGTTCGCCGGCGGGCGCGCGCCCCACTCGTCGCAACTGTGGATCCAGTCCAGGTCGGCGCCGGGCTCGGCCCGGGCGGCGCCCGGGAGGGCGAGTTGGCTGCCGACGACCGCGACCGTGGCGGCGCCGAGACCGGCGCGCAGCAGGGTCCGTCGGTCCAGTGCGGAATTCTCGACGTGCACGGCATCTCCTCTGCGGCCGGGGGCTGCCCCGCGACAAGGAACTCCAAGCATCGGGTGTGCAGTGGAGGATATTGCCAAGAGTCGTCGGCCCGCTAGAGCACCTGGGAGAGGAAACGCCGCAGCCGGGGGGGTGCGCGGGGCGTCCAGCCGTTACGACCGCCCTCACACGGCGTCGCCCGGCGCCCCCCGCTCACTCCTCGATCGCGCCGCCCACCCGCCGCAGGTGCTGACGGAAGGTGTAGCCGGGGTCGGTGGCGCGGCGGGCCAGGTAGTCGGCGAACCCGGCCTGCTCGCGCAGCGTCACACCGGCGCGGACGCGCTGCGCCTGGTCCCGCTCGACGCCCCGGATGCGCTGCGCCGCCGCGAACACCTCCCCGGCGTTCGCGGCGGGCACGAACAGCACCCCGTCGTCGTCGGCGACCACGAGGTCGTCGACGTCGACCAGGTGCGGCCCCACCCGGGCGCTGGTGAGCGTCTCCGGTGCCCGCTCGTCGAGCCGGACGGGGCCCAGGGGCAGGCTGCCGTAGCTGAACACGGGCAGGCCGATCTCCACCAGCTCGGGCGTGTCCCGGTGCAGGCCCCAGACCACGAGGCCGGCGATTCCGGTGGCGACGGCCTCCAACACCGCCAGGTCGCCCACGCACGCCTCGTCGGTCCGCCCGCCGTTGTCGATGACCAGCACGTCGCCCGGCGCCGCGCCCGCGTACGCCTCCAGGAACACGTCGACGCTGCCGTGGTGGCGCACCGGCAGCACCCGCCCGGCGAGGCGGTGGCCGGGGACGACCGCCCGGATCCCGGCCGGCGCCGCCCGCAGCGGCACGCCGAGCCGTACGCAGGCGTCGGCGATCAGCGGCGTGGACAGGTCGGCGAAACGCTTCGGCATGAGGTCCTCCCGGAGGTGTCCGAGGCGTGGACCGTCATCGTAGGAACGCCGGCCCGGGCGGTCGCCAGGTCCAATCCGGACCCGCTGGCCCGCCGCCGGCCACCGCCCCCGGGTCGCGGACGAACCACAGGTGGTACCGCGAGCCCGTCGGGAGGTTCTCGAAGTCCGCGAGGGCGTCGCGCAGGTACTGCCGGGCCGTCGCGCCGGCCGTCGGGTCCAGCACCGCCCCCAGCCGGTGGCGCGTCGGCTCCGGTCCGGGCGCGTACGGGACGGGGTCGGCCACGGGCGGCGAGCAGCAGGTCGTGCGGCACGCGGCTGGTCGGGCGCTGGGAGACGGCCACCCGGTCCTCCCGTCCGCACCGGCTAGTAGGTGACGCGTACGCCCATCTCGGCCCAGGTGAGCCGGCCGACGATGCCGTCGTCGGTGAGCCCGCGCATCCGCTGGTACCAGCGGACCCCCGCCTCGGTCTTCGCGTCGAAGCGGGCGCCCGGCGGTCCGCACCGCCGCGCGCCGACGAAACGCTTGACGTACGCCACGTCCGCGCCGGTGCTGCGGGCGCGCACGGTGCGCGACCCGGGGGCCCGACCAGCCGGCTGCGGCGCCGGTGGCCTGGTGGCCGCGCGGAGAGCGGCCAGGGTCTTCGGTCCGACGACCGCGTCGACGACGAGCGTCTTCGACTTCTGGAAGGACCGGATCCACCCGGTTGTCCTCGGCCCGAACACCCCGTCGACGGTGAGGCGTGCGCCGAGCCGGTTGGCGAGGGTCTGCAACTCCCGCACGTCGCTGCCCTTGCAGCCCACCCGCAGGACCCGGTCGCCGAGCTTGGCGGCCCGTGCCGTGGTGATGCCCCACGGGCGCAGGCTGTCCTCCAGGGTGCGGGAGTGGCTGACGCTGACGTGCAGGTGCTTGGTGTGCGGGTTGGATCCGGTGTAGCGCGCGGCCCGGAAGCCGCGGGTACGGCTCCAGATCAGCCGGTTGTAGATCACGTACTGGGTGGACGGATGCTCGATGCAGTGCCGGACGACCAGCAGCGGGTCGATCCCGTCGATGTCGAAGTCCGCCGCGTTGACCGAGCGGTCGTCGGTGTCCGGGTTGTGGTCGGACCTGCGGGCCTGGTGGGCGGCGTCGCCGATCCAGCCGTCGGAGGCCCTGTCCCGGTGCGGCCAGCGGGTGTTGATCTCCTCGCGCAGCACGCGGAGTGTCGGGGCCAGGTGCACGCCCATCGTCACTCCTCCTCTGCCAGCGCGGCGAGCAGGTCGTAGTCGACGACGTCACCGATCAGCCGCTCCGGGTCGTCGTCCTCCTCGAACGTGGCCACCAGGTACTCGGCGTCGATGCTGGCGGTCTGCATGGGCGGTCCCCCTCTTCTTCCGGATCGTCACCCCGCCGGCCGGATCCGCGTGGCCTGGCCGCGTCGCGGTGTGCGGCCCTGGCGTTGCCGCGGTCGCCGGTGGGCTGACGACGTTCTCGTGAGCAACCTTCGGGACCACGGCGGCGGGCCGACAAGCGGAGAGTCGCCTTCCCGGCACCACGACTGACCGACCGATCAGTAACCACCGGCCGGTCGACGATCGGCGGCCGTCGAACGTGCCTTCCGGCCAGGTGTCCCGGTGCCGGGGCGGCGCGTTCGACTGATCGACGGGTCAGCCGACGGCCGGCCGATTCGTCGACCGGGCCGGCCGGGTGGCGCGGCCGCGTGCCGCAACGGTGGGCGCCCTCTGCCGCTTCGGACCGACTCGGCGACGGCGCGGCCGGCAACGTCCGAAGGGCGACAGTCATCCGCGGGCGATCATCCGTAGCCTCCGGGGACTCCCGCGCCGAATCCACTGGGGAGGGCGGGATCCGAGGGGGGAACGAATGGCTTTGCGCGTACGGCTTGCCGACAGCGGTCGCCGGGTGGACGAGTCGTGACCGCGGTCGCCGAGGCGGTCGCCGCGGCCGGGCTGGTGACCGATCATCCCGGGGCAACGCCACCGATGACCTACAACGTGCTGCTGCGGGTGCCCGCCGGCTCCGCCGCCGGTGTGCCGACGACGGTGCGGGGAACCCTGCAGAACCGTGTGGGCGGCCGTCGCACCCCGACCTCACGGCCGACGCTGTCGCTGTTCCTGGGGCCGGGCGCGACGCTGCGCGGGATCGCGTACTGGCTGACGAGGACGGTCCGGCCGAGCGGCGCACCGGACGCCACCCCGTACGACGAGATGCGCGTGGCCCGCGCCCTGTGGGCCTGGAACCGCGACTACCTGGCCGCGCTCGGCGGGCAGGCCGCCTGGCGTACGGGCCTGTGGCTGCCGGTGCCGGTGGAGACCGCGGCGGACGGCGCCCAGTGGGTGACCGACTGGGACACCGTGGCCGGCTGGGCCGACGGCCTGCCCACCGGGCTCCCGCCGTCGCTCGACGCGCCCGCCCAGCACCTGCCGGTTCCGGACCCGGTCGCCCTCACCGCGGAGGTGACCGCCTGGCTGGCCGGCCGGGACCTGGCCGAGGTCGCCGACGTCGTCGAGCGGGACCTGGTCGGCAACCCGTTCGAGGCGGTGTTCCGGATCGTGGAGATCCTGGGCCGGATCCAGGCTCACGACGCGGAGGACGCCGTCGAGCTGGCGGCCACGGTCATCGGCCGGCTCGCCGGCGACGAACTGGCGACCCTCGCCGGGGTGACCGCCGGGCACGCGCTGCTGCGCCGCCTGTGGTTTCTCGTCGGCCCGGCCGACGACGGCGACGCCGAGGAGGCCCGCGACGCCCTCGGCCCCGCGCTCGGGCTGACCCGCACCGGCTCGGGCGCGTGGCAGCCGCCGGACGTGGTCGGTCCCACGGTGGTTCCCGACGAGCTGCCTGCCGTCCCGCCGGCACCGCCGGTCAGGGGGCGGAAGCCGGCGCCGCAGGGCCTGGTGGCACCCTGGAGACAGCCCACCGAGAACCCCGGCGGCCGGCACACCATGGTCCTGGGCCGGGACCTGTGCATCGGCGTCACCGACAGCTACACCCAGCGGAACGGGACCAGTTGGACCGGCCCCGCCTACGCCGGGCGGCTCGACCCGGCCCGGTTCATCCGGGACAACGCCGCGACGATCGGGCTCACCACCGCGTCGGAGCGCGCCCGGCTGCGGGTCACCGAGCTGATCGCGCCCAACGAGGGACGGCTGGACGCCGCGCGCGCCGCGGACAAGGGCACGCTGTCCACCGGCATCCAGCAGTGGTCGGCGCACCTGAACGAGGAACTGCCCGTCCTGCTCGCCCGGTTCAAGCGCGCCGCGCCGGACCACTACGACCTCTTCTTCGGCATGTACGGGCTGGAGACCGAGCCGTGGTGGCGCGTCGGCGGCAAGGAGGCCGTGGCCGAGGTCGCCGACGCGGCGCAGGTCCGCGCGGCCAACCCGGAGGCGTTCGACGCCACCGGCGCGGCCCGGCAGGGCAAGGAGTACGCGCCGCGGTACGCGACGCTGTTCCGGGTTCCGCCCGGCGGCGGCCGGCAGCGGCTCCCGGAGCCACCGGACGCGGTCACCGAGGCGCTGCCTCGGCACGCGTTCTTCGGCGTGACCGCCAGGGGCAGGGCGTACACGGTCGCCCCGCAGTGGTGCGGCCGGATCCGGCTGGCCTCGCTGTGCTCCGTGCCGTACGACGTGGTGCAGGTGTGGACGGCCGTGTGGCGGTTCGAGCGGCTCGCCCGCCAACCGTTGGGCAAGGCGAAGCTGCTGGTGCGCGATCGGCCGTACCGGATCCGTGACTTCGTCACCTCCGAGTACGCCGCCGCGCTCGTCATCGACCAGCACATCAACGCGCCGTTCTGGGTGACCGAGGCGATCGACCGGGCGATCAACCGTACCGAGCGGGCCGTCGCCCGGATGGCCGAGCCGATGCGCACGGAGCTGCGCCCGTTCGACGAGGGCGCCTCCGGTGCGCTGCGCGCGCCCTGGCTGCGGCTGTTCCAGATCAACTATCTCGCCGAACGCAACCTCGTCGGCAAGCCGGACCGGGACATGCGGATCACCGGCCTGCACGACCGTTTCGACGAATCCAACGGCTGGGCCGGGCTCGACCCCGAGCCCGGAAGCTTCGCGGGGTGGGTGGGTCCATGATCAAGGTCGACGGCATTCCCGCCGAGGTCGAGGACCTCGGCATCGCGCTCGGGCTGCTGGCCCCGTCCAGCGGCGGCGTCCGGCTGGTCGAGGAGTTCTTCGCCGACCCGTGGACACGGGTCGGCAGGCTGGCCGCCGACGACGTGCAGCGCGCCGCGCTGGTGCGCGCCATCGAAGGGCTGCTGCCCTCGGCCCGGCCGCGCTTCGCGGCCGCCGGCCGGCCCGACCGGGTCACCAGGCACGTGCCGCTGCTGGCGGAGGGCGGCAAGGGCCAGGTCTACCTGGTCGTCGAGCGCACCGGGCTGGCGGCCTCCGCCCCGCTGACCCTCGGGATCGAGGCCGAGGCCGAGGCCGGGCCGGTCGCCGGCGGCCCCGCGGTCACCGCCCGGCTCGACCTGCTCGTGGCGTCCGCCGGCGCCGTCACCCCCGTCGCCGCCAGCAGGACGCATCCGATCCGGCTGCGCGCGCGGGCGCCGCTCGGCGACACCGGCGCCAGCGTCGAGGCGGCCGTACTGCTGGTCGCCCCGCCCGACGAGGCGCTGAGCCGGGTCACCGTGACCGTCCGGGGCCTGCCCGGAGCCACCGAGCCGCTCGTGCTGGACCCGGCCGCCGGCAGCGCGCAGCTGGCCCTGCTCGTCACCGCGTTGCTGCGTCACGTCCTGGCGGAGGTGGGCGACGGCGTGCCCGCCCCGGTGCGGCTGGTCGCGGCCAACCTGCCCGGCCTGCTCGGCCTGGCCCCCGGCCTGGTGCCGCTGCCGCTGGGCGACCTGACCGACCCGGCGGCATTCCGGTCCTGGCTGGCCGCGCTGGTCGCCGTGCGAACCCCGGACGGTGAACCCGGCCTGGTCGGCTGGCTCGACTCGGTCGCCGGCCTGCTCGGCGCCGACCCGTCCAAGCGCACCGACCTGCCCACCGACGCCGACCCGCTGGTGATCCCCGTGGTGGCCGGCCCGCCCTCGGTCGATCTCACCGTGGCCGTGCGCGCCGAACCCGCCACCGGTGCCAGCACCCTCGTGGTCGGTGCCCGGGTCACCTACGTCGGCGACGGGGCGCTCGACGCGGTCGTGCGCGGCGACGCCGTACTGCTGGTGGTACCGCTGACCGGGTCGGCCCCGGTCACGCTCTTCGAACGCCTCGACGTGCTGGTCGCCGCGCCCGCCCACGGCGGCCGGCTCTTCCCGTCCCCAGGCGAGCCGGCCGGGGCCGTGCAGGTCGGCGGGCTGCGCGCCGGCCTGCGCTACCGGGCGGCCGGCGGGGCGATCACCCCGCTGCTGGAACTGCGCGACGTCACCGTCGCCATCGGCGACGACCCGCACCATCTCGAGCTGGTCGACCTGACCGACGCCCGGTCGTTGACCTCCGCCGCGCAGTCGCTGCTGGAGGAGGCCATCGAGACCGGGCTCGGCCCCGCCGCCGGCCCGGTCGCCGCGCTGCGGCGCCTGCTCGGGCTGGGCACCACCCCCGGCGTCGACCTCGGACTGCTCACCACCGCGCCGACCCGCGCGCTGGCCGCCTACCACCGGCAGCTGCGCCAGGCACCCGACGGCTGGCCCGGCCTGCTGCGCGACGTGGCCCGGCTCGCGGGCACCGCCACGCCGGTGGTGACCGGTACCGGCACCCCGACCGATCCGTGGCGGGCCCCGCTGGACGCGTTGGCCGCCGCGCCGGGCGCCCCCGTGGCGCTGGACCTCGTCCTGTGGGACTCCGGCACCGCCGCCGCGCCCGTCGTCGAGCTCGGACTCGCCCTGCGCGGCGGCGCCCATGTCGATGCGAACCTGCCCTGGCGGGTGGACGTCCGCGCGGCGCTGGCCTCGATCCCGCTCGACGGGGCGGCCGGTCCGGCCTGGCTCGGCGGGGTCACCGCCACCGCCGTCTTCGACCCGCCGGCCCTGGCCACCGACGCACCGGTACGCGTGTCCAGCGACGGCGTCCGCCTCGACGTCGCGTGGTCGCTCGGGTCGCCGATGGCGGTCACCGCGACCGTCGACGACCTCGCCGTCACCGTGGACGGGTCGTCCCACCTGCTGGGCGACCTCACCCTGCCGCCCGCCGGTCCGATCGACCCCGGCCGGCCCGATCTCGGCCTCGGCATCGACCCCGCCGCACTGTGGGGCGCCGCCCGCGGTCTGCTCGCCCGCGTCGCCGAGTCGTGGGCCGGCCCGACCGCCCGCGACCTGCTGGCGCTGGTCGGCGTCGCCGGGCCGGGCACCACCGGCCCGCTGGCCGGCCTGCCGCCGCTGCTGCCCCCGGACCCGACCGACCTGTCGTCGCTGCTGGCCGACCCCGGCACCGCGCTGCGCCGATGGCTCGCCGGCCTGGCCCGCGACGAGGCCGCTCGCACCGACGACGGAACGCCGTACCTGGTGACGCTGCTGCGGCTGGTGCAGGCCGCGCTGACCGACCGGCTGCCCGCCCTGCCCGGTCAGGACCTGCCGCAGGTCGACCTGCCCGTCTCCGGCGGCGGCACCGAGGCGGCGCCCTGGCGGGTGCCGATCCACCGCGCCGGCGACGACGAGGTGGAGGTCCTCGCCTGGCTGGCGCCGCAGGGCCCGCCGGCGCAGTGGGCGATCGCGCCGCTGGTCGACCGGTTCGCCGACGTCGAGGACGACGGTCCGCAGGAGCGCGACGCGATCCCCGTCACCGGGGCCGACGTCGTCGCGGCGGCCGCGGCCGCCGGGGCGTACCTGCCGGAGATCGCCGACGTCCTCGACGGTGTCGACGCGACCCACGCCGCGGCGGCGCTCGGGGCACTGGCCGGCGTACTCACCGAGGGTGACGGGCTGGTGCCCGCCAGCGCCGCGCTGCCCGCCGAGGCCGGCTGGCGGACCGGCACCCCGGTCGCCGCCACCCACGACACCCTCACCACCGCGCCGGCAGCCCTCGCCCAGCTCCGCGACGAGATCGCCGCCCGCACCGCCGCCGCCGGCGACGACTGGGCCGTACTGCTGCTCGCGCCGCGGCTGGCCGGGTCGCGCCCCTGGGCCGACCTGCTCGCCGACGTGGCGCCCGACCAGGTCGCCGCCGTGAACCTGGGGGTCCCCGGCACCCCGCCCCACCTCGTCGACCTCGGCACGCTGCCCACCGCCCGCTGGTACGTGGTGGACCTCGCCGACGACGGCACGCTGCCCGCCGCCACCGCGCTCGCCGCCCTGCGGCACGTGCAGGACGCGGTGCGCACGGTCCGGCCCGGTGTACGCACGATCCTGGTCGGACACTCCTACCTGGGGCTGGTCGCCCGACAGGTCGCGGCGGCAGTCCCCGCACAGGTGCTCGGCCTGATCACCGTCGGCACCGCGTTCGACGGCGCCCTGCTGCCGCTGGACGCGCCGGCGGTGGCCGAGGGGGTGCGGCTGGTCGGCGTGCTGGCTCCGACCGGCCTGCCGACCGCGCCGCTGCTCGACGCCGCCCTGCACCTCCAGCGCCGGCTGCTCGACGGCTACGCCGCCGGGGAGCCCGGCGCGCAGGCCCGCCCCTGCCCGCTGCCCGCCGCCGCGTTCGCCCGCTGGCTCGGTGCGCCCGTGGACCTGCGCGGTGTGCCGGCGCTCGCGCTGTACGGCAGCCTCGGTGACGTCGACGGCAGCGGGGGAGCGGGTGACCTGCGTTCGGCGCTCGTCGCCGCACTGGCCACGCACACCGTCGAGGAGGCCGGGCCGGCCGCGCCGCCCACCCACGCGGTCGCCGCGCTGCGGCTCGCCCTCGATCTGGGCGCCCCGGCGGTCGGCGATCCCGACGTCGACGTCGACGTACGCCTCGGACTCGGCGCCGTCGCGCTCGATCCGGCGGCGCCGGCCGAGCCCTGCACCGCGCAGGTCCGCATCCGCGTCGCCCGCCCCGACGGGTGGCTGCTCGGCGGGCCCGGCACCGGCACCCCGAAACCGGCCCGCATCCGTGCCCTCACCGTTCGCGCCACCGTGCGCGCCGGCACCGCCGGCCCGGTCACCGACGTCGACGTGGTGCTGCACGACGCCGCCCTGCGCGGCGAGTCGGCCACCGCCGTCGACCTGGCCGACCCCCGGTCGCCCGAACTGCTCGACGCCCTGGTGCAGGAACTGGACCGGGTGGCCGCCGCCAACGGCCGGCTGGCCCGGCTGCTGAACGAGCTCGCCGCCCTCGGCGTCGTGCACCGCGCCGCGTCCGGGCGGCCGGCCGCCGTGCTCGCCGACGCGATCGCCGCGCTGCGCACCGACGCCACCGGCTGGCTGGCGCCCCGGCTGCCGGCGCTGGTCGACCGGGCCGCCGGACTGCTCGGCCTGGTGCGCGACGGGGCCGCCGGCGGCGGCACCTGGCGGCGTCACCTCGCCGGGTCGCCGGTGGAACTGGTGCTCCAGGCCCAGCCGTGGCGGCTCACCGCCCGTACCACCGGCACCGGCCTGCGGCTCGGTCACGGCGCCACCCTCACCGGCTCCTCGACCGTGGCGCTGGCCGACCCCACGCCGCAGGTACGGGCCGCGCTCGCGGTCGGCGGCGTCACCCTCACCCGGGCCGACGGCGCAGCGGCGCTGGCCGCGCCCTGGCTGCCCGAACCGGTCCGGCTGTCACCGGCCGGCCCGGACCTGCCCGCCCGGCTCGCCCCGCTGCTGCCCCGGCTGCTCGTCGGCGGGGCGCTCGGCGTCCTGCTCGAACAACTCACCGGCGACGACCTGCGGCTGGCCTCCCTCGACGGGCTGCTGACCGACCCGGCCGCCTGGCTGCGGCACACCTTCGCCGGCACGCCCGGCGCGCCGCCGCAGGCCGCGCCGCTGGCCGGACTGCTGCGACTGGCCGCGGCCCCGCTGGGCCTGGCGGCCGACCCCGCGCACGCCCTCACCCTGCCCGGCGGCGTCACCGTCGACCTGCTCGACGTCGGTACGTCGGAGGAGCAGGCGCTGCGACTGGTGGTCGGCACGGACAGCCCGATCGTGCTCTGGACCGACGACGCCGGCCCGGCGACCCTCGACCTCGCGCTGCGACTGGACGTCGACGGCGCCCGGCAGGTGCAGCCGGGCGGCGAGCTGATCCTGCACCTGCCGCTGCCCGGCGACTGGGGCGCGCTCGACCTGCGGCTGGCCGCCGACGCAGCGGGCCTGTCCGTGGCCGTCGCCCCGGCCGCGCTGGGCGCCACGGTCACCCTGCTGCCGGCGGTGAGTGGCCTCGACGCGCTGGTGGAGGCCGCCGGGGCGCGACTGCTGCCGGAGGTTCTCGACCGGCTCGTCGAGGGTGTCGGCGCGCGCAGCCCACGCCCCGCCGCGCTCGACGACGCGCTCACCGTCGCCGCCGCGCTCGGCGTCTACGATCCGGCCGCCGCGCCGCACGGGTTCGCCGCCCGCACCGGCGCGCTCGCCGACCTCGCCCGGGACCTGGCCGCCGGGACCCTCGCCGGCGCCGGCGCGGTCGCCGCGCCCGCCGTCGTGGCGCTGCTGCGCCGCGTCCTGGGCGCCGCCCAGGTGCCCCAACCGGCCACCCCGGGCGAGGTCGTGGTGCAGGTCGGTGTGCTCGGCGGCACCGTCGAGCTGCGCACCGACCTGGCAGCCTCGCCGCCGGCGCTGCGGCTGTCCGTACGGGACGTCACGGCCGGCGCGGTCACCGCCGACGTGGTGGTCGGCTACGCCCACCCGCACGTCACCGCGCAACTGGCCGCCCGCGCGTACGTCGACACCGGGCTCGGGGTGACCCTGCGTGCCCGGCTGTCCGCGCAGGCCACCGCGGCGGGCCTGGCCGTGCGGCTGGGCCTGCTCGGCAGCGACGACGCCGGCACCGGCGAGCTGGACGTCCAGCTCGCGCCGGCGGTGCGGCTGCCCGGGCCGGCCGAGCTGACGCAGCTCGCCCAGCGGCTGGTCGTGCCGATGGCCGGTACGCTCGCGCTGCGCGCCGCCGAACCCTGGCTGCGCCGGCCGCTGTGGCCCGGCGGGCGGACCGCGGCGCAGATCCTCACCGGGGCCGGCGTGGCCGTCGACACCCCCGACGGGATGCGGATGGTCGCCGACCTGCCCACTCCCGTCGGGCTGCTGCGCGGGGCCCTCGACACCGTCGCCGGGGTGCCGGTGCCGGTGCCGGGCGGGCTGGCCCTGTCGGTGCTCACCGATGGCGTCCGCTACGGCGTCGTGCTGCGCGGCGAGCTGGCCCTGCCCACCGGCGACACCGCCGTGCACCTGCGCTTCGGGCTGCCCGACAGCGTCGACGCCGGCTGGGGCCAGGCCGGCCGGGGCGTCGGCGTGCTCCTGCTGGACCTCACCGACCCCGCCGCGCCGCAGCTGCGGCCGGTGCTGCGGCTGGGCGGGCTCGGCATCCGGGTGGCCGCCGCGAGGTCCGGCAAGGCGCTGGTCGAGACCGGCGGATTCCGCCTCGGCGCCGTCGCCGCCCACGTCCGTGCCGACCTGGCACTGACCGGCACGGCGGCGCTGGGCCGGCCGGCCGTGGTCGACGGCGCGGTGATGCTCGACGGGCTGGGCTTCCCGATGGCCCCCGGCGGCGGCGGGTCCAACCCGGTCGCGGCGTCGCTGTTGCAGACCGGTGGCGGCGGCGACGCGACCCCGGCGAATCCGCCCCTGGACGTGCTGGTCGCCCGCGGCGGCGGCCGGTGGCTGGTGCTGTTCGGTGGGAAGACCGAGGCCCGGTTCGAGATCAACCGGAGCTACGGCCCGCTGCACATCGCCGAACTGGCGCTGCTGTACAAGGCGGCCACCTCCGGGCCGGGCAAGGTCGGGGTCTCCGTCGACGGCGGGGTCTCCGTCGCCGGGCTCACCCTCGACGTCGACGACCTGTCGCTGCTGGTGCCGCTGCGCAACCCGACGGACCTCAGCGCCTGGGAGGTGGACCTGGCGGGCCTGTCCGTGTCGTTCAGCTCGCCCGGGGTGTCGGTCGCGGGCGGGCTGGTCAAGGTCACCGGCGCCAACGGCGTGCAGTACGACGGCATGCTCTCGGTCGACCTGGCCGGGCGCGGCCTGACCGCCGTCGGCTCGTACGCCCGGCCCCGTGACGACCTGGGCGACTACACGTCACTGTTCGTGTTCCTGTCCGCCGGGTTCCCGCTCGGCGGCCCGCCGTACCTGTACGTCCTGGGCCTCGCCGGTGGCGCCGGCTACAACCGCCGGCTGATGGTACCCCGCGATCCGCAGGGCGTGCCGGCGTTCCCGCTGGTGAAGGCCATCGACGACGGCGGCTTCGGCGGCTCCGGCGGCCCGATGGGGGCGCTGGCCCGGATGTCGAAGGACATCCCGCCGGCCCGGGGCGCGTTCTGGCTCGCGGCCGGTGTGAAGTTCTCCACCTTCCAGCTGCTGCACACCACCGCCCTGGCCTACGTCTCCGCCGACCGGGGCCTGGAGGTCGGCCTGCTCGGCCTCATGCGCATGGCGTTGCCCGACACCCAGTCCGCGGTGGTGAACCTGGAGCTGGCCCTGGCCGCCCGGTACAGCACGGTCGACAAGGTGCTGTCCGTCCGGGCGGCGCTGACCCGCAACTCGTGGCTGCTCAGCCGCGACTGTCAGGTCACCGGCGGATTCGCCTTCGTGGTGTGGTTCGACCGGCCGGAGGTGCTGCTCTCCATCGGCGGCTACCACCCTCGGTTCAACAAGCCCGCGCACTACCCGGACGTGCCCCGGGTCGGGTTCCACTGGTCCGTCGGCGGCGGCGTCGTGGTCAAGGGCGAGGCGTACTTCACCCTCACCCCGTCGGCGGTGATGCTCGGCGGCCGGCTGGAGGCGTCCTACGACCGCTCACCCGTACGGGTCTGGTTCATCGCCGCCCTCGACGTGTTCCTGCGGTGGGACCCGCTGACCTACGACATCACCGCCAGCGTGAGCGTCGGTGCCCGCTTCACCATCAAGGTGTGCTTCTTCGCCTGCGTCCGGATCAAGGTCAGCGTCTCCCTCGGCGCGCGGGTACGCATCCAGGGCCCGCCGCTGCACGGCACCGTCACGGTCGACCTGGCCATCGCCTCGGTCACCGTCAGGTTCGGCAGGGCGCAGCCGCAGCCCTTCCTCGACTGGAACCAGGTCAGCGTCAAGTACCTCGGCGGCGGTGACGCGGCCCGCCCGGCCACCAGCGGCACCGTCACCGCCGGCACCCTGCCGCCGGCGGTCGGCAGCCGCCCCGACGGCACCGCGGAGCGCCCGTGGTCGGTGGCGCCGGAGTTCGCGGTCCGGGTCGAGTCGCTGATGCCGCTGTACGCGTGGCGGCTGGCCGGCAGCGGCCGCGCCGACGACCACACCGACGGGCGGGAGGTCGACGTCGTCCCCGCCGGGTCGAAGATGGGCAGGACCCGCGCGATCCTGGTCGTCACGGTCGAACAGCGCGTCGGCGCCAACTGGCCCTCCGTGCCGGCCGCGCAGCTGCAGTCGCTGCGGCTGTCCACCGCCACCGCCGGATTCCCGGGCGGCCTGTGGGACAGTGCCCTCGCCGGCACGGCGCAGGGCGGCGTCACGCCCACCATGGTCCGGGCCCTGTCGTCGGTCGGCCTGGCCGCCCCGATCACCGTCTCCGAGGCGACCGGCGCGCTGCCGGACGTGGCCCTGGCCACGATGATCGAGGAGGAGACGCAGCGGCACCTTCCGCTGTCGGTTCCCGGCGCCGCCGCGCCGGCGCCGTCGGTGCTGCGCCTGCGCGGTGCCACCGCCCCGGCCGGGACCGCCGCGACCTCGACCCGCCGCGCCGCGGCGGCACCGGCCGGGCCGAGGCTGCGCGCGACCGTCTCCGCCGACCAGCACCGGGGCGCGGCGCGGGCCGGTCTTCGCGCCGCCGCCCGGGCCCACCCGGGACAGGACAGCGGCGCGGCCCTGCCGGTGGGCGGCACCCAGGTCTGGGACACCTCCGGTGCCGGCGGGCTGCGGCTGCGCCTCGACGAGGCATCGGCGTCGCTGCGGCTGGTCACCTTCACCGGCACGGGCGCGCCGCTCAGCGACGGCCCGGCCCGCTCGGGCGCCCGGGTGCCCGCCGACGCCGCCCGCGCGGTGGTGACCCCGGCGCCCGGTGCCGCCGCCGGTTGGGCCGCCGACACGCCGCTGGTCCCGGTCACCGACGGGGTGCTCGTCGCGCCGGGCGCCACCGTCCTGCTGCCGCACCCGTGGCATCCGCCGGTCCGCTACCGCCAGGCCGGCGAGCACGTGCCGGTGCCCGCCGCGCTGCTCTCCGCCGCCGTCGACGGCCTGGTCACCAACCTTCCCGCCACGACCCGCACGGTCGTGGTGTCCCTGGACCCGGTGTCCGCCGCCGCCAGCCTCGCCGACGTCCGCATCGAACTCGACGGGGTACGGGTGAGCAGCCGGGAGGACGCCCCGGACGTCGACCAGCCGCACCGCATCCTGCTGACGGTCGACGCGGAGCGGGACGCCGAGGCGATCTCGGTGCAGGTCGTGGCGGGGGACGGCTGGCGGGTCGCCGGTGTGATCGGCACCCCCGACCACGCCGTCGACACGGACTGCACCGCCGCCCGGCGGGAACTGGCCCGGGTCACCAGGCCCACGGCCCTGCCCGACCGGCCGGCTGCCGCCGTCCGGCCGGCCGCGCGTACCGCCGCCGCCGGACTTGCCTCGGCGACCGAGCCGGCGGCCCCGGCACCAGCGGCGGCGTTCGTCGCCTTCGACGACGAGGAAACGGAGGCGTGATGACGGAGACCCCCGTCGCGCCGGGCTCGATCCGGCTGCACGACACGGTGACGCCGTCGCTCACCGCCGGCATCTACCGGTTCACGAGCAGGCTGGAGGTGACGGAACGGGGCGCCGCGAAGGCCGCGCCGCCCGCGCACGTCACCCACGTGCAGGTCGGCGCGCCGCGGCTCGCCCTCGATGCCAGCGAGGTCGCCGGGCAGCACCCGCCCCGGGACGCGGTGGGCGCGTTCGGCGACCGCCTGCCGCACGTGGTGCTGGGCCGACGCGCCCTGCCGTGGGAGCGGCGGCTCGGCGACGGCACCCCCTGGCTGGCGCTGCTGGTCGTCCGGGCCGACGAGGCGAGCCTTACCACCGGGATGCTGCGCTCCGTCGTCGGCGAGGCGGTGTTCACCCGCCTCAACGGCATCGAGCCGGTCGACGGCAACCGGACCGTCGTCGGACTGCGGGCCAAGGACCTGGCCACGTTCCGGGCGCTGCTGCCCAGTCGCACCGACGTCCGGCTGCTCACCCACGTCCGCCAGGTCAACGTCGCCGACACCGCGCTGGCCGGCAGCGACGACGACGGCTGGTTCGCCGTGGTCACCGCCAACCGGCTGCCGCTGGGCGGGGCCACGCCCACGCCGTACACGGCCTGCCTGGTGTCGCTGGAGGCCCGTGACGAGGTCTGGGCGGCGGACCTGGCCAGCGTGCCCACGCTGCTGGTGCTGGCGTCCTGGCCGTTCGTGACCGGCTCCGCCGGCGGCACCTTCGAACACGTCGCCGCACACCTCGACCTCGACGCGTTCGGCGCCCCGCCGGACGGGCAGCCCCCGCTGGTGGACGCCGCCGGGGCGCTCGCGCTGACCGCCACCCGCCGCGACGGCACACCGGCCACCACGGGCTACCGTCCACCGCTGCTCGGTGCGGTGCCCGACCCGCTGCCCGCGGGGCCGGGCGACGCGACCGGCGACGCCGCGTTCGAGCTGGGCCGGCTCCTCGCCGCCGCCGACGGCCGGTTCATCCGCGAGGTGGTGGCCTGGCACCGGGCCGCCGACGACGCGGCCCGCGCCGGCAGCGCGGCGAGCCTCCGCGAGGACAGCGTCCGTTCGTACGCCGCCTCCGGCAGCCTGCCGCACCGCGCGGTGGCCACCGCCGACGCCGCCGACCAACCCCTCGCAGCCCTCGGCGAGACGTTCGCGCGGCGGCTGCTGTCCCGCACCGTCCGCGCCGACCTGTGGCAGACACACCCGGGCGGCGCCAGGGTCGTCGGGCGCGAGCCGCGCCCGGAAGGAGAACCGTCGTGACGACCCACCTGTCCGCCGGCGGCCGGCTGCTCGCCGAGCGGCTCGGCGCGCTGGTCGGCCCGCCCGCCGACGCCGACGAGGGGCCCGAGCCGCGGGTCCGCGCCCTGGCCGGCGGAGCGCGCGTGCTGGCCGGCGGAGCGCGCGTGCTGGCCGGCGGAGCGCGCGTGCTGGCCGGGACCGCCGAGCCGGCCGTGGCGGCGACCGCCGGTGTGCCGCCGCTGCCGCCGTACGTCGAGCACGTGCTGGCCCGCTGGAGCCTGCTGCACGACCTGCCGTTCCGCTATCTCGTGCCCGACGCCCGCCTGCTGCCGCCGGAGTCCATCCGGTTCTTCCGCCTGGACGGTGGCTGGCTCGATCGACTGCGGGCGGGGGCGCTGGCCGTCGGCGGTGACGGCAGCCGGGAACGCGCCGGCACCCGTACGCTGCTGCCGCAGGTCACCGCCGCGGTGACCGAGCAGCTGCCGCTGGTGCGGGAGGTGCAGCGCGCCCGCATGTCGATCCCGGTCGCCGCCGACCTGCTCGCCGAGGCCCGGGCCACGGGGCAACTCACCGCCGAGGCGGCCGGGCCGGTCCCGGTCACCGGGTTCCTGCTCCGCTCGTCTCTGGTCAGCGGTTGGCCCGGCATGGAGGTACGGGCCTGGAGCAGTGACGACCCCGCCGTGGTACGACCGGGCGTCGACCCGGACGAGCTGGCCCGTACCCGACCCGACCTGGTGGTGGAGCTGCTGCGCCTGGAGCGGCTGTCGCCGTCGGTACTGGTGGCGTTGTTCCGCGGCGCCCCTCGACTGGTGTGGCTGGAGGAACCGCCGCAGAGCGTGCAGTTCGGCCTGGAATCCGACGGGACGGGCTGGCGGGCGCCGATCCGCGACGGCGCGGGACCGGACCTGGGCAGCGTCCCGGTTCCGATGCGCCCCGGCCCGGTGCCCGGCGTCGTCGACGTCGCCGGCCTGGCCAGGAACCTCGACCAGGCACGCCCCCTGCCCCAGTCGCGTGGCGGCGCAGCCGTGGCCCTGTCCCTGCTCCAGGCGCCGTCGCGGCAGCGGTTCGGCGCCTCCACCCCGCCGGCCTGATCCTCGGCGCCACCGCCGGCCCGAACGCCGTCGGGCCCGCCTCGAACAAGGGAGCTCTCTTCCGTGACAACTGTCCTCGTCCCGGTCGCGCTCGACGTCCTGGTCCTGCGGGAGCCCGGCGCCGCGTCCGACTGGGCGCGTACGGCGCTGACCCGGCCCGCCCCGCCGGCCAGCGGCCGGGTGCAGCAGGACGTGCTGCCCGAACCGTTCAGCGCGCGGGAGAACGCCCGCCCGCCCGGCGCGCACCTGCACTGGGGGCTGCCCGACGGGTTGACCCGCGGCACCGCCGACGAGACCGGCGCCACCACGTTCCCGCCCGTGCCCGACCGGTGGCTGGTCGTGCGGATTTCCGGCCCGGCGACGCCCGGTCCGCGAGCGGTCGAGGCGTGGCTGCTGCCCTACGCGGGCGCGATCGACGCGGTGCGGGTGGACCGGGCGTTGACCGGCCCCACCCTGCCGCCTGCCGGAGCCGCGCCGAGGTCGCCGCTGACCGCGCTCGGCCACGGCGACCTCGGCTGGGCCGGCTACTACGACAACGTGACCCACCGGTTCGCCCTGCACGACGAGCTGACCGGGGTGACCGGGCCGGTGGCGTACCTGGTGCTCGGCTGGTACACCGATCCCACCCGCGACCCCCTGCACGTCACCCAGGAGACGGTGTACACCCAGCGGATGGAGGATCTGGGCTGGGAGGTCCACCCGCCGCGCCGCTCCGACCAGCCGGTGCCGGACCGGTCGGTCTACCACGCGGCGGCGGTGTCCATCGGGTGGCCGCAGCCGAACTGGCCCGGCGACGGCGGCCTGCTCGGTCGGGAGAGCGACTACCGCCCGGAGCCGGACACGGTGGCGGTGGCGTTGGGGGAGACCCTCGCCGAGGCCCTCGCGGCAGTCGCCGCCGAACCGGACGATCCGGCCGACGCGGCCCGCCTGGTCGAGGCGCTGCTGCAGGGCGCGCTGTCCGACGTCACCAGCGCCGACGGTCCCGCCCGGCTGGAGGCATCCCTGCACCAGAGCCGGTTCGGCTCGGCCCCGGCGGCGGCGGGCAACGAGTACATCTGGCAGCCGGCGACCGGCTCGGGCGGCGCTGCCGGCGGCGGGTCGTTCGTACAGGTGGAACGGACCCGGCCGCGGGTCTGGCACGCGCTGGAGCCGGCGCTGGTGGTGGCCGGCGGCGGGCGCAGCCCGAAGCACGGCGCGGACGGCCGCTACTCCGCGGTGGGCAACCTGCTGTGCCGGGTGGACGGGCAGACCGTGCGCGGCTTCGGCGTGGCCGGCGGCGACGCCGGCCGGGGCGCGGCGGTGCTGCCGAGCAGTCCGCTCGCCGGGCTGCTGCCCCAGTACGGCGTGCCGGCGGTGGCTGCGGACCTGCTCGTCGAGCTGGCCAGCATCGACCCGGGATCGGCCCCCGACCTGGCGCTGGCCACCGACACCCAGCCGTCGCCGGTGGCCGCCGCGCGGGCCGCGTGGTGGGCGCTGTTCGACCCGGGCACCGGGGACCCGACGCGCCCACCGGCGGGCGCCGCGGTCGACGGCCAGTTGCCCAGCCCCGTGGGGGTCACCCCGCCGAGCCGGCCGTGGAACCCGCTGCTGCTGGAGTGGTCGGCAACCTACCTGCCGTCCCCGCGCGGAGCGCACGACTGGCCCCTGGGCGAGGTCGACTTCGAGCTGCCGGCCGCGGTGAGCGAGCCGGCGCCGGAGACGGGCCGTACGCTGCGTGGGCGGGTGATGCTGTCGGCGTCGGCGTCGACCCTGTTCGACGGCACGGTCGACGCGCAGGACGCCGAACGGGACCTGCTCTCCGGCGAACTCGTCGGGATCGCCGAGCAGCTGCGCAACGACGCCACCGGGCTGGTGGTGGACGCCCCCGACGCCCCTGACGCCGCGCAGCCGCCGCCGACTCCCCGCGCCGCCGACTTCGTGGCCCTGCGGGCCGGGTTCCTGCGCCTGGACCGGGCCCGCCTGGTCGACGGCTACGGCCGTTTCCTGGAGGTGCTCGGCCCGGGGGCGGCGACACCCGCGCCGGTGGCGCACGGGGTGACGCTCGCCGTGCCGGGCCACCCGGACCTGGCCGCCCTGCGACCGCGGTTCACCGCCCCGGCCCGGGTGCTGCTGCGCTTCGCCGACGCGCTCGGCGCGGCACGCGACGCGGACGCGGGCGTCAGCCCGGTGTGCGGTTACCTGGTGCCGTCGTCGGTGGACCGCACGCTGGAGTTCTTCGACGACAGGGGCAGCGGCTACGGGCGGCTGCGCCCCGACCCGCAGACGGTGACGGCGTGGGAGGAGGACCCGGGTCGCCCGGCGACCCTGGGCGCGCCGCCCAGCCGGTTCCTGCCGAACCCGCTGCTGGCCCGGTTCGCCGACCGCATGCTGGCCGCCGACCACGCGCTGGCCACCGCCCGGGCGGGCGGACACCCGGCCGGCGTGGCGCAGAGCGCGTTGGAGTCGCTGCTGCGGGTGCTGGACACGACCCGGTGGACGGTGGACGTGACCGGCCGGGCCGGTGACGAGCACCTGGCGCTGCTGCTCGGCCGGCCGGTCGCGGTGGTGCGGGCCTACCTGAAGGTGGAGGTGGAGGATCCGCGGCAGCCCCCGGAGAACGCGCGCACCGGCGTCCCGGTGCGGCTGGGCACGCTGTCGCGCGCGCAGGACGGGCTGCTGGCGTACTGCGTCGGTGACGACATGGACCGGCTGCACATCGTGGACCCGGCGGTGGCACTGCTCGCGCCGGGGCTACCCGACGTGGGCGGAGCGGCCGCGCTGCCCGGCGCCGACCCGATCACCTCGCCGTACGTGGACACCTCCGGGGTGTTCACGGTCAACCCGGGGGTGCCGGTGCCGCTGACCCTGCTGATGGTGCCCGGCTCCGACGTGCACGTCACCGCGGGGCTGGTGCCGCAGAAGTCGGTGGGGCTGCTGCGGGAGTGGACGTCCTCGGCGCTGTCCCGGCTGTCGCCCGCCCTGCGCTACGGCCCGGTCCTGCACGACCTGGAGACGACCCGTCTGCCGCTGCCGCAGGACGTGCGCGGCTCGTGGCACTGGCACCGGCGCGCCGAGCCGGGCACGTGGCGGACGGACGTGGTGGTGCCGAGCACCCCGGACGCGCTGCTGCCGAACGAGCCGTCGTCGGCGAGCGAGGGCTGGCTGCAGGTGGCACTGGTCGCCGACACCGAGTACCACGATGCGGCCGTGCCGGTCCGGGTGAGCTGCCTGCGCACGTCGGGTGGCACGACCGTCGCCGTCGGCGGGCACAACGGCGACGGCAGCCACTTCCTCATCCCGGTGCCGGAGGCGATCGAGCTGATGGGCAGCGGCCGGTTCACGTTCTTCGTGCAGGAGCCCGGCACGCAGCGTACGACCATCCGGGTGGTGCGGCCCAAGCGCGGCCGGCCCTACCTGCGCACGATCGCGGACGACGAGTCGCCGAACAACCTGGACAGCCTGCCGGAGTGTGACCACGTCCGGTGAGGCGCCGCGCGACGGTGTCGACGCCGGCGGGGCGGTCGGCGCCGACCCGGTCGGCCGGCGCGACAGACCCGCGACGCGGCGTTGGCGTCCGTCGCGCCGGCCGGTCCGGCGTGACCGCCGGTGCGGCGGGCCGGTCGGCGGGAGGCTCAGGCCGCGGCCGTCGACTCCGCCGCCGGCTCGTCCGGCTGCCCCGGTACGACCGCCGTCCGCACCCGCGGCAGGGTGAACACGAAGCGGGTCCCGTCGCGGTACGCCTCGTCCAGGCGCAGCGTCCCGCCGTGGTACTCGACGACCTTCTTGCACACCGCGAGCCCGATGCCGGTGCCCGGGTACGTGCCCCGGGGATGCAGGCGCTGGAAGATGACGAAGATCTTCTCGGCGTACCGGGGGTCGATGCCGATGCCGTTGTCCTCGACGGCGAAGGACCAGCCCTGCGGGGTGTCCGTCACCGTCACCCGGATCAGCGGCGCCCGGTCGGGGCTGCGGAACTTGACCGCGTTGCCCAGCAGGTTCTGCCAGAGCATGGTCAGCAGGGTCGGCTCGCCCCGCACGGTGGGCAGCGGGTCGTGCTCGATCGTCGCGCCGGCCTCCTCCACCGCCCGGGACAGGTTCGCCTCGGCCTGCGCTGACACCTCGGCCAGGTCGACCTCCCGCAGATCGCCGTAGACCCGGCCGATCCGGGAGAAGGTGAGCAGGTCGCTGATCAGCTCCTGCATCCGGGTCGCCCCGTCGACGGCGAAGCCGATGTACTGCCGGGCCCGGTCGTCGAGCTGGTCGGCGTAGCGGCGTTCCAGCATCTGGCAGAACGACGCCACCTTGCGCAGCGGCTCCTGCAGGTCGTGCGAGGCGACGTACGCGAACTGCTCCAGGTCCTCGTTGGAGCGGCGCAGCTCGGCCGCCTGCTGTTCCAGGGCGTCGCGGTCGTGCTGGCTGCGTTCCCAGGCCTCGACGACGGTGCGACGCATCGTCTCCACGTCGCTGGTCAGCCGGGCGATGTCGGCCGGGCCGTCGGGCCGTAGCCGGTGCCGGAAGTCGCCGCCGGCGACCTGCCGCACGGAGGCACCCAGCCGGTCCAGCGGCCGAAGCACCCTCGTGCGCACCAGCACTGATCCGACGATCCCGCACAGCAGCAGGGCCGCCAGGATCGCCACGAAGGTCAGGTCGCGCAGCGCCCGGGCGGCGTCGAGGTCGTCCCGGCGGGCGTCCCGGATCCCGTCCAGGCGGCCGACCACCCCGGTCAGCTCGGCGCGGACCGCCGTGAAGGTCTGCGCGTCCCCGGTCACCAGCGGCGCCAGTTCCTCCGGCGTGCCGCCGGCCTGCCGGGAGGCGATCAGGCGGTCGGCGAACTCCGTCCGCCAGCGGTCGGCCAGCCGCTGCGCCCGCTCCAGGTCGCCCAGCGCCTCGGGTTCGTCGGCGAGCAGGGTACGCAGCCGCGACATGGTGGCGCGTTCACTGTCGATGCCCTGCCGGTACGAGTCGAGGAAGCGCGCGTCGGCGGTGACCACGTGGCCGCGTACGGCAGCCGCCTGGGCGAGCAGGCCGCTGTCGAGCTGGCCGACGGCCGTACGGGCCGGGGCGATCCGGTCGGCGAGGTGGTTGGAGACCCCGGCGGTGTGCCGCAGCACGGCGGCGCCGGCGCCGCCACCGAGCAGGACGAGGGCGGTCATCGTCAGCAACAGGACAGTGAGCCACCGACGGGTCGTCATCGGTCGACGGGTCGCTGCCTCTTCGGTCGCCTCACTGCCCACGGCCTGCACCTTAGTGCAGTCGGCGGCGTGGCAGCGCGGTGCGCGGCGCAGGGTGCGCTTGCCGGCGCGTGGTACCAGTGGCGTGTGTCCGTGACCGACCATGCCGCCACCCGCCGCGACCTCCGGGGGCCGGGAGCCGCCGTCGCGCCGACTGCCGCGCCGGCGCATGACCACCATGACCACCGGAGGCGGCCCCACCGTCCGCAGGGCGGGGAGGTGAACGCGTGACCGGCTGGCAGGTCTCCGGCTACCGTCCGGTGCGGCAGCTCGGCGCCGGCGCGTCCGGCCGGGTGGACCTCGCCGTGCACGAGGCGACCGGCACCCCGGTCGCGATCAAGTACCTCACCGGCGCGATCGGCGACGATCGGGCGTTTCGTGCCGCCTTCCGCGCCGAGGCCCGGCTGCTGGCCGGGATCGACGACCCGCACGTCTGCCGTCTCTACGAGTACGTCGAGTCGCCCGCCGGCGCGGCGATCGTCATGGAGCTGGTCAACGGCGTCTCGCTGCGGCAGATGCTGCGCGCGCACGGGCCCACGACGCCGGAGTCGGCGCTGTGCGTGCTCAAGGGCTCGTTGGCCGGGCTCGGCGCGGCGCACGACCGGAGCGTCGTGCACCGCGACTACAAACCGGAGAACGTGCTGGTCACCGCCGAGGGCACCAGCAAACTGGCCGACTTCGGCATCGCCATGCCGGTGGGCGGAAGCTCGGGGGTCAGCGTCACCGGCACCCCCCGCTACATGGCACCCGAGCAGTGGACGGGCGCGCCGGCGAGCCCGGCCTGCGACATCTACGCGGCCACCGCCACCTTCTACGAGTGCCTCACCGGCCGGCCGCCCTTCGACGGGCGGGACCTGCCCACCCTGCGCCAGCAGCACACCCGCGCGCCGATCCCCACCGGCCCGGCTCCCGAGCCGGTGCACGACCTGCTGCGGCACGGCATGGCGAAGCAACCGGCCGAGCGGCCGCAACCCGCCCAGGTCTTCCTCGCCGTGCTGGAGCGGGTGGCGGCCGAGACGTACGGGCAGCGGTGGGAGGAGCACGGCCTGCGCGAGCTGGCGCGGCGGGTGGCCCTGCTCGCCGCCCTCCTGCCGTTCCCGGACGGCACCGGCGGGGCCACCAGCCTGGCCAGCACCGCCTTCGACGAGGGGCCGGGCCGGTGGACGTGGCGGCGATCGGCCCGGGGTCGCGCCGCGCTGGTCGGCGGCGGGCTGGCGGCGGCGCTGGTGCTCGGCGCCGCCGGGCTCAGCTACGCCGGCCGCGACGAGCCGCTGCCAGCCGCCGGAACGGCCGTCCCCGAGGCATCGGCGGACCCGGCGGGCACGCCCTCGGTGGCCGCCGCCCCGACCGCCCCGGCGGCCGGGTCGACGCCGACGCCGCCCCCACCGCCCCCACCGGCCGCACCGGTCGTCACGACGGCGGCGCCGGAGCCGGCCGGGCCCGGCGCGCCGGCCACGTCCGCGCCCGCTCCGTCGACCGTGCCGACCAGCACCGCCGCACCGGCCGACACCGTCGCGCCCTCCGTCGACCGGGTCTCGGCCGGCCCGACCGAACTCGACCCCCGGGGCTGCGCGTACGGGCCCACGTCCAGCACGATCTCCGCGGTGGTCACCGACGACCGTACGGCGGCCGGGGAGCTGAGGGTGAGCTTCCGGTACACGCTGGACGGCCGGACCACCGAGGTGGCCATGGCATCCGGTGGGCGCGGACTGTTCCGAGGTGTCCTGGGCGACCTGCCCCGGCCGGCGGCCAGCACCCGGATCCCGGTCCGGGTCGTCGCCGTGGACGAGGCCGGCAACACCTCGCCCGCGGCTGCGCCGGTGCACGTCAGGCTGTACCCGTTCTGCACCCCGGGCTGAGCCCGGACACCCGGATGCCGACCACGACGACGGAGGGCGGGCCGCCGTGACCCAGCCGAACGATCCGACCGAGGCGCTGCCGACCTACCGTCAGCCGGACGACGGCGCGGACACCGCCCGCCTCGACATCCACCAGCCGCGGCCAGCGGCCGAGCCGACCGTGCGGCTGTCTTCGGGTGACGCGACGGTGCACCTGGTCGCCGGGGAGCCGACCGTGCGGCTGTCTTCGGGCGACGCGACGGTGCACCTGGTCGCCGGGGAGCCGACCGCGCGCCTGTCCGACGACGGGCCCACGATGCCGCAGCGCGGCTGGGGCGGGGAGACCGGGTCGTGGCCGACGGCGCACCCGGAGCCGGGGGAGCGGACCACCCGGGCGACGACCGTGCGCGCCGGGCACGAGACCGCGACGGGGCGGGGCGCCGGATCCGGTCCCGCGACGCTCTTCGGCGGGCACACCGGGGCCGCCCCCGCCCCGCCCGGCGGGGAGGTGCGGTTCGGGCCGGGCGTGCCGACGACCCCGCCACCGGCACCCCCGTGGCCGGTGGGGGTACCGCCGCGTCGGCGCTCGGCGTGGCGGACGGTGGCCTCGGTGCTGTCCACCCTGCTGACCGTCGCGCTGCTCGCCGCCGTCGGTCTCCACCTCTGGCAGCGGATCAGCCCGCTGGAGGTGACCGGGGTGACGGTGGCGGTTCCCCGGCCGGCCGGGAACCGGTGCGACGTCACCGTCGACGTGGTCGCCACCGTGTCGACCAACGGCCGGGCGGGCGAGATCAGCTACCGGTGGCTGCGTACCGGCAGCGCGCCCGGCAGCGTGCTGACCGAGCGGGTCGGGCGCGGCCAGCGCACCGTCGAGCTGACGCTGCGTTGGGCCTTCAGCGGCCTGGGTACCACGACCGAGACGGCCACGGTCGCCATCACCGCACCGGCTCCGGCGCGGGCCGAGACCCCGGTGTCCTACGACTGCCGGCGCCGCTGACCCGGTGTTTCCCCGGTCGTCGCCGGGGGTAGGTCGGGCCGGACGAACCCGGATGCCGTGTGGAGGATTTCCGATGAGAGACAACTTCGGCGACGCGGTGGGGGACGCCCTCCGGTCGGTGATGCTGTTCCTGCCCAAGGCCGTCGCCTTCGTGGCGATCCTGGTGGCGGGCTGGCTGATCGCCAAGGCCGTGCTGAAGATCGTGGACAAGGTGCTGGAGCGGGTGGGTTTCGACCGCGCCGTGGAACGCGGCGGGATCCGTCGCGCCCTGGCCCGCTCCCGTTACGACGCCAGCGACATCGTCGCCAAGCTCGCCTACTACGGGGTGCTGCTGGTGACCCTCCAGTTGGCCTTCGGCATCTGGGGTCCCAACCCCATCTCCGATCTGATCGCGGGCGTGGTCGCCTGGCTGCCCCGCGCCTTCGTCGCGATCGTCATCGTCGTGGTCGCCGCCGCCATCGCCAACGCGGTGAAGGACATCATCAGCGGCGCCCTGGGCGGGCTGTCGTACGGCCGCATCCTGGCCACCATCGCCTCCGTTTTCATCATCGGCCTGGGCGTCATCGCCGCGCTCAACCAGATCGGCGTGGCCACCGCGGTCACCACTCCGGTGCTGATCGCGGTGCTGGCCACCGTCGGCGGCATCCTCGTCGTCGGGGTGGGCGGCGGGCTGGTCCGTCCCATGCAGAGCCGCTGGGAGTCGTGGCTGAGCCGGGCCGAGCAGGAGTCGCGGCTGATCGCCACGCACGCCCGCGCCTACCAGGCCGGGCGCCGCGACAGCGAGGCCCATCTCGCGGCCACGCCCGGCGACCCGGACGCCACGCAGGTGGTCTCCGGCCCCGGCGTCGTCGCGGATCCCGACGCCACCCAGGTGGTCTCCGGCGCCCGCGCCGACGCCGACCCGACCGTGCCGGTGCCGCGCCAGGGTGAACCGGACGCCACCCGGGGCACCTCGCCCGGCGCGGCCCGCCCGGCCGGCGAGGACAGCGAGGCCACCATGGTCATCCCGCCGCTCGACGGCGAGCAGCGCCGCCGCTGACCACACCCGCCCCGGGGTGGGATCCGCACCGGATCCCACCCCGGCGCGGGTCCGCCGAAAGGGGTGTGCCCGTCCGGGCCGGCGCGACTACGATCGCCGGCATGACGTGGCGATGTTGATGCACTGCTAGGGACCACTGCCGTGGGCCGCCGCGGTCGCCGTACGTCCGGCGTCCGCTTCGTCCCCACGGGAAGGTCCCATGACTGTCCACCCTCCGCGCGTGTCCGACGCGCGCGCCCGCCGGCTGGCGGCCACCCTCTACGGGTACGCGTTCCTCGGCGAGCTTGTCCTGCTCTACCCGCTGTACGCGCTGCTGTTCAGCGACACCGGCCTGTCCGTGTGGCAGATCTCGTCGCTGTTCGTCATCTGGTCGGCCGCCAGCATCCTGCTGGAGGTGCCCTCCGGCGCGCTCGCCGACGCGTTCTCCCGGCGGCTGCTGCTCGTCCTCGCGCCGGTGGTCACCGCCGCCGGCTTCGCCCTCTGGGTGCTCGTGCCCTCGTACGCGGCCTTCGCCGTCGGGTTCGTGCTCTGGGGCGCCGGCGGGGCGCTCGCCTCGGGCGCGCTGGAGGCGCTGGTCTTCACCGAACTCGACCGGCTCGGCGCCGCCGGACGCTACGCCCGCGTCATCGGCCGGGCGAGGACCGCCGAGACGCTCGGCGTACTCGCCTCGATCCTGCTGGCGGGTCCCATGTTCGCCCTCGGCGGCTACCCGGCCGTCGGCGCGGCCAGCGTGCTCGCCTGCCTGCTCGCCGCCGCCGTCGCCACCCGCCTGCCGGAACACCGCCGGCCCACGACCGTCGGCGGTGCGACCGCGAAGGTCGCTACCCCGGCTGACGACGCCGCGGCCGTGGCCGTCCCCGCCGCGACCCCCGTCGCGACCGCCGTCCCCGCCGCGGTCCCCGTCCCCGTCGCGACCCCCGACGTGGCCGCCGTCCCCGTCGCGACCCCCGTCGCGACCGCCGTCCCCGTCGCGACCCCCGACGTGGCCGCCGGAGGGCCGGAGCGCGACGGCGGGGTGGACGACGACGAGGACCTCGGCTGGTGGGCGAGTCTGCGCGCCGGGCTGACCGAGGTCCACGCCGACCGGGCCGTGCGCGCGGCGGTGCTGCTGGTCGCGGTCGTCGCGGCGGTCTGGGGCGCCCTGGACGAGTACACCCCGCTGCTGGCCCGCGACACGGGCGTCGGCGAGGCGACCGTGCCGCTGCTGCTCCTGCTCACCTGGGTCGGGGTGGCCGTGGGCGGTCTGCTGGCCCCGGCGGGGGAGCGGCTGACCGCCCGGGGGTACGCCGGCCTGCTGGCGCTGTCGGCCCTGGCCCTGGCCGCGGGGGCACTGCTCGCCCGGCCGGTCGGCTTCGCGCTGGTCGCGGCCGCGTTCTGCGGCTTCCAGCTCGCCACCGTGCTCGCCGACGCGCGGTTGCAGGCCCGGATCACCGGGGGCAGCCGGGCTACCGTCACCTCGCTGGCCGGGATGGCCACCGACGTCACGATCATCGCGGTCTACGGCGGGTACGGTCTGCTCGCCACCGGGGCCGGCAACGGGGTCGCGTTCGCGGTGGCCGCGGTGCCGTACCTGGTCGTGGCGCTGCTCCTGGCGACCCGTGCCGGCCGGTCGGCGCGTCGCCGGCCGGATCGGACGGGCGCAGGGCACGCCGGCTGACCCGGGGCCCGGCGGCGGTCCGTGCGACCGCCGCCGGGCCCGTCGCCCGTCCGCCGCGACGGGGTCAGTCGGGCAGCGCGTCGAGGTAGACCCAGCGACCGTCCTCGCGGACGAACCGGCTGCGCTCGGTCTGCGTGCCCGGCTGGCCGCCGGCGCGGTGGTGGGCCCGGAACTCGACGCTGCCGGTGGCGTCGAACAGCCCGCCCCGGTCGGTGTCGACGATCTCCAGACCCGTCCAGTGCTGGCCGGGGTCGAGGTCGAGCCGGCGCGGCCGGGTCGAGGAGTGCCAGCTGCGCAGCAGGTAGGCGGTGTCGCCGACGGCGAAGGCGCTGTACCGCGAGCGCATCAGCGCCTCGGCGGTCGCCGCGTCCGCCTCGCCCCGGTGCAGCCGCCCGCAGCATCCGGCGTACGGCTGCCCGGAGCCGCAGGGGCAGGGCCGGTCAGGATCGTCGGCCGCCCGCCGGCGGGGTCGTTTCGCCACCGGCCCATTGTGTCCGACGGCCCGCCGGGCACCGCGGCCGACGTCGCCTCCGGGGCGGTCGCGTCACGTCCCGACCGTCGGCTTGTACGCGCAGACCAGTTCCCAGCCGCCGGGCAGCACCGTCACCCGTTCGAAGCCGACCTCCTTGAGCAGGCCGGTGTAGAACTCGACCTCCCGCAGCCGGCTCACGCAGCCGTCGACCCCGATCAGGAAGTAGCTCCAGAAGAACTGCATCGCCAGCCGGTCCGGGGTGCGGAACTCCTCGCAGATCAGCAGCATCCCGCCCGGCTCCAGGGCCGCGTACGCCTTCTCGACCAGCCGGCGGGCGACCTCGTCCGGCCAGTCGTGCAGCACCCGGACGAACGCCAGCGCGTCGTAGCCCGCCGGCAGCGGCTCGGCGAGGAAGTCGCCACCGACGAACCCCAGCCGCTCCCGGTGCCCCGCGCGGGCCCGGGTGGCCTGCACCAGCGGCGCCACCGCCGGCAGGTTGTACACGTCGACCCGCAGCGCCGGGGCGTCGTCGAGGACGTGCGCGGCGAGCGTGCCGTCGCCGCCGCCGACGTCCAGCAGGCGCTGGCGGCCCGGCCACAGCCGCTCGGCGTTGCGGTGCACCGCCTCGATCACCGGGCCGAGCCCGACGGCCATGCTGCGCTCGAAGTCGGCGGTCTGCCCGTCGGTCCTCGGCGGCCAGGCGAAGTCGTCGTCGCTCATGCTGACCTCGCCGCGCAGGCTCTCGGCCAGCCGGCCGTGCAGCCGTCGCCAGGGGTAGCGGTCCCGGTCGCGCTCGACGGCGTCCGGGCCGACCACCGCCGCGACGGCGTCGCGGAGCCCGGGCGCCGCCCGGTAGGTGGTCGAGGCGATGTCGTCGCCCGTTTCGCCGCGCCCTACGAAGCCGAGGCTCTCCAGGCAGTCGAGGAACTTGTAGAGCCGCAGGGGCCGTACGTCGAACCGCTCGGCGAGCTCGCCGAGGCGGACCGGCCCCGGCTCCAGGGCGTCGAGCAGTCCCATGCCCAGCGCGGTCTCCAGCACGTCCATGGCCTTGGGCCCGTTGGCGAGCAGGCTCATCAGCGCCCGCGGCGACAGGGTGACGTTCACCGGCCCAGCTCCTCTTCCAGCGCGTCCATGAACGCGTCGACCTCGTCGAGGGTGTTGTAGACGTGCGGACCGATCCGCAGGTAGCCCCGCCAGGTGCAGACCATGTTCCGCGCCGCCAGCCGCCGCTTGACGGCCTCGCCGTCGGCGACGTCGAGGCACACCACGCCGCCGCGCCGGTGCGGCTCGGTCGGGCTGACCACGTCGATGCCGGCCGCCGCCGCCCGCTCCAGGATCCGAGCCGTGCAGGCGAGCGAGTGCCGCCGGATGGCGGGGACGCCCACCCCGGCGAGCAGGTCCAGGCCGACCTGGGAGACCAGTGAGGTGAGGGGGAACGGCGTCCCGCCGGCGAACCGTTGGGCGCCGGGCGCCCAGCCCGTCGAGAGCTTGAACGTCAGTGCCCGGTCGCCGGCCTGCCAGCCGGTGGCGGCCGGTTCCAGCCGTGTCGCCAGGTCGGGGCGGACGTACAGGAAGGCGGTGGCGATCCCGCAGAGCCACTTGTGCGCGCCGCCGAGGACGACGTCGACGCCGAGCGCCGTCACGTCCAGCGGGACGACCCCGACGCTCTGGAAGGCGTCGACGACCACCAGGGCGCCGACGTCGTGGGCCCGGCGCACCAGTCGGGGCAGGTCGATGGTGGCTCCGGAGGAGAAGCTGGCGTGCGGGACGCACACCAGCAGTGTGCGCTCGTCGATCCGTGCTTCGAGGGCGTCCTCGTCGAACCGGGGACCGCCCGACCCGACGACGTCGAGGCGCGCGCCGTAGCGGCGGAACGCGTTGAAGATGAACGGCACGGTCGGGTACTCCAGGTCGGTGGTGACGACCCGGTCGCGCGGCGCGCGGTAGTCGAAACAGGACGCGATCCGGACGAGCAGCGTGCTCAGGTTCGCGTCGGTGACCACGCTGCCCGGGGGCGCGCCGATGAGGGCGGCGATCGAGTCGGCGTAGCGGTCGAGGCCCACGTGCCAGTCCTGCCAGACGTCGTCGCGCCAGCCGCGCAGCGTCTCCCAGTAGCCGGCGAGCACGTGTTCGGCGCCCCTCGGCACGGCCCCGGTGGAGTTGTTGCCCAGGTAGACGCAGGTCTCCAGCAGCGGAAACTCGGCGCGCAGGGCGGCGTGGGCGGCGGGATCGAGGCACTCGGGCGTGTGCGGGCCGGGTGCCGGCTCGGGCGTGTTCACTCGGGGCTGCCTCCGGTCGGTGCGGTCCCCGACGAGGGACCCGGATCGTGGGTGACGGCGGTGAAGACCGGGATGGACCGGACGGTGGCCAGGTAGGGCGTGCCCTCCGTGTAGCCGGTGCCGGGGCGGGAGCCGAGCATCCGGGTGGCCAGCCGGTGGTGCGTGCGCCGCCACTGGAGCACGGCCGCCGCGAACGCGCGCATGGCCCGGGCCACGAGGTCGACGTCCGCTCCGGTGAGCAGGCTGTCGCGCACCGCCGCGCGGAACGCCTCGTCGATCGACGGCTGCCCGGCGTGCACCCGGTCGCGTACCTCCGGCACCTGCTGGTAGGCGGGCGACTCCAGCCGCGTCCCCTCCGGGGTGCGGCACAACGACTCCATCAGCTTGTAGGAGCGCGACTGGATGGCGCTGGCCCCGTCGGTGTACTGCCGGAACGTCCGGAACGCCGTCGGCTGCATGGTGGCCAGCAGCGAGAACAGCGGCCCGGCGGCGGTGAGCTGCTCGCGGGCGTACGCCAGCCGGTCGGCCGCCGGCCGGGCCCGGCCGGCAGCCAGGGCGGCGATCGTGGCGCGCAGCTCGTCGACGAGGCCCGCGAAGAGGCACTCGTACGACTGGAGCACCCGGATGAACAGGTACTCGTCGTGCGACACGTAGACCGGCAGCATGCTCAGCCACAGCGCCGGCTCCCCGGCGGGAGCGCGCTCGGCGGCGAGGTCCCGCAGCACGGCCGCCGGCTCCGGGTCGTGGGCCGCCCCGGCCAGGCCCAGGCGGACGAGGGCGGGGGACGCGGCCCGCACGCCGAGCCGGTGACGTTTGGCCACCACCTCCCGGTCCGGCCGGTCCTCGGGCAGCAGGTCGGTGGCGTCGGACGCGGCGGCCAGCTCGAACGCCAGCGCGTCGGCGACCAGGCCGACAAGGAGCCGGTCGCGGTCTCGGCGCGCGCGGTCCGGGTGCCCGTCGTCCTCGCCCGGCCCCTCGTCCTCGCCGCAGGGCAGCCGGAGCAGGCGCAGCGCCAGGTAGCTGCGGTAGTCGTAGCGGCCGTCCCACTTGTCGAGCGCTACGTCGAGGAAGTCGCGCAGCAGTTGGACGGCGGGCCCCGGCGGGTCGGCCGTCGGGACGGTCACCTGGGCCCGGATCTGGTCCAGCAGGGCCAGGAGTTCCTTTTCGACGAAGTGCTTGCCGACGCGGTGGTACTCCGCCAGCACGGCGGAGTACGGAAAATCGTCCGGGTCGGCGGCACCCGACAACCAACTCGTCAGTTCACGCACGAACCGCACCTCGACATTCGGCCCGTGTCAACTGCGAACGGGGAGTTGATTGACAATTAAGGGGTGGGTGGGGATTGCGATGGCCGGTCGGCACGGGAATGGTCGCTTTCACGCGTGCACGGACTTCACGCGGGCCTGCCACAGTTCCGGGAAGAACCGGTGCCCGATGAGCTTGGCGAGCACCGTCGCCTCGGCGCCGTCGGGGGCGTGGCCCCCGACCCGCAGGGCGGCCTGGTAGTGCCGCACCCGCCACAGCGACACCCGCTCGTCCCACTCCATCATCGCCTCGGCGAGTCGGTGGACGGGGTCCGTCGGGTCCGCCCGGCGCAGCTCCGCCAGGGCCGTCCCGCGGGCGGTGAGGTGGTCGGTGAATGCCAGGCCGAGCTGTCGGCTCGCCGCCTGGACCCGCCGCCACCCCGGGGACTCGGCGCCGGAACCCTTGCCCAGCGCCGGCTGCATGGCCTCGAAGGCGGCCGGGGAGAGGTGGCGGAACATCTCCAGCTGGTCGGTGACCAGCCGGACCCCGAGCGTCGCCCGGGCCAGCAGCGGCTCGGCCGCCGCGGGCTCGCCGGCACGGACCCGGGCGACCGCCTCGGTCAGTTCCGCCGCCGCGAGCTTCAGCCAGAGTTCGGTTGACTGGTGTACCACCTGGAAGAGCAACTCGTCGCGGTGGATCATCTCCGCCGGGTTCCGTTGCAGGTCGAGCAGCGCGTCCGTGCGCATGTAGCGCGCGTAGTCCGTGGCGCCGTCGCCAGGAAGGACAGGTGAGTGGTCCCGCTTCACGGAGTTGTCCCTTTCGGTCAGCGTCGCTACGTCGGGAACCGATGTCCCGACAGCGCGTGCGGCGGACATTATGCAACGACGAAAGGCAATGTGTCACGTCTTCGTTGCGGGCCGTGCCGCACTCCGAAAGGGGAGGTTTACGCCAGTTTTTTGCGTTGTGTAAACGCGGCGGAATAACACATAGATCAACACGGGTCAACAGCGGTGGACGGCTGACACGTCACACGGCCGGCGGCGGCGCGTCGGCACCGGCGCGCCGCCGACCTTGATCTCCGAGGCGAACGCGGCGGCCGTCCGGGCGGTCCGCTGCCCCCACGTCCCCACCAGTACGGGCACGTCGGCACGGACGGGGGCGTAGCGCAGGGCCGGGCCGGGCGCCACCGTGAACTCCCGGCCC
Organism: Micromonospora sp. C31; assembly: GCF_018070575.1. Lineage (GTDB taxonomy): Bacteria > Actinomycetota > Actinomycetes > Mycobacteriales > Micromonosporaceae > Micromonospora. The sequence goes on from NZ_JAGPXN010000018.1 coordinate 114,296, forward strand.
GTGGACCACCCGGCTGAACACGTCACGGCCGAGGGGCCGGTGCCGAACCAGTGCGTGCCGGACGGCGGCGCGTAGGCGTCGGGGCTCTGGGCCGGCGGGTCGTACGGCGCGACGAGCGGGACGGACAGCGCCACCAGCAGCCACCCGCCGAGGATGACCAGGGCCGCCGTGGCGATCGGCTGCCGCCGGACGGGCCGCCCCGTCGAGCGACCGGGCAGCCGGCCCGGCCACCGGCGCCGGGCCAGCGCCCGGCCACCTTCGGGCCGGGCGCCATGGGGCCTGTGTCAGCTCATCCGCACGCTCACCGGTCGCGGGCCGGAGGAGGTCGGGGCGTTCACCGCGCAGGCGCCGGTCAAGCCCGTACCGCTGCGCGCCCTCGCGCTCGGCGAGGCGCCGCCCGGTACGGACTGACCCGCCGGCCCGGCCGGCGTGGACCCGGTCCGGCCGGCCTCGCCGGGCCGCGCCGATCCCACGCCCCGAGCGACTACACATTCGTGAATGTCAATCGCTGGATCGGTGGGGCGAGGAGGCCGGCCGGGCGGACGTACTCGCGGATCATCCGATTTCTCCGCCGGGGACGCCCCACGGGACCACCTCGACGCCCGCGCGTACGTAGGTTGCCCAGTACATCCGCCTCGCCGAAGAGGGTGGCCATGGGGAACACGCCGCACCCGCACGGCATGCCGCGCCGACGACTGCTGCGCCACGGCGCCGTCATCGCCGCCTCCGTGCCGCCGCTGCTGCTGGCGGGCCCACCCGGCGCGTCGGCGGCCGTGCCCCGGTACGACCCGCAGCAACGGTTCGTCCGCCTGGTGGGCGGCGGGTACGGCGTCATCTTCGCGATCCAGGCCGACGGCGCGCTGTACTGGTACCGGCACACGGGCTGGCAGACCGGCGCGTTCCGGTGGGCGAGCGGGTCGGGCCGCCGGATCGGCTCGGGCTGGCACCAGTTCCGGACGGTCTTCGGCGGCCTCGACGGCTCGCTCTACGCCGTACGCGGCGACGGCACCATGCACTACTACCGCTACCGGCTGACCAACTCGACGACCGGCGCCGGTACCTGGATCAGCGGCGGGCGGATCGGCGCCGGATTCGAGCGCTACCCCCGACTGTGCGGGTTCCACGGCGCGTTCTACGGGCAGAACGCCGAAGGCGAGCTGTTCCTGCACCAGTACGACCTGGTCGGCAAGGCGTGGACCGTCCGGGGGGAGCGGATCGGTGGCGGCTTCGTCGGCGCCGTGCTGCAGGCCGACACCTCCGGCGTCCTCTACGCCTACCACTACGGCGACCTCCGCTGGCACCGGCACCTCGGCGGCGGTACCTGGGCCGCGGGCTCGGGCCTGCGGATCGGCTCCGGCTTCCGCACCTTCTTCCTCAACGACGGGGTGTGGTTCACCGGCCAGGGATCGCTGTACGCGATCCCGCCGAACGCGGCCAGCGTCCGGCAGACGGGCGTGCTCACGCAGTACCGGTTGACGAACCACACCACCGCCGGCCCCGACCGGCGGGCCGCCTGGATGAACAGCGGTACCGGGAAGAGGGTCGGTTCCGGCTGGACGGTGCAGACCCAGGCCGGCCTCCAGGGCTACGCCAACACGCCCAGCGTGGCTCAGGGTGGGGTGGCGCGGATCGCGGTGTCGACCGGGTTCCCGTCGCTCACCGCGTCGATCGTCCGGGTGGCACCCAGCCCCGGCGACCCCGTGGTCGTCTCGCAGCCGCTGCCCGTGACCGGGGGCGTGCAGCCGCTGCCGGTGGGGTTCCTCCGGGTCGGTTGCGGCTGGTCGGACCGGTTGCGGTTCGCGGTCCCCGCCGACTGGCAGCCCGGCCTCTACGCGGCCCGACTGGAGGGCCCCGACGGGCTGCGCCGGTACGTGCCCTTCCTCGTGCGGCCGACCCGCCCCACCAGTCCGATCGCGGTGTTGCTGCCGACCTTCACCTACAACGCCTACAACAGCTGGGGCGGGCACAACCAGTACTGCCCGGACTGGACCGGCCGGCGACCCCTGTCCGTACGCCGGCCGTCGACGGAGCTGAACGTCGACGACCCCGGCATCCGGGACCACACCCTCTTCTCGGACCTCCTGCTGACCCGTTGGATGTCCCGCGAGGGGCTCGCCTTCGACGTCTACGAGGACGCCGACCTGCACGGCTCCAACGGCTGGCTGACCAGCTACCGGGTGCTCGTGCTGGGCAGCCATCCCGAGTACTGGTCCGACACGATGCGCCAGCGCCTGGTCAACTTCCAGGCCGGCGGCGGCCGGGTCGTCTACCCGGGCGGCAACGGCCTGTACGAGCGGGTGCAGGTCGACTCCGCCCGGACGGTGGTGACCTACCGTCGCGGCGACGGCAGGCGGGACGTCTACACGGAGCTGGGCCTGCCCGCCTCGCAGCTGCTCGGCACCAACTACACCGCCGCCGGCACGTACGCCCCGTACCAGGTGCTGCGCGAGCATCCGCTGCTGGCCGGCACCGGCCTGGTGGCCGGCAGCAGGTTCGGCCGCACGGGCTACAACGGCGCCGCCAGCGGTTGGGAGACCGACGGGCTGCGCGGGCTGGCCGGCGAGGCGTCCCCGGCGCAGGTCATCGCCCGGGGCGAGAATCCGGGGGGCGGCGGCGCGACGATGGTCTTCCTGGAGCGGCCCGGCGGCGCGCTGGTCTTCAGCGCGTCCTCGGTCTCGTTCGTCGGCGCCCTGGCCGACGATCCGGCGATGTCGACGCTGTTGCGCAACGTCTTCGACCGGATGCTGGCCTCGGCCCCGGCGGTCCGGGCCACCGAGGTCCCGATGCCGCGCACCAGCCCCGCACCCGCCATCCCCGAGCCGTCGACGATGGAGTGACCACGCTCAGAGCCAGCCCGAGCGGCGGAAGAGGCGGTGCAGGGTGAACGCGGCCAGCGCCATTGCCGGCACCGTCGGATCCGGCTCGTGCAGGCCCAGCCAGACGAAGCCGTCCCGGGCGCGACGGTTGCGGGCGTACGCGTCGGCGTTGTGCGGGCGGCCGGGCTCGCGCCGCCCGTCCACGTAGCCACACAGCGACCACGGCGACGGGGTCGGCGCGTCGGGGCTCGGGCTCGCGCTGCCCGGGTACCCGCCGGCCGAGCAGCCGGTCGAAACGGAAGAGGCAACCGCGCGGACACCGTACTCGCCCCGGGTGGTCGCGGGGTCACGGCACCCGGGTGGCGAACACGACGACGTTGTCGACGTAGCTGCCGGTGTCCCGGTCGAACCGGCCGCCGCAGGTGATCAGCCGCAGGCCGGTGGCGTCGCTGGGCCCGTAGACCAGGTCGGTGGGAAAGCGGTCCTTCGGGTACGACCCGACGCCGTCGACGGCGAACGTGGCGACGCTGGCGTCGGCGCGGGTGACCCGTACGGTGTCGCCGGCCCGCAGCCGGCCGAGGTCGAAGAAGACGGCCGGGCCGGCGGCGGAGTCGACGTGCCCGACGAGCACGGCGTTGCCGCTCTCGCCGGGGCTGACACCGTGGCGGTACCAGCCGGCCAGAGCGGGCCGGTCCAGCGGCGGCACCTCCAGGCGTCCCTCGGCGTCGGCGCCCACCGGGACGATCCGCGCCCGTACGTCGATGGCCGGGATCCGCACGTCCACCGGCTCGGCCCGGTGCAGCGGCGGCACCGCAGGCGCGGAGCGGGCCCGGGCGGGGGCGTCGGCGGCCTCCGGCCGGGGCGGGCGGGGCGGGATCGTCGCCATCCCGGCGGCGATCAGGCCGAGCCCCGTCGTGGCGAGCAGGACGATGACCGTGACCGCCCAGCCGGGCCTGCGCCAGGACACGATCCCACCTCCGTACGCGTTCGCCCGGGTGCCCGCTCCGGTGCGTCACCGGTGCGGGCACCCGTTGCAGGGATGGACGGTTCTCCAGGTTGGACGGCGCGGGGCCGTCGGTCAGAGCGTGGCCGCCGCCATGTGGCGTCGGCGGCGGGCCAGGATCAGGGCGCCGCCCGCGGCGGAGCCGAGCAGGGCGCCGCCGGCCGCCAACGCGCCGGTCCCGTCCGTGCCGCCGCGCCCGCCGGCCTGGGCCCCGCCGATCGGGGTGACGGTGAACGTGGCGCTGCCGGCCGCGCTGCCGTCGCCGCAGGTGGCGGCCACCGTGTAGGTGCCCAGGGTGAAGCCGGCGGTGAAGAGTTCGGCGCTCAGTCCGCCCCCGGCCGCCGCCGTGGTGGACCGGACGTTCTGGTCGCGGTCGGGGCCGGTGACGCGGAAGATCGCGTCGCCGGACTTCGGGTTGCAGGTCGTCGCGGTGAGCACGACCGTCCCGCCGACCGGCGTGGTGGCCGGTGACACGACGGTGTCGGCCAGCGCCGCGCCGGGGAGCAGGAGCGTGCCGAGACCCACGCCGAGCGCCGCCGATACGAGAACTGTCTTTGCCTTCATACGCGTCTTCCCTCACTTTTCGTCCGCTGACTGCGTGGGACGTCGTTCGGGTGGCCAACTCCGTGACTAGCACCGGTGTGACCAACCCTAGGAGGGTTGGGCCCCCCATCCGGTGAAAATGAGAAATCCTCGTTGCCGTCACGTGTCCACCCGGGAGGCGGAGGGAGCAGCGGAAATGCCGGCACGGCCCACCCGCGAGGGTTGGCCGTGCCGATGCCACCGGGGGTCGTACTGTCGGGGCTGGGCCGTCTCGGCCCGTCTCGCGAATCGTGCCCCGCGGCGGGAAGTACGCGTCCGGCCCGCCGCGTTGGCCCGGTCCTGGCCGGTCTGCTCCGGGCGGACGCGTCCGTGCTCGGGGCGGGACGCGCCGCCGGTGCCGGTCGACCGACAGCGGGGTGCGGCGGTGCCGGCCCCCGTGCCGGGGCAGGGGTGGGTCAGCCCTGCGCGGTGGCGCTTCCGGGGTGCGGCTCGGGCAGCGGCTCCCCGGTCTCCAGCAGCGACTTGAGGCTGGCCAGCAGCTCCGGCCAGCCGCCGCTGCCGTCGAGCTGGCCGCTGACCGCCCGGTACATCTCGCTGCCCGGGGAGAAGTCCTCGTGGGTGACGGTCAACTTGACGAACCCGCCGTACGGGGCGATGTCGAAGGTGACCCGGGACCTCCGCTCGCCGAGCCGGGCCGCCAACTCCTCGTCTGACCAGCCGAAGTGCGCGGCGTGCTCCGGCTGGAAGCCGTGCCAGCTGTAGGAGAGCCGGCGGAACGGCTCGGCGACCAGGACGCGTTGGCCGAGGTCGCGGAACTCGCCGCCCGGCTCGTCCTGCCACAGCACGGGGGAGCCGACCCGCCAGTCCGAGCGCAGCGCGACGCCGCCCCAGTAGCGGCGGGTGAACGCCGGTTCGGTCAGCGCGGCCCAGAGCTTCTCCGGGGTGGTGTTGACGTAGGTGGTGTAGACGAATGTGGGACTGTCCACCGGCTCCCGCTCCAGAGCTGTCCGTAGGTCGGCGAGTGCGCGCACCCGCTCGCGGTCGTAGCGGTCGATCCACCGTTCGGCGATGGCGTTGATCGGGACGGGGTTGAGGTAGTGCAGCTTCTCCCGGCCGCGTCGCACGGTGGTCACCAGGTTGGCCGCCGCCAGCACCGCCAGGTGCTTGCTGACCGACTGCCGGGTCATGTCGAGCCCGGCGCACAGCTCGCGCAGGCTCTGCCCGTTGCGCCGGTCGAGGTCGTCGAGGAGTCGGCGCCGACTCGCGTCGGCCAGCGCCCGGAACACGTCGTCCACCCAGCTCACCTCGCACATGCAGTCACCTGGCTGCATGTCAGGTTAGGCAACCGGACGGCTGCATGTCCAGCGTGTCGCCGCCCTCACCCGTCGAAGGCGGCAGGAGCGGTCAGGCCGGGCGGTCGACGTCGTCGTGCAGCAGCCCCACCAGCGCGGAGATGCCCTCCTCGAGCCAGTGGATGTCGCCGAACGCCGCGAGGGTGTCCCGCCAGTCGAGGAAGGTGTTCTCCGCGCCGCTGTGGAGCACGAATGCGCCGGGCTTGCCGATCATGAACGGAACGGCCATGACGCCGCCGTCGACGTACCTCGCGCCCCACCCGCCCGCCGCCCGCCGCCCGAGGGCCGGGCCGGAGGGCCGGTCGGTGGGGGGACGGCCCGGGCGGTGTGGCAGCGTGGGCGGCGTGAACACCTGCGCACCGCTGGACGTCGACCTGGCGCTGGTCGGTGGCGGCGGCGCCGCGTCGCTGGTCCTCGCGGCACTGGACCGGCACGGCGTGCGCGACCTGCGGGTCGCCGTCGTCGACCCGGTCCACCGGCGCGGCCAGGACCGGACCTGGGCGTTCTGGGACCGGCCCGGCAGCGACCTGGACCCGCTGCTGGCCGCGAGTTGGCCCCACGTCGAGGTGGCGACGCCCGCCGGCCGCCGCGTGCTCGACCTCGCCCCCCTGCGGTACGCCATGCTGCGCTCGGGCCCGGTCTACGACCGGGCTGCCGTGGCCGAGCGGCGGCTCGGGGTGCGGCGGATCGTCGCACCCGTCGACGCCCTGCACGACGACGGCGATCGCGTGCTGGTGCGTACGGGCGGGGCCGGCCCGACCGTCCGCGCGTCCTGGGTGCTGGACTCCCGGCCCCGGCCGCCCCGGCGACCCGGGCGCACCAACTGGCTCCAGCACTTCCGGGGCTGGTGGCTGGAGTCCGACGCGCCGGTCTTCGACCCGGCCCGGGCCGTCCTGATGGACTTCCGCACCCCGCAGCCCGCCCGGGGCGTGTCGTTCGGCTACGTGCTGCCGGTCAGCGACCGGTACGCCCTGGTGGAGTACACGGAGTTCGGCCCCGACCTGCTCACCGACGCCGGGTACGACGCGGCGCTGGCGGGCTACCGGGACCTGCTCGGCCTCGACCCGGCCCGGCTGCGGGTCCGGGAGGTGGAGAACGGGGTGATCCCGATGACCGACGGCCCGTTCGAGGCCCGGCCGTCGCCCCGGGTGGTCCGCCTCGGCACGGCCGGCGGCGCCACCCGGCCGTCCACCGGATTCACCTTCTCCGCCATGCACCGCCAGGCCGAGCAGGTCGCCCGCGCCCTCGCCGCCGGCCGTCCGCCGGTGCCCGGACCCGCGTACCCCCGTCGCCACCGCTGGATGGACGCGGTCGCGCTCCGGGCGCTCGACGCCGGCAATGTCGACGGGCCGGACTTCTTCGGGCGGCTCTTCGAGCGCAACCCCGCCGAGCGGGTGCTGCGGTTCCTCGACGGCGCCACCAGTCCGGCGGAGGAGGTGGCGCTGATGAGCTCCGCCCGGCTGCTGCCGATGGTCGCCGCCACCGCTGGCGACGCCACGGCCCGGCTGCGCGACCGCCTCGGTCCGGCCCGGCGGCCGGCGACGTGGACGGTCCCGCGACCGGTGGTCGGCGACCGGGCCGACGCCGAGGGCTGAGCCGCCTCAGCCGGCCCGTGCGGCGTCGCGGATCAGGACGCGCAGCTCCTCCATCGGATCGCCGTCGCGCTCAGCAGCGTCTTCGTCGCGGCCACGGTCGGCCCGGGGCCACCAGCTCGTCGATCCTCGCGCGCACCTCGGCCCGCAGGCCGTCCCAACTCCCCGTCCCGGGTGGCCAGCGGCCAGGCGCCGGGTCACGGGCCTTTTCCGCCGCCCCGACGGCGGGGGAGACGGTGCGGATTCGGTAGGTTGCCGACATGGTGGACGAGACGGCCGGCAGGGTCGTGCAGATCTGGACCGACGGGGCGTGCAGCGGCAACCCCGGCCCCGGCGGGTGGGGCGTGGTGCTGCGCTTCGGCGCGCACGAGCGGGAACTGTGCGGCGGCGAGGCGACCCCGACCACCAACAACCGGATGGAGCTGATGGCGGCCATCCAGGCCCTGGAGAGCCTGACCCGGTCGGTCACGGTCGAGCTGCACACCGACAGCACGTACGTGCGCAACGGCATCACGAGCTGGCTGGCCTCGTGGAAGCGCAACGGCTGGCGGACCGCCGCGAAGCAGCCGGTCAAGAACGCCGACCTGTGGCAGCGGCTGGAGGCCGCGTGCGCCCGGCACGAGATCACCTGGCTGTGGGTGAAGGGGCACAACGGCCACCCGGAGAACGAGCGCGCCGACGCGCTGGCCAACCGGGGCATGACCGAGGCCCGCGCGTCGGCGGTGCCCGCCACCCGTTGACGTCGCCGGTGGGCCGGCGATCAGGTCACTCGGTGCGGCTCGGGTCGGTGGTGCCGGAGACGGCGTCGACGTCGTAGCCGGCGCGGCTGACCTCCCGGGCCGAACGCCGGTCCTCGGCCGGCAGGTCGGCGAAGTCGTCGCCGGTGTCGTCGGTGCTGTGCAGGGACTCGCCCGGCGGCCGCAGCGACGCCTGCATGGCGGTGGCGCCGTCCGGCTCGTCGGTGGCTGCCCGGTCGGTACGGTTCTGTTCGGTCATGCCGCACTCCTGCCCCCGTGGCCTGTCCGCAAACGTGCCTCTGTCCCCGCGGCCTGCCCGCAGGCGCCGCGTCTGCTCCCGTGGCCTGCTCGCAAACGTGCCTCTGCGTGGCCTGCCCGCAGGCGTGGGTCGTGGCGCTCAGCGCGCCGCGTCCGGGTGTCCCGGCGTGCCGGACCCGCCGCTGGAGCTGCCCGACGCGCCGCCCGCCATGCCCGAGCCGTCGTCCTCGGTGACGATGTCGGGCTTCTGGGTCGTGTCGTCCGGCGCCGGGACGTCGGTGTCCGCCTCGACCTGGACCAGCCGGGCCTGCCCGGCCTCGTCCTCGGCGTGCGCCGGGTCGACCGGCAGCTCACCGTCGCGCGCCCGATATCCCACCGCTGCCTCCCCTCCCGTGCACCGCTGCGTCGACCCCGCCTACCCCCGACCCCCCACCCGAAACCCACCCGACCCGCCCCACCGGCCCCGCCCGGTCCGTGACGACGGGCCCTCGCTGCAACCAGGGGCGCGCACCTCCTCGTTGGCGGGTGAGCTACGCGTTCGCCGGCGTGTCGAGAAGCTCGACTGCCAACGATCGGGCAGCGAGGGGCAGGGCGAGCGGGGAGGTGCCGGCCGGGGGCATCAAGACGGCGACGGGCGGGGACGGCGGGGGCGGGGGGTCAGCGACAGGGGCGACCAGTGTCCGGGGCGCGTCCGGCCGGGCGGCAGGGCGGTGCGCTGGTCGCCCCGGGCCGCGTCGAGCTGTGCCTGGTGCAGGAACAGGCTGCCGGACAGGTTCGCGCCGCGCAGGTCGGCCCCCCGCAGGTCGGCGCCGGTGAGGTCGGCCAGGCCAAGGTCGACGCCGCGCAGGTCGGCGCCGATCAGCAGCGCCCCGCGCAGGTTCGCCCGGCGCAGGTCGGCCCGGCGCAGGTCGACGCCGAACAACTGGGCACCCCGCCGGTCCACGCCCGGTCGGCCGCCCCGGGCGCGGGCCACGTCCCCGGCGCGCGACAGCAGCGGGTTGACCCGACCCCGGTAAGCGTCCACGTCGATCGTCAGCAGCGTCTCGGCGGGCTCCCGGGTCAGCCGCCCGGTCTCGTCGAGCGCGACGGACAACTCGTCGCGCAGCGGCTGCGGCGGGCGTGTCGCGAGGGCCTCGGTCAGATACCAGAGCAGCTCGTGCAGTGGCCGCATCACCGTGAACGTGTCGAACATGCGCGTCGCGGTCTCCGGTGCGTCGCGCCAGTCCCGGCCGCCGAAGGTCACCTGGGCCACCCGCTGCCCGGCGCCGAAGCAGTCGAAGACGGTGCAACCGGGGAAACCCCGCTCGCGCAGGTCGGCGTGGATGCCGCAGCGTGAGTCGGCCCGCAGGTTCGGGCAGGGCTGCCCGGCGGGCTTGTCGACGGCGAAGTCGGCCGACGCGGAGAAGGCCGGCGCGACGCAGCACAGCCCGAAGCACCGGGCGCAGTCGGCGCGCAACCCGTCCGCCGACGACGTCGCCTCGGGAGTTTCCGACACGCTGACCGTTCTCCTGCCGATCGGGGTCCTCCGCCGGCGGCCCCGCGGCGGAGGCTCCCATTGTCCCGGCGCGCGGCGGTCACCGGGCCGCGGGGGTGCGCTCTCCGGGCCCGCTCGGCGGGCGGGGGCCGTGGGCGGGGTGCGGCCGCCGCCGGGCACCCCGGGCCGCTCCATGCGCGCACGGGTCGACGTCCTCCTGGCCGGTCATCGGGGTGGCGATCTCGCCCGGGGCGACCGCGTTGACGGTGGTCCCGTCGCCCGCCAGTTCCTGTGCCATCACCCTGGTCAGCAGGCCGAGCCCGCCCTTCGCGGCACAGTACGCGGCCGAGCCGACCCGGGTCGCGTGCTCGTGCACGCTGGTGATGTTGACGATCCGGCCGCCCAGCCCCGTGGCCCGCAGCCGCCGGGCGGCCCGCTGCCGGAGTCGGCGCCCGTGACGATGGCGATCCTCGGGTGGTTGTCGTGACGCGATGGCCTGTCGGCGCACTACCCGTTCCATGCGAATGCAACCATGCGTCGAACACCGTCCACGCAGAGTATTGTCTGCGTCGATGCGCTCTGCCATCCTCCACGGTGGACGCTGCCAGCGACGGTCGCCAATCCGGAGGGTCGCGCTGAGGTGGCGCCTTCTTCTGCCGGAGGGACCTCGTGAAGCGCAGACGTCGCCATCTGCTCGCAGGACTGGCGGTCGGTGCCCTGGTGGCATCGACCGGGCTCATCGGAATCCACTTCGCCGGCGCCGAGGTGCCGACCCCCGTCGCCGCGGCCGGTGACGGGGAGATGCCGGGGGCGCTCGGCGCCCACATGGAACGGCTGCGCCAGGCCGTGCCGGGCAGCGACGGCATGTCGCCGGACGGGCCCGGCAACGCCGCGCAGCAGGAGTTCCTGGAGCGCGCGTACCCGGCCAACACCATCAGCATCGCCCAGGTCGACCGCTCCAAGTCGGCGTACGCCGCCGCCGAGCGGCGCGCCGGCGGCACCCGCGGCTGGACGAACATCGGCCCGAGCGAGGCGCTCTACCCGTTCACCGAGTTCCGCAACGCCTCCAACTACGTGCCGAACGCGTACGTCGCGGGTGGCCGGGTGACCTCGATCGACATCGCCCCGGACTGCAACGCCCTGCTCTGCCGGGCGTACGTCACGCCGGCCGGCGGCGGCGTCTGGGGCACCCTGAACGTGCTCGCGGCGGAGCCGAAGTGGTTCTACCTGGGCGGGCCGCTGGGCATCAACGCGGCCGGCTCAGTCAAGATCGACCGCAACGACAAGACGGGGCTGACCATCTACGTCGGCACCGGCGAGGCCAACACCTGCGCCTCCGGCTGCGTCGCCGGCGTCGGGCTCTACAAGTCGACCAACGGCGGCGTCACCTGGAAGGGCCCGCTGGGCAAGGACGCCCTCGCCGGCAAGGGCATCGGCGAGATCACCGTCAAGCCGGGCGACCCGAAGACGCTCTACGTCGCCACCACCATCGCCCTGCGCGGGATGTCCAGTTCCTGCTGCACCGGCATCACCCGGCCGGTGCCCGACGCGGAGAAGTGGGGCCTCTACAAGTCCACCGACGGCGGCGCGAACTGGAAGTTCATCCACAACGGCTCGGCCGACGCGACCCAGTGCACGGGCAGTGCCGCCGAATACGGCAACACCGCGGCCTGCTCGCCGCGCGGCGTGCGCTACGTCAAGCTGGACCCGCGCGACGCGAACATCGTCTACGCCTCCTCGTACGCCCGGGGGGTCTGGCGTTCCGCGGACGCCGGCGCCTCCTGGACGCAGATCAAGCCCTCGCTGAACCCGGCGGTCTTCCAGACCCGGGCCGCGATCGACGTGACCGCCCTGCCGAACGGCAAGACCCGCATGTACGTCCACGAGGGCAACCTCGGCAACCCGTACTCGCGGCTGTTCCGCAGCGACGACGTGGCCGGCGCCGCCCCGGCGTTCGCCGACCTGACCAGCGCCAACCCGGCAGACCCGGGCTACGCCACCTACAACCAGTGCGGCGGCCAGTGCTGGTACGACGTGTTCGTGCACACCCCGGCCGGGCACCCGGACATCGTCTACACCGGCGGCTCCTACGTCTACGGCGAGACCGTCGCCCACAAGCGGGCCGTGGTGCTGTCCACCGACGCGGGCGTCAGCGGCACCGACATGACCTTCGACGGCACCGACGAGGTGCACCCCAACGGCCTGCACCCCGACCAGCACGCCCTGGTCACCAACCCGCGCAACCCGTACCAGTTCTTCGAGGCCAACGACGGCGGCGTGATGCGCTCCAGCGGCCAGTTCGTGGACCGGTCGGCCTGGTGCGACAACCCGGACCGCAACCTGACCACGCAGGCGCAGAAGGACCGCTGCAAGCAGATGCTGTCGAAGATCCCGTCGAAGCTGGACGGCATCAACAAGGGCATGAACACGTTGCAGTTCATCAGCCTGTCGGTCAGCCCGCACGACCACCGGCTGTTGCAGGGCGGCACCCAGGACAACGGCACCTGGGAGAACAAGGGCGAGCGCCGGCGCTGGGTCAACACGATGATCGGTGACGGCGGCGCGTCCGGCTTCGACGTCGGCAGGCCGGAGTTCCGTTTCCACACCTTCTACGACGCCACGCCCGAGGTGAACTTCGCCAATGGCGACGTCGGCAGCTGGATCTCCATCTCCGACCCGATCTTCGGGCACCCGGGCACCCTGTTCTACGCCCCGGTGATCAGCGACCCGAAGGTCAGCGGCACGATGTTCGCCGGCACCTCGCGCACCGTCTACCGGACGAAGACGTTCGGGCTGGGCGACCGGAGCATGGCCGAGGCCAACCGGATCTGCAACACCTGGACCGGTACCTTCGAGGCGCAGTGCGGCGACTTCGCGCCGCTGGGCACGGTCAACCTGACCGACGCCGCGTGGGGCGACCGGGCCGGCGGCGCCGTCTCGGTCGTCCAGCGGGTCGCGTCCGACTCGTCCACGGCGTACGCGGCCACCAGCACCGGCCGGGTGTTCGTGTCCCGCAACGTCGATGCCGAACCGGCGTCGGCGGTCACCTGGACGCGCATCGACACCGCCGCCACGCCGAACCGCTTCGTCACCAGCGTCCACGTCGACCCGGCCGACCCGGCCCGGGCGTGGGTCTCCTACAGCGGGTTCAACTCGAACACCCCGGCCACCACCGGGCACGCGTTCGAGGTGCGGCTGGCCGGCTCCGGCGCGACCTGGACCGACCGGTCGTACGACTTCGGCGACCAGCCGATCACCGACCTGGTCCGTGACGACGTCACCGGCACGCTCTACGCGGCCACCGACTTCGGTGTGCTGCGGCTGGCCAAGGGTGGCACGAGCTGGGTGAAGGCGGCCCGGGGCATGCCGAACGTGGAGGTCGCCGGGCTGACCGTCGTGCCGGGCAAGCGGGTCCTCTACGCCGCCTCGCACGGCCTCGGCGCCTGGCAGCTCACGCTCTGAGGCAGGCGACCATCGGCAACGACACGGTGAGGGGCCGCGCCCGCGGCCCCTCACCGCTGCCCGCGGCGGCCGGCCGTGCCTGGCACACCCTCGGCGCGGCCTTCGTCCTGCTCGTCTTCGTCCCGCCGCTGCTGCTGCTGGTCTCCGGTTCGCTCACCGAACCGGGCCTGCCGCCGCCGCCCACCCCGCAACTCGTGCCGGAACCGGTGTCCACCACCGGCTACCGCCAGGCCGTCGAGCTCGGCGGGCTGCTGCGCGCCTCGCTCAACTCGGTGCTGGTCGCGGTCGTCGCGGTGCCGCTGAGCGTGCTCGTCGCCTCCCTGGCGGGCTTCGCGCTGACCCGGATCGCCCCGCGCGCCACCGGGGTCGTCGTGGCGGCCTCCCTGGTCGCGCTGATGGTGCCGGCCACGGCGCTGCTGGTGCCCCGCTTCGCGATCTTCCGCATGCTCGGCCTGACCGACACGCTGGTGCCGCTGGTCGCCCCGGCGCTGCTGGGCACCTCGCCGCTCTACGTCCTGGTCTACCACCTGGCGTTCCGGGCGCTGCCGAGCGACCTCTACGACGCCTGCCTGGTGGCGGACCTCTCGCCGCTGCGCACCTGGTGGCGGGTGGCGCTGCCGCTGGTGCGCCCGGTCACCGCCGGCCTCACCGCGCTGACCTTCGTGCTCACCTGGTCGAACTTCCTCGACCCGCTGGTCTACGTCTACGACCGCGACCTGTTCACCCTGCCGCTGGCGCTGCGCTCCCTGTCGGTGCTGGACCCGACGAACTTCCCGGTGTTCCTGGCCGGCGCGGTGCTGGCCACGGTGCCGGCGCTGGTCGTCTTCGTGCTCGCCCAGCGCCGCTTCCTCCACCACGACGACCCCACGGGACGAGACTGACGATGCGACCGACGACGCGACCGAAGGCGCTGCTCGCGCTGCTGCTCACCGCCGTGCTGGCCGCCGCCGGCTGCGGCTCCGGCGCCGGGTCGTCCGCCGACGGCCCGGTGCGGCTGCTGGTCTTCGGCGCCCCCGAGGAACTCGCCGCCTACCGGACCCTCGTCGAGGCGTACGGGAAGGCCCACCCCGGCGCCGACGTGCAGCTCGTCGAGGCCAGCGACCGCAAGGACCTGCTGGCCCGGCTGGCCACGTCGGTGGCCGGCGGCGCCCCGCCGGATCTGTTCCTGATGAACTACCGCTTCTACGGTCAGTTCGCCGCCAAGGACGTCATCGAGCCGCTTGACGACCGGCTGGCCGCCTCCGCGGCCGTGGACCCGGCCGACTACTACCCGGTGGCGTGGGACGCGTTCCGCTGGCAGGGCCGGCAGCTCTGCCTGCCGCAGAACGTCTCCAGCCTGGCCGTCTACTACAACCGCACCCTGTTCGCCAGGTACGGCGTGCCCGAGCCGAGGGCCGGCTGGAGCTGGAACGACCTGGTCGCCACCGCGACCGCGATGACCCGCGACACCCGCGGCGTGGTGGTCAGGGCCACCGAGAGCGAGGGCGCGGCGCTGCGCCCGGCCGTGCACGGCCTCGGGGTGGAGCCGTCGATCATCCGGCTCGCCCCGTTCGTCTGGTCCGGCGGCGGCGAGATCGTCGACGACCCGGCGAGGCCGACCCGGCTCACCCTGGACGGCCCGGCCGCCCGGGAGGCGCTGAAGAACCTCGTCGACCTGCGGCTGGCGTACGGGGTGGTGCCCACCGACGAGGAGGTGGAGGCCGAGGACGACGAGTCGCGCTTCGCCAACGGCCGGCTCGCCATGCTGATGGGTTCCCGCCGCTCCACCACCACGTTCCGCTCGATCACCGGCTTCGAGTGGGACGTCGCCCCGCTGCCCGTCTACCAGGCGCAGGTCGGGGTGCTGCACTCCGACGCGTACTGCATGACGCGCGGCGCGCGGCACAAGGACGCCGCGTGGCGGTTCCTGGAGTTCGCCATCGCCGAGGAGGGGCAGCGGATCGTCGCGGCCACCGGCCGCACCGTCCCGTCGCACGTCGGGGTGTCGCGGTCCCCGGCGTTCCTCGGCCCCGCCCAGCCGCCGCGCAGCGCGAAGGTCTTCCTCGACGCCATCCCCACCGTCCGGGCGCTGCCGACGGTCTCCACCTGGCCGGAGATCGAGGACGTCACCTACGGCATCCTGGAGAACGCCGTGCACCGGGGCGACCGGCTCGACGACGTGATCCGCGACCTCGACCGGCAGACCCGGCCGATCTTCGCCCGCGGGGAGCACGGGTGAGCGACCCCGGCCTCGCCCTGGCCGGCGTCTCGGCCGCGTACCGGGGGGCGACCGTGCTGCACGAGGTGGACCTGACCGTCGCCCGGGGCGAGCTGCTGGTGGTGCTCGGCCCGTCCGGGGCGGGCAAGTCGACCGTGCTGCGCGTCGTCGCCGGCCTGGAGCCGGTCACCGCCGGCCGCGTCCGCATCGCCGGGCGCGACGTCACCGCCGAGCGCCCCGGCCGGCGCAACGTGTCGATGGTGTTCCAGTCGTACGCGCTCTTCCCGCACCTGAGCGTCGCCGAGAACATCGCGTTCGGCCTGGAGGTGCGCGACACGCCCCGCGCGGCGGCCCGCGAGCGGGCCCGTGCGGCGGCGGAGACGGTCGGCTGCGCCGGGCTGCTGGACCGCCGGCCCGCACAGCTCTCCGGCGGCGAGCGGCAGCGGGTGGCGCTGGCCCGGGCGTTGGTGCGTGAGCCGGACGTGTTCCTGCTCGACGAGCCGCTGTCCAACCTCGACCAGGCGCTGCGGGTGCAGATGCGCGCCGAGCTGCGGGCCCTGCACGACCGGCTGGGCGCGACGATGGTGCACGTCACGCACGACCAGACCGAGGCGCTGGTGCTCGCCGACCGGATCGCGGTGCTGCGCGACGGCCGCATCGAGCAGGTCGGCACCCCCGACGAGATCTGGCGAACCCCGGCCACCACCTTCGTCGCCCGCTTCGTCGGTTCCCCGGCGATGAACCTGCTGCCGGCCGACGGCCCGCTGCGCCCCGACGGCGCCGTGGTCCCAGGGGCGAACCAGGACGGTACGCAGATCGGATTTCGTCCCGAGGCGGTCGCGCTCGACGCCGCCGAGGGCGCGGCCGCCACCGTCGAGCGGGTCGAGGTGGTCGGCGAGGACGCGTACGCGTACCTGGCCCTCGACGGCGGGCACCGGATCGTCGCCCGGGTGCCCGCCGCCCGCCGGCCCGGGCGCGGCGCGGCGGTACGCGTCGGGGTGCGCTGGGCCGACGCGCACGTCTTCCACGCCGGCTCCGGGCGCCGGTACGTCCCGTGACGGGCACGGACCGCCGATCGCGCCGGCAGCTGGCGCTGATGCTGACGCCGTACCTGGTGGGGCTGGTCGGGCTGGTGCTGCTGCCCGCCGCGGTCACCCTGGTGCTGGCCTTCACCGAGTACGACCTGCTGCGCCCGCCACGCTGGGTGGGGCTGGGCAACTTCGCGGCGCTGCTGGACGACCCGGTGTTCCGGGTGTCGCTGACCAACTCGCTGGTCTTCGCGCTGGTGGCCGTACCGTTGCGGATGCTCTTCGCGCTCGGCCTGGCGCTGCTGCTGCACCGCCGGGCGGTGGGCGTCGGCAGCGCCCGCACCGCGGCGGTGCTGCCGACCGCGGTGCCGGAGATCGCCTACGGGCTGCTCTGGCTCTGGCTGCTCAACCCCCTCTACGGCCCGGTCAACCAGTTGCTGCGCACGGGCGGGGAGAACGGCCTGACGGCGCTGGGGCGCACCCCGCCGCAGTGGCTCACCGACCCGACCGACGCCCGCGCGGCGATCATCATGATGAGCCTGTTCACCATCGGCGAGACGTTCGTGGTGCTGCTGGCAGCCCGCCGCGCGTTGCCCCGCGACGTCTACGAGATGGCGGCGATCGAGGACGCCACCGGCTGGGACGTGTTCCGCCGCGTCACGCTGCCGCTGATGGCGCCCGCGTTGGGGCTGCTGGCGGTGCGCGACGCCATCCAGAGCCTGCACTTCTCCTTCGTGCCGGCCTTCGTGGTGACCGACGGCGGTCCGCCCCCGTACGCCACCACCTACCTGTCGCTGTTCGTCTACCGCACCGGCTTCGAGTACCTGCGCTACGGCTACGCGGCCGCCGCGACCCTGGTGATGATCCTGCTGACCGTGGCGGCGGTGCTGGTGCAGTGGCGGCTGATCCGCCGCTACCGGGCGTTCTACCGGCTCTGAGCACCCCCCCGGATATCCCCGGGCGCCGGACCCGGGCACCGTGGCATGATCGCGCACTGCGCCGCCCCGGGTGGCGGCGCGCGAGGAGGACGGCATGCAGTTCGAGGTACGCCGCATCGGCCCGGGGTCGACCGCCGGGGCGGCCGCCGTGCTCGCCGACGCCTTCGACGGGTACCCCTGGACGACCTGGACGGTGGCGGCCGACCGGCACCGGGAGCGGCTGGCGGCGATGTTCGCCGGCACCGTCGCCGCCGTCGGGCTGCCCTACGGCGACGTCTGGGCGGCGGTCGACCCCGCCGGCCGGCCGGCGGCGGTGGCGGTGTGGCTGCGCCCGGACCGGCCGGTGCCGGACGACGTCTGGGCGGGCGTCGCGGCGCGCAACGCCGAGCTGGCCGGCGACCGGTATCCGGCGTTGCGCGCCGCCGACGAGGCCTGTGCCTCGCTGCGGTCGGCCGAGCCGGCGTTCCTGCTCGCCACCGTCGGCGTGCGCGGGGCCGACCAGGGCCGAGGGCTGGGCGCCCGGGTGCTGCGGCCCGGCCTGGCCGACGCCGACCGCGCCGGCCTGCCGGCGTTGCTGGAGACCTCGTCGGAGCCGAACGTGCGCTTCTACCGGCGGCTCGGTTTCGCGGTCACCGGCCGGGCGCGGGTGCCCGACGGCGGGCCCGACGTCTGGGCGATGCGCCGACCGGCGGCCGGCGAGCGGGTGTAGGGACCGCCGGCCCGGGTAGCCGCCGGGGATGGAGCTGGTGGAGGAGTCGCCGTACCGCTTCCGGATCGACCGGCACGACCCGATGCGGGTGCCGGGGGTGGTGTTCGCATCCCGGTCGCTGCTGCCCGACGCCGGGGAGGACAGGTCGCTGGAGCAGGTCGCGAACGTCGCCACGCTGCCCGGCATCGTCGACGCCTCGTACGCCATGCCCGATGTGCACTGGGGCTACGGGTTCCCGATCGGCGGCGTGGCCGCCACCGACGTGGCCCGGGGCGGCGTGGTCTCGCCCGGCGGGGTGGGCTTCGACATCTCCTGCGGCGTGCGGCTGCTCGCCGCCGATCTCGATCGCGACGGGCTGCGGTCCCGCCTCGACGCGCTGCTGGACGGGCTGGGCGAGGCGACCCCGCGCGGCATGGGCAGGGGCGCGGTGTGGCACCTGTCGAACCGCGCGGAACTCGACGCGGTGCTGCGCGGTGGCTCCCGCTACGCCGTCGAGCGCGGCTTCGGCGTGCAGCGGGACCTGGCGCGCTGCGAGGACGCCGGCGCCGTCGCCGACGCCGATCCGGCGCGGGTGAGCGAGCGGGCGATCGAGCGCGGCGCGGGCCAGGTCGGCAGCCTCGGCTCCGGCAACCACTTCCTCGAGGTGCAGGCCGTCGAGGAGGTGTACGACGACGCGGTGGCGACCGCCTTCGGGCTGCGCCCCGGCCAGGTCTGCGTGATGATCCACTGCGGGTCCCGCGGGCTGGGCCACCAGATCTGCACCGACCACGTGCGGAAGATGGAGAAGGTGATGGCCCGCCACGGCATCCACGTGCCGGACCGCCAGCTCGCCTGCGCCCCGGTCTCCTCCGCCGAGGGCCGCGCCTACCTGGGCGCGATGGCCGCCGCCGCCAACTACGCCCGGGCCAACCGGCAACTGCTGGCCGACGCCGCCCGGAGGGTCTTCGCCCGGGTCACCGGCAGCCGGCTCGACCTGGTCTACGACGTCTCGCACAACCTCGCGAAGATCGAGACGCACGCCGTGGACGGCGCGCGGCGCGCGCTGTGCGTGCACCGCAAGGGCGCCACCCGCGCGTTGCCGCCCGGGCACGACGAACTGCCCGACGACCTGCGGGACGTGGGCCAGCCGGTGCTGATCCCCGGCTCGATGGGCACCGGCTCGTACGTGCTCACCGGCGTGCCGGGCTCGCCGGCCTTCGCGTCGACCTGCCACGGCGCGGGCCGGGTGCAGAGCCGCAGGCAGGCCGTGCGCGCCGAGCGCGGGCTGGACCCGCGCGCCCAGCTGGAGGCGCAGGACGTCGCGGTGCGCGGGGCGTCGCGGCGCGGTCTGGCCGAGGAGATGCCGGCGGCGTACAAGGACGTCTCGGCGGTGGTGGCCGCCGCCGAGGGCGCCGGGCTGTGCCGCAGGGTGGCCCGGCTGGTCCCGCTCGGCGTGGTGAAGGGCTGAACGGGCGGCGCGGGGTGGGGCCGGGCGCGGGGCTCACACGTCCAGCGTCACCGCGCAGGACCAGCCCCCGCCGTCGGGGCCGAAGCGCAGCCCGTGCAGGGAGACGGCCTTCGGCACCGCGCCGACCAGCTCGACGGCGTCGGTGTCCGCCGTGCGCCAGCGCACCCGCAGGCCGCCGGCGCCGTCGTCGGCCACGTCGGTGTGCAGCGGCAGCTCACCCGCCGTCTCCATCCGGAAGATCACCTCGTCGAGTACGCCCACCAGCAGGTCCGCGTCGTCGCCGGCCGGCGCGTGGAACCCGCGTCGCGCGCCCGGTTGCGCCCCGGCGGGGTCGACGAACGTGCCGACCAGCGCGACGACCGCCTCGGCGACGCACTCCGGCCGGGTCGGGGCCCACGCCTCGATGCGGACGTCGGCGGTGTGCGGCAGGCGGCGGTGCCCCCGCCCGGATCGTCGCTGCATGCCCCGATCCTCCGCCCCGGCGCTCCGCGCGACGGCCGGTTTCCGTTTCCGCCGGGCCGGGCGTCCGGCCCGGCGGGGGCGCCGGCGTTACGGTCGGCGGATGCGGATCACGAAGTTCACCCACTCCTGTGTCCGGCTGGAACACGACGGCGGCGTGCTGGTCATCGACCCCGGCACCTGGAGCGAGCCACGGGCGCTGGCCGGCGCGGACGCCGTGCTGGTCACCCACGAGCACACCGATCACGTCGACGTGCTCCGGTTGGCCGGTCTGGGTGTGCCGGTCTTCGCGCCGGAGGGCGCCGAGCTGCCGGAACTGGCGCCGCTGCCCGTGACCAGGGTCGGCGCCGGTCGGCGGTTCACCGCCGCCGGCCTGAGCGTGACCGCGCTCGGCGGTCGGCACGCCACCATCCACGGCGGCCAGCCCGACTGCGCCAACCTGGGTTACCTCGTCGACGACGCCGTCTACCACCCGGGGGACTCCCTGCACCGCCCGGACCGGCCGGTGGAGACGCTGCTGGTCCCGGCCCAGGCATCGTGGCTGAAACTCACCGAGGCGATCGACTTCGCCCACGCCGTGGGGGCCGAGCGGGTGTTTCCGATCCACGACGCCCAACTCAACGGGCGCAGCCTGACCAGCGTGAACGGCTGGTTCGCCGAGACCGTGCCCGGCTACCGCCACCTGGCGCCGGGGGAGTCCGCCTGAACCGTCAGCCCGATCGGCTGCGATCTCCACCGCCACCGGCCGTGTCGTCCACGGACGAACTGCTATACGGTCGCGGGGTGAGGGTCGAAGAACACTGGTGGAACGGTGACACTTCTCAGCGCGGGCGTCGGGACGTGTACATCCGCACTGACGGGCAGCGTTGGGACGTACAGGTACGGATCGGCGGCGAATCCGGCCGCTCGCGGGTGCAGGAATGCCCCGGTCGGACGTCGGCGGTCATCCTCGCCGGCGCCTGGCGCGGCAACCATCCCGCCTGGCGCGAGGTGTCCGACTGACGGCGACCGCCGGCATCGGGCGGTGCCGGCCGGTCTCGGTCGGCGTTGAGCTGGCTGCTCCCTGCGACGTCGGTGACGTTCTGACGGTCACCCCGGCTGGCCTCGGCGGCCGGGCGTACCCCGGACCGGTCGGTGCCGGACGGCGGCCAGCCGGCTGGCCGCCGTCC
>NZ_JAGPXN010000019.1 GCF_018070575.1 Micromonospora sp. C31
CGCTTCGGCACCAGCCGGCTCCTGCCGAAGATCCTCGATCTACCCGACCACGTGTGGATCAACAAGCCAGAGCCGGAACCTCAGGCCGCATAACTCCCGCTGGCCTCAAATCCTTGACACGTTCCGGGCCGACAGCTACGGACGGGATGACCAGGGGCGCAGGCACCTGACCAGCCATCCACGATCTTCTTCTAATCCCCAGGCCGTCGCCTGGTCCTGGCGGTCCGCATCCAGTCCGCAAGAGGTCGACGGGAGGTAGGGGAGTGGTGAGAGATGTCGAGAGGTGTTTCCGCTGGTAGAGGCCCCGGTGCCCAGGCCATCGGATCGCCCATCTTGATCTCATAATCCCTCGGTCGCGGGTTCGAGTCCCGCCCGTCCCACCAGGCAATTCCCCTGGTCGATAGTGCTGTCGGGGAGACCCGGACGAGCCGCGTCGACGTCCGGACCGACGCCTCTCCGTCCGCCCTGGGTTCGCAGCAGCGCGGTCGGGTGCCCGGCCGAGGCCGGCGGGTGGGCTACCCCGCCGGGTCGTCACCAGCCCTGCGGGAGAGAGCCTGGTCAACGACGCGACCGGCACCGGCGTGGCAGGGTGCGAGACCACCTCCTTGAGCTGTCCTGGTCGATGCTTGTCAACCCGCAAGAAGGCTGTTGTCGGCGGAAGAAGGGCCGGCGTGGGCCCGGCCGGGCAGCATCATCGGCCACCCTGGTTGCGGGTAGGCGGCGGCCGATCCGCGTCTTTCTAATGGTGGTGCTGATGCCGGAGGTGGTGACCCCATACCTCCGGTTCCTTCGGACGAAATCGAGGCCATGGCGCCGTGGTCGCGGTTTGTCGATAACTCCCGTCGACCGCCGGGAGAGTCAACCGAAAGGAACGCCACCATGTCTGCTGCTGTCATCGTGAAGTCCTGGAAGGACGCCGAGCTCCGGGAGTCGACGATCGACCACCCGGCCGGCACCGGCTTCGGGGAGCTGAGCGTCGAGGAGTTGCGCGAGGACCGCACCATCTACGCCGCGAGCAGCGGCTGGGTCTGCACCCTCACCATCGAGTGCGGCACGGTCGTCTGCGCCTGCCGGTAACGCTCGCCGTGGCGCCGGGGCGTGCAACAGCCGCCCCGGCGCCCCTCTTTCCGCAGGAGAGCCATGTCGTCCGTCAACAAGACCACCATCTCCTCCTCCCGAATGAGTGCTTATCTGCACGAGCGCTCGGCTAATGTGGCGGCGCATGAGGCGCAGACGGAGCCGGCCCGGTCGGTAGTTCGGCTGATCGAGGCATGGCGCGAGTCCGCCTTTCTCGACGAGCGCGTGTTCGCCCTTCGCCTGCGCGAAATGGGACTGACCTCCATCGACTTCGGCCAACTGCTCGCGGGCGGCGAATTCGAGGTTCGCGAAGGCGTGCTGGACTGGGCGACGGAACTGGCTGCCGTCCTGGACACCGACGCCGCGGACGTCGCTGGGCTGCCCTTGTCCACGAAACTGTGGTCCCAGGGTTTTGAACGCCTGCCCTTCGCCGGTCTGCTCAACCGCTTCCTCGCTTACTACGAGCAGCGGCTACGGGACCGACTGCCACCCGCAACCGGTCTGGCGCGCGCGGTCCGGCTGCGCCGGCCGTTGCTGGAGGGCCTGGCGAACCGACTCCTCACCATCTGCACGCGGACCCTGCTGCTGGAACTCAATGTCGCTCGGGTTCAGGGACAGCTGACCGGCGACACCCCGCAGCAGCGCTACGACCACTACGACCGGGTGCTGCTCACGGACGCCGGAAAACTGAATGCTCTCTTCGACGAATACCCGGTGCTCGGCCGCTGCCTGGTGGAGGCTGGACGCGGGTGGGTCAGCCACGTCGCCGAGCTGTGGGAGCGGTTGGCCGCGGACGAGGAGCCGTTGCGCGACGCCGGCCTGCTCCCGCCGACGGCCGGCGAGGTGACCGCTGTCCGGCTAGACTTGGGCGACCCGCACAACGGCGGACGCTCGGTGGCTCAGCTGACCTTCGCCGATGGCACCGACCTCGTCTACAAGCCGCGGTCGGTCTCCGCCGAGCGCGCGTACGCCGACACGGTGGCTGAGCTCAACCGGCTCGGCGTCTCGCCCGCCGTGATGGCCCCGCGGGTGCTCGACCGCGGCACCCACGGCTGGTGCGAGTTCATCTGCCCGCAGCCCTGTGCCGATTCCAGCGAGCTGACCCGTTTCTATCGCGCCGCGGGCTCGGTGCTGGCGGTCATGCTGCTGCTGGGCGCCGTGGACATGCACATGGAGAACGTGATCGCGGCTGGCTCGTCGTTCAGCCCGATCGACCTGGAGACGTTGCTGCAGCCCGGCAATCCCGCCGGTGCTCCGCAGGACGCGTACGGCCGCGCCGTCGATCTGCTCAACCAGAGTGTGCTGGCGATCGGGATCCTTCCCGCGCGGGCCTTCGGAGGCCGGCAGCGGCAGAGCGTCGACGTGAGCGCCATCGGCGGCGGGGAACCCCAGACCGCGCCCCGACCGGTGCCCATGATCGTTGACCTGTACACCGACATGGCACGGGTGGAGGCCGTCGAGGCGACGATGCTCGGCGCGCAGAACCGCCCGACGCTGGTCGGGGTGGACGTCGATCCCCGGGAGCACACCGAGGACGTCGTTGCCGGTTTCGTCGAGGCGTACGACATCATGACCGCACATCGCGAGGTTTTCGACCGGCTGCTCGCCGGCTTCCGCGACGTGGAGGTCCGCTACCTCGCCCGCCCGACTCGTCGCTACAGCGTGTTCCTGACCGAGAGCTACCACCCCGACTATCTTCGCGACGCGCGGGACCGGGATCGGTTGCTCGACAAACTGTGGACCGCAGCCGCAGCCCGGCCCGACCTCGTCCCGCTCCTCGAGTCGGAGAAGCGTCAACTGCTCGACGGCGACATCCCCTGTTTCCGTACGGTTGCCGGGACCCGGCAGATCGGCACGGCCGGCGGCGTTCTCGCTCCCGAGTTCTTCGCGGCGCCCGGCGCCACCGTGCTCGCCGACCGACTGGGCCGGTTCGGAGCCGTGCACCGGGCCGCGCAGGTACGTATCATCCGGGACTCGATGGGCACGATGCCGGCGCCCCCATCCGCGGTTCGCCAGGTGTTGCCGCCCACGCCGACGGCGGATGTCGATCAGCGGACAGTTGCCGATCTGGCCGGTTTGATCGCGCGTCAGCTGGCAGACGAGGCTGTGCTGGGTGTTGACGACGTCAGCTGGATCGGGGTCAGCATTGAGGGCATCGAGCAGGAGACATACAGCTACAAGCCGCTGTCGACCGGTCTCTACGACGGGGTCGCCGGCATGGCGCTCACCTTCGCGTACGCCGCGCGGCAGTTGGAGGACGAGCGGTATCTGGACCTGGCCCACCGCGCGGCCCGGCCGGTGGTCGGGTATCTCCGATACCTGGCCGAGCACCGCATCGTGGAAACCGTCGGCGCGTACAGCGGCATCGCCGGGCTGCTCTACACGCTCGACCACGTCGCCCACGCCACGGGGGATCCCACCTACCTGGACGCGGTCGCGGACGCGCTGCCCTGGCTGCGCGAGTGCGCCACGCGGGAGGAGTGCCCCGATCTGATCGCCGGGCTCGCCGGCTGTGCCGTGGTGTCGCTGTCCCTGTACCGCCGACACGGCATGCCGGCCCTGCGTGACATCGCGGGCATCTGCGGTCAACGGCTGGCCGGATCGGCGGTCGACGTCGAGGGCACGGCCGGCTGGTACGCGACTCGTACCGGAGTGATGCTCGGCGGGTTCTCCCACGGCTCGGCGGGCATAGCGTGGCCGTTGTACGCGCTGGCGGAGGAGTTCGGCGACGGAGCACTGCGTGAGCTGGCGGGTCGGGCGATCGACTTCGACCGCCGTCTGTACGTGCCTTCTGTCGGGGCATGGCGCGACCTGCGCCCGGAGATGGCCGCCTCCGAGGGGTATCCCGCCTTGTGGTGCCACGGCGCCGCCGGCATCGGACTTTCCCGCCTGTTGATCCAGCGGCACCATCGGGACGACCAGTTGGCACGGGAGGCGTCGGCCGCCGTGGCCCTGGTGTCCACTCACGGATTCGGGCTCAATCACAGCCTCTGTCACGGTGACTTCGGAGCCCTCGCCCTGCTTGACCTGGCAGAGCGGACCGGAGCCGGGCCGACCGGGCACGACGCGTTCGCCGGTGGGGTGGTCCGTGATATCCGGGACGGCGGCGTGCGCTGCGGCCTCACCGGAGGCATCCAGATGCCCGGTCTGATGCTCGGCTCCGCTGGCGCCTGCCTGGGCCTGCTGCGGTTGGCCTGGCCGCAGGACGTCCCTGCCGTGTGCTGGCTCGAGAGCCCCCGTGACCGCGACGCTCGGTGAGCCGGTGCGCGGCGAGCGATCGCGCCACCTGCTGCGCCAATGCGTGGCCGAGCATCGCGGCGCGTTGGCCGCGGTCTGCGTCCTGGCGCTGATCGGGGTAGTCCTCCAGCTCGGCCAGCCGTTCCTGATCCGTCGGGTGCTGACGGCGGTCCAGGCGTCCGAGCCGTACGGCGCGGTCGCAGTCGCGGTGCTGCTGGTCATGGTGGCCGGAGCGGGCCTGGGCGCGGTGCAGCAGTTCCTGTTGCAGCGCACCGGTGAGGCGGTGGTGTTCACCGCCCGCCGCACCCTGATCGAGCATCTGCTTCGGTTGCCGGTCAGTGTCTACGACGAGCGACAGACCGGTGATCTGGTGTCCCGGGTGGGCGCGGACACCACCCAGTTGCGCTCGGCCGTCACCGCCGGCGTGGTGGACCTGGTCAGCGGGTTGCTGCTGGTCGCGGGATCGGTGGTTGCCATGGCTCTGATCGACCCGGTGCTGCTCGGGGTCAGCCTGCTCCCGGTGGCGGTCGGGGCGGTGGTGGTGCGTCTGCTGGGTCGGCGTCTGCGTACTCTCAGTGAGAACGTCCAGGTGGAGGTCGGCGGGCTGACCGCCGCCGTGACCCGTGTCCTGGGCGCCATCCGGACCATCCGCGTGGCCAATGCGACCCGACGTGAGACAGCCCAGGTGGTGCGAGCGGCCGACCGGGCACGTGCGGCGGGTGTACGGCTGGCCCTGGTGACCGCTCAGATTGGGCCGGTCGTCCGGCTGGCGTTGCAGGGCTCCTTCGTCGCGGTGATCGGAGTCGGTGGCTATCGCGTCGCCCAGGACGCCATGTCAGTCGGCGACCTGGTGGCGTTCACGCTGTTCCTGTTCACGCTGGCCCTGCCGTTGGCGCAGGTCGGAGATGCGGTGGCGCAGATCCAGAGCGGCCTGGGGGCGGTGTCACGGATCCAGGAGATTCTCGAGCTGCAGGACGAGGATCGGATGATGCCGGCACGGCCGGTCCCGCCGGTCCGTTGTCACCGGGCGCAGCCACTGCTGGAGTTCGATCGGGTCTCGTTCCACTATCCGAAGGGTGCCGAGGTGCTGCGGGAGGTGAGCTTCCGGGTCCCCGACGGGGGCACCACCGCCCTGGTCGGTCCTTCAGGTGCGGGGAAGTCAACGATTCTGGCATTGATCGCCCGGCTGTACGAGATCTCCGATGGGTCGATCCGCCTGCACGGTCGGGACATCCGCGATTACAAACTGGTCGAGCTGCGGGGGGTGCTGGGATACGTGGAGCAGGAGGCGCCCCTGCTGGCCGGGACGGTGCGGGACAACCTCACACTGGCCGCGCCGGACGCCGCGGAGTCGGCGATCCGGCGGGTCACCGCTGCGGTGAACCTGGAGGAGACGCTGGCCCGTAGCCCGGCGGGCCTGGATGCGCCGGTCGGCGACGGCGGCGTTCTGTTCTCCGGCGGGGAACGACAACGGTTGGCGGTAGCCCGGACCCTACTGACCGCGGCTCCGCTGCTGCTGTTCGACGAACCGACCGCCCATCTGGACGCGCGCAACGAGCACGCGCTGCAGACCACGCTGGCGACCCTAGCCGCCGGTCGTACGTTGCTGGTCGTCGCGCATCGCCTGGCCACCGTGGCCAGAGCGGAGCAGATAGTGGTGATCGACTCGGGTCGCGCGGTGGCTGCTGGACGACACGAGGAGCTGATGATCAACGATCAGCTTTACCGCGAATTCGCGACCCGTCAACTCCTTGGCTGAAGGGATACTGGCATGCTCAGCATTCTGGATCAGGTTCCGGTGTTCCGCGATGGCAGCCCGGCGAAGTCGGTACGGGACTCCATCGAACTCGCCAGGGCGGTGGAGTCCTTCGGGTACCAGCGCTTCTGGATCGCCGAGCACCATGGCAGTGCCGCGAACGCCTGCGCGTCGCCGGAGGTGGTCGCGGCCGCCGTCGCGGCGGTCACGACGCGCATCCGGGTGGGCAGCGGCGGTGTCCTGCTGCCCTACTACAGCCCTTTGAAGGTGGCGGAGACGTTCCGGATCCTGGCGGCGCTGTACCCGGGTCGGATCGACCTCGGATTCGGCCGGGGAGCCGGTGGTCCAGTGGCCATGGCGGAGCTGCTCAATCCGTACGCTCTGGCCACGGACGAGGCGTTCCTCCAGCAGATCGGCCGCCTGCTGGGTTTCCTCGGGGATCCCCGTGCCGTCAGCCGGGTCTCGGTGACCCCGGAGGTGGCACAGCCACCCGTGCCGTGGATGCTCGGTTCCGGGGTGGGTAGCGCCCGGATGGCGGGCATGCTGGGCCTGCCGTTCTGCTTCGCCCAGTTCATCGCCGCCGAGGAAAGTCCCGAGGCGATCGCCGCCTACCGCGAGGCGTTCCGGCCGTCACCGTGGTCGGCCGAACCGCAGGCGATGCTCGCACTACGAGTACTCTGCGCCGACACGGCGGAGCAGGCGGAGGAGTTGGCCACCTGCTTCTGGATGTCTTGCACCACCGGTTGGCGTGCCCAGGTGCAGTTGACCGATGACTACCGCGGTGGCGTGCCGAGCCTGACTGATGTCGGCCGGTACACGCTGACCGCCGAGGATCGCGTGCTGCGTGAGAAGCGGCCGTTTCTACAGATCTCGGGCACGGCACCGGAGGTACGGGCGGAGATCCGGCGGCTCCAGACGGTGTACGACGTGCCCGAGGTCATCCTCACCACCAACTGCCCGGGAGTGACCGTGCGTCGGCGCTCGTACGAGTTGTTGGCTGCCGAGTTCGCGCTATTGGCGGGGGTCGGCCAGGCCGAGTGAATCGACTCATCGGTGCACGACCCCGCAAGCGAGGTGGGACGGCGGGGCCAACTCGTCGGCCGTCAGGCCAGCGGCGTAGGCACGCACCGCCGCCTGCACCCGATTGGCCACTCCGAGTTTGTTCAGGATGCTGCTGACGTATTCCTTGACGGTTGAGTCGCTGAGGAACAGCTTCCGGCTGATTCCCGCGTTGGTCAGTCCGAGGCCGAGCAACCTCAGGATCTCCTGCTCCCGCTGCGAGAGTTGCCGGACACTGTCCTCCACCGACGACCCGGGAAATGGCACGCCGCGGAAGCTTGTCCGCAGAACGCTCGACCAGGCTTCGGGTGCCAGCACAGTAGCGCCGGTGGCGAGCGCCTGCACCGCGACGACCAACTGCTCCGGCTGGCTGTCCTTAAGCAGGAAACCGGACGACCCGGCCCGCAGTGCATCGACGACCGACTCGGAGGGCGCCAATGCGGCCAGCATTGCGACCGCCGGCGGTGGGGTGAGCGTACAAAGTTGGCCCAGGACCGCCAGGCCATCCGGTTTCGCGGTCTGCGCGTCGACGAGCGCGACCGCGGGCCGGCATTCCTCTGCTACCGACCGGGCGTGCCGGCCGGCCGATGTCGCCACGACGAAACCTCCAGCGGTCTCCAGGATCATCTTGAGGCCGATACTCACCAGGACTTCATCGCCTACCACCAGCACGTCCGTCACACCGTTGCCCCCGCACGCATTGTGAACCGAAATGGATCGTGTTGCTTAAATGGCGACACACCGTCATGTTATTCGACTCATCGGATCAAAACAATGCTTGTATTCACTTATGGTGATCAGAGCGTCACCAGGGCTGGAGAGTGCGGCTAGTGGGTCAGGCCCTGAGCGGGAGAGATCCGCGTCGCTCGTCGGGCCGGCGCCACGCTGGCCAGCACCCCGGTCACCACGGCCGCGAGCAGCAGCAGACCCAGTTGCCCCCAGGGCAGCCGGATGACAGGTGTGGCTGTGGCGCCGACCGTGGCGGTGACCCCGACCAGGCCCACCGGAACGCCGATCACGACGCCGGCGGCGGCACCGACCAGCGTGATGGTCACCGCCTCGATGGCGAGCATTGCCCGCAGCCGCCCGCGCCGGGTGCCGAGCGCACGCAGCAGCGCCATCTCCTGGGTACGCTCGATGACCGACAATCCCAGCAGGTTCGCTATGCCGAGCAGTGCGATGATCACGGTCACGCCGAGCATCGCGAGCGAGAGTCCGAGCAGGATGGCGAGCACGTCGGCGATGTCGCTGCCCTCCGTGATACCGCCGCCCAGTTCCACGGCGGGGTCGCTGGCTGCGACGGCGTTCACCCGATCGGCCAGGAGGGCGCGGTCGAATCCGGGACGCGCCACTGCCCAGACGGTCGTGGGGACCGCCGCCACACCCTGGGCCGTGAGCGCGTCGGCGGAGGTCACCCCCAGGAGCTGACCCGTGGTGTCGGCCAGCCGGCTCGCGTGCGCGATGAACTGCAGAGTCCGGTTACCCACGCCGACGCTAACCGGGCTGCCGTCCGACAGGCCGCGTGCGGCGAGATAGGCGGCGGGCAGCAGGACGGTCGGCGGGCCGGCGGACGCGGCGAGTTCGGGAGCCAGAGTGCCCGCCAGCGCGGTGGGCAGGGCCGCGAGCTGGGCGGGGGTCGCCTTGCCGCCGTCGGAGAATCGGGCGTCCACGGTGGCCACGGTGGACGCGACGGACAGCTCCGGCACCGCAGCGAGGCGCCGGACAGTGTCCCCACTGATGGGCCCGCCGTCGGTGCGTGCGCTCACGGCCACCGGGTATCGGGCCTCAAGGTCGGCGTCGATGGTGGCCCGTCCCGTGGTGGCCGCCACGGCCAGACAGGCGATCAGGGCCGAACCCACCACCACCGCCATCGCCGCCGCGGCGGTCCGGCGAGCGTTCTGGCTGAGGCTGCTCCCCGCCAGGCCGGCGGCCACGCCGAAGCGCTCCAGGAGCCAGGTGACCGAAGGGAGCAGCACCGCGATCAGCCGGGGCAGGGCGATCAACAGACCGACCGCCAGCAGCAGCCCACCGACGAGTGCCAGCGGCAGCGAGGCGCCGATCCCGGCCACGGCCAGCACTGCGGCGGCGACGACCGTGACCACCGCGCCGACGACCAGACGACGCCCACCGCGGACCGCGCCCGCGGGCGGTTCGGCGGCCTCCTGTAGGGCACGGACCGGCGGGACCCGGGTGGCGCGTCGCGCCGGGAACCAGGCGGCGGCCAGCGTGGCCAGCACTCCCACCAGCACGCTGCCCACCAAAGCCAGGGGGTTCACCCGCAGGCCACCACCGCTGATGTCGAGCAGGTCGGCGCCGAGGTAGCCGACGGCGACACCCGCCGCGGCTCCCGCTGTCGCGCCGACCGCGCCAGCGATGGTGGCCTCGGCCAGCAGCACCCGGCTCGCCTGGCCCCGGTGGCCGCCGACGAGCCGCAACAGTGCGATCTGCCGAACCCGCTGGACGATCACCACGTGGAAGGTGTTGGCGATGACCAGGACGGAGGCCAGGAGGGCCACCGCGGCGAAGGCCATCATCAGCACGACCAGCTGGGTGTTGCCCCCGGCGAAGCGCGCTGCGGCCTGGTCGGCGGCCGCAGCGGCGCTCATCGCCGAGGCGCCCGGCGGCAGCGCGCGGTCGACCGCGTCGATGGTGGCCGCGAGGTGGTCCGGGTCGTCGACCGTGGCCAGCGCCGCGGGCGGTACGTCCCCGGCGAAGAACGACGGGTCGGCGTAGAAGCGGAACGACGATCCGGTCAACGGCCGGAATCCGAGATCGGTCGAGCCCGTCACGGTGACGGTCACCGGCTGCTTGTCGCCCTGCCGGAAGGTCAGCTGGCCGCCGACGCTGACGCCCAGGTCGTCGAGGGTCCGCTGATCCGCGACGACCTGCCCCGTGCCGTTGGGCCAGGACCCGTGATCCAGGTGGAACCAGCGGATTTCGGGCGTGGCGGCGATGCTCTGTACGTTGGCCGAACCGCGCCGGTCGCCGCCGAAGACGTTGACCGTACGCGCGAACTGGGGGTCGACGGTGCGGACGCCGGGAACGTCCGCCACGGCCCGGTACCAGCCCGGGTCGCGTACCGAACTCTCGGCGTCGAGAACGATGTCGGCCGTGGTCAATGGTGCCGCGGCGGTGAGCCGCAACCCCTCACCCGAGGTGGCGGCGAAGGTGGCCGTGGCGGCGAGGAAGCCCGTCGCCAGCAGCACCGCAGCGATGATCGCCAGCAACCGCGCCGGATAGGTGCGGACCTGCGCCCAGGCCAGTGCGAAGATCATGATCACACCGTCACCGAGGCCAGCGAGGCGAGGATGGTGTCCCGTGAAGGGCGACGCAGCTCGTCGTGGATGCGGCCGTCGGCCATCACCAGGACCCGGTCGGCGTACGTCGCCGCTCCCGGATCATGGGTCACCATGATGATCGTCTGACCGTACTGCTGCGCCGCGTCACGGAGGCCGCCCAGCAGGGCCCTGCCGGTGGCGATGTCGAGCGCGCCGGTCGGCTCGTCGGCGAAGACGACGGAGGGCTGGGCCAGCAGGGCCCGGGCCACCGCGACGCGCTGCTGCTGGCCACCGGACAACTCGGCCGGACGGTGATCGAGGCGGTCGCCGATCTGCAGCGCGTCGGTGATGACCCGCAGTTGTGCGGCGTCGACGGGCCGGCCGGCGAGCCGCAGCGGCAGCGTGATGTTCTGCCGGGCGGTCAGCGTGGGCAGCAGGTTGAACGCCTGGAAGACGAACCCGATCCGGTCTCGCCGCAGGTCGGTCAGCGAGCGGTCGTCGAGCCCCACCAACGACGTGCCGGCGACGCTGATCGTGCCCTCAGTGGGCGTGTCTAGGCCTGCCAGCAGATGCATCAGGGTGGTCTTGCCGGAGCCGGACGGGCCCATGATGGCGGTGAACTCGCTGGCGGCGAAGTCGGCGGAGACGCCGTCCACCGCCCGCACCGTGGACTCGCCGGTCCCGTACGTCTTGCGGACGCCCCGGCAGCTCACCATGTCGGCATACGTCGTCTGCGTCGTCACCTCATTGACGGTAGGGAGGCCCCCGGCCGTGCACATCCGTCCCCGGCATCGAGTTTCCTCCTCGACCGATACCTTGGTATCAAGCCTTCGGTATCGCTCAGAAAGCCGTGATTCCGCTGCCGCCCTCCGCTGCCTACGCTGGGGGAGTGCGGACCGAGACGAAGCAGACGTTGGCGGTCGACGCCGGCCTCGCCCTCGCCGTCGTGGTCGGTTGTCTGCTGCTCGGTCTCGCCGGTCTGCCCGACTGGTACTGGTCGGCACTGGTCGCGGTGCCCCTGGCGATCCGCCGCGTCGCGCCGCTGACCATGCTCGCTCTGGTGGCGGTCATCTCGGGCACGCACCTGCTGGTGGCGCACAGCTTCCTGTTCCCCGGCGACCTCGTCGGCCTCGTCGCCATCCACGCGGTCGCCGCGTACGCGACGGACCGGCTGCGGCACGCCGGTCTGCTGCTCGGCGCGGCCGGTGCTCTCGTGGTCGCCGGTTACGCCCTGCACGACCGTCGGCTCGGCGCCGGGCTGCCCGGTGTGCTGATCATGGCGACGTCGCTCGCCGCGTGGTCGACCGGGCTGATGCAACGCCAGCAGCGCAGCGCCGTCGACCACGCCGAGCGCCGCCGGCGGCTCGCCGAACAGGACAGCGCCATGCGCGCCCAACTTGCGGTCCATGAGGAGCGGAGCCGGATCAGCCGGGAGATGCACGACATCATCGCGCACTCGCTGGCCTCGATCATCGCCCAGGCCGAGGGCGGTCGGGTCGCCGCCCGCGCCGACGCCGTGGTCGCCGGTCCGCTGTTCGACCGGATCGCGGGCACGGGTCGTGAGGCGCTCGCCGACGTCAAACGCCTGCTTACCGCCGTCGACCGCGACGACGACCTGGACGCCAAAGGGCTGCGCGAGCTGCCGGCCCTGCTGACCAGCGTCGCCGCCGCCGGTCTGCGGGTGACCGTCACCAGGGACGGCAGCGAACAGCCGCTCGGACCGGGCATGGACCTCGCCGTCTACCGGGTGATCCAGGAATCGCTCACCAACGTCATCAAGCACGCCCCCCGGCAACAGGCGCACCTGCGCATGTGCTGGACGCCGGAGGTGCTCACCGTCACCGTGACCAGCCCGTCGGTGGGGCCCGGCGGCAGCGCGCCGGTGGAAGGGCGGGGCGTGTCCGGTATCCGGCAGCGGTGCTCGTTGTTCAACGGGGCCTGCACTCTCACCGCCGGGTCGGAGTTCGCGGTCACCACCACATGGCCGCTGGTTCAGGGGGGAGTGCCACAATGACCCAGCCGCCCATCACGGTGCTCATCGCCGACGACCAGGATCTGGTCCGCACCGGGTTCGCCCTGGTCGTCAACTCGGCCCCCGACATGCGTGTGCTCGCCACCGCCGCGACCGGCAAGGAAGCCGTCGCCCTCGCGGCCGAGCACTGCCCGGACGTCATCCTGATGGACATCCGCATGCCGGACACCGACGGGATCATCGCCACCCGCACCATTCTCGCGGCTCCCGGGCCCACCCCGAAGATCGTGGCGCTGACCACGTACGACACCGACGACTACGCGACCCGGATCCTGAACGCCGGAGCCAGCGGCTATCTGCTGAAGGACGCGACCGCCGAAGGGCTGACCGCGGCCATCCGTACGGTCCACCGTGGCGGATCGGTCATCGCACCCTCGACCACCCGGCGCCTGGTCGGCGGGCACGCCAGTTCCCCGTCGATCCGCGACACCACGGCGGCCGTCGGGTTCACCGCCCGGGAACGCGACGTCTTCGACCTGATCGTGGCGGGAGCGAGCAACGCCGAGATCGCCCAGCGGTTGCACCTGGCCGAGGTCACGGTGAAGACCCACGTCGGTCGGGTGCTGGCCAAACTGGGCGTCCGGGATCGCGTCAACATCGTGATCTGGGCGTACCGCAACGGCGTCGTCCGCTGACCCGCGTTCGGGTGGCCGCAGTTCACCGCGAAGACACACCCCCGTGAGGGCCCGCGACGTGCCTGCCGCGCTACTGTCAGGTGGCGGTGTCGGGGTCGCATCGGTGAACCGTACCGGCGGGTCGGACTGGCGGGCCGGGTTCATCGGGCACCGCCCGATGCCCATGAGCTCGGCAAAGTCAGCGGTAGCGGGTCTCCGGCGATCGTGGCGTTGTGGTTCGCATGTAGGTACCTCCGGCCCACCAATACCGCCTCTGAACAGGCGATCGTTCTCGCAAGATCAACGGGCACAAGCCGGGCGCATGTCGCATGATCTTGCGGTCGGATGGTCGCCTTGTTGGCACGTTCCGCCACTGAGCTCAGGACTGAGCCAACGACGCTGCTGGGCCGGCCTCGCCTCGGCATACAGTGCACGTGGGCCTGGCGGTGAGGAACGACCAGGTCGCCGACGCGATGGTGCCGTGGGCCTGCCGTTCACGATGCTGTCGAACGCGTTCGTCCCGACCGACGGCATGCCGGGTTGGCTGCGCTTCCTGGCCGACTGAAACCCGGTGAGCGCGCTCACCGCCGCCTCACGGGAACTGTTCGGCAATCCGGGTGCCCCGTCCGGAGACGTGGCCTGGCCGCTCACGCACCCGGTGGCCGCCGTCCTGCAGAGGACGCTGAACGCTCAAGGCATCTGGAAACCACCTGCACGACGCTACCTCTGCTGCGGGCTTCGCCTGCGCTGATCTGGCCACCTTCTGCCGCCTCGACGAGCTCGGCCTCGTCGTCACCGGGCAGCGACTCGAACCCATCCGCTTCCTGGTCGACCAACTCGGGTTGATCAGCGCGGAGCAGGTCCTTGCCCTGTGCACGGAAATCTTCCCGGAGGAGGAGGTCCCGGGCCGGGCAAGACTCGTGCTCGACGACGTGTTCGACAACTCGTAGGTCCGTCATCGGCCCTTCAATGCCGTGCGGGAACTGCGCAAACGCAGCGGCAACAGGTCACCGGTGATGGTCGCCGGTTGATTCGCATGGTGGTACCTCCGGCCCACCACGGTGGACCTGTCATGCGAACCAGTCCGCTGGGCACGTCGCAACGGCCCGCGAGACTGTCACGGTGGGCTGTGGCTGACCGAGATCCAGTGCCTCGTCAGGCGGCCCCAACGGAAGAGCCCTGCTCATCTCGGTTACGGCCAGCTTTCGCGCTGCCGTTGCAGTCCGTCGAGGATCAGGTCGAGTCCGATACCGAACTCCTCGGTGTATGCGTAGCCGGGTTTCAGCGCGCGGTCGACGATCATCTCGGTGAGGTGGGGGAACTTGTCGCGGGGTATCTGTTCCAGGATCGGGCCCGCCACGTCCTCGAGCTCCACAGGTGACCTGAAGGGCAGGCTGAGCTCCTGGAGCGTGAACCCGTAGATGTAGCTGTCCAGCAGCGACAGCGCGTGTGCCGCACCAGCGATCGAGAAGCCCCCTGACCGTAGGCAGCCGATGACCGCGTCGTGGTGGCGCAGCGTCGCGTGGCCGGGACTCGACCGTGAATCCATCAGGCTGATCGCCCACGGGTGGCGGATCA
This sequence comes from Micromonospora sp. C31, assembly GCF_018070575.1. Lineage (GTDB taxonomy): Bacteria > Actinomycetota > Actinomycetes > Mycobacteriales > Micromonosporaceae > Micromonospora. The sequence continues at coordinate 14,632 of NZ_JAGPXN010000019.1, forward strand.
GTGCACCGCGCATCGAGACCGCCCGCTGGCGCATCGCGGCCCGCCATTCGACGTCGTCCGATGGCAGCTCGATCTCGGCGAAGACGAGATCGACCATCCCGTCGAGGATCACGTCCTTGTTGCGGAAGTGATGGTAGAGCGACATGGATTCGACGCCGAGCCGCTCGGCGAGCCTGCGCATGCTCGGCGCACCGGTGCCGGCCTCGTCCGCCAGTGTGACCGCTGTGCGAAGCACCAACTCCTTGCTCAGCGGGTTGCGACGGGGTGCAGGCGTGCCAGCTGGCTGCGTGGTCACGAGCGTCCTCCTGTCCGGCGTGTTGAGTCGCTTGACAACCTTACACCGCAAGGTTCAGCCTTACGGCGTAAGGCTGAACTGGCGGCGAGCAGAGGAGGGGTGCCATGGAACCGCTCGGTGTGGACGGAGCAAGGAAGCCGGGAGCAGGGAAGAGGCTGTGCGTCATCGGTGCGTCCGGGAAGCTCGGGCGGTACATGGTGCAGCACGCGTTGGATCGCGGGTATGAGGTCGTGGGTGTGTGCCGAGCGCAGAGCGTGCACAAGCTCGCCGAGTTCGAGGGACGGATCAGGATCGTCCCCGGATCGACCGACGACCGTGCGGTCGTCGCGCGAGCGGTGGACGGATGCGACGCCGTGCTCACGGTGTTGGTGCCGTGGGGGGTCAACCACTACGCCTCCGGTACGGCAGAGGCGGTGCTCGACCACGCACGTCCGGGCGCCCGTCTGGTGTTCTCCTGCGGCTGGCACATCACCCGCGACGGCAGTAGGGACCTGTACACCCGGAGATTCAAGCTGTACGCGGCCGTGTTCGGACGGCTGGCGAAGCTGGCCCGCGTCGTGGACGTGGACGACCAGGTGGCGGCGTGCCGGAGGATCTTTGCCAGTGACACCAGGTGGACGGTCGTGCGTGGCAGCGACCTGGAGGAGGGCGACAGCCAGGGCCTGCCGGTGTGGAGCCGGCACGTGGGTGACCCTGTCCTCGCGAGCAACCTGACCCGTCGCGTGGACTACGCCCGTTTCATGGTCGAAGCGGTGGAGAACGACGCCCTCGTCCACGAGGCCCCGGCCATAGTTGGCCGGCTGACCCCGTCGGCCCTCGCCCACGTCGTCGGGCCGGCGTGAGCGTCCAGGCAGGAAGGGGCCAGGCCGTGACCGCACCGACGACGCTCGCGAGAGTCGCGGGGTTCCTCTATCTGATCGTCGCCGTGTTGACCATCTTCGCCGGGCTGGTTAACGCGCGCGCCGTCGAATCGGGGGATGCTGCGGCCACAGTCGACGGCATCGGCACCTCGGCCACTCTCTTCCGCGTCGGCCTCGTCAGCGAGTTGATGGGGGCCACCGCCTTTCTGCTGACGAGCATGGCCCTGTACCTGCTGCTCAAGCACGTCGACCAATTGGCTGCCGCCGCTATGGTCACCTTCGTCGCGGTCAGCGTCGCGATCCAGAGCCTGAACCTGCTCAACCAGAAGGCGGCGCTGACGATCGCCACCGGCCAGGACTACGCCGGCGCCTTCGAGCCGGCCGAGCGCGACCAGCTGACTATGTTGTTCGCCGATATGCAACACGACGGGTACATCATCGCGCAGACGTACTTCGGCCTGTGGCTGCTGCCGTTGGGCTACCTGGTGGTCAGGTCGGGCTACTTCCCGAAGGTGTTGGGCGTCCTGCTGATGGTCGGGTGCCTCGGCCACCTCGTGGACGTGTTCGCGCGCTTTCTCGCCCCCGACTTCGGCGCGGACATCTCGCCATTCGTCATGACCGCTGCGGCGGTCGCGGAACTGTCGTTCATCGCGTGGCTGCTGATCAGGGCCGTGCGGCTCCCCGTCGACGGGTTCACCACGCCGGCCCGGTCGACCTGATCACCGCACGGGCTCGCCTTCGCCGGTGACGATCTCGGTCCTGTGTGTCCTGCCTCATCCGGTCACCCGTCCGGGCCTTCGCGGGAAGAGGCGGCTGGTTCTCCGAGCGCCCCGTCCGGCCCTGGCCGGACGGGGCGCTGGTGGCTCTCCGGGGCGGCAGCCGGCCTCCCGGTCACCCCGTCACTGCGGTACGGCGAAAACCGTCTCCGCGACGTTGCCGCTGTAGCAGGTGGTGGTGGCGACGTTGGGAGCGGTGACGACCTGGGTGCCGGTGACGATGTATCCCACGCCGGTCTGAAGGTTGCGGCACTGGATCTTGACCTTGTACGAACCGGTGTCGCACTGCACCCGTCCGCGCCCGTAGTAGTGGCTGCTGCCCTGGTGGACCCACTCGATCCACGGCGCGCAGCCGGTGACGCCGGTCGCCGGCGGATCCTGCACGGCGAAGACGGCCTCCGCGACGTTGCCGCTGTAGCAGGTGGTGGTGGCCGTGCTCGGGGCGTTGACCGCCAGGCTGCCGTAGACCACGTACCCCACGCCGGTCTGCATGTTGCGACACTGGATCTTGACCTTGTAACGGCCGGTGTCGCACTGGACGTTGCCCCGGCCGTAGTAGTGGCTGCTGCCCTGGTGGACCCACTCGATCCAGGTGACGCAGCCGGTGGGAGCGGCCTGAGCCGTCGGAGCGGACTGCGTGACCTGGGCGGGGCGAGCCGCCGGGGCCGCCTGCGCAGGAGTTGCCAGGACGGACACTCCGAGGAGGGCCGCCGCGAGCATCGAAAGGGCACGTTTCATCGAGGTGACTCCTGGTGGTCGTCAGTGCTGGGTGCGGACCGGTTCATGGTAGGAATCAACATCGACGTTAGTCGAGGCTCCGTCCGGTGGGGACGAAATTCGTCGCCGGCATCCGGGGCCGTTGAAAACCTTTCCTGGCGCCGTCGGAGTGGTGCGGCGGTGGCGCCGCGGACCGCCCGCCGCGCCGAGCGGCGGCATCAGGTTCGTCCCGCGCTGCCCGTCTCCGTGGCGATGACGGGGCGTGGTCGGACGGGTGCGCATAGTGCCAGACGCGGCGGTATGAGTCAAAGGTTATCTATCGGCATCGACGAATGGTGTTCTACGTTACCGCCACCTGTCGGTGCTCAGCACCATCCGGACGCACCCGCAGCTCCGCAACCCCGAAGGAGACCTGGATGAAACGAGTCCTTGCCGGCGCGGCGACAGCGGTGCTGTTGCCAGCCGGGCTGGCTGCCATCGCCATCGCCGGTCCCGCCAGCGCGAAGCCCGCCGGCCCGACACCGGTCGCACCGGCCGGGGAGGCAGCCTCGCCCGAGATGCTCGCCGCCATGCAACGTGACCTGGGCCTGACCGCCGCCGCGGCTCGCGCCAGGATCACCTCCGACGACGCCGCGAGCCGTACCGAACTGGCGCTGCGTAAGCGGCTCGGCCCCACCTTCGCCGGCGCCTGGCTGGCGCCGGACGCGAAGTCGCTGGTCGTGGCCGTCACCGACAGCGTCAAGGCCGCCGAGGTGACCGCCGCCGGTGCCACCCCCAAGCTGGTGGACCGCAGCGGGAAGAAGCTCGACGCGGTCAAGGCCGGCCTGGACGCAGCGGCCGCCAAGGCGCCGGCGGCCTCGGTGCCCGGCTGGTACGTCGACGTCAAGTCCAACACCGTCGTGGTGCAGGCACGGGGCGGCAACGCTGCCGCCAAGTCCTTCGTCAAGGCCAGCGGCGTCGACGCCTCGGCGGTACGGGTGGTCAGCACCACCGAACAGCCCCGGCTGCTCTACGACGTACGCGGCGGCGACGCCTACTACATCGGCGGTGGCCGCTGCTCGGTCGGCTTCTCCGTCAACGGCGGCTTCGTCACCGCCGGGCACTGCGGCAACACCGGTGCCGCCACGACCGGCTTCAACCGTGCCGCGCAGGGCAGCTTCCAGGGCTCCTCGTTCCCCGGCAACGACTACGCCTGGGTGGCGGTCAACTCCAACTGGACCCCGCAGCCCTGGGTCAACAACTACGCCGGCGGCAACGTGACCGTCGCCGGCTCCACCGTGGCCGCGATCGGCTCGGCCATCTGCCGCTCCGGCTCGACCACCGGCTGGCGCTGCGGCACCGTGCAGGCCTACAACCAGACGGTGAACTACGCGGAGGGCTCCGTCTCCGGCCTGACCCGCACCAACGCGTGCGCCGAGCCGGGTGACTCCGGCGGGTCCTGGCTCAGCGGCCAGCAGGCGCAGGGCGTCACCTCCGGCGGCTCCGGCAACTGCACCTCCGGCGGCACCACCTACTTCCAGCCGGTCAACGAGATCCTCTCCGCGTACGGCCGGACGCTGGTGACCAGCGGCGGCGGCAACCCGCCCCCGCCGCCGACCGGCTGCAGCGGCTACGAGTTCTCCGTGACCGGTTCGCTGTCCAGCGGCGGCAGCGCCTACCAGCCGAACGGCAGCTACTACTACTCGTCGACCTCCGGCACCCACAAGGGCTGCCTCGACGGCCCGACCGGTACCGACTTCGACCTCTACCTGCAGAAGTGGAACGGCAGCGGTTGGAGCGTGGTGGCGCAGGGTGCCACGGCTGCGGCCGACGAGACCGTCTCCTACAACGGCACGGCCGGCTACTACCGCTGGCGGGTGCACGCCTACAGCGGCTCCGGCAGCTACTCCCTCGGCTACAGCAACCCCTGACCGATCGACGGGACGCCCGCACCGCACTCCGCGGTGCGGGCGTCCCGCTGTCGCAACCGGAGAACGTACGCCGGCTCGCGGCGCAGACCCCGCCGACGTGCACACCCGGCTCGCCGCACTCACCGCGGCCCTGGGCAGCCGCCAGCGACGGTGGGCGACAATGGCGTCCATGACCGATCACGCCAGCACGGTGCGCGGCCTCACCGGGGTGTACCACGCCGATGGCGGCATTCGCGGCGAGCTGGCCTACGTAGCTGGGAAGCTGCTGGGCAGGGTGCACTGCGGGCTGTGCGACGTCACCCACGGGCCGCTGTACCGCAAGCGGCAGTGGGACAGCTTCGTGGCCGGTCTCGGCGTGTCCTTCCACCTGGTGCACCTCAACGAACGCGACCCCGCCATCAGCGACGTCAGCCAAGGCGTCACTCCCTGTGTCATCGCCCACACGGACACCGGCCCGATCCTCGTGCTGGATGCCCAGCAGGTCGATGCCGCGAACGGCGACGTCGAGACGTTCGCCGACCTGCTGCGGGACGCGCTCACGCGGCACGCGCTGAGCCTGCCGACCGGCCACGACAAGTAGCGCCGGAGTCGATCCGTCGACCAGTCGTACCGGTCCGCGATCGGCTCTGCCCGTACCGTCACCTTGCACCTCGGGCTTGCCCGCCGCGGTGCCAGCGTCCCGGGAGTGGGTGCCGCGCCCGGTCACCTCTCGGCAGCCGGTGCCCGGGTGCGGCGTACGGCTGCCGACAGCCGCCGGGCCGCCAGTCGGGCGAGCGCCGCGCAGCCGATCCCGACGGCCAGGGAGGCGACCAGCGCCGCGCCGCGCGACCAGGGGGCGACCAGCGGCATCACCTGCCAGTGGGTGAGGTAGACGTACAGGGAGCTTCCGGCCAGCAGCGCCGCCGCCCGGTTGATGGCCCGCAGGCTCGGCAGCCTGGGGACCCAGACCAGCAGGGCGAACCCGGCGACGACCAGCGCCTCCCGCGCCGGCTGTCCGAAGAACCCGGGCACCGTGAGCAGGGCGGCGGCCGTGACCGCGACACGCTGTGCGGTGGTGCCGGCCCGGGCGGCAGCCCAGCCGAGGGCGAACAGCCAGAACACCACGACGGCGGACGGGACGTGGCCGTACCCGGCCAGCCCCGGCAGGTCGTACCGGGTGACGAGGCCGAGCGCGGCGAGGGCGAACGGCAGCGCGAACGGCATCCGCCGCTCCAGCCGGTCCACCGCGGGCACGGCCAGCAGCGCGACCGCGGCGAGCAGGACGTAGACCAGCCCCTCGACGAACCAGAAGTGCCACTCGGTGGGCCCGTCGTGCGGCCCGAGGATGCTGTTGAGCAGCAGCACGTTGGTGATCGTGTAGTCGCCGGTGACCGCGCCGGCCGCGGCTATCCAGAGCACGGCCGGCAGCACCACCCGGGCGACCGCGCGTCCGGCGGCGCGCAGCCGGTCCCGGCGGGGCGCGTCGGTCAGCTGGAACCGGGCGAAGTTGAACCCGGCGACCGCGAGCAGCAGGTGGGCGCCACCCTTGACGGTGAACAGGGGGATGTGCGAGCCGACGATCACGACGATGGCCATCGCCCGCAGCGCCACGCTCGTCTCCAGCACGGCGGCGCGGCGGCGCGGCGCGTCGGGCGCGGGCCGGCGCAGGTCCCGGATCGCGGTGGTGTGCCAGTCGGCGGGCAGCCCGCCCAGGACCTCCTCCAGCCGGACGGACATCTCCACGTACGACAGGGAGTCGCCGCCGAGGGAGACGAAGCTGTCGTCGGGGGTGACGCCGGCGACGTCGAGCACCCGCTCGTACAGCCGGCACAGGTCGGCCCCGGCGGCGGGCGGCAAGTCGGTGGAGAGCGCGAGCAGGGCGAGCCGGTCGGGCTTGCCGTTGCCGAGCCGGGGCAGCTCGGCCAGCACGTGTACCCGCACGGTCCGTTGTGGCAGGCCGGCCGCCGCGGCGGCGAGCTGCCGGACCTGGTCTGCCTCGGCCGGTGCCTCGGCTCCCACGACCAACTCCCGGTCAGTGCCCGCGCAGCACGCCGACACGCCGGCCGCGCGCAGCCGTTCCTCCACCCGCGCCAGGTCGACGCGGAGCCCGAAGACCTTGGCGAAACCGCCGACGCGTCCCACGATCTCCCACAGGCCGTCCGGCGCGCGGCGGGCCACATCGCCCGTGCGTAGCTCCTCGACGGTGCGGCCGAGGGCCAGGTCGGCGGGCGCCTCGGCGTAGCCGAGCATGACGTTCGGGCCGGTGTAGACCAGCTCGCCGGTGTCCGGCTCCGGCCGGTCGGGCAGTGGAGAGAGCCGGAACGCGCCGCCGGGCACGGGGACGCCGATCGCCTCGGGGCGGGTGGCGGCCAGCTGCGGCGGCAGGTACGCCATCCGGGCGGTGGCCTCCGTCTGGCCGTACATGACGTACAGGTCCCAGCCGTGCCGGCGCCCGAGGGCCGCGTAGCGGGTCACCCGCTCGGGGTCGAGCCGGCCGCCGGCCTGCGTGACGTAGCGCAGGTGCGGCAGCCGCATCTCGGCGAAGCCCACCCGGTCCAGCAGCTCGAACGTGTACGGCACGCCGGCCAGGGCGGTGCCCCGGGCCGCCCGGAACAGCTCCCAGAACCGGCCGTCGGCGACCGACAGGTCGGTGAGCAGGAGCGCGGCTCCGCGCAGCAGGTGGCTGTTGACCACCGACAGCCCGTAGCAGTAGTGCAGCGGCAGGCTGGTGGCCGCCCGGTCGGTGTCGCGGATGCCCAGGTAGCCGGCGATGGCCTCGGCGTTGGCCTGAAGGTTCGCCCGCGACAGCCGGACGAGCTTCGGCGAGCCGGTCGAACCGGAGGTGCTCAGCAGGAGGGCCAGCTCCGGGTGCAGCTCGTGCCGGCTGTCCGGGCGGCGCTCGTCCACCGTCAGCGTCCCGCCGACGCGGCGCAGCACCACGTCCGGGTCGTACGACCGGATCAGCGCGTCGGTCGCCGCGGCGTTGTCGCCGGGTGCCAGCAGCAGCGGGTGGCCACCCACGAGGGCGGCGAGGTAGGCGACCAGTTCGTCGAGCTGGTTGGCCCCCGCCAGCAGGACCAGCCGCCGGTGCGGGCCGAGGCGGGCGGCCAGCTCGTCGACCCGGCGGGCCAGGTCCCGGTAGCTGAGCCGACCGTCTGCGGTGATCACGGCGGGACGGTCGCCGTGGCCGGCCAGGGCGGCGGCGAACGGTACCGGCTCGACGGCGGGGAGCACGCGCATGGGGCACAGGTTAGGGACGGCTCACCTCACTGGGAAGGCCAGGGTGACCTGGTCGGCGCGGACTTGCGCGAGAGCCCTCAGCTAAGGTAAGCCTTGCCTGTGCAGAAGCGTCTGAGTGTCATCCTGACCGCCACCCTGGCCGGCCTCCTCTCGCTGACGGCCTGCGGCGGCGGCGACGAGAGTGACCCGGGCAAGCCGGGCGACAAGCGGCTGACCATCTACAGCGGCCGCAGCGAGACCCTGGTGAAGCCGGTGCTGGAGAAGTTCGAGAAGTCGTCCGGGATCAAGGTCGACGTCCGCTACGGCACCACGGCGCAGATGGCGGCCCAGCTGCTGGAAGAGGGCGAGCGCAGCCCGGCCGACGCCTTCTTGGCGCAGGACGCGGGCGCGCTCGGCGCCGTCACCAAAGCCGGTCAGCTCGCCACCCTGCCGCAGGAGGTGCTGGACCGGGTGCCGGCGGCGTACCGGGCCAGCGGCGGGCAATGGGTCGGCGTCAGCGGTCGGTCGCGGGTGCTCGCCTACAACGCCGACCAGGTCACCCAGGACCAGTTGCCCAAGTCGGTGTTCGAGCTGACCGACCCCCGGTGGAAGGGCAAGATCGGTGTGGCCCCCACCAATGGCTCGTTCCAGGCGTTCGTCACCGCGCTGCGGGTGCAGCACGGCGACGCCAGGGCGAAGGAGTTCCTGACCGGGCTGAAGGCCAACGAGCCGCAGATCCGCGACAACAACGTGCAGATCGTCGCCGACATCGACGCTGGCAAGATCGCGGCCGGGCTGGTCAACCACTACTACGTCTACGAGATGGCCAAGGAGCGCGGCGGCGACCCGGCGACGCTCAAGGCGCGGCTGCACTTCTTCCCCGACGGAGACACCGGCGGGCTGGTCAACGCCGCCGGCATCGGCCTGCTCAAGCGGGCCGGCTCCGACCCGGACGCCCGTGCCCTGGTCGACCACCTGCTCGGCGCCGAGGCGCAGACCTATTTCGCGACCCAGACGTTCGAGTACCCGCTGGCCGCGGGCATCCCGGCCGCGCCGGGCCTGCCGCAACTGGCCGCGCTCGACGCGCCGAAGATCGACCTGAACGACCTCGACACGCTCGACGCGACGGTCGCGATGATCAAGGAATCGGGGCTGGCCTGAACGGGGTCCTCGCTGGTGACCGCCGGGCCCGCATGCGGGCCCGACGGTCACCGCGCCGCGTGCTGCCCCGGCCCGGCCTGACCGTCGCGTCGGCCGCCGCCGTCGCGGTCGCGCTGCTGCCCCTGGTCTATCTGGCAGTACGGGCCGGCGAGGCGGGCTGGGACCGGCTCACCACCGAACTGCTCACGGAGCGGCTCGCCGTGCTCGCCGGCCGCAGCCTGGCCCTGGCCGCCGTGGTCACCGCCGCGTGCACGGTCCTCGGGGTCGGCGCCGCGTTACTCGTCGCCCGCACCGACCTGCCCGGCCGTCGCGCGTTCGGCGTCGTCGCCGCGCTGCCGCTGGCCGTGCCCACGTACGTCGCCGGGTTCGCCTGGATCGCCACCGTGGACGGGTTCGCCGGCTTCTGGGCGGCGGCGTTGCTGCTCACCGTCTGTTCCTACCCGTACGTCTTCCTGCCGGCCGTCGCCGCGCTCACCCGCGCCGACCCCGGGCAGGAGGAGGTGTCCCGGTCCCTGGGCCGCGGTCCCTGGGCAACCCTGCTCGGGGTCACCCTGCGCCAGATCCGGCCGGCCGTCGCCGCCGGTGCGCTGCTGGTCGCCCTGTACGTGCTTTCCGATTTCGGTGCGGTCTCCCTCGTCCAGGTCGACACCTTCACCCGGGCCATCTTCACCGCGTTCAACCTCGGCTTCGACCGCACCGGCGCGTTGGTGCTCTCCACGGTCCTGGTCGTCCTCACGGTGCTGCTGATCGGCGCCGAGCTGACCACCCGCACCCGCGACGCCCGGTACGCCAGCACCGCTGTCCGGCCACCCGTCCGGTTGGGGCTGGGCCGGTGGCGGTGGCCGGCCGTGACCGCCCTGCTCGCGGTCCTGGCGCTGGCCCTCGGCGTACCGGCAGTCGGGCTGGCCCGCTGGCTCGCCGCCGGGGTGTCCCGCCCCGGCTCGCTGGCCGAGATCGCGGCGGCCGCCGGCGGGTCGCTGTCGGTGTCGCTCGCCGGCGCAGCGTTCACCATGCTGCTGGCCCTGCCGCTGGGGCTGCTCGCCGCCCGCGCCCCCGGCCCGGTGACCACCCTGCTGGAACGGCTCACCTACGTCGCGCACGCCCTGCCCGGCGTGGTGATCGGCCTGTCCCTGGTCTTCTTCGCCGTCAACGTGGCGTACCCGCTCTACCAGAGCCGATGGCTGCTGGCGCTCGCGTACGCGACGCTGTTCCTGCCCCTCGCGGTGGGCGCGGTCGCGTCCGCCGCCGCGCAGAGCCCGCCCGCCGTCGAGGAGGCCGCCCGGTCGCTGGGTCGGGGACCGTTCGCGGTGTTCCGCACGGTCACCCTGCCGCTGACCCTGCCCGGCATCGGCGCCGGCGCGGCGCTGACGTTCCTCACCTGCATGAAGGAACTCCCGGCCACGCTGCTGCTGCGGCCCACGGGGATGGACACCCTGGCCACCGAGCTGTGGACGCACACCTCGACCGCCGCGTACGCCGCCGCGGCGCCGTACGCGGCCATCCTCGTAGTGCTCGCCGCCGTGCCCACCTGGCTGCTCGCGGCCCGCACCGGACTCACCGATCCCGGAGGCACCCGATGACCGAGAGCATGTTGACGGTGGCTGGCCTGGCCAAGTCGTACGGGGCCGTGCCCGCACTCGCCGGCGTCGACCTCGACGTCCGCCGCGGCATGCTCCTGGCCGTACTGGGCCCGTCCGGCTGCGGCAAGACCACCCTGTTGCGCTGCGTCGCCGGGTTCGAGCGGGCCGACCGGGGCACCGTCAGCGTCGCCGGCCGCACGGTCGTCGGAAACGGGGTGCATGTCCCGCCGCACCGTCGCCGCGTCGCCGTCGTCCCGCAGGAGGGAGCGCTGTTCCCGCACCTGTCCGTCGCGGACAACGTCGGCTACGGGCTGGATCGGGCGGCCCGGCGCTCGGGCCGGGTGGAGGAGGTGCTCGACCTGGTCGGCCTCGCCGGGTACGGCGCGCGGATGCCGCACCAGCTCTCCGGCGGTCAGCAGCAGCGGGTCGCGGTGGCCCGTGCGCTGGCACCCCGGCCGCCGCTGGTGCTGCTGGACGAGCCCTTCAGCGCCCTGGACGCGAAACTGCGCACCGAGTTGCGGGCCGACGTGCGGCAGGCGCTGCGGGCCGACGGCGCCACCGGCGTGCTGGTGACCCACGACCAGGGCGAGGCACTGTCGATGGCGGACGCCGTCGCGGTCATGGACGCCGGGGTGATCGTGCAGTGCGGCACGCCCGCCGAGGTCTACCGGGACCCCGCAGACCCGTGGGTGGCCCGGTTCGTGGGCGACGCGGTGCTGCTCCCGGGCACGGTCGACGACGACGTGGCCGTCACCCCGCTGGGCCGACTGCCGCTGCGCGGGCCCTCCACCGGGGGCGCGGCGACCGTCCTCGTCCGCCCGGAGCAGATCCGGCTCGCCACGGTCGGTGGGGCGCCGGCCACGGTGGTACGGCAGGACTTCCACGGGCACGACGCGCTGACCACGCTGCGGCTCGACGACGGCACCGTGCTGGCCGCGCGGACCCTCGACGAGGGCACCGGCCTGACCGCCGGCGCCCAGGTCGGGGTCACGGTGTGGGGACAGGTCCGCGCGTACGCCGGATAGCGGGTCGACCTGCCCCACCGCCCCGGGGCCCTGCGGAGCGCAGGCGTCCGCGACATCGCCGGCGCTGCGGTGTCAGGGCTGTCCGGCCACGCCCACGGTGGCGGCCAGGCGGGTGACGTCGGCGGCGGGGGAGCCGGCGCGGAGCACGGCGGTCAGCGCGGTGCGGGCGTCGGGGCGCAGGCGGATCTCGGCGGGGGCGATGGCGTCGGCGGTGACCAGGGCCCGGCCGGCGACGCGGGGGTCGCCGAGGTCCAGGTGGGCGCGCGCGATGTCGATCAGGTGGGCGGCCCGGTGCTCGGCGGGGAGCAGGTGCCAGGCGCTGCCGCCGGTGGCTTCGCGGTGGATGGCGACGGCCCGCCGGTGGTCGCCGAGGCGCATGGCGGTCAGGGCGCGGGCGAGTTCGACGGTGGTGGGACCGAACCCGACGCCGTCGTGGTCGCGATGGTGGCGCTCGTCGTGAACGGCGGCAAGGCGAGCCGTACGCTCATCGCCCGGTCGGCCGCCAGCCAGGCCAGGTCGGCCTCGCCGAGCTTGACCAGCACCTGGGCGGCGAGCCGGTACACCCGCACCAGCAGGTCGGCGGCGAATGCGTCCCCCGGCTGGGGGTGGCAGGTGTGGCGGCTGTCGCCGAGCAGGTCGGGCAGCATCCGTAACACCTGGGGGTGATGGCCGTTGCGGTACGCCGCCCACGCGTACCCCGCCTGGTGGTCAAGCTCCTGCACCGACGGCGACGCCGGCTGGCCGTCGTTGCCGGAGCCGGGCAGGTCGTAGCGGGCCAGCGCCGCCCGTACCCCCTCCACGGCGCCGCCGGCGTCGGTGGCCGGGGTCCGCTGGACCTTCCCGACGAGCAGGACGCCCGGGGCGACGCCGAGGGCCCCGGCGACTGTCTCGATCACCGAAAGCCGGTCGAGGGTACGCACCCCGCGCTCCACCTTGTCCACCCAGCTCTTCGACTTGCGGATCCGGTCGGCGAAGACCTGCTGACTCATTCCCCGACGAGCCCGCAACTGCGCCACCCGCCGCCCGATCGGCAGCTCGTTGCCGCTGCGCCGGCCCGGCCCGGTCACCGCTCCCGCTCCGCCGGCCGCATGGCCTCGGTGGACTCCCCGCAGCGCGGACACCACCGGGACTTCACTCTGAACGCGAGCAGCCCGAGCAGGAACCCCGGCACCAGGCCGGCGAACACGATGGAAAGGACTTCGGAGATCACGAGACGCTTCGCCCTGTGCCGCCGCCGAATGCCGAGTTGTTGGCTACGTGCGTTGCCGACTGTCCGCCGTCCGAGGCGGGGCGCAGCGCTTCCGTAGGCGCCATGTCGAGCAGGGGGATGTGCCGCCATGACCGCATGGGCGCCGAGGTGGCTGTGTGGCACAACTGCCGTCGATGGGGACCATGACCGTGGCCAGGGAGCCGCCGTTGACCGCGATCAGGGGAGTGGCCTCGGCGTACCGGTAGGTGCGGGTGACCTGATCGGGCCTCTTGGCCTGGTGTCGCGGTGAGGGAAGCACGCTGCATCGCAGATCCCTTACGCCGTTTGCTGCGCCTCCAGGCGCATGGTCGACTGACGCGAGTACGTGCGTCACGTTGAAGGGGTCTCCGATGACCAGCAAGGAACCGCCGAACTATCAGCGCGTCGTGGACGACCTGCGGTCGCGGATCCTCGCCGGTGAGCTGGGTTCCGGCAACTACGTCCGCAACCGGACGCGGCTCGTGCGCCGCGCCCACTCCCGGGACATGCGCAAGCGCATCGGCAGCACGTCACCGTTCGCCCGGGACAGCGAGGCCGTAGGCATGCGACCGGCTTGGGAGGCGGACAGCCACAAGATCCCGGCGTCGGCCCTCATCGCCGAACGACTCGGCATCCAGCCCGGCGACATGGTCATGCACACCAGGTACCGGTACCTCGCCGACGGAACGCCGATCCAGCTCGCCGACTCGTACGAGCCGTCGGCCATCACGGGCGGCACGCCCGTCGAGTACCCCGAGCAAGGGCCGATCATCGGAGTGGTCGCCCGCATGGACTCCATCGGCGTGGCAATCGACCGCTTCGTCGAGGAGGTCATCACCCGACCGGCGATGCCCGAAGAGGCCGATGCCCTCGAACTCGACAGACGCGGCGGGATGTGGGTGATCTCTGTCGAGCGCAACTACTACGCCGGCCAGAACGCCGTCGAGACCGCCGACATCGTGGTCCCTGGCGGCAGGTACCGGCTCGTCTACGAGATGCCTCTCGACCCGTGGTCGCCGTCCGAGGAAACAAGATGCCATGACGGGCAACGCTGAACGATGTCGCCCGGCCGCGTGTTCGATGATCGCCAGGGAGGCCTCGGCTGCGGCGATGCGCCGGCGGAGCTGGTCGCGTTGTCGCCGGTGCAGGTCGCGGCGGGCCGTGTCGGCGGTCCGCACGACCCGGCCCGTCCTTCGCGTCGGCGACTGTCCGGTCAGCCGCCGGAGGGCGGGGCGCCGCCGCTCCGGGCGTCCTTCCGGCGGCCCCCGTTCCGCGCCGGCTGCCCGGTGATCGTCGACGCCCGCCGGCTCAACGTGTCGACCCGCTCGACGAGCCCGCGTACGGCCTCGTCGTCGTCCGCGTCCACCGCCGCGACGCGGTCGAGCAGCGCGGCGTAGTCCGACGTCAGCGCCAGGTACTTCCTGCCGAACGCCTCCTCGCCGTCGCTGACGTACGCCTGGCGTCGCGCCCGGGCGTACCGCTGGTCGAGGTCGATGATCTGCTGGGCCAGCACGGCCGCGGCGGCGCCGAGCGCGCTGCGGGCGTCGGCGTTCTCGTCGCGGCGGTGACGCCGGGCGTCCGCGAGCCGGCCCGCGCGGCGGCCACCGGCGTAGAGCACCGACGCCCCGGCGACGACGGCCACGATCGCGGCGGCGGCGAGCAGGAAGCGGGGCAGCGACGGGCTGATCGTCCGCGCGCCGTCGGGGACGGTGCCGGCCCTCACCAGCAGGTCGTAGTTGACGGTGACGACCTTCAGCGCCTCCAGGGGGCGCCCGGCGAAGGTGTCGACGCCCCGGCTGACGGTCATCTCCGCCACGGCGGCCCGACCGAAGTTCTCGTCGTCGCGCCCGGGCAGCAGCGCGCACCCGTAGGTGTCGTACCCGTCGGAGTCGCGGCTCATCACCAGCACGACGGTCCCGTCGGCGGCGCGCTCGACCTGGCGGCAACCCTGCCTGAGGTCGGCGCCCGGTGCCAGCAGCAGCACGACCAGCCTGCGGTTGCCGATGACCCGTTCGGCCGCCGCCCGGTCCAGCTCGACACCCGGCGCGACGTACACGGACGAGGCGCGCACCTGACGGGCGGCCGGCCCGTCCAGCGCCCCGCCGGTCCACAACGCCCAGCCGGCCAGCGCCAGGCAGGCCAGGACGGCGACGCCGAAGGGCGTGCCGAACAGGGCACCGAGGCGACGCCGTACGGACTGGTTCACGACAACCTGCCCCGAAGGTAGAGGTCCGGGCGGTAGCTGGCGACCCCCAGCGTCCGGGCGGCGTCGTCCAGCTCGTCGGCGGCCTCGTCCAGCAGCGTACGCACGTGGGGGCCCGGCAGTTCCTCGTCCAGCGCGGCGCGGGCCGCCTGGAGCTTGACGATGCCCCGGGTCAGCGCCGGGTCGCTGCGGGCGTCGGTGAGCAGGGACATCTCGACGGCGAGGGCGGTGAGACCCGCCAACCGGGCGGGCGTGCCGCCCCGCCCCGGGTCGCCCCGCCGGACCCCCACGCCGTCCGGCCGGCGCAGCGAGCGGACCGAGAGGATCAGGAACGTCGCCACGCAGCCCGCGAAGACCCACGGCAGGGCCGGCAGCGCCACCCGGAGCGGATCGATCGGCCGGTACGGCAGCGGACGGTCGAACAGCCCCGAGTAGCGCAGGTCGGTGACCCGGTTCAGCCAGGCCGCGAGCACCGTGCCCTGCGGGTAGTCGTACCGGCTCAGCCGGGCGCCGAACTGGGCGTAGAAGCTCGCCCCGGCCAGCTCCGCGAAGTCGTCCGCAGCCGGGCCGTGGTACTCGATCCAGAGGCCGTACATCACCACGATCGGCGTGCCCGGGAACAGCTCGGCCAGGGCCGGCCCGTACCGGGGCACCGGCTCGCCGAACGGCTGCGCGGGGAACGCCACGTACCGGGCGCCGTCGCCGAAGGCGTTGCGCGCGGCGTCGCCGGGGACGTCGGTCAGCGTGGCCCCGGCTGCGAGGTGCAGGCCGGTGGCCCGCAGGTCGGCGGCGACGGCGGCCAGCTCCCGGTCGGTCGGCGTACGCCACCGCAGCTCGTCGTGCTCGGGCGGGTCGGGCGCGTCCCGCAGCCCGGCGAGCAGCGCCACCAGCAGGTTCGTCACGTCGGCGGTGGCGAACTGGGCCCGCCAGCCGGGCAGGGTGTCGGCCACGGCCTGGTAGATGCCGCCGCTGACCTCGGTGCCGATCACCCGGATGGTCGCGTTCTCCACCTTTCGCACCCGGTCGCGTTCGGCCTTGTCGAGCCCGGGCGGCGCGACCAGGATCCGGACGGGACGGTCGCCGGCGGCCTCGCGGACCCGCTGCTCGTTCCAGCGCGCCGTCGAGCCGGGCAGCCGCACCACCGGGTCGGCGGCCACCAGCGCGGTCATCTCGGCCACCGAGGGCACGCTCGCGTCGCTCAACTCGCCGGCCGAGCCCTCGTCGATGCGGGCCGTGGCGGCCGGCGACCGGCCGTAGCTGACGTCGACGCTCTGCCGCTGGGCGAGCAGGAAGACCACCAGGACGACCACGGCGACGCCGAGCAGCGCCCAGCGCAGCAGTTCGTGGCGGAGGTGCCGGCGGGTGGTCACTGGTGCGTCCGCCACAGCCGGTCGGCCTCCCTCGCGTGCTTCGCCGCCGCCCGGGCGGCGGCGGTCCCACCACGTCCGGCGGCGATCGACTCGGCGCGTACCAGCAGCCGCTCGGCCGCCGGCACCCGGGTGACCGCCGCGTCCCGGCTGACGGTTGCGCTGTCGATCGCCGCGCGGGCGGCGGACCAGGCGGTCCGGTGCTCCCGCTCCCGCGCCCGCCACCGGGGCAGCAGGGCCGTCACGAAGCCCGCGCCCACCAGCAGGACGCCGCCGACCAACCAGACGAGGAGGGGGTGGGACATGCGCTCCAGCCATCGGACGAGGGGTGCGGGGTGCGCTCGCGGAGCTGTCGGGGCGGGCAGGGGTACGACCGAGTCTGGCTGATCGAGTCGCACCGGTGCGAACCGGCCCCGGCGGTCGGGGCGTGGCAGGCGACCTGCGTCGTATGGTTTGCGCATGACTCACCCGGTCTGGGCGGACGGCAGGGCCTACGAGGCGTACGTGGGCCGGTGGAGCCGCCCCGTCGCGGGGGAGTTCCTGCGCTGGCTGGACGTGCCGCCCGGCCGCCGCTGGCTGGACGTGGGCTGTGGCACGGGCGCGCTCACGTCGACCGTGCTGGCGCTGGCCGACCCGGCGTACGTCGCGGGCGTCGACAGCTCACCGGGCTTCGTGGCGTACGCCCACTCGACGGTGCGCGACACCCGGGCGGCCTTCCAGGTCGGCGACGCCCGGGCGTTGCTGGTGCCCGACCGCTGCGTCGACGTCGTCGTCAGCGGCCTGGCGGTCAACTTCGTGCCCGAGCCGGCGCGCGCCGCCCGCGAGTTCGCCCGGGTCACCCGGCCGGGCGGGGTGGCCGCCGCCTACGTGTGGGACTACGCCGGCGGCATGGCGCTGCTGCGCCACTTCTGGGACGCCGCCGCCCTGCTCGACCCGGCCGTGGCCGAACGGGACGAGGGGCGCCGGTTCGCCGTGTGCGACCCGGAGTCCCTGCGCGGGCTGTGGACGGACGCGGGCCTGACGGCCGTGGCGGTCCGGCCCGTCGACGTGCCCACGGTGTTCGCGGACCTCGACGACTACTGGCGGCCGTTCCTGGGCGGGCAGGGCCCCGCCCCGACGTACGTCGCCTCCCTCAGCGCGGCGCACCGCGCCCGCCTGCGCGCCCTGCTGGCGGCCCGCCTGCCCGTGGCCCCGGACGGGTCGGTCCGGCTCACCGCCCGGGCCTGGGCCGTCCGGGGCACGGCGCCGGCCTGAACACCGGCTGCTCGGACCACGCCGCCCGGCCACGCCGCCCGGCGCACCCGCCGACCGGGCACCCGCCAACCGGCGCACCCGCCGCCCCCGGACCGGGCCCGGGGGCGGCGGCTCGGTCAGCGGCGGCGTTTCGGCAGGTCGAACTGGTCGGCGGCCCTGCAGTCGCGCTGGCCGCCGACCGCGCCCGGCCCGGCCCGGTCGAGCGCCGCGCGTGCCCGGACCCGGCCCAGGTTCCAGGCGTACCAGGGGTCCGGCTCGTCGAGGTCGTCGGCGATCCAGCTCAGCGTGCAGCGGCGCACCGGGTCGGGCAGGCCGGCCAGGGCCGGCGTCGCGTCCGCCGAGAGCGCCCGCAGGTACCAGGCGTCGATCTTCCCCGTCTGTTCGTACCGGGCGATGTTGCGGCGGGCGGCGTAGTCCTCCGGGTTGAGCACGGCCAGGCTCAGCAGCATCACCACGGCGAGTGCCACCGTCGTGCCGGGGATCCAGGCCCCGCGCCAGCGGAGCCCGGCCACCAGGATCATCAGGAACACGGTGCCGAGCAGCAGCTCGAACGCCATCACGAAGAGCCGCTCACCGGTGAAGCTGTAGACCTTCTGGTACGTGTACATCCGCGACAGCGCCGACACCACGATGACGAAGCTGAGCGTGCTGAGCAGGCCCAGCAGGATCCGCAGCAGGTGGCGCTCGACGGCCCGGTCCCGCCGCGCCCAGCGGGCCACACCGCCGAGCACCGCCAGCGTCAGCATGGTGACGACGACGAGCTGCCAGAACCCGCTGCGCGCGTACTCGGCGTAGCTGAGGCCGGCGGTGCGCAGCACGTGCCGCTGCCCGCCGAACAGGACGGTGAACTGCACCGCCACGAAGCCGCCGAAGAGCAGCGTGAGGGCGCTGATGACGGGAGCCCACTCCACGACGCCGAGGCGGCGCGTGCCGGGCCGGTCCACCGTGGACAGGTCGGGCGGCGCGGCCATCGTGTAGACGGCGGCGACGGCGCAGAGTCCGCCGACGGCGGCGAGAAAGGCCCAGCGGAACACCGTGCCGACGTTGACCTCGGGAATGACCTCGCCGAGCAGCACGGAGAAGGCGCCGTCGGCCGAGGACAGCAGGGCGCCGAAGACGATCAGCGCGGCGAGGGTGGCCGCCGCCGACCCGACGACGCGGCGGACCAGACCCGGGTTCGCCGGGGCGTGCAGGTGACCGCGCACCCACGGCAGCCCTCGGAACGCCGCGAACGGCGCCGCCACCAGGCTGAACAGGATCGAGCGGACGAGCCGGCCGCCGACGATCGCGAGCGTCGCGCAGCCGAGCGCGCCGAGCACGCAGAACGTCACCAGCCACCAGGCGTTGCGGAAGGCCAGGACCGACAGCAGCGCCAGGGCCGCCGCCGCCCAGCCGGCGCGGATCCGCCGGTCGGCAGACGGCAGCTCCGCGCCCGTCCGCCGGACCGCGAGGACCACCGCGACGGTCAGGGCGAGCCAGCCGAGGAACCAGCCGATCCCGGTGCGGGTGAGCGGTACGAGGAACGCCAGTCCCAGCGCTCCGGCGAGGACCGCGGCCGGTACGGCCCGGTCCCGGGCGGGTGCCGGCCCCGGCCAGCGGGTGTCGAGGAACGACGGCGGGTGCGGAACCGGCTGGTACCCGCGGTACGGCGTCGGTACGCCGGACGGCACCCCGACCCGGTACGGCGCCGGCAGCGGCGCGGAGGCGGGCTGCTGGACGATGGTCCCCGGCGCGCGTCCGGCGGGCGGCGTGGCGGGTTCGGGCTCCGTGGCGGGCGCGGGCGGCGTGGCGGTGGGCGTCGCCTCGGTGGTGGGCCCGTTCGTGGTCGGCCCGTTCGTGGTGGGCGGGCCGGGGACGGAGCCGGTCGGTGCCGCGTCGGCGGCGTCAGGCGACGGCGCGGCAGCCGGTGGGTCGGCGTCCGCCGCCGCCGTTGGGGCGCTCTGCGTCGGGATGGTCCTTCCCGGCTCGCCGACGGCTGTCGGTTGCGGCCCGGCGGTCGCCGCTGCCGACCCGGCGACGGGGACGACCGGGGCCGACGTCGGAGGGTCCGAGGCGACCGGGGTCGCCGCCGGACGGTCCGGGGCGGCCGGCACCAGCGGGATGAACACCGCGTACCCGAGCGTCCCGGCCGGGATGTTGACGGGGATCGCCCAGGCGGGCGTGCCCTGCGCCCCGGGCCACACCATCGGGGGCGGAGCGCCCTCGGGGGGCGGCATGACGAGCAGGTACGGCGTCGCGTCGCCGGGATCGTCGGCGTCGGTGCCGCGAGGCGTGTCGCCGATACCCGGAGGGCCCGACGCCGGTGGTGGCTGGGTCAACGAACCCCTCCTCGGTCGAACGGTCGGCACACTGTACGGCCGACCCCGGGCCCACCGCCGTCCCGTCCCGCGCCGGGTCCGCCGCCCGGCACGTCGCGCGGGGGCCCGGAGTGGGCCGCCCGAGCCCTCCGCCCGGCCGGATCGCGTAGCGGGCGGCATCGAACCGCGGGACAGAAGACGAACAGTGCTCACCCGGCATATCACCTGAGATTACGCAATACGTCTGACGAGGAGGAGTCCGTCCGATGGTGGACAGGACGCCGGCCGCTCTCCCGACGCACTGTTGTAGCAGGTGAGAGGCGTTTGGATGGCGGGCCACATCCCATCCCTCGGGCCCGGCGGGGACAGCATCGTCCCCGCCGACACCGCCATCACCGAGCCCGGCCCCGCGACGGCACCGGCGTGGCACAGCGCCGGTCGCCAGTACCGTGAGGCCCCGCTCGGCAGCCTCCGTCCCCGGGCATCCCCGGGGCCGGCGGCCGAGCACGAGAGGAGCCGGCCATGGCCGCTCCCACCGCCACCGCTTCCCTGAACGCCGCCACCTACTCACCCGGCGACCAGATGATCCTGACGGTCACCTACGGCGACGCCGACACCAGACCGGTGACCGTCACGATCGTGGTCACCGACGCGCAGGGCAACAGCAGCGCGCCGGTCACGGTCACCGCCGTCATCGACCCGCTCGCCCTCACCGTCACCGACGACTCCGGCTGCACCTGGACCAGGGCGTCGGACAACGGTTCGGTCGCCGTCTACCGGGCGGTGGCGTGATGCCCCGGGTCACCGTCAGCGTGCGCGACAAGGGCGGGCGCACCGCCACCGCCACCGCCGACTACACGATCGCGCCGCCGGTGCTCGGCGGCTACTACCTCTCCGGCGGCGCGGACCCGACGGCCGACATGGCCGGCGGGAACTTCCGCTCGCTGACCCAGTACCGCAGCTTCGCCGACGGCTACATCTTCCCCGGCTATCGACGACCGTGGCTGATCACGCTCGGCAGGGCCGGGGTGCAGATGAACATGGTGCTGGAGCTGAAGCACTACGGCGCGCCCAACGCCGGGCCGCAGACCTTCACCGTGGACGGCGTCACCCACACCGTCCCGGCGCCCGCGATGACCATCCAGCAGCGACCCGGCACGACCTGGCCCCGGGCGTACGGCTACAGCCAGGTCCTGGCCGGGCTCTGCGACGGGCTGTTCGCCCGCGCCCTGTCCCAGTACCGGACCCTGGGCTTCGGGGTGAACATCCAGCTCGCCTCCGAGTTGGACACCGACCACGAGTTCGGCACCACCGAGTCCGGCGTCACCTACACCTGGGCGCAGTCGGACGCCCGCGCGGTGCAGGCCATGACGTACGTCGTGAACTGGTTCAAGGCTCGCCAACTGCCCGCCGGCACGACGTTCTCGGTGGGGGTGGGCGGCTTCGACCGGGCCTGCTACCAGCGCACCCACCCGGAGGCGTTGATGGCCAAGCTCGACTTCCTCCAGTGGAACGCCTACGCCACCAGTCCCACCCACACGGCGCTGGCCCGGTTCCGCCGGACGAAGGACTGGGCGGTGGCCGACCTCGGCCCCGTCGCCCTCTCCCGCCCGGTGATCATCGCCGAGTGGGGCGTACGGGTGGCGGAGGTGCCGAACCAGGCGGCCTGGATCACCACCGTGCCGGCCGCCATCGCCCAGCTCAACGCCGAGCGGGGCCCCCGGATCGCGCGGACCAACTACTTCAACTCCGGCTGGGGCACCCTGTCGCCGAAGTCGACGGGGCTGGCCGCGCTGAGGGCGGCGTACGCCACCCACCCGTACGTCTAGGAGGTCCGGCCGGCGTCGGGCGCGAACCGACGCCGGCCGAGCACCCGTCGCGGCGTCAGTAGGCCAGTTCCACCGGCCGGCCGAGCACCCGTGCGCCGTTGTTGGCGAGCCAGCCCTCGGCCGCCGCCGCGTGCTGGCCGAACGTGTGGATGTCGCGGAACCGGCGCTGGAGCGGCGACGAGTCCCGGGCCGCCCCGCCGCCGGCCGCCCGGTAGCAGGTGTCGACCGCGGCGGCGGCCCGCTCCGTCACCCAGGGCAGCGCGGCCGAGATCCGTGGGTGCAGCGCGGGGATCGCCGCCGGGTCGGTGGCGCAGGCCGCCCAGAGGTCGTCGGCCAGGTCCCGCAGCAGCGCGCGGGCCGCCCGTACGTCCAGGTCGGCGCGGCCGAGTTGGAGGCGGAAGGCCGGCGAGTCGGCGAGCGACTGCCGGGCGTAGAGCCGCTGCCGGCCGCCCTCGAGTAGCGCGACCATGTCGTCCAGCGCGCCCTGCGCGATGCCGACGGCCACCGCGCCGAGGTGCAGGGCGAAGTGGACCAGCGGCGCCACGAAGCCCGGTCCCGGTACGCAGGGCACCCCGGTGAACAGGTCGAAGCTCTCCTCCGTCGGGCAGAAGGCGTCCGCCACCTCGACGTCGTGGCTGCCGGTGCCGCGCAGGCCCAGCACGTGCCAGGTGTCGTGGACGGTGACCCGGGAGGCCGGGAAGAGCATGGAGCGCACGGCCGGCGGCGCCCCCGCCGGCCCGGGCAGCGGCACGCCGCCCTCGGTCAGCAAACAGTTGCCGAAGATCCAGTCGGCGTGTCGGGCGCCGCTCGCGAACGCCCACCGGCCGGTGACCCGAAAGCCCCCGTCGACCGGCTCGGCGTGCCCCTGCGGGGCGAACCCGCCCCCGACCACCACGTCCGGCCCGTCGGCGTAGACCTTGTCGAACCGGTCGCGGGACAGCATCGCCAGCAGGTGCGGGGTCTCGGAGCCGATCATCACGGTCCACCCGGTGGAGCCGTCGGCGCGGGCCAGCGACTCCAGCACCCGCAGCCCGGTGCGCAGGTCCGCGTCGTACCCGCCGTGGCTGCGGGGAACGAACATCCGGAAGCAGCCGGCGGCCTTCAGCGAGTCGAGCAGGTCGGTGGGGAGCCCCCGGGCCGCCTCGATCTCGCCGGCCCGGCGGGACACCTCCGGGAGCAGCGCGTCCACCGCCCCGGTCAGCCGGTCCCGGTGCTGGTCCTCCATGGGGGTCCTCCTCGACTCGTCGTTCGGCCTCCACTCTGGACCGGTCGACGACCGGGGGCCAGGAACGCCGCTATCGGATGCCCGCCACTTCGCGTGGCGGGCACCGCCGGGTGCCGCCACCCCGGAAGAAGGCGGACCGGCGCGCCGGCCCCACCCGCTCCCTATGCTCGAAGCATGGAACTGCGGATCTTCACCGAACCCCAGCAGGGCGCGAGGTACGACGACCTGCTCGCCGTGGCCCGCTGCGCGGAGGAGGCCGGCTACGGCGCCTTCTTCCGTTCCGACCACTACCTGAAGATGGGCGCGGTGAGCGGTGACCCCGGCCCGACGGACGCGTGGACGACCCTCGCCGGCCTGGCCCGGGACACCCGGCGGATCCGGCTGGGCACGCTGATGACCGCCGCCACCTTCCGGCTGCCGGGCCCGCTGGCCATCACCGTCGCCCAGGTCGACCAGATGAGCGGCGGCCGGGTCGAGCTGGGCATCGGCACCGGCTGGTACGCCGAGGAGCACACCGCGTACGGGATCCCGTTCCCGTCGCTGGGGGAGCGCTTCGACCGGCTGGCGGAGCAGCTCGCCGTCGTCACGGGGCTCTGGGCGACGCCACCCGGCGAGACCTTCGACTTCGCCGGGACGTACTACCCGGTCAGCGACTCGCCGGCGCTGCCGAAGCCGGTGCAGGATCCGCGTCCGCCGATCCTGCTCGGTGGCATGGGCCCGAAGCGCACGCCCCGCCTCGCCGCCCGGTACGCCGACGAGTTCAACCTGCCGTTCGCCTCGGTCGGGGACTCCGTCGCCCAGTTCGACCGGGTCCGGGCCGCCTGCGCGGAGATCGGCCGGGACCCGGGCGAGCTGTGCTGGTCCAACGCGCTGGTGCTCTGCTGCGGGCGGGACGACGCCGAGGTGGCCCGGCGGGCCGCCATGATCGGCCGGGAACCGGACGAACTGCGCGAGAACGGCCTCGCGGGCACCCCCGCCGAGGTCGTCGACAAGATCGGCCGGTACGCCGAGATCGGCAGCGAGCGGCTCTACCTGCAGGTGCTCGACCTGGCCGACCTCGACCACCTGGAGCTGGTCGCGGCCGAGGTGAAGCCCCAGCTCTGAGCCGGTCGGCCGCCCAGCCCGGCGGGCGTCAGGCGCCGCCCGGACGGGGTGGCGGCCCCGGGTGGGGCACCGGGCGTGGCGTGGGCGGGGGCGTCGGCGTCGGCCGGGGACCGGGCGTGGTGGTGCCCGCCGGGTAGGCTCCGGCCGGTGGCGCGCCCGAGACCTGCGGCCTGGTGCCGGTGGGGCCGGGCTCCGTCCCCCGGCGGGCGAAGGCTCTGCGGATGGTGGGTTCGCGGTAGGTGCTCATCGCCGTGGCGTTCCCCGATCACGGCGGGGTAAGCGTGCCCGATCGACCGGTTCCGCCCCGCCGCTACCCGTCGGATGATGCGTCCCGACGAAGCTGGTGTCGAACGGGGGTACGACGTGGAACTGCACCGCACCCGGGGGGCGTTGGCGCTGGCCCGGCCGCCGGCCCGGAAGGGGCTGCCGGCCACGCCGCGACTGCTGCTGGTGCCCGTACCGGGCACGCTGGCCGGGCTCCCCGCCGACGCGCGCCGTCCGGTCGACGGCCGGGCCGCGGTGGAGTTGCTGGACCTGGCCCGGGTCCGGGAGGAGCCCGCCGAGGTGGCGGCGGCGCTCACCCGGCACGCCGGGCACCGCTTCGTCGACGCGCTCGGCGGCGTGCCGACCGATGAGCGGCCCGCCGGCCGCCGCGTCCCGTGACCGCCGCCGGGCCCGGGCCCGTCACCAACTGGGCGGGCAACGTCCGCTACGCCGCCGCCCGCCACCACCGGCCCGCCACCCTCGACGAGCTGCGCCGGCTGGTGGCGGGCAGCGAACGCCTGCGCGTCGTGGGCACCGGGCACTCGTTCAACCGCCTCGGCGACACCACCGGCGACCTCGTCTCGCTGGCCGGGCTGCCCGCGGCCGTCGCGCTCGACCCGGACCGCCGGGCCGTCACCGTGCCGGCCGTCATGCGGTACGGGGACCTCGCGTCCTGGCTGCACGCGCGCGGGTACGCGCTGGCCAACCTGGCCTCGCTGCCGCACATCTCGGTCGCCGGGGCGGTCGCCACCGGCACCCACGGCTCGGGCGAGACGATCGGCAACCTGGCCAGCGCGGTCGCCGGGCTGGAACTGGTCACCGCCGGCGGCGACCTGCTGACGGTGGACCGGGCGGCCGACGGGGACACCTTCGCCGGAATGGTCGTCTCGCTGGGCGCGCTGGGCGTCGTCACCCGGGTCACCCTCGACGTGGTGCCGACCTTCGAGATCCGCCAGCACGTCCGCCTCGGCCTGCCCCGCGCGGCGCTGGACGCGGCTTTCGCCTCGGCGTACAGCGTCAGCGTCTTCACCGACTGGCGGTCGCCGCGGCTGCGGGAGGTGTGGGTCAAGCAGCGCGCGGACGCGGCCCCACTGCCGGCGGACTGGCTCGACACGGCGCCGGCCGACGCGCCTCGGCACCCGGTGCCCGGCATGCCGGCGCGCAACTGCACCCCGCAGCTCGGCGAGCCGGGCCCGTGGCACGAACGGCTGCCGCACTTCCGGCTCGGGTTCACCCCCAGCAGCGGAGAGGAGTTGCAGTCGGAGTACCACGTGGCGCGTGCCTCGGCGGCGGCGGCGCTGGCGGCGCTGGACCCGGTGGCGCACCTGATCGCGCCGGTGCTCCAGGTCTGCGAGCTGCGGGCGGTGGCCGGCGACGAGCTGTGGCTCAGCCCGAACCACGGGCGGGACAGCCTCGCCATCCACTTCACCTGGACCGCCGACGCGGCGGCGGTGCTGCCGGTGGTGGCGGCGGTGGAGGAGCGGCTCGCGCCGTTCGTGCCGCGCCCGCACTGGGGGAAGGTCTTCGGTCTCGCCCCGGCGGCGGTCGCCGCGGCCTGGCCCCGGTACGCCGACTTCCTCGACCTGACGCGCCGGCTCGACCCGGCCGGCACGTTCCGCACCGACCTGCTCGACCGCTACGTCCCCCGCGACTGACGGCCGGGCCGGCCGCTCTCCAGCTGTTCCCGGAGGCTGCCGCGCTGCACCGCCCGGCTGATGTCGCTCGGCGAGACGATCCCGACGAGCCGGCCGTCGGCCACCACCAGGGCCCGGCCGTCGGCGCACTCGCTGAGCCGGGGGAGCAGCTCGTTGAGCGGCTCGTCCGGCCGGGCGAGCACCAGCTCGTCGGCGCGGCAGGCGACCTCGGCCAGCGTGGTGGCATCCCGGCGGTCCGCCGGGATGCCGCGCACCCGGTCGAGGGTGACCAGGCCGACGGGCCGGTCGTCCTCGGTCAGCGGCAGCGCCGTGTGCCGGTACGCGAACAGGTAGTGGTCGACGAAGTCGCCCACCGTCAGCTGCCCCGACGCGGTCTGCGGCTGCGGCGTCATCACGTCGGCCACCCGGACGCCCCGCAGCGCGCTGCCCATCCGGGCCTGCCGCTCCTCCATGCCGGCGGCGCCGATCAGGAACCAGCCGATCAGGGCGAGCCAGAGCCCGCCGAAGCCGACGCCGGCCAGGAACTGCCACAGCCCCAGGCCGATCAGCACCGCGCCGAGCACCCGGCCGGCCCGGGCGGCGACGACCGAGGCCTTCGTCCGGTCGCCAGTCGCCTTCCAGACCGCCGCGCGCAGCAGCCGACCGCCGTCCAGCGGGGCCGCCGGCAGCGAGTTGAAGACCGCCAGCAGCACGTTGATGCCGGCCAGCCAGGCCAGCGAGCCCAGCAGCAGCCCCTCCACCCCGGCCAGGGCGAGCACCACCGCGATCGCGCCGAAGAAGAGCCCGATCAGCAGACTGACCAGTGGGCCGACGCCGGCGATGCGCAGTTCCGCGCCCGGGTCGCGGGCCTCACCACGCAGCTCGGCCACCCCGCCGAAGAGCCAGAGGGTGATGCCGCCGACCTCCAGCCCGTTGCGTTTGGCGACGATCGCGTGCGAGACCTCGTGGGCGAGCAGGCCGAGGAAGAAGACCACCGCCGCGGCGAGCCCCGCCAGGACGTACGCGGCCACGGGCTGGCCCGGGTAGGCCCGGGGGAACTGGTTGGCCGCCAGCGCCCAGGCGATCAGCACGAAGATGACCAGGACGCTCCAGTTGACCCCGACCGGTACGCCCGCAATCCGGCCGAGCCGGAAACTCGCCCTCATGTTCAGGTACTACCCGCGACAGCCACGTGCATGCCAGGCCGGCGGCTGGTGCCGGTGGGAACCGCCCTCTCGCGATCTTGTTGGTGCTCGCGGTCCCGTTACCGTCCCGGTGCGGGCTCGACCCGCATGAGGTGGGGGATTCTGCTGGCGTCCGGTCGTCGACTCTCGGCGTGCGGTCGGTCACGCGGTGACGTTGACGGCTCACTGATGGACCTATATCTATATGGGTATCGTCGTCAATCTTCCGGCCGCGCCACGAGCCGATGGCCGGGAGACGCAGAGGAGTCCATGTGAACCGACGTACCTTCCGCCGCGCCGTCCTGTCGCTCGGCATCGCGACCAGCACCCTGGTCGCGACGGTCGCCACCCCGGCGTACGCCCGGCCCGACCACCCCGCACCGGCGTCGGCGGCCGTCGCCAGCCCGGTGTTCGCCATCACCGA
Organism: Micromonospora sp. C31; assembly: GCF_018070575.1. Taxonomy (GTDB): domain Bacteria; phylum Actinomycetota; class Actinomycetes; order Mycobacteriales; family Micromonosporaceae; genus Micromonospora. Next base: position 42,167 of record NZ_JAGPXN010000019.1, read on the forward strand.
CGGCGTGGCCCGCCAGGTGGCCCGCACCGACCGGGCGGGGCTGACCCGGCTGGGCGTCGCCGCCGCGAACGGCCCGGTCGACCTGCTCGCCGCCGGCGTCGACGCCCGGCTTGCCGGCGACCTCCGCGCCGCCAACCAGCGGTTGCTGGTCGCCAAGGGCCTGCCGGGCGGCACCGGCTCGCTGCTGCGGTTGCGGCTGGCCCACCCGGACATGCGCGCCGCGCTGGCCCGCGGCGAGGCGCCGCTGGTGGCCGCCACCCCGACCGACGACTCGGCGACCAGCGTGAGCGCGTACGACCGCTCCGGTGCCACGGTGGTGCTGGACGCCGCGCGGGTGCCGCAGCGGCCGGTGCTCGTGGTGGAGGTGGACACCGAGCGGGCGCTCTCCGCGGGGCTGGCGCTGATGCGCCAGGAGTTGGGCGCGCGGGGCATCGGCCGGCCGGCTCCGGCGCGGCCCGCTGACCGTGCCGCCGCCGACGGGGTGAGCGCCTCGGCCGGCTACTGGGCCACCAAGGTCAACGCCGTCCGGCTGAGCGACGACGAGGAGCCCTGGATCAAGGGCGATGCCGAGATCTACAACCTGGTGGCCGGGTTCGGGCTGGACGGCAAGGTCAAGGTCGACCTGGTGCAGATGCCGTACCTGGACCACGACGACAAGACGTACTACCCGAACCAGCTGCTGGTGCACTTCTCGTCGTACAAGTACAACCTGGCCGACGTGGTGATGATGGAGGACGACGGGGACACCAACTACTCGTCGCTGGTCAAGGCGATCGCGGGCGCCCTGCTGGTGATCGTGGACGGCGGCGCGTACACCCCGCTGGTCAACGCGATCCTGGACGCCATCCCCACCTCCTGGTACACCGACGACCCGGACTTCGTGGACGCCTGGTACACCCTGAGCACCGCCAGCAGCGGCCGGAAGTACGGCGCGGGCGCCAACGGCTGGATGGACGTCGCCCCGTACTGGGTCGAGCAGTTCTGACCGGCCCGCCCGCGCGACGGGCGGCGGAGACCCTGTGCGGGTGCGCCGATGGGACACCCGCACAGGGGCCGCCGGCCGATCAGACGCCCGGGGGCGTGGGGCCCGGGAAGTTGCGCTGCGGGCAGGTGTAGGGGCGGGCGGGGTCGTACCGGTGCAGGGCGACCGCCGTTCCGCCCGGCGGGGTGGTCGTCACCGGTGCGGCGTCCGCGACCATCAGCAGGCCGTGGACGCCGCTGTGGTTCGCGCGGTAGAGCGTGCAGCCCTGGGCGGTGCGCACCACCCCGGCTGTGGCGTGCTGATGCCGGTTACGCAGCCGGGTCGTGCTGTCGTACGGGTTGCTCTCCAGCAGGAAGAACAGAGTGTCGGGGGCGGTGTCGACCCAGAACGCCTCGCCGGCCTTGAGGTGGATGTCCGAGACACTGACCACCTGGGTGCTGCCCAGCGCGGCGAAGGCCAGATCCGGATCGGACGGGCCGGTCACCCCGTCGTTGGCCGGGTAGGGCAACGTCGTCGTCGTGTGGGACTGCCGCCACTGGGTGTGGGCGACGGCGGGTCCGTAGCTCGTGCTGGTGCGTGCCTCGTACGACGTCAGGGGCGACACGTGCGAGTTGACGGCGACGAATTCCGACCGGTTGAAGCCGTAGCCGTAACTGGAGGTGAGCCATCCACCCCACTGGTCGAAGAGGCTGATGTTGTAGTTCGAGTTCGAGTGGACGGCCGCTGCCGCCCAGGCGGGCCGGTCGGTGGTGACCAGATGGTCGGCGCCGGTGGTGGACCGGAGCACGACGCCGTCGTCGAGGACGACTGCGGCGACGGCCGCCTGTGGCATGAGCGTGATCACGGCCGTGGCGGCGGCTGCGGTCACGCCGAGGCGTCTGAGAAAGCGGGACTGGTGACGCACGGTGCCTCCTGGGTGACGGGCGCCCCAGTCTGGTCCGTCGGCGCAAGGCCGGTCCGTGTCCGTCCTCGGGTCCGCGCTTGGTCAGGCCGTCGGGGGTGGGGCGGGCAGTTCGTCGACCACCACCACCTCGGTGCCGGGGCGGAGCTCGGCCAACAGCTCCCGTTGCCCGCTCTTCGTCAGCCGGATGCAGCCGTTGGTGGTGTTCTCGCCCAGCTCGCCGTCGTGGTACCAGCTGTGCACGCCGATGTGCGCGCCGCGCAGGCCCGCCGGCACCGAGTCGGGGGCGTCGGGCACCGAGCCGAGGGCGAAGATGTCGACGCCCCCGTACACGCGCTCCGGCGGCGGAGTGCGGCCGAGGATGAAGGTCCGGCCCAGCGGGGTCTCCTGGCCGCGCTGGCCGAGGCTGACCTGCCAGCTGCGGACGGCCCGGCCGGCGCGGTACCAGGTGAGGCGGTGCGACTTGCGCTCGACCACGAGCTGGTCGGGCAGCGCCACGGTGGTGTGGCCGCCGGGCGGTAGCCAGGCGAGGGTGCGGTTGGCCGAGGGCAGCAGCACCGCCGCCCAGCCGGCCCGCCGTTGGGCGATCGGCATGGTCAGCTCGACGCCGCTGATGGTGGGCTCGAGGAAGGCCAGCGGCCGGCCGCCGGGGGCGGTGTAGGCGGCGATGCGGCGGGTCGGGCGCAGGCCCTCGGTCAGCGGCGTGGCGTCCAGGGTGTCCGGGTCGGCCGGGAAGCCGGTGGGCGCCGGGCCGTAGTCGACCACCGGCAGGTGGTCCGGCGCGGGCGCGGCGACGGGCACCCGCTCCGGCGCCGCGCTGGTCGGGTCCGCGCGGGTGGGCGCGGAGGGTGCGGCGACCGGTGGCGCGGTGGGCGTGGCCCCGGGGGTCAACGCCCAGCCCGTCGCCCCGCCGGCCAGCAGGAGCAGGGGTACGCCGAGGGCGGCCAGCGTCCGGACGTGTCGCCGGTTCATTCGGTCAAAGCGCACAAATGAACTGTAACGGCTGAAGAGCGACGGAACCCCGTCCCAGCCGGAATGTCGGCCGGGACGGGGTCGCGACGCGGGACCGTCAGCTCAGCCGGGCGCCCACGTGGATGGCGATCGCGTCGTGGGCGGGCACGTTCGCGGCGAACCAGCCGCCGCCGTCCACGGTGATCACCGGCCCGCTGCACGTGCCGTTGCTGAACGTGCCGTGGATGACGTCGCAGTAGCGGCCGGCCGGCAGCCCGCTCTGGTACGACCGACCGTTCACCGCGTAGTCCTCGTCGTTGATCGTGACGAAGCCCTTGCCGGCCCGGCCGAAGGCGATGTGGTTGTTGCCGTTGTCGTACCAGTTGACGACGCCGGCGCCCTCGGTGGCGTTGCGGAAGCCGACCATGTTGGCGATGACCGGCCAGCGGTGCTCGCACTCCCAGCCGGAGTAGCAGGTGGCGTTGAGGGTCCGCCCGGAGCTGTCCGAGGGCGGGCCCTGGTCGCGCTGGCTGAACGTGTAGCTCGACATCACCGTCGGGGAGCCGTACGGCCAGGCGAGCATGAACGCGTTGGCCAGCGCGTAGATGCCCCGGTCGCGGTAGGTCAGCACCCCGCCGACGTCGCGCTGGGTGTCGTGGTTGTCCACGAAGACGGCGGCGGAGCCGCTGGGCAGGTGCCCCCAGCCCTCGCCGAAGTTGCGCAGGTAGGCGAGCTTCTCGGAGCGGAAGACCCGGGCCAGGTCCTTGCCGTAGCGGAACTCGTGCACGTCGCCGTTGCCGGTGTACTCGCCCGGCTGGATCGGCTCACCGGCGCCGTGGATGACCTCCTGCACGATGTAGGCCGAGCGGGACAGCTTGCCCTTGATGGCGGCGATGTCGGCGGCCGGCATGTGCTTGCTGGCGTCCATCCGGAAGCCGTCGACGCCGAGCGAGAGCAGGTCGTTGAGGTAGCCTGCGATCCTCGTGCGGACGTAGTCCGACCCGGTCTTCAGGTCGGCCAGGTTGACCAGCTCGCAGTTCTGCACCTCCCACCGGTCGTTGTAGTTGGTGATCTCGTTGCCGGGGCGGCCGCAGTAGTGGAAGTCCTGCGACTGGTAGATGCCGGGGTAGTTGTAGTGCCCGTACGACGAGCCGGCCCAGCCGGTGCCGCCGTTGTCCTGCCCGGACATGTGGTTGATCACCGCGTCGACGACCACCTTGACGCCGGCCGCGTGGCAGGCGTCGACCATGGACTTGAACTGGGCGCGGGTGCCCTTGCGGGACTCGATGCGGTAGCTGACGGGCTGGTAGGCCACCCACCACTGGGAACCCCGCACGTGCTCCTGTGGGGGCGAGACCTGCACCCATCCGTAGCCCTTCGGGCCGAGGTTGGTGCGGCACTCGGTGGCCACCGATGACCAGTTCCACTCGAACAGGTTGGCGATGACCTTCTTGCCGCCTGCCGGGGCCGCGGCGGCCGGGGGTGCCGTAGCGGCGGTGGGGACGACCAGGCCGGCGATCACGCCGAGGGCGAGGATCGCCGACAACCGTCGACGTCTCTGCATGGGAGGACTCCTGACGGGGGTGTGGGGACGGGTGGTGGCGACGCCGGGGGAGGGCCCGGCGGTGCCGGGATCTTGCAGAACAGATTGAAAATTGCCGAAAGGTTACAAGCGGCTTGCAAGCGCTGTCAATGCATGGGCATCCGTGGATGTTGTCGGGACGGGCCCGGTCCGTCTTCCTGAACAGCAACTGGTACCGCCGGGCGATGTCGAAGCCCTGGCGACGTCCAGCCGATGCCTGAGCGGATGCGCGCCCCAGGCACAGACCGCAACGGGTCTGCCCTACGCCGTGAGTCGGATCATCTCCGCGGCTTGAGCCGGGCTCATGCCTTCGGCCTCACCGGGCACGTCGACGACAACGGTGATCCCTTCATCGAACAGTTGGGCGCGGTCCGTGTGCAGTGCCGCGACCGTTGCGTAGCGCAGAACATCGTCAAGGGGCACGCGTGCATGGCCGAGCCGCTCTGCGTTTCGGTGGACCAGGATCTCGACGGCCACCCGGAACCGCAACGCCGTGACCGGGCGGCCGTACCGTCTGGCCCAGAAGATCATCCTGATTCGCGCGTCGGGTATGACGTTGGTGGCATCGACCACCACGGGAAGGGCTGCTTCCAGCCGCGCCGCGACGCGTCGGTCCATCTCGTCGAAGACCACCGGATCGTCGCTGACGTCGACGCGGTTTCCGACCAACTCGCTGCGGATGGAGTCACAGGAGACGACCCCATCCCGGTCCAGCTGACCGCGCTCGACCCAGGCGCGGGCGAAGGAAGACTTGCCCGAGGCGGGCGGTCCAACCAACAGGATGAGCCCGTTCGGCACGCCCTCGTTGCCTCGGCCAACAGCATAAGTCATGATCGACATCTACCTCTCGGAGCATGATTCGGGCAATGGACGGTGCCGATCCCGGCAATCCGACGATGCCCCAGGCGCCGACCGAGGTTCGGTGCCACTGACCTCTGAGGATCACGCGCGGGCCTGCCGCTTCGACGCCGGTGCGAGGAATTTCCGCGCGGCGGTGATCCGAGCGCGCGTCGGTCCGTACTCGATGGCGAACAGGGCCGGCCGGCGGTGCGCCGCCGCGAGACGATCGAGGAGCAGATGGCCCGGGCACAACGGAACCAGAAGCCGCCCACCGTCCGGACCACCAGCACCAGCCGGGGGGCCCGCACCCGGTCCCGGTCCGCGGTGGTCCTGCTGTCCGCGTCCGCGCTCGCCGCGCTGTGGGCCGCCACCATGCTGACCGGCGTCGGCTCGACGGCGTACGCGTACGGCTTCTTCTTCACGGAGTTCTTCGCCGGGGTCGTCACCCTGGTGGCGCTGAGCCTCACCGTGATGATGGGGCTGGCGCAGCCGCGAGCAGCACCAGGCCGCCGCGATGAACCAGGCCCCGGCCGGGCCGGGAGGAGGAACCCACCCCGACCGGCCGCCGGTACGCCGGGGAGCCCGCTCGCCACGACCGGGCCGAGCGGGACGCGGAGCGGCGCCACTGCGCACCGCCCCACCGCCGCGAGGAGGCCGAGGAGCCCTGGGACAGCCCCCCGTCGCTGGCAGCCCAGCGACCCGGTGTCCGCCGGGCCGGTGTCCGTCGAGCCCGTGTCCGCCGACCCGGTCTCGGCAGCGCCGCGCGGCGGCGGACGGCACAGCCCGTGCCGACGTGGCTGCGCGAGGGCACGCGCAAGGCGGTGCAGGTCTGCCCCGAACTCGCGCTGCGCCTCACCCCCGCCCCCTGAGGGGCGGGGGAGGGCGGCGGGTCAGCGGGGGGTCAGGCGGTCGGTGCCCAGGCGGGCCTGGAGGACCTCGGGGACCAGTACCGAGCCGTCGGGCTGCTGGAACTGCTCCAGGATGGCCGGGAAGAGCCGGCTGGTGGCCAGCGCCGACCCGTTGAGGGTGTGCACGAAACGGGTCTGCTTGCCGCCCGGCTCGCGGTAGCGGATGGCCGCCCGACGCGCCTGGTAGTCGCCGGCCCAGGAGACCGACGACACCTCCTTGTACTTGCCGGTGCTCGGCATCCACACCTCGATGTCGAGGGTCTTCCTCATCGACGCGCTGGCGTCACCGGCCGACAGCAGGCTGCGCTGGTAGTGCAGGCCCAGCTTCTCGACCAGACCCTCCGCGTGCAGGAGCATCTCCTCCAGCGCGGCGTCGGCCTGATCCGGCAGGCAGAACTGGAAGATCTCCACCTTGTTGAACTGGTGGCCCCGGACGGTGCCCCGCTCGTCCGAGTGGGAGCCGGCCGCCTCGCGGCGGTAGCAGGGGGTGTAGGCGAACGCCTTCAGCGGCAGCTTCGCCGTCTCCAGGATCTCGTCCTGGTACGCCCCGAGGATCGCCGTCTCCGAGGTGGGCAGCAGGAACTGCCCGCGCGGGGCGGACTCCCGGTCCAGGTGGTAGACGTCGTCGTAGAACTTCGGGAACTGCCCGGCGGCGAAACCGGCGGTGTCCAGCAGCAGGTGCGGCGGGAGCAGGAACTCGTAGCCGGCCCGGATGTGCTCGTCGACGAAGAAGTTGAGCAGCGCCCACTCCAGCCGGGCGCCCATGCCCGTGTACATCCAGAAGCCGGAGCCACCGAGCTTGACCCCGCGCTCGTGGTCGACCAGGCCCAGCATCCGGCTCAGCTCGACGTGGTCGCGGACCTTCTCGATCGTCGGCGGCTCGCCGAAGACCCGGACGATGCGGTTGGCCTCCTTGCCGCCGGGCACCACGTCGTCGGCGGGGAGGTTGGGCAGCTCGCTCATCACGCCGCGCAGCCGCGCCTGCACCTCGTCCAGTTCGGACTCCAGCTCGGCGAGCTGCTTGCGGCCGGCCTCCGGTGCGGAGACCTCCGGCTCGGTGCCGGCGCGCTTCGCCGCCGCGTACGCGCGCGCCTCGGCCTTGCGACGCTGCCGCTCGCCGTCGATCCCACTGATCAGGGCGCGGCGTTCCTGGTCGAGCCGCTGGATCTCGTCCAGGGCGCGGTTGACCTCGGCGGGATCCAGTCGCTTCGCCAGCGCGGTCGCCACCGCCTCGCGATCCTTCCGGATCAACTCCATGTCGAGCATGCTGCTGCGTACGCTCCGTCCGGACGTCGGGTGGACCCACCGATGCTACCGTCGCGGCCCGGTCGCGCCCGGCCCGGTCTCCATCAGCCCCGCCGCCGGAGAGGTGTAAGGAAGGGTCCCTTCCTAACGCATAGCGTTAGGAAGGGACCCTTCCTTACACCTGGCGAGGGCCGGAGGCAGGGTCAGAGCTGGATCGGCATCAGGATGGAGAAGGCGTCGGCGTCGTCGGGGCGGCGCACCGCCAACGGCGCGATCGGGCCGTCCAACTCCAGCAGCAGCTGGCCCCGGCCGGCCGCGTCGAGCGCCTGGAGCAGGTAGCCGCCGTTGACCCCGATCCGGAACGTGTCCTCCTGCCGGGTCAGTTCGTCCGCCCCGAGCAGCCGCACCCCGCCCCGGCCGTCCGGGCCGAGCACCGTCACCGCCAGCGGGGCGCCGTCGTGCCGGCGAGTGACGACGGGGGCATCGGCGCTGGTCAGGGCCGTTCGCAGGGCAGCGGTGTCGATCGTCAGCCGGTGCGCCGGCCCGTCGGGTGCCATGCGTACCAGTCGGCGGTGGTCCGGGAAGTCGTACGGCATGGCGGCGGCGTCGAGCGCGTGGCCGGCGGTGGCGAACGAGATCGTGCCGGCGGTCACCGTGAGCCGCGCCTCGGTCGTGCGCCCCACGCCGCCGTCGAGCAGGGCACGCAGCTCGTCGACGAAGGTGACCGGGGCGAGCACCCGCACCGCCGGCCCGTCGACCCGCGCGGCTGCCCGCGCCACCGCCAGCCGGTAGCGGTCGGTCGCCACCAGCCACACGCCGGCCGCGTCGGACTCGAAGAGCACGCCGGCCATCGCCGGCAGGTCGGGGTCGGTGCCGACCGCGAAGCGGACGGCGTCCACGGCCGCCGCCAGGTCGGCACGGGACATCACGAGACAGGTGGTCATGACGGGCTCCTCGGAATCGATCAGCGTACGGATCCGGGAGAGCTCGCGGCGGGCGTCGGCGAGGCCGTCCTCCAGCCGGCGCAGGTGCGCGTCGAGCAGGCGGTGCACCTGTGCCGGCTCGACCCGCAGCGCGGCGGCGATCTCGGTCACCGGCATGCCGACCCGGCGCAGCCCGGCCACCAGCCGGGCCGGCGCCACCTGGTCGCCGGTGTACCAGCGGTAGCCGGTCACCGGGTCCACCAGGGCCGGGATCAGCACCCCCGCCGAGTCGTAGAACCGTAGGGCGCTCACCGTCAGCCCGCTGGCCCGGGCCAGCTCGCCGATGCTGCGCAGGTCGCTCTCCACGACGGTGATCCTGTCGTCTCAACCTGGTCGAGGGTCAACCCGCCGACGCGGGCCCCGTTCAGCGCGGGGTGTCCAGCACCCGGAAGGTCAGGCCCGCCCGCACCAGCCGGTCCAGCAGCGCGTCGCCCATCGCCGTCACGGGGGTGACCTGCCCCGCCGTGGCGGGCAGGTCGTCGCCGGCCAGGCAGAGCGCCGACTCGGCGAGCATCTTCGCCGTCTCGTCGTAACCGGGGTCGCCGCCAGCCACCTCGGTCAGCACCCGCCGCCCGCCGCCCGTGCCGACGAACCGGACCCGGAACCAGGACTTCGCCCGCTGCTGCGGCGTCGGCCCCTGCCCGGAGGCGAGCCGGCCGAACAGCCAGCGCCGCGTCGGCGGCAGCTTCACCAGGGCCATCAGGCCGCCCAGCCCGACCCCACCCGCCAGCACCGTGGGCAGCCGCTTCACCGCCGCGAAGTGCCGGTAGCGGAAGTCCGGCCCGTACTCCGGGCGGGCGGCGGCCGAGCGGCGGACCACCTGCGGGTCGATGGTCGGCAGCGGCACGATCCACATGCCCAGCTCCTTCGAGCGGGCGAGGCGGCCGGGCACCGCGCGTACCCGCCGCCCGGTCGGTCGCGGCTCGACCCGCCGCCGCTCGCGGGCCGCCCGGGACGCCTCGGCGGTACGGGAGAACGCGGTCAGCGCCGAGTGGTACGTGCCGGCGGAGAACCGCCCGCCCGCCCGGACGAAGCCGTCGACGGTGATCGGCCCGTCGTCCGGAAGGTGCTTCAGCGTGAACCAGACGCCCAGGTCGTGCGGGATCGAGTCGAACCCGCAGGCGTGCACCAGCCGCGCCCCGGTGCGCTCGGCCTCGGCGTGGTGGCGCGCGTACATCAGGTCGACGAACTCGGGCTCACCGGTGATGTCGAGGTAGTCGGTGCCGGCGCGGGCACAGGCGGCCACCAGCGGCTCCCCGTGGTGCACGTACGGGCCGACGGTGGTGGCCACCACCCGGGCGCTCTCGGCGACCGCCCGCAGCGAGCCGGCATCGGTGACGTCGGCGGTGAGCAGGGGCAACCCGGCCAGCTCCGGGTCGATCGCGGCCAGCCGGTCCCGTACGGCGGCCAGCCTGCCCGGGTTGCGACCCGCGAGCGCCCACCGCAGCCCGGGCGGGGCGTTGCGGGCCAGGTACTCGGCGGTCAACCCCCCGGTGAAGCCGGTGGCCCCGAACAGGACGATGTCGTACGTCCGCTGTTCACGCATCCGCCGAGTCTGCCACCCGGCGCGGCGGGGCGCAGCGGTTGTGCCTCAGCCGTCGGCGGGTCGGAGGTCGGGGCTGAGCACGGCCCGGACGCAGCCGTCGGCCCGGTCCCGGAACAGCGCGTACGCCTGCGCGCCCCGCTCCAGGGGCAGCCGGTGGGTGGCCAGGTGCTCGGTACGCAGCTCGTCGCGGGCCATCCGCTCCAGCAGCATCGGGATGTAGCGCTGCCCGTGCTGCCGCGCGCCCCGTACCGTCAGCCCCTTGTTGGTCACCGCCCCGAGCGGGAAGCTGTCGACGAAGCCGGTGAACTCGCCGAGCAGGAAGACCGAGCCGCCCTTGCGGCAGGCGTGCACGGCCTCGCGTACCGCGGCCGGCCGCTCGGCGCCCCCGCTGAACCGCTCGGCCAGCGACCGGGGCCCGTGCCCGTTCCAGGCCGCCCCGACCGCCTCCACGCACACGTCCGCGCCCCGCCCGCCGGTGCGCTCGCGCAGCTCGGCGGTGACGTCGGCGAACCGGTGGTCGATCGTCTCCGCGCCGGCGTGCCGCTCGGCCATCCGCAGCCGCTCCTCCTCGGCGTCTACGACGATGACCCGCTCCGCACCGAGCAGCCGCGCGGCCCGCGCCGCGAGCTGCCCGACCGCGCCCGCGCCCCACACCGCCACCACGTCGCCGGGGCGCACCTGGCCCAGGTCGGCGCCCATCCAGCCGGCCGGGGCGGCGTCGGAGGCGAACAGCGCGCGGTCGTCGCTGACCGGCTCCGGCACGGTGAACGCGCCGACGTCGGCGTACGGCACCCGGACGTACTCGGCGTGGCTGCCGGCGAAGCCGCCCATCGCCCGGGGCTGGCCGAACGCGCCCCCGGTGGGGTGGCCCCACGCCGCCTCGGCGACGGCCGGGTCGGCGCTGCCGTTGTCGCAGCAGGAGGGCAGGTCGCGCCGGCAGTACCAGCAGCTGCCGCAGGCCACCGACGCGCAGACCACCACCCGGTCGCCGATCCGGTGCCGGCGCACCTGCGGCCCGACCTCGACCACCTCGCCGAGGAACTCGTGCCCGAGCACGTCCCCGACGGCGAGGAAGGGCACCCGCCCGGCCAGCAGCGGCAGGTCCCCGCCGCAGGTGGCGCTCTGGCGGACCCGCACGATGACGTCGTGGCCGTTGCGCAGCTCCGGGTCGGGCACCTGCCGTACCGCAAGCTCGCCCGCGCCCACCCAGCACAGCGCCCTCATCGCGGCGACCCCGGCGCGCGGTCGGCCGGCCAGCGGTCCGCGCGGAGCACCTCGCCGGTCTCGGCGAGCTGTTTGGTCTCCCGCAACGCCCGGCGCACCAGCAGGCCGGGGTCGTCGCCGACCAGGTGGGCGGCGAGGCCGGCGGGGGCCGCCGCGCCGGGCACCGGCCGGGCGGCCAGCTCCGTGCCCCGGCAGCCGGGGGCCGGCCGCAGCTCGACCTGCACCGCCGCGCCGAGCCGGCGCAGGGGCTCCGGCCAGCGACCACCGGGCAGCACCTCCCCGGGGGCGCGGTCGACGGTCACCACCTGCCAACGTCCCGGGCGCGGATCGGCGCCGGCCGCGCGGGGCCAGGCCGACCCGCGCCGCCGTACGGCCAGTACCCGGCCCGCCGTCGCGAGGGCGAGCGCCACCCCGGCCGTTCCCGCGAGGCGTCCCATCCGTCCCCGCCCAGCCACCTCGGCCCGCCTCCCGTCGCCTTCCCCACCGGACGCGCACCGGTGCGCGCGGCCGGTCGCCCACGTACGCCCAGGGTGGCCCGGGGCGGGGTGAAGCCGGGTCGCCCCGAAGGGGTGAACGGGCCCGCGCCGGGTAACCGCCGCCCGCGGGACCTGGGGGAGTGGACGCATCGGTGGAGGGCGGGCCGGATGCCGGAGGACGTACGGGACACGGGAGTCGTCGCGGTCGTGGGCGGGCCGGCCGGCGTGCCGCTCCTGGCGTCGCGGCTGCGCCCCGCCCCGTCGCCGGAGCCGCTGGTGCTGCGCCCCCGGCTGCTGCGGGCGCTGGACGAGGGGACCGCCGGGCCGGTCACCCTGGTCCGCGCCCCGGCGGGATGGGGCAAGACGACGCTGCTCGCCTCCTGGTTCCGGGCGGCCGGCGAGGCCGGCCCGCACCGGGGCCGGGTCGGGCAGGGGCCGGTGACCACCGCCGCCGAGGGGGCCCGGGACGGTGCACCGGCCGGTGCCGCACCGGGCGACTTCGGCGCGGCGGCGGGCGCTCCGACGGAACCCGACCGGCCCCGGGCGGCCTGGGTCTCCGTGGAGGCCGGCGACGACGGCGACCGGCTCTGGTCCTACCTCGCGGCGGCGCTGCGCGCGGCCACGGAACCCGCCGACGACGTGCCGTGCCCGCCCGTGCCCGACCGGCCGCCCCGCCCCGACCAGTTGGAGCTGCTGGCCGCCGCCCTGGCCGCCCGGGAGCGGCCGGTGCTGCTGGTCCTGGACGACCTGCACCGGATCACCGACCCGGCGGCGTTGACCGGCCTGGAGTTCCTGCTCCGCCACACCGGGCAGCGGCTGCGGCTGGTGGTCGGCGCCCGCGCCGGGATGCCCCTGGCCGTGCACCGGCTGCGGCTGGCCGGGGAGCTGACCGAGGTCGGTCCCGACGCGCTGGCCTTCAGCGGTGACGAGGTCGCCGACCTGCTGACCGCACACGGGGTGGCGCTGCCGGCAGCCGGGGTGCGCCGGCTGCGGGCCCGCACCGGGGGCTGGCCGGCGGTGCTGCGCTTCGCCGCGCTGGCGTTGCGCGCGCAGCCGGACCCGGCCCGCTGGGTCGAGCAGTTCGGCGGCGACCAGCCGGACGTGGCCGGCTACCTGCGCGAGGAGGTGCTCGCCGGGCTCGACCCCGACACGCGGGACGTGCTGCGCCGCTCCGCCGTCGCGGACGCCGTCTGTGCCGGCCTGGCCGACGCGCTGACCGGCCGTACCGACGCCGGGCAGGCGCTGGCCGGCCTGGCCGGTGACGGCGGGCTGCTGCACCGCGACGACAGCCGCCCGCCCTGGTACCGGTGCCCCCCGATCCTGGCTGACCTGCTGCACGCCGAGCTGGGCCGGCTGCCCGCGGACGAGCTGCGTGAGCTGCACCTGCGCGCCGCCGACTGGTACGCCGACAACGGGCGACCCGCGGAGGGGCTGCGACACGCGCTCTCCGGCGGCGACCACGACCGGGCCGCCGCGCTCTTCGTGGCCCGCTGGCCGGAGCTGGTCCCGTACGACCGGGAGACGCCCGCCGGCCGGGCGCCCGCGCCCCCGCCGCCGGAGGCCGTACGCCGCGATCCGGAACTCGGGCTGGCCTGCGCCGCCGAGCGGGCCCGGGCCGGCGACGCCACCACCGCCGCCGGGTACCTGCGCGGCGCGGTCGAGGCCGCCCGGACGCTGCCGGCGCCGCGCCGGGACCGGTTCCGGCGGCTGGTCAGCGCGCTGGAACTCACCCTGGCCCGGCTGGCCGGCGACCCCGAGGCGGTACGCGCCGCCGCCGCCCGGCTGCTCGCCACCCGTCCGACGCCGCCGGGCAGGCCCCCCGACGGGCTGCTCGCCGCGCAGGTGCCGGCGGAGCCGCACGGTGCCGCCGCCGAGGACGCCGACGTGCGGGCGGTGGCCGGCACCGCGCTCGGCCTGGCCGACCTGGCGGACGGGAACCTGCCCGCAGCCGGCCTCGCCTTCGCCCGGTCGTTGTCGGCGGCCCGGGAGGCCGGACGGCCGCGTACGGAGCTGGTCTGCGCCAGCCGGGCGGCCCTGCTGTACGCCGTGCGGGGCGAGCTGCGGGCCGCCGAGACCCTCGCCCGCGACGCCCTCGCCATGCCGCCCTGCCACGGCTGGTCCTGCCGGGAGGACTGCGCCCACGCGTACCTGGCGCTGGCCCTGGTCGCGCTGCACCGGGACCAGCCCGGGGAGGCGGAGGCGAACCTGGCGCTGGCCGGGCCGGCCAGCGGCGAGCCCGTGGTGGGGGCGGTGGCGGCGCTGTGCCGGGCGTACCTGCTGCGGGACGCCGGTGACCTGCCGGAGGGGCACCGGGTGCTGGCCGAGGCGCGGGAGCGGCTGACCGACCGGCCCCGGGCCGGCGAACTGGCGCACTGGCTGCTGGCCGTGGAGGCGGACCTGCGCGGGGCACGGGGCGACCTGACCGCCGCCCGCGACCTGCTCGGCGACCGGGTAGGCCCCGCAGCCGCGCGGGTCGCCGCCGCGCCGGGGGCCGCCGCTCCGTCGCCGGCTGTCGCTCCGTCGTCAACGGCCGTCGCGTCGCCGGCCGTCGCGTCGCCGGCCGTCGCTCCGTGGCTGGCCGTCGCGCTCGCCCGGGTCGAGCTGCGCGCCGGTGACCCGCGTGCCGCCGGGTACGCGCTGCCCGACTGGGATTCGGCGGAGGCGGCCGGTTGGCCGTTGCCCGTACGCCTGGACGCCGCCGTGCTGGACGCGGCGCTGGCCCGGCTCGCGGGCGACGAACGGCGGGCCGGACGACTGCTGGAACGGGCCCTCGACCTGGGCGGGCCGGACGGCTTCCGGCGGCCGTTCACCCGTGCCGAGCCCGGCGTCCGCGACCTGCTGGCCGCGCACCTGGACGCCGGCACGGCGCACTGGCCGACCGTCAGCGACCTGGTCCGGGGCACCGAGACGCCGGCCGAGCGGGCCCCGGCGGAGCGGGGCGCGGCGGCGCTCGACGAGCCGCTCACCGAGCGGGAACTGACCATCCTGCGCTACCTGCAGAGCATCCTGTCGAACGTGGAGATCGCGGCCGAGTTGTCCCTGTCGGTCAACACGGTCAAGACCCACGTACGCAACATCTACCGCAAGCTCGACGCCACCCGCCGCCGCGAAGCCGTCCGCCGAGCCCGCGACCTCCACCTGATCTGACTGCGCCACCGGAGGCGGCCCGGAGGCCGGCCTCCGGAGTTGGTCCGGTGGGGTCGGGGCGGTCGGATGGATGTCAGGAGGTGGCGGCGTCGACCGCCGCCAGGAGGTCCGCGACGTCGTAGTCGCCGTCGTGGCGGGTGCCGTTGACGAACAGCGTCGGGGTGGCGTGGACGCCGCTGCGGATGCCGCCCACGAAGTCCCGCCGCACCCGGTCGCCGTGCGCCTGCCGCTCCACCTCCGCGGCGACCTCGTCGGCGGGCAGGCCGAGCTGCTCCATGCCGACCGACAGGTGCACGGGGTCGAGCTGGTCCTGGTGCTCGTAGAGCCAGTCGTGCATCGCCCAGAACTGCCCGCGCCGGCCGGCCGCCTCGGTCGCCTCGGCGGCCTGCTCGGCGTACGGGTGCATGTTGGTGATCGGGAAGTGCCGGTACACCAGCCGCACCGTGTCGGCCCGCTGCCGCAGCAGTTCGCGCAGGTTCGCGTACGCGGCCCCGCAGAACCGGCACTGGAAGTCGGCGTACTCGACGATCGTCACCGGCGCGTCCACCGGCCCGCGGACGTGGTCGTGCCCGGTCACCGGGGTCCGCAGGCGGGCGGTGACCTGGAGGGGCGTGCTCATCGGGTGCCCACCCCCGATCCGGCGCCGAGACGCTGCTGCGGCACGACCCCGGGCAGGGCGGCCGGCAGGGAGGCGCGGGGCGCGGCGGGCCCGGGTCGGGTCGACCCCTTCGGATCAGTCATGCCTCCCAGCGTGCCCGCCACGGGGTGAGGGCGGTTCACCCCGCCCGGGTGGTTCCGCGCCGAGGCCCGCCGCCCGGTTCCCGCCGCCCGGTTCAGGCCAGCACCGGGGCGACCGCGATGTGGTTCTGCACCTCGCGGATGCCCGGCGCGCACCACACGGTCCGTTCCACCTCGGTCCGCTCCGGCATCGAGTGGACCAGCCCGCCGAGGAGCACCGTGTCGCCGTGCACCCGGACGGTGATCCGCTCCGCCGGGGTGGCCCGGTTGCGTGCCAGCGCGTCGACGATCCGGACCGCCAGGTCGTGTCCGTCCGCCCGGACGTCGGGGCGGACCGTGACGCCGTTGCTGATGCCGCGTACGCCCGTCAGCCGGGCCACGGCGCGTTCGGCGGCGCGGCGCTGGTACTCCCACTCCACCTCGCCGTGCAGCGTGACCCAGCCGTGCGAGACGGTCACGTCGAGCTGCTCCAGCGGGACGAACGCGTCCCACTCGAGCGCGTGCCCGGCCGCTGCGGCGATGTCCGGGTCGGCGCGTTCCGCGCCGGTGCCGAGGCGTACGGCCAGGTCGTTGGCGACCGCCCGGACGCGCGTCACCCGGTGCGCCGCCCGTTCGGCGGCCCACTTCTTGGCGTAGCTGTCCACCCGGCCGGTCAACGTCACCACGCCCTCGGCGACGGTCACGCCGATCTCGTGGGGCCGTACCCGGGGTTCCCAGGCCAGCTCGTCGAGCACGGCCGACTGGATGTCCTGGTCGCTACGGCTGATCGTCTCGATGGCCATCGGTCACTCCTCACGGGATGGCTGCCGGTGCGCATGCTTCCGCCGGGACCGATCCTGGCGCGGGGGTGGGTGAGACCCCCTCACCCCCCAGGGGTGAGCGCCTGGGAGCGCTTCCACACGGCCCGGGAGTCGGTTAGGGTGAGTTCCTTCCTCGGGTGCGGGAGCCGTCGCGCCGACGACCGGAGCCAGGGCAGCTCCGGCGCGATTCCGCACGTCCCTCGCCGGTCCTGGCCGTCACCACGGCCACCCCCGGCTTCGCGTACCCGGAAGGAACCGCAGATGCGGAGAAGTTACGTCGGCGCGGTCGTGTCCGCGCTGGTCGTCGCCGCGGCCGTCGTGGCGACACCGTTCACCGCGGCCGGCGCGCCCACCGCCGCAGCCGCCGCCGAGGCGTACACCTGGAAGAACGTCCGGATCGACGGCGGCGGCTTCGTCCCCGGCATCGTCTTCAACCCCACCGAGAAGAACCTGATCTACGCCCGCACCGACATCGGCGGCATGTACCGGTGGGAGCAGGCCAGCCAGTCCTGGACGCCGCTGCTGGACTGGGTCGGCGCCGACAAGTGGGGCTGGAACGGCGTGGTCAGCGTCGCCACGGACCCGGTGCAGACCAACCGGGTGTACGCGGCCGTCGGCATGTACACCAACGACTGGGACCCGAACAACGGCGCCATCCTGCGCTCGGCCGACAAGGGCGCCACCTGGCAGGTCACCGAGCTGCCGTTCAAGAACGGCGGGAACATGCCCGGCCGGGGCATGGGCGAGCGGCTCGCCGTCGACCCCAACAGGAACAGCATCCTGTACTACGGCGCCGAGGGCGGCAACGGCCTGTGGCGCAGCACCGACTTCGGGGCGACCTGGGCCGAGGTGGCCAACTTTCCCAACGCCGGCAACTACCGGGCCGACCCGAGCGACCCGGACGGCTACAACGGTCAGAACCAGGGCCTGACCTGGGTCAGCTTCGACAAGAGCACGGGTACGGCCGGCAACGCCACGCAGACCGTCTACGTCGGCGTGGCCGACAAGGAGAACCCGGTCTACCGCAGCACGAACGGCGGCGCCAGCTGGGAGCGGATCGCCGGGCAGCCGACCGGCTACCTCGCGCACAAGGGCGTCGTCGACCCGGTGGGCGGCTTCCTCTACATCGCCACCAGCGACACCGGCGGCCCGTACGACGGCAGCAAGGGCGACGTGTGGAAGTTCAGCCGTGCCACCGGCGCGTGGACGCGGATCAGTCCGGTCCCGTCCACCAGCACCGACGCGTACTTCGGCTACAGCGGCCTGACGATCGACCGGCAGCAGCCGAACACCCTCATGGTGGCCACCCAGATCTCGTGGTGGCCGGACGCGATCTTCTGGCGCAGCACCGACGGCGGCGCCACCTGGACCCGGATCTGGGAGTTCAGCAGCTACCCGAACCGGTCCAAGCGCTACACGATGGACGTCAGCTCGGTGCCGTGGCTGACCTTCGGCAGCAACCCGGCGCCGCCGGAGGAGACCCCGAAGCTCGGCTGGATGAACGAGTCGGTGGAGATCGACCCGCACGACAGCAACCGCTTCCTGTACGGCACGGGCGCCACCATCTACGGCAGCACCGACCTCACGAAGTGGGACACCGGCAGCCAGTTCACCATCAAGCCCATGGTCGAGGGGTTGGAGGAGACCGCCGTGCTGGACCTGGTCAGCCCGCCCTCCGGGGCGCCGCTGGTCAGCGCGCTCGGCGACATCGGGGGCTTCCGGCACGCCGACCTGGACGCCGTACCGCCGATGATGTTCACCCAGCCGAACTTCACCAGCACCACCAGCCTGGACTACGCCGAGACGAAGCCGGCCGTGATGGTGCGGGCCGGCAACTTCGCCGACGCGGACCGCCCGGGCGACAGCCACGTCGCGTTCTCCACCGACGGCGGGGCGAACTGGTTCCAGGGCACCGAGCCGTCCGGCGTCGACAGCGGCGGCACGGTCGCCGCCTCGGCCGACGGCAGCCGGTTCGTCTGGGCCCCGGGCGACGCCGGCCAGCAGGTGGTGCACTCGGTCGGCTTCGGCGCCTCGTGGGCCGCGTCGACGGGCGTCCCGGCCAACGCGACGATCGAGTCCGACCGCGTGAACCCGAACAGGTTCTACGCCTTCGCGGGCGGCAGGTTCTACGTCAGCACCAACGGCGGAGCGAGCTTCACGGCCTCGCCCGCCACCGGCCTGCCCGCCACCGGCAACGTCAAGTTCAAGGCGCTGCCCGGCAAGGAGGGCGAGCTGTGGCTGGCCGGCGAGGGTGGGCTGTGGCGTTCGACCGACTCCGGAGCCACCTTCAGCAGACTGGCGGGGGTGAGCACCGCCGGCAACGTCGGCTTCGGCAGGGCCGCGCCCGGTCGGACGTACCCGGCGCTGTACCTCTTCGGCACCGTCGACGGCCGACCCGGTGTGCACCGCTCGGACGACACCGGCGCGACCTGGGTGCGGATCAACGACGACCAGCACCAGTACGGCAACGCGGGCGAGGCACTGACCGGTGACCCCCGGGTCTACGGCCGGGTCTACCTCGGCACCAACGGCCGGGGCATCCTGGTGGCGGACCGGCTCGGCGGCACGCCCACCCCGCCGCCGCCCACGACTCCGCCGCCGACCACCCCGCCGCCCACGACTCCGCCGCCGACCACCCCGCCGCCGACCACTGCACCGCCCACATCGCCGCCGCCGACCAGCGGCTGCGCCGCGACCTACCGGGTTACCGGCTCCTGGCAGGGCGGGTTCCAGGGCGAGCTGGTGGTGCGCAACGCCGGCAGCGCGGCGATCGCCGGCTGGACGGTGAGTTGGACGTTCCCCGACGGCCAGAAGATCACCCAGCTCTGGGGCGGCACCCACATCCAGACCGGGGCGGCCGTCTCCGTCCGGGACGCCGGCTGGAACGGCGCCCTCGGTGCGGGTGCGACCGCCACCGCCGGCTTCCTGGCCGGTACGACCGGGGCCAACACCGCCCCGGCCACCGTGAGCTGCACCGCCCGCTGACCGCACCACCCCCGCCCGGCCGCGCACCCCGGACCCTCTGGACGGGCCCGGCGCGCACGGCTCGGGCGGGCGGCTGGCGGCTCCGCCCAGCGGGCGGCTGACGGCCCAGCGGCCGGACCAGCGGCCGGCCTGGCGGCCGACATTCGGTTCGACCCGGCACGTATCGAGAGGGATCGGCGTCCCGGTGGGCCATAGGCTCAGGGGACCGCCCGTCGAAGGAGGCACCCTCCGTGAGTCCGATCAGGACGGCCTACCTCACCGCCGCGCGCTCGGCGGTGGACCTGCTCGCCGACCCGGCCGTCGCGGCCGGCTGGGAGGAACCGAGCGCCCTGCCGGCGTTCGGTGTGTCGGGTCTGGCCGGTCACCTCGCCAGCCAGGTGCTCGGCGTCCCCGCCGTGCTGGCCGCGCCCGTCCCCGACGGCGATCCAGTGGGGCTGCTCGAGCACTACGCGCGCGGCGGCTGGCTCGGCGCACCGGTCGACGCCACGGTGAACGTCGCCATCCGCCGCGCCGGTGACGGCCTCGCCGCCGACGGCCCGGCCGCCCTGCTCGACCGGTGTGCGGCCACGCTGGGCGAGTTGGCCGGCGCGTTGCCGGCGCAGGCGCCCGGACGGGTGGTGCGCGTACCCCGCGGTTCGTGGTCGCTCACCCTGGACGACTACCTGGCCACCCGGCTGATGGAACTCGTCGTGCACGCCGACGACCTCGCGGTCAGCGTCGGCGTGCCCACCCCGGAACTGCCGGCCGAGACGGTCGAGCCGGTGCTGACGCTGCTGGCCCGGCTCGCCGTACGCCGGCACGGTCAGCCGGCGGTGCTGCGCGCGCTGAGCCGCGCGGAGCGGGCACCCGCGAGCGTGGCGGCCCTCTGAGGCGGGGCCGTGCGGTGCGGTGCCGTCGGCCGCGGGGCGTCACCCGGAAACGGCGCGGGCCCCGGCCGACCCTCAGGGGTCGGCCGGGGCCCGTCCGCCGAGCCTGGGCCGGGCGGGGTAGGCCGCCGAGCCTGGGCCGGCGGGTCAGCCGTCGAGGCCGACGGGGGAGTTGGGCCGGTCGACGTCGACGAACTCGATGTCGTCCATGGCGCGGTCGCCCCGGCTGCCGGCGGCGCGCGCGGCGGTGCCGGCAGCCCAGCCGATCGCCGCGCCGACCAGCGCGGCGCCGACCAGCAGCGTCCAGGGCAGCGCGGGCCGGCGGCCGGCCAGCGCGTCGAAGGCCAGGGTGGCCCGGCGGCGGGCCTCGTCCGCCGCTGAGCCCACCAGGTCGCCGGCCTCGTCGGCGAGACCGGAACCGCCTCGGCGGGCCGAACGGGCGGTGTCCCGGACGCTGTCACCGGCAGAGCTGACCGCCGAAACCAGGTGCTGCCACGCCTGGTCCGCGATCCGCTCGGGCTTGTTGCGGCGGTCCAGCAGGTTGCTTCCGAACATGGTGGTTACCTCCTCGGGGTGCCGAAGCCGGCGGCCACTTCGGACTTCGGCGTCGCACCGGCGTGTGACGGTTCGCTCATTCCGCCTGTGCCCCGTGGGGCGGCTGCGCAAACCCGGTGTCGCGGCGCTGCCGACACCGGGCCTGCCGACTTCCGCCACCCGGTGGCCGCCGGGCGGGGACGGTGCGCGGGCCCGGCGTCAGCGGACGGCGACCGCCGCCGTCCCGCCCCGGGCGAAGTCGTCGTCGTCATCGTCGTCGTCATCGCCTCCGCCGCCGCCGAACCCGCAGGCCAGTACGAGGGCCAACAGCGCGCTGACGCCGGCCAGCGCGGCAAGTCTCCTGAGCATCGATCGTCCTCCCGGTCGCAGTCGTGTGTCGGAGCCGATGCTAGGCAGAACGGGCAAGGTCGGGGGCCGAAGCGAGACAGGCCACGCCGGGGGACCGCTGGTGGGCGATGCGGGGCGCAGGCGGCTACCCTGGGGGCGCGACGCGCCAGCGACAGCTGTCGCGTCTGGTGGACAAAAACATCAAAAGTCCGGATAGGGGGCGACTTGCTGTGTCCTCATCCGCGAATTGCTCATCCCGAGGGGTGGCGACCGAGGCCGTCGGAGGAATACTCTCGGTCGCGGCCCGCGTACTGATGAGGCGCCCGTCGGACGGGCGAGTGGAGGTGCTCGCGTGAGCCTGTCGATCGTGAAGTCGGTCCTGCCCGGTGGTGTCATCGAGATCGCCCCGCGGGGTGAGATCGACGTCGACACCGCGTACGAGGTGCGCGAGGCGATTGCCGAGGTCCTGACCAAGGGACGCCCCGGCCGCATCGAGCTGAACATGCGGCTCGTCACCTTCATCGACTCGGTAGGCATCAGCGCCATGGTCGCCGGCTTCCAGACCGCCGAGGTCAGTGGCGTCAAGCTCGTCGTCACCGAGCCGAGCCGGTTCGTGCACCGGCAGCTCTGGGTGACCGGCCTGCTCGGTCTCTTCGGCGCCCCCGAGCCCTACTACGCCGGTGCGCCCACCCCCGAGGTCCTCCCCGGCGCCTGACCGCCGCCGGCAGCACCGGGCCGTCGTTGGCCGCACCCGGCCGTCGTTGGCCGCACCCGGCACGACGGCGGGCATCAACGTGTCCAGCGACGACGCCGACGGCCCCGGCCGTCACGCCGACGGCACCCTGCCGGTGGCGACCCCGGCCGTCACGCCGACGGCACCGGTGCGGTGCCGTCCCGCGGGGCATCCGCCGCGGGAGCGTGCGGGGGGCTCAGGCGTCGCCGAGGCCCGACAGGTCGACGTCCGCCACCTCGGTGACCGCGCGGATCGCCGTCACCGAGGCGTACCCGGCGGCCAGCAGGGCCAGGTCGGTGCCGGGCTGCACGGCCTGCCCCGGCTCCTCCAGCGACGTGCGGACGAAGCCGTGCCCGGCCTCCGCCACCGTCATCTGCACCTGACCGAAGCTGGCCAGCGTGCCCCGGCGCACCCCGCGCAGCCGGCCGTGCGGCAGGTCCGGCGCGTTCACGTTGAGCACGCTCTCCACCGGCCCGGCGGTGAGCCGGGGCAGCAGGTCCAGGGCGACCCGGGCGGCCGTCGGCCAGTGCCGCTCGGCGTCGCGTACCCGGGCGGCGGCGGCCACCGCGGCACCCCCGCTGGCGGCCGTGGCCTCCCCGGCCGAGAGCACGTCGAGCGAGACGGCCATCGCCCGGCAGCCGTTCGCGGCGGCGGTGAAGGCGGCCCCCACGGTGCCCGAGTGCAGCACGGCGCGTCCCGCGTTCGCGCCCCGGTTGATGCCGGAGAGCACCACCGTCGGCGGGGGCCCGAAGGCGCCGTGCACCGCGATCAGCGCGATGAAGCCGGGGGAGCCGCCGACCGCGAACGCCGGCACCTGTGGCAGGTCCGGCAGCGGGTGCTCGTGAACCACCACGTGCCCGTCCCGCTCCACCGCGGTCATCGCGGCGCTGGTGCCGCTCGCCTCCTCCAGCGGCGCGGCGACGACCACGTCCAGGCCCCGGTCCGCCGCCGCCCGCGCCAGCGCCTGGATGCCGGGCGCGGCGATCCCGTCGTCGTTGGTGACCAGCACCCGCAGCGTCATCGCTCGGCCGCCCGGTCGGCCAGTTCGTCAGGGCTGGTCCGCTCCTGCGGCCGGCTGCCGGCCGGTACGAGGCGCACCCGCTCGACCAGCCCGGTGATCGAGTCGAGCCGGCCGGTGCCCAGGCCGTGCCGGGTCACGTTCAGCGCGCCGGCCGCCGCGCCGGTACGGATGGCGGTGCGCACGTCACCGCCACGCGCCACCACGGCCGCCACCCCGGCGGTCATCGAATCGCCCGCCCCGCGCGGGTCGGCCGCCTCCAGCCGGGGCATCTCCACCTCGAAGACCTCGCCGTCGACCAGGGCGAGGGCGGGCTTGTCGGCCCGGCTCACCACCACGTTCTCGGCGCCGCCGGCGTGCAGGTCGTACAGGGCCCGGGTGAGCTGTTCCTCCTCGTCGCCGTCGGCGCGGCCGTCGGCGATCAGCTCCTCGTGGCTGACCTTGAGGAAGAAGACGCCGCTGTCCAGCACGGCGTCGAGATGCTCGCCGCAGAGGTCGACCACCACCCGGCTGCCGTTGGCCCCCAGGTCGGCGGCGAACCGCCGGTAGAGGTCGGCCGGGACCAGCGACGGCTCGTTGGGCCCGCTCAGTACGCTGACCGCGGCGCGCAGCCCCTCGCCGAGCGCCAGGTTGTAGAGCTCGTCCAGCTCGTGCCGGCTGAGCGGCTGGCCGGGCACGTCCACGATCTCCTGCCGGGAGCCCTCGCGGCGATCGTGCACGTAGCCGCCGCTGTCGGAGTCGCGTACCACCACCTTCAGGTCGACCCCCTCGCTGGCCAGCAGGGGCTCCAACACCTGGCCGATCTCGCCGCCGAGGGCGGTGCAGAGCACCACGTCGACCCCGAGCGACAGCACCATCCGGGCCTGCCAGACGCCCTGCCCGCCGGGGTGCAGGTGCAGCTCCGGCGCCTCGCTGGGCTGGTCGACGGTCACGGTCAGCCGGGGCGTGGGCGCGAAGACCATCACGTGCCCGCTCATCCGTCGTACCCGTTCATGCGCCCACCCCCGAGAAGTACGTGCCGTGACCGTCCACCAGCTGACCGTAGTGCGGTGGGCGCCGGGACGCCGGTTCTCCGGGCGGGATCGGCGCGGCGTTGCCAGGGCGCCCGGCGTGCGCGACGATCGGGCGACCATCGACGGTGGGGAGACGGCGTGCTCAGGCGGAGTTCCTTCAGCTACACCGTCCAGGCGCGCTGCTCCGTCGCGCAGGCCGCGGCGTTGCTCGCCGATCCCGCCCGGCAGGAGGGTCTGCATCCGCTGATCGTCCAAGTCCGTCGGGTGCCACCCCGCCCCGGGGCCCGGGCCAGCTACGACATCACCGACCGACTGGCCGCCGGGCCGGTGCGCCTGCCGATCACCTACCGGGCCGACGTCCTCGTCGACGAGCCCGACGAGATCGTCACCGTGGCCCGCCACCACGGTGCGCAACCACACCCGGCTACGGACCGAGCCCGACGGCGTGGTCCGCGTCGACGTGGAGATCACCCTTGCCGCGCCCGCGCCGCTCTTCGGCTACGCGTTCCGCCAGGCCCGCGCCGCCCACCTCGGGTTGGCCGCGCGTCTCGCCGCGGCCCTCGACGCACGCCCGCCGGCGCCACCGGCGGCCTGAGTTCCGGTCGCGTGAGCCACCGGCCGCCCGGCACGCCCCGGTGACCCGCGACGGGCGGGGCACCGGGGCGGGGGCGTCAGTAGACCGACAGGTGCACGTGGTTGGTGTGGTCGCTGGACGGGTCGCCGTTGGCCCCGCTGTACGACTTCCACCCGCTGCTCGGCAGCCAGATCTGCCGGTACCAGATCACGTAGAGCACGGCGAGGCGGTCGGCGTTGCGCACGTAGAACGCGGACAGGTTGTTGCCGTACGTCCGGTCCCCGCCGGTGGCGTCGCCGCCGAAGCCGCCCTTCTGGGCCGCGAAGTCACACGCCCGGCCCTTCGGGTGCTCGCCGGAGCCGCCGGGGCGGTAGCAGGAGACGTAGCGGGTGAAACCCGCCGCCTTGGCCTGGTTGAGCGCGTGCAGGGTGCGCGGCGTGATGCAGCCGTTGGCGGGGGTGGGGTCGTTGACGCTGCACGACTCGCGCGGCCAGGAGCCGTCGGAGTTGCGCGGCGCCGCCTTCGCGGTCTTGTTCGAGGTGCCGCCCGGCGAGCCGCCCCCGCTCGTGGACTGTTGCCGCTGCCGTTCCTGTGCTTGCTGCTGTTGCTTGCGGTTGGCGACCGTCAGCGCCCGTTCGGCCTGCTCCTTGCGCTTGGCCATCACGGCGACCTGCTTGCGCTGCTCCCGGATCTCGCCGTCCAGGGCGAGTTTGGTGCGGGCGACCTCGTCCCGGGTCTGCTGGAGTTCACGCAGGGCCCGGTCCTCCTTGGCGGCCACCGCGTCGAGGGCGGCGGCGCGGTCCATGAAGCCGTCGGGCGTGCCGCTGTTGAGCAGGGCGGACGCCACGCTCAGGCGGCCGGTGCGGTAGGCGGCCTCCGCGATCTCGCCGACCTTGGCGCTGCGTGCCGTCAGCTCGACCTCGGTGGTCTTGAGCTGCGCGGCGAGCTGCTGCTGCCGCTTGCTCGACGTCTCCAGGGCGCGCTTGGCGTCGAGGTAGCCCTTGCTGGCGGCCTCCAGCTGGTTGCGCAGGGCGGGGGTGCCGCCCTCGTCGTCCTGGCCGGGAGCCGCGGCGAGCAGGCCGGCGCGGGTGGCGGCCGCCGCCGGGGCGGCGGTGACCGGGGCCACCGCGGCGCCGAGGGCGAGCATCGTGGCGATCAGGGCCGCCGTCCGGGCGGCACGTCGTCGTACAGGTGCCATCACTGGCATACACGTGTCCTTCCGTCAGCCGCCGACCGGGTTAGCTGACGGGTTCGGGACGGAAGATCCCTACCGCTGACGCGGATGCACCCCACGAACATGGTTCCCCGGTTCGCCCCGCCGGGCGATTAGGCGGCGGCCCCCGCCGGCACCGGTGGGTGCCGCCTGGCGGAGACCGAGGCCGAGCCTACCGGTGCCGGTGTGGCTGTTGCAGCGCAGGTTACGCAGGGTGCGTGTCCGTTAACCTACAAATCCGGCATATCGTAACAATGCTCTCCCAGAATTAAGGATGTCCTCATTACCACTCGACCGCCCCGCAGGCCCCGGGCGACGCTTTCGGCTCGATCTGCAACGTGGCGTGCTCGATCTGGAAGTCGTCGTGCAGTGCGGCCCGGGCGGTGCTCAGCACCGCGCCGACCTCCGCGCCGGGTGCCATGGTCAGGTGCGCCGAGGCCACCTCCATCCCGGAGGTCAGCGTCCAGACGTGCAGGTCGTGCACCTCGGCGACGCCGGGCACGGCGGCCAGCCGGTCGTGCACCGCCGTGACCTGGAGGTGCTCCGGCGCGGCCTGCACCAGGATGCGCAGCGCGGCCCGCCCGAGCCGCCAGGTGCGCGGCAGGATGAACAGCCCGATCGTGACCGCCACCAGTGGGTCCGCCCACCACCAGCCGGTGGTGGCGATCAGCAGCGCCGCGGCGATCACGCCGAGTGACCCCAGTAGGTCCCCGAGCACCTCCAGGTACGCGCCGTGCACGTTGATGCTCTCCTTCGCCCCGGAGCGCAGCAGCGCGAAGGCGCCGACGTTGGCGAGCAGGCCGAGGACGGCGACCACCAGCATCGGGCCGGCCAGCACCTCCGGCGGGTCGTCGAGGCGACGCACGGCCTCGATCACGACGTAGACCGCGACGCCGGAGAGCAGTAGGGCGTTGGCCAGGGCGGCGAGCACCTCCAGGCGGTAGAGGCCGAAGGTGCGCTGCGGGTCGGCGCCCGCCCGCCGGGTCGCGGCGATCGCCGCGAGCGCCATGCCGATGCCGAGCACGTCGGTGAACATGTGCCCGGCGTCGCTCAACAGGGCCAGCGAGCCCGTGTGGAAGGCTGCCACCGCCTCCACCACCATCAGGCCGGCTAGCAGCCCGAAGGCCGCCCAGAGCCGACCCCGGTGGCGGGCTGCGGCGTTCGCCACCGACCCGTGATGGTGGTCATGACCTGCGCCCACGCGCCCATCCTCCCTCTGGGGATCCGGATCCGCGTTCAATTTATGCTCACATTGCTATGTGTGCAAGTAACGGATGCTCAGCCGGTCGGATCGACGGTGGTCAGCCGCTGGGTGGCCCGGGACAACGCCACGTAGAGCGTCCGCACCCCCGACCCCGGGTCGGCCCGGATCTCGCTCGGGGCGACGAGGACGACCCCGTCGTACTCCATGCCCTTGGCCTCCAGGCTGGTCACGACCTGAAGGCGCGGCGCGCCCAGGCCCGCCAGCCAGCCGGCGACCTCGTCACGACGGGGCACGGGCGTGATCACGCCGACCGTGCCCGCGACCTCGGCGAGCAGTGCCGTGGCCGCCGCCACGACGGCGGTCTCCAGCTCCGCCGGCGGCACCGCCAGCGCGACCGGCTCGACGCCGGTGGAGCGCACCGCCCTGGGCAGCGGGAGATCCGGATGCAGCCGGCGGATCTCGGCCGCCGCCACCGCGAAGATCTCCGCCGAGTTGCGGTAGTTGGTGGTGAGGGTGAAGTGGTGCCGCTTGCGCCGGCCCAGCGCCTGGTCCCGGGCCCGGGTCAGCTCCTCCGCCTCGCCCGTCCACGCCGTCTGGGCCGGGTCGCCCACCACCGTCCACGAGGCCAGCCGGCCGCGCCGGCCGATCATGCGCCACTGCATCGGCGAGACGTCCTGCGACTCGTCGACCACCACGTGCGCGTACTCCCGGTAGTCGTCCGGGCGTTCCCGGGCCGCCTCGCGGGCGGCGCGCTGCCGGTCGGCGAAGGTGCTCAGCTCGCGGACCCCGCCGGCGAGCTGGAACGGGTCCCGCCGGGCCCGGGCCGGCCGCATCGGCTTGCCGAGCAGCGCGTCCAACTCGTCGAGCAGCGCGATGTCGGCGATCGTCAGCCCGGCCGCGTCGAGGCTCCGGTACGCCTCGGTCAGCAACCGGATCTCGGCGCGGGAGAGGATGCCGGCGGCGTACCGGTGCAACCGCTCCGGGCGGGCCAGCCAGCCCAGCACGTGCCGAGGGTGCAGCCGGGGCCACCACGCCTTGAGGAACTCCCGGAACTCCGGCCGCTCGGCGACCTCGTCCTCGAAAGCGCGCTGCTCGGGCAGCCGGCCGACGCCCAACCTGCGGGCCTGCGCCCAGAGTGCCGCGAAGACCCCGTCGAAGCCGGCCCGGCGCACCTCGTTGCGCCGGGCGCCCCGGGGCATCGCCCGGTCCCGGATGCCGTCCAGCTCGCGGCGCTCCAACCGGAGCAGCGCGCCCCGGTAGAGCAGCCGCAGCTCGGTCGGGCCGCCCGGCACCGCGTCGCGGGCCGCCCGCTCCAGCACCCGCCGCATCCGCAGCGAACCCTTCACCGCCGCCACGGCCGGCGGATCGGTGCGGGTGGCGCCCAGGCCCGGGAAGAGCGTGCCCAGCGAGTGCAGGGTGGCGGTGTCCTCGCCCAGCGAGGGCAGCACCGAGGCGATGTACTCGACGAACACCGAGGACGGGCCCACCACCAGGATGCCGCCGCCGGCGAACCGGCTGCGGTCGGAATAGAGCAGGTACGCGGCCCGGTGCAGGGCGACGGCCGTCTTCCCGGTGCCGGGACCACCGGACACGATCGTCACGCCCGAGCCGGGGGAGCGGATCGCCTCGTCCTGCTCCCGCTGGATGGTGGCGACGATGTCCCGCATGCCCCGGCCGGTGGCCTTCGACAGCGTGGCCAGCAGCGCCCCGTCACCGACGATCGCCATGTCGGCGGGGGCGGCGACGGGGTCGAGCAGGTCGTCCTCGATCCGGGTGACCCGTTCGGCGGAGGACTGGATGGTGCGCCGCCGCACCACGCCCAGCGGCTGCGCGGGGGTGGCCTGGTAGAAGGCGGCGGCGGCCGGAGCCCGCCAGTCGACCACCAGGGTGGAGGCGTCGTCGTCGCGGATGCCCAGCCGCCCGACGTGCAGCACCTGCCGGTCCAGCAGGTCCAGGCGGCCGAAGACCAGGCCCTCGTGCTCGGCGTCCAGCATGTGCCGCCGCCGCGCGGCGTGGAACACCATCGCGTCCCGTTCGACCAGCGCCCCGAAGTTGCCCACCCGGGCGAGCCGGTAGCCCTCCTTCTCGGCGCTCACCGCCGACCGGCGCAGCTCGGCCAGTCGGGCGTACACCCGGTCGAGATGCCGCTGCTCGACGGCGATCTCCTGTTCCAGGGTGGTCTGGTCGGTCACCGCTCGCTCCTCCTGACGTCGGCGGCGGGCGGCGCGAACCGCGCCAACCGCGCCAGGCCAACCGCAAGAGGGTACGGCCCGCGCGCAACCAGCGGCGCCACCGGTGCGGGAAAGGAACCCGCGTCACGCCCGCCGGGACCCAGACGCGCTCCCGGCGGCCCGGGTCAGTCCGCCCGGGCGGCGGCGGTGGCGCCGGCGCCGGGGGCGGCGAGCACGCGCCGGAGCACGCCGCCCACCGCCTCGTTGACCTCGTCGGGGCGTTCCATCATCAGCATGTGCCCGGCACCCGGGCAGACGGTCAGCTCGGTCGCCGGCAGCGCGGCGGCGATCGACTCGGCGCAGGGCGGCGGGGTGAGCCGGTCCCGGTCGCCGACCAGGGCGGCCGCCGGCAGGTGGGCCAGCGCGGCGAGGGTGTCCAGCCGGTGCTGCGCCCCGATCGAGGCGCGGAACCCGCCGATCGAGCGCAGGGAGGCGCGGGCCACCGCCGAGGTGACCAGCCGGATGTCGTGCGGATCGCAACGGTCGCCGAAGAGCATCCAGCGGATGCTGGGACGCAGCGCGCGCAGCAGCGCCCGGGGCGGCCGCCAGGACCCGCACCGGGCCAGCACGCCGGCCCCGGTCGTCTCGGCGAGCCGGATCAACCGGGCGATCCGGGGCGAGAGGCCGTACGCGGTGTGCGTGTGGCCCTCGGCGGTCGTGGAGACGAAGACCAGCCCGGCCGTCCGGGCGGCGAAGTGCCCGGGATGGCGGTGCGCGTACTCCATGATCGTCATGCCGCCCATCGAGTGGCCGACCAGCACGACGCGCCCCGTCGGCGCCACCTCGTCCAGCACCGCGGCGAGATCGTCGCCGAGCTGGGCCACGGTGGCGGTGGGCAGCGCCATGCAGCTCGACCGGCCGTGGCCACGGGCGTCGTAGGTCACCACCCGCACCGCGTCGTCGAACCGGTGCCGCAGGTCGGCGAGCTGCCGGTGCCAGGCCCGCCCGTCCAGGGTCCAGCCGTGCAGCAGCACGACGGTGACCCCGGCGTCGGCCGGTCCGGCCGCCTCGACGTGCAGGCGTACGTCGTCGGCAAGACGTACCTCGACGTGATCCGGCATCGCTCACCTCCCCAGCGCCCGCGCGGAACCGCAACACCGGGGATACCCGGTGGTAACACCGGCTACCCGTCATGAGACCACGACAACCGTGTCGATGAGAAGATCCCCATCTCGCTCCGGGCGTCCGATGGGCCCGCCAAGCTGTAAGCATGGGCTCTCCCCGGGCCGCGCTGGCCGAACTGCTCGCCGGCAACCGCCGCTTCGTCAGCGGCCAGCCGATCCACGGACACGACGTCACCGCGGCCGCCGCGGCGGCCTCCGGCGACCAGCAGCCGTACGCGGTGCTCCTCGGCTGCATCGACTCGCGGGTGCCGCTGGAGGCGATCTTCGACCAGACCTTCGGCTCGATCTGCGTGATCCGCACCGGCGGGCACGTGCTCGACCGGGCGGTGCTCGGCTCCATCGAGTACGTGGTGGGCGAGCTGGGTGTCCGGCTGGTGGTGGTGCTCGGGCACGAGCGGTGCGGCGCGGTCGCCTCGACCGTCGACACGCTGCGCGGTGGCCGGTCGCCGGGTGGCTCGCTGGCCCACCTCGTCGAGCAGATCGCCCCGGCGGTGACCGAGGTGGGCGTCGACGACCCCCGGGTGCATCCGATGGCCGTCCGGCGGCACGTGCTCCGTACGGTGCACGCCCTGCGCGCCGACGCCCTGCTCGCCGCACCCGTCGCCGCCGGCCGGCTGGCGGTGGTCGGCGCGCTCTACGACCTGGCGACCGGCGAGGTGGCCCTGCTGGAGGTGTAAGGAAGGGGCCCTTCCTAACGCCTGGTGTATAGGAAGGGCCCCTTCCTTACACCTCACAAGCGAGTGGGCTGCCGGGGGCGTGGACGCGGAACCGCCCGCCGGGATGATCCCGACGGGCGGTTCAGGTGTCGCGTGGGGGAGGGCTCAGCCCTCGAAGACGCCGGCCTCGACGAGGCGCTTCTCGGTGGCGTCCCAGCCGTCACCCGGGTGGGTGGCGTTGAGGTTGTTGAGCTCGGCCCGGATCTTGGCGGCGTGGCCGGCGGCGGCCAGCACCCGGATCTCCTCGACGAACGCGTCGGAGTCGGTGCGCAGGTGCGCGGTCTTGCCGTTGGTCAGGTTCCGCACGTAGGCGTGCTTGCCGCCGTTGAGCGGGATGACGTACTTGAACTCGCCCAGCACGCTGAGGGCGCCACCCTGGCCTGCCTGGCCGGCCCGGACTGACGCGCGCGCGGTCTTAGAGGTGTTGCTCGCCACGGAGGTACTCCTTGCAAGACGTACGGGAGGACGGAAAGTCCGGGGGCTGTGCGGGCACCGCCCTGACGGATGGGCCCGCGAAGATGTGCGCGGCACAGGCCGCCGATGGAACTGTACACGAACACGGTCCCTGGCTGGTCATCGCGTCGTGAGGGGTCAACCGGGGCACCCGTCCGACTATTCCGGCGCGAATTCTCCGATTCCCTGGCGCACCATCCGTCACACCAGTCATCATGTGTTCCAACAACCACTCGGTGGTCGAGGTCGTAGGGGAAGACGCACCTCGCTCTCCGGGAGGTCACCGTGCCAACGCGTGGCGTCGTATACGTCCACTCGACCCCGCTCGCCGTGTGCTCACACGTCGAGTGGGCGATCGCGCGCGTCCTCGCCGCGCCGGTCAACCTGCAGTGGACGGCTCAGCCCGTCGACCCCGGCGCCCGCCGGGCCGAGTGCGGGTGGACCGGTCGTCCGGGGACGGGCGCCGAGCTGGCTGCTGCCCTCCGGCAGTGGCCCATGATCCGTTTCGAGGTCACCGAGGAACCGAGCCCCGGCGCCGACGGCGAGCGCTTCATGTACGTGCCCGGGCGCGGCCTGTTCCGGGCGACCGTCGGGGCGGCCGGCGACATCCAGCTCGGTGAGGACCGCCTGCGCAGCATCATGACGGGCGCGCGGGCACCGGAGGCCCTCGCGCACGCCCTCGACAAGGCGCTCGGCACGGCGTGGGACGCCGAACTGGAGCCCTACCGGTACGCCGGCGACGGCGCACCGGTGACCCTGCTCACCCGCGTCGGCTGACGCCGGGGCTCCGACCGGGAACGACTCATCCGGTCGGGTGAAGGTCAAGTTGCCCCGATAAGGGATGAACTGGTGGGATGGGCGGCGTGTCGACTACCCCGCGACGTGCCGGCGTCGCGCTCGCCGCCCTGACCGCGCTGCTCGTCTCCGGGTGCTCCGGGCCGGCGGACCGCCGCCCCGATCCGACGCCGACGAGCGCCGCCGCCCCGACGGCCACCCCGGCACCCGCCGCCAGCGTCCCCGGCGCCGATCCCGCCGCCCGCGCCGCCGCCCTCGTGGCCTCGCTGGCCGACGAGGACCTGGTCGGCCAGGTGCTCATGCCGTACGCCTACGGCGACGCGGCCACCCGGGTCTCGCCCGGCTCGGCGGCCGGCAACCAGGCACTGGCGGGGGTGGACACCCCCGCCCAGATGGTCGAGAAGTACCGGCTCGGCGGGCTGATCCTGGTCGGCTTCAGCGCCGACGACCCCACCAGGGGCAACCAGGAGACGACCAACGTCGACAACCCGAAG
The DNA here is from genome assembly GCF_018070575.1 of Micromonospora sp. C31. GTDB lineage: Bacteria > Actinomycetota > Actinomycetes > Mycobacteriales > Micromonosporaceae > Micromonospora. The sequence goes on from NZ_JAGPXN010000019.1 coordinate 74,791, forward strand.
CAGGTTCGCGCGCTGACCGACGGCCTGCGTGCGGCCGCCGGGCGGTTGCCCGCCGGTCCGGCGCCCTTCCTGGTCGGCACCGACCAGGAGCACGGCGTGGTCACCCGGATCACCGACGGCGTGACGCTGCTGCCCAGCGCCCTCGCCGCCGGCGCCGCCGGGCGGCCGGAGCTGACCGAGGCCGCCTGGCGGGCGGCCGGCGCCGAACTCGCCGCGATGGGCATCAACCTCGACTTCGCCCCCGTCGCCGACGTGCTCGTCACCCGCAGCACCGTGATCGGCTCCCGGTCGTACGGGGCGAACCCGAAGGTGGCGGCCGGGCAGGTCGCGGGCGCGGTCCGGGGGTTGCAGTCCGCCGGTGTCGCGGCCACCGTCAAGCACTTCCCGGGGCACGGGCACAGCGCCGCCGACTCCCACGAGGGACTGCCGGTGCTCGGCCAGCCCCGCCGGACGCTGGAGACCGGTGCGTGGCCGCCCTTCTCCGCCGCCATCGACGCGGGCGCGATGGCCGTGATGTCCGCCCACCTCGACGTGCGGTCCGTGGACCCGGGCACCGCGGCGACCTTCTCGCACAAGCTGCTCACCGGCGTGCTCCGTGGCCAGCTCGGCTTCCAGGGCGTCGTGATCACCGACGGGATGAACATGCCGCCGGCCAAGCGCTGGTCGCCGGGCGAGGCCGCCGTGCGGGCGCTCAAGGCGGGCAACGACCTGATCCTGATGCCGCCGAACGTCCGTCAGGCGTACGACGGGCTGCTCGCCGCGCTGCGCGACGACTCGCTGCCCCGGGCCCGCCTCGTCGAGGCCGCGACCCGGGTGCTGACGATGAAGTTCAAGCTCGCCGACCGGCCCACGCCCGAGCTGTCCACCCTCGGCGGACCGGCGCACCGCAAGGCGGCGGAGGACCTGGCCGCGGCTTCGGTGACGGTGCTGCGGGGCGCCTGCGGAGGCGGCGTCCGGGGCCCGGTGACCGTGACCGCCTCCGGCGGGCGGGACCACACCCGGGCGGCGCTGACCGAGGCGCTCAAGGCGGCCGGGGTCCGGGTGGTGGCCGGCGGCGGCACGGTGGTGCACCTCGTCGGTTACGGCGACGGCACCGGTGACCTGCGCGCCGACGCCGCCGTCACGGTGGCCATGGACACCCCGTACGTGCTGGCGAAGGCCAAGTCGCCCATGCTGCTGGCGACCTACTCGTCCAGCCGGGCGTCGATGACCGCCCTCGCCGGGGTGCTGGCCGGCAAGGCCCGCCCGGACGGCCGCTCCCCGGTGCCGGTGACCGGCCTGCCCGCCACGACCTGCGGCACCTGAGCGGGCGTCAGTCGCGGTTGATCCGGGCCGACTGCTTGACCAACTGGTACGCCGGCAGCAGCTCCACGGGGTCCGAGGTGTCCAGGCTCAGCACGATCGGACCATAGAGGGAGGAGACCGCGACGGCCCGGTCGCCGACCGCGCCGCCGTCCTTCCTGGGATAGCTCGCCTCGACGGCGTCGAGGGTGCCGGCCTTGAGACGCCGGTACTCCGCGTCCGCCGCCTCCGGCGAGTAGGCGTCGAGGAAATGCTCCAGGTGCGCCTCGGCGCCGCCGGCGACCCCGTCGACCCGCCACACGCGGAGGAACCCGATCGAGCCGGCGGGCTTGGCGTCGATCTCGCACAGCATGAGGGCCTTGCCGAGGCGCGGCTCGCCGAGCTCTGCCGAACCCTTCACCGCCTCGACCTTCCATCTCGCCGGCACCGAGAAGGTGACCGGCAGCTCGCAGGGCGTGCCCTTGCCGCCCACCGTGGTCCCGGCAGGAGCCGCCACCACCTCGTCGTACCAGGGCGGGCCGGGGGTCACCGGGGAGGCGGTGGCGCTCGGCGAGGCCGACGGGGAGCCGCCGGCCGAAGGCGACTCCCCGCCGTCGGCGCAGCCGCCGGCCAGTCCGATGGTGAGCGCCGCGAGCACGGCGGCGCGGGTACGACGTCGCATGGTTGTCCGTTTCCCCCCGTTGACCGATGAGCCGGCTCATCAAAGCGGCGCGGAGCGGCGACGTCAATCCGGTCGAGCCGGGCAGCCGCGCGTCAGGGCGACGGCCGGCCACGGCAAACCCGGTGTCGTCGGGTCCACCGATGGGCGATGCTCGACTCATGGCTGACACCGTGCGGGCGTGGCGCAGCCCGGCCCTGGCCCGGGCCATCGGTGGGATCGAGGCGGAACTCGACCTGGCCTGGGCGCGCCTGCTCGGCGAGTGGGAGGTCGCCAGCGGTTCGCCGGAGGAGACGGCGTTGGGCTGGCTCGTCGTCGATGCTCCCGAGGAGCATGACTGGCGCGTCGTCGACGCCGCCCTCGACCGCCTGACGTGCCCGCAGTGCCAGTCCGCGCTGACCAGAGGGCCGGCTGCCTGCCAGCGGTGCGCCTACTACCACGAGGTGCGCTTCGCCGCCCGGGAGGTGGATCGGCCGAACGTGCCGCCCGGAAACGAGCACGCCATCCGCGTCAGTTTCGCCGTTGCCCGCAGCCGCACGCGGTACAGCGCGCGGGCGAGGGTCGGCTACGAACTGGTCCTGCCCTCACTCGTCGCCGGGGACCTGCCCACCACCGCGCAGGCCCAGGCAGGCAAAGTGTTGATCAACAAACTGACGCCCGAGGAGTGCGACCAGGTTGCGACGTTCGCAGAGGTCGAAGAACGTGCACGTATCCGCCCGCGCTCTCCCGCCCGCGAAGAGTCGACCCGGTAACCCGTTCGCGGTCGACCGCCGAGCATGGCAGCCTGTGCGCCCATGGGGACAGCAGAGGGTTTCGCGTACGTCGAGCGGTCGGACGGCACGATCGTGATCACCCACCACGGCCGGGCGGCGGGCACCCTGCGCGGCGGCCGGGCGGCGGAGTTCCTCGCCGAGGTCGACGGCGACCCGCAACTCGTCATGGCCCGATGGACCGGCAACTACCGCCGGGGCAACGAGCGGACCGCCCGCCGACACCCCCGTAACCAGGGCTGAGCGACGCGCGAGGGCCCGCGCTCGTGCTGAGCGCGGGCCCTCGCGGTGTACGCGGCCCCGGCGCGCGGCCGGCCGTCGCGCGGTGGCCGCATGGGTGCCGTGGTCGGCTTACAGGGGGATGTTGCCGTGCGCGCCCCGGGCCGCCGGGGCGGCGGCGAGGGCCCCGGCGATGCGACGGCGGGTCTCGGCGGGGGTGATGACGTCGTCCACGACGCCGATCTCGAGGGCCCGGTTGACGCCGCCGGCGATGCGGGTCTGCTCCTCGACGAGCTGCGCGCGCAGCGTCTCGCGCTCCTCGGCGGGGACGGCGGCCAGCTTCTTGCGGTGCAGGATGTTGACCGCGGCGCCGGCGCCCATCACGGCTACCTCGGCGTTGGGCCAGGCGAACACGGCGGTGGCGCCCAGGGCGCGGGAGTTCATCGCGATGTACGCCCCGCCGTAGGCCTTGCGGGTGACCAGGGTGACCCGGGGCACGACGGCCTCGGCGAAGGCGTGCAGGAGCTTCGCGCCGCGCCGGACGACGCCGTCCCACTCCTGGCCGAGGCCGGGCAGGTAGCCGGGGACGTCGACCAGGACGATCAGCGGCACGCCGAGGGAGTCGCACATGCGCACGAACCGGGCGGCCTTCTCGGCGCTGGACGCGTCCAGGCAGCCGCCCAGGCGCAGCGGGTTGTTCGCGACGACCCCGACGGTGCGCCCGGCGAAGCGACCCAGGGTGGTCACCACGTTGGGCGCCCACTTGGCGTGCAGCTCCACCCCGGGGGCGTCCAGCAGCGCCTTGACCACCGGCTTGACGTCGTAGGCGCGGTTCGGCTCGGCCGGCATCTTCGCCGTCAGGTCGTGACCCCCCTCGTCCTGGGCGGACACGTCGTCGGGCGACAGCCGCCCCTGCCGGCCCAGCAACGCCGCGAGCTTGCGCGACTCGCTGATCGCCGACTCGTCGTCGGCGCAGGTCACGTGGACCACCCCGGAGCGGCGGCCGTGCGGCTCGGGCCCACCGAGGCGCGCCATGTCGACCCGCTCGCCGGTGACGCTGCGGACCACCTCCGGGCCGGTCACGAAGATCCGGCCCGCGCCGCTCATGACCACGATGTCGGTCAGCGCCGGCCCGTACGCGGCGCCACCGGCCGCCGGACCGAGCACCGTGGAGATCTGCGGCACCCGCCCCGAGGCCCGCACCATCGCCGCGAACACCTGGCCCACCGCGTCCAGGGCGACCACGCCCTCGGCCAGCCGTGCCCCGCCCGAGTGCCACAGCCCCACCACGGGCACCCGCTCCCGTACCGCGGTGTCGATGGCGTCCACGACGTGCCGGCACCCTTCGGTGCCCATCGCCCCGCCCATCCGCGTCGCGTCGGTGGCGTACGCGACGACCGGCGACCCCTCGACCTCGCCGCGCGCCCACAACACGCCCGAGGTGTCGCGCGGCACCGACAGTCGCAACGATCCCGCGTCGAACAGCGCCCGGAGCCGTACCTCGGGATCCCGGTGGTCCACGACGGAAGACGGGTCCACGCCGACGGCGGTGGTGGTCACGTGAGCCTCCATGGCTGTGGTCTCAGGCCCGCGTGAAGACGAGAGCCACGTTGTGACCGCCGAAGCCGAACGAGTTGTTCAGCGCGGCGGGGATGTCCAGGTGGCGTGCCTCGTTGGCGGCCACGTCCAGGCTGAGCCCGTCGTCGGGGTCGTCCAGGTTGATCGTCGGCGGTACGACGCCGTCGCGGATCGCCAGGATGGTGGCGATCGACTCCAGGGCGCCCGCCGCGCCCAGCAGGTGACCGGACATCGACTTGGTCGAGGTCAGCACCGGGTGGTCGCCCAGCGCCGCCCGCAGCGCGGTGATCTCCGCGACGTCGCCGACCGGGGTCGACGTGGCGTGCGCGTTGACGTGCACGATGTCCGCCCTGGCGACGTCCGCGTCCGCGATCGCCTTCGCGATCGCCCGGATGGCGCCCTCGCCCTCCGGGTGCGGCTGGACGATGTCGTAGCCGTCGGAGGTGAGCCCGGCGCCGGCCAGCCGGGCGTAGACCCGGGCGCCCCGGGCGGCGGCGTGCTCGGCCCGCTCCAGCACCAGGATGCCCGCGCCCTCACCGAGCACGAAGCCGTCACGGCCCTTGTCCCACGGGCGGGAGGCCCGCTCCGGCTCGTCGTTGCGGGTCGACATCGCCCGCATCGAGCTGAAGCCGGCGATCGGCAGCTGGTGGATGACCGCTTCGGTGCCGCCGGCCACCACCACGTCGGCGCGGCCGGCGCGGATCATGTCCATGCCGAGCGCGATCGCCTCCGCGCCCGTCGCGCAGGCGCTGGCCACCGAGTGCACCCCGGCCTTCGCGCCCAGCTCCAGCCCCACCCAGGCGGCGGGGCCGTTCGGCATCAGCATCGGGATGGTGTGCGGGGAGACCCGCCGCGGGCCGGACGCCTCCAGGATGTCGTCCTGGGCGAGCAGCGTCAGCGCGCCGCCGATGCCGGAGCCGACGCTGACGCCCAGCCGCTCCGGATCCAGCCCGGAGTCGGCCAGCCCGGAGTCCGCCCAGGCCTGCTGCGCCGCGATGATCGCGATCGCCTCGGAACGGTCGAGCCGGCGGAGCTTGACCCGGTCGATCAGACCGGTCGGCTCGACCGCGAGCCGGGCGGCGATCCGGACCGGCAGTTGCTCGGCCCACTCCTGGGTGAGCGGACCCACCCCGGAGCGGCCGGCGAGCATGGCGTCCCAGGTCGACGCGACGTCCCCGCCCAGCGGGGTGGTCGCGCCGAGCCCGGTGACGACGACGTCGGTGTGAGCCATGATCAGGACTGCGCCTCGATGTAGCTGACGGCGTCCCCGACGGTCTTGAGGTTCTGCACCTCGTTGTCCGGGATCTTGACGCCGAACTTCTCCTCGGCCGCCACCACGACCTCCACCATGGAGAGCGAGTCGACGTCCAGGTCGTCGGTGAAGGACTTCCCCTCGGCCACGTCGTCCGGGTTCACCCCGGCAACCTCTTCGAGGATCTCGGCGAGGCCGGCGGTGATCTCGTCACGGGTCATTGCGGTTGGTTCCTCTCATCGTGGATCATTCGACGGCCGACGACGCCGGCCGTCACTCCCCGGCACGCGGCCGGAGGGGCTTTCAGGGGCAGCGGACGACCTGACCGGCGTAGGTCAGGCCGCCGCCGAAGCCGAAGAGCAGCACCGGGGCGCCGGACGGCACCTCCCGCCGCTCGACCAGCTTGGACAGGGCCAGTGGCACGCTCGCCGCCGACGTGTTGCCGGACTCGACGATGTCCTTGGCGACGATCGCGTTCGGGATGCCGAGCCGCTTGACGATGCCGTCGATGATCCGGGAGTTGGCCTGGTGCGGTACGAAGGCGGCCAGCTCCGACGGCTCCACCCCGGCGCGCTCGCACGCCTGCCGGGCCAGCGGCGCCAGCTCCGTGGTGGCCCAGCGGAAGACCGACTGGCCCTCCTGCTGGATGTACGGGCGCCAGCCCTCGATGCGTACCGCGTCGCCCCGCTCCGGCACCGAGCCCCAGACCACCGGGCCGACACCGGCGGGCTCACCCTCGCCGACGGCCGACACCACGGCGGCGCCGGCGCCGTCGGCGAAGATGATGCAGGTGGACCGGTCCGTCCAGTCGACGATGTCGGACAGCTTCTCCGCGCCGACGACCAGGGCGTTGCGCGAGGCGCCGGCCCGGATGGCGTGGTCGACGGTGCCCAGCGCGTACGCGAAGCCGGAGCAGGCCGTGTTGAGGTCGAACGCCCCGGGCGCGGTGATGCCGAGCTTGGCGGCGACCCGGCAGGCCACGTTGGGGCTGCGGTCGGCGGAGCTGCACGTCGCCACCACGACCAGGTCGATGTCGGCGGCGGTGAGCCCGGAGTTGGCCAGGGCCTTCCCGGCTGCGGCGGCGGCCATGTCGGCGACCGTCTCGCCGTTGGCGATCCGCCGGCTGACGATGCCGACCCGGTCCCGGATCCACTCGTCGCTGGTCTCGACCAGCTGGGCGATGTCGTCGTTGGTGACCACCCGGGAGGGCTGGTAGTGCCCCAGCGCGACGATCCGGCTGCCGGTCATCGGAGCTGTCCTTTCGTTCGCGACTGCGGGACTCGCAGACCCGGCTCATTCCTCGCGCTCACGGGGCTGTTCTTCGTTCGCGACTGCGGGACTCGCAGACCCGGCTCATTCCTCGCGCTCACGGGTGACCTCCGATGCGGACGAGCGGTTGGCCCGGGGCGACCGGGTCGTCGTGGTGGGCGAGCCACTCGGTGAGTACGCCGTCGGTGTGGGCGGCCACCTCGACGGGGCCCTGCCGGGTGGCCACGTGACCGACGACCTGACCGGTGCGGAGCGGGTCGCCCTCGGCGAGGTCCCGGGCCGGCTCGAAGGTGCCGGCGGCCGGGGCCACCACCACGCGGAAGTGCATGGTCGGCTCGTGGCTGGGCGCCATCCCGTGTCGGGCGATCAGGTCCCGGGCGGCGGGCAGGTCGTCCGGGGTGTTGAGGGTGACGACCTCGGGGGCGTCGGCCCCCTTGAGCTCCCGTTTCACCAGGCCCGCGAGGGTGCCGGCCGGGGGCAGCTCGATCACGCCGGTCACCCCGAGGTCGGCCAGGGTGCGCATGCAGAGGTCCCAGCGCACCGGCGCGGTGACCTGGCGGACCAGGCGCTGCACCATGTCGCGCCCGTGGTTGACCGCGGCGCCGTCGAGGTTCGACAGCAGGATCCGGGCCGGGTCGGTCGGGGTGATCCCGGCGGCCACGGCGGCCAGCGCCGCCTCGGCCGGGGCCATGTACGGGGTGTGGAAGGCGCCGGCCACCTTCAGGCGGATCACCCGGGCCTTCGCCGGTGGCTCGGCGGCGAGCTTGTCCAGCCCTTCGGCGGCGCCGGCGGCGACGAACTGGCCGGCGCCGTTGCGATTTGCCGGGTGCAGCCCGTGCGCGGTGATCGAGGCGAGCACCTCGTCCGGGTCCCCGCCCAGCACGGCGGCCATCCCGGTCGGCTCCAGCGCGCAGGCGGCGGCCATCTCCCGGCCGCGTACGCCGGCCAGGGTGATCGCCGCATCCGCCGGGAGCACCCCGGCGAGCGTCGCCGCGCCCAGTTCGCCCACGCTGTGGCCGGCGGTGAGCGTGACGTCGTACATCGGCAGGTGCTCGGCGGCCAGCAGCGCGGCGGCGACCAGCAGCGGCTGGGTCCGCGCGGTGTCCCTGATCTCGTCCGCGTCGGCCGTGGTGCCGAGGTGCACCAGGTCGACCCGGGCCAGCGCGGACCACCAGCGCAGGCGTGCCACGGCGCCGGTGAGGTCGAGCCAGGGAGTCAGGAAGCCGGGTTTCTGGGAACCCTGGCCGGGCGAGAGTACGGCGAGCACGTCTATGACTCTCCCGGATACGCGCGGGTAGCGCTGTGCCGCCCCCGACCAAACCGCACTAGAACCTTTGGAGGAATCCTACAAAGATCGGCGGCGATCATCACCCGTGGGTAAGGTTTTGGTGACACCTGGGGGCAATGTCTGGGTTGGTGCCACCGGGACCACCGGGTCGAGGCGCCCGACGGTGAGGGCCACCTGGAGCGCGAACGCGTCCCGCGCCGCGAGCGGCGAGAAACCGGTGACGTCGGAGATCCGCCGCAGCCGGTAGCGCACCGTGTTCGGGTGCACGAACAGGGACCGCGCGGCGCTCTCCAGCGTGCCACCGGCCGCGAAGAAGGCGTCGAGGGTCTCCAGCAGTTCCCCGCCGGCCCGCACCAGCGCCGCGTAGACGTCGTGCCGCAGCCGCCGACGCGCCTCCGCGTCCCCGGCCAGCGCCCGCTCCGGCAGCAGGTCGTCCGCCGGCACCGGTCGGGGCGCGGTCGGCCAGGCCGGGGCGGCCCGGAAGCCGGCCAGTGCCGCGCGCGCCGACTCGGTCGCCTCGTCCAGGCTCGGCACGGCCGGACCGACCACCACCGGCCCCTCCCCGAACGCGCCGAGCAGCTTGCCGGTGGCCGCGACCGGGTCGGCGGCGCCACCGAGCACGATGACCAGCCGGTCGCCGTGCACCCCGCCGATCACCTCCGTGTCGATGCGCCGGGCGTGCCGGTGGGCCGTGTGCAGCACGGCGGAGACCTCGCCGCCGGGGGAGCGGCCGACCGCCACCGCCACCGGCGGGGCGTCCGCCCAGCCGAGCGCCGCCGCCCGGCTCGCCAGCACGTCCGGCGAGTCGCCGCGCAGCAACGCGTCCACCAGCAGCGCCTGCAACCGGGCGTCCCACGACCCACGCGACTCGGCGGCCCGGGCGTACACGCGGGCGGCGGCGAAGGCGATCTCCCGGGAGAACCGCAGCACCGCCTCGAGCAACTGCTGCTCCTCACCCTCCGCCGCCAGGTGCGAGACCTGCTCCTCGACCACGTCGATCATCACCTTCACCAGCGCGACGGTCTGTTGGAGGCTGATCGAGCGGGCGAGCGCCTGTGGGGCGGTGGCGAAGACCTCGTCCGAGACCTCCTGCGTGCTGTCCGCCGTGCCGCCGCCGTCACGTAGCCACTGCACCAGCGACCGGGCACCGGCCTGGGCCACCAGCATCACCCAGGAACGGTGGTCGGGCGGCAGGTCGCGGAACCAGGGCAGCGCCTCGTCCATCCGGGCCACGCTGGCGCTGGCCAGCGCCCCCGCCGCCCGCTCGATCCGGCGCAGCGTGGCCGACAGTTCCGTCCCGCCTGGGTCGCTCACCGCCCCAGCGTGACACGCCCCGACCTGCGCCTCCGCCCCGGGCGGCCCGCCTGCCGTGGCTCCGGGCTGCCCGCCTGCCGGGCCGCGTGCCTGCCGGGCTGCCCGCCTGCCGGGCCGCGTGCCTGCCCGCGCCGCCGGCGGCGACGGGTCAGGCCGGCGGCGGGACGGGCAGCCCCAGCTCCTGGGCCAGGATGGCGGCCTGCACCCGGCTGCGCAGGTCCAGCTTGGCGAGGATCCGGCTGACGTGGGTCTTGGTGGTGCTCTCGGCCAGCGCCAGCCGGTCGGCGACCTGCTGGTTGGACAACCCGAGCCCGAGGCAGGCGAGCACGTCGCGCTCCCGGGGGGTCAGCGCTTCCACCGCCCCCCGGGTCGCGGCGGAGGTGGTCGGGGCGGTCGCCGCGAACGCGGTGATCAGGCGGCGGGTGACCGCCGGGGCGATGAACCCCTCGCCCCGGGCGACCGTCCGTACCGCCGCCACCAGCCCCTCGGCGTCGGTGTCCTTGAGCACGAAGCCGGCCGCGCCGGCCCGCAGCGCACCGAAGACGTACTCGTCGAGGTCGAAGGTGGTGAGCACGAGCACGTCGGCGAGCCGGTCGGCGACGATCTCCCGGGTGGCCGAGATGCCGTCCAGCCGGGGCATCCGCACGTCCAGCACCGCGACGTCCGGGCGCAGCTCCCGGCACAGCCGGACCGCCTCGGCACCGTCCTCGGCCTCGCCCACCACCTCGACGCCGGCCGCTCCGGCCAGGATCAGCACCAGCCCGGCCCGCACCACCGCCTGGTCGTCGGCGAGCAGCACCCGGATCACCTCGGCCATGTCACGTCCCGTCCCCGCACGGCGCCGCCTCCGTGGGCAGCTCGACCCGTACCCGCCAGTGGCCCCCCGCCCGGCCGGCGGCGAACCGGCCGTTCAGCAGCACCGCCCGCTCCCGCATCCCGATCAGGCCGGCGCCCGCGCCGGTCAGCGTGCCACGGCCGGCGCCGACCGGGTTGTCCACACCCACCACCACCCCCGCCGGCTCGTACGCGACCAGCAGGTCGGCCTCGCCGGCGCCGTGCTTGAGGGCGTTGGTCAGCGACTCCTGCACGATCCGGTACGCGGCGAGGTCCACCCCGACCGGCAGCGCGCGGGGCTCGCCGCGGCGGGTCGTCCGTACGGTCAGCCCGGCCGCGCGGACCCGGCCGACCAGGCCGTCCAGCTCGCTGAGCCGCGCGCGGGTCGTCTCCTCCGTCGCGTCGACGGCCGTCCCGCCCTCCGTCGGTTCCCGCAGCAGGTCGATCATCTGCCGCATCTCGCCCAACCCCTGCACGCTGCTCTCCCGGATCACCCGCAGCGCCGACTCGACCTGCGACCGGTCGAGCCCGGGCACCGAGAGCGCGGCCGTGGCGTGGATGGCCACCGCGCTCAGGTGGTTGGCGATCACGTCGTGCAGTTCCCGGGCCATCCGGGCCCGCTCCGCGCCGACCGCCTGCCGGCGGTCCAGTTCCACCAGCCGGGCCGTCTGCTCGGCCCGCGCCCGCTCGGCGGCCGCCTGGTCCCGGTACTGCCGCACGCTGATCCCGGTGAGCACCGGCAGCACCCCGGCCAGGACCACGGGCACCCCGAAGCCCACGCCCTGCCAGTCGCCCTTCAGCAGCACACCCGCCGCCGTGCCGAGGATGCTCAGCCCGACCGTGACCCGGAGCAGCCGGCGCCACGTCCGGGTCGAGCCGAACACGCACGCGTCGTAGAGCACCTGGGTGTAGACCAGGACGGTGGCCAGCGAGCCGCCCATCGCGAGGTCGGCGAGCACCGCCACCGTGCCGAGCGCCAGGCTGGCCCGGGTGGCGACCCGGCGCAGACCCACCGCCACGCAGACCACCGCCAGTGGCAGCAGGAACAGCGGTTCCCGCACCTCAGGTTGCCAGGACAGTTGCGGCTGGGTGCCCAGCCCGTACATGACCGCCCCGCCGACCAGCGACGCGCCGGCGAGCATGACATCCCGCCCACCCGTCCCGGGTCCGACCCAGCCAGCCGCTCCCACCCCCCGATCCCACCACACCCACATCACGCCCGTTTCCGCCGATCACACAGTCATGGCGGGGGGGACGAAAGCTGCACCGGTGAACGAAGCGACCACCACACCTGCATGATCGCGATGGGCGGGGAGGCAGCCGGGGGAGGGGCGGGGACGGGGAGTCGGGTGGGTGTGGGGGGGTCGGTGGGGGCCAGTACGGTGACAGGGCCCGTCGGAGGGACCCCGGCGGGCGGGGCGAGCGTGAGGAGACCGGGATGGCGCACGGGGAGGCCGAGCACGGCTGCGCCCAGGGCGAGTCCTGCCGGCCGGGCCACCACGAGCAGCAGGCGGCGGCCAAGCACCGTCGGCCGCCCAACGGGTTCCCGGAGCACCCGGCCCGCGCCCCCGAGCGCCCCGAAGACGACGTCCCGGTGCCCCGGCCGCGCGTCGCCGAACCGACTCCGGCCGGCGAGGTCGAGCCGGCGGCGCAGGGCTGCCGCAGCGACCTGCCCGGCTGGGCCGGCGCGCACCGGCACGGCCCGGTCCGCCCCCGGCCGCGCGTGACCCGCGGCCAGCGGCCGCCGCGTCGTTGGTGCTGACCACGGGGACGCCGTCCGGCCGCTAGCGTGCTCGCGGTGATGGCGTCGCGATCGACGCGTACGGCCCGGCCGACTTGCTGACCGTCCGGGACCTGCCCGACCCGCCGGTCGGTCCGGACACGGTGCTCGTGCGGGTCCTGGCGGCCGGCGTGCACCCGGCGGCGGGGCCTGTCAGCCCCGGGCCAGCCCGGCGGGGCCTGCCAGCCGAAAGGTGGGCCGGCCGGTGGGGTGGCTCAGCGGGTGCGGCGGCGGACCAGCAGCGCGATCCCGGCGATTCCCGACGTGATGACCAGCACCACCGCGACGTTGAGCAGCAGCAGCCGCTGCAACTCGCCGAGCGCCTCGCCGATGTCCTTCGCGGGGTTGAGGGCTTCCTCCGGGATGACCCGTTCGCCGCCGCCGACGCCGCCACTGACCGTGTCGAACTGTCGTTCGAGCGGGACGCCCGCCGTGCGGAGGGTCTCCGACATGTTGAGCCGGCCGAGGAACCAGCCGGCGATGGTCTTGCGGGCGTCCGGCTGCTTGGCCGGCCGGAAGACGCGCGGCCCGCCGACCGCCTTCGGATAGAGGTCGTACGTCTGCTTCGCGACGTCACCGGCGAAGACCACGACCGTGTACTTCGGACCGAGGTCGGTCGCCTTCGGACCCTTGGCCTGCCCCGTGCGGCCGAGGAAGTTGACCTGGTCGATGATCGCCACCACGTGCGCCGGCTGGGACTCGGCGCGCAGCCGCAGCGGCTCCGCCAGCCCTTCCCCGGTGATCTGCACTCCGGCCGGTGGGGGCTTCGGTGCCGCCGGCGTCGTCGCCGTCGCCGCCGTGGCCGGGCCGAGCGACAGAACCGCCGCCGCGAGCCCGCCTGTCAACACCGCGACCAGCCGCCGCATCTTTCGGACCATCGCCGCCTCCTCGCCCCGTTCGATGGGTGGCTTGCTGCAGGTCACGCGTTGGTTGGCTGACGGGGGTGACCGAACCCGTGTCGGGTGCCACCCCTAAGACTGCGCAGAACGTCGATCGGTTGCAGCTCGTGGAACAGTAATTGGAACTATCTGTGATCCCGGTCCGACCAATGGACGGTGGCCGTGGATCAGCGGGCGGATCGTACCTTTACGGAGGGGTTCATGGGGGGCAGGTTCCCACGGGTGGCGCATACCTGGGCAGTGGTGGTCGGCGTGGCGCTCGGTGTGTCGTTGTTGCTGCCGGCCGCACCGGCGGCCGCTCACAACTCGCTGACCGGCAGCGATCCGCGAAACGGCGCCCGGGTGGCCGAGGCGCCGGCCCGGATCGAGCTGCGTTTCCTGGCCAAGGTGGACCCGGGTACGACGAAGATCACAGTTGCCGGCCCGGACAACGTGGCCGCGCTGGGCGGCGCCCCGACCTTCTCCGGTTCCCGGGTGAGCGTGCCGTTCAAGCCGGGCCGGGCGGGGCTCTACGTCGTCGGCTACCGGGTGGCGTCCAGCGACGGGCACCCCGTCTCCGGGGAGGTGCGGTTCACCCTGACGACGGGCACCCCCGCCGAGGCACCGACCGGCCCGGCGACCGCCGGCCCGACCGCCCCGGCACCGGCCGTACCGCCGTCGAGCGGCACCGGACCGACCTCGGCCGCGCCCGGCCCGGCGGACACGGACACGCCGGAGCCGGCGGTGCCGGCGGCGAAGGAGAGCGACGGCGCGGCCGGGCGCGGCTGGCTGTGGGCGCTCGGCGGCGTGCTCCTCCTGGCCGCCCTCGCCGCCGGCCTGCTGCTCCGCCGCCGCTCCGCCCGCCGCTGAGCGGACGGCGGGTGGCCCGCTCGACAACCTTCGCGACCACGCAGTAACGGGCCCGCCTGCGACGCGTCGGTGCCCGCCCGCCCGCTCAGACCAGGCGGGCCCGGGCGGCGCGCAGCCGGCTCAGGGTGCGCTCGCGGCCGAGCACCTCCAGCGACTCGAACAGCGGCAGGCCGACGGTACGGCCGGTGACCGCGACGCGTACCGGGGCCTGGGCCTTGCCGAGCTTGAGCCCGCGCTCGGCGCCGACCGCCTCCAGCGTCGACTTGAGCGTCTCCGCGTCCCACGACTCCAGCGCCTCGAACGCCGCCAAGGCTGCGTCCAGCAGCTCCGCCGAGCCCTCCTTCATCGCCTTGGCCCAGGCGGCCTCGTCGATCAGCGGCGCGGCGAGGAAGAGGAAGTCGACGTTCGGCACGATCTCGCTGAGCAGCGCGATCCGGGTCTGCGCCAGCGGGGCCACGGCCGCGAAGGCGTCCGCGTCGAACTCCTCCGGCTGCCACGGCGGCGGGGCGATGGTGCCGGTGCCCGTCAGCCACGGCCGGCAGGCCTCGACGAACTCCTCGACTCCGAGCGCCCGGATGTACTCGCCGTTGAACGCCCGGAGCTTCTTCTCGTCGAAGAACGCCGGCGAGGGGTTGACCTCCGCCAGCCGGAACTCCTGCTCGATCACCGACCACTCGACGATCTCCCGGTCGCCCGACGGCGCCCAGCCGAGCAGCATCAGGTAGTTGCGCATCGCCGCGGCGAGGTAGCCCTCGTCCCGGAACGCCTCCAGGGCCACCTTGTCGCGGCGCTTGGAGAGCTTCTGCCGCTTCTCGTTGACCACCACCGGCACGTGCGCCCAGATCGGCGGCTTCACCCCGAGGGCGTCCCACAGCAACTGCTGCTTCGGCGTGTTGGGCAGGTGCTCCTCGGCCCGGATCACATGGGTGATCCCCATGGTCATGTCGTCGACCACGTTGGCGAGCAGGAAGACCGGCGAGCCGTCGCCCCGGGCGATGACGAAGTCCTCGATCAGCTTGTTCTCGAAGGTCGGCTCGCCGCGGATCAGGTCGACCACCACGGTCTCGCCCTCGTCGGGCGTGCGGAAGCGCAGGGCGCGTCCCTCACCGGCCGGCAGGCCCCGGTCCCGGCAGAAGCCGTCGTAGCCCTGGTACTGCGAGCCGGTGCGCGCCTGCACGGCCTCGCGGGTGCAGTCGCAGTAGTAGGCGCGGCCGGACTCGTGCAGCCGCGCGGCGGCGGCCCGGTGCTCGCCCGCGTACTCGGACTGGAAGTGCGGGCCCTCGTAGCTGCCGCGCTCGATGCCGATCCAGTCGAGCGCGGAGAGGATGCCCTCGGTCCACTCCGGCTTGTTGCGGGCCGCGTCGGTGTCCTCGATGCGGAGCACGAACACCCCGCCCTGCTGCTTGGCGTAGATCCAGTTCTGCAACGCCGAGCGGGCGCCGCCGACGTGGAACATACCGGTCGGGGAGGGGGCGAAGCGTACACGTACCGTCACGTCCCCAGCCTACGGCGGCGCGCGACGGTGTAAGGAAGGGCCCCTTGCAATCGCGTAGCGATTGCAAGGGGCCCTTCCTTACACCTCAGGGCACCGAGCGGATCTTCAGCACCAGCACGCTGCCCAGCACGGTGACCGCCGCGGTGACCGCGTAGAGCACCGGATAGCCGCCGAGGTGCACCACGAGCGGGGCGGAGATCGCCGGACCGAGCACCTGCGGGGCGGAGTTGGCGATGTTGATCACGCCGAGGTCCTTGGCCCGGTCGGTGGCGGCGGGCAGCACCTGGGTGATGAGCGCGGCGTCCACCGACAGGTAGACGCCGTAGCCGGCGCCGAGCAGCAGCGCGGCGACCACGGCCACCGGCCAGACCGGGGCGACGGCCAGCAGCAGCGCGGCGACCGCCATGATCCCGCCGGCGGCGATGACGAAGACCTTGCGCCGGCCGGAGCGGTCCGACAGCCGCCCGGCCACCACGGCGGTGGCCGCCAGGCCGGCCGTGTAGAGCAGGATCAGCACCAGCAGGCCGCCCTCGGGGTCGACGTGGCGCACCTCGTCGGTGAGGAAGTAGAGCAGGTAGAGCGTGCCGAGCGCGTTGCCGAGCTGCACCAGGAAGCGGGTGATCCAGGCCCAGCCGAAGTCGGGGTGCCGGCGCGGCGAGATCCACATCGAGGCGAGCAGGGCACGCCAGCGCAGCGCCGGGCGGTGTGCCCGGGGCAGCGGGTCGTCGGCGGTGAGCAGCGCGAACGGCAGCGCCAGCAGCAGCACGGCAACCGCCATCGTGGCGTAGCCGGCGGCGGTGCCGCTCACCACGGCGGTCACCAGCACCACGCCGAGCACCAGCCCCAGCGCCTGGGGGATGCCGACCCAGCCGGAGACGCCGCCGCGCTGGGCGACCGGCACCCGGTCCGGCACGGCGGCGGTCAGGCTGGCCAGCATCGCGTTGAAGCAGACCTGCGCGGCGACCCAGCCGAGCGCGACCCCGGCGACGGTGCGCTGCTGCGACAGCAGCACCAGGGCCGCCGCGCCGAGCAGCGCGCCGCCTGCGGTCCAGACGTGCCGCCGGCCGAACTCGCGCCCGGCCAGCCGCAGGCAGGTGCGGTCCGACAGCGCCCCGGCGAGGGGGTTGGCGAGCACCGCGGCGAGCGCGCCGAGGCCGGTGACGACGGCCAGCGCGGTCTCCTTGTCGGCCGGCGCGATCCGCCCCAGCTGCTGCGGCAGCAGCACCTGGATGGGCGTGAAGAACGCCATCCAGACCCCGAGGTTCGCCGCGAAGATCAGCGCGATCCAGCCCCGCCGCACCGGCGCGGTCGGCTCGGCGAGTGCCGCCGGCAGCGACGCCGGCGTCGGGTCGACGGTGGTCACGGCCGGGCGATCAGGTCGCGCAACCAGGCGTACGAGGACTTGGGCGTACGGACCTGGGTGTCGAAGTCGACGTGCACCAGGCCGAAGCGCTTGGTGAAGCCCTCCGCCCACTCCCAGTTGTCCAGCAGCGACCAGACGAAGTAGCCGGTCACGTCGACGCCCTCGTCCATCGCGGCGCGTACGGCGCGCAGGTGTCCGTCGAGGTAGGCGATCCGCTGCGGGTCGTGCACCCGGCCGTCGGCGTCGGGCGCGTCGTCGTACGCGCAGCCGCTCTCGGTGACCTGGATCGGCGGCAGGTCGTCGGCGTACGTGCGGTGCAGCCAGCCGAGCAGTTCGTGCAGCCCGTCGGGGGCGACCGGCCAGTCGAAGGCGGTGCGCGGGTATCCCTGCAGCGGCACCAGCTCGAACGGCAGCGGCGAGCCCTCCTGCGGGGCGCGTACGCCGGTCGGGTTGTAGTAGTTGACCCCCAGCACGTCGATCGGCGCGGCGATCACGTCGAGGTCCCCGGCGCGCACCACGGCGGTGTCGAAGCCCAGCCCGTCGGGGTAGCCGCGGCCGAGCAGCGGGTCGGTGAAGAGCCGGTTGTGCAGCGCCTCGTACGCGGCGACGGCCGTCCGGTCGGCGTCGCTGTCCCCGGCCGCCCGCACGGGCGAGTAGTTGTTGGCGATGGCGATCGGGCTGGTGGTGCGCGTCCGCAGCGCGGCGACGGCGAGACCGTGGGCGAGGAGTTGGTGGTGGGCCACCGGGAAGGCGTCGAAGAGCAGCGTCCGGCCGGGGGCGTGCTCGCCGGTGCCGTGGCCGAGGCTCATGTGGATGAACGGCTCGTTGAGGGTGATCCAGAGCTTCACCCGGTCGCCGAGGCGGGCGGCGGTGGCGTCGGCGTACTCGGCGAAGCGGTGGGCGGTGTCGCGGGCGAGCCAGCCGCCGGCGTCCTGGCGGGACTGGGGCAGGTCCCAGTGGAAGAGCGTGGCGACCGGGTCGACGTCGTGGGCGAGCAGGTCGTCGACCAGCCGGTCGTAGAAGTCCAGCCCGCGCGCGTTCACCGGCCCGTCGCCGGCGGGCCGGACCCGGGGCCAGGCGATCGAGAAGCGGTACGCCGACACGCCCAGCCCGGCCAGCAGCGCGACGTCCTCGGCGTGCCGGTGGTAGTGGTCGCAGGCCACGTCGCCGGTGCTGCCGTCGGCGATCCGGCCGGGGGAGTGGGCGAAGGTGTCCCAGATGGACGCTCCCCGGCCGTTCTCGTCGACGCCGCCCTCGATCTGGTAGGCGGAGGTGGACACTCCCCAGCGGAATCCGGCGGGGAACTCGGGCATCGCTGCGGTCGACATGCGCCCTCCCGTCGTACGTGAATCGTGCTCGCGACTCTAGAGCGCCGTCGATCGATGCGCCATAGGTCCTCGGGGGCCGCGGCGCAATGGATTTCGGCGTGTCTTTGCTAAACCCGTCCCAGTAAGTCCGAATTTGCGCATAGAGTGCCGATATCGTGGGATGTCCTCACTGGAGGAAGACGGAAATGATCCTCGTGGAACGTAGTGCGCACGTGGTGGCGCCGGTGGAAGCGGTCTGGGACGTCGTGCAGCGGGCCGAGCAGTTGCCGGCCTGGCTGGCGGGGGTCCGCGCGGCCGAAGTGCTCTCGGGAGAGGGCTTCGGGCGTCGACAACTCGTCCAGGCCGGGCGTGGCTCGGCGCATGAGGCCGAGGTGATCGCCTATCAGGAGCCGACCCTGATCGGCTGGCGCGAACGCGCCAAGGGCGCCGGTGCCCGAGCGGAGGCGCGCACCGAGATCTACGTCCAGCTCACCGCGGACGAGGAGGAGGGCGGGTCGATCGTGCGGCTCATCGTCGTACGCTGGCCGGCCGGTCCGGTCAAGGCCGCCCTGCTCCGCCTCGGCCTGCGCAGGGTCGGCGCCGACCTGGAGGACTCGCTCGCCCGGCTGACCGATCTGGCCGCCGTCGGCTGAGCCGGGCACGTCCTGGCGTCACCCGCGACGGCGGTGGCCCGGTGTCCCCGCCAGGGACCCCCGGGACCACCGCCGTTCCGCTTCGTGCCCCGGGCGTCTCGTGGGCCCGACCGGCGACGACGAGGGGCCCGGCGCACCCGCCGGGCCCCTCGTCGCGTACGTGTCTAGCTGTCGCCGCCGGTCTCGCCGACCGGGGCCGCGTTGACGTCCTCGATGGCGTACTTCTTGGCCGCCTCGGCCGGCACGCTCGCCGGCACGGTGCCGCGCAGCGCGAGCTGTCGCAGCGTGGCGACGACCACCGACTCGGCGTCGACGTGGAAGTGCCGGCGCAGGGCGTGCCGGGTGTCGGACATGCCGAACCCGTCCGTGCCGAGCGAGGTGTAGTCGCCGGGCACCCAGCGGGCGATCAGGTCCGGCACCGCGCGCATCCAGTCGCTGACCGCGACCTTCGGGCCCTCGGCGTCGGCCAGCTTCTGCTGGATGTACGGCACCCGCTGCTCCGCGCCCGGGTTGAGCAGGTTGTGCTCCTCGCACTGCACCGCGTCGCGGCGCAGCTCCGTCCAGGAGGTCACCGACCAGACGTCGGCGGCCACCCCCCAGTCCTGGGCCAGCAGCTGCTGCGCCTTGAGCGCCCACTGCATGCCGGTGCCCGAGGCGAGCACGTTGGCCTTCGGCGCGTCGTCACCCACCGACGGGGCGGGGGAGTAGCGGTAGATGCCCTTGAGCACGCCTTCGACGTCCACGCCCTCCGGCTCCGCCGGCTGGAGGATCGGCTCGTTGTAGATCGTCAGGTAGTAGAAGACGTTCTCCTGCGCCTTGCCGTACATGCGGTGCAGGCCGTTC
This sequence comes from Micromonospora sp. C31, assembly GCF_018070575.1. Classification (GTDB taxonomy): domain Bacteria; phylum Actinomycetota; class Actinomycetes; order Mycobacteriales; family Micromonosporaceae; genus Micromonospora. The sequence goes on from NZ_JAGPXN010000019.1 coordinate 94,464, forward strand.
TCCACGATGTGCGCGATCTCGAACGCGAACGCCGGGTCGTACGCGACCACCGCCGGGTTGGTGGCGGCGATCAGCAGCGAGTGGCCGTCCTCGTGCTGGAGCCCCTCACCGTTGAGCGTGGTCCGGCCGGCGGTGGCGCCGAGCAGGAAACCCCGGGCCATCTGGTCGGCGGCGGCCCACAGCCCGTCGGCGGTGCGCTGGAACCCGAACATCGAGTAGAAGATGTACATCGGGATCATCGGCTCGTCGTGGGTGGCGTACGCCGAGCCCGCCGCCGTGAACGAGGCGACCGAGCCGGCCTCGTTGATCCCCTCGTGCAGGATCTGCCCGCCGGTGGACTCCTTGTACGACAGGAACAGCTCCCGGTCGACCGAGGTGTAGCGCTGGCCGTGCGGCGAGTAGATCTTCTGCGTCGGGAAGAGCGAGTCCATGCCGAAGGTGCGCGCCTCGTCGGGGATGATCGGCACCCAGCGCTTGCCGAACTCCTTGTCCTTCATCACGTCCTTGAGCAGGCGGACGAAGGCCATCGTGGTGGCCACCTTCTGCTTGCCCGAGCCGCGCTTGACGTCGGCGAAGCGCTCCGGGCCGGGGATGCTCAGCCGCTTCTGCCCCCGCCGCCGCGACGGCAGGTAGCCGCCGAGCTGCTGGCGCCGCTCCTTGAGGTAGGCGATCTCGTCGGACTTGTCGCCGGGCGTGTAGTACGGCGGCAGGTAGGGGTTGTCCTCCAGCGCCTTGTCCGGGATGTCCAGGTAGAGCCGGTCGCGGAAGGTCTTCAGGTCCTCCAGCGTCAGCTTCTTCATCTGGTGCGTGGCGTTGCGGCCCTCGAAGTGCGAGCCCAGCGTCCAGCCCTTGATCGTCTTGGCCAGGATCACGGTCGGCTGACCGGTGTGCTCCATCGCCGCCTTGTAGGCCGCGTAGAGCTTGCGGTAGTCGTGCCCGCCCCGCTTGAGGTTCCAGATCTCGTCGTCGCTGAGGTCCTCGACCATCTTGCGGGTCCGCTGGTCGCGGCCGAAGAAGTGCTCCCGGACGTACGCCCCGGACTCCGCCTTGTAGGTCTGGTAGTCACCGTCGGGTGTGGTGTTCATCAGGTTGACCAGCGCGCCGTCGGTGTCCGCGGCGAGCAGCGGGTCCCACTCCCGGCCCCAGACCACCTTGATGACGTTCCAGCCGGCGCCCCGGAAGAACGCCTCCAGCTCCTGCATGACCTTGCCGTTGCCGCGCACCGGCCCGTCGAGCCGCTGGAGGTTGCAGTTGATCACGAAGGTGAGGTTGTCGAGCTCCTCGCGGGCGGCCACGCCGATCGCGCCGAGCGTCTCCGGCTCGTCCATCTCGCCGTCGCCCAGGTACGCCCACACGTGCTGGTCCGAGGTGTCCTTGATGCCCCGGTGGTGCAGGTAGCGGTTGAACCGCGCCTGGTAGATCGCGTTCAGCCCGCCCAGGCCCATCGAGACCGTGGGAAACTCCCAGAAGTCCGGCATGAGCCGGGGGTGCGGGTACGACGGCAGGCCGCCGCCCGGGTGCGACAGCTCCTGGCGGAACCCGTCGAGCTGGTGCTCGGTCAGCCGCCCCTCCAGGAACGCCCGCGCGTACATGCCGGGCGAGGCGTGGCCCTGGTAGAAGATGTGGTCGCCGCCGCCCGGGTGGTCCTTGCCGCGGAAGAAGTGGTTGAAGCCCACCTCGTAGAGCGAGGCCGAGCTGGCGAAGGTGGAGATGTGCCCGCCGACGCCGATCTCGGGGCGCTGCGCCCGGTGCACCAGCATGGCCGCGTTCCACCGGACGTAGGCCCGGATCCGCCGTTCCACGTGTTCGTCGCCCGGGAACCACGGTTCGCGCTCCGGCGGGATGGTGTTGATGTAGTCGGTGGTGGTCAGCGACGGCACCCCGACCTGGCGCTCGCGGGCCCGCTCCAGCAGGCGCAGCATGACGTAGCGGGCGCGCTTTGTCCCGCGCTCGTCGATGACACCGTCGAGCGACTCGACCCATTCGCCGGTCTCTTCAGGGTCGATGTCCGGAAGCTGGCTCGGCAGACCAGCGGTGATCACCGGGCGCTTGCGTTCCGTAGCCACAGGCGTTCCCTCGGTTCTGTGTGGGATAGGTCTCTAGCGCCATCCTGCCCCCTGGTGGCACCCGCCGTCACGCCCACCGCCCGGAGACGCGACGCGCGACACAGGTACCCGTCGGTAACTTTGCGCTACCGGCCCGGCCGGCGGGATTCGGGCGGCCGGCGGCCCCCTCGGGCAGAATGCGTCGTATGCGCAGTGAGGTGTTCACCGTCCAGACCGGGGCCCGGCCCACCGTCCGGGACATCACCGCGGAGGCCGAGCGGTTCGTCTCCGGGCAGGGCGACGGCCTGCTGCACGTCTTCGTGCCGCACGCCACCGCCGGGCTGGCGATCATCGAGACCGGCTCGGGCTCCGACGACGACCTGCTCGCGGCGCTCGACGACCTGCTGCCCACCGACGACCGGTGGCGGCACCGGCACGGCTCGCCCGGCCACGGGCGCGACCACGTGCTGCCGGCGTTCGTCCCCCCGTACGCGACGCTGCCGGTGGTCGACGGCCGGCTGGCGCTGGGCACCTGGCAGTCGGTGTGCCTGGTCGACCCCAACGGCGACAACCCCACCCGGACCGTCCGGTTCTCGTTCCTCCCCGGCTGACCGCCGCCACCGGTTCCTCGCGCGCGTCGGTGACACGTCACGGAGCGTAAGTAGGATTTGGGCATGTCGCAGCAGCACACCGCCCCCTCCGCCCCGCGGGACCCCGGCCGCGCGGCGCTGGCCGGCGACGTGGTGCGCCGCATCACGCACCTCGCCGCCGCGCTGCGCCATTACCAGGACGTGGAGATCGCCGAGCTGGGGCTGACCCCCGCGACCGCGCGGGCGCTGCACGCGCTGGACCCCGACCGGCCGCTGCCGGCCCGCGACCTCGCCGAAGGGCTGGGCTGCGACCGCTCCAACGTGACCGCCCTGGTCGACAGGCTGGAGCGCGCCGGGCTGGTCGAGCGGCGCACCGACCCCGCCGACCGGCGGCAGAAGACGCTGGTGGTGACCGGGCCGGGCCGGCAGGTACGGGCCCGGGTGCACCAGGTCGTGTCGGACTCCCGGCTGCTCGCCGGGCTCAGCGTGCCGGAACTGGCGACCCTGCGCGAGCTGGTCTGGAAGGTCTCCGACGGTGGCTGCCCCGAGCGGTGCGACGACGACTGACCCGCAGCGCGTCGAACGTGTCCGAGTGGGCGCGCGGGCCGCTTGTCGGTAATGCTGTCCGACGTGACCACCCCGCAAGATCTCGACGACCGGTTCCGGGAGACGCTGGCAGCGCTGGCCGACCCGCCGCAGCGGCGTGACCCGGCACGGCCGGTCACCGACGACACGACGCTGACCGGCGCGCGGGCGCTGGACCTCTTCGGCGCGCAGGCCACCAGCCGCCAGCTCGACCTGGCCGGCCGCTGGCTGCACAGCTTCGGCGAGGGCTTCCACACCATCGGCTCCGCCGGCCACGAGGGCAACGCCGCGGTCGCCGCCGCGCTGCGCGCCACCGACCCGGCGCTGCTGCACTACCGCTCGGGAGCCTTCTACTGCGTCCGCGCGGCCCAGGCCCGCCCCGTGCCGGCCGAGGGGCCCGGGACCGGGCGGGACGGGGCCGACCAGCCGGCTGCGGCCGACGGGCCCGTCGAGGTCGGGCCGGCCGACCCGGGCGTCCGCGGCGACGGGCCCGGGGCGGACGCCGTCGAGGCGGACGAGCCGACCGGCGGCGCCGGGTCCGTCGTGGACCGCCCGCTCCCCGCGGGGTACGCCGAGGCGGCCCGCGACGTCCTGCGGGGCATGGTCGCCTCCAGCCGCGAGCCGATCGCCGGCGGCCGACACAAGGTCTTCGGCCGCGCCGACCTGGCCGTCGTCCCGACCACCTCCACCGTCGCCTCGCACCTGCCCCGCGCGGTCGGGATGGGGCTGGCGGTGGAACGGCTGCGCCGCCTGGAGACCTCCGCCGGGCGCGACGGGGTGCGGGTCGGCAGCGGCGCGGGCGCCACGCAGGCGTCCTGGCCGCCGGACGCCATCGTGGTCTGCTCGTTCGGCGACGCCTCGGTCAACCACGCCAGCGCCACCGCCGCGTTCAACACCGCCGGCTGGTACGACCACACCGGCCTGCGCATCCCGGTGCTCTTCGTCTGCGAGGACAACGGTCTCGGCATGAGCGTCCGCTCCCCGAAGGGTTGGGTGGAGACGACGCTGCGGTCCAAGCCGGGTGTCCGCTACTTCGCCGCGGACGGCGGCGACCTGGTGCGGGCGTACGAGGTCGCGGCCGAGGCGGCGGCCTGGGTACGCCGGCACCGGCGCCCCGCCGTGCTGCACCTGTCGACCGTACGGCTGATGGGGCACGCCGGCGCGGACGACGAGAGCGCCTACCGCAACGCCGGGGACGTCGCCGCGGACCTCGACCGCGATCCGCTGGCCGGCACCGCGCGGCTGCTGGTCGGTGCCGGGGTGGCCACCGGCGAGGAACTGCTGGCCCGCTACGACGAGATCGGCTGGCAGGTACGCCGGATCGCCGAGGAGGTGCTGGACGAGCCGAAGCTGGGCGCACCCGCCGACGTGGTGGCCCCGCTGGCCCCCCGCCGCCCCGTCCGGGTCGCCCGGGCGGTGGCCGACGCGGCGGCCCGCGCCGCGGGCCCCGGCGCCGCCGCCCGGACGGAGGCGTTCGGCGGCGGTCCGCCCGAGCTGACCGGCCCACTGACGCTGGCGGAGAGCATCAACGCCGCGCTCGCCGACGGGATGCTCGACCACCCGCAGATGGCCGTGTTCGGCGCGGACGTCGGCGCCAAGGGCGGCGTACACGGGGTGACGAAGGGGCTGCGGGACCGCTTCGGCGCGGCCCGGGTCTTCGACACGATGCTCGACGAGACCTCGATCCTCGGGTTGGCGCTCGGCGCCGGGCTGGCCGGGATGCTGCCGGTGCCCGAGATCCAGTACCTGGCGCACCTGCACAACGCCGAGGACCAGGTGCGTGGCGAGGCCGCCACGATGCAGTTCTTCTCACAGGGGGCGTTCCGCAACCCGATGGTGGTGCGGGTGGCCGGCCTGGCGTACCAGGAGGGCCTCGGGGGGCACTTCCACAACGACAACTCGGTGGCCGTACTCCGGGACGTGCCGGGCCTGGTGATCGCGGTGCCGGCGCGGCCGGACGACGCCGCGCCCATGCTGCGCACCTGCCTGGCCAGCGCGGCGGTGGACGGCAGCGTCTGCGTCTTCCTGGAGCCGATCGCGCTCTACCACACCCGCGACCTGTACGCCGACGGCGACGGCGAGTGGCTGGCGCCGTACGCCGAGCCCGGCGCGTGGACCGGCGGGCACGTGCCGATCGGACGGGCCCGCGTCTACGGGGTCGGCTCCGCCGAGGACGTCACGATCATCACCTTCGGTAACGGTGTGCCGATGTCGCTGCGCGCGGCGGCGACCCTTGCCGACGAGGGGATCGGCACCCGGGTGGTGGACCTGCGCTGGCTGTCGCCACTGCCGGTGGCCGACGTCATCCGCGAGGCCGCGGCGACCGGCCGGGTGCTGGTCGTGGACGAGACCCGCCGCTCCGGCGGGGTCGGCGAGGGGGTCATCGCGGCCCTGGTGGACGCCGGTTATGTGGGAGCGGCGCGGCGAGTGGCCGGAGTTGACTCTTTTGTACCATTAGGGCCGGCGGCTCGCCAGGTTCTGGTCTCCGAGGAAGCAATTACCCAGGGTGCCCGCACGCTCCTGGCACGGTAAATTCCGTTGCACCCGGTGCGCCACTTGCGCGGGGAGCCACAACTGTGTGGACTTTGCCTGACGGCGTCGACGTGACGCCGCGGGCAGGGATGAGATGAGGAGGCACGCGACAGTGAGCGCGACCGCTGGTCAGGCCGCCGACGGGGTACGCAGCCTGGCGGACCGGTTCGGGATCGAACCGGGGATGGTCGTCCTGGAGATGGGGTACGACGACGACGTCGACCAGGATCTCCGGGACGCCCTGACCGACCGCTGTGGAGATCTGGTCGACGAGGACACCGACGAGGTGGTCGACGCGGTGCTGGTCTGGTACCGCGACGGCGACGGTGACCTCTTCGAGCTCCTCGTCGACGCCCTCGGTCCGCTGGCCGACAACGGCGTCGTGTGGCTGCTCACGCCCAAGGCGGGGCGCGAGGGGCACGTCGAGCCGAGCGAGGTCGCCGAGTCCGCGCCCACCGCCGGGCTCCAGCAGACCTCCACCGTCAACGCCGGCCGGGACTGGAGCGGCGCACGCCTCGTCCTGCGCCGCGGTGCCAAGGGCAAGAAGTAGGCCGCCGGCGGTGAGCACCCGGCGGCGCCCGCTGCCGGGTGTGGCAGGCTGTTGGACATCCGACCCCATCCTGAGGAGCTCGCATGCCGATCGAGGTTGGCGCCGAGGCGCCGGACTTCGTGCTCAAGGACCAGAACAACCAGGAGGTCCGGCTCTCGGACTTCCGTGGCAAGCGCACCGTGCTGCTGGTCTTCTACCCGCTCGCCTTCACCGGGATCTGCCAGGGTGAGCTGTGCGAGGTGCGGGACAACCTCAACGACTACGTCAACGACGACGTCCAGGTGCTGACCGTCAGCGTCGACTCCGTCTACGCCCACAAGATCTGGGCCGACAAGGAGGGCTACCAGTTCCCGCTGCTGGCCGACTTCTGGCCGCACGGCGCGGTGGCCCAGTCGTACGGCGTCTTCAACGACGTCGCCGGCATCGCCAACCGGGGCACCTTCGTGATCGACAAGGCCGGCGTGGTCCGCTTCGCCGAGATGAACATGCCGGGCGAGGCGCGCGACCAGCAGGGTTGGCGCAAGGCCCTCACCGACGCTGTCGCGGCCTGACCAACCGGGTACGCCGTACGACCGGGCCGGTGGAGGCAGGGTAAGCTGGCCAACCTCCGGCCCGCCGTACGGGCGTTCCGGGCGCGTAGCTCAGTGGGAGAGCACTCGCCTTACAAGCGAGGGGTCGCAGGTTCGAAACCTGCCGCGCCCACCCACCAGCACCGGCACCGAACCGGATCGGAGATGCGGGTCGGTGCCGGGGCCGGGCGGGGTCGGTGTGTCGTGCACGCGTCGATCGCGAGCCGAGGGGTCATGGCAGGGCGGGCGCGTCGGTCAGCACCAGCCCCCGCCGCGCCGGCAGCCAGTAACCCAGGTAGGTGCCGGCCGTCACCCGGTAGTGCAGTTCCCCGGCGATCCACGCGCTCGCGTCTATCGGAGCCCCGGACGTACGCGGGAACGTGACCCTCTTCGAGCCGATCACTCTCCAGCGGAAGTCGTACGCGTGACCGGTGTAGGTCCCCGGCTCCACCGTCAGCAGCCGTGTCGGCGCGTACGTGTGCTCCACGACCTTCGCCGCCAACGACCGCTTCCCCGCCTCCTCGGCGACGTGGTACCCGGCGAGAGCTCCGTTCGCCATCCGGTAGTAGACACCCCGGCCGGTGATCCGCACCCGCTGGTCGGCGGTCGCCGTGGAGAAGCGCAGCAGTGTCATCGTCTTCTGCGCGACGATCCGGCCGGCGGCGTCGAACTGGTAGGCGGGGTGCTGGCCGGCTTCAACCGCACCCCGGCGGCGTCGTGCGGCGTCGGATCGGTGCGGGGGACCGTCGCCGCCTTCCAGGTCGGCGACACCGACCCGGGCAGCAGCCGGGGCAGGTAACCGTCGCGGGCGTACGCGGCGGGTGAGCGGGACTGCTGCGGGCGTGGTCCGGCCTGTGCGGCGGCGCCCGCCCACAGCACGGACGCCACCACCAGCACAGCCGCCATCGGCGTACGCGACGACATTCGGGTCATCAGCAGGGCACTCCGTAGCTCGGGGGAATGGTGGCTTCTCCCCAGCCCAACGATCCGACGGCGGGCTCGTCCATGGCGTCGCCCGTGGCCCCGCGCCGAAGTTCGAGCGCGGGACCACGGGCACCGGCGGGTCAGCTCGCGCAGACGGCGTACGCGCGCACCTTCCAGTTGCCGCTGAAGCCGTTCTCGTCCTCAGCGGCGGAGACGGTGACGGTGGTCGAGGTGGTGGCCCGCATCTGGGTCAGGCGCACCTGACCCTCGCCGCCGACGATCTCGCCGCCCACGCCGTGCACCCGCTTCCCCGCGGAGCAGGTGGCCGTGATCGTGCGGGTGGCGGCGGAGCTGTAGACGCTGTCGTCGATCACGCGCTGCTCGCCGGGCAGCGGGTCGGCGCAGATCGCCGTCGCGTCCAGCCACCAGCTGCCGGCGAAGCCGGTGCCGTCCTCGGCGCCCGCCACCACGACGCTGTTCTGGTGGATGCGCAGGTCCTCAAGGACGACCTCGCTGTTCGAGGCCCCGACGACCGCGCCGCCGACCCCGATGGCGCGCTTGCCGACCGGGCAGGACTTCTCGAACCAGTTCGACGTGCCGAAGCTGGGCGCCGAGCTGCCGGACACGGTCACCAGGCCCGGGGGCGGGGTGGCGCAGATCGCGTTGGCCGTGACCGCCCAGTTGCCGGCGACGCCGTTCTCGTCCTCCCGGCCGGTCACCGAGTACGCCGTTCCGCCGACCAGCGGCACCATGATGTCCATGCCGACCTGCCCGAGGCCGGAGCCGGTGATCGCGCCGCCACCACCGATGACCCTGGTGCCGGCCGGACAGGTCGTGTTCTGCGTCTTCGCGCTGCTGTTGCTGGGGCCGGTCGTCGTCTTGAAGCTCAGGCCGGGCACCGCCGCCACCGGTCCGGTGAGGGCCAACTGGCCGAGTACGAGTGCGCTCAGCACGGCCCCGCCCGCGGCGCCCGCCCGACGCGACAGCGGCCTACGGTTCGATCCCTCTCGCATGATGTGTTCCTCTCCATGGCTGTTTCGGTGGTGCTGACACCGGTAGGAGCGCGACCGGGTCGGGATGCCAACAGAAACGTCCCAAGAAAAAGATCCGCGGTTCTACTGGACCCTTCGACGAACGACGGGGAGACGGATGGACACGGCGGCACGGGACGACACCGCACTGGTCGAGGCGGTGCGCCGCGGTGAGCGGGCCGGGCTGGAAGGCATGTACCGGCGGTACGCCGATCGCCTGTACACGTACGCCCGGACGATGCTGCGCGATCCGGAGGCTGCCGCGGACGCCGTCCACGACGCGTTCCTCATCGCCGGCCAGCGCATCGGACAGCTACGGGAGCCCGACCGGCTGCGCTCCTGGCTGTACGCGATCGTGCGCACCGAGTGCCTCCGGCAGCTCCGGGACCGATCCCGCTGCCTGCCGCTGGAGGAGGCCGGCGAGCCGGTGGCCGACGTCGCCGACCCGGGCACGGGCGTCAACGCCCAGCAGGTACGCGCCCTGGTGCACGCCGCGCTGGCCGCGCTGAACCCGGGTGACCGGGAGGTGGTCCACCTGGCCATCCGCCACGACCTGTCGTCCGCCGACATCGGCGCGGCCCTCGGGGTGCCCGCGAACCACGCGCACGCCCGCCTGTCGCGAGCCCGCTCGCAGCTCGAGCGGGCGCTGGGGGCGCTGCTGGTGGCCCGCGCCGGAGCCCGGGACTGCCCGGCCCTCGCCGACCTGATCGACGGCTGGCAGGGCCGGCTCACCCCGACCCTGCGCAAGCGGGTCTCGCGTCACATCGAGAGCTGCGCGGCGTGCGGGTTGCTCCGGCGGGAACAGCTCAGCCCGGCCACGCTGCTGTCGGCGTACACGGCACCGGCCTTCCTGGTCGTCGCCGACACGGTGTGGCCGCGACTGGCCGAGACCTGGGCGACCGGCGTCGCGGCCGGCACGGCGCCCGGTCCGGCGGATGCCACCCGGACGGAGCCGGCGCCCGGCGAGGCGGCTGCGGCCCAGGCCGCCCCGACGCCCGATCCGGGTGCGGCCCCGGCCGGCCCAGGGACCGACGGACCTACCGGCACGAGGGACGCCGCGACGGCGGACGCAGCGGCCGACGGGCCCACGCCGACGGCGGACGGTGCGGCGGCGACCGTGGACGGTGCTGCGGTGGCCCCGGGCGGTGCGGCGGCGACCGTGGACGGTGCTGCGGCGGGCCCGGACATCGCGGCGGTGCCGCGTGGTGCGGCGCACACGGTGCGGACGACCTCGCCGGCGAGCCGCGACCGCCGTCGGCGGCGGATGGCCGCGAGCGCTGCCCTGCTCGTCCTCCTCGCCGCGCTCGGCACCTGGTCGCTGGCATCCGGCCGCCCGACCGCCGCGCGGCACGGCTCCGGCCAACCGGTGTCCGAGACACTCGGATCACCGGCCGGCGATCCGGTGACCCCGGCCTCCGCGCCGCGGTCCCCCGCCGCCACGGACGCCCGGACCCGGGCCGCTGACCCGCCGCCGGTCGGCGCCGCCGCTCCGACGCCGGGAACGCAGGTCGTGCCGACGCCGGGAACGCAGGTCGTGCCGGCGCCGCCCGGCGGCGGGGCCGCCCGGACCGACGCGCCCGACGCCCCGCCGGGTGGCGTCGCGCCGACGCCGTCCAGGCCTCCGACCGTGCCCCGGCCGACCGGCGCACCGCGGGTGGCCGCGCCGTTCACGGTCTCCGCCACCACCCACGTGCGGTGCGGCTCCGACACGTACACCCTCGTGGTGCAGGCGAGCGGCAGTGCCGCGCTCGGCGGCGCCGAGGTTCGCTGGACGCCCGACGGGGGCAGGACATCGGTCCGGGCGATGACGGTGGACGGATCGGCCGCGCGGGTCAGCGTCGGGCAGTTGCGCGTACCGACGCTGACCTGGTCGGTGCGGGTGACGTCCACGGACGGCCGCACGGCGCAGAGCCCGATCCGTACGGCCACCGACCCGTGCGTCCGGCCGGGTTAGCCCCCGCCGGGGCCGTCACCACGGGCGGAAGCGCCCGGACGACCCACGAACGTCGTAGGGCCGGGGTTGGATGGGGCGGTGAGCTACGCGGAGGTCCACGGGCTGCGCCTGTGGCACGAGGAGCACGGCACCGGGCGTCCGCTGCTGTTGCTGCACGGTGGCTTCGGGTCGGTGGAGATGTTCGCGGCGGTCCTGCCGGCGCTGGCCACGCGCCGGCGGGTGATCGCGGTCGACCTCCAGGGCCACGGGCGCACCGCCGACGTGGACCGCCCGCTGCGCCACGAGTCGATGGCCGACGACGTCGCCGCGTTGATCGACCAGCTCGGCCTGGGCGAGGCCGACGTGATGGGCTACTCGCTCGGCGGCGGCGTGGCGCTGCGTGCGGCGATCCAGCACCCGGCGCTGGTCCGCCGGCTGGTCGTCGTCTCCGCGCCGTGCCGGCGGCAGGGCTGGTATCCGGAGGTGCTGGCGGGCATGCCCGAGCCCGACGAGGCGGCGGGCGAGCGGATGCGCGGCACCCCGCCGCACGAGCTCTACACCCGCGTCGCACCCCGGCCGGGGAACTGGGCGCGGCTCTGGGCGAGGACCGGCGAGCTACTGCGGCGCGACTACGACTGGTCGGCCGAGGTGGCCGCCCTCACCGTGCCCACTCTGCTCGTCTTCGCCGACGGCGACTCGGTCAGCTGCGCGCACATGGTGGAGTTCTTCGGGCTGCTCGGCGGTGGCCACCGGGACGCCGGCTGGGACGGCACCGACCGGCCGGCGTCCCGGCTCGCCGTGCTGCCGGGGCTCACCCACTACGACATCGTCGCCTCGCCGGCGCTGCCCGCCGCCGTCCTGCCGTTCCTGACCCATCCGGTGTCGCCGCCCGGCTGACGCCGACTATTCGGTCTCGGCGGGTCGGGCGTAGTGGAGGATGACCACTCCGCTGTCGAACGGGCGGGTGTCGACCAGGTCGAACCGGCGCGGGTCGAACCCCCGGGCGGCGAGCGGGACGCCGCTGCCGACCACGTACGGGTTGAGCTTGACGACCAGCTCATCGACCTCGGGCAGGAGCTGGCCGGCGAGCTGGCCGCCGCCGCAGAGCCAGATGTCGCGGCCGGGCCGGCGCTTCAGCTCCCGGACGAACTCCACCGGATCCGTGGAGACGATCTCCACCTCCGGCTCGGCGGCCGGTGGCAGGGTGCGCGAGAAGACGTACTGCTGCAGGTGCGCGTACGGGCTGGTGACGCCCGTCTTCAGCGCCGGCTCGTAGGTGGCCCGGCCCATCACCACCGCGTCGAAGCGGCCCGTCGGCTCGTCGATGCCGAACTGCGGGTGGGCGAACGTCGGGAGCGTCTGCGACCAGTGCGCCGCCAGGTGGGCCGCCAGGTCGGGGTCCAGCGGGAAGAAGTCGTACGACCCGTCGGGGGCGGCGATGAAGCCGTCGAGGGTGCTGGCGACGTAGTACACGAGCTTGCGCAAACCGTTCCCCAATCACTACTGATGTCGTGGACAAAGTTACTACACGCGTAGTGGTTATTGCTACGGTGTTCCTATGGCGAGGAACGTGGAACGACGGGCGGCCCTGGCCGACGCGGGGCTGCGGGTGCTGGCGGCGACCGGGGCGCGCGGCCTGACCCACCGGGCGGTCGACGTCGAGGCGGGCGTGCCGACGGGCACCGCCTCCAACTACTTCCGCTCCCGCGACGCGCTGCTCGGCGCGCTCGGCGAGCGGATCATGGAGCGGTTGGCCGCCCCGGACGAGCGGGTCCTGGCCGAGCTGGGCGCCCGTGCGCCGTCGCTGGAGCTGTTCACCGACTACCTGCGCCACATCGTCGAGCGGACCACCCGGCAGCCCGACCTCACCCGGGCCCTGATCGAGCTGCGGCTGGAGGCGGCCCGTCGCCCCGACCTGGCCCGGATCCTCGGCGACACACTGCGCCGCGGCTACCGCGACGACGTCGCCTTCCATCTCGCCTCCGGACTACCGGGTGGCGCCTTCGAGGTCGCTCTGCTGCACTACGCCATGGACGGGCTGCTGCTCGACCTGCTCGGCACGTCCGTCGAGGCGGGATTCGACCCCGACGACGTGGTCGTGGCGTTCGTGTCCCGGCTGGTCGGCACCGCCGACCGGTGACCGGCGGAGGGGAGTCCTGGTGGAACTGACGCCGATGACGGCCGAGGAGTTCGCGCGGCGGCGCGAACCGCTCGTGCGCTCGTACGCCGAGGCGATGACGGTCGATCGCGGCCTGGCGCCCGCCGCGGCCCTGGAGCGGGCCGCCACCCAGCTGCGTGAACAGCTTTCCGACGGTGTCGACACCGCCGGCGCCCTGCTGCGCACCGCCCGGGTCGGCGACGTCGAGGTGGGGTGGATCTGGGTCGGGCTGCCCGGCGGCCCCGCCGGGCCCCACACCGCGTGGCTCAACAGCGTCGAGGTGGATCCCGGACACCGCAGACAGGGGTACGGGCGGCGGATGATCCAGCTCGTCGAGGCGGAACTCGCCGCCCTCGGGGTGCCCGAGCTGGGACTGAACGTCTTCGGGTCCAACACCGGGGCCATCCACCTCTACCACAGCCTCGGCTACCGGGTGGCCGCCCAGCAGATGACGAAGCGGCTGCCTCCGAGCGGCTGAGCCGCGTCAGGAGTGTTCCCCCGCGCAGCGGGAAACCCGCCCCGCACGCACCTGGGGAGGAGCGACGGATGACGCATGGCGGCGGACTGACCATCGGAGTGCTCGGCTCGTACGGCGGACGCAACCTCGGTGACGAGGCGATCCTGAGCGGCCTCCTGACCGATCTGCGCGAGCAGGAGCCGAACGGGCGGATCATCGTCTTCTCCCGCAACCCGGCGCACACCCGGATCGCGCACCCCGAGGTGGAGGCGGTGCCCTGGGAAGGAGTCAGCCGGACCGACTCCGCGTTGGTGCTGGCCCAGCTCGACGTGCTCATCCTCGGCGGCGGCGGCATCCTCTACGACCGGGAGGCCCGCCGCTACCTGCGGGTGGTGCGGGTCGCCCAGGAGCGGGGCCTGCCGCTGCTGACGTACGCGGTGGGGGTCGGGCCGCTCAGCGAGGGCGTGGACACGGGCATGGTGCGGGAGACCCTGGCCAGCGCCACCCAGGTGACCGTCCGGGACCAGGAGTCCCGGATGGCGCTGGAGGAGGCGGGGCTGCTCAACCCCATCACCGTGACCGCCGACCCGGCCTTCCTGATCGAGCCCGAGGACTTCCCGGCGGAGCTGCTCCGTGAGGAGGGTGTGCCGGCCGGCACCCGGCTGGTCGGGATGAGCGTACGGGAGCCGGGCCGGGCCGCCGAGCGGCTCGACGTCGACGGCTACCACCGCCTGCTCGCCCAGATCGGCGACTTCCTGGTGCAGCGGATCGACGCCTACGTGCTCTTCGTACCGATGGAGCGCGACGACATCCGGCACTCGCACGGCGTGCTGTCGCACATGGTGGCCGCCGAGCGGGGGCGGATCCTGCACGGCACCTACTCGCCCCAGCAGGTGCTCGGGCTGATGCGCCACTTCGACCTGGCCGTGGGCATGCGGCTGCACTTCCTGATCTTCGCCGCGATGGCCGGCACACCGTTCCTGCCGCTGCCGTACGCCGGCAAGGTCTTCGACCTGGCCCAACGGCTCGGGGTGCCGGCGCTGCGCGGCCTGGAGCGGGAGGTCGAGGGTCCCCTCCTGGCCGAGGTCGACCGGCTCTGGGACGAGCGGGAACAGCGGGCCGAGGCCACCGCGCAGCGCGTGGCCGAGGTGTGCGACGAGGCCCGGGGCACCTCCCAGGTCACCCGCGCCGTGCTGGACAGCCTGCGGGCCCGCAGCCTGGCCCCGGCGGCCTGATCCGCCGGCTCAGACCGCCGGTCCGCGCCAGCGGTAGCACCACCGGTCGGCGGCGGCGTCCACGGACTCCAGCTCGTAGATCTCCGCCTCGGCCAGCCCCTCCGCCCCGAGGTGGTGGTGGGTCAGCGGCGGGCGGCCGTTCGGGTCCAGTTCCGCGGTGACGGTCTCGCCGTCGGCCGCGCCACCCACCAGGGGGATCTCTGCCGTTGATGCCATACGCCCATCCTGCCCCGCCCGGCCCGCCCCCGCAGCGGATAGCGGGGCAGCGGGCCGCGACGTGCCGGCACTAGGGTCGGTGGATGGCGGAGATTGCGATCGATCCCACCCTAGGCCCGGTGCTGGCGCGCACCGCCGACGAGCGGGCCGTGCTCGAGTCCTTCCTCGACTTCCACCGGGGGGTGCTGCTGCGCAAGTTGCGCGGGCTCTCCGACGCCGACGCGGCCCGCCGGCTGGTGCCCTCGGCCACCACCGTCGCCGGCCTCGTCAGACACCTGACGCTCGTCGAGCGGAGCTGGTTTCCGAGCCTGCTCGCCCCGGACCCGGGCGAGGTCTACCTGACCTCGGAGGAGGACGCCGCGGCCAGCTTCGCGCTCGCCGACGGCGACACCGTCGAACGGCTCGCCGCCGCGTACGAGCGGGCCTGCACCCGGTCCCGGGAGGTCGCCGGCCGCTTCGACCTCGACCACGTCGTGCCGCACCCGCAACTCGGTGAGGTGTCGCTGCGCTGGATCCTGGTGCACATGATCGAGGAGACCGCCCGGCACGTCGGGCACGCCGACATCCTCCGCGAGCTGACCGACGGCGCCACCGGCGCGGTCTGACCGCCGCGCCGATCCGACCCGGCGCCGCCGCCGGGCTGCGGCGTCAGCGACGCGGCAGCAGGCCCGGCGGATACTCCATGCCGTCGTGGGTGCAGGCCGCCGCAGCGACCCGGGCCGCGTACGACGCCGCGTCCGTCAACGCCGTGCCGCGCAGCCGTGCGGCGATCACGCCCGCCGCGAAGGCGTCCCCCGCGCCGTTCGTGTCGACGATCGGCGCTGGCGGTTCGGTGGCGGGCACCCGCGTCGGGTCGCCCGCACCGGCGTGCACTTCGGCGCCGTCCGCGCCCCGGGTCACCAGCACCGGGCGGGGCGCCAGGGCGGTGGCGAGCGCGCCGGCTCCCGCGCCCAGCCGGACACCACTGACGAAGACGAGGTCGGCCACCTCGGCGAAGGGCCGATGGTAGGCGTTCGCCCCGTCCCAGTCGTGCAGGTCGGTGGAGAGGGCGACCCCGTCGGGCAACGCGGCGCGCAGGGCGGGTAACAGTGGCAGCGTCCAGTCCATGATCGACAGGTGGACGTGGGTCGCCCGCCTGGCCAGCGCGGTCACCTCGCCCGCCGGGAACGGGGGCGGCCCCTGCCAGGGGCGCGGGTCGTAGAGCGACAATGCGCCGTCCGGCCGGATCGACCAGGTTCACCGACCGCCGGGTGCCGGCCGGGGCGTCGCCCAGCACGGCGTGCACGCCGGTGCGGGCCAGCGCGGCCCGGACCACGTCACCGGCCGGGTCGGCGCCGATGACGTCGATCACCGCCACCCGCAGCCCGAGCGCGTGCGCCGCGAGCGCCACCCCGGCGCCGGTGTTGCCGATCCGCAGGTCGATCGGGTCGACGGGGACGGAGTCGGCGGCCGGCAGCGGGATCGCGGGCACCCGCACCCGCACGTCGACGCCGAGACCGCCGATCACGAGGAGGTCGTACACGCGCCGACCCTAGCCCCTCGGTGCACCACGCGGCCGGCCTCCCGGCCGTCGCCAATCGGGCGGCCGTCGGTGCGCTGGTCGGGGCCGCCAGGATCGGACCGATATCCTCGCCGGGGTCGTCGCGAGGAGGGGAACGCGTGCTGGTCGTCCACGGGGTCTGGCGCTGCGGCGTCGGGCTCGTCGTCTGGGCCGAGGACAGCACGCTGCCGGCCCGTGCCTCGCGCCGTCCGGGCCGGACGCCCCGGGAACGGCCGCACCCGTTCGCCGCCGACCAGGCCGTGATCGCCGCCGCGCTGGCTGCGACGGCCGAGCCGACCGACCTCGACACGGCCCTGCTCACCCTCCCCACCCGCGCCGGCTCGCCGCTGGACTCGCCGGAACTCGTCCGTCCCGAGGTCGCCGGGGCGGTCCGCGGGGCAGTCACCCTCGCCGGGTGGCGGGTCCCCGTCCTCCGGTACGCCCCCGACGCCGCGCTGCCCCTGCTGCGCGGCCTCGACGCGCTGGCCGCCGTGCCGGGCGCGACGCTGCGCCACCTCGCCGAACTCGCCGACTTCGCGGTGGACCTGACGGCCCGGGGCCGGGTCCTGCCGGGCCTCACCGAGCAGTCGCGGGAGCGCGGGGACCGTGGGGTCACCGCCCGGGCGGTGTGGCGACCGCTGCTGACCGGCACGGACGCCACCTGGGCCCGGGCGCTGGCGCTGGCCCTGCCCCCGGCCGCCCGTGCCGAGACCGGCCCCGACGCACCGGGCCGCCCCGGTGCCGCCGCCGGCACGGGCACGCCGTCCGGGCCGGACCACGCCCCGGGCGCGCTGGTCGCCGACGCGCTCGACGCGCTCACCGACGCCGCCGTCCGGGCCGCCCTGGCACAGACCGCGCTGGCCCGGGGCGTACGCCCGAACGGCGCGCTGCCGGCCTGGCTGGCCGCGCTCACCGGAGCGGTACGGCAGTTCGTCGCCGACCCGGTGGCGCTGGACACCCTCCGCGCCGAACTGGACGCCTGGCAGCGCGACGCGGCCGGCGGTGCGGTACGGGCCAGCTTCCGCCTGGTCGAGCCGCCGGCCGACGAGGTCACCGAGCCGGTCGGCGTGGTACCCGTCGACCCGACGGCGACGGTGGCGCCAACCGGGCGGTGGCGCATCGAGTTCGGCCTCCAGGCCGCCGACGAGCCGAGCCTGCACGTGGACGCCGGGCAGGTGTGGCGGGAACCGGGAACCGTCGCCGGGCTGGCCGGTCGCGGCGCCGACCCGCAGGAGACCCTGCTCGCCGAGCTGGGCCGCGCCAGCCGGCTCTGGCCCGAGCTGGACACCGCCCTGCGTACGGCCACGCCGGAGGCCCTGGAGCTGGACGTCGAGGGGGCGCACCGGTTTCTCCGCGAGGGTGCCCCGGTGCTGCACGCCGCCGGGTTCGCCGTGCTGCTGCCCTCCTGGTGGCGGCGCCCGTCGGCCCGGCTCGGCGCCCGGTTGCAGGCCCGCGGCCGGACCGCCCCGGGCACCGTCGCCGCCACCGCCGGCGGCGTCGGGCTGGACGCCCTCGTCGACTACCGCTGGGAGGTGTCCCTCGGCGACCAGCCGCTCACGGCCGAGGAACTGGCGTCGCTGGCCGCGCTGAAGACCCCGCTGGTGCGGCTGCGTGGGCAGTGGGTGGAACTGGACCCGAAGCGGCTCGCCGCCGGCCTGCGCCTGCTGCGCTCCGCCGGCGAGCTGACCGTCGCCGACCTGCTCCGGCTCGGCCTGGCCGACGCCGAGCAGCCGGACGCGTTGCCCGTGCTGGAGGTCAGCGCCGACGGCGCGCTGGGCGACCTGCTCGCCGGGGCGGTGGAGCGGCGGCTCACCCCGCTGGACCCGCCGCCGGCGTTCTGCGGCACGCTGCGGCCGTACCAGCGGCGGGGGCTGGCCTGGCTGACGTTCCTCCAGTCCCTCGGGCTCGGCGGGGTGCTCGCCGACGACATGGGGCTGGGCAAGACGGTGCAACTGCTCGCCCTGCTCGCCGGGGACCCGCCGGACGCCGGGCCGACCCTGCTGGTCTGCCCGATGTCGCTGGTCGGCAACTGGCAGCGCGAGGCGTCGCGGTTCACGCCGGGACTGCGCGTACACGTGCACCACGGCGCGGAACGGGCGCGGGGCGATGCCTTCGGCGCGGCCGTGCACGGCGCGGACCTGGTCCTCACCACCTATTCCGTGGCGGCCCGGGACGCCGTCGAGCTGGCCGGCATCGACTGGCGGCGGGTGGTCGTCGACGAGGCCCAGGCCATCAAGAACGCCGCCACCCGGCAGGCCGAGGCGGTCCGCGCGCTGCCCGCCCGGCACCGGATCGCCGTCACCGGCACGCCGGTGGAGAACCGGCTGGCGGACCTGTGGTCGATCATGCAGTTCGCCAACCCGGGCCTGCTGGGACCGGCGGCGACCTTCCGGAAGAGGTACGCCGAGCCGATCGAACGGCACGGCGACGCCGACGCGGCCGAGCGGCTGCGGCGGATCACCGGCCCGTTCGTGCTGCGCCGGCTCAAGACCGACTCCTCGATCATCTCCGACCTGCCGGAGAAACTGGAGATGGAGGTGCTCTGCAACCTCACCGCCGAGCAGGCCTCGCTCTACCGGGCGATCGTCGACGACATGCTGGCGCGCATCGAGTCCAGCGACGGCATCGAGCGCAGAGGGCTCGTGCTCGCCGCCATGACCCGCCTCAAGCAGGTCTGCAACCATCCCGCGCAACTGCTGCGCGACGGCTCGGCCCTGCCCGGCCGCTCCGGCAAGCTGGCCCGCCTGGAGGAGATCCTGGACGAGGTCCTCGCGGCGGGTGAGCGGGCCCTGCTCTTCACCCAGTACGCCGAGTTCGGCGGCATGCTGCGCGGGCACCTGTCGGCCCGCTTCGGCCGCGAGGTGCTCTTCCTGCACGGCGGTGTCGGCAAGGCCGACCGGGACGCCTTGGTCACCCGGTTCCAGTCCCCGCGCGGGCCGGCGATCTTCGTCCTGTCGCTGAAGGCCGGCGGCACCGGGCTCACGCTCACCGAGGCCAACCACGTGGTGCACGTCGACCGGTGGTGGAACCCGGCCGTCGAGGACCAGGCCACCGACCGGGCGTTCCGCATCGGCCAGCGGCGCCGGGTGCAGGTCCGCAAGTTCGTCTGCGCCGGCACGGTGGAGGAGAAGGTGGCGGCGCTGATCGCCGACAAGCGCAGCCTCGCCGCCTCGGTCGTCGGCACCGGCGAGCAGTGGGTCACCGAGCTGTCGACGACGCAGCTGCGCGAGCTGTTCACGCTGGAGGCCGGGGCGGTGGTGGAGTGAGCGGGCAGCCGGCGGGCGGCGGCGGGTCGAGCGGCCGGTTCGCCGACTACGGCCGGCCGCGCCGGGTCGACGGCGGGCTGCGGGCGCGCAGCACCCGGGGCGCCATCGGCCGGTCCTGGTGGTCGCGGCGCTTCCTGGAGGTGCTGGAGTCCTTCGCCCTCGGCACCCGGCTGACCCGTGGCCGGTCGTACGCGCGGGCCGGCCAGGTGGTCCGCCTGGACGTGGCCCCCGGCACCGTCGACGCCCTGGTGCAGGGCTCCCGCGCACAGCCGTACGAGGTGAGCATCGCCCTGGCGCCGTTCCCGGAGCCGCTGTGGGCCCGCGTCGAGGCGGAGCTGGCGGCCCAGGCGTTCTTCAGCGCCCGGCTGCTCGCCGGTGACCTGCCCCCGGAGCTGGAGGGGCTGTTCGCGGCGGTCGGCGCCCCGCTCTTCCCCGCCGGCGTGGCGCAGCTGCGCCAGCGGTGCGACTGCCCCGACTTCGCCGTCCCCTGCAAGCACCTCGCGGCCACGTTCTACCTGCTCGCCGAGGCGTTCGACGCCGACCCCTTCCAACTGCTGCACTGGCGGGGCCGCAGCCGGGCGGAGCTGCTCGACCGGCTGCGCGTCCTGCGGGCCGGCGACGGTGTCGTGCCGTCCGGGCGGGACGGCGGTGATCCGCGCGCCGACCGGCGCACCGAAGCACCGGCCCGATCCGGTGCCGGGCACGGTGAGGCGGACCGGGCCGGCCGGCCCGTCGTGGACGTCCCGCCGGTCGGGGCGGCCCGGGCGCTCGCCGGCCTGCCGCCGGCGCCGCTGGCCGAGGCGGTCGACCGGTTCTGGCTGCCGCCGGTCCCGCTACCCGACCGGCCGCCCAGCCTGTCGACCGGGCCGGACCTGCTGCTGCGGCAGCTCGGCGCGCCGGCCCCCGCCATCGGCGGGCCCGGCCTGGTCGAGCGGCTGCGACGGGCGTACCGGCTCCTCGGCCGGTGAGAGCGCCGACGGAACGGCACGGAGCCCCGGGTCACAGCCAGCGGCGGCGGAACCGCCACATGATCGCCGCGTTGGCCACCAGGACCACCGCGCAGACGGCCCCGGCCAGCCGCCCGGCCAGCACGGTCATCGCCGGCAGTGAAGCCCACAGCACGATCGTCAACAGCATCAGCCAGCGGCCGCGACGAGCCCGCGCCCGGGTGTCGAGCCGGGCGAAGAACGCCGGATCGCTCTCCCGGAGCTGACGGGTGATCTGCTCGAACCTGCGCTGATCCTCTTTGCTGAGCATGTGCCTTCCCCTCACGTGTTCAGCGGTTCGGCGGCATACCCGCTGCGGCGGCGGCTCACGCTCCCGTCCCGCTGCTACTTTGCCGGTCCGGTCGGCGCCGCGTCCGGCCGCGCCCGGCGGGGCCCCGGCGGGCGGTCCGCCTCAGCGCAGGCTTAGCCGAACCTTAAATTTGCCTGTGCCGATAGAAGTGCCGTCCCGCGCCGGTCGGGCCGCAATCGTCGCGTCCGTACCCGGCCGTGCCGCGTACGCCCTGCTCGCGAGGTCCGTGCCGGCCCGTTCGGAGATCCGGTCCCGCCGACCCGCGCTGAGCGGCGCCTTAAGTGCCCTCCCCGGGGCTTCCGGTGCTGCTTGAAGGCACCTGAACGCTTCACTACCTTCCGGTGACAACCCCCTCAGGCACCAGCCGCCGCACCTGCACCCCGTGCCCGGTGTCAGTCGTCGCGGCGCAGCAGAAACGGATTGGTACATGGCCGACCAGAATGTGCCACCACGTCGACCGCGGGACGACCGCGGATGGGACGGGCGTCAGTACCCCGCCGCCGACGGTCACCGCGACGCCTACGGCCCCACCCCGTACGGCCACGACGCGCGCGAGACGCACCAGGGTGGACATCCCGCCGACCCGCGGGCGCAGTACGCCCACGCCGGACACCCCGCCGCACGCGGGCCGCAGTGGGTCGGGCCGGACGGCTTCGCACGGCAGGGCGGCGCTCCGCCGGCCGGGCCGGGACTGCCCAACCTGGACGACGGTGACGAGCCCGACCGCAAGGTCGGCCGCCGCAAGGCCCTCGCGGCCCTCGGCGGCACCGCGGCCGTGGTGGCCGGCGGTGCCGCCCTCGCGATGACCCCGCAGATCCGCAGCCTCTTCGGCGACGAGGCGGTGGCCGCCGACGCCACCGGCACCACGGTCACCGACGGCACCCCCGCCCGCCCGAGCGGCCAGCAGCCGAGCACGGTGCGCACCTACACCGAGCAGAACGAGAGCTACATGGGCTCCCGGGCCGGCGAGGCGTTGAAGAAGAACGCCCCGGCCGGCGGTCGGACGTTCTCCGGGCCGGCCGCCGCCGCCGCGGAGACCAAGGTGACCGTCAAGACGGTGCTCGCCAAGGACCCGATCCTGCACCTGGCCCGGCGGGCCACCTTCGGCGCCACGCCGCAGGTCGTCGCCGAGATCAAGGAGCGGGGCATCGACGGTTGGCTGCGCTGGCAGCTCGACCCCGACAAGATCGCCCCGACGAAGGCCGAGCTGAAGCTCGCCGAGCTGCCGACGCTGAAGCTGAGCACCGCGCAGCTGCGCGAGCAGCGCGACCAGCTGAACGAGCGCGGCGCGCAGCCGCACAGGGAGATGGTGGACGCCACCGTCGCCCGGCAGATCTGGTCGAACCGGCAGCTGTTCGAGGTGATGGTCGACTTCTGGAACGACTTCCTGCACGTCGCCGCGGACTTCGACGGGGGCGAGGTGTACCGGGCGTCGTTCGACCGGGACGTCGTCCGGGCGCACGCCCTCGGCAGCTACCCCGAGATGCTGCTCGCCGCGAACCGGCACCCGGCGCTGCTGGTCTACCTCAACCAGAACGACTCCCGCGCCGACGCGGTCAACGAGAACCTCGCCCGGGAGAACCTGGAGCTCTACTCGGTCGGCGTCGACGGCGGCTACACGGAGAAGGACGTCCGGCAGGCGGCCATGCTCCAGACGGGCCGGGGCGTCAACGACGGGAAGTACGTGTTCCGCCCCGAGCGGCACTACGTCGGCAAGGTCAAGGTCCTCGGCTTCACCCACCCGAACAACTCGAAGGACCCGAAGAAGGCCGAGGCGGCCATCGACGCGTACCTGACCTACATCGCGCTGCACCCGTCGACCGCGAAGTACGTGGCGCAGAGCCTGGCCACCCGGTTCGTCTCGGACACCCCGCCGAAGTCCCTCGTGGAGCGGCTGGCGAAGACGTACAGCACCAACAAGGGCATGATCAAGCCGGTGCTGATGACGCTGTTCAGCTCCTCGGAGTTCTGGGCGGCGGTGGGCCAGAAGGTACGCCGGCCGATGGAGTACCTGGTCGCCACGTACCGGACCCTGGGCGTGTCCCCGCAGGCGTCGCCGAAGCACGACAACGGCGACAACAAGCGCACCCCGTACGCCCGGGGGCTGCGGCAGGTCCACGACAAGATGCGCGAGCTGGGCCAGTACCCGATGGGCCAGCCCACGCCCGACGGCTACCCGGACGTCTACGTCGCCTGGACCTCCGCCGGCACCATGGTCAAGGGCTGGAACGAGGCGGGCGAGCTGCTCGCCGGCCGGCGCACCGTCTTCACCTACACCCCGGCCGAGAAGCTGGTGGCCAGGCCGCCGGCCACCGCCGGGGCGTACGTGGACGCGCTGGCCCTGCGGCTGGTGGGTCAGAAGCTGAGCGCCAGGGAGCGGTCCCTGATCCTCGGCGTGGCCGGCGTGTCGGCCGGCGACAAGGTCGACGCCACGTTCGACGGGGCCGTCACCGCCGTAGCGCGGGCGATCCTCGCTTCCCCCCAGCACCACCTCCGGTGAGGCACCCGATGGAGAAGACTGTGCACACGTTCCCCCTGCACCCCGAATGCCCCGACCTTCGGCGTCTGGCCGACGACCCGGCGGAGGCGCTGCTGCGGGCCGAGGCCGACATCGTCGCCGCCGAGAACGCCGCCGAGGCCGACCGCTACCGGCGGCTGGAGGATCTGGAGGAGGCCCAGCAGGACGGTCGCGGCGTCACCCGGCGGACGTTCGTGGCCGGTGCCGCCGCCACCGCGACGGCCCTCGCGACGGCCCAGTTCGTCACCACCTCGGCCTCGTTCGCGGCCACCAAGACCGGCACCCTGATCCACGTCTTCCTCTACGGCGGGCTGGACGGGCTGAGCCTGGTCGCCCCGGCGAACGACCCGGTGCTCGCCAAGGCCCGCCCCGACCTGCTGCTCGGCGACGACTCCCTGGCGGTGGGACGCGGCTTCAAGCTGACCAGCGCGTTCAAGCCGCTGGAGAAGTGGCTCAGGAGCGGCAACCTCGGCTTCGTCCCGGCGGTCTCCGACGAGCGGCTGTCCCGCAGCCACTTCCAGGCGGCGGACGCCTGCAACCTCGGCGGCCTGCCCAACGAGACCGGTGGTCGGGGCTGGCTGGACAGCCTGGTCGACGCGCTCGGCACGGGCACCGCGTTCCGCAGCGTCGGCATCGGCAGCACGCTGCCCCGGTCGCTGGTCGGCAACAACGGCGCGCTCTCCCTCAACAACGTCGGCTCGCTGCGGCTCAACGGCGACGACCGGTACCGGGCCGCGACCGAGAAGGCGATCAAGGGGCTCTTCACCGGGATCAACCACCCCGTGCAGGAGTCGGTGCAGGACGGGCTGGGCGCGCTGGCCACCGCGCAGCGCCTCGCCGCGAAGCCGTACCAGCCGGCCGAGGGCGTCGAGTACCGGGGCGTCGGCAACGCCTTCCAGCAGCTCGCCCAGCTCATCAAGGGCGGGGCGAACGTGCGGGTCGCCACCGTGGGGATGGGCGGCTACGACACCCACGAGAACCAGGGCACCCGCGAAGGCGGTCAGCTGCACCGGCGGCTCAACGAGCTGGCCAGCGCCATGGCGGCGTTCTTCACCGACCTGGGGGACAAGTCGGCCGACGTGACCATCATGGTCTCCAGCGAGTTCGGCCGGCGGGTCGCCTCCAACGGCGGCGGCACCGACCACGGCCACGGCGGCGTGGTCACCCTGCTCTCCGGCCGTAAGCTCACCGGCTCGCTGCTGGGCGCCTGGAACGGGCTCGACGACCTGGACTCCGGCGACGTACCCGAGTACAACAACATGTTCAACGTCTACGGGGCCGTCGCGCAGGGCCGCTTCGGGCTCACCAACGCGGAGGTGGACAAGATCTTCCCCCGGCAGAAGTACCGCCCGATGAAGCTGTACGCGTGACGTACCCGCGCACCCACGCCGCCGGCCGCCGCGCCGGGACGTACGCCCGCTGGTGCCGCCGCGCCGCGGACCCGGCGGCCGGCGGCTGCTGGCCGCGCTGCTCGCCGTCGGCCTGCTCGCCAGCGTGCTGCCGTGGTGGCTGGACACCCCGCCCGGGTCGCTGCGCACGACGGCCGCCACCCTGACCGCCGCCGGTCGCATCACCGGGCTGATCGCCGGCTACCTGCTGCTCGTGCAGGTGCTGATGATGAGCCGCCTGCCGGTGCTGGAACGGTGGGCCGGCGGCGAGCGGATCGCCCGCTGGCACCGCGACGTCGGGGCCACCCTGCTGGTCGCCGTGCTCGCGCACGCGTCGCTGATCCTGGTCGGTTACGCCGACCTGGAGGACAACCCGGTGCTCACCGAGGCCGGCGTGCTGCTGCGCGACCACGAGGACATGGTCTCCGCGTTCGCCGCCGCCGGGATCCTGGTGCTGGTCGGCCTCACCAGCGTCCGGGCGATCCGCACCGCGCTGCCCTACGAGCTGTGGCACGCCCTGCACCTGTCGAGCTACGCGGTGCTGCTGCTCGGCTTCGCCCACCAGTTCAGCAACGGCGCGCAGTTGTTCCGCCCCGGCCCGGTGCGCACCGGCTGGATCGCGATGTACGCGCTGGTGCTCGCCGCCCTGCTCTGGGGCCGGGTGGTCGCGCCGCTGGCGTTCAACCTGCGACACCGGCTGCGGGTCGCCGACGTCGTCGCGGAGAGCCCGGACACCATCTCGATCTACCTGACGGGGGAGCGGCTGGAGCGGCTGGAGCTGCTCGGCGGGCAGTTCTTCCGTTGGCGTTTCCTCGCCCGGGGCTGCTGGTGGCAGTCCCATCCGTTCTCGGTGTCCGCCGCCGCCAACGGCCGCTGGCTGCGGCTCACCGTCAAGGTGGTCGGCGCGCACACCGCCGACCTGCGTGACCTCGAACCGGGCACCCGGGTCTGGGCGGAGGGGCCGTCGGGCACCTTCACCGCCGCCCACCGGACCCGGGAGCGGGCCCTGCTGATCGCCGGCGGCAGCGGGATCACCCCGATCCGGGCGATGCTGGAGGAGTTGCCGCCCGGCGCCGCGCTGATCTACCGCGCCCGCACCCCGGCCGACGTGCTGCTGCACCGGGAGCTGGACTGGCTCGCCGAGGCCCGCGACACCGCGATCTGGTACGTCGTCGGCTCCCGCCACGATCCCGGCCCCCGCCAGGTGATGAGCCCGGACGGGCTGCGCCGGCTGGTGCCCGACGTCGCCCGCCGCGACGTCTACCTCTGCGGCCCGCCCGGCCTGGTCGAGCAGTCGCTGCGGGTGCTCCGCGAGGCCGGTGTGCCCCGCCGGCAGATCCACCTCGCCACGTTCGAGCTGTAGGAAGGCTTCCATGCGTCGCGCCCTGCTCGCGATCACCGGCCTGGCGGCCGGCACCACCGCCCTGGTGGTGCTGAAGGGCTCGCCGGGCACCAGCCCGGTCGCCCAGGAGCTGCCGGTGGCGCCTGCGCCGGTGGTCCCCGCGCCGGCCGGTCCGACCCCGACGGGCGGCGAGGTCTCCGCCGCGCCGTCGCCGACCCGCACCAGCGCCTCACCCCGGCCCGGCCGCACCGTCACCCGGGCGCCGTCGAGCGGGCCCAGCGCCACCACCCGGGCGCCGTCCGCGCCGCGCACCACCAGAAAGCCGCCGCCCGCGTCGACCACCCGCACCGTCACGGGGCCGGTGGTGGAGAACGAGTACGGCAACGTCCAGGTGCAGATCACCCTCCGCGGGATGCGGATCGTCGACGTGGTGGCGCTGGAACTGCCCGAGGAGACCGCCCAGTCCGACCAGCGCAGCGAGCAGGTCGACGGCCGCTACAGCGGCAGCTCGGGGCTGGTGGTGCAGCGGCAGAGCGCCGACGTGGACACCGTCTCCGGGGCGACCGCCACCAGCACCTCGTACAAGAGGTCGTTGCAGGCCGCGATCGACCGGGCGAACTGACGTGCCGGTGGCGGCGACACCGGGCGGGGGCCCGTCGGCGGCGGTGGCGCCGGGGCCGGATCCGGGCGGGTGCCCACCGGCGACGACCAGGCCGGGGCTGCGCCGGGTCGAGCAGGTCATGGGCACCGCGATCAGCCTCGACCTCGCCGACGACCTGCCCGCCGCCGAACTGGACGAGCTGGCCGGGGACGTGTTCGCCTGGCTGCGCGAGGTCGACGCCCGGTTCAGCACGTACCGGGCCGACAGCGAGGTGTGCCGCGTCGACCGGGGCGAGTTGGCGCTCGCCGCGGCCGGCGCCGACCTGCGGCACGTGCTGGCGCGCTGCGCCGAGCTGTGGAAGGTCACCGACGGGTTCTTCGACGCGTACGCCGGCGGGCGGCTCGACCCGTCCGGCTACGTCAAGGGCTGGGCGGTGCAGGTCGCCTCGGACCGGCTGCTCGCGGCCGGGGCGGCGAACCACTGCCTGAACGCCGGCGGCGACGTGCGGGTACGCGGCCGTTCCTCGACCGGGCAACCGTGGCGGATCGGCGTGCGGCACCCGTGGGACGCGATGTCCACCTGCCTCGTGCTCACCGGCACCGACCTGGCGGTGGCCACGTCCGGCGTCTACGAGCGCGGCCACCACGTGCTCGACCCCCGCCGGGGCACGCCGGCCGGGGGGCTGCGCTCGGTCACCGTGGTCGGGCCGGACCTCGGGCTGGCCGACGCGTACGCCACCGCGGCCGTCGCGATGGGTCCGGCCGGCATCGGCTGGCTGGACGGTCTGCCCGGGCACCGGCACGCGGTCGTCACCGACGACGCGCGCCTGCTGCACTCCACCGCCCTGCCCCTGGCCGGCTGAGGGTCAGCGGAGGGGACGGGTGTTGCCGGGGCGGGAACCGAGGGGCCGGGGGCGGCCCGGCCGGGAGCCGACGGGACGGGTGACCGGCCAGCGGCGGCGTGGCCGGTGGTGCCGGGGTGGCGGCTCCGCACCGTCCGGCTGGCGCGCGGTGTCGTCGGTGGACATGTAACCCCCGCTCCCCGGCGCGGGTGCGCCGTCGCCGTGCTCAACGAGCGCCGGCCCTCCGGCGTCGCTGTCGGGCCGCCGTCAGATGCCCCGGCGCGGCAGCGGCAGGTGCCCGGGGAGCAGGTCGGAGGTGACCGTGACGCCGGTCGCCCGCAGGGCCTCGATCAGCGCGTTCTGCACCAGATAGGAGTCGGGCAGTTGCCACCGGGCCTGTTCGGGCGCCACCGCCCACCGGACGGTGCCCTCCGGCAACCGGGTCGGCGGGGCGGGGATCCACGAGCCCGGGCCGTGCCGGACCGCGTGGAAGCAGTGGTCCAGTTCGGGGCGCAGCGGATCGCCGGGGCGGACCAGGAACATCCAGCGGCCGGTCGGGGTCACCAGCACCGGCCCGCGTACGCCGACGCCGGCCGGGTGCGTCCGGACCGCGTCCAGGACGTGCCGGCCGAGGTGCGTGGGCACCTCCAGCACGTCGAACGCCCGCCCGGTGGGCAGCAGCACGCCGTGCGGCCGGGTGCGCCACCAGGTCGCGACGCGGGCCGGGTCGGCGCTGGCCGCCTGCTCCCAGTTCTCCAGCGCCGGATGGCAGCCGACCGTCGGGCAGCCGGCCCGCCCGCAGACGAAGCGGCTGCGGGCGAGGCAGGCGCCGGGGGTGACGTCCCAGCCGTGCAGGGCGTACCGCACGGCCACCCGGCGCAGCCGCACCCGCTCCAACGGGGACAGTTGAACGACGCGCGGCGCGACGTTTCCCCACATGTGCCATCTCCCCTCGCCGGACGCCGGCCGGTGCCAGGTCGCATGTCGAGCGCCGTCACTGCCGTAACCCGCGATCGTTGAGCTGGCGAACGGCTGATGCAACTTGCACGAAAACTACGAGGACCGACTGTACGGCTGACGCACACGCTGTGCGACCAGCGAAAACCTTGGGGCGTACGGACCGCCGCACCGGGAGACCGGCCGGCACGCCCGCTCGAACAGGCACATGGGGAGGCACGGGTAGATGGAGGAATTACCCATCGGGCGGCGGGTGGCCTACTGGCGGGGGCGGCGCAAGATGTCGCAGCAGGTCTTCGCGGACCGGCTGGGCAAGTCGAAGAGCTGGGTGGACAAGGTCGAGCGCGGGGTGCGCCGGCTGGACAAGTTCTCCGTCCTCTACGAGATCGCCGCCATCCTCCAGGTCGACGTGCAGTTGCTGCTCGGCAAGGACCCGGAGCGGCGTACGGACGCGCTGAACTGCATCGACCAGGTGGAGGTGCAGGAGATCCGGGCGGCCCTGGAGCGGTACGACTCGATGAGCGCCTACTTCGACGCGGCCCCGTACCCGCCGCCCCTGGCCGACATGCGCAAGGCCGTCAACCACGCCTGGCTCACCTACCAGTACGGCCGCTACGGGATGCTGACCCGGGCGCTGCCGAAGCTGCTGCGTGACGCCCAGGCCGCCGACGCCGGCTACGGCGGCGACCAGGCCCGCGAGGCGGCCCACCTGCTCGGGCAGGTCTACCAGATCGCCTCGTCGGTGCTGCGCAAGCTGGGCGAGTGCGACCTGGCCTGGCTGGCCGCCGACCGCTCCATGGCGGTCGCCCAGCGCGCCGACGACCCGCTGCTGGCCGGCATCGCCACCACCCGCGTCTGCAACGCGCTGGTGGCCATGGGCCGGCCGCGACCCGCCCTCGAACTGAACGTCACCATCGCCAACCGGCTCGCCCCCGGCAGCGGCGACGAGGCGTCCCCGGCCCTGCTGTCGGTGTACGGGATGCTGCTGCTCCAGGGCGCGATGGCCGCCGCCCGGATCGGCGACTCCGCCACGGTCGACGACCTGATCAACGGCGCGTACGAGGCGGCCGCCCTGCTGGGCGGTGACCAGAACCACTACTGGACCTCGTTCGGCCCGACCAACGTGGAGCTGCACCGGGCGGCGGCGGCGGTCGAGCTGGGCGACGGCGGCCGGGCGGTGGAGGTGCACCGGCAGCGGATCCAGGAGCCGGCGTTCAACGCGCTGCTGCCCGAGCGCCGGGCCCACCACCTGCTCGACATCGCGCGGGGCTTCGCGCACGTCGGCGACGTGGCCAACGCCGGCGAGATGCTGCTGCGCGGCGACCGGCTCGCCCCGTCGGAGATCCGGTGCCGGCCGATCGCCCACGAGGTGATGTCGGACATCCTGCGTCGCACACGTGGTGCGCCGCCTTCTCCGATTGCGGAGTTGGCTGAGCACATGGGAGTAGGGGTATGAGCGCGGAGCCGGCCTGATGACCGGCCCGCACCCGAGCAGCGAGCGCCGCGAGGTGCTCTACGTCATCGCCTGCGGTTCGCCGCTGGCCCGCCACGTCGGCCGGCTCGTCGAGCTGGCCCACCAGGACGGCTGGGACGTCTGCGTGGTCACCACGCCGGACGGTGCCAAGTTCGTCGACCGGGCCGCGCTGGCCCGGCAGACCGGCCATCCGGTCCGCACCCACTACAAGAATCCGGGCGACCTCGACGTGCTGCCGCAGGCGGACGCGATGATCGTCTGCCCGGCGACGGTCAACACCGTCAACAAGTGGGCGGCCGGGATCACCGACACGCTGGCCCTGGGGCTGCTGGTGGAGGCGCAGGGCCTGGGCGTGCCGGTGGTGGCGGTGCCGTACACGAACGCGGCGATGGCGGCCCACCCGGCGTTCCAGGCCGGCATCGCCCGGCTCGCGGAGTGGGGGGTGACGGTGCTGTTCGGTGATCACGTCATCCCGTTGCACCCGCCCGGCACCGGCGAGCGGCACGTGCACGCCTTCCCGTGGGCACTGGGCCTGGCCGCCCTGCGGGACAGGCTCTGCCCCGTCGCCTGAAGTGCAAGGAAGGGTCCCTTGCTAACGCATAGCGTTAGCAAGGGACCCTTCCTTGCACTTCCTCCTTGCACTTCGTCCTTGCGGCGCGGCGCGCCCGAGGAACGGCGGGGACACGCCGTCGGGTCGGCGGGCGACACCCCCGGCCACGGCCCGCGCCGGTAAGCTGGCCCGCCGTGAGCATCCACGCAGTCCCGCCGACCGTCGCCGACGTGGTCGCCGAGCTGGAGCGGCGCTATCCGCCGGCCTGGGCCGAGGACTGGGACCGGGTCGGGCTGGTGCTCGGCGAGCCGTGCGCCCCGGTGCACCGGGTCCTCTGCGTGGTCGACGTGGTGCCGGAGACGGTCGCCGAGGCGCTCGACGCCGGCGTCGACATGATCGTCGCCCACCATCCGCTGCTGCTGCGCGGCGTCTCCTCGGTGGCCCCCACGACCTTCAAGGGGCGGATCGTCCACCAGCTCATCAAGTCCGACGTGGCGCTGTACGTCGCGCACACCAACGCCGACGTGGCCGCCCCGGGGGTCTCCGACGCCCTCGCCGCCCGGTTCGGGCTGACCGGGCTGCGCCCGCTGCACCGGCCCGCCCCCGGAGCGCCGGCGCACGGCGAGGGCCGGGGGATCGGCCGCATCGGCGAGCTGCCGGAGCCGATGACGCTCGCGGAGCTGACCGGGCACGCCGCCGCCGTACTGCCCGCCACCGCCTGGGGAGTTCGCGCCGCCGGGGATCCCGGGCGTATGGTTCGTACCCTCGCGGTCAGCGGCGGCGCGGGGGACGGTTTCCTCGCCGACGCGACCGCGGCCGGGGTGGACGCGTTCCTCACCGCCGACCTGCGCCACCACCCGGCCGGCGAGCACCTGGCCGCCGACGGCCCGGCCCTGCTCGACGCCGCCCACTGGGCGACGGAACGACCGTGGCTGGACGACCTGGCCGCCCTCCTGCGGGAGGCGACCGGTGTCGAGACGCTGGTGTCCGACCTGGCCACCGACCCGTGGACCGTACACGCCGCCCCACCCGCGGTGGACGACAAGGAGCCCCGACCGTGAAGGCTGACCCCCAGGTCCAGCGCCGCCTGCTCGACCTCCAGGCCATCGACACCGCCCTCGCCCAGCTCGCCCACCGCCGCCGTTCGCTGCCGGAGCGGGCCGAGCTGGACGCGCTGGCCCGGGAGCTGTCCGCGCTGGAGGACGAGCGGGTCCGCGCCCAGGTGGCGGTCGACGACCTGGACCGGGACATCGCCCGCATGGAGAAGGACGTCGACCAGGTGCGGGCCCGTAAGGCCAAGAACGAGGCCCGGCTGACCGCCGGCACCGGCCCGGCCCGGGAGCTGGAGGCCCTCCAGCACGAGCTGGTCTCGCTCAACCGCCGCCAGGGCGACCTGGAGGACGCCGAGCTGGAGCTGATGGAGCAGCGGGAGACGGCCCAGGGCGTGCTGGACGGCGTCGAGAAGCGGCTCGCGGAGGTGCGGGAGAAGCGCGACGACGCCGAGCGCCGCCGCGACGAGAGCCTGGCCGAGATCGGCAAGGAGGAGGAGTTCAAGCGCGGCGCGCGTCAGCCGCTGGCGGCCGACCTCCCGGCCGACCTGGTGCGGCTGTACGACAAGATCCGCGAGGACACCGGGCTCGGTGCGGCGCTGCTGACCGCCGGGCGGTGCGGCGGCTGCCGCCTGGAGCTCTCCGGCGCCGACGTGGCCCGGATCCGCAAGGCCGACCCGGACGAGGTCGTCCGCTGCGAGGACTGCCGGCGGATCATGGTGCGCACCAACGAATCCGGCCTCTAGGCCGTGGCGCCGCGCGTGGTCGTCCTGGAGGCCGACGGCGGGTCCCGGGGCAATCCCGGCCCGGCCGGCTACGGCGCGGTGGTCCGCGACCGGGACACCGGTGAGGTGCTGGCCGAGCGGAGCGAGTCGATCGGCCTCGCCACCAACAACGTCGCCGAGTACCGGGGGCTGATCGCCGGGCTGGAGGCCGCCGCCGAGCTGGGTGCCGCCGAGGTCGAGGCCAGGATGGACTCGAAGCTGGTGGTCGAGCAGATGTGCGGCCGCTGGCAGATCAAGCACCCCGGGCTGCGCCCGCTCGCCGCGCAGGCCGCCGGGCTGGCGGGCCGCTTCGCCGCCGTCCGCTACCAGTGGATCCCCCGGGACCGTAACCGGCACGCCGACGCCCTCGCCAACGCCGCCATGGACGCCGCCGCCGGCAAGGCGCCGGCCCGGGCCGCCGCCGTCGCGTCGCCGCGCGTCGTGGAGCCGCCGCGTGCGGTCGCCGGCCCCGACTCGCCGGCCCGCGCGAAGGCCCGCGAGGTGGCCGCCCGCGCCGCGTCGGCGACGACCACCGGCACCGACCCGGCCACCGCGCCCGCCTCCTGGGAGCCGCGGCCGAGCTTCACCGCCACCCGGCTCGTCCTGGTCCGGCACGGCGAGACCCCGTACACCGAGCAGCGCCGCTACTCCGGCCGCGGCGACGTGCCGCTGTCGGAGCGCGGCCGGGCCCAGGTCCGGGCCACGGCCGCCCGGGTGGCCGCGCTGGCCCCGACCGTCGCGGCCGTGGTCAGCTCGCCGCTGTCGAGGTGTACGGCGACCGCGGAGGCGATCGCCGGGGCGCTCGGCGGCGTGCCGGTGCGCCGCGAGGACGACCTCGTCGAGTGCGACTTCGGGGCCTGGGAGGGGCGCACCTTCGCCGAGGTCCGACAGGAGTGGCCGGGCGAGATGGACGCGTGGCTCGCCTCGACCCGGGTGGCTCCGCCGGGCGGCGAGTCGTTCGCCGACGTCGCCGAGCGCTGCCGCCGCGCGGTCGACGGGCTGTGCCGGGCGTACCCCGGGGAGACCGTGGTGGTGGTCTCGCACGTCTCGCCGATCAAGCTGGTGCTGCGCGACGCCCTCGCGGCCGGCGACGGCCTCCTGCACCGGCTCTTCCTGGACGCGGCCGGCATCTCGGTGCTCGACACGTGGCCCGACGGCGGCGTCGCCGTCCGTACGGTCAACGACACCGCCCACCTCGCCGCCATCTGAGCCGGTCGCGGTCGGCCGTCCGGCCGCCCGGTGTCGCCGTTCGGCGCACGCCGTACGCCGTTCGGCGCAGCAAACTCCTCCCCGCGGACGTGACTCCGGTCACAGGGTCGTAGCCTCCGGCCGTCATCAGTGCCGATCTACGACACGCGGAGGTCTGTCGCAAATGGCCGCACCCGAGCCGGAGGCGCCCGCAGCGGCGCGGTCCCGGGCGAAGGACCACAGCCCCTGGAACTGGTTGCTCTTCATCCCCATCGTGGTGCCTCTGATCCCCGTCTTCTTCAACGCCGACTCGCCGCGGTTCCTCGGCTTTCCGCGCTTCTACTGGCTCCAGCTCGCCTACATCCTGCTCGGCGTGGCCACCACCACGCTGGTGTACCAGATGACGAAGAAGCGGGCCGGCACCCCGTCGGACGGCCCGGGCGACACGGCTGCGGGTGATCGCTGATGTGGCGCGACCACCTCACCGAGATCATCGTCTTCTCGGTGCTCTTCCTGCTGGTCAGCGGGATGGGGTTCGTGGCGGCCCGGTGGCGGGCCCCGAAGGACATGGCCCACCTCGACGAGTGGGGGTTGGGCGGGCGCAACTTCGGCGGCTGGATCACCTGGTTCCTGGTCGGCGGTGACCTCTACACCGCGTACACCTTCGTGGCGGTGCCGGCGCTGATGTTCGGTGCCGGCGCGGCCGGCTTCTTCGCCGTCCCGTACACCATCGTCATCTACCCGCTGGTGTTCCTGGTGCTGTGCCGGCTCTGGTCCGTCTCGCACCGGCACGGCTTCGTCACCCCCGCGGACTTCGTCCGCAAGCGGTTCGACTCGCCGGTGCTGGCGCTGCTCGTGGCGATCACCGGCATCGCGGCGACGATGCCGTACATCGCGCTGCAACTGGTCGGCATCGAGGCGGTGCTCAAGACCATGGGGGTGACCGGCGAGAGCACCCTGGCCCGGCACCTGCCGATCATCGTGGCCTTCGCGATCCTGGCCGCGTACACCTACCAGTCGGGGCTGCGCGCGCCGGCGCTGATCGCGTTCGTCAAGGACACGCTGATCTACATCGTGATTTTGGTGGCGGTGCTCTACCTGCCGTACAAGCTCGGTGGCTGGGGCGAGATCTTCGACGCGGCGGAAGCGAAGTTCGACGCCTCACCCAACCCCAACGACGGCATCACGCTGAACGCTGACAACCAGCTCCAGTACGTCACGCTGGCGTTCGGCTCGGCGTTGGCGCTGTTCCTCTACCCGCACAGCATCACCGGCGTGCTGGCCAGCCGGAACCGCGACGTGATCAAGCGGAACATGTCGGCGCTGCCCGCGTACAGCCTGCTGCTGGGCCTGATCGCGCTGCTCGGCTTCATGGCCATCGCGGCCGGGGTCAAGCCGCTGCCCGGGTCGAAGGAGGGCACCGTGGACAGCAACACGGTGGTGCCGGTCCTGTTCGACCAGCAGTTCCCCGACTGGTTCGCCGGCGTCGCGTACGCGGCCATCGGCATCGGCGCGCTGGTGCCGGCGGCGATCATGTCGATCGCGGCGGCGAACCTGTTCACCCGCAACATCTACAAGGAGTACCTGAAGCGGGACGCCAGCCCCGCGCAGGAGGCGAACGTATCCAAGATCACCTCGCTGGTGGTGAAGGTCGGCGCGGTGGCCTGCATCGTCTTCCTCGACCCGCAGTTCTCCATCGACCTCCAGCTCATCGGCGGCGTGATCATCCTCCAGACGCTGCCGGCGGTGGCGCTGGGCCTCTACACCCGCTGGTTCCACCGCGGCGCGCTGATCGGCGGCTGGATCGCGGGCATGGGGCTGGGCATGTGGATGCTCTACCAGATCCCGAACGCCGCGACCGGCCGCAGGCACTTCGGCGGCTCGGCCTTCCCACTGGCCGACTTCGGCTTCGACACCCCGAAGACGATCTACGTCGGGATCGTGGCGGTGCTGGTCAACCTGGCGGTCGCGGCACTGCTCACGGTGGTGCTGCGGGCGGCGAAGGTACGCGACGGCGGCGACGGCACCAGGTCGGACGACTACTTCGCCGACGAGGGCGACCCGCGCGTCGTGCCCGGCCCACGCCGGGACGCCGACGCCGCCCCGGAACCGGTCGCCTGAGCCCCTCCCGCCGTGCGTCGCGCCCGGACCTCCCGGGGGCCGGGGGCGACGCACGGCGGAGCGGCCGTCCGCCGGCCGCTGCGGGCACCGGGTGGACGCCCTTCGTACGCTGACGACCATGACGAGACGCGCGCTGATGGCCGTCCTCGGCGGCTCCGCCGCGTTGCTGCTGCTGGTGGTCGTCGGATGTGTGGGGGCCACGATCCGGGCCGTCAGCAACGACCCGGGCGACACGCCCGAGTGCCGGGAGTCGGTGCGCGCCGAGGAGGCGAAGGTGCGCACCGACCGGTGGGCTCCGCCCGAGCAACTGCCGGGCCTCGGCGACTACCCGGAGATCCACTGGCAGTTGCGCGCGTCGGGCGACCCGTGCAGCCGCGCGCCGGGCCCGACGGACTGGGCGTACCAGGGCGTGGTCCGGCTGCTTCCGGCGGACGCGCGGACGCTGGCGCAGCGGTACGGCTTCGTGCCGTACGCGCCCGCCGAGCCGGACCAGGCGCCCCTCACCAGCCCGGCGGACGCGTGGCCCGCTCTCGCGCCGTTCCTGCCGGCCGCGCCCCGCTGGCTGCACAGCCGGGCGTACGACGAGGCGACCCCGGCCACGCGGTGGCGGACCGCCTTCCTGGACGTCGAGCACCGGACGCTCTTCTTCACGCTCCACGACCACTGACCGCTCCGGCGTGCCGCGTGCCGGCCGACGGGCGGGGCCGGGCTCAGCGCAGCGCGCGCCAGAGCAGGTAGAGCCCGATCGTCGTGCCGAAGACCACGATCAGCACCTTGAGCACCACCGACGGCAGCCGGCGCACCAGCCGCGCGCCGGCGTACCCGCCGACCAGCGTCGCCGGCGCGACCACCGCGACGGCCGCCCAGTTCACCGGCCCGAACAGCGCGAACACCACGAGCGTGGTCAGCCCGACCAGGGCGGAGAGCAGGTTCTTGAGCGCCGTCACCCGCGCCAGCGTCGCGTCCAGCACCAGGGCCAGGCCCGCCACCAGCATCACCCCGAGCGCCGCGCCGAAGTATCCGCCGTACACCGCGCCGAGGGCGACCATGGCCTGCACGCTGACCGTACGGCGACGGGGCGACAGCTCGCGCGGATGCCCGACCAGCCGGCGCAGCGGATCCTGGAACGCCAGCACCGCCGTCGCCCCGAGCACCAGGAAGGGCACCACCAGCTCGAACGCCCGGGCCGGGGTGGCCAGCAGCAGCAGGGCGCCGGCGATCGTGCCGACGATGGTGGTGGGCACCAGCGCGGCCAGCGCCCGCCGGGGCGGCAGGTCCTGCCGGCTGCCCGCCACGCTCGCCACGTACCCCGGAAAGACCGCCACCGAATTGCTCACGTTGGCCGGCACCGGCGGCAGGCCCACGGCGATCATCGCCGGGAAGGTGATGAGCGACCCCCCGCCGGCCACCGCGTTGACCGTGCCCGCGGCGAGACCGGCGGTGAGCAGCAGCGCGGCGTCGGAGACATCCATGGTCACCAGAGGCTAGTACCCGCCTGCGGCAGCAGGGGCGCCGGTGGCCGGGGTGGCAATGGACGCGACCGTGGCGTCGTTAGGATGGGTGCGCGACGGACGAGTCGACCGGGCGGTCGCGTCGGCGGGCCCCGGCCCGCCGCCGAGGAACGTCCGGACTCCACAGGGCAGGGTGGTTGCTAACGGCAACCCGGGGCGACCCGCGGGACAGTGCCACAGAAAACAGACCGCCGACCCCATCGGGGACGGTAAGGGTGAAACGGTGGGGTAAGAGCCCACCAGCACCCCGGGTGACCGGGGTGGCTCGGTAAACCCCACCCGGAGCAAGGCCAAGAAAGGGCCGTCGACCAGCAGGACGACGACCCGCGCAGACGCTCGAGGGCTGCCCGCCCGATGTCTGCGGGTAGGCCGCTCGAGCCTGCCGGCGACGGCAGGCCTAGATGGATGGCCGCTGCCGACGCGAGCCTTTCGGGGCGCGCGCCGGTCACAGAATCCGGCGTACAGGTCGACTCGTCCGTCGCCCACCAGCTCAGAGCCTCGATCAAGGCTCTGAGAGGATGGTTCGGGAGGCTATGTCCGGTGTGGGCTTGGCGGTTGGTTAGAGGCCCTGGTGGTGGGGGTTACGCGGACGCCGTCGGCGGGGCGAGGGTGAACAGTCCGGCCTCGGGTTCGGTGAGGATCTGGCGGGCGACGAGGCGTTTGAGTTTGGCGCGGAGATTCTCGGTGTCCTTCGCGGTGGTCCCGGTGCCCAGCGCCTGGCAGATGTCCCTGGCGCGCATCGGTGTGGTCCCGTCGTGGAACGCGGCGAGGATCTGCTGGTAGGCGGGGCTGG
>NZ_JAGPXN010000002.1:0-236077 GCF_018070575.1 Micromonospora sp. C31
CGCTTCGGCACCAGCCGGCTCCTGCCGAAGATCCTCGATCTACCCGACCACGTGTGGATCAACAAGCCAGAGCCGGAACCTCAGGCCGCATAACTCCCGCTGGCCTCAAATCCTTGACACGTTCCGGCCGGCAAAGCGCGGCCAGCGATAGTCGCAGCCACGCCTCTCCCGCCCGACGGGGTGCGGGCGATACCTCTGCTCACGCCGTGACAGCAACGCTTCGAAACTGTCAGCCGCTCTCTGGCGCCCTGTGTGAGTTTCCGTGAGTCGCTGACAGTCCGCATCGCCTCCCGGTGACAGCGCGCCGAGGTATCGTCCCCGCCCCTCACGCAAGGCAGAGCGACCCGTCACGAGTCGCCTCTTCCGCATCAATCGGATCGATCGCGCGAATCCGCGCAGGAAAGGAAACCACATGAACCAAGGACTCCGACCCCCGCAGCTGCACACGCTTTTCGGAGGACCGTGGCCACCGCGCCGTATGACGACGAAAACGCCGTCCGGAGCTATCCTGACGAACCGCATCCCGGTACCGCCGCCAATAACGGCGGTGCGAAACACATCCCCACCAACGAAGGGGGAACGACGATTCCGATGCGTATCGCACGTGTCGACACCATTCCCATGACCGCAAAAGACCTCGACAACGCCGCCGAAGCCCTCGCCGTCCTGCTCAACCACTTCTGGCGCGAGCACCCCGACCTCGCCGCCTGAACCCCCTCGCCCAACGTCGGCGGCAGCCCACTTGGGCGTGGGCCGCCGCCGGCCGACCCCGCCCCACCCCCGCACGGAGGAACCACCTCATGGCAGGCAAGCCCACCCCCACCAGCCCACCTAAGCGGCGCGGCCGACGCGCCCCCACCACCACCCAGCCGGACACGTCGACCGGACCGTGCCGGGTGTGCATCTACATCCGACGCTCCACCGACGACGAACACCAACCCTTCAGCCTCCTCGCCCAACGCACCGCCCTGCGACGGTACGTCGACAACAACCCCGGCTGGGTCATCGTCTGCGAATTCGAAGACGACGCCTCCGGCGCCACCACCGAACGCCCCGGCCTCAAGAAAGCACTCGACGCGGCGAAAGCCGGCCTCTACGACGTCCTCCTCGTCTACCGAGTCGACCGATTCAGCCGCAGCCTCGCCCACTTCGTCGACCTCGCCGCCACCCTCGACGCCGCCAACGTCCGCGTCGCATCCGCCACCGAACCCGTCGACACCGGCGGCGCAGTCGGCCGCATGATGCTGCAATTCCTCGCCGTCTTCGCCGAATACGAACGAAACATGATCATCGACCGAGTGAAAAGCGGCATGACCGCAAAAGCCAGCAAAGGCCAATGGGCCGGCGGCACCCGCCCCTACGGCTACCTCGTCAACCCCGACACCCAACGTCTCGTCCCCAACCCCGACGAAGCACCCATCCTGCGCGACATCTTCCGCCTCTACACCCGCGACCGACTCGGCACCCGCGCCATCGCCACCGACCTCAACGCCCGTGGCGTCCCGAACCGCACCGGCAAGAAGTGGTCCGGACACACCATCAACCGGATCCTGGACAACCCCGCCTACCTCGGGGACATCGCCTACCGCGACGTCTATGTCCCCGACGCCCACCCGGCGCTCATCGATCGGGACACCTTCCGCCGTGCCCAGGACATCGCCTCCGCGCGTGGTGACGTCCAAACACAGCGGGCGATGTCCGACTCGGACTACTACCTCACCGGCCTACTGACATGTCCGCGGTGCGGACAGCGCTACATCGGCACGTCCGCCAAGGGCCGGACTCGCCGCTACCGCTACTACACCTGTTTCACCCGCACCCGCTACGGCAAGCACGCCACCTGCACCGCCCCCCGGCTCCCCGCCGACGACCTCGACCAGATGATCCTGAAAGCCCTACTCGACTTCTACACCACCGCCGAACCCGTCCTCGCCGCCATGATCGAACGCGCCCACGCTCAACACGACACCACCACCGACGACCGACGAGCCGAACTCACCGCCACCGCCAACCAGATCACCACCACCGAGAACGCGATCGACCGCTACCACACGGCGTTCGAGAACGGCACCATGGACGACGCCACCGCCGGGCCCCGCATCCGGGAACTCCGCCAACGGCTGGCCCAACTCCAGGCCCGGCACACCGAACTCGACGCCGGTCTGACGGTCCAGCCCGCGCCCCCGCCGCCCGGCACCGTCGCCCGCATCCGTGACCACCTCAGCACCATCATGACCAGTGGCACCGCCACCGAACGCAAAGCCGCCATCGAGACCCTCATCGCCAAAGTCCAACTCACCGACCAGGGAGTCGTACCCGTGTTCAAGATCCCCACCGACACGACAATGCCCCCGCCCGAAAAGGACGGGGGCACCTCAGAAGAACCACCGGTTCGCACAATGGTGCGGTCGGTGGGCCGCCAGGGACTCGAACCCTGAACCTATGGATTAAAAGTCCACAGCTCTGCCATTGAGCTAGCGGCCCGCGCGCTCAGGTTACCGGAAGGCGGCCGGTTGCGACTCTCGGCTTTCCCGCCGTGGGCGGAGCCGGCAGACCGCGACGACCGCGAGGGGGCGGCGATGCGGAAATCAGGGCGCGGGGCGGTCATGGAGGGAGGGGTGCCGTCCGGTTGACTGGTGGGAGGACGACGGGGGAGGACCACCGATGATCGAGGCCATCCGTACCGCCGTCCTGTTCGGGGCGACCCTGACGACCGGGCTGGTGGCGGGGCTGTTCTTCGCGTTCACCTGCGCGGTGATGCCGGGGCTGGCCGCCACCGACGACCGGACGCTGGTCGGCACGATGCAGTCGATCAACCGGAAGATCCTCAACGGCTGGTTCCTGAGTGCCTTCCTCGGCGCGCTGCCGCTGCTCGCCGCAGCCGTCGCCACGCACTTCACCCGGGGCGGGCCGGTCCTGCTCTGGACCGTCGCCGCGCTGGCCTGCCACCTGGTCACCTTCGGCGTCACCGTCGGTCTCAACGTGCCGCTCAACAACCGGCTGGAGGCCGCCGGCCCGGTGGACCGGATTGCCGACCTGGGCGAGGTGCGGGCCTGGTTCGAGGCGACCTGGGTGCGCGGGAACCTCGTCCGCACGATCTCCTCGGTGGCCGCGTTCGCCTGCCTGATCGCCGCTCTCCTGACCCGGCACGGCTGACCGCCGACCGCCTGACCGGCACGGCTGACCGCCGACCGGCTGACCCGGCCCTGCTGACGTCACCACCGCGAGCCCTGCGGGACGACCCCGGCGCGACCGGTCCGGCCGAGCGGTGCGATCGGTCCGGCCGAGCGGTGCCAGGTGGGACAGCCGTGCCGTCGTCGCCGCAGGAGCGGCAGGCATGGGCGGGTCGGCGTGGGGAACCGTACCCGCATGAGGATGAGCAGCACCCCGGCCGTGGCGGCCTCCAGCGAGGAGACGGGCCCCGACGGCGTACGGGAGCCGGCCGGCGAGGTGCACGGTTGGCTGCCGGGGCAGAACCAGACCGTCTGCGGGCTTCCGCTCAGCCGGACCCGGCTGCGCCGCTTCCCGCACGTGCGGTTCGCGTACGACTCCACGGACGTGCTCACCGAGGCGGACCCGGTCGGCCGGATCTGCCCGCGCTGCCTGGCCGCCTCGGACGGTCGGCGCCGGGGCGGTCAGAGGAACTGGGTCCGCCACTCGCCCCGGCCCTGACAAACAGCCCTGACATCCAGCCCTGACATCCAGCCCTGACATCCAGCCCTGACATCCAGCCCTGACATCCAGCCCTGACAGTCGACACGCAGCGCGATTGACCCGCGGCTGACCGGGTACGGGAGGGGCATGCGGATCGTGGTGGTGGGGGCGACCGGCAACGCGGGCACCGCCCTGTTGCGCCGGCTGCGGCGGGAACGCGGAGTGGATCTCGCCGGGGTGGCGCGCCGGCTGCCCGGGCCGGACTGCGGCGAGCCGTACGACCAGGTGGAGTGGCACTCCTGCGACGTCGGCCTGCCCGGTGCCGCCGACCAGCTCGCCGAGGTCTTCGCCGGGGCCGACGCGGTGGTGCACCTGGCCTGGCAGATCCAGCCCAGCCACGACCAGCGGGTGCTGCACCGGACCAACGTGGGCGGCAGCGCGGCCGTGATCGACGCCGTGGTGCGCGCCGGCGTGCCGGCCCTGGTGTTCGCGTCGTCGGTCGGCGTGTACGCGTCCGGCCCGAAGGACCACCCGGTCTCCGAGCGCTGGCCGGCGACCGGGGTGCCCGGCTCGTCGTACAGCCGGGACAAGGTCGAGGTGGAGGCGCTGCTCGACCGGGCGGAGCGGGAGCACCCGGGGCTGCGGGTGGTGCGGCTGCGGCCCGGCCTGAACTTCCAGCGGGCGGCGGCCACCGAGATCACCCGCTACTTCCTCGGTCCGTTCGCGCCCGTCCGGCTGCTGCGCTTCGGCCGGATCCCGCTGGTGCCGACGAACCGGCGGCTGCGGATGCAGGCGGTGCACACCGACGACGTGGCCGACGCGTACGCCCGGGCGGCACTGGGTGACGCGCGCGGCGCGTTCAACGTCGCCGCGGACCCGGTGCTGACCCCGGAGCTGGTGGCCCGGCACTTCCACGGCTGGACGGTGCCCGTCGCCGCCCCGGTGCTGCGCGCCGCCGCCGCGCTGACCTGGCGGGCGCGGCTGCAACCGGTCGACGCCGGCTGGGTGGACCTGGCGCTGCACGTGCCGCTGATGTCGAGCGAGCGCGCCGAGACCGAGCTGGGCTGGCACCCGCGCCACGACGCGCTCAGCGCGCTGCGGGAGCTCTTCGCCGGCATGGCCGACGGCGCGCACACCGCCAGCCCGCCGATGTCGGCGGCCGGCGACCTCCCGGGCCGCCCCGCCGCCCTGCTGCGCGGTCGCCCCGCCGGCCACGGCAACCCCTACTGACCACGCCGCCCGAGCGAGGGGCGGGGGTCAGAAGTCGGCGAAGAGGTACGGGTGTTGGCGGGGGAAGAGGCGGCGCAGCTCCGCCGCCGCCTCCGGCGACACGTCGCCCAGCCCGCGCAGGCCCACCTCCACCGGGTCCAGCACCCCGTACGCCAGGGCGGAGATGCCGGCGGCGGTCAGCGTGCTGGTCGGCGGCGAGCCGGCGGTGGCGGCGGCGCCGGTGACCAGCTCCAGCGTGCCGGTCGTGCCGTCCAGCAGGTACGACCCGGCCAGCCACCGGTCCCCGGTCAGCTCCACCCGCACCCGGCCCGGCCCGACGGGCAGCCCGGCCAACGCGTCGACGGACAGCAGCCGGGCCATCGGCGCGGAGGTACCCGGCCGGGTCACCCGCGCCTCGACGTGCACGGCCAGGTCGGTCAGCCACAGCTCCGGCACCTCGTCGACGGGCACCTGGACGGTGACCCGCTCCACCTGGTCGACGTGCCGGCCGAAGAACTGCAACAGCAGCGCCCGCGCGACCGGATC
Organism: Micromonospora sp. C31; assembly: GCF_018070575.1. Classification (GTDB taxonomy): domain Bacteria; phylum Actinomycetota; class Actinomycetes; order Mycobacteriales; family Micromonosporaceae; genus Micromonospora. The sequence goes on from NZ_JAGPXN010000002.1 coordinate 5,410, forward strand.
GGCGGCGAGCAGGTCGCCGGCGGCGAGCGTGCCGCCGTGGTCGTCGATCCGGTAGATCACCGCGCCGGTGACCGTGCCACCCGTGCGGGCCGTCAGCAGCCAGTGCTCGTCGCGGTCGCGCAACCCCACGTCCCGGTAGCCGGGGAAGATCGCGAAGCCGTGTCGCTCGCCCAGGCACCGCTCGGTGAACGTGCGCCAGTCCTGGTAGCCCTCGCCGATCCGTTGCCAGCGCACCTCGCCCGGCAGGTCGGCGCCGAGCAGCTCGCCCAGGTCGGCGGGCGAGAACGTGACCGTACGCGGCTTCGGCAGCCCCACGTAGCCGAACCGGGCGTAGAACGACGGCCGGAACGGGTAGAGCGCGCTGAGCTGGTGCCCCTCGTCGCGCATCTCGTCGAGGAGGCGGTGCAGCAGGGTGCGCACGTGCCCGCGCCGGCGGGCCAGCGGATGGGTGGCGACCCCGGCGACACCGGCCATCGGCAGCACCTCGCCGCGCAGGTTCTGCCGCATCGGGATCGCCGAGGCGGCGGCGAGCGCGACGCGGCCCTCCTCGACGACCAGCGTCCTGTTGCCCTCGTTGTAGGGCAGGTAGCCGCGGAACTCCTCCGCCCGGGCCGCGCTGCGAGGGGAGGCCTCGAAGGCGTACGCGCCGAGCGCGAAGCTGGTGGACAGTCTTTCCTCGGCGTTCACCCGGCGGACGGTCATCCGCCCATCCCATCCCGGCCCGGCGCTCCCCGCAACCGCAATCGCCGGTGGCGGGGCGGCGCGCGTCGACCACGGTCGGTTCAGAGGGCGACGACGTCCGAGACCACGACGGTCACGTTGTCCGGTGCGCCGGCCTGGTGGGCGAGCTTGACGAGCTGCTCGCCGCACTGGTGGCGGTCGCCGTACGTGCTCAGCGCGGCGGCGATCGTGCCGTCCTCGACGTAGTCGGAGAGCCCGTCGCTGCACAGCAGCAGCCGGTCGCCGGCGACCACCGTGAGCACCCCGATCGCCGGGGGCGTGTCCGAGCCCTGCACCGCCCGGGTCACCAGGGACCGCTGCGGGTGGTGTCGCGCCTGCTCGGGCGAGAGCGCCCCCTGGTCGACCAGCGCCTGCACGAAGGTGTCGTCGCGGGTGAGCTGGGTCAGCTCCCCGTCGCGCAGCAGGTAGCAGCGGGAGTCACCCACCTGGGCCAGCACCAGCGCGTCCCCGGCGAGCAGGGCGGCGGTCAGCGTCGTACCCATGCCGTCGCGCGCCGGGTCGACCGTGATGGCGGCGTGGATGCGCCGGTTCGCGGTGCTCACCACGGCCCGCAGCGCTCCGGCCGCCTCGTCGGGGGTGGTCGGCGGGTTCAGCTCGTCCAGGATTCGGATGACGATCTCGCTCGCCACCTCGCCCGCGGGCAGGCCGCCCATGCCGTCCGCGACCGCGACGAGGCGGTCACCGGCGAGGGCGGAGTCCTCGTTGTTGGTGCGGACCAGGCCGATGTCGTTGATGATGGCCGAGCGGAGGATCAGCGTCATGGGGTCAAGCTTGCCAAGAACACCCTGCCGCCGTCTCTACGCACTACTGCGTAGGGTTGGGGAATGATGCCGGTGTCCATGGTCGGGCGTGCCGGTGAGCTGGCCGAGCTCGACCGGGCGTGGTCCACGGTGGCCGCCTCCCGGCGGCCCGCGCCGGCCGTGGCGGTGCTCACCGGTGCCGCCGGGGTGGGCAAGTCCCTGCTGGTCGCGGCCGCCCTGGAGGGGTTCGCCCCCCGGCCGGCGGTGGTGCTCTCCGGCGCCGCCCGGGTGCACGGTCCCGCCCCGTACGACTGGCTGGCCGCCGTCCTCACGGGCCGGGACACGAGCCGGCTCGACGTGCCGCGCGACGCGCTGGCCTGGCTCGCCCAGCAGCCCACCGCCCCGCGCGAGCGCTACGCGCCGGGCACCCTGCTCCGGGTCGCGGTGCGGGTCGTCCGGCTGCTCGTCGGTGCCGGCCCGGCCGTGCTGGTGGTGGAGGACCTGCACGCCCTCGACCCGGCCAGCCTGAACCTGGTGGGCGAGCTGGCGACCGCCGCCGATCTGCCGGCGCTGTTGGTGGTGGCGAGCCGCCCCGCCGAGGACGCCGTCGCGCCGGACCTCGCGGTCCGCGCCCTGGCCCGGCTCTGCGGCGTCCGGGGCGCCGTCCGCCAACACCTCGGACCGCTGCTCCCGGCCGAGGTCGCCGAGGTGCTGACCCAGGTGTACGCGGACCCGCGCCCGTCCGGCCGGCTGGTGCGCGCCGTCTGGCAGCGCACCGGCGGCAACCCGTACGCGCTGACGGAGCTGCTCGCCGCCCACGCCGGCCGGGGGCCGGAGGAGCTGCTGCGGCCACCGCCAGTCCCGCGCCCACTGAGGGTGGCGCCGCGACGGCCCGCCGACCCGGTCGACGCCGAGCTGACCGGGCGGGAGATCGAGGTGCTGGGCTGCCTGGTCGCCGGGATGTCCAACAAGCAGGCGGCGCGGGCCCTCGGCATCTCGGTGCGGACGGTCACCGTGCACGTGTCGAACCTGCTGCGCAAGACCGGGTCGGCGTCGCGTACCGAGGCGGCGATCTGGGCGGTGCAGCGGCGGCTGCCGGTGCCGACGCCGGTCGACGGCTGAGCCCGCTCAGGGGCGGCGGCCGGGCATCGTGACCTGGGGTTCCTCAGGGGCGGGGGTAGCGGAGCAGGAGGCTGGCGGCGACCGCCTCGTCGCCGACGGCGGCGTAGACGTGCGGCACGTCCGAGGTCCAGCGCAGGTGCCCGCCGGCCGTGGCGGTCAGCGGCGCGTCGACCGGGCCGGCGCGCAGCACGCCCGAGAAGACGGTGACGTGCTCGGTGACGCCCCGCTGGTGCGCGGGGGAGAGCTGCTCGGGGCCGGGGGCGACCAGCATCCGGTACAGCTCGTAGGTGGCGTCGGTGTCCTCGAAGACCTCCAGCAGGATGGCGCTGACCGCAGCGCCGCGGACGGTCGGTCCGGAGGCCGGGCCGGAGAGCACGGCCGTCAGCGGTACGCCGAGCTGCGCGGTGATCGCGTAGAGCGTCTCCAGGGTCGGGTTGCGGGTGCCGTTCTCCAGGCCGGAGAGGGTCGCCTTTCCCACCCCGGCGAGCCGGGCGAGGGTGGACAGCGACATCCCCCGTTCCTCGCGCAGGGCGCGGACCCGGCGACCGACGGCCTCGGCGCCCGGGTCGGGGGCCGATCGGTGGACTGGTGACGTCTGCGGCACCCCGCTATGGTGCTACAGGTCATTGTTCCGTAAACGGAACAGTCGGGGGAGGCGGGATGGCGGGACGGTCGCAACCGGTGCTGGCAGGCGTGGTGACCGCGCTGGTCGGGTTCGCCAGTTCGTTCACGGTGGTGCTGGCCGGCCTGCGGGCCGTCGGCGCGTCGGACGCGCAGGCCGCCTCCGGGCTGCTGGCGGTGTGCGTGGCCTCCGGGGTCTCCGCCGTGTGGCTGGGCCTGCGGCACCGGATCCCGATGAGCGTCGCCTGGTCCACCCCGGGCGCGGCGCTGCTGGTCGCCACGGGCGCGGTGCCCGGCGGATGGCCCGTCGCCGTCGGGGCGTTCCTGGTCTCGGGCGCGCTGATCGTGGCCGCCGGGCTGTTCCCCGCGCTCGGGCGGGCCGTCGCGGCGATCCCCCGGCCGGTCGCGGGCGCGATGCTCGCCGGGGTCCTGCTGCCGCTCTGCACGGCTCCCGTCCGCGCGCTGGTCGAAGTGCCCCGGCTGGCCGTCCCCGTGGTGCTCGCCTGGCTGCTGCTGCACCGTTTCGCCCGCCGGTGGGCGGTGCCGGGCGCGCTGGTCGTCGCGGTGGCGGCGATCGCGCTGACCACCCCGGTCTCCGGGCTCGGTGGCGCGCGGCTGCTGCCCGTGCTCGAACTGACCGCCCCGGCCTGGAACGTCTCCGCGATGATCGGCCTGGCGTTGCCGCTCTTCCTGGTCACCATGGCCGCGCAGAACGTACCGGGGATGGCGGTGCTGGTCGGTTACGGCTACCGGCCGCCCTTCGGCGCCGCGCTGCGCGCCACGGGGCTGACCACCGTGGTCGCGGCGTCCGCCGGCGGGCACGCGGTCAACCTGGCCGCGATCACCGCCGCGCTGGCCGCCGGCCCGGACGCCCACCCGGACCCGGACCGTCGCTGGATCGCCTCGGTCACCGCCGGGATCGGGCTCGCCCTGCTGGGGCTGGGCGCCGGGGCGGCCACCGCGCTGGTCGCGCTGGCCCCGCCGGTGCTGATCGAGGCGGTCGCCGGGCTGGCGCTGCTCGGCGCGCTGGCCACCGCGCTCACCTCGGCGCTGGCGGAGCCGGCGGCCCGGGAGGCCGCGGTGGTCACCTTCGTGGTGACCGCCTCCGGGGTGACCCTGCTCGGCGTGGGCGGCGCGTTCTGGGGCCTGGTCGCCGGCGGGGTGATGCTCCTGCTCTTCCGCCACCGCTCCGACGGGCCGGCCGCGCCCGGGTCGGCACCCGGACCAGCGACCGCACCGCCGGGACCGGATGCGGCCGAACCGGCGCTCACTCCTCAGGTGGCAGGTGGCGGGCCGGGACGTCGAGGCGTACCTGGTCGTCGGTGACGGCGGCGATCTGCTCGGCGAGCACGTAGACCGCGCCCGTGCGCACGAGGTCGGTGGAGACCTTCAGGTAGCCGCTGTGCAGCAGCCGGGCCGCCAGGTCGGCCGGCACGTCCGGCTCCTCGACGGCCGTCGACTCGATCAGCTCGTCCAGGCTGCTGCCCGGGTCGACGGTCGGGGCCTGTACGGTCACCGCGTTCGGGTCGCCCCGCTGGACGAGGTCGACGGTGCCGAACTCGGTGCCGTCGACGTCGATCACCCGCATGCCCGTGGTCACCCGGGAAACTGTCCCCTGCCGCTCGGTGCCCTGCTGCTCCATCCTGGCGCGGTTCCCGGCCCCCGCTCCGGCTAAACCATCGTCGAGATCTTGGACAGTTGTCGCCCGGTCCGAACAGCCCGGTCCGAACGGCAACTGTCCAAGATCTCGTCGGGGGCCTCCTCACGGTTACGGGGACCAGGCGGTCGGGGGGCGGGGGGAGAGTTCGCGCCAGGTGTCGGTGCCCTGGAGCAGCGCCCGGACCGTCTCCTCGGCCTCGTCGGCGGTGTCGTGCTCGTAGAAGCGGGAGACGCCCTCGGAGCCGCCGGCGCGCTGCTCGACGTGCCACCGGTCGCCGTCCACCCTGAGGAAGACGTCGCGCCGGGCCAGTCGTCCCCATTTCCCGTTCCACCAGTGCCTCCGCTGTTCCATGGCGGGACTCTATCGAACAGGCGTACGAAAAGCTGCGGCCCCTGCGGGATTCCCGCAGGGGCCGCTGTGCGTGCGTCGGGTTCAGCGCCCGGTGGGCGGTTCCTCCCGGCGGCCGAGCACGTCGTCGAGCGCGCCGCGCTGCTGCCCGGGGGTGGTGTGGCCGGCGGCGACCAGGGCGTCGCGGATCTCGGTGAGCAGCTTGACCTCCTCACTCGGCGCCTTCGGCGGCGGCTCCTCGCCCCGCCTGCGCCGCTCCGCCAGCCTGTTCATCGGAAACACCACGAGGAAGTACAGCGCCGCCGCCGTCAGCAGGAAGGTGATCAGCGCGTTGACGAACGCGATCCAGTCGAAGGCGATGCCGCGGAACGTCGGCGCGGTGCCGGCCAGCCCCTTGTCGCTGCCGGTGATGAGCAGCACGAAGACCCGGATCAGCGGTTCCAGGAACGACTTGGTGAGCTGGGTGACCACGCCCGTGAACGCGGCGCCGATGACGACACCGACCGCCAGGTCGACGACGTTTCCGCGCATGATGAAGTCTTTGAAGCCCTTGAGCATCCGTACTCCCGAGGTGTCCGGTCTTCCGTCCGGCACAACCTATGCCCCGGGTGCGGGCTCCAGAAAAGCGCCGGCCTCGATCGCCGCGCGGTCCGGGTCGCCGGCCCGGATCGCCTCCACCAGCCGGGAGTGGTCGGCGTAGCGCTCCGGCTCCAGCGCGCCGCCCATCGACTGGGCGATCGTGCTGTGCAGCGCCGTGCCGACCGAGGCGTACAGCTCGGCGAGCATGCCGTTGTGCGCCGCCGCGACCACGGCGGTGTGCAGCGCCGCGTCGGCCACCACGAACTCGTCGAACCGGCCGTCGCGCCAGGCCGCCTCGCGGGCGGCGAGCGCGCCGTCCAGGGCCGCCAGGTCCTCGGCCGTACGCCGTAGCGCGGCGAGCCGGGCGGCCTCCACCTCGAAGGCGCGGCGCACCTCGACCACCTCGGCCATCCGGTCGGCGGTGAGCCGGCGGGCCACCACCGGGGCCAGCTCGTCGGTCGACACCACGTACGTCCCGGAGCCCTGCCGGCACTCCAGCACCCCGGCGTGCACCAGCGCCCGCACCGCCTCGCGGACCGTGTTGCGTCCCACGCCGAGCGCGGCGACCAGTTGCGGCTCGGTGGGGATCCGCCCACCGACCGGCCACTCGCCCCCGAGGATCCGCGCCCTGAGCTGCGCGATGGTCTGCCGCACCCGGTGCCCCCGGGGCGGCGCGGCGGCGGAATCTACCGACGGTGGCACTGGTTACAACACCCGCCCGGAATTCATCCCATGATTGTAGGTTCGGACGCATGACCCCGCCAACCACCGCCGCCGTCGGCGCCGGAACCCCGCCGCGTTCCGCGCGGGAGACGATCGCCGGGCCCCACGACGTGCCCGCACCGGCGGATGTGACGGCCCCCGCCGCCGGTGCTGTCGGCCCCACCCCCGCGCCGGCCGGCCCGGTCGCCGGTGGGCTGCTCGTGCTCGTCGGCATGCTGCTGGTGGCGCTCAACCTGCGGGCCGCGATCACCAGCCTCGGCGCCCTGCTCGACGAGGTACGCGGCGGCCTGGCCCTCTCCGGTGCGCTGGCCGGGGTCGTGACCACCCTGCCCGCGGTGGCCTTCGCCGTCTTCGGGTCGCTCACCCCCCGGCTGGTCCGGCGACACTCCCCGGCCCGCGTGCTGGTGGTGGCGATGCTGATCCTCGCCGCGGGGCAGCTCGTCCGGGTCGGCACGGGCTCCGCGCTGGTCTTCATCGCCGGCAGCGCCCTGGCGCTCGCCGGGATCGCGGTGGCCAACGTCCTGCTGCCGCTCCTGGTCAAGCAGTACTTCCCGCACCGCATCGGGCTGGTCACCGGGGCGTACTCGATGACGTTGACGGTGGGCGCGACGGTGGCCGCCGCGGCGGCGGTGCCCGTGGCGCACCTCTTCGGCACCTGGCGGGCCGGGCTCGCCGTCTGGGCCGGGCTGGCCCTGGTGGCCGTACTCCCGTGGGTGCCGCTGGCGCTGCGGGCGCGCGCGGCCCGACGGGCGGCGACCCCGGCGGCGGTGGCGCCCCGCCCCCGGCGGATCCGGCCGGGGCGGACCCGGCTCGGGTGGGCGATGGCGGTCTACTTCGGGACGCAGTCGCTGGGCGCCTACGCGATCATGGGCTGGCTGGCCCAGCTCTTCCGCGACGCCGGCTACCGGCCGCAGGACGCGGGCCTGCTGCTCGCCGGCGTGACCGCACTGGGCGTGCCGATCGCGCTGCTGATGCCGACCCTGGCCGGGCGGCTGCGCACCCTGCACCCGCTGGTGCTCACGCTCTCCGCCGCGATGGCCCTCGCCTACGTCGGGATGGCCGTCGCGCCGCACGACGGGGCGCTGCTCTGGGTGGTGCTGCTCGCGGTCGGGCAGAGTGCCTTCCCGATGATCCTGGCCACCATCGGGCTACGCGCGCGGACCGCCGAGGGGACCGTGGCGCTCTCCGCGTTCAGCCAGAGCGTCGGCTACCTCATCGCCGCGCTGGGGCCACTGCTGGTGGGCATCCTCTACGGCACGACCGGCGGGTGGACCGTCCCGATCGGGTTCCTGTTGGCGGCGCTCGCCGTGCAGACCGGAGCGGGCATGGTGATCGCCCGTCCCCGACACATCGAGGACGAGGCGTGAGGGGGGACCGTCAGGAGGAGGCCGGCGTCGGATCGCCGGCCACGGCCTGGTCGACCGTCGGGTAGGTGTGCAGCACCTCGACGAGACCGCTCACCTCGAGGATGCGGAGCACGCCCCGCTGCGGAGCGGCCAGGCGCACCACGCCGCCCGCCTCGTCGCAGCTGTTCTTGGCCCGGACGAACACCGACAGCCCGGTGGAGTCGCAGAACGAGACGTTCGCCAGGTCGAAGACGAGGCGGCTACGGCCCTTGTCGAGCAGGTCGGTGATCTGGTCCTGCAACTGCGGTGCTGTCGCCATGTCCAGCTCGCCCGCGACCGACACGACGACGACGTCGCCGCGCTGTTCCGTATGCACCGTCAAGGACATTCGCCAGACCTCCTGTTATCGGGGAAACGGTATCCCACGATCGGGGTGGTACGCAGAACGGGAGCCGGTATCCGGTGGCCGCGCTCATTCGTTTGCCCTGCGGCAACTAGCGCTCCGGCCTCCGGTGATAGAGTCCGCCGTCGAGGTCGAAGGGGGTTCACCATGGCGTTGAGCACGGAGGAAGGCAACCGGCTGGCCGGCCTGCTGACCGGTCACGCCGAGCGGGTCATGCAGCGCTGGACGGAGATCGTCGCCGCGTCCCTGCGCGGGCGGCTCAGCCAGGGCGAGCTGCGCCGGCAGGTGCAGGAGCTGCACTCTAGCATGATCACCGCCGGTGAGCAGGGCGCCGTCGACCTCGACTCCGAGCAGGCCACGGAGCTGCGCGCCGTGCTCTCCGAGCTGTCCCGGGGGCGCGCCCGGCAGGGCTTCTCCGCCTCCGAGACCGCCGTCAGCGTGTTCGCGCTGAAGGAGGTGCTGCTGGAGTTGATGGAGGACGAGGACGGCCCACACACGCTCCGCGACTACGTCGCCTTCTCCGGGCTGATCGACCAGATGGGTCTGTTCACCTTCGAGAGCTTCGTGCGTACCCGCGAGAGCCTCATCGCCGACCAGGCGGAGCAGCTGCTGGAGCTGTCCACCCCCGTGGTCAAGCTCTGGGAGGGCGTGGTCGCCGTGCCGCTGGTCGGCACCCTCGACTCGGCCCGGGCCCAGGTGGTGATGGAGCGGCTGCTGCAGACCCTGGTCGACACCGGTTCGCCCTACGCGATCATCGACATCACCGGCGTACCGGCGGTGGACACCCAGGTCGCCCAGCACATCCTCAAGACCGTGGTGGCCGCCCGGCTGATGGGCGCCGACTGCATCATCTCCGGCATCCGGCCGCAGATCGCCCAGACCATCGTGGCCCTGGGCATCGAGTTCGGCGACATCGCCACCAAGGCCAGCCTCGCCGACGCGTTGCGGCACGTGCTCCGGCTCACCGGGGTCGAGACCGGCCGCCGCCAGCGCCGGGAGGCCTGATGGAACGGGTGCCGATCCTCAAGATCGGTGACATCCTGCTGGTCTCCATCCAGGTCGACATGTCCGACCAGACGGCGGTCCAGCTCCAGGACGACCTCGCGGAGCGGATCGTCGCCACCGGCTGCCACGGCGTGATCATCGACATCACCGCCCTGGACATCGTCGACTCCTTCGTCGGGCGGATGCTGTCGACCATCGCCTCGATCTCCAAGGTGCTCGACGCGGAGACGGTCGTGGTCGGGATGCGTCCCGCCGTCGCCATCACCCTGGTCGAGCTGGGCCTGTCGCTCAACGGCATCCGGACGGCGCTCAACGTCGAGCGGGGCATGGAACTGATCGCGGCGGCCCACGCCGACGAGCGCGAGCTCGCGTTCGAGGACGAACCGGACACCGAGACGACGGCGTCGTCATGACCGCCGGAGTCGACCTGGGCCAGCCGCAGGCGCAGGCGATCCGCAGCGACGAGGACGTGGTGCGGGTCCGGCAGTTGGTGCGTACGGTGTCGGTGGCCGTCAAGCTCTCGCTGGTCGACCAGACCAAGGTCGTCACCGCGGCGAGCGAGCTGGCCCGCAACACCCTGGTGTACGGCGGCGGCGGCATGGTCGAGGTGGCCACGGTGGACAACGGCCGGCGGCGGGGCGTACGGATCGTCTTCGCCGACTCCGGCCCGGGCATCGTCGACCTCGACCTGGCGCTGACCGACGGCTACACCACCGGCGGCGGGCTCGGCCTCGGGCTCAGCGGCGCACGCCGGCTGGTCGACGAGTTCGACATCCAGACCGCCGTCGGTGAGGGGACCCGGATCACGGTCACCAAGTGGTCCCGGTGAACGACGACGCGGTCCCCGACCGCGGAATCTGGTTCCGGGTCGAGAGCGGCAGCGCGGCCAGCACGGTGCGGCGGGCCGCCGAACGGCTCGCCGCCCAGCTCGACCTGGACGCCGCCCGCACCGCCGACCTGGCCATCGTCGCCGCCGAGCTGACCAGCAACCTGGTCAAACACGCCGACGACGGTGTCCTGCTGCTGCGGCCGGTGCGGCGCGACGGGGAGGCCGGCGTGGAGCTGATCGCCATCGACGCCGGGCCAGGGATGGCCGACCTCACCGCCTCCTCGCAGGACGGGCACTCCACCGCCGGGACGCTCGGCATCGGCCTCGGCGCGATCGCCCGGCAGGCCAGCTGGTTCGACGGCTACTCCCGGGCGGAGCGCGGCACGGTCCTCGCCGTCCAGATCTGGCCGAACCGCGACGGCGGGCACGAGCGACCCTGGGTCGGGGCGCTCAGCCGGCCGCTGGCCGGGGAGTCGGTCAGCGGCGACGGGTACGCGTGGCGGGTCGTCGAGGGCCGGCACCAGGTGCTGGTCTGCGACGGCCTGGGGCACGGGCCGCTCGCCTCCGCCGCCACCGACGCCGCGCTCGACGCGTTCCGCAGGGCGCCGGTGGGCACGCCGTCGGCGGTCGTGGCGCACCTGCACCGCTCGATGTCGCACACCCGGGGCGCGGCGCTGGCCGTGGCCGAGCCGGACCCGTCGGCCGGGACGCTGCGCTACTCGGGGCTGGGCAACATCTCCGCCGCCGTCATCGGTGCCGACGGCAGACGGCGGGGCCTGGTCTCGCTGCCCGGCATCGCCGGGCACCAGCGTCCCTCGGTCCGGGAGTACGACTACCCCTTCGAGGCCGACGCCCGGCTGGTCATGCACAGTGACGGGGTGGTCGACCGCTGGCAGCTCGCCGACTATCCCGGTCTCGTCGACCGGTCGCCCCTGGTGGTGGCCGCGACGGTGCTGCGCGACGCCGGCACGCGTCGCGACGACGCGTGCGTCCTGGTCGTCCGGGGATGGTCGTGACCGGACCCGCCGGGGTACCCCTGCTGACGATGGCTCTGCGGGTCGAACACGACATCTTCGTCGTGCGGCAGCGGGGCCGCGAGGTCGCCGCCGCGGTGGGGCTGGAGCACCAGGACCAGGTACGCATCGCCACGGCGCTCAGCGAGGTCGCCCGGGACCTGCTGCACTCGGTCGGCGGGGCGCAGGTGACGTTCGTACTCGTCGACGACGCCGACGGCAGGCGGCACCTCCGGGTGGACCTCCTCCCGGTGCGTCCGCTGCCCGGCGGGCGGTACGAGCCGCAGTCCGGCGCGGTGGCGCGGTTGGTGGACAAGTTGGGCGTGGTGACAGGCGAGGGGGATACGGTCGTGAGGATGTCCCGACGTGTTCCGGCCACCGCAGAGGTGTCGACTCCCGAGCGTCTCGCCGAGCTCCGGTCCGAGCTCGAGCGGAATGCCCCGGGCAGTGCCCTGGACGAGTTGGCCGCCCAGAACGCGCAACTGATCGCCGCCCTCGACGAGGTACGCAGCCAGCGCGACGAGCTGGCCGTCCTGAACGAGGAACTGGCCGAGACCAACCGTGGCGTGGTGGCGCTCTACAACCAGCTCACCGAGGAGCTGGAGGAGACCAACCGTGGCGTGGTGGCCCTCTACGCCGAACTGGACGAGAAATCCGCCCAGTTGCGCGCGGCGAGCGAGTCGAAGAGCCGGTTTCTGGCGAACGTCAGCCACGAGCTGCGGGCACCCGTCACCGCGATCATGGGGCTGGGCCGGCTACTGGGCGACTCCGCCTCCGACCCGCTCACCGCCGAGCAGGCCCGCCAGGTCGGGCTGATCCGCTCGTCGGCGGGTGACCTCCTCACGCTGGTCAACGAGCTGCTCGACCTGGCCAAGGCAGAGTCGGGCCGGATCGAGCCCGACTGGAGCGAGGTCGACCTGCGGCCGGTCTTCGGTCAGTTGCGCGGCACGCTGCGGGCCCTGGCCACCCGGCCCGACGTCGAACTGGTGGTGGAGGAGCCGCCCGTTCCGGCGACGCTGCGTACCGACGAGGTGCTGCTCGCCCAGGTCCTGCGCAACCTGCTGCACAACGGGCTCAAGTTCACCGAGCGCGGGGAGGTGCGGCTGCGGGCGGAGCGGCGGGACGACCAGTGGTCGCTCAGCGTGTCCGACACCGGCGCGGGTATCCCTCCGGAGCTGCACGAGCGGATCTTCGAGGAGTTCTACCAGGTCCCCGGCGCGACCCGGATCGGTGGCACCGGCCTCGGCCTGCCGTACGCGCGGCGGCTGGTGACCCTGCTCGGCGGGGCCCTGGCGGTGTCCAGCGAGCCGGGCCGGGGCAGCACGTTCACGGTCACCCTGCCCGTGGGAGGAGCGTGACCGTGGAGGGTGGCCCGGCGACGGTGCTGGTGGTCGACGACAGCCCCACCAAGCGCTACCTCCTGGTCAGCTGGCTCTCCCGGGCGGGCTTCGCCGTGCTGGAGGCCGAGACGGGCAGCGAGGCGCTGGCCCGGGTCGGGGTGGACGCGATCGACCTCGTGGTGCTCGACGTGCGGCTGCCCGACCTCAACGGGTTCGAGGTCTGTGAACGGATCAAGGCGGCGCACCCGGCGATGCCGGTGATCCACGTGTCCGCGCACGCGGTGGACGTGGCGGACCGGGCGCAGGGGCTGACCCGGGGGGCGGACGCGTACCTGGCCGAGCCGATCGAGCCGGAGGAACTGGTCGCCACGTCGCACGCGGTGCTGCGCTACTACCGGGCCCGGCAGCGCGCGGAACTGCTCGCCGAACGGCTGCTCGGGCTGGCCGACACCACCGTGGCGGTGCACTCCGCCCCGAACTTCGCGCGGCTGTTGGAGGCGGCGGCGGCCGGCGCCGCGCAGATCTTCAAGAGCCCGGCCGCCGTGATCGCCGAGACGTTCGACGGCGACTGTCTCGCCGGGATCGTGGCCGGCCCCGGTGACCCGGCCACGGTCGTCCCCTGGATCGTCGACGACACCGGGGTGCCGACCGGGACGACGGTCCGGGTGGACGAGCCGGCAGCCTGGGGCCTGGTCGACTGGCCGGCGGACGACACGGTCACGGTCGCCGCCGCCCGGCTGCGCGAGGACCGGGCGCCGCTCTACGTCGTCGTGCCCACCGCCACGCAGACCGCGCGTACCCCCGTGCTGCGGCAGCTCGCCCAGGCGGTGGCGGCGGCGGTGGAGGCGCAGCGCTCCTTCGACGAGGAGCACCGCATCGCGGTGACCCTCCAGCGCAGCCTGCTGCCGCGCCGGATACCGCAGGTCAACGGGCTCGACATGGCCGTCCGTTACGAGCCGGCGAGCGCGCAGACCGAGGTGGGCGGCGACTTCTACGAGCTGGTGATGCTCGACGGCCACCTGCTGCTGGCGATCGGTGACGTGGCCGGCCACTCGCTGCACGCGGCGACGGTGATGGCCGAGCTGCGGCACGCGGTGCGGGCGTACGCGGTGGAGGGGCACCAGCCGGGCGAGATCCTGCACCGGGTCAACGAACTCATGCGCACCCTGCTGCCCGACGAGCTGGCCACGATCTGTGTGCTGCTGCTGCATCCGCCCAGCGGGCGGGTCCGGCTGGCCAGCGCCGGTCACCTGCCGCCGCTGCTCAGCCTGGACGGCAAGGTGGAGTTCGTGCAGCAATCGGCGCCGCTGCTCGGGGTCCGCGCGCAACGGCCGCCCGACCTGGAGTTCGTGCTGCCGGCCGGGGCGACGCTGGTGTTCTACACCGACGGCCTGATCGAGCGGCGGGACACCACGATCGACGACGGGCTGGCCGCCCTGGCCGTCTCCGCCGCCTGGGTCGACGACGACCTGGACCGGTTCTGCGAGCGGCTCCTGGCCGAGCTGGCCCCGCCGGAGATCCACGACGACGTCGCCGTGGTCGTCCTGCGCCGCAACTGACCGGCGTCTGGTCGCCCTCCGCCGCGTTCGGCCGGAACCGCCCTCGTACCCTGACCCCCATGCCCACAAAGACGAGTGATCTGCTGGCAGTCGCCGCGCCCAGTGCCGTCGCGGTGGTCCGGGGGGTCTCGGACGACCAGCTGGACCTGCCGACCCCGTGCAGCGACTACGCGGTGCGCGACCTGCTCAACCACCTCTACGCCGTGGTGGTCAACTTCCAGGCCCTCGCGGCCAAGCGGCAGCCCGAGTGGGCGGAGAAGCCCGACCACCTGACCGAGGGCTGGCGGGACCGGTTCGAGGCGGAGGCCGCGAAGCTGGTCGAGGCGTGGTCGGATCCGGCCGCGCTGGACGGGGTGTCGCCCGGGATGGGGCTGCCGCAGGAGACGGTCGGCACCATGGTGCTGCTGGACCTGACCGTGCACGCCTGGGACCTGGCCGTCGCCACCGGGCAGCCGTTCCGGCCCGCGCCCGAGGTGCTGCCCCCGCTGTACGCCCTGACCGAGCAGATGGGGCCGATGGCCCGGGAGCGGGGCGTGTTCGCGGCGCCGGTGCGGACGTCGTCGTCGGACGCTCCGGAGATGGACCGCCTGCTCGCCCTGACCGGCCGGGACCCGGGCTGGTCGGCGGTCGGCTGAGCCCGACCTCCCGGGCGGTCCGCTGTTCCAGGGCGCGGTCCGCAACACCCTGACCATGGGCCCGCGTGGCATTCCCCGCCGCGCGGGCCTTCTTGACAGCGACTATTCACCCGGTGAATAGTGGCGGCGTGTCCACACCGCACGTGTTGCTCGGGCTGCTGGCCGCCGGCAGCCGGCACGGCTACGAGCTGAAGCGGGCCCACGACGAGCGCCTGCCCCGCGCCCGGCCACTGGCGTTCGGGCAGGTCTACTCGACGCTCGGCCGGTTGCAGCGCGACGGCCTGGTGGCACCGTCCGGGCAGGAACGCGAGGGTGGCCCGGAGCGCACCGCGTACGCGCTGACGGCCGACGGCCGGGCCGCGCTGGAGCGGTGGCTCGCCGAGGTCGAGCCGCCGATGCCGTACGTCGCCAGCACCCTCTTCGCGAAGGTGGTCGTGGCGCTGCTGGTGGCCGACGCGGACCGGGCCCGCGACTATCTCGTCGCCCAGCGGCAGGCACACACCGAGCGGCTGCGCGAGCTGACCGCGGTGAAGACGGCGCCCTCGGCCAGCCTCGACGACATCGTGGCGGCCGACTTCGCCATCGCCCATCTCGACGCGGACCTGCGGTGGCTGCGGACCACCCTGGACCGCGTCGCCGACTGGCACCGGGAGGTGCACTCGTGACGCAACTTCAGGCTCGCGGCGTGGTCAAGGCCTACGGGCGCACACCCGCGCTGCGCGGCGTCACCCTCGACGTCACCGAAGGGGAGATCGTCGCCGTCACCGGCCCGAGCGGCTGTGGCAAGTCCACCCTGCTGCACTGCCTCGCCGGCATCCTGCGCCCGGACGCCGGCGAGGTGAGCTGGAACGGGCACCGGATCGACACCTGGTCCGAGGCGGCGCGGTCCCGGCTGCGGCGCACCGAGTTCGGGGTGCTCCTCCAGTTCGGGCAGCTCGTCGCCGAGCTGACCGCCGCCGAGAACGTCGCCCTTCCGCTGCTCCTCGCCGGCACCGGGCGGCGAGCGGCGCGGACGGCTGCCCTGTCGTGGATGGACCGCCTCGGCGTGGCCGAGCTGGCCGACACCCGGCCGGGCGAGATGTCCGGCGGGCAGCAGCAGCGCTGCGCCATGGCGCGGGCCCTGGTCACCGAGCCCAGGGTGCTCTTCGCCGACGAACCGACCGGCGCGCTGGACACGCTCACCGGCGAGCAGGTGCTCACCCAGCTCGTCCGGCTCGCCCGCGAGCAGCGGACCACGGTCGTCCTGGTCACCCACGAGCCGCAGATCGCCGCGTACGCCGACCGCGAGGTCATCCTCCGCGACGGCATGGTCGACCACACCGGGCTCGGCCTCGACACGCCGCTGCCGGGCGGGCGCCGGTGAGGCCGTCGACCGTGGTCCGCCTCGCCCTGGCCGGCACCCGCACGGACACCGCCCGGGTGGTGCTGACCGCGATCAGCGCCGCCCTGGCCACCCTCGCCGCCCTGGCCGCGCTCACCGTCCTGGCGATCCCCACCCCACCCGCCACCGACGGCAACGCCAACCGCTGGTCTGAGCACTACTCCAACCAGCTGCTCGTCGAGCCGGGGCTGCGCGGTGGCACCGCCTTCGCCCTGCTGCTGCTCATGATCCCCGTGCTGGCGCTGGCCGGGCAGTGCGCCCGGCTCGGGGCCCCGGCGCGGGACCGCCGGCTGGCCGCGTTCCGGCTGGCCGGCGCCACTCCGGGCCAGGTCACCGGGATCGCCGTGCTGGAGACCGGCCTGGCGAGCCTGCTCGGCACGCTGGCCGGCGCGTCGGTCCACTTCGCCGGCCGGGAGCTGTGGGACCGTCCCGACGCCGAAGGCCGGCTCGCCCTCCCCACCGACGTGCTGCCCGCCCCGGGCGTGCTGGCGGCCGTGCTGGCGGGGCTGCCGGTCGTGGCGGCGCTGGCCACCGCGCTGATGCTGCGCCGGGTGACCACTACTCCGTTCGGCGTGCTGCGTACGCACCGCCGGGAACGCGGCCCCCGGCCCTGGGCGGGCGTCCTCATCGTCGCCGGGCTGACCGCCTTCGTCGCCGTCGAACCCGTCACCAGTTGGTACGGCCGGCGCGACTCCGACGTGCCGTCGTGGCTGGTGCCGGTACTGCTGGTCGCCGGCGGGCTGGCCGCCATGATCGGGGTGGTCGTCGGCACCGGCTGGATCTCCTGGACCGCCGGCCGGCTGCTGCACCGCCACGCCCGGGGGCCGGCCGCGCTGCTCGCCGCCCGCCGGCTGATGGCCGACCCGTGGGCGGGCAGCCGCACCTTCGCCGCACTGCTGGCGGCGGTGCTCCTCGGCGCGGGCGCGGCCGGGCTCCGGGAGTACTTCGTCGCGGCGGACGAGCTGAGCCGGCGGACCGGCGCCGGACTGGCCGGCGGCGACTTCTACCTGCGGACCATGGACCTGGTCGACCTGGCGGTGGCGGTGGCCATGCTGGTCGCCGCGGGCGGGCTGGTCGTCGCGGTGGTGGAGGGGATCACCGCCCGGCGGCGGACGTACGCGGCCCTGGTGGCGACCGGGGTGCCCCGACCCGCGCTCGGCCGCTCCGTCGCCTGGCAGTCGCTGGCCCCGGCCGTGCCGGCGGTGGCCGTGGCCCTAACCGTGGGCCTGCTGCTGGCCCGGGGGCTCTTCCGTGCGCCGACCGCCCTGCACTACGACGAGGTCTGCGACGCCACCGCGCAGCTCTGCGCCGACCCCGCGACCCGGGAGCGCTACATCCGGGTCGTGACGATGCCGGAGGTGACCGTGCCGATCGGCGTGCCCCTGGAGCAGCTCGCGATGCTCGGGGCCGGCGCCCTGGCGGCGGTGCTGGTGACGGTCGGCGTCGGCCTGCTCTTCCTGCGCGCGGGCACGGCCGTGGAGGAGCTGCGGGCGACCTGAGCCCGCCGTCCTCCGGCGGCGGCGGGCCGTTGGCCGGCGCCGGGCCGCATCAGGCGGCGAACAGGCCGGCGGAGAGCGCGAGCAGCGTCCCGGCGGCGGCGGAACAGCAGCACACCAGCAGGAACGCGACCACCGCGAGGATCGCCCAGACGCGCCGGTCGCGCGCCGCCGCCCGCCAGCCCGGCGCCGGTCCGTCCCCGGCCGGCTCGTCGTCGTCCACCCCGTCGCCCCCGGTCACCCCGGCAGTCTAGGTGGCCGTTCCCGCCGTCTCTGCCGTTCCCGCCGTCTCTGCCGGAACGACACGGTACGGTCGGCATCCCCCCGGCTCGGGCAGGATGGGGCGATGGAGCTGGTCTCGATCACCGACGTCCGTACCGCCGCCGCCGACCTCGCGGGCACCGTGCTGCGTACCCCGTTGCTGCGGACCGGATGGGACGCGGAGCTGTGGCTCAAGCCGGAGAGCCTGCAACCGGTAGGGTCCTTCAAGCTGCGCGGCGCGACCCACGCGGTCGCCCGGCTGACGCCCGAGGAGCGGGCACGCGGCGTGGTCACCCACTCCTCGGGCAACCACGGCCTGGCCCTGGCGTACGCGGCCCGGGCGGCCTGCGTGCCGTGCCGGATCGTGGTGCCCGAGGGCGCCCCGGCGGCGAAGGTGGACCGGATCCGGGCGCTGGGCGTCGAGGTGCTGCTGGTGCCGCCCCCGCGACGCGGCCCGGAGGCGGAGCGGATCGCCGCCACGACGGGCGCGGTGCTGGTCCCGCCCTTCGACGACCGGCGGATCGTCGCCGGGCAGGGCACGGTCGGGCTGGAGATCGTCGAGGACCTGCCCGACGTCGACGTGGTGCTGGTGCCCGTGGGCGGCGGTGGGCTCTCCTCCGGCGTCGCGACCGCCGTCACCGCGTTGCGCCCGGCGGCGACGGTGATCGGCGTCGAGCCGGAACTCGCCGCCGACGCCCGGGACTCGCTGGCGGCCGGCTCGGTGGTGGTCTGGGGCGAGGAACGCACCTACCGGACGATGGCCGACGGGCTGCGCCTGCCGCCGTCCGAGCTGACCCTCGCCCACCTGCGGGCCCGGCTCGACCGCATCGTCACGGTGACCGAGGAGGAGATCCGGGCCGCGATGGGCCGGCTGGTCCTCGACGCCCGCCTGGTGGTGGAGCCCAGCGGCGCGGTGGCCGTGGCCGCCCGGCTGTTCCACGCCGGCGAGCTGCCGCCGGGTCGTACGGTCGCGGTGGTCACCGGCGGCAACGTCGACCCGGCGGTGCTGGCCGGCATCCTCGGCTGAACTTGTAAGGAAGGGCCCCTTCCTATACAGGATCCGATAACAAGGGGCCCTTCCTAACGCCCCGCTCAGGCGCGGCCGAGGCGGTCGAGGATCCAGGCGTTGACGAACGCCTCCTCGCGCCAGGAGTCGTAACGGCCGCTGGGGCCGCCGTGGCCGGCGCCCATCTCGGTCTTGAGCAGGTATTCGCCCTGCGGGGCGACCGCCCGCAGCCGGGCGACCCACCTCGCCGGCTCGTGGTAGAGCACCCGGGTGTCGTTGAGGCTGGTCACCGCGAGGATCGCCGGGTAGTCCACCGCCCGCACGTTCTCGTAGGGCGTGTAGGACTTCATGTACGCGTAGACCTCAGGGTCGGCCAGCGGGTTGCCCCACTCCTCCCACTCGGTGACGGTCAGCGGCAACGACGGGTCGAGGATCGAGGTGAGCGCGTCCACGAAGGGCACCTGCGCGACGATCCCGGCGAACGCGTCCGGGGCGATGTTGGCGACCGCGCCCATCAGCAGCCCGCCCGCCGAGGCGCCCCGGGCGACGAGCCGGTCGCTCGTCGTCCAGCCCGCCTCGACCAGGTGCCGCGCGCAGGCGACGAAGTCGGTGAAGGTGTTCTTCTTGGCCAGCAGCTTGCCCTGTTCGTACCAGCCTCGGCCCAGCTCCCCGCCGCCCCGGACGTGCGCGACGGCGAAGATGACGCCCCGGTCCAGCAGGGAGAGCCGGGCGACGGAGAACCACGGGTCCATGCTCGCCTCGTACGAGCCGTAGCCGTAGATCACGCACGGGGCGGAGCCGTCCCGCGGGGTGTCGGCCCGGCAGACCAGCGAGATCGGCACCCGGGTCCCGTCGTCGGCGAGCGCCCAGTCGCGGTGCTGCTCGTAGTCGGCCGGGTCGTACGCCCGCCCGTCCGGCCCCGGCTGCACCGGCTTCTGTCGGCGCAGCACCATCTGCCGGGTGACCAGGTCGTAGTCGTAGACCGAGTCGGGCGTGACCAGCGAGGTGTAGCCCAGCCGGATCTGCCTGGTGCGGTACTCCGGGTTGCCCTGGAGGCCGACACTGTAGAGCGGCTCCGGGAAGTCGATGTCGTACGCGTCGCCGCCGCCGACGGGCAGCACCCGTAGGCCGGTCAGCCCGTTGGTGCGCAGCGAGACGACCAGGTGGTCGGCGAAGGCGTCGACCGCCTCCAGCCGGGTGCCGGGCGAGTGCTCGATCAGCGGCACCCAGTCGCCCGGCGCGTCCGCCGAGGTGTAGGCCAGCGCGAAGTCCTCCGCGCCGTCGTTGTGCAGGATCAGGAAGCGGTGCCCATGGTGCTCGACGGTGTATTCCACGCCCTGCCGGCGGGGCGCCACGGACGCCGGTGCGCCGGTCGGGTTGCCGGCCGGGATCACCAGCACCTCGCTGGTGATCTTGCTGTGCACGTCGATGAGGATGAACCGCTCCGAGCGGCTCAGCTCCACGCCGACCCAGAACCGTTCGTCGTCCTCCTGGTAGACCACCGTGTCCTCGCTGGACGCGGTGCCCAGGGTGTGCCGCCAGACCCGGTTGGGACGCCACGTCTCGTCCACCGTCACGTAGAACAGCACCGAGGCGTCGGTGGACCAGGCGGTGCCGTAGAACGAGTCGGGCACCTCGTCGGGCAGCAGCTCGCCGGTGGTGAGGTCCTTGACCCGCAGCGTGAACCGCTCGTCGCCGGAGAAGTCCGTGGAGTAGGCCAGCCACCGCCCGTCGGGGCTGACGTCGAACGCGCCGAGCGCGAAGAAGTCGTGCCCCTCGGCGAGCACGTTGCCGTCGAGCAGCACCTCCTCGCCGTCGAGCGGAGCGCCGTCCACGCTGACCGGCGGCTCGGTCTCGCCGTCGCGGATCGCCCGGCGGCACTGCACGCCGTACTGCTGGCCCTCGACCGTGCGGGTGTAGTACCAGTAGCCGCCCTTGCGGCTGGGCACCGACAGGTCGGTCTCCTGGGTGCGCCGGCGGATCTCCTCGAACAGGTCGGCGCGCAGCCCTTCGAGATGCGCCGTCCGGGCCTCGGTGTACGCGTTCTCGGCGGTCAGGTAGGCGATCGTCTCCGGGTCGTCCTTGGCGGTGAGCCAGGCGTACTCGTCGACGACGGTGTCGCCGTGGTGGGTGCGCTCGCTGGGTACCCGCTTCGCCGTGGGCACGGGGGTCTCGGTGGTCACGGCGCCACGTTACCGGCCGCGCACCGTCCGCCGCGCGGCCTCGTCGGCGACCCGCCGCCACATTCTTCGAACATGTGTACGATGGCCGGCATGGCGGCTGCAGCGAGTTCCACCGACCGGCCCGGAGCCCTCGACATCACCCGGCGGCTGACGGCGATCTGCGGCCCGCCGTTCGCCCGCTTCGCCGGCCCCGCCGACGAGGTGGCCGGCCGCCCGGCCCGTTGGGTCGCCGTCCCGGGCGGGGCGCACGCCGCGGCCGAGGTGCTGCGGCTCGCCGCCCGGCACGACCTGAAGGTGGTGCCACGCGGCGCCGGCACGAAGATCGACTGGGGTGCCGCTCCCGACCGGGTCGACATCATGCTCGACACCGGTCGGCTCGCCGGGATCGGCCACGAGCCGGTCGGCTCGCCCACCACGGAGGTCGGTGCGGGCACCCCGCTGCGCGCGGTCCAGTCCACTCTGGAGCGCACCGGGCAGCGCCTGGCGCTCGACGCCCCCTCGGCCGGGGCCACCCTCGGCGGCGTGCTCGCCACCGGCGAGGCGGGGCCCCTGCGGCACCGCCACGGCAGCCCCTGCGACCAACTGGTCCGGGTGCGCTACCTCGACGCCGACGGCGAACTGGTCGACGCCGGGGGCGGCGCGGCCGGGCTGGAACTGGCCCGCCTGCTCTGCGGCTCGCAGGGGGCGCTCGGCGTGCTGGTCTCCGCGACCCTCCGGGTGCAGGCCGTCCCGGCCGGCCGGATCTGGGTCAGCCGACCCGTGTGGACCCCGCTCGAGGTGCACGACCTGGTCCGCACCGTGCTCGCCGCACGCCTCGACCCGGCGGCGGTCGAGATCGACCTGCCGGCCGGCGCGGGACCCCGGCCGCGCCAGGGCAGCCGGGCCGCCGCGATGGCCGCTCACCCGTCCATGACGGGGCGTGCCGGCGGCGGCCCGGCCGGCGCCGGGCGGCTGGTGGTGCTGCTCGAGGGCGGCCCGGCCGACGTCGCCGAGCGCACGGACCGGCTCGTCGCGCTCCTCGGCCCGGGCACGGTCGCCAGCCACGCCGCACCCGAGTGGTGGCGGCGCTACCCGTTCGGCCCGGGCGACACGGCGCTGCGGATCGAGGTGCCCATCGCCGACCTGCACGCCGCCGTCTACGCGCTGCGGGACGCGGCCGGCGGCCCCGTCCCCGTGCGCGGCTCCGCCGGCCTCGGCGTGGTGCACGCGGCCCTGCCCGGCGCCATGTCCCCCGACCGGGTGGCGTCGATCCTGGCCGCCGTCCGCGGCGTGCTCCTCGCCCGGCAGGGCCGGTGCGTGGTGGTCTCCGCGCCGGCAGCCGTCCGGCGGGCCGTCGACCTGTGGGGCGAGCTGGCCGGGCTGGCCCGGCTGCGCGCGGCCAAGGCGCACCTCGACCCCCACCGCCGCCTCGCCCCGGGCCGCCTCCCCGGCGGCCTGTGAGAGCGCGGGGGTGGGAGCGGACCGGTCCGACCGCGACGGCCGGGCCGGTCCTGCCACGCGGGCCTCAGCTGGCGTCGTTGCGCAGCACCAGGATGGCGATGTCGTCGCGGGGCGCCTCGGCCGAGAAGCCGATCGCCGTCGAGCGGAGCCGGGCCGCGACCACGTCGGCCGAGTAGCCGGCCAGCGGAGCGGCGGCCTCGCGCAGCCGGTCGGTGCCGAACAGCTCCCGGCCGCGCCGCCGCTCGGTGACCCCGTCGGTGTAGAAGATCAGCGAGTCGCCCGGATCGAGCGGCACCTCCGCCGTCGGGGAGGCGATCGAGTCGAGCAGGCCGAGGGCGGTGCCCCCGGTGCCGACGAAACGTGCCCCGCCCTTGGCGGGCAGCAGCACCGGCCGGTCGTGGCCGGCGAGGTGCAGGGAGACGTCGAGCTGGTCGCCGTCGCCGGGGCCGACCGCCGCCAGGGCCAGCGTGCAGTAGCGCCCGCCGCCCCGATCGAACAGCGTCTCGTTGACCCGGGCCAGCGCCTCCGGCAGCGGCTTGCCGTCACCCACCAGCACCCGGATCACGTCGCGGACCAGCCCGGTGACCGTCGCGGCCTGCACCCCCTTGCCCGAGACGTCGCCGATCACCACCAGCCAGCGTCCGTCCGGCAGGGGCACCACGTCGTAGAAGTCGCCGCCCACGTCGACGTCGCCGCCCGTCGGGACGTACTCGGCGGCGAAGCCGATGCCCTCGACCACGGGCAGCACCGGCGGCAGCAGCGACTGCTGGAGCGTGTGCGCGACGCGCCGGCGCTCGGCGTGGATCCGGGCGTTCTCGATGGCCAGGGCCGACCGGCGGGCGACGTCCTCCAGCACGGCGACCTCGTCCGGGTCGTGCCGGTGCCGCTGGTGCCGGCCGACAGCCAGCGTGCCGAGCCGCTGACCGCGCGCGATCAGCGGGACGGCGAAGCCCTCCATCGGGGCGCCGAGCGGCATCTGGGTGCCGTTGCGCGACGCCTCGCGCAGCCGGGCCTGGACCGAGTCCGGGCCGGTCTCATCGAGCACCTGGTGCAGCTGGGGCAGTACCGACTCGTCGGCGTGGCTGGCCGCCGCGAGGCGGAGCCGGCCCCACTCGTCGGTCGTGTGCACCGCGCACCACTGCCCGAGCCGGGGCACCACGAGCTGGGGGATCAGCGCCATGGTCAACTCGACGTCGAGCGACTGCGCGAGCAGCTCGCTGGCCTCGGCGAGGAAGGTCAGCCAGGCCTGCCGGCGGACGTCCGCCCGGCGCAGCCGGTCGTTCTCCAGGTGCAGCGAGAGCCGCTCGGCCATCAGCACGGCGAGCGGTCGCGCGTACGCCGACGGGGCCGCGTCCAGCTCCAGTTCGCCGGCGTACGGCCGGTGCACGGCCAGCGGCACCCGCAGCAGCTCGTTGCCGGGCCGGGGTTGGCGGCCGTAGCGGGCCAGCACCTGGATGCCCTGCCCGTCGCCCCGGTCCAGCCGCACGACCCCGCCCGCCGCGCCGACCATCTCCGCCACCCGGGTGAGCAGGCCGGTCGCGAAGTCGGGCAGGGGATCCTCGGCGTACGGGTCGGGGGTGGTCTGCATCAGTTCGCTCATGGCGCTGGCGCTCGGCGCGGAACTCTCCGGGGTGGTCGGCGTGCCGCCCCCGGCGGTCGCCGCGCCGGGCCGCCCCGCTGCCTCGTCACGGGCGGCCGGGCCGGGCAGGTCCAGCCGGAACCAGACCCCCTTGCCGGTGGGCAGGTAGGTGGTGCCCCAGCGACTGGCGAAGTGGTCGACCAGCAGCAGCCCCCGGCCGCGCTCGGAGACCTCGTCGATGTCGGTGGCGTCGTTGCGGACCCCGACGATCAGCTCCTCCACGGGGCCGGCTGCGAAGTCGGACACGGTGACGGTGATTCCGACCGGGTCGGCGACCACCTCGATGTCCAGTTCGGTGCGGGCGTGCTCCACGGCGTTGGTGGAGAGCTCGGTGGTGAGCAGCATGGCCTCGTTGGCGAGTGCGTCCAGGTGGGCCTCGGTGAGGACGGAGCGCACGAGGGCCCGCGCGGCGGCGGGCGTACGCCGGTCTGCGGGAAGCCTGACCCGCCGGACGTGCTCGTCTCGGCCCCCGGTCGCC
Source organism: Micromonospora sp. C31 (assembly GCF_018070575.1). Taxonomy (GTDB): domain Bacteria; phylum Actinomycetota; class Actinomycetes; order Mycobacteriales; family Micromonosporaceae; genus Micromonospora. Next base: position 29,958 of record NZ_JAGPXN010000002.1, read on the forward strand.
GCGGGCCCCGCCTCCGCTGACATCCCCGTATCCTCCACCGCCACCCGCGTAGGTGCCAAGCCGATGCCCGTACGGGCGCCCGGGCCCCGCCCTCCCACCTCGTCGATCGAGCATCCCTGCGGCCCGTTACTGACCTTTCGCCCGTTTCGGGAGCGCCACGACCGCGCGATCGACCGTCGGGCGGGTGGGGCGGGAGAGAGCGGGCAGGTGGGGTGGGGGAGGGTGGGGTGGGCGCGTGGGCGTGGCATGAGGGAGCTCGCGGGCACAATGATGGGATGGCCGGCGTCGGCAGGAGCCGGTGGCCCCCGAGCTGAGCGAGGAATGATGACCACGAGACAGTCGGCGACCGCGGACTCGTCCGCGCCCGACCACGAGGCGCTGCTCGGCGAGCTGACCGAGGCACTGCGGCGGGTCGGTCGGGGTGACCTGAAGGTCCGGCTGCCCCGCCGGGCGGGCCGGGCCGGTGAGGTCGCGGACGCCTTCAACGAGGTCGTGTCGCTCCAGGAGCGGCAGTACCTCGACCTGCGGCGGATCAGCCGGATCGTCGGCCGGGACGGTCGGCTCACCGAGCGCCTGGACGACGAGGGACTGGACGGCTCCTGGGCGGAGGGGCAGCGGGCGGTCAACTCGCTGATCGACGACCTGGGCCGACCGACCACCGAGATCGCCCGGGTCATCGTCGCGGTGGCCGACGGCGACCTCTCCCAGCACATGGCCCTGGAGATCGACGGCCGGCCGCTGCGCGGTGAGTACCTGCGGATCGGCCGCACGGTCAACACGATGGTCGACCAGCTCTCGTCCTTCTCGAACGAGGTCACCCGGGTGGCCCGGGAGGTGGGCACCGAGGGCAAGCTCGGCGGCCAGGCCGACGTACGCGGCGTCGCCGGCACCTGGAAGGACCTCACCGACTCGGTGAACACCATGGCGTCGAACCTGACCGGCCAGGTGCGGTCGATCTCCCAGGTGGCGACGGCGGTGGCCAAGGGCGACCTGTCGCAGAAGATCACGGTCAGCGCGCGCGGCGAGGTCGCCGAGCTGGCCGACACCATGAACTACCTGACCGACACCCTGCGTCTCTTCGCCGAGCAGGTCACCCGGGTGGCCCGGGAGGTGGGCACCGAGGGCAAGCTCGGCGGGCAGGCCGACGTGCCGAACGTGGCCGGCACGTGGAAGGACCTGACCGACAGCGTCAACTCGATGGCGTCGAACCTGACGTCGCAGGTGCGCAACATCGCCCAGGTCTCCACGGCGGTGGCCCGGGGTGACCTGTCGCAGAAGATCACCGTGGCGGCGCAGGGCGAGATCCTGGAGCTGAAGGACACCGTCAACACGATGGTGGACCAGTTGTCGTCGTTCGCCGACGAGGTGACCCGGGTCGCGCGCGAGGTGGGCATCGAGGGCAAGCTCGGGGGCCAGGCCCAGGTGCGCGGCGTCTCCGGCACCTGGCGTGACCTGACCGAGAACGTCAACCAGCTCGCCGGCAACCTGACCAGCCAGGTACGCAACATCTCCCAGGTCTCCACCGCCGTGGCGAAGGGCGACCTGTCGCAGAAGATCACGGTCGACGCTCAGGGCGAGATCCTGGAGCTGAAGAACACCGTCAACACGATGGTGGACCAGTTGTCGTCGTTCGCCGACGAGGTGACCCGGGTGGCCCGTGAGGTGGGCACCGAGGGCAAGCTGGGTGGTCAGGCGCAGGTCAAGGGCGTCTCGGGCACGTGGCGGGACCTGACCGACAACGTGAACTCGATGGCGTCGAACCTGACGTCGCAGGTGCGCAACATCGCCTCGGTCACCACGGCGGTGGCGAAGGGCGACCTGTCGCAGAAGATCACCGTGGATGCCCGGGGTGAGATCCTGGAGCTGAAGTCGACGGTGAACACGATGGTGGACCAGTTGTCGTCGTTCGCCGACGAGGTGACCCGGGTGGCCCGTGAGGTGGGCACCGAGGGCAAGCTGGGCGGTCAGGCCCAGGTGCGGGGTGTCGCCGGCACCTGGCGGGACCTGACCGACAACGTGAACTCGATGGCGTCGAACCTGACCGCCCAGGTGCGTAACATCGCCCAGGTCTCCACCGCGGTGGCGAAGGGCGACCTGTCGCAGAAGATCACCGTGGATGCCCGGGGTGAGATCCTGGAGCTGAAGTCGACGGTGAACACGATGGTGGACCAGTTGTCGTCGTTCGCCGACGAGGTGACCCGGGTGGCCCGTGAGGTGGGCACCGAGGGCAAGCTGGGTGGTCAGGCGCAGGTCAAGGGCGTCTCGGGTACGTGGCGGGACCTGACCGACAACGTGAACTCGATGGCGTCGAACCTGACGTCGCAGGTGCGCAACATCGCCTCGGTCACCACGGCGGTGGCGAAGGGCGACCTGTCGCAGAAGATCACGGTCGACGCCCAGGGTGAGATCCTGGAGCTGAAGTCGACGGTGAACACGATGGTGGACCAGTTGTCGTCGTTCGCCGACGAGGTGACCCGGGTCGCGCGCGAGGTGGGCTCGGAGGGCAAGCTGGGCGGTCAGGCCCAGGTCAAGGGCGTCTCCGGCACGTGGCGGGACCTCACCGAGAACGTCAACCAGCTCGCCTCGACCCTCACCACCCAGCTACGCGCCATCGCGCAGGTCTCCACCTCGGTGACCCGTGGCGACCTGACCCAGCGGATCGCGGTCAAGGCGCAGGGCGAGGTCGCCGAGCTGAAGGACAACATCAACCAGATGATCGTCACCCTTCGGGAGACGACCAAGAAGAACGCCGAGCAGGGCTGGCTCGACTCGAACCTGGCCCGGATCGGCGGCCTGCTCCAGGGGCAGCGCGACCTGGGCGAGGTCTGTCGGATGATCATGATGGAGGTGACCCCGCTGGTCGACGCGCAGCTCGGCGCGTTCTTCCTGTCGGACAACTCCGAGGGCGTGATGCGGCTGCGGTTGACCGCCTCCTACGGCTACGTCGCGCGGGGACACGAGGTCACCTTCGGCCCCGGCGAGGGGCTGGTCGGCCAGGCCGCCCTGTCCCGCCGCACCATCCGGATGGGCGGTGCGCCCGACGGCAGGCTGATGCTCCGCTCCGGGCTCGCCGAGACCCCGCCGGCCGACCTGGTCGTGCTGCCCGTGCTCTTCGAGGGCGAGCTGCTGGGGGTCATCGAGTTCGCCAGCGTGGCGGCCTTCTCCGAGCTGCACCTGTCGTTCCTGGAGCGGCTCGTGCTCACCACCGGCATCGCCGTCAACACCATCCAGGCCAACCGGCGTACGGAGGAACTGCTCGCGCAGTCCCAGCGGCTCGCCCACGAGTTGCAGGAGCAGTCGGCGGAACTCCAGCGCACCAACGCGGAGTTGGAGGACAAGGCGCAGCTGCTCTCGGAGCAGAAGGGCAACATCGAGACGAAGAACCGGGAGATCGAGCTGGCCCGGCTCGGCCTGGAGGAGAAGGCCCAGCAGCTCACGAGGGCGTCGGCGTACAAGTCCGAGTTCCTGGCCAACATGAGCCACGAGCTGCGTACGCCGCTGAACTCGCTGCTGCTGCTCGCCCGGCTGCTGGCCGAGAACTCGGAGCAGAACCTCACGCCGAAGCAGATCGAGTTCGCCCGTACGATCCACGGCGCCGGCTCCGACCTGCTGTCGCTGATCGACGACATCCTGGACCTGTCCAAGATCGAGGCGGGGCGGATGGACGTCGAGCCCACGGCGGTCCGGTTCGACGAGATCCGCGGCTACGTGGAGCAGGCGTTCGCGCCGCAGGCCGAGGAGAAGGGCCTGGACTTCCAGGTCCGGATCAGCAGGGACCTGCCGGAGGCGCTGGTCACCGACGCCCAGCGACTCCAGCAGATCCTGCGCAACCTGCTCTCCAACGCGGTCAAGTTCACCGACGACGGGGCGGTGACGCTGCGGATCGCCCCGGCACCCGACAGCGTGGTCTTCGACGTGCCGGCCCTGACCAACGCGCGGCAGGTCGTCGCGTTCACCGTGGTCGACACCGGCATCGGCATCTCCGACGACAAGCTGTCGCTGATCTTCGAGGCGTTCCAGCAGGCCGACGGCACCACCAGCCGCCGCTACGGCGGTACGGGGTTGGGGCTGTCGATCAGCCGGGACCTGGCCCGGCTGCTGGGCGGCAGCATCGTCGTGGCGTCGGCGCCCGGCCAGGGCTCGACGTTCACCCTCTTCGTGCCGGACGTGCTCGCGCCGGACGCGGTGGTCGCGCCGCTGCCGCCGTCACCGGCGCGGGCCGGGCTGCCCTCCTCGCTGCTCATGCCGCCGCCGGAGCTGCCCGAGCCGGCCTCCACGCCGGCCACCCGGCGGCTGGAGGGAGCCACCGTGCTGATCGTCGACGACGACGTGCGCAACGTCTTCGCGCTGACCAGCGCGTTGGAACTGCACGGCCTGACCGTGTTGTACTCGGACAACGGGGCGGACGGAGTCCGCCTGCTGGCCGAGCATCCGGAGGTGGACATCGTCCTGATGGATGCGATGATGCCCGATCAGGACGGGTACGAGACGACCCGACAGATCAGGCGCAACCACCGGTTCGCCGACCTGCCGATCGTCTTCCTGACCGCGAAGGCCATGCCCGGCGACCGCGAGTCGGCGCTGGCGGCCGGAGGAAGTGACTACATCACCAAGCCCGTCGACCTGGACGAGTTGATCGAACTCATGTCGTCCTGGATCAGCGGCAGCCGAACCGAGGAGAGTTCGTGACCCAGATGGCAAAGGCGCTGCTGGTGGACGACCGCCGGGAGAACCTGATGGCACTGGAGGCGATTCTCCAGGGCCTGCCGGTGCAGTCCGTCGCCGTCGAGAGCGGCGAGGCGGCCCTGAAGCAGCTGCTGGTCGACGACTTCGCGGTGATCCTGCTGGACGCCCAGATGCCGGACATGGACGGCTTCGAGACGGCCAGCCACATCAAGCGGCGTGAGCGTACGCGGCACGTGCCGATCATCTTCCTCACCGCCGCCGACCGGGACGCCCAGCTCGCGCTGCGCGGGTACGCGGTCGGCGCGGTCGACTACCTGACCAAGCCGTTCGACCCGTGGGTGCTGCGCGCCAAGGTGTCGGTCTTCGTCGAGCTGTGGGTGAAGACCCGGCAGCTCGCGGCCCAGTCCGACCTGGTGCGGGAGCGCGACGCGCAGTTGCGGGTCCTTACGGACGCGGTCGACGAGGCCACCACGGTGCTGCGCCTGGACGATCCGGACGGCCGCGACCGCGCGGTGCAGCTCCTCGAAGAGGCGCGCTGGGGCAACACCTCCTGACTCACCCGTCCGGTCCACAGCCTCCGGCCCCCGCCCGGCGCCCGGGGTCCCGGCCTGCCCGCAGGCCCGGGACCTCCAGCCCTCTCCGCGGGTCGGACCCGGGTCCCGGCCTCGCCCGTCGACGATGAGGTCAGCCGGCGGGAATGGTCCGATCGTCCGGGCTGACGTCATCATCGACACCGGGCAGGACGCCACAGCGAGATCGTGGTAGCTGGTGGGGGCCGTCTCCTGCCAAGATCGCCTGCCCGCCACGGGAAGTCGACGCGTGGGTCGGGCGGGGAGTCAGCCGGTGGTCTGGTCGTTGCGGATCATCAGGGCGCTGCGCAGGCCGGTGATGTCCAGGACGCGCAGCAGGAAGTCACCGACGTTGGTCAGGATCAGCAGGCTCTGCGCGTGGCTGGCCTTGCGGCTGAGCACGACGAGGGTGCCGAGGCCCTGCGAGTCGCAGAAGGTGACCCCCGCCAGGTCGAGGACGATCCGCGGCGGCGGCTCGGCGAGGACCTCGTTGACGACGGTCGACAGCTGGGCGGCCGTGAGCATGTCGATCTCACCGGCCAGGCGAAGCACAACTTCGTCGCCCGTCCGGTGTAGCGTGATGGACAGTTCGGCACGATCCACCGGGCCAGCCTAGCGCGATCCGAGCCACCCGGCCCGCCGAGCCGTGGCGACCGAGCCAGCCGAGGCCCCCGACCCCGCTCCCGGCAGCGTGAGCATCCCTTCGCGGCGCCAGAACGCCGACGACGACCCACCCCGCGGATCGGCCGCGGCGACGCTCCTGAGGTGTCGCAGCGGAGACGTTCCGGCGGACCGGGAGTCGGCAACCCCTGGAGCGGAAGCGGGCCTCCGTCAGGCGGCGGTGGGAGGCCGGTCCGGGTGAGCCTGGTAACCCCGGCGCGGGGTGCCTGCCGATTCTCCGCCCGACGCTGACACAATGGCGGCATCGTGACCGATATGTTTCCCGCCGGATCTGGCCGCTACCCGGCCGACGCGCCGGCCTCCGAGGCCCTGTTCGACCGCGCCAAGGCCATCGTGCCCGGCGGGGTGAACTCCCCCGTGCGCGCGTTCCGTGCCGTGGGCGGCACGCCGCGCTTCATGGTCCGGGGGGAGGGACCCTGGCTCTACGACGCCGACGACCGGCGCTACGTCGACCTGGTCTCCTCCTGGGGCCCGCTGATCCTCGGCCATGCCCACCCGGAGGTCGTGGAGGCGATCAGGTCGGCTGCGACCCGGGGCACGAGCTTCGGCACCCCCACCCCGGGCGAGGTCGAGCTGGCCGCCGAGATCGTCGACCGGACCCCGGTCGAGCAGGTCCGGCTGGTCAACTCCGGCACCGAGGCCACCATGTCGGCGATCCGACTGGCGCGTGGATTCACCGGCCGTTCCCGGATCATCAAGTTCTCCGGCTGCTACCACGGGCACTCCGACGGTTTGCTGGCCGCCGCCGGCTCCGGGGTGGCGACCCTCGGCCTGCCCGACTCGCCGGGGGTGACCGGTGCGGCGGCGGGCGACACGATCGTGCTGCCGTACAACGACCTGGCCGCCGTGGAGCAGGCGTTCGCCGCCGAGGGTCAGCACATCGCGGCGATCATCACCGAGGCCGCTGCCGGCAACATGGGCGTGGTCGCCCCGCGCGACGGTTTCAACTCCCAGCTCGCCCGGATCGCGCACGCGCACGGCGCGCTGCTCATCGTCGACGAGGTGATGACCGGGTTCCGGGTCTCCCGCGCCGGTTGGCACGGCCTCGACCCCTCCGACGCCGACCTGTGGACGTACGGCAAGGTCATGGGTGGCGGGCTGCCGGCCGCGGCGTTCGGCGGGCGCGCGGAGATCATGGGGCGACTGGCCCCCGCCGGCCCGGTCTACCAGGCCGGCACGCTCTCCGGTAACCCGCTGGCCTGCGCCGCCGGCCTGGCCACCCTGCGGCTCGCCGACGACGCGCTCTACCGCAAGCTGGACGACACGGCCGCCGTCGTGGGCCGGCTCGCCGCCGATGCGCTCGCCGCCGCCGGGGTCCCGCACCGGCTGTCGTACGCGGGAAACATGTTCTCGATCTTCTTCACCGACGCCGACGTGTTCGACTACGACAGCGCCCGCACCCAGCGGGTGCCGGCGTTCAAGGCGTTCTTCCACGCGATGCTCGCCGGCGGCGTCTACCTGCCGCCGAGCGCATTCGAGGCGTGGTTCGTGTCTGCGGCGCTGGACGACGCCGCTCTGGAGCAGATCGCCGCCGCCCTGCCGACGGCGGCCAACGCTGCGGCAGCGGCAGATCACGGGGGGTGACGGTGAGCGCGAGGAGTGAGCCGGGTCTGCGAGCCCCGCAGTCGCGAGCGAAGGGGGCGCAGCGGTGAGCAAGACGGTGGTCCACGTGCTGCGGCACGGCGAGGTGCACAACCCGGACGGCATCCTCTACGGTCGGCTGCCGGGCTTCCGGCTCTCCGAGCTGGGGGTGCAGATGGCCAAGGCCGCCGCGCAGGGGCTGGCCGAGCGGAAGGTCGTGCACGTGGTGGCCAGCCCGCTGGAACGCGCCCAGCAGACGGCCGAGCCGATCGCCGGGCAGTTCGGGCTGCCGGTCGGTGTGGACGAGCGGCTCATCGAGAGCGCCAACTGGTTCGAGGGCAAGAAGGTCTCCCCCGGCGACGGCTCGTTCCGCGACCCGCGCAACTGGTGGGTGCTGCGGGACCCGGTCACCCCGTCCTGGGGCGAGGCGTACCGCGCCATCGCGGAACGGATGTTCGGCGCCCTGCACGCCGCCCGGGTGGCCGCCGAGGGGCGCGAGGCGGTGCTGGTCTCCCACCAACTCCCGATCTGGACGCTGCGCCGGTACGTGGAGCGCAAGCGGCTCTGGCACGACCCGCGCAAGCGCCAGTGCGGGCTGGCCAGCCTCACCTCCTTCCACTTCGACGGCGCCAAGGTCGTCGGCATCGGCTACTCGGAGCCGGCCGCCCACCTGATCGCGATGTCGCCGACCGCCAGGACGGCCAAGGGGGCCTGATGAACGCCCGGAGGTGGACCGCGGGTCTGCTCGCCGCCGTCGCGACGGTGGCGCTCGCCGGCTGCTCGTCGCGCGACGGGGAGGATGCCTGCGACAACTCCGGCGGCATCATCGAGTGCGCCCCCGACCAGCGTTCGGCCGCCCCTAAGCTCGCCGGTGACCTGCTCACCGGCGGCAGCTACGACGTGGCGAAGGACCGTGGCCAGGTCGTCGTGGTCAACTTCTGGGGTTCGTGGTGCGCGCCGTGCCGGGCCGAGGCGGACGACCTGGAGAGCACCTACCAGGCCACCAAGGGCTCCGGGGTGACGTTCCTGGGCATCAACATCCAGGACCAGCGGGACAAGGCGCTCGCCTTCGAGGAGAGCTTCAAGGTCACCTACCCGAGTCTCTTCGACCCGCCGAGCCGGCTGGCGCTCGCCCTGGACATCCCGCCGAACACCATCCCGGCCACCGTCGTGCTGGACCGCGACGGCCGGGTCGCCGTGGTGATCCGGGCGGCCGTGAAGCAGGAGGGCCTCCAGCCCATCGTCGAGCGGATCGCGGCCGAGCAGCCCGCCCCCAACGGTTCCCGCTGATGGGCGAGACGTTCTCCGAACTCGCCCGGTCGGGTCCGCTGCTGTTCGCCATCGGCGCGGCGGCGCTCGCCGGGCTGGTCAGCTTCCTCTCCCCGTGCGTGCTCCCGCTGGTGCCGGGCTACCTGTCGTACGTCACCGGCCTCGCCGGCGCCGACCTGGAGACCCGCCGCCCGCAGGTTAGGAAGGGCCCCCCGTTAACGGATTCGGTAGAGGAAGGGCCCCCTCCTAACACCGACAGCGCCAGCACCGGCGGCGAAGGCAGCGGCGGCGTGGTGGCGGTGCGGGAGCGCACCGAGCCGCCGAAGGCCGTGGTCAAGGGCCGGGTGCTGGCCGGCACGCTGCTGTTCGTCGCCGGGTTCACCGTCGTCTTCACCGCCACCGCGATCCTCTTCGCCAGCGTCGGCCGGGTCTTCTTCGAGTACGAGCGGACGCTGGAGATCGTCATCGGCGCGCTGATCGTCGTGCTCGGGCTGAGCTACGTCGGGCTGCTGCCCGGGTTGCAGCGGGAGTTCCGGATCCAGCGGCTGCCCGCCGCCGGGCTGCTCGGCGCGCCGGTGTTCGGCGCGGTCTTCGCGCTCAGTTGGGTGCCCTGCGCCGGCCCGACCCTCGGCGCGGTGATGGGCATGGCCGCCGTCGGCGGGCAGACCGACCGGGCAGTGGTGCTCGCCCTGGCGTACTGCGTGGGGCTGGGGCTGCCGTTCGTCGTCTTCGGGCTCGGCTTCGAGCGTCTGCTCGGGGTGTTCCGCGCCGTCCGGCGCAACAGCCGCTGGGTCACCCGGGTGGGCGGTGCGCTGCTGATCCTGATCGGCCTCGCGCTGGTCACCGGCGGCTGGACGAACTTCGTGATCTGGTTGCAGACCACCGTCGGGGTGGGCGAGGTGAGCATCTGATGACCGCCGTCGACGAGCGGCCGGCACCGCCGGTCGAGGCCCCCCGGCACCGGCCCAACCGCCTGCTGGCCCTGCTGCGCAACTCGTGGCGGCAGCTCACCAGCATGCGTACGGCCCTGGTGCTGCTCTTCCTGCTCGCGGTGGCCGCCATCCCCGGCTCGGTGCTGCCGCAGCGCGGGGTCAACCCGGAGGACGTACGGGACTACTTCGTCGCGTACCCCGACCTGGCTCCGGTGCTGGACCGGATCGGGGCCTTCGAGGCGTTCAGCTCGGTCTGGTTCTCGGCCATCTACCTGCTGCTCTTCACCTCGCTGATCGGCTGCATCACGCCCCGGCTGCGCGACCACGTGCGGGCGCTGCGGTCGAAGCCGCCGGCCGCGCCGAGGCGGCTGGACCGGCTGCCCCAGCACGCCGTGCTGCCCGCGCCCGAGGGGGGCGCGGCGGCGGTCGCGGCGGCGCTGCGCCGGCGGCGCTGGCGGGTGGTGGTGCGCGGCGACGAGGTCTCCGCCGAGAAGGGCTACCTGAAGGAGACCGGCAACCTGCTCTTCCACAGCTCGTTGGTGCTCGTGCTGGTCGGCGTCGCGCTCGGCTCCTGGTACGGCTGGAGCGGCAACAAGCTGCTGGTGGCCGGCGAGGACAACGCGTTCTGCAACACCCGCCAGCAGTACGCCGAGAGCAAGCTCGGCCCGCGCGTCAGCAGCGCCGACCTGCCGGGCTTCTGCATCCGGCTCGACGACTTCGAGGCCCGGTTCCTGGAGTCCGGCCAGCCGGAGTTCTACGAGGCCAGGGTGACCGTGGACGAGGTCGACGGCGAGCGGCGGCCGGCCGGATTCTCGGTCAACTCCCCGCTGCGCCTCGACGGCGCGAACGTCTACCTGCTGGGCCACGGCTACGCCCCGGTGATCCGCTACACCGACCGGTTCGGCAAGAGCCAGACCAGCAACTTCCCGTTCCTGACCACCCGCGACATCGGGCTGACCAGCGAGGGCCTGGCGGCCTTCCCGGACGTCAACGTCGACCCGGCGACGGGCACCCGCGACCCGAACCTCCAGGTGGCGTTCTCCGGCCTCTACCTGCCGACCGCACCGGCCGCCGCGCCGTTCACCCGCTCCGAGTACCCCACCGAGCGGAATCCCGCGCTGAACCTCGTCGCGTACCGGGGCAACCTGGGCATGGACGCCGGCATCCCCGGCTCGGTCTACGAGCTGGACCAGCGACAGGTACGCGCCGGCAAGGTCAAGGAGGTCGGCACGAAGCTGCTGCGCAAGGGCGAGACCTGGAAGTTGGACGACGGCACCACGGTCGAGTTCCTGGACACCGTGCCGTACGTCACCCTGTCGGTCCGGTACGACCCCGGCGCGACGCTGCTGCTGGTCAGCTCCGCCGTCCTGCTGGTCGGGCTGATGGGCTCGCTGTTCGGGCGGCGTCGCCGGGTCTTCTTCCGGGTGCTGCCGGCCGACCCGACGAGTGGATCTCCGACGAGCGGTAGTAGTTTGGTCGAGGCCGGTGGCCTGCCGCGCACCGACCATCCCGGGTTCGCCGACGAGTTCGCGCAGCTCGTGGCCGCGATCGGCGGCGACGGGCGGCCGGGCGAGGAGGCCGGCGTCGACCGCGACGGCGACGACCGGGCCGCAGCGCGAGAAGGAGCCGAGTGATGTCCGCACTCTCCGACCAGCTGGTGTCGCTCGCGATCCTGGCGTACCTGATCGCGATGATCAGCCACGCCGTCGAGTACGCGCTGGGCAACGCCCGTGCCCGGGTGACCGCCGCGCCCGCCCGTGAGCTGGTCGGCGCCGGTGTCGGCGCGGTCGGGGGCGGCACCCCGGGCGTACGCGCCGCGACCGGCCCGTCGGCGGCCGATCGCACCGCCCGGCGGGCCCGGCTGGGGGGCCTGATCGCCGTCGCGGCCACCGTGCTCGGGGCGTTGCTGCACCTCGGGGCGCTGGTCACGCGCGGTCTCGCCGCCGACCGGATGCCCTGGGGCAACATGTACGAGTTCGTGCTCACGGGTACCTGGATCGGGGCCGCCGGCTGGCTGGTGGTCCTCTGGCAGCGGCCGCAGCTCCGCCGCCTCGGGCTGTTCCTGTCGCTGGTGATGGTGCTGCTGGTGGCGACCGCCGAGCTGGTGCTCTACACCCCGATCGTGCCGCTGGTGCCGGCGCTCAACTCGTACTGGTTCGTCATCCACGTCTCGACGATCGTCTTCGCCTCCGGCATCTTCCTGCTGGGCGCGGTGCCGGCGGTGGCGTTCCTGATGCGTTCCGGCTACGAGCGGGGCAGGCGCAGCTTTCCGTACACCCTGGCGAAGCGGCTGCCGGCGGCGGCTGCGCTGGAGCGGCTGACCTTCGTGCTGCACGCCTTCGCGTTCCCGGTCTTCACCTTCGCGGTGATCGCCGGGGCGATCTGGGCCGAGGCGGCGTGGGGGCGGCCGTGGGGCTGGGACCCGAAGGAGACCTGGTCGTTCATCTCCTGGGTGATCTACGCCGGATACCTGCACGCCCGGGCCACCCCGAGCGTGCGGCGGAACGTGGCGACCTGGCTGGCCATCGCAGGCTTCCTCACCATGCTGATGAACCTGTTCGGCGTGAACATCTTCTTCGAGGGACTGCACTCCTACGGCGGCCTGGACTGATCACCCCACGGTGGGCGGCCCGCCGAACCGCCCACCGCAGGGCCCCGGTCAGGCCCCGTCGTCCAGCTGTCGCCGGACGAGCCGCTCCGTGGCGGTGGCGCCCGTCGGTTGCAGCCCGGCGCCGGCGTTCTGCGCCTGGACGTCGATGGTCACCGCGATCCGGTCCGTACCCGCGATGATCATCTCGAACACCTTGGCGAACCGTACCTCCATCTCCTTGCCGTCGTGATCGGTGATCACCAGCCGGTTGCCCTGGGTCGCCTCGTACGACTGCCGCATCCGCAGGCCGGTGATGTCCTTGTAGCGGAAGTCGAAGGCGTCGGCGTTCGACACGATGCACGTGACGAAGTCCCACTCGCAGGAGAAGACCGAGATGCGGGTCGGTCCGAGGAGCAGGATGACGAACTTGTATCGCGAGAACCGCCGGATGCCGTCCCTGCCCACCGCCTGTTCGGTGGGTGAGGCGGGGCCGATGACGAGTTGCGGCTCGCAGATCAGGTCATCCAACTCGCGGTCGAGGTGCCGGAGGGCATGATCGAGCACGCCGAACTTGTCGAAGTGCAGCCACATGTCCATCTGCTCGTCGCTCGGCTTCGGCTCGGCCGCCGCCAGGTCGCGCTCGTACCTCGACGTGAGCGTGTTGTAACGGGCGAACCCCTTCACCAGCAGGACGACGCCGCCCGTGCCCGCCAGTACCGCGAGGCAGAGGTAGCCCGTCTCCGACAACGACGCGATCATGAAGATCAGCGCGACGGCCAGCCCCACCCCACCGACGATCATCATGGCCTGCGGGCCGCCGAGGGCGGGCGGCACGGGGGTACGGACGAAGTACTTGCGTACGTTCGGCTTTCGTTGCTCGATGCCGGCCTGCGCCACGGCGACGGTCGCCTTCCACAGGCGGTTCTCGCGGTTGCCGAGGAAGGGGGCGATCTCTGCCGCGTGCACCGGATCGATCTCGCCGGCCCCGGCCTCCAGGTCACCGACGGGCGGGCCCGGGTCGTGGCGGTCGGCGTAGTGGTCGCGCTTGACGGCGGCCCAGAGCGCGCGGACGTGCGCCGCGGCGGGGTCGGCCTGGAGTGCCCGGCCCAGGTGTTCCTCGACCCGGGCCACCACCTGCTGCGCCTCGCGGCCCATCCGGCTGGGCCGTCGACCGCCGAGCAGCGCGAGAGCGAGGTAGTAGTGGGGGTCGGAGCCCTCCGCCCCCTTGGCGATCGCCTCGGTGAAGTACTCGGCCGCCCTCTTGTACAGCCGTTCGGCGACGGCCCGCCGTCCGTAGCCCATCAGCTCCGCCGGCCCGTCGGAGGGGTTGATGTGCACGGCGTCGGCGTTGATCTGGTTGCCGAAGACGCGTTGGTGCCGCTGGTCGAAGGCGGTCATCAGGAGCCCCCGCCCACCGCGCTCCAGATGGTCGCCAGCGCCCCGCCGATCGCCGCGAGCGGTGCCGCCGCCTGCAACACCTCGATGGCTGTGCGCGTCCGCTCCGAGGCGTCCGCGTGGTCGTCGTCCGCCAGGCTCCGGACGGCACCGCGCAGCTCGCCGGCGACCGACCGGGCGGTCTGCGGGTCGAGGGTGCCGCTGGCGGCGGCCTGCTCCACCGCACTCAGGACGAGCTCCAGGCGGCGGACGACCTCCGCCTGCCCGGCGGTGTCGGGGAGACGTTCGAACGTGCTGTTCCGGAGATCGATGGTGTCCGCGTTGAGCTGGTTCTGGTGCACGTGCTGGTGGTCCTGATGAAAGGTTGCCATAGCCAACCGTCACCCCCATCTTTTTCGATGGAAACTGTTTCTGATGGTGGTGACGGAACCATTGGAATCGTCTGCGGGCAATGTCGGAAGATTTACGTATCCGGGTGGCTCCGGCGGAACCCGACCGAACGTCCGGGAAATCCGCATGGCGGGTGCTGGTCGGGTTCGGGGGCGGTGTGTTACCGGGTGTCCGAAAGGCCTATGACCGACTCAGGCGTCCCGGGAGGGGCACCGGTCGCCGGGTCGACCGGTGCCGGTCGTGGGGCCGTGCGGCGGGCTCCGTTCGGGCTTCGCCCGTTCGGCCGACGGTGACCGGGGGTCTTGACGGCGGGCGGCGGTGCTGGTGCGGCCCTCGCCGGACGCCCGCGCGCCCACGGTCCCGGCGGGCTCCACGCCCGGCGCGGATGGCACGCGCGGGCGGCCGCGGATGCCCCGGGACGGGTCAGCCGCCGAACCAGCCGGGCACGTCGAGGCGGAACGGATTGGCCGGGGTGACCGCGCGCAGGTCGTCCTCCAGGGCGGCGACCCGGTCGGGGCCGAGGGTGGCCGCCCACTGCTGCCGCAGTTGGTCGAAGACTGCCGCCGAGCGGCGCAGGCCGTCCAGTCCGTGCGGGGTCGTCCGGACCAGTTTGCGCCGGGCGTCGCGCGGGTCGTCGGCGCGCTCCAGATAGCCGAGGGCCACCAGCCGGTCCACGGTCTTTCCGGCCGCCTGCTTGGAGACGCCGAGGCGCTGACCGAGCTCCGTGGCGGTGGTGCCCTCGGGACCGACGGCCTGGAGGACGAAGCCGTGCAGCGGCCGCAGCTCCGGGTGCCCCTGCCGGGCCAGTTCCGTGTGCAGGTCGTCGATGAGCGTACGGAAGCCGGCCAGCAGCAGCAGGGGCAGCAGGAAGCCGGGCCGGTCGGGTTCAGCCGTTGCCACGTTCGACAACCCGGTTTACTATTTCGACAACCACGTTGACGATTCTACGCCACGCGCGGCGCTCGCCGACCGTCCCCGCCCCTGACCCGAGAGCAGGTCCCCGTGCCTCCGTTCACCGCGCACACCGCCGACACCGCCCCCGCCGCCGCCCGGCCGACCATCGAGGGCGTACGCCGCAGGCTCGGGCACCTGCCCGCCGCGGTCGGCCTGATGGCCGAGTCCCCGGAACTGCTCACCGGATTCCTCACCGTCAACGGCATCTTCGAGAAGTGCGCCCTCGACCCGGTCGAACGGGAGGTCGTCGTCCTGACGGTGGCCACCCGCAACGAGTGCCACCTCTGCGTCGCCATGCACACCGCCACCCTCACCCGGCACGGTGCCACGCCCGAGCTGATCGGCGCGCTGCGCGCCGGCACGCCCCTGCCCGACGACCGGCTGGAGGCGCTGCGACGCTTCACCCTCGCCGTGCTCGACCAGCGGGGCGCGGTTGCCGAGGACGGGATCACCGCCTTCCTGGCGGCCGGCTACCAGCGCCGGCACGCCCTGGACGTGGTGCTCGGCATCGGCACGTACACCATCTCCACGCTGGCCAACCGGCTCACCAACGCCCCGCTCGATGCGCCTCTGGCCGCGTACGCCTGGCAGCCCGCCGGCTGTCCCGCTGCTCGTTGATCAATCCCTCCCGGACCAACCTGGACCAGCCCCTCGGCGGCGGGTCGGACCCGGGCAGCCGAGCGGGAAGGCCGGCCACGTACGCCCGTGGCCGGCCTCTCCCGCTCGGCCCTGTTCCGGTCGAGGAGGGCCGGGTCGGGGTCAGCCGAGGGTGACCGGGGCGGCGTCGTTGGCCGGATCGTCGTCCGGACGCGGGTGGTTGTAGTACACCCGGACCTCGCCGGGAGTGCCCGTCGGCCCGTCGATCCGCAGGTCGAACGGAACCGTGAGGCTCTGCCCGGCCGGGAACACGCCCCCCTGCCAGCAGATCCAGGCCGTCGGAGCGCCGCCCTCCTCGTCCTGGGTCGACCCGCAGCCGGGCGGGGTTTCCAGCACGGTCACTCCGGCTGGTGGGGTGAAGATCAACGCACTGGTGCTGCCGCCGGAGACGGTGTTGTCCGGCACCCCCGGACCGTCGTTGCGGATCCCCACGGTCACCCGCACGGTGTCACCGACGGCACCGGTGACGGTGGCGCCCACGGCGACGACGTCGAACGCGCCGTGGATGTCGCGTAGATAGGTCCCGCCGCCGGCACCGCCGGCGGCGATCGGGTCCAGCGGCTCGCCGACCGGCCGCAGCCGGAGCGCGCGGTCGGCCTCCCGCCGGGTCAGCGACACGTTGCCGGGGAGCGGCCCGGCGGTGGCCAGCGGCTCCACGAACTGGCTGATGCGCTTGTCGCCGAGGGCGGCCGGACCGACCGTGGTGGTGAAGCCGTGTCGCAGCTCGTGCCGGATCCCCGGCGCGAAGGTGCCCCGCACGGTGCAGACCACCACCGTGGCGAGCACGGGATCGGTGCCGTACCGGCAGTTGCGATAGCTGGCGGGCCGCAGGCCCACCGGAAAGCGCAGGGTCACCCTGAGATCCACGGCCGGTTGGTCACCGGCGTTCACCACGGCCACCGGCACGTCGCGGACGTCACCGACCTGGACGCCCGAGACGTACTCGTCGACGAGGTCGAGCAGGTCGGGACCGGACCGCACGCTGACGGTCGCCTGTTGGGCGTACGGCTCCAGCCCTTCGGCCCGCACCGTGTAGCCCAGTGTGCCGGTCGCGCCGTCGACGGCGCCGGGGGCGGCGCGGAACACCACCGGCACCGTGCCGTTGACGGTGCCGTACTCGTCCGGGGTCGCCCCCGGCGGCATCGGGCAGGTCACCGAGGTGCCCTCGGTGACGCACCAGTCGGGGAAGCTGGCGGTGGCGACGCCGGTGAGACCGGCCAGGTCGACGGTGACCCGGGGGGCGGTCGCGCCGGTGCTGCTCAGCTCCAGCGGCGCTGTCCGGCCGGGCGCGCCGGCCGCGCCGACGGTGACGTCGTTGAACCAGCCGCTGACCCAGCCGGGGTCGGTCGTCGCCGCCGCCGGACCCGCTGCCGTGCCGGTCGCCGCCGTGACCACGGCCAGCACGGTCAGGGCGCGCAGTGCCCTGCCACGCGTGATGCGCACAGTTGTCATCGATCTCCTTCGTGGGTGGGCCGGCCCGCAGCGCCGCGGCGGCGTCACCGCCGGTCCGATCGGCCGGCCTGATCCTAGTGATCACCGGCCGTCCGGTCCGGCCCGTCGAAGCGCCACCCCGGCGGCCGCACACCGCCGCCGGTCGACGCGGTCGGACTCGTTCCCGCGCCGCCGTACGGGCGGATCGCCGGTGTCACACCACCCGGCGTGGTCGCCGCCACCGTCGGTGCGGGAGACTGGCAGGCATGGCGGCTCGTGGCTTCCCGTACACCGATCTCAAGGACTTCCTCGCGGCGCTGGAGCGCGCGGGCGAACTGCGGCGGGTGAGCGCCCCTGTCGATCCCACCCTGGAGATCAGCGAGATCGTCACCCGGACGGTCCGCGCGGGCGGCCCGGCGCTGCTCTTCGAGCGGCCGACGCGCGGCGAGATGCCGGTGGTGGTCAACCTCTTCGGCACCGAGAAGCGGATGGCGATGGCGCTCGGCGTCGAGTCGCTGGACGAGATCGGCGCGCGGCTCGGCGACATGCTCAAGCCGGAGCTGCCGATGGGACTCTCCGGCATGATGGACGGCCTCGGCAAGGTCATGCAGCTCAAGTCGATGCCGCCGAAGAAGGTCAGGACCGCCCCCTGCCAGCAGGTGGTCTACCGGGGCGACGACGTCGACCTGAACCGGCTGCCGGGGTTGCAGGTCTGGCCGGGCGACGGCGGGATCTTCCACAACTTCGGGCTGACCCACACGAAGCACCCGGAGACCGGCAAGCGCAACCTGGGGCTCTACCGGTTGCAGCAGCACTCGCAGAACAGCATCGGCATGCACTGGCAGATCCACAAGAACTCCACGGCGCACCACGCGGTCGCCGAGCGGCTCGGGCAGCGGCTGCCGGTGGCGATCGCCATCGGCGCCGACCCCGCGGTCGCCTACTCGGCCAGCGCGCCACTCCCCGCCGACATCGACGAATACCTCTTCGCCGGCTACCTGCGCGGTGAGCGGGTCGAGATGGTCGACTGCCTGACCGTCCCGTTGCAGGTCCCGGCGCACGCGCAGATCGTCCTGGAGGGCTACCTCGAGCCGGGCGAGCGGCTCCCGGAGGGCCCGTTCGGCGACCACACCGGCTTCTACACGCCGGTGGAGCCCTTCCCCGTGATGCACGTCGAGTGCATGACCATGCAGCGCGACCCGGTCTACCACACGATCGTCACGTCCCAGCCGCCCCAGGAGGACCACGGCCTCGGCAAGGCCACCGAGCGGATCTTCGCGCCGCTGCTGCGCTTCCTGATTCCCGACATCGTCGACTACGACCTGCCCGCCGCCGGGGTCTTCCACAACTGCGCGATCGTGTCGATCCGCAAGCGCTACCCGAAGCACGCGCAGAAGGTGATGAACGCCATCTGGGGCGCGCACATGATGTCGCTGACCAAGCTGATCGTGATCGTCGACGAGGACTGCGACGTGCACGACTACAACGAGGTCGCCTTCCGCGCCTTCGGCAACGTCGACTACGCCCGGGACCTGCTGCTCACCGAGGGCCCCGTGGACCACCTGGACCACGCCTCCTACCAGCAGTTCTGGGGCGGCAAGGCGGGCGTCGACGCGACCCGCAAGCTGCCCGAGGAGGGCTACACGCGGGGCTGGCCGGAGGAGATGCGGATGGCCCCCGAGGTCGTCTCCCTGGTCGACAAGCGCTGGAAGGAGTACGGCATCTGATGGCCACCGCCGTCGAACCGGTGGCACGGCCGGGCCGGGTGAAGTCCTTCCTCAAGCTGGTGGCGATCGAGCACTCCGTGTTCGCGCTGCCGTTCGCGTACCTGTCGGCGCTCACCGCCATGCAGGTGCACGGGGGGCGGGTCCGGTGGCTGGACCTGCTACTGATCACCGTGGCGATGGTCGGCGCGCGGACGTTCGCGATGGCCGCGAACCGGATCCTGGACCGCCGGATCGACGCGCGGAATCCGCGTACCGCCGCGCGGGAACTGGTCACCGGGGCGGTCAGCGTGCGGACGGCCTGGACCGGCGCGGCGGTCGCGCTCGTGGTCTTCCTCGGTGCCGCCGCCCTGCTCAACCCGCTCTGCCTGATGCTCGCGCCGCTCGCCGTGGTGCCGCTGGTCGTCTACCCGTACGGCAAGCGGTTCACCAACTGGCCGCACGCCATCCTGGCCGTCGCCCAGGCCGTCGGGCCGGTCGGCGCCTGGCTGGGCGTCACCGGCACCCTCGACGGCTCCTGGCCGGCGTGGCTGCTCGGCGTGGCCGTCGGCCTCTGGATTGGCGGGTTCGACCTGATCTACGCCTGCCAGGACGCCGAGGTGGACCGGCGGATCGGCGTGCACAGCGTGCCGGCCCGCTACGGGCTGCCGTTCGCGCTGCACGCCTCCACCGTGGCGCACGTGGTGACGTTCGCGCTGTTCATCTGGTTCGGGGCGCTGGTCGGCTTCGGCTGGCTCTGGTGGATCGGGCTGGGGCTCACGGCGCTCGCCTTCGGCTACCAGCACCTGGTGATCAGCCCGACCGACCTGAGCAAGGTCAACCGGGCCTTCTTCACCGCGAACGGCTTCGTCGGCATCGCCCTGTTCGTCTTCGCCCTGCTCGATCTGGTGGTCCGCCTCAGCCTGCGCCCCTGACCCTGGGCCGTTGCTCGCCCTGCGGGCGTCGGCTGTCGGCGGCTGCGTCCGGGCCAGCCCGTTAGGAAGGGCCCCTTCCTCTACCGGAGGCGTTAACAAGGTGCCCTTCCTTACCGCCGTAGCGGGTGCTCTCCAGGGTCCAGTCGACGGTGGCCCGCACGGCGTTCGCCACCCCGTCGAGGTGGTCGGCCACCGCCCGGTCCAGCGCCGGGCCGAACGACGGCACCGCCGCGCGCAACTCGACGAAGCGCCGCATCGACGCCCGCCAGCGCTCGGCAGTCAGCGCGACCGCGGCCGCCACCGGCACCCGCTGCTCGGCCGCCGTCGCGAGCACCAGGTTGTGCCCGCCGGAGGTGGCCTCGTCGCGCTCCAGCGAGGCGAGGTCGTTGTACCAGGAGAGCAGGTCGTTGCCGGTGTCGCCGATCTCGCGCAGCAGCGGGTGGTGGTGGACCGGCTCGGGCAGCGGACGCCCGGTGACGAACTCCACCAGCGGATACGACACGTACGCGGCGGAGGTGACGCGCCGCAGCGCCACGTACTCGGTGACGCCGGGGTGGCGCCCGGCCGCCTTGTTCGCCGCCTCCCGGCACGTGCCGTCGAGGTGGTCGGCGACGGCCTCGGCGAAGCGCAGCCGCCAGCGGGCCGGCATCCGCCGGCGCGGCTCCCGCCACCCGTGCACGAGCAGCCGCCGCAGCGGCCCGGTCAGGCCGGCGTGCCGGAGCCGGGGGCCGGCGTGCAGCAGGGTCAGCGCCCCGTCGCGCAGCGCCCGGATCCGGTCGGTGCCGAGCCGGCCCGGTCCGTCGCACGCGTCGTCGACCAGGAAGAACCAGCTGAACAGAGCCGTCAACACCCGCAGATCGGTCTCGGTGGCCCGGGGGTAGAGCCGGCCGGCGTACCGGGCGACGTCGGCGTGCGCCAGCCCTCGCGCAGCCGCGTCGTCAGCCGCCAGGCCCAGGCTCGGCAGCAGGTCGCCGACCAGCCACTCCTGAACCCGGTCGGCGTACGGCGAGAGCCGGGGCGGGACGGGGCACTCGGACCGCAGCGCCCAGAGGACCTCGCCGGTCATCACCGATTCCTCCCGGGTGCGACCCGCTTCACGTGCGAATCGCACCGGCAGCATGTCAGGCCGCCGGGATGGGCGCGCTCCCGGCCGACATCGTGCCCGCCGGGGGACAACCGACACCCGAGGGGGACATCACGGACGCTCCGGGCGGGGGTGGCCGGCGCCGGAAGGAGGCGACCAGGCAGGCTGGAGGGCATGCGTGAACCATGGGTGGTCGGAGTCTCCGGGGCGTCCGGCACGCCGTACGCGGCCGCCGTCGTACGGGCGCTGCTCGACGCGGGCGAGTCGGTGGACCTGATCGTCTCCCGGGCCGCCCGGCTGACCGTCCTCGACGAGACCGGTCGCCCGTTCCGCGACGGGCACTGGGCCGAGGACCTCGCCGCCTGGCTGGGCCGCGACCTGACCGGAGCCGACGTGCGGCACTGGCCCGCCGGCGACCTGGCCGCCGGCCCGAGCAGCGGCTCCTACCGGGTACGCGGGATGGCGGTGGTCCCGGCGAGCACGGCGGCCTGCGCCGGCATCGCGATCGGGCTCTCCAAGGACCTGTTGCAGCGGGCCGCCGAGGTCAACCTCAAGGAGCGCCGGCCGGTGGTGGTGGTGCCCCGGGAGACGCCGGTGACCCGCAGCCACCTGGAGCATCTGATCGCGCTGCACGACGCCGGGGCGGTGGTGCTGCCGGCCAGTCCCGGCTTCTACGGCGCCGGGGCGTCGGCCTCCGCCGGGCAGCTCGTCGACTTCGTGGCCGGCAAGGTGCTGGACGCCCTCGGCGTACCGCACACGCTGTTCCGTCGTTGGTCGGGTGAGCTGGGCGTGGCGCGGGAGTGACCCGGGCCCCGGCTCACCGGGACGCGGACCGGAGCCTGCGTCCGGCCCGCGCGATGATCCGCACCATTCAGTACATGCCGGCGTTGGCCGGGCCGGGCCCGGTCGAGGCGGCCGGCCCCGCGTTGCGCGGCTTGGCGACGTCTTCCGCCTCGTCCAACATGCCCTCCCCCTCAAGCAGGGCCCGCACCTCGGATTCCCGAAACCGGCGATGCCCGCCTGGAGTCCGGATGCTGCCTATCCGGCCCGCCGCTGCCCATCGCGTCACAGTCTTCGGGTCAACCCGAAACAGCGCGGCAACTTCACCCGGTGTCAGCAGGCGATCTCCAGTGTCCACAGCCCCCTCCTCGCGTCGACGAAGCCCCCGGCTGAACACACTGCCCCCGGCCGGTGCGAGCCCAGAGCCGTCATGAGGGACGTATGGCAATTACAGCACCAGCGACCTGGCCTGTCCGCCAAACGCGAAAAACGCACTGAGTGGGAAGTTAGGAAATATTACCTGCGCACGGCCCCTTTGGCTGGGAGTTTGTGAGCGACTACACCCTGTCATGTCCAACGCGCGCCGGATGCCCGACGTTACGCCCGGACCGCTAGGGTCACAGTCCGTGGACGCCATCGACCTGAGCCTCGTGGAGCTGCTGCGCAGCAACGCCCGCCTGTCCTACGCCGAGCTGGCCCGGCAGGTCGGCCTGTCCGCGCCGGCCGTGCACGAGCGGGTCGGCAAGCTGGAGTCCAGCGGCGTGGTCCGGGCCTACCGGGCGGAGGTGGACCCCGAGGCGATCGGGTTCGCCGTCACCGCGCTCATCGGGATCGTCGAGGACTCCGGCGGCGACACCGACGACGTGCTGGAGGCGTTCCGGGAGATGCCCGAGATCGAATCCTGCTACTTCATGGCCGGCGTCGAGTCGTTCATGCTCAAGGCCCGGGTCGGCACCATCGCCGAGCTGGAGCGGCTCATCGTGCGGCTGAACCGGACCCCCGGCGTCGCCTCCACCCGCACCGGCATCGCCCTCTCCACGAAGTGGGAGAACCGGCCGCAGGCCCCGGTACCTCCCGTCGCCTGACCCGCCGCCCCGGCACCCGCCCGCCGCGTAGCCGTGCCAGCCGCCGCGAAGCCGTGCCCGGCCGGCTCTGGCGCCCGGTCGCCGGGCGGCGATAGCGTTCGCCGATGACGAAGCCAGCCCCGGGAACGGCGGTGGTCACCGGCGCGGCCGGCGGTCTCGGCCGCGCCATCGCCACCGCGCTGCACGCCGACGGCTGGCCGGTGCTCCTCACCGACCACGACGCCCGGGCGGTGGCCGGCGTCGCCGCGCCACTGGGCGGCTGGTCCCGCCCGCTGGACGTACGCGACTCCGACGCCTGCGCCGCCGTCGCCGCCGAGGCCGCCGGCCGGGGCGGGCTCGGCCTCTGGGTGAACAACGCCGGGATCCTCGTCACCGGCCCCTCGTGGGAGCACGACGCGGCCACCCGCCGACTGGTGGTCGAGGTCAACGCCCTCGGCGCGATGAACGGCACCCTCGCCGCGCTGGCCGTGATGCGGGAGCAGGGGCACGGGCACGTGGTCAACGTCGTGTCGCTGGCCGGCCTGGTGGCCGCGCCCGGCGAGACCGTCTACGCGGCCAGCAAGCACGCCCTGGTCGCGTTCAGCATCGGCACCCTCGCCGACCTGCGGCTGGCCGGGCACCGGGGCGTACACGTGTCGTGCCTGTGCCCGGACGGGATCTGGACGCCGATGCTGCACGACAGGCTCGACGACCCGGGCGCCGCGGCGTCCTTCACCGGGACGCTGCTGACCCCCGAGCGGGTGGCCCGGCGGGCCGCGCGGCTGGCCCGGCGGCCCCGCCCGGTGGTCAGTGTCCCCCGCTGGCGCGGCGCGCAGGTCCGGCTCCTCGACGCGCTGCCCGGCGCCGCCGTGCGGCTCGCCCCGCTGATCCTCGCGGCCGGCCGGGCCGGTCAGCGCCGCCAGCGCCGCCGAACCGGAGCCGAGCCGTGGTGAAGCGGCTTGCTAGGTTTCGAACGTGACTCATCTCGACCGGTGCGACGAGGCCAGCCGGCGCTGGGTGACCGAGGCGATCGCCGCCGTCGAGGCGGACGCCAACCGCTCCGCCGACACCCACCTGCTGCCCTTCCCCCTGCCCCGGTCGTGGGGGATCGACCTCTACCTCAAGGACGAGTCGGTGCACCCGACCGGCTCGCTGAAGCACCGCCTGGCCCGCTCGCTCTTCCTCTACGGGCTGTGCAACGGCTGGATCGGCCCGGAGACCACGATCGTGGAGGCGTCGTCCGGCTCCACGGCGGTCTCCGAGGCCTACTTCGCGCGGATGCTGGGGCTGCCGTTCATCGCGGTGATGCCCGCCTCCACCTCGCCGGAGAAGATCGCCCAGATCGAGTTCCAGGGCGGTCGCTGCCACCTCGTCGACGATCCGGCCAAGGTGGTCGTCGAGGCCCGCTGGCTGGCGGAGGACTCCGCCGGGCACTTCATGGACCAGTTCACCTACGCCGAGCGGGCCACCGACTGGCGGGGCAACAACAACATCGCCGAGTCGATCTACGCGCAGCTCGCCCTGGAGCGGCACCCGGTGCCGGCGTGGGTCGTGGTGGGCGCGGGCACCGGCGGCACCAGCGCCACCATCGGCCGGTACGCCCGCTACCAGCGGCTGCCCACCAAGCTGTGCGTGGTCGACCCGGAGAACTCCGCGTTCTATCCCGCCTGGCAGGCCGCCGACTGGTCGGTGCGCACCGGGCGGGGCTCGCGCATCGAGGGGATCGGCCGGCCGAGCGTGGAGGCGTCGTTCCTGCCGTCGGTGGTGGACCGCATGGTCCAGGTGCCCGACGCCGCCTCGCTGGCCGCCATGCGCGCCGGCTCGGCCGTGCTCGGCCGCCGGGTGGGCGGCTCGACCGGCACGAACCTGTGGGGCGCCTTCGGGCTGATCGCGGAGATGCTCGCCGAGGGCCGCACCGGCTCGGTGGTCACCCTCATCTGCGACGCCGGCGACCGCTACGCCGACACCTACTACGCCGACGACTGGCTGGCCGCACAGGGGCTCGACCCGACTCCGCACCTGGCGACGGTCGAGCGGTTCCTCACCACCGGCGCCTGGCCGGCCTGAGCCGCCTGCCGGTCCGAGCCGTCGCGCCCGGGCCCTCGGGCGGTCCGAGTCGCGGACCAACCTGAGCCGTCGGGCCGGTCGATGCCGTCGCCGGTCTGGGCCGGTCTGGGCGTGGGACCGGTCTGGGCCGGTCTGGGCCGTCGGGCCGGTCTGGGGCGCCGGCAGGCGCTCGTCGCCCGGTCAGCGCGGATCGACGCGCTCGGCGAGCCCGGGGTAGCGCACCACGTAGCCGTCGCCGTCGAGGTCGATGTCGGCCGTGAAGGTGTCGCTGGTGAAGCGCACCCGACCCGGGCCGAGCGGGGTGTAGACCTGCTCGGCGGGCACCACCAGCAGACTGGGCACCAGCACCCAGGCGACGTCGATGCGGTGCGGGACGTCGGCCGCGGCGTGGGTCAACCCGAGCCGGTGCACCGGCAGCGTGTTGAACAGCGCCGCGCCGCCGAGGTCGACGTCCACCGCCCCGGCCAGCCGGCCCGGGTCGTCGGCGCCGGGCAGCCCGACCGGCGGGTGGCCGGCCGCCCGCAGCGCCGCGTCCAGGTCACCCTGCTCGCTGGTGGTCACCCGCCACCCGTCGGTCACCCGTTCCAGGCGTACGCTCCGCAGCCAGCCGGTGCCCTCCGCCTCGACCTCGACCCGGGCGCTGGCCCACTGCGGGTCGGTGGCGAGCTGGTAGCGGCAGGTGTAGGGGATCGGGTCGACGGCGGTGAGGGTGCCCCGCGCAGTGAGCCCGCGGCCGTCGTCGAACAGCACGTGCTCCGCGCCGGCGGTGTCCGTCCGGGTCCAGAAGAGCGACTTCGGCATGGTCGGCATGAGCCGGACGTTACGCGACCCGGCCGGCACCGGCAGCGGAAACGCCGCCGCGGAGCCGGAGCCCCGCGACGGCGTTCGCCGATGACGCTGGTGATCAGTGGGTACGCGCCGGCGGACGGCCGCCGAAGCCCCGGCGATCGTCGCGCGGTCGTTCGTCGCGCCCCCGGCCCTCTGGCCGGAAGCCGCCCCGGTCGCCGTAGCGCCGCTCGCCCTGCGGCCGGTCACCGTAACCACGGCCGTCGCCGTGCCCGTCCCGGTCGCCGTAGCGCCGCTCGCCCTGCGGCCGGTCGCCGTAGCGCCGCTCGCCACGGTCCGCGAAGCTCCGCTCGCCGTAGCTGCGGCCGTCGGTGGGGCGGTCGCCGTAGCGGCGTTCGCCTTGCGGCCGGTCGCCGTAGCTGCGGCCCTCGGTCGGGCGGTCGCCGTAGCCACGGCCCTCGGTCGGCCGGTCGCCGTAACGGCGTTCGCCCTGCGGCCGGTCGCCGTAGCGGCGCTCGCCACGGGCGTCGCGGTCGCCGTAGCGGCGCGGGCCGCCCGGTCGGTCGCCGTGCCGGCGCGGCTCGTCGAGCTCGATGCGCACCGCGACGCCGCTCGGCTCGCGGGCACCGGTCAGCTCGGCGAGCGCCGGGTCGCCAACCCGCACCCGGGTCTCGGCCGGCGCCACGCCGGCCTTCTCCAGCATGGCGAGCGTGGTCCGCCGCTGCTTCGGCAGCACCAGCGTGGCCACCGCGCCCGACTCGCCGGCCCGGGCGGTACGTCCCGCGCGGTGCAGGTAGTCCTTCGGGTCCTTCGGCGGGTCGACGTGCAGGACCAGCGAGACACCGTCGACGTGGATGCCCCGGGCCGCCACGTCCGTGGCGACCAGGACGTTGACCCGGCCCTCACGGAACTCGGCCAGCGTGCGGGTACGCATCCGCTGGGTCTTGCCGCCGTGCAACCCACCCGCCCGTACGCCGACGGCGGCCAACTGCTCGACCAGCCGGTCGACGCCGAGCTGGGTGCGGGCGAAGACCATCGTCCGCCCGTCCCGGGCCGCGATGGACGCGGCGACCGGGAACTTGTCGTGCGGCGGGATCAGCAGCATGTGGTGGTCCATGGTGGACACCGAGGCGGTGGATGGCGCGGTGGAGTGCGTCACCGGGTCGGTCATGAACCGCTTGACCAGCGCGTCGACGTCGCCGTCCAGGGTGGCCGAGAAGAGCAGCCGCTGGGTGCCGGCCGGCGTCTTCGCCAGCAGTTCGGTGACCTCGGGCAGGAAGCCCATGTCGGCCATCTGGTCGGCCTCGTCGAGGACGGTGACCTCGACGTCGTCCAGGTGGCAGACGCCCCGGGAGATCAGGTCGCCCAGCCGGCCCGGGGTGGCCACGATGATCTCCACCCCGCGCCGCAGGGCGTCGATCTGCCGGTCGTAGGGCACGCCGCCGACGGCGGTCTTCAGGAATACGCCGACGGCCTTGCCGAGCGGCATCAGCGCGTCGTTCACCTGCATCGCGAGTTCCCGGGTCGGCACCAGGACCAGAGCCCGGGGGCGCAGGGGCCGGGCCCGGTTGCGGTCGGCCACCAGGGCCAGCAGGGGAAGGCCGAAGGCCAGGGTCTTGCCGGAGCCGGTCTGGCCCCGGCCGAGGACGTCCCGGCCGGCGAGCGCGTCCGGCATGGTGGCGCGCTGGATCTCGAACGGGGTGGTGATGCCCTGCCGGGCGAGTGCGTGGACCAACGGCTGGGGCAGCCCCAGCGCGGCGAAGTCGGTGGCGTCGGGCGTCACCGGGGCGGCCGGGTCCTGGACGCTGCCGTCCCGCTCGACGGCGGTCTGCGCGTCGGCGGTGTCGAGGGCGGGCGTGAACGTGCCGGGTTCAGCAAAGGTCGTCAAGAAATGCCTTTCGAGCGGGGCGCATCTTCGCGATGGCCCGCCGCAGCTGAACGCCGCCGGATCGCCCGCAAGATCGCCCATGGGCGCGCAGGGCACGCCGGGTCAGTGATCCCCACCAGTGTACGGGGACGGGACGAACCCGCCACCGGACCACCGAGGGTAGTGGGCGGGCTCACCATCGAACGTCGTACGCGGCCCGTCAGCTCAGGACGCCGCCCACCAGCCCGCCCACCGTGTCGTTGGCGAGCAGCACGACGAGCACGCTGATCGCCACCAGCAGGCCCAGCGAGGCGGCCAGTACGACCACCACCTTGGTCGTGCTGGAGCGCTCCTCGGTGGGGGTCTCCGTCCAGCCCTGGGCCAGGATGTGCCCGGTCAGCGAGCCGGAGTTCTCCATCGGGTTGCTCGGGATCGAGACCGTGCTGAAACCCGGGCCTTCGGTGCCGGCGCCGTAGATCGTGCCCAGGTCGGGTCCGCCGTCGTAGCGCCCCGACGCTCTGCCCTCGGCCCGTCCGGCGCGAGTGGCCGGCCCGCCGTCGGGGTGACCGGTCAGCCGGCGTGCCTCCCGGGGCGGGGCGGCCGGCTCGGCACCGCCGGTCCGGCGGTCGTCCGGGCTGGTGGGCAGCGGCCAGGCCGGCAGCGCGGGCGCGGGCACGACCGGCGGCGCGGACGCCAGCGGTGCGTTGGCCGGCGGTGTGCTGGCCGGGGTCGCGTGGAACGGCGGTGCGGAGGACGGGGGCGCGGACCTCGGCGGTGCGCTGGCCGGGGTCGCGTGGAACGGCGGCGCGCCCGCGAAGGGCCCTGGTGCCGGCCTGGCGCCGGCGCCCGCGGCGGCCGTGAGGGGCGGTGGCGGGAACGGCGGCGCTGGCGTCGGGCCGGGCGGGGGAGGCGGGGCGGGCACCGGCGGTCCGGGTGGCGGCGCGGGCGGACCCGGTACGGGCGGTACCGGCGCGGGCGGCCTGGGCCCCGGCCCCGGGGGCACCGGGCCGGGCGGGTAGGGGCCGGGGACCGGCGGCGTCGGGTTCGGGACCGGAGGGGCCGGCGACGGCGGGTTCGGGCCCGGCACCGGCGGCGTGGGGGTGGGCGCCGGCTCGGGCTCCGGGACCGGTGGGGTCGGCGGCTGGGCGGGCTCCGGGTCGACCGGTGCCGCGCGGTAGATCCGGGCTTCGCCCGTCCGGGAGCGGATCGCCCCGGCCTCGTCGGCCGAGATCGGCCTCATCCCGGGTACGGCGGCGCTGGCCCGCGCTCCCGCCGTGCCCCGCTGCCCGGGGACCGCAGCGGCAGCCGGGGCGGGCGTTCCGGCTGCCCGGTAGGTGGTGCCGGCGCTCGGGCCGGTCGGCGCGGCGTCGCTCGCACCGGGCGCGGCGGCGGTGGCCACGGACACCTGACCCCGCGCGGCGGGCTGTCGGCGTACGTCGTCGGCGGGCGGCCCGGACGACGACCCGGACGGCCCCGGGGAACCGGCTGCCGGCGTGGCTGAGCCGTCGCGCGCGGTCGTCCCCGGGGCGCCGACGGGCGTCAGGGGATGCGGTGCCCCGGCACGGCTCCGGTCGGGCGTGGATCCGTGGTCGACCGGCTCCGCCGGAACCTCTTGCTCGGCCATGCTCGCCCTCCGCGCACGCTCGCGCCCGGATCCGCGACGTGGGACCGGGCGTGCCTGACTGTCACCGTGCCACATTCCGGCCCGGCGGCACAGCCGGAGCGCGTTCCAAGGCGGTGACGGTCCGTCCCGGTCGGCGGCTGGCCGGTCCGGTCGAACGGCCCAGGCGAGGGCCAGGGTCAGCTACCGGTGCCCGCCGAGGCGGTGGCCGAGGCGCTGCCCGCCGGATCGGAACTGCTCTGCGCCGTGGTCGGCGCCACACTGCCGGTCGAGGCGCTGGGCGAACCGGTCGAGGCGCTCGGCGAGGAGGTCGCCGAGCTGCTGGCCGACGCCGACGCCGACGCCGACGCCGACGCCGATGCCGAAGGCGACGCCGACGCCGATGCCGAAGGCGACGCCGACACCGATGCCGAAGGCGACGCCGACGTGCTGGGCGTGGCCGTGGGCGAGGGGGAGCCGGTGGGCGACGGCGACGGCGACGTCGAGGTCGACGGGGTCGGCGACGGCGAGGTGGGCTTCGGGCTGGCCGGCGGCTTGCTCGGCGTCGGCTTCGGCGTGGGCGGCTTGCTGGGCGTCGGCGTGGGCGAAGGGGTGTTGGCCGGTGCGGGCACCGCCCCGACGACCCGGGTGGCGGCGTAGAGGCGGGACCAGCGCACGGTGGAGATCTTGACCACGTCGCCGGTGGTCGGCGCATGGATCATCTTGCCGCCGCCGACGTACATGCCCATGTGGTGGATCGTCGTCCAGCTGGTGCCGGAGGCGAAGAAGAGCAGGTCACCGGGGAGCAGCGCGGTACGGGTCACGGTGCGCGACCGGGTGGCGTAGTACTGGTCCCGGGAGACCCGGGGCAGCCCGTAGTAGCCCGCCGACCGGTAGGCGGCGTAGATGAGGCCGGAGCAGTCGAAGCGGTCCGGCCCCTCGGCGGCCCACAGGTAGGGATCGCCGAGCTGCGCCCTGGCGTACGCCAGGGCCTTCAGCGCCTTCGGGTGGGCGGCCAGGCCATTGGCGGTCTCGTTGCCCAGGTAGCCGGCGCCGAGGCGCTGCTCGGCGGCCTCCTGCTGGCGCTCGATCTCGATGAGCTGTGCGGCGTTGTCCCGCTTCAGCTTGTCCAGCTTCTTCTCGGCCTCGCGCAGGGCCTTCTCGCCGGCGGCGTAGTCCGCCCTGGCTCCCGCGTGGCGGGACTGCGCCGAAACCATCGCCTGGCTGGCGGCCTGCTCGCCGGTGCGGGCCCGGGACACCTCGCCCTCGGCGGCGGTGGTGCCGCCCTCGGCCTTCTGGCCCCGGATGATCCGGGACAGCCGGCTCAGGTCGTGCAGGTCGTTGGCGAACTCGCCGGGCGGGAGGGCGGCGGCCGCCTTGAAGGCGCCCGCGGCGGCGGCGTCGGCACCCTCCTGGGCGCGGGCCACCGCGTCGCGGGCGAGTGCGAGGTTGCGCTCGGCGGTGGCGCGCTGCGTCTCGGCCTCGGTGCGCTTCTGCTGGAGCGAGAGCAGTTGGTCACGGAGCTGCCCGACCTGGGCCTCGGCGGCGTAGATCTGGGCGGCGAGGGGGCCGTTGCCGACGTTGCCGGCCGGCACGCCGGGCACCGCGCCCGGCAGGCCGGGGACGCCGCCCGGCACGCCGGGAACGCCGCCCGGCAGCCCGGGGACGCCGCCCGGCAGCCCGGGGACGCCGCCCGGCAGGCCCGGGACGGGCACGCCGCCGGGCAGCTGGAGCTGGCCGGTGTAGGACGGCCGGGAACCGGTGTCGGGGACGCTGGTGGGCAGCGACGGGTCGGCCATGACCGGGTTGGCGAGGACGGTGGCCGCGACGGCGCCGAGCAGGGCGGACCAGAGCGCCGGGCGCAGCACCGGCGAGATCACCGGACTCCGTCGTCGCTGCCGTCGCCCGCGCCCGCTGTCGACCATTCCGCTCCCCGTCCGGCGTGAATGGCCGCGCCGGTGGGCGCGGCCGTGGGGACGCTACCAGCGTGTGGCGAACGTCCCACCCTGTCTTACCGCACCCAGGCAACGATGTCGATGCGTCGGCAGGTAACAGGAGGCTGAGAGTTCGGTGAGCCGGCGCACGGGGTCCGACCATGCTGCGGCGGCGTCGGCGGGCCGACGTACGCTCGATTCCTACCGCAGGTGGAAGGGACGTGGCTTTCGATGGACGCCGGACTCAAGCGTGAGCTCGAAGCGAAGGTGTACGCCGGCGAGCGGCTGACCCGCGAGGACGGGGTCGCCCTCTACGACAGCGACGACCTCGCGTGGCTGGGCCGGCTGGCGCACCACCGGCGCACCGAGCTCAACGGCGACCGGGTGATGTTCAACGTCAACCGGCACCTCAACCTGACCAACGTCTGCTCCGCCTCCTGCGCATACTGCTCGTTCCAGCGTAAGCCGGGCGAGAAGGACGCCTACACGATGCGCATCGACGAGGCGGTCCGCAAGGCCAAGGAGATGGAGGACGAGCAGCTCACCGAGCTGCACATCGTCAACGGCCTGCACCCGACCCTGCCGTGGCGCTACTACCCGAAGGTGCTGCGGGAGCTCAAGGCGGCGCTGCCGAACGTCAAGCTCAAGGCGTTCACCGCGACCGAGGTGCAGTGGTTCGAGAAGATCAGCGGCCTGGGCGCCGACGAGATCCTCGACGAGCTGATGGACGCCGGCCTGGAGTCGCTGACCGGCGGCGGCGCGGAGATCTTCGACTGGGAGGTCCGCCAGCACATCGTCGACCACGCCTGCCACTGGGAGGACTGGTCGCGGATCCACCGGCTGGCGCACACCAAGGGCATGAAGACCCCGTCGACCATGCTCTACGGCCACGTCGAGGAGCCCCGGCACCGGGTCGACCACGTGCTGCGGCTGCGTGAGCTCCAGGACGAGACCGGCGGCTTCATGGTCTTCATCCCGCTGCGCTACCAGCACGACTTCGTCGACTCGGCGGACGGCAAGATCCGTAACCGGATCCAGGCCCGCACGACGATGGCCTCGCCGGCCGAGTCGTTGAAGACCTTCGCGGTCTCGCGGCTGCTCTTCGACAACGTCCCGCACGTGAAGTGCTTCTGGGTCATGCACGGGCTGTCGGTCGCCCAGCTCTCGCTCAACTTCGGCGTCGACGACCTGGACGGCTCGGTCGTCGAATACAAGATCACCCACGACGCCGACTCGTACGGCACCCCGAACACGATGCACCGGGACGACCTGCTGCACCTGATCTGGGACGCCGGCTTCCGCCCCGTGGAGCGCAACACCCGCTACGAGGTGGTCCGCGAGTACGACGCCGCTCCGTCCCTGGCCGAGCGCCGCGCCGAGCCGCAGCAGGTCTGGGCCTGAGCCGGCACGTACCCTCTGAGGCCATGACCGAGCAGCGGAGCGGGTTCCCCCGGCGCGACGCCGAGGGGCGTGTCCTCACCCTGGGCGACCTGCTCGGGGTGAGCCTGGCCGGCCTGGTCATCGGCGTGCTGGCGGTCGTGTTGTTCGACTGGGCGTTCGCGCTGATCGGCGCCGGCGACTTCGGGCGCGCCAACGGCTGGCTGGCGATCATCCTGCCGGCCTGGCTGTTCTGGGACGACTTCCGCGCCTGGGAGTTCGGTGCGGCGCGGGTGGTGGCGGCGCTGGCGGCCGCCGCGGTGGGGGTGGTCGCCGGGCTGGTGGTGGCCGGTCTCGCCGCCGGTCTCCCGCCGCTGCTCTCCGGTGGGCTGGGAGCGGCGACCTTCACCCTCGGGTACGCGGTGGTGTGGTTCCACGGCGTCCACTGGCTGGCCCGCCGGACGGGCTGAACCTGCCGCCGGGAACCCCGGTGGCGGAGAACGGAGTGCGGAACGTGAGCGCGGCGGTCAAGTACACGCTGGGCCGGATCGGGCTGTTCGTCGCCGTACTGGCGGCCCTCTGGCTGGTCGAGATGAACATCTTCATCAAGCTGATGGTGGCGCTGGCCTTCTCGGCCGCCCTGTCGTTCTTCCTGCTCAAGGGCTGGCGGGACGAGATGGCCGAGGAGATGGCCACTGCCGCCGAGCGCCGCCGCGCCGAGAAGGAGCGCCTCCGCTCCGCCCTCGCCGGCGAGGACGAGCCCGACGGCGACGAGCAGCCGGGTGGCGCCCGTCCAGCGGAACGCTGACGGCCGAGCGACTCGACCCGCCGGGACGGCCGCTGCCGAACTGCCGACGATCATGCCGTCGCCCCGGGCGCGGCGCGGCCGGGGGCGGCGGCCGGGGGCGACTGTGTGGAGGGCGCACGACGGCAGGGCCCGGCGCGGTCGTCGTCGACCGTGCCGGGCCCCGCGTCAACCGATCACCCAGTCGTGGAGCCGGCGACCGATCACCAGTTGGTGGAGCCGGCGACCTTCGGCCACGGCAGCAGCTTGGGCTTGATCAGGTAGACGACGCCGCCGGAGCCGCCGGACACCCCGCCGCTGGCGTTGGTCCGCTTCGTGCGCAGCCAGATCTGCTCGAACTGCTCACGCTTGTAGACGTTGCGCACCGCCTCGTTGCTCGACGAGGCCGGGTCGTTGACGATCACGTCGCCGTCGGCGGTGAAGCCGACCACCACGAACAGGTGGCCCGAGGTGCCGTAGTTCGCCCCGTCCAGCTCGCTGGCGAGGAAGGACTGGCTGGTCACGACCGGGATCCCGGCGCGGATGAAGCGCTCCACCTCGTCCAGTGAGTGCAGCCTGGTGACCCGCGCCTCGAGGCCCGGGAAGCTGGCCGCGTACGCGGTGTTGAAGGGCCAGTTGCCGGCCCCGTCGTACTGGTAGTCGTAGACCATCCGGGCGGCATGGTTGACCGTCGGGTCCGGGTAGGTCGGGTCGACCCAGGAGGTGTCCTCCTCGGACGCCTTGCGACCCCAGTACTCGAGCACCATCGTGGTGGAGGTGGGGGAGCACCAGGCCTGGCCGCCGCCGTCGTACTCGGGGTAGTGGCCGGCGTGGATGTTCTGCGAGTAGCGGGGCACGGCGAGTTCGCGGCCCCAGGCGATGCCGCCGGCGCTCGGCTCGACGGTGAACCGGTCGGGCACGTTGGAGCTCATCGCGCCCACCGTCCGGACGACCGGCGCGGCGCGCTGGCCCGGGGCCTTGTAGAGGGTCAGCCGCAGCTGGTACGCCCGCAGCAGCACCCCGGCGGAGGCGTCGTCGATGCTGAACGTGTCGGTCCAGATGGTCGACCAGGGGTCGCCCTGCCGGTTGACGCTGGTCCGCTTGATGTCGGCGTCGCCGGAGGCCCACCGCCCCATCACGTACCACTTGGTCTGGTCGCCGGTGTTGTACGTGCCCTGCATCTCCACCTGGATCCAGGTGCCGGCCGGGGTGTCCGCGTTCCACGAGGCGATCAGTTCGGTGGCGTCGAAACCGATCCGGGTGACCGGGGAGGTCCAGGTGCCGTACTCCCAGCTCCTGGTCACGCCGGTGTGCGGGTCGGTGTAGTCGGTGGTGCCGAGCGGTCGGGCCAGCGTCACACCCGGCCGGAGGCCGGGCACGGCCCGGGTGCCGGCGTGGGTGCCGCGACGCCACTCGGGGTAGCGCGACCAGTCCTGGAAGGTGATCTGTTCGTCGTGGACCACCGGTCGACTGGTCGACGGGGCCGCGACGGGTCCGGCGGCGACGGCGGGTGCCGCGGTGCCGAGAAGGGTGAGCGCGGTGGCGGCCGCGAGGGCGGCCGTGCGCAGGTGTGTTCTGGCCATGGGTCCTCCGCAGGGACGGACGGATCGTTGCGGGTCAGTGTCCCGCTTGGAGGGAACTTTCGCCAGAGGTCGACAGTTGGAAAATCATTGCCGACATGACGATCAGGATGGCATGGAACTGACCAGCGATGGATGTTGATATGACCATGCGGGCGGTGGTGGAGTGTCCTCCACCGAGCGGGATCTCCTCCCGCCCCCCGAGGAGGTTGTCCATGGCCCTCCGCAACACCGCCCTCCGACGCCGCCTGGCGGTCGCCGTAGCAGCCGGGTTCGCCCTGCTCTCGGTTGCCGCCGCGCCGGCCACCGCCCGGCCGGCCCCGGACCGGGCCGACTCACCGACGGCCTCCTACCGGGTGCTCGGCCCGCGTACGGTCGACGACCGCACCGCCGTCGCCGGCACCGGCGCCGCCATCGACTTCGTCGAGCACGGCGTGCTGAACGTCTCGGCCACCCCGGCCGAGGCGGCGGCGATCACCCGGCTCGGCTTCCGGCTGGAGGCGGTCCCCGCCCCGTCGGCCGACGACCACGGCCACAGCCACGCCGAGGGGGACGTCGGCGCGGCCGCCTTCCCGCCCGCCGACTCCAACTACCACGACTACGCCGAGCTGACCGCCGTGGTGAACAAGGTGGTCGCCGACCACCCCACGATCGCCCGGAAGATCAGCATCGGCTCCTCGTACGAGGGCCGGGACCTGATGGCGGTGAAGATCTCCGACAACGTCGCCACCGACGAGAACGAGCCGGAGATCCTGTTCAACTCGCAGCAGCACGCCCGTGAGCACCTGACCGTCGAGATGGCGATCTACCTGCTCAACCTCTTCACCGACAGCTACGGCAGCGACTCCCGGGTCACCAACGTCGTGAACACCCGGGAGATCTGGATCGTGCCCACGGTCAACCCGGACGGCAGCGAGTACGACATCGCCACCGGCTCCTACCGCTCCTGGCGCAAGAACCGGCAGCCGAACAGCGGCTCGTCGTACGTCGGCACCGACCTGAACCGCAACTGGTCCTACCAGTGGGGCTGCTGCGGCGGCTCGTCCGGCTCGACCTCGTCGGACACCTACCGGGGTCCGTCGGCGTTCTCCGCGCCGGAGACGCAGGCGCTGCGGAACTTCGTCAACAGCCGGGTCGTCGGCGGCACCCAGCAGATCAAGGCCAACATCGACTTCCACACGTACTCGGAGCTGGTGCTCTGGCCGTTCGGCTACACGTACAACAACACCGCGCCGGGGATGACCGCCGACCAGTACAACACCTTCGCCACGCTGGGCCAGCAGATGGCGAACACCAACGGCTACACCCCGCAGCAGTCCAGCGACCTCTACGTCACCGACGGGGACAGCATCGACTGGATGTGGGGCCAGCACGGCATCTGGGCGTACACCTTCGAGATGTACCCCGGCTCGGCCGGCGGCGGCGGCTTCTACCCGCCCGACGAGGTGATCCCCGCCCAGACCTCGCGGAACCGGGAGGCGGTCCTGCTGTTCAGCGAGTACGCCGACTGCCCGTACCGGGCCATCGGCAAGCAGGCGCAGTACTGCGGCGGTGGCGGCGGTACCACGGTCTGGTCGGACACCTTCGAGACCGCCACCGGCTGGACCATCAACCCGAACGGCACCGACACCGCGACCGTCGGGGCGTGGGAGCGGGGCGCCGCCCAGGCGACCAACTCCAGCGGGGCGAAGCAGCTCACCCCGTACGCCGGCAGCAACGACCTCGTCACCGGCCGGCTGGCCGGCACGGGAGCCGGTGCCTACGACATCGACGGCGGCGTGACCAGCGCCCGGTCGCCGGCGGTGACCCTGCCGTCGAGCGGCACGTTGACCCTCTCCCTCGCCTGGTACCTGGCCCACGGCTCGAACGCCTCGTCGGCCGACTACCTGCGGGTGAGCGTGGTGCACAACGGCGGCACCACGACCCTGTTCACCCAGTCCGGGGCGGCCACCAACCGCAACGGTGCCTGGGCGGTGTCCAACGCCAACCTCACCCCGTACGCCGGCCAGTCGGTGCGGATCCTCGTAGAGGCGGCGGACGCCTCGGGCGCGAGCCTGGTCGAGGCGGCTGTGGACAACGTCACCATCACGAGTTCCTGATTCCGGTGGGGTCCCGTCCCGCCCCCCGGCGGGGCCCCATCACCGCCCAGTAGACGTCGATCCAGGGCATATCGCTGCCGTTGATGATCAACGAGCGCCGATGCGCCCTGGATCGACGAGGCACGTCCGGGGCGTGCGCTACGGTTCTACCGACCACGAGCAGCGAAGCCGGTGCGAATCCGGCGCTGTCCCGCAACTGTGATGTCCCCGCCATCCCGGCCGAGCGCCGGGCCACGGCGGGGACGAGCCAGGTCGCCTGCGTCCGTGGTCGCGACACGCGCTCTCGAGGAAGGGCGCCTCGCGGACGGGCGCCACCGCTCCCTGTCGGCGAAGCACCACGCTCCTCGACCGACAGGAGGACCCGTGCTCAGACGTACCCCCCGGCTCTTCGCCGCGACCCTCGCGGTGGCCGCGCTCGCCCTCGGCGCCTGCGCCGAGAAGAGCTCCGACGACACTCCCGCGGCCGGCGCCAGCTCGGCCGGCGCCGCCTTCCCGGCCACCGTCGGCTCGGTGACGCTGGAGAAGCGCCCCGAGAAGATCGTCTCGCTGTCACCGACGGCCACCGAGATGCTCTTCGCCATCGGCGCCGGCAAGCAGGTCACCGCCGTCGACGACAACTCGAACTTCCCGGCCGACGTGCCGAAGAGCGACCTCTCCGGCTTCACGCCGAACGCCGAGGCGATCGCCGGAAAGAGCCCCGACCTGGTGGTGCTCTCGGACGACCGCAACAAGATCGTCGAGCAGCTCACCACGCTGAAGATCCCGGTCTACCTCACCCCGGCGGCGACCACGCTCGACGACTCGTACCGGCAGATCACCGACCTGGGCACCCTCACCGGCCACTCCGCCGAGGCCGCCGACGTGACCAAGCGGATGAA
Organism: Micromonospora sp. C31; assembly: GCF_018070575.1. GTDB lineage: Bacteria > Actinomycetota > Actinomycetes > Mycobacteriales > Micromonosporaceae > Micromonospora. Next base: position 67,631 of record NZ_JAGPXN010000002.1, read on the forward strand.
GGACGACATCGCCAAGCTCGTCGCCGACCTGCCGAAGCGCTCCGAGAAGCTGACCTACTTCCACGAGCTGGGCCCCGAGCTCTACACGGCCACCAGCAAGACCTTCATCGGCTCGCTCTACACGATGGTGGGCCTGGAGAACATCGCCGACGCGTCCGACGCCGACGGCAAGCAGGGCGGCTACCCGCAGCTCTCCCAGGAGGTCATCGTCAAGGCCAACCCGGACTTCGTCTTCCTCGCCGACACCAAGTGCTGCCAGCAGAGCGCGGAGACGGTCAAGGCGCGCGGCGGCTGGGCCGGCGTCACCGCCGTCAAGAACAACCAGATCGTCGCCCTCGACGACGACGTGGCCTCCCGCTGGGGACCCCGCGTCGTGGAGCTGCTCCGCGTGATCGTCGACGCGACCGCCAAGGTCCCCGCGTGACCCGCGCCCGTCCGTGAGCCGTCCCGTCGTGACGGCACCGCCCGCCCGGCGGGCCGGGACGCTGCCCGCGTCCCGGCCCGCCGGACTGCGGCCCCGCTGGCTGGTCGCCGGCATCGCCGCGGTGCTGGTCGCGCTGGTCGCCGGGGTGTCCCTCGGCCCGGTCAGCCTGCCGCCGGGCAGCGTCGCGGCCGAACTGCTCAACCTCGTCCCCGGCGTACGCCTCGACAGCGGGCTGACCGAGCGCGAGATCGCCATCGTCACCGAGCTGCGGCTGCCCCGGGTGGTGCTCGGGCTGCTGGTCGGTGGGCTGCTGGCCCTGGCCGGTGGCTGCTACCAGGGCGTGTTCCGCAACCCGCTGGCCGACCCGTACCTGCTCGGGGTGGCGGCCGGGGCCGGGCTCGCCGTCACGGCCGTGATCACCCTCGGGGCCGGGACGGGCGGGGCGCTGACCGGGCTGCCGCTGACCATCCCGCTGGCCGCCTTCGTCGGCGCGATCGGCGCCGTGGCGATGACCTACCTGCTGGGCGCCTCCGGGGGACGCGCCCGCTCCACCGCCACGCTGATCCTCGCCGGGGTGGCCGTCTCCGCGTTCTTCTCGGCCGGGCAGACCTACCTGCTGCAACGCAACTCCGACAGCATCCAGCAGGTCTACTCCTGGCTGCTCGGGCGGCTCGCCACCGCCGGCTGGCACGACGTGCGGCTGGTGCTCCCGTACTTCCTGCTCACCGCCCTGGTGGTGCTGCTGCACCGGCGGGAGCTGGACGTGCTCTCCGTCGGCGACGACGAGGCCGCGAGCCTCGGGCTGCACCCGCAGCGGTCCCGCTACCTGCTCATCGCCGCCGCCTCGCTCGGCACCGCCGCCGCCGTCTCCGCGTCCGGCCTGATCGGCTTCGTCGGGATCATCGTGCCGCACACCGTCCGGCTGCTCGCCGGGTCGAGCTACCGGGTGGTCCTGCCGCTGTCGCTGCTCTTCGGCGGCGCCTTCCTGGCCCTGACCGACGTGGTGGCCCGTACCGCCGCCGCCCCGTCGGAGATCCCGATCGGCGTGGTCACCGCGCTGCTCGGCGGCCCGTTCTTCGTCCTGGTGCTGCGTACCTCCCGCCGGGCGCTCGGGTGAGCGCGGCACGGGGGCCGGCCACGCAGCCGGCCGACGGCGGGGACCGGGCGCGGGCTGCGCGGCCGGTGACCGGGGGCGACCGGTCGGGCGTCCCCGCCGTCGAGGTGCGCGACCTGCACGTGCGCCTGGACGGCACGCCGATCCTGGCCGGCGTCGACCTGACGGTCGCCCCGGGCGAGTGGGTCACCGTGATCGGTCCGAACGGCGCCGGGAAGTCGACCCTGCTGCGCGCCGTCGGCGGCCTGCTGCCCGCGCCGGGCGCCGTCTCCCTCTTCGGTACGCCCAGCGAGGCGCTGCGCCGCCGCGACCGCGCCCGGGTGGTCGCCACGGTGGCCCAGTCCCCGGTCGTGCCGGCCGGCATGTCGGTGTTCGACTACGTGCTGCTGGGCCGCACCCCCTACATCGCGCCGCTGGGCCGGGAGTCCGCCGCCGACCTGGCCGCCGCGTACGAGGTGCTCGACGGGCTGGACCTGGCCGGCTTCCACGACCGGGAGCTGGCCACCCTGTCCGGCGGCGAGCGGCAGCGGGTCTTCCTGGCCCGCGCGCTGGCCCAGGGCGCGACCCTGCTGCTGCTGGACGAGCCGATCAGCGCGCTGGACATCGGCCACCAGCAGGAGGTGCTGGAGCTGGTCGACCGGTTGCGCCGGGAGCACGGCCTGACCGTGCTCGCCACCATGCACGACCTCTCCATCGCCGGCGAGTACGCCGACCGCATGGTGCTGCTGGCCGACGGGCGGGTGGTGGCCGCCGGCACGCCCCGCGAGGTGCTCACCGAGCAGCTCCTCGCCACCTGGTACCGCGCCACCGTCCGCGTCATCCCCGGCGCCCGGGGCCCCCTGGTGGTCCCCGTCCGCCCCCACCCACCTCCCCCACCTCGTTGATCATGAAGTTGTTGTCGCTCCGCTCGGCGTGTCGCCGCAACAACTTCATGATCAACGAGGCGTGGGGGTGGGGCGGGTGAGGACGTTGAAGAGGGCGCCGTGGGGGTCGCGCAGGGCGGCGTAGCGGCCCGCCGGGGCGGTCCGGGGCGGGACGAGGATGGTGCCGCCGAGTTCGGCGGCGCGGGCGGCGGCCGCGTCGGCGTCGGCCACGGCGAAGTACACCGACCAGTACGCGGGCGTCTCGGCGGGGAACCCGTCACCGAGCGGCGGCACCATGCCGGCCACGATCCGGGTGCCGAGCCGCCAGCCGGTGTACGTGAGCGGGCCCGCCCGCCGGTCGTCCGGGTGCCAGCCGAAGACCAGCTCGTAGAAGACCTTCGCCCCCTCCGGATCGGGGGTGACCAGCTCGGTCCAGGTGAGCGCCCCCGGGGTGTCGAAGACCTCGGCCCCGGGCATCGCCATCGGCTGCCAGACGCTGAACGCCGCCCCGGCGGGGTCGGCGAAGACCGCCATCCGTCCCTGGTCGAAGACCTCGAACGGGGGCACCACGACCTGCCCGCCGGCCCGCTCGACCCGGCCGGCCACCAGGTCCGCGTCGTCGGTCGCCAGGTAGGTCGACCAGATCGGCACCTGGTCGGGGACGGCCGGCGGACCCGCGCCCGCCACGGCCCGCCCGTCGAGCAGGAAGAACGTGTAGCCGCCCGCCTCGGGCTCCGGATCGATCCGGCCGGTCCAGCCGAACAGTTCGGGGTAGAACCGCCGCGCCTCGGCGAGGCCCGGGGTGGCGAGGTCGGCCCAGCAGGGTGTGCCCGGCGGGACGGTGCTCACGTCGACCCCTCTCGGCGGGGGACGGCCACGCCGGCACGCCCCTGCCGGAATCGTGGCACCGACCCGCCGCACCACGGGGCGGATCGGACGAATCGTCAGCTGAAGCGTCGGCCCTCGTCGCGCCGGTACGCCCACCCGGCCACCACCGCCAGCAGCACCACCCAGACCCCGAGCATGACCATCGACAGCGGGTTGACCGGGTAGTCGCCGGTGGTCGCCCACATCAGCTCCACCGCGCCCCGGGTCGGCAGGAACGGCGCGACGACCTCGACGAACCCGGGCGCCTGGTCCGGTGCGGAGAGCAGGCCGCCCCCGAAGGCGAGCGGGAAGAAGACGACCTGCGCCACCACGATCGCCGCCTTGCTCGGCATCGAGTAGCCGATGGCGAGCCCCAGCAGCGTGAACGGCACCGAGATCACCGCGACGGTCGCCAGGGCCAGCAGGAACGCCGGTGCGCTGACGCGTGCCTCGGTGAGCGTCGCCCCGATCACCACCACCGGAATCAGGGAGAGGTAGGTGAGGGCCAGCCCGGCCAGCACCCGGCCGGCGAAGCGCGGCGCGGGGCCGGCCGGCAGGGTCCGGGTGTACGGGTTCCAGGGCTGGTCGCGGTCCTCGGCCACCCCGACCCCGTACTGGAAGATGTTCGCGCTCATCACCGCGAACGTGACCATCGCGGCGGTGGCGTACGTGGCGCCGACCGGGTCGTTCCCGGCGAACGGCACCACGAAGAAGAGCATCGCGACGGCCGGGAAGAAGGCGCTGCCGACGACGGCGATCGGGATGCGGACCGTCTCCAGGAGCTGGTAGCGGGCGTGGACCAGGGCGAGGCGCATGGCGGATCCGTCTCTCAGGCGGTGGTCGGCGGGTCGGCCACCGCGGTCGTCGGACGGCCGGCTCCGGCGCCCGGCGCCGCGTCGGTCGCGGTGATGGCGAGGAACGCCTCCTCCAGCGAGGTGGGGCGGACCTCCAGGTCGGTGAACGCCACCCCCGCGGTGACCAGGGCCCGCACCAGTTCGTCGGCGTCGGTGGTGAGCAGGTGGGTACGGCCGTCGATCCGCTCGGTGCGGACCACGCCGGGCAGCGCGGGCAACTCGTCGGCGACCAGGCTGACCCGGCGTACGCCGACGATCCCCCGGATCGCGTCGACCGTGTCGTCGGCCAGCACGCGGCCGTGCCCGATGACCACCACCCGCCGGGCCAGCGCCTCGACCTCCTCCAGGTAGTGGCTGCTCAGCAGCACGGTGCCGCCGTCGTCGTGGAACGCCCGGATCGCCTCCCACAGGGTGTGCCGGGCCGCCACGTCCAGGCCGGTGGTGGGCTCGTCGAGCAGCACCAGCCGGGGGCGGCCGACGAAGGCGAGCGCCACCGCGAGCCGGCGGCGCTGCCCGCCGGAGAGGCCGCCGGTCTGCCGCCGGGCCAGCTCGCCCAGGCCGAAGCGGTCGAGCAGCTCGCCCCGGGGGACCGGGTCGGGGTGGTGGGCGGCGACGAAGTCCACCACCTCGGCGACCCGCAGCGTGCCGGGCAGGCCCGTCTCCTGCGGGGTGACCCCGATCCGCTGGCGGCTCGCCGGGTCGCGCGGGTCGCCGCCGAACAGCTCGACCCGGCCGGCGGTGGGCCGGCGCAGCCCGACGAGCAGGTTGAGCAGGGTGCTCTTGCCGGCGCCGTTCGGGCCGAGCAGGCCGACCAGCTCGCCGGCGGAGACCTCCAGGTCGACCCGGTCGAGGGCGAGCACGTCGCCGTAGCGTCGGCTGACCGCCTCGGCGCGGGCGAGGATCACGGGACGCTCGTCGGGTGGGACCACGGACACCTGTCTACCTTCCTTGCGCAAGTCGCCGGTCACCCCAGCGGCGCGGGCAGCGGTTGGGCGTGCAGCACGGCGAGCCGGGAGACCGCCCGGGTGAGCACCACGTAGAGCCGGTGCAGGCCGCGCGGTTCGGCGGCCACGATCGCCGCCGGCTCGACGACGATGACATGGTCGTACTCCAGGCCCTTGACCAGGGTCGCGGGCACCACCGTGACGCGCGCCGCGGCGGTCGGCTCGTCGACGGTCGCGGTGTCGACGCCGGCAGCGTCCAGCGCCGCCCGCAGCCCGCCGACCGCGTCGTCGGCGGCGATCACCGCCACCGAGCCGTCGAAGGCCAGCGCCGCGCGCACCTCGGCCACCGTTGCGGCGGCCAGGTCGTCGACGGTACGCACGTCGAGCGCGCCGTCGCGGCGCAGGGACTCGGCGGGCGGCACGTCGACGGCGAGCGCCGGCAGCAGCCGGTTGGCGAACGCGACCACGGCGGCGGGCACCCGAAAGCCGACCGTCAGCGGCACCACGACGGCGTCCGGCTTGCCGAGGTGGCGCAGGGACTCCCGCCAGTCGGCGGCGGCCCACGGGGCGGTGCCCTGGGCCAGGTCGCCGAGGAGGGTGATCGACCCGTGTTCGCTGCGCCGGGCGATGACCCGGCACTGCATCGGCGAGAGGTCCTGCGCCTCGTCGACGACGACGTGCCCGAAGCCGCCCGGCCGCTCGATCAGCCCGGCCGCCTCGTCGATCAGCACGGCGTCGGCCGCCGTCCACTTCGTGGCCTTCGGCGTGCGCCCGAGCTTCGTGCCGGCCGGCGCGGGGCGCCGCGCCGAGGCGCGCGCGGTGCCGGGCGTCGGGTCCGTGGCGCCGGGCGTCGCCGTCGGGGCGTCCGGCGTCGTCAGGGCGTCCGCCGCCGTCGGGGCGTCCGCCGCCGTCGTCGGGCCGGGGGTCTCGTCGGGGGCGGCCACCCCGCGCAGCCGCGCCTGCTCCTCGGCGCCGAGCAGCCCGTCGGCCGCCGCGGCGAGCCGCTGCGGGTCGCTGAGCAGGGCGTGCACCAGCCCTTCGGGGGTGAGCGCCGGCCAGACCGCGTCGAGGAAGGCGGTGACGGGCGTGGCCTTGCCCATCCGGCGCAGCCAGGCGTCGCTCGGGGACTCGGCGCGTCGCGCCTCGGCCTGCCGTTGCAGCAGTGACACCACCCGGGCCCGGACGCGCTCGCGGCCCGTGGCGTACGGCAGCCGCTCCCGGCGGGTCTCCTCGACCAGCCGGTGCAGCGGGTCCAGCCCGATCCGCCAGCGGAACGAGCCGTCCGACACCATGATCGGCTCGGTCGGCTCGCCGATGTGCGCGTCGACCGCCCGGCGCAGCACCTCGGCCATCCGGGCGTCGTGTTTGACCGCCGCCACCGCCGGGTCTTCGACGGCCCGCACCGGCACCCGGGCCACCAGGTCCTCCACCGTGGCCTGTTCGACCTCCACCTCGCCGAGCGCCGGCAGTACCGCCGCGATGTACGACAGGAAGGCCCGGTTCGGCCCCACGATCAGCACACCCGACCGGCGTAGCCGCTCCCGGTGCAGATAGAGCAGGTACGCGGCCCGGTGCAGGCCCACGGCCGTCTTGCCGGTGCCCGGGGCGCCCTGCACGCAGATCGAGTCGGCGAGGTCGGCCCGGACCAGTTCGTCCTGCTCCGGCTGGATGGTGGCCACGATGTCGCGCATCGGCCCGACCCGCGGCCGTTCGATCTCCGCGGTCAGGATCCGGCTGGTGGTGCCCAGCTCCTCGCCCCGGTCCAGACGCTCGTCCTCGAAGCTGGTCAGCATCCCGTTGCTGAACCCGAAGCGGCGCCGTACGGCCACGCCCTGCGGGTCGCGCGCGCTGGCCCGGTAGAACGACCGGGAGACCGGGGCCCGCCAGTCCAGCACCAGCGGTTCGCCCCGGTCGTCGGTGACGTGTCGCCGGCCGACGTGGTAGCGCCGCCCGGCGTGGTCCGCGTGCCGTCCGTCCGGTTCGTCGCCGGGGTCCGCGGGCCGGTCGTCGGCGGGCGGGGCGCCGGTCGCCGGGCCGAAGTCGAGGCGGCCGAAGAAGAGCGGCGTGCCGGGGTCGTCGGCGAGTTCGGCGACCCGGCGGGCCAGGGTGCGCCCGAGCGTCTCGGCCGCGTACGCGTCGCCGGCCACCTGGTCGCCGGTGGAGAAGAGGGCCTCGGCGCGTTGCCGCATCCGGGCCAGGGCGGCCCGGGAGGTGGCGAGGTGCTCCCGCTCGGCGGCGAGGTCGGCATCGAGGTCGAGGTCGAGTGCGGTCACGGTGGATCCCATCGGGTCATCTGCCGGTCGCTCGCGTGTCCGGCGGACGGATGGGCCGCCCCCCGGCGCGGGACGTCCGATGCGGTGGTCACCACCCTGGCCGTCAAGCGACCTGACAGCCTACGCGCCGCGCGCGCGGCGCTCCACCGGATATCGACCGTTGCGCCGCCGCCCGTCGGCGAGCCCTCGGTGCCGGCCGGCCGGCGGCCCACGGCGGGCGGGCGACCAGGAATCATGGGCGCATGACCGAGGCGCGTCCCGAACAGCGCCGGATCACGATCAGCGACCCGCAGGTGATGCGGGCGCTGGCTCAACCGGCCCGAATCGCGATCATGGAACATCTGGGCGTGGTGGAGGGCGGCGCGACCGCCACCGAGTGCGCGGAGGTCGTCGGGCTGTCGCCGAGCGCGACCAGCTACCACCTCCGGGCGTTGGCGAAGTCGGGCCTGGTGGAGCAGGCACCGAGCCGGGGGGACGCACGCGAGCGGCTGAAGGCGCAGGCGGCGTGACCTGGCAGAGGGGCCACGCCAACCGGGTGGTTGGAAGCCGGCGGACGACTCGACGTCGACGAGGCGGCGCCGTCGTGCGTACCGCCGGCGGATGCGGGGTTGGCCACTCCCCGCCCGGCCCGCTGAGCCCTCGACCGGCGACGGGGATACGGTCGGGGCATGGCTGAGCACGTCGCACGCCCCCGGGTCGGGCACATCCAGTTCCTGAACTGCCTGCCGATCTACTGGGGGCTGATGCGCTCCGGCGCCCTGATCGACGTCGACCTGCACAAGGACTCCCCGGACCGGCTCAGCGCCGCGCTGGTCGCAGGTGATCTGGACATCGGCCCGATCTCCCACGTGGAGTACCTGCGGCACGCCGACGAGCTGCTGCTCCTGCCCGACCTGGCGGTCGGCAGCGACGGCCCGGTGCTGTCCGTCAACATCGTCTCCACCCGCCCGCTGGCCGAGCTCGGCCACGGCAAGGTGGCGCTGGGCTCGACCTCGCGGACCGGCGTGCTGCTGGCCCAGCTGCTGCTCGGCGAGCGGTACGGGGTGGCCCCCGAGTACTTCCGCTGCCCGCCCGATCTGACCCAGATGCTGCTGGAGGCCGACGCCGGGGTGCTGATCGGCGACGTCGCGCTGCGCGCCCTCTACGAGGCGCCGAACCGCGGGCTGGAGGTCACCGACCTCGGGCAGGCGTGGCGGGAGTGGACGGGCCTGCCGATGGTCTTCGCCGTCTGGGCGGTACGCCGCGACTTCGCCGCCGCCCACCCCGGCCTGGTCAAGGAGGTGCACGAGGCGTTCCTGCGCTCCCGGGACCTGTGCCTGGCGGAGCTGGACCAGGTGGCCGAGGCCGCCGCCCGCTGGGAGCCCTTCGACGCGGCGACGCTGGCGACGTACTTTCGGGCGCTGGACTTCTCCCTCGGCGAGCGCCAGGTGGCCGGCCTGCGCGAGTTCGCCCGTCGCGCCGCCGCCATCGGCGCCGCCCCGCCCCTGCCCGCCGCCGGCCCGGCCTTCTTCATGGGCTGAGCCCTTCGACCGAACGGGCGGCGGTCGGGTCTAGGTGGTGGGGCGCAGGAGGGCTTCGGTGATCTCCTGGCAGTTCTTCATGCCGTACTCGTAGCCCTTGCCGATCGGGTAGCGGACCATCACGCCCATCGTCCAGGTGTCGGCGACGGCGAGGCAGTTGATGTGCATCTCCTGCTCGCGCGTACGGTCGATCCAGCCGTTCTTGATGGCGATGGTCTTGCGCTCCGCGGCCGGGAACGCCTTGCGGATGCCGAAGTCGCCGGCCCCCCGCACGAGCCGCATCTCGCCGATCAACCACTTCGTCCACTTCGGTCCGGCGGCGCGGCCGTCGGCGATGCAGGCGCCCATCCGGGCGGTGTCGCGGGGGGAGAGGGCGGTGCGGCTCCAGCCGCCGTCGGCGGCGACCTTGCTGTCGGTCAGTTCGCACAGGGAGATCAGCCGCTTTATCGAGGCGGACCGGCCGACCGTGTTGTAGAACTGCTCGGCCCGGGTGTTGTCGCTGTCCCGGATGATCTTCGTGGCGTCGGCGAGCTTGGCGGCGCTCGGGGTCTGGCCGGCGTCGTCGGCGCGGCGCAGGTAGTCGGCGACGATCCAGGCCTTGATCAGCGACGCGGTGGTGCTGGTCTCGGCCATGTTGTCCGAACCGATGATCTCGCCGCTGCGGCGGTCGAGGACGCTCCAGGAGTACCAGCCCGCGATGTCCAGGTCGAGGTCCTTCGCCTGGAACGGCAGCGGCTCCGGGGTGGGGCTCGGCGACGGCGACGGCCGCGAGCTGCGGTCGCTCGGAGCCGTCGCGGCGCGCTCGGCGGGGCCGGCGGGGGTGCCCCACTTCGCGGCGGCGGAGGACTCGAACGGCGAGCCCGGCAGCAGTCGCAGCGAGACGAGCACCAGGCCGATGAGGACCAGCGCGATGGCGATCAGTCTGCCGGGAGAGGCGTCGGCCGCCCCGGCGGACCGACGCTGCCGCGCCATCAGAGCTTCCCGGCGGGCAGCTGCGGCACCTTGAGGGCGGCGCCCGGCTGCGGGGTCACGAGCTGGCTGGCGACCGAGGCGCAGACCTGTGCGCCGTAGTCGAGGCCGCTCTTCTGCGGGTAGCGGAGCATCACCGCGAGGCTCCACCTGCCGGTGACGGCGAGGCAGTTCACGTGCCAGTTGCCGTCGTAGTTGAGCGGGGTCCAGCCGTTCTTCATGCTGACCGGGCCCTGGCCGACGACCGACTGGGGGAGGCCGTCGATGATGCCCCAGCGTCCACCGCCCGACCGGGCCTTCTGGTCCTTGGCGGCCGTGCTGCCCCTGACCTTGCTCATCTCGTCCAGCAGGAAACTCGTCCACTTGGGGCCGGCGGCCGTGCCGTCGGCGACACAGTCGCCGAGCCGGGCGGCGTCGCGCGGGGACATCCGGGTGAAGCTCCACCAGCCCACGTAACCGGGGACGTTGCCCGGCTTGGTGTCGGTGAGCTCGCAGGTGCTGATCATCCGCTTGATCGTGGCGGCCCGGCCCACCGCGCCGTAGAGGGCGTTGGCGGCGTCGTCGTTGCTGTCCCGGATGGCGGTGGTGATCTGCTTCTTCCGGTCGGCCGGCAGCGGTTTGGCGCCGAGCTGGCGGAGGTAGTCCGCCGCGAACCAGGCCTTGATCATCGACTCGGTGGAGCTGGTCGAGGCCAGGTTCTTCGACCCGGAGATCTCGCCGGTCTCCCGGTCCATCAGGGCCCACGAGAAGAACTCGCCCTTGAAGTCCACCGCCACCGGGCCGGCCGCCAGGGTCGGCGGCATGGGCGGGACCGGCGCGGGCACCGCGACGCTTCCGCCGCCCTTCCCGCCGCTCGCGGCGTCGTCGCCGGCGAGTCTGGCGTACGCGGCCGGCACGAGCAGGCCGCCACCGAGGAGGACCGCCACGACGGCGAGCACCAGGGTCACGCGGGATCGCATGAGTGGATGAGCTCCAGTTGTCAGGGCCGGGGGGACCGGCTGGTTGTCGGACGGATCGGCGGCTCGCCGAGGGCGGGGGATGCGCCCTCCGGGTTTCTCGGGCGATCGTCGGCAACCGATCGGTGTGACGGGGGAAGTCTACGTGCGGATCGGCCCGGCGCCAGGACCTGACACCTGGCAACTTGGCCAAGTAGGCGGGCTATCGAGCCGCTATGCGGTTGTTGGGGCGATTCACCTTTCCATAGTGACCCAAGTCATAGTTTGCCCGGCTGTCTGCGATCACCTCTCCGTGGCGAAAGAGTCTCCGGAAACCTGTTACACCCCCTGGCGTCCCGAGGGGCGAGCTGTAACACTTGACCCCATGTATGGCAACGACTTCTCCGCCGAGGACGCACCCGGCGGCGGCCTGCTCGGCGAGGTCGAGGCGGCGGAGGCGGCCCTGCGGGAAGCCGCCGCACGTGGCCGCCGGGGCGGCGCCCCCGGCCCGGACGAGGACCTCGAGGCGTACTTCACCGAGGTCGTCGACGCCGACCAGAAGATCGAGCCGCGCGACTGGATGCCCGAGGCGTACCGCAAGACGCTGATCCGGCAGATCGCTCAGCACGCGCACTCCGAGATCATCGGCATGCAGCCGGAGGGCAACTGGATCAGTCGCGCCCCCTCGCTCAAGCGCAAGGCGATCCTGCTGGCCAAGGTCCAGGACGAGGCCGGCCACGGGCTCTACCTCTACGCCGCCGCCGAGACCCTCGGGATCAGCCGGGACGAGCTGGTCGAGCTGCTGCTCAACGGTCGGCAGAAGTACAGCTCGATCTTCAACTACCCCACCCTGACCTGGGCCGACGTGGGCGCGATCGGCTGGCTGGTCGACGGTGCCGCCATCGTCAACCAGGTCCCGCTGTGCCGCTGCTCCTACGGGCCGTACGCGCGGGCGATGATCCGGGTCTGCAAGGAGGAGTCGTTCCACCAGCGGCAGGGCTACGAGATCCTGCACACGCTGGCACACGGCACCGGCGAGCAGAAGGCGATGGCGCAGGACGCCCTCGACCGCTGGTGGTACCCGTCGCTGGCGATGTTCGGCCCGCCGGACACCGACTCCACCCACTCGGCGCAGTCCATGGCCTGGAAGATCAAGCGCTTCTCCAACGACGAGCTGCGCCAGCGCTTCGTGGACATGTGCGTGCAGCAGGCCGAGATCCTCGGCCTGACCATCCCGGATCCGGAGCTGCGCTGGAACGAGTCCCGCCAGGCGTACGACTTCACCCAGCCCGACTACGACGAGCTGATGCGGGTGATCAAGGGTCAGGGGCCGTGCAACCGGCAGCGGATGGAGCACCGTCGCCGCGCCCACGCCGACGGCGCCTGGGTGCGTGAGGCCGCCGCGGCGTACGCCGCCAAGCGGGTGGAGCAGAAGGAGAAGGTGGCCGCGTGAGCGAGCGAACGGGACAGGCCGGCGCGAGCGGATCCTCACCGCTCTGGGAGGTCTTCGTGCGGGCGCGGCGCGGGCTGTCGCACACCCACGTGGGCAGCCTGCACGCCCCCGACGCCGAGCTGGCCCTGCGCAACGCGCGGGACCTCTACACCCGCCGCCAGGAGGGCGTCTCGATCTGGGTGGTGCCGGCGTCCGCGATCACCGCGTCCAGCCCCGACGAGAAGGACGCGTTCTTCGACCCGGCGGCCGACAAGGTCTACCGCCATCCCACCTTCTACGACGTGCCGGACGGGGTGGCCCACCTGTGATCGGCCCCTTCGACTTCGCCCTCGCCCTCGGCGACGACGCGCTCGTCGCGGCCCAGCGGCTGGCCGAGTGGACCACCCGCGCGCCGGAGATGGAGGAGGACATCGCGCTGGCCAACATCGCCCTCGACCAGCTCGGTGCGGCCCGGCTCCTGCTGTCGTACGCGGGCGAGCTGGAGGGCGCCGGCCGGGACGAGGACGCGCTGGCGTTCCTCCGCGACGACCGCGAGTTCCGCAACTGCCTGCTGGTGGAGCTGCCCAACGGCGACTTCGCGGTCACCATGGCGAAGCTGCTCTTCCTCGCGGCCTACCAGCTTCCGCTCTACACCGCGCTGGCCGGGTGCGCCGACGAGCGGCTGGCGGCGATCGGGGCCAAGGCCCGCAAGGAGTCGGCCTACCACCTCGACCACGCGTCGACGTGGGTGCGGCGGCTCGGCGACGGCACCGAGGAGTCGCACCGGCGCATGCAGGCGGCCGTCGACCAGGTCTGGCCGTACGTGCACGAGCTGTTCGCCCCCGACCCGGCGGCGCCGGTCGACCCGGCCACCCTGCGGGCCGACTTCGACGCCCGGGTGGCCGCCGTGCTCGACGAGGCCACCCTGACCCGGCCGGAGTCCGGCTGGGCGCCGGCCGGCGGGCGGGACGGCGTGCACACCGAGCACCTGTCGTTTCTGCTCGCGGAGATGCAGGTGCTGCACCGCGCCCACCCCGGGGCCCGCTGGTGAGGGGGCGGTGGTGACCGACCTCAGGGCGGCCGTGGCGGCGGTGGTGGATCCGGAGATCCGGGTCGTCACCATCGACGACCTCGGCATCCTGCGGGCGGTCGACGAGGACCCGGCGACCGGCCGGGTGGTCGTGACCATCACCCCCACCTACACCGGCTGCCCGGCGATGGACGTGATCCGCGCCGACATCCGGCGGGCGCTGGCCGCCGTCGGCCGCCCCGACGCCGACGTGCGGACCGTCTACAGCCCGGCGTGGAGCACCGACTGGATCTCCGACGCGGGCCGGGCCAAGCTCGCCGCCGCCGGCATCGCCCCGCCGTCGCCCGCACGCGCCGACAACGTGGTGCCGCTGACCCTCGCCGTCCGCTGCCCGCGCTGCGGCTCGCCGGAGACGGAGCAGGTCAGCCGCTTCGGCTCGACCGCGTGCAAGGCGCTCTGGCGCTGCCGTTCCTGCCGTGAACCCTTCGACCACCTGAAGGCGCTGTGACTGTCACGATCTCCCGCCCCGTCCGTCGCCGGCCGGTCTTCCACCCGCTGTCCGTCGCCGCCGTCGACCGCCTCACCGACGACGCCGTGGCGGTCACCTTCGCGGTGCCGCAGGAGCTGCGGGAGACGTTCGCGTTCTCCGCCGGTCAGCACCTCACCGTCCGCCGCCCCGGCGCCGCCGGTGAGGACGTGCGGCGGTCGTACTCCATCTGCTCCACGCCCGACGACCTGGCCCGGCACGGCCGGCTGCGGATCGGCGTGCGGGAGATCCCCGGCGGCGCGTTCTCCGCCTTCGCCTGCGGCGCGCTGCGCGGCGGCGACACGATCGAGGTGCTGCCGCCGCTGGGGCACTTCACCACGGCCCTCGCGCCGGACCGGGCCCGCCGCTACGGCGCGGTGGTCGCCGGCTCCGGCATCACCCCGGTGCTCGCGCTGGTCGCGACGGCGCTCGCCGTCGAGCCGGCCAGCACCTTCACGCTGGTGTACGGCAACCGCACGGCGAACACGGTGATGTTCGCCGAGGAGCTGGCCGACCTGAAGGACCGGTGGCCGACCCGGCTGCACCTGGTGCACGTGCTCTCCCGGGAGCAGGGCGAGTCCCCGCTGCTCTCCGGCCGGATCGACGCCGACCGGCTGGGCCGGCTGCTGGACACCGTCGTGCCCGGCGACACCGTCGACGAGTGGTTCCTCTGCGGCCCGTACGACATGGTGGTGGACGCCCGGGAGGTGCTCGCCGCGCGCGGCGTGCCGGAGTCGGCGGTGCACACGGAGCTGTTCCACGTCGCCGAGGCCCCGGCCCCGCCGCGACGCCCGGCCGACGAGCCGAGGGGCGGCGCCGACGTGACGATCATGTTGGACGGCCGGTCGTCGCGCTTCACGATGCGGCGCGACGAGCGGGTGCTGGACGCGGCGCTGAAGGTGCGCGGCGAGCTGCCGTACGCCTGCAAGGGCGGGGTCTGCTCGACCTGCAAGGCCAAGGTGGTCGACGGCGCGGTCACGATGGCCCGTAACTACGCGCTGGAACCGGACGAGGTGGCCGCCGGCTACGTCCTCACCTGCCAGTCCAGCCCGACCACCGACCGGCTGACGGTCGACTACGACGCCTGAGGGGTCCGCCGGCCGGCGGGTGCAGCCGGGTCGGTGGGTCGGCGCCGGCACCGCGTCGAACCCGCCGACCCCACCCGACGGTGGTCAGCTCGGGGCCTTGACCTGGCCGTCGTAGGCGATGCTGCGCCACAGGTCGAACTGGCGGTCGTTGCCGACCAGCGGGTTGCCGGCCAGCGCGACGGCGGCGTGCACCTCCTCGTTGTTGCGGAGCTGGCGGAAGTAGCCGGGGCCGACGAGGGCGATGCCGCGGCCGGGTGACTGGATCAGCTTCATGTCGTTCTCCGTGAGGTCGAGGGGCGGGTTGCCGGTGAGCTGGCGGGCCACGTCGGCGCGCATCGAGTCGAGGTCGATGAACGACGGGTCGATCTTGCCGCTGGTGCTGGTCTCCCGGTGGCCCCGGGCGTGGCTGGCGTCCCGGCCGAGCCGCCGCAGCACGGCGGCGGTGGCGAGCACCGATGCGCTGTACTGGGCGCCGGTCATGGCCTGGTCGACCCCGTTGTAGTCGATCTCCCAGCCGATCATCAGGGTGTTGCCGTCGCCGGCCGGGATGGGGCCGCTGCCTCGGCTGACGCCGGCGTGGTTGGCCCGCCCGCCGGAGATGACGTGGAAGACGCCGTGGTAGTCGACGAGGGCCTGGCAGAGCGGGCCGGGCAGGTCGGAGCGGCCGTTGACACAGATGTTCAGCGCGGGGTGCGGGTTGCCGGCGCTGGAGGTGGCGGCGGTGTGGTGCCAGAGCACGCCGATCGGGTCGAACGAGCTGCCGGCCACCCGGCCGAGCCAGTTGCCGTGCTCGACCACCGTGACGCCGGCGGCGCGGAGCACGTCGGCGAGCCAGGGGATGGTGGCCATCAGGCCGCCGTCAGGTCGGCGAGGCACTCCGGCGCCCGGGCCGTGCTGGCCGCGCGCGCCGGTCGGCCCATCGTGGCGACGGCGAGTGCGGCGGCCCCGAGCGGTACGAGCCCGAGCAGCGCCCTGCGCGGTAGGGGAGGACGGGTGGGGGGAGTCACGGGGAAAATCATCCACGAATGTTAATGGACCGACAGAGCGCGGGTAAGTCCCTCGATCATCGGCCACCCGGCGGGGCCCCTGTGGCGTGGTCGACAGGAGTCCGGCGGGACCGGCCGGAGGCGGGGCGACGTAGGCTCGGGGGGTGAGTGTGAGCCGGGAGATCGACGAAATCCTGCAGCGTGGCGCGGACGGCGGGCGGATCACGCCCGAGGAGGCCCTGCTGCTCTACACCGAGGCGCCCCTGCACGCCCTGGGCGAGGCCGCCGACGCGGTGCGCAGACGGCGCTACCCGGACAACGTCGTCACGTACCTGATCGACCGCAACATCAACTACACGAACGTCTGCGTGACGGCGTGCAAGTTCTGCGCGTTCTACCGGGCCCCGAAGCACCGGGAGGGCTGGACCCACCCGACCGAGGAGATCCTGCGCCGCTGCGGCGAGGCGGTCGAGCTGGGCGCCACCCAGGTCATGCTCCAGGGCGGGCACCACCCGGATTACGGCGTCGAGTACTACGAGGAGCTGTTCTCCTCGGTCAAGAAGGCCTACCCGCAGCTCGCCATCCACTCGATCGGCCCCAGCGAGATCCTGCACATGGCCAAGGTCTCCGGCGTCAGCCTCGACGAGGCCATCGCCCGGATCAAGGCGGCCGGTCTGGATTCGATCGCGGGCGCCGGCGCCGAGATGCTGCCGGCCCGCCCGCGCAAGGCGATCGCGCCGCTGAAGGAGTCGGGCGAGCGCTGGCTGGAGGTCATGGAGCTGGCGCACCGGCAGGGTGTCGAGTCGACCGCCACCATGATGATGGGCACCGGCGAGACCGCCGCCGAGCGGATCGAGCACCTGCGGATGATCCGCGACGTGCAGGACCGCACGAAGGGCTTCCGGGCGTTCATCCCGTGGACGTACCAGCCGGAGAACAACCACCTCAAGGGCCGTACGCAGGCCACCGCCCTGGAGTACCTGCGGCTGGTCGCCGTGGCCCGGCTCTTCTTCGAGACCGTGCCGCACCTCCAGGCGTCCTGGCTGACCACGGGCAAGGACGTGGGGCAGCTCGCCCTGCACATGGGCGTGGACGACCTCGGCTCGATCATGCTGGAGGAGAACGTCATCTCCTCCGCCGGCGCGCGGCACCGCTCCAACCTGCACGAGCTGATCGGCATGATCCGGTCGGCGGACCGGATCCCCGCCCAGCGCGACACCCTCTACAACCGGCTGGCCGTGCACCGGACCCCGGCCGACGACCCGACCGACGAGCGGGTGGTGTCGCACTTCTCCTCGATCGCCATACCGGGCGGCGGCGCCGGGAAGACCCTGCCGCTGGTCGACGCCCACTGACGCGGCCACCCGCGAGACCCCGGCACCCCACCGTCGAACGGCGGTGGGGTGTCGTCGTACGTGGGCCGCTGTGTGGATCACGGGCGTACGGAAAGTGACCGGCAATGGCCCGGCCGGCCAACCGATCGGGTGAATTCCCGTGGGCCGTTGATCTCGATCAGGTTGCCGTTCGGAGTCGTCCGCAAGGTGGCCGGGGCAGCAAGACATATCAATCCGGGCATTCCTTAAGTGATTCTTAGCCAGGCTGTTCAGTGCGCCCGATTCCGGGGGTGGCGAGCGTGATCGCTTACCGCTAACGTCCCCGGCCGTACCTTTCCTTCACCCCAACGGGGGGACCCTTTCCATGATCTTCCGTAACCGTTCGCTGGCGCGTATCGGCGCCGGCGCGCTGCTCGCCTCCGGCGCGTTGACCGTCCTCGGTAGCCCGGCTCACGCCTCGGGCACGGAGACGGACCTCGCGATCGAGGTGGCCGGCACGCGGGTCGCCGCCAACGCGGAGGGCAAGTTCGCCTTCGCCAAGGTGACCAACCTCGGCAAGAACACCCCTAGCGAGCTGGCCGTACGGGTGGACGTGTCCAAGGTCGACTTCGACAAGGTCCAGGCCTGGCCCGCCGTCGAGGACGGCTGCGACATGGAGGGCACCGACAAGAAGCCGACCGCCTTCGTCTGCTACGCGACGGAGAAGGGCCTGCCGGGCCCGGGCGAGACCGTCGACCTGCCGATCGTCCTGTTCAAGGCCGAGGTCAAGGGCACCTACCAGGCTCCGCTCTCCTTCAAGCTCGTCTCGAAGGACGACACCAACGCGGCGAACGACACCAAGACCGCCACGCTGGACCTCTCGGACGCCAGCGGGCCGGACCTCTCGGTCGTCGCCGAGGACGTCAAGCAGGCCGTGAAGGTCGTCGACGGCAACCCGGTCTACTCCGGCGACCTGCACGCGGGCGGCCGGTCGGCGCTGACCTACTTCATCCGCAACCAGGGTGACAAGGCCGCCGCCGGTCTCAAGATCAGTGTCAAGCTGCCCAAGGGCGTGACTCCGACCGAGGTGGAGCCGGGCTGCGAGTACGCGGCCGACAAGTCCACCTTCACCTGCACCTACGCCAACTTCGGGCTGATCCCGCAGGACGAGGACACCAACGCCGAGGACAAGCTCTACTCGGCCTACGGCTTCTACCACCTGTTCGACGTGGCGGCCGACGTGAAGCCGGGCGCGCTCAAGGGCGGCCTGGTCAGCGTCGAGCCGATCGTCTCCGACTCCAGCCGGATGCGGGCCGCCGCGGTCACCCTGCCGGAGAACGTCACCGGCCTGCGGGCCACCGATGTGGACGCCAGCGACAACTCCGACGGCTACGCGGTGGTCGTCGCGGCCAAGGGCGGCGCGGGCGGCGGCGGTGACGACGACGGCGGTCTGCCGGTCACCGGCGCGCAGACCACGCTGATCGGCGGCGTCGGCGGCGCGGTCCTGGTCGCGGGCGCGGTCATGTTCATGGTGGCGCGGCGGCGCCGGGTCGTCCTGGTGACCCCGGGCGACGAGAAGCCGACGGCCTGACGGTCGTCCTCCATCGACCCGCGTGGGTCGTTCACATAACGCACGGCAGCGGGGGCGGGATGGGTGACCATCCCGCCCCCGCTGTGCGTCGGGCCGTCCGTCCGGATCGGCCGGACGGACGGACGAAACACGATCTGCCTGCTGGCGTGCCGCATCGGCCTCCGATAGCGTCCGCCCGGGTTCCGCAACCATTCCCTTCCCTAACCCCCGGGGGACCGATGACCCTGTTCCATCGCTCGGCCCTGGCCCGCGCCGGCGCCGTGGCACTGCTCGCAGCGGGTGGTCTGACCACCGTCGCCGTTCCCGCCCAGGCCGCCGACGGGCCCGACCTCGCCGTCATCCCGATCAGCACCCAGCTCGCGAAGGGCGTCGACGCGGCCCGGAGCAAGCCGTTCAAGTTCACCGTCACCAACGTCGGCACGACCACGGCGGAGAACGTCACGTTCCGGGTGAAGACCTCGGAACTCAAGCAGAGGCGGGTCGGCTACCTGGTGCCCGAGGGCTGCCAGGTCGTCGGGAACTCCCTCTACCAGTGCACGCTCGGCGACCTGCCCGCCGGCACCAGCAGGGACTTCGGCGTCCCGCTGTTCAGCACCGGCGGCCGGGGCGACGGTGGCACGCTGGTCGTCGGCGTCGCCACCACCACGCCCGAGAGCGACCTCGGTGACGAGATCGTCGAGGTGCCGGTCACCGTGACGAAGCCCGGTTACGACCTCACCGCCTGGGTGCAGGACATCCAGGCAGGCGTCGTGGTCAACGGCGCGGTGGCCGACGAGCCGGACCTCAAGCCGGTGCGCCGGGGCGAAGTCGTCCCGCTGGACTGGGCCGTCTACAACGACGGCAGCCGGCCCGCGACCGGCGTCTTCTACGGCATCACCCTCCCGGCGGGCGTCAGCTTCGTGGCGCTGCCGCAGGGCTGCGTCCAGCAGGTGTTCCTCGGGCGGGAGCAGGCGTTCTGCGAGGACGCCGGCGCGACCATCCGCCGGGGGCAGTACTACACCGCCGACGTGACGGTGAAGGTCGGCGACGACGTGACCGAGCCGGTGCTGCGCGAGGGCGACCTCTTCGCGTACGGGCTGGACGTCGCCGAGGGCGAGCCGGAGGAGGAGCCGCGGGTGGCCGGCCAGGCGCAGCGGAAGGCCTTCTCCGAGACCGACATGGGCGACAACCACACGGTCTTCGAGGCCTTCGTGGACCTGTCCGCGCAGCCGAGCCCGACGCCGACCCCCACGGCCACCCCGACCGGTGTACCCACGGCCAGCCCGACCACCACCCCCGGCACCGGTGGCGGTGGCGGTGGCGACGGCGGGCTGCCGGTGACCGGCGTGCAGGTCGGGCTGATCGGTGGCATCGGCGCGGCCGTGCTGCTGGCCGGTGGCGCCCTGCTGCTGCTCTCCCGGCGGCGCAAGGTCGTCCTGGTGGCGCCCGGCGACGAGAAGTCGACCGACTGACGTACGACGACACGGGGGCGGGGTGGGTGACCACCCCGCCCCCGCGGCGTGCCCGGGTGCCGGCGCGTCGAGCGGCGCCCCGCGCCGCCGGGAGACCCACCGGACGTCCCGGCGCGCGGGGCTGGCAGAGTGGAGGGGTGAGCCGTACCCCGCAGGGCCAGCGCGCCGACCTGGACAAGCAGCCGCACGAGGTCGCCGCGATGTTCGACGGCGTGGCGGCTCGCTACGACCTGACCAACACCGTCCTCTCCTTCGGACAGGACCGCCTCTGGCGGCGGGCCACCCGCGCCGCGCTCGACCTGCGGCCGGGTGAGCGGGTGCTCGACGTGGGCGCCGGCACCGGCGTCTCCACGGAGGAACTGGCCCAGTCGGGCGCGTACGCGGTGGGCGCCGACCTGTCGCTGGGCATGCTGCGCGTCGGCAAGCGGACCCGCCCCCAGGTGCCGCTGCTGGCCGGGGACGCGCTGAAGCTGCCCTTCGCCGACGCCACCTTCGACGCGGTGACCATCTCGTTCGCGCTGCGCAACGTGAACGACACCGACGCCGCCCTGCGGGAGTTGGCCCGGGTCACCAGGCCGGGCGGCCGGCTGGTGGTGTGCGAGTTCAGCACCCCGGTCAACCCGGCGTTCCGCACGGTCTACCTGTCGTACCTGATGCGTTCGCTGCCGAGCGTGGCGCGCGCCGTCTCCAGCAACCCCGACGCGTACGTCTACCTGGCCGAGTCGATCCGGGCGTGGCCCGACCAGCCGGCCCTGGCCGCGCGGATCGGCGCGGCGGGTTGGGGCGGGGTGGCCTGGCGCAACCTGACCGGCGGGATCGCGGCGCTGCACCGCGCGGTCCGCGGCTAGCCCGATCCGGCAGCTTTTCGGCAAAATATCCGTTTCCGGGCTCCGTGTTCCGTAAGCTCGCCCCCATGACCGGAGCACACCGAACGGTCGGCGCGGAGGCCGCCGACGACGACGCGGCCGAACTCATCGCCCAGCTCAAGGAGTTGGCCGGCGCGGATCCCGCCGACGTCCGTCAGGTGGTGGCCGAGGTGCTGGCGGCCCTGGACCGCGCGGCCGGCGGCGCGCTGCGCGAGCACCTGCCGGAGGCGATCCGGCACGACGCCGGCCTGGACCCGGCCACCGCCGCCCGGCGCTGACGCCCCCAGCCCGGCGCGCGCAGCCCGGCGCTGACGTCCCGCCCCGGCACCTCGCCTCCCGCTCGGCCGACGCGTCCGCGGCAAGTTAGGTACCCCTGGTCCGGGCCGGTCATGACGTCGGTCATAGACTCCCACCGTCTGGCTTGTGAAGGATTTCACGAGCCTGCGGGAGGAGGCGCGGATGGCCGCGGTGGAACATGACGCCGACGTGATCGTCGTGGGCGCCGGTCCCGGTGGGTCGGCTACCGCGTACCACCTGGCTCGGCACGGCGTACGGGTGCTGCTGCTGGAGAAGACCGAGTTTCCCCGGGAGAAGGTCTGCGGCGACGGGCTGACCCCGCGCGCGGTGCGGCAGCTGATCCGGATGGGCGTGGACACCTCGCCCGAGGCGGGCTGGCTGCACAACCGGGGCCTGCGGGTCATCGGTGGCGGCGTCCGGCTGGAGCTGGACTGGCCCGACCTGGCGAGCTTCCCCAACTACGGCCTGGTGCGCACCCGGCTCGACTTCGACGACCTGCTCGCCCGGCGGGCCGTCGAGTCCGGTGCCGAACTGCGCACCGGTGTGAACGTCACCGGCCCGGTGCTGGGCCCCGACGGCCGGGTGACCGGCGTCGAGGCGGAGGTCGGCCCGGGCCGGGAGCCCGCCACCTTCCACGCGCCGCTGGTCGTCGCGGCCGACGGGGTCTCCGGCCGCTTCCCGCTCGCCCTCGGGCTGGCCAAGCGCGAGGACCGGCCGATCGGCGTCGCCGTCCGGCGCTACTACCGCTCGCCGGCCAGGCACGACGACAACTACCTGGAGTCCTGGCTGGAGCTGCGCAGCAAGGACAGCGGCGACAGCCTGCTACCCGGCTACGGCTGGATCTTCGGGCTCGGCGACGGCCGGGTCAACGTCGGCCTCGGCGTGCTCAACTCCTCGTCCGCGTTCGGTAAGACCAACTACCGCCGGCTGCTCACCGACTGGCTGGCCAACACGCCCGCCGACTGGGGCATGACCGACGAGGCGAACGCGGAGGGCCCGATCCTCGGCGCCGCCCTCCCCATGGGGTTCAACCGGGTGCCGCACTACACCCGCGGCGTGCTGCTGGTCGGCGACTCCGGCGGCATGGTCAACCCGTTCAACGGCGAGGGCATCGCGTACGCGATGGAATCCGGCGAACTGGCCGCGGAGGTCGTAGTGCAGGCGCTCGCCCGCCCGGCCGGCGCGGACCGGGAGCGTGCCCTGGCGGCGTACTCGACGGAGCTGAAGGCCCGCTTCGGCGGCTACTACCGGCTCGGCGGCATCTTCGTCAAGCTCATCGGCCGTCCCGAGATCATGCGGATGGCCACGAAGCACGGCATGCCACACCCGATGCTGATGCGCTTCGTGCTCAAGCTGCTGGCCAACCTGACCGACCCCCGCGACGGTGACGCGATGGACCGCGTCATCAACGCGATGACCAGAGTGGCGCCGGCCGTGTGACCCCGGGTGAGCCTGCGAGCACCCAAGGTCACGAACGACCACAGGCGAGTGTGACGGCCCCGTCCACGGTCTGTGACGACCGCCGGTGTGGACCGGGGAGACGGACCCCCGCCGACGAGCGTCGCGCGGGACGTGAATAGTGTGATTTTTGACAAGGACCAGGGGCAGGGAAGGACGAGCAGGAGAAAACGATGTCGCTCTCGCCTTACGCACCGATCATCGGGCTGTTCGCCCTCGCCGCGGGGTTCGCGCTGTTCTCCGTGGGCGCTGCCCGCTTCGCCGGTCCCCGGCGCTACAACAAGGCCAAGCTCGAGGCGTACGAGTGCGGCATCGAGCCCAGTCCGCAGCCGATCGGCGGCGGCCGGTTCCCGATCAAGTTCTACCTGACGGCGATGCTCTTCATCGTCTTCGACATCGAGATCATCTTCCTCTTCCCCTGGGCGGTCTCGTTCGACGCCCTGCCGATCTTCGGCTTCGTGGAGATGGTCCTGTTCATCGTCGCTGTCTTCGTCGCGTACGCCTATGTCTGGCGGCGTGGCGGCCTGGACTGGGACTGAGGGAGGAACCTCAGATGGGTATCGAGGAGAAGCTTCCCGCCGGTGTCCTGCTCACCTCGGTGGAGAAGCTGGTCAACTGGTCGCGGAAGACGTCGGTCTGGGGGGCCACCTTCGGCCTGGCCTGCTGCGCGATCGAGATGATGGCCGCCGGTGGCCCGCACTACGACATGGGTCGCTGGGGCATGGAGGTCTTCCGGGCCTCGCCCCGGCAGGCCGACCTGATGATCGTGGCCGGCCGGGTGAGCCAGAAGATGGCCCCGGTGCTGCGCCAGATCTACGACCAGATGGCCGAGCCCCGCTGGGTCATCTCGATGGGCGTCTGCGCCAGCAGCGGCGGCATGTTCAACAACTACGCCATCGTGCAGGGCGTCGACCACATCGTTCCGGTCGACATGTACCTGCCCGGCTGCCCGCCCCGGCCCGAGATGCTCATCGACGCGGTCCTCAAGCTGCGCGAGAAGATCGGGCACGAGCCGCTCGGCCCCAACGGCCGCAAGATGCTCGAGGCGCGTCAGGCCCGCGGCGACGTGCCGGTCGTCCCCTACGGCTCGATGCCGTCGTCGTACCGCAGCGACAAGGCCCGGCGGGCCGAATGGACCAAGGCGGTCCGTGAGGGGCGCGAGGAGCAGTTGCGGATCGAGAACTGGATGAAGGCCCAGAACCACCTGCACCAGCACGGGGGTGTCCAGAAGTGACCGCGCCTCAGGACAGGAAAGACGACGGCGGCGTGCCGGTGCCGGTCACGCCGGCCGGCGCCAGCAGCACCGCGCCCGCGGAGTACCCGCCGGCCAGCCCGGCCGGCCGGGGCATGTTCGGCAACCAGGGCTCCGGGGACGTGTCCGGCTTCGGCGGCCTCGTCCGCCAGCGCCGGACCATCGAGGACGCGCCCCGGCCGTACGGGGGCTACTTCGACGAGGTCCGCGACGCGCTGGAGGAGGCGTACCCGGCCTTCGCCGACGCCGTCGAGAAGGTCGTGGTCGACCGGGGCGAGCTGACCCTGCACATCCGCCCCGAGCGGATCGCCGAGGTCTGCCAGGTGATGCGGGACGACATGGCGCTGCGCTTCGAGCTCTGCTCGTCGGTCTCCGGGGTGGACTACCTCGGCGCCGACGCCCGCCGCCTGCACGTCGTCTACCAGCTCACCTCGATGACCTACCGCCGCACGGTGCGGCTGGAAGCCGCGGTCTCCGCCGAGGACCCGCACCTGCCGAGCGTCACGTCGGTCTACCCGACGGCGGACTGGCAGGAACGCGAGGCGTACGACATGTTCGGCATCGTCTTCGACGGCCACCCCAACCTGACCCGGATCCTCATGCCGGACGACTGGGAGGGGCACCCGCAGCGCAAGGACTACCCGCTCGGCGGCGTCCCCGTCGAGTACAAGGGCGCTGAGATCCCGCCGCCGGACCGGAGGAGGTCCTACCAGTGAGCGCGAGGAGTGAGCTTGCGAGCCCCAGCCGCCCGCGCGAGGAGCGAGCGCAGCGAGCCCCGCAGTCGCGGGCAGAGGTTCGCGCAGTCGTGAACGGAGGGCCGGCACTGTGACCACGTCGAACTACGCCACCGAGCGCGAGACCACCGAGGGCAGGGTCTTCACCGTCACCGGTGGCGACTGGGACAGCGTCGTCTCGGGGACCGACCCGATCAACGACGAGCGGATCGTCGTCAACATGGGTCCGCAGCACCCGTCGACGCACGGCGTGCTCCGGCTGATCCTTGAGCTGGAGGGCGAGACGGTCCGCGAGGCCCGCTCGGTCGTCGGCTACCTGCACACCGGCATCGAGAAGAACCTCGAATACCGCAACTGGGTCCAGGGCAGCACCTTCGTGACCCGGATGGACTACCTCTCCCCGATCTTCAACGAGACCGGCTACGCGCTCGCGGTGGAGAAGCTGCTCGGGATCTCCGACCAGATCACCGAGCGGGCGAACACCATCCGGGTCCTGATGATGGAGCTGAACCGGATCTCCTCGCACCTGGTCTGGGTGGCCACCACCGCCATGGAACTGGGCGCGATCAACATCATGCTCTACGGCTTCCGCGAGCGTGAGTACATCCTGGAGATCTTCGAGATCATCACCGGCCTGCGGATGAACCACGCGTACGTCCGGCCGGGCGGCGTGGCGCAGGACGTGCCGGACGAGGCGATCGTCAAGATCCGCGAGTTCCTGAAGCTGCTGCCGAAGCGGCTCAAGGAGTACGAGGACATGCTCTCCGGGCAGCCCATCTGGCTCGAGCGGACGAAGAACGTCGCGGTGCTCGACGTGACGGGCTGCGTCGCGCTGGGCGTGACCGGCCCGGTGCTGCGCTCCGCCGGCCTCGCCTGGGACCTGCGCAAGACCATGCCGTACTGCGGCTACGAGACGTACGAGTTCGACGTGCCGACGCACACCGACGGCGACGTGTGGGGCCGCTACCTGGTCCGGCTCGCCGAGATCAGGGAGTCGCTCAAGCTCGTCGAGCAGGCGTTGGACCGGCTCGAGCCGGGCCCGGTGATGGTGGCCGACAAGAAGATCGCCTGGCCGGCGCAGCTCGCCATCGGCATCGACGGCATGGGCAACTCGCTGGAGCACGTCGCGAAGATCATGGGTCAGTCGATGGAGTCGCTGATCCACCACTTCAAGCTCGTCACCGAGGGTTTCCGGGTGCCGCCGGGGCAGGTCTACGTCGGCATCGAGTCGCCCCGCGGCGAGCTGGGCGTGCACGCCGTCTCCGACGGTGGCACCCGGCCCTACCGGGTGCACTACCGGGAGCCGAGCTTCGTCAACCTCCAGGCCCTCCCGGCGATGGCCGAGGGCGGCCTGATCGCCGACGTGATCGCCGGTGGGGCTTCGCTGGACCCCGTCATGGGGGGGTGTGACCGGTGAGCGCGAGGAGTGAGCTTGCGAGCCCCGGTCGCCCGCGCGAGGAGAGAGCGGAGCGAGCCCCGCAGTCGCGGGCAAAGGCGTGCCCGGTCGTGAACGGAAGGCGACGCTGATGAGCGTTTTCACTGACGAGACCCGCGAACGGGCACGGGAGATCATCGCCCGCTACCCGGCCGACCGGTCCCGCTCGGCGCTGCTGCCGCTGCTGCACCTGGTGCAGGCCGAGGAGGGCTACGTCTCGCCGGCCGGCGTGGCGTTCTGCGCCGAGGTGCTGGGCCTGAACAAGGCCCAGGTCGGGGCGGTGGCGACCTTCTACACGATGTACAAGCGCCGGCCGACCGGCGACTACCTGGTGAGCGTCTGCACCAACACGATGTGCAACGTGCTCGGTGGCCAGGAGGTCTACGACACCCTCGCCGAGCACCTCGGCGTGGGGCACGACGAGACCACCGCCGACGGGAAGATCACCCTGGAGCACGCCGAGTGCCTGGCGGCGTGCGACTACGGCCCGGTGATGACCGTGAACTACGACTTCTTCGACGGGGTCGACCCGCAGACCGCGCGCGGCGTGGTCGACGAGCTGCGCGCCGGCGGCCGGCCGATGCCGACCCGGGGCGCCCGGCTCTGCACCCTCAAGGAGATGGCGGTGCAGCTCGCCGGCTTCGCCGACGAGCGGGAGGGCGCGGTCGCCGACGGCGGGCCGGGCGAGCCCACCCTGCGGGGGCTGCGGCTGGCGCAGGAGCACGGCATCTCGGTGCCGGGCTTCGACCCGAACACCCCGATCCGCAGCAAGGCCGAGGCCGACAAGGCCGCCGCCGAGGCGAAGGCCCGCAGCGAGGCGGAGAAGGCCGCCGAGGCGAAGCCGGCCGGCACCGCGCCGGCCCCGTCGAACGGCGGCGCCGCGCGCCCGGGTACCGCGGGCACCGGCGAGCCGGCGACCCCGACACAGGCGGCCGGCAGCACCACCCGGGACGTGAAGGCGCCGGACGACAAGTCGCCCGAGGTGCGGGCGGCCGAGACCCGGCAGCCCGACGCGGCGACCGCCGTACCGGACGCGCCCGGCACCAAGGTTCCGGCGGACGGCACGCCGCCGGCCCCCCGCGACGCGCAGGACGCGGAGGCCGCCGGCGTGGCGGCGAACGCGCCGGCCGGCGACGGCAAGCCCGCCGGCGACGAGGCCGGGGCGCAGGAGCGCAACCTCAAGGAAGCCGAGGCGGGAGCGGGCGCCGGTGGCGCGGGCTCCGCCGTCGCGAGCGAGACGGGGGTCCAGAAGTGACCACTCCCCGGCCGGAGACCCTGGCCAAGCTGACGCCGGTACTCACGAAGCGCTGGCTGTCGCCGGACGCCTGGCGGATCGGCACCTACGAGAAGCTCGACGGCTACGCGGCCCTGCGCAAGGCGCTCAAGGCGCACCCGGACGACCTGATCCAGCTGATCAAGGACTCCGGCCTGCGCGGTCGCGGTGGCGCCGGCTTCCCGACCGGTCTCAAGTGGGGGTTCATCCCGCAGGGCGACGGCAAGCCCCACTACCTCGTGGTCAACGCCGACGAGGGGGAGCCGGGCACCTGCAAGGACCTCCCGCTGATGACGCACGACCCGCACGCCCTCGTGGAGGGCGTGATCATCGCGTCGTACGCGATCCGGGCCAACCGCGCCTACATCTACATCCGGGGCGAGGCGGTGCACGCCGCGCGCCGGCTGCGCAACGCCGTGCGGGAGGCGACCGCCAAGGGCTACCTCGGCCGGAACATCCTCGGCACCGGGTTCGACCTGGAGCTGGTGGTGCACTCGGGCGCCGGGGCGTACATCTGCGGCGAGGAGACCGCGCTGCTGGACTCGCTGGAGGGCTTCCGGGGCCAGCCCCGGCTGCGTCCGCCGTTCCCGGCCACCCACGGCCTGTACGCGAGCCCGACGGTGGTCAACAACGTCGGCACCATCGCCAGCGTGCCGTACATCGTGCTGGGCGGCGCCGACTGGTGGAAGACCATGGGCACGGAGAAGTCGTCCGGCCCGATGATCTACTCGCTCTCCGGCCGGATCGCCAACCCCGGCCAGTACGAGTGCGGCATGGGCGTCACCCTGCGGGAGCTGATCGAGCTGGCCGGCGGCATGCAGCCGGGCCACGAGCTGAGGTTCTGGACGCCGGGTGGCTCGTCGACGCCGCTGCTCGCCGCCGAGCACCTCGACGTGCCGCTGGACTTCGAGGGGGTGGCGGCGGCCGGCTCGATCCTCGGCACCACGGCCACCCAGATCTTCTCCGACCAGGACTGCCCGGTCTACGCGACCTACCGGTGGCTGGAGTTCTACCACCACGAGTCGTGCGGCAAGTGCACCCCGTGCCGGGAGGGCAACTACTGGATGGTCCGGGTCTACCGGCGGATCCTCGCCGGTCAGGGCACCCACGAGGACCTGGACACCCTGCTGGACACCTGCGACAACATCCTCGGCCGTTCGTTCTGCGGCCTCGGTGACGGTGCGACCAGCTCGGTGACCTCGTCGCTGAAGTACTTCAAGCAGGACTACCTCGACTACATCGAGGGACGTACCGCGCCGAAGCTGTCGGACAAGCAGCTCGTGGGGGCCCACTAATGACCGACGTAGCGAAGCAGACCGAGACCGTCACGCTCACCATCGACGGCGTCGAGGTCACCGCCCCCAAGGGGGCGCTGCTGATCCGGGTCGCCGAGCAGTTGGGCACCGAGATCCCCCGGTTCTGCGACCACCCGCTGCTGGCCCCGGCCGGCGCGTGCCGGCAGTGCCTGGTCGAGGTGGAGGGGCAGCGCAAGCCCGTGGCCTCCTGCACCCAGACCGTCGCCGACGGCATGGTGGTGCGTACCCAGCTCACCTCCGCGGTCGCCAAGAAGGCGCAGGAGGGGGTCATGGAGCTGCTGCTGCTCAACCACCCGCTCGACTGCCCGATGTGCGACAAGGGCGGCGAGTGCCCGCTGCAGAACCAGGCGATGTCGACCGGGCGCGCCGACTCGCGGTTCCACGAGCACAAGCGGGAGTACCCGAAGCCGCTGCCGATCAGCAGCCAGGTGCTGCTCGACCGGGAGCGTTGCGTGCTCTGCCAGCGCTGCACCCGGTTCTCTGAGGAGATCGCCGGCGACAAGTTCATCGACCTGATGGGCCGGTCGTCCGCCGAGGAGATCAACATCTACCGGGACGAGGACTACGGCGTGGAGGTGGGGGCGGGTTGCCCCGGCGCCGACGAGGCCGACTCCGGCGACGTGCCCTTCAACTCGTACTTCTCCGGGAACACGGTGCAGATCTGCCCGGTCGGCGCGCTGACCGGCACCCAGTACCGGTTCCGGGCCCGGCCGTTCGACCTGGTCTCCAGCCCGAGCGTCTGCGAGCACTGCTCGGCCGGGTGCGCCCAGCGCACCGACTGGCGGCGGGGCAAGGTGCTGCGCCGGCTGGCCGGCGACGACCCGGCGGTGAACGAGGAGTGGAACTGCGACAAGGGGCGGTGGGGCTTCCAGTACACCCGCGCCTTCGACCGGCTGACCACCCCGCTGGTCCGCGACCCGCAGACCGGCGAGCTGCGTGAGGCGGCGTGGAGCGAGGCGCTGGCCGTCGCCGCCGAGGGGCTGCGCGCGGCGCGGGACGGCGGGCGCGGCACGGCGGTGCTCACCGGCGGCCGGCTGACCGTCGAGGACGCCTACGCGTACGCGAAGTTCGCCCGGGTCGCGCTGAACACCAACGACATCGACTTCCGGGCCCGGCCGGTCTCCCGCGAGGAGACCGACTTCCTGGCCAGCTCGGTCGCCGGGGTCACCGACGTCACCTACGCCGACGTGGAGAAGGCGCCGGCGGTGGTGCTGGTCGGGCTGGAGCCGGAGGAGGAGTGCCCGATCCTCTTCCTGCGGCTGCGCAAGGCGTACCTGAAGAAGAAGCTGACGGTCTACGCGATCGCGCCGTTCGCCACCCGCGGCCTGGAGAAGCTCGGCGCCAAGCTGGCCCGGGTGGTGCCGGGCGAGGAGGCGACCGTGCTGGCCGAGCACGCGACGGTCGCCGAGGCGCTGGGCGCCGAGGGCGCGATCCTGATCGTCGGCGAGCGGCTGGCCAGCGTGCCGGGCGGCCTCTCCGCGGCGGCCGACGTGGCCCGGCGTACCGGGGCGAAGCTGGCCTGGGTGCCACGGCGCGCTGGTGACCGCGGCGCGGTCGACGCGGGCTGCCTGCCCAACCTGCTCCCCGGTGGCCGCCTGGTCAACGAGCCGGCCGCGCGGGCCGAGCTGGGCGAGGCGTGGGACATCCCCGCCGGGGTGATCCCGAGCCAGGCCGGCCGGGACACCGACGGCATCCTCGCCGCCGCCGCCGGCGGTCAGCTCGGCGCGCTGGTGGTGGCCGGGGTCGACCCGGCCGACCTGGCCGACCCGCGGCTGGCCGAGACGGCCCTGGACGAGGTGCCGTTCCTGGTCAGCCTGGAGCTGCGGATGAGCGCGGTGGCCCGCCGGGCCGACGTGGTACTCCCCGTCGCGCCGGTGGCCGAGAAGGCCGGCAGCTTCCTGGACTGGGAAGGCCGGCTGCGCCCGTTCGACGCGGTGCTGCTCACCGCCGCGATGACCGACGGCCGCGTGCTGGACGCGCTCGCCGCGCAGCTCGACGTGCGGCTCGGCACCGGCGACGTGCTCAGCGTCCGCCGCGAGCTGGGCGCGCTGCCCCGCACCCGCACCGACCGCCCCGCCGCCCCGTCGGTGGAGCCGGTCACGGTGCGGGAGCCGGGCGCCGGTGAGGCGGTGCTCGCCACCTGGCACCAGCTGATCGACCTGGGCAGCCTCACCGACGGCGACGAGCACCTCGCCGGCACCGCCCGCCCGCCGGTGGTCCGGCTGGGCAAGGGCACCGCGGAGGCGCTCGGCGTCGCCGACGGCGACCCGGTGACGGTGGGCACCGACCGGGGGGCGCTGACCCTGCCGGCGGCGATCACCGAGATGCCGGACGGCGTCGTCTGGCTGCCCACCAACTCGCCCGGCTCGACCGTGCGGCGCAGCCTCGGCGCGACGTCCGGAGCGGTCGTGCGGATCTCCGCCGCCGCGGTCGCCGCCGACGCGGCCGACCGCCCGGGCCCGCTCCTCAACGCAGGGGGTGTACACCAGTGAACGCGGTCTACCTGGCTCAGGACCCGACGCTGGCCGACTTCGGCCGGGACCCGTGGTGGCTGGTCCTCATCAAGGTCGTCTTCGCCTTCGCCTTCGGCCTGCTCGCCACGCTGCTCGGCGTCTGGTTCGAGCGGCGGGTCGTGGGCCGGATGGCGGTGCGGCCCGGCCCCAACCAGGCCGGCCCGTTCGGCCTGTTGCAGACCCTCGCCGACGGCCTGAAGATGGCCTTCAAGGAGGACATCCTGCCGAGGGCGGCCGACAAGGTCGTCTTCTTCTTCGCCCCGACCATCTCGGTGATCTGCGCGGTCACCGCGCTGGCGGTGGTGCCGTTCGGCCCGATGGTGAGCATCTTCGGCCACTGGACGCCGTTGCAGGTCACCGACGTGCCGGTGGCGGTGCTGGTGCTGCTGGCGTGCTCGTCGCTGGGCGTCTACGGCAGCGTGCTGGGCGGTTGGGCCTCCGGCTCGACGTACCCGCTGCTCGGCGGCCTGCGCTCCAGCGCCCAGATGATCTCGTACGAGGTCACCATGGGCCTGAGCATCGTGGCGGTCTTCATGACCGCCGGCACGATGTCGACCAGCGGGATCGTCGCCGCCCAGGGGGACGGCACCCGGCTGAGCATCGCCGGCTTCGAGGTTCCGGCCCCCGGCTGGTACGCGATCCTGCTGCTGCCGAGCTTCGTCATCTTCTTCATCTCCACCGTCGGCGAGACCAACCGGGCGCCGTTCGACCTGCCCGAGGCAGAGTCCGAACTGGTCGCGGGCTACATGACCGAGTACAGCTCGCTGAAGTTCGCGCTCTACATGCTCAGCGAGTACGTCGCGATGGTCACCATGTCCGCGGTCACCGTCACGCTCTTCCTGGGCGGCTGGCGGGCCCCGGCGCCGATCACCACCTTCTGGGCCGGCGCCAACTCCGGCTGGTGGCCGATGCTGTGGTTCTTCGCCAAGGTCGTCATGCTCGTCTTCGTCTTCGTCTGGCTGCGGGGCACGCTGCCCCGGCTGCGCTACGACCAGTTCATGCGCCTCGGCTGGAAGGTCCTGCTCCCGATCAACCTGGTCTGGATCCTGGTCCTGGCCGGCCTGCGCTCGATCGAGGACTGGGACTCGCGCAGCAAGCTGATCGCCGTCGGCATCCCCGCCGGCATCCTGCTGCTCGCCACGCTGCTCTGGCCGAGCCGCAAGCCGAAGCCGAAGCCGACGGTCCAGGAGCAGGTCAACGACCGGCCACACGGCAGCTTCCCGCTGCCCCCGATGGACCTGCAGGTACCACCGAGCCCGCGCACGAGGCGCGTGGTCGCCGAGCGGGAGCCGGCCAACATCGCCGCCGGCCCGGACTCCAGGGAGGTGTGACGTGGGCGCGATCACCGGAACGTTCAAGGGCTTCGGTGTCACCTTCTCGCACATGTTCAAGAAGGTCGTCACCACCGACTACCCGTTCAAGCCGCCGGTGTCGGCGCCGCGCTACCACGGGCGGCACATCCTCAACCGGCACCCGGACGGGTTGGAGAAGTGCATCGGCTGCGAGCTGTGCGCCTGGGCCTGCCCGGCGGACGCGATCTACGTCGAGGGCGGCGACAACACCGACGAGCAGCGCTTCTCGCCGGGTGAGCGGTACGCCAGCATCTACCAGATCAACTACGCCCGCTGCATCTTCTGCGGGCTCTGCATCGAGGCCTGCCCGACCCGTTCGCTCACCATGAGCAACGAGTACGAGCTGGCCCGGGACAACCGGCAGGACCTGATCTTCACGAAGGAGCAGCTGCTCGCGCCGCTGCTGCCGGGCATGGAGCAGCCGCCGCACCCGATGCGGCTGGGCGACAGCGAGAAGGACTACTACGTGGGCGCGCTGACCAACCCGGGCACCTCGGCCGGCGCGGAGCACTCGACCAACAACCCCGGCCGGTACCAGGTGGAGGAGCACCCCGGTGTGACCTTCCCCGGTGCCGAGCAGCACGCCCAGCGGGCGGCGGCCGCCAAGGGGGACGGAGCATGACCACGCAGACGCTGCTCGCCGCGGCGGGCGAGGTCTCCGGCGGGGAACAGGTGACCTTCTACATCCTGGCCCCGCTGGCGCTGATCGGCGCGATCGGGATGGTCGCGGCGCGCAGCGCCGTGCACTCGGCCCTGTGGCTGGTGCTGACCATGCTCTGCCTGGGCGTGTTCTACGTCCTCCAGGCCGGGCCGTTCATCGGCATGGTGCAGATCATCGTCTACACCGGCGCGATCATGATGCTGTTCCTGTTCGTGCTGATGCTGGTCGGCCGCGACGCCTCGGACTCGTTGATCGAGACGCTGCGGGGCCAGCGGGTCGCGGCGGCGGTGCTCGGGCTCGGCTTCGCCGGCCTGGTCGGCGGCGGGCTGTGGCGCGCGCTGGACGGCACCACGGCGGTCGGTCTCGAGCAGGCCAACGCCGAGGGCAACGTGCAGGGCATCGCCCGGCTGCTCTTCACCAAGTACGTCCTCGCCTTCGAGTTGACCTCTGCGCTGCTCATCACGGCTGCGGTCGGTGCGATGGTGCTGGCCCACGTCGAGCGGCGCAAGCAGGACAAGCGGGACCAGCCGACGACGATGCGGGCGCGCTTCGCCCCCGGCAACTACCCGGGCCCGAAGCCCGGCCCGGGTGTCTTCGCGACCTCTTCCTCCGTGGCGACTCCGGCCCGCCTGCCCGACGGCCGGCTGAGCGACCGGAGCACCCCGGACATCCTGCCGGTGCGCGAGCTCACCGACCGGGAGACCACGCTGAAGGGGACGGACCGGTGAGCGCGAGGAGTGAGCTTGCGAGCCCCGCAGTCGCGAACGAAAGGGTGGCGCAGCGATGACGCCCGACTACTACCTGGTGCTGGCCGCGGTGCTCTTCACCATCGGCGCGGTCGGTGTGCTCATCCGGCGCAACGCGATCGTGCTCTTCATGTGCATCGAGCTGATGCTCAACGCGGCCAACCTGACGCTGGTCACCTTCAGCCGGATCAACGGTGACCTCAACGGCCAGATCATGGCGTTCTTCGTGATGGTGGTGGCGGCGGCCGAGGTCGTGGTCGGGCTGGCGATCATCATGGCGATCTTCCGGACCCGACGCTCCGCGAGTGTCGACGACGCCAACCTGCTGAAGTACTGAGGGGTCCTGCGGTGGGAACGATTCTGACGAACGCCCCGGCTGAGCCGTTGGGCACCGTCGCCTACGCGACGGCGGACGGGCTGCTGGGCAGCGTCTGGCTGCTGGTGGCGATCCCGCTGGTCAGTGCGGCGGTCCTGCTGCTGCTCGGCCGGCGGGCGGACCGCTGGGGGCACTGGCTCGGGGTGGCCGCCATCGGCGCCGCGTTCGTGCTGGGCCTGACCTACTTCCTCCAGCTGCGTGGCCTGGAGAACAAGTCGGTCGAGCTGAGCATGTGGGACTTCATCACGGTCGGCGACCTGCGGGTGGACTTCGGTCTGCTGTTCGACCCGCTGGCCGCAGTGTTCGTGCTGCTGATCACCGGCGTGGGTTTCCTGATCCACCTCTACGCGGTCGAGTACATGTCGCACGACACGGGACGTCGGCGGTTCTTCGCCTACTTCAACCTGTTCGTCGCCGCCATGCTGCTGCTGGTGCTCGGCAACAACTACGTGATGCTCTACTTCGGCTGGGAGGGCGTCGGTCTGGCGTCGTACCTGCTGATCTCCTTCTGGTACGAGCGGCCCAGCGCCGCCACCGCCGGCAAGAAGGCGTTCCTGATGAACCGGGTCGGCGACGCCGGCCTGGCGATCGGCATCTTCATCATGTTCGCCACCCTCGGCACCACCCAGTACGACGAGGTCTTCAACTCCGTCGGCGCGCTGGGTGCCACCACGGTGCTGGTGCTCGGCCTGCTGCTGCTGCTCGGCGCGACCGGCAAGTCCGGCCAGTTCCCGCTCCAGGCGTGGCTGCCGGACGCGATGGAGGGCCCGACCCCCGTGTCGGCGCTCATCCACGCCGCCACCATGGTCACCGCCGGCGTCTACCTGATCGCCCGGTCGAACCCGATCTTCTCGGCCAACACCACCCTCCAGCTCGTCGTGGTGAGCGTCGGCGCGCTGACGCTGCTCATCGGCTGCGTCATCGGCGCGGCCAAGGACGACATCAAGCGGGTGCTGGCCTGGTCGACGGTGAGCCAGATCGGCTACATGTTCCTCGGCGTCGGCCTCGGTGGCGGGGCGTACGCGCTGGCCATCGTGCACCTGCTGGCGCACGGCTTCTTCAAGGCCAACATGTTCCTCGGCGCCGGTTCGGTCATGCACGGCATGAAGGACCAGGTGGACATCCGCCGGTTCGGTGGCCTCTCGAAGCACATGAAGATCACCTGGATCACCTTCATGATGGGCTGGCTCGCCATCATCGGCATGTTCCCGTTCTCGGGCTTCTTCTCGAAGGAGCCGATCATCGTGGCCGCGTTCGAGCGGGACGACTGGACGGCCTGGCTCTTCGGTATGGCCGCGCTGCTCGGCGCCGGGCTCACGGCGTTCTACATGACCCGGCTCTTCGTGCTCACCTTCCACGGGCCGAAGCGCTGGACGGAGGACATCGAGCAGCCGCACGAGTCGCCGAAGTTGATGACCATTCCGCTGATCCTGCTCGCCGCGGGTTCGGTCGGGGCCGGTTTCCTGCTCGCCAGCTCGGTGCCGGACTGGCTGACGGCCACCGCCGGGCTGGGCGCCCAGCAGGAGGGGCACCACGCGGTGCTCTCGCACACCGTGATCACCGTGCTCTCGCTGCTGGTCACCGTCCTCGGCGCGGGCCTGGCCTGGTTCCTCTTCCGCAACGGCACGGCCACCGCGCCGCAGCCGGCCGGCGTGCTGGTCACCGCCGCCCGGAAGAACCTCTACACCGACGCGGTCAACGAGGCGGTCTTCGAGAAGCCGGGCATCTTCCTCACCCGGGCGCTGGTCTACCTGGACAACCGGGGCGTCGACGGGCTGGTCAACGGCCTCGCGGCAGGGATCGGTGGCGGTTCGGGCCGGCTCCGGCGCCTCCAGACGGGCTTCGTCCGGTCGTACGCCACCTCGATCCTGACCGGCGCGCTGCTGGTCGTGGCGGCGTTCCTGGCCGTCGAGGCGGGGTGGCTGGCGTGATCGACCTCTTCCAGGCGGCCGTCACCGGCGGACCGCGCAGTGACGACGGAGGTAAGGCCGCATAATGTCCGACTTCCCGTTCCTCTCGGTGCTCACCGTGGCACCGCTGGTCGGCGCCCTGGTGGTGGCCTTCCTGCCGCGCAGTCGGCCGGAGCTGGCCAAGCAGGTGGCGCTCGGCTGGTCGCTGCTGGTGCTGGCGCTGTCCGTGGTCATGTGGGTGAGCTTCAAGGTCGGCGGTGAGCGCTTCCAGTTCCGCGAGTCCTACTCGTGGATCCCGAACTGGGGCGTCAACTTCACCTTCGCCGCCGACGGCATCGCGCTGGTGATGCTGATGCTGATCGCGGTGCTCGTGCCGCTGGTGATCCTGGCGTCCTGGCACGACGCCGAGTCGTCCAAGCGGTCGGTGCCGGTCTACTTCGCCCTGCTGCTCGTCCTCGAGTGCACGATGATCGGCGTCTTCGCCGCCGCCGACGTCTTCCTGTTCTACGTGTTCTTCGAGGTCATGCTGGTGCCGATGTACTTCCTCATCGGCAGCTACGGCGGCCACCAGCGGCAGTACGCGGCGGTGAAGTTCTTCCTCTACTCGCTGGTCGGCGGCCTGTTCATGCTCGCCGCGGTGATCGGCCTCTGGGTCGTCGGCGGGAAGACCTTCGACTGGCAGGCGCTGTCCCAGGTGGACATCTCCACCGGCACGGAGCGCTGGCTGTTCCTCGGCTTCTTCCTCGCGTTCGCGATCAAGGCGCCGTTCTTCCCGTTCCACACCTGGCTGCCGGACGCCGGTGGTGCGGCCCCGGCGGGGGCGGCGGCCCTGCTCGTCGGCGTGCTCGACAAGGTCGGCACGTTCGGCATCCTGCGCTACTGCCTGCCGCTGTTCCCGGACGCGGCCAAGTGGTTCGCCCCGTGGGCGCTGGCGCTCGGCGTGATCGGCATCATCTACGCCGCGCTGCTGGCGGTCGGCCAGAACGACCTCAAGCGGCTGGTGTCGTACACCTCGATCGCGCACTTCGGCTTCATCGGGGTGGGCATCTTCGCCTTCACCACCCAGGCCGGCACCGGCGCGGTGCTCTACATGGTCAACCACGGCCTCGCCACCGGCCTGCTCTTCCTGGTGGTGGGCATGCTGATCGCCCGGCGGGGCTCGGCGCTGATCAGCGACTTCGGCGGCGCCGGCAAGCTGGTGCCCGTCCTGGCCGGGGTGCTCTTCTTCGCCGGTCTGGCGTCGCTCGCGCTGCCCGGTACCGCGCCGTTCGTCTCCGAGTTCCTGGTGCTGATCGGCACGTTCACGGTGAACAAGCCGGTCGCCGTGATCGCGACGCTCGGCATCATCCTCGCCGCCGCGTACGTGCTGTGGATGGTGCAGCGCACCACCCAGGGCACGCTCAACCCGGCGCTGACCCAGATCGACGGCATGAAGCGCGACCTCAACCTGCGCGAGAAGTTCGTGGTCGCCCCGCTGATCGCGCTGATCCTGCTGCTCGGCTTCTACCCGAAGCCGGTCACCGACGTGATCAACCCGGCCGTGCAGGCGACCATGCAGGACGTCGGCCGAACCGACCCCGCCCCGACCTCGGGCGGCACCGTCCAGGAGGCGGCCAAGTGAGCGCGAGGAGTGAGCTTGCGAGCCCCGCAGTCGCGAACGAGAGGCTGCCCGGGGTGAGCGCGAGGCGTGAGCTTGCGAGCCCCGCAGTCGCGAACGAAAGGTTTGCGCAGTGACCGAGCTGAAACTGCCGTCGATCGACTACGCGGCGCTCGCTCCCACCCTGATCATGCTGGGCGCCGCGCTGCTGGGCGTGCTGGTCGAGGCGTTCGTGCCCCGCCGGCTGCGGCACGTGGTCCAACTGACGATGGCCCTGCTGGCGGTGCTCGCCGCACTCACCATGGTGGTGCTGGCGGCCGACGAGCGGAAGATCACGATCGGCGGGGCGATCGCGGTGGACGGGCCGACGCTCTTCCTCCAGGGCGCGATCCTGGTCCTGGCCGCGATGGCGCTGCTGCTCATCGGCGAGCGCTCGGTGGAGCGGGGTGGGGCGTTCGTCGCCCAGGCCGCGGTCACCGCCGAGTCGGCCGACGACCGGCGGCAGGCCGAGGGCAAGAACGGCCTCACCGAGGTCTACCCGCTGACCACGTTCGCGATCGGCGGCATGCTGATCTTCGTGGCGGCGAACGACCTGCTGACCATGTTCATCGCGCTCGAGGTCTTCTCGCTGCCGCTGTACCTGCTCTGCGCGCTGGCCCGCCGCCGGCGGCTGCTGAGCCAGGAGGCCGCGCTGAAGTACTTCATGCTCGGCGCGTACGCCTCGGCCTTCTTCCTGTTCGGCGTGGCCCTGATCTACGGCTTCACGTCGGGCGTCCCCGGCCGGCCGGCCGGTGTCGACTTCGCCACCATCGACGCCGCCGTGACGAACTCCCCGGCCAGCCCCGTGCTGCTCTTCGCGGGCATGGCGCTGCTCGCCATCGGTCTGCTCTTCAAGGCCGCGGCCGCCCCCTTCCACGTCTGGACGCCGGACGTCTACCAGGGCGCGCCGACCCCGATCACCGGCTTCATGGCCGCCTGCACGAAGGTCGCCGCGTTCGGCGCCCTGCTGCGGGTGTTCCACGTCGCCTTCGACGGGGCCCGGTGGGACTTCACCCCCGTCCTCGGCGTGGTGGCGGTGCTGACCATGCTGGTCGGCGCGGTGCTGGCCGTCACGCAGACGGACATCAAGCGGCTGCTGGCGTACTCGTCGATCGCCAACGCCGGCTACCTGCTGGTCGGCGTACTGGCGCCGGGGGCCGACGGCATCTCCGGGACGATGTTCTACCTGGTCGCGTACGGCTTCTCGGTGCTCGCCGCGTTCGCCGTGGTGACCCTGGTGCGCGACGCCGACGGGGAGGCGACCCACCTGTCCCGGTGGGCCGGGCTGGGGCGGCGTTCGCCGTTCTACGCCGGCATCTTCACCTTCATCCTGCTGGCGTTCGCCGGCATCCCGTTGACCAGCGGATTCACGAGCAAGTTCGCGGTCTTCGGCCCGGCGCTCGAGGGCGGGCAGGCGTGGCTGGTGATCGCGGGCGTGCTGACCAGCATGGTGCTGGCGTTCCCGTACCTGCGGGTCGTGGTGATGATGTGGCTCTCGGAGCCCGGCGAGTCGACGCCGACCGTCGCCGTTCCCGGCGGG
The DNA here is from genome assembly GCF_018070575.1 of Micromonospora sp. C31. Lineage (GTDB taxonomy): Bacteria > Actinomycetota > Actinomycetes > Mycobacteriales > Micromonosporaceae > Micromonospora. The sequence continues at coordinate 107,176 of NZ_JAGPXN010000002.1, forward strand.
CTGACCTCGGCCGCGCTGATGATCGGCGTGCTCGCCACGCTGGTGCTCGGTGTGGCGCCCGCGCCGCTGCTCGACCTGGCCACCGGCGCCGCCGAATTCGTCAGGTGACCGACGCCGACGCCCGCGGGGGCCGGTACGCCACGGCGTACCGGCCCCCGCGCCGCATCCCCCCTCCCGGGCAGGTCGGATGGGTGTGGCATGGTTGATGGCGTGGTGAATCCGGCTGGCGAGCGTTCAGGTGCCTCCGGGTCCGGCGGCCGTCGGACCAGGGTGAGCACGAGTCAGTTCGGCGCGCTCGGCCTCTATCTCGCCGACCCCCGCGTCGAGGCTTCCGTGCTGGGCCTGCTGGAGAGCGTCGAGGCCGAGCTGCGCGCGAGCGTGGCCAGCGCCGACCCGTTCGTCACGGAGGCCGCCCGGCACCTCGTCGAGGCCGGTGGCAAGAGGTTCCGCCCGCTGCTGGTCGCGCTTGGCGCACAGTTCGGCGACCCGACGAGCGCACAGGTCGTGCCGGCCGCGGTGGTGATGGAGCTCACCCACCTGGCGACGCTCTACCACGACGACGTGATGGACGAGGCCGCGGTGCGCCGGGGAGCGCCGAGCGCCAACTCCCGGTGGACCAACTCGGTCGCCATCCTCGTCGGCGACTACCTCTTCGCCCGAGCCGCCGACATCGCCGCCGACCTCGGCACCGAGGCCGTACGTCTCCAGGCGCGCACCTTCGCCCGGCTGGTGCACGGCCAGATCGCCGAGACCGTCGGTCCCCGCCCCGGCGACGACCCGGTGGCCCACTACCTCGACGTGATCTCCGGGAAGACGGGATCGCTGATCGCCACCTCGGCCCGCTTCGGCGGCATGTTCGGCGGCGCCGTCCCGGAGCACATCGAGGCGCTGGCCGGCTACGGCGAGACCATCGGCGTGGCCTTCCAGCTCTCCGACGACCTGCTCGACATCGCCTCCGAGTCGGTGGAGTCGGGCAAGACGCCCGGCACCGACCTGCGTGAGGGCGTGCCGACCCTGCCGGTGCTCTACGCGCTCGGCTCGGACGACGCCGACGCCGCCTCCGTGCGGCTGCGGGAGCTCCTGGCGACCGGCCCGCTGACCGACGACGACCTGCACGCCGAGGCGCTCGGCCTGCTGCGGGAGAGCCCGGCGCTGAAGCGGGCCCGGGAGACGGTCCGCAGCTACGCCGAGGAGGCCCGCGAGCAGCTCGGGCCGCTCCCGCAGGGACCGCCCCGCCGCGCCCTCGAATCCCTCTGCGACTACATCGCCGACCGCACCAGCTGAGGCCGGGGCCGGGGCCCAGGCCGAAGCCGAGCGGCACGCCCGCCACCAGCGGCACAGGATCCGGCCAGGCGAGCCGGCCCAGCTCGGGGCTGGCGGCGACGCGGTCGTGGTCATGGCCCGGCAAACCTACGCGAGCAGCGCACACGTCACGGAACGTGCCTGTCGAGCAACGCCCCGTTCATGACGATCTGGCATCCTCCACCCGAACAGGCATTTCGCACTGGGCCTGTTTTTCATATGGTGTAAGTCCCCGGCGGCGGAGGTGGTTGTGCGCGACCCCTTGGCGGAACCTTCGGACCTCATCCGGAGCGTGTCCCGCGCGCTACGAGTGCTCGAATCGGTCGGTCGCGCCCCGAAGGGGCTCACCGTCAAACAGATCGCCCGGCGCTGCGAGCTGACCGTGGCGACGACCTACCACCTCGTCCGCACCCTCGCCTACGAGGGCTACGTGATCCGGCGCGAGGACGGCACCTACATCGTGGGCCTGGAGGTGGCCGACCGCTACCGCGAGCTGGTGACGGCGTTCCGGGGGCCGCCGGCGGTCGGGGAGAACCTGCGCCGGGCCGCCGTGGACACCGGCTACAGCCACTACCTCGGCCGCTTCGTGGGCGGGCAGGTGGCGATCACGGCCGTGGCCGAAGGACCGCGCTCGCCGTACCTGGAGGAACTGGTGCCGGGGTTCGACGAGGGGGCGCACGCGACCGCCCTCGGCAAGGCCCTGCTCGCCACGCTGACCACCGAGCAGCGCTTCCGCTACCTGCGCGACTACGGCATGCGTCCGTTCACCTCCGCGACCCTGACCACCGCTGAGGCGTTCGAGGCCGACCTGGCCGCCGGGGAGCGGCGCGGCATGCAGCTGGAGCTGGGGCAGTTCCGGCAGGGCGTGGCCTGCGCGGCGGTGCTGGTCAGCCCCGACAAGGACATGGAACGCCGGGTGGTGCTGGCCTGCGCGCTGCCCGCCGGCGAGATGATGACCTCCGCCCGCGCGGTCCGGGCGAAGCTGCTCACGGTCGCCCGGACGATCGCCGACCACCTGGTCGCCGACAACTGACCGCCGGGGCCACCTGCCGGCTCGGTCCCAACGGCCGGGGGCCCTCTCCCCGGCTGGGAGAGGGCCCCCCGGTGGCGGTCCAGCGCCGGACCGCCCGAGGAGGGGTCAGCTGCCGATCGGGCCGCCGTCCAGGCGCCAGGCCACCACCACGCCCGGCTTGGCGAAGTCGCCGTCCGGCCAGTTCGAGGCCGGGCTCTCGACCGACGCGCCGCTGAGCTCGCCCGGGTGCTGCACCGCCACGAAGACCGAGCGGTTGTCCCCGGTGATGAACGGGCCGCACGCCTCCGCGCCCACCGGCACGGTGAGGAACTGCTTCAGGTGGCCCCGCTCCGGCCCCTCGACGGCCGTGGCGAAGAGGCCGTCGTTGCTGCCCAGCGCGTTGCCGTCCGTGGAGATCCAGAGGTTCCCGGTGGCGTCGAACGCCACGTTGTCCGGGCAGGAGATCGGGGAGACCTTCGTCTTGTCGTACCCGGCGAAGAAGGTCGACGGGTCCGCCGGGTCACCGGCCACGATGGGCAGCGACCAGGCGAAGGTCTCGCCCGCGTTGTCGCCCCGGTCCTCGACCAGCTCCAGCACCTGGCCGTGCTTGTTGAGGTTGCGCGGGTTGGCCTCGTCGGCGGCCGGCTTGCCGGCCTTGCCCCGGTCGGTGTTGTTGGTCAGCGCCACGTACACCTTGCCGGTGAGCAGGCTGGGCTCGACGTCCTCCGGGCGGTCCATCTTGGTCGCCCCGACCTTGTCGCCGGCCAGCCGGGTGAAGGTGAGCACGTCGGCGGCCGTCATCCCGTCGACGTACGAGCGGTTGCCGCTGACCAGCCTGATCCACCGGCCCCGGCCGTCGAACGCGCCGTCGGACGGGAGCCGGCCGGAGCCGTCGATCTCGCCGGCGCTGGTCTCGTCGAGCTTGGCGACGTAGAGGGTGCCCGACTCCAGCAGGGTCAGGTTGTGCCGGCGGGCGACCCAGGAGTTGCCCTTCATGAACTTCTTGTCGGAGACGAACTTGTACAGGTAGTCGAAGCGCTCGTCGTCGCCCATGTACGCGACCACGTGCCCGCTCTTCGCCACGATGACGTTCGCGCCCTCGTGCTTGAACCGGCCCAGCGCGGTGTGCTTGCGCGGGCGGCTCTCCGGGTCGTACGGGTCGATCTCCACGACCCACCCGTGCCGGTTGGCCTCGTTCGGGTGCTTCGCCAGGTCGAACCGCTCGTCGGCGCGCTCCCACTTGCGGCTGCCGCTCGGGTAGCGGGTGGTGGTGTTGATGCCGTAGCGGGCCAGCTTCGGCTTCGCCTCCGCGGCCACCGCGTCACCGCCGACGAAGTACTGGTTGAAGTTCTCCTCGCCGGAGAGCACCGTGCCCCACGGGGTGACCCCGCCGGCGCAGTTGTTCAGCGTGCCGACGACCGTACGACCCCTGGGGTCGGCGGCGGTCCGCAGGTGCGCCGAGCCGGCGGCCGGCCCGGTCAGCTCGAACTTCGTGGCCAGCGCCGTGACCCGCCGGTTGTACGGCCGCCGGCCCTTGGTGACCGGCCGCCACTGCCCGGTGCCGTCGACCCGCTCCAGCTCCACCACCGACATGCCGTGCGCGGCCATGGCGATCCGGAGCTGTTCGACGCTCAGCGCGTCCTGGCTCGTGAAGCCGGGGAACATCAGGTCCTCGTTGGTGTACTCGTGGTTGACCACGAGCAGCGCGCGCCGGCGCCCGTCCAGCGGCAGCACCCCGACGAAGTCGTTGTTGTAGCCGAACTGCCGGGCCTGGGCGGCGGCGGTCTGGGCGTGCAGGTCGAACTCGGGGGCGCCCGGCACGACCGGGTCACCCCAGCGCATGATTACCGAGTGGTCGTACCCGTTGGGCACGACGAGGCTGTCCAGGGTGTTCGGCGGGACCGGCTTGAAGGTCAGCGCGCCGTTGCCGACGCCGCCGGAGGGGCGGCCGAGGCCGGCGGCCTCGGGGACCACGGGGGTGGCCGGGGCCGCCGCGGCGGGGGCGGCACCGGCCACCGCGCCGCCGAAGCCGAGGACCAGCGCGCCGACCGCGCCGGCCCGGACCACGCCGCGCCGGGACACCTCCGCGTTCACCACGTCCCCGAAGTACGCGTTGTCGGAGGTGTTGGGCACCGGGTGGTCGCACGCGTTGCCGCACCGGTAGAGACAGGTCATGGCGTCGCGGCTGCCGTGGCGGGTGGCGCCCAGCAACGGGAGCAGCCGGGGACGGTCGCTCATGGAAGGAGCCTCCTGAAGGGGGTCGGTGCACGCCGAACCAGCCGCTGGCGTGCGTACCCGCCGGACGCTAGGAGGGCGTGGTGAGCGACCGTCGGCGGCGGTGTGAACCGGGCGTGAACACCTCTGCCGGGAATCCCACGGTGACCTGCGGCTGAACCGTTCGGGGCGACGGCACGTATTCCCGGGCGAGCGCCACCGCCGGACTCGCGGCGACAGCGAGGAGACCGCCATCAGCGACCACGACGCCCAACTGCTGCGCGCGCTGCACGACGAGCACGCGGAGGCGCTGTACGCGCACGCCCTGCGGCTGGTCAACGGCGACCGGCAGCGGGCCGAGGACCTGGTGCAGGAGACGCTGCTGCGGGCCTGGCGGCACCCGGAGTCGCTGGACCCGACGCGCGGCTCGGTCCGGTCCTGGCTCTTCACCACCGCCCGCAACCTGGCCATCGACGCCTGGCGGCGCCGCTCCGCCCGCGTCGGCGAGGTCTTCACCGACGAGCTGCCCGAGCCCGTCCAGGCCGTGGACGAGGCGGAACGCGCCGTGGAGGCGTGGACCGTCGCCGAGGCGCTGAACCGGCTCAGCCCCACCCACCGGGAGGTGCTGGTCGAGTGCTTCTACCAGGGGCGGTCGGTGGCGGAGGCGGCGTCCCGGCTGGGCGTGCCGCCCGGCACGGTCAAGTCCCGGACCCACTACGCCCTGCGCTCACTACGGTTGGTCCTGGCCGAGATGGGGGTGACGGAATGACCCGGTGCGAGTTCGCGCACGACGACGGCGCGTACGTGCTGGGTGCGCTGGCTCCCGCCGACCGGGTGGCCTACGAGCGGCACCTCGCCGGCTGTGCCGCCTGCCGCCAGGCGGTCGCCGATATCGCCGTCCTGCCGGCGCTGCTCGGCCGCCTCGACCCGGCCGGCCTGGAGCAGTTCCTGCCGCCGCCGGAGAACCCCCGGGTGCCCGAACTGCTCGCCGCCGTGCGGGAGCGCCGCCGTCGGGAGCGGTCGGCCACCCGGCGCCGGTACGCCCTCACCGCGCTCGCGGCTGCCGCGCTGGCCCTGGTCGTCGGCGTCGGCACCGCCGCCCTGCTGCCCCGGGAGGCAGCCGTCGGGCCGCCGGTCGAGGTGCGGATGGTCGCCATGCAACCGGTCGCCGGCACGGTGCCGGTGCACGCCGAGATCGCCCTCAGCGGCACCGACTGGGGCACCGAGGTGCGGATGCGCTGCGGGTACGACGCGAAGGCCGGCTACGCCAAGGCGTACACCTTCCGGCTGGTGGCGCACGGCCCGGGTGGCGCGACGGAGCAGGTGGGGTCGTGGCTCGCCGCTCCCGGCGACGACCTGCGGTTCACCGGCGCGACCCGGTTCACCGACGCGGAGCTGGTCCGGCTGGAACTGCTGCGCGCCGACGGCACCCCCGTCCTCGCCTACGACGTCCGCTGACCGCGCCGCGCGTCGGTCAGCGGGTCGTGACGACGGCCTCGGCCCGGCGGGCGGCGAGGGTGGTGGCGCGGGTACGGCGGGAGTGGCGCACGGCGTCGACGGTGAAGACGATCAGCGCGGCCCAGACCAGGGCGAAACCGGCGAGCCGGGCCGGCGGCATCGGCTCGTGGAAGATCAGCACCCCGCAGCCGAGCTGGAGGATCGGCGCGAGGTACTGGATCATGCCGAGCCCGGTGAGCGGAAGCCGGTTCGCCGCCCCGGCGAAGAGCAGCAGCGGGATCGCGGTGGCCACACCGGCCGACACCAGCAGCGCGGTGTGTCCGAGCGACACCTGCCCGAAGGTGCCGTCGCCGGCGGCGGTGAGCCAACCCAGGTACGCCAGGGCGGGCAGCGCCAGCACCGCCGACTCGACGAAGAGCCCCTCCGCGGCGGGCAGCCCCAGCCGTTTCTTGACGAAGCCGTAGCCGGCGAAGCTGAACGCCAGGACCAGCGCCAGGTACGGCAGCCGGCCGTAGTCGACGGTCAGCACGGCCACCGCCAGGCCGCCGATGCCGAGCGCCACCCACTGCGTGGGCCGCAGCCGCTCGCGCAGCACGGTGACGCCCAGCAGCACCACCACCAGCGGGTTGATGAAGTAGCCGAGGGCGGTCTCCACCACCCGGTCGGAGTTCACCCCGTAGATGTAGGTGCCCCAGTTCACCGCGATCAGCGCGGCGGCGACGCCGATGCCGGCCAGCGCCCGGGGCCGGCGCAACAGCGCCCGCAGGAAGCCGACGTTGCGCAGCGCCACCAGCAGCAGGGCGACGAACACCACCGACCAGACGATGCGGTGGGCCAGGATCTCGATCGACCCCGCCGGGCGCAGCAGCCGCAGGTAGAGCGGGAAGAACCCCCAGAGCAGGTACGCGACGAAGCCGTAGAGGTAGCCGAGGCGGAGTGGCGTCACGCCTCCACCGTAAGGGGTGACCGGCCGCCCGGATCCTTGCCGGTGACCCGGTTCACCTGCTGTTCCCGCTGGTCGAGCTGCATCCAGCGGTGCGGATCGGCCAGCGTGGCGAATCCGACCTTGGCGTACACCGCGTGGGCGTCGGCGGTGGCCAGCAGGATCCGGCGTACGCCCAGTTCGGCGAGGTGGTCGCGGACCGCGACGGCCAGCCAGCTGCCCAGCCCCCGGCCGCGCTCGCCGGGATCGACGTAGACGTCGCAGAGCCAGGCGAAGGTGGCCCTGTCGGTGATCACCCGGGCGACCGCGACCTGCCGGCCGTCACCCGGGCGGTAGACGCCGAACGGCACCGACCCGGCGAACGCCCGCGCCACCGTCTCCCGGTCCCGCCCGATCGCCCAGTACGCGTCGGTGGAGAGCCAGTGGTGCACCAGGTCCAGGTCGATCCGGTCCGCCTCGGTGCTGAGCAGGTAGCCGTCGTCACGGGTCAGGGTGAGCATGCCCGCGACGCTAGCCCGGCCACCCGCCTCGATCAGCGACCAATTCCCGCCCTCTGGTCGGCCGGCCCTGCGATCGGAGCCTGACCTCTGGTCGGCCGGCCCTGGGATCGGGGTCTGCCTGCGGTCGCGGCCGGACTCCGGCCGGCCCGGGTCAGTCCCGGTCGAGGGCGGCCCCGAGGAGCCAGGTGACGATGCCGACGAGGAGCGCGCCGAGCACCGCCTCCGGCCAGAAGCCGTCGACGTGGAAGGGCAGCCCGGCCTGGTCGGCGATCCAGCTCGTGAGCAGGAACAGCAGCCCGTTGACCACCAGGGCGATCAGCCCGAGGGTCAGCAGGTAGAAGCCGCAGCCGACGGTCTTGATGATCGGCTGGAGCACCGCGTTGACCACGCCGAAGATCACCGCGACGAGGACCAGCGTGACGACCGTCTCGCTGGTGGACGCCGAATCCAGTGTGATGCCCGGGATGAGCAGCGTGGCCAGCCAGAAGGCCAGCGCCGTGCTGCCCAGCCGGATCAGCAGCCCTTTGAGGAAACCCATGGCCGGGATCGTGCCACGGAAGGACAAGGCGCGGAAGTCGCGGGTTCGGCTGCCCGCTCAGCGACGGGAGGGGCGGCCGATCAGTTGCGACTCGATCGGAGTGGGGGAGAGCAGCGCCCAGCGCAACGCCCGCCGGTTCACCAGCGCCACCATGTCGTCCCGGATCCGGGTCAGCCACTCCGCCGACCCGCCGAGCCCCAGTGCGGCGCCTGCCACGGCGGCCTCGGCCGGGTCGAGCGGTTGCAGCACGGCCAGGTCGGCGCGGCCCAACGCGTCGGCGTCGGCGGCGGTCAGCTCGTCGCGCACCAGCAGCGTGGTCCGCCACGGGGATCCCGGCTCGGTCTCGGCGGGCGTGGGACCGGCGTCGACCACCACCAGCAGCGGACGCAGCGGCGAAGCCGGCTCGCCCACCGGGCGGCCGGGCGGGATCACCGGGATCATCGCCCCGGGGACGCCGACGCCCCGGACGAACGGCTCCCACCCGCGCGGGCGGGCGGTCTGCACCACCACCCGGGCCCCGAGCGCCATCGCCCGCACCGCCACCAGCTGCGCCGCGCGTATCCCGCCGACCAGCATCACCCGGGTGCTCTCCGGTCGGAACAGCCGAACGGTCACCGCGCCGCCGTGCCGGTTGGTGCCGACCATCAGCCCCGCCTCGCCGAGGGTCAGCTCCAGGCCGTCCGGCGTGGGACCCGGGCCCGCGACGCCCGCCGCCGCGAGCGGCAACGTGCCGGCCAACCCGCCGAGCTGCGCGCCGTCGAGCCGCTGCACCTCACCGCCCACCTCGGCCATCAGCCGGCGCAGCGCCTGCGCCGCGACCGACAGCTCCGCCGGGGTGGCGGCGGCCAGTCGTACGGTCAGCCCGGTCGGCGCCGACGCGGGGTCGGCGCCGGACCACGGCCCGACGCCGAACGAGACGGTGGTCGCCGTCGCCGGCAGCGCGAGCAGCCGCGACACCAGCCGTCGACCGGCGTCGGTACGCGCGTCGGGCCAGCGGCGCAACCGGAACGTGGTCTGGAGCAGGTCGCCCGCCCGGACCGCCTGCCAGGACTCCTGCGCGGGGTGGTCGTCGTGGTGGGCCAGCTCCGCCAGCACCCGCAGCGTCGCGTGCTCGCCCAGCGGGCGGGCGGTGACGGGCCCGAGCCGGCGGGTGATCCGGCGCACCGTTCCGGAGAGCGTCCGCCGCAGTTCCTCCGCCGTCCAGCCCTCGACGCGGAGCACCCGGACGGCGAGCACGGCCCGTTCCCGCCCGGCGAGCCGTCCGTCGGTGAGCTGCCGGTACGAGGTGGCGACCGTGCCGCCACCCGCGCCGACCGTCGGCGCCGGCGAGCCCGTCAGCAGGAGCTGGAGGCGGACCGGGGGGCCGTCCGGCGCGGCGGCCGGCAGCAGCGTCGCCGGGACGGGCAGCGCACGGGGCGCGTCGCCGAGCAGGTCGGCCGGGTCGCCCACCTCCAGCACGGCCACCATGCCCGCGGCGTCGTCCAGCACGGCGGCCGGCGTGCCGGCCAGCTCGGCGGGACGGACGACCGCGCCCGGGTCGACCAGGCCCAGCAGGGCCGTCGGACCGGCGGCCGGCGGCAGGGCACGCCGGCGCGTGGCGTAGCCCAGGCCGGCGGTCAGCCACTCGAAGAGCCACCGCCCCCGCAGCCGCACCCACGCCACCGGCAGCAGCAGCGCGGCCACCCCCACGGCGGCCAACGTCGCCAGCACCCCGCGGCCGGTGGCCGCCACCACGGCGGCCACCGCCACCTGCGTGGCGACGACCTGACCGGCCCGGACACCGGCGCCGCGCCGCCGGGCGGCCGGGATCCACGGCGTCGACGGGGCGCCCCGGGACGCCGGCGCTCCCGCCACGGTGCCGGTCGGGGTGGCCGGCGCCGGGCCGAGGGTCGGGGCGGCCGGTCCGGGATCGTGGTCCGAGGCCGGCCGGTGCGGGCCCGCGCCGGTGGTCACCGTCACCGCGCCTCCTCGACCGGTCACTCGCCGCGACATCGACGCCGCCCATCGTAGGGGGCCTGCCGGCGGGGCGGGGACCGCGGTCGTCCACAGGGGAGAACCACGGGGTAGCAGAAACGCTACCGGACCGCTACCGTCAGCGACGAGTTCTGCTGACCCCCGCGCCCGCCGCGCTCGACGTCCGGGCGGCGCGAGCGGCACGCCCGGTGACCGGGCGTGCCAGCGGCCAGCCACGACCGATGAGACGAGGTGACGTCCCGGGTGTCCCAGACCCAGGCAGAAGCAGCGGTGATGCAGCAGACCGCCGCGAAGTTCGAGCAGGTCGACCAGTCCCTGCAGTCCATGCTGAGCAGCCTGATGGCCGAGTTGGAGGTGTTGCAGCAGGCCTGGCGCGGTGCCGGCGGGCGCTCGTTCGAGCAGGTCAAGCAGCAGTGGGCGCAGGACCAGGCGACGTTGCAGCGGGCGCTGCGCGAGACCGCCGGCGCCATCCGCACGGCCGGCCAGCACTACGACGTCTCGGACGCCGAGGCCGCCAGCCGCGTGTCCACCACCAACCGCGGCGGCATCCAGCTGCCGCTCTGACCCGGTCTCGGGGGAGGAGACATCCGATGGACCACGGTGTACTGGTCGTCAACTTCGCCGCCCTGCAACAGGCGGGCGCCGACATCCAGAAGGCGCTGAACGCGCTCGACTCGCAGCTCGGGCAGCTCGAACGGGACGCCGCCCCGCTCGTGGCGAGCTGGTCCGGCGAGGCCCGCCAGGCCTACGAACAGCGGCAGACCCGCTGGCGTTCGGCCTCGCAGGACCTCCAGGCGATGCTGCGCGACATCAAGCTCGCGGTGAACGACTCCGCCGCCGACTACCTCGACACGGAGAAGAAGAACGTCGGCCTGTTCCAGTGAGCCCCGCCCGGTGGTGGCGTCGACCGTGACCCGGTCGGCGCCACCACCGGCCGTCCGGGCGGTCCGTCGGCGGGTGGTCCGACCCGACCGCCTCGTCGGCGGGTGACGGGATCGACCCGGCCACCGCCGGGGTCGGGTCAGGCCGGGCCGGCCGGCCGCCAGCGACGGCGGGCGCCGCGCGGCACGACGAGCGCCAGCAGCGCCGCCAGGGCCACCACCGCCCCGCTGACCCCCGCCACCAGCAGCGCCCTGTCCTGCGCCGCCGCCCGGCGGGCCCGCTGCGCCACCAGCGCCGGCTCGGTCCGGTCGTCCGCCAGCGCGGCAACCTGACGCGCCCGCTCCGGCGCCCCGCCCCCGGTCTCGGTGACGGCCCGGTACGGGTTCAGCACCCCCGCGCCGTATCCGCCGCCCCGACCGTCGCCCGGGGCCGGATCGGCGGTCGCCACGATCCGCCGCGCCACCTGCGTCGCGGTCAACTCCGGCCGGTACTGGCGCAGCAGCGCGGCGGTGGCCGCCACGAAGGGCGCCGCGTAGCTGGTGCCCTCCGCCCGGTGGTGGCCCTGACCGGGAGCCGCCATCAGCACGTCGCTGCCCGGGGCGACCAGGTCGACGTACGAGCCGGTCTGGGAGAACGGGGAGCGTGCCCCGTCCGCCCCGATCGCCCCCACCCCGAGCACCCCGTCGTACGCGGCCGGGTAGGGCCGGGGGTCGCCGGCGTCGTGCAGGTTGCCGGCGGCGGCCACCACGACCACGTCCCGGTCGACGGCGTAGCCGACCGCGGCCCGCACCGCCGGGTCGTCCGCGTACAGGACGACGGAGAGGTTGAGCACGTCGGCGTCGTGGTCGACGGCCCAGCGGATGGCACGGGCGAAGTCCGCGGCGCTGACCGTGCGCCCCGACTCCCGCCCCTCGACCACCTGCTGCTCGCTGACCCGTACCGGCAGGATCCGGGCGCCCGGGGCCAACCCGCGGAACGCCACCCCGTCGCGGGGGACGGCGGCGATGATGCTCGCCACGCCGGTGCCGTGACCGGCACAGTCCCGGCTGCCGTCGCCGCCGGGGTCCAGCAGGTCGGTGCCGTCGAGCACCCGGCCGGTCAACTGCGGGTGCCGCCGGTCCACCCCTGAGTCGACCACCGCGACCGTCACCCCGGCACCCGTGGCGAGCGGCGCCAGCCGCTCCGGGGCGTACCGCTGCTGGGGCCAGGGGCGCGCGGACACCGGCCGGACCGGGGCGAGGGACGAGGCGCAGCCGGGGGCCGCACGCGCGGCGGCCGGCGCGGACGCGGGGCGGCCGGCGGGCACCGGGCCGGCGGCGGGGCCGGCGAGCGCGGGGGTGGCCGGGACGGCGGTCAGCAACGCCGTCGTCAGGGCGGCGAGGAGCGGGCGCGCGGGGGACCGGGACATCGACCGCCTCCGTATCGTGTCGACTCCGGAACGGGATGTTAGCGCCTCCGACGGCACCGGGCGCACCGCCGCCGGCCAGCGATTGTGATCTTGCTTCTACCTTGTAGGTTGTACGCGATACCTATGGCCTGTTCGCGGGAGGAGGGGTGGCCGTGACCGAGTGGGAGCCGGCCACCGACGCCGAGGCGGCGATGCGGGACGCGCTGCGAGCCAGCGACCAACAGCTCTACTTCCGCGTCCTGGCCCGCACCGAACTGCTGCTGCCGGTCTCCGCCGAGGCACTCGCGGGGACGGCGCCGGTGGGCTGGGGCACGTGGACCACCGGTGGCCGCACGCACGTGCTGGCGTTCACCTCGGGGGCGGCCGTTCGCGCCTGTCTCGGGGAGAACGGCGGCACCGTCCGGCGCGTCTCGTACGCCGACCTGGCCGACGGCTGGCCCAACCACGAGTGGTGGCTTGCGGTGAACCCCGGCCTGCCCATCGAGGGCTACCTGCCGGCCTGGTTCGTCGCGCAGCTCTCGCGGGGCGACGTCCGGCTGCCCGGCCGCACCATGGGTGCGCGGGCCCGGCTGGAACGCGTGGAGACGGCGGCCCGGGCGCGGGCCCAGACAGCCGGCCACGACGCGCCGGCCGGGGCGGACACCGGGCCGGCCACCGGCGTCACCCGGTCCAACGGCACACTGCGGCCCGCCTCGAGCACCGGCCGCGTTCCCGCACCCGCCCGACCCGGCGTGCCGGTGGAGCCGGCCCATCCGCGCACCCCGCCCGCCTTTCCCGCCGAGCACCTCGACCCGCGGCGTGGCGAACCGGCGGCTGACGGACCCGCGCGCACCGACGCCGTGCCGGCCCCCGAGCGCGTCCCGCCGCCGCGCCCCGCGCCGTTCACCGAGCGCCCGAGGGGCCTGTCGACGCCCGACGCCCACCCCGCGCCGGGGTCCAACGGCCGCTCGGCCGGGGAGGCCCCGGAGCGGCCCAACCGGTCGTTCTTCGAGCCGGCCTCCGGCCGTGCCGCCACCCACCGGCAGGAGGCGTTGCGCTCGGGCGAGCGGGCGGCGCCGCCGTCCCGCCTCGCGGCCGGCAGTCAGCCGTTTCCCCGCCGCCGGCCGCTCGCGGAGCCGGTGCCGGAGGGGCCGACCCGCCCGATCCCGAGCGCCCCGACCGGCGCGGAGCCGACCCACGCCTTCACGGTGCCTGCCGGGGAGCCGACTCAGGCTTTCCTGGCGCCCAACGCGGAGCCGACCCACGCCTTCACGGTGCCTGCCGGGGAGCCGACTCAGGCTTTCCTGGCGCCCAACGCGGAGCCGACCCACGCCTTCACGGTGCCCGCTGGCGAGCCCACCCGGGCCTTCGCGGTGCCCGGGGGCGAAGCCACCCAGGTGTTGCCGCCGCGTGAGCCCGACGAGGGCCCCACCCGGGACCTCCGGACCTCCGACCCGGAGCCTGGGCCGCCACCGGCGTACGACGGAGGTCGACCGCAGCCGGCCGAGGACGTCACCCAGGCGATGCCACGACGGCAGGCCACCCAGGAACCGGCCGGGCCCGAGCCGGTGACGGAGGCGGCGGACACGGAGCCGGTGTCCGCGCCGCCCGCCGCCCGGCGCGGGTTCACGCCGATCGTCATCGAGGGCACCGTCATCGAATCGCGGGACCTCACCGGGCCACCCGCCCCCGAGCCCGATCCGGCTGCCGACGAGACCGTCTCGCTGTTCGAGCCGGTCCGGCGTCGGCGGGAGCCGGTGGCCGCGTCCCCCGCGCCGCCCGACGCCGCGCCCGATCCGGCGCCGCCCGTCGACCCGGCGCCGTCCGGGGATGCGACGGTGTCTCTCGACGCCGCGTCGGCCGCCGCCCCTGCGTGGTCCAGCGATCCGGCGGCGGACGGTGCGGCCCGGGACGGGGCCGCGCCCGCGACGGTGACGAACGATGTCGGTGTTCACGGCGTCGGCCCGGTCGCGGCCGGGGAGGACCCCGGTCCGTCGGTCGCCGACGAGCCGGTCACCGCGCCGGTGGCCGTGACCGAGCCGGTCACCGCGCCGGTGCCCACGACCGAGCCGGTCACCGTGCCGGTGGCCGTGACCGAGCCGGTCACCGTGCCGGTGCCCACGACCGAGCCGGTCACCGTGCCGGTGGCCGTGACCGAGCCGGTCACCGTGCCGGTGCCCACGACCGAGCCGGTCACCGTGCCGGTGCCCACGACCGGGCCCGTCGCCGGGGAGGTGTCGGCGGTCGCCGACGAGTCGGTCGGCTTCGAGCCGGCCAACGAGGTCGAGGAGAACCTGCTCGACGCCGCCGGCGCAGGCAGCACCGACACGTTCCTGTCCACCCTGCTGCTGGCCCGCGTGCTGCTGCCGGTGGCCGCCGACTCCGCGGCGGGCAGTCGGCCCGGCGAGCCAGGCTTCGTCTGGCGTACGGAGCAGCTGGACGGTGAGACGTTCGTCGTCGTGCACACCTCGCCGGAGCGGCTCGCCGACCACACCGACGCTGCGGTCGAGACCATCGAGGTCAGGTTCGTCCAGTTGATCCGGCGCTGGCCGGACGAGTCCTGGTCGTTCGCGGTGAACCCGGGCACCCCGGTCGGGGCGAAACTGCCCGGTGAGCAGATCGTCGGGCTGGCCAGCTGGGCGGCCGAGGTGGGGCTCGGCGACGACATCGGGACCGAGGCCGAGCCGCCCGCCGCCGAGGAACCGGTCAGCCGCCCGCGCTACGCCCCGCCCGCGCCCGACCCGGCGCGCCCGATCGTGATGCAGAAGGCGGTCGCCCCCAGTCAGCTCGCATACTACCTGGAACGGGGCTACGACCGGGTCTCCGGCTTCGTGCACCGGGCCGGCGAACTGGCCCACCTCACCACCCCCGCCCAGTTGCACGACGCGCTCGGCCTCGGCTACCCGGAGTCCCCCTTCGTGCGGGACGCCGAGGAGATCTACGTGTTGCGCTGGCCCGCGCACCGGCCGAGCCTCTACCGCATCCCGTACGGCGGGCAGAACGAGCCCGCCATGCGGGCCATGGAGGGCTGGGTCATCGAACGCCCGCCGTTCCGGGGCAACGGGTTCGCGCCGGGCGAGAGCAGTGACGTGGTGGCGGAGTTCAAGGTGGACAGCGCCCGGCTGCCGCACGGCGCGCAGCTGTGGCGGATCGGCGCGGACGGCACCGAACGGGTGGTCGCCATCCTCGACACGGACGCGCTGCGGTGGCGACAGGTCGGTGAGCAGTGACGCGCGACGGTTACGTGGCCCGCTGGCAGGGTCGGGAATACCAGGCGAGCCCGGACGGCGACGACGTCCGGCTCTACCAGCCGGAGCCGGGCGAGGGCTTCGAGGAGATCCGCCCCGGCCGGTACGTCCGGGTGCTGCCGGCCACCGACGTCGACGACCTGGCGTACGTGCGGACCACCTGCACCTGGCAGGGGCAGCCCTTCATCGTCCTCGGTGAACACGACGGCTGGCTGCGGGTGGAGTACACCGGCGGACGCTGGCCGGTGGCCCGGGCGATGGGGCTGGAGGTCTTCGACTTCGGCGTCTACCAGGGCTGGGCGCCCGCCGCGGAGGTCGCCGACCTGCGCGAGCAGCGGGTCTGACTCAGGACTTCGCCCAGCGCAGGACCTCGCCCAGCACCAGGTCGCCGGCCTCCACGTGCGGGAAGTGCCCGACGTCGTCCAGGAGCCGCCACTCGTAGGGCGCCACCACGTACCGGCCGGAGCCCTGGGCGGTACGCGGCAGGGAGGCCTCGTCGAGCGCGCCGTGCAACTGGAGGGTCGGCGTGACGAGCGGCTTCTGCATCAGCCGGACGAAGCGGTAACCGTGCAGGCGGAGCACCGAGCGGAAGGCCCAGCGGTAGCCCTCCAGGGCGCAGAACGCCGCCTGCGGAATACGCATGGCCTCCCGGCACCGTTCCGCGTACGCCTCGAAGCCCGGCCCGTCGACCCAGCGCGGCCCGCCCCAGCGGCGCAGCATCTCCGCCACGGCCGCCGCGTCGTCGCGGGTCAGCACGTGCTCGTAGCGGGGCAGTTGAAACTTCAGGGTGGGCGTGGCGGCGGCGAACTGCCCGCGCGGGTCGGCGAAGATGGCGGCCCGGAGCCGCAGCGGGTGGGGGGCGCCAAGCACCACCAGCCGGCGGACCAGCGACGGGTGGAACGACGCCACCGTCCACGCGATCATGCCGCCGACGCCGGTGCCGACCACGGTGGCGGAGCGTTCGCCGAGGGCCCGGATCAGCCCGGCGACGTCGGCCGCCAGGGTGTAGCCGTCGTAGCCCCGGGGCGGCTTGTCGCTGGCGCCGTAGCCGCGCAGGTCGACCGCCACGGCTCGGAAGCCGGCGTCGGCGACCGCCGGCAGCATCTCGTGCCAGGCCCACCAGTGCTCCGGGAAGCCGTGCAGGAAGAGCACCATCGGGCCGGTGCCGGCCTCCACGACGTGGAACCGACTGCCGTTGGCGCCGACGAACCGGTGCGTCCACGGCCCTTCGGTGAGGACGCACGACTCGTCGACGGTCCCGCCGCGCTGCTCGGTCATGGCAGACAGCCTAGGACCCTGCCGCCCGGTGTCCCCGGTCCGCCGACCCGATGGGCGGCTCGGATCGCTCGCCCGACCTGCCCATCGGCGTGGCGGACGGCTGGAGGGCCGGAGGTGTCGCCACCCCCGGCCCTCCGCCGGCGTCACCTCAGGTAGGTGCTGAAGACTCGGTTGGCCACCCCGTCGCCGGTGCTGAGGCCGGCGTCGGCGTCCCACTGGTAGTGCACGCCGAGGTAGACGCGGCTGCGGGCGTTCTCGGTCGCCGCCGCGCTGAAGCTGCTGAACGCGCGGGTGGCCCCGGCGGCCATCGGATCCTCGGTGGTCGCCACGAAGCTCACCGCGTCCGTGCCGTAGTGGCGCTTCATGACGCCCGCCCAGGCGCCGGCGAACGTGGCGTGCCCGGACACGTAGGCCGGGAAGGGCGGCGAGAAGCGGTTGCCGTTGCGGTCGACGGAGAGCGGGCGCCACGAGGCGTCCGGGGTGGTGGCGGGGTTTCCGTCGGACTGTGGCTCGGCGATCGCGCTCTCCGGGCGCCACAGGTCGATGCCGGTGTTGTACTTGGCGTCCCAGGCGGCTATGCCCGCGTCCGCCATCGCCATCGCGACCAGGGCGAAGAGCCGGACGGTCTCGGTGGGCCGCTGGGCCGCGACGATCTGGGTGTGCTCGAAGAGTTGGCCCGGCGGCTTGTAGGTGCCGTTGAGGTCGTTGGCCCAGAAGAACGCGAGCTGGGTCTGGTCGGCGGTCCGGTCCGTCGGTGCGGCGGTTGCCGAGCCGACGCGCCGTACCTCGTTGACCTGGTTGGCGTACGCGGTGCTGCTCAGCATGCCGGTCACGGTGGTGAAGCCGCCCGGAAGCGACGGCCGGAACTGGGAGCCGGAGGTGAGCGCGAACGGGGTGACCGACCCCCAGTTGGGGCTCACCGCCGCGCCGGATCCGGTCGGGCGCCACTGGCCGGCGGTGTTGCTGACCGGGTACGGGGCGTTGTTGCCGGAACCGTCGTTCGCCCGCGCGTTGAGGATGTTCTGCGCGGCGCCGTCGCCGACGCTGGTGCTCCAGCCCTCGGGGCCGGGCACACCGACCGGCGGGTACGCGCGGGACCCGGTGAACGCGGTGTCGAAGTTCTGGCCGGGGAACACCGCCCTCAGTACCCGGACGGCCGCCGCGTCCATGTTCCAGTCCCGGTCGTAGCTGTAGTTGGGGATCTTGTTGACTTTGGCGATGTAGGGGGCGCCGGAGGTGCCGAGCGACACGGCCGTGTCGTACATGGCCAGGTGCATCATGGCGCCGGCGCGGCTGAGGACGGTCGGCGGTTCGCTGCTCGCGCGGAACGCGTTGAGCAGCACGTCGTTCCAGTACACGACGTGATCGAAGCCCTGGGGCGCGGCGGCGGCCGGCTGCGGAACGCCGGCGATCGACGCGCCGACCCCGGCGGCGGCGATCAGCGCGGTGGCGACCCGGAGCAATCCTCGTCTGTTCAAGGTGGTCCTTCCCCGTGTGGCCCTCGTGAGGCCGTGCCGATGGAACTTCCATCGGCACGGATCGATTGTTGGGAATCCGGCGTCACCGGCCAATGGCGAAGCGGAACGGCTGCCGCACGCTGCAAGATCCGGCCAGCTACGCGGTGCCGGCACGTGACCGCCGCGCCGGCCGGGACGCGACGGCGAATGCGGCCGGCCGGTCGTGCGCCGTGCAGGGGCGGCCGGCCCGTCGTGCGCCGCGACGGGCCGGCGGACGCGGCCCGTCAGAGCCAGCCGCGCCGGACGGCGGCGATGCCCAGCGTCATCCGGTTGCTGGCATCGGACAGCTCCTCCAGCAGCTCGAAGTGCCGCCGGACCCAGCGGGTGCTGCGGCCGAGGGTGCGGGCGATCGACTCGTCCTTGACCCCGACGGCGGCCATGCGCAGGATCCGCAGTTGCAGCTCGGATGGTCCGTCGCCGGTTCTCGACGCGGCGCCCGGCCGGTCGGTGGTGAGCGGCCGGGCCTGCCGCCAGAGTGTGTCGGCATAGTGGGCGAGGACGCCCAGCAGGTCGGGCTGGCGCACCAGCAGCCCGGCCGGGCCGGGGTCGGGCCGGGACAGCGGAACGAGTGCGCTGCCTGCGACGAGCAGCAGCGACACGGGCGCCGACGTCGCCACCCGGTGGTGGGTGCCGGCCCGCTCGGCCGCCTCCCGGTGCTCCGGGTCGGCGAGCAGGTCGGTCACGTGGACCGTCCGACGGCCGGGCCGGTCCGCGCGGAGCACGTGGCTGAGCAGGCTCGGGGCGGCGTGGACGACCCGCTGGTCGCCACCCGTGCCGTCCGCCACCCGGCGGGCGAGGCCGAGGAACTCGTCGCGCGTCTCGACGACGCTGACCCCCGTCGGGGCGGAGTCGGCGGCGTGCTGTTCCAGGCGTTCGAGGTGCAGGGTGTGTTCGATCACCCTGCGCTGGGCGAAGAGGAGCTGCTGTTGGCTCGCGGCGAGCAGGAGTCGCAACTCCAGGGCCGACGGCGGGCCGCCACCCGCTGTGGGACCGGCTGTCACCGGCGTTGACAGTTGACGGAGAGCATCGGACAGTACGTCGTTCAACATGTGCCACCCCCGTGGTCGCAGCTGATCGCGGCGGTGCGCCGGTCGCAGGCTGGTGGGCGTGGCGACACCCCGCAGTGACGATGATCAATTGCGTGGTGGTCCGGGGTCAATCGGCCGTACTGCCGTTGACGGTGGCGTGGAGGTGTGCACGCGGTGCCCGGTGGGTCACCGAGCGTCAACTCACGGGCGCGACGCCGCGACCGGTGTGCCCGGGCCGCAGTCCATCCGGACCGTGTGCGCGGTCACTCGCAACGTCAGCAGTTGGCCCTCGGTCAGCACACCCAGCCCGGGCCCGTAAACGGCGTACTCGATGCCGTCCAGGGTGACCATGCCGTAGCAGGGGCCGTCGCCGCCGCGGGTCACCCGAGCCGTGATGACGCCGGTGGGACGGGTGTCGGTCGGCTCCTTCGGCGGTCGCAGCGTCGGCAGCGCGGTCCCCGACGGTCGCGTCGGTCGATCGGCGGGGGCGACGGGGCTCGCCGAGGGCGTGCCGGTCGGATCGGCATCGTCGGGGTGGGCCGTGGCGGGGCGGGCGGTGGCAGGTGGTTTGGTGCCTCCGGAACCGGTGGACCCGCTCTCCCGTCCGGCGCAGCCGGCGAGGGGGGCGAGCAGGATCAGCGCGAGGGCGGCGGGGAGGGCGGTGGCGGGTCGGGTCACCCTGATCCGACGTCCTGGGCCGCGGGCCGGTTCCCGTGCCGCCGTCGCCGCGGGCGGGCAGGTGCGGGACGGGCCACCCGGAACGGGGCGATGCCCGGGCGGAGATCCGCCCGGGCATCGCGTGGTGCTGGTGGAACGCTGATCCGCCGGTCAGGAGATGCGGATCTTGACGGCGGTGCCGTTCTGGTCGAGCACCCGGATCTTGACGCCGTTGTTCGGCACCTTGACGCCGTGGTTCGGCAGCTCCGCGTACCAGTACTGCTTGCTGTCGTCGAACAGCGGAGCGGGTGCCTGGCCACGGACGTACGACGGCTGGCTGTTCACCCGCAGGGTGAACGAGTCGGCCTTCTTCAGGCTGAACGGGGCGTCGTAGACCTGGACGCGGGCCCGCCACGGGTCGCCGGTGAGGTTGTACAGCGGCTTCGGGCGGGAGTCGATCGTCAGGTTGCGGCCCTCACCCGGGTGACCACCGGGGTTCAGCTGCGGGTCGTACGGCATGGTGTTGTTGTCCGGCCACCGCGTGTTCCAGTAGGTGATGAGCAGGCCCTCCTGGTACGCGTAGTGGTCCACCCAGTCCGGCCGGGTGTTCGCGTAGCCGAAGAAGTACGGGCCCGTCTTCAGGTACTTGTCGTACGAGACGTACGACCGGTGCGCCGCGATGTAGTAGTTGTCGTACGCCTTGGACGAGGTCTCCCCGACGATACGGAACCCGGTCTCGCCGCCGGCGAAGGTCCAGCCGTCGCTGTTCTCGGCACCGTCGGTGAGCACCGTCTGGCCGTCGGCCGTCACGGTGATCGCGTCGCCGAAGAAGCCGCCGTCGGAGACGCCGCCGTCGGTGATGTAGTGGAAGCGGAACTGTGCGACCTTGCCCGCGGCCACGTCCATCGGCACGGTCAGGTCGACCCAGTCGGCCTGGCCGTCGCCGTCGGTGTCGCTGCTGCCGTCCAGGGCGTTGCGGCCGTTGCCGTCGGTCTTCGGCTCACCGTTGACCAGGAACGGCAGCGCCGTCCAGCTCTGGCCACCGTCCAGCGAGGCCTCGAAGTACATGTAGTCGTAGTCGGTCTCGATGGTGTAGCGAGCCTTCATCGACAGCGAGGCGGAGGACTTCCCGGTGAAGTCGAGCGTCCGGGTCATCGTGGTGTTGAGGTCGTCCTCGTTGCCGGAGAAGAACTGGTGGGCACCCTCGAACGGCTTGCCGTTGCTGAAGCTGTACTCACGCTGCGGCAGCACCACGACGGCAGCCTGCGGCTTGTTGGTGTTGTATTCCGACGGGCCCAGCGTGAGCGTCTGCGGGTCCTGCTTGTCCGGCACCACGGTCTCGTAGTCCAGCCAGCCGAGCTGCAGCTTGTTCCAGGCGCCCAGGTCGGCGCCCCGGTCACCGATGCCCTCGTCGTTCTTGGCGCCGACCCGGCTCTGGGCCATCAGGCTCCAGTGCTCGACGCTGTTGTCGCCGCTGGCGCCGGTGTTGTAGTCGTCCGGCAGGCCCAGGTCGTGGCCGTACTCGTGGTAGAACACGCTCCGGCCGCCGTTCTCCGGCTGCACGGTGTAGTCCCCGATCCAGATCCCGGTGTTGCCGACCTGGCTGCCGCCGAGCGGCGCCCCGGGCGGGCCCGTCTGGCCCTGGTCGGTGGCGTACGCGTACCAGCGGTGGCTCCAGATCGCGTCCTCGCCCTGGTGCGGGTCGCCGTCGGCCTGGTCGCCGCCGGAGTGGACGATCTGGAAGTGGTCGATGTAGCCGTCCGACTCGTTGAAGTTGCCGTCACCGTCGATGTCGTAACGGTCCCACTGGTCGAAGGTCTTCAGCTCGGCGGCGACCTCGGCGTCGGTGCGGCCCGCCGCCTTCTGGTCGGCGACCCACTGGTTGGCGGCGTCGCGGACCAGCGCCCACATGTTCTGGCAGGTGCTCTGTGCGCAGACGGCCGGGTCGTCGCCGTTGGCGTCGTTCGGGTCGTCGTCCGAGCGGCCGTACCGGGCCTCGTTGTACTTGACCTTGACCCAGTCGGTGACCGTTCCGTCCACCGTGTAGCGGCCCGAGGACTGCGCCTCGTAGTACTGCTTCAGGGACTCGTCGCCGGCCCCGGTGCCGAAGTACAGCTTGCGGAAGTAGTCGGCGCTGTAGTCCGACTGCCAGAGGGTCGAGTTGTCCACCGCCCGGTTGGGCTGCGGGATCTCGTTGTGCAGCGGCCCGTCGAACCGGGCCGGACCCTGGGTCAGCGGGTCGGTGTCCTTGTCCGGGTAGTTCGGGTGCCGCTCGTTGCCGAACTCGGCCAGGATGACGAAGATCCGGTCGGTCTTCTCGCGGGCCAGCTCGACGTACTGATCGGTGCGGGCGGCCTCCGCCGACCTCGCGGACCGGGTGTTAGCACCGGCCGCGTTGGTCGCGGTCTTGCCGACCTTGACAACCGTGCTCCCGTTGATGCGCTGTGGCTTGGCCTTGCCGGACAGGACCTCGCTGAGGCCCTCCTGGCGCAGGGCACGGCGCTTCTCCTCGAGCGGGTTGGGCAGGTCGTGGTCGGCATGGGCTGGCTCGGCGACCGACGGAGCGGCCGTCGGCATCTTCGGCTGCGGCGCGGCGCTGGCGGACGTCCCGACCGCCAGTCCTGTCGCCGTCAGCGAGAGCCCGAGCAGACCCACTGCGACTTTGCGCACGTGGTACCTCCGGTGTGAGGGAACCGGCCCAACGGGGGTACGGGCCGGTGCGACCGATCCCACTAGTGGGACCAATGGTGAACATAGACACTCGTGTGACCCGTGGGAAGACGCATACGTTGATTTGTTGCAAAGTTTTGTTGGGAACGCTTTTCACCGTCATATCCCGGCCCTTCACCGAAGCGGTGAGCAGCGCGAACGGGCACCCCTTGGCAGGGAGAGACCACTTTCGATAAGCGTGATCGCGTACGGGAAAAGTGGGGTGATGGCGCGGTCGCCATCCGTCCCGGGAGTGTTCCGTCCAGTAGTCACGATCGCTGGCCGCGGGCACCCGTGGGCGGGGCCCGCCCGGAGCGCAGCTTGCTCCCCGGACGGGCCCCGCCCGTTACCCGCTCGACCGACCCCTCGGGTCAGTTGCGCGCGGGGGTGACGTACACGGTGGCGTACGAGTTGTCCCTCGCGGTGCGCTTGATGGTGATGGTGACGCCGTAGGAAACCCCCTGGTCACCGGGGTTTCCGGTGCCCAGCACGATGGCCCCGCCGCCCAGGGTGTCCCCGTAGTAGGACGTCGCTGGCGTACCGTCCGGGTTGGTGACCCGGGTCGTGTACGGCGCGTGGCCCTTCGACGGGACGACCACGGAGGCGTCGTTGTCCCGGGCGTACGGAGAGCCGTCGCGCATCTCGATGCCCGGGTACCAGCCCTTCGCGTCGGTGAAGCCCCGCACCGGCGCCTGCGGGCCGAAGCTCGTGCAGTACTCGCTGTACGGCTCGTCCGCCGCCTCCAGGCACTCCTTGAAGGGGTACGTCGGCCTCAGCGAGAAGGCGGCGTTCGCGGACTGCGGGCGGCTGGGCAGGTTGTCCAGCACCGACGGGTCCTTGACGGCCGCCTCGCCCGTGCGGCGGTACGGGTCGAAGAGCGAGTCGACGATCAGCAGGCCACCCTTGGCGCCGTAGCTGGGCAGCGCGGTCATCTGCGCCGTGACGTGGTTGACGTCGCCCAGCGCCGTGTCCCGGTACCAGACCAGCATGCCCGGCGCGTTGTAGGCGACCCGGTCCACCTTCCACGCGTCGCGCGAGTAGATCGTGTCGTAGGTGTACTTCAGGCCCTCGTCGAAGCCGTCGAAGTTGCGCCACTCGGCCAGGTAGTAGTGCGCCTGGGTGGAGGTGCCGCTGTCGATGTGCCAGCCCTGGCCGGTGGTGTCGACGAAGGTGCCGCCGGTCGCCGTCCAGCCGTTGGCCCCGCTCTCGACGTCGTCGCTCCACGTGGTGGCGCCGCCGCCGGTCACCGAGAAGTCGTCGGCGAACCAGCCGCGCTCCGCGAACGCCTCGTCGGTGGCGTAGCGCAGGCGGAGCTGCACGGTCTGCCCGGCGTACGCCGACAGGTCCACGTAGTCGTGCCGCCAGCCGTGGGTGTCACCGGTGAGGCCGTACTTCTTGTTGCCGAAGTCGACCATCCGGCCGTTCGGGTCGGCGTAGCCGTCGTCCGTGGTGACGAGCTTGCCGGTCGAGTCGTAGACCTTCTGCTCGGTCCAGGTGGTGCCGCCGTCGGTGGAGAGCTCCAGGAAGCCGTAGTCCCAGTCGGCCTCGATGACGAAGTTGTTCCACATCCAGAACTTCGCGTCGGCCGCCGCCGGAACGGCCACCTGGCGGGCGATCTTGACGTCCGCCCACTCCTGGTCGGCGCCGGAGTACCACATGTTCGCGCCGCTGTGCGGCGTGGCCAGCGTGACCACCTTGTCCGGCAGGTCGACCTTGATGCCGTCCTTGGTGCCGCGCGGCGTGCGCGAGGTCTGGCCCAGCTTGACGGTGCGCGGGTCCGAACCCGGGGCGAGGGTCAGCGGGTCGGCCCAGCCGAGCACCCACTTGTCCCACAGACCCATGTGCGTCGGCAGCGCCTGGAAGATCTCCCCCGAGTGCGAGCCCGAGGCCATCAGGTCCCAGAAGTCGACGTCGGAGTCGGCGTTGCCCGAGGTGTCGTAGAGGTCGGGCAGGCCCAGGTCGTGGCCGAACTCGTGGGCGAAGACGCCGACGCCGGCGTCCTCCGGCTGCACGATGTAGTTCGAGACCTGCAGGTCGGTGCCGGGGACGGTGTAGCCGCCGGCCACCGTCGACGAGTGCGCCCAGACGGCGTACGTGCCCTCGGCGCCGCCGCCGCGGGACTTGCCCTGCCCGGCGTGCACCAGCACCAGGTGGTCGATCACGCCGTCCGGCTCGAAGAGGTTGCCGTCACCGTCGCGGTCGCCCTGGTCCTCGATGTCGTAGTCGGCCCACGGGAAGTTCGGGTCCATCTTCGCGAGGGCGTCGATCGCGTCGGTGGCGAGCCGGCCCGCGCCCTGCGGGTTGTCCGGGTGGCCGTTCATCGACTGCTGGCGGCCGGGGACCCAGTTGCCGTCCTCGTCCTGGAAGCAGCGCGAGGCCGCGTACCAGCCCTCGGAGTGCGGGACGGTGATCCACGGGCTGGCCTGCCCGTCGACCGTGTACGCGCCCTTGGACATCTCCAGGTACATGTTGTGCATCGTGCGGCCGGTCAGGTCGATGCCCGGCCTGCCGTCCGGACCCTTCAGGTCCGTGCGGACCCGCTCGGTGATGCCCTTCTTGGTGTAGAGCATCTTGTCGTAGTGGGCGGGCGAGAAGTCCGGCACCCACATCGAGTTGTTGTCCTCGTGCGGCAGGTTCGCCGGGTTCGGGATCTGGTTGTGCTTCGGCCCGTTCTGCACGGTGCCGGGGACGCAGGTCCGGTCCTCGAAGACCGTCCTGGGCACCATGACGCCGGTGAAGTCGTCGTCGGCCTGGTCGTTGAACTCCACCAGCAGGGTGAGCAGCTTGGCGGTCTGGGTGGTCGGGGCCTTCTTGATCTGCCGCGGGCTCTTACCCGTCCTGATCGACTTGGCCTCGTGCTTCGCGAGCTGCTCGGCCGCGACCGGGTTGCCGCGGGCGTGCTTGCGGTCGAAGGCGCGCGCCTCCTCGACCGCCGGGGTGTAGACACCGCCCCTGCCCTTGACCTCACGGCCGCTGCTGTCCGCCTGGACGGCGGGCTCGGCATAGTTGATGTAGTGCTCGTCCGCTCCGATCGTGGCTCGGGCGGGGCCCGGCTCCGCAGCCGCCGCGCCGCCGGTCACGGTCAGCGACGTGGCGGCGAGGGCGATGGCGGGCAGCGCGACGAGCAGGCGTCTACGCGACCCGGATTGCGAATTTCTGTTCATGCCGCTCCGTTTCTGGGGCATGGGGGGAGGAAGAAGTCGGTCGGCCCTCCATCGATGTGACGTCCATCGAACCGACTCGACGTGCGTGAACCTAAATCAGAAAACGGGGGAGCGACAGGGGTCGACGTCTGCCTGTGTCCGTTCAGCTTCTCTCTGCTCACCCGACCGACCGATGTGACGGCCCGCATCCGGCCGGCCGCACATGCGTAAGAAACGACGATGGGTGACGGCCCGCACGGGACCGTCACCCATCGTGGCGTACGCGGGTCAGTCCTCGTCGGACCTTCCGCCACCCATGCCGGACGAGATCAGGTCCATCACGGACGAATCCTGGAGCGTGGTGACGTCACCGAGCGAGCGGTTCTCCGCCACGTCGCGCAGCAGCCGGCGCATGATCTTGCCCGAGCGGGTCTTCGGCAGCTCCGGCACCAGCATGATCTGCCGGGGCTTGGCGATCGGGCCGAGCGTCCTCGCCACGTGGTTGCGCAGCTCGGCGATGAGCTTCCCGCCGGCGTCGCCCGCCGTGTCCGTGGTGCCGCGCGGGATGGCGAACGCGACGATGGCCTGCCCGGTGGTCGGGTCGGTCGCGCCGACCACCGCCGCCTCGGCCACCGACGGGTGGGAGACCAGCGCGGACTCCACCTCGGTGGTGGAGATGTTGTGGCCGGACACCAGCATCACGTCGTCGACGCGGCCGAGCAGCCAGACGTGCCCGTCGTCGTCCTTCTTCGCCCCGTCCCCGGCGAAGTACATCCCCTCGAACCGCGACCAGTACGTCTCGATGAACCGGTCGTCGTCGCCCCAGATGGTGCGCAGCATCGACGGCCACGGCTCGCGCAGCACCAGGTAGCCACCGCCGCCGTTCGGCACCGACTGGCCCTGGTCGTCGACCACGTCGGCGACGATCCCGGGCAGCGGCGTCATCGCGGAGCCGGGCTTGGCCGCCGTCACGCCCGGCAGCGGCGAGATCATCATCGCCCCGGTCTCGGTCTGCCACCAGGTGTCCACGATGGGCAGCTCACCCCCGCCGACGTGCTGCCTGTACCACATCCACGCCTCGGGGTTGATCGGCTCGCCCACGCTGCCCAGCAGCCGCAGCGAGGACAGGTCGTAGCCGGCGGGAATGTCCTCGCCCCACTTCATCATCGTGCGGATGAGCGTCGGGGCGGTGTAGAGGATGCTGACCTTGTACTTGTCGACGATCTCCCAGAACCGGCCCTGGTGCGGGGTGTCCGGGGTGCCCTCGTACATCACCTGGGTGGCGCCGTTGGAGAGCGGACCGTAGACGATGTAGGAGTGCCCGGTCACCCAGCCGATGTCGGCGGTGCACCAGTAGACGTCGGTCTCCGGCTTCAGGTCGAAGACCGCGTGCGTCGTGTACGACGTCTGGGTCAGGTAGCCGCCGGTGGTGTGCAGGATGCCCTTCGGGCGGGCCGTGGTGCCGCTGGTGTAGAGGATGAACAGCGGGTGCTCGGCGTCGAAGGGCTGCGCGGCGTGCTCGGCCGAGGCGGTCTCGACCGTCTCGTGCCACCAGCGGTCCTTGCCCGACCACGCGACCTCCTCGCCGGTGCGGCGCACCACCAGCACGTGCTCGACCGACGGGCAGTTGGCCACCGACTCGTCCACGGTCGGCTTCAGCGCCGACGGCTTGCCCCGGCGGTAGCCGCCGTCAGCGGTGATCACCACCTTCGCGCTGGCGTCCTGGATCCGGTTGGTCAGCGCGTCGGCGGAGAAGCCGCCGAAGACCACGCTGTGCGTGGCGCCGATCCGGGCGCAGGCGAGCATCGCGACCGCCGCCTCCGGGACCATCGGCAGGTAGATCGCCACCCGGTCGCCGGCGGTGACGCCCAGGTCGGTCAGCGCGTTCGCCGCCTGGCAGGTCAGCCGGTGCAGGTCCGCGTACGTGATGGTGCGGGTGTCGCCCGGCTCGCCCTCCCAGTGGATGGCGACCTTGTCGCCCAGGCCGGCCTCGACGTGCCGGTCCAGGCAGTTGTAGGCGACGTTGAGCTGCCCGCCGACGAACCACTTCGCGAACGGCGGCTTCGACCAGTCGAGCACCTCGTCCCACTGCCGCGCCCAGGTCAGCCGCCCGGCCTGCCGCTCCCAGAACGCCAGCCGGTCGGCGTCGGCCTCCGCGTACGCGTCGGCGCCGACGTTGGCGTTCGCGGCGAGTTCGACCGGCGGCGGGAACTGGCGCGTCTCGTTCAGCAGATTTGCCAATGCCTCGCTCATGCCGTGCTCCCTCGTCGCTCGGGTGACCTGCGTCTCTCTAGGGCACGAGGTTAGTCGTGGCGGCCCATGCGGGCGACCGCCGGTCCGGCCGACGCGCGCCGAGCGGCACACGTGCCGCGCCAGACGGCGTTCCAGGTGTAAGGAAGGGCACCCTATTAACGCATTCTGTAGAGGAAGGGCCCCTTCCTAACGAAGACGCCGGGTGGCCGCGGTCGCTTCCGGGCGGCTCGCCGGCGGGTCGCGCCGGGCAGTCGATAGCGTGACGGGGTGACCGCTGACCCGCTCGCCCCGCTGCTCGCGCTCGCCGACATCGCCCCCGCCGTCGAGCGGGCCCGCGAGCGGTTCGACCAGGCCCTGGGGCACCGCGCGCTGCGCCGGCACGGCGGCCAGGTCGCGGCCGAGGTCAGCCTCCGGTCCGCGGTGGCCAGTGCCGCCCTGGAGGGGTACGCGCGCGAGCGCGAGGCGGTGCGCGCCGGAACGGTGACCGAACCGGTGGTGCAGGGCGCGCTACGGGTCGCCGGGGCGCTGCCCGGGCTCTCCGAACTCTGGCCGAAGGCGCCCCGGCAGGCGCTGGCCCGGCTGCACGTCCTCGCCGCCCGTGACGTCGTCGGCGAGGCCGAGCTGGGCCGGCCGGTGGCCGACCCGGTCGTCGCCGCCCGCCTGGACGGGCTGGCCGGGCTCGTCACCGGCGGCACGAAGGTCTCGCCGCTGGTGCTGGCCGCGGTCGTGCACGGCGAACTGCTGAACCTGCGCCCCTTCGCCGGGCCGTCCGGGGTGGTGGCCCGGGGCGCCGCCCGGCTCGTGCTGCTGTCCAGCGGCCTCGACCCGCGCGGCCTGCTCGCCGTGGACGTCGGTCACCACGAGCGCGAGCCGGAGTACGTCGGCTCGGCCGGCGCCTTCGCCACCGGCACCCAGGACGGCCTGCGCTCCTGGCTGCGCCACTACATGGCGGCGGTGGAGGTTGGCGCCGACCAGCTCACCACCATCGGCGACGAGGTCCTCGCGGCGGCCTGACCCCTCCGGCGACGCCTGGTGGCCGCGGTCGCCCCGGCTGGGGCCCGTCCACGCGTCGTACGCGGTCGTCGGGCGTGGGCGGGCGCCGTCCTCGTGGTTGGGGCGGGCAGGCTCAGGCGGTTGTGCGCGGTCGTCGGGCCGGGCCGGGCGCCGTCCTCGCGGCTCGACGGGCTCAGGCGGGCGCGGGCGCGGTGCGGGTGCGACGGTGGCGGCCGTACCAGGCGATGCCGATGGCGACGCCCACGCCCACGCCCAGCGCCGCGGCGGCGACCGGGACGGCCGGGCGCTCACGCAGCCGCCGCCCCAACGGGATCGGGTGCCGGAACTCCAGCACCGGCCAGGAGTTCTCGACCGCCAGCCGGCGCAGCTGCCGGTCCGGGTTGACCACCGAAGGATGGCCGACGCACTCCAGCAGCGGCCGATCGCTGTACGAGTCGGAGTAGGCGAACGAGTCGGCCAGGTCGTAGCCGCGCTCGGCGGCCAGCTCACCGACCGCGTCGACCTTGCTCGGGCCGGCCGCGTAGAACTCGACCTCGCCGCTGTAGCGGCCGTCCACCACGCCCATCCGGGTGGCGATCACGTCGGTGATCCCGAGCAGCACGCCGATCGGCCGGACCATCTCCTCGCCGGAGGCGGACACCAGGACGACGTCCCGCCCGGCGGCCTGGTGCTCCTCGATCAGGGCGGCGGCCTCGGCGTACACGTAAGGGTTGATCAGCTCGTGCAGCGTCTCCGCGACGATCTGGCGGACCTGTTCCACCTGCCAGCCCTTACAGAGCGCGGCGAGGTAGTCCCTGGTCTTGGCCATGGTCTGCTCGTCGGTGCCGCCCAGCCGGAACATCAGCTGCGCGTACGCCGACTTGACCACGTCACGCCGGGTGATCAGGCCGTCCCGGTAGAACGGCCGACCGAACGCCAGGGCGCTCGACTTGGCGATGACGGTCTTGTCCAGATCGAAGAAAGCGGCACTTCGGCCCACGGCGCGAAAGTCTAGCCGGATGGTCTATCGTCGGCGGGTGCCCGGGGCCCGGCGACCCCTCGGACCTGCGGGCCCGCCCTCACCATCTTCGCGCATGGTGACGATGGTCACACTCTGCGAACATTATTTCGCAGGGAGTGGAGGCGACACCACTCGACGTATACAGGTTCGCTCAGGCAGACTTGTCGACGCGACGAGTGTTCACATCTCGTACAACAGGCAGACCCTCGGCGGTCGCACCCCCCGTGACCGCTGAGCGGGTTCGGCTCAACCCCCCCGGAGCCGAACCTTCGACGACCCCCGTCTCCCCCCGACGGGGGTCGTCCCTTTCCCTGGGGAGCGCTCCGCCGCAGGTCGTAGGTCGTCTCCGTCCCCGTCAGGGCCGCTCTCCGAGGGCGGATTCTCGACCGGAGGCAGCAGGGAGGCCGCAGAGCCGTCGATGGCCGCCAGGACGCGGGCGGTGTAGTTGTCCAGGTTCGGTATAACGATTGAGCGTCGTTGACGCCCTTTCGTGCC
This sequence comes from Micromonospora sp. C31, assembly GCF_018070575.1. Lineage (GTDB taxonomy): Bacteria > Actinomycetota > Actinomycetes > Mycobacteriales > Micromonosporaceae > Micromonospora. The sequence goes on from NZ_JAGPXN010000002.1 coordinate 137,728, forward strand.
CCACGACCCGCCGCACCACGTTGACCAGCACCCCATCCCCGAAGACCCGCTCAAGTCCTGCTGCGTGCTCGTAGCGGCCAGGTCGCTTGAGAGGTCTCACCACGCCTCGCCACAGCACGCCCGTCATCGCCTGCCGACGAGCCATGTCTTTCCCAACCGATGCGTCCGCCGGGCTACCTGTACGGGGCGTACTGGACGCTGCGGGACCAACGCCGCCAGAAGGGTAGTGGCAGGCAGCCGGCCGGCGCTTCGCCTCCGATCTCGGTCTCCACGGCTCCGTCGGCGAGCGTGACCGAGATGGCCGAGCGACCCGGAGCGAACACCTCCCGCACCCTGCCGGCGATCACCGAGCGGGCGATGCCCTCAAGCAGAGCGACGTCTTCGGGGCCGGCATCCAGTTCCCATCGGCCCCCGTAGCCGCCGACCTGCAGGATGAGTTGTTGCGAGAAGTCCATCCAGCCGAAGGCCCGGGCATGGGGGTTACGCGGTGTGACGTCGACCGATGTCCCGCCCTGGATGCCGTCGATCTCCACAGTCGCCACCCCCACCAACTCCCTTGCCAGCTGCTTCGCAAACTTCAGAGTGGGTGTCCGGGGTAGCTGGTCGGTGTCGGGCTCATCATGGCCGTGCTCGGTCACGCCAGCAGTCTGCCAAGCTGTCAGGGGCATGGCGGACCCGGCAGTTCCGGTCTTCGTCGGGCGGAGGCGGTCGCCGCGCCTGCGGCCCGCGGCCCTCCCGGCAAGGGCGGTTCCTTCCACCCGTACGAGACGATGACGCCGCCTTCAGGGCGCCGGCCGGTGCGGCGGCCGACTGGTCGCGGGGCGGCTCCCAGGTCCCGGCGCCGTGTCACGGCCAGTCCTGGCCTCCGCGTCGATCGTGCGGCCCGCGCCGGAGCCCGCGCCGCCGTCGCGGTAGCTGACGTGTTTCCGGGGCTGGAAGCGCGTGCGGTACGCCATAGCAGATCGACTCGCTCGGCGGGCGTTGTCCACAGCGCGTGCGGCTGTCCACAGGCAGTGGGGACGGGGCGGTGCCGGGGGTGCTGCCGGAGCAGTGTCTCGGGTCAGCAACCCCGACCGCTGGAGGCCGCGATGCCACCCCGTACCTCCGTCCCGCCGCACCGGCCCCTGCCGCTGCTCGTCACCTCGGACGGCGACCTGCTCGACGACCTGCTCCGGCTCGCCGCGGCGGGTGGCGTCGAGGTGGAACTCGCCGCCGACCCCGCCGCCGCCCGCACCCGCTGGCTGCCCGCCCCGCTGGTGCTGGTCGGCGCCGACCAGGCCCAGCCCTGCCTGCGGGCGCGCTTGCCGCAGCGGCCCCGGATGGTGCTGGTCGGGCGGTCCGGGGAACTCGACCCCGGCTGGCAGGTCGCCGAGCTGATCGGCGCCGAGCACGTGGCGACGCTGCCGGCCGCCGAGCCCTGGCTGGTCGACCGGTTCGCCGAGTGCGGGCCGGAGGGCGTCGAGCGGAACGGCGCCCGGGTCGTCGCCGTCCTGGGCGGGCGGGGCGGCGCCGGCGCTAGCATCCTGGCGGGCGGCCTCGCCGTCACCGCCGCCCGCGCCCGGCTGCGTACCCTGCTCGTCGACGCCGACCCGCTCGGCGGCGGGCTCGACCTGGTGCTCGGCTGGGAGCAGCTGGAAGGGCTGCGCTGGCCGGCGCTGACCGGCGCCGACGGCCGGGTGGACGCGCCGGCGCTGGTGCGGGCGCTGCCGAGCCGGGGCGACCTGGTGGTGCTCTCCTGGGACCGGGGCGACCTGCTCGCCCTTCCCGCCCAGGCGATGGCGGCGACCGTCGACGCCGCCCGACGGGGTCGGGACTTCGTCGTGGTGGACCTGCCCCGGCAGTTGGACGACGCGGCCGTGACCGCGTTGCAGGCGGCGGACCAGGTCTACGTGATGGTTCCGGCCGAGCTGCGGGCCACCGCCGCGGCGGCCCGGGTGGTGGCGGCCGCCGCCCCGCACTGCGCCACGATGTCGGTGATCGTGCGCGGTCCGGCGCCGGGCCGCCTCGGGGCGCCGGAGGTGGCCCGGGCGCTCGGGCTGCCGCTGGCCGGCACGCTGCGCCCGGAACCGGCGCTGGCCCGCGGGCTGGAGCGGGGCGAGGCACCGGCCGCGCACGGCCGGGGTCCGCTGGCCGTGCTCTGCCAGCGGATCGTCGCCGAGCTGACCGGCGCGCCGGCGGCGGGTGCGGCATGACCGGACCGTCCGAGGGCGACACCCTCGCCGCGCGGGTGCGCCAGCGCATCGCGTCCGCGGCGGCGCCGGTGACCCCCGCCGCGATCGTGTCAGCCGTACGGGCGGAGCCCACCGCCGCCGTGCTCGGCGACACCGCCGTGCTGCGGATGGCCGACCAGGTGCACGACGACCTGGTGGGAGCCGGTCCGCTCGCCCCGTTGCTGGCCGATCCGGAGGTCACCGACGTGCTGGTCAACGGCGTGCGGGTCTGGGTGGACCGGGGGCGGGGCCTGCACCAGGTCGCGGTGCCGCTCGGCACGGTCGACGACGTACGCCGGCTCGCGCAGCGACTCACCGCCAGCGCCGGGCGACGGCTCGACGACGGCTCCCCGTACGCGGACGCCCGGCTTCCCGACGGCACCCGGCTGCACGCCGTGCTGCCGCCGGTGGCGACCGACGGGCCCTACCTGTCCCTGCGGACCTTCCGGCAGCGGCCCTTCACCCTCGACGAGTTGGTGAGCCGGGGGACGGTGCCCCGCCCGGTGGCGCCGGTGCTCTCCGCCGTGGTGGCGGCCCGGCTGGCGTACCTGGTGACCGGCGGCACCGGCTCGGGCAAGACGACGCTGCTCAACACGCTGCTCGGGCTGGTCCCGGTCACCGAGCGGATCGTGCTGGTGGAGGACGCGGCCGAGCTGCACCCCCGGCACCCGCACGTCGTCGGGTTGCAGGCGAGGACGGCCAACGTGGAGGGCTCCGGTGCGGTGGGGCTCACCGACCTGGTGCGGCAGGCCCTGCGGATGCGGCCCGACCGGCTGGTCGTCGGCGAGTGCCGGGGCGGAGAGGTGGTCGACCTGCTCGCCGCCCTGAACACCGGCCACGACGGAGGTGCCGGCACCCTGCACGCCAACGCCCCGTCGGACGTGCCGGCGCGGCTGGAGGCCCTCGGGATGCTCGGCGGGCTGCCCCGCCCGGCGCTCCACGCCCAGGTGGCCGCAGCGCTCCAGGTGCTGCTTCAGGTGCGCCGGAGTGCCGAGGGGCGGGTGCTGGAGTCGGTCTGCCTGCTCCTGCCGGAGGGCCCGGACCGACTGGTCACGGCGGTTCCCGCCTGGGTACGCGGGCGCGGGCCCGACCTCGCCGCACCGGCGCTCGCCGCGCTGCTGCGGGAACGGGCCGTACCGGTGCCGCCGGTCCTGACCGAGCCGTGGCCCGGATCGGCGGGACCGCGGTGACCGCCCCGTACGCGCTGGTGGCGCTGCTCCCGGCTTTCGCTGCGGCGATGCTGGTGGCCGGGGTGGTGCGTGGTGGTCGAAGCCGGCGGGGCGTGTTGGCCGCCGCCGGCACCGGGGCGAGCGCGCGCACCGGCGCGGAGGACCCGCTCGTCGCCTGGATCACCGAGCTGCGCCGGACACCCGATCAGGGCGCGGAAAGCACGGCGGCGGCGCACACGTGCGGGGGCGTCGCGCGGGCCGTCGACCGCCAGGAGCCGCCCGACGAACCCCGGGTCCGTCCGGGGCGGCCCTCGGCAAGCCCGGACGCCTCGGTCAGCCGCGTCCGCCAAGGTCAGCGCGAAGCGGAAGGCGGGGCGAGCTGGGCGTCGCGGGACGTGGCCGACCGATCGCCCTGGCCCTGGCCGGCCGGAGACGACGGTGGCGCGACGCGACCGGCGGGGTCGGCCAGACCTGGTGGCGGCGACCCCGGTCGGCTCCGGCCACCCGCGCGGCGGGACGCCCGACGGCCCGGTGGAACGCCCGCGCCGACTGCGCCCCCCTCCCGCCGGCCCGACGCGGTGACCGAGCCGCCCGGCGAGACCCGGCGACCGACGTGGCCGCGGTCGGGCGCGCTGACGGAGTCACCCGGGCGCACCCTGCTACTCGCCGCGTCGGCCGGCACCGGAGTCGGCCTGCTGCTGGCCGGTCCGGTCGCGGCGGTGGCCGTCGGCGCCTACGGCACGCTGGCCGCCCGCGCGCTGCTCAGGCGGAAGGCCGGTCAGTACGCCGTCCGGGCCCGACGGCGCCGGCTGGACCAGCTCTGCGGGCTTGCCGCGGACCTCCGGGCCGGCCTGCCGGTACCGGTCGCCGCCGGTCGGCTCATCCCCGGCACCACGGGCACCGACGGTGGGATGCCGGTGGGCGACGAGGCCGCCTGCGACGATCGGGGCGGGCCGGGGCGGCTGGACCGACTGGCGGGTGCCGCCGTACGCCTCGCCGACCAGACGGGTGCGCCGCTGGCGGAGTTGTTGGAGCGGATCGAGGCGGACGCCCGCGCGACCGACCGTGGACTGGCTGCGGCGGAGGCCCAGGCGGCCGGGGCGCGCGCCACCGCCCTGCTGCTCGCCGCCCTGCCACTCGGCGGCATCGGGCTCGGCTACGGCATCGGCGTCGATCCGGTGGCGGTGCTGCTGCACACCCCCATCGGTGGTGCGTGCGCGATCGTCGCCATCGCGCTCCAGGTCGCGGGGCTGTTCTGGGCCGAGCGGCTCGGCGCGACGCCAGGACGGACGAGCTGATGCCGGGGGTGGCGCTGACAGTGGGCTTCCTGGCGGCGGCGGTCCTGTTCGCCGCGACGCTCGCGGCCGGCCGGCGGCCCCTGCGCAGGTTGCGCGCCCTGCGCAGGGCGCCCGCCGGCGTCCATCCGGCCGTCCCGCCGCGCCCACCGGTCGGTCCCGGTGACGCCGCGACCGGCGGCGTCCGTCCCCGACGGCGGCCGGACGCCATCCGCGTCGCCTCCGGTCTGGGCGGCGTGGCGGTGGCGGTCGTCGTCGGCGGTTGGCCCGGGGTGGTGGCGGCCGTGCCGACGACGCTGCTGCTCGACCGGTCGCTCCGTCGGATCGAGCCCCCGGCCGTACGGAACCGGCGGCTACGGGAGGCGGCCGATCTTCCGCTCGCCGCCGACCTGTTGGCGGCGGCGATGCGGGCGGGGGCGCCCGTGGACAGGTCGATCCTGGCTGTGGCGGGGGCGCTGGACGGGCCGCTCGCCGACCGGCTCGCCCGGGTCGGCCGGTTGCTGCGGCTCGGCGGCGGCCCCGAGGAGGCGTGGGCTCCGCTCGCGGCGGTGCCGGGGGCCGACCGACTGACAGCCGCCGTGCTGCGCAGCGCGAACAGCGGCGCCGCCCTGGCCGGCGCGCTGACCCGACTCGCGGACGACCTCCGTGCCGACCGGTCCACGGCGGCGGAGGCGGCCGCCCGCCGAGCCGGCGTGCTCATCGTCCTGCCGCTGGGGCTCTGCTTCCTGCCGGCCTTCATTCTCGCCGGCCTGGTGCCGGTGATCGTCGCCGTCCTCGGCGACGTGCTCTGACCACCCATCGAGAGAGGACCAGAACGTGCGCAAACTGCTCGCCCGCCTGCGCGGGGACGCCGGGATGAACACCGCTGAGTACGCCGTCGGCACCCTGGCTGCGGTCGCCTTCGCCGGAATCCTGCTGAAGGTGCTGACCTCCGGAAACGTGCAGTCCGCGTTGACCGCCGTCATCGACCGGGCACTCAAGTGATCCGGCGCCGGCCGGCCGGCCGTGACCGGGGTTCCTTCACCGCCGAACTGGCGGCCGGCCTGCCGGCGCTCCTGCTGCTCCTGCTCGCCGGGCTGTCGGCGGTCAACGCCGTCGGCACGAAGGCGGGTTGCCTGCACGCGGCCCGGGAGGCGGCGCTGGCCGCCTCCCGGGGCGCTGACGGGGCTGCCGCAGCCAGCCGTGCGGCCCCGCCGGGAGCGGAGGTGACCGTCACCGTCGACGGCCAGCGGGTCGTGGCCACCGTCCGGGCGCCCGTACGCGCGCTCGGCTCCCGGCTACCCCGGATCTCCGTGACCGCCACGGCGGTGGCCGCCACGGAACCCGGTGTCATGGAGCCGGGCGTCGCGGAGCAGGGCGTCGCGCAGCCCGGTGCGGCGGAGCCCCCGACGCCGACCGTCGAGCCGTGGGAGGACGGGCCGTGACCCGGGCCGGCGAGAGGCATCGACCAGCAGGACGGCGGCGCGGCGAAGGTGCGGCGAGCGCGGGGGGAGCGGAAGCGCGGCGGCGGTCCGACGGAGGTGCGGCGGCACGGCGGAAGCGCGGCGGCGGTCCGGCGGCGGTGCGGCGGCACGGCGAAGCGCGGCGGCGGTGCGGCGGAAGGACCCAGGCGCGGGGAAGGGTGGAAGTGGGGGTAGGACGGTGAGGCGTACGGGGGAGCGTGGTGGTGCGACCGTCTGCCTGCTCGCCGTGGGGCTGGCATTCGTCATGGTCGGTCTGTTCGGCGCTGCGGTCGGTGCGGCCCGCACGGCCCGGCAGCAGGCCCGGGTGGCGGCGGACTTCGGCGCGCTCGCCGGTGCCGGTCGGGTTCTCCTGGGCGAGCCGGCGGCCTGCGGTCGGGCTGCCGAGATCGCCGGTGCCAACGGTGGGCGGCTGCTCGCCTGTCGGCTCGACGGTCTGGACGTCCTGGTGACCGCGGAGGTCGCCGTCACTCCGCTACCCGGCCTGGCGCGGATGGCGACGGCCAGCGCTCGCGCCGGTCCGGTCCGTGGCTGAGCGGCAACCGGCGCCGCCCGACGACGGTCCCCGTCACCGCCGGCTCGTCGACGGCACGACCAGACCCGACAGGGGCCCTCCGGGTGGTGGCACCGCGCCGGCCGGACGCGACCGGGGCCGCCGCGCTGGACGCGACCGGGGCCGCCGCGCTGGACGCGACCGGGGCCGCCGCGCTGGACGCGACCGGGGCCGGGGCGACGGGAGTCGGCACCCCGACCCGGGTGGGTCAGCGTCCCTGGAGGGCGTCGAGGGCGACGGCCATCGCGATCACGAGGCGGCGGTCGACCTGCGGGTTGTGCATCTGGACGACGTACCGGTCGCGCAGGCCCCACTGCTTGATGACGGAGAAGACCGGCTGACCGCCGGCGACGAAGTCGAAGTGGTAGGGCAGCCAGGACAGCGAGTCGACGAACCGGCGCAGCAGCGCCACCGGCATGCTGCGCTCCTGACCGGTGACCTGCGGCAGGCCGGGCTGCTCGACGTGCCAGGTGGACCGCAGCAGGGACTGTGCGAAGTCCTTGCGGAAGAGGCCGATCGGGTTGCCGGCGTGGTCGGTCACGTCGTACGTGGCGCCGATGTCGAGGCGCTGGCGGGCCTTGAACCCGAGCAGGGGCTGCTGCTTCGAGTCGTCGGTGTAGATCGTCACCTGCTCCTTGAAGGCGAGCCGCTTCTGCTGGGCGAACGCGAGCAGCCCACCTTCGGAGCCGTCCGGCGCGACGGCGTGGACCTCGTACTGGTTGACCATCATCCGGAGCCGCTGCCGGATGTGGAACTGCTGCTGAGCCTGCAAGTTGTCGAGTTGCATCAGTTCTCCTTCGAGGGGTCGCCGGAGTGTCGCACAGCTTCAACCGCACCGCCGCCGACAGGTGACGCGGCCCGCCCCGCAGGTCACGCCGCACCGCCCGCCAGGACTCGGTGGTTGCCGGTCGCCCTCCGCCCGCCCCTGCGGTGCCGCGCCGCCCCGGCCGCCCGCCTCGACGCCGTCGCGCGGCGATCCCCTGGATCCGTGCGGGCCAGGTTCACCGGCCCCCGTCGACGGTCGCCTTGAGCGCCCACGCGTTCAGGACCTGGTGGATGCTGCGCAGCCGCTCGTTGATCTGTTCCAGGCGTTCGGCCTGCGCCAGGCTGGCGAGCGCGGTGCCCAGGGCGATCTGCTGGTCGGGAGTGAGTTTCTCCTGGTCGATCGTGTAGAGCAGGTCGACGGTCTCGGCGATGGTGTCGGCCACGACTCCTCCTTCGACGGGATGCACGGCTACGAGTCCGCGAGCAGCGATGGAAGCGCTCCCACGTCTTGGTTGCCCCGACTGAAGAGGTTCTATGCCTGCTTTCCACCACCCGGGACGGGGGCGCCCCCCGAACCCGCCTCCACCACCTGGGACGGAGAGCCCTCCGGAAAGGCGGGGCCACCGGGGGCGACGTCGTCCGGAGCGACGCGTTCCCCCGGCACCGGAGGGTCGCCCGGAAGGACGTCGCCCCGACCCGCGGGAGGCCCGCCGGTCACGCCCGCGTCCCGGTCGTCGGGCCGACCCGTGCGAGGCCCGCCGGTCACGCCCGCGTCCCGGTCGTCGGGCCGTTCCGGGGGCACGCCGTGGGGCAGGTTGGCGAGCACCACGTCCAACACCCGGACGGCGTCGGGCTTGGAGAGCGGATTGTTGCCGTTGCCGCACTTCGGGGACTGCACGCAGGACGGGCAGCCCGCCTCGCAGCCGCACTCCGCGATCGCGTCCCGGGTGGCGCGCAGCCAGGCCGCCGCCGTCCCGTACGCGCGCTCGGCGAAGCCGGCCCCACCCGGGTGCCCGTCGTAGACGAAGACCGTCGGGGCCTCGGTGTCCGGGTGCACCGCCGTGGAGAGCCCGCCGATGTCCCAGCGGTCACAGGTCGCGGTGAGCGGCAGCAGGCCGATCGCGGCGTGCTCGGCGGCGTGCAGCGCGCCCGGCACGTCGGCGGGCTGCACCCCGGCGGCCGTCAGCGACAACGGCGACAGGGTGAACCAGACCGCGACGGTGCGCAGCTCCCGGGCCGGCAGGTCCAGCGGGCGGGTGTCGATGACCTCACCGGTGGCGATCCGCCGCCGCTGGTACGACACCACCTGGCTGGTCACGTCGACCTCGCCGAGGAAGAGCCCGACCGGGCCGGCGTCGACGTACGAGCGCACCGACACCACCGACAGCGAGGTGACGTCGCGGGCGTGGGTGGACCAGTCCGGCTCCTCGGGGTGCACCAGGGCACAGCCGTCGGCCAGGTCGAGCGAGTCGACCACGTACGAGACGCCCTGGTGCAGGTGGACCGCGCCGGGGTGGAGCAGGAAGTGCGCCGAACCCCCGTCGACGGTGCCCAGCAGCCGCCCGGTCGCCGCCTCCACCACGCAGACCGGCGCGCCGCCCTCGCCGCGCAGGTCCACCTCCGGTCGTTCCCGGTGCCGCCAGTACCAGCCGGTCGGCCGCTGCCGCAGTGCGCCCGCCGCCACCAGGTGGTCCACCGCCTCCTTCGCCCCGTCGCCGAAGAGTGCCAGGTCGTCGGAGGTCAGCGGCGCCTCGGCCGCCGCGCAGGCGAGCTGCGGGGCCAGCACGTACGGGTTTGCCGGGTCGAGCACGGTCGCCTCCACCGGCCGCCCGAAGACCGCCTCGGGGTGGTGCACGAGATAGGTGTCGAGCGGGTCGTCCCGGGCGATCAGCACGGCGAGCGCCTCCTGCCCGGAGCGCCCCGCCCGGCCGGCCTGCTGCCACAGCGAGGCGCGGGTGCCCGGGTACCCGCAGATCAGCACCGCGTCGAGGCCCACCAGGTCGACGCCCAGCTCCAGCGCGTTGGTCGAGGCCAGCCCGAGCAGGTCGCCGTGCAGCAGCGCCCGTTCCAGTTCGCGCCGCTCCTCGCGCAGGTAGCCGGCCCGGTAGGCGGCCACCCGGTCGCCGAGCCCGGGCACCGCCTCGTCGAGGGACCGGCGGGCGTTCGCCGCGACCACCTCGGCACCGCGCCGGGAGCGTACGAACGCCAGCGTGCGCACGCCCTCGGCGACCGCGTCGGCGAGCAGGTCGGCCGTCTCCCGCAGCGCCGAGCGGCGGACCTGGGTGAGGTCGGCCTGCTGGTCGGCGGCGGAGTCCGGCGGCAGCAGCGGCGGCTCCCAGAGCGCGAACGTCACCCCGCCGCGCGGCGAGGTGTCCTCGGTGACGGCGGTGACGGGCAGCCCGGTGAGCCGCCCGGCCGCCGTCGCCGGATCGCCGGAGGTGGCCGAGGCCAGCACGAAGACGGGGGTGCTCCGGAACCGGGCGCACTGCCGCCGCAGCCGGCGCAGCACGTGCGCGACGTGCGAGCCGAAGACCCCGCGGTAGGTGTGGCACTCGTCGATCACCACGTACGTGAGCCGGCGCAGGAAACCGGACCACTGCGCGTGCCCGGGGAGGATGCCGTGGTGCAGCATGTCCGGGTTGGTCAGCACGAACCGGGAGTGTTTCCGGATCCACTCCCGCTCGGCGCGCGGCGTGTCGCCGTCGTAGCAGGCGGGACGTACCCCCTCCAGTTCCAGCGCGGCGACGGCGCGCAACTGGTCGGCGGCGAGCGCCTTCGTCGGCGCCAGGTAGAGCACGGTGGCCCGGGGGTCGGCGAGCAGGGTGGCCAGCGCGGGCAGTTGGTAGGCCAGGGACTTGCCGGAGGCGGTGCCGGTGGCGACGACCACGTGCCGGCCGTCGTACGCCAGGGCGGCCGCCTGCGCCTGGTGCCGCCAGGGCGCGACCACACCGCGTCGGGCGAACGCCGCGCGCAACTCCTGCGGCGCCCAGTCCGGCCACGGGGCGGGCTCGCCGGCCCGTGCCGGCACCCGCTCGACGTGGGTGACCGGGTCGGCGCCGGTGCGGGCGCGCAGCCGGCCCAGCAGCCCGGCCGGCGTTCGCCCCGGACCGGTGCCTGCGACTACGGTGGCCGCGGACGACGGCCTCAGGTCGTGGCACGGCGACTGGCGCGGCGACGGACGCGCCGAGCTGACGTCGTCGGAGGTCACGTCCTGCACTCTCGCACTGGTGTTCGGAGATGGAAAACGGGGGGCCGGGGTAAGGGGAGGCTCCGCCGGTGAGCAGAGCCGCCGTCCGGCGGGGATGGTTAGATGCCCAGGAGAGTTTACGGCTCTTGCGAGGGAGGACCGATGGAGCTGTCGCTGGCGACCCGCACCGTGGGCGAGCACACGGTGCTCGAGGTCGGCGGTGAGGTGGACGTCTACACCGCGCCCCGGCTGCGGGAACGGCTCCTCGAGTTGGTCGACGGCGGGGCCCGCCACGTCGTGGTCGACCTGGGGCGGGTCGACTTCCTCGACTCCACCGGCCTGGGCGTGCTGGTCGGCGCGCTCAAGCGGCTGCGTGCGGCCGGCGGCTCGTTCGCGCTGGTCTGCGACAAGGAACCGCTGCTCAAGATCTTCCGGATCACCGCGCTCGACCAGGTCTTCCCGCTGCATCCCACGGTCGACGCGGCGATCGGCACCGACCCGGCCGGCACCGGCGTCTGATGGCCACGGTCAAGCTCTCCTTCTCGCCGGCTCCGGTGCACGTGCGCACCGCGCGCCTGGTCGGGGTGGCGGTCGCCCGGCGGGCCGGGGTCCGCGAGGAGCTGCTCGACGAGGTACGGCTGGCCATCGGTGAGGCGTGCACCCGCGCGGTCGCCCTGCACCGCCAGTACGGCGTGTCCGAGCCTGTGCTCGTGGAGATGTCCGACGCGGGGTCGTACGCGGTGCGCGTCGTCGACCGCGCGCCGATCGAGGCCGGTCTCGGGCTGGCCGCGCTGAACGCCGACCAGCTCGCCAACGAGTCGCTCAACGAGGACGACCTCACCACCGGCGTCGGCTTCGCGCTGCTGGCCGGTTTCGTCGAGGACCTCCAGGTCCGCCCGGTCGACGAGGGCGTCGGCACCGAGGTGCGGATGGTCTGGCCCGTCGGCCGTTGAGCTGATCCTCCACCGCCCTCGCCGAGGGCGTCGTACGCCGTGAGAGGCCGCGTCCCGTCGGGTGCGGCCTCGCTGGCATGGATGGGTCCCTATATCAGATTTTTCCTCATAACACAGCGACGGAGATCATCTGCCCGGGGTGCCCCCTCGGTGTGACCTCCAACACTGTGGAGGGCTACAGTACGCGGGTTGTCAGCAAGTGATCCATCCCGCAGCCAGCGGGAACGGTTGTTCATCGCTGGTCCGCCCGGGGTGGGGTGGCGCGCGCTTGCGACTCCGCATCCAGGCGCCGGGCGGTGCGTCTCCACCGGCCGGCGCGAGCGTTCGGTACAGGAGGACACAGATGTCCGACACCTTGGCCGCCGAGGGCGGCGGGATCTCCCTCACCGGGAACAACGTCACGTATGTCGTCATCGCCGCGGTCATCGCGTTGGTGGCGCTCGCCTTCGCCGGCACGCTGACGAAGGCCGTGCTGGCCGCCGGCAAGGGCACCAACAAAATGCAGGAGATCGCCGGCGCGGTCCAGGAGGGCGCCTCGGCCTACCTGCTGCGGCAGTTCCGGACCCTGGCGATCTTCGTGGTCGTCGCCGTGGTGCTGCTCTTCCTGCTGCCGGTGCACGACACCGACGGCAGCGAGACGGCGGTGAAGATCGGCCGGTCCGTCTTCTTCGTCGTGGGCGCGCTGTTCAGCGCGTTCATCGGTGGCGCCGGCATGTGGCTGGCCACCCGGGCCAACCTGCGCGTCGCCGCCGCCGCCCGGGAGCGCGAGGGCGGCCGGGAGGCCGCGATGAAGATCGCCTTCCGCACCGGTGGCGTGGTCGGCTTCCTCACCGTCGGCCTCGGCCTCTTCGGCGCCGCGCTGGTCGTGCTGTTCTACCGCAGCGACGCGCCGACCGTGCTGGAGGGCTTCGGCTTCGGCGCCGCGCTGCTCGCCATGTTCATGCGGGTCGGCGGCGGCATCTTCACCAAGGCCGCCGACGTCGGCGCCGACCTGGTCGGCAAGGTCGAACAGGGCATCCCCGAGGACGACCCGCGCAACGCCGCCACCATCGCCGACAACGTGGGCGACAACGTGGGTGACTGCGCCGGCATGGCCGCCGACCTCTTCGAGTCGTACGCGGTCACCCTGGTCGCCGCGCTGATCCTCGGTCGTGCCGCGTTCGGCGAGCAGGGCCTGGTCTTCCCGCTGATCGTCTCCACCATCGGCGTGCTCATCGCGATCATCGGCGTCTTCATCACCCGGCTGCGCGCCTCCGACCGCAACGCCCTGACCGCGATCAACCGGGCCTTCTACATCTCGGCGGTCCTCTCCGCGGTGCTCGTGGCGATCGCCACCTGGGCGTACCTGCCGGCCACCTTCGCCGAGCTGGAGGGCGGGCTGACCGACGTCGACGAGAACCCGCGGGTGGTCGCCATCGGCGCGGTCGTCATCGGCATCGTGCTGGCCGCGGCGATCCAGGCGTTGACCGGCTACTTCACCGAGACCAACCGGCGCCCGGTGCAGGACATCGGCAAGAGCTCGCAGACCGGCGCCGCCACCGTCATCCTCGCCGGCATCAGCGTCGGCCTGGAGTCGGCGGTCTACTCGGCGCTGCTGATCGGCGCCGGCGTCTTCGGCGCGTTCCTGCTCGGCGGCAGCTCCATCACGCTCTCGCTGTTCGCCGTGGCGCTGGCCGGCACCGGCCTGCTCACCACGGTCGGCGTCATCGTCGCGATGGACACCTTCGGCCCGATCTCCGACAACGCCCAGGGCGTGGCGGAGATGTCCGGCGACATCGACGAGCACGGCGCCCGGACGCTGACCGAACTGGACGCGGTCGGCAACACCACCAAGGCGATCACCAAGGGCATCGCGATCGCCACGGCGGTGCTCGCCGCGACGGCGCTGTTCGGCTCGTACACCGACACGCTGCGCAGCGCGTACGCCACTGCCGGGGTGGGCGACGTCGGTGCCGAGATCCTCAACTCGCTGAACGTGGCGAACCCGCGCAACCTGGTCGGCCTGATCATCGGCGCCGCGGTGGTGTTCCTCTTCTCCGGCCTGGCCATCAACGCGGTCTCCCGCTCGGCGGGCGCGGTCGTGATGGAGGTACGCCGGCAGTTCCGCGAGCTGCCCGGCATCATGGACGGCACCCAGCGCCCCGAGTACGGCAAGGTCGTCGACATCTGCACCCGGGACGCGCAGCGCGAGCTGATCACCCCCGGCCTGCTCGCCATCCTCGCGCCGATCGCGGTGGGCTTCGGCCTCGGGCCGGGCGCGCTGGCGGCGTACCTGGCCGGTGCGATCGGCGCCGGCACGCTGATGGCGGTCTTCCTGTCCAACTCCGGCGGCGCCTGGGACAACGCCAAGAAGCTCGTCGAGGACGGCGCGTACGGCGGCAAGGGTTCCGAGTCGCACGCCGCGACGGTCATCGGCGACACCGTCGGCGACCCGTTCAAGGACACCGCCGGCCCGGCCATCAACCCGCTGCTCAAGGTGATGAACCTGGTCTCGCTGCTGATCGCGCCGGCCGTGGTGGCCTGGAGCGTGGGCGACGAGCGGAACACCGCCCTGCGGGTGGGGATCGCCGTGGTGGCGACGCTGATCATCGTCGCGGCGGTGCTGTTCAGCAAGCGCAAGGGCGTCGCGATGGCCGACTCCGACTCGGGTACGGGCACGGGCAGCCCGGGCCAGCGGCCGGAGACGGTCAACGCCTGATCCGTCCGGACGTCCCGGTCCCCGGTCGGCCCGCGTGGCCGGCCGGGGACCGCCCGTCCACCCGGCAAACCTGTCCGGTGCCGGGACTCGACAGAGGCCGTACGCTGCAACGCATGCGCACGTGCCGGGCGGCAGCCGCCGGAAAGCTCACGGTGGTCCTGGCCACGCTCGTACTCGTGGTGGCCGGCTGCGGCGGCGGTCCCAGCCCGCGGGCGTGGGCGGCCTCGGTCTGCTCCGCGCTGACCCCGTGGCGGGCCGAGATCAGCAAGCTGACCAGCAGCACCGACCAGCAGATGACCGCCCAGACCACCCCGGCGCAGGCGAAGGAGAACCTGGTGCGGCTCTTCGGCGGCGCGGAGCAGGCCAGCGAGACCGCCCGGCGCAAGGTCGAGGAGGCCGGCATCCCGGAGGCCGAGCACGGCGCCGAGGTCTCCGCGGGCTTCCGCGCCTCGCTGACGAAGGTGCGCGACGCGTACGGCAAGGCCCGCGACACCATCGAGGGGCTGGGCACCGGCCAACCCACCGTCTTCTACGACGGCGTCCGGGCCGCCGTGGACACCCTCAACAAGGAGTACGACGCCAGCGCCCTCGACACCAGCCGGCTCAACTCCGAGGAGTTGAAACGCGCCTTCGACGAGGTGCCGGAGTGCCGCTGAGCGGGACCGGTGACCCGTCGGGCGGCGAGACGCTGCCGGTGCTCTTCCCGGCCCCCGCGGACCGGGTCGCGCCGGTCGCCCGCCGAACCGCCCCGCCACCGCCGACCGGCGCCGACGATTCCGCCCGGCAGCTGACCTTCTTCGGCGCGGAGGCGGCGGACCCGTCCCTCGCCGACCTCGCCGGGCTGCTGGCCGGCCCGGGCGAGGTGGTCCGGATGGGCGGCACGGCCCGGCTCTCGGTCGTGGTCGACGCCGCCTGGCGGGTGCACGTGCTCGTCGCCGAGCTGGCGCTGCGCGGGGTGGCGGCCACCTGGGAGGCGACCGCCGACGGGCGGCACGCGGTGCGCACCTCGTACGCCCGCACGCTGAAGCCGCTCGCGGCGGCCTGGCTGCGCGGCACCGGCAAGCGACCACCGGCCGGCTTCCATCTCAACGGGCGGCGGCTGCGGATCTGGCTCGCCGCGGCGGGGGCCGCCGAGCCGTCCGGCTTCCTGCTCCGGCTCGGCGCCGCCGACGAGGAGTGCTGGCAACCGGTCGGCGGGGCACTCGACGCGGTCGGTCTCCCCGGGGAGCTGCTCGGGCCCGGCGAGGGCGGGCCGGCGTACCGGATCACCGGTCGCCGGCGGCTCGCCCGCCTGGCCGAGCTGGTCGGCGACCCGCCGCCCGCCGCCCCCGCGACGGACTGGCCGGCCCGCCCCTGACTCCGGCACCCGCGTGTCCGATGGGGGACAGCAAGTGCGCAATTTCGCGAAAACGGCCGGGTGACGCCTCGGCCGAGGGTCCGCCATCGTCACAGTGTCCCGCCCGGCGGCACACGCACGGTGTACGGTGGCGCCGTCCGGCACGTCCAGCCGCCGGTGGAGAAAGAGGCCGCCCCGCGGGACGGTTTGCCGCCCGCGAAGCCCGAAATGCGGGCGGCGCGTTACGTTGGACATCCGGAGCGCCGGGGGCCGGTGGGCCGAAAGCGGCCCGAACCGGGCGCCGGTGGCTACGAGCAGGAGTGAGGTCGGGGAGAGACGTGCCGAGCAAAGCTGGAACCACCCGTCTGGTCATCGTCGAGTCACCGGCGAAGGCCAAGACGATCTCGGGCTATCTCGGCCCGGGGTACGTCGTGGAGGCCAGCTTCGGCCACGTCCGGGACCTCCCGCGCAACGCCGCCGACGTGCCGGCGAAGTACAAGGGTGAGCCGTGGGCCCGCCTCGGGGTGGACGTCGACAACGGCTTCCACGCCCTCTACGTGGTCTCCGCCGACCGCAGGCAGCAGATCAGCAAGCTGGTGAAGCTGGCCAAGGAGGTCGACGAGATCTTCCTGGCCACGGATGAGGACCGCGAGGGCGAGGCGATCGCCTGGCACCTGGTGGAGACGCTCAAGCCCAAGGTGCCGGTCAAGCGGATGGTCTTCCACGAGATCACCAAGCCGGCCATCCAGGCCGCGGTGGCCAACCCCCGCGAGATCGACCGGGACCTGGTCGACGCCCAGGAGGCCCGGCGCATCCTCGACCGGCTCTACGGCTACGAGGTCTCGCCCGTGCTGTGGAAGAAGGTCATGCCGAAGCTCTCGGCGGGCCGGGTGCAGTCCGTGGCGACGCGCATCGTGGTGGAGCGCGAGCGGCAGCGGATGGCCTTCCGCACGGCGGAATACTGGGACATCCTGGCCACGCTCGCCGTGACGAACGCCGGCGAGGGGCCGCGCGCCTTCAACGCCACCCTGGTCGCGCTGAACGGCGACCGGATCGCCACCGGCAAGGACTTCGAGCCGACCACCGGCCGGGTGAAGGCCGGCGCCGGCGTCGTGCACCTCGACTCCGGCGGCGCCCGGGGGCTCGCGGCCCGCCTGGAGGGCCGGCCGTTCAGGGTCACCCGGGTCGAGGAGAAGCCCTACCGCCGCCGCCCGTACGCGCCGTTCATCACGTCCACCCTCCAGCAGGAGGCGGCCCGCAAGCTGCGGTTCTCGTCGCAGCAGACGATGCGCACCGCGCAGCGGCTCTACGAGAACGGCTACATCACCTACATGCGTACCGACTCGGTGAACCTGTCGGAGACCGCCATCGCGGCGGCCCGCCGGCAGATCGTCGAGCTGTACGGCGAGCGCAGCGTGCCGCCGGAGCCGCGCCGCTACACCGGCAAGGTGAAGAACGCGCAGGAGGCGCACGAGGCGATCCGCCCGGCGGGGGACAACTTCCGCACCCCGGGCGACGTGGCCAAGGAACTGTCCGCCGAGGAGTTCAAGCTCTACGAGCTGATCTGGCGGCGCACCATCGCCTCGCAGATGACCGACGCCGTCGGTTCCAGCGTCTCCGTGCGCATCCGCGCCGTCTCCTCCGCGCAGGAGGAGGCCGACTTCGGCGCGACCGGCAAGACCATCACCGACCCGGGCTTCCTGCGGGCGTACGTCGAGTCCAGCGACGACGAGAACGCCGAGGCCGAGGACGCCGAGCGGCGCCTGCCCAACCTGGTCAAGGACCAGCCGCTCACCGCCGACGAGCTGGCCGCGCAGGGCCACCACACCCAGCCGCCGTCGCGCTACACCGAGGCGTCGCTGGTCAAGGCTCTCGAGGAGCTGGGCATCGGCCGCCCGTCGACGTACGCCTCGATCATGCAGACGATCCAGGACCGCGGCTACGTGACCAAGCGCGGGCAGGCGATGATCCCGACCTTCCTGGCGTTCGCGGTGATCGGCCTGCTGGAGCGGCACTACCCGCGCCTGATCGACTACGACTTCACCGCCAGCATGGAGAACGAGCTGGACGAGATCGCCGGCGGTGACCACGCCGCCGTCGACTTCCTCACCGCCTTCTACTTCGGCAGCGCCAACGGCGCCGGCGACCAGGACATCGCCCGCTCGGGTGGGCTGAAGAAGCTGGTCACCGAGAACCTCAACGAGATCGACGCGCGCAGCGTCAACTCGATCCCGCTGTTCACCGACGACGAGGGCCGCGAGGTCGTCGTGCGGGTGGGCCGCTACGGGCCGTACCTCCAGCGGGCGGTGCCGGGCGAGCAGCAGGGGCCGGCCGCCGAGGGCGAGGAGGGCGGTGGCCAGGGCGACCGCGCGCCGATCCCCGAAGGGCTGGCGCCGGACGAGCTGACCCCGGAGAAGGTGCACGAGCTGTTCCTCGGCGGCGGGGGCGAGCGCAAGCTCGGCGACGACCCGGGCACCGGCGAGCCGATCCTGCTCAAGTCGGGCCGCTTCGGCCCGTACGTGGCCAGCGGCGAGCGCAAGTCGTCGCTGCTGCGTTCGCAGTCGCCGGACTCGCTGACCTTCGACGAGGCGCTGAAGCTGCTCAGCCTGCCCCGGCTGGTCGGGGTGGCCCCCGACGGCGCCGAGGTGCTCGCCAACAACGGTCGATACGGCCCGTACGTCAAGCAGGGTGACGAGTTCCGCTCGCTGGACTCCGAAGAGAAGATGTTCACCGTCACGCTGGACGAGGCGCTGGCCCTGCTGGCCGCCCCGAAGGCCCGTCAGCGCCGGGCCGCCGCGCCGCCCCTGCGGGAGATGGGTGTCGATCCGCTGACGGAGAAGCCGCTGGTCATCAAGGACGGCCGGTTCGGCCCGTACGTGACCGACGGGGAGACCAACGCGTCGCTGCGGCGCGGCCAGACCCCGGAGGCGCTGAGCATCGAGGAGGCCTCCGAGATGCTCGCCGAGAAGCGGGCGAAGGGGCCGGCGCCGAAGAAGGCAGCCGCGAAGAAGGCGCCCGCGAAGAAGGCGCCGGCCAAGAAGGCCACGGCGGCGAAGAAGACGGCTGCGGCGACCAAGTCGACGGCTGCCAAGAAGACCACGACGGCCAAGGCCACCACCGCCAGGAAGACCCCGGCGAAGAAGGCAGCCCCCAAGAAGGCCACCACCACCACCGACTGACCGCCCACCGGCTCGCCGGCAACTGCCGCCGCAGGAGATCTTGGCAGGGCCCGGCCCCCTGAAGGGCCACCGCCTGCCAAGATCTTCTGAGTTGTCCACAGGGGCAGCGCGAGGCGGGGCCGCGTCGGCAGGGTGGAGGGCGTGAGAGCGCGCTTCACGGAATCCCTGGCGGCGCTGGGCCGGGCGGTGCCCGGCGACGACGCCGACGAGTTGACCTGGTTGCTCTTCCGGCAGGACGAGGTGATCAGTCTCGACCAGGCGCTGCGACACCTGTCCCGCAAGGCGATCCGGCATCGAGTGACCAGCAGGCGGTGGCGACACGTTCACCGTGCCGTCTTCGTCGCCCACAACGGGCCGGTCGGTCCCGCACAGCTTCGGTGGATCGCGGTGCTGGCTGCCGGGCCGGGCGCGCTGCTCGGTGGGCTCACCGCCGCCCAGGCGGGAGGTCTGCGCGGCTTTCCCGACCGGCCGATCCATCTCCTGCTACCGGCTGGCCGGCGACGAGAACTGCCGCAACAAGTGGTGCCACACCGGACGACCCATCTGCCGGAGCGAGACGTGCTCGCGGTCGGGCAGCCACGTCGGACGATGCCTGCCCGGTCGGTCGTGGACGCGGCGCAGTGGGCGCGTACCGACGCGGAGGCCCGGGCGATCGTTGCGGCAGGCTTTCAGCAACGGACCGTGTGCGAGGAGGACCTGCGCGAGGTCCTCGACCGGATGCCACGGCTGCGTCGCCGGAAACTGATCCTGAGTGTCGCCACGGACGCGGGCGGCGGGGCGCATTCGCTGGCCGAGTTGGACTTCCTGACTCTGACGCGCCGCGCCGGACTGCCCGAACCCACTCGACAGAAGATCAGGTACGACGCCACGGGACGGCGCCGCTACCTCGACGCGTACTTCGAGGAGTGGAAGGTGCACGTCGAAATCGACGGCGGCCAGCATCTGGACCCGCGTGCGGCCTGGGCCGACATGCGCCGCCAGAACGACCTGTGGGCCGAAGGGGACCGCGTCCTCCGATTCCCGTCCTGGGCCCTCCGCGCCCACCCGGCTGAGGTCATCGAACAGCTCCGCACGGCACTTCGCAGAGCGGGCTGGTCGGGCTGACGCCCGCAGCGAGATCTTGGAAGCTACCGGCCCCCAGAGGGGCCGTTTCCTGCCAAGATCTCGCCGCTCGCCGCTCGGCGGCGAGCGGCGAGCGGCGAGCAGCACCGACGGGGTCAGCCGAGGGTTCGGGTCAGGTGGGGGTTGGTGAAGAGGCGGTGCGGGTCCAGGCGGGCGCGCAGCGCCTGGAAGTCCGCCCAGCGGGGGTAGGCCGCCGCGAGTGACTCCGCGTCGCGCCAGTGCAGCTTTCCCCAGTGGGGCCGGCCGCCGAGGCCCGCGGCGACCTGCTCGAAGGCCCGGAAGTACGGTTCGTACGGCATGCCGACGTACTGGTGGACGGCCACGTACGCCGACTCGCGCCCGTAGCCGTGGGAGAGCCAGATGTCGTCGGCGGCGGTGAAGCGCACCTCGATCGGGAAGAGCACCTTGAACGGCAGCCCGTCGACGATCCGCCGCAGCGCGTCGAGCGCCTCGCGGAGGGCGTCGCGCGGCAGCGCGTACTCCATCTCCACGAAGCGGACCCGGCGCGGGGTGCAGAAGACCTGGTCGGAGCGGCCGGTGTAGCGGCGTTCGGTGAGCGCGCGGGCGGAGACGGCGCTGATGCCCGGGGCGAGCGCCGGCACGGCGCGGCCGAGCCGGCAGGCCCCGGCGAAGACGGTGTTGGACAGGAACTCGTCGTCGAGCCAGCCGCGCCACCGGGGCAGCGGCCGGTCGTCGGTGGGGACCCGGTCGTTGGTCTTGACCTGCACCCGGTCGGTGTAGGGGAACCAGTAGAACTCGGCGTGGTCGTGCTCCTCGACCAGCGCGGGCAGTTGGCCGAGTACGGCTGCCAGCGGTGCCGGCCGCTCGTGGGCGTGGAGCACGAACGCGTCCACGCAGCGCAGGGTCACCTCGACGAGCACCCCGAGCGCGCCCAGCGACACCCGGGCGGCGGCGAAGACGTCGGGGTGCTCGTCGGCCGAGCAGCGCAGCACGTCGCCGGTGCCGGTGACGAGGGTGAGCGCCTCGACGAACGTCGACAGGCAGCCGTAGCCGGCGCCGGTGCCGTGGGTGCCGGTGGAGATCGCCCCGGCGATCGTCTGCGCGTCGATGTCGCCCAGGTTGGGCAGGGCCAGGCCGTGGGCGGCGAGCAGGTCGTTGAGCGCGCGCAGGGTGGTCCCGGCCGGTACGGTGACCAGTCGGCGATCGACGTCGACGTGTACTCCGGTGTCCAGGTCAACCAGTTCCATCCGCAGCCCGTCGGTGACCGCGACCCCGGTGAAGGAGTGGCCGCTGCCCACCGCCCTGATCCGGTCCCCGGTCGTCGCGGCGGCGCGTACCGCGTCGGCGACGTCCGTCAGGGAGGTGGGGCGCAGGGTGGCGGTGGCGGTGGCGCGTTGGTTGCCGGCCCAGTTGGACCAGGCTGCCAGGGTTGGCGGTGCGGTGCCGGCCATGCGCACTCCTCGACATGAATGTGAACTGACTTCATATCAGGAACGTTGTAGCAGGTAAATACCGCAATCGAGGTTTGCTCGTTGTACCGGTAGTCACGAACTCGTGACGTGCAGATATGTTCATCCGTCGAAGGGGGGTGGCGAGTGTCCACACCAGCCGCCACAGCCGGGCCGCTGCGCCGCGTACCGGTGCAGGGTCGAAGTGTCGCGCGGGTCCAGCGGATGCTGGACGCCTGCGCCGAACTCGTCGACGAGGTGGGGTACGAGGGACTGACCACGACCCTCCTCGCCGAGCGTGCCGAGGTGGCGATCGGGTCGGTCTACCAGTTCTTTCCGGACAAGCGGGCGATCGTGCAGGCGCTGACCCTGCGCACGATGGAGTCCTACCTCCAGCGGCTCGACGAGCGGTTCGCCGCCGACGACCTGACCCACTGGTGGGACGGGGTCGACGCGGGGATCGACGAGTACATCACGATGCACCGCACCGTTCCGGGATTCCGTACCCTGCACTTCGGCGACGTGGTCGACCTGCACCTGCTCGACGAGCAGCGGGACAACAACGGGGTGATCGCCGACCAGTTGGCCCGTGTGCTCACCGACCGCTTCGGGCTGGACGTCCCCGACCTCCGGTTCCACCTGGAGATCGCGGTGGAGGCGGCCGACGCGCTGATCAAGCTGGCGTTCCGTCGGCTGCCCGAGGGCGACGACCGGGTGCTGGTCGAGGCGAAGGCGCTGATCCGGGAGTACCTGCACCGCCAGGTCGACGCCCCCACCGACGCCAACCGGCCCGGCTGACCCGGCTGACGCCGACCGGCCCGGCTGACCCGGCTGACGCCGACCGGCCCGGCTGACCCGGCCGACGCCGACCGGCCCGGCCGTGTGGCTGGTCAGAGGAAGGCGTGGCCCTCGCCCCGGTAGGTGGGCACGGTGGCCACGACGGCATCCCCCTCGACCAGGTGCAGCTCGTTGACGTGCTCGCACAGTTCGCCGGCCTTCGCGTGCCGGAACCAGACCCGGTCGCCGACCCGCAGCGCGCCGGCCGCCGTGCCGGCCAGCGGGGTCTGCACCTCGCCGGCCCCCTCGGTGCCGATCAGCTTCAGGCCCGCCGGCAGCCACGGCCGGGGCAGCCGGGTGTCCTCGGCCGGGCCGGAGGCGATCCAGCCGCCGCCGAGCACGGTCGCGAGGCCGGGCCCCGGGCGGCGCACCACCGCGCAGGCGAAGGCCGCCGCCGGGGTGGGGCGCCAGGCGCGGTAGGCGTCGAACAGCGTCGGCCCGTACAGGCCCGATCCCGCGGTGACCTCGGTGACCGCGGGATCGGCGCTGGTCGCGGCCACGCTGCCGGTGCCGCCGCCGTTGACGAACTCCAGGTCGGCGTGTTCGCGTACGGCGGCCACCGCCGCACCCCGGCGGGCCAGCAACTCGCGGTACGACCGGCGTTGGGTCAGCCGGATCGCGGAGCCGAGCACCGCCCGCCCGGGTGGCGCGTCGCCGAGGCCGGCGATCTGCGCCTCGTACGCCATCAGGCCGACCAGCCGGAAGCCCGTGCGCGCCGCGACGGTGGCGGCGAGCGAGCCGGCCGCCCGGGCGCTGTGCACCGGCGACCGGCGCACCCCGACGTGCACCCGCCCGCCCAGCGGTCGCCAGGAGGCGTCCAGGTCGAGGCAGACCCGCAGCTCGGGGCGACGTGCGGGCGGGCACACCGCGTCGACGAGGTCGAGCTGGTCGGTGCCGTCGATCATCAGCGTGACGGCGGCGGCGAGCGCCGGGTCGGCGGCGAGCGCCGCGAGCGCCCCCCGGTCGGCCGTGGGATACGCCACCAGCGCGTCGTCGGTCACGCCGGCGCGGACCAGCCAGAGCGCCTCGGGCAGGGTGAAGGCCATCACGCCTGCCCAGCCGGGTCGCGCCAGTGCCCGGCCGATCAGGTCCCGGGCGCGGACCGACTTGCTGGCGATCCGGACCGGCTTGCCGGCGGCGCGGTCGGCCAGCGCGGCGGCGTTGCCGTCGAAGGCCGCGAGGTCGACGACGGCGTACGGCGGGTCGAGGTGCGCGGTCGCCCGGTCGAGACGCTCACGAAGTTTGTCGCTTTCGATGGCCACGTGTGCACGCTAACTGTCTGGGAGGCAATGCGAAATACCCTCGCGTCTGTCCGGGCTGCGGGCGGTGGTCGCGGCGGCCTAGGCTCGGCGAACAGGAGAATGTCGCGGCGGGGCGGGTCCCCACCGGGTCTAGAGTGTTCCACCGGGACTGCCCAGCGATGGGCCGGCACGTGGAGGTACGGCCATCGAAAGCCAGTTCAACGGCGAGTCGCCCGGCGTGTCGCCGTCCACGAACCCGCCCGGCGCCGGCGAGAAACCCGCTGCCGACCCGCCCGGCGCCGCCGAGAAGTCCGCTGCCGACCTGTCCGGCTACGCGGGCATCCGCTCGGTGCTGCGGATCACCCCGTTCCGCCGGCTCTGGATCGTGCTCGGCGCGGCATCCTTCGGCGACTGGTTCGGCCTGCTCGCCACCAGCGTCTTCGCCGCCTCCCAGGTCGAGGGGAGCACCGCCAAGGGCGCCGCCTTCGGTGGCGTGATCGCCATCCGGCTGCTGCCGGCACTGGTGCTCGGCCCGATCGCCGGCGTGCTGGCCGACCGCTTCGACCGGCGCTGGACGATGGTCATCTGCGACGTGCTGCGGTTCCTGCTCTTCGCCTCGATCCCGCTGGTCGCGCTGCTCGGCGCCTCGGGCGGGGCGGTGGTCGCCTGGGCGGCGATCGCCACCTTCCTGATCGAGTCGCTCACGCTGCTGTGGATCCCGGCCAAGGAGGCCGCGGTCCCCAACCTGATCCCGCGCGCCCGGCTGGAGGCCGCCAACCAGCTCACGCTGATCACCACGTACGGCCTCACGCCGGTCCTCGCCGCGCTGGTCCTCGCCGCGCTCGACGCGATCGTGCGGGGAGCCACCGGGGGCGCGGCGCCGGACTGGGCCGAGCCGGCCGATCTGGCGCTCTGGTTCAACGCGTTCTCCCGGCTGGCCACGGCGCTGGTGGTGGCGTACGGCATCAAGGAGATCAGCCAGGGGCAGGCCGCCGAGCGGGGCGGGGGCGAGCAGAGCATGCTGCGCCAGTTCAAGGAGGGCTGGCGCTACATCGGCCAGACCCCGCTGGTACGCGGCCTGGTGCTCGGTATCTTCGGCGCCTTCGCCGGCGGCGGCATCGTGATCGGCACCGCCAAGTTCTTCGCCATCTCGCTCGGTGCCGGTGACGCCGCCTTCTACCTGCTCTTCGGCGCCATCTTCGTCGGCCTCGCGCTCGGCATCGGGCTCGGCCCGATGATCGTCAAGGACATGTCCCGGCGGCGCTGGTTCGGCATGAGCATCGTGCTGGCCAGCGCCTCGGTGATGACCCTGGCCTTCGCCATCCACCTCTCCATGGCGATGATCGGCGCGATCCTGGTCGGCGCGGGCGCCGGGATGGCCTTCCTCTCCGGCACCACCCTGCTCGGCGGGGAGATCGCCGACGAGGTGCGCGGCCGGGTCTTCGCGGTGGTGCAGATCGGCACCCGGCTGGTGCTGATCCTCGCGATCGGCCTCGGCAGCCTGCTCGCCGGCGTCGGCGGCTCGCGCCGGCTGGAGCTGGCCGACCTGGGCGTGTCGATCTCGTCCACCCGACTGCTGCTGCTCGCCGCCGGCGCCGCCGGCATCTTCGCCGGGATCAGCGCGTTCGGGCAGATGGACGACAAGAAGGGCGTCCCCGTCCTGGCCGACCTCTGGGGCTCGATCCGGGGTCGCCCGCTGATGCCGGCCGAGCCGTTCGTCTCCGCCGGCCTCTTCGTGGTCTTCGAGGGCGGCGAGGGCGCCGGCAAGTCCACCCAACTCGCCGCGCTCGCCGATCGACTGCGCGGGCAGGGGCGTGACGTGGTGGTGACCCGTGAGCCGGGCGCCACCGCCGTCGGCGAGCGGATCCGGTCGCTGCTGCTCGGCGCGCCCGGCTCCGACGTGCCGTCGCCGCGCGCGGAGGCGCTGCTCTACGCCGCCGACCGGGCGCACCACGTGGCCACCGTCGTCCGGCCGGCGCTCGTCCGGGGCGCGGTGGTGGTCAGCGACCGGTACGTCGACTCGTCCCTGGCGTACCAGGGGGCGGGGCGGACGCTCCCGACCGACGAGGTCTCCTGGCTCTCGTCCTGGGCCACCGGCGGGCTCAAGCCCGACCTGGTGGTGCTGCTGGACGTCGATCCGCGTACCGGCCTGGCCCGGGTGGCGGCGCGTGCCGAGGCGGCCGACCACCTGGAGGCCGAATCCGTCGCCTTCCACGAGCGGGTCCGCTACGCCTTCCTCGACCTCGCCGCCGCCGACCCGAAGCGCTACCTGGTCCTCGACGCGTCCCGCCCGGTCGAGGAGATCGCCGGGCAGGTGGCCCGGCGGGTCGAGGAGATGTTCGGTACGCCGGGCGGCATCGTGCACCCGCCTCCCGCGCACGGGCCGGACACCTCGGTGCAGCCTGAGTTATCCGAATCGGAGCTGGTACCGATGGAGCACCGGACCTGATGTCCGACGTCTTCGCCGACCTGGTCGGGCAGGACGAGGCCGTCGACACGCTGCGCCGCGCCGCCGCCGGGGCGTCCGCCGTGCTGCACGCCGCCGCCGTCGCGCCCCCGACCGCCGCCGGGGACGAGTTCGACGCGTTCGCCGAGGAGCCGGACGGCTCGCCGACGGCAGCCGCCGTCGACGCGGGGGCGGCAATGACGCACGCCTGGATCTTCACCGGGCCGCCCGGATCGGGCCGGTCGGTGGCGGCGCGGGCCTTCGCCGCCGCTCTCCAGTGCGCGTACGGCACCGGCTGCGGTGCGTGCCCCGGCTGCCACACCACGATGACGGGCACCCACGCCGACGTCCGGATGGTGGTGCCGGAAGGGCTCTCCATCGGTGTCAACGAGATGCGGGCGCTGGTGCTGCGCGCCGCCAGCACCCCGTCGGGCGGGCGCTGGCAGGTGGTGGTGATCGAAGACGCGGACCGGCTCACCGAGGCGGCCGGCAACGCGCTGCTCAAGGCCATCGAGGAACCGCCGCCGCGTACGGTCTTCCTGCTCTGCGCCCCGTCCACCCACCCCGACGACATCTCCGTGACCATCCGGTCGCGCTGCCGGGTCGTACCGCTGGGGCAGCCCGCGCCGGAGGCGGTGGCCGAGGTGCTGGTACGCCGCGACGGGGTCACGCCCGACGTGGCGCGGTGGGCGGCGGCGGCCGCGCAGGGGCACGTGGGACGGGCCCGTCGGCTGGCCCGCGACCCGGAGGCGCGCAAGCGCCGGGAGGCCGTGCTCGCGGTGCCGCGCCGGTTGACGGGGGTGGGTGCCGCGTTCGACGCGGCGTCGGCGCTGATCGAGGCGGCCGAGGCGGAGGCCGACGCGTCCGTCGCGGAGGCCGACGCGGCCGAGCGGGCGGCGCTGGAGACCGCGCTCGGCGCCGGCGGCACCGGGCGGGGGGCGGCCGGCGCGATCCGGGGCGCCGCCGGGCAGCTGAAGGACCTGGAGAAGCGGCAGAAGTCCCGGGCCACCCGGGCGCAGCGGGACGCGCTGGACCGGGCGCTGGTCGACCTGGCCGGCTTCTATCGCGACGCGCTCACCATGGCGCTGCGCGCCCCCGTGGCGCCGGTGCACACCGACACCGCCGCGCTGGCCGAGGCGGGCGCGGCGAAGTGGGACGCCGAGGGGGCGCTGCGCCGTCTGGAGGCGGTGCTGGAGTGCCGGACGGCGATCGAGGCGAACGTCAAGCCCCGCATCGCCGTCGAGGCGATGATGCTCTCGCTCTGGAAGGGCTGAGCCTGCCGAGCGCCAGCTCGCGGGCGCGGCCGTGCCGGGCCCGCGGCGGCCGGTCTGCGGCAGTCGGTCCCGCCGGCCGGACCGTCCGTCCACAGGCATCGACACGCGCGATTGCTGTGCGGTACGGTCCGGTGTGCCGTGGTGACGGTGGCGGCACGCACAGTGATGCCCTGTTCCGGGAGGAGTCCGCCGATGCCGCGGGGGGAGATCGACGAGGCCTGGATCGAGGAGGCGGTGCGGCGCTACCGCCGGATCGAGTCCCTCCAGACCGAGTTCGACCAGGCGGTGTCGACCGTCGAGGTCACGGTCCGATCGCCCGACGGGCTGGTCGAGGTGGTGGTCACCGCCGGCGGGCGGATCACCGACGTGCGCTTCCTCGGCCCGCTGCACACCCGCAACCCCCGCGACGTCGCCGGCTCGGTGCAGGCGGCGGTCACGGCGGCGGCCGACGCCGCCCAGTGGGCCCGGGAGAAGCTGCACAACGAGACCTTCGCCGCCTACCGTCCGCTGGCGGGAGCCTGAGATGGAGAGCCTGCGCGCCCTCGCCGCCCGGCTCGACGAGGCGAGCGACACCTTGACCACCGTGTCCCGCACGGTCACCGCCGGCGACCCGCCCCAGGCCGCCTTCGGTGCCGACGCCCCCGGCCGGCCCGGGGAGATCGGGCGGGCCCTGCACCGGCAGTGGACCGCCGCCACCGGCGACCGGGCCCGGGAGGCGCACGTCGCGGCCCAACGGCTGGCCGCTGCCGCGGCGGCGGTGCGGGCCGCCGCCGACCACTACGCCGACGTCGACCGCGCCGCGCGCCACCGGCTCACCGGGGAGGCGTGATGGACGCGCTCGACCGGCTCGCCGAGCCCGGCCTGGACCTGCTGCGCCGGGTCGACACGCTGCTCGCCGCCGGGGCCCCCGAGGGCCACCGCGTGTGGCCGCTGCTACGCCGGATGCAGGTGCTCCCCGGCGAGGCCGTCCGCAACTTCCTCGACCTGCACCCGGCGCCGCTGGCCGCCGCCGGACACTGCACCCGCCGCCTGATGCGGGGCTACGACGAGGCCTGCGCCGCGCTGGCCGACCCGGTGCTCTGGTCCGGCCCGGCCGCGTCGTCGTACGGGCAGGCCCGGGCGGCCCTGCTGCGTCACCTCGACGAGGGACCGGAGAGCCTGGTCGGTCGCCTGGAGTCGACGGCCGGCTACGCCGACGCGCTCGCCGACTGGGTGGAGGGCAGCCGGCTGGCGCTGGCCCGGGCGCTGGCCGACGTCCTCCGCTGCGCCGAGGCGGTGACCGTGGTCGCCGCGACGCCGGTGCCGACCCGCGCGTCGGGTCAGCCGGGGGCGGTGGGGCCGGGCGCAGCCGAGGCCGCCGAGATCGCCGCGCGGGTGCTGGCGGTGCTCTGCGTCGCGTACGACGGGGCCGAGACCCTGCTGCGCCAGTGGGCGCCGAGCCTCGCCGAGTCCCGCTGGCGGGCGCCGGTCACCGAACGCCCCCGCTACGACACCCCCACCCGGGTGGGCTGGTGACGCCGGTGTGGACGTGCAGTAGTCGGTCGGCGACTGCCACCCGGTCGTCCCGGCCCGCGCGTCGTAGGGTGTGAGACATGGGCATGCTCTGCGCGGTCAGTTTCCAGCGGTACGGGCGCCTCTACTACCTGGATCCGGGCGAGCTGCGGCCGCAGGTCGGCGACAAGGTGCTGGTGCCGACCGACGACGGACCCGAGGTGGCCGAGTGCGTCTGGGCGGCGCAGTGGGTCACCGAGGAGACCGAGGGCTTTCCCCGGCTGGCCGGCCTGGCCGGTGACGAGGACCTGCGCCGCGACGAGACGGTGCGCCGCCGCAAGGCCGAGGCCAAGGTCGCGGCGAAGCGGCTGATCCGGGAGCACGCCCTGCCGATGAAGGTGGTGGCGATCGACCATGTGCTCGGGGCCGCCGAGGGCGGCGGCGAGCGGAGCACCATCTACTTCACGGCCCCGCACCGGGTGGACTTCCGCGCGCTGGTGCGCGACCTCGGTGCCACCCTGCACTGCCGGGTGGAGCTGCGTCAGCTCTCCGCCCGGGACTCGGCGCGGGTGCAGGGCGGCATCGGCTCCTGCGGGCGGGACCTCTGCTGCGCCACCTTCCTGACCGACTTCGAGCCGGTCACCGTCCGGATGGCGAAGGACCAGGACCTGCCGCTCAACCCGCTGCGCATCTCCGGAGCGTGCGGCCGGCTGATGTGCTGCCTCAAGTACGAGCATCCCCTGTACGCCAAATTTCAGGAGTCCGCCCCGGCGGTCGGCTCCCGCGTCACCACGCCGGAAGGAGACGGCCGGGTGGTCGGTCACAGCGTCCCGAGGGACGCGGTGACCGTTCGCCTGGACGCCGACGGCTCGCGTTCCATGTGCTCCCGCGCCGACGTCTGCGGTTCCCGCCGCGCCTACGAAGGCCGTGACCAGCCAGGTCCGGCTGGGGCAGCGGGATGACCGGCGATGGGCCTGAGGAACTATCTGATCGAGGGCGTCTCCGGCACCGGCAAGACCTCGGTCTGCGAAGAGCTGCGGCGGCGCGGCCACCATGCCATCAACGGTGACCGGGAGTTGGCTTATCAGGGCGACCCGGAGACCGGTGAGCCGTTGGACGGTATCGGTCACGAGCACCACATCTGGCGCGTGGACGACGTGCGGGCGCTGGTCGCCGACCACGACGAACCGGTGACCTTCTTCTGCGGGGGCTCGCGGAACTTCCACAAGTTCGTCGACCTGTTCGACGGCGTCTTCGTCCTCGAAGTCGACCTGCACACCCTGAACCGGCGGCTCGACGGGCGATCCGAAGACGAGTGGGGCGCAAGACCGGCCGAACGCGAACTCGTCGCGCGGTTGCACCGAACCAGGGAGGACACTCCGAGAAACGGCACCGTGATCGACGCGACCGCGCCTCTCGCTGGCGTCGTCGACGAGATCCTTCGTCAAGTAATGCAGTCCCCGACCAGATGGTCGACGCGTGTCCTGTCCCCAAATGTCAGGTCAGGGTGGTGGGAGGCTCGGCCAGGCGGGGGCGCAGCGGCTGCTTCGGGACCAGCCAGGAGGCCTCC
This sequence comes from Micromonospora sp. C31, assembly GCF_018070575.1. GTDB lineage: Bacteria > Actinomycetota > Actinomycetes > Mycobacteriales > Micromonosporaceae > Micromonospora. Next base: position 167,923 of record NZ_JAGPXN010000002.1, read on the forward strand.
GGGGACTCGTCCGGGTTGACCCGCCAGTCGCGGGCCACCCGGTCGACGGCGATCGGGTAGATCGTCAGGGTGCCGTCGGGGTCGATGCGCAGCCGCAGGAACGCCTTCGCGTCCTCGATGCCCTGCCCGGCGAAGAGTTCGTTGACGTTCACCCCGAAGGCGCCCGCCACCAGCAGGTACGCGGCCACCACCTGGCTCGCCGCCAGACCGATGACCGGGCCGTAGAGCACCGCCGCGGCGGCGGCCGGCAACGGCCACGGCCAGTCGTAGAAGGGCAGGGCCAGCCATGCCCAGGTGCCGGCGGCGGCCAGCCCGATCTGGGCCAGCCCGTGGCCCACGCCGAGGATCCAGTGCCGGGCGTGCCGCTTGCCGCCGGAGCTGGGCGGCTTGGCGAAGAACGCCGCGGCGAGCATCGTGACGACGAGCATCGCCATCAGCGGCACGCTGAACAGCCGCTGCGCGGTGCCTTCCGGGTTGCTCGCGACGCCGGCCATCGCCAGCATCAGCAGCGTTTGCAGGGTGCCCAGCAGGGTGGTGAAGCCCGGGTTGCGCATCGGCAGGCGGGGGAAGATGCCCCAGGCGTACCGCCGGGAGCGGGCGGCGTCCGGGTAGCGGCCGGCCAGCTCGTACGGGTGCGAGGCGCTGGCCCGCCGGGCGAGGGTGTCGCGCGGCGGAACCTCGATCCGCTCCGGGAGCTGGTGCGTCGGGTAGAGGTACGCGCCGCCGCCCCCGCAGGTGATCAGCTGCCGGTCCGGGCCGGCGTACCGGGCGTAGTGGTGCAGGTCGCCGGAGATCAACAGCCGTACCTGCGCCCCGGTCGGCGCGACGATCGTACGGACGAAGTAGTCGACCGAGTCGTACGCCGTGGGGTGGTCGACGGCCTTGACCCACGTCGGCGCCGGCACGGCCAGGATCACCCGGCTCTGCGGGCCCAGCCGCTCGGCGACCCGGTCGAAGTAGGTGAGCTGCGGATCGTCCAGGTACGAGCCGGACTGGTCGTCGAGGCCGAGCAGCCACCAGCCGGCGGGCAGTTCGGCCGCGAAGTACGAGCGGGACTGGCCCGTGCCCCAGCCGCCGAAGTGCCGGTCCCGGGACCGGACGAAGAGCCGCAGGAAGGCGGTCAGGCCGTCGTACCAGTCGTGGTTGCCGGGGACCGCGAAGAGCGTGGGCCGCTCGGGCGGGGTGACCGGCAGTGCGGCCTGGTAGGGCCCCTTGCACCGGTCCTCGTACGCCTCGAAGGCCGCCGACGGGTAGACCTGGTCGCCGCCCATCACCAGGGTCTGGGCGCGGGGCAGCCGGTGCCCGTCCACCTCCAGTTCGGGCTGGGCGAGCAGGTAGGCCACCGAGTAGGTGGCGTTGAAGCCGTCGCCCAGGTCGGCCACGTAGTCCAGCCAGAGCCCGCCGTCCGGCCCGACCTGCCGCACGATGGTCGTGTCGAAGGTGTGCTGGAGTTCCCGCTTGTCCAGGTACGCCCCGAAGAGCATCGCCAGCAGCGTACGGATGCCGGTGCTGACCAGCAGGAACGGCGCGAGCCACGGCACCGGCTTGCGTGGGGTGAACCCCAGCTCCCGCGGGTCGACGCTGCGCGGCCGGCGCGCCGCCCGCCCGCCCGCCGCCTCACTCGCGTGCGGGCTCCGCGCCGCGCCGTCCTGCGGATCCACGTCGGGGCCGCGATCGTCGTTCACCCGCCGCAGCGTAGTCCCGGCCGCCGGCGGACGCTGTCCGGCGGCCGACGGTTCGGGGCCGGATGTCCGGATGGGGGAACCCGCTCGGCCCGTCGACGGGTCGTGCCGTACACTTGCTGATCGTTGCCGCCTTAGCTCAGTCGGCTAGAGCGACGCACTCGTAATGCGTAGGTCGACGGTTCGATTCCGTCAGGCGGCTCGGTGAAGAAGCCCAGGTCAACGACCTGGGCTTCGCCGTTTCCTGAGGTCCACGATCTCGCCGACGGCCGTGCCGGTCCGCAACAGCGCCGATGGTTCTTCGGTGTCCCTCCACCGGTTCCCGGCTGATCTCCGCAGCCCGGTCTTGTCCATGCCCGACCGGCCTGCCGGCCGTTCAGACGCGCTTCTGGCCGCCGACGACCCCCGCGGTCGGCGGATGGGGATGGGTGTCGTGGTCGCGGTCACGGCACTTCCGGCCGGTCACCCGTCGCGTGGGTGACCGGCCGGGCGCGTCGCCGGCACGGATGCCGGTCGAGGGCTATCAGGACGACGCGGCGCAGGAGATGTCGCCGGGCACGGTGTCGGGGCCGTTGGCGGTGAAGCCGAAGGTGGTCGTCCCGTTCGGGGACAGGGCGCCGTTCCACGCCTCGTTGCGCACGGTGACCGTCGAGCCGGAGACGGTGTGCCGGCCGCTCCAGAGCGAGCCGATCGAGGTGCCGCTCGGCGAGGTCCAGGTGACCGTCCAGTTCCTGGTCGCGCTGGTGCCGGTGTTCTTCACGGCCACCTCGGCCTGGTAGCCGCCCGACCAGGAGGTGGTCACCCGGTAGGTCGCCGTGCAGCCGGCGTCGCCGCCACTCCCGTCGAGGGTAGTGAAGGTACGTCCCGGTGAGGGGGCCGAGATGTTGCCGGCGGCGTCCCGGGCCCGGACGCTGAAGGTGTAGCTGGTGTTCGCGGTCAGCCCGGTGGCGGTGTAGCTGGTGCCGGTGATGGTGCCCACCACGGTCGCCGCGCCGGTTCCGGTCGCCCGGAGCACCTCGTACGAGGTGACGCCGACGTTGTCGGAGGCGGCGGCCCAGGCCAGCGAGGCGCCGGTGGCGGTGATGGCACTGACGGTGGGCTGCCCCGGGGCGGTCGGCGCGGTGGTGTCGCCGCCCCCACCGTTGGCGTAGCGCTCGGCCAGGCTGATGCCGGTGGTGCTGGCGGCACCGCCCAACCGGACCGCGTGGTCCAGCCCGACGAACTTGTTGCCGTGCTGCCACAGTGCCGGCTTGAGCAGGGCGTACTTCTGCTCGTCCCAGGTCTTCCAGTCGTCGAGCAGCAGTCCGCCCGTGTCGCCCGAGTTGGGGTTGAGCACCCAGAAAGTCTGGTGCAGCCCGTGCTCGACGATCAGGTCACGCAGTGCGGTCATCCACTTGTCCTGCCGGGCGTCCTGGCCGAGTCGGCCGCCCCACTCGCCCAGCAGCAACGGCGCGGTGCCGTTCTCGTGGATGAAGAGCCAGTTGGGCCGCCACACGTCGTTGGTCAGTGAGGTCTTGTCGAACTCCTTCTGGAACCAGGGCTGCTCGAAGACCAGCGGCCCGTAGTCGTGCGGCGAGTACACCAGTTGGTCCTGGTGGGCGCCCAGGTTGATGGGCAGGGTGCGCACGCCGCGCAGGTTGCCGCCCCACCAGTTGTAGTGGTAGTTCGGCGAGAGGTCCGGGTCGGTGTTCGGCGAGCTCCAGCTCTCGCCCTCACGGGGGTAGACCTCGATTCCCTCGACCAGGATCAGCAGGTTGGGGTTGATGGCCAGGATCCGTCGGGCAGCGGTCTCCGCAACGTGCTTCCAGTTGTCCTGGTCGGTGGAGTTGTCCCACTTCGCGCGCGGCGGCTGGTTCGGCGTGCCGTGCGGTTCGTTCTTGAGGTCCATCGCGACGATGGTGTCGTTGGTGAGGTAACGCGCGGTCACCCACTCCCACGCCTGGTAGAAGTGCTCGGTGGTGATCGTGCCCTTGTACCACATCGGATGGATGTGCCCGGAGTTGTCGGCCTCCGCGCTGTGCACGTCCAACATGACCTTCAGGCCGTACTGCTCGCAGAGCTGAAGCCAGTAGTCGAAGATCTGCAGGCCGTTCTTGCCGGCCAGTTCGGGGTTGGCGTAGGTGTTGACGTTGACGGGGCCGAACGTTCCGGCCTTCCACTCCAGCAGCAGTTGGGTGGAGACGGGCACGCGGACGATGTTGATGCCCCGGTCGGCCATCGACTTGGTGATCTGCGTGATGTTGCCGGACCAGAGACCGTGGAAGACCCGTTCCGAGGCGTTGAACCCGAACCAGTTGGTTCCCGTCAGCCAGACCTGGTTGCCGGCCTCGTCGACGATCTTGTTGCCCTCGGTGTGCAGCCAGTCGTTGGCGGGAACCGCGGCTGCGGCGGGTGTGGTGGTGAGGGTGGCTCCGGCCGGGGCGGCGACGCCGGGGCCTGCCGCGACGGTGCCGGCCAGCACGGCAGCAGCGGCGGCGGCGAGAGCTCTTCGTTTGATGGACACTGACGCCTCCAGGCGGTGGTGGGCGGTGACACAACGCATCCAGTGCGACGAATGGAAGCGCTCCCACACAGTATTGCCGAGTCGTTCGCGATGGAAGACCCTCGTCGGGTCGGCCCGCCACACGCCACCTGGCCGTACCTTCAGACGGCCGCCGGACCGGACGGCGCCCGGACCGGTCGGCCGACGACGGCCGACCGCGGGCGCGGTGCCGGCGGGAGTGGCCGAGCCCACGCTGCCACGCGGTGGGTGAGGAGTAGCGTCGCCTGGTGAGGGGCTGCGCGGCGAGTGGTCTGCACCGCGACACGTCGACCGTCAGCGGGTGCGCCCCCTGCACGGATGGGCAGGAGGATGTCGGCAACTCATCGTCAGTGGCGCCGGAGGGCTCCGTCCGCCCACTGCCCGACCGCGCCGGTGCTGCTGGTGTTCGGGTGCGGCGTGCAGCGGGTCGACGGGCGGTGGACGCTGACGCCAGCGAGCGCCGCCCGCGTCGACGCGGCGGTCGCCCACGTCGCCGCCTACCGCAGCGGTGCCGCGCGGATTCCACCACCCCGCGTCGTCTTCAGCGGTGGCTGGCCGGGGCGACACCGCTGGGCGGACATGCCGCCGGCGGGCTGCCGTGAGGGCGATCTGATGCTGAGCCGCGCCCGGGCAGCCGGTCTCGGCCGGTACGCGGACCTGAGGTCCGAGACACGGTCGACGAGCACGTTGGAGAACGTGCTCTACGCGGTGGAGGACGGACTGCTCGCGGATGTCCCGTTCAATCCGGGACAGCCGCTGGGCCTGGTTTCCCACCCCTGGCACCTGCCCCGCGTCAGGTTTCTCGCCGGGCGGCTGCTTCGGCTGCCCGCCGGCGCGATGCTCGACATCCCGGTGCCGGCCGCCAGCACCGAGGGGTCCTCCTGGCCACCGCGTGCGCTGCACGCCGCAGCGTGGCTAAGCCTCCTGGGCGCACGCAGCCCGGCCGCGCTGCTGCGCCGCGAGCGGCGGCTCGTCGCGCTGGTGGCGACGCTCACCCGCCGACGACGCCGTCCGCCGGTACCGCCGCAGCGGCCCGGGAGCGCGCGCGGGCGGACAGAGTGAGGATCGCCCGCCGGGGGTAGAGGTGTCGGCACCGGGTCCGCCGTGGACACGCGTCGTACGCTGACGAGGAGGGTGGCATGACACATGCCGTCGTGGTCCTGCCGGTGTACCAGCCGGGTGAGAGGCTCGTCGAGCTCGTGGCCGAGCTGCGTACGGCGGCACCACACACGGCTGTCGTCGTGGTGGACGACGGCAGCGGCGCGAACTCGGCGCGACTGCTGCGGCGGGTGAGCGACCTCGGCTGTGCACTGCGGCGCCTGGACCGTAACCGCGGCAAGGGGAGCGCGCTCAAGGAGGGTTGCCGGTACGTGTTGCGGGCCCACCCGGGAAAGGACGTGGTGTGCGCCGACGCCGACGGCCAGCACCGGGCCTCGGACATCCTGCGCCTGGCCGAGCGGGTGCGCGACACCAGGGCCATCGTGCTCGGCGTACGTCGGTTCGACGGTGACGTGCCGCTACGCAGCCGGATCGGCAACGCCGTCACGCGGACCCTGTTCAAGATGACCACCGGTGTAGCGGCGGCCGACACCCAGACCGGTCTGCGGGCCTATCCGCACGAACTGGTGCGATGGCTGCTGACGATTCCAGGCGAGCGTTTCGACTACGAGATGGCCGTCCTGGTCGCCGCCGCCCGCAACCGCTGCCCGATCGAGCAGGTCACGGTGCCCACCCGGTACCTCGACGGGAACGCCTCCTCGCACTTCGGCATGCTCACCGACTCCGTGCGGACGTACCGGCCGCTGCTGGTGCCCGCCGAGACCCCCGGGCCCGACGCGCCATGCGCTGGCCGCTGAGCCCGCGCGGGATCTTGCCCGGCGGTTGGGGCACACTGCGCGACACCGGCTGATGGTGCGGTGCCGTCGGTCCGCGCCGTCGCCGACGCGGTAGCGGCGCGGACCGACGGCCGGCTCGTCCACCGGTGGTGGTCAGCCCGCCAGGGCCACCGGTGCCGGGGTCGGCCGGGGAGTGGTGGTGCCGTCGCCGAGCTGCCCGAACGAGTTGTCGCCCCAGCACCACAGGCTGCCGTCGGTGCGCATTGCGCAGGCGTGGTAGGACGCGGCGAGGCTGTCCGTCCAGGTGGTGGCGCCACCGACCTGGGTCGGGGTCGACCGGTGGGTGGTGGTGCCGTCGCCGAGCTGCCCCGACGCGTTGTTGCCCCAGCACCACAGGCTGCCGTCGGTGCGCGTCGCGCACGACGAGTCGACGCCCGTCTCGACCCTTGCCCAGGTGGTGGCGGTGCCGACCTGGAGCGGGGTGGTCTGGAAGCCGACGCCCCCGCCCACCTGGCCGTACCCGTTCTCGCCCCAGCACCACAGCGTCCCGTCGGCGCGGACCGCGCAGGTGTGTACGTATCCGGCCGTCACGCCGGTCCACGTGGTCGCGGTGCCCACCTGCGTCGGTGTCGCCCGGTAGTCCCGGATGCCGAGACCCAGCTGTCCGTCCGAACTGCTGCCCCAGCACCAGAGGGTCCGGTCGGTGCGGATGGCGCAGGTGTGCGCGTACCCGGTCGTGACGCTCGCCCAGGTGGTCCCCGTGCCGACCTGCAGCGGGGCGGTCGCCAGATAGGGGGTCACGCCGGTGCCGAGCTGCCCGTGGCGGTTCGAGCCCCAGCACCACAGGGTCCCGGTGGTCTGGACGGCACAGGTGTGATTGGCGGCGGTGCTGACGCTGGCCCAGGTGGTGCCGTCACCGATCCGTACGGGGCTGCTCCGCTTCGTGGTCGTGCCGTCGCCGAGCTGCCCGTTGTGGTTGCTGCCCCAGCACCACAGCGTTCCGTCCGTGCGTACCGCGCAGGTGGTGCTGATGCTGGCGTCGATACGCGCCCAGGTGGTGGCGTCGCCGATCCGGACCGGAGCGGTCCGTTCCGTGGTGGTGCCGTCGCCGAGCTGGCCGTAGAAGTTGTTGCCCCAGCACCAGAGTGCGTCATCGGTGCGGATCACGCAGGTGTGCAGATTGCCTGCGGCGACCCGGGACACCGGCCCGGCGGCGAGCGAGGCGTCCGGCGTGCGGCCGGCAGAGCTGGTGCCCGCCGTGGCCGCACCCGCCGTGAGCCCGATGGCCAGCACGGTGATCCCCACAGCGGCCGCTGCCGCGACGGCGGTACGGGCTGCCCGCCGCCATCGCGTCCGTAGCCGCCCCTCCCGATGTTCGTTCATGGTCTGTTCTCCCTAGACGTCGTCGGTCTCGTACGGTGGAGGCGGCGTTGCCCCGACAGGCCACCCAGCGACCCGTCGTTGGAACAATACATCGGTCTATGTCGATTGAGATCCCTCGGGCCTCGGCCGACTGACCGCTCCCCGGACGCCCGACGCCCCGGTGGGACGCGGCCGAGGACGTCGGTGGGTGTGGGAGCCGGCCGGGCGGATCAGCGGCCCCCTGGCTGTGGTGCAGCCGAGGGACGTCGCTGCGTGCCGGGCCGAGGAGCCGCGACTCGGCCCCTCAGTGGCGCACGAGCGCGTCGTACACCTCGGCGAACTGCGCGCGCCGCCGCGCGTAGTGCTCGACGTGCGCGGCCCGGGGCTCGTACGTCGCCCCGGTGGACCTGGGCGCGCGCGGGACGTCCGGTGCCAGCACGTGGAGCGCGAGCAGCGCCGTGCCGTGCTGCGTGGTGCGCCGCCGGGTCACGTGCGTGACGGGTCGCCCGAGCACGTCAGCGAGGATCTGGAGCCACTCGGGTTGGTCGTTGCTGACCCGCCCCGCTGCCGCGACCTGAAGGATCTGCGGGGCGGCCGGATGCAGCTCCTCGGCGACGCGCGCGTAGGTCAGGGCCACGCCCTCGGCGATGCCGCGGAACAGGGTGTCGGCGTCCGTGGCCGCCGACACGCCGCCGAGCACGGCGCGTGCCCCGCTGACCCAGCCTGGTGCGCGTTCACCCGTGAGGTACGGCAGCACGAGCGGCGTGGCGTCGCTCGGCGGCGCAGTGAGGACGCCCGCGAGCGCCGGGCTGAGGCGCAACGTGCTCTGCGCCCAGCTGACGGCGCGACCGACGTCGTTGATCGCCCCGCCGAGCAGCGTGCGTCCCGCATCGACCCGGTAGTTCCACAACCCGAAGGGCAGCGGCTCGGCAGGGCCGTCGAGCAGCACCCGCAACGCACCGCTGGTGGCGGTCGACGCGGTGAGCACCGTGGCGTCGGCCGCCCCCGACCCGATGTTGCTGGCGAAGCCGTCGGTGATGACGGGAAACCACACGGCCCGGGCGAGGGCGGGCCAGCGCGCCGGGGACGTTGCAGGCATCGGCTCCGTGACGTCCCGCGGCACGGAGAACTGTTCGGCGCCGACGCCGGCGGCAGCCAGCAACTCGGCGTCGAGCTCGCCGGTACGGCGGTCGAGCAGGCCGGTCCACGCCACCGTGGACGTCCCGGCGAGTGGTTGCCCGACCAGCCGAGCCAGCACGTACTCGCCCAGCGACCACCAGAGGGCGGCCCCAGCGACGACGCGCGGCTCCACGGCCGCGAGCCAGCGCAGGCGTGGGGCGTGGTAGCTCGTATGCAGGCGGGTGCCGGTGCGCTGCTGCACCGTCTGCTCGTCGAGTTCGTCCCGCAGCGCCGTCACCGCGTCGACGCTGCGCGAGTCGGCGTAGGTCAGGCACGGGGTCAGCGCGCGTCCGGCCGCGTCGACCGCGATCAGCGAGGCGGCGAAGGTGTCCATCGCGACGCCGGCGATGCGGGTTCCCAGCCGAGGGTCGCCGGTCACCGCGTCGAGAATCTGCTCGACCTCCGCCGTCACCTGGTCGGGGTCGATGACCGAGGTGCCGTCGGCCGCGACGGTGAAGTTGTGCGGCACCTTGTGCTGCAGACCGTGGACCCGCCGGCCCGACGCGTCGTGCACGCCCCCACGGGCAGCGGTGGACCCGATGTCCAGCGCGAGGACCAGCGGGTCCAGCGCCGCGTCAAGGGTGACATCGTGGTCGGTCCGGGGCATCGTGGTCCTCGTCGTCGGCGGCGCGAGTCTCCGGCAACCCTAGTGCGGCGTCCACGACCGCCGCCGGGTGGGCGGCGGGGGTCCCGTCGGGACCGGCCGGCTCCGAGAAGGTGCCGGCCGGCCGCCCGGCCCGGGCGGATCAGACGATCTTGAGATTGGCCATCATGCCCATCGCGCTGTGGTCGACCATGTGGCAGTGGTACGGGTAGACCCCGCGCCAGGTGTCGAAGGTGGCCTGGAGCCGCACGCTCTGCCCGGGCCAGACGATCACGGTGTCCTTCAGGCCGGACTCGGTGGGATCGGCCGGTGCGCCGTTGCGGCCGAGCACCCGGAACTGCACCAGGTGCATGTGGAAGTTGTGCGGCATGAAGGCGTTGGCGTTGGTGACCGTCCACTCCTCGGTGCTGCCCCAGGCGATGGTGGTGTCGATCCGGGCCGGATCGAAGACCTTCCCGTCGATGTACGCCTGGTGCCCACCGGAGCCCGGCTCGTCCATCCGCAGCTCGATGTTGCGGCGTACGGTCGGCGTGGGCAGCGGAGGCAGGGTGCGCAACCGCTGCGGCACCGAAGTGCGGTCCCGCCCCTTCGCCCGTACGACGTCGAAGCGCATCACCTGGCCTACCTGCTCGGCCGGGCCCGGCCCCATCAGGTTCTGCAGCACCACCGAGGTGCCCGGCTGGTAGCGGGCGAAATCGATCACCACGTCGAGCCGTTCGCCGGGCGAGAACAACAGGTGCTGCATGGTGACCGGCGCCTCCAGCAGGCCGCCGTCGGAACCGATCACCGTGATGTCCCCGCCGTCGGCGAGCCGCAGCAGGAAGAACCGCAGGTTGCTGGAGTTGACCAGGCGGAAGCGGTAGCGGCGGGCCTGCACCTCGAAGCGCGGCCAGGGCCGCCCGTTGACCAGCAGGGTGGTCCGGTTGTCGGCGTCGTCCATGTTCCAGACCAGCTGGGCGTTGGCGTCCAGGTGCGCGTCGCGCAGCACCAGCGGGACGTCGAACCGGCCGCGGGGCAACGGAAGCGCCGCCTCGGTGCGGTCGGTGAGCAGGTAGAGGCTGGCCAGGCCCCGGTAGAGGTGCTCGGCCTCCATGTGGTGGGTGTGGTCGTGCATCCAGAGGGTGGCGTGCGGCTGCCGGTTCGGATAGGTGTAGACCCGCTCGCCGCCGGGCGGAATCGTGGCGTCGCCCGAGCCGTCGTCGCCGGGAGCGGTGGCGCCGCCGTGCAGGTGCACCGCCGTCGGCATGTTCAGCCGGTTGCGCTGGCGTACCACCACCCGGCGACCCGACGTGGCGCGGATCGTCGGGCCGGGCAGGTCGCCGTTGTAGGTGTACACCTCGGTGCGGGTGCCCGGCACGATCTCCAGGCGCCTGCGGTGCATGGTGACCGAGTAGTAGTCGGTGGTGGCGGTCCGCAGCACCGGACGCAGGGTCTGCGGCACGGTCAACGGGACGGTGAACGGGGCCACGGGCGGGGGCGTCGGGGCGGCGACCCCTGCCGCTGCGGGGGCTGCGCCCAACCGTCCCGCGAGGCTGGCCAGGCCACTGGTCGCCCCGATGATGCCCGACGCCGCGCCGAGGCGCAGCAGTTGACGACGAGTGGACAAGGCAGTCCCTTCCGAGAGGGTTCGCGAGAGTTCCCGCAGACGCCGCCGGCTGGTGGGCCGGGCGGTCGTCGCAGGCACGATGATGCCGGCAATCCCACAGGGAGGAGACCCCTACTGACCGCACACCTGGACACGCCCCTATGGGTCGCATGCCCCTACGGATGGCAGGGCGGGTGGGCGGGACGGGTGTGTGGAGGCGCCGGTGGATCTCGCGGGCGACGATGGGCCGCCGAGGTGACGAGGCGTGCCGTACGGTCGATCGCGGGCGGTCGCCCCGCCCGGCCGCCCGCACACTGACCGTACGCAGTCGTCAACCCACGGAGGCAGCCCCATGCGGTATGCGCCCGTCGTCGTCGCCCTGCCGATCGCCGACCGTCCGACCTCGTACCGCTTCTACTCGGAGGGGCTCGGCCTGGCGGCCGTCGGCGAGCCGGCCGAGGACGGCGTCCCCGAGCCCTTGCAGTACGCGCTCAACGAGGGCCTCCGCGTCATGCTGGTGCCCACCGGCGGCTTCGGCTGGGTCATCGGTGGCCACGAGGTGGCCCGGCGCGGGCAGAGCGAGTGCGTCGTCAGCCTCCCGGCCGCGACGCCGGCCGAGGTCGACGAACTCGTCGGGCGGGCCCGGGCCGCCGGCGCGGAGGTCGTCGTCGAGCCGGGCGCGCAGCCGTGGGGCTACACGGGCACCTTCGCCGACCCGGACGGCCACCTGTGGACGGTGCTCGCGGAGGCGCGCTGACGCCGCCCGGCCGGACCCCGGACGAGCGGACGGCCCGGGTCACGAGGACCCGGGCCGTCCGCTGACAGGGGAGGCGTCCGAGAGAGATCAGAGAACGCGGGGCTGCCCGGCGATGCGGGGGTCCGGAGCGACCTCGACCTCGGTCACCACGTACTCCGTCTCGGTCGTCGTGGCGGTGGTCGGCCGGGCGTCCTCGTCGGTGTCGGAGCGGCGCTTCGCAGCCGCGGCGGCCCCGGCCGCTGCGACCCCGGCCACGGCGGCGCCCGCCGCCACCGCCTTGCCGGACACGCCGGCGCTGCCGCTGTCGCCGCGGGTGGCGGCGGCGTGCTCGACGCCCGGGGTGCCGACACCGACGCCGCTGTCGACCGTGCCGCGCCAGGCGCCGGTCTCGACGCCCCGCTCCTCGATGTACGTCTTGAACTTCCGCAGGTCGGATTCGGCCTGCCGCTCGATGACGTTGAGCTTGTCGCCGGCCTTCTCGAGCATGCCCTCGGGCTCGTACTCCAGGTGCAGCCGGACCATGGTGCGGTCGGCGTCGACGGGCTGGAAGTAGACCGCCCCGGCGTTGGTCACGCCCTCGGTGGCCGCCCAGGCCACCTTCTGGTCGGGCACCTGCTCCAGGACCTTGGCGTCCCACTCGCGCTGGACGCCACCGATCTCGGCGACCCAGTGCATCCGCTTGTCGTCGAGCTGGCGCACCTCACGCACGCCACCCATGAAGCGGGGGAACTCCTCGAACTGCGTCCACTGGTTGTAGGCGGTGCTGACCGGAACCTGTACTTCGATGGACTTCTCGACCTTCGTGGTCATGGTTGGTCCTCCTCTTCAGGTCGAACCGCTCTCGTTCGGTGGGAGAGCCGTCCTCGTCTGAACAAACTCCTACCCTCGGCCGCGGCGCTAAATCGCCGACCTGCCGGGACACCACACGGGAGGGCCACGGCGCACCCCCGGCCCGGCCGGTCAGGCGGCCTGCTCGGGGAGCCCGCGCAGGCGCCGGACCGGCGAGAAGGCCACCCACAGCACCCCCGCGAGCGCGCCCGTCGTCGCGATCCAGAGCGCCGGCCGGACGCCGAGGGCGGTCCCGAGCGCGCCGCCGAGCAGCGCGCCGATCGGCCGGATGCCGTAGTTGACCGTGCGCCGGGCCCCGGTCACCCGGGCCAGCAGCGCCGGCGGGGTGAGCGCGGTCTGCACCGAGCCGCCGGCCGCGGGGCCCGGGGCGGGCGGGGCGGCTTCAGGTGTAGATGGTGGTGGCGTATCGCGGGCCGTAGTGGCGTTCCAGGTCGGCCAGGCTCTCCGCCGGGTTCTCGACCTCCTTGATCAGCCGGGCCCGGGAGGGCAGCGAGTCCGGCTGCCAGCTCTCCGGCTGCCACAGCCGCGAGCGCAGGAACGCCTTCGCGCAGTGGTAGAAGATCTGCTCGATCTCCACCACCACGGCGAGGACCGGGCGGTGCCCTTCGACCACCATGTCGTCGAACCACGGGGCGTCGCGGACCAGACGGGCCCGGCCGTTGATCCGCAGCGTGTCGGTGCGCCCGGGAATCAGGAAGATCAACCCGACGTGCGGGTTGTCCAGGATGTTGCGGTAGCCGTCGGCACGCCGGTTGCCCGGCCGCTCCGGGACGGCGATGGTCCGCTCGTCCAGCACCATCGCGAAGCCGGGCGGGTCGCCCTTCGGCGAGACGTCGCAGCTGCCGTCCGCGCCCGCCGTCGCCACCAGACAGAACGGTGACGCGGCCAGCCAGTCCCGGTCGCGTGCGTGCAGGACGGGCCGCTCCTTGACCAGCGCCCGCGGCATCGGCGCCCCCAGCAGCTCGCGCAGTTCCTCGTGCGAGGTGATCTCCACCGTCACGTGATCCTCCCCCGTGCGTTGACCCCGGTGGCGGCGTACCCGTCGTCCGTGAGCCCAGGAGAGCGCGACCAGCGCGAGGTTTGTCCCTCCGGGCCGAGGGTACCGCCTCACCCGACCCGCCCGGAGAGACCGAGCAGTGGAGGCCCGATGGAGAGCCGACTCAAGGTGCTGGGCCATCCCGTCCACCCGATGCTGGTCATGTTCCCCGTCGGCCTGCTGGCCACCGCGGTCCTGTTCGACCTGGTGGACACCGTCGGCGGACCGGACTTCCTCGGCGAGGTCGCGTACTGGAACATCACCGTCGGCCTGGTCGGCGGACTGCTGGCCGCGGCGGCCGGGACGTTCGACCTGCTCGCCATCCCGTCGGGCACCCGCGCGAAGCGGGTGGCGCTGACCCACGCCGCCGCCAACGTGGCCGTGATCCTGCTCTTCGCCGCGATCTGGGCGGTCCGGCTCAACGCCGACTCCCGGGCCGCCGGCGGCGCGCTGATCGCCATCGAGGTGGTCGCGCTGGCCATCCTCGGCGTCAGCGCCTGGCTGGGCGGGGAGCTGGTCGACCGGCTCGGCGTCGGCGTGGACCGGGAGGCCGGGCTGGACGCGCCCAGCTCGCTGCGACCCCCGGCGGCCACCCGGCGGATCGGAGAGGTGTAGATGGGCGTGCGGATCATCAGGGGAGGGGCGGCATGAGCGAGCAGAGCGGCGGGTCCGGCCGGGGCTGGCGCGGCCGGCAGCAGGGCTGGGACCCGATGGGCGAACTCCAGTCGCTGCGGTCGGAGCTGAGCCGGCTGGTCGGCGGCCGGACCGGGTCGGCGGACGTCGAGCTGAGCGAGACCGCCGACGGCTGGGAGGTCGTGGTACGGCTGCCCGGGGTGGCGCCGGAGGAGGTGGCGGTCGAGCTGGACGACCGCGAACTCTGCGTCCGGGCCCGCTCCGAGGCCGAGGTCAACGCCGACCACGGCATCCCCGGCGGCTTCGAGACCCGGGGCTTCGAGTACCGGGTCGACCTGCCGTCCCGGGTGGACCCCGACGCCATCGACGCGGTCATGGACCACGGCCTGCTCCGGGTGCGGCTGCCCCGGGCCGCCCGGCCCGCGCCGCGCACCATCACCGTCGGCCGCACCGGCCCCCGACCCGCCGGCCCCGCCGGGGGTACGCCGACCGTCGTCGACCCGGCCGCGGACCGGGAGATGCACCGCCCGGACATCGCCCTCGACGAGACCGACCGGCCGTAGCGAGCCGCGTGGTCACCCCGGACCTGCTCGGCCCGGCGACCGGGCGCGTGCCCGACGTCGAGCGGATCGCCGTGCTGCGCGCCAACGCGCTCGGCGACTTCATCTTCGTCCTGCCGGCGCTGGACGCGTTGCGGGCCGCGTACCCGGAGGCGGAGATCGTGCTGCTCGGCGCGCCGTGGCACGCGAAGCTCTGGCGCGAGCGGCCCGGGCCGGTGGACCGTGTGCTGGTGGTGCCGCCCACGCCGGGGATCCGGGGCGCCGACCCGGGCGAGCCGGAGTCGACGCTGGACGACTTCCTCGCCGCCGCCCGTACGGAACGCTTCGACCTGGCGTTGCAGCTGCACGGCGGTGGCGCCAACTCCAACCCGTTCGTCGCCGCCCTCGGCGCCCGGGTCACCGCCGGGCTGCGCGCCGGGGACGCGCCGCCACTGGACCGCTGGATCCGGTACGTCTACTACCAGCACGAGGTGATCCGCTACCTGGAGGTGGCGGCGCTGGTCGGCGCGGGCGCCGCCACGATCGTGCCGACGCTGACCGTGACCGACGCCGACCGGGCCGAGGCGGCCGACGTGCTCGGCCCGGCGCGGCGGCCGAGGGTGGCGCTGCACCCCGGCGCCACGGACACCCGCCGGCGGTGGCCCGCCGAACGCTTCGCCGAGGTGGCCCGCGAGCTGGTCGGCGACGGGTACGAGGTGCTGGTCACCGGCACCCCCGCCGAGCAGGAGGTGGTGGACCGGGTGGTCGCGGCGGCCGGGGTGCCCCTCCGGCCGCAGGTGGGCACGCTCAGCCTCGGCGGGCTGGCCGGCTGCTACGCCGACTGCGAACTGGTGGTCTCCAACGACACCGGCCCGCTGCACCTGGCCGCCGCCGTGGGCACCGCGACCGTCGGCATCTACTGGGTCGGCAACCTGATCACCGTGGCGAACCTGCTGCGCGGCCGGCACCGGCCGATCTGCTCGTGGACGGTGCGCTGCCCGGTCTGCGAGGTGGACTGCACCCCGGGCATCTACCCGCACCGCCCCGGCGACGGCGAGTGCCCCCACCGGGACTCCTTCGTCACCGACGTGCCGGTGGTCGAGGTCGTGGAGGCGGCCCGCGAGCTGCTCCGCCCGGAACCCGGCGCCCCCTGAGCGCCCGGGTCCGTCGGCGCCGCCGCGCGGCCGGACGCCCGCGTCGGTGTCAGGCCGGCTGGGTCGTCTCCTCCTCGGCGAGCACGACCTCCCACGCCTCCACGTCCCGGTCGGTGACCGTGGTCGGCGACTCCAGGTGGTACGCGCCGCTGGGCAGGACACCGGCGCCGCCGAAGCGCGCCAGCACGGCGAGCTGGGCGGCGACGTCCTCGCCCTGGTGCTTCTCGTGCACCCGCCGCCAGAAGTCGAACCCGCCGGAGTCGACCAGCTTCGCCCGGTCGTAGAGCACGCAGCCGCCGATCCAGGACACCTTGTACGCCCGCCAGGCGCCCGGCGGCAGGTTCAGCTCGCGCGTGACGTGCAGCAGGTTCGCCGCCGGATGGATCGACGCCCGGTCCCACTCGGGGGTGCCCGGCCGGATCCGTTCCGGGACGGGCCGCCCACCCCACTCCTCGTAGTGCCGGTGCGTCTCCGGCCGGACGTCGTCGGCGTACGACAGCCCGTGCACCGCGTTGCCGACGAAGCCGCAGCCCAGCTCCCCGATGGCGGTGACCAGCCGACGCAGCGTCCCCGGCTCCAGCCAGACGTCGTCGTCGAGGCAGAGCACGTACCGGGCGGCGGACGCGGCCAGCAGGTACGCCCGGTGCTCGGCCAGCCCGCGCCGGGGCAGCCGGCGGGTCAGCAGCACCGGGTGCCCCCGGTGGCGCAGCATCCGGACCATGGTGGCCGCCGCCGGATGCCGGTACGCGGCGTCGCCGTCGGACTGGTCGCTGACCACCACCCCGAAGCCGGGCACGCCCTCCTGGGCGGCCAGCCCGGAGAGGGTGACGGCCAGCTCGGCGGGGCGGTTGCGAGTCGGGATCAGCACGTCGAGCAGCCGCTCCGCGCGGAACCCGCCGGCTGTGCCGAGGTCGAGCGGGCGGTTCACGACGGCTTGCTCGTCAGGGAGGTGTCCTCCTCCTGCGGCTCCTGGCCGTGCGCCCGGATCCGGTCGATGATCGCCGAGGTGGACCGGTCGGGGACGTACCCGAGGGTGCGCACCTGCCCGCCGAGGCGGCGCACCAGCGGCGCCTCCGGCACCATCTCCGGCGGGTAGTCGCCGCCCTTGACGTACACGTCGGGACGGACCGTCTCGATCAGCTCCGCCGGGGAGTCCGCCTCGAAGACCACCACGTGGTCGACGCAGGCCAGCGCGGCGAGCAGGGCGGTGCGGTCCTCGACCGGGTTCACCGGCCGGTCCGGGCCCTTCAGCCGGCGTACGCTGCCGTCGGAGTTGACGGCGACCACCAGCAGGTCGCCGAGCGCGCGGGCCTGCTCCAGGTAGCGCACGTGGCCCCGGTGCAGCACGTCGAAGCAACCGTTGGTGAAGACGACCGCCCGGCCCGCCCGGCGGTGTTCCGCGACGATCGCGGCCAGCTCGTCGGTGCCGACCAGGCCCCGGTGGCCGGCCCGCCGGACCGGTGCGTCCAGCGCGACGAGCAGGTCCTCCCGGCGGCACACGCAGGTGCCGGTGTCCGAGACGGTGATGGTCGCGGCGAGCTGGGCCAGCTGGGCGGCGGTGGGCAGCGGCGCGTCGGCGGCCAACGCGAGCGTCATCGCCGCCAGGTACGCGTCGCCCGCGCCGACCGCGTGGCTGGCCGGCACCGGGGTGCTGTGGCTGCGCCGGGGCTCGCCGTCCGCCCCGCCGACCACCGCGCCGTCGGTGTCCAGGGTCACCGCCACCACGTCCGCGCCGGTGTGCGCGCGCAGCTCGGCGAGGCGGGACTCGGCGAGCACGGCCCGGTCGACGCCCTCGCCGACCGTGGCGTTGACGGTGACGCCGGTGCCGGTCACGGTGAGCCCGTCCCCGGTCATCGCCACCCGGCCCTCGCCGGCCGTCGGCTCGCCGGTGGCTCCGAGACCGGCGCGGGGGGCGTCCTGGTGCGGGCCCGCGCCGCCCGGGGAGACGCCCACCGTGAGCTCGGAGGGCCCGTCGGCCGGGTCGCCGTCGGGGTGGTCCAGGTGCAACCCGGTGCCGGGCGCCGGCCGGGCACCGGCGGCCCGGGCGAGCAGCCGGGTCGCCTCGGCGAAGCTGGGCGTCACCACGGTCGGAGCCAGGCCGCGCCAGTCGGCCAGGTCGTGGGCGTCCAGCGCGACGGTCGCGTACCGCTCCCGGTGGGACACCAGCCAGGCGCGCACGGCAGCGGGCAGTGCGCCCAGGCCGTAGTCGCAGACCACCAGGGTGGGCGCCGCGCCGCCGGCGGCGCGCAGCTCCTCGGTGGCGCAGTCCAACGCGGTGAGCAACCGGGCCACCCCGTCGTCGTCGAGCGCGTCGTCGGCGTCGCCGGAGTCCTCCCGGAGCAGGATCTGGTTGCCCGCCAGCATGCGCCGCTTCACCGGCGTGGGCCGGCCGGGCTGGGCGACCGTACGGTCCCAGACGGTGGCCCGGTCCAGACAGTCGTGCAGCTCGTCACCGGCGACGTCCGCGCCGACCGGTGCCACCAGCACCGCCCGGCCCCCGAGCGCGGCGACGTTGACGGCGGTGTTCGCCGCCCCGCCGGCCGCGGAGATCCGCCGGCGCAGGGTGAGGACCGGGGCGGGCGCCTCCCGGCAGAGCCGGTCGGACTCGGCGAACCGCCACTCGTCGAGCATGGCGTCACCGACGACCAGGACGGGACGCCCCAGCCAGCCCTCCACCACCGCGGCGAGCCGGCGCTGTTCCGCTGCTCCTCCTGCCATGCCGTCCCGGGTCCCCAGGGGCATCCGGGCCAAACCTGCCGCCACCGGGGACGGGTGGCACACCTGCCGCCCCCGGGACGGGGTTTCGGGCACCGGGCCCCGGGAAGGGACGGACGGAACCCCGGAGAGGAGAGACACCGAGATGGCAGTGACGACACTTCAGGGCAAGCGGATCGCGTTCCTGGCCGCCGACGGCGTCGAGGAGGTCGAGTACGTCCAGCCCCGCGAGGCGGTGGAGCAGGCAGGCGCCACCGTGGAGCTGGTCTCGCTCAGGCCCGGCACCATCCAGTCCTTCAACCACCTGGACCAGTCCGGGACGTACGACGTGGACGTGACCGCGGCCGACGCGGACGCCGGCGGCTACGACGCGCTGGTGCTGCCCGGCGGGGTGGCCAACCCGGACTTCCTGCGGGCCGACCCGGACGCGGTGCGTTTCGTCAGGGCGTTCTTCGACGCCGGCAAGCCGGTCGGGGTGATCTGCCACGGGCCGTGGACGCTGATCGAGGCGGACGTGGTGCGGGGCCGCCGCGTCACGTCCTGGCCCAGCCTGCGCACCGACCTGACCAACGCCGGCGCGACGTGGGTCGACGAGCAGGTCGTCACGGACGGTGGACTGGTCAGCAGCCGCAAGCCGGACGACCTGCCGGCCTTCTGTGCCAGGATCGTCGAGGAGTTCGCCGGGGGCGCGCACCTGTCCCGCTGACCGTCGTCGGTCGTCGGGTCGGTGGTCCGCAGCGCCACCGACCCGCGACCGACGAGGTGCACGCCGCTCCTCGCGCATGTCCCGGGTGAGCGGGGAAAGGAGGCGGGATGGACACGCAAGCCCCGACGCTCGACGGGCGGCAGATCCGGCTGCTCATGTTCGGCCTGATGACCGGCATGCTGCTGGCCGCGCTCGACCAGACCATCGTCGGCACCGCGCTGCCGACCATCGTCGGCGAGCTGGGCGGGATCAACCACTACTCGTGGGTGGTGACCGCGTACCTGCTCGCCTCCACGGCCTCGACGCCGCTCTACGGCAAGATGGCCGACCTGTACGGGCGACGCCCCGTCTTCCTCTTCTCCATCGGCACGTTCCTGCTCGGCTCGCTGCTGGCCGGCCTGTCGCAGGACATGACCCAGCTCATCGTCACCCGGGGGATCCAGGGCCTCGGCGCCGGTGGCCTGATGACGCTCGCGTTCACCATCATCTCGGACGTGGTGTCGCCCCGGGAGCGCGGACGCTACCAGGGCCTGTTCGGGGCGGTCTTCGGCCTCTCCTCGGTCGCCGGCCCACTGGTCGGTGGCTACTTCGCCGAGACCGACTGGCGGTGGATCTTCTACATCAACCTGCCGCTGGGGATCCTGGCGATCCTCGTGTGCTCCCGGGTGCTGCGGCTGATCCCGTTCACCCGGCGCGACCACTCGATCGACTGGCTCGGCGCGGCGCTGCTGGTCGCCGGGGTGAGCTGCCTGCTGCTGGCGCTGAGCTGGGGCGGCAACGAGTACGCCTGGGGCTCCGGGGTGATCGTCGGCCTCTTCGTCGCGGGTACGGTGCTCGGCGTGGCCTTCGTGCTCCAGGAGGCCCGGGTGGCCGAGCCGATCCTGCCGCTGCGGCTGTTCCGCAGCGCCACGTTCGCGCTGGCCAACTCGGCCGGCTTCGTGCTCGGCCTGGTGATGTTCGGCTCGATCATCTTCATCCCGCTCTACCTCCAGATCGTCCGGGGCGCCTCGCCGACCCGCAGCGGTCTGCTGATGCTGCCGATGATGGCCGGCATCATCGTCACCTCGGTGCTGACCGGCCGTGCGATGAGCCGGATCGGGCGGTACAAGTGGTTCCCGGTGGCCGGCGCGGCGGTGCTGGTGGTCGGCATGCTGCTGTTCACCCGGCTGGAGGTGGACACCTCGCTCTGGCTGGCCTTCGGCTACATGGTGGTGATCGGCGTCGGGCTGGGGCTCTGCATGCAGTCGCTGATCCTGGCCGTGCAGAACTCCGTGTCGATGCGGGACCTGGGCGCCGGCACCTCGTCGGCGACGTTCTTCCGGTCGCTGGGCGGCTCGTTCGGCGTCGCCATCCTCGGCGCGGTGCTGTCGTCGCGGCTCACCTCGGAGCTCGCCGACCGGCTGCCGGGCGCGATCGCCCAACTGCCGCCGGAGCAGCAGGCCGCGGTGGCGGCGAGCGGCGGGGCGGACATCTCGGTCAACGACCCGGCAACCATCCTGGCGCTGCCCGCCCCGGTGCGCGCGGCCGTCCAGGCGGCGTTCGTCGAGTCGCTGCACCTGGTCTTCCTGACCACCGGCCTGATCGCGATCGTGGCGGTACTGGTCACCCTGGTGCTGCCGAACGAGAAGCTGCGTGGCGCGGGCCCGGGCGGCGCCACGGGCGGCACGGACGGCCTCGGCGGTGAGGGTCCCGCGCCCGGCGGCAAGCCGCTGGGCAGGGAGTCGAAGCAGGAGGCCGCCGCCGAGATGGAGGCGAAGAGCCAGACGATGCTCTGACCGGGGCCGGGCGACCGTCACGCGGAACCGGACCGGGCTGGCCGCACCTGAGGCCGCCCGGGCGGCCCTACTTGAGGATGAGCCGGTTGGTCTGCTCGAAGACGTCCAGGTCGGCGAGGGTCTCGGGGACGCTGGCGGAGATCGGGGCCGGCAGCTGCGCCCGGTGGAAGAAGCCCGCGTCGATCGTCTCGTCGGTGATCCGGGCCAGCTCGCCGTCCCACTCGTCGACGCGGAACGCGGTCGTGAAGATCTGGTACGTGTGGCCGTACATGTTGGTGTGGGTGCGGTCCGGGCCCGTGTAGAGGGCGAAGGCGCTGACCCGCAGCGCGCGCAGCCCGGTCTCCTCACGTACCTCGCGGACGGCGCAGTCCGCGATCGACTCGCCCAACTCCATCGCGCCGGCGGGCAGGGCCCACTGCCCGTTGTCGGAGCGCTGGATCAGCAGGAGGCGCCCCGAGTTGTCGCGGACCACGGCGCGGGCGCCGACGAACATCAGCGTCCGGTCACCGGCGAGCGCGCGCAGCTGTCCCACATACGAATCGGCCCAGGAGATGCTCACCCGGACAATTTACGGGGACGATCCGGTGTCGACCTGCGTTCCAGGGTTCCCAACCTGTGACCGCCGACACTACTTTGTTACCCATGCGTAGCACCATGATGGACGCCCCGCTCCAGGTCTCCCGGATCCTGCACCACGGTGCCACCGTGCACGGGACGGCGGAGGTGGTCACCTGGACGGGCGCCGAGCCGCGCCGGATGACGTACGCCGAGGTCGGGCGCACGGCGGCCCGGCTGGCGCACGCGTTGCGCGCCGAGTGCGGTGTCACCGGCGACGAGCGGGTCGCCACCTTCATGTGGAACAACGCCGAGCACCTGGTGGCGTACTTCGCGGTGCCCAGCATGGGCGCGGTGCTGCACACCCTCAACATCCGGCTCTTCCCGGACCAGGTCGCCTACATCGCCAACCACGCCGGGGACCGGGTGGTGCTGGTCGACTCGACGCTCATCCCGCTGCTGGCCCGGGTGATCGGCGAGATGACGACCGTCCGGCACGTGGTGGTGGTCGGCGGCGGCGACCCGGCCCCGCTCACCGCGGCGGCCGGCGACCGGATCGCCGTGCACCACTGGGACGCGCTGCTGGCCGACCGCCCGGACACCTTCGACTGGCCCGAGGTGGACGAGCGCGACGCCGCCGCCCTCTGCTACACCTCGGGGACCACCGGCAACCCGAAGGGCGTCGCCTACTCGCACCGCTCGATCTACCTGCACTCGCTCCAGGTCTGCCTGCCGGAGGGGTTCGGCCTCGGCCCGACCGACCGGGAGTTGCCCATCGTGCCGATGTTCCACGCGATGGCCTGGGGCCTGCCGTACGCGGCCTTCCTCTGCGGGGCGTCGCTGATCATGCCCGACCGGTTCCTCCAGGGCGGGCCGATCGCGGAGATGATCGCCGCCGAGCGGCCCACCCTGGCCGGTGCGGTGCCGACGATCTGGAACGACGTGCTGGCCCACCTGGACGCCCACGACGTGGACGCCTCCTCGCTGCGGGAGGTGATCGTCGGCGGCTCGGCCTGCCCGCCGGCGCTGATGCACGCGTTCGCCGAGCGGCACGGCATCGACGTCATCCACGCCTGGGGGATGACGGAGACGTCCCCACTGGGCTCGGTCTCCCGGCCGCCGGCCGGCGCGACCGGCGAGGAGGCCTGGCGCTACCGGTACACGCAGGGTCGCGTACCGGCCGGGGTCGAGGCCCGCATCGTCGGCCCGCTGGGCGAGCCGCTGCCCGCCGACGGAGCGTCGGTCGGCGAGTTGGAGGTCCGCGGGCCGTGGGTGACAACCCGGTACGTCGGCGACGACGTGCCGGACGAGGAGAAGTTCCGCGACGGCTGGCTGCGTACC
Source organism: Micromonospora sp. C31 (assembly GCF_018070575.1). GTDB lineage: Bacteria > Actinomycetota > Actinomycetes > Mycobacteriales > Micromonosporaceae > Micromonospora. The sequence continues at coordinate 190,751 of NZ_JAGPXN010000002.1, forward strand.
GGGGACGTCGGCACCCTCTCGTCGGACGGCTACATCACGCTCACCGACCGGGCCAAGGACGTCATCAAGTCCGGTGGCGAGTGGATCTCCTCGGTCGAGCTGGAGAACGCCCTGATGGCCCACCCGGCGGTGCTGGAGGCCTGCGTGGTGGGGGTGCCCGACGAGCGGTGGGGCGAGCGGCCGCTGGCCACCGTGGTGCTCCGCGAGGGGGCGCCGGTGACGGCCGAGGAGTTGCGGGAGTTCCTGGCCGGGTCGGTGGCCCGCTGGCAGTTGCCGGAGCGCTGGGCCGTCGTCGACGCGGTGCCGAAGACCAGCGTGGGCAAGTTCGACAAGAAGGTCGTACGTTCCCGGTACGCCGGGGGCGAACTGAATGTCCGGGAGTTGACCGTCCCGTAACGTTCTCAGGCGCACCGTCGCCTGTTGGGGTAGGGACCACTCCTGAAATCCCTCCCCAGGGGCGGCCCCGGCGTTCGCACCGCGCCGGGGCCGCCCGCTCCAATGCGGGTGACCCGCACCGTCATTGTCGCGAAACTTGTTCGCCTCTGTCCCGATGACGGGGAAATCCGCTCGGCTCGGCCGGGTTCCGCCGCGTCCCGCTCCGGCGTTCTGCCGGTCCCCGCCCGCCGCCGGTCCCCGCCCCGACCCGCCGCCGGTAGCGGTCGTCACCCGCCCCCGCTGGTCGTGATCAGCACCTTGCCGACGACCGAGTTCTCCACCGCCTGGTGCGCCGCGCCGGCCGCCGAGAGTGGGTGGTGGTGCAGCGGTAGGCCCGCGTCCTCGCCCACCCGGATCCCGCCCTGCGCCGCCGCGGCGGCCACGTCCACCACCGCCTGAGCCTTGGCGGCCTTCGGCTCGGTGTAGACGAGCACGAACTGGAACCGCGCGTTCGGCACCATCAACGGCCGGATCGGCAGGGTCACCTCGTCCCCGCCGTCGTCGGCGTAGACGCAGACCACGCCGCCGCGCCGGAGCAACTGGACGTCGGCGGCGGCGTTGCGCGCCGCGGCGACCTCGACGATCGTGTGCACCCCGTCGGGCGCGATCTTGCGGACCTCCTCGACCACGTCCTGCTCCCGGTAGTCGACCACGAAGGACGCCCCGGCCGCCGCCGCCAGCTGCGCCTTCTCCGGGCTGCTGACCGTGGCCACCACGCAGGCGTCCGCCCACCGGGCGAGCTGGATGGCCGCGTTGCCCACCGCGCCCGCCCCGCCCTGCACGAGCACCGTGTGGTCGCTGAGCGCGCCCGCGTGCAGCCGGTCCGGCGTGTACTCGCCGGCGGTCAGGCAGCGGTGCGCGGTGAGGAAGGGGATGCCCAGGCAGGCACCAAGGTCGAAGGAAGCGTCGGCCAGGGGCACCGCCTGTCGGACCGGCACCACCGTGTACTCGGCGGCGGTGCCCCACGGCCGCATCCACGCGGCCTCCCACAGCCAGACCCGCTCGCCGATGAGGTCCCGGTCGACGCCCTCGCCGACCGCCTCGATCACTCCCGCGCCGTCCTGCCCGGGCGTCTGCCAGCCGTCGGGCATCGGCCCCTGCCGGCGTGCCTTCCAGTCCGTCGGGTTCACCCCCGACACGGCCACCCGCACCAGGACCTCGCCGGGGCCGGGCTCCGGCACCGGCCAGTCGACCAGTCGCAGCACCGAGGCGTCGCCGGTGCGCTCGTACACGATCGCCTTCATCCCCGCCTCCTCACCTGGCGGCCCCGGCCGGGCGCCGTCGGCTGCGGTACCCGGCGGATCCGCGCTCATGCCCGCGCCGACCACCGCGAACCGGACAATCCGTGCACCACGCCGAAGCCGGCCGCGCAGAGGGCACGGACGCTGCCCACCGACACTTCACGGCCCACGGCGGTGGCGCGCGAACGCTCCGCTCCACGGCGCTGGCGCGCGAACGCTCCGTTCCACGGCGGTGGCGCGCGGGTGCCGCCGTGATCAGGACGTCATGGGCGTTACCCGGCGGTTTCAGGGTCCATGGCGTCCTGATCACCGGAGGGCTGGGTCAGGGCGATGGGGCGGGGTGGTGCTGGCGGCTGCGCCGGGCGTGTCCGTGCGACCAGGTCGAGCTGCTAACCGAGCCGGTCGACGACCTGCGGGGTCAGCTCCCCGACCGCGCCGAGCACCAGCGCCGCGAGCCGCTCGGCGTCCGGGTCCAGCGGGTACGCCCCGTGCGGCACCGCCACCACCGTCATCCGGGCGGCGGCGGCCGACCGGACGCCGTTGGACGAGTCCTCCACGGCGACGCAGCGGGCCGGGTCGACGCCCAGCCGCTCGGCGACCGCCAGGTAGACGTCCGGCGCCGGCTTGCCCCGCTCGGTCTCCTCGGTCGACAGCGTGGCGCCGAACGCCCCGGTCAGGCCCGTCGCGGCCAGCGCCGCCGCGATCAGCCGGGTCGGCGACGAGCTGGCCAGTCCCAGCGGCCACCGTTCGGCCAGCCGGCGCACGACCTCGTCAGCCCCGTCGATCAGCGGTACGCGGGCCGCGTACCGCCGGGTCATCTCCTCGACGACCTCGGCGGCGACCTGCTCGGCGCTGCGGTCGACGCCCAGTTCCCCGCTGAGGTAGCGGGCCCACTCGCCGGTGCTCATGCCCATCAGCCGGCGCTGCGTGTCGGGCTGCCAGGTCCCGCCGTGTGCCGCGACGTACGCCCGCCGGACCTCCTCCCACACCGGCTCGGAGTCCACGATCACGCCGTCCAGGTCGAAGATCACCGCATCAGCCACGAACCCATCCTGCCCCATCGGCGGGCACCGGGCCGGCGGCTGGCGGCTCCGCGGGTTGGCGACCGGCGGCACGGGGTTGGCGGCCGGCGGCATCGCGGGTTGGCGGACGGCGGTCAGCTCCGCAGCGCGGGCAGGCCGATCGGGTTGCCCTCGGGGATGACGGTGTGGGCGGCGCGGGCGATCGGTTCGAGCAGCTCCCGGAGCCGGTTCGTGCGCTCCGGACCCAGCGTCCGCCACGGGCGCGCGGCGGCGGCGTCGGTGGCGTCCTCGATCGCCTGGAATCGGGCCCGGCCCTGCCCGGTCGGCTCCCCGTCCGGCGTCAGCCAGCCCCGCTCGGCCAGCCGGGCGCGGGCGGCGGCCCACTGTTCCTCCGACCAGCCCCGCCCGAGCAGGTTCAGCGGGGAGATGTCGACCGCGACCCGCCAGGCCAGCGTCTCGACCGGGTCGAGGTCGGCCGCGACCAGCGCCGCCACGTGCCCGTCGCCACGTTGCTCACGCAGCGTGGTGGCGGCCTGCCAGAGCCGGGCCAGCGGGTACTCGCCGCGCGGCAGGGCGGCGTTGGCGGCGCCCAGCACCCGGCCGGCCGGTTCCGCCTCGGCGGCGGCGGCCTCCAGCAGGTCGGCCGCCTCGACCAGGTGCGACTCCGGCAGCTCGTAGGTCAGCTCGGCCAGCGCCTGCACCGCGCCCGTGAGTCGCGCGCGCAGCGCCTCCTCGGGGGTGGCCAGCCGCCAGACGGCCGGCAGCGCCCGCGCCACCGTGTGCGGGGCGAAGTTGAAGAACGCCGCGGTCACCGGCGCGGCCTCGGCAGGCCCCAGCGGCGCGGCCCGGCCGGCGAAGTAGCCGCGCCAGAAGCCCCGCAGCCCGACCGCCTCGAAGGCGGCCCGGGCGCGGGGATGGAAGTAGGTGATCGCGTGGACGGGTTCGTAGTGCGTCCACAACACCCGGGCGGTCCGCCCCGCGTCGTCCAGCGCCGTCACGTGCACCTCCGCGTCCGGTCCGGTCATCACCCCGGGCGGCCGACCGCCCGGGGTGACGCTGAACCTACTGCGGGTGGGTGAGGGGCCGGAAGCCCCATGTGGGCTACGACATCAACGACGGGCGACATCCCGGGCGAACCGGGCCCGCTGCCGGGCGGGGCTGGGGCCTCGACCGGCCCCGCGGGTCACTGGGCCGCGAGCACGTCCACCACGAAGCGCAGCGGGCCGGCCGGGCGGCCGCCCGGGGGGTTCGTGCCGTACGCCAGCTCGGCCGGGAGGTCGAGCTGCACGCGGCTGCCGACGGTCACCCCGACGAGGCCCTGGTCCCAGCCCGGGATGACCTGACCGACGCCGATCGCGAACGAGGCCGGCTCGTTGCGGCTCCACGACGAGTCGAACTCCTTACCGTCCTTGTAGAAGACGCCGACGTAGTTCGTGGTGATCGTCTGGCCCTTCTGCACCGCCGGGCCGGTGCCCTTGATCAGCGGGGTGACGATGAGCTTCTTCAGCTCGCCCTTGCCGGCGGCGACCGTCGGCTTGCTGCCCAGGGCCGGGTCCGCCCCCTGCGGGAGCTGCGGGAGACGCGGGGCGTCGGTTGCCGGGGCACTGGCGGACGGGCCCGTCGACGGCGTGGTGGCCGTCTGGTCCTTGTCGCCGTCGGTGTTGCGTCCGATCGTCACGAAGACGGTGATCAGCACCGCGACCACGGCGACCCCGGCGAGCCCGCCGGCCCAGGCCTGCCGGCGGCGCTTGGCCTCGGCTGCCTTCTGGGCGGCCAACTGGGCGGCCAGCCGCCGCTCCGACTTCTGGGACCGGTTCTGCGTACGCTCGCTCACGGCGTCGACTCCCTGCTGCGAAGGTGGTGGCCGGCATCGGAGTGCCGGGGGGAAAGCCGACGCACACGGTACCCGCCCGGCAGCCCGCCGCGCCGCCTCGACGGCGTCGCTGACACCGCACGGGTCACGCCGGCCCCGGCACCACCATGAAGTCGGTCACGAACGAGGTGATCCGGCCGTCGGCGGTCCACCCGATCCAGGTGCCGTAGCAGCCGTCGCCCCAGCCCGAGGCGACCGTCACCACGTTGGCCCCGGTCGCCTCGTCGAGCACCGCGACGACGTGCCCCGGGACGGGCCCGTGCCCGGGGCCGTCCGCGGCGAAGACGGCCGTCACCGCGGCGGTGTCCCAGGCCTCCAGGGCCGCCAGCGCCGTCGGGTCGGCCAGGGTGCCCGTGCCGGTGTCCACCCCGTAGCCGAACCACTCGTGGGGCTTGAGCGTCGAGACGTCCTGGTCGCCGACCAGCGCCATCTCCCAGCGGACGGCGGGCTCGTCGTGGACCACCAGTTCGAGGGCGGCGACCCGCCGGTCCGCCTCGGTGCCGTCGCCGCGTACCACCGCGACCCAGGCCCGCGCCGGGTAGTGCCCGGCAGCCACCCCGACCGTGAACGGTTCGTCGTCGGGGCAGACCACCGGGTCGCAGCCCACCACCTGGCCTGTCGGCAGCACGACGTCGCCAACCGGGTGCACCTCCATGACGTACGTGGCGTGCTCGTCGGCGAAGCGGGCGCCGGGCGTCAGCAGCCGGTCCAGGTCGGGGGTGTACGGCATGGGGTTCCTCTCGCGGCGGGGGCCGGCGGAGCGTACCCGCGGTGCACGTCGCCGGGCGAGACCGCCCGCAGGCTCAGCCGTCGAGATGCCGGGCCAGGGCCTGGCGCAGGTGGTGCTTCGGGCGGGAGCCGACGATCGAGCCGACCACCTCGCCGTGGCGGAAGACCAGGAGGGTGGGCAGGGACATCACCTGGTAGGTGCGGGTGGCCGTCGGGTTGGCGTCGGTGTCGATCGTGGCGACGACCATCCGCCCGGCGAACTCCCCGGCCAGCTCGGCGAGGCTGCGGGAGATGGCCCGGCACGGCGGGCACCAGTCCGCCCAGAAGTCGACCACCACCGGCCCGTCGGCGGCGAGCACCACGGTGGCGAAGGTGTCGTCGGTGACGACGGTCAGCGAGCCGTCCTGCGCAGTCTCGAGCATGTTTCCTCCCGGTTGGTGATGGCATGGGCGAGCTGGTCGCGCAGCTCCCGGCGGACCGCGTGCAGCCGGTCGATGCCGGCGTCGACCTCGGCCAGCTTGCGCCGCAGCACGGCCACCGAGTCGGGGCAGACGTGACCGGAGGCGTTGCCGGCCCGCAGGCAGGCGACGAACGGGCGGATGTCGTCCAGGCCGAAGCCCACCGCCAGCAGCGCCCGGATCTCGCGTACGACGGGCAGCTCCGCCTCGTCGTAGACCCGGTATCCGTTGGCCGAGCGGGCCGCCCGGATGAGGCCGTGCGTCTCGTAGTAGCGCAGGGCCCGGGTGCTCGTACCGGCGCGTTGCGCCAGCTCACCGATCAGCATCCGACCTCCCTCGTCCGACCCGGTCGACGCTAGACCTTGCCACCGGCGTCAAGGCAACCTCGGCTGTAAGGAAGGGCACCCTATTAACGTTTCCGGTAGAGGAAGGGACCCCTGCCAACGAACTGGCGAAGGGGCGAGATCAGCCCGCGCGGGGGAGGCGGTACGCGTACGAGCAGGGGGTCAGGCGGTCTTGCGGGCAGCCTTCTTCGGCGCGGCCTTCTTCGCCGCCGGCTTCTTCTCGCCCTCGGCGGCCTTCTTCGGGGCGGCCTTCTTGGCGGCGGCCTTCTTCGGCGCCGCCTTCTTCTCGGCGGTCTTCCTGGCCGGGGCCTTCGCGGCCTTCTTCTCGGCGGCCTTCTTCTGCGCCGAGCGGGCGGCCGAGATCGGGGTCGGCTCCCCCGCGCCGCCGGCCGGCGCCTCACCCCGGGCGGAACGGGCGCGCTCGACGGACGCCTTGAGTGCCGCCATCAGGTCCACCGCCGCGGCCGGGGCCTCCTCGGCCTCCTCCGGCTGGACCACCTCGCGGCCCTCCACCTTGGCGTCGATGACCTCCTGCAACGCGGCGCGGTAGTCGTCGGTGAAGGCGTCCGCCTCGAAGTCCCCGGCCATCGAGTCGATCAGCGAGCTGGCCATCGCCAGCTCCGGCGGGCGGACCTTCAGGTCCTCGTCGAGGAAGCCGAAGTCGGGTTTACGGATCTCGTCCGGCCAGAGCATGGTGTTGAGCAGCAGCACTCCCTCGCGGACCCGCAGTGTCGCGAGCTGTTCCCGCTGGCGCAGCGCCACCTTGACGATCGCCACCCGCTCCGAGTCGGTGAGGGCGTCGCGCAGCAGCAGGTACGGCTTGGTGGCGGTGCCCTCCGGCTCCAGGAAGTACGCCTTGTTGTAGAGGATCGGGTCGACCTGCTCGGCCGGCACGAACTCCAGCACGTCGATGGCGCGCGAGCTGGTCAGCGGCAGCTCGGCGAAGTCCTCGTCGGTGAGGATCACCATCTCGCCGCCGCCGATGTCGTAGCCCTTGGCGATGTCGTCGTAGGTCACTTCCTCGCCGCAGACCTGGCAGGTGCGCTTGTAGCGGATGCGCCCGCCGTCCTCCCGGTGCACCTGGTGGAAGCGGATGTCCTTCTCCTCGGTGGCCGAGTAGAGCTTGACCCCGATCGAGACGAGCCCGAACGAGACGGCTCCCTTCCAGATGGCCCGCATCCCCGTGCTCCTCTCGCCGGTACAGCCAGGATCGCAAATGATCGAAGGCCACGCGAGCGCTTCGCTGCGCAAGTACAGTCGGGAGGTGCCCGGCGCGCCGCTCAAGCCGATGCTCGCGATGACCGGGCAGCTCCCGGCGGGTGCCGGCTGGGCCTACGAGTTCAAGTGGGACGGCGTGCGGGCGCTGGCCGACGTCTCCGGCGGCCGGCAGCACCTGTACGCCCGCAGCGGCGTGGAGATCACCGCCGCGTACCCCGAGCTGGCCACCCTGCACGAGCAGGTGGGCGACGCGCTGCTCGACGGCGAGGTGGTGCTGCTCGGCGAGACGGGCCAACCCTCGTTCACGGCCCTGGCGGAGCGGATGCACGTGCGCGACCGGAACAAGGCCGCCCGGCTGGCGGCGGTCGCCCCGGTGACGTACATGATCTTCGACCTGCTCCGGCTCGACGGCGAGGACCTGACCGGCTGGTCGTACGCCCGCCGACGGGAGGCCCTGGACGGCCTGGCGCTCGGCGGCGCCCGGTGGGTGGTGTCGCCGCTCTTCGGCGACGGCCCGGCCACCTACGAGGCGGCCGGCGAGCACGGCCTGGAGGGGGTGATGGCCAAGCGGGTCGACTCGGTCTACCGGCCGGGCGTGCGCTCCCCGGACTGGATGAAGGTCAAGCTGGAGGTCACCGGCGACTTCGTGGTCGGCGGTTGGCGGCCCGGGGCGCGCAGGATCGGCGGCCTGCTGGTCGGGGTGCCGCGCCCGGACGGCCGGCTCACCTACCGGGGGCGCGTGGGTGGCGGCATCGGCGCGGCCATCGAGCGGGAGCTGCTGCGCGAGCTGGAGCCACTGCGCGGCGGCGCGTCGCCGTTCGCCGGGGACGTGCCGCGCGAGGATGCCCGGGGCGCCATCTGGGTGACACCACGGGTCGTGGTGGAGGTGAAGTACGGCCAGCGCACCCCGGACGGGCGGCTGCGGTTCCCCCGGGTGCTGCGGCTTCGGCCGGACAAACCCGCGGAGGAGGTCGACGATGCCGGCTGAGCGGTTCCGGGTGGACGTGGAGGGACGGGCGCTGGAGCTGTCCAACCTGGACAAGGTGCTCTACCCCGACGCCGGGTTCACCAAGGGCGAGGTGATCGACTACTACACCCGCATCGCCCCCGTGCTCCTGCCGCACCTGGCCGACCGGGCGCTGACCCGGATCCGCTTCCCCAACGGGGTCACGGGCGGCTCGTTCTTCGAGAAGAACGCCCCGGCCGCCACCCCCGGCTGGGTACGCACCGAGACGCTGCCCGCACCCGGGTCCAGCAAGGGGCGCGAGACCATCGACTACGTGGTCGCCGACGACCTGCCCACCCTGGTCTGGCTGGCCAACCTCGCCGCGCTGGAGCTGCACACGCCACAGTGGAAGATCGGCGAGCAGCCCGACACGATGGTCGTCGACCTCGATCCCGGGCCGCCGGCGGCGCTGCGCCAGTGCAGCCAGGTGGCGCTGCTGATGCGCGACCGGCTCGCCGACGACGGCATCTCCTCGTTTCCCAAGACGTCGGGGAAGAAGGGCATGCAGCTCTGCTGCCCGATCGCCGGCACCCAGGACGCCGAGGACGTGTCGGCCTACGCCAAGCGGATCGCGCAGGAGCTCGAGCGGGCGCACCCGAAGCTGGTCGTGTCGAAGATGGCGAAGAACCTGCGGCCGGGCAAGGTCTTCATCGACTGGAGCCAGAACAACGCGGCCAAGACGACCGTGTCGCCGTACTCGCTGCGGGCGCAGTCCGTGCCGTCCGTCTCCACTCCGCTGACCTGGGACGAGGTCGAGGCGGGTGCGGCGGGGAAACGGCCGGCGACCAGGCCGTACACGGCGGGGGAGGTGCTCAGGCGGGTGGCGGAGCAGGGTGACCTGCTGGCCCCGCTGCTCGACGGCGGCCCCGAACTGCCCGCCCAGTGACGGGGCCCGGCCGGCGGGAACGGCCGGCCGGGCAGCCGGGTCAGGCGGCCGGCCAGGTGGTGTACGAGATCCGCGCGTTCAGGTTGGCCGGCACGCCCAGCCAGGTGTAGCAGTTGACCGAGACCACGGTGTCGGCCCCGGACGGAGACCAGCCGGCCAGTACGCAGTAGCCGCGCGGCGGACGCCCCAGACTGGTCACGAAGGAGTTCACGAAGGCGGTGCCGTAGCTGGTCCCGGTGCCGGCGAAGCGCGCCTGGTAGCGGCCGGTGCCGAGCACGGTGCCCGTCGCGCCGCCGAAGCCGGGGATCGTCGAGTTGTAGCTCTCGCCGCCGATCCAGCTGCCGCTGACGTTCTCGCCGTAGTACACGCCGCTGGCGAAGCGCGGCCCGAACGCCCGGCCCAGCAGGTCCACCCGGGAGCCGTAGGTGACCACGAAGCGGGCGTCGACCGGGTAGCCGGCGGCGTTCGCGCAGTGCACCACCCACCCGTCCGGCGGATCGAGCTGGCAGTGCACGGCAGCGCTGCCCAGCGCGGTCACGTGCGCCATCGGGAAGGTCGCCCCGCCCTCGCTGGGCGGGTTCGGGCCCATCAGGAAGCGGTACCGGCCCTTGGCGAGGCGCTCGTAGGAGACCGTCCCGCCGGTCGAGTCGTAGCGGTAGGCGGCGGGCAGGGTGCGTACGCCGGTCGGCTGCGCCTGATCGGTGACGAACCATGCCAGCCGGCCCTGGCCGACCTGCCGGACGTTGGTGAAGGTCGCCACGAAACGGCTGTCCACGGGGGTGCCGGTCGCGGCGAAGCAGCGAACCTGGATGAGCAGGTCGGGGGCGCCGATCGGGCTGCGGTACCAGCTCGCCACCGTGCAGAGGACCGGCCCGCCCCCGTACGCCACCGCGTGCGCCACCCCGCCGCTGGTCGCCGCCCCCTCCAGCACCACCGTGTACGCCCCGGCGCCGGTCCGTCGCACGACGACGTCGCCGTCGCCGGAGTGGGCGCTGTAGCCGCCGGTGATGCGGTATTCGGTCGTGGTCGGGGAGTGCGCCCACACCGTGGCGGTCACCGTGGGGTTGGGGTCCGGCAGCGGGTCAGCCGAGGCGGGCGCCGGCCGGGCCAGCGTCGCCCCGGCGAGCAGCACGGCCAGCGCCACGGCGCTTCGCAGCGTCCCGCCTCGCCGGGCCCGGGACATACGTTCGTCTGTCTGCATGTCGCAGCCTTCCTGAGCCTCGGCGGACCGTCCGCGCCACGAGTGTGGCAACGCCGGTCAATGTCCGGGACCGGCGCGTCGATGCCGTTCCGGCCCGTCGCCCGTTGAGTAGGGTGGCGGCAGCCTGCCGAGGAGTGCGACTTGAACGTGACCGATGCCCTCGTCCGGGAACCGCTGGCCGGTGGCCGGGCGGCGGAGGTGGACCGACCGCTGCTCACCTACCTCGACGACGCGACCGGTGAGCGGGTCGACCTGACCGCGACGCAGTTGGGCGGCTGGGCGGCGCGGGCCGCCGGGCTGCTGCGCGAGGGCTGCGGGCTGGGCGTCGGCGACCGGGCGGCGGTGCTGCTGCCGGCGCACTGGCAGAGCGCCGCCGTGCTGCTGGGCGCCTGGTCGGCCGGGGTGGCGGTGTCGTTCCGGCCCCGGGCGACCGCCGGCCTGCCGCCGGTCGAGCCGGGCTCCGACGAGCCGTACGACGCCGTCTTCGTCAGCGCCGAGCGGCTCGACGACTGGCTGGAGGACGTGCCCGAGGCGCGGCACCGCTTCGTCCTCTCCCTCGGCGTCACCCCGCGCGCCCCGGCCCCCGAGGGATACCGGGACTGGTTGGCCGAGGTGGGCCGGCACACTGACGCGCTGCCCGCGTCCGCCCCGTTGACCAGCGCCCACGCGGCCAGCCCCGACGGCACCAGCTACCGACAGTGGGGCAGCGTGGCGCTGGCCGTGGCGGAGCGGCTCGACCTGCGGGCCGGTGACCGGCTGCTGGTCGACGTGGCCGAGCACGAGCAGCCGGTGTACTGGCTGCTGGCGCCGCTGGCCGTCGGCGCGTCGGTGGTGCTCTGCGCCAACGCCGACCCGGCCCGGCTCGACGCCCGGCTCGCCGCCGAGCAGATCACCCGGGTGCTGTAGCTGGGCGGGACGAGGCCCGCACGGCCCGCGGAACGCCTCGGGTGCCTCTAGGTAGCGCTCCCCGGGCCCCTGCCGTTACAGGGAAGATCGGCCCTTTTCGCAGGTCTGTTGCCGGTGCCAACGACGTGGTCTCATACCGGAAGACGACGTCATCGACCAGGTCATGACAACCCCGCGTCCCCTCGGCACCGCCTCCATCCTTCCGAAAGGTGCACCGATGCACAGGAGACCCATCTTCCGACTCGCGGTCCTCACCGCCACCGCCGCGACGTTCCTGGCGTCCGGTGGCGCCTACGGCGCGGTGGCGGCGGCCCCCCTGCCCGTCTCACCGGGTGTCGCCGAGTGCGAGCCGGACGCCCACGGGCACGGCGCGGGCCGGCTCGCCGAGGGCGCCACCGCCCAGGAGCCGGAGCTGTACGACAAGAACGAGGCGAACGCCTACGGCGTCATCAAGGACGCCCCGCGCCTGGCCAACGGCAGCGTCACCGTGCCGACGGTCTTCCACATGATCTCCGACCACCCGCTCACCGCGGCGGAGACGACCAGGTGGAACACTCTGATCGCGGCGCAGATGAAGGTGCTCAACGACGCGTACGCGGGCCGCACCGCCGCGAACGCCTCCGACACGCCGTTCCGGTTCGACCTGGTCGACACGACGTGGACGGTGAACAGCGCCTGGTACACGGTCGTGCCGGGCAAGAACGAGCGCGACATGAAGAAGGCGCTGTACACCGGCAACTCCGAAACCCTCAACGTGTACGCGGCCAACATCGGCGGCGGCCTGCTCGGCTGGGCGTACTTCCCGAAGGGCTACAACAACGGCCGCGACTACATCGACGGCGTGGTGCTGCTCGACGAGTCGATGCCGGGCGGGACGGCGGGCAAGTACGCGCTCGGTGACACGCTGACGCACGAGGTCGGGCACTGGCTGATGCTGGAGCACACCTTCGCGCACGGCTGCTCCGCCGCCGGCGACTTCGTCGCGGACACCCCGCGCGAGGCGGTGCCGCAGTTCGACTGCCCGGTGGGCGCGGACACCTGCACCGCCCCCGGGCTCGACCCGATCCACAACTTCATGGACTACACGCAGGACTCCTGCATGAACATGTTCACGCCCGGACAGGCGGACCGGATGAGCGACGCCTGGGTCGCGTTCCGGGCCGGCGGCACCGGCTGACGCAGTACGGCAGGTGGCGGCCGGTCGCGGACCGGCCGCCACCGTCGGCCCCGGACCGGCCGGTCCCGGCCGGGCGGATCTCGACCCGGCCGAACGCGGCGGCGAACATGCCCGGCTGGTAGGAACCGCCCCGCTGGCCGGGCGGTCCCACGGCCTGCCGGCCCGGCCTCGGCCCCGGGCCGAGTTGCGCAGGCACGTGGAAGGCCTGAGGTTGGAGCGGTTGGCCTGAGCGAGTGCGGCGACCTGGGGTCGGGCGGGCGCGAGTTGTGGTGGGGGTGGAGCGGTGAGTGTGTTGTCGGTGCTGGTCGGCGTCCTGGTGGTGGGAATCGTCCTCGTGGACGCGGCGCTGACGACCCTGTCGCTGGCGGGTGGGGCGGGACCGGTCACCCGGCGCGTGTCGCAGGGGGTGTGGTGGCTGACCCGCCGGCTTGCCGGTCGTGGCCCTCAACGGCACCGACTGCTGCGCTGGGCCGGCACGAGCGTGCTGGTGGGCACCTTCGCGGCCTGGGTGACCGGGCTGTGGCTCGGCTGGTTCCTGGTCTTCAGTGCCACCCCCGACGGGGTGCTCGACCAGTTCGGCCGTCCCGCCGACGGCTGGTCCAGGTTCTACTTCACCGGGTTCTCGATCTTCACTCTCGGTGTCGGTGACTACACGCCGGGGACCACGGGCGCCCAACTCGCGACGACCGGCGCCGTGCTGACCGGTCTGTTCCTCATCACTCTGGGCATCACGTACCTCATGCAGGTGGTGTCCGCCGTGGTCGACAAGCGCACGATCGCCGGTCACATCGCCGCCCTGGGCGCCGACCCGGTCGACATCGTGCGTCGTGGCTGGGCCGACGGGGAGTTCTCCCCCATGTTCACCCAACACCTCACCAGCCTGACCCCGGAACTCGTCCGGCTGGGTGAACGGCATCTGGCGTTCCCCGTACTGCACTTCTTCCATGCCGACAGCTGCGGGAAGTCCGCTTCGGCGGCGGTGACCGTGCTCGACGGGGCGCTGCTGCTGTTGCGCGGCGGTGTCGATCCCCGCCACCGGCCGGACGTCGGCGCGGTGGAGCCGCTGAACCGGGCACTGCACCAACTCGTACGCACGCTCGACGGCCCCTTCATCATGGCTGCCGACGACCCGGTGGCGGCGCCAGGGCTGAAGGAGTTGACCCGGGCCGGCATCCCGGTCACCGACGAGCAGGCGTACGCGCAGGCGGTCGAGGGTTGCCGGACGCACCGCTGCCGGTTGCAGGGCTGGTGCGTGTCGGACGGCTGGGACGAGGCCGACCTGCGGCTCACGCTCGACTGACGGCACCGGGCGCCGGGTGGCCAGCGGTGCCCTGGTGCCATCCGGTGCGGCAGGTGTGGGAGAGGGCTCGGCGGGTATGCCGCACGGCCGGCAGGGGGAGCGTGCCCACCGGAGCCCTCGGGTCGCCCGAGACGTCACGACGGGCGAGCGCCCCCGGTGGCCGACTCGTCGTTGTCGACCTTGACCTGAGGGGGCGTCGTGGGCCAGCGGCTCCCTGCCGACCCGGTCCGGGACGTCGGCCCGGTCCCGAGCCCGCCAGGTCAGCCGCCCGGCTCGACGGTGCGGTGCAGGATCGATTCGGCGTGGTGGACGACGACCAGACCGCGGGCAGATCGCCGGGCACGATGAGGAGCGTGCAACGCGGGAACGGCGGCCCGGAGACCGGCGGCCTGCTGCGTGGTCCGGAGCAGTCCCGGCAGGCCAACTTCCTGGAGTTGTTCTTCGACCTGGTGCTGGTCTTCGCCCTGAAAGGTGTCGTCGACCGGGTGACACCCGACCTGCTCAGCGACGACCTCGTGATCCGCTGGGCGTCGCTGCTCTACGCCCTCGTGCTGGCGTTGCCACTGCTGTGGCTGTGGACCACGACCGCGCACATCACCAGCCGCTTCGATCCGCGCCACCAGGGGATCCAGGTGATGGTGCTGGTCAGCGCCTTCGGTCTGCTGCTCATGACGACGTCGCTGCAGGACGCGTTCATCGGCCGAGGTCTGGTCTTCGCCGTGCCCTACGTCCTCCTCCAGGTCGGTCGACCGCTGATCCTGGCGGCGCTGGTGCGCGGACGCGTCCCGCTCCAGGTTCTCTACCTTCGGATGGCGGCGTGGTCCGGCGTCTCGGGCGTGCTGTGGGTGGGCGGGGGAATCGCGCAGGACGAGGGCCGGGTCCTGCTGTGGTCGTTGGCCATCACCCTCGACTTCCTCGGCGCCCGGGTCGGATGGCTCGTTCCCCGCATCAGACACCGGTCGATCAGTGCCTGGGCCATGCACGGCGGCCACCACCTGGCCGAGCGCTACCAGCAGCTTCTGTTGATCGCGCTGGGGGAGAGCGTGCTGTCGGTGGGAAGCACCTACACGGTTCGGCCCGCGGGCGCCGCCAACACGTTGGGACTCGTGGTGGCCTTCATCACCACCATCCTGCTCTGGCGCATCTACTTCTACCGCTCCGGGCAGGTCCTCGCCGAGGCGGTCACCATGGCGAGGAACCGGGAGGGCCTCGGCCGGCGGACCGGTGCCGCCCACATGGTCATGGTGATCGGGATCCTCACGGTCGCCATCGGCCACGAGGTCGTACAGGAACGGGCCGGTTCCACCCAGCTCCCTGTCTGGCTGATGACGATCCTCGGCGGGCCGGCGCTCTTCCTCCTGGGTCGGATCCGACTGGAACGTATCGTGTTCGATCGCGTCTCCACCCCCAGGATCGTCGGCGTGGTGCTGCTGCTGGCGCTCTCGCCGCCACTGGTGTTCACCACACCGCTGGCCGCCGCGGCCACCGCCTCCCTCGTCCTGCTGGGCATCGCGATCGCCGACGCGCGCCGGGCGGCCAAGGCCCCTGAGGAGGCGCCGACCCCGCCGGGATGAGCCGCTCGTCGCGTGCAGGGGACTCCGCCGAACCGGGCGTGAGGGCGACCTCCTGCGACCCGATGTCCTTCCACGGACCTGCGTGACCTCCTCGGCCATGGTCGATTCCCTGCCCGTCGGGTGACTCACGAAGCCGTCGAGCCGGTCCGGAGATCGACGCTGGCGGTGGGGCGCGGAGAGTTCCGGTGAACCAGCGGTAGGTATTGCGGACCCTGGGGCCGATCGAGGATCATGCACACTCCGACCGGCGGGTGCCGACGTGTGGGTCGTCCGTTGCCTGCGAAGCCCTGGGGGAGGGTGGATGCGGGTGCGTGCCGGCGCGGTGCCGAATCGGCTCGCCCACATCTGACGGGAGCGACATCCATGTCCTACCTGGCCCCGGCAGAGTTCGTCGCGAAGATGATCGACGCGGGCGAGTCGAAGGTTTTCATGTCGACCAGGGACACGGTGATCCGCGCGTACATGGCCGGTGCCATCCTCGCGCTCGCCGCGGCGTTCGCGGTCACCGTCACCGTGGAGACGGGTCAACCCCTCGTGGGGGCACTTCTCTTCCCCGTCGGATTCTGCCTGCTCTACCTGCTCGGGTTCGACCTCCTGACCGGTGTGTTCACCCTCGTCCCGCTCGCGCTGATCGACCGGCGGCCGGGCGTCAGGGTGCGTTCGGTCCTGCGTAACTGGGGCCTGGTCTTCGTCGGTAACTTCGCCGGCGCGCTCACCGTCGCGCTCATGATGGCCGTGGTCCTGACCTTCGCCTTCAGCGTCGAACCGAACGAGGTCGGCCAGCGGCTCGGGACGATCGGCGAGTCACGGACGGTCGGGTACGCCGACCACGGGGCCGCCGGGATGCTGACCCTCTTCATCCGTGGTGTCCTGTGCAACTGGATGGTCTCCACCGGCGTCGTCGCCGCGATGATCTCGACGTCCGTACCGGGGAAGGTGATCGGCATGTGGATGCCGATCCTGGTCTTCTTCTACATGGGATTCGAGCACTCCGTGGTGAACATGTTCCTGTTCCCGGCCGGCCTGATGCTCGGCGGTGACTTCTCCATCGGCGACTACCTGTTGTGGAACGAGATTCCGACGGTGGTCGGCAACCTTGTCGGCGGTCTGGTCTTCGTGGGGCTCGCCCTCTACGCGACGCACGTCCGCACCGGTGCGACCCGCGACCGCCCGCGCATCGAGGAGCCGGCATCCGGGCGACGGTGAGCACGGCGGTCCTCGCGCGTGCATCTGGGGCGAGAGCTTCCGATCTGGTGCACGAACTACGGATCAGATGCCCGGCCGCACCCGCCTCACGCAGGGCGACAGGTGGTCGGTGGGCAACGCACACCGCCCGCCGCCGGGCAGTGGCCGGTCGCAGAAGACCCAATGGCGTACGCCCTGCTGGTCCTCGGCCGAGACGGTGACCCCGCCGGGCTCGACGCGGGCGGTGAGCCGGGCCAGCACCCGGGCGGCGGCCCGGGCGAGGATCCGGGCCCGGAGCAGGTCGGGCGCGGTGACCGGCAGGTGGATCACCCAACGCTCGGTCACCGGTAGCGGTGCTTCGCCGACTGGGCGCTCTGCCACGCGCGCAGGGTGTTCTTGATCCGTACGTTCTCCTCCTGCACCGCGACCAGGGCGGTCTGCGCGACGGTGAGTTCGTCGGCCACCTGGTGCAGGAAGGCGCGGATCTCGGCGGGGTCGAGCCCGCGCCGGCGGACGTTGAAGCACCGGTCGCGGATCTGCCACGGCCGGAGCCCACGTGGCGGACGGACGACGTCAGCCGGACGTGGTTGCTCGCGTCGGCCCGTCAGCCGACGGATCAGGTAGCGCACGGATGACCGCCCTTCGTCGGTTCGTGCCTTCGGTGGTTCGTGTCTCCGCTGGGACGTGTCGGAGTGGAAGGGGCGGTCTCCGCCGGTTGCGGGCGACGGAGACCGCCCCGCCCTGCCACCGCAGCCTCGATCGGCGGTACGGCAGCAGGGCCGCGCCGGGGGAGCGCGGGAGTTGGGTCTCGGCGGCGATGCGAGACCGGTACGAGAGGCGCCAACCGACCGCAGCAGCACCGCATCACCGAGAGCGACGCTATTGCTACCAAGTCACCTATGTCAAGCATGTCTGCGAGTCATCTACCCACCTATGTCATCGGTGCTACGTGCGTTGCCTATGCCGCCAAGGTTGATCGATACTGGGCGAGCCAACCGACTGCAAGGGGCCTGACGTGCCTATCCCGCCCACGATGGACGAACTGCTCGCCGACCTGGTGAAGAAGATCAAGGACGGGGCGTATCCGCCCGGTTCCCAGCTGCCCTCCGGTCGGGCCTTGGCCGACGAGTACGACGTCTCGCAGTCCACGATCAGCCGTGCGGTGGCGAGGTTGCGGGAGCAGGGTGTGCTGGTCGGCCGCCCGGGGCGGGGCGTCTTCGTCGCGGAGCCCGCCCGGCGCTGACCGGTGGCCCGGGAAGCGGCACCGTAGGCGGAGCCGCCCTCGTGGCCGCCGTTGACGTGGATGCAGCGCGTCCCTTGTGTCCCGACGGGCTGCCGAAGTCGCGGACATCGCGCCTACCCGCCCCGTGGCAATCATGGACTCCGGCCGACACCGTGACCGGAGGCCCCGCGCGCTGATACCTGTGCGGCATAAGAATACCTGTGTGGTATCGAGGCGAGGGGACTACATTGCCGGCAGTCGAGGTCCGGCACAGCCAGTCACGGCCTGACCGTCGAGGGCGGCTGCATCGTTCACGACCTCAGCTCCATGGCGAACGCGGGGTGTGTCAGGAGCCCGCCGAAGCGCACTGAGCCGACTAGGTTGCGCAGGTCAGTCGACCGTGGGCAGCTTCGGGCCGAGGACGTCGTCGGCGTCGACGATCGTGTACGCGTAGCCCTGCTCGGCGAGGAAGCGCTGCCGGTGGGCCGCATACTCCGTGTCGATGGTGTCGCGGGAGACGACCGTGTAGAAGTGCGCCTGGCGGCCGTCGGCCTTGGGCCGCAGCACCCGCCCCAGCCGCTGCGCCTCCTCCTGGCGGGAGCCGAACGTGCCCGACACCTGGATCGCCACCGCCGCCTCGGGCAGGTCGATGGAGAAGTTGCCGACCTTCGAGATGACCAGGGTGCGCACCTCGCCGGAGCGGAACGCGTCGAAGAGCCGCTCGCGTTCCTTGTTGGTGGTGGAGCCCTGCACGATCGGGGCGTCGAGGTATTCGCCGAGCTGGTGGAGCTGGTCGATGTAGCCGCCGATGACGAGCACCTGCTCGTCCGGGTGCCGGTTGACCAGCGCCTTCACCACGGGCAGCTTGGTGCGGGCGGTGGCCGCCATCCGGTAGCGCTCCTCGGCCTCCGCCGTCGCGTACGACATGCGCTCGGCGTCGGTCAGCGTCACGCGTACCTCGGTGCACTGGGCCGGGGCGATCCAGCCCTGCGACTCGATGTCCTTCCACGGCGCGTCGTACCGCTTCGGGCCGATCAGGCTGAACACGTCGCCCTCGCGGCCGTCCTCGCGTACCAGAGTCGCCGTCAGGCCCAGCCGGCGGCGGGCCTGGAGGTCCGCGGTGAAGCGGAAGATCGGCGCGGGCAGCAGGTGCACCTCGTCGTAGACGACCAGGCCCCAGTCGCGGGCCCCGAACAGGTCCAGGTGGGTGAAGGCGCCCTTCTTGCGCGAGGTGAGGACCTGGTACGTGGCGATGGTGACCGGGCGGATCTCCTTGCGCTCGCCCGAGTACTCGCCGATCTCCTCCTCCGTCAGCGACGTGCGGGCGATCAGCTCCCGCTTCCACTGCCGGCCGGCGACCGTGTTGGTGACGAGGATCAGCGTGGTCGCCTTCGCCTCGGCCATCGCCGCCGCCCCGACCAGCGTCTTGCCGGCGCCGCACGGCAGCACCACGACGCCCGACCCGCCGGCCCAGAACGCCTCCACGGCCTCCCGCTGGTACGACCGCAGCGTCCACGGCTTTCCGCCGTCCTTGCCGTCCTCGGCCAGCTCGATCGAGTGCGCCTCGCCGTCGACGTAGCCGGCCAGGTCCTCCGCCGGCCAGCCGAGCTTGAGCAACGCCTGCTTGAGCCGGCCCCGCTCGGACGGATGCACCGCGATCGTGTCGTCGTCGAGCTTCGCGCCGAGCATCCCGGCGAGCTTCTTGCTCTTGGCGACCTCGATCAGCACCAGCCGGTCCAACGCCCGCAGCACCAGGCCGTGCGCCGGGTCGTTGGCGAGCTGGAGCCGGCCGTACCGGTCCATCGTCTCGGCCACGTCGACCAGCAGCCCGTGTGGCACCGGATAGCGCGAGTACTTGATCAGGGAGTCCACCACGCCCTCGGCGTCGTGGCCGGCGGCCCGCGCGTTCCACAGCCCGAGCGGCGTCAGCCGGTACGTGTGCACGTGCTCGGGGGAGCGCTCCAGCTCGGCGAAGGGCGCGATGGCCATCCGGCACGCCTGCGCGTCGGGGTGGTCGATCTCCAGCAGCAGGGTCTTGTCCGACTGCACGATCAGGGGTCCACCGCTCACGCCAGTGCCTCTCCTCCACCTCGGGTCGCCGGCTGTCCGGGAGGCGACTGACCTGCCCAGGCCGACCTACCAGTGTTGCACGCACCCGGGTGACGGCAGAAAAATCTGGTCACCTGGAGCAACCGGAACGGGACTCGCAACGTCTAGCAAGAGGAACACCTGTCAGGGAGGCAGCATGAAACACGTCCGGATCAGCAGCCGGCTCGTCGCCCTGGCGGTGGTCACGCTGGTCGGTGCCGGTGCGTGCACGTTCGATCCGCGGGCCGACGGCGGCGGGGGCGGGGGACCCGTCGCGGCCGGGGCTGCGGAGCGGGTAACGGGGGCGAGCGGTACGCCCGGGCCGGACCAGCGGGCGCAACCCGGCACGGCGCCGCCGAAGCGCAAGGTCAAGCCGACGCGGGGCACGTCCGAACCGACGCGTCCCGCGGTGCGGCCGACCCGGCCGGCGGTGCGGCCGACGCGTCCCGCGACGAAGCCCACCACGTCGCCGTCCGCCGCCGGCTGCCCGCAGGGCGAGCACCAGCGTGAGGTGGAGGCCCACCTCGCCCGGCTGGGCGGGTTCGGGCGGGTGACCGTCGACGGCCGGCAGTCCGCCGCCGACTGCGCCGCCATCAGGAAGTTCCAGAGGCGGTACGACATCCGCCCCGCCCACGGCCGCGCCGGGCCCATCACCCACGACGTGGCCAAGCGGCTCGCCACCACCGACACGGCGCGCTGCCGGGCCGGCTCGGGCACCACCTTCTGCATCGACCTGACCCGGCAGACCACCTGGGTCATGCGCAACGGCAAGGTGCTCCTGAAGCCGACCGTGACCCGCACCGGCATGCCCGGCTACCGCACCCCCGCCGGCACGTTCACGATCAACTACCGCAACGTGAAGGAGTGGTCCGACCCGTACGAGGTGTGGCTGCCGTACTGGCAGCACTTCACCCGGGGCATGGGCTTCCACCAGACCACCACCTACCTGCACGAGAAGTCGATCGGCTCGCACGGCTGCGTCAACCTGCTGCGGGACGACGCCGTCCGCTACTGGGAGCTGGGCAAGGTCGGCAGCAAGGTCGTGCTGGTCGGGCGGCGTCCCGGCACCTGAGCCGCCCCGACAGCACCACGAGTCGTCGCACAACTCGTCCGCTCCGGGTGTTATCCCCTGTCACTCCCGCCCTGGCGGTGTCACGCTGGATGCCAGGCGTCGAACCGGACGGGGGAGGGCTGGAGATGACGGTCGACCGTGAAGTGGTCCCGGAGCACAGATTCGAGCACGACCGGTCGCCCGCCGAGGAGGTCTCCACCGCCACCGTGGTCGCGTACGGGGTGGCGGCGGTGGTGCTCCTCGGCTGGTTCCTCTTCGGCTGGCTGGTCCTCGAACAGGGCTTCATCGACTCGGTCGGCGAGTCGGCCGGCGCCGGGTTCACGCTGCTGCTGATCGTCTCCGTCGTCGGGACGGTACGCCGCAGCCGGCGCTGACCGGCCCGCTCAGTCCTCCAGCACCGCCGCCGTGATCCGGTGCAGGGCGAAGGTGTGCAGCATCTCCGTCCGGTCGTCCTCGGCGCGCAGGTAGCCCGCGCCGATCGAGACCGGCCGGACGAGCCGGGACGCCGTCGCCCCGTGTGCGTCGACGTACCCCACCCAGACCAGCGCCCGGTCCCGGACCGCCTGCTGCAGCACGGCGAGAGCGTCGCTGTGCGAGGGCACCGGCGCGGGACCGGTGCGCCCGACCCCGCCCCGGACCACGGCCGGCGCCCGCCGGGCCGCCCGCGCCGCCGCGTCGCCGCGTCGGATCTGCTCCACCACACCCAGCAGTCGGGGCATGGCCAGCTTCGGCGTGGTCAGCGGGTCGAGCGTCCTGGTCGTCACCGGTACCCGGGCCGGGGCCCGCCGGGTCTTCGGGCGGGCCAGCACGGCCGCCCCGCTCGCGTCCTCCGGCACCGGGGCGTACCCGGCGTCACGCAGCGCCAACAGCATCCGGCCCACCTGGTACGGCGTCGACAGCACCGTCGGCGCCAGCCGGCGCAGCGCCAGCGGCTCCAACCGCCGGTCGGCGAGCACCTCGGTCAGCAGCGCCTCGTCGTCGCTGCGCACGTACCCCCCGGCGGAGCCGACCCGCAGCCCGCCGTGCTTGCGGGCCACGTCGTCCACCAGGTACGTCAGCCCCTGCGGGACGGGGGTGCGGGACCGTCGCCGGAACAGGGCGTGCAGGTCGTCGGCCGAGTAGCCGGCGTCCAGGCCCCGGCGCACGCTGGCCGGGGTGACCCGGTGCACGCTCGCCCCACCGGCCGACTCGTGCTCCGCCACCACCTCCAGCTCGGCGGCGAGCGCCGGATCGGGCGGACCGGGCACCACGACCGTCAGGTCCGCCTGCACGAGGAAGTGGTCGACCGGGGCGGGCAGCAGGGCGTCCAGCGCGCGTACGGCGGTGGAGGCTTCGCCGCTCTCGGCATCCGAGCGCAACCCGAGCGGGTCGTCGCCGTGCTCGTCGGCCGCCGTCACGTCGGCGAGCAGCAGCCGCCCGTACGAGGTGAGCGCCCCCAGCCCCGTCACGCCCAGCGTGGCCGCCTCGGCCAGCACCTCCCGGTGCGCGGTCTCCCGCCCCCGGCTGCGCCGTGGCGCCCGCCAGTCGAGCAGGGCCAGCACCTCCTCGGGGGTGGGCCCGGTGGCCGGCTCCAGGTCGGCGAGCACCTCCAGCACGGCCCGCCGGGCGGCCGGCCCGCCGGCCCGTTCCGCCTCGGCGGAGAGCACCGTGATCGGCCGGTCCCGGTCGTCGCGCTGACCGACCAGTCCGGCCTGCCGGGTCATGGTCAGCCAGGCCCGGGCGAGCTGCTCCCAGCGTTGCGCGAGCGTCCCGGCCCGCCACACCTCGTACCCGGCGGTGGGCAGCACCTGCTGGTCCGCGCCGTGCCGGGTGGTGGTGGCCCCGGACAGGTCGACCTCGCCGATCAGCCCGCCCGCGTACGCCACCTCCAACAGCAGGGCCGCCGCCGGCTCGTCCACCCCGACGGCCCGGGCGAGCCGGCGCAGGTCCCGGACGCCCAGGCCGCCCGAGCGCAGTACCGGAGCCGGTTCGGCGGCGAGCTGCTCCAGCAGCGCCTCGGTGTGGCGTACCACCTCCATCGTCTGCCCGGCCCCGGCGGAGTCGGCGGCCTTCGGCTCGCGCGGCGCGGTGGCCACCGGCGGCGGGCTGCTGCGCAGCGGGCCGAGCGGGCCGCTGTCGCGGCGCAGCAGCAGGCCCACCTCCCGGGGCAGCTCGACGGTGCCCGTGACGCCGGCCCTGCCGCCGGAGACGGGCACCAGCAGGTGGTGGTCGACGAGCCAGCGCACCGGCGAACCGGTCGGCACGCCGCCGTTGGTCGGGTCCGGAGGCAGGTCGTCCTCGGCGCCGAGCGCGGGCGCCTGCAACGCGCCCGCCGGCACGCTGCCGACCGGTGGCCCGGCGGCCAACCGGTCCAGGATCGCCCGGGCCGAGGGCGGCGCCGCCAGCAGTGTCCGCCGCAGCTTGGCCGGGTCCGCGCAGAGCGCCGCCGCCCGTGCGTCCAGCTCCGCCGCCGGTCGACCCAGCCCCGCCGGGTACGGGGAGACCTCGTCGACGCCGGCCACCACGCGCAGGGCACTCTCGGGGCCGTACAGCACGAAGAGCGCGCGCAGCCGGTTCACGGCGGCGCGGACGGTGGTGGGGGCGGGCGGGTGCGGGCCGGCGGTCGCCATGGCCAGCACCGCGTCGGTGGAGGTGGTCTGCTCGGCCGCGTCCCGGGTCAGCCGGGCGGCGTCCAGCATCAGCAGGGTGAACTGGTCCAGCGCGTCGAGGGCGCGGGCCACCGAGACCCGCGACTGGGCCCGGGTGGCGAGCGCGGAGACGTCGGCCGGCACGGGTACGACGAGGTCCGGCCGCAGCTGGAGGAGGGCGGCGAGCGACTCGTCGGGCAGCGACCGCAGGTGGTCGGCGAGTGAGGTGGTCATCGTCGTTCCACGCTAGCCCGGCAGGTGGTCCCTGCGCCCCTCGGACGTCCGGCTGGCCCGGGGTTGGGCGGGTACGTTCTCCCGCATGGCAGCGCTCACGGTCGGCTTCGACCTCGACATGACCCTCGTCGACTCGCGTCCCGGCATCGCCGACACCTTCCGGGCGTTGACCGCCCGCACGGGGGTGCACGTGGACGCCGAGGCCGCCGTGGCGCGGCTCGGCCCGCCGCTGCGTACCGAGATCGCCTACTGGTTCCCGCCGGAGCAGGTCGACGAGGCCGTCCGGACGTACCGCGAGCTGTACCCGGCGTACGCGATCACGCCCACGGTCCCGCTCCCCGGCGCCGCCGCCGCGCTCGACGCGGTACGCGGACGCGGCGGTCGCGTGCTGGTGGTGACCGCCAAGCTGGGCCGCCTGGCCCGGCTGCACCTCGACCACCTCGGGTTGACCGTGGACGAGGTGGCCGGCGACCTGTTCGCGGCGGAGAAGGCGGTTGCGCTACGGCGGCACGGCGCGACCCACTACGTCGGCGACCACGTGGCCGACATGGTGGCCGCGGCAGCGGCGGGCGTACCCGGCATCGCGGTCGCCACCGGCCCGTGCGCCGCCGACGAGCTGCGCGCGGCCGGGGCCGAGGTGGTGCTGGACGATCTCACCGGATTCCCGGCGGCGCTGGACGGCATGATCCGGCTAGCCTTGGAGCGGTAGACGTCTCAAGCTCAAGCGAAGCAGGGGTTCTCAGGTGCCGACGGGTCGAGTGAAGTGGTTTGACGCGGCCAAGGGATACGGGTTCGTCACCAGCGACGAAGGTGGCGACGTGTTCCTGCCCAAGGGCGCGCTACCGACGGGTGTCACCGACCTCAAGGGCGGTCAGCGGGTCGACTTCAGCGTGGTGGACAGCCGCCGGGGCGCGCAGGCGATGGGGGTCAAGCTGCTCGACGCCCCGCCGTCGATGGCGGAGCTGCGTCGCCGGCCGGCCGAGGAGCTGCACGGCCTCGTCGAGGACATGATCAAGGTGCTGGAGGCGAAGGTCCAGCCGGACCTGCGCCGGGGCCGCTTCCCCGACCGCAAGACGGCGCAGAAGATCGCTCAGCTGGTCCACGCGGTCGCCAACGAGCTGGAGGTCTGAGGCACCAGCCCGGCGTCGGCGGCCCGGCCGAGCAGTGCCTTCACGGCGGCGAACCCCGCGTCCCCAAGGTCGGCGGTGAACTCGTTGACGTAGAGCCCGATGTGCCGGTCCACCACGTCGGGCTCCATCTCCTGCGCGTGCGCCAGCACGTACTCCCGGCTGGCCACCGGATCGGCCCAGGCCTGGCGCACGGACTCGCGGATCCACCCGGCTGCGGCGGCCGGGTCGACCGCGCCGCGCCGGGCCAGGATGGCCCCGAGGGGGATGGGGAGGCCGGTCTCGGCCTCCCACCACTCGCCGAGGTCGACCAGGGCGGTCAGGCCGTGCCGTGGGTAGGTGAACCGGGCCTCGTGGATGACCAGCCCGGCGTCGTAGCGGCCGGCGGCGACGCCCGGCATGATCTCGTGGAACGGCACGACCTCGATCCGCGCCGGGGGCCGCTCGGCCGCCCAGAGCCGGAAGAGCAGGTACGCCGTGGTCCGGTCGCCCGGCACCGCCACCGTGGCGCCGCTCAGGTCGGCGTGGCCGGAGCCGCCGGGCCGCTCGGGCTGGCCGGAGTTGTCGGGCTGGCCGGGGCTGTCGGGGCGGTCGCCGCGGGTCAGCACCAGCGGGCCGCAGCCACGGCCCAGCGCACCTCCGCAGGGCAGCAGGTGATAGTCGTCCAGCAGCCACGGCAGCGCCGCGTAGCTCACCTTGACCAGGTCGAACGCCCCCCGCTCGGCGGCCGTGTTGGTCACGTCCACATCGGCGTACGTGACGTCGACCGGCGGAGCGCCCGGCACGAGACCGTGCACCAGGGCGTGGAAGACGAACGTGTCGTTGGGGCAGGGCGAGACAGCCAGCGAGAGCGCCACGCTCTCACCGTATCCCCGCCGCTGGCGGCCCGGCTTCGCCCGGTCCCCACGACTGTGACCTGGCCCGCGAGGCGGTGCCCCCCACAGGGTGAGGACGCGGAGGCGGGAACGCGGCGGTGAGGACCGCCGAGCCCGCTCCCGCGCTCCCGCCGGCCACGGGCTACGCGCCGCGGGCTACAGACCATGGGCCGCGGGCCTTGGGCTACGCGCCGCGGGCCTTGGGCTACGCGCCGCGGGCCTTGGGCTACGCGCCGCGGGCCACGGGCCGCGGGCCTCGGGCTACGCGCCGCGGGCCACGGGCCTCGGGCCACGCGCCGTGGCGGATCTCGACGGCGACGACACGGGGCGGCAGCGATGTTCCCGTTCGGCCCTGTCGAGCTGCCCGCACAGATGGGGCAGGCCGCGACGCGGCAAGTGGGCGAGTCGCGATCCGGCGAGCAGTGGTCTCATGAACGGGGCAGCTCGACAGCGCGCCGAAGAACATCTGGCCGCACAGCACCCAGCCGGTTGTCCACAGGGTTGTCCACAGGTGTGTCGCGCTTGTTGAACTTCGCTCGTGGCATCGCAACGATCGGCACATGGCGGAGCGGGCCGGACCGATCGAGGTGGGGACGGCGCTGCGTGCTCTCCGTCGCCAGGCAGACCTGAGCCAGCGAGAGTTGGCGCGTCGGTCGGGCGTACCCAAGAGCACAGTGGCGCGGATCGAGGCCGATCCGGCAGCCGATCCGCGCTTGCGGACGGTGGAGCGGTTGGTCCGTGCTGCTGGTGGAGAGCTGACGGTCGGCGTCCCGACCGTCGACCAGGCCGGCACAGACGGCACAGACGGCACAGACGGCACAAACGGCACGGACGGCACCCCGGGGACCATCGCCGTGCTGCCGCCCGTTCCGCACGACGGACGACGCGACGAGGGAGGCCGCCGCTATCCCGCGCACCTCGACGTCCGCGAGGTCCGGACGCTGAAGGACTGGCCGGGTGCGTGGTGGCGGCACTGGTACGTCCCACCGGAGCAGTGGCCGGTGCGGGTACCGGAGAGGACGTACGACCTCCACCGTGGGCGACGCGACGAGCGGCGGGTACGGGAACGGGCGCGCGCCGGGGTCAGTCTCCGTCGGGTGACGGAGGGGGTGCCGGAGGGGTGCTGGCGGTTAGTGGCCCAGCTGCCGGACGGTGAGCTGGTCGGCGAACTCCGGGCACACGAACGCAGCGAAGACCTGCTGCTCGGTGAGGATCTGGGCGACCGGCGGGAGATGGTGCTGGACGGAGTCCTCGTCGCGCCCCAGTTGCGGTTCCTGGGCATCGGTCGCCGGCTGCTACAGATCCTCGGCGAGCAACT
Source organism: Micromonospora sp. C31 (assembly GCF_018070575.1). Taxonomy (GTDB): domain Bacteria; phylum Actinomycetota; class Actinomycetes; order Mycobacteriales; family Micromonosporaceae; genus Micromonospora. The sequence continues at coordinate 217,869 of NZ_JAGPXN010000002.1, forward strand.
GGACGGAGCCGGTATCCGGACGGTGCGCGCCGTCGCCGACAAAGGTGGGATCGGCTTCCTGATCGCCTGCGGCTACCAGTTGGAGTCGAGCCGGCCGGCGGCCCTGCGATTCGATCGGCGACCGAAGTCCGAAAGATGATCGCCGGGCCGGCCAGCCCGGCTGATCCAGCCCAGGATTGCCCGCTGGGTGGCAGCTGAGCCGGGCCAGGGCAGGCCAGGCCAGGGCGGGCTCAGGGCAGGGCGGCGGCGGCGGCGGTGAGGGCGGCGAGCGCCTCGCGCATGCGCCAGGCGTCGCGGTCGCGGGGGCCGATCGGATTGGAGATGGTACGCAGCTCGACGAACGGGACGCCGGCCTGCGCGGCGGCGACCGCCACGCCGTACCCCTCCATGGCCTCGGCGACGGCGTCGGGGTGACGTTGGCGTAGGGCGTGCGTGCTGGCGGCGGTGCCGGTCACCGTGCTGACGGTCAACACCGCGCCCACCGTCGCCGTCGGCAGCCCGGCCCGCAGAGCGGCCAGCAGCCCCGGGTCGGCGGCGAGCGCGAGGCCACCACCGAGCCACTCCGGAGGCATGCCCAGCTCGTCCACCGGGAGGAAGCCCGCCGGGGACTCGGCGCCCAGGTCGGCGGCGACGGACACGGAGCCCAGCACCGTCGCGCCGACCTCCACCCGCCCGGCGAAGCCGCCCGCCACGCCCGCGCTGACCACGCCACGGTACGGACGCCCGGCGGCCTCGGCGAGCACCAACAGCCGGGTGGTGGTGGCGGCGGCGACGGCGGGCCCGACCCCGACCGGCAGCACCGCCGTCGACGGATCCGTGAGGCCCGCGCGGACCGCCTCGGCCTCGGCGGGCACCGCCGTGACCACCAGCAGGCCCGTCACGGCAGGGGTCCCTGCGGTTCGCGGCGGGATTCGTCGTCCGCCCCGCCCGGCCCGCCGACCGCCGAGGAGGGCCGGTAGATGTGGTAACCCGGCGGAGCCAGGGCCGGGTCGTCCAGCGGCGAGCCGCCCTGCGCCGGGGCGGGCGAGACGGGCGCCACCCCGGCGTCGGGGCCGGCCCCTGCCTCCGTGCGGGCGTCGGCGCCCGTGCCGGCTGCGTCTCCTCCGGCGCCCGTGCCAGCTGCGTCTCCTCCGGCGCCCGTGCCGGTCCTGGTTCGTGCGTCGGCCGTGTCGCCTGCGGTGCCCGTGTCGCCCGCGGTGCCCGTGCCGGTCCCGTCGTTCCTGCCGGTGCCGTTGTCGCCGCCGGCTTCGTCGGTCTCGTCGGCCAGTTCGTCGTCGGCGAGCGGGCGACCGGCGAGCCGCTCGGCACGCAGGCGGCCCGCCACCACCACGCCCCGGACGGCGGCCAGCGTGCCGACCCCGGCGGCGACGGCGATCCCGACCCGGCCGTCGAAGGGTACGAGCCCCAACCCGCCCCCGGCGACGAACGCGAGCATCAGCACCGTCTCGGAATGGGCGAACGAGCTGGCCCGCAGCCGCTCCGGGATGCGCTCCTGGATCGAGGCGTCCACGGCGAGCTTGGCGATGCCACTGGCCAGCGCGGCCACCAGACAGAGCAGGGCGACCATCGGCAGCGAGAACATCAGCGCCGCGAGGACCGCCACCCCGCCCACGATGATCATGCCGCTCGACTGGATCGCGACTGGTCGGTGGATGCGCAGCCGGGTGCCGATCGCGGTGGCGAGGAAGGTGCCCACGGCCAGCGCCGCGCCGACGAGGCCCAGCGCTCCCTCGTCGCCCAGGTCCCGGCCGAAGACGACGGTGGTCAGGTCGCCGGCCTTGATCGCGAAGGCCAGGAAGAGCAGCAGGAAGCCGTACAACCCGCGCAGCGTCGCGGCGCCGACCAGGGTGGCGATCACGAGCCGGCCGGCCGGTCGCCCCCGGCCCAGCGGGCGGTCGCCGGTGCGCCGGCCGAACACCCGCAGCGGGCGGGGCACCCGCTCCGGCGGCTCGGAGTCGGCCTTCGGTGGCAGCCGCAGGGAGATCACCATGCCGACCAGGAAGATGATCGAGGCGACCCGGAGCGGCCACTGCGGCCCGAACCAGAAGGCGGCCAAGCCGATCGGGGCCACCAGGGCGCCGGCCACGGTGCCGTAGACGCTGGCCCGGGCGCCCACCTGGGAGAGGCCCAGCCCTTCGGGCAGCAGTCGCGGGACGGCCGCCGAGCGGGCCACCCCGTAGGCCCGGGAGAGCGCCAGCACGCCGAAGGCCGCCGGATAGAGGCCGAAGCCGTGGATGTAGTCGGAGATCAGCCAGGCCAGGAAGGCCCGGCCGAGCATGGTGGCGGCCAGCGCGTACCGGCGGCCGTGGCGGAAGTGGTCGAGCAGCGGCCCCACCACCGGGGCGAGCATGGCGAACGGCACCATGGTCACCAGCAGGTAGAGGGCCACCTTGCTGCGTGCCTCGCCGAGCGGGACGTTGAAGAAGATCGTCCCGGCGAGGCCGATGGCGATCAGCGTGTCGCCGGCGCAGGAGATCGCGTGCAGGTCGAAGAGGCGGACCATGCCGACCTCGCCCCCGGCGCCCCGGGCACGCGCCCGGCCCGCCCGGCGGGTCATCCAGCGCCCACCACTGACCGAGCCCCGGAACAACAGGCGGACGGCCTTGATGCCGGTGCCGACGGTCCGCCCGAGTACGGACCGCCCGGAGCGGGAGAACAGCGGCATGTCCACCATCCTCGCCCATCCGGCCCGTCCGCGCCGCACCACTGTCGCAGAACATCAGCGGCGGGTGCCTGTCGGCCCGCCGTACGCATGGGGAACAATGGTCTGGTGACCAGGCCCGCCTCCGCCCGTGCCGCTCGTCTCGACCAGGTCTGCGCCGCCGCCGTCGAGGTGGCACGTGACGCCATCACCGAGGTCGACCCCTCGGACGTCGGCGACCATCTGCAGGCCGTCGCGGAGGGCGACCGACTCGTCACGCACTACTTCGAGTGCCGGCTCGCGGGCTACCGGGGCTGGCGGTGGGCGGTCACCGTCACCCGCGTGCCGCGCAGCCGCAACGTCACGATCTGCGAGACCGTGCTGCTGCCCGGCACGGACGCGATGCTCGCCCCCGGCTGGCTGCCGTGGCAGGAGCGGCTCAAGCCGGGCGACCTCGGCCCCGGTGACCTGCTGCCCACTCCGGCCGACGACGACCGGCTCCAGCCCGGCTACCTGCTCTCCGACGACCCGGCGGTCGAGGAGACCGCGTGGGAGCTCGGTCTCGGGCGGGCCCGGGTGCTCTCCCGCGAGGGGCGCAGCGAGGCCGCCCAGCGCTGGTACGACGGCGACCACGGTCCGTCCGCCGCGATCTCGGCCGCCGCCCCCGCCGCCGCCCGCTGCGGGACCTGCGGCTTCTATCTGCCGCTCGCCGGCGCCCTGCGGCAGGCCTTCGGGGCCTGCGGCAACTTCTACGCCCCCGACGACGGCCGGGTGGTCAGCGCCGACCACGGCTGCGGGGCGCACTCGGAGACCCTGATCGAGGCCGCCGAGACCCAGGTCGAGGAGATGCCGACGGTCTACGACGACAGCGCGGTCGAGCCCGTGGCGGTCAGCCGGGCACCGGGCTCCGTCGAGGCGGCCGAGCCGGCGGAGCCGTACGGGCACCCCTGACGCGACCGGCTGCGGGCCGGTCCGGCGGATCGGTGTCGTCGCAGGTCAGCGGCCGGTGCGGCGGCGGCGCCGGTGGGCGTCGTGCCGCATCATCACGGCAAGACCGGGGAAACCCCACAGGAAGCCGGCCAGGCAGATCCACAGCCAGTCCTGGTGACCGTGCGCGGTCAGCCAGCCGCGGAAGAAGACCAGCAACACCAGCCCGGCGAGTGCCCAGGCGGCCATCCCGGCGAGGGCGAACGGCACCATCGGCGGGTCGAGCGGCTCGGGCCGCGGTGGCTGCTCCTTCGGCACGCGGCAAGCGTACGCGATCAACTTTTCCTGCTGGCCGGTGATCTGCGACGATGCGCGCGACAACGGAAGATCACCTGCGAGGACCTGATGTCAGTAGCGCCGCCCGAGAACGGCACACCACCCGACCCAGCGCACCCGCGTAACGGTTTCGACCGGTACTTCGAGATCTCCGCCCGTGGCTCGACGATGAGCCGCGAGGTGCGCGGTGGCCTGGCGACCTTCTTCACGATGGCGTACATCGTGGTGCTCAACCCGCTCATCATCGGTGGTGCCGTCGACGGCGACGGCCAGAAGCTGTCCATCGCCGCCCTCGCCGCGGCAACCGCCCTGGTCGCGGGCCTGACGACGATCCTGATGGGCGTGGTCGGCCGGTTCCCGCTGGCGCTCGCCGCCGGCCTCGGCGTCAACGCGCTGGTCGCGTACGAGATCGCCCCGGAGATGACCTGGGCGGACGCGATGGGCCTCGTGGTGATCGAGGGTGTGATCATCGCGGTGCTCGTGCTGACCGGCCTGCGTACGGCGGTGTTCCGTTCGGTGCCGACGCAGATGAAGACGGCGATCGGCGTCGGCATCGGCCTCTTCCTGACCATCATCGGCCTGGTCGACGCCGGTTTCGTGCGCCGGGTGCCGGACGTGCAGAACAGCACCGTCCCGGTGAGCCTGGGCATCGGCGGCAAGCTCGCCAGCTGGCCGCTGCTGGTCTTCGTGGTGGGCCTGCTGCTGACCATCGTGCTGCTGGTGCGCCGCGTCAGGGGCGCGATCCTGATCGGCATCCTCGGCTCCACCGTACTGGCGATCATCGTCGAGGCGGTGGCGAACATCGGGCCGTCCTTCGTCGACGGCAAGCCCAACCCGAAGGGCTGGGCGCTGAACGTCCCGGAGCTGCCGAGGACCTGGGTGGACCTGCCGGACCTGTCGCTGCTCGGCAAGTTCAACGTCTTCGACTCGTGGGGCCGCGCCGGCTGGGTCGTGGTGCTGATGTTCGTGTTCACCCTGCTGATCACGGACTTCTTCGACACCATGGGCACGATGGTCGCGGTCGGCCAGGAGGGGAACATGCTCGACGAGCAGGGCACCCCGCCACGGGCCAGGGAGATCCTGCTGGTCGACTCGATCGCGGCGGCGGCCGGCGGTGCGGCGAGCACGTCCAGCAACACGTCGTACATCGAGAGCGCGGCCGGTGTGGCGGAGGGCGCCCGTACGGGCGTGGCCAACCTGGTCACCGGCGGGTTGTTCCTGCTGGCGATGTTCCTGGCGCCGCTGGTCGTGGTGGTGCCGTTCGAGGCGGCGTCCACCGCGCTGGTGGTGGTCGGCTTCCTGATGATGACCGCGGTGCGGACGATCGACTGGTCCGACTACGAGATCGCCATCCCGGCGTTCCTGACGATCGTGCTGATGCCCTTCACCTACTCGATCTCCAACGGCATCGGCGCCGGCCTGATCTCGTACGTGGTGGTGAAGCTCGCGCGGGGCAAGGCCCGGGAGATCCACCCGCTGCTGTACGGGGTGGCCGCCCTGTTCGTGCTCTACTTCCTGCGCGGGCCGATCGAGTCCGTGCTGCTCTGACACGCCGCCCGCTCCGGGCCGGAACGAACAGGATTCCCGGCCCGGAGCAGGGCAAACTTCTCGTGAGCATGGTCATATCGCCACTCATTCGCCTGGCTAATTAGTTAGGCTAACTATCGTGACGGAGCGGACGGTGACGGCGGAACGCATGCCACCGGCGCAGCTGGCACCGCAGCTGCGTGATGCGATCACCCGGCTCAACCGACGGGTCCGCCAGGCCCGGCCGGTCGGCGACCTCACGGTCACCCAGCTCTCCGCACTCACCAGCCTCCGGCTGGCGGGTGCGCTGACGCCTCGGGAACTGGCCGACGTGGAACGGGTGCAGCCGCCCACGATGACCAAGATCGTTGCGAAGTTGGAGGAGCGCGGCCTCGTGCAGCGCACCCCCCATCCGACCGACGGCCGGCAGGTCATCCTGGCGGCTACCGAGGGGGGACGGGCGGTGCTCGACCAGTTCGAGCGGGTCCGTGACGAGTGGCTGGCCCACCGGCTGGCCGAGCTGACCGAAGCCGAGCGGGACACCCTGCGGCAGGCTGCCGAGATCCTTCAGCAGCTGGCCCGCGCCTGACCCGCGCGTCGTGCCTCCGCGCCGTCCGACGTCGATGACGCGTACGACCGCGAGGAGGCGCACCAAGAGTGCAGGCAAAGCTGAGCACGATGTTCCAGTCGCTACAGGTCCGCAACTACCGGCTCTTCGCATCCGGGCAGCTGATCAAGCTGGTCGGCGTCTGGATGATGTTCATCGCCCAGGACTGGCTGGTCCTCGAGCTCACCGACAACTCCGCCACCGCGCTCGGCGTGGTCGTCGCACTCCAGTTCACCCCGGTGCTGCTGCTCACCCTGCTCTCCGGGCGGCTCGCCGACCGCTACGACAAGCGGATGCTGCTCCTCGTCGCGAACGCGTTCTGGACCGTGCTGGCGCTCGCCATGAGCCTGCTGGTGATCACCGGCCTCGTGCAGCTCTGGCACGTCTTCGCGTTCGCCACCCTGCTCGGTGTCTCGAACGCCGTGGAGACCCCGGTCCGGCAGGCGTTCGTCTCCGAACTGGTCGGCACGTCGCTGCTGCCGAACGCGCTCTCGCTGAACGCGGCCGTGTTCAACTCGGCCCGGATCATCGGCCCCGCCGTCGCCGGCCTGGCCATCGCCGCCTTCGACGTCGGGCCGGTCTTTCTGTTCTCCGCGCTCAGCTCGATCGCCCCGCTGGTCACCGTGATCCGGATGCACCCCGCCGAGCTGCACCGGGAGGCGCTGCCGCCACGCGACGAGCGGGCGTCGGCCAAGGTGGTCGACGGGCTGCGCTACGTCTGGCGCCGGCCCGACCTGCTGCTGCCGATGGCCCTGATGTCGGTGATCGGCATGTCGCTGTTCAACTTCCAACTGACCCTCGCCGCGTTGGCCAAGACCGTGTTCGAGACCGGTGCCGCCTCGTTCGGGCTGTTCAGCACCGCGCTGGCGGTCGGCGCACTGGTCGGGGCGCTCGCGGGCACCGGGCGGCGCAGCCGCCCCTCGGTCTGGCTGGTGCTCGGCGCGGGGGTCGGCTGCGCCAGCTTCGGCACGCTGGTGGGGCTCGCCCCGGCGTACTGGATCGTGGTGGCCCTGCTGCTGCCGACCGGCTTCTTCATGGTCTTCTTCGCCCAGGCGGCCAACCAGCGGGTCCAGCTCGGCACGGACGCCGCCTTCCGCGGTCGGGTGATGGCCCTGTGGGTGCTGGTCTTCCTCGGCACCAACCCGGTGGGGGCGCCGCTCATCGGCTGGGTCGCCGAGACCTACGGCGCCGGCGCCAGCATCTGGATCGGCGGCCTGATCTCGCTGGCCACCATCCTGGTGGCGCTCACCTGGCAGCTGCGCCGCTCCGGTGCCCGGCTGCGCTTCCGCGTCCTGCCGATGCCGCGCTTCTACGTCACCTCCGCCGACTGCTGAGCGCCGCGCCGCCCGGGGCGGGACGCTCCGTCCCGTCCGACGGATGGCGTGGATGACACGAAAGCGGTGGCGGTAAGGGGGAAAGAGGCTTAGCGTCGATACGTGGAGCTCGGGCGCGCGCTGCTGCTGATCCTGATCTTCGTCGCCGCGGCCAGCGTGCCGGTGGTGATCGCCCTGGTCTCCTGCGCGGACGAGATCATCGACCGGTTCGCCTGCGCGTACGCCGAGTGGCGGGAGCGCCGGCGGGAACGGCGCACCATCGTCCGGCTGGACCGGGCCGTGGCGGCCGACGAGCTGACCCGCGACATCGACCTCACCGGCTTCGACCGCCCCGACCGGCGTCCGCTGGAGGAACTCGCCGCCGACCTGCGCCGCCTGCGCGGCCAGGGGGTCGGCTCCGACGGCCGCCAGCCCATCTGGCACGGCATGGTCCTCCAGGCGTACGACGACCGGCTCCGGTTGGCCTGCCGGGCCCTGGGGCTCGCCGAGTACCTGGCCGAGCTGGAGGGCGTCGACCTGGAGCTGGAACGGGTCCGGGTGGAGGGCCTGCTGCACGCCGCCGGGCTGACCCTGCCCGCCGCCCGGCCCGGCCACCGACAGCGGCACCGCTGAGGGCTCGGCCGCGTGAGGCTCTTCGTCGCGCTCTACCCACCGCCCGGGGCGGTCGCGCACCTCGGCGCGCAGGTCGCCCGGCTGCGTGTCGGCGCGGCGGCCGCCGCCGGGACCAACGTCCGGCTCGCCGACCCGGCCAACGCGCACGTCACCCTCGCCTTCCTCGGCGACGTCGACGCGGACCGGCTGGTCGCCGTGGAGAGCGCGCTCGGGCTGGCCGCCGAGTGGTTCCGCGACGGCCGTCAGGCCGCGCCCCGGCTCCGGCTCGCCGGCGGCGGGCGGTTCGGGCGGGGCCGGTTCACCGTCCTCTGGGTCGACCTGCGGGGCGAGGTTCAGCCGGTGCAGGTGTTGGCCCGGCTGATCCGCTCCCGGCTGCGGCACGGCCGCCTGCCGTACGACGAGAAGCCCTTCCGCCCGCACCTGACGATCGCCCGCCCGGCCGACCGGATGTCCCCGGCCGACGTGGCCGCCGACGTGACCACCCTCGACGCCTACGAGGGGCCGCAGTGGTCGGCCGGCGAGATGGTCCTCGTGCGCAGCCACCCCGGCCCCCGCCCCACCTACGACCGCCTGGCCGCCTGGCCCCTCTGACGGCCGTCCGCTGGCCGGCCCCTACCGCCGGTACGGCGGCGCCGACCAGGGGGAACCGCACCGGTCCCGACGCGAACCCCTGGTCTGGCCGCCGGGCTACCAGGCCCACGCCTCCGGGCCGGGGCCGCCGTCACCGACAGGCGGAAACAGCTCGTCCAGGCGGGCGAGGGTGGCCTCGGCGAGGTCGACGGTCAGGGCGCCCAGGGAACGGTCGAGCTGGTCGGCGGTGCGCGGCCCGATGATCGGGGCGGTCACCCCGGGCCGCGACAGCAGCCAGCCGAGAGCCACGTCCGCCGGGTCGTGACCGAGGTCGCCGCAGAGCTTCTCGTACGCCTCGATGGTGGGCCGGTACTCGGCGAGCGCGTCGGCGGACGGCCGCTGGCGCCGCGCGCGGCCCCGCCCTCGGCCATCTTCCGCAGCACCCCGGCGACCGGGTGGGCGCCGGAGTCAGGCGGTCACGAGGACTCGCGGGCCGCCGGGCCGCTGCCGAAGAGCACGTCGTCCCAGCTCGGCAGGCGCTTGCGCGGCTTGCCGCCGGCGTCGGTCGACTCGCCGCCCGCCGCTGCCGCCGGCGCCCCCGTGCGCCGGGGCCGGAGCACCGCCAGCGACGGCACGGCCGGCACCTCCTTGGGCGCGTCCGAGTCGTCGTCGAACGCGGAACCCTGACCACCGCCGAGCAGCGCCGCCGCCCCACCGGCGACCGGCCGTTGGCGCGGCGCGTCCTGCCCCGCCAGGGCGGCCGGGGTGCGGGGTTCGAGCCCACGGCCCGAGGTCGAGCCGAGCGGACGGTCGAGGGAAGCGAGCAGGGCGTCGCGCCCGGCCCGGATCGGGTCGCGGCCGGGACGGCTGTGCTCGGCTGCCGCCGGCAGGCCGTGCCCGCCCCGGCTCGGCTCGCCGCGCGACGGGCCGGGCAGCGCGTGGCCGCCCCGCTCCGGTGCCGGCTCCTGGCCGAGGATCGGGGTGGGCCGCTCGGCGCAGAGGTACTGCGCCATGTCGTCGTGCGGCGTGACCGCCTGCCGGGTCTTGTCGAGATCCCAGATCGCCTGCGCGGTCGCCTTGCCCGACGGCCAGGTCGCCACGATCCGCCAGGTGCCGTCGTCGCGGCGCCACGCGTCCCAGGAGATCTTCTCGGTGTCGATGCCGTGCTGGGCCAGCCGACCGTTGACCACCTCGGCCAGCGGGGTGGGCTTGTCGGCGCCCTTGAGCCGGGTGCGGCGGGCGTGCTGGGCGAGCATCGCCCGCTCCTGGAGCACCGGGCCGGCGTAGCGCAGCACCCGGTCGACGGGCACGCCCGCGATGCGGGCGACGTCCTCCGCGGACTCGCCGGAGCGGATCTTCGCCTGGATGTCCCGAGGGGAGAGTGAGGGCACCGGATCGGCGGTCGTCGTCGGGGCCACCGCGAGCGGCGGGGCGCCGGGCTCGGCGTGCAACGCGCCGGCGATCCGCTCGTCGATGGGCAGGGCGAGCAGTCGCCCGACCTCGTCGGCGAGCACCAGGGCCTGGCCGTCCTCGGAGAGGGCGACGAAGCGTACTGGGCGCATGGCGTTGCCTCCGTCCCGCTTCGCTGGCCGTCACGCCACGAGCCGGCCACCCGGGCGTCCTCGCACCACCGTACGCGCATCTGCCCACAGGTGGGGGATGCGACACCCGCATGTCGCGACTGAGCTGCGACGATGGTCACGGTCGGTGGCCCCCGACCCGGCCGGCGGCCCCCGACCGTGTCGGCGAGTCAGAGTCGCGCGGCCACGGAGTCGCTCGACCCGGTCAGGGCCTCGACGTCGGCCGGCTCGACGGCCGGGAAGAGCGCGACGCGAAGCTGGTTGCGGCCCAGCTTCCGGTACGGCTCGGTGTCCACGATGCCGTTGGCGCGCAGCGCCCTGGCGATCGCGGTGGCGTCCACGGAGTCGGCGAAGTCGATGGTGGCGACCACGTTGGAGCGCAGCGCCGGGTCGGTGACGAACGGCGTCGCCACCTCGGAGCGCTCCGCCCAGCCGTACACGATCGCGGCGCTCTCGGCCGTGCGCTTGGCCGCCCAGGCCAGCCCGCCCTGGGAGTTCATCCAGTCGGTCTGCTCGGCGGCCAGGAAGATGGTGGCCAACGCCGGGGTGTTGTAGGTCTGCTCCAACCGCGAGTTGTCGATCGCGGTGACCAGGTCGAGGAAGGCCGGGATGTAGCGGCCGGACGCCTTGATCTCGCCGGCCCGCTCCAGCGCGGCGGGTGACATCAGGGCCAGCCACAGGCCGCCGTCGGAGCCGAAGCACTTCTGCGGGGCGAAGTAGTAGACGTCGGTCTCGCCGACGTTGACGTCCAGCCCGCCGGCGCCCGAGGTGGCGTCGACCAGCAGCAGCGCGCCGGGATCCGCGCCGGCGACCCGGCTGATCGGCACCGCGACGCCGGTCGAGGTCTCGTTGTGCGGGGTGGCGTAGACGTCCACCCCGGCCTCGGCGGTCAGGGCGGGGGCGCTGCCCGCCTCCGACTTGCGAACGGTGGGCTCGCCGAGGAACGGGGCGTCCCTGACCGACTTGGCGAACTTCGCGCCGAACTCGCCGAAGCTCGCGAACTGGGCCCGGTCACGGACCAGGCCGAACGTCGCGACCTCCCAGAACGCCGTCGTGCCGCCGTTGCCCAGCACCACCTCGTAGCCCTCGGGCAGGGAGAAGAAGTCGGCGATGCCGCGGCGCAGCCGGGCCACCTGGTCACGGACGGTCTTCTGCCGGTGCGAGGTGCCCAGGTAGCTGGTCGTCACCTCGGTGAGGGCGGAGACCGCCGCCGGACGGACCTTGGAGGGCCCGCAGCCGAACCTCCCGTCGGCGGGCTTGAGGTCGTCGGGAATCCGGATGGTCGGTGCGTCAGCCACGGTTGTCGAGATCCTTCCGCATGGGCGAGGGCGGGCCCGGTGTTCAGGCGGGCGCGGATCGGACGGCGGACGCGCGCTCAGGCGTACGACGTGGCCGGGACCCGGGCCCGGTCCGGCGACACTGCCGGCCTTCATCCTCCCACCCGGGCGGGCCGGTCCGGCCGCTGGTCCCACCAGCGGCGCTGAGGCGTGCACCACAACCCATCCGGGTGCGCCACCTCCGACGTCGCATCCGGATGTAAGGAAGGGCCCCTTCCTAACGCAATGCGTTAGGAAGGGGCCCTTCCTTACATCTCAGACGCCGTGCGGGATGGCGTCCCAGCCCTCGACCTCGCTGGGCTTGCGGGTGCCCGGGCCGACGTAGCGGGCCGAGGGGCGGACCAGCCGCTGGAGCTTCTTCTGCTCCAGGATGTGCGCGCTCCAGCCGCCCATCCGGGCGCAGGTGAACATGGAGGTGAACATGTGGGCCGGCACCTCGGCGAAGTCGAGCACCACGGCCGACCAGAACTCGACGTTGGTGGCGAGCACCCGGTCCGGCCGGCGGGCCTGGAGCTCGGCCAGGGCGGCCTTCTCCAGCGCCTCGGCGATCTCGAAGCGCGGCGCGCCCAGTTCCTTGGCAGTGCGGCGCAGCACCCGCGCGCGCGGGTCCTCGGCCCGGTAGACGCGGTGGCCGAAGCCCATCAGCCGCTCGCCCCGGTCGAGCACGCCCTTGACGTAGCCCTCGGCGTCGCCGCTGCGTTCGACCGCCTCCAGCATGCTCAGCACGCGGGACGGGGCGCCGCCGTGCAGGGGGCCGGAGAGGGCGCCGATGCCGGAGGAGATGCAGGCCGCGGCGTCCGCGCCGGTGGAGGCGACGATGCGGGCGGTGAAGGTGGAGGCGTTCAGGCCGTGTTCGGCGGCCGAGATGAAGTAGGCGTCGACGGCCTTGACGTGCCGGGGGTCCGGCTCGCCCCGCCAGCGCTTCATGAAGCGCTCGACGATGGTGGACGCCTTGTCGATCTCCTTCTGCGGCACGGCCGGCAGGCCCAGGCCGCGCGCCGACTGGGCGACGAAGGAGAGCGCGGTGACCGACACCCGGGCCAGGTCCTCGCGGGCCTGCTCGTCGGAGATGTCGAGCAGCTGGTTGAGACCCCAGTACGGGGCGAGCATCGCGACGGCGGACTGCACGTCCACCCGGATGTCGCCGGAGTGCACCGGCACCGGGAACGGCTCCGCCGGCGGCAGGCCCGGGCCGAAACGCCCGTCGACCAGCAACGCCCACACGTTGCCGAAGGAGACCTGGCCGATCAGATCCTCGATGTCGACCCCGCGATAGCGCAGCGCTCCGCCCTCGCGGTCGGGTTCGGCGATCTCGGTCTCGAAGGCTACGACGCCCTCCAGTCCGGGTTTGAAATCGGCCATGTCGCTCTCCTGGATCTGCTCGGTGCGCCCGCCCGGGGCTCCGGTCCCGGCCCAGCCGGGCGAGCGCCTTAGGCGACCCTCAGGGATGTGTTCGTGACATCTTGCCTGCTGGGTAACCGGATCCGCGACCCACGACGACTGTGCCGCACACGACATCCCCGGTCCGGACGGCACGGACCGCGTCGGTGACACTGTGCGGTGTGGGCTGGCCTGCGTCGCAGAGGGTGAGCCGGGTCGACGAGGAGGAGAGGGAACGTGACGGGGGACACAGCCCGGCCGGCGGGCATGCGTAACGAGTACGCCGCGGAGCTGGGCCTTTCCGAGGCGGACCTGGCCGCCGACTGGCACGGTCAGTTCGCCCGCTGGTTCGCCGACGCCGTCGCCGCCGGGTTGCCCGAGCCGAACGCGATGGTGGCCGGCACGGCCGACGCCGCGGGCCGCCCGAGCGCGCGGACGGTGCTGCTGAAGGGGTACGACCCGGAGGGCTTCGTCTTCTTCACCAACCACGGGTCCCGCAAGGGCGCCGAGGTGGCCGCCAACCCGTACGTGAGCCTCGTCTTCCCCTGGTTCCCGATGCACCGGCAGGTGGTGGTCGCCGGCCGGGCCGAGCGGGTCGACCGGGCGGAGACGGAGGAGTACTTCGCCAGCCGGCCGCGCGGCTCCCAGCTCGGTGCCTGGGCCAGCACCCAGTCCCGGGTGATCGGCGACCGGGCCGTGCTGGACGAGGCGTACCGGGCGGCGGCGGAGCGGTTCGCCGAGGTCGAGCCGATCCCCGCCCCGCCGCACTGGGGTGGGCTGCGGGTGCGGCCGGATTCCGTGGAGTTCTGGCAGGGCCGGGCCAGCCGGCTGCACGACCGGCTGCGGTTCCGGCGCACCGGGGCCGGGGAGTGGACCGTGGAGCGGCTGGCTCCGTGACCCAGCTCAAGGACGCCCGGCCGGGCGGGCTGCGTCGCTTCGCGATCGACCTGAGTCCGCTGGCCGTGCCGGCCTACCGGCGGATGTGGCTGGGCAACGGCATCGCGATGTTCGGCATCCAGCTGACCGCGGTCGCCGTGCCGGTGGAGATGTACGCGCTGACCGGCAGCTCGCTGTGGGTCGGCCTGATCGGGATCGCGGCGTTCCTGCCGCTGTTGGTCTTCGGGCTCTGGGGCGGCGCGGTCGCCGACACGCACGACCGGCGCAAGGTGCTCCTGGCGACCTCGGCGGTGCTCTGGGTCGCCACGTTCGCCCTGGTGGTGCAGGCGGTGCTCGGCGTCGGCAGCCCGCTGCTGCTGCTCGCCCTGGTGGCGGTGCAGTCGATCGCCTTCGCGGTCGGTTCGCCCACCCGCAACGCGATCCTGCCCCGGCTGGTGCCGGGGGAGCTGGTGCCGGCGGCGACCACGCTGAACTTCACCACGTACACGGCCGCCTCGGTATTCGGCCCGCTGGCCGCCGGCCTGATCTTCGCCGGGTGGGGCACGGATCTGGGCCTGCCCGTCGCGTACGCGGCCGACGCGGTGCTCTTCACGGTCGCCGTCTGGGCGACCGTCAAGCTGCCGGCCATGCCGCCGGAGCGGGACCCGGACGCGGGCCCGGCCGCCACCCCGCGGCGGGCCGGGCTGGCCAGCATCGTCGACGGGCTGCGTTACCTGGCGACCACGCCGGTGCTGCTGCTCTCCTTCGTCATCGACCTGATCGCCATGGTGCTGGCGATGCCCCGGGCGCTCTTCCCGGAGATCGCCGAGGAGCGCTTCGGTGGCGGCGCGGCGGTCGGCTGGCTCTACAGCGCGATCGCGGCGGGGGCGATGCTCGGCGGGCTGACCTCCGGGTGGATCGGCCGGCTGCGCCGGCAGGGACTGGTGCTTGTGGCGGCGGTGGTCGGCTGGGGGCTGGCCGTGGCGGCGGCCGGGCTGGCCGGCCAACTCTGGCTGATGGTGCTGCTGCTCGCGGTGGCCGGGGCGGCCGACCTGGTCAGCGCGGTGCTGCGGCAGTCGCTGCTGCTGGTCTACGCGCCGGACCGGATGCGCGGGCGGCTCATGGGCGTCAACACGGTGGTCATCGCCGGTGGCCCGCGCCTGGGCGACCTGCGGGCCGGCGCGGTGGCGGCCGGCTTCGGCGGCGGCGTCGCCTGGGTCAGCGGCGGTCTGCTCTCGGCGGTGCTCGCGGTGCTGCTCGCGGTGGCGTTCCCGGTGCTGCTGCGCTACCGGGCGGGGACCTCCACCGGCGGTCACCGGGCGTGACGGGACCGGTCGTGGCGAGCGACGGTAGGGCGGGAACCGTTAGGGTCCCCGGCATGGAGACCCCCGACCAGCGTCCGCCCTCGGGCGCACAGTGGACCATTTCGGCCGCCGGCCACGAGGCCGTCATCGTGGAGGTGGGCGGCGGGGTCCGGACATACCGGCACGACGGGACCGACCACCTCGACGGGTACGACGTCGACGAGCTCTGCCCCGGCTGCGCCGGGCAGGTGCTGGCCCCCTGGCCGAACCGGATCCGCGACGGGCGCTACACCTTCGGTGAGCGGTCGTTGCAGCTCACGCTCAGCGAACCGGACCGGGGCGTGGCCATCCACGGGCTGGTCAACTGGGTGCCGTGGCGGCTGGTGGAGCAGTCGTCCGACGCGGTGACCGTCGGCTACGACCTGCCGCCGCAGCCGGGCTTCCCGTGGCCGCTGCGGCTGCGCACCCGGTGGAGCGTCGGCCCGGACGGCCTGCGCGCGGAGCACGAGGCGACGAACCTCGGCGGGGAGCCGGCGCCCTTCGGCTTCGCGGTGCACCCGTACCTGCGGGTGCCCGGGGTGGCGGTGGACGACCTGTCGATGCGGCTGCCGGCCCGGACCCGGTTGCAGGTGGACTCGCGGCTGCTGCCGATCGGGGGCACCCCCGTCGCCGGCACCGAGTACGACTGGACCAGCCCTCGCCGGATCGGCGGCGCCCGGCTCGACCTCTGCTTCGGTGACGTGGTGCGCGACGACGACGGCGGCTCGGTGGTCAGCCTGGCCGCCCCGGACGGCGCGGCGGGCGTGCGGATCTGGGCGGACCGGGAGTTCGGCTGGTGGCAGGTGTTCACCGGCGACGCCCTGCCCGGCGAACGGCGGCGTCGGTCGGTGGCGGTGGAGCCGATGACCTGCCCGCCGGACGCGTTCCGCTCCGGCCGGGACGTGATCACCCTTAAGCCGGGCGCGACCTGGCGGGGTGTCTGGGGCGTACGGCCCGGGGTCTGAGCGGGGGAGCGCATGGAGTTCAGCGAGGTGGTCCGGCGGCGCCGGATGGTGCGCAACTACGACCCGGACCGTCCCGTCCCGCCCGACGTGGTGCAGCGGCTGCTCGACCACGCGGTGCGTGCGCCGTCGGCCGGTTTCGCCCAGGGCTGGGGTTTCCTGGTGCTGGAGGCGCCGGAGGACCGGGAGCGGTTCTGGGCGTCGACCACCCCGGACGGCGGCGGTCGGGAGCGGTGGCTGGCGGGGATGCGGCGGGCCCCGCTGATCGTCGTCCCGCACGCGAACCGGTCGGCCTACCTGGAGCGGTACGCGGAACCGGACAAGGGCTGGGCGGACCGCTCGACGGAGCGCTGGCCGGTGCCCTACTGGTACGTGGACACCGGTTTCGCCGCCCTGCTGATGCTGCTGACCGCCGTGGACGAGGGGCTGGGTGCGTGCTTCTTCGGCATCCCCGCCCAGCGCCTCGACGCGTACCGGGAGGCGTTCGGGGTGCCGGCGGAGTACGAGCCCGTCGGCGCCGTCACGGTGGGTTATCGTGCCCCCGACCATCGGTCACCGTCGCTGCGTCGGGGGCGCCGCCCGGCGGCCGAGGTGGTCCGGCGGGGGCGGTGGAGCTGACCGGCACCGGGGGGCCGGATCATTCGTCTCGTCCGGTGGCGAACCGGACGCCGGGTGGTGAAACTGACATCAGGGAGCAGAAACGCGGTGTGGTGCAGCCCGCTACGCTGGCACGGTCATCGGTGCCGCGGGTCGCGGCACCACGCCGTGACCCGACCCGGTGTCGTGGGTCGGCCCGGCCAGGGGGAGGGGAGCGTGCCGTCGTGATCTTCAGAGCGGTCCGGGACGGGCGTCCCTACCCGGAGCACAACCTGACGCTCAAGCAGTGGGCGGAGATCCCGCCCAGGCCGCTGCGCCTGGACCAGTTGATCACCACCAAGCGCGAGCTGGCCCTGGACAAGCTCCTCGCCGAGGACTCCACCTTCTACGGCGACCTCTTCCCGCACGTCGTGCAGTGGAACGGCGGGCTCTACCTGGAGGACGGGCTGCACCGCGCTCTGCGGGCGGCGCTGCAGCAGCGCAACCAGATCCACGCCCGGGTGCTCGTCCTCTCCGGGCCCATGGAGTGAGCGGGGTCCGCCGACTGCCCGGCCCGTCCTGACCCGTGGTTGTGCCGGATGGGCGCGGCGGCGTGCCCTTCGCCGAGCGGCTGTCGCACAGGAGCCGTACCGTCATCCGCAGACGACGAGTCTGACCGAGGACGGTGAGGGCCATGGCCCGCGACGGTGACATCAACGAGCCCACGAGGGAGTTCCCCGGCTATCCGACCGGCGAGGCGCTCAAGGAGCGCTCGGCTGTCACGACCGAGCCGGAGCCGGGTGCGCCACCGCGGGCGGGCGGGCCCGCCCGCGGCCTGCTCTGGGTGCTCGGGGCGGCGGCGCTGGCGGTGGTGGTGCTGCTGGGCGTGCAGGCCACCGGCCTGCTGCCGGACTTCCGCAACCCGTTCGCCAAGGAACAGACCGACCGCAGCCAGCCGCCGCTGCTCAAGTCGATCCAGGATCTCAGCCGCTACGTCGCGGCCGAGGGCAACTTCCAGGTGGTCGTCGACCTCCAGAACGACCGGCGCAACGTGCCGGACTGGCTGCTCAGCCAGCGCACCCTCTTCGTCGGCGCCGGCAGCGTGGAGGCGTACGTCGACTTCACCAAGATCTCCGAGGGCGCGGTGGTCGAGTCGGCCGACGGCAAGTCGGTGGAGATCAGGCTGCCGGCGCCGCAGCTCGGCAAGACCAACCTGGACCTGGAGAAGAGCTACGTCTTCGCCGAGGAGCGTGGGCTGCTCAACCGGGTCGGCGAACTGGTCAAGGGCGACCCCAACCGCCAGCAGCAGGTCTACCAGCTCGCCGAGGAGCGGATCACCACCGCCGCCCGCGACAGCGGCCTGACCCAGCGGGCCGAGGAGAACACCCGCAAGATGCTGGAGGGACTGCTGCGCTCCCTCGGCTACGAGAAGGTGACGGTCACCTACACCGCACCGTGACGGCGCTCGCCCCGGCGTGACGGCGCTCGCCCCGGCGTGACGGCGCTCGCCCCGGCGTGACGGCGCTCGCCCCGGCGTGACGGCGCTCGCCCCGGCGTGACGGCGCTCGCCCCGGCGTGACGGCGCTCGCCCCGGCGTGACG
>NZ_JAGPXN010000002.1:236130-357236 GCF_018070575.1 Micromonospora sp. C31
CGTGACGGCGCTCGCCCCGGCGTGACGGCGCTCGCCCCGGCGTGACGGCGCCCGCCCCGGTCCACGGGACGGGCGCCTCGGGCTCACCCCCCGCGCCGGGCGGGGGGCGGGGTGGGCTCAGTAGCGGGTGGCGGCGTGGCGGTCCTCGTTCGGCATCAGGAGCCAGAGGACCAGGTAGACGACCACCTGGGTGCCGGGCAGCAGCAGCGACAGCAGGAACAGCAGCCGGATGAAGCCGGCCGACCTGCCGAAACGCTGGGCCAGGCCGGCGCAGACGCCGGCGATCATGCGCCCCTGACGGGGGCGGACCAGTTTGCGACTCATCGTCGTACTCCCACTCTGCGGCGTTCGCCGCCTCTGCCCTCAACGGTAGGAAGGGGTGGCCACCGTGCCCTCGGTCGGGAGGAGGAGCGCCGGTGCGTGTCCCCGTAGGTGGTTACCCGGGAACCGGCCCCGCGACGCCCCCGGGCCCGTCGACGCTGCGACGGCCGGCGAGCGGACGACGGGCAGGGGCTGAGCTGGGCGGGTAGGCTCGCCGGTCGGGCACCCACACCCCCGGGTGCCGGACGGCCGCCCCGACCGGGGCCGGCCACGACCGTGCCGCAGACCCATGAGGTACGACGGCGAGGAAGTGCAGCCATGATCAGCGTCTTCGATCTGTTCAGCGTCGGCATCGGGCCGTCCAGCTCCCACACGGTGGGGCCGATGCGGGCCGCCCGCACCTTCGTCGCCGGCCTCAAGGCCGACGGGTTGCTGACCGGCACGGCACGGGTGCAGGCGGAGCTCTTCGGCTCGCTCGGCGCCACCGGGCACGGCCACGGCAGCGACCGGGCCGTCCTGCTCGGGCTGGCCGGCGAGGCCCCGGAGACGGTGGACACCGACACGGTCGACGCGCGCGTCACCCGCATCCGCGCCGAGCGGCGGCTGAGCCTGCTCGACGCGCACGAGATCGACTTCGACCCGAACCGTGACCTGGTGCTGCACCGGCGCCGGTCGCTGCCGTACCACCCCAACGGAATGACCTTCGTGGCGTACGACGACGCGGGCGCGCAGCAGCGGGTGCGGACGTACTACTCGGTCGGCGGCGGGTTCGTGGTGGACGAGGCGGCGGCCGGCGCGGACCGGATCAGGCCCGACGCCACCCGGGTGCGGCACCCGTTCCTCACCGGCGCGCAACTGCTCGGCGTGACCGCGTCGACGGGGCTGTCGATCAGCGAGGTGATGCTCGCCAACGAGCTCTCCTGGCGCGGCGAGGGCGAGGTGCGCGCCGGCCTGCTGGAGATCTGGCGGGTGATGCGGGAGTGCGTCGAGCGGGGCTGTTCGCGCGACGGGGTGCTGCCCGGCGGGCTGAAGGTCCGCCGCCGCGCCGCCGAGCTGCGCCGCAGCCTGGAGACGGAGCCCGATCCCGCCGACCCGCTGCGCGCGATGGACTGGGTGACCCTCTTCGCCCTCGCCGTCAACGAGGAGAACGCGGCCGGTGGCCGGGTCGTCACCGCGCCGACCAACGGGGCGGCCGGGATCATCCCGGCGGTGCTGCACTACTACACCCGTTTCGTGCCGGGCGCCTCCGAGGAGGGCGTGGTCCGGTTCCTGCTGGCGGCGGGCGCGATCGGGGTGCTGTTCAAGGAGAACGCCTCGATATCCGGCGCCGAGGTGGGCTGCCAGGGCGAGGTGGGCTCGGCCTGCTCGATGGCCGCCGCCGGCCTGGCCGAGGCGCTGGGCGGCACCCCCGAGCAGGTGGAGAACGCCGCCGAGATCGGCATGGAGCACAACCTCGGGCTGACCTGCGACCCGGTCGGTGGTCTGGTGCAGATCCCCTGCATCGAACGGAACGCGGTGGCTAGCATCAAGGCGATCACGGCCGCCCGGCTGGCGCTGCGCGGCGACGGGGTGCACCACGTCTCGCTGGACAAGGTCATCAAGACCATGCGCGAGACCGGCGCGGACATGAAGGTCAAATACAAGGAGACGGCGCGTGGCGGACTGGCCGTCAACGTGATCGAGTGCTGAGGGGGCGTTCGTTCACCGACTGCTAACCTGTCGTCCGTCCGGTGAGGCGGGAGGCGGCGGTGACCTCTGGCGTCGCGGCGTTGTGGTCGCACCGCACCTCGCTGCGCATCCTGGTCAGGCGCGACCTCGCCGTGAAGTACCAGCAGTCCGTGCTCGGGTATCTCTGGTCGCTGATCGAGCCCCTCGGCCTGGGGGCGATCTACTGGTTCGTCTTCGGCGTCCTCTACTCGCGGGACACCAGCCGCCACCTCGGTGACGCGGCCGACTCGTACCCGCTGTTCCTGCTCACCGGGATCTTCGCCTGGATGTGGACCAGTTCGGCGCTGAGCGAGGCCACCAACGCGCTGACCGGCCAGGCCCGGCTGATCACCACGATGAACCTGCCGCGGCAGGTCTTCCCGATCGGCCGGGTCACCGGCCGCTTCGCCGAGTACGCCGCCGGCCTGCCGATCCTGCTGGCCGTCGCCGTCGGGTACGCCGCGTCCGGGCGGGTCGAGCCGGGCTGGTCGCTGCTGGCCCTGCCGCTGGCGGTGGTGGTGCAGGGCGTCCTGCTGGTCGGGCTGGCGCTGCTGCTCTCGGCGGCCAACGTGCTGATGCGCGACGTCGAGCGGTTCATGCGGCTGGCTGTCCGGGTGCTCTTCTACGCCACCCCGATCATCTACCCGCTGAGCCTCGTGCGCGACGCCGACCTGCCGGGCTGGCTGAAGGTCGCGTACGAGCTGAACCCGCTGGTCGGCATCTTCCAGCTGCACCACGCGGTCTGGTATCCCGACGAGTTTCCGGACGCCCGGCTGCTGACCACCGCCGTCGGCGTCAGCCTGCTGGTGCTGGCCGCCGGCTGGTGGTCGTTCCGCCGGCTCGAGCCCGCCGTGCTCAAGGAGCTGTAGGGATGGCCGAGGCGATCATCGAGGCGGACGGGCTCGGCATCCGGTTCGTCCGCAACCGGCGGCGGCAGTTGCGGCTGCGGGAGCTGTTCATCCACCGGGGGCGGCGCGGTGCGGCCGACGACGGCCGGTTCTGGCCGCTGCGGGACGTGTCGTTCTCGGTGCGGGCGGGGGAGACCGTCGGCGTGGTCGGCCGCAACGGCACGGGCAAGAGCACCCTGCTGCGGCTGATCGCCGGCGTGCTCATCCCCGACGAGGGCCGCATCCGGGTGCGCGGGGACGTCGCGCCGCTGCTGGAGCTCTCCGCCGGGTTCTCCGGCGACCTGACCGGTCGGGAGAACCTCTACCTGGTCGGTGGCCTGCACGGGCTTGCGTCGGGCTACCTGCGCCGGCACTTCGACGACATCGTCTCGTTCGCCGGTGAGCAGGTGGAGCGGGCCGTCGACACGTCGGTGCGGCACTACTCGTCCGGCATGAAGGTCCGGCTCGGCTTCGCCATCATCTCGCACCTGCCGCACCCGATCCTGCTCATGGACGAGGTGACCGCGGTCGGGGACGAGGAGTTCCGCAACAAGTGTTATGCGACGATCGACCGTCTGCTCGGGGAGGGGCGCACTCTGGTGCTGGTGTCACACAACGAAAAGGACCTGACCCGGTTCTGCCGTCGGGGGCTCTACCTCGACGCGGGCCGGCTGAGCGTCGACGGCACGATCGCCGAGGCGCTGCACGCGTACCACGCCGCGGTTCCGTGGTGACGCTCGCGATCGTGCTCGCCGCCGACGCTCCGGCCGCGAGCCTGCCGACCCGCTCGGGCGAATCCGTCGCCGACCGGCTGGCCGGCCAGCTCCGGCGTGCGGGGGCGGACGAGGTGCGCCACGTCGCCGACCTCGGCGAGCTGGCCGCCCTCGCCGACGCGGCCACGCACCCGGTGCTCGTCACCGGCGCCGACCTGGTCGCGCACACCGCCGTCCTGCGGCACCTGGCCACCAGCCCCGTCGGGCCGACGGTGGCGCTGGTGCTCACCGACCCGCCCGGCGAGGGCCGCACGGCCGTGCGCGAGGAGCGCGGCCAGGTGGTCGGTGCCGGGCCGCCGGAGGCGCTCGACGGTGAGGCCACCGGCGTCTTCGGCGGCGCGCTGCGGGTCGGCGTCGACGACCTGCCGTCGCTCGCCGCCGCCGCGCGCGCGGTCGCCGCCGGGGTGGCGCCGGCCGCCGCGCCGGTCGGGCCCGCCGTGGACCGGCTCTTCGCGGGCCTCACCGGGCTCGGCACGCTGACCTTCGCCCAGCGCGTACGCCTGCTCGTCGCGCACCGGGTGGCCGACCCGGCGGGGCTGGCCGCCGCGGAGGCGGCCGTGGCCGCCGTCGACGAGGACCGGGCCGAGCTGAGGCTCTCGGTGAAGGAGCGCGACGACTTCTTCACCACCTTCTTCGTCAGCACCTGGTCGCCGTACGTGACGAAGGCGTCGGCGAAGCTCGGGCTCGGCCCCACCGCGGTCACGATGATCTCGGTGGCGTTCGCGGTGGCCGCAGCCGTGCTCTTCGGCACGGGTGGCCGGGTGGCGCTTCTCGCCGGGGCGGTGCTGCTCTACCTCGGCTTCGTGCTCGACTGCGTGGACGGCCAGCTTGCCCGCTACACCCGGCACTTCAGCGCCTGGGGCGGCTGGCTGGACACGATGGCCGACCGGGCCAAGGAGTACGTGGTCTACGCCGGCCTCGGCTACGGGGCCACCCAGGCCGGTTTCCGGTACGGCTGGGCGCTGGCGATCGCCGCGATCACGTTGCAGACCGTCCGGCACATGACCGACACCTGGTACGGCGTGCTGCACGACGAGGCGGCCCGCCGGCCGAAGGCGGTCGGCACCTCCGGCGGCGGCATCGGCGACAGGCTGAACGCCGCCTCCAACCGGGTGCAGGCCGACACGGGCTCGGTGTCGTACTGGCTGAAGCGGACGGTGGTCTTCCCGATCGGTGAGCGGTGGGCGCTGATCGCGATCACCGTGGCGCTGTTCGGCCCGCTGGTCAGCCTGTACGCGGTGCTGGCCTGGGGGGTGCTGGCGTTCGCGTACACCGGGGCGCTGCGTACGCTGCGGGCCCGCTGGATGTGGGTGCCGGTGCTGGACACGGTCGACGCCACCCTGCACCGTGACGACGGGCCGTTGGCCCGGCTCCTGCCGGTGCTGCGGCCCGTGGGTCCGCTGACGCTGGCGGTCGGCGCGGCGCTGGGCTCGGCGGCGCTGCTGGTGGCGGCGCTGCTGACCCGCGACGGCGCGGGGGCGGAGGGCCTGCGGTGGGCGGTGCCGGCCGCGCTGCTGGTGCTGCTGGCCGCCGGCCTCGGTGCCGGCGCGGCACACAACGGGCCGCTGGACTGGCTGGTGCCGGCCGCGCTGCGGGCGGGCGAGTACCTGTTCGCCATCGCGGTCGGCGTGGTCGGTGACGTGCCGGCGTGGCTGGTCTTCGGGTACGTCTTCGTGCTGACCCTGCACCACTACGACCTGACCGCGCGGTTGGAGAAGCGGCAGTCCGCCCCGCCGCTGCACGGCGTCACACTGGGCTGGGAGGGCCGTTCGGTGCTGCTGGCCCTGGCGGCGATCGCCGGTATTGCCGGTATCGGGATGGCTACACTCGGTACGTACCTTCTCGTGGTTTTTGTGGGGAGTGTGGCCCTCGCCTGGGTGGTCCTGCCCGCCCGCGCCGCGCGGGCGTCGGTGGGCCTGGTCGGCGCGGGAGGTCGCTCGCCGGGCTGACGGAGGGGGCCGGCCGATGACACTGATCAGCTTCGTCGTGCCGGCCTACCGGGTGCAGGGCTACCTGCGCGAGTGCCTGGACTCCATCCTCGCCCAGCCGGTCGCCGACATCGAGGTGATCGGCGTCGACGACTGCTCGCCGGACGACAGCGGCGAGATCCTCGCCGAGTACGCGGCCCGCGACCCGCGGGTGCACGCCGTCCGGCTGGCGGAGAACGTCGGGCTCGGTCCGGCCCGCAACGTCGGGCTGGACCGGGCCGCCGGCGAGTACGTCTGGTTCGTCGACGGCGACGACTGGCTCGCGCCGGACTGCCTGACCGAGGTGGCCGGGCGCCTGCGCGCGAGGCGCCCCGACGTGCTCCTGGTCGACCACGTCCGCACGCACTGGAACAACGCCATCAGCCGCAGCGCGATGGCGGAGGTGTTCCCGGAGCCGCCCGGCGAGGCGACCTTCCGGCTGCGCGAGCGGCCCGAGACGCTGCGGCTGCTGCACACCGCCTGGAACCGGCTGGTCCGCCGGCGGTTCCTGCTCGAGCAGGGCCTGCGCTTCGCCCCCGGCTGGTACG
This sequence comes from Micromonospora sp. C31, assembly GCF_018070575.1. GTDB lineage: Bacteria > Actinomycetota > Actinomycetes > Mycobacteriales > Micromonosporaceae > Micromonospora. The sequence continues at coordinate 242,334 of NZ_JAGPXN010000002.1, forward strand.
AGGACGTCTCGTTCAGCTACCCGGTGCTGCTGGCCGCCGAGCGGATCGGGGTGCTGGACCGGGTCTGCGTCAACTACCGGCAGCGCCGGACCGGGGCGATCACCAGGACCAGGGGCGAGCGGCACTTCGAGGTGTTCGGGCAGTGGCACCGGGTGTTCCGGCTGATGGACGACCGGGGGCCGGCCGTCGACGACCTGCGCCCCGCGCTGTTCGAGCGGATGATCTGGCACCAGCTGACCGTGCTCGGCAACGGGGAACGGATCGCGCCCGAGCTGCGCCCGGCCTTCTTCGCCCGGATCGCCGCCGACCACGCGCGCTGGCTGCCGCCGGGCGGTTACCCGACGCCGACGGGTGCCGAGGGGCTCAAGCACCGGCTGGTGGCCGCCGGCCGCTGGCGCACGTTCAGCGCGCTGCGCGCCGCCTACCGGGCGCGGGACGTCGCCCGCCGGACGGCCGGGAACGCGAGGCGGCGGGTCGCACCCCCGGCCCGGCTCGCGGCCCGGCTGGCCCGGGACACCCTGCTGCGCGAGTACTACCGGGCCGAGTTGCGCCGGCCGGTCGACCCGACGCTGGCCGTCTACGCGGCCTACTGGTACCGCGGGTACGCGGACAACCCGGCGGCCGTCTTCGAGGCGGCCCGCCGGCTGGCACCCGAGGTGCGCGGGGTGTGGATCGTCCGGCGCGACCGGGCGCACACCGTGCCCGACGGCGTCGCGTACGTGGTCGCCGGGACCCGCGCCTACTACCGGGCGCTGGCCCGGGCGCGGTGGCTCGTCAACAACGTCAACTTCCCGGACCACGTCCGCAAGCGGCCGGGCACCGTGCACGTGCAGACCCACCACGGCACGCCGGTGAAGGTGATGGGCCTCGACCAGCAGCGGTACCCGGTCGGCGCGGTCGGGATGGACTTCGTCGGGCTGCTGCGCCGGGTGGACCGCTGGGACTACAGCGTCAGCGCGAACAGCTTCTCCAGCCAGATGTGGGAGCGCGCGTACCCGGCCGCGTACACCACGCTGGAGGTCGGCTATCCGCGCAACGACCGGCTGGTCACCGCCACCGCCGAGGAGGTGCTCCGGCTGCGCGCCGGGTTCGGCCTCGGGCTCGGCGAGCAGGTCGTCCTGTACGCCCCGACGCACCGCGAGCACCTGCCCGGCTACCAGCCGCCCTTCGATGCGGAGCGGCTGCTCGACGTGCTCGGACCGACCGGCCGGCTGCTGATGCGCAGCCACTACTTCCACGACCGGGACCGCCACGCCGGGCGCCCGGCGGAGCGCGACCGGGTACGCGACGTCAGCGACCACCCGCACGTGGAGGATCTCTACCTCGTGGCGGACGTGCTGATCACCGACTACTCCTCGGCGATGTTCGACTACGCCGTGCTCGACCGGCCGATCGTCGTGTACGCCCCCGACTGGGAGGCGTACCGGCTGGCCCGTGGCGTCTACTTCGACGTGACCGCGCAGCCGCCGGGCGCGGTGGCCACCCGCTTCGCCGACCTGCTCGACCTGTTCCGCGCCGGCGAGGTCCACTCGGAGGCGGCGCGCAAGGCCCGGCAGCGGTTCCGGGCCCGGTTCTGCGCGCTCGACGACGGCCACGCCGCCGAGCGGGTGGTCCGGCGGGTCTTCCTCGGCGAGGGGCCCGCGGCCCACGGGTGAGTGCGGGGGGAGCCCGTCCCGGGCCCGCGTCGGGGACCGGAAGGAGGAGCTCGGGGAGGGGGCGTCGTCCCGGCGGGTGGGCGTCACAGGGTCGTCACAAGCCGAACATGGCACGTTTACCCGATGTGCGAACCGGATGGTCCTCGTCACAGTCATTCCGAGTTCGGCCGACGAGCTGGGGGGAGGGCACGGTGACAACCGTCGCGCTCAAGGACGTCACGAAGGTCTTCAGGGACGGCACCCTCGCCGTCGACAACGTCAATCTCGACGTCGACGACGGCGAGTTCATGGTGCTGCTCGGCCCGTCGGGCTGCGGGAAGTCCACGGTGCTGAGGATGGTGGCCGGGCTGGAGGAGCCGACGTCGGGCGCGGTGATGCTCGACGGCGAGCTGGCCAACGACCTGCCGCCGCGCGACCGGAAGATCGCGATGGTCTTCCAGGACTTCGCGCTCTATCCGCACATGACCGTCGGCGACAACATCGCCTTCCCGCTCAAGTTGGCCGGGTTGGAGCCCGAGCCGCGCGGCGAGCGGGTCACCGACGTGGCCAGCGCGCTCGGCATCGGCGACGTGCTCGGCCGCAAGCCCAGCCAGCTCTCCGGCGGGCAGCGGCAGCGGGTCGCGATGGGTCGGGCGATCGTGCGCCGCCCCGGCGTGTTCCTGATGGACGAGCCGCTCTCCAACCTCGACAGCGGGCTCCGCGCCGAGCTGCGCGCGGAGATCTCCGGCCTGACCCGGGAACTGGGCGTCACCACCATCTACGTCACCCACGACCAGGCCGAGGCGCTGACCATGGCCGACCGGGTCGCCATCATGCGCAAGGGCGTCCTGCAGGACGTCGGCACCCCCACCCAGGTGTACGGCCGCCCGGCCACCCTCTACGTGGCGGCGTTCCTCGGCAGCCCGCGGATGAACCTGCTGGAGGCCTCGGTCTACGTCCACCTCGACCGCTACGTCACCCTCACCCTCGGCGAGCAGGCGCTCTACCTGCCGTGGGACGACATCCGCAGCCGGGCGGTCGCGCATTACCACGGGGAGCGGATCGTGGTCGGGATGCGGGCCGAGGCGCTCACCCCGGTCGCGCCGGACACGCAGGGCGCCGTGTTGCACGGCCGGATCCGCTATCTGGAGCACCACGGGCACGAGTCGCTCGCCTTCCTCGACGTCGGGGCCACCGCGATCTTGGTGGACGAGATGGGCACCCAGGTCGACGCGCCCAGCGGTCAGCGCGGCCGTCGTCGCTTCGGGCAGGTCGTGCAGCGGCTGACCGGGCGTGCCGCCGAGGAGGAGACCGCCCCGGCCACCGATGCGCGCACCAGCGTGCTCAACGACCCGGGTCGGCACCACCGTCGCCCCGCCGAACTCGCGGTCCGGCTCGCGCCGTACCCGGGGGTCTCCGCCGGTCACGCCCTGGCGGTCTCCGTACGCATGGACGCGCTGCACTTCTTCGACGAGCGCGGCGACCGCATCGACGTGGGCTGGCGTTGACGGGGCGGCCCTTGCCGGAGAAGTTACCGAATAGTAACGTCGGTTCATGACCATCGACTCGCGCCAGGTGGCGGCCGGCTTGCTCGACGCGGTGCCCTTCGCCCGTACGCTCGGACTCGAAATCGTCGAGGTGGCCCCCGAGGCCGACGGTGGGGTTCGGGCCGTGGTCCGGCTCCCCGATTCGCCGGCCACCCACAACCACGTCGGCGGGCCGCACGCCGGTGCCATGTTCACCCTGGGTGAGACGGCCTCCGGCGCGGTGGTGCTCGTCGCGTTCGGGCACCTGCTCGACCGGGCCACGCCCCTGGCGGTGCGCGCCGACATCGCGTACCGGAAGCTCGCCAAGGGGCCGGTCCGCGCGACCGCCCGGCTGGGGCGCGCGGTGGCCGAGGTGGTCGCGGAGCTGGAGGCCGGGCGGCGGCCGGAGTTCCCGGTACACGTCGAGATCGCCACCGAGGAGGGCAAGCCGACCTCGGAGATGACCGTGGTCTGGACGCTGCGCCCGAACTGAGCCGGGCGGCAAGGGGACCGAAAGCGGTTTGCGGGCCCGGAGGTCTGGATAGATTCGTACCGTGTTGGGCCTGCCTGCTCACGTGACCGCCTGTCTCTTCGATCTGGACGGTGTGCTGACGCAGACCGCCAGGGTGCACAACGCCGCCTGGACCGCGACGTTCGACGGCTTCCTGCGCCGCCGCGCCGCCGTCACCGGCGAGGAGTTCCGCCCCTTCGACCCCGGGCCGGACTACAACCGCTACGTCGACGGCCGGCCGCGCGCCGACGGGGTGCGCACCTTCCTCGCCTCCCGGGGCATCGTGCTGCCCGAGGGATCGCCCGACGACCCGCCGGACGCCGACACCGTCAACGGGGTCGGCAACAGCAAGAACGTGCTGCTGCTGGAACAGCTGCGCACGCACGGGGTGGACGTCTATCCCGGCTCCGTCGCCTACCTGGAGGCGGCGGTCGCCGCCGGCCTGCGCCGGGCGGTCGTCACCGCCAGTGCCAACGGCCGGGAGGTGGTGGCCGCCGCCGGGATGGAACCCCTGCTGGAGGCCCGGGTCGACGGGCTCGTCGCCCGCGCCGAGGGACTGCGCGGCAAGCCGGCCCCGGACACCTTCCTGGCGGGCGCGAAGCTGCTCGGGGTCGACCCGCGCGACGCCGTCGTCTTCGAGGACGCCCTCGCCGGGGTCGCCGCCGGACGCGCCGGCGGATTCGGGTACGTGGTGGGCGTCGACCGGGTCGGCCAGGCCGCCGAACTGCTGGCCCACGGCGCCGACGTCGTGGTCACCGACCTCGCCGACCTGCTCGACACCGGGCGGCCCGCGTGATCCGGGAACGCGCCTATCCGGTCGAGCCGTGGCACGTCCGGGAGACGCGGCTGGACATGGACGTCCTGGCCCAGTCGGAGTCGGTCTTCGCCCTCTCCAACGGGCACGTCGGGCTGCGCGGCAACCTCGACGAGGGCGAGCCGCACGGCCTGCCCGGCACCTACCTCAACTCCTTCTACGAGCTGCGCCCGCTGCCGTACGCGGAGGCCGGCTTCGGGTTCCCCGAGTCCGGCCAGACGATCGTCAACGTGACCAACGGCAAGCTGATCCGGCTGCTGGTCGACGACGAGCCGCTCGACGTCCGCTACGGCGAACTCCTCGCCCACGAACGGGTCCTCGACCTGCGCGCCGGCACCCTGCACCGGGAGCTGCACTGGCGCTCCCCGGCCGGCCGCGAGGTCAAGGTCCGCAGCACCCGGCTGGTCTCGTTCACCCAGCGCGCCGTCGCCGCGATCAACTACGAGGTGGAGGCGGTGGACGGTCCGCTGCGGCTGATCCTCCAGTCGGAACTGGTGGCGAACGAGACCCTGCCCCCGCAGAGCCGGGACCCGCGCGTCGCGGCCGTGCTGGAGTCGCCGCTGCAGGCCGAGGAGGAACTCACCACCGCCGACGGCGGGCTGCTGATCCACCGGACCAAGGTCTCCGGGCTGCGGGTGGCCGCCGCGATGGAACACGAGGTGTACGCCCCGGCGCGCAAGACCATCCAGTCCGAGGGGTACGAGGACTGGGTGCGTACCACGATCGGGTGCGTGCTCCGGCCCGGCGAGAAGCTGCGCGTGGTCAAGTACCTCGCGTACGGCTGGTCGAGCCGCCGGTCGCTGCCGGCGATGCGCGACCAGGTCAAGGCCGCCCTGACGGGGGCACGCCTCGACGGCTGGGACGGGCTCTGCCGCGAGCAGCGCGAGTACCTCGAGAATTTCTGGGACGTCGCCGACGTGGTGGTGGAGGGCGACCCGGAGATCCAGCAGGCGGTCCGGTTCGGGTTGTTCCACGTGCTCCAGGCCGGCTCCCGGGCCGAGCAGCGGCCCATCGCCGCGAAGGGCCTGACCGGCCCCGGGTACGACGGGCACGCGTTCTGGGACACCGAGATGTTCGTCCTGCCGGTGCTCACCTACACCCACCCGCCCGCCGTGCGGGACGCCCTGCACTGGCGGTACCGGACCCTGGCCGCCGCCCACGAGCGGGCCCGGACACTCAACCTGGAGGGGGCGGCGTTCCCCTGGCGCACCATCGAGGGGCCGGAGTCGTCGGGCTACTGGCCGGCGGGCACCGCCGCCTTCCACATCGCGGCCGGCGTCGCCGACGCGCTGCGACGCTACGTGCAGGTGACCCAGGACACCGACCTGGAACGCGAGATCGGGCTGGAGCTGCTGGTCGAGACCGCCCGGCTGTGGCGGTCCCTGGGCCACCACGACCGGCACGGCCAGTTCCACATCGACGGGGTCACCGGCCCCGACGAGTACACGGCGGTGAAGAACGACAACATCTACACCAACCTGATGGCGCAGCGGAACCTGATCACCGCCGCCGACGCGGTGTCGCGCTACCGGGACGAGGCCTTCCACCTCGGCGTCACCGACGAGGAGGCGGCGGCCTGGCGGGACGCGGCGGCCTCCATGCACGTCCCGTACGACGAGGAGATCGACGTCCACGAGCAGGTCGAGGGCTTCACCCGGCTCCAGGAGTGGGACTTCGGGCACACGCCGCCGGAGAAGTACCCGCTGCTGCTGCACTACCCGTACTTCGACCTCTACCGCAAGCAGGTCGTCAAGCAGGCGGACCTGGTCCTGGCCATGCACTGGCGGGGCGACGCGTTCACGCCGGAGCAGAAGCTGCGCAACTTCCTCTACTACGAGCGGCGGACGGTGCGCGACTCCTCGCTGTCGGCGTGCACCCAGGCGGTGCTGGCGGCCGAGGTGGGCCACCCGGAGCTGGCGCACGTCTACCTGCGCGAGGCCGCGCTGATGGACCTGCACGACCTCAACGAGAACACCCGTGACGGCGTGCACATGGCCTCGCTCGCCGGCGCCTGGATCGCACTGGTGGCCGGGTTCGGCGGGCTACGCGACCACGACGGCAACCTCTCCTTCGCGCCCCGGCTGTCGAGCCGGCTGGAGCGGCTGGAGTTCTCGCTCCAGTGGCGCGGGCTGCGGCTGCGGGTCGACGTCCGACCGCACGAGACCACCTACGAACTGCGCCACGGCGACCCGGGCGACGTGCTGGAGTTGCGCCACCACGGCGAGCCGGTCCACGTCACCTGCGACGAGCCGGTGACGATGCCGGTCCCCTCGGCGGAGGTCGCCGGGCCGGCCCCGGAGCAGGTCCCGGGCCGGGCTCCCCTGCTGCGCCTGCCCGAGAACGAGCCGTGACCGGCCACCGGCCCGCGTACGCCCGAGGCGGGCCGGTGGCGTGGGTCAGACGGGCCTGCCCTGTGACGGCCGGCCGGCCGCGTCGCGGGGCGCCATCGCCCGCGGGTCGTCGGCCGTGCGTGCCTGGGCCGCGTCGTCCGCCCAGTCCCGGCCGCGTTCGGTCTGCTGTTCCCGCCGGTCCCGGTCGGTGTCCTGCTGCCGGGTCTCTCGCTGCTGCGTCATGGCGATCCTCGCGATCCGTCGGGGCGCGGGTGCGCCGGTACGGTCTGCGGTCACCCGCCGCCTACCCGGGCCCCCTGGCGACAAACGCCGGCTCGCCGGGGCTGCTTGCCGGCGTCGGGGACGGGTATGCGGCCGGCCGGGGACGACCGAGGCGTACGGAGGCGAGATGGACGCGCGTAGCGGTGCGGTGACGATCCCGGCGGGAGACGTCGACCTCCCGGCCGACCTGCTGGTTCCGGCGGAGCCGGCCGGCGTGGTGCTCTTCGCGCACGGCAGCGGCAGCTCCCGGCACAGCCCGCGCAACACGGCGGTGGCGCACGTGCTCAACCGCAGCGCCCTCGGCACCGTGCTGGTGGACCTGCTCACCCCCGCCGAGGACCAGGTCGATGCCCGGACCGCCGAGCTGCGCTTCGACATCCCCCTGCTGGCCGGTCGGCTCGCCGGGATCGTGGACTGGCTGGCGGCGGAGCGGCCCCTCGGCGCGGTGCCGATCGGGCTGTTCGGGGCCAGCACCGGGGCCGCCGCCGCCCTGGTGGCGGCTGCGGCCCGACCGGACCTCGTCGGCGCGGTGGTCTCCCGGGGCGGCCGTCCCGACCTGGCCGGCCCGGCCCTCGACCAGGTACGCGCGCCCACGCTGCTGCTGGTCGGCGGCCTGGACGAGCAGGTGATCACGCTCAACGAGCAGGCTCAGGAGGCGCTGCCGGAGTCGGCCGAGCTGACGGTGGTCCCGGGGGCGACCCACCTCTTCGAGGAGCCCGGCACCCTGGAAGAGGTCGCCCACTGCGCCGCCGACTGGTTCACCACCCACCTCCCCGGCTCCCGCTGAGCGCCGCCGCCGAGGTCAGGCGGGGGCCACGGGTGGGGTCGTCGGGTGCTGGCGGTGCTGCTGGACGGTGTCGACGACCCGCCAGACGACGGCGGTGATCGGCACCGAGACGAAGGCTCCGGCGATGCCGGCGATCAGCGTGCCGGCGGTCACCGCCACCAGGATCACCGCCGGGTGCAGGCGCACCTGACGCTTCATGATCAGCGGCTCCAGCAGGTTGCCCTCCATCTGCTGCACGGCGATCACGGCGGCCAGGGCGAGCAGCGCGGTCACCGGCCCCTTCGCCGCGAGGGCGACCAGCACCGCCACGGCGCCCGTCACGGTCGCCCCGATGATCGGGACGAAGGCCCCGAAGAAGGTGATGAGCGCGAGCGGAAACGCCAGCGGCACCCGGAGCACCACCAGCGCCAGGCCGATGCCGATCGCGTCGATCGCGGCGATCATCATCGTGCCCCGGCTGTACGCCCCCAGCGTCCGCCAGCCCACCCGACCGGCCTCGGCGGTCACCTCCCGGTTCGGCCCGGCCGCTCGGGACAGGGTCCACTGCCACATGGACCGGCCGTCCTTGAGCAGGAAGAACAGCAGAACGAGCGCGAGCAGCGCCGAGCCGAGAACCTCCACGGCCGTCCTGGCCCCCGAGACCGGGTCCGTGCCCTGCCCGAGCCCTCGGCGGGCCTGGTCGAGCAGCCGGTCGAGCTGTTGGTCCGTGACCGGCAGCGTCGAGATCACGAAGTCCCGGGTGCGTTGCAGACCCCGCCCCAACTCCTCGCTCAACTCGCTGAACTGGCCCGCGGTGAGAGTCCACACCAGCGCGCCGACGCCGAACAGCAGGCCGAGCAACAGCAGCACGGTGAGCAGGGCGGCGAGTGCGGCGGGCAGCCGGAGCCGACGCAGGGCGAGCTGCACCGGATCGAGCAGCGCGGCGAGGAAGACGGTGGCGGCCAACGCGATGGCCAGCGGCGCGAGCAGCACCGCGATCTTCCCCAGCAGGTACAGCCCGGCGACGACCACCACCAGGCAGGCGCTCCACACCACGGCCGAGCGGACCAGCCAGGGAAGCCCGGCCCAGGTCTGTCGGGGGCCCGCGCCCCGATCCGTCGTCCCGTCGGGCGTACGCCCGGCATCGTCTGCGACCACGTCGGCCCTCCTCGATCTCCGGCGAGTCGGTACCCGGCCAGCGTCCCTCCGACACCCGCGTCCCCTCTCACGCTAGATGGTGGACGAGGTGTCGGGGAGCACCGGCCGTTTCCGGATCGCGCTCCGGTGGCCCCGCCGTCGCGTTTGCGCCCCCGGCCTCAGGGAAGGCAGAGATCGGACCGGATTCGAGGAGGACCCGATGAGCGACTTCATGGACAAGGCCAAGGACTTCGCCGACAAGCACGACAAGCAGGTCGACCAGGGCCTGGAGAAGGGCGGCGACATGGCCGACAAGCGCACCGGCGGCAAGTACGACGAGCAGATCGACAAGGGCGTCGACCAGGCGCAGACGCGTACCGGTGAGGGCGACCAGGTCCGCTGAGCAGGTAGGGCCGTCCCGGGCCGTCGCGCGGTCGACGGGCCCGGGACGCCGTTTCCGGACGTTCGACGCGTACCGCTAGCCAAGGATCGACCACTCTCGCTACTATCCGCAGTCGGAACATGACTCAAAGTGGAGTCACCCCCGACCGGACCGGTGCCCACCCCTTGGGGTGCCGTGACGAGAGGAAGTCATCCGGTGACCGAGGCCCCCGAGACGACCGCCCCCCAGCGCTATCCGTTCAGCGAACCCGACCGGCTCAACCTCGACCCGCGCTACGCCCGGCTGCGCCGGGACGAACCCCTCACCCGGATCCGGTTGCCGTACGGCGAGCCGGTCTGGCTCGCCACCCGGCACGCCGACGTGCGGACCGTGCTCGGCGACGCCCGGTTCAGCCGGGCCGCCTCCGTGGGGCGGGACGAGCCCCGCAACACGCCGCGGCAGCAGGAGGGCGGGATCCTGTCGATGGATCCGCCGGAACACACCCGGCTGCGTCGGCTGGTGGCGAAGGCGTTCACCGCCCGGCGGGTGGAGGAGCTGCGACCCCGCACCAGGCAGGTGGCCCACGAGCTGGTCGACGGCATGCTCGCCGCCGGTCCGCCGGCCGACCTGGTGGAGCACCTGGCCACCCCGCTGCCGATCCGGGTCATCTGTGACCTGCTCGGCGTTCCGGTGGCCGACCAGGACCGTTTCCACACCTGGTCCGAGGCGATCGTGTCGACCACCTCGCTGAGCCCGGAGCGGGCCCAGGAGTACATCGACAGCCTCTTCGCGTACATGGGCGAGCTGATCGCGCGGCGGCGTGAGCAGCCCACCGACGACCTGCTCGGCGCGATGGTCCGGGCCCGGGACGCCGACGACCGGCTGGCGGAGGACGAGGTCGTGCGGCTGGCCGCCGGGCTGCTCGCCGCCGGGCACGAGACGACGGTGACCCAGATCCCCAACTTCGTGTACGCGCTGCTCACCCACCCCGACGAGTGGGCCCGGCTGCGGGCGCGGCCGGACCTGGTGCCGGGTGCCGTGGAGGAGCTGACGCGGTTCGTGCCGCTCGGTGCGACCTCGGCCTTCGCCCGCTACGCCCTGGAGGACGTCGAGCTCGGCGGCGTGCTGGTGCGGGCCGGCGAACCGGTGGTGGTGTCGATCTCGTCGGCCAACCGGGACGAGACGGTCTTCCCCGAGGCGGACCGGCTCGACCTGACCCGGCAGGTCAACCCCCACCTCGGCTTCGGGCACGGGGTGCACCACTGCATCGGCGCCCAGCTCGCCCGGATGGAACTCCAGGTCGTCCTGGAGACGCTGGTCGCCCGCACGCCCGACCTGAGGCTGGCCGTGCCGGAGTCCGAACTGATCTGGAAGAGCGGCCTGCTGGTGCGGGGGCTCGTCGCCATGCCGGTGAGTTGGTGAACGGATGAGCACGACGAACGAGCAGTGGCGGGTGCACGTGGACCCGACCCGGTGCATCGGGTCGGGGATCTGCGCGGGCATCGCGCCGAAGCACTTCGTGCTGGTGCACGGGCTGGCCCGCCCGCTGGCCGAGCGGGTGGCGCCGGACGACGCGCTGGTGGACGCCGCGGACTCCTGCCCGATGGAGGCGGTGATCGTCTCCGAGGCGGACGGCCTGCGCCGGGTCGCGCCGGAGCCCTGAGCCGGCGGCGGAGACCGGCCCGGCCGGTGGGAACGCCGGTGGCCACGCCCCGTGCCGGGCGTGGCCACCGTGGACGGCAACGGTCGGTCAGCGCTGCTTCTCGCCCAGCTCCGACACGGACGTGGTGCGGCCACTGAACGCGTCCCGCATCCGGTCCACGAGGCCGGCTCCGGGGTTGAGCAGGCGGTTCGCCGGTGGGTGGTCGGGCGCGGCCGGGTGCGGTCGGGTCGGTGCGGTCTTCTTGGTCGCCTCCACCTTCCCGGCCAGCTCGACCATCTCCTCGGCGGCCACCGCGGCGCGCAGGCGGGGGAAGAGATCCGACTCCTCGTCCTTGACGTGGTGCCGGATCGTGCTGGTCAGGTGCGTCAGCAACTCGTCGAAGCGCGGGTCGGACGGGTCGACCGACTCCAGCTCCTTCATGGTCCGCTCGGCGTCGGCGTGCTCGGAGATCTCGTGCTCGGCGACCTGGTCGCCGTCCGGCAGCGCCCTGCGGGCGGCCGGATAGACGTGCATCTCCTCGGCGACGGCGTGGCGAACCAGCTCCGCGATCATCACATCGGCCAGTTGCCGGCGGTGCTCGGGGGTGCCCTGCCGGCTCTCCAACTGCACGAAGAGCGCTTCGACCTCCCGGTGGTCGGCGGTGAGGACGTCCACCACGTCCTGGCCGCTGGTGTCGTTTGCTTTGGTCATCTCTGCCCCTTACCGGTTGCGGAACGGTCGGCTGTCCACCTGTACCCGCGAACCGTCGACCGAACCCGGGGCGCGGTCGATCGACGTGCCTCAGCGCCGGCCGGCCCCCGCTCGGGCCGGCCGGCGCTCAGGTCGGATCAGGACGAGTAGCCGCGCTCGGCGATCCAGTTGGCGACCTTCTCCAGCGTCATCCAGTACTCGGCCTCGGGGGCGGCCGGGTCGGCGACCCGGATCAGGTTCCCGCCGTCCCGGTAGCCCACCAGGGCCAGGTAGTGCCCGCCCTCGTACGAGTGGGGGTTGCCGACGGTGTCGACCGCGGTGCCCTTGACGTTGGCCACCACCGGCCGGCCCTCTTCGAGGGCCGTGACGACGTCCGACCGCAGCCGGTCGACCTGCTCCGGCCTGGCCACCGAGTCCCGGATCTCGGTGGTCCGGTATCGACGGCCGGTCAGCTCGTTGAGCACGCGGGTGGTGTCCAGGGCCGAGTCGGTGCCGGCCTCGGTGGTGCCCAGCCTCCTGGCGACCTCGTCCTGGGACAGCGCCTTGCCCAGCGCCGACAGGGCGATCCGGGTCGCGGCCGGGCCGCAGTAGTAGAAGTTGGGCTGGGCCTGGTACTCGATGCCCACGGTGCGCTCGGCAGGCCGGCCGTCCTTGTCGGCGCGGCCGTCCCGGTCGGTCTGCGCCGCGCCGACCGGAGTGGTCGCCGCCGGCGGGGCCTGGGCGGTGACCGCAGGGCCCGCGAGGCATCCGCCGGCCACCAGCAGGCCGGCGACGGAGAGGCCGCTCCGCTGCGCGATCGAATTCATGGTCGGGCTCCAATCGGGGGTCGACGCCACCGGGGGCCGGGGGCGCGCAGCACCGGGAAAGGCGCACGGCTCGGGGGACTCGACGGCCCGCAGCGGTCGGCCCACGGGCGTACTCAGGGATGCAACGGGCCTGCTCCGGCGGGCATTCCGGGGCCCCGCGGCCGGGCATGCCGGCCGCACGTCGGGTGCAACCGGCCCGCGGGCAGCGGGATTCCGGCGTACGGATGCCCCGTGTCACAGCCCCGGCGCGGGTGCCGTCCGGTGGCCGGCCGGTGCGCCGGTCGCGCCGAGGCGGGAGGGACGGACCGGTCGGGCGGTGCGTCGGGGCTCGGGCCGGGACGAACCGGTCAGCCGGTCACAGGCTGCCCAGCAGGCGGGTCACCGCGATCTCGATGACCACGCGGTCCAGATTCGGGCGGGGTGTCCGGTAGCGTTCGGCGTACCGGCGTTCGGCCTCGGCCACGGCGGGCCGGTCGGAGCGCACGACGGCCCGGCCCTCGATGGTCAGCCAGCGCCGCCCGTCGACGTGGCAGACGGCCACCGGGGCGCCCCCGGGGCCGGCGGCGGCGACGTGCCGCGCCTTGCGGGAGGCGCCGCCGGTGATCACGCGGGCCAGGCCGGCCGACGCGTCGAAGGTGACCCCCACCGGAACGACGTGCGGGGTGCCGTCCGCGCGCAGGGTGGTCAACGTGGCCAGGTGCCGTTCCCGGCAGAACGCCACGACCCGCTCGTCGTGGGGCGTCAACCGATGGTCGCCGGGCACGGGCGTCCCCTGTCTCGCGGTGCGGTACCGGTCATGGCACGCGGCGCCGGTCGGGTGCGGACGGCACGTCGGGCGCGGCGGTCGGCGGTCGGTTCGCGGCGCGGCGCTGCCGGGCCAGGCGACCGAGGTAGAGCAGCGCGCCGGTCAGCACCGCCATGTCGTCCAGGTAGATGGGGTCGGGCAGCAGGTCGACCGGCGAGACGGTGTAGAGCAGTGCGCCGTAGAAGGCGACCTTGCCGTTCACCCCGAGGGTGCCGAGCAGCCGGCGGGTGCGGATCAGGCGGACGGCCAGCACCACCGCGCCGACCAACGTGACGACTGCCACGACGCCGACGACGACCCACGCCTGTCTGGACACACCGTCACGCTAGCCCAGGGGGGCCGGTTCCGCCCGGCCCCGCCGGTCAGTACGCGGGGACGGCCGCCCGGCCCCGGGCCACCGGCGGCACGTCGCGACCGGTCACCGTCGGGAACTCCCGGGTCTGCTCCGCCGCACCGGCGCGCTCGATCAGCGGCAGCAGCGACGGCGACTCCTCGGGACGGCGGTTGACCGCGGCGAACGCCTCGTCCCGCAGGCTGCGCGCCGCCTCGGCGGCGGTCTCGGCGGCCCGCCACGCGGCCTGCTCCCGCTCCCGGGCCGCCCGCTGGCGGGCGAGCAGGTTGTCCCGTACCGCCCGGCGCAGCACCAGTTCCTGCTCGACCGGGTGCAGCCGAGGGTCCCAGCCGTTGCGGTGCGCGAAGACGTCGCTGAGTTGCTCCACCGACAGTTCCTTGCGCCAGTACGCGTCGAGGGCGGCCCGGTGCAGGAAACGCTCGCGCTCGGCGTACTCGGCGGGCGTCCGGACGGTACGCGGAAGAGGCATCGCCTCGGCGACCGCCAGCCGGTGGACGTCCGCCTCGGCGGCCTCGTGCGCCAGCCAGGCCGCCTCGACCTCCTCCTGCGCGGCCAGCCACTCGGCCCGCAGCCGGGCGGCGGTGGTGGCGGCCCGCTCCGCGGCGACCGAGACCTCTCCGGCGTACCGGGAACGTTCGCGCGCCTCCTCGGCCCGTTCCAACTCGCTCGGCATCGCGGCACGCCGGATCCGGGAACCGGCGTCGATCGTGAGCCGGCCGGGTCGCAGCAGCAGGCCGGCCACGGCGACGGCGACGACGCCGAGCAGGCTCAGCCAGATCACGGCGGCCCGGGGCACGTCGAGCAGGACGGAGGAGAACACGTTTTGCATGGTCAGCACCTCGCGGTCGATCGAGGGAAATCGACAGGATCTGTGCCCGGCGTACGGGCGGGGTGGGTATCGGGCCTGCGTGCGGGGCGTACCGCGGTGGTGGCCGCGCCGACGGTGGGGGGCGGCAGGCTACGGGGTGGACGCCGGCGAGACGACGGCCGGAGCGCGGGGGCCGGGCCGGACCGACCCGCGTCGCGCGGCGGCGATCCGTCGCGGTCGGTGCCCCGGACGCGGAGCCGGTGGCCGACGGTCAGGGGGCGGGCGGACCGCGCCGGGCGGGAACGCCCCGGCCGGGGTCGCGGGCGAGGCCGCCCGGGCGCGCGACCGGAACGACGGAGGTGTCGGCCGGAGCGTCGGCGACGGGACGGGTCGCAGGCGGGGCAGCGGCGCCGTTGACCAGCTCCGCCACCGGTTCGCGACGCGACGGTGGCTGCGCGAGCCGGGCGGCGTCGGCGACGGTGACGGCGGCGGACGGCGTCGCGGCCGGCGCGGGGGTGGCGCCTCCGAGGCCAACGGCGAGCACGAGCGCGGCGACCGCCAGGCGGGTCAGCTCGCGCAGGCAGCGCAGCGTGACCGACCAGAACGGGTCGACGGACGCTACGGACGGCACCCGTCCAACCTATCGTTCGCGCCCGGCCCGTGCAGTGCGGCGACGGCCCGGGATCGGATGAACGGCGCCACGATGTCCGAAATGGATCAACCGGCGGTGGGCGCTACCGAGCTTGTCGAGGTCGCGGGACAGCCCGTCGAGCATGCCCTTGAGCGCCGTCCACTGCGCGGCGACGCCGTCGGTCTGGCCCGCGAGAACCACGTCGGCACCGAGATGAACGACGCCATGGCGTGGAACTGACACAATCGCCGACGCGGCTCCGGTCCGGTTCGATCGGGTCGGAGCCACGTCACGTTGTGCGTCGACAGGTTCTGGGAGAATCATGCGTGCGGGGAAGCCTTCGTGGCCCGAGCTCAGGCTGGCCGCCGCGGCGCTGGCGCTGCTCGTCGGCGCCGGGTCCGGTCCACTGGTCGCGCCCGCTCCGGCACGCGCCGACACGGTACGGGGCCTCCAGTGGTACCTCGACACGCTGCAGATCCCGCAGGCCCACAAGCTCACCAAGGGCAAGGGCGTCACCGTCGCGGTCATCGACACCGGAGTCAACCCCGACCTGCCGGACCTGCGCGGCCAGATCCTGCCGGGCAGGGGCGTCGCCTCCGGCACGGCGGCCGACGGTCGCCGTGACGACGACACCAGGAAGGCCCACGGTTCGGCGATGGCCGGGATCATCGCGTCCCGGGGTGGTGGCCCGATGCGGCACCTGGGCATCGCGCCGGAGGCGAAGATCCTGCCCGTCGCGGTCGGCAGGTCCTTCGACTCGGCAGACCTCTCGGCGGGCATCCGCTGGGCGGCCGACGCCGGCGCCGACGTGATCAACCTGTCCGTCGGGACGGGCACGGCGGCGACCCCCGACGAGATCGCCGCCGTCCGGTACGCCCTGGACAAGGACGTCGTGCTGATCGCCTCTGCCGGCAACCGGCTGCAGAACGACCGCGTCGTCACCAGCCCCGCGAACATCCCCGGCGTCGTCGCAGTGACCGGGCTGGGGAAGAACGGCGAGTTCTTCGCGCAGAGTGCCACCGGTCGGGAGGCCGTGCTCGCCGCGCCGATGCAGGAGATCATCTCTCCCCGGTCCACGTCGGTGTCGTCCAACGGTTACGGCATCGGCAGCGGCACCAGCGACGCTGCCGCCATCACCTCCGGCGTGGCGGCGCTGGTCCGCGCGAAGTACCCGGACCTCGACGCGGCCAACGTGGTCAACCGACTCATCCGCACCGCCCGTGACCAGGGCCCGAACGGCCGCGACAGCCAGTACGGCTTCGGCGCGATCGATCCGCTCGCCGCGCTGACCCGCTCCGTGCCGGCGGTGGACGCACACCCGCTGCTCGCCGGCGCCCCTGACGGTGCCGCCCCGTCCGCCGGCGCGGCCGGTTCGCGGGGGGACGACAGGCCGGCGGTGTCGATCAGCATGAAGAAGGGCGCCGGTGCGTTGGTCCAGGGGGCCCTCTGCCTGCTCGTACCCGTCGCGTCGCTGATCCTCGTGATCCTGCTGGTACGCCGGTCCCGCCGGAAGACGGCCGTCGCCCGGCAGCGCGCCGACGGCACCGCCCACCCCCGCCGGCTCCGCTAGCTGACGGTGGCCTGGCCGACCGGAGGGGACGCGGACGCTGGGGACGCGGGCGGCGGCCGGGTGGGCCGGGGGCCGGCTGACGATGGCCTGGTGGGCCGGAGGCGACGCGGGCGGCGGGGCGTCGCCGTCAGGGGCGCTCGGGGGCCTTGGCCGGCTCCGGCTCGTCGGCGAACAGGTTGAGGAGGTCGCCGACCTGCCGGTCCGCTTCGGCGGGATGCCGGAACCGCCCGGCGGGGTTGAGCGTGTACTCGTTGCGCCGGCCGACCCGGGTGCGGTGCAGGTAGCCGCCGGCCTCCAGGTCGGCGACGATCGCCTGGGCGGCCCGCTCGGTGACGCCCACCTCGTCGGCGACGTCGCGGAGTCGGGCGGTGGGGTTGCGGGCGATGGCGAGCAGCACGTGCCCGTGGTTGGTGAGGAACGTCCAGTTGCGGGTGCTCTCGTTCTCCCCAGTCGTCGCCATGTCCGTCATCGTATGGCCCCTGCTTCGTGTTTTGCTGCGC
Source organism: Micromonospora sp. C31 (assembly GCF_018070575.1). Classification (GTDB taxonomy): domain Bacteria; phylum Actinomycetota; class Actinomycetes; order Mycobacteriales; family Micromonosporaceae; genus Micromonospora. The sequence goes on from NZ_JAGPXN010000002.1 coordinate 259,541, forward strand.
GCCCTCGCGGCTGCGCGTCCTCGTGCCCGGCGGGGCGGCCGGGCCGGTCGCCGCCCGTACCGGACGCCGGCGACCGCCGTACCGGAGGCCGGCGAACATATGAAATGGATATCACGCATACCTTGACGTACCTTTCGGTGCGTGTGACGGTGGTGGCAGCCCGCGTCCAGCGTCGGCCCGGGTGACCAGGCCGTTCACGTCAGGGAGCGAGGTGTGGGATGAACCGTCCCGGATCGCCAGGCACTCAACCGGGCCCGGAGCGGACGCTCCCGGTGTCGACCACGGGCACTGCCCCGGCCGACGTCGGAATCGCGCCGGCTGCCCCCGCGAGTCCCGAGGAGGCGCTCGCCGAGCTGTACGCCGGCAATCGGCGGTTCGTGTCCGGCGCCCCGCGCCACCCCAACCAGGACGCCGTGCACCGCACCGCGGTCGCCGACGGACAACACCCCTTCGCGGTGATCGTCGGCTGCTCCGACTCCCGGCTCGCCGCAGAGATCATCTTCGACCGTGGCCTGGGTGACCTCTTCGTGGTCCGCACCGCCGGGCACACCATTGGCCCCGAGGTGCTGGGCAGCGTGGAGTACGCCGTCACGGTCCTGGGCACGCCCCTGGTGGTGGTGCTCGGGCACGACTCCTGCGGGGCGGTCCAGGCGGCGCGTACGGCGGACGCCACCGGCACCCCACCGGTCGGGCACCTGTGCGCCGTGGTGGACGCCGTGGTGCCCAGCCTGCGCCGGGCCGCCGCCGAGGGCGTGGCGGACATCGACGGGATCGTCGACATCCACATCGCGTACACCGTCGAGGCGATGCTGGGCCGGTCCGCCGTGCTCGCCGCGGAGGTGGCCGCCGGCCGTTGCGGGGTGGTCGGCATGTCGTACCGGCTGACCGCCGGCGAGGTGCGGACGGTGGCCGGGGTGCCCGCCCGTACGGTCGACGCGCCGGAGCCGGCCGCCAGCGCCGCGCTCGCCTGAGACGAGACAGGGCCGCTCCCGCGTCAGGCGGGGCGGCCCTGTCCGCGTTCTCGCTGGTGCGACCGCTGGTCGCGGCTAGAGCAGTGACACGTGGACGTGGTCGGTGTGGTTCGACGGGCCGCTGTAGGAACTCCAGCCCGTCGCGGGGAACCAGATCTGCCGGTTCCAGATCACGTAGTAGATACCGAGCCGGTCGGCGTTGCGGACCAGGAACGCGGTCAGGTTGTTGCCGTACATGTAGGTGTCGTCGTTGTGCCAGGGGGAGAAGCCGCTGCGTTGCAACGACCAGTCGCAGGCTCGGCCCTTCGGATGCTCGTACGGCCCGCCGGGACGGTAACAGCCGACGAACCGGTTGAAGCCGACCCGCTTGACCTCCTTGTACATGTGCAGCGTGCGCGCGGTGATGCAGCCGCCGGTGGTGGGGTCGTCCTCTGTGCAGGACAGGGGCTTCCAGTCGCCGTCGGCGGTACGACCGGGCGCCATCTTCGCCACCGGCGACGTGGCGACCACCTTGCCACTGGTCAGCCCCCTGCCGCCGACCAGTGCGAGCGCCTTCTCCGCCTCGCGCTTGCCGCGCGCCATCTCGTTCGTCAGCTTCTGCTGCTCGCGTACCTCGGCGTCGAGCGCCAGCTTGGCCTGCTCGGCGCGGTCCTTGACCGCGTTCACCTCGGCGAGCTTCTTGGAGTTGACCAGGTTGAGCTCGTCGAGGGCGGCGGCGCGCTTGACGAACGAGTCGGGGCTGGCGGTGTCCAGCAGCATCGACACCGCGCCGATCCGCCCGGTCCGGTAGGACTGGGCGGCGATCTGGCTGACCTGCGGGGCCAGCGCGTCCAGCTCGGCCTGCGCGCGGTTGACCTCCAGGGCCAGTTCGAGCTGGCGCTTCTTCGACTTCTCCAGCTTCGCCTTGGCCTGCACGTAGGACCGGTTCCGGGCCTCGATCAGGTCGTCGAGCAGCTTGGGCTCGTCGTCGCCGTGCCCGGAGGGCTTGGGCGGGGTGGGCGCGGCCGCTGCCGGGAGTGGCCCGGCGAAGACCGCCAGGGCGGCGAGTGCGGCCACCACGGGCGTCAACCAGCGGCGTAGGGGTGCCGTCACAGTTTTCCCTTCCGTCGACCGCCGACCGGGTTAGCTGACGGGTTCGGGGCGGAAGTGGCCCCTACCGCTGTCGCGGATTCACCCCAGTTACCTGGGTCCCCGGCTCGCCTGGTGGCGATTGGGCGGCGGCACCGCAGGCGCCGCTGCGCGCCTTCGGCGGTGACCGGCAGCGAGGTTACCCGAGAGCACTCCCGGGGATCTACGTCCCTAAGCCGACTAAATGCGTTATTTCGTAATGGCGCACGGTGACCAGTGACGCGTTTATCAGGACGGACGCCCCGATCGGTGACGCTCAGGAGTGTCACCATCCGGTGTCCGTGTTCCCGGCCCGACCGGGCCACCCGGGCGCGCTGGACGGCGTGTCGCCGCCGCGGGGCCCGCCGAGTGCCTCCAGCGCCTCCGACCGGTCGGCCGCCGGTCGGGGCGCCGGCGCGGCCGGGGGCGGGCTGCCGTCGGCGGCGTCGCCGCCGCGCCGGCCCGCCGTGGTCACCACCGCCGCCAGCCCGGTGGTCAGCGGCACGGCGGCGATCAGCCCGAGGGTGGCGACCGCGCTGCGGACGATCTCCTGGGCGAGGAACTCGCTGGTGAGGAGCTGGGTCACCGCCCGCGAGTCGGCCGTCAGCAGGAGCAGCACCGGCAGCGAGGCGCCGGCGTACGCCAGCACGATGGTGTTCACCGTCGAGGCGATGTGCGCCCGTCCGACCCGGGTCGCCGCCCGGTAGAGCTGCACCCGGGACAGCCCGGGATTGGCGTGCGCCAGCTCGGTGACCGTGGCGGCCTGGGTGACCGTGACGTCGTCGAGCACACCGAGGGAGCCGATGATGATCCCGGCCAGCAACAGCCCGTGCAGGTCGACGTCTGCCTGGTACATCGACAGCGTGGTGGCGTCCTCGGAGCCGAACCCGGTCAGGTGGGTCGCGGCGGTGGCGATCGTGCCGAGCACACCGGTCAGCACCAGGCTGCCCAGCGTGCCGAGCACGGCGACCGAGGTCTGCGCGGTCACGCCGTGGGTCAGGTAGAGCACCACGAACATGATCAGAGCGGCGCCGACGACCGCGACCAGGAGCGGCGGGCTGCCGGCGCCGATGCCGGGCAGCACGAAGGTCAGCAGGATGGCGAAGCTCGCCGCCAGACCGGCCAGCGCGGCCAGCCCGCGCCACCGCCCGAAGGCGACGATCGCCGCCGCGAAGAGCGCCACCAGCCAGATCAACGGCTTGCCGCGCTGGTGCTCCGCGATGTTGTAGGTGCTGACCGTGGGGTCGGCGGGGTCGGTGAGCTCGACCAGGATGATCTCGTCGCCCACGGCGACGGTCGGCGCCCCGGGACCGGCCGGGACCGGCGTCTGGATCTGCTGGCCGGCGTCGGGACCGCCCTCCACCCGTACGGTGACGGTGCCGCAGGGGCCCCGCGTCGCGCCGGGGCCCCCCTCGGGGGTCTCCGGGGCCGGCGGGCACGGCTCCGTCACCACCCGCGTCACCGTGCCGTGGTGGCGGGGCGGCTCGCTGCCCGCCACGGGGTCGGGCGTGTCTGACGGCCACAGCACCAGGGCCGCGATCAGGGTGGCGACGAAGAGGGGCACCACCGTCGCGACGAGGATCCGCCGCACCCTCGGCGGGGCGGACGGAGCGGGACGGGTGTGGTCGGCGCCCATCGAGTGTCTCCCAACGAATCCAGGGCGGGGTACGGGCCGGCGGGCCGGTCGGTTCAGCGTCGCCGCGTGGCCGGGACGGTGGACCGCCTCCATGTGGCGGTGCGGTCACTTACCGTCGTCTTCGGCCCCTGCCCGGTGACGGGTGCTCGATGCGCCGCCCGGCGGGGAGTGCGGGGCGGGCGGTGCGGAAACCGGAGGGCCACCGGCCGAATGGTAGCCCGCGCAGCCGTCCGGGATCGTGCCGCGCGGTGGTCCCCGCAGGGCGGGTCGACGCGCTAGCGTGACGGATGTGCGGACGACAGTGACGGCGGCGCGGGGCGCGCGGCTCCTGCTGCTCGTCGGCACGCTGCTCGGTCTGGCCGCGATGCACACCATCGGTCACGACTCGCACCCGACCGGTCATTCCGTCGACCCGTCGGCGCACGCCGCCGCCGCGCACGCCGCCGCGCCCGTTGTGGCGCCGCGTGACACGGCTCCCCGCGGGCCGCACGCCGCCGTCGCGCCGTCGCTTGACATCGGGCTTCCCCACGCCGCCGTGGCGGCTCTCCAGGCCGTCGTGGGCTGCTCCGGTGGCTGCGTGCCCGACCGGCTCCTGCCGTCCGGCGGCACCGGTGGAGAAATGCCCGGGTGGGGGGCGTGCCTGGCCGTGCTGGGTGCGTTCGCGGCCTCGCTGGTGTTGGCGGCGCTGCTGTCGGCCCGCGTACGCGCCGTCGGCCCGGCGGGGGGCGGTCCGGTCGGCTCCCTCGCGTCGCCCCGGGCCCCGCCGCCCCGGCCGGTCGGTCTGCGGCTCGCCACGGTCTCGGTGCTGCGCAGGTAGGACGCGTTCGGCGCGGGGCGGCTCACGTCGTTCCGCGTCCCCGTCATGCCGCGTACGTTCCGACACCGAAAGGCTCAGTCATGACCACTCGTACCCTCGCGCGCCGTGCCGCCCTGGCCGGCGTCGTCGTCACCGTCGCCCTCGCCGTGGCCGCCTGCGGCGGCGACGACCACTCGTCCCCGGACGCGGGACACGGCACCTCCGGCACCGGCGGCCCGGCGGTCACCGCCACCGGCGCGGCCGCGTTCGGCGACGCCGACGTGATGTTCGCCCAGATGATGGTCCCGCACCACCGGCAGGCGGTGGAGATGGCCGACCTGGCGGCGACGCGGGCGGCCGACCCGGAGGTCAAGCGGCTCGCCGTGGAGATCAAGGCGGCCCAGGCGCCCGAGATCGCCACCATGAGCGGCTGGCTGGCGGCCTGGGGGCGGCCGGTGCCGTCGCCGGGCGGGATGCCGCACATGGACCACGCCATGCCGGGCATGATGTCCGACGCCGACATGGCAGAGCTGGGGGCCGCCGCCGGCCGGGAGTTCGACCGGCAGTTCCTGACCATGATGATCGCCCACCACGAGGGCGCGGTCACCATGGCCCGCGACGTGCTCGCCCGGGGTGCGCACGCGGAGGCCAAGGCGCTGGCCCAGCAGATCATCAGCACCCAGCAGGCCGAGATCGACACGATGAGGAAGATCCTCGGCCGGTTCTGACCCGGTCGCCCCGGCGCTCCCACCCGGGGGCGCCGGGGTGCCCCGGCCGGGAGGCGCCCGGCGTCGCCGGGCGGAGCGTCCTCGGCCCGGCCCGGCCCGGCGCTGGCCAATCCCACCGACGTGACCAGGAGCGGGAGTGCGGCTGCACGTCACGCCACGCTCCGCCGCTGCCGGCGGGTGGCCGTGGTGGTGCAGCCCGCGCTTCAGCCGCGCTTCATCAGGCGGCCGACGGCGGCCATCATCTCGGTGGCCATCTCGTCGGCCCGGCCCTCGGCCGCACCCTCGTGCATGCAGTGTCGCGCGTGCCCGTCGAGCAGGCCGAGCGCGACCTTGTCCAGGGCGGCCTGGATCGCGGAGATCTGGGTGAGCACGTCGATGCAGTAGCGGTCGTCGTCGACCATCTTCTCGATGCCACGGACCTGCCCCTCGACGCGGCGCAGCCGCGCGAGCAGCTGGTCCTTGGTGGCGGTGTAGCCCCTGGTCGGGGTGGGCGTCGGTGTGGTCATGGGGTCGAGCGTACCGTACCCCTCGGGGGTATGGTACGGTCCTCCGTGGCCGAGATACCCCCACCGGGTACCGGTACACGGCACAGGCGCCCGTCCGCCTCCGAATTACCCCTGGGGGGTATAGGATGGAGGCGTCGAGAGGAGAGTTCGATGACCACCACCACCTACCAGGTGCAGGGCATGACCTGCGGGCACTGCGCCACCGCGGTCAGCAACGAGGTCGGCGCGATCCCGGGCGTCAGCGACGTCCAGGTCGACGTCGCCGCCGGTCGGGTCACCGTCACCAGCGAGGGCCCGTTGGACACCGACACCGTGCGCTCCGCCGTCGACGAGGCCGGCTACGACCTCGTCGGCGGCTGAGAGCGGGCACGGGGAAGACGAGGCACACCATGAACACGGCGACGAAGCTGAGCGGTTTCGCCCTCGGCCTCGCGGTGGTGTTCGGCGCCACGTACGGGGTCGGTCGGGTGGCCGACCCCGTGACGCCGCCCGCCGAGGCCCCGCACGACGCCGGCGGGGGGCACGGCGACGACGGCGGAGCCGGACACGGGGGCGACAACGGCGCGGCGGCGCACCTGCCCGGCGGGCTGCTCGTCTCCGACCGCGGGTACACCCTGCGTCCGGTGGACGCCCCGGCCGGGCAGTTCGCGTTCCAGGTCACCGGCCCCGACGGCCGGGCGGTGACCGCGTACGACGTGGCGCACGACAAGCGCATGCACCTGATCGTGGCCCGCCGTGACCTCTCCGGCTTCCGGCACGTGCACCCCGAGATGACGCCGGACGGCACCTGGCGGGTCGACTCGCCGCTCGCCGGGCCCGGCGTCTGGCGGGCGTTCGCCGACTTCACCCCGACCGGGGGCGAGGCGCTGACCCTCGGCGTCGACGTGACCGTCCCCGGCGAGCTGACCGGGCGGCCGCTGCCCGCGCCGGCCACCAGCACCACGGTCGACGGCTACACCGTCACGCTCGCCGGTGCCCCGGAGCCCGGGCGCACCGCCGAGCTGACCCTGAGCGTGAGCCGCGGCGGCGCGCCCGTCACCGACCTGGAGCCCTACCTGGGCGCGTACGGCCACCTGGTGGCGCTGCGCCAGGGCGACCTCGCGTACCTGCACGTGCACCCGCACGGCGAGCCGGGCGACGGGCGGACGCGGCCCGGCCCCGAGGTGAGCTTCTCGGCGGAGATGCCGTCGGCGGGCGCCTACCGGCTCTACCTGGACTTCAAGCACGGCGGCGTCGTGCGTACCGCCGAGTTCACGGTCGTCGCCGGCAGCCCGACCGCGCCGGGTGTCCCGGCCGCGACCGGCTCCCCGACGGCGGGCACACCCGCCGCCACGAGCTCCCCGACCGCCGACGCCGGCCACGGCGTCCCCGGCCACGGGCACGACTGACGGGAAGCGTGATGACCACCAAGCCCCTGCTGATGGCGCCGAACCAGATCGAGCTGGCGATCGGCGGCATGACCTGCGCCTCCTGCGCCGCCCGGATCGAGAAGAAGCTGAACCGGATGGACGGGGTGACCGCAACCGTCAACTACGCGACGGAGAAGGCCACCGTCCGGTACGCCGACGAGGTCAGCCCGGACGACCTCATCGCGACGGTGGAGAAGACCGGCTACACCGCGGCCCTGCCGCCTCCGCCCACGCCCGCCGGTGGTGCACCGGTCGCCGAGCCCGTGGACGAGTTGCGCGTCCTGCGCACCCGGTTGTGGGTCTCGGCCGTGCTCACCGTGCCGGTGATCGCGCTGGCGATGGTGCCCGCCTGGCAGTTCGACTTCTGGCAGTGGCTGTCGCTGACCCTGGCCGCCCCGGTCGTGGCCTACGGCGGCCTGCCCTTCCACCGGGCGGCCTGGATCAACCTGCGACACGGCGCGGCGACCATGGACACCCTGATCTCGGTCGGCACCCTGGCCGCGTTCGGCTGGTCGGTCTGGGCGCTCTTCCTCGGCACCGCCGGGACGCCGGGGATGACCCACCCGTTCAGTCTCGCCATCAACCGCACCGACGGCACCGGCAACATCTACCTGGAGGCGGCCGCCGGGGTGACCGTGTTCATCCTCGCCGGCCGCTACTTCGAGGCGCGGGCGAAGCGGACCGCCGGCGCGGCGCTGCGCGCCCTGCTCGAACTGGGCGCCAAGGAGGTCGCGGTGCTGCGCGGCGACACCGAGACCCGGATCCCGGTGGACCAGCTCGTGGTGGGGGACCGGTTCGTGGTCCGGCCCGGCGAGAAGATCGCCACGGACGGCGTGGTCGACGAGGGCACCTCGGCGGTCGACGCCAGCATGCTCACCGGCGAGTCGGTCCCGGTCGAGGTGGGTCCGGGCGACTCCGTGGTCGGCGCCACCGTCAACGCGGGCGGCCGACTGGTGGTCACCGCCACCCGGATCGGCGGCGACACCCAACTGGCCCAGATGGCCCGGCTGGTCGAGCAGGCGCAGACCGGCAAGGCGGCGGTGCAGCGGCTGGCCGACCGGATCTCCGGCGTCTTCGTGCCGATCGTGATCGCCCTCGCGGTGGGCACCCTCGGCTGGTGGCTCGGCAGCGGGTCGGGCGCCACGGCCGCGTTCACCGCCGCCGTGTCGGTGTTGATCATCGCCTGCCCGTGCGCCCTCGGGCTGGCCACGCCGACCGCGCTGCTGGTCGGCACCGGCCGGGGCGCGCAGCTCGGCGTCCTGATCAAGGGCCCGGAGGTGCTGGAGTCCACGAAGCAGGTGGACACGGTCGTGCTGGACAAGACCGGCACCGTGACCACCGGTCGGATGACCCTGGTGGACGTGGTACCGGCGACCGGTGAGGACCGCGCGGAGCTGCTGCGGCTCGCCGGGGCGCTGGAGTCCGCCTCCGAGCACCCCATCGCCCGGGCCATCGCCGCCGGCGCGGCCGAGGCGGGCACGCTGCCGCCGGTGGCCGGCTTCGCCAACGCCGAAGGGCTCGGGGTGAGCGGGACCGTCGAGGGCCGGGAGCTGCTGATCGGCCGATCCCGGCTGCTTCGCGAGCACGGTCTCGACGTACCGGAGGAGGTCGAGCGGGCGGCGGCCACGGCGGAGGCCGAGGGCCGCACGGCGGTGCTGGCCGGCTGGGACGGCCGGGCCCGGGGGGTCCTCGCGGTGGCCGACGTGGTCCGGCCGACGAGCCGGGCGGCGATCGTACGGCTGCGCGCGCTCGGCCTGACGCCGGTGCTGCTGACCGGCGACAACACCACCGTCGCCCGCGCGGTGGCCGCCGAGCTGGGCATCGACGAGGTGGTCGCCGAGGTGCTGCCCGCCGACAAGGTCGACGTCGTACGGCGACTCCAGGGCGAGGGGCGGACGGTGGCGATGGTCGGTGACGGAGTCAACGACGCCGCCGCGCTGGCCCAGGCCGACCTCGGCCTGGCCATGGGCTCCGGCACGGACGTGGCGATCGAGGCGTCCGACCTGACCCTGGTCCGGGGCGACCTGATGGCCGCCGTGGACGCGATCCGGCTGGCCCGGCGCACCCTCGGCATCATCAAGGGCAACCTGTTCTGGGCGTTCGCCTACAACGTGGGGGCCCTGCCGCTGGCCGCGGCCGGCCTGCTGAACCCGATGATCGCTGGCGCCGCGATGGCCTTCTCCTCGGTCTTCGTGGTTGCCAACAGCCTCCGGCTGCGGAGCTTCCGTACGGTCGCCTGACCTGCCGCACCGCACCGTGCCGCCGACCACGCCGAGAGGGTCGGCGGCGCGGTCGTGCGGGATCTCGCGGCGTGCCGGCGCGGGCCTATGGTCGACGCTGCGTGACCGGGGACGGTTGGACGACGGCGGGGCGGGGTACATCAGGGGCGTACCGGCACCGCCAATTCGGGAGGTTGACATGGGTTTCGACGACAAGATCAACAACACGACCGAGGACGCGGCCGGCAAGCTGAAGGAAGGCGCCGGCCGGGCCACCGACAACGAGCGGCTCGAGGCCGAGGGCCGCAACGACCAGGCCGGCGCCAAGCTGAAGCAGGCCGGCGAGAAGATCAAGGACGCCTTCAAGAGCTGACCCGCGTACGTGCCCTCCGCCGGATCGGTCCTGAGCCGACCCGGCGGAGGGCGTACTGGCGTATCCGGCGGGACGTGTCCTGCGGGGGTGGCCCCTCGTTGCCAGGTCGACGTGCCCGCCGCCCGACGTCGGCCGAACCCGGGCCGTCACCCGCAGGACGGCCGAGCCCCCGAACGGGAGGTCCCGTGTCCCGATCCGTCGTCTACGCGCGCCGCGCCGCCGCCACGGTGGCGCTCGGGGTGCTGGCCATGGGTTGCCAGGACACCGCGCGGAAGGAGGCGGCCTCCACCGGCGCGTCCCCGCCGAGCCCGACGGCCCCGGCGAGCGCCGGCTACCGGAGCCCGTCCCCGGTCGCCACGACCGCCGCCAACACCGCCGAGGTCTGCCGCGAGGTCGACCGGGCCATCGTCGCCGGCAGCCGGAGGATCGCCACCGACTCGGCGGCCTCCGTCACCCGCGAGTTGACCGGGCAACAGGTAGCCGACCAGCTTCGGCGCAACCTGGCGGAGCTGGCCGACGACGTGCGCGCGCAGGCCCGCCGGGCCGCAGATCCGCAGATCCGCGCCCTGATCGAGGAGACCGCCGAGCGGATCGACGCCGGTTCCCGGGCGTCGCGGCCAGCCGCCTGGATGGCGGCCACCTTCACCGGCATCCCGCCCAAGCTGACCCGCGAGTGCCGCGCCTGAGCCGGTGGGCACCGACCTGCCGTCCGGCCAGGCCCGAGGGAGTACCCGGCCCGGTCCAGCCCGGCACCGCCGACGTGGGCCCGCACCCGATTCGACAGCGGGCCGGGCGGAACCTCAGCGCCGGCCGCGTACCTGGCGTTTCGGGGCGGGACCGGCGCCGAGCGAGGCCCGGTCGGCGGCGGAGGTGCCCGACGACCAGCCTTCGGCGTCGCGCACGGTGAGCCGGCCCCGGACGACGCCGGGAAAGAGCGTGTCGAGGCGTTCGCGCACCGCCTCGGCGCGGGTGGCGAGCACCGGCAGCAGCCGCTCCGACCCGGCCTGCGCCGTGGCCTCCCGGTCGGCCGTGTCGGTGGCGGCCCGCAGCCGCTCGCCGATCCGCAGCGCGAAGGCGTTCAGGAAGGACTCGTCGTAGTCCCGGGTCCGCCGGCCGGTGCCCCTGGCCCGCCGTTCAACCCGGCCGCGCAGCATCGCGGTGGTGGCCTGCACCAGCAGCGAGGTGTGGAGCAGCTCGACCGCCTCCAGGTCGGCCGGCCAGCCCAGCACCGTGGTGAACCCGAGGTCGTCGGACCAGACCGCCTCGCAGCGGTTCGCCGCCGCCACCTCCTGCGCCAGCAGCGCCTTCGCGCCCGCGTACGGGGGTTCGGTGCCGAGACGCAGCCCTCCGGGCCGGTCGGCGGGCTCGGCGACACCGGCCAGCAGCGCCTGGTCGATGCTGTGCCGGGCGATCAGCTCCTGGGCCTTGCCGGTCAGCGCCTCCGCCTCGGCCGGGTAGGTGGTCGACTCCGCCTTGGCCAGCAGCGCCCGCACCCGGTCGAGCATGCGGGAACCGCCACCCGGACCGCCGCCGTGCGCGACGCCCGTCGACGGCACGCCGGGCGGCGGGCGCAGCACGGCGATCGGCGGGAGCCCCTCGACCACGGCCAGCGCGTCGACCGCCGCCCGTAGGGCGGTGAACCGGTCGCACCCGACGCGGGTCGACCAGGCGGCCAGGTGGCCCTCGTCGGCGTCCCACCACACCGCCGCTCCGAGATCGCGGAGCTGGTCGTCCCACCACGGCGGCACCGGCCCGGCCAGGTCGCGGCGGTGCGCGGCGAGCGCGTCGGTGACCAGCCCCGACGCCCGGGGGCCGAGCCGGCGGGCGGCGAGCCGGCCGAGGTCCACCGGCTGCCAGCCGTGCCGTGCCAGCCGCTCCACGCCCCCCACCAGGCGGCGCAGGAGCGCGGCGTCCACCGCCGCCGCGCCGTCCGCCGCGCCCGTCCCGATCATCAGCCGGTCCAGCTGCCGCTCCGCGAGGCGTACGTCGGTGCCACGCACCGCCGCGAGCGCGTAACTGACCAGTTCCTCGGCGTCCGGCACGGCCGTGTCCTCCTGGGGTCTGCGTCTCCCGCGCCGGGAAACGATCGTCGCCCGCCCGCCGAAGGTACCTCCGGGCCCGTCCGCCGTCCGCCGGTGGTGACCGGTGCCACCGGAACCGCCCGGCACGACCATCCCGTCGTGGGGGCTTGCGCACGGTTCGGTCGCCCCCGGGTAGTTCGGCACGGATGCGAGTGATGAGGTGACTCAGATGGCGAAAGTGCCGGCGAGCGGCGCCGAGGCACCCGACCTCCGCCGGTCGGCCATCGCCACCGCGGTGTCGCCGGCCCGCCCGGTCCGGCACCAGGGCGCGAGCCCGCCCCGGTCAGCCGGTGTACGCGTTCCCGGCCGTCAGCCGCAGGGTGAAGCCGTCGTCGTCGCGCTGCCAGGTCACGTGGTTGCAGGACTGGTAGGTGATCCAGAGGCCGAGCCCGCCCGGCGCACCGTCGGACGCGGGGAGCAGCCCGCAGAACGGGTCGCCCGGCCCGTCGCCGGCGTCGCTGACCGTCGCCACGATGCGGTCGTCGCCGGCCCAGACGCGCAGCCGGACCGGCGGCCTGCCGTGGCGCAGCGCGTTGGTGACGATCTCGCTGACGGCGACGACCAGATCCTCCACGTCGTCGACCGGCACCTGGCCCTGGTCGGCCTTGTGTACGGCGGTACGCGCCTCGGCGGCCGTCGGGTCGGTCAGCTCGACGGCCGGCGGCTGCGCCTGGAGCGGGTCGGGCACGACCGGCAGCGCCTGCCGCAGGTAGTCCCTCGGCGGCGTCCAGGTCGGACTCGGCACGTGCCGCCCGCCGGGGGTGGCGAACCGGGGGTGCGTCCGGGCCACGTCCGCCAGCACCGCCGGCGGCGTGATCCGGGAGTCGTACGCGCACATGCTCCACAGCGGGAATTCGTCGTACGCGTGGTTGATCGCCGACTCGTAGCGGGCCCACCAGTCCCAGGTCGCGCCGAACGAGGCCGACGGCACCTCACCGATGATCCGGATCTGCCCCGCGCCGGCGGCCACCTGCTCGGCGAGGAGCTGGCGGTAGAAGCGGATGGCGGCGGCGGGCCGGGCGTAGAGATCGCCACCGGGCAGGAACTCGACCGGGCAACCGGCCGGCAGCGCCGAGCGGACCAGCCCGCCGGTGCGCTCGCCCAGCGCGACGAAGGTCGGCTCACCCGCGTCGACGCCGCCGAGCAGGAACGGCACCACCACCGCGAGCAAATCGTCGTCGGAGCCGTAACGGAGGGCCTCGTGGTAGTAGCCGTGGTGCCCGGCGGCAGCGCCCGTCCTCATGCCGTGACCTCGACCCGGATCGCGGGCAGGCGCAGCAGGTCGACCAGGCGGGCGGCGGCCGGGCGGGGCGTACGCAGCACAGCGGTCGCGCCCCGACGGTGCGCGTACTCGGCCAGCAGGGTCAGGGCGCGGTGGTCCAGAAAGCGCAGGTCGGCTGCCGACAGGATCAGCTCACCGTCGACGGGCCGCAGGTCGGCGCGGTCCAGGGCGGTGCGGAACAGCTCGTGGTTCGACATGTCCAGCTCGCCGGCGATCGCGGCGTGCCCGTCGTCGGGCGCCACGGCGTACAGCTGGAACAGCAGGTCCTCGACGTTGGTCTGCGGGTGCATGCAGGCCAGCTCCGTGATCGTCCGGTCGCCCAGCTTCGGCCGGTGGTAGGCGCACACGGCCTTGAACGGCCCGGTGCGCATGTAGCGGTCGATGAGATGCTCGTAACGGGTGAAGACGTCGAGCTGGGCCGGGGTGCGGACCAGCTCGGTGGCCTCCGCGACCACGCGCAGCCCGGTGTGCCCGTCGGCCAGCGCCTCGTCCGTCGCGCCCGCGTAGGCGGCGACCTGCGCCGGCGGGTCGACGACGTGGTCGGGCGAATAGGTCGACATCAGGGGGATCACCTCGGCGGCCCCCCGGCGGACGGCGTCGGTGAAGCCCGGCAGGGCGCGCAGCCGCTCGGCCACGAGATCCGAGGGGCGCGGCGTCACGTACCAGAAGCGCTCGCCGGCGGCGAGGCTCGCGGCGAGGTGGCGCTCCGTCTGGTCGGCGAGGGACTCCGGGTCGTCGTACGACCAGCAGAGATGACCGCCGGGCGCGGTCCGCCGTTCGCTGCTGGTCATGCCGAGTGCCTCACGGCAACCAGTGTAGGCCGCCCGGAAACGCGCACCAGGCTCGCGACCTGCCTGAACGATGGGGCCCGCGTCGATCATGCAGTCGTGGTGGGGCACGAACCGCCCGGACGGGTGTCGAACGGGCACCACGGCTGCATGATCGGCCGGGGTGGGGGCGGGGTGGTCAGGGGGTTGGTGCGGTGTGGAGGCGCTCGGTGCGGGGGAAGGACGCCCAGATGTTCTTGGTGGTGCCCGTGGCGTACCAGCCGACGTCGAGGGACAGGGCGCGGGCCAGCTCCAGGCCGCGCCCGCCGTCGCCGACCGGCCGGGCCTCGGCGAGCTTCGGCAGGGAACCCAGGTCGTGGTCGGCGACGTCCAGGATCAGGTAGTCGTCGGTCGCGAGCAGCCGGACGATGGTCGGTGGGATCCCGTGGCGCAGGGCGTTCGTGGCCAGCTCCGTCGCGATCAGCGCGACCAGCTCGGGGACCTCCTGGAGCGACTCGCCCTCGCCGAGCACGTCGCCGGTCAGTTCCTCGTGCAGGGACGCCCGCAGGGCGCGCAGGTGGGCTGCCTCCGACAAGGTCCACCGGCGCAGCTCAACGGACTGCGGTGGGGGTGGGGAACTGCTCAGCTGGCCCATGGCCCCGTTCTACCCGATCTCCGGCCGGCTCACGCCAGGGGCAGCCGGTAAGCGCATGGGTGCGACTCGGCTCTTCCCGGATCTCCGGGAATGGCGACCGTATACCCGAGGGGGGTATAGGGTGGTCGGGAGGAGGCGACCATGTCCCACGACCCGCGCCACGAGCACCACGGCCCTCGGCACCTTGGCCCGGCACCGGCTGGACCACCCGCCGCCAGCCACGCGGCCAGGTCCCCCGGCCATGAGGAGCGTGCCGGCGCGGACGGGTCTGCCGGGCGCGCCCAGGGCTCCGCCGGGCACGACGAGCACGCCGGACATGGCGGCGGGGGGCACGACAAGCACGCCGGGCACGGCGGCGGGGGGCACGACAAGCACGCCGGGCACGACCCGGAGCAGTTCCGCCGCAAGTTCTGGCTGAGCCTGGCGCTGACCGTGCCGATCGTGCTGACCAGCGAGATGGTGATGGACTGGTTCGGCTACCGGCTGGAGTTCCCGGGCGTGGCGTGGGTCGGCCCGGTCCTCGGCACGGTCGTCTTCCTCTACGGCGGCTGGCCGTTCCTCCTCGGCGCGGTGCGGGAGGTGCGCGACCGGGCGCCGGGCATGATGCTGCTGATCGCGATGGCCATCACGGTGGCCTACGTCGCCTCGGCGGCGACCGCGCTGGGGGCCTTCGACCTGGACTTCTGGTGGGAGCTCGCGGCCCTGGTCACGATCATGCTGCTCGGGCACTGGCAGGAGATGAAGGCCATCGGGCAGGCGCAGGGCGCGCTGTCCGCACTGGCGGCGCTGCTGCCCGACGACGCCGAGCGGGTGACGGCGGACGGCGGGGTCGAGCCGGTGTCGGTGGCGGACCTGCGGGTCGACGACCTGGTGCTGGTCCGCCCCGGCGCGCGGGTGCCGGCCGACGGGCGGATCACCGAGGGCGCCGCCGAGCTGGACGAGTCCATGGTCACCGGCGAGTCGCGGCCGGTCTCCCGGGGCGTCGGGGACCGGGTGGTCGCCGGCACGGTGGCCACCGACGCGGCGGTCCGGGTGCGCGTCGAGGCGGTGGGCGAGGACACCGCGCTGGCCGGCATCCAGCGCCTGGTGGCCCAGGCCCAGCAGTCCAGCGGTCGCGCGCAGGTGCTCGCCGACCGCTTCGCCGCCTGGCTGTTCTACGTCGCGACCGGGACGGCCCTGGCGACCCTGGTGACCTGGGCGGTGCTCGGCGACCTCGGTGGGGCCGTGGTGCGTACCGTCACCGTGCTCGTGATCGCCTGCCCGCACGCGCTCGGCCTGGCCATTCCGTTGGTGATCGCGCTTTCGACGGCCGTGGCGGCCAAGGGCGGCATCCTGGTCAAGGACCGGCTGGCGCTGGAGCGGATGCGCACGGTCGACGCGGTGCTGTTCGACAAGACCGGCACCCTGACCCGGGGCGAGCACGTGGTGTCGGGGGTGGCGGCCACGGGGGGCGGCAGCGAGGACGAGGTGCTCGCCCTGGCGGCGGCGGTGGAGGCGGACAGCGAGCATCCGCTGGCCCGGGCCATCGTGACCGCCTGGGCCGAGCGCGGCGTGGCGCGGCGGGCGACGGGGTTCCGCTCGCTGGCCGGGCGCGGCGTGCGCGCCGAGGTCGACGGCACGGCGTACGCCGTCGGGGGGCCCGCCCTGCTGCGCGAGCTGCACGCGGAGGTGCCGGCCGACCTGACCGACCGGCAGGACGACTGGTCGCGCCGGGGCGCGGCGGTGCTGCACCTGCTGCGCCTCGACGGCGACGCGGCCTCCGTGCTCGGCGCCCTCGCGTTGGAGGACCAGGTCCGCCCCGAGGCTCGGGCGGCGATCGCCGAGCTGCGGCAGCAGGGCGTCGGCAAGATCGTGATGATCACCGGGGACGCCCGGCCGGTCGCCGAGGCGGTCGCCGCCGACCTCGGCTTCCGCTCCGGCGTGGACGAGGTCTTCGCCGAGGTGCTGCCGGCCGACAAGGACGAAGCCGTGGCCGACCTGCAACGGCGGGGGTTACGGGTGGCGATGGTCGGCGACGGGGTGAACGACGCCCCCGCCCTGGCCAGGGCCGACGTGGGCATCGCCATCGGCGCCGGCACCGACGTGGCGATCGAGTCCGCCGGGGTGGTGCTCGCCTCGTCCGACCCGCGCGGCGTCACCGGCGTGATCCGGCTGTCCCGGGCCTCGTACCGCAAGATGATCCAGAACCTGGCCTGGGCGGCCGGCTACAACGTCGTCGCCCTTCCGCTGGCCGCGGGCGTGCTGGCGTGGGCCGGGGTGACGCTCAGCCCGGCGGTCGGCGCGATCCTGATGTCCGCCTCGACGATCGTGGTGGCGCTCAACGCCCAGTTGCTGCGCGGCGTGCGCCTGCGCCCTCGGGAGGAGTGAGGCGGCGAGGTTCCCGCCGAACAGCTTCGTTGTCTTGACAGAAAAAATTGTCGGTGAGACGCTGTGGTCATGTTCGACATCGCAGTGATCGAGGATCCGGCGGCGGCCGAGGCCTCCCTGGACCCGATGCGGGCCCGGCTGCTGGCCGCGCTCGCCGAACCGGCCTCGGCGACGATGCTCGCGGCCCGCGTCGGCCTGCCCCGACAGAAGGTCAACTACCACCTCCGGGCGCTGGAGCAGCACGGCCTGATCGAGCTGGTGGAGGAGCGCCGGAAGGGCAACGTGACCGAGCGGGTCATGCGGGCGACGGCGGCGTCCTACGTGATCTCGCCCGCGGCCCTCGCCGCCGTGCGGCCCGACCCGGCGCAGTCGCCGGACCGGCTGTCGGCGCGGTGGCTGCTGGCACTGGCCGCCCGCCTCGTGCAGGACGTCGGCGCGCTCATCACCGGCGCCGAGCGGACGAAGCAACGGGTGGCCACGTTCGCCGTCGACGGCACCGTCCGGTTCGCCTCGGCGCGCGACCGGGCGGCCTTCGCCGAGGAACTGGCGGCGACCGTCAGCGCCCTGGTCGGCAGGTACCACGACGAGAACGCCCCCGGCGGTCGCGAGCACCGGGTGGTGGTCGCCCTGCACCCCGACGCCGGCCCCGACGACAGAACCGCGAACGAGGAGCACTGACGATGGGACACCACTTCGAGCTGCGCAAGGACGTCGAGCTGGCCGCCACGCCCGAGCAGGTGTGGGAGGCCATCGCGACCGGCCCCGGCATCGACTCCTGGTTCATGGGCCGCAGCGAGGTCGAGCCGGGCGAGGGCGGCCTGACCCGCCTGACGATGGCCGGGCACGTGGAGGAGGCGACAATCACCGCGTGGGAGCCCGGCAAGCGGTTCGCCGACCGCACCGGAACGGCCCCGGACGGCACGTTCATGGCCACGGAATACCTCATCGAGGGCCGCGAGCGGGGCAGCACGACCCTGCGGCTCGTGCAGAGCGGTGTCCTCGGCGACGACTGGGAGACCGAGTACGAGGCGATGGCGGTCGGCTGGGACATGTACCTCGGGACGCTGGCCGCGTATCTCGCCCACTTCCCCGGTCGGACCGCGACCCCGGTCTCGGCGTTCCGTTCGGGCGTGGGCGGCGCGGATCGGGCATGGGCGGCCGTGGCCGACGCCCTCGGCGTCGCGGGGCCGCTCGCGGAGGAGGCGCGGGTCCGGTTCACCGTCGACGGCCTCCCGCCGGTCGAGGGCGTCGTCGACCTGGCCGGCCTCCCGACCTATGTCGGTGTCCGCACCGCCGACGGGCTCTACCGGTTCCTGCACTCCGGTGCCGAGCGGGGCGACGCCCTGGTCCTCGGCCACCACGTCTTCGCCGCCGGGCAGGACCCGGCCCCGGCCGAGCGGGCCTGGCGGGACTGGCTCACCGCCCTGCCCCTGGGCTGACCGTGAACGGGCGGTCGGCCGCCCGCCGCGTCGCCGCGCGGTCGGTACGGTCGGCCGCGTGCCGTCGGCGTACCCTGCTTCCGGTCGCCGGCCGCGCCCCGGTGCCCGGTGCTTGTTGCACTACTTTGGCAATTGCGGGATGCTGGCGTTAGTGGCCGGCTGCCCCGGCACGCGATGATCAGACGATCGCCGGGGCGCCGCCCGCTCGTGACCGTGGACCGCCGCGGGCGCGGTCGGCCAGAGCAGGACGCCCACCCGGCGTGACACCGGGCGGTCGTGCGACGAACAGACCCGGGAGCATGTCATGGGTACGCGTGTGTCCAAGCGCGTGACGGCGGTGGCCGTGGCCGTCGCCGGCGTCCTCGCCCTGACCGCCTGCTCGTCGCCGACGACCACGTCGACGGGCGCGGGCGACGGCGGCACCCTCGTCGTGGCGACGGCGGGTGAGCCGGACGCGCTGAACCCGGTGCTGAACTACGGGGTCGACGGCGGCTCCCTGATCTTCGACGGGCTGGTCGCCCGCGACGCCCGCAACGAACTGGTGCCGGCGCTGGCCCGGGAACTGCCCACCGTGTCGGCGGACGGCAGGACGATCACCGCGAAGCTGCGCGAGGGCGTGCTGTTCCACGACGGCAGCCCGTTCACGGCCCAGGACGTGGTCTTCACCTACCAGGCGGTGCTGGACCCGAAGGTCGACTCCACGCTCCGCTCCGACCTGGACATGCTCGCCTCGGTCACCGCCCCCGACCCGTCGACCGTGGTCTTCACCCTCAAGTACGCCTACGCGCCCTTTCCGCAGCGGCTGGCCCTCGGGATCGTGCCGGCCAAGGCGCTGACCGGGCAGGACATCAACAAGGCCGAGTTCAACCGCAAGCCGGTGGGCACCGGCCCGTACCGCGTGACGTCCTGGACCCCGGGCGACCGGCTCGTGCTCGCGGCCAACGACGGCTACTGGGGCGGCAGGCCCGCCAACGGCGGCGTGGTGGTGGCGTTCGTCGCCGACGACAACGTACGCGCGCAGCGGACACGGGCGGGGGAGTTCGACGCGGCGGAGCTGGCGCCGAAGCTGGCCGTCGGCTTCGACGGCCAGGCCGGCTACCGGGTGCAGCGGGTGCCCACCGCCGACTACCGGGGCGTGATGCTGCCGATGGGCAACCCGGTCACCGCCGACCTCGCGGTGCGGCAGGCGCTGAACGCGGCGGTGGACCGTGCGGCGATGGTCACCGGCCTGCTGGGCGGGGCCGGCGAGCCGGCGTTCGGGCCGGTCCCGCCGACGTCGGAGTTCGCCGAGCCCTCGATCGTCGGCAAGCCGGCCGCCGACCCGGCCGCCGCGACCGCCGCCCTCGACGCCGCCGGCTGGAAGCCGGGCCCGGACGGGATCCGCGTCCGCGACGGCCGGCAGGCCGCGTTCGCGCTGATGTACCCGGCCACGGACAGCCTCCGCAAGGAACTCGCCCTCGCGGTCACCGCCGACGCGAAGAAGGTCGGCATCAAGATCACCCCCGAGGGCCTGACCTGGGACGCGATCACTCCCCGGATGAAGAGCGACGCGCTGGTGATGGGCTACGGCACCCCGTACGACCCGGACTTCGTCTCCTACAAGCTCTTCGGCTCCGCCTTCGCCGGCCAGGGCTTCTTCAACCCCGGCGGCTACCGGTCGCCCGTGGTGGACAGGGCGTTGCAGGAGGGCCGCGCCAGCGCCGACCCGGCCGCCCGCAAGGCCGCGTACGCCACGTTCCAGAAGCAGCTCGCCACCGACATGCCGTGGGTGTTCCTCACCTACCTCCAGCACACCTACGTGGTGAAGGACGGGCTCGCCGGGGTGACCCCGCGCGTGGAGCCGCACGAGCACGACGTCGCCAACAGCCTCTGGTGGAACATCCACACCTGGACGAGGAAGTCGTGACGACACCCGCCCCGACAGCCGCGCCGGCACCGGCGGAGAGCACCCCCCGGCGCCGGTCGCGCCGGTTGGCGGGAGCCGGCGCGGTGGTCCGGCGGCGGCTGCTGGTGGCCGTGCCCATCCTCGCCGCGACCAGCGCCGGCATGTTCGCCCTCGGCGCGGCCTCGCCGATCGACCCCGCCCAGCAGTACGCGGGCGCGGCGGCGTTCACCACCACCGAGGAGAACCTCGCGCAGATCCGCGCCAACTGGGGCGTCGACGACCCGCTGCCGGTGCAGTACCTCCGCTGGGTGGGCAACCTGCTCCAGGGCGACCTGGGCTGGTCCACCAGCCGCCACGAACCGGTCACCTCCGTGCTCGCCGCCCGCGCCGGCTGGACCCTGCTGCTCGTGGGCGCGGCCCTCGCCCTCGTCCTGGTGGCGAGCCTGCTGCTGGGCACGCTGGCGGCGTACCGGCGCGGCGGCTGGTTCGACCGGGCGCTGCGCGCCACCGCGTACGCCGTGCAGTCGATGCCGGTGTTCTGGATCGGGCTGGCCGCGATCGCCCTGTTCGCCCTCACCCTCGGGTGGCTGCCGGCGGGCGGGCTCACCGACATCACCGCCACCGGCACCGACCCCGCCGACGTGGCCCGGCACCTGATCCTGCCGGTGGGCGTGCTGGCAGTCGCCCAGCTGCCGTGGTTCGTGCTGTTCATCCGGGACGCCGTCGCCGACAGCCTCCGCGACGACCACGTCCTCGCCGCCCGGGCGCGGGGCCTGCCCGGCCGCACCGTCCTGTTCGGCCACGCCCTGCGCACGGCGTTGCTGCCGTTCCTCACCCTCGTCGGCACCCACCTGCCCGAACTCATCGGCGGGGCCGTCCTGGTGGAGACCGTGTTCTCCCTGCCCGGCCTCGGCGCGGTCACCGTCCAGGCCGCGCTGGGCAGCGACTTCCCGCTGCTGGCCGCCACGACCCTCGCCACCACCGTCGTGGTGCTGGCCGCGAACCTGGGCACCGACCTCGCCTACGCCGCCGCCGATCCACGGGTACGCCTCGATGACTGACCTCGCCCTGCCCGTCCGGCTCCGGCGGTCGAAGCCGCGTACGGGTCGCGTCGGTGCCGCCGCCGCCTGGGCCGTGCTCGTCGGCGCGGGCCTGGCCTGCCTGCTCGCCCCCGTCCTCTGGCCGCTCGACGAGAGCGCCGTGGACCTGGCCCGCACCCGGCTAGCGCCCTCCTGGGCGCACCCGGCCGGCACCGACGACCTGGGCCGCGACGTGGCCCACCGCAGCCTGTACGGCCTGCGGGTCTCGCTGCTCGTCGGCGCGGTCGCCGCGCTCGTGGCCACCGTGATCGGTGGTCTCGTCGGCGCGGTGGCCGGCACCCTCGGCGGCTGGGTCGACCGCGTGCTGATGCGGGTGGTCGACACCATGGCGGCGCTGCCGCACCTGCTGCTGGGCATCTTCATCGTCGCGATGCTGCGCCCGAGCCTGGGCGCGGTGATCCTGTCGATCGGGCTGACGCACTGGCTCTCCACCGCCCGCATCGTCCGCTCGGAGCTGCTCAGCCTGCGCACCCGACCGTTCATCGACGCCGCGATCTCCGGCGGCGCCAGCCGTACCCGGGTGATCACCCGGCATCTGCTGCCGCACGTGCTGCCCCGGCTGGCGCTGGCCACCACGCTGATGGTGCCGCACGCCGTCTGGCACGAGACCGCGCTGTCCTTCCTCGGCCTCGGCCTGCCCCCGCACCTGGCCTCGATCGGCAACATGATCAACGATGGGCAACGGTCCCTGCTCACCGGCGCGTGGTGGGCCAGCATCGTGCCCGGCCTGCTCCTGGTCGTCGTCACGCTGGCCCTGGCCGCCCTCACCGGCCGCTGGCGCGACCGCCTCGACCCGCGCGTACGAGCGGAGCTGAACCTGTGACCACCACCCGCCAGCCCACGCCCGTCCCGTCCGGCACCGGCACCGTCGCGCCGGCCGACTCCGGAACGGTCAACCGGGCCGGCACCGCCGCTCCGGCCGGCACCGCCGCTCCGGCCGGCACCGCCGGCCGGCCCGGCCTGCTGGAGGTCGACGGGCTGACCGTCCGCTTCCAGCTTCGCGACGCCGTGGTGCAGGCCGTCACCGACCTGAACCTGACCGTCCACGCGGGCGAACTGCTGGCGGTCGTCGGGGAGTCGGGCTGCGGCAAGTCGGTGCTCGCGCACGCCCTGCTCGGCCTGCTTCCGGGCAACGCCACTCTCACGGGCCACGCCCGCCTGCGTCGGCCCGCCGGGGAGCGGGTCGACCTGGTCGCCTCCTCCGAACGTCACCTCGCCCGCGCCGTACGCGGCCGGGCGGTCGGGCTGGTGCCGCAGAGTCCCGCCACCGCGCTGAACCCCGTACGCACCGGCCGACGGCTGCTGGAGGAGACCCTGCGCGCCCACGGGCGCACCCGGCGCGAGGCGCCCGCGGCGGCCGAGCGGGTCGCCGCCGACGTCGGTCTCGACCCCGCCGACCTCGACCGCTATCCCCACGAGCTCTCCGGCGGCATGGCCCAGCGCCTGGCCACCGCCCTCGCCCTCGCCCCCGACCCGCCGCTGCTGCTGGCCGACGAACCCACCACGGGCCTCGACCGGCCCCTGGTCGACCACACCCTCGACCTGCTGCGTCGCCGCTGCGACGCCGGCGGGGCCGTCCTGCTCATCACCCACGACCTGGCCGCCGCCCGCAGGGTCGCCGACACGGTCGCCGTCATGTACGCCAGCCGGATCGTGGAACGGCGGCCGACGGCGGAGTTGTTCGCGGCGCCCGCCCACCCGTACACCGCCGGCCTGCTCGACGCCCTGCCCGAACGGGCCTTCCGGCCGGTCCCCGGCCACCCGCCGATGCTCACCGACCTGCCACCCGGCTGCGCCTTCGCCCCGCGCTGCGAGCGCGCCACCGACGTCTGCCGCACCCCGCCCACGCCTCCGGCGGGCACGCCGGGACGCGTCGCCTGCCACCACCCGCTGACCCTGGGAGCGCCGGCATGACCAGCACCGCCGGAGCGCCGGCATGACCAGCACCGCCGGAGCGCCGGCATGACCAGCACCGCGCTCGCGGCCCACGAGGTCGCCGTCTCGTACGGTGGCCGGCGCGTCCTCGACGGCGTCGACCTGCGCGTCGCCCCCGGCGAGACGGTCGGGCTGCGCGGGCCCTCGGGCAGCGGCAAGTCCACCCTGGCCCGGGTGCTGGCCCTGCTGCACGCCCCCGAGGCCGGGCACGTCACCCTCGACGGCCACCGGGTGGCGGGGGCCCGGCACCGGCTGCCCGCCGCCGTCCGTACGCGCGTCGCGATCCTGTTCCAGAGCCCCCGCGCCGCCACCGACCCCCGGCTGGGCCTCGCCGACATCATCGCCGAACCACTCCGCGCCACCGGCACCCCCGAGGAGCGGGCGCGGGCCCGGGCGGCGGAGCTGGCCGACCTCGTCGGCCTCACGCCCGACCTGCTCACCCGCCGCCCGCACGCGGTCAGTGACGGGCAGCTGCAACGCGCCTGCCTCGCCCGCGCGCTCGTGCACCGGCCGGACTACCTGCTCTGCGACGAGGCCACCGCCATGCTGGACGCCTCCACCCAGGCGCACCTCGCGGCCGTCGTCACCGACTACCAACGGCAGCACGCCGCCGGGGTCCTGCTCATCACCCACGACCCGGCGCTGATGGCCCGCTGGGCGACGCGGGTGGTCGACCTGCCGCCTCCGCCACAGTCCTGACCGCCCGCACCGTCGGGCGTCCCGCACCGTCGGGCGTCCCGCACCGCCGGGCGCCCTCGGTCGGGTCGTCCCCGATGGTGTTCGTCACGTGACTTCCGGGCCGTCCGGCGGCTAGGGTGACGCTGCCGTGGTGTTCGGGAAGCCGGTGCAAGACCGGTGCGGCCCTCGCCACTGTGATCGGGAAGTTCGCGGCCCTCGTCGTAAGAGGTCACTGGGCGTCACACGCCTGGGAAGGCCGGCCACGGACGCACCTCCCGTCAGCCAGGAGACCGGCCACGGCATTGCGATGACCCGTCCACGAGGTGTTGGAAGGCGGTCCCGATGCGCGTGCGCGCTGTGCGGTCCACCCTGTCCCGGCGCGTCGCCGCGCCCCTGTCCGTCCTCGTCGTCCTGCTCGGCGGCTGCGCCACGGACGATCCGGCCACGACGCCCCCGCCGTCCGCCGCCCCGGTCACGCTGACCAACTGCGGTACGCCGGTCACCGTCGCCGCCCCGCCCGCGCGGGCGGTGACCCTGAACCAGCCCGCCACCGAGATCATGCTGGCGCTCGGCCTCGCCGACCGGATGGCCGGCACGGCGTACCTGGACGACGCGATCCTGCCCGAGCACGCCGCCGCGTACGCCACCGTGCCGGTGCTGTCGGACAGGTACCCGGCGAAGGAGAAGCTGCTGGAGGCGGCACCGGACTTCGTCTACGCCTCGTTCCACAGTGCCTTCGGCGACGAGGGCGTCGGCGACCGCGCCGCGCTGGCGGGGCTCGGCATCGGCACGTACCTCTCGCCGGCCGGCTGCCCGAAGCAGCACCGACCGGCGAAGCTGACCGTCGAGGACGTGTTCGCCGAGATCCGGGACGTGGCGGCCGTCTTCGGGGTGCCGGAGCGGGCCGAGAAGCTCATCGCCGAGCAGCGGGCCCGGATCGCCACGGCGGCCGCCCGGATCGGCGGCGCGCGGGACGTGTCGGTGCTCTGGTGGGACGCCGGCACCGACGCCCCGAGCGTGGGCGCCTGCTGCGGCAGCCCCAACATGATCATGTCAGCGGTAGGGGTGGGCAACGCGTTCGGCGACCTCACCGGCGCGTGGGCCGACACCAGCTGGGAGGCGGTCGTGGACCGCGATCCCGACGCGATCGTGCTGGTCGACGCGAGCTGGGACCAGGCCACCGCGAAGCGGGCCTTCCTGGCCCGGCACCCCACCCTGAAGGACCTGCCGGCGGTGGCCGGGCAACGCTTCGTCGTGATCCCGTTCACGTCCACCTCCGCCGGCGTGCGCGTCGTGCTCGGCGTCGAGGCGCTCGCCGCGGGCGTGGCGCGGCTCCCCGCCGGGGTGGACCGCTGACCGCCGTGGCCCGCCGCGCCGCCGACCCGGACAGCCGCACCGACGCCGCCGACCCGACCCGACCCACCGGTCCCGGAGCTGTCCGCCGTGCCGGCCACGCCGGGTTCCGCGCGGCGCATCCGGTCGGCCTGGCGGCGCTGCTGGTGGCCCTGCTGGCGGGGCTGGTCGTGTCGATCGGCGTGGCCGTCACCATCGGGCCGGCCGACATCCCCGTGTCGACCGTCTGGTCGGTCGTGGCCGACCGCCTGGGGCTTCCGCACGCCGAGGTGCCCCTGCTGCGCGAGCACATCGTCTGGCGGCTGCGCCTGCCCCGGGTGCTCGGGGCCGCCGCGGTGGGGGGCGGGCTGGCGGCCGTCGGCGCGGTCATGCAGACCGTCACCCGCAACCCGCTGGCCGACCCGTACCTGCTCGGGGTCTCCTCCGGGGCGTCGCTCGGCGCGGTCGCGGTCCTCGTCCTGGGCTTCGGCGGCGGGGTCGCCGCGCTCACCGGGGGCGCCTTCGCCGGGGCGCTGGCCGCGTTCGCGGTGGTGGCCGCGGTGGCCGGCCGGCGGGCCGCACTGGCCCCCACCAGGGTGGTGCTGGCCGGCGTGGCCGTCGCGCAGCTCTGCGGGGCCGCGACCTCGTTCGTCATCATCTGGGTCGCCGACCCGCACGCCACCCAGAGCATCACCTTCTGGCTCTCCGGCTCGTTGGCCCGCGTCGACTGGGCCGCCCTGGCCTGGGCCGCGCCGGTCCTGGCCGCCGTGCTCGCCCTGGTGGCGGCGTACGCCCGCACGCTCAACGCGTTCGCCTTCGGCGAGGACGCCGCGGCGACCCTCGGTGTCCCCGTCGGCCGGGTGCGGTGGCTGCTGCTGGTCGCCACCGCGCTGCTCACCGCGGCGCTGGTCGCCGTCAGCGGCGCGGTGGGCTTCGTCGGGCTGATCCTGCCGCACGCCGCCCGGTTCCTCACCGGGGCGGACCACCGGCGCCTGCTGCCCGTCGCCGTCCTCGCCGGGGCGATCTTCCTGGTCTGGGTGGACACCGCCGCGCGGACCCTGTTCGCGCCCCGGGAACTGCCCGTCGGCGTGCTGACGGCGCTGCTCGGGGTGCCCGCCTTCGTGGTGCTGCTGCGCCGCCGGAAGGTGCGTGGCTGATGCTCACCGTCACCGGAGTGTCCTGGTCCGTCGCGGCCCGGCGGATCCTCGACGACGTCACCTGCGCGGTGCCGGCGGGCGGCCTCGTCGGGCTGCTCGGCCCCAACGGCTGCGGCAAGACCACCCTGCTGCGGATCGTCGCCCGGCTCGCCGCGCCGGACGCCGGGCTGGTCACGGTCGGCGGCGACGACGTCGCCACCCTGTCCCGGGGCACGCTGGCCCGCCGCGCCGCGCTGCTCGCCCAGCACGCCGACACGGAACTGGACCTCACCGTCGGCGAGGTGGTGCTGCTCGGCCGTACGCCCCACCGCGGCTCGCGCTGGTCGGACAGCGCCGCCGACCGCGTCGCGGCGGCCGACGCGTTGGCCCGGGTGGACCTGGACGGGTACGCCGACCGCCGCTGGCACACCCTCTCCGGCGGCGAACGGCAGCGGGTGCAGTTGGCCCGGGCCCTGGCCCAGCAACCGCTGCTGCTGTTGCTCGACGAGCCCACCAACCACCTCGACATCGGCCACCAGCTGCACCTGCTGCACCTGGTCCGCCGTTCGGGCATCACCGCCCTGGCCGCGCTGCACGACCTCAACCTGGCCGCCATGTTCTGCGACGCGGTGGTCGTCCTGGCCGCCGGGCGGGTCGTCGCCGCCGGTACGCCCGCCGAGGTCCTCACCCCCGGGCTGCTCGCCGACGTCTACGGCGTACGGGCCGACGTGGTGGCGCACCCGGTCACCGGGCGGCCCGCCATCACCTACCACCCGCCCGCGCCATGACCGTCGCACCGGGCTGCCTCGTCACCGTCTGCCGCGACTGCTGCTGCGGCAGCACCCGCAAGCACCCGTCCGTCGACCACGACGCGCAGTTGCGGCGGCTGCGCGCCGGGCTGCCGGCACCGCACCGGGTACGGGTCAGCGACTGCCTCGACCTCTGCGCGCAGTCGAACCTCGTCGTCGTCCACCCCGCGCCGGCGGCCCGCCGCGCCGGTGCGCGGCCGGTCTGGTTCGGCCTGGTCCTGCACGACACCGTCGTCGACGACATCACCGGGTGGGTCCGGGCGGGCGGGCCGGGCGTGGCGCCGCTGCCCGCCGCGCTGGAGCTGTCGGTGGTCACCCCGGCGCTGCGCCCCGGCCGGTGAGGCGGCCTCAGCCGGTTGCGCCGCGCCCCGGGACCGCCTCAGGCCGCGCGGCGGTCGGAGGCGCACGCCGAGCCGGGGTACGGCGACGGGAGCAGCCGCAGCCCCGGCGACTCCGTGGGCTCGTCGGCGGGCAGGCTCCAGCGGGGCTCGTCCGGACGGCTGCGCCGGGCGGGACCGTCGGGGCGCAGCCCCGGGCGGGACAGGGCGACGACGATGAGGTAGCCCGCGAGGAGGAAGCCGTGGCTGACCAGCCGGGTGGTGTCCACCCGCTCCGTCAGCAGGTCGTTGACCGACAGCAGCGCCAGCATGCCGACGAAGGCGCTCAGCATCGGCACCAGCCCCGTCGGCGGTGTGCGCCGGGCCGCGACGAACAGGAAGCCGGCGCCCACGGCGACGTTCCACGCCGCCGACTCGTGCCACAGGTGCCCCGACACCAGCCCGCCGGGCGCCGCGTGCGCGTGCGCGCTCGCGGTGCCGCGTCCGACCTGCGCCAGGCCCAGCACGAGTTGCAGCGCCCCGACCAGACCCAGGACCGCCCGCAGGGTGACCACGACCCGATCCCGCCAACGGCGTGGGGACGGTGTGGGCAGCGCGGCGACGATGACGTCGGTGAGGTCGTCACCGGCGACGGCGACCGAGAGCCGGGCCCGGCGGGTCACCGCGGTGGCCTGGTCGTACCACCTGCGGCAGCCGGCGCAGCCGGCCAGGTGGTCCGCCACCGCCGCCCGCTCGGCGGCGGTCTCCTCCCCGTCCAACCGCGCCGACAGCACCTCGCGCCATTGCTCACACCCCATGTACCGGTAGTCGGCGCGAAGGCGTGGTTGGTTCCCGCGCAGTTTGGCGGGCCATCGCCCGCCCGCAGGTCAGCGCGGGGGAGCGCGGCTCATCCGGTGGCGTCGCCGCCCCGGCGTGCGCCCGGCTCGGACCAGCTCCGCGCGGCGGCGACCAGATCCTCCCGGGCCCGCGCCACCCGGGAACGGATGGTGCCCACCGGGCAGCCGCACACCTGCGCCGCCTCGGCGTAGGACAGGCCGAGCACCTGGGTGGCGACGAACGCCTCCCGCCGGTCGCGGGGCAACGCCGCGATGAGGCGTTCGAGCACGACCTGCCGGTCGAAGCCGCTGTGCGCCGGGTCGGGTGCGTCGTAGCCCGCCGGCATCGACACCGTGCGCGGCCGTGAGGTCAGGGTGCGGACGTGGTCCGCCGCGACCCGGCGGGCGATGGCGAGCAGCCACGTCCGCGTCGAGGAACGTCCGGCGTACGACGGCAACGACCGCACCGCCCGCAGGAAGGTCTCCTGGGTCAGATCGTCGGCCTCGCGGGGCGAGACCAGCGCGGCGAGGAAGCGCCGCACCTGCTGCTGCGTAGCCCGGACGAGGCAGGCGGCGGCGCTGCGGTCACCCCGGCCGGCGGCCAGCGCCCACGCGGTCAACTCCGCGTCGTCGGCCATCCGGCACCTCCGCGTCGGGCCGCCGGAGGTGATGTCCGACGACAATCACGACAGGTTGTAGTAGTAACTGCCGGGTAGCGTACCGCAAGCGGCCCCCGCGCGGGCCCGTCCTCACCGCCGCACACCCCGGGTGCCCGGCGTCCAAGGCCGGGAGCTGTCTAGCATGGACGGCCCCCGCCCGACCGTCGAAGCAGGCAGCCCATGACCGGTACGGTGTTCGAGAACGCCCGGATCCACACGCTCGACCCCGCCCGTCCACATGCCGAGGCGATGCTGGTGCGCGGCGAGCGCATCGTCGCCGTCGGGGACCTCGACGAGTGCCGCGACCGCGCCGGCGCCGGGGTACGCCGGGTCGACCTCGCCGGCATGGCCGTGCTGCCCGGGCTGATCGACAGCCACCTGCACTCGGCGCTCTACGTGCGCGGCCTGGAGCAGGTGGACCTGCGCGGCACGACCAGCCTCGACGAGGCGCTGACGCGGATCGCCCGGCACGCCGCCACCCTGTCGCCCGACGCCTGGCTCCTCGGCGGGCGCTGGGACAGCCACAAGTGGGACCGGCCGGTGCAGCCGACCCGCGCCGACCTGGACCGCGTCTGCCCGGACCGGCCCGCCGTGCTGCCCAGCATCGACGGGCACACCACCTGGGTCAACACCGCCACCCTCCGGCGGCTCGGCATCGACGCCGACACCCCCGACCCGATCGGCGGGCAGATCGCCCGCGACGAACGCGGCGAGCCGACCGGCATCCTGCGGGAGGCGGCCGGGGACGCGGCGTACGACGTCATGCGCTCCTCGCTCGCCGGTGACCTGGTCGCGCAGCTGCGTACCCACCTGCCCCGGCTGCTCGCCGCCGGCCTCACCAGCATCCACGACCTCGACGGGCAGGACTGCCGGGCCGCCTACGAGACCCTGTACGCCCGGGGTGAGCTGCCGCTGCGGGTGCACAAGTCGATCCCGTCGACCGCGTTGGACGAGGTGATCGACCGGGGCTGGGCCACCGGTGACGGGGACCGGTGGCTGAGCACCGGCCCGGTCAAGATCTTCACCGACGGGGCGCTCGGCTCGCACACCTGCCTGATGACCGAGCCGTACGAGGGCGAGCCGCACAACCACGGCATCGCGGTGACCCCGGCGGAGGAGTTCGAGCGGCTGGTGGCGAAGGCGGCCGGCGCCGGCATCGCCGTCGCGGCGCACGCGATCGGCGACGCGGCGAACGAGATGGTGCTGCGGGCGTACGCCCGTTGGCAGGAGTCGGCGCGCACCGACCCGACCGTCGCCGGGGCGGTACGGCGGCTGCGGCACCGGATCGAGCACACCCAGCACCTGCGGCCGGTGGACGTGCCGCTGTTGGCCCGGCTGGGCGTGACCGCCTCGATGCAGCCCACCCACTGCACCAGCGACATCCCCCTGACCAGCCGGATGCTCGCCGGCCGGGACCTCGCCTCGTACGCCTGGCGGAGCCTGCTGGACGCCGGCGCGACGGTGGCGTTCGGCTCGGACGCCCCGGTGGAGGACCCGGATCCGTTCTTCGGCATCCACGCCGCGGTGACCCGGCAGCAGCCCGACGGCACCCCGCCCGGCGGTGTGGACCCGCACGAGCGGGTGGACCTCGACACCGCGCTGCGCTGCTTCACCGAGGCCGGCGCGTACGCCTCCTACGAGGAGCACCTGAAGGGGCGGCTGACCCCGGGGATGCTCGCGGACTTCATCGCGCTGCCCACCGACCCGTACCAGGTCGAGCCGGCGGCCCTGCGCGACCTCACGGTGGCGCTCACCGTGGTCGGCGGGGTCGTGCGCTGGCAGCGCTGACCGGCGGCGCGCTCGGCGGTGCGCCGTCTCGTCGATGTTGTGCATCGAGGAGCACCCTGCGCCGCTGACCGCGTCGCCACCCGCCGCGCAACTCCTCCGAGGCCTCGAAAAGCCATTGATATATTTGCATGTCTTGCCTGCCCTCGTGTATGAAGACGGGAAGCACGTCCGGTGCTGGTTCTTGGAGGGAGCGACGATGAAACACGCCCTACGCCGCCTGCGAACGGCGGCGGTCGCACTCGGCGCCTGCACGCTCGGGCTGAGTGTGCTGTCGGTACCCGCCGCCGAGGCGTCCGCGGTGCAACCTCTGGCACCGCACTCCCAGCGGGCGCCCGAAGCGGACCAGTTCCAAGCGGAGGGCGTCACCACCGTCGGTGAGCTGCGCACCGTCGAGGGCTCGCTCTCCGCCGCCAGCGACGGCCGTACGCAGATCATCCGGCACCCCGGCGCGTCGTACGTCAAGGTGCACTTCAGCGCGCTGCGGCTCGCCCACGGCGACTACGTCACGGTGTCGAGCCCCGACGGCCGCGAGAGCCACCGCTACGACCGCTACCTGAACCGGGCCACGGGCTCGGACTACACCACCGACGGTCTGCCGGGCTTCTGGGCGATGTCGGTGGAGGGCGACACGGCGGTGGTGACGCTGCACAGCAGCCGCGCCTCCCGTGGCAACGTCGCGACCATCGACCGGTTCTGGCGCGGCTACGACCGCACCGAGATCGCGCAGCACAACCTCTCCACGCAGTCCGTCTGCAGCACCGACGCCCGCCGCGACGCGGTCTGCTACCAGAACAGCCACCCCACCGAGTACGCGCGCGGCAGGGCCGTGGCGCGGCTGCTGATCAGCGGCGGCGGCATGTGCACCACCTGGCGGGTCGGCAACACCAACCGCATGCTGACCAACAAGCACTGCTTCTCCACGCAGTCCGCCGTCAGCGGCAGTGAGATGCAGTTCAACTACCAGTGCGCCACCTGCGGCGGCAACAACCCCGGCGCCGGCACCAAGGTCAGCGGCGCCACGCTCTACAAGGTGAGCAGCGGCGGATCCGGCGAGCTGGACTACGCGCTGTACTCGGTGAACAACTTCACCAGCATCCAGAGCTTCGGCACGCTGTACCTCGCGACGACCGCCACCAGCACCGGCACGCGGATGTACATCCCGGCGCACGGCGACGGCAGGCCCAAGCGCCTCTCGATCTTCGAGGACACCCAGAACGGCGCGACGTGCACCGTCAAGAACGCGAACTACAACAGCTGGAACATCAGCTACAGCTGCGACACCTCCGGCGGCAACTCGGGGTCGCCCGTGCTGAACTCCAGCCACCGGGTCATCGCCCTGCACCACCTCGGCGGTTGCCCGTCGAACCAGGGCGCGAAGGCGCACGTGATCTACAACCAGATCGCCAGCCTGATCGACAACGGCTGACGACCGACTGACGGAGGGCGGGCCGCCGGGACGCGAGTGCGTCCGGCGGCCCGGTCGACGGGGCTGCGAACGTGACCGCTGTGCAGTGATCCCAGACAAGTGCGAACGCGACAGCCCGTTCCGCCAGCCGGGATCTCACCGCCCCGCGATGACCGCGGCGACGGTCAGTGTCGCGACAGTGGCGACAAGCAGTGCTGCGGCGGCGCCTCGTCGATCATGCGGGAGCCGGCGGAACAACTGTGAGACGCGGCCGAGCACCGCGAGGGGCGTCGCGGCGAGCCAGACGTCTCGTTCGACTCGGCCACCGGCGAAGCGGACCACGCCGGGCAGGTGGCCGACTGCGCGCAGCAGCGGGCCGATCATCGCGCGGCTGCGGTCACTTTCCGGAAGGCGGCCGGCGGTGAGGTGGATCAGAGCGGAGCGAAGGCCGCGCTCGTCGTTGGCCCAGTGAGCGCGGTAACGGATGACTCCGGCGGTGTCGATCAGATAGGCGGAGTTGGGTTTCGGGCTCATCGCGCGGTGCAGCCCGCCGTCGAGGTCGTCCACCGCGACCTCGAAGCTGACAGCGTGATGGCGGCGCAGCTCTTCGGCGTGGGCCAGCTTCTGCGCCCACGTGCGCGGCTGGTCGAACCGCTCACCCGGGTGAGCCTCCCGGGTGTTGACCAGCACGAAGCGGACCCGGTCGCCGAACTCGCGGTGCAGCAGGCGCAGCACCGGGCCGGCGCTCTCGGTCACCGGGCAGGTGCGGGAACCGAAGACGAGCAGCACCGGAAGGCGGCCGAGATCGGTGTCACGGAACCGGCCGCCGTCGAGGGTGGGCAGGTCGAACGCCGGCATATGGTCGCCCGGCGCGGGTGCGCCACGGTCGAAGGTCAGGTCGTCGATGAGCAGACCGGTACGGAACCGGTTGAAACGGTACGCCGCCGCGTTGCCTTCGGATGCGGCGTGTGCGGATGTCGGTGACATGTTCCCCTCCCAGGTGTTTGACTGATCGGTCAACTCTGCTGCCAGCACAATGGGCGCCAACGCCGTATCGATCAGCGCGGCGCCTGCAGCAGCAGACGGATGTCCGTCTTGGCTTGCAGGACGAGGCCGGGATCGTCCATCGCCTTCGCCAGCAGCGCCAGGCCCTGCAAGTGGGCAAGTGCCCGAGTCGCGGCGGTCTCGGCGTCCACCGTGGATGCCACCTCGCCGCGACCCTTCGCCTCGCTGATGGCCGTGGAGAAGTAGGCCTTCCACGCCTGCAGCAGCCGGATGGCCTGGGCCCGCGCATCGTCGCCGTGCATGGCGAACTCGGCCGCGAGCGAGCCGAGCGGGCAGCCGGGCGTGGTGCCGAACCGGTCGCGCATCAGCGTGAGCATCCGCGCGAAGCTGTCCACGAACCGGTCGACCCGTGCCAGCGGCGGCAGGTCGTCAGCGAAGGCTTCCTCGAGCACCGCGCTCATCATCGCCCAGTTGTGCTCCAGCACCGCGCCGCCGAGGGCCTGCTTCGAGGCGAAGAAGTGGTACAGGCTGCCCTTGTGGACGCCAGCCGCCCGGCACACGTCCTCGGTGCTGACCGCGGCCAGGGATGCGCCATGGACCAGGTCACGGGCAACCGCCACGATCCGTTCACGCGTATCGCGGGCCATTCGCGCCTCCCGGACTCGACCGACCAGTCGAAGGTAGCGGTTAGTTGACCGATCAGTCAACAGCGGAGGCCGCCGGAACGCGGCCTCCGGCGAGCCATCGCCGGACCGTCACCTGGCCCCGGCCGTGCCCAGGTCGGCGATGAGCCGATCGAGCAGGCGCTCCTCCATCACCGCTCGGCCGGTGCGCCGCATCGACTCGCCCAGCGACTCGTCCCACGGCGTCCGGGTGGGCGTACCGAGCAGGGCCGTGCCGGTGTACGCCGCAGGCAGGTAGTCAGCCGCGGTCATCCGCCACGGGGTCGCGCCCGGATACCGCTGCAGAGCCGCCGCCGTCAGTCGTACGCAGCACGGCCGTCGCCTCGCCGAGGGTCACGATCGGGTGTGACGTGATGTTTGATAACGGCCCGTGGTGAGTGCTGGGCCTGTCTTTTCGATGCGCCACCAGATGATTGCGGTGATGACGATGACAGCGAAGGTGGGGACGAACTGGTACGGCGTGCCGGCTCCGGTTGAGCGGTCCTGGAGTGCGCTACCGGGGTCCACTCACAGGGCTGTGGCCAGGACGAACGTGAACGTGTTGAGTGCGGCGTGCAGCACGACGGTGATCTCAAGCCCGCCGGTGCGCCAGGTGATGATGGCCAGTCCGGTCCAGAGCACAAGTACCAGACGATGATGTACGGATCCGTCGCGCCGTGTGCGGCCGTGAACAGTTACGCCGTATTCCTCGCCCGCCGACTGAGGCGGGGTGAGGAGCATCGTGGCGATGAAGATGGACTCGATCCTGGTGTCCGAAACCGAAACCCTCTACACGGCGGTCGACTGCGTCCTCAACGCCCCGACCACATGAGCGGCATCCCCTGCCGGTCCTTCACATCCCGATAGCACTCGCCCCCGTGCTCGTGGAGCGCTGATGCTCCGCAGCCTCGCACATCGTGAACGGGATACCGGCCGGCGACGGCGGCAGGATCGGTGTTGCCGCGCCCGCAGTGCCGGGGATGGCTGTGTGTTCCGCCGTGATCGTGGCTGAGCGTCGAGGTGCCACCAACTTCTCGCACTGCGGGCGGGCCGGGTTGAACGGGCGCGGCACCGACAGCCGTAGACCCTGATGCCCGGAGGCGGCGGGTTTGGCTGCGTGTGTTTCGTCGGGATCGCTTGGCTCACGGTAGGAGATGCCACCCGCCGCTTCGTCGTCTGCGAGATTCGGTAGACCGCTCATGGAGACCCGCGACCTGCGTTCGCATCGTGAGAAGGAGCTGACCCGGCCCGTGCCGTACGAGGCGGACTGGCACCTGGCGGAGCGGATCCTGTGCGAGGAGGCGGAGAGCATCCCGTCGACGGTCGAGGCGCGGCGCGCCATCGAGCAGATGCGCCACCGCTACCCGGTCGCCGATGCCGAGGTCGACGCCCGTGTCTTCGTCCGGGCCACCCCCAACTGGGTCGAGCTGTCCGCCCGGATCGTGGTGCCGGTCCGCACCGCACGGCAGGTCAAGGACCAGGTCACCCGGCGGGTGCTGGACCGCTTCGCCGAGAACGGCATCCGGGTGGCGTCGGTGACGCAGGAGATCACCGTCCACCCGCTCCAGGCAACGGAAACTGTCGCCGTCGTTCCGGCCGACCGCCGATGACGAGCCACACGTCATGAACCGACCTCGCACCGTGTCCGCGCGGCTGGCCGGGATGCGAAAGAGCTTCTGGCCTTCCTGCAGGACCGGACCATCCAGGCGACCCTCGGTACGTTCGTCGCCACCTTCCTGTTCGCGATGGTGGTGCTCGCCGCGTTGCCGGCCCAGGAGGAGCAACGGCTGCCGGAGCTCTCCCTCGCCGGTTCCATCGGTGCGCAGACCCGACGGTCGATCGCCCACCTGCCCCGACCCGACGAGCCGCCGGCGACGGGTGCCCGGCGGGGTGACCCGCACCGAGCCGGCACATCCATCCGTCGCCGAGTCGCCCGAGGACCCGGATCTACGAGCACCCGGTTTCCGGCTGAACAGTCAGCCGAGATCGACTGACCAGCCGAGATGTAGGTCCCGATCATGCCACCGACGGTTACAGAGCAACGTAAACCCTGGCATCACCGCCGGGCCGAACGGCAGCGGCGACAACTTCGCGGTGACGAGCACCGCCAACGGCAACTGGACCTGGCCGACGGTCAACTGCCGCCCCGGGTGACCGGACCGATCGATACTTCGGTCCGGTCACCCGGCGGAGCTTTCACGCGGCGCAGATGATCTGGGCCTGCGCGAAGTAGAAGTTGGGCATGGGCTGACTCACCGAGGACACCCCGTTGGAGCACTGGAGGAACGGCTCCGAATAGCCCGCGGCATAGGCCACGTTGCGGGCCTGGTTCTGGGCGTTGATCATCGCGATCTGCGGGATCGAGCTGCTGCCGTAGCCGGTGAAGACCTGCACCCCCGGCGACGGGGCAGCCGAAGCCGGAGAGGCGACGGCGAGGCTCGATGCCAGCATCGCCGTGGCGAGCGCCGCAGCGGCGGTGAGTCGTCGGACCGTGGACATGACTCTAATCTCCTCCTAATTAGGTGGTGGTCGGCTGCCAGGTGTCCCCTACTGTCCCGGAACACGGAGGGGGCGGATGATCTCAGGCGGCACCGGCCGGGTCGCCGAGGTGCTCGTACGGCTGCGACGCGGACCGGGCGTGCCGCTTCACCTCGTCGAGGCGGTTGATCTGGCGGCCGGCCATCCCATTGCGGCGCCGGCACCGCCGTCCATGGAGACGTGGACCCGCTGCAGCAACAGGCCAAAGCGCCCAGCCGCGAGGCCGGCGTTCGCCCGACCCGACCAAAGCGCTGACCTCGACCGCATCATGGGAGAAGATCCTAATCGATATTCTGCTTTCTGCAACGTTTCGCGATCGGCGGCCGGCGCGCGCCTGCTCTTCGTCGGGTCTATGGCATTCCACGCCGGGATGACCGCGTCCGACAGGGCCGCCGCCGGTCTGCTGAACCCGGCCGACAGCGACTGAGGCAGCGCCGATGTCGCGACCGCGTCATCCGGGTGGAGGACCGGCCCGATCGCCATGAGGATCGGTTCGTTGGCACGCCAGTCCACGCCGAGTTCGACCTTGGAAACCCGCACACCGTCGGTGACAGTCAGCCGGGCGAACGTGTCGTACTGCCGCTCGATCTCGACGGTCAGGCCGTCGTCCCGGTAGCCGTGCACGACGGCGGCGACGGCGGCGGTGAACTCGTCGCGGCGGTCCCAGGCGGTGAACAGGTCGACGTCCTCGCTGGGCCGCTACAGAAGCCCGGCGGCCTGGACCGCGTAGCCGCCGGCCAGCGCGAAGCCGTGTCTATCGGCTGCCGCGAGTCCGGTACGGGCGAGGCGTTCGTGGAAGGGGTCCACCGCTACGGCGCGTTGCTGCGGGTCGCGGCGAGTTCGGGGAAGGCGTCCTCCCAGCGCTGGCGGAGCTGGGGCGGCAGCCAGAGGGTGGGCCAGAGCCGCCGGAGAAGGTCGGCATCGAGCCAGGTGTCCAGATCCTCGACGGTACTGGCTTCGGTGAGCACCACCTTGTACATGCTGGCCAGGCGGGCGGGCCGGTCAAGGTCGTATTCGGCGTGCCCGGACCAGTCGAGGTGACGCGGAAGCGTCACGCTACCTTCGGTCGGACCGTGCAGCGCGGTGAGGGTTTCGGCCACTACGTAGGGCTTCCGCTCACCGTAGGGTCGGTAGTCCGCTGGCGGCTGGGGTGATGTCCTGCGCCGGCTGAGGTTGGTCGCCCGCCGGACCTCCGGTCGTAGTGCCTGACGGATCGTCTCCCGGCTGTACCCGGTGACCCGCTGCAGATCCACCGGCCGCCAACCGGCCGCGTGAAACGCCCGCAGCTGCTCGTCCCGCTCGGTCAACGCCTGCGCCCGCGTCGCCTCGTACCGGGAGACAACCGCATGCAGATCATCCTCGGAGAACCGACCCATGCCCGTCAGCCTACTACGCTAGGCCAAGCACGCTTGGCTTTCGGTCCTAGGAGATCGGGCCAGCGAGGAAGAGGGCGGGGGCGTGGGTCGTCACTCGCGGGTCAGCCCCGGTGGTAGCGCGTCCTCGTCGGATCGGACCTTGCGGGCATTGGCTACCGGGTCGCGTTCGAGGGTGTGGATCAGTGGTGTTGGGCCACCGACGCAGGTCCAGGTGTCGTCCCAGAGTGCGGAGACCAGCCATGACCTGTCGGCGGGGAAGAACAGGTCGGGTAGCGCTCCGCGGCCGTGGCGCATGTGACCGCCGGTGCGCCAGGTGAGGGCCTGCTTGGGGCCGGCCTCGACCAGCACGTACGGCCAGTTCCAGTAAAGGAACACCCTCGGGGCGTGGGGAAAGACGACGTCGTGGGCGCCGGTGTCGAGATACCCCAGCCACCACGGCTGGTCGGGCGTGTGCGTGACGAGGTCCTCGACCAGGGCCTGCTCGTAGGCGGCGGTCGCGTAGTCGGCCTGG
Organism: Micromonospora sp. C31; assembly: GCF_018070575.1. Lineage (GTDB taxonomy): Bacteria > Actinomycetota > Actinomycetes > Mycobacteriales > Micromonosporaceae > Micromonospora. The sequence continues at coordinate 297,849 of NZ_JAGPXN010000002.1, forward strand.
TACGTGGTGGCGTAGGCGTCGAAGACCGGCGGGATCCCGGTGGTGATCGAGACCCCGGCAGTGGTGTGACCAGCGATCCAGCCCACGTCGGCGGCGGCGCCGACGCGCCAGTCCCGCCCGTCCTTCTTGACCTGCATACCGCTATTGAAGCCGCTGCAGCGACGGTTGGCGTGGGATCAGGCTGGTCGCAGAACGGCGGCCGGCGACCAGCCGTCATGGGCCACCATGCCGTACGCCTGCCCCGCGCTCGGCGAAGCATGCTGCGTGGGTTCCGCACATCGTTTCCGAGGTGCCGGCCGGTGACGGCGGCAGGCTCGAGGTCGCCGCGCCCGCAGGGCCGGGAGTGGGCATGGCTGTGTGTGTTCCTGGGCTGGGCGAACGGGGGTCCGGGTGACGTGGGTGAAGGTGGGCGACTCCCTGCCACCCCAGGTGAACGCCCGGGTCGCTAGACTAGGCCCTCGCGCCCTCGTAGCTCAGGGGATAGAGCATCGGTTTCCTAAACCGTGTGTCGCAGGTTCGAATCCTGCCGGGGGCACCTCGAAGATCAGCCCAGAAGCCGTCTGACCTGCGGGTGCGCTCTCGCGTCGATGGCCTGCCCTGTGCAGTGGTATGCCGCCCGAAGCCACCGCTCGTCGCTGCCCCTTCCCGGCTGCTGCACATCGACGTGTCCGCGCTGAGGATGGTCGACGCCACCCGCGCCCTCGCGGCGGGTCTGGACGTCTCGAACATGCAGGCCCTTGGTGGTGTCCGTTCTGGCGTGGCCCGGGGCGCTCATCGTCGCGCAGGTCGGCGGCCTGATGCTGGGAATGCTGTCCTGCTGCTGACGTCGTGGTCCGAGCCGCTCTCCATCATGTTTCGGGACGCTGGGCGAGGATGAGACCGCGACCTTCGCGGCACTCGCTCTCGCCGCATGCACCATCGTCGTCGTGCTCATCGGCCGACGAGTCGTCGCAGGGACCACACGCCGAAGCTGATCTCCGCCACGTGGTCCACGACCAGTGTCCAGGTGGGAGGTTGTCCGGCCTACCGGCGTGACCAGCTGCGCAGGCCGCGACGGACGAGGCTGTAGAGGGTGAGGGCCGCCAGGGCCACGCCGAGGAAGGTTCGCGGGGCACCGGGGTCGTCGGTGAGGCTGATGACCGCGCCGAGGGCCATCAGGAGTTCAGCCCACCACGGCAGGCCGCCGAGTTTCAGCGGTGAGCCGTCGCCGGCGGACTCGAAGGGGTCGCGGCCGATCGTCTTCCGGAGCCTCGCGCTCAGCTCGGATCGCTCGGGCCCGCTGTCGACGGAGACCAGCACTTCCGTGACCGCTTCCAGTTCCTCCGGGGTCAGGGTCGCCACGTGGCGCCGCCCGGGTGACTCCACCACCAGCTCCACCCGGCCCGTCGCGAGGTCGGGGGAGATGATCAAGTGGCCATGGCGTACGTCGTCCGCGCCGATGCCCACCCGGCGATGGTAGGTGGTCCTGTCCCGTCGGACGCCGGGCATGGCGGCCACTCCGTCCGGGGACGATCACCAGGCCGGCGCCGCTGACACGGTGGGACGTCCGGCCCGGCCCGTCCGCCGTCGCGTGTAACGAGATTCGTGCGTAAGACGCTGTGGCCCGCGATCCGCGCGGATTCCCAGCGGCGGGAATAGGCTCCGAATATCGACGGTCGGCACAGCGGCGGCCATCGCGGACCGGGGGGGTCGGACGCGGATCGAGGGGGCGCGTCCGGCACCGGTGCCGGTACCTCACTCAGCTCCCCGGGAGATGCTCGGCCTTCGTGACCACCCGGTCGATCAGGCCGTACTCGCGGGCCTCCTCGGCGGTGAACCACCGGTCGCGGTCCCAGTCCCGCTGGATCTCCTCCAGGCCGCGCCCGCTGTGCCGGGCGATCAGCTCCTGCATGGTCCGCTTCACGTGCAGCATGTTCTCCGCCTGGATGGTGATGTCCGCGGCGGTGCCGCCCATCCCGCCGGATGGCTGGTGCATCATGATCCGCGAGTGGGGCAGTGCGTAACGCTTGCCGGCGCTGCCCGCGCAGAGCAGGAACTGCCCCATCGAGCCGGCGAAGCCGAGCGCCACCGTGGCCACGTCGTTGCGGACGAACCGCATCGTGTCGTAGACGGCCATGCCGGCGCTCACCGAGCCGCCCGGCGAGTTGATGTAGAGCGTGATGTCCCGCTCCGGATCCTCGGCGGCGAGCAGCAGCATCTGGGCGCAGATCTGGTTCGCCGAGGCGTCGGTCACCTCCGTGCCGAGGAAGATGATCCGTTCCTTCAGCAGCCGATCGAACACCTGGTCGCCGAAGGACGGCTGCCCACCGTCGATCATCCGCACGTCGAGACCGATCATCGCGTCCGCCTTCCTGGCAGTGCCGGCGGGCGACCGGAGGACGCCCGGGGGACCGGCCCCTCCAGCCTGCGCGGCACGATGCGCGCGGAGCCAACGATTCTGCCGGCGGCAGATCAGCCGACGGCAGAACCGGCCGGCCTAGACGACGGTCAATGCCCGAATGCCCGCCCGCGTCCGTGCGCAGCCGAGTGCGGCGCGGGTACGCGGACCGGGGCGGACGCCCGCGGCGGCGGCGGACCGGCCGGCCCGCAGGGTCGGGCCGGGCGTACGGGGGCCGAGGTGCAGCAGCGGACCGCCGGCCCGGGGACCGGCCCGCAGCGCCGGGGCGGCGGCGTCGGGGCGGCCTGCCTCCGCCCGCTCCAGCCGGGCCAGGCCGGCCCGGGGCGCGGCCGGGATGCGCGGCTCGACCCGGCGCAGGTCGTCGCGCGCCTCCTCCAGCAGGTCGGACAGGCGGATGCCGAGCGCCCGGCAGATCGCCGCGAGCACCTCCGAGGAGGCCTCCTTGCGACCGCGTTCGACCTCCGACAGGTAGGGCACCGACACTCCGGCGGCCTCGGCCACCTCGCGCAGCGTGCGGCCCTGCCGCAGCCGCAACCGGCGCAGCACCCCGCCGATCACTCGTCGCAGCAACGACATGCGGGCCTCGCTCTCGGGCTCGTCGTCCGGGACACCCCCATCATGCCCCCTGCCGGCCGCGCCGGTCGGCCCGTCCGGCCGCGCGTCGTGCGAGGCGTCCTGCGCCCCCGGGTCGGTGGCCCGGCCGTGCGAGATCCCCGCCGGCCGCTATGTTGTGGTCGTGCAGGCGACCACAGGGCCGGGGCAGGTCCTCACGTGATCCACTTTCCCGCGCAGCGACGGGGGCCCCTGAGCGCGCTGAGCCTCCGGCTGGCCGCCGCCCTCGGCCTGGTCTTCGCCACCGTCGCCGTGGTCTACCTCGACCGGGACGGCTACCGCGACGTCAACGAGGACGGGTTGAGCCTCCTCGACTGCTTCTACTACACGGTGGTCAGCCTCTCGACCACCGGCTACGGCGACATCGCCCCGGTCAGCCAGAGCGCCCGGCTGATCAACGTCGTCTACATCACGCCGGCCCGGGTGATCTTCCTGATCATCCTGGTCGGCACCACGCTGGAAGTGCTGACCGAGCAGTACCGCACCGGGCGTCGCCTGTCGCGGTGGAGGAGAGCCGTGAAGGACCACGTCATCATCTGCGGCTACGGCACGAAGGGGCGCAGCGCGGTCTCCGCCCTGCTGGAGAACGGGCTCGACAAGTCCCGGATCGTGGTGGTGGAGCGCAGCGGTCCCGCACTGCGGCAGGCCACCTCGGCCGGCCTGGTGGCGATCGAGGGCTCGGCGACCCGCTCGTCGGTGCTCAACGAGGCGCACGTACGCAACGCCAAGGCGGTGATCATCGCGACCGACAGCGACGACGCCTCGGTCCTGGTGGCGTTGACCGTGCGGCAGCTCACCGCCGGGCAGGTGCGGATCATCGCCGCGGCCCGCGAGGCGGAGAACGCCCCGCTGCTCAAGCAGAGCGGTGCCCACCACGTGATCGTCTCCTCGGCCACCGCCGGCCGGCTGCTGGGCCTGTCCACCTCGGCCCCGCCGCTGATCGACGTGGTGGAGGACCTGCTCACCCCCGGCCAGGGCATGGCGCTGGCGATGCGCTCCGCCGAGCGCGCCGAGGTGGGCCGCTCCCCCCGCGAGCTGGAATCGCTGGTCATCGCCCTGGTCCGGCGGGGCAAGGTGGTCACCCTGGCCGACAAGGCCGGCGCCGTCATCGAGACCGGCGACATGCTGGTGCACGTACGCGACGACCGCCCCCAGACGAGCGCCACGCCCTGACCCGCGTGCGACAGGGCCCGTCACCGGTCGGTGACGGGCCCTGTCGCGTCGTCGGCGCCGTACGGGCACCCGGTGGCGTCCCGCCGTCAGGGCGGGCCGCGTCGACGGCGGTCGGTCAGCGGATGGTCCAGGTGTCCCCGCTGGCGAGGAGGCCGGCGAGCTGCTGCTCGGGGGTCTCGGTGACCTTCGCCTTCGCCTCCGCGAGCTGCCCCTGCACCACGCTGTCGTAGGACGGCCGGTCCACCGAGCGGAACACGCCGATCGGGGTGTTGCGCAGGTCCAGGCCGGGCAGCCGGGACAGCGCGAAGGCGTACGCCGGGTCGGCGACCGTCGCGTCGTGCACGACGATCTCGCCCGGGCTCACCGACGCGGTCTCCCGGACCTCCAGGCCGAACCCGCCGGGCGGGTGCACGACACAGAACTGCCCGTCCTTGCCGAAGGTGATCGGCTGCCCGTGCTCCAGCCGGATCAGGAAGTCGTCGCGGGTGGCCGGCTCCTTGAGCTGCTCGAACGCGCCGTCGTTGAAGATGTTGCAGTTCTGGTAGATCTCCACGAACGCCGAGCCCTGGTGCTCCGCCGCGGCCCGCAGCACCGACTGGAGGTGCTTGCGGTCGGAGTCGATGGTGCGGCCCACGAAGGTGGCCTCGGCCCCGAGCGCGAGCGACAGCGGGTTGAACGGCGCGTCGGCCGAGCCGGCCGGCGTCGACTTCGTGACCTTGCCGACCTCGGAGGTCGGCGAGTACTGCCCCTTCGTCAGGCCGTAGATCCGGTTGTTGAACAGCAGGATCTTCAGGTTGACGTTGCGGCGCAGCGCGTGGATCAGGTGGTTGCCGCCGATGGAGAGCGCGTCGCCGTCACCGGTGACCACCCAGACCGACAGGTCGGGCCGGCTGGCCGACAGGCCGGTGGCGATCGCCGGGGCGCGGCCGTGGATCGAGTGCATCCCGTAGGTGTTCATGTAGTACGGGAAGCGCGACGAGCAGCCGATGCCGGAGACGAAGACGATCCGCTCGCGCGGGATGTTCAGCTCCGGCATGAACTGCTGGATCGCGGCGAGGATCGCGTAGTCGCCGCAGCCGGGGCACCAGCGCACCTCCTGGTCGGACTTGAAGTCCTTGGCGGTGAGCTTGAGGGCGACGGGCTCAGACATTCTTCAGGACCTCTTCCAGCATCGTCTCCAGCTCGGCGGCCGTGAACGGCAGGCCACGGACCTGGTTGTAGCCGATCGCGTCGACCAGGTACCTCGCCCGGATCACGTGGGCGAGCTGACCGAGGTTCATCTCGGGGACGACCACGCGGTCGTAGGAGCGCAGCACCTCGCCGAGGTTGGCCGGCATGGGGGCGAGGTGCCGCAGGTGCGCCTGCGCGATGGCGTGGCCGCGCTGGCGCAGGCCCCGGCACGCCGCGCCGATCGGCCCGTACGTGGAGCCCCAGCCGAGCACCAGCACCCGGGCGTCGCCGTCCGGGTCCTCGACCTCGACGTCCGGCACCGGGATCGTCTCGATCCGGGCCGCCCGGGTGCGCACCATGAAGTCGTGGTTCGCCGGGTCGTACGAGATGTCGCCGGTCTTGTCGGCCTTCTCCAGCCCGCCGATGCGGTGCTCCAGCCCGGCGGTGCCCGGAACGGCCCACGGCCGGGCCAGGGTCTGCGGGTCGCGCAGGTAGGGCAGGAACGTGGTGCCGTCGTCGCCGTTGGGCTTCGTGGCGAACTCGACCCGCAGGTCGGGCAACGACTCGACGTCGGGCAACAGCCACGGCTCGGAGCCGTTGGCGACGTAGTTGTCGGACAGCAGGATGACCGGCGTGCGGTAGGTCAGCGCGATCCGCGCCGCCTCGAGGGCCGCGTGGAAGCAGTCCGCCGGCGACTTCGGCGCGATCACCGCGACCGGGGCCTCGCCGTGGCGGCCGTACAGCGCCATGTTGAGGTCGGCCTGCTCGGTCTTGGTGGGCATGCCCGTGGAGGGGCCGGCCCGCTGCACGTCGACGATGACCAGCGGTAGTTCCAGCGCCACCGCGAGGGAGATCGTCTCGCTCTTGAGGGCCACGCCCGGGCCGCTGGTGGTGGTGACGCCGAGCGAGCCGCCGTACGACGCGCCCAGTGCCGCGCCGACGGCGGCGATCTCGTCCTCGGCCTGCATGGTGAGCACGCCGAAGCGCTTGTGCTTGCTCAGCTCGTGCAGGATGTCCGACGCCGGGGTGATCGGGTAGGCGCCCAGGAAGACCGGCAGCCCGGAGCGGACGCCGGCGGCCACCAGGCCGAGCGACAGGGCCGCGTTGCCGGTGATGTTGCGGTAGGTGCCCGGCCGCATCTTCGCCGGCTTGACCTCGTAGCGGACCGCGAAGTCCTCGGTGGTCTCGCCGAAGTTCCAGCCGGCCCGGAACGCCGCGACGTTAGCCGCGACCAGCTCGGGGCGGGCGGCGAACTTGCGCTCCAGGAAGCGCAGCGTCGACTCGTAGGGCCGGTTGTACATCCAGGAGAGCAGGCCGAGGGCGAACATGTTCTTGGCCCGCTCGGCGTCCTTCTTCGACACCGCCTGCTCGGCGAGCGCGCCGACCGTCATCGAGGTCAGCGCCACCGGGTGCACCACGTAGCCGGCGAGGGAGTCGTCCTCGAGCGGGCTCGACTGGTAGCCGACCTTGGCCAGGTTGCGCTTGGTGAACTCGTCGGTGTTGACGATGATGTCCGCGCCCCGCGGCAGGTCGGCGAGGTTCGCCTTGAGCGCCGCCGGGTTCATCGCCACCAGCACGTTCGGCGAGTCGCCGGGGGTCAGGATGTCGTAGTCGGCGAAGTGCACCTGGAAGCTCGACACGCCCGGCAGGGTGCCGGCGGGGGCCCGGATCTCCGCCGGGAAGTTCGGCAACGTGGAGATGTCGTTGCCCAGCTGCGCGGTCTCCGAGGTGAACCGGTCGCCGGTGAGCTGCATGCCGTCGCCGGAGTCACCGGCGAAGCGGATGACCACCCGGTCCAGTTGACGGATCTGCTTGGTCACGCCTGCACCTCGCTTCGCTGGGCGCGGTCGCTCGGGCGGCTGAACATGATGGTGACCTCGCCTTGCCCGGCCACGTGACCTCCTTGACGCACCGCTGCACCAGACCCGCGGAGGCGGGCCCGGTCCGCTGTAGTTACCTCACCTGAGAGCCTACGTCGAATCGCCGCCCCAACCTTCTCGGAGGCCGCCCTGTGGGATGGGATCAAGCGAGATTCCACCCCGATTTGAGGCGTTTCCATCCGCCCGCCGTAATCCAGATCACCGCTGGCGGGGCGGGTGCGCGGCCGGCCCCGACGTCGCCGGGGCCGGCCGGGTCACTCCGTCGCTGCCGTCGACGCACCCGCCGGGGCGGCCATCCGCCGCCGCAGCGAGGTGGTGGCCAGGGCGAGGGCGAGCACCACCAGCAGCGCGGAGATCGCGATCAGCAGGATCGCCGTGCGCCGCACCGAGCCGCCCGCGTCGTCGCCGACGGCCGGGACCCCGGCGGCCAGCACGCCCTGCGACCCGGTCGGCGCGGGCGGCGAGGCCACCGGGGTCGCCAGCGCGGCGGCGGCGGTGATCCGGAAGCTCATCTGCACCTGCCGGGCCCGACCGCTGCGCGGGTCGAGCTGCCCGAGCACCGCGCCGGCCAGCGGGGCCTGCCGTTGGGCCTCGGGGGTCGCGGAGACCGGTAGCCGCAGTTGCACGCTGCGGCCGGCGGCGAGGGTGCCCAGGTGGCAGCGCGTACGGGTGGGGTCGACCGTGGTGCAGCCCGCCGGGGGCGTCGGCACGGTCACCCCGGCCGGCAGGACGACGTCGACCCGACCCTCGGCGTCCACCCGGCCGGTGTTGGCCAGGCGTACGTCGAGCCCGCTCGACCCGCCGCTGATGTCGAAGGAGACCGCGTCGGCGTCCAGCCTGATCCCCGGCACCGGCGGGCCGGGCGGGAAGAGCACCGCGAAGCCCTCGTCGTCGCCCACCGTGCCGGGCATGCCGGGCGCGGTCGCGGTGACCCGAACGGAGCCGTTGAGCGGCATCCGCTTCCAGGCGTCGCCGTCGACCCGTACGCGGAGCAAGGTGCTGAAGCGGGCGCCGGGCGCGCTCGACCACTCACCGCAGTGGTGCTCCCCGCCGCCCACCGGGGCGCAGCCCTCGGTGCCGGTGTCGGTCAGCCCCGCCGGGAGCGTGTAGGCGAGCCGGATCCGGGCGGGCGTGGCGCCCGTGTTCGTGACGGTGACCCGCAGCGTGGTCACCGTGTTCGGCGCGTTCCAGTACGCGGCGGTCAGGGTCACGTCGTCGGTCGTGACGCTGACCCCGGCCAGGGGCGCCGGCGGGGTGGCGGCCGGCGCGGAGGGCCGGACCGGCGGCACCGACGGCGCCGGGGGCGGCCCGCCGGTGGTGGGCGCGGCGGTGGTCGGCGCGGGCTGCTGCGGGGCGGCCGTCGTCGGGGCCGGCGCGGTGGTCGCGGCCGGCGGCGTGGTCTCCGGCGGCGGCGCCGTGGTCGAGGGCGCCTCGGTGGGCACGGGCCCCGGGTCGGTCGGATCCGCCGTCGGGGGGTCCTCGCCCGGCTCCTCGCCCGGCTCCTCGACCGGCTCGGTCGCGGGCGAGGCGACCCAGGCGGCGGCCGGCGCGGCGGCCGCCCAGCCCGGCACCGCCGTGACGGTCAGCCCCACCGCGAGGCCGATCGCCAGCAGGGGTACGGCGCGTCGGTCACGCGCTCGCCGGCCGGGCCGTACGTCGACGCGCGCCATCTGTCCTCCGGTCACGATGAGTGAGATCCCAATATTCGACAACTGTTGCCAGGAGGCACTAGTCCCAGCGGGAAACGAATCCGTAACGGGTTCGACCCGGGCGGCGACGAGGAGCGGTAGGCTCGGCGACCGTGACCGGTTACCTGGGCTCGTACGCGACGCTCGGGCTGCTCCTGCTCGCCAGCGTCCTCTTCTTCGTTACGGCGTTCTCGGCCAACCGGGTGTTACGTCCTGCCCGGCCGGCCGATCCCGTCGGCAAACGCGCCAGCTACGAGTGCGGCCTCGACCCTGTCGGCGCCGACTGGGCGCAGATGCAGATCCGCTACTACGTGTATGCGTACCTCTACGTGCTGTTCGCCGTGGAGTCGGTCTTCCTCTTCCCCTGGGCGGTCGTCTTCGACCGGCCGGGATTCGGCATGGTCACGGTCGTGGAGATGGCGGTCTTCGTCGCGGTGCTGGCGCTCGGCATCCTCTACGCCTGGCGCAAGGACATCCTGCGCTGGTCCTGACCGTCCCCGGTCGGTCGACGGTCGGTCTGCCGCCCCCGTGCGGCGACGGTCAGGCGAGGCCCCGCCGGGTCAGCGTCGGCGGGCGGTCGCCCCGGATCGAGGCGACCATGTCGAGCACCCGACGGGTGGGGCGGACCTGGTGCGCGCGGAACACCCGGGCGCCCAGCCAGGCCGAGACCGCGGTGGCCGCCAGCGTCCCCTCCAGCCGCTCCGCCACGGGCAGGTCCAGCGTCTCGCCGATGAAGTCCTTGTTCGACAGGGCCACCAGCAGCGGCCAGCCAGTGCCGGAGAGCTCGCCGAGCCGGCGGGTGATCTCCAGCGAGTGGCGGGTGTTCTTGCCGAAGTCGTGTGCCGGGTCGATCAGGATCCCGTCGGCGCGTACGCCCAGCGCGACCGCGCGTTCGGCGAGCCCGGTCACCGTCGTGAGCACGTCGGCGACCACGTCGGCGAAGGCCGCCCGGTGCGGGCGGGTGCGGGGCGCCAGCCCGCCGGCGTGCGAGCAGACCAGCCCGGCGCCGGTGCGCGCCGCCACCTGGGCCAGTGCCGGGTCGGCTCCGGACCAGGTGTCGTTCAGCAGGTCGGCGCCCGCCGCCACCGCCTCCACCGCCACCTCGGCCCGCCAGGTGTCGATCGAGATCACCACGTCGGGGAAGGCGGCCCGGACGGCGGCGATGGTCTGCACCGTGCGGCGGATCTCCTCGGCCACGTCGACCTCGTCGCCCGGGCCGGCCTTGACCCCGCCGATGTCGATGATCTCGGCGCCCTCCTCGACCGCCCGCTCCACGGCGCGCAGCGCGCTGTCCTGTGCGAAGGTGGCGCCCCGGTCGAAGAACGAGTCCGGCGTGCGGTTGACGATCGCCATCACCACCAGCTCGTCCGGGCCGAACGTGCGCCCACCGAGCCGAAGCGCCCCGGCCATGCCGCCTCCTGAAGGTTCCCCGCCGACCCGAACCCGTCGTCGGCCGGTCACGACGCTAGCCGGTCCGCCCGGGCCGGGCCCCGCCGGTCTGGCGGCCCCGACGCGCGTAGGTGTCGACGGTCCGGCGGCAGCGGTCCTCCTCGACTCCCCTGGGCAGGACGAGCGGCTTCGCCGCCCCGGGCGGCGCGGTGCGCCCGCAGCGGGCTCCGGGGGCGGCTCCTGTGCCGCGGATCCGGGACGCTGCGGGTGGTGGGGTCGCTCCGGGCGGTTCGACGTGCCACGATCTGTGTATGGGTCAGGTTCTGCTCCTGCTGGTCGTGGCGTTGACCGTTGCGGCGGTCGTGTTCGGGGTGACGGTGCTGGTCTCCGGCCGGGATCCCGGCCTGGCACCTGCCGAGCCGGACGGACGGGCCGTGCCGTTGCCGGCGGGCCGACCGCTGGGCGAGTCCGACGTGGGCGAGGTCCGGTTCGACACCGCGCTGCGCGGCTACCGGATGGCCCAGGTCGACCACGCGATGCGCCGGGCGGCCTACGACATCGGCTACAAGTCCGAGCTGATCGGCGTGCTGGAGGCGGAGGTCACCGCGCTGCGCGAGGGCCGGACGGCGGACGCCGACGCCCTGCGCAAGGCGCGGGAGCAGGCAGCCGCCGAGCCGTCGGCGGCGGCCCGGGGGACGGTGCCGGTCGGGGCCGACCGGCCGGAGGCGCCGGGGGACACCGACGTCGTCGTCGAGCCGATCCCCGCGTTCGCGGGCCCGGCCGCCGGTTCGACGGCGGGAGCCGCGACGCGGGGCGACGATGCCGCCACCGGCCGGGCCGGAGCCGGCGACGACGGCGGCACGGGGCGGGCCGCTGCCGACGGCGTCGCGGAGCGGAGCGGGGCGGGCGGCACGACGCAGCCGGCGGGCGACGCGACCGGTGACGGTCCGGTTGTCGGGTCGGAGCCGAGGTGACCGCGCCGGAACCCGGCGACGACCTGCGCGACGTGGCACAGCCCGGCGCGGGCGAGGTCACTGCCACGGTGATCGTCGACGCGCCGGCGGAGCGGGTCTTCGCGGCGCTGACCGCCTGGGAACGGCAGTCGGACTGGATCCCCTTCACCACCGTCCGGGTGGTCGAGGGCGACGGCGGCGAGGGCAGCCTGGTCGAGGCGGTCACGGCGTTCGGCCCCGCCGTGCTGCGTGACGAGATGCGCGTGGTGCGGGTGGACGCGCCCTACGAGGTGGGCGTGGTGCACTGCGGGAAGCTGCTGCGCGGTCCCGGCGTGCTCCGCTGCACGCCGCTGGAGCGGGACCGCACCCAGGTCGTCTGGCACGAGTGGTTCCACCTGCCGGGCGGCCCGGCGGGCCGGGTGGCCTGGCCGGTGCTCTGGCCCGGGTCGAAGTTCAGCCTGACCCAGGCGCTGAAGAAGTTCGGTCGGCTGGTGGAGCAGGGCCGGCTGCCCTGACCGGTGGGCATGGCGGGGCCGGTTCGCGTGCCCTCGTCCGAGCGACACCTCGCTTGATCGACCTGACGTCGCCGAAGTCGGGGGGTCGGCGTGACCGGGACGCCCCGACGTCGCCGAACCCGGGCGGTGCGGGCCCGTCGGCCGAGGCTCGGCACGGGACCGTGGGGCGCGGGCCCGTCGGTGCCGTGCCCTAGCGTGGACGCGTGACTGACCTGGTGATCGGCGCCGACGGGCTGCCGCGATGCGGCTGGGGGCACAGCACCCCCGACTACGCCGCCTACCACGACACCGAGTGGGGTCGCCCGGTGCGCGGCGACGACGCGCTCTACGAGCGGCTCACGCTGGAGGCGTTCCAGTCGGGGCTGTCCTGGCTGACCATCCTCCGCAAGCGTCCCGCGTTCCGGCTGGCCTTCGACGGGTTCCGGATCGGGGCCGTGGCCGGCTACACCGACGCCGACGTCGCCCGGCTGCTCGCCGACGCCGGCATCGTCCGCAACCGGGCCAAGATCGAGGCGGCGATCGTCAACGCCCGGGCGGCGCTGGAGCTTCCGGAGGGGCTCTCCGCGCTGCTCTGGTCCTTCGCCCCGCCGCCCCGGCCGGCCCGGCCCGCGTCGTTCGGGGAGGTGCCGGCGCTGACCGCCGGGTCCACGGCGATGGCCAAGGCGCTCAAGAAGCGGGGCTTCCGCTTCGTCGGCCCGACCACGGCCTACGCACTCATGCAGGCCACGGGGATGGTCGACGACCACCTTGTGGGCTGCCACGTCGTGGCGGCACGGGTGGCGTGATGGGATGGAGGTCATGACGACCGACACCGCGCACCGGGTGGACGGGGCCCGCCCCGCCGACGGCACGGGCGCCTGGGCGGTGCTGCTGCCCACCGGGCGCTACGAGGCCGAGCGGCTCGTGCACCACGACACGCTCGCGTTGACCGGCCTGGCCGACGACCCCGGGCCCCGCCCCGGCGACCGGGTGGCCGTGCTGGTCGACGCGCCGCTCCGGCTGGTGGCGCTGGGCCGGGTCGCCGCGGCCGGTGGTGAGCAGCGGGAGGATCCGGACGATCCGCAGTCCGAGTGGGTCGACGCGTCGCTGGTGGTGGCGTACACCCGGCGGGCCTTCGACGAGCCGGTGCCGGCCGAGGCGCTGGCGCTCGACGGGCCGGTGACCGCGCTCGACCCGGCGGCCCTCCGGGAGTTGGCCGACCGGCTCGGCCCGCCACCACGGCGGCGCTCCTGGCTGGTCAGCCTCGACCTGCCGATCGAGGCCGCGTCGCCCGCCGAGGCGGTCCGGCTGTTCTGGGCCTACGTGCAGGAGCTGGGCCCCCGCGAGCTGCCCGCCTTCGTCTCGCCCTCCGGCGACGAGCTGGCCATGCAGGCGTTCGTGCTCGGCGCGGAGGCCAACCAGGATCCGGAGGAGGACGACTGACCCGGTCCGGCGACGGCCGCGCGTCGACGCGCGGATGGCCGTTGCCGGTGGTCCGCGCCGCGCCGGCCCACGCCCCGCCGACGGCACGGCCGGCCGCCTGCGGGTGCCCGTGGGGGCCGGCCGGGCGGGAAGGCGTCAGCGGCCCTCGTAGACCGGCTTCTGCTTGTTGACGAAGGCCAGGGTGCCGGCTCGGTGGTCGGCGGTGGCCCCGCAGATCGCCTGCGCCTGCGCCTCGGCGGCCAGGGCGTCGGCCAGCGTGCCCGCGTCGGCGATGGAGAGCTGCCGCTTGATCGCCCCGTACGCGACGGTCGGGCCGGCGGCCAGCCGGGCGGCCAGCTCCTGCGCGGTCGGCAGCACCTGCTCGTCGTCCTCCACCAGGCGGTTGAGCAGCCCGAGCTGGCAGGCGTCCGCCGCGCGCACCGGCTCGGCCAGCATCAGCAGCTCGATGGCCTTCGCGTGCCCGACGAGCCGGGGCAGCGTCCAGGAGGCTCCGGTGTCGGCGGCGAGCCCGACCTTGGCGAACGCCATCAGGAAGCTGGTCGACGGCCCGCCGATGCGGATGTCGGCCAGGAACGCCAGCGAGGCGCCCGCGCCGGCGGCCATCCCCCGCACGGCGGCGACCACCGGCTTGGGCAGGTTGGCCAGCCGGGCGGCGATCGGGTTGTAGTGCGCGCGGACGGTGTCCAGCGGGTTGCCGTCGGTGGACTCCAGGGTCTGCACGTGCTCGCGCAGGTCCTGGCCGGCGCTGAACGACCGACCCGCGCCCGCGAGCACCACCGCGCGGCAGGACCGGTCGGTCTCCAGCTCGGCCAGCGTCTCCCGCAGCGCCTCCTTGAGCGCCACGTCCAGCGCGTTCATCGCCGTGGGGCGGTTCAGCGTCAGGGTGACGACGGCGTCGGTGCGGTCGACGAGCAGCGGCTCGGTCACTTCTAACGACCCTTCTGTCGGGCGATGCGGTTGCCGGCGTCGAGGCACTGCTCGACGTACCGGTCGGCGGCCGGCCGCAGCCGGGCCGCGTGCCGGTCGAAGAAACTGGCGGCGGCGGTGCCGGGCCAGCGTTCGGGGAGCAGCGCCGGGGGCAGCTGCGGGTCCCGGAACAGGAAGGTACGCCACGCGTGCACGAGCCGGAACCGGGCGGCGTACGCCTCCTCGTCGAGGCTGCGCACGGTGACCCCGGCCAGCAGCGGGCGCTGCTCGGCGACGAACTGCTCGTACGCCTGGCCGATCTCCGCCAGGTCCCAGGCCCGGCGCACGACGCCCATGGCGCCGGGGGTGCCGGCGGTGTGCGCGGCGGTGAACCGCTCGTAGCGCACGTCCGCCTCGTCGAGCAGCACGTCCACGTCCTCACCGGGCCGGGTCGCCACCCAGGTGCACTCGTCCAGGGCGCCGTAGCCGAGGAAGGTCAGGTTGGCGGCGAGCCGCTGCCGGTCGCGGCGGGACAGGGGGGCCTCCAGCACCAGCAGGTCGAACCGTCCGTCCCAGGTGATCCGGCCGGTCCGGTAGATCCGCGCCGCCGCCTCGTCCAGCCGGCGGGCGGCTTTCGGTGTGATCGAATACCCCGGCCCGGTGGTCAGCCGGCACGGGTCGAGCCATCCCTGGCGGACCATCCGGGAGACCGCCGTGCGCACGGCGGGCGGGGCGATCCCGAGCGGCGCCAGCAGCCTGACCAGGGCGGCGACGGGTGCCCGGCCGCCCCTCGCCCGGAGGTGGTCGCCGTACAGGTCGAAGAGTGCCGACCGTGCCTGCATGACCGCACATTGTGACAGGCCTTCTCAGGATAAGCTAGATGCTGTTACATCAATGCTGCTTCGGTTTGGGTCCGGCGGTGTTCATCAGGGAAAATCGTTGGTCGACACCCCCGCGTAGGTTGCGGGTGGTCAAGACGAAGTGGCTGTGGGGCAACCCACCGACCCTGGTGTAGGTCTGAGGGGAGACAACATGGCGGCGATGAAGCCGCGGACGGGCGACGGTCCGCTGGAAGTCACCAAGGAGGGCCGGGGCATCGTCATGCGCGTCCCGCTGGAGGGCGGTGGCCGGCTCGTCGTCGAGATGACTCCCGACGAGGCCAATGCGCTCGGTGACGCACTGAAGGCAGCCGCCGGCTGACCGAGGAACGGTCCGTGCGCCCGCGCGGGCCTTTCGTCAACCCCTGAGCCACCGGCCCCGCCGGTGGCTCAGGGTCTTCATTCCCCGCGGAGCCGCGCTCCGCGAGCTTCCCTGGAGGTACGGCTCCGCGTGCTCGCCATCCGTCTGCTCGCCGAGCCGGACCGGCTCGACACCCTCGTTCTGCCCGTCCGGCCCGGCCCGGCCGACGACGATCCGGCCCGACCGGCCCCGACCGCGGCGACGCTGCCCGACGGCGTGACCGAGGAGGCCGCCGCCCTGGTGCCGGCGGCCCGGATGCACGGGCGCCCCGGCGAGGTCCGGGCACAGCTGCGCCCCGGACGGGATCCAGGCCGGCTGCTGCTGCTCGGCGTCGGCGAGGGCGACGAGGCGGGCTGGCGGGCGGCCGGCGCGGCCCTGGCCCGCGCCGCGAAGGATGAGACACGCGTCACGTTGGCGATGCCGGTCGAGGCCACGTCGGCAGCCGTACGCGGACTGGTCGAGGGGCTGCTGTTGGCCTCGTACCGGTTCCGGATGACCGACGCCGGCACCGCCCCCGCCCTGGCGGAGGTCGACGTCGTGGTGGCCGACCCGGACGCGCACGCCGCGACCGTGGAGGTGGCCCGGACGACGGCCCGGATGACCCGCTTCGCCCGCGACCTCACCAACACCCCCTCGTCGGTCAAGAGCCCGCAGTGGTTCGCCGAGCAGGTCGCCGCCCTCGCCGCCGACGTGCCCGACCTGCACCTGCGCGTACGCGGCCCGGACGAGCTGGCGGCCGAGGGCTTCGGCGGGATCCTCGCCGTCGGGGGCGGCTCCGCCAGCGGCCCGCGCCTGGTAGAGCTGGACTGGCGGCCGGCCGACGCGCGTACCCACGTGGTGCTGGTCGGCAAGGGGATCACGTTCGACACCGGCGGCATCTCGATCAAGCCGGTGGCGTCGATGAAGCTGATGCGCAAGGACATGGCCGGGGCGGCGGCGGTGGTCGCGGCGACCCTCGGCGCGGCGGCCCTGCGCCTGCCGGTCCGGGTCACCACGCTCGCGCCGCTGGCCGAGAACATGCTCAGCGGTTCGGCGTTCCGCCCCGGCGACGTCATCCGCCACTACGGCGGCACCACCAGCGAGACCACCAACTCCGACGCCGAGGGGCGGCTCGTCCTGGCCGACGCCCTCGCGTACGCCGTCGCCGAGCTCCGGCCCGACCTGCTGGTCGATCTCGCCACGCTCACCGGGGCGAACGCGGTCGCGCTGGGCAAGCGCACCGGCGCGCTCTACAGCGACAACGACGGGCTCGCCGCGGACGTGCTGGCCGCGATCTCCGCCGCCGGCGAGTCCGCCTGGCGGATGCCGCTGCCCGCCGACTACGCCGAGCACCTCGGCAGCGAGCTGGCCGACCTGCACAGCTCGCCGGACCGGGGCGCCGGTTCCGTGCTGGCCGCGCTCTACCTGCGGGAGTTCACCGGCGAGCTGCACGACCGGTGGCTGCACGTGGACATGTCCGCCCCCTCGTGGGCCGACGGCGACGACGCCGAGCTGACCCGGGGCGCGACCGGCTGGGGCGTACGCTCGCTGCTGCGCTGGCTGGGCTCGCTGGGTTGACCGCCAGGCGGCGCCCGCCCCCGGCGGTCGCCCGGTCAGCGGCGGGTCAGCACTTGACGGCGGCGAGCAGCCCGTGGCCGACCGGCAGCAGCGCCGGGATCCAGTGCTCGGACTCCCGGATCGCCTTGATCGCCTCGCGGACGGTCACCGTCTCGACGTCGCGGGCGGCCGGGTCGCCGATCCGGCCGCCGGCCAGCGTGCCGTTGAGCGCGACCACGCCGCCCGGCCGCAGCAGCCGCAGCGCGGCGTCGACGCAGGCGGCGAACCCGGTCGCCTCGGCGTCCACGAAGACCAGGTCGTACGCGCCGTCGGCGAGCCGGGGGAGCACGTCCAGCGCCCGGCCGGTGATGATCCGGGTGCGCCCGGCGGCGAAGCCCGCCTCGGTGAAGATCCGCCGGGCGATCCGCTGGTGCTCGACCTCGACGTCGATGGTGGTGAGCACGCCGTCGGCGCGCATTCCGCGCAGCAGCCAGACCCCGCTGACTCCCGTGCCGGTGCCGATCTCCACCACCGCCCGGGCGCTGCCGGCGGCGGCGAGCAGCCGCAGCGCCGCGCCGGCACCGGCGGTGACCGCCTCGAGGCCGACCTCGTGGGCCAGGCTGCGGGCGGTGCGCAGGACGAGATCCTCGGTCACGTACGACTCGGCGAAGTGCAGGGTCTGGGCCGTCGAAGTGCCGGAACCGGCGACCGTGGCGATGGGACACCTCCGGGCGGCATGCGTGGTGCGGGGGCGGGTGGGCACTGTGAGCCTAGAGGCGACGTCGAACGGGCGCAGCCGCGCGTCCGCCACCCGACGATCACCGTCGGCAACCGGTGACTCCATCCGGCGCATCCGTGTAATCCTGGAAGTGGTGTTCCGGCGAGCGCGACCGGGCGACCCTGTCGCCGGGTCCGTGGCGCACGGGAGCCGGGGATGGACTGGGAGGGCACCGACGTGACCGACGGCTGGGACTGGCGCCAGCCCGGGGGAACTCCGGCACCGGCACGACCGCCGCTGCCCGGACGCCCCCCGGTGGGCTCGCCGTCGGCGCCTCACGGCGCCGGGGGCGGCACGACCTCGCCCTGGTGGTCGGACGCGATGGCCGACCCGTGGCGCGACCCCTCCGCGCCTGCGGCCGTGGTGCTGCCGGCCGCGCCGGGCCCCGGCACGGAGCCGGAGCCGGTGAGCGACCCGGATGCCCCGGGCCGGCCGACGCTGCGGCAGCTGCTGCTCATCCCGTTGATCACCGCGCTGCTCGCGGGCAGCCTGGGCGGGGCGCTCGGGTACGCCTTCGCGGTGCGCGGGGGCGCCGTGGCCGGCACGGTCCTCGGCGCGGACCCGCAGGCGCCCGGCCTGGCCCAGCGCAGGCCCGAGTCGTTGGCCGGGGTCGCCGAGCGGGTGCTGCCCAGCGTGGTGACCGTCCGGGTGGCGGGCCTGGGCGGCACGAGCGAGGGCTCGGGCTTCATCGCCAGCGCCGACGGGCACGTGATCACCAACGACCACGTGGTGGCGGGGGCGACCGGCAAGGCGTCGGTGATCTTCAACGACGGCAGCTCGGCCCCCGCGACCGTCGTCGGGAAGGACCCGGAATCCGACATCGCGGTGATCAAGGTCTCCCGGACGGGCCTGCGGCCGGTCGAGTTCGGCGACTCCGACGCGCTGGCCGTGGGCGACCCGGTGCTGGCCATGGGCTCGCCGCTCTCGCTGGCCAACACGGTCACGGCCGGCATCGTCAGCGCCCTGGACCGCACGATGCGGGCCGGCGAGCCCGGCGGTCCCACGCGCTACTACGCGGCGATCCAGACCGACGCGGCGGTCAACCACGGCAACTCGGGCGGCCCGCTGGTCGACGGCGCGGGCCGGGTGATCGGGGTCAACTCCACCATCAAGTCGCTGGTCTCCGACGGGCAGGAGGCGGGCAACATCGGCCTCGCCTTCGCCATCCCGATCAACCAGGCCAAGCGGATCACCCAGGACATCATCGGCACCGGCAAGGCCCGGCGCACGGTGATCGGCGCCCAGGTCGGCGGGGCCGGCGCGGGCACCGGCGGAACCGGCGTACGCCTGGCTGCCGTGGAACCGTCGGGCCCGGCGGCCGGTGCCGGGCTGAAGGCCGGGGACGTGATCCTGAAGCTCAACGGCCGGCCGATGACCGAACCGACCGACCTCATCGCCCTGGTCCGGAAGTTCGCGCCCGGCGCGGTGGTGACCGTGGAGTACCGCCGGGGCGCCAACCGGCAGAACGCCTCCGTGACACTGGCCGCAGACGCCAAGTAGGGACCGGTCACCTCTCCCCGGGGGTGCCCGACGTGCGTAGTCTTGCTGCTGACGCCGAAGGAGGCCCGCGCAGTGTTCGAGAACCTGAACTGGTGGGAGATCGGTGCGCTGCTGCTCCTGGCGCTGCTGATCTTCGGTGACCGGCTGCCCGCGGTGATCAGCGACGGCCTGCGCATGGTGCGCAACCTGCGCGCCATGGCCAGCAACGCCACGACCGACCTCAGTCGCGAGCTGGGCACCGACATCCAGCTGGAGGATCTGCACCCGAAGGCGTTCATCCGCAAGCACCTGCTCAGCGAGGAGGACGAGCAGGCGATCCGGAAGCCCCTCCAGGGCGTCTACGACAACCTGCGGGCGGACGTCACCGGCGTGCACGACGAGCTGAAGGACGTGGCCTCCGCCGCCGACCTGCGTACGGGCGGCAGCCGACCGGCCACCGCCACCGGCGCCGCCCCGGCCCCCGCTCCCCGGGTCAGCTACGACGACGCGACCTGACCCCGCCCGCCGTAGCCGCGCCGGAGACGGCGACGGGGGCGGCGCTCCGCGGGGAACGCCGCCCCCGGACGGGTGGCGGGGGTCGCCGGCCGTGGCCGGCGTACGGTCAGCGGCCGGCGGGCTTGAGGCCCAGCGGCTTGCCGAGCAGCGACTCCCGTCGCACGGCGAGCCGGTCGGCGATCTGGCCCAGCGCCGTGGCGGCGGGTGACTCCGGCGCGGCCAGCACGACCGGGGTTCCCTCGTCGCCGGCCTCGCGTACCCGGGTGTCGAGCGGGATCTGCCCCAGCAGCGGCACCTGCGCGCCGATGGTCTTGGTCAGCGACTCGGCGACCGTCTGGCCGCCACCGGAGCCGAAGACCTCCATCCGCGAGCCGTCGGGCAGCTCCAGCCAGGACATGTTCTCGATGACGCCGACCACCCGCTGGTGGGTCTGCAGCGCGATCGCGCCGGCCCGTTCGGCCACCTCGGCGGCGGCGGTCTGCGGGGTGGTGACGATCAGGATCTCGGAGTTGGGCAGCAGCTGGGCCAGGGAGATGGCCACGTCGCCGGTGCCCGGCGGCAGGTCGAGCAGGAGCACGTCCAGCTCACCCCAGTAGACGTCGGCGAGGAACTGCTGCAACGCCCGGTGCAGCATCGGCCCGCGCCACACCACGGCGGCGTTGCCGGCGGTGAACATGCCAATCGAGATGACCTTCACGCCGTGTGACTGCGGCGGCATGATCATGTCCTCGACGCGGGTCGGGCGGCCGTCCGCGCCGAGCATCCGGGGCACCGAGTGGCCGTAGATGTCGGCGTCGACCACACCGACGGAGAGCCCGCGGGCGGCCAGCGCGGCGGCCAGGTTGACCGTCACGCTGGACTTGCCGACGCCGCCCTTGCCGCTGGCGACCGCGTAGACCCGGGTGCGGGAGCCCGGCTGGGCGAACGGGATGACCGGCTCCTGGGCGGCGCCGCCGCCGCGCAGTTTCGCCTGGAGCTCCTGGCGCTGCTCGGGGCTCATCACGCCGAACTCGATCGTCACGCCGGTCACCCCGGGCACCGCGCCGACCGCGGCCGTGATGTCCGAGCGCAGCTTGTCCTTCAGCGGGCAGCCGGCGACGGTGAGCAGCAGCTCGACCCGTACCACGCCGTCGTCGCCGACCTCGGCGGAGCGGACCATGCCCAGTTCGGTGATGGGCCGGCGGATCTCCGGGTCGTTGACGGTGGCCAGCGCGGCCTGGATCGCGTCGGAGACGGTGCTGACGGGTGCTGACATGCCCGCAATGCTACGTCGGCGGCCAGGCCTGACCGCCGTCACCGGGGGCCGGTGTGAGCGAATCGATGGCGGCGGCCGGGCCGGGCGGCGTACCGGGTGAAACGGGACGACCGAGGCGGGCCCGGCTCCCCGGGGCGGGCGCCCGCCCCACCGCTGCCGGGGCTCAGCCCTCCGGCTCCCGGCTCCGGGACTCCGGCCGGCCGTCCTGCGTCCGGTCGCCGTCCAGGTCGTCGCGGGGCTCCTCCAGCCCGTCGCCGTGCTGCGGGATCCGCTCCTGCTGCCGGTGCTCCAACCGCTGCCGGCGCCGACCCGCCTCGTCCAGTTCCTCGGCCAGCCGGGCCAACTCCGAGCGGAGGAAGTCCCGGGTCGCCACCTCGCCCATCGCGTTGCGCAACGCGGCGATCTCGCGGGTCAGGTACTCCGTGTCGGCCTTCTGCATGGTCGCCCGCCGGCGGTCCTCCTCCTGGGTTACCCGGTCCCGGTCGGCCTGCCGGTTCTGCGCGAGCAGGATCAGCGGGGCCGCGTAGCTGGCCTGCAGGGACAGCACCAGGGTCAGGAACGTGAAGGTGTACGGGTCGAAGCGCAGGTGCGCCGGGGCCAGCGTGTTCCAGCCGAACCACATCGCGATCACGATCGTCATGTAGACGATGAAGTTCGCGGTGCCCATCCCCCGGGCGATCCCCTCGGACCACCGGCCGAAGGCCTCCGGGTCGAACCGGGGCAGCTTGACGCCCCGGGGCTCGCGCGGCTGGTCGAGCCGCGGTGCCCGTCGCTGCTCAGCCATCCGCGCCGTCCAGCGTCGCCTCGGCGGGCAACGGGCGCGCGGCGGCGTCCCGGTCCCGCCAGTCCCGGGGCAGGAGGTGGTCCAGCACGTCGTCGACCGTGACCGCGCCGACCAGCCGGTTGTTGCGGTCGATCACGGGCATGGCGACCAGGTCGTACGTGGCCATCCGGCGGGTGATCTCCGGCAGCGGGGTGGTCGGCCGCAGCGGGTCGAGGTCGTTGACCACGATGCCGCCGAGCAGGTCGGCCGGCGGCTCGCGCAGCAGCCGCTGGAAGTGCACCATGCCGAGGTAACGGCCGGTCGGGGTGGTCATCGGTGCCCGGGACACGAAGACCTGCGCGGCGATCGCGGGGGAGAGCTGCGGTTCCCGGATCCGGGCCAGGGCCTCGGCGACGGTGGCGTCCGGCGGCAGGATGACCGGCTCGGAGGTCATCACGCTGCCCGCCGTGCCCGGCGTGTACTTGAGCAGCTGGCGCACCGGATCGGCCTCGTCGGGCTGCATCAGGTCGAGCAGCACGTCCTGCTCGGGTGGCGGCAGCTCGCTGAGCAGGTCGGCGGCGTCGTCCGGGTCCATCTCCTCCAGCACGTCGGCGGCCCGCTCCCGGTCCAGCGCGGCCAGGATCTCCACCTGGTCGTGCTCCGGCAGCTCGCTGAGCACGTCGGCCAGGCGCTCGTCGTCCAGCGCGGCGGCGACCTCGTTGCGCCGGGTGTCGGGAAGGTCCTGGAGGGCGTTGGCGAGGTCGGCGGGGCGCATGTCCTCCAGCACCGAGAGCAGGTTGGCCGTGCCCCGGCTGTCGGCGATGCCGCTCAGCCCGCGTACCCGCTCCCACTCGACCTGGTGCAGGTGGCCCCGGCGGGACAGCCGACCGGTCTGCTCGCGCACGGCGACCCGGGCCAGCGACCACTCGCCACCCCGGCTGCACTCCATCGCCACGTCGACCACGGAGCCCGTCTGCCCGCCCGGGTCGAGCTGCACCCGGCGGTCCAGCAGCTCCTGGAGCACGAGCAGTTCGTTCGGGCGCTTCTCGAAGCGCCGCAGGTTGAGCGTGCCGCTGCCGAGCACGACCGCGTCGGCGTCGATGGAGGTGATCCGGTTGATGGAGAGGAAGATGCGCCGTCGCATCGGCATCTCGGCCACCAACCCGACCACCTCCGGCGGGCGCTGCGTCGGCCGCAGCCGGGCCACCGCGTCGCGGACCCGGCCCACCTGGTCGCCATTGGGGTCGAAGACGGCGACCCCGGAGAGCCGGGCGAGGTAGATCCGGGTCGGCGTGCTCACGGGCACCAGCCTAAGCGCCTAGTGTTTGTCAGCATGTCGACCTTGGCCTACGAGATCGTGGACGTCTTCACCGACCGCCCGTTCGCCGGCAACCCGCTGGCCGTGGTGTTCGGTGCCGAATCGCTGGCGACCGAGCAGATGCAGGCGCTGGCCTGTGAGTTCAACCTCTCCGAGACGGTGTTCGTGCTCGCGCCCACCAAGGTCGGCGCCACCTACCGGGCCCGCATCTTCACCCCGGCCGAGGAGTTGCCCTTCGCCGGGCATCCCAGCGTCGGCGCGGCCGTGACCGCCAGCCGTCGGGGCATGTTCGGTGTGGGGCAGGTCACCCAGGAGTGCGGCGCGGGTGTGCTGCCGATCGAGGTGACCGCCACCGGGGCCACGCTGACCGGCGGCGTCCCCACCCTCGGCCCCGAGCTGGACCCGGAGCCGCTGCTGGAGATGGCCGGCCTGAACGCGGACGACCACGTCGGCCCGGCGCCCCGGGTGGCCGGCTGTGGGCTGGAGTTTCCCTACCTTCCGGTCCGCCCGGACGCGGTGGCCCGCGCCCGGGTCAACGCGGCGGCGGCGCAACGGTACGGAGTGGAGCATGTCAGCGTCTTCTCCTGGGACGCCGCCGCGCAAACCGCGCACGCCCGGGTCTTCGTTCCGGGGCTCGGCGTGCCGGAGGACCCGGCCACCGGCTCGGCCGCCCTGGGGCTCGGCGTGTGGCTGGTCGCCAGCGGTCTGCTGCCCGCCGACGGGCGCGCGGAGTACACCGTCCACCAGGGCGTCGAGATCAACCGCCCGTCCGTGCTGGCCTGCACGGTGACCGCCGAGGACGGCCAGGCGGTGGGCGCCACCGTGGCCGGCCACGTGATGGCGGTGGCCCGGGGCGAGATCATGGTCCCCCCGTTCGTCGGCTGACGGCACGGGGGCGGATGCGGGAGGATGCCGGGGTGACCGACGCGGAGCGGACCAGCACGCCGCTGGTCGACGAGGCTGTGAAGAAGGCCGCCGTGGCCTGGGTGAGCGTGCCCGGCGGGCCGGCGCTCGCGCTGTGGTGCCTGCCCATGGAGGGGTCGCTCTTCGTGGTCAGCGGCCCCGGGGAGCAGTCCGCCCCGGGCCTGGCCGACGCGACCGAGGCGCAGGTCACCCTGCGCGGTGACCACGGCGGGCGGATCGTCACCTGGCCGGCCCGGGTGAGCCGCCTGACGCCCGGCACCGAGCACTGGGAGACCGTGGCGCCCCTCGTGGCCGCGAAGCGCCTGAACGCGCCCGGGCCCGCCGCCGAACTCGTCGAGCGCTGGGCGACCGACGGCTGCGCGGTGAACCGGCTGGCCCCGGCCGGCGAGCAGGTCGCCGGCACCGGACTGCCCGCGGACTCGCTGGCCGAGGTGCCCCGCGAGACGCCGGCGGTGCGGGCGACCCGCAAGCCGTTCCGCCTGCACCGGGTCCGTCGCCGCTGACCCGCCCCGGCCCCGGGACCGGGCTCACCCGGGGGCGCAACCCGCCGGCACGGCTGCGACCGCCGGTACGAGTACGTCCGCCCGCCCGGGTACGCGCCCGACGAGGTCGACCACCTCGTCGAGCGAGCGCAGCACCGGCCCACTCCAGCCGGAGTCGGCGTTGAACACCATGTGGCCGGCCAGGTCCGGGGCGGCCAGGCGCACGGCGGTCATCCCGGCCCGCTCCGCCCCGGTCAGCTCCTGGCTGCCGCCGTCGCCGACGTAGAGGCAGTCCGCCGCCGCGAGGTCGAGTCGCCGGCACGCCGCCTGGTAGAGCGCCCGGTCCGGCTTGCAGCGCCCCACCTGCACGGAGAAGACCCGTACGTCGAGCAGCGGGGCGATCGGCAACTGCGGCAGGAACGCCGGCAGCTCGTGCGTGCAGTCGCTGATCACCCCCGTACGCAGACCGAGCCCGCGTAGCACGGCCAGCGTCGGCACCGCCTCGTCCCGCAGCCGGGTGTCGGCGCGTACGGCCCGGTGGTGGGAGGCGACCGCCGCGCGGACCGCGTCGTCGGAGGGGTGCACGCCGGCCTGCTCGCAGACCCAGCGCAGGGTCGCCTCGGCGTCGCCGAGCCGTCCGCAGGCCCGCTCGTAGTAGGTGCGGTCGAGCACGTCGGCGAGCGTTCGCGGCGCGCAGCCGAGCAGCTCGGCGGTCGACCGGTGGGCCGCGCCCCGCTGGACGGAACGGGTCAACGTGCCGAAGAAGTCGAACAGGACCGCCTGGTACGTGGGCATGGAGGAGCGCCTCCGGGCGGTAGGGGGAATCGTCGGCGCCGAAAGCATGATCGTAACGGAGCGCTGACGGTACGCCCTGGCGCGTGACGTGTGAGGATTGCCCCCCGTGTCCCCCGTAGCGCACCGCCCGCCGTTCGCCCCGGTGACCACCGGGGCGCTCGTGCTGGCCGTCGTCGCCGTCTCCTCGTCCGCGCCCCTGGTGGCCGTCGCGGCGGCACCGGCGCTGGCCGTCGCGTTCTGGCGCAACCTGCTCTCGGTCGCCGTGCTCGGCCCGTTCTCGGCGGCCCGGCGACGCGCCGAGTTCCGGTCGCTGACCGTCGCCGCCGGCCGGCGCGAGGGCGTCTACTGCGTCCTGTCGGGGGTCGCGCTCGCCGCGCACTTCGCCACCTGGATGCCCAGCACCAAGCTGACCTCGGTCGCCGCGGCGACCGCGCTGTGCGCCACCCAGCCGGTCTGGCAGGGCCTGATCGCCCGCGCCCAGGGCCGCCGGCTGCCGGGGGCCGTCTGGGTCGGCATCGGGGTGGCGGTCGCGGGGGCGGGCGTGGCGACCGGTGCGGACTTCGCCGTCTCCGGCCAGGCCGTCGCCGGTGACCTGCTCGCGGTGGCCGGTGGGCTCTTCGCGGCGGTCTACACCGCGCTCGGCGAGCGGGCCCGCACGACGATCAGCACGACCACCTACACCACCATCTGCTACGGGGTCTGCGCGCTGGTCCTGCTCGTGGTCTGCCTGGTCGGCCGGGTGCCGCTGACCGGCTTCGACACCGGCACCTGGCTCGTCGTGCTGGCCCTGGTGGCCGGCGCCCAACTCCTCGGGCACTCGATGTTCAACTACGCGCTGAAGCGCGTCTCGGCGACCACGGTCAGCGTGCTGGCCCTGCTGGAGGCCCCGGGCGCGGCCCTGATCGGCTGGGCCTGGCTGGGGCAGCTGCCCGGGGTGACCGCCCTGGTCGGGCTGGCGCTGCTGCTGGCCGGCGTCGCGGTGGTGGTGCTCGGCGGCGCCCGCGCGGCCCGCCGCGTCCGCCCGGTCTCCACCGCCGTCCCCGCCGACGCCGGCCCGCCGCCCGGTTGATCCACGGCGCGGTTGATCCACTGCCCGTCCGGGCCGCACCGGCGGCCGGCGACACCGCTATCCGGCGATGCCGACCGCCTCGGCGCTGGCCGTCCAGAGCCGGGCGGCGAGCTGCGGGTCGGCCGCCTTGGGCAGCGGCCGGCGCAGCCGCCGGTCGACGTAGTAGCCGCCCGTGGTCAGCCGCTCCGGGGCCTGGTTGGCCAACCAGACCAGCGTCTCGGCGCCCTTCTCCGGGCTGCGGAACGGCAGGAACCGCATGCCCATGGCGATCAGCCGGCTGTCGTTGCCGAACCGGCTGCGCACCACCCCGGGGTGGAAGGAGTACGCGGGGATCTCCGGCCAGCGTCGGGCCGCCTCGGCGGTGAAGAGGATGTTCGCCTGCTTGCTGGTGCCGTACGCCCGCATCGGCCGGTAGCGGCGCAGCGGGGCGTTCAGGTCGGCCGGGTCGAGCGTCCCGCTGCGGTGCGCGCCGGAGGCGGTGACCACCAGCCGGCCGATCCGGTCGCGCAGCAGGTTGCTGAGCAGGAACGGGGCCAGGTGGTTGGCCTGGATCGACAGTTCGAAACCGTCGACGGTGGTGAGGGGCTCGAGCGCGATCGCCCCGGCGTTGTTGGCGAGCACGTCGATCCGGTCGTACGCCTCGCGCAGCTTCCCGGCCAGCCGGCGGACGTCGTCGAGGTCCGCGAAGTCGGCGCGGAACAGCTCCGGTCGTTCGCCGGACGCCTCCCGTACCTGTTCCGCCGCGGCCTGGAGCCGGGCCGGGTCCCGGCCGACCAGTACCACCTGGTCACCGCGGCGCGCCAGATCGACGGCGGCGGCGAGGCCGATGCCGGAACTGGCCCCGGTCACCACCACGAGTCGACGCCCAGTGAGATCTTCCACAGGTCCATTCACCCCGGTCACGGCACGAGGTTACCGTGGCGTCACAACGGCCCTCGGCATCGTCCAGCCTTCGCTTTCCCGCCCACGTGACGTCGGCGTGCCCTCCGCACGCTGGAAGGAGCGCATCCATGGCCGCAGTCGGTCGCCCCCGCCGGTCCTGCCTCGCGGTACCCGGCTCCAGCGTGAAGATGCTCGGCAAGGCCCAGGGGCTCCCGGCCGACCAGGTCTTCCTCGACCTGGAGGACGCGGTCGCCCCGCTGGCCAAGCCCGACGCCCGGAAGAACATCGTCGCGGCGCTGAACGAGGGCGACTGGTCGGGCAAGACCCGCGTCGTCCGGGTCAACGACCTGACCACCCCGTGGACCTACCGGGACGTCATCGACGTGGTGGAGGGTGCCGGCGCCAACCTCGACTGCGTCATGCTGCCGAAGGTGCAGAACGCGGCCCAGGTGCAGTGGCTCGACATGACGCTGACCCAGCTGGAGCGCACGCTCGGCCTCCAGGTCGGCCGGATCGGCATCGAGGCGCAGATCGAGAACGCCGCCGGCCTGGTCAACATCGACGCCATCGCGGCGGCCTCGCCCCGGGTCGAGACCATCATCTTCGGCCCGGCCGACTTCATGGCCTCCATCAACATGAAGTCCCTGGTGGTCGGCGCGCTCATCCCGGACTACCCGGGCGATCCCTACCACTACATCCTGATGCGCATCCTGATGGCGGCCCGGATGCACGACAAGCAGGCCATCGACGGCCCGTTCCTGCAGATCCGCGACGTCGACGCGTTCCGCGAGGTGGCCAAGCGCTCGGCGGCGCTCGGCTTCGACGGCAAGTGGGTGCTGCACCCGGGCCAGCTCGACGCCGCGAACGAGGTCTACTCGCCGGCCCAGGCCGACTACGACCACGCCGAGCTGATCCTCGACGCGTACGAGCACTACACGTCGGAGGCGGGCGGCCGGCTCGGCGCGGTGATGCTCGGCGACGAGATGATCGACGAGGCGTCCCGCAAGATGGCTCTCGTGGTGGCGGCGAAGGGGCGGGCCGCGGGCATGACCCGCACCTCGTCCTTCACCCCGCCGGCGGAGTAGTCCCGCCTCCCCGACGATCCGTGCCGCCCCGGCCCGAGGCCGGGGCGGCACCGTCGGGTCAGTAGCTGGTGCCGCTGGTGTCCGCCTGGGAGATCGCGAAGACGATGATCGCCACGTAGAAGAGGATCCCCAGCACGAGCAGGCCGGTGAGGATCCAGCCGACGATGATGGCCGCCTTCGCCATGCCCTCGCCGCCCTCGCCGGTCTGCCGGATCTGGTTCTGCGCGACGTGGCCGAGGATCGCGCCGACCGGCGCGGTGACGCAGGACGCGATGCCGACCAGGGAGAGCACCAGGGCGGCGATGGCGAGGCCGTTGGTCTTCGGCGCGGGGGCGTAGCCGTAGTTCGGGTAGGGCGGCGGGTAGCCGGCGGGTGCCGGCTGCCCGGAGGCCTGCTTCGCCCCGGCGTACGGGTCGCCGCCCGCGTACGGGTCCGCGGCGTACGGTTCGGCCGGCGCGTACGGGTCGCCGCCGGCGGGCTGGGTGGGAACGGGCTGACCGCTCACCGGGCGGGCGGGGTCGGCGGGCGGGCTCGACTGCTGGCCCGACCACGCCGGGTCGTTCCAGCCGCCGGAGGGCGGGGGATAGGTCATCTCGTCTGCTCCGTCTGGTCGGGGTGCGCCCGTCAGGGTAGTCAGCCCTGCCCAGACGCCGGGGCGTCGCCACCGGGTGTGCCGCATTGCCCGCGCCCGGTGAAGCGGGCAGGATCCTGGCATGGTGATTGACGCGCGAGCCGCGGACCGCTCCGGCAGCCGACCGAGACGGGACGCGAGCCGCCCCGGCCTGGCCCGGCGCACCCGCGCCGCCGCCCCGCCGGGCGCCGCCGGCACCGATGATCCCGCGCCGCTGCCGGACCCGGTGACCATGCGCCTCGACGGGAAGGTCGCCCTGGTCACCGGGGCGGGCAGCCCGGACGGCATCGGGTACGCGGCGGCCCGCCGGCTGGCCGACCTCGGCGCCCGGGTGGCGATCGTCTCCACCACCCGGCGCATCCACGAACGGGCCGGCGAGCTGGGCGTGACCGGTTTCGTCGCCGACCTCACCGACGAGTCGGAGGTGGGCGCGCTCGCCGACGCGGTCGCCGAGCAGCTCGGGGACGTGGAGGTGCTGGTCAACAACGCCGGCCTGGCCAGCCGGGCCAGCCCCGAGGTGCTGCGCCCGGTCGCCCAGCTCAGCTACGACGAGTGGCGCGGCGAGATCGACCGCAACCTCACCACGGCGTTCCTGTGCAGCCGGGCCTTCATCGGCGGCATGGCGGAGCGTGGCTGGGGCCGGATCGTCAACCTGGCGGCCACCGCCGGGCCGGTCAACGCCCTGCCCACCGAGGCGGCCTACGCGGCGGCCAAGGCGGGTGTCGTGGGGCTGACCCGGGCGCTGGCGATGGAGATGATCGCCGACGGGGTGACCGTCAACGCGGTCGCGCCCGGCACCATCCACACCGCCGCCTCCACGGTGGCGGAGATCAGGCAGGGCCTCGGCACCCCGGTCGGCCGCCCCGGCACCCCGGACGAGGTGGCCGCGGCGATCGCGTTCCTCTGCTCGCCGGCCGCCTCGTACATCACCGGGCAGATGCTGGTGGTGGACGGCGGCAACAGCGTCCGGGAGGCCCAGTTCCGCTGAGCCCGGGGCTCAGTAGTTGGGGCCGCTGTTGCCGGCGACGGCGATCAGCGCGATCCAGCCGCAGCAGGCCAGCAGGCCGAGCCCGGTGATGACGTAGCTCAGGATGAGGCCCCACGTGGCGAGCTGGTCGCCCTCCTCGCCCGTGCTGCGGATCTGCCGCTTGGCCAGGTGCCCGAGGACGATGCCCGCCGGGGAGAAGACGAACGCGAAGACCAGGGAGAGGATGGCCAGCACGTTGGTCCCGCCGGGCCGGGGGCCGGACGGCGGGCCGTACTGCCCGTAGGGCACCTGCGGGGTGTACGGGGGCTGGTGCCCCCACTGCTGCCCGTGCGGCGGCTCGCCGGGCTGCTCGTAGCTGGGCTGCCCGTACGCCGGCTGTTCGTACGCCTGCTGCCCGTACGCCGGCTGTTCGTGGCCGGGCTGCCGGTAGGACGGTGGCTCGTGGCTCGCCGGGTCGTGCCCCGGCGGGGGCTCCCAGGGCGACGACGGCCGGTCGGGATCCGGCGGCCCCGACGACGGTGGCTGGCTCACGGTCTCCTCCTGCCGGTGGCGGATCGCGTCCCCTCTTGCCGGACGCTACCCGCAGCGGTGAACCTTTTCACAGCGGTTGTGTGCACTGGTCACCTTGGCCTCGACGGCCGGGCGGCCAATACTGACCAAGCGTTCAGTTACCCATGAGTAAGGCGCCGACCACCCGGAGGCTGAGATGGCCAGACTCGCCCAGACGCCCGGCCTGACCGATGTGCAGCGGTCGATCCTGGAAACCGTCCGGGAGTTCGCCGACAAGGAGATCATCCCGCACGCGCAGCGGCTGGAGCACGCCGACGAGTACCCGAGCGACATCCTCGACGGGATGCGCGAGATGGGCCTCTTCGGCCTCACCATCGACGAGGAGTACGGCGGGCTCGGCGAGTCCCTGCTCACCTACGCGCTGGTGGTCGAGGAGCTGTCGCGGGGCTGGATGTCGATCTCCGGCATCGTCAACACCCACTTCATCGTCGCGTACCTGATCTCCCAGCACGGCTCCGCCGAGCAGAAGGCCCGGCTGCTGCCGAGGATGGCGACCGGCGAGGTGCGCGGCGCCTTCTCGATGTCCGAGCCGGAGTGCGGCTCCGACGTCTCCGCGATCAAGTCCAGGGCCGTACGCGACGGCGACCACTACGTGATCGACGGCCAGAAGATGTGGCTCACCAACGGGGCGTACTCCTCCGTGGTGGCGACCCTGGTCAAGACCGACACCGGCGCCGACTCCGTCTACGGCAACATGAGCACCTTCCTGCTGGAGAAGGAGCCCGGCTTCGGCGAGACCGCCCCCGGCCTGACCATCCCCGGCAAGATCGACAAGATGGGCTACAAGGGCGTCGAGACCACCGAGATGGTGCTCGACGGCGTGACCGTCCCCGACTCCGCCGTCCTCGGCGGCGCGGAGCAGGTCGGCCGCGGCTTCTACCAGATGATGGACGGCATCGAGGTCGGCCGGGTCAACGTGGCGGCCCGCGCCTGCGGCATCTCCATCCGTGCCTTCGAACTCGCCGTCGCGTACGCCCAGCAGCGCCACACCTTCGGTCAGCCCCTCGCGAAGCACCAGGCCGTCGCGTTCAAGCTCGCCGAGATGGGCACCAAGATCGAGGCCGCCCACGCGCTCATGGTCAACGCCGCCCGGCTCAAGGACGCCGGCCAGCGCAACGACGTCGAGGCCGGCATGGCCAAGCTGCTCGCCTCGGAGTACTGCGCCGAGGTCGTCCAGGAGGCGTTCCGCATCCACGGCGGCTACGGCTACTCCAAGGAGTACGAGATCGAGCGGCTGATGCGCGAGGCCCCGTTCCTGCTCATCGGCGAGGGCACCTCGGAGATCCAGAAGACCATCATCTCCCGGGGCCTGCTCAAGCAGTACAAACTCTGACCGTAAGGAAGGGCACCTTATTAACGCCTCAGGTATAGGAGGGGGCCCTTCCTAACACCTCGGGTCGTTGCTCCACGGCGGATCGGCGCTGGTGGTGGGTTCCGGTGCGGTGACCGGCCCCACCGCCAGCGCCCGCGGTCGCTCCCGGTACGCCTCGATCGCGGCCGCCAGGCGCTGCTCCGGCACCGCCACGTCCCGGCCGCCGACCACCGGCGCCGGCTTCAGCGACCGCCACACCCTCGGCCGCAGCCGCACCCCGGCCGGCCAGGGACCGCCGAGCGACCAGACCCGGCTCCACCCCGTCCAGGCCGGCGACCCTCTCCCGCCAGACCAGCCGGGCGTCCTGCCGTGGCCGCCACCGTCGCAGCAGCGCGGTCAGACCGACGAACAGATAGAAGACGCAGACGGTCCCGTCGACCTCGAACCGGGGAACCCGGGACAGCACCGCGACCACCGTCACCGCCGCCGCTGCCGCCGCCGTCGCGGCGAGCAGCCGGCGGGACCAGAGTCCGTCGTCGCGCTTCGGCAGTCGGCCGGACAGGCGGGGAGACATGGCCGCAGGGTACGGATCTCGGACAACCGCCCCGGTGGCCGGCGCTCACCGCTGCGGCGTGCCCCTTCCCCGAGCCGCTCAGCCCAGCCGGGTCAGGCCGGCGGCGGCGCGTTCCACGATCAGGCAGCGGTCCTCGACGTAGTCGACGCCCGCCTCCGTGGCGATGCGCCGCGCCTCGGCCGAGACGATGCCGAGCTGCAACCAGACCGCCGGAGCGCCGATGGCCACCGCCTCGCGTACCACGTCGAGCGCGTCCTGGGCGGGCCGGAACACGTCCACCAGGTCGACCGGGTGCGGGATGTCGGTCAGGGACCGGTAGACCCGCTCACCGAAGAGTTCGTCGGCCGTCGGGTTGACCGGGATGATGCGCCAGCCGTACCGCTGCATCTGCAACGGCACGCTGTGCGCGGCCTTGCGCGGGTCGCGGGACGCGCCCACGACGGCGATCACGGCGGAGTCGGCGAGGATCTGCTGAGCGGAGCGCACCCGCCGACTCTAACCCCGTCGCTCAGCCCCCGCCCGCGAGCGCGCGGCGCCCGATCGGGGATCGCCTGCCTGCTGGCCGGCTACAGGAGGGTGAGCTGCTCGGCGGGCGGCGGCGCGGGCGGCGGGTCGGGTGGGCGGCGGTCGTCGCCGCGCTCGCCCCCGTGCAGCCCGTGCCGGCGGGCCGCGATGCGTACCCGGGCCGTCAGCTCCCGCTGGTAGGGCTGCGGGGCGTACGCGCCGGAGCGGTAGAGCTCGCGGTAGCGGGGGACCAGGTGCGGGAACTCGCGGCCGAGCCAGCGCGCGTACCACTCCCGGGCGCCCGGGCGCAGGTGCAGCGCCAACGGCGTCACGCTGCTCGCCCCGGCGGCGGCGATGGCCGCCACGGTCGCGTCGATCGAGGCGTCGTCGTCGCTGAGCCCGGGCAGGATCGGCGCCATCAGCACGCCGACGTCGAAGCCGGCGTCGGCCAGGGCCCGTACGGCGTCCAGCCGCCGCCTCGGGCTGGGGGTGCCCGGCTCCACCGTGCGCCAGAGGTGCTCGTCGACGAAGCCCACCGAGTACGCCACGCCGACCCGGGTGACCTCGGCGGCCTGGCGCAGCAGCGGCAGGTCACGCAGGATCAGCGTGCCCTTGGTGAGGATCGAGAACGGATTGGCGAAGTCGCGCAGCGCCGCGATGATCTGCGGCATGAGCTGGTAGCGCCCCTCGGCCCGCTGGTAGCAGTCGACGTTGGTGCCCATCGCGACGGGCGCGCCCCGCCAGCGCGGCGCGGCCAGCTCCCGCCGGGCCAGCTCACCCGCGTTTACCTTGACGATCACCTTCCGGTCGAAGTCCGCCCCGGCGTCGAGGTCGAGGTAGGTGTGCGTGTTCCGCGCATAGCAGTAGACGCACGCATGTGAGCAGCCCCGGTAGGGGTTGATCGTCCACTGGAACGGGACCCGGGACGCGCCGGGCACCTTGTTGATGATCGACTTCGCCTGCACCTCGTAGAACGTCATGCCGGCGAAGCCCGGCGTGTCGAAGGTGCGGGCGACGGCGCCGGGCAGCGCCAGCGGCAGGGGTGGTGTCGCCGGCGCTGCCCGACCCGGGACCCCCTCGTCCGGGGGAGCGGCGAGGTTGTCCCAGCGCATGGCCATCATTCGAACACGCGTACGATCGCGGCGCAAGCGACCCGCCGTGTTCCCGCCCCCCCTCGCCGCACCGGGCGCGGTCGACGGGTGGAGGATGGAGGCATGGAGAGGTCGACGTTCGTCTACGACGGGGACTGCGCGTTCTGCACCCGGTGCGCCGAGTTCATCGACCGGCGCATCCCGACCGGCGTCCGGGTGGTGCCGTGGCAGTTCGCCGACCTCGACGCGCTGGGCCTGAGCGAGGCCGAGTGCGAGGAGGCGGTGCAGTGGGTGGGTGCGGACGGCTCCCGCGCGGCGGGCCCGGACGCGATCGCGCGGCTGCTCGGTGACAGCGGTCCGCTCTGGCGGGTCGCGGGCGCCGGCCTCCGGTTCCCCCCGGTACGCGCCGCCGCGTGGCCCGCGTACCGCTGGGTGGCCCGCAACCGGCACCGGCTGCCCGGCGGCACGGCCGCGTGCGCGCTGCCCCAGGAGGCGCGGGAGCGCCTCTACGGGCCGTCCGGCCGTCCGGCCGCGGACGCCTGACCCGCCAGTGCCGGTCCGGCGCCGGCGGGCGGTGCGGCGTCCCGCCCCCGGCGGGTG
Organism: Micromonospora sp. C31; assembly: GCF_018070575.1. Taxonomy (GTDB): domain Bacteria; phylum Actinomycetota; class Actinomycetes; order Mycobacteriales; family Micromonosporaceae; genus Micromonospora. Next base: position 332,346 of record NZ_JAGPXN010000002.1, read on the forward strand.
AGCAGCCGGCGTGCCCAGAGCACCGGCCGGACCCGCTCCAGCGGCAGGAAGGCGGTCATCGCGGCGAGGTGCGGGGCGAACGAGATCGTGATGGCCGCCATCGTGACCAGGTGGAACGAGTAGAAGAAGCCCACCATGGCCAGGCGCCAGCGCTCCCTGAGCAGGAAGACCACCGGGCTGAGCAGCTCGAACGCGACGATGCCGAACTGGGCGACGATCAGCAGGTACGGCACCGCGGCGATCAGGTCGGCCAACTCGGTGCCGCGCCGGATGATGGCCCTGGCCAGCACCGAGCCGGTGAGCCAGTCCAGCCCGCCGAAGCGCAGCTTGGCCCAGGCGGCCAGGAAGTACGTGCAGATGACGGCGATCTGGGTGACCCGCAGGGCCCAGCCGCCCGCCTCGGTGCGGGTGGCGTCGCCGTGCCGGGCCCGCCCCGCGGTGGGCAGCACGGCCAGCGCGACGAGCAGGCCGAAGCGGTCGTGGTCGACCTTGCCGTAGCTCATCGCGACGATCATCCACTCGAAGTAGAGCGCGAAGACCGTCCAGCCGAGCAGCCGGGGTGCCCGGCCGGTCGCGGCGAGCAGGGCGAGCAGCAGCAGGGCCCAGAAGAGCGCGCTGACCAGCGTCTGGGTCGGCGTGGGCAGCGGCAGCAGGCGGCCGACCAGCAGCGGCTGGTAGAGCTCGCCGGGCACCGCCACGCGGGTGCGTACCCAGGGGGTGAAGACGACCAGGTCGGCGGCGACGAAGAGGTAGATCAGCGTGCGGAAGGCGGCCACCCGGCCGCGGGGTACCGCCTCGGTCAACCAGCGGCTCATCGGTCCGCCCGCCAGGCGACCACGGTCTCGTCGGTCCAGCGGCCGGTGGGCCGCCCGTCGCGGATGCCGTGCCAGCGCACGACGATGCGGACCTCGACCAGCTCGGTCGCGTCCGGGTGGCGTTCGGCGTACGCGTCGGCGACCTCGGCGAGCAGCGCGGGGTCGGCGGCGTAGCGGCTCTGCTGGCCCTCGATCTCGGCCCGCCGGATGCCCGTGGCGCGCTCGCCCAGGTCGACGACCGCTCCGCTGCTGTCGACGCCCTCGACGCGGGTGTCCGGGGCGGGGGAGTTCGGCGGGTTGGACGTGGAGTACATCCGGAACGGGCCGAACGGGAAGTGGTCGTCGGCGCCCCAGGCGGTGCCGGCCAGCAGGACGGCCAGACCGAGGGCGGTGGCGGCGAGCCGGGCGGCGCGACCGCGGGTGGTCAAGGTATCCATCGGGTCGTGACGATACGGGATGTACCGCCCGCCCCGGCTCCCTCCGACGGCCACCAACCGCTGGCCAGGGGGCCAGAGCGGCCCTCTGCCCGGTGCCCGTCGGCCGGACGACGACGGCCGGGCCCGTCGGGACCCGGCCGTCGTGCGGCGCTGCGGCTCAGTGGCTGTGCCCGGCCAGCTTCTGGCGGACGTCGTCCATGTCGAGGGCCTGGACCTGCTCGATCAGGTTCTCCAGGGCGGACTCGGGCAGGGCGCCCGGCTGGGCGAAGACGATGACGCCGTCGCGGATCGCCATGATGGTCGGGATCGACCGGACGTCGAACTTGGCGGCAAGCTCCTGCTGCGCCTCGGTGTCGACCTTGCCGAACACGATCTCGGAGTGCTTGTCGGAGGAGCGCTCGTAGACCGGGGCGAACCGCTTGCACGGGCCGCACCAGTCGGCCCAGAAGTCGACCAGCACGATGCCGTCGCTGCCGGTCACCTCGTCGAAGTTTGCCGTGGTCAGCTCTACGGTTGCCATGAAAGTCTCCGATCGGCGCGGAATAGCTACGTCTGGTGGAACCAGGGCGTACCACGTGGAATTCCCGACCCGCTTCCGCCGAAACGTGCTCGTCGCGGCGCTGCGCGGGGCGCGCTCCCATCGATGATGGTTGTTTCCGTCCAGGGTTGCGTTACGCAAGTGCGCGGCGCATTTGCGTGACCGGACGTGATGGGAGCGTTTCCAGGGAGATCGACACGATTGACCGGAACGAATGAGCAATCGGGCGGTTGACAAGCGGCTATCCGGCGTGCGGCGCCCGCCGAGGCCCGGTCGGTTGCACACGCACAGTAATGTTACGAAAAGGTAAATGTGACCTCCGTCTCTGTTCGGTGTGCCCTCTCGTACGGCAGAATCCTCCGCATCAGAGCGTGGGCGGCGGGTGCCGGGGAGGGCCCCGCCGCTCATTGCGTCTCCCCCCGGCTGTGGCGGTGTGACATTTCCGCACGCCACGCGCCCCGCGCATCGCCTTAACACTCCATAAGGCATGCTGTGCCGAACTCCATCGCCGCCCGTCGAAGGGGACAAGGATGCAGTTCGGCCGCTACTACGAGGAGTTCGAGGTCGGCGCGGTCTACCGGCACTGGCCCGGCAAGACGGTCACCGAGTACGACGACCACCTCTTCTGCCTGCTCACCATGAACCACCACCCGCTGCACATGGACGCGCACTACGCTCAGACGGCGAGCCAGTTCAAGCGCAACGTGGTGGTCGGCAACTACATCTACTCGCTGCTGCTGGGCATGTCGGTGCCCGACGTCAGCGGCAAGGCCATCGCGAACCTCGAGGTCGAGTCCCTGCGGCACGTCGCGCCCACCTTCCACGGCGACACGATCTACGGCGAGACCACCGTGCTGGACAAGCGCGAGTCCTCCTCCAAGCCCGACCGGGGCGTGGTGTCCGTGGAGACCCGGGGCTACAACCAGGACGGCACCATGGTCTGCGTCTTCCGCCGCCGGGTGATGGTCCCCAAGAAGGAGTACGCCGCGACGGCGGTGCCCGAGGGCGTCGACCCGGAACGGCCCAGCTTCCCCGAACCGCGCTGACCGACGGGCCCCTTCTCATCCGGATTCCGGGTGGTAGGGGCCCTTTTTCCGATCCGGGGCTTATGCTGGCGCCGGAGGTCCCCATGAGCCACTCCGTCGCCGGAGAGCCGTCCTCTGCCGGCCGCCGCGCCGCACCGCTGACCACCGCCGTCTACTCCGCCGCCGAGTGGGATCTGCTGACCAGCCTGCCCGGCCGCGTGATCGTGGCCGCCGCCGCGCCCGCCCCCGGGCGGCCCCGCCGGGGCGTCGCCGCCGGGCTCGCCGGCCTCGACGCGCTCGCCGCCGGCCGGGCCTTCGACAGCGATCTCGTACGCGCGGTGGTCGTCGCCATCTATGCCCGCGACGACGGGGCGAGCGACCCCGTCGACCGCCTCGCCGACGTGGTGGACCTGCTCGCCGCCTGCCGGGCCGCGACCCGGGTGCTGCTGCGGCGGGCCGATCCCGCCGACTCGGCCGCGTACCGGCAGTGGGTGCAGTCGGTGGCGGCCCGGGTGTGCGGGGCGGCGACGACCGGGCCCCCGGGGCTGCCGCCGGCGCCCGCCGACCGGCGCTTCCTCGACCGGCTCGGGGTCGCGTTGGCGTTGCGCTGACCCGCTTCGCTCCACCTGCTGCGGGGGCGCTCCGTGCCGGAGTCCCGGACCGGGCTGCGGCTGCCCGGGGTCGGGTCGGGCTCCCGGGGGCGGGTCGGGCTCCCGGGGCCGGGGTTGCGGCCCGGGGCGGGGCCGGCGGGCCGTACCCTGCCTGACCGTGACCGGAGACCAGTTCGACGTCGGCGTGGGACCGTGGCCGGGGGACCCGCCGGACGACCCGCGCTACGACCCCGAGCTGCTCGCGGAGGGCGACCGACGCAACGTCGTCGACCGGTACCGGTACTGGCGGCGCGAGGCCGTGGTGGCCGACCTGGACCGGCGGCGGCACGACTTCCACGTGGCGATCGAGAACTGGCAGCACGACTTCAACATCGGCACGGTCGTCCGCAACGCCAACGCCTTCCTCGCCGCCGAGGTGCACGTCGTCGGCCGCCGGCGGTGGAACCGGCGGGGCGCCATGGTGACCGACCGCTACCAGCACGTCCGGCACCACGAGACCATCGAGGAGTTCGTCGCCTGGGCGGCCGGGCGGGAACTGCCCGTCGTCGGCATCGACAACCTGCCCGGCTCCCGGCCGCTGGAGACCACCACCCTGCCCCGCCGCTGCGTCCTGCTGTTCGGGCAGGAGGGCCCGGGCCTCTCCGGGCCGGCGCGAGCCGCCTGCGACCAGCTCTTCTCCATCGCGCAGTACGGCTCCACCCGGTCGATCAACGCCGGCGTGGCCAGCGGCATCGCCATGCACGCCTGGATCCGTACCCACGCCGGGCCGCCGCCGGACTGAGGCGGCCCGCCCGGGCTGGCATCCGGCGGCACCGAAACCGGCGCTCCGCTTGACGGGGCCGCGCCACGGGGTGACGGTGGGATGGTGAGTGTCGCGGTGAGTTGCCCTAAATGTGGTGGACCGGTGCGGGCGCCGGACCTGATGCACACCGAGTCGCGCTGCCTGGGCTGCGGGCCGGTCTCCCCACTGCACGTGCCCGAGCACATCGGGGCCGAGATCGTGGCCAGCGTGGTGGAGCGGATCGCCGCCGCCGCCGAGCCGCCGACCCGGCCGAGGGCGCCGCTGTGGTGCCCGTGGCCGCTGCCGACGGGCTGGACCATGACCGGCGTGGCGTACGCCGGCGACGACCGCACCGGGGTGCGCGCCACGGCGGTCGCCTGCGCCGGGCCGGAGCCGTTCGGGGACGGCCCGGCGGACGTGGTCTTCGTGGCCGAGGAGCCGGGCGTCGGCCTGGGCACCCGGTTCGCGGGGCTGGCCGGCCCGGACCCGGGCCCGGAGCTCGCGCAGGCGTTGACGGATCCCGGGCCGGGGCACCCGGAGCACGTGGGGCAGGCCAGGATCAAGGTGGCCGGTCATCCGACTCCACTGTGGCTCGTTAACTCGGCGACGGATCGAAGCGCGTACGCCGGCGAGGCTCGGGGTTTGTGGCTCCATGCGATAGCCTGGCCGGCGAGTGCGGGTCACCTGCTCGCGGAAGACGTCGTGCTGCACGACCTGACCGAGTGGACACCGCCCGAGCTCGTGTTCGGCGCACCGTCTCCGTACCTGCACGGGAAGGCTTGACGGGCCTCAGGGCTTGACAGGCAAACCGGAATGTCGGAGAACGGACGCAGATATTCACTGTACGACACCACACTGATACTCTGGGTGCCGCTGCGGTAATGGGACCCGGCGCCGCGCGAGAGGATGGCCCGCCATGGTCAAGAAGGTCCTCACCTGGGCCGGAATCGCATTCTTGATCTTCTTCGTCGCCTATCGACCAAATTCGGCGGCGGATGTGTTCAAGTCGCTGGGCGGCGGGATCATGGACATCGCCCAGGGGTTCGGCGATTTCTTCACCAGCCTCGTCGCCTAGCCGCCGATGGGAAACCCCTCCGGTCCACCCTTCGATCCCGACGATCCCGATCGGGAACGCCGGGAGCGCGACACGGAGCCGATCCCCCGGCTCGGCCCCGACGACGGGCCGGGCTACGGCACCGGTCCGGGCCTCTCCGACGGCCCCTCCCTTTCGGACGATGCCGGCTACGGCGACGGTCCGGCCTACGCCGGGGAGGGGCGGTCCGGTCGGGCCTGGGTCCGTGACCCGGAGGCCGGCTACCAGCCGCCGCAGATCTCCGAGGACGAGCTGGCCGGTCTGCGGGCCGACGCCTCCGGCATGGCGCCGCGCCGGGTGCTGCCGCTGGAGGACGAGCCCAGCTCGCTGGTCGCGCGCTATCTCTTCCCGACCGAGCGCTACCGGGGCGAGTGGAAGCGACACTGGATCCACCTCTCGACCCCGCTGCTGGTCGGCGTCGCCGCGACCTTCGTGCTCGGCTACCTCTCCGGCTTCCTCGCCGGGCAGGACGTGGGCGCGCTCACCACGATCGCGGTGCTGCTCTGGTTCGCCGTCATGGGCTGGGTGGCCTGGAAGGTCGCCGACTGGTGGTACGACCGCTTCATCCTGACCAACAAGCGGGTGATGGTCGTCAACGGCATCATCACCCGGCGGGTCGCGATGATGCCGCTGGTCCGGGTCACCGACATGAAGTACGAGCAGACCCCGACCGGCCGGGCGCTCAACTACGGCACGTTCGTGCTGGAGTCCGCCGGCCAGGAGCAGGCGCTGCGCGAGATCAAGAACCTGCCCAACCCGAACGAGCTCTACCTGCGCGTCGTCGAGGAGATGTACGAGCCGCAGGCGGTCGAGGCGCGGCTGGGCAAGGAGGCCGATGAGGCCAAGGCTGACGACGGGGCGTGAAACTTTTCGTCCGAACATCGGAGGAACCGCGCACCTTTCGCCGTCGCCCTGACCGCCCCTGGCGTGGCAACCTGCCAGGGGAACGGGGCGCGGAGGTGGCCGGTGGTGAGCAGGGATCCCTTGGAGGAGGAGTTCCGCGACTTCGTCGCGGCCCGCTCCGGTGCCCTGCTGCGCACCGCTTACCTCCTCAGCGGAGACTGGGCCACCGCCGAGGACCTGCTGCAGACCGCGTTGACCAAGACGTACCTGGCCTGGAAGCGGCTCGGCGGGATCGAGGCGATCGAGCCGTACGCCCGCCGGGTGATGATCAACACTTCGACCAGTTGGTGGCGCCGGCGCTGGCACGGTGAACGCCCGACCGAGGTGCTGCCCGAGCGGGCCGGGGTCGACGAGATCGAGCAGCAGCTCGACCGGGACCTGCTCTGGCGCCACCTGAGCGCGCTGCCCAGCCGGCAGCGGGCGGTGCTGGTGCTGCGCTTCTACGAGGACATGTCCGAGGCGCAGACCGCCGCCCTGCTCGGCATCTCGCCGGGCACGGTCAAGAGCCAGACCTCGCGCGCCCTGGGCACCCTGCGCCGCCGGATGGGCGCCGAGGCCACCCTCGACCTGCCGACCAGGACCGACCCGGTCCGAACCGACGGCACGGACGGGCCCGCCCCCGCCCGGGGCGGCACCGACCGGCTCGCTCCGGCGTACGGCGGCGTCGACCGTCCCGTCCCCGCGTACGGCGGCGCGACCGGTCGTTCCGCCCCCGTGCACGGCGGTGCCGGCCGGCTCGCGCCGGCCAGCGGCGGCACGCCGGTCCGCCCGTCGACGGCGTACGGGGCGCCGACGATGGTGGTGGGGGAGGACGCGGCAGCCGTGGTCGCCGCGACGAACGCCCCACCGGCTGTCGCGCCGGCCCCAGCGGGCAGCCCGGACGGCGCTGCCGCCGCCCCGGGCAGGTCGGGAAACGCCACCGCCACCACCCCCGCCGCCGGTGGGCTTCCGACACCGGTCGCCGGGCTCCCCGTGGCGACCGCCCCGCCCGCGCCGGACGCCGGGGGTGGTACGCCGCCCGCCGAGTCGACGGACGAGTCGGCGGACGATCAGGTCCCCGTGGCCTCGGGCGCGCGCGCCGGCGCCGGGGCGGCGTCGCGTACCGCCCGCGACGGGCGACAGGCCGCCCGCACGGGCGCCGAGGAGCACCGGTGAGTCGTCCGGCCGGCCGTGGTGACAACCGGACCGACGGCCCGCCGCGTCCATTCGCCGTGACCCGGGACGAGCTGGAGCAGGCGGTGCGGGAGACGTTCGCCCGGCGGGTGGCCGTCGCGCGCCCGCTCGCCGCCGACCCGGCGGGACTGGCGATCCGGCGGGCCGACCGGTCCCGGCGCCGGCGGGCGCTGACCGGGATCGCCCTCGCCGCGGTGGCCACCGTGACGCTCAGCGCCGGGATGGCGCAGCTGGGGCGGCAGCCCGGGCGGCCCAGCCATCCCACCGTCGTGCTCGGCGGTCCGTACGCCTCGCCGCTGCCGGGCCCGACGCCGCCGCTGTCGGCCGCCCCGCGGTCCGACCTGGGGCGGGGCGAGGTGGATCTCATCCTCGACGAGGTCCTGGTCACCGCCGCCGGGCAGCGGATCGCCCTGCCCGACGTGGGCCGGTCCGCCGAGCGCGCCCAGCGGCTCCCCGACCGGGCCGGCTGGGCGGTGGTGGGCGTGCCGACGGCGGCCGGCCGCTCGCTGTGGATCGTGCTGCCGGACGGCGCGGCACACCTGCTCCTGGCCGGCGCACGGGACATCGTCCTCAGCCCGGACGGGCGGCAGGTGGCCTGGCGGGAGGGGACGGACCTGGTCGTGGCGGGCATCGTCGGCACCCAGGTCGTCGCCGCCGCCCGCACCCCGGCGCCGCCCGCCGCGGTGCCGGTCGGGTTCGCCGGCGACACCGTCCTGGTCCGCCTCGACCCGGGCCGGCCCGGCCACGCCCTGTGGCGCCCGGCGGCGGGCCCGCCGCGCGGCGCGGGCGACGGGGCGCTGCACCTCCACGGCATCCGCCCCGACGGCCTGGCGGTCGCGCTGGTGTCCGCCGGCACCCCCCGCCGACCCTGCGTCGCCCTGCTCGACCCGGCCCGCGACCTCGCGCCGGTGCGGACGGGTTGTGGGCCCACGCTGACCGTCGACGGGGCCGGCGCGGTCTCCGCCGACGGGCGGTGGCTCCTGACCAACGGGAAGGCGGGCGGGCAGGACCGCGCGTTGCTGATGGACCTGGACCGGCTCACCCCCGCCCCGGCGACCCGCCCGGCCGGTCCGCCCGTGGCCGGGCCGGTGGCCTGGACGCCGCAGGGCGCGGCCCACTACTCCGACGGGGCCGGCACCCTGGTGCGGGTCGAGGTGGGCCGGGTGCTCGCCGGCGAGGCGGCCCGGTCCGCGCCCGTGACCGGCCTGCCCGCCGGGGGCCGCCCGGTGCCGGTGGGCGACGGGAGCCGTTCCTGAGCGCGCCCGCGTGCCCGGGGCGGGCCGTCGGCCGGTAGCGTCGGGCCGATGAGCGCGGCACCGCGGATCGACCTGCACACCCACTCCACCGCCAGCGACGGCACGCTCAGCCCGGCCGAGCTGGTGCGGGCGGCGGCGGAGTCGGGGCTGGACGTCGTGGCGATCACCGACCACGACACCACGGCCGGCTGGGCGCCCGCCCTGGCGGCGCTGCCGGCCGGGCTCAGCCTGGTCCGGGGCGCGGAGCTCTCCTGTCGCTGGTACGGCGAGGAACCCCCGGTGCCGCTGCACCTGCTGGCGTACCTGTTCGATCCGGACGCCCCGGAACTCGTCGCGGAGCTGGCCCGGGTGCGGGCCGCCCGGGAGGAGCGGGGCGAGCGGATCGTGGCGCTGCTGCGGGCCGACGGGATCGACGTGAGCTGGCCGGCGATCCTGACCGGCGCGGGCGGCGGGACCGTGGGTCGGCCGCACATCGCGCAGGCGCTCATCCGGGCCGGCCTGGTTGCCACCACCACGGAGGCGTTCGGGCCGGACTGGCTGGGTGAGCGCTACCGGCTGCCCAAGGAGGACATCGACGTCTTCCGCGCGGTCCGGCTCGTCCGCGCGGCGGGCGGCGTACCGGTGTTCGCCCATCCCCGGGCCAGCCGGCGGGGGCGGATCGTGCCCGACGAGCTGATCGCCGACCTGGCCGCGATCGGGCTGGCGGGGCTGGAGGCCGACCACGAGGACCACTCCCCGGCCGAGCGGGCGCACGTGCGGGCCCTGGCCGACGAGTTGGGACTGCTGGTGACCGGCTCGTCGGACTTCCACGGCACGCACAAGACCGTCCGACTCGGCGCGTTCACCACCGACCCCGGGGCGTACGAGCGGATCGTCGCCGAGGCGCGCGGGGTGACCGAGGTCGCTTCCGGCTGATCCGCGTTTCCGTCTCCGGCGGCGCGGCTACCTTGATCACGTGGATGCCAAGCTGTTCGGTGAGGTCTTCGTGACCCTGCTGGTGATCGTCGACCCGCCGGGCATGATGCCCATCTTCCTGGCGCTGACCGGCCCGCTGACGGCGCGGGACCGCAACCGGGCGGCCTGGCAGGCCGTCGCCCTGGCGCTGGGCGTGATCGTGATCTTCGCGGTGGCGGGGCAGACGCTGCTCGACTACCTGCACGTGGACCTGCCGGCCCTCCAGGCCGCCGGCGGGCTGTTGCTCATCCTGGTGGCGCTGGAGCTGCTGACCGGCAAGGCCGACGACCCGAGTCAGCAGGTCACCTCGAACATCGCCCTGGTGCCGCTGGGTACGCCGCTGCTGGCCGGCCCCGGCGCCATCGTGGCCACCATGCTCTTCGTCCAGCAGGCCGACGGCGGGGCGGACGTCACGGCCATCGCCGCCGCGATCGTGGCCGTGATGGCCACCGTGTGGATCGTGTTGCGGTTCTCCGGCGGAATCGTCAAGGTCCTGCGGCCCGGCGGTATCGAGGTGCTGACCCGGATCGCCGGTCTGCTGCTGGCCGCGATCGCGGTGCAGCTCATCGCGGACGCGGTGGCCGCGTTCGTGACCCAGTACGCCGACATGACCTGACCGGCGACCGGTTCCGTCGGGGGTGGATGGCAGGATCGCGGTGTGCGACGAGCCTCTTCAGCCGGACGGTCCTCCACCAGCGGCGGCCGGGCGCCCCGCCCGCGCGGCGAGCAGCCCGAGCAGCTCGGCTTCGAGGGCATGCCGGAGCGGCTCTTCGTCTGCACCCCCAGCAAGCTCGGCGCCTACGCCGACTGTCCCCGCCGCTACCGCTACTCCTACGTCGACCGTCCGGCCCCGCCGAAGGGCCCACCCTGGGCGCACAACTCCCTCGGCGCGAGCGTGCACACGGCCCTGAAGAACTGGTACGCCCTGAGCCCCGAGCGGCGCCGGCCGGAGGCTCTCGCCGCGTTGCTCAAGGGCACCTGGGTGCGCGAGGGCTACCGCGACGACGAGCAGGAGCGGGCGGCCTACCGGCGGGCGCTGGGCTGGCTGGAGTCCTACGTCGAGACCCTGGAGCCCGGCGTCGATCCGCTCGGCGTGGAGCGGGTGGTGGCGGTCAAGACCGCCGTGCTGGCCTTCAACGGCCGGGCCGACCGGATCGACTCCCGCCCCGGGCCCGACGGCCCGGAGCTGGCGATCGTCGACTACAAGACGGGCCGCACGGGGCTGGACGCCGACGACGCGCGCGGCTCGCAGGCGCTGGCGCTCTACGCGTACGCCGCCGAGCGGGTGTTCCGCCGGCCGTGTCGCCGGGTGGAGCTGCACCACCTGCCGAGCGGCACGGTGGCCGCGCACGAGCACACCGCGGAGTCCCTGGCCCGGCAGCTCACCCGGGCGGAGGAGACGGCCCGCGACATCATGGCCGCCGAGCGGGCGGTGGCCGACGGGGAGGACCCCGACGAGGCGTTCCCGACCACGCCAGGCCCACGTTGCGGCTGGTGCGACTACCGGCGCACCTGCCCGGTGGGGGCGCAGGCGCCGGGCAAGGAGCCGTGGGCGGCCGTCGAGCGCGCCGTCGACCCGGTGCCCGGCCAGGACTGACCGGCCCGGCTCGCCCGGCCGACAGCCGGGTCAGCCGCACACTCGGCCGGCAGTCGGGCCGGCCGCGCGGTCGGGCCGGCAGTCGGGTCAGCCGCACGCCCCGACCGGCAGCGCGTTCGGGCCGGCCGTGCCGGTCAGGCCGGCGTTCCCGTCAGGCCGGCGTGCCGGCGAGCCGGGCGGCGCGTTCCTTGGCGGCCTGCTGCAAGGGGCCCTCCAGCCACCGGCGCGGCAACGTGGCGAGCGTCAGCCGCAGCGCCCTGACGCTCAGGTCGGCGGAGAGCGCGGTCGTGGGCAGGCCCAGCCCGCCGTACATCCGCCTGGCCCAGGCCGGCAGCAGCGCGAGCGCGGTGCCGGCGATGCCGAAGTACGCCCAGCGGGGCGGCCCGAGGTTGAGCCCGATCCGGGCGGGCAGGCTGAGCTTCCACGGGATCGGCGGCGCGGTGAGGAAGAGCGCCGTCTCGGCCGCCTCGCGGGTCATCCGCAGCTCCGGGCGGATCCGCCGGTAGTAGTCGGCGACCTCGGCGGCGGTGCCCGGGACGGTCTGCGGGTCGAGGCCGACCAGGGCTGCCGAGCGCCGCTGCTCGGTGTAGTAGCCGTCGATCTCGTCGGCGGCCAACGGCAGCCCGGCCCGGCGGGCCGTGTCGAGGAACGACTCGACCTCGGTGACGTGCACCCAGCGCAGCAGCTCGGGGTCGTCGACGCGGAACTCCTCCCCGGTGGACAGGTCGGTGGCCCGCAGGCGGGCGTGCCGGCGGCGCACCCGGAGCCCGGCGGCCTCCGCCTCGGCGGTGGTGCCGTAGATGGTGGTGCCCACGTAGGTGGCGGTGCGCACCAGGCGGCCCCAGGCGTCGGAGCGGTAGTTGCTGTTCTGGGCGACCCCGGCCATGGCCCGGGGATGCAGCGACTGGAGGTAGAGCGAACGCAGGCCGGCGACGATCAGGATCGGCTCCTCGTGCACCTTCCACGTGACCGAACCGGGACCGAAGAGACCGAGGTCATCGGAGTCCACCGACCAAGCGTGCCACGCCCCGTCGCCGCGCGCCGCGCGGAAGAGCCCGCCGGCCGGTGTGCGGAGGGCCGCCGGGCGTCGTGCGGAGGGCTCCGGCCGTCAGTCGTCGGCGGAGCGGCGGGCCTGACAGGTGGGGCAGAGGCCCCAGAACGTCACTTCCGCCTCGTCGACCTCGAACCCGTGGGCGATGTCCGGATCCAGGCAGGGCGCGCTGCCGACCGCGCAGTCGATGTCGGCGATCTCGCCGCAGCCCCGGCAGACCACGTGGTGGTGGTTGTCCCCGGCCCGGGCCTCGTAGCGGGCGGGGCTGCCGGCCGGCTCGATGCGGCGGGACAGCCCGGCCCGGGAGAAAGCGCCCAGCACGTCGTAGACGGCCTGGGTGGAGACCGAGTCGAGGCGCTCGCGGACCCGGCGGGTGATCTCGTCGACCTCCAGGTGACCGCCGGCGGCCAGCACGTCGAGCACGGCGAGGCGCGGTCGGGTGACCCGCAGGCCCCTCGACCGGAGCAGTTCCTCACCACCGGGCATGTGCCAATGACAGCACGCGGCCCGGTGAGCGACAACCGGCCTCCGCGGCAGCGTGGCGCCGGCCACAGCCCGGTCGCCGTCCGGGTCGACGCGGGCGGGACATCGCCGCCGGCCGATGGTGAACCGGACCGGCTCCGGGCACGTGTTCCCGGTCGAGACGATCTGGGCGGGACGGCCGGCGCACCGTACGCTGGCACCCCGCGACCGCGTACCGCCGGAGGTGTGGATGTTCAAGGAGATCCTGGGTCTGCCGGCCCACGTGCTGGTGGTGCACGCGGTCGTCGTGCTCGTGCCGCTGCTGGCCCTGCTCGCCGCCGCCTACGTGGCGTTGCCCCGGTTCCGGGCACGGCTGGACTGGGCGGTGGCGATCCTCGCCGTGGTGGCACCGGTGTCGGCCTTCGTCGCCGTCGAGTCGGGGGAGGAGCTGACCGACGCGTTCGTCGCCCGGGGCATGCAGGGCCCGATCGTGGAGCAGATCTTCGCGCACTGGCGCTACGGCGACATCCTGTTCCGCTGGGTGCTGCCGCTGGCTGCGGCGTCGTTGCTGCTGCTCTTCCTGACCAGCGGGCACCGCCGGGTGCCGAAGCTGCCGTCCTGGGTGACCCCGGTGCTGTCGGTCGTGGTGGTCGCGCTCGGCGCCGTCAGCCTCGTCTACGTCTACCTGACCGGGCACTCGGGGGCCGAGGCCGTCTGGGGCAACACCCTCTGAGGGGCCGCCGGTCCGGGGGTGGCTCGCCAGCGTGCCCGTCAGAACAGCAGCCGGGAGCAGAGCACGCAGACGAGGACCACCAGCACCACACCGGCCACCGTGCCCACGCCGTACGTGAGCCGCTGCGCCCGCTGCTCGGCGGCGTCGAGCTCCGCCATGTCCTGCGGCGGCAGCCGCCGGGGCGGGGGCGGTCGCAGGTGCACCGGTGGGCGCCACCCGGGCGGGGGCGGGGTGGTCGCGGGCGGGCCCGGGTAGCCGCTTCCCCGCGCCGGGGGCGGCGCGGCCGGCCCCGGCGGTACGCCCGGGGGCCGCTCGGGCGAGGCGTCGGGACGCCGCCAGTAGTCGTCCGGGGCGCCGCCGGAAGTGGGGATCGTCACGCCGTCCGACGCTACCAACGCACAAGCCCGCCGGCCGGCCGGACGCGGCGGCCCGGCGGTTCGTCGCCGGCTCCGCCGGCCGCGGCTGCGCTAGTCTTTCCGCTCGTGGGCATCACCGAGGATCCGGGCAACCCGGCGGTACGCGGCGACGACGACCGCACCGTCGACCTCAGCGACGACTTCGTGGTGCTGCCCGAGCAGACCGCCGACGACACCGACCGGGGCTGGGGCGAGCGCCCCGGCGGCAACGACGACTGGCTGCTCGCGGAACGCCCCCCGCACTGGGACTGACCGGGCCCACCCCGCGGCGTAACTCAGGAGGTGCTGGCGGCCGGGGTCTTGCCCCCACCGGTCTTGCCCCCACCGCCGGAGGAGCCGCCCGCGCTCGACGACGAGGACGAGCCCGACGACGAGGACGAGGACGAGCCGGACGAGCCGCCGGACGAGCCGCCGGACGAGCCGGAGTCGCCGCCGGAGGTCGAGTCCGACTTCGCCGGCTTGGCGGCGGCACCGCCGCTCACCGTGTCCGAGCCGGACGAGCGCGAGTCCGTGCGGTAGAAGCCCGACCCCTTGAACACGATGCCGACGGAGTTGAAAAGCTTGCGCAGCCGTCCCTCACACGCCGGGCACTCGGTCAGCGGCGAGTCGGAGAAGGACTGCACCGCCTCGAGCTGGTGACCGCACGCGGTGCAGGCGTACTGGTACGTGGGCACGTTCTCCTCCGGATCTGGACACGGCCGGTTGGCACTCGACGTATTCGAGTGCCAATGGTGCGTCATCGCCCCCGGATTCGTCCAGCGGAAGTGTGGGGCGCGACACCCGCCACGCCCCCCGGGGCGGCGTCCAGCGTACGCAGGCCGTCGGCGGGCGTGACGACCGCGCGTACCGGTCGGTCGTGCGGCTCGGCGGGCAGCGCCTCCACCAGCTCGCCGTCGTGCAGCGGGACCACGGTCAGGGCGGTCGCCGGCACCCGGGCCAGCGCCCGGTCGTACGAGCCGCCGCCCCGGCCCAGGCGCAGTCCCCGGCGGTCCACCGCCAGCGCCGGCAGCACCACCAGCCGCGCCCCGGCGACCGCCGCCCGGCCCAGTCGCGGCCCCGCCGGCTCGCGCATCCCCCGCCCGGCGGCCACCAGGGCGTCCGGCCCGCTCCAGGCCGCCCAGTCCAGGTCGAGGTCGTCGCGGAGCACCGGCAGCAGCAGCTCCCCGCCGGGCGGCAGCGCCGCGTGCAGCAACGCCGGCAGGTCGGGCCCGCCCGGCTCGGAGCCGACCGGCACGTACGCCGTCATCCGCACCGGACACAGCCGGCGTACGAGAGCCACCAGTTCGGCCTGGACGCGCCCGGCGGCGTCGGCCCGCTGCGGCGCGGCCAGCGCCCGGCGACGGGCGAGCACGGCGGCGCGCACCTGCCGCTTCGCCTCTTCCGCTCCATCAGAAAAATCGGGCACGCAACACTCCTGACGCAACGCTTGTCACCTGGTGGCTCTGTGTCAGCATCGCAAGCAACGGCGGCGGAACTTCCGGGGGGACCGAGTGACGCTACGCGGGCGATTGACCACAGCCTTCCTGGCGGTGGCGCTCGGCCCGGTGGTGCTCGGGGTGATGTTCGTCGGGGCGACCGTGGCGGCGGTCGACTCCAGCCGCTCCACCGAGCGCCTGGCGGTGGCCGCCGCGACCGTGCGCACCTCCGTCGCCGCCCTCTGCCAGCAGTTGCGGGCCGCCGCCGACGCCGTCGCCCTGACCAGTGACCGGCCGGCCGCCGCGAGCCAGGCGGTCCGCCGCAACCTGGCCGCCGCCGTGCGGGTCACCGACGTCACCGGCCGGGTCACCTACGCCACGCCCGACGGCCCCGCGCAGCCCTGGTGGGACTGCGCCGGCCCGCCGGTCGCCGGGCCGGTGCGGGCGCTCGCCGCCCGGGCCGACCTGCTCGACCGGGCCGGCGGGCCGCTGGGCACGGTCACCGCCGCGCAGCCGGTCGACCCGGCGTTCGTGGCGCGACTCGCGGCCGTGACGGGAGTGGCGGTCACCCTGCTCGACGACGCGGCGGCGCCCGTCCGGCTCGTCTACAGCACCGAGTCGACCGGGGTACGCGACGCCGTGCTCGCCGCCGCCGGCACGCTGCGCGGCGAACGGGTCACCGAGACCCCCGGTGGCCGGTACGTCCGCCGCGTCGGCCCGTCCTCCGGGCAGCCCCTGCCGCTGGTGCTCTCGGTGCCCAGCGAACGACCCCGGGGCCTGTACGTCGCACTGGGCTCGGCGGTGCTGGTGGCGACCCTGCTGGCCGTGGTGGCCGCCGGGCGGCTGGCCCGGGTGACCACCCGCCCGCTGGTCGAGCTGGCGGGCGCGGTGGACCGGGTCGCGCGCGGCGACCTGACCGCCCGGGTGCCGGTACGCAGCCGCGACGAGATCGGCCGGCTGGCCGGCGCGTTCAACCGGATGACCCGTGAGACGGGCACCTACGTGGCGGCGTTGACCAGCAGCCGGGACCAGCTGCGCGGGCACCTCGCGGTGCTGGGGGACACCCTGGCGAGCACGCACGACCTGCAACGCATCCTGCGGGTGATCCTGCACAGCGCGATCGCCGCGACCGGCGCCCGGGCCGGGGCGGTGCTGCTGGTCGACGACGGCGGGGTGCTCGTCGCGCAGTGCACCGAAGGGCTGGCCGGGCCCGCCACCGGCGACGAGCGGCCGGGGCCGTTGCGGGTGCCGCTGGGCAGCGGCGTGGTGGGCGCGGTCGCGGCCACCGGGGAGCCGCGCCGGGGCCGGGTGGAGCCGTCCGCCGCGCCGCCCGGGGAGCCGCGCTGCCGCACCTACATCGCGGTGCCGTTCGCGGCCCCCGGCACGGCCGACCCGTCCGACGCCACCGCCCGCGACGGGCCGGTCGTCCGCCCCGGGTCGGAGCAGGCGGCCCCCGCCGGGGCGCTCGGCGTACTGGCCCTCTACGACCGGCTCGGCGCGGAGGAGTTCGACGACGACGACCTGGTCACGCTGCGCACCTTCGCCGGCCACGCCGCCGTGGCGGTGGACAACGTCCGGGTGCACGAGGAGGCGCAGCGGCTCTCGCTGACCGATCCGCTCACCGGGCTGTGGAACTACCGCTACCTGAAGGAGTCGATCCGACGGGAGGTCGAGCGGGCGACCCGGTTCGGCCGGATGCTCAGCGTCCTCGCCCTCGACCTGGACAGGTTCAAGGCCGTCAACGACACGTACGGGCACGCGGCCGGCGACGCCGTACTGGCCGAGTTCGCCCGCCGGGTGCGCGGCGAGATCCGCGAGGTCGACCTCGCCTTCCGGCAGGGCGGCGAGGAGTTCGTGCTGCTGCTGCCGGAGACCGACGCCCGGGGCGCGACGATCCTCGCGGAGCGGCTCGGCGCGGCGATCCGGGAAGCCCCGATCGCCGCCGACGGGCACGGCGGGGCGGCCGTGGCCATCGGAGTCACCGTCTCCATCGGCATCGCCGTGCATCCGGACCACGGCGGCACCGGCCAGCAGGTGCTGGACGCCGCCGACGACGCGCTCTACGCCGCCAAGGCGGCCGGCCGGGACACCTGGCGGATCGCCGCGGAACGCGCGGCAGCACCGGCGCGGGAGATCCCCGTCCCGGCCGCGGCGGTCACCCCCGAGGACGGCATGCCGCGCGCCGGCGCTCCCCGTCAACCGGCGCGGGCCCGCCCCGAACCGGCCGATCCCGCCGACGCCGACCCGGGGAGCGCGCCGGCCGCGCCCGACCCGGTGCGGCCGGGTCCCTGCGGCGGCGCGTCTTCCGGTCCTCACCCTCCACGACAGAGCCGTGGCCGATAGTCTCGCGACATGTCGGAGCACTCAGCGAACCCCTCATCGGCGACCGCCGCAACCGGTCGCTCCCGCGCGGTCAAGGCCGTCATCCCGGCCGCCGGTCTGGCCACCCGGTTCCTGCCGGCCACGAAGGCGGTGCCCAAGGAGCTGCTCCCGGTGGTCGACCGGCCGGTGTTGCAGTACATCGTCGAGGAGGCCACCCAGGCCGGCATCGGTGACGTGCTGCTGATCACCGGGCGGGGCAAGACGTCGATGGTCGACCACTTCGACCGCCGCCCCGACCTGGAGGCGCGGCTGGAGGCGAAGGGCGACACCGAGCGGCTGGCGGCCGTCCGCGGCCCCAGCGAGCTGGCCGAGATCTACACCTGCCGCCAGCCCGAGCAGCTCGGCCTGGGCCACGCCGTCGGCTACGCCGAGTCGCACGTGGGTGACCAGCCCTTCGCGGTGCTGCTGGGCGACGAGTTCGTCAAGCCCGCCGAGCCGCTGCTGCCGGCCATGCTGGAGCTGCAGGCGCGTACCGGCGGCGTGGTGCTGGCCTTCTTCGAGGTCGACCCGGCCGAGACGAAGCGCTACGGCATCGCCTCGGTGGAGCCGGCGGAGGCGGAGCTGA
This sequence comes from Micromonospora sp. C31, assembly GCF_018070575.1. GTDB lineage: Bacteria > Actinomycetota > Actinomycetes > Mycobacteriales > Micromonosporaceae > Micromonospora. Next base: position 350,553 of record NZ_JAGPXN010000002.1, read on the forward strand.
CCGACATCGGCGAGGTCGTCCGGGTCACCGGCATGGTCGAGAAGCCCACGCCGGAGGACGCGCCGAGCAACCTCGCGGTGCTGGGCCGTTACGTGCTGCCGAGCAGCATCTTCGACGCGATCCGACGGACGAAGCCGGGCAGCGGCGGGGAGATCCAGCTCACCGACGCGATGGAGCTGCTGCGCGGCGAGGGCACGCCGGTGCACGCGATCGTCTACCGGGGCACCCGCTACGACACCGGCATGCCGCTGGGCTACCTCCAGACCGTGGTGCAGATCGCCGCCGAGCGCGACGACCTCGGCACCGAGTTCCGCACGTGGCTGGCCGAGTTCGTCAAGACCGACGCGTCGGGCGTGACTGGTACATGACAGCGTCGGCCGACGCCGAGGCGGCCGCGAACGAGTTGACGCCGCTCGCCGACTACCTGGGCAGCGTGCTGCGCAGGTTACGCGCGCTGCCTCCGCTCGACCTCGACCTCACCCAGGCGCACGGCAACGTCCTCGCCGAGGACGTCGTGGCACCGCACTCCTTCCCGGCCTTCGACCAGGCGGCCATGGACGGGTACGCGGCGCGCTGGGAGGACATCTCCGGAGGCGGCCGGGGCGTGGGCTACGTCCCGAGCCAGTCCGGCGGGCCGGGCGGGCGCACCTTCCGGCTCAACGTCGTCGGCGACCTCGGCGCGGCGAGCTGGCGGCCGGTCCGGCTCACCCCGGGCGCCTGCTTCTCCGTCGCCGCCGGGGCGCCGCTGCCGCTCGCCGCGGACGTGGTCGTCCCGGTCGAGTGGACCGACCAGGGCATGGCCGCGGTGGAGATCTTCCGCGTCCCCAAACGGGGGTACGGGGTACGCCGGGCCGGCGAGGAGCTGCCCGCCGGCACCCTGCTGGCCCGGGCCGGCACCTACGTGTCGCCGGCGCTGGTGGCGGTCTTCGCCGCCACCGGCATCGGGCACGTCGTGGTCCGGCCCAGTCCCCGGGTGGTCATCGTGGCCACCGGCGACGAGCTGGTCGACGTGGGCCGGGGCAGCCAGCCCGGCCAGACGGTCGACGCCAACTCGCACGCGCTGACCGCCGCCGCGGCCGAGGTGGGTGCCCTGGCGTACCGGGTGGGCATCTGCGACGACGATCCGGAAGGGCTGCGCGGGTTGCTGGAGGACCAGACGCTGCGCGCCGACCTGATCATCACCACCGGGGGCACCGGCACCGGGCCGGGCGACATGGTGCGGCGGATCCTCTCCCGCCGGGAGGGCAGCCGGGCCGGTCCGGTCACCTTCACCGAGGTCGCGCTCTACCCCGGCACCTCGCTCGGCTTCGGCACGGTCGGCGCCGAGGAGGTGCCGGTGGTCTGCCTGCCCGGCGACACCGGCTCGGCCCTGATCGGCTTCGAGGTGCTGGCACGCCCGGCGATCAACCTGCTGGCCGGGGCGGAACCGGTGTTCCGGCCCAGCGTCCGCGCGCACCTGCTGGAGACGATCTCGTCCCCGGTGGGGCTGCGCGAGTTCCGTCCCGCGCACGTCGCCGAGCGGCGCGGCGGCGGCTACACGGTGCAGCCGCTCAACGGTGGCCCGTACACCCTCTCGGGGTTGGCCGAGGCGAACGGGCTGATGGTGCTCGGCGAGCGGGTGACCACCGCGGCGGCGGGTTCCACGGTGGACGTCCTCCTGCTGGACCGGCGCCGGTGAGCGCGCGCGGTGTGCTCGCGGGCCGTATGGCCGCGGGCGGGACGGGCGGCCCGGTGGGCGCCGCCCGGGCATCGACGTCGTCGGTCGCGAACGGAAGGCCTGGTCCGTGAGTCTGTTCGGGGTCGAGCGGGCACCGGGGTGGCCGGCGGTGCTCACCGACGGGCCGGTGCTGCTGCGGCCCTACCGGCGTTCGGACGCCGCCGCCTGGTCGGAGGTGCGCCGCGCCAACCGCGGGTGGCTGGCGCCGTGGGAGTCGTCCATCCCCGGCAACTGGCACGAGCTGAACTCGCCGGCCGCGTTCCGCTGGGTGCACCGCGACCAGCGGCGGTCGGCGCGCACCGGCGAGGGAATGCCGTTCGCCGTCTGCCTGCGCGAGGACGGCCGGGAGCGGCTGGTCGGCCACCTCAACGTGGGCAGCATCGTGCGGCGCGCGTTCTGCTCGGCGTACGTGGGCTACTGGGTGGACTTCCGGGCAGCCGGTCGCGGCGTCATCCCCACCGCGCTGGCGCTCGCCGTCGACCACGCGTTCGGCGAGGGTGGGCTGCACCGGGTCGAGGTGAACATCCGCCCCGAGAACCGGCCGTCCCGGCGGGTGGTGGAGAAGCTGGGGTTCCGCGAGGAGTCGTACCACGTGCGCTACATGCACATCGACGGTGCGTGGCGGGACCACATCGGATACGCGATGACCAGTGAGGAGGTCGCCGCCGAGGGTGGGCTGCTGGCCCGCTGGCACCGGGTCCGCGCCGCCACCGGGTGAGCCGTCCCACGCACGGGATCGGCGCGGCGTGTCAGCATCCGCGTCCACGGCCCGTAACCTCAAGTAACTGCAAGCTGTGGCAAGCGCTGCTGCATCCGTACGATCCGCGCATCCGACCGCCATCGGTGGAAGATCATGCGGCCGGGCGGTGGTTGCTCCGAATTCGGTGACGGGAGGGGTGAGGGTGCCGACCTCGGTGCTCCTCGCCGTCCTCGCCGCCGCCGGTCTGCTCGCTCTCGCTCCGGCGCTGGTCCGCCGGTACGACGCCACCGAGCGGCTGGTGGCGGAGCGGGCGCAGTCGACGGCGCGGGTGCTCCAGCGCCGCCGGCGACGCCGCACTGTGCCGGGGCGCCGCCCGGTGCACCCGCCCCGTAACCTCGTCATAACCCTCAGCGAGGATGCGGGTACGGGCGTGCTCTCCGCGCCCGTCTCCGCGCCTCCCGCCGCGCGCCGGTCGAAGCGGCTGAGCGCCGTGCCGCCGGCCCCCCGCAAGGGCCGCCGCCGGCCGCCGCCCCGCCGGCACCACCCGCCCGCCGTCTACCGGCGCCGCCGGGTGCTCGCCGCGCTGCTGCTGCTGAACTTCGTCGAGCTGATCGGCGTGGTCGTGGTCAGCCCCGGCTTCTGGATCAGCTTCGGGGTCACCGCCGCGCTGCTGGTCACCTACGTCGTACACCTGCGGAGGCTGGCGGTGGCGGATCGCCGGCGGCGGCGGGCGCGGGCCCGGGAGGCGGCGTGGCTGGCCGCACGGCAGGCCGAGGTGCGGCGCGAGCAGGCCCGGCGCGCGGCGGCCCGCCGGGAGGCGCAGCGCCGCCTGGCGGCCCAGCGCGAGGTGGTACGCCGCGCCGCGATGGGCCTGGACCGGCCGGCGGACCTGCCGGCGGCGGCCAACGGCGGCTCCGTCTCCTACCGCCGCTCGGGCGGTCTGCGTGGTCGCCCGTACCAGTCCGGCCGCGGCTCCCACTCGGCCTGATGCGGGGCCTGGGCGGACATGCCGGTGCCGGGGGTGTCGTAGCGGCGGGCGGTGTCGTCGTTCCAGACGTCTTCCTGTCGCATCCACCCCACGCTGCTCACCGGCGCCCGCAATGTCCATCGATTTCGCGTTCGCCGGCGGCCGGTCCGGCGCCTTCGTTGAGATCTTGGTGGCTCACGGCCCCTGGAGGGGCTGTTTCGTGCCAAGATCCTCGCCGCGCGGGGGGTGGATTCGCGGCGAGGGCGGTGAACCTGTTAGCCTTGGCGCCGGCCCGCCCGGTGAAAGCCGGGTGGGACCGATGCCGGTCCGCCGGCGGAGGGGTTGTGGCGCAGTCCGGTAGCGCACCTCGTTCGCATCGAGGGGGTCAGGGGTTCGAATCCCCTCAACTCCACCCAATATGCCAATGGCCAGCGGAAACGCTGGCCATTGATCATTGGGCACAGATCCGGCACAACTCAGTCCGGAAGCCTCACACCAGGGCGGTCCCCCGCAGCCTCGCGAAGCGCGGTGCTGACGATGTTGCGACGCCGGTTCTTCTTCGGCCACCAGTGCACATACGTCTCCAGCGTGATCCGCAGGCTGGAGTGCCGTAGCGCGTTCTGCACGTCGGTCGGGTCGGCACCCGAGGTGATGAGGCGAGTAGCGAAGTAGTGCCGCAGGGAGTGGAACGTTCCTTCCTCGGGCCAGCCCGCAGCCTTGCGCCAACTACGCCACAGGTCGGACCAGCGCTGATCGTGAATCGGCTTGCCCTGGTCGTCGGTGAACAACAGCGAGACCGTCCGGCGCTTCGCCTGCTTCCCCGGATCGGGGGTCCCGCCGGTGATGTCGGGCAGCTCCACCAACGCGGGCGGGTACTTGCGGACGTGCTCCGCGAGCACTAGCGCTACGTGATCGTCCAAGTCCACATCCCCCACTGAGCCGGACTTCGGTCGAGCGAGGTAGAACCCGCCGTACTGGCCTTTGTGAAACCGTAGCTGCTGAACTACGTGCAACTCCTGACGTGAACGATCGATACACCGTTCGCTGTTCTCCAGGCCCAGAACCTCACCCAGGCGCAGCCCTTCGCCCGCACCGCACCAGATGGCCGCCTGGTAACGGTCAGGAACGACCTTTACCAAGGCAAGCATGTCTTCATCGGTGGGAACCCACTTCGGCGCACGAGATAAACCCCGCAGGATTGCCGACAGCCGTACCGCTTTGCACGGGTTATCGGAAATCACCTTGTCCGCTACAGCGGCGTTCATGACGGCGTTGAACAGGTTGAAGTATGTCTTCACCGAGGATTGCGCCACGTTGTTTCGAAGCAGGAGGGCTAGCCACTCCAACACGTCCGTGAGCGTGATCGCCCGCATTTGCCGCTTGCCGACGTGCGGATAGAGATGATGCCGGAGACGTGACTCCGTGTGGCGCTGGTAGTCGAGGGCTTGCCCGATCTGCCGCGACAGCCGCCACCGCTCGCCGTACTCACGGAAGGTGATGTGTCGTTCCGCCTGGTCGATCTTGGTTTCTGCTGCAACGCCCGAGCGGCATTCGAGGTCGAAGGCTTCCGCGTCGGTCTTGCGCTCGAACAGCTTCTCTCGGGGCTCACCAGCGGCGTCGGCATAGCGCACGCGCCATCGCTTGCCCCTGCCGTGCCGCTTGGAGGGAAGCCGCTTCTTGTCTGGCCCGCGCTTGGTCAGGTACCACAAGTCATCGATGGGCATGTCAGGCCGCCTTGTCGTGGAACCAGGCCCGCACGTCGGCGGGGTCGTATCGGAGGTGGCGGCCGACGCGGGACGCGCGGGGGCCGATTCGGCGGTGGCGCCATTGGTAGAGGGTGCCGACGGGGATGCCGAGGAACGCCGACACGTCGGTGACGCTCCACAGCCGTTCGGTGGTGGGGGTGGTCATCGGGGTTCCTTTCTGGCTTGCTGTCGTGCCGTTCGAATGCGGTCACCGATGGCGGTGGCGAGTTCGAGTTGCTCGGGCGAGTCGTAGCCGATGCCGAGGATCTGCCAGTTGTTGACGACCAGGACGTCGGTGTCTTCGGGCAGGCCGGCTTCGGTGAGGGCGGTGTGGATCTGGTGGGTTCGGCGTTCCGCGCGGAGGTTCTTGAAGGTCGTGGAGTAGATCCGCGATTTGGTGAGGAAGTGGCCTCGGAAGCCGAGCATGTGCGCCCAGTGGCGCAGTTTGAGATCGGCGTACTGGTCGAGTCCGCCGAGGTCCCACGCGGTTTGGATCATCGCCCTGTGGTGGGCGGTGACCCGCAGTCGGTCGATGTGCGCCTGTGAGCGGATACGACGGTCGCCGGTCTCGGTGGCGCCGGTGCCCTTGGTGGCGTACTTGGCGATGTAGCCGGCAAGCCGGGTGTCGGCTACGGCCTGGTCCCCGTCGTCGGCGGCGTCGTCGATGTCGATGTCGGTGGCGGTGATGTCCTTGACGTCGACCTGTGCGCCCCACCCGAGAGGCAGCACGGTCCCGTCCGGTCGTGCGGTGTCCAGCTCGACGGAGGAAGCCGCGGAACGCACCGCGTCGGCCAGGACGTCGGCGGTCAGCCACACCGGGGGCGACGAGTCCGGCCCGGATGGGCCATCGGCGCGGATGACGGCGTGGAAGTGGACCAGGCCGCGCCGCTGGTATTCGGCGACCTTGGCGTAGGAGATCCGCAGGTGTGCCCCGGATGCGCGGACGGTGAGGCCCCCGGCGGCGGCGACCGCGCGGCGTAGGGCGATGGTGAAGCGGTGCCAGAGTTGGCCGCTGTGTGCCTGCCACAGCACCGCACCCGTGTAGTCGTAGGAGCCGGTGTCGAGTGGGCTACCGAGCAGCGGATGCCCTTCGGGGTGCCAGCGTCCGCAGGCACAGGGCCGCTTGCCGGGCCGGTTGTGCACCGCACCGAAGGACGGGGCGGTGAGGGTGACGAACAGCCGCGTGGACCGGGCCACGGTGTCGGGGACGCCTTTGCCGCCGGACATGCCCGCGTGGATCAGGTGCCAGGCGTCGGCGGCGTACCGGTCGGCGCAGGACGGGCACACGGCCGATCGGCGGGTGCCACACGGCGCCCACACCTTGCCCTGCCGAGACGCGATCAGGTCACCGCTGCCGGTGTGCCGGACCTCGAACTTGCCGAGCAGGCGTACCGGTTGCAGGCAGCCTTTGACGCTCTCTACGCCGGTCCGGAACGTGTCAAGGATTTGAGGCCAGCGGGAGTTATGCGGCCTGAGGTTCCGGCTCTGGCTTGTTGATCCACACGTGGTCGGGTAGATCGAGGATCTTCGGCAGGAGCCGGCTGGTGCCGAAGCG
>NZ_JAGPXN010000020.1 GCF_018070575.1 Micromonospora sp. C31
GGAGGGTGCGGGAGGGGGCCCCGCGGGGGGCCCGCCGGCCGGCACCACTGCCACAGCCCTCCTCAGAGGTCCCTGACGACCTCGACCAGCTGGTCCAGCGCGGCGCTCCAGCCCTCGGCGAAGCCCATCTCCTCGTGCGACTTCTTCGCCGCGGCGTCGGCGTGGATCGCCGTGGCGGTGTACTTCGTGCCGTTGCCGGTGCCCTCGATGCGGATGATCGCGGTGAACGGGAAGCCGTCGTCGACGACCTGGGGACGGAAGCCGGGGCCGAGCCCCGAGGTGAAAATCAGCGTCGAGCCCTCCTCGACGAGCAGGATGCAGCCGGTGCTCGGGTACTCCTGGCCCTCCGGTGAGCGCATCACGGTGTTGAACCTGCCGCCGGGCTCGAGGTCGATCTCGCAGGAGGAGGTCGACCAGGGCCGGGGGGCGAACCACTGCACGATCAGCTCGGGCGTGGTCCAGGCCTTCCAGACCAGCTCGGGCGAGACGTCGACGGTGCGCTCCAGGACGAGGTCGAGATTCGGGTTCACGCTCGGGTGGGTGGTCATTTCTGCTGCTCCTTGAGGTCGTGGAGGAACGAGTCGAGTTGGTCGAGGCGTCGGGACCACACCGCGCGCTGGCCGGCGAGCCAGGTGTCGACGTGCTCGAGCGGCCCCGGGGCGAGCCGGTAGGTGCGCACCCGCCCCTTCTTCTCCGACGTCACCAGACCGGAGCGCTCCAGGACGCCCAGATGCTGGGTGAACGACGGCAGTGCCATGTCAAAGGGGCGGGCGAGCTCGCTGGTCGTCGCGGGCCCCCGGCCGAGCAACTCGACGACCCGGCGGCGGGTCGGGTCCGACAGCGCGTGGAACACGCCGTCCAGGGCCACGTCGCCGCTGCCGTCACCACCGCCCGATTGCTTAGGCATGAACCTAAGCATGCCCTGGCCCGAAACTTAGGTCAAGCCCTAAGTGAAACCGCCAGCCGCCCTCGGCCGGCCGTGCGGGTGGGACCCGGCCGGCACCGCGGCGAACAGTGCCGGCACGGTGAGGTCGGCCAGCCTCCTCGTCCGACCGGACCAGGCCGGCGACTCGCCGTCGCCGACCAGCACCACGGGGCAGCCGGCGGCGACCGCGCTGGATACTCCCGTTGGTGAATCTTCCACGGCAACGCATCGCGACGGTGGAAATTGCAATCGGCGCGCACCGAGCAAATAGGGGTCGGGTGCGGGCTTCGGTCGAGTGACATCGTCGCCGCAGACGACCGTGTCGAATTGGGGAACGTCATTGTGAGTCAGTAACGCGTTCACGATCTCCCGGCTGCTCGACGTGACGAGCCCGACCGGCACGCCCTGCCGTCGCAGATCCTCGACGAGGCGGAGCCCGAACCCGTCCCAGCGAGCCGCGCCGTCGAGATGGCGCTGTCGTACGAACCGCTCAACCCAGGTCACGTCGGCGCCGGTATCGACGTCCGACCAGCCCAGGCGGCGATGCACGGTGCGTACGGCAGCCAGCGCGGTGAGGCCGCGCAGCCCGTCGACCGCCCCCGCCGGCACGGCCTGCCGCCGACCGACCAGCGCGGTGAGCGCGGCCCGCCACAACGCTGCCGTGTCGACCAGTGTGCCGTCGAGATCGAAGAGCACCGCCCACTTCTTCACTTCGGCCATGTTCCATTCTTCGGCGCTGCGGGTCAATGTTCGGACATCGCGGAAGCGATGATTTCCGATAGGATGGCCATTCCGCAGCGGAACGGAGGTCCCGGTGATGTACCGGGTCGAGCGCGTCATCGCATTCGTGCTCGGTCGACGCGACGCCGAGCGCGTAGGGCTGGCATTCCTGGTCGGGGAGCGCCTGATGATCACCTGCGCCCACGTGGTCAACGCGGCGCTCGGTCGACCGGCGCGGCACGCGGAGCCGGTGCCGAGGAACACCCGCGTCTCCCTGCACTTCGCGCTGCTCGGGCCGCCGAACAGTTGGATCGAACGCAGCGCCGAGGTGGCGGCCTGGCTGCCCACCGGCGAGAGCTTCGACGGGGCGGACGTGGCGGTGCTCCGCCTCGGCGAGGGACTGGACAGCACCGGCGCCGAACCGCTGCGCGTCAGGGCCGACCTGAAGGACCGCTACAACGCCGCGGTGCAGATGTGGGGGCCGGGGCACGGGCGTGACCTCGGACGGCACGTGCGGGGCAGTCTGCTCGGCGCGGTCGGCAAGCACCGGCTCCAGGTCGACGAGACGGTGCACCGGGTCTTCCGGGTGCAGTCGGGCTTCAGCGGAGGACCGGTCTGGGACCCGGAGACCTCCCTGGTGTTCGGCATGCTCCAGGCCATCACCACGGACGCGTCCGCCGAGGTGCTCGTGCTCGACGGGGCGCTGCTGGAGCGGGCACTGGCGGCGGTCGCGACCACCCGTCCCGGCCTGGCGCTGCTGCACGACCACGGCGAGGTGCACTACGACGGCAGCCACTACACGCTGCGACAGCGCCGGCTGCTGCGCCACGGCGGCGGCAGCCCCCGCGCCAGGTACGAGATGAAGGTCTCGGTGGCGCGCTTCCTCAACGACGAGGCGTCCCGCAACCTGCGGCACCACGCGCGGCATCCGCTCAGCGTCGGCAACCCGGTGCGGGACATCGACCTCCGGGCCTGGTGCACCGTCGACGACCTCACCAGGCCGATGGACGTCAAGGCGACCAAGGTGCGCCACGAGGAGATCAACTTCGACCTCTGCTTCCCCGGGTCGGGCCTGCTCACCCCCGGTCAGCAGGCAATCATCGAGTACCGGTACCGGGTGAGCGACGAGATCTGGGGGCAGTGGTACAAGCGCAACGTCAAGCCCAACACCGACCGGCTCTCCATCGAGGCGCACCTGCCGGCCGAGCTGGAGCCGGAGTGCTGGGGCATGACCTCGCTGCCGTCGGAGACGGACCTCGAACCACTCTCCGCCGTCGAGACGCGGGCGGAGGGCGACCGGATCGTCTACTCCTGGGACCGCACCGCCGAGGAGGAGAGTCTCGCCGAGGAACGCCGCATCCGACTGGACTGGTTCTTCTGGCGCCGAATCCCCGACAGCAGCGAGTGTGACGACGCGGCGAGCGTGCTGCGGCAGTTCGGCATCCGGCAGCTGCGCGACCCGGCACGCGGGCGCGAGTCGTCGAACCTGCCGCCGAGGACGCGGCTCATCGACTTCGAGTCGCCGAACGACCGACAGCTGGCCGTCCGGGTGCTCGCCCACCTGCTCCGGGTGGCCGGCTGGGTCAACCGTTACCACGCCTTCAGGCCGGAGGTGAGCATGGGGATAGCGGCGCCGCAGCTCGGCATGGCGTACGCCATCGCGATCGTCCGTCAGCCGGGGTCGCCCGACTACCTGGAACTGGTCAACCCGAGCGTCGTCGAGCAGACCGACGAGGAGGTGCTCGACTTCGAGGGCTGCCTCAGCTTCTTCGACGTGCGGGGTCGGGTCCGGCGGCCCTACGGTCTGCGCGTGCGGCACCGCACGGCACAGGGAGACGACCGCGACGTGGTCCTGACCGGGGCCCTGGCCCGCAGCGTGGCCCACGAGATCGACCACCTCGGCGGCAAGGTCTACACCGACACCGACCGGATGCCCGACGACGAGGCCCCGATCGGCGTACGGCAGTACCGGCAGCTGCGCGACAACGACCGGTTCACACCGCCGGCGCCTCCGCAACGGCTGACCTGGCGGGCGGCGGAGCATCGGCGCGCCGCCAGGTGAGGTTCACCTTGAACGTCGCCTCGGCGGTGCCCTTCGTGAAGATCAGACCCGTCTCCCCGCCCACCGTCAGGCCCAGCTCGACGGAGATCTCGTCGGGGGTGGACGCCGCCGCCCGCAGCCCGGCGACCACGGCCCGCACGGCGGGCAACACCCTCTCCAGCGAGCTGGTCAGCGTGACGGCGGCCCACGGGGCACGCCCGTCGCCCGTCGCCACCAGCTCGATGTCGCCGAGATCCCGGCGTTCCGCCTCGACCTCGACGTACGCGTCGTCGCCGTCGGCGACCGGAACCCTGAGGATCAGCGTGGTCATGCGACCTCCGTGCGTCGGCGGTGCCAGGGGTGCCGAGGACAGTGCACCAAGGTGTAGCAGCCCAGGGTGCCGAGCGGTAGCCATCCGACGGCTTCCTTGCAGCAACGCGTCCGGTCGCCCGATGGCGGGAGCGCCGCCGGGCGTTCCGCACCGGCGGCACGTGGGCCATGCTGGTGCCATGACCGACGTCGGTGCCCCGGAACCGCTCACCCTCAACGTGTACTGCCGGCTCACCGTGGCCGTGACCGACCCGCAGGTGCTCACCGAGCACGCGGTGGCGGATCTGCGCGCCGCGGACGTCGACTGGACCGGGGAGGAGGACGACCTCGAGACGGCGGTGGCGGACCTGCGCAACGACATCGTGGTGTCGCTGGCGTCCGTGGTGGACATCGGCCGGATGGTCGACGGACTGCCGGGCGTGGCGGCCCGGGGCGGGCTGTGCTGGGCCGAGCCCGGGCCGCCCCGCGAGGCCGTCTGGCGCGCCGAGTAGGGGCCGACCCCCGAGCGCGGCCCCGCGCGCGCCGTTCCCGCGGGGCTCCGGGGAGGGCCCTGCTCAGGCCGGCGCGTCGCTGCCCACCAGGCGGGCGTCGGCCGCTGCCCGACCGTCGGCGTCCCCCGCCTGCTCGCACACGCCCGCCGCGTCCGCCCAGTGCCGCCGGGCCTCGTCGGCGTCGTCGAGGGCCGCCGCCGCGTCGCCCAGGTGCAGCAGCGTGCGCCCCAACCCGGCCGTCGGCCGGTCGCCGCGCAGCCGCCGGCTCTCCGCCAGCATCCCGTACGCCTGCCGGGCCTGGGCCGGCGTGGCGGCCAACAGCGCGGCACCCGCGTTGAGCAGCGCGGCGGCCCGGTTGGTCGGGTCGGCCACGGTGTCGTACTCCCGCAGCGCCGCCCGCCACGACTGCGCCGCGTCGAGATGCTCGCCGAGCCCGGCGTGCACCAGCACCAGGTTGGTCAGCGCCGCCGCGTAGCCCCGGGCGTCGCCGAGCGCGCGGAAGGCGTTGGCCGCGCGGACCAGGTGGTGGTGCGCGACCTCCAGCTCCCCACGGGCCAGCCGGGCGGCGCCCAGGCCCAGGTCGGTCAGCGCGTGCCCGGACCGGTCCGCCGCGGAGCGGTGCCGCCGCGACAGCTCCAGGTGCTCCACCGCGTCGTCGAGCTGCCCGAGATCCAGCAGCACCAGCCCCAGGTTCATCCGCGCCTGCGCGGTGCCGCGCCGGCCCCGCTCCGCCACCGCGAGGCTGAGCGCCGTCGCGGCCCCCTGCGGGTCGTGCCGGCGGCGGCGCAGCACCCCCAGTTCGTTGTGCGCCCAACCGGCGATCTCCGGCCGGTCGTCGGCCGTGGGCGTGGCGAGCACCGTGCGGCACACCTGCGCCCACTCGTCGAGCCGCTCGGCGTGGGCGAGCCACCCGCACAGCGCCACCGCCAGCCGGAACCACCACCGGCGCACCCGCCGTGGCAGGGTCTCCGCCGCGCCCGCCGGCACCCGCACCACGGCCAGCAGCAGCTCCTGGTGCAGGTCGAACCAGCCGTACGGGTCGTCGTCGAGCGCCAGCGTCGGCTCCCGGTCCGGTGGCGAGCCGGCCACCGCGAGGCTCGCCGCGTGCCGCTCGGCCCGCCGGGCCAGGTGCCGGGTGAGTCGGGCCTGCGCGGCGACCCGTCGCCGCGCCGGCTCCGCGTCGCGCAGGTGCATGCGGGCGTACGGGGCCAGCAGCGGACGCACCTCGTAGCGGTCGCCGGGCGCGCCGGTGACGAACCCGCCGGTGGCCAGCTCGTGCAGCAGGGCGGCCACCCGGTCCGGGCGACGACCGGCGAGCGCCGCGAGCGTCGGCCGGTCCAGCGGCACCGGGCTGAGCGACATCAGCCGCCACAACCGCCGGGACTCGCCGCCCAGCGCGTGGTACGCGGTGTCCCGTGCGGTCACCAGCAGGGTCGCCGGGGAGCCGGCGACGTGCTGGTGCGGGGGCGTGTCGACGGCGCGGCGCAGCGCGTCGAGCACGTCGGTGTGCCGCCAGCCGTGCTGGGCCGTACGCCGACCGAGCTCCGCGACGGTGCGGGGCTGGCGCCCGCAGAGCTCGACCAGGGCGCGTACCGCCGGGTCGGTGCGCGGGTCCGGGCGGTGCGGCCGGGCGACGGGCGCGGTGGCGCCCGCGGCGGCGAACAGCTCGACGGCGTCGTCGGCGTCCGGCTCGGCGAGGCCGTGCGCCACCACCCCGTCCAGGGCGGCGAGCGCTCCCGTGCCGGCCAGCAGCAGGCGGCACGTCCGCGCGGTCGGCGGCAGCAGCGGCCAGACCTGGGCCGGGTCGTCCACGTTGTCCAGCACCACGAGGACCGCCCGGCCGTCGAGGTGACCGCTGAGCTCGTCGGCGGCGTCGGCGAGGTCGTCGGCGCGCCCCGACGCCGGCGGCCGGGTGCCGAGGATCCGGGCCAGCGCGGTCAGCACCTGCCGGGCGTCGTGGCGACGGTCGCCCCGGCGCAGGTCCAGGTAGTACTGGCCGTCGGGGAAGTCCTCCCGGCACAGGTTGGCGGCCTGGATCGCGCAGGCCGACGTGCCGACGGCCCGCCGGCCGACCACCGCGACCGCGTGCTCCTTCTCCAACAGGTCGATGACCGCGTCGACGTGCCCGGCCCGCCCGCTGAACCCGGCCGGCCAGGGCAGGGTGGGCGCGCCGGCGGTGGGCGTCGCCTCGGTGTCGTCCGGCGGCGCGGCCGGCTGCCGCTGGCGGCGCCACTCCACGACGAGAGCGGCGGCGAGGCCGAGCACGATCACGCCGGCGCTGGCGGAGCCGAGCTGGGCGACGGAGAGCTCGGAGAGCAGGTTGCCGGTGACGTTGCCGAGCACCGCGCTGACCGTCCCGCCGACCACGCCGCCGATCGCGAGCAGCAGGCTCAGCCGACGGGGCCGCCGCGAGCGGCGGGCCGGCCCCGGCCCCGTCATCGGACGCCTCCGGCCACCAGGCCGGCGACGAGCTGGCGGCGGGCCAGGACCACCAGCAGCACCGGCAGGACCGAGGCGATGACCGAGCCGGCGGCGAGCGCCCCGCTGTTGGCCCCGAAGCCCCGGGTCTGGCCGGCGAGGAACAGCCCCAGCGGCAGCGCGCCCGGCCCGCTGAACAGCAGACCCACCACCAGGTCGTTCCACACCTGCACGAACTCCAGCACCGCGACCGCGACCACGGCCGGGCGGTTGTGCCGGGCGAGCAGCCGCAGGCTGCCCCACCAGTGCCGCCCGCCCACCCGGGCCGCCCGCACCTGCTCGGCGGGCAGGTCCGCGAACGCGTTGCGCAGCACCAGTACGGCGAACGGCACGCCCAGCGCGACGTGCACCAGCGCCAGGCCGCGTGCCGTGCCCGAGGAGAGCACCACGCCGAGCACCTCGTTGACCGGCCCCGCGATCACCTGCACCGGCACGATGCTGGCCGCCATCAGCAGCAGCCCGGTGGCCTGGGCGGGCGGCCCGGTCAGCCAGGCCAGCGGGTACGCGGCGAGCAGCGCGACGCCCAGGACCACGGCGGTGACCACGGTCGCCAGCACCAGCGTGAGACCCAGCGTGCGCCACAGCTCGGTGCCGGTCAGCAGGTCCCGGTAGGAGTCGAGGCTGGGCGGGCTCCACCACCAGCCCCGGGCCGCCGCGTCCACCGCCGAGTGCAGCGAGGTGGCGAGCAGCACCCCGAGGGGCACCAGCCAGGCGAGCGCCGCGCCGGCCACCAGCAGCCGGGTCGTCCGGCGTGGCGCCGGCGCCGCCGGCTCGGGCGCGACGGGCACCGGGTCCCGCGGCGGCGGCCACGCCTGCCGCACGAACAGCGCCGCGACCAGCATGCCGGCGACCACCGCCACCAGCCACACCACCCCGAGCGCGGCGCCCTCGCCGGTGGTGGCGCCGTTGGAGGTCTGCCAGACCCGCAGCGCCAGCACCGACGCCTCGTCGCGCACCGAGCCGGGGGTCATCACCAGGATCAGGTCGAACGTCCTGGCGGTGCCGAGCGCCGCCAGGGTGAACACCACCGCCACGGTACGCAGCAGCAGCGGTCGCCACTGCGCGTCCCAGAGCACGTCGCGACGGTTGCCGCCGTAGGCGCGCACCGCGTCGGCGAGACTGGGCGGCACCGCGTCGAGGGCGGCCCGGAACACCAGCACGGCCAGCCCGACCCACGCCCACACGAACGCCGACATCAGCGCCACCGTGACCAGGCCGGGGCCGAGCAGTTGCGGGGCGTCGGCGGCCGACCGGCCGGTCAGCGTCGCGGCGACCAGCGTGGCCAGCCCGCGCTCCGGGTCCGGGTCGTACATCAGCCGGAAGGTGACCCCGGTGACCACCAGCGGCAGCGCGGTCGGCACCACCAGGATGAGGCGGACCAGCCCACCCTCCTGCGAGCGGCGCGAGGCGGCGGCGAGCAGGTAGCCCAGCACGGTGACCACCGCCGGCACCAGCAGCGCCCAGAGCAGCGTGCGCCCCACCACGGCGCCGGTGCCCGGCGCGGCCAGCGCGGTGCGGAAGTGCGCCGCGCCCACCCACCGGCCGTCGGTGGTGACGCTGGCGTGCAGCGTACGCAGCACCGGCCACGCCACCAGCCCGCCGAGCAGCAGCAGGGCGGGCAGCAGCAGCGCCGAGGTGGCTCCGGCCGCCGGGTAGGCCCGCCCGCGCCGGGGCGGCCCGACGTCGTCGAGGACCGCCAGCTCGCCCAGGACCCGGCTCACCGGCCGCCACCCGCCGACCGGGCCGCCGCCGCCAGTTGCCCGACGGCCCGGCGGGTGGCCCTGCCGGCGGGGACCCCGTCGGTGACGTCGGCGAAGAAGTCCTGCATGATCCGCCAGATGCCCACCCCGTCGGAGCCGGTGAACGGGCCCGGCAGCCGGTCGGAGAGGTCGAAGCGCACCGCCCCGGCCGTACGCAGCTCGGCGGCGAGGCGGCGGCGCACGGGATCGCGGTAGTCCGCCAGCGGCACGGACACGTTGGGGGAGAGGTAGCCGCCGGCGCGCAGCCACGGCCCGAACGCGGACCCGTCGCTGAGCCAGCGCACCAGCTCCGCGCCACGCGCCGAGCCGGCGAACGCCACGGCGGCGTCCCCGCCGACGATCAGCGGACGGTCCGCCACCCGGGAGCCGGGGAACCGGAACGTCCCCGGCGGCTCGGGGCCCCGACGGAACCGGCGGCTGACGTCGTCGACGAAGTCGGCCTCGAAGAGCATCGTCGCCCGCCGGTGGTGCACCAGCTGGATGACCGAATCCTCGTACTGGGTGAGCAGGGCCCGGCGGCCGCCGCCGGGGAACGCGCCGTCGACGCTCCACAGCTCGGCGAGCCGGTCCAGCGCCGTGTGCACCGACGGGCTCCGCCAGTCGGCCTCGCCGCGGGCCAGCGCCTCGTAGTGGCCGGGCGGCGCCACGTCGGCGAGCACGTTCTCGAACCAGTCGGTGAGCACCCAGCCGTCGGCCGCGCCGACGGCCAGCGGTGCCGGGCCGTCGCCCGTACGGGCCCGCGCGCCGAGCCGTTTGGTGAGCGTCACCAGCTGGTCCCAGGTGCGCGGCGGCGTGGGGAGCATCGACGGGAAGTACCAGAACAGCGACTTGTGGGCCGCCTTCACCCAGACGCCGTAGCGGCGCCCGTCGGTGGCGCGCAGGTCGGCCATGCCGGGCGGGAGGTCGTAGCTGGGGGCCGGGCTCAGCTCGCGTAGCCAGCCGCGCCGAGCGTACTCGACGACCAGCCCCGAGCGGGGCAGGATCGCCACGTCGGGGCTGGTGCCGGCCAGTTGGCGGGCGCGCAGGAACGCGTCGATGTCGTTGCCGGCGCTGATCACCTGCACTCCGGCGCCGTAGCCGGCCACGACCTCGCGGAAGCGGGCCAGCTCGCCGCCGCTCCACACGACCGCGACCTGGACCGTCGGCGGCCCGCCGGAGCAGCCGGCGACGGCGGTCGCGGTGGTCGTGGCGGCGGCCCGCAGCAGGGTACGGCGGCTCAGCCGCGCCACCGGCGCGGCGCGACCCGCGGGCGTCACCCGCCCACCTCGGCGGCGACCGGCACGTCGGCCAGCGCGTCCGGCTCGGCGGTGCAGACCAGCACCGCCACCCCCGGCGTGTCCGGCGGGGAGAGCCGGCCGAGCAGGTCGGTCAGCCGCCCACCGTCGGCGGGCCCCGTCGGCAGGTCGACCACCAGCGCCTCGGGCAGGCAGACCACGGCCCGGGCGAGCGCCACCCGGAACCGCTGCGCCTCCGACAGCAGGTGCGGCCGCAGCCCCAGCGTCGGGGCCAGCTCCAGCCGGTCGACCACCGTCGCCGTCCACGCGTCGGCCACCTCCCGCACCCGCTCCCGACGGCGCTGGCCGTAGGCGATGTTGCGGCGCACCGTCAGGTGGGGCAGCAGCGCGCCACCGGCCGGCACGTAGGCGATGCGGCGGTGCGGCGGCGGCAGGGCGGTCACCTCCCGGGCGCCGACCAGGACCCGGCCGGTGACCGGCGCGGCCAACCCGGCCACCACCCGGGCGACGGCGGTGCCGACGGGCGGGTCGGCCACCAGCGCGGCCGAGGCGCCCGCGGCGACCTCGAGAGTCACTGCGGCGGCGCCGGGCACTGCGACGAGCTCACACAGTCGTAACGTGGCCATCACCTCCGGTGACCGGGCGGTCGCCCCCAGGGTGGCACAACCGGGCGACACGTGGCGGCCCCGGCGGACCCTCCGCTGTGGAGTCGTGGCCGGTTCAGGCCGGCGCCTGCCCGCCGCCGCCGTGCCCCGAAGGGCGCGGGGCGTAGAGGGCGGCGAGGTCGGCGGCGGTGGTGGCCAGCCGTTCGCGCAGCGCGGTCGGGGTGAGCACCTCCACGTCGGCGCCGAGCCGCAGCAGGTCGCCGTGGGCGTGGGTGAGCGACTCGATCGGAATGACGGCGGTCACCCAGCCAGCGCCGTCGGGCAGCCCGGCGGTCCGGTCCACGGAGGTCGCCACCAGCTCGCTGGCGACCTCCCGGAGCCGCTCCCGGCCCCGGGGGGAGAGCCGGATCGTCGCGTCGCCGCGGTGCAGGTGGGCCCGGAAGCGCACCACGTGCTCCCGCCACCAGGAGGGCAGGTCGAACCCGGCCGGCCGGGTGAACTCCTCGTCCAGGGTGGTCAGGGACAGGATCTGGTTGACCCGGTAGGTGGCAGGACCGTCGCGCCCGGGCCGGCCGGCGACCGTGTACCACCGGCCTCCCTTGAGGACCAGCCCGTAGGGGTCCAGCACCGGGTCGACCTCCCCGGTCCAGCTGCGGTAGCGCACGGCGATCCGGCGTTGCCGCCAGACCGCCTCGGCCACCTCGGCGAGGTGCGGTGAGGCGTCGCCGTCCGCGTACCAGTTGGGGGTGTCCAGGTGGAAGCGTTCCTGGACGCGGGCGGCCCGGTCGGCCAGCTCGGGCGGCAGCGCGGCGTGCAGCTTGAGCTGGAGCGTGGCGACCGCCGCCCCGTAGCCCAGCTCGGCGGCGGGACCGGGCAGCCCGGCGAGGAAGAGCCGCTCCGCCTCCTGCGCGGTCAGCCCGGTCAGCCTCGTCCGCCAGCCGTCGACGAGCTGGTAGCCGCCGGCGTGACCGGCCTCGCCGTAGAGCGGGATGCCGGCCGCGTGCAGCGACTCGACGTCGCGGTAGACGGTGCGGGTGGAGACCTCCAGCCGCTCGGCGAGCTGTGCGGCGGTCATCCGTCCGTGGGCCTGGAGCAGCATCAGCAGGGAGAGCAGTCGACTGGCCCGCACTCCACTGACAGTAGTTGTCAGGGGAGTGTCCGTACCGTCCCGGCATGGCTTTTCGCGACAAGGAACTTCGGGTGCCCGGACCTGTGACGGTCGCCGGCCGCCAGCTCAAGCGCTACCACGTCGACCAGCCGGGCTGCCGGATCTCCCCGGCGGTGCACCGGGCCGCGTATGCGGTGCTGCCCCGCCTGCTGCCCACGCGCGACGGCGACGACACGCCGTCGGCCGGCTGGGTGGTGCTGCACCGGGGTGCCGACACGGGGGCGTACCTGGTGGCGTACAGCTGGGTCTGGGACAACGTGGTGGAGGTGCGGATCGCGGCGGCCGGCCAGCCCGCCGTGAGCTGCCCGGACGACGACCCGACGCACTTCGTGGACCTGGCGCGCCCCTGGGCGGGCTGCGTCTGGGAACTGGGGGTGCTGGAACACGAGCGGGCCGCCTGGGTCCGGCACGTGTTGGCGCCGCAGCGTCCGGACCTGGCCGGCTGGCTCGCCGACAGCCACGCCGAAGGGCCGGTGGGGCGCTGACGGGCGACTTCGACCTCCTCGCCGACGACGTGGCCGAGCCACGCCCGGTGCGGTGCCGGAGACCAACCGGGTGATGGAGTCCGCCAGGACGTCGACTGGCTGACCGGTGCCACCGGCGGGGTGCGCAGTTCAGCCGGCCTGGCGCGGCGGCAGCCCGAGTCGCCGGCACGCCTCGCGGTACATCCGTACCACCTCCTGCCGGACCTGGGCGCGTTCGGTCAGCCGGTGGGCGAACGGCACCCGCACCGGAACCTCGACGTCGTCGACGGCGACGGCGAACTCCATGCCCTCGGCGTCCAGCCCGGTGGCCCGGGCCCGGGTGGCCGCGGGGTGACCGCCGAGCGCGCGGCAGATGAGTAGCGAGTCCTCGGCGTGGTCGTCGTTCATGTGCCGGCAGACGGCGGCGACCACGTCGGCGCCGAACGGGGCGCTCACGCCGCCGCCTCGGCGTCGGTGGCCGGCGCGAGGTGCGACAGGGCGGCGAGGACCTCGGTGTTGTGCCGGTACGCCACGAGCACCTCGGCCCGCAGCGCGGCCCGTCCCGCCTCGTCGAGCGGGAGGTCGTCCAGCCTGGCCCGGTAGGCGTCCTTGTACGCCTTCGGGCTCGGGATCCGGTCGAACCGGTAGAACGCCGCCCCGGCGTCCCCGGTCAGCCCGTAGTGCCGGGCGAGCGACCGTCCGATGTGCAGGCCACCGGAGAGGTCGCCGAGGTAGCGGGTGTAGTGGTGGGCGATGAACCGCTCCGGTGAGCCGGCACGGACCGCGCCGAGGCGCCCGGCGTAGCCGGCCGTCGCCGGGGTCGGCTCGATCCGCCGGCGCCAGTCGGGACCGAGCAGGAACTCCAGGTCCGCGGCGAGGGCGGGCAACCGGGTCAGCGCGTCGTCGACGAACGGACCGGCGAGCGGGTCGTGGCGCATCGCCTCGGCGGCGCCCTCCAGCGCCTCGTAGATCACGTGGTGCTGCATCACGAGCGCGGCGTAGGCGTCGCGGTCCAGGTCGCCCGCGACCAGTGCGGAGACGTACCGCTGGGACTCCGCGCCCTGGTGGGCCTCCTTGCTGGCGGCCCGTAGTTCGGCCGAGAACGGGGTGCTGGTCGCGCTCATGTCTCCTCCAGGGTGACGGGAGGCCGGGCCGGGTCGCCGCCGTCGGGGAACGATCAACGGTAGCCGGGTGCGGGGTCCGGCACGACCTCGGGCCCCGGCGGCTCAGGCCGGTGGGGGAGGGGTGCCGCGGTAGATCGCCGCCAGCCAGACGTCGCGCAGCACGTCGACCACGTCGCCCTCGGCCACCGCCGGCCCGTCGCCGGCGAACGTGGCGTACCAGACGCGCTCGTTCATCGAGTTGAGCGCGATGGCGAGGTCACGGGCCGCCACGCCCCCGGGGGCCGCCCCGCGCCGCCGTTCGGCCTCGATCGCGGTCTCGATCGCGTGCACCCAGCGCTCCAGCACGGCCGCCCACAGCCGGCGCACCTCGGCGTTGGTGCCGCGCACCTGCGCGCAGGCCAGCACCACCGAGCGGTGTGCGCCGAACGTCTCGTGGAACCGGTGGATCAGCTCCCGCCAGCGCGCCGGCGGATCCTCGGCCAGCCGCTCCAGCACGTCCCCGGCGGCGGCGTCGGCCTCCTCGATGACCCGGTCGAGCAGCGTCAGCAACACCGCGTCCTTGGCCGGGAAGTAGAAGTAGAAGGTGGGCCGGGAGATGCCCGCGCCGCGCGCCAGGTCGTCGATGGAGATGTCGGCGAAGGCCCGCTGCCGCAGCAGCCGCTCGGCGGTGGCCAGGATGGCCAGCTCCCGTTCGTCACCGGTGGAGCGCGCCGCGCGCCGTCCACGCCCGGTGGCGCTCCCGCTGGCCGTACGGGCGGGTGTCATGCCCGGTGACTCTACACCTGATCAACACCCTGTCGATCGTAGTCGACAGGGTGTTGACGCGCCTCGACGGCCGTGGCTAGTGTCCGGTCACACCGGCGGACGGGAGACGAGATGGCCACCGACCACGTCGACGTGCTCATCGTCGGGGCCGGCCTGTCCGGCGTCGGCGCCGCCTGTCACCTGCGCCGCCACTGCCCCGACAAGACGTACGCGGTGCTGGAGTCCCGCGACGCGATCGGCGGCACCTGGGACCTGTTCCGCTATCCCGGGGTCCGGTCGGACTCCGACATGTTCACCCTCGGCTACTCCTTCGAGCCGTGGACCGACCCGAAGGCCATCGCCGACGGCGACTCCATCCGCGACTACGTCCGCCGCACCGCCGACGAGTACGGCGTCACCGGCCACATCCGCTTCCGCCACCGGGTGCTGCGGGCCGACTGGGACAGCGACAGCGCCCGCTGGACGGTGCACGCCCACCGCGACGACACCGGCGAGACGGTCATGCTGACCTGCTCCTTCCTGTTCACCTGCGCGGGCTACTACCGCTACGACGCCGGCTACACCCCGCGCTTCGCGGGCACCGACCGCTTCGCCGGGCGGATCGTGCACCCGCAGCACTGGCCGCAGGACCTCGACCACACCGGCAAACGGGTCGTGGTGATCGGCAGCGGTGCCACCGCCGTGACCCTGGTGCCGGCGTTGGCCGAGCGGGCCGCGCACGTCACCATGCTCCAGCGCTCACCCACGTACGTCCTGGCGCTGCCGTCGCGCGACGTGCTCGCCGACGCGCTGCGGCGCTGGCTGCCGGCGAGGGCCGCGTATCCGGTGGTGCGCTGGAAGAACGTCCTGCTCTCCACCGCCAACTTCCAGCTCAGCCGGCGCGCGCCCGCCCTGGTCCGCAGGCTGCTGCTGCGCGCCGCCCGGGGGCGGCTGCCGGCCGGCTACGACGTGGACCGGCACTTCTCGCCCCGCTACGACCCCTGGGACCAGCGGCTGTGCGTGGTGCCCGACGGCGACCTGTTCACGTCGCTGGCGCGGGGGAGCGCGTCGGTGGTCACGGACACCGTCGAGACGTTCACCGAGAAGGGCGTCCGGCTCGCCTCCGGCGAGGAGTTGGCCGCGGACGTCGTGGTCACCGCCACCGGGCTCAACCTGCTCGCCCTCGGCGGCATGAGGCTGACCGTGGACGGCGCGCAGGTGGACCTGCCCGGCACCGTCGCCTACAAGGGCATGATGCTCTCCGGGGTGCCGAACTTCGCGATGACCATCGGCTACACCAACGCCTCCTGGACGCTCAAGGCCGACCTGGTCGCCACCTACGTCTGCCGGCTGCTGCGCCACCTGGACCGCACCGGCCAGCAGGTCGTCACTCCGCTGCCACCTCCCGACGGCGACCTGGAACCGATCATCGACCTGACGGCCGGCTACGTGCTGCGCAGCGTCGACGTCCTGCCCAAGCAGGGCGCCCGGGCGCCGTGGCGGCTGCACCAGAACTATCCCCGCGACGTCCTGCTGATGCGGCACGGCCGACTCACCGACCCCGGCGTGCGGTTCTCCCGCGCCGGCACACCGCAAAGGAGGACCGTCCGTGCGTAGGTTCGTCTTCACCGGCGGCACGGCCGTGGTGACCGGCGCCGCCAGCGGGATCGGGGAGGCCCTCGCCCACTCGCTCGCCCGCCGGGGCAGCGACCTGGTGCTCGTCGACCGGGACGCCGGCCGGCTCGACGCCGTCGTCGCGGCGGTCCGCGCCGCGCACCCCGACCGCCAGCTCACCGCCTACGTGGTCGACCTGGCCGACGCCGCCGCCACCGCCCGGGTGGCCGAGGAGATCCGGCAGCGGCACCCGGCGGTACGGCTGCTGGTCAACAACGCCGGGGTGGCGCTGGGCGGGCGTTTCGACCAGGTGAGCCTGGACGAGTTCAGCTGGGTCGTCGACGTCAACTTCCGGGCCGTGGTGCAACTGACCCACGCGCTGCTGCCCACCCTGCGGGTCGAGCCGGGCGCGCACCTGGTCACCGTCTCCAGCCTCTTCGGGATCATCGCCCCGGCCGGGCAGACCGCCTACTCGGCCAGCAAGTTCGCCGTCCGCGGCTTCACCGAGGCGCTGCGCCAGGAGTTGGCCGGCGACGGGATCGGGGTGACCTGCGTGCATCCGGGTGGCATCCGCACCCGCATCGCGCAGAACGTCCGGGTGGGCGCCGGCGTGCCCGCCGAGGAGTTCGAGACCAGCCGCCGGCAGTTCGAGAAGCTGCTGACCATCGACCCCGCCAGGGCCGCCGAGGTGATCCTGCGCGGTGTGCACCGCCGTCGGGGCCGGGTGCTGATCGGCTGGTCGGCGAAGCTGCCCGACCTGCTGGCCCGGGTGGCGCCGGTGTCGTACCAGCGGGTCCTGGCCTTCGGGCTCGACCGGATCGCGGGCGGCGCCGTCCGGCGGGTCAGCACCGGTCCGCACCATCCGGCGCGGCGGCAGACCGACCCGGAGCGGCGGCAACCCGAGGCGGCCCCGGCGGCCGACCCGGCCGGGGAGCCGGCGTGAGCGCCCCGGCGGCACGCCGGCACGTCACGGTGGACGGCCGGCGGGTGTGCCACCGCGTCGACGGCGACGGGCCGCCGGTGCTGCTGCTGCACGGCATCGGCCGTACCCTGCGCGACTTCACCGAGCTGCACGAACTGCTCGCCGAGCGGTTCCGGGTGCACAGCGTCGACCTGCCCGGCCACGGCGGTTCACTGCCGATGACCCGTCCCTGCACCCTGCCGGCGCTGGGCGAGTTCGCTGCCCGTTACCTCGACACCGTCGGCGTCGAGAAGCCGGTGCACGTGGTCGGCAACTCGCTCGGCGGCGCGGTCGCCATGCGCCTCGCGGTGTCCGAGCCGGCCCGGGCGGCCAGCCTGACGCTGGTCAACAGCGCCGGCTTCGGCCGGGAGGTGACCATCGCGCTGCGGCTGCTGGCGCTGCGTCCGCTGGGCCGGCTGCTGCTGCGGCCCACCCGGTGGGCCGCCCGCCGCGCCGAGCGGTCCCTCTTCCACGACCCGGCCTTCGCCACCGCCGAACGCGTCGCCCACGCCCTGGAGGTCGCCCGTCAGCCGTACGCGGCCCGGGTGATGGTGGAGACCGCGCGCAACCTCGGCACCTTCCGCGGTGTGAGCCCCCAGTGGCGGGAGGAGCTGCTGGCCGAGGTGGAACGCCTCGACGTGCCCACCCTGGTCGTCTGGGGCGACCGGGACCTGATCCTGCCGGCGACGCACCTCGACGCCGCCCGGTCCCGGCTGCCGACGGCGCGCACCCACCTGTTCGCCGACTGCGGCCACATGCCGCAGATCGAGTGCGCCGCGGAGTTCCACCGCCTGCTCGTCGACTTCTGGGCCGAGGCCGCCGCCGTCCCACCCGCCGACACCGTCCCGCCCGCTGCCGTCCCGCCCGCTGACGCCGCCGGTGACCGGCCGGGGGTCGCCGGAACCGGCTGAGCGGGCCGGCGTCCGCGACGATCGGGGGTAGTTTCGCCCGAGGAACGTGATCAGGGTGCCGGGTCAGCGCACCGACGGACGACGGCGCGACGCGTCGGCGTGGAGCAGGAGGAACCGTGAGCCAGGAGGTCAGGGGAGTCATCTCCCGCGGCAAGGGCGCGCCGGTCGAGGTGACCACGATCGTGCTGCCCGATCCGGGGCCGGGCGAGGCGATCGTGCGGATCCAGTCCTGCGGGGTCTGCCACACCGACCTGCACTACCGGGAGGGCGGCATCAACGACGAGTACCCGTTCCTGCTCGGCCACGAGGCCGCCGGCGTCGTCGAGCAGGTCGGGCAGGGCGTCGACGGCGTCGCGCCGGGCGACTTCGTCGTGCTCAACTGGCGGGCCGTCTGCGGGGAGTGCCGGGCCTGCCGCCGGGGCCGCCCGTGGTATTGCTTCGCCACCCACAACGCGGCGCAGAAGATGACCCTCACCGACGGCACCGAGCTCACCCCGGCGCTGGGCATCGGCGCCTTCGCGGAGAAGACCCTGGTCCACGCGGGGCAGTGCACGAAGGTCGACCCGGCGGCCCGGCCCGCTGCCGTCGGGCTGCTCGGCTGCGGCGTGATGGCCGGTCTCGGGGCCGCCATGAACACCGGCGGCGTCACCCGGGGCGACTCGGTGGCCGTGATTGGCTGCGGCGGCGTCGGGGACGCGGCGGTCGCCGGCGCGGCGCTGGCCGGCGCGACGACGATCGTCGCGGTCGACACCGACCCCCGCAAGCTCGACTGGGCCCGCAGGTTCGGCGCCACCCACACGGTCGACGCCCGCTCCGACGACCCGGTCGAGGCGATCCGCGCCGCCACCGGTGGCTTCGGCGCCGACGTGGTGATCGACGCGGTCGGGCGCCCCGAGACCTGGAAGCAGGCCTTCTACGCCCGCGACCTGGCGGGCACCGTCGTGCTGGTCGGCGTACCGACCCCGGAGATGACCGTCGACCTGCCGCTGCTCGACGTCTTCGGTCGTGGCGGCGCGCTGAAGTCCAGCTGGTACGGCGACTGCCTGCCCAGCCGCGACTTCCCCCTGCTCACCGAGCTCTACCTGCAGGGCCGGCTCGACCTGGACGCCTTCGTCACCGAGGAGATCGCCCTGGACCAGGTCGAGGAGGCGTTCGCCCGGATGCACCGGGGCGACGTGCTGCGCTCGGTGGTGGTGCTCTGATGGCGGCGCGCGTCGACCACGCCGTCACCTCCGGCACGTTCTCCCTCGACGGTCAGACCTTCGAGGTGGACAACAACGTCTGGGTGCTCGGCGACGACGCCGAGTGCGTCGTCGTCGACGCCCCGCACGACGTCGCCGCGATCATGGCCGCTGTCGGCGACCGACGGGTGCGGGCGATCCTCGCCACCCACGCGCACGACGACCACGTCCGGGTGGCCCCGGCGCTGGCCCGGGCCACCGGTGCGCCCGTGCTGCTGCACCCGGCCGACCGGGTGTTGTGGGACATGGTGCACCCCGACGAGGCGCCGGGCGGGGACCTGCGCGACGGGCAGGTCGTCGAGGTGGCGGGGACCGCGCTGAGCGTGCTGCACACGCCCGGTCACAGCCCCGGCGCGTGCAGCTTCCACGTGCCGCAGCTCGGCGTCGTCTTCACCGGCGACACGCTCTTCGCCGGCGGGCCGGGGGCGACGGGGCGCTCGTACAGCGACTTCGGCACGATCGTCGCCTCGATCCGGGACCGGCTGCTCGCCCTACCGCCGGAGACGGTCGTGCACACCGGGCACGGGCAGAGCACCACCGTCGCGGCGGAGGCACCCCACCTCGACGAGTGGCTGGCCCGCGGCCACTGAGCGAACCGGTCGTCGGGTGGTCCCGGACAGCCACGTGCACAGGTCCGGGGCCGCTCAGCGGCCTTCCTCCCGGGCCCGGGTCACGCCGGGCACCGCACGTACATCCGGACGGTCGTGCCGGCGGCCGTGGTGTGCACGCGGACCAGGTCGCACAGCGCCTGCACGATCACCAGTCCCCGGCCACCGGTGCCGTGCGCGGCCGGGGTCAGCCGCCCGGCCAGTGGGTCGGCCAGCCAACCGTCGTCGTGGATCTCGCAGACCAGGTGCTCGACGGTCCGCCACACCCGCAACACGCCTGCGCCGCCGCCGTGCGCGACGCTGTTCGTCGCCAGCTCGGTCACCGCGATCTGCAGGTCGGCCAGCTGGTCCGCGTCCAGCCCCACGGCCGCGCCGTGGCCGGCGACGAACCGGCGCACGGCGGGGAGCGTGTCGAGCTGGTACGCCAGCGCCGACACCGGCTCCGCCGGGCTGGACAGGGGCTCGTTGTAGCGAGCCACCACCTCCGCCGGGGCGTACCGCGCGCTCGGCCGTCGCCCGGCGTCGTCGACGAGGACGGGGTGCGTGGCGTACGCGTCGGCCAGCACGTCGGCGTCGAGCGCCACGGTGTCGTACGGGCAGAGGATGGTCGCGTCGCGGTCGGCGAACGCCAGGTTGATCAGCGCCTCGTGCTGGGCGCACGCCGGATACTCGGTGTCGCTGCGCCCGGCCCAGATCGGCTCGCCGATGATCCGTACCCGCCGGCCGGCGTGCTGATCCATGAACGCCTGCAGCACCCACGGGATGATCCGGCCCGGGTTCCGGCCGGCCTGCGTCATGTCCGCCCACTGCACGGCGTCGGCCGGGCCGACCGCGGCGCGGACCCGCCGCAGGTTGGCGACCGGCATCGCGACCAGCACCGGCTCCCCGGCGGCGAGCCCGTCGGTGATGAACGGCACCGTGCCGGCTAGCAGCGTGTCGGGGTCGCGGTAGAAGAACCCCTCGTGCACGAAGGCACCCACCGCCTCCGCGTGCCGCGTCCCGGTCATGCCGGCCACCGGAGGTGGCCCTGACGGTGCGCCAGCGTGAGCTGGGCGGTCGGCGTGGCCCCCCAGGGTCACCTGCTCGACCACGGCACCACCAGTCATTCGTCGCCTCCACTTGGCGTCCCCCACTGTAATCGCCGGTCGTGGTGCCGGCTCACCGGGTGAAACGTCGGCGCCGCCACCGTCGCCGATCCGGCCTGGCGGACGGAGTCGAAAAGGGGGTGCGTCCCGGCCCTCGCGTGCGGGAGATTCGTGGCCGTGCGACCCATCACCGAACCGGCTGCCGCGCAGGCGGCACCGGCGCTCACCCCCGCCCAACGCGCCGCCCTGACGCACGTCAGCGCGGTGGCGCTGCGTGACCGTCCCGCCGCCCTGGCCGCCATCGCCCGGGCGCTCGCCGGCTCCGGCGTCACCCACGGTCCGGAGCTGTTGATCGCCGCGGTCGGCCGGTACGGACGACTCACCCTCAACTTCCATCCCGACCGGCTGCTCGCCGACGGGCGTACGGTCGCCGAGGCCCTCGCCGCCGAGGGCGTCTACCGCAGCCAGTTCGAGACCGGCATCTCCAACGGCGGCCTGACCGCCTTCCCCGGCGGTGACCGGGACCGCTGGGAGGAGTCGCTCTTCGGCGGCGCCTACCAGGCACCCGGCGTACGCCCCGCCGACCGGCCGAAGTACGGCGGCCTGAACCTGCTCGACCATCCCGACGGCGCGTGCCCCCGGTTCGGCTCCTGCCATCTGCGGCTGCGTCCGCAGGTGCTCGCGCGTGCCACGTTCTGCTTCGGCGACAGCCACCTCGGGCCTCGGGACCTGGGCACCGTCGACGTCTTCGAGCCGGTGCTGGCGGCCCTGCTGGCCGCGACCGACGACACCGGGATCAGCCTCGGCGTGCCGGGCGACGTGGTGAGCCTGGCCCAGGCCCTGCTGCGCCGCCGGGAGGACGCCGTGTGGGCCCCCGGCGCGGCGGGGCGCGCGCTCGACGACTACATCGAGGCCCAGATCCACGGCGAGCTGAGCCTCGCCCGCGACGTGGAGGCGATGGTCGTCGACCCGTCCTTCCGCGGCACCGGGGCCGGGGAGATCCTCGCCGCGCTCGCCCGACGGCACGGCTTCGCCCTGTGCTGGCACGCCGGGTTCGCGCTTCCCGTCGACCGGATCGACGCCGACTTCCGGGGCCCGGCCATCCCGCCCCTGGCCGCCCGGGTGCATGCCGAGTTCGCCCGGCCGGGCGAACTGGTCGACGCCGCCCTGATCGGCCGCGCGGCGGCCTCGGTGGTCACGGAGCCGTCCCGCTGGGCCGATCGTGGGCCGACGCACGTGACCCTCCAGCACCTCAAGCAGCTCTGGCACGTGCTGGTCCGCTTCGGCGCCCCGCGCGACGCCTAGGAACGAACGCCCCCGCGCCCGCCGTGCTGCCGCGCGGACCGCGGCTCGTCGGGACGCGGCGTTGCTGCTCCTGCGTCCGATCCGCGTGGTGACCTCGGTCGCAGCCGACCGCAGCGGGCGCATATCCGGAATGACCGACAGGCCCGGCTGGTTGTGTCCCCCGTATCGCCGGAGCCGAAACCCGTCCGGCACGGAAGTTCCCCCTCCAGGAGTGCTCATCCAGGGAGCGCTTCGCCTGACCGAAAGGGCAACCATCGTGAGGTACGACTTCACTCGATGGCTCCCGGCCATCGCGAAGGACTCGACGGACTCGAACCGCAAGATCGCTCTGTCCGTGCTGGGTGTCGCCGCCCTCGGTGGTCTCGCGTTCGGGCCGACGGCCGTGGCCGCGCCGGTCACGTCCGCGCCCCACGAGGGTGCCGTGGCGGCGATCGAGCAGGCCACCGGCAAGAGCCGGCCGGGCGCGGCCGAGGAGTCGGCACTGACCACGGGCGGTACGACCACCAAGCCCTCCGCCGACAAGCCCAGCCGCGAGAAGCTCATCCCGCACGGCGTGCAGGGCGCCCAGTCGCGCATCCCGCTCGACGACGCGCAGCTCGCCAACGCCAGGGCCATCATCGAGGAGGCCAAGGAGAGCGGTGTGGGTGAGCGGGGCGCCGTCATCGGCGTCGCCACGTCGCTTCAGGAGTCGAAGCTCTACAACCTCGGCCACCTGGGCGTGTACAACGACCACGACTCGCAGGGCCTGTTCCAGCAGCGCCCGTCGTCGGGTTGGGGCTCGCCCGAGCAGATCACCGACCCCGAGTACGCCTCGGAGGCGTTCTACCGGGCGCTCAAGAACGTGGGCGGCTGGCAGGACCTGCCGCTGACCTCCGCCGCGCAGACCGTGCAGGTCTCGGCCTACCCCTTCGCGTACGCGCAGTGGGAGGAGCAGGCGGCGGACATCGTGGCCCAGCTCTGGTGACGAGCGCGTGACACCGGCCGGTCCCCGCCTCGGGGGCCGGCCGGTCGCGTCCATGCCGACGACGCCCCGCATCCGGACCCCGCCGCCCGTTTGCACCACACCCGCGAGGCGACCGCCGCCCGGCCGCAGCCGGCGCAGCGTCTCGTCGTGGCAACCAGCGCGAGTCCTGTCGAGCTGCCCCGTCCACGAGACCGCCTTCCAGTCCGGGCCCACGACGCCGGCGGGGGGACCCACCGGTGGAAAGTGCCCTTCCAGGGAAGCTACCAAGATGTCGGTCGGTCGCGATCACGGTCGTCTGCGTCGCGTGTCCGGGTGTGGCGTAGGCGTGCGGGGGAGTGCGGCTGGCTGTGCGGGGGGTCCGGAGGTGGGGGGATGTTCGGTTTTGGGGTGTGGTCGGGGGCATCGCGGGGGCGGAATCGTGGCGGGGACGGGGTCGTTACATGATGCGTACGACCGAGCAGGGCGCGCCGCCGCGCCGGGCCCTGGGCCGCTGGGGAATGGTGGTGGGCCGGTCGTGGTTACACATGGTCACGGTTGACGTGAGGGTGTCCTCCCGCCTCGCGGTACAGCCCCCGGTCCTTGCGGCCTGCGCGGCCTGGTGACCGGCCGGTACTGATCTTTCCTCTGGTTGCTTTCGTGGTTGCCGGAGATGGCAGCAGTTTCCGCTGAGTTGATGGGCGCCGGACGGTGCTTGCATCCGCGTGCAGCCGATCCCCCTCGGTGTGTGGGTGCCGACCCCCGAATGGAGCATTTCTGATGAACACGTTCCTGCGTAAGAGTGTTCTTGGTGTTGCGGGTCTGGCGTTTGCCGGTGGCGTGTTCGCTGGTCCGGCTGGTGCGCATGCGGCGCCGTCGGTGGAGTCGGTGCCGGTGGCGGTGGCCGTGGCGGCTGACAAGCCGTCGGTGGACAAGGCGAAGCTGGTTCCGCATGGTGTGCAGGGCGCGCAGTCGCACGTCGAGTTGTCCGACGAGCAGGTGGCCAACGTCAAGGCGATCGTCGCGGCGACGAAGAAGGCCGGTATGGACGAGCGCGCCGCGGTGGTTTCGATCGCGACGGCGTTGCAGGAGTCGAAGTTGGAGAACCTGGGTCATCTGGGTGACCGCAACGACCACGACTCGCAGGGTCTGTTCCAGCAGCGTCCGTCCTCTGGTTGGGGCACGGTCGAGCAGATCACCGACCCCGAGTACTCCACGCTGGCGTTCCTCAAGGGCCTCAAGCAGGTCGACGGGTGGCAGGACATGCCCCTGACCGAGGCCGCGCAGACGGTGCAGGTGTCGGCGTACCCCGACCACTACGCCCAGTGGGAGCAGCAGGCCGCCGACCTCGTCGCCGAGCACTGGAACAGCTGACCCGAGCAGTGTGAACGACTGCCGCTGGCCGGTACCCCACCCGGGGTACCGGCCAGACGCATGCCTTGCCTTGCCCGGAGGCGCGGAGCCGGCCTGGTCGCGCAGGCGGGAGCCGTACCCGCCGGGTTGCGGCGTGAGACAACCGGCCCGGTCGCGCAGGCGCGGGAGGGACCGACCCGGGGCGGGCGAGGGTTCGCCGGCGACCTGCGACGCGGCCCGTCGTCACACCGGTCAGGCGCGCTCGGCCGTCGTGACACCGCTCAGGGGCGTCGGCCGTCGTGACGGCGGTGGCCGAGGCCGACGTCGACCAGGGCCGCGACCAATGCGAGGGCGATCACCCCGGCGGCCAGCAGTAGGGAGTGCCGGAACGCGAGCGGGAAGTCCCCACCGCTGGCGGCCAGCGACGAGAAGAAGACCGACCCGACGGCGGCGATCCCGGCGGCGGAACCGATCCGCTGACCGGTCTGGAGCATGCCCGCCCCGCTGCCCGCCTGCGGCACCGGGACCTGGGACAGCGTCAGGGTCTGGTTCGGCGCGATGACGAGGCCGCTGCCAAGTCCGGCCACCAGCAGGGGGGCCGCGGTCAGCCACGGCACGGGGGCGCCGCCCGGGGCGAGGTCGAGCACGACGACCACCGCGCCGAGCCCGACCACCACGGTGAGCAGCCCGACCGCGACCAGCGGACGCCCGAAACGGTCCACGATCCGGCCGCCGAGCGCGGAGGCCGCGGCCGAGCCCAGCGCGAACGGGGTGATGGCCAGGCCGGCCACCAGCGCGCTGTAGCCGAGACCGTTCTGCAGGTAGAGGGTGAAGATGAAGAAGATCGCGGTGAACCCGCCGAAGTAGACCAACGCGATCAGCGAACCCAGGGCATACGACCGGAAGCCGAACAGCCCCAGGTCGAACAGTGGTTCCCGGCGGCGGGCGTACCACCGTTCCCAGGCCCCGAAGCCGGCCAGCGTGAGCAGCCCCACCGGCACGAGCAGCCACTTCGCCGGGTCCCGCCACTCCTGCTGCACCAGCGGCAACAGCACCAGCAGCACTCCGGCGCCGAGCAGCAGCACCCCGACGGGGTCCAGCCGCCGGTGGTCGGGTGGGCCGGCCGGCCGGCTGGGGAGCAGCCGCCAGCCGAGGACCACCGCGACGATGCCGACCGGCACGTTGACGAAGAACACCCACCGCCAACCGTGCTCCTCGCCGCCTACGGCGATCAGCAGGCCGCCGAGCAGCGGGCCGACGGCGGTGGAGATGCCGATGGTGGCACCGAGCAGCCCGAACGGACGGCCCCGCTCGGGGCCCTGGAAGAGTTCCTGGATCAGCCCGGTGACCTGCGGGTTGACCACGCCCGCGGCGGCGCCCTGGAGCAGCCGGGCGGCGATCAGCCAGGCGGGGGAGGGTGCCACCCCGGCCAGCACGCTGGCCAGCGTGAAGAGGGCGATTCCGAAGACGAACGCGGTACGCCGGCCATGTGCGTCGCCGATTCGGCCGGCGGAGACCAGCACCAGCCCGAACGTCAGGGCGTACCCGGAGAGCACCCACTGGAGGTCGCTGGGGGAGGCGCCGAGGGAACGGCCCAGCGACGGGACGGCGACGTTGACGATGCTCACGTCGAGCAGCGTCATGAAGGCGGCGACCAGCCCGACCCCGAGGGCCTGCCAGCGCTGCCGGTCGTCCGGGGGCGCGACGGCTCACGCCATCTGTCGGGCGCAGAACCGCGGTCCGAAGTCCAGCCCGGCCATCGGCGAGTCCTCCCGGTGCAACAGGTTCTTCTCGGTGAGTTGGTGCAGCGGCGCCAGCAACTGCTCCTCGGTCAGGCCGGCCTCCTGGGCGATGAGGTCCGGGTACGGCACCTGTCCCCGGGCCTCCAGCACCGCGACCGCGTCGTACACCCGCTGCTCGACATCCGACAGCTGCACCTGCCGCATGACCGTTCCTCCTTCGCCTGGCCCGCCCCCGTGCGAGCGGTCGCGCCGCGCAATTACCCCGTGCGCGGCCGAAGATGCCCACCAGATCGTGCGGTGCCCCGGCCGCGCCGATCGCCCCGCGCGCCGCGGCCTGCCCTTAGGCTGCACCGGTGATCGTCTGGGATCTCGCCGTCGTCGGCGCCGGCCCCGCCGGGCTTTCCGCCGCCCACGCCGCCGCCCGCGCAGGCCTGCGCACGCTGGTCGTGGAGCGCGCCGCGCATCCGCGCTACAAGACCTGCGGGGGCGGCCTGATCGGCACCTCGCTCGCGGCGGTGGCCGACCGGATCGAGGTGCCCGCACACGACCGGGTCGACCGCGTGACGTTCACCCGGGACGGGCGACGCCGGTTCACCCGCCACCATCGGGGCGGCCCGCTGGTGAGCATGGTGCGCCGGGAGGAGTTCGACGATCGGCTGCGGGCCGCCGCGGTCGCCGTCGGCGCCGAGGTGCGCGAGCGGGTCGCGGTCCGCGCGGTCGAGCAGGATCCCGAGGTCGTACGCCTCAGGCTCGCCGACGGGGACACCGTCCAGGCGCGGGCGGTGATCGGGGCGGACGGCTCCTCGGGCGTGACGGCCCGGCACGTGGGGGTCCGCCACCGGCAGGTGGACCTGGGGCTGGAACTGGAACTGCCCGTGCCGCCGGCGGAGCAGGCCCGTTGGCGGGGCCGCCTCCTGCTGGACTGGGGTCCGCTGCCCGGTTCGTACGCCTGGGTCTTCCCGAAGGGTGACCGGCTGACGGTCGGCGTGATCGCGGCCCGGGGCGAGGGGGAGCGGACCAGGGCCTACCTGCGCGGGTTCGTCGACCGGCTGGGCCTGTCCGGGGTGGAGCCGGCGCACGACTCCGGGCACCTGACCCGCTGCCGAACCGAGGACTCGCCACTGCGGCGGGGCCGGGTGCTGGTCGTGGGCGACGCGGCTGGCCTGCTGGAGCCCTGGAGCCGGGAGGGGATCAGCTACGCGCTGCGGTCCGGCGAACTGGCCGGCGCGGCGGTCGCGGCAGGTGACCTGACGGGGTACGACCACGCGGTCGCCCGGGACCTGGTGCCGTCGATGCGTGCCGGGCATCGGCTGCTCGACGTGTTCGCCCGGCGGCCGGAGGTCTTCCACGCGTTGTTGGCCAGCCCGCCGGGCTGGCGGATGTTCGTGCGGTTCTGCCAGGGGCGGGCGAGCTTCGACGAGACGCTGCACCGCGCCCCCGTCCGCGCCGCCCTGGCGCTGCTGGACCGGCTGCCGGCCGCCTGAGCCGGGCCCCGCCCGCCGCCCTGGACCGGCTGGCGGCTTGGTGCCCGCCGCGGGGCTTCAGGAGGAAACCGTCGTATCGTCTCTCACCCAGGATCCTAGGATGCCCTAGCCGTGGTGTCCCCCGCCACCACGGCACAGAATGAGAACGTCGAAAGGAAGAAGCCATGGCAGAAGAGCGCCCCGGGTCGTCGTTCAACGACGACGACTACAGCTTCCTGCGGCACGTGCGCTTCGGCGAGATGCCGCCCGCGGCCCGCCCGGAGGAACGGACCGCGCTGACCGAGACCGACCCGCGGCGCGACCAGCCGGATCCGGGCGACGAGCGGGACCGGTGGGACCTGCGGCACGGGGCCTGACCGCCCCTTCGGAGGACCGGGAGGCAGCATCCGTCCCACCGGGATGCTGCCGGCTCGACGCCGACGGGCTGGAATTCCTGATGTGCCGGTGGCACCGTGCCGGCTGTTTTCGGAGGCCGCCGCAGGGTAGGGCGAGGGGAGACCCATACCCGACCGGGGCGCGAGGAGACGTCGGTGACCGAGGACCAGCACACCCAGCAGGACCCCACCAGGCAGTACGGCCAGCAGGAGGGCCAACCGAAGCAGCAACAGACGCCGCCCGGCTCGACTCAGGAGATGACCCCGGAGCCGGACCACGGCGAGCAGTCGTACCGCGGCAGCGGCAAGCTCGACGGCCGGCGGGCGCTGATCACCGGTGGCGACTCCGGCATCGGCCGGGCGATCGCCATCGCGTACGCCCGGGAGGGCGCCGACGTGCTCATCTCGTACCTGGGTGAGGAAGAGGACGCCGACGCCCGGGAGACCGTCCGACTGGTCGAGGAGGCCGGCCGCAGGGGCATCGCCGTACGCGGCGACATCACCGACGAGGGGCACTGCCAGGAGTTGGTCGAGCGGGCCCTGCGCGACCTCGGCGGGATCGACATCCTGGTCAACAACGCGGCCTACCAGATGGCGCAGGACGAGGGCATCCTCGGCATCAGCGACGAGCAGTTCGACCGGGTGCTGAAGACCAACCTGTACGCCATGTTCTGGCTCTGCCGGGCGGCCGTGCCGCACATGCCCGAAGGCTCGGCGATCATCAACACGTCGTCGATCCAGGCGTTCGACCCGTCGCCGCAGTTGTTGGACTACGCCACCACCAAGGCGGGGATCGCCAACTTCACCAAGGCCCTCGCCGCCGACCTGGCCGAGCGGGGGATCCGGGTGAACGCGGTGGCGCCGGGCCCGGTCTGGACGCCGCTCATCCCGGCCACCATGCCGGAGGAGAAGGTCGAGAAGTTCGGCCAGGACACCCCGGAGGGGCGCCCCGGCCAGCCGGCCGAGCTGGCCCCGGCGTACGTCTTCTTCGCCTCCCAGGAATCCAGCTACGTCACCGGCGAGATCCTCGGCGTGACGGGCGGCCGCCCCACGAAGTGACCGTCCCCGCACCCGCCCGCGCCGGTGCGGGCGGGGTCAGCGGGGCCAGGGGGCCAGGCGGGTGCGGATCCGGGTCACGGCGGCGGGGTCCAGGCCGTAGCGGGCGAAGCGGCGGTCCGGCAGCCGGTCCAGGTAGCGGCCGGCGGCCCGGACGTCCTCCTCGTCCAGGCCCGAGTCGAGCTGGCGGGCCAACTCCAGCAGCTCCGCCACGTCGTGGTGTTCGAGAGCCGCCGCGACGTCGATGTAGTCCCGGACCTCCCGCCGGTTGACCAGGGCGGCGGTCTTGTTCGCCATCAGGTCCCGCACGTCCATCACCGGCCCGAGATCCATGACGACGGGGCTGCGGTGCCGGTCGAGGCGGGCCAGGCTGAGCCGGATGAGCCGCCCGTCCCGGCTCACCACGAAGTCCCTCAGGTCCCGGTCGAAGCCCTCGAACAGCTCGGCCAGCTCGCTGTCCGGGTCGGCGTCGGTCACCTCGAACCCGGCCCGCTCCAGTGCCGTCCGCACCCCGTCCGCCGCCGCGGCGGCCGCCCCCTCCACGTCCGCGAAGAGGTCGACGTCCTCCGTCGGGCGGGTCACCAGCCCGTGCGCGGCCCAGGCCACCCCGCCCCCGAGCACGAAGCGGTACGGCCGTGCGGCGGACAACGCCACCCGGGCCACCTCGCGGTAGAAGTCGTGCGGGTGTGCGCTGCTCACGCCGTACGCAGCCCCCGGTGGCGGCTCTCCCACGCCTGGCGTACGCCCCGGGGCAGGTTGAGCAGCCGCCACACCCGGCGCAGCGTGCGCCCGTGGATGAGCAGCCGGAGATCCTCCGCGCGGGTGGTCTCCCGCAGCACGTTCTCGTACATCCAGAGCAGTTCGTCCGGATCGCCCAGGTCGAAGGTGCGGTCGGCGTTCCACATGAGCCGCACCGGCAGTTCCACCACGCCACGGGTCGGGCCGGTCAGCTCGGTGAGCGTGCGGGCCACCACGGCAGGCCGACCCGGGCGGGCCAGGTGGGCCGCGCGGGCCGGGGCGGGGGAGAGGGCCTGCATGCTGTCAGGGTAACCCCAGGTCGGGCCGCTCGGGACTACGGTCACGGCCGGGTCGGGGTGTCGTGGCCGGGCGCGGATCGTCACCAGGCCCGGCTTGCGCCGGCTGGCCGGTTGCGAGGTCGGTGTCCGGGTGGGCCTGGACCGGGCCTGCGGTGGTCGAGTTCCCCGAGGGCGGGATGTCCGGTTTGGGGGTGTGGTCGGGGTCATCGTGGGGGCGGAATCGTGGCCGGGGCGGGGTCGTTACACCCTGGCGTACGACCGAGCAGGGCACGGCCACGCCGCCGCGATGGTGTGCCGGGGCCCCGGAATGTTGGCGGGCCGGTCGTGGTTACACATGGTCGCGGCCGACGTGCGGGCAACCCCCCCCGCCCCGCGCGACAGCCCGGGTCCTTGCGACCCGCACCGGTCGGACTTCCGGCCGACACGGCCGATCTGATCTTTCCCCCTTTTTTTCGAGTTCATGGGCGCCGGACGGTGCTTGCATCCGCGTGCAGCCGATTCCCCCTTTTCGGTGTGTGGGTGCCGACCCCCGAATGGAGCATTTTGATGAACACGTTCCTGCGTAAGGGCGTTCTTGGTGTTGCGGGTCTGGCGTTTGCCGGTGGCGTGTTCGCTGGTCCGGCTGTCGCGGATGCCGCGCCGGCGGTGGACACCATGCCGGTGGCGGTGGCGGTGCAGGCCGACAAGCCGTCGATCGACACGGCGAAGCTGGTTCCGCATGGTGTGCAGGGCGCGCAGTCGCACGTCGAGTTGTCCGACGAGCAGGTGGCCAACGTCAAGGCGATCGTCGCGGCGACGAAGAAGGCCGGCATGGACGAGCGCGCCGCGGTGGTGTCGATCGCGACGGCGTTGCAGGAGTCGAAGTTGGAGAACCTGGGTCATCTGGGTGACCGCAACGACCACGACTCGCAGGGTCTGTTCCAGCAGCGTCCGTCCAGTGGTTGGGGCACGGTCGAGCAGATCACCGACCCCGAGTACTCCACCCTCGCGTTCCTCAAGGGCCTCAAGCAGGTCGACGGGTGGCAGGACATGCCCCTGACCGAGGCCGCGCAGACGGTGCAGGTGTCGGCGTACCCCGACCACTACGCCCAGTGGGAGCAGCAGGCCGCCGACCTCGTCGCCGAGCACTGGAACAGCTGACCACAGACCTTCCACGCAAGGGGGATCGCTGGCCGGCACCCGAACCCGGGTGCCGGCCAGCGGCACGAATCGACCGCCGGTGGGAACATCGCGGCCCGCCGGCTGGTTGAATGAGGTGTCGGTGTGTCCAGTGTCCCCGGGCCTCACCTAAATTGCCTTCGCGGAATACCGTCCGGCTGGAGCCGCGTCGCGCCACTCGCCGAGAGGCGACATGCACACCGACACCAGCGCCGCCCCCGGGCCTCAGGGCCCGGGGGCGGCGTCGTGTCGTCCGGCACCCGTACCCCTGGCGAAGCCGACCCACCGGTCGCGGACGTGGGCTTCGGGGTGGCGATCGGGCGGCACGGGTCGCGGTGCCGCGCGGCCTGGCCTATGTTCATGGTGGCAACGTCGCCCGGGCCGGGAGAGGGGGTGTCGCGCGTGGGCCTGCGGACCTTCATCCAGGGCTGGCCGGTATACCGGCAACTCACCGGCACCGACCCGCTGGGCCGGGGCGCTGCGGCGCAGTCCGACCGGTCGGCGCGGCTGAGCGCCCGCACGGAGACCGCCGACAGCGTGGCCCGCTCGGTCTGCCCCTACTGCGCGGTCGGCTGCGGCCAGCGCGTCTACGTCGAGGACAACGAGGTCACCCAGATCGAGGGCGACCCGGACAGCCCGATCTCCCGGGGGCGGCTGTGCCCCAAGGGGTCGGCCAGCAAGAGCCTCGTGACGAGCCCGCTGCGGCAGACGAAGGTCCGCTACCGGCGGCCCTTCGCCACCGAGTGGGAGGATCTGGAGCTCGACGTCGCGCTCGACATGATCGCCGACCGGATCCTCGCCGCCCGCGCGCAGACCTGGGAGGACGTCGACGGGCAGGGCCGGCCGCTCAACCGCACGCTGGGCATCTCCAGCCTGGGCGGGGCGACGTTGGACAACGAGGAGAACTACCTCATCAAGAAGCTGTTCACGGCGATGGGGGCGCTCCAGATCGAGAACCAGGCGCGCATTTGACACTCCGCCACCGTCCCCGGTCTGGGGGCCAGCTTCGGTCGCGGTGGTGCGACGGACTTCCAGCAGGACGTCGCCAACGCTGACGTCGTCGTCATCCAGGGCTCGAACATGGCCGAGGCCCACCCGGTGGGTTTCCAGTGGGTGATGGAGGCCAAGCGGCGCGGCGCCAAGGTCTTCCACGTCGACCCGCGGTTCACCCGCACCAGCGCGCTGGCCGACTCCTACCTGCCGATCCGTGCGGGTTCCGACATCGCGCTGCTCGGTGGCGTGGTGCGGCACATCCTGCACAACGAGCTGGACTTCCGGGAGTACGTGCTGGCCTACACCAACGCGGCGACGATCGTCAGCGAGCGGTTCGTCGACACCGAGGACGGCGACGGCTTCTTCTCCGGGTTCGACCCGGAGACGGGCAGCTACGTCCAGGACTCCTGGCAGTACGCGGGCCACGAGTCGGACTCCGGCAGCGGCCACACCGCCCAGGAGCGCGACACCGCCGCCGGGCTGCGCCACGAGTCGCACGGCGCCCAGGTGGGCGGGCAGACCGTACGGGACGAGACGTTGCAGCACCCGCGCTGCGTCTACCAGATCCTCAAGCGGCACTTCGCCCGCTACACCCCGGAGATGGTGGAGCGGGTCTGCGGCATCCCCCGGGAGAAGTTCCTGGAGCTGGCCGAGGCCTGGACGGCCAACTCGGGCCGGGAGCGCACCGGCGTGCTGATCTACTCGGTGGGGTGGACGCAGCACAGCGTCGGCGTGCAGTACATCCGTACGGGCGCGATCATCCAGCTGCTGCTGGGCAACATGGGCCGCCCCGGCGGGGGCATCCTGGCCCTGCGCGGGCACGCCAGCATCCAGGGTTCCACCGACATCCCGACGCTGTTCAACCTGCTGCCCGGCTACCTGCCGATGCCGCACCACGCCGACCACCCCACCTTCGACGAGTGGGTGGACAGCATCCGCCACCCGGGCCAGAAGGGTTTCTGGGGCAACGCGCGCGCCTACGCGGCGAGCCTGCTGAAGGCGTACTGGGGGGACGCGGCAACCCCGGAGAACGACTTCTGTTACGGCTACCTGCCCCGGATGACCGGCGACCACGGGACGTACCAGCAGGTGCTGAACATGATCGACGGGAAGGTGCGCGGCTACTTCCTGCTCGGCCAGAACCCGGCGGTGGGCTCGGCGCACGGCCGGGCGCAGCGCCTCGGCATGGCCAACCTGGACTGGCTGGTGGTCCGCGACCTGTTCATGATCGAGAGCGCGACGTTCTGGCGGAACAGCCCGGAGGTCGCCACCGGCGAGATCGTGCCGGAGCAGTGCAGGACGGAGGTGTTCTTCCTGCCGGCCGCCTCGCACGTGGAGAAGGAGGGCACCTTCACCCAGACCCAGCGGCTGTTGCAGTGGCGGGAGAAGGCCGTGGACCCGCCGGGCGACGCCCGCTCCGAGCTGTGGTTCTTCTACCATCTGGGGCTGCGGCTGCGGGAGAAGCTGGCCGGCTCCGAGCTGCCGCGCGACCGGGCGCTGCTCGACCTGGCCTGGGACTATCCCACGCACGGCCCGCACGCCGAGCCGGTCGCCGAGGCGGTGCTGCGCGAGATCAACGGCTACGAGGTGGCGACCGGTCGCCCGCTGTCCGCGTTCGCCGAGGCCCGCGACGACGGTTCCACCGCCGTCGGCTGCTGGATCTACTGCGGGGTGTACGCCGACGGCGTCAACCAGGCCGCCCGCCGCAGGTCGCGTCACGAGCAGGACTGGGTGGCCGCCGAGTGGGGCTGGGCGTGGCCGGCGAACCGGCGCATCCTCTACAACCGTGCCTCCGCCGACCCGTGGGGCCGGCCGTGGAGCGAGCGCAAACGCTACGTCTGGTGGGATCCGGACGCCGGGCAGTGGACGGGCTACGACGTGCCGGACTTCGAGCGCACCAAGCCGCCGACGTACCGGCCGCCCGAGGGCGCGTCCGGCCCGGAGGGGATTGCCGGTGACGACCCGTTCGTCATGCAGGGCGACGGCAAGGGCTGGCTGTACGCGCCCAGCGGCGTGCTCGACGGCCCGCTGCCGACGCACTACGAGCCGGCCGAGTCGCCGGTGCGCAACCCGCTCTACCGGCAGCAGGCCAACCCCACCCGCAAGGTGTACGCGCACCCGGTGAACTCGGTGAACCCGAGCCCGCCGCAGGAGCACAGTCAGGTCTTCCCGTACGTGTTCACGGTCAGCCGGCTCACCGAGCACCACACGGCGGGCGGGATGAGCCGTACGGTGCGGCCGCTGGCGGAGCTGCAACCGGAGATGTTCGTCGAGGTGTCCCCGGACCTGGCCGCGGAGGCGGGCCTGGCGCACCTGGGCTGGGCGCACCTGGTCAGCGGGCGGGCGGTGATCGAGGCCAAGGTGCTCGTCACCGACCGGCTCACCCCGCTGCGCGTCGACGGTCAGATCGTCCACCAGGTGTGGCTGCCGTACCACTTCGGTTTCGAGGGCCTGGTGACCGGCGACTCGGCCAACGACCTGTTCGGGATCACCCTGGACCCGAACGTGCTGATCCAGGAGAGCAAGATCGGTACCTGTGACGTGCGGCCGGGGCGGCGGCCCACCGGCCCGGCCCTGCTGGACCTGGTGGCCGACTACCAGCGGCGGGCGGGCATCGTCCCCGGCCACCCGGCCCCGACGCTCACCCCGGGGGCGCTCGCCCCGCCGGCCCCCGCCGACGGCGCCGGGAAGGGCCGCGATGCTTCCTGACCCGCACAGCCTGTCCGGGCCGCTGGATCCCGCCCCGGAGGCCGGCTGGACCGACGCGCCGCCCCGGATGGGTTTCTTCACCGACACCAGCGTCTGCATCGGCTGCAAGGCGTGCGAGGTGGCCTGCAAGGAGTGGAACGACGTTCCCGGTTCGGGGCTGGACCTGCTCGGCATGTCGTACGACAACACCGGCGCGCTGACCGCGAACTCGTGGCGGCACGTGGCGTTCGTCGAGCAGTCCCGACCGGCCGGGCACCCCGCCGGCGTGGCGGGGGCCGGACCGCAGTTCCTGGGGATGCCCGGGGCGCAGCCGCCGGGGCGCGCAGGGGGCGCGCAGGGCCGCACCGACTTCCGCTGGCTGATGATGTCCGACGTCTGCAAGCACTGCACCCACGCCGCCTGCCTGGACGTCTGCCCCACCGGCTCGCTGTTCCGCACCGAGTTCGGCACGGTGGTGGTGCAGGAGGACATCTGCAACGGCTGCGGCTACTGCATCTCCGCCTGCCCCTACGGCGTCATCGACCAGCGTGAGGGCGACGGCCGGGCGTGGAAGTGCACGCTGTGCTACGACCGGATCGGGGCCGGGAAGACCCCCGCCTGCGCGCAGGCGTGCCCGACCGAGTCGATCCAGTACGGGCCGCTCGACGAGTTGCGGGAACGGGCGGCGGCCCGGGTGGCGACGCTGCACGAGCGGGGCGTGGGCGAGGCGCGGCTCTACGGGCACGACCCGGGCGACGGGGTCGGCGGCGACGGCGCGTTCTTCCTGCTGCTCGACGAGCCAGAGGTGTACGGGCTGCCGCCCGACCCGGTGGTCACCACCCGGGACCTGCCGAAGATGTGGAAGCGGGCCGGTCTGGCCGCGCTGGCGATGGCGGCGGCGGCCGTGGCCGCGTTCGTGGGAGGTTCCTCTTGACTGGGGTCGGGCGGCGGGGTCGCGGGCGGGGCCGGCGCGGCGGCGAGGAACTCCGGGTGCCGGAGGCCGAGTTCACCTCCTACTACGGCCGGCCGATCCTGAAGGCGCCGGTCTGGAAGTGGGACATCGCCGCGTACCTGTTCACCGGCGGGCTGGCGGCCGGCTCGTCGCTGCTCGCGGCGGGCGGGCAGCTCACCGGCCGGCCGGCGCTGCGCAGCGCCGGCCGGGTCACCTCGCTGGCGGCGGTGACGGCCAGCACCGTCTTCCTGATCAGGGACCTGGGCCGGCCCGCCCGGTTCCATCACATGCTGCGGGTGGCCAAGCCCACCTCGCCCATGTCCGTGGGCACCTGGATCCTCAGCGCGTTCGGTCCGGCCGCCGGCGTCGCGGCGGTGGCCGAGGGCGCGGCGTGGCTGCCCGAGCGGGGGCTGTCCGGCCTCGCCCGCCGGGTGCTGCCACCGGTCGGGCACGCCGCCGGGCTGGCCGCCGCGGTGACCGCGCCGGCGCTGGCCACGTACACCGGGGTGCTGTTGGCCGACACGGCGGTACCGTCCTGGCACGAGGCGTACCCGGACCTGCCGGTCATCTTCGCGGGCAGTGCCCTGGCCAGCGGCGCCGGAGTGGGGTTGATCGCCGCGCCCGTCGCACAGGCCGGCCCCGCCCGCCGGATGGCGGTGGCGGGCGCGGCCCTGGAGCTGTACGGCTCGCACCGCGTGGAGACCCGGCTCGGGCTGCTCAGCGAGCCCTACCGCACGGGGTCCGCCGGCCGGCTGCTGCGCGCCGGACGGGCGCTGACGGCGCTCGGGGTGGCTGGCGCGCTGCTGGGTCGGCGCAGCCGGACGCTCTCCGCGTTGTCCGGGGCGGCCCTGCTGGGCGCCTCGGTGGCGACCCGGTTCGGTATCTTCCACGGCGGCGTCGCCTCGGCGCGGGATCCGAAGTACACGGTGGTGCCGCAGCGCGAGCGCCTTCAGCGGCGGCGCGCCGCCGAGGGCTGAGGCCTCCCCGCACACGCCCGCCGGTCCTGTGGTTCACTGCTGCGTGGAGGCGTTCAGGCGGCTGGTGCCCCTCCCGGTCTTCAAAACCGGAGTGGTCCGGGATCCGGGCCAGGCGGGTTCGATTCCCGTCCGTCTCCGCCATGCTGCGGAAGAGGGGACCATGAGGGACGTCGCGGCCGATCCGCGCCGGCGGGTGCCGCGTACCGACGCGTTGCTCGCCGACCCCCGGCTGGCCGCCGCGGCGAGCAGCGTGGGTCGGGAGCGGGTCAAGGCCGCCGTCCACCGCGCCCAGGAGCGCGCCCGGCGGGGCGAGATCACCCCCGAGGCGGTACGCGACGCCGCGCTGGCCGCCCTGCCGGCGTCGGGGCCCCGGGTGGTGCTCAACGCCACCGGGGTGGTGCTGCACACCAACCTGGGTCGCGCCGCGCTGTCGCCCGCCGCCGTCGCGGCGGTCGCCGCCGCCACCGGGCACACCGACGTCGAGCTGGACCTGCGTACCGGGCGGCGGGCCCGGCGCGGACGCGACGCCCTCGACGCCCTCGCGGCGGCGGTGCCGGACGCGGGTGCGGTGCACGTGGTCAACAACGGCGCCGCCGCGCTGGTGCTCGCCGCCACCGCGCTGGCCGCCGACGCCGAGATCGTCGTGAGTCGGGGCGAGCTGGTGGAGATCGGCGACGGGTTCCGCCTGCCGGAGCTGCTGGAGAGCACCGGCGCCCGGCTGCGCGAGGTCGGCACCACCAACCGCAGCACCCTCGACGACTACGCCGCCGCGATCGGTCCCCGTACCGGTTTCGTGCTCAAGGTGCACCCGTCGAACTTCCAGGTCACCGGCTTCACCTCCGCCGTGCCCGTGCGGGCGCTGGCCACCCTCGGCGTCCCGGTGGTCGCCGACATCGGCTCCGGGCTGCTCGCGCCCGACCCGTTGCTGCCCGCCGAGCCGGATGCCGCCGGCACCCTGCGGGCCGGGGCGGCGCTGGTCACCGCCAGCGGCGACAAGCTGCTCGGCGGCCCGCAGGCCGGCCTGCTGCTCGGCGCCGCCGATCTCGTCGAGCGGCTGCGCCGCCACCCCCTCGCCCGGGCGTTGCGGGTGGACAAGCTGACCCTCGCCGCGCTCGCCGCCACCCTCGGCGACCCGGCCACCCCCACCCGGGCCGCGCTGCACGCCGACCCGGACGCCCTGCGTGCGCGCACCGAGCGGCTGCGCGACGCGCTCGCCGCCGACGGGTGCGAGGCGCAGGTGGTGCCCGCCGGGGCGGTCGTCGGCGGCGGCGGAGCGCCCGGCGTCGAGTTGCCCTCCTGGGCGCTCGCCCTGCCCGAGCGCTACGCGGGGCCGCTGCGTCTCGGCGACCCGCCGGTGCTGGGCCGGGTCGTACGGGGGCGGCTGCTGCTGGACCTGCGCTGCGTGCCCGCCGACGCCGACGCCGTGCTGCGCGCCGCCGTGCTGCGCGTACCCGGGCGGGGCTGAGCCGTGTTCGTGGTGGCCACCGCCGGGCACGTCGACCACGGCAAGTCGACCCTGGTCCGGGCGCTGACGGGGATGGAACCCGACCGGTGGGCCGAGGAACGCCGCCGCGGCATGACCATCGACCTCGGCTTCGCCTGGACGACGCTGCCCTCGGGCGCGACGGTCGCGTTCGTCGACGTGCCGGGGCACGAGCGGTTCGTGCCGAACATGC
The DNA here is from genome assembly GCF_018070575.1 of Micromonospora sp. C31. GTDB lineage: Bacteria > Actinomycetota > Actinomycetes > Mycobacteriales > Micromonosporaceae > Micromonospora. The sequence goes on from NZ_JAGPXN010000020.1 coordinate 38,241, forward strand.
TCGCCGGGGTCGGCCCGGTGCCCGCCGCGCTGGTCGTCGTGGCCGCCGACGAGGGCTGGATGCCGCAGTCGGCCGAGCACCTGGCGGCGCTGGACGCGCTCGGTGTGGCGTACGGGCTGCTGGTGGTGACCCGCGCGGACCTGGCGGATCCGGGGCCGGCGACGGCGCGGGCCCGGGCGGAGCTGGCCGCCACCTGCCTCGGCGCCGTCGACGCGGTCGCCGTCAGCGCGGTCACCGGCGCGGGCCTGCCGCGGCTGCGCGCGGCCCTGGACCGGCTCGCCGCCCGGCTGCCCGCCCCGCCCGCCGACGCCCCGGTGCGGCTGTGGGTGGACCGCGCGTTCACGGTCCGGGGCGCCGGCACGGTGGTGACCGGCACCCTCGGCGGCGGGCGGCTGCGGGTCGGCGACGAGCTGGAGCTCGCCGGCAGCGCCCAGACGGTGCGGGTACGCGGCCTGCACTGCCTGGGCGTGGCGCGGCCCGAAGTCGACCCGGTCGCCCGGGTGGCGGTGAACCTGCGCGGCACGCCCCGCGACCGCCTCGGGCGGGGCGACGCGCTGCTCAGCCCCGGCCGGTTCCACCGCACGGACCTGCTGGACGTCCGGCTGGCCGGCGACCCGGCGGCGCGGCTGCCGGCCACCCTCACGCTGCACATCGGGGCGGCGGCGGTGCCGGCGCGGGTCCGGCCCCTCGGCGGGGACACCGTCCGGCTGCGGCTGGCCCGGCCGCTGCCGCTGCGGGTCGGCGACCGGGCGCTGCTGCGCGATCCGGGCCGGCACCACGTCGCGGGCGGGGTGACCGTGCTGGACGTCGCGCCGCCGCCGCTGACCCGCCGGGGCGCGGCGGTCGCCCGAGCGGCCGTGCTGGCGACCGTGGACGGCCGCGCCGACCTGGCCGGCGAGCTGCGTCGGCGGCGCCTGGCGCGGACCGCCGACCTGCTGCGCTGCGGCGTCGAGGTCACCGGCCGGCCGGTCGCCGGCGACTGGCTGGCCGACCCGGAGCACTGGCGGGTCCTCGGCGCCCGGCTGGTCGAGGAGGTCGCCCGGCACGCCCGGGAGCATCCGCTGGAGCCGGGCGCGCCGGTCGAGTTGCTGCGCCAGCGCCTGGACCTGCCCGAGCGGGCGCTGGTCGAGGCGCTGGTGCGGCCACCGCTGCGGCTGCGCGCCGGTCGGGTCACCGCTGTGGCGGCCGACGTGCTGCCGGAGCCGGTGGCCCGGGCCGTGGCGCGGGTGCGCGCCGAGTACGCCGACCGCCCGTTCCGGGCCCCCGAGGCCGAGCACCTCGCCGACCTGGGACTGGGTCCCCGGGAGATCGGCGCGGCCGTGCGGGCGGGGGCGCTGCTGCGGCTGGCCGAGAACGTGGTGCTGCTGCCCGGCGCGGCCGACGACGCCGTGCGGGTCCTGGCCGGGCTGCCCCAGCCGTTCACGCTCAGCGCCGCCCGGCAGGCGCTGGACACCACCCGCCGGGTCGCGGTGCCGCTGCTGGAGCTGCTGGACCGTCGCGGCGCCACCCGGCGGCTGCCCGACGACGCGCGGGTCGTGGTCGCGGCCGGGTCCTGAAGCCGCCCCGGCGGGGCCGGTGGTCGCCTAGCGTGGCGCCATGGACCCTTCCGCGGTCTGGCGGGACAGGCAGCACCGGTGGCGGATCGAGGCGTACCGGGCGCCGGACCTGCGTTTCGCGATCTTCGCCACCAACGGCACCACGGAGTCCGCGCCGCTGTGGCTGTTCGGGATGTCGGCGCTGGCCCGGTGGCTGATGACGCACAAGATCTCCCTCGACGACCTGGAGGTCGACTGACATGGGGGCGCAGCTCGGTCAGCTCGCGCCGGTGGCGGGGCCGGTGCTGGTCGACGCGGCCCTGTCGGGCAGCGAGATGGCACTGGTGACGCTGCGCGGCTTCGCCGCCGACGCCTGAACCGGCGCCACCCGACCGGGTGAAAACGGACAGATCCCCGGCGTCGGGCGTGCACGGGACCGTACCGTCCGGTGCGTGAAGGACCGAGGGATGCGGACGTTCGTCACCGTGCTGGCCGGGCTCGCGGTGATCTACTTCGGCACCACCGGACGCAGCGAGGAGGACGGCCGCGGTGTGTCCGGGGGCCTCGTCGTGCTCGCGCTGCTGGCGGCGCTGCTGGTGTGGCACCTGACGAAGCCGGGCGACAAGACGGTCAAGTAGACCCGCTCACCCGGCGGCGGCGCGGGTGACCTCGCCGGCGGACTCCTCGCCGAGGGACACCCGGACCAGCGCCGAGGCGAGCCGGCCGAAGTCGCCCGGGCCGACCAGCCCGGCCAGCCGGTCCGCCGAGCCGGGCAGGCCGAGGCGTGTCGCGCCGGCCAGGGCCCGCCGGTCGGCGAACGGGCGCAGGTCCGGCCAGACCACCTGCGCCTCGCGCAGGAAGATGTCGGCGCCGGTGGGGCCGATGCCGGGGAACTCGGTGAGCAGCCGGCGCAGCCCGGCCGGTTCCCCGCCGGCGTCGCGGTGCAACCGGCGCAGGTCGCCCCGCCAACGGTCCAGGCACAGCCGGGCCCCGGTGCCGAGCATCGTCGAGGTCCGCTCGTCGTAGCGGCGGTAGTGGCCCCGGCCCAGCGCGTCGACGCGGTCCTGCCAGCTCGCCGCCTCCATCGCCTGCGGGGTCCGCAGGCCGGCGGCGAACAGCTCCCGCGCGGCCGACACGGCCACCCCGGCCCGGATCCGGTTGCTCAGCAGCGTGGCGAGCACCAGCAGCTGGTAGAGCGGAGCCGGCCGGTCGGTGAGGGTGATGCCCGCCTCCTCGGCGTACGTGCGGCCCTGCCGGTCCAGCAGGACCCGCGCCACCTTCCGGTCGTCGCCCATTCCTCGCGTGTACCCGTCCTGGGCCCGGCCACCCCTGCGACCGTCCGTCCCGACGGGTATGCCGCAGGGGCGGACGGGTAACCGGCCCGGGACACGGTCGAACCCCGGAAGGAGAGACCCGTGGTGAATCCGCAGCAGGAGGAGTTCCGCCGCAACAACAAGGGCGCCACCAGCCAGGACAGCAAGGGGCCAGGGCCGACGGGGCACCCGCGCAACCGCGGCTCGTCGCACGGCGACGACGGGCGGCCGGTGCCCCGGGGACAGGTGTCGCCGTACGGCCCGGCCACGGAGCCGGTCGCCGACGACGAGAGCGCCGGCGGCTAGCCGCCCCGGCCCGAGGCGGGCGGCCGCAGCCGGTTCCAGGTGGCTGCGGCCGCCACGCCGTACGCGAGGTGCGGCACGAGGTCGGCCAGCCAGTCCGAGCGGCGCCAGGTGCGCGGATCGGTCACCCCGAGCACGGTCATCGAACCGTCGGACATCGTCATCACGCTGCCGCCGAGCACGCCGGCGGCCAGCAACAGCGGCATGCGGTGCCCGCGGGCCAGCAGGGCGTACCCGACTCCCGCGGCGACGCCGATGCCGTAGCCGAGCAGGGGGCCGAGGCCCGAGCGGCGGTTCGCCGCCCGCTCCTCGGCCCCCAGGTCGACGTGGGCCACCTGGGCCAGCCGGCCGGCGGTCTTCTCCGGCGTGCTGCTCGCCGGTCGCGCCCGCGCCGCCATGTCCAGGTAACTGACCACGTTCAGGGCGGTGCTGCCGACCGCGCCGGCGATCGCCCCGTCGGCCAGGACCGCCGCCCTCACTTCGGGTCGCCCGGTTCGCGCTCGCCCTTGGGGCCGTAGGTCCGCTCACCACGCACGATTCCCCGCTGCCCGCGGTCGGACTGCAGGATCCGGTTGGCCACGTCGTTGGCCTTGTCGTCCGGCACCCGCCGTCCCGAATCGTCGATCGCGTTGCGGATGCGCGCCCGCTGCTTGTCGTACGCGTTGCTGCCCGGCCGTGGTCCTGGCATCTCTGCCTCCTCCGGTCGTCGTCCGTTGGCGTACCGCGGTCGTCTACCCGCCTGCGCCGCGACCAACCCCGCGACCGGTTCGTCGCGGTACCGGCTCAGTGCGGCGCGCGGACCACCGCGACGGGACAGTCGGCGTGGTGCAGCAGCGACTGGCTCACCGAGCCCAGCAACAACCCGGTCAGCTCGCCGCGCCCCTGCCGGCCGACCACCAGCAGCTGTGCCCGCCGGGACGCCTCGGCCAGCACGGTCGTGGGGCGGCCCCGGGCGGTCTCCCGAGTGACCGGGACGTCCGGCCAGCGCTGCGTCAGTCCGGCCAGCGTCTCGGCGACCACCCGGTCCTCCTCGGAACGCAGCTCGGTGTCGTCGTACACCAGTGGTCGCATGTCCCCGGGCCCGGTGGAGGTCGGGTACCGGTAGGCGTGCAACGCGACCAGCGGCGCGCCGCGCACCGACGCCTCGTCGATGGCGAACTCCGCGGCCAGCCGGGCCGTCTCGGAGCCGTCCATTCCGACGATCACGGGCCCGGGGCGGTCGGTACCACGGGCGACCAGCACCGGGCAGTCGGCGTGCGCGACGACCTGCACCGCGACCGAGCCGACCACCAGGGCGGAGAAGCCGCCGAGCCCACGGTCGCCGAGCACGATCATCGCGGCGGCCGGCGACTCGCCGATCAGCACGGCGGCGGCCTCGCCGTCGATGATCTCGCCGGAGATCCGCAGTCCCGGCACGGTGGCCTCGGCCTCGTCCGTCGCGGCGGTGACGACCTGTTCCGCCTGGTGTCGCAGGCCGGCGCCGGGCGGACCGCCGGCGGGGGTGTCGACCGGGACGTGCAGCAGGGGCCAGATGAAGCCGTGCACGATCCGCAGCGGCCGGTGTCGGCGGGCCGCCTCGACGGCGGCGAGCCGTACGGCGCGCAGCGCCGATTCCGAACCGTCCACGCCGACGACCACCGCCGCGCCGTTCGCCGAGTTCACCGCCCACCTCCCGCCGGTCCCCGGCCAGTATCGCGGCCGGCCGTCCGTCGGCGGGCCGATACCGGGCAGGCCGACCGGTGGGTACGCTGTCCACGCCCAACGGGGAGGGAGCGCCGTCGATGGTTGAGCCGGACCAGCCGAGCACCGCGCGCATGATCGACTTCTGGCTCGGTGGGCAGCACCACTTCCCTCTCGACGTGGTGGCCGCCCGCGCCTTCGAGCAGGCGTACGGGCCGTGTGCACCGGTCTTCCGCGAGCTGCGCGCCTTCCTCGGCCGTACGGTCCGGGCGATGGCCGCGCGGGGGGTTGACGGCTTCCTCGTCTTCGGCGCCGGGGTGCCCAGCATGGGCAACGTGCACGAGGTCGCCCCGGAGGCCACCGTGCTCTACACCGACGTCGACCCGGTCACCATCCGCCTCGGCCAGCGTCTGCTGGCCGACAGCGACCGGGCCGGCTACGGCTACGGCGACGCCACCGACATCGGCACGGTCGACCGCGCCCAGTTGCACCGGTTCGTGCCGGGGTGGGGGAGGAGGCCGGTCGGTGTGGTCTTCCTCGGCCTGGCCGCGTTCCTGGACGACGAGACGTTGGCCCGCACCCTCGACGAGCTCCACGAGGCGACCGCGCCGGGCAGTCTGCTCGCCGTCGACTTCGACACCGAGGAGCTGGCCGGTCATCCGGAGGCCCTCGCGATGATGGGGCCGGCGTTCCGGATGCGCGCGCCGGGCGCGTTCCCGCAGCTGCTGGGCCGCTGGGCGCCCACCGACGACGGCATCGTCCCGATCACCCGGTGGCGTCCGGACGGCCCGCCGGCGCAGGTGCCGGACGCCTTCCACGGCGGAATCGCCGTCCGCTCGCCGGACTGACCGGCTCCGGGCCGGCCGCCGCGAGTGTCGTCGAGCGCGCCGCCCACGGCAGCAACGAAGAAGCGCCGGCCTCCCGCGTCGTGGTCCCGGCCTCCCGCGTCGTGGTCCCGGCGCCGCGCGTCGTGGTCCCGGTCGGTCGGGCCGGCCCGCCACGCCCGACCGCCCGCCCGGAGGTGGGGTCCGGCGCCTCCGTATGATGCTTGCCCTACGGCAAGCTTCCGGAGGATGATCATGTTGGAGGCACCGGGCCAGGTCTCGCGTGCGCTTCGTGCGGCCCCGCCCGACCAGGTGGTGGAGGCGGCGGACCGGGCCATCCGGTCCGCTCTGGGCGCCTCGCGAACGGACGTGTTCATCGCCGACTACCGGATCACCGGGCTCTGGCCGGTGCTGGACACCGACCTCGCCGACGGCGGCTCCCTCGCCTGCCACACCATGGCCCAGCGCTGCTTCAGCAGCCAGCAGCCGGTGACCGACGGCACCGACGAGGGCCGGTGCCGGCTCTACCTGCCGCTGTCGGTGTGGGGGGAGCGGCTGGGGGTGCTCCTGGTCGAGCTGCCCGGCCCGCCCCGCCCGGACGTCGTCGAGCGGGCCGCGGACGTCGCCGGCGAACTGGCCGTCGTGCTGCGCGCGGCGGACCGGGAAACCGACCGGTACCGCCGGGTCCGCCGGCGGGAGCGGCTCAGCATGGCCGCGGAGATGCAGTGGGAGCTGCTGCCGGGACGCGGCGTGAGCCACGCGGCGTTCGACCTCGCCGGCCAGTTGGAGCCGGCGTACACGGTCGGCGGGGACCACTTCGACTGGTCCGTGGACCAGGACCGGCTCACCGTCACGGTGCTCAACGGCGCCGGCATCGGGCTGGCGGCGGCGCTGCTGACCGCCGTCACCGTCAACGCGTTGCGCAACGCGCGGCGTTCCGGGGGAAGCCTCGTCGAGCAGGCGGAGCTGGCGTCCGACACGGTCTTCTACCAGCACCGCGGTCGCCGGTACGTGGCCACGCTGCTGCTCGAACTGGACACCGTCACCGGCCGGGTGCGGGCGGTGGACGCCGGCTCCCCGCACCTGCTGCGGCTGCGCGGCGGGACGGTCACGCCCATCCACCTCGAACAGCAACTGCCGCTGGGCATGTTCGCCGAGGCCCGCTACGACGTCCAGGAGTTCGACCTGGAGCCGGGGGACCGGCTCTTCGTGGTCAGCGACGGGGTGTGGGCCGCCGACCCCGGTGACCGCGAGGCGTACGGCGAGCGGGCGATGGCGCGGGCGATGCGCTCCACGCGGCTGCAACCGCCGGCGGAGGCGGTTGGTACGGTGATGCGCGAACTGCACGCCTGGCACGCGGATGTCGACCTGCACGACGACGCGGTCGTCGTGTGCCTGGACTGGCGGGGCTCCGCCGGGCGGGGCGACGGGTGAGAGCCGTCGTCGCGATGGCGGTGAACGAGCGGGACGATCGCAGGGGACACCGGGTGGAGCGACCTCCGAATCTCGCCGCGGCGATCGACGCCGCCGCGGAGGCACTCGTCGGTGTGCTCGACTCGGCGGTGTCGCGGCACCAGATGGCCGTCTCCCCGACGCAGCTGCGCGTGCTGTCGCTCATCAGCGGTCGGCCACAGACCAACGTCAACGGCCTGGCCGAGCTGCTGGACGTCGTGCCGTCCTCGGCGAGCCGGCTCTGCGACCGGCTGGAGGCCATGGGGCTGCTGCGCCGGGTGCCCGACCCCCGCGACCGGCGGGAGGTTCGGCTGGTGCCGACCGCCGACGCCGAGAGGCTGCTGGGCGAGCTTCAGGAGCGCCGGCACCGCGCGGTGCAGGCCGTGCTGGAGCGGATGCCCGGCGGGGCGCAGCACGAGCTGTTGGTGGCGCTGCTGGCCTTCGAACGCGCGGCCACCGCCGCGCCGGCCGAAGTACCGACCGACTCCTCGGTCCGTACCGCCTGACGCCACGGTTCCCGACCGGCCGCATGACTGTCCCACTAACATCCTAGGATGCTTAACGGGTAGTGGCACGCCACACAGCCTCAGCCCGAGCGCCGCAACGCGGACGCCCGCGCCCCGGGGGACCGCAGTGAGGGCCCGATATAGTGGCAGCGCAACCAGCCGGCCCGTGATCGTCGCGATCGCGGGCCGTGTCAGGCAAAGGTCCCGTCCGGGGACCGCAGGGGACGCCGGCTCGCGCCGGCCCGACAGCGCCCACGTACTCCGCGCCGCCCGTGTTCCGCCGGGCGGCGGAGCGTGTCGCGGAGGAGGTTCGGTGTCGCGTCCGCCAGCTCGGGAAGAGCACCCGAGAGCCACCACCGGCACGAGCGGGTCGGCCGTGGGCGACCGGGTGCTCACGCTGCCGAACGTCATCAGCTTCATCCGGTTGCTCGGCGTGCCGCTCTTCCTCTACCTGCTGCTCGTGGCGCGCGCCGACGTGGCCGCGGTCGTGGTGCTGGCCGTCGGCGGCACCACGGACTGGGTGGACGGCTGGGTCGCGCGACGGATGCGCCAGGTCAGCCGGTTGGGGGAGTTGCTCGACCCGCTGGCCGACCGGCTCTACATCCTCGCCACCCTGCTCGCCTTCACCGCCCGGGACGTCGTGCCCTGGCAGTTCACCGCGGCGTTGCTGGCCCGGGAGTTGCTCCTGATCGGCTCGCTGGCGGTGCTGCGCCGCCACGGTCACGGCCCGCCTCCGGTGCACTACGTGGGCAAGACCGCGACCTTCCTGCTGCTGGCCGCCTTCCCGGTCCTGCTGCTCGCCGCGGCGGTGCCGGGCGCCGCGACCGCGGCGGGGGCGATCGGCTGGGGTCTGGCCTGGTGGGGCCTGGTGCTCTACTGGGTGGCCGGCGCGCTCTACGTGGTGCAGGCCAGCCGGCTGGTGCGGGCGGTTCGGGCCGCGGGAGCGCCGGCATGACGGGTACGCCGGGCGAGGGCCGGGGCCGCCCCGACCGGGTGTACGCCCCGGACTTCCTCACCGAATTGTTCCGTAATCCGCTGGATCCCGGGTACGCCGACGCGGCGGCCCACCGGGAACGACAGGCGCCGTCGCCGGCGTGGCGGCGCTGGTCTGCGCATTCGGTGAGCCTGGTGGTGGTGCTGTCGCTGGGCTTCCTGTTCGCGGTGGCGTACCGGCAGACGCTGGAGGCCGAGCCGGGGCGCAGCCAGGCCCGCTCCGGCCTGGTCGAGCAGATCAAGCAGCGGCAGAGCGAGACGGACCGGTTGTCGGTGCGGGCCGACGAGCTGCGGGCGGAGGTGGCGCGGCAGCGGGCGGCGGCGCTGGGTGGCTCGGAGGCGGCCCGGTTGCGCAACCTGGAGGCGGGCACCGGCCTGGGGCGGGTGCGCGGTGACGGCGTGGTGGTGCGCCTGGCGGACGGGCCGCAGAAGCCGGACGCGGTGACCGGCGCGGACGTGGGTCCGTCCCGGGTGATCTACAGCGATCTTCAGGGTGTGGCCAACGACCTGTGGGCGGCGGGGGCGGAGGCGATCGCGATCAACGGTCAGCGGTTGACGGCGATGTCGACGATCCGTTCGGCGGGGCAGGCGATCCTGGTGGACTTCCGGCCGGTGACGGGGCCGTACGAGGTGTCGGCGATCGGTCCGGGGTCGATGCGGGACCGCTACGAGGACAGCCGCAGCGCGTTGACGATGCGCAAGGTGGCTGAGGACACCGGGTTGTCGTTCGGGGTGCGGGAGGCCGACGACCTCACCCTGCCGGCGGCTCCGGACCCGCGGCTACGCTACGCGCAGCCCTCGGTGAGTCCGACGCCGTCGTCGGGGGCCAAGGGTTCCGTCCGTCCTGGGCCGACCGGTTCGAGGACGTCCCCCAGCCCCTCCGGAGGTGGTCGATGATCGCGGTGCTGGCACTGCTCGCCGGTGTGGTCCTCGGGGTGTGGCTCGACCCCACGGTTCCGACGGCGTTGCAGCCGTACCTGCCGATCGCGGTGGTGGCCGCGCTGGACGCGGTGTTCGGCGGGGTGCGGGCGAAGCTCGACCGGATCTTCGACGACAAGCAGTTCGTGGTGTCGTTCATTTCGAACGTGCTGGTGGCGGGTCTGATCGTGTATCTGGGTGACCAGTTGGGGGTGGGCGGGCAGCTTTCCACCGGTGTGGTGGTCGTGCTCGGTGTGCGGATCTTCGGGAACGTGGCGGCGATCCGTCGGCACCTGTTCCGGGCGTAGGTTGGTGGCGATGAGCAGCGACGAGCACACGGAGACGGGCACGGGTTGGCCGCAGCCGGCGGGTCCGGGGCGGCCGGTTGGTCCGGCTGGTGAGCCCGGTCCGCGGCCGGGTGCGGCGGATCCGCACGAGGTGGGCCCGTCGGCGCCGCAGCGGTCCGCTCCGCCGACGGAGGCGCCCGACGAGGGCGCGACGGTGGATCTGAGCCTGGCCGTGGGTGGGGGTGGCGTCGAGCAGCCGGTGGCTGCCGGGCCGGTGCCGCGGCGGGTGAGTTCGGCCGGGGTGATGATCGCGGCTCTGCTGGCGTTGCTGGGGTTCACTCTGGTGGTGCAGTTCAAGTCGACGTCGACGGATCCGACGGTGGCGGTGACGCGGCAGGAGGATCTGGTGCGGATCCTGTACGACCTGAATTCGCGGGAGGTTCGGCTGCGGCAGGACATCGCGACGTTGGAGGAGAGCCAGCGGCAGTTGCGTTCGGGTCAGCAGGGGCGGCAGGCGGCGTTGGAGGAGGCGACGCGGCGGGCCGACGAGTTGGGCATCCTGGCGGGGACGTTGCCGGCGACGGGGCCGGGGTTGTCGGTGCGGTTCGAGGCGGGTGAGAAGCCGACGTCGGCGGCGCGGGTGCTGGACGCGGTGCAGGAGTTGCGGGGCGCGGGCGCGGAGGCGATGCAGATCTCCGGTGGTGACCGGGCGACGGTGCGGATCATCGCGTCGACGTTCTTCCTGGACGGCGACGGCGGGTCGTTGGTGGTGGACGGGCGTCGGTTGACGGGTCCGTACACGATCACGGTGATCGGTGATCCGGCGACGATGCGTACGGCCTTGAACATTCCTGGCGGGGTGGTGGCGTCGGTGACGGGTGACGGCGGTAAGTTGATCGTTGAGGATCGTGAGGCTGCCGAGGTTTCGGCGCTGCACGCGCCGATCAAGCTGGAACACGCCCGTCCGGTCTCCTGACCGGCGCGGCTCGCACCGGGTTTCCGGTGCGCCGATGGATGAAGGACGCGTCTGGTGATTCCTGAGGATCTGCGGTATACCGCCGAGCACGAGTGGGTGGCGGTTGGCGACGGTGGCACTGTCCGGGTCGGCATCACGCACTTCGCGCAGGACGCCCTGGGTGACATCGTGTACGTCCAGCTGCCCGACTCCGGTGCGGTGGTGGCGGCCGGTGAGTCGTTGGGTGAGATCGAGTCGACCAAGAGCGTGTCGGAGATCTACGCTCCGCTCAGCGGTACGGTGGCGGCGCGCAACGAGGCGCTCGGCGACACCCCTGAGGTGATCAACACGGATCCGTACGGTGCGGGTTGGTTGGTGGAGATCACCTTGGACGATCCGGCGGCGGTCGACGGGCTGCTGTCTGCGGACGCGTACCGTGAGCTCACCGAGAGCTGAGTGCGTCCCTCTCGGGCGTGGCGGGTGTTCCGCGCGTCCGGTTGCCCTGCATTTCGGCGCTGGCTAGGCTCGCCCAGTCGACCGAGAACCCAATAGTTCAGCGTTGCGGAATTGCCTTTCCGGGCACGGGGAGCCAGCCGCCGGGTGTTGGAGTGCCCGGCGGCCAGACCCGCCATTACCCGACGCCGACCGAACAGATCCGTGAGGTGGTCCCATGACGCGCCCAGACGACGAGTTCCCCCCACTCGACGTCACTTCGACGCTCAATCTCGGTTCGCTCGACGAAGTGCTGGAGGGGCCGGACACCGATGTGGTGCCGAGCCGGATGTCCGGTTCGTTGCCGCCGGGTATGGCGCTGCTGGTGGTTCGCCGGGGTCCGAACGCGGGTGCCCGGTTCCTGTTGGATCACGATGTGACGACCAGCGGTCGTCACCCGGACAGTGACATCTTCCTGGACGACGTGACGGTGTCGCGGCGGCACGCCGAGTTCCACCGTGACGGTGGGACGTTCACGGTGCGGGACGTGGGAAGTCTGAACGGCACGTACGTGAACCGGGAACGGGTCGAGGCGGCCACGTTGAGCAATGGTGACGAGGTGCAGATCGGCAAGTTCCGGGTGGTGTTCATCGCCGGTCCGCGTCCCGAGGAGGGGGCCGGCCGGGGGTGAACGAGCCTGCGGCCTCCACGCCGCCCGAGGCGGCCCGCGCCCGTCCGCTGATGAGCATCGGCGAGGTGCTGGGTCAGCTGCGGGTTGATTTCCCGGACGTGACCATTTCGAAGCTGCGGTTCCTCGAGGCCGAGGGCCTGGTGGAGCCGCAGCGGACGGCGGCGGGTTACCGGAAGTACAGCTGGGACGATGTGGCGCGGTTGCGGTTCGTGCTGACCGCGCAGCGGGACCAGTATCTGCCCTTGCGGGTGATCCGTGATCAGCTGGCGCAGTGGGACGCGTCCGGGGAGTCGCCGGGTCGGCAGCGGCCGACGTTGGTGGCGGTGGGTCCGGACGGTGAGGTTCCGGGGCGGGTGCCGGAGGAGCCGGCCGGGTCGCCGCAGGTGCGGCTCGGCCGGTTGGATCTGGTGGCGCGCAGTGGGATCGACGAGTCGACGCTGGGTGAGTTGGAGCGGCTCGGTGTGGTGGTGTCGGATCCGCCGGGTTGGTACGACGACGATGCGTTGATCATCGCGCGGGCGGTGGCGGGTCTGGCGGCGTACGGGTTGGAGCCGCGGCATCTGCGGGCCTTCCGGACGGCGGCGGATCGGGAGGTCGGTCTTTTCGCGCAGTTGGTGGCGCCGTTGGCGCGGCAGAGTGATCCGGCGGCGCGGGCGCGGGCGGCGGAGACGGCGCGGGAGTTGGTGGCGTTGTCGCAGCAGTTGCACGCGGCGTTGGTGCGGGTGGGGTTGCGGTCGACGTTGGGTCGGTGATCCGGTGGTGGCCGTGCGGAAGGATCTTCCCCGGGAAGCGTGTCGTAGGCTTGCCGGGGTAACCCCTTTCTGGCGCGGGCGTGGTGCGGGTAGCGCATGGGACGGCCGTGTCGCGGTCCGTGTACCGTGCAGGGAAGGGCGCGGTGCGGCGTAGGTGACAACGACACGGAGGCGGCGGTGCGCGAGCTGAGCGTGGTCGGAGTTCGGGTGGAGCTGCCCAGCAACCAGCCGATCGTCCTGCTCAGGGAGGTCGAGGGTGACCGCTATCTGCCGATCTGGATCGGTGCGGTCGAGGCTACGGCGATCGCCTATGAGCAGCAGGGGGTCAAGCCGGCGCGGCCGCTGACCCATGATCTTCTGCGGGACGTGTTGGCGGCGTTGAAGGCGCCGTTGCAGGCGGTGGAGATCACCGAGTTGAAGGAGAACGTCTTCTACGCCGATCTGTTGCTCGGTGACGGGGTGCGGGTGTCGGCCCGGCCGAGTGATTCCATCGCGTTGGCGTTGCGGGTCGGTGCGCCGATTCGTTGTGCCGAGGAGGTCCTCAGTGAGGCGGGGATCGTGATCCCGGACGAGCAGGAGGACGAGGTGGAGAAGTTCCGCGAGTTCCTGGACCAGGTGCGTCCGGAGGATTTCGCCGGCTGACCGGGGCCTGCTGCGGGGCGTGACGTTCGGTGACGTCCCGACGCTGTGGGTGATCTTCGTGTCGTGTCGCGGCGTGTCGTGTCGTCTCCTGCGGGGCAATTCCTCAAGGCGGCTATAGGGTTGCCGTGTCGAGGGGTGCGCGTCCCGGAAGCGACGTGTCACCGCACTGGCGGGGAGGTTGTCCGGATGCACGAGCCGCGAGATCCCGATCCGGGTACGAAGCTCAACGAGCCGGGTGTTGCGCCGCCGGGTTGGGCGACGGAGGGTGACGGTGCCGTGGGGTACCGGGGTGTGACGGCCTGCCATGCGGCGGGGATCAGTTACCGCCAGTTGGATTACTGGGCCCGTACGGGGTTGGTGGTGCCGAGTGTGCGCGACGCTTCTGGTTCGGGCACGCAGCGGTTGTATTCGTTTCGGGACCTGGTGGTCCTGAAGGTGGTGAAGCGGCTGCTGGACGCCGGGGTGTCGTTGCAGAACATCCGCAGGGCGATCGAGGCGCTGCGGTCCCGTGGGGTGGCTGATCTGGCGGGCATCACGTTGATCTCCGATGGTACGACCGTGTACGAGTGCCGGTCGCCGGAGGAGGTGGTCGATCTGTTGCAGGGTGGGCAGGGCGTGTTCGGCATCGCGATCGGTGGGGCGTTCAAGGAGATCCAGGGTTCGTTGTCGCATCTGCCGTCCGAGCCGGCGACGTCGGCGGAGCCGCCGGTGGCGGCGGATCCGGTGGGTGACGAGTTGGCGGCCCGTCGGGCGCGTCGGCGGGCCGGTTGATCCTGAGCCGGTGGCAGGCGTACCTGTCCGGGTAGTTGGAGCAGTTGCGGACCGACGCGGTGGCTGTCGGTGCGCAGTTGCGGGCCGCGCTCGGCGAGTAGCCGCGACGGCGGGTCAGCGCCGGTCGACGGCGGTGACGGCGTCGGCGATGGGGGTTTCGCCGCCGACGACTTCCAGGATCGCGCCGGCGCTGCGCGGGTGGTAGAGCAGGGCGACGAGCACCCGGGCGACGTCGGTGCGGGTGACGGCTCCCGCGGGCGCGTGTCGGGTGAGGGTGATCCGCCCGGTGGGTGGGTCGTCGGTGAGGCGGCCGGGGCGCAGGATCGTCCAGTCGAGGTCGCGGCCGCTCAGGTCGTCCTCGGCGGCCTTCTTGGCCCGCAGGTACGCGGTGAACACCTCGTCGGTGCCGGCGGGTGGTTCGTTCTCGACGCCCATGGACGACACGAGCAGGTAGCGGCGGACGTCGGCGCGTTGGGCGGCGTCGGCGAGCAGGATGGCGGCGGCGCGGTCGACGGTGTCCTTGCGGGCGGCGCCGCTGCCGGGGCCGGCACCGGCGGCGAACAGGACGGCGTCGGCGCCGTGCAGGTGGGCGGCGAGTTCGTCGACGCCGACGTGTTCGAGGTCGGCCACGACGGGGTGGGCGCCGGCGGCGCGCAGCGCGGCGGCATGGTCGGGGTTGCGGATCAGGCCGACGGCGGTGTCGCCGCGTCCGGCGAGTTCGCGGTGGGTCAGCTGGGCGATCTTGCCGTGTCCTCCGGCGATGACGACGCGCATACCTGCCAACCTAGCGTCCGCCCGGTTGGGGTGTGGCCGGTCCGCCGCGGGGGGTGTGGGCCGTTGGTGGGGTCGGTGTTCGTCGCGGGGGGTGTGCCTGAGGCAGCATGGACGGGTGACGGAGACGGTCGACGCGCTGGCCGGGCTGGTGGCTGGCGGTGGTGTCGTGGTGTTGAGCGGGGCGGGGCTGTCCACCGAGTCGGGTATCCCGGACTACCGGGGGCCCAGTGGCGCGGCGCGGCGGCACACCCCGATGACGTACCAGGTGTTCACGCGTGACACGTTCGCGCGGCGGCGCTACTGGGCGCGCAGTCATCTGGGGTGGCGGATGATCGCGCGGGCGACGCCGAACGAGGGGCACCGGGCGGTGGCGCGGCTGCAACGCGGCGGGCTGGTCGACGGGATCATCACGCAGAACGTGGACGGGCTGCACAGCGCCGCGGGCAGCGTGTCGGTGGTGGAGCTGCACGGCCGCCTCGACGAGGTGGTGTGTCTGGACTGCGGTAACCACACGTCGCGGGAGGAGGTGGATCGGCGGCTGCGGGAGGCGAATCCGGGTTTCGACGCGCGGGTGGCGGCGGTCAATCCTGACGGTGACGTGGATCTCGCCGACGAGGAGGTGGCGGGGTTCCGTACGGTCGACTGCGCGTTGTGTCGGGGTGGCATGTTGAAGCCGGACGTGGTGTTCTTCGGTGAGACGGTGCCGGCGGCGCGGGTGGCGCGCTGTTTCGAGCTGGTGGCGGGGGCGCGGCTGCTGCTGGTGCTGGGGTCGTCGTTGACGGTGATGTCGGGTCGCCGGTTCGTGTTGCGGGCGGCGAAGTCGGGGATTCCGGTGGTGATCGTCAATCAGGGGCCGA
Organism: Micromonospora sp. C31; assembly: GCF_018070575.1. Lineage (GTDB taxonomy): Bacteria > Actinomycetota > Actinomycetes > Mycobacteriales > Micromonosporaceae > Micromonospora. The sequence continues at coordinate 53,926 of NZ_JAGPXN010000020.1, forward strand.
CCCGTGGTGACGGGTATGCGGCGTTGACGGTGGACGCGCCGTTGGGGCGGCTGTTGCCGGCGTTGGCTGACCGGGCGATGCCCGGCGCTGGTGGCGGGCCTGGTGTGGTGGGGGCGGGTGGGCTGACGGGCGTGGGCCGGTAGCGGCCTGTCGGGGTGCGCGACAGCGGGCGCTGGTAGCGTTGACCATGCCGGTAGTACCCGCGTGGGAGAGACCGCCCAGCAGCATCCAGGGCGGCGCCGAAGGGGCAAATCCTCCCCGGAACCTCTCAGGCAAAAGGACCTCGTGGGCAGGCACTGTGGAGCGCCTTGCGGGCGCGACAGAGGGGGAGGCCGACCTGTCGACCTCGCCTTTCGGGAGCGCCACCCATGACCGCAGAGCAGTTCGCCGCCCGCCACATCGGTCCCGATCCGCACGACGAGCGCCGCATGCTGGAGGCCGTCGGTTACGGCTCGGTCGAGGAGTTGATGGATGCGGCGATTCCCGAGGTGATCCGCTGGCACGGCACCCTGGACCTGCCGGAGCCGGCCAGCGAGCACGACGCCCTCGCCGAGTTGCGGGCCCTGGCGTCGCGTAACACCGTCGTGGTGTCGATGATCGGGCTGGGCTACCACGGCACGCACACCCCGGCGGTGATCCGCCGTAACGTGCTGGAGAACCCGGCGTGGTACACGGCGTACACGCCGTACCAGCCGGAGATCAGCCAGGGGCGGCTGGAGGCGTTGCTGAACTTCCAGACGATGGTGACCGACCTGACCGGGTTGGCGACCGCGAACGCGTCGATGCTCGACGAGGGCACCGCCGCGGCGGAGGCGATGACGCTGGCGCGTCGCGCGTCGAAGAGCAGGAGCGCGGTGTACGTGGTCGACGCCGACACCCTGCCGCAGACCATCGCGGTGATCACCAGCCGGGCCGAGCCGCTCAGCATCGACGTGCGGATCGTCGACACCGGGCGCGACGAGTTGCCGGCGGAGTTCTTCGGCCTGCACCTTCAGTATCCGGGCGCGTCGGGGGCGGTGCGTGAGCAGGCGGGGCTGGTGGAGGCGGCGCACGCCGTGGGGGCGCTGGTCACCGTGGCGGCGGACCTGCTGGCCCTGACGCTGCTGCGTGCGCCGGGGGAGATCGGTGTCGACATCGCCGTGGGCACCACCCAGCGTTTCGGTGTGCCGATGGGCTTCGGTGGGCCGCACGCCGGTTACCTGGCGGTGCGCGCGGGGCTGGAGCGGATGTTGCCCGGCCGGCTGGTCGGGGTGTCGCGTGACGCGGACGGCAACCCGGCGTACCGGCTGGCGTTGCAGACCCGTGAGCAGCACATCCGGCGGGAGAGGGCGACCAGCAACATCTGTACGGCGCAGGTGCTGCTGGCGGTGATGGCCGGCATGTACGCCGTCTACCACGGTCCGGACGGGCTGCGGGCGATCGCCGGCCGTACGCATGACATGGCGGTGCGGTTGGCGGCGACGCTGCGGGGCCTGGCCGGTGTCGAGGTGGTGCACGAGGCGTTCTTCGACACCGTCCTGGCGCGGGTGCCGGGCGACGCCGAGGCGGTGGTGGCCGAGGCCGCCGGTCGGGGCGTGAACCTGCGGCTGGTCGACGCCGACCACGTGGGGGTGTCGTGCGACGAGACGACCACCGTCGCGCACCTGCGTACGGTGTGCGACGCGTTCGGGGTGACCGTGGGCGGGCGGGGCGTGGCTGTGGTGGACGTGCCGGTGGGGGGCGCGTTGCCGGCGGCGCTGGCGCGTACGTCGGATTTCCTCACCCACGCGGTGTTCCGCAGCCACCACTCGGAGACGGCGATGCTGCGGTACCTGCGGCGGTTGGCGGACTTCGACTACGCCCTGGACCGGGGGATGATTCCGCTCGGGTCGTGCACGATGAAGCTCAACGCCACCAGCGAGATGGAGCCGGTGAGCTGGCCGGAGTTCGCCCACCTCCACCCGTTGGCGCCGGACGCGCAGACCTCCGGCTACCGGGAGATGATCTCCCAGTTGGAGGGGTGGCTGGCGGAGGTGACCGGCTACGACGCGGTCAGTGTGCAGCCCAACGCCGGTTCGCAGGGGGAGTTGGCGGGCCTGTTGGCGATCCGGGCCTACCACCGTGACCGGGGTGAGGGGCACCGCGACGTGTGTCTGATCCCGTCGTCGGCGCACGGCACCAACGCGGCCAGCGCGGTGATGGCCGGGATGCGGGTCGTCGTGGTGGGCTGCGACGACGGGGGCAACATCGACCTGGTCGACCTCGACGCGAAGGTCGACAAGCATCGGGACGCCCTCGCGGCGATCATGGTGACGTATCCGTCGACGCACGGGGTGTACGAGACGGGCATCGCGTCGCTGTGCGCGAAGGTCCACGACGCCGGCGGGCAGGTGTACGTCGACGGGGCGAACCTCAACGCGCTGGTGGGGTTCGCCAGGCCGGGGAGGTTCGGGGCGGACGTGTCGCACCTGAACCTGCACAAGACGTTCTGCATTCCGCACGGCGGCGGGGGCCCGGGGGTGGGTCCGGTGGCGGTGCGCGCGCATCTGGCGCCGTTCCTGCCGGGCGACCCGCTGGGTGTGCACGTCGACGGCCGGCCGGCGATCTCGGCGGCGCGGCACGGGTCGGCGGGGATCCTGCCGATCCCGTGGGCGTACCTGCGGATGATGGGCGCGGCGGGGCTGGTGCGGGCCACCGGTGTGGCGGTGCTGGCGGCGAACTACGTGGCGGCGCGGCTGCGCGGGCACTTCCCGGTGCTGTACGCGGGCAACAAGGGCCTGGTGGCGCACGAGTGCATCCTGGACCTGCGGCCGTTGACGAAGGCGACCGGGGTGAGCGTGGACGATGTGGCGAAGCGGCTGATCGATTACGGGTTCCACGCGCCGACGATGTCGTTTCCGGTGGCGGGGACGCTGATGGTGGAGCCCACCGAGAGTGAGGACCTGGCCGAGCTGGACCGGTTCTGCGATGCGATGATCGCCATCCGGGCGGAGATCGACAGTGTGGGGGCGGGGCAGTGGCCGGCGGGCGACAATCCCCTCGCCAACGCCCCGCACACGGCGGCGATGGTGTCCGCGGACGAGTGGCCGCATCCGTACCCGCGGTCGGTGGGCGCCTATCCGGGTGGCGTGGATCGGGCCGGGAAGTACTGGCCGCCGGTGCGGCGCGTCGACGGCGCGTACGGCGACCGGAACCTGGTGTGTTCCTGCCCGGCGCCGGAGGCGTTCGAGATTTGACGTCGCGTGACGCCGGGGCGGTCGTGCTGCCGCCCCGGCGGGTGCGCCGACCTGGGCGGGGGTTGCCCCGACCGGGGGACTAACCTGGATCGACGCGTCTGAAATGCGTGACGCAATGTGACAGGGGTCAGGCGACGAGGGCGTGTCGGGCCGGGCCGCGGTGGGGGGCGATGCTGCTGCCGTCGGGGAGTAGTTCGCCGGTGTCCTCGAAGACGATGACACCGTTGCAGAGCAGGCTCCAGCCCTGCTCAGGGAAGCAGGCGAGGACCCGGGCGGCTTCCCGGTCGGTCGCTTCGGCGGAGGGGCAGGTGGGTTGGTGCTGGCACATCGGGATCTCCGGACTGTGGGGGCACTGTGTCATGGTTCACATGACCAGTGACGCACAGTACCAAGCGAAAGTGGTCGGCATCGAGCAGGTATGCGCGCGGTTCTTCGGAAATCCGCTGAACGGATGAGGGATGATGGGCCGGACGGCGTGGAAACGCTCCCAGGGCTAGGGGTGGCTGCGCCGGGGGCGCCGGCCGGCTGCCGCCGTACGCTCGTCGAGCGGGCCCGGTGGCAGTGGCGGCCCACCGACGGCGCGGACCCGGCGGCGCGGGCCGAGGAGTTCCTCGCCGCGCACGGGCTGCCGCTGCACGACCTGGCCCGCCCCGCGCCCCGCCACGATCCGGCCGGGGTGTGCGGCGCCGCCCTCTACGTCTCCGCCGCCGCCGGCGCGGCCATGGTCGGCGCGCCGGTCGGCGCCGCCAACCCCGCCCCCGCGCTGCCGGAGGTCGCCGTGGTCGTCTACGGCCACGGCCCGGCCGCGCCGCGCCCGGCCGCGCCGCCCGGCGGGCGCTGGTGGCGCGGCGACTGGGCGGAGAGCTGGACGCCCCGCCAGCACGCCGACGCCGTGACGGCGGTCCGCGCGGCGATCGGCCGCGGCGACGTCTACCAGGTCAACCTCGTCGGCCACGCCGCCGCCCGCTACACCGGCGACCCGCTGCCGGCCCTGGGCCGGCTGGCCGCACTGCCCGGCGCCCGCTACGGCGGCACCCTCGCCGGGGCGGGCTGGGCGATCGGCTGCGCCAGCCCGGAGACCCTGGTGGAGCTGGCCGACGGGCGGCTGATCACCAGACCGATCAAGGGCACGCGCCCGGCCACCGTCGCCGGGCGGGCCGCGCTGCTCGCCTCGGCCAAGGAACGCGCGGAGCACGTGATGATCGTCGACCTGGAGCGCAACGACCTGGCCCGGGTGGCCCGCACCGGCAGCGTGCGCGTCGACGAGCTGTTCGCCGTACGCCGCTGGTGCGACCTGTGGCAGGCGGAGTCGACGGTGTCCGCGGCCGTGGCCGACGGGCTCGGCCTGGCGGACCTGCTGCGCGCGGTCTGCCCCGGCGGTTCGGTCACCGGCGCCCCGAAGCTCGCCGCCCTGGCGTGCGTCGCCGCGCTGGAGCCGGTCGGTCGGGGCGCCAGCATGGGCGCGCTCGGCTGGGTCGCCCCGGGACGCATCGACCTGGGCCTGACCATCCGCACCGCCGCGGTGGACGCCGAACGGGTGCACGTGTGGGCCGGCGGCGGCATCACCTGGGGCAGCGATCCCGACGCCGAGGTCGCCGAGGCGGCCGCGAAGGCCGCCCCGGTGCGCGCCGCGCTCGCGGGCCGCTGAGCGCACGTCGGCCGCGGCGCACCTCAGCGGCGCTCGGCGAAGTCGTCCAGCGCCGCCACGACCCGCTGCGCCATGCCGTTGCCGGAGCCGTGCCCGGCGGCCTCCAGCAGCTCCAGGCGGGCGTCGGGCCAGGCCTGCGCCAGCTGCCACGCCACCTGCGGCGGGCTGCTGATGTCGAGCCTGCCGTGCAGCAGCACCCCGGGGATGCCGGCCAGCCGCCCCGCCTCGCGCAGCAGTTGCCCCTCCGGCAGGAAGCACCCGTGGCGCCAGTAGTGGGTGACCAGCCGGGCGGACAACATCCGGAACACCGGGTCGGCGTAGCGGGGGTCGGGCCGGCGTCCGGGGGCGGTGGCGACGTGGGTGTCCTCCCAGTCGCACCACTGCCGCGCCGCCCGTTCGCGCACCGCCGGGTCCGCGTCGGCCAGCAGCCGGGCGTACGCGTCGGCCAGGTCGCCGTCGCGCTCGGCCGGCGGCACGCCGTCGCGGAAACGCGCCCACTCGGCCGGGAAGACCCGCCCCATGTCCCGGGTGAGCCACTCGATCTCCCGTCGGGTGCCGGCGGTCACGCTGAACAGCACCACCTCGCTGACCTGTCGCGGGTGCCGCTGCGCGTACGCCAGGGCGAGACAGGCCCCCCAGGAGGCGCCGAGCACCAGCCAACGCTCCACGCCGAGATGTGCCCGCAGCAGTTCGATGTCGGCGATCAGATGGTCGGTGGTGTTGGTCGACAGCTCCACGCCCGCATCGGCGGCGTGCGGAGTGCTGCGACCGCAGCCCCGCTGGTCGAACAGGACCAACCGGTAGCGGGCCGGATCGAAGAAGGTACGCCAGCTGGGCGTGCAGCCGGAGCCGGGACCGCCGTGCAGCACGACGGCGGGCTTGCCGTCGGGATTGCCGCACATCTCCCAGTACACGCGCTGGCCGTCACCGACGTCGAGCGTCCCGTGCGCGTACGGCTCGACCAGGGGATACCGCTCGGCCATCACCCACACCTCCCGCTCTCCAGCCGATACAACAGCGCTGTTACATTAGCGGGGTGAGTGACGCACCGGAACGGCAGGCCCTGGGCACGCTGCTGCGCCACGTCCTCGACGTGCTCGACGGCGACGTCGCCGCGGTCTACGCCGAACGGGGCCTGCCCGACTACCGGCCCCGGTTCTCACCACCGCTGCGGGTACTGCTCGCCGACGGGCCACTGCCCATCCGCGACCTGGCCCGCCGGGTCGGGGTCACCCACTCGGCGGCCAGTCAGACCGTGGCGCAGATGGCCCGCGCCGGCCTGGTCGAGCTGACCCCCGGCGCGGACGCCCGGCAGCGCATCGTCCGCCTGAGCGGCCGGGCCCACGAACTGCTCCCGCTGATCGAGGCGGAGTGGGCGGCGACGAGCGCCGCGATCCGTGAGCTGGACGCGGAGCTGTCGGTGCCGCTGGCCGATCTGCTGCACGAGGTGCTCGCCGCGGTGCGCCGGCGACCGATGCGCCGACGCATCGCCGACGCGGGCCTGCCGCCGCCCACCTGAGGCAGCCTCGGCGCGGGCCCAGCAGGGCCGTGGCCCCCTCCGCCGCCCTATCGAGCAGCGCCCCCGTGCGGCGCGGGCCGTCGCGTCCGGTCAGCGGCCGAGCCCGCGGTAGCGGCGCACCGCCAGGGCCCCGAACACGACGGTCAGCAGCAGCGGCCAGGCCACGGCGAGTGCGACGGCGTGCTGCGCGGCGAACGTCTCGCCGCCCCAGCCGGGGTTGCCGAACAGTTGCCGGCAGGCCGCGACGGTCGCCGACAGCGGGTTCCACGCGGCGACGGCGGCGAGCCAGTCGGGCATGGTGTCGGGGGAGACGAACGCGTTGGAGGTGAACCCGACCGGCCAGACGAGGATCTGCAGCATCACCACCGACTCGGGGCTGCGCAGCACCAGCGCCAGGTGGATGCCCACCCAGATCAGGGCGAAGCGCAGCAGCAGGAGCAGCCCGACGGCGGCCAGCGCGGCGGCAACGCCGCCGCGCCACTGCCAGCCGACGGCCACGCCGCAGGCGAGCATGACGGCCAGGCCGGCGGCGGAGTGCAGCAGGTCCGCGGCGGCCCGGCCGGTGAGCACCGCCGAGGACGCCGTCGGCAGCGACCGGAACCGGTCGGTGACGCCGCGCGCGGTGTCGGTGGCCACGGCCGCGTACGTCGACTCGACGCCGAAGAGCATCGTCATGGCGAACATGCCGGGCAGCAGGAACTCGCGGTAGTCGCCGCCGCCGGGCACCCTCATCGCGCCACCGAACAGGTAGCCGAACATCAGCACCATCAGCACCGGGAAGAGCAGCCCGACGACGAACTGCCCGGGTTGGCGCCGCCAGTGCGCCAACGCCCGGCCGGTGAGGACGACGCCGTCGGCGACGGCCCAGCGCAGGCGCCGCGGCACGGGGTGCGCGCTGGTCGCGTTCATGCGCCCACCTTCTCCCCGTCGGGGCGGGCGGTGGGGGAGTCGACGCCGGTGAGCCGCAGGAACACCTCGTCGAGGGTGGGGCGGCGCACCGCGACGTCGGCGGCGGCCAGGCCGGCGTCGTCCAGCGCCCGCAGCACGGCGGCCAGCGCGGCCACCCGCCCGGTCACGGCGACGCTGAGGCGCAGACCCACCGCGTCGACCAGCGGGGTCGCGGCGACGGCGGCGCCGACGACGCGTACGGCCCGCGCCAGGTCGTCGGCGCGGGTCAGCACGACGTCGACGCGGTCGCCGCCGAGCGCGGACTTCAGCTGCTGCGGGGTGCCGTCGGCGACGACCCGGCCGGCGTCGACGATCCGGACGGTGTGGGCGAGCTGATCGGCCTCCTCCAGGTACTGCGTGGTCAGCAGCACGGTGGTGCCGTCGGCGACGAGCCGGCGTACCGCGTCCCACACCTGGGCGCGGGCGCGCGGGTCGAGGCCGGTGGTGGGCTCGTCGAGGAAGAGCACCGGCGGATCGAGGATCAGACCCGCCGCCAGGTCGAGGCGGCGACGCATCCCGCCGGAGTAGGTGCCGACGGGCCGCTCGGCGGCGTCGGTCAGGTCGAAGCGGGCCAGCAGGTCGGCGGCCCGGGCGCGGGCCCGCGCCCCGCCGAGGTGGTGCAGCCGCCCGAACAGCAGCAGGTTCTGCCGGCCGCTGAGCACCTCGTCGAGCGCGACGTGCTGCCCGACCAGACCGATGCGGGCGCGCACCCGTGCGGGGTGGCGCAGCACGTCGACACCGGCCACCCGCGCCGCGCCGGCGTCGGGCCGGGCCAGGGTGCTCAGCACCCGTACCGCCGTGGTCTTGCCCGCCCCGTTCGGGCCGAGCAGACCGCAGACGGTGCCCGCCGGCACCGTCAGGTCCAGGCCGGCGAGGGCCTGCGTGCCGCCGTAGCGCTTGCGTAGTCCCTCGGCCTCGACAGCCGGTCCGTCATCGTGCACCCGTGCCCCCACCCACTCGTTCCGTACGCCGTACCGTACATCATACGGTACGGCGCACGCTAAAGTGCCGGGATGACGACCGAGTACAGCGGCACCGGCGACCCCGCACGCAGCCTCGCCCTGCTCTGGCGCACCCGCGAACGCACCAGCCGCAAGGGCCGACCCGACCTGTCCGTGGACCGCATCGTGCGCGCCGCCATCGAAGTGGCCGACGCCGAGGGCCTCGCCGCACTGTCCATGCGCCGCGTCGCCGAACGACTCGGCGTGGGCACCATGTCGCTCTACACCTACGTCCCCGGCAAGGGCGAACTGCTCGACGTCATGCTCGACACCGTCTACGGCGAGAGCACCCGCCCCGACGACGTGCCCGGCGGCTGGCGCGGCCGACTCACCCACATCGCCCGCGAAGCCTGGGCGCTCTACCTGCGCCACCCCTGGCTGCTGCAGGTCGCCACCACCCGCCCCCCGCTCGGCCCCAACGTCATCGCCCGCTACGAGTACGAACTGCGCGCCGTCGACGGCATCGGCCTGACCGACCTCGAGATGGACGCCGTCGTCACCCTCGTCTCCGGCTACGTGCACGGCACCGTACGCAGCGCCGTGGAGGCCGCCCAGGCCGCCGCCCGCACCGGCATGACCGAGCAGCAGTGGTGGCAGGCCCACGCCCCCTACCTGGAGAAGGCCCTCGACCCGCGCCGCTACCCCCTCGCCGCGCGCGTCGGCACCGCAGCCGGCCAGGAGTACCAGGCCGCCACCGACCCCCACGGCGCGTTCGAGTTCGGCCTGGCCCGCATCCTCGACGGCATCGAGATGCTCATCGCCGCCCGCCCGGACGCCACCACCGCCGACCGATAACCTTGCCAGCATGACCATGCGTCCCATCAGGATCATCGGTGACCCCGTGCTGCGCACCCCCAGCGAGCCCGTCACCAGCTTCGACGTCGAGCTGCGCGCCCTGGTCACCGACCTGATGGACACCCTGCTCGGCGCACCCGGACGCGCCGGCGTCGCCGCCCCCCAGATCGGCGTCAACGCCCAGGTGTTCGTCTACGACGCCGACGGCGAACGCGGCCACCTGATCAACCCGACGCTGCAACTGTCGGAGGAACTACAGGACGACGACGAGGGCTGCCTGTCGATCCCCGGGCTCTACTTCCCGACCCCACGCGCCCTGCACGCCACCGCACACGGCTTCGACCAGCACGGCGAGCCGCTGACCATCTCCGGCAGCGGATTCCTCGCCCGGGCCCTGCAACACGAGACCGACCACCTCGCCGGGCGTCTCTACGTCGACACCCTGCGCGGCGACACCCGCCGCCGGGCGCTGCGGGAGATCCGCGCCGGCCGCTTCGACTCGCCCAGCCGCCGCGGCTGACCCCCCACGTACGCCAACGGCCGCCGGATCCCGACGGGCCCGCGCGGCACCCGCTCACCCGCGACGGCACTCCACGACGGAAGCCACCAGGCACCCGGTCAGCGAGCGCGCAGCGCGTACTCGCCGTAGTCGGCCACCCGGGTGAAGCCCAGCCGCCCGTAGAGCCGCAACGCCGCCACATTGTCCGCCTTCACGTTGAGCGTGACGTGCGCGACGTGCTCCCGCAGCCGCCGGCACACCGCCGCCACCGCCGCGCCGGCCAGCCCCCGCCCGCGGGCCCGGGGGTGGGTCGTCACGTTGCCCAGCGCCGCCACCGAATACGCCGGGGAGAACACGTGCACCCCGGCGACCGCCACCAGCTCACCGCCGTCGCGCACACCCACGTACTGGCCGGTGTCCAGCATCCGCGCGTCGAACCAGTTGCCCGGGTAGGCGACCTCGTAGAGCCGGCGCAACGCCGGCAGGTCCCCGGCGTGCAGCACCGTACCCGCCGCGACCACCGCGTCCAGCCGCGCCGGATCCGTCAGCGCCATCCGGTGGTGCGGGCCGGCCGCGTCCATCCGGAACGCCCCCGCCAGCCCCGACTCCACACCGGGGGACAGGTGCGCCCACAGGCGGGCCGGCAGCACCGGCGCCAACTGACCCAGCAGCGCCGCCAGCCGCCGCACCCGTGCCGGCGCCGCCAACGCCAGCAACGTGGGCGTCTCGGCACCGTGGTAGAGCAACGCCACCTCCTCGTCACGACGGAACCAGGAGGTGTACGGCCAGAAGAAGTCGTCCAGGTCGCCGAGCTGGTACGCGTGCAGCACCGGATCCCGCCCGAGCAGCGCGGCGAGCACGGCACGGTCGTGTTCGGCGCGCACCGGCATCCGCCGATGATCACACGCCGGCCCGGACACTGCGCCCCCGGCCCGGTCGGGACCACCCCGGGCCTCGCGGCACGCCCCGCCCACCGACGCTGCTCAGCAGCCCGCCGACCGGCCCGCGTCCACCTCGGCGGGAAGGTTCTCGTGCGCCCACCGACCCAACGCGTCGAGCACCGGCAGCAGCGCCGCACCCGGCCCGGTCAGCTCGTAGCTCACGCCCAGCGGGGGGCCCTGCCGGACCGTGCGGTCGACCAGCCCGACCCGCACCAGCTCGCCCAGCCGGTCCGACAGCACCGACTCGCTGATCCCGGGCAGGGCCCGGGCCAGCTCCGCGAACCCGGCCGGCCCGCCGGCGAGGGAACTCAGCAGCATGCCGTTCCACCGCTTGCCCAGAAACGCGAAGGCCCGGGCCACACCCCCGTCACACGTGCGGGGCGTGTCGCCCGCCCCCGGCCTGACCGTCATGATCCCAGGATACGGGGGACACCACCCGAACAAGGAACTACTAAAAAACTAGCTGCTACCGTTACCGAAGCAATCCAGCCGACTCCATGGAGACGCCCGATGACCGACGTCCACTCGCCCCTGATCAACCTCGACCCCGAGGCCCAGGCGCTGCTGTTCACCGACGCCCGCACCGCCAACACCTTCACCGACGAACCCGTCACCGACGAACACCTGCACGCCATCCACGAACTCGCCAAGTACCCGCCCACCGCCGCCAACACCCAACCCCTGCGCATCCTCTACATCCGCCCCGGCGACGCCCGCACCCGCCTCGTGGCCCACATGAGCGAAGGCAACCAGACCAAGACCGCCACCGCCCCCATGGTCGCCGTACTCGCCGCCGACACCGACTTCCACGAACACATCCCACACGTGTTCCCCATCCGCCCCCAGATGCGCGACGACCTCGCCGACAAGCCCGAGGCCCGCGAACGCATGGCCCGCTTCAACGCCACCCTCCAGATCGGCTACTACCTGCTCGCCGTCCGCGCCGCCGGCCTCGCCGCCGGCCCCATGGCCGGCTTCGACGCCGCCGCCGTCGACCGCGAATTCTTCCCCGACAGCGCCTGGAAGACCCTGCTCGTGGTCAACATCGGCCGCCCCGGCGAAAACGCCTGGTTCCCGCGCCTGCCCCGCCTCGACTACACCGACATCGTCCGACACGCCTGAGGCGACCACCACGACCAGTGGGTGACGCCCCCTCAGGCCGCCACCCACTGGTCGAAACCCAACCTGCCGACCAACGCCACCACCACCACCACCAACACCACCCGCACAAAACCCGAACCACGCCGCAACGCCATCCGCGCCCCCACCACCGCCCCCACGATGTTGCACACCGCCATCGCCGCCCCCAACAGCCACCACACATGCCCCGTCGCCGCGAACACCGCCAACGCCCCCAGGTTCGTACCCACGTTCACGACCTTCGCCATCGCCGAACCGTGCACGAAGTCCGCCCCCACCAACGCCGTGAACGCCACCACCAGAAACGTCCCCGTACCCGGCCCCACCAACCCGTCGTACAGACCGACACCCACCCCCGCCACCACGACCGCCACCCCCACCCGCACCCGCGTACGCCGATGCGGCTGCGCCACCACCCCCAACCGCGGACGCAACACCACGAACGCCGCCACCGACACCAACACCACCAACACCACCGGCCGGTACGCCGACGCCGGCACCGCACCCGCCAACGCCGCACCCACCCCCGCACAACACAACGCCAACCCCGCCGCCGGCCCCGCCACCGCCCAGTCGACCTTCGTACGCCGCGCATACGTCACCGCCGCCGTCGCCGTACCCGCGATCGCCGTCAACTTGTTCGTACCCAACGCCGACGCCACCGGCATCCCCGGCGCCGCCACCAGCAACACCGGCAACAACAACAACCCACCACCACCCACCACCGCATCGATCCAACCGGCCACAGCGGCCACGGCGAGCAAAGTCGTCAACGACACAGGATCCACATCCACGGGCCGCCATTCTTCCCACCACCACCCACCCCACGACCCACCCTGTGGCCAGCCTCACCGCCCCCGCGCCCGACGCAGCCACACACCCACCGCCGACAACGCCACGAACAACAGCACCGAACACAACAACACCTTCAACACCAGGCAACCCTCCCACCGACACGTAGGGTGCAAGCGTGCGCCTGGCCACCTTCAACCTGCTGCACGGACGGTCCCTCACCGACGGACTCGTCGACCCCGACCGACTCACCGCCGCCGTCACCGCCCTCGACGCCGACGTCCTCGCCCTGCAAGAAGTCGACCGCGACCAGAGCCGCAGCGGCAAACTCGACCTCACCGCCATCGCCGCCCGCGCCCTCGACGCAGGCGAACACCGCTTCGCCGCCGCCGTCGTAGGCACCCCCGGCGAACACTTCCGCCCCCTCACCCACGACGACGACGGACACGGCGAACCCTGCTACGGCGTCGGCCTCGTCACCCGCCACCACGTCCACACCTGGCACGTCACCCGACTACGCCCCGCCCCCGTACGCTCACCCATCTACGCCCCCGGCCCCCGCGGCGGCCTCGTCCTCCTACGCGACGAACCCCGCGTCGTCCTCGCCGCCGTCATCGACACCCCACACGGCCGACTCACCGTCGCCGCCACCCACCTGTCCTTCGTCCCCGGCTGGAACGCCCACCAACTACGCCAGACCGTCCGCGCCCTACGCACCCTGCCCGCCCCACGCATCCTCCTCGGCGACCTCAACCTGCCCGCCGGCCCCGCCCGACTCCTCACCGGCTGGCACCCCCTCGGCCGCCGCCCCACCTACCCCGCCGCCCAACCCCGCGTCCAACTCGACCACATCCTCGCCGACCGCCACAGCCTCGACCAGCTACCACCCGTCACCGCCGTCCACACCCCGCTGTCCACCATCTCCGACCACCGCCCCCTCCTGGTCGACCTCGGCTGAACGCCCACACCAGGACACACCCCACCCGAACCCCTGTGGCAAGCTGACCCCACACGCGACTGGCGGCCAGAGGATGGACACCAAACCATCGGGGAGCTCCACGCGCGGAGGTCGACCGCCTGGGCCCCGCCGCCAGAGGAGCACCATGCCCACCGCCCGACTCCTGCCCGGCGCCCCCGTCGCCGAACACATCCTCACCGAAGTCGCCGCAGGCGTCACCGCCCTACGCGCCGCCGGCACCACCCCCGGCCTCGCCACCATCCTCGTCGGCGACGACGACGCCAGCGCCGGCTACATCCGCATCAAACAACGCCAGGCCACCGAACTCGGCTTCACCTCACCCCACGTACACCTGCCCGCCACCGCCACCCAGGCCGACCTGCACCACGCCATCGCCGACTTCAACGCCGCACCCGACGTGCACGGCCTGCTCATCCAACACCCCATCCCCGCACACCTCGACTACGACCGGGCACTGCAGACCATGGACCCCGAGCTCGACGTCGACGGCATGCACCCCCTCAACATGGGACGCCTCGCCCTCGGCCTGCCCGGCCCCCTGCCCTGCACCCCCGCCGGCATCGAAGCCCTGCTCGCCTTCCACCACATCCCCGTCGCCGGCCGCGACGTCGTCATCCTCGGCCGCGGCGCCACCCTCGGCCGCCCCCTCGCCCTGCTGCTCACCCAGAAACGACCCACCGCCAACGCCGCCGTCACCGTCGTGCACACCGGCGTACCCGACTGGGCCACCCACACCCGACGCGCCGACATCCTCATCGCCGCCGCCGGCGTCCCCGGCATCATCCAACCCGAACACGTCCGCCCCGGCGCCGTCGTCATCGGCGGCGGCGTCCGCTACGAAGGCCGACGCCTCCTACCCGACGTCGCCGAATCCTGCGCCGACGTCGCCGGCGCCATCACCCCCCGCGTCGGCGGAGTCGGCCCCACCACCGTCGCCATGCTCCTACGCAACGCCCTCGACGCCGCCCGCCGCGCCACCGGCCACGCCTGAGCCGCCCGGCCCGGCGCCGACGCCCCGACGCCGGGCCACCGGCCACGCCCCTCCACGGCGACAGCCCGACACCCACGCGAGCGGGGTGGGCCGAACGGAGAGGCCGAGCACCGACGCGCCACGCACCCCCGACCCCCGGTCTACGACCGCGCGCCGCGCTGCGCCGGCACCAACCCCGCCAACGCCCGATTCGTACGGTTGGACCGCACCGCCGCGCGCTGCTGACCGGCCGTCACCTCGATGTACGTCTGCGACGACGCCAACGACGCGTGACCCAGCAACCGCATGATCTCCGCCGCGCTCGCCCCGTCCTCCGCCAACCGCGTCGCGAAGGTGTGCCGCAGCGCGTGCAAGCGCGCCCCGCGCGGCACCCGGTCCGTGATGCCCGCCCGTCGATAACAGGACTCCACCAGATACTGCAACCCACCCCGACGCAGCGGCTCACCCTGGCGGTCCACCAGCAGCGGCGCGTCCGGCCGTACCGTCCGCGACCCGAACCGGCGCACCCGACTCTCCAGGTAGCCCACCAGCACCCCGTCCAGTTCCGGTTCGATCGGCACCACCCTCGGCCGCCCGCCCTTGCCCGCCACCTCGACCCGCCGCTCACCCGCACGGCCGGTCAACGACCCCACCCGCAGCGCCAACAACTCCGACAGCCGCAGCCCTCCACAGAGCGCCAACGCCAGCACCGCCAGGTCGCGTTCCGGCCACGGGTCGCGCTGCCGGCCCTCCTGCCGGGCCACCGAGGCGAGCAACTGCTCCGGGGTGTCCGCGCCACGTAGCGGCTTGGGCTGGGGGAGAGGCGCCCGGGGCCGACCCACCGCCGGCATGGGGTTGCCGGCGACCACCCCGTCAGCGACCAGGAAGGAGAAGAAACTGTTCCAGGTGGACCACGCCCGGTGCACCGACGCGGCCGCGCGGGGAGCGGCGAACCGGGCGAACGCCGCGCGCATCACGCGGGCGGTGAGAGCCTCGACGCGCAGCGCGTCGAGGGGGAGGGGAGGGGTGGCTTCCTCGGCTGCCAGTGCGGCGACGGCGCGCAGGTCCCGCCGGTACGCCTCCAGGGTGTGGGGGGAGGGCTTGCGGGTCGCCCGGGCCGTCAGGAACTCCTCGATCAACCGCTTTACCGATTCGTCCTGTTTTTCATGCATAAGGGATATTATGCATGATTTTCGGGTTGGCCGACAACCGTGGGAGAGGGGAGCATGCGGCGGTACGTACTGACGGGTCCGCCGGGCACGGGCAAGACGACACTCGCGGACACGCTGCGCCGGCGCGGGTGGGACGTCGTGGCCGAGGCGGCCACCGACGTACATCGCGGCGCAGCAGGAGGCGGGCTTCGTCGACGCGGTGGCGGGGCTCCAGCGGGAGCGCCGCGACTGCGCCTACCAGCGGCAGGTGTTCCTGGTCGAGCCGCTGGGCTTCGTGACGCCCAGTGCCGCCCGCCGGATCGGCTACGCGGAGTCCCTGGCGTTCGCCCGCGTGCACGAGGAGGTCTACCGGGCGCACGGCCGTCGTCTGATCGCGGCGCCACCCGCGCCGGTACGGGCACGGGTGGCACTGACGGAGGCGCACCTGCGGGGCCTTGCCGACCCGCCGGCCGAGCGGGCCGAGGGAGTGCCCGATCCGGCCGACTTGACATAATGTGCATTATCGAATCGCTGAGCACGGCAGGTCTGCCTGTGGTTTCGAGCCTACGGCGCGGGGCCTTCGCCGTCGTCCCGGTGATTTGTCAGGCACCCTCTCGTCACCGCGGCGCGGAACGCCGCGGTGAACTGGTCCGGTGCTTCCAGCCAGGGATGGTGGCCCGCGTTCGGGATGACGACGACCTCGCACCCGAGGCGTGCTCCGAGCCGTCGCAGGGCCTCGGCGGGACGGCTGTCGTCTGCCCCACCGATGATCACGGAGCCGGCGGGAAGGCGCTCGCGGAGCTCATCCACGTGCGATTCGAGCGGGTCCGCCCTCTTCGCGGCGTTGAGCTGGCTGTTCATCGCGTAGTTGACGGGTCGCAGCGCGCGGGCCGATGCCAGCGCCCAATCTGATGCCCGAGCCCGGTCGGCGTGGTCGGTGAACCACGACAGGGTGAGGTACTCGATCTCTTCGGCGTCGGTGCGCGATGTGCTCGCTTCGAGTTCGTCGAGCCTGTCCTGCTGCTCGTCGGTGCGCCGTGCTCGCTGCGCCGCCCGGTCGGCGTCCCGCCAGGGATCCAGGAAGGGCCCGGCGATCTGTATCGATCCCGCCCACGCGCCCGGGATGCGCCAGCGTGAAGTAGCCGGCCATGTTGGTCCCGAACGAGTGCCCCACCAGGACGACCCGGTCGTGTCCCCACGCGTCCAGCAACAGCGCCAAGTCTCGGACGTGGCGGGCGATCGTGTGTTCCCCCTCCCAGGCCGATCCGCCTGTGCCTCGCTGGTCGTAGCGGTGGACCATGCACAGGTCTTCGACCAGGGCGGCGACCGGGCCGAGATAGTCCGGCAGTCCGGGACCCCCGTGCAGGACGACCAAGGGAGTGTCCGCGTGCTCCAGCGAGCCTGTGGTCCAGGTGCGCAGTCGTACACCGTCGTCCATCTCGATCATCGCGGTCGGCATGGACGTGAGCGTACGCATGCCAAGCGTCTGGATCCTGGCCCGCCGGGGTGCTGCTCCCCCGCCGCCATGGACGCGAGGAGCGTTCGCAGCCGGCGCCTGCCCGCGAACGGCCTCGGTCAGGTGCCGACGTAGGTCGCGAGGTGCTCGCCGGTGAGGGTGCAGGGGGCGGCGACGAGATCGGCGGGGGTGCCCTCGAAGACGATTCGGCCGCCGTCGTGGCCGGCGCCGGGGCCAAGGTCGACGATCCAGTCGGCGTGCGCCATGACCGCCTGGTGGTGCTCGATGACGATGACCGACTTGCCGGCCTCGACGAGGCGGTCGAGCAGGGCGAGTAGCTGCTCGACGTCGGCGAGGTGCAGGCCGGTGGTCGGCTCGTCGAGGACGTAGACGCCGCTCTTCTCGGCCAGGTGGGTGGCCAGCTTCAGTCGCTGGCGCTCGCCGCCGGAGAGCGTGGTGAGCGGCTGGCCGAGGCTGAGGTAGCCCAGCCCGACGTCGGTGAGCCGGGTCAGGATCGTGTGGGCGGCCGGGATGCGGGCGTCGCCGGAGCCGAGGAACTCCTCCGCCTCGGCGACGGACATGGCGAGCACGTCGGCGATGTTGCGGCCGCCCAGCGTGTACTCCAGTACGGAGGCCTGGAACCTCTTGCCGCCGCACTCCTCGCAGGTGGTTTCGACGGTCGCCATGACGCCCAGGTCGGTGTAGATGACGCCGGCGCCGTTGCAGGTGGGGCAGGCGCCTTCGGAGTTGGCGCTGAACAGGGCCGGTTTCACGCCGTTGGCTTTCGCGAACGCCTTGCGGATCGGGTCGAGCAGGCCGGTGTATGTCGCCGGGTTGCTGCGTCGGGAGCCGCGGATGGCGCCCTGGTCGATGACGACGACGCCGTCGCGGCCGGCGACCGAGCCGTGGATCAGGGAGCTCTTGCCGGAGCCGGCGACGCCGGTGATGGCGCAGAGCACGCCGAGTGGGATGTCGACGTCGACGTCGCGCAGGTTGTGGGCGTTGGCGCCGCGGATCTCCAGGGTGCCGGTGGGGGTGCGTACGGTCTTCTTGAGGGTGGCGCGGTCGTCGAGGTGGCGGCCGGTGACGGTGCCGCTCCCCCGTAGTTGTTCCACGGTGCCCTCGAAGCAGACGGTGCCTCCGTGGGTGCCGGCGCCGGGGCCGAGGTCGACGACGTGGTCGGCGATGGTGATCGTCTCGGGTTTGTGTTCGACGACGAGGACGGTGTTGCCCTTGTCGCGCAGTTGTAGCAGCAGGTTGTTCATCCGCTCGATGTCGTGCGGGTGCAGGCCGATGGTGGGTTCGTCGAAGACGTAGGTGACGTCGGTGAGGGATGATCCGAGGTGGCGGATCATCTTGGTGCGTTGTGCCTCTCCCCCGGACAGGGTGCCTGACGGGCGGTCGAGGGAGAGGTAGCCCAGCCCGATCTGCTCGAAGGAGTCGAGGAGGTGTTGCAGGCCCTTGAGCAGGGGGGCCACCGACGGTTCGTCGAGGTCGCGTACCCAGGTGGCCAGGTCGCTGATCTGCATGGCGCAGGTGTCGGCGATGCTCCTGCCGTTGATCTTCGATGAGCGGGCTTCGGGGCTGAGGCGGGTGCCGTCGCAGTCGGGGCAGGTCTGGAAGGTGACGGCCCGTTCGACGAAGGCCCGGATGTGGGGCTGTAGGGCGTCGACGTCCTTGGTGAGGAAGGACTTCTGGATCTGCGGGATGAGGCCGGCGTACGTCAGGTTGATGCCGTCGATCTTGATTTTGGTGGGTTCGCGGTGGAGCAGGTCGTGCAGTTCCTTCTTGGTGAACCTGTTGATGGGTTTGTCGGGGTCGAAGTAGCCGCAGCCGCGGAAGATGCGGCCGTACCAGCCGTCCATGCTGTAGCCGGGGATGGTGAGGGCGCCCTCGTTGAGTGACCTGCTGGCGTCGTAGAGGGCGGTCAGGTCGATGTCGTTGACGGTGCCCATGCCCTCGCAGCGTGGGCACATGCCGCCGAGGCGGTGGAAGGTGGCCTTCTCGGCCTTGGTCCTGGTGCCGCGTTCGACGGTGATCGCGCCGCTGGCCCGCACGGTGGGGATGTTGAAGGAGTACGCGTTGGGTGAGCCGATGTGGGGTCGGCCGAGCCGGCTGAACAGGATGCGCAGCATGGCGTTGGCGTCGGTGGCGGTGCCGACGGTGGAGCGTGGGTTGGCGCCCATCCGTTCCTGGTCGACGATGATCGCCGTGGTGAGTCCTTCGAGCAGGTCGACCTCGGGTCGGGTGAGCGACGGCATGAAGCCCTGCACGAAGGCGCTGTAGGTTTCGTTGATCATCCGTTGTGACTCGGCGGCGATGGTGCCGAACACCAGTGAGCTCTTGCCTGAGCCGGAGACGCCGGTGAAGACCGTGAGGCGGCGTTTCGGGATCTCGACGGTGACGTCCTTGAGGTTGTTGACGCGGGCGCCCTGTACGCGGATCAGGTCGTGGCTGTCGGCGACGTGCGGCGCGGGTGCCGGGGTGGGCGTCCTCGGGGCCGGGCTCATCGTGTCTCCATCTGTTGCGCGGCAGGCCGTCTTCGCGGTCTGGGCGGGCGTTGCTGGCTGGTGTCGCGGTAGCCGGAGGCTCAGCGTTGCTCGTTGATGCGGATCAGGTTGCCCGTGGGGTCGCGGAAGGCGCAGTCGCGCACGCCGTACGGCTGTTCGGTCGGTTCCTGCACGACGTCGGCGCCGGTGGCCTGCAACCGGTCGAAGAGGCCGTCGAGGTCGTCGGTGGCCAGGGTGATGGCGCCGTAGCTGCCCTTGGCGATCAGTTCGAGGATGGTCTGGCGCTCGGCGTCGGTGATGCCGGGGTCGACGGCCGGCGGGTGCAGGACGATGGACGTGCCGGGCTGGTTGGCGGGGCCGACGGTGAGCCAGCGCATGCCGTCGTAGCCGACGTCGTTGCGGACCTCGAAGCCGAGGGTGTCGCGGTAGAAGGTCAGGGCGGCGTCGGCGTCGGTGTGTGGGAGGAAGGCGTAGTGGATGGTGACGTTCATGCCGGTCACGCTAGTTGTGGCTGGGTGGCCCGTGCTTCTCGATTCCTGATCGGTCTGGTCACCTGTCGGGTGATGCACGACGGCAGCTCCGCCGTGGTGTGGGCGGTGCGGGCGCGGTAGGTGCTGGGTGGGACGCCGACGAGTTCGGTGAAGCGGGTGCTGAAGGTGCCGAGGGAGGCGCAGCCGACGGCGAAGCAGACCTCGGTGACGCTGAGGTCGCCGCGACGCAGCAGGGCCATGGCGCGTTCGATGCGCCGGGTCATCAGGTAGGCGTACGGGGATTCGCCGTAGGCGAGGCGGAACTGGCGGCTGAGGTGTCCGGCCGACATGTTCGCGCCGCGGGCGAGTGCTTCGACGTCCAGTGGTTTGGCGTACTCGCGGTCGATGCGGTCGCGCACGCGGCGCAGCCGCGCGAGGTCGCGCAGGTGCTGTGCTGCGGCGGAGGTGCTGCTCACGTGCTGGATCGTGCCACGTCGTGTCGGAGTTGCGCAGCAGGGCTCGCGGTCGGTGCGCCACGGTCGGTGCGAGGCGTCGGTGGGCGGGTGTCGGTGGTGACCGGCGGGCGGGCGCAGCGAGCTGTGGCCGCCCGCCGGGTCTGTGGCGGTGCGGGGCCTGTTCGGGTCAGGCCGGGTGGAGGGCGCGGTGCAGGCGTCGGGCCTCGGTGACGAGGCGGCTCGATGCGCTTCGGGCGGCGACGTCGGCCAGGCCGGGCACGTCGGTGTGGACGCCGGTCGTGGTGGCCGTCTCGGCGGCCAGGCTGAGCAGGTCGGGTAGGCCGCGTGGGGTGCGGGGTGCGGCGAGGAGTGCCGGTAGTGCGGCGGCGATCAGTCGCCACACGGTCAGTGGTGCTCCGGCGAGGGCGGCGTCGCGTAGTGGTTCGAGTGCTCTGGACAGCTTCACGAGTTGCTCGGCGACCAGTTGGCCCAGGTGGTGGCCGGTCGCGGTGGCGTCGAGTTGCCCGGCTGCGGCGAGGGCGAGCAGGGCGTCGAGGGCGGCGACGCGGTCGGTGCCGTGGCGGGCGCCGAGGCCGTAGGCCAGGGCGAGGTCGAGTGCGGCGCCGCCGGGGCCGGTGCTGTCGGCGAGCAGCGGCAGCAGGCTCGCGCCGTCGCGTTGGTCCATGTCGGCGGTGGCGGCCACGACCGGCAGGGTGTACGCGGCGACCACTGCCCGGTGTCCCGGCAGGATCGACGGCCACAGGTTCATCCAGGCGGAGTGTTCGATGGCGACGGGTGGGGGGTCGGCGGTCAGCAGGCCGTGCGGGTCGGCGGATGCGTCGGGTGGGCGCAGTTCGACCATGATGCGTTTGGCTGGCAGTTGGTCGTGTTCCCAGTCGTGGCCGTTCCTGCGGGGGCGCCGGGTGACGGTGGTGACCCGGACGAGTGGTTGTGGTAGCCCGCCGGCGCGTAGCCAGGTGGCGAGCCGCTCCCCCGCCGGGGTGCCCAGCGCGGCGGCCTTGCCGGCTGCGGTGTCGTCGGTGTCGACGGGCAGGCGCAGCAGTGCCTGGGTGAGGTCCCAGTGCCAGGGGGGTGCGGTCGCCGAGGGTCGCGAGGCGCTCCACCAGGGCGAGCGGGTCGAGGGCGCCGTTGGCGTGGGTGGGGGTGGCGAGCAGGCCGGGGTGTCCCGGCTGGTCGTTGACGTGTGCGCCGATCTCGGCGAGGCGGGCTCGGAGCAGCCGGTGTGGTGGGGGTACCCGGGGGTCGGTGGTGAGTAGTTGCGGTGTGGGGGTGGCGGGGTCGGTGCGGCCCAGCGCGGCGAGCAGGGCCTCCCATCGGCTGCGGCGGTGGGCCTGCTGGTCGGTGGCTGCGGCGGTGGTGAGGAGGTCGACCACGACCGCGCACAGGCAGAGGGGTCGTGGCGGTGTTCGTTGCCCCAGGACCGGTGTCGGCGTGCGATGACGGGGGCGAGGGTGGCGTGCAGCCGGGCGCCGTCGGTGGCGGTGAGGCGCACGAGTGCGTCGAGGATGCGGTCCAGGGGTGCGCCTCGTGTCGGGGTGGCGAGCAGGGCGGCTGTCTCTTCGGCGAGTTCGTCGACGTCGGTGATGGGGGCGGGTGCCGGTGCGGGTGGCGGGTGCCGGTACGTCTGCGTTGCGCTCACGTCGGGCGGACGGTAGACGGCCCCACCGACAGCATCGGGTCGTACGGTCGTGGCGGGTGTGCCGGTCGGCGGCGGCCTCAGGGTCGGTTGGTGTGGGGGCGGCGGGCGAGCACGAGGGTGGTGCGCAGGCGTAGCACGACGGTGCCGCCGAAGCCGTCGACGAGGGTGCGCATCGCGGTGGCCGCGCGGGTCTGCTGCTCGGCGGTGCGCTGCCGGTAGGGGCCGAAGGTCTGCAGCAGGCGCAGGTAGCCGTCGGTGGTCAGGGTGAGGTCGCGGTGGATGGGGTGGGTGCGTACGTCGGTGAACAGGCCGCTGTCGGTGATGTCGTGGTGGAACCAGTCGGTGGGGCGTCGGGTGGCGGTGGGGTCGACGGCGCGCA
Source organism: Micromonospora sp. C31 (assembly GCF_018070575.1). Lineage (GTDB taxonomy): Bacteria > Actinomycetota > Actinomycetes > Mycobacteriales > Micromonosporaceae > Micromonospora. Next base: position 76,454 of record NZ_JAGPXN010000020.1, read on the forward strand.
GGGTGGTGTCGATGGCGTGGGCCTGCTCGGGGTCGGCGTAGCCGTAGTTGTGGCCGAAGACGGCGAGGGTGCCGCCGGGGGTGAGGGCGGCGTGGGCGCGGGGGTTGCGGGTGGTGGGGTCGAGCCAGTGCCAGGCCAACGCGCAGGCGAGCAGGGGCACGCCGCCCGCGGGTGGCTGCCACCGCTCGAAGGTGTCGGTGACGGCGTGGACCTGGGGGAAGGTGGCGGTGAGTCGGGCGGTCATGCGGGGGTCGGGTTCGATGCAGGTGACGGGGGCGTCGAGGCGCAGCAGCACGGCGGTGCCCTTGCCGGTGCCGGCGCCGATCTCGGTGACCGTGTCGGGGGTGCCGCCGTGGTAGTCGCGGATGAGGTCGGCGAGGGCGCTCGGGTAGTCGGGGCGTGCTTCGTCGTAGAGGTCGGCGATGTCGCCGAAGACGCCGGTCACGGGTGGCATCGTCGCATGGGCGGTGGCGGTTCAGAGGCCGCCGGCGACGCGCAGGACGGTGCCGGTGGTGTAGGTGGCGTCGGGGCCGAGCAGCCAGGCGATGGCGCCGGCGACCTCGTGGGGTTCGCCGGGGCGGCCCAGTGGGATGCGGGCGGCGGCCTGCTCGGGTCGGTCGGGTTGGCCGGAGAGGGCGTGGATGTCGGTGCGGATGATGCCGGGGGCGACGGCGTTGACGCGGATGCCGCGTCCGGCGAGTTCCTTGGCGAGGCCGATGGTGAGGGTGTCGGTGGCGGCTTTGACGGCGGCGTAGTGGACGTATTCGCCGGGGCTGCCGAGGGTGGCGGCGACGGAGGAGACGTTGACGATGGCGCCGCCGCGGTCCATGCGGCTGGCGGCCTGCTGGGCGCAGAGGACGTAGCCGATGAGGTTGACGTCGACGACGTGGCGCAGGTCGGTGGGGTCGAGGTCGACGAAGGCGCCGATGGGGCTGGTGACGCCGGCGTTGTTGACGAGGCCGGTGATGGGGCCGAGGGTGGTGGCGGCGTCGAACAGGGCGGTGACCTGGTCGGGGTCGCGGGTGTCGGCGGGCACGGCGAGGCCGCGTACGCCGGTGGTTTCGAGGTCGGCGAGCACGGCGGTGGCGGCGGTGCGGTCGCGGCGGTAGCTGAAGGCGACGTGGTGCCCGGCGTGGGCGAGGCGGCGGGCGGTGGCGGCGCCGATGCCGCGGCTGCCGCCGGTGATGACGGTGACCGGTGTCAAGGTGCCTCTCCCCTGTGGTGGCTGCGCGCTCGACGCTACCGGGGCGGGCCGGTGGGTCGGCGCATAGGCTCGCGTGCGTATCGGTGGTCGGGGACGTGGAGGTGCGCGGTGGCGGGTGTGGGTGTCGGGGACGTGGTGGACGACTTCGAGTTGCCGGACGAGACGGGTACGCCGCGGCGGCTGTCGGAGTTGCTGGCCAGCGGTCCGGTGGTGCTGTTCTTCTATCCGGCGGCGATGACGCGGGGGTGCACGGCGCAGAGCTGCCACTTCCGGGACCTGGCGGCGGAGTTCGCGGCGGTGGGCGCGACCCGGGTGGGGATCAGCCGGGATCCGGTGGCGAAGCAGGCGGAGTTCTCGCGGCGGTACGGGTTCGACTATCCGTTGCTGTCGGATGTCGACGGTGCGGTGGCGGATCTGTTCGGGGTGCGGCGGCGGCTGCCGTTGGGCGCGTTGGGCACGCGGCGGATGACGTTCGTGATCGGTACCGACCGGCGGGTGGTCGAGGTCATCCACAGCGAGCTCAACATGAACGACCATGCGGACGCGGCGTTGCGGGCGCTGGGGGGTTGATCTTCCGGTTGTCGGGGCGGGCTGGTATCAAGGCAGGCAGCTGAACAGGTGTACGAGGGAAGAGGTTGCTGATGGGTGCCGCTGGCCAGGGTTTGTCCACTGAAGAGGTGCAGAGCATCCGGGAGGCGCTGGCGGCGGGTCGCAAGCCGAAGGTGGTGTTCACCGCCTCGGCGGGTCAGATCGCCGGGCAGGTGGGTCAGGTGGTGGAGTTGACCGATCCGGCGGTCTCCGAGGAGTTCGTGGTGGTCCGGTTCGGTCGCGACGAGTTGCCGTTCTCCCCCGCCGACGTGGCGGTGGCGCCGCGCGGCGCCGGGCGTAGGGCGGCCGAGCCGCAGCCGGAGCCGGAGGCGGCGGTGCAGGCGCCGGTGGAGCCGGAGTTCGTGTTGGACCGGGTGCCGCAGCAGCGGCGGGAGGAGCCGAAGGTGGAGGCGGTGGAGGCGAAGCCCGCACCGGCGCGCAAGGCGGTGAAGGCGGTGAAGCCGAAGGGTCCGGCGGGGCTGACGGTGACGTTGGCGTACGCCGACGGTGAGTGGACGGTGGCGGCGCAGCAGGGCAGCAAGGCGCTGGCGAAGCCGTACGTGGTGAAGCCGGCGGAGGCGTTGCGGATGGTGGCGCTGGTCGACGTGCCGGGGGTGCACGAGGCGGTGGAGCAGATCATGGCGGTCGAGCGGGCCGAGGCGGAGCAGCAGGCGGAGAAGCTGCGCGCGGAGTTGGCGGAGATCGAGGCGCGTCTGGCGGAGCTGCGCGAGGCGCACTGACAGGGCCACGGGGCCGGCGCGGCAGGTGTGTCGCGTCGGCCCCGTGGTGGGTGCCGGTGGCGGCGGCGGGGTGCGCGGCCACCGGCGGGGGTGGGTCAGTGCCGCGGGATGTGGGCCACCCCGATGCGCTTGCGGAACACCCAGTACGTCCAGCCCTGGTAGGCCAGCACGATCGGGGTGAACACCACCGCCACCCACGTCATGATCTTCAGGGTGTAGGGGGTGGAGGCGGCGTTGGTGGCGGTCAGTGTGCCGGCCGCGTCGAGCGTGGAGGGCAGCACGTTCGGGAACAGCGCCGCGAAGAGCGTCGCCACGGCCAGCGCGATGGCCACGGCGGTGCCGGTGAACGCCCAGCCCTCCCGGCGTACCCGGGCGGCGGCCAGGCCGCCGAGCAGCGCCAGGGCGGCGCCGACGGCGAACACGACGGCGGCGGTGCTGGAGCGGATGGTCAGCGTCCAGGTCAGGAACGCCACCGCGAGGGCGGCGGCGGCCACGCCCAGGCGTACCGCGAGCGCGCCGGCGCGTTCGCGGACCTCGCCGACGGTCTTGAGGGCGATGAACACGGCGCCGTGGGTGAGGAACAGGGTCGCGGTGGTCGCGCCGCCGAGCAGGGCGTACGGGTTGAGCAGGTCGAGCAGGCCGCCGACGTACTCGTGGTCGGCGTCGAGTGGTACGCCGCGCAGGATGTTGGCGAACGCCACGCCCCACAGCACGGCGGGCAGCACGGAGCCGACGAAGATGGCGGTGTCCCAGCGGCGTTTCCAGGATGCCTCGGGGCGCTTGTGGCGGTATTCGAAGGCGACGCCGCGGATGATCAGGGCGAGCAGGATCAGCAGCAGCGGCAGGTAGAAGCCGGAGAACAGGGTGGCGTACCACTCGGGGAAGGCGGCGAACATGGCGCCGCCGGCGGTGATGAGCCAGACCTCGTTGCCGTCCCAGACGGGTCCGATGGTGTTGATCAGGACGCGGCGTTCGCGGTCGTCGCGGCCGAGTACGGGCAGCAGCATGCCGACGCCGAAGTCGAAGCCTTCGAGGATGAAGTACCCGGTGAACAGGACCGCGACGAGCAGGAACCAGATGGTGGTGAGTTCCACGGTTTGTCTCCGGTGATCAGTAGGCGAACGCGAGCGGGCGTTCGGCGTCGTCGTGGGTGTCGTCGATGTCGGGGTCGGGGGTCAGGTCGGGTACGCCGGCCTTGGCGTAGCGCAGCAGCAGTTTGACCTCGACGACGGCGAGGGTGGCGTAGATGAGGGTGAAGGCGGTGAAGGAGGTGAGGACCTCGGTGAGCGAGACGCTGCGGGAGACGCCGTCGCGGGTGAGCATCTCGCCGAAGACGATCCACGGTTGGCGGCCCATCTCGGTGAAGATCCAGCCGAAGGAGTTCGCGGCCAGCGGCAGCAGGGGCATGACCAGGCCGGCGCGCAGCAGCCACCTGCTGGTGGGGGTGCGGCCCTTGCGTTGGCTCCAGAGCACCAGCAGGGCGATGGCGGCGGCGGCCATCCCGAAGCCGATCATGAAGCGGAAGCTCCAGTAGGTGACCGGGATGATCGGGGTGTAGCTGCCGGCGCCGTACTGGGCGGCGTACTGGGCCTGCAGGTCGTTGATGCCCTGCACGGTGCCGTCGGGGTCGCCGGTGCCCAGCCAGGACAGCAGGTGCGGGATCTTGAGGGCGAACAGTTCGCGGCTGCCGTCGAGGCTGCCGATGGTGAGTACGGAGAACGAGGCGGGGCTCTCGGTGGTGTAGAGGCCCTCGGCGGCGGCCATCTTCATGGGCTGCACCTGGGTCATGATCTTGCCTTGGATGTCGCCGGTGATGGCGACGGCGGCGGCGGAGACGAGGGTGACCCAGGAGCCGAACGTGGCGGCGAAGCGGTAGGCGGGGGTGTCGGCGCTGTCGCGGTTGCGTACCAGGTGCCACATGGCGACGGCGACCAGCAGCGAGCCGGCCACCAGGAACGCGCCGGCGATGGTGTGCGGGAACGTGATCATGGCGACCTTGTTGGTCAGCACGGCCACGAAGTCGGTGAGTTCGGCGCGGCCGGTGTCGGGGTTGATGCGGTAGCCGACCGGGTTCTGCATGAACGAGTTCGCCGCGAGGATGAAGTAGGCGCTGAGGTTGCTGCCGATGGCGGCTGCCCAGATGCTGGCCAGGTGCAGGCGCCTGGGCAGCCGGTCCCAGCCGAAGATCCACAGGCCGATGAAGGTCGATTCCAGGAAGAACGCGACCAGTGCCTCGATCGCCAGGGGGGCGCCGAAGATGTCGCCGACGAAGCGGGAGTAGTCGCTCCAGTTCATGCCGAACTGGAATTCCTGCACGATGCCGGTCACCACGCCCATGGCGAAGTTGATCAGGAAGAGCTTGCCGTAGAACTTGGTGAGTTTCAGGTACTTCTCGTCGCCGGTGCGGTGCCACATCGTCTGCAGGATCGCCACCAGCACGGACAGGCCGATGGTCAGCGGTACGAAGAGAAAGTGGTAGACGGTGGTGACACCGAACTGCCAGCGGGCGACGTCCAACGCGTCCACCAGTGACCCCCAGGGCTGTGCATACTACGAGACGTAGTAAATACTACTGCGCGTCGTAGGAAATGCGGCAGGGGCGGGGGTCCCGAAGCGGCCCGGGACCAATGACCCTGATCACCTCGGCCGGGCGGCCCGACGGCCGGCACCCGTACGCCACCCGCCCCGCGCGGGTGGGCCCCCACGTGCGACCATTGCGCGCTGATGGACACCACCCGCCTTACCTGGCAGCCGCCCCTGATCTGGCGTGCCGCACAACTGTTCGCCCGCTTCGTCGTGGCGCTCCTGGCCCGCCTGGAGGTCACCGGCGACGTGCCCGAGGCGTTGCGCCGGGGCCCGCTGATCCTGGCCGCCAACCACATCAGCCCGTTCGACCCCGTCGTGCTCGCCGCCGCCTGCCGCGCCCGGGGCGTCTCCCCCCGGATCATGGCCACCGGCGGGCTGTTCCGTACCCCCGTCATCGGCACCGCGATGCGACGCGCCGGGCACCTGCGCGTCGACCGGGGCACCGCCGCCGTCGGCCGCGCCCTCGACGACGCCGCGACGGCGGTCTCCGGCGGCTCGGTGATCCTGGTCTACCCCGAGGGACGCATCGGCCTGGACCCGGACATGTGGCCCGAACGCGGCAAGACCGGCACCGCCCGGCTCGCCCTGACCTGCGGCGCCCCGGTGATCCCGGTCGCCCAGTGGGGCTGCCACGAGGTGGTGCCCTACCGTGCGCCCAAGGGCCTGCTGGCCGGTGTCGCCCGTGCCCTGGTGCGCCGTCCCGTCGTGCGGGTGCACTTCGGTGACCCGGTGGACCTCACCGACCTGACGCCGGCAGCCCCGGGCGCCGCCCTGCGCGCCACCGACCGGATCATCGGCGCCATCACCGACTCGCTTGTGCCGTTGCGGCCCGACGAGCCCGACCGGCCCCGCCACGTCGACCCGGGTCGCCCGGTCGACACCAGCCGCTCCCGGGGTCGCGGCAGAGCCTGATCCTCGACGCTCGCCCGGCGGGGGCAGCGGCGCCGCCGGCCGGTCACACGCCGGCCACCGCGCCCCGGCATACTCCCCGCGTGACCCACGCCTACCTCGACGGGCCCACACCGCTGGCGTTCGCCCACCGTGGCGGCGCCGCCGAGGGCGACGAGAACACCGCCGCGGCGTTCGCGCGGGCCATCGGGCTCGGCTACCGGTACGTCGAGACCGACGTGCACGGCACCGCCGACGGCGTCGCGGTGGTCTTCCACGACGCCACGCTGACCCGGGTCACCGGCGAGCCGGGGCGCATCGCCGACCTGCGCTGGGCCGACCTGGCCTCGGTACGCGTCGGTGGCGCCGCCGTGGTCCCCCGCCTCGACGAGGTGCTCGACGCCTGGCCGCAGGTGCGGTTCAACATCGACGTCAAGGCCGACGGCGGCGTCGAGCCGGCCGTGTCGACGCTCGCGCGCGTCGGGGCCGGCGACCGGGTGCTGCTGGCCTCGTTCAGCGACGCCCGGCTGGCCCGGCTGCGCGCCCTCACCCAGGGGCGCGTCGCCAGCAGCCTCGGCATGCGCGGGGTGGCCCGGCTGCGGATGGCGTCGCTGACCGGACGGCCGTTGCGGCTGCCCCCGTCGGTGGTGGCCGCGCAGGTACCGGTGCGCTACGGGCGCCTGCCCGTGGTGGACCGCCGGTTCCTGCGCCACGCCCACCGACTCGGCCTGCACGTGCACGTCTGGACGATCGACGAACCTGCCGAGATGCACGAGTTACTCGACCTTGGTGTGGATGGCATCATGACCGATCACGTCGGCGTGCTGCGCGACGTCTACCGCAGCCGCGGCCACTGGGCCGCCTGAACCGTTCGAAGGACCCCGATGGCCGAGACCGTCACCCCCGCCGTGGACGACACCCCCACTCCGGCGAGCACCCGCCGCGAACGCAGCGGCTGGTACTTCTACGACTGGGCGATGTCCGCCTTCTCCACCACCGTCATCACCGTGTTCCTCGGCCCGTTCCTGACCACCGTGACCAAACTCGCCGCCGGCTGCGAACTGGGCGCCGACACCTGCTCCGGGTACGTCCACCCGCTGGGCATCAAGGTCGCCGCCGGCTCGTACTTCCCGTACCTGGTGTCGCTGTCGGTGTTCCTCACCGTCTTCGTGCTGCCGGTCGTCGGCGCGATCGCCGACCGGTCGGCGCACAAGAAGCGGCTGCTCGCCGCCGCCGCCTTCGTCGGCGCCGGCGCGACCGTCGGCATGCTCTTCGTCACCGGCGACCGGTATCTGCTCGGCGGGGCGCTGTTCATGATCGCCAACATCGCCTTCGGCGCCGGTGTGGTGGTCTACAACTCGTTCCTGCCGCAACTCGGTGGCCCCGACGACCGCGACGGCATCTCCAGCCGTGGCTGGGCGCTGGGCTACCTGGGCGGCGGCGTGCTGCTGGGGCTCAACCTCGTCGCGGTCAGCATGCTCGGCGAGGAGGGCAACCACCAGCGCACCCTCGACCTGGCCCGCTGGTCGATCGTGTCCGCCGGCCTCTGGTGGGCGGTGTTCACCCTGATCCCGCTGCGCTGGCTGCGCGAGCACCCCACCGCCGCCGCGCTGGCCGGCGGCAACCCGGTCACCGACGGGTTCCGGCAGCTCGGCCGCACCCTGCGCGAGCTCAAGGCGTACCCGCTGACGCTGTTCTTCCTGCTCGCGTTCCTGGTCTACAACGACGGCATCCAGACCGTCATCGCCCTGGCCAGCCAGTACGGCACCGAGGAGCTGAAGCTCGGGCAGAGCACCCTGATCGTCACCATCCTGCTGGTGCAGTTCCTCGCCTTCGGCGGCGCGCTGCTGCTCGGCGCCCTCGCCAAGCGCATCGGCGCCTGGAAGACCGTGCTGATCAGCCTGGTGCTGTGGACCGGGGTGATCCTCGGCGCGTTCCGGCTGCCCGCCGAGGCGCCGCTGCCGTTCATGATCCTCGGCGCCGCCATCGGCCTGGTGCTCGGCGGCAGCCAGGCGTTGAGCCGGTCGCTGTTCAGCCAGCTCATCCCCGCCGGCAAGGAAGGCGAGTACTACGGGTTCTACGAGATCAGCGACAAGGGCACCAGCTGGCTCGGCCCACTGGCGTTCGGCATCGTGTTCCAGCTCACCAACTCCTACCGGGTGGGCCTGGTGTCCCTGCTGATCTTCTTCGTCGTCGGATTCCTGCTGCTGCTGGCCGTGCCGATGCGTCGGGCGATCGTCGCCGCCGGCAACACCCCGCCCCGGGTGCTCTGAGCCGCACACCGTCCGCGCCGGCCGGATCAAGCGACGTCGATCGGCTAGGCTGCCCGACCGTGACCGACCACGCCGCCGCCCCGACCTGCCTGGCGCGCCCGCCGCTGGGCCCCGACGACTCCCCCGCCGGGTGCGCCGCGGCGCGGGGCGTGGACGGGCGCCCGCTGCACGCCGCGGCGTTGAAGTTCTTCTGGGGACCCATGGACTGCGGCAAGTCCACGATGGCGTTGCAGATGAACCACAACCACTCCCGGCAGGGCCGCCGCGGCCTCGTCACCACCCGCATCGACCGCTCGCTCGGCCCGCAGGTCACCACCCGCATCGGCCTGGCACACGAGGCCGTCGAGGTCACCGACGAGGTGGACCTGCGTGCCCTCGTACGCGACACCTGGGCCGAGGGCGTGCGGGTGGACTACCTCATCTGCGACGAGGCGTCGTTCTACAACCTGGAGCACATCGAGCAGATGGCCGAACTGGTCGACAGCTACGACGTCGACGTGTACGCGTTCGGGCTGGCCACCGACTTCCGGTCGTGCCTGTTCCCGGCCGCGCAGCGGCTGTTCGAGCTGGCCGACGAGGTGGCCCGCATCCAGGTCGAGGTGCTCTGCTGGTGCGGCCGGGAAGGGCTGCTCAACGCCCGGGTGGTCGACGGTCGGGTGGCCCGCGAGGGCCTGCAGGTCGTCATCGGCGACACCGTGGACAACGCCGAGGTGCGCTACCAGGTGCTCTGCCGCCGGCACTACCGCGCGGGCGAACTCGGCCCCCGCGGCTGAGGCCTCAGTACGGGTCGCCGCACACCCGCCAGTCGCCGTCCTCACGCACCACCGACAGCTTCCGCTCCTCGGTGCGGCCGCTGTCGCGCGTCAGCCGTACGGTGACCGTGCCGCGTGGGCGGCCACCCCGGGTCGCCACCGACACGTCGACGATCTCGTAGCCGTCGACCACCGGCGGGGTGCGCAGCCAGCTGGTGAACCCGAGCGGGCTCCACCGGCTACGCGCGTCGGCGCACAGCCGGTCGTACGCGCCGTCGGTGTCGCCCGCCGCCACCGAACGCAGGAACCCGTCGGCGGTCTCCCGCACCGGGCCGCTGGCCTGCGTGACCACCTGCACGTTCCAGGCACCCAGCCCGGCCACCCCGACGCAGCACATCAGCACGGTCACGCCCGCGATCACCAACCCGGTACGCACCGGGCGGCCCCGACGGGCCGGCCGGCTCCACGGCTGCTCAGCGCCCACCCGTCGACCGTAGAGAACCGCTGGGCCCGTCCGCAGGAAAGTCGGCACGCTCGTCTTGGCGCCCCGACCCGCCAACGTCGAGGACGGTCCGCCGGACGGATGCTCGTGAGCGCCTGGCCCGCACCGATCGTGAAGGGCCTCGTCGCCGGAGCCCCTGATCCGGGCACCGGCCAGGCGCTATGGTGGTCCTTCGCGCTGGGTGCCGACCTGATTCGCGGCGTGGCCGCCCATCGCGAGCGAGGGGACCGACGTGGACCTCGGTGAGCTGTACGTGATGCTGGCCGTCGGCACCGGCGTCGTCCTGGCCAGCGTCGGTGCCGCGCGGCTGGCCAGCCGGCTGGGCATGCCGGTGCTGCTGGCGTACCTCGCCGTCGGCCTGCTGCTGGGCCAGGACGTCGCCGGCTTCCCGTTCGACGACGCGGCCCTGGCCCAGGCCCTGGGCCTGGCCGCGCTGGCGGTCATCCTGGTGGAGGGCGGCCTGACCACCAGGTTCAGCGACGTACGCGGGGTGCTGGCGCCCGCGTCGGTGCTGGCCACCGTCGGCGTGTTCGTCAGCGTCGCCGTCACCGCCGCGGCGGCTCACCTGCTGCTGGACGTCGGCTGGCAGATGGCGCTGCTGCTGGGAGCGGTCGTGTCGTCCACCGACGCCGCGGCGGTCTTCTCCGTGCTGCGTGCGGTGCCGCTGCCCCGGCGGCTGACGAGCCTGGTGGAGGCCGAGTCCGGGCTCAACGACGCCCCCACGTTGATCCTGGTGCTCGCCTTCAGCGCCGCCACCCTCGACGCCGTCGCGCCCCTGCCGCTGGTCGCCACGATGGCCTACCAGCTGCTCGCCGGTGGCGCGATCGGCGTGGCGACCGGCGCGGCCGGCGTGTGGCTGCTGCGCCGGCTGACCCTGCCCACGTCCGGCCTGTACCCCATCGCGACGGTCGCCTGCGGGGTGCTGGCCTTCGCCGTCGCCGGCCTGACCCAGACCAGCGGCTTCCTGGCCGCCTACCTGGCCGGGCTGGTGCTCGGCAACGCCGGCCTGCCACACCGGCGGGCCACCCACTCGGTCGCCGAAGGGCTGGGCTGGATCGCCCAGATCGGCCTGTTCGTCATGCTCGGCCTGCTGGCCACGCCCAGCGAGCTGCCCGCCGCGATCGTGCCCGCCGTCGTGGTCGGCACGGCGCTGCTGCTGCTCGCCCGGCCCGCCTCGGTGCTGGTCTCGCTGGCCGCGTTCCGGATCCCCCTGCGCGAACAGGCCTTCCTGTCGTGGGCGGGACTACGCGGTGCCGTGCCGATCGTGCTGGCCACCATCCCGGTCGTCGGTGGGGCCCCCGACAGCGAACAGGTCTTCAACATCGTCTTCGTGCTCGTCGTGGTGTTCACCCTCATCCAGGCCCCCACCCTGCCGTGGCTGGCGCGACGGCTCCGCCTCACGTCGCACGAGCTGGGAGCCGACCTGCAGATCGAGCTGGCACCGCTGGACGCCATGGAGGCCGACCTCATCCACGTCACCGTCGAACCCGGCTCCCGCCTGCACGGCGTCTACCTGCCCGAGCTGCGGCTGCCGCCGCCGGCCGCGACCACCCTCGTGGTGCGCGGCGAGGACACCTTCGTACCCGACGGGCACACCCGGCTGCGCGTCGGCGACCAGCTGGTCATCCTCACCACCCCACCCGTGCGCGACGCCACCGAACGGCGCCTGCGCGCCGTCGCCCGCGCCGGCCGGCTGGCTACCTGGTTCGGCGAAGCCGAACATGTCGCTTCACCCCACGACAGGAGGCAGTGACGCAGCTGGAGCGCGTGCCGCCGCCGAACTGCCGGTCGCCGGCGCCCGGGGCGGGCATCGCCCGCTGAGCCGCGCGCCGGCCACCCGGACCCGCGGGCCGCGCGCGGCCGCCGACCCCGCCGGGTGGATCTTCGACCCGGGCGCCGCGGCGTCCAGCTCAGCCGCGGCGCCGGGCCCGGGCCGCCCAGATGGCGTACGCGGGGTCGCGGTCGAGGTTGTGCCGGTCGCGGTCGTAGCGGCGGGTGGTGCGCGGGTCGGCGTGGCCCATTGCGTCCTGCACGTCCTCCAGGGGCACGCCCTCGGCGCGGGCGGTGGTGGCGAACGCGTGCCGCAGCGAGTGCGGCGACAGTCTCGCCCACGCCGGGATGCCGGCCGTGCGGGCCAGCCGGCGCACCAGCCGGAACATCGCGTGCCGGTCCAGCCGGGCCCCGCTGGCGGTGACCAGCAGTGGGCCGGTCAGCTCGGGCACCGCCACGCCCTGCGCGGCGGCCCGCTGGGCCAGGTAGGCGTCGAGGGCGTACGCGGTGCCGGGGGTCAGGGCGCGGCGGCGGAACTTGCCGCCCTTGCCGACGAAGCGGACACTGCGGTGGCCCCGCTCCGCGCCGAGGTCGGCCAGGTCGAGCGACACCAGCTCCCCCACCCGCAGCCCGAGGTCGGCCAGCAAGGCGATGGCGGCCCGGTTGCGGGCGGCGGTCGGCCCGGTGTCGGCCTCGGCGGCGGCGAGCAGCGCGTCGACCTCCTCGGGGGTGAGCCCGACCGTGGCGGAGTGGTCCCGGTCGATACGGGGGCGGTCGGCGCCGGCGACCGGGTTGGCCTCCACGGCGCGCAGCTTGACCAGGAAGTCGTACCAACTGGACAGGGCGGAGAGCCGGCGGGCGACGGTGGCCGGGGTGAGCGGCCTGCCGGTACGCACGCCGAGGGTGGCCTCCAGGGCCCGGGCGTACTCGTTGACGTGCAGGAAGTTCGCGTGCAGCGGGTCCAGTTCGCAGGCGGCGCACCAGGCGAGCCAGCCGGCGACGTCGCGCCGGTACGCGTCGCGGGTGTGCTCGGACAGCCGCCGGTTGCGCAGCCACGCCTCGGTGAAGTCGACGGGCCCCCCGGGCAGGGCCAGCGGGGTGGGCCGGCTTGGCCGCGCCGGAGCGTTCGGGGAGAGCATGTGAAAAAGGTTCTCAGCTTCGGGTCGGGAACGGGAGGAGGCGCGCCCTACGCGATCGTGGCCGACGCCGGTTCCTCGACGACGCGCCGGTCGGTCAGCCGCCACCGCCGGTCGACCCCGACCGCCTCGGCGAACCAGGCGTCGTGGCTGACCATCACCAGGGTGCCACGGAACTGCCGCAGCGCCTCTTCCATCACGTCGAGGGCGTCGAAGTCGAGGTAGTTCGTCGGCTCGTCGAGCAGCAGCACCTCGGCCGGGCTGTTCACCAGCACCGCGAGCAGCAACCGGCGCAGCTCACCGGCGGAGAGCACCCGCAACGGCGCGTCCCACTGCTCCGGGCCGAACAGGTGGGCGTCGAGCAGCCGCTCGGCGTCGTCGACGTACACCGGCACCCGGGAGCGGAAGAAGTCGCGGACGGTGACGTCGGTACGCAGCGCGTCGTGGGTCTGCGGCAGCACGGCGACGGGCCCGGCGGCGACGACCTCGCCCCCGGCCGGCGGGTGCTCGCCGGCGAGGGTCCGCAGCAGGGTGGTCTTGCCGGTGCCGTTCGCGCCGGTGAGCAGGATCCTCTCGCCCGCGCGGACACTCAACTCGACCCGGTCGAGCAGCGTGCGGTCGGCGACGCGCAGCGTCAGGGCCCGCGACCGCAGCACCTCGTGTCCACCGACGGTCTCCTGTGGGAACGCCAGCGTCAGCGGCGGCCGGGTGCGGGGCTCGGCGAGCCAGCGGATCGAGTCCATCTGCCGGCGCAGCCGCCGCTCGCGGGCCTTGGCCTTCTTCGCCACCTTCTTGGCGTAGCGGCGCAGCTGGTCGGCGCCGAGGCCGCTGCGCACGGACTCCTCCACCCCGCGGGCCTGCTGCTTGGTGCGGTCGATGTCGGCCAGCCAGCGCAGGTGGTCCTTCTGCTGGGCCTCGTAGTCGAGCAGCAGCCGCTGCCAGCGGCGGGTCTTCTCCGCCCGGTAGTCGGTGTAGCCGCCGGTGTAGGTCTGCGGCGCCTCGTGGATGCCGTCCAGCTCGACGATCCGGGTCACCGTGCGGTCCAGGAACGCCCGGTCGTGGCTGACCACCAGCACCGCGCCCGCGAAGGCGGCCAGCCAGTCGCCGAGCCAGGCGATCCCGTCGGCGTCGAGGTGGTTGGTCGGCTCGTCGAGTACCAGCAGGTCCGGGGCGTGCAGCAGCACCCGGGCGAGGGTGAGCCGGGCCTGCTCGCCGCCGCTGACCCGGCGCAGCGGGGTGTCGTCGGGCAGGTGGTCGATGTCGAGGCGCTGGCGGACCTCCGTCAGCCGGGCCTGCGCCCGCCAGCCGTCCAGCGCCGCCCACCGCTCCTGCGCGTCGCCGTACTCGGCGAGCACCGTGCCGTCACCGTCGGCCATCCGCCGTTCCAGCTCACGCAGCCGTACGGCCAGGGGATGCAGCTCGCCGAGCCCGGCGGCGAGGAACTGCCCGACGGTGGCGTCCGGATCCGGCACCTGCTGGGCGAAGTAGCCGACCCGGACGCCGGGAGCCAGGGCGACGTGCCCGCCCGACGGCGGTTCCTCGCCGGTGAGCACCCGCAGCAGGGTGGACTTGCCCACCCCGTTGGGGCCCACGAGGCCGACCCGGTCGCCGGCGTTCAGGACCAGCTCGACGTCGGTGAACAGCGGCTCGGTGTCGTAGTGCTTGCTGACGGACACGACCTTCAACACGGGTGGTCCTCCGCGGGACGACGGGCGGGCCGTCGACGCCCGGGCGGGCGGACGGCTGGAACCGGCGGCGGCGGGACGGTGCCCCGCCGCGTCCTGCGGGAATCACATCGTGCGGTCGGCTCCTGACGGCTCGGCTGCGCGGATCGCCGTCGAGTCTGGCACGGGCCCCCGGCCCCCGCGACCGGTTTACCCGCCCGGCGTCGCGCGCCGTCACCTGAGCGTGGGTCGCGCCGCGCCGCACGTCGACGCCGCGAGGGCAGGGACGTGCGCCCACGGCCACGCGACGGGGCGGGCGGCCGCGCCGGCCGTCGCGCCCCGTCGCGCCGGATCAGGCGTTGATCTCCTTGCGGCCGTTGCCGTTGGCGGTGGCCGTGATGGTGACCCGGCGCGGCTTGGCCCGCTGCGCGACGGGGATCCGCAGGGTCAGCACACCGTTGTCGTAGCCGGCCTCGAGCTTGTCGGTGTCGAGGGTGTCGCCGAGGAAGAGCCGTCGGGTGAAGGTACCCATCGGGCGTTCGGCGGCGACGAGTTCGACGTTGTCGCCGACCGGCCGGCGACGCTCGGCGCGTACGGTCAGCACGTTGCGCTCGACGGTGCAGTCGATGCTGTCCGGGTCGACGCCGGGCAGGTCGAACGCCGCGTGGAACCAGTCACCGTCGCGATAGGCGTCCAGCGGCATGACCGCGGGGCGCGCGGCGGTGCCGAAGAACTGCTCGGTGATCCGGTCGATCTCACGGAACGGGTCGGTACGCATCAGCATGGTCCCTGCCTCCTCGGTTCTCCTGGCCGAAGGTCCGATAAGTTGAGCCAGGCCGACTCAACTTCCTCCTCTGTATTTAGCGCGTCTCGGCCGTGGCGTCAACTCAGGACCTTCCCGAACCGGTGCTCGGCGAGCACGAGGCGAGGCGGAAGCCACGACGCGGGCGGTCAGTCGCCGATGCGCCAGTAGACGCCCTGCTCCCGGGCCAGCAACTGCTCGTCGACCAGGTAGCGACGAAGCGCCGCGTGGTCGGAGCCGCCGCCCTCGCACCAGCCCCGCAGCACCTCGTCCACCTCCCGCTCCGGATAGCGCACCCCCGGCTCGAAGGACTTCGCCACGTGCGCCAGGACCACCCGCCGCCGGCCGCGCTGCGCCGGCAGGCCGATCAGCCTGTCGTCGCGCACGAAGGTGCGCAGCACGCGGTCCGTGGAGTCGCCGGCCGGACGGGGCGCCGCCGGCGTACGGGCCGCCTGCCGCAGCCGCTCGGCGTCGACCCGCAGGTCACCGTCGCCGCCGGCCACCAGGCCCGCGTCGACGAGCCGGCGGATCGCGGTGAGCACCTGCCGCGCCGACAGACCCGTCCGGTCGGCCACCGCCGGGGCGTCGGCGCCGCCCAACACGATCGCCGCGAAGACCTGCCGCCGTACGTCGTCGGCGAGCGCCCCCGCCAGAGCCTGCGCTGTCATGCCGGCCACCCTGCCAGCCGGCGTACGCGCACCGCACGTCATTTCCGCCCGGCACGGAAGACCGAGGCGGGACGCAGCACGTCCGCGCTCGGGCGGTCGGTCGTCGCCGACGCCCTGCGCGGTGTCGACCCGGTCGGCGCCCGCTCGGCGGAACACGAGACGAACTGGCGCCACGGTTACCTCGGACACTTCCGGCGACTCGTCGAGGCCGGGCTGCTGTCCCGCGACGCCGCGGTGACGATCGCCCGCGACGGGCTCGCCTCGCTGCACCGCCGCATGGCCGTGGTCCACATCGACGGCGCCGAGACCGGCCTCGGCGAGGTGTTCGACGCGCCCACCGGGGCCGAGCCGCTGCACACGGCCACCGTCGCCGGCACCGGCGGGGTCGACCGCGAGTTGTCCCTGCCGTACCGGGGCCGGCGGCTGCGCGGCGACGAGCTTCGCCGCCGGCTCGACGGGTGGGTGACCGCCGGCGTCGTCGAGCCCTCCTGCGCCGAGGCGGTACACGCCGTCATGGCCAACCCGGACTGGCTCGACCTGCGCGACCAGCGCATCGTGGTGCTCGGCGCGGGCGCGGAGATGGGCCCGCTGCCGTCCGTGCTGCGCTGGGGCGGCGACGTCGTCGCGGTCGACCTGCCGCGCCCGGAGATCTGGCGGCGCCTGCTGGACACGACGCGCCGTGGTGGCGGCCGGCTGCACGTGCCCGTCCCCGCCGGCACCGACCCCGACGACGGCGCGTTGGCCGCCCGGGCCGGCGCCGACCTGCTGCACAACCTTCCGCAGGTCGCCGACTGGCTGCTCGGCGTCGACGGTCGGCTCGTGCTGGGCAACTACGTCTACGCCGACGGCGCGACCAACGTCCGCGTCGCCACGGCGGTCGACGCGCTCACTGTCCGCCTACAGGAGCGCCGTGACGACGTGGCGCTCGCGTTCCTGGCCACCCCCACCGACGTCTTCGCCGTTCCCGGCGACGCGGTGCGCCACGCCGAGCGGGGCTACGCGGCGCGCGGCGTGGTCCGCCGGTCGCTGCGGGTCGCCTCCGGCGGCAGGCTCCTGCACCGCAACTACCCGCCGGGCGCCGACCCCGGAGTCAACGACAGCCTCGTGCCGCAGCAGGGACCCAACTACGCCTTGGCGAAACGCCTTCAGCGGTGGCGGGCGACGGTGGCCCGGGACGCGGGGGCGACCGTGTCGTTCACCGTCGCCCCGCCCACCCGGACCCGCTCGGTGCTGCGCAACCGCGCGCTGGCCGCCGCGTACGCCGGTGCGCACCGATTCGGCATCGAGGTGTTCGATCCGGCGACCAGCAACACGCTGATGGCCGCGCTCCTGGTGCACCACCTGCGTACGGGCGGCCCGGCGCTGCCGCACCCCTGGCGGGACGAGGCGTACGGCGCCGCGCACGGTGGACTGTGGCGGGTGCCGTACGCCCCGCGCAGCGCCCTGGGCCTCGCCGTCCTGCTCGGACTCGGCGGCGCGCGGACCTGACCTGCCCCGAGCGGTCCGCCGGCTCCGCGGCGGCCGCTCAGCTCAGCTGGAGACGGTCGGCCAGGTCGGCCCGGGTGAACGCGGCGACCACGTCGTCGCGCCCCTCGGTGAAGTGGGCCCAGCTGTCCACGTGCACCGGCACGACCCGCCGCGCGCCGAGGATGCGGGCGGCCTCGGCGGCCTGGGCGCTGTCGAGGGTGAGCAGCGCGCCGTCGAACATGGGGGTACGCACGGCCCCGGCGAACAGCACGGCGGTGTCGACCGGCCCGAAGCGCTCGGCGATCTGCCGGACCAGGTCCAGCGAGGCGTTGTCGCCGCTGACGTAGAGCGTGGGCAGGTCGGCGGCGGTCAGGACGAACCCGACGACCTCGCCGGTGAGCGGCTCGCAGCCCTCCGGGCCGTGCCGGGCGGGCACGCCCGTCACGGTCACGGTGCCACCGCCGGGGCGCTCCAGCTCGACGGACTCCCACGGCGCAAGGCCCCGGGCGGTGCCGCCGAGGCGACCCGCGCCGCTGGGAGTCGTCACGGTCAGGGCGACGTCGGCCAGCAGGGCCCGACCGGCGCGGTCGAGGTTGTCGGGGTGCTGGTCGTGGGAGAGCAGCACCGCGTCGACGGGGCCGAGGTCGGCCGCGCCGGCGGCGGCGGGGGCGGTCTTGGTCAGGACCATGCCGGGACCCAGCGGGTAGTCGCCGGGGGCGTCGAAGGTCGGGTCGGTCAGGAACCTGAGGCCGCCGTACTCGATGAGGGCGGTCGGGCCGCCGAAGACGCGGACGGGGACGGTCGTCGTGCTGGTGTCGGTCACCACGGTTCCTCACGGTCAGGGGACGGCTCTTGCCGTGAGGAACCGTAATCGACTGTTCATCGCAGGGTGAGCGGGGTCTCCGACCGGATGCGGGTCAGCTTCTCCGGGTTGCGGACGTAGTAGAGGCCGGTGATCCGTGCGTCCTCGACACGCAGCGCCAGCACGCCGTCGATCTCGTCGTCGAGGCGTACGAGCAGTGCCGGGTTGCCGTTGACCACGGTCGGCCCGCCGGTGAGCACGCCGTCGAGCCTGCGCAGACCACCGAGGAACATCCGGGCCACCTTCTGCGCGCCCGTGACCGGCCGCAACGCGGCCTGCATGACGCCGCCGCCGTCGCTGACCAGGACGACCTCCGGGGCGAGCACGTCGAGCAGGCCCCGCAGGTCCCTGGTCTCGATCGCGTGTCGGAACGATTCCAGAGCCGCCCGGGCCTCGCTCGGGGAGACCACGCGGCGGGGGCGGCGGGCGTCGACGTGCTGGCGGGCGCGGTGCGCGATCTGCCGGACGGCCGCGGGGCTCCTGCCGACGGCGGCGGCGATCTCGTCGTAGCCGACCTCGAACGCCTCCCGCAGCACGAACACGGCGCGCTCGGTCGGCGACAGCGTCTCCAGGACGAGCATCAACGCCATCGACACGCTCTCGGCGAGCTCGACGTCCAGGGCCACGTCCGGCGCGGTGAGCAGCGGCTCGGGCAGCCACGGGCCGACGTACGCCTCCCTGCGGCGTTTCATCGCGCGCAGCCGGTTGATCGACTGCCGGGTCGTGATCCGGATCAGGTAGGCGCGCCGGTCGCGTACCTGATCCATGTCGACCCTGACCCACCGCAGCCAGGTCTCCTGCAGGACGTCCTCGGCGTCGGCCGCCGATCCGAGGATCTCGTACGCGACGGTGAAGAGCAGGTTGCGGTGGGCGACGAAGGTCTCGGTCGCCGCGTCGGTGCCGTGGTCGCTCATGTTCCCCCTGCGCTCCTTCGCGGCCGACCCCTGGTGGTCGAGGGCTCTCATGACGGCCGGGCCGCCCGTGCGGTGGTGGCCGTCGCCTCGACGCGCCCGGCCCGCAGCAACTGCTGGCGCGTGTCGTCCTTGATCCGCGGGTTGAGCGCACCGGGTCTGCGTGCCTCGTACGCCAACTGCCAGATGATGCTCCTGCACACGAGTTCCTTGAGCTTCGCGGCCGGGCGGCCGCCGAGGTGCAGGCGCACCGCGGTGTCGTTCCTGCGGGCGAACTGGAACAGGCCGGCGCGACGCCCCAGGCTGACGCACTGGCCGGCGAACCCCACGTGGACCGGCGCGGGCTGCTCACCCGCGAGCCGGCTGAGCACCGTCTCGGCGGCCTGCGGACCGAGCTGCATCGCGGCCTGGCAACTCATCCGGAACGGCAGGTCCGACGGCGCCGCCGAGTCCCCGGCCGCGACGATGCGCGCGTCGTCCACGCTCGTCAACGTCTCGTCCGTGAGCAGCCGGCCCGACGCGTCGGTGCTCAGCCCGCTGCGGCGGGCCAGGTCCGGCACGCCGAATCCGGCGGTCCAGATGGTCACCGCGCTCGGCAACCGGCGACCGCCACCGAGCCGCACGGCATCGCCGGCCACGGCCGTCACCGTCGCGTCGGGGCCGTCGAGCACGGTCACCCCGAGCCGGGCGAGCCTCGCGGCCACCGAGCGCCGAACCCGCGGATGCAGGTACGGACCGAGCACCTCGCCGCAGACCAGGGTCACGGCGCGTCCCGCCTCCGCCAGCTCGGCGGCGGTCTCGATGCCGGTCGGGCCCCCGCCGACCACCGTCACCGGGGCCGCGGCGGGGGCGGCGGCGAGGACGGGCCGCAACCGCTGGGCCTCCTCCAGGCTCGCCACCGGGTAGGCGAACTCGGTTGCCCCGGGCACGTCCGGGGCGGCGCTGCCGCTGCCCACCGCGTAGACCAGGTAGTCGTAGCCGACCGTGCCGCCCGTTGCCAGCGTCACGCGGCGATCCGCAGCGTCGATCCGGGTCACGCTGTCGACGACCAGGCGCACGCGCCCGGCCAGGACGTCCCGGTAGTCGACGACCGCGTCGTCGGTCCCACCCACCAACTGGTGCAGGCGGATCCGCTCGACGAAGGTCGACCGCGGGTTGATCAGGGTCACTGTCACGTCGTCGCGCCGGGTCAGGCGATTGGCCGCCATGACGCCCGCGTACCCGCCGCCGACCACGACGACATCGGTGTTCCCGTTCATGGTGTCTCCTCCGTTTCCTGGGCCTTCGGTCTCAAGACACCGCGTGACCGACCGTTGTGACAGGCGTGGGCCAGGTCACTGCCCGGGCCCCGGCGCGAAATGGAAGGCGGCGCGCCGCGATGTCGCCTAGCCTCGCGAGGGCACCTACCGACACGAAGCGGAGATCGATCATGAGGACGTCCGGCGGTTTCCCCGGTTCCCTGTCCGTCTCCGCCGCCGGAAAGGCACTTCGTGCTCGGTCTGTTCGAAAACCCTGTTGATCCCTTCCCGGCCGAAGACGACCGCACCCCGGCCGCCGGCGCCCGGCGGTTCCTCCTGGAGGAGTTGCGACCGCTACGACCGGTCGTGACGGCGGCCGTCGCCACCACCGTCCTGGCGGCCGCGATCGAGGTGTGGCTCATCGGGTACGCCGGACGCCTCGTCGACACGCTCGCCGCCGCGAACCCGGACCGGCTCTGGGTCGACCACGGCACCGGGTTGCTCACCGTCGCCGTGTTCGTGCTGCTGGTCAGGCCGCTGATCCACCTCGTCGGCGAGGCGCTGGACGACATCGCGTTCCGCGCCAACGCCCGCCCCCTCGCCCGCTGGCGGGCACACCGGCACGTGTCCCGGCAGTCCGTCGGCTGGTTCCGCGACGACCTCGCCGGGCGCGTCGCCACCCTGGTACGCGACGGCGGCGATGCCGCCAGCACCGCCGCGTACTCGGTCGTGCACACGCTGGTGTTCGTGATCGCCTACATCGCCGGCTCGGTGTGGCTGATGTCCACGATCGACGTGCGCCTGCTGCTCCCGCTGGGGGCCTGGATACTGGCGTACGCGCTGCTCATGCGGTGGATCGTGCCGCGCTACCGGCGCGCGTCGGAGCGCCTGCAGGACGCGGAGTCCGCGCTGACCGGCCTGCTCGTCGACTCGTACGGCAACGTCGACACGCTCGCGTTGCTCGGCGGCCAGGACACCCGCACCGCGCACGACCGCCGGGTGTTCGCGCGGTCCAGGCGCGCACACCTGGACCTCCAGCGGGTCGAGCTGACGATCAACGGCGCCATGATGGCGCTCAGCAGCGCGCTGCTCGTCGGACTGGTCGGATACGGGATCGCGCTCTGGCGTACCGATGCCGCGCCCCTGGGTCTCGTCGCGGCCGCGCTGGCGCTCAGCTTCCGGATCACCGCGATGGCGGAGTGGCTCCTGGACGCCGTGTCGTCGCTGTTCGGGTCCGTCGGCGCGCTCCGGCGGGCCCTGCGGACCGTCGCGCAGCCGCTCGCGGTCGCGGACAAACCCCAGGCGACCCAGCTGCGGGTACGGGGTGGGGCCATCACCTTCGCGCAGGTCAGCCACCACTACGGTCGCGGCGGGGGCGGGCTCGACCGGCTCAGCCTCGACGTCGCCGCCGGTGAGCGCGTCGGCATCGTCGGCAGGTCGGGTGCGGGCAAGTCCACGCTGGTCGGGCTGCTGCTGCGGTTCCACGACGTGGAGTCCGGCACGATCATGATCGACGGCACCGACATCACGGACGTGACGCAGGAGAGCCTGCGCGGCCAGATCGCCATGGTGGCCCAGGAGGCCACCCTGCTGCACCGCTCGGTCCGGGAGAACATCGCCGGCCCCGACGCCGACGACGCCCGGGTCGAGGCAGCGCTACGCCGGGCGTGCGCCGACCGGTTCGTCGCCGCGCTGACAGACGCGGACGGTCGCACCGGCCTGGACGCGCAGGTCGGCGAACGGGGCGTACGCCTGTCCGGTGGCCAGCGGCAGCGGATCGCGCTGGCCCGCGCGTTCCACCGCAACGCGCCGATCCTGGTCCTGGACGAGGCCACGTCCGCGCTCGACTCCGAGGCGGAGGCCGCCATCCACGACACGCTCAGCGAGGTGATGACCGGCCGTACGGTGATCGCGATCGCCCACCGGCTCTCCACCATCGCCCGGATGGACCGGATCGTGGTCCTCGACGCCGGCCGGATCGCCGAGCAGGGCACCCACGCCGAGCTGCTGGAACGCGGCGGGCTCTACGCGGACCTGTGGTCACGGCAGTCCGGCGGCTTCCTCGGCACGGCCGCGGTCAGTGCCGCAGCGGTCCCGTGACCTCGATCGGCTCCACGTGCCCGGTGAGCGGCGCACGACGGTGCAACGCGAGCCCGACGTCGATGACGACGGAGCGGTCCAGGGCGCCCACCCGCGTCAGCGGAACCCACCGCGCCAGGTCGGTCGAACCGTCCGTCTCGGCACGAAGCTCACCGCCGGTGACGCGGACGCTGTGCAACTCGTTGCCGTCGGGCAGCCCCACTCGACGTACCTCGTCCGCGAGTCCACCCCGAGATGCTGCTCGACCTGAACACACCTTGGACATGTAACAACAACACTCCATAGCGTCGTTACACAAGAACAGTGATTATGGTGCGTGGGTGATTCGCACCTTTCGTCCGTCCGGATTACTGGATTGTCGTTACCGGTAATCCATCAATCAGGTGCTCGGTGGGCGGCTGCGCTGGCGTGCCGATTCGTAGAGCACGACGGTCGCGGCGGCCGCCGCGTTCAGGGAGCTGGCGGCCCCGGACATCGGGATCCGGACGAGCTGGTCGCAGGCCTCACGCCAGCCGACGCTGAGACCGGTGGTCTCGTTGCCGATCAGGGTCAGCGTGGGTTGCGTGAAGTCGTACTCGGCGGCATCCAGGGTGCCGTGCTCATCGGCACCCACGATGCCGATGCCGACGCCGTCGGCGCGCACGTCGGCGACCCATGACAGCACGGTCTGATGCGAGGACGCCCGGACCACCGGCAGCGCGAACAGCGAGCCGGTGCTCGCCCGCACCGCCTTCGGGTCGTACACGTCGGCGGCATGGCCGGTGACGATGACGCCGGACGCGCCGAAGGCGTCTGCGGACCGGACGAGCGTGCCGATGTTGCCAGGGCTGGTGGGCCGGTCGAACACGACGGTGAGCATGCTCGGCCCGGCCGGGATACGGCACAGGTCGTCCTGCGGCAGCGCGACCACGGCCAGCAGCTCCGGGACCGTGTCCGCCTTGCCGCCCAGCTCGTGCATCAGTTCACGGGAGACGGCGAACCTCTCGGCCCGGACGGTGTCCAGGGCCTTGCGTGCCCAGCCGGACAGCTGGACGTCGGCGTCGTAGAGCAACTCTCGAACCTGCCAGCCGTGTTCGATGGCCATGGCGATCGGGCGCACGCCCTGTACGAGGAACTCGCCGCGACGCTGCCGCTTGGTCCGATTGCGGAGCAGAGCCTCCCACTGCTGGAATCGCGCATTGCGGCCACTCACCCGCATCGTCACCGTTGTCCCCGCCTCCCCCGGTCCTCGGGAACGGGCGTGTCCTGGCCGAGTCCTCGGCGAATCGCGATTTCCACGGGCGAGTACGCGCCGTCGGCCCGTTCCAGTTCGTACGGCGCGGCCGGCATCAGCGGCGGCTGGGCCATGAAGCGCGGCCGCGTCCCGTGGTGCGGTTGCGCCGCGTGCACCAGGAAGGGATGACACAGGAAGACATCGCCAGGGGACCCGGTGGCCAGAGCGAGTGGCCGGTGCTCGGACGCCGCCACCAACTCGGGCGCGAGGTCCAGCCCACTCGCCCCGTCTTCCCCGTACCTCTCCAGCACCTTCGGCACGTCGAGGTGTGAGCCGACCCGGATCCGTGTCGGGGCGTCGTCCGCACCGATCTCGCTGAACAGGAACAGCATCAGCAGCGCCCGGCCCCGGGAGCGGACGTTCGTGAAGTACCAGCTCGCACCCTCCGGCAGATAGCTGCCCTCGATGTGCCAGCCCGCGTCGTTCGGCTCGTCCTCGTGCGGGAAGCGCAACGGGAACGTGCCCAGCGAGTAACGCGGCTCCCAACGTCCCGCGCCGACGAGCAGGTCATACGCGTGATGGAGGAACGGAGAATTGGGGGCGGCGGCGAACGGCCCCTGCGCCATGCCGGGCACCCAGTGCACGGGCTGCGTCCAGGTGGCCTGGTCGTCCGGGTCACAGCCGGTCTCCCGCCACAGCAGCCGCGCGCAGTCCGCGGCCACCCGCGGCGCGACGGCGCCCGCCAACTTCACGAAGCCGTCGCGAAGGAACCGGGATACCAGTGTCGTGTCGTCCATTCCCCCATCGTGTGGCGGCACCGGTCCCGGTCACCCGACTCTTTGCGCTCCGCTTCTGTCGGGCGTGCCGCAACAGAGCCGGTCACGATACGGAGGCACTGTCGCCCAGCACCACAGCTTCAGGTTCCGCCTGACTGTCGAAGGGAGCGAACGCGTGGAAAGCCGCATCGTCGAAGGTTCATCGAACCGATCCGGAGCCGCTTAGCCTGTCGGGATCGGTCGTGGAGGGCGGCAGTTGCGGTCCCTGGCCGGCGCGGTGATGGAAGGCGGCGGGTTCGCTGGCCAGCGCGGTGAGTGAGTCGAGCTGCGCTGGTTCGAGTTCGACGTCGGCTGCGGTGGCGTTGGCCTGCAGCTCGTCGAGGGTCTCAGCGCCGACGATGGCGGAGGCGACGGCGGGGCGGGACAGCAGCCAGGCCAGCGATACCTGGTACGGCGCCAGCCCCCAGGCGCGGCTGAGCCGGTCGACCTCCCGGCCGACGGCGATCTCGGCCTCGGTGAACCCCGCAGCGCCGAAGCGTTGGTCGCCGGCGACATCGCGGTCGAGAACGCCGAGGTCGGCGAGCAGGCCGCCGTGCAGTGGCGCGTACGGGACGAGGGACAGCCCGAACTGCTGGCAGGCGGGCGCGAGTTCTCGTTCGGCGGCCCGATCGATGAGGTTGTACTTCACCTGGGCGGCGACGGGTGCGTGCTGACGGCGGTCGTCGGCGATCCACAGGGCGTGGACGACCTGCCAGGCGGGATGGTTGGACAGGCCGACGTAGCGGATCTTGCCCTGCCGGATGAGATCGTCGTACGCCGCCAGGGTCTGCTCCAGCGGCGTGTCCGGGTCGGGATCGTGGGCGTAGTAGAGGTCGATGTAGTCGGTCTCCAGGCGGCGCAGGCTCGTCTCGACCTGACGGATGATGTGACGACGCGACAGGCCACGGTCGTTGACATCGGGCCCGACGATCCCGTTGGACTTCGTGGCGATCACCATCTCGTCGCGGCGGCCGCACAGGGCGCGGCCGAGGATCCGCTCGGCGGGTTCACGGTCGGCGGCGGTCGGGGCGCCGGGTCGGTCGAAGACCGGCATGTTGCCGTACACATCGGCGGTGTCGACGAAGTTGATGCCCAGGTCGACAGCGGCGCCGACGATCCGGTCGGCGTCCTGCGCGGTGGGGGCGACGCCGAACGTCGCGGTGCCCAGACAGATCCGGGACACCTTCACGCCGGTCGTACCGAGGACGGAGTACTGCATCAGAGCTTCCTTTCTTCGGTGGTGGCGGTCGGGTCAGGCGTTGTCGGTAGCGGGGGTGTCGTAGGTCAGGGAGCTGGATAGGTGCCGGAAGGCGTCGGCCTGCGCTGTCAGGAGAGGGCGATCTGCGTCGAGGGCGTCGTGATCGAGCCTGCTGCCGACGAAGCAGCCGGGTCGCTCACCGCCATGCCGGCTCCGACCCCCCACCCCTGAAATGTAACCGAGTGGTAGATTTTCGTCAAAGGGGCGTGAGAGGGTGAGGAGCATGTCGAGTAGCACCGGGACCGCGCGGGGTCCCTACCGCACCGGGACCCGACGGCGGGAACAGATCGTCGCCACCGCCGTCACCGTGTTCGGCGAGTACGGCTTCGCGGGCGGCTCGATCCGTACGATCGCTGACCGGGTCGGTGTCTCGCACGCCACTCTGCTGCAGCACTTCGGCAGCAAAGAAGGGCTACTTACGGCAGTGCTGCAGGAGTGGGACCGCCGAACCGTGGAAGCCAGCCTCACCGATGTGACCGGGCTGGACTACTTCCGCCGGCTACCCCAGGTCATGACGGTGCACCTGAGCAACCGGGGCCTGCTCGAGCTGTTCACCACCATCGCTGCCGAGGCATCCAACCCGGCACACCCGGCCCACGCCTTCATCCAGCGCCGCTACACCGACAACCTGGCCACCCTCGCCACCCACCTGCAGCAGGCGGTCGATGCCGGAGACGTGGCACCCCTCACCCCGGCCGAGATCGAGATAGAAGTACGCCTGGTCACCGCCGTGCTGGACGGGATCGGGCTGCAATGGCTGCTCGAACCCTCCACCGACGTCACCGCCAGCGTCGAGACCTACATCAACCGAACCATCGCCGCCTGGAGTAGTAGCCACCGCTAGAACCACGCAAGGGCGCAGGCGATGTCGTACGGATCTCGGTGAGCATCGAGTCCACGTTGACGGCAGGGGGTCAGCCTGCCGGTGCCGGTGTGCCCAGCTGGAGTCGGCTTGTCATGTCGGGCTTCACCTCGCCCTACGGAGCCACGTGTGTCCAGAACAGCGGGGTGAGGCCCCGCCGGTCGGCATCGGTCAGCAGACCAGCCCAGTCGTCGTCGGCAAGGACGTCCTGGACCATGAGGGTGTTGACGTAGCCGAGGGCGGCCGACGCCGACGAGGACTGAGCGGAGCTGCGCCCGCGACCGGGGCCGGTCGCGGGCGCAGCCGCCTGGCGTCAGCCGGTGCCGTCGAGGACGGGGATCAACTGCTCCTCCTCGTACGTCAGGTGGGCCTCCAGTTCGGTGGTCAGACGCTCGACCTCCCGGCGGGCCTCGGCGGGATCGGCGTCGGGGTCGCCGACGACCTGCTGGAGGCGTTCGACGAGCGCCGCGATGCGGCGGTGCTCCTCGCGCAACCGCGCCAGGGCCGGGGCGAGGTCGGGACGCTGGGCGTCCAGGCCGGCGAACATGCCGTCGTCCTCGTTGCGGTGGTGGTGGTGCAGGCCGTGGCAGAAGGTCAGGCAGTTGACCCGTAGCTGCGCGCCCAGGCCCGGGCCGCAGCGGGCGACCTCGTCGCGGATGAGCGCCAGTTCCCGGCGGAACGCGTCGTGGATCAGCTTGAGCGCCGCTGCCCAGGACGCCGCTTCCGGCGGACCGCCGGGCACCTCGTGCAACGCCACCACGGGGATCACCCGGGAGGTCTTCGCCTGGTACGCGGCCCAACCCGGGTCGGCCTGCACGGCCCGGGCGAAGATCTCGTCGCGTTCGGCGCCGGTCAGCACGACCGCGCGGGCCTGGTAGGTGAAGACCCCGTTCTCGACGGTGACGTGCGGGTCGGCGAGGAGGTTGTGGTACCAGTCCGGGTGCTTGGGGCCACCCCCGGCCGAGGCGATGACGAGGATGCGTTCCTGGCCGTCGGGCAGGTAGCCGACCGGGGTGGTGTGCGGGGCGCCGGAGCGGGCCCCGATGGTGGTGAGCAGGATCAGGCGGGCCCCCTCGAAAGGGCCGCCGACCCGGCCGGAGTTGGCGCGAAACTCGTCGATGACCTGCTGGTTGAAGTCGTTGGGCAATGCTCTGCTCTCTGCTCGGGCAGGAGGGTGCGGCCACGGTGGATCGCCCGCCCGGCGACCGGTGGCGGCGAGGATGCGGATCCGCCGGCGTACGACCGGCGTGGACGGTGGAAGAAAGTGTGCGGGAAACGCGGCGCGGTGGACGTGGTGTCGACACCGGCATGCGGGGCGTCGGCGGGCCGCGGGCCCGCCCCCGGCTCACCTGATGGCCGGGTGCCCTGTCCGCTCGTGGCCCATGGCCGACCCGGCAGTCACGATCTCGACCCTAGTGTCGGTGGCGGCGGCGGGCAAGCGTCATCCCGGTTGCGGGAGCGGTGTCTGCGGTGGCACGGTCGGCGGATGCCTGAGCTGACCGGCGTCGACGTGGACCGCGCGGTGACGGAGATGAGCGTCGTTCTCGGCCCGCACACCGGGCGGGACTGGGATGTGCCCGCCGGCGGACTGGAGTGGAGTTGCTGGCGCACCGCCGCGCACGTGGCGCACGACCTGCTGGCGTACGCCGGCCAGGTCAGCGGGCGGCCCGACGACGGCTACCTGCCGTTCGACCTGGTCGTCTCCCCCGCCGCCGGTCCGGCCGAGGTGCTGCGGGTCGTCGTCGCCTGCGGTGGCCTGCTGCGGGCGGCCGTCGACGCCGCCGCGCCGCACACTCGGGCGTGGCACTACGGTCCCTGCGACCCGGCGGGCTTCGCGGCGATGGGGGTGGCGGAGATTCTGCTGCACACCGACGACATCACGCGCGGTCTCGGGGTGACCTGGCAGCCGCCGCGGCGGCTCAGCGCCGCCGTGCTGCGGCGGTTGTTCCCGGACGCGCCCGCCGGGCCCGCGCCGCAGGTGCTGCGGTGGCTCACCGGCCGTGGCGAGCTGCCCGGTCACGCCCGGCGTACGTCCTGGTCGTGGCGAGCGGCGGTGGACTGACCGGGCTGGGCCGCCCGGCGCCGCCAGGGCGGTCGCCACCTCCACCGACGTGGTGGAGCCTGCGGGGCCGGGGTCGGGGGCGCGGCGCTGGCGGTCACCCGCTCGGTCCGCCAGCGGCGGACCACCTCGTCGGCGTTGACCGGACGCACCACGACCCGGGGGCCGGTGGGCGTACGCAGCCAGGAGAGGATCTGGGCGTTGAGGTCGGCGACGAACGCGCGCACGGATGCCTCGGTCGGCAGGTCCCGCACCTCGTCGGGCACCTGTTCGATGCGGCGGCGCAGTTGCAGTGGCGTCGGCAGCAGCAGATCGGTGGGGAGCTTCTCGCGCTCCAGGAAGCTCCTGATCCACCACGACTCGTCGTAGGGCTGGCCGCGGCCGGGAATCGGCTTGCCCATGCCGGGCAGGTCGTCGAACTCGCCCTGTTCCTGCGCCGCACGGATGCGTGCCTCGACCGTCGCGTCCCAGCTGTCCACCTGCCCGCCACCTCCCCCGGCCCACGGTAACGCGGCCCACCGCGTCGGGGCCGACACGAGGAGTCAGCGCCCCGCTCGGGGCGGACATTCCCGGTCGGGGCTGGCCCAGCGGGCGTGCCGGTGGCCGTCGCGGGGGAACGGCGGCCGGGCCGGCAGCACCTCCTCGAAGCGGTAGCCGGCCTTCTGCGCGACGCGGCAGGACGCCGGGTTGTCGATCTGGTGCAGCAGGTCCAGCCGGCGCAGCCCGGCGAAGCGGTCGAACGCCCAGTCGGTGACCGCCGCCAGGGCGTGCGGGGCGATGCCCCTGCCCCGGGCGGGCGCGGCGGTCCAGTAGCCGACCTCGGCGTCCCCGCCGAGGTCGGTGACGTGCTTGAGGATCACCTGCGCCACCAGGGTCTCGCCGGCCGGGCGCGGCTCGATCACCGCGAAGCTGAACCGGCTGCCGTCGGCCCAGTCGCGGTGTGCCGCGGCCAGGAACCGGCGTGCCTCGGCGGGTGTCGTCACCGGTGCCCGGGTCCAGCGCCGCAGCAGCGGGTCGTCGTACGCGGCGATCAGGGCGTCGGCGTCGGCGTCGCGCCAGGGGCGCAGCAGGAGTTCCGGCAGGGTCGCGGTGGCCGGGGCGCGCAGCATCGGCACAGTGTGCCCGGCGCCGGGCCGGCGGTGGGGGCGCCGGTCAGTGGCCGGTGCCGGTCTCGCGCAGCACGGCGGCGCCGCCGGCGGGCAGGTGCACCTGCCCGCCGACCGTCGCGCCGGTGAGCAGGTCGAGCCCGGCCGCCGGCACCCGCTGCGGCCGGTCGGTGTGGTTGAACAGGAACAGCCAGCTCGCCCCGGCGCCGCGCCGGCGGACCGCCTCGACCCCGGCCGGGGCGGCCGGGCAGACGGGTGCCGCGCCGGCCGCCCGCGCCGCGTCCGTGACCAGCCGGCGGTACGTGGCGTCGTCGGGCCGGGTGGACAGGTACCAGGCCGTGCCGGCGCCGTGCCGGTGGCGGGTCACCGCCGGCAGCCCGGCGAGGGTGCCACCGGCGTACGAGGTCACCGGCTGCGCGCCGGCGAGGCGCACCGTCTCGGCCCAGAGGCGGCCGGTCCCGCCACCGGACAGGGGCACGGTCTCGCCGTCGGCGAGCGGGTGGAACTCCTCGACCCGTACGCCCAGCACGTCGCGCAGCGCCCCGGGGTGGCCGCCGAGACGGACGCGGGCGTGCTCGTCGGCGACCCCGCTGAGCCACGTCACCAGCAGGTGCCCGCCGCCGTGGACGTACCCGCCCACCCAGTCGGCGGTGGTGTCGGAGGCCAGGTAGAGGGCCGGCAGCACCAGCAGCCGGTATCCGTCGATCCGGTCGCCGGGCAGCACCACGTCGCAGCCGAACCCGGCCCGCCACAGCGCCCGGTGCGCCGCCGACACCTCGTCGCGGTGGCTCAGGTGCGGCGACGGCATTCCCGGGTGGCCCAGGGCCCAGCCGCTGGCGGCGTCCCAGGCGATCGCCACGGCGGCGTCGACCGCGCCGTCGGCCGCCTCCGAGATCCGCTCCAGCGTCGCGCCGAGGTCGACGGCCTCCCGGAACACGCGGGTGTCGGGGCCGGCGTGCGGCACCAGCGCGGAGTGGAAGCGTTCCGCCCCGCCCGCCGGGGCCCGCCACTGGAAGAACATGGCGCCGCGCGAGCCTCGGGCGACGTGCGACAGGCTGTGCCGGGCCATCCGGCCGGGCTCCTTGGCGTGCATCCGCCCGCCGGCGTGGATCTGGTTCGGGGCGCTCTCCATCAGCAGCCACGGCGCCGACGCGTCGATGCCGTGGCGGGCCCAGCCCCGGGCCAGGTCGGCGGCGAGAGCGGTCTGTTCCTCGGCGCCGCCGTCGACCGCGTCCGGGTAGTGGTCGATCGCCACCACGTCCACCTCGGCGGCCCAGCGGGCGTGGTCGACGGGCACCCAGTCGCCGAGGACGTAGTTGGTGGTGACCGGAACCGCCGGGTTGGCCGCGCGCAGCAGGTCGCGCTGCTCGACGTACGCGGCGAGCAGGGTGTCCGACCAGAAGCGGCGGAAGTCCAGCAGGTGCCCCGGGTTGGCCAGGTACCGCGTGGCGCGGGGCGGGTCGACCTGCGCCCAGTCGGTGTAGTGCTGGCTCCAGAAGCTGGTGGCCCAGGCGGCGTTGAGCGCGTCGAGGTGGCCGTGCCGCCCGGTCAGCCAGCGCCGGAACGCCCGCGCGGTGTGCGGGCAGTGGCAGGTGGTGCCGTACTCGTTGTGCACGTGCCACAGCGCGAGGGCCGGGTGGTGGGCGTAGCGCTCGGCGAGGGCGGCGGCGATGCGTCGGGCGGCGGCCCGGTAGGCGGGCGCGGCGGCGCAGTAGGTGTCGCGGCTGCCGTGGTGCAGGCGTACGCCGTCGGCGGTCACCGGCAGCGCGTCCGGGTGGGCCAGCGAGAACCACGGCGGGGGCGACGCCGTCGGGGTGGCCAGGGCGACGTCGATGCCGTTGTCGTGCAGCAGGTCCAGCACCTCGTCCAGCCAGTCGAAGGTGTGCCGGCCGGGCTCCGGTTCCAGCCGTGACCAGGCGAACACGCCGACGGTGACCAGGTTGACCCGGGCGCGACGCATGAGGGCGACGTCCTCGCGCCACACCTCGGCCGGCCACTGCTCGGGGTTGTAGTCGCCGCCGTAGCGCAGCCCACCGTCGCCCCACATCGCCCACCGCCAATTTGTTGGAGAGGTTTCCAAAATATGGATCGGGTTTCTGCCTGTCAACGGCGTCAAGCGGCGATCCGGCGGAGGCACTCGTTGACAGTTAGTTGGGAAGGCAAAGAAACTGGCGGGGCCGTGGGAACCAGCCTGGAGGAGACGCCGATGCCCTACCGACCGCCGTTGGTCCCGTACGAGACCTTCGTGGCCGACCCACCCGACCTGCCGGTGCGGGGCCCCGGCGAGGACGGGGCCGCCCTCGTCGGCCGGGCCGAGGTCGTCGCGACCGACCCGCACGGGGTGACGTTCAAGGCCGCCCTCTCCGACGGCGCGAGCACGGTGGTGCGCGTCGACGCCGCCGGTGCGGGCGTGATCCGCGTACGCCTGTCCGACGACCCGCAGGCGCGCAGTCGCAGCGCCCGGGCGCTGTCGCTGGTGCACCCCGGCGAGCATCCCGCCACCGTGACCGTCGACGCCGGCCACGTACGCGTCGACGCCGGCGCCGTGGTCGCCGAGATCCGGCTCGACCCGTGGCACCTGCGCTTCCTCGGCCCGGACGGGCGGCTGCTGCTGGAACAGGACCCGGGCACCCGGGACATCAGCGGCCGGCGACGCACCCTGCCGTTCGGCCGCTCCACCCTCGACGGCGCGCCCGTCGCCTGGCACGAGAGCTTCGTCGCCCCCGGCGACGAACGCTTCGTCGGCTTCGGCGAGAAGTTCACCCCGCTGGACAAGCGGGGGCAGCGGGCACTGATGTGGAACTTCGACGCCTTCGGCGGCGAGTCCGAGCGCTCCCACAAGAACGTGCCGTTCTACCTGTCCGACCGGGGCTACGGCGTGCTGGTCGACAGCGGGCTGCCGGTGCAGTTCGACGTCTGCCAGTCCACCCACAGCTGCGTGCAGATCCTGGTCCCCGACGACCTGCTCGACTACTACGTGCTGGCCGGCCCCACACCGGCCGAGGTGCTCGACCGCTTCGACCGGCTCACCGGCCGGCCGTACCTGCCGCCGAAGTGGGCGTTCGGCGCCTGGGTCTCCTCCGGCTTCTTCCCCGACTCGCAGGAACGCGTCCTCGAACGCGCGCGACTGCTGCGCGAGCGCGGCATCCCCTGCGACGTGCTGCACCTTGACTGCTACTGGCAGGTCGCCGGACGCTGGTCGGACCTGCGGTGGGACGACGAGGCGTTCCCCGACCCCCCGGCGATGCTGTGCACCCTCGCCGGGCAGGGCTTCCGGGTCTGCCTCTGGATGAACCCGTACCTGATGACCGGCAGCCCGCTCTACGCCGCGGCGGCCGAGGCCGGCTACTTCCTGCGCCGCGCCGACGGCAGCCCGTACGTCGCCGACGTCTGGCACGGCAGCCACCCGGCCAGCGCCATCGTGGACTTCACCAACCCGGCCGCCGTCGAGTGGTTCACCGGGCTGCTGCGGCCCCTGCTGGAGCAGGGCGTGGCGGTGTTCAAGACCGACTTCGCCGAGGGCGTGCCCGTCGACGCCGTCGCCCACAACGGGATGACCGGCGTCGAGCTGCACAACGTGTACGCGCTGCTGTTCAACGACGTCGTCGCCCGGGTAACCGAGGAGGTGACCGGGCACCGCACGGTGTGGGCCCGCTCGTCGTACCTGGGCGGGCAGCGGCACAGCGCCCAGTGGAGCGGCGACGTCAACGCCACCTGGCCGGGGCTGGCCAGCACCCTGCGCGGCGGGCTGTCGCACGGGCTGTCCGGCGTGCCGTTCTGGAGCCACGACACGGGCGGCTTCCACGGCACCCCGACGCCGCAGCTCTACGTGCGCTGGACCCAGTTCGGCGCGCTGTCGCCGCTGGTGCGTCTGCACGGCACCACCAGCAGGCTGCCGTGGGACTTCCCCGCCGAGGCCGAACGCGACGCGGTGGCCGCCCTGCGGCTGCGCTACCGCCTGATGCCGTACCTGTGGTCGGCGGCGGTGCGCTCGGCGGCCGGCGGTGCGCCGATGATGCGCGCGCTGCTGGTCGACACCCCCGACGACCCGACGGCCTGGACCACCGACCTTCAGTACCGCCTCGGCACCGACCTGCTGGTCGCGCCCGTCACGGACCCGTCCGGGCGGCGCGACGTCTACCTGCCGGCGGGTGACGACTGGATCGACGCCGCAACCGGCGAGCGGCATCCCGGCGGGCGGCACCTGCGGGTGTACGTGCCGGCGCACCGGCTGCCGCTCTACGTCCGCCACGGTGCGCTCGTGCCGGTGGTCGCACCCGGCGACACGGTCGGCGACGGCCCGTTTCGCGACGTGACCCTGGTGAGCTGGGGCGCCGTCGACGCCCGCACGGTGCTGCACGACGTCGACGGCGACACGGTCGTGGCGGCCGTACGCGACGGCGACACCCTGCGGGTGGACACCGACGGGCCGCTGCGGGTGACGAACGTCAGCGTCGCCGGCGCGGACGCCCCGACCCGGCTGCTGCTCAACGGCGAACCGGTGGCCCCGGCGCCCTTCGACGCCTGGTTGCCCGACCCGGCCTGACGCGTCGCGGCGCTCAGCCCTTCACCGCGCCGGTGATGACGCCCTTGGTGAAGTGCCGCTGCACGAACGGGTAGACGATCAGCGCGGGGATCACGGTCACCACCACCACCGCCATCTTCACCGCCAGCGTCGGTGGGTACGCGGTGACGCCGGGCAGGCTGACCGCCGCGCCGGACACGTTCGGCGACTGCCCGGCGAGGATGTAGCTCTGCAACACCCGCTGGATCGGGAACTTGTCGTTGTCGTCGATGTAGAGCACCGCGTTGAAGTACGCGTTCCAGTAGCCGACGGCGTAGAAGAGGCCGACGACGGCGATCACCGCCTTGGACAGCGGCAGCACGATGCGCGCCAGGACGTGGAACTCCCCGGCGCCGTCGATGCGGGCGCTGTCGAGCAGCTCACCGGGCACGTTCATGAAGAACGCCCGGATGACCACCAGGTTGAAAACGCTGATCGCGCTGGGCAGGATCAGCGACCAGATGCTGTCCTTGAGCCCGAGGCCGGTGACCACGAGGTAGCTGGGCACCAGACCGGGGAAGATCAGGAAGGTCAGCAGGAAGAAGAAGAGCAGTCCCCGGTGCCCCACGGACCCGGGCCGCGACAGCCCGTACGCGGCCAGCACGGTGAGCACGAGGCTGACCGTGGTGCCGAGCACCGTGACGAGGGTGCTGATCCACACCGCCCGGGTGATCTGGCCGCCGCTGAAGATGGTGACGTACGCCGACGGGTCGATCTCACGGGGCACCATCACCATCCCGCCGGCGGTGTCGATCGTGTCCCGCGAGGCGAGGCTGGTCACCAGCACCGCCCACAGCGGCACGAGCACGGCCGCGACGAGCAGCGTGAGCACGACGCCCTTGGCCACGGTGCCCGCCGCCGTGGGCGGTTCCTCCCAGGCGGCTCGCCGGGACCGCCGCCGCCGCGCGTCGAGGTTCGGGCCGGTGCCACTGAGCTGCGCGGTCATGATTTCGCGTACACCCCCTGCTCGCCGAGGCGGTGCGCCACCTTGTTGGCGGTGAGGATGAGGACCAGCCCGACCACGGCCTTGAACAGCCCGGCGGCGGCGCCGAGGCCCCACTGCTGGGTGCTGATGGCCTGGTGGTAGACGAACGTGTCCAGTACCTCCGCGGCCTCCCGGCCGACCGCCTCGCGTTGCAGGATGAACTGTTCGAAGCCGACCGACAGCGCGTCGCCGAGGCGCATGATGAGCAGCAGCACGATCACCGGGCGCAGGCCGGGCAGGGTGATGTGCCACAGCCGCCGCCACCGGCCGGCCCCGTCGGCCGCCGCCGCTTCGTACAGGTTGGGGTCGATCGCGGCGAGCGCGGCCAGGAAGACGATGGCACCCCAACCGATGTCCTTCCACACCGCCTCGGCGGTGACCAGCACGATGAACGTGTCGGGGTTGGTCATGACGTCGAACGGCCGCATGCCGGCCTCGCGCATCTCCTGGGCCAGCAGCCCGGCCCCGCCGAGCATCTGCACGAAGAACGTGACGACCAGGACCCAGCTGAAGAAGTGCGGCAGGTAGACCACGCTCTGCACGAAGCCACGCAGCCGCGCGGAGACCAGGCTGTTGAGCAGGACGGCCAGCAGGATCGGCAGCGGGAAGAAGAAGACGAGCTGGAACGCGGTGATGGTCAGGGTGTTGCGCACCGCGTCCCAGAACAGCGGGTCACCGAAGAGCGCCTCGAAGTTGCCGAAGCCGATCCACTCGCTGTGCCAGAACGCCTCGACGGGGTCGTCGCCGACGAACGGGTTGTAGTCCTGGAAGGCGATGACGTTGCCCAGCGTCGGCAGGTAGTGGAAGACCAGCAGCAGCGCCGCGGCCGGCGCCGTCATGGCCAGCAGCGGCCAGTCGCGGCGCAGCCGGTCGCGCCGCCGACGTCGGACCCGCACGGGCGGGGTGCGGCCGGCGGACGGGTCCTGGCCGGTGGCCGCCGGCGCGTCGACCGCGCCGGCGGTGACCGGGGCGCTCATCGGCCGTTGTCGGCGAGCGCCTTCTCGTGGAACGCGCGCCCCTCCTCGCCGCCGGCGGCGAGGAACTCCTTGCGGACCTGCGCCAGGTCGCCGACGGGGCGTCGGCCCCGCAGGATGTCGCGGATCTTGTCGTCGGTCGGCTGGATGATCTTCGACCAGTTGGCCGGCAGTTCCAGCTTGATGCCGGCGAAGAGGTCCTTCTCCATGAGGGCGATGTTCTTCTGGTAGTAGCCCAGGTAGTCGCGTACGTAGTCGGGGGTGTCCCCGCTGCGCACCTTGACCGGGACCCGGCCGCCGATGTGGGTGTACTGCGCCCCCAGCTCCTTGCGGCCCAGCTCGGTGGGGACGGGGCTGCCGTCGGCCGAGCGGGTGAAGTGCCGGCCCTCCACGCCGTACTCGCGCAGCTCGAACTCCCGGCTGCCGAAGGGCGCGGCGCACCAGTTGAGCACCCGCAGCAGCTCGTCGACGCGCTCGGCGCCCAGGCCCTTGCGGACGAAGGTGTAGAACACCGGCTTCTCGCTGCCCCAGATGACCGGCTGCGCCCCGGCGGCGCCGAAGACCGGCAGCGGCTGCATGTCGAAGCTGGGCAGCTCCTTCACCCGCTCGCCCTGCATGCCCTGCCAGGCGCCCAGGCCGTCCTGGTACATGAGGATCTTGCCGGCCTTGAACAGTTGCTTCTCGTCGGCGCCCTTGCTGGCCACGGTGTCGGGGTGCACCAGGCCGTCGGCGAACAGCTTGGCGGTGAACTCCAGGGCGGCCGCGAAGGCCGGGTTCTCGAACTTGTGCTCCAGGCCGCCGTCGGGCTTCCTTCGCCAGGTCTGCTGGCAGCCGAAGAACTGTTGCACCATCTCGAAGACGCTGCCGAAGGCCCACACGCCCTTGGCGGGATCGGTGACCTGACGGCCGAGCTCGTGCAGTTCCTCGGGCGACTTCGGCGCCGTCAGGCCGGCGCGGGCGAGCAGGTCGGCGCGGTGGAACAGGGCGTACGCGAACGGCCCGTCGGTCGGGAACGGCACGGCGTACAGCCGTCCGCCCCACACCGAGTACTCCCAGGCGCCGGTGGGCAGCGCGGCCAGGTAGGGGTACTTCGCGGCGGCGTCGCCCTTGAGGTGCTCGGTGAGGTCCTCGAAGAGCGCCCTGACCGCGTCGGAGAACCGGGCGACCTTGTCGACCTCCCAGTTGGGGGCGCTGAGCAGCTCCGGCACGTCGCGGGCCCCGAGCATGGCGTTGAGCTTGTCGGCGTACGTGGTGCCGTCCTGCAGACTCGGGTCCACCTCGACGCCCAGCCTGGCGTTGACGGCCGCGAGGTAGGAGTTGCGGCCCACCGTCGGCGGGGCGGGGCCCCACCACGGGCTCATCGTGCGGATCGGCGGGCCACCCCGGCCGGGCTGCTCGGTGACCGCGTCGACGAGGGTACGGGGGTAGCTGAGATAGCCGTCGGGGATCGGCCCCTCGCCGGGGATGTCCGGCTTGAGTAGCTCGGCCGGCTTGTGGGTGGGCAGCACCGAGCGGATGGCGTCGGCCTTGGTGGCGCTGCCCCTGCTGCCGGCCTCCTTGCTGCAACCGGCCAGGGTTGTGGCGCCCACCGTCGCGGCGGCGCCGAGGCCGAGCAGGCGGAGCAGGGACCGGCGGTCGGTGGATGCGCCCGGCGGGGACGGCTGCACGGCGCACTCCCTTCGTCTTCGGTGGCGGTGTCGCGGACCGCGCGGATCGGTCTAGAATTAGTTGGGGTTCTAACCGAACAAACTAATCGACGGTGATCCGTCCCACAAGACAGCGACCCCCGCGACGTACGCGATGATGGGGCGCCCGGCACCACCGGAATCGCGCACCGTCGCCCAGGGAGCGGACAGATCGTGATCAGCAGCCACAACGAACCGCGGCCGAGCGACCTCGGCGACGTCCGGACAGCC
Source organism: Micromonospora sp. C31 (assembly GCF_018070575.1). Taxonomy (GTDB): domain Bacteria; phylum Actinomycetota; class Actinomycetes; order Mycobacteriales; family Micromonosporaceae; genus Micromonospora. The sequence continues at coordinate 114,357 of NZ_JAGPXN010000020.1, forward strand.
AACCGCGCCCTGGTGCTGCGCCACGTACGCCGGCACGCCCCCTGCTCCCGGGCCGACATCGCGGCGCACACCGGGTTGAACAAGGCCACCGTGTCCAGCCTGGTCGGCGAGCTGATCGAGCGGCGGCTGCTGCGCGAGACCGGGCTGACCGAGAACCGGGTCGGCCGCCCCGCGACGATGCTCGTCCTCGACGGCGCCGCGTACGCGGCCCTGGGCATGCAGATCGGCGCCGACGAGCTGGTGGTGGTCGCCATCGACCTGGCCGGCACCCGGCTGCTCACCTGGCGCCGCGCCTTCGCCGCGCCGGCGTCCTCGCCCGCCGAGACCATCCGGGCGCTGGCGGCCCTGGCCCGACGGGCGATCACCCGGCTTACCGGGCAGGGCCGCCAGGTCCTCGGCCTCGCCGTGGGCGTGCCCGGCCTCGTCGGCCCCGACGGCGCCGTCCCCCGGGCCACCGCGCTGGGCTGGCGGGACGTCGCCCTCGCCGGCGACCTGCGCGCCGCGCTGCGCGAGCCGGACCTCACCGTCGACGTCGACACCGACGCCAACCTCGCCGTCCTCGCCGAGCACCGCCACGGCGCGTACGCCGGAGCCGCCCACCTCGTGCATCTCACCGGCGGGGCCTCGGTCGGCGCGGGGATCGTCGCCGACGGCCGGCTGCTGCGCGGCGGACGGGGGTTCGCCGGCGAGGTCGGGCACCTGACGCTCGACCCGGCCGGTCCCGGCTGCGCGTGCGGGCGGCGCGGCTGCCTGAACGCGTACGCCGGGCTGCCTGCGGTGGTCGGTCGCCTCCTGCCCGACACGCAGCAGGACGGACCGGTCACCGACTTCCTGCCGGAGATCGAGCGGATCCAGGCGCTGGCCCGCCAGGGCGACCCCACCGTCCTGGCCGGACTGGCCGACGTCGGCTGCCACCTCGGGCACGCCGCTTCCGTCCTGGCCAACCTGCTCAACCCGCAGGCCGTCGTCCTCGGCGGGCACTTCACGGCCCTGGCGCCCTGGCTGCTGCCGGCGGCCCGCGCGGAGTTGGCCGCCCGCACCCACGCCCCGGCCGCCGGCGGCTGCCTGCTCGACGCCTCCACCCTGGACTCGTCCGCCACCGCGCTCGGCGGCGCCACCGCCGCGCTCGCCACCGTCGAGTCGGGGCGGCTGCCCGCGGCGTGATCCGGAGGGCCACCGGGCCTTGACCGCCACCGGGCCGGGGTGCCAACCTCGAACCGCCGCCTCGTGGTTCGGGCACCCGGGCGGCATGTCTCGGGCAGTCGTCGAAGCGCTTCACCGCTTCCGGGCCGGCGACCGCCACCTCCCTCACACGGCGATGCCGCTCGCGCCACCGTTCGTCGAAGCGCTTCGACACAGGCGTCGGGTGGACCCACGGAAGGCGACCCCGACCCCATGACCCACCACTGCGCCCCCGCCCCGGAAGCCCTCGTCGACGACCTGCTGGGCCGGCTCACCCTGCCGGAGAAGCTCGGCCTGCTGCACCAGTGGCAGGCACCCGTGCCCCGGCTCGGCCTGCCCCCGTTCCGCACCGGCACCGAGGCGCTGCACGGAGTGGCGTGGCTCGGCGAGGCCACCGTCTTCCCGCAGACGCTCGGGCTCGCCAGCAGCTGGAACCCCGAGCTGGTCCGGGCCGTCGGCGCCGCCGTCGGCGACGAGGTCCGCGCCAAGCACCACGCCGACCCCGAGCGGGTCGGCCTCAACGTCTGGGCGCCCGTGGTCAACCCGCTGCGCGACCCCCGCTGGGGACGCAACGAGGAGGGCTGGTCCGAGGACCCGTGGCTGACCGGCCGGCTCGCCACCGCCTACGCCGAGGGACTGCGCGGCGAGCACCCCGACCGGCTGCGCACGGCGCCGACCGTCAAGCACTTCCTCGGCTACAACAACGAGACCGACCGGGCCACCACGTCCAGCGACCTGTCCCCCCGGGTGCTGCACGAGTACGAGCTGCCCGCCTTCCGCGCCCCGCTGGCCGCCGGCGCGGCCGTGGCCGTGATGGCCTCCTACAACCTGGTCAACGGGGTGCCGGCACACCTGAGCCCGCTCATCGCCGACGAGCTGCGCCGCTGGGCGCCCGGGGAGCTGATGGTGGTCGGCGACGCCGGCGCGGTGACCAACATCGCCGGGGTCCAGGGCCACCTGCCCGAGCACGTCGACGGCTACGCCGCCGCCCTGCGCGCCGGCATCGACAGCTTCACCGAGGACGACGCCGACAGCGCCCCGACCGTCGCGCGGCTGACAGCGGCGCTGAACCGGGGGCTGATCGCCGTGTCCGACGTGGACCGCGCCGTGCGGCGGATCCTCACCGTCCGGGTCCGCCTCGGCGACCTGGACCCGCCGGGCGACGACCCCTTCGCCGGCGTCGCGCCGGACACCGTCGACCGCCCCGCGCACCGGGACCTGGCCCGGGAGGCCGCCCGCCAGTCGATCGTGCTGCTGCGCAACGACGGGCTGCTCCCGCTCACCGCCCCGGGGCTGCGGGTGGCCGTGCTCGGCCCGCTGGCCGACGCCGTGCACACCGACTGGTACAGCGGCACCCCGCCGTACACGGTCACCGCGTACCAGGGGCTCGTCGGGCGGCTGGCCGCGGTCAGCACCCACCCCGGCGTCGACCGGATCGCGCTGCGTGTCGGCGAGCGGTACGTCGGCTGCCCGGACACCGGCGACGGCGGCGCGCTGACCGTCGGCGCCGACGCCGCCGCGTTCGACGTCTTCGACTGGGGACGCGACGTGGTGGCGCTGCGCGCCGTGGGCAACGGCCGCCACGTCGGAGCCGACGAGGCCGGCGCGCTCGCCAACGACCGCCCGGGGCCGGGCGGCTGGGTGGTCCGGGAGACCTTCCGCTTGCACGACGGGCCCGGCGGCACGGTGCTGCTGCACCACCTCGCCTCCGGCCGGTACGTCGCCGTCGACGCGCACGGGCGGCTCAACGCCGACGCCCCGACGCCGGGCGACGCGACCCGGTTCACGGTGGACCTGCTGGCCGACGGGGCCGCCCAGGCCGCCGCCCTGGCCGCCGACGCCGACGTGGCGGTGGTGGTGCTGGGCAACCACCCGATGGTCAACGGCCGCGAGACCGAGGACCGCGTCGACCTGGCCCTGCCCACCGGGCAGGAGGCGCTGCTGCGGGCCGTGCACGCCGCCAACCCGCGCACCGTGCTGGTGGTGACCAGCAGCTACCCGTACGCGCTCGGGCAGGTCGGCACGCGCCTGCCGGCGGTGCTGTGGTGCGCGCACGGCGGCCAGGAGCACGGCACCGCGCTGGGCGACGTGCTGGTGGGCGACGCCGAACCCGGCGGCCGGCTCACCCAGACCTGGTACGCCGACGCCGCCGAGCTGCCCGACCTGCTCGACTACGACGTGATCGGCTCCGACGCCACCTACCTGTACCACCGGGGCGACCCGCTGTACCCGTTCGGCCACGGGCTCAGCTACACCCGCTTCGACTACGCCGGCCTGCGGTTGAGCGCCACCGAAGCCACCGTGGGCGAAGAGGTCGAGGTGAGCGTCGAGGTCACCAACGCCGGCGACCGTCCCGGCGAGGAGGTCGTGCAGCTCTACACCCGCCAGCGCCGCTCCCGCGTCAAGCAGCCGCTGCGCCAGCTGCGCGACTTCGCCCGGATCAGCCTCGCACCCGGGCAGCGGCAGGTGGTCCGGCTGCGGCTGCGTACCGCCGAGCTGAGCTGGTGGGACGAGACCCGGGGCCGCCGCGTCGTGGAGGACGCCACCCACACCGTCCTGGTCGGACGTTGCGCGCGCGACGTGCGGCTGGTCGGCGCCCTCACCGTACGCGGCGACGAGACGCCCGACGGGCGGACGGCCGTGCCGGCGTCGGGGCGGGCGCGGTGAGCGGGTCGCGTGGGCGCCCGTCGCCCGAGCAGCCCACCATCGCCGACGTCGCCCGGCACGCCGGGGTCGCGGTGAGCACCGTGTCGTACGTGCTCAGCGGCAAGCGCGCCATCTCCGAGGTCACCCGCAACCGGGTGCTGGCCAGCATCCGGCTGCTCGGCTACCACCCGCACGCCGGCGCGCGGGCCCTGGCCAGCCGCCGGGCCAACGTGATCGCGCTGGTCCTGCCGCTGCGCGCCGGCATGCAGGTGCCCGTGGTGATGCAGTTCGCCATGGCCGTGGTCACCACCGCCCGCCGCTTCGACCACGACGTGCTGCTGGTCACCTCCGACGAGGGGCCCGCCGGCCTGCGGCGCGTCGCCGCCACCGCCCTGGTCGACGGCGTGCTGGTCATGGACGTGGAGCTGGACGATGCCCGGGTGCCGCTGCTGCGGGAGCTGGCCCGACCCGGCGTGCTCATCGGCCTGCCCGCCGACGCCACCGGCCTGACCTGCGTGGACCTGGACTTCCACCGTGCCGGCTGGGCGTGCGTGGCGCATCTGGCCGGGCTGGGGCACCGGCGCGTCGCGCTGCTCGGCGCGCCCGCCGCCGTCTACGACCGGGGCACGGGTTTCGCGCACCGCACCCGCGCCGGCGTGGTGGAGGCCGCCGCCGGGCACGGCGTCGACGCGGTGACACTGCCCTGCGAGGAGAGCGCGGTGGCCGTCCGCCGCACCCTCACCGACCTGCTGGAGCGCCATCCCGACGTGTCGGGCCTGATCGTGCAGAACGAGGCCGCCGTGGATCCGGTGCTGGCCACGCTGCCCACCCTGGGCCGGCGGGTGCCGCGCGACGTGTCGGTGGTCGCCGTCTGCCCGGACCGCTTCGCCGAGCAGGCACACCCGATGCTCACCGCCGTGCCGGTGCCCGCCGAGGAGATCGGCACGCGGGCCGTGTCGCTGCTCATGGGCAAACTCGACGGCGAGGCGGTGCCGGAGGTCACCCTGCTGCCGCCCCGGCTGACGGTACGCGACAGCACCGCCGCCCCCGCCGCGACGGCGAAGGCCGACCGGTGACCGGCGGGCCGCCGCCGGCCGCGCACCGCATCGTCGACACCGCCCCCGCCGGGCGCTGGGAGGACGCGTTCCTCTCCGGCAACGGCGAGGCCGGGATCATGGTGTACGGCCGGCCGCACGCCGAGCACATCATCGTCAACCACCACCGTTTCGTGCTGCCCAACGGCACCCGCGACGCCCGGCCGCCCGAGCTGGCCGCCCTGCTGCCCCGCGTCCGTGCGCTGATCCTCGCCGGTCGGCGCGCCGAGGCCAGCCGGCTGCTCGCCGGCGACGGGGTGCTGCGCTGGACGCAGTCGTTCCACCCCGGCTTCGCCCTCACCGTCGACGCCGTTGCGCCCGGCCCGGTCGACGACTACCGGCGGCGCACCGAGTTCACCACCGGCGAGGTCGTCGTCGAGTGGGCCGACGGGCGGCGGCGCTCGTTCGTCTCGCGCGCCGACGCGCTGGTGGTCACCCACGTCGACGCGGGCGCCTGCGAGGTGGGCGTCACCGGGGACCTGCCCGGCCGGCCGGCGTCGGTGCGCTACACCGTCGCCGCGTACCGCCGGGATGATCTGGTGTTCCTGCGGGTGCGGGGCCGCTACCCCGACGCGGGCGGCGCGTACGGCTTCGAGGGGCTCACCCTGCTGCGCGGCGACGTGGCGGTCGTCGGCGACCGGGTGGTGGTGCGCGGCCCGGCGCTGCTGATGACGGTGCTCGACCGGCCCGACGCGCCGCCGTGGCGCACCGGCGACCTGGCGCAGCGGCTGGCCGCCCACGCCGACGACGACTACGACAGCCTGCTGGCCCGGCACGTGGCGCTGCACGGCCGCGCCTACCGGCGGGTGAGCCTGGACCTGGCAGTGCCAGCGGCGCAGCGGGAACTGCCCGTGGGTGAGCTGATCGCGGCGCAGGACGCCGACCCGGGCACGCTCCAGCCGGCCCTGCTGGAGCGGTTGTTCCACGCCGGGCGGTACCTGCTGCTCAGCTCCAGCGGGGTGCTGCCGCCCCGGCTGACCGGACTGTGGCTCGGCTCGTGGGACGCCGCCTGGGCCGGTGACTTCACCACCGACGCCAACCTGAACCTGCAACTGGCCGGCGCGAACGTGGGCGCCCTGCCGGAGGTCGCCGCCGCCCACGCCAACCTGGTGCGCGGGCAGGTCGACGACTGGCGGCGCAACGCGCGGGCGATCTACGGCGCCCGGGGCCTGCTGGCGCCCAGCCGCACCGACGGCGAGCACGGCCACCTGTTCCACCTGCACGCCGACTGGCCGTTCGCGGCGTGGCTGCCCGGCGCGCACTGGCTGCTGCACCCGCTGTACGAGCACCACCTGGTCACCGGCGCGCCCCTCGGGGAGGTCGCCGGCTGGCTGGTGGAGGTGGCGGACTTCTTCGCGGATCTGCTGACGGTCACCGACGAGGCGGGCACCGTGGTGGTCGTGCCGTCGTACTCGGCGGAGACCGGCCCGTACGACGAGCGGGGGCGGGCCGTGCACGTGGCGGTCAACGCCACGATGGACATCGCCGCCGCCCGGCACGCCCTGCGTACCGCCGCCGAGGTCAGCGGCGTCGACCGGTGGGCGGGGCTGCTTCGGCGGCTGCCCGCGTACCGGGTGGACGGGCGCGGCGCGTTGGCGGAGTGGGCGTGGCCCGGCTACCACGGCAACGACGACCACCGGCACGTCAGCCACCTCTACCCCGTGTGGCCGCTGGACGAGATCGACCCGGACGACACCCCCGAGCTGGCGCGGGCCGCGCACCGGGCGCTGAGCCTGCGCGGCGACGAGAACCTGTCGGCGCACGGCAGCCTGCACCGGGCGCTGGCCGCCGCCCGCCTGCACGACGGCGCCCTGACCCGGGCGAACCTGTTGAAGATCCTCGGCAACGACATGTTCTTCCGGTCGCTGATGAGCGCGCACAACCCGGGCCTGGTGACGTACAACGCCGACGCCGCGCACGCCCTGCCGGCGGTGCTGATCGAGTCGCTGGTGCAGTCCCGCCCGGGGCTGCTGCGGCTGCTGCCGGCCGTGCTTCCGGGCCTGGGCGCCGGGGTGCTGCGCGGGGTGGCGTGCCGGGGCCGGGTCGGCGTCGAGGAGCTGTCCTGGTCGCCGGGGCGGGTGCGGGCCCGCCTGCTCTCCCCCGTCGCGCAGCGGCTGAGGGTGCGCAGCCCGTACGGGCAGCGGGAGATGGACCTGGTGGCGGCGACGCCGCTCGAGGTGGTCTTCGCCGCCCGGGATTGACGGGCCGTCGGCGTCGGGGCCTCGGGTGGGCTCGGGGCCGGACGCGCGCGTCGGGCGCTCAGAGCGCGTCGGGGCGGCCGAGCGCCGGATGCCGCTCGCCGGGGCCGGCGTGCCACACGGGGGCGTCCTCGCGCAGCGCGGTGTCGATGCGCAGCCGCGCCCACTCGTTGACCTCCGGCAGGTCGGCCGGGTCGAAGAAGGCCACCTCCGTGGACTCGTCGTCGTTGACGCGCGGCTCGCCACCCACCGCCCGGCAGCGGAACCACACGTTCAGGTACTCGCACACGTCGCCGTTGGGGTAGACGACGGGGTGGGTGGCGACGCCGGCGACCCCGTCGATACGTACGTGCACGCCGGTCTCCTCGTACACCTCCCGCACGACGGCGTCGGCGGGTTGCTCACCGGGGTCGATGAGGCCGGCGGGCACCGACCAGCCGCCGTTGTCGGCACGCCGGGCCAGCAGCACCCGTCCGGCGTCGTCCCGCACGACCGCGCTGACGCCGGGCAGCAGGAGCAGGCCGCGCCCGACGTGGGCGCGCAGCCGGGCGACGTACGGGGAGATGGCCACGTCGGCCACGCTAGCCGGTGCCGGCGCGGTGGCGGCGCCGCATCCCGGCGGCCAGCGGCGCGGCGTCCAGGTCCCCGGCGGCGATCCGGGCGGCGACGGTACGGCGCACGAGCCGGTCGGCCAGCGCCGGCGCGTGCCGGGCGAGGGCCAGTTCCAGGCGCCCGCGCCCGGTGGTGGCCACGTCCCGGGGTGCGCGCCGGGCGGTCGCGGCGCGCAGGATCGCCGCGACGACCCCCTGCACGGGTTCCGGGCGGGACACCCCCCGCAGGGACAGGCCGGCGTCGGCGGTGCTGTCGTGGATCGGCGAGGCGACCATGCTCGGGTAGACGACGCTCACCCCGACGTGGGTGCCCACCTCGTGGCGCAGCGCGTCGGCATAGGCGACCAGGGCCCGCTTGCTGACCCCGTAAGCGGCGGCCAGGGGCAGCGGCAGCAGCGCCATCCGGCTGGCGACGAAGACCACCCGGCCGCGAGCGGCCTCCAGGGCGGGCAGCGCGGCGGCGGTGGTCCGCCACGCGGCGAGCAGGTTCACCTCCAACTGCTGACGCACCACCTCGCCCGGTGGCAGCTCGGCCGGGGCGGGGCCGCCGACGCCGGCGTTGTTGACCAGCAGGTCCAGCCCGCCGAGCCGGTCCACGGCGGCGGCGACCGTCGGCGCCACGGCGGCCGGGTCGGTCAGGTCGCAGCCGAGCACCGGCACGCCGCCGACGGCGCCCGGACGGCCCTCGACGTCGACGCTGCCCGGCTGGCGGTCGATGCCCACCACGCGCGCCCCGGCGGCGGTGAACGCGGCGCACAACTGCCGGCCGAAGGTGCCGCTGGCCCCGGTGACCAGCACCCGGCGACCCTCCAACGCGCTCACGCCGTGGCTCCGGTGGCGCGGGCGCGGCGGGCGCCGGCCGCGAGTTCCCGCCTGAGTTCGACCAGGTACGCGTCGAAGTCCACCCGCATGGCGGGCCGGCGCTGCCCCCACCGGGCGGTGGCGGCGCGCAGCTCGGCCCGGCAGGCGGCGTGCCGCGCCTGCGCCCCGGGCAGTGCGTAGCGGCCGGACAGCTGCGCCGCGACCAGCCTGGCCTGCGCCTCGACCAGCGGGAACGCGGCGCCGGTGGACTGCATCAGCCCGACGAACGCCAGGCCGGGCGCGTCGAGGTGGAACACGTGCCGGTACAGCGCCAGGGTGTCCGCCCCGCCGCCGAGCAGTGCGGGGTCGAGGAACGGGATCTCCACCCGGTAGCCGGTGCACCAGATCACCAGGTCGACCTCGTCGACGCGGCCGTCGGTGAAGGTGACGCGCTCGCCGTCGAAGCCGGCGATGCCGGGGCGGGGCTCGATCTCGCCGTGGGTCAGCCGGGAAAGCAGCCCGTCGGAGAGCGTCGGGTGGTCCTGCAGGAAACCGTGTTCGGGCGCGGGCAGGCCGTAGCGGGTGGGTGGGCCGACGGTCGCGGTGAGCAGCCGCTGGGTGATGCGCTGGCGCAGCCGCCACGGCAACCGCCGGGCCAGGGCGCCGTTGAGGGTGTCCGACGGGCGGCCCAGGAGGTGTTTCGGCACCACCCAGACGCCCCGGCGCAACGACAGCAGGGTACGCCGGGCCGCGTACGAGGCGTCCACGGCGATGTCCATCGCGGAGTTGCCGCCGCCGACGACCAGGACCCGCCGGCCGGCGAGCTGTTCGGGCCCCCGGTAGGCGTGGCTGTGCAGTTGCGTGGCGGTGCAGTCGCCCGGGATCGCGGGGGTGGGCGGTTTCGGCACCCGGTTGTGGCCGTTGGCGACGACGACGGCGTCGACGGTGACCTCGACGCCGCCGTCGGGCCCGTCGGCGTGCACCGTCCACCGGCCGTCGTCGGTGCGCACGACCCGGTCGACGGTGTGCCGCAGCCGCACCGCGTCGGGCAGCCCGAACCGCTCGGCGTAGTCGGTGAGCCAGCCGGCGACGCGGGCGTGGTCGGGGTAGTCCGGCCAGTGCGCCGGCATCGGGTGGTCGGCGAACTGGGTGCGCGCCTTGCTGGTGTTCAGGTGCAGGGTCCGGTACGCGGGCGAGCCGGGCGCCCCGTACACCCAGAGGCCGCCGACCCGGTCGGCCGCCTCGAAGCCGACGGCGGGCACGCCGACGTCGGCGAGGGCCTTGAGGGTGGCCAGTCCGGCCGCGCCCGCGCCGATGACCGCCACGCCCGGCTGCGCACCCATCGTCGGCTCCTCCCCGTTAATCCAACGTCTGTTGGATAATGGACCCGGTGCGGGCGGCACGTCAAGGCGTCGCCGGCCCGTACAACCCGTCGAGGAGACGGTGCACGAAGGCCCGGAACTCCCGCCGCTGGCGCGCCTGCGGGCCCCCGCCGGCGGCCAGCGCCACCACGTGCCCGTGCACCGCCCACACCAGGCTGCGCACCGTCACGTGCGGCGCCGGCTCGACCAGCGCGCCGGCCGCCGCGGCGGCGGTGAGCAGGTCGGCGACGAGCCGGTACAGCGGGGCGGCGTAGCGCTCGTCGAGCTCGGCGTGCCGCTGCGGCTCCAGCCAGCGACGCAGCCACAACGCGGTGGTCTCGGGCCGGTCCTCCAGGAAGTCCACGAACACGTCCACCAGGTCGTGCAGCGCCCGCCGGACCTCGGCCGGCCCGCTGTCGAGCGCCTGCCGGGCACGCCCCGCCGCCGCCTCGAGCACGTCGCGCTCGGCGGCGAATACCCGGGCGAAGCAGGCGTCGTAGAGCTGCGCCTTCGTACCCGTGTGGTGCGAGACCGTGGCGACGTCCACGCCGGCCGCCGCCGCGACCTCCCGCAGCCCGACGGCGTCGAAGCCGCGCCGGGCGAACAGCGCGGTCGCGGCGGCGAGCACCACCTCCCGGGTGGGACGGGTCTCCTCGCGGCGGGGCCGCCCGGGTCGGCGGCGGGGCATGGTCATGGCCGCCATTCTGCCCCTACAATCCAGCATCCGTTGGATTGCGGGCGGCGAGCCCGCCGAGGAGGCCGCCATGACCGGGCTCGACCAGCAGCAGGCCGGCACCGACACCACCACCCTGCCCCGCGGGCCGCTGCTCGGCTTCGCCGCCGGCTCCCTCGGCATGGGCGTCTGGGTGACCGTCCCCGGCCTGCTGCTGCTCTACTTCCTCACCGACGTCCTCGCCGTCGCCCCCTGGCTCGCCGGCCTGGCGCTGCTGCTGCCGAAGGTCGCCGACGTGCTGCTGCACCCGTGGATCGGGCACCGCTGCGACGTCGAGCAGGCACGCCGGGGCGACCGGCGTCGGCTGCTGCTGATCGGCTGCGCCCTGCCGCTCGCCTTCGCCACCCTGTTCGCCGTGCCCGGCGGCCTCACCGGCGCGCCGGCCGCCGCCTGGGTGGCGCTCGCCTTCGTCGCCGGCAACCTGCTCTTCGCCGCCTACCAGGTCCCCTACCTGGCCACCCCCGCCGACCTGCGGATCGGCTACCACGAGCGGACCCGCCTGATGGCGTTCCGGATGGTGGTGCTGACCCTCGGCATCCTCGTCTCCGGGCTGCTGGCACCGCTGCTGGCCGGCGGGCAGGACGCCACCCGGGGCGGCTACCAACGCATGGGCGTGCTGCTGGCCGTCGGGATGCTGGCCGCCATGCTGGTCGGGGTGGCCGGGATCAGCCGACTGCGCCGCGCCGCCGCCGCGACGGGCGCACCGCACGGCGGCGGCTGGCGAGGGCTCGCCGTGGCGCTGCGCGACCGGCAGTTCCGGTGGCTGGTCGCCGCGTACCTGGCCATGTCCACGACCACCCACCTGGTGCTGGCCGGCGTGCCCTACTACGCCGAGTACGAGCTGGGCCGCCCCGGGCTGACCACCGTGCTGGTCGCGGCCTTCGTCGCCCCGGCACTGCTGGTCACCCCGGCCTGGCTGGCGCTGGCCCGCCGGCTCGGCAAGCAGCGGGCGCTGCTGGGCGCCCAGAGCGCCTTCGCGGCCGGCTCGCTGGTGCTCGCCGTCGGCCGCCCGGCGGGGCTGCCGGTGCTGGTGGCCGCCGTGGCGGTGCTCGGCGTCGCGTTCGCCGGCATGCAACTGCTGCCGTTCTCGATGGTGCCCGACGTCATCCGTGCCGGCGGCGGCGCCGCCGGCACGTACACCGGGGTCTGGACCGCCACCGAGGCCACCGGCGCGGCGCTGGGCCCGTGGGCGTACTCGCTGTGCCTGGCGGCAGGCGGGTTCGTCGCCTCCACCGCCGGGGCCGGCGTCACGCAGCCCGACGGCGCGCTGGACGCGATCCGCTGGGGCTTCGGGCTGCTGCCCGCGGCGGCGATGCTCGTCGCGCTGCTGCTGCAACGCCGCTACACCCTGGACCGTACGGCCCGCACGGCCGCCTGAGCGGCCGGGGGCCGGACCGGTCGGACCGGCAGTAGACTGCGCCCTCGATGGACGCCGAGCCCACCCCCGCCGAGACCCGCCCCTGCGCCCACTGCGGACGCCAGGTGCCGCAGCGCGTCGGCGCGGGCCGGCCGTTCCGCTACTGCCGCGACAACGACGGCGCCTGCCAGCGGGCCTCACGCAACAGCCGGATGCGGCACCGCAACGCCCCCGGCCTGCCCGGTCAGGTGGCCCGCACCTGGGAGGCGGTGGACCGGCTGGAGCAGGTCGCGGAGACCCTCGCCGACGCCCTGCACGCCGAGCTGTCCCCGGTCGGGGTGGAACGCCAGCTCGCGCAGGCCCGCGCCGACGCCGCGACGCAGGTCGCCGCCGCCCAGACCGAACGCGACGAGGCCCGCCGCGACGCCGAGGACGCCGCCGCGACCGCCGTGCGGGCCCGCGAGGAGGCCCGGTCCGCCGCCGCCGAGCGCGACGCCGCCCACGAAGAGGCCCGACGGGCCGCCGAGCGGGCCACCGCGGCGGTCGAGCGCGCCGACCGGGCGGAGGCCGCCCGCGACGACGCCCGCCGGCAGGCCAGCGCCGCGGAGGCACTGCGCACCCAGGCCGAACGCGACCGCGACACGGCCCGCCACGAGCTGCGCGCGCTGCGCGTCGAGGTCGACGTCGAGCGGCGCCGCGCCGCCGAACTCACCGCCGAGCGCGACGCGGCCCGGGCCGACGCCGACCGGGCGACGCGCGCCGCCACCGAGGCCCTCGACCGCGCGCAGCGCCTGCACGCCGAAGCCGAACAGGCCCGCGAGCATGCCGAGCAGGCCCGCGCCGAGGCCGCCGCCGCCCGCACGACCGCCGCCCAGGCCGACACGGCCCGGCAGCATGCCGAGTCGACCCGCCGCGACGCCGAGGCCGCCCGGCAGCGCGCCGAGGCGACCGCCGAGCAGGCCCGCGCCCAGCTGGCCGACCTCGCCGGCCGGCACGACACGCTGCGCGCCGACCTGGCCGCCGCCCGCGAGGCCGCGAGCGCCGCCGAGGGCCGCGTCGACGACCTGGCCGTACGGCTGCGCGCCGCCGAGACCGACCGCGACGAGGCGCAGCGGCGTACGGCGCAACTCGCCGACCAGGTCAGCCACCTCGCCGCGGCCCTGGCCAACCTCGGCGCCCCCGGCCCCGCCCGGCAGGGCACCTGAGCGGCCCGGACGGAGCCCGGGAGAGCCTTCGCGGTCCCGGTGTCGATGTCGACCCCGGCGGCTGCGCGGCTAGACTTCAGATTTCGCAGCTCTGCGGTAGCGGACGCGGCCTCGGGAGGGTGTTCCCGCACCCTTGCGAGGGTCCGTCCACCTGGACGGCGCCTACTCGCAGAAGACACGCACCTTGGCATCAGGCTGGTCGACCTCCACGGTCATCTCGTCGAGGTGCTCCACGAGCGCCTCGAGCTGTTCGGGTTTGAGCTGCGTCAGGTCGAACGGCACGCCCGATTTGTTCAGGCCGGCGTTGGCCTCGCCCAGGGCCTGCGGCGGGATCAGGGCCGCCAGCCGTACGCCGGCGCGCAACAGTTGCAGCGGCACCCGCACGTTGACCCGCCCCGGCTCGCCGTTCTCGACGGTGTCCACCACCACCCGCAGGTACTTCGCCCTGTTCTTCGGCCGGGTGCCGAGGCTCGACGCCCCCGGCGGCTGGTCCCGTTCGAGCGCGGCGATGAGCTGCTCGGCCTCTTCCGCGGTGATCTTGCCCTCGGCGAGCATGTCGAGGATGTCCTTGCGTTGTTCGTTCATCGGAACCTCTCCCTATCGGATGGTGACGAGCACAGCCGTACGGCGCTGCTCGACGTCGACCCGGGTGCCGGGCAACGCGCAGACGACGCGCCAGCCGGTGCCGAGTGCGCGCACCACACTGACGCGGTACGCCAGGCACGCCACGGCCGCCACCAGCACGGCCAGCAGCACGACCGGTGAGCACACGAGCAGGACGGGCAGCATGGGGATCCAGATCCGGATGGGACGACCGTCCGGGCGTTGGACCCGTACGGTCATCGACTGCGGCATCACGTGCGGCTCTCCAGTTCGGACACTGCCTGCTGCGCGGTGATCTCGCCGCGGCGCAGCCGATCGATGACGTCTGCCCGCGACGGCGCCGGATCGGTCTCGACGAAGTCGAGCATTTGCATGATCCGGTTCAGTCGTGACTTGACCGTCGGGTAGCTCACCCCGAAGATCCGCTCCATTTCCTTGATGGAGCCGTGGCACCGCACGAACGCCGTGACGAAGACCTGGTCCTCGGCGTTGAGCTGAGCCAGCTGCGGTAGTTCGAACTCGCCCTCGATCGCGACGCCGCTGCCCGTCAGGCGTACCCGCTCGACGACGAACGGCTGGCCCCGGGTCAGGTTGGTCAGTTCCTGCCAGTCCATCGCCTGCTCTGTCATACCCCAAGTTCTACCTGCCGTATCTTTAACTTTCAAGAGGCCGATCTTAATTTTCTTAATATTTGGCTTTGCTTGGGTCAGTTGCTGATCGGTCCTCCCGCTCCACCGCCCACCGCCCTCGCCGTCCCCGCCCGACAGAACGCCCACCGGCCTCCGCGTTGCTGGCAGATCGCGGCTGGCGCTGTGCACCCCGCCCTGGTGGCTTCGGCCACCCCCCGACCGGCGGGCACGCCGACAGAGCCGGGCAGCGCCGGCCCCGGCCGGCTGCCCTTCCTCTCCGACAGCGCCCGCCTGCGCGTCGCCGCGTCCACACGTTGAGCACCGGCACCGCCCGGGGCGACAGGGCGGGCCGCCGCCGGACATGATGCCGGGGTGGGAAAGACACATGAGCGCATCGAGGGCCGCCTGCGCACCTTCATCGAGAACCAGCCGCTGTTCTTCACCGCCACGGCCCCCCTGTCGGGCGACGGCACCATCAACCTGTCCCCCAAGGGGCTACGCGGCTCGTGGGCGGTCCTCGACACACACACCGTGGCCTACCTGGACTTCGCGGGCAGCAACGCCGAGACGATCGCGCACCTGCGGGAGAACGGCCGGATCACACTCATGTGGTGCGCGTTCGACGGGCCACCGAACATCGTGCGGGTGCACGGGCGCGGCGAGCCCGTGTTCCGCGACGATCCCCGCTGGACGCAGCTCATGGGGCACTTCCCGGACATCGACCCCGGCCTGCACGGTCTGCGGGCGATCATCGTCGTACGCGCCGAGCTGATCCGCGACACCTGCGGCTACGCGGTGCCGTTCATGTCGTACGACGCCGACCGCGACCTGCACGGCCGGCGCTTCGCCCGCGAGGACGACGCGTCGCTGAGCGACTACTTCGCCGGCAAGGACCACGTGGCCCGCAGCATCGACGGGCTGCCGGGTCTGCCGCTGCCACTGCCACCGACCCCGGCGACCTGAGCCGGCCGCCAGCGTCCCGACGTCTCGACGGTGCGGCCACTGCCGCCGCGTCCGCGGGTGACGACGAGCCTCTTGCGGCGCCCGGCGCGTCACCGGCCACCGCGACCTGCGCCGCGCCGGGGCGGCTACCATCGCCGTTGGCACATCGAGACACTCCACCCGCCCGACCCGGCCCGGGGCGACCCCGCCGGTCGGCTGGCGTGGCCGGCTACCCTTGTGCAGGCCCGCCCGGGCGTCCGGGCGGGAATGGCCCGGCGGGAACGGACCGTTACACCGAGTAGACCAGCACCACGAGCGAGGGGAAGTCGATCATGGGCGAGCGTATGCTGCGTGGCAGCCGTCTGGGCGCGGTCAGCTACGAATCCGACCGCAACACGGAGCTCGCGCCGCGGCAGACCCGCGAGTACCTCTGCGCCAAGGGCCACCAGTTCGAGGTCCCGTTCGCCGTCGACGCCGAGGTCCCCACCACCTGGGAATGCAAGTTCGACGGCAGCGTGGCCCGGCTGGTCGACGGCAACGAGCCGGAGCAGAAGAAGGCCAAGCCGCCGCGCACCCACTGGGACATGCTGCTGGAGCGGCGCTCCATCGCCGAGTTGGAGGACATCCTCGCCGAGCGGCTGCAGGAGGTCCGCACCCGCCGCGGCCGCGCCTGAACCACACCGGACACGTCGGCGCCCCCGCAGCATCCCCGTCCGGGGGGCCGACCGGTGCGCC
>NZ_JAGPXN010000021.1 GCF_018070575.1 Micromonospora sp. C31
GACTCATGACCCCATCCTGGGCCGTGACCACGCCAACAGCAGTATTCAACGTTTCTCGATCCTGAACTCGCCCTGTTCGGCGGACTCGCTATGAACCGCTGGCCTCAACTCACCCTGACACACAGGGGGCCGCCGCCGTCATCGCGGTTCGGGAAGCAGCCGTCGCGCCCGCTGGCCCGCGAGGCCCAGCGGCATGGTGGCCCTTGCCGCCGCCTGTGTGGGCGCGTGTCCGGTCACCAGGGGTGGGTTGCCGTTGTGGGTCAGGTGGCCTGTTCGGTGCGGCTGTCGGCGGCGGGGAGGTCGGCCAGGCGCATCGGCGCCCCGTGGTGGCGGTGCAGCCACCACACGGCTTCGGCGGGGTTGATGCCGGTGACGTCGGCGTGCACGGCGGTGGCCACCGGGTAGATGGTCCCGGACGCGGCGAGTTCCTGGTGCAGGTGCCGCTCTCGGTCCGGCGAGTGCAGCCAGAACAGCACCGGCCAGATCCGGCCGGTGACGTGCGCGAGTTCCCGATATCCGTCGATCTTGTCGACGAGGCGGGACAGCGGCCGTTCGGTGCCCAGGTCGTACTCCAGGAAGAACGGCACCCTGCGGTCGCCGTCGGCCCAGATGCCGTGTCCGTCCGGCCGTGATCTCGGCCGGTAGATGCGGACGGTGACGTCGTCGTCGGGTTCGGCGAAGG
This sequence comes from Micromonospora sp. C31, assembly GCF_018070575.1. Taxonomy (GTDB): domain Bacteria; phylum Actinomycetota; class Actinomycetes; order Mycobacteriales; family Micromonosporaceae; genus Micromonospora. Next base: position 683 of record NZ_JAGPXN010000021.1, read on the forward strand.
CGCCCATCTGCTGGCAGCGTCCCGCCGGCCACCAGCGCGCCAACTTGCTGCCGGGATGGGTGCGGGCGTGACCGGCCAGGGCGGTGAAGAAGCCGTTGACCCCGAGCAGGTGCGGCAGGTTCGCCCGCCTGGTCAGGTGCCAACGCCTGCGCCGGGCCTGATCCTTACGCGGCAGGTCCTCGCCGCGCTGCGCGGCAACGACCTCGACGCCGAGCTGCGCCAGCACGTAGTGGTAGGGGTAGGAGCCGCCGTCGGGCTTCTGCGGCCGGAACCGGTCCAGCACCCCTAACTTGTGCGTCAGGGCGCGTAGGCGTTCCTGGGCGTAGTCGACCGACGGGTAGAGGGCTTCGGCGATCTGGAAGGAGGTGAGCACGCCGTGGTCGGCCAGCCAGCCGAGCAGGACGAGGTCCCGGTCGGTGAGCTGAGCCTGCACCCGAAGCAGCGGATCAGGCATGCGCCACCACCGTTCCCAGGTGGAGAGACCCAGTCGGAGGGTCTGTCGCAACACGACAGACAGTGCTGACAGCGGCCCTGAGCTGGGCTGTGAGTCGAACCAGAGGGTCCGTTCGGGGGTCCTGTTGAAGCGGGACGCCAAGTAGGAGACCCGGCGGGACCCGCAACGGGAGGTCAAGCCCGCCGCTGTCAGCGGGAGACGTCGGAGATGCGGTAGCCGCCAGCGGCGGTGAGGATCGTTGCGTGAACAGGATGTACTCCAAGGTGAGAAGGGGTTTCTTGTTGGGTTGTGCGAGGCGGATGTCGCCGGACAACGGGCAGAGCGGGTCTGCACCGGGTGACGCCGGCCGGGACCTTGACATGCAGAGATCAGGTGTCACTGTGGAGATGTCAACGAACGAGTCAGCCCCGCGAGGGGCCGACCGGATTCGAGCAGCAGTGGTCGCGACGACCTGACAGGGCAGGTCACCGTCGATGCGAACAGGGATAAGCGGCGGAGTCGAGCACGCGACATGCCGACGATCTTTAACAGCGCCCAAACGGCGCCCCGGTGCTCGTCGGCAGGGACTTACCACGACAGAAGCGGAAGCGCCCCGTCGTGGGCGGCGGCTTAACTCGCCGGCGTCAGGTCCTTCATCAGCGGTCCTCCTATCACCCAGCGCCCCGTCCCGGCGACGTGTGCCGTGAACGACGACAGGCGCCACCGGAAGGGGTGCCGCCTGCGTCGGGACGCGACCGGACAGGCCGGCCGCGCGGGGAACGCTCATTCAGTACGCCCCGGCAACCCGCACCGGGTCAAGCCTATCGTCGGTAACGATCAGATAACGGGTCTTGACGGTTGTGTCTCTCTGTGCTTCTGCGTTCGCCTCCATTATCCCCAGTGCTCCTCAGTCCACCTGCGTCCACTCGACGGTGGGGTGTCGTTCCTTGCGCATCGAGTCGTAGCCGTCGAAGGTCGAGAGCGTGCAGAAGTGGGATCCGCTGAAGGAACACCAGCTGCTGTTGCTGCGGCGCATCGGTGACGGTGACGACCTCAGCGGCCCCGACGGCGTCGATCAGCGTCTCTCCGCTCGGGCGTTGCAGAACCGCCGGCTCGTCGACGTCAGCCGCCGAGGTGGCGTGTGGCGGGCGCAGATCACTGACGCCGGCCGCTTCTACCTCGACAACGGCATCCATCCTGACCGGCTCCTGGGCGGCGCGGCGGCTCCCCGCCAGCGAGCCCGCATGGTCAACGCCGCCAAACGGGGTGAGTCGGCTTCGGCCAGGTGGGAAGCCGGTGGCGCCGTCACCGCGGCCGGCTCGGCGGGTACCCCGGCCGCTGCGATGGTGGAGCAGGCCCGGCAGCTCGTGGAGCGACTCCAGGCCGAGGGCGGAACGGTGCGGGTCGAGAGCCCCGACTCCGAGGAACGGGCCCGGTGGCGGCGGGTCATTCACGCGGCTAAGCAGCACGGTCTCGTGCCCGCCGGGTTCCACCTCAAGCACACCGGCCGCGCCGCCGGAGACCTCATCATCCGCCTGTCCAATGACGACGACCCGAACGAGACGGACTGGAACCGGATCCGGCTCAACACCCGCCGCGTCACCACCGATCCCGATCTCGTGTTCTCCGCGCGCTGGAGAAGAACCCGGCCGGGCTGGAGGTTACGGAGGCATCCGTTCCCCGGGCGCTGGACCTGATCCGCGGCCTCGCCGCCGAAGCTCGGCGGCGAGGCTACCGGGTCGGGGTGAACACCAAGACGAAGAACCCGTCGGTCTATCTCCAAGTCGACAAGACCCGTCGCAGAGTCCGGTTGATCGAGGAGTGCGACGAGATCCCCCAAGTCCCCACCGATCAGGAAGCCCGGCAACTGCGGCGCAACCGGTGGATGGTGCTCCCCAAGACCGACCGGGTCGCCTCCGGCCGGCTGCGGATGGAGATCGCCCGCGCTGGCTGGGACAAGAAGGACACCTGGGCCGACGACAAGCGCACCACCCTGGAGAAGCACCTCCCCCGCATCATCCGCGACGTCGAAGCCGGCATCGCCGCCGACGAGGAAGCGAAACTGGCTGCCCAGCGGGCCCACGACGAATACGTCGCCGAGCTGAATCGGCGAGAGGCCGAAGAGCGTCGCCGCTGGCAGGCGGCCCTCGACGAGGCCCGTCCCCAGGCCGCGGAACTTCTGCGTAAGAAGGCGTTCCGGCGGGCGTACGACTCCTGGATCTCCGCCAACGAGATCCGCGCCTTTTGCGACGCCCTCGAAGTAGCCGGCCCCGATAGGCCGGACGACTTGGATAACCGAGCCCGATGGATCGGCTGGGCGCGAGCCGCAGCCGACTGCCTTGATCCCACCTGCGGCGACGGAGCCCTCGCCGGCATCGAATTCGACATCGCCCCCAGGCCGACGACCTCCGGCCCTTCATCGGCGACTGGAGCCCACACCAGCCCCACCGCGAGTACCGCTCCGAGCAGGACCAACAGGCCATCGACGCGACCCGACTTCAGGCCGACACCTGGCACCACGGCATGCGCGGACGCGCCACCTGGTGGCGCAAATAACAGGCACGCGCAGAAGCTCGCTCATGGTTGCCGACGGACGCATACGCCTACCGGCGGGTGAACTGGTCTTGCTTGGTGCCGGCCAGGAAGCTGGTCCAATCCTCCCGGCAGAACAGGAGAGCCGGGCCGGTCGGGTCCTTGCTGTCCCGTAGAGCCACCGCGTCGGCGAGGTCGGCGACCTCGACGCATTGGCCGTTCCCGCTGGATCGGGTGCTCTTCTTCCACTGGGCGCGGGACAGGTCGACTGAGGTCATCCCGTACCTCCTCCCTCACTGATTGCCGCGGCGTGTTCCTGGATCAGCTTGATCGAGCTGGTTGGGTCGAGTGCGGTAGCGCGGAGGTGTTCGAACGTGCTGGTGTAGCGGCGGACGTCTGCTTCCCGTTCGAGGAACAGGTCGCCGGCCATGCTGTCGACGTACACCAGGGCGGGGTCCGCTGGGTCGGGGAAGTCCATGACGACGAACGAGCCGGGCATGCCGGCGTGCGCGCCCGAGGTGAACGGGATGACTTGGAGCGTGACGTTCGGCTGGCCCGCCGCGCTCACCAGGGCGTCAAGCTGTTCGGCCATGACGGCTGGTCCGCCAGTCAGCCGGTGCAGGACAGCTTCGTCGAGGATCGCCCAGAGGCGCAGCGGCTCTGCCTTGCGGAGCGACTCCTGCCGCTGCATGCGCGCCTCCACCCGGGCCTGCACGTCCGCGTCGGTCGCCAGCGGCAACACACCCCGGATCACGGCGCGGGCATAGTTCTCGGTCTGCAGGAGGCCCGGGACGAAGAGCGACTCATAGTTGCGGACCGAACGGGCTTCGGCTTCGAAGCTGATGTACGTGGTGTAGAGCTCCGGCAGTTCCGACTCGTACGCCTGGAGCCAGCCCAGCTGCGCGGCCTGGCGGGACAGGGCAATCAGCTCGCTGCGCTTGTCCTCGTCGGTGACGCCGTACTTGTCCAGCATCGCCATCAGGGTGCGCCGCTGCGGGCGGACCTTGGCCGTCTCGATGCGGTAGAGGGTGGCGGGATTGATGCCGGTCTGCTCGCTGACCTCATCGCGCGTGAGGCCGGCGGCGGTGCGCAGGCTGCGCAGCTCCGCCGCGAGCCGCCGGAGGCGCACGGTGGGCGGTTGCCGTCGAGCTGACAACTCCATGTCCCTTCGCTCCTGTCGTAGTCAGAGTGTGCCCGCCGTGCGGATGCAACCTCCAGGCAGGCCAGGCAAGTGACGTACATGCGAATGCAATCCTTGCATTCTCACTAGTGCATAGGCACTATGGGCATGAGCATGTCAGGTCGGTGCGGCTCATCAAAGCCGCGCGGTACGGCGGTGGGCTCGCGCTCCCAGGGGCTCACCGCCCGTCCGGCCTCGGACGCCTCTCGACGGGACGCAGCCCGTCACCCGAAGCGGGCTGCGTCCCTGCCGAGAGGCCGAGTCAGGGAGGCAGCGCAGTGGTCCCATCCCTCGTCCTAGCGGTGGTCGCGATGCTCGGCTTCGCCGCCGGACTGTTCCTGTTCAAGGTCAAGTCCCGATGGTGCCGACGGTGCGGGTCGGCACTGAACTGCCCCGACTGCGGAGGCCGCAGATCCCGCCCGCATCCCGGCCGGACGAGTCGGACGAGTCGGACGAGCGGACTGTGACCCCCACGCCGATCACACCTGTAGTCGCCGTCGCGCCCGGCGACGTCGTGCACCTACGCGAACAGGACTACCAGCACGGCAGCGGCCCGCTACGGCTGCGGATCGTCTGCGTCCGCCTCGACCTCAGCCTCTGGTACGACGGCCAGTGGGTGTGGCTCGAAGGCATCGAAATGCCCTCGCCCGGCCGAACCGGACGCTTCCGACACGTCCTTGCCCGCATCGCTGCCCTCCCACAGCCGCAGGACTGACATGGCCGCCACCGTCTACCTGTCCGCAGCGGCCCTCGACCAGCTCACCACCGCGCAGCGAGCACTCGACGAGCACGTCACCTCCAGCGCCACCGGCTACTGCCTGCGCTGCCAGCTCATCGGCCCCTGCCCCACCAACGAACAAGCCGCCGCAACCTTCACCCGCTACGGCCGCCTACCCCGACGAACACCCGGCGCAACCCGACCGCAACTCATCAACGCCCGCCGCATCACCGCCGGCCCCGATCCCGCAGCCGACCTCACCCGGAGGTACCAACCGTGACCCTGCCCGACATCGCCGCCGCGCTCCGAGACCTGCACGTCTCCATCGGCCAACAGCAGGACCTGACCAAGGTCGTCATCCAGGACGCCGAAAACGCTCGAGCCGAGTTCCGCGCCCTAACCACCGGAGCCACCAACCCCCTGGTCAACCGAGCACTGGGCAATTACGCCCAAGGCATCGTCAAACTCCGCGACGGCTCATGGCTGCTCGCCGAAGCCGGCGGCATCCTCGCCGAGTACGCCCGAGCAATCGGCATCGACATGCCGCCACGGCAGCCGACCGAGGGCAAGCGGAAGGCCGAGCCGATTCACGACGAGCAGAGCGACATTGGTCCCCGCCGGCCTGGCCCTCACCGGCTCCCGCCAGCCGACGACCCGGCACCGCGCGACCCGGCGGCTGGCTAACCCCTTTATGGCGTGGTGGCGGTGGCGACGGCCGGCGCTCAGCCACCCGCCGTCGCCACCGCCACCAAGTGCTTGCCGACGAGGTCCTGGGCCTGCTTGACCTCGTCCACGCCCTCTTCCAGTCGGACAGGAGCCTGCCGGCACGCACGCACCGCGCTGTTCAGCAGGTTGTTGCCCCCGCCCCGGCTGACCTTCTGAAAGTGGGCTTGAGCCTTGTTCACCGAGTCGACGACCTCGGCGATGCCACGACCCACCTGATCGAGCGTCTGCAGCACCATGCTCAACTCCGCCATCACCGACCCGATCGGACCGCCATCCCGCCCGGCAGTGATTCGATCCAGTCCGGCGTTCATGGCCCGTCCGACCAGGCCACCGACCTTCATGCCGGCGTACGCAGCACCCACCGCCACCAAGGGTGAGGGCTGGTGGCCCGCGGCATCGACTGCCGCGGTGGCTGCCACAGCTATCCCAGCGCCTGCCACCTTCCCGACCTTCTCGCTAACCTTGGTGATGCCTTCTCGAGCGGACTCGATTGCGGTGTCACGGAGGGCGCCGACCGTTGCCGTCAGCGCGCCAGCAGCCTTTTGCCGCGCCCCGGGTCTGCCCAGGTCCCTGGTTCGTCCCCGCTGGCCGCGCCCTCTCGTCCAGGCCATCGACAGCTACCGCACCAGGTCGAGGAATGCGCAGCCAGACGCCACCAGCATCGGAAGAGTCTTGGCGAGCTCGCTTGCCACCTCGGCGGCGGTAGCTGCCAGCACGGGGTAGCCGGCCGCCGCGTGTCACCGCGGGGCGGCCGCCTGCTGCTGCCCCTCCCGGAGCCCGCTCGTTGGCGGAGGTCTCACGAGTGGGAACCGCATCACGATGATCAGCTGCTGGCGCATGTAGCTGCTCATCAGGTTTCCATTTGGGGAGGAGCGCTCGTGCCGAACTACGTTGCGCTTGGGGACCTCACGCATCTTCCGTTCGATCAGCCGGCGCAGCGACGGGGCTATGACGACGTCAAGGGACTGAAGAGGTGTGAACGTCGGCTTTTCAGCTACAGCGACGTCACTGATTGGCCACGGAGCGCGTCGTGGCTCGCGGTCGGTGCGCCGTTTCGGCACACTGGCCAGAGTGGATCTGGGTGCACGGTGGGCGGAAAGCGCAGAATGCCGAATGAGTGAGCTCCCGTCTCGCATCGGCCGATACGCGGTCAGTCGTAAGCTCGGCAGCGGCGGTATGGGTGAGGTGTTCCTCGCGTACTCGCCGGCGGGTTCGCCTGTGGCGGTGAAGGTCATCCGAAGTGATCGGCTGGATCCGGTCACCCGCGCCCGGTTCGAACGAGAGGCCGCCGTCGCCCGGACGGTGATCGGCACGAATCGCATCGCCCGATTCCTGGAAGCGGACCCCTACGCGGACCGTCCCTGGCTGGCGATGGAGTACGTCCCGGGTTACACCCTGCAGGAGTACGTACGCGAGCACGAGGTGCTGCCCGTGGCTCTGGTGGCGAGCCTTGGCGCGCTCGTCGCGGAGGGCCTGGAGGCGGTGCACGGTGCCGGCCTCCTGCACCGGGACCTGAAGCCGCAGAACGTGATACTCGGCGCAGACGGCCCGGTGATCATCGATTTTGGTCTGGCGGCATTCGTCGATGCCTCGTCGTCGCACGACTCCCTGTCGACCAGCGGGATGATCATCGGCTCGGTGCGGTGCATGCCGCCCGAGCAGGCCGGCGGGAACCCGCGGGTTACCGCGGCGGCCGACGTTTACGCGCTGGGCACAGTTCTTCTGTACGCGGCGGCCGAACACTACCCGTACGACGGGCCGTCGTGGCAGGCCATCATCTGGCAGATCACGAACCCCGAGATCCAACCGGATCTCACTGGGGTCCCCGCCCGTCTGCTCCCACTCCTGCGGAAGATGCTCGCCTTCAAGGCCGAGGAACGTCCGACGATCTCCGACGTGGCTGCCGCCTGTGCCGAACTGCTGGCGGACGCCTCCATCAGCCCGGCCGACGCACGGTTGGCTCTCATCGGCAGGACCGCCGGCCGAAATCCGAGTCTGCGGGAGGGCCAAGTGCCGTCGCCGTCGATCGAAGCAAGGCTCGACGAGCTGAGTACCGAGGGCGGCTCGGATGCGGATGGGCCGCTCGATGTGCCGCCGGCAACTCCCGAACCTGTGGAAGTGGGGGGGCCAGAGATCGCGGAGCCCGAGGCCTCTGAGCCACCGGTTCGGCCTCGGGAACGTCCATCGCGACGGCCGGCGTCCAGCCGGGTGGCGGCGGAGTTGCGAGCCGCCTACGCGGCCCAACCGACCCTGTAGCAGGGTGTAGGGCGGTCGAACAGCAGAACGAGGAGCGGGGCAAAGGGTGAATATCGAGGCCGAGACCGCAACCGGCGAGGGAAAGGTGTCGGCCGGCTTCCCGCCAGGGTCGCAGGTACTCGTACGTGACGAGCAGTGGCTGATACGCAAGAGCACGTTCACCAGGCGCGACAGATGGATGATCGAGGTCACTGGGGTGTCGCCGTTCGTCCGCGGCGAGGAAGCCATCTTCTATCAGAGCCTCGACGACATCCGAATCCTCGATCCGCGCGAGACCAAGCTGGTGGCAGACGACTCGGCGAACCACCGGCGGGCCCGGCTGTTCCTGGAGGCGGTATTCCGCAAGACTGCGCTGCCCCAGACCGAGCACGGGCTCGCGCTCGCAGACGGGTTCCTGATGCATCCGCAGGTGCACCAACTGCGGCCGGCTGAGCTGGCGCTGTCGATGAAGAATCCGCAGCCTCGGATCCTGATCGCGGACGTGGTGGGCCTGGGCAAGACCCTGGAGATCGGTATCTTGCTGGCCGAACTGATCCGACGCGGTCGCGGCGAGCGGATCCTCGTGGTGACGCCGCAGCACATCCTGGAGCAGTTCCAGCGGGAGATGTGGACGCGGTTCGCCATCCCGCTTGTCCGATTGGACTCGACCGGCATCCAGCGGGTGCAGCGTGAGATTCCGGCGGGACGCAACCCGTTCGCGTACTTCAAGCGGGCGATCATCTCGGTGGACACGCTGAAGAGCGCCGTCTACGCCCATCACCTGGAGCAGACCGACTGGGACGCCGTCGTCATCGACGAGTCGCACAACCTGGTCAACCGGGGCACCCAGAACAACGAGCTGGCCCGGTTGCTCGCTCGCAAGACCGACGCGCTGATCCTCGCGTCAGCCACGCCGCACAACGGCCGAGCAGAGTCGTTCGCCGAACTCATTCACATGCTGGACGAGGCCGCGATCGCCGATCCGAGCAACTACGATGTCGACCAGCTTGAGCATCTCTACATCCGCCGGACGAAGACCTCGCCTGAGGTGCGCGACTCGCTGACCGGTTCCTGGCCGGATCGCGGGCCGTCGACGCCAGTGCACGTTCAGGCCAGCGCGGCAGAGACCGCAGTCTTCGCGGAACTGATCGAGCGGTGGATCCCGGCCGAGGGCGGTACTTCGGTCAGCACACATCAGCTGGTGCCGTATCAGCTGCTCAAGTCGTTCCTCTCCTCGCACCGGGCGTTGCTGGCGACAATCCGGACGCGGTTGAAGACGATCGCCACGTCCTTGGCCGAGAAGCCGGGCGATCAGGCGCGCCTTGCGGAGCGGACAGCGCTCCTGACGCTGCAGGAACTGACTGGGCACATCCAGGACGACGACGCGTCGAAGTTGACCGCCTTGGTGGCGCAGCTGCGTGAACTCGGCGTCGCACCGGGGTCGGACACCCGGGTTGTGATCTTCTCGGAACGCATCCCGACGCTCATCTGGCTGGCCGAGACCGTTCCCGCTGTGCTCGGGTTTCCAGCCACCGCCGAGGTCACCGATCGCAAACCCTGGACGGCTTTCAATGGCGCTGTGCAGGTCATGCACCGCGAGTCGACCTCGGATGAGGAGCAACAGCGCATCGTCGAAGCGTTCGGCCTGCGTGACGCCCCAGTCCGGATGCTGTTCACCGGCGACATCGCCTCCGAGGGCGTCAACCTTCACCAGCAGTGCCACATCCTGATCCACTACGACCTGCCGTGGTCACTGATCCGAATCGAGCAGCGCAACGGCCGCATCGACCGCTACGGGCAGAAGCACTCGCCGCAATTCCGGGCCTTGGTGCTCACCAGCAACCTGCCGTGGCGTACCGATCCGGAGTCCGGCGCCGCACGCAGCCTGGACGACCGCCTGGTCGGTGAGAAGCTGCTGGCCCGCGAGGCCGAGGCCCACAAGATCGAGGGCTCGGCAGAGGCAGTGACCGGCCTATACCGGGCGCAAGAGGAAGAAGATCGCCTGATCAAGGATCTGGTCGCTGGCCGGACCGTGGAGCAGTCGATCAAGAAGTCCCGAGCGGGCCGGACCGGTTTCCTTGCCAAGCTCGTCGGTCAGGTCGGCGCGGTCCCGGAGCGCAAGGAAGTCCTCAGAGCGGAGGTGTTGACGCTCTTTTCCTCGACCGCGGACTACTTCGACGAGGGTCTCCGGCAGATTTGCCGGCCCAACCCTGAGGACCAGCTGTCGCTGTACCGCGACGACAACGCCACCATCGCCTTCGAGCCGCCAGCTGATCTGCTCTACCGGCTGCGGTCGCTGCCCAGGTCGTACCTGAAGGAGCAGCAGATCCTGCCGGGGCCGGATTCTCCCGGGCGTCTGCGTATAACCTTCTCCAAGGATCTCGCCGATGCCCGGCTGACGGTGGCGCGGGAGAGTTCAGACTCGCAGTGGCCGACGGTCTCCTACGTGACCGACGTACATCCGGTGCTGGACTGGCTCACCGACAAGGTGCTCGTCGAGGTCGGCCGGCACGAGGCGCCGGTCCTGGCTGCAGCCGTGACCGAGCCGGTCTTCCTTGTGCAGGGCATCGCCTCGAACCGGCTAGGCCGGCCGACCATCGTCAAGTGGATGGCGGCCACCGGCCTGCCAAATGACCCCAGGACCGTCGAGATTACTCCTGAGCTGCTGGCCGAGTTCGGTCTCGGGCCACGGATGCCGGCCCGCGCCGTCCCGCGGGACTTGGACGGGCTGACGAAGATGGTGCCGGAGGCGATCGAGGAGGCGCGCCGCTACTTCGGCGAGATCGAGGGCGGTTACCGTGCCGACATCAAGCGGACCCTGGAGCCCTACCGGGACAAGGTCGGCAAATGGAAGCAGGAAGCGCTGTTCGCCGGGCCGCGACCGGATCACCGGCAGGTCGACAGCACCGCCGAGCGCCTGATTCAGCTGGTGGCATCGCTGGAATCGGTCGGGGCGCCGATGTTGCGCCTCTTAGCAGTGCTGGAACCGCTCGCCGACGGGGTGAAGGGGACACAGGGATGAGCCGCGACTACGACTCACTCACCAACCGGGGCGAGTACCTCTCCGCGCACTACCTGGCCGAGGACCTGGACACCGACCTGCGGAAAGGGATCTTCGCGGTATGGACCGGGCGCGAAGGCGACGAGAACGACCCCCGCCGTACGCCGCGCGAGCTGATCCGTGGTCTGCGCGGCAGCTACCTCGGCGAGGACGGGCGGTCCTACTTCGCCGCTGTGGCCGAGGCCGACGGCGGCGGCCCGATCCGTCTAGCCACCTACAACAACCCGGAGTGGCGCAAACGCCTGACCGAGTGGCACCAGGAGATACTGCGAGCCCTCGGCTTCGACCCTGCACCGGTCGAACTCGTCGCGCATCGGGCCGGCCGCGACCACACCGTCACCGTCGCGCTGCACACCGACGAGATCATTGCGATCGACTGCGGCTGGACAGGCAACGCCGACGCGGCCCTCGACCCGAACGGTGCCGGGCGCCTGCTGCATCCCCTGCACGTCAGCGGATCAGAAAAGTACGAGAGCGGCGCCGCGCTCGCGTCGTGGCTGTTCCAGAGCGAGATCGGCGGTCCCGGCGGCACCCACCCGCGTTTCGTCCTGCTGCTGCACGGCGGCGTGATCATCCTCGCCGACCGCGGCACCTGGGCCGAGGGGCGCTATCTCGCCGCGAACCTCGACACGGCGTTGGAACGCTACGACCGGACCCAGACCGGCGAACTGTCGACCATCGCCGCTCTGTTCAGCCGCGACATGCTGCGCCCCGGCGACAACGATCCGACCCGCCGCATCGACGTACTGCTGAAGAACTCCAGCACCAACGCCGTCGGCGTCTCCAAGGAACTGCGGCACGGCCTGCAACGCTCCGTCGAGATCCTCGCCAACGAGGTTCTGCTCCGCATGGCGGAGCCGGGCAACAACGTACGCCCGGAGGACATCGAGAGCCCGAAGCTGCCGTTCGCCCGGGAGCTGACCCGCGAGTGCCTGCGGTACCTCTACCGGGTCCTCTTCCTGCTCTACGCCGAGGCCCGGCCCGAGCTGGGCATCCTGCCGACCGACGACGACAGCTACGAGAGCGGCTACTCGATGGCCCGGCTGCGGGAGCTGTGCGCCCTCGACGAAGAGCTCGTCGAGGAGGAATCGAGAAACGGCTTCCATCTGTACGCGTCCCTCGATCTGTTGTTCAACAAGGTCAACTTCGGGCACCGGCAGTACGGCACCGAACCCGACGACGACCTCCCCGGCGATGACGAGGCGACCCGCAAGGAGAAGGCCGAACGCCGCAGCGAAGATCACGGACTGCGGTTCGAAGCGCTGCGCAGCACCCTGCTCGAACCGGGCGCCATCCGGCTGATCGGCACCCGCACCCTCGACCCGCGCAGCGACGAGGATGAGGATCCGCGCTGGCTCGACCTACGGCCCCGGAACGCCGCCCTGCACCAAGTGCTGCGCCTGCTCACCATGAAACAGGGCAAGAAGGGCGAGCGCGGCGGCTTCGTCTCCTACCGTAACCTCGGCATCAACCAGCTCGGCGCCGTCTACGAGGGCCTGATGTCCTACACCGGCATCATCGCCGACGAGGAACTCTGCGAGGTCGCCCGCGAAGGGAACCCAGACGAGGGCTCGTGGCTGGTGCCCGCCCACCGCCAGCAGGACTACCCGGACGAGACGCTGGTCCGCTACAACGAGGCCGACGCCCGGCACGGCCTGCGCGGCGTCAAGAAGTACGCAAAGGGCTCGTTCGTCTACCGGCTATCCGGCCGTGAGCGGGAGACCTCCGCCTCGTACTACACGCCGGAGTCACTGACCAAGGTCACGGTTGAGCTGGCGCTCAAGGAGCGGCTCGACCAGGAACGCGACGCGGGCGGCCACCCGATCAAGACCCGGGCGGCGGCGTTGCTGTCGTACCGGCTCTGCGAACCAGCGCTCGGCTCCGGCGCGTTCCTCAACGAGGCGATTAACCAGGTCGCCGAAGAATACCTGCGCCGCCGGCAGGACGAACTGGGACGGTCCATCCCGTCCGGGCAGGTGCTCACCGAGAAACAGCGGGTCAAGGCCTACATCGCTCTGCACAACGCATACGGCGTCGACCTCAACCCGACCGGCGTCGAGTTGGCCGAGGTCTCGCTGTGGCTCAATACCATGCACCCGGGCATGCTCGCGCCTTGGTTCGGCCTGCATCTGCGGCGCGGGAACTCGCTCATCGGCGCCCGGCGCTCGATCTACGCTGCCGACGACGTCTGCTCCACCGCAAAGGAGTGGCTCAAGGCCAAGGGAACCCTGGCCCCGACTCCGCTGCCGATGCGCGATGAGTACGGCAACCCTCAGCCGCTGCCGGCCAACGCTGTGCACCAGTTTCTCTTGCCCACGCCGGGCTGGGCCGCTGTCGCCGGCAACACCGAGGCAAAACAGCTTTCTACCGACCAGAACAAGAAGCTCGCGGACTGGAAGAAGGGCATCCTCCAGCGGCCGACGCGGAACATCTCACATCTTAAGGCGGACGGCACCCCGAAACTGGTCGCCCGCACCCAGCAGCCGCAGCAGGAGAAGCCGTCCCAGTTCACCCGGCTCCGCGACGCCGCCCGGCGAGTCGAGTTTCTCTGGGCCGCGGTCGTCAAGCGGATGGACATGTCCGAGCAGAACATCGCCCGGCGGATCCCGATCTGGGGAGCTGGGACGGACGATCCCGAGTACGGCTTCCTGCACCGGCAAGAGCGATCAACACCCAAGGAGGACGTGCTCCGGGACCTCTTCGAGGCAGTCGACACCCCGTACTGGCGACTGAAGCTGGTCATGGACGCCTGGTGTGCCCTCTGGTTCTGGCCGGCTGACCAGGCCGGGCTACTCGACGGCACCGACGAGGAGTACGAGATCAGCGGCAGCATCGTCCGTGACAGCCTCGCCAGCCTGATCAACATCACAGTCCCGGGAACCGAACCACCAGCCGAGCTGCCGCAGCAGGAACCAAACGCTGCGGTCGCGCCCTCGGCGCCTGCTGCCCGGCGCATGATCTCGCGCCCGATGACGCTCTTTCCCATGAACGGCGATCAGACGAGCCTCGACGACCTTGGTTGGGGTCTGGAGCCCGAGCCGGCGCACGTGCCGCAGCAGCCCCAGAAGAAGGCGCCGAAGGCCCCAAAGTCCTCGGCACCGACACTGCGCAGAGCCATCCCCCTGAAGAATCTCGACGACTGGCTCGACTTCCTCGAAGCAGTCCTCGGCACCGCCGACGTCCCGCAGAACAGTTTCCTCGACGCGTACGACACGCTCGACAAGCTAAAGGATTTCGAGAAGTCCCTGTCCGGATTCTTGAACATGGACACCAAGCCGCCGGAAGACAGGTTCCCGTGGCTGCGGGTCGTCCGGGACATCGCTGAGCGGCAGGGCTTCCTGCACTGGGAGCTAGAGTTCGCGCTGATTTTTGCCGAGAGGGGCGGCTTCGACCTTCAGGTAGGTAACCCGCCGTGGGTCCGGCCCCGTTGGGACTCCGACGCCGTGATGGCCGAGTACGAGCCTTGGTTCAAACTTGCCGACCGCCCGTCCGAGTCCGACAAGGAGCGCCAACGGCGGCAACTCCTTCAGCGGCCTCCGGTCAAGGCCTTCGTTCTCGACGAGTTGACCAGCAACAGCGCGACGGTGGCGTTCACCAGTTCGTCACAGACGTATCCGCTGCTAGCGGGCACCCAGCCGGACCTCTACCGCGCCTTCATGTGCCAGGTGTGGGCGCATACCTCTCCACTCGGAACCTCCGGCATGCTGCACCCAGACACCCACTTCGCTGGCGAGAAGGAAGGACCGCTGCGCGCGGCGGCCTACCACCGACTCCGCATTCACGGAGACTTCGTGAACGCCGGTCAGCGTTTCTTTCCGGAGCCGGTGGGCCATACCGCTCACTTCGGCGTTCACATCTATGGGCAGCCCCAAGAGATCAGGTTCGACCACCTGTCGTGGCTGGTATCGGCGGACGCGTTGCGGCTCTCCGCCGATCATGACGGCTCTGGTGAGGTGCCGGGTATCCGGTTCATGAACCGCGAGTTCGATGAGCGACCGCATCGATCCCGGGTCGTCACCGTGAACGAACAGGTCCTCACTGTTTGGCGCAAACTGCTTGACGAGGAAGAGCGGCTGCTCAGCCACGCCCGTCTGCTCTTCCCGGTAAGTACCGCCGAGGCATCGGCGATTGAGGCCCTAGCCGCCTATCCACTCCGTCTTGGGTCGCTTGAACCGCAGATTTCTCGAGGTTTCGATGAAGCCGGTGCCAAGAAGACAAGACTGATCGACTACAACAGGGAAGACGTACACACCGGACTCGCGTATCAGCCGAGTAGTTGGAGTGAAGTCATCCTGAAGGGGACCCAACTGGGTCCCGCCACGCCCGTCTTCAAACGACACGACGCCAACACCAACGACCCATACGGTGTGAACCTCGTCAGCTTACCGCCGGACTACATACCCGACACCGCATATGTGAGGGTGGCCGAACGCGCGGAGGCTTATCGGCAAGCCCACGATCGTTGGATTGATCACTCCGAGTTGGCACGGCTCCGCTCCGATGTCGAAGCTCTCCGCGACGCACGGGCATTGATAGCCGAGGTGGAGGACATCCCTGAGTCGGACGTCGACCCGGAGAAGGTGGACGCCATCCTGATCCAGAAGTCGCGCCGACCGTACGTCGACTTTCACCGGGTAGCTTGGCGTCGCCAGATTGCCCCGAACAGCGAACGTGCCCTCTACGCCGCCCTCCTCCCGCCGGGGCCTGCCCATATCGACGCCATGCACACCTTGACGATGCCGAATAACCGTCTCAATGTCCTGGTGGGAGGATTTTGGGCGTCTTTGCCGCTTGACTATTTCCTCCGGGCGACCGGTCGAGGAGACCTGCGCGTCGCTGGCGCCAAGGCTTTGCCGGCACCCGACGAGGATCATCCGTTTGCCCGTGCTCTCCTCCTTCGGACGCTTCGGCTCAACTGCCTGACCTCGGCGTACCGTGACCTTTGGGCTGAGATCTACGACTCGGAGTGGGAAGGCAACGAGGCTTGGGCGCTGGATTGGGCTGGGGCAAGCCCGCTGGCCGAGGTCGACCCGGAATGGACCTCGAAAACGCCGTTGCGGAGTGAACGAGACCGGCGGGCTGCATTGGTAGAGATCGACGCTCTTGTGGCTGTGTGGCTGGGAATGAGCGCTGACGCGCTTATCGCCGCCTACCGCGGGCGTTTCCCAGTGCTTCAAAAGTTCGAAGCGGCAAGCTGGTTCGATGCGAACGGCTGGAAGTTCGCCGATTATGCCCGGACAATCGGTCAGCGACAAACCAAAGAAACCTGGGCACAGTTCGAGGCTTACCAGAACGACAAGGCCGAGCCGAAGACTGTCGCACCTCCGGAGGGCTTCACGCCGCCGTTCTACAAGGCGGACCGGGTGGCTGAGATGACAGCGGCGCACGCGGTGTTCCAGGCTCGGCTGGATGCGGCGATCGCTCGCGGCGAGTGGGATCCGGTCGCGCGGAAGGCGGCGAAGCAGTGAGGCCGACCCTGGAGGCGCGCGGGCTGAAGGAGAGCCTGCTGCAGTACCTGTCGACCACCTACGCGCTGGCCGACGAAGGTGCCCGGGAGGCGCTGCACCGATTCCTCGGCAACGAAACGTCGGGGATGTTCCGTGGGCCGTTCCTGCGGATCAGGACTCCGTTCACCACGGCGGCGCCGGGTTGGGAGCAGCATCTGGAGTGGCGGCGGGAGGGCTGGACGCCGTACGCCCATCAGGCTCGGGCTTTTGCCCGGTTGAGCTCGGCGAATGGTCACGCGCCGGAGCCGACGCTGGTCACCACGGGCACAGGCTCCGGTAAGACGGAGTCGTTCCTCTACCCGATCCTCGATCACTGTCGCCGGGAGCGGGCGGCCGGGCGGTCCGGGGTGAAGGCGTTGCTGCTGTACCCGATGAACGCGCTCGCCACCGACCAGGCGCAGCGGATCAACGAGCTGCTTCTCGGGCACCGCGACGAGCTGGGCGCCCTGACGGCCGGTCTCTACATCGGTGACCGGGCCGCGATCCAGTACGAGCGGGTCTACACCCGCAGGCAGGACATCCAGCTGACCCCGCCGGACATCCTGATCACCAACTACAAGATGCTCGATCTGCTCCTTCAACGAGTCGACGACGCGCCACTGTGGCAGGACGCGGACCTACGGTACGTAGTGGTGGACGAGTTTCACACCTACGACGGCGCGCAGGGCACCGACGTCGCGATGCTGCTGCGCCGGCTCGCCTCCGTCGTGGGCGCCGGCGAGGAGGGCCGCCCGCTGGGCCCGATCTGCCCGGTGGCTACCTCGGCGACGCTCGCCTCGGCTTCAGACGAGCGAGCCACGGAGGACCTGTTGAAGGTCGCGACCGCGGTGTTCGGCACGGAGTTCACCTCCGAGGCGATCATCGGTGAGAACCGGCTCACCATCGACGATTTCATCCCTCTTCACGACATCGAGCCCCTACCGACCCCGACGCCTGACGAGCTGCTCGCTTTGCCGGACCCCACCACCGGCGATGATGCGTTACTGCTGCTGGCTAACGCGGTGACCGGTGTCGAAGACCTAAATCAGGTCGAACTCGGGAAACGCCTCAAGCGGCACCTGTTCACGAAGGCGCTGCTCATCGCTCTCGAGGGCGATGTGAAAAGTGGCCCGGACGTGCTGCGGCTGATGTGGCGTGCCGGCGCGCAGAGCTGGTCGTCGGCGATCACTCGGCAGCCGGAGAAGGCCGCTGCGGCGCTGGCCAGGTTCGTGGCGCTGCTCTCGTACGCCCGTGATCCTCAGTCTCCGCCCGGCGAGCTCCGGCCGTTCGTGCATGTCGAGGTGCATCAGTGGGCTCGGGCGGTGACCCGGCTGTTGCGTGGGGTGTTGCCGTGGCCGAAGGCGGAGTTCCGGTGGGACGTCGCCGGGACCCGCGATCCCGGCACCGATCAGGGCGTCGTGACGGTACCCGTGACGACCGCGACCGCCGGGCAGGCCGCGAACCTGTTCCTGCCGGCGGTCTACTGCCGGGAGTGTGGTCGCTCCGGCTGGGCGGTCTTCTCGCCGGAGAGCGACGACTGGGATGTCCAGTTCGACAGCTACAAGATCCGCCGGGCCTCGACGGGGCAGGACAAGGTCCGGATCCGCTACCTGATTGCGGCCACCGACCGGGAGGCCGCCGAGGGCGCCGGCCGCAACACGATGCGCGACGCCGGCCAGCGTGTCGGAGCACCGTTGGCGTCACAGGGCCCTGGTGGGACGCTGATGGTGCTGGACGCCGTCCGGCAGCGGCTGCGGCTGCCGGACCCGGGCTCCGACTACAACGAGGACGGGCAGCCCGCACTGACCGCGCGGGATTCGACCTTTTTGCTGGTCAACCTTGGTTCGACGGCCAACACGGCCGCGGCGGAGGACTGGTGCCCGGCGTGCGGTGAGCGCAACGCCATCCGCTTCCTCGGCACCGGTGCGGCCGCTCTGGCCGCGGCGGCCATCACGCAGCTGTTCACCGCTGGTGAGCTGGACAAGGAGGCGTTCGAGGACAAGACCCTCATGTTCAACGACTCGGTCCAGGACGCGGCGCACCGGGCCGGTTTCGTGGCGAACCGGTCGTACACCTTCTCGCTGCGGGCGTTGCTCGCCGCGCACCTGCGCCAGGAGTCCGCCACCGCTCTGAACGACCTGATCGCCGACGTGGTGTCGGCGACGACCGATCCGCAGACCCTCGCTGCGGTCGTACCTCCGGATCTGCATGGCCTGCTCGGTGTCGACCGCCTGCTGTCCGGCCGCGGACGTGGTGGCGATATCGCAACCTGGCAGTTGATCGGGCAGCGGCTGGCGTTCGAGACGCTGATGGAGTTCGGGTTCCGCTCCCGCAACGGCCGCACGCTGGAGCTCACCCGCACCGCGGCGGCGCACATCCACCTCGCCGATCCGGCCGCCGTCACGGCGATGGTCAAGGAGATCCACCTCGATCTGGGCCGGGACGGCCTGCCGATCATGGAGGCCGACGACGCCACCTACCTGGGTTTCGTCCGGGTATTTCTGGAACGGCTTCGCAGCCGCGGCGCTGTCTCGCACAAGTGGCTGAGCAAGTACATCGACGAGGCTGGGACGAGCCGGTACTTCATCTGGGGACAGCGTCCGCAGGGCATGCGAGCGTTCCCGAACCGGGTCGCGGCGCCGAAGTTCCTGCTCGCGGCGCCGAAGAACGGCAGTGACTTCGACGTCGCCTCCGGCCGGCTGTCCTGGTACGAGCGGTGGGCGGGACGCACCCTCGACCTGTCGCGGGAGGTCATCCCGGAGTTCTGGCACCGGCTGCTGCCTGAGCTGGCCTCGGTTGGGCTGTTGTCCGTTCGTACCCCGAATGATTCCTCCGCCCGCATCTACGGCCTGCAGCCGGGCAACATCGAAGCCCTGCTGCTGGACGACGGCCAGGTGCGGGAGGCTTTCGTACGCTGCCCGGTCTGTTTCTGGGAGCAGACGGTGCATCCGTCGCTGCTCGACCAGTGGCACGGCCAGCGGTGCCCGGCCTATCGGTGCCGCACCGGCCGCCTGATCGCCGGCAACCGGCCGATGGAACTCGGGCGCCACCAGCGTGACCGTGACTACACCCAGGACTACTACCGCCGGCTCTACCGGCAGGCGGGCACCTATCAGGTGAACACCGCCGAACACACCGGCATGCTCACCCGCCAACAGCGGGAACGGGTCGAGCAGGCGTTCAAGCAGGGCCGCAAGCCCGACGAGACGGGCGTAGTGGCGTTCAAGAACCCGAACGTCCTGTCCTGCACGCCAACGCTGGAGATGGGTATCGACATCGGGGACCTCTCCGCTGTGGTACTCGCCGCGCTGCCCCGTCGCCCGGCCGGCTACGCCCAACAGACCGGACGTGCCGGACGGCGTACCGGCAACGCGTTCCTGCTGACCATCGCCGACCGCTCTCGGCGTGACCTGTACTTCCTGGATCAGCCGAAGGAACTCATCGCCGGGATGATCGTGCCGCCGGGCTGTTACCTGTCCGCGGTGGAAATCCTGCGCCGGCAGTACCTCGCCCACCTTCTCGACCTGGCCGCGGCCGGACGCCTTGCCCGCCCTGACGGCGTCGTACTGCGGGCGCTGCCGGACCGGGTGAACGCGCTGTTCGGGCCGTCCGGGTATCTCGTCGACCTGATCGAGGTCGCCATCACCCAGGCCGCCGAACTCGTGGCGGGTTTCCTCCGGCTGTTTCCCCGCGACGACGGCGCCGACCTGTTGCCACGCGGTGTCACCGAAGATGCACGTAACGATCTTATCGAGTACGCGTCACATGGCCTGCGGGCGGCGCTGGAGGAAGCCGAGCGGGAGTGGCGACGCCAGGACGAAGGGTTGCGGGCCCGGATCCGGATAATCAGCGAGGCCTACGACGAGCTGCACGACTCCGACCCTGACGAGGCGGATGAGAAGGCGATGCTGGATGCCGAGCGGCGTGCGCTCGGCAAACGGCTGATGGACCTCGGGAACACCACGGCGCAGGGTGCGTTGTGCGATCTGGGCCTGCTGCCCAACTACGCCCTGGTCGACACGGTCACCACCCTCAACGCCACGCTGTACGGGCCGGACGGTGTGAGCCCGAAGGACGGCAAGACGCCCCGGTACAGGTCGAGTCAGGTGAGCTACCAGCGGCCCCGCCGATACGCCCTGGAGGAGTTCGCCCCCGGCAACACCTTCTACGTCAACGGCTACCGTCACCAGATCACCGGCATCGACATCATCACGTCTGGCCGGCCCGAGTGGCATCACTGGCGCGTCTGCCCGGGTTGCGGGTACATCCGCACGGAAGACGCCGTGCACGACCGGTCTGCTTGCCCCCGCTGCGACAGCACCTACATCGCTGACGACGGCTGCCTCTTCCAGGTCGTCGAGCCGTCGACCGTGACTTCGCGTGACCTGCGGGAAGACGCCCGGATCCGGGACGACAAGGACGAGCGCGACCGTCGCTTCTACACCGTCGTTGACGCGGTCGACTTTCCCGACGACGAGATCGCCCCCGGTTCGTGGCGGCACGCGCACCAGACCTTCGGCGTCGACTACTGCCGGCGCGCGATGATCCGGCGCATCAACGTCGGGCCGGCCCGCTATGACGCGCCGCCGCGGGACGACTTCGCCGGCCACACCGTACGGATTAATCCATTCCACGTCTGCACCGGATGTGGGGCAACGAGCGCGGACGGCCAGCCGGTCTTCAATCTCGAATCGGACGCTCTCACCTCCTCCCAGGCACGTAACCCGCAGCTGAAGAATCACCGCCCATGGTGCCCGCTGCGCCGGGGCAAGCCGGACAACATCACGCAGGAGAAGGTCCTGCTCGCCCACCAGTTGCGGACAGAGGCGCTACGCATCCTCCTTCCGGCTGCGGCTGCCGACGTCGACACCCGGGTGTACTCCTTCCGGGCCGCGCTGCGGATGGGCGTAGACCTGCACTTCGGCGGCGACCCGCAGCACCTGGACACCACCGTCGCCTCCATGCCGGACCAGGCGAGCGGGGAACGCCGCTGGTTCCTGGTTCTCTACGACCGGCTTCCGGGAGGCACCGGCTACCTGGACCGGCTCACGAAGGCCGAAGACTTCCAGAAGGTGCTCTTGAAGGCACACACCGCGCTGCTCGACTGCAAGTGCAAGGACGAGCAGCGCCGGGCCTGCCATCGCTGCCTGCACCGGTATACCCCCGAACCGCAGCAGGACCTTGTCTCCCGCAACACCGCGCTCCGGATGATCAGCTCGCTGCTCTTCGATGACGACGGGTGGAAGACCGAACCTGTCGCCAACACCCGGAAGATCGGACTGGACGGCCAGCTCGAATCCGACCTCGAGCAGCGCTTCCTCGACCTGCTGCGCGGCTGGGTGTCGGTTACCAACGACGTATCGCTCGACGAGGACGGCCACGCCAGCGGGCACCTGCGCTTTGCCCGCGGCACCGACCTAGTCCACTGGCGGATGACTGCCCAGCAGCAGCTGCGCCGGACCAGGACCGACTTCACCTTCAATCGAGTAGACGGTCCCAGCCAGAGTGTCACCGTCTACCTAGAGGGCTTCCGGTTCCACGCCACCCCTGAGCACAACCGCATCGCGTCGGACGCCCGGCAGCGGACCGTCCTACGCGCCGAGGGCCACCGTGTCTTCCAGGTCACCTGGTCCGACATCGAGCTGTTCGAGCAGCGGCCGACCTCCACCCGGCCGGTCTGGCCGCCGTACTCAGGAACGGCGCAGGAACAGGCCAAAGACGCTTACGAGGAGTTCGACGGCAACCGGGCCCAGCTGACCGGCATGATCTACACCAACCCGGTGAGCTCTCTGATCGCCTACCTGCGAGACCCCGACGAGCAGCGGTGGGCGTCAGCGGCGGGCGCCATGGTGACCGGACTGCTGGCCGAGCCAGGAACCGCTCTACTAACGGCGACGACCGATCGCCGGGAACTGGCCCGGACGCTCCGTGCCGAACTCAACGGGCTCACTGCTGGTCAACCCGAACAGCCCCCGCCTGCCGGGGACCCGGACGCCACGCTGCACGCTTTCCGGGCGCACGATCAGTGCGGGCTGCCGATCATCGTCACCCTCGACGCCAAGGATCCGGACCATCCGCGCTGGACGGCGCTCGCGGCTCTCGACGACCGTGACGACGCACTCACCGGCGATGGCCACTGGCGGCGCTGGCGCTCGTGGCTCTACTGGACGAACCTCACCCAGTTCCTCGCGTACGCCGGCGGTGACGGAGCCCAAGTCGCCTACAGCACCGCCGCCGAACTCGACCTTGACACCCTCCTCGTCTGCGGCGGCGTCGGTGAACTCGACTCGCTGAACGGCCCGCCGCCGCCGAAGCCGACGGTCAGCGTCGACAAACCCGCTGCGGCGACGTCCGGACCGCGGGACCAGCAGTGGGACGACGAGATCCTGGAGATCCTCGACGATGAGCCGGAACACGGCGGTGACCTCGGTGTTCTCGCCCGCAGGCTGGCCGACCGGGGCAAACGCGCACCCGTGTTCGGCTATGAACTCGGCGCCGGCCGCTGGCAGGTCGACTTCGCCTGGCTCCTGCCAAACTTCAAGATCGCAGTAGTGGCCCTGCACGGTGATGACACCGACGCACGGCACCGGGACGAGGCATACGCCGAGGAAGGCTGGACGATGCGAACCGCGGCCGAGTGGCTCCAACACCTCGACGAACTCGAAGACCTGCTGCCCGACATGGAAGACTCCGAGTCATGACCGCGCGACTCAGCCTGCATTACAAGGCCGAGGAAGAGCTCTACAAGCTCGACCGGACGGTCAAGGGACTGTTCTACGACTTCTGCCACCGGTTTCGGAAGAACCCAGATCAGCCCGGCCTGGATCTGAAGAAGCTCAAGGGCGACTCCCGCATCCACCGCGCCAAGATCAACCAGTCGTATCGGGCACTGCTCATTCCGGTCGAGACCGACGAGCGTGGCCGCCAGCACTGGCTGATCATCGCGGTCCGGCATCGCAAGGACGTCTACGACGAACTCCAGGTCGCGGTCAACCGCGTCACCGGAGAGCTGGAGTTCGTCGACCTCGCCGTGATGGGCGACAGCTCCCTGCAGCGTGCCGGGATCACGCTCACCCCGGCCGAGCCCGATGATGTAGCTCCAACGCCGGCTCCCATTCGAGAGCCCGATCAGGTTCCAGACCGGCCGCCCCTACTCGGTGCCTACACGGCCGACCAACTCCGCGACCTCGGCGTTGCCGAGCAGCTCATCGACTTGGCCTTGGCTGTCACTACTGATGAGGAACTCGACCGACTCGTCTCGGGTGCACCGCTGCTTTCCAAGGACGTGCTCTACGGACTCGCGGCAGGGATGAGCATCGACTCAGTGCTCGAAGAGGTGACCCGCCCGGTGAAACTGCCAACTGAGCCGGACCTCGCCGACATCTCCACCGCGGTCAGCCGAACCAATGTCTCGTCGATCGACGACGACGTGCAGGCTGCCCTAGACGAGGGCAGTTTCCGTAGCTGGAAGCACTACCTGCACCCGACCCAGGCCAAAACCGCTCGGCGTGAATACACCGGCCCGGCCCGCGTCTCCGGTGGTCCGGGCACCGGCAAGACCGTCGTCGCGCTGCACCGGGTCAAGTATCTCGTCGAGCAGCTGACCGACGACGGCGTGCAGATCCTGCTCACAACCTTCACCGCCAACCTCGCCGCCGACCTGCGGCTCCGCCTCACCTCCCTGATAAGCGAACCGGAGCTGCTGGCGAGGGTTGACGTCATGCACATCGACCAGCTTGCCGCCCGCGTCATCGGTGAGAACACCGACCAGCGCAACCGGCGCAAGCGCATCAGCGATCAGGCAGCCATGATGGAGATGCGGCAGCTCCTCCTCGAGCTCGACGAAAAGCGCTGGGAGGCCGACTTTCTCCTCGACGAATGGGAGCAGGTCATTCTCGGCCAGGCACTCACAAGCCGGTCGGACTACTTCAGCGCCCGACGGGGCGGGCGTGGCCGCGCACTCACCCGCCCAGAACGCAGCCAGATCTGGAAGCTTATCGAGCAGTTCGCCGCTCGTCTGGACAAGCTCGGCGCCGAGACCTGGGGCCAGGCCGCCGAACGCGCCGCCCGCTTCGAGATCGAACGCGCCGCCGCAGCGGAGCGGTACCGGAGCTCGCCTGCGACGGCTGACGACAGCTCCGGCTCTCGGCCTTTCGCGTACCGGTACCGGCACGTCGTCGTCGACGAAGCCCAGGACCTGCGCGCCGCTCACTGGAAGATGTTGCGCGCCATGGTCGAGCCAGGCCCGAATGACCTCTTCATCGCCGGCGACACCCACCAGCGGATCTATGACCACCAGGTCTCTTTGGGTGCTCTGGGCATCAATATTCGGGGCCGCTCACGTCGGTTGACACTCAGCTACCGCACCACCCGCGAGATCCTGGAACACGCCCTCCGGATCGCCGAGGGCAACAAGACCGTCTACGACGATCTCGACGACGGCGTCGACAACCTCTCGGGATACCGGTCCGTGCTGCACGGCCCCACACCGACCTTCCTGGGATATCAGAACTGGCCGGGCGAACTGGCCGGCGTCGGCACACTGCTACAGGGATGGCGCGACGAACTCTCGACGGACGACGATGGCGCCCGCCAAGACCCGTCCGGCCACGTCGCGGTCGCGGTCGCGGATCACGAACAGCTGACCCAGGTCATCGAGTACCTGGAGAAACAGGGCGGCCTGACCTGCGCCGAGCTCACTAAGGACGGGCCGCGTGGCGACGGCGAGATTCACGTGGGGACGATGCACCGATTCAAAGGCCTTGAGTATCAGCGGCTGGCGATTATCGGAGTGCGCAAGGGTGCGATCCCACGTCCCTACATCGAACGATACCGCCGGTCCGACCCGCAGCGGTACGAGCTCGAGCAACGGAAGGCCCGGTCGCTGCTGTTCGTCGCTGCGACCCGTGCCCGAGACGTACTAGCCATCACTTGGCACGGTGCACCCAGCCCATTGTTGGATCCAGTGGTCAACGGCTGAGACAGTCTTCACCCACGCACAGTGCGTACTTCCCGTCACCAAATGAGCCTGCCGCTATGCCGCTGAACTCTGTTCCCAAGCCGCTCTTGGGTCACCGCGGGAGGAGCGACAACCCTGACAGTCGGACCAAGAGCAGCGCTCTATCGGCGACAAGGCGTGCCCGTTCACCACGCCCTGATGCGACTGCTCGATCTGGACTGCGCCGTTCCCTCGCCTGTCTCAGCTACTGGCGGTTGCCGCGCTGGCACCGTCTGGTCCGGTGGTCGCGGTCCGAGGGCGCTTGATGCCGATCAGGACGTCTTTGCCGAGGTGCTCTTTGATCAGGTAGGTGAGGCGGTTACCGTCGATGAGTTCGATCCGTCCGTGTTCGCGGGCCTTTTGCCAGGAGCGTGGTGTGAACCATGAGGTGGTGACGAGGATGCCGTGTCCGGCCTTCTTCTCTTCAATGGCGCCGGCGAGTTCGCGGATGTGGCTGACGCCCACGGCATCCTTGTAGCGCTTGGCCTGCACGATGCTCAGCCGGCCGAGCAGGGCCGAGCGGTTGACGACGACGGCGTCGACTCCGTCGTCGTAGTTCTGCTCGGTGGTCCAGCTTTCCACGCCCATCGCCTCGAAGATCTGCCGGACCAGGTGTTCGAACTCGGTAGGGCTCATCTTCATCAGGTCGGGTCGCGAGTCGAGCGTGGAGACCGCGTCCAAGCCGTCGACGAAGGAGAACTTGGTCAGGTCGAAGTCCAGGATCGGAGTGATCGGCTCCAGCTCGTACGGGTGCGGCGAGACGAGGGCGTTGAGGTGGCGCAGGCACACCTCGGGACGGACCTGGGCGAGGACGAGTTGAGCGAACAACTCACGTTCGACGTTGAGGCTGATCAGGCAGGGGTATTCGCGCTGCCCGGTGCCGGGGTTGATCGCGTCGACGTGGCCGTTGAACCCGATGCTGGCAAGCTGCGGATCCGCTTCGAACAGGTTGTGCAACGTCAGGAGCGCTACCTGGGCGACGAGCGATCGGTACAGCTCGCTGGTCTCCTTCGTGGGTCGTGGGACCGGTTGGATCTCGTCGCGCGTCTGGACGTACTTGTATCCACGCACGGTGGGTACAGCCTCGCGGCCGGGGAGCTGCATGCGTACGACGATCTGCGCCTGTTGGGGACTGAAGGTGATCTCCGCGCGCCGGGGGAAGTCGTCTGGCAGAGGTACTTGGTTGAGGGTGAGCCCGAGGACCGACTCGACGGTCTTTCGGTCTCGGGCGCGGTAGCTGGTGATCAGTTGCTCGACGTGTCGGTTGTGCTCCTCAACCTCCGCCAGATGTTGCCGGACCCGCTCGTCATGATTGCTGCGTGCCGCGTCAAGCCGCCGCCGCCGGTCGGCGTCGGCGACCTGCCATGCCTGCATGGCCTGCTGATGGGCGGCGCGGGCATGGGAGAGCTGCTGCTGGTAGCGGCTCTGCCCGCCGAGGAGCCGGCTGACCATACCGGGCTGCGGTGGCTCGAACTGCCCCCATGCCGGCAGCGCGGCAACCGCGGCGAGGTCGCCCGGATTGAACGGCTGCGGCGAGGGCTGACGCTTGAGCGAGGTCAGGTCGATTCGAGCGGTGTGGCGCAGGCCGGAGGTGAGGATCGCCTGGAGCTGCCGTGCCCGAGTCTCGACCTCGGCAGTCCGTAGCTCGGTCTCGCGCTTCTGGTCGGCGATGTGCTGGTCTCGTTTCGCCCGATCAGCGGCCTTGGCCGCAGCTGCGGTGGCACGCTGTTGCCGCTCGAGTTCTCGTATCTGTTGGCGTTGCCAGCGTTCCGACTCATTCGGCGAGGGAGACCTACGCGCCATCCAGTTGCCTCCGGTGAAGAACTCGGGCTGCTGTTTCAGCGCGGCCAGGCTATCGCTGGGGATCGGCCTCGTCTAGCCGCGCGTAGCCGGATCATTACTTGAGGCGTTCGATCGTTGTGCTGCCTCTGGCCCCGCCCTAGGGACGCCCCGAACCAAGGGTGTGTGTTGCGAAGGGCCACGACATCCCCCTTGGCCGGTGCCGACACTGCGGCCGTGGAGCGCGCCAACCCATGAGTGGCACCGGTCTGCTGGGGTCCGTAGTGGCCGACGTGATCTGTACCGTTTTGACAATGAGCCACGAGCCTTCGCGTATGAGGTCGAGCACGGATCGCGCTCGACTATGAACGCCCCCCGATCCGAAGGATCTGCCGCAGTCGATGGCGGCGCCGCGGATGGAGCGGAGGCCCACGACACCCGCCACCGCCTCGACAAGCAGGTCGACGTCGGAGCCAAGCGGGTACAGGTTCGCGTACTCGGCCCACCGGCGATCCTCGACGTCCCCGACGGACAACGGGTCCGGCCACATGCAGTCGAATTCTCGTCTACCTCGTCGTGCGGGGCGGGTCGCATACCAACACGAGATCCGGGATGACCTCATCCCCGAGCCGCCGCGCCGGCTGGCCGCGCACGCCTTTACACCTACAACTGCGCCGAATCTGCACCCTCGTCGGCGGCGAGAACACCAGCCTGCAGCTGAAAGCGACACCGCTACACCCTCAATCGCGACGCCTTGGACGTCGGCCTCTGGGCCATGCGGAAGCCGTCACCGCAGCGCAACGCGCCACCGAGTCAGGTGTGTCATCCGTCCGCGTCGCCGCTTTGCGGCGTGCAGTCGACGTTTACCGCGGGCAACTCGCGGACCTTGCCGGGCACCTGTGGCTCGCGCCGCACCGCGACCTCGTGACGCGCGGGTTCGTAGCCGCAGCCCTAACACTCGCCGAGGCACTGGCGGACCAGCCCTTCGAAGCCAACAGTGCGCTCGACGCCGTCGCGTTACAGCATCCCGACCATGAGCTCCTCGCCGCCGCGCATGCGGCCACACGCCGCCGGTCGGGCTGAACACCTGCCCGTGCGGTGCTTGCAGCACTGAAGCGACGGGCGATCCGGGTCGGCGTCATCGGACCACCTCGGGACCTATCCGTCTTCTCGATGGTCCGGGCCTCGACGGGATCCACGAACGCCCGCCGATGTCCAGCGCAACCCCGCAGCGGACAGCCAGCTCCAGCAGAGCGTCATCGCGACAAATTACCTGTCGCGTTGCTGACTAGGCCGTATCGTACGCCGCTGTGCGCTCTTAAGATGCCCGATCTGGGTTTGTTCACCCGTTGACCCGGCTGTGACCAACTGCGCCTGTTAGTCGATCTTCTAACTAGGTAACCTCAAGAGGCAAGGAGCGTTTACTACGTGTCACGTTCCAGGCACACAGTGAAGGAGCTTGAGGATCTCCTCCGGACAGCCGAGCGACGGGGCTGGAAGGTCACCGGAGGGGGACGCAAGTATTTCAAGATGTACTGCCCCTGCCCCGCAAAACACCTCAAAACAGTGAAATGCACCCCCTCGAACCCGAACTATCTGAGAGATTTGACCGGTCAGCTCAAGCGAGCCACGTGCTGGGAGGACGACTGATCATGCGACAGCATCGGATCGCGATCCAGATGACGTTCGAAAGCACGCCGCACGGCACCGACGAGCAGTTTGAAGAGTTCCTCGACGCAGTGCAGGAGCACCTGGACGAGCTCGGCTGCGAGGTGCAGATCGCCGCAAGCCTCGCCGACCGCACTGCGGAATTCGCCTCGAGCATCGAGGCGCTCAACTTCGAGAGCGCGGTCAACACACTGCTAGTCGACATACGTACCGCGCTACACGCGGCCGAGTGCGACACAGACGACTGGCCACAGTACGTGGCAACTGACCGGAACCTGCGGGAATTGCAAGACGTCTGACTCAGAGCATGAAGAGCGCCCCGTTCACCTTCGGCTGAGCGGGGCGCTCTTGTGCATGGGTGGCTACCGTCGTAAGTACCGCCAGCCCTGACCCGGTACACCGAATGGCTCGTCAGGCATGGCCCTAGCGAACCGGCATAACTCCCCTCGGCGACAGCACCCATCGTGGTCAGGGCGTCCTCAATGAGCGGGTACGGGACCGTCGTCCGTTCCACACCGCCATCGCTCGTCCTCAGTCAAACCCGGTCGATGTGATCTATGAACGAGACCGCGCCCGACACCAGCGGGATGCGCCTTGGGCGCGTCATCAGTAACTTCAAAGACCACGTTCTTGTTGACCCGCATCCTCGGGCTTGCCCGCAATAAGGCGTCGGACATGACGTTCGGACACACCGGCAGCCAAGGCTAGCTCTGCCGGGCTGGCCTGGGGACGCTCGGCGCGCAGCCGGGCCACGGCATCAACGGTCCGCTCTGGGCGCACCGCCGTCCGCCTGCGTCGCAAGTTGCCGCGCCGTGGAGGTGCAAGTACCTCACTCGTCGCCGGACCAGCGGTGGTTCCAGCCCGCTGCGCTCCATTCGCCTGAGTTAAGGAAACCGGTGGGTCTGACCCCGGTGCTGGTATCGACGCGGCGCTGGCAGTAGGCGGCTCCTGCTGGCGGGTGACGTCCGACGTTCGAGGGTTGTTGCGTGGCGCCGGTTGCGATCTGGTCAGCATCTCCACGACCAGCAACAACGCCACCGCCGGCCACGCCGCCACGATCCGCGCGCCGAGGCTTGGCTCGGCGGCGGCGATGTTCGCCGCTACGCTGGCCGCCACCCCGACCGCGAAAGCCGTCCGGGCCGACCAGCGCACCCTCCGACCGGCGTGTTTGTCCTCGACCATAGCCGCCGACGCGACAACCAGCATCCCGTCGACCGACAGCGGCAGCACGTAGGCGACCTCGGGACGCTCACCGAACCTCAACGCCACGGCGACCATGTGACTCCAGGACGACCAAGCAGCAATCCCGGCCACCGCCACAGTGCTCACGTCTCGGGCAAGCCGGGTCGGCGTCATCGGACCACCCCGGAACCCATCCGTCGCTCGATGGCCTGGACCTCGGCGGAGTCCACGGGCGGACGTCCGCCGATGTCCAGCCGCGTCTGGACATCGGCCCATCGCCGCCACCGCCGGACGACGTCGCTCGCGTCGAGACCGGTCGCTTCGGCGATGTCCGTCAGGTTCGCGCCCGCCCGCAGAGCGGCGTGGCTCATCGATGGTTGCCAGCGAGTCCACCAGGAAACCACTGCAGCGGACAACGCCAGCTCCGTCAGTGTGGCAACGCGTCCGGATTCCGCCGTCCAAACGACGGCATGGTCACGAAGATCCAAAAGGAGCTGGAACGGGTTGATCTCTTCCGCATCGGCGAACCGCACCGGCGGTTTGGACGGGCGGGTCAGGTTCATCGGGCACCAACCGATGCCCGTGAGCTGGTTAAAGTCAGCGGTAGCGGATCACCGGCGATCGTGGCGGTTTGGTTCGCATGGTGGTACCTCCGGCCCACTCGAAACGGATACCCAGACGGAGGGGTTCAAGGTCACAGAGACGCGAAGGTCGCTGCCGATGTCATGGCCGCGCTGCCGTATGGCGACCGACTCCGCGCCGGAGTGGTGGATGTGTGGCTCAGTTCTGGCCAGGGCTCGCTACGGGTAGTCCTGCTTCTTTGGCGCATTCGAGCAGCCGCCGGTCGTAGGTGACGAAGGCGGTGAGTGCCGTGCCGGACTCGTTGGTCAGCACCTGGGCGGTGGCCAGGTGGATGGCGTCGAGGCTGCGGAGCGTCGGCTCGGCGAACGCGGCTGCGGTCGCACGGATCGTACTGTCGATCTCCAGGCGGAACAGGCGTCCGACGGTGGCCGGCACTCCGATCAACGCTTGCGGAGCTGATCGGCGCAGCGCTCTGGGCACTTCCACCTCGACGAGAGCGGAGGAGACCAGCGGCACGTCGTCGTGCTGGTTGAGCCAGGAAACAAGGTCGGCGCTGCACACCTCCTGCCGCACCAGCTTGACGACGGCAGCTGAATCGAGATAAATCACCAGCGCTCCTCGTCACGCATCGCGGCGAGCGAGGCGGCCACGTCCACATTTTCGTCACCGAGCTTCGGTGGCAGTGGCACAGAGCCGCCACCGGTGGGGGCGACGGCTCGTCCTGCCGCTACCAACTTGGCCAATATCGACCTGTCGTCGCCTACTGGAACGAGTCGGGCGATCGGGTGTCCGCGATCGGTGATCTCGACGGTCTCGCCGCCACTCACCCGAGCCAACACCTGGCTCGTGTTCTGGTTCAGCTCCCGGACACCGATGCGTTCCATGGACACGAGTGTAGAACCATATGTTCTACGGTTCCAGCTCCCGGCATCATCCGGGCTGCCTGTTCGCCGACAGGAGAGGTCGACGAGTTCCAGGCCACGGCGACTGGCCGGCGGCCCGGCGGGTCGGGTCGGAATCATCGCGCAGACCCAAGGATCCGTGAGCGGGGCAAGCTCAGGGTCAGTGGATCGCCTGCGATCGTGGCGGCGCGGTTCGCATGGTGGCACCTCCGGCCCACTTTGTTGATCTTTCATGCGAACCAGTTGACCGCGACGCATCGTGACGCTTGGCTCGGCTTCTCGACGCGGACTGTGGCTGGCCGCGGCGGCGCGGTGCTGGACGGGCCGGGATGTTGTCGTACGGCGAGTCGTATGACGACGGCACGCAGCCGCCGCAGGGCCACGTCCTCGGCGGAGGGCGTGGTCCTCTACCTCATTCCTAGTGGTAACGGCACTGCGCGATCTGCACTGTGTCGTCCATGATCCGGTATACGAGGCGGTGTTCCTGGTCGATGCGTCTCGACCAGAATCCCGCCCAGTTTTCGCGGAGTTGCTCCGGTTTGCCGATGTATTGGTGGCCGATGCGTCGGATGTCCTCGATCAAGGCGTTCACCCGTTTGAGCATCTGGCGATCTCGCTGCCAGGTCAGATAGTCTTCCCAGCCTCGGCCGGCGAACTGGACCTTCACGCTGTCGACGCCTCGCCTGAACTGGCGTCGGGGTCGATCAGGTCGCGCATCTCCCCACCCCCGTCACGCAGCTCTTCGACGGCTTCATTCAGACGGCGCGCGTTGGCGGGGCTGGCCACCAGATAGGCCGTCTCCTTCAACCTGGACTACGACTCTTCGCCGTGCCGCAATCACCAGGCGAACCCGTTGATCGGGGTGCAAGCCTCTCCTGACGGAGCAAGCGATGCTGCATGCATAATGAATGCATGGTCGCTCTCCAGATTCGGGACGTGCCGGAAGAAGTACGAGACGCCCTGGCGGCTCAGGCCAAGGCGCGCGGGCAGTCACTCCAGGCGTACCTCTTGGAGCTGGTGGAGACGCAGGCTGGACGGCTGCGCAACACGGCGGCTCTTGACCGCTTCGCCGGCCGATCGGACGGTGCTCGCTCCCTCCCGGGGGAGAGTGCCGCCGAGTTGAGCGACCAGCGAGAGCAGCGCGGAACGTGGGGAAGCGCGGCGTGATAGTCGTGGATGCGTCGGTCCTGGCCGATGCCCTGGTCGATGACGGGCCGTCAGGCGACGTGGCGCGGGCGGAACTGACCAGAGATCCGCACTGGGCCGCGCCAGGCCATCTTCTGGTCGAGGTCATGTCGGTGATCAGAGGCAAGGTTCTCGGTGGGAAGCTCGGCCTTGCCCGGGCTCAGGAGGCGATCGACACCCTGCCGTCGTTGGTCATAGACGAGGTTGACATCGCGCTACTGCTCGACCGGATGTGGCAGTTGCGGGGCAATGTCACGGCCTACGACGCGGCGTATGTCACGGCGGCGGAACTGATGGCCTGTCCACTCGTGACTGGTGATGGCCGGCTTGCCAAGGCCAGCGGCGTCCGCTGCGAGATCCGGCTGCTGGCGGCGTCCTGACGGTGATCGCCCGAGAATCATCGGCCTCGTGTCCTCGGGGCAACCCGAGTTGAGCGGATCACCGGCGATCGTCGCACCGCGGTTGGAATAGTGGCGCCCCCGGGTGGCTGGCCCCGCCCGCCCGGGCCGAGCATGTCGGGTTCGGTGCGATCCTCGGCGCGGACGGCCGGGGTGGCGGCCCGGTCGGACGCGGCGATCTCCCTGGCCGAGCCGGCCGAGCGGGCGCTCGCCTTCGAGCTGGCCGGCTTCGGCAGGGTGGTCGGCGAGGTGGCGGACGACCTGGAATTCCACCACCTGGCCGGGTACCTGTACCGGCTGGCCGCCACGTTCAGCGCGTTCTACGAGCACTGCCCGGTGCTGCGGGCCGACGCGCCGGTACGGGACAGCCGGCTGGTGCTCTGCGACCTCACCGCCCGGGTGCTCCGGCAGGGCCTGTACCTGCTCGGCATCAGGACCCCCGAACGCATGTGATCCGTCCTACGCCCGTCCCCGGTTCGAAAATGACTCACTTCTGTCGGTGGTCGTCGATACCCTCCGTACACTGTCCACCTAGCTGGGGAAATTCATGTTCAGAACCATCAGGCGTGGCGCGGTCGTCGCCGCGTCCCTTGTCGGCCTCACCGGCGCGCTCCTCGTGGCAGCACCGGCAAGCGCGGCACCGGTCCCCGAAAGCTCCCTGTCCTGGTCGATCGAGCCCTCGGACGGGCAGGGCGAGCCGGTCACCGGCACCTTCACCGAGCCCACGGCCAGCTTCCAGAGCCTGCGCGACGGGAACATCCACCGCGTGAACGTCTCGTCTGCGGGCACGTTCTGGTCGATCTCGCTCGCCCCACCGGTGGGCGAGCAGTTGCACCCGGGCAACTACCCGAACGCGGAGCGCGCCGGCTTCCAGACGGGTCGGGCTCCTGGCCTGGACGTCACCCACGGCAGCAGCGGCTGCAACCAGGTCCACGGTCGATTCACGATCCACCAGATCGGGTTCGACCCGGCAGGCACGATCAACATGCTGGAAGCGACCTTCGTGCAGCGCTGCTCGCCCGGCGAGCCCGCCGTCAGCGGCACCCTGAAGTACAAGGCGACCCCGCTGTCGTACCGGTGGGTTCTCACCGACCAGGAGCCCGGCACCGCCGAGTCACACACCTACCGCGGGGCGACGAGCACCTTCTGGGCACAGACCTTCTGGAGCAGTTCCCTGCGCTTCGGTGCCTCCGGCGGCCGGCTCAACGACATTGTGGAGTTCTCCCCGCCGCAGGGCGAGCAGCTCACGGTCGGCACGACCTACCGCGACGCGCAGCCCGTCGGCGAGCAGGACCCGGGGCGGCCGGGCCTGTCGGTGGAGCGCTTCCGCTGCCGGCCGACGACCGGCGTCTTCACGATCAAGGAACTGGAGTACGGCGCTGACGGCGAGCCGGTCGCACTGTCGGCGACCTTCACCATCAGGTGCACGGAGTACCCGAGCCCGGAGAACCCGAACGTGCTCAAGGGCGTGGTCCACTTCCACGCCTGACCGTTCCACGGGTGAAGTGCCGCGTCAGGTGGGTTTGGAACGCACCAGCCCCACCTGACGCGGCCTTGGCGCATCGCGGGAGCTCACCGACGGCCGCCGCACCTGCCCGCACCGGCGTAGGCGACGACACCACCGCGCGGGGTTGTCGAACGTCTCAGGGGGTGTACGGGGTGTCCGTGTGGCTGACCTCGACGAGCCGGCTGCCGCTGAGCCGGTAGACCGCCGTACGCCGGACGGCGACCTCCGCCGAGGACGCGTCCTCGGGGCGGGTCAGGTAGACGACCGTCGCCCGCCGGGAGCTGATCGAGACCGACTCGACCGGCGTCCGGTCGCCGATGTCGATCATCGTGACGTAGTGCGGCTGACCGTCGATGTTGCCGTACATCACGACCTGCCAGAACTTCCCGGTCCCGCCGCCGTCCATCAGCACCGGGACCAGCGCGTCGGCCGCCTCGTCGCCGGTCAGGTCGCCGACGGCGCACGGCTGTTGCATGTGGACGACGGTGCCGTCCTCCCCGGACCACATGCCGTCGACCAGTGGGATCGGTTCGGCGTAACCGTTGTACCGCTCGCTGCCGTTGCCGAGCGCGGCGGTCTTGAGCTGCTCGCAGGTGAGGGCCCGCAGCGTGGCAGGGGCTCCGGGTGTGTCCGGCGCGGCCGACGGCGCCGGGTCCCGGTCCGCCGGCTCGTCGTCCACCACCGTGCTGCTGGCCGTCGGCTGCCCGGAGGCCGCTGGGTCCGGGTCGTCCGCCGGCGCGTTGATCGTGACACATCCGCTCAGCGCCGCCGCCAGGGCGAGAGCCGCGACGGGCAGCAGAGTCCTACGCATTGATCTTCCCTCTCCTTCAGGTGGCCCGGAGCGTAGTGCGCCTCCGCCACGGTCGGCCCCGCCCGTCGCTGATCCGGGCCCGACGAGGTCCCCGGTCAGGTGGACGGGCGCCAGGGTCGTGGCGACGGTCGCCGGCATGACGAGCGTCTCGCCGTACGGCGATCCGGCTGAGCGTGGCCGGAACTCAGGTCGGCCCGGTGCCCGGGGCCGGGACCGCCTGCTCGGCGGCGCGGCTCACCTCTTCCCAGCCGGCCCAGACGTCCATGCGTCGCTTCGAGATGTCGAAGGCGAGGTCGTAGACCATGCTGCCCAGCAGCAGTCGCAGCGGCGGCTGGTCACTGGCGACGAGCTTCATGAGGGCCTCGGCGGCCAGCCGGGGCTCGCTGTCGACCGACCCCTCGGCCCACTGCCGCGCCAACTCCTCCCGAAGCGGGTCGTACGCGGGGTTCGGGGCGGCCGTCGTGCTGCGGGCGTAGAGGTCCGTCCAGTAGCCGCCCGGCTGGACGATGGTGACCTTGATGCCGAAGCGGGCGGCCTCGGCGGCCAGCGCCTCGCTCATGCCCTCCAGCGCGAACTTGCTCGCACTGTAGAGCCCGGTGCTGGGGAAACCGCCGAGCGCGCCGATGCTGGAGACCTGCACGACGTGCCCGCCGCGCTGGGCGCGCAGGTGCGGCAGGACGGCCTGGCTGACCCAGAGCGCACCGAAGAAGTTGAGGTCCAGTTGGGCGCGGGCCTCGGCCTCGGTGAACTCCTCCACCATGCCCATGAAGAGCGCCCCGGCGTTGTTCACGACGACGTCGAGCCGACCGAAGTGCCGTACCGCCCGGTCGACGACGTCGACGACCGCCGCGCGGTCCGTGACGTCGAGGCGCAACGCGAGCAGGCGGTCGGGGTGCCGGGCGGCGAGGTCGTCGAGCGGCGAGACGTCCCGGGCCGCGCCGACGACCCGGTCGCCGGCGGAGAGTGCGGCCTCCGTGAAGGCGCGGCCGAGGCCGCGGCTGGCCCCGGTGACGAACCAGGCCCGCGGTACGGCGGTGACTGAGGCTTCCATGAGCCGTTCTCCCTCCTTTGCGAGACGGACCGTCTCGTCTTGTTGACAGGAGTGACCCTACCCGCCGGATCCCCGCTGTCAAGACGGACCGTCTCGTCTCATACTTGCTAGATTGGGTCACGTGCCCGCCCCGAAGGTCGCCCCCGACTCCAGCCGACGCAGCGAGACCGCGCGCCGCGCCATCCTCGCCGCCGCCTTCGACCTCGTCGGGGAGCTGGGCTACGCGAAGCTGAGCATCGAGGGCATCGCCGCCGCCGCCGGCGTCGGCAAGCAGACGATCTACCGCTGGTGGCCGTCGAAGGGCGCGCTGCTCTTCGACGCCTTCCTCGCCCTCACGACCGACGGCGGCCAGGGCGGCGCCCTACCGGACACCGGCGACCTGGCGGCCGACCTGAAGCTGGTCCTGCGGGACACCGTCGACGAGCTGCACGACCCGCGCTACGACCTGCCCATGCGCGCCCTGCACACCGAGATCGTCCACGACCCGGCGCTGGCCGCCGACTACGCGACGCGGCTGGACGGGCCCGTGCGGGAGCTGAAGAAGGAGCGCCTGCGTGCCGCCCAACGCGCGGGCCAGCTCGCCGAGGACGTCGACCTCGACGTGGCCGTCGACCTGATCTTCGGTCCGCTCCTCAACCGGTGGCTCCAGCGCACCGGCCCGCTGACGCACGGATACGCCGACCAGGTGGTGGACACCGCGCTGCGCGGCCTGCGCCCCCGCGAGGCGTAGCCCTCGGCCCGTCCCGCGTCGCCGGACGGACACAACACCGGGCCCCCGGTCGTCGTTGATCCGGTCGTACGCGCCCCACCCGCGACGGCGGTACGGGCACCGACCGTGGAGGAGGCACGCCGATGACCAGTCAGCGCGAGACAGTGGAGGTCGACCCGGTCCTGTTCCGCGCCGTCTACGACTCGCCCGCCTCGCTGCCCGGCCGGCACCGCTGGACGACCCCGGAGTCGGACGTACGGCGGATCGAGAAACTGCTCGGCATGCCGCTGCGCAGCATCGGCGCCCCGCTGTGGGTCAGCGGCGACCAGCCGGACTGCCCGAAGTGCGGCCGGCGCGTCAACTGGTACGACATCGTCTCCTCCGCCCTCTCCGGGGTGCACGACCGGATGATGATCGCGACGGTCATCCTGGGCGACCGCCGGTACGTCAACACCGAGGTCCCGGACGCGATCGCCGGGGTGCGCTGCACCGACTGCCGCACCGCCATCGAGGGGCTACGCAGCTTCAAGTGCCACAACTGGGCGTACGCCTTCGAGGCGCTGGAGACCGTCCGGCAGCGGATGTCCGGCGCGTCAGTCGTCGGCCGTCAGCCCGCGGGCGAACCGCAGCCCGGGACGCCCGTCGAGTGACACCTCGCCGACCTGCGTGAAGCCGGTACGCCGGAGCACCGCCAGCGAGCCCGCGTTGTCCAGCGTGGTCCCGGCGGTCAGCCGGCGCAGCCCGTACGCCCGGCGGGCCAGTGCCGCGACGCGGCGTACGCCGTCGGTCGCCACCCCGCGCCCGGCGGCCCGCTCGGCTACCCGACAGCCCAGCTCGGCCTCGCCGTCGGCGACGTCGACCAGGTTGAACCGGCCCAGCACCGCCCCGTCCGGCGCGACCAGGACGTGGAAGTGGCAGCGGCCGGCCTCCTGCTCGGCGAGCAGCCCCGCGTGCCGCGCGGCGAAGTACGCGTCTCCCCGGTCCGGCACCGAGCGCGCGAACCACTCCCGGTTCTCGCGCTCGAAGCGCAGCAGCGCGGCGGCGTGGTGGGCGGCGAGCCGCTGGAGATCCGACACCGCGCCACCCTACCCAGGTGTAAGGAAGGGCCCCTTCCTATCCAAAAAACGATAGGAAGGGGCCCTTCCTTACACCTCAGCGGTTGCTGGCGGAGCGGCGGGTGGGGCGACGGCCGGGCGGGGAGAGCGGCTCCGGCCCCGGGTCGGGCACCTCGGGCATCG
Organism: Micromonospora sp. C31; assembly: GCF_018070575.1. Lineage (GTDB taxonomy): Bacteria > Actinomycetota > Actinomycetes > Mycobacteriales > Micromonosporaceae > Micromonospora. The sequence goes on from NZ_JAGPXN010000021.1 coordinate 39,064, forward strand.
GGCGGGTCACCGGCCCGGCCCCGGTGACCCGGAGCGGTTCGCCGTGGTGCCACACCTCGATGCCGGTCTCCGGGTCGGCGTCCGGCAGCGCGTAGCGGGCCTCGTCGGGAGTCAGGGTGACCCGCAGCCGGTGGCCGTGCCAGCGCAGGCTGAAGGCGAGCCGGTCGATCGCCGCCGGCAGCCGGGGGTCGAAGGAGAGCACTCCCCGGTCGTCGCGCATGCCGCCGAAGCCCTGTACGAGGGCCAGCCACGCCCCGGCCAGCGACGCCAGGTGCAGCCCGTCGCCGGTCTTGTCGCCCAGGTCCGCCAGGTCCTGGAGCACCGACTCGGCGAACAGGTCGTACGCCAGGTCGAGGTGCCCGACCTCGGCGGCGAGCACGGCCTGCGGGGAGGCCGACAGCGACGAGTCCCGCACGGTACGCGCCTCGTAGTAGGCGAAGTTGCGGGCCTTCTCGTCGGCCGTGAACTCCCCCGGGCAGCGCTGCATGGCGAGCACCAGGTCGGCCTGCTTGACCACCTGCTTGCGGTAGAGCTCCAGGTAGGGGAAGTGCAGCAGCAGCGGGTAGTCGTCGTCGGAGGTGTTCGCGAAGTCCCACTCCGGCTGCTCGGTGAAGCCGGCCGACTGCTGGTGCACCCCGCGCTTGCGGTCGTACGGGATGAACACCGCGTCGGCCGCGGCGCGCCAGGCCGACACCTCGGCCGGGTCGACCCCCAGCCGGGCCGCCGCCTCCGGGTGCCGCTCGACGGCGTCGGCGGCTCCGCGCAGGTTGCGCCGGGCCATCAGGTTGGTGAAGAGGTTGTCGTCGGCCAGGGCGCTGTACTCGTCGGGGCCGGTGACGCCGTGCAGGTGGAAGGTGCCGGTGTCGGACCAGTGGCCGAAGCCGTGCCAGAGGCGGGCCGTCTCGACCAGCAGCTCCAGGCCGGCCCCGGCGAGGAACTCCTCGTCGCCCGTGGCGGCGACGTAGCGCAGCACCGCGTCGGCGATGTCGGCGTTGAGGTGCAGCCCGGCGGTGCCGGCCGGCCAGTAGCCGGAGCACTCCCGCCCGCCGACGGTCCGCCACGGGAAGCTCGCCCCGGTCAGCCGCAGCTCCGCCGCGCGCTCGCGGGCCTCCGGCAGGTGGGCGTGCCGCCAGCGCAGCGCCGAGCGGGCCAGCGGCGGGTCGAGGTAGGTCAGCACGGGCAGCACGTAGCCCTCGGTGTCCCAGAGCACGTGCCCGTCGTAGCCGTTGCCGGTGAGGCCCTTGGCGGGAATGGTCCGGTCGCCGTCGGCCCGGCCCGCCTGGAGCAGGTGGAACACCGAGAACCGGATGGCCTGTTGGAGTTCGTCGTCGCCGTCGAGCTGCACGTCGGCGGTCTGCCAGGCGACGTCCAGCGCCGCGCGCTGGCCGGCCAGCAGCGCGTCGAAGCCCTCCGCGCGGGCCGCGTCGGCCTCCGCGACGACCAGGCGGGCCAGCTCCTCGGGGGGCATGGCGTCCACCGAGGTGCAGTCGTACGCGGCGAACTTCGTCAGTTGGAGCCGCTCGTCGGCGCGCAGCGTCCCGGCCAGCGTGAGGCGCAGCCGGTCGGGGGTGCAGTCGACGCCGGGGGCGAAGCCGTCCGGGGCCGCCACCTCGTGCGCGACGGCGACGGCGACCCGCTGCCCGCTGTGCCCGGTGCGGTGGACGAGGACGCCGTCGTGCCCCTCGGAGTGGCGGTACTCGGCGGTCAGCGGGTCGGTGAGCACGGAGGCGGCGCGGGGGTCGTCGGAGCGCTCCGGCACCCGCTCGTTGGCGAGCAGGTCGGCGCAGACCCGCACCTCGACCGCCCCGTCCAGCGGCTCGACGGACCACCGGACGGCGGCCACCTGACGCCGGGCCAGGGAGACCAGCCGGACGCTGCGGACGCGTACGCCGTGCCCGCCCGGTGACGTCCACTCGGTGTGCCGCTCGACGACCCCGGCGCGCAGGTCGAGCACCCGCTCGTGGGTACGCAGGGTGCCGGTGCGTACGTCCAGCGGCTCGCCGTCGACCCAGAGCCGGATCAGGGCCGCGTTCGGCGCGCTGATCACCGTGTCACTGAACTGCGGGAAGGCGTACCCGTCCTCGGGGTAGTCGAGTTCGCGCCGCTCGTGGAAGCCGTTGAGGTAGGTGCCGGGCATCCCGTAGGGCCGGCCCTCGTCCAGCGTGCCGCGCCAGCCGACCCAGCCGTTGCCCAACGCGAAGATCGACTCGGTCTCGGCGAGGCGGTCCAGGTCCGCCTCCGTACGCCGGATCCGCCAGGCCTCGTCGTCCCCCGTGGCCTGTCCGGTCGGCGGCCGATCGGCGGTGGGGGTGTCGTGCACTGCGCCTCCAGGAGTTGCGACGTACCGGGTCGATCGAAGCAGAACGGGCTGAGAGGTCACTGAGACGAGGGTCGGGGTAGTCGCCCGACCGACGCACACTGCGCCCGACTTCCAGATGTTCCGTGGTTGTCTGCGAGGTAAACGAGGTATGAACGATGCGTGAGGTGAATCATGATTGATGCGGGCCTGCCGGACGTTCCGGAGATCAGTGTCGACTGGTACCACGACATCGTCGACTTCGCCGCCGACACCCCGCAACCGGTGCAGTGGTTCGCCGAGCACTTCACCGAGGGGGCGATCCTGCTGCTCGGCGCGCTGTGGCTGGTCTCGGCCGTGTCCCGGCTCGGGGGCGGGCCGCGCGACCGGGCGTACGCCCTGGTGTCGCCGGCGCCGGTGGTGCTCGCGTACGGGTGCAGTGAGCTGTTGAAGACGGTGCTGGACCAGGAACGCCCCTGCCGGGCGCTCGCCACCGAACTCGCCATCATCGCCGGCGAGTGCCCGCCGGCGGGCGACTGGTCGTTCCCCAGCAACCACTCCACGATCGCGGGCGGCCTCGCGGTGGCGACGCTGCTGCTGTCCCGCCGCGTCGGGCTGGTGGCGCTGCCGCTGGCGGCGCTGGCCGCGTTCTCCCGCACCTTCGTCGGCGTGCACTACCCACACGACGTGTTCGCCGGCGTCCTGCTCGGCGCCCTGTTGGCCGCGCTGCTCACGCCGCTGCTCGCGCGCCCCGCCGCCGGGCTGCTGCACCGTCGCGCCCGTCGGGCCGAGCGTCCCGTTCACGACCCGGCGGCCCCGACGTCCCGCCGCTGACCGCCCCTGGCGAAGGCTGGACACGTCGCCCTCCGCGCGCCGCGAAGCCGCCGCCGACCGCCCCGGGCGGAGGCTGGGCGGGTCGCCCCGCCGCGCGCCACGACGCCCCCGCGGACCACCCCGGGCGGAGCTGGACGCGTCGCCCTCCGCGCGCCGCGAAGACGAGGCTGCCCGCTCAGGGCAGGAGGAGGGCGGCGAGGGCGCCGAGGACGAGGAACGGGCCGAAGGGGAGGTGGCTGCGCCAGCCGACGCGGCGGGCGACCAGCAGCGCGACGCCGAGGACCCCGGAGAGCAGCAGGGCCAGCACCAGCCCGGCCACCGGGACGGCCCAGCCGTGCCAGCCCAGCAGCGCGCCGACGCCGAGCGCCAGCTTGGCGTCGCCGAGGCCGAACCCGCGCCGGCCGAGCAGCAGCGTGGTGGCGGCGAAGAAGAGCGCCAGCGCGCCGCCGGCCGCGGTGGCCCGCAGCCAGGGCGCCGGACCGGCCCCCGCGAGGGCGGCCACCCCCAGCAGCAGCCAGGTCCCGGCCGCGGCGGGCCAGGTGAGCCGGTCCGGCAGCCGGTGCACGGCCGCGTCGACGAAGACCAGGGGGATCGCCCAGCCCAGCCACCAGGCCGTGGCGACCAGCACCGGGGCGGGCGGCCCGAGCAGCACCAGCGCCCCGACGGCCGCCGCGACGGCGAGCTCCACCGTGCCGGGGGCCGGGCCGACGCGCCCGCCGCACCGTCCGCACCGCGCCGTCGGGCCGAGCGCCGGCCAGGGGCGGGTCAGCCCGACGGGAGCGCCGCACGCGTCGCACCCGGTCCGGTTCGCCACCCCCGGCGGTACGGCGTGCCTGATCACGGCGAGCCGGAGCGCCGGGGCGAGCGCGAGGACGGCCAGCAGCGGCGCCCCGCGCGCGGCAAGTTTCGGCGCGGTCGGCCCCGCCGCCGGCGGCGGATCGGTCAGCGCCACGGGCGTTCTCCCGGCCCGGCGTGGGACGTGAACACGAAGGGTAGCGCCATGAGCGAGGGCCGGTAACGGGTGGAACGGCCCACGCCCCTCCCACGGAGTGCGCGGCGTCGCGTCGGGGAATGACGCGTCGACGAAGGCGGGAATCCCACGTGGACGACTTGTCGACGCAAATGACCAAGGGACGGATCGGACCAGACGCCACGTCCGGGACACCCGATGGCCCGCACGACGACGCACCGCCCACGGCACGCGCTTCCCACGCCACCGCCCCGCCGGCCGTCGGACCGCCCCTCGCCAACCCGCCCGCCGCCACCAGCCACAACCACCCCGCGCCACCACCCTCCATCACTCAGAGTGATCGAATGAATTGCCTCTGTTGCATCGGCGAGCGTCAGCCTATGCTCGCCCCTTGAGTGCGGTGCAACCCACATCGGAACGACGCGACGAAGCGGGGCACCGCATTCACTGGACATGCACAGAGGCAAATGCGACGGCGCTTTCTGACCGGTCCGGATGGCCTCATCCGGGCACGCCGCCGCCTGCCCGGAGGTCGCCACCGGCCCCCGGTCGCCCCCGAGGAGGCACGACGTGCGCGGACGGCGGTTCAGCCGATGGGCAACCTGCCTGCTCGCCATCGCGGCGCTCGGCGCGGCCCCGGCCTGCGCCCCCGAGCCCGGGCCGGCCCCCGGGGCGCAGACCGCCGGGAACGCGCCCGCCCCCACCCACCGCGTCGCCGACGAACAGGCGGCCAGGAAGGCGGCGCTGAAGGCGTACGCCGGTTATCTCGCCGCCTCCCGCAGGGCGAGCGGACGCGGCGACCCCCACCACCCGGAGCTGTCCCGGTTCCTCGCCGACCCGCTGCTGACCCGGGTCCGGCTGACCATCCGCGAGGCGAAGGAGCACGGCGCGATGCGTACCGGCACGTTGGTCTCCGACCCAACCGTGACCTCGGTGAGCCTGGATTCGAGCCCGCCAACCGTGGAGATCCAGGACTGCCTGGACGCCACCGGCTACCGACTGGTCTACGCCAGGGACAAGCGGGTCGTGCCCGGCACCGGCGGTACGCGGCACCTGGCCACCGCCACCGCCACCCGCTACCCGGACGGCCGCTGGCTGATCAGCGCCGGCGCCGCCCACGAGGACCTGCCGTGCTGACGCGGGCGGGGCGGATCCGTACCGTCCGGGGCGGCGCTGCCCGCCGGTCGCTCGCGGGCGCCGGCCTGGCGCTGCTGCTGGCGCTCGGGGCGGCGGTGCCCGCGATCGCCGCCGGCCGCGCGGACCCCGGCGCGGAGTGCCCGCCGGGGCAGAGCGACTGCAGCGTCTGGGACGACGACCCCGGCACCCCGGGGGGCCCCGGAGGCGGGGGCGACGGGGGCGACGGCGGGGGCGGTGACTCGGGCGGCGGGGGCGGCGGCAAGTGTCAGTGGAACGGCCGCTCCATCAAGTGCTACGACGACGTGCTCGGCTGGTTCAACAACGGCGACGGCTGCTACTACAAGCTCGCCGAACCGCAGCCCGAGGCCCCCGAGGGCCAGCAGTGGTACGTACGCACATGCAACGGCGGCGACCTCGGCGCCCAGACCACGGTCCTGCGCGACGCCCCGCCGCCCGGCTTCGGCGCCCCGCCCGACCCGGAGGAACTCGCCCGGCGGGCGCTGGCGAAGATCACCATCGCGGCGCCCCGGATCGCGGTCGCCCCCCGCCGCAGCAAGGGCCCCGGCCTGGTCGGGCTGCCGGTCTGGATGTGGGGCAGCAACAACGACGCGAAGTACTTCGGGCCGACCCAGGAGGCGTCGGAGAGCGAGCGGGGCCTGACCGTACGGATCACGGCGACGTTCGACCGGATCGTCTGGGACATGGGTAACGGCCACAAGGAGACCTGCAAGGGCGCCGGCACCGAGTACAAGGCCGGTGGCAGGTTCGCCGGCGGCCGCTCCCCCGACTGCGGCTACGACAGCGGCTACCCGAAGGCCGGCGACTACCGGGTGCGGGCCACGACGTACTGGATCGTGACCTGGCAGGGCGGCGGCCAGAGCGGCGTCATCCCCGTCAACCGGACCACGGGCACGGTGCCGGTCCGGATCAACGAACTTCAGGTGGTGGCCCAGTGAGCGCGAGGAGTGAGCCGGTCCTGCGAGCCCCGCAGTCGCGAACGGAGATGGCCCAGTGAGTGTGGCGACCCGCAACGGAACTCCGCCGGTGGACGCGCCGGTCGCCCCGCCCAGGGTGGTCCGGCAGCGCCGGATGCGGCCCGGGCTGCTCGGTCTGGCCGTGCTGCTGATCGCCCTCGGCGGCCTGGGGGCGGCGTTCGCGGTCACCTCGGTACGCGCCACCGGCAGCTACCTGGCGGTGGCCCGACCGGTCGAGGTCGGCCGGCAGGTCAGCGCCGACGACCTGGTCCCGGTGCAGGTGGCCGGCGGTCGAGGGCTGTCCCCGGTGCCCGCCGACCGGCTCGACGAGGTGGTCGGCAAGCGGGCCGCCGTGTCGCTGACCCCCGGCACGCTGCTGACGATGGCCCAGCTCACCGACGACCCGCTGCTCGGGCCGGGCCAGCAGCAACTCGCGCTGGGGCTGGGCCCCGCCGAGGTGCCCGCCCGCAAACTCCACCCCGGCGACAAGGTCCTGCTCGTCAGCACGCCGGAGGGCAACGACGACCGCCCGGCCGGTGCCGCCACCCGGTTCCAGGCGACGGTCATCGACGCCGTCACGTCCGACAAGAACGACGAGGTGGTGGTCTACCTGGCGCTCGCCGTCCGGGACGTGCCGGCCGTCGTCGCCCTGTCCAGCCAGGAGCGGCTCGCCCTCGTACTGACCGAGGCGGCCTGAGCATGGCGATCATCGCGTTGGTGTCGGCGAAGGGCTCCCCGGGCGTCACCACCACCGCCCTGGCCTGCGCCCTGACCTGGCACCGGCGGCTGGTGCTGGCCGAGTGCGACCCGGCCGGCGGGTCGATCCTCGCCGGCTACCTGGGCGGCGCGCTCGACGGCCCCCGGGGCATCGGCGAGCTGGCGGTCGGCGAGCTGCGCGACGGCAACCTGGAGTCGGCGTTCTGGTCGCAGCTGGTCGACCTGGACGCGCCGAAGCGGGAGCGGCTGCTGCTGCCCGGCGTCGTCGATCCCGCCCAGGCCGGCAGCGTCACCCCGCTCTGGCAGCGGTTCGCCGACTTCTTCGGCAGCCTGGAGGGCGGCGACCCGCCGTACGACGTGCTGGTGGACTGCGGGCGGCTGCACGTCGTCGGGCCGCCGTGGCCCCTCCTGCGCGCCGCCTCGGTGGTGCTGCTGGTCAGCGGCGCCCGGCTCCCCGACCTCTCCGGGACCCGGGCGATGGTCAGGACGATCGAACGGGACTTCGCCGAGCACCGGGTGCCGCCGGGCACCCTGCGGCTGCTGCTGGTCGGCGACGGCCACGGCAGCGGCGAGGTCAGCAAGGCGCTGCGGCTGCCGGTCGTCGCCCGGTTGCCGCACGATCCGCGTACGGCCGAGGTGCTCGGCCTCGGCGGCACGGTGCGCGCCGGTCGGCCTCTGATGCGCGCGGCCGGGGCCCTGGAGGTGCCCGTCGGGGCGCTGCTGGAACGCCGGCGTGCCCGGCTGGCCTGGCCCGTGCCGCAGGGGGTGCCGGATGCGGTTTGAACCCGTCTCCGGCGATCCGCGCCGGCAGCCACCCGGCGCCACCTCCACCGCGCCGCCGCTCGCCCCGGCCAACGGCCGGCACCATTCCGCCGCGCTGCCGGTGCCGGTGCCGGCCATCGCGCCGCGGCCCGAGCCGACGCCCCGGCCCCGGGTCGACTTCCAGGTGGTCCGCGAGCTGCGCCGGGAACTCAGCGAGCGCCTCGCCCTGTGGCAGCGCGGCCGGGAGTTCACCGTCGACGAGGAGGACACCGAGCGCGCCCGGCTCGCGGTGACGGTGGTGGCCGAGTACGCCGACGCGGTGCGCCGGGCCGGCACCCCGATGGCGGCCGGCGAGGAGCGGATCCTGCTCGACCAGGTGACCGCCGAGCTGGCCGGGCTCGGCCGCCTCCAGACGCTGCTGGTCGACGACACCATCGAGGAGGTGCACATCCTCGGCTGCGACCAGGTGCGCGTCACCCGGCACGGCGGCGGGGTCGACTGGGTGGAGCCGATCGCCGACAGCGACGACGAGCTGGTGGAGATCCTCCAGGCGGCGGCCCGCCGGGCCGGGGCCACCGAGCGTTCGCTGTCGACCTCCAAGCCCACCCTCGACCTGCAACTGCCCGACGGCAGCCGGCTCGCGGCGGTGTTCCTGGTCAGCCACCGCCCGTACGCGGTGATCCGCAAGCACAACACGCTGGACGTGAGCCTCGACGACCTCGCCGGGAGCCGGGGCGACCTGGACGAGATGATCGACCCGCTGGTGCGCGACTTCCTCCGCGCGTCCATGCGCGCCGGGCTGAACATCATGGTGGCCGGGCTCGCGGGTGCGGGGAAGACCACGGTGATCCGGGCGTTGATGGACGAGATCCCGGCCGACGAGCCGTACGTGCTGTTGGAGGAGAGCCGGGAGCTGCTGCCGGCCCGCCGCCGGCTCAAGCACCGGGCGGTGATGAGCTTCGAGGCCCGGGAGGGGCACGGCGAACGCGGGGCGGACGGCCGCCCGGCCGGCGAGGTGAGCATCGCCGACCTGATCCCGCTCTCCCTGCGCATGGGCGTGCTGCGGATCATCGTCGGCGAGGTCCGGTCCCGGGAGATCGTCCCGATGCTCCAGGCCATGACGACCAGCCGTGGCTCGATGTGCACCATCCACGCGCGTACGCCCGCCGGGGTGAGCGAGCGGATCATCGAGCTGGCGCTCGCGCACGGCCGGGAGATGACCGTCGACCAGGCCCGCCGGATGGCCGGCAACGCACTCGACCTGATCGTCTACGTCACCGTCGAGGACGAGACCGCGATCGGCGGGCGCAAGCACCGCTTCGTCTCGCACGTCGAGGAGGTCATCGGCGTCGGCGACGGCAACCGGATCACCACCACCCAGGTGTTCGGGCCCGGGCCGGACGGGCGGGCCGTGCCCCGGCACCTGCCCGAGCGGGTGCGCGCCCAGCTCCTGCGGGTCGGCTACGACGCCCGGCTGCTCAGCCGGTGGATCGAGGCCGGGACGGGCGCGTGGCGGCGGCCCCGGCACACCCGCCTCGGACGGCGGTGACGTCGATGCTGGACAACGTCGAACTCGTCGCGGTGGTCTCCGGGGCCGCCTGCGTCGCGGGGCTGCTGCTGGCGGTCGTCGCGCTGGTCGGCACCCGCCGGCCGCCCGGCGGCCGGCCCGGCACGGGCCGGGGCCTGGACCGGCTGTGGAAGGGCCCGAGCGCCAACCCGCGCGAGCAGCGGGCGCACCAGGCGCTGCTGGTCGGCGCCCTGGTCGCGGGCGCGCTGGCCTTCCTGGTCACCGGGCTGCCGGTGGTCGGCCTGCTGGTCGCGGTGGCCGTACCGGGCACCCCCTGGCTGTTCTCCGTCGGCAAGGCCGAGCAGCGGGCCATCGCCCGCATCGAGGCGGTCGGCGAGTGGACGCGCCGACTCAAGGACGTCTCCGCCACCGGCCAGGGGCTCCAGCAGACGATCATCGGTACGGTCGCCACCGCGCCCGAGGAGATCCAGGAGGAGGTACGGCTGCTCGCCGCCCGCCTCCAGGCCGGCTGGCTGGCCCGCTCCGCGCTGCTCGCCTTCGCCGACGAGATCGGCGACCCCGTCTGCGACCAGGCGGTGGCCGCGCTGATCCTGCACGTGACCGACCGGGGTGAGCGCCTCGGCGACGTACTCGGCTCGATCGCGCAGGCGGCGGCGGCCGAGGTGGCCACCCGCCGCGAGATCGAGGCGAAGCGCACCCAGCCCCGCTTCGCGGTCCGCTTCCTCACCGGCATGACCCTGGCCACCGTCGCGTACGGGCTGCTCAACACCGAGTACATCAGCCCGTACGGCACGCCCTTCGGGCAGCTCGTGATGGCGGCGCTCGGCGCGGCCTTCGTCGGGCTGCTGGCCTGGGTGCGGTCGATGAGCCAGCCCCGCCGGCCCGCGCGCTTCCTGCCCGCCCCGGACCCGGAGGAGGTGCTCGCGTGATCGGTTCCGTGGTCCTCAACTGGCAGCTCGCGGTCGCCGTCTGCGGCGGGGCGACGGTCGGGCTGGGCGTCTTCCTGGTGGTCCGCGAGCTGGTGCCGGCCACCCCCGCGCTCGGGCCCGCGCTGCGCCGGCTGCACCAACCGGCCGGCGTCGGGCAGCTCGCCGCGCCCGCCGACCGGCGGCTGGAGTGGCTCACCGGGCTGTCCCGCTGGCTGCGGCCACCGCACCGGCAGCTCGCCCTGATCGACCGCACGCCCGAGCAGTACGCCCTGTCGATGCTGCTCTCGACGCTGATCGGGCTCGCCGCGCCGACGCTGCTCGGCGTCACCCTGTTCGTCGTCGGGGTCCGGCTGCCGGTGGTCGTACCCGTGCTGGGCAGCCTCGGGCTGGCGCTGCTCTGCGCCCTGATCGCGCACCGGTCGGTGCTGGACCGGGCGGACAAGGCGCGCGACGAGTTCCGCCAGGCGGTCTGCGCCTACCTCGACCTGGTCGCCCTGCAACTCTCCGCCGCGCACGGGCCGGTGCAGTCGCTGGAGCGGGCGGCGGCGGTCTGTGACGGCTGGGTCTTCGACCGCATCTCCGAGTCACTGCGGATCGCGCAGATGCAGATGCACTCGCCGTGGGACGAGCTGCGCGACCTCGCCGACCGGATCGGTATCCCGGAACTGGGCGACGTCGGCGCGATCATGCGCGTCTCGGGCAGCGAGGGCGCGCAGGTGCACGAGACCCTGCGCAGCCGCGCCGACTCGCTGCGCGACCAGATCCGCACCGACAACCTGGCCCGGGCCGAGGGGGTGACCAGCCGGCTCGACATCCCCGGGGCGCTGCTGGTCTTCGTCCTGCTCGGCTTCGCCGTCTATCCGTTCATCGCCCGCCTGTGATCCGACCCCTGTGGTCCGCCCCGAGAGAAGGAGCACGTCATGTCCGTCATCACCCGCCTGCACGTCGCGCTGACGACACGTCTGGCCGAGCTGCGCGAGAACGGCGAGCGGGGCGACAGCCCCGTACCCACCGCCGTGATCATCTTCGGTCTGGTCGCCGTCGCGATGGCGGTCACCGCCGCCGCCCTCGGCGCCGCCAACGACTGGATGAAGAACATCCCCACCCACCAGGCCCCGAAGTAACGCCGGGCCGTGCGCCGAGCAGACTCCGTCCCGGGACGCCGGGCGGCCACCGCCGCCCGGCACCCCGGTCCGACCGCCACCGGACACCCCGGTCCGACCGGCGTCCGGCGCTTCGGTCCGACCGGCGTCCGGCGCTTCGGTCCGGCCGTCGTCCGGCGGCTCGCGGCTGGCGGGGCCGACCGGGGAGCCAACCCGGTCGAGTTGGCGGTGGCCATGCCGGCGATCATGCTGCTGCTCTTCGCCTCGATCCAGACCGCCGCCTGGTTCGTCGCCCGCTCCACCGCGCTCAACGCCGCGCAGAGCGGGGTCAACGCGCAGCGGCTGCACCAGGCACCGTCGGGGGCCGGCGAGGCCCGCGCCGTCCGGTTCCTGCGGGCCTCGGGCGGCTGGCTCGTCGGCTGGGACGATCCCGCACCGAGCTGCCAGACCGCCGCGACCGAGGTGACCTGCACGGTGCGCGGGCGGTCCCTGTCGGTCGTACCCGGGGTCAGCTTCCCGGTGCGCCAGACCGCCCACGGAACCGTGGAACGGTGGACCACGCCGTGAGCCGTACCGCCGAGCGGGGCTCGGTCTCGATCGAGGTGGCGGTGCTCGCCCCCGCCTTCATCGCGCTGATCGTCCTGGCCGGCGTCGCCGGGCGTACCGCCGTGGCCGCCGAGGCGATCGACGCCGCCGCCCACGACGCCGCCCGCGCCGCCTCGATCTCCCGGGACGCCCGCACCGCCCGCGCCGAGGCCCGGGACGCGGCCCGCCGGCAGCTCGACTGGCGCGGCCTGAACTGCGCCGGCACTCCCGAGGTGACGTTCAGCGGTGCGGTACGCGGCGCCCCCACCAGCTTCGACGCGGCGTTCCGCAGCTCGGTCGGGCAGGACGCCTCGGTGACCGTCCGGATCGCGTGCACGGTCTCGTACGGCGACCTGCACCTGTCCGTCCTGCCGGGGATGCCCGGGGGCAAGCGTGTGTCGGCGAGCTTCACGTCACCGCTGGACCGCTACCGGAGCCGGGGATGACCGCCGTCGCCGGCCGGCACGAGCTGGGCCGGGTGAGCATCTTCCTCGCGGTGGCGATGACCGGCGTCCTCGCCGTGATCGGCATGGCCTTCGACGGCGCGGGCCAGCTGCGCACGTTGCAGCGGGCCGACAACCTCGCGGCGGAGGCCGCCCGCGCCGGCGGCCAGGCCATCGACCGGGCCACCGCCATCGAGGGCGGGCCGACCCGGATCAACCGTCCCCAGGCCCGCCGGGCCGTCGCCGGCTACCTCGCCGCCGCCGGCGCCGCCGGCCACACCGTCAGCTTCCCGGTCGTCGACGGGGAGACCCGGGTCCGGGTACGCGTCACCGTCACGCACCGCAGATCCATGCTCGGCCTGTTCGGCTTCGACGAGACCGTCACCGTCTCCGGCGAGGCGACCGCGCGACCGCTCACCGGAGCACCGTAGGAAGGGAAGGCAGCCATGGCCGCATCGGGGCGTTCCGCCGTACGGCGGACCGGACGAATCCTGACCGGGTTCGGCGCGCTCGTCGTGCTCTGCGCGGTGCTGGTCGGAGCGCCGGTGGCGCTGCTCGCCCTCGCCGGCAACCCGCTGCCCGACCACCTGCCCACCGTCGCGGAGGTCGGCTCGACGCTGACCAGCCGCGACGACGGGCGGCTCTTCCTGCGGGCGCTGGCGCTGGCCGGCTGGTTCGGCTGGGCCACGTTCGCCTTCTCCGTGCTGCTCGAACTCTGCGCGCAGGTGCTGCGCCGGCCCGCGCCCCGGCTGCCGGGGATGAGTCGCCAGCAGCGGGCCGCCGCCGCGCTGGTCGGTTCGGTCGCGCTGATCCTCGCGGCCAGCCCGGCGGCGAGCGCGGCGACGGCGATGAGCGGCCCGTACGCCCTGCCGGCGGCACCGGCCGCGACCGGTGTGGAGGCCGCCTGGCCGGGCGCGGCGGCGCACACCGCCTGGGCCGCCCCGGCGGTCGAGGTCGCCCGGCCCGCCTCGGCCGCCCGCCCGTTGTCGGCCGCGCTGCCTGCTCAGCCCCCGACGACTGTCGAGGTCGCGTGGCCGGCAGCGACCGCCTCGTCCCCGTCGGCCACCGCAGCCCAGCCGGCCGCCTCGTCGGTGGCCTCGTATGCCGCGGCCACCTCGGACGAGGGTACGGCGGTCTACCGGGTGGCCCGGGGCGACCACCTGGGCGCCGTCGCCCAGCGCTACCTGGACGAGTTCGCCGACTACCGGGAGTTGGCCGCGCTGAACCGGCTCGGCGACCCCGACCGGATCCACCCGGGTCAACTGCTGAAGCTGCCCGGGAACGCCGAGGACGGGGGTGCCCGCCGGCACGCCACCGGCCGCCTCGTCGCCCGCCCGACCCCACCCGCACCCGCTCGACCGGCCCCACAACCGGCGCCCGGGCAGGCCGCTCCGGACCGGGCGATCCCGCCCCCGCCAGCGGCCGAGGCCCCGGTGCCGCCCCCGGCGAAGACGAACGCCGGTGAGGCCCCCACCGTGACGGTGGGAGCCGCCCGGGCCGGCGAGCCAGATCGGGTGAACCGGCCCCTCGCGGTCTCCGCCGTCCTGGCGGTGGCGAGCATCGTCGGCGCGCAGATCGGCGCGGTCCTGGGCCTGCGCCGCCGCCCGGGCCACGTACCGGCCGGCGCGGGTCGGACCACCTCGGCCGCCCGCGGTGGCACCCTCGCTCGCCGGGGCACCACCACGACCAGACGCGGCACGGGGCACCGGGGCGCCGGCGACGCCCGAGGAGGCAGCGCGATCAGGGTCGACCCGGGCGGCACGGCCACCGGTGCCCAGGATTCCGCTCACCCGACCGGTCACGGTTCCGCGCACCCCGCCGGCCATGGTCGCGCGGGCACGGACGGGTCGATCGGCCGCCACCGCCGCCCCTGACCACCCACCCCGCCCCGCCCTGACCACCCACCCCGCCCCATCGCCCACCCGCACCCGCACCCGGTGATCAAGAGGTTTGGTCAAGCCACAGAGATCGAAGTCGACCCAAACCTCTTGATCAACAGCGCAGGCGCGGCCCGAAGGGCCGGACGGCCGCACGGCCCGAGGGCCGGCAGCGGAGGCACGGCCGGAGAGCGGGACGGCAGCGGAGGCCCGGCCCGAGGGGCCGGAGGCCGGGTGGAGGGGGAGCGCCGGTCAGGGGAGGCGGGTCTCCAGGACGCCGTCGACGATGCGGGTCGGCAGGACCTGCTGGTCGTTGCCGGACGGGCCGTGCACGACCTCGCCCCCGTTGAGCCGGAACGCGCTGCCGTGCCACGGGCAGACCACGCACGCGTGTCCGTCGATCTCCTGCACCTCACCCTCGCCCAGCGGGCCGCTCTGGTGCGGGCAGCGCTCCAGCATGACGGTGACCTCGTCGCCGTGCCGGTAGAGGATCACCGAGACGTCGTCGACCTCCCGGGTGATCAGTTGGCGCTGCGGCAGGGCGGCCATGTCGGCGAGGGAGTGCCAGCCGTCGCTCATCCGGTGCAGCTCGGAGATGCTCTGGTTGACCTGGGCGCCCTGCTTGTACGCCAGGTGCCCGCCGATGTACGCGCCCATGCTGGCGGCGCTGAGCCCGAGGTAGCCGAGCGTACGGCCGAGGTTGTGCCGGCCGGTCATCCGGGCGGCCACCGAGCCGGCGTAGAACGCCAGGCCGACGCTGTTGGACGCGGCGTGGACCAGGCCGACCCGGCGCTGGTCGCGGGCCAGTGCCGCCCAGTCGTTGAGGCCGGCGACCGCGGCCGGGAGGGCGCTGACGGTGCCCACCACGCACAGGGTGGTGGCGGCCCGGCGCTGCCCCGGCATGAGGTCCAGCACCGCCGTGCTGATCCACGCGCCGACCGGCACCTGCACCATCGCCGGGTGCAGCGGATGGCCCAGCCAGACACCGTGCAGCAGGTCGCGGACCCGCTGCGGTCGGAGGGTGGCCTGGACGGCGCGCTGCAACCGGTCGCCGATCCGGTCCAGACCGGATGCCTGCTCGATCTTCGTCAAGAGTGCTCGCACCCGTACCGACTTCCCGGCAGGAGCCGTCGCAAACCGGGCGGCGGTGACGGATCCGCAGCGGTACGTGACGAGGCCGCCGCCGGCCCGTAACGGGACGCCCCGGCAGCGAGCTCAGCGCCCCCGGTGAGGTCAGCGCGAACGAACGAGGTCAACGCACGCCGGCGAGACCGGTGGGCCAGCGCGGTCAGTGCGTTGGCGCCGTCCAGCGGTCGTGGTGGATCGCCTCGGCCAGTGGGCGCTTCTGCCGCCAGCCGTGCCGGGCCAGGTCGGGTACCGACTCGAAGTGGGTGACCGGCCCGAGGCAGAGCCACGCCACCGGCCGGATCCCGTCGGGGATGCCGAGCAGCTCGGCGAGCCAGGGCTCCCGGTAGAACGACACCCAGCCCACCCCGAGCCCCTCGGCCGTCGCGGCGAGCCAGAGGTTCTGGATGGCGAGGCAGGTCGAGTAGAGCCCGGTGTCGGCGATGGCGTGCCGGCCGAGCACGGCGGGGCCGCCCCGGGCCTGGTCGTGGGTGACCACCACCGACAGCGTCGACTCCAGGACGCCGTCGATCTTGATGCGGGCGAACCGCTCGGCCGCCTCGCCGTCGAGCGTGGCGGCGAAGGTGTCCCGCTCGGTGTGGACGTGCTCGTGGAACCGGCGGCGCAGTTCCGCGTCGCGTACCACGACGAAGTCCCAGGGCTGCGAGTAGCCGACGCTCGGCGCGGCGTGCGCCGCCGACAGCACGCGGTGCAGCGTCTCCTCGGGCACCGGCGCCCCGGTGAACTGGGCGCGTACGTCCCGGCGGCGGTGGACGACGTCGTAGAGATCCAAGGCAGGCTCCCGCTGCGCTCGGCCCACGCCACACCGGACGCGGGCACCGGACGCGAGGCCGGTCTTCGGACTTCCGGATCGATGCCTGGCCGTCCGCCTTCCCGGCCCGGGCGGGCCAGTGGCTGCGCGTACGCGTGGACGGTGGCTCCCCGGTCACCGCGGCGGGCCCGTGCCGGATTCGCACCGGCTTCCCGATTCTCCCCGCTCGCGCGGGGCACCTCACATGATCGTGCCGCGGCGATGGTAGCGCCGCCCGGCCCGCCCCGGTCCGGCGGGCGGCGCAGCGCGCCCGCACGCAGTGGAAATCCGGTCGCGGGCCGCCCGTTCCGGGAGCAGTGTGGTCCGGGTGTACGCACTCTCCTCCCGCCCGCTGCCGGCCGGTCGGCCGGCGACCCGACTGACTCTCGCGCTGGGGCAGCCCCGGGCCGTGCCGCCCCCGCTGCTGATGCTGCTCGGCATGTTCTCCACCCAGGTCGGGGCGGCCGTCGCCAAGCAGCTCTTCGGCAGCACCAGTGCGGGTGGCACCACCACGCTGCGGCTCGGCTTCGCCGCGCTCATCCTGCTGCTCCTGGCCCGGCCCGGGCTGCGCCTGGGCTGGCGTACCGCCGGGCTGGTCGGGGCGTTCGGGCTGGCCCTGGCGGTGATGAACCTCGCCTTCTACGCGGCCCTGGAACGGGTGCCGCTGGGCGTCGCGGTCACCATCGGCTTCGCCGGGCCGCTGCTGGTGTCGCTCGCCGCCAGCCGCCGGCTCGCCGACGTGGCGTGGGCGGCGCTGGCCGGCGGCGGGGTGCTGCTGATCAGCGGGCTCGGCGGGACGGGCATCGACCGCGTGGGGCTGCTGTGCTGCGTGGCCGTCGCGGTGGGCTGGGCCGGCTACGTGCTGCTCGGCAAGGCGGTCAGCGCCCGGGTACCGGGCAGCCGGGGCCTCGCGCTGGGGATGGCCGTCGCCGCGCTGGCCGTGCTGCCGTTCGGCGTCGCCGGCAGCGGCACGGCCCTGCTCGACCCGTGGACCCTGGCGCTGGGCGCGGCGGTGGCGCTGCTGTCGTCGGTGCTGCCGTACTCGGCGGAGATGGCGGCGCTGCGCCGGATGCCGGCCCGGGTCTTCGCGATCCTGCTCAGCCTGGAGCCGGCGATCGGCGCGCTGGTCGGGCTGGTGCTGCTGGGCGAGCTGCTGGCCTGGCCGCAGGCGGCCGGGGTGTCCTGCGTGGTCGGCGCCGCGCTGGGCGCCACCCTGGTCCGTCCGGCCCGGTCCGCCCCGCACTGACGCCCCTGGCGCCGCCGGCACCGCCGGGGGCATGCTGTCGGAATGGGGGTACGCGTCGAACGCGCCGCGGCGGTGACCACGGTGATCCTGGACCGCCCGGCGGCCCGCAACGCGGTCGACGGGCCGACGGCCCGGGCGCTGGCCGACGCGTTCCGGGCCTTCGAGGCCGACCCCGACGCCTCCGTGGCGGTGCTCTGGGGGGCCGGCGGCACGTTCTGCGCCGGGGCCGACCTGAAGGCCTTCGGCACGCCGAGCGGCAACCGGGTCGAGGCGCAGGGGGACGGCCCGATGGGCCCGACCCGGATGACGCTCGGCAAGCCGGTGATCGCCGCGATCTCCGGTCACGCGGTGGCCGGCGGGTTGGAGTTGGCGCTCTGGTGCGACCTGCGGGTCGCCGAGTCCGACGCGGTGTTCGGGGTGTTCTGCCGCCGCTGGGGGGTGCCGCTGGTCGACGGGGGCACGGTGCGGCTGCCCCGGCTGATCGGCGAGAGCCGGGCGATGGACCTGATCCTCACCGGCAGGCCGGTGCCGGCCGAGGAGGCGTACGCCATGGGGTTGGTGAACCGGCTGGTCGCGCCGGGTGGGTCCCGGGCGGCGGCCGAGCGGCTGGCGGCCGAGATCGCCCGGCACCCGCAGACCTGCCTGCGCAACGACCGGGCCGCGGTGCTCGCCGGCGCCGGCCTGCCGGAACCGGCGGCGCTGGAGGTCGAGCTGGCGTACGGCACGGAGTCGCTGGCCGCCGACGCGTCGGCCGGGGCGGCCCGCTTCGCCGCCGGCGCCGGCCGGCACGGCGCCCCGGCCCACTGACCGGGCGCGGGCCCGGCCGGCACGCGACGCGCGGCTGCCGGCCCCGTCAGGACATGTCGCGCAGCGCGTCCTCGATCGTCCGGTGGAAGGTCGGGTACGCGTAGATCATCTGCCGGAGCCGGGCGAGCGGGACGGCCGCGTGCACCGCCACCACCAGCGCGGAGAGCACCTCGCCCCCGGCCGGTCCCACCGAGGTCGCGCCGATCAGCACGCCCTCGTCGGCGTCCGCGACCAGCTTGACGAAGCCCTCGTTGCCGGCCTTGTGGATCCAGCCCCGGGCCGACGACGGCAACCGGGCGAGGCCGACCTGCACGTTGACGCCCCGCTCACGGGCCTGCCGCTCGGTGAGGCCGACCGCGCCGACCTCCGGGTCGGTGAACGTCACCCGGGGCAGCGCCCGGTAGTCGGCGCGCGGCACCGCACGGGCGGCACCGCCCGCATCGGCACCCGCCGCGCCACCCGTCGCGCTCGCGGTGCCGCTGGGATCGGCCCCGGCGTCGGCGCGCCGGACGTGGTCGAGCACGTCGGCGACGACGATCCCCGCCTGGTACATCGCGACGTGCGTGAACGCCCCCTCGCCGGTGACGTCGCCGACCGCCCAGATCCCCTCGGTCACGTGCAGCCGGTCGTCCACGGCCAGGTAGCGCCGGCCGGCGTCCACCCCGACGGTGTCCAGGCCCAGCTCATCCAGGTGCGCCCGGCGACCGGTCACCACCAGCAGCCGATCGGCGGTGAACTCCACCCCGCCCGCCCCGCGCAGGGTGAAGGCGCGACCGTCGTGGCCGACCCGCTCCGCCCGTACCCCGGTGTGGATCTCCACCCCGTCGGTGCGCAGCGCGGCGGCGGCCACCTCGGACGCCTCCGGCTCCTCGACGGCGAGCACCCGGTCCAGCGCCTCGACCACGGTGACCCGTACGCCGAACCGGGCGAAGACCTGCGCCAGCTCCAGCCCGATCGCGCCGCCGCCCAGCACCAGCAGCGACTCCGGCAGCTCCTCGACCTCGACCGCCTGCCGGTTGGTCCAGTACGGCGTGTCGGCCAGACCGTCGACCGGCGGCACGGAGGGCCTGGTGCCGGTGCCGAGCACGATCCCGTGCCGGGCCTGGAAGACCCGCTCGTCCACGCGCACCCGGCCGGGGCCGTCGAGTCGGGCGGTGCCCCGGACGAACCGCCCGCCCTTGCCGGTGAACCGCTGCACCGCCACGGTGTCGTCCCAGGTGTCGGTGGCCTCCGCGCGGATCCGCCGCGCCACCGGCGCCCAGTCGGGCCGCACCTCGGCGGAGCCGGCGAGCCCGTCGACGCGGCGGGCCTCGGCGATCGCGTTGGCCGCGCGGATCATCATCTTGCTCGGCACGCACCCCCAGTAGGGGCACTCTCCGCCGACCAGGTCACGCTCGACACCGACGACGCTCAGCCCCGCCTCGGCGAGCCGCCCGGCCACCTCCTCGCCGCCGACGCCGAGCCCGATCACGACCACGTCCACCAGTTCCGGATCAGCCATGCCGCCAGCATCGCGTACCGTCCGGCGGCCGGCCAACCGGTCGACGGCGGAAATCCGCTGCCCGCCGACGTCCCCGACCTCCTACCGTGGCCGGATGCGCGCACGTTTCTCCGCCGTCCACGACCGTTTCGCCGAACTGCTCGCGGAGGGCCGGGAGACCGGGGCCGGCCTGGCGATCTGGTACGACGGCGAGCCGGTGGTCGACGTCGTCGGCGGCGAGCGGTCACCGGGGCGGCTGTGGCTGCCGAACACGCTGGTGAACGTCTACTCCGTCGCCAAGCCGGTCGCCGCGCTCTGCCTGCTGGCGCTGGTTGACCGGGGCCGGCTCGACCTGGACGACCACGTCGCCGAGCACTGGCCCGGCTTCCGCGCCCCGGCCACCGTACGCCAGGTGTTGACGCACACCGCCGGGCTGCCGGCGTTCCCGGTGCCCCGACCGGCCGCCGCCGTCGCCGACTGGGACCTGCTCTGCGCCGACCTCGCCGCCGCCGAGCCCGAATGGCCGCCCGGGTCCGTCGCGGGCGAGCACGCCTGGACGTACGGGCACCTGGTGGGCGAGCTGGTGCGGCGGGTCGACGGGCGGTCGGTGGGTCGTTTCCTGGCCGAGGAGATCGCCGGTCCGTGGCGGCTGGACCTCGGCTTCGGTCTCGGCGTGGCGGACCAGCGGCGCTGCGCCGAGCTGCGGTACGGCGACCCGGGGTGGCCGGACCGGGTAGCCGGCGAGCCGGGTTCGCTCCGGGCGCGGGCGCTCGACAACCCGCCTGGTGGCCGGGACCTGTCGGTGGTGAACAGCCCGCTGTGGCGGGGCGCCGAGGTGCCGGCCGTCAACCTGCACTCGACCGCGGGCGCCCTGGCCCGCCTCTACGCGGGCCTGCTCGCCGGCGGCGTCCTCGACGGCGTACGGCTGTTCAGCCGGGAGCTGGTGGCCGAGGCGACCCGGGTCCAGTACGACGGCGACGACCTGCTGCTCGGCCGGCGGACCCGGTGGACGCTGGGCATGCAGCGGGAGGAGGACGGTAGCTGGGGCATGGGCGGGATCGGTGGAAGCTCCGCCTGGGCGGATTCCGGGCGCGGCTACACCTTCGCCTACGCCACCTCCCACCTGGCCGACCACGACCGGGTCGACGCCCTGGTGGACGCCCTGCACTCCTGCCTCTGACCGCCTTCGCCGACCGCCGCCGGTCGCCGTCGGTCCCGGCGGCCCGGGTACTCCCGGGACCGGCGACGCTGGGCAGACCGGGACCGGCGGCCCGGGTACTCCCGGGACCGGCGGCGCTGGGCAGACCGGGACCGGCGGCGCGCGGGCGGACGGTCAGCGGCAGCGGGAGGGCGTCACGGGGCCGGCACGGTCAGCGGGCCGGGCACCAGGGCGGGTCCGGGAATCACCACCGGCGTGCCGACGGGGGTGAGCAGGGCGCGGGCGGCCACCGCCATCCGGCGGCGCTGCGGCACCAGCGCCCGGCCGGCGAAGACGTCGTAGTCCCGCGCGGCCACCTCGTCCAGGATGCCGCCGTACAACGCGTAGGCGGTGCGCATGCAGGCCTGCGAGGCGGGCGCGAGCAGAGTGATCCCGGGAGCCGCCGCGACGTAGTGCGCCTGGGCGCGGGTCACCTCGTACGCGATCAGTTCCCGGATCCGCGACGTGGCGTGGCCCCGGGCGCGTGCCTCGGCCAACTCCTCGCGGGTGACGCCGAACAGGGCCAGGTCGTCGTCGGGCAGGTAGGTGCGCCCCCGGTCGAGGTCCTCGGCCACGTCCCGGATGAAGTTGGTGAGCTGGAACGCGAAGCCGAGTTGGCGGGCCGGTTCCCGGGCCGCCGCCGGGTCCGAGCTGCCCAGGATCGGCAGCATCATGGTGCCGATCACCGCCGCCGAGCCCTCCATGTAGTCGAGCAGGTGGTCGTAGGTGCGGTACGAGGTGACCGTCAGGTCCATCGCCATGCTCTTGAGGAACGACGCGAAGTCGTCCCGGTCGAGATCGAAGACGGCGATCGTGTGCAGCACGGCCGGGAGCAGCGGGTCGTCCACCGGTTCGCCGTGCAGTCCGGCGACGAAGCGGCCGGCCCAGTCGTCGAGTCGCGCGGCGCGCTCCGCCGGCGGCAACTCCTCGGTGCGGTCGACGATCTCGTCGGCGTAGCGCGTGAATCCATACAAGGCGTGCACATGCCGCCGTTTCCAGGCGGGCAACAGCCGGGTGGCGAGATAGTAGGTGCGACCGTGCCGTTTGTGCAGCTCACGGCAGCGGCCATAGGCCGCGGTGAGATCGGTGTCCACCGGCCCTCCTCAGTAATCGACGCGTAAATCGACGCAACTCGTAAGCCTAGGGTACGCTCGAAGGCATGGCCAACGACGCAGTTGCGGGTAACTCGCTCCGCGTGGCCCCCGCCGGCCGGGCAGACGGGGACGACCCGGTTCGCGCGGTCCTGGCCGCGTACACGAAAGACCTGGTCACGGCAGTGGAGGACACCCTCGCCGCCTTCCTGGCCCGGGAGGTCGACGCGCTCGACGAGATCGACGCGGCGATGGGCGGATTCGCCGCGACGGCGCGCGACTGCGTGCTGGCCGGCGGCAAGCGCGTGCGCCCCACGTTCGCCTACTGGGGGTGGCGCGGCGTGCCGGGCGGCACGGGTGCGCTGCCGCCGGTGCTGCCCGCCTTCGCCGCCCTGGAGCTGCTGCACACCTTCGCCCTCGTGCAGGACGACGTGATGGACGCCTCCGCGACCCGCCGGGGCCAGCCGAGCGTGCACGAGGCGCTGGCCGCCCGGCACGCCGCAGCCGGCCACCGGGGAGACCCGCGTCGCTTCGGCGAGGCGGTCGCGGTGCTGGTCGGCGACCTCTGCATGGTGTGGGCCGACCGGCTCCTCGCGCACGCGGCGCTGCCGCCGGCCCGCCTGCTCGACGTCCGGCGCTGCTACGACCAGATGCGCGTGGAGACGATCGCCGGGCAGTACCTCGACGTGCTCGGCGAGAGCGACGCGGTGAACTGGTCGGTCGACCGGGCGCTGCGGGTGGCCCGTTACAAGACCGCCAGCTACACGGTGCAGCGGCCGCTGATCTTCGGCGCCTGCCTGGCCGGCGTCGGGGGCGACGCCCCGCTGACCGCCGCGTACACCCGCTACGGGCTCGCCGTCGGCGAGGCGTTCCAGCTCTGCGACGACCTCCTGGGCGTCTACGGCGACCCGGCCGCCACCGGCAAGCCGGCCGGCGACGACCTGCGCACCGGCAAGCCGACCGTGCTGCTCATGCTGGCCCGGCAGCTCGCCACGCCGACCCAGCGGCGCGTGCTGGACGGCGTCGGCACCGGCGTGGGGGACGCGGAGGTCGCCCGCCTCGCCGAGGTGGTCGCCGACACCGGGGCCGTCGCGCGGATCGAACGGATGATCTCCGACCGGGTCACCGAGGCGCTGACCGCGCTCGGCACCGCGTCGATCGACGAGACCGCGCGCACCGCGCTGACCGGTCTCGCCACCGCCGCCACCAACCGGCGGGCATGATGGTCAACTTCGCACAAGGAGGTGGTCGCGTGCGCACCGTTGACGGGCGTACGGACCGGGTGGTCGTCGTCGGCGCCGGGCTGGGCGGGCTCGCCTGCGCGCTGCACCTGGCGGGCAGCGGTCGGCAGGTGACCGTGCTGGAGCGCGAGCCGGTGCCGGGCGGCCGGGCCGGGCGGCTCGGCGTGGACGGCTACGAGTTCGACACCGGGCCCACCGTGCTCACCATGCCCGACCTGATCGCCGAGGCGCTCGGCGCGGTCGGCGAGGAACTTGACGACTGGCTGGACCTCACCCCGCTCGACCCGGCCTACCGGGCGTACTACCCGGACGGGTCGACGCTGGACGTCATCACCGACACCACCCGGATGGCCGCCGAGATCGCCCGGGTGTGCGGCCCCCGGGAGGCGGACGGCTACCTGCGCTTCGTCGACTACGCGCGCAAGCTCTGGCAGTGGGAACGCGCCGACTTCATCGAACGCAACCTGGACGCGCCCACCGACCTGCTCACCGGCAACCTGGTCAAGCTGCTGGCCGGCGGCGCCTTCCGCCGGCTCCAGACGAAGATCAACCAGTTCTTCCGCGACCCGCGCACCCAGCGGATCTTCTCGTTCCAGGCGATGTACGCCGGCCTCGCGCCGCACGACGCGCTGGCCATCTACGCGGTCATCGCGTACCTCGACTCGGTCGCCGGGGTCTGCTTCCCGCGCGGCGGCATCCACGCGGTCTCGCGCGGCATGGCCGGCGCGGCCGAGAAGCACGGCGTCGAGATCCGCTACGACACCACGGTGAGCCGGGTGGAGACGGCGCACGGCCGGGCCACCGGCGTGCTGACCGCCGACGGCGAGCTGATCCCCGCCGACGTGGTCGTGCTCAATCCCGATCTGCCGGTCGCCTACCGCGACCTGCTGCCGCCGGGCCGTACGCGCAAGCTCACCTACTCCCCTTCCTGCGTGGTCCTGCACGTCGGGTCGACGCAGGGATATGGGAAGATCGCCCACCACAATATCCACTTCGGACGGTCGTGGAAGGGCACCTTCGATGAGGTCATCCGGCGGGGCGAGCTGATGAGCGACCCGTCCCTGCTGGTCACCAACCCGAGCCGGACCGACCCGTCGGTGGCGCCCGCCGGGCGGCACACCTACTACGTGCTCGCCCCGGTGCCCAACCTCGACCGGGCGCCGTTCGACTGGCGGGGCGACCTCACCGAGCGCTACGCCGACCAGCTCGTCGGGACCCTCGAGGAGCGCGGCTACGTCGGCTTCGGCGCCGGCGTCGAGGTGCTGCGGGCCGTGACCCCGGCCGAGTGGGCGGAGCAGGGCATGGCCGCCGGGACCCCGTTCGCCGCCGCGCACAGCCTCTTCCAGACCGGCCCCTTCCGCCCGTCGAACCTGCACCGGACACTGTCGAACGTCGTCTTCGTCGGCTCGGGCACCCAGCCCGGCGTCGGCGTGCCCATGGTGCTGATCTCCGGCAAGCTGGCCGCCGGCCGCATCACCGGGGACGTCTGATGGCCTTCCCCCTCGGACCCGGGAGACACCTGCCGTGACCACCCGCGAAGATCACCTCGTCGAGCTCGTCGACGACGCCGGGCGACCGCGGGGGGAGACCACCGTGTCCGCCGCCCACCAGCCCCCGGGCCAGCTCCACCGCGCCTTCTCGGTGCTGCTCGTCGACTCCGAGGGCCGGGTGCTGCTGCAACGGCGGGCGCCGGTGAAGACCCGCTTCCCGCTGCGCTGGGCCAACGCGTGCTGCGGCCACCCCGCGCCGGGCGAGTCCCTCGTCGAGGCCGCCAACCGCCGGCTGCGCGAGGAGCTCGGCGCCGGCCCGGTCGAGCTGACCGAGGTCGGGGTGTACGTCTACTACGCCGAGGATCCGGCCACCGGTCGGGTCGAGTTCGAGTACGACCACGTCCTGCGGGGCGACTTCGAGCCGGGCGATCCGCTGCTGCCCGATCCCGACGAGGTGGCCGAGCTGCGCTGGGCCGACCCCGCCGCGCTGGTGGCAGACCTCGACACCGATCCACGCACGTACGCACCGTGGCTGGGCGGGGTGGTGAACCGGCTGCTGCACCCCTCGACACCGGCCGCCGGCCCGCCGCACCCGCCCGCCACCCCGCCCGGCCCGCCGGCGAAGGACGCGTCGGAGCGGTCGGGTGGCCGATGAGGCACTGAGCGCGGGAGCCGTCGCCCGGCGGCTGGGCGTGGCCGTGACCACCCTGCGCACCTGGCACCAGCGCTACGGCCTCGGGCCCAGCGAGCACGTACCCGGGCACCACCGGCGCTACACACCGGCCGACCTCGCGCGCCTGGAGATCATGCGGCGGCTCACCGCCCAAGGGGTCACTCCGGCGGAGGCGGCCCGCTGGGCCCGCCGGGCACCGGACGCCGTGCCCGCCGACGCAGACGTACGCGCGCGGGTGCGCGCCGTCGCGGGCCGGGACGGCGGCGGGTCGACGATCCCGGTCGGCCGGGCGGGACCGGCGGCCCGAGGGCTGGCCCGCGCCGCCATGCGGCTGGACGCGGTCGCGATCGGCGAGACCATCGCGCTGGCTCTCCAGGCGGACGGTGTGATCGTCACCTGGGACGCGCTGCTGCGGCCCGTGCTCTCCGGGATCGGGGAGCGACACGCCGCCACCGGTGGCCTGATCGAGGTCGAGCACCTGATGTCGCGCTGCGTCTCGGAGGCGTTCGCGGTGGTCGCCCGGGCCGGGGCGCCCGCCGGCCCGCCACGCGTCCTGCTCTCCTGCGCCGACGACGAGCAGCACACCCTTCCGCTGGAGGCGCTCGCCGCCGCGCTCGCCGAGGCGGGAGTCGGCTACCGGATGCTCGGCGCGCGGATGCCGCTGCCCGCGCTGGTCGAGGCCGTCAACCGGACCGGGCCGGCCGCCGTGGTGATCTGGTCGCACACCCGGGCCACCGCCGACCCCGCGCAGCTCAACGCCCTGCTCGCCGCGCCCCGCCGGCCGCTGCTGGTGCTCGCCGCCGGGCCGGGTTGGCTGGCGGACTCGCTGCCCGCCGGGGTGGTGCGGCCGGTCGACCTCGCCGAGGCGGTCTCGCTGGCGCTCGCCCTGCGCGACTCGCTGGACCAGGCGTCGGCGGACTGACGGCGGATCCCGCCGCGGGGCGTCGTCCACTAGCGTCGGGAGGTCCGCCGACCCCGACCCCCTCCGGGAGCGAACGATGCGCCCACGCACCGTGCTGGCCACCGGTCTGGCCCTGCTCCTCCTTCTCGGCGGCTGCGGCGACGGCACCGCGAGCGGCCGGTGGGCCGCCGGTCCCGACCCCGACCCCGTCGCCTCCGCCCCGCTGCCGGCCGAGCCGGCGCCGTCGGCCGGCCCGCGACCGACCCGCAGCGCCCCGCCCAGGCGCCTGGTACGCCCGCTGCCGACCAAGCTGCCGGCGGGGCTGCGTCGCACGACCGGCGTAAGAACGGTGGCGTTGACCTTCGACGACGGGCCGGACCCGGCCTGGACGCCGAAGATCCTCGACCGCCTCCGGGCGGCCCGGGTCACCGCCACGTTCTGCGTGGTGGGGACGCAGGCCCGGCGCCACCCCGAACTGGTCCGGCGGATCGTGCGGGAGGGACATCAGCTCTGCAACCACAGCTGGAACCACGACCTGAACCTCGCCCGGCGGCCGGCCGCCGAGATCCGACGGGACCTCCTGCGCACCAACGCGGCCATCCGGGCGGCGGTGCCGGGCGCCAAGGTGCCGTTCTACCGGCAGCCGGGCGGCCGGTGGACGAGCGAGGTGGTGACGGTCGCCAGACAGCTCGGCATGCGGGGGCTGCACTGGCAGGTCGACCCGCAGGACTGGGGCAAGCCGACCGCCGCCACGATCGCCAAGCGGGTGCACGTCGCGGCCCGGCCCGGCTCGGTCGTGCTGCTGCACGACGGGGGTGGAGACCGGGCGGCCACGCTGGCCGCCTGCCCACCGCTGATCGCCGACCTGAAGCGCCGCTACGGCGTCGCCCGACTCCGCTAGGAGCCGTCTGACCTGCGCTTTCACGAGCCGTTGTGGCTAGTGCCATACCGGTTTGGTCGACGGACCGATCATCACGTAAGCTATCCAAGCCTCCGGCGGGGCCGGATGGGAGCAAGTCCGCTTGAAGTTGCGAGTGTGCAATGATGGCGGGGCCGCCCTCATCGTCTAGCGGCCCAGGACGCCGCCCTTTCAAGGCGGTAGCACGGGTTCGAATCCCGTTGGGGGCACGGTCCGGCTTCGGCCGGAGGCAACAAAGCTAGGTCCTGTGGAGCAGTTGGAGTGCTCGCCGCCCTGTCAAGGCGGAGGTCGCGGGTTCAAGTCCCGTCAGGACCGCCAGCGCTGAACGCCGCGCCCTGCGCGGCGTTCTGCGTATCGGGGCGTGTGACCCCTCCCGGCGGGCAAGCCGTCGTGCGGGTAGCATGAACCGAGCAACACGGCCAGGTAGCTCAGTTGGTACGAGCGTCCGACTGAAAATCGGAAGGTCGGCGGTTCGACCCCGCCCCTGGCCACATAGCCTTTCGCCGGGCTACAGAGGTCCCCACCAGCGGAAACGCCGGTGGGGATCTTGCTTTTGCGGCCCTCGCCGCCCCACTCCTGCCGCCACCCCCTGCCCACTTCGGGGACCCCGCCTCGTTGGCGACCGAACGTTACCTTGCCGGCATGAAGCGCTCGCGTCTCCGGATGACGCAGCTCGCAGGGTTTCTGCTCATTCTTGCGTCGGGTGTCGGGTGGTGGCTGGACTGGCCCGAACAGGTCACGTCGCCACTTCTCCTCGTCGGGGGACTGGTGGCTCATGGTCCGACCGCCGTTGCCGCCTGGCGGGAGCGGGAGTCCAAGCCGCCGAAGTCCGCGGAAGAGGTCCTGAGGTGGTACCCGAAGTGGTGGGCCTGACCGCCTCCCCCGTCCGGTAGTGCGCTGACCGCAGGCCGGTCAGTCGTGCTCGGGGATGCCGGCCACCCGGTGCGACGCGGCGTACATGACCTCAGTCACAAGCCGGCGCACACGTAAGGGACGTTGGGAGACGCGCTGCAATCCGCCCTTCTGCTTGCAGGGTGAGCCCGTGGGACCCGGCGGGGTGACTACCGGTGCGGATTGACCGAGGATCATCTTGACGATCTCGATCGGGACCCCGCCGGCCAGCATCGCGTCCCGGCGGCGGCTGACGCCGTCGACAGGTGGCGGCGTCAGCGGCGAAGCAGCGCAAACGACCCCGCCGCCGCCAGGATCGACAGCAGTGACACCACGAACAGGGCGACTCCAACGGGATAGGGCACGGAGAAGAGGAAGGGCGCCTGTTGGAACACCACGCCCGCACCGATCATGGCCTGGGCGCTGCCCATGCGTACGGGCTGGGAGCGCTGGCTCGGCGTCAGGCGGGCGAGCCGGACCCAGGCTGCGGGAAACCGTCGTGACCCGGCCACCCGCACGCCGAGGGCAATCGTGGCGAGGCCGAGGACCACGGCCACCAGGCGCAAGGCGGTGGTGACCGGGTCCTCGCCGTCCAGATTCATGCGCCCATCATCGGCACTGGCGTCAAGGCCGCATACCCGCTACCAATCGCCGACCTCGGCTATCATCGCGCAATGGCGATTGATTGTCCTCCCGGGCCGGCTGCTGCAGTGGCCCTGTTCAGATCCCTCGGCGATCCCACCCGGCTGGCCATCCTGCGCCGGATCGCGACCGGGGAGGCCCGGGTGGTGGACCTGACCGGCGAGCTGGGGCTGGCGCAGTCGACGGTGTCGAAGCACCTGGCGTGCCTTCGCGGCTGCGGCCTCGTCGACTACCGGGTCGAGGGCCGCCAGTCGTTCTACGCGCTGACGCGGCCGGAGCTGCTGGATCTGCTCAGGGCGGCGGAACAGGTTCTGGCCGCCACGGGCGAGGCGGTGGCGCTCTGCCCGACCTACGGGAGCCCCGCCGGGCGGGTGGACACGTGAACGCGTCGCTGCTGACCCCGCAGCGTCGGGCAGCGCTGTCCAGGCGCAGCCTGTGGCTGGCGTACGCCACCGCCGGCTACAACGTCCTGGAGGGCCTGGTCGCGATCGCCGCCGGTGCGGCGGCCTCCTCGACGGTGCTGATCGGCTTCGGCCTGGATTCGTTCGTCGAGGTGTCCAGCGCGGCGGTGCTGATCTGGCAGTTCCGCTCGCGCGTGCCCGAGGACCGGGAGCGGCTGGCGCTGCGGCTGATCGGTGTGTCGTTCTTCGCGCTGGCCGCCTGGGTGACCTTCGATGCCGCCCGCTCGCTGCTGGCCGGTGACGACGCCCAGGCCAGCCCGGTCGGAATCGGCCTTGCCGTCGCGTCGCTGATCGTGATGCCGCTGCTCGTCCGGGCCAAGCGGCGCACCGGCCGCGAACTCGGCTCGGCGACGGTCATGGCCGATTCGACACAGACGATGCTGTGCACGTACCTCTCCGCGGTGCTGCTCGTCGGCCTGGTCCTGAACGCCGCCTGGGGCTGGTCGTGGGCCGACCCGCTCGCCGCCCTCGTCATCGCCGGGGTCGCGGTCAAGGAAGGCGTCGAAGCCTGGCGTGGGGAACACTGCGACGACTGCGCGCCCCTCCCGGCCACCGACGTAGCCACCGGCCAGGCCCCGGACTGCGCCGACGGCTGCTGCCGCGCCGACCGGGAGGCGTGACGACGGCCCGGCTCGCGCTGTTGCGGCCCAGCTCAGCTACGGTGTCGGAGGCGCGCGCTACCGTCCCGCCATGGCGAACAGGATCAGTCTGACCCTCGACTGCGGCGACGCGAAGGTCCTCGGCGAGTTCTGGAAGACGGCGCTGGGCTACGTCGACGAGGCGCCGCCCGCTCCCTTCCGCACCCGCGAGGAGTGGCACGCGAGCCTCGACCTGCCGGAGGACGACTCGGTGGACGACGCGGCGTGGCTCTGCGATCCCGAGGGCGTCGGGCCCGCGCTCTCCATCCTCAGGGTGCCCGAGGCCAGGACGGCGAAGAACCGGTTGCACATCGACGTCCGGGTGCCGGGACACGGCACCCCCGATGAGCGGTGGGCGCGGATCAGGGCCGAGTCCGAGCGGCTGGTGCAGGCGGGCGCGAGCGTCCTGGAGGACTTCACCGGGCACCATGTCGTCATGGCCGACCCGGAGGGCAACGAGTTCTGCGTCGCCGCGACCTCGGCATGACGGCGTGCGCCGGCCGCCGCCGACGGACGGATCCGGGGCAGCGGTAGACCGCCCGGCCGTGCCACGCTGACCACCGACCCGCCCTGGCGATCCGTGTACGCCGGGCCGGCGCAACGGGGGGAGCACGTGGCCGAGCGTTCGACCGTACGGTCGACACCGACCGCACCGCAGTTGGTGAACTCAGGGCGCCTGACGGTGGGGCAGATGGTCGTGGTCGGCGCGACAGCCGCCCTGTTCCTGCGCGACACCGACAGCGGCCCGTGGGGGCTGCTCGCCCTCTTCGTGGGCGTGCACGCCGTGCTGCTCGCCGGCGCCTTGGTGCTGCTCGCGGTGACCTACCTGCTCGGCACGCTCACCCGCCACGGCTCGCGGCTGACCGAGAGTCCCGGGCGCCGGTGCGGCTGGACCCTGCTCGTCTGGGCCGGTGGCGCCGCGCTCGTCGGCTACGGGCGGGCCGCGCTCGATCAACTCGGCTTCGAGCCCGGCCGGCACCCCGAGGCCGGCCACTGGCTGCTGGGCCTGGGGGCGGCGCTGGTGGTAGGCGTCTTCGGCCGGTCACGACAGGTACGGATCGCCTCCGCCGCGCTGATCGCCCTCTTCGTCGTGGGCACGGCCGTGCTGCGAGCCCTCGACTGACGGTCCTGACTCGCGCGGTCGACGAACCGGCCGGCGCGGCCGACGAATTCGGTTGCGGCGGGCGGCCGCACCGCGGTTTCGTACGGCCATGCTGACGGATCGAGTCGACTCGTACTTCGTCTGCGGCACTCCGCGGACCGGCAGTTCGCTCCTGCTCGGCTTGCTGGAGTCCACCGGTGTCGCCGGACGTCCTTAGGCCTACTTCCGCTCCCCGGACGAGCCGCTGTGGGCCGCGCGGTGGGGGCTCCCCGGCACGGTGGACGGCGGCTTCGACTACGCGGACTTCGTGCGGGCCGCGCTCGCCGCTGGCCGGACCGACAACGGCGTGTTCGGCGCGAAGCTCATGTGGGGGACGCTGGCGGAGGTGCTCGCCAGGCTCGCGACGATCCATCCCGACCTCGCCGGCGACGACGTCGCCCTGCTGGGCAGGGCGTTCGGTCGTACCGGTTTCGTCTTCCTGCGACGCGACGACGAGCTGGCACAGGCGGTGTCCCGGCTGCGCGCCGAGCAGACCGGCAGGTGGTTCGTCGGGGGCAGTGGGGAGATCAGCGGCGACGCCGGCAACGGGCAGCCGCCCCGCTTCGACGCCGACGAGATCCGGCGCTACGTCGAGGAGATCAGGGAGCACAACGCGGCCTGGGCGGCGTGGTTCGCCTCGCGGGGGATCCGACCGCACGTGGTGCGCTACGAGGAACTGGCCGACGACATGGCCGGCACCACGCGCGGCATCCTCGAATTCCTCGGGCTCGACGTGCCCGGGGCCGCGCGCACCGTCGTTCCGCGGCACCGACGCCAGGCCGACGCACTCAACCGGCAGTGGATCGCGCGATACCGGGCAGAGGTGATCGACCGCTGATCCGGTGGGCCGCCCGTCGCGGCCCGTCGCGGGTCGGCGTCAGCGCCGCTGCTGGCGGTGCTGGGCCACCCCGCCCTGGATCGCCTCCCAGACGCTCCGGCCGGCCTGCCACAACGTCTCCCCCGCCTGCTCGGCGAGCTGAGCCGCGCTCTGCGGGCCGCCACCGCCGGAGGTTTCGGCCGGTCGGTCCGCGCCGCCCTCCGACGGGCCGCCCGACGACTCAGCCCGCCCGCTCTCCTGCCCACTGCCGGGCCCACCGCCCTCCGGCCCGGTCGGCTGCCGACGGACGGCCTCGCGCTCCGACCGCTCGCGTGCACGCTGTGCCTGCCCCTGCTCACCCCCGCCCCCCGATCCGCTGGCGAGGCCACCGCCTCGCCGGGTCTGCCCGGCCCCGGGCGCCTCACCCTGCCCGCCCTCGATGGCCCCGGGAGCCTCACCCCGGCCGCCCTCGGGGGCCTCACCCTGCCCGCCCTCGATGGCCCCGCCCTGGCCGGCCCCGGGCTTCCCGCCCTGGCCCGGGTCGCCCCGTTCCCGCAGGGACTGGTCGGCGACCGCACCGATCGCGCCGACCTGCTGACCGAGATCGTCGGTCGCGCCGCCAGCCCGCTCCGCCGGGGGCTGCTCCACCGGGCCGGTGAGCCGCTCCACCGGGCCGACGGCCCGCTCGCCGACGTTGGCCACCCGTTGCGTCGCCCGGTTGACGTCGTCCAGCGAGGCCGACGCCGTACGCGACAGCGCGTCGATGACCTGAGGGTTGCGGTCGATGGTGGTCAACGCCCGGTCGAGGATCTCCACCAGCTTCTCCAGCCGCACCTTGAGCAGCGCTTCGGCGTGCACCCCGGTGATGTCCACCTCGACGCCCTTCAGGTGCACCCGGACCCCGGCGTCGAGCTGGAGGAGGTTGGCCAACCGGGTTCGCAGGGAGACGTCGGCGTCCAGCTCGTCCACGGTGAGCCGGATCGAGTCGACCGACACCTCCGGTATGTCCAGCAGGACGTCCGGCTCGGTCTCCCCGCCCCGCCGGGCGGGCTCCGCCCCTCTGTCGCGACGGGCAGGCTCGGCCTCCCCGTCACGCCGGTTCGATCGACCGCCGGGCCGGTCCGGCTCCCGCTGCTGCGCGTTCTCGCTCATGCTCCCCGCTCCGCCTCCTCCGGCCGGGCCGGCCGGGACCGTTCGGGGCGGGTACCCGCAATCCGGTCGAACATCCCGCCGGACGGCGGCGCGCCGGTAGGCACCGACCACGGGGCGACGTCGCCGGCCGGGCCCGATCGGCGTACGGCGGGCAGGCTCGAAGCGGGCAGGTAGGAAGCTGCGCACCCGGGCATCAGCCGGTATGGTCCGGGCCTATGGGACAGGAGATGGCTGACCCGGCCGGCATCCGGCAGGAGTCCGGACGATTCACGTTGCGCAGCGCCCTCCTGGTCCCCGCCCGCGCACAGCGGGCGTTCGAGATGTTCACCGGTGGCCTGGCCCAGTGGTGGGTGGTGGAATACACCTGGTCCGGGCCGGAGCAGCTCGCCGACCTGGGCGTGGAGCCGCGCGCCGGCGGCATGCTCTACGAGATCGGCCCGCACGGCTTCCGCTGCGACTGGGGTCGGGTGCTGACCTGGGATCCCCCGGAGCGGCTGGTCTTCACGTGGCAGATCGGAGCGGACCGGGCACCGGTGCCCGATCCCGCGAAGGCGAGCGAGGTGGAGGTGCTCTTCCACCCGGAGGGGCCGGAGCGGACCCGGGTACAGGTCGAGCACCGGCACTTCGACCGGCACGGCGAGGCGGCGGAGGGCTACCGGCAGGCCCTGACCGCCGGCTGGCACGAGCTGCTCACCCGCTACGCCGCCCGGGTGGCCGACCGCAACGCCGACTGACCGGCCTCCGCCACCCCACAGCCGAGCGGCTGCGGCGGGTCAGCGGCCGAGGCCGGGACGCGCGACCGGCGCGGTGGCGACACCCCGCCCGCCGAGGTCGGCGCGGCGGCCCGCCTCGGCACCCGGGCCGAACCCGCCGCCCGCCAGCCGGCGCGGCGCGGCGGTACGCAACCGTGGGTACACCTCGGCGACGCGGTGCCGGACCCGGTCCGACCGGTCGGCCAGCACCAGCGCCACCGAGGGCGTGCCCGCCTCGGCGACGGCGCCGGCCTCCGCCGCCCGGAGCCGCACGCCGATCACGTGCGCGAACCCGGCCAGCCACGAGCGCCGGAAGGCGGCGACATGCGCGCCGGCCGGCATCTCGGCGCCGGCCAGCCCGTGCGCGGCCTGCACCAGCAGCGACGTGAAGAGCAGCTCGACCCGCTCCAGGTCGCTGGCGAAGCCGAACAGGTGCATGGCGAAGCCGGCGCCCTCCCGGCGGCGGACGCAGCGGCAGCGCAGCGGATCGGCGACCGCGGCGAGCAGGCCGGCCTTGTCCCGGGCGTACGGGGCGACGACCTCGACCACCCAGTCGCCCACCGGGTCGGTGGCCGGGTCGCGGGCGGCCAGCAGTGCCCGGTCCACGCCGTAGCGGGCGATCAGCTCGGTCGCCTTGGCGGTGAACGCGGCTGACTCGGCGGGGGTGCAGGCCGGGTCCTCGGCCTGGGCCAGCAGCTTGCGCACCTTGCTGAGCATGGCGTCGGACATGTCCCTCAGCCTGTCACGCCGGCCCGAGCTCCCCACCCGGCGACCGGCCGAGCGGGGCCCGCGCCGTCCGGTCGCCCACCTGGGACGCCGAGCGGCCCGGACGGGTCAGGCGGCCCGGCTACGCAGCGTCGCCACGGTAGAGCCGGCGAGCGTGAGCAGGCACTCCGGCAGCAGCCCGTCGGCCGCCGCCGCCCCGAACAGCGCCTCGCCGGTGTCGGCGTCGGCGTTGGCGTACGCGCTCACGAAGCGCGCCACCCAGCGGGTGTCGTAGCCCGCCTCCTCGATGCCGGGAAAGTCCAGCGCGCACGTGCCCGGCGGCGCCGGCTCGCCTACCATCGTCGCGGCGAGACACCAGGCCACCCCGTACGCGCCGGCCAGGCCGGACCGGTCGACGACCGCGTCGAACGCCCCCGCCACCGCGTCGCCGTTCCCGGTCAGCGCCGAGCGGAGCACGGCGGTCGCGTCGTCGAGCGTCTGCTGTGGTGAGTCCGTCACCCACAGCACGGTACGGGGGAGGGTCAAGCCTCCGCACAGCGGTTACGTTCCGTAGTCAGGGCGGGCGACCTGCGGATTGAGTCGCCTCCGTGGTCCCGCGGCAGGGCCCAGCACGCTAATGTGCGCAGCGGACCTTCGCCGGAGGAAGGACGACCATGTTCAAGTCACGCGCCTCGCGGGCTGCCATCCTGGCTGCCTGCGCGACGTTCCTGCTCGCCACGAGCGCCTGCGGGACCGAAGAGCCCAAGGAGGCGACCACCCATCAGGTGCGCCTCTACGGCACCGACGGCAACATGCTGAACTCGTACCCTGCCGAGTTGAAGGATCGCGCCAGCCTGGTCGACGGCATGAAGGGCACCACACCGCTCACGCCCCTGCCCGAGGACTTCAAGAACCGGCTCCGGTCCGTCGACCCGAAGCTGGGCGACTTCCTCTACTCCGCCGAGGCGTACGACGCGGTGGCGATCAGCGCGATCGCCGCCCAGCTCGCGGGCACGACGGACCCGGCCGCCATCGCGAAGCAGATCGTCGGGGTGACCAACGGCGGGCAGCGCTGCGAGCGGGTGGCGCAGTGCCTGTCCCTGGCCCGCGCGGGGCGGGACGTGGAGTACCGCAGCGTCTCGCTGACCCGGGCCGGCTTCACCGACGCCGGCGAGCCGTCCACCGCGAGCTACGGCACCCTGCACTTCGACGGCCAGCGGCTCAACGACGGCAAGACGGAGTTCGTCGGGGCCGGGGACGAGTCGGCGGCGAGCACCAAGGCCCCGCCGAAGCCGAAGAAGCAGCGCGGCGGCCGCACCGACCGCAGCGACGGCTCGCCGCTGATCATGGGCGGTCTGCTGCCGCAGAGCGGTGACCTGGCCCTCGCGTACCCGCCGATCGGCGCCGGCACCAAGCTGGCGATCAAGGAGATCAACGCGGCGGGCGGGGTGCTCGGTGAGCCGGTGGTGTGGATCGACGGCGACGACGGCACCAACCCGGCGGTCGCCAAGGCCACCGTGGCCAGTCACGTCGCGCAGAACGTCCACGTCATCATCGGCGCCGGCGCCTCCGGCATCTCCCGTGCGGTGCTGCCCGACGTGGTGCAGGCGGGGAAGGTGCTGTTCGCCCCGTCGAACACCGACGCCAGCCTGACCGAACTGGACGACAACGGCCTCTACTTCCGTACCGCCCCGCCGGACAGCCTCCAGGGTCGGGCGCTGGCCGACGTGATCCTCCGCGACGGCCCGCAGAAGATCGCCATCGTGGCCCGTAAGGACTCCTACGGCGAAGGGCTCCAGGGCACCGTCCGGGCCGAGCTGGAGCGGGCGGGCATCGGCGGCGACCGGCTGAAGCTGCTGACCTACGACGTGCCGGCCGACGCCAAGGCGAATCCGATCGACTTCGGCGCCGGCGCGAAGGAGATCAAGGACTTCGGTGCCGAGGCCGTGCTGATCATCGGCTTCGCCGAGTCCGCTCAGGTGATCCGGGCCCTGGCGGACGCCGGAGTGCAGATCCGGCACTGATCCACCCTCGGACACGGACGGCCGCACCGGTGACCGGTGCGGCCGTCGTCGTGCAAGGCTCAGCGGGGTCGTCGCCGTTCGAGGAACTCCGTCATCCGCCGGTGTTTCTCCTCGTCCTCGAAGAGCACCGCCTGGCTGACCAGGTCGAGGTGCGGGTGCGCGGCGGCCGGCGCGTCGACCGCCAGCTTGGTCAGCCGCAGCGCCAACGCGGAGCCCTTCGCCATCTCGTCGAGCAGCCCGTGCGCCGTGGGCAGCAGCTCACCGGGCTCGGCCACCACCCGGTTGACGAGCCCGATGCGCAGCGCCTCGTCGGCGTCGACCCGGCGGCCGGTGAAGAGCAGCTCCTTGGCCCGGGCCTCCCCGACCAGCGCCGGCAGCCGGTGGGTCGCGCCCGCGCCGGCCAGGATCCCCAGCCGCACCTCCGGCTGCCCGAACACCGCCCGCGCCGTGCAGACCCGCAGATCGCAGGCGTACGCCAGTTCGGCGCCCCCGCCCAGCGCGGGTCCGTCCACGGCCGCCACGGTCGGCATCGGCAGCGCCCGGATCCGGGCGAAGGCCGCCGAGTTGATCGCCGCGAGGGCGTCCAGCCGACCCCGCTCGCGCAGCTGCCCGATGTCCGCCCCACCGGCGAAGATCCCCTCGGTGCCGCCGGTGAGCAGCAGCAGGCGGGGCCGGGCCTCCAGCTCCGCGCAGACCTGGTGCAGCTCGGCGATCAGGTCGGCGTCGATGGCGTTGCGCTTCTCCGGCCGGGCGAGCGTCACCACCAGCCGGTCCGGGCCCTCCTCGATCCGCAGCCCGCTCATGAGCAGGTCCCCCTTCCGTTCGCGACTGCGGGGCTCGCAAGCTCACTCCTCGCGCTCACCGGCGCACCCCGCCTTCCCAGCGGTAGAAGCCCTGACCGGACTTCTTGCCCAGGCGACCGGCGGCAACCATCTCCGTCAGCAGCGGCGGCGGGGCGAACCGGTCACCGTACGCGGCCTGGAGGGTACGCGCGATGTCCAGCCGCACGTCCAGGCCGACGATGTCGGTCAGCTCCAGCGGGCCGACCGGGTGCCGGTAGCCGAGCACCATGGCCTTGTCGATGTCGGCCGGGCTGGCCACCCCGTCGGCGACCATCCGGATCGCCTCCAGCCCGAGGGTGACCCCGAGCCGGGAGGTGGCGAAGCCGGGCATGTCGCGTACGACGACGGGGTCCTTGCCCAGCCGGCCGGCGAGCGCGACCGCCTCGGCGGTGGTCTCGGCGGCGGTGGCCGGGCCGACCACGACCTCCAGCAGGGCCATCGCCCAGACCGGGTTGAAGAAGTGCAGCCCGAGGAAGCGCTCGGGCCGCGCCAGCCCCTCGGCCAGCGCGGCGATCGGGATGCTGGAGGTGTTGCTGCCCAACAGCGCCGGGCGCAGCGCCTCGGCCTCGCGCAGCACCGCCCGCTTCAGGTCCGGCCGCTCCGGTACGGCCTCGACCACCACGGCCGGCTCCTCGGCGACCTCGGCGAGCCCCGCCCGCAGCGTCACCCGCTCCCGGTTCGCCGCGGCCCGGTCGGCGTCGAGCTTGCCGCGCGTCACCGCCCTGTCCCACAGCTCGCCGAGCCGTTCGAGGGCCGCCGCCCCCCGGGCCCGGTCCACTTCGACCAGCTCGACGGCGTGCCCGGCCCCGGCCGCCACGTACGCGATGCCGAGCCCCATCGTGCCGGCCCCGACGACGACAAAGCGGTCGCTCATGACGCCTCCCTGTCTCCGGTGGCGGGACGGGGTCGACCCGTGCACCGCCGCCCGCTCCACTCGCTCATGGGCCGACCCTATGCAGCGGCGATCTCCCCGGCATGCGTGGGGGCGCGACAGACCGGGTACCACGGCACCCAACCGAGGGAAGGACGGGCCAGATGAGCCAGGCACCGGAGACCGTGCACGCCGCCGACGCTGCGGAGACCGTGGAGACCCGCGGGGACGAACGGGTCGACCTGCTGCGCGCCGACACCAACAACGACGGCCGCACCGACGTCTGGGTGGTCGACACCGACGGGGACGGCAAGCCCGACCTGTTCCAGTTCGACACCGACGGTGACGGCAAGGTGGACATCACGATGGTCGACCTCGACGAGGACGGCACCCCGGACGAGGTGGTCGACGGCGACGGCGGACTACCGCCCGAGCAGCTCCCCCCGACCGTCCAGGTCTGAGACCCGCGCGCCGGGTTCCCCACTCCCGAGGGGACCCGGCGTCGGCGTCCGGTGACGCGTCGTCCGACGGCCCCGCCGCCGCTTCCGGCCGTCAGGCGGCGAGGCGCAGGGTGGCCAGGTAGTACGGCGCGTCCCGGTCGTCCACGTCGGTCAGTCGCCAGCCGCTGCCCCGGACCAGCTCGGCGAGCTCGTCCGGCGAGCAGACCAGGTAGTCGAACCACCCGGTGCCCAGCTCCCGGTAGCGCAGCCGCAGCCGGAGCTGCCCGCCGAAGCGGCCCTGCCGCCGGTTGCGCTCGTGGTAGCCCGTGTGCACCGGGTCCCGGGTGCCGTACGGGTCGGTGCCCTGGGCGATGACCTGCGCCCCCGGCCGGGCCAGCGCGGCGAGCGCCGCCAGCAGGGCCGGTGCCCGGTCCCGCCCCTCCAGCAGGCCCACGTTGTTGCCGAGCAGCAGGAACGTGTCGTAGCGGCGGCCGTCCGCGACGTGCGCGTCGACCGTGCCGTGCACCAGGTCGCGTACGCCCCGGCGGCGGCAGACGGCCAGCGCCCCGGCCGAGGTGTCCAGCCCGGTGACGGGCACGCCCCGCTCCTGGAGCAGCAGCGCGATCCGGCCCGCCCCGACGCCGACGTCCAGGGTCGCGCCCCGGACCTGGTCCACGGCCCGGTGGTCGTACGGCTGCCAGTCCGCCGGCGGATCCAGGTAGTGCGCGGCGGGCGCGCCGTTGATCAGCCCGTCGTCGCGTTCGATGATCTCGATGACCGGTCGCGGCAGCCGCCCGCCGGCCAGCGGCCGGGGGCCGACCCCGGTGGCCACGGCGTACGCGTCGCGCAGCATCTCTCCGAACACGTCACCGATCCGTGGCTCCACCGTCACGTGCTTGACGCTATCCGGCCGGTCGGTCGGCCGCGACGGCCGTATCCTGTCGGGATGACCACCCTGGACCGCCTCGGCGCGGAGAAGTACATCCTGCTCACGACCTTCCGCAAGGACGGTCGGGCGGTGCCGACGCCGGTCTGGGCGGCGCGCGACGGCGACGCGCTGATGGTGTGGTCGGCGGCGGACGCCGGCAAGGTGAAGCGGATCCGGCGCAGTGGCGACGTCACGGTGGCGCCGTGCGACGTCCGGGGCCGGCCGCACGGTGGGGCGGTCGCCGCCCACGCGACCCTCTGCGACGCGACCGGCACCCGGCGGGTGCGCGAGCTGATCAAGCAGAAGTACCGGTTGGTCGGCCGGCTCACCCTGCTCGGCAGCCGCCTGCGTCGCGGCGAGAGCGGCACGGTCGGCATCCGGGTCGTGCTCACGGACCGGCCGCCGGCCGCCGCCTGACCCACACCCGCGCCCGCCGACCCACGTCCGCGTGGGCGGGCGGGCCCGGACCTGACGAAGGGCGGCGGACCATGTCCGCCGCCCTTCGTCCACATCTATTCGCTTCTGGTCAGTCCCCCTGACGCTGCTGCGGGATCTGGCCCTGCAACAGTGCCCTGACCTCCGACTCCCGGTACCGACGGTGGCCACCCAGGGTGCGGATGGCGCTGAGCTTGCCCGCCTTGGCCCACCGGGTCACCGTCTTCGGGTCGACACGGAACATCGACGCCACCTCGGCCGGTGTGAGTAGCGGCTCCGGTTCGTGCGTTCGCGATGCCATGGGTCACTCCTCCACATGTATAGACATCGGCCGGGGTCCCGCCGGCCGACGCGTCTCCCATGGTCCGGCTAGTCCCCGATGTCCGACATGGGCCGAACGGCCGAACGTCCCTAGACGGACGGATGAACCATGCCCGATTTATGCGACTTTTACACGGCAGAAAGTACCTTATTCGGACTCATGATCACGGTTCGTGATGCGTCAACTACGAGCTCGCCTCGGGCTGGGAGCGCTCCCTGGGTGATTTATCACTAGTTGCACCGTTCCAGCAACTGCACCGCACGCCAGCGCGCAACCAGCCGGTCGTACGCCGCCGAGGCCTCCTCGGCCTCGCCCCTGGACAGCCCGGCCAACCCGCTCGCCACCAGCTCGGGTGAGTCGTCGGCGGTCAACGTCTCGTCCGAGAGCAGCTCGACCAGGCCCCCGTAGTCCAGCTCCACCATCGACCGGGGGTGGAACTCCTCCAGCCAACGGGCGGCCTCCTCG
Source organism: Micromonospora sp. C31 (assembly GCF_018070575.1). Lineage (GTDB taxonomy): Bacteria > Actinomycetota > Actinomycetes > Mycobacteriales > Micromonosporaceae > Micromonospora. The sequence goes on from NZ_JAGPXN010000021.1 coordinate 79,727, forward strand.
ACCACCTCCGTGATCGGGGCGTCGCCGATCGACTTGCGCAGCACCGACAGGGCCCGCGAGGAACGGCGCCGCGCCTTGGAGATCTCCGTCCGGTAGCGCAGCGCCCGCCGCCCGGGACCGGTCACCTGGTGCCGTTCCTCCGGGTCGAACAGCACGAACCAGCGCAGCGGCACGCCCCACGTGGCGGTCTGCTCGTGCACCCGCGGCACGCCGTGCTCCAGCACCCGGGCCCCGCTGCGCCAGTCCTCCACCACGGCCTTCGCCTGACCGGCGAGCACCGGCGGGACGAAGGCGTCGGCCAGCACCGGCGGCACCCCGTCGCGGGCGCTCAGCGCCGCCTCGGCCACCCGGATGCGCAGGTTCCACGGGCAGACCAGCAGGGTCTCGTCGGTCTCCAGGACGTACGCCTCGTCCGGCAGGTCGGGCAGCCGGGTCCAGCCGGCGCCGAGCGCCTCCAGCACCGCCGTCCGTTGCCGGCCCGGGCCCTCCACCGGTGCCACCGCCCGCCCCTGCTCGACGTAGCGCCGCCAGTACGACTGACGGTCCCGGTCGAAGGCGGTCAGCGGCTCGTACACGCGCAGGTATGAAGCGAAAAGCGACGGCACGGCGCGATCCTCCCACGAATCGGAACCCGACCTACGTCGGCGGCCCGATCACGCACGCCGTGGGCGGCCGGACGGCGTCGGCCGATACTAGGCTCAGCGGCACCGGCAGCATCCCGCCGGCGGTTCCACAGGTCCGCGTCCCACAAGGACGCACCCCACACCAGGAGCGAGTCATGGGCGTATTCGCCACCACCGACGACCCGGGGTCCAGCGGTCACGAACAGGTCGTGTTCTGCCAGGACAAGCAGACCGGCCTCAAGGCGATCATCGGCATCTACTCCACCGCGCTCGGCCCCGCGCTCGGTGGAACCCGGTTCTACCCGTACGCCAGCGAGGCCGACGCCCTCGCCGACGTGCTCGACCTCTCCCGGGGCATGGCCTACAAGAACGCCCTCGCCGGGCTGGACCTGGGCGGCGGCAAGGCGGTCATCTGGGGCGACCCCGAGCGGATCAAGAGCGAGGCGCTGCTGCGCGCCTACGGCCGCTTCGTGGAGTCCCTCGCCGGGCGCTACTACACCGCCTGCGACGTCGGCACCTACGTCGCCGACATGGACGTGATCGCCCGCGAGACCTCGTACGTCACCGGCCGCAGCGTCGAGCACGGCGGCGCGGGCGACTCCTCGATCCTCACCGCCTGGGGCGTCTTCCAGGGCATGCGGGCCGCCGCCGAGCACGTCTGGGGTGCCCCGACCCTCGCCGGGCGGCGGGTCGGCGTGGCCGGCCTGGGCAAGGTCGGCAAGTACCTCCTCGGTCACCTGGTCGACGACGGCGCCGAGGTGGTGGCGACGGACGTCAACCCGAAGGCCCTGGAGTGGGCGCGCGCGACCCACCCGCAGGTCGCGCTGGTCGACGACGCCGCCGCACTCGTCGCCGCCGACATCGACGTGTACGCCCCGTGCGCGCTGGGCGGCGCGCTCAACGACGACACGGTGCCCGCGCTGCGCGCGAGGGTGGTCGCGGGCGCGGCCAACAACCAGCTCGCCCACCCGGGCATCGAGAAGCTCCTCGCCGACCGCGGCATCCTCTACGCCCCGGACTACGTGGTGAACGCCGGCGGCGTGATCCAGGTGGCGGACGAGATCGAGGGCTTCAACTTCGAGCGGGCCAAGCTGCGCGCGACCCGGATCTACGACACCACGCGGGAGATCCTGCGCCTGGCGGACGCCGAGGGCGTGCCGCCGGCGGTGGCGGCGGACCGACTGGCGGAACGGCGGATGGCCGACGTCGGCCGGCTACGCACGATCCACCTGCGCTGAGCGCCGCGGGGGGCGGAGCGGCCGTTCCGCCCCCGGCCCACCCGGACACCTCGTCCGGTTAGGCTAATTTCGCGGGCCTTTGCCCGGTGTCACGGGCACTCCCAGCACCGCTCCTTACCGGGTACAATCGGTAACGGCCGGATGACCGCGACGCGCGGTGTCGGTCGGCGGTAACCCGAGGTGCCGAACGATGGCATCCCCATGTACCGTAAGAGCCACGAGAGATGCCTGACGTCATCGGGGCCCGCCTTCGGGCTGCCCCGCATTCTGTGCGAGGGGGTCGAGCCATGGGGCGCGGCCGTGCTAAGGCCAAGCAGACGAAGGTGGCCCGGGAGTTGAAGTACCACTCCCCGAACACCGACCTCACCGCCTTGCAGCGCGAACTGGCGGGTGCTGGTAAGTCTGAGCACAACTTCGACGACGACTACAAAGAGTATGTCGACGACGACGACGAGGATCACGCGGACGAAGACCCGGATCCCTGGGTACGTCCGCCCCGCTGACCTCCGGTAGCAGCTGAGCACGCGGTGATCGCCCGCGTGCTCACGCATGTGCCCATCGAAGCGGCGACAAGACCGTGATCAGGGACCTGCACCACTTCCGGAGAGCCCTCCGGTCGATCGGCAGGTCCCTGATCACGGTCTGTTTCAGCGGGGACGGTTGTTCCAGTTGTAGAACGTCGGGATGTTCTCGAAGTGGTTCCAGGCGCACACGGCGCTCGCGCCGTCACCGCCCGTCACCTCGGCGCGTAGTCGCCGCGCGGCCTCGGCCTCGTGAAGGAGCGCGTTGAGTCCCGGCGCGGCCTGCCGCACCCGGTCGGCGACCGCGTCCGGGGCGTCCGCCCTCCGGTCAGGCTGCCGGTGACTGGTGGTCTCGGGCATGCTCCAACACTCCCTCCAGTAAGTGGATCTTGCTGTTGCGGCAGTGCGCCGTCTGCGTACCGTCGAAACGCCCCAGTTCGAAGTAGCGGTTGGCCGCGTGGCCGCCGCCGCAGAACCCGAAGTAGGGGCAGGACGAACGGCACGCCTCGACGCCGGCGAGGAACTCGCCGACCCAGGGCGTCCGGTCCGCGTGGGCGAGGATCTCGGCCAGCGGGGTGGCCAGCACGTTGCCGCTGCTGAAGTCGCCGTACCGGACATCGGTGAAACCCGCCAGCTCGGGCGAGAGCACGATCACCGAGCCGTCGTGGCCGACGGTCGGGATCGGGTCCAGCCGTCGGGGCAGCACGTCGTCCGCGCTGCCGTCCAGCACCGCCGCTGTGTAGCGCAGCGACCACTCGACCTCACGCAGGTGGATCCGGGGCTCCCGACGCCAGGCCGCCACCAGTTCCGCCCAGAAGGCGGTCACCAGGCGCGCGTCGTGGGAGTTGTCGCGGAGGTTGACCCCCTCGGTCTCCTCGATGTTGACGCCGAGCACGTCGCAGCCGAGGTCGAGGAAGTAGTCGTACAGTTCGGTGGCCAGGCCCGGCTCGGGGCGACCCACCACCGCCAGCGCCGAGAACGGCAGGCCGTGCCGGCGCAGCGCCGCCACCCCCCGCAGGATCCGGTCGTACGCGGGCACGCCGCCCCGGGTGACCCGGTCGCCGTTGCGTTCCCGGGGCCCGTCCACGCTCACGCTCACCCGCACCCCGTGCTCGACGAAGAACGCGCACCAGGCGTCGTCGATCAGCGTGGCGTTGGTCTGCACGTGGTGCTCGACCTCGGGCCCGAAGGGCGCGATCAGCGCGGCGAGATGCTCCCGGCCGGCGGCCAGCGGCTCGCCGCCGTGCCACACCACCGAGAAGCGGCCCGCCGCCGCCCAGGAGTTGACCGACGCGGCCACCGCCTCGGCCACCCGCACCGGCATCCGTTGGTCGACCGCCCGCAACGGCAGGTAGCAGTAGGCGCAGTCCAGGTTGCACAGGGTGGTGGGCTGCATGACCACGTACGAGGGGACGGCGGCCAGGCCGCGCATCCCGCTGAACGACCGTCCCCGAGCAGCCATTGCCCTCCTCAGCGCCTGAAGGGCTGTCGGGGAAACCCGGGCGGGTGGCCCCGACAGCTTGAGGGTGCCCTTCAGGCTAGGCGGCGACGGCCACTCGGGTGAAGCCCTGATCAGGTGCCCGTACGATCACCGCGAGTTGATCAACCCCGGGTGTGCTGGCCGATCATCTGCACGTTGCCGGAGCCCTCGATGATCTCGCCGGCCTGCCACGCGTCGACGCCCCGGCCGGTGAGGGTGGCCAGCGCGCGGTCCGCGTCCTCGGCGGAGACGATGGCGAACATGCCGACGCCCATGTTGAAGGTCGCCTCCATCTCCGGGTCCTCGATCCGCCCCTTGGACTGGATCAGGTCGAAGATGGGCTGCGGCTTCCAGGTGGACCGGTTGACCACCGCGTCGACGTGCTCGGGGAGCACCCGGACCAGGTTGCCGGGGATGCCGCCGCCGGTGACGTGGGCGATGGAGCGCACCTCGGCCTCGGCGATGAGCTTGAGGCAGTCCTGCGCGTAGATCTTCGTCGGGGTGAGCAGCTCCTCGCCGAGGGTGCGCTGCCGGCCGAAGTCGTCGATCACCACGTCGAGCCGCATCCGACCGGCGCCCAGCAGCACGTGCCGCACCAGGGAGTAGCCGTTGGAGTGCAGGCCGGAGGAGCGCATCGCGATGACCACGTCGCCCACCTCGACCCGGTCCGGGCTGAGGATGTCGCTCTCCTCCACCACGCCGACACCGGTGGCGGAGATGTCGTACTCGTCCGGACGCAGCACGCCCGGGTGCTCGGCGGTCTCGCCGCCCAGCAGGGCGCAGCCGGCGTACCGGCAGCCGTCCGCGATGCCCGCGCCGATCTCGGCGACCCGGTCCGGCACGACCTCGCCGGTGGCGATGTAGTCGAGCAGGAAGAGCGGCTCGGCACCGCAGGCCACCAGGTCGTCGACGACCATCGCGACCAGGTCGATGCCGACCGTGTCGTGGATGTCCATCTGCTGCGCGATCACCAGCTTGGTGCCCACGCCGTCGGTGGACGAGGCCAGGATCGGGTTCCTGTACTTCTTCGTGTCCAGCCGGAACAGGCCCGCGAAACCACCCAGGTCGCCCATCACCTCGGGGCGCCGGGTCTGCTTCACCTTCGACTTCAGCAGCTCGACCGCGCGGTCGCCCGCCTCGATCGAGACCCCGGCGTCCGCGTACGAGACCGAGCGTTTGCGCGCCTGACGGCCGGCGCCGGCCGTCCAGGGCTGGCGGTCGTCGCCGGCGCCGGTCGGGCTGCTTCCTGCGCCGCTGCGCTCGGACACGTGCGTCACGGTTCTCCCCTTTGGTTCTGGCGCCGCGCCGGCGGTGACCGGGCCGCGCCGGGTGGCGCTACGGGCGGTGTGTGCTCACGCCGCCCGGAGTGGCGACGAGCGGGGCGGTGTGCTCCGGGGTGTCGGACGCCTGCGCGGCGACCCGCCGGCCCACCCCTTCGAGCACGTGCTTGCCGATCAGGTTGCCGGCGGGCAGCTCGATCGGGTATTCCCCGTCGAAGCACGCGCGGCACAGCCGGGTCTTCGGCTGCTCGGTGGCGGCGATCAGGCCCGCGAGCGACACGTAGCCGAGCGTGTCCGCCCCGATGGAGCGCCGGATGCCGTCGTTGTCCAGCCCGTTGGCCAGCAACTCGGCACGGGTGGCGAAGTCGATGCCGTAGAAGCACGGCCAGCTGACCGGCGGCGACGAGATGCGTACGTGCACCTCCAGTGCGCCGGCCTCGCGCAGCATCCGCACGATCGCCCGCTGGGTGTTGCCGCGCACGATGGAGTCGTCCACCACGACCAGCCGCTTGCCCCGCACGTTCTCCCGCAGCGGGTTGAGCTTGAGCCGGATGCCGAGCTGGCGCAGCGTCTGCGACGGCTGGATGAAGGTGCGCCCGACGTACGGGTTCTTCATCAGGCCGGCGCCGTAGGTGATGCCGGACTCCTCGGCGTAGCCGATCGCGGCCGGGGTGCCGGACTCCGGCACCGGGATGACCAGGTCGGCCTCGACCGGGTGCTCCTTGGCGAGCTGGCGGCCGATCTGCACCCGGGCGGAGTGCACGTTGCGCCCGGCGATGGTCGCGTCGGGGCGGGCGATGTAGACGTACTCGAACAGGCAGCCCTTGGGCTCCGGGGCGGCGAACCGGCTGGAGCGCAGGCCGTCCTCGTCGATCGCGATCAGCTCGCCGGGCTCGACCTCGCGGACCACGCTCGCGCCGACGATGTCCAGCGCGGCGGTCTCGCTGGCCACCACCCAGCCGCGCTCCAGCCGACCGAGCACCAGCGGGCGGACGCCGTGCGGGTCGCGGGCCGCGTAGAGGGTCGACTCGTCCATGAACACGAAGCTGAACGCGCCGCGCAGCTGCGGCAGCACCTCCAGCGCCGCCGCCTCGACCGACAGGTCCGGGCGGCTGGCCAGCAGCATCGTCACCAGGGAGGTGTCGTTGGTCGAGCCGTCGGCGACCAGGCCCCGCTCGCTGACCTCGCGCTGGAGCTCGGCGGTGTTGACCAGGTTGCCGTTGTGGGCCAGCGCGATGGTGGTGCCGGACGTGGTGGACCGGATGGTCGGCTGGGCGTTCTCCCAGGTCGATCCGCCGGTGGTGGAGTAGCGGGCGTGCCCGATCGCCACGTGCCCGCGCAGGCTGGCCAGGGTCGGCTCGTCGAAGACCTGGGCGACCAGGCCGAGGTCCTTGTAGACCACCACGCCCGAACCGTCGCTGACCGCGATGCCGGCGGCCTCCTGACCCCGGTGCTGAAGGGCGTAGAGCCCGAAGTAGGTCAGGTTGGCGACCTCCTCCCCCGGCGCCCAGACGCCGAAGACGCCACACGCGTCCTGAGGGCCTGGTCGTTGGGGATCAAGGTCGTGGCTCAGCCGGCCGTCGCCTCGGGGCACCTGCGCTCCCTCATGCTGGTCTGGACCGGCCTTGCGGAATCACGCGGGGGCGGATCCGCACTCGTCGGCCGGGACCACTGTCGTCGCCTGACAGTGTACGCGAATCCGCGTCGGCACAGAAAGTCACGATCCGGCTCCAGTACGTCATCCGTCGATGCGTGTCGTCGCAGCTAGAGCGGCAGGTACGCGGAGAGATCCGCCCGGATTCCGCTCACCCGTACGCGACCCTGGGTGATCGCGTCGGCCCAGCCGAGCCGCCCCGTGGCCACCGCCAGCCAGGCCTCGGGCTCCATCTCGACGACGTTTCCGGGGGCGCCACGGGTGTGTCGGGGACCGGGAACGCACTGAACTGCACCGTAAGGTGGGACACGCACCTCCACCGATCGGCCGGGGGCGCGTTCCGCGAGGACGGTCAACAGGGCACGTACCGCCTCCCGGAGGACCGGCCGGTCGGGCGTACGCCCCTCGTCGAGCGCCGACAACGCCGTCGCGACCGCGGCGGACTTAATGTGCGGAGAGGACACGACGGGACGATACGGCTTCGGCACGCCGCGCCTGACGTTGGCCCTGGGTCGCGCCGATCCGGTCAGACAAGGCATAGTTGCCGACGGCGTATTCGTACCGTGATGATCCCCGGCCCGGCGCCCCGCCGCCGAGGGAAGTCAGTCCGGAAGGCGGTGGACGTGTCAACGCACCGACGTGCCTGGAAGCAGCGGGCGGGTGTGGTCGTGGCGCTGGTTGTCGGCGCTCTGCTCGCTGCCCCCGCCACACCAGCCCTGGCCGCCGAGGTCAGCGTGTCGCCCGGCTCGGTCACCGTCAACGCCGGCAGCGACGCCGCCGTCACCGTTCAGGTCACCCCGCGTGACGACGACGAGAAGGTCCAGATCAGCCTCGCCGGCCTGCCTGGTGGCGTGAGCTGTGCCGGCGGCTGCGGAACGATCGACTTCAACAACGACCGGCCGAAATCCCAGCTACTGCGGCTCAGGGCCAACGACAACGCCGGCGATGCCAACGTCACCGTGACGGTGGCGGTCGAGGGCGACAAGTCCGGCCCCGGCACCGCCACCTTCCAGCTCGGCGTCAAGGGCAAGGCCCAGCCGTCAGAGCCCGCGCCGGTGCAGACCGTCAAGTCGGTCTCCGGCAAGGTGGTCGCCCAGGCCAACGGCGAGGCCGTGCCGAACGCCGTGGTCATGCTCCAGGACGGCGCCGGTAAGAAGATCGACACGATCAGCGACGACAACGGCAACTTCCGGTTCACCGGCAGCAGCGGAAAGCCCATCGCGCCCGGCCGGCTCGCCGTCGGCGCCAGCGTCGGTACGGTCTACGCCACCAAGAGCTTCAACGCCTCCGCCGGGCAGAGCGTCACCGGCCAGCGCATCGCGCTGGCGATCAAGGTGGAGACGACGCCGAGCCCCACCCCCTCGGCCACCGAGGAGCCAGTCCCCACCGAGGAGCCGGTCGAGGAGACCCCGGAGGAGACCGCCGAGGCGACCCCGGGCGCGGCGGCCAACGCCAGCAACGAGGACTCCGGCGGCATGGGCTCCTGGCTGATCATCCTGCTCGGCGGCCTGCTCGTCGCCGCCGGTGTCGGCACGATCGTGCTGCTCTGGATGCGGCGCAAGGACAGCGGCGACGAGGCCGACGACGACGCCCCCGCGGGCGCGGCGGCGGCCGGCGCGGTCCCGGCGGCGCGCGGGGCGTTCCGGGGCGCGGACGACCAGACCCGGGTGGTCAACCGGGTGGGCACCACGCCCGATCCGACGATGGTCGGCGGCACCGCGCTGAGCGACGCCCCGACGATGATGCACCGCCCCGTGGTCGACGACGTGCCGCCGGACCCGTACGGCGCTCCCCCGCAGCCCTACGGCGCGGCGGGCAGCCAGCAGGGCTGGGGCGGCAGCGGCTACGGCGACGAGCCGGCCGGCTCGGGTGGCTACGGCGGTGCCGGCTACGGCAACGCGCCCGCCTCCGGCGGCGGCTACGGCAGCGGCGGGGCCGGTGGCGGCTACGGCAACGCGCCGTCCTCGGGGAGCGGCTACGGCGGAGCCGGTGGCGGCTACGGCAACAGCGCGCCCGCCTCGGGCGGCGGCTACGGCAGCAACGACTACGGCGCTCCGGCGGGCGCGGCCGGCGCGGCGGGTGCCGCAGGCTACCCGCCGGCGGGCGGCGGGCGGGGCTACGGCGAGCGGTACGACGAGCCGACCGGCCGCTACACCGGCGACGCCACGCAGTATCCGGCCCCCGCCGACCCGTACGCGACCGGCGTCTACCAGCCGGAGCAGGGTCAGGGCTACGGCCAGTCCGAGCCCGGGGCGTACGGCCGGGGCGGCGAGCCGACCGGCGGCTACGAGCGGGGCGGCTACGGCCAGCCGGGCGGCTACGGCGGCCAGGAGCCCCCGGCGTCACGTGGCGGCTACGACCAGCCCACCTCGTACGACAACCAGGGTGGCTACGGGCAGGGTGGCTACGGGCAGGAGCCCCCGCAGCAGCGCGGTAGCTACGAGGACCGCGGCGGCTACGGCGGCCAGGGTGGCTACGGCGGTCAGCCGGGGGGCTACGACGAACCGCCGACCGGTCGCGGTCGCCCGGACGGCCCACCGCAGCAGGACCGGGGCGGACGCCGGCTGGACTGGCTCGACGACTGACCCGCTTGGGGCACGCACCCCGACCACAGCACCACGGCGAGGGCCGTCCGGACTGCCGGGCGGCCCTCGCCGCTGCTTGCGGGCCCACCCGGAGCCGGGCCGGTGCGCGGAACAGGGCACACGCCGAGCCGGGCCGGTGCGCGGAACAGGGCACACGCCGAGCCGGGCCGGTGCGCGGAACAGGGACACCGCCCGAGCCGGGGCCGGTGGGCGGAGCAAAGCACACGCCCGAGCCGGGGCCGGGCGCGTGGCAGGGCCGTCAGGCGGCGGAGAAGACACCCTGGCGCAGCACCGGGACCACGCCCGAGACACCGACCCGGACGGCGACCTCGACGTCCTCGCCGAAGCCGCCCTCGATGAGCTCGCGGCCCGACACACTGCCGCGGACAGCGGCGGGCACGTCGGGGGTGCTGGCGAGCGCGGCGAGCGCCATGGCCGCCTCCACGGAGAGACCGCCGGGCACACCCGACAGGGCGTCCAGCACGCCGGCCGCCCCCAACTGGTCCTCCACGGAGGGCCGCAGCGAGCCGTCCGGCCAGCGCTCGCCCGAGGCGATCACGCCGATCGGCGCGTCCACCGAGCCGTACCCCTGACGGGTGAGCCAACGGCCGACGGCCTGCGCGTTACGCAGGCACGCCGCGACCACCGGCAGCCCGGGGGCGCTGGCCGCCGCGCTGATCGCCGAACCGTTCGGCGACGGCAGCACGAGGTCGGCGACGACCGGCGCGGTGCTCAGCGCCGCCGGCGAGAGCGACCACGGATGGTCCGGGGTCGTCTGACGGCGGCCCACCGCCGCGACCGCGCCGACCCGCCGCGCGTAGTCGGCCGCCTGCTCGCCCCACGGGAACGGGTGCACCCGCATGCCGCGCCCGACCGAGACGTCCACGGCGGTGGTGAACGACAGCACGTCCACCACCACCAGCACCGCGCACACCCGGCCGAGCTCGGCCGCCCCCGTCAGCCCCCAGTCGAACCGGGCGCCGGCACCGGGTTGCACGTGGACGGCCGCCGCCACCGCCTCAGCGCTGACCGGGCTCGGTGTCACCGGGCCCGGGAGCCGACGACCCGGCGGCCTCGGCCGCCGGCTGCTCCGCCGGGGTTGCCGCCTCGGCCGGGGCCACCGGCTCGACGGCACCGGTCGGCGGGACCGGCGCGGCCGAGGCGATCGGCTCGGCCGCGACAGTCGACGGGCCCACCGGCGTCATCCCGGCCGAATCGGCGACGGGCAGCGGCACGGCCTCGACGGCACCCGCCACACCGGTGGCCGGCGCGGGCACCTCGACGACCCCCACGCCCCCGAAGAGGCGCGGCAGCGTCCCGCCGTGCGCGGCCCGCAGCTCGTCCAGGCCGATCCGGAACTGGCCGTGCACCTCGAGCGCGCCGCCGGACGGGTCGGTGACACCGATCAGCTCGAACGGCACCCCGCGCTCGGCGCAGAGGGCGGTGAACGCCTTCTCGTGGCCGCGCGGCACCGACACCAGGACCCGGCCGGCGGACTCGCTGAACAGGTAGACGAACGGCATCGAGCCGCCGTCGAACCGCTCCGGGACCCCGATCCGGGCGCCGACGCCGCGCCGCAGGCAGGACTCCACCAGGCTCTGCGCGAGACCGCCGTCGGAGAGGTCGTGCGCCGAGCTGAGGTGCCCGACCCGCGCGGCCTCCGCCAGCAGGTCGGCCAGCAGCCGCTCACGGGCCAGGTCGACCTGCGGGGGTACGCCGCCCAGGTGCTCGTGGGTGACCCAGGCCCATTCCGAGCCGGAGAGTTCCACGTGCGTCTCGCCGAGCAGGAAGATCTGGTCGTGCTCGCCGCCCGGCCGGGCCACGAAGCCCATCGGCACCCGGTCGGCCACGTCGTCGAGCACGCCGAGCACACCGACCACCGGGGTCGGGTGGATCGGCGCCGCCCCCGTCTGGTTGTAGAAGCTGACGTTGCCGCCGGTGACCGGGATGCCCAGCTCGGCGCAGCCGTCCGCCAGGCCACGGACGGCCTCGGCGAACTGCCACATCACGCCCGGGTCCTCCGGCGAGCCGAAGTTGAGGCAGTTGGTGACGGCGATCGGCTTCGCGCCGGTGACGGCGACGTTGCGGTACGCCTCCGCCAGCGCGAGCTTCGTGCCGTGGTAGGGGTCGAGCCGCGCGTACCGGCCGTTGCCGTCCACCGACAGCGCCACGCCGAGCCCGGTCCGCTCGTCGATCCGGATCACGCCGGAGTCCTCCGGCTGGGCGAGCACGGTGTTGCCCAGCACGTAGCGGTCGTACTGCTCGGTGACCCAGGTCTTGTCGGCCAGGTTGGGCGAGGAGATCATGCGCAGCACGGTCTCGCGCAGCGCCTCCGGGTCGGCCGGCCGGGGCAGCGTCTCCGCGCGGTCGGCCTGGAGCAGGATCAGGTCGGCCGGCTCACGCATCGGGCGGGCGTAGACCGGGCCGTCGTCGACCAGCGAACCCGGCGGCACGTCGACCACCAGTTGGTCGCGCCAGGTGATCAGCAGCCGGCCCGGCTGCCCGTCCGGCGCCGGCGGGGTGACCTCGCCGATCGCGGTGGCCCAGACGCCCCACTTCTCGGCGGTCTTGAGCACCGCTTCGAGCTTCTCCGGCTCGACGACCAGCAGCATCCGCTCCTGGGACTCGCTGGCCAGGATCTCGTGCGGCTCCATCGAGGCCTCGCGCAGCGGCACGCGCTCCAGCCAGACCCGCATGCCGGTGCCGGCCGCCGCGGCGGTCTCGGTCAGCGCGCAGGTCAGGCCGGCACCGCCGAGGTCCTGGATGCCGACGACCAGCCGGGCGTCGTAGAGCTCCAGGCACGCCTCGATGAGGAGCTTCTCCATGAACGGGTCGCCGACCTGCACCGACGGGCGGCGCTGCTCGCTGCCCTCGTCGAAGGTGGCGCTGGCCAGCACCGAGACGCCACCGATGCCGTCCCGGCCCGTCCGCGCGCCCATCAGCACGACGACGTTGCCCGGGCCGGCGGCGGCCTTGTTCTGGAGCCGGTCGACCGGCAGCACGCCGAGGCAGAGCGCGTTGACCAACGGGTTGCCCTGGTAGCAGGGGTCGAAGACGACCTCGCCGCCGATGTTCGGCAGGCCCAGGCAGTTGCCGTAGCCGCCCACGCCCGCGACGACGCCGGGCAGCACCCGGGCGGTGTCGGGGTGGTCGGCGGCGCCGAAGCGCAGCGGGTCCATCACCGCGACCGGGCGGGCGCCCATGGCGAGGATGTCCCGCACGATGCCGCCGACGCCGGTGGCCGCGCCCTGGTAGGGCTCCACGAAGCTCGGGTGGTTGTGCGACTCGACCTTGAAGGTCACCGCCAGTTCGTCGGAGACCTGCACGACTCCGGCGTTCTCGCCGATGCCGGCGAGCAGCCGGTCGCTCGGCGGGGCCTTCTCGCCGAACTGGCGCAGGTGCACCTTGCTCGACTTGTAGGAGCAGTGCTCGCTCCACATGATCGAGTACATCGCCAGCTCGGCCTGGGTGGGCCGCCGGTCGAGGATCTGCCGGATCCGCTCGTACTCGTCGTCGCGGAGCCCCAGGTCGGCGTACGGCTGGAGCTCACCGGGGGTGTCAGCGGCGCGCGGCACGGTGTCCGGGCCGTCGGCCCAGTCGGCGGTCGCCGGCCCGGGACGCCCGGCCGGCGGCACGACGGCGGCCGGACGCGGCTCCACCGGCTGCGCCGGGGCAGCCGGGAAGGCCTCCGGGTTCTCCCGTACCTCGTCCGGATGGGTGGTCATGACCTCTCCTCGCTGCGCTCGCGTCCGCCCGACGGGCGGGTGAGCCGACCGATGATGCCGCGCACGGTCACGCCGGCGCCCCCACCAGGTGCTTGAGCACCGAGGTGAAGAAGCCGAGACCGTCCAGGGAGGGGCCCGTGAGCGCCTCCACCGCGTGCTCGGGATGCGGCATGATGCCGACCACGTTGCCGGCGGGGTTCGTGATCGCGGCGATGTCGCGCTGCGAACCGTTGGGGTTGCCGCCGACGTAGCGGGCGACCACCCGGCCCTCGGCCTCGAGCTGGTCCAGCGTCGCGGTGTCGGCGACGTAGCAGCCCTCGCCGTTCTTGACCGGGATCAGCACCTCCTGGCCGGGCTGGAACGCGTTGGTCCACGCGGTGCCGGCCGACTCGATGCGCAGGGCCTGGTCGCGGTTGCGGAAGTGCAGGTGCTGGTTGCGGGTGAGCGCCCCGGGCAGCAGGTGGGCCTCGCAGAGGATCTGGAAGCCGTTGCAGATGCCGAGCACGGGCAGGCCACCCCGGGCCGCGTCCACGATCGTCTGCATCACCGGCGCGAACCGGGCGATGGCGCCGCAGCGCAGGTAGTCGCCGTAGGAGAAGCCGCCGGGCAGGACTACGGCGTCCACCCCGTGCAGCTGCGGGTCACCGTGCCAGAGGCGGACCGGTTCGGCGCCCGCGATCCGTACGGCGCGGGTCGCGTCCCCGTCGTCGAGCGAGCCGGGGAAGGTGACCACACCGACCCGGGCGGTCACGAGCGGGCGTCCACGGTCTCGTCGGCCTCGGCCAGGCGGACCGTGAAGTCCTCGATGACCGGGTTGGCGAGCAGCTTGTCGGCGATCTCCCGGGCCCGGTCCAGGTCCGGTTCACCGGTGAATTCGATCTCGATCCGCCTGCCGATCCGAACCGAGGCGACGTCACTGACGCCGAGCCGGGGCAGCGCGTTTGCGACGGCCTGGCCCTGCGGATCGAGGATCTCGGGCTTGAGCATGACGTCGACGACGACGCGAGGCACTGGGCACTCCTGACTGTGTACGCAGTTGGGTGCCGACCCACAACGGGCGAGCGCAGCCAGCCTACCTGGCAGATACCGCCCCGGACGCACCGGCCGGACGCGGTTCGGACAGTGATCGGCATTCCCGGCGCGGGGCCCGGAGACCGATACGGGTTCGTTGCGATCCCGATGCGCATCCGTTGCCGACCGGCCCGTTTCGCCCCGCTCCGTCGGGCCGCCGGGGCACCTCCCCGGCACCCCGCCCGCCATACCGCCTCATCCATCATTTTCGATGGATCTCTTGTGAACCACATCTCAGGAGCCCTACCGTACATCGTCGTACGTCGATCGGACGTGCCCGGCCGTCGGGCCACCCCCGCCCGCCGGCCGACAGCTCGACCCGGTGAACCCGTGCCCCGTCCCCGAAGGAGCCCCCCATGCGCATCCGATCCATGATCGCGGTGCTGGCCACCGCAGCGGCCGGCCTGCTCGGCGCCAGCTCCGGCGCCGTCGCCGCACCCGTCAGCCCGTACATCATCGGCGGCGGCACCGTCTCGTCCGCGCCGTGGGCCGCCGCGGTCCTCAGCAACGGCTCGTTCACCTGCTCCGGCACGATCATCGCGCCGCAGTGGGTGCTCACCGCCCGGCACTGCGTCAACGGCACGATGTCCGTCCGGGTCGGCAGCGTCTACCGCTCCTCCGGCGGCCAGACCCGCACCGTCAGCGCCACCTACGGCCGGTACGACCTGGCCCTGCTGCGCCTGTCCAGCTCGGTGAGCACCTCGTACGTCACGCTGGCCAACAGCAACCCGCCGATCAACTCGACCAACTCGATCTACGGCTGGGGCATGACCTGCTACAGCGGCTGCTCGGCCTCCACCCAGCTCAAGACCGCGTCGGTTCGGGTGACCAGCAACAGCGCCACCGACGCGTACGGCGGGCAGGCGATCCGCAGCACCCGGATCAACGGCAACGCCTGGCGGGGCGACTCGGGCGGCCCGCAGTTCTACAACGGCGCGCAGGTCGGCGTCGCCTCCACCGCCGACGGCCAGAGCATCCAGAACTACGGCAGCGTCGCGTACAACCGGGCCTGGATCTCCCAGGTGGCCGGTGTCTGACGGTTAGCGCCACGCTGGGCGCGGATGGCCGGCAGCGCGCCGGCCGTCCGCGCCGCGCCGTTTCGCAGCATCCGATCAGGTGAACACGGCCGACGATCGGGCGCCCCGCCGCCCTGACAGCATCGAAGGCGTGCTGGTCGTGACGACGGAGCAACTACCCGGGTACGAGATCCGCCAGATCCTCGGCGAAGTGGTGTCCTCGATGGCCAGGACACGGAACCCGTACCGCGAGGGGGTCAAGAACCTGCGCGGCGGCGCGTACGACCCGATGGCGCCGGACAACCTCACCAGGTGGCGTACGGACTCGGTGGCCCGGCTCGGCGAGGAGGCCCGCCGCATCGGCGCGAACGCCGTGGTGGGGATGCGCTTCGACAGCCGCGACTGCGGCGAGATGTGGATGGAGATCTGCGCGTACGGCACCGCCGTGGTCGTGGCGCCCAAGATGCCCGACGTCATGCCGCCCGACCAGCCGCTGGTCGCCGCGGAGACCGCGCAGGAACCCGGCATCGCCGAGTCACCGGGCGGCATCGCCGAACCGGCGAGCGCCCCCAACCTCCGCTCGGCCGCCGAAACCCCCACCCGCGACTGACCCACCCCACCCTGCCCACCCGCCAGACGTCGTTGATCAAGAAGTTTTCGCCCTCTTCGATCTCCGAATCGGACCCAGACCTCTTGGTCAACGCCGGACGCCCGAGAGGGGGGAGTGGGGTGGGGTGGGGGGCGGGTCAGAGGATGGGGGGTGGGGTGTAGGTGGCGGCCTGGGGGTGAGCGTCAGTCACGGCGGCGATGCGGCGGGCGACCGCCTCGACCTGGGCCGGGGCGGCGCCCACGAAGGCGGAACGGTCGGCGACCAGCGCGTCGATCTCGGCGCGGGTCAGGCCCAGCCGGCCGTCCGCCGCCAGGCGGTCGAAGAGATCGTTCTCGGCGGCGCCCTTCTCGCGCATGGCCAGCGCCACCGCGACCGCGTGCTCCTTGATCACCTCGTGGGCGACCTCGCGGCCGACGCCGCGCCGGACCGCCGCCACCAGGATCTTCGTGGTGGCCAGGAACGGCAGGAAGCGCTCCAGCTCCCGGTTGATCACCGCCGGGTACGCGCCGAACTCGTCCAGCACCGTGAGGAAGGTCTGGAACAGCCCGTCGGCGGCGAAGAACGCGTCCGGCAGGGCGACCCGGCGGACCACCGAACAGGAGACGTCGCCCTCGTTCCACTGGTCGCCGGCCAGCTCGCCGACCATCGACAGGTAGCCCCGGATGATCACGGCGAAACCGTTGACGCGCTCGCTGGAGCGGGTGTTCATCTTGTGCGGCATCGCGCTGGAACCCACCTGGCCCGGCTTGAAGCCCTCGGTGGCCAACTCCTGGCCGACCATCAGCCGGATCGTGGTCGCCAGCGACGACGGGGCGGCGGCGACCTGGGCCAGCGCGGAGAGCACCGCCAGGTCGATCGAGCGCGGGTAGACCTGCCCGACGCTGTCGAGGACCCGGCTGAAGCCGAGGTGCCCGGCCACCCGGCGCTCCAGCTCCGCCACCCGCTCGGCGTCTCCGTCGAAGAGGTCGAGCTGGTCGGCGGCGGTGCCCACCGGGCCCTTGACGCCCCGCAGCGGGTACCAGTTGATCAGGTCGTCCAGCCGCTCGTACGCGATGAGCAGTTCCTCGGCGGCCGACGCGAAGCGCTTGCCCAGCGTGGTGGCCTGCGCCGCGACGTTGTGCGAGCGGCCGGTCACGACCAGGTCGGAGTGCTCGACGGCGAGCCGGGACAGCCGGGCCAGGGTGGCGACCACGCGGTCGCGGATCAGCTCCAGCGAGCGGCGCACCTGGAGCTGCTCGACGTTCTCGGTGAGGTCCCGGGAGGTCATCCCCTTGTGCACGTGCTCGTGCCCGGCGAGCGCGCTGAACTCCTCGATCCGGGCCTTCACGTCGTGCCGGGTGACCCGCTCCCGCTCGGCGATCGAGACCAGGTCGACCTGGTCGAGCACCCGCTCGTACGCCTCGACCACGCCGTCGGGCACTCCGACGCCGAGGTCCCGCTGGGCCCGGAGCACGGCGAGCCAGAGCCGCCGCTCCATCCGGATCTTCTCCTCGGGCGACCAGAGGGCGACCAGCTCGGGTGAGGCGTACCGGTTGGCGAGCACGTTCGGGATCGTCACGTACCTCAGTCTTTCACGTCGTACGGGACGGCCCGACGAGGACGTCCTCCGCCCGGCTGCTCGGACACCCCGCTCGACCGGCGCAGGATATACTCGGACGCCGGTACGTATATAGGGGGTGTGCGTGACCAAGATCCTGGTGGACGTCGACGACGAGGCGCTGGCCGACGCGGCCGCGGCCTTCGGCACCAAGACGAAGAAGGACACGGTCAACGTCGCGCTGCGGGAAGGGGCTGCCCGCCTCCGTCGCGCCCGTGCCCTCGCGGAACTCAGCGGACGGGCCCAGGCCGGCGACTTCGACGAACTGCTCGACAAGGGCACATACCGGTCGTGAGGCTCGCGGACTACCTGGTCGACACCAGTGCGCTGGTCCCCCTCCTGCGCGACCCCGACACCCAGGCCCGGTGGGAACAACCGCTCACGGCCGGCCTGCTCGCGGTCTGTCCGCTGGTCGAGTTGGAGTTCCTGTACTCGGCCCGCTCGCACGCCGACCGCAGGTGGCTGGGCGACCGGCTCCGGACGGCGTTCACCTGGGTGGGCATGCCGGACCGGATCTACGAGCGGGCGGCCGAGATCCAGGACCAGCTCACCGCACGGGGCACCCACCGGTCCGCCGGTGCCGTCGACCTGCTGATCGCGGCGATGGCCGAATACCAAGGGCTGTCCCTGCTGCACTACGACCGCGACTTCGACCAGATCTCCGAGGTCACCGGCCAGCCCGTGCGTTGGCTCGCCCCGGCCGGCACGATCAAGTAGCTCGGCCCGTGCCGGGTCAGCGTTCGAGGATGGCGGTCACGCCCTGGCCGCCGGCGGCGCAGATGGAGATCAGGCCCCGGCCGCCGCCCTTTTCCGCGAGCAGCTTCGCCAGGGTCGCCACGATCCGGCCACCGGTGGCCGCGAACGGGTGCCCGGCCGCCAGCGACGAGCCGTTGACGTTCAGCTTCTCCCGGTCGACGGCCCCGAGCGGGGCGTCCAGCCCCAGCCGGTCCTTGCAGAACTCCGGCGACTCCCAGGCGGCCAGGGTCGCCAGCACCTGCGAGGCGAACGCCTCGTGGATCTCGTAGAAGTCGAAGTCCTGGAGGGTCAGCCCGGCCCGGGACAGCATCCGCGGCACCGCGTAGGCGGGGGCCATCAGCAGCCCCTCGTCGCCGTGCACGAAGTCGACGGCGGCGGTCTCCGACCAGGAGAACCAGGCCAGCACGGGCAGGTTGTGCGCGCGGGCCCACTCCTCGCTGGCCAGCAGCACGGTCGAGGCGCCGTCGGTCAGCGGCGACGAGTTGCCGGCCGTCATGGTCGCCGCGTCGGCGTCGGGCCCCTTCGCGCCGAAGACCGGCTTCAGCGAGCCGAGCCGCTCCAGGCTGGTGTCGGGGCGCAGGTTCGCATCGCGGGTCAGCCCGAGGTAGGGGGTCAGCAGGTCGTCGAAGAACCCCCGGTCGTACGCGGCGGCGAGCCGCTGGTGCGAGCGCAGCGCCAGCTCGTCCTGGGCCTGCCGGTCGACCTGCCAGCGCAGCGCCGTGCGGGCGGCGTGCTCCCCCATCGACAGCCCGGTACGCGGCTCCGCGTTGCGCGGGATCTCCGGCTTGAACGGCTGGGTGGGGCGCAGCTTCGCGGCGATCTTCAGCCGCTCGCCGAGGGTGCGGGCGCTGTTCAACCGGAGCAGCGTGCGGCGCATCTCCTCGTTGACCGCGAGCGGCGCGTCGGAGGTGGTGTCCACGCCGCCGGCGATGCCGACCTCGATCTGCCCGAGGGCGATCTTGTTGGCGACCAGGATGGCCGCCTCCAGGCCGGTGCCGCAGGCCTGCTGGATGTCGTACGCGGGGGTGTGCGGGTCGAGCTTCGAGCCGAGCACGACCTCCCGGGTCAGGTTGAAGTCCTTCGCGTGCTTGAGCACCGCGCCGGCCACCACCTCGCCGACCCGCTGGCCGGCCAGGCCGAACCGGGCGACGAGCCCGTCCAGCGCGGCGCCCAGCATGTCGGCGTTCGACGCGCTGGCGTACCGCGAGTTGGACCGCGCGAAGGGGATGCGGTTGCCGCCGATCACCGCGACCCGTCGGATGCTCTGCACGATCCCGCCTCCTCGAAATACTTGCCCTTACCTTACTCGCCAGTAGGCTACGCCTATGACCGACAGGTACGCGAGCTTCGTCCGATCGGGGGCCGGCCGCACGCTGGTCAAGCGCCTGGGGCTGCCCGACCCGCCGCGACTGCGCCGACACACCCCCGGTGACCCCGTCGTGCCCGGCCCCGTCCTGCTGGGCGCCGCGACCGGTGGCCGGCTCGCCGAGCAGGTGGGCAAGGTCCTGACCGCCGCCGGGGTCGAGCTGCGCGATCCCGCCGCCGGGGAGTCCACCGAGCGCTTCGCCGCCCTGGTGTACGACGCCACCGGCGTCACCGACTCCACCGGGCTGCGCCAGCTGTACGACTTCTTCCACCCGCACGCCCGCTCGGTGCTGCCCAGCGGGCGGGTCGTCGTGCTCGGCACCCCGCCCGACGAGTGCGGCTCGCCCCGGGAGGCGACCGCCCAGCGGGCCCTGGAGGGGCTGACCCGCAGCATCGGCAAGGAGTTCGGCCGGGGCGTCACCGCCCAGCTCGTCCACGTGACGAAGGAGCCCGACGCCGGCACCTGGACCAGCGTGGAGGCGACCCTGCGGTTCCTGCTCTCCGGGCGGTCCGCGTACGTCTCGGGGCAGGTCGTGCGGGTCGGTGCCGGCACGGCCGTCGCCCCGGCCGACTGGGACCGCCCGCTGGACGGGCAGGTCGTGCTGGTCACCGGGGCGGCCCGGGGCATCGGCGCGGCGCTGGCCCGGGTGCTGGCCCGCGACGGCGCCCGGGTCGTCGCGCTGGACGTCCCGGCCGCCGGCGACGAACTGGCGGCGGTCGCCAACGAGATCGGCGGCACGGCCGTCCAACTGGACCTGACCGCACCCGACGCCCCGGAGCGGCTCGCCGCGCACCTCGCCGACCGGCACGGCCGGGTCGACGTGGTGGTGCACAACGCCGGCATCACCCGCGACAAGACCCTCGGCCGGATGGACGCCGACCGGTGGGACTCGGTCGTCGACGTCAACCTCTCCAGCCAGGAACGGATCAACGACGTGCTGCTGGAGCGCGAGCTGCTCCCGGCCGGCGGCCGGATCGTCTCGGTCTCCTCGATCGCCGGCATCGCCGGCAACCGGGGCCAGACCAACTACGCCACCAGCAAGGCGGGCGTGATCGGGCTGGTGGAGTCGCTCGCCCCGGCGCTGCGCGGGCGGCAGATCAGCGTCAACGCGGTCGCCCCCGGGTTCATCGAGACCCGGCTGACGGCGCGCGTCCCGCTGGTGATCCGCGAGGCGGGCCGGCGGATGAACAGCATGTCCCAGGGTGGGCTGCCGGTGGACGTCGCCGAGACGATCGGCTGGCTGGCGTGGCCGGCGTCCGGCGCGGTCAGCGGCAACGTCGTCCGGGTCTGCGGCCAGAGCCTGCTGGGGGCGTGATGGCGAGGCGAGGACAGCCGGCACCGGAGCCGGACGACCTGTCGGTGCACGAGCTGATCGACGGCCCGACCGAGATCCTGTCGCAGGACACCCTGGACGCGATCCGCGGGCCGGAGGCGTCCGGCCACGACCTGAGCCTCGAACAGACGCACGACCTCTCCGCCTCCTCGGTCGAGGCGACGCAGGACCTCTCCGGCCGGGGCGCGGCCGGACACGCCCGGGAGCGAGTCGAGCTGCCCCGGATGCCGGCGGCCGGGGCGCTCTACCGAAGGGCGCTGCTCGGCGCGCTGCCCGGCCTCGGCGGTGGGCGGCGCTCGGCGGGCGTACCGGCGGTCGAGCTGGCCGTCGGCGGGATCGCCGTCGACCGGACGCACCTGGCCGACTACGACCGGGTCTGCGGGTTCCGGCTCACCGATCGGCTACCCGCGACGTTTCCGCACGTCATGGGCTTTCCGCTGGCCCTGCGGCTGATGACCGCGCCGGAGTTTCCCATCCCGCTGACGGGCGTGGTGCACGTCGGCAACCGGATCACCGTGCACCGCCCGGTCACCGCCGACGAGACTCTCGACTTCCACACGTACGCGGAGAACCTGCGCCCGCACGACCGGGGGCGGCAGGTCGACGTGGTGCTGGTCGGCTCGATCGACGGCGAGGAGGTCTGGCGGGGCGTCTCGACGTACCTCGGCAGGGACGGCAAGGGGGGCGGCGGCGGGCGGCGCGACCAGCCCGGGCGGCCCACGGCACCGGCCGGTTCGGCCCGCTGGCGGGTCGAACCCCGCGTCGGCACGGAGTACGCGCGGGTCTCCGGCGACCACAACCCGATCCACACCTCCCGCCTCGGCGCCCGGTTGTTCGGCTTCCCCCGGCCGATCGCACACGGGATGTGGAGCAAGGCGCGCTGCCTGGCCGCGCTGGAGAACCGACTGCCGGACGCCTACACGGTGGAGGTGGCCTTCAAGCTGCCGGTGCCGCTGCCGGGCACGGTGAGCTTCGGGCTGCTGCCGGAGGGCGGGTTCGCCCTGCACGACCCGCGCGGCCGACCGCACCTGGCGGGCCTCGTGCGCTGAGCCGCCCCCGGCCGAAGCTGAGCCGCCGTCGTCGAGGCTGAGCCGTCCCCGCCGAGGCTGGCGCCCCTGACCAGGCCGACGCCCCCTGCCGGATCCGCGCCCCGGGCTTGGCAGGGGCGTTCTCGTGCGCTAGGTTGTTCTCATAACGAGATGTTCTCAGGATGAGAGAGACATGGTTGACGAGCAGGACTTCCTGGCCGCGTACGACCCCCGGGCCTACCCGTCGGTCGCCGTGACCGTCGACGTGGTGGCGCTGACCATCCGGGACGGCGCACTGCACCTGCTGCTGATCCGGCGCGGCCAGCCGCCCTTCGAGGGCCACTGGGCGCTGCCCGGCGGCTTCGTCCGCCCCGACGAGGACCTCACCGCCGGTGCCCGGCGGGAGCTGGCCGAGGAGACCGGGCTCGGCGGCGAAGGGCTGCACCGCGTACACCTGGAGCAGTTGGGCAGTTACGGCGCCCCCGACCGCGACCCGCGGATGCGCGTCGTCTCCGTCGCCCACCTCGCGTTCGCCCCCGACCTGCCGGACCCGGCCGCCGGCACCGACGCCGACGAGGCGACCTGGCTGCCGGTGACCGCGCTGACCAGCCGCCAGCTCGCCTTCGACCACGGCCGGATCATCGACGACGCCCTGGAGCGGGCCCGGTCCAAGCTGGAATACACCCCGCTCGCCACGCGCTTCCTCGCCGGCGAGTTCACGATCAGCGAGCTGCGCGCCGTCTACGAGACGGTCTGGGGCCACCCGCTGCACGCCGGCAACTTCCACCGCAAGGTGCTCTCCGTGCCGGGCCTCGTGGAGAGCACCGGCAGCAGCACCGAGCGCGGCGGCGCCCGCGGCGGCCCCCGCGCCCGGCTCTACCGGGCCGGCGACGCCCGGCTGCTGCACCCGGCGCTGCTGCGCCCCGCCCGGGAGGAGACGGTGCGGTGAGGACCCCGGAGGCCGTCCGCCTGGTCGCGGCAGCCCGCACCGACGCCGACCTGTTCGGCACGGATGAGCCGGCCCGGCGCTACCGCGAGCTGGTCGCCGCCCTGCACCCCGACCGCCTGCCGGCCGACCCGGCGGTACGCGCCGAGGCCACCGACGCGTTCATCCGGGTCACCACCCGCTGGCGGGCCCGGCAGGTCACCGTCATCGGCGACTACCGGCTCGGCACGCCGGCCCACTCGGGCGACCTCGCCGACCTCTACGACGTCGGGGACGACCGGCTGCTCAAGCTGCCCCGGCGGCCCACCGACAACGACCTGATGGCCCGCGAGGCGCACGCCCTGCGCACCATCGCCGAGCGTGGCGACCCGCGCTACCTGCCGTACGTGCCCCGGCTGGTGGACGAGTTCCGGCACTGCGACGCCGCGACCGGCGCCGAACGGCGGATCAACGTGCTCGCCACCGCGCCCGGCCTGCACGACCTCGACGAGGTGCGGCGCGCGTACCCGGACGGGCTGGACGCCCGCGACGTGGCCTGGATGTGGCGGCGGCTGCTGGTGGCGCTCGGCCTGGCCCACCGGGCGGGCGTCGTGCACGGCGCGGTCCTGCCGCCGCACGTGCTGATCGAGCCGCACGGGCACGGCGTGGTGCTGGTCGACTGGTGCTTCTCCGCGCCCGTCGGCAGCACGATCCCCGCGCTGGTGCCCGGCTACGACGCGAACTGGTACCCGGACGAGATCCCCCGCAAGCGGCCCTGCGGGCCGGGCACCGACATCGCGATGGCCAGCGGATGCATGAGCTGGCTGATGGGGCCGCGCGCGCCCCGCGAGCTGGACGCCTTCGCGCGGGGCTGCCGCCAGCGGGCCCTGGACGCCCGGCCCGACGACGCCTGGCGTCTGCTGCGCGAACTGGACGAGGTGCTCGACCGGCTCTACGGGCCGCGCACCTTCCGACCCTTCACCCTCAACCCGTAAGGAGCTGTCATGGGCAGTGGAATGTGGTCCACCGACGTGTACGACGCCGCCGACCGCTACCGCCGGAGCACCGGCAGGAGCGCGTTCTCCTACAGCGACAGCGGGGCGCGCACCGTGCACCCCGCCCTCGACCCGCGCGACGCGGTGCGGGAGAGCCGCGACTCCGCCGAGCACCCCCGGTCGACGCCCATCGCGGTGCTCTTCGACGTCACCGGCTCGATGCGCAACGTGCCGCGCGTCCTGCAGACCAAGCTGCCGCAGCTGCTCGGGCTGCTGCAACGGCAGGGCTACGCCAGCGACCCGCAGATCATGTTCGGCGCGATCGGCGACGCCACCTGCGACCGGGTGCCGTTGCAGGTCGGCCAGTTCGAGTCGGACAACCGGATGGACGACGACCTGGGCCGCATCGTGCTGGAGGGCGGCGGCGGCGGGCAGATGACCGAGTCGTACGAGCTGGCCATGTACTTCATGGCCCGGCACACCGTGACCGACTCCTGGGAGAAGCGCGGCCGGCGCGGCTACCTGTTCATCATCGGCGACGAGCTGGCGTACCCGCGGGTGAAGTCCCGGGAGGTGGCCCGCGTCGTCGGCGACGACCTGCGCGAGGACGTGCCGCTGCGGCAGGTCGTCGACGAGCTGACCCGCCGCTGGGACACCTACTACCTGCTCCCCGCCGGCAGCCACTACTCCGGCAACGCCAAGGTGCTCGACTCCTGGCGGGACCTGCTCGGGCAGAACGCCGTCGTGCTGGACGACCTCGACGCGGTCTGCGAGACGATCGCGCTCACCGTCGGGCTCGGCGAACAGGCCATCGACCTGGACGAGGGCCTGCGCGACCTGGACCGCGCGGGTTCGGGCGCCACCGGCACCGTGTCCAAGGCGCTGGCCCGACTGCGCGGAAGGCGGCACGCCGAGGTGTCGACGCTGCCCGCCTTCCGCGACACCGGCGGCGCGGTGACCCGGCTGTGAGAACCGTGACGGTGGTCGACCTCGGCTCCGGAAAGGTGACCCGGCGATGAGACACGTGGCGGTGGTCGACCTCGGCTTCGGCGACGCCGGCAAGGGCACGGTCGTGGACTGGCTCTGCGCCACCCGGCCCGTGCACACGGTGGTCCGCTTCAACGGGGGCGCGCAGGCGGGGCACAACGTCGTGCTGCGCGACGGGCGGCACCACACGTTCGCGCAGTTCGGCGCCGGCACGTTCCACCCCGGGGTCCGTACGCACCTGTCGCGGCACGTGGTGGTGGACCCGCTGGCGCTGGCCGCCGAGGCCGACCACCTCGCCTCGGTCGGGGTGCCCGACGCGCTCGACCGGCTGACCGTCGACGGGGAGGCGCTGCTGGCCACCCCGTACCACCGGGCCGCCAACCGGGCCCGGGAGATCGCCCGGGGAGCCGACCGGCACGGCTCCTGCGGGCTGGGGGTGGGTGAGGCCGTCGCGTACGGTCTCGCCCACCCCGACGAGGCGCCCCGGGTGGCCGACTGCGCCGACCCGGGGCGGCTGCGCCGCAGACTGACCGCCCTGCGGGACCGGCTGACCGCCGAACTCGGCCCGTTGGACGCGCCGCCCGTCGCCGACTGCCTGCCCGCGTTCACCGGCTTCGCCGGGCGGGTCGCGATCGTCGACCGGAGCTGGCTGGCCGGGGCGCTGCGCGCCGGCACCTGCGTCTTCGAGGGCGCGCAGGGGGTGCTGCTCGACGAGTGGCACGGCTTCCACCCGTACACGACGTGGAGCACCACCACCTTCGCCAACGCCGAGAGCCTGCTCGCCGAGGCCGGCCTGCCGGGCGGCGCCACCCGGATCGGGGTGCTCCGCGTGGTCACCACCCGGCACGGGCCCGGTCCGTTGGTGACCGAGGACCCGGCCCTGCCGCTGACCGACCCGCACAACCCGACCAACCCGTGGCAGGGGCGGTTCCGGTTCGGCCACTTCGACGCGGTCGCCCACCGGTACGCCCTCGCCGCCGCCGGCGGAGTCGACGGCCTGGCGCTGACCCACCTCGACCTCGTCGGCCCCGCGCTGCGGATCTGCCGCCGCTACGACACCACCGACCGGCTCACCCCGGGCCCGCCCGGGGACCTGGACCGGCAGGCCGCGCTCACGGCCCGCCTGCTGCGCTCCCGCCCGGTGCACGACGACCCGCCGCCCGACTGGGCGCAGGCGGTGCACGCGGAGCTGGGCGCCCCCGTGGTTTTGACCTCGCACGGCCCCACGGCCCACGACAAGACCACGCACGGCCCGCTGCTGGCCCCACGGACCAGCACGCCGGCCGGGGCCCCGGCGTGATGCCGGGCCGCGTCGGAGGCTCCGGGCCGTCGATCCGGCGACTCGGCCACCGGGCAGGTCGCGCGCGGCCAGCATGGGAGGCATGGAATCCGCGCTCGACCTGCTCCGGCAGCTGGTCACCTCACCGTGGGTGTACCTGCTGATCTTCGGGCTCACCGCGGTCGACGCGTTCTTTCCCGCCGTACCCGGCGAGGCAGCCGTGATCAGCGCCGCCGTGCTCGCCACCGGCGGCGACCCCAACCTGGTGGCGGTGATCGTCGCCGCCGCACTGGGCGCCTGCGCCGGCGACCACGTCTCGTACGCCATCGGGCGCGGCGGCGGCGCGAGCCGGCTCGCCCGCCTCCCGGACGGCAGCCGGCGCCGGGCCGGCTCCGAGTGGGCCCGCCGGGCGCTGCACCGGCGCGGCGGGCTGATGCTGACCACCGCCCGGTACGTCCCCGGGGGCCGGACGGCCGTCACCCTCACCATGGGCGCGGTCCGCTATCCGCTCCGGTCGTTCCTGCTCTTCGACGCCGTCGCGGCGGTGAGCTGGGCGCTCTACTGCACCGGGCTCGGCTACTTCGGCGGGCTGGCCTTCGAGCGCGACCCGATCAAGGGCATCCTCGCCGGCGTCGGCCTGTCGCTGGCGATCACGCTCCTGCTGGAGTCGTTCCGCTGGCTGCGCCACCGCAGGCGACGCGGCGCACCGGAACGCTGAACCGCACCTGGCCCCCGTTCCTGCTGTTCGGTCGGGCGGGCCGCCGGTCGGCTGCCCGGCGGGCCGGTCAGGGTGCGGGCGTCCGTGGGTGCCAGGTGGCGCCGCGGAGGAGTTGGCCGGCGCCCTGCCAGGCGACGTTCATCATCCGGGTCGCGGTCTTCTCCGGGTCCGCGTCGGGATGGTCGGCGAGCCAGTCCGCCAGCGACTCGGTCGCCCCCACGAGGGCGTACGCGACGACCTCCAGGTCGGTCTCGCCCACCTCGCGGCCCTCGGCGCGCAACGCGTGGTCGAGCATTCCGGAGACCACCTCGACCAGCCGGGCCCGCATGCCGGCCAGCTCGCCGGCGAAGGGCTGCTCGCCACGGGCCTGCCGGTAGAGCACCGCCCACCCGTCGCGGTGCGCCCCGACGAAGCCGAAGAAGGCGCGCAGCCCCCGCCACAGCCGTTCGTCGGCGGGCAGGTCGGGGGCGGCCGCCCCGGCGATGGCCTGCATCATCCGGGTGCCCTCCCGGTGCAGGCAGGCGACGAAGACTTCTTCCTTCGTGCCGAGGTACGCGTAGACCATCGGCTTGGAGATGCCGGCGTCCTCGGCGATCTCGTCCATGCTGGCCGCGTGGAACCCCCTGCGGGAGAACACTTTCACGGCCGCGTCGAGCATCTGCTGCTCGCGTACGGCGCGGGGGAGGCGCTTGAAGGTGGGTGGGGTGGACACCTTGCGAGCATACCTACTCGCCCGTAAGGTTACGCACGAGTAGCCAACACCCGGAAGGTGCAGCCCCATGACTGACTTCGACCCGGCCAACTTCGCGAACGTCGGCCCCAAGGAGTTCGCCCAGCTGGTCAAGTCCACCCCGGACGACAAGATCGCCGAGGTGATGTCCGGCGACCTGCGCGGCAAGATCCTCGGCGAGGTCTTCGGCCGGATGCCGCAGCTCTTCCGCGCCGACCGGGCCGGCTCGACCAACGCGGTCATCCACTGGAACATCACCGGCCGTCCCGACGGTGGCACCGACACCTACGAGGTGGCCATCGCCGACGGCACGTGCACCGTCAACGAGACCCCGCAGCACGACCCGAAGCTCAGCCTCACGATGGGCCCGGTCGAGTTCCTGAAGATCGTCTCCGGTGGCGCGAACCCCGTCATGATGTTCATGACCGGCAAGCTCAAGGCCAAGGGCGACCTGGGCCTGGCCGCCAACATCGCCAACCTGTTCGACATCCCCAAGGCCTGACGTGGCCGAGTTCTCGCTCGACCTGAACGAGGAACAGCGGGATCTGCGCGACTGGGTGCACGGCTTCGCCGCCGAGGTCGTGCGCCCGGCCGCAGCCGAGTGGGACGCCCGGGAGGAGACCCCCTGGCCGATCATCCAGGAGGCGGCGAAGGTCGGCCTGTACGGCTTCGAGTTCCTCGCCACCTGCTGGGCCGACCCCACCGGCCTCTCCCTCCCGATCGCCAGCGAGGAACTCTTCTGGGGTGACGCCGGTATCGGGCTGGGCATCTTCGGCACCTCCCTCGCGGTGGCCGCCATCTACGGCGCCGGCACCCCCGACCAGCTGGTCGAATGGGTGCCGCAGTGCTTCGGCACCGTCGACGAACCGGCCGTCGCCGCGTTCTGCACCACCGAGCCCGAGGCCGGCTCCGACGTCGGCGCGATGCGCACCCGGGCGGTCTACGACGAGGCCGCCGACGAGTGGGTGCTCAGCGGCCAGAAGGCGTACGCCACCAACGGCGGGATCGCCGGTGTGCACGTGGTCACCGCCTCGGTCGAGCCGTCGCTCGGCTCCCGGGGGCAGGCGGCGTTCGTCGTACCGCCCGGCACCACCGGCCTGACCGCGACCCGCAAGCTGCGCAAGCTGGGCCTGCGCGCGTCGCACACCGCCGACGTCTTCCTCGACGACGTACGCGTGCCGGGGCGCTGCCTGCTCGGCGGCCGGGACGCCCTGCTCGAACGCCTCGACCGGGCCCGCTCCGGCAAGCGCGCCTCGGGGCAGGCCGCGATGCGCACCTTCGAACTCTCCCGCCCCACCGTCGGCGCGCAGGCGCTGGGCGTGGCTCGGGCCGCCTACGAGTACGCCCTCGACTACGCGAAGGACCGGGTCCAGTTCGGCCGCCCGATCATCGAGAACCAGGCGGTCGCGTTCGCGCTGGCCGACATGAAGACGGAGATCGACGCCGCCCGGCTGCTGGTCTGGCGGGCGTCCTGGATGGGCCGCAACAACCGGCCCTTTACCGCCGGCGAGGGCTCGATGTCCAAGCTGAAGGCCGGTGAGGTGGCCGTCTCCGTCACCGGGCAGGCCGTGCAGCTGCTCGGCGGGGCCGGATTCCTGCGGGACCACCCGGTCGAACGCTGGTACCGGGACGCCAAGATCTACACGATCTTCGAGGGCACCTCCGAGATCCAGCGGCTGGTCATCTCCCGGGCCATCTCCGGCGTCCAGATCCGCTGACCGGCCGCCGGCGGCCGGCCCGCGAGCTGCGGCTCACCACGGCTGACCGTTCCCCGGCCGTTACTGCCCGGATGCCCCGCTGCCCCTAGGCTGGCGGCACCATGATCGGCTCCGGACCTCGCCGCCGTGCCCGTCACCGCCACCATGCCCGGCACCGCCAGCCAGGACCCCGGATGGCACCGCTGCTGCTGGTCGAGGCGGCGACGCTGCTGTCCAACACCGGCAACGGGGTGGCCAACGTGGCCCTGCCCTGGCTGGTGCTCGAACGCACCGGCAGCGCCACCGCGGCCGGCGTGGTCGCGGCGGCCACCGCCCTGCCGCTGCTGCTCTCCGGCCTCGTCTCCGGCACCGTCGTGGACCTGCTCGGCCGGCGGCGTACGGCACTGGTCTCCGACACGCTCTCCGCCGTCTCGGTCGCCGCGATCCCGGTGGTCGACGCGCTGCTGGGGCTGAACCTCGGCTGGATCGTGGCGCTGGCCGTGCTCGGGGCGGTCTTCGACCCGGCCGGCCTGACCGCCCGGGAGACGCTGCTGCCGGCCGCCGCACAGGCCGCCGGCTGGCGGATCGAACGCGCCAACGGGGTGCACGAGGCGGTCTGGGGGCTCGCCTTCCTCATCGGGCCGGGCGTCGGCGGCGTGCTCATCGCCGTGATCGGCCCCGGCTCGACGCTCTGGGTCACCGCCGCCGGATTCGCGCTGGCCGTCGCGATGATCGCCGCCGTCCGCCTGCCGGGGGCCGGCCGCCCCGAACGCCCCCCGTCCGGGCTGTGGCGCGGCACCGCCGAAGGGCTGCGGTTCGTCTGGCGGGACCGGCTGCTGCGGACCATCGCGCTGCTCACCATGGTGCTGGCCGCGCTCTACCTGCCGGTCGAGGGCGTGCTGCTGCCGGCGTGGTTCGTCGGTCAGGGGGAGCCGGCCCGGCTCGGCGCGCTGCTCATGTCGATGAGCGCCGGCGGCGTCGTCGGGGCGCTCGCCTCCGGAGCGGCGGGCCGGCTGATCCGTCGCCGCACCCTGATGGTGATCGCCCTCGTCGTCATCGGGGTGGCCCTCGTCGGACTGGCCACCCTGCCGCCGTTTCCGGCCATGATCGGCTTCGCCGTCGCGATCGGGCTCGCGTACGGGCCGGTCAACCCACTGTCCAACTACGCCATGCAGACCCGCACACCCGAACGGTTGCGCGGGCGCGTGGTCGGGGTGATGACCTCCTTCGCGTACGCCGCCGGCCCGGCCGGCTACCTGCTCGCCGGGCCGCTGGTGGAGTGGCTCGGGCTGCGTACCGCCTTCCTGGTGCTGGCCGGGACACTGCTGGTGGCGACGCTGACCGCCGCGCCGCTGCCGGCGCTGCGGGCGCTGGACGAGCCGCCCCGCTACCCGCCCGCCCCGCCCGGCGGCAGGCCCGACCGGGTGGCGGACCCCGTGCCGCCCACCGCGCCGGCGAGACCGGAACCCACCCCGCCCAGCGGCCCGGCGGGCCGGGCGGAGGAGCCCGCCCCGCCCCGGCGACGACGCGCTCCGGCGGCGCACCGGTACGCGCCCGGAGCGCAGGGGCCCGCCCCGCTCGACGAACTGTGGGCTCCCGCGCCGCACCGGGACGTCCCCGTCCGGAGATGACGCCCCCGGTCAGGGATGGAGCGTCAACCCGGGCGTGGTGGCGATGGCCGTCAACTGCACCATGGTGAGCACCGGCGGCGGGCCGAACCGGTGCGTACGTGTCGCACCGTTCTCCCCGCCCTCGACGTGATAGTTGTCCGTCGTCACCGTCACCGACGTGCCATCCGTCCGGCGCACCTGCGCCCAGCGCTGCACGAAGCCCTCGTCGCCCGGTTCTGCGGTGCTGGTGGCAAGGGTGCCGCCGTCCGGGAGGCGGCTGCTCGTGCAGGTGCGGGGATCGGGCGCGTCGGCGCATCCCGCAGGCGCGTCGACGGCCGTCGGGGCGAGCGACACCGTCACGTTGTCGACCTGGCCGTTCCCGTGCAGCCGGGCGTGTGCGTAGTAGTGCCAGTGGCTCTTCTCGTAGGTGAACTGGACCAGGTCGCAGCCCGGAATCGTGCCGTCGACCGACAGCCCCGCCGGCACGACGGCCGCCAGCGCCGGACGCAGCACGAGGGTCAGCCGGGCGACGCCCGCGTCAGGGCGCTCGGTCGGCCGGTCGCGCACCGTGTCGTACGACTGCTGAGGCGCCGGTGGGCCGCTGGGCTCCGGTTCCACCACCGGGCAGAGCGACGCGTCGGCGGACGGCGCACCGCCACCAACCGGCAGGGTGAGCCCGCCCGGTGCGGTGGCCGGGCCGACGAGCAGCGTCGGTGTCACCGCGACTGCGGCGACCACCGCGGCGACCCCGGTGCCCGCCGCCACCCACGCCCGATGGCGGCGGCGCTGCCGGTCGTCGGCGATCAGCCGGTCCACGTCGATTCGGGTGGGCGGCGGCGACGCCACCGCGCTGCGCATCTGCTGGGCGAGTTCATCCATCGGTGCGGGTCTCCTCGACTCGGGCCGGCACGCCCACGAGGCGGCTCCGCAGCGCCTCGATCGCGCGCGCCGACTGGCTCTTGACAGTGCCGGTGGCGCAGCCGAGTTCCCGGGCGGTCTCCTCCACGGACAGGTCGCAGAAGTAGCGCAGCACCAGGACCGCGCGGCGGCGCGGGGGCAGCTCGGCCAACAGGGCGAGAATGGTCAGCCGATCCGCGACGCCGTCGGTGGCGCAGCCGACGGTGGCATCGGGGACCTCGGCCCAGGCGGCCTCCCGCCGCCACGGCCGGCGCCGCTCGTCCAGCCACACCCGCAGCAGGATGCGCCGGACGTACGCGTCGGGGCTGTCCATCCGCGACACGCGCCGCCAGTGCCGCAGCAACCTGACCAGCGCCGTCGACACCAGGTCGTCGGCCGTGTGCCAGTCGCCACAGAGCAGGTACGCCGTGCGACGCAGCGGCTCCAGCCGCGCCCCGACGTACTCGCGATAGCCCTCGATGTCGGCAGGCAATCCCGCCACCTCCTCGCCTCACCGCTCCAACGGAGGCGGGCAGGGTGGAGGTTGCCCGGTCAGCCCGGAATGGCGATCCGACCGTCGACCGCGGCGGAGGCGATGTCGGTGCGATGGTGCGCACCAGCCAGCTCCACCCCGCCCACCAGCGCATACGCGGCGTCCCGGGCGGCGGGCAGGTCGGCGCCGGTGGCGGTGGCGCAGAGGACCCGGCCACCGGCGGAGCGCAGCGCCCCGTCGGCGTCCCGGCGGGTGCCGGCGTGGATGATCCCCGGCCCCTCGGCCCCGGTGATCACGTCGCCGGTGCGCGGGGCGGCCGGGTAACCGTCGGCGGCGACCACCACCGTGACGGCGGCGCCGTCGCGCCAGCGCAGCGGCGGATGCCCGGCCAGCGTGCCGGTGGCGGCGGCGTGCAGCAGCCCGGCCAGCGGGGTCTCCAGCAGCGCGAGCACCACCTGCGTCTCCGGGTCGCCGAAGCGGGCGTTGAACTCGATCACCCGGGGACCGTCGGCGGTGATCGCCAGCCCGACGTAGAGCAGGCCCGCGAACGGGGTGCCCCGCCGGGCCATCTCCGCCAGGGTGGGGTGGACGACGTCACGCATCACCTCGTCGACCAGGCCGGACGGCGCCCACGGCAGCGGCGCGTACGCCCCCATGCCGCCGGTGTTCGGGCCGGTGTCGCCGTCGCCGACCCGCTTGAAGTCCTGCGCCGGCAGCAGCGGCACCGCTGCCTCGCCGTCGGTGACCACGAAGAGGGAGACCTCCGGGCCGGCCAGGTACTCCTCGACGACGACCCGGCCGCACTCCTCGGCGTGCCGCAGCGCGGCGGCGCGGTCGTCGGTCACCACCACACCCTTGCCGGCGGCGAGCCCGTCGTTCTTCACCACGTACGGCGCCCCGAACTCGTCCAGCACCCGGCCGGTGCTCTCCGCGTCCGCGCAGGTGTACGCGCGGGCGGTCGGTACGCCGGCGGCGGTCATCACGTCCTTGGCGAAGGTCTTCGAGCCCTCCAGCCGGGCCGCCTCCGCCGACGGCCCGAACGCGGCGATCCCCTTGGCGCGTACGGCATCGGCGACGCCGGCCACCAGCGGCGCCTCCGGCCCGATCACCACCAGGTCGGCCCGGGTCTCCACCGCCAACGCGGCGACGGCGGCGGGGTCGGCCGGGTCCACGGGTCGCAGCTCGGCGACGGCGGCGACGCCGGGGTTGCCCGGCGCCGCGATCAACTGGTCGACGGCGGGATCCGCGGCCAGGCCGAGCGCGAGCGCGTGCTCCCGCCCCCCGCCGCCAAGAAGAAGTACGCGCACGCCCGCATCCTACTGACCCCCTCCCCAAGCCCCGTTGATCATGAAGTTGTTGTCTCGACACGCCGGCACGGACGGCAACAACCTCATGATCAACGGGGTCGGGCGACGGCGATGGCCCGACGAACGGTGTCAGGGATGTAGGCGGGGTGCAGGGTGTCGGCCCAGGTGAAGCGGAGGATCGTCCAGCCGGCATTGACCAGCCGATTCTGGCGGCGGCGGTCGGCGTGGACAGCCTCCGGGGTGCCGTGCGGGCCCCGCCCGTCGGCCTCGGCGATCACCCTCGGGCCCCGCCAGCCGAGATCCCCGATCCCGAGCAGGTAGCCGTCGTCGTCGCGCACCTCGAGCTGGAGGGCGTCCGGTGGCACCCGTCCGTCGACACAACGTAATCTCGTCCGCGTCTCCAGCGGGGACTGCGCCCGGCCGTCCGCCTCCGCAAGATGAGAACGCGCCGCCACCGCACCGCGTCGACCTCTGAGCAGGCGCGGCACGGCGAGCAGGTCGTCGTCGGTGACGAGCCCCCGGTTCAGCGCGGAGTCCAGCACGCACACCGCGGTGTAGCGGTCTTCCCGCAGGACCAGGTCGGCGACGGTCCGCAGCGGCGAGGTGACGGCGATGCCGTCGACCTGGACCAGTTGACCGGGCGCGACGGTCAACTGGTGCACCACCACCTCGGGATGAGCCAGCCGGGAGTGCCTCGCGACCGGACCGGGCATCGACAGGTGGATCGCCTGCGTCGACCGGGGCCCCGCGATTCCGTGCAGTTCGGCGGCCGTCGTCAGGACCACTGCGGCAGGCGCACCGAAGGATGCGACAGCCGCCCTGATCCGAGCCCGTCGCGGGATGCCGTCGTAGCGGTCGGCGTCGACGAGGTAGCCGCCACGGATCACCGCGCGCCAGCGACCGGATCGACAGAGCCGGTGCACGTCGTGCACCGTGAGCCCGGCCGCACGCGCCTGCGCAAGCGTCACGATGCCGTCGCGCGCACCAGCCATCGCGCGTACCACTGCCAGCGGATCCGTCCCCATACCGCCCGACTGTCCCGGCACCCAGCGACCGGCGAAACCCCCTGTGGACAACCTGCCCCACCCTGTGGACAACCTCCCGGCCCCACCCGGTCGATCATGAAGTTATTGCTTCGACACGCCGACGCCGACGGCAACAACTTCATGATCAACTCGGAGGGCAAGGGGCGCGCAGGGCCCCGGGGGGCGGGGGGGGGTCGGG
>NZ_JAGPXN010000022.1 GCF_018070575.1 Micromonospora sp. C31
GTTGTTCGGGACGCCCGCCCGTGGTTCGGGGTCGGGTTGCGACCACGGTTAGGGAGGGACGTGCTGGGGCCGCGGGCGGTGGGCCGGCACGCCGGCCCACCGCACGCGTCCCGCTGACTGGATCGCGCTTCGCTCAGTGCTGGTTGAGGGGCAGTGCGAGGTCGGTGACGGTGTAGTCCCAGAAGCTGCCCTTCTTCTCGGCCTCGCCGGTGAGCAGGTTGATCTCGTAGAGCTTGCTGCGGTAGTCGTCGTGCAGGACGGCGAAGCCCTTGTTGTAGACGGCCCGGTCGTGGCGGACGGCAGTGTAGATGTCGAAGCCGGCCTGGATGTCGGCGTCGATGCCGAGCTTGCCGGTGGCGGCGAGCTGACCGGCGTTGGCCGGCGACTGGACCGCGACCTGGTCGAGGTTGGTGTCGATGTCGAACAGGGTCGTCGCGGTGTCCGCGTCGAGGTCGTTGTTGGTGTAGGCGGCGCCGGTCAGCCCGGTGGCGGTGGCGGTCGACGGCGGGTAGGTCAGCGTGCCGTCCACCAGGGTGGTGTCGTCGTTGACGTTGTGGCGCAGGTTCTGACCGGTGTCGCTGATGACCCGCAGCCGGTCAGCGGCGGGATTGAAGTCGACCCCGAAGTACTCGCCGTCGAGGTCGACGCTGAGCTGGCTGACCTTCGTGGCCGAGGCGTCATGGGTGGACAGGACGTAGATTCCGCCCTCGTCGCCGACGCCGTAGAGCTTGCCGTTCTGCACCCGGTAGTCGATGCCGACGAGCTTGTCGTCGTCGTCGAGCCGCACCTTGCCGATCTTGCAGGCCTTGCCCGGGTGGTCGACGTCGAATGTGACCAGCTTCTGGTCGTCGGTCAGCCCGGTGGCCTTGAGTCCGTCCCGCCTGCCCTCCCGGTCGTGACCGGAGGGGCGGCACGACTTCTCCCAGGACGTGTCGCGACCCGAGTCGTCCCGGGGACCGCCGTCCGCTGCGGCAGCCGAGGCGAGAGAACCGGTCATGCCAGCGGTCAGCACGACGGACAGCGCCGCGAGGAGGCATCCTCTGTTGAGCGAGTTCTTCACGTCACGCACCTTCCTGTAGGAGATCACCCCGTAACCCCTTCGAACGGGCACAAAGACATGAAAGCAGCTCGCAACCGCTGGATGGCGACAACAGCAGGGATTGCCTCCTTCCGGTAGAAATACCTCGAACAGGCAGAACGTGTGCGAGGAGTCGATCAGCCTGCCGTCGCTCGACCCGGGGTGCGGCAGGGAGATCAGCACTTTCCTGCTGGCCGGGGCTGGCGTCTGGTCGCTGGTGGCGGTGGAGCGGGTGAGGAAGGCGAAGTCGGCATCCTTGTCGCGGTAGACGACGGGCCGGTACTCGGGGTGGATGCCGGGCTTCATGCGGGTCGCGCTCCTTCGGTGTCGGTGCCGGTGCCGGCCGGTTCCTCCGGGTGCAGGGGGAAGCAGCCGGCGAACGGGTCGGGGTAGGCACGCCAGGTCTTCTCGCCGTCGGCGAGTTCGGCGTCGGTGAGCAGACAGTTGGCGAGGGTGCGGTGCAGCGCGACTGAGTCGCCGTCGAGGCCGATGAAGACCAGGTGCTGGTGCCGGTCGCCGTAGTAGGGGTCCCACTCCAGGGCGGCGGCGAGGCGGCGTTGGTCCTCGACGTGTTCCCAGCGGTCCTCGGGCAGGCTGACCAGCCAGTGCCCGAGGCAACCCATGGCCAGACCGCCGCCGGCGAACTCCCAGGCCACCACGATGTCGGGTTGGCTGGCCAGCCAGAGGTGGCCCCGGGAGCGGATCATCTCGGCGTTGACGTCTTCCAGTGCGTCGTGCAGGCGCTGCGGGTGGAACGGCCGGCGGGCGCGGAAGACGGCGGAGACCACACCGCAGTCGGCCTCCGGCTCGTGCATGCCCAGCGTGTAGCCCTGTAGGCCCCGGGCGAGGACGCCGGGGGTCTCCGGCCGGTGCCGGTGGGTGTGACGTAGCTGGCGGGTGAGCGCGTCCGCGTCGACGAGATCGCCGTCGACCCGGAAGTGGGCCGCCCACGGCGCCATCCGCTGGAGCAGGACCGCCATCCTGCTGGTGTCGAAGGCACCGTCGCGGGACTGTCCCCAGAGCACCAGGGTGTCGGCGTACTCGATCTGCCGGACCACGACGTCGGCGAGCGCGCGGTGGTCGTCCTCGGCGGCTTGGATGCCCAGCGTGGTGAGGTCCTCGGTGCTGGCGAGACCGTCGAGCAGGTGCTCGGCGTCGAGGACGGTCACGTAGGAGTCGATCCGGATGAGATCGGTGATCGGTGCACCGTCGACGAGGCAGTGGGCGCAGGCGGCGGCGACCGCCTCGGGCTCCACCACCTCGGGCAGCATAAGCACCAGGTCCTGGCCGGGATCGGTGTGGGCGAGCCGCGCGAGGGTGGGCAGCACGTCCTCGCGCAGGGTGCAGGAGACGCAGCCGTGCCTCAGCTCGACCCGCTCGTCCTCGACGATGCCGGCGCCGGAGCGGACCACCCGACGGACGACGCCCTGCCGGATCCTGGTGAGGTCGTGCCGCACCAGCAGCAGCGACGGGTCGGCGGCGAGCAACGTGCGTGCGACGGCGAACGTCGCCGCTGGCCAGAACCCGGACAGCACGGTGAGCGACGGGCGGGTATCGGCGTCGGCGGTCACGGTGTGGGTCGGAGCCTGTGGTGACGACGACATCGGATTCCTCTCGACTTACTTGAAAACGATTGTCATTCTAAGCACATCCGGGCTGTCGAAGCGACCAGGGATGTGCCGGTGGATGCGGAGCGCCCTCGCCAGGTCCTCGCCCGGCGGCTCGGCGTTGACTGCCCCGTCGAGATCGCCCACGACCCCGAGCGGGTCCGACCGAACGGGTGGTGTAGAACTGAAAACCGTTGTCGTTATCGTCGAGCCCGAGCAAGGAGCGATCACCGTGTCCAGACGTTGCGACGTGACCGGGGCGGAGCCGAGCTTCGGCAACGCCGTGTCCCACTCCCACCGGCGCACCCGCCGCCGGTGGAACCCGAACCTGCAGAACCACCGCTACTGGCTGCCGTCGGAGCGACGGTGGATCAGCCTCACCCTGACCGCCAGGGCGCTGAAGACCGTGGACCGCAAGGGCATCGAAAAGGTCGTCGCCGAACTGCGAGACCGGGGGGTGAAGCTCTGATGGCCCGACAGACCGACGTACGGCCGATCGTGCGGCTGCGCAGCACCGCCGGCACCGGCTACACGTACGTGACCCGCAAGAACCGCCGCAACGACCCCGACCGGCTGGTGCTGCGCAGGTACGACCCGGTCGTACGCCGGCACGTCGAGTTCAAGGAGGCCCGCTGATGGCCAGGAAGAGCCTGGTCAACCGGCAGGCGCGCCGCGCGGAGCTGGTGGCCCGGCACGCCGGGACGCGGGCGGAACTGAAGCGGGCGGTCGCCCACCCGGACACCGAGCCGGGCGTACGCGCCGAGGCGGTCCGTCGGCTCGGCCGGCTGCCGCGGGATGCGAGCCCGGTGCGGCTGCGGTCGCGGGACCAGATCGACGGCCGTCCGCGTGGCGTGCTGGGCCGGTTCGGGCTGTCCCGGGTGCGGTTCCGCGAGCTGGCCCTGCGCGGCGAGCTGCCCGGGGTGCGTAAGGCGTCGTGGTGATCCCACCACAGGTGCCACCGCGCGTTGGGAAAGGGAGGAATGAATGCGATGGTGCGGTTTCGCGGCGTCGGCGGCCGGGAAGGTGGTGCTCTCCAAGGGGCACACCGACGCGGTCGTCCACTGAACGAGGACCAGGACGTGACCGAGGGGTTCGACGCCCACAAGGACGTGCACGCCGCGGCGGTGTCGGACCAAGCGGGCAGGATGCTCGGCACCAGGAGCTTCCGACGACGACCTGTGGCCACGGGCAGCTGGCGACGTGGGTGCTCGGGCACCCGTGCCGGCGGTGTCAGGACTGGCTGCGTGTCCATTGCTGGTTGGTGCCGCTTCCGCAGGTGTACTGCGTGATGTCGGTGCCGTCGGCGGTGCCGCCGCTCACCACGTCCAGACACTTGCCGCTGTGCCGGGCGCGCAACTGGTGGTAGCTGCCGGTGGCGACCCACTGCCACTGCTGGTTGGTGCCCCCGCCACAGCTGTACTGGATGACGTTGGCGTTGTTGGCGGTGGAGGCGTCGGCGACGTCGAGGCATCTGCCGCTGTGCTGGTTGACGATCCGGAAGTAGCCGCTGCCGGCGTCGCGGAACTCCCACTTCTGGTTCGCGCCGCCGTTCCAGGACCACTGCTTGATCTCGGCGTTGTCGCTGACGGCCATGTCCAGCACGTCGACCACCTTGCCGCTGTTGCGGTTGGTGATGCGGTAGTGGGGCGGCGACTGGCCGGTGACGGTGCCCGTGGCCGCGTCGATGGTGATGGTGGGGTACCAGTTCAGGCTCATGGTCGTGGGGGAGGGGAAGGCGATCGGCAACCACACGTACTGGGAGTCGTTCACCGGCCCGCCCCAGGCGCCGGCCCAGCGGTCGCCCAGGTAGAGGTAGCTCGTCGTCGACGTGCCCTGGACGGGGAGCACGAAGGTCGGTTGGGAGCGGAAGGTGGTCGAGTCGGCGACGTTGGTCATGGCGGTCCACGGACCGGAGATGCTGGACGCCGTGGCGTACCTGGCCTGGTTCGGGCTCCAGCCGGTCAGGCCCGAGGTGAGCAGGAAGTAGGTGCTGCCGCGCTTGAACAGGGCCGGCGCCTCGCGGCTGGCGTCGTTCCAGAAGTTGCCCACCAACGTGGTCACGTTGAGGTAGTCGGCGGTCAGGCGGTAGATGTGCAGGTCGCGGTTCTCGTCGGCGGCGGAGAGCAGGTAGGCGGTGCCGCCGTCGTTGTAGAGCGTGATGTCTCGCGACATGTGGCCCAACGGCCGGAAGCTGCCATGGTAGGCGTAGGTGCCGTCCACCGTGGCCGACGAGGCGACGGCGGCCCTGGCCTCGCCGTAGTCGGTGCCGTTCTCCTTGTGCATCCACATCACGTACCGCCCGGTGCCGGCGTTGTAGATGACCTTTGGCCGCTCGATGTTGGCCACCCGCAGCTCCGCCGCCGACGACTGGGTCAGCACGTCGTTGCGGAACTCCCAGTCGCGCAGGTTGGTGGAGCGGTAGACGGATACGGCGCGGAACGTGTTGTCGGCGTTGCGGTTCTCACCGAACCAGTAGTAGTAGTCACCGACCTTGAGCACACCACCGCCGTGCGCGTGCAGCCCGTTGCCGTTGGTGTCGGTGAACTGCGTGCCGTTCGGGATCGTGACCGGCGTCGCCTGTGCCGGAGCGGCGGCCACGGTGGTGACCGCCACGACCGCCGACCCGGCCAGGGTGAGCGCTGCCAGCAGTGACAGGAGCCGTCTGTTGCGTATCACGAGGTTCGTCCTTCCATGGGGCGGACGGCGACCGCCGCCGGCGTCGGAGCGACATGCTCAGGTCTGGTGCCACCCACCGCCGACCGGTGACGGTTCACACCGGGTTGACACATCGGTAACCGACTGCGCACCAGGACGCCACAATCCGAACCGTGGTCCGGCCGCCCCGGCGCTCCATCGGCCGCGCCGCCGTGCGCCTGGTCGCCGACCGGCTGACCCGACCCCGAGCGCCCCGCACACCGGGTCGTCATCAGCCGGAGCGAAGACCGCGTCGGTACGGCGATCCGTGGTCAGGTCGCGACGATCGTCAGACGGCCGTGCGCGACCACTGCTGGTTGGTGCCGGTGTTGCACGGATACTGCTTGAGGATCACGCCGTCCGCGGTCGATGCGGCCGGCACGTCCACGCACTTGCTGCTGTGTCGCGCCCGGAGCTGGAAGTAACTGCCGTTGGCGACCATCTGGAACTGCTGGTTGGTGCCGGTGCCACAGGTGTACTGGACGAGTTCGGCACCGTCGGCGGTGGAAGCGCTCACCACGTCGAGGCACTTTCCGCTGTGCCGGCTGACGATGCGCCAGTAGCCGCTGCCGGCGTCCTGGAACTGCCACTGCTGCCACGCGTTGCCGCCGTAGGTGTACTGGCCGACGCGAGCGCCGTTGTCGGTGTTCGGTGACTGGACGTCCATCGCCTTGCCGCTGTGCCGGATGTTGATCCGGTAGAACGTCCCGGTCGCCGGTGGAGGCGTGGTGCCGCCGATGGTGTCGCCCCAGGCGTAGCGGATCCGGTCGGCGCCGGAGGTGTTGCGGACGGTCAGGTCGAGGTTGGTGCCGCTGCCGCTGAGCGAGAACATCGAGTACCAGTCGTAGCCGATGGTGCCGGGCTTGCCGCCGAGGGCGGGCCAGTAGGTGCCGCCCATCCGGTTGTCACGCATGACCTGGGCCATCG
Source organism: Micromonospora sp. C31 (assembly GCF_018070575.1). Taxonomy (GTDB): domain Bacteria; phylum Actinomycetota; class Actinomycetes; order Mycobacteriales; family Micromonosporaceae; genus Micromonospora. Next base: position 6,307 of record NZ_JAGPXN010000022.1, read on the forward strand.
CGCGGATGTGGCGCACGAAGTTGTCGGTGCTGTTCGCGTCGGCGTAGTTGCGGCCGTCGTTCATGGGCGCGCCGAACTCGGTGGCGACCGCACGGGAGGCACAGTTGCCGAGGCGGGTCTGGATGTGGCTGCGGAAGGCGTCGTAGCTCATCGCGCCGTAGAAGAAGGCGTAGTGGTGGAAGGAGAGCAACGTCGCGTTGAAGCGACTGTCGTTGCAGATGTCCCGCAGGTCCTGGCTGAGGCCGGTGCCGCCGATCAGGACCCGGGCGGGTACCGCCGAGTAGTGGTAGCTGAGCCAGTCGGCTGCGACGTTGCGCCACTCCGCCGAGCTGTAGCCGTGCGGCTCGTTCATCGGCTCGAAGTAGACGTTGGCGTTCGCGCCGTACGTGTTGGTCACCGTGGACCACATCGTGTTCCACGCGGCCAGGTTCGTGATCCTGCCGCCGGAGGCGGCACCGTCCTCCCAGTAGGCCAGGATGACCTTGAGGCCGCGGGCGGTGGCGGCGTCGATGGCGCCCCGGTAGGCGTTCCACCACGCCGTCCCCACCGTGTGGGTGTTGATGGGCAGCCGTACGGTGTTGACCCCCATGGTGGACGCCATGTCGTCGTAGAGGGCGTTGGCCTTGGCCCGCACTGTCGCGTTGCTGTCGGAAGAGCTCAGGCCCTGCACGACGAGCGGGCCGGTGCTGAAGTTGTCACCCAGCACGGCCCAGTTCATGCCGCGGAACTGGTTGGTGGCGGCGGTGGCCGGCGACGACGTGACGACGACGCCGCCGACCATCGCCGTCACCGCGGTCACCAGGACGATCAGCAGCCGACGAACCGGTCGGGTGCGCCACGGCGGCCCTGATCCGTAACCGTCGGACGACGTGGTCCGTGCCGTGAAATGTCCCATCACTGGATCTGACCTCTCTGGGTTCGGACATCGGACTGATGTGTCCGGGTCTCATCGGTAACGGAACCGCCATCGGGACACCACTCGAACCCGCACGTTCAGGAACATTCGGATTCGACCACGGGGTCGGGGTGTCAGGACGTCCGGCGGAAGGTGGCGTCCGCCCTGAACGTCGTCGAGCCGTCGTTCGGTTCCAGTCCCAGCACGTAGTTGTCGTGCCGCAGGTAGTGGCCGGGGAAGTTGACCGATTCGAACGACACGTACCCGGGCCCGCTGTTCGCCAGCCCGGGGACCACCCGGAACTGCCCGTCCAGTGCCGGGTTGACGTTCGGGTCGATCCGGACGGCATGGTTCTGGTGCCGCACGTGGCGGTCCTGGAAGTTGAATGACTGCAAGCGTTGGACGGGCACCGCGCCCGCGTTGTCGAGCTCGCCGGACGGGCCGGCCAGGACGGTTGCGGTGGACACGGGGACGCTGAGGTGGGATGTGCCGCAGTAGCTCGCCGAGTAGGTGAGGAACGTGCGGCCGGCGCGTTGCAGCACGTAGGGGCCTTCGTTGACGGGGTTGCCCTGGCGTTCCCACGAGAGGGTGGGCTCGGAGATCAGCGTCCCCGACGACGCGGGCGTCCACGGGTTGGCCAGACGCGTCACGTACAGGCTCTGCAGGCCGCCATTCTCGAACCCGGAGTTGTTGTTGAACGCGGAGAACACGAAGTAGTTCTCTCCGCTGACCGTCATCACGCTACCGTCGATGGACCAGCCGTTGTCCGGCATCAGGTTGAGCGGGCCCCGATAGGTGTAGGGGCCCATCGGATCGGTTCCCGCGCTCTCCAGCACATGCTGTCGCTGCCCGCCACAGCACGCGCTCGGGCCGGCCGAGTAGTACAGGTACCAACGCTGCCCGTTCGGGCCGTCGAGCAGATGCATGCTGGGCGCCCACATGTTCGATGTCGCGTTCGGCTGCGACATCGTGAACACCCGGGTCTCCGGCGCGGTACGCAGGCCGCCGAGGGTCGACGCCTTACGGATGTAGATGTGCCCTGTCCAGGTGGTGGCCGTGTGGTAGTAGTTGCCGTCGTGGTAACCGAGCCACGGGTCGGCGCTGTCGGGCGTACCGACGATGGGATTCTGGAACGACGCTCTGGGAGCGGCGCTGCTCGGAGTGGAGACGGCGAGTGCGCTGACGCTGAGCACGACAGCGGTGACCAACGCGGTGACCATGGAACGTGGGCGGGTGCGCATGACGCGGGTCCTTCCGACGGACGTGGTGCGAGGTAGCGAGGCGACGAACCATTGGTCGCCACCTGGGGCGGGGGAGGTGCACGCTCGTCGCCGTCCAGATAGCACCGCTGGGGTACCTGCCGACGTGGATCCGATCGGACCTCCTCGCACGGGGGGCCGGGTTCAGCTGGTGACGCGGAAGGTGGCGTCAGCACGGCCCTGCGTGTCGCCGACCGGATCGAGCCGGAGCAGGTGGTTGGAGTGTCGGAGGTAGCGGTCCGGGTGGCTGTAGGACCGGAACGACGTCCAGGAGGAACTGGCGAGGCCGGCGACCTGCCGGAAGGTGGCGTCGGCGGCGAAGACGGCGGTGCCGTCGTTGGCTTCCAGCCGGAAGTCGAACCCGTAGTGGCGCAGGTAGTAGCCCGGGAAGTTGACCGACTGGATGGACACCGTGCCGGAGCCGGCCAGGCCGGGCACCAGCCGCCACTGGCCGTCCTGGGCGGGGCTGACGTTCGGGTCGATGCGGGCGTCGTAGTCGGCGTGCCGCACGTACCGGTCCGGGAAGTTGTACGACTGGATCCGGTTGACCGCGGTGGTGCCCCAGCGACCGAGCACGCGGCTCTGCTCGGCGGCGGTCAGATTCAGGATGGAACCGTGCCGTTTCCTGGTGCCGCCCATGGCGTAGGAGCCGGACGCCGGCAGCCGGAAGCCGCCCGGGTTCGACGGGTCGGTGGTCAGGACGGGCAGGTAGCCGCGCCCGGACGCGTACTGGTCAAGGTAGAGAACCCACTCGTTGCGGTTGTTGAACTTCAGCCACATCGGGCCCTCGACCTGGGAGCCGGTCAGCCCGAGGCCGGACAGGTTTCCAAGGTTCGTCCAGGTGCCGAGGATGGAGTTGCTGCCTTCGATGGTGATCTGGTCGTCCCGGGAGGCCCGGACGTAGCGGTAGGCGCCGACGCCGGCCGGCACCTCGACGACCTGGGTGTCGATGATCTCCTGGCTGCCGGGCCGGCTGATGTAGGTCTGCGGGGCCGTGATGCTGCGGAAGTCCGCCGTGCGCGCGGAGTGGACGCGATGCTTGGTCGCCCCGTTGAGCGGGACGTTCGTCGCCCAGTAGAGGACGTAGTCGCCGGTGGCCGGGTTCCAGATCGCCTCCGGAGCCCAGGCGTTGCGTCCGTCCGGGATCGCGCCGGCGACGTTCAGCAGCCACGGCGCCGACCAGTTGACGAGGTCGGTGGACTCCCACACGACGAGGTTTCGGCTGCCGTTGTTGATCGCGGTCGACCAGTCCTGACCGCAGCCGATGCACAGGTCCGTGGCGACGATCCAGTACCGGTCGCCGGCGGGCGAGCGGACCAGAGCGGGGTCGCGGACGCCACGGGTGCCGACGGTGGAACGTAGCACGAGTCCACCGTTGTTGAGGTCCGTCCAGCGGAGGCCGTCGGTGCTGTGGGCGAGATAGATCTGCTGATCGGTCGACGACTCGCCGGTGAAGTGCGCCATCAGGTAGCCGACGGTCGGGTCGAGCGCGGCCGCCTCCTTCGGCGTCGTCACCGACCAGGTGGTGAACAGCAGGCACGCGGCGACCGAAACCGCGCCCAGCCGGGCAAGGACTCTCGACATGGGTATCTCTCCTTCGCGGAGGGGCATCCGAGTCAGCTGGAGGGTCGGTACGACGCCGCTGCTACCGCCGTGCGACCACGGTCACGATTCTCTTTCCGGCATATCCATTATGTTAGCGATAACAAGATTGAAATGTACGCAGCCCGACGGCTTCACGTTCTGATGGTGGCGACGTGCCGTGGCGGCAGCTCCGACGCGTCAGGTTGGGGCAGGAAGCGGTGTGTTCTACTTGTTACGTTCGCGTTACGGACAAGTGTTAGCGATACCATGTGGAGTGTCAAGCAATCGAACATGCTCGTTCGCTCAGGCCCCGCCCACCACGACCAGCAGGCCGCGAACGCATCGACTGCGAGGCCCTTGCCCCGGACGATCCGTACCCCACCCGGATGTGGTCATTCCCTGGCCACCGTCGTCCCGAAGGTGGCCCCGGTGGGAGTCCATGATTCGGCCGCACACGCCGCAACAGATCACTTCGGCCAGCACGAAGCAGCGGGGGACGCCGCCGGTTGGGACCCGTGCGATGTGGATTGCCTGGACGGCGACGATGTGTTCTTCGCTGACGACGGGACCTGGGCGAAGATCCTGACGCGTCGCAGGCGGTGGTTGACGAGGCCGGGTGGGTGACGGAGGGGCGGACCCACACCGGGAATCGTGGACGTTGACGCCAGCACGGTCGACGAGTTGTCGACCCCATCCATGTTCGGCTGTCGGCGATCCTCAGCGCACAGCCTCGAACTTGGTCGTCCACGTGGTGTGGAACGTCATGCCCTGGCAACGGATGTCGGTGTCGGGCTTGAGCTTCACGGCGTCGGTCAGCTTGAACGGAAAGTTCGCCTCGCTGACGGCGAGCGTCGGGAAGATGGGGTCGGCGCCGAGCGTGGAGAGCTCGATCTGGTCCTTGCAGTAGGTCGTGTCGGCGCTGTCGACGACGGTGTCGACAACAACCTCGCCGGGTACGACGGATACCAGTTTGGCCTTCACGTTTGCATTAGGGTTCGTCAGGGTCAGGGTGACGTACGCGCTTTCGCCGGGCAACAGGGTGCCGGTCTGCGCGCCGGTGACGGTGACGGCGGAGAAGGACTCGGCCGACCCCGCGACCGGATCCGTGGTGCTCTCCTGGACGAACGCAGCGATCGCGAAGCCGCCGACGGCCGACACCGCACCGATCGCGACCATGGCCAGCGCGGTTTTGATCATCGGGGTGGAACGCATGACATTCTCCTGACATCGGGTCGGAACCACGCGGGGTCCCCGCGAGGTGGTGAGGCGTGTCGCCGGTCTTGGGTCAGAGTTTCGGCCGCGCCGACCAGCGGCACGGCCGCGATGAGCCGAACGGCGCGTAGGCCGACGCGGCTCGCAGCGTGCGCCGGCCGAGGATCTCCGCCGTTGCAGGACCCGGCATCGTGGCTCAGCCTGCCTCCTGACTCGGGGGCGATCTGTGCCGGTACCAGGTGTATCCGGATGCGGTCCACCCGGGAGACGCCCCGATCCAGAACTTGACAAATGCTGCAAATCCGGCTCCCATGCGGAGGCGGCGGGGTGCCCGTCGACCCCGTGAGATGTTCTCCGTCCGGGCCGCTGACGTGCTGCTACGTTCTGCTGGTGCGAAGCGTGGCGAGGGCCGCTCCGCGTACAAGGGGAAGGCCCGCACCGAGCCGGCGCGGGCCTTCTTGCTGTCATCCGATCAGAGCTTGCCCCAGATCTGGTTGGCGGTGCCGGCGCAGTCCCACAGTTGCAGCGCGGCGCCGTTGCTGCCGACCCAGTCCTTGATGTCGACGCACCGGCCGGAGGAGACGTTCACCAGGGTCCGGGCGGAGGTGAGGGTGAACCGCTGCACCGGGTTGGTGTTGCAGCCGGTCAGTTGGATCGGCGTGCCGTTGGCGAGGGCGCCACCGGCCGGGTCCATGCACTTGCCCATCGCCCGCAGCGTGCCGTCGCTGTGGAACGCCCAGCTCTGCGCGGCGCTACCGTTGCAGTCGAACATCTGGAGGCGGGCTCCGTCGACCGGGTTGCCGCCCGGAATGTCGATGCAGCGACCGCTGAAGTTGGACTGCAGCATCGTCGCGCCGGGCGTGACCGGCGGGGTCGTCGGCGGGTTGGTGCCCGGGGGCGTGCCGGGGTCGCAGTCGTTGGTGGTGACGACGCTGTCGGCGTGCACGGTGCCGCCGGACCGGTACCCGTTGACCGCCGCGGTGGCCTGCGTCGGGCTCAACACCTGCTTCTTGGCGTGGTACACGTAGTCGACCGACTGGATCCAGGTGCTGGTGCCGACCCCCGTGCGCCCGTTCAGGTCGATGAACCACTGGTTGAAGTCGATCGACATGTTCTGCCGGGGGTAGACCTTGCCCGAGTGGTCACCGACCAGCGCGCCGTCGATGTAGTACCTGACGTGACCACCGGAGACCGTCGCCATGACGTCGTGCCAGCCGTCGATGCTGCGGGCCTGCCTGCTGTGCTGGTTGTCGGCGTACCACGGGTCGGGCACGTAGGTGTACCAGCTGGTCTGGTAGTTGATCGGGCCCGGCTCACCCCAGCCGCCGTTGGGCAGGTACTCGGAGAAGTCCAGCTCGGAGTACATCGGGTCGCGTGGCGCGGCGAGCGGGGAGATGGCGTAGAAGGTCTGGTTCACGTGGTCGCCGTCCGGGCCGCTGACCGGGGCGTCGGCGAACTTGATCCGGGCGAGGTAGGTGCCCTCGAAGAAGCGGCGGCTGCTCTGCGAGAACTCGGCGTGCGACGTACCACCTGCGGTGCCGTCGGTGACCGCTCTGAGCTGGGCGACCTTCTGCCCGTCGACGGTCGGGAACGACACGTTGTCAGCGAGCCAGCGCGCACCACTCACCCCCGGGCCGCCGGGACTGCTCCGGATGCGCCAGCCCCGCTGGCCGAGCGCCGCGTCCGTACGGGATGAGTAGTTGAAGTCGTCGAAGAGCACGCCGCAGTCGACCGCGGCGCTGCTGCTCGGCGCGGCGACGATGCCGACACCGGTGAGGGCTGCGACGGTTGCGGCGAGGGTCGCACCAATGGCGATCTTGCGGGTTGACGTTGGCGTAAGCCCCATGGGGTGGGCTCCTTCGCATGAGGGACACCGGCGGGCCTGGTGGGTGGCCTGCCGGGGCTGAGGGGGGACGACGACCCCCGCACCGAACTGACCAGTGGCGATCGGCCGTCTGGACACCCTCGTCCATGCCAATGAACTTCGTCAATACCCGCACGTCCGGGCTTCCGACCCTTCAGCACGGGCCGTCGTCCGGTCGACGACCGGCGACGCCGGCCGGTCAACCGCGTCCGGCGACCTCCACGAGGGTCTCCGCGGCGAGGGCAGCTCCGTTCACGTCGAGTGGAGTCACCGGGAGTACCAGATCGGTGGCTCCGATCACCGACGCGGGAACGAGGAACACTCCAGAGTGAACTTCCTGGCGCACCCGGGTCGGCGACCCGACCTCGACGGCCGCCGCGCCCGGGGTGGGCAACCTACCTGCAGCAGTCGAGGTCAGCCGGAACGTCGACCTTGCCCACGCGGTATCGCCACACCGTCTGCGCGCCCGCGTCGCCGGTGGCCGACGCGGGCGCCTGACTCACCGGCAGACTCCCGATCCCGATGAAGTCGGCCGGCTCGGTGGCCTGACGGATCAGAAGGTGACCGGGGGCCGTCAGCGCAGCCGCCGGGCGACGAACCGGGCCGACGGCTCGGCAATGGCGTTCTGGGCAGCGATGAGCTGGATCTCCCGGGTGCCCGCTGCGAGGGTCGCCTCCAGCACGGCGAAGACGGCGGCGACGGTGCGTTCCAGTGCCGTCGCGGGCGAGCCCGTCGTCAGCAGATGCGCGAGATACAGCGCCGCCGTGACGTCGCCGCCGCCGTTCGGGTTGATCGGCAGCAGCGGGGTGGTCACCGCCCAGGCGCCCCCGTCGGAGACGGCCACGACATCCAGCGAGCCCACCGGCACTTCGCCGTGGAGCACGCTGGTGACCAGGACGTGCCGCGGCCCCGTCTCGCGTACCACGTCGACCGCAGCCAGCAACTCCGTCAGCGAGTCCGTCGTGCGGCCGGCCAGGAAGTCCAGCTCGAAGTGGTTCGGGGTGATGATGTCCGCACGCGGGACGACGGTGTCCCGCATGTACTCCGGGATGCCTGGCCGAACGAACATCCCCCGGCCGGCATCGCCCATCACGGGGTCGCAGCAGTACACCGCATCCGGATTGGCCGCCTTGACCTTTTCCACCGCGTCGAGGATCACCGCACCCATCGCCGGGTCGCCCTGGTAGCCCGACAACACCGCGTCCGCGCTGCCGAGGACCCCACGGTCGGCGATGCCCGCGATCACCTCGGCCACGTCGGTCGGCGCCAGCAGCGGCCCGCGCCACGCGCCGTAACCCGTGTGGTTGGAGAAGTGGACCGTCAGCACCGGCCAGACCTCGTGCCCGAGCCGCTGGAGAGGGAAGACGGCCGCCGAATTCCCGACGTGGCCGTAGGCGACGGAGGACTGGATGGACAGGATCTTCACCGCCCATCATGGCGTGGCCGCCCGTGCCCCCGGGCGCACTACCCCGCGTGTCGCTCGCCCGACGTGCCATCCCCTGCACTCGTGCCCGCCGGACAGCCAGCACTCGCGGGGGTGAACACCTGGTTCGGCCAGCCCGAGTGCCAGTTAAGTGGCGAGTCCGCCGACACCGGACCGGCTGCCCCGGTCGGCGACGGCGTCCCAACTGCACGTAAGAAAGCGGTAATCCTGCCCGGTCGGCGGCCGGGCTAGTATCCGCTCATGCCCGGTCCCCGTACCGCTTTCCTGCCCGGTGTGGCCGCCTTGACGGCGGTCGTCCTCGCCCTCGCCGCCTGCGGCGGCACAGAGCCACCCGCCGCCCCGGACGGCACGACCGCCGGGCCAGGCGCAGCGGCCCAGTCGACCACTGCGGGCACTGTCGGCCCGGCGGCCAGCGGTGCGACGAACCCCGCAACCCCGGAGACGATCTCGTTCACCGGCCGGACGATCGATGGCGCGGCCTTCTCGGGCAGCAGCCTCGCCGGCAGGCCTGCGGTGCTGTGGTTCTGGGCGGCCTGGTGTACCCGCTGCCGTGCCGTCGCCGACGAGATCGCCGCCGTGCAGCGCGAGAACGCGGGCCGGGTCAACGTGGTCGGCGTGGCCGGGCTCGGCAGCGGCGACGCAGCGATGCGACGGTTCGCGAAGGAGACCGGGATCGAGGGCTTCCCCCACCTGGCCGACGACGACGGCCAGGTCTGGCGCCGCTTCGAGGTGACCAGTCAGGAACAGTACGTGCTCCTCGACTCGGCCGGCACCGTCGTGCACTCCGGACCACTGTCCCCGGCGGACCTGCGCAAGCGGGTCGCCGGGCTGAACTGACTATGCCGGACACTCCCTACGGCCTGGCGGTCGGCGCCGGGCTGCTGGCCGCGGTCAACCCGTGCGGCTTCGCACTGTTGCCCGCGTACCTGTCGATGCTGGTGCTGGGCGACGAGCCGGCGGCCGAGCGGGGCCTGCTCGCACCGATCGGCCGGGCCGTCGCGCTGACCGGCGCCATGACCCTGGGGTTCGTCGCGGTGTTCGGCGCGTTCGGGCTGCTCGCCGCCCCTGCGGCGGACGCGGTCGCCCGTCACCTGCCCTGGGTGTCGATACTGATCGGTCTCGCCCTGGTGGCGGCCGGTGGTTGGCTGCTGGCCGGACGCCAGCTGCCGGCCTTCACGCCGAAGATGGCGACCGGACCGGCGGTCCGCCGGCGGTTCGGCTCGATGGTGCTGTTCGGCATGGCCTACGCGATCGCCTCGCTCGGCTGCACCATCGGCCCCTTCCTGGCCGTCGTGGTCGCCGGCTTCCGCGCCGGGTCGGCGCTCTCCGGCATCGGCCTCTTCGTGGCGTACGCGCTGGGTATGGGGCTCGCGGTAGGCGCCGCCGCACTGGCCGTCGCGTTGGCCCGCGACTCACTGGTGCGACGTACCCGTCGGGCCGCACCGCTGCTGGGGCGTGTCGCCGGCCTGCTGCTGATGGTCACCGGTGGATACGTGGCCTGGTACGGATGGTACGAGGTGCGGGTCTTCACCGGTCGAGGTGACCCGGACGACCCGGTCATCGACGCGGCCGGCGCCGTCCAGACGGCGCTCAGCGGCTGGCTGGCGGGGCTGGGGCCGTGGACCGTCGCCGCGCTGGCGCTGGCGCTGCTCGCCCTGGCCGCCGGCGTGACACTGGGGCGCCGGCGCCGAGCACCGGCCCCGCAGGGCCGTCGCCCGTCCGACTGAGGATCGGGACAGCACCCTGGTCACTCCACCACACCAGGGAGCAGTTGTACGACGGGGCGAAGAAGCGCGGGATCAAGGGCCGCCCGTCGCCGTCGAAGGCGACCTTGAGAGCGCTCTGTCTCGCTGAAGCGCTGCGACGCCGGCCTACCCGGACACGGGTATCGTAGGAAACCACCCCTCTGCTGGCCGGCCCGCCGCCACTCAACCGCTTTGCGTTTCGAGTTGACTGTGGTGTGATGTCGCCTCCGACGAGCAGCCCGGAGGCGTACCGATGGCAGTCGACCCTACTGGCCGCGATCTGAAGGAGTTCCTCGCCGCGGACCCCGAGGGACCGGTGGTGATGCTGAACCTCCTGCGCTTCGCCGAGGAGGGCCGGGAGTCGTACGATCGCTACGCTTCCGCGCTGCGGGAGACGTTTCTGCCGCGCCACGGCGGCGAGGTGCTCTACGCCGGTGACGGCGAGCCGGCCCTCGTCGCGGAGGAGGGGCAGGTCTGGGACGCCGTGCTGTTGGTGCGATACCCGAGCCGGGCGGCCTTCTGTCGGATGGTCGCCGACCCGGAGTACCAGGAGGTCACCCGGTGGCGTACGGGCGCCCTGCGGGAGGCCGTACTGCAGCCGACCACCCCGTGGATCCGCGGCTGATCGGCCTGGGCCGCTGGCCGGACACGGGCACGTTCCCGACGAGGCGAAGGCGGCGGCGCAGAAGCGTACCGCTTCCGTCGGCCTGCTCGTACTTCGAGCTCGGCCGCAGATCGGGCCAGGTCAGCTTGGCCGCGCCGGTCCAACGGCTCAATGGTCGGGTACGGATGGATGGATGTCTCCGGACCGAGCGGCGCACCGTCCTCGGCACTGGAGCGTCTTCCGCCCGGTAGCAGCGACCCCTACAGTGAATCGTGTTCTGTCCGACACGGAAGGTAACGGGGGATCGCATGCGGCCGGAGTCGGACCGATCGCTGTTGGTCGACCTTGCCAGGCCGATGGTCGAGCGGTTCTCGCCGGGCGAGGGAGACCTGTTCCCTCTGCTGAGCGAGGCGCACTTCGCCGATCCCGACGCGTACGCGGAGTCGGCGCGCCGCAGCGGGCCGCTGGCGTTCGGCTTGCCCGAGGTGCTGGTGCTGCTGACTCCGGTGACGCTGGCCGCGATGACAGAGGTGGTGCGCTATGTCGTGGAACGGGGGATGCATAAGGGGCACCGTGTCACCTCGGCCGCACTCCGTCGGGCCTTTCGGGCTGCGCCACGGCAGCGGGGGGCATCGGAAGCGGAGACGGAGGCGCCGCTGGAGTTGACCGGGCAGGAGTGGTCCGAGGTGCGGCGGATCGTCGAGCGGGTCGCGGTCCGTGGCGGTGTCGATCCTGACCGGGCGGCGCTCATCGCCGACGCGGTCGTCGGGCAGGGCCGGCTGGGCGGCGGGGGCCGCTGACCGCCGTGGCGCGCTCGACCGGCCAGCGTGCCGCTCCGGGTGCGCCGGCTGCATACTTCGCTCTTCTCATCGGCGCGGTCCTGGCCACGAGCGTGACCATCTTCCTCGCCATCGGCTTCTACCCGCCGAGCCGGCTTGCGGCCTACGAACTTCGCAGGACCGAATGCGACTCCGCGTTCGATGCCGGGGTCGCCCGGCTCGCAGCTGAGGGCATGTTGGACGACGCGTTGCGACGCGAGGCGCTGCAGGTCGAGTTCCGGTCCTGCCTGCGACCGGCCGTCGCCGAACCGTTCACCTTGGTCGCCGTCGGGCTCGGCGTCCTCGTCGTGGTGGCAGTCGCCCTGTACCTCGCCCACCCGTGGTGGATCGTGCGGCGGAGTCGGGCGCGGCGGCTTCCGTCGGACCTCGTCCATGGCTTGGCAGACGACCTCGACGGCCTGCGCCGTGACTCGGGTCTGACCCGGGCACCGCAGTGGTGGCTGGTGCCTCATCGGGGCACCCCGAGCGGTCAGGCGTACGGCCTGCCGGGCCGGCGGCGGATCCAGCTGGACGCCGGGCTGCTGGTGTTGCGGGCCACCGACGCGCCAGCATTCCGAGCTGTCGTGGCGCACGAGTTGGCGCATCTGCGCAACCGAGACGTCGACCTCACCTACCTCACGATCGCAGTATGGCGGGCGTACCTGCTGGTGGCTGTGCTACCACCGCTGCTCCTGCTCGTGCATCCGGGCCTCATCACCGCGCCCACCCGCTGGACGTGGAGAACCAGCACGATCGTGTCCGCGCCGGGGTTCACCGCCCGGTTCCTCGGCACGCTGATCGCCCTCGGGTGTCTGGTCTACCTGCTGCGCAACGCGGTGCTGCGGGCACGCGAGACGTACGCCGACAGGGTGGCCGCCGACGCGGGCGCAACGGCTGCCGCGATGACCGCGATCCTGGAACGGCTCCCTGCGCCGGGCCGGTGGCTCGACCGGTGGGGCACCCATCCGCTTCCCGGCAGACGTCTCCGTGCGATTCGAGACCCCCGGGAGGCGTCACGGCCGACGCACTGGAACCTTGTCGCCGCCGGTCTCCCGGCGGGCGTCCTGACCACGAACCTGGCACTGACAGCAGGCCTCGGCCTCGGACTGGACCCGCTACTCGGCACCGCACTGCTCGGGCTGGCGGTCGGGCCGTGGCTGGGGGCCATGCTCGCGTCGACGGTCTGGCGAGCAGCGCAGGCAGCCGTCGCGAACGCCGCACCGGCACACCGGGTGCCGTTCTGGCTCACGAGCGGACCGGTCCTGGTGGGATCGTTTCTGGTGGGGACACTGATGTCACTGGCCGTGATCACGGGCACGCCAGGCTCGATCGGCGGTTCCGGCCCGGCATCCACCCTGGTCGCAGGTCTGCTCCTCACGGTTGCCGCAGTGGCGTTGGCCGCCTGGACTGACTCGACGGCCCGCGCGGTTCTGTCCGGGTCGGCAACTCGCCGGACCGATCCGACGGCAGCCTCGGCAACGACCAGCGCGGCGGTCAGGTCCGGCGGACCGGCGCGCTGGGCACTCCCGGCGACATTGGGTGCCGCCGGCCTGGCCGGCGGGGCGGCGCTCGCGGTGTGGCTGCCGTACAGCATGATCCGGTTTGGGTTCGCGCTGAGCTTGGGTCCTGCACCGGCCGAGGGTGACGGTTGGTATGCGGCGGTCGCCATGGTGAGCACCGCGGAGCTGGGGCCGGCGGACCGGTTGGTGCACAATCCGCTCACCCTGCCAGCTCTGACCGCCCTCTGGCTGGTACCGGCGCTGCTAGCGTGGAACGCGCCCGGCTGGCGGGCCCTGTGGTGGGCCACACTGCTCGGACTTGGCGGCGGCGCCGTGGCGGCGCTGATCGGCGTTCTGCTGCCCGTGGCCGCCGGTCTGGTGCTTCCCGTCGAGGTGCGCCAGGCCGTTCCGCAGCCAGCCGAGATGTCCTTCGACGCCGTGGTCGACAACGCCACCCTCGCTGTCGGCTCGGTGCTGCTGGCCATCGCCATGGCGATAGTGCTGATCAGAGGAGACTCGCGACGGCCAGCACTGGCCCTGCTTGCCGCGACGGTCACCACGGTTGCCGCCACCGCGGCCATCTGGTGGCTGGCCGGGCCGGTTCGCTGCCTGACCGGCAACGGGTTGTGCCGCGCCACATCGGACCTGGAGGCCATGTCCAGGACCGCGCACTGGATCCTCGTGCAGGGACTCATCGTGGCGATTCCACTGGTGCTGGCGGCAACCGTGGCCGCCAGGTGGATCGTCGCCCCCAACGGTCCGTCGCCGTCTAACACCACCGGTGACGACGAACCGACGGCGACGGGCCACCGGGCCGGGAGAGTCGCGGCGGTCGGTCTCGTTCTGCTGCTCGCGGTCACCGCGCTGCTTGTGTGGGGCATTCGGACGTCGGCACACGAGACGTGGCTACGCGGCTCTATCGGCTGACTTCGAGCATGCGAGGTCGATCAAGCAGTGACGAGCCGGCGACGGTAGGCCTGCCCCTTCGGCCGGACGAGGCCGGTGAGCTGGGCTGCCCGCCGTCATGCGGCACCGGTTCCAGGATTAGTGGGAGGTGGTCGAGGCTCAGACGGCCGCGAGCCGGACGACGAACCGGCATCCGTCTGCGGTGTTGCTCACCTCGACCCGGCCGCCGTGCGCTTCGACCAGTCCGCGCACGATCGCCAGCCCGAGACCTCCGGACGCGCCGTCACCACCCGCGGCGCGGGGGGAACGGGCGGGCTCGCCCCGGAACGCGACGTCGAAGAGCCGAGGCAGGTCGGTAGGGGGGATGCCGCCGCAGGTGTCGGCGACGGACAGCCAGGCGAGGTCCCGGTCGCGGCCGGCCTCGACGAGTACTGTGCCGTCCGGTGGCGTGTAGCGCACCGCGTTGAGCAGCAGGTTTGCCACCACCCGGGCCAGCTCTGGTTCGCTGGCGGCGACCGTCGGCCAGCCGGACTCCGCGGCGACCAGCTTGATTCGTCGGGCTGCGGCCAACGGGGCGGTGCTGGCCAGCGCGTCCGAGACCACCTCCCCGAGCGGCACCGCCGCCATGGACAGCCGCAGGGCCCCGGCGTTGATCCGGGACAGTTCGAACAGGTCGTCGACGAGCCTGGTCATCCGGTCCGTCTCCAGCCGGATACGCCGGTGGTACTCCTCGACCGTCGCGGGATCACGGACGACGCCGTCCTCCAACGCCTCCGCCATCGCCCGCAGTCCGGCGAGTGGGGTACGCAGGTCATGGGAGACCCAGGCGACGAGGTCCCGACGCCCGGCCTCCACCTGCCGCTCCCGGTCGCGGGCCTGGTCGGCCCACACCGCGGCGGTGGCCAACCGGCGGCCGAAGTGCCCGCCGACGCCGAGGCTGACCACCGCCGCCGCGCCGACGGTGATCAACACCACCTCCAGGTCGTGCGGGGACAGGAACATCGCCTCCGCGACCGCCACGACTCCGAGGACGACCGCGACCACCGCCGTGGTGAGCAGCACGCAGACGTGCACGATGATCGAGCTGCCTCGGAGCAGACGCAGCAGCAGCGCTCCGGCGACGCCAGCGGCGAGCGCCGCGCCGAGGGCGATCGCGAAGATCAGTGCCAGGTCACGCAACGGCCGGCCCGTACCGGTAGCCGATGCCCCAGACGGTCACCAGCCGGCGGGGGTTGGCGGGGTCGGCCTCGATCTTCTCGCGCAGGCGTCGCACGTGCACGGTCACGGTCGAGTGGTCGCCGAAGTTCCAGCCCCAGACCCGCTCGAGTAGTTCGGCTCGGGTGAACACCCGGGCCGGATGCCGCATCAGGTGGACGAGAAGGTCGAACTCGCGCATGGTCAGAGCGACCTCCCGGCCGGCGAGATGGACGGTGCGGGGGCCGGTCCGCACCGTCAGGCTGCCGTCGGTGAGAGTCTCCGGCCGCCCGAGGGTCTGCTCACCGCCGGCACGGCGGAGCACCGAACGCACCCGCAGCACCAGTTCCCGCGGCGAGAAGGGTTTGGTCAGGTAGTCGTCCGCACCCAGTTGCAGGCCGAGGATCCGGTCGGCCTCGTCACCGAGCGCGGTGAGCATGATGATCGGTACGCCGTGGGGCCCGGCCCGCAGTTCACGACACACCTGCAGGCCGTTGACCTCGGGCAGCATCAGGTCGAGCACCACCAGGTCCGGCGTCTGCCTGGCGACGGCCGCCAACGCCGCTGCCCCGTCGCCCGCGTGGCGGGCCTGGAAACCGTCGTGCTCCAGGTAACGGCAGATCACGTCGCTGACGTTGTGGTCGTCGTCGACCACCAGCACCTGCTGCTTCGTCTGGTGCCCTCGTTCCCGCCCCGCCCCGGCCGCATCCATCCGGTCAGCGTAGCGACGAACCGGGCGCCGGCGGCCGGCCGGAAGCTTGCCAGGTTCTTACGGCTGCGCCCTGCCAGGGGTGGCGTTCACGGTGCGGCGGGACGGTCCAGGCGGGTCAACTCGGCGAACCAGCGACAGCCACAACGGAACACCTCGCCGACCGCCAGCCCCGCCGCAGCGGCGGCGCCCGACACCGCATCCGTGTCCAGCCACGCCCAGCGGAAGGCCGGGCCACGGTGCCGTCCGGTCGCCACGTGGACCTGCCCCTGCCAGGTGCCGGCGCCCGGCGGTTCCAGCTCTACCAGCACCGTGCCGGACGGACGCAGCAGCTTTCCGCACCGTCGCAGCAGAGCCACCGGGTCGCCCCCGATGCCGATGTTCCCGTCGAGCAGCACCGTGTGTGCCCACCGCCCCTCGGCCGGCAGCGGGCCGAACAGGTCGGCGTGCACGGCGACCGCGCCGCGCGCCCGGGTCAACGCCACCGCCTGCGACGACACGTCCACCCCCACGGCGCTGAGCCCGGCCCTGGTCAGCGCCAGCGACATCCGGCCCGGACCGCACCCCAGGTCGAGGGTGGGGCCGGCACAGCGGGCGACCACCGTGGCGTCCGCCGGGGTGGCCGCCCGATGCCACCGCTTCACCGGCAGACGGCGGCGGGGCCCGTCCGCAGGCATCAGCCAGTGCACGTCGCCGGCCGGGTCGCGTAGAGCGGAGGCGAAACCGTCGCCGTTCACGCGCGTACCACCATGGCACGACGCACGGCCTCGACCCGGCGGGCGAACCGGCCATCCGGGGCCGCCGCCGCCACGGCGCACGCGTCGGACCAGTCGTCGACGTCGCGCAACACGGGCAGCGGCACGGCCCGTAACCCGCGTCCAGTCAGCGCGGACCAGGTCGACCGCCCGGTCTGCGGTGTCGACATCGGCACCGCGCGCAGCACCACCGCCTGCCGGGGGTCGCGTAGCCCCAGCGCCCACCAGCCGCCGTCGTGGGCGTACCCCAGCGCTGCGTCGGCGCTCTCGAGCCGGCACATGGCGGCGGCCAGCCGCGCCGGGGTCAGCTGCGGGGTGTCCATCCCGATCTGCAGCACCCGACGGTCGGGGAACGCCCCGGCGACGTCGAGGTGGGCGTGCGCGAGCCGGTCGGCGAGACCCGTTCCCCGCTGCGGCAGGACCGACCAACCGGCGAGGGCGGCGGTCAACGCCACGCCGTCCACGGCGTCAGCGAGGTGCCCGGCCAACGCCAGGACGGGTGTCGCCCCTGGTGTCTCGCCCACGGCATCCAGGGTGTCCCGCAGCGCGGCGGCGGCCAACTCGGCGGCCTGGACGGGAGTCGCCGGCGGGCACAGCCGGGTCTTCACCAGGCCGGGCACGGGCGCCTTGGCCATCACCAGCACGACGGTCACCGGGGCTCCCGTACGGTACGCAACACGGCGGCGAAGTCCCGGGTGGCCCGCAGGGTGCCCCGTACGGAGCCGGAGACCTTGGAACGGGTGCCGGCAGCGCGCGGGGCGTAGGTGACATCGACCTCGTGGATGCGCCAACCCGCCGCGGCGGCCCGGATCAACAGCTCCAGGGGATAGCCGAAGGCCCGGTCCGTGACTCCGAGGGCGAGCAGTGCCTCCCGACGGGCCACCCGGATCGGGCTGAGGTCACGCAGCGGCACGCCCCGGTGCCGCAGCAGCGCGGCGACCAGCGCCGTGCCCGCCCGGGCGTGCCAGGGCCACGCCCCCACACCGACCGGCCGACGACGGCCGACGGCCAGATCGGCGACCCCGTCGGCGACGAGGGCGACCAGGGCGGGTAGCTCCCGGGGGGCGAAGGACCCGTCGGCGTCGAGCACGCAGACCAACTCGGTGTCGGCTGCCTCGATCCCGGTGTGCACGGCGGCCCCGTAGCCCCGCCGTGGTTCGTGCACCACCCGCGCACCGTGCCGGGCGGCCACCTCGGGTGAGCCGTCGCGCGAGCCGTTGTCCACCACGATCGCCCGGTATCCGGGCGGCAACGCGGTCAGCACGGCGGGCAGGGCAGCGGCCTCGTCCAGGCACGGCAGCACCACGTCGATCTGTGTCGGCATACCGCCGACGCTAGGGCCGGCCCGGGGCGGTCGGCGCCCGATTCGACCTTACGGAACACTTACCGCACCGACACTTCTTACCGTCCGGTGACATACCGGCGAACTGGCTGACGGGACGGGGCCCGGTCCGTACCGTCCGGTCGACATGAGACCCGGTGCCACCGCTTCCCGCCCGTCCGTCGACCCCCGCGTCCCGAACCGTCACCGGGGCGACCTGCTGGTGCTGGGCGTCGAGGCGATGCTGCTGGTCACCGCCGTGGCAGTGGGCGCGACGCTCAACCGCGCAGGCGTGGGCCTGTACGCCGACGCCGCGCCGCTCTACGCCACCTGGAAGCCGCACCTGGGCTGGGGCACGCCGGCCGCGTTGGCGATCGCCGTCGCGGTGGTCGGGCCCGGAACGCAGTGGGCCCGTACCGCCCGATGGGGCTCCCTGCTGTCCGTCGGCTACCTGGCGGCGGTCGGCTGGACGCTCGCCCTGGCACTCGTGGACGGCTGGTCGGAAGGGCTGACTAGACGGCTCACCCCGCAGGCGGAGTATCTGCACGAGGTACCCCGGGTGACCGACGTCGGGCAGATGCTGGCCGGTTTCGCCGACCGCATCCTGGACTTCCAGCCGGACTCGTGGTCCACCCACACGGCCGGGCACCCACCGGGTGCCCTGCTGGTGTTCGTCGTGCTCGACCGGGTGGGCCTGGGGGGTGGCACGGCGGCGGCGCTGGCCTGCGTCCTGGTCGGGGCGAGCGTCGTGGTGTCCGTGCCGATCGCCCTACGGGCCCTGGGCGCCGGCGGGGCCGCCCGGGCGGTGCTGCCGTTCCTGGTGCTGCTGCCCGGAGCGGTCTGGGTGGGTGCCTCCGCCGACGGTCTCTTCACCGGGATGGTAGCCGCCGGCCTCGCGCTGCTGGCGGTACGCGGAACCGCGACCGCGTCGGCCGGCGGCGTACTGCTCGGCTTCGCGCTGTACCTGTCCTACGGCTTCGTGCTCGTCGCGCCCCTGGCTCTCGTCGTGCTCGCGCTGCGTCCGAAGGGCCGGGGTGCCGCGCTGCTCGCCGGCGCGACCGGCGTGGCCGCGGTGGCGGTGGCGTTCACCGTCGCCGGGTTCCACTGGTGGCAGGGGTACGACCGGGTGGTCGAGCGCTACTACCAGGGTTGGGCGGCCGAGCGTCCCTACGCATACTGGGTCTGGGCCAACCTGGCGGCGCTGCTGCTCTCCGCCGGGCCGGTGGTCGGGCCGGCGCTGCGCCGTACTCTGCACTCGGCCCGCCGGGCCTGGCGGGCGTGGGACAGTTCCCCCGCACTGCCCGCGTCGACGCCCGGGACCAGCGGACCGGGCCCGGCCGGCGACCCGTCGACCCGCGTCGCGCCTCGACACCAGCGGCTCGGCGCGCTCGCGCGACGGGTCGAGACACTCGGGCCTACCGTTCTGCTGCCGGCCGCCGCGGTGCTCGCGGTGCTCGCCGCCGACCTGTCGGGCATGAGCAAGGCAGAGGTGGAGCGGATCTGGCTGCCGTTCACGGTCTGGTTGCTCGTCGCCGTCGTGCAGCTGCCCGCCGCGACGCACCGCTGGTGGCTGGCCGGGCAGGCGCTCACCGCCCTCGCCGTCAACCACCTGCTGTTCACCGTCTCGTGAGCCGACCCCCTGCCGCCGACGGGCGGGTGGGGCGAGGCTCAGGCCGACACGACGGCCGGTTCCCGTAGCGGATCCGTGGCGAAGGCGGTCACTCCGTCGACGAAGCTGACCTGGGCGGTGTATCCGAGCAGTTCGCGGGCGCGGCCGGGATCGGCGACGACGTGCCGCACGTCGGCGGCCCGGGCGCCGCCGACGACCACCGGTGCTGGCCCGTCCATCGCCGCCGCCAGGGCGGTGGCGAGATCGCCGACGGTGTGCGGCTGGCCGGAGCAGACGTTCACCGGTACCAGGCCGTCCGGAGCCGCAGCGGTGAGCGCCAGCACGTTCGCGCGTGCCACGTCGGAGACGTGCACGAAGTCGCGCCGCTGCAAGCCGTCCTCGTAGACCCGTGGCGGCCGACCACCTGCCAGCGCCGACCGGAAGATCGACGCGACTCCGGCGTACGGAGTGTCGCGGGGCATCCGGGGGCCGTACACGTTGTGGTAGCGCAGCGCCCAGACCCCTGCCCCGGTCTGCCGGCTCCACGCGGCGGCCAGATGCTCCTGGGCCAGTTTGCTGGCCGCGTAGGTGCTGCGCGGTTCGAGCGGGGCGTCCTCCGGCACGAGCGCGCTGGTGAGCGCGCCGGCGCAGGTCGGACAGGTGGGGTCGTACCGGCCGGCGGCGACATCGGCCTCGCGACGTGGGGCCGGTCGAACGACCCCGTGCCGGGCGCAGGTGTATCGCCCCTCTCCGTAGACGACCATGGAACTGGCCAACACCAGACGGGACACGCCGGTGCGGTGCATCGCTGCCAGCAGCACCGCCGTGCCGTAGTCGTTGTGGCTGACGTAGTCGGGAGCATCCGACGGGTCCAGCCCGTGCCCGACCATCGCCGCCTGGTGACACACGGCATCGACCCCGGTCAGCAGACCGTCGAGCAGGTGCGGATCGCGGACGTCGCCGACGACCGGATCGTGGCGGCGGAACCAGTCGGGCAGCACGCTGCCGTGCGCCTGGGGCAGCAGCGCGTCCAGGCACACCACCTGGTGCCCCTGAGCCACGAGCAGGTCCGCGACCTGCGATCCGATGAAGCCGGCGGCGCCGGTGACGAGTACCCGCATTGCGTCACGCTAGGTCAGCGGGGCGGCCGTCGGGGCCGGTTCGGCTCCGACGTCAGCACTTCGTAAGGGACGGCCGGTAAGCCTTCGGTAATGCCGCAAAGCCCGCCCGAGGGCACCGTTGCCGGTTAGCGTCCTGCACGGAGCCCGTCGCGTCCGGTCCGACGCCCTCGCCGACTGGAGGAGGAACCGTGCCAGCCGACCCGCCGTCTGACGATCCACCTGCGGGAGCCGACCATGGTGAGCCGAGGCGCACGCCCGACGGTCCTGGGCGCTCCGCCGGGGCGGTCGGTACGCCGGTGCACGCCTACCCGGCTCGGCTGTGGCGCGCGTTGGACCGGCACCGCCCTCCCGGAGCGGACGCCGTCACCAACGCGTGGCGCAGTCCGGTGCGTGGCCCGTGGTTGACGTCCGTGCTCGGCGTCGTCCTGCTCGCCACGCTACCGTTGGTGATCATCACGGGCCTCCTGGACTGGATCGCCTACGGCCCTCGGCTCGGCCAGGCGTTCCCCAGCGACGTGGGCTGGTTGCGCCCTCTCGTCTTCGACTGGCCGACCCGCCCCGCCTGGTTGTTCCGGCTCACCCAGGGGCTGCACGTGACGCTCGGCATCGTGTTGGTTCCGGTGGTGGTGGCGAAGCTCTGGTCGGTGGTACCCAAGCTGTTCGACTGGCCGCCGGCCCGTTCGCCGGCCCAGGTGCTCGAACGGCTGTCGCTGCTGCTGTTGGTGGGCGGAATCCTCTTCGAGATGGCCACCGGTCTGCTCAACATCCAGTACGCGTACCTGTTCGGTTTCGACTTCTACACCGCGCACTGGTACGGCGCCTGGATCTTCACCGCCGCCCTCGTCACGCACGTGCTGATCAAGCTTCCTCGGACGATCTCCGCGCTGCGCGGCCCGCGCCTCACGCGTACGACGGTGGAGGAGAGCGTGCCGGAGCCGGCGGATCCGGACGGGCTGGTGGCCCGCCGGCCCGGCCCGGCGACGATGAGCCGACGTGGCGTTCTCGCCCTGACCGGGGGCGGCGCGTTGCTGCTGGCGGCGCTGACCGTCGGGCAGAGCCTGGACGGCGTGCTGCGCCGGACCGCGCTGCTGCTGCCCAGGGGGCGGCAGCCCGACGACGGACCGAACGGGTTCCCGGTCAACCGGACCGCCGCCGCGGCCGGTGTCCGGACCGCCGACACCGGGGCCCGGTGGCGACTGACGGTGCGCGGCGGCAGCCGTACGGTCGAGGTGGACCGCGACGGCCTGCTCGCGATGACGCAGCACACCGCGGACCTGCCGATCGCCTGCGTCGAGGGGTGGTCGACGACGCAGACCTGGACCGGGGTCCGGCTGCGGGACCTCGCCGCTCTGGTCGGCGCCCCCGACAGCGCCGTGGCGCGGGTCGAGTCGTTGGAACAGGCCGGTCTGTTCCGTCAGGCCCGGTTGCAGGTCAACCAGGTCCGCCACCCCGACTCGATGCTCGCCCTGCGGGTCAACGGCGTCGATCTCTCGGCCGACCACGGCTATCCGGCGCGGATCATCGTGCCTGCGCTGCCTGGCGTGCACTGTACGAAGTGGGTCCGCAGGATCACCTTCGAGGAGCCGCCCGGTGACTGATTTCCGGCGTCACTACGGCGCCGCCCCCTGGCATCTGCTGCTCCTGCTCGGCTGCTTCGCGGTGACCGGCTGGATAGCCTTGCGGCTGGCCGGAGAGGCGACCGCGGGGCGGATGCTGCTCTGGTTCGTCGGCGCGGTCATCGCCCACGACCTGTTCCTGTTCCCGCTCTACGCCCTGGTCGATCGGGCGCTGCGCGCGGCGATGGCCGGCACCGGGCGTCGATCGGCGCTGAACCACGTACGGGTGCCCGCGCTCGCCTCCGGGCTGCTCCTGCTCGTCTACCTGCCCAGCATCCTCGGCCTGGGCGGCGACACGTACACGGCGGCGACCGGCCTGACCCCGCAGCCGCTGCTGGCCCGCTGGCTGGTGGCCAGCGCAGCGATCTTCGCCGTCAGCGCGGTGCTCTACGCACTGCGGCGAGGTGCCACTCGGAAGGTCATCTTCTCGGGGCCGGACACACCTCGTGGCCCGCGAACATAGCGCACCGTCCACGGCGACGGCGGGACCGGCAGCGCCAGAGCCGCGCGCGGGCGTCGACCGCCGCCCCCACGACTGCACCACCACCGCGACCAGCAGTCCTCCGGGCCCCGCGTCGGCGCCCGCCCTGACGGGCGGCAGGGGCGCTGGTCAGGCGGGCGCGACGTAGTAGAACCGCCGGTAGCCGAGCAGCATCCCCTCGTCGGTGAG
Source organism: Micromonospora sp. C31 (assembly GCF_018070575.1). Lineage (GTDB taxonomy): Bacteria > Actinomycetota > Actinomycetes > Mycobacteriales > Micromonosporaceae > Micromonospora. The sequence continues at coordinate 29,132 of NZ_JAGPXN010000022.1, forward strand.
GGTGAAAACGTCGACGAAGTCGACGTCCGTGCCGGTCTGCCCGCGCTGGTCCGCGCAGGTGTAGCGGCCGGTCACCGCGACCGCGTCGCCGTCGGCGACGACCTTGTAGATGCGGTGCCGGGTGGGTGGCCCGGCGATCTGGGCATGGGTACGCAGCACCTCGGCCCGGCCGCGGCCCTGCGCCAGGTCCGGGCGGCGCACCTGGGCGTCCTCGTCGAGGAGGGAGCCGTAACCGTCGATGTCGCCGGTGTCGAGATAGTGGTACGACAGGTGGACGTGGTCGACCCCTGCCGCCGTCGCTGCCCTGCTGCGCGTCCGCAGGCTCCCGTCGCCGCTCATCGGGATCTCCTCTGCCTGTTCCCCGTTGGCCCACCCGCTGGTGGCTGTGGGAAGACTGTCGGTGGGGCAGGCATCTCCGGCCTATCACGGCGCTTTCTCCGCGGGGGTGACCACTTTCGGCAGCATGACGGCATGTCGCGGCACAGTGGTGCGCCGGACCGGGCCACCGAATCATCGATCGCCCCGGTCGCGCAACATACCAACGGGTACAACTGACGGTTAACCGCGCTGATTTACAGGAGTCGCCGCGATGAGGTGAGCTGTTACGGGAAATGCTGCTCCCGCAATAGCTGGCTCTGGAGATTCATGCCCGACTCAACCATCGCCAGTCCAGTACTCCCTACCGGGGTCGTCTTCCGGATCCTGGGGCCCCTACAGGTCGACGGGCCGGACGGTCCGGTACGCGTGCCGCCCGGACGCCAGGAGATCATCCTGGCCTGTCTGCTGATCGAGGCCGGCCGGGTCGTCGGCACCGACCGGCTGCTCGACCTCATCTGGCCGGAGGAACCGCCGGACACCGCCCGCACCCAGATCCAGATCTGCATCTCCCGGCTGCGCAAGAGCTTCACCGAGGCCCGCGTCGCCGCCACGGTGGTGTCCCGCGCGCCCGGGTACCTGCTGCGTACCGGTGAGGACGCGGTCGACCTGCACCTGTTCCACCGTCAGGTGGCCGCGTCCCGGGTGCTGGTCAAGGAGGGCCGTGCCGCCGAGGCCGCCGAGTCGCTGCGCGGCGCCGTGTCCCTGTGGCGGGGCCCCTGCCTGGACGGCATCCCCAGCGACGTGCTGCGCGTCTGGGGGCAACGCCTCGACGAGGACCGGCTGACCGCGGTCGAGACGTACCTGGAGCTGGAGCTGAGCCTGGGCCGCTGCCACGAGATGGTGGGAGAGGTCCGCCGACTGGTTGACGAGTACCCGCTGCGGGAGCGGTTGCGGGGCCAGCTGATGCTCGCCCTGTACCGCTCCGGGCGGCAGGCCGAGGCGCTCGATGTGTACCGCGCCGGCCGCCGACTGCTCGCCGACGAGCTGGGCCTGGCGCCGGGGGAGGAGCTGCGACAACTGGAGAACGCCATCCTCGCCGGGGATCCGGCGCTGCTGAGCGCCGCGCCGGCCGGTTACCCGCCCGAACGCGCCGCCCCGCCGATGGCGGCGCCCCCGCCGGCGTACGGGGACGAGAAGCCCCACCAACTGCCAGCCGACACCGCCGACTTCGTCGCCGACGAGGCGGTGCTGCGCACCGCGGAGGCCGCGCTGCTGGGCGGCGACGGGCAGCGCGCGCTCGGCCTGGTGGTGATCGCCGGCAAGCCCGGGATCGGCAAGAGCGCGATGGCCACCCACATCGCCCACCGCCTCGGCGAGCGGTTTCCCGACGGACAGCTCTACGGGGACCTGCGGGGGGCCGGGCCCGAACCGGTCAGCGCCAAGGACATGCTCGGCCGGTTCCTGCGGGCACTGGGCATCCCCGGTCCGGTGATCCCCGACGACACCGACGAACGCGCCGAGATGTACCGGACACTGCTGGCCGCCCGGCGGATGCTGGTGGTCCTCGACGACGCCGCCAGCGAACGGCAGATCGCCCCGCTGCTGCCCGGCAGCAGCAGCTGCGCCGTGGTGGTGACCAGCCGGTCCCGGCTGGCCGCCCTGCCCGGGGCGCAGCGCGTCGAGCTGGACGTGTTCGACGAGGAACAGTCGCTCGACCTGCTGGGCCGGGTGGTCGGCGCCGGGCGGGTGGCCCGGGAACCGGAGGCTGCCGCCGCCCTGGTCCGGACGGTCGGCGGGTTGCCGCTGGCGCTGCGGATCGTGGCCGCCCGGCTGGCCGCCCGCCCGCACTGGACGCTGGCGTCCATGGTGCACCGGCTGGCCAACGAACGGCACCGGCTCGACGAGCTGGCGCACGGCGAGATGACCATCCGGGCCAGCCTGTCGCTGACCCACGACGGCCTCAGCCGCACCGATCGACGCCTGCTGCGCCTGTTCAGCCTGGCCGAGGGGCCGGCCGTGCCCGGCTGGGTCGCGGGTGCGCTGCTCGACGACCACCGGCCCTTCCCGTCAGACCTGGTGGAGCCCCTGGTCGACGTGCAGATGCTCGACGCGGTCGCGGTGGAGCGCACCGGCGAGTTCCGCTACCGCTTCCACGAGGTGATCCGGCTGTTCGCCCGCGAGCAGCTGACCCTGCACGACAGCCCCGCCGTGCAGCTCGCCGCGACCGAACGCATGCTCGGCGGCTGGCTGGCGCTCGCCGAGCAGGCCCACGCGCGGATCTACGGGGGCGACTACACGGTGCTGCGCGGTTCGGGCCGGCGCTGGCAGCTGCCCGCCGGGTACGTCGACGACCTGCTCACCGATCCGATCGAGTGGCTGGACACGGAGCACGCGAACCTCTGCCTGGCCGTCGAGCAGGCCGCCCAGGCCGGGTTGGACGAGCTGTGCTGGGACCTGGCCACCACCCTGGTGACGCTGTTCGAGGCGCGCGGCTACTTCGACCTGTGGGAACGCACCCACCAGCGGGCGCTGGAGGCCACCCGGGAGGCCGGCAACCGGCGCGGCGTCGCCGCCGTGCTCGCGTCGCTGGGCACCATGCACCTGAGCCGGCAGCATCCGGAGGAGGCACGCCGGGCGCTCACCGCGTCACTGGAGATCTTCGACGAACTGGGGGAGGTGCACGGGCTCGCCCTGTGCCGCCGCGACCTGGCCCTGCTCGATCGGCAGGCCGGCGAGGACGACCGGGCGCTGGTGCGCTACGAGCAGGCCGCCCGCGACTTCGACCGGGTCGGCGACGTGGTGGGCCGCGCGACGGTGCTCACCCAGAGCGCGCACATCTGGATGCGGCGGGGGCACAGCGCCGTCGCCCAGGCCCAACTGGAGGAGGCGCTGGACGTCTTCCGGTCCGTCGGCTACGCCCAGGGCGAGGCCCGTGCCCTGCGGCGGGCCGGCCAGGTGCAGTTACAGATGGGCGAACACGCGGAGGCGGAACGGACCCTGACCGGGGTGCTCGACATGGTGCGGCACGGCCGGGACATCATCGGCGAGGGGCACCTGCTGCGCAACCTCGGCGAGGTGCACGCCGCTGCGGGCCGTCACGCGCAGGCGCGGGACGCCTTCGAGCGCGCCCTGACCGTACGTGAGCAGATCATGGACCACGGCGGGGCGGCGTTGGTACGGCTGGACCTGGCCCGGCTGTTGGCCCGGGTCGGCGAACCGGTGCCGGCCCGGGAGCTGCTCGACCAGGCTGCGGAGACCTTCCGGGCGCGGGGGATGTGGCACGAGACACGGGAGGCGGAGGTCCTGGCCGACGAGCTGGTGGCCCTGGGCTCTGCCGCCTCCTGAGCCTGCCGTCAGTCCCAGGGGTTGTTGCCGGAGGGCGACGTGGTGGGGGTGGGGGTCGCCACCGTGCCGGTCGGCGTGGGAGCGGAACCGTCGGAGGCCTGTGCGGCCGTCGCGCCGAGGGCGATGACGCCGGCGGTGGCGGCGGCGAGAACGAAGACCTTGACGGTGGAAATGCGGCCCATGTCGACTCCTTGTCAGCGTTTCCCTGGGGTGTTGACGAAACGCTAACCACCGGCGGAATCCCGGCCTTATCCCAGCGGTTATCCCGGCGCTATCACCATTGTGGACGCCGCCTGCCCCGGTGATAGCGAGCCGACCCGCGGCGCTCATCAAACGGGTCCTGAGCTGCCGATACGTCGATGATAGGACGCGCGGTGCCCGGCCGATAGCGGCACCCGAAACATTGACTCGGACGAGCGGATATCCGGTGACGGAATTGCTGCGCCACACCAACGCGACAGCGTGGCACCGGCTCGTCCACTGCCGCCGGAGAAGTGGAGACCGCAACATGAGCATCGACGTGGGCACTGGCGAGGACGTTCCACAGTTCGGGACGCTGGTCCGTCAGCACCGTTTGCGCATCGGGCTGACCCAGCGGGAACTGGCTGACTTCTCGACGGTCAGCGTCCGGGCCATCCGCGACCTCGAACAGGGTCGGGCGCGGCGGCCCCGTCAGGACACCGTACGGCTGATCGCCGACGGGCTACGGCTGGGCCTGCGGGCCCGCGCTGAACTGGAGACCGCCGCCAACCAGGGGCGCACCAGCTGGGCGGTCAAGGCCGCCTACGAGGCGGATCCCCCCGCCCCGCCCTTCGCCCTGGACGTGCTGGTCGGCCGGGAGGCCGAGACCTCGACCCTGACCGGCGAGCTGGCCTCCGGCGCCGAACGGCTGGTCACCGTGGCCGGGGTGGACGGCGTGGGCCGTACCCGCCTCGCCCTGGAGGTGGTGACCCGGTTGCACACCGCCGAGCGTACGCCGGTGCTCTGGTACGCGGCCGACGCCGCCCCCACCGGCGGTGACCGCCTCGCCGCCCTGGTACGGGCCTGCGTCCACCAACTACTCGGTGCCGACGACGGCACCGACGACATCGCCGCGTTCGTCGACACCGTCGCCGACCGGCCGCCCGTGCTGGTCGTGGACGGCGTCACCGATCCCGTCGTCCGCGCCGACCGCGTCGCCACGCTGCTGCGCGACTGCCCCGGTCTGCGGATCCTCGTCACCGCGGCCCAACCCCTGCGCCTGCCGGGGGAGCGGACGTTCCTGCTCACCCCGCTGGCCGTGCCCGAGGACGACGACCCGCTCACGATCGGGCAGAGCCCCGCCGTGCGGGTGTTCGTGGAACGGGCCCGCCGGGTCCGCGCCGACTTCACCCTCACCGCTACCGACAGCCGGCTCGTCGCCGACATCTGCCGGCGGGTCGACGGGCTGCCGCTGGCGTTGCAGGCCGTCGCGTCCTGGCTGGTCGTGTACGACGTGCCGACCCTGCACCAGTGCCTGCACGCGGATCCGGCGGGACTGCTGCACCACCTCGCGGGCGCCGACGGCGACATCCGGCTGCGGGACGCCCTCGAACACCGGTTGGCCGCGCTGCCCGCCGCCGACCGGGACCTGCTCGCCGAACTGTGCCACCGCGGCGACCGCTTCGGACTGGCGGACGTCACCGTGCTGACCGGTCGAAGCCTGCCCGACAGCGGGCGGACAGTACGTGACCTGGTGCTGCGCGGCCTGGTGCGGCCCAGCTACGAAGCCGGGCAGTCCTGGTTCCGGATCCTGCACCTGATCCGGGCCGCCCAGCTGCACGCCGCGCCCCGCCTCGCGCCCGGCGTCCCGGCCCACGTCGGGGCCTGAGCAGCGGGCAACTGCTGCGCGGGTGCCGGAACAACTGCCGCCCGGCACCGTGGCACGCCGGTTCAATGACTGCACCACCGAGCAGCAAGCGGCCGGCGCGGCGCCGGGCCGCCCGACCACGACACGAGGGAGGACGAACTGTGTCGGCGAACGTCGAGTACAGGAAACAAACCCGCACGGCCGTCATCGCCGGCCTCGGCGCGTACGTCCCCGACCGGGCGGTGAAGAACGACGAGGTCGCCGAGCGGCTCGGCGTCACCACCGACTGGATCCGCGACCGGACCGGCATCGAGCAACGGTTCGTCCTGGAGCCCGACGGTGCCACCTCCGACCTGGCCGTGGAGGCGGGACGGCGGGCCCTGGAGTCCTGTGGCAACCCGGACGTCGACTTCCTGGTCCTGGCCACCTGCACCCCCGACCACCCGTTCCCCGCCACCGCCCCGGCCGTCGCCGCCCGACTCGGCCTGCGGGGCATCGCGGCCTTCGACCTCAACGCCGCCTGCTCCGGCTTCGTCTACGCCCTGTCGGTCAGCGCCGGGCTGCTGGCCACCGGCACGTACCGCACCGGGCTGGTGATCGGCGCCGACGCCATCTCCACGATCCTCGACGAGTCGGACAAGATCACCTCCCCGATCTTCGGCGACGGTGCCGGCGCGGTGGTCGTCCGGGCCGGTGGCCACGACGAGCAGGGCAGCGTCACCGCCCAGCTGATGGGCAGCGACGGCGACCTGCTGGACATCATGAAGACCCCGGCCGGCGGTTCCCGGCAACGCTCCATCGGCGTGCCGACCGACAACGACCACAGCTACTTCACCATGGCCGGCCGGTCCGTCTACAAGCACGCCATCGCCCGGATGACCGGCGCCGCCACGGCCGTGCTCGACGAGATGGGCTGGAGCGTCGACGACGTCGACTGGCTCGTCGCCCACCAGGCCAACCGGCGCATCCTCACCGCCACCGCCGAGGCCATCGGCATCCCCGCCGAGAAGGCTGTCATCAACGTCGACAAGGTGGCCAACACCTCCGCCGCGTCCATCCCGCTGGCTTTCGTCGACGCCGTCACCGCCGGCACCTTCACCCCTGGCGACAAGGTGCTGCTGGCCGCCTTCGGCGGCGGCGCCACCTGGGCCGCCGCCGCCCTCACCTGGCCCGAGCTGAGCCTCACCGAACCGGCCGACTGACCTGCGCGACAGCCGACGCGACCGCGTCGGGACGACCGAACCAACCGCACCGAGGCACGTCAGTGCCACCACCCTGATGGGAGACAACTGTGCTGAACACGCTGGAGAGAGTCAACGAGATCGTCCTGGAGCAGGTGCCGGACCTGGCGGTGGAGCAGATCGGCCCCACCCATCTGCTCAGCGAGGACCTGGGCATCGACTCCCTGACCTTCGTCGACATCCTCGTCAAGGTCGAGAAGATCTTCGACATCGAGGTCAGCGACGACGAGTTGGCCACCGTGCAGAGCGTCCAGGACATCCTGGACCTCATCCAGCGGAAGCAGTGACCGTCCGCCCGGTCCGTTCCGCCGCCCGTAGTTCCACCGCCGGCCCACCGCGCGTCTCTTCACACACCTGAAGACGTCGCGGTGGGCCGTCGCCGCCTGTTCCGACCGCACCGAAACCGCGCCCAGATGGGGGTTCCACCATGTCCGACCCGACGACCGGCACCCGGCCGCTCAACGCCGCGCAGCTCGGCGTCTGGTACGCCCAGCGGATCGATCCCACCAACCCCGTGCACAACATGGGCGGGTACCTGGAGATCCGGGGACCGCTGGACGCGGACGCCCTGCTGGCCACCGTGCGGACGCTGGTCGCCGAGGACGAGACCCTGCGGCTGCGGTTCACCGAGGTCGACGGGATGCCCGCCCAGTACCTCGGGCCGGCACCGGACTTCACCCCCCGGCTGCGGGACCTCAGCGCCGAAGCGGACCCTCACGCGGCGGCGCTGCGGCTGATGCGCGAGGACATGGACACCGCCCCCGACCTCGAACGCGACCGGCTGTTCCACCACGAGATCATCCGGCTGGGCCCGGACCACCACCTCTGGTACAACCGGGCCCACCACCTCATCCACGACGGCTACACCTCCACCGTGCTGCGCCGACGCGGCGCGGAGCTCTACACCGCCCTGGCCGGTGGCCGTCCCGCCGGTCCACCGCTGGGCTCCTTCACCGCCCTGCTCGACGAGCAGTCCCGCTACGCCGGTTCCAGGGCGCAGCAGCGCGACGCCGGCTACTGGCGGCAGGTGATGGCCGACGCCCCCCAGCCGCTGGGGCCGCCGTCGCCGGCCCGGCCCACCAACCGGGTCACCCGCCAGGTCTCCCGGGTCGACGTCGAGGGCGTCGCGCGGCTGCGCGACTTCGCCGAACGCGCGGGCGTGACCTGGCAGCAGGCGCTGCTCACCGCCGCCGCCGTGCACCGGCACCTGTGGACCGGGGACCACGACGTGCTGCTCAGCCTCCCGACGCCCGGACGGCTCGGCCCGGCCGCCATCGGCGTGCCCGGCATGATGGCGAACGTCCTGCCGCTGCGGTGCCGCGTCGACCCGGCCGAGACCGCCGAGGCGTTGGCCGCCCGGGTCGCCCGGCAGGCGTTGCGGGCGCAGTGGCACCAGCGGTACGACTCCGCCGATCTGCTGCGCGACCTCGGCTGGTCCACCGACGGGCGGCGCGAGTTCGGTCCGGTGGTCAACTTCGTGGCCGGCGACGAGCACGACACCTTCGCCGGGCTGCCCGCCGTGCACCACCTGTTCTCCACCGGCGGGACGGTCGAGGACGTCGCCCTCACCGTCACCCATCACCCCGAGGGTGGCCTGCGCATCGACGTCAGCGTCGACAGCGCGCACTGCGACGCCATGGACCTCGACGCCTACCAGCGCACCTTCCACCGGGTGCTGGCCGCCATGACCGACCGTCCCGGTACGCCGGTCGGCGGCATCGAACTGCTCGACGCGGTGGAGCGTGACGCGGTGGTGCGGGGTTGGAACGAGACGTCGGTGGCGGTGGTGGATGGGTCGTTGGGTGGTTTGTTTGCGTCTCGGGTGGGTGTGGATGCGGGTGCGTTGGCGGTGGTGTGTGGGGGGGTGGGTTTGTCGTATGGGGAGTTGGATGTTCGGTCGTCTCGTTTGGCGTGGCATTTGTTGTCGGTGGGGGTTGGTCGGGGTGATGTGGTGGGGGTGTTGTTGGAGCGGGGTGTGGAGTTTGCGGTTGCGGTGTTGGGGGTGGTGAAGGCGGGTGCTGGTTATGTGTTGTTGGATCCGGATTTTCCGGATGAGCGGTTGGGGTGGTTGTTGGGGGAGTCGGGTGCGGTGGTGTTGGTGACTCGGGATGGTTTGGTGTCTCGTGTGGGGGTTGTTGGTGGTTGTTCGGTGGTGCGGGTGGATGGGGATGCGGGGGTTATTGGTTCGTGTTCTTCGGTGGTGCCTTCGGTGGGGGTGGGTGGTTCGGATGTGGCGTGTGTGATGTTTACGTCGGGGTCGACGGGGGTGCCGAAGGGTGTGGTGGCGTCGCATCGGGCTCTGGTGGGGAGTTTGGTGGGGCAGGGGTATGCGGTGTTTGGGCCGGGGGAGGTGTTCTTGCAGTGTTCGCCGGTGTCGTGGGATGCGTTTTCGTTGGAGTTTTGGGGGGCGTTGTTGTTTGGTGGGGTGTGTGTGTTGCAGGAGGGGCAGCGGCCTGAGCCGTCGGTGATTGTGTCGTTGGTGGCGGAGCATCGGGTGTCGATGTTGCAGTTGTCGTCGGGGTTGTTCAATTTGTTGGTGGAGGAGTATCCGGAGGCGTTTGACGGGGTGCGGGTGGCGTTTACGGGGGGTGAGGCGGCTTCGGGTGTGCATGTGGCGCGGATTGTGGCGCGGTGTCCGGGGTTGCGGGTGGCTAATGGTTATGGGCCGGCGGAGTCGATGGGTTTTTCGACGACGTTTGAGGTGCCGGTTGGTTTTTCGGGTTCGTCGGTGCCGGTGGGTCGGGCGGTGGCGAACAAGCGGGTGTTTGTGTTGGATGGTTGTTTGCGGCCGGTGCCGGTGGGGGTTGTTGGTGAGGTGTATTTGGCGGGTGTGGGTGTGGCGGTTGGTTATTTGAATCGGTCGGGTTTGACGGCGCAGCGGTTTGTGGCTGATCCGTTTGGTGGGTCGGGTGAGCGGTTGTATCGGACGGGTGATCTGGCGCGGTGGTCGTCGGCGGGGGTGTTGGAGTTCGTGGGGCGGGTTGATGGGCAGGTGAAGGTTCGGGGGTTCCGGGTCGAGCCTGGTGAGGTCGAGGCGGTGCTGTTGGGTCATGAGCGGGTGGGGCAGGCCGCGGTGGTCGCGGTGCCGGATCCGAGCGGCACCCTCCGCCTGGTCGCCTACCTCGTCCCGGACGTACGGCCGCGCACCGTCGCCCACGAGGCTCCCGCCGACGGGCCTTCCGCACTGGACGCGCTGCCGGCTGCCTCCGCCCACTCCGCCGCTGCGTCTCCCACCGCCTCGGCTTCCACCGTCTCCGCCGCTGCGTCCCCCGTCGGCCTGGTGGAGGACGTGCGGGAGTGGGTGCGGGGTCGGTTGCCGGAGCACATGGTGCCGTCGGTGGTGGTGGTGCTGGAGCGGATGCCGTTGACCGCGAACGGCAAGCTCGACCGCAGGGCCCTGCCCGCGCCGGACCTGAGCGCCGGTCGGGCAGCCGGTCGTGGCCCGCGTGATCCGCGGGAGGAGATCCTGTGTGGCCTGTACGCCGAGGTCCTGGGCGTGGCGTCGGTCAGCATCGACGACGACTTCTTCGACCTGGGTGGGCACTCGTTGCTCGCCGCGAGACTCGCCGCCCGGGCCCGCACCGTCCTCGGTGTCGACCTGAGCATCCGCGACATCTTCACCGCACCCACCATCGCCACCCTCACCGACCACCTCGCCTCCACCGGCCGCGCCCGCATGCGGCCCGCCGTCACCGCCGGGTCGCGCCCCGAGCGGGTCCCGCTGTCGTACGCGCAGCGCCGGCTCTGGCTCATCGACTCCCTGGAGGGAGGCGGCGCCACCTACAACGTGCCGCTCGCCGTGCGGCTCACCGGTGACCTGGACGTCGACGCCCTGCGGGCCGCCCTGACCGACCTGGCCGACCGCCACGAGGTGCTGCGCACGGTCGTCGAGACCGTCGACGGCGAGCCGTACCAGCGTGTCGTCGACACCGCGCCGGTGCCCGTGGCGCTGCGCCGGGCCGCCCCCGACGACGTGGAGGCGCTGCTGGCCGAGGAGGCCCGGCACGCCTTCGACCTCACCGCCGCCCCGCCGATCCGGGTCACCCTGGTCGACTGCGGTGAACAGGAGTGGGTGCTGCTCGTGCTGCTGCACCACATCGCCACGGACGGGCAGTCGCTGCGTCCCCTCTTCGCCGACCTGGCCACCGCCTACGCGGCCCGGCGCGTTGGCCGCGCCCCCGACTGGCCGCCGCTGCCCGTCCAGTACGCCGACTACGCACTCTGGCAGCGTGCCATGCTCGGTGACCGCGACGATCCCACCAGCGTGCACGCCACCGACCTCGCCCACTGGCGTACCGCCCTGCACGGGCTGCCCGAGGAGCTCGCGCTGCCGCTGGACCGGCCCCGCCCGGCGGTCGCCGACCACCGTGGCGGTGCCGTGCCCGTCCGGCTGGACCCCGACCTGACCGAGCGTGTCCGCCAGCTCGCCCGCCAGCAGCGGTGCACCCCGTTCATGGTGCTCCAGGCGGCGCTCGCGCTCACCCTGACCCGGTTCGGCGCGGGCACCGACGTGCCCATCGGCACCCCGGTCGCCGGCCGCTGCGACGACACGCTGGACGCGCTGGTCGGTTTCTTCGTCAACACCGTGGTGCTGCGCACCGACACCTCCGGCGACCCCTCCTTCACCGACCTGCTGGCCCGGGTACGCGCCACCGACCTCGACGCCCTCGCCCACGCCGAACTTCCCTTCGACCTGCTCCTGGAGGCACTCAACCCGGTCCGCTCCCTCGCCCGGCATCCCCTGTTCCAGGTCTGCCTGGCCCTCGACGACGCGACCGACGGCGAACTGCGGCTGCCCGGCCTGCGCTGCGGCCGGGGCGGCGTGGTCGACACCGCCGCCGCGAAGTTCGACCTGGAGTTCCTGCTGCGCGACGAGGGCGACGCCGGCATCGGCGGCGCGCTGATCTACAGCGCGGCCCTGTTCGACCCGTCGACCGCCGACCGCCTCGTCGCCGCCCTGCGCCGCGTGCTGACCCAGGTGCTCGACGACCCGGCCCTTCCCGTGGACGCCGTCGACGTCCTCGGCGCCGACGAGCGCCATGCCGTTCTGCGGGGTTGGAACGAGACGTCGGTGGCGGTGGTGGATGGGTCGTTGGGTGGTTTGTTTGCGTCTCGGGTGGGTGTGGATGCGGGTGCGTTGGCGGTGGTGTGTGGGGGGGTGGGTTTGTCGTATGGGGAGTTGGATGTTCGGTCGTCTCGTTTGGCGTGGCATTTGTTGTCGGTGGGGGTTGGTCGGGGTGATGTGGTGGGGGTGTTGTTGGAGCGGGGTGTGGAGTTTGCGGTTGCGGTGTTGGGGGTGGTGAAGGCGGGTGCTGGTTATGTGTTGTTGGATCCGGATTTTCCGGATGAGCGGTTGGGGTGGTTGTTGGGGGAGTCGGGTGCGGTGGTGTTGGTGACTCGGGATGGTTTGGTGTCTCGTGTGGGGGTTGTTGGTGGTTGTTCGGTGGTGCGGGTGGATGGGGATGCGGGGGTTATTGGTTCGTGTTCTTCGGTGGTGCCTTCGGTGGGGGTGGGTGGTTCGGATGTGGCGTGTGTGATGTTTACGTCGGGGTCGACGGGGGTGCCGAAGGGTGTGGTGGCGTCGCATCGGGCTCTGGTGGGGAGTTTGGTGGGGCAGGGGTATGCGGTGTTTGGGCCGGGGGAGGTGTTCTTGCAGTGTTCGCCGGTGTCGTGGGATGCGTTTTCGTTGGAGTTTTGGGGGGCGTTGTTGTTTGGTGGGGTGTGTGTGTTGCAGGAGGGGCAGCGGCCTGAGCCGTCGGTGATTGTGTCGTTGGTGGCGGAGCATCGGGTGTCGATGTTGCAGTTGTCGTCGGGGTTGTTCAATTTGTTGGTGGAGGAGTATCCGGAGGCGTTTGACGGGGTGCGGGTGGCGTTTACGGGGGGTGAGGCGGCTTCGGGTGTGCATGTGGCGCGGATTGTGGCGCGGTGTCCGGGGTTGCGGGTGGCTAATGGTTATGGGCCGGCGGAGTCGATGGGTTTTTCGACGACGTTTGAGGTGCCGGTTGGTTTTTCGGGTTCGTCGGTGCCGGTGGGTCGGGCGGTGGCGAACAAGCGGGTGTTTGTGTTGGATGGTTGTTTGCGGCCGGTGCCGGTGGGGGTTGTTGGTGAGGTGTATTTGGCGGGTGTGGGTGTGGCGGTTGGTTATTTGAATCGGTCGGGTTTGACGGCGCAGCGGTTTGTGGCTGATCCGTTTGGTGGGTCGGGTGAGCGGTTGTATCGGACGGGTGATCTGGCGCGGTGGTCGTCGGCGGGGGTGTTGGAGTTCGTGGGGCGGGTTGATGGGCAGGTGAAGGTTCGGGGGTTCCGGGTCGAGCCTGGTGAGGTCGAGGCGGTGCTGTTGGGTCATGAGCGGGTGGGGCAGGCCGCGGTGGTCGCGGTGCCGGATCCGAGCGGCACCCTCCGCCTGGTCGCCTACCTCGTCCCGGACGTACGGCCGCGCACCGTCGCCCACGAGGCTCCCGCCGACGGGCCTTCCGCACTGGACGCGCTGCCGGCTGCCTCCGCCCACTCCGCCGCTGCGTCTCCCACCGCCTCGGCTTCCACCGTCTCCGCCGCTGCGTCCCCCGTCGGCCTGGTGGAGGACGTGCGGGAGTGGGTGCGGGGTCGGTTGCCGGAGCACATGGTGCCGTCGGTGGTGGTGGTGCTGGAGCGGATGCCGTTGACCGCGAACGGCAAGCTCGACCGCAGGGCCCTGCCCGCGCCGGACCTGAGCGCCGGTCGGGCAGCCGGTCGTGGCCCGCGTGATCCGCGGGAGGAGATCCTGTGTGGCCTGTACGCCGAGGTCCTGGGCGTGGCGTCGGTCAGCATCGACGACGACTTCTTCGACCTGGGTGGGCACTCGTTGCTCGCCGCGAGACTCGCCGCCCGGGCCCGCACCGTCCTCGGTGTCGACCTGAGCATCCGCGACATCTTCACCGCACCCACCATCGCCACCCTCACCGAGCACCTGCCCGCCGCGCCGGCCCGCGCCCGACCGACGCTGCGCCGGCGGACCCAGGCCGGCACCGCCCTGCCCGGCGGGCCGGTGGGCGGGTAGCCGCACCCAACCTGCCCCGCGGACTGCCGCTGGTCGGCCCACCGCCCCGATAGTCTCAGCCCGAATGGGATCACACGTGCGAATGCCTTTATCACTCGCACTCCAGCCATTCCCGATTCTTCATCCAATGTCATGCCACGCGCGTCGACGAATGGAGCGCATCGTGAACCCTGCCCGACACCCGACCGACCACCCGTCGCCCGACGACGTCGTCTGGGTGCTGCCCGGCGACGACGGCGAGCCCCCCCGCACCTCACTGCTCGTGCTCCCGCACGCGGGCGGCAACGCCCACGCGTACGCGCCGTGGCGGGAGCGCCTGCCCGCCGGCGTACGGTTGCTCGTCGGCCAGTACCCGGGGCGCGGTGCCCGGTTCTCCGAGCCGTTGCCCGAGCGGATGGCCGACCTCGTCGACCCCATCGTGGCCTGCCTGCCGCCCGACACCGACGACCTGGTCGTGCTCGGGCACAGCATGGGGTCCCTGGTGGCGTACGAGGTGACCCGTGCCCTGACGGCGGCCGGTCGAGCCCCGCGTGCCCTGATCGCCTCCGCCTGCCGGGCCCCCTTCCTGCCCAACCCCAGCCCCGTGCATCCGGACACGCTCGACGACGACCAGCTCGTCGCCGCCATCAAGGAACGCGGTGGCACCGACGACGGCATTCTCGACGAGCCCGAGCTGCGGGAACTGGTGCTGCCGTCGATCCGAGCCGACTTCGCCATCGACGACGCCTACCGCTCCGCCGAGACCGCGCCGCTGGACTGCCCGGTCGCCGTGATCGGTGGCGACGCCGACCCCGTCGTGCCGGCCGCCGCCCTCGGCCGGTGGGTCGACGTCACCCGCGCCGCCGTGACCACCCACGTGCTGCCGGGTGGCCACTTCTACTTCCAGGACCAGATGGATGACTTCCTGTCCCTGGTCACCACGGTCGTCGACGGCGCCACCGTCCGGCCCGAGTACGCCTGACCACCCATCCCCAGGAGGATCCCCGATGTCACCCACAGCGCAGGTGGTGCCCGCCGTCCACCTCGACGTGCGCCGCGAGCCGGGCAAGCCGGCCATCATCGTCACCCCGCCGATCGAGGGGATCGACGCCGCCGTCGAGTGGGTCACCGCCCACCGGCAGGCCGTCCGCGCCGAGCTGCTGCGCTGCGGCGCCGTCATGGTCCGCGGCCTGCCGGTGGCCGACACCACCGACTTCGCCCGGGTCCGTGACGTGCTGATGCCGCAGCGCACCGGGTACCGGGAGAAGGCCACCCCGCGTACCGACTTCGGCGAGGGCGTCTTCTCCTCCACCGACCTGCCCGCCGTGCAGCCGATCCGGCTGCACAACGAGAACAGCTACACCCTCGACTTCCCCGGCACCCTGCTGTTCGCCTGCCTCACCGCCCCCGAGACCGGCGGCGCCACCACCGTCGGCGACATGCGCGAGGCGCTGCGGCTGATGCCGGCGCACCTGCGCGAGCGGTTCGCCGCCGCCGGCTGGCTGCTGGTGCGCAACTTCTCCGAGCTGGCCGGCCTGCCCTGGCACAAGAGCTTCGCCACCGACGACCCGGCCGGCGTCGAGGAGTACTGCCGGGAGAACGTCATCGGCCACGAGTGGCTGCCCGACAGCGAACTGCGTACCCGCCAGCGCCGCGCGGCGATCATCACCCATCCGGTCACCGGCGAGCAGTCCTGGTTCAACCACTACGCCTTCTGGAACCGGTGGACCCTCGACGCGGACGTGCGCGAGGTCCTGCTGGAGACCTACGGCGAGGACGGGCTGCCGTTCGACACGTACGTCGGCGACGGCTCCGCGCTCACCGCGCAGGAGGTCTGCGCCATCAACGACGTCTACGACCGGGTCACCGTGCGCGAGACCTGGCAGCGGGGCGACCTGCTGATGGTCGACAACATCCTGTGCGCCCACGGCCGGGAGGCGTTCACCGGCGCCCGCAAGATCGTCGTGGCGATGGGTGACGAGGTGTCGCTGGCCGACTGCCAGCCCAGCCCCGCCCCGGCGACCACCCCCCACGGGAAGTGAGCCGCGCCATGACCAGTGCAGTGATCGACTTCGCCGCCGCCGTGCCCCCGGCCGCCAGCCGGGACCTGCTCGACCGCCTCGCCGACGCACCGGCGGACCGGCCCGCCGTGGTGTCCGGCGACGTCACCGTCACCTTCGCCGAGCTGCGCGACCGGGCGGCCCGCATCGCCCACCGGCTCACCGCGCGGGGCGTCGGACCGGAGACCGTCGTCGCGTTGTGCCTGCCCCGGGGCGTGGACCTGGTGGCCGCCCTGCTGGGCACGCTCACCGCCGGCGCGGCCTACCTGCCGGTCGACCCGCGCCTGCCCGCCGACCGGCGCCGCTACCTCGTCGAGGACTCCGGTGCCGACCTGCTGGTCGTCGACGGCGCGGACGGCGCACCCTCGGCCGGGGACGTGCCGCGGGTGCCGGTGGCCGACCTGGCCGCACCCGGCGGGACGCCGACCGGCTACCGGCCCGTGCCGGTGTCCCCGGACACGCTGGCCTACGTCATCTACACCTCCGGTTCCACCGGCCGCCCCAAGGGCGTCGAGGTCAGTCGGGGCGCGGTCAGCGCCCTGCTCGCCGAACTGGAGGCCACCGGCGTCGTGGTGGGCGAGGCGGGCCGGGTCGCCTGGAACGCCTCGCCGTCGTTCGACGCCTCCGTCCAGCAGTGGGTACGCCTGTGCCGCGGCGACACCGTCGTCATGCTCGACGAGCAGACCCGCACCGACCCGGCGCTGCTCGGCGCGCTGGTCGAGGACGCCGCGCTGACCGACCTGGACATCACCCCGTCGCACGCCGACCCGCTGCTGGAACACCTCACCGGCTCGGCGCGTGCCGCGCAGGGCCGCCCGCTGACCCTGCTCGTCGGCGGCGAGGCGATCAGCCCCGCCCTGTGGGCGCGGTTGGCCGACCTGGTCGACGCGGGGATGCTGCGCGCGGTCAACCTGTACGGGCCGACCGAGTGCACCGTGGACGCCACCGCCGGCTGGATCACCGGCGAGGTGCCGCCGCACATCGGCGGAGTGCTGCCGGGGCTGCGCCTGCGGCTGCTCGACGACACCCTCACCCCCGTCCCCGCCGGGCAGGTCGGCGAGCTGTACCTGGCCGGCCCCCGGGTGGCGCGTGGCTACCGGCGGCGGCCCGTGCTGACCGCCGAGCGGTTCGTCGCCGACCCGGCCGGCGACGGTGGACGGATGTACCGCACCGGCGACCGGTGCCGCCAACTGCCCGACGGGCGGCTGGAGTTCCACGGCCGCGTCGACGGTCAGGTCAAGGTGCGCGGCCACCGCATCGAGCTGGCCGAGATCGAGGCGGTGCTCGCCGGGCACCCGGCCGTCGCCGAGGTGGCTGTGGTGGTCCGCGCCGACGACGGCCAGGACCCGGCGCTGGTGGTCTACCACCGGTCCGCCGGGCCGGTCGACCCGGCCGCGCTGCGCGAGCTGGCCGCGGCCAGCCTGCCCGGGTACATGGTGCCGGACTCGTTCGTCGCCCTGGACCGTTTCCCGCTGACCAACAGTGGCAAGCTCGACCGGGCCGCACTGCCCGCCCCGACGCCGCAGGCGGTCCCCGACACCCCCGCCGGGGAGCCGCCCGCCGGCCGGGTCGAGGAGCTGATCGCCGCCGTCTGGTCGCACGTGCTGGGCATGCCGTCGATCAGCGCCGACGACAACTTCTTCAAGCTGGGCGGCCACTCGCTGCTGGCGATCAAGCTGGTCTCCCGGGTCCGCGCCGAGCTGGGGTTGAGCCTGCCGGTGCGCACCGTCTTCGAGAACCCGAGGCTACGCGACCTGGCCGGGGCCATCGACGCCCGGCTGGCGGCCGCGTCGGCCTGACCCCCCGGCGTGCGGGCCGTCCCTGCGGGCGGCCAGCACGCCGTACGAACCCCACGGCGCAACGGATGGTCCGGTCGTGGTCGAGCAGGAGGAGTGCCCGTGATCCCCTTGTCGTACGCGCAGCGTCGGCTGTGGTTCCTGCACAGTCTGGAGGGCCCGTCGGCGACGTACCACGTGCCGGTGGTGCTGGCCCTGTCGGGCGTGCCCGAGCGGGCGGCGCTGGACGCGGCGGTGGCCGACGTGGTTGCCCGGCACGAGGTGCTGCGCACCGTGTTCCCGTCCGTGGACGGCGAACCGGTGCAGCGGGTGCTGGACGGCCGCGACATCGCGCTGTCCGTGGTGCGGTGCCCGCCCGCCGAGGTGGCCGCCCGGGTCGCCGAGTTCACCGCCGGCACCTTCGACATCACCGCCGAGCCACCCCTGCGGGTGCGGCTGTTCGTCACCGGCGCGGAGTCGACGCTGGTGCTGCTGCTGCACCACGTCGCCACCGACGGCGCGTCCACCGGTCCGCTGCTGCGGGACCTGTCGACCGCGTACGCGGCCCGCGTCGCCGGTCACGGGCCGGCCTGGGAGCCGCTGCCGGTGCAGTACGCCGACTACACCCTGTGGCAGCGGGAGCTGCTGGGGGAGGAGTCCGACCCGGACAGCGTGCTGGCCACCCAGCTCGCCTGGTGGCGGGAGACCCTGGCCGGGACGCCGGCCGTGCTGGACCTGCCCGCCGACCGGCCCCGCCCCGCCGAACCCACCCGGCGCGGTGGCGTCGTCACCGGCTGGCTCGACGCCGGCAGCCACCGCCTCCTCGCCGACCTCGCCCGCACCCGCCGGGCCAGCATGTTCATGGCCATGCAGGCCGGCCTGGCCGCCACCCTGACCCACCTCGGCGTCGGCGAGGACGTGCCGATCGGCGCTCCGGTGGCCGGCCGGCCCGACGAGGCGCTGCACGAGCTGGTGGGCTTCTTCGTCAACACCGTGGTGCTGCGTACCGACACCTCCGGCGAACCGGGCTTCGCCGACCTGCTGGCCCGGGTGCGCGAGGCGGACCTCGCCGCGTACGCGCACGAGGAGGTGCCGTTCGACCTGGTGGTGGAGCGACTCAACCCGGTCCGGTCCCTGGCGCACCACCCGTTCTTCCAGGTCATGCTCACCGTCGACACCACTGCGCCGGCCGGGCTGCGCCTCGGCGACCTGCCCGTCACCGTCCGTCCGGCCACCCTGGACGCCGTGAAGTTCGACCTGACGGTCTTCTGCACCGAGGTGCGCGACGACGCCGGCGCACCGGCCGGGGTGGAGGTGCAGGTCCAGTACGCCACCGACCTGTTCGACGTCGACACCGCGCAGTTGCTGCTGGCGGTCTACCTTCGGCTGCTGCGTGCCGTCGCCGCCGACCCGGCCGCCGCCCTGGGCACCCTCGACGTGCTCACCGACGTCGAGCGCGCCGGACTCGACGCCCGCCGCGCCGCCGTGCGCGCCGCCGCCGACCGCTCGACCACCGTCGGAGGCGCCGCGAGCGCCGCCTCCGACGGGCCGTCGAGCGCCCGGGAGGAGATCCTCTGCGGTCTCTTCGCCGCCGCCCTCGGCGTCGACCGGGTCGGGCCGCACGACAACTTCTTCCGCCACGGCGGGCACTCCCTGCTCGCCACCAAGCTCGTCAACCGGATCCGCGGCGTGCTCGGCGTCGAGATCGGACTCCGCGACTTCTTCCGCACCCCCACCGTCGCCGGCCTCGACCGGCGTATCGGGGAGCTGACCGGCGTGGGCACCCGCCCACCGCTGACCCCCACGACCCGTCCCGACCAGGTGCCGTTGTCGTACGCGCAGCGCCGGTTGTGGTTCCTCACCGAGATGGGTGGGGCGAACCGGATGTACAACGTCCCGGTGGTGCTGCGGCTGGACCGTCCGCTCGACCCGACCGTCCTCACCGCCGCCGTCGGCGACGTCGTCGCCCGGCACGAGGTGCTGCGCACCGTCTACGCCGCCGTCGACGGCGAGCCGTTCCAGGTGGTCCTCGACCGGGTGGAGCCGGAGGTGACCGTCCTGGACGTCACCGCCGCCGAGGTGCCCGACGTGGTCGACGCCACCACCGGTCACGTGTTCGACCTCGGCGCGCAGATTCCGCTGAAGGTGTGGCTCGTCCGGGTCGACGACGGCGGCCAGCGGCTCGTCGTGCTGGTGCACCACATCGCCTCCGACGGCTGGTCCACCGGCCCACTGCTGCGCGACCTCGCCGAGGCGTACGCGGCCCGGGCCGCCGGCACGACCCCGGACCGGGCGCCCCTGCCCGTGCAGTACGCCGACTACACCCTGTGGCAGCGGGAACTGTTCGGCGTCGCCGACGATCCGGACAGTCTGCTCGGTCGGCAGCTCGCCTGGTGGCGGCGCACGCTCGACGGCGTACCTCAGGTGTTGGAGCTGCCCACCGACCGACCCCGCCCGGCGGTGTCCAGTCACCGCGGCGACGTGGTGCCCTTCGCCCTCGACGCGCGCACCCACGCCGCGGTGCTGCGGTTGGCCCGCGACACCGGGGCGACGGTGTTCATGGTGCTCCAGGCCGGCCTCGCGGCCCTGCTGTCGCGCCTCGGCGCGGGTACCGACGTGCCCGTCGGCACCGCCGTCGCCGGTCGTGGCGACGAGGCCCTGGACGCCCTGGTGGGCTTCTTCGTCAACACCCTCGTGCTGCGCACCGACGTCTCCGGTGACCCCACGTTCGCCGAGCTGGTGGCCCGGGTCCGCGACGCCGACCTGGCCGCCTACGACCACCAGGACGTGCCCTTCGAACGTCTCGTCGAGGAGCTCAACCCGACCCGCTCCACCGCCCACCACCCCCTCGTGCAGGTCACGCTGGTGCTCCAGGAAAGTGGCGGGCCCCGACCGGGCGGCGAGGTGCTCGCCGGGGCGCCGCTGCCGTTCGACACCGGCACCGCGAAGTTCGACCTCACCCTCGCCGTGCGCGAGGACCGCGACGGGGCCACCCCGCGCGGCATCACCGGCGTGCTGGAGTACGCCACCGACCTGTTCGACCGCCTCACCGCCGAGCGGCTCGCCGACCGGCTGGCCCGGCTGCTGCGCGAGGCCGTCGCCGACCCGGACACCACCGTCGGCGCCCTGGAGGTACTCACCGCCGACGAGCGCCACCGACTCGCCGCCACCCACCCGACCCGACCGGCCGGCCCCGGCATCGGTGACCTGATCGCCGCCCGCGCCGCCGCCACGCCCGACGCGGTCGCCCTGGCCACCGCGCGCGGCCCCGTGTCGTACGCCGATCTGGTCGCCGACGCCGACCGGCTCGCCCGGCACCTGGCCGCCCTCGGTGTCGGCCGGGGCGACGTCGTCGGTGTGCTGCTGGATCCGGGCGCGGACCTGCCGCTGGCCGCCCTCGCCGCCCTGCGGGCCGGAGCGGCCTACCTGCCGATGGACCAGGACCAGCCGGCCGCCCGCGCCGCCACCGTCACCCTCGCCGCCCTGGTCACCACCGACGCGCTGGCCGCCCGGCTGCCGGGGCTGCCCCCCGGCCGCACGGTGCGACTCGACGCCGACGACTGGCGGCAGCACCCCGCCGTGCCCCCCGCGCCGACCGTCGCACCCGGCGACACCGCCGTCGTGCTCGTCACCGGCGCCCCGCCGCGTCCGGTGGCCCTGCCGCACCGGGCACTGACCGGGGGGCTACCCGGCACCGGCCCCGGGCAGGTGTGGCTACCCTGGCAGTCGCCGGTGACGGCGGAGTTCACCGCCGCGCTGTGGGCCGCGCTCAGCTCCGGCGCGACCTGCGTCCTGCCGGCCGGCGCCCCACCCGCCCCGGGTCGGCTGGCCGAGCTGGTCACCACGCACGGCGTGACCGCGCTGGCGCTGCCCGCTGAGCTGCTCGCGCTGCTCGCCGACGAACATCCCACGGCCCTCGGCCGGCTGCGGCAGGTCGTCACCACCGGCAACCCGCCGGATGCGCACCTGGACGCGGTGCGCCGCCGGCATCCGGGCCTGCGCCTGCTGACCGCACACGGGGCCACCGAGGCCGGCCCCTGGGCCCTGCTCCACCCGGTCGCCCCGGCCGATCCGTCGCCGGCTGCGAACGGCCCGTCGCCCACCCCGGCCGGGACCGGGCCGGCGGTGGCCCGGATCGGGGACCACTGTCACGTGCTCGACGAGCGGCTGCGCCCGGTGCCCGTCGGGGTGCGCGGCGAGCTGTACCTGTGCGGCCCCGGCGTCGCCAGCGGGTATCCGCACCGGCCCGGCGCCACCGCCGCCCGGCTCGTGGCCGCCCCGTGCGACCCGACGGGCGGGCGGATGCTGCGCACCGGCACCGTGGCGAGCTGGGCCGCCGACGGCCTGCTGCGGGTCCACCGCCGGATCACGGTGGGCACGACCGCCGTCGACCCGGACCGGGTCGTCGCCGCCCTGGCCGGGCACCCCGCGGTACGGCGGGCCGCCGTCGGTGTCCACACCGACCCCGCCGACGGGCCACGCCTGGTCGCCTACGTGGTCGCGGCCGGCCCCGGCGTCGTGGCCGCGGACCTGCGCCGGTACGCCGCCCGGATCCTGCCCGAGGCGCTGGTGCCGGCGGACGTCGTGGTCGTGCCGACGCTGCCGCTGACCACCGGAGGGGGCCTCGACGCCGCCGCCCTGCCCGCCCCCGGCGCCCCGGCCGACACCGCCGCGCCCCCCGACCCACGGCGCGAGACGCTGCGGACGCTGTTCTCCGAGGCTCTCGACGGGCGACCGGTCGGCGACACCGACAACTTCTTCAAGGTCGGTGGGCACTCGCTGCTCGCCGTGCGGCTGGTCAACCGGATCCGCACCGCGCTGGCGGTGGAGGTCAGCATCCGGGACGTGTTCCAGGCACCCACGGTGGCCGCGCTCGCCGAGCGGCTCGCCGCGGGCGCGGCCGAGGCCGCTCCCGCGCGACCCGCACTGCGTCGACGGACGGGGGCGGGCGCCCGGTAGAACCCGCCGCCCGGCGGGCCCCATCCTGCCTCGCCGACTGCCGCTGCCCCGGCGGTGCGCTGACTAGCCTCAGGTCAACGCGCCGCCGGGGCTTTCCGTTCGTCCGGCCACCCGCGACCGGGGCCCACCACCGGGCCCGCCCGGCGCACCGGCGCGACCCACCCGACCCCAGGAGGAAGTTCGATGCCCTCGATCGACCACGCCGGGCCCGCGCCCACCTCCGCCGCCGGCCCCCGACCGACGGTGATCCTCGACGGGGGTCCACTGGCCGGGCCGGCCGTCGGGGTCGACGAGGCGTTCACCGCCCGGGTCCGCGCCGACCCGGACCACCCGGCCCTCGTCGCCGGTGCCACCCGCCTCAGCTACGCCGAGCTGGACGCCGCCGTCGCGCGGCGGGCCGACCGGCTGCGCGCCGAGGGGGCCGGGCCCGGGCGGCTGGTGGCGGTCCACCGGCCGCGGGGCGTGGCGGCCGTGGTGGCGATCCTCGCGGCCCTGCGCGCCGGAGCGGCGTACCTGCCCCTGGACCCGGGCGCACCGGCGGCGCGTACCGAGGCGATCCTCGCCGACGCGTGCGCGGGCGCCCCGCCCGCCCTGGACGAGGTGGCGGCGCGGGGCGAGCTGGTGCTGCCCGGCGCCGCCGTGCCCGTCGACACCGCCTACGTCATCTACACCTCCGGCTCCACCGGCACCCCCAACGGCGTGGTCGTCGGCCGGGACGCCCTGGCCCACTTCGTCGCCGGGGCCGTGGACCGCTACGGCGTCACCCCCGCCGACCGGGTGCTCCAGTTCGCGCCGCTGCACTTCGACGCCAGCGTCGAGGAGGTGTTCGTGACCCTGTGCGCCGGGGCCACGCTGGTGCTGCGCGGCGACGAGATGCTCGACGTGCCCGACCTGCTGGCCGGCTGCGCCACGCACGGGGTCACCCTGTTGGACCTGCCCACCGCGTACTGGCACGAGCTGGCCTACGCCCTGTCCACCGGCGGCGTGACGCTGCCCCCGGCGCTGCGGACCGTGGTCATCGGCGGCGAGGCGGCCCTGCCGGAGCGGGTGCGGCGCTGGCGGCGGGCGGTGGGCGACCGGGTGCGACTGCTCAACACGTACGGGCCCACCGAGGCCACCGTCGTGGCGACCGTCGCCGACCTGTCCACCCACGACGGCGGGGACGTGCCGATCGGGCGTCCCCTGCCCGGCGTGCGGGCCGCCCTCGTCGACGGCGAACTGTGGCTGCTCGGCGGCGGGCTCGCCCACGGCTACCTGGGCCGCCCCGAGCTGACCCTGCGCCGCTTCACCACCCTCGACGGCCGGGCCGCCTACCGCACCGGCGACCTGGTGCGGGTGCGCCCCGACGGGCAGCTCGGCTACCTCGGCCGCGTCGACGACGAGGTCAAGATCAACGGGCACCGGATCGACCCGGTCGCCGTGGAGTCGGTCCTGCTCACCCTCACCGGCGTCCGCGAGGCGGCCGTGGTCGCCCAGGAACTGGGCGACGGGGTGCGGCGGCTCGTCGCGTACGTGGTCGGCGACGTCACCGCCGCGCAGGTGCGCGCGTACCTGGCCGAGCGGTTGCCCGCCCCCGCCGTGCCCGGCGTGGTCGACCTGGTGGCGGCGCTGCCGCGCAGCAGCACCGGCAAGATCGACCGGGGGCGGCTGCGTGCCGCCGACCCGACCCGGACGACCGGGCGGCCGGAGCCGGCCGGATGGCGTCCCGCCCCCGGCGAGGAACTGGTCCCGCTGTCGTACGCGCAGCGTCGGCTGTGGTTCCTGCACAGTCTGGAGGGCCCGTCGGCGACGTACCACGTGCCGGTGGTGCTGGCCCTGTCGGGCGTGCCCGAGCGGGCGGCGCTGGACGCGGCGGTGGCCGACGTGGTTGCCCGGCACGAGGTGCTGCGCACCGTGTTCCCGTCCGTGGACGGTGAACCCGTGCAACGGGTGCTGCCCACCTCCGGGGTGCGGCTGTCCGAGGTGGAGTGCCCGCGCGTCGAGCTGGAGGCCCGGGTCGCCGAGTTCACCGCCGACACCTTCGACATCGGCGTCGACGAGCCGCTGCGGGTGCGGCTGTTCGTCACCGGCGCGGAGTCGACGCTGGTGCTGCTGCTGCACCACGTCGCCACCGACGGCTGGTCGATGGCTCCGCTGCTGCGGGACCTGGCCACCGCGTACGCGGCCCGCGTCGCCGGTCACGGGCCGGCCTGGGAGCCGCTGCCGGTGCAGTACGCCGACTACACCCTGTGGCAGCGGGAGCTGCTGGGGGAGGAGTCCGACCCGGACAGCCTGCTCGCCCGGCAACTCACCTGGTGGCGGGAGACCCTGGCCGGGGCGCCGGCCGTGCTGGACCTGCCCGCCGACCGACCCCGCCCCGCCGAGCCCACCTTCGAAGGGGCGTCCGTGCGGAGCCTGCTCGACGCCGACACCCACCGCCGGCTGCGGGACCTCGGCGAGACCTGCCAGGCCACCGGGTTCATGGTCTTCCACGCCGCGCTCGCCGCCACCCTCACCCGCCTCGGCGCGGGCGAGGACGTGCCGATCGGCACGCCGGTGGCCGGCCGGCCCGACGAGGCGCTGCACGACCTGGTGGGTTTCTTCGTCAACACGCTGGTGCTGCGTACCGACACCTCCGGCGACCCGGGCTTCGCCGACCTGCTGACCCGGGTGCGGGAGGCGGACCTCGCCGCGTACGCGCACGAGGAGGTGCCGTTCGACCTGGTGGTGGAGCGACTCAACCCGGCCCGGTCCCTGGCGCACCACCCGTTCTTCCAGGTCATGCTCACCGTCGACACCCCACCCGGGGACGAACTGCGGATCCTCGACCTGGACGCCCGGATCACCCCCGCCGGCCTCGACACGGCCAAGTTCGACCTCAGTGTCTCCTGCGTCCTCGGCGAGGACGGCGAGGTCGAGGTGTGGCTCCAGTACGCGACCGACCTGTTCGACGCCGACACGGCGCAGCTGCTGCTGGCGGCGTACCTGCGGCTGCTGCGCGCCGTCGCCGCCGACCCGGCCGCCGCCCTGGGCACCCTCGACGTGCTCACCGACGCCGAACGCGCCGGCCTCGACGCCCGCCGGGCCGCCGTGCACGCCGCCGCTGCCGACCGCGCCCCCAGCCACGCCGCCGCAGCCGGGGACCCGGTGCGCACCGAGCTGCTGTGCGGCCTGTTCGCCGAGGTGCTGAGCCTGCCGTCGGTCGGCCCCGACGACGACTTCTTCGCCCTCGGCGGGCACTCCATGCTGGCGGTCCGGCTGGCCAACCGGCTGCGGGCGGTGCTCGACACCGACGTCGGCATCCGGGACCTGTTCCTCGCCCCCACCCCCGCCACCCTGGAACGGCGGCTCGGCCAGCTGGTCGCCGCGGCCCGACCCACCCTCGCCGCCGTCGCCCCCGTCGAGCGGATGCCAATGTCGTACGCGCAGCGCCGGCTGTGGTTCCTCGCCGAGCTCGGCGGCCCCAGCGCGGTCTACAACCTGCCCGTGGTGCTGCGTCCCGTCACCGCCCTGGACCCCGCGCCGCTAGCGGCGGCGCTGGCCGACGTCGCCGCGCGGCACGAGGTGCTGGGCACCGTCTACCGCAGTGCGGACGGGGAGCCCTACCAGACGGTCGTGGCCGGGGCCCGGCCGCCCCTCACCGTCCTCGACGTGCCGGCCGACGACCTCGCCGAGGCGATCGACACCGCCTGCGGGCACGTCTTCGACCTGGCCGCCGACCTGCCGCTGCGGGCCTGGCTGCTGCGCCCGACCGGCGGCGGACACCCCGACCAGGTGCTGGTGGTGCTCACCCACCACATCGCCTCCGACGGCTGGTCCACCGGCCCGCTGCTGCGCGACCTCGCCGCGGCGTACGCGGCCCGCGCCGCCGGTCACGCCCCGGGCTGGGAACCGCTGCCCGTGCAGTACGCCGACTACACCCTGTGGCAGCGGGAGCTGCTGGGCGCCGCCGACGATCCGGACAGTCTGCTCGGCCGGCAGCTCGGCTGGTGGCGGCGCACGCTCGACGGCGTACCTCAGGTGTTGGAGCTGCCCACCGACCGGCCCCGCCCGGCGGAGGCCAGCCAGCGCGGCGACATCGTGCCGTTCCGCCTCGACGCCGACACCCACGCCGGCGTGCTCCGCGTGGCGCAGGAGCACGGTGCGACGGTCTTCATGGTGCTCCAGTCGGCGTTGGCGGCGCTGCTGTCGCGGCTGGGGGCGGGCACCGACGTGCCGGTCGGCACGGTGGTGGCCGGTCGTGGCGACGAGGCCCTGGACGATCTGGTGGGTTTCTTCGTCAACACCCTCGTGCTGCGCACCGACGTCTCCGGTGACCCCAGCTTCGCCGAGCTGGTGGCCCGGGTCCGCGACGCCGACCTGGCCGCCTACGACCACCAGGACGTGCCCTTCGAACGTCTCGTCGAGGAGCTCAACCCGACCCGCTCCACCGCCCACCACCCGCTCGTGCAGGTGATGCTGGTGCTGCAGAACGCCGATGGCGGCGACCCGGAGCCGGACACCGCGTTGGCCGGCGAGGAACTGTCCTTCCGGGCCGGCGTGGCCAAGTTCGACCTGACCCTGGCCGTGCGGGAGTACCACGACCCGGCCGGCGGGCCCGCCGGCATCACCGGCGCCGTCGAGTACGCCGTCGACCTGTTCGACCCCGGCACCGTCAGCCGCCTCGCCGACACCCTCGCCCGGCTGCTCGCCGCCGTCGTCGCCGACCCCGACACCCGCGTCGGAGACGTCGAACTGCTCACCGGCGAACAGCGGCACCAGGTGGTCCACCGGTTCAACGACACCACCCCCGCCGGGCGGCCCGACGAGCGGATCACCGACGTGTTCGCCCGCCGGGTCGCCGCCGCCCCGCACCGCACCGCGCTGGTGCACGGCGCCGCCCGGATGTCGTACGGCGAGCTGGACGCCGAGGCCAACCGGCTCGCCCGGCACCTCGCGGCGATCGGTGTGCGGCGCGGCGACGTCGTCGGCGTCCTGCTGGACCGGGGCCTGCCCATGGCCGTCGCCGTGCTCGCCACGCTCAAGGCCGGCGCCGCGTACGCCCTGCTCGACCCGGAGTTCCCCGACGCCCGCCTGGCCGCCCTGGTTCCCGACGCCGCGATCACCGCCCTGGTCACCGACGCCGCCCTGGCCGCCCGTCTCGGCGCGGCCCGGCCGGCCCGCACCGTGCTGCTCGACCGGGCCGCCGCCACCCTCGACGCGTTGCCCGCGAGCCCGCTCGACCTGCCCGGCGACCCCGGCGACCCGGCCTGCGTCATGTTCACCTCCGGGTCCACCGGGCGGCCCAAGGGGGCGCTGTCCCCGCACCGGGCCGTCGTCGGCACCCTGTGCGGGCAGACCTTCGTCGACTTCGGCCCCGACCAGGTGTGGTTGCAGGCCGCCCCCGTGTCCTGGGACGCGTTCGCGCTGGAGTTCTGGGGGGCGCTGCTCAACGGCGCCACCGTCGTGCTGCACCCGGGGCAGCGGCCCGAACCGGCCCGCATCGCCGACCTCGTCGCCGCGCACGGCGTCACCACGCTGTGGCTGTCCGCCGGCCTGTTCAACGTGCTGCTCGACGAGCATCCCGACGCCCTCGCCGCCGTCCACCAGGTCGTCACCGGGGGCGAGGCGCCGTCCGTCGAGCACCTGGCCCGCGCCCGCCGCCGCTTCACCGGGCTGCGCCTGGTGCACGGGTACGGCCCCGTCGAGAGCATGATCTTCACCAACTGCCACCCGGTCGACACCCCGCCGGTGACCGCGCCCGTCCCCGTGGGCCCGCCGCTGGCCGACCGGCGCTGCCTCGTCCTCGACGAGCGGCTGCGGCCCGTGCCCGTCGGCGTCACCGGCGAGTTGTACGTCGCCGGCACCGGCCTCGCCGACGGCTACCTGCACCGGGGCGGCATCACCGCCGCCGCCTTCGTCGCCGACCCGTTCGGCCCCGCCGGATCCCGCATGTACCGCACCGGCGACCTCGCCCGCTGGACCCCCTGCGGGACGGTGGAGATCCTCGGCCGCGCCGACGACCAGGTGAAGATCCGGGGCTTCCGGATCGAACCGGGAGAGGTGGCCGCCGTACTCGCCCGACAGCCCGGCGTCGGCCGGGTGGCGGTGGTGGTGCGCGAGGACCGCCCCGGCGACAAGCGGCTCGTGGCATACCTGACCCCCGGCGAACCGGACGTGCAGCCGGCCGTCGCCGACCTGCGCCGCGCCGCCGCCGAGGCGCTGCCCGCGCACCTGGTCCCGGCCGCGTTCGTGGTGCTCGACGCGCTGCCGCTGACCGCCAACGGCAAGGTCGACCGGGCCGCGCTGCCGGCGCCCCACTACACCGCCGGCACCCCGTCGCGCGCCCCACGCACCCCCGCCGAACAGCTGATGTGCGACCTGTTCGGCGAGGTGCTCGACGTCGACCGGGTCGGCGTCGACGACGACTTCTTCGCCCTCGGCGGGCACTCCCTGCTCGCCGCGAAACTGGTCAACCGGGTCCGCGCCGTGTGGGCCGCCGAGATCGGCGTACGGGACCTGTTCCAGGCACCCACCCCGGCCGGCCTGGAACGCCGGGTCGCCCGGAGCAGTGGCGCCGGCACCCGGGCACCCCTCACGCCCGCCGCCCGTACCGGCCGGCTGCCGCTGTCGTACGCGCAGCACCGGCTGTGGTTCCTCGCCGAACTCGGCGGCCCCGGCACCGTCTACAACATCCCCGTCGCGCTGCGTCTCGACGCCGACCTGGATCCCGACGCCCTCGCCGCGGCGCTGGCCGACCTCGCCGCGCGGCACGAGGTGCTGCGCACCGTCTACCGGGCCGTCGACGGTGAACCGCACCAGCTCGTCCTGGACGGGGCACACCCCGAACTGACCGTGCTCGACCTCACCGCCGACGCGGTGGCCGCCGCCGTGGCCACCGCCGCCGGCCACGTGTTCGACCTCTCCACCGACCTGCCGCTGCGCGCCTGGCTGCTGCGCCCCGACGGGGACCGGCAGGTGCTGGTGCTGCTGGTGCACCACATCGCCGCCGACGGCTGGTCGATGGGTCCGCTGCTGCGCGACCTGTCCACCGCCTACCGGGCCCGGACCGACGGCACGGCCCCCGACTGGGCGCCGCTGCCCGTGCAGTACGCCGACTACACCCGGTGGCAGCGGGAGCTGCTGGGCGCCGCCGACGATCCGGACAGTCTGCTCGGCCGGCAGCTGGCCTGGTGGCGGCGCACGCTCGACGGCGTACCGCAGGTGTTGGAGCTGCCCACCGACCGGCCCCGCCCGGCGGAGGCCAGCCACCGCGGCGAGGTGGTGCCCTTCACCCTCGACGCCGACACCCACGAGGCCGTGCGCCGTCTCGCCCGCGCCTGCGGGGCCACCGTGTTCATGGTGCTCCAGTCGGCGATGGCGGTGGTCCTGGCCCGGCTGGGAGCGGGCACGGACGTGCCGATCGGCACGGTGGTGGCCGGTCGTGGCGACGAGGCCCTGGACGATCTGGTGGGTTTCTTCGTCAACACCCTCGTGCTGCGCACCGACGTCTCCGGTGACCCCACGTTCGCCGAGCTGGTGGCCCGGGTCCGCGACGCCGACCTGGCCGCCTACGACCACCAGGACGTGCCCTTCGAACGTCTCGTCGAGGAACTCAACCCGACCCGCTCCACCGCCCACCACCCGCTCGTGCAGGTGATGCTGC
This sequence comes from Micromonospora sp. C31, assembly GCF_018070575.1. Taxonomy (GTDB): domain Bacteria; phylum Actinomycetota; class Actinomycetes; order Mycobacteriales; family Micromonosporaceae; genus Micromonospora. The sequence goes on from NZ_JAGPXN010000022.1 coordinate 59,297, forward strand.
TGGTGCAGAACACCGCCGAGGTGGACCCGACCGGTTCGCCGTTCGCCGGCGACGAGATCGGCCTCGACACCGGCACCGTCAAGTTCGACCTGACCCTGTCCGTCCGGGAGACCCACGACGCCGCCGGTGGGCCCGCCGGGCTGCGCGGCGTCCTCGAGTACGCCACCGACCTGTTCGACCCGGCCACCGCGACCCTGCTCGCGCGGCGTCTCGCCCGGCTGGTGCGGGCCGTCGCCGTCGACCCCGACCGGCCCGTCGGCGACGTCGACCTGCTCGACGCCGACGAACGACGGCTGCTGCACGGGCTCAACGACACCGCCGTGCCCGTCGCCCGGGGCTGCGTGCACGAGGCCTTCCGCGAGCAGGCGCGGCGTACCCCGGACCGGACCGCCCTGACCTGCGGCGACCGGCGGCTCAGCTACGCCGGGCTGGACCGGGCCGCGAACGCCCTCGCCCACCGGCTGATCGCCGCCGGCGTCCGCCCCCAGTCGACGGTCGGGGTGCTGCTGCCCCGTGGCGTCGACCTGGTGGTGGCCACCCTCGCCGTGCTCAAGTGCGGGGCCGCGTACGTCCCGGTCGGCACCGCACTGCCCGCCGCCCGGGTGCGTACCGTCCTGGCCGACTCCGGCGCGACGGTGCTGCTGACCGACGTCGCCGACCGCCCGGCCGTCGCCGCCGAACGCCACCACGGCACCGTCGTCGTCGAGTGCGCCACCCCGGCCGGCGCCCCCGACCACGACCCGGCCGTCGACGTCGGCGAGCGGTCCCTGATGTACGTCATGTTCACCTCCGGGTCCACCGGTCGGCCCAAGGGCGTCGGCGTCACCCACCGCAACGTGCGCGACCTCGTCGCCGACCGGTGCTGGAACGCCGGGCACCACCGCCGGATGCTGGTGCACTCCCAGTACGGCTTCGACTCGTCCACCTACGAGATGTGGGTGCCGCTGCTGCACGGCGGGGAACTCGTCGTCGCCGAGGGCGACAGCACCGACCTGCGGGAGCTGGCCCGCACCATCGAGCGGTACGACGTCACCGCCGCCTACTTCACGATGGGCCTGTTCCACGTGATGGCCGACGAGGGGCTGGACACCCTGGCCCGGCTGAAGGAGGTGTGGACCGGCGGCGACGTCGCCTCCCCGGCCGCCGTGCGACGGGTGCTCGAGCACTGCCCGGACACCGTGCTGGTGCACAGCTACGGCCCCACCGAGGTCACCTTCGCCTCCCACCACCAGCGCTTCGAGACCGCCGACCGCCGGTTCGCCGGCGTCCACCTGGGACGGCTGCTCGACAACACCCGCGCGTACGTGCTCGACGACCGGCTACGCCCGGTGCCGCTCGGCGGCACGGGCGAGCTGTACCTGGCCGGCGAGCAGGTCGCCCGCGGCTACCTGGGCCGGCCCGCGTTGACCGCCGAACGGTTCGTCGCCGACCCGTTCGACCCGGCCTGCGGCCGGATGTACCGCACCGGCGACCTGGTCGCCTGGACCAGCACCGGTGACCTGCGGTTCGTGGGCCGCGCCGACGGCCAGGTCAAAATCCGCGGGTTCCGGATCGAGCCGGCCGAGGTGGAGGCCGTGCTCGGCGCCCAGGCCGGCGTCGGCCAGGTCGCCGTCGTGGTGCGCGAGGACCGGCCCGGCGACAAGCGGCTCGTCGGCTACGTCGTGCCCGCCGACGGCGCGGACCTCGACGGGGTCACCCTGGTCGACGCCGCCGCGCGGCAACTGCCCGGCTACATGGTGCCCTCGGCGGTGCTGGTCCTCGACCGGCTGCCGGTCACCGCCAACGGCAAGCTCGACCGGCGGGCGCTGCCCGCCCCGCAGCACGGGCCCGCCGCCGGCCGCGCCCCCCGCACCCCGGCCGAGCAGCGGCTGTGTGCCCTGTTCGCCGAGGTGCTCGGCGTCGACCGGGTCGGCCCCGACGACAACTTCTTCGACCTCGGCGGCCACTCCCTGCTGGCCACCCGCCTGATCGCCCGGGCCCGCACCGACCTCGGCCTGGACCGGGCCGTGCGGGACCTGTTCCAGCGGCCCACCCCCGCCGGGCTGCTCGGCGACGGGGCCGACGAGGGCACGGCGACGGGGGTGCTGCTGCCGCTGCGCACCACCGGCACCCGCCCGCCGCTGTTCTGCGTGCACCCCGGCGCGGGGATGAGCTGGTCGTACGCCGGGCTCACCCAGCACCTCGGCCCCGACCAGCCGGTGTACGGCCTGCAGACCCGGGCCCTGTCCACCCCCGGCTACCGGGCCGGTGGCGTGGGCGAGCTGGCCGAGGACTACCTCGCCGAGATCCGGCGGGTGCAGCCGCACGGGCCGTACCGGCTGCTCGGCTGGTCCTTTGGCGGAGTGGTCGCCCACGCCATGGCGACCCGGCTCCAGGCGGCGGGGGAGGAGGTGGAACTGCTGGCGCTGATGGACGCCTACCCGGTCGCCGAGCAGGCCACCCGCCCCCGCGACGACCGCGAGGTGATGCGGATGCTGGTCGGCGACGACACCGACGACCTGCCCGACGGCTTCCTCGACCGGTACGACCCGCACGCCGTGGTGGAGGTGCTGCGCCGCCGTGACCCGGTGCTGGCCGGCTTCACCGGCGCGGAGGTCCACGCCCTGGTCCTGGCCGCGGTGAACCACGCCGAGATCATGGCCTCCTACCGGCCGGAGGTGTTCACCGGCGACCTGCTGTTCTTCTCCGCCGACCGGGCCGGCGACGGCACGGGGGCCGGCCGGGCCGGCGACGGCACGGGGGCCGACCGGTTGACCCCGGCCCGGTGGCTGCCCCACCTCGACGGCCACCTGGAATGCCACGACATCGACACCACGCACCTGCGCATGACCGAATCGGAACCACTCGCGGAAATCGGCGGGATCCTCGCCGGGAAACTGTCCGGAACCGCGTGACGAATTGCCTGTCAACGAATCGCCTGTCACCAACGAGAAAGGAAACTGACATGGTCAACCCGTTCGAGGACGAGAACGGCACCTTCCTGGTCCTGGTCAACGACGAGGGGCAGCACTGCCTGTGGCCCGTCTTCGCCGCCGTACCCGCCGGCTGGCAGGCCACCCTCGGCCCCGCCGGCCGGCAGGAGTGCCTCGACCACATCGAGCGCACCTGGACCGACATCCGGCCGAAGAGCCTGCTCGCCCAGTACTCCTGAGGTAACCCGACCGCGGCCCCCCACGACGTGGGGGGCCGCGGTCGTGTGTGGACCGGCACCGCTCCTGCCCGCCTTCCTGCCCCTGCAACTACCGGCTGCGGCCCGTCCGCGCTCCTAGGGTCGACATCAGCACAACGAGACCGACGGACGCGCGAACCGCGCCCGCACCGGTTGTCCCCTCCCATTCCCGGAGAGCCCCGATGGCGCTGTCGCAAGCCGCGAGAAAAGTCCTGCTTACCGGAACCGTCTCCGACTCCCACACCTGGAACCTCGTGTTCCTGGAGCTGTTCCTCACCGAACAGGGGTACGCGGTGGACAACCTCGGCCCGTGCGTGCCGGTGGAACTGCTGGTGCGTCGGTGCCGGGCGTACGCGCCGGACCTGGTCGTGGTCAGCAGCGTCAACGGCCACGGATACGCCGACGGTCTCGCCGCCGTCACCGCGCTGCGGGCCGAACCGGACCTGGCCGACGTGCCGGTCGTCATCGGCGGCAACCTCGGCCTCGACGGTCGGGACGACGCCCACCGCAGGGCGCGGCTGCGCGCCGCCGGCTACCAGGCCGTCTTCGACGACGGGGACCTGCTGGCCTTCGAGCGGTACCTCACCGTGCTGACCGGTCAGCCGCGGACCCCGGTGGGGCGGCCGGCATGAGCGCCGGACAGGTCTCCTTCGGCCGGTTCGTCGCCGACTGCGCCGCCGCCGGTCGGCTGGTCGTACAGCCCCGGATGGGCTTCGGCGACCTGCGCCGCATGCGCGCCGGCCTGGAACGGACCCGGTTCGCCGCCGCCACCACCGTCGGCACCGTCACCATCGACAGCTACACCCGCGTCGGTGCGCACGCCGCCGCCCGGCGGGCCCTCGCCGAGGGCACCGCGCTCAACGGCTACCCCATCGTGGCGTACCCGCAGGAGACGACCCGCGCCCTGCTCGACGGGGTGCGCGACGACACCTTCCCGGTGCAGGTCCGGCACGGATCCTCCCGACCGGAGTCGATCATCCGGGCGCTGACCGCCGCCGGGCTCGACGCCACCGAGGGCGGCCCGGTCTCCTACTGCCTGCCCTACGGCCGCACCCCGCTGCGCGAGTCGGTGCGCCACTGGGCGCGCGGCTGCGAACTGCTCGCCGAGCGTGCCCCCGGCACCGCCCACGTGGAGAGCTTCGGCGGCTGCCTGCTCGGCCAGCTCTGCCCACCCGGGCTGCTCGTGGCGATCAGCCTGCTGGAGGCGCTGTTCTTCGCCCGGCACGGCATCGGCAGCGTGTCGCTGAGCTACGCCCAGCAGACCAACCCCGACCAGGACGCCGAGGCGGTGCGGGCGCTGCGCCGCCTCGCCGGGGAGTTCCTGCCCGCGCACGTGGACCGGCACGTGGTCCTCTACACGTACATGGGGGTGTTCCCGACCACGGTCGGCGGTGCCCGCCGGCTGCTGGAGGCGTCCGCCCGGCTCGCGGTCCGCGCCGGCGCGCAGCGGCTGATCGTCAAGACCAGCGCCGAGGCGCACCGCATCCCCACCGTCGAGGAGAACGTCCGCGCCCTGGAGACTGCGGCCGCCACCGCCGAGGCCACCGACACCGGCGGGCCCGAGGCGCCCGACACCGGCGTGTACGCCGAGGCCCGAGCCCTGGTGGAGGCGGTGCTCGACCTCGACGTCGAGCTGGGCCGGGCCCTGCACGCCGCGTTCCGCCGAGGGCTCCTCGACGTGCCGTACTGCCTGCACCCCGACAACGCCGGCCAGTCCCGTAGCTGGATCGACGACTCCGGGTGGCTGCGCTGGTCGGCGGTCGGCCGGATGCCGATCCGGGCCGCGGCCCCCGGCGACCGGCCGGCCATGACATCCACCCGACTGCTGGCGGCGCTGCACACCGTCGCCCGCAGGTACGACCACTGACACCGGGAGGCGACATGCACACCACGGACGACCCCGCACAGGCCACGGCCGGCCCGCCCCCGCTCGGCGAGCACCTGGTCGCCCCGAGCACCCGGGCCGCCATGACCATCCAGCAGGAGGCGCTGTACGCGGCCCGCGAACACCTGCGCGGCCAGGGCTTCACCGAGCTGCTGCCGCCGCTGATCGGCCCGGTCACCGACCCGGGCGGCCGGGGCGCCAAGGCCCTCGACGTCGACTACTACGGCCACCCGTACAAGCTGATGACCAGCGCGATCCTCTACAAGCAGGCGTCACTGCGCGGCTTCGGCAAGCTGTTCTACATCGCCCCGAACGTGCGGGTCGAGCCGCCGGAGACCGCCGGCACCGGCCGGCACCTCGTCGAGTTCCACCAGATCGACGTGGAGATCGCCGGAGCGTCCCGCGACGACGCCATGGAGGTCGCCGCCGGGCTGCTCACCCACGTGGTGCGGCACGTGCTCGACACCGTCGGAGACACCCTCGCCGGGCTGGGCCGCGATCCACTGGCCTTCGCCGAGCTGCTCACCGGCAAGTTCGACGCCTGCACCCACACCGAGGCCGTCGAGCGGCTGCGCGGCGGCGGGCACCCGCAGAGCGCCGACGCCGAGATCGACTGGGTGGGGGAGGAGACCCTGTCCCGCGAGGCCGACCGCCCGTTCTTCGTCACCGACTACCCGAAGGGCTCCCGCGGCTTCTACGACCGGGAGGACCCGGACCGGCCGGGGGTGCTGCGCAACTTCGACCTCATCGCCCACGGCGGCTACGGGGAACTGGTCAGCGGCAGCGAACGCGAGGCCGACTACGCCACCATCGTCACCCGGATGCGGGAGAGCGGCGAGAACCCCGCCAAGTACGACTGGTACCTGCGCCTGGCCCGCGAAGGCATCCCCGCCAGCGCCGGCTTCGGCATGGGCGTGCAGCGGCTCGTGCGCTTCCTCACCGGCCTGGACGCCCTGTGGCAGGTCAGCGCCTACCCGAAGCTGCCCGGGGTGGTGGCCCCGTGAGCGGCGTGCACGCCCCGGGCCTGCCCGAGGACCTCATCCGCGCCCGCGCCCGGCGCGGCACGGCCGAGGCGTTCCCGCCCGCCGACACGTACGGCCGGCAGCTGTTCGGCGCCGGTGACACCGACTCACCGGCCGGCGACCCGCGGGTGTCCGACGAGCTGGACACCGCCCGCCTGGTGCCGCCGGTGTTCATGCCGCAGCGGCTGGAGAAGCTCATCGACCTCGGCCGGGAGCCGGTGCACGACGACGTCGACCTCACCACCACGGTCGGCGGGTTCGCCTCGCCGCTGCCCCTGTACGTCTCCGCGTTCGGTTCCACCCGCGTCGCCGCCGGTGACGCCGGGATCGCCGCCAGCCGGCAGGCCGGCCGGCTGGGCATCCCCATGGTCATCGGGGAGAACCTGGTCCCGGTGGGCGGCTACCGGCGCGACACCGCCACCCGCTCGCCGATCCTGGCCCGGCTGCGTGCCTACGCCGACGCCTGCCCGCCCGACCGGGGTGGCGTGGTGGTGCAGCAGAGCACCGAGGACGCCGACTCCGAGGTGTGGAACCTGGTCTACAGCGACCCGTCGGTGCGCGGCCTCGTCGACTCCGGCCGGCTGGCCTTCGAGCTCAAGACCGGCCAGGGCGCCAAGCCGGGGCTGGGCGGCATGACCGTCGTCGGCGCCGACGACGCCCGACGGCTGGCCGACCGGTTCGCCGTGCGCGACGTCCTCGGTGCCGACGGGTGGCTGCGCTGCGCCACCCCCGGCACCTTCACCGAGGAGATCCTGCGCCAGCAGGTGCGCTTCATGCGCAACAACTTCCCCCGGGCCCGGGTGTGGGTGAAGTTCCACCCCGGCCGCGACGTCGCGCACGCCGCCGCCACCGCCTGGCGGGCCGGCGCGGACGCGGTCAGCGTCGACGGGGCCCAGGGCGGCACCGGCTGGGCGCCGCGCGCCTTCGTCGGCCAGGTCGGGCTGCCGTTGGCCGAGTGCCTGCGCCGCATCGGCCGGCCGGAGGGCTGCCTGCTGGTGACCGGCCGGATCTGGGAGGGCGGTCGGGCCGTGCGGGCCCTCGCCGCCGGTGCCACCGCCGTCGGGCTGGGTCGGGCCGCGCTGCTGGCCGTCGACGAGGACGCGGAGGAGGGCCTGGTACGGCTCGTGCAGGCCCTCGCCCTGGAGGCGCGGCTGCTGGTCAGCGCCCTCGGCCGGTACCGCGTCGACGCGTTGACCCCGGAGGACCTGTGGTGGCCGGGGCAGCCCGCGCCGGCCCCCACCGGGGCGGGGCAGCAGCCCGTCGCGCCGATCGGGGGCCGGGCATGACCGCGCTGCTGGACGTCGGGTGCCGCGTCCCCGACCTGGCCGTGGACGTCGGCGACGTGTGTGCCGCCGTCGACGCCGACCCGCGCCTGCTGTGGACGTTCCGTCGCTTCTACGGGCTGGAATCCGTGCGCCGCGCACCCGACGAGGACCTGCGCGGCCTGATGACCGCCGCGGTGCGCTCCCTGACCGCGCTGCGCGGCAACGAACACCGCATCCGGTACGTCGTACTGGCGCGCACCGTCACCACCGTGACCCGCGCCGGGCAGACCCCGCTGGAGGACGTGTGCGCCGCGCTGGGCCTGCCGAACGCGGTGGCGTTCACCCTCACCCAGCACGCCTGCGCCACCGGGCTGCTCGCCGTCGACCTCGCGGGGCAGTTGCTGGCCGGTGACGGCGACCCCGACGCCCTGGCGCTGGTGCTGACCGGGGAGAAGGTGTTCAACCCCATCCTGGAGATCATTCCGGAGAGCACGGTGATGGGGGAGTCCAGCGCCGCCTGCCTGGTGGCCCTCGGTGGGGACCGGGACCGGCTGCTCGGGTACGCCACCCGCACCCTCGGCCGCTACGCCGAACAGTTCCCCCCGCACGCCCTGGACCCGCGCTTCCTCAAGGACCACAACGAGGTGCTCGCCGGGGTGGTCCGCGACGCGGCCCACGCCGCCGGGGTCACCGTCGACGACCTGACGCTGATCCTGCCGCACAACGTCAACCGGCTGTCCTGGTCGTGGACCTGCCGACTGCTCGGCATCCCCCTCGACCGGGTGTACCTGGACAACGTCGCGGTCACCGGGCACTGCTTCACCGCCGACCCGTTCATCAACTACGTCCACGCCCGCGCCGCCGGCCGGCTGCGCCCCGGCGACCTGTACCTCATGGCGTCCGTCGGACTCGGCGCCACCTTCTCCGCCGCCGTCTGGCGCCACTGACCCGCACCAGAAAGGGAAAACCCGATGTCACCGCCGCACCCCACGTTCCTCACCGGCGTCAAGGCCGCCTGCACCGGCGACCCCGGCACCCCGTTCGTGCTGCTCGGCAACTTCGAGGTCGAGGACGAGTGGGCCCGCGACGAGGTGGGCCTGCCCACCGTCGGCGGCCGGGCGTCGGCCGCCATCGTCAACCGGATGGACGAGTTCACCGTCCTGCTCGCCGGGCCCGACGACCACGTGGTCCTCAAGTCCGCCCCCGACCCCGACTACCTGCACTGGCTGGCCGGCCTCGGCGTCGACCTGCCCCGCATCCTCGTCACCGACAGCCACGACCCGGCGGCCACCGTCAGCGTCGACGCGCTGCGTTCACCCCGGCTGTTGGCGGCACTGGGTGACCTGGCCGCCCGGGGGGCGTACCTGCTGCCACACGGCATGTCGACGCTGGAGGAGCAGCTGTGCGCGCTGACCGGGCTCGCCCCGGCGCTGCCGCCGGTGCCGGTGGTCAAGGCCGTCAACAGCAAGATCTACAGCCGGCGGGTCGCCGCCGACCTGGGCCTGCCGCAGGCCACCGGCTGGGAGTGCGAGACGGTCGAGGAGTTCGCCGCCGCCGCGGCGCAGGCCGCCCGGTCCGTCGCCGCCGGCCGCCGGGTCGGCGTCAAGGACGCCTACGGGGTGTCCGGCAAGGGCATCGTCGTGGTCGACGACCCCCGCCGGCTCGACCAGCTGGTGCGGATGGTCACCCGCCGGGCCGAGCGCACCGGCGACCCCCGCGTCGCCCTGGTCATCGAGGAGTGGGCCGACAAGGCCCTCGACCTCAACTACCACTTCACCGTCGGCCGCGACGGCGCGGTGCGCTTCGACTTCGTCAAGGAGGCGCTGACCGAGAACGGGGTGCACAAGGGACACCGAATTCCCGCCCGGATCTCCGCCGCCCACGCCGGACAGATCATGGCCGCCGCCGACCGGCTCGGCGCCCGCCTGGCCGCCGACGGCTTCCACGGCGTCGTCGGCGTCGACGCCATCACCACCACCGACGGCGGGCTGCTGCCGGTGCTGGAGATCAACGCCCGGAACAACATGTCGACGTACCAGACGACCCTCCAGGAGCGGTTCATGGGCGCCGACACGATCGCCACCGCCCGGCAGTACGACCTGACCCTGACCGGCCCCGTCCGCTTCGCCGACCTGCGCGACCAGCTCGGTGAGCTGCTGTTCGACCCCGCCCGGGGCAGCGGCCTGCTGGTGAACAACTTCGCCACCGTCAACGCCGCCGCGCCCGACACCGACGACCCCCGCCCGTACGCCGGCCGCCTCTACGGCCTGCTGATGGCCGCCTCCGAGCAGGAGCTGGCCGACCTCGACCGCGCCATCGTGGCGACCGTGAAGAAGGAGCCCGCCCATGTCTGAGTCGACGTCGCTCGGTGGCGTCCCCGTCACCGAACTGGTCGAGCGCTTCGGCACCCCGCTGTACGTCTACGACGGCGCCACCGTCGCCGCGCAGTACCGGGGGCTGCGGGAGCGGCTGCACCCCGCGGTGGAGATGTTCTACTCGCTGAAGGCCAACCCGAACATCAGCGTCTGCGCGCTGCTGCACTCCCTCGGCGCCCGCGCCGAGGTGTCCTCCCTGACCGAGCTGGTCACCGCGCAGCGTGCCGGCGTGCCCGCCGAGGAGATCATGTTCCTCGGCCCGGGCAAGAGCCGTGACGAGATCACCGCCTGCCTCAAGGAGGAGATCACCCTCATCTGTGAGTCGTTCGGCGAGCTGGCGCTCATCGACGAGCTGGCCGAAGGGCTGGGCGCGACGGCCCGCGTGGTGCTGCGGGTCAATCCCAGCTTCGCGGTCAAGGGCGGCGGGCTGACGATGGGCGGCAAGCCCCGCCAGTTCGGCATCGACGAGACCGCCCTGCTCGACGCGCCGGACCTCGCCGCGCGGCACCGCCACGTCCGGCTGGTCGGATTCCAGGCGTACATGGGTACCCGGTTCCTCAGCGAGGACATGGTCGCCGAGAACACCACCCGCATCCTCGACCTGGCCGAGCGGCTCGCCGCGCACCTGCGCGTACCGCTGGAGGTGGTCGACGTGGGCGGCGGCCTGGGCGTGGCGTACTTCGCCGGCGAGCGCGACCTCGACGTCGTCACGCTGGCCGACCAGCTCAACCCGGTCTTCGCCGGCTTCCACGAGCGGCACCCCGAGACGCGCCTGGTCATGGAGCTGGGGCGCTACCTCGTCGGCCACAGCGGCACGTACGCGGTGCGCGTCCGCTACGTCAAGGAGTCCATGGGCGAGCGGTTCGCCGTCGCCGACGGCGGCACCAACCACCACATGGCCGCCGTGGGCATCGGCTCCTTCGTCAAGCGCAACTTCCCGATGCGCCTGCTGAACCGCGACAGCGCCGCCGAGCCGGTGAAGTGGAACGTCACCGGCCCGCTGTGCACCCCCAACGACACCATCGGCAAGGCCGTCGAGCTGCCGGCCGACCTGCGCCCCGGCGACGTGGTCGGGGTCGAGCGCTCCGGTGCGTACGGCCCGACGGCGTCGCCGGTGCACTTCCTCAGCCACGGCTACCCCGCCGAGGTGCTGGTGCACGACGGCGAGCCGCGGCTGATCCGCACCCGTGACGACGTCGACAGCATGCTCGCCGCGCAGATCCTGCACGACTTCCGCTGACCCGCACTCCCTCTGGAAAGGCAAGGACCATCATGACCACCACGCAGACCGCCGACCCGCAGGTCGTCTCCGCCATCGTCGCCGCCCTGGCGGAGGTGCTCGGGCAGGACCTGACCGACGTCACCGAGCAGACCCGGCTGTTCGACGACCTGAGCCTGGACTCCACCAGCGTGCTGGGCCTGCTGATGGCCCTCGAGGACGCGCTCGACATGCAGGTCGACCCGGAGGGCCTGGAGCAGAGCCACCTGGAGACCGTGGGGTCGTTGGCCGCCTTCATCACCGAGAGCCGCTGACCGTGCCGGTCCTGCGGCGGCTCGAGGAGCAGTCCGGTCCGGCCGCGCCTGGTGACGCGGCCGGACCGGCCCTCGAACGCATCGTCCCGTTCACCTTCGCACCGGGCCCCGCGCCCACGCCGGACGACACGTCCGCGCTGATCAGCCACATGGAATCGCTGTACGGCCCGTTCGCCGACCTGGACTGGCTGACCGGCGGCGCGGCGGTCAGCTACCACGACATGGTCCGCCACGTGGTCGGTGAACTCGGGGAAGCGCTGGCCGACGTCGACCTGGCCGTCACCGTCGACGCCAGCCCCGACTGCCGGCACCAGAGCTTCCCGGCCGCACTGCTGGCCGAGCTACTGCCCGGCGAACCGTTGCAGATGGGCATCTCCGAGCAGGGCGTCGCCGGCCCGTTCACCGCCCTGCGCATCGCCCACCAGCAGGTCCGCAGCGGTGCCGCCCGGCGGGCCCTCGTCCTGGTCATGGAGCAGTCGACCCTGCCCCCCGACGACGCGGCCGTCCGCCCGACCCGCGACGTCGCGGTGGCCCTGCTGCTGGGGCCCGACGGCACCGTCGCCGTCGACCCGCCGACCATCACCGTCACCCGGGCCGCCCCGGCCACCTGGCCGGCCGCCGAGGCCGACCTGGTGGTCGCCGGCGCCGGGCTGACCGGGACACCGTTCGGCGCGCCCGTGGTCCGGGCCCCCGGCGGGCACCCCTGCGCCGGGGTGTGGCTGGCCCTGGCCGAGGCGCTGGCCGGCGGGGCGCCTCCCGCCGGCCGGGTGCTGGTCGCCGACGCCGACCCGGTGCTGCCGTACCGGTGTGCCGTCACCCTCACCGTCCCGGCCGCCCGTCCCGAGCCGTCGGCGCGAATCCGTCGGTCGGCGCGGGCGCGCGGCCTCGACCATCCGCCGGCCGCCGAGCCGCGTTCCCGCCGCCCGAGGGAGCTCGCCCGATGACACCCACCGTCGCACCACCTGCCGCCCCGAGCGGCCCCGCACCGTCGCCCACCGGCCGGCCCGCGCCGTCGTCGCGTCCGCGAGCCGGGTCGGTCGACCCGCGTCGGCACCGCCTGGTCGCGTACACCGAGGGGCCCGCCGCGGCGCTGGCTGCCCTGCACGACGCCGTCAGCCCGGCGGTCCTGCCGGCCGGACCCGGCGGGCACACCCTGTTGCCCGCCGAGACCGACGCCGCTTGCGACCGGTACGTCGCCTGCGACGGCCCCCGGTCCCGCGCCGGCCTGCCCGAGCTGGCCCGGGTGCCGGTGGGCGACACCGACCTGGTCGCCCGGCGGCTGCCCCGCCCCGCGCCGCCGGATCCGGCCTGGAGCACCGGCGTCGCCTGGATCCGTCTCGGCCTGGCCGAGCGACTGCTCGCCGCCGCCGCCGCGCACCTGCGCGGCCGGTCGGTCGCCGGGGCACCCACCCTCAACCTGCCACTGGTGCGGGCCATGCTCGCCGACGCCGCCGCCGGTGTCGCCGAGGCCCGCGCCCTGCTCGACACCGACGACGGCGACCCTTCCGCCCTGCGCCGGGTCCACGAGGGACTCGACGAGGTCGGCCGCCGCTGCCTGCACCTGTTCGGCGCCGCCGGGTTCCTCGCCGACGGGCCCGGCAGCGAGGTACGCGCCTCGGAGCTGCTGGCCGACACCTATCCACCGCCGACCGACCTGGAGGCGCCGTGACCACCGAGTTCCTCGCCGACCTGCGGGCCCTGGCCCGCGACCAGGCCACTGCCCTGCGCGCCACCGCCCTCGACCTCGACCGCGATCCGACCCTGGCCACCACCGGCCTGCACCGGGCGGTGCCCTGGCGGCAGCTCGTGGGTCTGCCCGCCGCGTACAACACCGATCCGCTACGGGTACGTGGTCGGCCCGTCCTGCTCGACACCTGCGTCGAGCAGGTCACCGTCCTGGAGGAACTGGCCCGCGCCGACGCGGGCGCGGTGCTGGCCCTGCCCGGCCCGTCGATGTCCGGCTCCGTCATCGCCGACCTCGCCGACGACGAGCAGCGCGAGCGTTACTGGAACACCGTGGCCGACGGCCCCACCTGGACCTTCTTCGGCATGACCGAACCGGCGCACGGCTCCGACCCGGGCGGCATGACCACCACCCTGCGTCCCGACGGTGACCGGCTGTTGCTCACCGGCACCAAGCGGTACGTCGGCAACGCCCCCCGGGCCCGCCTCGGCGTCGTCTTCGCCCGCCGCCACTCCGGCCCGCTCGGCGTGGTCGCGGTGCTCGTCGACACCAGCCGGCCGGGTTTCGAGGCGGTGCCGCTGCCCACCCTCGGCCTGCGCGGGCTGCAACTGAGCGAACTGCGCATGCGGGACGTGCCGATCGAGGCCGCGGACGTGCTCGGCCGCCACCGCTCGGCCACCCGGCAGGGCATGTGGGCGGCCACCCGCACCTTCCACCGCTACCGACCGGTGGTGTCCTGCCTGGCCCTCGGCGTCGCCCAGGCGGCGTACGACCTGGTGACGGCCGAACGGCGCGGGTTCCGCAGCCACGAGCGGCACCTGCTCGACGGCTGGGCACAGCGGTTGGCCGGCACCCGCGCCCTGGTGTTGGCCGCCGCCCGCAGCGCCGACCGTGACCCGGCCGACGGCACCCTCGCCTCCGCCGCGAAGATCCGCGCCACCGGGCTCGCCGAGGAGATCACCACCACGGCCGTGCGGATGCTCGGCCCGGGCGCCCGCTGGGAGCACCCCCTGCTGGACAAGCTGGTGCGCGACGCGCGTGCCTTCGAGTTCATGGAGGGCACCGGCAACATCCAGCGCCTCACCCTGGCGCAGGGCTACCTGCAGGGACGGCTCGGCGATGCGCGCGCGGCCTGACCCCACGCCGCCCGGGGCCGACATCTGGCACATCGGCCTCGACGTCGACAACGAGACCGCCGACGTGGTCGCCGCCCTGCTCGACGCGGACGAGCGGCGACGCGCCGGCGGCCTACGCGACCCGGTCGCCGCGCACCGCTTCGTCGTCGCCCACGGCGCGGCCCGCACCGTCCTGGCCCGCTACCTCGGTACCCCCGGTGAGGCGGTGCACTGGGCGCGCGGGCCGAACGGCAAGCCGTTCTTCGAGGGGGAGTGGAGCCGCTGGCAGTGGAGCCTGAGCCGGTCCGGCGGGCACGCGCTGCTCGCCGTCCGCGGAACCGGTGCGGTCGGGGTGGACCTGGAACAGGTCCGCGACGGCCCACCGGCGACGGCGCTGGCCACCCGCTTCCTGCCCGCCGAGGAGGCCGCTGCGGTGGCCCGGCACACCGCCCCGTACGCCCGCAGCGCCACCTACCATCGGCTGCTGTCGCGCAAGGAGGCCTGCGTGAAGGCGTCCGGCGGACGCTTCCTGGAGGGGCTGCGGCTGCGGGTGCTGGTGCCCGGCACAGTCGAGGGCACCGGCTTGCTCGCCGGGCAGCGCTGGCTGGTGCGGGACCTGCCCGCCCCGCCCGGCTACGTCGCCGCCCTCGCCACCACCGGGGCCCGCCTCGGCCGGCTACGGCTGTTCGAGTGGGACTGGCCGCCCGAGCGGTGGCGCGAAGGTGCCGCCATCCTGCCCGGCCAACCGCCTGGCGGGGACCTCGCCGATGCGTACCGTTCGCGGCACGGCAGTCCGGTCCCGTCCCGCGGCCCGAGGGGGAACCGATGAGCTACGCACCGCGGCCCGAAGACGGGCCGTGCCGGCCCACCGCGTCCCCCCGGACGCGGGTGCGGCCCGTCACCGACCGTCCGGTCGCCACCCGCGTGCCGGCACGCGGTGTCGCCCCGGGGCCGAGCACCGTCGGGCCGGCAGCGGTCAGCGGCCTCTGCGGCCTCTGGGATGCGGGGGGACAGGCCACCCCGGACGGCGCGGTGCGGGTGCGGTTCACCCCGTCGGAGGTGCCCGTGCTGACGAGCTGTCCCGCCGACCGGACGGCGGCCGTCCAGGTCGTCGCCCGGACTCTGGCCCGACTCGGCCGCTGTGACCTGGGCGGCACCGTCGAGGTCAGCGCCAGCGGACCGGTGAACGCCGACGACGAGCGCGCCGCCGCCGTCCTCGCCGTGGAGTACGCGCTCCGCGGCGGCCGCGGCGCCATGCAGCTGCCCGTACCGACGCGCTGGCCCGCACCGGCCGGCTGCGGAGGCGGCTGTCCCTGCCCGACGACCATCCGACCGACCGACGCGGGACCCGGCTCCCCGAGACAGTGAGGCACCCCGATGACATCAGCTGACACCGCCAAGGCCACCCGGGCCGGCGCGCGAGCGGCAATCCGGTGGCGCAAGGTCATGATCCTGACCACCGGCCAGGGCCTGTCGCTCACCGGGGACTACGTCCTGCTGGTGGCGCTGGGCTGGACCGCCATCCAGATGGGCGGCGCGGGCGCGATCACGACCCTGATGCTGGCCGGCACCATTCCGCGCGCGTTGACTCTGATCTTCGCCGGCCCGATCGCCGACCTGGCCGGTCCCCGTTTCGTGCTGCTGCGCACCACCTCGGCCCGGGTGCTGCTGCTGGCCGCCGGTGCCGCCGTCACCCTGAGTACGGACTGGTTCTGGCCGCTGGTCGTCGTCGCCGCCGTCGAGGGGGTGCTGCTCGGCATGGGCAGTCCCGCCAGCCAGAGCCTGATGCCCCGCCTGGCCGAGGGCGACCAGCTCGCCCGGGCCAACTCCCTGTCGGCGATGGTCACCCGCGTCGCGCCGATCGTCGGCTCTCCCATCGGTGCGTGGATCATCGCCACCGGCGAGCTGTGGCACGCCATGGCCGCCGTCTCGATCACCTGTGCGGTCTCCTGGTGCGCGATGTTCGTGGTCACCCGGGGAATGACCGGCACCACCCGTGAGCCGGGGGACAACCTGCTGCGCCGCTCCGGCGACGGGGTGCGGCTGCTGCGCTCGTACGCCCGGCTGCGGTGGCTGTTCCTGTGCGCGTTCTGCCTCGACCTGGCCTTCGGCTGGCCCATCGAGGTGGCCCTGCCCCTGCTGGTGGACGGGCGCGGTTGGGGCGTCGGCTCCGTCGCCGTCGTGGTGGCGGCGTTCAGCGGTGGTGCCCTCGTGGCTGGCCTCCTGGGCGCTCTGCTCGCCCACCGGGTGCCGCTGTTCGTCCGGCTCGTCGTCTCCGGCGTCGGTATCGGCGCCGGCATCCTGCTGATGGCGCTGATGCCGTCGGTCGCCGCGCTCGCCGCCGTCGGTGCGGGTGTCGGCCTGATGGCCGGCCTCAACGGCCCGGCCATCGTCACCGTCTACCAGCAGGCCTCGCCCCGGGCCCGGCTCGGCACCGCGATGTCGATGCTGACGCTTGCCAGCATCGGCACCATTCCGGTGTCCATCGTGGTCTTCGGCGGGCTCTCCACCGTGATCGGGGTGACCGCCACGTGGCTGGTCTGCGGGGTCGTGGCACTCTTCGCGCCGATGGCCGCGGTGATGGCCCTGCGCCAGCCCGTCCCCCAGAGTGAGCCGGTCGCGCAGACCGAGTCGACGCAGGCCCCCGGGGCCGTGGTCGACGAGACCCCGGTCTCCGCTGACTCCCCGCCGGCCGGCCCGCTGTACGTCAGTCGCAAAACGGTGCAACTGCTGACCGACCATTGTCATTCGCCCGATGAGCGCGACACGCAGTGCCGATAAGCGCGCGGCGGAGTCGACCCGAAAAGGCCCTCTTGACCAGCGGCTCTTCTTCCGAATAGGCGGACCGAAGGACGGTGTCGTACCATCGATCCCATGCATTGGATTCCTGGTAGCGGGATTTGCTTGTGAGTCAGTGACGCCACGGGTGGCAACAGGGGTCGGGTGATTTTGGCAAGGGCAGGGTATGGCCGGAGCATCGTGGGAACCGGCTCGCACCGCTACCACACGGAAACTCCCCGATCAGCGTTGACGGGGGCAAGGGGGCGGCGCACATGGGGTCGGTGGACCACTCTAGTCGGGCCCGCTCCGGGCGTGGTCTGTGCACACCGTTTGCCTGCCTGTCGGGGCACTGATGGAGATCCGCGTCCTCGGGCCGGTGGAAGTGGCCGATGGCACCACGCCCATTCACGTCGGCGGGCCCCGTCAGCAAATCACTCTCGCCATGCTCGCCCTGCACGCCAACTTGGTGACGCCGGTCAATTTGCTGGTAGACGCGGTCTGGGGTGACAAGCCCCCGACGACGGCGCGTTCGCAGATCCAGATCTGTGTCTCTGCGCTGCGCCGGGTCCTCGCCGACGCCGGCCGCCCGGATGCGATCCTGACGCGCACCTCCGGTTACCTGCTCGACGTCGGTCCCGACGAACTCGACCTGGCCCGCTTCACGAGCCTGGTCGCCGCGGCCCGGGAACACGACGAGCGGGGCCGTCCGGCGGCGGCGGCCGAGGAGCTGACCGGAGCGCTCGCCCTGTGGCGGGGCCCGGCGTTGCTCGGGGTCACCAGCGACCTCGTGCAACGGGAGGCGGCCCTGCTCAACGAGCACCGGCTGGCGGCGATCGAGGACCAGATGCGGTTGGCACTGCGGCTCGGCCGGCACGAGGAGGTCATCGGTGACCTATTCGACCTGGTCGACAAGCATCCCTTCCGGGAACGTCTGCACGGATCGTTGATGCTGGCCCTCTACCGCTGCGGCCGGCAGGCCGAGGCGCTGGAGTGCTACCGGCGGATGCGGATGGCCCTCAGTCACGAGCTGGGCCTCGAACCCAGCCGCGACCTCCAGGAGTTGGAGTTCGCCATCCTCAACCGCGACGACGCGCTGCGGCTGCCCGACGGCGGCACCTCGGACGCCGTGGTGGTCGACGCCGATACCGCCGGAACGGAACGGGCCCCCGTCGCCCCCCGGGTGCCCCGCCAGCTTCCCGCCTGCCCCCCGGACTTCATCGGCCGGGACGCCGAGCTGACCGCGATCCGCGAGCACCTAACCGTCCGGCCCTCCGACGCCATCGGCGGGTCGGTCCGGATGGTGACCGTCACGGGCAAGGCCGGGGTGGGCAAGTCCGCCCTCGCCATTCGGGCCGCACACCTGCTGGCACCCTCGTTTCCGGACGGTCAGCTCTATGCCGGTCTGGACAGCCGGACCGGCCCGGACGCCGTCGCGGCGGTGATCTCCCAGTTCCTGCGCGCGCTCGGCGTCCCCGGGCATTCGGTCCCCGAGGATCCGGCCGAGCTGGCCGCGCTCTATCGCAGCCGACTGGCCGACCAGCGCATCCTCGTCGTCCTGGACGGCGTCGACGACGAGGCGACGGTGAACGCCCTGCTCCCCGGCAGCGGGCACTGCGCGGTGATCGTCTCCAGCCGGTCCCGCCTCACCGGTGTGGCGGGGGCGCTGCGGGTGAACGTCGAGGTGATGGAGCCCGATCAGTCGGTCGAGCTGCTGTGCAGGATCGCCGGCCGGAGACGGGTCGAGGCCGAGATCCCCGCCGCCCTGGAACTTGCCGCCATCTGCGCCGGGCTGCCGTTGGCACTGCGCATCGCCGGTGCCCGACTCGCCAGCCGGACCCACTGGCCAGTCGCCAAACTCGTCCGCCGGCTGCGTGACCAGGAGAACCGGCTCGACGAGTTCGCCCACGGCGGGATGGAGCTGCGCTCCACCATCGGCTTGGCGCACTCCGCCCTCGGCGAGCGGGCCCGGCGGCTGTTCCGGCTGCTGGCACTCCTGCGCACCGGCGACTTCGCCGGCTGGACGGCGGCGGTGCTGTTGGAGACCGACTACGCCACCGCTGAGGACATCCTCGAGGAACTGGTCGACGCCCAGCTCCTCGACGTCGTGGCAGCCGGCGGGAAGCCGGTCCGCTACGCATTTCACGACCTGATCCGGGTCTACGCCTGCGAGCAGCTCTGCGGAGCCGAGCCACCCGAGGTCAGGCGACGCGCACTGCGCCGCGTGCTCGGCGGCTGGCTGACGCTCGCCCGGGAGGCACACCGCCACGAGTACGGGGGTGACTACACCCTCCTGCTCGGCGACACCGAGTTGCAGCCCGTACCCGCCGAGGCGGTGCACGAGCTGGCCGAGGACCCGATCAGCTGGTGGGAGACCGAGCGACACGCGTTGGCCAGCGCCGTACGCCAGGCCGCTGAGCACGGCCACACCGAGCTGAGCTGGGAACTCGCCCTGACCTCGGTCACCCTCTACGAGGCCCGGGGCTACTTCGACGACTGGCGGGAGACCAGCCAGGTCGCCCTGCGCGCCGCCGCGCAGGCAGGGAACCGCCGCGGAATCGCTGCGATGCGCTACTCGCTGGGCACCCTGCACCTGGCCCAGAAGCGGTTGACCGAGGCGTCGGAGGACTTCGACGCCGCCCTCGGGCTGCTCGACGACGAGTACGACGAAGCCCTCGTCCTGCGGAACCTGGCGTACATCTACGGGCTGCGCGGTGACGACACCGCCCGGGACGAGCGGTACCGCCGGGCGCTGCGCGGTCTGCGCCAGGCGGGGGACCACGTCGGTGAGGCGCACGTGCTCTACAACATGGCCGGGATCCGCCTCGAGCGCGGCGGGTACGCCGAGGCGCAGGAGATGCTCGACGCGGCGCTCGCCATCTGCCAGCGGGTCCGCTGCCTGCGGGTGGAGGCCCAGGTGACCTTCCGCCTCGGCGAGCTGCACCTACGCTCCGGCGATCTCGACCGGGCCCGGCGGCGGTTCGAGGGGGTGCTGCGGATCGTCCGTGAGACCGACGACCGGATCGGCAAGGCGCACGTCCTGCACGGCCTCGCCACCGCGCAGTGGAGCAGCGGACGGGCCGACCTCGCGACCGCCACCTTCGCGCAGGCGCTCACTGCCGCCCGACGGGTCGGGGAACGGCTGATCGAGGGCAAGTGCCTCTATGCCCTCGGCGAGATGGCCCTGGACGACGCGGTCGACACCGCGTTGACGCACCTGGGGGCGGCGCTGGCGCTCTTCGAGGATCTCGGTGCGACGGTCTGGGAGGCGAAGGTGCTCTGCGCCCTGGAGGAGGCGTACCGCAGGGCCGGGAACGGCCGGAACTCCTACCTCCGGCTGGTGCCGCGCCGGCGGGCCGTCCTGGAACGGTCCCGGGCGACCCAGGGTCAGCAATGTCCGCGCCTGGTCGGCGACGTCGGCTGCGCCTCCCCGGAACTGCCGAGTCGGCGGCGCGGGACGAGCCAGCCGGGCGGTGAGCCGCGGCCGGCTCCGGGCTCCGCCCTGCGGATCATCGACGGTGGTTGAGAGCGGGTAACCAGGTCCTGGGTGCAGTGGGGTGACCGGGCGGCCACGGGACCGTTCCCGTGGCCGCCCGGTCACCGTGTCCAACGGGAACGGCCGGCGCCGGCTGACGGATGGTCGGCGGTAGGGTCGCGGTCTGCGCCCGCCGTGCTGGCGGGGGTGTGCACCCCGACGGCCTGCCCGCTGGTGAAGCGTCCGCCGTGGTCGAGTCGGCTGGGGCGCGTTCCGCCACGGTCGCCGGACGGGTGCTAGCAGCGCCAGTGGGTGTCGCACTCGAGGATGAGGGCCGCTGGAGGGCTCTCAACCATCCGCCAGTGGGTGTCGGCAGGATCTGCCACCGGCGCGGCGAGTGCCAGACACACCCCGGCCAGCGCGGCGGTCGTCAACGTCATCAGGGCCGACTCGAGCCTGGTCCGCATCTACTGGTCCTCCCTAACTGGGGTCCGCGCCATCGGGCGGGACGATCCTCTCGTGCCGGAACCCAGTAGACCGATCAGCGCCTCCGATCCGCTATCGGCCCGGTTTCGGCGCCGCCACCCGGCCGATAGCCCATCGAAGGCCGGTCGATGCCACCGCCGGTCACGATCGGAGCAGTCGCAGCGAAGGAGGATCCCCGTTGACTGAGCATGTCCCGATCGCCGAGGCGCCCCGTTGCGTGGCTCCCCGCTGCGGACGAAGCGGCGCACCTCGGCTCGCCCGCCCGGGGGCCCAGCTCTGCCTGATCTGTCAGGAGCGCCTGGACGGACACCTGGCCGCGCTGCCCCGCCAGTACCACCGTTCGATGGGCGCGCTGACCAGGTCCCCGGGTAAGGGCGAACGGATCCGCGGTGGTGGCAGTAGCTACGGCATTCCGCTGCACTTCGCAACGGTGGACGCGCGGGCCGCGGCCGAGTCGGTGCTCTCCTGCTGGGCCCAGCTCGTGGTGGACGAGCGCGACGTCGCCGCCCCGCGGCGGGACGTGTCGGAGATGGCCCGGTTCCTCCGGCTGCACCAGGAGTGGCTCGTCGCGCACTCGGCCGCCGGTGAGCTGTCGTACGAGATCGGCGCGTTGTACGGACGGTTCCGCGCCCTGCTGGACGCGGACGAGCCGCGTCGGATGTCGCTCGGTGCCTGTCCCGCGTCGGAGTGCTCCGGCACGATCAGCGCGGCGCTGCGAAACGAGGAGCCCGGCGGCGAATGCTCCGACGTGCGGTGCTCGGACGATCCCGAACACCACTGGCCGGTCGGTTCCTGGGGGGTGCTGCGTCAACTGCGGCAGCGGACGAGGGGGGCAGCGTGAACGGGTTGAGCGCCAACGACATCGCGACCATCTGGAAAATGCCGGCGAAAACTGTCTATTGGCTGGCGCACAAGCACGGATGGCGCCGTTACCGCGATTCCGGTAAGACCTTCTACCACCCGGATGACGTACTGGACGCCCTGGGCTGAGTGCTCGGGTCGCGACTGATCTGGCTCTTCCCGGCCGATTGCCTCGAACTGCGCTCACTTGGGCATCCGCTCTTGGCGGTCGGCTGCACCGCCTATCGCGGAACCCCTGCGTGGGCTCGTCCGGATCTGCCCGTGGTCGGCGTGTGACAGCTCGCCTGTCGACGATTTCTCCTTTCCTGGGGAATCGTGGACGGCGAGCTTCTCGCGTTGCCCCGGAGGGCCACGGAGAAACGTTCGACGGAAGTCGGCACAGGAGGGTTGACAGCCGGCGGGCGTACCAAGAAGATGAATCTACGGTGGCATTCCTGTGTTCAGAGATCCCCGAGAGCCGGCGGGTCTGCGACCGGGTCCCGCGCGGGAGACAGCACAGTCGGCGGAAGACAGCACAGCCGGACGTCCTCTCCCGTCGTGGCCGAGCGGCCTCCCGCCAGGATCGGCCCGCATCGTGGCCGGCCCCGCCGCGTCCTGCCCGTCAAGCGACGTACGGCTGGCCCGGGGTGCTGCTGATCGGCGGCGCGGCCGCTCCTCGCGTACTCCGGGCCTGACACACCACCGGCACCACCTGCTCCGGACGTACCGGCCCACCTGCCCCCGGGCGGGGTACCCCGGATCGACGGCCGGCGGCGGCTCCGGGGCCGAAGCGCCGCACTCCGGGCCGCGTCGGCGCAGGGGTGCTGGCCCGACCTACCGAACGGGCACACCCACCTCGGCACCCTGCTGGTCGGGGGCGCCCGCCGGGAGCAGACCTCACTCCACCAGGACCGAACCCAGGACCGGGCGCCGACCGGCGACCCCTCACCTCTGACCAAGCGCAAGGAGATGCCGATGGAAGCCGCGCTGCGCGAAGCGACCACCCCGCGGACCGGCGCACCCCCGCCTCGGCCCGTGGCGTTCCTCTTCCCCGGTCTGGGCGACCACCACCCGGACATGGGCCGGCACCTGTACCGGGACTTCACCGCCTTCGCCGAGACCGTCGACACCTGCGCCGAAC
This sequence comes from Micromonospora sp. C31, assembly GCF_018070575.1. Taxonomy (GTDB): domain Bacteria; phylum Actinomycetota; class Actinomycetes; order Mycobacteriales; family Micromonosporaceae; genus Micromonospora. The sequence goes on from NZ_JAGPXN010000022.1 coordinate 82,065, forward strand.
TGCTCCGTGCCGAACTCGACCGGGACATCCGGGAGGTCATCTTCGCCGGCCCGGCTCGCCCGGCCGGGCAGTCCGGCGGGCTGGACCTGCGGGCGCTGCTCGGCCGGGGGCAACCAGCCGCCGCCGACAGCGAACTGGACCGTACCGCCCTGGCACAGCCGGCGCTCTTCGTCGTGGAGTACGCCCTCGCCCGGTTGTGGCAGCGGTGGGGCCTCCAGCCGGAGGTGATGCTCGGCTACAGCCTCGGCGAGTACGTCGCCGCGTGCCTTGCCCAGGTGCTGACTCTGGAGGAGTCGCTGACCCTGGTCGCCCGGCGTGCTCGACTGATCGAGTCGCTTCCCCCCGGGGCGATGCTGGCGGTCACCCTCCCCGAGGAGGAACTGCTGCCGCTGCTGACCGAGGGGCTCTCCCTTTCGGCGGTCAACGGCCCCGAGTTCTGCGTGGTGGCCGGCCCGGTCGACGAGGTCGGTGCGTTGCGCGAACTGCTCGCCGCCCGGGACGTGGTGACCCGGCCGGTCCGTTCCGGCCATGCCTTCCACTCGGCCATGATGCTGCCGATCGCCGACCAGGTCACGGAGTTGGCCCGGACCCTGCACCCCCGGCCGCCCCGGATCCCCTACGTCTCCAACGTCACCGGCGAGCTGATCACGGCGGCGGAGGCGACCGATCCGGGCTACTGGGCACGACACCTGTGCAGCCCGGTCCGCTTCGCGGAAGGGCTGCGTACGGTCGCCGGGGAACGGCTCCTGCTGGAGGTCGGTCCGGGGCAGACGCTCAGCAGCATGGCCACCAGCTTCCGGGGCGGTGACCCGGGTGCGGTGGTCGCCTCCATGCGTCACCCCCTCGACGGCCAGGACGACAGCGAGGTGCTGCTGCGGGCGGTCAGCCGGCTGCGGCAGGCCGGCGCCGACCTGGACTGGCAGCGTCTCCCGGCCGGCGACACGCCCGCCCCCGACGCGCCCGCCAGCTCGAAGGCCGGCGGGCCGACCCCCGCCACACCGACCGAGACCGCGCTGACCGAACTCTGGGCCCGGCTGCTGAAGACCGACGACATCCCCCGGGACGTGAGCTTCTTCGACCTCGGCGGGAACTCGCTGACCGCCTCCCGGCTGGCCCTTCGGATCACCCGCCGCTTCGGCGTCGAACTGACCCTGCGGACCATCTACGGCAACCCCACCGTCGCCCGGATGGCCGCCGTCATCGACGGGCAGACCCCACCCGCCGAGCCCGCCGCCACGACGCCGGCCGCCCCCGGTCGCAACCTCGTCACCCTGCCCAACGGGCTGACCGTTTCGCAGCAGAACGAGGCCGAGACGAAGCACTTCTACGAGGACATCTTCGAACATCGCGGCTACGCGCGGCACGGCGTGACCATCGCCGACGGCGCGACGGTGGTCGATGTCGGCGGCAACATCGGGCTGTTCACCCTCTTCGCCCACGCGGAGGCGAAGGACGTACGGATCTTCACCTTCGAGCCCGCGCCGCCGATGTTCGCCCACCTGAGCCACAACGTCGCCGCGCACGGCGTCGACGCGACGCTCTTCAACATCGGCCTCTCCGACCACGAGGGAACGGCAGAGTTCACCTTCTACCCGCGCAGCTCGGGGATGTCCTCGTTCCATCCCGACGAGGACGAGGAGAAGCGGAACCTGCGCACCGTCATCGCCAACCAGTTCAGCAGCGACGGCCCGGCCCCGGAACTGGTCGGCTTCGCCGAGGAACTGGTCGACGTCCGGTTCGAGGCGGTGCCCTTCACCGCCCGGCTGCGCACGCTCAGCTCGGTCATCCGGGAGGAGGGCATCGCCCAGATCGACCTCATCAAGATCGACGTCCAGAAGGCGGAGCTGGACGTCGTCCGCGGCATCGACGACGAGCACTGGCCGCTGATCCGGCAGATGGTGCTCGAGGCGCACGACGGCGACGGCCGCGTCGATCTGCTCCGTCGGATGCTCGTCGGACACGGCTTCCAGGTGCTGGCCGTGCAGGACGAGCTCTATGCCGGCACCGACATCTACACCATCTACGCGACCCGGGACGGACGATGAGCAGCAGCGGCAGGGACAACGAGCACCAGCTCGTCGGCGTGGTCGGCGCGGGCGTCATGGGCGTCGGCGTCGCACAGAGCCTGAGCCAGAACGACCACCGGGTGATCCTGGTGGACGTCTCCGACGCGGTCCTGGACCGGGCCCGCGCGGAGCTGCGCAACAACCTGCGGACCATGGTCCTGTTCGGCGGCGACCGGTCGATCGACATCGACGCCACCCTGGACCGGGTGCACTTCACCACCGACTACGACGCCCTCGGCGCGGTGGACTTCCTGGTGGAGAACGTCACCGAGGAGTGGGAGACCAAGCGTGAGGTCTACCGGCGGATCGACACCATCTGCAAGCCGGAGACCGTCTTCGCGGTGAACACCTCGGCCATCTCGATCACCCGGGTCGGCGGGGTCACCAACCGGCCCGAACGGGTGGTCGGTACGCACTTCATGAACCCGGTCCCGGTCAAGCCGATGGTCGAGGTGATCCGCGGTTTCCACACCACCGACGAGACGATCGACGAGACCACCCGTTTCCTCGCCGGCATGGGCAAGGAGTGCACGGTGGTGCAGGACTCCCCGGGCTTCGTCTCCAACCGGGTGCTGATGCTCACCATCAACGAGGCGATCTTCCTGGTGCAGGACGGCGTGGCCGAGCCGAAGGCCGTCGACCGGATCTTCCGGACCTGCTTCAGCCACCAGATGGGCCCGCTCGAGACCGCGGACATGATCGGTCTGGACACGATCCTCAAGTCGGTCGAGGTCCTCTACGAGAGCTTCAACGACGACAAGTACCGACCCGCCCCGCTGCTCAAGAAGATGGTCGACGCCGGCCTGCACGGACGGAAGTCCGGCCGTGGCTTCTACGTCTACCGCTGACCGCCGCATCCTTCGAGGAAGAGGACCCACGCAATGAGCACCGACGTTCGTGACCGCATCGCCGACTACCTCGCCAAGTTCTTCCCGGTCACCGACCTGCAGGACACCGACGACATCTTCAAGCGCGGTTTCGTCAGCTCGCTCTTCGCGATGCAGCTCGTCGCCTTCGTGGAGCAGGAGTTCGGGGTGACGGTGGAGAACGAGGACCTGGAACTGGACAACTTCCGCTCGATCGCGTCCCTGGAGCGCTTCGTCACCGGCAAGCTCGCCGCGCCGGTGGCCCGGTGAGCACCCTCCTGGGGCGGCCACCGGTCGCCGACATCATGCTCGACGACGAGCAGTCGGCGGCCCGCGCGGAGTTCGCCGACTTCGTCGACCGCGCGATCGTGCCGGTCGCCGGCGACCTGCACCGGGCCCAGCGCACCCCGCCGGAGCTGATCCGCACCCTCGCCGACGTCGGCTACCTGGGGCTGCCGGTGCCCCGCGAGTACGGCGGCGGCGGGTGCGACGCGGTCACTCTCGGCCTGCTGGCCGGTGAGCTTGGACGAGGCTGTTCCTCGCTGCGCAGCCTGCTGACCGTGCACACCATGGTGGCCCACGTGCTGGCCCGGTGGGGCACCCGGGAGCAGCGGAACTCCTGGCTGCCCCGGCTCGCCGCCGGCAGCAGCATCGCCGCCCTGGCCCTCTCCGAACCGGAGGTCGGCAGTGACGCCGGCGCGGTCCGGACCCGGATCACCCCCACCGACGGCGGTTTCCTCGTCGACGGAAGAAAACGCTGGATCACCTACGGGCACGTCGCCGACGTCTTCCTCGTGGTGGGGCGGGGACCGGACGGTCCCACCGCGGTGCTGGTCGAACGGGACCGGGCCGGGGTTCGGACCAACCTGATCACCGACCTGATCGGGATCCGGGCGTCGATGACCGCGGACATCCGGTTCGACCAGGTCCGGGTACCCGAGGCGAACCTCGTCGGCCGGGTCGGCCTGGGCACCACCCAGGTCGCCGGTACCGCGCTGGACCTCGGCCGGTACACCGTGGCCTGGGGATCGGTGGGCATCATCGAGGCGTGCCTGCGTGCCTCGGTGCGCTACGTCAACGATCGCGAACAGTTCGGGGTGCTCATCCGGGAGCACCAGCTCGTGCGCCGGATGGTCAGCGACATGTTCGCCGACTACCGCGCCGCCCGGCTGCTCTGCCTGGACGCGGGACTGCGTCGTGACCGTCGTGACCCGACCGCGCTGCCGGCGGCGGCACTGGCCAAGTACCGGGCCTCCACCGCCGCCGTGCGCGCCGCCACCGACGCGGTGCAGCTGCACGGCGCGAACGGGTGCAGCGACAGCTATCCCGTCCAGCGCTACCTGGGGGACGCCAAGGTCATGGAGATCATCGAAGGCAGCACGCAACTGCACCAGGTCGGCCTCGCCGACTACGCCTTCCAGGAGTTCGCCGCCGTGTCGATGGGGAGCCAACCGTGACGGACGACGAGAAGACGATCAAGTGCGTGGTCTGGGACCTGGACGAGACCGTCTGGGACGGCATCCTGCTCGAGGACGCCGAGGTGAAGCTGCGCCCCGGCGTCCTCGAGGTGATGCGCACGCTCGACGAGCGGGGCATCCTCAACTCGGTGGCCAGCCGCAACGAGCACGACCTCGCGATGCGGAAGCTGACCGAGTTCGGGGTCGCCGAGTACCTGCTGCACCCGCAGATCAACTGGGGTCCGAAGTCGACGTCGGTACGGACCGTCGCCGAGGCGATCAACATCGGGCTGGACACCGTCGCCTTCGTGGACGACCAGCCGTTCGAACGCGACGAGGTCGCCCACCTCCTGCCCGAGGTGCTCTGCATCGACTCCCTCGACGCCGAGCGGATCCCCGACCTGGCCCGGACGCAGCCCCGTTTCGTCACCGACAACGCCCGTCGCCGGCGGGTGATGTACCAGGCCGACGCGCGCCGGACCGAGGCCGAGCAACGGTACGAGGGGACCAGCGCGGATTTCCTCGCCTCGCTGGACATGCGCTTCTCGATCGCGCCGGCCGCCGAGGTGGACCTCCAGCGCGCCGAGGAGCTGACCGTCCGCACCAACCAGCTCAACGCCACCGGTTACACCTATTCGTACGAGGAACTCGACGCGTTCCGCCGTTCGCCCGACCACGACCTCTACATCGCCGCCCTCGACGACCGGTACGGCACGTACGGGCAGATCGGTCTGGCCCTGGTGGAGCGCGGCACGGACGCCTGGACGATCAAGCTCCTGCTGATGTCCTGCCGGGTGATGTCCCGGGGCGTCGGTTCGGTGCTGCTCAACCATCTGATCCGTACCGCCGCCGCGGCCGGGGTGCCGCTGCGCGCGGAGTTCGTCCCGACCGACCGCAACCGCACCATGTACGTGACCTACAAGTTCGCCGGGTTCCGTGACCTCGGCGGCACCGGCGGGGTGCAGCTGCTGGAGCACGACGGCAGCGACGTGCCGGAGTTCCCGCCGTACATGACGGTCACCGTCGCCTGACCCCGCATCACCCCGGCCACCGCGCGTACGACGCGCGGTGTCGACTCCGCACGCCCCGAGGCCACCGTGAGGGAGACCATGCCCCAGACGAACGCGCAGGAGGACCGGCTCCGCCGGGCCATGGCCGCCGTGCAGACGTTGCAGCGCCGCAACGCCGAGCTGGTGCGCGAGCGCACCGAGCCGATCGCCATCGTCGCCATGGCCTGCCGGTTCCCCGGTGGGGTGCGTACCCCGGAGGAGTACTGGCGGCTGCTGGCCACCGGCGGGGACGCGGTCGGCCCGCTCCCGGCGCGGTGGGACGGGCTGGAGCTGCACGACCCGGACCCGGGTGCGGCCGGCAAGTCCTATGCCCGGGAGGGCGGCTTCCTCGACGACCTCGACCAGTTCGACCCGGGCTTCTTCGGCATCTCCGGCCGGGAGGCCCGGGCCATGGAGCCGCAGCAGCGGCTCGTCCTGGAGACCGCCTGGGAGGCGTTGGAACGGGCCGGCATCCCGGCGGACTCCCTGGTCGGCAGCCGCACCGGCGTCTACGTGGGCGCCATGCGGTCGGACTACGACCAGGGCCCCCTGGCCGGCTTCGACGGCTACCAGGGCACCGGCACCCAGGGCAGCGTCATCTCCGGCCGGGTCGCCTACCTGCTGGGCCTGCGCGGACCGGCGATGACCGTGGACACCGCCTGCTCGGCGTCGCTGGTCAGTCTCCACCTGGCGGTGGCGGCCCTGCGGGCCGGCGAGTGCGACCTCGCGCTGGCCGGCGGGGTGACCGTGATGGTCTCCCCGGCGATGTTCGTCGAGTCCAGCCGGTTGCGCGCGATGGCACCGGACGGACGCTGCAAGGCGTTCTCCGCAGCGGCCGACGGCGGCGGCTGGGCCGAGGGTGCCGGGATGCTCGTGCTCAAGCGGCTCTCCGTCGCCCACGCCGACGGCGACCGGGTGCTCGCGGTGATCCGGGGCAGCGCGGTCAACCAGGACGGGCGCAGCCAGGGGCTCACCGCCCCGAACGGCCCGGCCCAGCAGCGGGTCGTCCGCGACGCCCTCGCCGCCAGCGGGCTCACCCCGGCCGACATCGACGCGATCGAGGCGCACGGCACCGGCACCCGGCTCGGCGACCCGATCGAGGCGGGCGCGCTCGCCGAGGTCTTCGCCGAGGGCCGGGACCCGGACCGCCCGGTCGTGCTCGGCTCGGCCAAGTCCAACATCGGCCACACCCAGGCGGCGGCGGGTGTCGCCGGTGTGCTGAAGATCGTTCTCGCTCTCCAGCACGAGCTGCTGCCGCGCACCCTGCACGTCGACGAGCCGACCCGGCACGTCGACTGGGCGACCAGCGGCCTCGCCCTGGCCACCGAGGCGGTGCCCTGGCCGGCCGGGGAGCGGATCCGCCGGGCCGGTGTCTCGTCCTTCGGCATCAGCGGCACCAACGCCCACGTGGTGATCGAGGAGGCCCCACCGGTGCCCACCGTCGGGGCGGATCCGGTCACCCCGGGCGAGACCGCCGCTCGGGAACCCGCCCCGATCGCCGCCTGTGCGCCCGCCGGCGGCGAGGTCGCGGCGACCGCGGTGCCGCTGCTGGTCTCCGGGGCCGACCCCGGCGGCCTGCGCAACCAGGCCGCCGCCTGGGCCGACTGGCTCGACCGGGCGGACCTGCCGCCGCTGACCGAGGTCGCCGCCACCGCCGCGCTGCGGCGCAGCCACTTCACCCACCGGGCCGCCGTGGTCGGCGCCGACAAGGAAGAGCTCGTCCGGGGCCTGCGGGCCGTCGCCGCCGGCGGTACCGACCCGGCCGTGGTCACCGGCACCGCCCGCGACCGGGGCCGGACCGTCTTCGTCTTTCCCGGCCAGGGCGCGCAGTGGCGGTCGATGGGCCGGGCGCTGCTCACCGGTTCCCCGGTCTTCGCCCGCGCCGTCGACGAGTGCGACCGGGCGCTGCGCCCGTGGACCGGCTGGTCGGTGCGGGACCTGCTGGCCGAGGCGCCCGGGGCCGCCGACATCCCCTTCGACCGGATCGACGTGGTGCAGCCGGCGCTCTTCACCATGATGATCGGGCTCGCCGCGCAGTGGCGGGCCCTCGGCGTCACCCCGGACGCGGTGGTCGGCAGCAGCCAGGGCGAGGTCGCCGCCGCCGTGGTCGCCGGGGCGCTCAGCCTCGACGACGGGGCCCGGCTGATGGTCGCCCGCAGCCGGGGACTGCTGCGCGAGTGCAGCGGACGTGGCGGGATGGCCTTCGTGGACCTGCCGAAGGCCGAGATGGACGCCGTCCTCGCCCCGTACGGCGACACGCTCTCCGTCGCCGTGGTCAACACCGCCACGTCGGTCGTGGTCTCCGGCGACGAGGAGGCCGTCGACCGGCTGGTCGCCGAGATGGCCGAGCGGGACGTCTACTGCCGACGGATCCAGTCCGACGCCGCCGGGCACAGCGCGCACGTCGACCCGCTGCTGCCCGGACTCCGCGCCGACCTCGCCGGGCTTAGCCCGCGTCCCGGCGAGGTTCCCTTCTACTCCACCGTCACCGGTGAGCCGCTCGACGGCGCGCGGCTGGACGCGGCGTACTGGTGTCGCAACGTGCGGGACACCGTTCGGATGGACCTGGCGCTGGCCGCCCTCTCGGCCGCCGGGCACGACGTCTTCGTCGAGGTCAGCCCGCACCCGGTGCTCGGCATGGTGCTCAGTGGCGCGGTCGCCGACGCGGGGCCGGCCGGCGGAGTGGTCGTCGGATCGCTGCGTCGCGGCGCGGGCGGGTACGACCAGATGCTCCGCTCGCTCGCCGGGCTGCACGCCCACGGCGTACCGGTGCAGTGGACCCGGGTGCTTCCGCCGATCGCCCCCGGCCGGGTCGCGGCCCTGCCGACGTACGCCTTCCACCGGCGCCGCTACTGGGTCGACCAGCAGGTTACCGTCGGTGAGCCCGACGCCGCCGGCCCGGCCGACGACGGGTCGACCGAGCCGGAGCACCTGACCGGCCGGCTCGCCGCCGTCGCGCCGCCGCAGCGGCGGGCCTGGCTCGCCGACCTGATCGGCGCGGAGGCCGCCGGGCTGCTCGCCCTCGACGAGCCGGTGGCCACCAGCCGCCGGTTCGCCGAGTGCGGCCTGGACTCCCTGATGGCCCTGCACCTGCGCAACCGACTCACCCAGCTCACCGGGGTGACGCTGCCGCCGAACGTCGCCTTCGCCCACCCCACCCCGGACGCGCTCGCCGGCCACCTGCTCGACACCCTCGGTGACCTCGACGCCGGCCAGCCGGTGACCACCGCGCCGATCGCGCTTGAGCGGGCCACCGGGAGGCAGAGCCACCCGGCCACCGACGCGCAGGCGCGACTGTGGTTCCTGGAACAGCTCCGCCCCGGTGCCGCCGACTACCACGTCGCCGTCAAGCTCCACCCGGTCCGCCCGGTCGACCGGGACACCCTGGGCCGGGCGCTGACCTGGCTGGCCGCCCGGCACGAGGCGCTGCGCACCGGCTTCCGGGCCGTCGACGGTGACCTCGTCCAGGTGGTCACCCCGCCCGCCCCGGTCCCGGTGGCCCACACCGACCTCACCGCCGCCACCGACCCGGACGCGGCCCGCGTCGCGGCGCTGCGGGCCGAGGAGACCACCCCGTTCGACCTGGCCGGCCCGTCGCTGCTGCGTTGCCGGGTGGTCGACACCCCCGACGGGCAGGTCGTCTGCCTCACCCTGCACCACGCGGTGGTGGACGGCTGGTCGCTGACCCTGCTCCTGGACGAGCTGCACACCGCGTACCGGGCACTGCGTGACGGGGGCGAGCCGGAGCTGCCCGCCCCGGCCCATCAGCTCGGCGACGTGGGCCGATGGGAGCGGCGTGCCCGCCGCGAGGGCCGGTTCACCGCTCCCGTCGCCTGGTACGCCGACCAGCTCGACGGCGCGCCCCGGCTCGCCCTGCCACCGGCCGCCCCCGCCGCGGGCGAACCCGAGGGCGAGACCCGCTACTTCCGGCTCTCGCCGCAGCTGCGCCGGGGCGTCGAGGAGCTCGCCGCCGCCTGCTCGGTCACCCCGTACGCGGTTCTGGTCAGCGCGTTCGCCGCGCTCCTCGGCCGGATCTGCGGACAGCCGGACCTGACCCTCGGCACCGTGTGGGCCAACCGGCAGCTGCCCGGGGTGGAACGGCTGGTCGGCTTCCTCGTGACCACCCTTCCCCTGCGGGTCGACCTCACCGGCGACCCAGCTTTCACCGACCTGGTGACCGCGACCGCCGAGCGGGTCACCGGGGTGCTCACCCGACAGGACGTCCCCCTGTCGGAGATCGTCGAGGCGGCCCGGGTGGAGCGGACCGCCGACGAGAACCCGCTGTTCCGGGCGGTGTTCAACTACGGCAGCGCGGAACTGGCCACGGTCGGTGTCGGCGACGACGCCTGGCGGCTGCCGGAGACCGGCAGCGTCGCCGGCAACGTCCGGGGCGCGGCCAAGTTCGACCTCGGTATGACCCTCGCCCCCAGCGGGGACGGGCTTCGCGGTGAGCTGGAGTACCGCAGTGCCGCCGTCGACGCCGCGCAGGCCGAGCGGTTCCTCGCCGGCTTCGGGCGGCTCCTCGAGGCGGTCGTCGCCGCGCCGGGCACGCCGGTCGGCGCGCTTCCCGCCGGTCCGGTCACCGACGACGAGTGGCTCGCCGCGCGCCAGGGCCGGGTCGACCCGGCGACCCTGGGCCCGGAGACCGCCCTCGACCTGGTGTTGCGCCAGGCCGACCGGACGCCCGACGCGACCGCCCTGCTCGACGCGGACCGGGAACTGACGTACCGGGAGACCGTGGCGCGCGCCGCCGGGCTCGCCGTCGCACTGCGGGCCGCCGGGGTGGGGCCGGGGACCATGGTCGGCATCGGCCTGCCCCGCTCGGCGTCGCTGGCCGTGGCGGTCCTCGGCGTCTGGCTGGCCGGTGGGGCGTACGTGCCGATCGACCCCGCCTACCCGGCCGCTTACCGGGAGCACGTGGTGGCCGACAGCGGGCTGTCCGTGGTGGTGACCGACTCGGGCGGCGGCGACTTCGGCGACGCGGTCACCGTCGACATCGACGGGATCACCCCGGCGGAGCTGCCCGGCGGTGCCCGGCCCGGATCGGGCGACCTCGCCTACGTGATCTACACGTCCGGCTCGACCGGCCGGCCCAAGGGCGTGCAGCTCGAACACGCCCAGTTCGCCAACTTCTGTCTCGGCATGGACGAGCGGGTCGGCGGGGGACCGGGTGACACCTGGCTCGCCGTCACCAGTCTGTCGTTCGACATCTCCACCCTGGAGCTGCTCTGGACCCTCACCCGCGGTTACCGGGTGGTGGTCGGCACCGCGGCGGCGGCCGACTGGGGGACGTACCGGCAGCACCGCCCCACCCACCTGCAGTGCACCCCCTCGCTGGCCCGGATGCTGCTGGCCGACCGGGCCGGCCGGGACCTGGTGCGTGGCCTCACCCGGATGCTGGTCGGGGGTGAGGCCCTCGACCCGGACCTGGCCCGCCGGCTGGTCGGCCTCTGCCCCGGTGAGGTGCTGAACATGTACGGTCCGACCGAGACCACGGTCTGGTCGACCACCTGGACGGTCCGGGCGGACACCCCGGTCGCGCTCGGCGAGCCGATCGTCAACACCTGCCTGCACCTGCTCGACCCGGCCGGGCGGCGGGTGCCCCGGGGAAGCTGGGGGGAACTCTGCATCGGCGGCCTCGGCGTGGCCCGGGGCTACCTGAACCGGCCCGAGCTGACCGCCGAACGTTTCGTCGACGACCCGTTCACCGACCGGCCCGGCGCGCGTCTGTACCGCACCGGCGACCTGGCCCGATACCGCGCCGACGGCAGCCTGGAGTTCGGCGGGCGGGGCGACACGCAGGTCAAGCTCCGGGGGCACCGGATCGAACTGGCCGAGATCGACGCGGTCGCCGCTGCCCACCCCCGGGTGGCCGAGTGCGCCGCCGTGGTCCGCCCCACCGCCGACGCCGACGCCGACCTCTTCCTCTACTGGTCCGCCAGCACCGCCGTCGAGGGCGCCGACACCGGCGAGGCCGACCTGTTGGCGCACCTGGCCGCCCGGCTCCCCGGGCACATGGTGCCGTCCCGACTGGTGCGGCTGGACACGCTGCCGCACACCCCCAACCAGAAGGTCGACCGGGGGGCCCTGACCCGGCTCCCCGCCCCGGTCGACCCGGCGCCGAACACCGTCGCGTCGCCGGCCGCCTCGGTCGCGTCGACCGTCGCCACCGTCTGGGCCGAGGTGCTCGGCCGGGCCGTCGACCCGGACCGGGGCTTCTTCGACCTCGGGGCCACCTCGATGACGGCGCTCCGCGTCCACCAGCGGCTGGTCGCCGCCCTGGACCGGGAGTTCCCGCTCTCGGCGCTGTTCCGCCACCCGACGGTGCGGACGCTCGCCGCGCACCTCGACGGCGTACCGGAGGGCAGCGGTGGCCCGGTGACCCGGCCCACGCATCCGGCTGACGAGCCGGTCGCGGTGGTCGGTATGGCCTGCCGGCTGCCCGGCGCGCCCGACCTGGCCGCCTTCTGGGCCAACCTGGTCGCGGGGGCCGACTGCGTCACCGACTTCACCGAGGACGAGTTGCGTGCCGCCGGGGTCCCCGACGAGCTGATCGCCGACCCCCGGTACGTCCGCGCGAAGGGACACCTTCCCGACGCCGACCGCTTCGACGCCGCCTTCTTCGACTGCTCACCCGCCGACGCGGAGCTGATGGACCCGCAGCACCGGCTGTTCCTGGAGACCTCCTGGACCGCGCTGGAGGACGCCGGCATCACCCCGGCCGACTTCCCCGGCCGGATCGGGGTCTTCGCCGGGGCCGGCTACGGCGGCTACCGGGCCGACGACCGGAGCGACCTGGCCTCGTTCTACCGCAGCATGGTCGGGTCGAAGAACGACTACCTGGCCACCCGGGTCGCGCACAAGCTGGACCTGCGCGGCCCCGCACTGACCGTGCAGACCGCCTGCTCCACCAGCCTCGTCGCGACCCACCTGGCCCGGGAGAGCCTGATCCGGGGCGAGTCGGACGCGGTGATCGTCGGTGGGTCGTCGGTGACCGTCCCCCTGGTCCACGGCTACCTGCACCAGGAGGGGGTGGTGGTCTCCGCCGACGGCCGCTGTCGGGCCTTCGACGCCGACGGCGACGGCACCGTCTTCGGCAACGGCGTCGCGGCCGTGGTGCTGCGCCGCCTCTCCGACGCGGTCGCCGCCGGCGACCGGATCTACGCGGTGGTCCGGGGCAGCGCGGTCAACAACGACGGTGCCGCCAAGGTCGGTTTCACCGCGCCCGCCGTACGCGGCCAGGCCGAGGTGATCGCCGCCGCGTACGCCTCCGCCGGGGTCGAAGCGGGCAGCATCGGCTACGTCGAGGCGCACGGCACCGGCACGCGTCTCGGCGACCCGATCGAGATCCAGGCGTTGCAGGAGGTGCTCGCCACCGCCGAGCGCGACGAGCCGTGCCTGATCGGTTCGGTCAAGACCAACATCGGCCACACCGACGCCACCGCCGGGGTGGCCGGGCTGATCAAGGCGGCGCTCTGTGTGCACCACGCCACGGTCGTGCCCAGCCTGCACTTCCGCACCGCCAACCCGGAGCTGGGGCTGGATCCGGCGCTGCTGTCGGTGAGCACCGAGACCCGTGACTGGAAGAGCACCGGACCGCGTCGCGCCGGGGTCAGCAGCTTCGGTATCGGCGGCACCAACGCCCACGTCGTGCTGGAGGAGGCCCCCGCCGTACCGCTGGTCGGGCCGGAGGAGCCGGCCGCGCCCGTCGCCGTGCCCATCTCCGCCCGGGACGCGGTGACCCTGGCCGCCCACGCCGGTCGCTGGGTCGCCTGGCTGCGCGAGCACCCGGACGTGCCGCTGCGTGACGTGGCCGGCACCGCCGCGCTGCGCCGGAGCCATCTGCGCGAGCGGGCGGTGGTGGTCGCGCACAGCGTCGACGAGGCGGTGGCCGGGCTGGCCGCGCTGGCCGAGCGGAGCGAGCACCCGGCGCTGGCCCGCGGGACCGCCCGGCCGCTGGGCCGTCCGGTCTTCGTCTTCCCCGGGCAGGGCGGCCAGTGGGTCGGGATGGGCCGCGACCTGCTCGCCGAGTCGCCGGTCTTCGCCGCGGCGGTGGCCGAGTTCGACGCCGCCTTCATCCCGCTGGCCGGCTTCTCCGTCCGCGAGGTGCTGGCCGGCGAGGGCCGCCATGCCGCCCTGGACCGCGTCGACGTGGTCCAGCCGGCGCTCTGCGCCATGGGGATCGGCCTCGCGGCGCTCTGGCGGTCCGAGGGGGTCGAGCCGGCGGCCGTGGTCGGCCACTCCCAGGGGGAGGTGGTCGCCGCCGTGGTGGCCGGCGCGCTCACCCCGGCGGACGCCGCCCGGGTGGTCCACGCCCGCTCCCGCGCGGTGCACGGCCGCACCGGCGGCGGGATGGCGCTGGTCGAGGCCCCGGTCGCGGACGTCACCGGGTGGCTGGCCGTCGACCCGGACGCTGTCGGGGTGGGCGTGGCGGCGGTGAACACGCCGTCCTCCACCGTGGTCTCGGGGCCGGCCGACGCGCTCGCCGCCTTTCTCGCCGCCACCGCCGCCCGGGGTGTCTTTTGCCGGCGGGTCAACGTCGACTACGCCTCGCACAGCGCGCAGATGGACGATCTGCTCCCCGGCATCCGGGCTGATCTCGCCGCGATCCGCCCCACCGCCCCGGTGATCCCGTTCCACTCCACCGTGACCGGTGAGGTCGTCACCGGAACCGCCCTCGACGGCGACTACTGGGCGGCGAACCTGCGTCAGCCGGTCCGCTTCGACCGGGCCCTGGCCCGGCTCCTCGACGACGGGCACGACGTCTTCGTGGAGATCGCCCCCCACCCGGTGCTCGGCCTGTCCATCGCCGACAGCTGCGCGGAGCGCGGTGCGGTGGTGGTCGGGTCGCTGGCCCGGGACCGGGGCGGGTCGGCGCAGCTGCTGGTGAACCTGGGCCGGCTGCACGCCGCCGGTCACCCGGTCGACTGGTCCCGCCGGTACGCCGGCGCCGCCCCGGTCGACCTGCCCACCTATCCGTTCCGCCGGGACAGGTACTGGGCCCCCACCGAGGCGCATCCGGTGCCGGCCGCCGAGCGGGCCCTCTGGACGGCTGTGGAGTCCGGCACCGTCGACGGGGTGGCCGCCGCGCTCGACCTGCCCGGGGAGCTGCACGCCAGCCTCCGTGACCTGCTGCCGCACCTGGCCCGGTGGCGGGGTCAGGTGCGGGTGGCCGAGACGGCCACCACCTCGACGGACCCGGCGGAACCCGACCTCGCCGCGCGACTGGCCGACCTCGACGACTACCGGCGGGTCGAGACCGTGCTGGAGCTGGTCCGTTGCTGCGTCGGCCCGGTCCTCGGCCTGCCCGCTGAGCGGGTGCCCGAGACGCAACCGCTGGTCCAGGCCGGCATGGACTCGCTGATGGCCGCCGCGCTGCGCGGCGCGCTCACCCGCCGCACCGGGGTCCCGGTGCCGGTGCCGGTCGCCTTCCACCCCGGCGGCTGCCGGGCCATCGCCGGACACCTGCTCACCAGCCTCGGGTTCGACGCCCCGGACGCGCCGGCCGGCGCCGACGACGAACCGTGGCTGCGGGTGCTGCGCGCCGCCGAATCACCCCGTGCCCGGATCGTCTGCGTCGCCGGCAACGGCGGCACCACCGTCGGGTACGTGCCGCTGGCCCGGCACCTCCCCGACGACGTGGAACTGGTCGGCGTCCGGATGCCCGGTCGGGAGGACCGTGCCGACGAGCCGGCGGCCACCCGGATCGGCGACGTCGTCGACGCGGTCACCGCCGCGCTGGCCCGGCGACCGGGGCTGCCGACCGTCCTGCTCGGGCACAGCCAGGGCTCCTGGCTGGCCTGGGAACTCGCCCACCGGCTGACCGGTGGGGAGCACCCGGTCACCCTGGTCGCCGCCTGCGCGCTGCCGCCGTACGCCGAGCTGCCGCCGGCGATGGTCGCCCTCGGCGACGCCGCCGACCGGCTCGGTAGCGCCACCCTCGCCGAACTGGCCGAGGCGTTCCGGGGGGTGGTGCCCGAGGCGGTCCTCGACGACGAGGAGCTGCTCGGGGCGTACGTCATCGCGCTCCGCCACGACCACGTGCTCTCCGAGGACCACCGGGCGGCCCTCGCCGCCGGTCGCCGCGCACCCCTGGACGTCCCGGTGACCGTCGTCTCCGCCGACGCCGACCCGCTCCTGCCGTCGGGTACCGCCGAGGGGTGGCGGGCGCTGACCCGCGGCGCGTTCACCGAGCAGGTCGTCGCGGGCACCCACGCCGCGCCGGTGGAGAACCCGGCCGCCCTGGCGGCAGTGCTGCTCGCGGCCCTCCCGACCACCCGCTGACCCGTATCCGCACCGAGAGAAGAGGACACGATGCCCCACATCGACCGCCCGGACGGCGCCAGAATCCACTACCAGGAGCAGGGGCGCGGCCCGGCCGTGCTGCTGCTCGCCCCCGGCGGCCCGGTCGGTGAGATCAGCGACTGGCGGCACGCCCCGGTCGACCCGACCGCCACGCTCGCCGAGCGGTTCCGGGTGATCGCCGTCGACCAGCGCCACGCCGGGCCCAGTCGGGGCCCGCTCGCCCCGTACGACCATCAGGTGGCGGCCGCCGACCTGCTCGCCGTCCTCGACGCGCTCGGCGTGGGCACCGCCGCCGTGGTCGCCGCCGGCGCGAGCACCACGACGGCCTGGCGGCTCGCCCACGACGCCCCGCAGCGGATCGGCGCGGTCGTCGCCCTCGCCCCGGTCGGTCTCGACGACTCCAACAGCCTCGGTGACTTCTTCGGCCTCTTCGACGCGGCGATGCGGCTGCCCCGGGCGGCGTTCTTCGACGACCCGGAGTCCGAGGGGATGGCCGCCGTGGTAGAGGCCGCCCGCCGGGACGGCTCCTTCGCCAGCAACCCCGCCGCCGGTCCGTACGCCCGTCCGCTCGCGGAGGATCCCGACTTCGCCGGTCAGGTGCTGGCGCTGCGCCGGGAGAAGTACGTGACCGCACTGGTCCGCTTCCGCGACGGCCAGTGGCCGGCCGGGCGGGCGTTCTTCTCCGTGCCGGACGAGTGGCTGGCCGGTGCGGACCTGCCGGTGCTGGTCCTTCCCGGTGACGACCGGCTCAGCCCGCCGGGTGCCGCCAAGCGCCTCGCCACCGACCTGCCGAACGCCACGCTGGCCGACGCCGGGTGGTCCGCCCCGGACCGCCGGGCCCGGACAGCCACCGAGATCGCCGAATTCCTCACCGCGCAGAACCCCAACTGACCGAGAGGCCGACCGTGCAGACCACGATGCCGACGCTGGCCGAGCTGGACATCACCAGCGAGGCGATCTACGACAACCGGGGCTACCCCTGGGCCGAGTGGGACCGGATGCGCGCCGAGGCGCCCGTCTACTGGTACCAGCGCCCCGGCTACGAGCCGTTCTGGTCGCTGACCCGCTACGAGGACGTCGCCTGGGTGGCCCGGAACCCGGAGCTCTTCTCCTGCCGGGAACGGGTGGCGATCGAGACCCCCGACGAGGTCGAGTCCTGGGAGACCGAACGGGAGCGCCGGGGCCAGGTGTACGGCCACCGCCCCGACCACGCCCCGGGCCTGGGCTTCATGGACGCCCCCATGCACCGCCAGCTCCGCCAGGTGATGTACCCGTGCTTCACGCCGAAGGCGCTGGCCGAGCAGGAGGCCCGGCTGGCCGGGCTGGCCAGGACGTACGTCGACGACTTCGTCGCCCTGCTGGACCGTGACGGCACCGCCGACGTGGCCCACCAGCTCTCCGCCCGGCTGCCGCTGGCCGCGATCTTCGACCTGCTCGGCGTCCCCGAGCAGGACTGGGACCAGCTCTTCAAGTTGCACCAGGCGACCGCCGCCGCGTTCCACAAGGACTTCGCACACGCCGACGGGGCGGACCCGATGGCCACCTTCCTGAAGGCCATGATGGACCTCGACGCGTACATGTCGGAGCTGGTCCGCAAGCGGATGGCCGACGGCGGCGGCACCGGCACCGACATGCTCAGCCGGCTCGCCGCGGCCTGTGTCGACGACGAGCCGCTGGCCTTCCACGACATCTCGTACCAGCTGTTCAACCTGCTCCAGGCGGGCAACGGCACCACCCGCAACGCGATCGCCGGCGGGATCAAGGTGCTGCTGGAGAACCCGGACCAGCTCCGCCTCCTGGTCGACGACCCGGGCCTGCTCGACGGGGCGGTCGACGAGATCCTGCGCTGGACGTCGGTGGCGGTGGTGATGTCCCGCACCGCCACGCGGGACACCGAGATCGGCGGACAGCTCATCCGGCGTGGTGACACGGTGGCCACCTGGTTCCCGGCGGCCAACCGCGACCCGGAGGTCTTCCCGGACCCGTACCGGTTCGACATCACCCGGAGCCCGAAC
Organism: Micromonospora sp. C31; assembly: GCF_018070575.1. Taxonomy (GTDB): domain Bacteria; phylum Actinomycetota; class Actinomycetes; order Mycobacteriales; family Micromonosporaceae; genus Micromonospora. Next base: position 99,823 of record NZ_JAGPXN010000022.1, read on the forward strand.
CGGCACTTCGCCTTCGGCGGGTACGGCGAGCACCGGTGCATCGGGGCGAACCTGGCCAAGCTGGAGCTGCGGGTGATGTTCCGGGCGCTGCTGCCGCTCCTGCCCGAGCTGGCGCTGGCCGGCGACTCGAAGATGCTCATCCTGCGGCTGCTCATGGCCGAGTACGTGCAGCTGCCCGTACGCCGGGTGCGGAGCTGAGGAGGCGCGATGCACACGCTCGAACCGGCGGCCGGCGGCGACCTCGTCCGCCTGCCGCTGCCCACCACCCTCGAGGGCTTCGCCTCCTGCGACGAGTACGACCTGGAGAGCGTCGTGCCCTGGACCGGCCCGGCGATCGACCCGGAGACCGGTGGGCTGCGCGGTCCGCTCCCCGAGCGGTACGTGGTGGCCACCTCCGGCGGCTGGCCCCGCCCGGGTGTGGAGGAGATCGCCACCGCGCTGAACGCGGTGCTGTTGGAGCAGCTCTGGCGCTGCGAGGGGCTGCTGGCGGCGACCTTCGCCATCTCGGCCCGCTGCTGGAACAGCTCACGAGCGCTGTCGCTGTGGACCGACGAGGAGTCGCTGGAGGTCTTCCTCGACTCGCCCAAGCACCAGGAGGCGGTCCGGCGCACCCGCCATCTCGCGTACGCCTGGGAGGGCGGCCGGTGGTACCGCACGGACCGGCACACCCTGCCGGGCTGGGACGAGGTCCGCGCCGAACTCGCCGCCCGCCGCCGGGACCGGCCGGTCTCCACCGACCCGGTGCGCACCATCGCCGCCGACCCCGCCGCGACCACCCAGACGGAGGAACCGTGACGACCACGACCCCGACCGACGTGGTGCCGAGCACCCCGCTCGGCGCGCACCTGCTCCAGGACCTCGACCTGACCTACGGGATGGTCTGCGAGCTCGCCGACCAGTTCGACGAGGCGACCGCCCGGAGCGCCCCGGCCGGGCACATGCCGCTGCTGTGGTTCCTGGGTCACCTGACCTGTTCGAAGGACTACGTCAGCACGCTGCACTTCGGCACCGAGCCGCTGCTGTCGTTGGAGTTCTACGAGCTCTGGGCCGACGACTGCTCCCAGGTGGACTTCTCGGCGGCACCGAGCCTGGCCGAGATGTACGGGCTGTACCACGCCAGCCACCAGCGGCTGCGCGGCTTCGTGGCCGAGCTGACCCCGGAGGACCTGCGTCGTGGCACCGACGCGGAGATCGTCGCGCAGCTCTCCGACGACTGGAAGGCCCGGCTGCGGGTCGTCGGCTCGGCGATCTCGCTGATCCAGATGCACGACGGATACCACTGTGGTCAGCTCGGCAGCCTCTGCTCGACCCTGGGCATGCGAGTGCCATTTTGAAAGTATTCGCCATCAGTGTCGCAAAGGCGTTATCCGAGAGCTATTGCTATGATCGACGACAATCCAGTTAGGACAGCCGACGCGAGAAAGGGCTTCCCGTGGCATCCCACATCGCCTTCTTCAACTTTCCGGCCTACGGTCACCTGAACCCGACGCTCGGCGTGGTCGAGGAACTGGTCCGGCGCGGCCACCGGGTGACCTGCACGGTGACCGACCACTTCGCCCCGGCCGTGGCCGCGGCGGGGGCGGAACCGGTGCCCTACGAGTCGGTCTTCGGCGCGTACTACACCAGCCCGTTCACCCAGGAGGCGCTCTCCGGGGAGGGGCTGCGCACCCTGCGCGAGGCCACCTCCCTGGTCGAGCAGGTCACCCCCTTCTACGAGCAGCACCGCCCCGACGTCGTCCTGCACGACTTCATGGCCTGGGGCGCCCGGTTCTTCGCCACCCCCCGCGACATCCCGGTGATCCGGCTCTTCCCCACCTACGCGGCGAACGAGCAGTTCTCCATCCAGGCGAAGTTCCCGGTGGCGGAGCTGACCGACCCGAAGATGATGGAGATGATCGGCGAGTTGGAGCAGATCCTGCCGACCGTCGGACTGGGCGACCTGAGCCCGATGGAGTTCTTCACCCAGCCGGAGCGCAACGCGATCGTCTTCCTGCCCCGCGCGTTCCACTACGACGGGGACACCTTCGACGACCGGTTCACCTTCGCCGGCCCCTGCCTCGGCGACCGGTCGGCGTTCCAGGGCACCTGGCGGCCGGTCGACGACACCCCGACGGTGCTCGTCTCGCTCGGCACCGCCGCCACCGGCTGGCCGGAGTTCTTCGTCACGGCGGTGCAGGGCCTCGGCGGCACCGACCGGCGGATCGTGCTGGTCACCGGGGACCACGTCGACCCCGCCACCCTCGGCGCGGTGCCGGCGAACGTCGAGGTGCACCGCAGTGTCCCGCAGCTCGACGTGCTCGCCCACGCCACGCTCTTCGTCACCCACGGCGGCATGAACTCCACCATGGAGTCGCTGTACCACGGCGTCCCGATGGTGGTCATCCCGCAGATGAACGAACAGCGCGCCAACGCGCTGCGGGTCGCCGAACTGGGCCTCGGGGTGCACCTGGACCGGGCCGAGGTGACCGCCGAATCGCTCGCCAAGGCGGTCGACACGGTCGCCGGAGACCAGCAGACCACCGCTCGCGTCGCCGACTTCAGCGCCGCCATGCGGGCGGTGGACGGCCCGGCGGTCGCCGCCGACACCGTCGAGCGGGTGCTCGCGCAGCAGCGGGGCGCAGCCGCCTGACGTTCGCCCGCCACAACCGAAGACCAGGCGGCAGCTTCGCCGTCACCCCGTACGGGGCGTCCTCCACCTCCCGAGGTGGGCGACGCCCCGTACGGCGTCCAACCCGAGAAAGGTGCTCCGTGAAACGTCTGATCACCGCCGGCGCACTCCTCGCGGTGGTGGGTCTCGCCCTGTCCGGCACGCCCGTGTCGGAGACCACCCCCGACGGCCCGGCAGCCCGCGGTTTCCCCGGCATCGGGTCGATCGCGGCAGGCTCCGGCAACGGGTCGTTCCGGTTCGGGGTCTCCAGCTCGGCCACCCAGATCGAGGACCGCAACCCGAACACCGACTGGTACCGGTGGACCGCGCCGAAGCCGGAGGGCCTGGCCAAGAGCCCCTTCGTCGGCGACGCCGCCGGCGGCTACACCCGGGCCCTCGCCGACGTGGAGCTGATCGCGAAGCTCGGCGTCGACTCGTACCGGTTCGGCATCGAGTGGGCCCGGATCGAGCCGAGACGCGACGTCATCGACGAGGCCGCCCTCGCCCACTACGACCGGTTCATCGACGCCCTGCTCGAGCGGGGCATCCGGCCGATGGTGACCGTGCACCACTTCGCCAGCCCGATCTGGGTCGACGACCCGGCCGACGTCGACTGCGCGAAGCGGCCGGGCGACGCCAACCTCTGCGGCCTCGACCACCCGAAGGGCGGCCGGCTCGTGGTGGCGGAGATGGCCGAACACGCCCGGCTGCTGGCCGACCGGTACGGCGACCGGGTCGACGAGTGGGTCACGGTGAACGAGCCGATGGGGTACATGACCTTCTCGCACGCCTTCGGGGTCGGCCCGCCCGGCAAGGCCAACCTCGACCCGGAGAAGCTGCCCCGGTTCACCGCCGCGCTCCGGTCGTACCTCGACGCGCACGCCGCCATGTACCGCATGCTGAAGAAGCACGACCGGATCGACGCCGACGGCGACGGCGTGGCCGCCGCTGTCGGCCTCACCACCGGCGCGCAGGACTACGTGCCCGTGCGGGACGGGAAGATCAGCGCCGACCCGCGCGACGTCGCCGCCCGCGACCGGTTCCGCGACTACTTCGACTTCAAGTTCGTCGACGCCATCTGGAAGGGACGCTTCGACGCCGACCTCGACGGCCACTGGGAGGAGCGGCAGCCGCAGTGGCGGGGCACCCTCGACTGGCTCGGACCGCAGCTCTACGCCCGGCAGGGCGTCCACGATCCGGCGCAGACCCCCGACCAGCCGGCCTACCCGGTGATCGATGTCGGGTTCTGCTCCGACGCCCCCTGCCTGCCGGTGGAGGACGAGAGCTACTGGGTGCCCACCATGGGCTACCACGCCAGCCCGCAGGGGCTGCACCGGATCCTCACCGAGACCGCCGAGCGTTACCCGGGCCTGCCGCTGGTGGTCACCGAGTCCGGCATCGCCACCCGGTCCGGCACCCGCCGGGCCGAGCACCTCGTCCGGGCCCTGGAACAGATCGAACGGGTCCGCGCCGAGGGCGTGGACGTCCGTGGTTACTACCACTGGGCGTTGATGGACAACTTCGAGTGGCTCGCCGGCTACCCGCCGCGCTTCGGCCTCTACGAGGTCGACCGGACCACGCTGGCACGCCGCCCCACCGAGGCGGTCGACGTGTACGCGCGGATCACCGCCGCACGGGACGTCTCCACCGCCGACCGGCAGCGGTACGGGGGTGACGGCCCGCTCAGCCCCGAACCGGCCTCCTGACCCAACCGCCGCCCGGCCGCGAACCGGTCCACGACCGGTGCCCGGCCGGGCGGCGGGCTTCTCGACCCGCCCCGGCCGCGCACCGACCTACGACACCAGGGGACACGCCCATGAGCAGCAGCGCCGTTTCCACCCCCGACCCCCGTGCCGTCACCGCTCATCTGCGCCGCACGATCGCCCGGCTGACCGGGGTCGACCCCGCCTCGATCCGTCCCGACCGTCCGCTGCGGGAAATCGGACTCGACTCGGCCGGGGTGACCACGGTGCTCGCGTCCCTCGGGGACCTCCTCGGCCGGCCGGTGCCCACCTCGGTCGCCTGGCGGCACCCCACGATCGCCGCGCTCGCCGGATACGCGGCCGGGCACGGCGACGCGCCGGACGGCGTACCGGCTGACGCGCGCGCCACCGCCGACGAGCCGATCGCCATCATCGGCCTCGGCTGCCGGCTCCCCGGTGGGATCGACGACCCGACGGCCCTCTGGGCGGCGCTGCGGGCCGGCCTCGACGCCGTCGGCGAGGTTCCCGCGGACCGGTGGGACGCCGACGCCTGGCACGACCCGCAGGCCCGTACCCCCGGCCGGATCGTCACCCGGGCGGGTGCGTTCCTCGATGACGTGGCCGGCTTCGACGCCGAACTGTTCCGCATCGCGCCCGCCGAGGCCCGGCACATGGACCCGCAGCAACGGGTCGCGCTGGAGGTGGCCTGGTCGGCGCTGGAGGACGCCCGGCTCGCCCCGGGCGGACTGGCCGGCTCGCGGACCGGGGTCTTCCTCGGCGCGATGGCCCAGGAGTACCACCTCGCCACCGGGGCCGACCCGGAGGCGATCACCTCGCACTCGGCGGTCGGCTGGGACAACTCGATCATCCCGGCCCGGATCGCGTACGCCCTCGGGCTGCGCGGCCCGGTCCTCGCCGTGGCCACCGCGTGCAGCTCCTCGCTGACCGCCCTGCACCTGGCCGTGCAGAGCCTGCACCGGGGCGAGTCGGACCTGGCCCTCGCCGGTGGGGTCAACCTGATGCTGCACCCGCACACCAGCGTGGCGATGAGCCGCTTCGGCGGCCTCAGCCCCGACGGCCGCTGCCGGGCGTTCGCCGCCGACGCCGCCGGCTACGTGCGGGGCGAGGGCTGCGGCATCGTGGTGGTCCGCCGGCTGTCGGACGCGCTGCGCCATGGGGACCGGATCTACGCCGTCGTGCGGGGCAGCGCGGTCAACAGCGACGGCGCGTCCAACGGCATCACCGCACCCAACCCGGCCGCCCAGGTCGACGTGGTCCGCACCGCGCTGCGCGACGCCGCCGTCGACCCCGCCGACGTGGCCTACGTGGAGGCCCACGGCACCGGCACCCCGCTCGGTGACCCGATCGAGGCCGACGCGCTCGGCGAGGTCTTCGCCCCGGGCCGCGACGAGCCGCTGCTGCTCGGCTCGGTCAAGACCAACATCGGGCACCTGGAACCCGCGGCCGGGGTGGCCGGCGTGATCAAGACCGCGCTCGCCCTGCACCACGGCGAGATCCCGGCCTCGCTGCACTTCACCACCCCCAACCCGCACATCGACTTCGCCGCCAACCGGCTGAGCGTGGTGACCGGGCCCACCGCCTGGCCGACCGGTCGCCCCCGGATCGCCGGGGTGAGCAGCTTCGGCTTCGGCGGCACCAACTCCCACGTCACCGTCGCCGGGCCGCCGGCCCCGCCCCGGTTGCTGGTCGCCCTCGCCGGCCGCAACGCCGACGAGCTGCGTGCCCACGCCGACGAGCTGCGCACCCGTACCGCCGACGAGCTGCGCGCCGCCGGCCCGGTGCTCACCGGCGGTGCCGGCCCGCACCGGGCCTTCGTCGCGGTGGAGCACCCCGACCAGCTCCCCGCCGCCCTGGACCGGGCCCTCGCCGAGCCGGCCGCCCCGCCCGCCGACCGGGTGGCGTTCTTCTTCTCCGGGCACGGCGCGCAGTGGCCCGGCATGCTCCGCGACCTGCTCACCGAACCGGCCTTCCGGCGCACCCTGGACGAGGCCGACGCGGCGGTCCGCGCGCAGACCGGCTGGTCCGTGGTGGACGAGCTCCTCGCCGACCCGGCCACCGCCCGGCTCGACCGCACCGAGGTCGTCCAGCCGGTGCTGTACGCGGTGCACGTCGCCCTCGCCGCGCTGCTGCGCGCCTGGGGGATCACCCCGCACGCCGTGCTCGGGCAGAGCATCGGCGAGGTCTCCGCCGCCGTGGTCTCCGGCGCGCTCACCGTCGCCGAGGGCGCCCAGGTCATCTGCGCCTGGTCCGCCGTGGCCGCCCGCGCCGACGGCGACGGCGGACTGGTCGTGGTCGACCTCGGCCCGACCGACGCCCGCGCCTTCGTCGCCCGCTCCGCCCCCGAGCTGACCGTCGCCGCGCACCTCACCGACGGGCAGGTCTGCCTGGCCGGGCCGACCGCCGCGCTCGCCGCCGCCGAGCACGCCCTCACCGCCGCCGGCACCGCCGTGCGCCGGGTCCGCATCGACTACCCGGCGCACACCCCCGCCCTCGCCGCCCTCGTGGCCGACCTCACCGGCCGCCTCGGTGCCGGGCGCGGCCGGGACACCGACGTGCCGTTGGTCTCCACGGTGACCGGTGCGCCGGTGGCCGGCACCGACCTGGACGCCGGCTACTGGGCACGGAACATGACCTCCCCGATGCTGGTCGCCGAAGCCGCCCGCACGGTCGCCGCCGCCGCGCCGACCTGCCTGGTCGAGGTCTCCCCGCACCCGGTCGCCCGGCACCCCCTCGCCGCCGTGCTCGCCGGCACCGGCTCGACCGTGCTCGTCACCGGCGACCGCGACCGTCCCGCCCGGTGGGCGCTCGAGGAGCTGGCCGGGGCGCTCTGGCGGGCCGGGCACGCGGTCCACTGGGACGCCCTGGCCGGCGCCGCCCCGACCGTCGACCAGCCGGTCGCCCTGGTCGTCACCGGGCACACCCCGGCCGCTCTCGCCGCCAACGCCGACCGGCTCGCCGCGCACCTCGCCGACCGCCCCGACCACGAGCTGCCGCACGTCGCGTACACCTCGGCGACCCGGCGCGGCGACCTGGAGCACCGGGCCGCCGTGGTGGCCGCCGACACCGCCGAGGCGATCGCCGCGCTGCGCGAGGTCGCCGCCGGACGGACCCCGCCGGACGCGACCATCGGCCGGCCGCTCGCCCCGCGCCCGGCGTTCCTCTTCACGGGGCAGGGCAGCCAGCGCCCCGGCATGGGGCGTGCCCTGCATGCCACGTACCCGGTCTTCCGGGCCGCCTTCGACGAGGTCTGCGCCGCGCTCGACGCGCACCTGACCACCCCGCTCGCCGCGGTGGTCCTCGGCGACGACGAGGCGGTGCACCGCACCGAACTCGCCCAACCGGCGCTCTTCGCCCTCGAAGTGGCGCTGTACCGGCTCTGGGAGTCGTGGGGGGTGCGCCCGGTCGCCGTCGCCGGGCACTCCGTCGGCGAGATCGTCGCCGCGCACGTCGCCGGGATCCTCGACCTGCCCGACGCCGCCCGGCTGGTCGCCGCCCGGGGCCGGCTCATGCAGGGCTGCCGCGCCGACGGCGCGATGGTCTCCGTCGAGGCGACCGAGGAGGAGGTCGTCGCCGCCCTGGCCGGCACCGACCGGGCCGCCCTCGCCGCCGTCAACGGCCCCACCCAGTGCGTGCTCAGCGGGGACGCCGACGCGGTCACCGCGCTCGCCGCCGGCTTCGCCGAGCAGGGCCGGCGCACCCGTCGGCTCACCGTGTCGCACGCCTTCCACAGCGCGCACCTGGACACCATGCTCGACGCGTACGCCGAGGTGGTGGCCGGCTGCCGGTTCGCCGCCCCGACCGTCGCGCTGGTCAGCTCGGTCACCGGCCAGCGCTACGACGCCGACCTCGCCGACGGCGAGGGGCCGCGCGACCCCGCGTACTGGGTGCGGCAGGTCCGCGACACCGTGCGCTTCCACGACGCGGTCCGAGGGCTCGCCGACGCCGGAGCCCGGGTGTACCTGGAGGTCGGCCCGGCCGCCGTCCTCTCCGCCTCCGCCGCGACCTGCCTCGACCCGACCGACGCCGAGACCGCCGTCCTCCTGCCGAGCCTGCGTGCCGACCGGGACGAGGCCCGTACCGTGACCGCCACCCTCGGCGCCCTGCACACCGCGGGGGTCGGCGTGGACTGGCCCGCCGTGCTGCCCGGGGCCGCCCCCACCGACCTGCCCGGGTACGCCTTCCAGCGCACCCGCTACTGGCTGGACGCCGATCCGGCCCGGGTGCGCCGCCCGACGGTCGCGGGGGAGGAGGAACTCTGGGCGGCCGTGGCCGCCGGCTCCGCCGAGCGGGTCACCGCCCTGCTCGACCTTCCCGGCGACGCTCCCCGCACCATGGGTGAGCTCCTGCCGTACCTGGCCGCCTGGCGGAGCCGCCGAGCGGCCCTGGACACCGTCGCGGAGCTCTGCTACCGCCAGGTCTGGCGGCCGTCGCCGGCACCCGTGGGCACCCCGGACGCGGCCGGTGACTGGCTGGTCGTCGCGCTCGGCGACGCCGATCCGGCCGACGTGACCGCCGCCCTGGCCGAGGCCGGCGCGACCGTCCACGTCGCCGTGCCGGACGGGCACACCGGCCGTCCCGGTCTCGCCACCGTGCTGGCCGGCGGATCCGCCGGGACGCTGCGCGGCGTGGTCGCCGTGGCCGGCCCCGACCAGGATCCGGCCAGGCTCGTCGCCACCCGGGAGACCCTCGCCCTGATCCACGCCCTGACCGGCCACGACGTCACCGCGCCGCTCTGGATCGTCACCCGGGGCGCGGTCCGCTGCGCGAGCGACGACACCGCCCCCGACCCGGCGCAGGCCGCGCTCTGGGGCCTCGGGCACGTCCTCGCCCTCGAACACCCCGACCGCTGGGGCGGCCTGATCGACCTGCCGCGCGACGTTCCGGCCGACGCCGCGCTCGTGGCCACCCTCACGGCCGCCGACGAGGAGCACGTGGCGCTGCGGCGCGGCACCCGACTGGGCCGCCGGCTGCACCGGGCCACCGCACCGGCCGCGGTCACCGCCTGGCGTCCGCGGGGCACCGTCCTGATCACCGGGGGCAGCGGTGCGCTCGCCGGCCACCTGGCCCGGCTGCTCGCCGCCCGCGGCGCGGCGCACCTCGTCCTCGCCTCCCGACGAGGACCGGACGCCGCCGACGCCGCCGCGCTCCGCGACGAACTGGCCGCCGCCGGCACCCGGGTCACCCTGGCCCGCTGCGACGTCACCGACGCGGCGCAGGTGACCGCGCTCGTCGCGGCCCTCGCCGCCGACCCGGAGCCGCTGCGCGCCGTCGTGCACACCGCCGGAGTGGTGGACGACAGGCTGGTCCGCGACCTCGACCCCACCGGCCCGCTCGCCGCCGTCGCCGTCAAGCTCGGCGGCGCGCTGAACCTGCACGCCGCCACGGCCGGCCTCGACCTGGACGCCTTCGTCCTCTTCTCCTCGGTGATCGGCGTGCTCGGCAACACCGGTCAGGCCGGGTACGCCGCCGCCAACGCCGCGGTGGACGCGCTCGGCGAGGCCCGCCGCGCCGCCGGCCTGCCCGCGACCACTGTCGCCTGGGGCCCGTGGGCCTCCGGTGGGATGGCCGACGGGCGGGTCGGCGCACACCTGCGCGCCCTCGGGCTGGTGCCGATGCCGGTCGAGGACGCGCTCCCCGGCCTCGACGTCGCGCTCACCGCCGACGCCCCGCTGGTCGTCGCCCGGATCGACTGGCCCACCGCCGCCACCGCGTACGCCCCGACCCGACCGCGTCGACTCCTCGCCGACCTTCCCGAGGCGACCCCGTCCCGGGCCCCGGACGGCGACGACACCACCGGCCGGCTCCGCGCCGAACTGGCCGCCCTCGGCGCCGACGACCGGCTGCGCCGGCTGCGCGACCTGGTGGCCGTCGAGGCGGCGGCAGTGCTCGGGGTGGCCGACCCGAGCGGTCTCGACCACCGGCGTGGCTTCCGCGACCTCGGCCTCGATTCGATGATGGGCGTCGAGCTGGCCCGCCGGGTGGCCGCCCGGACCGGGCTGTCCGCCCCGAACACCCTGACCTTCGACCGTCCGGACATCACCGCCGTCGCCGCCTGGGCAGCCGAACGGCTCCGTCCCGACCCGGCCGCCCCCACCGGCGGCGAGGCGACCGTCCGGACCGGCCCGGCCGAGGACCCGGTGGCCGTGGTCGGCGTCGGCCTGCGGATGCCCGGCGGAGCGTACGACCTGGACACCCTGTGGGCCGTCCTCGCCGAGGGACGGGACACCCTGGTCGAGGTGCCGGCCGACCGCTTCGACCCGGAACTGCTGCGCGACCCCGAGGTCGAGGCGACCGGCCGGCCCGTGGTGCGGCACGCCGCGCTCCTCGACGACGTCGCCGGCTTCGATGCCGCCTTCTTCGGCATCAGCCCTCGGGAGGCCGAGCCGATGGACCCGCAGCACCGGCTGCTGCTCGAGGTCACCTGGGAGGCGCTGGAGCACGCCCGGATCCGCCCCGACCGGCTGCGCGACTCCACCACCGGGGTCTTCGTGGGGGCCGGCCCCGGCGAGTACGGCACCCACCGGGCCGACCGGGAGCGCGACACGTACGTGCTCACCGGCACGCTGCCCAGCTTCGCCGCCGGCCGGATCGCGTACCACCTCGGGTTGCAGGGTCCGGCCCTCTCGGTCGACACCGCCTGCTCGTCGTCGCTGGTCGCCGTCCATCTCGCCGTGGAGTCGCTGCGTGCCGGCGAGTGCGACACCGCGCTCGCCGCCGGCGTCCAGGTGCTCGCCGACCCGTACGCCTTCACCGCCCTCAACCGGTCCCGCGCGCTCGCCCCCGACGGCCGCAGCAAGACCTTCTCGGCCGACGCCGACGGGTACGGCCGGGGCGAGGGTGTCGGCGTGCTGGTGCTGATGCGCCTGTCCGACGCGACCCGCCAGGGTCACCCGGTGCTGGGCCTGTTGCGGGGCAGTGCCGTCAACCACGACGGGGCCAGCAGCGGCATCACCGCCCCGAACGGCACCGCGCAGCAGCGGGTGGTCCGTGCCGCCCTCGCCGCCGCCGCCCTCGACCCGGCCGACGTGGACCACGTCGAGTGCCACGGCACCGGTACCGTCCTCGGCGACCCGATCGAGGTCCAGGCTCTCGCCGAGGTGTACGGCCGTGGTCGCCCCGCCGACCGGCCGCTGCTTCTCGGCACCGCCAAGAGCGTCATCGGGCACCTCGAATCGGCCGCCGGCATCGCCGGAGTGTGCAAGGTGCTCGCCTCGCTGCGTCACCAGACCCTCCCGGCGACCCTGCGCAGCACCCCACGCAACCCCGCCCTGGACTGGGACGACCTCCCGGTGCGGGTGGTCGACGCGGAGACCCCGTGGCGTCGTGGCGGGCGGGTCCGCCGGGCCGGCGTCTCGTCGTTCGGGCTCTCCGGCACCAACGCCCACGTCGTCGTGGAGGAGGCTCCCGAGCCGGCCGCCCCCGCCGGGGCGGACCGGCCCCCGCTCGGCGACACCCTGCCCCTGGTCGTCAGCGCGAAGGACGAGACCGCCCTGCGTGCGCTCGCCGGTCGGTGGGCGGAGTGGTTGGCGGCGCACCCGGACGCCGACCTGGCGGCGGTGGCCCGGACCGCCGCTGCCCGGACCCCGTTCCGCAACCGGGCCGCGCTCCTCGCCGCCGACCAGGCGACCGCTGTCGACGGCCTGCGCGCCCTCGCCGACGGCGACGCCCGCACCGACCTGATCACCGGTACCGCCCGCGACCAGGGCGGTGTGGTGTTCGTGTTTCCGGGTCAGGGTGGGCAGTGGGTGGGGATGGGTGCGGGGTTGTTGGGGTCGTCTGCGGTGTTTGCGGGGGTGGTGGATGAGTGTGAGCCGTTGTTTGCGGAGTTGTGTGGGTTTTCGGTGCGGGAGGTGTTGGTTTCGGGGGTGTTGGACCGGGTGGATGTGGTGCAGCCGGTGTTGTTTGTGATGGGGCTGGGTCTGGTTGCGGTGTGGGGGTCGTTGGGGGTGCGGCCGGGTGCGGTGGTGGGGCATTCGCAGGGTGAGGTGGTTGCGGCGGTGGTGTCGGGGGCGTTGTCGTTGGCGGATGGGTGTCGGGTGGTGGCGGCGCGGTCTCGGGCGGTGCGGGCGGTGTCGGGTGGGGGGATGGCGTTGGTGGAGGCGCCGGTGGAGTGGGTGCGGGAGCGGTTGTGCGGTGGGGTGGGGGTGGCGGCGGTGAATACGGCGTCGTCGACGGTGGTGTCGGGGCCGGCGGGGGATGTGGATGTGTTTGTGGGTGTGGTGGAGGGGGAGGGGGTGTTTTGTCGTCGGGTGGCGGTGGATTATGCGTCGCACAGTGTGCAGATGGATGGGTTGTTGCCGGGGTTGGGGCGTGAGTTGGCTTCGGTGGGGGCGGTTTCTTCGGTGGTGCCGTTCTATTCGTCGGTGACGGGTGGGGTGGTTGATGGGGCGTTGTTGGATGGCGGGTACTGGTGTCGGAATTTGCGGGAGACGGTGCGGTTTGATCGGGCGTTGTCGGCGTTGTTGGATGACGGGTTTTCGGTGTTTGTGGAGGTGTCGCCGCATCCGGTGTTGGGGTTGTCGATGGCGGATGTGGTGGGTTCGCGGGGTGGGGTTGTGGTGGGGTCTTTGGCGCGGGGGCGTGGTGGTGTGGAGGAGGTGGTGCGGAATGTGGCGCAGTTGTTTGTGGCGGGTCATCCGGTGGGGTGGGGGCCGGTGGTGGGTGATGGTGGGTGGGTGGATTTGCCGTCGTATGTGTTTACGCGGGAGCGGTTCTGGGTGTCGTCGTCGCGGCGGGGTGGGGATGTGGGGGCGTTTGGGTTGCGGGCGGGTTCGCATGCGTGGTTGGTGGCGGGGACGGGGTTGGCGTCGGGTGAGGGGGAGTTGTTCACGGGGCGGATTTGTCCGCGGGTGGATGGTTGGTTGGGTGATCATCGGGTTTTCGATGTGGTTGTGGTGCCGGGTACGGGGTTGTTGGATGTGGCGTTGGCTGCTGGGGAGCAGGTGGGTGCGGGTGGGGTCGAGGAGTTGACTCTGGTCGAGCCGTTGGTGTTGACCGGGCCGGTCCGCGTCCAGGTCACCGTCGGCCCGGA
>NZ_JAGPXN010000023.1 GCF_018070575.1 Micromonospora sp. C31
CCGGCGTGCCCGTGGACCATCCGACCGGGGCCCCTTCTTGCGACTCATGACCCCATCCTGGGCCGTGACCACGCCAACAGCAGTATTCAACGTTTCTCGATCCTGAACTCGCCCTGTTCGGCGGACTTGCTATGAACCGCTGGCCTCAACTCACCCTGACACACAGGGGTCCGCCATTCCTTGTAGGCGGGGCTGCGCATCCAGCGGGACAGGGCTGCCTCAGCCTCGATCCACCGATGAAGATCGGCCAGGCAGGACCCCGGATATAGAAAGTGCCCTCTGAACTGGAAGGATAGGAGTTCTTCAGGCTTCTATCACTCGGTTCGAGAGGGCACCTCGCAGGTGAGATTACGCTATGACGCGCCGGTGACGGCCGTGACGTTCGACGACGCGAATCTGGTGTCTTGCGCCGGCCTGGTGCCGGTGATGCGTCTGGCCGAGCAGGCCGGTCTGCATGACGCGGTCGCCGGGCGGGTGAGCCTGCCGACGGACAAGGGCGCGAATCCGGCGGGCAAGGTCGCCACGATCGTGGCCGGGATGCTCGCGGGCGCGGACAGCATCGATGACCTCGACGTGGCTCGGCACGGCGGGATGCGGTCACTGTTCAGTAGCGTGTACGCCCCGTCGACGCTGGGGTCGTTCCTGCGGACCTTCACCCACGGGCACGTGCGGCAGTTGCAGGCCGCCGCCCGCGACACCCTGATCGGAGATCGTGGTGCGGGCCGACTCGGCGTTCTACGCCAAGACGGTCATCAGCACCTGCCGACGCCACCAGGTGCGGTTCTCGGTCACCACCCGCATCGACACCAAGATCCGCGCCGCCTGCGACAGCATCGGCGATGACCAGTGGATCGACATCCGGTATCCGCAGGCCGTCTGGGACGACGACGAGCGGCGGTGGATCTCCGACGCGCAGATCGTCGAGACCACCTACACCGCGTTCGCCGGCACCCGGCATCAGGTGACCGCCCGGCTGATCGTGCGCCGCATCCGCCGCGACGACCCGACTCGAACCCCCGGCCAGGAAGAACTCCTGTCCGCCTACCGATATCACGCGGTGTTCACCGACAGCCCGTTCACCCTCGTGCAGGCCGAAGCCCAGCACCGGCAACACGCCGTCATCGAGCAGATCAACGCCGACCTGATCGCCGGCCCGCTCGCGCACCTACCCTCCGGCCGGTTCAACGCCAACGCCGCCTGGCTGACCTGCGCCGGCATCGCCCACAATCTCACCCGGACCGTCGGTCACCTCGCCGCCAGCGCCTGGACAACAGCCCGAACCACCACGATCCGGACCCGAATCGTCAACGTCGCCGCCCGCCTCGCGCACCGGGCCCGCACCATCCACCTGCACCTACCCGAGCACTGGCCCTGGCAGGCCGCGTTCGACAACCTGTTCACCGCCGTCCGTACCGCACCCGGCTGACCACCGCATACCGACCGGAACCAGGCGGCCCGACCACAGGCCACGAACCCCGCCCCACCCCAGCACAACCCTGCCCGGAGCAAGCCGATCACGTAATCGGCGAATCCACCCCGCCCCGAAACCACATCGAACCAAATCTATTCAACAGCGATCAACACGAACCGCATCGGTGGATCGAGGCTGAGCAGGCCGCCGAAAGGGGTAGGGGTTTAGAGAGGTAGAAGATGGCCCTGGCCCCGCTCCACGGTGTGTGGGTCGGCGGCAGACGGGACGGCGTTAGCGCGGAGTATGTTGCGTGCCTGACGTCAGGGTCAAGTCGGTGCGAGCCCTGCGCTCATACAATTCGGCCATGACCGCCCTGGCCCTGCTGGTGTGTCTGGCAGCGTGGCTCGCCTTGATCTACGCGCTGATGTCAAAGGGAGGATTTGCGAGCGGAGTGAGGCAAACCGGCCGTTATCTCCTAGTGGGCGTGCTGGTCATTGCCCTCGGGGCGCTATCTGTGCTCGGCATCTGGCAGTCGTTCGGCGAACTTCGTCCGTCGTGGCAGGCTGCGACGGGACACGGCACCGAGGGCACGTTCATGCCTGAGCGGATGCACGTCATCGGGCGAGGCGGCGATCGCCAGTGGCGGGGCACATTTGTAAGCACGGATCAGACGATCATCCGTCCCGACGTGGCGCTTGATAGCCCGCCTGATCGGATCCAAATTGGCTTGGCCGTACCTGCGCGCGATACGGGAGCGCAAAGGGCTGTCTATGGTGAGGGGATACCCCTCGCGGCAGTACGCAACCTGGCCACGCTGGCGCTGATCACGCTCGGATGGGGGTTGACCGGCTGGTTGCTGGTGGCAAGGCTGCGCCGCCAACCCCGATCGCCGAGTGCCCCGGGTGACTAACTAGGTGACGACGGATGAGAGCAAGGATCAAGGGTGGACGCGGTGGACGGTGGTGGACTGTCTCGGCGGGTCAACGGGCATGTCGGCCAGTTCCTTGACCGCTGACCGTTCTTTCGGGACGAAGGGATTCGGCCTCGCCAGCGGGCCGTTTTCTTGATCAAGTTCGGTGTTCAGTCAAGATCATCGGGCACAGATTCGGCACAACTGAGCCCGAAAAGCCGTGTAAGACGTCGAGAAGCGCTGAGGACTCCAGCCCTGTTCAGGAGCCAGATCTGCCCGATTCTGGATGATCTTTACCCAGCCCAAGGCATTAGGGGTTCGAATCCCCTCAACTCCACCCATCCTGAAGGCCGTTTCCGCTTGTCGGAGACGGCCTTTCTCAGCCTTCGCAGCGGTCACCGAACAGGTCGACCGGACTGACCCGTCAGCGGTCCTGCCCGACGTCGGAGTCGAGGCGAGACGTCTGGCATGCTTGCCCGGCTCAGTCGGCCGACGCGGCTGCTGCCAGGAGCCGGTACGTGGCCTCGTCGAAGGCGACCAGGCGGACGTGTCCGACGGCGGTGGGTGTCGCCCTGATGGTCGTGACCGCGATCGTCGCCGCCTGGTCGGACGGGTATCCGTAGACGCCGGTGCCGATGGCGGGGAAGGCGACGCTGCGAGCGCCGATCTCGTCGGCGACCTGGAGACTGCGCCGGTAGCACGACGCCAGGACGTCCGACTCGCCGTGACCGCCGCCCTGCCACACCGGACCGACCGTGTGGATGACGTGGCGTACGGGCGGGTCGAGGTCGAACGCGGGGGTGGCGACGGCCTCGCCCGGGTCGCACGGCGCCAGGGCGGCGCCCGCCTGCGCCAGCCGCGGTCCCGCCGCCCGGTGGATGGCCCCGTCGACGCCGCCGCCGCCGAGCAGCGACTCGTTCGCCGCGTTGACGACGGCGTCGACGTCCTCGCGGGTGATGTCACCACGTACCACTTCGATCAGAGGCATGGCTCGATGATGTCATCGCCGGTGCGGGCGGGCGCGCGCTGCCGGAGTCAGGGACCGCAGGGTCAGCACGTCACCGAGCCCGTCGACGTGGGTCAGGTCGGTGGCGAACGCGTCGCTCAGGGCGCTGCGCAGGTAGTCCAGCACCGCCGGCCCGGGGGTCAGCGGCACCGGTCCGGCTTCGCCGGTCGAGACCAGGTGCACCTCGCGGGCGAGTCGTCCGGAGGTGTTGACGAACCGGCACAGGTCGTCCCAGCGCAGATACCGCCAGAAGTCGACGCTGACCACCGCGTCGAGGCTGCCCGCCGGGATGGGCGGGTCCATGCCGACCAGGTGGTAGTTCCTGGGACCGGGCGGGGCGGCGTAGTCGAAGGTCAGCGCGCCGGGCGGCAGGTCGACCTGCTCGCTGCCGGTGCCCACCCACAGCACGCGGGGGCCGGGCAGCCGGTCGGCGAGCCGGTCGAACGCCGGCCCGATGCGGCACGTCGAGCGGTGTGCGCAGTCGGTGGCCGCGGCGCGGTAGTAGACGATGCGCTCCAGCGAGTCGTACACGTCGAGGAGACCGTAGAACTCCCACTCGATCACGTGGTACTGCCCCGTGAGCAGGCTCCGGTTGGCCGCGAAGTCGGCGAAGTTGCGGTCCGTGTTGCGGTGGTGCGGGAGGTGGAAGGCGCGGGCCTCGTCGTCGTAGGCGAAGTTCGACCCGGTGACGCCGAGGTGCCGGTGCACCCGGTAGAACAGCTCGATGTCCTCCAGGCCCCAGCGCAGCCCGGAGCGTTCGTCGAACCCGCCGGTGCGGTCGAACAGTTCGCGGGCGAGCGAGATGTTGTGGGTGTAGGCCAGCGCCCAGCCCGCCAGGAGCCACTCCTGCCCCGGCGGCTCGCCGTGCGGGAAGCGCAGGTCCCCGGAGCGCTCCGCGCGGCGGCGGGGGACGGCGGTCATCTCCCGGCCGTCGAGGACGGCGTCGACGTGTTCCAGGCTCAGCTCGTCGCGCCGGCCCATCAGCACGGCGGGCCGGCCGGCGACCGCGTGATGGGCCAGGTGGCGTTCCAGCAACTGCGGGGAGGCGTACGAGTCGGCGTCGAGGAACAGCAGCAGCGGCGCCCGGGTGTGCCGGACCGCCTCGTTGCGGGCTGCGGAACGTCCCCGCCGCCGGGGGAACTCCAGCAGGCGGAGGTCGAGGCCGGCGGCTGCCTCGACGGCGTCGGCGTACCCGGCGGGGGAACCGCCGTCGCGGACCACGACCACCTCGAAGCGCTCGGGGCTCACCGTCTGCCGGGTCAGCGACCGCAGCGTCAGCGACAGGCACTGCGCGTCCTGGTAGGTGGGTATGACCACGCTCAACTCGACCGGGTCGTCCGTCCGTACCGTCATCCGACTTACCTCCGTCATTTGGTGGTGCCCGGTGGACCGGGGTGCCGGCACGCGCCGGCACCCCGTCCGCGATGCCTCCGGCGCCGGACCGGCCGCTGCGGAGACGCCGCGCCGGGAGCGCTTCCATCAGGTCATGGGATTATCGATCACGGGATGGTAGCGATGCATGGTTCCCATCGGCGCGGCTGGCAAGTGAGCCCGGATCAGGCGTAGTAGTTCACGCTGACCGGCCAGGTGCCGGTGTACGGCGTCCAGCCCTGGAGGGTGGCGGGGATACCCACCCGGGTGTTGCAGTTGATGACCTGGAAGTGCAGGTGCGGGCCGGTGGACGCGCCGGTGTTGCCCGACCAGCCGATGACGCGGCCCTGCGGCACCCACGTGCCGGCGTTGTAGATCGCCCGGTTCAGGTGCGCGTAGTGGGTGCACTGGCCGTTCGAGTGCCGGATGATCACCTCGATGCCGTTCTGCCAGTACGGCGACCAGTTCGACATGATGATGGTGCCCGCCTGCGAGGCGGAGACCTCGTAGTTCGCCGGCAGCCCGAAGTCCCAGGCGTACTCGTTGTAGGGGCCCACGTGCGAGTAGGTGCCCTCCGGCCCCTGGGTGACCCGGTAGGACTCGCCCGCCGGGTACGGCAGCTCGTAGTAGTAGTTCGCGGCGGAGGCAGGGCTGGCCCCGACGACCGCGGCCCCGGCAACCATCAGCAGGGCGCTCACGGTCGCGCCGATCCGGCGTAGCACCGTCGTCACTCTGTTCATTCTGGACTCTTCCTGGTACGTCAGCAGAAATCAGCCTCGTCGTGGTTGACGGTGCCGTGGGGAGCTAAACAGCGCACCAGATGTGGATCAATGAATACCTGGACGACTGGGGTGCGATCAGTGGGTCGACAGGGGTCACGACGACACGGGGTGACGACCGTGAGGCGTGGCGTCGGAAGAACCCCGCAACGGAGGCCGGCATCCGGGTCCGCGACCGTCCCGAGGCCCGGCGGACGTGTGGCCGGTCACTACGCTGCCGCCCGTGGAGCGGATGGGGAGCGTGTTCTGGATGGGCGGCTGCGCGGCCGTCGCCGTCCTCCTCGGTGCGGGCCTCGTCGCGCTGGTCGTGGCGGCCCACCGGCGGGAACGGGAGCGGCGGGAGGACTGGCGGCAGTGGGCCGCCCGGCACGGCTGGACCTTCACCGAGCGGCCCGAGATCACCTGGACCGACCGGGTGCCGGGCCGCAGCCGCCGGGGCGTGCGGTTCGCGCTGACCGGGACGCCGCACGGCCGCCCCGTCTGCGTGGCCGAGTACGCGTACACCGAGTCGTACACCTCGACCGGCGCCGACGGCAACCAGACGACCAACTCGCAGACCCACACGTACGTCGTCGGTTCGGTGTGGCTGCGGCGGCCGTTCCCGGCGCTCGCGGTCGGACCGCGCCACACGTTCTCGAAACTGGGCCGCGCGCTGTTCGGCAGCGACACCTATGCCACCGGGCACGAGGAGTTCGACCGGCAGTGGCGGGTGGCCGCGGCGGTGCCGGGGCAGCAGGCGCTGGTCGGGCCGACCCTGATCGCCGCGCACCTGGCGGGGGCGGTGCCGGCCTGGAGCGTGCGGGGGGCGGAGCTGATCACCTACCGGCGCGGCCGGCTGGAGGACCCCGCCCTGTTGCCGTCGCTGCTGACCCCGCTGCTCACGGTCGCCGACCTGCTGGAGCAGGGCCGCTGACGACGGCCCGCCGGCGGACGGCCGGGAAGAGCGCGGGAGGCCGGCCCCGAGGGGACCGGCCTCCCGTCACGGGTGCGGATCACGGCCGCCAGGAGCCCGCGGTCTCGAACCTGTGCTGGTATTCCAGCGTGCCGTTCTTGTCGGCCACGTCGAACACCACCGTGCCCGCCCGCTTGCTGCCCGCGCGCAGGTTGTTGCCGGAGTCCAACGTGTCGCCGCAGCCGGAGAGCACGCCCGCCAGGCCGTTGGCCGTGGTGCCGTTGGCGGCCACCCACTTGAAGTAGAACGGGTTGATGGAGCTCTTGCCCTTGGTCACCGTCGCGGTGACGTGGGCGATCAGGTACATGCCCTTGTCCGGCGCGGGGGCGTACGTCCGGCATCCCTTGGTCTCCGTGGTGAACCGGGTGACCGTGATCTCCATGGTCCCCTCGTCGTCGGAGACCACCAGGGTGGCGCCGGGCCTGAGGTTGAAGGTCTCGCCGTCCTTCGCCGACGGGGACGGGCCGTCCGGTGCCGGGTCCGTGATTCCCGGAGTGGGCAGGGCCCTCTTCAGGTCGTCCGCCGCCCTGTTGGCGCCGACCATGAGCGCGACGACGCCGCCGACGCAGCAGAGCAGGGCCAGCACGGCCACCACGGCCACGACGATCAGGACGGTCTTGTTCTTCTTCGGCGGGGCGACCGGATACGGCGCACCGGGCGGGTAACCGGGCGCGCCGGGCGGCGGGTAGCCGGGCGGCGGGTAGCCGGGCGCACCAGGCGGCGGGTAGCCGGGCGGCGGGTAGCCGGGCGTGCCGGACACCGGCGGGTACGGCGTGCCCGAGGTCGGCTGGTGCGGGGCGGCCCACGGGTCGCCGGTCGGCGGCTGCGGCGGGTGGCCGCCCTGCTCCGCGGGGAACTGCGGGGCCGGCGGGTACGGCTGCTGCTCCGGGTTCGGTTGGTTCGGATCCTGAGGCCCGTAAGGGGGCGGGGGGTGACTCACCGTACTCCTAGGCACACCTGACGACGACGGCAAACGCGGCTGACGCTACCGTGCGCGGACGACGGACCATCTTCGCCTCCGCGGCAGCGCCGCGCTGTCCCCGGTTCGGAATCCGCGCCCGGGTCGACCGGTGCCCCTTCGTACGGGTCAACCGGGCAGCAGCACGGCGGCGGTGCGGACCAGGGCCTCGTCGACGCTGAAGCGGCCCGTGACCAGCGCGGGCGGATCGGGCACCGGGGCGGCGTCGCGCCGCGCCGGCGAGATGCGGGCGGTGAACGTGCCGGCGTCCGGGTCGAGCTCCACGAGGGCGTCGCGGAAGTCGAGCCACGTGCCGACGAGCGGGTGCCACACCTTGTAGACCGTCTCCTTGACGCTGAACACCACCGCCGGCCAGGAGGTCCCCGCCGGCAGGCGGGCGCACCGGTCCTCCTCCTCCGGCAGGCAGATCAGCCGGCGTACGCCCGCGTTGAGCTCGCGGTGCCCCTCGGCGTCGATGCCGACCGACCGGATCTCGCCGGCGCGGGCCGCGACGGCCGCGCAGTAGCCCTCGGTGTGGGTGATCGCGCCGACCACGCCGGCCGGCCAGACCGGCGACCGGTCGGCGGCCGACGGCACCGCGACCGGGGGCACGCCGAGGGCGGCCATCGCCCGGCGGGCGCAGGCCCGCCCGGCGGTGAAGTCGCGGCGGCGGCTCTCCACCGCGCGTTCGCCCAGGCAGGCCCGCTCGGCCGGCAGCAGCTCGGCCGTCCAGTCCGACGCGCCGGCCACGGCAACCGCCACGGCCGGCGGCAGCAGGTCACGCATCGCCGCCTCCTGACGGGTACGCCCGCACGCTCGCCCGCCCGGCGTCGTGCGGCGGCAGGTGTCGACCCGGCCGCCGGGCCGGCGCCCGGTCCACGGTCGGCGTCGCGAGGGCCATGGTCGGTGAACGTACCGGACCGCTGACACCGGAGCGTCCCGCGGCGCTGACAGGGCGTCGCCGACGGTCGGCGGCCATCCACTGCCGGCCGCTCCCGGCGCCCGGTCAGTACGCGTGCGTCACCGTGATCGTGATGTTCGTGCAGGAACTGGCCCGGCTGGTCAGGGCGCTCTTCTCGGCGCTGTCGACGCTCAGCCGCCAGCGGGTCTTCACCGCCACCCACTCGCCGACGTACCGGCACTTCTCGTTGGTCGGCTGCCAGGTCGCCGGGTCCTGGTCGCCCTTGGCCTGGTTGACGTTGTCGGTCACCGCGACCAGCGACCGGACGTCGCCGAGGTCGTTGGCGAACGCCTGCCGCCGCGACGTGCTCCAGTTGCGGGCGCCCGAGTCCCACGCCTCGGCCAGCGGAACCATGTGGTCGATGTCCAGGTCGGACGGGTTGGTCCAGTAGGCCCCGTCGTAGTAGGAGCGCCAGCGTCCGCCGGTGAGCTGGCACCCGGAGCCCACGGTGGGGCGGGTGGTGGCCTCGGCGATGAGCACCTCGTACCGGGTGTTGCAGCCGTCGGAGTCCGCGTCGGTCCAGTGCGGGAACAGGCTGCGGGAGTAGCCGGTGCGGTTCTCGGTGGCCACCGGCAGGTCGGCGACGAGGGTGCGCAGCGGCACCGAGACGGTGGCCGCCCGGGCGGGGGCGGACAGGCCGAGGGTGGCGGCGGTGACGGTGGCCAGCAGGCCGCCGGCCCAGCGGAGGGTACGGGTCATCGCGAACTCCGTCCGATCGATCGGGGACTGGCCGACAGTGCAACCGGCCGGGGTGCCGACAGGCCGGACCCGAGATGACCGGAGAACCAACTCGATCGATACGTTACGGGAACTCGCTGCTGCTGGGAATCCCGTCAGCGGCGAGTGGTGGCAGACTTCGGGCCCGCAGTCGAAGCCGATCCGTACCGTTTGCGCAGGATGACGGACCGTAGATGTCGGATGTAGACCATCCGTTCGGAGTCGCGTAGGTCGGAAATCTGACCGAAGTCGACCCGTTGTGCCAGTGGTACGGGGTGGTTAAGCTCTTGATGCGCGCCCCAATCGCCCGCTTCCCCCGTGGCAGGCGATCGGGGCGCGCTTATACGTCGAACGGGCCCGCACGCCGCCGCGTGCGGGCCCGTTCTCCGCGCGCCCGCCGCGCCGGCTGGGTGGCTGCGGTGCGTGCTCCCGGGCCGGGCGGCGATGTCCAGCCAGGCCACGGCCGACCGCCGCCGGTGGGCGGGACGGGGCGGGTGCCCTGCCGTCCGTCAGATCCAGCGGCCGTCCAGCCACATCCGCGCCGACCACTCCGCGTACGGCAGCAGCGTCCCGACGAAGATCGGATAGAAGTACGCGAAGCAGAGCGCGACCAGCAGGACGTACGCTCCGGCGATCACCCCGCCGACGAGCCTGCGGTCGCGAACCTCGGCCGACTCCTCGCCCGTGCGGGCGGAACCGGCGTCGCCCGGCTGGGTGGAGGCGGCTCCCGGTGGGCCGGCCGGTGTCACGATCGCGCCGAGCACGTAGGTCACCGCCAGCACCAGGAACGGCACGATCGGCGCGGTGTAGAAGGAGAACATCGTCCGGCCGTCGAGCGCGAACCAGAACCAGGGCAGCAGGCCGGCCGCCACGACGAGCAGGATCGCCCACGCCCGCCAGTCCCGCCGGGCCAGGCCCAGCCAGGCCAGTGCCACCAGGGCGGGCAGGAACGACCACCAGAGCAGGGGAGTGCCGAGCAGCAGGACCTCGGAGGCGCAGCTCGGCGCCCCGCAGGTCCCTTCGCCGGACCAGTGGAAGGCGACCGGCCGGCCGAGCAGCAGCCACTGCCACGGCCACGACTGGTACTTGTGCGAATCGTCGAGCCCGGTGTGGAAGCCGTACGCGGCCTTGTGGTATTCGATCAGGTTGTTCAGCGCCCCGAACACGGGGGCGTCACTCAGCGGGGCGTTGGGGTACCGCTCGGCGAGCCGGTAGTAGCCCTCGTCGCCGAGCAGCCAGCCGGACCAGGTGGCGACGTAGGTGAGCACCATCAGCACCCCGGCCAGCACCAGCCACGGCACCTCGTCGAGAAGCGTGTCGCGCCACGGCCGGCGTACGCCGGCGGAGCGGCGGACGCCGACCTCCCACAGGATCACCAGCAGCGCGAAGACCGGCAGGAAGTAGAGCGCGCTCCATTTCACCGCGCAGGCGCCGCCGAACAGGACCCCGGCGGCGAGCCGCCACCACGGCCAGTTCCGCCAGCCGCCCGCCGGCCGACCGGCCCGCCCCGGCCGGCCCGGGTCCAGGCCGGCCTCCAACGCCCGGTCCCACCGGCGGCGCCGCGCGTCCCGGTCGAGCACCAGGGCGCCGAACGTGGCCAGCACGAAGAAGAGCAGGAAGATGTCGAGCAGGGCGGTGCGCGACAGCACCAGGTGGAAGCCGTCCAGCGCGAGCAGCAGGCCGGCGGCGCAGCCGAGCACGGTCGAGCGGAACATCCGCCGGCCGATGCGGACCAGCAGCAGCACCGACAGGGTGCCGACGACCGCCGCCGAGACCCGCCAGCCGAACTCGGGTGCGGTCGTCACCAGCTGCCCCGGCACGGAGATGCCGTGCTCGGCGTCGGAGTAGCCGAAGGCCCACTCGCCGAGCCCGATCAGCCACTTGCCGAGCGGCGGATGGACCACGTAGGACGGGCCACCGTCCTTGTAGTTCCACTCGACGCCCTTGTCGACCAGCCCCCAGGCGTCCCGCGCGTAGTAGATCTCGTCGAACATCTTGCCCGGCGGTCTGCTCAGGCCGACGAAGCGCAGGATCGCCGCGATCGCGACGATCACGCCCGTGGCCACCCAGGAACGCCCGTCCAGCCCGGCCTCGACCGTGGCCAGCCGCCGCCGGACCACGCCGGGAACTCCGCCGGTCGCTGTCGACGGCCCCTGGGATGGGCCACCATCCGTGGGATCCGGCTCCGCCTGGCCCGCGCTCTGTGCTGTCGACGCACTCGTCACCCGGCGATCGTAGGCTGCGAAGGTGCCCGGTGGCGCCCGTCGTCTCCGATACTGGTGACACCGTCGATGAAGGAGCTGCATCTCGTGGGTGAAATGTCCGAAAGCGGGCGCCTGGTCCTGCTCGGCGCACCGCTCGGCAACCCCGCCGACGCCTCCGCCCGGTTCCGGGAGGTGCTCGCCGCCGCGGACGTGGTGGCCGCCGAGGACACCCGCCGGCTCAACCGGCTGGCCCGGGACCTCGACGTCACCGTCGGCGGCCGGATCGTCTCCTACTTCGAGGGCAACGAGGAACGGCGTACCCCCGAGCTGGTCGACGTGCTGGCCGCCGGCTACGTGGTGGCCCTGGTCACCGACGGCGGCATGCCGAGCGTCTCCGACCCGGGCTACCGGCTGGTCACCGCCGCCCTGGACGCCGGCGTGCCGGTCACCGCCGCGCCCGGCCCGAGCGCGGTCACCACCGCCCTGGCCCTGTCGGGCCTGCCCTGCGACCGGTTCTGCTTCGAGGGATTCCTGCCGCGCACCGGCGGTGCCCGCCGGTCCCGGCTGCGGGCCCTCGCCGCCGAGGAACGGACGCTGGTCTTCTTCGAGGCGCCGCACCGCATCGCCGCCGCACTGGCCGACCTGGCCGCCACGTTCGGCGCCGACCGGCCCGCCGCGCTCTGCCGCGAACTGACCAAGACGTACGAGGAGGTCGTCCGCCGCCCGCTCGGCGAGCTGGCCGACTGGGCGACCGAGGGGGAGCCGCGCGGCGAGATCACCCTCGTCGTCGCCGGCGCGCCCGATTCGGCCCCCGAGCGGCCCGACGACGACACGCTGCGGGCCGCCGTCGCCGCCCGCGAGGCCGCCGGGCTGTCCCGCCGGGACGCGATCACCGAGGTCGCCACCGAGTACGCGCTGCGCCGCCGCGACGTCTACACCGTCGTGCACGCCTGACGGGCGGGTGCCGACACGGGGGTCGGCACCCGGCGAGGTGCCTGCCGACGTGGCGAGGTGGTCAGCGCGTGAGGACCGTGTACGACACCGTGCCGTCCGCGTCCTGGCGATTGATGAAGATGTCGTACTTGTCGCTGCGGTAGCCGCGGTTGTCGGGCTTCGAGCGGGCCTGCGTACGCTGCGTGAACCCCTTCGCCTTCACCAACGCGCCGGCCTCGTCGGCCACCTTGTCCAGCGGCGTCTGCGGGGTCAGGACCACGTTCCAGCCCCTGCCCGGAATCACATCCGCCGAGACGAGGGTGCCCGCCACGAGGGGGACCTCGTCGACGGGGTAGCTCGCCGGCAGCTCAACACCGCGGCCGTTGACCTCAGCGGTGTCGCCACCGCTCGCGGGAGCGGTGTCCCCGCTGCTCGCGGAGGTAGCCGGTGCTTTCCCGGCACCGTCACCGGCGCCAGCGGAGTCACACCCGGTCACCAGGAGGACCAGCGCGACGCCTCCCGCACAAGCCATCCGTCGCCGCGCCCCACGCTCAGACATCGCAGACCTCCACGTGGCCGTCGGCATACTCGATCTCGACCACGGAGTCGGGCGGCAACGTCACCGAGCTCGCAGCCAGCTCCACCGACGTGCACTCGGTGGACAGGAACTGCGTGAAATTGTCGTTGATCTTCACGCGGAGTTTCGAGCCGTCCACGCCGTAGGTCGTGCCCTCGCCGAGTGCGGTCTTGATCGCGAAGCCGAGTTTGTCGAGGTCGGATTTGATCTCCGGGGTCGCACCCGGGGCCGACGACCCGGACGGTGCCGACTCCGACGTCGAGGACGTGCTTCCGGCGCGGGCGTCAGCGGGCGGTGAGTCGTCACCGCAGGCTGTCAGGAGCAGCGTGGCGACGGCTGCCAGGCCGCAGCCGGCCAGCCATCGAGGCGAGGTTCTCATTATGTGCCTTCCAGTACGGGCGATGTCGAGGTCAGGGGTCGATCGGGGATCGGGGTGCCGGCGGGGCGGCGAACGCCGTGAGGGCCGGCTGACGGTCAGCCGAGGCGCGTGAGGACGATCTTCACGGCGGACGGTTCATCCGCCGGGACCGCGACGAAGCCGTCGGCATCGCACTTCGTGGTCAGCGTCTGCGACCACGGGGTCCCGCTGACGGGCAAGGCGTTGGTCGGAAGCTGCTGGCCGTCCATGGAGATCTCGTTGTCGGCCGCGAGGCGTCCCCCCGCGCCGGTCTTCAGAACGAGTTGGCCCGACTTCGCCGTCCAGGTGCCGGACTCGGTGCCGTCGAAGCCCAGGACCCAACGCATGTCGCCACCGGGGCTGCTTCCGGTCGAGATGGTGCGGCTGTCGTCCGCGGTCAGCGTGTAGGTCCGGTCGGCGTTCAGTTCGAAGGTCACCTTTCCGGAGTCCTCGACCTTGACCGACGAGAGGTCCTTCTTCAGGAGCGTGGTGATGCCGGCGGTCCACGCGTCACGGTCCAGGACGAACGTCCCGACCAGACAGCCCTGGAGCCGCCGTTCCGGATCGGTCGCGTCCTCCCAACCCGGTCGACGGGCGTCGTCCACGGCAGCGGCGGAGGCGGATGGCGCCTGGGTGGCGGGGGCGGCGGATGGCGCCTGAGTAGCGGGGGAGCCAGCCGTCGGCGTCCCTGCTGACTCTGCGTCGTCGCACGCGGCCATCGCCAGGATGAGGCTGAAGGCTGCGGAGGTGCGGAGAATACGGGCGGCGGTGAGGCGCATGCTGTGTCACTTCCCTGTCGGCCACGGATCGGGGCGCGAGAACCGGGTAGGCGACCGGGAGGACGGTGCGAGCCTGCGGCTGTCGGCCGTGGCCATGAAAGCGCAGAATGGCCCGCCGTGCGATGAGTAGCTTCTACCTAGTGACGCGCCAGCGGGACGCGGTCACTGCACGGAGTTTTCGCCGAGCACCTCGTCGGCGAGGCCGTCCCGTCCGGCAATGCCGAGCTTGCGATAGATCCGGGCGAGATGGTTCTCGACGGTCCGTACCGAAAGACCCAGCTCTGCCCCGATCTCCCGGCTGCGTTCCCGCCGGGCGGCCCGGCGGGCGATGTCGAGCTCGCGGGGTGACAAGGCGCCACCATCGCGCGCGGGCGGCCAGACCGTACCGCAGCGGGTGGTGAGCAGGATCGCTCGCGACCTCCACTTCTGCGCTGTCACCAGGTCGCCGGCTCGGCTGTGCATCCGGGCTGTCAGGTGCGCCGCATGGGCGGCCCGCCCGATGAAGCCCAACCCGTCCAATTCGTCGACGCTGAGAGCGAGCCCGGCCGCGGCACCCCCGAGAACTGCTTCGACGCGGCGGGCAAGCACAGCCGCAAGTGGCGACAGCCCTCCCTGATCGATGACGGCGCGGGCGCGGGCGTCCGACGGATCGAGCATGAATGCCTCGTCCAGGGCCATCAACGCGAGGTGCAGGTGGGCATGCGCGAGCGCGGTGCGACCAGCATCCGACAGCAGGTCGGCGGCCTCGTCACGCCGGTGGGACCGAAGCGCCCGCTCAGCCCGGGTGCGGGCCACGTGCAGGGCGACCTTGACGTCAGCCGTGTGCAGGTCGGTGATGTCCTCGATCAGGTCCTCGGCCGCTCCGAGCCGGCCCCGACGGGCGTTGACGGCTGCCATCAGCGCGACAGCAGCTGACTGAAGGCCAGTGAAGTCCCGCCAGGCGAGATGCCGGGTCGCGCGTCTGGCCAACGCCTCCGCCTGGGTCAGGTCCCCCCGGTGCAGGGCCAGTTCTGCCGCGGCGAACTCCCACATGCCCAACGACGGGTCGGCTTCCCGTGCCGCCCGGTCCCGGTGGTACGACGCAAGGGCCTCCGCCTCGGCGACCCGACCGTCGAACGCGACACTCAGATACTCCGACAACGTCAGGAGAGCAGGGGTGGAGCTGGGCACCTCATCGATCTCGGCCACCAGGGCCCGACCGGCGTCCACGTACGCGAGCACCTCCGACGCCGGCCGGCCGAGACTCGCCAGCATGGCACCGATCACGGCCTCGTTGAGGCGGACGCGAGGATCGTCCGACGTCGGGGAGACCTCGACACCGGGGGACTGCTCACCCGCCATGAGGCGCCACTTGACGAGATCGGTCTCGAGCACCCGCCCCACGACGGGGTCGCTGATCGTGGAGAGGACCGCCGTGACCTGACGTACGGCGCGCTGCGGGTCGCCACCGCGTACGGCCAGGGCGAGCCCCCACTCCCGTCCGATGCGTACCCGCAGGGAGTCGCTCACCGCGGCGAGATCGATCTCGCGCAGGAACTCTTCCGCCGTGGCTATCTCACCCTCCGCCGCAGCGACCGCGCCCCGCAACAGGCGCTCGCGCGGAGACGACGTGCCAAGGGCGTCCAGGAACTCCCTGACCTCCTGGCTCCTGGCGCCAGCCAACGCGACGTCGGCTGCCGCCAGGAGGAGATGGTCACCGACCGGACGCCCCGCCCGCACCGCCATCAGCGTCGACGTACCGGTCCAGGCCGGCCATTCACCCAGGGCATCGGCCAACTGGCCCAGTCGCTCGGCGCGCTCCGACGTCGACCACCGCGACCGCAGCGCCAAGCCCACCAGCGACCTGGTCTGGCGGATCGACGTGCCCTCGACAGCGGCCAGGCCCGCCGCCACCAGGTCGGCGACCACCGGGCCGGCGAACAGGCCGGCAGGGAGTTCGGGTGCCAGGGCGAGGCGCTCCAACGCGGCGTACGCCTCCGGGCTCACGCCGCGGGTCGCCTCCTCGGCACGTCGACGCAGCGCTGGTGTCGCCACGAGGTCGCCCAACTCGGTGCCGCCGGGACCGCGGCCCAGGACGCCTGCGGCAGCCACCTGTTCGACGACCGTCGACAGATGCCCCTCGGCGAGGGACACCAACATCGCCGCCGACCGTGCGGTGAGTTCGTCGCCGACCAGTTCCGCTGCCACTCGCAGAACATCGTCGGAGCCCAGCGGAGCAAGATCTACCCGCCCCCATCGCCCGTGGGTCACCTCGTCGAGCACCGACTTCGGCAGCTCATCGGGACAGGCCACCGCGACCGCCACCAGAGTCCCCGCCCTCGCCAGTTGCCCGAGCAGCACCGCCGATGCGCGATCCAGGGCGTCAGCGTCGTCGACCAGGACGATCGTCCCCCGCGCCCGAATCCGAACGGGAAGGTTCGTGTAGATCGCCAAGGGCGCGGCACCGGCGATCCCATGGTCGGCGATGACCTCGGCAAAGGCGACCAGGGGCACCTCAGCGACCGCATCGGCCCCGCGCACCAGCACCACCGACCGCCCGCTGTCGGTCATCTCGCCACGGAGCTGCTCAAGCACAGCGGTGCGCCCAGACCCCGCTTCGCCCGTCAGGAGCACCGAACGCCCCGACGACAGCTCCGAACGCATCACCGTGACGGCGTCGATCTGCGCTTGGAGGTCCACCACGCGGAGCGTAGTCCGCCCGCTCACTTCGCCTGTCTGCGCTGGTCCCGGGGATCGGCGGACGCGGGCTTGGGATGCTCGTCGTCAGACCGACCAGTGCAGGGGTGACGCGGTGGCCGTCGTCATACCCGCGCCACGCCCAACGCCTTTGGCCAGGTGACGGTGACTATTACGGTCTGTTTGACCAACCGTGACTGACCGCGCCGGCCGTCGACGGTCTGGCGGTGTGGTGTCCCTCGTCTCGATACCACACAGGTATCTTTATGCCGCTCAGGTATCAGTGTTCCGGCGGCAAAGGTTCACGTCTCAGCGGCGGTTGGCCCGCGAGACCAGGTACCAGACCAAGCCGCCGATGAGCGCGGCGGACGCAACGAGACAGCACAGCGTGGCGATGTGCCACGGCTTGATCGCACCCATGCCGGCACGATACCGGCGCCGCCGGCTGCCGGATGCCCCGAGAAGCCCACGCTGCTGAACGCGTTCCGCCGTTTTGGTACGCCATCTGCCCCGCCACCGGCCCGCCCGGTCGTGCCGGGGCCGATCGGTCCCTTCGTCCCGCCGTACCGGGGGCCGGGGCGCGTGAACAACGCCGCTCCCGCCTCGCGCTGGCTCGACCGCTGGGACGTGGGCCGCCGATGAGCGCACGGAAGCCGCCTCCCGAGCGGAAGCTGAAGGCCGGCGAAGTCGTCCACCTGACCCCCGCCGCGTCCCCGCAGTTCACGAAGCCGATCTTCGTCCGCCTGATCCGCGAGATCCCCGAGCGGCACCCGCCGTACGGCTGGCTGTGGTTCGAGGGCTATTCGACGCGCCCGGCGCCGCCGTGGCGAAGCCTGCACTGGGCGACGCCCGTCCTCTGACAGGGGTGAGGTGGCCCGCCGGCCGGTATACCCGGGGGCGCACCCGGCGGCACCACCCCCGGACCTCACCAGGCGGCGACGAGGAAGCCGGCGGTGATCGCCAGCGGGCCACCCAGGGCGACGGCCACCGCCCAGCGGCGGGCGCGGGGATCGGCGATTCGGGTCGACCCCGTCCACCGCGCGATCCCGGCGGCGCAGCCCAGCACCACCAGCAGGCCGAGCAGCCAGCGCAGGTGCGCGGCCGGGCCGGTGTCCGCGTACGCGGTGCCGCCGTCCGGGCCGGTCATCCGGGCCGGCAGCGTCGTGCCGGTCGCGGTGCGCTCGGCGGCCACCCCGCTCACCCGTACGCCGTGCGCGGTCCACGTCTCGTCGGCGGGGGCGAAGTTGCCCCTGCAACGCTGCGTCAGCCCGCCCCCGGTGCAGTCGGCGATCACCACCGTCCCCCGCGTGGCGTGCCCCACCGCCAGCCAGAACGGACCGGCGCTGACCCAGGCGAAGAACGCCGCGACCAGGCTCAACGCCAGCAGTGCGGCCAGCCCCGGCAGCGGATCGGGCGGACGCGGGGTGCGCCGGGCCCGCCGCCGCGCGGCGGCGTCCCGCGTCGACCGCTGCCGCTCGTGGGGCGGCTCGTCCCGGATCGGCGTGCCGTCCCAGTGCACCAGCTCGATCGGTAACCAGTACGCGCCGTCGCCGTCGGGTGCGTCCCCGCCGTCCGGCGTACGCCCGCCGTCGTCCCGGTCGCGCGCGGGTCGACCGCCCTCGCCGTCCGGCGTACGCCCGCCGTCGTCGCGGCCCGGCGCACCGTCGGCGGGGGAACGCCCCCGGCGGGGCCAGCGGTTCGGCTGCCGGACGGGGACCCGGCGCGGCAGGGCGTCCAGCGGCGCCCCGGTCGTGGGCTCCACCTCGACGGCGGGTGCCGGGGACGGCGGCGCCGCCACCGGTCCGTCGGCCTCGGCGGGCGGCTGCGGCGGTGCGACGGCCGGGACCACCCGGGGGTGCGGCGCGAGGGTGCCGCGCGGAGCACCCGCCCCGCCGCCGTCCCCCGGGCCGGAAGGCCGGTCGTCGTGATCACGGGCCGCTCGTCTGCCAGTCACGGCGTCCATTGCACCCCGCCATCCGGACCGGGGTCGGCAGCTCAGGCCGCGTGTCGGCGACAAATCGGGCGGACGGCGGGCCCGATCCGGTCGGGCCACCGGCCCATCGGCCCTATTGGTTCGCGGTCGTCCGGAGCGGGTCACTAGGCTTGCTGGTCATGAGTCACGTTCTCGCGGCGGTCGCCTGGCCGTACGCCAACGGCCCGCGCCACATCGGCCACGTCTCCGGTTTCGGCGTTCCCTCCGACGTCTTCAGCCGGTACATGCGGATGGCCGGGCACGACGTGCTCATGGTCTCGGGCACCGACGAGCACGGCACCCCCATCCAGGTGCAGGCGGACGCCGACGGGGTCACCCCGCGCGAGCTGGCCGACCGCTACAACCGGGTGATCGTGGAGGACCTGCACGGCCTCGGGCTCTCCTACGACCTGTTCACCCGCACCACCACCCGCAACCACTACGCGGTGGTGCAGGAGCTGTTCGAGGGGATGCACCGCAACGGCTACATCGTCCCGAAGACCACCATGGGGGCGATCTCCCCGTCCACCGGCCGGACGCTGCCCGACCGCTACATCGAGGGCACCTGCCCGATCTGCGGCTACGACAGCGCCCGCGGCGACCAGTGCGACAACTGCGGCAACCAGCTCGACCCGGTCGACCTGATCGACCCGAAGTCGCGGATCAACGGCGAGACCCCGAAGTTCGTCGAGACCGAGCACTTCTTCCTCGACCTGCCCGCCCTGGCGGACGTGCTGCGGCAGTGGCTCGACACCCGCGAGGGCTGGCGGCCCAACGTGCTGCGCTTCTCGAAGAACCTGCTCGACGACCTCCAGCCCCGGGCCATCACCCGCGACCTGGAGTGGGGCGTGCCGATCCCGCTCGACGGCTGGCGGGACCGCCCCGACAAGCGGATCTACGTCTGGTTCGACGCGGTGATCGGCTACCTGTCCGCCTCGATCGAGTGGGCCCGCCGCTCCGGCGACCCGGAGGCCTGGCGCAGGTGGTGGTCCGCCGACGGAGTCGGCGGTGACGCCGGCGGCTACTACTTCATGGGCAAGGACAACATCGTCTTCCACTCGGTGATCTGGCCGGCGCTGCTCTCCGGCTACTCCGGCGAGGGCAGCCGCGACGGCGAGCCGGGCCGGCTCGGCCGGCTCAACCTGCCCACCGAGGTGGTCTCCAGCGAATACCTGACCATGGAGGGGAAGAAGTTCTCCTCGTCGCGCCGGGTCGTCATCTACGTCCGCGACTTCCTGGAGCGCTACGACGCCGACGCGCTGCGCTACTTCATCGCCGCCGCCGGCCCGGAGAGCAACGACACCGACTTCACCTGGGCCGAGTTCCTCCGCCGCAACAACGACGAGCTGGTCGCCGGCTGGGGCAACCTGGTCAACCGGTCCGTCTCCATGGCGGCCAAGAACTTCGGCGCGATCCCGCCCGTCGACCCGGCCGGCCTCACCGAGGCCGACGAGGCGCTGCTCGCCGTCGCCCGGGCCGGCTTCGCCACCGTCGGTGACCTGATCGCCCGGCACCGGCAGAAGCAGGCCATCGGCGAGGCGATGCGGGTGGTCGCCGAGGCCAACCGGTACCTCTCCGAGCAGGCGCCGTGGAAACTCAAGGGCGAGGACGACAAGCCGCGGATGGGCACCATCCTGCACGTCGCCCTCCAGGTGGTCAGCGACGCCAACACGCTGCTCACCCCGTTCCTGCCGCACTCCGCGCAGAAGGTGCACGAGCTGCTCGGCGGCACCGGCGTACACGCCCCGATGCCGGTGATCGAGGAGGTCGAGGACCTCGACGGCGGGCCCGCCTACCCGGTGCTCACCGGCGACTACCGCGTCGGCGCGCGCTGGGAGTCCGTACCGCTTCAGGCCGGCCGGCCGCTGGCCGCGCCCAAGCCGGTCTTCCGCAAGCTCGACCCGTCGATCGTCGACGAGGAACTGGCCCGCCTGGCCGGCTGACGGCCGCCCCCGCGCCGACGGGCGCGACCCCCTCGGGGGCCGCGCCCGTCGCCGTCGTAGGCCGGCCAGCCACACCGGACCCGGTGCCGGTGGCGCGTCAGGCCCGGGCCATCGCCGGTGCGCCGATGAAATCCATGATGCTGCGGTTCACCTCGGCCGCGTTCGTCCACGGGATGCCGTGCGGGGCGCCCTTCAGGGTGACCAGCTGGCTGCCGGGCAGCATCGGCTGGAGCCGCTGACCGGTCTTCGGGTACGGCAGCACCGCGTCGGCGTCACCCTGCACGATCAGCACCGGCACGTCGATGCGGGACACGTCGCCCCGGAAGTCGGTCTGCCAGGCGTCCACGCAGTCGTGGGTGCCCTTCGCCGAGGCCCGCGCGCCGATCTCCCAGTGCGCCCGGAACGCCTCCTCGCTGACCAGCCTGCCCTTGTTCTCTCCGTAGTTGAAGAACGCCTCGCAGAAGGTGGTGAGATAGGCGAACCGGTCGTCGACGATGGCCTGCTGGAAGCCCTGGAAGAGGCTCTTCTCGACTCCCTCCGGGTTGTCCGAGGTCCTCAACAGGAACGGCGCGAGGGGGGCCAGCAGCACCGCCCGGTCCACCCGCTGCGAGCCGTACACGCCCAGGTAACGGGTCACCTCGCCGGTGCCCATCGAGTGCCCCACCAGGATCGCGTCGCGCAGGTCCAGCTCCGTCATCAGCACGTCGAGGTCGGCGGCGAAGGTGTCGTAGTCGTACCCGGACGCCGGCTGGGCGGAGCTGCCGAACCCCCGCCGGTCGTACGTGATCGTCCGGTATCCGGCGGCCAGCAGCGGCCCGGTCTGCTTCTCCCAGCTCGCCCCGTTGAACGGGAAGCCGTGGATCAGCACGATCGGCTGACCGGAGCCGTGGTCCTCGTAGTACAGGTCGACGGGGGCGGAGTTCTCCGTCCCCACGGTGATGAAGGGCATGCGCGTCTCCTGGTCACGTGACGGTCGGGACGCCGGCGGGTTCCCGCCCTGCCCGCGGTTATGCCGCCGCACGCGCCCGCCGGGCCCCGGTCACGGCGGGTACGGCAGGTCCACCACCCGGTCGTCGGTGACCTCCGCGGCGGGCGCCCACGTCTCGTAGACGCCCCGCTCCTGGCACTGCGCCCCCGTCTCCGCCACCGCGTCCGGGCCCGGCCGACGCAGGCGCAGGCGCAGCCACCCGGACTCCTCCCGCAGCACCAGGCAGGGCACGCCCCGCCAGTCGACCAACCGCAGCCGGCGGGCCGCCGACTCCACCGGGTAACGGGCGGCCCGGGTCATCGCCAGCACCCGGAACCCGCCCGGCAGGTCGGCCACCGCCTCGTACTCGCCGCCGGCGTAGCCGCCGACCAGCCGGGTCGAGCGGGGCGCCTCGCCGGTCGGCACGTACTCCTGGTCGGGGGAGAGCCCCGGCACCGCCGCCAGCAGGTGCCGCCACTGCGGGCCCACCATCCGCAGCCAGCCGCGCTGCTCGGCCTGGTAGCTGTAGAGCACCACCTCCACGCCGTCGGCCGGGTAGGCGAGCAGGGTGGCGTTCGCCGGCATCGGCAGGTCCGCGAAGTCCCGGGTGACGAACTCCGGCACGAGCTGGGCGCTGCTCGGCACGAAGCCGGTGCCGAGCACCGCCCCGCCCAGCCGGTCCCGGGGGGCGAGCGCGGTCAGCCCCCGGTGCGCCTCGCCGACCGGCACGTCGTAGTCGGCCGGGTCGGCCGCCCGCCAACGCAGCGCGTACGTCACGTCCGCGCCGTCGTGACCACCCGTGCCGTCGGTGCGCAGCACGGCCGTCGCCGCCGGCGTACGCAGGTGCGCCACGTCGTGCTCCCGGTAGCAGAAGCCGTGCGGCAGCCACCCGCGCACGTATCCGGCGAGCTGCCGCGCGGAGAGCACCTTGACCATCCGGGTGCCCCGCCGCAGCACCGCCGAGGCGCGCACCGCCGCCAGCGTCGGGTCACCGGCCGCCGCCGGCTGCTGGCTGAGCTGCTGCACGTACGACCAGCCCAGATCCCGGTGCAGCGGCACCAGCAGGGGGGACTCCGCCTCCTCGATCGGCACCGCCGTCGGGTGCACGACGGCGACCTCGGTGGCGTGCGCGTACCTGCGCCACGGCAGCGCGGCGCCGGGCCGGGGCGCCCACTCGAAGCCGGGCGCCTCCTCGGCGCTGAACAGCTCGTACGCCGCGCCGCGGGCGATCTCCTCCGCCGGGTACACCACGCCCCCGTACGTCACGCGCGGGCCGTCTGCGCTGCTCTGTGGGGTGACGGTCACCCCGACGACGCTAGGCGCGAGATGTGCCCTCGGGGTGAACGGCCGATGGCGTCCCCGGAACGCGGGCCACCCGCGGTGTGTGATGCTGGCCGCGATGAGCGAGCCCACCGAAACCCGCAAGCAGCGCGCCGCCCGCCGGGCCGGGGAGTTCCCGCCCGTACCCGAGCCGCTGCCCCGCCCCGTGCCGGACAGCCACACCCACCTCGACATCACCGTCAGCGAGGCCGGCACGCCCCCGCCGCCGCGCGCGGACGGGGACCGGGGCGCCGGGCCCACCGGGGACCCGGTCGCCGCGGCCGTCGCCGTCGCCGCGTCGGTGGGCGTCGACCGGCTGGTGCAGGTCGGCGTGGACGTCGCCTCCTCCCGCTGGGGGGCCGACGTCGCCGACACCCAGCCGGCCGTGCTGGCCACCGTGGCGCTGCACCCCAACGAGGCGCCCCGCCTGCCCGACCTGGACGAGGCGCTGCGCGAGATCGAGGCGCTCGCCGCCCGGGACCGGGTGCGCGGGATCGGCGAGACCGGCATGGACTTCTTCCGCACCGGCGAGGAGGGCCGCGCCGTGCAGGAGGAGAGCTTCCGGGCGCACATCGCCATCGCCAAGCGGTACGGCAAGGCGCTCGTCGTGCACGACCGGGACGCGCACGCCGACGTGCTGCGGATCCTCGACGACGAGGGCGCACCGGACACCGTGGTGCTGCACTGCTTCTCCGGCGACGCCGACTTCGCCCGCGAGTGCGTCCGCCGGGGCTACCTGCTCAGCTTCGCCGGCACGGTCACCTTCGGCAGCGCCGCCGCGCTGCGGGAGGCCGCCGCGCTGACCCCGGTCGAGCAGCTCCTGGTCGAGACCGACGCGCCCTACCTGACCCCGATGCCGCACCGGGGCCGGCCGAACGCCTCGTACCTGATCCCGCTGACCGTACGGTCGTTGGCCGAGACGACCGGCACGGACCTGGACCGGCTCTGCGCCGCCCTCTCCGCCACCGGCGACCGCGTCTTCGGCCCGTGGTGAAAGGAAGGGCCCCTTCCTAACGCATAGCGTTAGGAAGGGGCCCTTCCTTTCACGCAAGGCGGCCGGCATAGGCTACGGGGCGTGACCGGTCTCCTCGGCCCGGCGGAGATCCGGGAACTGGCCGCCCGGCTGGGCGTCACCCCCACCAAGAGGCTCGGCCAGAACTTCGTGCACGACCCGAACACCGTCCGGCGCATCGTCGCCGCCGCCGGGCTGAGCCCGGACGACGTGGCGCTGGAGGTCGGCCCCGGCCTCGGTTCGCTCACCCTCGCCCTGCTTCCCGCCGCCGCGCACGTGCACGCCGTGGAGCTGGACCGGACGCTGGCCGGCGCGCTGCCGGAGACCGCCGCCCGGCACGCCGGGCCCGACGCCGCGCGGCTGAGCGTGCACCACGCCGACGCGCTGCGCGTCCGCGCCGCCGAGCTGGCCGACCCGGCGCCGACCGCGCTGGTGGCGAACCTGCCCTACAACGTGGCCGTGC
The DNA here is from genome assembly GCF_018070575.1 of Micromonospora sp. C31. GTDB lineage: Bacteria > Actinomycetota > Actinomycetes > Mycobacteriales > Micromonosporaceae > Micromonospora. Next base: position 24,309 of record NZ_JAGPXN010000023.1, read on the forward strand.
CGGTGGTGCTGCACCTGCTCGCCGAGCTGCCCAGCCTGCGGCACGGGCTGGTGATGGTGCAGAAGGAGGTCGCCGACCGGCTCGTCGCCGGCCCCGGCTCCAAGGTGTACGGCGTACCGTCGGTCAAGCTCGCCTGGTACGCCGCGTCCCGCGCCGCCGGGAAGGTCCCGCCGAACGTCTTCTGGCCGGTGCCGAACGTCGACTCCGGGCTGGTCGCCTTCGCCCGCCGCGAACCGCCCCGCGCCGACGTACCCCGGGAACGGGTCTTTGCCGTGGTGGACGCGGCCTTCGCGCAGCGCCGCAAGACCCTGCGCGCGGCGCTGGCCGGCTGGGCCGGCGGCGCGGACCGGGCCGCCGCCGCGCTCACCGCAGCCGGCGTCGACCCCGGCGCACGCGGTGAGTCGCTCACCGTCGAGCAGTTCGCCGCCATCGCCGCGTCGGCTCCGGCCGCCCCACCCGCCGCGCAGTAGGCTGACGCCCGTGACCGAGGCCTGGGGACCGGACGACGAGGACGAGCAGCGGCGGCGCGGAGCGAGCGGGCCGGTGCGGGTCCGGGTGCCCGCCAAGGTCAACCTGCACCTCGGGGTGGGACCGTTGCGTCGCGACGGCTACCACGAGCTGAACACCGTCTACCACGCCATCTCCATCCACGACGAGCTGACCGCCCGTCGGGGCGACACGCTCACCCTCACCATGGAGGGCGAGGGCGCCGGCGAGCTGGCCCTGGACGACACCAACCTGGTCATCCGGGCGGCCCACGCCCTCGCCGGCTACGCCGGGGTGCCGCCGCACGCCCGGCTGCACCTGCGCAAGCAGATCCCGCTGGCTGGCGGGCTGGCCGGCGGCAGCGCCGACGCGGCCGCCGCGCTGGTTGCCTGCGACGCGCTCTGGGGGACCGGGCTGTCCCGCGACGAGCTGGCCGGCATCGCCGCCGACCTGGGCTCCGACGTGCCGTTCCTGATCCACGGCGGCACCGCGCTCGGCACCGGCCGGGGGGAGACGGTCAGCCCCGTGCTGGCCCGCCCCACCACCTGGCACTGGGTGGTGGCCGTCGCCGACGGCGGCCTCTCCACCCCGGCCGCCTACCGGGAACTGGACCGGCTCCGCGCCGCCGGCGCCGCCGGCGAGCCGCTGGGCAGCACCGACGCGCTCTTCGCCGCGCTGCGCCAGCGCGACCCCCGGGTGCTCGCCGCGACCCTCGGCAACGACCTGCAATCCGCCGCCCTGACGATGCGCCCGTCGCTGGCGGAGACGCTGAAGGCCGGCGAGGCGGCCGGCGCGCTGGCCGGCATCGTCTCCGGCTCGGGACCGACCTGTGTCTTCCTCGCGGCGGACGCCGCCGACGCCGAGCGCGTCGCCGCGGAGCTGACCACCGCCGACGTGTGCCGCGAGGCGCGTACCGCCCACGGCCCGGTCCCCGGCGCGCGCATCGCCTGACCGGCCCGATTCTCCCCGCGCCCGACCCGGCCTCCCCGGGGGCCGCCGGCCCAGGGTTCGCGGGAGCCCGCGCCCGGCGGGCGGCGGGGCGGTCCGCGTACGCTGGGAGGCTCAGGCGTCCCAGGTGCCGACCGGCACCGGGACGCCTTGATCATGGGAGGTGAGGTCGTGGCCAACATCGTCAACCTGGACCGGGTGTCCAAGGGCTACGGCGCTGCCGGGCCGCTGCTCACCGACGTCTCGCTCGGCCTGGACGACGCCGACCGGATCGGTGTGGTCGGCCTCAACGGCGCCGGCAAGTCCACCCTGCTGCGGCTGCTCACCAAGATCGAGGAACCGGACGCCGGCCGGGTCACCCACCGCCGCGACCTGCGGGTGGCCTGGCTGCCGCAGACCCTCCAGCTCGCCCCCGAGGCCACCGTCCGGGACGTGGTGCTCGGCACCGCCTGGCTCGGCGAGAGCATGGGCGCCGAGCACGAGTGGGCCGGCGACGCGGGCGTGCGGGCCATCCTCGACGGCCTCGGCATGCCCCACCTCGGCCTCGACCAGCCCGTCGGCCCGATGTCCGGCGGCGAGCGGCGGCGCGTCGCGCTGGCCGCGCTGCTCGTCCGCGAGTCGGACCTGCTCATCCTCGACGAGCCCACGAACCACCTCGACGTCGGCGGCGTCGACTGGCTGGCGAAGTACCTCGTCGGCCGCAAGGGCGCGCTGGTCGTGGTCACCCACGACCGGTGGTTCCTCGACGCCGTCTGCACCGACACCTGGGAGGTGGCCGACCAGACCGTCCGGGCGTACGAGGGCGGCTTCGCCGCGTGGACGCTGGCCCGCGCCGAGCGGGACCGGGTCGCCGCGGCCACCGAGGCCCGCCGGCAGAACCTGCTCCGTAAGGAGATCGCCTGGCTGCGGCGCGGCCCGCCCGCCCGCACCTCCAAGCCGCGCTTCCGCATCGACGCCGCCAACGCGCTCATCGCCGACGTCCCGCCGGCACGCGACACCATGTCGCTGCAACGGCTCGCCACCGCCCGGCTCGGCAAGCAGGTGTACGACCTGACGGAGGTCACCCTGCACGCCGGCCCGAAGGAGATCCTGCGCGACGTCACCTGGCAGGTCGGCCCCGGCGACCGGATCGCCGTCCTGGGGCGCAACGGGGCGGGCAAGACCACCCTGCTGCGGATGCTGGCCGGCATCACCCGCCCCGACGGCGGGCGCTTCGCCACCGGCTCGACCGTCCGCCCGGCCTTCCTCTCCCAGGAGCTGGCCGAGCTGCCCGGCCACCTGCGCGTGCTCGAAGCCGTGGAGGAGGTCGCCCGGCGGGTGCAGCTCGGCGACCGGGAGGTCTCCGCCGCCCAGCTCGCCGAGGTCTTCGGTTTCGACGACCGGCGGCTCTGGACGCCGGTGAGTGACCTCTCCGGCGGCGAGCGTCGCCGGTTGCAGATGCTGCGGCTGCTCGCCGGCGAGCCGAACGTGCTCCTGTTCGACGAGCCCACCAACGACCTGGACACCGACACCCTCGCCGCCCTGGAGGACCTGCTCGACTCCTGGCCCGGCACCGTCATCGTGGCCAGCCACGACCGGTACCTCATCGAGCGGGTCACCGACGTCGCGTACGGGATGTTCGGCGACGGCCGTCTGGTGCACCTGCCCGGCGGCGTCGATGAGTACCTGGCCCGCGCCGCGGGCCGGCCCGACCCCGCGCTGCCGGAGACGGCCCCCGCGGCCGGCGCCCCCGCCGCGACCGGCATGTCCGCCGCCGAGGTGCGGCAGGCCCGCAAGGAACTGGCCCGGCTGGAACGGCAGGTCGGCAAGCTGGAGCAGAAGGAGGCGACGCTGCTCGACCAGCTCGCCGCGCACGCCACCGACTACGCCAAGGTCGCCGAGCTCGACGCCCAGCTCAAGGAGCTGCGGGCCGAGCGGGAGCGCACCGAGGAGTCCTGGCTGGCCCTGGCCGACGAGATCCCGGCGAGCTGAGCCACCGGGGTGCTCGCGTCGTCGCACCGGGAGGCCCCCGTGTGCGGCGTCACACCCCGGCGTGCGGGACAATCGTTGCCGACCCTCACCCGAACGGCGTTGGAGACTCAGACATGGCCCACACCCCCGTCAACCACCCCGCGCGGCCGGTCTACCGGGCGATCGGCGGGCTGACCGGTCTGTACCTGGTGGCCTTCGGCGTGCTCGGCATCATCGCGAGCGCCGGCAACGAGGTCCTCGCCCAGGATGACACCCAGGTCCTCGGCCAGGGCACCAACCTCGGGTTCTCGCTGCTCAGCGTCCTGCTGGGGGCCGCCGTGCTGGCCGGCACCGCGATCGGCCGCAACATCGACGTCATGATCAACCAGTGGCTGGCGTACGCCGTCATGACGATCAGCCTCGCCGGTCTCGCCTTCATCCAGACCGACGCCAACATCTTCAACTTCAGCATCTTCACCGTCATCGCGCTGATGGTGGTCGGCCTGGTCCTGCTGATGGTCGGCATGTACGGCAAGGTCGGCACGGAGCAGGAGCAGGAGGCCTGGCAGAAGGCCCGACTCGTGCTCTGAGTGGTTGTCGGGTTTTCGCCGGAGCCCGATCTGCTGCGGGCGGTCAGGCTCGATCCCTGCGCAGGTCGGGTTCCGGCGAAGCCCCTCGTGGTCCCGCTCCGTCCGGCCCGTTGCCGCCCGGTGGGGTGGGATCTTGGTGGTTCCGCCTCTTGTCGGGTGGCCGTCGGGCGGTTTGGCGGACGGCTGACCTCCTCCGAGGGACAATCAGGGTAAATGTCCTGATTGGTGGAGGAATCATGCCGCACTTTCCCGTGAACCATCCGGCGCGGCCGGTCTACCGGGTCCTCGCCGGGCTGGTGGGCCTCTACATCCTGGTCTTCGGGGTCTGGGGCGTCGTCCTGACGTGGGGCGACCCGCTCTTCGACCGGGGCGACAACTGGGCCCTCGGGCTCCGCACCAACCTGGCCTTCTCGCTGGCCTCCGTCGCCTTCGGGATCGTGCTCATCGTCGGGGCGTCCCGGCGCGGCAACCTCGGCCACTACATGAACCTGACCGCCGGGATCGTCTTCCTGGTCACCAGCGTCCTCACGATGGCCGTGCTCCAGACCGAGGCCAACGTCCTCAACTTCTCGATGTCCACGGTCATCGTGTCGATGATCTTCGGCCTGCTCCTGCTCGGCACCGGCCTGTACGACAAGGTCGGCACCGACGAGCACGCCGAGGAGGAGCGGCGGCGCCGGCACCATCCGGTCTCCGAGGCCCACAGCCGCTGACGGCGCCGGGGTTCAGCGCCCCCGCACCGTGATCAGGCTCGGCTTCGCCTCCAGGTGCGACAGCCCGCTCCAGGCCAGGTTCACCAGGTGCGCCGCCACCGTCTCCTTGCGCGGCTTGCGCACCTCCAGCCACCAGCGGCCGGTCAGCGCCACCATCCCCACCAGCGCCTGCGAGTAGAGCTCGGCCAGCTTCGGGTCGTAGCCCCGGCTGGAGAACTCGGCACCCAGGATGTGCTCCACCTGGTGGGCCACGTCGTTCATCACGCTGCTGAAGTTGCCCGCCGCCGACAGCACCGGCGACTCCCGTACCAGCACCCGGAAGCCGCTGGTCTCCTCCTCGATGTAGGTCAGCAGGGCCAGCGCCGCCTGCTCCAGCAACTCGCGCGGGTGCCCGGCGGTCAGGGCCGTGGTGATCCGGTCCAGCAGGGCGCGGACCTCCCGGTCCACCACCACCGCGTAGAGCCCCTCCTTGCCGCCGAAGTGCTCGTAGACCACCGGCTTGGAGACCTTCGCGCGGGCCGCCACCTCCTCTATCGAGGTGGCGTCGAAGCCGCGCTCGGCGAAGATCTGCCGGGCGATCGAGATCAGCTGCTCCCGGCGCTGGGCCGCCGACATGCGTACGCGTGAGGAGGGCTTGGGGGCCGCGGCGGGAATCGCCCGCCGCCGGCCGGTCGTGCCGCCGCTGCCGGGGACACCCGCCACGTTCTCGTCACTCCGCCGGCGCTCGGTCATCCGGCCATCCTGCCAGGCGACCTGCGCGCCCAGCGTCCGCGCTACGGCCCGGTGGCCCCGCCCATCAGCGCCGGGCCGAGGACCGAGACCACCACCAGCAGCGGGAACAGCCGGTCCACCCGGCTGATGTCGCGGGCGGCGAGCAGGTCGGCAGACCACGACGCGGCGCTCAGGTGGTGGGTGCGGAAACTCGATCTACCGGTTGAGCGTTTCCAGCGCGCCAATCTCAAGAAACACCGGGCCGCCACGGTGCGACGCAACGTCGGAGCCGACTATCGTGGCTGCCTAGTGATCACCGTGCCATGCAGCCGCGAGCTCTACTGGCGGATCGAAGGTATGATCGCCGAGCTGTTCCAGACCGTCGGGGGACGCGAACCGGAATTTACGGCAAGCGAAGCTTGACATTTTATGGGGTGTGGGGTAACGGCAACCCGCAGGCCTTTGGAGCCTTGAGCTCCTGGTTCGAATCCAGGCACCCCAGCTCACACCGCATCTCCCGGCATTCGTGTGGCCGTGCCGAACGGCGGCTCGCCGTCTGGTTAGCATGGCCGCGAGACTGTTCGCCGTCCCGACGGGAGCCCGTGTCGTGTCCCAGCCCCACCTCCGCACCGTTGTCGTGCTCGCCGCCGGTGAGGGCAAGCGGATGAAGTCGGCGCTGCCCAAGGTGCTGCACCCGCTGCTCGGCCGCACCCTCGTCGGCCACGTGCTCGCCGCCGCCGCACCGCTGGCCGCGGACCGCACGGTGGTCGTGGTGGGGCACGGCGCCGACCAGGTGCGCGCGCACCTGGCGGAGATCGCCCCCGAGGCCACCCCGGTGCTCCAGGCCGAGCAGCTCGGCACCGGCCACGCCGTCCGGATCGCGCTCGACGTCGCGCCGGACGCCACCGGCACCGTGGTCGTCATCAACGGCGACGTGCCGCTGCTGCGCCCGGGGACGGTGGCCGCGCTGGTGGAGGCGCACGAGGGCGCGGGCGCGGCGGCGACCGTGCTCGCCGCCGAGGTGCCCGACCCGACGGGTCTGGGCCGGATCGTGCGGGACGCCGACGGGCGGCTCGAGCAGATCGTCGAGGAGCGCGACGCCACCGGGGCGCAGCGGGCGATCCGGGAGATCAACGCCGGCATCTACGCGTTCGACGCCGCCCGGCTGCGCGACGCGCTGGGCAAGCTGTCGACCGACAACGACCAGGGCGAGGAGTACCTGACCGACGTCTTCGCCCTGCTGGGCTCGGCCGGTGAGCCGGTGGCGGTGCACGTGGCGACGGACCACGTGGAGACGCTGGGCTGCAACGACCGGGTCGAGCTGGCCGCGCTGCGCCGGCTGCTGCGCGACCGGGTCAACGAGGCCTGGATGCGTACCGGGGTCAGCCTGCTCGACCCGGACACCACCTGGATCGACGTGACGGTCGCTCTGGACTCCGACGCCGTGGTCGACCAGAACACCCAGCTGCGCGGCGGCACGGTGGTCGGCACGGGCGCGGTCGTCGGGCCGGACGTGACGCTGATCGACACCGTCGTCGGCCCGGGCGCCACGGTGCTGCGCAGCCACGCGGTGGGCGCGGAGGTCGGCCCGGGCGCGAGCGTCGGGCCGTACGCGTACCTGCGGCCGGGCGCCAAGCTGGCCGAGAAGGCCAAGGTCGGCACGTTCGTCGAGGTGAAGAACTCGGAGGTGGGCGCGGGCGCGAAGGTGCCGCACCTGTCCTACGTGGGGGACGCGACGATCGGCGCGAAGGCGAACATCGGCGCGGCGACGATCTTCGTGAACTACGACGGGGTGAACAAGCACCGCACCACGGTCGGCGAGGCCGCGTTCGTCGGCTGCGACACCAGCCTGATCGCTCCCGTCGAGGTGGGCGCCGGGGCGTACGTGGCGGCGGGCAGCGCGATCACGCAGGACGTGCCGCCGGGCGCGCTCGGGGTGACCCGCGCGCCGCAGCGCAGCATCGACGGCTGGGTGGCCCGCAAGCGGGCCGGCACGGCCTCCGCCGAGGCGGCGGCGCGGGCCCAGCAGGCCGATGAGGATGCGTCGGCACCGGGATTCCGGGCAAGTGAAGGTGAGGCAATCCACGGGGATGCCGAGCCGGTCGGGTCGGCCTCGGGCGCGGGGGATACTGCAACCGAATAGTCCCCGGCCCACCACCACCGCCGGGTACCACCGACCAACGGGAGCAGACGGGCCCATGGGCAGCATCGTCGCCGAAAACCGCAAGAGCCTGATGCTTTTTTCCGGACGTGGCTTTCCGGAGTTGGCCAAGGAGATCGGTGAGGTGCTCGGCGTCGCGCCGACGCCGGCCGACGCGTACGAGTTCGCCAACGGTGAGATCTTCGTACGGTTCAAGGACTCGGTACGCGGTTCGGACGCCTTCGTGGTCCAGTCCGTCACGCACGGGGTCAACACGTGGGTCATGGAGACCCTCATCATGATCGACGCGCTGAAGCGTGGTTCGGCCAAGCGGATCACCGTGGTGCTGCCGTTCTACCCGTACGCCCGGCAGGACAAGAAGCACCGCGGCCGGGAGCCGATCTCGGCCCGGCTGGTGGCGGACCTGCTGAAGACGGCCGGGGCGAACCGGATCCTCACCGTCGACCTGCACACGGCGCAGATCCAGGGTTTCTTCGACGGCCCCGTCGACCACCTCTTCGCGATGGACATCCTCGCCGAGTACGTCCAGCACAGGTACGACGGCCGCCCGATGACGGTGGTCGCGCCGGACTCGGGTCGGGTGCGGGTGGCCGAGCGGTGGACGGACCGGCTGGGCGGCTGCCCGCTGGCCTTCATCCACAAGACCCGGGACCCGCTCAAGCCGAACCAGGTGGTGGCGAACCGGGTGGTCGGTGAGGTCGAGGGGCGGGTCTGCCTGATCGTCGACGACATGATCGACACGGGCGGGACGATCTGCGGGGCGGCGGACATCCTCCGGGAGTCCGGCGCGGCCGACGTGATCGTGGCCTCGACCCACGCGCTGCTCTCCGACCCGGCGACCGAGCGGCTGAAGAACGCCCCGATCAGCGAGGTCGTGGTGACCAACACGCTGCCGCTGCCGCCGGAGAAGCAGCTTGACAAGATCACCGTGCTGTCGATCGCGCCGCTGCTGGCGCGGGCGATCCGCGAGGTCTTCGACGACGGTTCGGTGACCACCCTCTTCGGTGGCCTGAGCTGACCGTCCGACGCCGGGCCGGGCGGCGCGACCGCCCCCGTCCCGGCGTCGCGGGGCACCCGCGGCGGGGTGCCGCCGGGCAGGGCCGTCTCACCCCTGCGGGCCTGCGGGAACGGTGACGAGGGGACTGCCGTAACGCGCGGAATCAGCTCGGGTAGACTGGTGCGGTTGCCACGGCGAGGGTGCCCGGCGGGCCGCTGACAAGCGCCGCACGGAGGCACCGTCATCGACGCGGTGCTCCGGGCAGTCGTTCTCGACGCATGAGCCCCAGCGAGCCCCTCGCCCCAGCACCGCCAGACGACAAGCCGCCGCAGCGAAAGCATCAGGAGTTTCCCCGTGTCCGAGGTAAAGATCAGCGCCGAGCCCCGTACCGAGTTCGGCAAGGGTGGTGCCCGTCGTACCCGCCGGGCCGGCAAGGTGCCCGCCGTGCTGTACGGCCACGGCGAGAAGCCCAAGCACATCGCGCTGCCGGCCCGCGAGTTCGCCGCGGCGATCCGCAAGGGCGGTGCCAACCAGCTCTTCGCGATCGAGGTCAGCGACGGCACCCAGGTGCTCGCGCTGCCGAAGGCGATCCAGCGTGACCCCATCAAGGACAGCTTCGAGCACGTCGACCTGCTGCTGGTCCGTCGGGGCGAGAAGGTCACCGTCGAGGTCCCGGTCCAGCTGACCGGTGCGGCCGCGAGGGACACCCTGATCGTGCACGACCACGACACCCTGTCGGTCACCGCCGACGCCACCAAGGTGCCGGACCACCTGGAGGCCTCGATCGAGGGCCTGGAGGCCGGCACGCAGGTCACCGCCGGCGACGTTGAGCTGCCGGCCGGCGTCGAGCTGGCCGCCGACTCGGAGCAGACCGTCGCCTCGGTGACCGCCGCGCCGACCGCCGAGCAGCTCGAGGCCACCCTCCCCGAGGTCGAGGAGGCCACCGAGGAGGCCGAGGCCGGTGTCGGCGAGGAGACCGCCGAGGTCGCCGAGGCGCCGGCCGCCGAGGGCGAGGGCGAGGAGACCGCCGAGGCGAAGACCGAAGCCTGATCGGATCGCATCGTTGCGACAGGCGTCCCCGCTCGGTCGGGGGCGCCTGTCGGCGTACCGGGGTACGGGCGGGTGGGTGACGGCTAGCAGCGGGAGGGGCGGGGCGTGACGGACGAGGCGGGGCCGTGGCTGGTGGTCGGCCTGGGCAACCCGGGTCGGGAGTACGCCGGCAACCGGCACAACGTCGGCTTCATGGTGGCCGACCTGCTGGCGGGCCGGCTCGGCGCGAAGTTCGGCCGGCACAAGCGGGCGGTGGCGGAGGTCGCCGAGGGGCGGCTCGGCTTCGGCGGGCCGAAGCTGGTGCTGGTCAAGCCGCTGACGTACATGAACCTTTCCGGTGGGCCGGTCACCGGTCTGGCCCAGTTCCACAAGGTGCCGCCGGGCCGGGTGGTCGCGGTGCACGACGAGCTGGACATCGGCTACGGCCAGCTGCGGGTGAAGTGCGGCGGTGGCGAGGGCGGGCACAACGGCCTGCGGTCGATGTCGAAGTCGCTGGGCACGAAGGAGTACGTCCGGGTGCGGTTCGGCATCGGCCGGCCGCCGGGGCGGCAGGACCCGGCGGACTACGTACTGTCGGATTTCGGCGCGGCCGAGCGCAAGGAGCTCGAGTTCCTGGTGGACCGGGCGGCGGATGTGGTGGAGTCGGTGATCAGCAGGGGCGTGGAGCCGACGCAGAACCTCTACCACGGGGTGTGAGCGCCGGGGCGGGCGCCGGGGGCCGGTAGTCTTCGCCTTTCGGCGCGACGCGACCGTCGGGGCGGGGCCGGGCGGCGGGCGTGCCGGGCGCGGAGCGTGGCGAGGCGACGGGAGCGAGAGTCATGGGCAGTCCTCCGATGATCGACGGGGCTTTCGCCCGGTGGCTGGCGGCCCGGGCCGGTCAGGCGCTGCTCGGCCTGCGGTCCGAGATGGGCTTCGCCGACGCGGGGGCGTTGCGGTCGGCGGGTGACAAGGTCTCGCACGACCTGATCCGCACCGAGTTGGCGAAGTGGCGGCCGGGTGACGCGGTCCTGTCCGAGGAGGACGAGGGCTCGCGGCTGGCGTGGGCGGCGGAGGTCACCGCCGAGGCGGTGTCCCGGCTGACCGCCGACCGGGTGTGGATCATCGACCCGCTCGACGGCACCCGGGAGTTCTCCGAGGAGGGCCGTTCGGACTGGGCGGTGCACGTGGCGCTCTGGTCGCGTACCGCGCCGACGCCGCACGGGCTGGTCGGGGGCGCGGTCGGGTTGCCGGCGCAGCAGCGGGTGCTGGGCACCGACTATCCGCCGGCGTACCCGCCCACGAGGGTGGAGGCGGCGGCGCCCGGCGGGCGGACGATCCGCCTGGCGGCGAGCCGGAGCCGGCCGCCGGTGTTCCTGACCGACCTGGCGGAGGACGTCGGGGCGCACCTGGTGCCGATGGGTTCGGCCGGGGCGAAGATCGCCGCGGTGGTCACCGGCGAGGTGGACGCCTACATCCACGCGGGCGGCCAGTACGAGTGGGACTCGGCCGCGCCGGTCGCTGTGGCGACGGCCACCGGGCTGCACGCTTCCCGGATCGACGGTTCTGCGCTGAGATACAACGAGGCGGATCCGCGCCTGCCCGACCTGCTGGTCTGCCGCGAGGATCTCGCCAGTCGGTTGCTTGCAGCGTTGCAGCGTCATTCCGGGTAGCCTGAGCGGCACTTCTTGGCATGCCCGACCGGAAAGGTCTGGAATACGATGAGCGGATTCGAGCGAAGCGAGCCCGTGTCATGACCGCCCCCGCCGCCTACCAGGTGTCGCACCTCGACGCGCTGGAGGCCGAGAGCATCTTCGTGATGCGCGAGGTGGTCGCCGAGATGGAGCGGCCGGTGCTGCTCTTCTCGGGCGGCAAGGACTCGATCGTGATGCTCCGGCTGGCCCAGAAGGCGTTCGCCCCGGCCAACGTCCCGTTCCCGGTCATGCACGTGGACACCGGGCACAACTTCCCCGAGGTCCTGGAGTACCGGGACCAGCGGGTCGCCGAGCTGGGGCTGCAACTGGTGGTGGCGAGCGTGCCGGAGGCGCTGGCCAGCGGGCTGGTGCGCGAGTCGGCCGACGGGATGCGCAACCGCATCCAGACCCCGGTGCTGCTGGAGGCGGTGGAGAAGCACCGCTTCGACGCGCTCTTCGGCGGAGCCCGCCGCGACGAGGAGAAGGCCCGCGCCAAGGAGCGGATGTTCAGCTTCCGCGACGAGTTCGGCCAGTGGGACCCGAAGAACCAGCGCCCGGAGCTGTGGGCGCTCTACAACGGCCGCCACCACCCGGGCGAGTCGATCCGGGTCTTCCCGCTGTCCAACTGGACCGAGCTGGACGTCTGGCACTACATCGCCCGCGAGCGCATCGCCCTGCCGTCGATCTACTACGCGCACGAGCGCGAGGTGGTCGAGCGCGACGGGATGCTCTACGCGGTCAACGAGTTCTTCCGGCCCCGGACGGGTGAGGACCGGTTCAAGGCGCGGGTGCGCTACCGGACGGTGGGCGACGCGTCCTGCACGGCGGCGGTCCGTTCCGACGCCGACACGGTCGAGAAGGTCATCGAGGAGGTCGCCGCCACCCGGATCACCGAGCGCGGCGCGACCCGCGGCGACGACCGGGTCAGCGAGGCCGCCATGGAGGACCGCAAGCGGGAGGGCTACTTCTGATGACCACCGAGACCGTCGCGCCCGAGGGCGCGGACCCGACGGACGGCCGGGCCGCCACCGGGGCCGGGCCGGAGGCCCGCCCGATGGACCTGCTGCGCTTCGCCACCGCCGGCAGCGTCGACGACGGCAAGTCGACCCTGATCGGCCGGCTGCTCTACGACACGAAGTCGCTCTTCACCGACCAGCTCGCCGCCGTCGAGGCGGTCAGCGCCGCGCGGGGCGACGAGTACACGAACCTGGCGCTGCTCACCGACGGCCTGCGGGCCGAACGCGAGCAGGGCATCACCATCGACGTCGCCTACCGCTACTTCGCCACGCCCAGGCGGAAGTTCATCATCGCGGACACCCCGGGGCACATCCAGTACACCCGCAACATGGTCACCGGGGCGTCGACCGCCGACCTGGCGCTGATCCTGGTGGACGCCCGCAAGGGCCTGGTCGAGCAGTCCCGCCGGCACGCGTTCCTCTGCTCGCTGCTGCGGGTGCCGCACCTGGTCCTCTGCGTCAACAAGATGGACCTGGTCGACTTCTCGCAGGAGGTCTTCGAGCGGATCGCGGACGAGTTCACCGCGTTCGCCGCGAAGCTCGAGGTGCCCGACCTGACGGTGGTGCCGGTCTCCGCGCTGCGCGGCGACAACATCGTCACCCGCTCGGACAACATGCCCTGGTACGAGGGCCCGTCGCTGCTGCACCACTTGGAGCGGGTGCACATCGCCAGCGACCGCAACCTGGTCGACGTGCGCTTCCCGGTGCAGTACGTGATCCGCCCGCAGTCGACCACCGTCACCGACTACCGGGGCTACGCCGGTCAGGTCGCCTCCGGCGTGCTCAAGCCGGGCGACGAGGTGATGGTGCTGCCGTCGGGGTTCACCAGCCGGATCGCCGCCGTGGAGACCGCCGACGGGCCGGTCGCGGAGGCGTTCCCGCCGATGTCGGTGACCGTACGCCTGGAAGACGAGATCGACATCTCCCGGGGCGACATGATCTGCCGGCCGAACAACGCCCCGTCGGTGTCCCAGGACATCGAGGCGATGGTGTGCTGGATGGACGAGACCCGTCCGCTGCGGGTCGGCGGCAGGTACGCCATCAAGCACACCACCCGCTCGGCGCGGGCGATCGTGCGGGCGCTGCACTACCGGCTGGACATCAACTCGTTGCACCGCGACGAGTCCGCGGACGGGCTGGGGCTCAACGAGATCGGCCGGGTGCGGCTGCGGACGACCGTTCCGCTGCTAGCGGACGAGTACCGCCGCAACCGCACCACCGGCGGTTTCGTGATCATCGACGAGGCCACGAACCGTACGGTCGGCGCGGGGATGATCGTCGAAGCGCAGTGAGTCCCCGCCGACGGGCCGGCGCCCGCCCGCGGTGCTCAGTCCAGCCGGGTGGCGCCCGGGCCGGGCAGGACGGTGACGTGGCCGGGCGCGGTGAAGCCCCGCTCGGCGTACGCGGCCGTGACGGCGGCGGCGACCGCGTCGGTCCGTTCCGCGTCGACCAGGGCGAGGACGCAGCCGCCGAAGCCGCCGCCGGTCATCCGGGCACCGAGCGCCCCGGCGGACAGGGCCGCCTCGACGGCCGTGTCGATCTCCGGGACGGTGATCTCGAAGTCGTCCCGCATCGAGGCGTGCGAGGCGGTCAGCAGCGGCCCGATCTCGCGTACCCGGCCGGCGCGCAGCAGCGCGGCGGTGTCGAGCACGCGCTGGTTCTCGGTGACGACGTGTCGTACCCGGCGGCGGGTCTCGTCCTCGTCGAGCCGGGCCAGGGCGTCGGCCAGCCCGTCGGCCGGGACGTCGCGCAGCGCCGCGACGCCGAGCAGCCCGGCGGCCCGCTCGCAGGATGCGCGGCGGGCGGCGTACTCGCCGTCGGCGTGCCGGTGCGGGGCCCGGCTGTCGACGACCAGCACGGCGAGGCCGGCGGCGGCCAGGTCGAACGGGACCTGCTCGACGGCTTCGTCACGGCAGTCCAGGAAGAGCGCGTGCCCGGCGCGGCAGCGGATCACGGCTGACTGGTCCATGATGCCGGTCGGCGCGCCCACGTAGTCGTTCTCGGCGCGCTGGGCCAGCCGGGGCCGGCACTCGGCGGGCAGGTCCAGCCCGCCCAGGTCGACCAGGGCGGCCAGCACGGCGGCCTCCAGCGCGGCCGAGGAGGACAGTCCCGCGCCCAGGGGCACGTCGGAGGCGACCGCCAGGCGGGCGCCGGGCACCGCGTGCCCCGCCTCCCGCAGCGCCCAGACGACCCCGGCCACGTACGCGCCCCAGCCGGTGACCCGGCCGGGCCCGGTGACCTCGTCGGCGCCGAAGGCGACCGTCTCGCCGGTGAGGTCGGAGCGGACCGTCCACGTGTCGCCGGGCTGCGGGGCGGCTGCCGCCACGGTGCGCAGCGGCAGGGCGAAGGGCAGGACGAAGCCGTCGTTGTAGTCGGTGTGCTCGCCGATGAGGTTCGCCCGGCCGGGAGCCGCCCAGCGGCCGGCGGGCGGCTCGCCGTACGCCGAGCGGAAGCCGGCGGCGGCGCGGGCCGCGACGTCGTCGGTCACCGTGGCCCCGCGACGTGCGTGCGGTAGAAGGCCCAGGCGTCACCGACGATGTCGGGCAGGGTCGGCTTGCGCGGCACCCAACCCAGTTCCTCGCGGGCCAGCGCGGACGACGCGACCAGTTCGGCGGGGTCGCCCTCGCGGCGCGGGCCGACCTCGACGGGCACGGGGTGCCCGGTGACCTCGCGGACCACGTCGACCACCTGCCGGTTGGTGAAGCCGTTGCCGTTGCCCAGGTTGTAGATCCGGTGCTGGCCGGCGGTCGCCGCGTCGAGCGCCAGCAGGTGGGCGCGGGCCAGGTCGGCGACGTGGATGTAGTCGCGCACGCAGGTGCCGTCGACGGTCGGGTAGTCGTCGCCGAAGAGCTGGAGCTTCTCCCGCCGGCCGGCGGCCACCTCCAGCGCGATCGGGATGAGGTGGGTCTCGGGGTCGTGCCGCTCGCCGAGCGCCACGTCGCCGTCGAGGTAGGCGCCGGCGACGTTGAAGTAGCGCAGCGAGACGGCGGCCAGGCCGTGCCCGACGGCCTCGGAGGTGAGGGCCATGTCGACGGCGAGCTTGGTGGCGCCGTACGTGTTGGTGGGGGCCTTCACGGCGGTCTCGGGGATCGGCAGCTCGGTGGGGTTGCCGTAGACGGCGGCGGTGGAGGAGAAGACCAGGCGGGGCACGCCGGCGGCCCGGACGGCGTCGATCAGGGCGAGCGAGCCGACGGTGTTGGTGTGCCAGTAGAGCTCGGGCCTGGTCATCGACTCGCCCGCGGCGATCAGCGCGGCGAAGTGCAGCACCCCGTTGAAGCCCGCGTCGGGGGTGAGCACCCGCGCGGCGTCGTGGACGGGCGCGTCGACGTACGTCGCGTCGGGGGCGAGCGCCTCCCGGTGGCCGGTGCGCAGGTCGTCGAGCACCACCACCTCGTGGCCGGCGTCGAGCAGCATCCGGGTCACCACGCTGCCGATGAAGCCGGCGCCGCCGGTGACGAGCAGTTTCACGTCGGTCTCCTCCTGCCTGGCCGCCCGGTTGCGACCCGTGTCGTGATCACCCTACGGCCGGTGGCCCGGTGGCCGCCCCGCGTCAGTCACCGCATCGATCCATCATGATTGCACAACTTCGAACAGAGCCGCACATCGGCTGCCCGCCGGCCCGGCGCTGTCTACCATCACTGTCATGCGGGAAGCGGGTGCTCCCGGGCTGCGGCGACGCGCCCGGAGCCGGTCACGCCGCGAGCCGGGGCCGCTACCCCGGGCCGTCGCCCGGATGGTGGTGCGCGCCGCCGACGCCGCCACCCGCGTGGTGACGGCCCTGCTCGGCGCCAGCCCGGCGGCCGGCCGGGAGCGGATCAGCGAGGCGGAGCTGCGCGACCTGGTCGCCGCCAACACCCTGCTCGACCCGGTCGAGCGGCGGATCATCGACGAGGTGCTGGTCGCGGGCGCGAGCCTGGTCCGCAAGGTGATGATGCCGCGCACCGAGGTCGTCTTCCTCTCCGCCGGGCTCACCATCGCCGAAGCGGAGCGGTTGGTGCGGGCCGAGACGCACACCCGCTACCCGGTCGTCGACGGCACCCACGACGACGTGGTCGGCTTCGTGCATCTGCGCGACGTGCTGCTCCGCCCCGACGTCGACCCCTGCACCACGGTCGGCGAGCTGACCCGCGAGGTGAAGCGGCTGCCCGGCAGCAAACGGGTGCTCGCCGCGCTCAGCGAGATGCGCCGGGAACGCCACCACCTCGCCGTGGTCGTCGACGAGTACGGCGGCACCGCCGGCATCGTCACCCTGGAGGACCTGATCGAGGAGCTGATCGGGGAGATCCACGACGAGTACGACACCGACCCCGACCCGGTGCACGTGGGGCTGCCCGCCGTGGTGGACGGCCGGCTCAACCTCGCCGACTTCGCCGAGCACACGGGGGTGCGCCTGCCGCCCGGCCCGTACGAGACGGTCGGCGGTTTCGTGATGGCCGCGCTGGGCCGGCTCCCGGTCGCCGGCGACGAGGTGCCGGTGACCGTCGGCCGGCCCGGCGACGACGGCCCGGAACCCGACGACCCGCCCGGCGGCTGGCTGCTGCGGGTGCTCACGCTGGAGGGGCGGCGGGTGGCCCGGGTCACGGTTGCCGACGCGCGCGTGCCGGAGCCACGGCGCGAGGTCACCGCCCCGACACCGGTGGAGCGGAGCCGACCCGCCGGCCCGTCATGACGCGCACCGGGTCTTGCTGACAGAATTGCCGCCATGTCCGACGTTCCCGCCCGCCCCCGCGTCTTCTCCGGCATCCAGCCGACGGCCGACTCGTTCCACCTCGGCAACTACCTGGGCGCCGTTCGGCACTGGGTGGCGTTGCAGGACACCCACGACGCCTACTACTGCGTGGTCGACCTGCACGCGATCACGGCGGGGCACGACCCGAAGACGCTCGTGCAGCGCTCCCGGATGGCCGCCGCGCAGCTCTTCGCCGTCGGTCTCGACCCGGAGCGCAGCGCGCTCTTCGTGCAGTCGCAGGTGCCCGAGCACTCGCAGCTCGCCTGGGTGCTCGGCTGCATCACCGGGTTCGGCGAGGCGAGCCGGATGACGCAGTTCAAGGACAAGTCGCAGAAGCAGGGCGGCGAGCGGGCGAGCGTCGGCCTGTTCACCTACCCGATCCTGCAGGCCGCCGACATCCTGCTCTACCAGGCGAACGCCGTGCCGGTCGGCGAGGACCAGCGCCAGCACCTGGAACTCTCCCGCGACCTCGCCCAGCGGTTCAACTCGCTGTTCGGGCAGACCCTGACGGTGCCCGCGCCGCACATCGTCAAGGACACCGCGAAGATCACCGACCTGCAGGACCCGACGGCCAAGATGTCGAAGTCGTCCTCGTCGCCGGCCGGCATCGTCAACCTGCTGGAGGACCCGGCCCGCTCGGCCAAGAAGATCCGTTCCGCGGTCACGGACACCGGGCGCGAGATCGTCTTCGACACCGAGACCAAACCCGGCGTCTCCAACCTGTTGACCATCTACTCCGCGTTGAGCGGGCGCAGCGTCGACGACCTGGTCGCCGCGTACGCCGGCAAGGGCTACGGCGACCTGAAGAAGGACCTCGGCGAGGTGGTACGGGAGTTCGTCGGCCCGATCCAGGAGCGCACCCGGACCTACCTCGACGACCCGGCGCAGCTCGACAAGCTGCTCGCCGCAGGCGCGGAGAAGGCCCGCGTCGTCGCCGATGCGACGCTGCGCACCGTGTACGAGCGGGTGGGCTTCTTCCCGCCGGTGCGCGGCGAGTAGCGCCCCGGCGCGACGGGTGAGGGCGGACGAGCCGGTGGGCGGAGGGATGACGCAGAGCGTGGATCGCAGGGACGGGGCGCCGGACGCCGGTGACACCATCGAGATCGGCATCGCGGTCGACATCCCCGAGCCGTGGGGCGGCATGCTCACCCGGCGGCGCGTCGAGGCCGGCGACCCGCGGGTCGTCCCGGCACACGTGACCCTGCTCGGGCCGACCGAGATCCCGGTGGCGACGCTGCCGGCGGTGGAACGGCACCTCGGCACGGTCGCCGCCGCCCACCTGCCGTTCAGCCTGCACCTGCGGGGCACCGGCACGTTCCGCCCGGTCACCCAGGTCGTCTTCGTGGCCGTGGCCGCGGGGATCAGCGAGTGCGAGCTGCTCGCCGCCGCGATCAGGGCCGCCCCCGAGCTGTACCGCGAGACGCGCTTCCCGTACCACCCGCACGTCACGGTCGCGCAGGACGTCACGCCGGAGGCGCTGGACCGGGCGTACGAGGACCTGGCCGACTTCTCGGCGATGTTCGAGGTCGAGGCGTTCACGCTCTTCTCGCACAGCGGGCAGACCCGGTGGCAGCCGCGCCGGGACTTCCGGCTGGGCGGCTGAACGGTCGCCCGGGTGCGCCACGGCGTCCACGCCGCCGCCGGCTCCCGCCGTACGACCGCCGCCGGGCGCGGGTCGGCGCCCGGTCGCCCGCACGCCGGCGGAAGATCGGCGAGGATGACGACGTGAACGTGCTGGGCCGCATCGAGGCGGGCATCGACCGCCGAATCAGTGCCGCGCGCCGCCGGTGGGGCGCCGCCGACCACCTCTGGCGGGCCGGCGTGCTCTACAACGACGTGCTGGGCGGGCGGCTGGCCGCCGCGATCGCCTACTACGGCTTCTTCGCGGTCTTCGCGCTGGCGCTGGTCGGATACTCGATCTTCGGGGCCATCCTGGAGGACAACGACGAGGTCAGCGCGGCCGCCGCGGACTTCCTCCGGGAGAACCTGCCGTTCCTGGATCCGGTGCAGATCGCCGAGAGCAGCGGCACGGTCGGGGTGATCGGCCTGATCATTCTCGCGTTCACCGGCGTCGGCTGGGTGGAGGCGATCCGCTCCTCCCAGCGGCTCATGTACGGCCTCAACCAGCAGCCCGGCAACCTGGTGGTGCGCCGCCTGGTCGACCTCGGCGTGCTGTTGGTGATCTTCGTGCTGCTCGGCGTCTCGGTGGCGGCGGTGGACGCCCTGGAGTCGCTGCTGCGCTTCCTGCTGCGCAGCACCGGCTCGGTCGGCCTGACCACGATCAGCGCGGTGCTCAGCGTGCTGGTCAACGCGGTGCTGGCCACCCTGCTGCTGCTGGCGGTGCCGAGGCTGCGGATGAGCCGGTCCCGGCTGCGCCCGGTGGTGCTGCTGGTCGCGGTCGGCATCACGCTGCTGAACACCGTCGGGCGCTTCTACGTGGTGCGCACGGAGCGTAATCCGGCGTACACGGTGGTGGCGGGCGCCGTCGGGCTGCTGCTCTACCTCTACCTGCTCAACCAGCTGGTGCTCTTCGGGGCGGCGTTGGCCGCGACCAGCCCGCGCGGCAGGGTGGTGGATCTGGCGGAGGGGCCCGGGGAGGCCGGCCTCGACGCGGACACGGACCCCGGGGCCCCGGGCGGGGCCGGATGAACGGGGGGCCGGGCGTGCGGATCGCGATCGAACAGGGCTCGGCGGTGCCGCCGTACGAGCAGGTGCGCGGGCAACTCGCGGAGCTGATCGGGACGGGCCGGTTGGCGGTGGGCACCCGGCTGCCGACCGTGCGACGGTTCGCGGCCGACCTCGGGCTGGCGGTGAACACGGTGGCCCGGGCCTACCGGGAACTGGAGGCGGCTGGCCTGTTGGAGACCCGGGGCCGGCACGGCACGTTCGTCGCACCCGGGCGCGACGACGCGACGGACCGGTTGCAGCGGGTGGCGGCCGACTACGCCGCCGAGGCCGCCCGGCTGGGCGTGCCGCCCGCGGCGGCGCTGGCCCTGGTGCGCGCGGCGTTGGACGCGGCCCGACCGGCCTGACGGCGGCTGTGCCAGCTGACCGGCGACGCGGGTCAGGGGCGCCGGCGACCCCGCCGTCCGGTGCGCGCGGGAGGGGGAATGGCGGGAATGGCTCCCCGGGCGTCCGGCGCCGCGGACATGATGGGCGCGTGGGCGCACTCGTGACACTGGACCTGCCGGACGACTCGCCGATGCTCGGCCTGCCGTGGATCATCACCTTCGGCCCGCTCGGCGACCCGGACGAGTGGGAGCCGGTGGTCTGCGGCCCCTACGAGCGGCCGCACGCCCTCGCGCTGGCCGAGTCGATCGTCGCCGAGGAGCAGCTGATGGCGGTGGTCGAGCCGCTGCTGCCCGCGGTCTCGGCCGAGGAGATCCGCGGTGAGATCGCCGCGGCGCAGATCGCCGCCGAGGACGAGGCGGCGCAGCTCGACCACACCGATCTCTACGGCGACTTCGAGGACACCGTCGACGAGGAGTTGGAGGCGGCGGGCGAGGATGCCGAGGGCGGGGAGCCGCTCGCCCCGCCCACCGAGGCCGAGCTGCGGGCCGGCTTCGGGCGCATCGCCGCCAGGCTCACCGGCGGCGTCTGAGCCGATCCGGGCCGACGCGTCCAGACGGACGCCGGCGCCACCGGAGCGGACCCCGGAGGCGCCGGCGCCACCTCACCCCCCACCACAAGGGGTCGGTAGCCCAGTCGCCCGTCGGCGCGGGGCACGACGGACGACCAGGTCGATGACGGGTTACCCGCTCAGGACCGTTCGAACCAGGCCGCCGCGTCGACTCGGAGCAGGTGGCCGGAGCCCTGCCCGGTGAGCGGCTCGCTGGCGGCGATCGGTGCGCCGTACCCGTCGACGAGGGCCGGCGCACCGCTGATGTTGACCACGCAGGTCAGCACGGTGTCGCCGGCGGTGCGGCTGAAGGCGAGCACGCCCGGCCCGGCCTCCAACCAGGTGACTTCGCCCGCGTCGGCGGCCAGCGCCGGGTGCTCCCGGCGGATCCGCAGCGCGGTGCGGTACAGCTCCAGCGTCGAACCGGGCACGCCGCTCTGGGCGGCGACCGAGAGGGCCCGCCAGGTCGCCGGGGCCGGCAGCCAGCTCAGCTCGCTGCCGGCGGGCCCGAAGCCGTACGGGGCCAGCTCGCCGCTCCACGGGATCGGCACCCGGCAGCCGTCGCGGCTCTCGCCGGTGCGTAGGAACGCCGGGTCCTGACGCAGCTCGTCCGGCAGGTCGAGCACCTCCGGCAGGCCCAGTTCCTCGCCCTGGTAGAGGTAGGCGCAGCCGGGCAGGGCGAGCATCAGCAGGGTGGCGGCACGCGCCCGGCGCAGCCCCTCGGCGCCGTCGCCGTAGCGGGTCACGTGCCGCTGCTTGTCGTGGTTGGAGAGCACCCAGGTGGTGGGCGCGCCGACGATGGTCGACTCGGCGAGCGCGGTGTCGATGACCTTGCGGAACGAGTCGGCGGACCAGGTCGCGTCGAGGAAGTCGAAGCTGAACGCCTGGTGCAGCTCGTCGGGGCCGATGTAGCGGGCGAGGCGCTGCGGGGTCTCGGCCCACGCCTCGGCCACCGCCATCCGGCCGCCCGGGTAGCTGTCCAGGATCGGCCGCCAGGCGCGGTAGATGTCGTGCACCTCGTCCTGGTCGAAGTAGGGGAGCCGGCCCTTGCCGAGCAGTTCCGCCTGACGCTGGCCGGTGGTCATGGAGTTGAACCCCACGTCCGGCAGCCCCTCGGCCTTGATCATGCCGTGCGCCACGTCGATCCGGAAACCGTCGACGCCCCGGTCGAGCCAGAAACGCAGGACGCCCTCGAACTCGGCGCGTACCTCCGGGTGCCGCCAGTTCAGGTCCGGCTGGGCCGGGTCGAACAGGTGCAGGTACCACTGGCCGTCGTCGATCCGCGTCCAGGCGGGGCCGCCGAAGATGCTCTCCCAGTCGTTCGGGGGCAGCTCGCCGTTCGCACCCTTGCCCTCGGCGAAGAGGTAGCGCGCCCGCTCCGCGGAGCCTGGCCCGGCGGCCAGCGCCGCCTGGAACCACGGGTGCGCGCTGGAGGTGTGGTTGGGCACCAGGTCGACGATGATCCGCAGGCCGAGGGCGTGCGCGTCGGTGATCATCGCGTCGAAGTCCGCGAGGGTGCCGAACATCGGGTCGACGTCGCGGTAGTCGGCGACGTCGTACCCGCCGTCGATCATCGGGGAGGTGTAGAAGGGCGTCAGCCAGAGCGCGTCCACGCCGAGGTCGTGCAGGTACGGCAGGCGCTCCCGGATGCCCTGGAGGTCGCCGACGCCGTCGCCGTTCGAGTCGGCGAAGCTGCGTACGTAGACCTGGTAGACGACCGCGGAGCGCCACCAGTCGTCGTCGGAGGTCAGCGGCGAGGGGTTGCTGACGGTCATCGGTGGCGTTCCCCGTTCTGTGGCGCGGGAGGGCGGCACCCGGCGCGGCGCGGGGTGCGGGGGCGGTGTCTGAGCAGAATGCCGCTCGCTACTGCAAGAGTCAAGCATTCCTTGCGCAAGAAATGGTGTGGGTCACGGGGTGCCCTGACGGCGCGACCTGCGCGCCGAGGCCGGCGGCACCCACTGCCGGCGCCCGCCCGGTCCTCCGCAGCGCGGGCGGTCAGGCCGGAACGGCAAGTGCGGGTGGGGCCGGGCGCTGCCGCGTCGAGCCGCCCGATGCCGGGCGTGCGGCGTCGGCGGGGGCGACGGCGGTGGAGCCGCGCACCACCAGCTCCGGGCGGAACAGGTACTCCGAGTTCGGGGCGGCGTGCCCGTTGATCTCGTCGACCAGGGCCCGGACGGCGGCGACGGCCATCGCGGCCACCGGCTGGCGCATGGTGGTCAGCGGCGGGTCGGTGAAGGCCATCAGCGGGGAGTCGTCGTAGCCGACCACCGACAGTTCCCCCGGCACGGACATGCCGCGCTGCCGGGCGGCCCGGATCGCGCCGAGCGCCATCAGGTCGGAGCCGCAGACGATGCCGGTGACGCCCCGGTCCAGCAGTCGGGCGGCGGCGGCCTCGCCGCCCTCCACCCCGAACAGGGAGAGCTCGGCCAGCTCGTCGAGGCCGGCCTCGTCGACGCCGACCAGCCGGCCCATCGCGGCCCGGAAGCCGGCCACCCGGCGCTGCACCGGCACGAACCGGTCCGGGCCGGTGATCAGGCCGATGCGGCGGTGTCCGAGCGCCACCAGGTGGGCCACGGCCAGCTCGGTGGCCTCGCCGTCGTCACAGGAGACGAAGGGCGCGGGAATGCCGGGCGCGTAACCGTTGATCAGCACGACGGGCAGCGGGCGGGCGATCAGGGCCCGGTAGCGGTCGTGGTTGGCGGCGGTGTCGGCGTGCAGGCCGGAGACGAAGACTATTCCGGAGACCTGCCGGTCCAGCAGCATCTCCACGTACTCGTCCTCGGTGACCCCGCCGGCGGTCTGGGTGCAGAGCACGGGGGTGAAGCCGCTCTGCGCCAGGGTCGACTCGATCACCTGGGCGAAGGCGGGGAAGATCGGGTTGTCGAGTTCGGGGACCACCAGGCCCACGAGGCCGGCGCTGCGCTTGCGGAGCCGGGCGGGACGCTCGTAGCCGAGCACATCGAGGGCGGTCAGTACGGCCTGTCGGGTCTCGGGGGCCACACCCGGGCGGTCGTTGAGCACCCGCGACACCGTGGCCTCGCTGACTTCGGCCTGTTGGGCGATGTCGGACAGTCGAGCGCGCATGGGCGCACTTTAGCTCACCGGCAAGTTCTTGCGTACACTTCTGCAAGCCCTTCCATTCTCTGAAACCCCTTGCTAACGTCCCCGCAACACGCGAGAGCAGCGGCGCAGCACGCCGGGCGCCGGTTGGCAAGAAACCTACAGAGCTTCCACTGGCGGGATCGCCCTTCCCCCGGCGTGCCGCCATGACGACAGGAGTACCGATGCGCATCCGTACCGCGGGTGTGGTCGCCGTCCTCGGCCTGGCGCTCGCCGCCACCGGCTGCGGCAGCGACAGCAGCGACGAGCCGGCCGCGAAGGAATCCACCAAGGCCGCCACCGGCGGCAAGCTGGTGATCTGGGCCGACGACAAGCGGGCCGCCGCCCTCAAGCCGTTCGGCGAGAAGTTCGGCCAGGAGAACGGCGTCACCGTCGAGGTCCAGGCCGTCTCCAAGGACCTGCAGACCAACTTCGTCACCGCCTCGCAGCAGGGCAGCGGCCCGGACGTCGTGGTCGGCGCGCACGACTGGATCGGCAACCTGGTGCAGAACGGCGCCATCGACCCGGTCCAGCTCGCCGCCGAGCAGAAGAGCGCGTTCAACGAGACCGCCGTCAAGGCCGTGACCTTCAACGGCCAGCTCTACGGCGTGCCCTACGCCATGGAGAACCTGGCGCTGATCCGCAACACCGAGCTGGCCCCCGAGGCGCCGAAGACCATCGAGGACCTGGTCGCCGCCGGCAAGAAGCTCAAGGCCGAGAAGAAGGCCAGCGAGATCCTCTGCCTGCAGTCCGGCCAGAACGGCGACGCCTACCACATCTACCCGCTCTACAGCTCGGCCGGTGGATACCTCTTCGGCACCGCCGCCAACGGCGACTACGACCCGAAGGACCTGGGCGTGGGCAAGCCGGAGTCGATCGCGGCGTTCCAGAAGATCGCCAAGCTCGGTGAGAAGGGCGAGGGCGCGCTCAAGCGTTCGATCACCCCCGAGAACTCGATCGCCACGTTCACCGGCAAGAAGTGCGCCTACCTCGTCTCCGGCCCGTGGGCCATCGCGGACGCCAAGAAGGCCAACATCTCCTACGACATCTCCCCGGTCCCCGGCTTCGCCGGTGGCAAGGAGGCCCAGCCGTTCGTGGGCGTCCAGTCCTTCTACGTCGCCGCCAAGGGCAAGAACAAGGCCCTGGCCCAGGAGTTCGTGGCCAACCACGTCACCACCCCCGAGCTGGCCGTGGCGCTCTACAACGCCGAGCCCCGCCCGCCGGCGCTGACCGCCGCCCTCGACCAGGTCAAGGGCACCGACCCGGACCTGGCCAAGTTCCAGGAGGCCGGCAAGAACGGCCAGGTGCTCCCGGCGATCCCGGCCATGGCCGCGATCTGGGACCCGTTCGGCAAGGCGGAGGCCGCCATCATCGGCGGCGCCGACCCGGCCAAGACGATCACCGCAGCCGGTAAGACGATCTCCGGCCAGATCAAGTAATGAGCACGTCGCTGTCCGGCCCGGGGGCTGCCACACAGCCCCCGGGCCGGGGGCCCCTCCGGTCCGGGTCCCCGCGCAAGCCCCGTACGGCGCGGAACCACGCGCCGATCACCCTGACCGGCCTGCTCGTCAAGGTGGTCCTGCTCGGCCTGGTGGCCGGAATCGCGATCTGGGCGGCCTTCCCGCTCGTCGAGGCCGAGCTCTGGGGCGGACTGGCGATCCTGCTGGCGACCACCGCCGGCCTGTTCTACCTCTACCTGTCCCCCCGGCACATCCCCGGCAAGTACCTGATCCCGGGCACGCTCTTCCTGGTGGCGTTCCAGATCCTCCCGGTGCTCTACACCGTGAGCACCGCCTTCACGAACTTCGGCGACGGCCACCGGGGCAGCAAGGACGACGCCATCGTCGCCATCCAGAGCGGCTCGGTGAAACAGGTCCCCGGTTCGATCCAGTACCCGCTGACCGTCGCCACCAAGGGCGACCCGGCCACCGGCGCGCTGGTCTTCCTGGTCACCGACCCCACGACGAACACCGTCTCCGTCGGCGACACCGAGGGTCTGCGTCAACTCGACGCCGGCAGCGTCACCGTCGCCCCGGGCGGCAAGGTCACCGCCGCCGAGGGCTACCAGATCCTCAACTTCGGCGAGGCCAGCAACCGGAGCAGGGACATCACCGGGCTGGTGGTGCCGACGTCCGGGGGCGCGCTGCGCTCGTCCGGCCTGTCGCGCGCCTACGAGGGCAAGGCGATCCGGGCGTACGACGCGGGCTGCGACTGCATCCGCGACAGCGAGACCGGAAAGACCTGGACCGCCGACGATTCCGCCGGGTCCTTCGTGACCGCGGACGGCGAGGCGCTGGCCCAGGGCTGGAAGGTCAACGTCGGGCTGCGGAACTTCTCGGACGTGCTCACCGACCCGGCCATCTCCGGTCCGTTCTTCGGCACGCTGATCTGGAACTTCGCCTTCGCGCTCGGCTCCACCGGCTTCACGTTCCTGCTCGGCATGGGCATCGCGCTGGCGCTGCACTCGCCCCGGATGCGCGGCACCAACTTCTACCGGGTGCTGCTGATCCTGCCGTACGCCATGCCGTCGTTCGCGATGCTGCTGGTCTGGCGGGACATGTTCAACACCGACTTCGGCCTGATCAACAACCTCTTCGGGCTGGGGGTGGACTGGTTCGGTGAGACCTGGTCGGCCCGGCTCGCGGTGCTGCTGGTGCAGCTCTGGCTCGGCTACCCGTACATGTTCCTGGTGACCACCGGCGCGTTGCAGGCCATCCCGCGCGAGCTGACCGAGGCCACCGCGGTCGACGGGGCGTCGCCCTTCCAGTCGTTCCGCGCGGTGACCCTGCCGCTGCTGCTGGTGGCGATCTCGCCGCTGCTGATCGCGTCGTTCGCGTACAACTTCAACAACTTCAACGCGGTCTACTTCGTCACCGAGGGCGGGCCCTTCCCGGCGGACAACCCGACGGCCGGTGCCACCGACCTGCTGATCACCTACACCTACCGGCTGGCCTTCGGCGCCCAGGGTGCCGAGTACGGCCTGGCCGCCGCCGTCTCGATCTTCATCTTCACGATCGTGGCGACGGTGTCGGCGATCAGCTTCTCCCGGACCCGCAAGCAGGAGGAGGTGTACTCGTGAGCACCCACGCGGACGCGCCCGTCGCCAACCGCAACGCGACCGCAAGGTCGAGGAACCGCTGGTTCGCCCAGGTGGGGTGGCGGCACCTGGTCGGGGCGCTGGCGGTGGCGTTCAGCCTCTTCCCGATCCTGTTCGTCCTCTCGGCGGCGCTCAACCCGCTCGGCACGCTCTCCTCCACGGAACTCGTGCCGACCGGCGCCTCGCTGGAGAACTTCACCAACCTGTTCGAGCGGACCGCGTTCGGCCGCTGGTTCCTCAACTCGCTGCTCCTGGCCGGGGTGGCCAGCTTCGCGTCGATCTTCCTGTCGGCGCTGGCGGCGTACGCCTTCTCCCGGATGCGCTTCGCCGGGCGCCGGGTCGGGCTGCTCTCCCTGCTGTTGATCCAGATGTTCCCGCAGTTCCTGGCGATCGTGGCGATCTTCCTGATCTTCACGAAGGTCACCGACCTGTGGCCGGTGATCGGCTTCAACACCCCGTGGGGCCTCTTCCTGCTCTACATGGGCGCCGCCCTCGGCGCGAACACCTGGCTGATGAAGGGCTTCTTCGACACCCTGCCGAAGGAACTGGACGAGTCCGCCACGGTGGACGGCGCCTCACACGCCCAGATCTTCTTCCGGATCATGCTGCCGCTGGTGGCGCCGATCCTGGCGGTGACCGGCCTGCTCGCCTTCATCGGCTCGATCAACGAGTTCGTGATCGCCAACGTGTTCCTCACCGACACCGACTCGAAGACCCTCGCGGTCGGCATGTTCGGCCTGGTGGCCGGTGAGCGCAACAACAACTTCGGGATCTTCGCGGCGGGCACCCTGCTCACCGCCATCCCGACGGTGCTGGTGTTCCAGATCCTCCAGCGCTACATCGTCAACGGCCTCACGGCCGGAGCCGTCAAGGGCTGAAGCAGAGCTGCGGCAAGGGCGTCGGCGTCCGACGTACACCGGAGCAGTCACGGATCGACCGCCGCGGTCGGGGAACCGGCCGCGGCGGGAGACCCCTTTCTCTCCCCGTCCGACCGACGCGAAAGGCGCCACCATGTCCCTGTCGCCGCACCACGACGGCTCCGCCCTGTACGTCCCCGAGCAGGAACCCGCCCTCGGCGACGTCGTCGACGTGTTCGTCCGGGTGCCGACCACCGCAGGCGTACGGCAGGTGCACGCGCGCACCACCGGCGACGGCGAGCCCCGGTTCACCGAGGCGGTCGTCGACCGCGTCGACGGCGGCGACGTCTGGTGGCGGGTCGCCGTCGAGGCCCGCAACCCGGTCAGCAACTACCGGTTCATGCTCACCGGCAGCCGCGGCTACCGATGGTTGAACGCCACCGGGGTGGTGCCCCACGACGTGCCCGACAACGCCGACTTCAAGCTGGTCACCCACGCCCCGCCGCCCGCCTGGGCCCGCGAGGCGGTGATCTACCAGATCTTCCCGGACCGCTTCGCCCGATCGGCCGCCGCCGAGGGCCGCGAGCTGCCGGACTGGGCGATCGGGTGCGACTGGGACACCCCGGTGATCGGGCGCGGCCCCGAGACGCCCCGGCAGTTCTACGGCGGCGACCTGGACGGCGTCACCGGGCGGCTGGACCACCTGGACCGCCTCGGCGTCAACACCGTCTACCTGACCCCGATCTTCCCGGCCCGCTCCAACCACCGCTACGACGCGGCCAGCTTCGACACCGTCGACCCGCTGCTCGGCGGGGACGCCGCGCTGGCCCGCCTCGCCGACGCCGTACGCGCCCGGGGCTGGCGGCTGCTCGGCGACATCACCAGCAACCACACCGGCGACGCGCACGAGTGGTTCACCAGGGCGGCTGCCGACTCCTCGGCGCCCGAGCGGGGGCTGTACTACTTCGACGAGGTGACCGGGGACTACGAGTCCTGGAACGGGGTCAGGTCGCTGCCGAAGCTGAACTGGGGCAGCGCCGAGCTGCGCCGGCGCTTCGCCACCGCCGACGACTCGCTGCTGCGCCGCTGGCTGCGCCCGCCGTACGGGCTGGACGGCTGGCGGGTGGACGTGGCGAACATGACCGGGCGGCGGGGCGCCGACGCGTACACCCACGAGGTGGCGGCGCTGCTGCGCGAGGTGGTCGCCCAGACCCGGGCCGACGCCCTGCTGATGGCCGAGCACGGCCACGACCACACGGGCGACCTGGACCGCGACGGCTGGCACGGCACGATGAACTACGTCGGCTTCACCGATCCCGTCTGGTCCTGGCTGCGGCACGGCGACGAGCCCGTGCCGAACTTCCTCGGCACCCCGGGCGGGGTGGTGCGCCGGCACGCGGACGCGGTGCTGGCCACCATGAACGCCTACCGCTCGTTGGTCTCCTGGCGGTCGTACACCCACTCGTGGCAGCTGCTGGGGTCGCACGACTCGGCCCGGATCCGCACCGTGGTCGGCGACGCCGCCCGGCAGGAGGTCGCCGCCGGGCTGCTCGCCACCATGCCCGGCACCCCGATGATCTTCGCCGGTGACGAGCTGGGCCTGACCGGCAGCAACGGCGAGGGCTCGCGTACCCCGATGCCGTGGCACCGGCCGGAGAGCTGGGACGCCTCGACGTTCGCCGCGTACCGCGCCCTGGTCGCGCTGCGCCGCGCGGAGCCCGCGCTGCGCCACGGCGGCCTGCGCTGGTTGCGCGCCGACGCGGACACGCTGGTCTTCCTGCGCGAGGCGCCGACCGGCACGGTGCTGGTGCTGGCCCGTCGCGCCGCCGGCGAGCCGCTGCGCCTGACCGGGCTGCGGCCGGCCGAGAACCTGTACGGGGGCGCCCCCGCCCTGCGCCCCGACGGCGACGGCGCGGTCAGCCTCCCGGCGGACGGCCCGACCTTCCAGGCCTGGCGCCTGACCTGACGGCGTAGTGGCGGGGCGGGACCCCTACCCGCCCGCTACTACGATCCGTCGTTGATGAGGGAGGATAGTGCACGTGGAAGCTCTGAGACTGATACTTCGCTACGTTCACCTGATCGGGTTCGCCCTGCTGCTCGGCGGTGCGATCGTCCAGTACGTCAGCGGCAGGCTGCGGATCAACCCGGGCATGCTCTGGGGGGCCGCGATCATGCTGGCGACCGGGATCGGCCTCTCCGCTCCCCTGCGCGACGGCGACGAGCCGGACCCCGCGAAACTTGTTACCAAGTTGGTGCTCGCGATTCTGATCTTCGTCATGGTGTTCTTTTCCCGGAAGCGCGACGTGGTCAACCGGGGGCACTTCGGGGCGATCATCGCGTTGACCCTGGTCAACGCCGCGGTGGCCGTCTTCTGGCGATAGCGGCACCGGCGGGGGACGACGCGCAGAATGGGACGTTCCGCGACGCCTCGCCGCGCATCTACCAGCACTTAGCGTGATCTGGCCCACCTAAGGGTTACGTAGGGGTAACAGGCGCTCAACAGTCGTGCACGATTGGCGGCCGGTGGGTGGGCGCGGGCGTACGCTCCCGTCCGTAACGTGGGATGCCGGCGGCGCACGCAGGCCGGCTCAAGGGCTGCCACCGTGCAGGACGCGGTGTGCAATGGGAAGGAGACGTCTTGCGCTCTGTGCGTGGGATGCGGATCGCCTCCGCCTTCGCGGTGGGTGGGCTCGTGCTGGGTGCCGCCGCGTGCGGTGAGGCCCCCGAGGAGAACAACAACGCCGGCAGCGGCGACAAGAAATACAGCGCCTGCATGGTGACCGACGTCGGCGGCATCGACGACAAGTCGTTCAACACCTCCGCCTGGAAGGGCCTGGAGGAGGCGAAGAAGGCCAACGACAACATCGACATCAAGTACGTCGCGTCGAAGGCCGAGGCGGACTACGAGGTCAACCTGACCCAGTACGTCAACCAGAAGTGCGACTTCATCCTGGCCGTCGGCGGCCTGATGGGTGACGCCACCTCCAAGATCGCCAAGGCGAACCCGAACCAGCAGTTCGGCATCGTCGACGCGAAGGTCCCGGAGACCAACGTCTACCCGATGCAGTTCGACACCGCCCAGGCCGGCTTCCTCGCCGGTTACCTGGCCGCCGGCATGACCAAGAGCGGCACGGTGGGCACCTACGGTGGCCTGCCGATCCCGCCGGTCACCATCTTCATGGACGGCTACGCCGACGGCGTCGCGCACTACAACAAGACCAAGGGCAAGTCGGTCAAGGTCGTCGGCTGGGACAAGGCCACCCAGAAGGGCTCCTTCACCAACGACTTCGTCAAGCAGGACGAGGGCAAGAAGGTCAGCGACGCGCTGGTCGCCCAGGGCGCCGACATCGTCATGCCGGTCGCCGGCGGCGCCGGCCTCGGCACCACCGGTGCGGCGAAGGCGTCGGGCGGCAAGTACAACACCATCTGGGTGGACGTCGACGGCTGCGAGAGCACCCAGGACTGCTCGGCGATCATCACCACCGTCGAGAAGAACATCCCGGACGCCGTCAAGGAGGCCGTCGTCAAGGCCGCCAACGGCGAGAAGCTCTCGGCCACCCCGGGCTACCTCGGCAACCTGTCGAACAACGGCGTCGGGCTCGCCCCGTACCACGAGTTCGACAGCAAGGTCCCGGCCGAGCTGAAGGCCGAGATCGACAAGCTGAAGGCGGACATCGCCGCCGGCACCGTCACCGTCACCTCCGCGGCCCAGCCGAAGTGAGGCTCCGCCGGCCACCCGCGGTGAGACGATCACCGGGGTAGGCCGGCGAGCGGTAACAGCACGACGATCCGGCCGCCCCGGCGTCGCGGGGAAACCCCCACGGCGCCGGGGCGGCCGATCCGCACCACCCGACGACGGCCCCGCGCCGCGAGCGGTCCACCGGCAGCTACGCTGCACCATCGCTTCGCACTCCAGGAGGTTGCGCTGAGACTCGAACTGCGCGGCATCACCAAGCGGTTCGGTGATCTGGTCGCCAACGACCACATCGACCTCACGGTGGAGCCTGGAGAGATCCACGCCCTGCTCGGCGAGAACGGCGCGGGCAAGTCGACCCTGATGAACGTGCTCTACGGGCTCTACCAGCCCGACGAGGGCGAGATCCTGGTCGACGGCGCGCCGCTGAAGCTGCGGGGCCCGTCCGACGCGATCGCGGCCGGTATCGGCATGGTGCACCAGCACTTCATGCTGGTGCCCGTCTTCACCGTGACCGAGAACATCATGCTCGGCGCCGAGCAGGTCCGGGGCGGCATCGCCGGATTCCTGGACCGGCGGCGGGCCCGGCGCGAGGTCGCCGAGGTCTCCGAGCGGTACAACCTGCGGGTCGACCCGGACGCGGTGATCGAGGACCTGCCGGTCGGCATCCAGCAGCGGGTGGAGATCGTCAAGGCGCTCACCCGCGACGTCGACCTGCTGATCCTCGACGAGCCGACGGCCGTGCTCACGCCGCAGGAGACCGAGGAACTGCTCACCGTGATGCGGTCGCTCAAGGCCGCCGGCAAGTCGATCGTCTTCATCACCCACAAGCTGGGCGAGGTCAAGGCCATCGCCGACCGGATCACGGTGATCCGGCGCGGGAAGACCGTCGGCACCGCCTCCCCCCAGGCGAGCCGGGACGAGCTGGCCGCGCTCATGGTCGGCCGCAGCGTCCGGCTCACGGTGGAGAAGGAGCCCGCCGCCCCCGGCAAGCCGGTCCTGGAGGTCTCCGGCCTGGTCGTCGACGACGACCGGCAGATCCGGGCGGTCGACGGGATCGACCTGACCGTACGCGCGGGCGAGGTGCTCGGCGTCGCGGGTGTGCAGGGCAACGGCCAGACCGAGCTGATCGAGGCGATCATGGGGCTGCGCCCGACGCTCGCCGGCACGGTCACCCTCGACGGGCAGCCGGTGCACGGCTGGTCGACCAAGAAGGTGCTCCGCGCCGGCGTCGGCTACGTGCCCGAGGACCGCAGCGTCGACGGCCTGGTCAAGGAGTTCTCCGTCGCCGAGAACCTGGTGCTCGACATCTACGACCGGCCGCCCTTCGGCAAGGGCCTGGCGCTGAAGCCGGACGCCATCGCCAGGTCGGCCAAGGAGCGGATCGAGCAGTTCGACGTCCGCACCTCCTCGGCCGACGCGCCCGTCGGCACCCTCTCCGGCGGCAACCAGCAGAAGGTCATCGTGGCCCGGGAGCTGTCCCGGCCGCTGAAGCTCCTCATCGCCGCCCAGCCGACCCGCGGCGTCGACGTCGGGTCGATCGAGTTCATCCACAGCCAGGTCATCCGGGAACGGGACGCCGGCACCGCCGTCATGGTGGTCTCCAGCGAGCTCGACGAGGTGATCGGCCTGGCCGACCGGATCGCGGTGATGTACCGCGGCCGGATCATCGGCATCGTCGGCCCCGACACCCCGCGCGAGGAGATCGGCCTGCTCATGGCCGGCATCACCCCGGACGCGGCACCCGCCGCCGCGACCGGCACGACCCCGGCCGACGGCGGCGCGGCGGCCCCCGCCGCCGAGAGCCCTGGTAACGAGGACGAGGCATGACCAACCCGAACCCGGGCTCCCCGGACAAGGAGCCGGCGACCGAGGCGCACGCCGCGCAGGCCGCGCTCGGCAACACCGAGCGCGCCGAGACGGCCACCTCCCCGAAGGCCCCGGCCCCGGAGCCGAAGCCCTCGCTGGGCCGGCTGTTCCTGGACAACCTCTGGGCGGCGAACACCTTCACGGTGACCCTGCTGTCGCTGGTGCTGGCGATGGTGGTCGGCGCGATCCTGATGATCGTTTCCGACCCCGAGGTGCTGGCCACCTACAGCTACATCACCGCCCGCCCGACCGACGCGCTCAACGCGAGCTGGACGCTGGTCAGCGAGGCGTACGGGAACCTGTTCAAGGGCGCGGTCTTCGACCCGGACGCGGTCGGCTTCCAGGCGGCGATGAGCCCGATCTCGGAGACGCTCACCTACACCGCGCCGCTGGTCTTCACCGGCCTGTCGGTGGCGCTGGCCTTCCGGGGCGGCCTGTTCAACATCGGCGCCCAGGGTCAGGCCGTCATGGGCGTGATCCTGGCCGCGCTGGCCGGCTTCCTGCTGCCGCTGCCGCCCGGCCTGCACCTGCTCGTCGCGGTGCTCGCCGGCGCGCTCGGCGGGGCGATCTGGGGCTTCGTCCCGGGCATCCTCAAGGCGCGTACCGGCGCCCACGAGGTGATCAACACGATCATGCTCAACTACATCGCCACGTACTTCCTGACCTGGATCATCGTGCAGAACGGCGTCCAGGACCCGAACCGTACGGACGCGATCAGCCGGCCGGTCGACGGCTCGGCCCAACTGCCCCGGCTGCTCGGCGACGGGCTGCGGGTGCACGCCGGCATCATCCTGGCGGTGCTGGCCACCTGGGCGGTCTGGTGGTTGCTGAACCGCTCCACGCTCGGCTTCGAGCTGCGCGCCGTCGGCGCCAACCCCGACGCCGCACGGACCGCCGGCATCAGCGTCACCCGGACGTACGTCCTGATCATGGTCTTCGCCGGGATCCTGGCCGGCCTCGGCGGCTCCAACATGGTGCTCGGCTCCACCGCCAGCGCGCTGACCCCGCTGGTGGTCGCGCAGATCGGCTTCGACGGCATCCTGGTGGCGCTGCTCGGCCGGGTGAAGCCGTGGGGCGTCGCGCTGGCCGCGCTGCTCTTCGGCGCGCTCCAGGCCGGCGGCAACCGGATGCAGTCCTACTCGGGGATCTCGCTGGAGCTGGTCACCGTGCTCCAGGCGCTGATCGTCATCTTCATCGCCGCGCCGGCCCTGGTGAAGGCGATCTTCCAGCTCCGGGCCGCCCGCGCCGCCCGGTTGCAGACGAGCCTGGCGAAGGGCTGGTAACTCATGTCCACCATGGCTGTCGAAGACGTCGCCGTCGCCGGAGTCGACCAGGGCTTCTGGACCCGTACCCGCAAGGTCGGCGCCGTGCTGCTCGCCCTCGGCCTGCTGGCGACGGTGCTGTTCGGGGCGCTGGCCACCGGCGAGCAGGCCCGCTTCACCCTCAGCGAGGACTCCGCCGGCGCCGCGCTCGAGATCCACGGCACGGTCGGCGCGATCGGATTCGGCCTCCTCGCGGTCGCCGCCGGCGTCGCGATGCTCGCCGGGCTGCCGAAGCGCTGGTTCACCCTCGTGCTCGGCGTCGGCCTGGTCGGCTTCGTGCTGTCGTTCCTCTGCTGGCAGGTCTCCGACGCGCCGGCCGGGCAGAACTTCATGCCACTGGTCAACATCCTCCGGGGCACGTTCGTCCTGGCCCTGCCGCTGATCTTCGGCGCCCTGGCCGGTGTGCTCTGCGAGCGCTCGGGCGTGGTCAACGTGGCCATCGAGGGGCAGCTGCTGATGGGCGCCTTCAGCGGCGCGCTCTTCGGCAGCCTCACCGGCAACATCTGGGTGGGCCTGGTCGCGGCGGCCGTCGGCGGCGCGTTCATCTCGCTGCTGCTGGCCGTCTTCTCGATCCGCTACCTGGTCGACCAGGTCGTCATGGGCATCGTGCTCAACCTGCTGGCCGTCGGCGTCACCGGCTTCCTCTACGAGCGGCTGATGCAGACCAACGCGCAGAAATACAACAGCGCCCCCCGGTTCAGCAACTGGGAGATCCCGCTGCTGTCGGACATCCCGCTGCTCGGCCCGGCGCTGTTCCGGGGCAACATCTTCCTCTACCTCGGCCTGCTGCTGGTGCTGGTCATCCACATCGCGCTGTTCCGCACCCGGTGGGGCCTGCGCACCCGCTCGGTCGGCGAGCACCCCACCGCCGCCGACACCCTGGGCGTCAAGGTGCTCGGGCTGCGCTACCGCAACGTGCTGCTCGCCGGGGTGGTCGCCGGTATCGGCGGCGCGTCGTACACGCTGGCGCTCTACTCGTTCACCAAGAACATGATCGGCGGCAAGGGCTTCATCGCCCTCGCCGCGCTGATCTTCGGCCGGTGGAGCCCGACGGGGGCGCTGCTCGCGGCGCTCTTCTTCGGCTTCGCCGACCAGCTCGCCACCTACCTGGGCGCGATCAACAGTGTGATCCCGAACCAGTTCCTGGCCATGCTGCCCTACCTGGCGACGATCCTGGCGGTGGCCGGGCTGGTCGGCCGGGTCCGGGCGCCGGCCGCCGACGGCAAGCCGTACATCAAGGGCTGACGGGGAGT
Source organism: Micromonospora sp. C31 (assembly GCF_018070575.1). Taxonomy (GTDB): domain Bacteria; phylum Actinomycetota; class Actinomycetes; order Mycobacteriales; family Micromonosporaceae; genus Micromonospora. Next base: position 60,140 of record NZ_JAGPXN010000023.1, read on the forward strand.
ACCACATGGAGATCGACTGGGAGCGGCTGCGGGCCGCCGCCACCGAGGTGATGCGGCACGCGTACGTGCCGTACTCGAAGTTCCCGGTCGGGGCGGCCGCGCTGGTCGACGACGGCCGGGTGGTGGTCGGCTGCAACGTGGAGAACGCCGCGTACGGCGTGGTGCTCTGCGCCGAGTGCGGGGTGGTCTCCTCGCTGCACGCCACCGGCGGCGGCCGGATCGTGGCCCTGTCCTGCGTCGACGCCACCGGCGAGCCGCTGATGCCGTGCGGCCGGTGCCGCCAGCTGCTCTGGGAGCAGGGCGGGCCGGAGTGCCTCGTCGAGGCCAGCTCTGGGCCGCTGCGGATGGCCGAACTGCTGCCGCACGCGTTCGACGTGGCCGACCTGGAGGCGGTGACGGGGGAGTCCCCGGTGCCCGTGGTGCCGGATCGGCTGGCCGCCTGGCGTGGACGCGGCACCGTCTTCGTGCACCCCGACCTCTCCGCCGGCCAGCAGGTCTGGACGGCCTACTGGGAGCGGTCCGCGGGCGACGACGAGGGCGCCGAGACCGGCGTGCTGGAGGAGGGCCCGAGCTGGGACGAAGCGGCGGAGGCGATCGCCTGGGGCCTCGCCCGTACGCCCCGGGTGGTGGTGGTGGACGCCTCGGGCACGATCTTCTGGGCCGGCGAGGGGGAGCCGCCGATGGAGATCCCTGCCCGCTGGGCGGGTTGAGCTTAGGGCTGGGGCCGACCGTGCCCGGCTCCGGGCGGTCAGGCTTGATCCCTCCGCCGGGCACGGCCGTCCCGATCCCTCGGTGGGCGCGGTCCGCGTGCCGGTATCGCCATAACGACGAGAGAGATCCTTTGTGATGAGTGGGTTTGCGGCGGTCGATGTCATTCGGGTGAAGCGGGACGGGGGTGTGCTCTCCGACGCGCAGATCGACTGGGTGGTGGACGCGTACACCCGGGGGGTGGTCGCCGACGAGCAGATGTCGGCGCTGGCCATGGCGATCCTGCTGCGCGGCATGACCGCACCCGAGATCGCCCGGTGGACCGCCGCGATGATCGCCAGCGGGGAGCGGCTCGACCTCGCCGCCGTCGACCGGCCGACCGTCGACAAGCACTCCACCGGCGGCGTCGGTGACAAGATCACTCTGCCGCTCACCCCGCTGGTCGCCGCCTGCGGCGCCGCCGTGCCGCAGCTCAGCGGCCGGGGCCTCGGGCACACCGGCGGCACGCTGGACAAGCTGGAGTCGATCCCGGGCTGGCGGGCGGCGCTGAGCAACGACGAGTTCACCGCCCAGCTCCGCGACGTCGGCGCGGTGATCTGCGCGGCCGGCGCGGGGCTCGCCCCCGCCGACCGCAAGCTGTACGCGCTGCGCGACGTGACCGGAACCGTCGAGGCCATTCCGCTGATCGCCAGCTCGATCATGAGCAAGAAGATCGCGGAGGGCACCGGTGCGCTGGTGCTCGACGTGAAGGTGGGCTCCGGCGCGTTCATGAAGTCCGTCGAGCAGGCCCGCGAGCTGGCCCGGACGATGGTCGAGCTGGGCGGCGCGCACGGCGTGCGTACGGTCGCCCTGCTCACCGACATGTCCACCCCGCTGGGCCTGGCCATCGGCAACGCCGTCGAGGTGACCGAGTCCGTCGAGGTGCTCGCCGGGGGCGGCCCAGCCGACGTGGTCGAGCTGACCCTGGCGCTGGCCCGCGAGATGCTCGACGCGGCCGGGCTGCCGGACGCCGACCCGGAGGCCGCCCTGCGCGACGGCCGGGCGATGGACTCGTGGCGGGCGATGATCCGCGCCCAGGGCGGGGACCCGGACGCGGCGATGCCGACCGCGAACGAGGTCGAGGTGGTCCGCGCCGAGGCGGACGGTTACGTCGCGGCAGTCGACGCGTACGCCATGGGGGTGGCCGCGTGGCGGCTCGGTGCCGGGCGGGCCCGCAAGGAGGACCCGGTCAGCGTGCCGGCGGGCGTCGTGCTGCACCGGCGCCCGGGCGAGGCGGTGCGGGCGGGCGACCCGCTCTACGAGCTGCGCGCGCAGGACGCCGCCCGGATCCCGGCGGCGCGGGACGACGCGGCGCGGGCGGTGCGGATCGCGCCTGCGGCACCCACCGCGACGCCGCTGGTCATCGAGCGGATCGGCTGAGCGCGGCGGTCGCCGGGGTGGCATGGTGCCCGCCCGCTCGGAGCGCTATCCTCCCTGGCCAAGGGGGGACAACCGGCGCCGAGTCGTCGCGAGCAGACAGGATCTTCCGCCGTGACCGTACCTGCCCCCGATCCACGGGAGGTGCGTGAGGCGAGCCTGGACGAGTTGTCCCGGCTGCGTCTCCCGCTGCCGCCCGCCCAGTTCCCGCTCGTGTGGGAGCCCGGCGACCAGGTCGAGCTCCGCCCCACGGTGGAGATCGAGGCCCGCATCGCCGTGCTGCACCTGATCCTGGCCCGCTGCTTCGGGATGCCACCACAGGCGGCGATGAGCTGGCTGCTCGCCTCGCACCTGGTCGACACGGTCACGCCGCCGGAGTTCCAGTTCGTGACCGGCGGCAAGGGCGACCACCGGTCGTTCGTGCTGCACCACGACGCGCTCTTCGCCCTGGCCTGGGTGCTCGGTCTGACCAAGCAGCTCGACCCGACGCTGCCGGTGGACGAGCGGCTGGTGGAGCGGATGCCGCACATCCCGGAGGGGGAGACCTTCGGCCAGTGGCGGGCCCGGATCCTCACCGCACCGCAGCACCCGGCCGACGCGGCCGCCCTGCTGGACCTGCACTACTGCCTGGACTGGGCGTACCTGGAGACGGAGCGGGCCGGTCGGACGCCGCCCGGGCTGGTCGACGCCAACGCGATCGGCCAGCGCCGCTGGGCCCTGGAGTGGGCGGTGATGCTGCGCGGGCCGTACCACGACGAGCCTCCCGGCTGGGAAGAGGTCGACCTCTCCACCTGACCCGGCCTGCGGTGTTAGGAAGGGCACCTTCCTAACGTCTGAGGTAGAGGAAGGGTCCCCTCCTTACACCTCGGTCGGGCGCCAGACGGTCAGCCGAACCGCGACGGTGACCCGGACGGGCTCGGCGAGGGCGGCGACCCGGGCGGCGAGCCCGGCCGGGTCGGTGTGCCAGGCGCTGGGGCCCATCCCGACCAGCGTCGCGACCTCCGGGCCGGTCAGCGCCAGCTCCCGCCGGTGTTCGGCCGCCGTCACCTCGGTGAAGTGCCCGCCCAGGCTCTCGGCGACCCGGTCGGCCTTGGCCGGGTCGACCCGCAGCAGGCCGAGGACACCGACCAGTTCGGTGAGGTGGTCGGCGGCCGGCGTCACCACCAGCAGTGACCCGGCCGGGTCGAGGACCCGGTGGAACTCCGCGCCGTTGCGCGGCGCGAAGACGTTCAGCAGCACGGCCGTGCCCGCGTCGGCCAGGGGTAGCCGCTGCCAGGTGTCGGCGAGCGCCGCCGCCGCGCGCGGGTGCGCCCGGGCGGCCCGGCGCAGCGCCGGCTTCGACACGTCGAGGGCGAGACCCACGGCGTCCGGCAGCGCCGCCAGCACCGCCGCGAGGTGCCGGCCCGTGCCCGCTCCGGCATCCACCACCAGGGGGTACGTCCCGTCAACGCGCGCCCCGGCCTGGTTTCCGCTCGGCAGGCGCCGGGGAGCCGCCAGGTGGCCCACGGCCTCCGTGGCGGCGGCGGCGAGTGCGGCCGAGACGAGGTCGTAGTGACCGGCGGAGAGGAAGTCGGCGCGGGCGGCCACCATCTCGGCGGTGTCCCCGGCGTGCGGGGCGCGGCCGGCGAGCAGGTTGACGTAGCCCTGGCGGGCCACGTCGAAGCTGTGTCGGCGCGGGCAGCGCAGCGCGCCGGCGCCGCCGGTGGCGACCTCGGCCAGCGGCTGGGCGCAGACCGGGCAGCGGAGCCGGTCGACGACGCGGGGGTCCACGTCAGGCGCCCGGGTGGGTCGGCACCGCGCGCACCCGGCGGTGGTCGTCGTCGCACTCGCGCTCGGGGTCCACCGGCTCATTCTCCGCATCGGGTGAGGTGGTCGACCACCCGGTGCGTGAGCGCGTCCAGCGCGGCGATCTCGTCGGGGCTCAGCAGGTCGATGAGGTGCCGGCGGACCGCCGCCACGTGACCGGGGGCGGCGGCCTCGACGGCGCGCCGGCCCTCGGCGGTGAGCGCGACGACCGCGCCCCGCCCGTCGGTCGCGCACTCCTCGCGGGTGACCAGGCCGCGCTGCTGCATGCGGGTCAGGTGGTGGGAGAGCCGGCTGCGCGACCAGAGCATCCGGTCGGCCAGCTCGCTGAGCCGCAGCCGCTGGTCGGGCGTCTCGGAGAGGTCGGAGAGGACGTCGTAGTCGGGCTCGGAGAGCCCCGCGTCCCGCATCAGCTCGCGGGCCAGCTCCAGGTCGAGCAGGCGGCGCATCCGCCGGTATCCCCGCCAGGCGCTCTGCTCCCGCTCGTCGAGCCAGTGTGGTCGCTCCATGCCGGCCATCGTAGCCATCTGGTTGACATGTCATCAACCGGCTCCCTATGGTGGGTGACATGTCAACCAGATTGCCGGGACGGATGGTCCGCCTGCTGGGCGGCCTCGTGCTGTTCGGCGTCAGCGTGGCCCTGATGGTCCGTGCCGACCTGGGCCTCGCGTCCTGGGACGTGCTGCACCAGGGGCTCGCCGAACGGACCGGAGTGCCCCTCGGTCAGGTGGTGAACCTGGTCGCGGTGGCCGTGCTGCTGCTCTGGATCCCGCTGCGGCAGCGCCCCGGATTCGGCACCCTCGCGAACGCGGTGGTGGTTGGGGTCACCGCCGACGCCGCGCTCGCCCTGCTGCCGTCCGTGACCCCGCTCTCCGCCCGGATCGGCCTGCTCGTCGCCGGCATCCTGCTCAACGGGCTCGCCACGGCCCTCTACCTCGGGGCCGGCCTCGGGCCCGGGCCGCGCGACGGCCTGATGACCGGGCTGGCCGCCCGCGGCGTGCCGATCGGGCGGGTACGCACGGCCATCGAGCTCGGCGTCCTCGCGCTGGGCTGGACGCTCGGCGGGACCGTGGGGCCCGGCACCCTTCTCTTCGCCGTCAGCATCGGGCCCCTGGCCCACCACCTCATCCCGAAGTTCACCGTGCCGACCCCGAGCCGGCCCGTCACCACAGGAGCGACACCGCCATGCCCTGCCTGACCGTCATCGTCGCCAGCACCCGACCCGGCCGCGTGGGCCGCCGGATCGGCGACTGGTTCACCGCGATCGCCGCCGCCCACGGCGCCTTCGACGACGTACGCCTCGTCGACCTCGCCGAGGTGGGCCTGCCCTTTCACGACGAGCCGCAGCACCCCTCCGAGGGGCGCTACCTGCACCGGCACACCCGCGAGTGGAGCGGCACCGTCGCCGCCGGGGACGCCTTCGTCTTCGTCATGCCGGAGTACAACTACGGCTTCAGCGCCCCGTTGAAGAACGCGATCGACTACCTCTACGCGGAATGGCGGTACAAGCCGGTCGGCTTCGTCAGCTACGGCATGACCTCCGGCGGCCTGCGCGCGGTACAGATGATCAAGCAGGTGGTCACCACCCTCAAGATGGTGCCGGTCAACGAGGCGGTGACCGTGTTCCTGCGGGAGGCGCTCGACGACGCGGGCGAGTTGGTGCCGGACCCGGCGCGCGCCGCCGCCGCCGAGGTGATGCTCGACGAGGTCGCCAGGCTGACCGCCGCCCTCGCCCCGCTGCGGGTGCCGGCGTGAGCGCCCGGCTGTGGGAGCTGTTCGGCGAGCGCGGCCGGGGCGTGCTGGTCACCCTGCGGCGCGACGGCCGGCCCCAGCTGTCCAACCTCGACTTCCTCGCGGAGCCCGGCCTGATTCGCTGCTCCAGCACGGCCGACCGGGCCAAGGTGCGCAACCTGCGCCGGGACCCCCGGGCCAGCTTCCACGTCACCACGGCCGACGGCGGGGCCTACGCGGTCGCGGAGGGAGTGGTCACGCTCACCCCACCGGCGGCGGCGCCCGACGACGGCACCGTCGAGGAGCTGGTGGAGGTCTACCGGCGGATCCGCGGCGAACACCCCGACTGGGCGGACTACCGGGCGGCCATGGTCGCCGACGGCAGGTTGGTGCTCCGGCTCGCCGTCGAGCGGCTGTACGGCTGGCGTCCCTGACCGGCGCGGGGGCCGGTGCCGGCGCGGCGGCACGCCGATAGCCGTTCCGCGCCGGCCCCGTCGGCCCGCCCGGCGTGGCCGACTAGGGTCTGAGCATGGTCGCGACAATCCGTTACGAGGACATCGTCAAGGTCCCGAAGGCACTGCTGCACGATCACCTCGACGGCGGCCTGCGGCCGGCGACGATCGTCGAACTGGCCGCCGAGGTGGGCCACGAACTGCCCACCACCGACCCCGAGGCGCTCGGCCGGTGGTTCGTCGAGGCGGCCGACTCCGGCTCCCTGGAGCGCTACCTGGAGACGTTCGCGCACACCGTCGCCGTCATGCAGACCGCGTCGTCCCTGCGGCGGGTCGCCCGGGAGTGCGCGCAGGACCTGGCCGCCGACGGGGTGGTCTACGCCGAGGTGCGGTTCGCCCCCGAGCAGCACCTGGAGCGGGACCTGACCCTGGACCAGGTGGTCGAGGCGGTGCTGGCCGGCTTCGCCGAGGGCAGCGCGCTGGCCGCCGAGGCGGGCACCCCCATCCGGGTCGGCACCCTGCTCACCGCGATGCGGCACGCCGCCCGGTCGCAGGAGATCGCCGAGCTGGCCGTCCGGCACCGGGACGCCGGGGTGGTCGGCTTCGACATCGCGGGCGCCGAGGCGGGCTTCCCGCCCACCCGGCACCTGGACGCCTTCGAGTACCTCCAGCGGGAGAACTTCCACTTCACCATCCACGCCGGCGAGGCGTTCGGCCTGCCGTCGATCTGGCAGGCGATCCAGTGGTGCGGGGCGGACCGGCTCGGCCACGGGGTGCGGATCGTGGACGACATCGCCGCCGGCCCGGAACCGGTCCTCGGCCGGCTGGCCGCGTACGTGCGGGACAAGCGGATCCCGCTGGAGCTGTGCCCGTCCTCGAACGTGCAGACCGGTGCCGCCCCCTCGATCGCCGAGCACCCGATCGGGCTGCTGCGGGACCTGCGGTTCCGGGTGACGGTCAACACCGACAACCGGCTGATGAGCGGCACTTCGATGTCGCGGGAGATGGCCCTGCTGGTGGACGCCTTCGGCTACGGCTGGAAGGAGCTCCAGTGGTTCACCATCAACGCGATGAAGAGCGCCTTCATCCCGTTCGACGAGCGGCTGAAGATCATCGACGAGGTGATCAAGCCCGCGTACGGCAAGCTGCTGGGCTGACGACCCGGTCGCGCACTGCGATGCCGGGTGGTCAGCGGTGCGGGTGGCCGGCGAGCAGGCCGGCCACCGCGCGCAGCACCTCGCCCGCCCGGGCCGCCTCGGCGCCCAGACCGGTCTGCCGCCGCAGCACCGCCGGCTCCGTGCGCAGCAGCGCCAGGCCGCGGCGCACGAGCACCCGGGGCGCCTTGCGCTGTTCGGCCAGGTCACGGGCCAGCCGGCGGACGAAGGTCGCCCCCCGGGGCCGGCGCAGGGCGTACGCCCCGGCGAGCACCCCGCGTCGGCGGCACTCCTCGACGATCTCGGCCGCGAAGATCCCTTCAGCCACGAAAAGTGGCGAACCGGCGACCTCGAATGGCCGGGTGGCCACCCGTCGGTCCGCACCGATCGCATAAACCGGCACATCGGCCTTGCCCTCCCTGGCCAACCGGGTAATCGTCTCCACGGCTGCCGCGGCGTCCCAGGAGCGCGGCGACTCCCAATCCACCAGACCGTTTTGTCGCGGCAACGTAGGGTCATCACCGTCCTTGTAGAAGTCGTCCAGGCAGAGCACCGGAAGGCCGGTTCGCTGTGCTATGTACGACTTTCCGGACCCGGAAGGGCCGGCGAGCAGGACAACGCGATAGGGGTGCTTCATTACCTTCAGTGACTCCGGCCAGACGGATTGCTATCAAATTGCATCAACATCTCATCACACCTCCGGCTGCGGCCGGCCTGGGCTTTCTCTTTCGCAGGTGGCGTGATGGAATCTCGGATGGTCCGGCCCGTGGGGTCGGCCGCTGGGCGTTGTCCAGGGGCAACGCAGTTCCAGAATTCGCGAGGGCGGTGACGTGAGCAAACGGCCAAAGGCGGCGGGCTCCTTCCTGTCGCGTCTGCGCCGGCCGACCGGTCGGCTCCGCGACATGCCGATCTGGTCCAAGCTCGGTCTCATCATGATCGTGCCGACCATCGCCACGGTGGTCGTGGGCACCAGCGGCCTCGTCGACCACCTGGATACCCTCAACAACGCCAACCGGGCAGGTGACCTGGCCAACCTCGTCGGCTACTCGGGCGACCTGGTCGACACCCTCCAGGACGAGCGGACCAACGCGTTGCGCCTGCTGGGCGTGCCGCGCAACCAGGACAACGCCCGCTACAAGCAGGCGTACGAGCAGGCCAACGCCCGCGTCGACAAGGCCAAGGGGCCGTACTCCCAGCAGCGGGCCGAGGTCGAGGACCTCCCGGCGAACCTGGACAGCCTGCTGGGCGAGATCGACCAGACGCTGATCGACCTGCCGGGCACCCGCAGCCAGGTCTTCAACGGCAAGCTCGGGCTCGTCCCGGCCATGCAGGCGTACGACGGCCTCATCGACGACCTGATCAGCATCCGCGACTCGGCCACCCAGCTCGCCGGCGACAACGAGCTCAGCGACCAGATGCGCGCGGCGACCGCCACCGCCCGGAACAAGGAGTTCCTGTCCCGCCGCCGGGACGTGGTGCACCGGGCCTTCATCCAGCAGCGGCTCACCCCGAACCTGCGCAACGAGTACATCGCCACCAGCACCGGCTCCAGCCAGTGGTTGCAGAGCTTCCAGGTGGTGGCCAGCCAGTCGGAGCAGGAGTACTACGCCCAGGTGGTCGCCGGCCCCGACCTGCGCGAGGCGAACACCTACAACAGTTGGCTCAACGGCATCACCACCGCCGACAGCCTGACCGGCGCCCCGTTCGACGCGGACCAGTGGGACGCGGCGATGGTGGCCAACGCCAAGCTGATCCGCACGGTCGAGTCGAAGATCGACCGCGAGGTCATCGCCGGCGCCGAGGACCTGCGCTCGGACGTGCAGCGCCAGGTGTTCCTGGAGACCGGCCTGCTGCTCAGCATGCTGCTCCTGGCGATCCTCTTCGCCTACCTGGTCGCCCGCTCGATGGCCCGCTCCCTGCGCGACCTGCGTCAGGGTGCCCTCTCCATCGCCCAGTACGGCCTGCCCCAGGCCGTGGCCCGGCTGCGTGACCCCAAGGTGACCGGTCAGCTCTCCCCGGTGCAGCTCGCCAACCAGATCGCCGAGCCGCTGCCGGTGCGCAGCAAGGACGAGTTCGGCCAGGTGACCGAGGCGTTCAACGCGGTCCACCTGGAGGCCGTCCGCACCGCAGCCGAGCAGGCCGCGCTGCGCGCGTCCGTCGCGACGATGTTCGTCAACCTGGCCCGCCGCTCGCAGATCCTGGTCGACCGCCTGATCGGGCACCTCGACCGGCTGGAGCGCGGCGAGGAGGACCCGGACCGGCTGGCCGAGCTGTTCCAGCTCGACCACCTGGCGACCCGGATGCGCCGCAACGACGAGAACCTCCTGGTGCTCGCCGGTGCCGACTCCACCCGCGTGCAGCGGGAGCCGGCCGCGCTGATCGACGTGCTCCGGGCGGCCCAGTCCGAGGTCGAGCACTACACCCGGATCGAGTTCGGGGTGATCGACCGGGACATCGAGGTCGCGGCGCACGCCGTCAACGACCTGGTCCACCTGGTCGCCGAGCTGTTCGACAACGCCACCGCCTTCTCGCCGCCGGACTCGCACGTCATGGTGGAGGCCCGGCGCGTCGGCGACCGCGCGTCGCTCTACGTGGAGGACCGGGGCATCGGGATCAGCCCCGATCAGCTCCACGACCTCAACGAGCGGCTCGCCACGCCGCCGCAGGTGGACGTGGCCGTCTCGCGGATGATGGGCCTGGTCGTGGTCGCCCGGCTGGCGTCCCGGCACGGCGTCAAGGTCGAGCTGCGTCCGGGCACCGACCGGGGAACCGTCGCCGAGGTGGTCATGCCGACCTCGGTGCTCGTGCCCCGGGCGCTCTCCGGCCGCCCGCAGTCGTCGCTCGCGCTGCCGCCGCCCGGGCCGCGGTCGCCCGGCCCCGCCCCGGCCTTCGGCGCGCCGCCGGCGCTCGGCAACGGCCCCGGCAACCCGATGCCCACGCAGCGCTCCGGCGAGTCCGGCAACCAGGTCACCCTGGGCGGCCGGCCGTTCGACCCGGCGCCGCGCAACGGCGCCGGCGCGGCGCGCTCGGTGCCGGCCTGGTCCGACCTGACCGGCGCCAGCGGCTTCGACGGCGGCGAGGCCTTCCAGCCCCGCACGTCCGGCGCCCAGTCGGTCGACCCGCTGCCGCAGCGGCGGTCGGAGAACGACCAGGACGCCACGGGCCAGCAGCAGGCGGTCCCGCGGCAGTTGCCGAGCGCCCCCGACGCCCGGCCGTACTCCGTCCCGCCGGTCTCCGCGCCGCCCGTGCCCTACGCGGGCCCGCCGGTGTCGACCCCGCCGATGCCCTACTCCGCGCCGCCGGTGTCCAGCCCGCCGGTCTCCGGCATGCCGGTCTCGGCGTCGCCCGTCTCCGGCCACCCGTACTCCGGTCCGCCGGTCTCGGCCGCGCCGTACTCCGGTCCGCCGGTCTCGGCACCGCCGACCGGCCCGCTGCCCCAGCGTCAGGGCCCCGGCACACCGCCGCCGCCGGCCTGGCCGCCGGTCGCCGGTGGGGACCGTGACACGGCGACCCCGCCGGTGCCCGAGCGTCTGGCCGCAGCGCTGGACATGACCACCGAACTGCCGCGGGTGCCGCGCTCCGGCGCGCCGGCTCCGGCCGCCCCGGCTCCCGCGCCGGCCGCCCCGCAGACGCGGCCGACCATGCCGCCGGCCCAGAACCGGCAGCGGTACGCGGACGAGACGATGGAGCTGCCGATCTTCCGGGAGCTCGAGTCGGCCTGGTTCCGTACCCGCCGCCCAGGGCCGGAGGAGGCGGCGCCGGCCGCCGCGAAGACGCCGATCGACGGTGGAGAGACCCAGCAGTTCGCCCGGGTCGACGACGCCGGCGGTCGGGCCGTGCAGCCGACACCACCCGGGACGACAGGTAACGCACCGATGGCAGACACTCCGGCGGCCGGGGGAGCGCCGCGCGAGAACGGATCGACGGTCAACGGGGGTGCCCGCCCCGGCGTCGCCGACAGCTTCGGTCACCGCCGGCCCTCCCAGCAGCAGACGGCCGGCTGGCAGACCGCGGCCGACGACGGGTGGCGCGCCGCCTCGGCGGCCACCGAGGTGCCCGTCGCGGCGACCACCACGACGGGGCTGCCCAAGCGCACCCCGATGGCGCAGTTGGTCCCCGGTGCGGTGGAGAAGCCCACCACCTCGGTGCAGCGGCGTACGCCGGAGGGTGTCCGCGGCCTCCTCTCGGCCTACCATCGGGGCGTGCAGCGGGGGCGTACGAACCCGTCGGACACGACCAGCCCGGAGGCGACTCCGGGAGGGCAGCAATCCTCGCAGTCTGGCTCAGGCCCGATGGCCGGGAGCGGGCAGAAGGAGCAAGAACGATGACAACTACGCAGGATCTCGGTTGGCTGCTGGCCAACTTCGCCGACCGGGTGCCCGGTGTCGCGCACGCGGTCGCCGTCTCCGCGGACGGACTGCTCCTCGCGTCGTCACGGGACCTCCCGCGTGACCGGGCGGACCAGCTGGCCGCGATCGCGTCCGGCCTGGTCAGTCTGACCCAGGGTGCGGCCCGCTGCTTCGAGGGAGGCGCGGTGTTGCAGACAGTGGTGGAGATGGACAATGGCTTCCTGTTCCTGATGTCGATCTCGGACGGCTCGTCGTTCGCGGTGCTCGCCGCCCGCAGCTGTGACGTGGGGCAGGTCGGCTACGAGATGGCCCTGCTGGTCGACCGGGTCGGCGACGCGTTGACCCCGCAGCCACGTGCGGCTGCGGGCATGCTGGGCTGACGACCCGTTGACCCGTGAGGTCGGCGGGCCGACGACGACAACGACGACGGGCTCCATCCGGAGCCGGTGCCGGGTGCGAGGGAGGTGAGCGGCGACATGGTCGATCGTGACGAACCGACCGGGGCGTTGGTCCGTCCATACGCCGTGACCCGCGGTCGTACCCGCCCCCGCCTCGACATCGCGCTGGAGGCGCTCGTCGAGACGACGGTGCGCGGTCGCGCCGCTGCCAATGGCAACGGCGGTCAGGGCCGCGAGCACCAGTACATTGCTGCGCTGTGTGACGGACGTGTGCAGTCGCTCGCCGAGATCGCGGCGCGGATGCAGCTCCCGCTCGGTGTGGCCCGGGTGCTCATCGCCGACATGGCGACGGACGGCCTGGTCGCGGTCCACGAGCCGACCATTCTGGAAGACTCGGACGACGCGGTGGGCACTGAACTGCTGGAGAGGGTGCTGAGTGGACTTCGCAGGCTCTGACATGTCGCACCGCCCGCCGACCCCGAGTGGGCGCGTGACGTCGGCGAAGATCGTTATCGCCGGTGGATTCGGCGTCGGCAAGACGACGCTGGTCGGCTCGGTCTCGGAGATCACGCCGCTGACGACCGAGGCGATCATGACCTCCGCCGGCGTGGGCGTCGACGACACCCGGCAGGTGCCGGGCAAGACGACGACCACGGTGGCGATGGACTTCGGCCGCATCTCGATCGACCGTGACCTGATCCTGTACCTGTTCGGTACGCCGGGTCAGACCCGGTTCTGGTTCATGTGGGACGAGCTGGTCCGGGGTGCGATCGGCGCGGTCGTGCTGGTGGACACCCGCCGGCTGGCCGACTGCTTCGCGGCGATCGACTTCTTCGAGCACCGGCGGCTGCCGTACCTGGTGGCCATCAACTGCTTCGACGGGATGCAGTACCACGACCCGCAGGACGTCCGGGACGCGCTCGCGATCTCCGGTGACGTGCCGGTGGTGGCCTGCGACGCCCGTAACCGGGAGTCGACGAAGCACGTGCTGATCTCGCTGGTCGAGTACGTGCTGACCATGCGGCGCTCGCGCGCCGTGGCACCGGCCTGATCGACGCGACGTCGTCCGGTGACGGCCTCGGCCGCCACCGGGCGCACGTCGCTGCCCGGTGACGGCGGCGGGGGGTCAGGAAACCCGGGTCCAGGCGCCCGCGCTGACGGTGTAGACGCCCAGCGAGCCCTGGTCCATGCCGCCGTGCCGGATGGGGGTGAAGGAGTACATCCCCGCCATTCCCTCGGTGACCTGGTTCTGCAGGAACGCCCGGATCCGTCCACGGTCGACGCTGGCCGAGAGCCGGGCCGCGTCGGCGATCAGCTGTACCGCGTCGGACGCGTACGGGGCGAAGCCGCTGAAACCGCCGTGCAGCTGCACGTAGCGGTAGACGAACTCCTTGCGGTCCAACGCCGACATGGTGGTGTTGGCGAGCATCGCCCCGCCCAGGGAGGTCGGGTGGACGGCGTACGCACCCTCCATGAGGGCCGCGTTCCCGCCCTCCAGGGTCTGCTCCGCGACCGCGCCCGCGTCGAGGAACACCGGCCCGTCGTACCCGGCCCCGCGCAACGCCCCGACGGCGGCGGCCGAGTCGGGGGCGGTCGCCCACACCACCACCCCGTCGGGGCGGGATTTCGTCGCCGCGCGGGCCGCCCGACGGTGATCCTCTCCGGTGCGGGGTAGCCGGGTGGCGGCGGCCAGCGTCACCCCGGCCGTGCGCAGGGCACCGCGCACCGCCCGTACGCCCGACTCGCCGTGCAGGCCGTCCGCGGCCAGCAACGCCACCCGGGAGAGCCGCTGCGAGGCGATGAGCCGGGCGAGCCGCTGGGCGATGTCGCCGGCGTCCGGAGTCAGCTTGTAGACGTACGTCCGCTGTGCCAGTGGCAGCACGATCCCGTCGCCGAAGGCGAGCGAGAGGAACGGCACCCGCTCCTTCTGCGCCACCCCGACCAGGGCCATCGAGGTCTCGGCCACGGTCCCGCCGACCAGGGCGTGTACGCCGGTGTCGCGGGCCAGCGCGGTGGCCTGCCGGGCAGCCAGCGCCGGGTCGCCGGCGTTGTCCCGCACCTCCAGCCGTACGGTCCGGCGGAGGTTGCCGATCGGAACGCCCTTGGCGTTGAGCGATTCGAGGGTGATCGCCAACGCCCGCTGCTGGAGCACGCCGAGCGCGGCGCCGGGACCGGTCAGCTCAAGGCTGACCCCGATCAGCAGCTCCTGGACGCCCGGCGCGGCCGTCGTGACGGGATCGCCCTCGTCCGCCCCGCCGCGCCCGCAGGCGCTGAGCAGGAGCGTGCCCGCCGTCGCGGCCAGCAGACCACGGCGGGTGAACGCGGAGGAGCCGGTTGCCGATGTCGCCATGAGTCGCCTTCCCACCCGGCGACCCCTGCCGCCGGCTGTTCCGCCGGTATGCTCCCGGCCGGCGCGATGTGGCGTCAAATTATCCGGGTGTGGGCAGGAACACCGAGGTGGGAGGCGGTTTCCCGGCGGTCAGGAGCGGTAGCCGGCGGAGCGGTACTCGTATTCCCGGTCGTCGTCGCGGTCGCCCGTGTCACGGGTGAAGTCCCAGCCGCCGGCGGCCTCCCGACCGGGCCGGCCGCCCACCGCGAACCCGCCGATCTCCTGCCCGCGACGCCAGCCGCGGAAGTAGCCGGTGGTGTTCTCGGCGAGGCTCGCCGCGTCACGGACGATTCGCAGGGGACGCTCGTCGCGCAGCGGGGATCCGGGGACGAGGTTGGCCTGGGGGACCCGCTTCGGCAACCCGGCCGTGGTCTCGGCACCGACCGCCGGGCGGGCGGCCTGCTCGGCGGCCTGCCAGCCGGTGTCCGCGGTGGTCGACCAGTCCAGGTCGGACTCGCCGTCGTCGTCGTGCCCCACGAACCAGGCGGACTTGGCCTGGGCGAAGATCAGCAGGTCGCCGTCGCCCTCGTCGGGGACCGGCGGGGGCCGGCGCTCCATCGGGGGCGACGGGCGGTACTCGGCCGCCGGCCGCTCCTCACGGGCCGCCGGCCGCTCCTCGCGGGGGGCCGGCCGGCCATTGCGAGCGGCCTCCTCGCGGTCGACCAGGCGCAGCGGGGGCGTCTCGGGCTGTGCGTCGGCGGCCGGGCCCGTCCCGGCGCGCAGCGCGCGGTCGGCCAGCGGCGGCGGCTCGACCAGCCGCAGCACCGGGGGCTCCTGGGGCAGGTCGTCGGCCAGCCAGGGCGGGGTGACCCGGCGCTCCGTACCCGGATCGGTCGGGGCGTCGACGCCGCGACCACCGCGGTCTCCGTAGGAGTTCGCCACCGGGTTCTTGGCGGAACTGTCGGCCGGGCCCTCGGGGTTGTTGACCAGCGGCCAGTTCGCCCGCGAGCCGGGCGGTGCGGACTCCGTGCCGGCCGCCGGGGAGGTGGTGGTGCCCTGGCCCGGTCGGGGCGTGGGCACGGGAACGCTGAGATCGGTGGCGCTGAAGCCGCCCGTGGGCGGGGCCGGCTCGGAGGTGGTCTTCGGGCGCGGCGGGATCACGGTGCGCTGGCGCTCGGCGCGGGCGTTCTGGATCGCCGCGGTGGTCAGCGTGGGGCGGAACGGCTCGCCCGCCTCGGCCGGCGGCACCGTGCCCCGCTGTGCCGGGGCGATGGGGGTGATCCCCGGCGGCGGAGGCGGCGGCGCGGACACCGGGCGGTTGGTCGGGCCGTCGATCCGGCTCGGCAGCGCTCCGGCCCGCGAGGGGGGCGCGGAGACCGGGGGGCCGGCGACTGCGGCCGGCGTCACCGGCGTCGGCGCGACCGGGGGTGGGGTGACGGGGGCCGGGGCGACCGGCGGTGGGCCGAGGGGCCGGGGGGCCGGAGGCGGCGTCGCGCCGGAGACGGGCTCGGGCCGGCTGCGGCGGCCACCGCCCGGGGCCGGCTCGGGCTCGGCGGGCCGCAGGGAACGCGGGACACCGCCGGTGGGGGCGCGACCGGGCAGGCCACCGCCGGTGGGGCTGAGGCCGGGCAGCGCGCCGCCGGTGGGGGCGCGACCGGGCAGTTCGCCGAGCGGCTCGCCGTGACGGGTCGCGGCGCGGCGGCCCGGGGCCGGCGTGGCGGGGGCACCCACCCGCTCGTTGAGCGCGCCGACCAGGGCCTGGCAGCCGGCGTCGCAGGCCCGGACGGAGGCGACGGCCTGCCGCACGGTGTCGGCGACGGCGGTGGTGAGCGCGCGGTTGACGGTGGCGCGCCGGGGCGTCTCGCTGATGGCCACCCGCAGTGCGGTCACCGCCGAGGTGAGTTCGTCGGCGTCGGCGACCCCGTCGGCGGCGAGTCGCCTCGCGACCGCCTCGGCGGGCGTCGGGGCGTCGTCACCGCGGCCCACGGTGCCGTTCAGCATGCCGGGCTCGGGCAACGCGTCCAACACGGCCAGCGAGACCGGTTCGGCCGGGTCCGGGTAGGCGCGCAACGCGGCCGGGTAGAGCTCGCGGAGCACCTCCCGTAGCGCGACGGCGGCGGAGTGCCGCCCGCTGGCCAGGGCGGCGTGCGCGGCGAGGACCTGCTTGTAGCCGGCGAGGTCCCGGGGGGCCGGGAGGGTGACGGCGGAGAGGGCGCCGGCCTGCAAAGCGCGGGCCAGGCCGACGGCGCGCCGCTCGGCCGGGGGCGACTGCATCTCCTCCAGGGAATCGTCGTCGGCGAACCGCTCGGCGAAGTCGTCGACGGAGTCGTCGTCGGCGATCGCCAGTGGACGACCGGCTGCGCTGAGCAGCGAGGTGACCGTGTGGTCGTCGCTGTCGGCGGCGATGGCCGCACCGCTCGGCCCGCCCGACCGCTCCACGAGCAGCGCGACCAGCTGGGCGTAGCCAGCGGGGTCGTCGCCGATCTCGCAGACATGCAGCAGACGGCCTGCGTCGTCGACCACAGCGGACGTCAGCGTCGAACCGGCCGAGACCGGTCGGTCGGCCGGATCCGCCGAGGCCAGACCGCAGTACACGCGCACGAGCGCCACGGCGTCGTCCTCCTCCCGGGACACAAGGCTTTCACTGCCGAAGACTGATGCTCCCCGTAAAGGGTCAGTCGCGCCAGTCCACGACCGCAGAGATCTTCCCGACAATGGTGCGCCAACCCAGACTTGCGGTTTGTGCCCCGATTTTCTTCAGTCTGCGCCTGCCGAAGAACCCGCCGACGCCGCCGTCGACGGTGGCGCGCAGCGCCTCGTCCAGGTTGTCGAGGCTGGAGCCGGCGGAGAGCATGTCCAGCACCGCGGGCAGCCGCAGCGCGTACGCCAGGTCGCGGGCCACCTCGCCGGCCTCGATGAGCAGCGTCGGGTCCCAGCTGTCGTGCCCGCCGCGGAGGTTCTCCACCACCAGGTCGAGCTCGTAGACGTCCTCGTCGAGCGGCGCGATGTCGGCCGGCTCCACCCGTTCGGACAGTTCATTCCAGCTGTCCAGCTGAGACAGGTCGTTGGGCGCCCCGGAACGGACGAAACTGACCAGGGACTCGGGCGTCCTGAAGAGCAGCAGCTTCCCGCGGTGGCTGAGGAAGACCGGCACCTCCTCGTCGCCAGCCTCGTCCTCGTCCTTGTCGTCGGCGTCCTCGTCGTCGGTCGCGTCGCGGCGGCGGCCCTTGGCCTCCTCCTCGTCGCTCTCGGCGAACTCCTGGGCGACGTCGTCGTCGAGGATGACGACGGCCTCGTCGTCGTCATCCTCGTCCTCCTGCGTGACCTGGCGGCGGGCCAGGAACGGGTCGTCCTGGTCGCGCTCGGCGACATCGGTCGGGGTCAGCTCCCGCGCCGGCCGGTAGGCCCGCAGCGTGTAGCCGGTGCCGGCGGGCAACGCGATCTCCACCGGGTCGATCCGCAGCTCGTCCCAGAGGGCGCGGGCGGCCTCGGTCGAGACGGATGCGGTGCCGGACTCGGCCGGGGCGTCGGCGTCGTCGAGCTCGGGCTCGTCGGCGTCGGGCCGTTGGGGCGACTGGCGGGCCACGCTGACCTCCGTGTGCTTCGGGTTGCCCACCCGCCGGCGTCCGCCGCCGACGAGTGACTCTGGGCACACACCCTAGTGGGCGTCTCCGGAAGACCGGTGCCCGCACCCCGGTGGCGGAGCGGGCCGCCGACAAGTAGCGTTCCTACGCATGAAGGCCCAGGCGCTGCACGGACACCTCGACGCGCTGCTGCTCGCGGTGCTCGAGCAGGGTTCGCTGCACGGCTACGCGATCATCGAGGCGCTGCGCAACCGCAGCGACGGTCAGCTCGACCTGCCGACCGGCACCGTCTACCCGGCGCTGCGCCGGCTGGAGCGCGCCGGCCACGTGGCCAGCACCTGGAGCACCGTCAACGGGCGGGAGCGGCGGACGTACCAACTCACCGACGAGGGCCGGCGGGCGCTGGCCGGCGAGCGGTCCGGGTGGCACGAGTTCCGCTCCACCGTCGGCCGCTTCCTCGACACCGACCCCCCGCCGGCGGTGCCGGCCTGACCGCCGCCGGCCGCGCCCCCGGTCCCGCCGGCCGCGCCAACCGCATCCCGTCGGCCGACGCGCGCCCGGCCTCGCACGGGGCGGCAGGATCGCGCTCGGGGCTCAACGGGCGGCGAGCAGCCAGGTGCGGGCGGCGCGGCCGAGCCAGAGATAGCCGGTGGCGGCCACCACCGCTCCGATGATCATGGGCGGCCAGGTGAGCGCGGCGTCCCAGAGACCGATCGACCATGCGAAGAGCGCCGAGCCGGCCAGCACGCCGAGGGCGAGGATCCCGGTGAGGGCCGCGCCCACCGCCCGGTCCGCGGCAGCGCCGCGTAGCGCCGACCGGCCGGCCGGCAGCAGCCCGATCGCGGCCAGCCCGAACGCCGCCGCCCAGATCCAGCCCACCGACGACGACAGCCACTGGTAGGCGGCCGGCGGCGGGGATCCGCCCCAGCTCGACCCCTGCCAGGTGAGGTCGCCGGCGACGAGCGCGACCGTGGCGAGCGTGACGACCCGCAGCGACAGCCCGCGCAGGGCACCCGCCGCCAGCTCCGCCTGGTAGGCCGGGGCGAGCTGCGCCGGCGAGCCGAACTCGGCCACCGCCCGGCGCTGCGCCTCCGTCGCCGGCAGCCCGTCCGCCCGGTACGCGTCGACGGCGTCCAGCAGCCCGTGCCGCGCCTCGGTCAGCAGGTCGGACTTGAGCCGCCGCGGCCCCCGCAGGTGCGCGGCCAGCTCCCGCAGCCGTTCCTCCACGATGGTCGCGTCGTCCTCGCCCCGCATGGCCCCACCCTGCCACCGGCCGCCGCCGGACGGCGTCGGGGAGAACCCTGGCCCGACCCGGAACCGGGCGGGCGGGTCAGGGACGCAGCGCCAGGTATCCGCGCTCGGCCGCCTCCTGGATCAGCCACTGGTCCCGGTACCAGCCGGGGGCGGCGACCAGTTCGGCGTGCCGGCCGCGCTGGGCCACCCGCCCGGCGTCGAGGACCACGATCTCGTCCAGCCCGGCGAGCCCGCTGAGCCGGTGGCTGATCAGCAGCACGGAGTGCCCGTTCGGGGTGGCCGCCAGCGCGGAGGCGAGCACCGCGTCGGCGGCGGCGGGATCGAGCCCCTCGGTCGGCTCGTCGAGCACCAGCACGCCCGGCGCCGCGAGCAGCGCCCGGGCCAGCGCGAGCCGCTGCCGCTGGCCGCCGGAGAGCTGGCCGCCCTCCTCGCCGACCACGGTGTCCCAGCCGTCGGGCTGCTCGCGTACCCAGCCCAGCAGCCCGGCCGCCGCGGTCGCCGCCGTCAGCTCCTCCTCGTCGGCGCCGGGCCGCCCGAGCAGCAGGTTCTCCCGCACGGAGGCGTGGAAGACGTACGCCTCGGCGAGCAGTCCGCCGACGGCGCGGGGCAGTTCCTCGCCCCGGTACGCCGACAGCTCCCGCCCGTCCAGGGTGATCCGTCCGCGCGCGGGGCGCACCGCGCCGGTGAGGACGCCGGCCAGGGTGCTCTTGCCGGCGCCGCTGGGCCCGACAACCGCGACCCGGCGGCCGGGCGGCAGGTCCAGGCTGAACCCGTCCAGGGCGGGCCGGGCACCCTCCCGGTACCGGACGGTGACCTCCTCGAACCGCACCTCGTACGGCCCCGGGCCGACCTCCGTGCCGCCGGACGGCCCCGGGCCGACCGGAGCCTCCAGCAGGGCGGCCACCCGGGTCAGGCCGGTCCGGAGCTGGGTCCACTGCCGGGCGGCCCCGACCAGCGCCAGCGCGATCTCCACGGCGGCGAGCGTGCCGACCGCCAGGACGCCGACGAGCACCCCGTCCACGCCGCCGGCGAGCGCGGCGAGCACCACCGCGCCGGCGGTCAGCCCGGCCACCAGCACCCCGGCCGCGTCGACGGCGAAGCCGGTGGCGGCGAGCCGCCGCTCCAACCGGGCCAGCCGTCGGGCCCGCACCCCGGCGGCCTCCAGCGCGTGCCCGGTGGCGCCGAACGCGGCCAGGTCGGCGGCGCCGTGGGTGAGGTCGACCGCGTCGGTGGCGAGGGCGCCGCGCAGTGGCGCCAGCTCCGCGGCGGCACGCCGGGTCAGCGCGGTGGCCAGCGCGGGCAGCGCGACCCCGGCGAGCAGCAGCCCGCCCGCGAGCACCCCGGCGGCGGCCGGCGACATCAGCGCCGCCCCGCCGACCGCGAGCAGGCTGACCAGCGCCGCTGCCGAGGCCGGCACCAGCACCCGCAGCAGCAGGTCCTGGACGGCCTCCACGTCGGAGACGAGCCGGCTCAGCGCGTCGCCGGAGCGCTGCCGTGCCGCCGTGCGGGCGGCGAGGGTGCCGAAGACCCGGGCCCGGACGTCGGTGACAAGTCGCAGCACGGCGTCGTGCCCGGCGAGCCGTTCGGTGTAGCGCAGTACGCCCCGGCTGATCGCCAGCGCCCGGACCGCCACGATCGCCACGGTGAGGCGGTCCAGCGGGGGCCGGCCGGCGGCGCTCATCAGCAGCCAGGTCGCGGTGGCCATCAGGGCGAGGCCGGCGAACTCGGTGGCGGCGGCGAGCAGCCCCGCGCCGAGCAGCCGGTTCAGGTACGGCCGGGCCAGCCGCAGCACGGCCCGCTCGGGGGAGCCGGTGCGACCCGGCGTGGACCGTCCGCCGCCGTCCGCCGGCCCGGCGTCGGTGCCGGGTGTGCCGTCAGGGCGGCTCTCGGGCCGGGCGCCGGCGGGGGTCTGTTCGTCGGTCACCGGGTCGCCTCCCCGGCCGCCGTGGGCGTCAGCTCGGTGACCCGGCCGTCCTCGACCCGCAGGATCCGGTCCGCGTCGGCGAGCAGCGCCGGTCGGTGTGCCACCAGCAGCGCCGTCCGGCCGGCCACCAGCCGGCGGGCGGCGTCGAGGACGACGGCCTCGGCGGCGGTGTCCAGCCGGGCGGTCGGCTCGTCGAGCAGCACCACGGGCGCGTCCCGCAGGAACGCGCGGGCCAGCGCGACCCGCTGCCGCTGCCCGCTGGACAGGCCGTGCCCGCGCTCGCCGAGCACGGTGGCGAGCCCGTCGGGCAGCTCGGCGACCACGTCGTCCAGGGCGGCGTCGTGGACCGCCGTGGCGAGCGCCGCGTCCGGGGTGGCCGGGGTGCCGAGGCGGATGTTGTCGGCCAGCGAGGCGGCGAAGAGGTGGGCGCGCTGCGGCACCCAGGCCACCTGGCGGCGCCAGCCGTCGGTGTCGGCGTCGGCCAGGTCCACCCCGCCCACGGTGACCCGGCCGGCGGTCGGGGTGACGAAACCGAGCAGCAGGCCGAGCAAAGTGCTCTTGCCGGCTCCGCTCGGCCCGATCACGGCGACGCGCTCGCCCGGCCGGATGGTCAGCGTGACGTCGCGCAGGGCGGTGGTCCGCTCGTACTCGACGGTCACCGCCTCGAACCGGATCTCGCCGCGGCCGTCGGGGGTGGGCGCTACCTCGCCGCGCGCCGGCGCGGGGGCGGCGGCGGAGAGGGTGAGCGCCTCGTCCAGCGCGGTGAGCCCCTCCATGCTGGCGTGGAACCGGGCGCCGGCCGCCCGCAGCGGCAGGTACGCCTCCGGGGTGAGCAGCAGCACCAGCAGCGCGGTCTGGAGGGTCAGCCCGCCGCCGAGCAGCCGTACGCCCACCGGCACGGCGACCAGCGCCACCGAGAGGGTGGCCACCAGCTCCAGGACCAGGGCGGACAGGAAGGCGATCCGCAGCGTCTTCATGGTCGCGATCCGGTGGCCGTCGGCCATCCGGCGGACCATCTCGGTCTGCGCCCGGGCCCGGCCGAACGCGCGCAGCGTGGGCAGCCCGGCCACCATGTCGAGGAAGTGCCCGCCGAGCAGGGAGAGCCGTCGCCACTGCCGCTCGGTGGCGGCCTGCGCCTGCCAGCCGAGCAGCGCGCCGAAGATCGGGATCAGCGGCAGGGTCACCGCGATGATCAGCGCCGAGCTCCAGTCGGCGACGAAGATCCGGGCCAGCACGGCGGCCGGCACGGTGACGCTGAGCACGAGCTGCGGCAGGTAGCCGGTGAAGTAGGCGTCGAGCGCGTCCAGCCCGCGCCCGGTCAGCGTGGCGAGCTGCCCGGCGCGCTGGCCGGCGACCCAGCCGGGGCCGTGCCGCCCGACCGCTCCGAGCAGGTCGGCCCGCAGCGCCGCCTTGACCGTCGCCGCGACCCGCGCCGACACCGTGCCCTGCGCCCAGACCAGCAGCGAGCGGGCGGCCACCGCAGCGGCGAAGCCCGCCAGCGCGGGCCGGTCCAGTCGCCCTTCGAACGCGGTCGCCAGCAGCGCGGCCAGCGCCGTGGCCTGCGCGACGACCAACCCCGCGGCCAGCACGCCGAGCAGTGCGAGCACGGCGAGGTCGCGCCGGGTCCCCGGGACCCGGCGCAGCAGACGCGGGTCGAAGGGACGGCGGTTCACCAGTACACCGGTGCCCTGCCGTCGGTCCGTCCCCGGAACACCCACCAGCACATCGCCTGAAAGCCTAGTAGGGCCGGCAGGAGCGGCAGCGTCACCCAGCCCAGCAGCCGCAGCGTGGGCGTGCTGGCCGCCGCGTCGGCCACGGTCAGTGACGCGCCCGGGTCGACCGTGGAGACCAGCGCGTAGGGCCACAGGGTCGCGCCGGCCAGCGCCACCGGCAGTGCCAGGGCCGCGCAGGTGGCGGCGAAGGCCACCCCCGGCCGCCGCCGCGCGAGCGCCGCCCGGGCCACCAGCAGCGCCGTGACCAGCAACGACAGCAGCAGTACGCCCACCAGCGGCTGCTGTGCGGCGGTGCGTACGTCGGCGGAGAGCAGGCCGAGGACGGTGGCCGCGCCGACGGCGGTCAGCGCCACCGGGACGAGCCGGGCGGCCAGTCGCCCGACCGGCCCGGCGTCGGCGGCGGGCAGCCGCAGCGTGAGGAAGGTCGCACCGTGCAGGGCGACCAGCGCGACGAGGGCGAGCCCGGCGGCGGCCACGAACGGGGTGAAGAGGTGGCTCACCCCGGCGACGTGGCCGTCGGCGTGCAGCGGTACGCCCTGGAGCAGCCCGGCCAGCACGGCGCCCCAGCCGAGCGCGGCGAGCACGCTGCCGACGACCACGACCCGGTCCCACCAGACGCGGGCGCGCTGCCCGGCCGGTCGGCTGCGCAGCTGCACCCCGGCGGTGACCAGGACGACCCCGGTCAACGCGCCGAGCACCGCCGGGTAGAAGCCGGCGAGCAGTTCCCCCTCCAGCAGGGGGAAGGCGCCGAACAGGATGCCGACGGCGGCCACCAGCCAGACCTCGTTGCCGAGGAAGAACGGGCCGACCGCGTTGAGCGCGGCGCGGCGGCGGGCGGGGTCGGTGTCCCGGGCGAGCAGCAGGCCGACGCCGTAGTCGTAGCCGCCGAGCACCAGGTAGCCGGCGAAGAAGAGGCCGAGCAGGGCGTACCAGGCGAGTTCCACGGTCGTCTCCTCAGGCGAAGGCGGGCTCGGGGTGGGGGTCGGCCGGCGGCTGGTCCGGTTGCCGGCCCAGGGCCGGGTCGTGCGCGCCCCGGGCGGCGTGCTGGGCCAGCAGCACCCAGTTGGTGACGGCGAGGGCGCCGAGCAGCAGGCTGAAGCCGATCAGCGAGCTGAGCATCAGCCAGGGGCTGACCGGCGACACCGCCTGGTCCACGGGGAGCAGCCCGTACGCGGCCCAGGGCTGGCGGCCGACCTCGCGGGCGATCCAGCCGAGGATCGCCGCGACGAAGGGCAGCGGCAGGGCGAACTGGAGGATCCACAGCGGGACGCGCAGCCGGATGATCCAGTCCCGCCACAGCAGCGGGAGCAGCAGCCAGAGCAGGCCGAGGGTGAAGCCGATCAGGATCATGAAGCCGAGGCCGACGTCGGCGAGGGCCGGCGGGGTGTAGTCGCCGGGGCCGAACCGGGCGGTCCATTCGGCGATCAGCGGCGCGGCGGCGGGGTCGTCGCCGAACTTGGTGGGCTGCACGTCGCTGATCGCGAAGAACTGGGCGAAGCCGAAGCCCTGCACGAAGAAGATCGCCACCGCCGAGGTGATCAGGCCGATGCGCAGCCCCTTGCGGTGCAGCGTGAAGTCGTCGGTGCGCCGGACCAGGTGCCACGCGCTGACCGCCGCCATCAGCATCCCGCCGACGAGCAGCGCCGCCGTGACGACGTGCCCGAGGGCCACGCGGAAGGTGGGGTTGTCCAGCAGCGCGGAGAAGTCGGTGAGGTGCGCGACGCCGTCGCGCACCTCGTAGCCGACCGGGTTCTGCAACCAGGAGTTCGCCACCATGATCCAGAACGCCGAGGCGTACGCGGTGATGGCGACGCCCCAGAGCAGGGCGAGGTGGACGCCCCGACGCAGCCGGTGCCAACCGAAGATCCACATGCCGAGGAACGTCGACTCCAGGAAGAACGCGACCAGCGTCTCGATGGCCAGGGGCGCCCCGAAGACGTTGCCGACGTAGCGCGACAGCCCGCTCCAGTTCAGCCCGAACTGGAACTCCATCACGATGCCGGTGGCGATGCCGAGCACGTAGTTGATCACGTAGAGCTGGCCCCAGAACCGGGTCATTCGCTCGTAGACCGGCTTGTTCGTGATCAGCCAGGCGGTCTGGAGGTAGACCAGCAGGGTCACCAGCCCGAGGGTGACCACCACGAAGAGGAAGTGGATCGAGGTGGTGGTGGCGAACTGCAGGCGGGCGAGGAGCAGGGTGTCCATGGCCGGCTCTCCGAACGATTGGCTCAGTTGTCGTAGGGAGCCTACACGTAGATTGCCTACGCATGGTCGCTACCGCGGTCCGGCGCGGGAGATTCTACGACGACTTGTAGTAGTTGTGGGGGAGGTGTAGGGCGCGTCGCCACCGGGCGGGTCCCGCCCCAGCATGGCCGGACGCGCTCCACGCCGTGGTAACCCCGGGAAGAACGGGACCGGCTCCCCGGGGAGGGGCAGCCACAACCGATGCGGGGCGGGGCCCGGGGTCAGCTCAGGAAGAGGGAGATAGGCAGGGCGGCCACGGTGGTCGCCACGGCCAGCGCGACGGTCCCGAGCAGCCGGGGCGGCCGGTCGGCGACCATGAGCCGCTGCACCCGTACGTCGAGGTCCCGGTCGCCCATCCCGAGGGTGCCGGCCGGCGTGATCCGGTTGCCGGCGGCGGCGAACCGGCGCAGCGCACCGGCGAGCGGGGCGTCGGCGTGCGCCTCCCGGGCCTTGTCGTCGGCCCGCATCTCGACCAGCAGGGCGACCCGCGCGTGCGCCTCGCGGACCCAGGCGAACCAGGGCAGCGCCCGGCTGAGCGCGGTGAACGGCAGCAGCACCAGGTCGTGCCGTTCCTGGGCGTGCGCCCGCTCGTGGGTGAGCACGGCCGCCAACTCGGCGGGATCCAGCAGGTCGAGGGTGCCCGCGCTGACCACCACCCGGGGCTTCATCCCCGGCAGGCAGTACGCCGCTGCGCCCGGGTGGTCGAGCACCAGCGCCCCGGGCACCGTCGGGTCCCGGCGGGCGACCAGGGCGAGCAGGTCCCGGTGCCGGCGCTGGGCGCGTACGGTGCCGTGGACGCTGCGGACGGTCGTGGCCAGCAGGACCGCGCCGATGCCGAAGCCCACCCCGACGGCGGCCAGGTGCGGCGCGCCCAGCCCGACGGGCAGGGTGCCGTGGCCGAGGTCCGTGGCGAGGGCGACCAGCGCGCTGCCGGTCGGCCGGTCGTAGGCGGCCAGGCCCAGCGCCATCGGCACGCCCATGGCGGAGAGCCCGAGGGCCAGCCCGACCGCCTGCCAGCAGACGATCGCCACCCGGGGGCTGCGCCACGTCCAGGTGGAGCGGGCGAGCACCTGCGCGGTCAGCCAGCAGGCCAGCATCGACGCGGCGAAGTGCAGGGCGTACGCCACGACCGCCGCCCTACCGGTCCGCTGCCTTGTCGGCCCGGGGCGGCAGACCGAGCCCGTCGACCGACGGCGCGTCGACCCGGTCGGTCAGCGCGTCACCGTCGTGCCCGGTCCCCCCGGCCTCGGCCCCGAGGGCGGCGCGCAGCACCTCGGCCTCCGTGCCGGTCACCGAACGGGCGAAGCGCACCAGCGCGGCGTCGCGGCTGCCGCCGAGGTCGAGAGCGTCGAGCATGAGCCGGGCGATGTACGCCTCGCGGCTGGCGGCGGCCCGGTAACTCCAGGCCCGCCCCTCCCGCTCGCGCTGCACCATGCCCTTGCCGGCGAGCCGGTCCAGCACGGTCATCACCGTCGTGTACGCCAGCTCGCGCCCGTCCAGCGCGTCGGCCACCTCGCGCACGGTGATCCCACCCGACGTGCCCGGGACCGAGTCCCACAAGACGTCCATCACCGCGCGTTCGAGATCACCAAGCCGAGTCACGCCGCAATCCTACCCCCGGTAGTAGACCCACCTCGCGCAGCACACCGGAGCTGAGCCCTCCCAAGGCGGCACACCCGAGCCGAGCTCTCCCACGAACCTGTCCACGGTCGGTTTTCCGGGGAGCCCCGCCCGCGCAGGGATCAAGCCTGACCGCCCGGAGCGGGCGGGGCTCCCCGGAAAACCCCCAGGACAGAACAGTCACACCCCCTTGGGGTGCCAGACCGTCTTCGTCTCCAGCAGGGTGGTCATCCGGGTGATGCCCGGGTCGGCGGACCAGTCGTGGTCGGCCGGGGCCGGCCGGAGCACCCGCTTGAGGTTCTGCGCCGCCTTGACCTCCAGCTCGATCGCCAGCTCGGCGTCGGCCACCCCGGTCAGGTCGATGGCGTTGACGTCCATGTGGGCCGCCAGCGCCGGCACGGTCTCGCTGATCCGGCCGGTGAGCAGGTTGACCACGCCGCCGGGCAGGTCGGAGGTGGCGAGCACCTCGGCCAGGGTCACCGCCGCGAGGGGCTGCGTCGGCGAGGTCGCCACCACCACGGTGTTGCCGGTGACGATCGCCGGGGCGATCACGCTGACCAGGCCGAGCAGCGCCGGTGACTCGGGGGCGACCACGGCCACCACGCCGGTCGGCTCGGGGGCCGACAGGTTGAAGTACGGCCCGGCGACCGGGTTGGCGCCGCCGTACACCTGGGGAAGCTTGTCGGACCAGCCGGCGTACCAGACCCAGCGGTCCACGGCCGCGTCGACCTCGTCGCCGGGCACGCCGAGGGCGACGAACTGCTCGCGCCGGCCCTCCAGCATCTCGGCGACCCGGTAGAGGATCTGACCCCGGTTGTACGCGGTCGCCCCGGCCCAGCCCTTCACGGCGGCGCGGGCGGCGACCACGGCGTCCCGCGCGTCCTTGCGGGAGGCGAGGGAAACGTTGGCGTCCTGCACGAGATACGACCGTCCCGACTCGCTGCGCGGGAACTTCCCGCCGATGAAGAGCTTGTACGTCTTGCGTACCGCGACCCGCTCAGACATTGAGGTAGCCCTCCAGCCCGTGCCGGCCGCCCTCGCGACCGTAGCCCGACTCCTTGTAGCCGCCGAACGGCGAGGTGGGGTCGAACTTGTTGAACGTGTTGGCCCAGACCACGCCGGCGCGCAGCCGGTCGGCCATCCACAGGATCCGGGAGCCCTTGTCGGTCCAGATCCCGGCCGACAGCCCGTACGGCGTGTTGTTGGCCTTCTCGACGGCCTCGGCCGGGGTGCGGAACGTCAGCACGGACAGCACCGGGCCGAAGATCTCCTCGCGGGCGATCCGGTGCGCCTGGGTGACCCCGGTGAAGATCGTCGGGGCGAACCAGAAGCCGCGTTCCGGCAGCTCGCACGGCGGCGACCAGCGCTCGGCGCCCTCGGCGGACCCGGCGTCGGACAGCTCCCGGATCCGCGCGAGCTGCGCGGCCGAGTTGATCGCCCCGATGTCGGTGTTCTTGTCCAACGGGTCGCCGACGCGCAGCCGGGCCATCCGCCGCTTCAGCGACTCCAGCACCCGGTCGGCGACGTTCTCCTGGATCAGCAGCCGCGAGCCGGCGCAGCAGACGTGCCCCTGGTTGAAGAAGATGCCGGTGACGATGCCCTCGACCGCCTGGTCGACGGGGGCGTCGTCGAAGACGATGTTGGCCGCCTTGCCGCCCAGCTCCAGGGTGAGCTTCTTGCGGGTGCCGGCCACGGCGCGGGCGATGGCCCGGCCCACCTCGGTCGAACCGGTGAAGGCGACCTTGTCCACGCCCGGGTGCTCGACCAGCACGCGGCCGGTGTCACCGGCGCCCGTGACGATGTTGACCACGCCGGCGGGCAGGTCGGCCTGCTGGCAGATCTCGGCGAAGAGCAGCGCGGTCAGCGGGGTCGTCTCGGCCGGCTTCAGCACCACCGTGTTGCCCGCCGCAAGGGCGGGGGCGATCTTCCAGGCCAGCATCAGCAGCGGGAAGTTCCACGGGATGACCTGCGCGGCCACGCCCAGCGGGCGCGGGTTCGCGCCGAAGCCGGCATGTTCCAGCTTGTCGGCCCAGCCGGCGTAGTAGAAGAAGTGCGCGGCGACCAGCGGCAGGTCGACGTCGCGGGACTCCCTGATCGGCTTGCCGTTGTCCAGCGACTCCAGCACGGCCAACTCGCGGGAGCGCTCCTGGATGATCCGGGCGATCCGGAACAGGTACTTCGCCCGGTCCCGGCCCGGCATCGGGCCCCAGACCCGCTCGTACGCCTGACGGGCGGCGCGCACGGCGCGGTCCACGTCCTGCGCGCCCGCCTCGGCCACCTCGGCGAGCACCTCCTCGGAGGAGGGGTTGACCGTCTTGAACGTGCCGCCGTCGGCCGGGTCGACGAAGTCGCCGTCGACGAACAGCCCGTACGAGGGCTTGAGGTCCACCACCGAGCGGGACTCGGGGGCGGGTGCGTATTCGAACATCGGCTCTCAGTCCAGGGTGAAGTAGTCGGGACCGGAGTAGGTGCCGGTCGTCAGCTTGGTGCGCTGCATGAGCAGGTCGTTGAGCAGGCTGGAGGCGCCGAAGCGGAACCAGTCCGGGTCCAGCCAGTCCGCGCCGACGGTCTCGTTGACCATCACCAGGTACTTGATCGCGTCCTTGGTGGTCTTGATGCCGCCGGCCGGCTTCACGCCGACCTGCCGCCCGGTGGCGGCCCGGAAGTCACGGACCGCCTCCAGCATCACCAGCGTCACCGGGAGCGTGGCCGCCACCGGGACCTTGCCGGTGGAGGTCTTGATGAAGTCGCCGCCGGCCAGCATCGCCAGCCAGGAGGCGCGGCGCACGTTGTCGTACGTGGCCAGCTCACCGGTCTCCAGGATCACCTTCAGGTGGGCTGCCGGCCGCCCCTGGCGACCGCCATCGGCAGAGCCGCAGGCCTCTTTGACCGCGACGATCTCGTCGTAGACCTCGGAGTAGCGCCCGGCCAGGAACGCGCCCCGGTTGATCACCATGTCGATCTCGTCGGCACCGGCCGCCACGGCGGCCCGGGTGTCGGCGAGCTTGACCTCCAGCGGGGCCTGCCCCGAGGGGAAGGCGGTCGCCACGCTGGCCAGGTGCACACCGCTTCCGCGCAGCACCTCGGCCACGTGCGGGACCATCGCGGGGTAGACGCAGACCGCGCCCACGTGCGGGCAGGAAGGATCGGCCGGGTCGGGACGCAGCGCCTTGGCCGCGAGGGCCCGCACCTTGCCCGGGGTGTCCGCCCCTTCGAGGGTGGTCAGGTCGACCATCCGGATCGCCAGGTCGATGGCCTGGGCCTTGGCGGTGGTCTTGATGGAGCGGGTGCCGAGCTGTGCCGCCCGCTGCTCCGCGCCGACCTGGTCCACGCCGGGCAGGCCGTGCAGGAAGGTCCGCAGAGCGGTCTCGGATCGTCCCAACTCGGAGAGCTCCGACCGGGCCGACGTCGCTGTCGCCGTCATGCCTCGGAGTCTACGCACCCGACCGGGCTGTGATCTTGGTCACGGGGTTGTCGGCGGTGGGGTCGTGAGCGAGGTCGCTGCTCCGGCCGCACCCGCGGTGCCGGAGCGGGGCGACCGGTAGGTTGAGCGATCGTGGACGTACACGTCATTGACCATCCGCTCGCCCAGTCGCGGCTGACCGCCATGCGGGACGCGCGCACCGACTCCTCCTCGTTCCGGGCGGCGCTGCACGAACTCACCACCATGCTGGTGTACGAGGCCGCGCGCTCGTTCCCCGTCGAGAAGTACCCGGTGCAGACCCCCGTCACCGGCACCGAGGGCACCCGGCTGGCCAACCCGCCGCTGCTCGTGCCGGTGCTGCGGGCCGGCCTGGGCATGGCCGACGCCGCGCTCGGCCTGCTGCCGGAGTCCTCGATGGGCTTCGTCGGCCTGGCCCGCGACGAGGAGACGTACGAGCCGCGCGCCTACATGGAGTCGCTGCCGCGTGACCTGAGCGGGCTGCCGGTGCTGGTGCTCGACCCGATGCTCGCCACCGGCGGC
This sequence comes from Micromonospora sp. C31, assembly GCF_018070575.1. Lineage (GTDB taxonomy): Bacteria > Actinomycetota > Actinomycetes > Mycobacteriales > Micromonosporaceae > Micromonospora. The sequence goes on from NZ_JAGPXN010000023.1 coordinate 90,803, forward strand.
TCGCTGGAGCACTGCTGCCGGCTGCTGGCCGACCGCGGTTGTACCGACATCACCGTGCTCTGCGTGCTCGCCGCGCCCGTCGGCATCGAGCGGCTGGAGCGCTCCGGCCTGCCGCTGCGCCTGGTCACCGCCTCGATCGACGAGGGCCTCAACGACCGGATGTTCATCGTGCCGGGGCTCGGCGACGCCGGCGACCGCCAGTTCGGTGGGATGCCCCGCTTCTGAGGTCCACCGTGCGGCTGCGCGTGAATCCGTGCCCGAGTCCGTGCGCGGGATGCGCGCAGCCGCTACCGTCTCCGGCCATGACTGGTGTTGCGCTCGCCGAAGAGCTGCTTCTCCTCGCGTACGACGACGAGACCGGCAAGGCGACCATGCCGCGGATCAGCCTCGACCTGGGGATGGCCGCCGCGGTGCTGATCGAACTGGCCCTGGCCGGGCGGATCGCGTACTCCGACGGGTCCCTGACGGTGGTCGATCCGACGCCCATCGGCGAGCCGCTCGTCGACGGGGTGCTCGCCCGCATGGCGGCCGACACGCCGCACAGCCCCTCGTCCTGGGTGCAGCGGCTGCGACACGGCCTACGCGACAGGATCCTCGGCGACCTGTGCGCCCAGGGCGTGGTGCGCGACGTCGACGAGACCGAGCTGGGCTTCATCCACGTGCACCGCTATCCGACGGTCGACCCCGCCGTCGAGGCGGACACCCGACGCCGGCTCGCCGAGGCGCTGGCCAGCGGCGAACTGCCCGACGAGCGGACGGCGGCGCTGGCCACCCTGGTCGCGGTCCTGCGGATGGAGCCGGCGCTCGGCCTGGCCGGTGACGCGGCCCGCGAGGCCCGGCAGCGGCTGGAGGAGATCGCGGGTGGCTCCGGTTTCTCCGGCACCGTCAGCCTGGACGACTCCGTGGTCCGCCCCTCGGTCGGTTTGGTCGTGGCCGCCCTGGCCAGCGCCGTCAACGCCGCCCTGGGCCCCCGCCGCTAACCACCCTGCCCTCCCCCCCCACCCCACCCACCCC
>NZ_JAGPXN010000079.1 GCF_018070575.1 Micromonospora sp. C31
ACGAGGCCGAGCGGCTCTGGCGGGACCGGGGCGTGCGCACTCGCCGGCTGACGGTGAGCCACGCGTTCCACAGTCCGTTGATGGAGCCGATGCTCGACGAGTTCCGTGCGGTGCTGGACGGGCTGACGTTCGCCGCGCCGTTGGTGCCGGTGGTGTCGAACGTGACCGGTGCGCTGGCCGGTGAGGAGATCCGCACGCCGGAGTACTGGGTGCGGCACGTCCGCGAGGCCGTGCGGTACGCCGACGGGGTCACCGCCCTGCGTACCGCCGGGGTGGACACGTTCCTGGAGATCGGCCCGCAGAGCGTGCTGACCGCGATGGCCGGCGACGTGCTGCCCGCCGACGACGCCGTGCTGGCCGTGGCGGTGCAGCGCCGGGACCGGCCGGAGGC
>NZ_JAGPXN010000024.1 GCF_018070575.1 Micromonospora sp. C31
GGGCGGGGCGGGGCGGGGCGACGAAGCGGTGCCGACGCATCGCGACACGCCGGTGTCGCCCACAACTCGGCCCGCGGCACAGTGATCTTCGTCACAGGCCCGAATCGGACGATCCCTCCGGCCCACATCCCCGGCCACACAACGGAATCCCCTTCCGGCAGCCCGGATCCACGCCGCCTGCGAACCCCGGAAGACCGGGCATCTCGGCACGTACTGAACCGTAACTCACACACAGAGTCACACCGTGTGCCGCCGTTGCCTAACGGCGACTTCCCGCGGGTTCGGCCGCCCATCGTCGCAATTTGCGGCGCTCACTACCCTGATTGTTGATCCCGTGCCTGGGCACACGTCGACAGCGATAAGGGCTTCACATGAGCGACAGTTACCCTCCGTACGGAGGGCAGCAGCCGGACCCGAACGTCACCCCCTGGAGCGGGCCGCCGGCTCCGCCGCAGCAGGGCGGGTACCCGGGATACGGGCAGCCAGCACAGGCACCGCAGTTCGGTGCTCCTTTCCCGCCGCCGAAGAAGTCGAACAAGGGCCTGATCATCGGGCTGGTCGCCGGCGCGGTGGTCCTCGTGCTCGCCATCTGCGGCGCCGGCATCGGCCTCATCCTCGTCAGCAGCGACGACGACGAGCCCACCACGGTCGCGACCGCCGGCCCCAGCGCCGCTCCCGGCGCCAGCGGCACCCCGGGCACGGACGCCTCCCCCACCCCGGGGCAGCAGGAGACGCAGGAGCCGGACAACAACGCGGTGACCGCCCGCTACTCCAGCGACCTGTCGAACGTCTGCGAGGGTGGCCAGATCCTGAACGCGGCCCCCTACACCGGCCCGAGCGGCGCCAAGGCGTACACGTTCTCGAACAACCCCGACCGGCCGAACTTCTGGTCGACGAAGTCGGTCGCCTCGAACAAGCCGTACTATGCCAAGAGCGCCGACTTCGAGACGGTGTCGGTGGTCGGCTGCCTGAAGTTCGTGGAAGGCAGCGAGGGCGCGCCGAAGAAGTGCCAGTACAAGGACAGCGCGGGCAAGCAGGTCACCATCGACTACATCTCGTCGCGCTACACCCTGACCTTCTACGCCGCGAAGACCGGCGAGAAGATCGGCGACGGCGGTACCGTCACCGCCCCGGCGGCGCGCTGCCCGAGCTTCATCTCGTACAACAAGACCACCATGAAGTCGCACGCGGCGCCGGACTCCGGCAGCATCGAGGCCGCCCTGGACAAGTTCCTGTCCTGAGCAACCCGCGACGGTGGGGAGGGGCGGAGCGTCGTTCCTCCCCACCGTCTTCTCCACTCCCCGGCGCTACGCCCGGCACGACGACGCGGGGTGCGCGGCCCGCCGGCCGGGTCACCGGCACCGCCCGGCCACGTCCCGGAGGCACAGGGATCCTTCACGAACAGCGACGTGTCCGGGCCGTCGAGGGCGGCCAGGTCGTGGCCGTACGGCCCGCGGGTGCCTGACGACAGCGGGGCCGGTCAGCGGCGCGCTGGCGCCTCCCGCACGGCGGCGGCGTCCACGGTCACCTGGTCGAAGGCCGGAGCGCCGTCGACGGCGTCGGCGCCCACGGCCGTCGACCTGGCCGCGTCGGGCAGGTCGAGGCTGCTGCGCAGGCCGACCGGCCGCAGCAGGACCGCGGCGATGACGCCGACGACGGCGATCGCGGCCGAGATGAGGAAGATGTGACCGGTGGCGTCCCCGTACGCCGCGCGGACGATCTGCTGGACCGCCGCGGGCATGGCGTCGAGGTTCAGGCTGCCGGCTCCCGCGCTGCCGGAGGTGGGGATGCCGGCGGCGGAGAGGTCGGTGGTGATCTGGTCGGTGACCCGCCGGGCGAGGACCGCGCCGAGCACCGAGACGCCGATGGTGCCGCCCAGCGAGCGGAAGAACGCGACGGTCGAGCTGGCCGCGCCGATGTCCCGCAGCGAGACGGTGTTCTGCACGGCGAGCACGAGGTTCTGCATCGTCATGCCGACCCCGACGCCGACGATGAACATGGCCGCGCCGACCAGCACCAGCGAGGTCTGGTGGTCGATGGTGCCGAGCAGGGCGAACCCGATGACGAGCATGATCGCCCCGAACACGATGTACGGCTTGACCTTCCCGGTCCTGGTGATCAGCCGGCCGGCGATGATCGACGAGCCGAGGACGCCGGCCATCATCGGGATGGTGAGCAGCCCGGCCTCCGTGGGGCTGTAGCCGCGGCCGATCTGGAAGTACTGACCGAGGAAGACGGCGCCGCCGAACATCGCCATGCCCACCGCCAGGCTGCCCAGGATGGCCAGGGCGGTGGTGCGCTGCCGGACGAGATCGAGCGGGACGACCGGCTCCTCGGCCCGGGACTCCACCCGGACGGCCAGGGCGAGCAGCGCCACCGCGCCGCCCACCATGAGGGCGGACTGCCAGGAGACCCAGGCGAACGAGCCGTCGACGAAGGAGATCCAGATGAGCAGCACGCTGACGCCGGCGGCGATCAGGGCCGCACCCAGGTAGTCGATCTTCACGTGCTCTCGGCGGACCGTCGGCAGGCGCAGGGTGAACTGCAGCAGGACCAGCGCGACGGCGGCGACGGGGACCCCGACGAAGAAGCACCAGCGCCAGCCGAGCCAGGACGTGTCGACGATGAGTCCGCCCAGCAGTGGGCCTCCCACCGTCGCCACCGCCATGACCCCGCCGAGGTAGCCGTTGTACCGGCCGCGCTCCCGGGGCGGGATCATCGCGGCGATGGCCACCTGGACGAGGGCCTGGAGGCCGCCGACGCCGATGCCCTGGAACGCGCGGGCGGCGATGAGCTGGCCGGCGGTCTGGGCGAGGCCGGCCAGCACCGAGCCGACCAGGAAGACGACGATCGCGATCTGGACCAGGGACTTCTTGTTGAACAGGTCGGCGAGCTTGCCCCAGATCGGGGTGGTCGCGGTCGCGGTGAGCAGGGTGGCGGTGACCACCCAGGTGTACTGGGTCTGCGACCCGTCCAACGCTCCGATGATCCTCGGCAGCGCCGTCGAGACGACGGTGCCGCTGAGCATCGCGACGAACAGCACCAACAGCAGGCCGCTGAGGGCCTCCAGCGTCTGCCGGTGGGTCATCGGCGCGTCGCCGGCCGTGGTGGGTGCGCTCATCGCGCGGCCTCCAGGTTGTCGTGGTGTCCGAGGACGGTCTCGACGTCGCGGGTGAACCGGCCGAGCGCGGCGGCGAACGCCGCCACCTCTGCCGGCGTCACTCGACGAGCGCGGTGTCGAGGATCCGGCCGATGGTTGCCGCCCACAAGCATCTTCAGATCTTGCCCGTAGTGCAAGTTTTCCCGACGAGAACTGAATCACCCGCGCCGTAGGCTGTCGCCATGGAGGAGACCACCGGGCTGCGGGAGCGCAAGAAGGCGGCCACCCGCCTCGCCCTGCACGAGGCGGCCCTGCGCCTCGCCACCGAACACGGGCTCGACCGGGTCACCGTGGAGGCCATCGCCGACGCCGCGAACGTCTCCCGCCGGACGTTCTCCAACTACTTCTCCAGCAAGGAGGAGGCGGTCTTCCACGGGGACGCCGTACGGCTGCGCCGGCTGCTGGAACTCGTCCGCCGCCAACCGGCCGACGCACCGGCCTGGGACGCGCTGAGCGGGGCCGCCGAGCGCCTCGCCGTCGAGGCGTACGGCAACGCCCCGCCCTCCTGGCTGGTCCACCGCCGTCAGCTACGGGGGCACCCGGGCCTCGTCGCACACCAGGTCGCGGCCTACACCGCCATCGAGCGCGACCTCGCCGACGACGTCGCCCACCGGTTGACCGGCCCCGACGGGGCGCTGCGGTCCCGGGTCCTGGCGGCGACCTTCCTGGCGTCCCTGCGCGTCGCCATCCAGCACTGGATCGACCACCCCGACGGCCCGCTGCTCGACATCCTCCGGACCGCGCTCACCGAGGCGGCCGGCGCCCGGCCCGGCACCGGCGCACCAGCGACGGCCGGCTGACGGCCGGCAGGAGGCGGCCCGCGGGTTCCCGTACACCGTCAGGGACTCGGCCGACGGGCCCGCGGTGCCACGCCCTCCGGCCGCCCGGCACGCCGGGCGAAGCGTCGACGTACGGCCTGGGGTGGGCGGCACGCACAGCCATACGGTGATGAAGAGGCCGCGCAGGCGATGCGCGCGGCGGCGGGCGCCGCGACGACCGCCCTCAGCGCCGGGCGCCGCCCGGTCGGCCTCGGCCGGCCCCGGAGGCCCGGTGGCCGATACGCGGTGCCCGTACCACCGCGGCGCCGGGCGCCCCGGGACGGAAGTCCCGCGCCGCGCCGGCGACCATCTCGTCGGGATCGCGGCCGAGCGCCTCCCGGATGTGCGGCGGGACCACCTCCGACGTCGCCATCGCCATCCGCACCTGCACCGAACGGTCGTCGACCAGCCGTCGCAGATCCGCATCGTCCAGCTCGACCGCGAGCACCAGCGCGACGCGGACGTCCGCCACCGGATCCTGGGCGAGTGCGCTGCGCTGGGCGGTGGTGGTCCGCGGATTGCGGGCGAGCCCCTTGCGTACGCGCGCGGTGCGATCGGCCAGCAGGGCGGTGATCACGCCCGGGTCGTGGGTGTGGGTGGCGAGCCGTTCCCGTACCTCGGGTGAGACGTCGTCGACCAGCCGCGCGGCCAGCTCGGGCTCAAGTTCGCGCGTCTCCGCGAGGAGACCACGAAGCTCCTTGTCGGGAGCCTCCGCCATCACCCGGCGGATCGACTCGTCGCAGGCCGGGTTGCCGGCGACCGCCCAGCGGACCCACCGGTCGGTGTCCCTGACGAGCAGCAGGAGATTGGCCCGGGAGGTCGAGGGGTTCCTCGCCACGGCCTCCCGGACATCACGATCACGGTCCCGGGTCAACGGTCGCAGTGCCTGCGCGGGCGCGTCGGCGCGAGTCGCGACCGCCTTACGGACCACGGCCGACGGGTCGGACGCCAGGTCGATGAGGGCCATCTGTGGCGTCGTGGGGTCCTGTGCGACGGCGAGCCGCGCATCGACGCCGCCCCCCGTCACGCCGTCCTCGGCGGAACCTGACCCACTGTGACGGTCGGGCCCGCCGACGTCCTGCTGTTTCCCCATGGGCGCCATCATGTCACGGGCCGACATCGCAACCACGAGCCCCGACCAGAGCTCCGACGGTGGTCGAGGCGTCAGTTCCGCGGCGGCCCGGCAGGCGGCGCGTCGTCCGCACCGGCACCCCGAGGGCTCGCAGCCCCCGAAGCGTCCCTCACCCGGCCGTAGCGGCTCCTGCGGCGCCGAACCACTTGGCCAGCGCGACCTCGAGCGTCTGCTGATCGTCGCCCACCCACGCGACGTGCCCGTCCGGCCGCAGCAGTACCGCCGGCACGTCCAGCTCCTCGCTGCCGTCGGCGACGTGGTCCACTCGATCTGCCCAGCCGCCCACCGAGAGCCGCCCCGTCCGGTCGAGCAGCAGCCCGCCGCCGGTGCGCATCAGCTCGAACAGCCGCCCGTTCTTCAGCTGGACGTCGCGCAGCCGCCGCCCGAGCAGGGCATGGCCCGCTCCGAAGTCGTACCGGACGCTGATCGCCGTGATCTTCTCGATCAGGAACCGGTTGACGTCGTTGAGGTCCATCAGCTGCGCCAGCAACCGCCGAACCGCCTGCGGCCCGGGCTCGTCGCTCGTCAGCTGCATCTGTGCACGGGTGTTGTTCAGCACGTCGGCGGCCACCGGATGCCGCTCGGACTCGTAGCTGTCCAGCAGGTCGTCCGGCGCCCAGCCGCCGACGGCCGCCGCGAGCTTCCACCCCAGGTTGAACGAGTCCTGGATCCCGAGGTTGAGCCCCTGCCCACCCAGCGGCGGGTGGACGTGTGCGGCGTCCCCGGCCAGGAACACCCGTGCGACCCGGTAGCGCTCGGCCTGGCGGGTCGCGTCGCCGAAGCGCGACAGCCAGCGGGGGGAGTGCACACCGAAGTCGGTGCCGGCGTACCTGCGCAGCTGTTGCTTGAACTCCTCGATCGTCGGCGGCACCGACCGGTCCTCGGCCACGCCCTCCGCCGGCACGACCGCCCGGAACACCCCCGGCCTGCCCGACGGCCCGATCCCGAACCGCTTCTCGGTCTTGCGCACCTCGGCCGTCACCTCGGCGATGTCGTCCGCGGACGCCGTCGCCTCCATCTCGCCCAGCAGCGTGTCGATCCTCGACGGCTCGCCGGGGAATCCGACCCCGAGCAGTTTCCGAACCGTGCTGCGGCCACCGTCGCAGCCGACGACGAACCGCGCCCGCAACGGCGTTGCCGCTTCCGGTCCGACGTGGACGGTGACGCCGTCGTCGTCCTGCTCCAGCCCGACCACGGCGCAGCCGCGCCGGATCTCGGCTCCGGCTTCGGCCGCGTGCTCGGCCAGCAGCCGGTCGGTGAGCGTCTGCGGAATGCCGAGCACGTATCCGTGCGCGGTGTCCAGCCCGGTGGGAGCGGGCTTGTCGATGCCCGCGAAGAATCCCCGGATCGGGTACTGCTTGCCGTTCTGGAGGAAACGCTCCAACAGCCCCCGCTGATCCATCACCTCGATACTGCGCACGTGCAGTCCGAGCGACCGCACGAACGGCGGCAACTCGGCCTCCTTCTCCAGCACGAGCACGTCAACGCCCTGCAGACGCAATTCGCTCGCCAGCATCATGCCGGTCGGCCCGCCGCCGACGATGATCACATCGAACATCGAATTCCCCCAATGGTGTGCCAATTCTTGCGCTCGGCCGGCAAATTCTGCGCCATGATCGGGGCCTTGCCGCAAGCCCGGGGGTGTGGTATATATTTGTAATGGCAAGGAGTTCCCCTCCTTGCCATTGTTGTCTTCAGGCCAGCGCGCGCAGCCGAGTCCACAGTCCGACGCACGCAGCCGCGCCCTCCGTTCGGCAGCCGGCTCGCCGGACACGACGGCAACGACACCACTGCGGACTTCCAGGCGTTGGCGCGCTGTCACCGGCCGGGCGGCTACTCGCCAGCCAGTCGGCGAGCTGCCGACTCGTCTCCTCCCCGAGTGCCGTCGCCGCTCGGGCCGCCAACGCGAGAAGCTCGGCGTACGCTGCCCCGCTGACCTCCAACTCCGGTCGAGGAGCACGACGCCAGACTGTCCGCGCCGCGTCACGGACGATGCGAGTGGCATCGGCCCTGCCCCGTTCCGCCACCCGTGGGTCCACGTCGACGGCGAGGATGAGAGCCCCGCGCAACTCGACGCCGACGCCACGGCCCCGCAGGAGCCGGTAGCCGGCCCGACGCAACTCCACCCGGCCGTCGCGGAGCAGTTCCCATGGCAGGGCCGGCGGCAGAGCGCCGGCGACCGGACGCAGCGCCAGGGTCACCTCCCGCACCACCATGGGTGACGGGTCCCGTACCAAGGTCACCATCTCGCCCGCCACGACCGCGTCCAGCATCCGCAGACCGCGCACCGCCTGGGCACGTACCCTTGCCCTCCGGTGACCGAGCAACCGCCTCAGTAACGGGGCGTCCGCTACGGAGCCGATCTCGGCGAGCCCAGCCATCGCCCCCACAGCCGGCTCGTCGGTGTCGACGGCTCTGCGATAGTGCTCCCGAGCGTCCGTACCGAGGCGGCGGGCGGCGTCTCGGGCCACGGCCCGCACCAACGGCGCATCATCCTCCAGAGATCCGGCGGCGGCGACGTCCTGGCCGGCCCGGACCAGCCCGGTCAACGCCACCACCCGCACCTCGGCCCGAGCCGACCGCGCCAGCCGGCCCAGAAAATCGTGCCGGCGCGTCCAGACCGCGTCACGACACGCGGCCTCCGCCGCCCGCACCCGCACCCGCACGTCCGGAACCGCCCCGCGACCCGCCGCCACGTGGGCTCCCGGTATCGGCCGTGCCGCGGTGCCGACCGCGCGTGCTCGTCGAGCCGAACCACCAATCCCGGCACACCGGACACCAGCGCCAACGCCGAACGCGCCACCACAACATCGCCTACGGCATCGACCTCGAGCAGCACTCCGACCAGGAGGCAGCGTCCAGCCGAGCGAGGAAGACAACCGTCGGTCCCTGCCGGATCAGAAGACGCCCACCCCGGGTGACCTCCACCGCGATCCCCGGACGTCGGGGCGCAGAGGTGACATCGAGAAGCAGGCCCTGCCACCGGCCACCCCGCGTCAGATCCGCACGACGAGCGCAGACACCCGCTGTCCCGCCCTGGAACTCCTCAACAAGCACGACGTTGTCATACACGACCACCAGCATGATCACGATCAGGTATCCGGAGACCCTGCCCGGTGGTCGAACCCACCAGGGCCCCTCAGCGTCTGCCCGGCGGCACGACGCCACGGCATCGCCTACCCCGGCGGAACACCGCGTACGCCGCCGCCCAGGACCCGTAGCACTCCGGGATGTCCCGCCACGGCGCACCGACCGGGGTCCGCCACCTGATCCCATCAATGAGCTGCCGTTTCGTCCACGCCCACGGCCGACCCGGCCTACGTCCCACGGGCAGCAACGGCTCCAGCGTGCCCGACGCCATGCTCGAGAGCCAGACAGGAGGCCACGCTCAGGATCCTCGCCATCTCGACCCGAGGTCAGCCGGCGCCGACCCCCGCATCGCGTAAGCCGGCGCCGGTGACCCGTCCGCGTCACGAGAACTGCGCGAAGAACCGCCAGATCTCACCCTTGGTCCAGGTGGTAACGCCACTCTCGGCGTACGTCCCGTCCACCGGCCCGGGCATGTGACCGTTGTCGAACGCGGCCCACTGGACCGGGTAGCCGGCCCTGCAGCCGGAGTAGGCGGTCGTGACGTGCGTACGGCTGCCCGGCCCCGGCTCGGGCGGGTTCTGGGCGGCGCAACCGTTGTTCCGGACGAACGTATCGCGCAACGAACGCCCCTGCGAGATGTTCAGGACGTTGTCCGAGATGCCGTGCAGCCCGAAGTACGCGATGGGCTGCGTACCACCGCTACACCCGCTGATCTGTGCGCCGGCGATGACCGCGACCGCCCGGAAGACAGTGGCCCGGGCGCAGGCGAGCGCATAGCTCATGCCGCCGCCCCAACTGAAGCCGAGGGCGAACCGCTGCCTCGGGTTGACGCAGAGGTCGCTCTCGATCCGTCTGATCGTGTCGTCGACGAAGGTGACGTCCTCACCGCCGGCGTTGCCCCAGCCGTTGCCGATTCCCTGGGGCGCGACCAGGATCGCGCTGTTGTTCGACTGTTCCTGCTGCCCGTAGTAGGACCAGGCCGTCCCACTGGTGCCGCCCGAGGAGATCTCCTGCATGGTGCCGCCACGCCAGTGGAACGCGAAGATCAGCCGGTAGGGCTTGGTGCTGTCGTAGTTGGCGGGCACCCGCAGGATGAAGGAGCGGCTCCTGCCGTTGCTCTGAATCGTGTGCGTGCCGCTGGACAGCGTCGGGGCCCTACCGCACCCGGTGCCTCCCGGCGGCGGATCGTCGCTGCCCGCGCGGACAAGCTGCCACTGCTGGTTGGCCCCGTTCCAGTCGGAGTACTGCACGATGTTCCCACCGTCGGCGGTGGAGGCACCCTGCACCTCCACGACCTTGCCGCTGTGCCGGCTGATCAGGCGGACGTGACCGCCGTCCGAGTCCGCGAGCCGAAACTGCTGGTTCGTCGCGTTGTTGTCGGACCACTGCACGATCGCCCCGCCGTCGGCAGTCGACCAGTTGTGCACATCGAGGACCTTGCCGGAGTGCCGGGACTTCAGCCTGTAGTAGCCGCCACCCGAGTCCAGGAACTGCCACTGCTGGTTGGCCCCGCCGTTCCGGGTCCACTGGCTGATCCGCGCACCGTCGTTGGTGGCCGAGGCGTAGAGGTCCAGCGCCTTGCCGCTGTTCCTGTTCACCAGGACGTACCAGGCGTTGGTGTCCACGGTCGCCGCGGCCGCGGGGGCCGCGTTCACGGCGACCATCGTGCCGGCCGCGATGACCGCCGCAGCCGCCGCGGCCAGCCCTGACCGCCAGCGATGCCTCGATGGAAGGGCGGGACGAGCCGCACCGATGGCACTCATGGTCCACTCCTCTGGTCGGGGTCACCCGCGAGCGGAACGCAGGCGGATGGCCTGGGGTGCCTGCCGACGTCCGGCGTCGGCACGGTGTTCGTCGTACGGGTGCGATGCGGCCACCGGCGCGTGTCCCTGGCCGGTTGCCCGCCTGCGGTGGCGCGAACGGATGCCGTCCGCGCCACCTGACGGAAGACCAGCTAACCGATACGGATCAGTTGCCATTGCTGGTTGTTGCCGCCCCAGTCGGTGTACTGGACGACGTTCGCCCCGTCGCTGGTGGACGCGCCCTGCACCTCCACGGCCTTGCCGCTGTTGCGGTTGATCACACGCACGTAACCTCCGGCCGATTCGGCGAGCCGGAACTGCTGGTTCGTGCCGTTGCCGTCGCTCCACTGCACGATCGCGGCGGCGTCGGAGGTGGAGAAGTTGTAGACGTCCAGCACCTTGCCGGAGTGCCGGGACTTCAACCGGTAGTAGCCACCACCCGAGTCCACGAACTGCCACTGCTGGTTCGCCCCGCCGTTCCGCGTCCACTGGCTGATCCGCGCACCGTCATTGGTCGCGAGGTTGTACACGTCCAACGCCTTGCCACTGTTCCGGTTCACCAGCAGATACCAGGCACTGGTGTCCACCGGCAGGCCCGGTGGCGGCGTGGAGGGCGGGTTACCGCCCTCGTTGAGGGCATTGAGGACGGCGGTGTACGCCGGCTTCTTGTTGCCCGATCGATCGAAGAGCAGGGCGTCGTCGGTGCCGCGCCAGGAGTCGCTGTCCCGCACACCCCACACGGTGATGCCGTTGCAGCGCGAGACGGCCAGACAGGAGCGCGTGACCGCGGCGTAGATGTTGGCCTGGTTGGCGCCCTTCATGACGTCGAGCTCGGTGATCTGCACGTCGACCCCGAGGTCGGCGAAGCGCTGCAGATTGGCCTGGTAGTCGCCCGGGAGCGAGGTGCCCAGGTGGGACTGGAAACCGACGCAGTCGATCGGCACGCCCCGGGCCTTGAAGTCCCGCACCATGTTGTAGACACCGGTCGACTTCGCGTTGACGCCGTCGGTGTTGTAGTCGTTGTAGCACAACTTCGCACCGGGATCGGCCGCCCTGGCGGCGCGGAACGCCGCCTCGATCCAGTCGTTGCCCGTGCGCTGCAGGTTGGAGTCACGCCGTCCGCCGCCGCCACCGTCGGCGAACGCCTCGTTGACCACGTCCCAGGAGTGGATCTGGCCTCGGAAGTGGCTGGCCACCTGGGTGACATGGTTGATCGCGGCGTTGCGCAACGCGCTACCGGAGAGGCTCTGCGCCCAACCCGGTTGCTGCGCGTGCCAGAGCAGGGCGTGACCCCGCACGCTCATGCCGTTGGCCCGGGCGTGACTGACGAGACGATCGCCGCCGGTGTAGCTGAACCGGCCCTGCTGGGGCTCGGTGGCGTCCCACTTCATCTCGTTCTCGGCGACGACGCTGTTGAACTCGCGGTTGAGGATGCCGACGTACTGGCTGTCGGAGAGCTTGCCCGTCGCGACGGCCGCGCCGAAGTAGCGACCCTTCTCGGCCGCGGACGCTTTCAGGGTGGTTCCGGCGCTGGCCGTGGAGTCCAGCGTCGCCGTCATACCCGCGGTCAGCGCCACGGCGAGGGCCATCGCCGACAGCAGGGTTCTCTTGGATGTCATGGCGTTCCTGTCCAGTCATCAATACCGGTGGTGGTGATGTGCCAGTTGGCTCGGGAAGCCGGCCCGGAACGGCGGGCGCGGCTCGGGGACGGTCAGTGAGGTGGACGGCACCGACACCGGCAGTCCGGTCGCTGTCGCCAGCGGATGTCCTGAGGTGACGTCCGCATGCCCTGGGGGACGTCACGATCGCGAGGTCGACCAGCGAGGGCCCGCCCGGTGAGCCGTGGCCGCAGTCAGCCTCGACATCGAGGGTGAGCGATAACATTGCCTTCGTCAAGACGTGACTAATCATCAATTCCTCAGCCCCACGACGCGCTCATCCGTCAGGACCGCCCAGCCGCTTGGTCACCTCTGCCTCACGAGACGCTCGACGAGCCGGATGGGATCGCTACCGCGGATGCGACCGGCTGCGGCTCTGTTATCGCTCACAGCCGACCGGTCCGGGCGGGCGCGTTGCGACCTGAGCAGCCCGCGTCGCCTGACCAGCATGTACGAGACCGTGCTGCGCGAGGCCACCGCTCCTGATGACCTGACCAAATGGGCACGCCCGGCTCAACCCGGACACCTCACCCGAACTGATCACCCAGGCGGGTCCGCCAGATGACTCACGTGCTGGCAGCGAAGCTGCCGACGACCTGAACCGGAATGGACGCAAGTTGGCGCTGCCCAGACCATCGTGCAGGCCCTCGCCGCCTTGGCGGTCGTCGAAGTCTCCTACCCGGTCGTCGCCCTCGCGACGTACGAGCGCCGGATCGAGGTGTTGACCCACGACGGGGCCCGGCGCCGTGCAGGTGATCAACAGCATCCTGCCGCTTCGTGAGCTGTCCCCGGTGATGTTCTGGCTGCTGCCTCCTGCTCTGCTTGCTACCGTCGCGACCCCGCCACCCGCACAGTCAGATCAGGCCCTCGCGCACCGCGTACGCCACCGCGTGGGTGCGGTTGCGCAGCTGGAACCGTGTGGTGATGTCGTGCAGCACGTTCTTGACGGTCCGCTCCGAGTAGCTGAGCCGGGTGGCCACCTCCCGGGTGTCCATTCCATCGGCGACCAGCCGCAGCACCTGGTTCTCGCGGTGGGACAGCCCGTTGACGTCGATGCCGCGCGGGGCGAGCACCGTCTGCTGCAAGCGGGTGACCTGCTTGACCAGCCGGCCGAGCACTTCCGGCGGCATCGCGGCACCCCCAGAGGCGGTGCTGACGACAAGCTGCGCCAGCCGGTGGCTGGTCGCCTCGGCCCGGGTGGCGAGGGCGCGTACCCCCAGTTCCACGGCGGGGATCAGGGCCGTGTCCGACTCGACGGCGGCGACCAGCACGAAGCGCCGGCAGCCCAGCCGGCGGACCGCCCGGATCAGGTCCAGTGCCTCCTGGTCGAGCGCGTCGGCGGCGACCACGCCGACGGTCTCGGCGGTGATGCGATCCTCGGAGACGACCTCGATCTCCATCCGCCCACGCAGGGCCGCGGTGATGCCGGCCGTGGAGATCGGATCGGGGGTACGAATGTGTGCCTGCGCACGTCCGGTCATGACGGTTCCTTACTGGTGGTCGAACGAGCATCGGGGTGTGCGACACGGTCGCCGGGTTGCGAACCGGCGGTCGGGCCGTGGAGTGGTGGTGTCTCGCGTGACGGGCGGGACCAGCAGGCGGTGGTGGTCCTACCCGCCCTCGAACGGTAGAGAACCCGGCGGCCCGGGGACTGGCGGCGGACTGGACGCGACCGGACGGGGAACTGTCCGTCACCTCCCCTGTCATCGAGCTGCGGAGTTGCCCGTCCGGGCAACGACGGGTATGACGGGCACCGGCAGGAACCGGCAGAACGACTACCCGGGCGGGCGCTGCCCGGTGCGTCTACTCTCGACTGTCGCTACGGGCCGAACTGGTGGATCATGGTCGCCTGACCCCGAACCGGCAGAATCACTCGTTGGTGGTGGCCGACCGAGCCGCGCGGGCGAACAGGGGAACCGGAGATGGCGGAAGACGGCGCTGAGCTGAGGCTCCGGCGGTTGCGCGCCGGGCTGACCCAGGAAGGGTTGGCCCATCGGGCGGGGATCAGCGTCCGGGCGGTACGGGACATCGAACAGGGTCGGGTACGCACTCCCCGCCCGGAGTCACTGCGCCGTATCGCCGAGGCCGTCGGCCCGCCCGCTCCGGAGCCACCCGGCTCGGAGCCGCCCGGCGGGACGGGGTCGCTGCGCATCGGGGTGCTCGGTCCGTTGACCCTGCGGGTGGGCGCGGAGCCGGTCGCGCTGGGCTCGGGACGGCAGCGGATGCTACTCGGTCTGCTCGCCCTGCATCCGGAGACGACCATCTCCCGGCAGGAGATCGTCGACGTCCTCTGGGGCCACGATCCGCCGGACAGCTGCCTGAACCTGGTGCACACCTACGTCGCCCGGCTCCGCCGGACGCTCGTCCATCCCGGCGGCGGGACGAGCGGCAGGGCGAACGGCATTGCCGGGGCGGGCGGGAGCGGTGGGGCGACCAGTGACGGCGGCACAACGATCGTGCACGCCGCCGGCGGCTACCAGCTGCGCGTCGGCCCCAGGCAGCTCGACCTGACCCGGTTCACCGCCCTGATCGGTCGGGCCGAGGGCAGTGTGGCCGGTGACCTAGCGAGCCTGGACCGCCTGGCCGAGGCGCTGGCCCTGTGGCGGGGACCGGTCCTGACCGACCTCGGGCCGGGCCTGGCCCAGCATCCGACCGCCGCCGCCCTGAACCGCCGCCGGATCGCCACCGCCGTCACCTACGCCACGCTCGCCTTGGAGCTGGGCCTGCCGGACCGGGCGGTCCGCGAACTCAGCGCGGTGGCCAGCCACGAGCCGCTGCACGAACAGGTGCACGCCCGGCTGATGCTCGCCCTCGCCGCCTGCGGCCAGCAGGCCCGGGCGCTGGCCCTGCACCGGAAACTACGGGACCGCCTCGCCGACCAGCTCGGGGTTGAGCCCGGCCCGGAGCTGCGCGAGGCGCAGCTGCGCATCCTCCGGCAGGACCTGCCGGTGATCGTGCCTCGGGTCGCGACCGCCGCCTCGCCGCCGCCCCGGCCGGTCGAGCCGGCACCGCCCCGGATGCCCGACCACCGGCCGCCGGCCCAACTGCCGGCCGACGTCGCGCACTTCACCGGCCGGAGCAGCCAGATTGCCGCCCTCGACACCCTGCTGGCCGCGTCGGCGGGCGCCAGCGGGCCGGTCGTCGTCGCCACGATCACGGGTATGGCCGGGGTGGGCAAGACCGCTCTGGCGGTGCACTGGGCCCACCGGGTGCGGCAGCACTTCCCGGACGGGCAGCTCTACGTCAACCTGCGGGGCTACTCGACGGCCAACCCGGTCCGCGAGGGCGAGGCGCTCGCCGGATTCCTGCACGCGCTGGGCGTGCCGGCCGAGCAGATCCCGGTCGACCCGAGCCAGGCCGCCGCGCTGCTGCGTACCCTGCTCGACGGTCGCCGGATGCTGCTGGTGCTCGACAACGCGGCGAGCGCCGACCAGGTCCGACCGCTGCTGCCCGGCACCCCCGGCTGCCTGGCACTGGTCACCAGCCGGGACCGGCTCAGTGGGCTGGTCGCGATCGACGGCGCGCGCCGCATCGCCCTCGACGTGCTCACCGGGGCCGAGGCCAGCGCCCTGCTGACCCGGATCATCCCTGCCGACCAGGTGGCCGCCGCCCCGGCCGAGATCGCCGAACTGGCGGAGGTGTGCGCCCGGTTGCCGCTGGCACTGCGGATCGCCGCCGCCGACCTCATCGACCATCCGGGGCGGCCGATCAGCGCGCACACCGCCCGGCTCAGCGCCGGCAACCAGCTCGCCGGGCTGCGGGTCGAGGGGGACGACCAGGCCGCCGTCCGGGCGGCCTTCGACCTGTCGTACGCGGCGCTGCCCCCCTCGACCCGCCGGCTCTTCCGGCTGCTCGGGCCGGCTCCCGGGGCGGACGTGACCGTACCGGCGGCCGCCGCCGTCGCCGCGGTCGACGAGGCCTCGGCCGCCCGGGAGCTGGACCGGCTCGCCGCCGCGCACCTGGTGCAGCAGCCCCGCACCGGCCGGTACACCTTCCACGACCTGCTGCGGATCTACGCGGTGGAGCGGGCCACCGCCGAGGACCCGGCACCGGAGCTGCGCGCGGCCACCCGGCGGCTCTACGCCTGGTGCCAACGACGCGCCGACGCCGCCGCAGCAGCGATCTATCCGCAGATGGTGCGCCTGCCGTCGAGCAGGGACGTCGGCACCGCCGACGCGGCGGGGTTCGCCTCGACCGGCGAGGCGATGGCCTGGCTGGAGGCGGAACGCACCAACCTGGTCCGGGTCGTCGCGCACGCCGCCGAGCACGCGGACCCAGCCGCCTGGCGGATCCCCGACGCGTTGCGCGGGTACTACCAGTTCCGCCCGCACAGCGACGGCTTCCTGGCGGCGACCCACGCGCTGCGCGCCGCCCAGACCGCCGGCGACGAGGCGGGCGAGGCCGCGAGCCGGCTGGGACTGGCCAGCCTGCACCTACGCCGCAGCGAGTTCCGGGTGGGCCTGGAACACGCGACGGCGATGATCGACGCGGCCACCCGGGCGGACTGGCCCGAAGGGCTGGCGGCGGCGTACGGCACCTGCGGGTTGGTGCACCTGCGGGCCGGGCGACTGGCCGACGCGGCGGAGCTGACCCGGCGGGCGGTGGAGATCCACGAACGGCTCGGCGGAGCCGAGCGGTTGAGCACCAGTCTCGGCAACCTCGGGGTCATCTACCGCGACATGGGCCGGCTACGCGAGGCCGAGGAGGTCTTCCGACAGGGGCTGGCGCTGACCCGGCGTACCGGCATGCGGATGAACACGGGGATCAGCCTGAGCAACCTCGGCGACGTCGAGCACGCTCTCGGCCGGTACGACGACGCCCTGGCCCACCTCGGCGAGGCCCTGGAGGTGAGCCGGGAGACCGGTTACCGGCCGACGGAGGTGGAGAGCCTGCGCGGACTGGCCGCGCTGCACGTGAACGCGGACGACCTGGCCCGGGCGACCGAACTGGCCGAGGCCGCTCTGGCCCTGGCCGAGTTGGTCGGCGACCCGTCCCAGCAGGCCGCCACCCGTAACGTGCTGGGCATGGTGCACCTGCGGCGGGGGGACGGCGACGCCGCGGTGGCGGAGCACCGACGGGCGCTGGCGCTGGCCCGGGCCAGCGGCGCCCACGGTGAACAGGCGGAATCGCTGATCGGACTGGCCGAGGTGCACCGGCGGACCGATCCGACCGAGGCGCTCGCTGTGGCGGGGCAGGCGTGGGAGGTGGCCCAAGCCGCCGGGTACCGGATCTGGGTGGGCCACGCCCTGGTCACCAGGGCCGAGGCGCTGAGCGCCCGGGATCCGGTGGCGGCGGTACGGACGGCCCGCGACGCGCTGGCGACGCACCGGGAGACCGGCCATTTCCTCGGCCGGTTGCGCAGCCTGCGGCTGCTCGCCGGGATCGGCCCGGTCGCCGGCCTCACCGCCGCCGAGCAGACGGCGTACCGGCGGGAGGCCGACCGGCTCGACGGCCTCGGCCGGTGGCGCCCCGCCGGCCGGCCGCCCGGCGTCGGGTGACGCGGGACGGCCGGCGCGGTGTCGAGCCGGTGGGGCCGGCCGGCGCGGAATCGGTGGAACCGGTCGGTGCCGGCCGGTGGGATCAGCCGACGCGGGGCCGGTGGGGCCGGCCGGGGGTCCACCCGGGCGTCCCGGAACGTTGCCTCAGACCAGGTCGAACTCGCGGGCCAGGTACTGGAACCTCTCGGCGGTGAGCACGGTGGCCAGGATCTGTTCGTCCTCGGCCGAGAGGTCGTCCACCTCGTCGTCGAGCACCTTGGCGAGGACCTGCCGGGCGGCGTCCGGGTCGAGGTGGGTCAGCGGCTCCTGCCGCGCGAGGTCCGCCTCGTCGGCGGTTGCGGTCTCCGGGTCGAGCACGGCGGTCGGGTCGTACTCCGCCTCCGGGTGGTGGCCGACGGACGGGTCGAGCCCGGTGCCGTGGTCCTGGTGGGTCCACTGGTCCTGCCCGGTGGTCCACTGGTCCTGCTCGGCCCACTGGTCCTGCTCCGACCACTGGTCCTGTTCGTCGTAGGACTGTTCGTCGGTCTCCAGGTCCTGGTAGGCGGCGAGGGTCCAGGTCTGCACCACCCTGTCGATCACGCGCGCCACGTCCGCCGCCGGTTCGCCCATCTCGTCCACGGCGAAGATCTCGACCGGGGGCACCGAGCTGGCGTACTGGTAGACGGCGTTGTAGAAGTCGGCCAGCCACTCGTTGTGCTGGTACCAGTCCGGGTCGCCCCAGTTCTCGCCGAGCAGGCCGGGCAGCAGCTCCCAGCTCGTCTCCGGCTGACCGGCGAGGATCCGGCCGACGCTGACCGCCGTCCAGTTCAGGTAGGAGTACGCCTCCTCCAGGCTCGCCGGCCCGGTGGGGTCGAAGGTCTCCGGGTAGTTACTCATCTCGACTCCCCTGTCAGGCCGTCACGGTGAAGTACTTGTTGCTGTCCTCGTCGAGCAGGCGCAGCACCGGATTTCCGGACTGGTCGACGCCGAGCCGGAAGTCGCCGGTGTCGTCGTGGGACTGCGACTTGCCCAGCGCACCCGCGTGCTGGGCCCGCCAGGCGATCTTCACCTGGGCCCCGACCTGGCCGTTGACCTCCTCGACCCGTGCGCCGAACCGCAGGGTCGACGTCTCGTGGAAGCGGTTCTTGATCGCCTTGATGTCGTACTTGGTCCCGTCCTCGCCGACCACGAGTGGATCACCCGCCACGGTGTCCAGCACGGTGAGCGACACGTCCTGGAAGCTGGCATACCGGACCCCGTTCTGCTGGACGACCTGGCGTTTGCCGGCCTGGTCCGGATCGGTGAAGTAGTGGACCAGGGTGTAGCGGAGCAGCAGCAGCACCCTGATCTTGGTGCGGACCTGGCTGCCCAGCACGGCACCGTTGCGGATGTACTCCAGCCGCATCGCCCCCTGGCGGCCGTTCTGGCCCGCCCGGGCCACCACCCCGTTGGCGGCGGCGCTGTCGACGGTGAGCGTGTCCGGGCCGCTGAGCTGGTCGAATCCGATCACCCGCAGGCTGTCGTGCTCGTACGCGGCGAGCGCGTGCGCGGCCTGCCAGGGGCTCCGGGTGATCCGGGTGGCGGCGAGCAGGGACACCTGGCCGGCCGGGGCGTTGGCCGCGCCGATCAGGCTCGGCCGGTTGTGCACCCGTCCGCTGAGCGGCGTGATGCGGAAGTGCTTCTCGGTCCGCCCCTCACCGGGGGCGATCTCCAGCAGGCCGTTGCTGTGCACCAGGAACGCGCCGGTGTCGTTGTGGTTCAGCGCGAGCGTGGCCCCCATGACGGTCTTGGCCTGGTGCTGGACCCGGTAGTTGATCCGAAAGTGCGGCAGCCCGCTGGTCACCGGCGTGGTGTCGAAGACCAGGCTGCCCACCTCGTTGAACTTGTTGAACGGGTTCCGGCCCCGACCGGTGGCCATCAGCGAGATGCTCAGTCCCGAGATGCCCCACATCGGATAGTCGGCAAGCGCGTTCAGGTCGCTGGGCTGCAGGCCCTGGCCGGCCTTCGGCACGTAGTCGAAGGTGGTGAACCGCACCAGCAGTTCCACGCAGACCCGTTTCCGGTCGGTCACGCCGACCTTGCCCCGGCGCAGGTAGCGCAGCCAGTACACGTGGTCCACGGACTGGCTGCCCCGCACCATGACGATCTGCCTGTCCCCGAGTGGGTTCGGCGACGCCAGCATGTCCAGCGGCATCTCCTTCTCGAAGCGGGCGTCGTTGAAGGCGGTGACCTGGAACAGGCCTTCGGTCAGTCCCCGTGCCTGGCCGGTGACGAACCCGGTCAGGCCGGCGGTGGTGTTCAGTACGATGGCTGCTTCTGCCACGGACGTACCTCCGTCTCAGCTGGACCGCCGGACGGGTGACCGGCGGTGGTGGTCGGGGTGGCGGCGCGGTGGACCGCGCCGCCGGCGGAGCGTCACTCCCGGGCGAAGAACTCGAGTTCGCTGACGGCCACGTCGGTGCCCTTCTCCGCCCGGTACACGTCGGTGACCTGGATCTGCACGCTGGTGACCCCCTTGGCGGCGGTCAGCGTGAGGGTCTGCGGCTCGCCGGTGTCCTGGACGGTCAGCGTGTCCGAACGGTTGGTGGACCAGACCAGGTGCAGCTTCGCCGGCCGGTGCGAGGCGGTGTAGTCCTCCGCCGTGCCGGCGATGACGATGAGCCGTTCCAGGTCGACCTCGGCGCCGAAGCGCAGGGTCACCGTGGGCGGCCGATCGGCGTTCCAACGGACCTGCCAGTGCGTGTTGCGGTACTGGTCGACGGTCAGGTCCGGGCCGTGCCCGGCGACCGACGCGCTGCCGGTCACCTCCACCGGCCGGGCCGCCACGAACCGGGGGTTGAGCTTCCGGTCGACCCAGGCGCGGGCGTCGCGCACCGGCGGCAGCACGACCGCGTTCACCCGTTCCCGCAGCGGCGGATAGATCAGGTACGCGACACCGAGCGCGAAGAGCAGCACCGCGGCGACCGCGTTCGCCCGCTGGTAGACGCGATGGAGCACGCCGACGCCGCCGCCGCCCGTCCCGCCGCCCGGGGCGCCGGGACGGGTGCCCGCCGCTGCGACCTTCGGGCCACGCCGGGGCAGCAGCCGTTGCCACCACCGGCGGCGGACCACCTCGGCGGTGCGCAGCGAGTCGCCGCAGCGGCTGCAGAACCGGCGGGTCGGCGGGTTGCCCTCGCCGCACTCGCCGCAGACCAGGTCACCCGGTTCCAGCCGGCGGGTGGAGGCGCGTCGGCCGGTCGTGGCCGTCCGGGACCGGGCCGGCTGGGGCGTCACCTCCTCCGGTTCAACGCCCACCCGGACACCGGCACGGGCCCGCCCGGACGTCCGGCCGGTGGTCGTCCGCCCGGCCTGGCTGGCCGGGTCCTCCACGGTCGCCACCAGTGCGCTGGTGTGTGGCGCGGCGAGCGCGCGCCGGGGACGCGGCGCCGGGACCTGCTCCTCGTCCGGATCGTCGGCCCGGCCCGCCCCGTCAGTCGGTTCCGGCACGGCCGACCCGACGGCGGTCACCTCGACCGCGTCGACCGGTTCGTGCTCCGGATCCGCTCCGGCCGGCCGGGACAGCCCGGCAAGCCCGGCATCAGTCCCGGACTCGTCAGCGCTCGCGGGTTCGCCGGAGGCAGGCCGTGCCGGGCCGGGCGGTGGTCCGTCGGGCACGCCGGGCCGGGTGCCGGCGGGGCGCTCCACCGGTCGGGGCAACCGTGCGTTGGCCACCCCCGGTGGTGGCGGGGGCAGCTGGCGCGGCGGCCCACCCGTACCCGGCGGCCGCGCGCCCACGCCCGGCGGGCCAGCCAGTGCGGACCGAAGCCCCGGAACCGCACCACCACCGGTGCCGGGCGGGCCGGGACGTACGCCCGGGGGCGTTGCGGGGCCGCCCCCTCCCGGCCTACCGGGACGGGACATCCCGGGCGGGCCGGGACGGGGACCGGGCGGCGCACCCGGGCGGCCGGTGCCGGGTGGGCCCGGTCGGGCCCCGCCGGGCAACCCCGGGGGACCGCCCAGCCCGGGACGGGCCCCCGGTCCCCGGGCGGAGCCGTCCGAGACCCGGACCACGCTCTGGTCGACCGGGGAACCGCCCGGGGCCGGCGCGATCACGCCGGCGATGCGTTGCAGCAGGGTCGGACGCAGGCGCTGCTCCGGCTCCGGCTCGGGATCGGGCGCCACGGTGACCTTCGGCGTGGTCTTCTCGCCGGTCCACTCGAGGAAGCTCCCGCAGGAACCGCAGAAGGTGTCCGCGTCACCGTTGTGGTTGCCGCACTCACGACAGACGATCATGGCCGAGTACCTCCAGGGTCGTCGCGACGTGGGCCGGCACGGCCGCGCGGATCAGCTCCTCCAGGGCGTACCGGGCGACCCGGTCGGGTTCGGCCGTCCGGACGCGGACGTGCAGCCGGGCCGGCGGGACCGGCCTGGTGTGCGATCGCGGGTGGGCCGACCAGGAGACCTCGGCCGAGTCCACGACCTCCACCTCGCCGTCGGTCGCCAACTCCAACAGCATCCGGAGCCCGCGCGCGGTGCCCCGTAGCCGGTGCGCCGCGGCCGCGGCGGCGACCATCGCGCGCTGCCGCTCGACCGGCCAGTTCTCGTCCAGGTGCGCTCCGACCCACTCGCCGAGCCAGAGCAGGAAGTCCGGCGGCGTCAGCCACGGATCGAGGTACGCGTCGAGGCAGTCCAGGGTGGAGACCACCGGGGCGAGCACCTGGTCCAGGGCCTCGGTCCAGCGGACCAGCAGGTCGTCCTCCTGCAACAGGGCGGGTAGGAACCCGGCGACCGGGTACGGCATCCGCACGTCGACCAGGCCACGCATCAGTGCTCCTCCACCCGGAGCTGATGGTCGAAGGAGAAGACGAGGCTGTCCGGCTCCAGGTCGATCCGGCCCGCCTCGGCGCCCCGTTCCCCGGTCACCGGGTTGGCGGTGAACAGCCTCAGGTCCTCCACCAGTTCCACGCCCCGGACCCGTTGCAGCACGGCGAAGAGTTCCCCGGCCTGCACCGGACGACCGAAGGGCCAGCCCAGCCCGTCCGGGCCACCGCCGGCCAGCGGGCTGAGGAAGCCGTACAGGGCGGCCAGGCCGTCCTCACGGACCCGGTCGACGCGGACCCGGGGCCGGGCGACCACCCGGGCCACCACGGTCACCCCCCGGTAGCGGGGCGGCTCGACGACCACCCGGGTACCGATCAGCCGGGTGGCGTCCAGCCGCTCGGCCACCCGGGTCAGACTCGCCTCGGCCGGGATCAGGTCCTCCAGCCGCAGCCGGCCCCGGTCGGTCGGGGCCGCCGGCACCACCAGGATCCGGGCCACCGGCGGGCCGGCGCCGTCGCCCGGCACGCAGCGCACCCGGGCCAGCTCGGGGGCCGCCTCGCGGGCGAGCACCTCGTGGTCCTCGACGGTGACCGCGCGGTCCCGGCTGCGCAGCGTCAGCGGGCCCCGGCGGCGGGCCTCGTCCAGGGTTTCGCCGTCCACGCCGCCGCTGGCCGGGTGGCGGTTCTCCACTCCGGCGACGTACGGGACGCTGGTGCGTAGCGCGCGGACCGCGCTGGCGGCGACGTTGCCCCGGCTGCCACCGCCGACCGCGTAGCGGCGCAGCCGCAGCCGACTGCCCCGGGGCGGCACGGCACCGTGGCGGCGCAGCGTGCCGTCGGGCTGGCGGACCGCCGGGCCGAGCACGACCTCCCCGGCCACCCCGTCGAGCAGGAAGTGCCGGTCGTCCGGTCCGCTGGCGGCGAAGTGGCGGACCGGGGTCCACGGCTGCCAGCCGTCGTCGGAGCTGACCTCAAGCACCGGGTCGCCGAGGTTGGTCAGCACCGGTCGACGGGACAGCGGGAAACGCTGGCCGGGCACCCCCTCCGAGTCGCCGAGTTCCTCGTCGTCGACCAGGTCGGCGTGCACCGCCTCGGTGGTGCCGCCCACGGTGTTGGCGGCCAGGCCGAGGATCACCGGGGTGGCGCGGTAGGCCGGCTGGCCCTCCTCGGGCTCCACCACCCGGGCCCGCAGCCAGCCGGCGAGGACGCCGTCGACCAGGGTGGCCTGGTGTCCCTCGGGTACGTGCAGCAGGAGCGGCCCGGGCCGGTTGAGCGCGCCGGTCTCGTCCAGGCTGACCTCGCACTCCCGCCAGCCGTCGGCGACCCGCGCCTCCCAGCGCAGCGGCGGGTGCTGCGGGTTGACCCCGACGCCGTCCACCCGGCCCTCGAACTCCAGCCGCACCGCGCAGCCACCGACCGGCCGGTCCAGGCCGACCAGCAGTTCGTCGCCCGGCCGCGGTACGGCGGAGAACGCGGCCACCGGGCCGCCGAGTTCCAGGGCGGCGGTCTGGTCGGCGGTCCCGTCGGCGGTGCGGACGCGTAACTGGGTCAGGGCGCAGGGCGGCACGGTGAGGTCGGTCAGGGTGGTGAAGACCAGCGGGTCGTCGCCGTCGGCGACGGTGACCGCCCGGGTGCCCGCCGGGACGACCTGGGTGGCTCGGGCCGGCGTGGAGAGCCAGAACGTCAACGAGGTCCGGGCTGCGGTGGGCGGCACCAGGCGCACGCCGATCAGCTCCAGGAACTTCACGTACAGCCGGTCGGGCACCCGGTTGAGCCGGTAGATGAGCTGGTCGCTCAGGGACGCGAAGGTCTCGATCAGGGTCACGCCGGGGTCGGCCGGGTGCAGGTCGGTCCACTCCGGGCAGCGGTCGGCGATCAGCCGGCGCGCGTCGGCGACCAGGTCGTCGTAGGTACGGTCGTCGAGGGTGGGGGCGGGCAGCGCCATCAGTTGGTCACCTCCGCCCCGGCCGGGGCCTCGCCACCGGGCAACGTTCGCAGGTCGAGCTGGAGGCTGTGCGGGTCCTCGGTGCCGCGGACCCGGTAGCGGATGTCGATGTGCAGCAGCCCGTCGCCGCCGGCCGGGTCGTCGGTGACGGCGACCTCGTCGATCTCGGCCCGGGGTTCCCAACGGGCCAGCGCGGTACGGATCTCCACCGCGACCGCGCGGCGGGTCGCGGCGGTGGCCGGCTCGAAGACGAAGTCGCGCAGCCGGGAGCCGAACTCCGGCCGCATCGGGCGTTCACCCGGGTAGGTCGCCAGGATCACCTGCATCGCCTGCTCGATCAGGGCGGTCCCGCTGACCGTGGCGAGCCCGCCGTGGGGCTGGACGCGCAGGGGAAAGGCACACCCGGTGCCGATGACGTCGGCCTGCATGGCACTCCTCAGTTGAGCTGGATGGGTTTGCCCTTGATGGCGGTCGCCGCGGTGCCGCTGATGTTGACCTGCGTACCGTCGATGTCGACCGTCTTGGCCTTGAGCTTCAGGCTGGTGCCGCCGTCGAGGGTCATGCTGCCGCCGGGTCCGGCCTTGATCTCCACGGCGGTCTGCCCGGTGCACTCGATGACCAGCTTCCCGGGCCGGTCGGGGGCGCAGCGCAGGGTCACCTCCCCACTCACCTGGTCCATGGCGAGGGCGAGCTTGTCGCCCTTGGTGCCGAGGACCACGTTCGCGGCGGTGGGTCGGCCCTTGCCGCCAGGGGGTACCTCGTCGTGGAAGACCAGTCGGTTGCCGGACGGCGAGAGCAGTCCGCGCCGGATCACCGAGCCGGTCTGGCCGACCGACTTGACGCCGCTGGCACCCGGTTTCGTCGACGAGGTCTGTGCGCCGTCCAGGCCATACCCGGTGTGCCGGCTGGGCAGGCTGCCCAGCACGTACGGGCGGCGTACGTCGCCGAACTCGAAGGCCACCAGCACCTGGTCACCCGGCTCGGGAACGAAGAACGCCCCGGCGACCGGACCGGCGAAGAGCTGCCCGACCGGCGCCCAGTCGGTCTCGTGGTCCGGCGACAGCCAGGGCAGGGCGAGCTTCACCCGGCCCAGGTTCCGCGGGTCCCGGACGTTGCTGACCACCCCGCAGACCACCCCGTCGATCCGACCTGACCCGGATCCGCCGCGGGTGTCGTCGGTGCCGGTGAGGCCGAGCAGCGACCGGTCCTGGGTGCCGCCGACGGTGAACTCGGTCCGGTACCCGTCGGCGGTCTCGTCGAAGACGTGCCGGGCGGCGCTGAGCGTCCAGGTGCCGGCGAACGGCGCCGGTACTCCGTCCACCCGGATCGCCCGGCCGGCGACCAGCCGGGCGTCGCCGAGCGCCTCCCCCTCGGCCTCGGCGAACGAGCCACCGAGGCCGGCCGCCAGGCTGGCCGCCAACTCCCGGACCGCGCCGTCGGCCCGGTCCGGGACAGGCAGGCCCCGGCCGACCAGGACGTGCGCCCGGGGGCCCGGGGCCGGCCCCACGTCACCGATGGCGCTGTTGCCGGCACGCGGGGCCGGGGCGGCGCGGGGCACGAAGGTGTCGGCGGCACCGGCCGGGGTCCGGCCCGCGCCCAGGTTCACCCCGTCGGCGGTGGTCGCGGTACGGCTGGCGACCACCGTCGCCGCGACCGGGTCCCAGGCCCGCACCTCGACCTCGGGGGCGAGGTTGCCGGCGGTGACGCGGGGCAGGAAGCGGCGCAGGTTGCCCCGGAAGGTCAGTGGCAGCGGGGTGCCGGCCCGGCTGGCGGTGGTCGCCCGCCGGAAGCGGAACCGGTCGCCGTCGGCGCCGACCTCGTAGCCGAGTTCCCGGGCCCGGCCGGTGAGGAACTCCCAGTCGGTCTGGTCGACCTGGGCGAGATGGGCCAGCGTGCCGCCGGTGGAGTCGATGGTGCCGAGGGTGAGCTTGGCGGCGGTGGCGACCTGGCGGGCGATGTCGGAGTCGGACTGGTTGAGGAAGGTACGGGTCCGGCGGACCCGGTGCAACCGGTGGTCGTGGGTGTAGCCGCGCACCACCACGTAGGCGGTGAGGTCGACGAAGCGGCCTTCCAGTGCGGTCACCTCGCCGCTGATCAGCCGGTGCTCGACCGAGCCGTCCTGGCTGGGACCGAAGACCTGCACCGCCGTGCCGAGCTGGAGACCGGCCCGGGTGAGCACGTCACCGTCCAGGTCGGCGAAGGTCAACTCGAACATGTCCGGCAACCACAGCTGGGTGTCCACCACCACCCGGACGAGACCGGCGGCGACCGGTGCCGGCAGGTCCCGACCGGCCGCGCCGGTGGTGACCCGGGGGCGCAGGGCGGTCGTACCCCAGAGCAGGTGGTGCCGGTCGACACCGCTCATCGCCGCGCCCCCGGCGTCGGCCTTCCCCCGGCACCGCCACGGGTCTGGGCCCGAATCGGGTCGTCGATGCCGCTCGCCGAGGCCCGTTGCCGCCACTGCGCCGGGTCGGTCCACACCGAGCGGGGCGGTGGCGTGGCACCGGACTGCCTGGGGAAGATCTCCCCCTTGAACACGACCAGGTCCAGGGTGGCCTGGGCCCGGATCGGCTGCCCCTCCCCGTCGAACCGGGTGAGGTTGACATTCAGCGTGCTCAGCTTGACCGTCATGGAGAGCTTGCCCCAGGTGAAGGTGAGATCGGGCAGTGCGGCCTCGCTGGTGGCGCGGTTCTGGTCTTCGGGGGTGGGCGTCCCGGAGAAGGCGATCAGCTTCTGCACGTCCTGCGCCACGCCGGGCCCGACCAGGAGCACCTCCCCCGCCGACACCCGCAGCGCGGTGTCCGAGGCGATCACCAGGCCCTTGCCCTGCCCGACGAGCTGGCTGGCCCGGGAGGATCGGGTGATGTTCATCCTGGTCGGGTTGTAGGCGAAGGTGACCGTGCCGATCGTCGGCGACGACAGCGAGGCCGTCGCCGCCCGAACCTGGAGGTCGGGGAAGAAGCCCTCGTGCACCAGTTCCAGGCGCTCCACCGCCACCTGGTTGGTGTCGGCGGAGAGGTCCGGTCCGGACCACGACGACGGGCGTACGCCGTAGAGCAGCCAACTGTCGACCGGTTCGCCGTCGGCGTCGAGCAGGGTGATCCGGGCGGTGGTCCGGGTGTCGTCGCCGGTGCCGTCCCGCCAGGAGCCCAGGACGTCGACCAGCCAGCGCTGCAACCGCGCGGAGTGCTCCCGGTGGACGGCCCGTTCCAGCACGAGCGGCGGGTAGCTGACCTCGCCCGGCAGGTGGTACTGGCCGACGTAGTCCCCGCTCACCCGGACCACCTCCGGCCTGAAGTCGGCCCGCAGGCCCCGGCAGGAGCGCCAGAGGCCGAGTTGGACGCCGCCGATGGTCACCTGGAACCGCATGGCGAGGCCGAGCTTGTCGGTCCGCCGGACCCCGGGTCCGCTGCGGAACAACTGCGCCAGGCCACCGGAGGCCAGCCCCTGCGCGGTCTGGTTCGGGTCGCCCAGCATGCCGCCGAGCTGTCCCGCGGAGATCGTCGCCATCACTGCTCCGTTCTTGGTCTGGCTGCGTGGTGGAGGGCCGGGTCAGAGCGAGAACGAGACGTCGTCGTCGAGGAAGCCGGTGTGGGCCAGCTCCAGGGTCTCCACGACGATCCCGACCCGACTCGGGTCGAGTTCGGACACCGACCAGCCGACCGGGAAGAAGTGCTTCAACTCCCAGCCGACGATCTTGATGCCGAGGCTGTCGACGAGCTGGATGCTGCCGCTGAGTGGCTGGTACCGCCGGGCCTGCTGGCAGAGCCACTCCTGCACCACCTGGGAGTCGAAACAGACCGCCCGGCTTAGCCGGATCCGGCTGTAGGTCGGGTCGCCCACGAAGGTGTGCACGTCGTTGCTGTCCCCGGCGCGGTACTCGCAAACCTGCCAGGTCACGCCGAGGCCGGAGACCCGGGACCAGGAGCCGAGGTTGTAGCGCTCGTCGTCGATGACCACCAGGTACCGGTGGTTGACTCCGGTGACCTCGAAGAAGCCACCCATCAACCGGGCCGCGGTGGAGAGACCGCCCGCCATCGTTCGTACCTCCTCGTCGTCTGCGTCGTCGTGCTGGTGGATCGCGCGTTTCCGGTCCGGGTGTTCCTGTGCCCGGTGTTCCTCGACGGGGCGTCGTCGGGTCAGGGGAACCGGGCCAGTCGTCCGCCGCGTTCCCGATCGACCAGCAGTTCCTGTCGGAGCCGGGCGCGCAGCCGTCCGTAGAGACGTCCGGCCAGTTCCTCCAGGTCGTCCGCGTCGTCCAGGTCCACCGTCCGCCCCGGCAGCCGGTCACCGAGCCAGGAGCGCAGGAACGCGATGTCCCGGTCGAGACGAGCCGTGGCGGCCTCCTCCCGCTCCGTCGCGGTACGCAGCTCCTCGCGGAGTCGCTCCACCGCGCCGCGGACCTCGGCGAGGCGGCCGGCACTCCGGTCGAACGCGGGCGGGGCGGTCGCGGCGGCCACCTCGGCCCGTAGCGCCGCCAGGGTCGTCTCCGGCATGGGCTCGGACGACCCGACCTGCTCGGCCCCTTCCTGCCGGTTCACCTCGGCCCGCACCAGGTCGCGCAGGTCGGCCAGGGCGTCGGCGGAGCCCCCCACGGGTGCCCGCTGCGCCGGGTGACCCGTCGGGGCCGGGCCGGCGGGACCGGCCCGCCAGGTCAGCCCGCCGTCCGACGTTGCCCCCCAGGTGCCCCCCGCGGACGTCGAGGTCGCTCCGGCGGGGACGACCGCACCGCCGGCCACCAGGGGCACCGTCGGAGAGGTCGGGCCCACCCCGTTCGGCGTGGACGCGCCACCGAAGGCGTACTCGGCGGCCAGGGCACGTGCCTCCAGGTCACGTCCAGCGGCCGTCGACTCCGCCGGGGTCGTCCCGCCGAGCACGCGCTGCTGCACGACGTGGGCCAGCTCGTGGGCGAGCAGGGCCCGGGCGGGCGGCGCGTCGAGCGGGCCGGCCTCCGCCGGCAACAGGACCTCGCCGTTCCGGGCGGCGGCACGGGCACCGGCCTGCCGTACCTCGGCGGTGGCCCGGGGGCCGCGCCGGACCGGCACGTCCGAGACGTCGACGTCGTACCGGCGGCGGAACCCGTCCACCAGTACGGCGGGCACCGGCTCGGCGGTAGGCCCCTCGGCCGGTGCGGCCGGGAGCACCCGGGACGGCGGGTCCGGGTACCGCAGCGGCACGGCCGGTGGGTGCCCCGGCCGGGTGGGCGGCGCGTTGCCGGACGGACCACCAGCCGTCAGGTCGTCTCCCGACCTTCGCTCCGGCGTCGCTTGCTCCCCGTCGGTGCCCGTCACCGGAGACGACCGGCGCAAGGGACCGCCCGGAGTGGACGGCACGGCTGTTGCGGAGGTGATCCGGTCGTCCGTGGCCGACGCCAGTCCGGTGCCGGGTGCCAGCGCCGGCCACGGGTCCGCGACCACCGGCATACCGATGGCGGGCCCGGTCGGAGACGCCGGGCGCCCCGCGGGCGGGGTGGGCGTGCTCGGGGTGGACGCACCCGACGTCGGTTCCGTCCCGGTGGGACGCGGATCGGCGTACCCCGCGACGCTGGCTGGGGTGGGCAGCCGTGGGGCACCGGTGGTTGGCTCCCCCGCGTCGCCGGACAGCGCGCCGCTGGTGGACACCGGACGGCTGACCGGCGGTGCGTCGCCGCGATCCTCCTCAAGGGTCGCCGGGTCAGGGCCGATGACCGACACCGCACCGCCGCCCGACAGTCGACCAGGAGTTCGGGCCGGGAGTTCCGTGCGGATGACCGATGCCGGCACCCCGATCGTGGCGGGTGACACCGGCGCCGGCCGTTCCCCGGCGCCGACCGACGAGGTGTCCGTACGCCGGGTCAGGAACCGGGCCGGCGACAGCGCAGTCTGGTCACCCGCCGGACGTACGGCGACCCCACCCTGCGGCGCGGCGACCGGGTCACCTCCCGATGGGTCGTCCGGTCCGGCGGTCGACCCGGTCCGTTCCACCCGCCGCGTGACCGGTCCGGTAGGCCGATCCGGGCGGTGCGTGGCCGGCCCGATCGGCTCGTCGCGGCGGTGCGGGGCCGGGCTGGCCGGGGCGGCGGGGCTGTGTGCGGACCGTCCGGTCGGGTCGTCGGAGCGGTGCGCGGGCGGGTCGGTCGGCGACACGGGCGGCGGGTCCTCGGCCGGTGGCGGGGCGGTGTTCGTCGCCGGCACTGCTGCCGGGCGGTCCCCCCGGGCGCTCACCGCGTCCACCGGCCTCACCTCGCTGGGGGTGACCGGCGTGTCCTCCCCCGCCGGAGCCGGGCGGGTCGGTGTGCGCCGGGCGGACCGGGCACGGGAAACCACCTCGACCGGGCGGACCGCCCGACCGGGCGCCGGTGCCGAGCCGGCACCGAGCTGCTCGCCGTCGGGCGGCGGATCGGTGGCGCGCGGTGCGGTCTCGGTCCGCTGTCGCACGGCCCCCGGCGTCCCGGCCGAGCGGGCCGCCTCCGCCGCCCGGGTGGCCTCGGCCGCGACGTAGACGTCCTCGAAACCGGGGGGCGGCCAGACGGGCGCGACCGGCAGTCCGGCAGCGGCGAACCGGGCGGCGGTCCGGGTTGCCGCCTCGTCACGCCCGGCCGGGCCACCGTTGCGCGCCGGTCCGGTGGCCGGGTCCAGGTCGGGCTTCAAGCTGCTGGCCGGGTCCAGCGGGTGCTCCGGGCCGATGGCCGGGTACAGGTCGTCGTTTCCGGCCAGCGGGGTCGCGTGGGTGGCTGCCGGGACGACCGGCGCCAGCGTGCGGGGCGTGTCCACCGGACGGCGCACCGGGCGGGCGGGGTGCTCGGTGGGCAGCGGCGCGACGACGGGCCCGGCGGACCGGGGGACGGCGGTGGCGACGGCGTCGGAGAAGGCCGGCCCGGACGACGGGACACCCGCCAACACCGGGGGCAGGGTGAGCGTGACCATGGCCGGGACGGGTGCCACGGTCAGCAGGGGCGCGGCGGCTGCGGCCCACTCCCGAGCGGGGTACGCCGACGCCGCCAGCGGCACGGGCACCCGCGCCAGCGGGGCGTCCACCAGCGACCGCCGTCCCCCGGCGGGCGGCACCGACGCCGGGACGGACGCCTCGGCGGCCGGCTGACGGCCCGGCCGGAACAACCGGCGGGGCCGGAGGGACCAGGCCATCCCCCACCTCCTTGGAAATCAGCTCAGGGACCGGTTCGTGGTCGGGAGGGACGGGTCAGGCTCCCGCTGGCACGGCGCCGGCCAGGTCCACCGCGAACTCGTCGCCGCAGTGCGGGCAGGTGACCTCCGCGCCGGTGTGCCCCTGCTGGTTGACCCGCCGGTAGAGGTCCTGGAGGAAGGCCAGGTCGGAGGCGAAGAGCCGCTCGATCACCGTGGTGTCGACCGGCTGCACCGCACCGATCCGGGTCACCGTCCGGGCCAGCAGCAACACGGTGAGGTACGCCGGGTTCTGCCGTACCCGGGGATCGCCCTGGGGGTGGATCTCGTCGCGGGCCGTGGCGAGCCGCAGGACGCCCTGCCGGTGCACCGCGCCCCGCTCGTCGACCAGCCCACGGGGCAGCACGAACGGGAACTCGGTGCGCGGGCCCGCCGCCGGTCCAGCGGCGGGCCCGGCGAGGTCAGATCCGCGCATTGAAGTCGAACAGGTCGTCGCACATCAGCGTGACCGTCTGGTAGACGATGTCGGTAGCGCCGGCCTTGACCCCGCTGACCTCCACCTTCGCCGGCCAGGCGTTGGTCATCATGTAGGTCAGCCGGGCGTCGCCGTTGAGGTCGTCACCGGGCCCGTAGAGCTTCAGTGCGCAGTCCCGATACGCGTCGTACATCAGATTGCGCACCTTCTGGTGCCAGAGCCAGAGGTCACCGTTGAGGTCGAGTCCCCGCTTGAGGGTGACCATCGGCGGCTTGGTCCGGCCGAAGTGCCGGGAGAAGATCGGCCCGGTGGGACCGGCGGCCATGTACTCGGCGTTCTCCACCTCGCTGCTGATGCCGACCAGCTCGGCGAAGTTGACCGCGTTCATGCCCGGCACCTCCAGCCGGAACACGGCGGCACTGATGATCTCGGTGTTCTGGCGCGGGTCCTGGGTACCCTGACCTGCCATGGTCGTCCTTCCTGGTTACGTCGTCGCTCGGGCTCAGTCGTCGCCCGCGCCGTGCGAGAGCTGGGAGAGGCGGAACACCACGAACTCGGCCGGCTTGACCGGTGCGATGCCGATGTCGACGGTGAGGATCCCGGCGTCGAGGTTCTCCGGCGGGTTGTTCTCCGCGTCGCACTTGACGAAGAACGCCTCGGACCAGGTGTCGCCCATCAGGGCGCCGCTGCGCCACACCCGGCGAAGGAACATCGTGATGACCCGGCGCACCGCGTCCCAGAGCCGGGGATCGTTGGGCTCGAAGACCACCCAGTTGGTGCCGAGCAGGATGGACTTCTCGATCCAGTTGAACAGCCGCCGGACGTTGAGGTAGCGCCACTCGGCGTCGCTGGAGAGCGTACGGGCGCCCCAGATCCGGATGCCCTGGCCGGGGAAGGACCGGATGCAGTTGACCCCGATCGGGTTGAGCTGGTCGTGCTCGCCCCTGGTCAGGCCACTCTCCAGGGCGAGCGCACCCCGGATGATCTCGTTGGCCGGCGCCTTGTGCACGCCCCGGGTGTCGTCGTTGCGGGCCCACACTCCGGCGACGTGGCCGCTCGGCGGCATGAAGACCGCCCGCCCCTGCGCCGGGTCCATGACCTTGATCCAGGGCCAGTAGAGGGTCGCGTACTTGGAGTCGTAGCCGGCGACGTCCTGCCGCCATTCCTTGAGGCGCTGCGGGTGCAGCCCGGGCGGCGGGTCGAGGATGGCCACCCGGTCGCCCATCAGCTCGCAGTGCGCGATCATCGCGAGTTGGACGGCCTTGTACGCCTCGTCGTCGATGACCCCGCGCTGGTGAGCGGCCGCCAGGTCCGGCACGCTGAGCATGGTGACGTCCTCGATCGCTTCCAGCCCGGCGAACCCGGTCCGGTCGCTGACGTCCCCGACGTAGTCCTCGGCGCGCACCCTCAGGTCGCCGTCGACGGTGGTGGTGTCCGGCAGTGCCGCAGCGGCGAGGGCAACCTCGGCACCGCGTCGAGGCGGGGCGAGCGTCGTGCCCTTGGCCTCCTCGATCTGGATCAGCTTCGACTGCTGGCGCACGACGGTGACCACGTTGCCGGCACCCCGGCGGGTGGTCAGGTTGTCCAGCGTCTCGACCGGCTTGCCGGCCTGCTTCACCACGAGCTTGAAGGTGTCGTCGCCGCCCTCGGAGGAGTCGG
This sequence comes from Micromonospora sp. C31, assembly GCF_018070575.1. Classification (GTDB taxonomy): domain Bacteria; phylum Actinomycetota; class Actinomycetes; order Mycobacteriales; family Micromonosporaceae; genus Micromonospora. The sequence continues at coordinate 33,137 of NZ_JAGPXN010000024.1, forward strand.
TGACCTCGACCGAGAGGTCCTGACCGGCCGGGCCGGGCAGGGCGGCGCGAACGGTGAAGGAGAGCTTCCCGTTGTTCCCGCCGGCCGGCACCGCCGCGGTGGCGTACGCCCCGTCGCCGCCCGCCACCCCGGCGTCGCCGTCGGAGCCACCCACCCGGACGACGTACGCGCAACCGCCGCCGTTGAGGAAGTATCCGTAGACCGACAGGGGCAGGAACGCCCCCGCAAGGAACCCGCCGAACGTGCGGGTGTACTGCGACCAGTTGGTGATCAGGGTGGGCTCGTCGACCGGCCCCTTCTCGGCGAAGCCGACGAACGCGGCGACGGCGGTCCCGACCGCCTCGATCGGCCTCGACCCGGAGGACACCTCCTCCACGTAGACGCCCGGCGACAGATACGTCGGCATCGAACCTCCTGTACGACGGTGTGTTGCGGCGAGCATGCCAACGGTGCCGGGCCGGATCCGTTGCCCGCCGGACCGCCACGGGGGTAGGCCGCACTGCCCCGAAGGGCAACGGGATCCGCCCCACCGGCCTGCCCGGTCGCCGAGGCAGGGCGGCCCCGACGACCGGCAGGGTGGGTGGGTGATCTGGGATGTCGACCTGTCGGTACGGGCCTGGCTGGGCAGCTACCTGCCGCCGGGGGTGCCCGTGGTCTTCGACCCGCCGGACCGCTGCGCGCAGCTGGCCGGCGAGCGGGTCTCGGCCTTCCTGCTCGATGTGGAGGAGGACCCCGATGGCGTCTCCGCCAGCTGGGACGACCTGCGCGACGCCACCGGCCAGGTGACCGGACGCCGCCCGCCGGGGCGGCGCTACCGGTTCAGCTACCTGCTGACCGCCTGGGGACCGGACACCGAACGCGAACACCGTCTCCTCGGCGACCTGCTGGTCGGCTGCGCGGGTTGCACCGCGCTGCCCGTCCGTTTCCTCGTCGGGGCCCTGGCGCGGGCGAACCAGCCCGTCGTGGTGCGCAGCGCCCCCCGCCGCGAGGGAAACGGCGGGTCGGCGTGGCTGCCGCGCGACGGCGCCGCCCGCAGCGGCCTGCACCTGCAACTACTCGTCCCGTACGTGCCGGAGGCCACGACCGACCTGGCGCCCGCACCGCGCGAGGTGAGCGTCAGCGCCGGACGGCACGGCGGCACCTCCGGGGCCCGCGCCACACGCCGCCCCGGACGGATCAGCGAACCCGGCTGAGCGCCGAGCGGATCGGGGTGGGGCCGGCCCGAACCGGACGACCCCGACACGGGTCGGGCCAGCGGGTTGCCCGATGAGGTAACCACAGCTGCCCGTTGGTGTTCCTCGATCGCGGTACTGCCGGCACCCGCCGCGCGGCGAGACTGCGCGGCATGAGCGCCGCTGTGGGACTTGCCGAGACCGAGCTGACCGTCGCGCCCGGCGACGAGGTCGGCTGCACCGTACGGGTGCGCAACACCGCCTCCGTCGTCGACCACTTCACCCTCGACGTGGTCGGCGACGCCGGCGCCTGGGCCCAGGTCGAGCCACCGACGATGAACCTGCTGCCCGGCACGGAGGAGGAGGCCCGAGTCACCTTCCGGCCGCCCCGCTCGGCCACCGTTCCGGCCGGCGACCTCGACTTCGGGGTACGGGTCCGGGGCCGGGAGGACCCGGACGGCTCGGTCGTCGAGGAGGGCCGGGTCACCGTCCTGCCCTTCGTGGAGCTCGCCGCCGAACTGGCGCCCCGGACCTCCCGGTCCCGTCGGACCGGGGCTCACCAGCTGGTCGTGGACAACACCGGCAACACCGAGACCACCGTCGAGGTGCTGCCCACCGACCCGGACCTGCTGCTCGGCTTCCGGGTCCGGCCCGCCGCGCCGGTGCTGCGTCCGGGCACCGCCACCTTCGTCAAGCTGCGGGTACGCCCGAAGAAGCGGTTCCTGCTCGGCCCTGACCGCAACCTGCCCTTCCAGGTGGCCGTCACCCGGCCCGAGACCGGGCCGATCACCTGCGACGGGCTGCTGATGCAACGGGCGGTGCTGCCCGCCTGGTCGCCCCGGGTGGCGCTGGTCGCCGTGGCGGTGGTCGTGGCGGTGACGGCGCTCTGGTTCGCGGTGCTCAAACCCACCGTGCAGTCCACCGCCAAGGAGGCCGCGCAGGTGCGGACCCAGCAGCTCAACCAGGATTTGAGCGAGGAGGTCGCCGAGGTCAGGACGCAGGCCAGCGAGGCGGCGCAGACCGCGGAGAAGGCCGAGCAGGCGGTGACCGGGGGGTCCGCCCCGCCGAAGCCGAGCGCGCCGGCGAGCCCGACGGCCGGCACGGGGAACGGCCCGGGGGGCGGTCCGGGCGGAACGCTGGAGAACGCCGACCCGGAAACCGCCGCCGACTTCCGGGTGGCCACCAACGCCTCCCCGACCTCCAACGAGTTCGCCCTGTCGACGTACCGGCCGGCGGCGAGGAAGGTGCTCTGGGTGACCGACATCGTGTTGCAGAACCCGCACGGCGACGCGGGCGTGCTCCAGGTGCGGCGGGGTGACACCGTGCTGCTGGAGACCGGACTGAACAACTTCCGCGACCTGGACTACCACTTCGTGCAGCCGTTGAAGTTCTCCGCCGGCCAGCCGGTCACGGTAGCCGTCCGGTGCACCAACCCGGGCAACACACCGTGCACCCCCGCGGCCTACTTCGCCGGCCAACTGGTGCCGGTCGCACCGGCGACCAGCCCGTCCGCCAGCCCCGGCGCCGCCCGATGAGCGCCCGGCCGGAGTCCGGCCCGGCCACCGACGTCACTCCCGTACGCACCGCGGTCCGCGCCCGCGACCCGATCTCCCAGGCCGGGGTGATCGCCCAACTCGGCGGCGGGCCGGGCGACGGGGATCCGGCCGGGGTCCGTCCCGTACGGGCGACCGAGGACGACGCTACGGCGGACGTGCTGGTGCTCGTCGGGGACACCGTGGACGAGTGGCTGCTGGCCCAGCTCGACGCGCTGGCCGCCGCACCCGCACCGGCACCCCGGCCGGTGCTGGTGGTGGGACAGCTCGACGACACGGCGGGGCTCCGGGCCATCGAGGCAGGCGGGCTGAGCATGGTACGACGCGCGGAGAGCACCGCGCCGCTGCTACGCGAGGTGGTGCGGGCCGCCGCCCGAGGTGAGGCGCGGCTCCCCACCGACCTGCTCAGCTCCCTGCTGACCCGGGTGGGACGCGCCCAGCGCCAGGTGCTGACCCCCCGGGGTCTGACCATCCTGCCCCTGTCGCCACGGCAGCTCGCCGTGCTGCGGATGATCGCCGCCGGGGCGGACACCGCGACGGTCGCCCGGGACCTGTCCTACTCGGAACGCAGCATCAAGAACATCGTGCGCGAGATCACCGTCCAGCTCGGCGTGCGCAACCGGACCCAGGCGGTCGCGCACGCCATCCGCGAGGGCCTGATCTGAACGTCCGACCGGTCCCGGTCCCGGAGACAAGGAAGGAGCGGCGACGTGGGCGTACCCGCGGCGAAGCTCGGCGACAAGGTGGTCGGCACCGACACGCACATCGTCATGCTCCCCTCGCCGGTGGGGCCGGTGCCGACCCCGACCCCGATGCCCTTCACCGGCACGATCACCACCGGGTGCAGCACCGACGTGCTGATCGAGGGGAAACCGGCCGCCGTGGTGGGCAGCGGGGCGGTGAACGCGCCCCCGCACGTACCCACCGGCGGGCCGTTCCAGGTCCCGCCGACCAACCAGGGAACCGTCCTCGCCGGCAGCCCGCTGGTGCTGGTCAACGGCAAGCCCGTCGCCCGGCACGGCGACAAGGTCAACACCTGCAACGATCCCGCGCCCGCGCCGAACGGCACCATCGTCGCCACCGGTCAGGTGCTCGTCGGCTGATGGCGCCGGGGGTCAGCGGCGCCGGGTGAAGACGCCCGGCTGCGCCGTCGGGGACTGCACGAGGAACGTCCCGCTGGTCACCGTCCCGACCGTCGGCACCGCCGCGACCGCCGTGCGGGGACCGGCCGGGCCGTCGGCGAAGACCACCATCGGTACGGCGAACCGGCCGGAGGCATCCGCCGCCACGGTCACCGCTCCGGTGCCGTCAGCCCAGGCCAGCGAGACCGTCGCGCCCGGCGGGAAGTCCCGGCCGATGCCGGTCACCACCTGACCGGGCCGGCCGACCCCCGGGTTGAACGCCAGGATCGGGCTGCGGCCGAAGACGCGCAGGGTCAGCGACTGCGCCGCCCGTCCCCCGGTGTCGGTGGAACTGGCCAAGGTGAGCACCGTGCTGGCCGCCCCGATGACGCGCGGGGTCGCCGCGACGTCCAGCGCGCAGGAATCGCCGGCGGCGAGCACCGTGCCACACCCGTTCCCGCTGACCGTGAATGCCGCCGGGTACGGCTGCGGGCCGAGCGTGGCGGCGACGCTGAGCGGGTAGTCCCCGGAGTTGCTCAGGAGTACCCGGCGGGTCGGGGCGGCCACCCCGAGGGATGCCTCACCGAGGTCGAGCAGCGTCGTGTCGGAGTGCAGCACCGGCACGTCGGGGGCGGCCCCGGTCACGGTCACCGCCAACCGTTCCGCCGCGCCGTGGACGATCCCGTCCACGGTGAACGTCAGCCGGCAGGTGTACTCGCCGTTGCGGGCCTTCGGGTCGACCCGCACCGTGAGCGTGACGTCGACGCTGCCGCCGCTGTCGACGGTCCGCTCGCCGGGCGTGACGTCGGCGCTGAGCTGCGGGTCGCAGTCGGAGACGCGGGCGGTGACGGTGGACGGGATCGCCCGGATGCCGGCAAGGATCGCGGTGGAGACCTCACCGGCGGAGACCGCCCTGAGCAGCACCCCGTCGGTGCGAGCGGTGATCTCGGTGAACTGCCCGGTCTGGTCGAGGCTGGAGAGCGGGGACGCGGTGACGTCGACCGCCACCACCCGGATGCCCCGGGCGGTGAGCGCGGTGATCGTCCCGGCGAGGTCGTGGCCGAGGCTCGGATCGTGCGACGGCGCGTCACCGAAGATCACCAGGATCGGGCTGCTGTCGGTGCGAAGGGCGACCGCGCCGGTGGCGACCCGGGACAACGCGTGCAGGTTCGCCTCAGGGATGTCCCCGCCACCGGCCGGGGTCCAGGTGTTCACCGCCTCCTGCACGGCGGTGGGGTCGGCGGTCAGGTCCTGGTTGACCCGGAAGGCGTACTCGTCGCCGCCGTCGCGGTACTCGGCGACGGCGAACCCGGCATCCGGCTGTACGGCGCTGATGTCCGCGACGATCCGGCGGGCGTTGGTCTTGACGTCCTCCAGCGCCCCGCCCATGCTGCCGGTGGTGTCGGCGAGCAGCACCACGTCGGGGCGGGGCGGCACGGTGGCCGTGGTGACCGTGCGGGTGAGCGACGCCGACCCGCCGGGGGTCAACCCGATCGCCGTGTCGGTCAGGCCACCGTGCGGCGCGACGGCGGCCGGTGCGGCGGCGTCCGCGACGCTGATCCGGAACTCCGCTCCCCCGCCCGCGGCCGGTGCCGCGAGGAACGCGGCGTGCCCGGCCGGTGGAGCGCTGGCCACCAGGATTGCCACGACGGCCAGCGCCGACGCGGTGCGCAGTGAGCGGGAGGCGAATGCGACCATGCCGGGCATTGAAGTCGGCCGGGCCGGCGCTGCGCAGCGGGTGGGCGGACAGACCCGGGTGCAGGCCTTCCTGCACCCACGGGCAACACCGACCGCACCCGCATCCCTCGGACCTGCCGGCGCACCCGGTGCCGGCCGGCCGGGTCGGGTCAGGACAGCACCTTGACCGTCATGCCGTCCGAGCAGCGCCGGACCACCGCGACCAGGCTGGCCTGGTGGCTCGGCTTGACCGAGGTGACGGTGAAGTACGCCTTTCGGCCCTTGCCGTGCCGCACCACGTAGCTCTCCGCATCGCCGCCGACCCACAGGTCGCCGAACGTCTTCAGCACGTTGTAGATCGGCGTGTACATGTCGTTCTCGTCGACGTAGAACATCACCAGGTCCTTGAACTGGACGTAGTGCGTGTACGCGCCGTCACTGTCGAGGGTGGCGAGGATCCCGGTGTTGTGGGCGTTGAGCGCCGAGTCGATGGTCACCGTCACGTCCACGCTCTCGCCGATGACCGAGACCACCATCCGCTCGTCCCGGTACATCCGCGCGAAGCGGTTGCCCATGGCCTGCTCGATCCGCTCGACGAGTTCGTCGAGGTCGACCCCCCACCGGCCGAGGTGGACCTGCGCCTCGTCCCAGCTGAACGTCTCGGGCAGGTGGGAGTTCGCCTCGGGGTTCAGGGTGAAGGCCACCCCGAGCCGGAAGGGGTAGGACAACCAGGGATACCGCCTCGCCGCGACCTCGGCGGGCTCGCTGAACGACACGCCCGGCTTCCGGACGACGGTGACCGTCCCCTCGTCGCTGCGGACGTACGCGGTGGCGTCGCTCTCCTCGTGACCGTGGTGGCCCTGGTTGTGGCTCGGGATGTGGAGCGGGCCGTCGACCCGCTCCTTGCCCTTCTCCAGGGCCTGCACCGCCTGGTGCTCCTTCGCCTCGCCGGCGAGCAGCGCGCAGTCGTCGAGGAAGGTGTCCATCACCCCGCCGTCGCGCAGCAGCGCGACGGCGGCCTGCTGGATCTCCTCCCGCCACAGCCGAAACGTGTCGATGTCGGCCGAAAGCGCGTCGGCGAGCACGTTGGCGTCGTGGTCGTCGCGGACCTGCGTGGGCACATGCGGGAATCGCGTGGTGGTCCGTTCCAGGGCGGTGAGCATCGCCGGGTCGTCCCACGGGCGGGGCAGGCGCAGGTGGAGGATGTCCAGCGTCTCCGTGACGTCCTCGGCGTAGGCGTTGGTGACCAGCAGGTACTCCACGGCGCGGACCAGCTCGTGCGAGTACGGGTAGCGTTCGGCGACCCATCTGCCGAACAGCCGCGTGCCGTAGTCACCATCGAGGACGGTGGCGAACTCCACGGCAGTGAAGTACGCGGGGTCGGAGGCAGCGTCGTGCCAGTAGGTCTCTCGCCAGGTCATGACCGCTCTTTTCACTCGGCGACAGTCGACGCGGTCACCATGGCGCAGCGGTGGGCTCACCGACACGCGCAGTCGGCGGCCTTCGGGGCAGTCCGTACTGCCTCACCAGGCAGCGCGGGCCGCGGCTGCGGACGCCGGTAAGGCATCGGCCCCTGGCCGGTACCAGTGTCGAAAGCAGGTAGCCATCACACGGGTCGACATCGGCCACGGGGAGGTTGCCCACCTCGGACAGCCGAGCACAAGTGTTGCAGTACAGCCGAATCAGCGCCTCGTCCCGCAGGTTGACGAAGCCCTTGCCCTTGCACGCGTCGAGGAGCTTTCCTGTGTCCCCGACCCGCAGAACCGGAACCAGCTTCCGGGGAGTCTTCGGCTGCCGCACCCACTCCATCGGCGAGCGGTCGATGGCCTGCTCGTCGACGAGCAGCCGATGAGGGGGCGTCGCGGTCGCTGTTGTACCGATGCGGGTTCGCCGAGAGGTGGCCGTGAGCGTCGGCCTGGCCGCCCAGGTCCTGCATGGCGACCGTACCTCCCGGCGATGTGCGGGTCCGCTGGCAGACGCTGACTGTCGGCGGGCTACAGGTTGTTGATTCGGGCCAGTAGGTCTGCCTCGGTCAGGTTCTCCAGGACCGCGTCCTGCTTGCGGGCCAGGACCGCCAGCAGCTTCTCCTTCTCCAGCTTCTTGGCCGCCGCCGCCTTCGCCGCCTGGTCCTCCGTGAGGCGGACGGCGATGACGTGCTTGACGACCTCCAGCTTGGTCTCCAAGGTTGCCTTGGCTGGATTGGCCTCGGTGGCCACGAACGACTCGGTGTCGACGGCCTTGAGCTCGGCGTTGACCGCCTTGGCCACATCATCGAGGCTGAAGCCGGACTTGGCGGTCAGCGGAAGCTCCCACAGCTGTTCCGTGGTCAGCAGTCCCTTGGCCGACGGATACCGGAACTTCTCCCGTGTGGCCTTCTCGAAAATGGTCACGGCAGCCTCTCTGGAATATCTGGTCAGGGAATCAGAACTGGATGCTGATGAGGCGGCGCCGGCCGCCGGTCATGGTCACCTTGGCGACCACGGAGCTGCGGACCGTGGAGCTGAAGCCGAGGCCGGACAGCTGATCCGGAGACGGCTCGCACCTGGCGCGGTCGCCGAGAACCTCGAACACCTTGCGGTGCGGTTGCAGGTCGCTGCGGAGGAACTCGTTGTAGATCCCCCGCGTCGGCTGGTCGTTCACGCACCCCTTCAGGATGAAGAAGTAGTGCCGGTTGCCGACCTCGTTGTCGTCGAAGTAGTTCGGCGAGTACATGATGGTGGACACCGGTACGAACTGTTCGGTGGTGATGCCCCACAACTCCTTGCCCGCGCTGCCCGGCTGCACGTCCCTACCCGGCCGGAAAGCGGTGATCACCCCGCCGGCAACCGTCATCCGGCCCACCTCGACGGTCTCCTTGTGGCCGACCGCGCGCTCGTGGCTGTAATGCTCGATCTTCCCGTTGCTCTCGGTCTCGATCACGAAGCCGACCTGGGTGCTGTCCCGCTTGCGGTACTGGTTCACCTCGATCCGGTACTCACCGTCGGGGACACGGTCGGTCCAGGTGACGTTCTCCACCGGCTCGCGGGAGAGCGTCCCGCTGGCGTTCATGTCGACGTCCAGCTTGTTGCGCTTCTCCTGGTACCAGATGTGGTCGCCGTTGGGTTCGTACACGTGCAGGTCCAGGTCGTCGTGGTTGAACCAGGACAGGCTCACCCGCAGCTTGCCGGTGACGTTGCCGCCGGCCCGCTTGACCTTCTCCCTGATCGAGTCGGTGACGTTGCCGCCGTACGACCAGCCGAAATCGTTGTCCCACTTGAACAACCGCGGAGCAGCCGGGCACCGGCCGGTGGTGAGGCTGACGAGGTGCGGCTCGTAGGTGTTGGCGACCCACAGGTCGATGGTGGCGGCGCCGGGCAGGATGTCCTTCATGAAGGAGACCACGGGAATCTCCTCCGGCTTGGCGTCGCGTAGGAGCGCACCTGACGACCGGGTGGTGGCCGCCTGCATGAGCAGCCCTTCGATGCCGTCCTTCATCCGTGCCTGGGCGTCGTTGTCGACCCACAGCACGTTGGTGACCGACACGTCGGACAGCCGGGCGAACCGTCGCTGCAACGACTCCTCGATACCCAGCTCGGCAATGGTCCTCATGGCGGCCCTGACCATGCCCGGGGTGATCAACGCCGTCGGGCGCTGGTAATTCTGCGGCGCCACCTTCGCCTCGAACGACCGGACCGCCTGCTCCAGGTCGACGCCCGCGGAGAGATCCTGGACGAGGGTGCCGATCACCGTGTTGCGGAACCGGGCCGCCGGGTTCATGGCGTTGGCGAAGACGAAGGCACATCGGTCGGTCGCCTGGGTCCACCGGTTCTGCAGCGAGCGGAACTCGGTCACCGCCCGGCGATGCTCCGCGCCGCGGTAGAGGGCGTTGTCGTCGACGAGGTCGACGACGGTGTCCAGAGCGTGCCGGGTCAGCTCGGCCAGGCCACGCTGGAAGACCTGCACCGCGGCGCCGAAGTTGGCCTGTGCCGCGCCGACGTCCTCGATGCGATGCCGCTTCTCCACCCGGCCGTGCAGGTGGTGCCACACCTCGACCTGGCTGTCGCGCAGCGTTCGGGTGGTCTTCGTCCCGTACTGCGCCTGAGTGGACCGGAAGATGGTGGACAACGGCAGCGAAAGAACGAACTCGTCCAGAGCGGCGGCGACGACGGAGAAGACCGGGTCGGATGCCGACACCCCGGACCAGACGGTACGGACCCGCCCGTCGTGGATCTCGACGACGTTGCCGAAGTGCTTGACGAAACCGCGGCAGGTCGAGCAGTCGTACTCGGATCGCTCACGGAACCGCAGATTGGTGCCGGCGGGGAAGGAATCGAGAAAGGTGAGCCAGAGTGAGTCCCGGTCGAGACCGTCGCCGACGACGTACAACTCACCCCTGGACATCGTGGACAGACGCGAAGTCACATCCGTCACGAACTGCTGGAAATCGCCCACCGTCTCATCCCCCTTGATCGCCGGAGATCCTACGCAGCGAACGCCAATCGGAGAACCACGTTTCCGGCTGTCCGCACGGTCACAGACGGGCGCCGGTGGCGGGACTGTACAAATTACGGCTGATCGACCGATCAAGGGAGAGACGCCAGATGACGACCGAGACGACCGTGGGACAGCCGGCCGTGGAGCCGGTGGGTGCGGTCACGGATGAGCAGTCGATCGCGATGCTGGTCGATCGGGCTCGTGGGGACGGGTTGAAGCTGACCGGTGAGGGCGGGCTGTTGCAGCAGCTCACGAAGCGGGTCCTGGAGTCGGCGTTGGACGGTGAGATCACCGATCACGTCGGCTACGACAAGCACGACCCGGCGGGTCGGGGCAGCGGGAACACCCGTAACGGCAGCCGGACCAAGACCGTGCTCACCGACGTCGGACCGGTCGAGGTCCGGGTCCCACGCGACGCCGCCGGGACGTTCGAGCCGCAGATCGTGCGTAAGCGGCAGCGGCGCCTGACCGGGGTCGACGACATGGTGCTGTCGCTGTCGGCCAAGGGTCTCACTCACGGGGAGATCGCCGCGCACCTGGCCGAGGTCTACGGCGTTGAGGTGTCGAAGCAGACCATCTCCACCATCACCGACATGGTCATGAACGGCATGGCCGAGTGGCAGAACCAGCCTCTCGACAGGGGGCGGTTTCTACCGGGCATGTTCATCGATGCCATCAACGTCAAGATCAGGGACGGTCAGGTCGCGAACCGGCCGATCTACGTGGTCATGGCGGTCACCGTCGACGGGCACCGCGACATCCTCGGGATCTGGGCTGGTGACGGCGGTGAGGGCGCGAAACACTGGCTGCATGTGCTCACGGAACTGAAGAACCGCGGTGTCCAGGACGTGTTGATGCTCGTCTGTGACGGGCTCAAGGGCCTGCCGGACGCCGTCGCGACGGTGTGGCCGCGCACGATCGTGCAAACCTGTGTGGTTCACCTGCTGCCAACTCGTTCCGCTACGCGGCTCGCCAGGACTGGGACAAGATCGCCAAAGCGCTCAAGCCGGTCTACACCGCGGCGACCGAGGACGCCGCGACCGAACGGTTCCTCGAGTTCGCCGAGACCTGGGGCAAGAAGTACCCGGCGATCGTGAAGCTGTGGGAGAACGCCTGGGCCGAATTCGTGCCCTTCCTCGCATTCGACGTGGAGATCCGCAAGGTCATCTGCTCCACGAACGCGATCGAGTCGATTACGCCCGCATCCGCAAGGCCGTCCGTGCCCGAGGACACTTCCCGAACGAAGCCGCAGCACTCAAGTGCGTCTACATGGCGTTGATGAGCCTCGACCCCACCGGCACCGGCCGCCGCCGATGGACCATGCGCTGGAAGGCGCCGCTGAACGCCTTCCAGATCGCCTTCGAGGGCCGGCTCACCCCGGCCAACGACTGACCACCTCAACAACCAAGATCAGCCGTAAGCTTGACAGACCCGGTTGGTCGAGCGAACCGCTCCCACTCCAGCCGATGGCGTTGCTCGTCCGGTAACGAGGCGCAGCGGGTGGACCTGTTGACGGTGCGGCCGGCGGTGGCGCCGGCGCCATCCCATCGGGTCAGGCGGACGGCGGGGGCCGGTCTTTCCTGTTCCCCGGGTCGTTGCTGAGGAAGTAGGCGCCGAGGGCACCTGCGAGGGTGCCGAAGACGACGACCGAGTAGACGGCGAGGAGCAGCTCGACGATCTGCGCCAGCTTGTTGGGGGAGCCCAGGGGCTCACCGGTGATGGTGGTCAGGGCGACGTCGTGCAGGGCCTCGCCGTAGCCGCGGTAGGCGCCGGCGAGCACGAGCAGTTGCCCGACGGTGAGGACCACGGTGGTGGTGATGATCGCCAGCCAGGCGAGGCGGTCGGTGAGCAGTCGCCCGGCCGAGCGGGATCCGCGAACGGCGGCGGTGATCACGCCGCCGGCACGGGCGGCGCGCAGGGCGGTCGCGGCGCGCGCGAAGCGTAGGAATGGCACGGCGAGGAAGATGACCTGCCACCAGTTGCGTCGCCAGAACTGGCGGGCGCGGTGGCGGGCGAGCCAGGCGCGGAGGGCGAACTCCGCGACGAACACCGCCCACAGCACCCAACTGGCGACGGTGAGCGCGGCGGACACGCCGGGGTCGCGGGCCAGAGCTTGGCCGAGCACGAGGAGCACGAAGATCACCCCGAGGGCACCCATGGGTTTGTCGAGCCGGCGGGCGAGCCCGTTCAGGGTGGCGTCGCGTTCGGAGGGGCGTTTCACCGGCGCATCCCGTACCGCCCCTTGGCGGCGGTGTCCGTGCTGTTCCGGGGTTTCACGGCTGTCATCGGGTCAGCGGGTGGCGGCGGTCGGTGTCAACGTGGTGTCGCGGGGACTGCCGCTGCGCACGTAGGTCACCGGCACCCGCTGGCCGGGCTCGATGCCGCGCAACGCGCCCAGGAACTGCTCCAGTGTGTCGGTGCGCTGCCCGGCCATCGCGGTGACGAGATCGCCGGGTCGTAGGCCGGCGTCGGCTGCGGGTGACCCGGGGGCGACGTCGCGGACCAGTACGCCGCGGTCGGTGCCGGCATCGAGGGCTTCGGCGATCTGCGGGGTGAGGCGGGCGACGGCCAGTCCGAGATAGGGCTGGGTGACCTTACCGTCGTCGAGCAGGTCGTCGGCGATGTCGATGGCGGTGGCGGCGGGGATGGCGAAGCCGATGGAGACCGCGCCGGTCTGCGGCGGCAGGTACGCGTCGTTGATGCCGATTACCCGGCCGGAGTGGTCGGCCAAGGCGCCGCCGGAGTTGCCGGGGGATATCGCGGCGTCGGTCTGGATGAGGTCGACCAGGGCGTTGTCCTGGCTCGCGGAACCGGGGATCTCCCGCCCGACGCCGGAAACGATGCCCGCGGTGACGCTGTTGAGGAACCCCAGCGGGCTGCCGAGGGCGAGGACCGGTTCCCCCGGCGGAGGCAGGTCGGTGCGGAACGGCGCGGGCGGCAGGTCGGTGCGCGCGGCGCGCAGCACGGCGAGGTCGGTGACGGCGTCGGTGGCCACAGTCCGAGCGGCAACGCGGGTGCCGTCTGCGAGAGCGATCTCCACATCACGCTGGTCACCGACGACGTGCTCGTTGGTGAGGATCAGCCCGCCGTCACGGAAAATGACTCCTGAGCCCATGGACTGCCCCGCGCGGACGGTCACCACCGACGGCTGCAGGCGCGCGACGACCTGCGGCAGATCCACCGGCGCCGGAGCCGCCGCCTGCGGGGTGGGCGATGCCGCCGGGGCCGAGGAGGATGCGTCGGCGGTGCAGCCGCTGCCCAGTGTCAGCACCGCCGCCGCGCACAGCCCCGTCACCCACTGCGTTCGACGTTCCACGAGCGTGTCCTTTCGTGCTGGCCGTCGCGACTCGCGGCGGCGGTGGTCGAGTTGACAGTGAAGAGGGTCGCGCTACCCGGACCGTTGAACGGCAAACGCACCGCCGCCGCTCCGCTGCGACGCAGCTGCCCGCCCGGTGGGCCATGACCCGGTGCCGTGGCTGAGGCGAGCTGCGCCGCCTGCCGGTTCAGCGACGCGGGAGACGGTGCCGCTGCGTCCTGCTTCGCACGGCTGCCATGGCGACGGCTGCGACGGCCAAGGCGGCGATCAGGGCCACCGCGCCGATTCCGCTCGAGATCGCCACGATGGGCGCGATGAGGATGGCGAGGAACCACACCACGGCCGTTGGCACCGACGGCACCGTTGCCGCGCTGCGCATCCGCACCGTGAAGATCGGATCGCGGCGGAGGTGCCGCTCGATGTCGTCGAGTCGGCGACGTTCGTCCTGGCTCAACATGTCTTTATCAGCCCCTCCGGGCGTGGAGCATCGTCATGCCGACACCGATTTTTCGAGCGCGGACGTTTCCAGGTGCGGCGGGCACGGGTAGCGGCGGCGGACACGACCGAGAAGGGAGACCCGTCATGAGGTCAGGCGACACGCCGATGCTGGTCAAGCGATGGTGCGCGACTGCTCGGAGGTCTCGACGCACAGATCGGCCCTGAGGGTGTTCTTGAGCCGCGCGTCGTTGACGTCGTCGGCCCACCCCGGCTGCGGTGCACTGCTCTGCGGGGTGTGGGTGAAGCGCGCCGCCAGTGGCGCCTCGGCGCTGGCCGAGAAATCCACCGAGGTGACCTCCAGCCGGGTGCTCCACAGGGCGGTGCGACCGGCGTTCACCCAGGCTGCGGCGGCGTGCCGCAGCCGGACGTGACCACCGGGGGACTCAAGGTTGAGCAGGTAGGGCAGGCGAAACTGCGACGCCTGCGGAAAGCCCGGCGGCGGGGCGGCCACCAGCGCGGCGTCGGCGGCGCGGGCGCTGGACGTACCGCTGGATCTGGTGGGCTGACGGCGGCCCGGCGGCCCGGCGGGCCGCGCGGTCCTGGCGCCGGTCCTCTGCCGCGGCCGGGTCCTCGGGCCGGCCGACTTGCCCGGCCATCGCGGCCGCGACCAGGTGGTACGCCGAGGTGTCCGGGCGTCAAGCGGGTCGACCGCACCGCCCTGTTCACCGGGGACGATCTCCAGCCGGGAGATCGCGGCCAGGGATACCGGCGACGGACAGGTCGATCGGGCCGTCCGACGGGCGCACCACGAGCACCACGTCGCTGGGTGGTGTGAAGACCGGCTTGGTCTGCACCAGTCGCGGGCTGGCACCCCGGGCGGCGTTCTCCAGGAGTTGCTGCGGAGGGAACCGCACCCACAGGTGCCCCTGAGCGGCGCCGGCAACCAGCTGCAGGTCGTAGCCGGTCGGTGGGCCGGGGCGCAGTTGCGGCCGCAGGTTGCTGACCGACACCTGCAACACGAGCTGGTCCTCGGCCCGGGTGAGCGCGAACGACGGCGAAAAGGCCATACGCTCACCCTGGCCTCCGCCGCCCGCGGTGACATCGGTAGCCGCTGCCCATACTGTGCCGGCCCGCCGCCTACGTCGCGAGTGCCGCCGTCACCACGTCGATGACCGGGGACCAATCACCCCTTGTCACTGATCGACAATCCCAGACGGGTTTTCGGGGTGAACGGGGGCGAGCCGGCAGGACGTCGTCAGGACCGACCGCGCCCAGCGCCCCATCATCGGGACGACCCGCTCGCCGGTCACCCGGCCAACCGGTGCAGCGGCACGGCGAGGTCGGGCAGCAGCCGTTCGCGTCGGCGGGACCAGGCCAGCGAGTCGGTGATGCCCACGGTCAGGTCACGCTCCGCGCGCCAGCCGAGCAGGTCCCGGGCGAGTCGGCTGCGGGTGTACGCACCGACGGTGTCGCCCGGTCGGCGCGGCGCCTCGGTCACGGCGACGGGGCGGTCGACCAGGGTGTTGAACGCCGCGACCAGTTCCAGCACGGTGCTGCCGGTGCCGGTACCGAGGTTGATCGCGGCGTGCCCGGGCGCACCGGCGGGGAAGAGGTCGTCGAAGCGTTCCAGTGCCCGCAGGTGGGCGGTGGCGAGGTCCCAGACGTGGACGTAGTCGCGCAGCCCGGAGCCGTCGTGGGTGGGCCAGTCCAGGCCGGCGACGGGGAACGGCTCGCCGGTGCGGTACGCGTGGATGAGCCGGCCGAGCGCGTGGGAGGGCGCGGCGAGTTGCAGCCCCGTGCGTAGGGCCGGGTCGGCGCCGATCGGGTTGAAGTAGCGCAGTGAGAGCACGCGCAGCGGGCTGCTGGCGGCGATGTCGGCCAGCATCCGTTCCACCACGAGCTTCGTGTGCGCGTACGGGTTGCCGGCTCTCAGCGGTGACGTCTCGTCGACCGCGAGATCCGGGTCCGGCTCGTAGATGGAGGCCGACGAGCTGAAGATCAGGCGGCGCACGCCGTGGGTGAGCAGCCGGTCGACGAACTCCAGTGTCACGGCCACGTTGGCGCGGTAGTAGTCGACCGGCCGGGCCACCGAGTCGGGCACGACGGTCAGCGCCGCGCAGTGCACCACGGCCTCGATGTCGGGATGGCGGTCCAGCACGTCGTCGACCAGCGCGGCGTCGGCGACGTCACCCTCGTGGAAGATCCGGCCGTAGCAGAACTCGCGCCGGCCGGTGATCAGATTGTCGATCACCACGGGCGTGTGGCCGGCGTCGAGCAGACGGGAGGCGACGGTGCTGCCGATGAAGCCCGCGCCACCTGCGATGAGCACCTTCACGATCAGCCCTCCCCCGAGGCGTACCGCCGGTGCGGCACCCGCACCCACCTGCATCTTGCCCATAGCCGGCGGTCGGCAACGGGCGATCGCCGTAGCCCGGCGCGCCCGCCCGACCGGTGCCGACCTGCGGGAATGGGCGGGCCCATCGCGGGTACCCGACGGCCCGGGTTTCGGGCGTCCGGCTGGACACGGGAGGAAGCATGGCGGAGCAACGCATCGGGGTCGCGGTGGTGGGACTGGGTGGTGCGGTGGCCACGACGGCGGTCGCCGGAGTGGAACTCCTGCGGTTGGGCATGCGGGACATGTCGGGGCTGCCACTGGCCCACCGCACGGATCTGGTGCCGTACGAGTCGCTGGTCTTCGGCGGGTGGGACCTCTCCCCCGACGACCTGGCCAAGGCCGCGCACGTGCACCGGGTGGTGGAGCCCGCGCAGCTGGACACCGTCGCCGAACCGTTGCAGGCGATCAAGCCGTGGCCGGCGGTGTCCGACCCGGCGTGGTGCCGCAACGCGACCGGCGCCAACGTCGTGCCGGTCGGGCCGCTGCGGGACCGGGTCGCCCACCTCCGCGAGGACCTGCGCCGGTTCCGGACGGATCAGGCGCTGGAGCGGGTGGTGGTGGTCAACCTCGCCTCCACCGAGGCACGGCCCGACCCGGCCGCGCCGGTGCTGGCCGGATTGACCGCGTTCGAGGAGGGGCTGGACCGCGACGACGCCATGATCACACCGGGCCTGCTCTACGCGTACGCGGCGATCCGGGAGGGCTGCCCGTACGTGAACTTCACCCCGAGTCTCGGCGCCGACGTGCCGGCACTGGTCGAGCTGGCGGAGCGGGAGCGGGTACCGGTCGCCGGTAAGGACGGCAAGACCGGCCAGACGCTGGTCAAGACGGTGTTGGCGCCGGCGTTCCGGTCCCGGGCGCTCGTCGTCGAGGGCTGGTACTCCACGAACATCCTGGGCAACCGGGACGGGCAGATCCTCGACGACCCGTCATCGCTGGCCAGCAAGCTGGACACCAAGGGTTCGGTGCTCGACGACATCCTCGGTTACCCGGTCGAGGACCATGTGGTGCGCATCGACTACTACCGGCCGCGCGGTGACGCCAAGGAGGCGTGGGACAACATCGACCTGATCGGCTTCCTCGGGCAACGGATGCAGGTCAAGGTCGACTTCCTGTGCCGGGACTCGATCCTCGCCGCCCCGCTGGTGATCGAGCTGGTACGGCTGGTCGTCGAGGCGGCCCGCCGCGGCGAAGGCGGCCCGCAGGAGCAGCTCGGCTACTTCTTCAAGGCCCCGCAGACACGCCACGGCCATGCTGCCGAACATGCCCTGCATGCGCAGGAGCGGACCCTGCTGCGGTGGTTGGACGCGGCATGACGACCGCGCTGGCGGCGCCGCCGGCACGCCGGCTGGCCGCGGTGGCGCCGGCGTTCCGGCAGATCGGCGACCTGAAGCGGGTCCGGGTGGCGCACGCCGACGGCTCCACCGCCGAACAGGCCTTCGTCCGGGCGTGGGCGGCGCTGGTCGCCGGCGCGGATCCGGCGGCGCTGGCAGCCCGGGAGTGCGCCGCCGCCGTGGCCGGGGCGCGGCTGGCCGGGGTGGACGCCGCCACGCTCACCGCCTGCGGCCTGTCCGCGTCGGAGGCGGAGACGGTTCTCGGCCGGGCAGTCGCGGAGCTGGCCGACGCGCTGCACCCGGACACGGCCGCCCGGCTACGCGATGCGCTGGCCGGGCTGGTGTCCGACCGTACGCCGGGCGGTGGTGTGCCGCCGTTCGTGTCCGCCCTGTGCCGCCAGCCCCGCGCGGGGGCCACCGCGCCGGGGCGGCCCCGCCTGATGGTCGAGCCCGCCGAGAGTCATGCGGAGCACAGCTGGGCCGTGGCCGTCTACGCCGCGCTGCTCGCCGAGGACGTCGGCGCGGATCCCGGTACGGCCTTCCTGCTCGGCCTGGCGCACCACCTGCACAACGCCCGGCTGCCCGACGCCGGCTTCGCCGGTGAGATGCTGCTCGGCGAGCACCTCGACACGATCGTCGACGGGCTCACCGAGGCCGAACTCGCCACCCTGCCCGCCCCACTCGCGGCCCGGGTCAGCACGGCGCTGGCGGACCGCGCCGACGCGAACACCCCGCTTGGTGCCGCGTTCCACGCCGCCGACGTGCTGGACCGGGTGCTCCAGACCCACCATCACGCCCGGGCGGCGGCCTTCACCGTCGAACAGGCGTTGGTCGACCTGCAGTTGGTGCACGACGGGCCGGTCGCCGGGTACCACCGTGCCGTGCTGCGGGCGGCGGGGCTGTGACCGCCGTCGGCACTCCGGTCGCCGGCGCCCAATGGCGCGGCCCCGACGGCAGCGGACTGCGGGCCGACACCGCGTACACCCTCACCGACGAGGTGCGCCGCTGGCCCGTGGTCGAGGGCATCCCGTGGCTGCGGCCCGGGCGCGACGGGCTGCGCGAGGCCGCGGTGGCGGCCCTGGACGCCGGTGACCCGCGCGGCGCGGCGGTGCTGCTGCTCGCCGACGCCGACGACTGGTGGGACGGCGACCCACCCCCGCCGCACCGACTGCGCGCCGCCTGGGCGGCGGAAACCCTCACCGAGGCCGTCGACCTGCTCGGTCTCGGCCGGGTCGGCGCCTACTTCCGACACCGCTGGTCCGACCCCAGCTGGCTGGCCGCACTGGCGCTCACCGCCGCCCACCCGCCCGCCGGCCGTGAGGTGGTGGACCTGGCCTGCGGCGCCGGGCACCTGCTGCGGCACCTGGCCCTGCACGGGCACACCGACCTCACCGGTGTGGACGTGGTGTTCGCCAAGCTGTGGCTGGCCCGCCGTTTCGTGCTGCCCGCCGGCGCGCCGGTCGCGCTGGCCTGCGCAGACCTGACCGCCGGCTGGCCACTGCCGCCCTCCCCCGCCCCGCGCCACGTCGCCTGCCACGACGCGCTGTACTTCCTCGCCGACAAGGCCGCCTTCGTGGCCGCCGCGGCAGCCGCCGCCGGGCCACGGGGGGCGGTGCTGCTCGGGCACCTGCACAACGCCGCCCACCCGGCCGGCCGAGCCGGACTGCCGCTGTCCGCGCACGAGTGGACGGCGCTGCTGCCGGGCGCCCAGGCGTACGCCGAGGAGGAGTTGACCGCCGCGACGGCCGAGGGCCGGCTTCCGGTGCCGGCCACGGGGGCGGCGCTGGCCGCCACCGAGGCGCTCGGGCTCGCCTGCGACCGGGCCGCCGCGCCGGCCGACCCGGCGCTGCTGCTGCCCGCCGCCGGTGTCCCGGTTCGCCGCAACCCCCTCTACGCCGACGGTGACCGCACGTGGCCGGACGAGCGGTGGGCGGCCGAGTACGGCCGCCGGGCGTCGGCGTACCTGCCGCCGCGCTGGCCCGATCCGCCCGGACCGGACGCGGTGCGCCGTCGGCTCCTGCTCGACCTGCCCGAGCGGTGGTGACGGACGTGGACGATGCGGTGCGGTGGGGTGTGGTGGGATGCGGCTGGGTGGCCCGGGACCACGTCGCCCCCGCGATCCGTGCCGCCGGTGCCCGCCTCGTGGTGGCCTGTGACCGCGACCCGGCGGCGGCCGCCGCCCTGCGGCCGGAGGCGCTCGCCACCACGGACCTCGACGCCCTGCTCGACCAGCCCGACGTCGAGGCGGTCTACGTCGCCACGCCGACCGACACCCACGCCGACCTGGTCGCCGCAGTGGCCAAGGCGGGTGTGCCGGTGCTCTGCGAGAAGCCGCTCGCGGCGACGGTGACCGACGCCCGCCGGCTCGTCGCCGCCGCCGGTGGCACTCTTGCCGGCGCCGCCTTCGACCAACGGTTCCATCCCGCGCACCGCCTCGTCGCCGACCGTGTCGCCGGCGGGGACCTGGGCACCGTGACGGCGGTACGCATCACCTACGGCTGCTGGCTGCCCCCGGACTGGACGCCGGACGGCCGCCCCCACGACAACTGGCGCGTCGACCCGGCCCGCTCCGGCGGGGGCGCGCTGGCCGATCTCGCCCCGCACGGGGTGGACCTGGTCGGCGCGCTGCTCGACGACGACCTGACCACCCTCACCGTGCTGACCCAACGGCGGGTGCACCCGTACCCGGTCGACGACGGGGCGGTGCTGGCCGGCATCACCGCCGGCGGGGTCCTCGTGTCGGCGCACGTCAGCTTCAACACCGCCGACCGGTTGCCGCGCCGGCGTCTGGAGATCGTGGGCACTCGGGCCCAGCTCGTGGCCGTGGACACCATGGGCCAGACCGCCGGCGGCAGTCTCCGCCGGCTGGACGCGGTCACCGGCGTCGCCACCGAGCTGCCCTTCGACGCCCGCACCAGCCCCTTCACCGAGCAGATCCGCGCGTTCGGGGCGGCGGTGCGCGGCGCCGGATGGCCCTGGCCGCTGGCCCGGGACCTGCGCCTGCACGAGCTGCTGCACACCGCGGGAGGAGCCTGACATGCCGCTGCGACCGTACGCGTGCGACAACTGCGGGCACTGGCAACGCTGGTTCGCCCCGCCCCCGGGCTGCCCGGTCTGCACCGACGTGCGCAACGCCCTGCCGGAGGAGGGCTGGCTGTTCCACCGGGCCGACGAGGTGGCGGCCGGGCGGGAGGCCCGCTGGGCCGAGGTCGCTCCCGGGGTGACCGGCTACCGGTGTGAACCGCAGCTCGGGCTGGGCAGCACCGGTTGGGTCGTCGAGACCGACGCCGGCCTCGTGGGCTGGGAGGCCGCCGGCTGGTATCCGCCCGCCGCCCTGGCGGATCTGCGCCGCCGCGGCGGCCTGGTCGCGCTCGGCGCCAGCCACGTGCACGGGTACGGCGCGCTGTGGCAGTTGCAGGACGAGCTGGATCCTCCGGTGCTCGCCGTCGGCGTGGACGACCTGGTCTGGACGAAGGCGTTCAGGGTCACCTGGCCCACCGACGACCGGCACGAACTGGCCCCCGGCCTGGTCATGTACCGCAGCGGAGGTCACTTCCCCGGCCACAGCGTCCTGCACGACACGCGGCGGGGCATCCTCTTCGTCGGTGACCTCATCAAGGTGGACCTGGCGGGAACGACTCCGGTCGGGCTGTCCTGCCACAAGGCCTACCACGCCCAGATCCCGCTGTCGCACGCCGAGCTCCGTCAGGCCCGTGAGCTGGTCGAGACGCTCGACTTCCAGGCGGTCGCCACCCCGTTCGAGTTCGCGGCACCGGTCGGTCGCGAGCAGGTGCTCGCCCTGTTCGACCGGCAGCTGCGCGGGCAGCCGGTGGCCGGTCCGATTCCCATCGAGGAGCTGACATGACCCGAGCGCTGCACCCCCGCACCGACACGGTCCCCGCGTCGTCGGTCGCCGACCAGCTCGCCGCCGCCCTGCCACCCGGCGAGGTCGGCGACTTCGATGTGAGCGCGGTGGACCGGCTCGGCATACCGGTGGTCACCGCCGACCACCTCGGCGCCGGCTGGCCCCGGGCGATGGCCTTCGGCTACGGAGCGACGGTCGAGCAGGCCCGCATCGGCGCGTACGGGGAGTTGGCGGAGGACCTGCTGCTGCACCGGCACCTGCGCGGCCTCGTCCCCCGCCGGGCCTCCTACGCCCAGCTGCGGCGCGAGGTCGGGCCGGACGGTGTGGTCGACCCCCGTTCTCTGGTGCTGACTGCCGGCACGACGGTGGACGACGACCAGCCGCGGTCGTGGCTGCCCACGCTGCGCTGGCGCACCGGCGAGACCGTCCTCGTCCCGGCCGAGTTCTGCGCCTCGTCCGCTGACGACCTGCCGTGGCAGGACCCCGCGGAGCGCCTGGTCACGGTGATCACCAACGGCTCCGGCGCCGGGGGCACCGTCGAGCGGGCTGTCGCGCACGGCCTGCTGGAGCTGCTGCAACGCGACGGCAACGCAACCGCGTTCCGAGCCATGGACCGCGGTGTGGTGCTCGACCTGGACGAGGTGCGCGACCCGGTGACCCTGGCGACGCTGGCGCGGCTGCGCAGCGCCGGGATCGACGTGCTGCCGAAGCTCGCGGCCACCGACTTCGGGGTGGTCGACGTGCACGTCGTCGGCGTGGACCGCGAGCCGCAGACGCCGCCGCTGGCGGTGACCGCGTGCGGCGAGGCCGCGCACCCGGACCGGGAGGTCGCGCTGCGCAAGGCGCTGCTGGAGTACGTCTCCTCCCGCTCCCGCAAGGTCTTCTCCCACGGCGCCCTCGACGACGTGGAGCCGGTCGCGCCGAAGGCGTACTGGCGGCGGGAGTTCGCCCGGCCCCTCGGGGCGCAGGAGCCGCACGCGCTGCGGGCGATGCGCGCGTGGACCCGCCTCGGCGGGAGCGACCTGCGCGGCCTGCTGGCGCCGGTGGTGCTGGCCGAGCGGACCCGGGTGCCGTTCTCGTCGCTGCCCACGGTCGCGCCGGGCTCGCTGGACGATCCGCCCGCGCTGCTGTCGGATCTGCTGGATCGGCTCGCCGACTTCGACGTGCTGGTCGTCCTGGCCCCCGGGGAGGGGGCGGTCGCGGTCAAGGTGATCGTGCCGGGGTTGGAGGCCGAGACGATGTCGTACGGCCGGATCGGGGTGCGCGGCGTGCGTCGGCTCATCGAGCGGGACTCGCCGCTGGTGGGCTCGGGTCCGCCGCCGCGCGAGGGCACCGCCGCGGTCGTACTGGACGCGGCCGGCCGAGAGCGGCTCGGCGGCGGCGCCTGGCTCGACCTCGCCGGGGTGGCCCGTACCGTCGGGTCGCTCTACCCGCTGTACCGGGAACCGGCCCGGCACGCCGTCGTCCGGAGCGCCGGATGAGCCTGCGGTACGCCTACAACACCAACGGCATGGCCTCGCACCGCCTCGACGACGCCCTCGCCCTGCTCGCCGACGCCGGCTACGACGGGGTGGCCCTCACCCTCGATGTGGCACACCACGACCCGTACGCCCCGGACCTGGTCGGCCGCACTGCGCGGCTCGCCCGCCGCCTGGCCGGGCTCGGCCTGGCCAGCGTCGTGGAGACCGGCGCCCGCTTCCTGCTGGACGCCCGGCGCAAGCACCATCCCACCCTGGTCTCCCCGCACGAGACGGACCGCGCCCGGCGGCGCGACTTCCTGCGCACCTGCGTCGACGTGGCGGCCGACCTGGACAGCGAGGCGGTGTCGTTCTGGGCCGGCGTACCCGAGCCCGGCACCGACCGGCAGCGCTGCTGGGGCTGGCTCGTCGACGGGGTCCGCGACGTGGTCGACCACGCGAACGGGCGGGGCGTACGGTGCGCGTTCGAGCCCGAACCGGGCATGCTGGTCGACGACTGCGACGACTGGGCCCGCCTCGCCGCACAGGTGCCCGGGCTGACCCTGGCCCTGGACACCGGGCACTGCCTCGTGTCCGGCCGATACTCACCGGCGGCGGCGGTGTGGGCCTTCGGGCCGGTGCTCGGCGCCTGCGCGGTGGAGGACATGCCCCGCGGCCGGCACGAGCACCGCGCGCCCGGGGAGGGCGACATGGACCTGCCGGCGGTGCTCGGCGCGCTCACCGACACCGGCTACACCGGGCTGGTCAGCCTGGAGTTGTCGCGCGACTCACACCGGGCCGACACCCTGGTACCGGCCGCGCTGGACGCGTTGCGCGCCGCCGAGGGCCGGCACACCGCTTCGGTGCACCTGGAGGTGACCGCGACGTGAGGATCTGCTTCGTCTCCCGCCGCTACTGGCCGGCCGTCTCCGGCATGAGCGCGTACGCCGAGAACCTGCTGCGCCACCTGGTGCGGGCCGGCCACGACGTCACCCTCGTCTCCCAGTACCGGGGCGACGCGGCCGGCCGGGCCGTCTACGGCGGCGGCCCACCGCCGCCGGACCGGGTGCCGGCGGGCGTCGCCGTGCACGCTCTCGAGGCGCACGGCGAACAGGCCGTCGGCCGGGGCGAACCGGCCGACTTCGAAGCCGACGTGGCGGCGATGACCGACACGGTGCTGCGGCTGCACGCCCGGCGCCCCTTCGACGTGCTGCACGCCCAGTACGCCTACCCGAACGGCCTGGCGGTGCTGCGGGCGGCGCGCGCCGCCGGCCTGCCCGCCGTGGTGTCCGTGCAGGGCGGCGACGGGCACTGGGTCGGCACCTGCTGCGACACCCACCGCCGGCTGGTGCGGGCGGTGTTCGCGCACGCGCCGGCGCTGCTGATCGGGTCGGAGTCGTTCGCCGCCGAGGTGTGCGACCGGCACGGCCTCGACCCGGCCCGGTTCACCGTCGTACCAGGGGCCACCGACACCGAACGGTTCACCCCGTCGCGCGCGATCGGCGAGCTGTCCGAGCCGCCGGTGCTGCTCTACCACGGTCGCGTCGACGCCCGCAAGGGCGTGCTCGACCTGCTCGACGCGGTGGCGAAGCTGCGCGCCGACAGCACGCCGGTACGCCTGCTGATCTCCGGCATCGGCCCCGACGTCGACGCCACCACCGCGCGGATCACCGAGCTCGACCTGGCCGGCGACGTCGAACTGCTCGGCGCCGTGCCCTACGAGACGGCACACCGGGTGTACGCCCGGGGCGACGTCTTCGTCAGCCCCACCTACGCCGAGGGCTTCTCCAACACCATCCTGGAGGCGATGGCGTCCGGACTGCCCGTGGTCTCCACCGACGTGGTCGGGGTGCGCGACTGCGTACGCCCGGACGACAACGGTCTGCTCGTGCCCGCCGGCGACCCGGCGGCCCTGGCCGCGGCGGTGCGCCGGCTGATCGACGACGCCGACCTGCGCTCGCGGCTCGCGATCCGCGCCCGGCGCGACGTCGAGCGGTACTGGAGCTGGCCGGTGATCGCCGACCGGATCACCGCGGTCTACGACGGGCTGAGCGCGACCGTGCCGGAGATCGCCGACCCGGCCCCGGATCCGGCGTGCCGCTTCCGCGCGGCGCCGCACCTGCTGTGACCCGCCACGCCGTCGCGGTGAGCCCGCATCTCGACGACGCCGTCTTCTCCGTCGGCGCCACCCTCGCCGCGCTCGCCGCTGCCGGCTGGACCGTCGAGGTGCTGACCTGTTTCACCGCCTCGGTGCCGGACCCGTCGCCGTTCGCCCTGTCCACCCAGCTCGACAAGGGACTACCGACGCACGTCGACTACATGGAGCTGCGCCGCGCGGAGGACGTGGCGGCGTGCCGGGTCCTCCACGCGGTACCGGTTCACCTGCCCCTGCCGGAGGCTCCGCACCGCGGCTACGGCAGCGCCGCGGACCTGTTCACCGGCGTCCACCCGGACGATCGGATCGGCCCGGCGCTGGTCACGGCCCTGCGCCCACGGCTGCGCGCCGCCGACCTCGTGCTCGCCCCGCAGGCGCTGGGCAGGCACGTCGACCATCGCGTCGTCGCCGAGGCGGTCGCCGTGTGCGCCACCGGCGTCCTGTGGTGGCGCGACGTGCCGTACGTCAGCCGGGCCCCGGACGAGCCCCCGTGGCAGGCCGTGCCGGACGGCGTCGAGCAGCCCGTCGACATCGACGCCCACCTCGACGCGAAGATCCGTTCGGCTGGCTGCTACACCACACAGCTCGACTTCCAGTTCGGTGGGCCGCAGCGGGTCGGACCGGCACTGTCCACCGTGGCCGCCGCCGAGGCCGCGCGGCTCGGCCGCCCCGGCGCTGTCGAGGCGCTGTGGGGGCCGGTGGACCGGCTCGCGGACACCTGCCTGCGTGAGTCAGCGACGATGACCGAGCCGGGAACCGGCCATGGCGGTCAGCGATGATCTTCCGCCCGCGCCCCTGCCTCGCTCAACCTCAGTTGTGCGTCCCGGGGTGGCCTGGAGGAGCATCGGACCCATGATCGACATTAGCCGATACCCGGCTCAGGGCGTGCATTCTCAGCGGCATTCCGATCGGCAGAGAGCAGACACCGGGACTGTACAAATTACGGCTGATCGCGGAATCAAGAGACCAAGGTGCCGCTTCATCCAGGACGCAGATGAAGCGGCAGGTCAGAGCGATCAGCGGCGATCACGGTGTGCACGAACACGTCCCGGCTTTCGGTGCCCAATTCCTCTCGCGGTTTCCCGCGCGCACCGCGGTGGCGTCTCGACCGCGAACTGCTACGCCGCCCCGGCGGAGACCGACGGCGTACGGCAGATGAGCTCGCTGGGATCGTCTGGGACAGACCTTCGTGCAGATGTTTGGGCCGTGAACCTGGCCCCTTGGGTGCTTCAGCAGTGCTGGCGGGGCAGCGGGCCCTACGGGCGACACAGGAAGTCGGCGGCCATCCGGTCGACCGCGGCCCGGTCCAGCTTGCCGTTCGGCAGTCTCGGCAGTTCCTCGACCGCCTCCCAGCGGCTCGGCAGGGCGCCGCGAGGCAGGTCGTCGCGGAGCAGCCGGCGCAGGTCGGGCAGGCTCTCGCGGGCGTCGGCACAGGCCACGAAGGCGACAAGACTGGGAACCGTCGAGCCTCGGCGGGCGATGCCGACGGCGGCGGGTCGCCCGCCGACGCGCCGTACGATCGCCTGCTCGATCTCCGCCAGCTCGATCCGCATACCGCCGATCTTGAGTTGGGTGTCGCGGCGGCCCACGAAGTGGACGAGATCCTCGGCATCCAGGCTGACGATGTCGCCGGTCCGATAGGTTCGCGCCCCCTCGACGACCGGGAAGTGCGCGAGCCCACCGGCCGCGGTCGCGTATCCGGCTGCGACGCCCGGGCCCGAGATCCGCAGTTCACCGGTTCGGGAGCCGGTCCGCTCGCCGTCGAGGTCGATGTACGCGGTCGTCCCGGGAATCGGCCGGCCGATCGGCACGTCGGACGAGCCCGCGTCCGCCGGACGGCACCGGTGGACCATCGTCCACACGGTGCCCTCGGTCGGTCCGTACTCGTTGTAGAGCGCCGCACCGGGGAGCCGCGCGAAGTGCCGGCCGACGAGGCGCGGCGGGCAGGGCTCCCCCGCGACGATGACCGTGCTGAGGCTCGTGAGCTGCTTCGGGCCGGCCGTTTCCAGTACCGCCTCGTAGAGGGTGGGCAGCAGCAGGAGGTGGGAGCCGCGGAAGCGGTCTGCCGCCGTCACGATGGCCTCGGCGTCGAGCGGGTTGCGGCCGGGGATGACGAGGTGCGCCCCGGTCGCCAGCGACCAGTAGATGCCGGCCACGGAGCTGTCGAAGGATACCGACGAGCAGAGCAGGTAGACCGACGGCGCGTCCGGGTAGTAGTGGATGCGGGCGCGGGTGGAGTATCCGAGGCCGTCGTGGGTGACCACCACGCCCTTCGGCGTACCGGTCGAGCCACTGGTGAACAGCGTGTACGCCGGGGACTCCCCCGCCGGCCGGGCGCGCGGGGACGCTCCGGACGACCCCGCGGCGGCGCCCGTGATCCGGAGTCCGGCGTCGGGGTGCTCGGATTCGATGATGCGGCAGGTCGCCCCGCTCGCCACGATGACGTCCTCCTGCCGCCGGCGGGGAAACAACCGGTCGACCGGCACGTACTGCGCGCCGGCCCGCAGCACGGCGAGCATCGCGACGATCGCCCACCGGGACGCGGCGGTCTGGATGATCACCGGTTCCGCCGCGCCGACGCCGGCCGCCCGCAGCTCCGCCGCCAGTGAGCGGGTCTCGGCGTCCAGGTCCGCGAAGGTCAGGCAGCCGCCGGGATCGGACACGGCGGGCCGCTCCCCGAAACGGCCGAAGGAGGCGTCCAGCAACGGAAGAATCGGCTCGCCGACGGCGAGGTCCGCACCCACGAGCCGGATCGATTCCACGTCGCCCCCCGAGCCTCCGCAGACAAGTCAGGGTAGCCGCCCTCAACGCTCGCGTCCAGCCGATGCCGACCCCGTCAATGGTCGATTAGCGCCAATGCCTGATGGCGGCTTTCAGATCTTGGCAAGGGTGCCGTGGCAGGCGCTTGACGAAACTCGGCGGGCCTTGTTGTACTGGGTCGGTCTTCACGATCGTGCACCGCGATTTCAGCGGCGGCACGACCGGTAGCGGCGTCCGAGTGGCCGCCAGCCAATTAACGTCCACCTCATGAATTGTTGGCGATCAGGACTCGCGAGGCCGATTGATGCAGCGTTCGGACGAAGGAACGGAGGTGCCGTCGCGGCCGGAGGCGGTCTCCGCCAGCCAGCGGCGCTTCTGGTTCCTGGACCAGATCACGCCCGGCGTCCCCGTCTACAACAGCTATTCGGCGATCGACCTGTCGGGCCCGCTCGACCCCGCGCTCGCGGTCCGGGCGTTGCAGGAGGTCGTCCGTCGGCACCGCATCCTGCGTTCCCGATTCCCGGACGAGGACGGCCAGCCGGCCATCGACACGTCGACGGGTGACCAACCGGCGGCGATACCGTTCATCGACCTCTCCGCGCTTCCGGACCCGGCACGCGGTACGACCGCCGACGGCCTGGTCGACCGACTCGCGCATCGCAGATTCGACATTCAGCGTGGCCCGCTGTTCCGGGCGGCGGTCATCCGCACGGAAACCGACCGGCACATCGTGCTGTTCGGCGTGCACCACATCGTCTCCGACGGCTGGTCGGCGCAGGTGGTGTTCCGCGATTTCCGCGATCTGTACGCTACCCTCGCGGAGAATGGCGAATTCCGTCCGACACATTCTCGGCCGCAGTTCTCGGACGTCGTCGCGAGACAGGAGAAATGGCGGAACAGCGCCGGACACGACCGTCAGCTGGATTACTGGCGCGGTCGACTGGACGGCATCACCGGCGATTCCCGCGTGCCGCCGGACCGCAGGGCGAGGACCGATGCCGGGCACGCCGCCGGACACGCCCGGTACGCCATCGCCGACGACCTCGCCGGGCGGCTGCGGGCCCTCGCCCGCGCCGAGCGGGTCACGCTGTTCATGGTGCTGCTGACCGGCTTGAAGATCACCGTGTCGCGTTACCTGCAACGCGGCGACATCACGGTGGGCACGCCGATCGCGATGCGCGACGATCCGGACGTCCAGGACATGGTCGGGCCGCTGCTGAACACGCTGGCGCTGCGCACCGATCTGTCCGGCGCGCCGACCGTACGACAGGCCCTGCTCCGGGTACGCGACACCTGCCTCGCCGCGTACGACAACCAGGACGTCCCCTTCGACTCCGTGGTCGCCGCGCTGGGCGGCGGGCGGGACCTGGAGAACAGCCCGTTCTTCCAGATCCTGTTCCAGTACGTCGCCGGCGCCGGCGAGCGGCACTCCTTCGCCGGCCTGCGGGCCGCACTGAGGGAGGTCGAGCTCGGTCTGGCCAAGCTCGACCTGACCCTCGACGTGGTGGAGGACGACGGCGCCCTGGAGCTCGTCGCCCGGTACCGGGCCAGCAGCTACGACCGGGCCACGATCGACCGTCTGGCAGGGCACTGGCAGAGCGTGCTCGTCGGCATGTGCGAGCGGCCGGACGCGGACATCGAGGACCTCGACCTGCTCACCCCGGCGGAACGGTCCGTGGTCGCCGCCGCGTCGACCGGGGCGCCCGTCGTCGCGCCGGCAGCGACGTCGGTGCTGGATCTCTTCGAGCGGATCGCCGACGCCGACCCGTACGCCGAGGCGGTCGTCTGCGGAAGCGTACGGCTCGGCTACGGGCAACTGGACCGGCGGGCGAACCAACTCGCGCACCGCCTGCGCGAGCTCGGGGTGGCACCCGAGACGCGGGTGGGCATCCTGATGGAGCGTTCGGTCGAGACGATCGTGGCCGTGCTGGCGGTCTGGAAGGCCGGCGGAGCGTACGTGCCGGTCGACACCGACATGCCGGCCGCCCGGCGGGAGGCGATCCTGGCCGACGCGGGCGTGACCGTCCTGCTCACCCAGGAGCAGCTCGCCGGCGACCTCGCCGACGACCGGCGGCACGTGCTGACCGTCGACCCGGACCACACGGCGTTCGGCCACCTGCCGACCGATCGGCCGCCGCGCACCACGGCCGCCGGGCAGCTGAGCTACGTCATCTACACCTCGGGGTCGACCGGACAGCCGAAGGGTGTCATGGCGACCCACGGTGGCCTGCTGGGCACCTGCATGGCGTGGGAACACGCGTTCGGGCTCCGGGGGCGGATCCGGTCGCACCTGCAGATGGCGAACTTCTGCTTCGACGGCTTCCTCGGGGAACTCGTCCGGTCCCTCACGTCCGGGGCGAAGCTGGTGGTCTGCCCCCGCGAGTTCCTGCTCTCGCCCGACCGGCTGCTCGCCCTGATCCGGGACGAACGGGTGGATGTCGCGGACTTCGTACCGACCGTCCTGCGGGCGTTGTCCGGGCACCTTGAGCGCAGCGGCCAGGGCCTCGGCGGGCTCCGGCTCGTCATCGTGGGGTCCGACACCGTACCCGCGGACGAGCTGGCCCGCCTCCGGCGGCTCGGCGGGCCGGACACTCAGGTGGTCAACTGCTACGGGCTCACCGAGGCAACCGTGGACAGCACCTACTTCGTCTGCCCGCCCGACTGGCCGGAAGACACGTCCGTGCTCATCGGCGAACCGCTGCCCGGAATGACGGTCCATCTCCTGGACCCGGCGCTGCGGCCGGTGCCGCCGGGAATGCCCGGCACGATCTTCGTCGGCGGCCCCACGGTGGCTCGCGGATACCTGGGCGATCCCGGCCGGACGGCGTCGGTCTTCCTGCCCGACCCGTTCAGCCCGCTGCCCGGCGCCCGGATGTACCGGACCGGCGACCGGGCGCGTTTCCGCCGGACGCCGCAGGGGTTGCGGATCGAGTATCTCGGCCGGGCCGACCAGCAGGTCAAGATCCGCGCGTACCGGGTCGAGCTGGGCGAGATCGAGGCGGCCCTGCGGCGCCTGCCGGGCGTCCGGGACGCGGTGGCGGTCGTAAACGACAGCGATCCCACCGACCGGCGGGTGCATGCCTTCGTCGCCGCCGCCGAGACCGCCGAGACGCGGGACTGGCATGCCGCGCTGCGCGCGACACTTCCCCACTACATGCTTCCCGATCGTCTGGTGCTGCTGCCCGCGCTACCGACCACGGCGACCGGTAAGACGGACCGCCGCGCCCTGGCGGGTCGCCCCGGCCGGGAGATCCCCCTGCCGGGCACCGGGACGCCGCCGCGTACCGAGACCGAGCGGCGGCTGGCTCGGCTGTGGACGCGGGTGCTCCGCGGGCGGCGGACCGGTGTGCACGACGACTTCTTCGTCGCCGGCGGCGACTCCCTGCTGGCCATGCAGCTCGTGGCGCGCGTGCGGGCCGAGTGGGGCATCGAGTACGGCCTCCGGCAGTTCTTCCGCCAACCGACGATCGCGCAGGTCGCCGCGAGGATCGACGCCGAGGACGAGCGCCCCGACCGGGACCTCGCCCGGCTGGACGAGATCGTTCCGGTGGCCCGTGAAGTCGTCCGTCACCCCGCTGACGGAACGCCGTGATCCCGCTCGCCGACCGGCGCTGAAGGAGAGGCCGTGGACCTTCCGTACGTCATCCGCAGTGACCGCCCCGCGGAGAGGCTCACCGACCGGATCGCGGCCGACCGCCCCGAGATCCGGCACAGGTTACGCACCAACGGCGCGGTCCTGCTCCGCGCCTTCGACGTCGGCGGAGTCGACGGTCTCGAGGCGGCGGTGCGGGCGCTGTCCGGTGATCCGCTGCCCTACACGGAGCGTTCCTCACCCCGGTCGACGATCAAGGGGAGGATCTACACCTCCACCGACTACCCACCCACAGAGGAGATCTTCTTCCACAACGAGAACTCCTACCAGAGTTCCTGGCCGATGACGCTGTACTTCCACTGCGTACAGCCGCCCCTGGAGCGGGGCGCCACCCCGCTGGCCGACACCCGCGGCGTGCTGCGGGAGCTCGACCCGACGGTGCTGGAGGAGTTCGCCAGGCGCCGGTGGATGGTCCGGCGCAACTTCACTCCCGACGTGGGCCTCCCCTGGCAGGAGGTGTTCAACACCACCGACCGTGACCAGGTCGACCGCTACTGCGCCGAGCACGGCATCGAGGCGCAGTGGCGCGGCCCGCAATGGCTGCGCACGACCTCGGTCCGCGATGCCGTGCACCGGCACCCGCAGACCGGGGAGCGGGTGTGGTTCAACCACGCCGCCATCTTCCACGTCACCACCCTCGGGCCCGACGTCCGCTCCGGGCTGCTTGAGATGTTCGGGGAGGACGGACTGCCCAGCAACAGCTACTTCGGCGACGGAGGCGCGATCCCCGACGACGTCATCGGCCACGTCCGCGACAGCTACCGCGCGGCCGGCACCCGATTCGACTACGAGCGCGACGACGTGCTCGTGATCGACAACATGCTGACCTCCCACGCGCGTGAGCCGTTCCGGGGCCCGCGCCGGATCGCCGTCGCCATGGCCGAACCGGTGCCGACGGTCGGAGCGGCGTCATGAGCGGGGCCGGTCCGGTCGAATCGAGCGAGGCCTCCTCGGCGCAGCGTCGCATCCACTTCCTCGACCAACTGGTGCCGGACGGCGCGGTGCAGAACATCACCCGGGCCCTCGATCTGCACGGTGAGCTGGACGTCGCGGCGCTCGATCGGGCACT
The DNA here is from genome assembly GCF_018070575.1 of Micromonospora sp. C31. GTDB lineage: Bacteria > Actinomycetota > Actinomycetes > Mycobacteriales > Micromonosporaceae > Micromonospora. The sequence goes on from NZ_JAGPXN010000024.1 coordinate 65,574, forward strand.
GCGGCGGACCGTGCGCCGGCACGAGAGCCTGCGGACCTGTTTCGCCGTCGTCGACGGCAGCCTGCGTCAGCTGATTACCGGGCGGGAGCCGCGGCTGCGCGTCGTCGACGTCCGTGACGTCCTGTCGGGGGACGCCGCGCCGTCGCCGGCGGGACTGGTGCAGGCGCTGACCGACCAGGAGGCGGTACGCGTGTTCGACCTCGCGCGCGCCCCGCTGCTGCGCCTCACCCTGCTGCACACCGGTCCGCGCCGGTACGTACTGCTGACGTCGTTCCACCACATCATCGCCGACGCCTGGTCGGTCGACATCTTCTTCACCGAGCTGGCGGCGCTCTACCGTGCCGATCGGACCGGAGAGCCGGCGCTCCTGCCCGAACCACGGCTGCAGTACGCCGACTACGCCACCTGGCAGAACCGGCTGATGCGGGCCGGCCGTTGGGAACGCGGCAGTGCCTACTGGCGGGAGCAGTTGCGGGACGCGACGGAGCTGGCCCTGCCCACGGATCGTCCCCGACCGGCCCGGCCCGCTTACCGCGGTGACAGCTACCGCTTCTCCCTCGACACCGCCGTCACCGCGCGTCTGGGGGAACTCGCCCGCGCGGAGGGTGCCACCGTCTTCATGGCGCTGCTCGCCGGATTCGCGATCCTCCTGCACCGCTGCACGGGCCAGCAGGACATCGTCGTGGGCGGAACGGCCTCGGGACGCGACCGGCCGGAGGTCGATTCACTGATCGGCGCCTTCGTCAACATGCTCGCCCTCCGGATCCGGGTGGACGGCGAGCGGAGCGCCCGCGAGGTGCTCCGGCTCACCTCGGAGACCTGCCAGGACGCGTACGAGCACCAGGACGTCCCGTTCGAGCAGGTGGTGGCGGCGCGGGGCGAGGCACGCCGGTCGGACCGCCACCCGATCTTCCAGGTCGTGTTCCAGATGATCACAGAGGCGGACCCTGAGTTGGCCCTGCCGGGTGCCACCGGCACGTTGCGCGAGGTCGACCGGGAGAACTCCACCTACGACCTGGTCTGCACGGTCACCCGGACGCGGGAGCGGCTCGCCGGGCGGATCGACTACGACACCGATCTCTTCGCACGCTCGTCCGTCGTGGCGCTCGCCGACTGCTGGCTGGCCATCCTCGCCGACCTCGGCCGGGACCCGGACCGGAAGGTCCGCGAGCTGGCGCCCGGCGGTGACCGTACGGCCGGCGCACCACCGGCTCCGGTGACCCGGGCCGCGCTGGGCCAGGTGCTCGACGTCGCCGCGCTTGCCGGACCCGACGCGGGTGACGACCTGCACGGCGAGGTCGTCGACGTGCACGGGCTGCCGACGCCGGTGGGTATGCCCGGCGAGCTGTGGGTCGTCGGCGGAGGGTGGCGGACCCGCACCGGGCGGCTGGTCCGGCGGCGCCCGGACGGGACCCTGGCGCCCGCGTACCTGCCCGACCACCCCGCCGAGGGGGTCGAGACGCGGGTCGCGGGCACCGGCCCCACGGACGCGACCGAGGCCGCGATCGCCGCGATCTGGAGCGAGGTACTCGCCCGCCCCGACATCGGCCGGCACGACAACTTCTTCGTGCTGGGCGGGCACTCCCTGCTGGCGACCGTCGTCGTGACCCTCATCCAGGAGCGTCTCGGGGCACCGCTCAGCCTGGCCGACTTCTTCCTGTACCCGACGGTCGCCGGGCTCGCGGCCGAACTGACCGCGCGGCCTGCCGTCGCGGGGACCGACGGCGAGCTGGCCGACATGTTGGCCGACCTGGAGCGCGAGTCCTGATGACCGAGATGACCGAGGCGTCGACGTCCCGCACCAGGTCCGCGCCGACCAGCGCGACGACGGCCGGTGCCACCGCCATCCCGGACGTGGTCGGGCTGATCGAGCGGTGTGCCGCGGGTACGCCGGACGCCGTCGCGGTGACCATGGGCGACACCCACCTGACGTACGGGCAGCTCGACCGGCGCGCCGACGGGCTCGCCCGGCGGCTTCGGGACCTCGGCGTCGGCCCGGGACGGATCGTCGGCCTGCACGCCGATCGGTCCCCCGAACTGATCGTCGGCCTGCTGGCCGTGTTGAAGTCCGGCGGCGCCTACCTGCCCCTCGACCCGGCGCTGCCCGACGACCGCCTGCGCTTCATGGTCGACGACGCCGCCGCGTCGATCGTGCTGACCCGACCCGGGCGGCACGGCCCGATGGCCGGCGGCTCGTACGACCTGGTCTCCCTGGACGAGGACGGGGACGGGGACGGGGACGGGGACGGGGCGAGGCTCGGGGCCGGAGCCGGCCCACGGGACCTGGCGTACGTGATGTACACCTCGGGCTCCACCGGGCGACCGAAGGGCGTCATGGTGGAGCGCCAGGGGCTGGCGAACTACGTGCGGTGGCTGATGGCCGAGTTCTCGCCGGGCAACCCGGTGCACAGTCTGCTGCACAGCTCGATCGCGTTCGACTTCTCCGCCACCAACGTCTACCTGCCGTTGGTGACCGGCGGGAGCCTCGCGCTGGCGCCGCCGGACGCCGACCACGAGGCCCTCGCCCGACTGCTCCAGGACTCGCGGCTGGACCTCGTCCGGGTGACCCCGTCGCACGCCGAGCTGCTGGACGCCGCCACGGGCGGTCGGACGCCACCACCCGGGCCGCGGTACGTCGTCGTGGGCGGCGAGGTCCTCCGGGCGCACCAGGTGTCGACCCTGCGCCGCCTCTTTCCCGGATCAGTCGTCTACAACCACTACGGACCGACCGAGACGGTGATCGGGCGCTGCTTCCTGCGCCTCGACGAATCCGCCGGGTTCCACCTGGACGACTACGCCGCCCATGATCCCGTGCCGGTCGGCGGCCCGATCCCCAACACCCTGCTCACGGTGCGTCCCCGAGAGCCGGAGGCGACCGCGGACGACACCGGCGAGCTGCTGATCGGCGGGCTCGGCCTGGCCCGCGGATATCTGAACCTCCCCACGCTCACCGAACGGAACTTCGTCACGCTGCCGGACGGTACCCGGGCGTACCGGACCGGCGACCTGGTGCGCCTGGACGACCGGCGGCGGCTCGTGGTGGTGGGACGGACCGACGACCAGGTCAAGATCCGCGGGCACCGCGTGGAGCTGGGCGAGGTCGAGGCCTGCCTGCGGGCGTCCGACGAGGTACGCGCCGCCGCAGTCGTGAAGGTGGCCTCCCCCGGCGACGCCCTGGTCGCATTCGTCGTACCCGAACGGGACGGGCATCCTGATCCGGCCGCCCTGCGCGCCGGCCTGGCCCGGAAGCTGCCCAACTACATGCTGCCGCACCGGTTCGTCGTACTGGACGCGCTGCCGCTCTCCGCCAACCGCAAGCTTGACCGGGCCGCCCTCGCCGCGCTGGCGGTCGCCCCCGCGCCCCGACCGGCGGCCGAGCCGTCCGACCCGCAGCCGGAGAGTCGGGAGGAGCGGTTCCTGCGGTGCGTACGGGACGTGCTGGGGTTGAGCGAGTTGTCGGCGGACGACGACTTCCTCGCCCTGGGCGGCGACTCGATCGCCGCGATGAAGCTGGCCGCCCGGTGCCGGGCGATCGGCATCGAGCTGCGGTACACCCAGATCCTCGTCGCCCGGAGCCTCGGCGAGACGCTGGACGGCGCCACCCGCTAGCGGAGCGTCGGTGACACGGCGCCGGAGCCGTACCGTGAGGGCCGCGAGTCCACGGCCGCGTACCAGTCGACCAGGGCCCGCTCCGCGACCCGGCGACGCTCCTGGGTGCCGGTGTCCTCACCGTCGTTGAGGACCATGAGGTCACGGCCCAGCCGGTGCAGCTGGACGACCTGCTCAGGGCTGAACCCGCGGCCGAGCAGGTAGGGCAACGCCCAGAAGTCGAAGTTCCACATCGGCATCCACAACGACTCGGTCACCTCCGCGAAGACGCGATCCACGGCGTCGCACGCTCCTGCCGAGTCCATCGTCGCGTGCCGCCAGCGGAAGTCTCTGCCGGTCAGCGCGTACTTCGCCGCCTGCCGGTGGATCGGGGCCCGGTGGTTGTACCACCACGGCTCGATCCGGAAGAACGTCGGCGCCACGTCGCTGAGGAAATCGATCGTGTTCTGCACCGTCTGCTCCGTCTCGCCGGGAAAGCCGGCGATGAACGAGGCGAACGACATGATGCCGCGCTCGTTGAGCCGCTCGATGCCGTTGCGGTACCGGTCGACGCTGGCCGACTTGCTCATCGCCTTCAGGACCGTGTCGTCGCCCGACTCGATGCCGAGGAAGACGCCGGCGCACCCGCTGCGCGCCATCAGGTCGAACATGTCGCTGCCCCGTACGTTGCCGCACCGGAAGTACGAGTACCAGCGGAACCCGTACCCCTTGCGGATCATGAGCTGGCAGATGTCGACGAAGCGCGGAAGCGGCACGTTGAAGGTGTCGTCGACGAAGACGACGTCCGTCGCGCCCAGTTCGGCCATGGCGTCGAGTTCCCGTTCGATCGTGGACAGCGAGGCCAGCGACAGCGCGCCCGCCCGGATCGGGTAGTCGCAGAAGCCGCACTTGAACGCGCAGCTACGCGCCGTCCGGGTCTGGAGCACGGGTCCCAGGTCGCCACCGTCGAACTGACCCCACTCGATGGCGCACTCGTCGAGCGAGTTGTTCTCCGGCACCCGGCGGGTGCTCACCACCGTCTCCCCGTCACGCACCCACAGCAGGTTCGGCACGTCCTCGAGCGGCCGTCCGTCGCGGACGGCGGCGGCCAGCCGACGCAGCGTGTCCTCGCCCTGCCCGTCGTGCACGTACACGTCGGCGCCCATCTCGGCCAGCACCCAGGGCAGCGTGGCCGCGTCGGCGTCCACGATCAGGTTGGCGACCAGCGGCCCGCCGACCACCACCGTCGTCTCCGGGTTGCGCTCCCGGACGAACTCGACCAGCTCGATCACCGGTCCCGGCGAGACGTAGAACGTGGTGGTGATGACGGTGAGCACGGGGTCTCGCTCGGTCAGCAGGGCCGCCAGCCGGTCCTGCTCCGGGCGGAACGCCGAGACGAAGTCCGCCTCGTACCCGTGCCGGCGCAGGTGGCTGGTCAGGTACACGGCGGCGAGGTTCGGGACCTCGCCGATGTGGTACCCGACGTGGCCGGCGCCCGCGCCGGAGCGGCGACGGTCCAGTTCCGACAGCAGGTCCATGTACGGCAGCCGCTGGCCGTCGAAGCGCACGTGGTCGTGGCGGGCGGTCCGATACTCGATGGCCTGGCCGCCCTTGCGGCCCACCAGGTCCAGGTGACGCGAGAAGGGCGTGTCGTTGTAGCCGATGATCAGACAGTCGAGCCGCATCGTGTGTCCCTTCGTAGGTCCTCCGACGCGAGGCCGCGCTACAGCCGCGCGCAGAGCATGAACATCTGACTCGGTGCCGCGGGGTCCCTGCCGGTGCGCTCCGCGTCCAGGTCGACCAGCCGGGAGAGGTGCACCGCGCCCGTGCCGGAGACACTGGAGCCGGCGATCAGCCAGTCCGGGAACGTGCAGAAGCTCTTGGTCGTGACGTCGCGGAACCCTGACCGGGCGCACTCCCCCGCCAGGGTCCCCGGCGGCGTGAGCCGCCCGCGCAGTTCGGCCACCTCCCGGGGCGAGTAGAAGGACAGGAACGTCTGGAACCGGCAGTCGGGGTTCCACGCGCTCACCACCAGCCGGCCCCCGGGGCGCAGGGTCCGCCGGGCCTCGGCGAAGAACCGCCCGCGCTGCGCGGCCGAGAGGTGATTGATGGTGCCCATCATGCAGCTGACCAGGTCGAAGGACCCGGTCCGGAACGGCAGGAAGGTCCCGTCGGCGACCGCGAACCGCCGCTGCCACCGCCCGTCGACACAGGTCCGTACGCCGGCGTCGCTCAGGTCGACGCCGAACGACCGGACGCCGTACCGGCTGAGCACCTGGGGGTAGCGCATGGTGCCGCTGCCCACGTCGAGCGACGTGCGGTAACGGTCGACGGGACCGAGGGCGTGCAGCAGCTCGACCGACTCGAGCTGCTTCTTCGCGGTGTCCGTCACCCCGGTGTTCTCGAACTGGAGGTAGAACGTGGCGTCGTAGGCGTCCAGCCGGGTCGCGTCGGTGTCGAGCAACCCACGGTCGGCGAGTTCCCCGACCAGCGCCGCCGGTCCCGGCGTGCGCCGAGCCGACCCGGGTGCCTCGGCCGGGGCGGGCACCGCACGGCAGGCGGCGTGCCGCGCCTGCGCGTCGAGGTAGCTGACGTCCCAGGCCAGCAGGACCTCGAAGCAGTCGGCGGCCTCGCCGGGGCGGCCCTGCTCCTGCAGGCGCCGGGCCTGGTGGTAGAGCTGTCGGAGCTCCTCCTCGCCGGGACCGCCGAGCGACGCCTGCTGGAACGCGATCGCCGCCGCGGCCGGGGCGCCGACCTGCTGGAAGCACTCCGCGGCGGCGTACCAGGCGGAGGCCCTGAGCCGCGCGGACGCGGTGGCCGCCTGGAAGTAGGCGACCGCCTCGCCCGGCTCGCCCCGGTCGCGCAGTGCGCGGCCCACCTCGTACGCGGCGGACGAGTGGCCGTGCAGGGCCGCCCCGGCCGCCCGGGCCACCGCCACGACCGCCGCGTCGCCCTCCCCGGCGCCGGCCGCGCCGACGCGTTGCAGATGGCGTATCCGGTGCACGGCGAAGGACGGGCCGGCGGTGGCGGCGTAGAGCCGGGCGGCGCGATCGAGGGTGCCCGCGTCGACCGTGCCGAGCAGCCGACGCTCCGCGTCCAGGAGAGTCGCGGCCTGGGAGGCCGTCAGCGACGGCCGCAGCGCGTGCACGGTACCGGCCGTGGTGCCGGCGAAGACCTTCGTGCCGTCGGCGCCCGCGGTGACGGCGGTGATCGGGCCGTCGAGGGTGGCGGCACAGAGCGGCGTGCCGTCCAGCAGCAGGGTGAGCCGCGCGCCGTCGGCGACCAGCTCGCACCACGCCGGATCCCCGGCGGGCGGGGCACCGGACGACCCGGCGGCGGCCGGCGAGCCGTCGGTGCCGAGGAGAGCGCGTCCGCCGTGGTAGGACACCTCCAGCACGTCGTCGCGCCGCCACGCGAGCGTGCGCACCGGCATGGCCATCGGGGCCGTCCAGAGCGGCTTCACCGGTCACTCCCGCCGGCCGCGGGCGCCATCGGCTGCGCCCCGATCCAGGCGCTCAGCTTCGCCACGGTCGGGTTCCGCAGGAAGGTCTCCAGCTCCGCCTGGATGCCGAACTCCTCGTTGAGCCGGTTGGTGAGCACCGCCGCGAGCAGGGACGTACCACCCAGCTGGAAGAAGTTGTCGTCCGGGCCCACGTTGACGGCGTCGAGGACGTCCTCCCACAGGCGGCGGACCGCGTCCTCGACCGACCCGTCGGCAGTCGCCGCACCGGTGCCGCTGAGCACCAACTCCCGGGCGGCCAGCGCGGCCCGGTCGACCTTGCCGCTCGGCGTCGTCGGAAACCCGTCGACCGGCACGACCGCCACCGGCACCATGTGCGCCGGCAAGGCCGACGTCAGCTGCCCGCGAACGTCGGCGGGCCACCCGCCCGGACCGGCGACGGCGTAGGCCACCAGCCTGCGTTCGGCGCCCGGGCGGCCGTGCGCGACCACCACGGCGTCGGCGAGGCCGGGCACGGCCTTCACCGCGACCTCCACCTCACCCAGCTCGACCCGATGGCCACGGATCTTCACCTGGCCGTCGTCGCGGCCGAGGAACGTGACGGCTCCGTCCACGTCGAGGCGCCCGCGGTCCCCGGTCAGGTACAGCCGCCCGCCGGCGGCACCGTGCGGATCGGGCACGAAGCGTTCCGCCGTCAACGCCGGGCGGTGCAGATAGCCACGGGCCAGCACCCGCCCGCCGATGGCGATCTCCCCGGTCGCGCCGACCGGCAGGGGCAGCCCGCGGTCGTCGAGCACCACGATGCCAGCGCCGTCGATCGCGGCGCCGATCGACGGCAGCTCGGGCCACTCGCCCGGGTCGCGCCCGAGCTGGATCGACGTCACGATGTGCGTCTCCGAGGGACCGTACTGGTTTACCAGCGTGGCCGCCGGCAGCGCTGCGAAGAAGCGCCGCAGCGCCGGCGTGACATACAGCTGTTCCCCGGCGGTGAGGACCTCCCGGACCGCCTGGGGGAATCGTTGCTGCCCGGTGGCCGCGCCCGCCAGCGCCTGGAGCGCGACGAACGGCATGAAGATCCGGTTGATCCGGTACTCGTCGACGAAACGCAGCAGGCGGTGCGGGTCACGCCGCACGTCCTCGTCCACCAGCACCAGGCAGCCACCGGCGGCCCAGGTGCTGAACATCTCCTGGAAGGACGCGTCGAAGCTGAACGCGGAGAACTGCAACGTGCGGGAACCCTCCGCACAGCCCGACGCCCCGCGCTGCCACTCGATGAGGTTGGTCAGCGGGCCGTGCGGCATCGCCACGCCCTTGGGGACACCGGTGGAGCCGGAGGTGTACATGACGTACGCCAGCTCTTCGTCGGTGACCACGGGCCACGGCTGCCCAGGCCGCGCACCGCCCGACGGCTCCTCGTCCAACCACACCGTACGGACGCCGGCCCGCGACGGCAGACGCTCGGCGATGTCGGGCTGGGTCAGCAGCACCCGTACGTCACTGTCGCGCAGCATGAACGCGAGGCGTGCCGGCGGGTAGGCCGGGTCCAGCGGCAGATACGCCGCGCCGGCCCGCAGAACGGCCAGCACGGCGACGGGCAGATTGACGGAACGGTCGACGGAGACACCGACGATGCGGCCGGTCACGCCGAGGCGCAGCAGCCGCTGCGCGAGCCGGGACGCCGCCGCGTCCAGCGCCGCGTAGGTGAGGGCCTGTCCGTGGTACTCCACGGCGGGGGCGTCCGGCACGGCCCGGCAGCGGTCGTCGAACAGGCGCAGGACGGTCATGACCGCCCCGCCGGTGCTCGCAGGGCGTCGGTGAGGATCGTGGCCAACTCCCTGACGTGCGGTTCGGTCAGCATCGAGTAGTGGTTGCCCGGGACGAGGTGCCGCCGCACCGGACGCTCGGTGATCCGCTGCCAGCTGTCGGCGGCCCGGTCCCGTCTCAGCGGGTCGGCGTCCGACGCGAAGACCAACAGGAGTTCCTCCACCGGCCGGACGGCGCGGTGGCGGCGCCGGGCCCGGTCGTGCGCGCGGAAGAGCGTCAGCCAGGTCAGCAGTTCGGTGATGTCGGTGCCGGGCGGTAGGGCACCCGCGGCGCGGGCCGCGGCGAGGACCCGGGCGAGGCCGTCGCCGAAGGAGAGCGCTCGCAGGTCGTCGGCCGGCACGGCGAAGGGCCGGCTCAGGACGCCGCCCAGGTGGGTGGCGAACGCCGACAGGATCTCGCTCTCCCCCGGCGCCTCGGCCTCCTCGGCCGGGTAGCTGTCCACCAGCGCCAACAGATCGACGCGCGCGCCGGCCGCGCGCAGCCGCCCGGCCATCTCGGCCGCGAGCACCCCGCCCATGGACCAGCCGATCAGCGAGTACGGCCCGACCGGCTGCGCCTCGGTGAGCCGGGCGAGATGGTGTTCGGCGATGTCGGACAGCTCCGGCTCGTACGGATCGGTGTCCGCTGGCGGCGCCGGCAGCCCGTAGACGGGCCGCTCGGGCGGCAGCAGCCGCACCAACTCGCGGAAGGCCATGAGGTCGCCGCCGGCCGGATGCACGCAGAACACCGGGCCGCCGCCGCCCCGCCGCAGCGTCACCGGGCCCGCCGGGGAGTCCGGCTGCCGGCCGCCGAGGCCGCGCCGAACCAGACCGCTGAGCACCGAGACGCTGGCGGCCTCCTCGTCGGCGTGCTCGAACAGCACGGAGACCGGCACCACCGTCCCGAATGTCTTCTTGATCCGGGCGAGCAGCTGGACGGCCAGCAGCGAGTGCCCGCCGAGCGTGAAGAAGTCGGCGTGGACGTCGACCCCGTCCAGGCCGAGCAGGTCCTCGTAGATCCGCGTCACCTCCAGTTCCACGCTGTCGCGCGGGACACTCCTCGCGGCGGTCACACCGTCACCTCCCTGTCAGCACGATGGATGGGCAGGAGAACGACCTCGAGCCGGTCGAGGCCGTGCAGGAACGTCGAGGCGCTGCGTACCGGCTCCGCGCGCAGCTCGATCCGGTCCACCCTGGCGAGCAGCACCTGCAACAGCACGCGCACCTCCATTCGGCCGACCGACGCCCCGACGCAGTAGTGCGGTCCCGCGCCGAGGCTGAGGTGCCGGTTCGGCCGCCGGTCGATCCGGAAGGCGTCCGGTTCGGCGAAGACCGACTCGTCGCGGTTGCAGGACGGGATCCACAGCACGACGCGGTCGCCGGCGCCGATGCGGGCACCACCCAGTTCCACCTCGCGCGTCGCCGTGCGCATGAGGTGCATCGGTGGTGACGCCCAGCGGAGCACCTCCTCGACGGCCGACGGGAGGAGCGAGGCGTCCCGCCGCAGCCGCAGCCACTGGTCGGGATGCCGGGCGAAGGCCAGCAGGGTGCCGGAGACGGCGTGTCGGGACGTACCCAGCCCGCCGTTGACCAGACCGTCGCAGCTGAGCAGGATCTCTTCGTCGGTGAGCCGCCGCTCCGGGTCCGGTTCGTGCGCCAGCGCGCTGACCACGTCCGCGCGCGGATCCGCCCGCCGGTTCTCCAGCAGGTCGGCGAAGTAGCCGAAGACGTGTGCGCTGGCGGCGCGGCGCGAGGTGTGCTCCGCCGGGTCGGTCTCCTCGGCGAAGGCCGTGCGGACGAGGGCGGCGAGCCGGGCGGTGTCCGCGTCGTCGGTGCCGAGCATCCGCCCCACCACCCAGGTGGGCACCGCGCTGGCGAGGCGCTGCACGATTTCCACCGGTTCGCCCGTCACCATCGGTTCCAGCTCGGTCTCGAGCCGCCGGCGCAGCGCGTCCCGCATCGCCGCCACCTCGTTCGACCGGAACCAGGGCGCGTGCGCCGCGCGCAGCCGGGCGTGCTCCGCGCCGTCGGCGACGACGAGCATCCGGCCGGCCGCGGCCCCCACCGCGGCCTCGTCCGCGCCCAGTCGCATCCCGCGCGTCGAGGTGAACCGGACGGGATCCTCCAGCACCTGGCAGGCCAGGTCGTGGGTGGTCACCGACCAGAACGGGCCGTACCGGGGCGAGTCGAGTCTGGCGATCGGACGGTGGCGGCGGACCGCCCGCCAAAGCGCCAGGTAGTCGGTCCGGCGGTAGGTCGCCGGGTCGGTGAGATCGGGCTCCGCGAGCTCCCGGTCGGTGGGTTCGGGCGTCACGGCCGCTCAGCCCGCTGCCGCATGGTCCCGGCCGGTCCGCCGAGGTCGAGGATCATCGCGTCCAGCGCCGCGGTGAAGTCAGCGATCACCCGGTCGACGGTCGTCTCGTCGAAGAGCGTCGTGTCGTACTCCAGGAATCCCGTCATCGCACCGGGCTCGTCCTGCAGGACGAGCGCGAGGTCGAAACGCACGGCGTCGGAGGCGACCGGCACCTCGGTGACGTCGAGGCCGGGCAGCGTCGCCGGTCGGCGCGGCGTGTTGTTCAACACCAGCTTCACCTGGAAGAGGGGGGTGCGCCGGCCGGAGCGGCGCGGCCTCAGCGCCTGCACGACCCGTTCGAACGGCACCTGGTGGTGACGCAGTCCGTCCAGCACGGTGGTGCGGGCCCGGTCGAGCAGCTGCCGCCAGGTGGGGTCGCCCCCGGTGTCCATCCGCAGCACGATCTGGTTGACGAAGAAGCCGAGCATGGTCTCGGTCTCCGGCATCGACCGGTTGGCCACGTCCGTGCCGACGGCGACGTCGTCCTGACCGGTGAGGGCGTGCAGGGTCGCCGCCAGCGCGGCCAGCAGCACCATGAAGGGCGTGGCACCGGTCGCCTGACCGAGGCTCCGCACGCCGCGGCTGACCGACGGCGACAGCCGAACCGGAACGCTGCGCCCGGCGGGCCGCGCGTCGGGCGGATCCGGTCGCTCCGCCGGGCGCGGGAACAGCTCGCGGACGCCGGTGAGTCGTCGGGTCCAGAAGTCCAGCTGGGCGGCGAGGTGCCCGTCGCCGTACGACCGCCGCTGCCAGACGGCATAGTCGGCGTACTGCGGGGTCGGCGGCGTCGGATCGGGTGGGCGCCCCGCCACCAGGCCGGCGTAGGTCTCCGCCAGCTCGGCCGTGAGCAGCCCGAAGGACCAGCCGTCGTGGACGATGTGGTGCATCGACAACAGCCACGCGTGGTCCTCGTCGCCGAGCCGGACCACCTGTGCCCGCAGCACCGGGCCGGTCTCGAGGTCGAACGGACGGTGGTACTCCCGGTCGACCAGCCGCCGCAGTTCGGCCTCGCGGTGCCCGGCCGGCAGCGCGGTCAGGTCGACCAGCGGCATCGGCACCGGCGCGGCGGGCAGGATCCGCTGCCGGGGCACGCCGTCGTCGTCGGCCACGATGACGGTACGGAGCACCTCGTGCCGGGCGACCACCGCGTCCACGGTCCCGTCGAGGGCCCGGACGTCCAGCGGGCCCGCGATCCGGTCGAATACCGGGACGTTGTACTGGTGGTCGCCGGGACGCAGCTGCGCCATGAACCACAGGCGCTCCTGAGCGAAGGACGCGGGCAGCGGGTCGCGCCGATCGACCGCGACCAACGCCGGGAGGTCGTCTCCGGCGGCGGACAGGCCGTCGAGGTAGCTCGCCAGGTCGGCCAGGGTCCGGTGGTCGAACGGCGCCCGTACCGGCACGTCCACGCCGAGCAGCCCGCGCAGCTTGAACACCACCTGCAGGGTGAGCAGGGAGTGGCCGCCGAGCCCGAAGAAGTCGTCCTCCGGCCCGACGTCGTCGCAGCCCAGCAGCGCGCGCCAGATGTCGGCGACGACCCGCTCGGTTTCGGTCAGCGGTCGTGCGGGGGCCGCCCAGACGTTCTCCAGCACCGCCGGGTTCGCCGCCATGCGGCGCAGCTGGGCGCGGTCGACCTTCCCGTTCGAGTTCAGCGGCAGCTCGGTGACGGGCAGGTAGCGCGCCGGCAGCGCGGGTTCGGGCAGCCGCTCGCGCGCGTACCCGGCGAGTTCCGGGATCGCCGCCGCGCAGGCCCGGCTCCAGAGCGGATCGTTGGCGTACGGCCGGGCGTCCCAGGACTCCTCGGGCGGGCGGTGGACGGGCCGGCCGGGCGCCCCGATCGGCCCGCGACGGCGCAGGACGACGTCGTACGCGCCCTCGGCGTGTCCGGCCGCCCAGCTCAACTCGACGTCGACGGATCCGTCGCCGGCCAGCTCCCACCAGTCCTCCGGGGCGGTCCCCTCCGCCGGCAGACCGGTGGCGCAGGCCACGAGTTCACCGGCGGAGGAGGCGGAATCCCGCTCGTCCATCGACCGCTTGAGGCGGCGGGCCCAGGACAGGCGCGCGTTCGGGACGGCGGCCAGGCGCACGGCGTCGAGCCGCTCGGCGTCGAGCAGGCGGAGCAGGTCGGCGGGGGTACGGCGATCGGGTCCCCAGTCGTGGGTCGGGGGTTCCTCCGCGGCGACGGGCGTACCGACGGTGAGAATGACGTCGTACCGGAAGGTGACCAGTTCGTTGTCCTGACGGCCGCGCTTGGGCAGCACCCGGACCCGCGCGATCCTCGGCCACCGCGCGCCGATCTCCCGGAACAGTGCGGGATCCAGGCACAGCTCCGGCTCGTGGGCGACGGCGCGCCGGACCCGCTGGCGCAGCTCGCCCAGGCGCAGCCCGACCGGGGCCCTGTGCACCTCCACCGACGTGTGGAACAGCTCCGACAACGGCAGGCTGCGCAGGTCACCGAGGAAGACGTGGCCGCCGTCGGGCAGCACGTCGACGGCCTGGCGCAGCACCCGCAGCAGGTACTCGACGGACGGAAAGTACTGCACCACCGAGTTCATGACGACGGTGTCCGGCGGTGCGCTCGCCGCGTCGGCCCGAAGACTCTCGTGGGCCGGCGCGGCCCAGGTCTCGACCCGGTCGGACCACGCGCCGCCCACGTCGCGCAGGGCACGCCGGACGTACTCCACGGCGGCGGGCGAGTTGTCCGTCGCCTGGTAGGACTCGCATGTCGGGGCCACCCGGCCGAGGATCATGCCGGTGCCACAGCCGATCTCGAGCACCCGACTCGGGCGCAGCCCCCGGATGCGCCCGGCGGCGTCGTCCAGCCAGGCCCGCATCTCGGCGGGGTCGAGGGGCCGCCCGGAGTAGCTGCTCAGCCAGCCGGCGAGGTTGAAGAAGGGGTCCTGGTCGCCGTCGAGGTCGCGGTAGGTGTCCTCGTAGAGCTCCCGCCACTCCCGGACGCGGTCACGGTCCCACCCGCCGTCCCGCGTCTGCTGGCCCTCCAGGCAGACGAAGGCCACGATCTGCTCGTCACCGGTGTCGCGGCGGACCAGTTCCGCAGCGCTGGAGCGCACCGCGGGGTGACTGTCCAGGACGGCCTCGATCTCCCCGCACTCGATCCGGTGGCCGCGCACCTTGACCTGCTCGTCGCGGCGGCCCAGATATTCGAGACAGCCGTCGGGCAGGTACCGCGCGATGTCGCCGGTGCGGTAGAGCCGGCCGCCCGGCTCGGGGCCGAACGGGTCCGGTACGAAGGCCGCCGCGGTGAGCGCGCCCCGGCGCCAGTAGCCCAGACCGACCCCGGCACCACCGACGTACAATTCGCCGGGCACGCCGATCGGGGTGGGGCGCAGGGCGGCGTCCAGAACGTAGACGCGCGCGTTGCTGATCGGCGTGCCGATCGGCACCCGGCCGTACGGCGTGACCTGGTCACCGTCGTACGCGGTGCAGGCCACGGCCGTCTCGGTCGGGCCGTACTCATTGACCAGCCGGACCTCGGGCTGACCACGACGCAGCCCGGCCACCGCCTCCCCGCGCAGCCCTTCGCCGCCGAGGATGACCGTCCGGCACGGCAGGGCCGGTGCGTCGTCCGCCGCGGACTCGACCAGGAGACGTAGATGGGACGGGGTCAGTTTGACGAAGCTCAGATCGTCGGCCTCGTCGAGCAGGGAACGCAGTTCCGCTCCGGGCACCTCGCGCCCGGCAGCGGCGAGGAGCAGTTGCTGGCCGGCGAGCAGCGGCGCGAACAGGCTGGTCACCGCCAGGTCGAAGGCCAGCGGCGAGTGCACCGCCACCCCGGTCCCCGCTGAGACGGTGTAGTACCGGGCGGCCCACCGCAGATAGTTCACCACGTTGCGGTGGGTGAGCAGGGCGGCCTTGGGTCGGCCGGTCGAGCCGGAGGTGTACATCAGGTAGAGCAGGTGGTCGGCCGACACCGGTACCGGGAGGGGCTCCGTCGGCCGCGCCGCGATCGACGCGCGTTCGGCCTCCAGTCTCACCACCCGCAGGGCGGAGCGGTCCACCCCCTCCGGCACGCCGTCGGGCACGACGAGCAGGGCGCTGCCGCTGTCGGCGAGCATGGCGCCGGTCCGCAGTGGCGGCTGCCGCGGATCGAGCGGGAGGTATGCCGCGCCGGTCTTCATGATCGCCAGCAGCACGGCTACCGTGTCCGGCGCGTGCGACAACAGCACCGCCACCGTGCCGCCGGGCCGGGCGCCGGCGTCCCACAGGTGGTGGGCGAGCCGGTTCGCCCACCGCACCAGTTCGCGGTAGGTGAGCACGCTCCCGGCGCAGCACACCGCGGGCGCGTCCGGGCTCCGTTCGGCCTGCCGCTCCACCAGCTCGTGCAGTGGCGCGTCGACGCCCGGCGCGGCGGTGTCGTTCCACTCGGACAGGATCCGGTGCAGCTCCTCCCCCGACATGACCGGCAACCCGGCCAGCCGCCGACCCGGATCGGCGGTGGCCGCCGCCAACAGCTCGCGGAACGAGGTGGCCAGCCGGGCGACGGTGGCTTCGTCAAACAGGTCGGTGGAGTAGTCGATCAGGCATTCCAGCCCCTGGTCGGACTCCCAGACGTTGACGTCCAGGTCGAAGCGGGCCGACTCGGTGCCCGTCTCCAGCAGCGTCACCGTGAGGTCGGAGAGCGACGCGGCCAGCGGCGGCGTGTTGTGCAGCGTGAAGTTGACCTGGTAGAGCGGGTTACGGCCGAGGTCACGCTCGGGGAACAGCCGCTGGGCGATGAGGTCGACGGAGACGTCCTGGTGGGCGTACGCCGCCAGGCACGTGTCGCGTACGTGGCGCAGGAGTTCGTCGAAGGTCTGCCCGCCACGGGGGCGGATCCGGAACAGGACGGAGTTGGCGAAGAAGCCGATCAGGTCGTGCAGTTCCGGGTGCCGGCGGTTCGCCACCGCGCCACCGATGACGATGTCGTCCTGGCCGCTCCACCGGTGCAGGACGGCACCGAGGGCGGCCAGCAGGGTCATGTGCGCGGTGCCCCCGGAGCGGCGGCTCAGCTCGGCCACCGCCCGCGTGAGGTCGGCGCCGAGCGCGAACCGGTGGGTCGCGCCGCGATGGCTCTGCACGGCCGGGCGTGGCCGGTCGGTGTACAGCGTCAGGGCCTCGGGTGCGCCGCTGAGCTGGTCCTGCCAGAAGGCGAGCTGCTCCCGCGCCTCCCCGCTGTTCTCCCAGTCCGCCTGCCACCGGCTGTACCCGGCGTACTGCACCGGGAGCGGGCTCAGCGGGCTGGGTCGCCCGGCGGCGAAGGCGCGGTACAGCTGGTCCAGCTCGCGCCCGAGCACGCTGAGCGACCAGCCGTCGACCGCGACGTGGTGGAACGTGACGAGAAGGACCGACTCGTGCTCCGCGAGGAGGACGAGGCTGGTCCGCATCGGGGGGTCGACGCCCAGGTCGAACGGGCGGCGCCGCTCGATCGACGCGAGCCGGTCGCTCTCCCGCTGCGCGACGTCCGGCTTCAGGCCCCGCAGATCGATCACGGGCAGCGCCGGTTCGAGGGTCGGCCGGACCCGCTGGTAGGCCACCCCGTCCAAGACGGGAAAGGTCGTCCGCAGGATCTCGTGCCGGGACACGATCTCGAGCAGGCAGCGCCGCAGCACACCGACCCGCAGCGGTCCGGCCAGGTGGAACGGGTTGACACTGGTGTAGAACGCGCTGTCCGGCCGCAGCCGGTGCAGGAAGAGGATGCGGCGCTGCGCCGACGACACCGGGGCGTCGCCCTCGGCGGCTCCGCCGTACAGGGCCAGCGGGCCGACCCTCCCCCGATCGCGCAGCCGCTCAGCCAACGCACCACGTTGCTCGGGCGTGAGGCTCTGGATCCGCTGGGTCAGCTCACGCACGGTCGCTCCCCTCTGCCGGTCCACGCCGTGCCGTCAGCCCGCGTCGGCCCGCAACTCGGCGGGCACCTCGAAGCGGAGCTCGGACTCGCAGAACGTCCGCCACCGCGGGGTGTCCGCGTCCCACAGCACGCTCTCGTCGTCCTGCACCGGGTGCAGCACGACGGACAGGTCCTGGCGTACGTAGACCACCGTCTCGTCGGTCAGGCCGAGTCCTTCCGGCTCGACCCAGCCGGGGAAGCGGCGCAGCTCGGCCAGCAGGTGCCCGCGGTAGTACGGGATCATCGCGCGACCTCCCGCCCGGACCGGCGCCGCAGGCCGGGTGCCGGCGTCCCGCCGGAATCCATGTCCACCATCGTTTCCCCTCTCCCGCACCGGATGATCGGCCCCTACGAACGCGCGCCCTCCAGGGCTCTCTCGGCGGCCGGCGTCGCCCCGGCGCGCCCGATGCTGCTGAACGCCCCGGACAGCGCGATGGCGACCATGGCCGTACCCACCGCGAGGAGCACCGGGGTGACGCCGACCCCGGCGGCGACGGCGGTGATCGCGCCCGCGCCGAGCGGTCCCAGCGCGGAGTGGATCGTCCAGAAGGCGGCGGTCACCCGCCCCAGCAGGTGACCCGGAGTGATCTCCTGGCGCAACGACATCGAGCAGATGCCCGCCACCCCGGTGCCCAGCAGCATGACCGCCATCAGCACCGCGAGCGCGGGCACGCTGCGTGCCAGCCCCATTCCGGCGACGGCGAGGCCGGCCAGGCTGAAGGCGCCTATCCAGCTGGGGCCGAAGCCCAGCCGCCCGCGGACCCGGGCCACCACGAACGACGCCACGAAGGTGCCCACCGTCCCGGCGGTCAGGACGTAGCCGACCACCGTGTCCGGTTGCCCGAGTTCGTCCTTCAGCCGGAAGATGACGGCGTCGGTGAGCCCGTAGGTCAGGAACGTCAGCAGCGACAGCAGCAGCGTGAGCTGACGCAACAGCGGATGGTTCCAGAGGAAGCGCGCACCCGCCAGGAACTCGTTGCGGACGTTGCCGGCGCCCACGACGGCCGGCCGGGCGGCGTCCGGCCGCCCCGCCGCGAGCCTGATGAACAGCACGCCGACGGCGGCGACGGCGAAGGTGACGGCGTCGAGGCCGATGGCGGCAGCGGGACCGAAGGCGGCGGCCACCATGCCGGCGAGCGCCGGGCCGGCGACGCTCGCGACCGCGTACGTGGCGTAGAGGTGGCCGTTGGCCCTGGTGATCTGGTCTGCCGCGACGATGGCGGGCACCACGGCCACGTAGGTGACCTGGAAGATCATCGAGAAGACGCCGGCCAGGGGCACGACGAGGTAGATCAGCCAGGACGGCTCGGCGACGAGGAAGACGACCGCGACGGCTCCGTAGAGCACGCAGCGGGCTCCGTCGCAGATCATCAGGAGGGTCCTGCGGTCGAAGCGGTCGACGACCACCCCGGCGAAGAGCCCCGTGGTGATGGAGGCGACGCCGGTCAGCCCGGTGACGATTCCCATCTGGACCAGCGAGCCGGTGACCTGCAGGACGAGCAGTGGTATCGCCACGTAGGAGAACGAGTCACCGACGGCGGAGAGCGTCTGTATCCCCAGGAAGGTGCGATAGTTCGGATTGCGCCACAGAGAGGTGCCGGGAGCCGCGGCACCGGCCGGGCGGCCGTTCGGCGAGGCTGCATCTCCTTCGACTCGGGCAGCCGCATCCGAAGCGCTTACTGGATCATCATCAGACACAAGCGGCCCCCCAAACCGGACTCGAATAGTCCATCATGGCATCTCCACGTCGGTCAAGGTCGACGCCAAATCGGTAGACGCAAGATCATAATGTTGACAGCCGTGAATGGCTGACATACAGTCTCAAGGCTCGCTCATACGGTAACGCGAGCTTGGCATGGCTCAACGGGGGCATTTATCTCGGCCATGGATATCTGTCGCCGCAGCGGTAACCGCTGAAACCATCATGGAATGTCCATAATCCTGACGGGCGGAAATGCGGGTATCATTCGTTCACACACCAATGTCCACCGTGCCGGTGCCGCAACGGAAGTTGTTCTGGCGGAATTTCGACGTCCAATACCACTCGGTTCACCCGGGCCTGCGCCACATGAAACGCAACATGTGGGAACTGCCGCACTGGATGCTCTGGCTCGGCGGGGTGCTGGACGCGCACGGCTACTCCGACATGGGAGTCCTCGACCTCTACACCGATCCGGGCACCTTCATCGAGCCGGGTCGCCTGGCGAAGGACGCCATCGAGGAGGCGGCCCGCAGCAGTCCGGCCGACGTCTACCTCTTCTCCCCGATGACGGTGAACCTCTGCTACGCGTACGAGATCTCCACCGTCATCAAGCAGATCCACCCCAGGTCCATCATCGTCTACGGCGGGGTGGCCGCGACCCCGCTGGCCGACGAGGTCGCCGCCCACCCGAGCGTGGACTACGTCGTGGTCGACCGTGGGGAGCGCGCCCTGCCCGCACTGCTCGACGCACTGCGCGACGGGCAGGAGCCGACGCCCGTGGGCAACCTGGTCTACCAGCGCGAAGACGGCACCACCCGGCGGACCGCAACCCGCTACCCCGACGTCGCCCCCGCCGACCTGCCGTTTCCGAAGATCGACCTGTTCCCCCGCAGCAGCGGCGAGGACATCCGTTACCTGCGCCAGGTCTACGCGCTCGGCTGCCCGTACCAGTGCACGTTCTGCACCATCCAGACCATCGGCCGCCGCCCCGGATACTTCCCGATCGAGCGGGTGCTGCGGGAGATCCGGGCGTACCGCGCCCACTACGGCGCCCACCACAGCATCTACTGGGGCGACGAGACGTTCACCCTGCACCCGGAACGGACGCTCGAACTGCTCGACGCGCTCGCCCGGGAGGGCGACATCCAATACGACTGCCAGACGCGGCTCAACTGCCTCACCGACGAGCGCGTCCTGCGCAAACTGAAGAGCAGCGGCTGCCAGTGGATTGAGATCGGGCTCGAGACCGGGTCGCAGGACACGCATCACACGCACAAACACCACATGAACCTGAACGCGACCACCGAGACGTTGAAACGAGTCCGGGACGCGGGGCTGGCAACGTGCGCGTTCACGGTCAACGGCTTTCCCGACCAGACTACGGACGACATGGCCCGCAGCATCGACTGGATCAGCGGACTGATCCACGAGGATCTGCTGCAGGCGACCTACCTGTTCGGCCTCGTACCCTATCCCGGAAGCACCATGTTCCAACATCCCGAGCGCTTCGGAATGAAAATCCTGCATCGCGACTTCAGCCTTTACCACGAGGACCTACCGCCGGTCTATGCCACCGACAAGGCCACTCCGGACCAGATCTACCAGGTATTCCTGGACGGGCTGGAAACATTCGCCGAGGCCATGGGCAAACGGCCGTACTTCAATGGCGCGTCGCCGGTCGGCGACCTGTCGAAGTATGGCGGTTTCTGGGCGGATGCCCATGTGTAGCGTCTCGCGGCCCTACCGGACGGGAGCATGATGACACCTTCCCCCTGGCGCCTGCTGGCCGACGGCAGCGCGGGCGTGATCCTCACCGTCGCGTTCGAGGCGCGACGCGGCGACCCCGGCTTCGCGGAGCTCGCCCCGCACCTGACCGGGTACCGGGTGCTCGAGGCGGTACCGCCGGCGACGACCGTCACCGAGGTGACGGAGCCCGGCGCCTACATCGAGCCGTGGTTGGCCGGCGCCCTCGCGGACGGGCCGCCCGTCGTCGGTGTCCTGGGACACTGCTCCGCCGCACCGCTCGCCGCCCAACTCGCGGCCGCGATCCGCGGGTCCCGTGCGGCCGACCCGAGCCTCGTCACGGTGGACCCGGTCCTCGTGGACAGCCGGATCGCCCGCGGCGAGTACCGGCAGGCGGTCGACTCCCTCGCCGCCCACCTCGGGCCGGAGGAGTTGGCGACGGCCCTCGCCCCCGTCGCGGCCCGCGACACGGAGCCCGCGACAACGGGCCACGCGCTGCTGCCGGTCCTGACCAGCCTGGAAGACGCCTACCGTACGACGCTCGCCGCCGCCTGCCGCACGATGCCCGTGCCCGCCGCCATGCAACGGCAACTCGCCGACCGGTTCGCCGCCTACCTCGCGTTCCTCGCCGCGTCGTCGCTGTCGGCCGTCCAGCCGCCGGCCGCGGCGCCGCTCGGGTCCGTGGTGCTCTCCGGTACGCAGGACGCCGGATACCCGGCCGATCTCCTGGTCGGCGCGACCACGTTTCCGGTCGACCGCAGCCGCCTGCTGGCGGACGCCGACGTCGCTGCGTTCGTCCTGAAGGTCCTCGGCCGGTGACCGGTGCAGAGGAGCGCATCCGCCGGCAACGGGCGGAGCGCATCGCGCGCGACCTCTCCGAGCACGAGCGGGGATGGCGCTGGTACCCGGGCGACGGCCTGGACCCCGGCACCGTCTCTGCCGCGGCGATGCGGCGCGAGTTGGACCGGGAGCGGCAGCTGATCGCCCGACTGGGCACCGCGAGCGGGCCGGAGGCGGAACGGCAGGGGCACCGCCTCAAGCACTTCCCGGTCCTGTTCGTCAGCGCCCCCCACATCGAGGAGAACGCCACCGGCGCCTTTCCCGGAATGCCGACCCCCCTGCTGTACGCCACCTGCCTGCTCGACCGCATGCTGCGCATCGACGAGTTTCCCCGTGACCGGGTGCCGGAGGTCGTCGGCGTGCTCAACCCGCCGGCCTACAGCGACGCGTTCGAGAAGGCGCTCGTCGAGTGCGTGGCCGAGCACCTTCCCGTGGTCGTCGGCATCAGCAACCTGTCGGAGGGCCACCACTTCGCGATCCGCATCGCGGAGTTGGTGAAAACGGTCTCCCCGAACAGCATCGTGCTGCTCGGGGGACAACACGAGGACGCCGTGAACCCGGACGCCTACCGGTCCACCTCCGAGCGGGTCCGGGCGATGGGCGAACGGCAGCGCGGCGTCCACGGGTCGTACTCGTTGACGTCCCCGCAGCTGGCCCGGCTGGCGGCCCTGCAGACCTTCGCCCAGGAGCGGGAACGCGCCATCGTGGACCTGGTCTTCGCCGGGGACGCGGTCTTCGCCCTGCCCGAGGTGCTCATGGTGATCGCCGAGGACCTGCCCACCGATGCCCGTGCGCTGCGCAAGAGACTGCTGGCCAGTCCCGAACGCTTCGCCGCCCTTCCCGGGGTCGGGCAGCTCATCCTCGTCGACGACGACACCGGGCGGATCACGCCGATACCGCTGAGCGGCACGCCGATCGACGGCAACAAGTTGCCGTTCATCGACGTCACCAGGCTCACCCACGAGAACCTCTTCCCCGTCTTCGACAACCGGCGGACCGCTCAGGTCATGGCCGCTCTCGGCTGCAAGTACTCCTGCTCGTTCTGCCACGAGTCCGCGGACGCGTTCCTCTACAACCAGCCGAAGATCCGGCAGCGTACGCCCGCGCACGTGCTGCGGGAGATCCGCCTCCGCAGCGACCAGGGATTCGAGGCGGTGTTCTTCGACGACAGCACGTTCACGCAGAACCGCCGCTGGCTGTCGGACCTGCTCGCGATGCTCGAGACGGACCAGGCGGCCGGCCGGCAGGTCGAGTGGGGCTGCCAGACCACCATCAACGACGTGGACGAGCAGCTGTTGCACCGGATGGGCCGGACCGGATGCAGCTACATCTACTTCGGCGTGGAGTCGGCCCAGCCGGACGCCGAACGGGTGCAGAAGGTGCAGCGACTACGGTTACTCGCGGAGCCGACGGACTGGACGGAGCAGTTCCGGCGGGTGGCCCGCTGGTGTCGTGCCGCCGGTGTCCGGGTCGGCACCTCGCTGCAGTTCGGCCTGGGCGAGACCGACGAGCAGCGGGTACGGACGCTTCAGCTCATCGCCGACCTGCACCGCGAGGGCTGCATCCCGGACGGGTGTGTGGCGCTGAACATCAACAGTCCCTATCCCGGCACCCGCCAGTGGCTGGACCTGATGAGGTCGGACGCGCCGTTGCCCGACTACCGCGACAAGCTGGAGCGGCACCCGGCATTCGAGACCGCGCACCAGTTCTCCGCCATCACCGGGGAGGCCGCTTCCGACCTGTACCGCCTCGCCGCGGACATCCTCGGCTCCGCGCTGCACCAGCAGGTCGTCCCGACCCAGCAGTGAAGCGGCGTCGCCTCGGCGGGTTCACCGGCGGTCTGATCGGCAAGGGCACCAAGGGAAAGCGCGCCCGCGTGGTACCGCTGATCGAAGAGGTGCGACCGATCGTCGCCCGCCGCCTGGACTCGGTCGCCGAGCCGCACTCCCGACTGTTCACCGGGCCGCGTGGTGGACGGATCAGCATTGCCCTACTGCGGGACGCGACGCACTGGGACGAGGTGGTGACGAAGCTGGGCCACGAACATCTGCGCCGACACGACCTGCGGCACACCGGGCTGACCTGGATGGACGATGCGGGGGTTCCGGTGCACGTGTTGTGCAAGATCGCCGGGCACGGATCGCTCAGCACGACACAGCGGTACCTGCACCCCGACCGGCAGTCGATCACCGACGCTGGCACGGCACTCAGCGCCCACCTGAAGGCTCGCCGGTCCCCAGATGGTCCCCAGCTACGCGCCGTCTAGATCAGCAAATCCCCACTGCCCCAGTACGAGTTAGAGGCCGCTGGCCAGGGCTTATGCCCCGGTCGACGGCCTCTTTTCGTACTGTCGGGACGGCCGGATTCGAACCGACGATCCCTTGACCCCCAGGACGCTTCGCCACACGTCCACGCACGTCACGCACGGCTATCCCCAAGATCAGGCCGTGCGGTCGACGTCGTGCCGCGCACCATCGCGCAGGCCGTGTGGTCCCCACCTGGTCCCCGGGACGCTGACACGCTCGACGAGCCAACGGGCACGCAACGGGCACGACGAATCCACTCGGGCACGGTCAGTTTGGAAGAGCGTGCTCAAGCGGTCGTGATGCCCGAAACGCCTGTAGCGGCGATGGGCCCGGTCGTGTCTCGTGCCCGCTCCGCCTCCCGGGGCCGGCTGTGCCCGAAGGGGTCGGCCAGCGACACGGTTACTGGCCCACGGTGGCGCATGCCGGCCTTCGAGTTGGAAGAAGATTACGGATGGCTGGTCGTCTGGTGATCGCATGGTTCACTATCGCGCATGACGTGGCGAAGGACCGGGCTGGTGTTGGCGGTCATCCTGGCGATGGTGGCCTTCATTGGCTGGCGCTGGTGGCACAACCACCCGCCGTACGGCCCGGAAGCGCTGTCCATCAAGTCCTCACTTCAGTTCGTCAGCCCCGAGGAGGCTCAGGCCGCGCTCGGCGAGAAGGTACCGGTCTCCAACGGACGCGACCAGTTGGTGCTCGGGCGGGTTCCTTGGCAGATCCCGCCAAAGCCACTCGATGGCGGGTACTTCGCGATCTTTCTCCTTGACAAGCGCACCAACCTCAAGCCGGGAAACTTCAGCGCCTCGTCGCCACGGCAGGAGGCCGTCGAACTCGGGAGCGCTAGCGTCGAGAACAAGATCGCCGAGCGCTATTCCTGGCTACAGGGCGCAGGCGACGTTAGAGAGGGGAACAGCTGGTGGAGCTGCGGCTCCAGACTGGCCGTGTCCGACGGGGACGCTTCGCCGCTAACGTTCGTCGCGCCCTTTCCGTATCTGGAGGGGTCCCTGTGTGTCAGGGTGAGTTGAGGCCAGCGGTTCATAGCGAGTCCGCCGAACAGGGCGAGTTCAGGATCGAGAAACGTTGAATACTGCTGTTGGCGTGGTCACGGCCCAGGATGGGGTCATGAGTC
>NZ_JAGPXN010000080.1 GCF_018070575.1 Micromonospora sp. C31
ACCAGAACCGGACCGGGTGTCAGTGGGCGTACCTGCCACACGACCTGCCCCCGAAGTCCGCGACGTACTACTACTTCGCTCTGTGGCGTGATGACGGCACTGACCAGGTGATTCATGATCTGCTGCGTTGTCAGGCGCGGGAGAAGGCCGGCCGCCGGGAGGATCCGACCGCGGTGGTGCTGGACACCCAGTCGATCAGGGCGGCCAACCACGTTCCGGCCGCGACGACCGGCAAGGACGCGGCAAAGAAGGTGCCCGGCCGTAAGCGGGGCCTCGCGGTGGACGCCCTGGGGTTGATCATCGCGGTGGTGGTCACCGCCGCGTCGGTCACCGACAACGCGATCGGCGTGCGCCTGCTGGACAACGTCCTCGCGCACACGCCAA
>NZ_JAGPXN010000025.1 GCF_018070575.1 Micromonospora sp. C31
TACGCTGTGGCCCACGGCCATCGCGCGATCTTCGGTTGTCCTCACAAACCATCGATGATCAACGCGGTGGCCGTCCTCATGCCCACGCCACGCCCAACGCCGAAGCCAAGTGACGTTGGAGTACTAAGCGTTGTTTTCGGTCCGGAAACTACGGGCAGCCCTTCCAGCAGCCGGACGGGTCAATGATCCCGGGCAGGTCGACTTCAACGAACCCGCGCCAGCCGACTGCCGAGCTGTTCGCGCAGGCCTTCCTCGCGTTGGCACGTTTGCCGGAGCCGCGTCCCGAACCACCCCTCACGTAAAGACTCCTGGCGATACCACGTGTCCGCCGGACGCGTTGAATTCGCGCGAGGAACATCGCTGCGGCTCACCGGCGCAGCACTTCGGCGGCCGCGGCGAGCACCGCAGCCGCCGTTCCGATTCCCACCGCCCAAGCCGGGCTGTGCGCGGCGGCCAGTCCCGCTCCGCCGGCCACACCGATAACCGCTGCCAGCCGCTGCCACCGGCGCGGCGACCGCTCACGCCCCGACATGCTCTCCCTACTCACGCCCGCCTCTGTCCTTCCGACGTCACGCCGCCCCGGATGAGCAGCGACGTCCTCAGCAGATCAGAGGGCCAGCGGGGGAACCTGGCAGAGCTCACGGGGCTCCAATGTGCCATGGAGCCCGTCACAGCCGGGTACGGTCTGCTGATGCCACGCAAGACCACCAGCCCCGCCGACGAGAACCTGTTGGCGGCTGCCCGAGCTCGGGGCGTCGTTGTCACTGGCACCCAGCTTGAGCGTTGGCGCGGTGAAGGGCTGCTGCCGCGCAACGCGACCCGCTCGCTCGGTCGCGGCCGCGGCAGCACGTCGACCGCCCCATCTGGTGCGCTGGACCTAGTGGTGTGGCTGGGCCGGCATGCCCGGCCCGGCCGGCGCCCTCATGACCTTGCCCTGCACGCCTTCGGCGAAGAGCTCGCCGTGCCCGAGCACACGGCGCGGGCGGCGTGGCGCGCCGCCGTCGAACGGGTCGTACTTCCCGGCGAATACGACGCGCCCGGGCCCCCCGCCAACTCCAGCGACCGCTCCGACTGGGCATGGGACGTGGCTGAGCGCGCGGCCGCCAACGCTCACTCAGTCGTGCTACCGCGGCGGATGCGCCGCATCGACGAGCGGATCACCGCTGCGGGCGTGTCGTGGGCGCCGCCCGAGCTTGCCCAGTTCGACCGAGGGCCCAGCAGTGGCGAACCGGTCACCGCCAAGGAGTTCGCCACGTTCACCGTGGCCGGCGTACTCGCAGGCGCTCCCGAACTGTCCGGACCGGCGATGGCTCCGCACGTGCGCGCCCTGCTGCCGGCCGGCGCGATCAGCCCGATCGCATCGTGGCTGGAGTACCCGGACGGGCCAGGCCGTGATCCGGCGGAGATCAACGACGGGGCTGGGACCAGCCTGCTGCCGGCTGGTGACGTCCGTGAGGACCTGCTGCGCGTCATCGACGGGGCGACACCCGAGCAACTGCGCGTCGCGTGGCACGCTGCGGCTGACATGCGCGACTGGGCGCTGGCCCAGTGCACCGCCGTCGAAGCCGAACTCGACAGCGGCGACCTTGGCGACGCGACGCTGACCTGGATGATGGGCGCTGTTCTCGGCCTGCCGCGACTACTCGTCCGCGACGTGCTGCGCGATCGCCGCCCCTCCACCGGCACCCGGGTCAGCACGGCGATCATGCTGCTGCTCATCAGCGACGGTTTGCACCGGCTGCGTGTGTTGGTGCCGGACGGGCAGTTCGAGCTGTTGCCCCAGATCGTACCGCCCTTCCTGCATGCGCTCGCCGGCGTGACCACCTCCGCCGGGCCGTCGTGATCTCCCGGCCCTGCGTCGGCGCGACTCGGCAACTCGTCGCCCCGGTCTACGAGTTGCCGAGCGGATTTGGTGGATGTCGACCAGGGCGTCATCCGCAGTTGCCGAAACATCGCGGGACCTGTCCGGGCGTTGCCGTGCCCGGCACGCCACGGAGTTAGGTGCCGGACGACTCCCCAACCCGGCCCGGGTTCTCGGCTGTGGACGTCTCGCCCGCCGGATCCCGCGTCAGGGCCGCGACCCGTTACCGCAACTGTGTCGTAAGACCAGTATCCCGAACCAGGATCGCGATGCCGAAGCCGATCATCGCCACCTCGACGCCGATGGCCGCTGCGCCGAGCAGCAGGGTGACGGCGGTGTCGGTGGTGTTGGTGGTGCGGACGGCGGCGATGGTCAGGGTGCGCGCCGCAGCGGCTTCCTGCCGCACCACCGCGAGTTCGGGGACACTTGGTCCAGAGCTCGGCGGCCGCCTGTCGGCTAAGGAGCCGTCAGAACGGCACGCTGAGCTGCTCGATTGCCGTACGAGCCCACTCCTGAGCACCTGCCGTACTGCCAGCCACCACGCCCATAGCCACTGGAGCGAGAAAGCCCTTCAACGCGTTGACGGCACGACGGACCTTTCCCCGGTCAGGTTCAGTCTGCGCAGCCTCGACAAAGACATCAGCAGCGGCCACCCGCGCCTCGCGGAGATCATCTTCACTCAAGCCAACGGCGGCCAGCTTCTCTACCGTGTCTGCCACCGCTTTGGCGATGAGCTCGAACCCCGGAGCGACCTGCTCTGTATGGCTGCGCGCTTGGCTGACGGTGTTGTTCCCCCAAGCCAACTGCGTCCTGTCCACGTTGCCGTGGATGACCGGGCCATAGTGGTTGATGGTCGTACCGAACCCTGCATGCGACGTGGCGTCCTGCATTCTCACCGTGCCTTCATCATCCCCGCGGCGGGCCTGCGCAAAGAGTACGACTGGCGGTCGACACCGCTGACCGTCGCAGTAACGGCCTTCCGGACGGGTCGACCCAGTGGACGAGGCCCCAGGGAGCTTGCCAGCGACCACCACGCGGATCAGCGCGCCGAGGATCGAAGCCAATTGCTTGGAGAAGTGGTAGGAAAAGGTCAGAGCCCCGGTGACCAGCGCTAACGCGAGGCCGATCTTGATGATCTCCGCCGGATTTTGGGCAGCATCGGCTATCTGGCCATTAGCCGAAAATTGCCGTAAAGAGCCTCTCCGGCGGGCTCATCCCTAGTAGCCCCTCCCAGGTCCGACTGCCGAGAACGCTCTTAGGGTACCCGAAGACCGCGAGCAACCGGCGCCTCGCATCACAACCGCAGACACCAGTTGCACACGCAGCGACTCCGCAGGGAAGTGTTCCTCAAGAAGAATCATTACAGCGTCAGGGTTCACTCGCCGTAGAGCACGGCCAGGCGGTGGGCGGGGAGAGCGGTCGAGGCTGCCGCGGTTGCGGTCGTACCGGCGGGTGGTGCGGGGTCGGCGTGGCCGAGGAGGTCCTTGACGTCGCGTAGCGGGGCGCCGTCGTCGAGGGCGGCGGTGGCGGCGGCGTGGCGCAGGCTGTGCGGGGAGATCTGGTTTGGCGGCCGGCAGTCCGGCGAGGTGGGCGAGCCGGCGCACCACGGCGAAGATGCCCGCCTGGGTAAGCGGCTTGCCGCCCCGGGTGCTGAACACCGGGCCGTCGACACAAGCCCCGACCCCGTCGTCCACCACGCTGGACCAGGCGCCCGAGTCCGGGGAAGCCTCGCTGATCCGGTCCACCATCTGAGACGACAGAGGGTTGATCCTGCTAGAGGCAGAGGGTGCGCATCCGAGATCGAACCAGCCGAGCGGAGAAGCGCGCCGATGCGGTGCTGCACATCCTGACCGGCGTCCGCTCGGCGCCCACACCGATCGCGGCACCCGCAATTGGGGGCGACGTGGCCGCTCGGTGGATCCTCACGCGCAGCCAGTTTGCGTGCCTCGTCGGCCGAAACAGCCCGCGCCTATCGACGCGCCTAGGTCAGCGGGTTCGGTTGGCCAGGTAGAACAGGTAGGCGGCGTTGCGGCGGCGGTTCGCTCTGTCGGCGAAGTATGGGACGAGTCCGCCAGCGGCACCGAGGACGCCGGAGGCGATGGCGGGGAGGCCGCCGGCGGCGCCGAGCGCGATGGCTCCGAGTCCTGTGAGGGCAGGGGCAATGACCTTCCAGCGGCGTTCGGTGCGGACGGTGCGTTGGAGTTGCCGGCTGGCGTGGGCTAGGTCTTCACCGAGGCCTGTGAGGGCGTCGGCGCCGGTGCCGAGGTCACGGGCGCCACGGAGAGCGTTGCGGACTTTCTGGCGGAGGTCTTCAACGGCTTCTTCTTCAGCGGCTGCGCGTGCGAGGGTGGCGGGGTCGGCGGTGGGCAGGATGGGGATGTCGGCCCAGACAGCGGCGTGGATCGGCTGGTCAGGTAGTGCGCCCTTCCGGGCGAGGAGCCGAGCCTGGAACGGTGAGGTGGTGAGGTAGTCGGCAGTGAAGACCTCGCCGGCGATGAGTCGTTCGTTGGCGCGCCCTAGGTGCCAGCCGACGGCTTTATCGAGGTTCTGCTGCTTCCACGGCTCGTAGTCGTGGGCGGGGTCGTAGGTGCCGAGCAGGCGGGATGTGAAGGTGCCTCTGCCGTGGGGGTCTTCGTCGAAGACTGTACGCCGGGAGAGGAGCCACATCTGCCGTGAGTCGAGGTCGTCAATCGCGCTGATGAACATGGCTTCTCGGGCGGTCGGGCCTTCGACGATGAGTTGGCTGCGAATCCAGTCGGTGAGATCGCGGCGTTGCAGATCGCGTTGGGTCATCGCGTTGACGGCGTCGACCCGCGCGGCGATGCCGAGCGCTTCGGGGACGGGGACGATGACGCCGGCCTCGATGAGCGGGCGAAGGCGACGCTGTTCGGCGATGGCCTCGTGGATCGCGTCGTCGTCCCGGTCGTCAATGAGGGCGGCGAAGACGCGGTCGGGGACGCAGACATGATCGGCGAACAGAAGCGTCTGTCCGAGGAGGCGGTCGGCGTCGACCTCGTCGTTCCACAGGATGGTCGGCCGGTGGTCGGGCTCAAGGTTGAGGTCGGTCAGGGCTTGAGCAACGGCGACGGCGATACCGGCGGCGCCGTCGGTGAGGGCGTCGCGGTCGTGTTCGGTGTGATCGAAGACCTCGAAGCGGTGTTTGCCGAGGACGGGCAACGGTTGCGTGCTGAGCCTGGGCACGTTGAGGAGGGCCTGGACGGCCGGGTCGACGTAGATCGGGCGGGTATGGGGTCGTCCGATCGGCAGGACGAAGGGGACCCCGGCGGCCGGTTGGTGCAGGGCGTCGCGGGCCATGATGGTGGTCGGTGACAGCCAGACGCGGTCTTCGTCGTCAGGGTGGCCGATCGGCTGACCAGGTGTGGACGCTGGGTGGTGCAGTCCGTGGCAGGCCTTGTATTTACGCGGTTCACCGCACCAGCACCGGTCATTGCGGCCGAAGTTCGCCAATGGATCCATCGCGGTTCAGTGTGGCATCTGCGGTCAAGTTCACTGGGTTAACCGAACGGTGGGCTGCCCCACGCACGCGCGGGGCGCCGGCCGGTTAACCGCGGTTAACCGGCACAGGGCCGAGACCAGGCTTCTAGCCAGGTCAGGCCAGCCCTAGCATTACAGGGCATCCGAAGTACCGCGGCCACGATCGGCCCGGGAAGCACACGGAACGGAGCCCGCATGACTCAGGTACATGTCGTCGCCAATCAGAAGGGCGGCGTCGGTAAGACCACCCTCGCCGTGAACCTGGGGGCAGTGACCTACGACGTTTTGGTCAACCCTGAGCCGATCCTTCGGTCAACCGCTGAGGCTGTCGGCGACCCGGAGAGCCCGGTGATGGTTGCGTCCACGGACCCCCAAGCATCGTCCGTGTGGTGGTCGAGGCGCGTGGAGCAGCAGGGGGGCGGACTGCCGTTCGACTTCGCCCAGGTCGACGACCCCCGCGATCTCCGCAAGCTGCGGAACCTGCACTACGAGCACATCTTCGTCGACACGCCGGGCTCGTTGGAGGACGAGCGCATCCTCCAAGCCGCGCTCGACGAGTGCGATGACGTCCTCGTGCCGATGGTGCCGGAGCCGCTCTGCTACGACCCCACGACTCGAACGATCGAGTCCGTCATCGCGCCGCGCGGGATTCCGTACCGTGTGGTCGTCAACAGTTGGGATCCGCGAGACGGGCTCCCGGATCTTCAGCAGACGGCGCAGTTCATCCGCCGCAAGGGCTGGCCGATGTGCAACACCGTCATCCGGCGGTACAAGCTGCACTCGCGAGCCTCCGCGGAGGGCTTGGTCGTCACGCAGTACCCGAAGAATCGGACGGCCATGGAGGCGCGCGAGGACTTCTTCCGGCTAGCGCTGGAGATGGGCTATGGCGGGGGAGCTACAGTCCCCTCACAGGCCAGCGCGCCGAACCTCCAGGAGGTCTGACGTGGCTGGGAAGCGAGTAAACCTGTCGGACCTCGCCAGCGATCCGGTGCTGCCAGAGGCGCGGGTACCGGCCTTCGCCGAGGCGGCACCACGAACGGCCCGGGTTCACCAGGTCGCGGCCAACCCACTGAACACCCGGGAACTCGACGCCGACCACGCGAAGATCGAGAGCATCGCCGAGTCGATGCGTACGCACGGGCAACTCCAGCCCTGTGCCGTGGTAGCCCGGGAAGCCTTCCTGCGCATCTTTCCGGAGCATGAGGCTGCGATCGGAAAAGCCGCATGGGTACAGGTCACCGGCGGCAGACGACGCGCGGCGGCGCTCCTGGCGAGCCAACCTACGCTGGACATCGTCGTCAAGAACAACCTGGCGGACAGCAGAGAGGCGTGGGTCAGCGCCACGGCCGCCGAGAACCTGGACCGCGAGAACCTGGACCCCATCGAGGAGGCCAAGGCGGTTCAGCTGCTGGCGCAGGAGTGCGGGACAGGGAAGGCAGCAGCGATCCGGCTATCCCGCACACCCGCCTGGGTAACTCAGCGGCTCAACCTTCTCAAGCTGGCACCGGAAGTGCAGGCCATGCTGAGGTCTGGAGAGCTCCCTCTCCGAGAAGTCCGTGATCTTCACCAGCTCCCGCTCGACCAACAGCTCGGGGAACTGCAGCAGCGGCAGCAGCCGGTTGAGTCGCCTGAATTAACCGCGGTTAACCGTGAGCGCAGTTCCGATGGAGCCTCCTCCGGGGCAGCGAGGACGCGGGCGTCGGCGGTAGCGGCCGCTATCAAACGCCTCGGTGGCACGCCCGACAAGATCGCGGAAGCGCTACGAGCAGAGATGACGAGCGAGGATCTTCGAGCCCTGGCAGATCTCCTTCTGCGTCTACCTGCAGCCAGCGAGGATAGGAACCAGTAGCCCATCTCGCCGTCAAGCGCCACTGACAGTGGCGGGATCCGGGGGGGGCGTTGACCGCCGTCAGGATCCCGCCACGCCGGCTCGGTGCAGGTCTTACAGGGCAAACCTGGTCGTCGCCTCATGCCGGAATGAGGCCCAGGCAGGTGCGGCTAATCAATGCGGATAGTACTGCTCGACCCGGCCGGACACGTCCGGCTACCAAGCAACGACGACGAGATCGTCGACCGCACGGTCTCCCTGGAACCTGCTCGCCGGCGAGGCCAGGACGGCGGGTCACCTTCGACACCGGGATGGCGCTGCGAGTGCGCGCCGCCGGCCTGCGGGTTGGGCCGAACGACCGGCATTCAGCGTTTGAAGGGGGTGGTGACTTAGAGTCCAGGCGCGGCGAAATGTGGACAGGTGCCGCGCTGGTGGTAGCCGCCAGGAACATCAGCGCCCACGGCTTCCCAGAACGGCCGCGAGCTGCGGAAGTGGCCGCCGAGGGTGTGCCATGACAGGCCGGGGTGCTCGGCCCGGAGCGCGGCAAGGCCGGCGCTGGCCAGGCCGTGTCGCTGGTACTGGGGGTGGGTGTAGGGCTGTTCCACCCAGCCAATTTGGCAGCGGCAGCAGATTCGGTAGTCGACGGCGAACGCGAAGTCGCCGTGAAGGTTGGCGGCACGGGTGCGCCATCCGTGCCGTTCGGCGGAGATGGTGTCCTGCCAGGGCGTTGTCAGGACCGGGACAACGGGCCAGCCGGTTCGGCGGCCCCACCGTCCCCGGGTGACCCACACGACCAGTTCGCGCCAGGGCTCGCGCCCGGACACCCGGCCCACCGTGCCGACCTGCGCCATGAGCTGACGCACCGCCTCGGTCAGCGAGGCGTCGTCCTCGCTCACTGCACGCCGTCCGGTTCGGGCCAGTCCCAGTGGGCGACCAACGTCCGGCGTACGCCGGCGTCGAGCATCGCTTGGCTGCGATGTCGGCCGTTGACGTAGAAGCGTCTGCCGTCGTCGTCGCGGCTGGGCTGGATCGGCTCCAGGATCAGGCTCGCAGCGGCATCGCGCGTCCATGAGTCGGCCGGAGCCTGGCCGATGAAGGTGGACACCGCAGGGAAGTGCTCGTCCGCCTCCAGGTAGCCCTGCCGCAACGGGGTAGCGGCGGTGCGAGCGATGGCCCGGATCGCGATGGCGGAGGCTGCGCTCCAGTCACCGCGGTGGTACCAGCAGCATGTACGACCCTGGTGTCGTGGTGCCAGCTGGCGTGCCAGCCGCTGCCCCCACGACGTACCGGCGGGCATGCATGGCGGCTCGCCATGCAGATCGGGCCTGGGCAGCGTGATCACCCGGGCGACGGCGAAGCGTAGCTGTCCCTCGGCGGCCGGCTCAGGCGGGGTGTACTCGCCGCGGCTCGAGTCGACCGGCCCGCCGACCAGCTGTGCCAGCTCGGCTGGGCTCAGCGCCGGCCCCCACCGCACCGGCCGCTGCACGGTGTGCCGGCCGGCGGCGACGAAGCGGAACTGTTGGAAGCCGAAGTCACGCTCGTCGAGGAGTTGGTGGGCGATAAACAGCGGCGGCTCTACCTCATCGGGACAGAGCCGCCGCCAGATGTCCTCGGCGTAATGCTCGGCGGCGTTCATCAGGCTGGTGCCCTCGCGGTCGACCTGGGTCACCACGGCCACGGGTCGATGTCCTGACGCGGTAAACATCTGAACTCTCATCCCGCCGCGAGGGGTACGGAACTGGTGCTCGTCCACGGTCCGCCGGCGAGGCGCCCCATGCTCGCCCAGCAGGCGAGCGCTTCGTTGCGACGCGGTCGGGCCTACCGCTTCATCCACGCCGGTCACATTACGTCGCGAGCCGGGTTGTCCGCGAGCGTGTGATGCATGGCGGACATCCCTTCGGGTGGCCGGCAATGATGCTGGCAGCATCACCTACGGCTGTGCGGACGTCTGACCCGTCGCAGTCCGGCTGGTCAGCGTCTTGAGGTCCTGCTGGGCCCAATCGATGACCTGGGGCCATGGCATCCGCAGCGGCCCCTGGTGCTTGAGGATGAAGGCCCACAGAGGGCTGCGCTCCGGCTGTCGCCACGCGTTGGTCAGGGAGACCAGCCAGGTGCCCTGGTCGAGGTCGGCGGTCCAGTCCCGCAGGGCGCAGCGAACCAGCGCCCGGTACAGGGCGCGGGGACCGCTGCCGGAGTAGCCCCAGGTGTAGCCGGGCTCGCTACCCGGGTTGGGCAGCGGGTCGACCTGCATGCGGCCGTCGGGCTGCGGGGTCAGGGCGAACACGGCCGCGGGCCGGCCGCCGTCGCTGGCGATGACGGTCTGCTCGCCCCACCCGTCCGGCAAGTTGGTGGGCCACTCGGCGCTGTAGGACGCCTCGCCGGGGGTGGGTTCGCTGTCCTCGATGACAAGACGGCCTGCCGGGTCCCGGTAGAGCCCGGCTACCTCGGCGACCGCGCGCTCGATCATGCCGTGCTCTCGGATGGTGTCGATGTGGGTCTCCAGCACCAGCAGCCGTGCCAGCCGGCGCGTCGGTGCGCGAAGCAGCCGGTCGCGTTCGGCGTCGCTGAGCGGCTGAAGGGTTTTGCGCCACTGGTCAAGCACCGGACCGACGCCGCTGACGGTGCACCGGGTCGGCGCGGTGAAGACGACCTCGGGGTGGCTGCGGTGCAGAGCAACCCCGGCAAGGCGGGCGGTGTGCCACAGCGCGTCGGCCACCGGCGAGTCCCAAGGAAGGCCGGCCTCCTCCTCGCGCAGTGTGGGCAGCTCCGTGGCCATGGCGTCCGGGTCGCGGGGCGCGGCGGAGGCGGTCGCCACCACGTGCTCCACGTCGATACTGGGCCAGTCGGGACGTGCCGGGCGAGCGACGATGTACCAGCCGTCGCCGCGATCGCGGCTGGTGCTGTGGCGCGTCTGCTCGTAGCGCAGGGTCTGCATGGCGTCAGCGGCGAGCAGGCCGAAGGCGTGCGGATACCGCAGGTGTAGTCCCGCGTCGACGCCGGCGGCCACTCGGTCGCGGGTGGCGGGCCAGTCGGTCGTGGTGTCAGGGACGGTGACCGTGCCGGACTCGCCGTAGGCCTGCATGAGCCGGACCGCGTCGGGGGTGCAGGTCCGGTAGTACCACAGTGGCACCGGCCGGCCGAGAACCTGCTGGATCTCGCTGGCGTCGACGTAGCCGATGTAGGTGGTCTGCACGTGGCGGGGGTCCGCCTGCACCGGCTGCTCCTCCGCGGTCTGCGCCAGGCCGGTGAGGAACCGGGGAAGCCAGCTGACGGGTGCCGCCTCGGGGTGCGGCACCCGCAGCCGGAACGCCTCGATGCTCTGGTGCTCCTCGTCCATGCCGAACAGGACCGCCTCGGGCACGAGCACCACGGCGTCGGCCCAGAACACCGGGTGCAGCACCTCGGCGGCGACCCGGGCGGCCACCTCGGGGCTGAGCCCGTAGTCGTTGTGCCGCATGACGTGCACCACGTGGCCGTGTGGGGTGTCGTAGACAATCACCGACACGGTCTGCGGGTCGTGCCCTTCCACCACCAGGTCGCGCCGCTCAATGATCGGTACCGGCGCCGGGGCCGGCTCCCAGCCGATCGGCCAGTCGGCATCATCGGGCACCTGCCGCTGGGTACGCCGGCACCAGCTGTCGATGGTCCGGGCGTGCCAGTACGGCCGCCCGTCCGGGTCGTGCCCGTCGGGGTGGGCCAGCCGCCCCGCACCCAGCAGCGCGCGGGCGCGGCTGTCGCTGATGCCCACCCGCCGCGCGTACTGAGCGAGGGTGTACCGCAGTTCGCCGTCTCGTGCCATGGTCGCCTCCCAGAGGGTTGTCCTCAGTTGACTTATAGACCGATACCGTAACCGGGAGCGAGCGGTTTTCCAACCCTGCCCGGCCGCTAATCCACGCGGCTAATGGAGAAGTAGTCGTTGAAGGGACACGAGCGCAGCCGGATTCGCGCGGCGATGTCAGCGTTGAGGTGGCTGCTCGACACGGTCGGATACGTCCGGCACGGGGGTTAGTGGTCCAGAGTCGGGGGAAAGCTGGCGTCCGGCTGGGCAACCGCCGGCCAGTCCTGCGCGTCGGCAACCGCCGGCCAGTCCTGCGCGTCGGCGGCCGCGGTGGCGCGAGCGGCGGCGTGGTCGCCGCGCGCGGCAGCGCGGCCCTTGGGGACCATCGGCAGTGGATCCGGCGCTAAGCCGTAAATCGCCCTGGTCGGGGGCCGGTAGAGGGTAGAGCGGCCGAGATGTTGGGGGGGCGTTGTCCCGGAAACGTCCCGCAATCCCGGTCCCGACAGATCGGCGCTGGGACAGGTTTCGAGACTCGCCGTCCTGAGCGAACGGCTCCTACTGATGATCTTTGCAAGCCGTCCCGCAACGAGCGTTTCCGGGATAAACGTCGCTTAGTGGCCGGATTCGCGGCCGTTGGTCCTCACGGCCGCTACGCGGGCATGTGGATGACCGGTAGGTGTCCCTCGGGCCCGTACCGGTTGCCCTCGCTGGTCAGGATCGAGGCTCGGTGCTCCAGGGCGGCCATCACCGTGGCGGCCAGGTCGACGCGGCCGGTGAGCCCACGCCAGTACGACAGTTCCTGCCACGACTCGCCCCGGGTGGGCAGCCGTGCGCAGGAGTCGTGGCTGAGCAGCCGGTGCAGGTGCTTTCGGTGCTTGGCGTCAGCGGCCAGCTCCAGGGCCTCAGCGGCAGCAACGGCGGTGATGCCAAAGCGCTGGCCATCGGTGATGACCTCACCGATGGGTTCGCCGACGTGGATCGAGTACGGGTAGGCCAGCAGCGCTGAGCGGTCTAGCACCAGCGCGACCGGGCGCTGCTCGTCCTCGGCGCTCACGCGGCCGGCCGGCTGGCGTCGTCCGCCTCATCCTGCATGTGCTGGCGCACCCGGTCGCGCACGGCCTCGTACCGCTCGTGGGGCCAGTGGGCCTGCACCTGTAGCCGGCGAGCACGGGCCTCGGCCATGCCTTGCTCGGTGAGCTGCACCCCGGCATCGGCCATCAGCGCACGGAACTCGTCCATGCGCCTGCGGTCGCGGACGGCCTGGGCGACGTACGCGGAGGCGTTGGGCTGCTGCTCCAGGGTCTCGGCCACGTCCTCGGGCACGGAGACCGTCACTCGGCGCTTTGTCATACGGATCAGGCTACTCCTGTCATACCTTTACGTACAGCAACGGCACGAACTCAGAAAGGCGCTGGGCCAGGGGTGCGGTCCGAGACCGGGATCGGGGGGCTGTTGGCCGACGTCGGCCAGCTCCCGCGCCAGGTCACGCTCGATCAGCACGGCTTGGCCGTTGACGTGGGTGCAGTCCGGCCGCTCGCAGGTGAACCCGCCACCGGGAAGCCGCCGGTGGTCCTGGTCGTACGTCGTCGTGGCGTTGTCGATGTCGGTCACGGTCTCGTCCTTCTGTCTGGTGGCGTACCGGCGGGAAGTTCGGCGTGCAGGTAGAGGGAAACGCCGTCGCCGCTGCGGCGGGGGACCGGCCGGCTGGTGCGGGTGATGGTGAGGGCCTGGGCGATGGCGGCGGACGTGGCGTGCAGCTCGTCGACGTCGTTGGCAACCAGGCGCACCCGGATCACGAGGTGACCACCGCGGTGGTGTGGCGCGAGCCGGTCAGGCGGGCAGTGAGCCAGGGCGGCAGCGGCGCGATCGGCAGGTCGCGGTCGATCTTGTAGGGGCGGCCGTCGACGACGGAGCCGGGGCCGACCAGGTAGCCGCCCAGACGGTGGCCGGGAGCGCGGACGTCGACGCCGGGCCACCGGCTGATCGAGCTGGGCACCACCACACCGGTCGGGGCGCGGAAGTAGAGGTGCAGGCCGCCGTGAGCGGTGGCGACGGTGAGGGTGTCCGGCCAGGGCCAGCGGGCCGCGGCGCACAGCGCCCGCAGGGTGTCGACGCCGTCGACGCCGTCCTTGCGGTCCAGGTCCAGGCCGACCACGTGCGAGGCGCGGCAGGCGACGCCGATGTTGACGCCGTCGGGCCAGTCGGCAACCACGGCGGGGTCGGTGGTGACCTGGCGTGGCCAGCCCGGGGCGGCGCGCTTGGCGCCGGCCGGCAGTGGAAACACCGCCAGGCCGGCCGCCAGCGCGTGGGCCAGGTCAGTCTTCATCGTCGACGTCGTCGTAGCAGGTGCAGTCGTAGTGGTTCTGCATGTTGCCGCCGCACTCGGGGCACTCGTTGCGCTCGCGGCGTTCGTCGGCGCTCATGAACTCGTTGTGACGCCAGCCGGTGCACTGGCCGTTGTAGCAGCCACAGCCGGGGCACTCGGGGCAGACCATTCCGTTGGTCCAGCCACACTTCTCGCACATCACCTGGTTGAGCGGGGAGTCGTACTCGACCTGGGCGTCGGCGAAGGACCAGCCGTTGCACTGCGCGAGGTCCTGGATCTCCTCCACCGAGGTGGCGGCCCGGTCGGCGTCCTCGCCGGCGTGGGCCATGCGCAGCGCGACGGCGGCACGGAAGGCGTGCGCCTGGCGCTCGGTCTCTGGCAGGGTCAGAGTGGCCAGCACGCCTTCGCGGGCCTGGGTGTAGGTCTCTCCGGTGCTGTCGCGGCGCTCGATCACCGCGCGGGTGAGCCTGCGGTTGGTCTTCGGCATCATCAGCTCGTTCCTCGGCGGGGTACGCCACGCCCCGACCCCACCGACACGAGGTCATGCCCGACAGCGGTGAGAGTTGGTGAGGCGCTGAGTCTGAGACGTCTTCTCCGCTCGTCGCTCGGCCCCGGCGTGGCGGGGACGGGCTCCTGGATCGGCTGGCGCGACAGCCGTGCGGGCAGCGTAGCGCAACCCACCGACACCGTGCCTGCCGTGTGGTTCCCGATGAACGGGCACCACACGGCAGGCGACGATCCATGCCCGTGCCGGCCGCACTGGCTCGTCAACGTCGGCGGCGGGTCGGTTGGTCAGTCTCTGCGGTACAGGGCCTCGGTAACGGTGTCGATGCCGTGGCGGTCAATCATCTGCTGCAACTCTTGCGCGGGGGTGGGTCGGCCACGGCTGTCGGCGCGGGTCGCTCCCTGCCCGTGCAGCCCGAGAGCGAAGCGGACGGTCTGCTCGTCCGCGCCGTTGCGCAGGGCCTTGGAGATCTCGGTGGTCTGCTGCTGTTGGAGGCGGGCGGCCTCCTTGCTGAGCTTGGTCCGGCGGGGGTCCCTGGGGTCCATGCCGGCCAGCTCGGTCTCGACGCGGTCGAGGTCCCGGCCGGTGCCGATCGCTCTGTTGATCCAACCCATGTGTCTGTCCTCCTGGGGGCAGGGGTAGTCAGTTCTCGTACCAGCGGGTGATCGGGAACGCGCCCGGGGTGTCGGCCGGCGCCGTTTCCAGGTACCACTGCTGGTCGGGGCCGGCGGGCTCGCCGGTGTTGACGCCCCACTCGTGGCGGATCTGCGCGTGAGGGTGGGCCGGGTCGGCGGGGGCCAGGGCCTCGCCCCACACCTCGCGGGCGTAGCGGCGCAGCGCGGTCAGCATCCGGGCCGGGTCGTGGTGGCCCAGGGCGATGATGTCGCCGTCCTCGCCGATGTCGCCCAGGGCGATGCCGTTGATCTCGGCCACCATGTCCAGCGTCGGCCACGTCGGGGCGCCGAGCAGGTCGCCGAGCATCGGCTGGTGCGCGGGGAACACGATGCCGCCGACGGTGGTGGCCAGGTGCCGAGCCAGGTCGGTGTAGCTGTCGGCGCGAATCCACTCGGCGCGTTGGGCGTCCTCGCCGGCGACCAGGGCCGGCAGGTGGCCCGGCTCGTAGACGCCGAGGTCGATCGTGGTGAGGTAGGTGACGATCCACGCCTCGTCGGAGCAGCGGGGGTCCGGCACATAGCGGGCCGGCAGCGTCCGCACCCACACGTCGGTGAGGTCGACGACCAGGCCGGTCTCCTCGGCCAGCTCGCGCCCGGCCGCAGCGGTCTCGTCCTCGCCGGCCTCGATGTGTCCGCCGGGCAGCGCCCAGCCTTCCCCACGCGGGCGCTCGATCATGACAATCCAGCGGGCGCCGGTGGTGTCGGTGGCGGTCGCCGCGGCGTCGGCGCAGCGCGTTTCGCCCCACCAGCCGAGCCGGTTGCGGCCGTAGCGGACGGGGGTGGACTCGAACGGGTTGACCGGGCGGCCGGCCACGACCCGAAACGGGCGCGCGGCGGTGGCCTGCCGGGCGGGCCAGTTGATGCGGGTCGGGTCGGTCTGGGCCTCGGCCCAGCCCTCGGCGACGCCACGCAGGTAGACCTCGGGGTGGGTGTAGGTGCGGGCGGTGTCAGTGGTCATGATGATGCTGCCTTTCGGTGTCTCGGGTTGCTGCTGAGGCGGTTTCGGATCCGGAGGTAGTGGTCGGGGTCGTGTTGCTGCACGACCCCGACCGCGCGAACGGTGGTGGTGGTATCGGGTGGGCGGTG
This sequence comes from Micromonospora sp. C31, assembly GCF_018070575.1. Lineage (GTDB taxonomy): Bacteria > Actinomycetota > Actinomycetes > Mycobacteriales > Micromonosporaceae > Micromonospora. Next base: position 15,554 of record NZ_JAGPXN010000025.1, read on the forward strand.
CCGCGCCTCGGGCCGGCGTGGCTCGGTCACAGCACGGCGGCGTGGGTGTGTTCCCACTCCCGCACGAGGTCGCGGCCGTCGGGGCGTACGACGGCGGTGACGTGGACGTCAACGTCGGATCGGGCGTGGTTGGCGGCCAGGCGGTCGGCCTCGTCGAGGCTGTCCACGGTGTGCGCCACGGTGCCGGCGGTGTCGGTCGCGGCGCAGTAGGTCTGGTAGTGGATCTCGGTGCCCACGCTCGCTCCCGGCAGTGGTGAGCCGATCTCGGTGACGTGGGTGAAGCCCTCGGTGTGCAGGGTGGCCAGGGCGGCGCGGGTGTCGGCGTGCTGCGTGGCGACGACGGCGGCCGGCACGGCGCGTCCCCACCGCCGGCCCGGCGCGGGGCCGGGTCGGGCGGCCTGCCGGGCCAGGCACACCTCCAGCGGGGTGGTGACGACGACGGCGACGGCGGGCACCTGGTGCTCGGCGGCAATGCCCAGCAGCCACGCCCGGTCGGCGACGCTGGTGCTGGTGGCGTCGACAACAGTGGTCAGCCGGCGGGCCAGGCGGGTGTGCAGGATCGCGGGGAGCAGGACCAGGGCGTCGGCGGTGGCGTCCTGGTCGCACTCGTCGTCGGACACCACGGCGCGCAACTGGTCGAGGCTGTGGACCTGGTGCGGCTGGTAGTGGGCAGCGGCCCAGGTGGACTTGCCGGCGCCGGCCGGGCCGATGAGCACCACCAGCTGCGGCGCGGTCGTGTTCGCGTCGGCGTCGGGGTGGGTGTCGGTACGCGGGTCGGTCATGATGGTGCCTGCCTTCCGGGTGTCGGGGTTGCTGTCGGCGGTTTCGGATCCGGAGGTAGTGGTCGGGGTCGTGCGGGAACACGGCTCCGGCCGCGTGAACGGTCGGATGACGGCGGGCGATTCCGAGGAATCGCCCGCCGTCACGGCTTGCGGCCCGGCTTGGTGCGGGCCTGGTTGAGCTCGGCCTGGAGCCGCTCGGCGCGGGCCTCGGCGGCCTGGGCGCGGTCGACGGCGGCCGTCGCGGTGGTCTCGTGTCGGATGGCGTCGGCGCGGGCGTCCTGGGCGGCCTGCTCGGCGGCTCGGCGCTCGGTGTGAAGCTGCTCGACCTGGCGGCGCACCTCGGCGAGGGTGGCCCGGGCGGCGCGCAGCTCGGCGTCGAGGTCCCGGCGGGCGTTCTCGGCGTCGGCCCGCTCGGTGCGGGCGGCGTCACGTTCGGCGGTGACGGCCGCGGTGGTGGCCTCGGCCTGCTCGGCGCGGGCCTCGGCGGTGTCGGCGCGGCGGGTCGCGGCGGCCAGCTCCACGCGCAACTGCTCGCCGGCGGTACGCGCGTCGACGACCTCGGCGCGGAGGGTGTCCATCTCCGAGGTCAGGCGGGCGATGTCGGCGGTGAGGCGGGCGACGTCGGCGCGGGCAGCATCGCGTTCAGCGGTGACGGCCGCGATGGTGGCCTCGGCACGCTCAGCGCGGGTGACCTCCGTCCGTAGGGCCTTGTCGGTCTTGCGGACCTCGGCCTGGGCTTCGGTGAGGTCGCGGCGCAGGGTCTTGAGCTGGTCGGTGAGGTCGGCGGCGCGCTGCTCGGCGGCCTCGCGGCGGCCGGTCTCGGTAATGACGGCCTGGGCGCGTTCGCCGGCGGCGGCCTCGGCGCGGCCCTGGGCCTCGCGGGCGTCGGCGACCTGCCGCCACGCGTCGCGCTGGACGCGGTCGGCCTCGGCCTCGGCGTCACGGGCCCGGCGTTCCGCCACCCGCTGCGCCTCCTTCGCGGTGGCCTCGCCCGCACGAGCGGACCGGGCCTCGCGCAGTGCCTTGTCGCGGTCGTCCTCGGCGCTCTGGGCCCGCTGCGTCGCAGCGACGGCGGCGACCTCGGCCTGCTCCACCCGGGCCACCGCCGACCCGTCCACCTCGCGCATCGCGCCCACCACCGTGGCCAGCTCGCCGGTGAGTGCCTCCACCGCCGGCAGCACCCGCGCCGTCGCCTCCCGGTACGCCGCGAGGGGCTTGTCCAGGCCGGCGGCCAGCTCCGCCTGCCGCTGCTCGGCGTACATCTGCCGGCAGTTCTTCCCGCCCGGGTGCCGGCGCTCGTCGTCCGGGCAGAACTCCGGCGGGCGGCCCCGGCCGGCGTAGGCCAGGGGCCGCTGGTCGTACTTGCAGGTCGGCGGCACGCCCCGGGGGCCCGCCGCCGCACTCGTCTCTGTCATGACCCCATCTTATCCTAGTTTCTATTTCCAGGAAGTAGTAACAGTTACTCGATTCTAGAAATTCGATAGTATCTGATCTTGTTGTGGCATGATCGCAGAAACGGGCCCCTGAGAACGCCTGTCAGGCGATTTCAGGGGCCGGAACCTACCGAGGTACCTGGATTACGTAGTGCTAGTGGGCCAGAGCCGAGGGGAGGCCGGCGCCCGGCTGGGCGACCGCCGGCCAGTCCTGCGCGTCGGCCGCGATGGCGCGGGCGGTGGCGTGGTCGCCACGCGCGGCGGCGCGGGCGGCGGCCAGGGCGGCGTGGCGGCCGGCGCCGGGCCCGGCGCGCTCGGCCTGGCGGGCCTGCTCGCGGCTGTCCCACTCGGCGCGGGCGGCGTCGCGGGCGGCGGCCGCCGCAGCGGCCTGGTCGACGACGTCGCGCCGCCGCGCGGCGGCGACCTGGGCGCGGTGCTCGTCGTAGCGGCGGGCCGGGTGCGGCGGCTCGACGTTGCCGGTCAGCGACTCGTCGAGCAGCGACCGCAGGTAGCCCAGCGGCTGCATCGGCGTGTCGAGCAGCTCACGGCCGCCACGGCTGCGCTCGATCCAGTCGAGCAGTACCGGCATTGTCCAGCCGGGACCGAGCCGGGACCCGAGCGTGGCTGCCACCCGAGGCAGGGGTACGTTCTCCAGCCACGGCCAGGCCCGCTGTGCGGCTCGTGCCAGGTCGTACGCGCCCCACTGCATCCAATCTGGACGGCGCGATGCTCGTGACGGCGTACAAGCCCTCTCGATCGGCCTAGGACGCCGTACGGATCGTGGCACCCTCTTCGTTGGTGAGCGCGAAGCGCCATTTTCCCGCCGACTCGGCCCCACCGACCGAGGGTGAGTGATCGTCGGAGGTTGGGAACCCCGAACCACGAGCCAGGAGTAAACACTCATACCTGTAGACGCTGCGCGGGGGTGGCAGATATTCAGCGCGTGCCGGGCGAGGTCCTCGGCGCCCTCGATGGCGGTGTCCCGGGCGGTGGCCACGGCCTGGCGAAGCTGGGCACGCCGCGCCATCGCCTGCATGTCCATCACCGCGCCAGTGCGGGCGTGCAGCGCGTCGACGTCGTCCTGGGCGGCCTCCAGCAGCGCCACGGCGTGCGCGAGCAGCCCTTCGATCACCAGCAGCGCCACCGGCAGGTACGGCTCCCGCGCGACGGCACGCTCCCGGCCGCCCAGGGGCGCCAGGTCAAATTCCGCCCGGTCGTACGTGCGGCCCAGCCGGGTCCGCTCCTCCATCGACAGGCGGCGGCCCTGAGCGGTGCGCTCCATCCACTCCAGGGCCTCCGCGCGGGCCCAGCAGCCGGTGACGGTGCGCGGCTGGCAGTCGGCCAGCTCGGCGGTACGCAGCCGACCCGGCCGGGTGATCCGGGCGTTGGCGTCCACGGCCAGCACGCCGGCGACGCGGGCCAGCACCGACGGACGACCACGCTTCGACGCCTTCGCCGACGCCTGGCGGGCCAGCAGATCGGCCAGGTGCACCACCGCACGCCCACGGCGACGGCCGGCGGCGAACGCCTCGATGACCTCCCGCAGCCGCTGCACCCACGCGGTCAGCTCTGCCACCCGCTGCTCAGCCTCGGTGATCTCGGCGAGCTGGCCGAAGCGGACCTCCACCGCGACCCGCTCCGCCTGGACAACGGCCGCTGCGGTGGCCTGCTCGGCCTCCTGCTCTAGGGCGGCCTCCTCGCGGATGGCCGCCAGCCACGAGTAGCCACACAGCCAGCACGCCGGCGACGGCTCCCACTCACCACACGCCGCACAGCCCTCCACGACGTCGTCGACGTCGTGGAGTACCCCGGCGCGCAGCTCGGCTGCCTGGCGGCGCTGCTCCCGCTCCGTGCGGCTGCGCCAGCACGGAATGCACAGCGGTTCCGACCCGTCACCGTCACGGGGCAGGCCCTGCGTGTCCCGGCCCGCACTGGCGCAGGACACGCACGGCGTCTGCACACCTGTCGGATACACCGGCCGTCGGCGAGCACCCGCCGGAGCGACCAGTCGGGCCTGCCCGGTGCGGGTCGTCTCCACCAACAGAGCGGGCCGGGCCAGGTGCACCGTGCAGCGGTCGCGGCCGGGAGCGGCCAGCACCGCCCGACCGACAGCGGCGCAGACCGGGCAGTGCCCGGTCGCGGCCACCCGGTCGGCGGCCAGCAGGGTCACGTTCGGTGCCGTCATCATCGCGGCACCGCAATCACGGCAGTATCAGGCGAGGGGACTGGGCGCGCACAGGCGTCGCCGCGACACGCAGAGAAGGTGTCGAGAGACAACAGTGCACCCAGCCCGGAGGTGGGTGCTATGGTGTCCTCCGAGCTTGTTAAGAGCCTCAAACCCTCACCGCGGCCAAACGAGAGGGGTTTGGGGCTCTGTTCTTTTGTGGAGTTAGGGGTTGAGCGCGGGCGCTCCCTCAAGATCAGATCGGGGTTATAACCCGTGGATCTTACGGCGACGTTCGACCGCGCAGGGGGCCCAACACGCGCCGAAACCAGGGATCCCCAGGGATCCTGTGTAGACTCCCTCCACAAACCTGGACATACCAACACGAGCCGGGCGGCTTTTGTGGCAAAGAAAATCTGAATACATGCAACCGAATGGGCGGCCCAGTCAATGGGGCCGCCCATTCGCGCGCTTTGAATGGTCACTTGGGCCGGTGAATGGTGTCGCAGTAGACCGCGGTGCCGTCTCCGTCGTGGGCGTACAGCTCGCCGTAGCGGTCGGCCGGGCCCTCAACAGCGTCGAGCAGCCGCTGCGCCTGGCGGCAGGCGGCGTCGAGGGTGTCGGCGGTGAAGTAGGTGACGGCCTGCGGAGTGTCGGGCTCGGGGTCGGTAACGACGTCGAGGCGGTACTCGTTGGTGGTGCCGGTGACGTAGGTGGCGAAGAGGCGGCGGGTCATCGGGCCACCGCCTCGGGGGTGTGGGGGCCGACGTAGCCAATCGCCGTGGTGGTCACGGTCATGGTGGTCACCTGGCCCAGATCGCCAGGGCGGCAGTAACGGCGGCGCCGGCGTAGCCGGTGAGCAGCAGCGGCACGGCCCGGGCGATGGCCCGGTACTTGGTGCGGACGGTGCGCGAGAGCCACCAGAGCTCGCGGGCGCGGGTCAGCGGGGTCATCTGCGGGACTTGCTCGGCGTCGCCGGCGGCGAGGCGGGCGAGCACGTCCTGGGCGTCGTCGGCGTCGGCGTAGGCCACGAAGCCGAAGTCGCCGCCCAGGCGCGGGCGGGAGGCCATCAGCAGCAGCACCACGGCGGTCAGCACCACGGCGGCTGTGGCCGCGCCGGCAGCGAGGGCGGTGTTGGGCAGGTGGCCGCTGGCTCCGGCGCCGCCGAGCACTGCCAGGCCGGCGCCGAGCAGCACGCCGGCCATCTGCAGGTAGCCGGACGCCTTGGGGTCGACGCGGTACAGCTCGGCGCGCACGGTGGCGATTTCGGCGTCCAGGGCTGCGGTGGCGGTGCCTCGGCCGCAGGCGGAGGCGTGGGCTCCGGCGCGAGCGAGGATCTCCAGCTCGGAGAAGTCGCTGTCGGTGGTGCCGCAGCCGGTGCAGCGGGAGGTGCTGTTGGCGAGGCTGGTAGAGATCTCCACCAGCACCGCGAAGGCGCCTGCGGTCGGGATCTGGAAGTGGCGGCGCGGGCCGTACGGGCTGCGCGGCTCGTAGGTGCTGGCGTACGCGACGCCGAGGTAGGCCGGCTCTCCGGGATCAGGCACGATGAGGGTGCTCCTCTGGTTCATTGTGGGCTGGATGGGGTGGCGGGCGGCCCCGGGCTTGGTAGGCGGTGGGGCCGCCCGCGCGGCGTTATCGGCTGGTGGGGTCGTACAGAACGGAGTCGGGGCGCGGGTACACCTCGCGGCGGCAGGAGTCGTCGTAGCCGCACCAGCTCCACGGGGCGTCACTCGGGCGCAGCGGGGTGACGCGGGTGTCGGCGAGGATCTGCGCGGCGTCGTCGCTCCAGTCGATGCCGGTGGCGATCGCCGCGGCGGCGGCCTCGTCGACGTGGCGGGCGCACAGTCGCTGTGCCAGGGCGAGCCCGCTGGGCAGGTGCACGAGGCTGTAGCGGCCGTCGAGGCGCTGCCCGTCGTCGACGGTGACGTGCACGGCCAGGCCCGGCGCAACGGGCCAGCCGGTGACGATCATCTGGCTGACGCGGGGCTGGTCGGCGGCGTCGGTGTCGCTGACCTGAAGGCGGACGGGGATGGTGACCGGGGCGGTGGTGGTGGTGCGGGTCTGGGTGGTCGTCATGGCGGGGGTCTCCTGTCCTGGTTAGCGGCGGGTGCCGCTGCGGAAGGGCAGCACCGTGGCGTCGGTGCTGTCGTCGAGCTCGGTGGCCGGCTGGCCGCCGAGTGCGGTGAGCAGGTCGGGCAGCTCGTCGGGGCGGATGAGGACGTCGCGGGCCTTGGAGCCTTGGGCGGGGCCGACGATGCGCAGGTCGGCGAGGGTGTCCATGAGGCGGCCGGCTTTGGCGAAGCCGATGCGCAGCTTGCGTTGCAGCATCGAGGTCGACCCGAACTGGCTGGTGACGATCAGTTCGATGGCCTCGCGCAGCAGGACCCGCTCGTCGGCGTCGAGGTCGTCGAGCGCCGTGGTGTCCACCGTCGGCCCGGCAGGGGTGGTGGCGGCCGGCGGCACGGCGGAGGTCGCGGCGGCCGGCTGAGCGCTGGCCTGGGTACGCCAGTGGTCGACGACGGCGGCGACCTCGGCGTCGGACACCCAGGCGCCCTGGATCCGGATCGGGGTGGACGCGCCCATCGGCAGGTACAGGCCGTCGCCCTTGCCGAGCAGTTTCTCGGCGCCGGGCTGGTCGATGATGACTCGGGAGTCGATCAGGGAGCTGGTGGCGAACGCGAGGCGGGACGGCACGTTGGCCTTGATCAGTCCGGTGACCACGTCCACGGAGGGGCGTTGGGTGGCCAGGACCAGGTGGATGCCGGCGGCGCGGGCGAGCTGGGTGATCCGCACGACGGAGTCTTCGACGTCGCGGGGGGCGACCATCATCAGGTCGGCCAGCTCGTCGACGATGACCACCAGGTACGGGTACGGCTCCAGGGTCCGGTCGCTGCCGGCCGGGGCGGTGATCTGCCCGGCGCGGACCTTGCGGTTGTACTCGTCGACGTGCCGGCAGCCGTGGGCGGCCATGTCGTCGTAGCGCATGTCCATCTCCCGCACGACCCACTCCAGAGCGTCGGCGGCCTTACGGGCGTTGGTGATGATCGGGGTGACCAGGTGCGGAAGGCCCTCGTAGGCGGTCAGCTCGACGCGCTTGGGGTCGATCAGCAGCAGGCGCACCTCCTCGGGGGTGGCCCGCGTGAGCAGGGAGACGAGCAGGGTGTTGAGGCAGCCGGACTTGCCGGCGCCGGTGGCGCCGCCGATGAGGAGGTGGGGCATGGCCGCGAGGTTGGCGGTGACCGCGCTGCCGTCGATGTCCTGGCCCAGACCGACAAGGAGCCGGTGCTGGTCGCGGGCGGCGGCGCGGATGACGTCGCCGAGGGTCACGATCTCCCGGTCCGGGTTGGGCAGCTCCACCCCGACGGCGCTCTTGCCCGGGATCGTGTCGAGCATCCGCACGTTCTCGGTGCCGACGCTCAGGCCGAAGTTCTTGGCCAGGCCGGTGACCTTCTGGACCTTCACGCCAGGGCCGAGGGTGATCTCGTAGCGGGTGACGGTCGGTCCGCGGCGCGCGCCCGACACCTTTGCGGCGACCTTGAACTCGTCGAGAACGCCCTGCAGCGCCATCCAGCCGGCGTCGCCGGGTCCGACGCGCCGGCGGGTGGACTCGCCGGCGGCGAGCAGGCTCACCGGCGGCAACTGGTAGCCGCCGGCCGTCGTCGCCGGCGATACCGCCGCGACGGTCGTGGTGGCCGGGTCGGCCGCCCGGCGCGGTCGCGGCGGGCGAGACGCGGATTCCTCGGAATCACCCGGAGCGGCGGTCGTGGCAGCCGTCGGCGTAGCGGTGGTGGCTGTCGGCATGGCGGTGGTGTCGTCCTGGTCGACGTCGTCCTCGTCGTCGGCGTCGATGAGGTCGATAAGGTCCGTCGCCGGCGACGCGGGGGTGCGGCGGCGCAGAGCGGCGATGCTGGTCGCCACGGCGACCGGGGTGATGCCGGTGAGGGCGGTCAGGCCGGCGGCGACGAGTCCGATCAGGATCGGCGCGGCACCCCATGCGCTGAGCACGAGGTCGAGAGCACCGGTCAGGCGGCCGATCAGCCCGCCCGCGCCGGGCGCGGCGAGGTCGAGTAGTCCGCCGAGGCCGGCGGCGATCCCGAGGGTGCCGGCGGCCTGGGCGAGGGTGCGGACGGTGTGGGTGCCGGCGGGGTGGCGCATCACCTGCACGGCGAGCCAGATCAGCGGGAGCGGCGCGAGCGGGGCGAGTCCGCCGAGCAGGGCGTCGGTGATGGCGGCCGGCACGTCGAGGATCCGCCCGAGCGGTCCGGCGGGGTTGGTCCACTGCGCGGCGGCGACGGTCAGGCCGGTCAGCAGCAGGGCCAGGCCGGCGTGGTCGTGGCCGGGCAGGTCCACCTCGGGGGTGCGGTGCGGGCTGGGCAGGCGGCGGGCGAGACAGCCGGCGCCACGGGCGGCGCGGTGCCAGGTGGCGCGGACGGCCACACCGCACCAGCGGGCGATGGCGGCGCCGTGGTCGACCTCGGCCTTCTTCTTCGCGCTGCGGCGGCGGGTGGTGCTGGCCATGGGGGTCTCCTTGTCCGGGCGGGAGTGGGTGCGCGGCAGGGGCAGGGGGGATGGGCTTGGCGGCCACCGCGAGGGCCGGACCCGAGGGGCCGGCCGTCACGGCGGCGGTCAGGCCGAGATGGTGAAGGGGCCGCCGCGCTGGGCGGGCGGGGTGATGCGGCCCGCGTCCTTGAGTCGGCCGAGCAGGGCGTAGAGCTGGGACTGCTCGACGGGGCAGTCGGGGCGGTCCAGCAGCGCCTGCGCGGAGGCGGGTCCACGGCGCAGGCACGCCAGCACCCACTCGGCGGGGGTGGGCGGGGTGACCTGCTCCACCACCGCGGTGGTGCTCTTGCGGCCACCACCGCCGAACGCGGCGCGCAGCCGGTCCACGGCGCTGCCGCCGCCCGTGGTCGTCTTGGCGGTGGTGGCCGGGGCACGGTGGCCAGCGAGCACGATCGGGCTGGCCGGGTCGACTGCCGGGACCTGCCACTGCACGGGCACGCGAGGGCTGGTGGCGGCCACGGCGGCCTCGTCGAGGTTCGGGACGCGGCAGATCATGCCGACGCGGTTGCTGTTGCGCAGGTAGCCCATGCCGGCGGTGGTCTGGCCGTCGATCTCGGCGGGCAACGCGAACGGGTCACCGACGAAGTCGTCGGGCAGGATCGTCGAGCCGCTGCCACGGTTGGAGATCCGCAGCACGAAGGCGTTGCCGGCGACCACGGCGTCACGCAGACGCACCGACCCGCCAAGGGACTTCATCTGCGGGAGCTGGGTGGCCAGCACGAGGCCGCAGCCGGTCTTACGCATCGTCTCGGCGGCTTGCTCGACCACGCCGACGATCGGCGTGTTCGGGATCAGCACGAGCTGGCACTCGTCGATGACGACGACGAACATGCGCAGGCCGAGAGCCTTCACGCGGGGGTCGTCCTCGTCGAACGCCTCGACGCCGGCGGCAGCCAACAGTTCGCTGCGGCGCATCACCTCGGCGTGGAACCGGCGGGCCAGCAGGGCGGTCGCCTCGACACCGGGGTGGTACTCCACCGTGTCTTTCCACGCGGGCAGGCTCTGCCCGTTCTGCGGGTCGCCGACGGCGACCTGCACCCCCGCAGCGAGCAGATTGGCGATCAACGCGCCCAGGGCGCGGGACTTGCCGGTGCCCATCGATCCGACGATCAGACCGCCGAGCACCCCGAAACGCGGCCGGGTCAGCACCCAGTGGCCGGGAGAGCCGTCGCTGAAACGAGCGATTTCGAAGCGGCCGTTGGCGTAGGTGGGGCCGGTCCACGGCACCCCGCCAGCGATGTAGGACCGCTCGACGAAGATCACCCGCAGCCACGCCCGCTTACCGGTGTTGCGCCACCCGACGGCGCCCTCGTCGAGGTCCAGGGCGACCTCCACGTCCGGGCCGGTCTTGACCAGCGGGCCCGGCTTCGTGCCGGGAGCCAACCGCACGAGGGCCTCGACAACTCCGGGGCGGGGCGCGACCGCCTGCACCAGCGTGGTGCCCTCACACACCTTCGCGGGCAGCACCTCGTGCTCCCAGCGGTGCTGCCAGTGCGCGGTCAGCGGATCCATCTCGCCCGGCACGTCGGCCACGGCCGGGGCCGGGGCCGGCTCGGGCTGCGGCGGGCGCTGGCGCAGGTGGTACCACCACGGCCAGCCGAGCACCGCGCCAGCGAGAGTCGGCACGAACATGGTCAGCGTCGGGTGGGCGGCCATCGCGGCCGGCCCGCCAGCGGCGACCGTGGCGACGGCGCACACGCCGAGGACCACGGCGATCGCGGCCCGCCACGCCCGCACGGTGCGGGAGCGGGCCCGCCACCCGACGGCGGTGGCAGCGATGGCCAGAGCGAGGATCGCCACCGTCTGCCACGACACCCCGAGAGGCCCGGCCACCCAGGCGACGACCAGCTCGGCGGCGACCCAGTACGCCGGCAGCAGCCGCCGCCAACTGCGCTTGACCAGCCACGCCACCGCGTATGCGGTGACGGCGAGCAGGGCGGTCAAGGCGTGGCCGAGCTTGGCCAGGCGCTCCGAGCGAATCTCCTGAGCGGTCCGGGTCGTCATCGCGGGCTCTCCTCATGCGTCGGGGCTGGCAGGCGGTGCGAGAGACGGGGAGGGGCTGGGCCCCGGGGCGGTGACCGCCCCGGGGCCCGGGGTGGGTCGGGTCAGCCGACCAGGACTTCCTTGCTGGCGACGTTGCCGCCGGCGTCGGCGACAGCCTCGGCGACCTGGCCGTCCTTGGCGTTGAAGTCGCCCAACGCGGCCTGCAGCTCCTCCTGGGCGCTGTTCAGCGCCGCGTGGGCGGCGGCAACCTGCTCGGCGGCGTCGCGCAGGTGCGCGACGGTCGAGGCCGCCATCTCCAGGGACTCGTAGCGGTCGGCGGCCTCGGTCAGCACGCCGGCGATCCCGCCGATCGTCTCGGCGTTCTCCCCGGCCGCCTCGGCCGCAGCGGTGAACGCGGCGCGGATCTCCTCCGGACCAGTGGCTTCCAGGTTCACGGTCATCTCCCTCAGTTGCTCGGTGTTGCTTGACGAACCGGCCGCCGGGTCGGCGGTCGGGTGGTGCTGGTCGTCCCCGGCGTCGGTGCCGGTGGTCTTGTGGTCGTCGCAGTACGGGCCCTGCGGGCCGCCGGCCGGGTTCTCGCACCACTGGTCGAGAAAGCCCTCGCGGACCTCCCGGTGGGCGCACTTGCCGTACAGCTCGGAGCGCAGCCGCTCCTGGTCGCCCTGGGTGACCGGGGTGGTCGGCGCCGGGATGTCGGCGGCCGGGGGACAGGTGTGCTGGGCGGCGGCGGCCTCGGCGGCGGCCAGCGAGTCGAAGCCCGCCCGGCGGGCGCGGCATCGCGGACACACCCACTGGTACACCGGGCCATCGGACGGCGGATTCGGGACCGCGCGCAGCCGGCTGTCGTCCGCCCCGCATCGGGGACACCTGCGCGGCATCTCGGCGGTGACGCTGGTCTTCCCGCACCGGCCGCACTTGGTGTGATGCAACCGCTGCGGCCATTCCTGCGTCGCCTTCGGCACCGGCGGAGCGACATCGGCGGCCGTCGGTGGCTTCTGGGCCGGCTGCTCGGGCTGCCCGGCGGCTTCCGGCGGCGCCGGCTCCTGGGCGCCGCCCGGGATCAGCCGCAGCGGCGGACGGCCCGGCTCCTGCCCGCCAGCGGGGTCGGCGTGCGATTCAGTCGAATCGGCGTCGCGGCCGGTGCCACTGTCGGTGTCTTGGACGGCCTCCTTGGTGCCGCCGGTGTACTGCTCGGGGTGCTCGGTGCGGGTGTGCTCGCGGCCGGCGCCCTGGGCGTTGGCCTCGATGCGGTAGGGGCGGCTGGACCAGCCGCAGTGGTCGCAGTCGGCGTACCAGCGGCCGTCGTCGTCGACGTCGACCACGACGCCGTCGACGGCCTGGGCGCCGCGCTTGCGGGCCACCGCGCGGCGGCGGCGGGCCCGGGCCCGTTCGGTGGCGTCCTCGATCAGCCCTGCGAGGTAGCCGTCGGCCGCCGCGACCGTGCCGCCCGACCGGCCGCCGGCACCCCCGGCCGTGCCGTCGGCGGTCTTGCCGCCGTCGGTGTTCTTGCCGCCGCCGGTGGCCTGCTGGCGGGCGCGGGCCTGCCGGCGCGGGGACTGCTTGCCGCGCACCGCGTACGCGGCGTCCTCCAGCAGCAGCACGGCGATCTTCGCCACCGCCAGGTAGACCAGGATGTCGAAGAAGATCACTGGACCACGTCCCGGATGGTCGCGCCGAGGCCGCCGATGATCATCGGCAGCAGCAGGGCGCAGGCGAGTGCGGCGTGGGCCAGCTTGGCCTTGCCACCGCCGCCGCCCTTGCCGGTCGCGCCCTTGCCGCCGCCGGCGCTCTTGCCGCCGCCCTTGCCGCGCAGGAACACGACCACGACGATCCCGAGCGCGAGTCCCAACGCGGTGGGAAGGGCCAGGGCGACCTGCTTGGTGTCCTGACCGATCCAGTCACCGATCGGCTCGGCGACCGTGGTGATGCCCTTGGCGAGCCACTTGTTGACCTGCGTGACGACGACGCCGGCGAGCAGTGCGCCGACCACCAGGCCGACGACGACCCGCAGGCGGGGAGTGAAGTGGAAGGCGATCGACAGGCCGATGTAGACGAGTCCGCCGAGCACGATCAGTGCGCTGGTCATGACAGGTGCCTCCTCTCTCAGAGGGTTGCGAGGAAGACCGCGGCCACCGCAGCGGCGGCCAGCGATCGCAGGGGGTGGGCCAGGACCCACGAGGCCAGGTGCAGCAGGCCGCGGGGGATGAGCACGAGCACCGCCCAGCAGGCCATCGCGATGGCTTGGGCGTCCTGCCCGTCGCGGGCCTGACCGGTCAGCGCGACGAGGTCGGACAGCGGCTCCGGGGAGCCGGTCCACACCGCCGTGACGCTCTCCCAATCCCCCGGAACGTCACGCAGAGTAATTCCGATGCCGGAGTTGGGGCCGGAAGAGGCCGGCCCGTTGTGTGCGGGTTCGTCCCGGTTGGATTCCGGTAGGGGAGGGGTCGGAAGGGCCTCTGACCTGTGCGGAGCGAGGGAAACGATGTCCGCCTCACGCCGGAACGGAATTCGCGGCATCGGTGACGGTTGGTAGTTGTCCTCGGCGGGTTGGGCGCTCACGGGATCACCTCCATCAGGTGCGGTTGGTGCGGGTCGAAACGGGGTCGCATGGGGTTGTTCCTGCCTGCCGAGGGGTGGGGCCACGGCACTCGACCCGACGTCGTCGGCGGATCGAGCACCGTGGGCTCACCGGCTCACGGCCGCCGGGTTGTGCGCGCGGCGCTGGCCGGTCGGCTCAGGCGACGCGACCGCTGGTGAGTTCGAGGACCTGGTCGACGATTTCCGCCGGCACGGCGTTGAGGACCCGGCTGATCGTGCGCTCGGAAATGCCGGTAATTTCCTTCAGCGCGGTCTGGGTGGCGTTCCGGTTTTCCGCTCGGGCGGCCAGGATCAGCGCCACCGTTTCCGGTCGGACCTTGTCCACCTCGGGCAGGTTGGCCGGCAACTGAGCCGGAACCGACGCCAGAGATTTCCGGGCGACGGGCCGCGCGATTTCCGGCTGCCGTCCCCCGCTGGTTTCCGCCTTCTCCTGCGCCCTGGCGAGGGCGCGACGGGTGCGCTCCAGCTCGTTGGCCACCATGTCGCGGGCGTCCTTGATCGCCTGGCTCTCCTGCTCGGCGAGGGCCCGCGCGGTGGCCTGCGCCTCGGCGAAGCGCTGCGCCTGGTCGAGCTGCGCCCGCAGCGCCCGCACCGTCTCGTCCAGCTCGGCGACCCGGTCCTGGGCGGCCTGGCTGGTGTAGCGGGCCTCCGCCAGGGCCTGCTGGTAGTCACGTTCGGCCTGCTCAGCGGCCTCGGTGAGCACCCGGACCTGTTCGGTGGTGGCCTGCTCGGTCAGGGCCCGGGCGGTAGCGGCGCGGTCCGCGGTGTCGCGGGCCTCGGCCAGCCGACCCTCGGCCATCCGCGCCGCCTCGATCGCGGTGGCGGCCCGCTGCTCGGCGACCCGGGCGGCCTCACGAGCCTCAGCGGCGGCTTGGACGTGCTCGGCGATTTCCGCCTCCGTGACGGCCTCGATTTCCGCCCGCGTTTCCGCCTCCGAGCGCGCCCGCGTTTCAGCATCGGCAGCGCGGGTTTCCGCCTCGACCCGGGCGGCGGTTTCCGCCTCGGCCCGCGCCGTTTCCGCCCGCGCCTTCGCCTCCGCTTCCGCCTGCGCCTGGCGCGCGGCGGCCGTTTCCGCCTGCGCCGCCCGGACCTCTTCCGCCCGTCGCGCCGCCTCTTCCTCGGCCGCGATCTCCTTTCCGGTGCGACCGGTGAGGATCTTGACGCGGACGACCACGATCGGCGCGATGCACGCGACCGCCACCACCAGACCCCACGGCGTCTCTTCGCCCTCGGTAATGAAGACCGGCAGGAGGTGCACCGCGACCTGGCAGAAGATCATCAGCAGCATGCCGACGACCATGTCCTTCCACCGGCGACGGTGGAACGCGGTGATCACGTACACGTCGAGCATCACCGGGAACATCCAGGCGATCCACTTCGAGAAGTGAGCCAGGACCGCCAGGTCGAACTCGCCCTTGGCCGTGAGGATCACTGCGGCGGCCATGGCGATCCACGGCCCCACCGTCGACGCGTCGCGCAGCTTCTCCTTCATCGGGCTGCCCCCATCGTTGGCACGCAGTCCAGGCACTCCCCGCGAGAGCGCGGGATGTAGTAGGGCTGTACGACCTGACAGGTCGGGCAGGTGCGTCGGGCCCGCAGCGCGCAGCCGATCGCGGCCCGCTGCGCTGGCGTGGCCGTGCGCTTCGGCCGGGCCAGGTCCACCCGGTACAGGTAGGCCGTCCGCACACCGCCGACGCCGCGCCACAGCACCTGCGCGGCCACCTCCTGGCCACCCGGCCGAAGCCCTCGCGCCCGCAACTGCCGGCGAGTGGCGTAGCCGGCCGGCGCACCCTTCCACCAGTAGGTGGGGATGCCGTAGCGGGTGCCCTCCGGGTCGTAGAACGCGGCACGGATCCGGCTCACCGCGACACCTCCCACTCGTAGGAGGCCGTCACGGCCAGGTGCCCGGCCAGCGTGAGCAGCGTCGACGTGGCCGCCGAGATGGTCAGCCGGCCGAGGTCGTCGACGTCGGGCGGCGCCTGCTCGAACATCGCCGCGCGGGCCACCTTGATGCCCGCGACGATGTCGCTCAGCGGCAGCCCTGCCGGCCCGAACTGCTTGAACCAGGCGTCGAGAATCTGCACCGCCGTCGCGTAGCCCGCGCACACGCCCTTGGCCCAGGCGTGCCCGGCCGGGTCGCTGTGCTCGGTGCGGTCCGCCTCCCGCAGAGCCGTCTCGCCCCGCGCGGCCCAATCGGCGCGCACCTGCTCCGGCGAGAGCACCTCACGGCCGTTGAGGATCAGGCGGCCGGTGTACGACACCACCGTGCCGCGCCGGTCGCTGCTGATGTTCGACCGGCCGGTCGCGCGGATGCTGACACCCGCCAGCGTCGGGATACGCAGCGTCGGCATCAGCTCTCACCACCGACTGCGCGGCGGGCCCGGACCTGCGCGAGCAGCTCCCGACCGAGGGGGTTGAGGTCGGCCTCGTCGACGTCCACGGCCAGGGCGTGACGGCGCTCGTCGAGCCACCGCCCCAGCCGGCCGCCACCAACCACCGCGCCGACCAGGCCGACCGCGACAGCCGGGGAGTAGAGCAGGACCTGCGGCACCTGCTCGGCGTGCTCGGCCAGCAGCCGGCCCGAGAGCACCGCGATCGGGACTCCCGCGACCGCCGCACCGGCAGCGACCTTCGGCGTCCGCGCCGACGTCGGCTGGCCCGCGAGCCGACGAGACTCACGCTCGTCATCGACCACGCGGCGCAGCTCGTCGGCGAACCAGCCCGGCAGCGCCGCCACCGTGGCGGCCCGGTGCTCCAGCTCGGCGTCCGACAACTTCGGCAGACCCGCGCGATATCCGGCCAACGTGGCCGCCAGATCGATACGAGCAGCGCTGGAGGGAGAGCTGATGGTCATGCCGCCACCCCCAGCGCGTTCGTCAGGGCGGTCATCTCGCGCAGCCGCAGCAGCGGGCGCTGCTCCACCTCCGGCAGCTCGGTAAGCACGTTGTGCTCGACCAGGCCGTCACCGCCGCGCAGCTTGGCCTCGTACGCGGCGGCGTCCGCCGCCGCCATAGCCCGGTCCCGGTCCTCACCGGCCGTGGCGTGGACCGCGCCAACGCTGGCCGTCACCGACACGGAGACGTCCTCGGCGACGTCGATCGGCGCAGCTAGGGCCTGGATGACCTCCGCGCCAAGGATCTGCGCCATCGGCGCAGGCGACGGACATGCCAACACGAACTCGTCGCCACCGATGCGGGCCACGACCGCACCGTCGAGGCCGTCGAGGGGCTCGCGTAGCCGGCGGGCGATTTCCACCAGCAGGCGGTCGCCGGCGGCGTGGCCCCAGGTGTCGTTGACCGGCTTGAACTTGTCCAGGTCGACCAGGACTAGGTCGTAGGGCTCGCCGTCCAGCTCGTCGAGCGCCTGGGACAGGCCGGCGCGGTTCGCCAGGCCGGTCAGCGGGTCCGTGGTCGCCTCCCGGCGGGCCTGCACCAGCCGGGACCGCTGCGACCGCGCCACCTGCGCGGCCCACACGTGCCCGGCCAGCGACAACGCACCCAGGGCGGGCAGCAGCACCTTCAGCGCCTTCACCGGGCCACCTCCGACCCGGTCGCCGCCGCCCACGCCTGCACGACATTCCGCGGAATCCGACCGCGCTCACGCACGGTGTAGCCGTTGGCCTTGGCCCACTGACGGATCGCGGCGCGCTGCGCGGCGGCCTCCGCTCCGGTGCCCATCTTCTGTCGCAGCTCGGCGAGCTCGGCGGTGAGCTTGGCTTCCTTCTCGGCCAGCTCGCGACGGCGCATCTCGGCGGCCTGTTCGGCCTCCAGCCGGCCGGTCAACTCCTCCACCAGGCCGCCGATCTTCTCGGCGAGCTGACGGGTCCGCGCGGCCTCACTGCCCTTCGCCAGGGTCAGCAGTTGCTCCAACGTCCGGGGCGGCCGGCAGGCCGGCGCCTGCTCAGCGCGGTCGGCCGAGACCGGGGCGGCGCTGGGACCGGTCATGACCCGGATGCCCATCGGCAACTGCTGAGCCGGGACGGTCCGCGTGCCCTGAGCGGCGCGCAGCAGCGCCGCCTGGTCGGTGCCGTTGGTCGGCGTGATCGTCGGGGCGCTCATGCCGGCATCACCACCCCAACCGAGAGCAGGCCACGCAGCGCCCGCAGGGCCTTGTACTGGATGGTCTTGAGCGCCTCGGGGGTCTTGCCCATCACCAGGGCGATCTCGTCGATCGACAGCTCTCGCAGGTAGCGCAGCACGATGTACTGCCGCTGCGGCGCGCTGAGCTGGTTGACGCCCGCGATCAGCTCGGCGTTGACCAGCCGGTCCATCGCCGTCTTCGCCGGGTCGGCCATCGGGCTGCCCTCGGCCCGGTCGCGGATCTCCGCCACCGGCACCTCGACGCTCTGCCAGGGCGACTCGCCCGTCAGGTTCCGGGCGATCGTCGTGAGCCAGGCGGTGACGTCGCCGTCCGGGCGGAGCGCGCCGAGGTTGCGTAGCGCCCGCACGAACGTCTCCGAGGTCAGGTCCTCGGCCGCCTGGCGGTCACGCACCCGGTCCGACACGAACCGGAACACCTCGTCGACGTACCGGTCGTAGATCAGACCGAACGCCTCCGCGTCACCGGACTGAGCCCGCGCCACCAGCGCAGACATCTCGTTGGACATCGATTCGGGGCGAGGCTGTTCCGGACGTATCCGGGCAGCACGTACCCTCATAGCTGGCATCTCGTCCTCCTAGGGGTGGGTGCCATCCGGGCTCGGTGGGGCGCAATCCCGCCGAGCCCTCTTGTTCTATGCAGGCGCATCCCAAGGTCTAGAACGTCGTCATTGACCAGACAATGCGCGTGGTGTTGATGGTGCTACTCGGCACCAAAGGACGTCAAGGGGTAGCGGCAACATTGACTAGACATTGTTCGGGCGCATGAGCGAGACTCGGAACGTGGACAACTTCAGGGCCACCCCGTTGCCGGCCTACCAGCGGATCGCTGCGGCGCTCCGCGACAGAATCACGTCGGGAGAGCTCGCTGGAGGCGAGCGGCTCCCGACGGAGCAGGAGCTGACCGAGGAGTGGGGCGTAGCTCGGCAGACCGTCCGCAACGGCATCGCCGTCCTGGTCTCGGAAGGGCTCGTGGTGGCAAGGCGCCCGCTCGGGCACTTCGTACGTCAGCGCGAGAACATGCTGTACCGACCCCAGGGCGAGTCACGAGACCAGCCGGCAAGCCCGGAGATGGACCGCTTCTGCCAACAGATCACCGAAGAAGGGCGGAAGCCGAGTCAGACGATCGATGTCTCCCTCATCCACGCGCCACCGGACATCGCTCAGCGCCTACAGGTCGACCCGGGCACGGTGGTGGTGGCTCGCCGGCGGGTGCGCTACATCAACGGCGAGCCAGTCAACATCAACGACTCACACTTCCCGTTTCACCTCGTCAAAGACTCCGAGATCATGTCGCCCGCTGACGTCGCCAGGGGCACCAACCAGGCCCTTGCCGACCTGGGTTACCCGCAAGATCGCGCAATCGATGAGATCTTCACGCGGATGCCTACCCCTGAGCAGATCCGCCGCCTGGGCTTGGGACCGGGCACACCAGTGGCGGTCCACTACGTGACTGGCTACATCGCCGACGGCACACCCGTGCGGTGCACGGTCAACGTGCTGCCGAGCGATCAACATGTCATCGTGTTCGAGCGCAAGTTCGAGCGGACCTGGAGCTGAGCCAACCTTGACCCTGACCATTCGGCCCGCTGAGGACGATCACGAGTTCGAGATCGCAATGGCCCTGCTCATGCAGCGAATCCAGTGGCTACGCGAACGCGGGTCGGACCAGTGGGTCACGTGGGAACGGTGGCGAACGAAGCTAGGTCCCTCACTCGCAGCTGGCGACATCTGGATCTTGTGGGACGGTGACGAGGCCATCGGCACGATCACCGTAGAGATGACCGGCGACTCGGATTTCTGGACTCCCGACGAGCTGGCCGAGCCAGCCGTCTACGTCTCGAAGCTGGCAGTGCGACTCGATCGCGCTGGCCAGGAACTCGGCACCCTGTTGCTGGCCTGGGCCAGCGACTACGCGTGGCGGCACGGCTGTCGCTATGTCCGCCTGGACGCCTGGAAGACCAACGAGAGGCTGCACGCCTACTACCTCTCGCGCGGATGGACGTACCTGCGCACGTCGGCTGACCCCCGTCGGCGGTCCGGGGCTCTGTTTCAGCGCTCAGCAGGCCCAATGAGCCAGCAGCCGATCGAACTGCGAACGGCTACTTCGCGGCACGGGTGAGCGCCGGCCGGGCGCGGGGCCGGCTCTCGTCCGTCCGCGCCCGGGGATCGTGGCGTCCAGGTGCTCACCGTTCTGGTACGGCGGGCCTCAGCTCTCGATGCCGGCGGAGCCGAACAGGTCGAGCTGCTCGCCGGGGTCGGTTGGCCGGCACGCTGCCCATACGGCGTCTCCGGCCTGGCCGCAGGCGTCGAGGACGTCGTTCCAGCCGATTCCCCGGAATCCGCCCGGGTGGTCGCGCCAGGCGACGACGGCCTGCTGGCAGCGGCGGATCAGGTCATCGGTGACTCGGCCGCTGTCGAGCACGTTGCCCAGGTCTGTCCAGGTCAGTCGCAGCGGCTGGTGGAGGTTCCCGTCGGTGATCTCGATGCGGGCCTTGGTGAGCCGGAGCATCCGGCCGGCGGGCAGTGACATCCCGAGGTAGTCAGGGGCAAGCTGTCGGGCGTCTCGGGTGCGCCAGTAGGTCAGCGGGTGGATGGCGTGACTGCGGGCGAGGGCTCCAACGGCCCAGGCCAGCAGCGGGCGGTGGGTGGTCGGGGTGGCGGTGGCGAGGATGGTGCGGGCGTCGGTCCGGTGACTGTTGGTCATGGTGGTTTCCCCGTCGTTGCTGGTCGGGCTGCGTCCCCGTGCCCGGGCCGGTGGCGGCCCGGGCACGGGTGCGGTCAGCCGAGGTCCTGGTCGACGTCGACGACGTCGGGCAGGCGGGTCCAGCCGGTGGGGGTCCAGATCTGCCAGTGCTGGCCGGGGCCGGCGGGGGAGTCGCGGTGCAGGGCGCGGGCTACCGCGCGGTGCCAGGTGGGGTCGGTGGTCAGCGGTGCGTTGGCGGTGGCGTAGGTGGTCGGGTACGGGGCCCCGGTGGGCTGGCCGTCGCCGTCGCGGATGTGCTGCATGAGCCGGACCGGGGTGCGGGAGGCGGCCAGCCGCTCAGCGACGGTTGCCGCGGTGATGTGCTCGCGGACCAGCTCGGCCAGCACGTCGGCGACGGTGGCGGGCTCGCCGGTGAACAGCCGGCACTGCTGGGCGTACTCGTCGAGTTCCCTGCCTCCGAGGGAGTTCGTCTGGTAGGTGGTGCTGCGGTGCGGGTGGTGCGGGTGGGTGGTAATCCAGCCGACGAAGCGGGCACCGAGGTACAGCCGGTGCTGCTCCGCACGGCCGGGGCCGGGCTGGGTGGGGCCGTCGACGCGGAGCTGGGTGTGCGGCACGGTCAGTCCGGTGTGCGGCAGGGTCACCGGCTCGCTGGTCGCCGCGATCACCGTGGCGTTGATCCAGGCCACGCGGACCGGGTTGGAGCGCGTGCAGGTGCGGCAGTCGATCGGCGCGGTGACAGCGGCACCGACCGTGATGGTGTCGCCTCGGGTGCTGGCCCCGCACGAGCCGGCGACGTAGCGGGGCTCGCCGGCCGGGCCCTTGATGCTGCTCAGGTTGCCGAGGTGGACGACGCGGCCTCGGCCGATGCGGACCGGCGCGAGCTGGGCGGGCCGGGTGTTGGTGCTGGTCATGGTCTCGATCCCTTCGATGCGCTGACGTGGGGTTGGGGGAGCCGGGCCGGCCCACCGAGGGCCGGCCCGGCTGGGTGTCAGCAGTCGTCGGGGTCGTTGCCGTCGTGCTGGTCGGCCGCGCCGTACAGCGAGACCGCGATCTCGGTGAGCTGGGCGAAGAGGCCGTGGCGGTAGACCACCTGGTTGCGGATCGCCTCGGCCTTCGGCGGCCACTGGCCGACCAGGTAGTCGGCCAGCGCCTGCCGGGCCTCGTCGGCGAGGGCCTGCGCCTGGTCGTTGCCGGCCAGGTCGACGGCGGCGGCGAAGATCGCGCCGGCGATGTCGTAGCCGACCCCGGCCGGGTGGTTGCGCACCCGCAGGTTGGCGGCCCGCAGGATGACCGCCGGGCTGAACGTGCCGGTCTCGAACGGGCACAGCGGGTGGCACGGGTCTCCGGCGCTGACGCCGTAGGCGTTGGCACCGCAGCCGACGCACTGGTCGTTGTGGTCGATCTCCCGGGCCGGGGTCGTCGTACGCTGGTTCATGGAACTCCCTTTCGCAGAGGGGTTGTTCTTCCTGGTCCGGCCGGGTGGTGGCTCACCTGGCCGGACCGTTCCTTGCCTCTCTATCGTACAGGAAAAGGTACAGGAAAAGCTCCCTCGGAGGGTCTTTTTCTGTACCTTTTTGCCGTACGCTGTGGGGCATGAGCAGCGAATCTGAGACGCGCCGGCCCGAGGTGTCGGCGGGGATGGCGGCGGCCCGGGACCGGGGTGTGCGGCTGGGTCGACCGCCGGCGCCGGTGCCACCCTCGGCCGCCCGGGCGGCGGAACTACGCGGTGAAGGGCTGTCGCTGGCGGCCATCGCCGAGAGGCTGAACGCCGAGCAGGTGCCGACCCCGTCGGGCAAGGGCAAGTGGGCCAAGAGCAGCGTCAAGTACGTACTTGACCGGCACGACGCGGCGTAGGCCGTGGTGGGCGGGGTTGCGGGCTTGCACGCGCGCGGTGCCGGGGGTGGGGTGGGATCTCCTCGTGTCGGCCGATCTCCGATCGACCGGGCCGGCTCCGGGACGGCCAGGCTCGGCATAGCCGACCGCGAAGCGGCTTGGCCTGGTCGTCCCGGAGCCGGTCTGGTAGCCCTCTGGGCGGCCGGCGCGAGGGGATCCCACCCTGGGTGACCACTCACCCACCTGGCGCCGGCGGTCGCCCCCGGGAATCTCCGAGAGAGGCCCCGCCGGAGGCGTCGATATTGGAGAGCGCGACCACGGCGGCCCGGCGGCGGGTCCGCGCCTCCTGGCTGGCTCGCTACCCCTGCCGGTGATTCCGCGGCATCGTCCTCTGGGGCGGCGCCAGCGGTGACGCGACCCCGGCCTGCGTGACGGCGGTGCCGGGGTGGCGGCGAGCCTGCCAACGCGTCAAACCGCTCGCTGCCTGCAGCACAGGCAGCTACGCGGGACCACGCCGACCGCCAAGCCAAGCCCGCCCGGTAGGGCCTGTCCGCTTGCAGGCGCTCTTGCTCGCCGCTGTAAAGGGCGTCTCAGTCTTTGGAGGCCGGCACCGCAGGGGGCCGGCCTCCATCGGATCAGCGGATCGAGCGCTGTAGGGCAGCCTGAGCCGTTAGCGCGACGGCTACGGGCGTTACTACCTCGGGATAGAACCAGACAGCGATCCCTAGCAGTGCTGCGACCACAGCCGATCCACACCAGCTCACCAGACTGCGGCTAAAGCGAATTTCGAGCGTAATGTCCTGATTTTTCTCGCACACCTGGTCCGACGGCAATCGCTGAGACACGGCAGACTTCTTTCCGGGTGCTTCCTTGACAAAGACGAGCACCCCCTCGAAGGAACGCATTATCGAGGAAATCGGTGGGCGCTCGGCCTTAGCCCCCGAGCGCCCACCTCCCACGCAAAGCGCGGACCTCTTGCTGTAGCGTGCCCAGCGCTTCGCCGAGCCGTCGGACCTGCTGTGCGTCGCCGTATCGCGGGAAAAGGTGAGGGCATTTCGCGCACCGGGCGTTGTCGTTGATTCTCGCTGATTACAACCGGGATACCGAGTTTCATGGCATCGCCCGTCACAGTCCGTCACGCCGGCCCCGTTGAGAAGTCGGTCCAGGTCAGTGAAGCCGGGTGGGCCGCCGGTCATCGTCTTGAGCAGCCCCAGCGCGGTACGGGTGACCGCCGTGCCGGTGGCGTCATCGTCCTCCCCTGGGGCGATGCCGGCGGTGACGCCACCCCGGCCGGCGTCGCGGCGGCGCCGGTGTGGCCGCGACCCTGCCGACGTGTCGATCTCACTCGACATCTTGGTTACGGTGATGATCAAGCGATCACATGGGGGAGCGATGGCTGACGACGCCGCTGTACCGATGGCCGCGGACGCGGAGGGCCTACCCGACACGGTCGCCGCCGGGCTGCAATCGCAGATCGATGACCTGACGGCCACACTGGAGCACCATCAACGCCTGTTCGAGTCGTTGCGGGCGCGCGGGCTGCTGCCCACCGATCCCGACAACGGGCGGCCGTGATGACGGCGCCGGACCAGCCGGCGGCCGGGCCGGCGCGGGAGGTCGCCGAGCGGGTTGCGGCCTCGGTCGACCGGACCGCCGCGCTGCGCGGGCGTGCCGGGTCGCTGGCCGCTCAGGTCGCCGGCCCGCCTCGCCTGTCGGCGGTCCCGGACGCGCGGCGGCAACGTCTGCTGGCCGTGCAGCGCGTGGCGGCCGAGTTCTACCGTGCGCAGCTCGACCAGCCCGACGGTGCGTCGCCGGCGCGGTGGCTGGCCGCCCAGGGTGTTCCGGTCGACGGGCGGTGGGCGGTCGGGTACGCGCCGGACCGGCCCGCTGCGCTGGTCAACGAACTGCGGCGGCAGGGCTTCACCGATTTGGAGATCCGGGCGTCCGGCCTGGCCGCGACCGGGCGCAGCGGGCAACTGGTCGACCGGTTCCGCAACCGGGTGATGATCGGCATCCGCGAGCACCGCGATCCGGAGCGGCCGGTGGTCGGCTTCGCCGGCTACGCCCCGCCCGGTGTGCCGGACGTGGCGCCGGTGCTGCACAGCCCGGCCACGGCGGTGTTCCGCCCGGCTGAGGTGGTGTTCGGGCTCGCTGAGCAGCCTGAACGGGTCGGCCGGTCGGTGGTGGCGCGCACTGCGTTGGAGGCCATCGTCTTGGCCGAGCGCGGCGACGGGGCGCCGCTGGCGGTGGCCGCGTGCGGGCCGGCCTTGACCGGGCCGCAGGTCGCGGCGCTCACCGCGCAGGCGGATCCGGCGGCCGGCGTCGTGGTGGTCGTCGACGAGGACGGCAGCGTCGACGGGCGCAGGTCCGCGGCGCGGGCTTTCCACGTGCTCGACCCGGCGGTGACCCGGCACCCGCAGAGGCCTGGGCCGGTGCTGGCCGCCGCTGTAGATGGCGAGGACACGTGGCCGCTGGTGGAGGTGGTGGTCACCGCCCGGGTCGACTGGGCCGTTCGGACCTTCACCACGGCGGCGGGCCGGGAGGTCGCCGCCCAGTCGATCCGCGCAATGCTGCACGGGCAACCGGACGAGATCGCCGAGCCGTTGGCCGCGTACGCCGCCGGCCGCCTCGGTGTCCCGGTCGACCCGACGCCGGCCGCACCCAGGCCGGCCGTGACTCCGCAGACGGCGGTGCCGGCGCCGGTGCCGGCGGTTCTCGATGGTGCGGCGACCACCACGGGGCCGCCGGGCGGCCCTGACCCCGACCAGCCGACCGCAGCAGCGCCAGAGACGGAGACAACAGAGGATGAACCGGTACGGGGCGCAAGCCCAGAGGCACTGGCAGACGTACCTTCCGAACCGGTACGCGGCGTTGATAGCCGAGGGGACGGACCTGAACAGCTTCTTCTCGACTTTGGGGGACCAGGCGCTCGCCCAGATCGAGGACCTGACGAGGCAACTGGCCGGCCCGGACCCGACGGGCGAGGGCTACCTGGACAAGCTGGGCCGGCTCAACGAGGCCCGGATGGCGGCCGAGGAACAGGTGCTGCCGGAGCTGATCCTGATCGACCCGGAGACCAACGAGACCAGCCCGCCGGGAACGCAGAGCCCGCCGCCGCGGACGGATCAGGACGACTGGATTCCGATGGTGGAGGACCCGACCGATCCGCGCTGGCAGGAGATCGCGGAGCAGGAAGCCGCGATGAACGCCGACAGCGAACCCCCCGCGCGCAGCTAGCCCCCGAATCACCGGCCCCCGAATCACCGGCCGCCGAACGATCGGCCGCCGAACCGGTCGCGCCGGTTGAGCTGGCCGAGCCGGGACCACCGCCGCAGGCGCAACCGCCAGCTACGGCGCCCGATCCGGGCCGTCCGGCGTCGTTCATCCCGAGGGGCCAGGAGGATCTGGCCCCTCGGGGTGAGGTGGCCCGGCTCAACGCGAACCTGGCGGCGCTACGCACCCTGCGCCTGCTCCAGGCCGAGGACCGGACAGCCACCGCCGAGGAACAGGCGGTATTGGCCCGATGGTCGGGGTGGGGTGCGGTGCCCGGGGTGTTCGAGGCCCGCGCCGACCACCGCGACCACGCGCGGTTCGCGGCGGCCCGCGAGCAACTGCGGCAGTTGCTCGACGAGCGAGAGTACGCGGCGGCCGAACGCAACACCCTGAACGCGCACTACACCGACGCGGCGTACGTCCGCGCCATCTGGGACGCGGTCACCGGCCTCGGGTTCGAGGGCGGAGACGTGCTGGAACCCGGCTGCGGATCGGGCACGTTCCTCGGCCTGGCACCCGACGGCGCCCGACTGACCGGGGTGGAGGTGGAGCCAATCACGGCCAGGATCGCTGCCGCGCTCTACCCGCACGCCACCATCCGCACCGAGTCGTTCGCGGCCACCCGCGCGCCGGCCGGCACGTTCGACCTGACGATCGGCAACGTGCCGTTCGGGAACTTCGCGTTGGCCGACCGGCGACACAACCCGGGCAAGCACTCGATCCACAACCACTTCCTGATCAAGAGCTTGCACCTGACCCGGCCCGGCGGCTTGGTCGTGGCGCTGACCTCCCGCTACACGATGGACGCCGCGAACCCGGCCGCCCGACGGGAGATGGCGGCCCTGGCGGATCTGGTGGCCGCCGTGCGGCTGCCGACCGACGCCCACGAGCACGCCGCCGGCACCAAGGTCGTCACCGACCTGCTCATCCTTCGGCGCCGTGCGCCCGGCCAGGAGCAGGCGGGCATGGCCTGGGAGCAGACCCAAGAGATCGACGTGCCCGGCGGCGACACCATCCACGTCAACGAGTTCTTCGCCGCCCGGCCCGACCGGATCCTCGGTGAGCTCTCCGTCGGCCGGGGCGCCTACACCGCGCACGACCTGATCGTCACCGGCAGCGGCGACACCGCCGCAGACCTGGCCCGGGTCCTGGCCGACGTGGTCGACGAGGCCCGCCTCGCCGGGTTGACCCTCACCCCGCGCGTCGAAGCCGGCCCGGCAGAGCCGGCCGCGGTTCTGGCCGCCGTCGGCCGCGAAGAGGGCCACATCGAGGCCCTCGACGACGGCACCTTCACCACCGTGCAGAACGGCCAAGTCGTCGAGCACAAGGTGCCCGCCACCCAGGCCGACGAGCTGCGCGCACTGCTGCTGCTGCGCGACACCGTGACCGAGCTGCTGCAAGCGGAATCGTCGTCACTCGACGACGGCGACGAACACCCCGACGGCCCACCGGCCGGCTCAGCGGCGTTCCTGCGGATCCGCCTGAACACCCTCTACGACGCCTACGTCGAGCAGTACGGCTTCCTGAACCGCTACGACACCTACACCCGCCGGCAACGCAACAAGACCACCGGTGAGCTGGAGACGATCCTCGATGAGGAGACCGGCCAGCCGAAGCTCTACCGCAACTACCCCCAGCTCGGCGGATTCCGCGGCATCGACCCGTACGCCGCCACGGTGTTCGCGTTAGAGAACTTCAACGACGACACCCGCACCGCCACCAAGGCGGACATCTTCAACAAGCGGGTCATCCTGCCCCGAGCACCCCGCCTGGGCGCCGACAGCCCCGAAGACGCGCTGGCCATCTGCCTCGACGACCACGGCGCGGTGCTCCTGCCGCAGATCGCCCGGCTGCTCGGCGTCAACGAGCCCGAGGCCCGCGAAGCCCTCGGTGAGCTGGTCTACGACGATCCCGGCACCGGTGGCTTGGTCGAAGCCGCCGCGTACCTGTCCGACAACGTGCGCGCCAAGCTCGATCAGGCGCTCGTCGCCGTCGAGGACGACCCGAGGTTCGAGGTCAACGTCCGTGCCCTGCAACGGGTCCTGCCCCGCGACGTCGGCCCCGGCGAGATCATGGTCTCCTTCGGCGCCCCGTTCATCGACTACACCGAGGTGCAGGCGTTCCTCCAGGAGATCCTGCGCGATCCGCGGCTGAGGGTGACGCACCCCGGCGGATCAGACTGGCAGGTCAAGGGCAGCCGGACCGGTGTGCTCGCCTGCTCGACCTGGGGCACCCCCGGCATGTCCGCGCCCGAGCTGGCGCAGCGCCTCTTGACCAAGACCCCGATCCGCGTCTTCTACGAGGTCGAGAAGGGCAAGCGGGCGCTCGATGTGGAGGCGAGCGCCGCCGCGCAGGCCAAGGCTGTCGAGCTGGAGGAACGGTTCGAAGCCTGGGTGTGGGAGGAACCGGAGCGGGCCGCCCGCATCGCGGCCACCTACAACCGGATGTTCAACGCCCACGTGCCCCGCTCCTACGTCGGGGCGCGGCGCAGCCTGCCCGGCATCTCGGTGGAGTTCAAGCCCCGCCCGCACCAGATCGAGGCGGTCACCCGGATCGTCAACGAACCCGGGGTAGGCCTGTTCCACTGCGTCGGCGCCGGCAAGACCGCCGTGATGGCGATCGGCGCGATGGAACTCAAGCGCCTCGGGCTGGTCAACAAGCCCGCCATCGTCGTGCCCACGCACCTGCTAGAACAGTTCTCCCGGGAGTTCCTCCAGATCTACCCGCAGGCCCGGGTCCTGGCCGCCGGGCAGGACGACACCAGCGCCGCCCGCCGGCAACGCTTCGTGGCCCGCTGCGCCACCGGCAACTGGGACACCGTCATCATGGCCGCCAGTTTCTTCGAGACGCTGCGGCTGTCCGACGCCGAGCAGCGCCGCTTCCTCGACGGTGAGCTGAAGGACCTCCGCAACAAGATCGAACGGGCACACGCGCAGGCCGTCGCCAACGGCGAAGACCCCGACCGCAACGCCGCCGTCAAACGACTGCAAGGCTCCCTGATCCGCAAAGAGGAGAAGATCAAGGAGAAGTTCGACAAGCCGACCGACCCCGGCGTGACGTTCGACCAGACCGGCGTCGACTTCGTCTTCCGCGACGAGTGGCACGACCTGAAGAACGACACGATCACCTCCAGCATCGTCGACGCCAGCAACGACGGCTCCGACCGGGCGATCGACTTCCGGGCCAAGCTCGACTTCCTGCGCCGCCGCTACGGCCAGCGTGTGGTGTGCGGGGCCACCGCCACCCCGATCGCCAACAGCGTCCGGGAGCTGTACGTCGTCACCCGGCATCTGCGTCCGGACCTGCTCGAAGCCACCGGCACCATGGACTTCGACACCTGGGCGTCGGTGTTCGGCAAGGTCGTCACGTCGGTGGAGATCTCACCCACCGGCAGCGGCTTCCAGACCAAGTCTCGGCTGGCGAAGTACACCAACGCCGCCGAGCTGTCGCTGATGCTGCGCACCTTCGGCGACATCCGCACCCCCGAAGACCTGCAACTACCCACCCCGCTGCTGAGCGTCAACGCCGACGGGCACCGGGCCCCGCACGTCATCAGCATCGACCCGGCGCCCGAGCTAGTCGACTTCATCGCCTCCCTCGACGACCGCGTCGAGTGGTGCCGCAACAACCCCCGCGACCGGGACATCGACAACATCCTGAAGATCTCCGGCGAGGCGCGGGCCGCGTCGCTGGACCTGCGGCTGCTCGGCGCGGCCCAGGACACCCCGGGAAAGATCGACGTGGCGGCCCGCAACATCGCCGAGATCTGGCAGGCGCACCGCGAGACCCGCTACCTGGTCGACCCGGACGCCGAAAACCCGGTCGAGCATCCGACGCCGGGCGCGCTGCAGATCGTGTTCTGCGACCTGGGCACCCCGAAACCGAAGGACCCGCAACGGTGGACGGCGTACGAGGCGCTACGCGACCGGCTGGTCGACCTGGGGATGCCCCGCGAAGCCGTCAGGTTCATCCACGAGGCCAACAACGACAAGGAGAAGGCCAACCTGTTCGCCGCCTGCCGCAACGGCGACGTGTCCGTGCTCATCGGCTCGACCGGCCGGATGGGCACCGGCACCAACATCCAGAACCGGGCCGTCGCCCTGCACCACCTCGACTGCCCGTGGCGCCCGGCCGACATCACCCAGCGAGACGGCCGGATCATGCGGCAGGGCAACCAGAACGCCGAGGTCAGCATCTACCGGTACGTCGTCACCGGCTCCTTCGACGCCTTCTCCTGGCAGACCGTCGCCCGCAAGGGCGGCTTCATCGACCAGATGATGCGCGGCACCGTGGCCCGAGAGATCGAGGACGTCTCCGACGAGACCCTTCAGGCCCACCAGATCAAGGCGATCGCCACCGGCAACCCGCTGCTCATCGAGAAGGAAGAGCTGGGCATGGAGCTGGCCCGGCTGGAACGGGCCAACCGATCCCACCACAACACCCACGCCGCCCTGGAGAAGCAGATCCGGGAGCTGCACCAGTGGATCACCGTCGACGAGCGGCGCATCGAGGCCCTGGACCAGACGATCGCCCAGCGCCAGGACATCCGCGGTGAGAAGTTCCGGATGACCGTCGCCGGCCACCACCTCGACAAGCGTCCCGACGCTGGCCGCGCACTGCAACACGCCATCACCGCCGCGTCCGCCGGCCTCGGCGCCACCGAACAACGCGACCAGGTGCCGCTGGCCAAGCTGGGCGGCTTCGCCGTCACCGCCACCATCTGGAACGGCCGCGACGGAGTCCTGGTCTCCCTCACCGTCAACGGCGACTCCGGCATGAGCACCAAACTGTCGCTGACCGACGCCACCACCGGCGACGCCACCGGCCTCATCCGCCGCCTCGAACACCACCTCGCCGCCCTGGAGTCCCGACGCGGCCAGCTCGTCGCCAACATCGCCAGCCAACGGGAAGAGATCGAGCGGGCCCGCACCCAACTCGGTCAGCCCTTCGCCCGCCACAACGAACTCGTCGACACCCGGCGCCGGATGCGGGCCGTCTCCGCCGCCGTCGACGCGATCGCCGACCTCGACTCCGTACCGGTCAACACCGCCAGCGCACCCGCCGTACCTGTCACCCTCGACGACGCCTGGATGCCCGAGCAGGTACGCGACAGCCTCACCGACGACGAACGCGCCTGGCTGGCCATCCGAGTCCACCGCGTAGCCAACGCCGGCACGCTACAAAGCGCCGCCCGCGCCCAGGACGACGTCGCCGCGTTCGCCAGCACCTTCGACAAGGCCCTCACCGCCATGCTCGGCGACCCGAACGAGCCCAATCTGTCCGTGGCGATCTTCCTCAAGTGCGACAACCCCGACTGGCGAGCGAGCATGTTCAACGCCGCCCGCCAGGCCGTCCACGACACCATCCGTGCCACGCCGACACCAGAAGCCGGCACAACCCCGGCCAGCACCAGCGCTGACCGGCCCGGCCCCGACCCGGCCGGGACGCCGAGGGTCGTGCTCACCGACGACGAGATCCGCGCCCGGGTACCGGTGCTCGCGGCGGCACTCACCCGCGACGAACGGATCTGGCTCAACCAGGCCACCACCCGCCTCTGCACACACCCCGACCTCAACGCCGCCGCCCAGGCCGACGACCCGGACCGCTTCGCCCAGACCTTCGTCCCCGCCATCACCGCCCAGCTCGCCGACGCCCCCGCCCGGCTTGCCAAGCTGGCCGCCGACGGTGACCGCCTGGTCGACGACCTACGCACCGTCATCCAGCACTACGTCTACGCCAAAACCCGAACCGAACCCGAGCCACCGACCGAACCCACACCCGCCCGCGACGCCACGACAGCCGCCGCGGTGGCGGCCATCGCGTTCCCGTCCGCCACCACCGCCGCGTCGATGCCGGCGTCGACACTGTCCCCAGCGCCGGCAGCTCGCGGGACCGCGCCGGCCGTCAAGTCTGAGCCCGCCCGGTAGGCGCCGTGGCAGAAGAATGGCGGGATGACCGACCCCTTCGCTACGCCCATGGAACCGGGACCTGAAGGCATTGATGTGTTCGATGGGATCACCAACGGCGCCACCGTGCTGTCCGTCGAGCGGCATCCGATCTACGGAACGATCTGCCGGTGCCGCGGATGGATGGCTCATTACCCGTGGACGGCTCGCCGCCGTGACAGCATCGCGGTGATCCGCGGCGACACGTGGAGCTCGCCCGTCATCGGGCATGCCCGGGTAGCCCAGTTGCGTCGTAACCGGGCGGAAGTGAAGCAGGTGCCGGTCGGGTTCGGCAGCGGCGACGCGGGTGAACCAGAGTTCGAGTTGGTGCTAGACCGGCCGGTCCCGATGGAGGTCGGGGACGTCATTAGTTTCGACGCTCCGCATGTCGAGAACGACGTCGACCAGCCCTGACCGGGCAGCTCTGCGGAATCAGGCGGGTCAACGCAGCCCCATCCGCCCGGGTAGAGGCAAGCCATCCTCCCGGACGGATGGGCCTGCCGGCAGCTTCGCCCGTCGGAAGGGCTGGCAGGAGAGAGGGCAGGCCCCGGGAAGGTGCTGCCGCGCCGCTTCCGGTCCTCGCGCCGTGGCCGGCGCTGCGGGCCGGGTCGGCTTGCCACCGATCTGGCCCCCTGGCGGCGGACTATCTCAAGCCTCACGCTCACGGCTCGCCAGGATCGTGGCCAGGGTGTCGGCCTGCTTGGGCGATAGAACGAATTCCGTGTACTCGCAGTCCTCGGGGGCCGCGCCCACGCGGCCAACGCTGAGGCTCATGGACACGCTGCCGTCCGGATCACAGGTCAGGTCGAGAATGCCGTGAACGACCGCGGGGATGCCGTCGATGGTCGACGCCGGCCAGGTGTTCTCGAAGATCAGCGGGTCCGATGCCATTACCCAACGGTAGGGCACCGCGATGACCGGCAGCGCTGGCAATTCACCGGTTTTCCTGCGGCTGGTCGATGTGCCCTGGCCGTGTCCGTACTGGTCGATCACACGGCTGCGGCCCTTCACCGCAGAGTGAGAGGCCACGTCATGGTCACCGGTCCACGGGCCTACCGGCTGGGCGAGTCAAGGCCTGCCTCCACGGCTTTCACCGCAGGCACCTGCCCTGCTGCGTCGCTGCCGGTCTTCGTCCCCGCCACAGCATCTCGGGTCGAGACGGGGTACGCCCGAGCGGCCGTCGCTGCCGCTTCACTTGGACCTGTCCGTCTACGACGCGCCGCTGCTTCTCGACGACAGCGGGCCGCTGAGCGATGGCCGGGCGCAGACGGCGCGGTTTGGGGCGTCAGGCCCGGGTCGCTCCCTGGTCGAGTTCGTCCCTCCGGTAGTACGTCGGGGAGTTCCGGCAGAGCTTGCACGCGGGAACCAGCGGCTGCCCGGCACGCCCGGGCGGCCTCTCGCCGCAGCACGGGGACAGGTTCTCCGCCTCGGGTGCCTCGCTCTGGGCGGCGACCGCTCCGGCTCGGCGTTCGCAGGCTCGTTCGTTCGCCCGGTCGCGGCGTGGGGCGCTTCCGCCCTCGGCCAGCTCCAGGGTCCCGCCCCGCTCGGCGACAACCTCCATGTGGGAGGTCGCGGGGATCCAGGTAACTCGGTCACGGTGCCGGTACGGCAACCACGACCCGTGCAGGATGCCCTCCAGCAGGTGGTCCAGGTGCGGGCGCGGGCCGCACGGGAACACCGCGGTGGTGGCGGCCTTCTCGCGGCTGTAGCTGCGGGGGTTGAAGGTCGGGTAGAGGTGCAGGCGCCCGCACGGCACGGCCTTGCGGGTGACCGGGCAGCGGTTCGTGCCGGTCCAGAGGTCCGCCCACCCGCATCGCTGCTCCTCGAACGTGATGGCGCCCGCGCCGATCTCAAGCCGGGGCTCGGTCAAGTACAGGCGATAGTTGCTGAGAGCGGGCACGGACAGGTGCGGCACCGGGTGAAGGAACGCGATGTTGTCGGCGCTGCGGTCGGTGGTCCACACCACTCGGTCGCCCGCCTTGTGGAGAGCCTTCTGCCGGGCCCGGATGTCACCCGGGGCGACCTTGGAGTGCTGGACCTCGCCGGCCACGGTCAGGACGGGGCCGACGGCCACGACGTCGGGTCGACGGCGGGCGCGCGGTCGCCACACTTCGAGTTTGACGTCGCCGCCGACGGACCGCCACGTGCGGGCCTTGCGCTCCTTGAGCGCCTTGTGAGTGTCGGTCTCGGGCTCGTGCTCCGGGTGCGGTGAGCGACCGTCTTCGTGCCGGAACACCGGGCCGTACTGCCCCTCCACCAGCGTCATCCAGACCGGCGACCGACCGAGCCCGTTCTGGGCTCGGTGGCGCATGCAGAGCAGGCAGAGCAGCTTCTGGCCGCGGATGCCGTGGGGTCGATCGTTCGCCAGGCGCTCGCGGAGAGCGGGCTGGTCGGGCTGACCCCAGTCCGGAAGGCGGGGCTGCAACTCGACTGCGGCCGGCACGTAGTACACCCCGTCGTTCATGGCGAGCGGGTCGAGTTGCTCCCAGACTGGTTGGGTCACTGGTCCCCCCGGTGGCGGTCCTCGTGCTCGGCCGGAATCGGCCGAGCTGCATCCGCGCTCTGCGAGGGTATCGACCGACGCCGACACTGGCGGCCAAATGAGTAAATCTCGCAAGCAACCCCGTCCCGGCTCGCCCGGCGCGGCGTCGGCGCGCTCGCGTAGCCTGCACGACCGTAGCGCGACGCGGCGGGGGGGGCGGATGATGGACATCGACTGGTCGACGTGGGGACCGACAGGAGTCGCGGCCGTGGCTGCCGGGATTGCGGTCTGGCAGGCCGTCAGCGCGGGGCGCCAGGCCAAGAGCGCCCAGGAGCAAGCGGCCAGTGCGAAGGAGTCGGCCGCCACGGCGGAGCGGCAGGCGCGGGCCGCCGAGGAGCAACTGGCGCTCGCGCGTCAGCAGTATCAGAGCGAGCAGAGGGCGCGAGACGAGGCCGAAGGCCCTCGGTTCCAGGTCGACCAGGGCGTGGACCAGGTCAGCGGTGAGCGCTTCGCGGAGATCCCGATCAAGCTGCT
Organism: Micromonospora sp. C31; assembly: GCF_018070575.1. GTDB lineage: Bacteria > Actinomycetota > Actinomycetes > Mycobacteriales > Micromonosporaceae > Micromonospora. Next base: position 49,966 of record NZ_JAGPXN010000025.1, read on the forward strand.
CGCGGGGGACGCACCTGGACACCGTCATCATCAGCGCGGCCGGACAGCCGGACGTGCGCGGCTTCGTCCCGCATGTCGGCGGCCACGAGGCCAACGCCAGGCCGTCGATCACGCTCACCAACCTCGCACCTGGAGCCACGCACACCGTGGTTCTGGAGCTGGAGTGGAACGCGTCGTCGCCGGTTAACGTGCGCTTGGACTTCGAGTGTCACGAGGGGGCGGGCGGCACTCGCACCTGGAACCGTTCGTACTCCTCGCTGCTGGTGGACCCGCCGCAGCCGCCCTCAATCGTGCGGCGCGTTCGGCGGTAGATGACCACACGCCTACGGGCTCCTCACCGAACATGGGCCTACCGGCTGGGCGAGTCAAGGCCGGCCTCCACGGCTTTCACCGCAGGCACCTGCCCGGCTACGTCGCTGCCGGTCTTCGCCCCCGCCACAGCATCTCGGGTCGAGACGGGGTACGCCCGAGCGGCCGTCACCGCCGGTTCACTGCTGCTGGTGGCGATGCTCTCCGCCGGATCGGTACGGGCCGTCTGGTTCTCGGCGGTCTCCTGGCTGCGGTCTCGACGTACCGTGCCGAGGTCGATGCGTCCGTCGAGTTGGTCCTGCACCACCCGGCACGCGAACGCCCCCGGGGTCCGGGCCCGGTCGACGAAGCTGGGCACACCGCGCAGCAACTGCTGCACGTCGTGGCCGGCTTGCTGCGCCTGGTCCAGCGTGTACGCCAGAGCACCCCACGCCTCGCACCCGAGCACCCGCTCGGCCCGCTGCCCAGACGGCCACGCCTTGCGGACCTCAGCGGCCATCCGCTCCTGCCTGTCCCGCACCGCCTCGGCGGACATCGCCGGCCGCCGCACCCGGTCCGTGGCCTCGCGCACCGCCCGGTCGACGGCATCGGACAGCACCTCGATGTCGTCCGGCTCGCGCACCGGCTCAGGCTTCTCGGCCGCCCGGCCGGCCCGCTTGGCGAGCTGGTCGACGACCGTCTGCCGGGCCTGCTGCGCCCGGGGGTCGACGTGCTGCCACGTCGACGCGGCCCGCCACACCCGAGCGATGTCCTCCGTCCCGGCAGTGCGCCACCATCCCGGGCGCATCGCCGGCCGCCACACCGCCGCGTCGGCCTGCTGCGCCGCGCGAGCCTGCGCGTGGATCTGCCGGGCCTGCTCCTCGCTGGCCCGCGCGGCGCGTTGCAGCTGCGCAATGCGGGCGTCGATCAGCACCTGGGCCAGTTGGCCGGCGGCCTGGATCGCGGCAGTCATCGCCGCGGTGGCCCGCTGGTGGATCTCGGCCATCTCGGTGTCGGCCACTACCGTCCCCCGTCTCTCATCGCTGCGTCTGCTGATCCACCGCCGGGTCGACGCGGGCCCGTGCCCGTGCCGTGTCCGGCTCCTCGCGCCCGACGCGCGGGGCTGGAACGTCTCGCTCGACGTGCCCCGCGCCCTGCGCGAGCAGCGGCATCAGGTGCGCCGCTGCCCTGGCCGCCGCGCCGGCCGCGTGTGCCTGTTGCTCGGCCGCGCGCAGCTCGGCCAGCGCCACCACCAGTCGGGCTGCCTGCACGACCACGGCGAGCAGCACCGCCGCCTCACCGCCGTCGCGGGCGGGTCCGGTGACCATCAGCGCGTCGGCGACCCGGCCCAGCTCGGCGGCGATCGTTGACGCCGCCGGCGCCGGTGCGCGACGCGGTGGTGCTGCCGCGCGGGCCAGTGCGTCAGCCGCCCGCGTCACCGGGCCCCGCCCGGAGGGCTCGGTGGCCGCCGCGACCCGGGCCAGTAGGTCGGCGCTGGCGCGGGCCACCACCGGCCACTGCGGCGAGCCTGGCGCGACGCCGGCAAGCCGCCCGCTGATCGCCTCCAGGGCGGCGGCCGACGACCGCCACACCGCCATCCGATCTTCACCGCGCAGCGTCGTCGATTCTGCGGAATCCGCCGTCTTCCACTGCCCGGCTGCCGGCGGTGGCGCGTCGGGCCACCGTTTGCGGATCTGGGGCAGGCTCAGGTCCCCGTCCAGGCTGCGCCCGGCATACCAGCGCGGCTTGCTGGCACCGACCGGCCGTAGCGCCACGGCGTACCCGACCACCTGGTCCCGGTCGGTCGCCGCCGTACGCGCAGCGACCAGTAGACCCGCGCCCCTCATTCGCGCGACCCACTCGGCCTCGCTGGTGGCGCCGGCGAGCGCGGCCCGGACCTGGCGGCGCAGCAGCTCCCGATCCGGCGCCTGGTCGACGCGCCGGGCCCGCTCCACCTCGGGCCGGGTCAGCTCCGGACGCCGGGTCGCCCCGGCCCGACCGGGTGTCCATTTGCCCAGCCCGAACTCGTCCTCGATGAGGTCGGCGACTTGCTGGCTGCGCCGCTTGTCCTGCCGCAGCCACACCGGTGCCCCGTCCTCGGTGGCGAGGGTGACGACCAGGTGCACGTGATCGTTGCCCTTCGCCGAGAGCCCGTGCCGCACCGCGATCCACCGACATCCGGCCCGCTCCGCGTCGCCGGTGAAGCCCATCTCCTGCACGAACCTGCCCGCGATGCGGCCCCACGTCGCGTCGTCGAGCTGGCCCTCGTGGGCCGGCAGGCTCAGCGAGCACTGCCACACGTACTGCTTCACTCCGCGCTCGCCGGCGGCGATCTGCGGCGCGTCCAACCGCGCCGCCAGCTCGCCCAGCGACCACCGCTCGCCGTCGCGTTCGTGCCGGCCGGGAGCCAGCAGCGCCACGTCGTCGTACCCGGCAACCAGGTGCGGGTTGACGTGTTCCTCGACCTTCCCCGGGCCCCACAGGTACTCCAGCAGGCCCCGGACCCGGGCGCCGTAGGTGACCTTCGGGATCATCAGCGTCGGCCGGTCTGCGCGGCGGCGATCGCGGTGACGAGGTCGTCGACGCGGGCCGCGATCCGTGCCAGGTACGCCGCCGTGGCGGCCAGGTCCCCGGCCGGTTCCCCGGTGGAGTGCAGCCGCGTCACCGCCTGGTTGAGGTTGGTTGCCGCGCCTCGCACCTGCCGGTGCACACCCATCAACTCGACCAGCAACGGTCCCGTCTCCCCGCCCCTGCCCGGGCCCGTTGGGGCGGGCACGAGCGGCGCCGAACCGGCCTCCGCCAGGTACGCCGAGGTGGCCATCCGGGCCGCCGCCGCGTTCGCCTCGACCGCCGCCCGCTCCGCCTCGGACAGCCGCACGGTCACCCGGTGCACGCGCGGATCATCGTCGGTGTGGGCACGCCTCCGGCGCTCACTGGCACCGAACCGGACTACCCCGACCTGCGGCGACTCAGCCACGTCGACCACCCTCCCGGCGGGCCGACGCCGCCCTGATCTGCCCGGCCGCTGCGCGGCCCGTCTGACCAAAAGTCAGACTTTTACTCCAACTTGCTCCGGCGAGGCCGGTGGGTCGCGCGTGCGCGACCTGACCGTGTGGTCGCGGACCCGAGCACACCTGACGGCGCGCACCACGAGACAACCTCGTGGTGACCCGGAACGGCCGGTCGCCAGCGCCCACCGTCGACGACGCGGCGCGGCACTGCGCGACGTGCCGGTGGCACGTCCGTGCTCCTGGTCGACGTCCTCGGCGAGCGTTGACGGCGTCTCCGGCGGTCACCAGCGGTGCCGCAAGGGCGGGCCCACGAGGATCGATCTTGACCGCTAGGCTCGGCGTCCACAGCCACCAGACCGGAGCATCCAGGGGGAGGATCCCATGGCCGAACAGTCCGCCAAGGCCGTCCGCGCCGAAACCGAGAAGGCCGCGCTGCAACTGCTGCGCGAGCGCGCGGCCCTGGTCGGCGAGGCCGCTACCGCCCGGCACGACCGCGACCAGCTCATCGACGCGCTGCGCGAGGCCAACGCCCGATACGCCGCCCGATACGCCGACGCCCTCGCCGGCGGCTGGACGGCAGACGAACTGGCCAAGCTCGGCCTGGACGCGCCGGAGTCGTCGACCACGTCCAGGCGTCGCCGCCCGCCCCGTCAGGCGCAGCCCGCACAGGGTCAGCCGGACGAGCTGGTGACGCCGGCCGACGTTCCGGCGCAGACGTAGCGACCCGGCCCACGTCACGATGACGGCCTTCCCTGCTGCGGCGGGGGAGGCCGTCATCGTGTGGGCGCCGGTCATGACCTGGTCCCGAGCGGCACGCCGCGGGCCCGCATCCACGGCTCGGGGTCGATCGCGTTGCTGCTGTTGGCGTGGTACGGGCCAGGACGCACGTTGGTGTGCACCTCGAAGTGCAGGTGTGGCCCGGAGCTGCCACCCGAGTTGCCGACGTGTCCGATGACTGCTCCGGCCGCGACGCGCTGACCGATGGACACCTCGGGCCGCTCGATCATGTGGCAGTAGCGGGTCACGACGTTGCCCGCGTGGCGGATGTCGACGTACCAGCCGCAACCGCGCGCACCGGTGTGCCCGTCGCGGTTGCAGGTGGTGTGCCAGTCGCACTTGACCTGCTCCACCACCCCGGCCGACGCGGCGCGGATCGGGTCACCCCGCACGTCCGAGGTCGACATGTCGACGCCGGCGTGCAGGCGGCCGTTGCGCGGGCCGAACGGGCTGGTGACCATCGCCCGTAGCGGCTGCACCCACCCGCCCGGACCGACCGGGACCGGACCAAGGTCGTCGACGCCGCACGGGGCCGTCGGCGCACCACCGCCAATGTCGTCGATGCTCGGCAGACCGAGCACCCGCGCGGCGAGCTGCTCCGCGTCGGGCTCCCACTTCTGGTACGCCTCCGGCAGGCCCGAACGCTGCACCGCCTGCGCGGCGTCGGTCAGCCGCATCCGCTGCCACCCGTCGACACGCACCAGCGCCTCGTAGAACTTCTCGGCCGCGTAGGTGGGCGTCATCCGCTGCGCGACGGTGCCCCACCCTGGACGCTGCTGGAACAGCCCGACGGAGTCGTGGTCGTGGCCCACACCCTCGTGCGGCAGCGACAGCGACTCGGGCACCGTGGAGTTGGCGAGGTTGCGCAGGGTGGACTCCTGCATCGCGGTGGCCAGCGCGATGACGTACCCACGCGGCGGCACCTGACGCTGGCGTCCGACCGCCACGATCGTCGCCGCGTGTGTGCTCTGGGCACTGTCCCACCTGCCGGCACCTGGCACCGGTGAGGCACCAGGTAGCGACGGCACCTCGCACGCCGCCGCCTCGGCCTGCGCCTGGCCGAACAGCACCAGAGGCAGTCCCACGGTTCCGCCGCAAACCAGCATCACCACGGCGGCCACCGCCGCCACAAGAGCGATCGACCGTCGCGTCACTGGACCGCCCGCACGAAGTCGTTGCCGGTGACCATCCAACGCCCGTTCACGGCGGCGAGGGTGACGGTCAGCGTGCCGGCGTCGGTGGGCACCTCGTACACCGCCGCCCCGTCCTTCGGCGCCTGCTTCACCGCCGGGCGGCTCGTCACCTGCGTCGCCGGAACCTGCGCCGGATCGACGGTACGCAGCGCGCGAGCGAAGCCCTCCTCGCAGTGCGGCGCGACCCGCTTCCACCACACGTCCGCCGGCAGATCCGACCGCGCCCACGCCGCCGCGAACGCCGCCGCCACCTTCGGCGCCTGAGCCGCTGGCGGCAGCGCAGCCGGGGCCCGCTCGTCGCCGTGGTCGTCGCTGCCCAGTGCCTCGCCGGTCGATGTCGGCGACACCTCGACCGCGCCGGCCGTCGGATACACCGGGCCACTGAGGTCCGGTGTCGGTGTGCCCGGCTCTGCCGCCGTGCCGCACCCCGTCAACGCCGCCGCCGCACCTACAGCAGCCAACAGCGCCCGAACCTGCCATCCACCGTCTTTGATGCGCGCGGATGTGGCTGCTCTGCGTGCCATATGACGCCTCCCCCGTGCTTTCATTCGCGTCCTTGTCGCGGCAGAGCAATCACCATAGATCCATTGAGAAACGCGGTGCTACTGTCGGCTACTCGTCGGTGACCTTGTTACACGGGGGAGGCATCAGATGGCGGGGAGCATCTGCGCGCGGCGGGAACGCCGGTGAAGGCAACGACTGTTACCGCGCACCGCACGCGCCTTGGGAGCGCACCCCACCTTCCGTCCTCGGCGATTCCGGAGAATGTCCTCCTGAGTGGATGGCCGCCGATCTGGTGGGTCGGGTGCCACGGTGGAGCGGGCACGAGCACCCTGGCGCGGCTGGCCGGCTTCGGAGTCGACTTCGGTCGGACGTGGCCGCTGACGACGCCGGCGATGCCGCCCGCCCAGGTGGTGCTGGTGTGCCGCCTATCCGCCCACGGCACCTGGGCGGCCACCGGAGCGATCGAGCAGTGGCGTCGCCGCGCCGGCATATCCGGCACGACCACCGTGCTGGGCGTGGTCGCTGTCGCAGCCTCCCCACGGCGCCCCCCGCGCATCGCCACCGAACGACTGCAACTGCTCGGCGGCTGGGCGCCGCAGGTGTGGCGCGTCGGCTGGATCGACGCGCTCCTGGCCGCCGACGACCCCCGCGACGTCGGCACACCCCCCGACGTAGAAACACTGCGCCACGCCCTCGCACAAAAAATCCAAACGACACCGAAAGTGAACCGATGACGCTCGCAGACCTACCCGCTCGCATCGGGCTGTACTTGGCTGCCCCCACCCCTCCCCCCGGTGGGGTGCCGAACCCGGGCGGCGGCGTGGCACCCCCCGGAGTGGTGCAGAGCAACGTGCTGGAGATCCTCCAGTGGATCGCGTGGCTCGCCACCGCCGCGTGCGTCGGAGGGATCATCTACAGCGCCGCGAAGATGGCCCTGGCACACCGCCGCGGTGACGACACCAACGTCGCCCAGCTCGGCTGGGTGTTCGCCGCCTGCATCCTGATCGGCAGCGCATCCACCATCGTCGGCGCCCTGATCGTCTAGCTCGGGGAGGCCCCCTCATGTCACAGCCTGACTTCACCCAGCGACCGCCATGGACGCGGCCCGGATTCATCGCCGCCGCCGCGCTGGTGGTGCTCATCCTCGCGGCGGGTCTGCTGGTCGCCCTGCTACCCAAGGGTGACGACGACAGGGGCGGTGGTGGTACGACCACCGGCACGCCGGCGACAGCGCCCGCTCCGGCCGACAGCAGTACCGAACAGAAGCTGCCGACGGCCGTACCGACGTCTCCACCGGCCGACGTGCGCTGGGAGCTCGTCGGCGCGTCCGCCGTACCGGTCAGCGCCACCGCAGGTCCGAAGCGGATCACCGAGACCACCGCGTCCGGGTACGCCCACACCCCGGAAGGTGCTCTAGTCGCTGCCGCGCAGCTCATGACCAGAGCCAGCCACACCCTCGGGCCCGCCTACTGGCAGCCCACCATCGAAAGCCAATTCGTACCGAGCGCCGACCGAGACCGCCTCGTCGCCGAGTACCGCGCCAGTGACAGTGGACCCGCCGACCCTGGCTCGCTGAGCCAGATCGCCGGCTTCACCTACCAGTCCTACACGCCCGACACCGCCGTCATTGGGCTGGTGCTGCGCGCGCCGTCGGCCGGCACCCCCCGCTACCACGTGCTGTCGCTGACGCTGCTCTGGCGTGACGGCGACTGGCGCATGCAGGCCCCACCCGGCGGGGCGTGGATCTCCATCAACCGCGTCACCAGTGACCTCGCCGGGGTCGTCGAGTGGGGGCCGCGGTAGTGCCGGACGACTGCCCCATCGTCAACCCCGTCTGCGTCCCAGGTCACGTCCTCGACACCACCGCCGGCCGGTTCCTCGACGAACTGTCTGAGCAGGCATCCGAGGCCGCCGCGGAGATGCTCAAGGCCTTGGTCGCTGGCTGGTTGTCCATCCCTACGCCCAAGGTGTCCCAGGGCTCCTGCCACACCGACGCATCCGGGAAGCTCGTCTGCGACGGCACCGTCGACTACCTGAGCGCCTACACCAACTGGGCGGTAGCTGCGCTCGCGGTGGGCGCGGTGCTCGTCGGGGCGATCCGGCTGGCCTGGGAACGCAACGGCCGTGACGCCGGCACCCTGACCAAGGGCCTGGTGACGATGGTCGTGCTCGCCGGTGCCGGCGTGCCCGCCGTGCAACTGCTCATCGGCATCGGCGACGCTTACTCCGACTGGATCCTGAAGGCCTCCGCCGACGGTGACCTCGGTGCCCGGTTGCGTGCCTTCGCGCCGGCCGCCGCCACCAGTGGGCTGTCCGCGCTGATGGTGATCGGCATTTCGATCATGATGTTCCTGGCCACGATGGTGCAGTTGCTGTTGCTGCTGGCCCGGGGTGCTGGCCTGGTGCTGCTGGCCGGGCTGCTCCCGCTGGCTGCCGCGTCGGGCATCGCCGGGTCCGGCCGCGCGATTCGCGACCGGTACCTGACGTGGCTGCTTGCCCTGGTGCTCTACAAGCCCGCGGCGGCCACGATCTACGCGGCGGTGTTCTGGATGCTCGGCAAGGGCCAGGACCTCACGACGCTGCTCACCGGCCTGGTGATGTTCTGCATGGCCATCGTGGCGTTGCCTGCCCTCATGCGGCTGATCGCACCGGCCGTGTCGGTGCTGTCCTCCGGCGGCTCCGGGAGTGCGGCGGTGGCCGCGACCTCCGCGGCCGGACAGATCGCCTCGGGTGCGATCCGGCTCAACGCCAGTAGCGGCGCAAGCAGCGGCGGACCCGGGGCGCGCTCCGGTGGCAGTGACCCTGGCCGGCCCGGCGGTGCCACCCCGTCTGCCCCGATACCGGCATCTCGCCCCTCCGGGGAAGGCGCGAGGACCGGCACGGCAACCCCAGGGCCGGCAGGGTCCGGGACGTCGACGGCCACGACAGCACAGACGGCAGCCAGCGCGGCGCAGACGACGGGTGCGGCAGGTGCCGCCACGTCAGCGGCCGGACCGGCCGGGCTCGCGGTCACGGCGGCGCAGGCAGGGCCCGGCACCGTGCGCAAGGTCGGCGGGACGGCGTCCGGAGCGGTAGGCGGTGAGGGCGCATGAGCACCGAGGTACGAGAACGAGCCAGCGAGCAGCAGCAGCGCACTTACGGCAACTGGCGTCTCGGGCGCGGTGCCGGGCTGTTCGGGCTCGGGCCGGCCGGCACGATCGCCGCGTTCCTGGTCATGGTGGTCAGCGCGGCGATGCTGCCGATCTCCACGCTGGCCGCGCTGATCACCGCCGTTATCGGTCTGCTCGTGCTCGCGCCGCTGGCGATCCGGGTCAACGGGCGCACCGGCTTCCAAGTCCTGACCGCCCGGGTCGCGTGGTGGTTGGCGCGGGCCCGCCGCCACCACGTCTACGTCTCCGGCGTGGCGTCCAAGGTCACCGCCGCGCACCAGCTCCCCGGGGTGCTGGCCCGATCCGAGGTGTACGAGGTGGAGACCGGCCGCTCGGGGCTCGTCGCGGTCGTCGTGGTGCCGCAGAGCCGGCACTACACGGTCACCCTGCGGTGCGCGCCCGAGGGCATGGACCTGGTCGACCAGGCCGTCATCGACGCCCGCGTCAGTCACCTGGCGTCCTGGCTGGCGGCCCTGTCGCGCGAGCCGCAGCTCGTGCAGGCACAGGTCACCGTCGAAACCACCCCGGACCCGGGCACCCGGCTGGCCGCCGAGGTCACCGCCACGTCCCGGCCCGACGCCCCAGCGCTGGCCCTGCAGGTCCTCGACGACGTCGTACGGTCCTACCCGGCCGGGTCGGCGGCCGTCGACACCCGCGTGTCGCTGACCTACACCGCCCCGCCCGGTCGGTCGATGTCGCACGAGGACGTGTGCCGGGAGGTCGCCGCCCGGCTGCCGCACCTGCACGCCGGGCTGACCGGCGCCACCGGCGCCGGCATCGTGCCGATGTCCGCCCGCAGCCTCGCCGCCGTGGTGCGCGCCGCCTACGACCCGGACGCTGCCCTGGACCTCGCCCGCGACCCGCAGCTCACCCCCGACTGGACGCAGGCCGGGCCGGTGGCCACCCGGGAGAGCTGGGACTCCTACCGGCACGACTCCGGCGTCTCGCGCACCTGGTGCATGGTGGAGGCGCCGCGAGGGGTGGTGTACTCGCGGCTGTTCGCCCGCCTCACTGACCCGGATCCGCAACTGCTGCGCAAGCGGGTCACGATGATCTACCGGCCGTACTCCCCCGCCGACGCGGCGCGGCTGGTGGAGGCCGACAAGCGCGACGCGAGGTTCATGGCCGCCAAGAAGCCGCAGCCCAGCGCCCGAGACCTCACCGACCTGGCCGCCGCAGACCAAGCCGCCCAGGAAGAGGCCACCGGCGCCGGCGTCGTCCGCTTCACCGTGCTGGTCACCGCCACCGTCGCCGACGACGGCAAGCTCGACGAGGCCACCGGCATCATCCGGGCCCGCGCCGGCGAGGCCCGCCTGACGATCCGGCCGATGTACGGCTGCCAGGCAGCCGGGTTCGCCGCCGGCCTGCCCGCCGGCATCGTCTTGCCCGCCCACGCCACGATCCCCTTCTAGGACGGCGGCGATGACCACCAGCCCTCACACCAACACCCCACCACCACGGCGCCGACCGGCCGGGCGTCGGCCCGGCCGCCTCGGCTACGCCGCACCCGGGGGCGGCCGGTGGTCGTGGATCGAGCCCGCGACGGAGTACCGGGGCACCACCGTGCAGGTGTGCGGTTTGTACCCGTTCGGCACCGGCGCGTCGACGCCGATGATCGGCGTGCCGGTTGGCCGGCACCTCTACACCGGCTCGGCGGTGTGCTTCGACCCGATCTCCTGGTATACCCGCGCGCGGTTGATCAACAACCCGTCGGTGTGGATCGAGGGCGAGCCCGGCATGGGCAAGTCCACGGCGGTGCGCCGGATGGTCCTCGGGCTCACTGCCCAGGGCGTCACGCCGCTGATCCTCGGCGACCTCAAGCCCGACTACGCCGAGCTGGTCCGCGCGCTCGGCGGGCAGGTGCTGCGCGTCGGGCCCGGCCTCGACCGGATCAACCCCCTTGATGCCGGCCCGTGGCGGCAGGTACTCGACCGCGTCGACGAGCGCACCGGCGCCGTCGTGCGAGCCGCGGTGACCGATAGGCGCTTGAACATGCTCGTCGCCCTGGCCACCCTCGTACGGCGCGGGCCCGTCACCTCCGACGAGACCACCGTCCTGGCCGCCGTGCTGCGCTACCTCGCCGAACGGGAGACCGACACCCCGCCGGTGCTCTCCGACGTCTTGCGCGTTATCCGCGACGCTCCGGCCGAGGTCCGCGCGGTCACCCTCTGGCAGGAAGAGGGAGACGTCCCCCGGTTCCGTGACGACGTCGCCGGCCTGCACCGCACCCTGCTGGCGCTGCTGCACGGACCGCTCGGCGACACCTTCGAGGGGCAGACCACCACGCCGATCCGCCTCGACACCCCGGCGGTGTGCGTCGACATCTCCAGCATCGACGACACCGACGAGCTGCGCACCGCCGCGACCCTGCTGTCAACCTGGTCCTACGGCTTCGCCCAGGTGGAGGCCGCGCACCTGATGGCCGACCTCGGCCTGGCGCCGCCGAGAACCTTCTTCACCGTCCTCGACGAGCTGTGGCGGGCGCTGCGCGTCGGGCACGGCCTGGTCGACCGCGCCGACGGCCTCACCCGGCTCAACCGGCAGAAGGGCACCGGCACCGCCTTCATCACCCACAGCCTGGCCGACCTGGAGGCGCTGCCCACCGCCCACGACCGGGCCAAGGCCCGCGGCTTCGCCGAACGGTCCGCGGTGCTGATGATCGGCCCGTGCTCGGAGCAGGAACTCGACGCGGTCGCGCGGGTCCGGCCGCTGTCGCACGCGGAGCGGCGCGAGGTGCTGTCCTGGTCGGCGCCGCCGTCCTGGACCTCGGCTGAGGGCAGCGGCACCGTCGGCCGTGGCAACTTCCTGATCAAGGTCGGATCGCGGCCGGGTATCCCGGTGCACCTGGAACCCACCGAGACGGAGATGCGACTCGGCAACACCGACTTCCGCTGGACCATGGCATGAGCCGGCCCGCCGGCCCGCGCGGTGGCCACGACGACGCCGGCCTGATCATCGGTGGCATCGCCGCCGGAGTCCTGGTCCTCGCCAGCGGCGCGTGGTTACCCGTCGTACTGGCCCGCCCGCCCGGATACACCGGCGGCGGACCAATCCAGGTCGCCGCCGCGGTGCTGCGCGGTGACATCACCTGGACCACCACCTGCACCCTCATCGCCATCGCCGAGGTGACCGTCCTGCTGCTGCTGGCCGTCGGCGGCACCGCCGCCTGGCGGTGGGCTCGCCGACGCCGCACCCGCGTCGACCCGGCCGCCCGCCGCATGGCCAGCCGCAAAGACCTCGCGCACCTCGGGCCCCGGGGGGTTGCCGACAGCGGGCGGCGGCTGCGGCCCAGCCTCGCTGACGTCGACCGGCCTGACCCCGACCAGCTCGGCGTGCTGATCGCCCACACCGTCGCCGGCGGGATGCCGCTGCGCCAGTCGTGGGAGGACATGGCCGTCGACATCTGGGGCCCGCGCACCGGCAAGACCACCTGCCGGGCGATCCCGGCCATCGTCGCCGCTCCCGGCCCGACCCTGGTCACCAGCGTCAAGGGCGACATCGTCGACGCCACCCGCGACATCCGCGCCGCCCGCGGCACCGTGTGGGCGTTCGACCCGCAGCACATCCTCGGACCCACGCAGGGCATGTGGTGGAACCCCTTGCGCGCCGTGGCCACCATCACCGACGCCCGCCGCCTGGCCGAGCACTTCGCCTCCGCCGAGCGCGAGCCCGGCGTCAGCCGCGATGCCTTCTTCGACCCCTCCAGCGAGGAGTTGGTGGCGAACCTGCTTCTCGCCGCTGCCGTGTCCGGCCGGGACATTCTCGCGGCGTACCGGTGGGCCGTCAGTCCCCGCGACGACGAGCCGGCGGAGCTGCTGCGTGAGCGCGGCTACGAGCTGCCCGCCGACGCGGTCGCCGGGGTGGTCAACATGCCGGACAAGACCCGGGGCGGCGTGTACGCGGGCGCGCAGAAGATGCTCATGTGCCTGACCGAGCCGACGGTCACCGCCTGGGTCACTCCACCCATGCGCGGCGGGGTCCTCGAGTTCGACCCGGCCGCCTTCGTCGCCTCCACCGACGTGCTGTACCTGCTGTCCCAGGGCGGCCCCGGCTCCCCCGCCCCGTTGGTCGCCGCCCTCACCGACGCCGTCCTACGCGCCGGCGAGCTACGCGCCCGCACCTGCCCCGGCCGACGCCTCGACCCGCCACTGCTGAGCATCCTCGACGAAGCCGCCAACATCTGCCGCCTCCGACAACTCCCCAACCTGTACTCGTACTACGGCTCCCACGGGCTGCCCATCATCACGATCCTGCAGTCCTACCCCCAGGGCGTCGACGTGTGGGGACGCGAGGGCATGCGCAAACTCTGGTCCGCGGCGAACGTCCGCACCTACGGCGGCGGCGTCGCCGACCCCGACTGGCTCGAAGAACTGTCCAAGCTCATCGGCGAGCACGACGTCACGACCAGGTCGACCAGCAGCAGCGGATCCGGGTGGGGCCAGCGGTCGGTCTCGCACGCCACCCGCCGCCAGCGCATCCTCGACGTCTCCGACCTGCACGCCCTGCCCCGCGGCCGGATGGTCGTCTACGCCTCCGGCGCCCCGCCCGCGCTCGCCCGCACCGCCCCCTGGCAGAACGGCCCACACGCCGAGGCGATCCGCGCCTCGATCGAACACTGGGACCCCCACGGCCGCACCGACTGGACCCTCACCCCCGACGACGCCCCGCCGGAGCCAACCCCATGACCCTGCCCCAGCCCGGACCGGCCGGCGACCCGGTCGCCGACCTCAGCGCCCTGCTCGGCCAACTCGCCGGCGACCCGGACGTGACGCCGCCGGCCGCCACACCGCCAGCCGGCGACGACGCCGCACCGGAGCCGGCCTACCGCAACGTCGAGGCGTTCGTCGCCGACTACCTCGCCCACGTCGTCGAGCGACGCCTCGCCACTGGGCCGACCGCTGGGGTGAACTGGTGCCCCCGGTGGTGGGCGCACCCGGAGGCGATCTCCCGCCTGTACGCCCTCTGGCGAGCCTGGGAAACCCTGCGGGTCAGCGACCCACAGACCGGAATGAGCATCTGGTGGCGCGACCACCTCGACCCCCACCTCGCCGCACTCGCCGCCGAGTACGGGCCGTTCAGCCGATGCGGCCCGGACAAGCACACCGAACCCCGGCCCCTGCCCGTCGAGCCTGCGCCGCCAGAGGTTCTTGCTCAACTCCCCGACGCCCACGCCCTCTGATTCCCTGGCATCGCCCTCCCTCGCAGCCCTCATTAACAGATTTATCCGGCACTGGGGATGAGATGTCTCGCGAGGCACCAACAGCTCTTAATGTGGCCGATTCCGGAATCGATCCGACCGCCCCGACACGCTAATCAGGTGTGATCGGAACGTTCTCGTTTACCTGGCCCACGTTCAGCTATACCTACCTGGGAAAACCAACTCGTACGCCGGCACCAGGGCGGTCATCAACGCCTGCGGCGCCGCCCCGGAGGTGCGCTCGGAGCCCGCGCAGGATCCGCGGCTAGCGACCTCTACCACGGGCGGGTGCCCGCGTAATCACACTCGGGTGGGCCGTCGACGCGGCCCGCGAGCGCGAGCGGCGCAGCAGAGCGTCGACTCGCCTCGCCATCTGTCGCCGCTGGGTCTCGCGGAACCACCGACAACATCCCTGTCAATCGAACCCACGTTGGCGCCGTCGAACGGCTGATCCGCGCCCACAGCGGCGTGACGGGGGTGAAGCCTGGGTCAGCGGGTCGGGGCGCCGAGGGGGCGGCGGCGGGTGCGCTCGCGGCCGAGGATCCAGAGCGCCTCGACGCCGTCCTTCCAGGTGATCTTCTTGCCCTCTTCGCGGCCCCGCGCCCGGTAGCTGATCGGGACCTCGTAGGGGCGGATGCGCTGGCGCAGCAGCTTGCCGGTGACCTCGGCCTCCATGCCGAAGCCGCGCGAGCGGACGTCGAGCGAGCGGTAGAGCGCCACCGGCATCAGCTTGAAGCAGGTCTCCAGGTCGCCGATGTAGGAGTTGAACAGCACGTTCGCCGCCATCGTGACGCCCTTGTTGCCCATCACGTACCAGAAGCTGTAGGCGCTGTGGCTGCCGAAGGTGCGGTTGCCGTAGACCACGGTGGCCCGCCCGTCGAGCACCGGGTCGAGCAGCTTGGGGATGTCCTGCGGGTCGTACTCCAGGTCGGCGTCGAGAATGACGATGTAGTCGCCCTCGGCGTTGTCGACCGCCGTCCTGATGGCGGCGCCCTTACCGGCGTTGCGCTGGTGGGTGATGACCCGCAGGCGCGCGTCGTCGGCCCGACCGAGGATCTCACCGGTGCCGTCCCGGCTGCCGTCGTCGACCACGACCAGCTCGATCTCACACGGGTAGTCGACCGCCAATGCCTGCTTGAGGGCATCCGCGATGCGTTCTTCCTCGTTGTAGACCGGCATGAGGATCGAGAGCTTCACGGGAATCTCCACGGTGGCGACGATACGTCGGCCCTATCCTGCTACTCCAGCCGCAGTTACCTGGCCAGGCGTTTCTGCAGCTCAATGCCGATACTGGTGCCGGGGACAACGAGAACCGCTTACCGCTCGCTCCTGACCGACAATCCTGAAACCACCACGGTCCGCGATCATGCCGTTACCAAAACGTTATCCTCGCGATGAGTGATGATGCTCGGTGGGTTAACTTGGACCATATAAACCCATTTCGGGCAAGTTTCCCTCGGCGAAAGAACCCTGCGTGATCAACAGCCGGGTGCACGCATTCGGTAGTCGCCACAGGACTCCACGTTACGGTGATGTTTGCCTATACGCTCCAGGGCGTCAGAAGTTCTGATGGGTAACGGGGCCCTGACCGACGCGCGCGTTGACTGCCAATTACCTCCATGCTGTGGACGGAGTTCCGGAATGAAATCGATGAAACGTACACTGGGAATCGCCGCCGTATCTCTCGCTGCAATGGCAGGTTCCGTGATGTTCAGCTCACCCGCTTCTGCAGACTGGAACGGCAAGCCATGCACGGTTGAGGTTACTGGACCAGGAGTTACCGGCTACGCCTGGGGATGGTGCGATGGCACCGGTCCCGAGCGATATGAGATATGGATTAAGTGCGAGAATGGCGTGACGTACGAGAGTGCCTCCAAGCCCTGGTTCGGCGACCGACGGGGCGCCTCCGTTTCCTGTCCGTCCGGATTGTGGGCAGTCAACGCAGGTGGACGCCGGGCCTAAGGCTGCACCTGCGATAGCCGCAAGCAAAGGGAAAAACCGGCACGCAGTGACTGCATACGGAGGTCTAGGTATCAATGATAAGTAAATTGCGAGCGGTCACGATCGCCGGCACTACGCTAGCGGCGTGCCTGCTGTCTGGCCAGCCGGCTTCTGCCAGCGAGATCACTCCCCTCTGGTTTGGTGATGTGCACGTAACCAGCGACACCAGCACCACCTACGCCGGCTGGGTCGACGGCAATGGACCGGACCGCTACAGAAGCTTTGCCTATTGCAAAGTCGGGAACCCGTCGTACGGCGTTTGGCGTTGGGCCGGTGATCGTCGCGGCTCGTCCTCCTACTGCCCATCAGGAATCAAGGATGGCCCTAATCAACGAGGGTTCATCCTCGAGGCAGTTTGACTTGGACGCAAGCGGCCATCGCTCGATTTTCTTTATTCGTGATTGGAGCTTCCTGCCTTGCGCATGAGAATTGCAATTACGGCTGTAGCTGCAAGCCTGGCCCTCCCACTTCTCCCCGCTTCCCCCGCCATGGCGGCGGACTTAACGCCGACGTGGTTCGGCGCTCAACATGTCACCAAAGATGATGGTTACAATTATGGCGGCTGGGTTGACGGAAACGGCCCTGACGAATACTGGGCCTATGCGTTCTGCAAAAGCGGTGCGTTCAAGTCGGGCACGACCCGCTGGGCCGGCGACCGCCGCGGATCTTTCGTCTACTGCCCAGACGGTATCGACATGAGCGGAAGCACCATGAACAAGGGCTTCTTCTACAACGACAACTGACCGGACTTCCTCAGCCCCGGTTTCCCATCTCCCCCGCAACCCCATCGGGAGACGTGAGCGGCACCGGATACTTCTGGGCTTAGAGCCTGGTCACATTTCGCGGCCGTGATGAGATTCACGGCCCCCATAGGCGCGTTATGGCAATGACGATCGATTTAGCCGCACAAGGGCGCCCCTCAGGAAAGGTTAGGCAATCCACACCCCTGGCCGGCTAAACGACTACCTCCTCTGAAGGGACAAGAAAGTGATCCGCAAGCTCGCAATTAATGCCGCACTTCTCACCGCGAGTGCAGCTATGACCGTAACCGGCGTTGCCGGTCCCGCCTCGGCGTCCAGCGTCGGAGCGGAGTGGTTTGGCGACGTTCATGTCACGCTGAACACCGCAACCAGTTACGGCGGCTGGGTAGATGGGAACGGCCCGGACAGCTACCGCTTCTTCGTGATTTGCTCGAATGGCGGCACGTACAATGGTGTCACTCGGTGGGCCGGGGATCGGCGCGGCTCGTTCGGATACTGTCCATCCGGCACGACCGCAACGTACAAGGGCTGGACCGAAATTCCCGCCTAACATAGCGGGCACCAGCGGAAAGCGCCTCGCTCTTGGGCGCTGATCGCGTAAGCCATATATTGCGGCAGGGAGGGGCGCACCGAGACGATTGATGAGCGGACCCGCGACTTGGATCTGCGTCATTACTCGGTGCCCCCCAGCCGTGGTCCACTTCGAGGGCCTCTACGACCGCTGCTGACCACTCCGGTTTTTTTTGCTCTTGACGGCCCTTCTTGGGGGCCTCACATCACGTTCAGTCGTGATCACACCCCGGTAGCCGAGGGTCGAGGGGTTGCTTGATCAGTTCCGCTCTGGCTTTTGGCGGCAGAGATATACCTGGTAGCCCGCAGTCTCGTATCGAGAAACCACTTCGACTCCCAAACGGAGGGCGGACCGGGCGAAGTTGTCTGACATCGCGCTTGATCCGGGGAGCACGTAGGCCACCTGTTCTGACTGCCGGACCTGGTCACGGTACGGCCGGTAGCGATCGAGTCCGGGCGATAGGCTCTCATCAAGGACCGCGCAACGAACCTCCTCCCGGCTGCGGTAAGCAATCCGGTTGCACGTCCAGTACTCGGAATAGATGTGGGTGACACCACCCGCTCGCAGATGATCCAAAAGTTGCTGTTCATTGTTAGCTTCTACGGCGTAGTGAGATTGGTGAGCGATCAACTGCCCGGTAGCGACTAGCAGACCAGCGAAGAAGACACCGGTGACTGCGATACAGCCAGCGGTCAGGAACCCTTCGTACCGGCTCGGGCCGGTCACACTTGGTTGAAGTTCGCCCCTTCTGCCGCCGGAGATATTGTCCCTCACTCTGCCAGCCAGGGCAGTCATGCCGATCCACAGCGGCCAGAGGATGGCTGGCAGCGACACTATCCCGTAGTGGAGGTAGCGGGCGCTCTCGATTGGTGTCATCGCCGACGAGGAACTCGCAATATAGGCGGCCAGGGTCATCGCAGCACCGGCGACGAGCGCCAGCCGACTGGCGTGCATACGACGTTCGCCGACATCGGCGCGACGTACTGCGGCGACGGCTATGGCCGCCGCCACGACCATCAAAATAAGGTAGGTCGGCCCCCACCACATTTGCCAGGGCGAACAGCGACTCGGCGCACACATCCCGGAACTGAGAGGTAGGCCGAGGAGGACCGCACCGTGCAATCTGTCCGGCCAAGCAGCCGACTCGGTCGCGCCACTGAGAGAAAGCAACACCGAAAAGGAGTTGGGGTGGTCGGGGCGAAGGTTGAACCAGATCAAAGGCGCTGCGCCGAGAACGAATCCGGAGGCTGCCAGGGATGCCCGACGTATCGTCAGCTCTGATCGACCCACCCATGCCACGAGCAGCACAGCGGCGGCAACATACGGCAGTGCAAGCCAGTGGGTCCAGACGATGTAACCGGCCAGCCAGCCCCACACCGCAAATGTCATCTTTCGCTTTTTGGGATCGAGAACTAGAAGTGCAGATGCCAGCATGAGACCGGCAACGGCGGTGGCCACATCGGAATAGCCGCCAGCTCCGATAATTTGATCTTTGATGACCCGATCAGACCCGAACGCCATGACCGCCATGATGAAGACGGCAAACCAGGGCGTGTAGAGGGTACGCGTAAGCCGGAAGACGAGAAGAAGGAAGACGGCATACATTGCGAGTGCCGGTAAACGAAGTACCCACCAGTGCGTGCCGAGAACCTGAATTAACGGGGCTGCAAGATAGGAGTAGAAGGTGCCCATGTAGTCTTGGCCGTAAAAGAACGTCGGCCAGTGCTGACCTTCTCCGATGTGTAAGGCGGCTAGACCAGCAGTGCCCTCGTCGCTATTGGCTGGTGGAACGTCCAACGCTATCAGCACCGCCCGGTACAGAACACCCGCAAGACCGAGGGCCACGGCCACATAGTATGGAAGCGACTTCCCCAGGCGAAGCCAAGCAGCTGACCCCACTACCGTTTCTCCTATGTTTCTGACCTGCGCGGCAAGTTTATTTTCTTCAATCAACTTCGTCACGGCCCTCCTCACTAAACGGCGTCCACATCTCATCTCCATTGAGCCGTGCCCGGCGATTCTGCCACAGCCCGCGTGGATGGACTCACTGCAGGGCGATTGCCTATGGCCTGCCCTGTCGATCATGAAAGCCAACTGATGGCGACGGTGAGGCCAGGTCTGGTGCGACAAAGGGATGCACGTTTGGCGTAGCGGGTGCCCAGGTCACGCCACTGTTTGAGCTGGTTCAAGCAGCATGGTATGCCGGTAATCCCCATCAGTCCGGCGGGAGTTGGGTAAGCCGTTCTTGCAGGGCGGCCTGGTCGTCGCGTTGGGCCGGAATGAGGCCAGGCAGCGCGCTGTATAGGGTGCTGCGAGAGACGCCGAGGAGCTTGGCGATCGAGGTCATCGTGCGGTTCGGCTCGGCGAGCAGTTGCAGCGCGTACGCGACCTTCTCCGGCGTCATCGCCGGCGGCCGGCCGAGGCGTTGCCCGCGGGCGCGAGCGGCGGCCAGGCCCTCGTTGGTGTTGGCCACGATGATGGTCCGTAGGAACTCGGCCAGCGCGGCGAAGACGTGGAAGACGAACATCCCGCCTGCGGTGGTGGTGTCGAGCTTCTCGTGCAGGGACTGGAAACCGACGCCGTGGCGCTTGAGCCGGCCGACGATGCCGATCAGGTCCTCCAGCGAGCGGCCGAGCCGGTCGAGCGAGACGACGGTGAGCACGTCGCCGGGCCGGATGTACTCGAACACCTTGGCCAGCTCGGGCCGGTTCGTGTTCTTCCCGGAGGCCTTGTCGAAGAAGCACTTGGCGCAGCCGGCCGCAGTCAGTGCGCCTTGCTGGCGGGCGAGGTTCTGCTCGCGGGTGGAGACTCGCCCGTAGCCGACGAGCACGCCTGCGAGCGGAGTCGAGGCAAGCAGGTCACCCTCGGCGGGCATAGGGGTGACGGTCACGCCGTCCAGAGTGCCCAACAAACCCCTCGTCACGTTGTTGGACACGCCGAATTCTCGGACGGGTTTTTCGGACGTGAACTGCCCGCCTCGGCGACGTAATTTGATCTTGTCCGGAAAACGATCGCTTCTTGAACAAGATCGGATATGGGAGACCCCAACTTTTGATTGCGGTCGCCACAGCTTATTGCGATCATCGCAATAGATTGCGCAGAATGTAGGACATGACTCGACGAGACATCTTCACCGACGTGGCCGCGATCCTGTACCCGATCCCGCAACCCGACCCCGGCGAGGAACACGACGACGGCTTCCTCGCCGCGCGGGACGAAGCCGCTGAAGACCAAGAACGTGCCACCGAGAACCTGCGGGCCGCGTGGGACGGAGGCGACCAGGACCCGCTGATCGGCGCGCTGGCCGGTGCCCGTCGCGCGAAGGAGGAAGCCGAGCAGCGGATCCGCGAGCTGATCGCCTACGGCCGCGAGTTCGTCCAACCCCGCCCCTACACGCTGGGCGACCTCGCCGCAGCCGCCGGCATGTCCATCTCCGGCACCCGCACCGCCTACAGCCACCGCGACGTCGCCCAAGTCGCCGACGCCACCGGCGCCAAGCCCCGCGAGTGGCGAGCCCCCGACCCCGACGACGGGAAGGCAACGGCATGAGCACGCCGGCCTGCCTCTGCCCGATCCGCTGGCGGCACCTCTACGCCATGATCGAAGGCACCCGCTACGAGGTGGAACCAAGCCCCGTCGACACCGCGACCAGCCTGCTGTTCCGGGCCTGGTGCACCTGCTGCGGCACCGAGTACACCCACCCGTTCCGCCTCAGCGCCACGCGCCACCGGGCGGCCTGACCGGGTGACGTGGGCCAGCTACACAAGCGCGGACCCTAATACTCCAACGTCACTTCGCCTGTCTGCGCTGGTAGTGGGATCGTCGGGCTCTGGCTTGGGATGTTCGTCGCCAGATCGACCAGTGCAGGGTGTGCGCTGGCGGTAGCGCCGCAGCGAGGACGA
>NZ_JAGPXN010000081.1 GCF_018070575.1 Micromonospora sp. C31
GGCGTACCTGCCACACGACCTGCCCCCGAAGTCCGCGACGTACTACTACTTCGCTCTGTGGCGTGATGACGGCACTGACCAGGTGATTCATGATCTGCTGCGCTGTCAGGCGCGGGAGCGGGCCGGCTGCCGGGAGGATCCGACCGCGGTGGTGTTGGACACCCAGTCGATCCGGGCGGCCAACCACGTTCCGGCGGCGACGACCGGCAAGGACGCCGCGAAGAAGGTCCCGGGCCGTAAGCGGGGCCTGGCGGTGGACGCCCTGGGGTTGATCATCGCGGTGGTGGTCACCGCGGCGTCGGTCACCGACAACGCGATCGGCGTGCGCCTGCTGGACAACGTCCTCGCGCACACGCCGACGGTGACCAAGGCGTGGGTCGA
>NZ_JAGPXN010000026.1 GCF_018070575.1 Micromonospora sp. C31
GTTACGGCGGTCATGGCGGAGGGGAAACGCCCGGTTACATTCCGAACCCGGAAGCTAAGCCCTCCAGCGCCGATGGTACTGCACTCGGGAGGGTGTGGGAGAGTAGGACACCGCCGGACAATCTTTCGGTTCAGGGCCACCCCTTGCGGGGTGGCCCTGAACTGCGTCCCGGACCTTTCTGGTGGGCCCATCGACGAAGCCGAGCAGGTTCGCTCGGACGTATGCGGCCGAGGGCTGGGCGGCGAACTGACCACGCGCTGCGGTTCATGGCCGGGCAGCACACCTGGCCGCACGTCGCCGCCCGGGGTACGGCCCCCGACTGATCGGCACGCCGATCACCGGCCCCGTGGCGCGACTGGACCGGCACCGCGCGACGGGAGGACAGCCAGATCACCGGCACGGTGGCGACCGGCGCGGCGGTGGGAGCAGTGGCGGGAGCAGTGGCGATGGAGCGACCAGGTGTGCTGCCCGGCCATCAACCCCGGCCGTGGCGGAGTCGCAGCGGCGGGCCGGCACACGGGTCCGGCCGACGACGTCGACGGTCGCCGTGGCGGGCGGTGCGCGTACGACAGGAGGAAGCCCCGCCGGCGACGGGCCGGCGGGGCTTCCTCCAGGGTGATTCGCGCGGTGGTCAGGACGGCTCGGGGCCGCAGATGAAGCGCGGCTCCGCGGCGTAGCGCCAGGTGAACTTCTCCCGCTTCACGACCTTGCCGTCCTTCTTGAACACCCGGTAGGCATCCTGGGTGAACCCCTGGCTGCCGCCCGCCGGGATGCAGGTCGGGCCGGGCTCCAGGTAGACCGTCTTCGGCTGGGTGATGTTGCGGCGCGGGGTGTACTCGGTCTTCACGCTGTCCCAGATCTTGGTGCTCCAGATCGAGACGGTGATCGAATTCGACGTGTAGGAGGTGTCGATCAGCACGCCGTGCTCGGTGTCGTTGCGGAACTTGAAGTCCAGGTTCGGCCAGAAGATGGTCGACTCGATGACCGCCGGGTAGCGGCTGAACCAGTACGAGTGCGGCTTGTGCTCGACGTCCTCCAGCCCGGCGTAGTACGTGGCGTTGAACAGCGTGGTGGTGAACTGCGAGGTGCCGCCGCCCACCCCGGGGACCAGTTTGCCGTCGAGAATGACCGGGGCGTCCCGGTAGCCCTGGGCGTAGCCGCGCTCGCCGGTGTGCCCGTTGAGGGAGAACGTCTCGCCGGGCAGCACCACCGTGCCGTCCACGTCCTTCGCGATCGTGACGATGTTCTGGCTGCGCGGCGAGGAGAGCCCGCCGGTGAACCGCGTGGTGAAGGTGGAGACCCGCTCCTTGATGCCCAGCCCGGCCAGCTTCGCCGCGGTCAGCTCCGGCTCCGCCGGCCTCAGCTCGCCGGTGACCTTCCGGTCGTCCGCCTTCGGCAGGACGGCGAGCAGGTCGCGGCCGAGGGCCGCGCTGTCGAGCTGCTGCCCGGGCTTGCCCTCGACGACCTTCGGCTTGCCGCCGGAGATGGTCATCCGCGCGTCCTTCGGGGGCACCTCGATCGCGGCCAGGTCGTCGCCGAGCGCGGCGCGCAGCCGCTTCACGTCGACCTGCGGGGTCAACCTGCCGGTCTTGTCGGCGGTGAAGCGCAGGCTGCCCGCGATCGCCTTCGGCGGGATCTGCACCGAGCCCTTGCCG
This sequence comes from Micromonospora sp. C31, assembly GCF_018070575.1. GTDB lineage: Bacteria > Actinomycetota > Actinomycetes > Mycobacteriales > Micromonosporaceae > Micromonospora. The sequence continues at coordinate 1,656 of NZ_JAGPXN010000026.1, forward strand.
GTGGACAGGGTGACGGGGGCGGCCACTGCCGGCTTCGCCAGCTCGGCGACCAGCCGGTCCACCTCCTCGGCGGTGGTTGCCGGGTGCGTCTCGACCAGCGGCACGGTCACCGGCTGCCCGCTGAGCCAACCCTCCCGCACCACCTGCGCGGAGCGTTCCGGATCCACCGCGAGGCTCGGCTTCGGGTGCACCGCCTTGGGCGTGGTGCCCTTCCAGGTGATCGCCGGCATGGTCATCTTCCGGCCCTGGTCGCCGACGACCTTCTCGAGCTCGGCGTCGAGCCGGGCCGCGTCCACGGTCACCACGGGCTGCACCGCCCGGGACCCCACGAGCCGGTCGACCGCGTGCGCCTCCGCCTCGGCGGCCGCCGCCACCGTGGCGTCGACGTCGATCGCCAGCCCGATGGAGGCCGGGTCGATGGTGGCGCTCCGCTCGCCGACGCGTACCGACAGCGGAGCGTTGAGGGCGGCGGCGCGGCGTACGAGCTCGGCCCGCAACTCCCGGGCGGCGTCCGCGCGGCTCCGGCCGCCGAGCTCCGCGCCGAGCACCGTCGTCCCCCGCGGCACGTCACCGGCGTACGCGTAGGCGCCCGCCCCCGCCACGGAGCCCAGCACCGCCGTGGCGACCCCGGCGGCCAGCAGCAGGCGGACCCGGCGGGACCGTGACCCGCCCGGCCCGGCTGCCGGCGCGACCGGCTCCGGCTCGTCACCGGGCCAGGTCACGGCCTTGACCTGCACGGTCGGCCGGTCGTCGGCGGGTGGGGTCTTCTCGCCGTACAGCGTCACGGTCACCTCGATCGGACGTATTACAACGGGGGAGCACGCCTCCGCCCGGAAGACACCTACGGTAACCGGCGCTCCGGCGGGGCGGCAGCCTCCGTCCGAACCGTCGCGCCACGGCGTGTCGCTGGTGTGTCGGAGACCACAGCCGGTCGCCGGCCGGTCCGGCGGGCATGGCACGGTGGGGGCATGGAAGCGGACGAGGCGGCCCTGGCGTACGGGGGCGGCTGGCTGGACCGGGCGGGGGAGCTGCGTACCGACCCGGAACGGCTCGCCGCGCTGCTGGCGGACCCGGCGAGCACCCTGTTGCCGCTCTGGCGCGACCGCTGCCTCGTCGCGGAGGACGTGCCGGTGCGGCTGGCCGGGGAACGGGCGACCGGGGCGCTCGCCGTCGCTGACGAGACCGTCTTCCTCGGCACGGACGAGGGCTCGGCCGTCTTCGCCGTGGACCTCTCCGGGCTGCCCGAGGCCGCCGCCCTGCAGGTGGCGGGGGCGAGCGCCGCGATGGACGTCCGGGCGCTGGTCGGCCGGCTCGACCCGGCCGGGGCGGCCGTCCAGGCGTACGCGCGGGGACTGCTGCACTGGCACCGGCAGCAGCGCTACTGCGGCACGTGCGGGGCGTCGACCGTGGCCCGGGGCGGCGGACACGTCCGCTCGTGCGCGCGGGCGGACTGCGGCCGGCTCCTCTTCCCCCGGATCGAACCGGCGGTCATCGTGCTCGTCGAGGCGCCCGGTTCCCCCGACCGCTGCCTGCTGGCCCGGCACGCGGGCGCGCCCGAGGGGGCGTACTCGACGCTCGCCGGCTTCGTCGAGGTGGGCGAGAGCCTGGAGGACGCCGTCCGGCGGGAGATGGCCGAGGAGGCCGGCGTGACGGTGACCGACCTGGCGTACGTGGGGTCGCAGGCGTGGCCCTTCCCGGCCGGCCTGATGGTCGGCTTCCGGGCCACCGCCGCCTCCGAGCAGGTGCGGGTGGACGGCGAGGAACTGCTGGAGGCGCGCTGGTTCACCCGGGACGAGCTGCGCGAGCGGGCGGCAGCCGGACGGCCGTTGGGCCGCGCCGACTCGATCGACCACCACCTGCTGCGCTCCTGGCTCGCCGCCGGGGCCTGACCGGGCCAACTCCTCCAGCGCGACACGACCGCCGCCGGTTCCTCAGCGGACGAGCACGGCGACCGGCGCGGACGGCGTACCGGTGTCGACGCCGTCGGTGGCGGCGACCCGGAACTCGTAGCGGTGCCCGCGGACCAGCAGGACGGCGGTCAAATCCGTCCCGCCGACCGGCACCGGATCCGTCCGCCACTCCCCGCCGGAAGTGACGTCCCGCATCTGGACGCGGTAGGCGAGGCCCGGCCCCGCCGGACGCCAGGTCACCCGGGCCTCGCCGTTGCCGGCCGCCGTCGCCGTCAGCCCGGCCGGCGTGGGCAGCCGCAGGACGGCCCGGACGGGCCTGCTCTGCCGCCCGGCGCCGGCCTGGTTGGCGGCGGCGACCACGAACTCGTACTCGTGGCCGTTGCGCAGCTGGCGGATGGTGGCCTCGGTGCCCTGCACGGGCACCTCCTCCTCGGTGAACTCCCGTTCCCCGGCGGTGAGGTCCCGCCGGTAGACGCGGTGCCACCCGCCCGGATTGGTCGACCGCCAGGTCAGCTCCACCTCGCCCAGCCCGATCTTCGTCACCCGCAGACCGGTCGGCACCACCGTCGGCGCGGTGAAGCGCGCCTGCGCCCGCACCGGCGGGGAGAGCGGACCCTCACGGTCGCGGTCCACGGCGCTGACGGCGAACTCGTACTCGTGGCCGTGCTCCAGATGACGGGCGAGGTGGCTCGGCCGGGTCTCGAGTGCGGGGGTGCCGAAACTGCTCCGGCCGGCCGTCACGTCACGTCGGTAGACCCGGTAGGAGACGCCGGGCCCCAGGTCGGCCCAGCCGAGCCCGATGCCGCCGTCCGGCTGGGCCTGGGCGGTCAGCCGGGCCGGCGCGGCCGGCGGGTCGACCGAGGCGGTGGCCCGGACGGGCATCGAGGGCGGGCTGTCCCCGCCGCCGCCGACCGCGACGACGGTGAACTCGTACGTGCGGGCGTGCCACAGTGAGCCGACGGTGGCGCTGGTGCCGGTGAACGTGCCGACGAGGGCCGGTTCCCGCTGCCCCGCCGTGACGTCGCGCCGGTAGAGCCGGAACACCTGGACGAACGGCACCGGCTCCCAGTGCACCGCGACGTCCCCGGTGCGCCCGGCCACGGCCCGCAGCCCGCTGGGCGGTGGTGGCGGCGGCACCGTGGCGGTCATCCGCGCCACCGGCGACGGTGGGCCCTCGCCGCGCCGCCCGACGGCGGTCACCCGGAACTCGTATTCGTGCCCGTTGACCAGGAAGTCGGCCGAGGAGCGGGGCTCGGCGGCCGGCTCGCCGATCCGGACGAAGTGGGTCTGGCCCGCGGTCACGTCGCGGCGGTGCACCAGGTAGCGCAACTCGTCGTCGGTCGGCACGGGACGCCACCGCAGCTCGGCGTTGCCGGCGCCCCGCGCCTCGGCCGTGAGCGCGGCCGGCGCCGGCGGCACGTCAACCCGGTCCGGCCGGGGGCGGGGCCAGTCGACCTCGACGAAGCGTGGCCGGTACAGACCGGCGTCGGCGTACGTGACGGCGTCGTCGACGTTGTTGACGTTGTAGGAGACCAGCAGCTTGCCCGGACGGGCCAGGTCGGGGTGCAGGTCGGCGTCGTAGACGAGGTGCCCGGCGTCGGTCTCGGGCGCGCGGTGCAGGTAGTCCGGCCCGTCGAACGGACCCGTCGGCCCGCCGGCCGAGTAGGCCACCACGTCGGCGCTGAACACCAGGTTGTTCTCGTGGGTCACGAGCACGTAGCGGTCGCCGACCCGCTGCACCCCGTACGACGTGCCGACCCCGCTGAGGACGCGGGCGGACCGGTCCGCCGCGGGTGTCCAGTCGGTGCCCGTCCAGAACTCCCACGGGCCGTTCAGGTCGGTCCCGGCGACCCGGGCGACGTGCGCGAACTTCGTCTCGCCGCTCGCCTCGGTGCCGTAGATCAGCGTGTGCCCGCCGTCGCGCAGCAGGGTGGAGCCCCACGAGATGCGCTCCCCCAGCGGCAGCGGCCTGACCCCGGTGGGCGTCAGGCCGGGCAGCGCGAAGGTCGCCAGCGAGGTGCCCAGCAGGAGGTGGTCCAGCGGGCCGTCACCCGTCCGGCGGTAGCGGTTGACCAGCACCTGGAGGGTCTCGCCCACGACCTGGGCGTCGCCGATCCAGTGGAACTGGTCGGCGGCCGGCGGCGGCACCAGCGAGGCGGGGTCGTCGGCGGTGCCGCCGTGCACCGTCTCGCGCAGCTCGTCGCCCTGCTGCACCACGGCCGAGTTGTTGATGAACGACGCGGTGCGGGGGCGGGAGCCGTCCGGGCCCACGGGGCCGAGGAAGGTGTCGGAGAAGAGCCAGAGGAGCCGGCCGTCGGGGAGCCGGACCGAGGCCGTCCGGTCGGCGCCGTTCCACCGGCCGGAGGTGTCGCCGTAGCGCTCGAAGAGGGCGGTGAGCCGGTCGGCAGACATGCCGCCCTCGGCCCGCGCCCGGCCCGGTACGCCGGCCGTCAGGGTGAACACCAGCGCGGTGGCGTACAACACGAGCAACCAGCGTGCGTGGGCGCGGCCCTTCCCTGGCCCGGATCCGGTCGTGGCCGTGCTGACGCTCACCAGAAACCCCCGTCTCCTGGTTATCCGTCCCGCACTGTGACATGTCCTCCCGCTGGGGTGGTAGTGGCCGTACGGGTGCGTTTCGCCCTGCTGTCCCTTTCGTGGGCCAATGTCAGGAATCCGGTGACGACGGCGGTGACGGCCGCCGTCGCCAGGGCGGCTCCGGCGATCCCGACGACGGTCCGCGGCACGACGGTCGCGACGGCGGCCACGAAGACCGCCGTCGACGTCCACAGCGGAGCGGCAGGCCACCGGGCCGATGCCGCTACCCGGGCGTTGACCAGGATGAACACGATCGCGTACAGGGCGCCGGTGGCGGCGAACAGCGGGGCGTGACGGCCGGCGGCGGCGTAGTCGGGGCCGCCGGCCAGGCGGAAGGCCAGCCCGCCGGCGAGCGCCGAGCCGAGCACCAGCACCGCCCCGACCCCGGCGACCAGGGCCAGCGCGGCGACCAGGGCCCGCCGGTCCCCCTTGGCCAGGCGGGGCAGCGCGATCACCGTCACCACCTGCGGCGCCCACAGGGCCCCCTTCGTCAGCACGGTGCCGACGGCGTAGGTGCCGGAGACGTCCGGCGGCAGGAAGCGGCGGGCGAGCAGCAGATCCGCGTAGGAGACGACCAGCATCGCCAGCGTGGCGCCGCTGGCGGTGAGCACCGTCCGGGTGGCGAGGGAGGGCGCGGCCGGGTCGATGCCGGCGCCCCGGTTGAGGCGTACCAGCAGGGCGAGCACCAGGACCGAGGTGAACGCGCCGGCCAGCAGCGACCCGGTGAGCCCGCCGCCGAGCGCGAGCCCGGCCACCATGCCCCCGTAGCGGCCGGCACCGAGCAGCGCCATGCCGCCGGCGAGCCGCAGGAAACGCTGGTCGCCCTGCAACTCGCCCAGCCAGCGGCCGGCCGCCACGACCGCCACGGTGAGCACGCCGAGCAGCAGCACCGCCGGGGCGGTCAGCCGGAGCCCGACGGCGGCCACCGGCAGCGTCAGGGCGAGCAACGCGGCGGTGACGAGCACCGTCAGCAGGGTCGGTCGGGCGGTGGCGGCGCGACCGTGCCGGGCCCGGTGCACGGCGACCGCGATCTGGAGCCCGGTGCTGGCCACACCGCCGATCGCACCGAGCGCCAGGAGAGTGGCGAGCGCGCTCAGCTGCGCCGGATCGAGGTGCCGCGCGCCGAGGACGGGCACCACGTAGGCCAGCCCGTTGACGAACACGCCGGCCAGCGTCACCGCGATGCCGGCGGTGCCGAGACTCCTCGCCCGGCCGGGCCGCTCCGAACTCGTTGCCATCAACCGTCCCGTGTCGCCGGCACTCCCGGGTGTGCAACGGGCGCGCGTACAGTGGCGCCACGCCGGTGCCACGCCCGGTCAGCGTAGTGAGGAGGTCAACCCTGCGGGAGAGGTCGATGCTCGTCGGACTCGGGCTGGCCGTCACCCTGCTGGTGCTGGCTCCGCTGGCGGCACCCGGATACGTGCTCAGCTACGACATGGTCTTCGTGCCGCACCAGCCGTGGCGTGCCGAACTCGTCGCCCCGTCCGACTCGCTGCCGCGGGCGGTGCCGTTGGACGCCCTGGTGTCGCTGGCGACCCAGGTGGCGCCCGGCTGGCTGGTGCAGCGGCTGGCGCTGGTCGCGGTGCTGCTGCTCGCCACCGTCGGCGCCGGGTCGCTGGTGCCGGCCCGGCACCCGGTCACCCGGCTGGTGTCCGCCGTCGGTTACGCGTGGACGCCCTACCTGGCGGAGCGGCTGCTGATCGGGCACTGGGGGCTGCTCCTGGCGTACGCGTCGCTGCCCTGGCTGGTGCTGGCGGTGATCCGGCTGCGGGCCGGTGGCCGACGGGCGCTGCCGCTGCTGCTGCTGGCCGCCGCCCTGGCCGCGGTGACCCCGACCGGCGGCCTCATCGCGCTGGCCGCCACCGTCGTGCTGGTGCCGCGGCGCGGCGGGGGCCGGGTCGGCGCGGTCGCGATCGCAGCGGTGCTGCTGCTGAACGCGCCCTGGCTGGTGGCGGCGGCCCTGACCCGGGCGGACGCCCGGACCGATCCCGACGGGGTGGCGGCGTTCGCGGCCCGGGCGGAGAACTGGAGCGGAGCGCTCGGCGCGCTGGCCGGCACCGGCGGGATCTGGAACGCGCAGACCATGCCGGTGAGCCGGTCGTCCCCGCTGGCGCCGCTGGCCACCGTCGTCGTGCTGGCTGTGGCGGTCCTCGGCTACCGGGCGCTGCGCCGCCGGTGGCCGGGCGGGATCGGCGACCGGCTAACCGTGTTGGCGGCCGGCGGGTTCCTGCTCGCCGCCCTGGGCGTGCTGCCCGGCCTGGGCGCGTCGCTGGAGTGGCTGGTGGCCACGGTGCCGGGAGCCGGGGTGCTGCGCGACGGGCAGAAGTTCCTCGTCCCGTACGCCCTGCTGGTCGCCGTGGGGTTCGCGCTCGGCGCGGAACGGTTGGCCGGGGCGGTGGCCCCGGCGGGGCGGGCCGGCGCGGGCGCGGTGCTGGCCGGGGCGTTGGTGCTGCCGGTGGTGGTCCTGCCGGACCTGGCGTTCGGCGCGGCTGGCCGGCTGCGGCCGGTGACCTACCCGGCGGACTGGGACGCCGTCGCCGCCCGTCTCGACGGCCAGCCGGGCGAGGTGCTGTCGTTGCCGCTGGGCTCCTACCGGGCGTATCCCTGGAACGGCGGCCGGACGGCGCTCGACCCGCTGCCCCGCTACGTCGACGCCGACGTCCTCGTCGACGACACGCTCTGGGTGGGCACGAGCGAGGTGAGCGGGGAGAACCCGCGCGTCGCGCACGTGCGGCGGGTGCTCGACGCCGGTGCTCCGGTGCGGGTCACCGGGGTGCGCTGGGTGGTGGTGCAACGGGTGGCCGGCGGGCAGCGGCCGGATCCGGCGACGCTGGCCGGCCTCCGCGAGGTGTACGCCGGTGAGGACCTGACCCTGTACGAGAACCCGGCCGCGGCGGGCCCCGGTGCGCGGTGAGCTGCCGCCGGTTCGCGCCGCCGGGCCGGTGTCGATCGTCCTCGCGGCCCTCCCCAGCGACGCTACTTGGTGGTAACGTCCCGCGCACGCAGCTCACGAGGAGGAAGTCAGCACCATGCGCAGTGCTCTCTCGTTGGTTCTCGCCGGAGTGATCGCGGTCGCTCTCGGCGTCTTCGGGTCGGTGGCGCTGGCCACCACCCTCACCGGCACCTCGTCGTCCGAGGCCGCCAAGGCCGAGCAGGCCGCGCGGACCAGCTCGGACGGCGGTAGCGGCGGCGCCAACAAGCCGCTGGTCTACGGCACGAGGTAGGACGGCTCCACCGGCTCCAACTGCTCCGCCGGCACCACAGCCCGAACGTTCGCGGCCCTCGTCACGAGGGCCGCGAATTTTTCGCCCGAGACCGGCCAGGTGAAGCGGGCCGCGTGCGCCCGCGCCGCCGCGCCCATCGCGGTACGCCGGCCGTCGTCGGTCAGCAGCAGCCGCACCTTGGCGACGAAGTCGTCGACGCCGTCGGCGAGCAGGCCGGTCCGGCCGTCGACGAGCGCCTCCTCGACCCCGCCGGCGCCACGGAACGCCACCGTCGGCGTGCCGACCGCCCCGGCCTCCACGATGGTCAGCCCCCAGCCCTCCTTGAGCGAGGGGGTGAGCGCGAGCCAGGCGCTGGCCAGCAGCTCCCGCTTCTCGGCGTCGCTGATGAAGCCGGTGAACCGGACCCGGTCGGTGACGCCCAGCTCTTCGGCGAGTTGGCGCAGTTCCGGCTCCCACCAGCCCTGCCCGGCGACCACGAGGGTGAGCCCGGGCAGCTCGTCGGTGAGCCCGGCGACCGCGTGCAGGGCCAGTTCGACCTGCTTGTGCGGCACCAGTCGGCCGAGCACCACCAGGGACGGGTGCGGGGTGCGCGGCACCGGCCCGACCGTCATGTCGGGGGTGCCGTTGTGCACGATCGCGACCCGGGACGGGTCGATGCCGAGGGTGGCCAGCTCCTGCCGGGTGGCCGCGGAGACCGTCACGTACTGGCAGTGGCGGTAGACGCGCGGGGCGAGCCAGGACTCGACCCACCAGCCGAAGCGGGCCAGCCAGCGGCCCAGCACCACCGGCCACTGCTCGCGGTGCACGTGGTGCACCAGCGCGATGACCGGTCGGCGGGCGTACAGGGCGGACAGGAAGGGCAGGCCGTTGCCGACGTCGACGATCACGTCGGGGCGGCCGCCCCGACGTCGGGTCAGTGGCCCGAGGCCCAACGCGCCGGCCAGGTAGACGAGGGCGGCGCGCAGGTAGACGGTGTGCCGGCCGCCGCGCCGCAGCACCCGTACGCCGGCGGCGGTGACCTCCTCGGCGGGGCCGGCGGAGTGGGTGGCGCAGAGCAGCGTGGCCCGGTGGCCCCGGCGCACGAGCTCACCGGCGATCCGCTCGACGTACACCTCCGAACCGCCACCCTCCGGGTTCCGGGTGTCGCGCCAGTTGAGGAAAAGTACGTGCCGGGTGGCGGCAGGCGGTGCTTCCACACTTACTCCTACTGCCGAGTAGTCTTCGCGTCGCGTCACACTATGGGCTTCGTCACGGCCCCCGCAATGCCTGATCGGAGGCGAGATGCAGCAGGCGCCGGCCCGCCCGGAGCTGACCGACCGACCGGACGTCACATCGAGAAGGGTGTGGCGCCTGCGCTTGGTCGCGGTCTGTCTAGGTTTGTCGGCCCTGGCGTTCCTCCAGGACCCGGGCATGATCGTCATCGACACGAAGGTGGACCTGGCGGTCGATCCAGCCGGATGGCTGAGCCGCGCCCTGCACGTCTGGGACCCGGACGGGACCTTCGGCCAGCTTCAGAATCAGGCGTACGGCTACCTCTGGCCGATGGGCCCGTTCTTCCTGCTCGGCGAGGTGCTCGACATCCCGGCCTGGGTGGTGCAGCGGCTCTGGTGGGTGCTGCTCATGACGGTGGCCTGCACCGGCGTGGTCCGGCTGGCCGAACGGCTGCACATCGGCACGCCGGCCGCCCGCCTGCTCGCCGGGGTGGCCTTCGCGCTCTCCCCCCGGCTGGTCACCGAGCTGGGCCCGATCTCGGTGGAGGCGTGGCCGAGCGCCCTCGCGCCCTGGGTGCTGGTGCCCCTGGTGGGCCTGGCCCGGGGCGGCTCCGTACGCCGCGCGGTCACCCTGTCCGCGCTGGTGGTGGCGTGCGCCGGTGGCGTCAACGCGACGGCGGTGCTGGCCGTCGTGCCGCTGGCCGGTCTCTGGCTGGTCGGCCTGCATCCGTTCCGGCTGCGGGTCAGGGCGCTGGTCGCCTGGGGGTTGGCGGTGGGCGCCGCCACCGCCTGGTGGCTGGTGCCCCTGCTGCTGCTGGGCCGGTACAGCCCGCCGTTCCTCGACTACATCGAGACGGCGCCGGTCACCACCGGGCCCACCGACATGACCACCGTGCTGCGCGGCGCCTCGCACTGGCACGCGTACCTCAACGGCACGCACGGGCCACCCTGGTCGGCCGGCTGGCGACTGGCCACCGAGCAGCCGCTGGTGGTCGCCACCCTGGTGGTCGCCGGCCTCGGCCTCGTCGGCCTGGCCCGGCGCGGGATGCCGCACCGGCGTTTCCTGGTCACCGGCCTGCTGGTCGGGCTGGCCCTGGTCGGGCTCGGCCACGTCGGCGCGGTCGACGGGCTCGGCGCCCAGACGCAGCGGGACTTCCTCGACGCGGCCGGCGCTCCGCTGCGCAACGTGCACAAGTTCGACGTGGTGCTGCGGCTGCCGCTCATCCTCGGGCTCGCCCACCTGGTCGGACTGGTCGCGCGGGCGGCCCGCGCGGGCGACCGGCCGGACGTCAACCCGGGCCTGCCCCGCCTGCTCCAGCCGGTACGGCTGCGCGCCACGCTGGTCACCGGCACCGCCCTCGTCGCGGTCGCCGGGGTGGCGGCGCCGGCGCTGGCCGGCGGGCTGCCCGCGCAGGGCAGCTTCCGGGAGGTGCCCGGCTACTGGCACCAGGCGACCTCCTGGCTGGACCGCAACCTCGGCGACGACCGGGTGCTGGTGGTGCCCGCCGCCCGCTTCCCCCGCTACCTGTGGGGCAGCCCCAGCGACGAGGTCACCCAGCCCCTGCTGGAGAGCCCCTGGGCGGTGCGCAGTTCGGTGCCGCTCACCCCGCCGGGCACGATCCGGCTGCTCGACGCCGTCGAGTCGGCGCTGGCCAACGGCGAGGGTTCCGCCGGGCTGGCCGACCTGCTCGCCCGCTCCGGCGTGCGGTACCTGCTGCTCCGCTCCGACCTCGACTACGGGCGTTCGGGGGCCACCCAGCCGGTGGTGGTCCGCCAGGCGCTGCAACGCTCGCCCGGCATCCGCCCGGTGCGGGCCTTCGGGCCGGAGGTCGGCGGCGGCCAGCTGCCCGGCAACTTCGTCGACCACGGGCTGGACGTGAAGGTCCGGGCCCTGGAGGTGTACGAGGTCGCCCAGCCGGTCAGCCCCGTCGTCGCGTACGACGCGAAGGGCCTGACCACCGTGGTGGGTGGGCCGGAGTCGCTGCTGCAGATCGCGGCGGCCGGCCGGCTCTCCGACGCCCCGACGGTGCTCGCCGGCGACCGCCCGACGGGGCTGGCCGACGGCCCGGTGGTGCTCACCGACGGGATGCGCCGGCGCGAGGTGGCGTTCGGGCAGCCGCACGACAACGCCTCGGCGACCATGACGTCCGCCGACGAGGCGAGGCTGCGCGCGCCCGCCCGGGACTACCTGCCGCCGTGGGGCGAGGAGCAGGCCACCACCGTGCGCTACCTGGGCATCGAGTCGGTCACCGCGTCGAGTTCCTGGTCCGACGCCCAGCCGCTGGTCGGCGGCCGGCCGGCGCACCAGCCGTACGCGGCGCTCGACGGCAGCCTCGCCACCGCCTGGCGCTCCGCGCCCGGGACGGTCACCACCGCGCAGTGGCTCCAGGTGGAGCTGACCGAGCCGCAGGTGGTCCGCGAGGTGGGGCTCACCTTCGACACCGGCGCCGACTCCCTGCCCACGAGGATCACCGTCAGCGCCGGCAACCAGCAGACGGTGGTGGAGAACCCGGGTCAGAGCGTGCAGGTCAGCGTGCCCGCCGGCTACCCGACCCGGCGGGTGCGGGTCTCCATCGACCAGGTCTTCGACATCCGGGCCGGGTTCGGCGGCGTCGGCATCGCCGAGATCACCATTCCGGGCGTACGGGCCGAACGCACCCTGGCCGTGCCGGCGCCCCCGGCGACCGCCGCCCCGGCCTCCGTGGTGCTCACCGCCGCCGCCGGCGCCGCGCCCTGCGTCTTCGACGAGGGCCGGCCGATCTGCGACGGCGGGCTCGTGCGGGAGTCCGAGGACGGCGACCGGATCGACCGGACGCTGAGCCTGCCGGTGGCCGCCGGCTACGACGTCGCGCTGCGGGTGCGCCCGCGCCCGGGCGGCGCGCTGAACGCGCTGCTCGACGGCGGCGGCGCGGCGGCCGTCGCGCGCGGCGTCAGCCCGGTGGTCGCCGCCTCCAGCGTCGGCGTCGACCACCCCGCCGCCCGGCCGGGCGCGGTGGTCGACGGCGACCCGGCGACGACCTGGTACGCCGCCGGCTCCGACCGGCAGCCGTGGCTGCGCCTGACCTGGCCGAAGGCCCGCCAGATCGCCGGGCTGAAGGTGACCCTGCCGCCCACGGCGGCGGCGGCCCGCCCGTGGCAGGCGACCGTGATCGGGGACGGCGGCATGCGCGGCGGCGTCTTCGACGAGGGCGGCAGCCTGGTCTTCGACCGGCCGCTGAAGACGGACGAGATCACCGTGCTGATCTCCGACGTGGTGCCGGCCAACACCTTCGACCCGTACCGGCGGTTGTCGCAGAGCCTGCCGGTCGGCGTCGGCGAGCTGACCGTGTTGCCGGACGGCCCGACGCCCCGCAACGACCCGGAGGCTCCCGTCACGCTGCCCTGCGGCAGCGGGCCCACCGTCGAGGTCGGCGACGTGCTGCGCCGTACGGCCCTGGTGGCCAGCCGGCGGGAGTTGGCGGAGCTGCGCGAGGTGGACGCTGTGCTGTGCGGCGCGGGCGCGAAGGTTCCGCTGCCGCTGGCCGGCGGCGAGGTTCGGGTGGTGGCGGTGGCGAGCCGGCTGGCGATGCCCGTCCGGCTCGTCCTCACCCCGCACGCCGTGGTCCCGGGGCCCACCACCGACGGCAGCGCGGCCGGCTCGGCGGGCGTCGCCGGCTCGGCGCAGGTCGCCGACGCGGTGCAGACCCCCGTCCGGGTGGACGGCTGGTCGGCCACCCGGCGGTCGTTGCACCTGGACGGCCACCCGGGCCAGCGGGTGCTGGCCCTGCGGGAGAACGCGAACGCCGGGTGGGAGGCAACCGCGGGCGGCGAGCGGCTCACCCCGTTCGTGGTGGACGGCTGGCAGCAGGGCTGGCTGGTGCCGGCCGGCTTCTCCGGCGAGGTGCGGCTGCGCTTCGCCCCGGACGACGGGTACGTCCTGGCGTTGGGCGCCGGCGTGATCCTGCTCGGCGGGGTCGCGGTGGCCGCCCTGCTTCCGGGCCGGGGCGTTCCGGCGGCGGTGCCGGCGCGGCGCCGCCGGCACCGGCTGCTCGCCCTGGTGTTCGGCGGGGCGGCGCTGCTGCTGGTCGGCGGCCTGGCCGCGGTGGCGGTGGCGCTGCTGGCCGCGGCCGGTGTGGTGGCCGGCCACGCCCTGGAGCCGCACCTGCACCCGCCGGACCGGCGCGGGCTGCGCCGGGCGTACCGGTTGGCCGGGCGCTGGCTGCCGGTGGCCTGCTTCGGGCTGGCCGGCTGGTACGCGGTGACCCGGGGCGGGCACACCGACGCGGCGCCTCAGTTGGCGGCGGTCGCCGCCGTGACGGTGCTCTGGTTCTCCGTGGTGTTCGGGCGTCGGCGCGGCCAGGGGCCGTTCCAGCGTTGGAAGGGCCGCTCGACGGCGTAGTAGCTGACCGCGGCGAGGACCAGCCCACCGGCGACGGTGAGCAGGAAGATCTCGCCCGTGTCGCCGCTGAAGTTCGGCCGGTCGCCGACGATGTAGACCCCCTCCAGCACGAACGGGTGCCAGAGGAACAGCCCGTAGGACACCCGACCGAGCCACCGGCCGGCGGTGCCACCGAGGACGGCCTTGGTGCGGGTGGCCGGCCCGAACGCCACCGGCAGCACCACCATGACCGCCACCAGGGCGTACAGCGCCATCTTCAGCCCGAACTGGGCGGCGGTGGGCTCGGCCAGGTCGCGGGGCCCCACGATCGGCGTGGTGGCGACGGCCAGGGCGGCCAGCGCGACCGACCAGCAGGCCAGCGGCGCGGCGCCGAGGTCGTCCAGCCACCGCCAGCGCTCACCGGTACCGGTGTGCAGCGACACGTGGACGGTCGCCAGCGCCATGCCGGCGCCGAACCAGCCGGCGTACGAGGGCAGCCACATGGTGTGCAGGCCCAGGTCGAGCAGGCCGAGACCCATCAGGGCCACCCAGCCGGCGGTGATCGCCAGGCCCGCCGCGACGATGAGGGCGGTGGACCGGCCGGGACGCCAGCGCCGCCGCAGCAGCAGCGCGGCGAGCAGCGGCAGCAGCAGGTAGAAGGCCGCCTCGGTGGCGAGGCTCCAGGTCTGGCTCAGGCCGTGGCGCAACTGCCGGGGCTCGTAGATCTGGGCCAGCGTCAGGTGCCGCCACCAGTCGCCGGCCGACGCCGGCTGGTTCTGCGGCAGCACCAGCAGGCAGACCACCACGGTCAGCCAGTAGGCGGGCAGGATGCGGGTCGCCCGGCGCCACAGGTAGCGCCGGGCGGAGGGGGACCGCTGCCCGGTGGCCGACGAGTGGGCGTACGGGCGGAAGAGCAGGAAGCCGGAGAGCACGAAGAAGACGGCGACGCCCACGTCGAGGCGGGACAACCAGCTGCCCAGCCCCGTGTCTCCGGTGTTCTCGCCGGTGGCGAACCCGACGTGGTGCCCGACGACGGCCAGCGCGCCGATCACCCGTACGGCGTCCAGCGCGGGCAGTCGGTGGAGGCCGTGATCCGGAGTTGGGGCAGACATCAACCGTCCAGAGGGTCGCGTGATTATGTAACCCGGGAGTAACCTGCGGCCAAGTTTAGGGACAGGACCGCTCGCCGGACACCGGCTGACTGTCTTTGTTGGGAGGATTCAGTGAAGGCTCGTCTGGGCGCCGTGCTGTTCGGGATAGGCGTCTTGTGTCTCGTGCTCGCCGCGGGAGCGGCGCTGTTCGTGGCACCGACGGTGACGAAACTGCCGTACGACCTCAAGCTGTGCAACGCGGAGGGTAAGCCGGAGGGCTGCCTGAAGTCGAGCGTCGCGGTGGCGGAGAACGCCAGGTTCCTGCAGCTCAAGGCGGGTATCCCGCCGACGGTGCAGACCGGCACGCTGGAGGCCACCACCGAGGTGGCGCCGCAGGCCGGCACCACCGAGGCGGAGATGACCGGCGACCTGGAGGGTAAGGCGGTCGTCTGGGGCGCGTACGGCACGGTCAAGTGGATCCAGACCGGCGAGGTGATCAGCCAGTACTCCGCCGAGCTGGCCCTGGACCGGTCGAGCGCCGCGGCGGTCGCCTGGGACAAGCAGTTCCTCCAGACCGACGGCCCGGAGGGGCCGAGCGAGGTCACCTTCGGTGGGCAGACCTACAAGTTCCCGTTCAACACCGAGCGCAAGGACCACGAGTACTTCGACCGTGACCTGCGCAAGGCGTTGCCGATCCGGTTCGACGGCACGGAGAAGATCGACGGCACCGAGGCGTACCGGTTCCAGCAGGTCATCGAGGAGACCGACCTGGGCATGGCGGCCGACCGGGTCGGCGCCCTGCTCGGGGCGCTCGCGCCGGGCGCGACCAGCGGCAAGGTGATGTACAGCAACACCCGCACCATCTGGGTCGAGCCGGTCAGCGGCAACTTCGTCAAGGTCCGGGAGCAGCAGAAGAAGACGCTGGTGCCGGACCAGGGCGCGGCCACCGCGCTGCTGGACGCCGACTTCGTCTACACCGACCAGACCGTCGCGAACAGCGTCGAGTCGGCCGGGAAGAACCGGGACAAGCTGCTGCTGATCGGGCGGACCATCCCGCTCGTGCTGGCGGTCGTCGGTGCTCTGGCGCTGCTCGTCGGGCTCTGGCTGGTGCTGGCCGGACGCCGGGCCACCGCCGCCGCGCGGCACCGCGCGGACAGCGACGTCGACGCCGCCACGGTGCCCGCGCCGAGGACGTCGTCCGAGCAGGTCGTGTCCGGGCGCGACGGAGAGGCCGGGCGCCGGTAGCGGACCGCCGGGCGGCCTCCACCGGGTGGGCGTCGATCACCGGCAGCCAGCGAAGGCAGCCGCCGTCGCTCCCGTACGCGGGGCGACGGCGGTGGCCTTCGTGCGCAGGCAGCCCTCACCCCACCGCCACCCCCGGTGCGGGGCCGCTGTCCCCCGGTCCCGCACCGGCCAGCTCAGAGGCGGGCGAGCGCCTTGCGCAACGGGTCGAGCCCCAGCGAGCCGAGGTCGAGCGCCTGGCGGTGGAACTCCTTGAGGTCGAAGTCGGCGCCCTTGCGGGCCTTCGCCTCGTCGCGGGCCTGGAGCCAGATCCGCTCGCCCACCTTGTAGGAGGGGGCCTGCCCCGGCCAACCGAGGTAGCGGTTCAGCTCGAAGCGCAGGTTCTCGTCGGGCACCCGGCAGTGCGCCCGCATGAACTCCCAGCCCAGCTCCGGCGTCCAGCGCTCGCCCGGGTGGAAGTCGAACGGATTGTCCTTCGGGATCTCCAGCTCCAGGTGCATGCCGATGTCGACGATGACCCGGGCGGCCCGGAACGCCTGGCCGTCGAGCATGCCGAGCTTGTCGCCCGGGTCCTCCAGGTAGCCCAGCTCGTCCATCAGCCGCTCCGCGTAGAGCGCCCAGCCCTCGCCGTGCCCGGAGACCCAGCAGAGCAGCCGCTGCCACCGGTTGAGCAGTTCGGCCCGGACTGCGGTCTGGGCGACCTGGAGGTGGTGGCCCGGCACGCCCTCGTGGAAGACGGTGGTCACCTCGCGCCAGGTGGAGAACTCGGTGACGCCCTGCGGCACCGCCCACCACATCCGGCCGGGGCGGGAGAAGTCCTCGCTCGGGCCGGTGTAGTAGATCGCGCCGTCGCTGGTCGGGGCGAGGCGGCACTCGATGCGGCGGACCTGCTCGGGGATGTCGAAGTGGGTGCCGTGCAGGTCGCCGATGGCCTTGTCGGCGAGGGCCTGCATCCAGTCCCGGAACGCCTCCTTGCCCCGGATCGTCCGGGCCGGGTCGGCGTCCAGCGCCTCGACGGCCTCGTCGATGGTGGCGCCGGGGCCGACGATCCGGCCGGCCACCGCCCGCATGTCGGCCTCCAGCCGGGCCAGCTCCTCGAACCCCCAGGCGTACGTCTCGTCGAGGTCGACCCTGGCGCCGAGGAAGTACTGCGAGGCCAGCTCGTAGCGCTTGCGGCCCGCGGCCTGCTTCTCCCGGCCGAGCGGGGCCAGCTCGGTGCGGAGGAACTGGCCGAACTCGGCCGTCGCCGCGGTCGCCGCCGCCGCGCCCCGCCGCAGCTCGGCGCCGAGGGCGCCGTCCGCGCCCAGCCGCTCGACCAGGCCGTGGAAGAAGTTGTCGCCGTCCGGGTCGACCCAGACGTCGCACTGCTTGGCGACCTCGACGAGTTGCACCCGGGCGCTGACGTGGCCGGCGGCGGCCGCCTCGCGCAGCGTCGCCTTGTAGCCCTCGATGGTGCCCGCGAAGCGGTTGAGCCGGGCCGCCACGTTGGCCTTGGCGTCGTCGCCCTCGGTCGGCATCAGGTCGAAGACCATGCGGACCTCGTGCAGACCGCTGGAGATCACGTTGACCTCGCTGCTCGCCTCTCCGGCGTCGTAGCGGGCGAGGTCGAGGCCGAGTCGTTCCTGCATGGCCTCCTTGGCGGTCCGCTCCGACGCCGACTCCGGCTCGGTCACGTCCAGGTCGGCCAGCGTCCGCCGGATCAGCTCCGCGCGGGCCGTGTAGCCGTCGGGTGACAGGTCGTCGAGCTGGTCGTCGTAGCCGGCGACGCCGACGTAGGTGGCGCCGATCGGGCTCAGCGGCGCCCAGTCGGCCACGTAGCGGTTCGCGAGGTCATCGATTCGTCCCACGCTGCGACCCTACGTGAGGAGACCACCGGGTTGTCGAACGCGTTCTGCGTGTTCAGGGCAGCAGATCGGCGGGGTCGAAGTCGATCGGGAACGGCAGGTCGGCCCGCAGCCGCCGACCGCCGACCGCCCTGGCGACGGTGTCGTAACCGCCGAACTCGCCGAGGGTGAAGAGCTCCGCCTCGGCATGCCCCAGCCGGCGGGAGAGCTCGACCCGCAGGAAGTACGGCACCCGCCCCTCCGCGCACCGCATCGGCTTGTCGACGAAGTCCTGCCGGCGGCTGCCGGGCGAGACGAACTCGACCGCCATCGTGCAGAGGTGGGCCGGGATCCACCGGTCCTCCTCGTCGTCCTTCGGCAGCGCGTGCAGGACGGTGACGTCGGGCTGGATCCAGCGCCGTGGCGAGAAGGTCAGATTCACCTGCCCGAACACGTAGAACCCGTGGGTCTCCGCGGCGGGTGACAGTAAACGGGCGAGCTTTATCTCGCCGTAGCTGTTCGTGCCGACCTCGGCGGGCGTCATGACCAACCTCCCGTCGAGGCACTCGTAGCGCGCATCGGGTAGCCCCGGCAACGGGAGGTATCGGTCCGCGAACTGGGTCGTCCACATGCCGTCGAGGTCGACGAGCGGGTCGAAACGCATCGGCATCGCCACGGCGTGCACCTCCTCGGGGTGGTCAACGCGTCACCAGCGTAGGCGGTTCCTGTGGTGGTCGACACGGCGTCCGAAAGTCGCGGGACTTCGTCGTACGGCTGCGGCAGAGTGTCAGGGGTGACAGTGGATTCCACTCCTGACCGGGCGGCGCTGCGGAGCTGGCTGCCCGGGTTCCTCGCGCTGGCCGCCATCTGGGGCTCCAGCTTCCTGTTCATCAAGATCGGAATCGGGGAGCTGCATCCGCTGCACCTCACCCTCTACCGGGTCGCCGCCGGCGCGGTGACCCTGCTGGTGGTGCTCGCCGCGCTCCGCGACCGGCTGCCCGCCGAGCCCCGGGTCTGGGCGCACCTGGCCGTGGTCGCCGCGTTCGGCGTCGTCGTGCCCTTCACCCTCTTCGGCTACGGCGAGCAGCGCGTCGAGTCGATGCTCGCGGGCATCTGGAACGCCACCACCCCGCTCATCGTGCTGCCGCTGGCCGTGCTGGTGTTCCGCACCGAGCGGCTGACCGTACGCCGGGCGGTCGGCATGACGCTGGGCTTCGCCGGGGTGCTGGTGGTGCTCGGGGTCTGGCAGGGGGTGGGCGGGGCGCACTTCACCGGGCAGCTCATGTGCCTGGGCGCGGCCGCCTGCTACGGCGTCGCCATCCCGTACCAGAAGAGGTTCGTCGCGGGCAGCGCGCACTCGGGGCTCTCGCTCTCGGCGGCGCAGCTGCTGGTCGCGACCGCCCAGCTCGCGGTCGTCGCGCCGCTGGTGGCGGGGGCCCCGCCGGCCCCGACCGGCCTCTCGCCCGAGGTGCTGGCGAGCGTGCTGGCGCTCGGCGCGCTCGGTACCGGTCTCGCCTTCGTCATCCACCTGCGCAACATCCGGGTCGCCGGGGCGAGCACCGCCTCCACCGTGACCTACCTGGTGCCGGTGTTCGCGGTGCTGATCGGCGCCCTGGCCCTCGACGAGCGGCTGACCTGGCACCAGCCGGTGGGCGCGCTCGTCGTGCTGCTCGGCGTCGCCGTCTCGCAGGGCCTGATCGGTCGCCACCGGCCGGCGGTCGGGCCCGCCGAGCCACCCGTGGCGGGTGTCGTCGCCGCGCCGGCTGCCCGCTCCTGACCGCTCCCGGCCGTCGCCACGGCGACCGGCCGGAAGGTACGGCAGCCGGGGGGTCAGCCGGCGGCGTGCTCGCGGGCCCAGCCGACCAGCCGGTCGGCGTCCCACGTGTTGACGACCCGGTCGGCGGGCACCCCGCACAGGGCGGCGCGCTCGCAGCCGAAGCGCTGCCAGTCGAGCTGCCCGGGGGCGTGCGCGTCGGTGTCGATGGCGAAGTCGCAGCCCGCCTCCAGCGCCCGGCGGATCAGCCGCTTCGGCGGGTCCTGCCGCTCCGGCCGCGAGTTGATCTCGACGGCCACCCCGTGCTCGGCGCAGGCGGCGAAGACGGCGTCGGCGTCGAAGTCGCTCTCCGCCCGGGTACGCGGTCGGTGCGCCCGGTCGCCCGGCCCCTTCACCCCGGCGGGCCGGGACGCCACCATCCGCCCCGTGCAGTGGCCGAGGATGTCCAGGTGCGGGTTCGCGATCGCGGTCAGCATCCGCCGCGTCATCCTCGCCCGGTCGTCGTTCAGGCCGCTGTGCACGGAGCCGACCACCACGTCGAGGCGGGCCAGCAGCTCCTCGTCCTGGTCGAGGGACCCGTCGGCGAGGATGTCCACCTCGATGCCGGTGAGGATCCGGAAGCCCTCCGGCAGCGCCTCGTTGACCTTCGCCACGTGGTCGAGCTGCCGGCGCAGCCGGTCGGCGGTCAGGCCCCGGGCCACCTTGAGCCGGGGCGAGTGGTCGGTCAGCACCACGTACTCGTGGCCCAGTTCGACCGCCGCGAGCGCCATCTCCTCGATGGGCGAGCCGCCGTCGGACCAGTCGGAGTGGGTGTGGCAGTCGCCGCGCAGCGCGGTGCGCAACGCGGTGGCCGCCGCGTCCAGGTCCGTGCCCTCCGTGGCGAGCAGCCGGCGCAGGTAGACCGGCTCCTCGCCGGCGAGCGACTCGGCCACGCAGCGGGCGGTGACGTCGCCGACGCCGGACAGCTCGGTGAGCTTGCCCGTGCGGGCCCGCTCGGCCACCTCGCTGCCCGGCAGCGCGGCGAGGGCCGCGGCTGCGGAGCGGAACGCCCGGACCCGGTAGGTCGCCTCGTTCGCCCGTTCCAGGAGGAAGGCGATCCGGCGCAGGTCGGCGATGGGGTCCCGGGCGCTCATGCATGGAAAATACGCCCCCGCGCCGCCAGTCGTCGGACGACCGGCGGCGCGGAGGGTCTCGGGATCAGGAGTGCGGGAGCTTCACCAGCGACCTGTCGCCGATGCCGACGGTGGTCGGGTTGTTGCCGATCGCCGACCAGACCTCCACCCGTACGGTGCCGTTCGACAGGTTGCCGAGGGCGCCGGTGGCGGAGTGCAGGCCGCTCTGCTGGGTGTAGCGCTCGTAGCCGGGAACCGGGTCGGTGGCGAAGTAGCGGTACGTCTCCACCCGCTCCCAACTGCCGTTGCCGGTCAGGTCGTAGGAGACCCGCACCTGCACCCCGTTGCCGACGGCGTTGCCGGCGTCGAGGAACAGGTCGAACGCGGTCTGCCCGCCGGCGTACGCCAGGTCCAGGCCCGTCGCGGTGAACACCTGCGGGTTGGTGGGCGTGCCGTCGCGGTTCGCGCCGCCCGCGCCGGCCACCGTGGCGGTCGCCGGGCCGCCGGCCGCGGCCAGCCCGCCACCGGGCAGCAGGTACCGGTTGGGGAAGTCCGCCGACGGCGGCGGGGTGGTGGGCGGCGGGGTCGTCGGCGGGGTCGTGGTGGGCGGGGTCGTCGTCGGCGGGGTGGTCGTGGGCGGGGTCGTGCCGCTCACCCCGCCGGTCGCGGTGCCGCCGCTCCAGGTGTACGCCCCGCTGGTCGCCGTCTTGCCGGCGGGCACGTTGAGCCGGGTGCCGTCGGAGAACGTGACCGTCAGCGGCGCGGCGGTGATGTTGCTCGCCACGTAGGTGCGGGCGCCGTTGCGCTGGAACACCGCCGCCAGCGGATGGTTGGCGGTGATCGCGGTGTGCACCGTTCCGAGGGCGGCGAGGTTGCGGATCCAGTGGAAGGTGTGCGCCCGGCTCTCGCCCTCCTCGGGCGTGTACCCGGGGTTGGCGCGGAGCTTCGCCAACGCCGCGTCCGGGTCGCCGAGGGCCAGGAACTGCCAGTGGATGTCCTGCCACACCGTCGGTTCGCCGCCGTTGTTGCGCACGAGTTCCTGGTAGTTCGCGCGGTTGGACGCCGGGTACTGGCCGAGGTAGAGGTGCCCGCCGGTGATCGGGAGCATGTTGATGCCCTGGATCATCTCCGGTTCGGCGCTGAACCAGGTGGCGTACGCGCCGCCGTCACCCCAGACCATGCCGACGGTGGAGTGCCCGAAGGCCGCCGGGTAGTTCTCGTTCGTCACGTCGAACCAGTACTCGTGGATCGCCGCGGCCTGCGTGGTGTGGATGAAGATGCCGGCGTCGCGTACGGCGGTGTTGCCGGTGGCCTGCCCCCACTGGATGAGGGCGTTGGCGAAGTTCATCCCCTCGGACGAGGACTCCTGGTTGTTGCCGGCGTTGAACGAGCCGTGCCCGGCGGCCCAGTCGTGCCCGGCGTAGATGTCGAAGTCGCGCAGGTACGGGAAGCGGTTGTCGGCGCGGTCGTAGTTGTTCGCGTCCCGGATCAGCAGGTCGATCATGCCGCCGTACTGGTCCTGCCGGGCCCAGGCCGGGTCGAACTTGGCCAGGGTGGCGGCGGCGGCGATGTAGTAGCCGTAGTGGAAGTGGTGGTCGTTGAGCTCCTGGTCGGAGCCGTATGACGCGGGGTAGCCGATCAGGGTTCCCCAGTTGCGGTCGTAGTGGAAGAGCTTCGCGGTCTCCCCGGGCGTGGCGGTGAGCCAGTCGGTGAGCGTGCTCCGGATCGCGTTCAGCGCGGCGGTCCGGGTCTCGGCGTCGCCGACCTGGTCGGCGATCTCGGCGATCCGGGCGGCCCGGCCCAGCCCCTTGCCCGTCCAGTAGGTGTCGTTGCCGCGCTGGTCCATCGGGTTGCCCCGGACGGCCGCCAGGTGGCTGCGCAGCGTGGTCAGGTCCGCGCCGTTGCCGGTCGCGACGGCGGGGACCTCCGGCAGCACCCCGTTGAACTTCATCGAGGTGCGGAACGCGTCCACGCCGGTGAGCAC
This sequence comes from Micromonospora sp. C31, assembly GCF_018070575.1. Lineage (GTDB taxonomy): Bacteria > Actinomycetota > Actinomycetes > Mycobacteriales > Micromonosporaceae > Micromonospora. Next base: position 23,979 of record NZ_JAGPXN010000026.1, read on the forward strand.
CTTCATCCGGCCGCGCGCCGACGGGTAGGTGAGCGCCAGCGGGGTGGCGCCGGTCAGCGACCGCCACTGGTGCGGGTAGAGGCTGACGACCGTCCGGTTCGCCGTGCCCTCGCGGGCGGTCGTGGTGAACGCGTACGTGGTGTTGACGGTGCTGGTCGCCTGGTCGTACGCGTACGAGACCCGGGTGCCGGTCACGTGGGCGTGGGCGTACCGGCCGTAGGTGGTGGCCAGTTCGGCGCGGGACGCGGCGTCGGTGCCCGGCGTGGTGGGCAGCAGGGCGACCGAGAAGTAGCCCTTCCCGGCGAGGTTGGAGGTGATCCGGCCGCCGTTGACGGACCAGGTGGCGCCGGTGGGCGCGTACGCGACGTAGTCGTGCCCCCGGACGGTGAAGCCGATCGTGGCGCCGCTGTTCGACCAGACCGTGGCGCTGCCGCCGGTGGCGTTGATCAGCGCGTCGCCGCCGCTGGTGCGGAAGTACGCGAACGGCAGGCCGTGGCCGATGGTGGCGCGCATGGTCCGGGCGCCGTCGTTCCAGTACGGGGTGACGGTCCAGTCGGTCCAGCCGTCGACCTTGACGACCGGGGCGCCGAGCGCGGCGATGCCGACCCGGATGTCCTCGGCGTACGTGTACTTGAACTCGCCGACGCCGGTCGCGGTGCCGCTGATCGTCGGGGTGGAGGTCGCCGACAGGCCGAGGCCGTCGCCGAAGGGCTGGTAGGAGACCGGGTGGGCGTGCAGCGGCTCGCTGTAGGAGCAGTTGGTCCGCTTCCACAGCAGGGACGACCACCAGTCGTTGGTGGGGATCGGCCCGGCGGGCGCGGCGGCGGTGGCGAACTGCCGGGGGTTGGTGGTCATGTCTCCGCAGCCGGTGGGCAGGGGGCCCACGCGGTCGGTGGTGTAGCTGCCGGCGCCGACGGTGGCGGCCTGGGCGGGGGTGGTGGTCACGACGGCGAGGCCGCCGAGGGCGAGGGCCAGGGCGGAGGTGGCCGCCACGACCCAGGTGCGGCGTGTCGCAGGAGGTGTCACAGTGCCTCCGGTCGGGGAGCGCCGGTCGGGGACGGGCGCGTTCTGCGGGCGAATTGTGTGGAAAGACTCTCTCAGAGAGCGCTCTCTTGCTGCGGGACGCTAGCCCAGGGCCGAGACTCCCGTCAATGTTTCCGGCCGGTGAAGCGCTGATGGCGACAAACCGGAGCGCTCCGTCAGCCGGCGGGTGGCGCCTTCGGGCAGCCGTGCCGGCGGTGCCAGGCGGCCACCTCGGCGGCCGGTTCCTTGTTGCCCTTGCGCCGCCACGAGTCCAGGTACGGCGCCGGCCAGACCACGCCCCGGCGGATCCACCAGCCGTCCCGCCCGGTGCACGGCGGGGAGATGCCGAAGTGCAGGTGACAGACGTTGTTCGCGTTCCCGGTCCGGCCCACCTCACCGAGCCGCTGCCCGGCGCGCACCCGCACGCCGGCGTCGATCCCGTCGGCGACGCGGCGCAGGTGCGAGCCGTAGTAGCGCACCCCGTCGTCGCCGAGCAGCGACACCGACAGCCCGCCGTTGTGCGGCCCGCGCGGCCCCCGCCTGTCGAACCGGTCGACCCGGCTGACCTCCAGCAGCACACCGTCGGTCACCGCCACGACCTCCTCGCCGCAGTCGGCGAAGATGTCCGTTCCCGGGTAGGCCGAGTGGGTCGGGTGGTAGGCGACGTCCGTCGCGCGTACCGGAAAGACGTGCGGCAGCCCGGCGCGGGTCGGCGCGACCGACGGGCCGGTCGGGGCGGCGGCGGTGCGGGTGCCGGCGCCCGTCGGGCCGGCGGTCGGCGACGCCGGCTGCCCGGCCGTCGCCGGCAGGCTCGGGCGCGGGGCGCCGGGCGTCGTCCCGGGCCGGGTCGTCGCGCAGCCGGCGGCCAGGACCGGCACGAGCAGCAGCAGGACCGGGTACGCCGGGCGCGCGCGGCGCCCGATCGTCGGCGAGGGCATCCGGTCATCCTGGCAGAGTCGGTACGGTGGGACGAGCGTCCACGGCGGAGGGGAGGGGTCGGTGACGACCGGAGGGTACGCCTTCCCGCCCGAGCCGGAAGCCCGGTTCCGGCCGGCGCCACGGGTCCCCTCGGGGCTCTTCCCGTCCGGGCCGCCGGCCCAGCCCACCTACCGCGAACCGCACCCGGTCACCGGCGCGGGCGTCGCGTGCGGCGCCGCCGTGGCGACCGTGTGGCTGGTCCTGTTCGGCCTGCTCGGCCGCGGCGTCTCCGGGTACGCCTGGTGGACGCTGCTGGCCGGCGGGCTGGCCTGGCTGGTCGCGCTGCTGCTGGTCCGCGCGGGCGACCGGGGCGTGGCCACCGGCGTCGCGATCGTCACCGCCGGCGGGTGGAGCATCGCCGCCGCCATCGTGGCGGTGGGGTGGGCGTCGAGTGGCGACTGGCCGCTCTGGTGAGCCCCGGTCCGGCCCGTCCGTGACCGGCTGCCCGCCCGCGTCGACCCCGGCTCCGGCGGTCCGTGGCTGCGCTGCGTCGCGGGCCGGCTGCGCAGCGAATCCCGTCTTGACGTGGCCGCCGGAACTCGGCACCCTCGGCGTCATGGCCTGGACCACTCCGCGGCTCGATCCCGAGCGCAGCCGCCGTCGCCAGCAGCTCCTCGCCGAGTTGGCGGGTGCCCGGGCGGTACGCCAGCGCGTACGGCCGCAGCGGGTGCGCACCGAGCGACTGCGGGAGCTGATCGCCACCCGCCGCCGGTGCGCCGGCTGACGACCGGCAGACTTTCCCCGGGATTGACCGGCCCTTCGGGGCGTTGACCGGTCGCCTGCCGATCCGACCGGCTAACGTGCACGCGTAACGGGTCGGCCTGCCGAGGCTCTTTTTGGGGGAACCGTGTCGTACTTCGCTGCGGCCGTCGTACGTGACGACAGCGGTTGGACGGCCGCCGAGGTGAACCTGCGGGGCGCCACCGACATCGAGGACGTCGCCGACCGGCTGCGCGACGCCGACTCCGACGCCGACCTGTCGTTGCTCTTCGTCGAGGCCGACGACGCGTACCTGGTGATCATGCGCCTGGACGAGGGGGAGGACCTGCGGGTCTTCGGCTCCGACTCGGCCTACGCCGAGGAGTCCCGGCTGGGCGCCCTGCTGGTCGGGGACCTGAAGACCTCGGTGACCGGGCTGGACGACACCGAGGAGCCACGCCCGTCCGGCCGCGGCGACGAGGACACCGAACAGCCCGCCGTCGACCCCGAGGCCGACCCGGTCGGCGAGGCCGACCTCCTGGCCGACCTGGGCGTCTCCGCGCAGAAGCTGCTCAACCTCTGCGCGCGGGAGGGCATGATGCCGGCCGACGTCACCGCCGAGGTGTGCCAGGTGCTCGGCTGCGCCGACGAGGTCGAGGAGCTGCGTGAGGTCTGAGCCGACCGGGCCGGGGCGGGCCGGCGCGGGCGGCGGCGAGCCGGCCGACGCCACCGATCCGGCGCTGGGCACCGTACGACCGGGGCAGCCGACCCCGGGCGCGACGGGCCGGGTCGGGCCCGGCGCCCACGAGGGGCTGGCCGATCCGGACGGCACCGGCCGGCGGCAGCGGCACGAGCTGTGGATGCGCCGGGCCCTGGCGGTCGCCGTGACCGGCCCGGACGTCCCCGTCCGCGCGGCCCCCGCCGCCGACATCCCGGTCGGGGCGAGCCCGGAGGCCGCCGACGACATGGCAGTCGGGTCGGGCCCGGAGGCCCCCGCCGCCGACGACATTCCGGTCGGGGCCGTGCTCTACGGGCCGGACGGCACCGAGCTGGCGATCGGGCGCAACGAGCGGGAACTGACCGGCGACCCGACCGCGCACGCCGAGGTGCTGGCGCTGCGCCGGGCCGCCGAACGGCTGGGCCGCTGGCGGCTCGACGGCTGCACCCTGGTCGTCACCCTGGAACCCTGCACGATGTGCGCGGGCGCGCTGGTGCTGGCCCGGGTGTCCACGGTGGTCTTCGGCGCCTGGGAGCCCAAGACCGGGGCGGCCGGATCGCTGTGGGACGTGCTGCGCGACCGCCGGCTCAACCACCGGCCGGAGGTCTACGGCGGCATCCTGGAGGCGGAGAGCGCGGCGATCCTGCGCGCCTTCTTCCGCTGACGCGCCCGTTCCGCCGGGCGTCCGTTCTCCGGCGTCGGCCGCGCGGCCCGGGGCTCCGGCTTTCGGCGGCCGGGCCCACGAGACCGCGACGCCGCCCGGCCATCCGGTGATGACGGGCGGCGTCGAAGCCGACGAGGATCAGGCGACGATCGTGTCCAGGGCGATCTCGACCATCTGGCTGAAGGTCTGCTCACGCTCCTCGGAGGTGGTCTTCTCACCGGTCTTGATATGGTCGCTGACGGTCAGCAGGGTCAGGGCGCGGGCCTTGAACCGGGCGGCGATCGTGTAGAGCGCCGCCGACTCCATCTCCACCGCCAGCACGCCGTAGTCGGCGAGGGCGTCGTAGAGGTCCGGGCGGTCGGTGTAGAAGGCGTCCGCCGCCAGGATCGGCCCGACCCGCATCGCGATGCCGCGCCGCTCGGCCACCTCCACCGACGTACGCAGCAGCCCGAAGTCGGCCACCGGGGCGTAGTCGATCAGCCCGTCGAAGCGCATCCGGTTCATGTTCGAGTCGGTCGACGAGCCGATCGCGGCGATCACGTCGCGCAGCCGCAGGTCCTCGGTCAGGGCCCCGCAGGAGCCGACCCGGATCAGACTCTTCACGCCGTACTCGTTGACCAGCTCGTGGGCGTAGATGGAGGCGGAGGGCATGCCCATGCCGGAGCCCTGGACGGAGACCTCGACGCCGTTGTGGCGGCCGGTGAAGCCCAGCATGCCCCGGACCGTCGAGTAGCACCGCGCGCCCTCGAGGTAGGTCTCCGCGATCCACTTGGCCCGCAGCGGGTCGCCCGGCATCAGGACCCGCTCGGCGATCTCTCCCGGCTTCGCGCCGATGTGCGTACTCATGGCAAGGATCCTGCCAGGCCGCCCCGCGGCATACCGGTTCGGCGTCCGAACCCGGGGTCATGTACCCTTCTCGGCGGTGGCGTGTCCGAGTGGCCTAAGGAGCACGCCTCGAAAGCGTGTGAGGGTTTACGCCCTCCGCGGGTTCAAATCCCGCCGCCACCGCTCGTGAAGTGCAGAAACGCCCGGATGGTCCCGACGGACCGTCCGGGCGTTCTCGCTTGGGAGGGTGGGGGACTCAGCGGCGGGTCAGTTCCTTCTCCAGGCGGCTGATCAGGGTCTTGCGGGACTTGCCGTCGCGTTCTCGGCGCAGGGCCGACTTCAGTTGGCCCTTGTCGAGGTCGCGGATCAGCTTGGCCGCCTCGGCGACCGGCAGCTCCGACAACTGCTCGGCAGACGTGGCGTTGCGGCGCGCGCGTCTGGCCGGTCCGGTGTTGGCGACGTACTGCCTGCCGGACTTCGACTCCTTCCGCTTCTTGGCGTCGGTCGCCCGCCTCTCCTTCTCGGAGAGCTCCTTCCATGCCTGCTCGGGCAGGTAGCGACTCGTCTCGTCGCCGCGCCGCGCCCGGGTGTCGCCCTCCTTGGTCTGCCAGTGCTCGCCGCCCCAGCGCTGGAGGGACTTCTGCCGCTCGTCCTTCGGGCCGACGAAGCCCCCGCCGCGCTTCTTGTACTCCTGGGTGACCAGCTGCGACTTGCGCGCCGACCACTGCCCCGGCCGGCCGCCCTTGTCGGAGGCCCTGATCTCTTCCTTGACCTGTTCCCTGAGTTCGGGCTTCGTGTACCGCGCCATGCCCGGCGGTTACCCGGCAGGGCGGGCCTCATGCTTCCGACGCCGTTGCGGGGCTCAGCAGGGGCTGTGGCCCTCGTGGAAGAGGCGCTGGGCCCAGTCGGCGTACCCGGCGATGATCTTCTTCACCGCCCGCCCGTCGTGCAGGAAGAGGTACGCCCGGTCGCCCTGCCGGGCGAGCAGCCCGTCGAGCCGGTGCATCCCCTGTGGAGCGTCCAGCTCCCGGGCGGACGGGTAGCGGGTGCGGACCTTGTCGAGCGGCATGCCGGCGGTGACTCCCTGCGGGGTGCGCGTCGCCTCGCCGAGCCAGAGCAGCACCAGCCGGTCGTCGACGAAGATGGGGCTGGCCGTGTCGTAACCGGCGAGGGCCGGGCCGCAGGCGTCGACGTCGGAGCGCAGGATGCCGCGCCGGGTCAGCTCGTCCTCGGTGTCGCCGAACTCGACGTCGCGCAGGCCGTTGAGGTCGACCACCTCGACGGCCCCGACGGGCCGGCCGTCCAGCTTCCGCGCCGGCGGGTGCGCGCCGCTGCCCGAAACCCAGGCAGCCGTCATCAGCGCGGCGATAAAGCCAAATTGTCGCAATTTCATGGAATCCCCCAGTCCCCAACGGGACCGGGGCGCTCAGGTTGCTGCCCGACCGCAGATTGCCGGCTTTCCCATTCCTCGGCCAGCTCGTCCCAGTAGTCGGCGCTCAGCCGCCGGCGCCCGTGCGCCAGCCAGCCGGCGGTGCTCCGTTCGACGTGCAGGCCCAGCTCGGCGAACGGGTCGATCCACGCGCCGGGCTCCGCCCCGAGCCGGGTGAGCGCCGCGTTGAGCGGCCACTCGGCGCGCGGACCGTCGAAGAGGTGGTCGAAGGCCGGGCCCCAGCTCACCCGGCCGCCGAGCCAGACCACCGCCGACTGGTAGCCGGCGCCGCCGAAGAACTCCGCCTCCGCGTACGCCACCGGGCCCGACCGCGACCACAGCGCGAGAACCTCGGCGAGGGGCGCCGAGAGCGTCAGGTGGAAGGGTTCCTCCGGCGACCGTTCCGCCACGGAGAAGTCGGGCAGCGCGCCGGTCAGCTCCTCGACCAGTTGCCCGGTGACCGGCAGCAGCGCGAAGTCCTGGCGCAGCTCGCCGAGGACCGCGTGGTCGAGGTCGGCGGTGTGCTCGCGGAGCAGCCCGGCGTCCGCGACGACCGCGCTGAGCTGGTAAGCCATCGGAGCCCTCCGCCGTCCACAGCCTGTGGATGGAACATGTGTACGACGGATCCGGCCTCCGTCGCCCTCCCGCACCGTACCGAATCGTCCCCTGTCGGCACCGCCCCGCGATTTCGCGCTGTCGGCCCCGTTTCCAGGCACGCTGCGGCCTTCGCCCGGAGGGCGCCACGCCGGGGAGGGCGGAAGAGTCGGGAAGGCCCCGGGCTCGGGACCGGTTGGTCAGGGGCGCTCGGCGACGGCGTCGACGAACGCGCGCCACGCCGCCGGTGGGAAGGCGAGCGCTGCGCCGGCCGGGTCCTTCGAGTCGCGCACCGCGACGACGCCGGGCAGGTTGTCGGCGACCTCGACGCAGTTGCCGCCGTTGCCGCTGCTGCGGCTGCTCTTGCGCCACCGCGCGCCGTTCAGCTCCATGTCTCCGCCACTTCCGTGATGAGATCGACCGACTGCCAGTGGGCCAGCGCCTCGCCGCGCACGTTCTCCCACGCAGCCATCATGGCCGCGATGTCCGCGGGATCGCTAACCAGTTGGCCCTGGAGTTGGTTGTCGAGATAGCCGGCGATGCGGTGGTCGTGGCTGCTGGCGATCACGAACGGCCCGTTCAGGCCGGCGTAGGCGCCGACCGACGAGGGCACGACGTGCACCCGCACGTGCGGTTCGGCGCAGGCGGCGACGACGGCCCCGAGCTGCTCGCGCATGGTGGCCCGGCCGCCGACCGGGCGACGCAGCACCGCCTCGTCGATCACGGCCGTGAACTGCGGCGGTTCGTCCTGCCGCAGGATGCCCTGGCGGGCGAGCCGGGCCGCCAGGTGCCGCTCGACGTCGCCCCGGGGGAACAGGCCGCCGTCGGTCAGCACGGCCCGCGCGTACGCCTCGGTCTGGAGCAGGCCCGGCAACACCACCGATTCGTACGACCGCAGCGACACCGCCTCGCGCTCGATCTCCTGCCACGGACGGAACCAGATGGGGTCACGACGTCTCGAAGTGTCCGGCCAGATGTCCGACACGTCCCGGCGGAGGGCCTCCGCCGCCGTCAACCGGTGCCTGGCGTGCGGGATGCGGTCCTCGGTCAGCCATCGCCCGACCGTCTTCGGATCGACACCGACGGTTTCGGCGAGCGATTCGATCGTGTACCCGGTGTCGCTGAGCGCCACCCGGAGCGCGTCGTTCACGGGCCCCTCCCATCGGATGTCCCAGATATCTGGCGACCATAGTGCTACGGGGTGTATCTGTCTGCACACGCGCGGCAAGTTGGGGTGACGAGACGGCGCGGCCGGTGGAGGCGAGTGAGCCCGGCGGTCGGCGTCAGTCGCGGGGCCGCCCCGGCGGGGAGGGCGGGGCGGCCCCCTCCAACCCTTCGTCCCACCAGGACGAGCCGTTCCGCCCTCGTCAGGACAAGTCCTGCCGAGCCCCGCAAGGAGGTCCCGCCCGTGCGAACCCGCCGCGCCCCAGCCCCCGAGCATCGGGGCGAGTCCCGCCGCCCGGCCGACCGCGACGATCCGCTCCCCGCCCCCGCCCGGGGCCGGCCGACGCCTTGGCCTCCCGGTACGACCATCCGCGTCCCCGACGACTCCTACCGGTTCGGCGAGGGCCCGCTGACGCTGCGGATCACCGAGGTGCTGAGCGTCGGCCCGTTCGAGGGCCGGCTCTGGGCCGAGGTACGCGGCCACCAGGTGGACGCCGACGGCACCGTCCGCCCCCGGGAGCGCTTCGCCTCGATCCGCGTCGACCGGGCCCGGGTGGGGACGGCGGGGCCGGTGACGCAGTGAGTCGCCGCCGCCGGGACCACGTCGCGACCCGACCCACGTGGCGGTGCCGGGCGTGCGGCATCGCCTGGCCCTGCTCGGCGGCGAAGCTGCGGCTGCTCGGCGAGTACCGCCACGACCGCGCCGCGCTCACCGTCCATCTGGCGACCCTCCAGGCCGAGGCCGCCGCACAGCTCGCCACGTTCGACCCGGCCGTGAGCCCGGCCCAGCTCGCCGACCGCTTCCTCTCCTGGGCCCGCCCGCGCGGCTGAGCGCACTCTGGTCAGAGCAGCAGGTTGACCAGGGCGGCCAGCCCGACGACCACGATCGTGGCGCGCAGCGCCACCGGCGGGAGCCGGCGTCCCCACCGGCCGCCGATCAGGCCACCCACCACGGAACCCGCCGCGATCAGCAGCGCCGGCTGCCACGCCACGTTTCCCACGACCACGAACAGGATCGCCGCCACCCCGTTCACGAGGCCGGCGAGCACGTTCTTCACCCCGTTGACCCAGCGCAGGTCGGTGGAGAGCAGCACGCCGAGCAGCCCCAGCAGCAGCACCCCCTGGGCGGCACCGAAATAGCCGCCGTACACGCCGGTGCCGAAGACGCCGAGCAGCAGCAGCGGCCCCGCGTGCCGTACCGCCCGACCGCCGGCCGACGACGTGCCCGCGTCGTCGGCGACCGGCCGCCGGCGGGCCAACGCCCGCGCCAGTCGCGGCTGCACCACCACGAGCACCAGGGCCAGGACGATCAGCGCCGGCACGATGGCCCGGAACGCGCCGGGCGGCAGGAGCAGCAGCAGTACGCCGCCGGTGACCCCGCCGAGCACGGCGGCGACGCCCAGGCGGGCCAGCAGCCGTCCGTGCCCGGCCAGTTCCTTGCGATAGGCGTACGCGGCGGAGAAGGATCCGGGCACCAGCCCCACGGTGTTGGACACGTTCGCCACCACGGGCGGATAGCCGAGGGAGAGCAGGACCGGGAAGGTCACCAGCGTCCCCGAGCCCACCACTGCGTTGATGGCGCCCGCCGCGACCCCGGCGGCCAGCACCGCCAGCCCTTCGGCGACGTTCAACGTTGCGTCCACTTGTGCCCGCGCTCTCCCCGGGCCGGTCGTCGCCCGCAGGTCGCCGCCGCCCGGTTGTCTCGCTGTCGAATGCGGCTGTCAGCGTAGGACGCGGGCGGTGTCTCTTGATCGACGTGCGGCAGGGATCACGCCGTGACCAGTAGCTTCGTCGCCGCGTTCACCTCCGCAGCCGGCGCGGTCGCCGGGGCCCGGCGTGGTGGATACGAGACCTTGGCTGGTTCGGCTCCAACGGCACCTACACCGGAAACTGGCCCAACCGGCAGAACGGCAACACTGGGGGCTACTGGGCCGAGCTCTGCTGGTCCGGTGGCTGCACCCCCGATCTCACCCCCCAGACGAACGTCACCCTGACCGGGCCAGTCACCGGAATCTCCGTCAAGATCTCGGGTCGGATCAGCTGAACCTCCGCACCCCGTTGACGGGCATCCACGCCGCTTGAGGGCCGCATGGAGGTTGTCATTGACTCCGGGTCGGGCAACGTCCTAGCGGTGCGCTGCCGAGACGACAACTGAGACGAGACCGACCGTAGAGACGATCGAGGGCCGGCCCCTGGTGGGGCCGACCCCTGTCGTTCGTGCTGCTCAGCGAGCGGAGGATACGAGATTCGAACTCGTGAGGGTGTTAACCCAACACGCTTTCCAAGCGTGCGCCCTAGGCCTCTAGGCGAATCCTCCGCAGACGAGGATACAGGTCTCCGGCGGGTGGGCCACCCCACCACCCCCTGAAGATCGACGGGGCGTCGGGTAGGGTTGGCGGTACCTCCCGTGCGGCGGTATCTCGTGAACCTCCCCAGGGCCGGAAGGCAGCAAGGATAAGCGGGCTCTGCCGGGTGCACGGGAGGCCTTTTTGTCTCCGGGGCCCGGTAACGTCCCTGCGGGTCAGGTCACGGGGTGGTGGGTGGTCACCCGCGCCCGACCGGCGCAGAATGGCTCGGTCGAGAGGAGGCGGGACGAGTGGCACTGGCGCTCTACCGCAAGTACCGGCCACGCACCTTCGCCGAGGTCATCGGGCAGGAGCACGTCACCGAGCCGCTGTCGCAGGCGCTGCGCAGCGGGCGGCTCAACCACGCCTACCTGTTCTCCGGCCCACGTGGCTGCGGCAAGACCTCCAGCGCCCGGATCCTGGCCCGCTCGCTGAACTGCGAGCAGGGCCCCACCCCGGAGCCGTGCGGGCAGTGCGACTCGTGCCGCGAACTGGCCACCGACGGCGGCTCGATCGACGTTCTGGAGATCGACGCGGCCAGCCACGGCGGCGTCGACGACGCCCGCGAGCTGCGCGAGAAGGCGATCTTCGCGCCGGCCAAGAGCCGCTTCAAGATCTATGTCATCGACGAGGCGCACATGGTCTCGTCGGCCGGCTTCAACGCCCTGCTCAAGCTGGTCGAGGAGCCGCCCGAGTACGTCAAGTTCATCTTTGCGACCACCGAGCCGGAGAAGGTCCTCGGCACGATCAAGTCGCGGACCCACCACTACCCGTTCCGGCTGATCCCGCCGAAGGTGCTCCGGCCCTACCTGGAGCAGCTCTGCGAGGCCGAGGGCGTCGCCGTCGAGCCGGCGGTCTTTCCACTGGTGGTGCGCGCCGGCGGCGGCAGCGCCCGGGACAGCCTCTCCGTGCTCGACCAGCTCATCGCCGGGGCCGGGCCAGAGGGCGTCACCTACTCCCGGGCCGCCGCCCTGCTCGGCGTGACCGACGCCGCCCTCATCGACGAGATGTGCGACGCGCTGGCCGCCGGGGACGGCGCGACGGCGTACGCGACCGTCGACCGGGTCGCCGAGGCGGGGCACGACGCGCGCCGGTTCGCCTCCGACCTGCTGGAGCGGCTGCGCGACCTGATCGTGCTCCAGCAGGTGCCCGACGCCGCCGCCAAGGGCCTGATCGACGGCCCGGCCGACCAGATCGAGCGGATGGCCGCCCAGGCCCAGCGGCTCGGCCCGGCGACGCTGTCCCGCTGCGCCGACATCGTGCACAACGGCCTGGTGGAGATGCGCGGCACCACCGCCCCCCGGCTGCTGCTGGAGCTGATCTGCGCCCGGATGCTGCTGCCCGGCGCCGACGACAGCACCGGCGGCCTGCTCCAGCGCCTCGAACGCATGGAGCGCCGGCTCACCCTCGCCGGCACCGACGCGCCGTCGGCCGCCGCCGGCCCCGCGCCGATCGCCGCTCCCCCTCCCGTACGCCCCGACACTCCCGCCCCGACCGCGGCTGCCGCCGCGTCCGACCCGGTGCCCGCCGGCCCGCCGGCGGCTGCCGGGGCTCCGTCCGGCGCCGCGGCCGCCCGCGCCGCGGCTCTGGCCGCCACCGGTTCCCGGGCGGCGCACCTAGCCCCGGGTGCCGTGGAACCGGTGGGGGCGCCCACCGGCGGCTTGCCCGCGGACGCTCCCGTCCGCCGGCAGGTGCCGCCCTCGGCGGTGATGCCCGACCCGGCCACCCCCGCCCCGCCCCGTCCCGGCGCGACTCCGGCGGGCACCCTGGACGCCGTCGCGGTGCGCCGGGTCTGGCCGGACATCGTCGCGAAGGTCAACCGGATCAAGAAGCCGGCCGCCGCGCTGATGCGCGACGCGGTGGTCCGCGACGTGGACGGCGACACCCTGGTGCTGACGGTCAAGTCGCCGGTGCTCGCGCAGATGATGGGCAACCACACCTCGGTGCTGGCCGAGGTGCTCTACGAGGAGTTCGGCAGCCGCTGGCAGATCCGCTGCGAGGTGGCCGGCGAGCGGGGTGGCGCGTCACTCGGTGGCGCGTCCCGTCCCGCCGCCCGCCCGGCGTCTCCGCCGCCGGCAGCCCCCGCCCACCAGGACCCGAACGGCCCGACCGGCGCTGGCCCGAGCGGTGGTGGTCCTGACGGTCGGGGCGGCCCGGCCGGCGGTCCGAGTGGCGGGCTACCCGTTGGCGGTCCGGGTGGCACGGCCGGTGGCGCTCCGTACGGCGGGTCGCCCAGCGGCGCTCCGGGCACGGGCGGCTTCAACGGCAGCGGCCCGAACGGCGGTGTGCCCGGCGGGTCCGGTGGCGCCGAGGACTGGCCCGAGGCCGCCCGCCCGGGTGGTGCCGCGCCCAGCGGCGGCGGCGAGGACGACTGGCCCGAGCCGGCCCGACCGGGCGGCGTGTCGGGCACCGGAGCGTCGACCAGCAGCACGGCAGCGGCTGCCCCGACGGCGACCGGAATGCCGGGCGCAGCGCCGACCGTCAGGCCGGCGAGCGCCGCCCCGGCGTCGGCAACCGCCGCGCCCGCCGTACCGAAGCCGGCCGTTGCCTCGGCGGCTCCGCAGCAGGCCGCGCCCGCCGGTCCCCCGGTGAGCAGCGCGATCGCGGCGGCGCGGGCGGCTGCGGCGGGACGCGGTCCGCGTACCGGGCAGGCGGCCCGGAAGACCGCGGACGCCGACTGGGCCGGCGAGCCGCCGTACGACCCGGACTTCGACGGCCCGGTGCGCGGCGGCGCGGGACGCCCCGGCGGCGCCGGGCCGGCGGCGCCGAACTTCGAGGGCTTCGACCCGGGCGACGAGCCGCTGGACGAGGTCATCGACGAGCAGACCGCGCGTGAGTCCAGCGAGGAGCAGGCGGTACGGCTGCTCCGCGAGGCGTTCGGCGCCGAGAAGATCGACGAGGTGGACGCCCGCTAGTCCTCCCCGCCCGCCCCGACCCGACCCGCCCCGGCGAGCGCGGCAGATCTTGGTACGAAGCGGCCCCTCAAGGGGCGCTCCGTTGCCAAGATCTCCAACGGGGGCGCGGCGGGCGTAGTGCGGGGGCGCGGCGGGCGTAGTGCGGGGGCGCGGCGGGCGCAGTGCGAGGGAGTAGCGGGGCGGCGCGGACGCAGCGGCGGCGGGCGGGCGGCCAAGAGGTTGGCCTGCCAGGCGGGGGCAATCCGGTCAGGCGGGCCAGGCGGGCAGGCCGTGGGGGTGTGCCTCGGCGAGCAGGTGTTCCGGCCCGGTGCCGAGTCGGGCGCGGAGTTGGAAGTCGTCCCGGGCTTCCCGCGGGTGCGGCTCGAAGGACAGGTGGGCGACCGGCGCGTCGGCGCTGCCGGCGGCGGCCAGCCGGTCCAGCTCGGCGGTGACCCGCGCCCACTCCTCGGCCGGCACGTACTGCCGCATCACCGAGTGCCACACCACGGTCAGCGTGCCGGGCCGCGGGGTGATCCCGGCGAGGAAGTCGGCCGCCCCCGCCGCGACGACGCGGGCCGGCAGCCGTCGGGCCAGCTCCAGCGCGCCGGCCAGCCGGGCCGCGCGGGCGGTGTGCTGCGGCCAGACGTACGCCCGCAGCGCCAGCGCGTCGTCGGGGTCGCCCGGGTCGAGTGGGGTGAGGTCGCAGCCGAGCCGCTCCACGACGGCCAGCTCGGGGTGCGTGCCGGCCGCCTCCCGCAGCCAGTCGGGCGCCCCGCCCCGCCAGGCGTCGGGCAGCCGCACCGGGGAGTCGGCCGGGCCCCAGGCGAAGTCGGCGGCCTCGACGCGGAACCGGTCGGCGCGCAGGTTCAGTCCGCCGCTGGCGCCCAGCTCGACCAGGCGTACCGGCAGCCCGCCCGTCTCCCGGAGGGTGTGCAGCAGGCCGGCCAGCAGCAGGTTCGCCCGGCCGACCTCGTTGGTCTGGGGCGGGCGGCGCAGCCAGCCGCGCAACGTGTCGTGCTCGGCTTCGACGACGGTGCGGAACGCGGCCCAGCAGGCGGGGGCGTCGGCCGCCCGGTACGCCCCGCCGGCGCTGGGATAGAACCGGGCCAGTTCCGGCGCCCGGCCGGAGAGCACCAGCGCGTGTACGCCGCCGAGCAGGCGCAGCGACACGACGTCGTCGGCGGGGGCGTCCTCGTACCCCGTGATGACGGTGGCGCACGGGCCACCGGCCCGGATGTCCCCCGCGGTGCGGGTCAGCAGGTCGGCGTAGAGGCCGGCGGCCATGTGTGCGCAGGCCCGCGCCTGTCGTTCCGCGGCCTTCGCGGCCTGTTCCCGGGACATCCGCCACCTCCGTCCGGTCGGTCCCGTGATCGTGCGCCCGGAGCCGCCGCGAGGGAAGCACCGGGCGGGGCGAGGCTGCTCACAGCCGATAGGCTGACCGGCGGCCGAGCAGACGAGTGCGAGAAGGAGCCATCCGTGCGCCCAGGTGGACAGCCGAACATGCAGCAGATGCTGAAGCAGGCGCAGAAGATGCAGCAGCAGATCGCCACGGCGCAGGCCGAGCTGGCCGAGGCGGAGCTGACCGGCACCGCGGGCGGTGGCCTGGTGACCGCGACCGTCGCCGGCACCGGCGAGCTGAAGTCGATCAAGATCGATCCGAAGGCGGTCGACCCGGAGGACGTGGAGACCCTGGAGGACCTGGTGGTCGCGGCCATGCACAACGCGGCCGAGGCGGCGCGGCAGTTGACCGAGCAGAAGATGGGTCCGGTCACCGGCGGCATGGGCGGCCTCGGCCTGCCCGGTTTCTGAGCGGCAGATGTACGAGGGCGCCATCCAGGACCTGATCGACGAGTTGGGGCGGCTGCCGGGCGTGGGCCCGAAGAGCGCCCAGCGGATCGCGTTCCACGTCCTGTCCGCCGACCCGGCCGACGTCAACCGGCTGGCCGGGGCGTTGCGCAAGGTCAAGGAGCTGGTGCGGTTCTGCACCAGTTGCTACAACGTGGCCGAGTCGGACCGGTGCCGGATCTGCCGCGACCCGCGTCGCACGGACGAGGTGCTCTGCGTGGTCGAGGAGCCGAAGGACGTGGTGGCGATCGAGCGGACCGGTGAGTTCCGGGGCCGCTACCACGTGCTCGGCGGGGCGATCAATCCGCTGGAGGGCATCGGGCCGGACAATCTGCGTATCCGCGAGCTGATGACCCGGCTCAGCGACGGCACGGTGCGGGAGCTGATCCTGGCCACGGACCCGAACACCGAGGGCGAGGCGACCGCGACGTACCTGGCGCTGATGGTCAAGCCGATGGGCATCTCGGTGACCCGGTTGGCGAGCGGCCTGCCGGTCGGTGGCGACCTGGAGTACGCCGACGAGATCACTCTCGGCCGGGCCTTCGAGGGCCGTCGCGCCGTCTGAGTTCCCCGTTGGCCGGCACCGGATTCCGGTGCCGGCCATCGTCGTACGGGTACTTTCCCGTCCACTGTGGGTTCTGACATTCCCGCGATGCTGGTGACAATCGATGTAACAAATCGGCATCGCTCAAACCAGGCATAGTGCCCCTTAGTTGGCGGTCCCGAACGGCCTCTCAGGCGGGGTGCATCGGTTAAGACACGATCCGGTACCAACCGGTTCCTCGTAGGTTTCCCGCCGGTCCGAACGGCGGCTAAGGTCACGGCGATCGGTGACCCCTGTCACCACGATTGTCCGTAACCCCAAGGACGAGGTGAAGCACCCATGCGTGCATCCAGGCCGAAGGTCGCGATCGCGGCCGTCGCGGTCGCGGCCCTCGCGGTAGCAGGCTGCGCCGAGAGCGACCGCGATGACAGTTCCGGCGGTAGCAAGAAGGACACCCTCGTCTTCGGCGTAGCCGGAGACCCGAAGGTGCTCGACCCCAGCTTCGCCAGCGACGGTGAGTCGCTGCGCGTGGCGCGTCAGGTCTTCGAGACGCTGGTCCGCCCGGAGGAGGGTGGCACCAAGGTCACCCCCGGCCTGGCCGAGTCCTGGACCCCGGACGCCGCGGGCACCACGTGGACCTTCAAGCTCCGCTCCGGCGTCAAGTTCCACGACGGCACCGAGTTCAACGCCGAGGCGGTCTGCAAGAACTTCGACCGCTGGTACAACGCCAAGGGCCTCATGCAGAGCCCGGACGTGACCGCCTACTGGCAGGACGTCATGGGCGGTTTCGCCAAGAACGAGAGCGCGGACCTGCCGCCGAGCCTCTTCAAGTCCTGCACCGCCAAGGACGCCACCACGGTCGACCTGGCCTTCACCCGGGTCTCCAGCAAGATCCCGGCCGCGCTGATGCTGCCGTCGTTCTCGATGCACAGCCCGACCGCGCTGGAGAAGTACGACGCCAGCAACGTGGGCGGCACCGCCGAGGACATCAAGTACCCGGAGTACGCCACGGCGCACCCGACCGGCACCGGCCCGTTCAAGTTCAAGACCTGGGACGTCGCCAACAAGACGCTCACCATCGAGCGCAACGACGACTACCACGGCAACAAGGCCAAGCTGAAGACCCTCATCTTCAAGACCATCTCGGACGAGAACGCGCGCAAGCAGGCGCTGCGCTCCGGCGACATCCAGGGCTACGACCTGGTCGGCCCGGCCGACGTCGAGCCGCTGAAGGGCGAGGGCTTCAACGTCCTCACCCGCCCGGCGTTCAACATCCTCTACCTGGCGATGAACCAGAAGGGGAACCCGAAGCTCGCCGACATCAAGGTCCGCCAGGCCATCGCGCACGCGCTGAACCGGCAGGCCCTGGTCGACTCGAAGCTGCCCCCGGGCGCCAAGGTCGCCGAGAACTTCATGCCGGACACCGTCGAGGGCTGGAACGGCGACGTCACCAAGTACGACTACAACCCGGAGAAGGCCAAGACGCTGCTGGCCGAGGCCGGCGCGACGAACCTGACCCTGCGGTTCCACTACCCGACCGAGGTCACCCGGCCGTACATGCCGAACCCGAAGGACCTCTTCGAGCTGCTCTCGGCGGACCTCAAGGCGGTCGGCATCAACGTCCAGGCCATCCCGCTCAAGTGGAGCCCGGACTACCTGAACGCCACCACCTCGGGTGCCAAGCACGACCTGCACTTCCTCGGCTGGACCGGTGACTACGGCGACGCCTACAACTTCATCGGCACGTTCTTCGACCGGCAGAAGGACGAGTGGGGCTTCAACAACGCGGCCCTGTTCGCCCAGTTCAAGGACGCCGACACCACCGCCGACGCGGCGGCCCGGACCGAGAAGTACAAGGCCCTGAACAAGGCCATCATGGACTTCCTGCCCGGTGTCCCGGTGTCGCACTCGCCGCCGGCGATCGTGTTCGGCAAGGACGTGACCGGGGTCAAGGCGAGCCCGCTCACCGACGAGCGCTTCGCCACCGCCGAGTTCAAGTCCTGATCTGACGCTCCGACCGCGGGCGGGCGCTGTTTCGGCAGCGCCCGCCC
The DNA here is from genome assembly GCF_018070575.1 of Micromonospora sp. C31. GTDB lineage: Bacteria > Actinomycetota > Actinomycetes > Mycobacteriales > Micromonosporaceae > Micromonospora. Next base: position 41,752 of record NZ_JAGPXN010000026.1, read on the forward strand.
GCGACCCTCCGTACCCCTTACGAGGCCGCCGTGTTCCGGTTCATCGTCAGACGCCTGCTCCAGCTGATACCCACGCTGTTCGGGCTCTCCCTCCTGCTCTTCATCTGGCTCCGCCGACTGCCCGGCGGTCCCGAGACCGCCATCCTCGGTGAGCGCGGGACGCCCGAGATGCGCGCCGCCATCCGGCGCAACATGGGCCTCGACGAGCCGATCCTGGTGCAGTACGGCCGGTTCGTGCGGCGGCTGATCCGCCTGGACCTGGGCACGTCGACCTCCACCAAGCGGACCGTCGTCACCGAGTTCGTCGAACGCTTCCCCGGCACGGTGGAGCTGTCTATTTCGGCGATGCTGATCGCGATCGGCCTCGGCATCCCGCTGGGCTACCTGGCGGCCCGGCGCCGCGGCCGGATGCTGGACCACCTCTCGGTCGGCGGCTCGCTGATCGGCATCTGCATCCCGGTCTTCTTCCTCGCGTACGTGCTCAAGGCGATCTTCGCCGAGAACCTCGGCTGGTTCCCGGCGAGCGGCCGGCAGGACCCGACGCTCGGGGCGACGCGAATCACCAACTTCTTCGTCCTCGACGGGATCATGACCCGCGAGTGGGACGCCGCCGCCGACGCGCTCTGGCACCTCGTGCTGCCGGCCGTCGCGCTGGCCAGCATCCCGCTGGCGATCATCGTCCGGATCACCCGGGCCAGCGTGCTCGAGGTGCTCAACGAGGACTTCGTCCGTACCGCCGAGGCGAAGGGACTGACCGAGAGTACGGTCCGGCGCCGGCACGTGCTGCGCAACTCCATGCTGCCGGTGGTCACCTCGATCGGCCTGCTCACCGGCGGCCTGCTCTCCGGCGCGGTGCTGACCGAGACCGTCTTCGCCTTCAGCGGCATCGGAGCCTTCATCTACGAGGCGATCAGCCAGCGTGACTATCCGGTGCTGATGGGCTTCATCCTGATCATCGCGGTGGTGTACGTGTTGGTGAACCTCCTGGTCGACCTCTCCTACAGCCTGATCGACCCGAGGGTGAGGGTCCGATGACGATCACCGGCGGCAAGAAGAAGGAAAAGATCGACCGGCTCTCCGAGCTGGCGGCCCGGGAGGACGAGCGCGGCGTCAGCCTCTGGAAGGAGGCGTTCCGCCGGCTGCGGCGCAACCCGGCGGCGATCGTCGGCGCGGTGATCCTGAGCCTGTTCCTGCTGGTCGCTCTCCTGGGCCCGTTCTTCGTCCCGCACCCCCCGGACGCCCAGCTCTGGAAGGGCGAGATCCGCCTCGGCGACTTCCCCGGCTTCCGGAGCGAGAACTGGTTCGGCGTCGACCACATCGGACGCGACGAGTTCAGCCGCATGATCGTCGGGGCCCGGCAGACCCTGCTGGTCGGCGTGGTCTCCACCCTGATCGGCCTCGCCGTCGGCTCGCTGATCGGCGGGGTCGCCGGTGCCGCCGCCGGCCTCGGCGGCCGGTGGGGACGGGCGGTCGACAACGTGCTGATGCGGTTCGTCGACATGCTGCTGGCCATGCCGAGCCTGCTGCTGGCGATCAGCATCGCCGCCCTGCTCGGCGCCGGGCTGACCACGGTCATGATCGCCGTCGGCGTGGTGTCGGTGCCGGTCTTCGCCCGGCTGCTGCGCGGCTCGATGATCTCCCAGGCGAACAGCGACTACGTCCTGGCGGCCGTCTCGCTGGGCGTCAAGAAGCCGAAGATCGCGCTGACCCACGTGGTGCCGAACTCGCTGGCCCCGGTCATCGTGCAGGCCACCCTCACCCTGGCCACCGCGATCATCGAGGCCGCGGCGCTCTCCTTCCTCGGCCTCGGCAACAACGACGCCTCCATCCCCGAGTGGGGTGTGATGCTCGCCGACGCGCAGCAGTACCTCGACTCCGCGCCCCGGCTGGCGATCCTGCCCGCGCTCGCCATCATCGTCACCGCGCTGGGCTTCACCCTGCTCGGCGAGGCGATGCGCGAGGCACTCGACCCGAAGCTGCGGAAGTAGGACCGGTGAGCGCGAGGAGTGAGCTTGCGAGCCCCGCAGTCGCGAACGAAAGGCGGGCCCGACATGGCTCTGCTTGATGTCGAAGATCTCTCCGTCACCTTCGCCCGGCGCGGTCAGCGCACCGTGCACGCCGTCGACGGGGTCTCCTTCTCCGTCGACGCGGGCGAGGTGGTCGGCCTGGTCGGCGAGTCCGGCTGCGGCAAGAGCGTCACCTCGCTGGCGATCATGGGTCTGCTGCCCAAGCAGCCGGGCCTGCGCGTCGGCGGCAAGGCCGTCTTCGACGGCACGGACCTGCTCCAGCTCGACGACCGGTCCCGGCGGGACATCCGTGGCCGGGACGTCGCGATGATCTTCCAGGACCCGCTGTCGTCCCTGAACCCGGTGATCCCGATCGGGTTGCAGGTCACCGAGGTGCTCACGCGGCACCGGGGGATGAAGGGCGCGGCGGCCGAGAAGGAGGCGGCGGAGCTGCTCGACCGGGTCGGCATCCCCGACCCGAAGCGGCGGCTCAAGGAGTACCCGCACCAGCTCTCCGGCGGCATGCGGCAGCGCGCCCTGATCGCGATGGCGGTGGCCTGCCAGCCTCGGCTGCTGATCGCCGACGAGCCCACCACGGCACTGGACGTCACCATCCAGGCGCAGATCCTGGAGCTGCTCAAGGAGCTGGTCCGGGACTCCGGCACCGCCCTGGTGATGATCACGCACGACCTGGGCGTGGTCGCCGGCATGTGCGACACCGTCAACGTGCTGTACGGCGGCCGGGTGGTGGAGACGGCCCGCCGTCGCCCGCTGTTCCGCGAGCCCCGGCATCCGTACACCGTGGGGCTGCTCGCTTCGGTGCCGCGCCTGGACGCCGGGCGCGGCGAGCGGTTGAACCCGATTCCCGGCTCGGTCCGCGACCTGCTGCCCTGGGCGGACGGCTGCGCCTTCGCGCCGCGCTGCGCGCGGCGGGTCGACGAGTGCGTGGGGGAGCCGCCCGCGCTGGTGCTCGCCCACGACGGGCGCAGCTACCGTTGCGTCAACCCGGCGCCGCTGCCCGGCACCCTGCCCCCGCCGGCCGCTGCCGGCGCCGCCCCGGCGGCCGAGGCGCCGGCCGGCACCGCCAAGGCGGCGGAGGCGACCGCGGGCCCGGTGCCCGCACCGCGCGAGGAGGAGAAGCCGTGACCGAGAGCGAGTTCCTCGTCGAGGTCCGCGACCTCAAGGTGCACTTCCCGATCCGGCGGGGGGTGATCTTCGACCGTACGGTCGGCCACGTGAAGGCCGTCGACGGCGTCGACCTGAGCATCCCGCGGGGCAAGACGTACGGCCTGGTCGGCGAGTCCGGTTGCGGCAAGTCGACGTTGGGCCGGGCGCTGCTCCAGCTCAACCCGCCCACCGGCGGCGAGGTCAGGTTCGACGGTGTCGAGCTGACGACGCTGCCGGCGGGCAAGCTGCGGTCGATGCGCCGCCGGATGCAGATGATCTTCCAGGACCCGATGTCGAGCCTGGACCCCCGGCAGAACGTCGAGTCGATCCTCACCGAGGGCCTACAGGCCCACGGCATCGGCGGCGACCGGGACGAGCGGCGGCGGATCATCGGCGAGACGCTGGACGCGGTGGGCCTGCCCCGCTGGGCGCTCTCCCGCTACCCGCACGAGTTCTCGGGCGGCCAGCGGCAGCGCATCGGCATCGCCCGGGCGCTGGTGCTCGGGCCCGAGCTGATCGTCGCCGACGAGCCGGTCTCCGCGCTCGACGTGTCGATCCAGGCCCAGGTGGTGAACCTCCTGGACGAACTCCAGGACAGCCTCGGCCTGACCTACCTGGTGATCGCGCACGACCTCGCGGTGGTGCGGCACATCTCCGACATCGTCGGCGTGATGTACCTGGGCGCGCTGGTCGAGGAGGCGCCGAGCGACCGGCTCTACACCGAGCCGATCCACCCGTACACGCGGGCGCTGATGTCGGCGGTGCCGGTGCCGGACCCGGACGTGGAGGACCGCCGGGAGCGCATCCTGCTCGCCGGCGACCTGCCCTCGCCGGCCAACCCACCGACGGGCTGCCGGTTCCACACCCGTTGCCCGTGGGCGCAACCGACCCGCTGCGCCGACGAGCGGCCGGCGCTGCGGCAGATCGGCGGCAGCCGGGTCGCCTGCCACTTCGCCGAGCGAATCGCCAGCGGGGAGCTACGCCCGCACAAGGTCGGCGTGCAGCTCACCCGGCCTCTCGGCGAGGGCGAGGAGCCGCACACCGTCTCCGCCCCCACCGAGCCCGGCTCGTACGTCTGACCGGTGTCGCGGACGCGGCCCTCGACCGGGGGCCGCGTCCGGGCGGTCGGTGGGTCAGCCCTCGGGGCGGTGCAGCAGCGCCACCGCGATGCCGTGCACCGCGTCCAGCCCGGCCGGGTCGGCCAGCGCGACCCTGCCGCCGGTGACCGTGTACCACTCGTCGGCGTCCTTGTACTGCACCGTCAGCGTCACCTGACCGTCGGCGTACCCCGTGCGCAGGGTCAGCTCGCCGGTGACCACGCCGACCTCGTCGGTCATCACCCCGCCCGGGCCGGGCACGACGTCGGCCGTACGCTCCCGCGCGGTGGTCGACGTGCCCTCGGCGTCGGCGGCCATGCCGGCCCCCGGCACCCCGGTGGTCGTGCCGGCCGCGCCGTCCGCCGTCATGCCGGCCGTGGCCGCACCGGCCGGGGCGCTGCCGGTGGCCGCCGCCGCGTCCTCCCCGGTGGCGTCCGGCCTCTGCCCCGGGGAGGGGGTCGCCCCGGCTCCGGTCACGGCTTGCTCGCCCATGTGCAGCCTCCCAGCATGTCGGTCAGGGCGGCCTTCTCGGCACTGGTCACCGTGAGCCGCCAGTGGTGCTTGACCGTCACCCAGTCCTCGGCGTACTGGCACCAGAACGACCGGTTCGCCGGCTTCCACTGGGACGGGTCCTGGTCACCCTTTGCCCGGTTGGAGGACGCGGAAACCGCGATGAGCTGCGGCCGGTCCAGGTCGTTGGCGAACTCGCCCCGCTTCGTGTCGTCCCACTCGTCGGCACCCGAGCGCCACGCGTTCGCCAGCGGCACCATGTGGTCGACGTCCACGTCGGACGGGTCGGTGAAGGCGCGGCCGTCGTACACGCTCTCCCAGCGGCCGTCGACCACGTTGCAACCGGAGAGCTTGATGTCCTCCCCGTCGCGTTTCAGCACGCTGTCGCGTACGTCGCAGTTCTTGCCGGTGTCCCGCCAGTGCGGGAAGCGGCTGCGGCTGTAGCCCTTCATCGACCCGGCGGAGGCCACGGTGAGCTGGGCCAGCTTCTGCGCGGCGTTGCCGCCGCCCCCACCGCTGCTCGGCGCGACGTCCGGGTCCTCGACGGCGACACAACCGGCCGCGCCGAGCGCCAGCGCCGCCGCGAGCGCGGCCGTCACCGCGGCGCGCGGTCCTGATCTGGTACGCACAGACGACACCTCTCCAGCTTGCGGGCTTCCGGCGATCCCGCACAGTACCCGGGACGGGTTTCGGCGATTCGTGGCGTCTGGCATATCGCGCGGGGCAGATTGGACGCCATGGCCGAAACCACGCCCGCGCTCCGGCTCGGCACCGCTCGCGGGCGGGGCACCCTGCTCGCCGCCGTCCTCGCCTCCGGCATGGTCTTCCTGGACACCACCGTGGTCAACGTGGCATTGCCCCGCCTCGGTGCGGACCTCGACGCCACCGTCGCGGGTCTCCAGTGGACGATCAACGGCTACCTGCTGACGCTCGCCGCCTTCGTCCTGCTCGGCGGCGCGCTCGGGGACCAGTTCGGGCGGCGGCGGGTCTTCCTGCTCGGAGTGCTCTGGTTCACCCTCGCGTCGCTGCTCTGCGGCCTGGCCCAGGGCACCGGGTGGCTGATCGCGGCCCGGTTCCTCCAGGGCGCCGGGGGCGCGCTGCTGACCCCCGGCTCGCTGTCGGTGCTCCAGGCCAGCTTCCACCCGGACGACCGGGGCCGCGCCATCGGCGCGTGGTCGGGGCTGTCCGGCGTCTCCACCGCCCTCGGCCCGTTCCTCGGCGGCTGGCTGATCGACGCGCTCTCCTGGCGGTGGATCTTCTTCCTCAACCTGCCGCTGGCGGTGCTCGTGCTGCTGGCGGCGTTGCGCTGGGTGCCGGAGAGCCGGGACGAGGCCGCGTCCCGCACCGGGGAGGCGGGGCGTGGTCGCCGCCGGTTCGACGTGGCCGGCGCCCTGCTGGGCGCGCTCGCCCTGGCCGGCGTCACGTACGCGCTGATCGACGCACCCGTGCGGGGCTTCGACTCGGTGCCGGTGCTCGTCGCCGCGCTGGTGGGCGTGGCCGGCGCGGCGGCCTTCGTGCTGGTCGAGCGGCGCCGGGGGGACGCCGCGATGCTGCCCACCGGCCTGTTCGGCAGCCGGCTCTTCTCCGTGCTGAACGTCTTCACCGTGCTCGTCTACGCGGCGCTCGGCGGCTTCACCTTCTTCCTCGCCGTCTACCTGCAGAACGTGGTCGGCTGGTCGGCGCTGCTCACCGGCGTCGCGCTGCTGCCGATGACGGTGCTGCTGCTGGTCGGCTCGCCCCGGGCCGGCGCGCTGTCGGCGCGGATCGGGCCGCGGCTGCCGTTGACCGTCGGGCCGGTGGTCGCCGCCGCCGGGCTGGTGCTGCTGCGTGGCGTCGACCCCGACGCGTCGTACTGGCGGGACGTGCTGCCCGGCGTGACGCTCTTCGGCATCGGGCTGACGCTGGTGGTGGCGCCACTGACCGCCTCCGTGCTGGCCGCGGTCGACAGCCGGTTCGCCGGCGTGGCGAGCGGCTTCAACAACGCCGCGTCCCGGGCGGGCGGCCTGCTGGCGGTGGCCGCGTTGCCGCTGCTGGTCGGGCTCTCCGGCTCCGGCTACGCGCAGCCGGCCGCGCTCACCGACGCGTACCGGGGCGCCATGCTCTGGTGCGCGGGCCTGCTGCTGGCCGGGGCGGCGATGGCCGCCCTGCTCATCCACCGCCCAAGACGTTAGGAAGGGCCCCCTGCTATGCACCATGCGTTAACAAGGGGCCCTTCCTTGCACGTCAGGCGCGGGCGCGGTTGACGGCGCTCGTCACGGCCTTCACGGAGGCGGTGACGATGTTCGCGTCGGTGCCGACGCCCCAGACCGTACGACCGTCGACCTCGCACTCCACGTAGGCGGCGGCCTGCGCGTCCCCGCCCGAGGAGAGCGCGTGCTCGTGGTAGTCGAGTACCCGTACCGCCACGCCCACCGACTGGAGCGCGTTGACGTACGCGTCGATGGGGCCGTTGCCGACGGCGGTCAGCGAGCGGGATCCGCCGCCCAGGCCGACGCGGGCCTCGATCTCGACCTTGCCCTCGGCGGTGCCGATGGCGTAGCCGTCCAGGGCGAGCGCCGGGTCGACCTGGTGGTCGAGCAGGTAGTGCGTGGCGAAGATCTCCCACATGGTGCCCGGGTCGACCTCGCCGCCGTCGTGGTCGGTCACCTGCTGGACCACGCCGGAGAACTCGATCTGGAGCCGGCGCGGCAGGTCGAGCTGGTGCTCGCTCTTCATGATGTACGCGACGCCGCCCTTGCCGGACTGCGAGTTGACCCGGATGACCGCCTCGTAGGTGCGGCCCAGGTCCTTCGGGTCGATCGGCAGGTAGGGCACCGCCCAGGTGTGCTCGTCGATCGGCACCCCGGCCGCCGCCGCGTCCTTGGCGAGCGCGTCGAAGCCCTTCTTGATCGCGTCCTGGTGGGAGCCGGAGAAGGCGGTGTAGACGAGATCGCCCGCGTACGGGTGGCGCTCGTGCACCGGAAGCTGGTTGCAGTACTCGACGGCGCGTCGCACCTCGTCGATGTTCGAGAAGTCGATCATCGGGTCGACGCCCTGGGAGAAGAGGTTGAGTCCCAGCGTCACCAGGTCGACGTTGCCGGTGCGCTCGCCGTTGCCGAACAGGCAGCCCTCGACCCGGTCCGCGCCGGCCAGCAGGCCCAGCTCGGCGGCGGCCACCCCGGTGCCCCGGTCGTTGTGCGGGTGCAGGCTCAGCACCAGGCTGCCCCGTCGGGGCAGGTGCCGGTGCATCCACTCGATCGAGTCGGCGTAGACGTTCGGCATGGCCATCTCGATGGTGGCCGGCAGGTTGACGATCAGCTTGCGGTCCGGGGTCGGGTCGACCACCTCGATGACCTTGGCGCAGACCTCCAGCGCGTACTCCAGCTCCGTGCCCGTGTAGGACTCGGGCGAGTACTCGTAGTGGATGTCCGTGTCCGGGGTGTGGATCTCGGCGTACTTGCGGCAGAGCCGCGCGCCCTGGGTGGCGATGTCGGCGATGCCGTCGCGGTCCAGCCCGAAGACCACCCGACGCTGGAGCGTGGAGGTCGAGTTGTAGAAGTGCACGATCGCCCGCCGCGCGCCGCGCAGCGACTCGAAGGTCCGGTCGATCAGGTGCTCCCGGCACTGGGTGAGCACCTGGATCGTGACGTCGGAGGGGATCAGGTCCTGCTCGATGAGCTGCCGCACGAAGTCGTAGTCCGTCTGGCTGGCCGAGGGGAAGCCGACCTCGATCTCCTTGTAGCCCATCTGCACGAGCAGCTGGAACATCCGGCGCTTGCGCTCCGGCGACATCGGGTCGATCAGCGCCTGGTTGCCGTCGCGCAGGTCCACCGCGCACCAGCGCGGCGCGGCCTCGACGTGCCGGGTCGGCCAGGTGCGGTCGGGCAGGTCGATCCGGAACTGCTGCCGGTAGGGCTGGTAGCGGTGGTACGGCATCCGGCTGGGGCGCTGCCGGGCGATCGGATCGGTGTCAGCGTCGGTGACGGGTTGAGCCATGACGGAGTGCTCCCTGGAACATGTGGCGTCAGCAATCGGAAGGTGTCGGTCGGGTGCCGGGCGACGGTGCCCGGGCGGTTGCCGATGGGAAGTTCGGATGTGCTGGACGGCGCGGTTCGACTCCGCGACGAGGTGCCGGCCTTCAGGCCTCGTCGCGGCGACCAAGGAGGAGGTGCGCCTGCCACATGACCAGGTAACCCTACGTGGCCAGCCGGGGCGCGGGAAGGCGAGTCCGGACTATGGGAAGAACTTCCCAACCCGGCCGGTCAGCAGCAGGTCGGCCAGCGGGAGGCGGCGGCGCAGGCCGGTCTCCGACCGCAGCAGGTCGGCGGGAAGGCTGAGCGGGTCGCCGAGCTGCCCGACGGCCGCCACCACGTGCGGTCGTACGTCGGCGGGCAGGTCGAGGTCGGCGGCGAGGCCGGCGTGATCGAGTTCGTGCAGTTGGCGTACGTGCAGGCCGAGCGCCGTGGCCTGCACGGTGAGGTGGGCGACCGCCTGGCCCAGGTCGTACGCGTGCCCGGCGGAGCCGGTGCGGTGCGCGCCGAGCAGCAGGGCGGCGGCGCGCTGCGCCCAGCGCTGGTCGGGCGGCGGCAGGTTGACCAGGATCCGCTTGAACGTCTCGTCGTCGCGGTGCCCGAGCGCGAACCGCCACGGTTGGGCGTTGCCGGCCGACGGCGCCCAGCGGGCCGCCTCCAGCAGTGCGGACGCGTCCTGGCGGGACAGCTCCGCCACCGGATCGAAGGACCGGGGGCTCCAGCGGTACGCGAGCAGCGGGGTGAGGTCGGCCATGGGATCGAGTGTCCCGTAAGGGCGATTAAGTACTTAAGAGCGGGATGTCCGAATGTGGCGAACGGCACCCGTAACGCCTCCGGCCGTCAGGGCGTTCCCGCGGTCGGCTCCGCGGTCGGCTCCGGCGCCGCCGTGCCGAGGGGCTCGGCGTCGACCACCGGCCCGGCGAGCTGCACGGTCGGCGGGGCCGGCGCGGGCGTGCCGACGAGGATCAGCGTGCCGAACGCGGTGCGTACCGCCGTGGGCGTGCCGTCGGGGTCGTAGCAGTAGATCCCCACGTCGAGGGGCGCGTTGATCGACGCCGAGGTGGTCTCGACCGAGTAGCAGGCGCCGGACGCGCCGGGCGGCGGCTGCGCCGGCGACACGGCGAGCGGGGCCCGCCGGTCGGTCAGCACGTCCAGCCAGTCCGTGAACGGGTGCTGCACCCGGGGGTCGAGCCGGCGGGGCACGGCCTCGTCCGGGTCGCCGAGGCGTACGCAGGTCGCCGGCTCGGGTCGGGCGGCGGACGGCAGGGCGCACTGGAACAACCCGTCGGCGGTGGCGGCGAACGAGACGTCCACACTCCCGCCCAGCGCCCCGCCCGGCACGTCGACCCGCCAGCTTCCGTCGTTCGCGCTGGTCACCAGGACCGTCCGGTCCGGGGACTCCGGGGCGCGCAGGGTGTAGCTCGCGATGAGGTGCCGGTCCTGCGCGGCGGCCGCCAGCGCGGCCAACTCGTCGCGTGCCGCGTCCAGGCCCGCCGGCGCGGGTGTCGTCGTGGGCGTGGGCCGGGTGGTCGGCAGATCGGCGGTGCAGGCGACGAGCAGCGCGGGCAGGGCGAGCGCGAGCGCGAGCGGGGCGGCGTGGCGTCGGGCCGGACGCGCCGGGGTGCGCGCGGGGTTCGCGGCGGGGCGGGCCGGACGGAGATGGGCGTGCACGGGGCCATTCTGCGGCCCGGGAACGGCGCCCGTGCGCCCTGCCGCGTACAGCGTCCCGGCGTGTCGCGTGCCACCCTGCCCGGTCGGCCGGGCCGGATCGTGGGATCACCTGATCCGGGCGGGTCGGGCGACCGATACCCTGGGTGCGTCTGACCCGCGCCGCCGGCTGAGATCCGGCGGCGTCGGCACGCTCAGGGCCGTCGCTGGGAGGGAGCGCACCGTCGTGGCACTCGTGGTGCAGAAGTACGGCGGGTCCTCCGTCGCCAACGCGGAGCGGATCAAGCGGGTGGCCGAGCGCATCGTCGCCGCCCGCAAGGCCGGCGACGACGTCGTCGTGGTGGTCTCCGCGATGGGGGACACGACCGACGAGCTGCTCGACCTGGCCAACCAGGTCAGCCCGCTGCCGCCGGGCCGCGAGCTGGACATGCTGCTCACCGCCGGGGAACGGATCTCCATGGCGCTGCTCGCCATGGCCATCCACAACCTGGGATACGAGGCCCGTTCGTTCACCGGTTCGCAGGCGGGTGTGATCACCACGTCGGTGCACGGCCGGGCGCGGATCATCGACGTCACGCCGGGGCGGCTCAAGGGCGCGCTCGACGAGGGCGCGGTGGTCATCGTCGCCGGCTTCCAGGGCGTCTCGCAGGACACCAAGGACGTCACCACGCTGGGCCGGGGCGGTTCCGACACCACCGCCGTGGCGCTCGCCGCCGCGCTGCACGCGGACGTCTGCGAGATCTACACCGACGTGGACGGCGTCTTCAGCGCCGACCCGCGGATCGTCCCGAACGCGCGGCACATCACCCAGATCACCTACGAGGAGATGCTGGAGCTGGCCGCCTGCGGCGCCAAGATCCTGCACCTGCGCAGCGTGGAGTACGCCCGCCGGGCGGGCTTGCCGATCCACGTCCGTTCGTCATACTCGACCAACACCGGCACGATGGTCACCGGATCGATGGAGGACCTTCCTGTGGAGCAAGCACTGATCACCGGGGTCGCCCACGACCGCAGCGAAGCCAAGATCACGATCGTGGGGGTGCCCGACGAGCCGGGCGCCGCCGCGCGGATCTTCGACACCGTGGCCGGCGCCGAGATCAACCTCGACATGATCGTGCAGAACGTGTCCACCGAGGGCACCGGGCGCACGGACATCTCCTTCACGCTGCCCAAGGCCGACGGCCCGACGGCCATGGCCGCCCTGAGCAAGATCCAGGAGTCGGTCACGTTCAAGGGCCTGCTCTACGACGACCACGTCGGCAAGGTCTCGCTGATCGGGGCCGGCATGCGCTCGCACCCCGGCGTCGCGGCCGGCTTCTTCGCCGCCCTCGGCGCGGCCGGGGTGAACATCGAGATGATCTCCACTTCCGAGATCCGGGTCTCCGTGGTCTGCCGCGACACCGACCTGGACGCCGCCGTACGCGCCATCCACGAGGCCTTCGACCTCGGCGGCGACACCGAGGCCGTCGTCTACGCGGGGACGGGACGGTAGCCACCGTGTCGCCGCTGCCCACCCTGGCCGTGGTCGGGGCGACCGGTGCCGTAGGCACGGTGATGTGCGAGCTGCTCAGCGGTCGCAAGAACGTCTGGGGCGAGATCCGGCTGCTCGCCTCCGAGCGCTCCGTCGGGCGGCGGCTGCGCTGCCGGGGCGAGGAGCTGACCGTCCAGGCGCTGACCCTGGAGGCGTTCGACGGCGTCGACGTGGCCATGTTCGACGTCCCGGACGAGGTCTCCGCCCGGTGGGCGCCGATCGCCGTCGGCCGCGGGGCCGTCGCGGTCGACAACTCCGGCGCCTTCCGGATGGACCACGACGTCCCGCTGGTGGTGCCGGAGATCAACCCCGAGCAGGTACGCAACCGGCCGAAGGGCATCATCGCCAACGCCAACTGCACCACCCTGGCCATGATCATCGCGATCTCCCCGCTGCACCGCGAGTACGGGCTGCGCGAACTGGTGCTCGCCTCCTACCAGGCGGCCTCCGGCGCCGGCCAGAGTGGCGTGGACACCCTGCACGCCCAGCTCACCAAGGTCGCCGGGGACCGGGTGCTCGGCTCCCGCCCCGGCGACGTACGCCAGGCGGTCGGCGACGACGTGGGGCCGTTCCCCGCGCCCCTGGCGCTCAACGTGGTGCCCTGGGCCGGTTCGCTGGCCGACGCGGGGTGGTCGTCCGAGGAGATGAAGCTGCGCAACGAGTCGCGCAAGATCCTCGGGCTGCCCGACCTGAAGGTCTCCGCCACCTGCGTACGGGTGCCGGTGGTGACCGGCCACTCCGTCGCGGTGCACGCGGTCTTCGCCACCGAGGTGGACGCCGAGGGCGCCCGCGAGGTGCTGCGGAACGCGCCCGGGGTGATCCTGGTCGACGATCCGGGCGCGGGCGAGTTCCCGATGCCCATCGACGCTGTCGGCACCGACCCCTCCTGGGTGGGCCGGATCCGCCGCGCCGTCGACGACCCCCGCGCCCTGGACTTCTTCGTCACCGGCGACAACCTCCGCAAGGGCGCCGCCCTCAACACGGCCCAGATAGCCGAACTCCTGGCCAAGGAACTGACCTCCCGCTGACCCCACCCTCTCGTGTCGACCGTGGCTGCGCGGGACGTCAACGGCCGGGCGGTGTTAATCCGCCGGCTCGATACCACACAGGTATTTCGTATGCCGCAGAGGTATCAGCCGTCCGATGGTGGTTCCGTCGACCGGCACACCTAGGCCGGGGCCAGGCGGACGGCGTCGCGGCCCTGGCGTTTCACCACGTAGAGGGCCTGGTCGGCGCGGCGCAGCGTGGCTTCGGGGGGCTCGCCGGGGCGGGGGAGGGCCACCCCGACGCTGATCGTGCGACCGATGCGCCGCGCCGCCTCGGTCAGGCGCTCGCCGATCCGTACCGCCTCCTCCGGGCGGCTCACCTCGATCACCGCCACGAACTCGTCGCCGCCGATCCGGTAGAGCTCGTCGCCGTGCCGCAGCGCCCCCTCCAGAGCCCGGGCCAGCCGGACGAGCACGCGGTCGCCGGCCTGGTGGCCGTACGTGTCGTTGACGGTCTTGAAGCCGTCCACGTCGATGGCCAGCAGGGCCGTACGCCCCGGGGTGGCCACCGCGATCCGCTGGCCGAAGGGTCCCGTGTGTCGTAGCCCGGTCAGGGGATCGGAGCTGGCCTGCTCGCGCAGTCGGGCCAGGGTACGCAGGCGGTCGCGGCAGCTCCACGCCTGGCCGGCGAGCAGCTCCAACAGGTTGACCGTGGTCGGGTCGGGGCGCAGCAGCCGTTCGTCGGCGACCAGCAGCACCCCGCCGTCGTCGGGCCGGCCGACCGGCACCGCGACCAGGGTGCGCACCCCGGCCCGGGTCAGCGGCCGGTGGTCGGGGATGGGCGGGTGTCCCGCCTCGCCGAGCGTGTAGCCCACGCCGTGGCGGTGGGCGCGGGTGACCAACCGGCCCAGCGCCTCCGGGCCCGCCTCGGTCAGCTCCGCCCGGATCCGGTCCTCCAACTCGCCCGGGGTGGCCGGCGGCGTACCCAGCCGGGGCCCGTCCGGGCCGGCGAGCACCAGCACCGCCGCGGAGAGCGTGGAGACGTCCCGGGCCGCGGCGATCGCGGCGGCGAACAGGTCCCACTCCGTCGACGCGGAGGTCAGCGCGGCGGCGTGGCGCAGGAGCTTCTCGCTGCGGCTCTCCGCCGGCGGCCCACCCAGCGCCACGATCCGGGCGCCGAGCCGGGCCGCCAGCCGCTCGGCGGTGTCGCGCCACGGCCCGAGGTCGACCGGGCCGCACCACTGGAGGTCCAGCACCCCGATGGGCCGCCCCGCCGGGTCCAGCACCGGTACGCACACCTCGGCGGTGACATCGGGGCGTACCGGGATGTAGTCGGGGTCGTCGGCGACGTCGGGTACGACGGCGGTCGTGCCGGAGGCGTACACCCGGCCCACGATCCCGGTCTTCGGCGGCATGGTGGAGAAGACCTGCCAGGACCCGGTGGCCGCGACGCAGCGCAGCCGGTCGTGCACGTGCAGCAGGACGGAGATGGTGGCCGGCGCGTGGCGGGCGAGCGCCGTGACGGTCCACCGGCACGCCTCGACGACGGTCGACGCCATGGGGAGGCGGACCGTGACGTCACGGATGACTCGATCGTGATCCACTCGGCACGTCGTTCCAGGTAGGGAGGGCTGCGACCGGCGGGCCGGCCCGCGATCAAGCGTACTCAGCGAGGCGCCGGACCGCCCCGGGTCAAGATCGTCCGCGCCGTTCGTACACATGTGCCATTCACAGGTTGTGGACAGGGCCTGTGGGTACGGGCGGGCCGCGCGCCGGGGGTTCGCGGCGATAGCGTGGGGGTCCCGGTCGAGTGGAGGCACCGATGCTCATCGCCCAGCTCAGTGATCCGCACCTGACCACCGGCGTGCTCGCCGCCGATCCGGCCGCCGGCCTGCACCTCGCCCTGGGCCGGGTGCTGGCGCTGGCCCCCCGGCCCGACTGCGTGGTCGTCACCGGCGACCTGGTCGACCGTGGCCGCCCCGACGAGTACGCGGCGCTGCGCGAGATCATCGGCCGGTTCCCGCTGCCGGTGCACCTGGTCGCCGGCAACCACGACGACCGCGAGTCGCTGCTGGACGCGTTCGGCGGCACGCTGTGGCTCGGCGGCGGCTTCTCGACGTACTACCACGTGGACCACCCGGAGGCCACCGTCGTGGTGCTGGACTCCCTGATGCCGGGTGGGGACGGCGCCGGCTGTCTCGGCGAGGAGCAGCTCGGCTGGCTGGACGGGGTACTGGCCGGCCGCCCCGAGGTGCCGGCCGTGGTCTGCCTGCACCACCCGCCGGCACCGGTCGGCATCCCGTTCCTCGACGACATCCGGCTGACCGACGGCGACGGGCTGGCCGAGGTGGTCGCCCGGCACCCGCACGTCGTCCGGGTGATCGCCGGGCACGTCCACCGCCCGGTCACGGTGACCTTCGCCGGCACGGTGCTCACCACCGCGCCGAGCACCTGGCGGCAGAGTTCGCTCACCACCAGCGCGGACGAGCAGTTCGGCTGGGTCGCCGAGCCGACCGGCTTCCTGCTGCACCAGGTCACCGGGAGCGGTTGTGTCACGCACCTGGTGCAGGCCAGCCACGCCGCCGGCATCACCTGCGGTTTCTGATCACGTCGGCGCAGTGGCCCGCCGCGATGGGTGAGGTCTGGTACGTCGCGTACGGCTCAAACATGCACGCCGACCGGCTCGGCTTCTACCTGGCCGGGGGCTGTCCGCCCGGCGGACGCCGAACCTACCCGGGCTGCCGGGACCGGCGACCCCCGAGGCGTACGGTGCCGGTTTCGCTGCCCGGCGGCGTGTACTTCGCCGGTGAGTCCCAGGCGTGGACCGGCGGGATGGCGTTCTACGACCCGGCGCTTCCCGGCGAGGCGGCGGCCCGGGCCTATCTGCTCGACGTCGGGCAGTTCGCCGACGTGGCCGCCCAGGAGATGTACCGGGAGCCCGGCGCCGACGCGGGCCTGATCGCCGGGGCCGTCGCCACCGGGAGGGCCACCCTCGGCCCCGGCCGGTACGAGACCCTGCTCTGCCCCGGCCGCCTCGACGGGCTCCCCCTGCTGACCTTCACCGCCCCGTGGGCGGCGTCCGAGGTGCGGTGGCGTGCCCCGGCCCCCGCCTACCTCGGCATGATCGCGCGCGGCCTGCGCGAGTCGCACGGCTGGGACGCCGACCGGATCGTCCGCTACCTGCTGGCCCGGCCGGGAGTCGCCGGCGCCTGGGACGCGGCGGCCGTCGCGGCGCTGATCGGCGGGGCGGACCAGCCCTGACCGGCGGGGCGGACCGGCCGTGCCGGGCATGTCGGAAACGCCCGTCCGGACGTGCGTCGGGAGCGCGTCTGCCCAGGTCCGCGGGCATGCCCCGGTCGACCGGGGACGGGCGGCGATGAGAGGCTGTCCGCGACGCGGCGCCGGGCCCCACCGTCGCCAGCGCGACCGAACACTGCCGACGGCGCGGCCCGCCCCCGGGAGGACGTCACCCGGGTGCCCGCGCCGGCTTCCCACGAGGAGTTCCATGCCCATCCCCGGGATGCGCCGGGCCGCCATCGGCCTGACCGCGCTCGCCGTGACCGCCCTCGGCGCGGTCACGACCACCCCCGACCAGGCGGACGCCGGCCCGAAGCCGGTCGCCGTCAAGCTGCTCGCCCTCAACGACTTCCACGGCAACCTCGAACCGCCGTCCGGCTCCAGCGGCAGCATCGCCGGGCAGCCCGCCGGCGGGGCGGAACACCTCGCCACCCAGCTCGCCGAGCTGCGCAAGCGCGCCGCCAAGGAGCAGAACACCATCACCGTGGCGGCCGGCGACCTGATCGGCGCCTCCCCGCTGCTCTCCGCCGCGTTCCACGACGAGCCGACCATCGAGGCGCTCTCGCTGGCCGGGCTCGACTACGCCAGCGTCGGCAACCACGAGTTCGACGAGGGCGCCGACGAGCTGCTGCGCATCCAGAACGGCGGCTGCCACCCGGTCGACGGCTGCGCCGACGGCACCCCGTACGAGGGCGCCGGCTTCCAGTACCTCTCCGCGAACGCGTTCCGGACCGCGAGCGGCCAGCCGCTGCTGGCCCCGTACGCCATCCACAAGGTGCAGGGCGTCAAGGTCGGCTTCATCGGCATGACGCTGGAGGGCACCCCGCAGATCGTCAGCCAGCAGGGCGTCGCCGGCCTGACCTTCGCCGACGAGGCGCAGACCGCCAACCGGTACGCCCGCGAGCTGCGCCGCAAGGGCGTCGAGACGATCGTCGTGCTGCTGCACGAGGGCGGCACCCAGGACGCCACCGGCGGCATCAACGACTGCAAGGGCATCTCCGGCCCGGTCGTGGACATCGCCAACCGGATGGACCCGTCGATCGACGTGGTCGTCAGCGGCCACACCCACCAGGCGTACAACTGCGACATCGGCGGCAAGCTGGTCACCAGCGCCAGCTCCTTCGGTCGCCTGGTCACCGACATCGACCTCTCCATCGACCGGCGCACCGGCGACGTGATCAGCGCCCGGGCCGAGAACGTGGTGGTCACCCGGGACCTCCCCAAGGACCCCGCACAGACCGAGCTGATCAACCGCTACAAGACGGTGCTCGGCCCGGTGGCCGGCCGCGAGGTCGGCCAGACCACCACGGAGATCACCCGGACCCAGGAGACCCTCTTCGGTACGACCAGGGGCGAGTCCCCGCTGGGCAACCTGATCGCCGACGCGCAGCTCGCCGCCACCGACGACGAGCAGGGTGCCGTCGCCGCCTTCATGAACCCCGGTGGCGTACGCGCCGACCTGGACGCCGGCCCCGTCACCTACGAGGAGGCGTTCACGGTGCAGCCGTTCGCCAACAACCTCGTGACGCTCGACCTCACCGGCGCGCAGCTCTACTGCCTGCTGGAACAGCAGTTCGTGACCGGCCGGACGCTCTACCCGTCGTCGACCGTCCGGTACGTCGTCGACCCGGCCGGCAGCACCGGCACCGCCGCCGACGCCTGCGCCGGCACCCGGGTGGTCCGGGGCAGCCTGACCCTCGGCGGGACGGCGGTGACCGCGGACGCCACGTACCGGGTGACGGTGAACAACTTCCTCGCCGGCGGCGGTGACGGCTTCACCGTCCTCACCGGCGGCACCGACGCGGTCACCGGCATGATCGACCTGGACGCGTTCGTGGCGTACCTGACCGCCCAGTCCCCGGTCTCGGCGCCGGCCCTGGACCGCATCCGCACCACCGCGGAGGTCCCCACCGCCTGACGGCAGTGCGGTGCATACACCCGACGGGCCCCGGAGCAGCCGCTCCGGGGCCCGTCGCCGTCCGTGGGCGCTGCGCCCGCCGCCACGGTCCGCGACCGCCGGGCCGGTGCCGCCTGCCGGCGTCGGCGGTCGGTGACGCGGTCAGGCCTTCGCGGGGGCCGGCTCGGCGGCCGGCGGGGTGGCCGGCGCGCGGCCGTCCTGGGCCGTGGTGAGCAGCCGGCGCAGGGAGAGCGCGACGAGCGAGGCCACCAGGCAGCCGCTGACGACCGCCACGACCCAGATCCGGCCGTTGGCCGCCCCGATCAGCGGGCCCGCCGTGACCGGCCCGATCACGCCACTGATGCCGAAGATCATCGAGCTCATGGCGTTGTAACGGCCGCGCAGCTCGTCCGTGGCGAGGGCGTTCGTCAGTGCCGGCATCACCGGCGACAGCAGCGTCTCGCCGAAGCCGAAGATCGCCGAGCAGGCCACCACGCAGAGGGCGGCGACCAGGGCGTTGCCCGGGCCGACCACGCCCCCGGCGCCCAGCACCAGCCAGGCGAGCGCGAAGACCCCGCCGACGGCCGCCAGCGCGCCCGTGCGGCTGCGCCCCTCCATCCGTCGCAGGACCAGCAACTGGGAGAGCACGATCATCACCGTGTTGCCGGCCAGCGCCCACGCGACGACGCGCGGCGTCACCTCGACCACCCGGATGGCGTACGCGGTGAAGCCGACCTCGATCTGCGCGTAGCCGCAGGTGGTGAGGACCAGACCGAAGATGACGAGCCGCCGGAACGGGCGGTCGCGCAGCACGGTGAGGTAGCCGCCGGCCGACCTTCCCTCCCCGGCCGACGCGGCGGCGAGCCGGTGGCCCACGTGCGGCAGGGTCAGCAGGATCAGCGCGGGCATCAGGTAGCTGATCGCGTCGAGTACGTAGATCGTCTGGAAGGTGACCGCCCGGGCGGTGTCGACGATCGCGCCGGAGGTCAGGCCGCCGAGGCCGATGCCGAGGTTGAGCAGGGCGAAGTTGAGCCCGAAGACCCGCTGCCGCTCGTCGGCGTCGGTGAGCGAGGCGAGGATCGTGTTCTGCCCCGGCCAGATGACGGAGCTGCCCATCGCGACCAGCGTCATCACCCCGAACGCCGAGGCGCTCGAGTCGACCAGCGCCAGCGACCCGGTGCCGACCGCCTCGATCAGCAGGCCCGACAGCAGGATCCGGCGGGCGCCGAACCGGTCGATGAGCGTGCCGCCGATCGGCGACAGCGCCAGGGTCACCACGCCGTACCAGCCGATCACCAGGCCGGCACGCGTGTCGGAGAGGCCGCGGACGTCGGTCAGGTAGATGAACAGGAACGGCAGGGTGAGGCCGCGCCCGATCGCCGACAACAGCGTGCCGACGAGCATCCGCTGAGCTTCGAAGCGGCGGGGCAGGGCGCGTCTGAGCATCCCCCGATTCTGTGGTCTGGGTGTGACACAGCGCGAGACCTTTTCGCGCCGAGTTTCCCGCTCGCCCTGTGCGTGGGATCACACGCTGGCCGCGTCGGCGAGGGCGTCGTACCCTTCTGCGATCCTGGTCGCGATGACCAGCACCTGGCGCCACTTACCCGCACCGGCCCGCGAGATCGCCGCCGCCGCCACCGACGCGGTCGCCGCCGCGCGCGAGCGCGTCCCCGAGGCGTACGACGTCGCGGTGGCCCGGCTCGCCGCGGCCGAGCGGTCCGGCCTGGTGCTCGGCGCGGTGGTCCGGCTGCTGCTCGAGGAGACCCACCCCGACGGCCTGGACGGCGACGATGTCCGTCAGGTGCTCGAAGGCTGCGTCCGCGACGCCGCACAGTGGCAGCCCGACGTCGACCCGCACGTCGTGCTCGTCCTGCTGGCGGGTGCCCTCGGCGTCTACGACCCGGACGGCGACGAGTCGCCCCCCGACCCGCCCGCCGTGGCGCGGCACGCGCCGTTGCTCGTCGCCGACCTGCTCGCCGCCACCGGCCGGCCCCTCGACGGCTACCTGACCGCCGCGTTCACCGAGATCGCGCGCACCGAACGGCAGGACTGACCGTGCGCATGGCGGGACCGGGCCGGTGGCGCCGGGAGCCCACAGTCCGGCCGTCTCGGCCTTGAGGTCGTCACCTGGTCACGGGCGAAGGTCGGAGCCGGCGCTGATCGATTCAGCCACCACTCCCGTGGCAGGTATGCCGCATCGATCAACTCGCTGAGGGGATGATGTCGGCATGGATTCGGTCGGGGGCCAGTTGCTGCTGATGGTGGTCGCGGTGCTGGTGCTCTTTCTGGCGGCGGTCCTCGGTGCCGCCTTCCTGACGTGGACTCCGGTGGCCCGAGCCTCGTCTCCGAGGGGATCGTCGCGATGGCGGGCGTTCGTCGGCCGGCTGCCCACCGCGATGTGGGGGGTGGTGCGAGCGGTGCGGGTCCGGGCACGGCAGTGGCGGTTGCCGTCGGGGGTGACGGGCCGCGTATCGAGGGCGTTGCGGCATCCAGCCAGGCTGGTCGTGCTGGGGTTCGCGGTGGCGGTGCTGGTGGGTTCCGGGTTGTTGTCGTTGCCGCTCGCCACCGAGTCAGGGCGTGGGGCCGGTCTGATCACGGCGGTGTTCACGGCGACGTCGGCGGTGTGCGTGACAGGCCTGGTGATCGTCGACACCGGAACCTTCTGGTCGCCGTTCGGAGAGGTGGTGATCCTCGGGCTGATCCAGGTCGGTGGGTTCGGGATCATGACATTGGCCTCCCTGCTCGGCCTTCTGGTGGCACGACGGCTGCGGGTACGACTGCAGTTGGGCACGCAGGCCGAGACGAAGGCGCTCGGCGTCGGTGACGTGCGGCGCGTGGTGTTCGGCGTAGTGCGGATCAGTCTGGTTGTCGAGGCGGTCGTGGCGGCGCTGCTGTCCTGGCGGTTCGCCGACGGCTACGGCTACGACTCGGGCCGGGCGGTCTATCTGGGGGTGTTCCACGCCGTGTCGGCGTTCAACAACGCCGGGTTCGGTCTGTACGCCGACAGCCTGGTCCGTTTCGTCGACGATCCGCTGGTCTGCCTGCCGATCGTGGCTGCGGTCATCATCGGCGGGCTCGGCTTCCCGGTGCTGTTCGAGCTCCGTCGCGCGTGGCGCGCTCCGCGCCGGTGGTCACTGCATACGAAGATCACCCTCGGAGTGACCGTCGCCCTGCTCATCGGGGGCTGGATCGCGATCAGCGTCGCGGAGTGGGCCAACCCGAAGACCCTCGGCCCGCTCGGCTGGGGCGGCAAGCTGCTGGCTGGATTCACCACCGCGGTCATGCCCCGTACCGCCGGATTCAACAGCCTCGACATAGCTGGGATGAACGACGTGACCCTGCTGGTCAACGACGCGTTGATGTTCATCGGAGGTGGCAGCGCCGGCACCGCCGGTGGCATCAAGATCACCACGTTCGCGCTGCTCGGTTTCGTCATCCTCGCCGAGATTCGCGGTGAGCCGAGCGTGCACGCACTCGGCCGGCGCCTTCCGGCCGGGGTGCAGCGGCAGGCACTGACCATCGCGCTGCTCAGCGTCGCCCTCGTGGCGACATCGACCCTGGCGCTGATGGCGCTGACTCCGTTCACGCTGGACCAGGTCCTGTTCGAGGCGACCTCCGCGTTCGCCACCGTCGGCCTGTCCACCGGCATCACCGCACAGGTCGGCACCGCGGGGCATGTCATCCTGATCCTGCTGATGTTCATCGGCCGGCTCGGCCCCATCACCGCCGCCGCAGCCCTCGCCCTGCGCGAGCGGACCCGCCGTTACGAACTACCGGAGGAGCGACCCATCGTTGGCTAGGAAACCGGACACCAACCGCATCGCCGTGCTCGGCCTCGGCCGCTTCGGTGGCTCGCTCGCCCTGGAACTGGTGCGCCAAGGCTGGGAGGTCATCGGCGTCGATGCCAACGCACAGGTGGTGCAGACCTACGCCGATCAGCTCACCCACACTGCGGTGGCCAACACCACCGACGAAGTCGCGCTGCGTCAGCTCGGCGTCCATGACCTGATCCATGCTGTCGTGGGGATAGGAACCGAGCTGGAAGCTGGCATCCTGACCACGGCACTGCTGGCTGACCTCGGGGTGGCGAACATCTGGGCCAAGGCGGTAAGCCGTCAGCACGCCCGGATCCTCGAACGCGTCGGTGCCCACCACGTGGTGCTGCCCGAACACGAGATGGGCGAACGAGTCGCCCACCTGGTCACCGGACGCATCCTCAACTTCATCGAGTTCGAGGACGACTACGCGCTGGTCAAGACCCGCGCCCCGCAGGAGGCCGTCGACAGGACCCTCGCCGACGCGGCCCTGCGCACCAGGTACGGCATCACCGTCGTTTCCATCAAACGCCCGGGAGAGGACTTCACGTACGCCACCGCCAACACCACGATCTACTCGGGCGACATCCTCATCGTCGCCGGCAAGACGCAGCAGGTGGAGAACTTCGCCAACCTGAGCTGAACAGGCGCAGCTCAACCAGGACCGGCGTCCATTCCGCCCACTCCGCCCCGGGTCACCCCCGATGCTCCTGAGGATGTCGAGCTCCGTCGGCCACTGTCTCGCCGGCGGAGCAGAGTTCTCGCGTCTTTGCCACCGTCGGGAGAGCAGTGATCGTCGGAACGGATCAAGGCCCCTCGTCGCAGGGGCCTTGACTGCTCTTACCTCTGGTCGGGATGGCCGGACGAACGACGACCTCATCGTCCCGAACTGTCGGCGGGACGGCCGGATCGGGCGTCGCCCGAGGTCATCCGGCCTGTTGCGAGTCGTCCCGGTCGGGTGCGGTCGGTGTGGTTGCTGTACTTCGCTGCTGTACTCCCTCGGCTGAACGAAGGACGTTGCGGGCGGCGGTCGCCACCGCGCAGCGCGGGGTTCGGCAGATCGGGCAGCGGTCATCGGGGCCGGGCCGGTGTTGGCGGAGAACGGTACGGGCGGTGAGGATCAGTCGGTTACGAATCTGGGTCAGGGACAGGTGCGGTCCGGTCATTGTTCAGCCGAGCCCGAGGGTGACGGCAAGTTCTGTGATGGTGGTCGGGGTGCGGGGGTCCCGGGCGATCTGGGCGAGCAGGTCCCGGGCGGCGGGCCGTTGGCGCATCTCGGCCGGTGCGATGCGATCGACGTCAATCAGTAGCCGGCCGGCGTTGATCGGGTCGTCGGCGTGCAGGTAGGCACGGGCGGTGTCGACCAGGTGTGCGGCGCGGTGTTCGGTAGCCAACCGCCGCCAGCCATCGCGCCGCACAGCCGTTTCGTGCCAGGTCACCGCGTTCCGAACGTCGCCCAGCTCGACGGCCACGGCGGTGCGGGCCAGGTCCACCGCAGTGGCTCCGAACCCGGTGCGGTAGTGGTCGTGGCCGTCGTTGACGTGGGCGGCCAGGACCGCGGCCTCATCGAGCAGGTCGTCGGCAGTGCGCGCGTCGCCTTGGGAGGCAGCGGCCAGGGCCGCTTGGACGAGTAGCGTGCCGCACAGGGACAGCGCCGGGGGTAGGCCGAACTCGATCACGGGTGGGGCGACGCGGTACGCGGCGGCGAGCATTGCAGATTTCGCCACTCGTGCCTGCCCGCAGGCGCGTAGCACCTGGCCGAGTTGCACTGCTGCGGCAGCCACCAGGACAGGGTCACCGGTCGCGGCGTTCATGGCCCGGTCGACGGCCAGCCACGCCAGGTCTGGATCGCCGAGCTTCACCAGCAAGGCGGCGGTGATCCGGTACGTCTCGACCAGCGGTACGCGGCCCGCGATCGGAGCATCGGAGTGGGTGCGCTCGGCTTCGGCCAACAGGTCTGGCAACAGGTCGGTCAGTTGGGGGTAGCGGGCGTGCTGGAAGGTCGTCCAGGCGTGGGCGACCTGACGGGCCACCTGATCGACCGGCAGAATCGACCGGTGGGCCGCCGGTCTGTCGAGGGGGACTTCGTATCGGGACAGGGCGGCCCGGACCTGTTCAACGCCCTCGCCGCGTTCGCTCGTCTCGGTGGGCTGGCCATCCCGAGCCAGCAGCACCGCCGTGTCGATGCGCAGGACGGCGGCGATCTCGTGAAGCGTCGTCACCTTGTCCAGGGTCCGGACGCCCCGCTCGACCTTGTCCACCCAACTCTTCGACTTCCCGAGCCGGTCGGCGAACACCTGCTGCGACAACTTCCGCCGCCCTCGCCAGTACGCCACCCGCCGACCGACCGGTAGAGCGTCTAGCCGGTTGGCGCTCATCCGGCCCGCCCAAGGTGGAGCGCCAGCGACACCGGTGCGGGCGAGGCGAGGTGGGCGCGTCGTCACCGAATTTCACCCTTCCATCAGGCAATGCCCGGTCCCTGCCGACGGCTCGGGCCTGGCACTTTCAGTAACCGCGACGCTACGATCCCAGCGGGGAGCGTGGTACTCACCAGCAGTACGAGTGAGCTGGTCAGAACCCGGATCGCGTCGCTGTCCAGGACGCGAAAAGTCGACTACCGGTCAACGTAGGGATGTCGATGGCGCAGTTCGAAGCTTCCGCCCCGACGCGGGGCGACGTGACCGGCTACCTGTTGAAGCTGATTCGGGAGTCCATTCCCCTCACACAGGAGCAACTCGGCGTAGACCGCGCGACCGTGCAGAGCTGGGAGTCAGGACGGCGGCCATTCCTCGCCGTACCGTTCGGTCACGCCGTCAGGCTCCGTCAAAATCTCGGTAGGCTCGGGGCCGATTCGATCCTGCTCGACGCCCTCCCGGACGCCGCCGAGGCCGATGTCATCCTCGCCGCGATGCTCAACTCGAAGATCGAACGGGCCGACATCGCCCAGCAGCCCCTCGGGTGCTCGGTGCTCACCCACCGGCTGACCGACCTGACCCTCTGGGCGGTCCTCGGTCAGGTGCCCGTATTCATCAGGGATCTACCGGCTCCCCACCGCCGACGCGGTCCCGTAGCCACCGGCCCCGCCCTACCCACCGACGAACAGCGCGCCTTCTTCACCAACCTGCACGTTCTCGCCGAACGCGCCGCAGATGAGCGCCACCCGAACGTGCTGCTCCACCGGCAGGCATGCTTCCTCGCCGGCATGGATCCCACCGGCACCTCCGCCGGCTGGCTCGCCCAGAGCAACGCTCGCAAGACACACCGCGTGGCTACCTTCCAAACCTGGTCCCCGCTGTGGCCCGACGCCCGCTCCGTCGTCACCTCCCTGGCCAACCAGGGCGACCCCGAACCACTACGGGACTTCATCGCTCGCGCGCACCCCGACGACGCCTGCCAACGGGCGACCCTCAACTACTCGGCCTACTGGGTCGGTGAGATTCCGTACCGCCAACCCAACGACTCCTTCATGCCCACAACCACCACCGGCTGGCGCGGCACCCGACTCCTCCGCCACCTGGTGGAACGCCTGGACGCCGAACATCCGTTCATCGACCTCAACATCCACAATCTGTGGGCCCTGCTCACCGCCCGACGCGGACTCGTCCACGACCACCCCGCCACCGGGCAGACCCTCGCCGACGGTGCCACCGCCATTCTCGACAGCGACAGGATCTCCGCACAGTCCCGGCAGGAACTAACGTCTATCGTCTACAGCCTGCGGACCGAGGGAATCACCAGTACAGGGATGGGCACATGAGCGACGACCAGGACGCCGCCGCGATCAGGTTCATCTTCGAAGCCGGCGTCCTCAAACGCGCTGCCCGCACCGGCTGGTGGTTTGCCGGGGTCAAGCACCCCGAGTCCATCGCTGACCACTCCCACAGAACCGCCCTGATCGGGATGATGCTCGCCGCGATGGAAGGAGCCGACCCCGCCCGGGTCACGATGCTCTGCGTCCTGCACGACACCCAGGAAACCCGCATCACCGATATCCCCCACATTGCGAAGCGCTACCTCACCCCCGCACCCAACACCGCCGTTACTACCGATCAAGTCGACGGCTGGGTCTGCTGCACCGATAGGTGACATCTGAGATGGCTTGCCCTGGTGGCGGGCTGGAAGGATGTTGCTGTGCCCAAGCCCTACCCTCGTGAGTTCCGCGATGACGTCGTGCGGGTGGCCCGTGACC
>NZ_JAGPXN010000082.1 GCF_018070575.1 Micromonospora sp. C31
GGCGTACCTGCCACACGACCTGCCCCCGAAGTCCGCGACGTACTACTACTTCGCTCTGTGGCGTGATGACGGCACTGACCAGGTGATTCATGATCTGCTGCGCTGTCAGGCGCGGGAGCGGGCCGGCCGCCGGGAGGATCCGACCGCGGTGGTGTTGGACACCCAGTCGATCAGGGCGGCCAACCACGTTCCGGCGGCGACGACCGGCAAGGACGCCGCGAAGAAGGTCCCGGGCCGTAAGCGGGGCCTCGCGGTGGACGCCCTGGGGTTGATCATCGCGGTGGTGGTCACCGCCGCGTCGGTCACCGACAACGCGATCGGCGTGCGCCTGCTGGACAACGTCCTCGCGCACACGCCAA
>NZ_JAGPXN010000083.1 GCF_018070575.1 Micromonospora sp. C31
ACTCATGACCCCATCCTGGGCCGTGACCACGCCAACAGCAGTATTCAACGTTTCTCGATCCTGAACTCGCCCTGTTCGGCGGACTTGCTATGAACCGCTGGCCTCAACTCACCCTGACACACAGGGGCCGACGTCGGCGTCAGTGGTTCGCCTTGGCTGTACAGGTGGCTGTACGACCGGCGACGCGCGGCCAGGGAGCGCCCTAGTACTCCAACGTCACTTGGCCTGTCTGCGCTGGTAGTGGGATCGGCGGGCTCGGGCTTGGGATGTTCGTCGCCAGAGCGACCAGTGCAGGGTGTGTGCTGGTGGGTGCGTCACGGCGAGGACGA
>NZ_JAGPXN010000084.1 GCF_018070575.1 Micromonospora sp. C31
GGGGTGTGCAGGCCGATCCCCGAATGCCGGTGGCAGTTGTTGTACCAGGTCACGAAGTTGGTCATGAACGCTCGTGCGGCGGCCAGGGACACGAACCTGTCCGGGAAGACCGGCGCGTACTTCAACGAGGGCTTTTCATCGTGATGGGCCTGGTCACGATGGGCGGCGGGAAGCATGTGTCGACATAGGACGAGACTCCCGGTAAGACAGCAGTCGACCAAGATCCGATGCCCCAACCGGGAGCCTCGCTGTGCTGTCTTACCCGTCTGCGGTCGCGCTGTCCAGCCGCACCCTGAACCACCTGGCCGGCCTCATC
>NZ_JAGPXN010000027.1 GCF_018070575.1 Micromonospora sp. C31
GCCCCGCCCCGCCCCGCCCCGCCCGTGCCCGCACCCGTGCCCCGGCCCCGGCCGTGCCCGCACTGTTGGCCCGGACGCCGGTCGCGGCGCTTCCGGAACGGGCGTGCGGCCGGCCGGCGGGGTTGCCCGTGTCAGGTGGCCGTGCAGCTCACCGGCCCCGTGGTGGTGCCCCCGGAGGTGCTGGCGAGGAAGCCGAAGGCGGCCCGCGCGCCGGGGGTGAGCGCGCCGTTCCAGCCGGTGCTGCCGGCGGTCACCTCGGCCCCGCTCTGCGTCAGCCGGGCGTTCCAGGGCTGGCTGATCCGTTGGCCGTCGGCGAAGGCGAAGCGGACGCTCCATCCGGAGACCGGCGCGGTGCCGGAGTCGCGTACCGTCACCTCGCCCTGGAAGCCGCCCTGCCACTGGCCCGGCACGCGGTAGCTCGCGGTGCAGCCGGCGGCCGGGCTGAGCCCGGCCCACTGGTCGACCACCGCCACCGGCGAGCGCGGCGGTCGCCGGCCGGGCGGGGGAGGGGGCGGTGAACCCGGCGACGAGGGCGAGGGGGGATCGCCCAGCGCGGCGAGCAGGGCGTGGAGCAGGGGCCTTCGAGTGGAGGAGCTCCTGTCACAGGTCGAGGTGCGAGGTGTGACGGCCCGGTGCTCCCGGGGGCAGGCAACCGGCAAAGTCGACGTGTCTCAATGGAATTCTGTTTCACGCAAGGCATTCACGAGCCTTTTCTTCAACATCGTCCTCACATCGTGAACATCAACAAAATTTACGATCATGAATGTGGCGGCTAAGGTTTGCTCATCGTCCAGACCGCTCGTCGGGTGCGTCACGAGCCACCCGGGGGCCACCACAGTAGGAGGACCGGGAGATGACACTCCCTCGCACTCGTCGGCGTACCCTCGCCGCTGCGGCCAGCGTGTTCGCCAGCGCCGCCATGGTCACCACCATGATCGGCGCACCGGCGGCGGCCTCGGCCACCGGTGAGATCCTGAGCGCCGGTGGCGCGACCGCCGTGGCCGACAGCTACATCGTGGTACTCAAGGACACCAGCGTCGGCGGTCGTGCCGGCACCCGCCAGGGCGAGGTGAAGAGCACCGCGGGCTCGCTCGCCGCCCGCTTCGGCGGCAGCGTGGGGCACGTCTACGGCGACGCGCTCAACGGCTTCGAGGTGAAGCTCTCCGAGCGGGCCGCCAAGCGCCTCGCCGCGCACCCCGCCGTCGACTACGTCGAGCAGAACCACACCGTGTCGATGACGGCCACCCAGAACAACCCGCCGTGGGGCCTGGACCGCATCGACCAGCGCAACCTCCCGCTCAGCCGCACCTACACCTACAACAGCAGCGGCACCGGCGTGACGGCGTACGTCATCGACACCGGCATCCGGACCACCCACGTCGACTTCGCCGGCCAGGCGATCGACGGCTACGACGCGGTCGACGGCAGCCTGCCGGCCACCGACTGCAACGGCCACGGCACGCACGTCGCGGGCACCGTCGGCGGCAACACCTACGGCGTCGCGAAGAACGTCCGACTGGTGGGCGTGCGGGTGCTGAACTGCCAGGGCAGCGGTACCTGGGCGCAGGTCATCGCCGGCATCAACTGGGTGACCTCGAACCACCAGGCGGGCCAGCCGGCGGTGGCGAACATGAGCCTCGGCGGCTCCTACAACGCGTCCCTGAACAGCGCGGTGGCGAACTCGATCGCCGACGGCATCACCTACGCCGTGGCCTCCGGCAACTCCAACGCCAACGCCTGCAACTTCTCGCCGGCCTCCGTGCCGACGGCGCTGACCGTCAACGCGTCGCAGAGCAACGACGCGCGGGCCTCGTTCTCCAACTGGGGCTCCTGCACCGACATGTTCGCCCCGGGCGTGGGCGTCCTGTCGGCCTGGTCCACCAGCGACACCGCGACCTCCTCCATCAGCGGCACCTCGATGGCCTCGCCGCACGTCGCCGGCGCGGCCGCCCGGGTGCTCAGCGTCTACCCGAGTTGGACGCCCGCCCAGGTGCACTCGTACCTGGTCGGCCAGGCCACGCCCAACGTGATCACCAACCCGGGCACCGGTTCCCCGAACCGCCTGCTCTACCTGGCTCCCACCTTCTGATCGACACCGTCGGCACACCGGCCCCGGGGCGTCCACGCCCCGGGGCCGGTGCGCGTGCACTTCGATGTTCGTCCATGTTGCGGGAGAGGGGGCGGCCCGCCTAAGCTGCCGTGAATGGGAGCGCTCCCGGCCCCGTGGGCAGGGTTGTCCCGCGAGCCTCCCGACCGGACGACCGGCCTGCCGGGCGGCCGGCACCCCCACCACCGATCGGAAGCGAAGGCACCCCATGAAGCTCCTTCCGCGCCCGTCCCGGCGCACCCTGGTCATGGCCGGCGCGGTCGGCGCGCTGACCGTCGCGGCGTCGGCCGCCGTCCCGGCCGCCGACGCCCAGGCCGCCACCGGTTGCGCCGTCACCTACACCACCAGCAGCTGGGCCGGCGGCTTCACCGCCAACATCACGATCAAGAACCTCGGCGACGCGGTCGACGGGTGGACGCTCGGCTTCGCCTTCCCCGACGCCGGCCAGCGGGTCGGCCAGGGCTGGTCGGCGACCTGGAGCCAGAGCGGCGCCGCGGTCACCGCGCGCAGCGTGAGCTGGAACGGCGCGCTGGCCACCGGCGCGTCTACCAGCATCGGGTTCAACGGCACCTGGACCACCGCCAACCCCGCGCCGACGGCGTTCGCCCTCAACGGCACCGCCTGCACCGGCGCGACCACGCCGACCACGCCGCCGCCCCCCACCACGCCCCCGCCCACGACCCCGCCGCCGACCACCCCGCCGCCCACGACCCCGCCCCCGGGCGGTCAGACCCCGGTCGCGATCAACGGGCAGCTGCGGGTCTGCGGGGTCAACCTGTGCAACCAGTACGGCGGGCCGATCCAACTGCGGGGCATGAGCACCCACGG
This sequence comes from Micromonospora sp. C31, assembly GCF_018070575.1. Classification (GTDB taxonomy): domain Bacteria; phylum Actinomycetota; class Actinomycetes; order Mycobacteriales; family Micromonosporaceae; genus Micromonospora. The sequence goes on from NZ_JAGPXN010000027.1 coordinate 2,936, forward strand.
GATCCAGTGGTTCGCCCGCTGCTACAACGACGCCTCCCTGGACGCGCTGGCCGACGACTGGCGGGCCGACCTGCTGCGCATCGCCATGTACGTCCAGGAGGACGGCTACGAGACGGATCCGGCCGGGTTCACCAACCGGGTCAACGCCCTCGTCGACGAGGCCGAGCAGCGCGGCATGTACGCGCTGCTCGACTTCCACACCCTGACGCCGGGCGACCCGACGTACAACCTCGACCGGGCCAAGACGTTCTTCGCGGCGGTCTCCGCCCGCAACGCCGCCAAGAAGAACGTCATCTACGAGATCGCCAACGAACCCAACGGCGTCAGCTGGGCGACGATCAAGAGCTACGCCGAGCAGGTCATCCCGGTGATCCGCGCCAACGACCCGGACGCGGTGGTCGTGGTCGGCACCCGCGGCTGGTCCTCGCTGGGCGTCTCCGACGGCTCGAACGCCGACGAGGTCATCAACAACCCGGTGAACGCGACCAACGTCATGTACACGTTCCACTTCTACGCCGCGTCCCACCGGGACAACTACCGCGCCGAGGTGGAGCGGGCCGCCGCCCGGCTGCCGCTGTTCGTCACCGAGTTCGGCACGGTGGACTACACCGGTGACGGCGGGGTCGACGTCGCCAGCAGCAACGCCTGGCTCGACCTGCTGGACCGTCTGAAGATCAGCTACGCCAACTGGACCTACTCGGACAAGGCCGAGGGCAGCGCCGCGCTGCGGCCGGGCACCTGCGCCGGGAACACCTACACCGGTCCGGGCGTGCTCACCCAGTCGGGCGCCCTCATGCGCGACCGCATCCGCACGCCGGACAACTTCCCCACCTCCTGAACGACGCGTCCCCGCGAGGCCCCGTCGCAACCGGCGGGGCCTCGCCACGTCGTACCGACCCGGATCGCGGCGGGCCGCGGGGGTCGCCTCAGGCGGGTACGGCGTGCGCCGACTCGTACCGCTCCCGGGTCAGGAAGGCCAGCTGGGCCCGCTTGTCGGGCATGTCGATCTCGTCGCCGAAGGTGAACCCCTCCCGCCGTAGCCGGTCCAGCGCGCGCTCGTTGCGCACGTCGGGCTCGACGACGATCCGCAGCCGGGTCGGGTCGGCGAACAGGAAACGGGCGAGAGCGGGGCCGATGGCCGTGGTCAGACCCTTCGGCGGGCGCCTGCCGGGAGCGAGCAGCAGGTGCATCCCGACGTCGCCGGGTCGCACGGTGTAGCGCTCGCCGACCGGGTCCGCCTCCGGCTGGTAGGTCTGGAACAGGCCGATCGGGGCGCCGTCGAGCATGATCAGGTACGCGTGGTGGGTGTCGAGGCCGTCGACGAACTCGTAGATCTCCCGTACCTCGGCCACCGAGTGCGAACCCATGCCCCAGAACGCCGCCCAGGGCTGGGTCACCCAACCGTGCACCAGATCCGCGTGGGCCGCCGGGTCGAGCGCGACGAGCGACAGCTCGCCGAAGTTGGGGATCTTCTCCTGGTATGTCACGGTGTCGCGTCTCCTGGTTCTCGGGTCAGTTCTCGCCAGTCGGTGACCACCGGGACCAGCTCGCCGCCGGCCCACAGTGGCAGTTGGTCGTCGAAGTGCGGGTCCCCGGGCCGCCCGGACGCGCCGAAGGGGACGATCCAGCGGCTGCCCGCGCGGTCGGTCAGGTCCCACACGTAACGGGCCACCGGGCCCCGCCAGCACGCGTCGGAGACGCCGGGCACGCTCGACGTGGCCAGCACGCAGTCGGAGTCGCCGGCCAGCGCGACCCGTTCGCGCATGCTTCGTACCGCCTCGTCGGTCGCCGCCGCCACGCCGAGGTGGACGGGGTGCAGCACGTGCCGCCGGCCCCACGGCCCCGGCGGGTCGTCCGCCGCGACGTCCTCCAGCGCGCCGGCCGCCACCGGGCCGATCTCGCCGCCGAGGCGGTGCAGCCCGGCGGCCACCGCGTCCAGGGCGTGGCCGATGCGCGACAGCGGGTCGGTCCACGGCGCGAACAGGCCGTCGAACGCGTTCGGGGCCTCGCGCAGCGGGCGCAGGCAGGGGTGGTCGTGCAGGCGGCGGGTCAGGGCGGCGCGCCAGGCGGCCCAGGCACCGGCGTCGACGCTGTCGGCCCGCATGTGCCCGTCCCACGCGGTCAGCCGGTCCCGCAGGCGACGCGCCGGCTCGCTGAGCCCGTCGGGGTCGACCCGGTCGAGCACGCTCCGCAGCGTCCCGGCCGCCAGCCGGGTGTCCATGTGTACGGCCTCCGCCCCGGCGCCCCCGGCCAGCAGGGCGCGGATGCGCCGGGCCCGGTGCGGCGGGGCGAAGCCGGTGCCGAGGTCCGCGACGTCGGGGCGGCGGTCGTTGGCGCAGACCGCGAACCCGTCGACGGCGGCGCGGCGCGGCGCGGCGTAGCCGCCGTCCCACCGGTACCGTGGGTCGTCGCCGGGCACCGGCTCGCGGCGGCACCGGTCGTCGCGCAGCGGGACGAGGCCGGCGACGAGCTGGTGCACCGCCCCGTGCCGGTCGGCGACGAGCACGCTGTTGACCGGCTCAACCCAGGCGCGCAGTGCCTCGGCGACGTCGTCGGCGCTGCGGGCCCGCAGCAGCGGCAGCAGTGCCTCGAAGCCCAGGCGCTGCTCGACCCGGCTCGGGGTGCGCAGGCTGATCGCCTCGCCGGTGCTCCGGTCGTGGTCGACGACCGGCCCGCGCGGCGTCTCGACGACCTCCACGGACTCCGGCTCGCCGCCGCGGACCTCGATCCGCTCGACGTGCCGGTGCGCCGGCGTCCAGCCGTCCGCCTCGCGGACCATGACCCGGTCGCCGTCGCGGCGTAGCTGTTCGCGGTAGAGGTCCTGGTAGTCGGCCATCGCGTTGGTGACGGCCCAGGCGACGTCGCCGGCGTGTCCGAAGTGGGGCAGGCCGGGCACCCCGGGGAACGCGAAGCCGAACACGTCGAACTCGGGGCAGGCGAGGCGCACCTGCTGGTAGATGCCGGGCAGTTCGAGGACGCGGTGCGGGTCACCGGCGACGACCGGCGCCCGCCCGGTGCCGGGGTCGCCGGGCACGGCCCAGGCGTTGCTGCCCGACCCGCCGGGGCCCTCGACGGCGAACAGGTCGGTCGCCGACTCCCCGAGGGTGGCGGCGACGTGGGCGTGCCACAGCTTGTTGGGGAAGGTGGAGAAGAGCACGTGCTGGACGAGGAAGACCCCCAGTGGCGACCACGGCCGCCACCGGCCCGGGGCGCAGCCGACCGCTGCGAACTCGGGTGCCGCGGCGGCGCCCTCGGCCAGCCCCTCGTTGACCCCGTCGACGTAGGCGGTGACCCACCGTCGGGTGGCGGGAGCGAGTCGCTCGAAGCAGCGCCGGGCGGTGTCGTCCAGGCGGGCCCGGCGGGCGAAGGAGTCCCAGCCCAGCTCGGCCGGGCCGACGTGCTCGGCGAGCCGGCCCTCCGAGCGCCACCGCTCCACTTCGACCTGCCAGGCCCGGTCGACGGCGGCGACCCGCCCCTGCAACCGGGCGAGCCCGTCGACACTGTCGGCGCGCAGGTGCGGGATGCCCCACCGGTCGCGATGGATTCCGGTCATGGTCGCGCCTCACGGATGAGTGGCCGTCCCACCTGCCACAGGAATGTCAACTTAGGCTACCCTCCCCTAACTGAGGCCGACCTTACCTGGAGGGGTGCGTGAAGCGAAACTGGGAAGCCCTGGTGCTCAAGGCGATGGGCGGTCGCGAATTCCGGCTGACCGTGCTGGGCACCGAGGCGGTCGGCGAGCACTACCGCCGGCTGCGCATGGACGGCGGCGGGCTGCTGGAGGCGTGCGGCGTGCACCCCACCATGTGGGTGCGGCTGTGGTTCGACAACGACGGCAAGCCGCACCAGCGCGCGTACACCCTCGTCGACCCGGACCCGGCGACCGGCCGGTTCGACCTGGAGTTCGCCATCCACGACGGGTGCGCCGCCCGTTGGGCCGCCGCCGCGCAGGTCGGCGACACCATCGACGCGACCGTGCAGGGCACCGGGTTCAGCCTGCCGGATCCCGCCCCGCGGCACCTCTACCTGGTCGGCGACGCCGCCTCGCTGCCGGCGGTCAACAGCCTGCTCGCCGCGGCCCCCGACACCCCGGCGACGGTGTGGCTGGAGTACGCACACGAGGGCGAGAAGGAGCTGGCGCCGCGCGCCGCGGCCACGCACGACGTCACCTGGGTGCCCCGCCGCGACGACGGGCGGCACCTGGTCGAGACCGTCTGCGCGGCCCTGCCCGCCGCCGAGGACGCCCACTACTGGGTGGCCTGCGAGGCGGCCAGCACGCGCGGCATCACCAAGCACGTACGGCGGAACCTGGGTGTCGGCAAGCACCAGCTCACCTCGCTCGCGTACTGGAGCGCCAGGTGAGAGGCCGGCTCGGCACGCTCACCGCGCTCTACGTCACGCAGTACCTCGGCATCGGCTTCATCACCGTCGGGCTGACCGCCATCCTGCGCGACGGCGGCACCTCCCTCGACACGCTGGCGCTGCTGCAGTTCGTCGGCCTGGTCTGGCCGATCAAGTTCCTCTGGGCGCCCGTCATCGACCGGTACGGCTCCCGGCACCGGGGCCACTACCGGTCCTGGCTGCTGGTGCTCCAGGGCGGCCTGGTGCTGACCCTGCTGGCCCTGCTCCCGTTCGACCGCCCGGCGGGGCAGCTCGGCCCGGTCGTCGCGATCTGCGTCGCGTACGTGTTCCTCTCCGCGACGCAGGACATCGCCGTCGACGCCGTGGCCGTACGGCTGCTCTCCGAGCGCACGCGGGGGACCGGCAACGGCATCCAGGTCGCCGCGAGCTACGTGGGCAACCTGCTCGGCGGCGGCGCCTGCGTGGTCGTCTACGACCGGTTCGGCTGGGAGCCGGCGATCCTGCTGCTCGCCGCCCTGACCGCCGTCGCCCTGGTGGTCGTGTGGCGGTTCCGGGAGCCGGACCGCACCGAACGCGTCACGAGCGCCGGCGCGGCCTACCGGGCGCTGCTGTCGGTGCTGGGCCAGCCCGGCTGCCGGGTGTGGACCTTCGGCGTGGTGCCGCTGGTCTACATCGGGGCCGGCGCGACGTACGCCCTCGTGACGCCGGCCCTGGTGGACGCGGACTGGTCCCTGGCGCGCATCGGCGTGGTGACCGGCGTGGTGACCAGCCTGCCGGCCATCGTGGCGGGGCTGGCCGCCGGGGCCGCGATCGGTCGGTTCGGGCGCGGTCGCGTCCTCGTGGCCGGGGGAGTGGCGCTCGCCATCTCCACGGCGATGCTGTTGCCGCTGATGAACGGCCGGGCCCCGCTCGCCGGGACGATCGCCGCGCTCTGCTGCTTCATGGCCGCCTACACGATCGCCAACGTCGTGGTCTACACGGTCAACATGGACTACTCGCGGCCCGGCACGGGCGGCACGGACTTCACGGTGCTCTCGTCGTTCGGGCTGGTCTGCTCGTTCGTGGCGGCCTCGATCGCGCTGGCCGCGGCCGAGGTGTTCGGCTACCCCGCGGTCGCTGTGGCCTCGGTGGTGCTGGTGGCGCTCGGCGTCGCGCTGGGCCTCGGGCACCAGCGGCGCTTCCGGCGGCCGGCCGACGCGCCGCCGGGCGAGCGGGAGCTGGCGAAGCTTCCGGGCTGAGCGATCTCGACCACTTCGGAGCAGCGATGTTGACACATTCTTAGGTTAGGGTAACCTAAGCTCGCGCTCGATCACCGACCGCGGGCGGATGGTGACGTGCCATCATCCCCGCCCACCGCCCGTTCCCGACCGCTGAGGACCCGCATGAGCCTGCCCGGATCCACCGTCCAGGTGCCTTCGACCGGAGTGACCCCCGGGTCCGACGGCGCCCGCGTCCACCTGTTCACCGCTGGCACGGTCGAGGAGTACCGGCGGGTGCTGGCCGAGGGGATCGGCCGGATCGCGACCCGGGTGGCCGAGGTGGACCGGCCGTTCACGGGCGCGACACCGGACGAGCTGGCACCGCGGATCGCCGGCATCGACCTGGACCGGCCGCTGGGCGACAGCGGCGCCGCCCTCGACGAGCTGCACGACGTCTACCTGCGCGACGCCGTCTACTTCCACCACCCCCGCTACCTGGCGCACCTCAACTGCCCGGTGGTGATCCCCGCGCTGCTCGGCGAGGCGGTGCTCAGCGCCGTCAACTCCTCGCTGGACACCTGGGACCAGAGCGCCGGCGGCACCCTGATCGAGCGTCGGCTCATCGACTGGACCGCCGAGCGGATCGGCCTGGGGCCGGCCGCCGACGGTATCTTCACCAGCGGCGGGACCCAGTCCAACCTCCAGGCGATGCTGCTGGCCCGCGAGGAGACCTGCGCGAGCCTTGTCGGCCGGGCGACCGAGCGGCAGTCCCGCCCGGAGCTGCTGTCCCGACTGCGCATCCTCACCTCGGCGGCCGGGCACTTCAGCGTGCAGAAGGCGGCCAAGCTGCTCGGCCTCGGCGCCGACGCGGTGGTCACCGTGCCCACCGACGCCGACCGGCGGATGCGTACCGCCGACCTGGCCCGGGAGATCGCCCGGTGCCGGGAGGAGGGGCTGGTGGTGATGGCCGTCGTCGCCACCGGCGGCACCACCGACTTCGGCACCATCGACCCTCTGCCGCAGATCGCCGACATCTGCGCCGCCGCCGGCGTCTGGCTGCACGTCGACGCCGCGTACGGCTGCGGGCTGCTGGTGTCGCCGACCCGGCGGCACCTGCTCGACGGCATCGAGCGGGCCGACTCGGTCACCGTCGACTACCACAAGTCGTTCTTCCAGCCGGTCAGCTCCAGCGCGCTGCTGGTCCGCGACCGGCGCGTGCTACGGCACGCCACCTGGCACGCCGACTACCTCAACCCCGCGCGCATGGTCGAGCAGCGCATCCCCAACCAGGTCGACAAGAGCATCCAGACCACCCGCCGCTTCGACGCCCTCAAGCTCTGGCTGACCCTGCGGATCATGGGGCCGGACGCCATCGGCGCGCTCTTCGACGAGGTGGTCGACCGGGCCGCCGCCGCGTGGCAGCTGCTCACCGAGGACCCCCGCTTCGAGGTGGTGACCCGGTCGCAGCTGAGCACCGTGGTCTTCCGCTACCTGCCGGCCGCAGCCGGCCGGGAGGTCGTCGACGACGCCAACCTGTACGCCCGCGAGGCGTTGGCCGCCTCCGGCGCCGGCCTCGTCGCCGGCACCAAGGTCGACGGCGCGCACTACCTCAAGTTCACCCTGCTCAACCCCGAGACCACGCTGGACGACATCGCCCACGTCCTCGACCTCATCGCCGAACACGCCGGCTGGTACGCCCGGACCAGGGCCACCGCCGAGCTGTCCTGCCCCGTCGGCTGACGATCCGCCCCCCGCTCTGGAGAACCGCATGTCGACGCACGACTTCATCGCCGTCGGGCTGGGCCCGTACAACCTGGGCCTGGCCTGCCTGACCGAGCCGATCGACGAACTCGACGGCGTCTTCCTGGAGGCGCGGGACGCCTTCAGCTGGCACCCCGGGATGCTGCTGGAGTCGACCCGCCTCCAGACGCCGTTCATCGCCGACCTCGTCACGCTCGCCGACCCGACCTCGCCGTACTCCTTCCTGAGCTACCTCAAGGAGTCCGGGCGGCTGTACCCGTTCTACATCCGGGAGAGCTTCTTCCCACTGCGCAGCGAGTACGACGACTACTGCCGCTGGGCCGCCGGCAAGCTCGACAGCATCCGGTTCGGGCAGCAGGTCACCGCCGTCGGGTACGACCCGGCCGACGAGCACTACACCGTCACGGCGACGGTGGCGGCCACGGGGGAGTCGGTCACCTACCGGGCCCGGCACCTGGTGCTCGGCACCGGCACCCCGCCGTACGTGCCGGACGCCTGCGCGGGGCTCGGCGGCGACGTGATCCACAACTCGCGGTACCTGGAGCACCGGGCGGCGCTGCGGGCGAAGCGGAGCATCACCGTGGTCGGCAGCGGGCAGAGCGCGGCCGAGATCTACCACGACCTGCTCGGCGACATCGACTCGCACGGCTACCAGCTCAACTGGGTGACCCGGTCGCCCCGGTTCTTCCCCCTCGAATACACCAAACTCACCCTCGAGATGACCTCGCCGGACTACGTGGACTACTTCCACGCCCTGCCGGAGCAGACCCGCTACCGGCTGGAGTCCGAGCAGAAGGGGCTGTTCAAGGGCGTCAACGCCGACCTGATCAACGAGATCTACGACCTGCTCTACGCCAAGAGCATCCCCGGCCCCGTCCGCACCCGGCTGCTGACCAACACCGAGCTGACCGCCGCCGCGTACGACGAGTCGAGTGGGACGTACGCGCTGGGCCTGCGTAACGTCGAGCAGGAGCGCGACTTCACGCTGGACACCGAGGGGCTGGTGCTGGCCACCGGCTACCACTACCGGGTCCCGGAGTTCCTGGAGCCGGTGCGCGAGCGGATCCGCTGGGACGCGCACGGGCGCTTCGACGTGGCCCGCAACTACAGCATCGACCACACCGGACGCGGCATCTTCCTGCAGAACGCCGGCACCCACACGCACAGCGTCACCTCGCCCGACCTGGGCATGGGCCCGTACCGCAACTCGTGGATCATCCGGGAGCTGCTGGGCCGCGAGCACTACCCGATCGAGAAGGGCATCGCCTTCCAGGAGTTCGGCGTGCCGGCCGGGGCCGCGTCGTGACCGAGGTGGTCCACCGCCGCCTCGACGACCGGCTCGGCGAGTTCGCCCTGCGTACCCTCGATCCGGACGCCGACGCGCCGCTGCTGCACCGCTGGGTGACCCACCCGAAGGCGGCGTTCTGGCTGATGCAGGACGCCGACCTGGCCCAGGTCGCCGAGGAGTACCGGCGGATCGCCGCGCACCCGCACCACGACGCGTTCCTCGGCCTGTACGAGGGCCGCCCGGCCTTCCTCGCCGAACGCTACGATCCCGCCCACGTCGAACTCGTCGGCCTGCACGACGCGGCCGACGGTGACGTCGGCATGCACTTCCTCTGCGCCCCAGCCGACGCTCCCCTGCACGGCTTCACCCTGGCGGTGATCACGACGGTGATGGCGTGGCTGTTCGCCGATCCGGCCACCCGCCGGGTCGTCGTGGAGCCCGACGTGCGCAACACGGCGGTGCACGCGCTCAACGCGGCCGTCGGCTTCACCGTGCTCGGCCCGATCCGCAAGCCCGAGAAGGACGCGCTGCTCAGCGTCTGCACCCGTGACCAGTTCCACGCCGCAACCCGAGGAGACGTGCCCGCGTGAACCCGCTCGCATCCGTGGCCCACCTGACGCCCGCGAACTGGGCCCACGCCAACCGGCTGCTGGTCCGCAAGGCGCTGGCCGAGTTCGCCCACGAGCGGCTCCTCGCGCCCGAGCCCGTCCCCGCCGACGAGCCCGCCGCCGCCGGCCCGGCCCCGCGGCGCTACCAGGTCCGTGGCGACGACGGGGAGGTCGTCTACCGGTTCACCGCGAGCCTGCTGGCCCTCGACCACTGGCACATCGACGCCGACAGCATCACCCGCCACCGCGGCGACACCGAACTGCCGCTGGACGCGCTGGCGTTCTGCCTCGACCTGCGGGGCGCGCTCGGCCTCACCGACCAGATCCTCCCCGTCTACCTGGAGGAGATCAGCTCCACCCTGGCCAGCACCGCGTACAAGCTCGACAAGCCGGCCGTCAGCGCCGCCGAGCTCGCCGACGCGGACTTCCAGACCATCGAGACCCAGATGACCGAGGGCCACCCCGGCTTCGTCGCCAACAACGGCCGCATCGGCTTCGGCGTCGACGAATACCGGGCGTACGCCCCGGAGGCCGGCAACCCGGTGCGGCTGATCTGGGTGGCCGCGCACCGCGACCGGACGACCTTCACCTGCGCCGCCGACCTCGACTACGACACGCTGATCCGCGCGGAACTCGGCGACGACACCCTCGCCCGGTTCGCCGACACCCTGACCGGGCTCGGCCTCGAACCGGCCGACTACCTGCTCGTCCCGGTGCACCCGTGGCAGTGGTGGAACAGGATCTCGGTCACCTTCGCCGCCGAGGTGGCGCAGCGGCGGCTGGTCTGCCTCGGTCCCGGCCCCGACGAATACCTGGCCCAGCAGTCCATCCGCACCTTCTTCAACGTCACCGACCCGTCCCGGCACTACGTCAAGACGGCGCTGTCCGTGCTGAACATGGGCTTCATGCGGGGGCTGTCGGCCGCGTACATGGAGGCCACCCCGGCCATCAACGACTGGCTCGCCGAGCTGATCGACGGCGACGAGGTGCTCAAGGGCACCGGGCTGACGATCATCCGGGAGCGGGCCGCCGTCGGCTACCGGCACCTGGAGTACGAGGCGGCCACCGACCGGTACTCCCCGTACCGCAAGATGCTGGCCGCCCTGTGGCGGGAGAGCCCGGTGCCCGCCCTGGAGCCGGGCCGGCGGCTGGCGACCATGGCGTCGCTGCTGCACACCGACCGCGACGGCCGCTCGTTCGCCGCCGCGCTCATCGCCCGCTCCGGCCTGGCGCCGAAGGTGTGGCTGCGCCGCTACCTCGACGCCTACCTCACCCCGCTGCTGCACAGCTTCTACGCCCACGACCTGGCCTTCATGCCGCACGGCGAGAACGTCGTCCTCGTCCTCGACGGCGCGACGGTCGAGCGGGCGATCTTCAAGGACATCGCCGAGGAGATCGTGGTGATGGACCCGGACGCCGACCTGCCCCCGCCGGTGCGGCGGGTGCGGGCCGACGTGCCGGAGGACATGAAGCTGCTGTCGATCTTCACCGACGTCTTCGACTGCTTCCTGCGCTACCTCGGCGCCATCCTCGTCACCGAGGACGTGCTCGACGAGGAGACCTTCTGGCGGACGGTCGCCGAGTGCGCGGCCGACTACGCCGACAGCGTCCCGCACCTCGCCGAGCGGCTGCGCCGCTACGACCTGTTCGCCCCGGAGTTCGCGCTGTCCTGCCTGAACCGGCTCCAACTGCGCAACAACCAGCAGATGGTCGACCTGGCCGACCCGTCGGCCGCGCTGCAACTGGTCGGCACCCTGACCAACCCCATCGCCCGCTTCGCCCCGGCCGCCCGATGACGAACACGACGCTCGCGCCGGCCGCCGGGGCGCCGGCCGGCGGTGCGGCCGGCCGGGTGCGCGGCCGGTGGCTGATCCTCGCCGTGCTCTGCCTCGCCCAGGTCACCGTGGTGCTCGACAACACGGTGCTGACCGTGGCGATCCCCGTGCTCACGACCGAGCTGGCCGCCAGCACCGCCGACGTGCAGTGGATGATCAACGCGTACGCGTTGGTCCAGTGCGGACTGCTGCTCACCGCGGGCAGCGCCGCCGACCGGTACGGCCGCCGCCGGATGCTGCTGGCCGGGCTCGTGCTGTTCGGGCTCGGCTCGCTGGCCGCCGGGCTCGCCCAGTCCAGCGGCCAGCTGATCGCGGCACGCGCCGGCATGGGGATCGGCGGCGCGCTGCTGGTCACCGCCACCCTCGCGGTGGCGATGCAGGTCTTCGACGACGCCGAGCGGACCCGGGCGATCGGCCTCTGGGCGGCGGCGAGCGCCCTGGGGTTCGCCGCCGGGCCGCCCTTCGGCGGGCTCGTGCTCGCCCACCTGCCGTGGGGGGCGATCTTCCTGGTCAACGTCCCGATCGTGCTGGTCTGCCTGGTGGCGGCATGGGTGCTGGTGCCGGAGTCGCGCCAACCGGCCGGCGGACGCCTCGACCTGGGCGGGGTGCTGCTCTCCACGGCCGGCCTGACCGGGGTCGTCTACGCGATCATCGCCGGGCCGGAGCAGGGCTGGACCGCCGCCGGGGTGCTCGGCGCGGCGGTCGCCGGGGTGCTCCTGCTCGCCGCCTTCGTGGCCTGGGAGCGGCGGGTCGCCGACCCGATGCTCGACATGCACTTCTTCCGCAACCCCCGCTTCGTGGGCGCGGTCTCCGGGGTCGTCCTGATCACCTTCGGCGCCACCGGAGCGCTGTTCCTGCTGACCCAGCACCTCCAGTTCGTCCGTGGCTACCCGGCCTGGGAGGCGGGACTGCGGATGATGCCGTTCGCGCTCTCCATCGTGCTGCTGAACGTGGGCGGGATCGCCGCGCGGGTGATCCGCCGGCTCGGCCTGGCCTGGTCGATCGCCCTCGGCATGACGCTGCTCGCCGGCGGTCTCGCCCTGATCACCCACGCCCCGACGGACGGCTACGGGGTGCTGCTGCCTGGCCTGCTGGTGATGGGCGCCGGCTGTGCCGTGGCCAACCCGGCCATCGTCGAGGCCGTGATGAGCGCGATCCCGCCGGAGAAGGCCGGGGCCGGCGCCGGGGTCGACGGCACCATGACGGAGGTCGGCAGCAGCCTCGGCATCGCCGTGCTGGGCGCGATCCTCAACGCCCGGTTCGCCGCCCTGCTGCCCGCCGCCGTGGCCGGCGCCGGATCGTTTCCCGCCGCGGCGGCCGCCGCGCGGAGCGAGTCCGAGCGCGCGCTCGTCTCGGAGGCGTTCCGCTCCGCCCTGGAGACCGGCCAGACGGTCGGCGCCGTGGCCGTCTTCGCCGGTGGCTGCGTCGCCGCCGCGCTGCTGCGCCGGGCCGAGCGGGCCGGCTGAGGCCGCCCGGGTGTCCGGACCCGGCGTCTGGGCCCCGTCGGCCCGGCCCGGCAGTTGACCGGCGCGCGGGGGCGCGTCAGCCCCGGCGGAGCGTCCGTAGCGCGCCGGCCCAGGCGACCACCTCGTCGAGCATGGTGCCCAGGGCCTGCTCCTGGTGCGCCGCCGGCCGGAAGTCGCGGAAGTTGACGAAGTCGGTCGTCAGGGAGAGCGCGACCTGGGACCGGACGTCGGCCATCCCGACCTGCCCCAGCACCAGCCGCAGGTGCTCCGCCGCCCGGGTGCCGCCGTGCACGCCGTAGCTGACCAGGCCGGCCGAGGCGTGCTGCCACTCCTTGAACAGGAAGTCGACGGCGTCCTTCAGCGCGCCCGGGATGGAGTGGTTGTACTCCGGGGTGACGAAGACGAAGCCGTCGAACCCGGCGACGGTCGACGCCCAACGGCGTACGGCCGGGCGCCTCGACGGGGCCATCGACGGCGGCAGCACCTCGTCGAAGTGCGGCAGGTCGTGGTCGGCGATGTCGACCAGCTCGACCGTGGCGTCGCCCCGCTTGGCGGCGACGTCGGTCACCCAGCGGGCGACGGCGTCGGCCTTGCGGCCGGGCCGCGTGCTGCCGACGATGACACCGATCCTGACCATGGCTGATCTCCTCTACGGGGTGGGGGTGGGACGCACGGGGACCGGCGTGCCGGTCAGATCACGGGCCAGCTCCAGCGCGCCGTGCAGGGACGACGACGCGCCGAGGGCGGCGGCGCGCACCGGTGGCGCCGGTCGCCCGGGACGGCCGGCGGACCGGGCCCGCTCGGCGACGAGCGGCACGAAACCGGGCAGGCCGGCGGCGAAGCCGCCGCCCACGATCGCCAGCGCCGGGTCCAGCAGCTCGCCGAGGCTCACCACCGCCGCCGCCAGGGCCCGGCAGCTCGCGTCGACCGCCGCCACCGCCCAGGGCCGGCGCTCGTCGAGCCCCGCCCGCAGGTCGTCGAAGCTCACCTCGCCACCGGCGCCGGCGCCGGCCCGGCGCAGGGTGGCGGGGCCGGACGCGATCGACTGGAGGCAGCCGCGCCGGCCGCAGTCGCAGCGCTCGCCGTCGAGGGCGACGACCATGTGACCGACCTCGGCGGAGGAGCGGCCAGGCACCGACCGCCCGGCCAGCACCACGCCGCCCCCGATCCCGGTGCCGACGCCCAGGTAGACCACGTCGTCCGCGCCGGCGCGGCGGGCCTCGGCCAGCGCGGCGAGGTCACCGTCGTCGGCGACGGCGGTCGCCGCGGCCGGGAAGAGGCGACGCAACGCGGCGGCGAGGTCGAGTCCCGCCCAGCCGGGCCGACCGGGCCAGGTGGTGACGGTGCCCGCCGGGTCCGTGGTCGCCGGCATCGCCACGCCGACCGCGCCCACCGGCCCCCACACCTCGCGCAGCAGGTCCACCTCGGCCGCCAGCGCGGCCAGGTCCGCGGCCGGGTCGGCGCCGCGCGGCCAGCGGAAGAGCCGGTCGTACGCCGGCCGGCCGGGCGCCTCCGCGCGCAGCGCCACCTTGGTACCGCCGACGTCGACGCCCAGCACACCGGGGGTCCGCTGTGGACCGGTCACGCCCGGGCCTCAGCCCTGGAGCACGTGCAGGACCACGAGCGCGACGGCCGCCACCGCGAAGATCACCGGCGTCAGGGTCATCGGGGCCGGGTCCTTCGCACGGGCGTGGTAGACGACCGCGCCCACCATCTGCAGGGCGAGGCCGATCGCCGCCGCGATGCCCAACGGCGGCCACAGCAGACCGAGCAGCAGGCCGGCGACGGCGGCGAGTTCCAGGACCCCGAGCAGGCGCGTGAGCCCGGGCGAGACGCCGAGGTGGTCCATCCGTTCGCGCATCTGTGCCTGCCCGGTGAGCTTCGGCACGGCGGTGCCCAGGAACACCGCGGCGAGGATGAGGGTCAGGACGAGGATGGGAATGTGCACGTGGGGTCCTTCGGGGAGAGTCGGGACGTGCGGACGACCGTACCGCTGCCGCGGCGACGCCGACGGCACCGCACCGCCGGGCCTGCGGTCGTCACCGGACGGTCGCGACGAGGGCGCGGGCGGCCAGCCGGTAGCCCAGCGACCCGAGCCCGACGATGACGCCACTGGCCAGCGGGGCGATCACCGAGTCGTGCCGGAAGCTCTCCCGGGCCCAGACGTTGGACAGGTGCACCTCGACGAAGGGTCGCGGGTAGTTCGCCAACGCGTCGCGCAGGCTCCAGCCCGCGATCATCAGGGCGCCCGGGTTGACGATGGCGCCCACGGTGTCGTAGCTGTTCTGGATCGCGCGGATCAGGGCGCCCTCGCAGTCGTGCTGTTCGGACACCACCCGCCAGCCCCGCTCGGCGATCTCCTCGCCGACCGCGCGTTCGATGTCGTCCAGCGTGTCGGTGCCGTAGACCTCCGGCTCCCGTCGGCCGAGGATGCCCAGGTTCGGGCCGTTCAGCAGCAACACGTCCGACACGCTTCACCTCGCGGGGCGAGGCCCTGTCCCGACAAGGCCCGACGACTGGTCCACGCAGTCTTACTACGCCTGCGGCACCGGGCGAACCGGCGGCGGCCGTGGCACGGGCGGACTAAGGGGTGGCTAGGGGCTGTTAGGGGCGGTGACCGTGCGTCCGGGTCGGTTACCGTCCTCCCTGCTGAAGCGACGCCGCCGGCTCCAACGGAAGCGTCACCTACCTCGAACCGGCCACCCGGCGCGCCGGCGTGCCCGGACCGCGTACCGGCGGTCCCGGGTCGTCCCGGCCGGTGGTCCGGCGAAGCCCCTGGTCTGCCCGAGTTGGGAAGTGGGAAGTCATGAGTGGTCAGCCCTCGACGGTGTCGGAGTTCCCCGAGTGGCCGCAGTTCGGCGACGGGGAGCGGGCCGGCCTGATCCGCGCCCTCGAACAGGGCCAGTGGTGGCGGATGGGCGGCAGCGAGGTTGACTCCTTCGAGCGGGAGTTCGGCGACTACCACGGCACGCCCCACGCGCTCGCCGTCACCAACGGCACCCACGCCCTGGAGGTGGCGCTGGAGGTGCTCGGCGTCGGGCCCGGCACCGAGGTGATCGTCCCGGCCTTCACGTTCATCTCGTCGTCGCTGGCCGCCCAGCGCCTCGGCGCGGTCGCCGTGCCGGTCGACGTCGACCTGGACACCTACTGCATCGACCCGGCCGCCGTCGAGGCCGCGATCACCTCCCGCACCAAGGTCGTCATGCCGGTGCACATGGCCGGCCAGTTCGCCGACATGGACGCGCTGGACAAGCTCGCCGCCGACGCCGGCGTGGCGCTGCTCCAGGACGCGGCGCACGCCCACGGCGCGCAGTGGCAGGGTAAGCGGGCCGGCGCGCTGGGCTCGGTGGCCGCGTTCAGCTTCCAGAACGGCAAGCTGATGACCGCCGGGGAGGGCGGGGCGGTCGTCTTCCCCGACGAGGAACTGCGCGAGCGGGCGTTCCTCGTGCACAGCTGCGGCCGGCCCCGCACCGACCGGGACTACCTGCACGGCACCACCGGCTCGAACTACCGGATGGGCGAGTTCACCGCCGCCGTGCTGCGCGCGCAACTGTCCCGGCTGGACGAGCAGATCGCGGTGCGCGAGCAGCGTTGGCCGCTGCTGTCGAGCCTGCTCGCCGAGATCCCCGGCGTCGTCCCGCAGACCACCGACCCGCGTACCGACCGCAACCCGCACTACATGGCGATGTTCCGCGTTCCCGGGATCACCATCGAGCGCCGCCGCGCGGTGGTCGACGCGCTCATCGCCCGGGGCGTCCCGGCCTTCGTGGCGTTCCGCGCGATCTACCGGTGCGAGGGCTTCTGGAAGGCCGGCGCCCCCGACGAGTCGGTCGAGGCGGTCGCGGCCCGCTGCCCCAACGTGGAGCAGATCCACTCCGACTGCATCTGGCTGCACCACCGCACCCTGCTCGGCACGGAGCAGCAGATGCACGACATCGCCGCCGTGCTCGCCGACGTCCTCGCCGGATGACCGCCCTGCCCCCGGCCGCAGCGACCGACCGACCGGTGCGGGTCGCGGTGGCCGGCCTCGGGTGGGCCGGACGGGAGATCTGGCTGCCCCGGCTCGCCGCGCACCCGGGCTTCGAGGTGACGGCCGTGGTCGACCCGGAGCCGGGCGTCCGGGACCGGGCCCGCGACACCCACCGTGTCGCGTCCGCGTACGCCGACGTCGAGGACCTTCCGGCCGGTGCGGTCGACCTGGTGGTGGTCGCCGTGCCGAACCACCTGCACGCCGACGTCGCCGTCCGGCTGCTGCGCCGGGGCGTACCGGTGTTCCTGGAGAAGCCGGTCTGCCTGACCTCCGCCGAGGCGACCCTGCTGGCCGGCGCCGAACGCGACGGCGGCACGGTGCTGCTCGCCGGCAGCGCCGCCCGCTACCGGGCCGACATCCGGGCGCTGACCGACGTGGTCGGCGAGTTGGGCCCGATCCGGCACGTCGACGTGGCCTGGGTCCGCGCCCGGGGAGTGCCCGACGCGGGCGGCTGGTTCACCCGCCGCGACCTCTCCGGCGGGGGAGCGCTGGTGGACCTCGGCTGGCACCTGCTCGACACGGTGCTGCCGATGCTCGGCCCGACCGGGATCACCCACGCCATCGGAAGTGTCTCCGACGACTTCGTCAACGACAGCGCCGCCCACGCCGCCTGGCGCAGCGACGCCGGCGCCGGTGGTCGCGACCGCGGGGACGTCGAGGACACCGCGCGGGGCTTCCTGCTCACCGCCGACGGGGCCTCGGTCGCACTGCACGCCTGCTGGGCCTCGCACGAGTCGCTGGACCGCACCACCGTCACCGTGCACGGCGCCGCCGGGTCGGCGGCGCTGCGCTGCACGTTCGGCTTCAGCCCCAACCGCGAGCCGGCGCCGGTGCTGACCCGTACCCGGGACGGCGAGACCGTCCGGCTGCCGCTGCCCGAGGAGCCGATCGGCGCCGAGTACGACCGCCAGCTCGACGCCCTGCCGGGGCTGCTCGCCGATCCGGACAACCGGGGAGCGGCCGTGGCCGAGGCCCGCCGGACCATCGACATCATCGAACGCATCTACCAGTCCGCCCGGCCCACCCGGCCGGAGCGGCAGCACGCGCTGGCGGGCCGTCACGACCGGTGAGAACCACCGTCGGCCCCACTCGCTTCCGGGAGCAGCCATGAGCCATCCATCGTCCACCGTCGAGGTGACCCCGTCGTCGCCGGCGCGCGGCCCGATCCGCGCGGTCGTGTTCGACCTCGACGGCGTCGTCGTCGACAGCTCGGCCGTCATGCGGGAGGCGTTCAGCATCGCGTACGCCGAGGTGGTGGGCGACGGGCCGGCGCCGTTCGAGGAGTACAACCGGCACATGGGCCGGTACTTCCCGGACATCATGCGCCTGATGGGCCTGCCGCTGGAGATGGAGGAGCCGTTCGTCCGGGAGAGCTACCGGATGGCGCACCTGGTGCCGCTCTTCCCCGGCGTCCGGGAGACCCTGGAGACGCTGCACTCGAGGGGGATCCGGATGGCGATCGCCACCGGCAAGAGCGGCCCCCGGGCCCGCTCCCTGCTGGACACGCTCGGCGTGCTGGGCCTGTTCGACAAGGTGATCGGCTCCGACGAGGTGGCCCGCCCGAAGCCCGCCCCGGACATCGTGCTCCAGGCACTCGGCCACCTCGGCGTGCCGCCGGGACAGGCGATGATGGTCGGCGACGCGGTCATCGACCTGCTCAGCGGACGGGACGCCGGGGCGACCGCCGTCGCCACGACCTGGCACGGCGGGGACGTCGCCGCGCTGCTCGCCGCCGGCCCCGACCTGGTCCTGCACGCCCCGACGGACCTGCTCGCGCACTGCCCGGCGACCCTGGTTCCCTGACCCGGTCGGCGCGGCCCCCGGCCGGGGCCCGACGCCGTGCCGAACCGCTCACCGGCCCCGCCGGACGCCGGACCGACCGGCGTCCGGCGGGGGCCGCTCAGCGCGTCCCGTCGGCGGCCTCGGGCCCGGCTTCCAGGAAGCGCAGCATGGCGGTGGCCAGCATCTCGGCGACGGGGGTCGGGACCAGGTCGGTGCGGATGGTGACGCGCAGGAGGGCAGCCCCGTCACCGGGGAGCACCTCGGCGACACAGCCACCCGACCACTCCCGGGCGTACGGCTCGACGACGTCCTCGGTGCGGCAGCCGGGCAGTTCCAGCGGAAGGACGAGGTTGTCCTGGTACGCGAACGAGGGCAGGCTGTTCACCACCTCGCGGGGCATGCCGAGGGCCGGGTCGGTGGTCATCTCCACGAAGGCGACGTCCTGGGCGGCCATCAGCGCGTCCACGGTGTGCTGGACCGCCCGGATCAGGTTCTTCTCCGGCCCGTCGAACCGGACCCGCAGGCAGTTGGAGCTGATCCTGCTGGTGAAGGTGGAGTCGACGATCCGGCTGCCGCGCTGGGCGACGATCATCAGCAGGGCGATGTCGTCCTGCTGGTGGATGGTGCGCAGTGCCGAGGCGTACGCGGCGGCGAAGTAGGTGGAGCGGCTGAACCGGTGTTCCCGGGCGGCCCGGTCCCAGCGGTCCAGCACCTCGGCGGAGACGGTGACCGTGTGCCCGGTCCTGGGGCCCCAGGTCGGAGTCTGCTCCATCAGCGGCTGGGGCCGGCCCGCGCCCTGGCGGGTGAGTCCGCGCAACTGCTCGCGCCAGTAGGCCCGCTGCGCGTCGAGATCGGTGGCGGCCCGTAGGCGGGTGTGCTCGTCGTGGAACTGCCGCAGTGTGGGTGCGGGTCGGGCCCAGACGGGGGCGGTTCCGGCCAGGCGGGCGGCGTAGGCGTGGCTGAGGTCGCGGACGAGTAGCGCGTGGGACCAGCCGTCGAAGGCGATGTGGTGGATGCCGATGCCGAACAGGATGCGTCCGGTGGACTTGTTGCGGATGAGGGCGGCGCGCCAGTTGCGGCCCTGGGTGTAGTCGAGTGGCTGTTGTACGGCGTCGGCGAGTTGGTCGAGGGCTTCCTGTTCGGTGGTGGCGTCGGTGAGCAGTCGTAGCTGTGGCATGCCGGGGTTGGGTGGGACGAGTGCCACGGGCGGATCCGTCCGGCGGTAGCGGGCGTGCAGTGCCTCGTGCCGGCGGTGTACGTCGCCGAGCGCGGCCATCAGTGCCCGCAGGTCCAGTTCGCCGTCGATCCACCAGGTGGTCGGGCAGACCAGATCGAAGGGGAGCCAGACGAACTTGCCGACCGACGGGGTCAGCGGGACGGGCCCGGCCGGGCCGGGGCGTCCGGTGACGGGTGCTTCCGGTTCGACCCTGGGGCGGCGGGGCGCGGTGGTGAGCCAGTGGGCCAGCCCCTGCGGTGTGGGGGTGCGGTGGATCTGCGAGACGGGTACGACGACGTCGGCGGCCTCGTCGATGCCCGCGGCCACCGCCGCCGACTGCAGGGACGTGCCACCCAGGTCGAAGAAGCTGTCTCCGGTGCCGACCGGGTCGATGCCGAGCACGGTGGCGAACACGCCCGTGACCAGTCGTTCCTCGTGGGTCGCGGGCTCCACGTAGGGCACGCCGAGGTCCGGGCGCTGCGAGCCCGGTTCGGGTAGCGCCTGCCGGTTGATCTTGCCGGTGCCGCCGACGGGGAACCGGTCGAGGACCACGATCACGGCGGGGACCATGTACGACGGCAGCACGGTCGCGGCGTGCTCCCGCAGTCCGGTCCCGACCGGCCTCCTGCCGTCGCGGCCGGTCACGTAGCCGACCAGCCGGGCGACGCCCCGGTCCTCGCGACGGACGACGACGGCCGTGCCGACGTCCGGATGCTGTTCGAGGACGGCTTCGATCTCGCCGAGTTCGATGCGGATGCCGTTGACCTTGACCTGGTGGTCCATCCGGGCGAGGATCTCCAGCGCCCCGGAGGCGTTCCACCGGCCCAGGTCGCCGGTGCGGTAGGCGGTCCCGCCGCCGTGCGGGTCGGTGACGAACCGTTGCGCGGTGAGGTCGGGGCGGTTGAGGTAACTGTCGGCGACTCCGTGGCCGGTGATGAGGATTTCGCCGGGTACGCCCATGGGTACGAGGTTGAGGTTGGTGTCGACGACGCGGATCTGGCGGTTGGGCATGGGCCAGCCGATGGGCACGTACGCGCCGCCCCAGCCGGTCGACGCGTCGAACCAGGTGCAGGCGACGGAGGCCTCGGCGGGGCCGTAGGCGTTGAGCAGGCGGGCGCCGGCGGCCATCCACCGTTGCGCCAGGCGCGGTGGGACGGGTTCCCCGGCGAGGGTCACGCAGGACATGCTCGGGCAGTCGGCCGGGTCGACGGCGGCGAGGTTGGTGGGTGGGCAGAACGCGTGGGTGGTCTGCTCCTTGGCGATCAGCTCCGTCAACCGGCGGGCGTCGAGCAGGTCGTCACGCGAGCAGACCACGACGCGGGCGCCGGAGGTCAGCGCGGTGTAGATCTCGCCCAGCGCCACGTCGAAGACCGGGGCGCAGCAGTGCAGCATCCGGCTGTCCGGGCCCACCGCGCACTCGTCGCGCATCCAGGAGACGAAGTTCGTCAGGTCGTCGTGGGTCAGCGCGACGCCCTTCGGCGTCCCGGTCGACCCCGACGTGTAGATCACGAACGCCGGCCGGGCGGCGTCCACCACCGGCAGCTCGACCGCTTCGGCCGCCTCCACGGCGGGCCAGTCGTCGTCGAGGGCGACCACCCGTACGCCGTCCGGCCGGGGGACGCGTGGGGCTACCTCGCCGACGGTGAGCACGACCCGGGCGCCGTGGTCGGCCAGCAGCATCCGCATCCGTTCCGCCGGCCACGACACGTCCATCGGCGTGTACGCCGCCCCCGCCCGCAGCACCGCCAGGGTGGCGACGAGGGTCCACATGCCGCGGTCCAGCGCCAGTGACACCACGTCCCCGCCGCCGACACCGGCCGAGCGCAGGTAGCGGGCCAGCAGTTCCGATCGGCGTGCCAGTTCCCCGTACGTGACGACCTCGCCGTCGGCGACGCCCGCGACCGCGTCCGGCGTCCGCCGTGCCCACCGCAGCACCAGGTCGTGCAGCGGCTCACCCGGCACCGGGCGGACCGGACCCCGGCCCCACGCGAGCAGCCGGTCCCGTTCCGCCGCGCCCAGCAGCGGCAGCCCCGACAACGGGGCCTCGGGTTCCCGCACACCGGCCGACACCAGCGTCGCGGTGTGATCCAGCAGCCCCCGCACCCAGTCCGCGGAGAAGCCCTCCGCCGCGTGGTCCACCCGCAGCCCGGAACCGTCCGAGGCGACGGTCACCACCAGGTCGACGTCGACCGTCTCCGGGCCCACGTCGGCCACCGGGCCGTCGACCAGACCCACCGCCACCGGGCCCACCACACCCGCACCCGGCAGCGGCGCGGCCCACGCCACACCCACCCGGCCCACCAGCTCACGGAACGCCGGATCGTCCGCCACACCCACCCGCAGCACCGATCCACCCGAGGACAGGCCGAGCGCCACCTCCTCCTGACCGGTGTAGCGGGCCAGCACCCCGACGAGACCCGCCAGCACCACCAGCCCGGCCGGCTCGGGGCCCGCGAGGTCGGGCGGCTCCAGCGTCCGCAGTTCCGACGCCGCCCGGGCCGGCCATCCCAACGGCCGCCGCAGGTCACCCACCAGGTCCAGGACCTCGAAGCCGGTGCCGGTCCCGGCGACCCCGGTGGTCGGGACATGACCACCAACGAACCCGACAGACATGGGTCAACCTCCGCTCAGGACCGGCGCCACCCGCAGGGGTACGGCCGGGTCACGAAATCCAGGAACTGCTGGGCACGCCCACGACGACGTGAGGCGTACGGGTGCGGGCTCAGTCGGTGGTGGAGGCCGGGGTGGGCCCCGTCTCGAGGAAGCGGAGCATGTGGGCGCCCAACTCCTCGGCGAGGGCGAACGGGATCAGGTCGGTGCGGATGGTGATGCGCAGCAGGGCGTCGCTGTCGCGGGGGATCGCCTCGACGGTGAGCCCGCTCATCACCTCCCGGGCGTACGGCTCGACTACCTCCTCGCTGCGGCAGCCGGGCAGCTCCAGCGGAAGGACCACGTTGTCCTGGTAGGCGAAGCCGGGAATGCTGGCGACCACGTCGCTGGGCAGGCCGACGGCCGGGTCGGCGGCGGTCTCCGAGAAGGGGATGTCCTGGGCGGCCATCAGCTCGTCGACGGTCTGCTGGACGTGCCGGAGCAGGTCCGTCCCCGGCCGGAACCGGACCCGTACGCAGTTCGAGTTGATCCGGGTGGTGAAGGCGGAGTCGAGGATGCGGCTGCCCCGCTTGGCGACGATCATCAGCAGGCCGATGTCGTCCTGCTGGTGGATGGCGCGCAGTGCCGAGGCGTACGCGGCGACGAAGTAGCTGGAGCGGCTGAACCGGCGTTCCCGGGCGGCCCGGTCCCAGCGCTGCATGACCTCGCCGGGAACGGTGACGATGTGTCCGGCCTTGGGACCCCACGCGAGCGCCTGCTCCAGGGGCGCCTGCGGTTGGGCCTTGCCCTGGCGGGGCAGGTCGCGTAGTTGTTCGCGCCAGTAGGCGCGCTGCGCGTCGAGGTCGGCGGCGTCGCGCAGTCGGGTGTACTCGTCGTACGACTGGCGCAGTGTGGGTGCGGGTCGGTCCCAGACGGGGGCGGTTCCGGCCAGCCGGGCGGCGTAGGCGTGGCTGAGGTCGCGGACGAGCAGCGCGTGGGACCAGCCGTCGAAGGCGATGTGGTGGATGCCGATGCCGAACAGGATCCGTCGGGTGGACTTGTTGCGGATGAGGGCGGCGCGCCAGTTGCGGCCCTGGGTGTAGTCGAGTGGCTGTTGTACGGCGTCGGCGAGTTGGTCGAGGGCTTCCTGTTCGGTGGTGGCGTCGGTGAGCAGTCGTAGCTGTGGCATGCCGGGGTTGGGTGGGACGAGTGCCACGGGCGGGTCGACGCGGCGGTAGCGGGCGTGCAGTGCCTCGTGGCGGCGGTGTACGTCGCCGAGCGCGGCCATCAGTGCCCGCAGGTCCAGTTCGCCGTCGATCCACCAGGTGGTCGGGCAGACCAGTTCGAAGGGGAGCCAGACGCACTTGGCGACCGACAGGGTCAGCGGGACGGGCTTCGACGGACCGGGGCGACCGCTGACGGGTGCTTCCGGGACGGCCTTCGGACGCCGGGGCGCGGTGGTGAGCCAGCGGGCCAGCCCCTGTGGCGTGGGGGTGCGGTGGATCTGCGAGACGGGCACGACGACGTCGGCGGCCTCGTCGATGCCCGCGGCGACCGCCGCCGACTGCAGGGACGTGCCACCGAGGTGGAAGAAGCCGTCGTGCGCCCCGACCCGGTCGATGCCGAGCACCGTCGCGAACACCCCCGCGACGAGGCGTTCGGAGTCGGTGGCCGGCTCCACGTACGCCACGTCCAGGTCGGGGCGCTGCGAGCCGGGTGCGGGCAGCGCCCGCCGGTCGATCTTGCCGGTGCCGCCGACGGGAAAACGGTCCAGGACCATGAGTACGGCCGGGACCATGTAGGGCGGGAGTACGGCGGCGGCGTGTTCTCGTAGTTCGGTGATGGCGGGGGTGCGGCCGTTGCGTCCGGTGACGTAGGCGACGAGTCGGGCGGTGCCGTGGTCTTCGCGGCGGGTGACGATGGCGGCGCCGACGTCGGGGTGTTGGGCGAGGATGGTCTCGATTTCGCCGAGTTCGATGCGGATGCCGTTGACTTTGACCTGGTGGTCCATGCGGCCGAGGATCTCCAGGGCGCCGGTGGTGTTCCATCGGCCGAGGTCGCCGGTGCGGTAGGCGGTTCCGCCGCCGTGCGGGTCGGTGACGAACCGTTGGGTGGTGAGGTCGGGGCGGTTGAGGTAACTGTCGGCGACTCCGTGGCCGGTGATGAGGATTTCGCCGGGTACGCCCATGGGTACGAGGTTGAGGTTGGTGTCGACGACGCGGATCTGGCGGTTGGGCATGGGCCAGCCGATGGGCACGTACGCGCCGCCCCAGCCGGTCGACGCGTCGAACCAGGTGCAGGCGACGGAGGCCTCGGCGGGGCCGTAGGCGTTGAGCAGGCGGGCGCCGGCGGCCATCCACCGTTGCGCCATGTGGGGCGGGATGGGTTCCCCGGCGAGGGTCACGCAGGACATGCTCGGGCAGTCGGCCGGGTCGACGGCGGCGAGGTTGGTGGGTGGGCAGAACGCGTGGGTGGTCTGTTCCTTGGCGATCAGTTCGGT
This sequence comes from Micromonospora sp. C31, assembly GCF_018070575.1. Lineage (GTDB taxonomy): Bacteria > Actinomycetota > Actinomycetes > Mycobacteriales > Micromonosporaceae > Micromonospora. The sequence continues at coordinate 27,572 of NZ_JAGPXN010000027.1, forward strand.
GAGGCGGCGGGCGTCGAGCAGGTCGTCACGGGAGCAGACCACGACGCGGGCGCCGGAGGTCAGCGCGGTGTAGATCTCGCCCAGCGCCACGTCGAAGACCGGGGCGCAGCAGTGCAGCATCCGGCTGTCCGGGCCCACCGCGCACTCGTCGGCCATCCAGGCGAGGAAGTTGGTCAACTTGTCGTGCGTCAGCACGACACCCTTCGGAGTGCCCGTGGAGCCGGAGGTGTAGATCACGAACGCCGGCGCGGACGCCTCGACGGTCGGCAGCTCGACCGGTTCGTGCGCCTGCACGGTCGGCCAGTCCTCGTCCAGCGCGACCACCCGTACGCCGTCCGGCCGGGGAACGCGTGGGGCGACCTCGCCGACGGTGAGTACCACGCGCGCGCCGTGGTCGGCCAGCAGCATCCGCATCCGCTCGGTCGGCCACGACACGTCCATCGGCGTGTACGCCGCGCCCGCCCGCAACACGCCCATCGTGGCGACCAACGTCCACAGACTGCGCTCCAACGCCAACGACACCACGTCACCGGGCCGCACACCCAACGACCGCAGATACCCGGCCAGCGCCCCCGAGCGGCGATCCAACTCCCCGTACGTCAACACCTCACCGCCAGCGACACCCGCCACCGCCTCCGGCGTGCGCCGCGCCCACCGGAGCACCAACTCGTGGATCGGCTGACCCGGCACCTCCCGCAACGGACCCCGACCCCACCCCAGCAACCGCTCCCGCTCCGCGTCCCCCAGCAACGGCAAGCCCGACAACGCCAGCCCCGGCTCCGCCAACCCCGCGGACACCAGCACCACCACCTGATCCACCAGACCCCGCACCCACTGCGCCGAGAAACCCTCGACCGCGTAGTCCACCCGCAGCGCCGAACCATCCGCCGCCACACCCACCACCAGGTCGACGCCCACCACCGCCGGCCCCGCGTCACCCACCGGAGCGTCCACCAGCCCCACCACCACCGGACCCGGCACACCACCGTCCACCGCGACCGGCCCGGCCAGCGCCGAACCCACCCGCGACACCAACTCCCCGAACCCCGGATCACCCGCCACGTCCACCCGCAACACACCACCCGCCGACAGCCCCACCACCACCTCGGCCTGACCGGTGTACCGGGCCAGCACTCCCAGGACACCGGCCAGCACCACCGTGCCGGGGGACTCCGCACCCGCCAGGTCGGGCACGTCCACCGGGCGGAACTCGGAGGCCGCCCGGGCCGGCCACACCGTCGGCCGGCGCAGGTCCCCGACCAGGTCGAGGACCTCGAAGTCGGTGCCGGTCCCGGCGACACCCGCAGCCTGGACCCGACCACCAACGAACCCGACAGACATCAGCCAACCTCCGATCAGGACCGGCGTGGCCCACGGGGGTACGCCGGCGGGAAGAACCACGAACGCCGGGGACGCGGCTTGCGCCCGCGGCTGACGAGCAGTCCGGTGTGGACGGGATGAAGGGTCAACCAGCAGTGGGGGAGCCCGCCGGCCCGGCTTCGAGGAAGCGGAGCATGCGGCGGTTCAGCTCCTCGGCGAAGCTGTACGGCAGGTAGTCGGTGCGGATGGTGACGCGCAGGAGGGCATGGTCGACGCGGGGCAGCACCTCGACCGTGAGCCCGTTGGGCACCTCCCGGGCGTACGGGTCGACGACCTCCTCGGCCCGGCAGCCGGCCAACTCCAGCGGCACGACCACGTTGTCCTGGAACACGAAGGTCGGCAGGCTGGCGACCACCTCGCCGGAGAGCCCGGCGGCGGGGTCGTCGGCGGTCTCCGCGAAGGGGACGTCCTGGGCCCGCATCAGGTCGGTGATCGTCTCGTTGACCCGCAGGACGAGCTTGTCGTCCTGCGACCCGTCGAACCGTACCCGGACGCAGTTGAGGTTGAGCCGGGTGGTGAAGGCGGAGTCGAGGACGCGGCTGCCCCGCTTGGCCACCACCATCAGCAGGCCGATGTCGTCCTGCTGGTGGATGGCGCGCAGCGCCGAGGCGAATGCCGCGACGAAGTAGCTGGAGCGGCTGAACCGGTGTTCGCGGGCGGCCTGGTCCCAGCGCTGCATGACCTCGGGTGTCACGGTGACGATGTGGCCGGCCTTGGGGCCCCAGGCCAGGGCCTGTTCGAGGGAAGCGGTGGCGGGGCCCTGGCCCTGGCGGGGCAGGCCGCGTAGTTGTTCGCGCCAGTAGGCGCGCTGCGCGTCGAGGTCGGCGGCGTCGCGTAGCCGGGTGTACTCGTCGTACGACTGGCGCAGCGTGGGTGCGGGTCGGTCCCAGACGGGGGCGGTTCCGGCCAGCCGGGCGGCGTAGGCGTGGCTGAGGTCGCGCACCAGCAGCCCGTACGACCAGCCGTCGAAGGCGATGTGGTGGATGCCGACGCCGAACAGGACCCGTCCGGTGGACTTGTCGCGGATGAGGGCGGCGCGCCAGTTGCGGCCCTGGGTGTAGTCCAGCGGCTGTTGTACGGCGTCGGCGAGTTGGTCGAGGGCTTCCTGTTCGCTGGTGGCGTCGGTGAGCAGTCGTAGCTGTGGCATGCCGGGGTTGGGTGGGACGAGTGCCACGGGCGGATCCGTCCGGCGGTAGCGGGCGTGCAGTGCCTCGTGCCGGCGGTGCACGTCGCCGAGCGCCGCCATCAGTGCCCGCAGGTCCAGTTCGCCCTCGATCCACCAGCTGACCGGGACGACGACCTCCAGCGGCGACATCAGGCACTTCGCCACCTGCTGCGCGAGCGGAACCGGGCCGGGACGCTGGCGGGCCCGCCCGGCGGCCGAGCCGGTGTCCGTACGGCGGGGCGCGGTGGTGAGCCAGTGGGCCAGCCCCTGCGGTGTGGGGGTGCGGTGGATCTGCGAGACGGGTACGACGACGTCGGCGGCCTCGTCGACGCGCGTGGCCACCGCCGCCGACTGCAGGGACGTGCCACCCAGGTCGAAGAAGCTGTCCCGCGTGCCGACCCGGTCGATGCCGAGGACGGTCGCGAACACCCCGGCCACGAGGCGCTCCTCGTCCGTGGTCGGCTCGACGAACTCGACACCGAGGTCGGGACGTTGGGTGTCGGGTGCGGGCAGGGCGTTTCGGTCGATCTTGCCGGTGCCGCCGACGGGGAAACGGTCGAGGGTGACGATCGCCGCGGGGATCATGTAGGTGGGCAGCACGGCGGCGGCGTGTTCTCGTAGTTCGGTGATGGCGGGGGTGCGGCCGTTGCGTCCGGTGACGTAGGCGACGAGTCGGGCGGTGCCGTGGTCTTCTCGGCGGGTGACGATGGCGGCGCCGACGTCGGGATGTTGGGCGAGGATGGTTTCGATTTCGCCGAGTTCGATGCGGATGCCGTTGACCTTGACCTGGTGGTCCATCCGGCCGAGGATCTCCAGCGCCCCGGAGGCGTTCCACCGGCCCAGGTCGCCGGTGCGGTAGGCGGTCCCGCCGCCGTGCGGGTCGGTGACGAAGCGTTCGGTGGTGAGGTCGGGGCGGTTGAGGTAGCCGTCGGCGACTCCGTGGCCGGTGATGAGGATTTCGCCGGGTACGCCCATGGGTACGAGGTTGAGGTTGGTGTCGACGACGCGGATCTGCCGGTTGGGCATGGGCCAGCCGATGGGCACGTACGCGCCGCCCCAGCCGGCCGACGCGTCGAACCACGTGCACGCCACGGCGATCTCCGCCGGCCCGTACGCGTTCACCACCCGCGTGCCGGCCGCCAACCACCGCTGGGCCAACTGCGGCGGGACGGCCTCGCCGCCGAAGATGATGCAGCGCAGCCCCGGGCAGGCGGCCGGGTCGAGCGGGGCGATGTTGGTGGCCGGTCCGAACGTGTGCGTGACGTCGTGGGTGTTGACGAGGTCGGTGAGCCGGCGCGCGTCGAGCAGGTCGTCGCGGGAGCAGACGACGACCCGGCCGCCACCGGTGAGTGTCGCGAAGACCTCCCCGAACGCGGCGTCGAAGACCGGGGCGGCCGAGTGCAGCATGCGGCTGTCGGTGCCGATGGCACACTCGTCGGTCATCCACGCCAGGAAGTTCGTCAGCTTGTCGTGCGTCAGCACGACGCCCTTCGGGGTGCCCGTCGAACCCGACGTGTAGATCACGAACGCCGGCGCATCAGCCGGCACCACCGGCAGTCCCGCCGGCTCGTGGTCCTGCGCCACCGACCGGTCGTCGTCCAGCGCCACCACCGACACCCCGTCCCCACCGGGAATCCGGGGCGCCACCGCACCGACGGTGAGCACCACGCGCGCGCCGTGGTCGGCCAGCAGCATCCGCATCCGCTCGGTCGGCCACGACACGTCCATCGGCGTGTACGCCGCGCCCGCCCGCAACACGCCCATCGTGGCGACCAACGTCCACAGACTGCGCTCCAACGCCAACGACACCACGTCACCGGGCCGCACACCCAACGACCGCAGATACCCGGCCAGCGCCCCCGAGCGGCGATCCAACTCCCCGTACGTCAACACCTCACCGCCAGCGACACCCGCCACCGCCTCCGGCGTGCGCCGCGCCCACCGGAGCACCAACTCGTGGATCGGCTGACCCGGCACCTCCCGCAACGGACCCCGACCCCACCCCAGCAACCGCTCCCGCTCCGCGTCCCCCAGCAACGGCAAGCCCGACAACGCCAGCCCCGGCTCCGCCAACCCCGCGGACACCAGCACCACCACCTGATCCACCAGACCCCGCACCCACTGCGCCGAGAAACCCTCGACCGCGTAGTCCACCCGCAGCGCCGAACCATCCGCCGCCACACCCACCACCAGGTCGACGCCCACCACCGCCGGCCCCGCGTCACCCACCGGAGCGTCCACCAGCCCCACCACCACCGGACCCACCGGCTCCCGGCCCGCCGCCGTCGGCGCCGCCAGCGCCGAACCCACCCGCGACACCAGCTCGGCGAAACCCGGATCGTCCGCCACACCGACCCGCAGCACCGACCCGCCGCCACCCGACGACAGGCCGACCACGACCTCCTCCTGGGCGGTCCACCGCGCCAGGACCGCCACGAGCCCCGCGGCCACGGCAGCGCCGGCCGGGTCGAGGCCCGGCCGCCAGGTGGGCAGTACCCGGTGCACCGAGGCCGCCCGGGCCGGCCACACCGTCGGCCGGCGCAGGTCCCCCACCAGGTCCAGCGTCCCGGCGTCAACCGCCCCGGCCACGCTCCGGGCACCATCGAATCCGACAGACATCAGCTCAACCTCCGATCGATTGGGGGCGACCGGAAGGCACGTGGCCGCAACGGCCGGTCAGCCGAGGTGCCGCACGCCGGACGGCACCGTCGGGATTCCGGTCGGCGGGCGCGGCACGGCTGGCGGGCGCAGGCCCGGGCGCCGCGGCGGCAGGGGCGGTTCGCGGGCCGTGCGGCCCGGTCGGGTGACCGGCGCGCGGGAACCGCCGTGCGACCAGGACGGGGTCACCGTCCGGATCCTGGGCCGCGACCACGTCGTCGATCGAAAGGAGCAGGTCGGTGCCCGATCCGATCACCGGCGCCTCCCGTCCATCCGGGCGCCGCGCACCCACATCCGTCCCCGATCCGGTGCGATGAAAAGGGAACGACGAACCGATGGGGCCCGACCCTACGAAGCCCTCCGCAGTGGCGTACACCCCTAGAGATACGCACGTCGACCCCTAGGGCGCCGGCACGCGGACCGCCGCCGGCAGCCGCCGGGGATCCGCCCCGGGCAGCCGCCGGTCCGGGCATTCGTCCGGCATCGCCGCCAACGGATCGACGGTGTGTGCTGCTCAGTGCGGTGTCGATCGGCTGATCAGGAGCCCGGCCGGATGCGCCGATTTCTCGGCGTAGGCACACGTCACTATGTCTTTTCTGTGGCGACGTTAAGCGGCCTCCGAGAGGTTCGGTGCCCGATTGTCCGGGTTCGGCGTGGTCCCGCAGCTCCTTTCGGAAGCACCTCTTCGGTCAACCCGAGTAGCGGGGCCGGTCGGAGAATTGGCGATTTCGGTCGCGAAAAGGGCCGCCCGATTTCGGCTGACCGGCCCATCCCCGGGCAATGAGGACTGACTATGCTTTGTCGATCATGATCCAGTCGGTGACTGGCAGATCGGCCACCGACTGTTGGTGTGCACCTCGCCAACGCAGCGCTGACCACAAGCCAGCCCGCTACCTGGCCGGTCCAGCCTGAACCCGTCCGGTCGGTGCACGCGGCACGCTTGACCCTCGTGGTCGAGCGGCCCCATCAGGCCCGGGAGCCCACCCATCCGCCCACGTCCTCCGCTGTTCGTGGCCGTGGCGTCCCGGACTTCGTGCCACCCCGAGGCCCTTTGCGGGCCGGCATGTCAGGAGATTCCATGTACGTTCCGATCCAGGTACAGGTGTTCGCCCACGACGGGGTGGTCCTTGCCCGGCCGCCGGATCCGGTGGCGACGGCCGACAGCCGCTACCTTGCCGCCGCGGGCACCGCCCTGCACAACGGGCTGGACATGATCACCGGCCTGCACCTGACCCTTCCGCACCAGTCGGCGGCGATTTGCAGCACCGGGTCCAGCGCCGACAAGTCGCTTCGGCTGATCAACCGGTGTGGTCTGAAGACGCCGAGCGATCTGCGCGAGTTCCGCTCCGGCGCCCAGGCGGTGCGGCTCGCCCAGGACGCCGCCGAGCGGGGCGAGATGCTGGAGTTCCAGTTTGCCCCGCACGATCCGCAACTGCGGACCGCGCGGGCCCGGGTGCCGGCGGACCTGTTGGCCCGCCTCAACAACAAGACCACGCTGGAAACACTGGTCGCGTCGGAATACCTGCCCCGTCGCCAGGTCGCCACCCCCGCCGAGGTGCGCCGCATCGTGCAGCAGGACCGTCGGCCGGCGGTGATCAAACCGGCCGGTGTCGAGGTGTTCAGCGGAATCGCGATCTTCACCAGGCGGCTGCGGGAACGGCAGCACCGGTCCATGTTCAACCAGTTGGAACAGGTCAGCGACTGCTGGATCGTCGAGGAGGAAGTGCCCTTCCGGACGATCTGGGGCCTCCAGTTCGGCGTGACGGAGAGCGGAGCGGTGCAGTACTTCGGTGCGTCCGTACACCTGCCGCAGCCCACTTCGACGTGGGTCGGTTGTGTGATGGACGACGACCAGCCGCCGGCGGAGCTGATCGAAGCGCTGACCGTAGGGGTCCGAAAGGCCAGTGCGCTCGGGTACCGGGGCTACTGCTCCTTCGACGCCGGGATCGGTCGCGGCGGTGAACTGCGGGTCATCGACCCCAACTTCCGGGTCAGCGGGGCCACCTCGTCGGTGCTGCACCGCAGCTCGCTGCTGGGCCAGCACCCGTGCGCCATGACCACGTTCTTCTCGCTGGCCCCCGGCGTCGACGCCGAGCCGATCCTCGCGCCGTTCATCGACCGGGGGCAGCTCGTCGTGTTCATGCACCACGACCCGGCCGAGACGGACAACGGCCCGCTGCCGGCGACCATCGTCGGCATGGTCGGCGCCTCGGACCGGTACGCCTGCGGCGTGCTGGTCGCGCAGATCCAGCGGGCGCTGGGTAGGTGACGTGTCGTCCCCCGGGCCGTGGTGTCGGCCCGGGGGAGACCTGACGGACGCACGAGCGGCTGCCGCCGTGCGTGCCGGGGGCGGGCGAGGTCCGGGCCGTCACATGTCCGTGAGGGCGGCCCGGACGGCGGGCTCGGGGACGTCGGCGACCAGTTCGGGCCCGGCCGGGCCGTCCAGGACGAAGGACAGGCCGGCGGTGGCCTTCTTGTCCCGGCGCATCAGCGCGATCAGCTCGTCGTGGTCGACGCCGGCGGGCAGCGTGGTGTCCAGGCGGTAGCCCGCCACCACGTCGTGGTGCTCGGCCACCCGGTCGGGTGGGACGCGGCCGAGGACGCCGGCCAGCCGGCCCGCGAAGACCGTGCCGACGCCGACCGCCTCGCCGTGCCGCAGGCCGAAGTCGGTGGCCCGCTCCAACGCGTGCCCCAGGGTGTGGCCGTAGTTGAGGATGTGCCGCAGGCCGGAGTCGCGCTCGTCGGCGGCCACCACCCGGGCCTTGAGCGCCACGCAGGCGGCGATCTGCTCCGCCACCGGCCGGTCGCGCAGCTCGCCCGCGCCGATGAAGTGCGCCCGGGCGATCTCGCCGTACCCGTTGCGCCACTCCCGCTCCGGCAGCGTGTCGAGGTGCTCGGTGTCGCAGAGCACCGCCCGGGGCTGCCAGTACACCCCGACGAGGTTCTTGCCCTCCGGCAGGTTGACCGCGGTCTTCCCGCCGACGCTGGCGTCCACCTGGGCCAGCAGCGAGGTCGGCAGGTGGATCACCGCGATGCCCCGGTGGTAGAGGCCGGCGGCCAGCCCGACCACGTCCGTGGTGGTGCCGCCGCCACACGAGACGACGGCGTCGGCGCGGGTCAGCCCGAATTCGGCGAACGCCCGGCAGAGCTGCTCCACCGTGGCCAGGTTCTTGTCGTGCTCGCCGTCGCGGGCCGGCACCACCCGGTGCGGCACGCCGGGGTCGGGCGTCCACTCCGGCGGCCGGGCCGAGACCACCACGACCCGCCGCGCGCCGATCCGCGCCACCTCCGCCGGCAGCCGGTGGCGCACACCGGGGCCGATCAGCACCGGGTACGCGCGTTCCCCGAGCGCCACCTCGATCCGGGCCGGCTCGGCGGGGGCGCGACGGTCAGGTGCGGACGCGTTCATGCGGCTGCTGTCTCCTCTGTGCGACAGGGACCGGCGTGGTGACGACCGGGCGGTCCCGGACCATCGACAGGCGCAGCGCCAGCGCGGCCAGTGAGTCGACCTCCGGCCCGATGCCCCACCGGTCGTGGGTGAGCTGTGCGTGGTGCGCCAGCAGGAAGCCGGACGGCGCCGTCGGGTGGTCCCGGCCGACCACCTCGGCCACCCGGTCCAGGTAGCACCGCCACGCCACGCCGACGTCCCCGCCCAGCGGCAGGTCACCGGCCGACAGGACGATCTTCTCCGCGCGGGCGTCGGCCTGCGCCGCCAGGTCCCGCCGCTGCGCGCCGGTGAGTCGCTGGCTGCGCTCCTGCCAGTGCAGGAAGAGGAACGCCAGCCGGTCGGCCGCCGGCACCAGCGCCGTCAGGTGCCGCAGGTGCGCCACGGCCAGCGGCAGCTCGACGCCGGCCAGCCAGGGCGCGTCCCCGCCGAGCAGGGCCAGGGCCAGGTCGCTGCCGGCGGACGCGAGGGGGCCGCCCCGGGCGGCGTCGCGCACCAGGCACCGGTCGGCGGGGAAGGACACCCCCGGGTCGTACGCGAGCAGCCGCGCCCGTACCGCGTCGAGCGCGGCCGGGACGGCGTGGAAGCCGAGGCTCACGTGCGGCCCGGTGGGCGGGCCCTCCGGGTCGAAGAACCAGTCCATGCCCGGGTCGGCCCGGCGGGCGGCGGCGACCAGGCCGGTGAGGACGGTTCCGACCAGCTCGATCACCCGCGTGTCCGGGCGTCCCTCGGCCGGCACGGCCGAGCGGGCGAACAACCAGCAGCGTTCCAACGACGGCACCTCGGCTGACGGGCGGGTGGAGCACGGGATTCGACGGTCTGCGGGGGTCGCACCATCATCGACCTGCGGCCCGTCCCACCACCGGATCGGCGGTCCGAACTGGGGACGACTTAGGGGGTGACAGGGGTAGGACGTCGGCAGGGTGCTCGGAAGACTTGGGCCGCTACGGCGAGCGAGGTCTACGCCGCGATGAGGAGTCTCGCCGACGGACGGATGTGGTGACATGCTTCGGAGCGACCTGATCCAGCCGTTGTCCGATCTGATCGAGGCCCACGCCGCCAGGTTGGGGAACAAGGTCGCGTTCCGCGACGACCGCCGGGCGGTCGGATACGCCGACCTGGCGGCGCGGACCCGCCGGCTGGCCGGTCACCTGGCGGCGTCCGGGGTCGGGCGGGGCGACCGGGTGGCCTTCTGCCTCGGCAACCGGGTGGAGACGGTCGAGACCTGGCTGGCCGTGACGCGGGCCGCCGCGGTCGGCGTACCGGTGAACCCGCACAGCACCGACGCGGAACTGGCCCACCTGCTGGGCGACTCGGGCGCGGTGCTGGTGGTCACCGACCAGCGGCACCTCGACCAGCTGCTGCGGCTGCGCGCCGACCGGCCGGCCCTGCGGCTCGTGGTGACCGGGGACGGGCCGGTGCCCGCCGGGGTCACCGCGTGGCGCGACCTGGTCGACACCGAGCCGGGCGTGGACGCCCGTGACGACCTGGGTCTCGACGAGGTCGCCTGGATGCTCTACACCTCCGGCACCACCGGCCGGCCCAAGGGCGTGCTCTCCACCCAGCGCACCTGCCTCTGGTCCGTCGCCGCCTGCTACGTGCCGATCCCCGGGCTCACCGCCGCCGACCGGGTGGTCTGGCCGCTGCCGCTGTTCCACAGCCTCTCCCACATCGGGTGCGTGCTCAGCGTGACCGCGGTCGGCGCCACGGCCCGGCTCATCGACGGTTTCTCCGCCGACGACGTGCTGCGCGCCGTCGACGAGGACGAGGCCACCGTGCTGGCCGGCGTCCCGGCCATGTACCACCACCTGGTCACCACCGCCCGGGAGACCGGCTTCCGCGCCCCGGCCCTGCGGGTCTGCCTGGTCGGCGGGGCGATCACCACCGGCGCGCTGCGTCGGGCGTTCGACGAGGTCTTCGACGCGCCGCTGCTCGACGCGTACGGCAGCACGGAGACCTGCGGCTCGATCGCCGTCACCCGGCCGGACCAGCCGCGGGTCGAGGGCTCCTGCGGGCGGGCGGTGCCCGGCGTCGAGGTACGCCTGGTCAGCCCCCAGACCGGCCTGGACGTGCCGGCCGGCGCCGAGGGCGAGGTGTGGGTCAGCGGGCCGAGCGTCATGCTCGGGTACCACGGCCTGCCGGAGGTCACCGCCACCGCCCTGCGCGACGGCTGGTACCGCACCGGTGACCTGGCCCGACGCGACGCCGACGGCAACATCTTCGTCACCGGCCGGCACCAGGAACTGATCATCCGGGGTGGTGAGAAGATCCACCCGGCCGAGGTGGAGGAGGCGCTGCGCGCCGTGCCCGGTGTCGCCGACGTGGCGGTGACCGGCCGCCCGCACGAGGTGCTCGGCGAGGTGCCGGTGGCCTTCGTGGTGCCCGGGCCGGAGGGCTTCGACCCCCGCGCCGGGTACGCCGCCTGCCGGCAGAAGCTGTCCTACCACAAGGTTCCCGAGGAGCTGTACGAGATCGGGCAGGTGCCCCGTACCGCCTCCGGCAAGGTCACCCGGCGGCTCCTGCTCGACCGGCCGGCGCGGCTGCGGGCCGTCAACGGCAGCCACCACGAGGCGCTGAGCCTGCTCGCCTGGCGGCCGCTGGACCTGAGCGCCGTACCGCCGCTCGAAGCGCCCGTTCCGACGGCCGCGCAGTCCGCCGTGGCCCCGGCCCGTCGCTGGGCGCTCGTCGGCCCGGGCAGCGAGGCGCTGGTGGAGCCGCTGCGCGCGGCGTCGCCGGGGGACCGGTTCCGGTGCCACCGGGACCTGGCCGCCCTGCGCGACGCCCCGGACGTGCCCGACGTGACGGTGCTGCTGGCCGGCGCGGCCGACGCCGTCGCGACGGACCTCGCCGACCGGCTGCGTGGCTGGCTCGACGACGACCGGTTCGCCGGTACCCGGCTGGTGCTGCTGACCGGCCCGGCCGGCGACGATCCGACCGGCCCCGAGGCGGTCGATGCGGCGACCGGCCCCGAGGCGGGCCACGCGGCGACCGACCGCGAGGCGGGCGATGCGGCGACCGGCCCCGATGCGGGCGTCGCGGGCGACGCCGCCGCCGGAGGGGACGGGCCCGATCCGGCGGCCGGTGCCGTCCCGGCGATCGGGCGCGCCCTCCAGGCCGCCTACCCGGACCGGATCGTGCTGGTCGACCACGACGCCGGACACCGGTCGGTCGCCCTGCTGCCCGCCGTGGTGGATGCCGGCGCCGCACAGGTCGCGCTGCGGGCCGGAACCGCCCTGCACGCGGCCCTCGTGCCGGCCCCCGCCGCCGTGCCGGCGCGGCCGGCGACCGTGGCCGACCCGGACCGCCCGGTCCTGGTCACCGGCGCCGACGGACCGACCGGCGCGGCCCTGGCCCGACACCTCGTCGCCGCGCACCGCGCCCGCCGGCTGCGGCTGCTCCACCTCGGCGCCACGGCCGGGGCCGCCCTCACGGACCTGGCCGCCGAACTCACCGCCGCCGGTGCCGAGGCCGCCGCGCTGCCCGCTGACCGGGCGGGCGACGAGCCGCCCGGCGGCGTCTTCCTCTGCCCCTCCGAGGACGACCTGGCCGACGACGGGGGCGTGGCCCGGCTGCTCGGCCTCGCCGCGACGCTGGACGCGACGACCCGGCTCCCGGCCGCCGCGTTCGCCGTCCTCGCCCCGTCCGCCCTGCTGCTGGGCGCCGCCGGCCGGGAGCGGGCCGCCTCGGCCGTCGGCGCCCTGCACGCCCTGCTCGCCCGCCGCCGGGCCGCCGGTCTGCCGGCCCGGCTCGTCGGCACGACCGCGCCCGCCGACCGCGAGCCGTCGCCCGCCACCGGGACGACCGGACGCCACCCGGGGGACGGGACCGGCGACGCGCGCGCCGACCTCGCCGCCTTCGACGTGGCCCACGACGGCGACGACCTGGTCCTGCTCGCCCGCCCGGCGGGCCACGCCGACACCGCGCACCCCGCCTGGCGTGGGCCCGTCGCGTCGCCCAACGACGCCGCCGACGACCGGGACGCCGCCGAGTTGCGCCGCCGGCTGGCCGGGCTGAGCACCGGCGAGGGGGACCGGCTCCTGCTCGACCTCGTCCGCGCCGCCACCGCCGAGGTGGCGGGACTGTCCGGGCCGGCGGCCGTCCGCCCCGGCCGGGCCTTCAAGGAACTCGGCTTCACCTCGGTCAGCGCGGTCGCCCTGCGGGACCGGCTGGCCCGGGCCACCGGGGTACGGCTCTCCGCCACGGCCGCGTTCGACCGGCCCAGCCCGGACGCCCTCGCCCGGCACCTCGCCGCCCGGCTGCGCGGCGGCACCGGGCAGGCCGGTCGGGTGGCGGACCGGCAGCCGACGCCGTCCACGGCGGACGATCCGGTGGTCGTCGTCGCCATGGCCTGCCGGCTGCCCGGCGGTGTCGGTTCCCCCGAGGAACTGTGGGAGCTGGTCGCCCAGGGCCGGGAGGGGCTCACGGAGTTCCCCACCGACCGGGGCTGGGACCTGGCGCACCTGTTCTCCGACGACGCCGACCGTCCCGGCACCTCGTACGTGCGGGTGGGCGGCTTCCTGACCGACGCCGCGGACTTCGACGCCTCCCTGTTCGCGATCAGCCCGCGCGAGGCGCTCGCCATGGACCCCCAGCAGCGGCTGCTGCTGGAGACGTCCTGGGAGCTGTTCGAGCGGGCCGGCATCGACCCCACCTCGCTGCGCGGCAGCGCCACCGGCGTCTTCACCGGCGTCATGCACCACGACTACGCCGCCAACCTGCGCCAGGCCCCGCCCGGCACCGAGGGCTACCTCGGCGTCGGCACCGCCGGCAGCGTGGTCTCCGGCCGCGTCGCGTACGCGCTGGGGCTGGAGGGGCCGGCGGTCACCGTCGACACGGCGTGCTCGTCGTCGCTGGTGGCGCTGCACCTGGCCGCCCAGGCGCTGCGCTCCGGCGACTGCTCCCTCGCCGTGGCCGGCGGCGTGGCGGTGATGGGCACCCCACAGGCGTTCGTGGAGTTCAGCCGGCAGCGCGGGCTGGCCCCGGACGGCCGGTGCAAGGCGTTCGCCGACGGCGCCGACGGCACCGGCTGGTCCGAGGGCGTCGCCGTGCTGCTGCTGGAACGGCTCTCCGACGCCCGCCGGCGCGGGCACCCCGTCCTCGCCGTGCTGCGCGGTTCCGCCGTCAACTCCGACGGCGCGTCGAACGGGCTGACCGCCCCCAACGGGCCCGCCCAGGAGCGGGTCATCCGCCGGGCGCTGGACGCGGCGGGGCTCTCCACCGCCGACGTGGACGTCGTCGAGGCGCACGGCACCGGCACCCGGCTGGGCGATCCGATCGAGGCACAGGCACTGCTCGCCACGTACGGGGCGGGACGCGGCGACGCCGAACCGCTGCGGCTGGGCTCGTTGAAGTCCAACCTCGGGCACACCCAGGCCGCCGCCGGGGCCGCCGGGGTGATCAAGATGGTGCTCGCGATGCGGCACGGGACGCTGCCCCGCACCCTGCACGTGGACGCCCCGACGTCGGAGGTGGACTGGTCCGCCGGCGCGGTCGAGGTGCTCACCGAGGCCCGCCCGTGGCCCGACGTGCACCGGCCCCGCCGGGCCGGCGTCTCGTCGTTCGGCATCAGCGGCACCAACGCCCACGTCATCGTCGAGGCGCCCGCCGACCCGTCCGGTACGCGGGACCCGGGCCGGCAGTCGCCGCCCGGTACCGCCGAAGGACAGCCGTCGGCCGGTACCGCCGACCGCCAGCCGTCGCCCGGGTCCGACTCCGCCACCCGGCGAGCGCCCGTGCCGTGGCTGCTCGCCGCGGCCTCCGGCGAGGCGCTGCGCGACCAGGCGGCCCGCCTACTGGGCTGGCTCGACGGGCCGGGGGCCGACGCCGACCCGGCCGACGTCGGGCACGCGCTCGCCACCACCCGCGCCGCCCTCGAACACCGGGCCGTGGTGCTGGCCGACGACCCGGCCACCGCCCGCGCGGGACTGACCGCCCTGACCCGGGGCGAACCGGACCCCGACCTGCCGGCCGTGCTGACCGGCCGGGTCGTCGACGGCCAGCTCGGGCTGCTCTTCGGCGGGCAGGGCGGCCAGCGCGCCGGCATGGGTCGCGAGCTGCACGCGGCGTACCCGGTCTTCGCCGACGCCTTCGACGCCGCCTGCGCCGAGCTCGACCGCTGCCTCGCCGGCCACGCCCCGCTCACCGTCGCGGACGTCGTCTTCGCCTCCCCCGGCGGCGAACTGGCCGACCTGCTCGACGAGACCCTGTACACCCAACCGGGGCTGTTCGCCTTCGAGGTGGCGCTGTACCGCCTGCTGGAGTCCTGGGGGGTACGCCCCGACGTGCTGCTCGGCCACTCCGTCGGCGAGCTGGCCGCCGCGCACGTGGCCGGGGTGTTCCCCCTCGCCGACGCGGCGGCGCTCGTCGCCGCCCGTGCCCGACTGATGCAGCAGCTGCCCGCCGGGGGAGCGATGGTCGCCATCGAGGCCGACGAGGCCGAGGTCGCCGCGCACCTGACCGAGCGGGTGGGCCTCGCCGCCGTCAACGGCCCCACCAGCGTGGTCGTCTCCGGCGACACCGACGCGGTGCTGGCCGTCGCGGCCACCCTGCGCGCCGCCGGGCGCCGCACCAGCCGGCTGCGGGTGTCGCACGCGTTCCACTCCCCGCGCATGGAACCGATGCTCGACGAGTTCCGCGCGGTGGCGGCCGGCCTCACGTACCGCACCCCGCACCTGCCGGTGGTGTCCAACCTGACCGGTCACCCCGTCGAGCCGGCCCGGCTCTGCTCGCCCGACTACTGGGTGGCGCACGTGCGGGGCACCGTCCGCTTCCACGACGGCGTACGGGCCCTGCACGGGCTGGGCGTCAGCACCTTCCTGGAGATCGGTCCGGCCGGCGTACTCACCGCGATGGCCCAGGACTGCCTCGTCGCCGAGGCCGACGAGCTGGCCTTCGTCCCCGCCGTACGGGGCGCCGCCGACGAGCCGCGGGCACTGCTCGCCGCCGTGGCGCGGCTGCACGTGCGGGGCGTCGCCGTGGACCGCGCCGCCCTCGCCGGCCCCGGGCCGCACCGCCGCGTCGACCTGCCCACGTACGCCTTCCAGCGCCGGCACTACTGGCTGCCCGCTCCCGCCGGCGTCGGCGGTCCCGTCGGCGTCGGGCTGGCCGACGCCGGGCACCCGCTGCTCGGCGGCGTGCTGCCGGTCGCCGGCACCGGGCAGGTCGTCTGCACCGGTCGGGTCGCCGCGGCCACCCAGCCGTGGCTGGCCGCCCCCGGCGACGGCACCGCCGCGCTGCTGCCCGCCACCGCACTGCTGGACGTCCTCACCCACCTCGGCGAACAACTCGGCACCCCGACGGTGGAGCGGCTGGCAGTCCCCGAGCCGGTGCCGCTGCCCGCCGAGCTGACCCTGGAGGTGCAGGTCGGCGTCGGCGCGCCGGACGAACACCAGCGCCGGGTGGCGCACTGCCACGTCCGGGCCGGCGACGGGCAGCCCTGGCGGGAGGTCGCCGAGGCGGTGCTCGGCCCGGTCGACCCGGAGAGCGGCCGGGGCGCGCTCGCCCCGGTCTGGCCGCCCTCCGGGGCCCAACCGGTGGACCTGACCACGCCGCAGCACCGGGCGATGGCCGGGGAGCTGGCCCGGGCCGCGTGGGTCGCCGCCGACCGGCTCTTCGTCGACGTACGCCTGCCCGAGGACGCCCGCGACCCGGACGCCGAGCGGTACGGCGTGCACCCGCTGGTGCTGGAGGCGGCCCTGCGCCTGCTCCCGCTCGCCGACTTCGCGCCCGGCGCCGGCGCCGACCGCGACCGCGACGGCGACGGCGGAGCCGACGCCCCGCTGCTGCCCACCGAGTGGGTGGGGGTGCGCCGCCACGCCACCGGCGCGCACGCGCTGCGGGTCTGCCTGGCCCCCGCCGGAGCGGACGCGGTGACGCTGAGCGCCGTCGACGACGCGGGCGTGCCCGTGCTCGACGTGGACCGGGTGGTGCTGCGCAGCGTGGACCCGCCTTCCGCCGACGCACCGGCGCCCCCGGCCGCGCCCGCGGGGCTGTACGCCGTCGACTGGCTGCCCGCGGCGTTCCCGGCGACGCCGGCGCCCTCCTGGACCCTCGCCGACGGCACCCCGCCGGACGGGCCGCTGCCGCCGCTGCTGGTGCTGCGGGTCGGCGACGGTGAGCCGGGCCGGCCGGTGCCCGACCGCGCGCACGCCGTCGGCCTCGCCGTGCTCGGCGTGCTCCAGAGCTGGCTGGCCGACCCCCGCGCGGAGACCACCCGCCTCGCCCTCGCCGTGCGCGACGGTGACCCGGTGCACGCCCCGGTGACCGGGCTGGTCCGGGTCGCCCAGGCCGAGCAGCCCGACCGTTTCCTCCTGCTCAGCCTCGACGCCACCGACGACGCCACCGTCCGCGCGGCGCTGGCCGTCGCGACGGACGAACCCGAGGTCGCCGTCCGTGACGGCCGCGCCCTGCTGCCCCGCCTCCACCCCGTCGACCGGCCCCCGACCGGTACGCCGCTCGCGGCGCTGGCCGGCGGCACCGTGCTGGTCACCGGCGGCACCGGCGGGATCGGCCGGCACGTCGCCACCCACCTCGCCACCGTGCACGGCGTCGCCGAGCTGGTGCTGGTCAGCCGCAGCGGCCGGGCCGGCGACTGGACGGCCGCGCTGACCGACGCCGGCGTCACCGTCCGGGTGGTCGCCGCCGACGTCGCCGACCGGACGGCGCTCGCCGAGGTCGTCGCCCCGCTGGCCGACCGACTGGTCGCCGTCGTGCACGCCGCCGGGGCAACCGACGACGCCCTGCTCACCGACCTCGACCCGACCCGCTGGGCACGGGCCCTGCGGTCCAAGGTGCACGGCGCGTGGCACCTGCACGAGCTGACCGCCGACCTCGACCTGGCCGCGTTCGTGCTCTTCTCCTCGGCCGCCGCCACCTTCGGCAGCCCCGGCCAGGGCAACTACGCGGCCGGCAACGCGTTCCTCGACGCGCTCGCCGCACACCGTCGCGCCCGGGGACTCCCGGCGACCGCCCTGGCCTGGGGGCTGTGGGCCGCCCAGGACGGGATGGCCGGCCGGCTCACCCCGGCGGACCTGGCCCGGCTCGCCCGGGGCGGCACCCGCCCCCTCGACACGACCGCCGGGCTGGCACTGTTCGACGCCGCCCTGCACGTCGACCGGCCGGCGCTCGTGCCCATCGGGCTCGACCTGGCCGCCGTACGGACCTCCGGCGAGGTGCCCGCCCTGCTGCGGGCGCTGCTGCCCCCGCCGCCCCGCCGGGCCGTCAACGCCGACTCCGCGCCCGCCTCCGCGAAGGGCTTCGCCGACCGGCTGGCCGAACTCGCCGAGCCCGACCGCGCCGACCTGCTGCTGGACCTCGTCCGCACCCGGTGCGCCACCGTGGTCGGCCACACCGGACCCGAGCAGGTCGAGCCGCGCCGCCCGTTCAAGGACCTCGGCTTCGACTCGCTGATGGCCGTGGAACTGAGCAACCGGCTCACCGCCGTCACCGGCGTCCGGCTCGCCCCGCACGCCGTGTTCAACCACCCCACCCCGGAGCTGCTCGCCGCGCACCTGCACGCCCGGCTGCTCGGCACCGCCGCCACCGAGGTCACCGACGCCACCACCGTCGCTCTGGACGAACCGGTCGCCATCGTCGCGATGGCCTGCCGGTTCCCCGGCGGCATCGGTTCCCCGGAGGAGCTGTGGCGGTTGCTGGACGCGGGGGCCGACGTCATCGGCGACCTGCCCGGCGACCGCGGCTGGCCGCTGGCCGACCTCTACGACCCGGTGCCCGGCACGCCCGGCCGCACGTACGTGCGGGCCGGCGGGTTCCTCACCGGGATCGCCGACTTCGACGCCGCGTTCTTCGGCATCAGCCCCCGCGAGGCCCTCGCGATGGACCCGCAGCACCGGCTGCTGCTGGAGACCTCCTGGGAGGCGCTGGAGCGCGGCGGCATCGACCCGGCCACCCTGCGGGGCAGCCGCACCGGCGTCTTCGCCGGCACCCACGGGCAGGACTACGCCGACCGGGTCGCCCCCGGCGTGGTGTCCGACGACGGCGAGGTCACCGCCGACGAGGGGCACCTGCTCACCGGCACGGCCGGCAGTGTCCTCTCCGGCCGGGTCGCGTACGCGCTCGGGCTGGAGGGGCCGGCCGTCACCGTGGACACCGCCTGCTCGGCGTCCCTGGTGGCGCTGCACCTGGCCGTCCAGGCGCTGCGGCAGGGCGACTGCGACCTGGCCCTGGCCGGCGGCGTGTCGGTGATGTCCACCCCCGCCGGGCTGACCGGCTTCAGCCGGCAGCGCGGCCTCGCCGCCGACGGGCGGTGCAAGGCGTTCGCCGAGGACGCCGACGGCTTCGGCATGTCCGAGGGCGTCGGGATGCTGGTGGTCGAGCGCCTCTCCGACGCCCGCCGCCGGGGCCATCCCGTGCTCGCCGTGGTCCGCGGCTCGGCGGTCAACCAGGACGGCGCGTCCAACGGGCTGACCGCCCCGAACGGGCCGTCGCAGGAACGGGTCATCAAGGCCGCGCTGGGCGCCGCCGGGCTGGGCGCCGCCGAGGTCGACGTCGTGGAGGCGCACGGCACCGGCACGTCGCTCGGCGACCCCATCGAGGCGGAGGCGATCCTCGCCACGTACGGGCAGCGCCCCGCCGGCACCCCGCCGGTGCTGCTCGGCTCGGTCAAGTCCAACCTCGGGCACACCCAGGCCGCGGCCGGCGTGGCCGGGGTGCTGAAGATGGTCCTCGCCATGCGGCACGGCCGGCTGCCCCGCACCCTGCACGCCGAGCGACGCAGCTCGCGGATCGACTGGGAGTCGGGGGCGGTGGAGCTGCTCACCGAGGCCCGCCCGTGGCGCCCGGCGGACCGGCCGGCGCGCGCCGGTGTCTCGTCGTTCGGCATCAGCGGCACCAACGCCCACGTGATCGTCGAGGCGGTCGCCGCGACACCGGAGGAGACCGCCGCGGAACCCACGCCGGAGGACCGCGCGCTGCCGTGGCTGCTCTCCGCGCGTACCCCGGAGGCGCTCGTCGGGCAGGCCCGTCGGCTGCGGGAACACCTCGCCGAACGGCCCGACCAGCGGCCCCTCGACGTGGCCTGGTCGCTGGCCACCAGCCGGAGCACCTTCGACTCCCGGGCGGTGCTGGTCGGCTCGTCGCCGGAGCGCGTCGCCGCCGCCCTCGACGCGCTCGCCGAGGGCCGGCCCGACCCGGCGGTGACGGTGGGCGAGGCCCGGCCCGCCGGCCGGTGCGTCTTCGTCTTCCCCGGGCAGGGCTCCCAGTGGCTCGGCATGGGGTTGGACCTGCTCGACCAGGCCCCCGTGTTCGCCGAACGCATGGCGGCCTGCGACGCGGCCCTGCGGCCGTACCTGGACTGGTCGCTGCTGGACGTGCTACGCCAGGTGCCCGGCGCGCCCGGCCTCGACGACGTCGACGTGGTGCAGCCCGCCCTGTTCGCGATGATGGTGTCGCTGGCCGAGCTGTGGCGCTCCCACGGCGTGCAGCCGGCCGCCGTGGTCGGCCACTCGCAGGGCGAGATCGCCGCCGCCTGCGTGGCCGGGGTGCTCTCCCTGCCCGACGCCGCCCGGGTGGTGGCGCTGCGCAGCCGCGCGCTGCGGGCGTTGGCCGGGCACGGCGCGATGGCCTCCGTCGCGCTGCCCGCCGACACGGTCCGCGACCGCATCGCCCGCTTCGGCGACCGGATCTCGGTCGCCGCCGTGAACGGCCCGGCCGCCGTCGTGGTCTCCGGCGAACCGGAGGCGGTGGAGGAACTCCTCGCCGAACTGGCCGGCGAGCAGACCCGGGTCCGGCGCATCGCCGTCGACTACGCCTCCCACTCCGCCCAGGTGGAACGCATCCGCGACGAGCTGGCCGAGGTGCTGGCGGGAATCACCCCCGGCCCGGCGGCCGTGCCGCTGTTCTCCACCACCGACCTGCGCTGGCTCGACGGCGAGAACATGGGGCCGGACTACTGGTACCGCAACCTGCGGCAGCCGGTCGAGCTGGAACGGGCGATCCGTGCGCTGGCCGCCCAGGGCCACGACACCTACGTCGAGTGCAGCCCACACCCGGTGCTCACCGTCGGCATCGAGGAGACCCTCGCCGACCACGAGGACGAGACCGTGGTGGTCGGCTCGGTGCAACGCGACCAGGGCGACCGGGAACGGTTCCTGCTCTCCCTGGCCCAGCTGCACGTGTGCGGTGTCGCCGTGGACTGGCGGCCAGCGCTGGCCGGCGGCCGGCGGGTCGACGTGCCCACCTACGCGTTCGCCCACCGCCGCTACTGGCCCCGGCCCCTCTCCGGCCCCGGCGACGTCGGCGCCGCCGGCCTGGACGCCGCCGGGCACCCGCTGCTCGGCGCGTCGGTCGCGCTGGCCGAGGCGAGAGGCCACCTGTTCACCGGGCGGCTGTCGACCGACGCGCAGCCGTGGCTGGCCGACCACCGGGTCACCGACAGCGTGCTGGTGCCCGGCACCGGCCTGGTGGAACTCTGCCTGCGCGTCGGCGACGAGATCGGTCACCCCGTCCTCGACGAGCTGGTCATCGAGGCCCCACTGACCCTGCCCGCCGACGGGGCGACCCAGGTGCAGGTGGCGGTCGGCGTGGGCGACGACGGGCGCCGGCCGGTGACCGTGCACTCGCGGCCCGCCGACGCACCGGCGGGGACGCCGTGGACCCGGCACGCCAGCGCCACCCTCTGCGCCGACCAGCCCGTGGCGTCGCCGCAGCTCACCACATGGCCGCCGCGCGACGCCCGGCCCGTCGACCTGACCGGCTTCTACGCCGGCCTGGCGGCCGACGGCTACGCGTACGGGCCGGCTTTCCAGGGGCTGCGCGCGGCGTGGACCAGCGGCGACGAGGTCTACGCCGAGGTGGAGCTGCCGGCGGCCCAGCGGGTCGACGCCGACCGCTACGGCCTGCACCCGGCCCTGTTCGACGCCGCCCTGCACGCCGCGCACTTCGGCGGTCTCGCCGGAGCCGGCGACGGGCGGCTGCTGCTGCCGTTCGCCTGGAACGGCGTCACCCTGCACGCCACCGGTGCGACCGCCCTGCGGGTGCGGCTCACCCAGGTCGGGCCGCACGCCATCGCGCTGACCGCCGCCGACCCGACGGGCGCCCCGGTCGCCGAGGTGACCGCCCTGACGATGCGGCCGATCTCCGCCGCCGAACTGGCCGTCACCGACGACCGCGCCACCCGCGACGCCCTGTTCCGGATCGACTGGACGCCGCTGCCGCCGGTCGACGCGGCTCCCCCGGTCGACGCCGTGGCCGTCGCCCCCGGCCTGGACGGGTTCCCGCTCCACCCGGGGCTGGACGGGCTCGCCGCCGCCGTCGACGCGGGACTGGCCCTGCCCGGGGCCGTGCTCGTGCCGCTCGACGCGGGACCCGCGCAGCCCACCCCCCGCGCGGCGCGGCACGCCGCCGTACGGGCCCTCGAACTGGTCGGACGCTGGCTCACCGAGCCCCGCTGGGCGGCGTCACGGCTGGTGCTGGTGACCCGGGGCGCGGTGGCCGTGCACCACGCCGGCGAGGTGACCGACCCGGCCGCCGCGGCGGCGTGGGGGCTGGTCCGCTCCGCCCAGTCGGAGAACCCGGACCAGCTGCTCGTCGTGGACGTCGACGGCGACGGGATCGGCCCCGACCAGGTGGCCGCGCTGCTGGCCGCGGCCGAGCCGCAGGCAGCGATCCGGGGCGGCACGGCGTACGTGCCGCGGCTGGCGCGGGCCGGGTCGGCGGGCGAGCTGACCGCACCACCCGCCGCCGCGTGGCGGCTGGACGCGCCGGTGCGCGGCAGCCTGGAGAACCTGACCCTGGTTCCCACCGACGCCGCCGACGCCGCTCTCGGCGCCCGCGAGGTCCGCGTCCGCGTCCGCGCCGCCGGCCTGAACTTCCGCGACGTGCTCAACGCGCTCGGCCTGTACCCGGGCGACGCGGGGCCGCTGGGTGGCGAGGGCGCCGGCGAGGTCGTCGAGGTGGGCGCCGAGGTGACCGACCTGCGGCCCGGTGACCGGGTGTTCGGGGTCTTCGTGGGCTGCTTCGGGCCGGTCGCGGTCACCGACCGCCGGCTGCTGGCCCCGATGCCGGCCGGCTGGTCGTACGTCGAGGCCGCCTCCGTGCCGGTGGTCTTCCTGACCGCGTACCACGGCCTG
The DNA here is from genome assembly GCF_018070575.1 of Micromonospora sp. C31. Taxonomy (GTDB): domain Bacteria; phylum Actinomycetota; class Actinomycetes; order Mycobacteriales; family Micromonosporaceae; genus Micromonospora. Next base: position 50,307 of record NZ_JAGPXN010000027.1, read on the forward strand.
GTCAACCTGGCCGGGCTCAGCCGGGGCGAGTCGGTGCTGGTGCACGCGGCGGCCGGCGGCGTCGGCATGGCCGCCGTGCAGCTCGCCCGGCACCTCGGCGCCGAGGTGTACGCCACCGCCAGCCCCGCCAAGTGGGACGCCCTGCGGTCGATGGGCCTCGACGAGGAGCACCTGGCCTCGTCCCGGACCCTCGACTTCGAGACCCGGTTCGCCGACGCGACCGGCGGCCGGGGCGTCGACGTGGTGCTCGACTCGCTGGCCCGCGAGTTCGTCGACGCGTCGTTGCGGCTGCTGCCGCGCGGCGGGCGGTTCATCGAGATGGGCAAGACCGACATCCGCGACGCCGCCCGCGTCGCCGCCGACCACCCGGGGGTGGCGTACACCGCCTTCGACCTGACCCTGGAGGACCCCGACGAGGTGCAGCGCATGCTCGTCGTGCTGCTGGGGCTCTTCGAACGGGGAACGCTCACCCCGCTGCCCACCCAGGTGTGGGACGTCCGCCAGGCGCCGGAGGCGTTCCGGCACGTCAGCCAGGCCCGGCACGTCGGCAAGGTGGTGCTCACCATGCCCCGGAGGTGGGACCCCGAGGGCACCGTGCTGCTGACCGGCGGCACCGGGACCCTGGGCCGGCTGGTCGCCCGGCGACTGGTCGAGACGCACGGCGTACGACGGCTGCTGCTGGTCAGCCGCCGCGGCGAGCGGGCTCCCGGCGCGGGCGAGGCGGTCGACGAGCTGCGCCGCCTGGGCGCCGAGGCCACGGTGGTGGCGGCCGACGTGGCCGACCGGGACGCCCTGGCCGCGGTGCTGGCCGCGGTGCCGGCGCGGCACCCGTTGACCGCCGTCGTGCACCTCGCCGGGGTGCTCGACGACGGGGTGGTCACCGCCCTGACCCCGCAGCGCGTCGACACCGTCTTCGCGCCGAAGCTCGACGCCGCGTGGCACCTGCACGAGCTCACCCGCCACCTCGACCTGGCCGGGTTCGTGCTGTTCTCCTCCGGCGCCGGCGTCTTCGGCGTGCCCGGTCAGGCCAACTACGCGGCGGCCAACGCGTTCCTCGACGCGCTCGCCCTGGCGCGTCGCGCCGCGGGCCTGCCCGGCCGGTCGTTCGCCTGGGGACTGTGGGAACAGGCCAGCGAGATGACCGCCAAGCTGGACCGGGCCGATCCCCGGATCACCGCCCGGGACGGGCAGCTCGCGATCCCGTCCGACCTGGGGATGGCCCTGTTCGACGTGGGCCTGCGGCTGGCCGAGCCGGTGCTGGTGCCGACCAGGATCGACGTCGCCGCGCTCGGCGAACGGGTCGAGCGGCCCCCGGCCCTGCTGCGCGGGCTCATGCGGCGGGAACGGCCCACCGCGCGGTCGGCCGCCCCGGTCGCCGGCGGGCGTACCCTCGCCGACGAGCTGGCGGCCCTGGCGGGGCCCGAGCGCCACACCCTGCTGGTCGACCTGGTCCGCGAGCAGGCGGCGAGCGTGCTCGGGCACGGCAGCCGCGCCGCGGTCGCCCCGGGCCGGGCCTTCAGCCAGATCGGCTTCGACTCGTTGACCGCCGTCGAGCTGCGCAACCGGCTGACCACGGCGACCGGCCTGCGCCTGCCGGCCACACTGATCTTCGACTACCCGGACCCGAACGAGCTGGCCACGTTCCTGGTGTCCCAGCTGGCGCCGGACACCGGCCCGGCGGTTCCGCCGGTCCTCGCGGACCTGGAGAACCTGGAACGCTCGCTGACCGAGGCCAGCGTCGAGGCGGAACTGCACGACCAGATCGGGTCCCGGCTGGAGGTGCTCATCGCCAAGTGGCGCACGATGCGCGCCGGATCGGGCGGCGATCCCGACCTCGACCTCGAACTGGCCAGCGACGACGACCTCTTCGACCTCATCGACAGCGAACTCGGTCTCTGATGGCCGTCCGGCCGAGCCGCACGGCGCGAGCCGTCCCTGTCGACACCGTGTCCACCGACCCTGCGAGGAACCGATACCGATGCTGACGACCGACGTCCTGATCGTGGGCTACGGCCCCGTCGGTGAGATGCTCACGATCCTGCTGGCGCAGCGGGGGCTCACCGTCACGGCGGTCGAGCGCTGGGCCACCCCGTACAACTTCCCCCGCGCGGTGTCGTACGACGGGGAGGCGAGCCGCATCCTGGCCGCCGCCGGCGTCGCCGACCGGCTGGGGCCGGTGGTGGAGTCGTCGGGCGAGTACACCTTCAAGAACGGCTTCGGCCGGACCCTGCTGCACGTCAAGGTGACCGGCGACGGCCCGATGGGCTGGCCCGACTCGGTCTCCTTCTACCAGCCCGGCCTGGAGGCGCTGCTCGCCGAGCGGGGAGCGGAACTGCCGGGCGTCACGGTGCTGCGCCCGTACCAGGTGACCGGCCTGGTCGAGCACGACGACCGGGTCGAGGTCACCATCGCCGGTCCGGACGGCGAGGAGGTCCGCGCGGCCCGCTGGGTCGTCGGCTGCGACGGCGCCAACAGCTTCGTCCGGGAACACCTGGGCAGCGGCGTCACCGACCTCGACTTCACGTACGACTGGCTGGTCTGCGACGTGGTGCCGCACGAGGCCCGCGAGTTCAAGCCGAACAACCTCCAGGTCTGCGACCCGGCGCGCCCCCGCACGGCCGTGTCGGCCGGCCCGGGGCACCGGCGGTGGGAGTTCATGCGGGTGCCGGGGGAGAGCCGGGAGGAGTTCGAGAGCGTCGAGAGCGTGTGGCGGCTGCTCGGCCTCTTCGACATCACGCCCGACAACGCGACCCTGGAGCGGTACGGCGTCTACACCACGCAGGCGTGCTCGGCCGAGCGCTGGCGCTCCGGGCGGATCCTCATCGCCGGTGACGCGGCGCACGTGATGCCGCCGTTCATGGGGCAGGGGATGAGCTCGGGCTTCCGCGACGCCCTCAACCTCGCCTGGAAGCTCGACCTGGTGCACCGCGGCCTGGCCGACGAGGCCCTGCTGGACACCTACCAGGAGGAGCGCTGCGCGCACGTGCAGCACGCCATCCGGATGTCCATGGACTCCGGCACCGTGATCTGCGAGACCGACCGTGTCGCCGCGGCCGGCCGGGACGCCGCGATGCTCGCCGAACTGCGCCGGCGTACCGCTCGCCCGCGCACCCGTTCCCTGCTGGAGCCCCTGGCCGGCGGGGTCCTGCACGGCCGTGCCGGCGAGGCGGCCGGCGTGCCGATGCCGCAGGGGCGCGTCGAGGTCGACGGCCGCGCCGGGCTCTTCGACGAGGTCGTCGGCACCGGCTTCGTCCTGCTCTGCGCCGAGGACCCCGACGGCCTGCTCGACGCGGACACCCGGGCCTTCCTGGGCTCGCTCGACGCCCGGGTCGTCCGGGTCGTCCCCGCCGGCGCTCCCGCCCCCGCAGCCGGCACCACGCCGACCGCCTTCGACCTCGACGACGTGTACCTGCCCCACCTCAAGCGGTACGACGCCGTGGCGGTGCTCGTCCGGCCCGACTTCTACGTCTTCGGCACGGCCGCCGACCCGGCCGGTGTGCCCGCGCTCGTCGAGGACCTGCGCCAGCAGGTCCGGCGCGGCTGATCGGCATCCACCCACCGGAAGGAACCCACATGTTCGAGAACCTGAAGATCGCCGGCCGGGCGATCCGCACGGTCTTCACCGCCGACCCCATCACCCGGGTCCGGCGCTTCTACGAGATCCAGTCGCCCGACGTCGAGTTCGCGGCCCGCCGCACCCACTACATGAACGTGGGGTACTGGGAGGACGGGGTCACCGACCTCGACACGGCCGCCGAGGCGCTGGCCGACAAGCTGGCCGACGCCGCCGGGCTCAAGCCCGACGACACCGTGCTCGACGTGGGCTTCGGCTACGCCGACCAGGACTTCAAGTGGCTGCGTGAACGCCGGGTCGCCAAGGTGTACGGGCTGAACATCACCCCGCACCACGTCGAGGCGGCGCAGCGCCGGGCGCAGGAGGAGGGGCTCGCGGACCGGACCGACTTCCGGCTGGGCAGCGCCACCGAACTGCCCTTCGAGGACAACACCTTCGACCGGGTCGTCGCCCTGGAGTCCGCCTTCCACTTCTACCCGCGCAGCGCGTTCTTCGCCGAGGCGCTGCGGGTGCTCCGCCCGGGTGGCGTGCTGGCCACGGCCGACATCATCCCGGTCAGCGCCAACGTCGTGCGGGCGGCCATCCAGTCCGGCCCGCTGAGCTTCGTCAAGTTCAGCATCCCGAAGGAGAACTGGCACGACCGCGACACGTACCGGCAGGAGCTGGTCGAGGCCGGCTTCGCCAACCCGGAGGTGCACTCCATCAAGGACCGCACCTGGGAGGGCTGGCGCGCGTACATGGCCGAGCGCACCAACGACCCGGAGTTCCGTGCCGCCGTCAAGCCCGCCGTACGCAAGAGCATGGCCGCGCACTGGAAGAACCAGGACCTGATGAAGCGTGAGCTGGCGCAGCTCGACTACGTGATCGCAAGCGGCCACAAGCGGTGACGCCCCGCACCGACGGGGGGCCCGCCGACCGGTCGTGACACCGGTGGACGGGCCCCTCGGCCGGTCGGGTCAGATCGCCGGCGCCGCGGTCAGGGCCGCCGAGATGGCCCGCAGGACCGCCGGCTGGTGCTCGGCCAGGAAGAAGTGCCCGCCCGGGTAGACCTTCAGGTCGAACTCCCCGGTGGTGTGGGTCGACCAGGCCCGGGCCTCCTCGACCGTCGTCTTCGGGTCGTCGTCGCCGGTGAAGACGGTGATCGGGCAGCTCAGGGGCGGGCCCGGCCGGTAGGCGTAGGTCTCCGCGGCCCGGTAGTCGCTGCGGATCGCCGGCAACGCGGCCCGCAGCATCTCCGGATCACCGAGGACGGCGGAGTTGGTGCCACTGAGCTTCCGTACGTCGGCCAGCAGGCCCTCGTCGTCGAGCAGGTGCACCGTCTCGTGCCGCGGCTGCGACGGCGCACGGCGTCCGGACGCGAACAGGTGCGCGGCCGTGCCGCCGTCCTGCTCGATGAGGCGGGCGAGCTCGAAGCCGACGCTGGCCCCCATGCTGTGGCCGAAGATGGCCACCGGCTCGTCCATCCAGGGTCGCAGCACGGTGAAGACCTCACGCGCGAGCTGGTGGATGTCACCGATGCACTTCTCGTGGCGTCGGTCCTGCCGGCCCGGGTACTGGATCGACAGCACCTCCACGGCGGGGGAGAGGCTGCGGGAGACGGGAAAGTAGAAGCTGGCCGACCCACCGGCGTGGGGCAGGCACACCAACCGCCTGGCGCCGCCCGGAGCCGGGTGGAAGCGTCGCACCCACAATCCGTTGTCGGTATCTGGCGTGGTCATCCTTGGCGGTCCTTCCAGCGGCTGCGGTTCCCGACCGGATCGCACGCGGACCCGGTCGAGGCGACGCTAGTGCGACGGATCGGGGCCGGACACCCCTAGCTGGCCGGTTGCCCGGTTAGGGGTTGTCCGCGCTCGCGCACACCCAATAACTTCTCCCCGCAGATGGGGATCCTCGTGGCTATCGGCCGAGCGAGCCGAACGACAGATACAGGTGACGCCTGAGACTTCTGCGCATTCGTACCGTCGCTTACGTCGAGTCTCCGCCGTGCATCGCGATGGGCTGGGTTGATGGACACCGAAGAGAAGCTCCGGGAGTACCTGAAGAGAGTCACCGCCGACCTGCGGCGGACCCGGCAACGGCTCCGTGATGTCGAGGCCGAGGCGCAGCAGCCGATCGCCATCGTCGGCACGGGCTGCCGTTTCCCGGGTGGGGTGCGTACGGCCGAGGAGCTGTGGGACCTCGTCGCGGCCGGCGGCGACGCCATCGCCTCGTTCCCGACGGACCGCGGCTGGGACCTGGACGCGCTCTACGACCCCGAGCGCTCCCGGCCGGGCACCTCGTCGGTCCGGGAGGGCGGCTTCGTGCCCGACGCCGCCGAGTTCGACCCCCGCCTGTTCGGGGTATCGCCGCGCGAGGCCCTCGCCATGGACCCGCAGCAGCGGCTGCTGCTGGAGACCTCGTGGGAGGCCGTCGAGTCGGCCGGTATCGACCCCACCAGCCTGAAGGGCGCCCGGGTCGGGGTCTTCGCCGGCATGACCCACAGCGGGTACGCCCATCCGCCCGAGACCCCGCCGGCGGGCGTGGAGGACTACCTGGGTCTCGGGAACGCGGGCAGCATCGCCTCGGGGCGGGTGGCGTACTCGTTCGGGTTCGAGGGGCCGGCGGTGACGGTGGACACGGCGTGTTCGTCGTCGCTGGTGGCGTTGCACCTGGCGGTGCAGGCGCTGCGGTCCGGCGAGTGTGACCTGGCGCTGGCCGGCGGCGTGACGGTGATGCCCACCCCGGCGGTGTTCGTCGACTTCACCCGGCAGGGCAACCTGTCCCCGGTGGCCCGGTGCCGGGCGTTCGCCGACGCGGCGGACGGCACGGCGCTCGCCGAGGGCGTCGGGGTGCTGCTGGTGCAGCGTCTGTCGGATGCGCGGCGCGACGGGCGTCGGGTCCTGGCGGTGGTGCGTGGCACGGCGGTGAACCAGGACGGTGCGTCGAACGGGTTGACGGCGCCGAACGGTCCGTCGCAGCAGCGGGTGATCCGGCAGGCCCTCGCGAACGCCGGGTTGGGTGTCGCCGACGTCGACGTGGTGGAGGCGCACGGTACGGGTACGACGCTCGGCGATCCGATCGAGGCGCAGGCCCTGTTGGCGACGTACGGGCAGGGCCGGGACGAGCCGTTGTTGTTGGGGTCGGTGAAGTCGAACATCGGTCACACGCAGGCCGCCGCCGGGGTGGCCGGCATCATCAAGATGATTCTGTCGATGCGGCATGGCGTGGTCCCGGCGTCGTTGCACGTCGACGCGCCGTCGTCGCACGTGGACTGGTCGTCCGGCGCCGTGGAGTTGGTGACGCGGACGCGCGAGTGGCCGGCGGTGGAGCGTCCCCGGCGGGCGGGCGTGTCGTCGTTCGGCATCTCCGGGACGAACGCGCACGTGATCCTGGAGCAGCCGGAGGCAGCGCCGGAGCTCGAGGGCGGGGCGACGCCGGAGCAGGTGGCCGCGGGGGTGGAGTCCACGGCCGCCACGGGAGCGGAGTCGCGGGGCGAGCCCTGCCGGACCGGGGCGGCAGACGCGGCGGGTACGCCGGTGCCGTGGGTGGTGTCGGGCCGCTCGGAGGGTGCTCTGGCGGGTCAGGCGGCGCGGTTGGCGGCGTTCGTGCGTGATCATGCGGGTCTGTCTCCGGTGGATGTGTCGTGGTCGTTGGTGTCGACGCGGGCGGCGTTGGAGCACCGTGCGGTGGTGTGGGGTCGGGACGTCGACGAGTTGGTGGCTGGTCTGTCGGCGGTGGTCGAGGGTCGGCCGGTGGTGTCGGGTGTGGTGTCGGCGGGTCGTCGGGCGGTGTTGTTCACGGGTCAGGGTTCGCAGCGTGCCGGTATGGGTCGGGAGTTGTACGAGGCGTTTCCGGTGTTCGCGTCGGCGTTCGACGCGGTGTGTGCGCAGTTCGATGGGCACCTGCCGCGTGGGTTGCGGGAGGTGGTGTTCGCGGCGGCGGGCAGTGCTGAGGCGGCTCTGGTGGATCAGACCGTGTTTGCGCAGGCTGGTTTGTTTGCGGTGGAGGTGGCGTTGTGGGAGTTGTTGGGGTCGTGGGGTGTGCGGGCGGATTTCCTGGCGGGTCATTCGATTGGTGAGGTGACGGCGGCGTACGTGGCGGGGATGTTGTCGCTTGCGGATGCGTGCACTCTGGTGGCGGCGCGGGGTCGTCTGATGCAGGCGTTGCCGGCTGGTGGGGTGATGGCGGCGGTGGGTGCGTCGGAGGAGGCTGTCGCCGAGTTGATCGCGGTGTCGGGTGCGGGCGTGGACATTGCGGCGGTGAATGGGCCGGCGTCGGTGGTGGTGTCGGGTGCCGCTGATGAGGTCGCGTCGGTGGTGGGGACTTCTCGCGAGCGGGGTTGGCGGGTCAAGGAGTTGTCGGTCAGTCACGCGTTCCATTCGCGGTTGATGGATCCGATGTTGGACGAGTTCGCGTCGATGGTGGCGGGGCTGTCGTGGCAGCCGCCGAAGGTCCCGGTCGTGTCGAACGTGACGGGTGCCGTCGCGGACGCGGACGAGATCACCGACCCCGGCTACTGGGTGCGGCACGTGCGGCAGCCGGTGCGCTTCGCCGACGCCGTACGTACCCTGCACCAGCAGGACGTGACGCAGTTCCTGGAGGTCGGCCCCGACGCCGTACTCACCGCGATGGCGCAGGACTGCGTCGAGGCGACCGGCGACGTCCGGTTCACCGCCACGCTGCGCGCCGGCCACCCCGAGGCCGACACCCTGCGCGCCGCCCTCGCCGAGCGGTACGTCACCGGCGGCCACGTCGACTGGGCCGGGTACCTCACCGCTGCCGGGGCGCGGCCCCGCACGGTGGCCCTGCCCACGTACGCCTTCGACCACCAGCGGTACTGGCTCAACGCCACCGCCGGCGACGCGGGCGCGCCCGGGCTCGGCGTCCGACCCGTCGACCACGCGCTGCTCGGCGCCGCCGTACGCGTGGCCGACGACGACGTACGCGTCTTCGGCACCGAACTCTCCGTGCGGACCCACCCGTGGCTCGCCGAACACGTCGTCTGGGACTCGGTCGTGGTGCCCGGCGCCGCCCTCGTCGAGATGGTCCTGCACGCGGGCGCGCAGGTCGGCTGCGACACCCTCGACGAGCTGACCCTCCAGGCGCCGCTGGCGCTCGCCGAGCAGGGCGCCCGGGCGGTGCAGGTGAAGCTGGGCACGGCGGACGAGGAGGGCCGCCGGCCGGTCACCATCCACTCCCGGGCCGCCGCCGACCCGGACGCCGAGTGGGACCGCCACGCCGCGGGCGTCCTCTCACCCGCCGTACCACAGCCCGACGGGTCCGACCCGTCGCCGTGGCCGCCCGACGCCGCCGCCGTCGTCACGGTCGACGGGATCTACACCGAACTGTCCCGCCTGGGCGTCGAGTACGGGCCGCTCTTCCGTGGCCTGCGCGCGGTCTGGCGTACCGACGACGAGGTCTGCGCCGATGTGGCGGTGCCCGACGGCACCGAGGTCACCGGCTTCGGCATCCACCCCGCGCTGCTGGACGCGGCACTGCACGTCGTCGGCCTGCTCGACCCCGACGGGGAGGCCTCCGGCGTACGCCTGCCCTTCGCCTGGACCGGCGTCACCCTCTCGGCCGTCGGCGCCACCGCGCTGCGGGTACGCGCCCGGCGCAGCGGCGGCGGGGTCACCCTGACCCTGACCGACCCGGCCGGCGCCCCCGTGGCCCGCATCGCCTCCCTGGTCTCCCGCCCCGTGACCGCCGACCAGGTACGCGGCGCCGACGGGGGCGTCGACTCGCTGTTCGACGTCGCCTGGCAGAGCGTTCCGTCGACCGCCCCGGCGACCGCCCGCGCGGTGCTGCTCGGCGACGCCCCGTCCGACCTGTCCGGTCTCCCCAGGTACGGGCTCCCCGAGCTGGCCGAGGCGGTCGACGTCGGCCTGCTCGACCAGGAACTGGTGCTGCTCGCCGCGTACGCCGACGACGAGCGCGCCCCGGTCCCCGCCGCGACCCGGACCCGGCTCGCCGCCGTGCTGACCGCCGTCCAGGGCTGGCTGGCCGACGACCGGCTGGCCCAGCGGCGGCTGGTCGTGCTGACCCGCAGTGCCGTTCCCGCCGGCGACACCGGCCGCGCGACCGACCTGCCCGGCGCGGCGGTCTGGGGCCTGCTGCGTTCGGCCCAGGCCGAGCACCCCGACCGTTTCGTGCTCGTGGACCTCGACGAGGCGAGACGACCGGAGCCCGGCACGCTGGATCTGGTGGCCCGCGCGGTCGGCACCGGCGAACCCCAGCTGGCGGTCCGGGCCGACCGGGTGCTGGCGCCCCGGCTCACGCCCGCCGTCCTCGATCCGGCGCTGGGCGCCGAACTCGACCCCGACGGGACGGTCCTGGTCACCGGCGCCACGGGCGCCCTCGGCGGCCTGTTGGCCCGGCACCTGGTCGGCGCCCACAAGGTGCGTCGTCTGCTGCTCGTCAGCCGGCGCGGGGCCGACGCCCCCGGCGCGGCGGAACTGCTGGGCGAGCTGGCGGCGCTGGGCGCGCAGGCCAGTCTGGTGGCCGGCGACGTGGCGGACCGGGACTCCCTGGCGGCACTGCTGGCCGGCGTCCCCGCCGAGCACCCGCTCACCGGCGTGGTCCACGCCGCCGGCGTCCTCGACGACGCGGTGATCTCGGCGCTGACGCCCGAGCGGGTGTCCGCCGTGCTGTCCGCCAAGGCCGACGCCGCCTGGCACCTGCACGAGCTGACGCGGGGCCGGGACCTGTCGATGTTCGTCCTCTTCTCGTCGGTCGCCGGCATCCTCGGCGGCCCCGGGCAGGGCAACTACGCCGCCGCCAACGCGTTCCTGGACGGGCTCGCCCACCAGCGGCACGCCGCGGGTCTCGCCGCCACCTCCCTGTCCTGGGGGCTCTGGGCCGCGGACAGCGGGATGACCGGCAGCCTCGACGCCGCCCAGCGGCAACGGATGAGCCGAAACGGCCTCAGCCCGCTCGACACCGACCAGGCGCTGCGTCTCTTCGACGCCAGCGTGCACGGCGGACGCCCCCACCTGGTGCCGGTGCTGCTCGACACCGCCGCGCTGCGCCGCCAGGCCGACGCCGGCCAGCTTGCGGCGCCGCTGCGCGGCCTGGTCCGGGCCCGGCGGCGCGTCCTCGACGGCGGCGGCGACGGCGGGCCGTCCTTCACGCAACGCCTGGCCGCCACCCCGGAGGCCGAGCGCGGTCGGCTGGTGGAGGACCTCATCAAGGCGCAGGTCATCGAGGTGCTCGGCTACCCGCCGGCCACCGTCGTGCCGTCGGGGCAGACGTTCACCGGCCTCGGGTTCGACTCGCTGACCGCGGTGGAGCTGCGTAACCGGCTGACCGCCCTCACCGGGATCCGACTGCCGGCGAGCCTGATCTTCGACTGCCCCACGCCCGCCGCCCTCGCCGACTTCCTGCTGGTCGACGCCGCCCCGGCGCCGCCCCAGGCGGGCCTGCTGGCCGAGCTGGACCGGCTGGAGGCCGCGTTCGCCGCGACCGGGCCGGAAGAGCTGGAACGACTGGCCGGCGACGACGAGACGCGGACCAGCGTGGCGGTCCGCCTCCGGGCGCTGGTCACCAGGTGGAGCGACGCCACCGACCGGCCGGCCGACGTCAGCCAGGCCCTCGACGGGGCCTCGGACGACGAGCTGTTCGACTTCATCGACCAGAAGTTCGGCCGATCCTGACCACGAGTCCGCCGCTTGCCCCTTAGCGACAGGTGATCAACCCGATGGCGAACGAAGCCAAGCTCCGCGAGTACCTCAAGCGCGTCACCGCTGACCTGCACGAGACCAGCGAACGCCTGAGGGCCGTCGACGAGCAGAACCACGAGCCGATCGCGATCGTGGGGATGGGCTGCCGCTACCCGGGCGGGGTGCGGACCCCCGAGGCGCTGTGGCGGCTGGTCGAGTCCGGTGTCGACGCCGTCACGCCGTTCCCGGGCGACCGGGGCTGGGACGTGGAGAACCTCTACGACCCCGACCCGGACGCGCACGGCAAGTCGTACACCCGGGAGGGTGGCTTCCTGCACGACGCCGGCGAGTTCGACGGCGGGTTCTTCGGCATCTCGCCGCGCGAGGCGCTGGCCATGGACCCGCAGCAGCGCCTGCTGCTGGAGGTCGCCTGGGAGGCGGTCGAGCGGGCCGGCATCGCCGCCGACTCGCTCAAGGGCAGCCGCACCGGTGTCTTCACCGGCGTCATGTACCACGACTACGTCTCCCGCCTGAACGGCGTGCCGCAGGAGGTCGAGGCGTTCGTCGGCACCGGCAACCACGGCAGCGTCGTCTCCGGCCGGATCGCGTACACCTTCGGTTTCGAGGGCCCGGCGGTCACCGTCGACACCGCCTGCTCGTCCTCGCTGGTGGCGATGCACCTCGCCGTGCAGGCGCTGCGCTCCGGCGAGTGCACGCTCGCGCTGGCCGGCGGCGTCACCGTCATGTCCAGCCCCGACACGTTCGTCGGCTTCAGCCGCCAGCGCGGCCTGTCCCCGGACGGGCGGTGCAAGTCCTTCGCCGCCGCCGCCGACGGCACCGGCTGGAGCGAGGGCGCCGGACTGCTGCTGCTGGAACGGCTCTCCGACGCCCAGCGCAACGGCCACCCGGTGCTCGCCGTGGTGCGCGGCAGCGCCGTCAACCAGGACGGCGCCTCGAACGGCCTCACCGCGCCGCACGGCCCGTCGCAGCAGCGGGTGATCCGCCAGGCCCTCGCCAACGCCCGGCTCGCCCCGGCCGACGTGGACGCGGTGGAGGCCCACGGCACCGGCACCCGCCTCGGCGACCCCATCGAGGCGCAGGCGCTGCTCGCCACGTACGGCCGGGACCGGGCCGACGACCAGCCCCTGTGGCTCGGCTCGATCAAGTCCAACCTCGGGCACACCCAGGCCGCGGCCGGCGTCGCCGGCGTGATCAAGATGGTCATGGCGATGCGCCACGGCGTACTGCCGCGGACCCTGCACGTCGACGAGCCGTCCCCGCACGTCGACTGGTCGGCCGGCGCGGTGAGCCTGCTCCACCAGCCGCGCCCGTGGCCGGTCGCCACCCGGCCCATGCGGGCCGGCGTCTCCTCGTTCGGCGTCAGCGGCACCAACGCCCACGTCATCGTCGAGGCCGCCCCGCCCGCGCCGCAGCCGACCGCCGGCACCGACGCGGTCGCCGGGCCCGACCCGCTGCCGTGGGTCGTCTCCGCGCGCAGCGCCGCCGCGCTCGGCGCCCAGGCCGACCGGCTGCGCTCCTGGCTCGCCGAGCACCCCGACGCAGCGCCGGCCGCCGTGGGCCGGGCCCTGGCCGCCGGCCGGTCCGTGCTGGAACACCGGGCGGTGGTCCTCGGGACCGACCGGGACGAACTGCTCGCCGGGCTCGGCGCGCTGGCCGACGGCGTCCCGGCGGCGACCGTACGGCGCGGGGTCGCCAGCCCCACCCGGGTCGCCGTGCTCTGCACCGGCCAGGGCGCCCAGCGGGTCGGCATGGGCCGGCAGTTGTACGCCGCGTTCCCGGTCTTCGCCACGGCCTTCGACGCCGCCTGCGCCGAACTGGACAAGCACCTCGACCGACCCGTACGCACCGTGCTCGACGGCCCCGCCGACGTGCTCGACCGCACCGGGTACGCCCAGGCGGCGCTCTTCGCCGTCGAGGTGGCGGCCTACCGGCTCGTCGAGTCCTGGGGCGTCGTGCCGGACTTCGTGACCGGGCACTCGGTCGGCGAGGTGGCCGCCGCGCACGTCGCCGGAGTGCTGTCGCTGCCCGACGCCGCCCGACTGGTCGCCGCCCGGGGCACCCTGATGCAGGCGCTGCCCACCGGCGGGGCGATGGTGTCGATCCGCGCCACCGAGGCGGAGGTGCGCCAGCACCTGGACACCGCCGGTGCCACGGCCGGCGCCGGGCTGGCCGCCGTCAACGGCCCGGATTCCGTCGTCGTCTCCGGCGACGAGGACGCCGTGCTGGCGGTCGCCGAACACTTCGCGTCCCTCGGCCGCAGCACGAAGCGGCTGCGGGTCAGTCACGCGTTCCACTCCGCCCGCATGGACCCGATGCTCGCCGCGTTCGGCGACGTGCTCGGGCAGTTGACCTTCGCCGCGCCCCGGATCCCCGTGGTCTCCACCGTGACCGGCGCGGTACTCGACCCCGACGAGGTGCGCTCCCCGGCGTACTGGCTGCGCAACGTCCGCGACACCGTCCGCTTCGACGCCGCCGTCGGCACCCTGCGCGAGCTCGGCGTGGGCGCGTACGTCGAGGTGGGGCCGGGCGGGGTGCTCTCCGCGCTGACCCAGGAGATCGTCGGCGCGGACCAGGCGGTCTGCGCCCCGATGCTGCGCGCCGACCACGACGAGGCGACGACCGCCCTGGCCGCCGCGGCCACCGTCTGGGCCCGCGGCGTACCGGTGGACTGGGCGGCCCTGTTCGCCGGCCCGCCCGTGCCGGTCGACCTGCCGACGTACGCGTTCCAGCGCGAGCGCTACTGGCTGCTGCCCCTGCCGCAGCCCGCCGACGTGACCGCCGCCGGACTGACCCCGACCGGCCACCCGCTGCTCGGCGCGGTGTTCCGCTCGGCCGACGGCGACGAGGTGACGCTCACCGGCCGACTGTCCGTGCAGAGCCAGCCCTGGCTGGCCGAGCACGCCGTACGCGACGTGGTGCTCTTCCCCGGAACCGGCTTCGTGGAGCTGGCGCTGCGGGCCGGCACGGAGGTGGGCGCCGACCGGCTCGCCGAGCTGACCCTCGAGGCGCCGCTGGTGCTGCCCGAGACCGGCGGCGTCGACGTGCAGGTCGCCGCCGAACGTACCGGGGGCGGGTCGTGGCAGCTGACGGTGCACGCCCGCCGGTCCGGCACCGACGACCTGTGGGTCCGGCACGCCACCGGCCTGCTCGCCCCGGAACCGGGGGCGGACGGGACCACGCTGGCGCAGTGGCCGCCGGCCGGCGCCGTCGCCCTCGACGTGTCGGAGCTGGCCGGGCGGGCGGCGCAGGCCGGGTTCGCGTACGGCCCGGCCTTCCAGGGGTTGCGCGCCGCCTGGCGGGCCGGCACCGACGTGTACGCCGAGGTGGCGCTGCCCGAGCCGGCGACCGACGAGGCCGGCGCGTACGGGCTGCACCCGGCGCTGCTCGACGCCGCCGTGCAGGCGGTCGGGCTGGGCATCGTCGACCCCGGCGAGGCCCGGCTGCCGTTCGCCTGGTCGGACGTGACGCTCTCCGCCCACGGCGCCGACACGCTGCGGGTACGACTGACCCCCACCGGCTCGGACACGGTGGCCATGCTGGTCGCGGACGCCGCCGGTGCACCGGTCGCCCGGGTCGGGGCCCTGGTGCTGCGGCCCCTGCCGGCCGGGGACCTCACCGCCGACGGGTCGCCGTGGCGTCGCTCGCTGTTCCGCCTCGACTGGCCCCGGCACGTCGGCGGTGCCGGCGCCGCCGACGGCACGACCTGGGCGGTGCTCGGCGACCGCCCCGCGCCGGTGCCCTCCGGCCTGGCCGCCGCCCGGCACGCCGACCTCGACGCGCTGTTCGACGCGGGGGTGCCCGACGTCGTGCTGTTCCCGGTGGCCGGCGCCGCCGCGACCGGCCCCGGCCCCGTCCACGACCTGCTCGCCGAGGTCCTCGCCGTGCTCCAGGGCTGGCTCGCCGCCGAGCGGCACACCGGCGGTTCCCGGCTGGTGGTCCTCACCAGCGGCGCCGTCGCCGTGCACGACGACGCGGACGTCGCCGACCTGGCCGGCGCCGCCGTGTGGGGCCTGCTCCGCTCCGCGCAGGCCGAGCATCCCGGCCGCTTCCTGGTCGTCGACGTCGACGACCGGGAGAGCGCCGCGGCCGCCCTCGCCGGCCTGCTCTCGACCGACGAGCCGCAGGCGGCGGTACGCGACGGGGCGGTCCACGTGCCCCGGCTCGTCGCCGCCCCGGAACCCGAGTCGCCGGCGCCGTCGCTGGACCCGGAGGGCACGGTGCTGGTCACCGGCGGCACCGGCGCCCTCGGCGCGCTGACCGCCCGCCACCTGGTCACCCGGCACGGGGTCCGGCACCTGGTGCTGACCAGCCGGCGCGGGGCCGACGCGGACGGCGCCGCCGACCTGCTCGCCGACCTCGCCGACCTGGGTGCCACCGCGACGGTCGAGGCGTGCGACGCCGCCGACCCCGTCGCCCTCGCCGCGCTGCTGGACCGGATCGACCCGGCGCACCCGCTGACCGGCGTGGTGCACACCGCCGGCGTGCTGGCCGACCGCACCCTGACCTCGCTGACCGCCGAGTCCCTCGACGACGTGCTGCGGCCCAAGGTGGACGCCGCCGCGAACCTGCACGAGCTGACCGCCGGCACGGACCTCGCCCTGTTCGTCACCTACTCCTCGGCGGCGGGCGTGACGGGCAGCCCCGGCCAGGGCAACTACGCGGCGGCCAACGCCTTCCTGGACGCGCTCGCCCACCGGCGGCGGGCCGCGGGCCTCCCGGCGCACTCCCTGGCCTGGGGGCCGTGGGCCGAGTCGGGCGGCGGCATGACCGCCGGCCTCGACCGGGCCGACACCGACCGGCTAACCCGCGCGGGCGTCCGCCCGATCCCCGAGGCGGACGGCCTCGCCCTCTTCGACGCCGCCCTGTCGACCGGCCTGCCCACGACGGTGCCGATGGCACTGGACGGCCCGGCGCTGCGCACCCAGGCAGAGGCGGGCACCCTGCCGTCGGTCCTGCGCGGCCTGGTCCGCGCACCCCGCCGCCGCGCCGCGCGGTCCGGCCCGGCGGAGACCGCCGCCCTGACCGAACGGCTCGCCGGGCTCGACCGCGAGGAGCGCGCCGCCGCCCTGCTGCGGCTCGTCCTCGACCAGGTCGCGGCGGTGCTGGGGTACGCCGACGCCGCCGCCGTCGAGGCCGCCCGCCCGTTCACCGAGCTGGGCTTCGACTCGCTGACCGCCGTCGAGCTGCGCAACCGGCTGGGCGCGGTGACCGGCCTGCGCCTGCCGGCGACCCTGGTCTTCGACCACCCGACCCCGCTCGCCCTGGCCGACCACCTGGACGCCGAGACCGGGACCGCCGCCGGCGCGCTGCCGGCCCCGGTCGCCGCCGTCGCGGCGCTCGACGAGCCGATCGCGATCGTCGGCATGAGCTGCCGCTACCCCGGCGGCGTACGCAGCCCCGAGCAGTTGTGGGACCTCCTCGTCTCCGGTGGGGACGGCATCACCGGCTTCCCCGCCGACCGGGGCTGGGACGTCGAGGACCTGTACGACCCGTCCGGCGCGCGCCGGGGCAGCAGCTACGCCCGCGAGGGCGGCTTCCTGGCCGACGCCGGTGACTTCGACGCCACCCTGTTCAAGATCTCGCCGCACGAGGCCCTCGCCATGGATCCGCAGCAGCGGCTGCTGCTGGAAACCTCGTGGGAGGCGATCGAGGACGCCCGGATCGACCCGCTCGCGCTGCGGGGTCGCCCCGTCGGCGTGTTCGCCGGCATGATGTACCACAACCACGCCGCCGGGCTGGCCGACGTTCCCGAGACCCTCGACGGCTACCTCGGCGTCGGCACGGCCAGCAGCGTGCTGTCGGGTCGGGTGGCGTACTCGTTCGGGTTCGAGGGGCCGGCGGTGACGGTGGACACGGCGTGTTCGTCGTCGCTGGTGGCGTTGCACCTGGCGGTGCAGGCGTTGCGGTCCGGCGAGTGCGACCTGGCGCTGGCCGGCGGCGTCACCGTGATGGCGACGCCCGAGACGTTCATCGACTTCTCCCGCCAGCGGGGCATGGCCCCCGACGGCCGGTGCAAGTCGTTCTCGGAGGCGGCGGACGGCACCGGCTGGTCGGAGGGCGTCGGGGTGCTGCTGGTGCAGCGTCTGTCGGACGCGCGGCGCGACGGGCGTCGGGTCCTGGCGGTGGTGCGTGGCACGGCGGTGAACCAGGACGGTGCGTCGAACGGGTTGACGGCGCCGAACGGTCCGTCGCAGCAGCGGGTGATCCGGCAGGCCCTCG
>NZ_JAGPXN010000028.1 GCF_018070575.1 Micromonospora sp. C31
GGGGGGGGGGGCGCCCGCCCCCCCCCCCCCCCCACGCCGTTTGGCTGCGCGCCCGGCCCCACCGTCCTGGCTCGCCCCGGCCGCACACCGTTCTGGCTCGCCCCGGCCGCACACCGTTCTGGCTCCACCCCGGCCGCGCCCGCCTTGGCCGTACCACGGGGCGACACCGGAGCCGCTGGCGGTGCCACCGCAGGGTTGCCCGGCGGGCCCGGCATCCCCGTCGGCGGTACTGCCGCAGGTTGCCCGGTGGACGCGGCGTCCCCGGCCGGCGGAGCGGGCGGGTGTCGGCCAGGTCCGGTCAGCCCGTCCGCTTCCGGTGGGCCGGGCGCGGGTGGGCCGGGCGCCCGCACGACGACGCCGCCCGACCTGGTGGGTCGGGCGGCGCCTCGGTGGCGACGTCAGTTCGCGCCGGTGTCGGGCAGGGCCAACCACCAGGGGTTCTCCCGAGCCCAGTGCACCGTCCGCTCCAGGCCGGTACGCAGCGGCACCTCGCACTTCCAACCCAGCAGCGTGCGCGCCTTCGTGGTGTCCGGGATCCGCCGGGCCAGGTCCTCGTAAGCGCTGCCCAGCGCCCGACTGGTGTCCACGTCGGTCACCGCGGCGGTGCCGGTGAGCGTGCCGATCATCTCCGCCACCTCGCCGATGGTGTTCTCCACCATGCTGCCGATGTTGAACGACTCGCCGAGCGCCGCCGGGCTGGTGGCGGCGGCGAGCGTACCGGCGACGGCGTCGTCGACGAAGGTGAAGCAGCGGGTCTGCCGGCCGCGGTCGTAGACGACGACCGGGCGCCCGTTCAGCGCCCGGTGCACCGAGCGGCTGACCAGGTACGCCGGGCGCTGCCGGGGGCCGTAGACGTTGAAGTACCGCACGATGGTGGCCGCCAGCCCGTGCTGCCGGGCGAAGGCGTACGTCAGGTGCTCGGTGAGGGCCTTGCTCGACGAGTACGTCCAGCGGTCGGCGGACGTCGCGCCGAGCACCCGGTCGTCCTCCTCCGCCCACGGCACCGCGGGGTTCTTGCCGAAGACCTCGCTGGTGCTGGCGAGCACGACCCGGGCGCCGGCCCGGCAGGCCAGGTCCAGCACGTTGCGCGTACCGGTGAAGTTGATGTCCACGACGTCCAGCGGGCGGGACAGGTACTGGTCGACGCCCACCACGGCGGCCAGGTGGTAGACGACGTCGACACCGGGCCTGATCGCCTCGGCCAGCCGGCCCGGGTCGCGCACGTCGCCCTCGACCAGCCGGGCGTGCGCCGCGGCCGGCGAGCGCCCCACCGGCGGGGCCGGACCGTCGAAGACGGTGACGTCGTCGCCGCGTTGCAGCAGCCGGTCCACCAGGTGACCACCGATGAAGCCGTGTCCGCCGGTCACCACCACGCGCGCGCTCACCGGCCGATCCCCCGGTAGCGGTAGCCGGCGGCCCGCAGCCCGGCGATCCTGTCCTTCGGGAAGTACGCGCGCCCGTCGAGCACCAGGCAGGGGCGCGACACCGGCAGCGCGGCGTAGTCGATCTCGGCGAACCGCCGGTGGTGGGCCAGCACGGCCAGGCAGTCCGCGCCCCGCACCGCCTCGTCGAGGCTGGCGACCGGCCGCAGGCCGAACAGCTTCTCCGCCTCGTCCGGGTCGACCAGGGGATCGTGCAGGCGGACCTCGCAGCCGGCCTCGCGCAGCGCCGCCACGGCCGGCAGTGTCGGGGTGGCCCGCAGATCGCCGGTGTCGTTCTTGAACGCCAGGCCCAGCACGGTCACCGTCGCCGTCTCCGCCGGTCGGCCGAGCGCGGCCAACTCGTCCACGACCAGGCGTGCCGTGTAGCCCGGCATCCCCGCGTTCACCTGCCGGCCGGCAGGTGCGGTGAGGATCTCCAGGCCCCGCTCCCGCGCCGAGTGCCAGACCATCCACGGGTCCTTGGTCAGGCAGGAGCCGCCCACTCCGACGCTGGGCAGCAGGATGTTGATGTTGCTCTTGCCCTTCGGGATGCTGTTCGCCGCGGCGATGACGTCCAGCACGTCGACGTCGAAGAGCGCGCTGAACTTGGCCAGCTCGTTGGCGAGCGCGATGTTCAGGTCGATCCACCAGTTGTCGGCGAGCTTGACGATCTCCGCCGCCTCCAGCGAGTCCACCGGGATGACGTCCACCCCCAGGGCCCGCTGCCAGAAGTCGCCGGCCGCCCGGGTGCTGTCGGCGTCCAGGCCGCCGGCGACGATGGGGAACGTCCGCAGCTCGCGCAGGGCGGTGCCCTCGGCGAGCCGCTCGGGGGTGAAGGCGATCCCGAAGTCCTGCCCGCCGCGCAGCCCACCGCCCTCCAGCAGCGGCAGGACGAAGTCCCGGGTGGTGCCCGGCGGGACCGTGCTCTTGATCACGATCAGGTGGCCCGGCCGCAGGTGGCGGGCCAACTCGACGCAGGCGCCACGGAGCTGCTCGTCGGCGAGCGAGCCGTCGCGGCGCACCGGCGTGCCGACGGTGACGAGGACGACGTCGGTCTCCGCCAGCGCGGTGTAGTCGGTGGTCACCCGCAGCCGGCCGCCCTCGATGCCGGCGCGGACCAGGTCCGGCAGGCCGGGCTCCTCGAACCGGCAGTGCCCGGCGCGCAGCTCGTCGACCAGGTGCGGGTCGACGTCCACGCCCACCACGTCCAGGCCGCGCTCGGCCAGGACCGCGGCGATGCAGGACCCGACGTAGCCGAGCCCGACGACCGCCACCCGAGGATCTCGTCGGTCGGACAGAACACCCATCTGTGCTCCAATCAGGGAAGCTGCCGGGTCCCAGGACCGGGACCCCGCCGGTCAGCCGTAGGTCTTGACGAACTCGCGGATGGACGAGACGACGTAGTCGATCATCTCGTCGGTGAGCCCGGGGAAGACCCCGACGTGGAAGGTCTGGCTGGTCACGATGTCGCTGTTGGTCAGCTCGCCGACGACCCGGTACTGCTGGTCGGCGTACGCGGGGTGCCGGGTGAGGTTGCCCGCGAACAGCCGCCGCGTGCCGATCTTGCGGTCCTCCAGGAAGCCCACCAGCTCGGGCACGTCGAACGGCGCCCCCGGCTGCACGGTGATCACGAAGCCGTACCAGCTCGGGTCGCTGCGCGGCGTGGCGTGGGGCAGCAGCAGGTGCGGCACCCCGTCCAGGCCCTCGCGCAGGCGCCGCCAGTTGTGCCGCCGGGCGGCGCAGAACTCGTCGACCCGGGCGAGCTGGGCCAGCCCCAGGGCGGCCTGCAGGTCGGTGGTCTTCAGGTTGTATCCGACGTGCGAGTAGATGTACTTGTGGTCGTAGCCCTCGGGCAGGGTGCCCAGCTGGTGCTCGAACCGCTTCATGCAGGTGTTGCTCTTGCCCGGGTCGCACCAGCAGTCCCGGCCCCAGTCGCGCAGCGACTCCACGATCCGGGCCAGGGCCAGGTTGGAGGTGACCACGCAGCCGCCCTCGCCCATCGTCATGTGGTGCGCGGGATAGAAGCTCGCCGAGGCCAGGTCGCCGAAGCTGCCGGTGGGCCTGCCGTCGTAGAAGGAACCGACGGCGTCGCAGTTGTCCTCGATGAGGAACAGGTCGTGCTCCTTGGCGAGCTGCGCCATCTCGGCCACCGCGAACGGATTGCCCACCGCGTGGGCCAGGATGATGGCCCTGGTCTTCGGGCCGATCGCGGCGGCCACCCGCTCGACGGTGGCGTTGTAGGTGCCCAGCTCGATGTCGACGAAGACCGGCACCAGCCCGTTCTGCAGGATCGGGTTGACCGTGGTGGGGAACCCGGCCGCCACCGTGATCACCTCGTCGCCGCGGCGCAGCCGCCGGTCGCCGAGCTGCGCCGAGGTGAGTGCCGAGACGGCCAGCAGGTTGGCGGAGGACCCGGAGTTGCACAGGTGCGCCTTGCGGACCCGCAGCTTGCGGGCGAAGGCCGACTCGAACCGGCGGGCGTTCTGCCCGGACGCGATGCGCAGGTCGAGCGCGGCCTCGACCAGCGCCACCCGCTCCTCGGCGCCCAGCACCGCGCCCGACGGCCAGATCTCGGTCACCCCCGGGACGAACGGCCGCTCCTCCTGGACCTCCTGGTGGTACTTGCGGACGCTCTCCAGCAGCAGCGCCTTGGGGTCGCTCATCCCATCTTCCTCTCGGATCGTGCCCGGCAGCGGGCGTCGGTCGGCGGCCGTACGGGCGTCATGCGGCGAACTCGATGCGGCTGTGGTCGCCGACCACCAGCCGGCTCCCGGCCGCCGGGCCGAGGCTGACCGTGGCGGAGCGGCCGATCACGCAGCCACGCAGGCCACGGACCGCGGTGATCGAGGCGTCCTGGAGCACGATCGAGTCGGCCACCTCGGCGTCGACGAGTCGGCAGCCGCGCCCGATCGCGGTGTGCGGGCCGATCCGGCTCCCCTCGACCACGGCGCCCGCGCCGATGACCACGGGACCCTCGACGCGGCTGGCGACGATCCGGGCGCCCGGCTCGACGACCACGGCGCCGGTCAGCTCGCTGGCCCCGTCGACGCTGCCGGCGACCGCACGCGGCTGACCGTCGAGCAGGTGCCGGTTGCAGGCCAGCAGGTCGGCCACCCGACCGGTGTCGCGCCAGTACCCGTCGTACTCGCTGGCGCGCACCTCGGCGCCGCTGGTGACCAGCCACTGCACCGCGTCGGTGATCTCCAGCTCGCCGCGCGCGCTGGGCGTGATGGCGTCGACGCCGGCGTGGATGGCCGGGGTGAAGAAGTAGACGCCGACCAGGGCGAGGTCCCCGCGCGGCTGCCGGGGCTTCTCCACCAGGCGGCGTACCGTGCCGTCGGGGTCCAGCTCGACGATGCCGAAGGCGCTCGGGTCGTCCACCTTGTGCACGAGCACCTGGGCCGCCGGCCGGTGGCGGCGGAAGTCGTCGGCGTACCGGGCCACGCCGTCGGGCAGCATGACGTCGCCGAGATACATGACGAAGTCGTCGTCGCCGAGGAACGGCCGGGCCAGGCGGACGCAGTCGGCGAGCCCGCGGGGCCGGTCCTGACGCAGGTAGGTCAGCCGGACCCCGAGGCGGGAGCCGTCCCCCAGGGCCTCGCCGATCTGGTCGGCCCAACTGCCCACGATCACGCCGATCTCGGTCACCCCGGCGTCGCGGACGTTCTCCAGCACGTGCTCCAGGACCGGCTTGTTGGCCACCGGCACGAGCTGCTTGGGCATCGAGTGGCTCAGCGGGCGCAGCCGGGTGCCGGCGCCGCCGGAGAGCACGAGGGCCTTCATCGCGTCCTCCCGGCGTCGGTGCCCCGGGACGGGCCGGCCACCGCCCGCGCCGCCCGGTCAGTCACCGGTCCGACCCTGCCGCTGCTCGACGGACTTGCGCAGACCGTCGACGACCGTTCGTACGTCTGCATCGTCCATTCCCTGGTGGAGCGGTAGGAGGAGGGTGGTCCGCGCCGCCTCGTCGGCGCCGGGCAGGTGCCCGCCGGCGCCGTACGCGGGCACCTTGTGCAGCGGCGCGTAGCGGAACGTGGTGTAGATCCCGACGCCGAGCAGGTCGGCGGCCACCTGGTCGCGGATCGCCGGGTCGAGCTGCACCCAGTAGAAGTAGTGCGAGCCGCGCTGCCCGGCGGGCAGCGGTGGGGGGAGCCGCACGCCCTCGACGTCGGCGAGCAGCCGGTCGTACTCCTCGGCGATCTCGCGCCGGCGCGCGACGAACCCGGGCAGGCGACGGAGCTGGACCAGGCCGATCGCCGCGGTGAGGTCGTTGCCGACCACCCGGCGGCCGAACTCCCGCACGTCCAGCTCCCACCAGCGGTGCGGCACCCCCTTGCCGGCGGCGGAGAAGCCGCTGGCGTGCTCCAGGCCGTGGTACGCCAGTCGGTGGGCCCGCCGGGCCAGCTCCGCGTCGCGCACGTGCAGCATGCCGCCGTCGCCGGTGACCAGGATCTTCATCGCGTCGAAGCTCCACATGGCGATGTCACCGAAGCTGCCGCAGGGACGCCCGTCGACGGTCGACGCGACGGCGCACGCCGCGTCCTCCACCAGGGCCACCCCGCGCCGGCGGCACAGCTCGGCGATCTCGGCCACCTCGCCGGGGACGCCGCCGTAGTGCAGCAGGATCACCGCCTTCGTGGTGGCTGTCAGGGCCTGCTCCACGTCGGCGACGGAGGGGTTGAGCGTGCGCGGGTCGACGTCGCAGAAGACCGGTCGGGCACCGACCGAGGCGATGGCGTTGGCCGCTCCGACGAAACTGATCGAGGGCAGCACCACCTCGTCGCCGGGCCCCAGCGCGAGCAGCTCCACGGCGAGGAAGAGCCCGGCGGTGGCCGAGTTGATGAAGATGGTCCGCTCGGGCACCAGCCCGGCGTGCGCCGCGAACTCCTGCTCGAACTCCCTGGTGCGCGGCCCGTGCCCCAGCCAGCTGCTGTCGAAGACGGCGCGCACGGCGTCGAGCTCCTCGGCGCCGAGGGTCGGCTGGAAGACGTTGATCATCGCTTCTCCTGTGGTCGAGGACGCACGTCCACCGACGGCGGCGCGGGGTGACTGCGGGCAGCCGGCAGCCCGGCGGCGCGTGGGCGCCACCCGGGTGGGGCGCGGGCGGGCGGTGCGGGACCGGACGGTGCCGGCGGGCGTACGGTGGGCGCCGCCCGCCGGCGACGACGGCCTGGGGTCAGGCCCGGTACCGTCGGGTGAGCTTCTCCAGCACCGGAACCGTCTCGGTCGGGCTGGGCGTGGCGAGCAGGTCGTCGTGCAGGGAGTCGGCCCCCTGCCGGAACGTCGGCTCGTCCAGCACGCGGACCAGCTGCTTGCGCATCGCGTCGACGGAGAGGTTCTTGATGTCCAGGACCAGCCCCGCGCTCCGCTCGGCGACGCAGCGGGCGGTCACCGACGACTCGATGTGCTTGGTGGCCATCGACCACTCCAGGCCGTCGGCCTCGATGGTGATCATGCCGTTGTCGTCGTCGGAGTCCGTGATCAGCTGCGGCACCCGCAGCGCCACCGCGCTGGCGAAGGTGCCCATGCCGCCGTGGTGCACCATCGCCGAGCAGGACGGCAGCAACTGGGTCAGCGGCAGGTAGTCGACGGCGCGGACGTTCCTCGGCAGGGTGGGCATGCCGGCGAGCTGGTCGGCGTTGAGCGTGGCGACCACCTCGACGTCGAGGTCGGAGACCATCTCCAGCAGGCCGGGCACGTGGTCCCAGCCCCCCTTGAAGTACATCCGCTGGGACAGCCCGAGCGAGAGCGCGACGCGGGGCCGCTCCGGCCGGTGGTGCAGCCACCGGGGCAGCACCGTCTGCCCGGAGTAGGGCACCCAGCGCATCGGCACGGTCCGGACGCTGGTCGGCAGGCGTACGCCCGGGGGAGTGGGGTCGACGGTCCACTGGCCCAGCAGCAGCTCGTCGTCGATCTCCAGCCCGTACCGCTCGGCAGCCGGCCGCATGGTCTCGACCAGCGGGTTCTCCTCGGGGCCGGGGCCCGGTCGGGTGGCCCGCTCGGCGAACCGGTCCATCGTCGAGGCGAAGTAGTCCAGCCCCCAGAGCAGCCGCGCCTGCGCCGCCCCGGCGACGCGCGCCGCGACCGCGCCGGCCGGGAAGCACGGGTCCCAGAGCACCAGGTCGGGCTGCCAGTCGCGGGCGAAGGCGACCAGGTCGTCGAGGACCGGGTGCGGGTCGCGGGCGGTGGAACCCACCGGGTGGAAGTCCCACATGGACGGCAGCATGAACTGGTAGAAGACGTCCCAGACCTCCTTGTCCGCCGGCGTCAGCTCCAGCGCCTCGGTGATCCGGTCGAGCCGCTGCTTGACGCTGCGCGGCTGCGGCCGACCGGGGCCCATCGGCATGATCTCCGGATCGCCGACCGCGACCGGGGTCAGCCCGACCGCCAACGTGCTCTCCGCCAGGACGGGGTGGGACGCGACACGGACCTCGTGGCCGGCGCTCTGCAACGCCCACGCGAGCGGAACCAGCGGGTACAGGTGGGCCGGGTTGGGCCACAGGGCGAACAGGACGCGCATGTCTCTCCTCGGTTGTGCGGGGCCTGGTGGGTGCGGTGCGACGGTCGGCGGAACGGGTCAGAGCTTGCGCGCCACCCCGGCGTACATCCGGTCGGTGGAGGTGGCGTCGGGGTCGTCCTGCCGCCACCGGCCGGTCGGCACGAGCCCCGGCTCGACGAGCTCGAAGCCCTCGAAGAGCTCGCCGATCTGCGCGGCCGTCCGGTAGACCATCGGTGCGGTGGCGTTGCGGTAGCTGTCCTCCATCATCCGGCGCTCCTCGTCCGGCCCGCCCTCCACGCAGAGGTGGGACAGGGCCAGGTACGAGCCGGGCGCCATCCGGTCGCGGAAGGCCCGGATGATGCCCTTCGGGTCCTCGCTGTCGCGGATGAAGTGGAAGACCGCGATGAACAGCACCCCGACGGGCTGGGAGAAGTCGATCAGGGACTTGGTGTCGGGGTGGTCGAGGATCGAGCCGGGGTCGCGCAGGTCGGCGGTGAAGATCCCGGTGTTGGCGCGCTCCTCCTCGGTGAGCAGGCGCTTGCCGTGCTCGGCGACCGCCGGGTCGTTGTCCACGTAGATCACCCGGGGCTGCGCGACGGCTCGCCGCGCCACGTGGTGGGTGTTCTCCTGGCTCGGCAGGCCCGCCCCGACGTCGATGAACTGCCGGATCCCGCAATCCTCGGCGAGGTGCCGCACGGCGCGGCCCAGGAACCGCCGGTTCTCCCACACCACGTCGCGGGTGAGCGTCGGTCCGACCCGCCCGATCACCGCCTCCGCCGCGGCCCGGTCCACCGGGTAGTTGTTCGTGCCGTGGAGGAAGTAGTCGTACATCCGCGCCGGCGACGGCCGCTCCACGGACTGGGCAGGTTCTGTCGACATCGGTCTCTCCTCGTACGTCGCTGGTCGGGGGTGCTGGTGGGGGCCGGCCCCGCCGGGGCCGGCCCCCAGGGGTCAGCCGGTGACGGGGCTGCTCTGGTGCGACAGGAGCAGCGGGCGGCCGTCGTCCTGGCGGACGATGATCCAGGTGGCCCGGATGTGCCGCTCGGGGGCGACCTCGCTCTCGCCGGCGAGGATGATGCCGCCGCCGGTGACCACCATGGCGACGTCCGGGTGGAGGAAGTTCACCGACACGGGGTAGCCCTTGACGTAGGCGCCCTTGTACGGGCCCGCGAACCCCTTGGTCATGAAGGCGCGGATCTGCTCGCGGCTGGTCAGCTGCTCGTCGCCCATGAGCAGGCTGCCGTTCTCCGCGAAGAGGTCGGCGAAGAATTCCGGGTCGTTGGCCTTCCACGCCGCCTGGATCAGCTGCGGTACGGCCAGGACGGCCTTCTCGTCGTCACTGACGAACTCCCGGTAGTAGGAGTGGTCCTCCGCGACGCGGGCGGTCTCGAGGATCTCCGTCGCGTCGCCCCACCGCGACGCTGCCTTGGTGGTCATGGGTGCTCCTTGCGATCGTCGCGGGGAATGGGCGGTCACCAGCGCAGCGTCGCGCCGGCACCGCGCGGGCTGTTCTGGTAGCCGGCGAGCTTCCACTCGCCGTCGCGCTTGACCACGACCCAGGTCGAGCGGACGGCGAGCTCCGGCGCGATCTCGGTCTCGCCGGGGGCGAGGATGCCGCCGTGGGTGCGCAGCAGGGCGACCTCGTCGTTGGCGAACCGCACGTCGACGGGGTTGCCGGTCACGCCGGTGCCCTTGAACGGGCCGGCGTACGCGGCGGCCATGAACGAGTAGATCTCGTCGCGGCCCTTCTTGTAGACGTCGCCCGGGAGGATGAGGATTCCGTCCTCGGTGAAGCTGTCGGCGACGCCGGCGGCGTCGTTGCGGCTCCAGGCGGCGACCAGCCGCAGCGGGACGCTGAGGGCCTCCTTCTCCTTCTCGCTGGTGAAGGGGCCGTAGTAGGCGTCGAGGTCGGGTCGGTTGGCCTGGGTGGTCGTGGTCATGGGGGTGCTCCTTCGTCGGTTCGGGCGGCGGGATGCGCCGACGCCGGGTACCGGTCGTGATCGCTACCCCGAATCGTTGCCGGGGCCCGTCGCCGCCTGCATCTCTCTGATTGCGCTGCCGTGCGGGCCGGGGACGCCGCCGCGCCGCGCGGGGCCGTCGGGGCGGGAACGGGGGCCGGGCGGTGGCGAATCCCGCGACACCGCACTTGCGGAGATGCGTCGGCCACCGGCGGGAGCAGACGATGCCAGGGCCACCCCAGGCGGGGCGCGCCCTGAGCGACCGCGCCGTCCGCCGCCGGTGACGGATGGCCGGACCGGACGCGACCGGGGCGGATGCCCCCGCTGGCCCGGTCCCGTGCCGTGCGCCCGGCGGTCATGCGGCGGTGGTGTAACCGCCGAACCGACGATTTTCGAGGAGGTCAGGGTGGACGTCACCCAGACGGTGCCCGGCACGGAACTGGTGCGTCGCGCGACGGAGCTGGTGCCCCTGTTGCAGAAGCACGCGAGCTGGTCCGAGGAGAACCGCCGCATGCACGACGAGGTGGTCGAGGCGATGGCCGACGCCGGCCTGTTCCGGATGCGGATCCCGAAGCGGTACGGGGGATACGAGTCGGACACCCGGACGCTGACCGACGTGACGGCCCAGCTGGCCCGCGGTGACGGCTCCGTCGCCTGGACCGCCTCGGTGTGGTGCATCCCGGGCTGGATGGTCGGGATGTTCCCCGACGAGGTGCAGGACGAGGTCTTCGGCACGCCCGACGTGCGTGTCTGCGGCACGCTGAGCCCGACGGGCAGCGCCCAGCCCCGGCCGAACGGTGTGCTGCTCAACGGCCAGTGGGGCTTCATCAGCGGTGCGCTGCACAGCCACTGGCAGGAGATCATCGCGATGGGGGCCGCGCCGGACGGCACCCCGATGCCCCTCATGATGCTGGTGCCGATGTCCGACCTGGAGGTCGTCGACGACTGGCACACCTCGGGGATGCGGGGCTCGGGCAGCGTCACCACCGTCGCCCGGGACGTCTTCGTGCCGCAGGAGCGGGTGCTGCCGCTGCCGGCCGTGCTCCAGGGCCAGTACGCCTCGAAGCTCAACGCCGAGTCGCCGATGTACCGGGCGCCCCTGCTCGGCGTCGCCGCCGCGTCCTCGGTCGGCACCGTGATCGGGCTGGCCAGGGCCGCCCGGGAGGCGTTCTTCGAGCGGCTGCCCGGCCGGAAGATCACCTACACCGACTACGCCAGCCAGGCCGAGGCGCCGGTGACCCACCTCCAGGTGGCGGAGGCGACGCTGAAGGCCGACCAGGCCGAGTTCCACGGGTACCGGGTGGCGGACCTGACCGACAGCAAGGGTCGCTCCGGCGAGCCGTGGACGCTCGAGGAGCGGGTCCGCTCCCGCGCCGACGTGGGCGCGGTCTGCCAGCTCGGGCGCGAGGCGGTGGACGTGCTGGCCCTGGCCAGCGGCGGTTCGTCGGTCTACAGCTCGGTGCCGATCCAGCGGATCGCCCGGGACGTGCACACCGTCAACCTGCACGCCCTGATGACCCCGCAGACCAACTTCGAGCTCTACGGCCGGGTGCTCTGCGGCCTGGAGCCGAACAGCTTCTACATCTGACACCGGGCCCGGGTAGCGGCATCCGGCGCCGCCGGGTGCCGCCCCGGAATCCGTACCAGCTGCGCTGATGCCACGCCTGCGGGCGGGCACGCGACGAGGAGGGGTGGATGTACGACTATGTAATCGTCGGGGCGGGATCGGCGGGCTGCGTGCTGGCCGCGCGACTGAGCGAGGATCCCGACGTCCGGGTCTGCCTCGTCGAGGCCGGCCCGGCGGACACGGCCCAGAACGTGCACGTTCCGGTGGCGTTCGGCCAGTTGTTCCGTACCCAGCTCGACTGGGACTACGACACGCACGACGAGCCGCACCTGCACCGTCGCCGCATCTACCTGCCCCGCGGCCGGGTGCTGGGCGGCACCAGCTCGATCAACACCATGATCTACGTCCGGGGCCACCGGTCGGACTTCGACGGCTGGAACCAGCCCGGGTGGGGCTTCGACGAGCTGCTGCCGTACTTCAAGCGGTCGGAGGACAACGAGCGGGGCGAGTCGGCCTACCACGGGACGGGCGGCCCGCTGCGGGTCTCCGACGGCCGGTCGCGCAACCCGATGTCCGCCGCCTTCGTCGCGGCGGCCCAGGAGGCGGGCTTCGGCGCCAACGACGACTTCAACGGCGAGCGGCAGGACGGCTTCGGGCTGTTCCAGCTCACCCAGCGCGACGGCCGGCGGGCCAGCACCGCCACCGCCTTCCTGCACCCCGTGGCCGACCGGCCCAACCTGACCGTCGAGGTGAACCTCCAGGTGCACCGGGTGCTGGTCGAGAACGGCCGGGCGGTGGGCGTGGTGGGCCAGCGGCTCGGTGCGGACGTCGAGATCCGGGCCGAGCGGGAGGTGGTGCTCTCCGGCGGGGCGTACAACTCGCCGCAGCTGCTCATGCTCTCCGGCATCGGGCCGGCGCCGCTGCTCTCCGCGCTCGGTGTGCCGGTCGTGCTGGACCAGCCGCAGGTCGGGCAGAACCTCCAGGACCACGTCCTGGTGCCGTTGATCTACGCCCACTCGCATCCGGTCAGCCTGATCGCCGCCGGCACCCCGGACGACCTCGAGCAGTTCATGTCCGAGGGCCGGGGGCCGATGACCTCCAACGGCCCGGAGGCCGGCGGGTTCGTGCGTACCACGGACGGTCTGGCCGCGCCGGACGTGGAGTTCCTCTCCGCACCGGTGATGTTCGCCGACAACGGCCTGGGCACGCCCACCGACCACGCCCTGTCCTACGGTCCGTCGATGCTGGCGCCGCGCAGCCGGGGCAGCGTGCAGCTCGCTCTGGCCGACCCCACCGCGAAGCCGAAGATCGTGCACAACTACTTCGCCGAGGAGTCCGACCTGGACGACGCGGTGGCCGCGCTGCGCATCGGGCTGGACATCGCCCGACAGCCGGCTCTCGCGCCGTACACGGAGCGGCCGTTCCGGCCGCCTGCGTCGGAGTCCGACGCGGACCTTCGGGACTACGTACGCCGGTACGCCCACTCCATCTACCACCCGGCCGGCACCTGCGCCATGGGCGCCGTGGTCGACGCGGAGCTGCGGGTGCACGGCGTCGACGGGCTGCGGATCGCGGACGCGTCCGTGATGCCCCGACTGGTCAGCGGCAACCCGAACGCCGCAACCATCGCCATCGGCGAGAAGGCCGCAGACCTGATCAAGGGGGTGGCCGCGGCCACCGAGCCGGCGCTGGCCGCCGGTGCGGCGGGTCCGGCGCGGTAGCGCGTCGGGCGCAGCCGTGGCCGGCGCCGCGACCGGCCGTGGTTCGAGGCGGTGACCACCAGCGGTACCCGTGCCGGCGCGACCGGAGCGCCGGCGAGCACCCAGATCCGACACCCGGCAGAGGAGCACACCATGACCAACAAGGCAGCGTCGCTGGTCGAGCAGTCCAAGCAGTGGGCGAAGCACTACGGGCCGTACAGCAACGGGGAGGAGGGTCACGCCTTCACCGCGCCGCTGCGGGTGCGGGCCAACTGGGACGCCAACGACGCCGACGCCATCGCCGAGATGTTCACCGACAACGGCAGCATGCTGATGGGCGACGACCAGCTGACCAGCCGGGACGAGATCCGCGCCTGGCTGACCGACGCGTTCGCCGGCCCGTACAAGGGGGCCCGGATGACCTTCGAGCCCGTCGAGATCAGTATGCTGCACCGGGACTCCGCCATGGTCGTCGCCGAGGGCGGCATCCTGCTGGCCGGCGAGACCGGGGTCGCCGCCGAGCGGAGCAGCCGCATCGTCTTCATCACGGTGCGCGTCGACGACGACTGGCGGGTCCTGTCCTACCAGTCCAGCCCGGTCAAGGGCTGACTCCGGCCCACCCCGTCGCCCCGGGGCCCGGCCGCGTCCCGTCCGCCGCCGGCCCCTGAACCGGCGGTGGCCGTCGTACCCCTCCGGCGTCGCCGTCCCTTCGCCCGCCGCCGGGCCCCCGGCTCGCCCCGGTGCCCGCCGCGGGCGGTGCCGGACGGCGGGGGCCGCGCACACGGAAGCGACCACGGCGCTCGGCCGTGGTCGCTGGGTGGGCCCGTGCGCCCCGGCGGTCCGACCGGGGCGCACGGGACGTCAGGAGGTGGCGAACTGTCCCGGCCGTCGGCCCGGGCCGGCCGGCCCCCGGTACGCCTGGGCGATGTCCAGCCAGTGGTGGGCCTCGGCGCCGATGGCCCGCAGCGACAGGTCGTCGCGGTGCCGACGCCGGGTGACCAGCAGGCAGAAGTCCTCGGCGGTGCCGTCGACGACCTGCTCCGCCTCGGGTGGCCCGAAGTTCCAGACCGCACCGGACGGGGCGGTGATGACGAAGCGGAACGTGCTGGTGGGGACCTCCAGCCCCCGTGCCAGGTAGCCGAAGTCCCAGGTGCGCACCGCGAACTCGACGAGCGGCCGGAGCCGGTCGGTGCGGCGACGGTGTACCCCGAGGGCGTCGGCGATGTCCTGGCCGTGCCCGAACAGCTCCATCATCCCCGCCGCGGCGAGCACCGGCGCCGGGAGCGGCCGGACGAGCCAGGGCACCGGCTGCCCGACCGGGACGGCGGCCAGTGCCTTCTCGGCGGCGGCCCGCTCCTCGCGCCACCGGGCCAGCAGCGCCGCCGGCGCCTCGGCCAGGTACGGGGCCATCGCCGCGTTGACGTTGGCGTCGAAGTCGCCGCTCATGCGCGACATGAGGGCCTGGAAGCCGTCCGGGTCGGCGGCGGCCAGGCCGGCCATCCGGAAGGTGGCGCTCAGGTGGGCGATCTGGTGCGCGACCGTCCAGCCCTCGGCGGGGGTGGGGGTGCGCCACCCGGCGTCGTCCAGCTCGGCGACCATGCGGTCGACGTCGTCACCCTCGGCCTCCAGGGCGGCGAACACGTCCTGTTCTGCCACGCGCTCATCCTCTCGCTGCGGTGTCGCCCCGATCCGGGCGGACGGTGCGGACCCCGGGCGTCGCCGCGGGGGGTGACCGTCGACCGGCGCGGTGGCGCGCGTCGCCGGCGCCGTGCGGCCGGCGGTTGACGGGGGAGCCGGCCGATCGGGTCGGTGCCGGCGTATCAATCATCGACGGCTGGCGTGGCGGGTGTCTTCTCCCACTGTGCGCAGCGACCGGCGACCGTGGCCCGTCCCGTCGTCGGCCGGGCGCCCACGCAGCCGGAGCGCGATCAGGCCGCCGAGCAGCAGGACGCCCACCACCGCCCCGAGCGCCGGCCGGACGGCCGGCAGGAACGCGTCGGCGAACGCCGCCTCCGCCACGTTCCGGTACCTCTCGGCGAGTTCCGGCGGGGTCCCGGCGGGCACGACGAAGCCGCCGGCCTGGCCGGCGCCCAACCTGGCGCCCTCGCCGGCGGCCCCGCCGAAGCCGTGCAGGAAGTCCGCCCGGGCCTCGGGGGGCAGCTGCGCCGCGCCCGCCCGGGCGGCCTCGGGCAACGTGTCGGCCAGCCGGTGTTGCAGGACGGCACCGACGACCGCCGCGCCGAGCGCGCCGCCGAGCTGGCGTGCCGTGTTGAGCACGCCCGCGGCGGCGCCGGCCAACCGGGCGGGCACCTCGCGCATCGCCTCGGTCGTGGTCGGCGCGATGGTCGCGCCCATGCCGATGCCGACGGCGATCAGCGGTACGACGAACGTGCCAGCCGTGGAGTGCGGCGTGACCAGCAGCGCCATGCCCAGCACGCCGAGCGCGTACACGGCGAGCCCGCCGGCGAGCAGACGCCGCCCGCCGAGCCGGTCGGTGAGCCGCCCGGCGACCGGCGCGACGGCGCTGAGCACCACCGTCCAGGGCAGCGCGGCGAGGCCCGACTCCAGCGGGCTCATGCCGAGCAGCGCCTGCGTCTCGATCACGAAGACCAGCAGGAAGCCGTACAGCCCGAAGGAGGCGACGAGCGTGATCACGGTCGCCGGGCCGAAGTTGCCGAGGCGGAACAGCCCGGGCGGGACGAGCGGCTCCCGCTGCCGGCGGTCGCGCAGCGCGAACACCACCGCGCACACCGCCGCGGCGGCCAGGATCGCCGGGATGCCGACGGGCCCGTGCACCGTGCCCCAGTCGTGCCGTTCGCCCTCGATGAGGGCGTACACGAGGCCCACCAGCGCGGCGGTGGCCAGGAGCACGCCGACCACGTCGAGGCGGCGCGGCCGGCTGGTGCGCAGGTCGGGCACGAGCCACCAGGCCAGGGCGACGCCGACCGCGCTGAGCGGCACGTTGAGGTAGAAGATCCACTCCCAGCCGAGCCGGGTGATGACCAGGCCGCCGAGGGTGGGGCCGCTGACGGCGGCCACGCCGGCGACGGCGGTGAAGATCCCGAAGGCGGCGCCCCGCCGCGCGGCCGGGAAGATGCCGGAGATGAGGACCACCGCCTGCGGCAGCAGCGCCGCGGCGCCCACGCCCTGCACCACCCGCGCCGCGATGAGCTGCCCCGGGGACTCGGCGGCCCCGCAGAGCACCGAGGCCACCGCGAACACCACCAAGCCGGCGACGAAGACGGTACGCGGACCGAACAGGTCGCCGAGGCGTCCGGCGAAGATCAGCAGCGACGCCAGCGCCAGCAGGTAGCCGTTCAGCACCCAGAGCATGCTGTCGATGCCGGTGTCCAGGGACCGCATCATGTCCGGCACGGCGGTGTTGACGATGCTCGTGTCGAGCAGGATGAGGAAGTTGCCGAGGCACAGCACCAGCAGGGCCGCCCACGGGTTGGCGGGCTTCGGGCGCGGCGTCGTCGTCGCCGGGTCGACGGTCCGCTCCGGGTCACGCCTCGCCCGCACGGGTGGTCTCCTCCCCGCCGGCGACGTCGGCGCCGGGTACGCCGAGCGGGGGCGGCCCGGCGCCGTCCCCGTACAACTGCGCGCCGATCCGGCGGGCCGCGGCCAGGCTCGCCCAGGCCGTGACCGCTACCAGCGCGGCGTCATCGGCGCCGCCGTCGCGGCAGGCGGCGACGTCGGCGTCGGCGACCCGGTACGGCGCGAGCGCGGTCAGCAGCGCCAGCCGGGCGGCGGGCCGCTCGGCCGGCGACAGTTCGGCGACGGCGGCGTCGAACCACCGCCCGCCGCCCGGCTCCGGGGGCGGCGGGTCGGCCAGGCAGGTCAGGATCCGCCGCCGGACGTGCGCCGGCAGGGCGGCCTCGCCGGCACGGCGGACCGCCTGGTCGGCCCGGGCGAAGGCGGCGGAGACGTGCGGCTGGCCGACGGCCCAGGCCAGGTCGCCCTCCGGCGGCGCGGGCGGCAGCAGCTCCAGGGAGCGGCCGGGCGTGCGCCCGGTGCGGGCCAGCGACCCCATGATGCGGGCGGCCGTCCGGCGGACCCCGGCGCGGATCCCGGCCGGCGCCGGCGGCAGCGGGGAGTCCTGGAGGAAGACGCTCACCATCCGGTTGAGGTAGTGGAAGGTCACCGCCACGCCGATCAGCTCCGGCCCGTGCTCGGCGGGGAAGGGCGGAGGACGGCGGCGCGTCGGGCTGGCGGCCCCGCTGTGCCGGGCCCACTCGGCCAGGGCCCGCAGCCGGGGGTCGCCGATCCCGCCGACCCCGGCCGTCAGCCACCCGCCCGCGTCGCCCAGCAGCCCGGCCGCCGTGGCGCCGTGCACCTCCACGCAGTACGGGCACCGGTTGCTCTCGGAGACGGCGGCGGCGACCACCTCCTTCGCCTCGCGGCGGACCAACCCCTCGGCGAGCAGCGTCTCGCGCAGCATCAGCCAGCACGCGCGCAGCAGGTCGGGGGCCGGGGAGTGCAGCAGCACCGGGGGCGCGAGGACGCCGAAGTCGTCGGCCAGCTGCCGGTAGACCCGCGCGACGGGCCCGGCGGCGGCGTCCGGGGCGACCGGTGTCACGTGCCGGACGTGGGTCAGCATGGTTCGGCTCGTCACCCGAGCCAGTCGCCTGCCCATCGGTTTCCTTCCTGCTCGGGCGGGCCGGGCCGGGGGCGGGCGCGCCCCCGGCCCGTCGTGGTCCTAGCTGGGCACGACCTGGGGCACCGCGGTGACCGTCCCGTCGGGCAGCGCGCCGTGGTAGGTGACGTCTATGCCACGCTCCTGGGCCGCGCGGACGATGCCGGGCACGGCCCGTTCGGCGAGCGCGGCGATGGTGAGGGCCGGGTTGACGGTGAGCGCGCCGGGCACCGCCGAGCCGTCGGTGACGAAGATGCCGGGGTGCTGCCGCAGCTCGTGCCGGTCGTCGAGGGCCGACGTCGCCGGGTCGTCGCCGATCCGGCAGGACGACAGCGGGTGCACCGTGTACGCGCCGACCACGTCGTTGGTCCACGGCATCACCCGGGCCAGCCCGTCGCGCTCCAGGATGTCGCGGGCGTCCGCGTCGGCGGCGGCCCAGCCCCGCAGCGTGTTGGCGGTGGGCCGGTAGCGCAACGGGCCCCGGCCGAGCATCTGCTGGGAGATGCGGTCGGCGTTGCCGGTCGCCGGCGGCGGCCCGAAGACGCCCTCGTTGTCGTCCTCCGACATCGTGAACAGCGTCAGCCACGACTGCCAGCGGCGCAGCATCTCCTTCTTCTCCAGGCCGAACCAGCTCGGGCCCTGCGCGTCGGGCACCTGGGCGAGGATCGTGCCCAGCCCCAGCGGGAAGAAGAGCTGCTCCAGCGAGTACCGCTCGTACTCGGGCAGGTCCGGGTCGAGCCGGTCCCAGGTCGCCACCGTCGGCCCGCGGCCGATCTGGTTGGCGGCGTAGCCCCTGCCGTCGGGGCGGCTGAGGCCGAGCACCTCCCGGACCCGGTCGTCGTCGAAGACGGCCGTGTTGAGCCGCTCGCCGTTGCCGGAGAAGTACCGGCCGACGGCGGGGGGCATCGTGCCCAGGGTGGGCTCCGAGCGTTGCAGGATCACCGGGGTGGCCCCGGCCCCGGCCGCCACGATGACGATCCTGGCGTCGATCGTCCCGCTGTCGTGCAGGATCCGGTAGTCCTCCGCGTCGACGATGCGGTAGTGCACCCGGTACCCGCCGTCGTCGGTGCGGGAGAGGTGCTGCACCTCGTGCAACGGCCGGATCTCGGCGCCGTGCGCCAGGGCCGCCGGCAGGTAGTTGAGCAGCAGGGAGCGCTTCGCGTCGAAGCGGCACCCGGCCATCATCCAGTTGCAGTTGGTGCACTTGTCGACGTCCACGGCCGACGGCACCGGGTTGGCCGTGCGTCCGGCGTGCGCGCAGGCCGCCGCGAACAGGCCGCCGGCGTACGGCACCTTGTCCCAGCTCTGCATCGTCACCGGCAGCGACTCGCAGACCCGGTCGTACCAGGGGTCGAGCGTGGCGCGGGTGATGGCCGCCGGCCACATCCGGCGGCCGATGCTGCCCTGCCGCTCGAAGACGAACCGCGGCGCGCGCGGCATGGTGGCGAAGTAGACGACGCTGCCGCCGCCGACGCAGTTGCCGCCGAGCACGCTCATCCCGTCGCCCACGGTGAAGTCGAAGATCCGGGTGTACGACGAGCCGAGCTTGAAGTCGTGGTCGAACTCCTCGCTGGACAGCCACGGCCCACGCTCCAGGACCACCACGCGTGCCCCACCCGCGGCCAGGTGGTACGCGGGGATGGCCCCGCCGAAGCCGCTGCCGATCACCACGACGTCGGTGCTTGCGCTACTGGTCATGCCGGGCTCCCTGTGGGCGTGGTGTGCGGGTGCAGTCGCGACAGCGGGCGTCCGTACGAGTACTCGGGGAACCGCCACAACCCGTCGTCGTCGGGCTTGGTGATGCCGATCGCCAGCAGCCCCGGATGCCCCGCGGCGAGCGCGTCGACGGTGTTCATGTGGGCGGCGCTGTCGTAGGCCATGTTGCTGAACAGGGCGAGGCCCACCCACATCTCCTTCTCCGGGCTGTCCGGGGCGAGCAGGTGACCCAGCAGCGCGGTGCGGTGGTCGAAGGCGAGCGCGACGAAGGGCGGCACCGCCGGGTCGAGGGTCAGGTCGTTCGCCTCGGCGTACCCGGTCGCGTGCGCGTTGAGGGCCTCACTGAGCGTGCCCAGCATCAGCGCCAACCCGCCGGCCGGGTCCTCCATCAGGGCCAGCGCCCCGGACTCGACGGCCCCGCCGTCGGTCGAGACGCCCGCGATCGCCCGGTCGTCGGCGGACCGCTTCGCGCCGGGGATGATGGTGTCGGCGAACGCCTCCAGCGTCAGCACGCGTGCCTGCTGTTCCTCGGGTGTTTCCGGTTGCACGGCGGCTACCTCCTTCTGGGGCGGGCGCGTCGGTTCCCGGTCCCGCCATGACGTTTTTCGGGCAGCCTTGACCACCGCCCGGTGAGGCGACGGAAGCAAGGAATGAAATGGTGGTCGCGCGGAATGGTTTTCCGTGCGGTGCGGATGGTGCGCGAAGTTCTGCATCATCGTGGCGACCGACGCAGGTGGGACGCATCTTCTGTTTTGCTGAGGCAGTTGCCCAGCCGATTGGCGGAAAATTGCGTACGGGTCGGTCGGGGCGCAATTTCCACGCCTCCGGTCCGGTTCGTCGGACGGCGGCCGGGACCGTCGGCCCGCCCGGTCGGGGCGGGCCGTGCCGCGGCGGGTGGGTCAGGCCGGCCCGGTGGCGGGGCGCGGCGCGGCGGTCGCCGGGAGCGCGGCGTGCCCGGCCTGGCGGCGGCTCAGCCGCCCGGTCCGGTGCAGCCAGCGCACGGTGTCGGCCAGCGTCTCGTCCAGTGACCGGCTCGCCGGCCCGAGCAGCTCCTCGGTGGGCGTGGCGTCCATCGGGCGGGCGGTGGCGCACAGGTAGATGGCGCCGTGCTCGGCGGGCAGGTGCACGGGCGACAGCCGCTGCGCCGCGCTGACCAGGTGGCCCATCGGCAGCAGGGCCCGGGCCGGCAGCCGGAGGGTGGGCAGGGCCCGCCCGGTGACCCGGCGCAGCGCGTCGACGAACTCGCCGGTGGTGACGTACCGCCCGGGGGCAGGGAAGCGGCGGGGGCCGCGCCCCGGTTCGAGCACCGCCACGTGCAGCCGGGCCACGTCCCGTACGTCGCCGACGGGGAAGCCGCCGGTCGGCCACATCGGCATCAACCCGCGCAGCACGTTGCGCACCCGGGTCGTCTGGTCGCCCAGGTGCGGATCGTCGGGCCCGAGCGAGGCCAGCGGGTAGGTGACGACCACCGGCGCCCCGTCGTCCTGGTGCCGGCGCGCGACGTGCTCGGCGGCGGCCTTGCTGCGCAGGTACGCCTCCCGGGGCGCGCCGACCGGCGAGTCGACCGTCAACGGCGACGCGGCCGGCAGCAGCGCGCCGAAGGTGGAGACGTGGACGATCGGGTCGAGGCCCGCCGCCCGCGCCGCCCCGAGCACGACCTCCGTGCCACGGAGGTTGACCGCCCGCATCCGCCCCCGCTCCCGCGAGTCGAAGCTGTACACGCCGGCGGCGTGCAGCGCGGCGGCGCAGCCGTCGGCGGCCCGGGCCACGGCGGCGGCGTCGGTGACATCGCCGGTGACCAGCTCCACACGCCCGGCGTCGGCGCCCAGCGCGGTCAGCACCCGTCGGGCGCGCGCCGGGTCACGCACGAGCATCCGGACGCGGTGGCCGGCGTCGAGGATGGCCGCCGTCGAGTGGGAGCCGATGAATCCGGTGCCACCGGTTACCAGGACCAGCATCGCGACTCCCGCGGGTGGGGGACTGGGTCGTGGCCCATCATTCGCGGGCGCCGTCGACCCCTCCTTCTCCGAGGGTGCTCAACCGGCGTCGATCGCGTTGCCTGCGGCCCCGCTTTCCCAATACTGGCATTGCCGCAGTCGTGGGAGCCGTCGTCGTGACCGCCCGGCGGGGCGGCGCAGAGCAGGAGGCAGATCATGATCGCTAGTCGGGTGGCCTCGTCGGTGGTCCAGCGTCAGGTCAACTACGTCACGCCGGTGCCGCAGGGATCCGCGCGGGGCCTGGTGGAGACCGTCTACGCCCAGGTCGCGCAGGAGATGCAGCTGGTGGTGCCGCCGGCGCAGCTGCACTCCCCGTCGCCGGAGGTGCTGGCCGCGTACTGGATGGTCATGCGGGAGCCGCTGCTGCCGACGGAGAACGTGGACCGGGCGACGAAGGAGGCGGTGGCCGCCGCCGTGTCGGTGGCGAACATCTGCCCGTACTGCGTGGACATGCACAGCGTCGGGCTCTACGAGCTCTCCACGGAGCACGACGCGGAGGCGATCGTGGCCGACCGGCTCACCGACATCGCCGACCGGAACATCCGCGAGGCGGCGGAGTGGGGCCGTACGGCGCACCAGCCGCAGACCTCGCGCCCGGTGCTGCCGTTTCCGGAGCGGGGCCGCGCGGAGCTGGTCGGCGTGGTGGTGGGCTTCCACTACATCGCGCGGGTGGTCAACGTGTTCCTCGCCAACTTCCTGCTCCCCCCGGGGCTGACGCCGCGGGCGCGGCGGCGCCTCAAGCGCGGGATCGGCTGGTTGCTGCAGGGGACGCTGCGCGACGCCCGGGAGCCGGGCCGCTCGGTGGAGCTGCTGCCGCCGGCGCCGCTGCCGGCGGAGGCGGCCTGGGCGGCGGGCAGCCCCCACGTGGCCGGGGCGATGGCCCGCGCCTACGCGGCGTTCGAGGCGGCCGGCGAGCGGGCGGTCCCGCCGGCGGTCCGGGAACTGGTCGCCGAACGCCTCGACGTCTGGCGGGGGGAGGAGACCGGCCTGAGTCGACAGTGGTGCGAGCGGCTGATCGCGCCCCTGCCCGAGGCGGAACGGGCCGCCGGCCGCCTGGCCCTGCTCACCGCGTTCGCCTCCTACCAGGTCGACGAGGAGGTGGTCGCGGAGTTCCGCCGCCACCGGCCGGGCGACGCCGCCCTGGTCGACGCGGTCGCCTGGGCCAGCTTCGCGGCGGCCCGCCGGGTCGGCGCCTGGTACGTCCCCGCCGGTTCCCCCGAGCCGGTCTGACGGGCATCGAGGCGAACTGCGCACCATCGAAGACGCGTCGGCGTGTCCGAGCCGACACGCTGGGTGAGGGCGTGGCGTTCCCGCGCGCCCGGCACCCCTCGAGGAGGCAACGTGACCAGCAACCAGGCGACCCTGCCCGGTCCGTCCGGGCGTTGGGCGGCACTCAACGGCACGCACCATCGGGCCGCCCTGAACGCGTTTCTCGTGATCGTGCTCGCGCACTGGGCCGAGCACCTGGTGCAGGCGTACCAGATCTGGGGCCTGGGCTGGTCGCGGCCGGAGGCGCGCGGCGTGCTCGGCATGCCGTTCCCGTGGCTCGTCAGCTCGGAGTGGCTGCACTACGGCTACGCCATCGTGATGCTCGTCGGGCTGTGGATGCTGCGTCCCGGCTTCGTCGGGCGCAGCCGGAACTGGTGGACCGCCGCCCTGGCGATCCAGTTCTGGCACCACATCGAGCACCTGCTGCTGCTGTTGCAGGCGCAGACCGGCCGGCACCTGTTCGACAGCGCCGTGCCCACCAGCCTGCTCCAGGTCGTGATCCCCCGGGTCGAGCTGCACCTGTTCTACAACACGGTCGTCTTCGTGCCGATGGTGATCGCGATGTACCTGCACCTGCGGCCCTCGGTGGCGGAGGCGGAGCTGATGTCGTGCAGCTGCCGGCAGCCCGAGGCCGCCGCGCAGCCGTCGTGATGACCGTGGACGCCGCCGGGCCGCCCGCGCCGCCCGCGCTGGCCGGGGCCCTGCAGCGGGCGGCCGTCGTCGTGGCGGCCGGGGTCGTGCTGTCGATCCTGGCGCTGCTGGCCTTCGGCAGCCCCGCCGCGAGCCGGAGGCTGATGCTGGACCCGGGCGACGGTTCCGTCGTCGGGGCCACCCCCGCCGAGGTGACGCTCACGCTGGGCGGCGCCGAGTCGGCCGAGGACCTGCACCTGGCCGTCACCGGACCGACCGGGGCGGTCGTCTCGACCGCGAGGCCGGCCGTGCGCGACGGCCGCCTGGTCGTGCCCGTGCGCGACGCCGGGCCGGGCACCTACCGTGTCGCGTACCGCGCCCGGCTGCCCGACGGCCGGCAGATCGCCGGCCTGGCCGGCTTCACCGTGACCGACGGCGTCGTCCCGGCCGGGCCCGTCGCCGCGCCGGTCGGGGACGCGGCCGTGACCGCCGGCCACGACCACGCCCGCATCGACGGCATCAACGGCGTGCTCCTCATCCTGGACCTGGGTCTCGTCGGGGTGGCCCTGCTGCTGATGTTCCTGCGCCCGCAGCGGGGCAGGGGTCCCGTCACCGGCCCGTGATCCCGCTGCGGACGCGGCGGCGTACCGGGCGGGCGTGGCCCTGCCGGGGCCACCCCGGCCACCCGGCTCCGGCGGCGGATGAGCGCACAGCAGAAGAGGCGGCCCCGGCCGGCGTGAGGTGACGATGAACTCACCCGCCGGCCGGGGCCGGCGTCGTCGTACCGACAGGGGGATCTGCCATGCCGACGGTACTGGGCTCCGTACGTCGACTGCTGATGGCGCCGACGCTCGCGGAGGTGACCTTCGCGCGTCGGGGCTTCCCCGGCCCCGCCACGGAGGTCACCCGCCGGCTGGAGGCGGTTCCGCAGTCGGTGGTCTGCGGGTTCGAGTGGGGCGTCGACACCCGCGACCCGTGGGAGCTGGAGCGCCGGCTCGCGCTCGTCGACCGGGAACTGCTCGGCTTCGCCTACGAGGGCGCCACCATGGCCTGCACCATCCTCGACGTGCTGGGGCCCCGGCGCGGCACCCGCACCCGCGACCTGCTGCGGGGCCCCGGCGAGCCCCACCTCTTCCTCGCCTACATCGGCATCGGTTTCGCCATGGCACGCCTGCCGCGACGCTTCTGGCGGCACGTCGTCCCGGACCTCACCGGCAACCCGTACCACCCGACGATGACCTGGCTGGCCGTGGACGGCTACGGCTTCGACCGCGCCTACTTCGACCTCGATCGCTGGGTGACCCGGCAGGAGCGGCTGGCGGCGTACCCGTGGCAGGGCCACGGGGACTACTTCGCGCGGGCCACCGACCAGGGTCTCGGGCGGGCGCTGTGGTTCATCCACGGTGCCCGCACCGCCGACGTGGCCGGGGCCGTCCGGGCCTTCGCCGCCGACCGGCACGGCGACCTGTGGAGCGGGGTGGGGCTCGCCGCCACCTTCGCCGGGGGCGCCGACGCCGAGGCGCTCGTCGCGCTGCGCGCCGACGCCGGTGCGTACGCGCCGGACCTGGCCCAGGGGGCGGTCTTCGCCGCGAAGGCCCGCAGCCACGCGGGGTACGTGCCGGCGCACAGCGAGGCGGCGATGCATGCGCTCGGCGGGCGCTCCGTGGCCGCCGCCGCGGCGCTCGCCGACGACGTGGCGGTCCGGGTGGAGGCCGCCGGGCGGCTGCCCGCATACGAGGTCTGGCGGCGTAACGTCCGCGCACACTTCGCGCCGGCCGGCGTCGGCCACGACCGCTGAGAGCCGTCCGCGCCATCGTCGGGCGGCCCGGCCCCGGCGCTTCGGCGCCCGGTCCCGGGTCGCCGTGCCGCGCGCGGTCGGCGGAAGACGTGAACGTCTTCGA
The DNA here is from genome assembly GCF_018070575.1 of Micromonospora sp. C31. Lineage (GTDB taxonomy): Bacteria > Actinomycetota > Actinomycetes > Mycobacteriales > Micromonosporaceae > Micromonospora. The sequence goes on from NZ_JAGPXN010000028.1 coordinate 25,292, forward strand.
ATAGTTGCGACAAATGCGCAAGGTTGAAGAAATCAACTCTTCTCGCTTTTGCCATCATCGAAATGGATGTCCATCCCGGTAAACGGGAACACCGACCCTTTGGGGGAACGTGCGATGCAGAGCCTGCGTGATCTGCGGCGCAGAATGCTGACGCCAGATATCTCCGAGACAAAAATTGACGTGCGCGGATTCCACGTGAAGAACGAGGAATCGAAGGAGCTGCTCGAGACCGTCGGCGCCTCGTTCCTCGCCGGTTACGGGTACGCCGCCGAGGCGCCGACCGCGGCAGCGGCCGAACACCGCCTGGAGACGGTGCCGACGCGTTTTCGTGGCTTCGCGTACGAGGGCGCCGGGATGGGCTTCGCCGTCCGGGACGCGCTGCGGCCGGGCCGCCCCCGGCACGTGGCGGGCCTGCTCGCCGGCCGGGGCGACGCGCACGTCTACATGATCTACGTCGGCGTGGGCTGGGCGATGGCCCGGGTGCCCCGGATGCGCTGGGGTCAGCTGTACGCTCCGGATCCGCTGCTGCGGTGGCTGGTGCTCGACGGCTACGGCTTCCACCAGGCGTACTTCCACACCGACCGGTACGTGTACGGGCAGTACCGCCACCCGCGGTTCCCGTGGCCGGCCGAGGGCCCGAGCGGGTACGCCGACCGGGTCATCGACCAGGGCATCGGCCGGGCCACCTGGTTCGTCGGCGGCACCGACGTGGACCGGGTGACGGAGATCTTCAGCGCGTTCCCCGCGCACCGGCGGGCCGACCTGTACGCCGGGGCCGGCCTCGCCGCCACCTACGCCGGGGGCGCCGACGAGGCGGCCCTGCACCGGTTCCGCGACCGCGCCGGCGACCACCGTGTGGACCTCGCCCAGGGCAGTGCCTTCGCGGCCGGGGCCCGGGTCCGCGCCGGCCTGGTCGTCGGCCACAACGAGGTCGCCACGCAGGTGTTCTGCGGCATGTCCACCGCCGAGGCGTCGAAGGTCACCGACGTGACGCTGCCCCGCGACCGGGACGGCGGCGCCACGCCCGCCTACGAGCGGTGGCGCCAGGCCATCGCCGCGGAGTTCGAGGGGCGGTGCTGACCGTGGCGCCCCACCCATCGGCCGTACCCGCGTCCCGGCGGTCCACCACCGCACGCAACGAAGGAGAGACCTCGTGACCAGGATCGCTGTCGTGGGGATGGCGTGCCGTTACCCGGACGCCACGTCACCCCGTGAGCTGTGGGAGAACGCCCTCGCCGGGCGGCGCGCCTTCCGCCGGCTGCCCGCCGAGCGGATGAGCCTGAACGACTACTGGGATCCCGACCCGGCCACACCCGACCGCTTCTACGCCCGCAACGCCGCGGTCATCGAGGGCTACGAGTTCGACCGGATCGCCTACAAGGTCGCCGGCAGCACCTACCGCTCGACCGACCTGACCCACTGGCTGGCTCTCGACATGGCGGCCATGGCGCTGGCCGACGCCGGCTTCCCGATGGCGGAGGGACTGCCTCGCGAACGGACCGGCGTGGTCGTCGGCAACACGCTGACCGGCGAGTTCTCCCGGGCCAACCAGCTGCGGCTGCGCTGGCCGTACGTGCGCCGCATGGTCGCCGCCGCGCTCAAGGAGCAGGACTGGGACGACGACCAGCTCACCACGTTCCTCGACGACTTCGAGGCGACCTTCAAGGGCCCGTTCCCGGAGGTCGACGAGGACACCCTCGCGGGTGGGCTGTCGAACACCATCGCCGGACGCATCTGCAACCACTTCGACTTCAAGGGCGGCGGCTACACCGTCGACGGCGCCTGCTCCTCGTCCCTGCTCTCCGTCGCCACCGCGTGCAAGGCCCTCTCCGACGGCGAGGTCGACGTGGCGATCGCGGGCGGCGTGGACCTGTCCATCGACCCCTTCGAGATCATCGGCTTCGCCAAGACCGGCGCGCTGGCGCGCGGCGAGATGCGCGTGTACGACCGCGGCTCGAACGGGTTCTGGCCGGGCGAGGGCTGCGGCATGGTGGTCCTGATGCGCGAGGCCGAGGCCCGTGAGGCGGGGCACCGCGTCTACGCCACCGTCGCGGGCTGGGGCATCTCCTCCGACGGCAAGGGCGGCATCACCCGGCCGGAGGTGGCCGGCTACCAGCTCGCCCTGCGCCGGGCGTACGACCGGGCCGGGTTCGGCATCGAGACCGTCGGGCTCTTCGAGGGCCACGGCACCGGTACGGCGGTCGGCGACGCCACCGAGCTCCAGGCGCTCTCGCTGGCCCGGCACACCGCCGACGGGAACTCGCCGCGGGCGGCGATCAGCTCGATCAAGGGCATGATCGGGCACACCAAGGCGGCGGCCGGCGTCGCCGGGCTGATCAAGGCCGCGATGGCGGTCCACCACGAGGTCCTGCCGCCCGCCATCGGCTGCGTCGACCCGCACGAGATCCTCACCGCCGAGCAGTCCGCCCTGCGGGCCCTGCGCAAGGCCGAGGCGTGGCCGCGCGACCTGCCGGTGCGCGCCGGCGTGACGGCGATGGGCTTCGGCGGCATCAACACCCACATCGTGCTGGAGAACGGGCAGCCGCGTCGCTCGTCGCGGCTGGACAGCCGTTTCCGCAACCTCGCCGCCTCGATGCAGGACGCGGAACTCCTCCTCGTCGACGGGGGCAGCCCGCAGGAGCTGCGCGAGCGGTTGCAGCGCCTCGTCGACTTCGTGCCCACGGTGTCGTACGCCCAACTGGGCGACCTCGCCGCCACCCTGCACCGGGAACTGCGCGACCTGCCGTACCGGGCGGGCGTGGTGGTCTCCTCGCCGGAGGACGCCGAGCGGCAGCTACGCCGCGTCTGCGACGCCCTCGACGCCGGCGAGGCGCGCCTGTTCTCCCCCGACGGCCGCTGCTTCCTGGGCCACGTGAGCGGGCCGGGCCGCATCGGCTTCCTCTTCCCCGGGCAGGGCTCCGGCCGGGGCACCTCGGGCGGCGCGCTGCGCCGACGCTTCGCCGACGTGGAGGAGGTCTACCAGCGGGCGGCACTGCCCAACAGCGGCGACATGGTCGCCACGGCGGTGGCGCAGCCGCGGATCGTCACCGGCTCGCTGGCCGGCCTGCGGGCGCTGTCGTTGCTCAACCTCGACGCGACCGTCGCCGTCGGGCACAGCCTCGGCGAGATCGCCGCCCTGCACTGGGCCGGCGTGCTCGACGAGGAGGCCCTGCTCCGCATCGCCGGCGTGCGCGGCCGGACGATGGGGGAGCACAGCGCCTCCGGCACGATGGCCAACATCGGCGCTCCGCCCGAGCGGGTGGCCGGGCTCATCGGGGGCCTGTCCGTGGTGATCGCCGCGTACAACGGGCCGGAGCAGACCGTCATCGCGGGCTCGGAGGCCGCGGTGGAGGACGCCTGTGAGCGGGCCCGCGCCGCCGACCTGCGGACCACCCGGCTCCCGGTGTCCCACGCGTTCCACTCCCCGCTGGTCGAGCCGGCCGCGGACGCCCTCCTCGACGCGTTGGCGGGGGAGCGGTTCGGGCCCGTCACCCGGCGGGTCGTCTCCACGGTCACCGGCGAGCCGCTCGCCCCCGACACCGACGTCGCCGCCCTCCTGCGCCGCCAGATCACCGACCCGGTGCTGTTCAGCCAGGCCGTCGCCCTCGCCGCCAAGGAGGTCGACCTCTTCGTCGAGGTCGGTCCGGGGCAGGTGCTCTCCGGCCTGGCCGCGGCCAGCACCGATCTGCCGGCGGTGGCGCTCAACACCGACGACGAGTCGCTGGCCGGCCTGCTGCGCGTCGCGGCGGCCGCGTACGTCGTCGGCGCCGGCGGCGTGGAGGGCGCCCTCTTCCACGACCGGCTGGTCCGGCCGCTCGAGGTGGGCCAGAACTTCCGCTTCTTCGCCAGCCCCTGCGAGTCCGCCCCGGTGGTGAACCTGCCCAAGGGCACCGGCGTCCGGGCGGCGGGGCCGTCGACGGCGGACGGGCAGCAGCCGGAGCCGGAGCAGCCGGCCGGTGAGTCGAGCCTGCAACTGCTGCGCCGGCTGGCCGCCGAGCGGGCCGAACTTCCCCTGGAGATGGTGCACGACGGCAGCCAACTCCTCGACGACCTGCACCTCAGCTCGATCACCGTCGGTCAGCTGGTCAACCAGGCGGCGCAGCACCTCGGCGTGCCGGCCGCGCAGACCCCGACCAACTTCGCGACGGCCACCGTCGGGCAGCTCGCCGAGGCCCTGGACCAGCTCGCCGGCACCGGTCGGGACGCCGACGCGTCGGGCCCGGCCTTCGTGCACGGCGTCGCCGACTGGTGCCGGGCGTGGTCGGTCGACCTCGACGAGGCGCCGGCACCGGCCGCCGCCGGAGCCGAGCCCGACGGACCCTGGCAGCTGTTCGCCCCGGACGGACATCCGATCGCCGAGCCGCTGCGCGCGGCCCTGCAGACCGCCGGGCTGGGCGCGGGCGTGCTGGTGTGCCTGCCGCAGCGGTGCGCGGAGGCCGACCTGGAACTGGCCCTGCGCGGAGCACAGGCGGCGACCGCCGCCGCCCCCGGCACCCGCTTCGTCCTCGTCCAGCAGGGCCCGGGCGCGGCCGGGCTGGCCAAGACGCTGCGGCTGGAGGCGCCGCACCTGCGGACCACGATCGTGCACACCCCGCCGGTACCGGAGGCCGTGGCCCGGGTGACGGCGGAGGTCGCCGCCACCGACGGGTTCGCCGAGGTCCACCACGACGCGGCCGGACGACGGCGGGTGCCGACCCTGCGCGGGCTGCCGGTGCGGCCGGCCGAGACCCGGCAGCCGCTGGGCGCCGAGGACGTGCTGCTGGTCACCGGCGGCGGCAAGGGCATCACCGCGGAGTGCGCCCTGGCGATGGCCGTGGACAGCGGCGCCGGCCTCGCCGTGCTCGGCCGCTCGGATCCCGCCCGGGACGAGGAGCTGGCCGCGAACCTCAAGCGGATGGCGGACGCCGGCGTGCGGGTGCGCTACGCCCGGGCCGACGTCGCCGATCCGGAGCAGGTACGGCAGGCCGTCGACGGGCTCGTCGCCGAGCTGGGAGCGGTCACGGCGGTGCTGCACGGCGCGGGCCGCAACGAGCCGGCGGCGTTGCCGGGCCTGACGATGGACGCGTTCCGCCGCACCTTCGCGCCGAAGGTCGACGGGCTGCGCGCCGTGCTCGACGCGGTCGACGGCGACCGGCTGCGCCTGCTGGTGACGTTCGGCAGCATCATCGGCCGGGCCGGCCTGCGCGGCGAGGCGCACTACGCGACCGCGAACGACTGGCTGGCCGAGCTGACCGTCGACTTCGGCCGGAGCCACCCGAACTGCCGCAGCCTCTGCCTGGAGTGGTCGGTCTGGTCCGGCGTCGGCATGGGCGAGCGGCTGTCCGTGGTCGAGGCGTTGACCCGCGACGGCATCACGCCGGTGACGCCCGACCAGGGGGTGCAGATGCTCCGGCGCCTGCTCGCCGACCCGCACGCACCGTCGGTGGTGGTCGTCAGCGGGCGTACGGAGGGCATCGACACGGTCCGGACGGACCTTCCGGAGCTGCCGCTGCTGCGCTTCGTGGACCGCCCGCTCGTGCGCTACCACGGCGTCGAGCTGGTGGCCGAGGCCGAGCTCAAGCCGGTCACCGACCTCTACCTGGACCACCACCGGCTCGACGGCAACCTGCTCTTCCCGGCGGTGTTCGGCATGGAGGCGATGGCCCAGGTGGCCGGTGCGGTGACCGGACGGACCGACACGCCGGTGGTGGAGCGCGCCGAGTTCCTGCGGCCCATCGTGGTGCCGCCGGAGGGCAGCACCACCATCCGGATCGCCACCCTCGTCGTCGACGACGACGTCGTGGACGCGGTGATCTACAGCGCCGAGACGGAGTTCAGCGCCGCGCACTTCCGGGCGCGGCTGCACTTCACCGGGGCGCGACCGTCGGCGGGCCCGCCCGAGCAGGTGCCCGCCGGGCTGCCGGCGGTGCCGCTGGAGCCCGCCGCCGACCTGTACGGCGACATCCTGTTCCAGGGTGGACGCTTCCAGCGGCTGCGCCGCTACCACCGCTCGGCCGCCCGGCACGTCGACGCCGACGTCGTCACGGCGCCGCGGACGCGGTGGTTCGCCGACTACCTGCCGGACACCCTGCTCCTGGGCGACCCCGGCGTGCGGGACGCCCTCATGCACGGCAACCAGGTCTGCGTGCCCGACGCGACGCTGCTGCCGGCCGGGATCGAGCGGCTCCACCCGGCGGGGCCCCGGCTGACCGAGGAGGAGGAACTGCGCTACTGCGCCGAGGAGCGCAGCCGCGACGGCGACACCTACGTCTACGACATCGCGCTGCGCGCCGCCGACGGCACGGTCGTGGAGCGGTGGGAGGGCCTGCGCCTGCGGGCGGTGCGCAAGAAGGACGGTCGCGGGCCGTGGGTTGCCCCGCTGCTCGGTTCGTACCTGGAGCGGGCCGTCGGCGACCTGGTCGGCGGCGAGGTGGCCGTCGCGGTGGAGCCGACCCCGGCCGATCGGGGCGGGCGCGGCGAGGCGGCCGGTCAGGGCACGCCGGACGAGACCCGCCGCCGGCGGGCCCGCACCGCCGTGGCCGCCGGCCGGGCCGCCGGCGGGCCGGTCGAGGTGGTGTACCGGCCGGACGGCCGCCCGGAGCTGGCCGACGGCCGGTCGCTCTCCGCCGCGCACGCCGAGGACCTGACGGTGTCTGTGGTGGGGACCGGGCCGCTCGCCTGCGACGTGGAGGCGGTACGCGCCAGGGAGGAGTCGGTCTGGAACGGGCTGCTCGGCGCGCACGTCGACCTCGCCCGGCTCTGTGCCGCCGACGGCGGGGAGTCCCTGGACGCGGCGGCGACGCGGGTGTGGGCGGCGATCGAGTGCCTGCGCAAGGCGGGGCTGTCGCACCGGGCACCGCTGGTCGCGGTGCCCTCGGAGCGGGCCGGCTGGCTGGTCTTCGCCTCCGGCGACCTGCGGATCGCCACGCTCGTCACGACCGTGCGGGACCTGCCCCAGCCGATGGTGTTCGCGATCCTGACGGAAGGACGGGCCTAGGCGATGGACAAGTACTTCGAGTACCTGCACACGGTGGGCTTCGAGGAGACCAACCTCGTCGGCAACGTGTACTACGTCAACTACCTGCGTTGGCAGGGCCGCTGCCGGGAGATGTTCCTGAAGGAACGGGCGCCGGACGTGCTGGCGGACGTACGCGACGACCTGAAGCTGTTCACCCTCCGCGTCGACTGCGAGTTCTTCGCCGAGATCACCGCCTTCGACGAACTGTCCGTCCGGATGCGCCTGGTGGAGCTGGCGCAGACCCAGCTGGAGTTCAGCTTCGACTACGTCAAGCTCGATCGGGACGGCGGCGAGACGCTGGTGGCCCGGGGCCGGCAGCGCATCGCCTGCATGCGCGGCCCGAACACCCGCACCGCGCCGGCGAGGGTGCCGGAGGCGCTGGTGACGGCGCTCGCGCCGTACACCTCGGCGCGGCGCTCCTGACGGCGCGAGGAGGAGACGTCGTGGACGTACAGCGAACACTCACCGTCGGGACGCCCGACGTGACGGCACTACGGCGGGCGTACGGCGCGTTCGCCACCGGCGTCACGGTGGTGACCGTCGGCGGCGCCACCCCGCACGGGATGACCGCCAACTCGTTCACCTCGGTGTCGCTCGACCCGCCGCTGGTGCTGGTGTGCGTCGACCGGAACGCGGTGATGCACGCCTGCCTCTCCGAGACGCGCGAGTTCGCGGTCTCGGTGCTGACCGACGACCAGGAGAAGGTGGCCCGGTACTTCGCCGACGGGCGGCGACCGCTCGGCGGCGAGCAGTTCGACCAGGTGGACTGGCGGCCGGGCACGACGACTGGTGCGCCGCTGATCAGCGGCGCCCTCGCCCACTTCGAGTGTGAGGTGTGGCGCTCCTACGACGGCGGCGACCACACCATCTTCCTCGGTCGGCTGCTCTCCCTGGGACGCCGCGCGGAGGGGGAGGCCCTGCTCTTCCTCTCCGGGCGGTTCCGTCAGGTCGAGCGGGAACGGAGTGAGGCGGCATGACGGCGATCCAGAAGGGGGCCCGGCGCACGCCGCCGGGCCCGCCCCGCCCCGCCGGCCTGCACATGCTGGTCCTGATGGGCCGGGACCGGCTGCGGATGATGACCCTCGCGGCCCAGCGGTACGGTGACGCGGCCCGGCTGCCGGTCGGCCCCAAGCAGCTCTACTTCTTCAACCACCCCGATCACGCCAAGCACGTGCTGTCCGACAACAGCGGGAACTACCAGAAGGGCATCGGCTTGGTGCACGCCCGCCGGGCGCTCGGCGACGGGCTGCTCACCAGCGAGGGTGAGCTGTGGCGCAAGCAGCGCAAGGTGATCCAGCCGGCGTTTCAGAACCGGCGCCTCGCCCAGTACGCGGGGGTGATCGGCGAGGAGGCCGCGCTGCTGGTCGAACGGCTGGTGGCGCGGGCCGACGGCCCTCCGGTCGACGTGCTGGAGGAGATGACCACGCTGACCCTCGGGGTGCTCGGACGGACCCTGCTCGACGCCGAGCTCGGCGGCTTCCACGGTGTCGGTGCGTCGTTCGCCGCCGTGCAGGACCAGGCGATGTTCGAGCTGGAGACGCTGAGCGCGGTGCCGCCGTGGATCCCGCTGCCCCGGCAGCTGCGGTTCCGGCGCGCCCGCCGGCACCTCCAGCAGGTGGTCGACGAACTCGTCGCCGGCCGGGGCCGGGACGTGGACGGGCGCGACGACGTCCTGTCCCGCCTGATCGTCTCGACCCGGCTGGAGAAGGACCCGCGGGTGGCCCGCCAGCGGCTGCGCGACGAGCTGGTCACGCTGCTGCTGGCCGGGCACGAGACGACCGCCAGCACGCTGGGCTGGAGCCTGCACCTGCTCGACCGGCATCCCGAGATCCGGCGACGGGTCCGCGAGGAGGCCGTGACGGTGCTGGGTGACCGGCTGCCGGTGTACGAGGACCTGCACCGGCTGCGCTACACGGCGATGGTGGTGGAGGAGGCCATCCGGCTCTACCCGCCGGTCTGGCTCCTGCCGCGCAAGGCCCAGGAGGCCGACGAGATCGGCGGCTACCACGTGCCGGCGGGGGCCGACATCCTCATCTCCCCGTACACCCTGCACCGGCATCCCCGGTTCTGGGACGAGCCGGAGCGGTTCGACCCCGACCGCTTCGACCCGGCGCGGAGCACGGAGCGACCCCGGTACGCGTACATCCCGTTCGGCGCCGGCCCCCGGTTCTGCGTGGGCAACAACCTGGGGATGATGGAGGCCACCCTCGTCCTGGCCATGCTGCTGCGGGAGGTGCGCCTGGCCGGGGTGCCGGGGCGTCCGGTGGTGCCCGAGCCGATGCTGTCGCTGCGGGTGCGGGGCGGACTGCCGATGACGGTGCACAGGGTCGACTGACTCCCGTACGCACGGTCCCGCGGACGCCACGGCGTCCGCGGGACCGTCGCGGGTGGGCCCCGTCGAGGGCGCCGTGCGGGAGTGACGACGGCGTCCGACACGGGCCGTCCGTCCCCTTTCTACCCCTCTCTCCGGTCCGCCGCCTCCGACGGCGGACGGTCGAGCGCCGACCTCTCCCGTCCCTGCCGGGCGCCGGCCTGTGCCGAGGTGTGGCGGGGAAGGCCGGGGTGGGCGGGCGTGCGGGGCGGGCCGTCGGCGGGCGCGCGGACGCCCCGGCCGCCGACGGCCCGTCACGGGCGTCGGCGGCCGGGGTGTCCCGTGGTCGACCACCGGTGGACGCGGCGGTGCTCCAGCGCCGTCCGAGGGGCACGCGGCGCCCCCGGTCGGGCGTCGTCAGGCCGCGTACGCCTCGTCCCGGTTCTCCAGTTGGGCCTGGCGTTCGCTCGCCGCCTTCCGGCTGTCGAGCAGGGCCAGTAGCACCGGCGGGTCTATCTTGGAGACCTGCTTGAGGTGGGCGTCGGCGGTCAGGGTCTGGCGTCCGCGGACGACCAGGGGTCCCACCGCTGCCACCATCATCGTGTCCTGCTCAAGCCGGAGCACGTCGCCGGAGACCGAGTGGCACAGCAGGTACCAGGTGCCGTCGGGCACGTTCGTGAAGCGATAGACGCCCGGGGACTCCAGGATGGCGCAGCGAACCGGCGGGCCCTCGGGGATGCGGTGCTGGAACAGGCCCATGAAGATGAGCCCGGGTGCCAGCCCGCGGGCGGGAACGGTGACCCGCCCGGCGATGACACCCTGCGTCAGACCCGTGGGGCGCTGGGTGACGATGCGAGGGGTGAAGCCGCCCATCCGCCGGTAGGTCGTGGGTGGCAGGCCGACACTCTTGGTGAACCTGGTGCTGAATGTGCCGACGCTGTTGTAGCCCACCCGGAGGCTGATGTCCGTGACGTTGAGCCTGGTCGTGGTGAGCAGCCGCTTGGCCTCCTGCAGGCGGATCGCGGACAGGAACCGACCTGGCGAGATGCCGGTGACCCGCTGGAAGATCCGCGTGAAGTGGAACTTGCTGAACATGGCTGCGCGGGCCATGTCGTCCACCGTCAACTGCTCCGATAAATTGCTGCGCATCGTGTCGATCGCTCGTTCCACTGCCTGCTCTGCGCTGTCATGCATTTGTCTCCCCCGGATTGCGGACAATCCCAATGAGTGGATGTGGCGAATTAGGCCGAGTCATTCGGGAGCGTCGACCGCCACAATTCCCCGCTAACCGCAGTCGATGCTAGCCGAGCCTGGTCGGCCGGTCAACACGTTCTGCGTTCGGAGAGTAGCGCGGAGTGACGACGGGGGGCTTATCAATTCTTGCCCAGAATTGGCACTTGCCACTGTACGTTCTGGATGAAGATCGCTAGGATTGGTCATCGTATTGTGGAACTCGCCAGTATCCGCGCCTTCGACTATCAATGCTTAGCGTAATTTTTCGGACATCGGTGGCGCGTTCCGTTGCGTGACGGTCAAGCGGGCTGCGCGCCCCCGTCGCCGGCGCGTCGATCCGTCCTGGCCGAGCATCGATCAATGGCTTGCGATCGATCTCTATGGCAAGATTGCCCAAACGTTCGCCAGGGCGGAGGACGCGTGCGTATCTCGGAGCTCAGTCGACAGAGTGGCGTGTCGGTCCCGACGATCAAGTTCTATCTGCGCGAGGGGCTGCTCCCGGCGGGCCTGCCCACCGGTCGCAATCAGGCGGACTACAGCGAGCGGCACCTGCGCCGGATCCGGCTGATCCGGACCCTGAGCGGGATCGCCGGGCTCGACCTCTCCTCGGTCCGGGAGATCCTCGCCGCCATCGACGACGACGAGGTCAGCCTGCGCGACGCGTACCAGGTGCTGGACCGCGCCCTCTATCTCGACGGGTCGGAGGCCCTGGGTCGGGCCGCCGTGGACTGCGCACGGGCCGACGTGGCCCAGCTCGCCGAGTCGCTCGGCTGGTCCCGCGAGGCCAGCGCGTCCGGCGGGGAGGTGCTGGCGCAGGTGCTGGCCGGGCTGCGCAGTCTCGGCTGCGCGGCCGACGCCCCCTTCTTCCTCTCCTACGCCCGCGCCGCCGAGCAGCTCGTCGTCGCGGAACTCGACCTGGTCGCCGGCGACGGCGGCACCGAGAAGGGCCCCGCCATCGTCCGCAGCGTCCTGTTCGGGGTCGCCCTGTCCGCCCTGCGCCGCATGGCGCACGAGCACCACGCCGCGCTGCGGTTCCCGACGAATGCGGTTGAGTGACCGCCCGCGAACGGTGGGGCCGCCGGATCTGACCGGTCGGTAACGTGTGGAACCCCATCCGTCACTGAGCAACCTTTGAGAAGAACTCGGGCCGTGCTCCCGCGACCATAAGTGGGCCGGCGGCGACTTTCGCGGCCGGTTCACCAGGCATCGTGAAGGGACCGCACGTCATGCCTCGATCGACTGAGAATGGGCAGCGCCGGCCACGTACGCCGTAGCGCCCCACGTGGTGGATACCCCGTTCCGACGGCTATGAACTGCTGAAGGTGACAGCGAAAAAATTGTCGCCGGGACAGTTCACTCCATTTCTCAGTCGGCGACACTGCCCGTCGCCAGACCCGGGCCGGACGGCGAAATCAGCCGCTGCACGGCACGGGTGGTGGCCGAATCTGGAGGGGAACCCTTGCCATCCCAACCCGTCGGCGCGATCCGCCGAATCATTCCCGCAGTCTTCGTGTTGGTCCTCGTGGCCGCGTTCTTCGCCGTCGCCCGGCTGCCCAGCGCGTCGGCCGAGGAGCGTCAGACGCTGGCGTCGCGGTTCGGCTTCACCGAGCTGCCGATCGCGCTGCCGCCCGGCCTGCCCGAGCGCACCGTGCGCCCGGTGAATCCGGAGTACGAGCACATCCGGGCCTGGGTGTCCTCTGTCGGCGCCGCCGTGGCGGCGAACGACCTCGACGGCGACCTGATCGCCAACGACCTCTGCCTGGTCGACACCCGCAGTGACAGCGTGATCGTCACGCCGTCGCCCGACGGGCCCGCCCGGTACGCGCCCTTCGTGCTGGACCCCGCGCCGCTGCCCACCCACCAGGCGATGGCGCCGATGGGCTGCGTGCCCGGCGACTTCAACGGCGACGGCCGCACCGACCTGCTCGCCTACTACTGGGGTCGCACGCCGGTGCTGTTCATGCACCGTTCCTCCGCCGCGGGGCCGCTGACCAAGGCGACCTTCCATCCCACCGAGCTGGTCGGCCAGCCGTCCTCCTCCAACGGCGAGTACCAGGGCAAGCTCTGGAACACCAACGCGGTCGCGGTCGCGGACTTCGACGGCGACGGCCGGCCGGACATCGGCATCTTCAACTACTTCCCCGACAGCCAGGTGCTCGACCCGGCCGGCCAGCCGAACGTCGAGATGAACCACTCGCTGTCCCGGGCGCAGAACGCCGGCGGGGCGCACGTGCTGCGCTGGACCGCCGCCACCAGCGGCGACACCCCGACCGCCACGTACGTCGAACAGTCCGCCATCCCGCCGGAGTACGCCACCGGCTGGACCCTCGGCGCCGGCTCCGCCGACATCGACGGCGACCTGCTGCCCGAGCTGTACCTCGCCAACGACTTCGGGCGGGACCGCTTCTTCCACAACGTCTCCCGGCCGGGTGAGATCCGCTTCGCGATGGCCGAGGGCCGCCGCGGTGCGTTGACCCCGAAGTCCATGGTGGTCGGGCACGACTCGTTCAAGGGCATGTCGATCGAGTTCGGCGACCTCGGCGGCACCGGCAGGTTCGACATGTTCGTCAGCAACATCACCACCTCCTGGGGCCTGGAGGAGAGCAACTTCGTCTGGCGCAACAACTCGTCGAGCCTGGCCGACGCCCGCAAGCGGTTGAGCCAGGGCAAGGCCGTCTTCGACAACAAGGCCGCCGAACTCAACATGGCCTGGGTCGGCTGGGGCTGGGACGCCAAGATCGCGGACTTCGACAACAGCGGTGAGATGTCGGTGGTCCAGACCGCCGGGTTCGTCAAGGGCAAGATCAATCGTTGGTCCTGGTTGCAGGAGCTGGCCATGAGCAACGACCTCATGCTCCGCAACCCGGCCATGTGGCCCAAGGCCGAGCCGGGCGACGACATCGCCGGTTCCGAACCGTTCGCGTTCTGGGTCCGGGAGAAGAACGGGCGTTACGCGAACATCAGTGCCGAGCTCGGCATGACCGACGGCACCCCGAGCCGCGGTGTGGCCGTCGCGGACACCAACGGCGACGGGGGCCAGGACTTCGCGGTGGCCCGCCAGTGGGGCGCCCCGTCGTACTACCGCAACGACAAGCCCGGCAGCGGCAACTTCCTGGGCCTGCGCCTGTGCCGGCCCGGCGAGGACGGCCGCGGAACGCCCGCGTACGGCGCCCAGGTCCGGGTGAAGACGGCGGACGGTCGTACCCGCGTCGCCCAGCTCGACGGCGGCAGCGGCCACTCGGGCAAGCGCAGCTTCGACGTCTTCTTCGGTCTCGGCGACGCCGGTGCCAAGCCGGTCTCGGCGGAGATCGCCTGGCGCGACCTCGACGGTGGCGTGCACAAGCAGACCCTCGACCTCGCCGCGGGCTGGCACACGATCATGCTCACGGACAAAGCGCAGGAGATGAACGCCAAATGACCGACGTCCGAGACAGCGCCCGCGCCGACACCGACGTGCGGGGGGTGGGGGGCACCGCGGTCGCCGACGCCCCGGTGAGCCCGGCGCCGACCGTCACCCTCGACCGCAACGCGGCGGTGGCGGACACACCCGGAGCGCCCAAGCGGGTCGACCGGCGTGACCCCCGCTACCTGGCCCTGCGTAACTTCGCCCTCTCCATGAGCGTCTTCAACATCCTCGGGTACACGGTGCTCGGCTTCGAGCAGCCCTGGACCTGGCCGCTGCTCGCCGTGGCGGTCGGCTACGCCACCGAGATCGTGGTCGAGCTGGTCACGGCCCGGGCCAACAAGCGCCCGCCCGCCTTCACCGGAAACGGCGCCTGGGGGATGTACACGTTCCTGCTGCCGGCCCACATCACCGCGCTCGCCGCGAACATGCTGCTCTACGCCAACGACAACTTCTGGCCCATCGCCTTCGCGGTGGTCGTCGCCATCGGCCAGAAGGCGATCTTCCTGGCGCCGATCAAGGGCCGCATGCGGCACTTCATGAACCCGTCCAACTTCGGCATCACGGTGACCCTGGTCGCGTTCTCCTGGGTCAACATCGCCCCGCCGTACCACTTCACCGAGGACGTGCCGGACATGATCCGGATCTTCGTGCCCCTGGTCATCCTGACGGCCGGCACGGTGCTCAACGGGGTGCTCACCAAGAAGATCCCGCTGATCGTGGGCTGGGTGGGCGGCTTCGTGATCCAGGCGCTGGTGCGGCACTTCATCTGGGACGTCGCGCTCTGGGCGGCCCTGCTGCCGATCACCGGTGTGGCGTTCGTGCTGTTCACCAACTACATGATCACGGATCCGGGCACGACCCCCAGCTCGGGGTGGGCCCAGTTCATGTTCGGCGCGAGCGTCGCCGGCGTCTACGGCGTGCTGATCGCCTTCAACGTCGTCTACACGCTCTTCTTCGCCGTGACGATCGTCTGTCTCGCCCGGGGCCTGCTCTGGTGGGGCATCTGGCTGCGTGACCGCTCCCGCCGCGTCAGCACGCCGCAGGCGCGGCCCGCCGTCACCTGACGGCCGTCGGTCCGTCGCCGGCGCGCTCCCGGGTCCGCCGGCGACGGACCTCGTGCGACCCACCACACCAGGAACGGAAGCGAGGCGATGAGCATGCACCCCACCCCCGAGGCCCCACCGCGAGATGCGCCGGTGGCATCCGTACCCGCACCGGCGGCACGCCCCAGACGGACGGCGGTGATCAGTGCGGCGGCGGGCGTGCTGCTCGCCGTGCTCTGGTCGTTCGAGCTGGTGGACTCGGTGATCGGCGACACCGTCGCCGACACCCTGCTGGGCCACGACGCGAAGGGCGTCGCCATCGGCGGTACGGCGGCGGGGCTGCTGTTCGCCTTCGTGTCCGGCTTCGCCGGGACCTTCACCGCCTGCAACATCGCGATGGCGGCCTCGGTCGGCCCGATGACCCAGGCCGGGGCGACCGGCCACCGCTACGGCGTACGGTCGCTGCTGCGCCCGGTCGCCTGGCTGACCGTCGGCATGCTGGCGGTGTCGGCGACCTACGGCGCGGTCGGGGTGCTGCTCGGCGAGCGGCTGCCGCAGCTGTCCACGGACACCGTCGGCGGGATGCCCGTGCGGCTCATCCAGTCGTCGGTGGTCTTCGGCCTGATCGGCCTCGTGCTGACCTACCTGGGACTGGCGGCCCTCGGCCTGTTGCGCGACGTCTTCGCGGCCCGGCCGGTGGCGCGGGTGGTCGTCATGGGCGCCCTGGTCGGGGGCTTCCTGGTCGGCCGGCCGTACCCGCTGTTCAACAAGCTGTTCCACTGGGCGGTCGACACCGGCAACCCGGGGTACGGCGCCCTCGCCTTCGCCCTCCAGTCGCTGGGCAACATCGTCATCGTCGCGGCGCTCTTCGCGGTCCTCATCCTGGTCAGCCGGGGGCGGTTCCTCGGCTGGATGGCGTCGCCGCGCCGTGCCGCGACGGTGACCGGCTCGCTGCTGGTCGCGCTGGGGGTCTTCACCGTCGTGTACTGGGACCTGCGCGTGCCGGCCATCTTCGGCGTCGGCTGGTTCCCGACGATGCCGTACAACTGACGAGGGCGGCAGACGCGGCGACGCCCCCGGTCCAGGCCGGACCGGGGGCGTCGCCGGTTCGGCTAGCGTGCGGTGCCGGGCACCGGTCCCGGGGCGGGCGCGGGACTGTCGCCACCGGCCGTGGGCCGGGTGCTCCCGGCGGTGGCGGCCACCCAACCGGTGGTGATGAGCAGCAGGGCCGCGATGTAGGTGGTCATCACGGCCAGCCCGTGGCCGGGCACCCGGGAGCCGGCGGCGTCCATCCCGATCAGCAGGTCGGAGATCAGGAACAGTCCTCCGCCCAGGGCGACCCGCCGGGAGACGCCGACCGCGGCGGCGGCCATCAGGCAGAGCGCGAGGCTGTAGCCGAGCACCGGCAGCCGCAGCGGGCCGAGGGAGCTCCACAGCACCAGGTTGGCCGCCACCCAGCAGGCGAGATAGCTGGCGACCGCGACGACGGGTGGCCGCCGGTGACGTAGGAAGGCGGTCAGGAATGCCACCTGGGCGCCGAGGAAGCACCCCATGCCGACGAGGAACGCCGTGTCACCGGAGACCAGCAGCGCGATGTCGCCACCGGTCGCGAAGACCAGCCCGACGGCCACGGGGTCGACGCGTCGGCGTACCCGCAGCAGGTGGACCAGCAGCACCGGCGCGAGCAGCGGCTTGGCCAGCCACTGAAGGAGGGTCGAGCCGGTCGCCACGCCGGTCAGCTCGACGGCGGCCACCACGCCGAACGGCCAGAGCCGCCTCATCGGGCGACCGCGGGCTGTGGGTGCGGGGTGGGCTGCCAGCCCGGTCGGCCGAGCACGTAGCCGAGGCGGTGCCGCCAGGACGAGGCGGCCCGGGCGTCGGCCCAGATCGCCCGGTACTCGTGGGTGGCCACCCGCAGCGGGTTGTAGGTGCCGATGTTCTTGGTCAGGCCGTACCGGACGGTGGCCCGCTCGGGCTCGAAGGTGCCGAACAACCGGTCCCAGACGATCAGGATGCCGCCGTAGTTGCGGTCGAGGTACTCGGCGTTGGCACCGTGGTGGACCCGGTGGTGCGACGGCGTGTTGAAGATCCACTCGATGGGGCGGGGCAGCAGGTTGATCCGCTCGGTGTGCAGGAAGAACTGGTACAGCAGGCTGATCGACTGCTGGAGGAAGATCATCCACGGGGGGATGCCGAGCAGTGCCAGACCCAGCCAGAACGGCACGGACGTCATCGGGGTCCAGCTCTGCCGCAGGGCCGTGGAGAGGTTGAAGAAGACGCTGGAGTGGTGCACCACGTGCCCGGCCCAGAGCAGCCGCACCTCGTGGTGGGACCGGTGGAACCAGTAGTAGGCGAGGTCGTCGGCGAAGAAGAGCAGCACCCACGTCCAGATGCTGGTGGGGGAGAGCTGGATCGGCGTGACGGTGTACGCGGCGGCGTAGAGGCCGATCGTCGCCAGCTTCCACGGCACGCCGACGACCTGGCTGCCGGCGCCCATGGTCAGGCTGGTGGCGGTGTCACGCAGCTCGTACCCGCGTTCGTCGTCGTCGGGGACGAACCGGTAGGACAGCGCCTCGACGACGATGAGGAGCAGGAACGCCGGTACGGCGTAGAGCACGGCGGGGATCATGCCCGGGCTTCCCTTCTCGGTGGTGCGACGGGGGTGGTGAGGGGGGCGGTGAGCAGGGCCCGTGCCTCGCGGGCGGCGTCGGCGGCCCGGCCGGTGACGACGGCGTCGGCGAGCCGGCGGTGGCCCGCGACGTCGAGCAGTTCCGCGGCGCGCCGCTCCGGTGGCACCTCGCCGACGGCGAGCGCACCGGCCACCAGGCTGTTGAAGGCCAGCAGGTAGGCGGTGTTGCCGGAGCCGGCGACGACGTGCCGCCAGAGCACGATGGTGGCCTCGCCCATCCCGGCCAGGTCGGGCGCCAGGTCCGCGTAGTCCTCGACGGCCCGCAGGATCGCGGCCCGGACCGCCGGGTCGCCGCGCTCGGCGCAGAGTCGGGCCGCGTCGACGCCGATGCAGGCCCGCATCTCCAGCATGTCGCGGACCAGGGTGTCCACCGGCAGGGTGTCGTGGAAGCGGGTGAGGGACAGGGCGAGGTCGAGCCCGGCGTGCACCCGCCAGTCCAGCACCCGCGTGGCACCGCCCTGGCTGACCCGCACCAGGCCGAGCTGCTGCAACCGGCGCAGGGCCTCCCGCACGGCGTGCCGGTTGACCCCGAAGGTTCCGGCCAGCTCACGCTCGCCGGGGAGCGCCTCGTCGGGGCGGTAGACGCCGCTGACGATGGCGTCACGGATCTGGCCGAAGACATGGTCGGAGACCGAGGAGCGGGGGACGGGAGCGAACGCCATGCCGAGGAGTGTGGGCCAGCGCACATCAACCCGTCAACTGGTTGGACCACTTCGCGGGAGCTGCACGGCCGGGCGGCGACCACCGGGGAGCAGGCCGCCTGGGCGTTGGCGCGTTCCGCCAGCCGGTGGCGGACCCGGGGCGCACGGCGCGGATGTGGACGCGCGTGGTGGGGCTCAGCGGCGCGTACGAGATGCGCCCCCTGACCGGCGCGGGCCGTGCCGGCCGTCGCCCGCCCGGTGCGGGGACGGCCGGCCGGCGGCCGGGTCAGCCGGCGGTCACCACCTGGTTCGCCGGCTGCGGTGCCGGCGCCCCGGCCGGGGTCCGCTCGCCGTCGCCCGGTGCGCTGGCCGGCGCGTCGTCGGTTCCGGCCGGCGTCACGGCGTCGGCGGCGTGCTGCACCGCCGGCGGCGCCGGGCGGTCCAGCCTCGGCCGGGCCGCGACCTGCGGATACTCGGCGGTCTCGCCGCCGCCAGTGGCAGCGGCCATGACCGCTGCCGCGGCCAGGTCGGCCACCCGCTTCGCCTCCCGCTTGACCCGGGCGCGCACCTCCTTGGCGTGCTGCTCGGCGGAGTCCGCGGCCCGGCGTGCCTCGTCGAGGCGGCGCAGCTCGTCGGCCAGCTCCTGCCGGGTCTCGTCGAGGCGCTGCCGCACCTCGGCGAACTCGTGCTCGATGCTCGCGCTCTCCTGTCGAGCCTGGGCCAACTGCTGCTGCGCGGTGTCCAGTTCGGACTGCATCCGGGCAAGCGCCTCCCGCCGGTCCCGGATGCCCTGCTGCGTCGCGGCGAGCTGCTGCTGGTGGGTCGCGGCCTGCTCGTCCACGTGCTGGCGCACCTTGGCCGCGTACTGCTGGGCCTCCGCGATCAGCGTCGCGATCTCCTGCTCGGCCGCCGTACGCTGGGCGCCGAGCTCCCGCTCGGCGGACGCGAGCTGCTCGGCGATCTCCTGCTCGGCGGCGGCCCGCCGCTCGTTGATCTCCCGCTCCACGCCGGCCTGCCACTGGCCCAGCTCCTGCTGGGTCTTCGCCCGCGCGGCCTGCACCTCCTGCTGGATCTGGGTGCGGGCCGAGGCGAGGAACGCCTCGGCCTCGGCACGGGCCTGCTCGATCTGCTGGGCGCTCTGCTCGTCGATCCGCTTCGCCTCCTGCAACGCGTGGTCGTGGGCCGCCTCGCCGGCCGCCCGCAGCCGCTCCGCCGCCTCCCGGATCCTGGTGAGTTCAGCCTGGGCGTTGGCGCGGCGCTCCTCGTGTTCCCGGTCGTGCTCGTCACGCCGCGCGGCCGCCTCGTCCGTCAGCTCCCGCAGCGTCGTCGCGGCCTGCTCGCGGGCCTCGGTCAGCACCCGCTCCGCCTCGGCCTCCAGCTCGGCGGCCCGCTGTCCGGCGGCGTCGGTGATGGCCCCGGCCTGCTTCTCGGCCAGGACCAGGATCTGGTCGACCATCGGGCCGAGGTCGCGGAACGACGCCCGGTCCGGCGGGGCCGGCCGGTCCCGCAGCTCGGTCGCCTCCGCGCGCAGCCGGTGCACCTCGACGGTCAACTCGCGCAGCTGGGTCGAGGCGCGGTCCCGCTCGGCGGTCAGCGCCGACCGTTCGCCGTCGGCCTGTTCGACGTAGCGGTCCACCTGTCGCTTGTCGTAGCCGCGCAGTGCGAGGTCGAAGCTCGGCCGCGAGGCCGCGTCCTCGCGTGCCGTGAACGGGTCGTCGCCGTGGGACATGCATCCTCCTCCGTACGATCGCGAGCGCCGCGCCCGCGGGAGTCCGCGCCACGGGCCGTGCCGTGGCGCCACGCTACCGTCGCGACTGGACGGGCGCGAAGAGGGTGACCCCACGCGACGGCCCCGCGGGAGGCAGATGGTCCGCGGGGCCGCCGTCACTCTGGTACGGGTCAGCGCCAGGTGATGTCCGACGCCGAGTAGAGGCAGTTGGTGCCGTCAGCGCCCTGCCCGATCTCCGTCGGCTCGCTGCCCTTCGGCACGCCCTTGTACTTGACGCAGATCCGGGTCTCGCGATCCGGGTCGTCGAGGACGGTGATCCGGCTGAACCGGGCGGTGTCACCCCAGTTCGTGTTGATGCCGGCCAGCGCGTCCGTCGAGGTGGCGGTGACGTTGTCCATCACCACGTGTCGCTGGTACGACGTGGAGCAGTTGCCGCAGGCCCGGTAGAGCTTGCCCGCGTTCTCCACCCGGAAGTTGCGGATGTGCAGGGTGCCCCCGCCGTTGTGCTGGAACACCTTGTCGCTGGCGGAACGCGCCCCGCCGCCGTCCACCGTGTACGTGCTCCCGCCCCGGAAGGTCGCGGCGTCCTCGCCGACGTCCTCCCACCAGACGTTGACCAGCGTGCAGTTGCCCTCGCAGTGCACGCCGTCCCCGGCCGGGGCGCCGATGATCACGTTGCGCAGGGTGGCCCCCGGGGCGAGGACGAACATCGGGTCCTGGCTCTCGCCCTGCCCGCCGTCGCCGATGCCGTAGTACCGCTTGAGCCCGCCGTCGAGGCTCACCGGAACGTCGATGGTGTCGTCGACCTTGACGTTGGCCGTGGGCGTGGGCCAGCTCGGCGGCGGCGTGGTGGGCGGCGGAGTGGTGGGTGGTGGCGTGGTCGGCGGTGCGGTGGTCGGCGGCGGCGTCGTCGGGGTCGACCCGCCGGAGGTGTCGACCGCCACATCGTCGAAGCTGCCGCTGGCGTACGAGGTGACGAGCCCGATCCGGCCGGCGCTGGCCAGGCCGCTGGTGCCGGACCCGACCTGCGTGCCGTTGACGAAGCCCCGGACGGTGCTGCCGGCGGTCTCGATGCGCAGCGTGTACCAGCTGCCGGCCGTGGCCCCGACCGACGCCGAGCCGAGCGGGGTGATCTGGCTGCCGTTGACCGCCTGCAACTCGGCCCGGCCGCTGCCGAGCAGGGCCAGCCGGTACATCTTCGTGCTGCTGGCCGAGCGGGCGGCCAGGCCGACCAGGGCGCTCGACGAGCCGAACGACAGCGGCTTGACCCGCGCCTGGACCTGGTAGTCGGTCCAGCTCGTCTGGCCGGCGAACTGCCGGGCCAGCTCGCTGCCCGCGTTGGACTGCCGGAACACGCCGGTGCCGTCGGTGGCCGCCGACCAGGTGCCGCCGGACTTCGACCAGCCGCCGGCGTCGCCGTCGTTGAAGTTGTCCGAGAAGACGGTGGCGGCGGAGGCCGACGAGCCCATGCTGGCGGCCAGCACGGCGGCGGTCGCCCCTGCGGTGAAGGCCGCGGCCATGGTCCGTCGGTGGGTGCGTCTCAGGTGCATGATCTCTCTCCTTCGAGCGGTGGTGTGGTGGCCCCCGGGAGCGGTCAGTGCGCTTCGATGCGCAGGTCTGGTGCGGCGGGGGTCCGGCCGCCGCGCGGGACGACGCGGCGGCCGGTGTCCTACAGGGGCAGCCGGTCCGCGCCGGCCAGCGCCCCCACGACCGCCGGCACCGCGGGCGCCGGCAGCACGGGGCCGCGTCGCAGGGTCGGCGTCCAGCCGGCGTCGGGGGCCAGGTCCGGCTCGTGCGCCGCGTTGTACGCGCCCACCAGGTCGACCGGGCGGGCCCGGTCCCCGGCGGCGCGGACCCAGTTGCCCCTGGTGGTGACGGCGGTGCCGCCCCAGTCGTAGAGCAGGTCGTCGACGGCGACGTCGGCTCCGAGGTTGAAGAAGTTGTGCTCGGCGACCACCGCGGACTGCACCCCGACGCCGATCGCGTACTCGAATCCGTCGCCGGCCAGCCGGTAGTGGTTGTTCCACACGTCGACCTGGCCGAACCGCACCCGGGGCAGCCGCTGGAGCACCCCGTCGAAGAGGTTGTGGTGCAGGCTCACCTTCAGCCGCCCGACGTCCGGGCCGACGGTGTTGGACGAGCCGATGAGCATGACCTTGTCCCGCCCGACGAACCGGTTGTACGAGACGGTCACCAGGCTCGCGGTGTGCGTGACGTCGAGTGACCCGTCGTGCACCTGGTACGGCCGGCCGAGGTGCACCGGCTGGCTGCTGTCGGGGTTGTCGCCGTCGGTGAAGGTGTTGTGGTCGATCCAGACGTGCTCGCTGCGGCGCACCGAGATCTGGTCGTACTGGGAGTTCCAGTTGCCGGCGGCGCCGTCGGTGGGGGACCAGGCGGGGAAGCAGTCCCGGGCGTCGTCGAAGGTCAGGTTCCGCACGATCGTGTTGTGCGCGCCGTCGAGCATCAGCGTCAGACCGGTCAGCCGGGCGCCGCGCAGGCCGACGATGGTGGTGTTCGGGCCGACGTTGATCTGGGTCTGTCGGGTCTGGTTGGTCACCGAGCGCACCCGTGCCGCCTCCAGCGGTCCGCTCGGCGCCAGCCGCCCCCAGACCGCCGGGTCGTACGCCGCGAGGTACGCCGGCAGCGAGTACTCCGGATCGGCGAGATCCGAGCAGTCGAGCACGGTGCCGTCGGGCCCCTCGAAGCCGTCGACGACGCCCCGGACGTAGATGATCTTCGGGGTGGCGTTGCCCCGGTTGGTGGCGTTGTCCCCGCCGAGGGCCGCGACCAGCTCGGCCCGGTTGGCGACCACGTGCACCTGCTCCGGTGTCGCCGCCGCGCCGCCGGTGGTGCCGGTCCCCTCGGCCGCCCAGCCGTCCCCGGCCGGTAGCGGCTGCCGACCCAGCAGCCGGGCGGCCCAGGAGAGCCCGCCGTCGGTCGTGCCGTCCGCGGTGGCGGCGGTACCGCCGTCAGGCGCCGGTGTCGCCGCCGCGCTCCCGGACGTCGCCGCGAGCGTGACGGCGATCATCGTCGCGCCCACTGTCTGCTTCCACATCTGTCGGCCCACCTGTTCGTCGCCTGTTCGATATGGGGCAACGGTAGGTTTCACGATTTATGCGAGTCAATGACCAGCGTGTGCAGAAGTGTTGCAATTGATGCGATCGGCCGGTATCGTCCCGACCGCCCTCGGTCGGGATGACGGCGCAATGTCCGCTATGGACTCGCGTCAGGCGGGCGGTTCAGTTGCAGTGCGTTGCGGTCCCTCCTGCCCGGTCAGGTCCGTACGGTGCGGCGCCACCGCCCACGGCACCGCCAACTCCGACAACAGCGCCCCGTCGTCGGCCGCCCGGCGCAGCAGCCGGTTGATCCCGCGCACGGTCAGCACCCGCTGCGGGCCGTCACCCGCGGCGGTGACCAGGTCGCCGCCCAGCGGGGTCGGTTCCGGTGCGGTGGTGACCGCCTCCAGCACCGCGGTGAACGGGGCGGTCCGCGCCAGCGGCGCGATCAACGGCACCGCCGGGTCGACGCGGTGGTCGAGGAGGTTCTCCAGCAGCCCGCGCCGGCCCGGCACCTCGCGCGGGCCGGCGTCGCCGGGCAGCAGCAGCCGGTCGGTCGGGTACTCCAGCACGGCCCGGCCGCCGGTGCCGGTCACGACCACCTCGCCGGCGACGAAGTCCTCGCCGGCCAGGGTCACCGCCGCGACGATCGGCGGCCCCGAGCGGGACGACACCCGCAGGGTCGCCGTGTCGTCCACCTCGATCGGCCGGACCCGGTAGCGCTCCACCTCGATCCGCGTCGGCTCCACCGGCCCGCCTCCGGCTGCCTCGGCCACCGCGAGACACTGCATGACCGCGTGCGCCAACGGGTTGGCCAGGGCGCCGTCCAGCACCGGCCGGCCGTGCAGCGTCCGCCGCCCGGCCCACGGCGCCCGCGCGTAGTAGGCGTCGGGGCGCTGCCACGCCGCCACCGTCGCGATGCCGGTGACGGTGCCCAGCCGCCCGGCCCGGACCGCGTCGACCAGCTCCGTCAGCGCCGCCGAGCCGAGCGCCTGGAAGCCCACCTGGCACGCCCGGCCCGTCGCGGCGAGGGCGGCGGCCAACTCCCGGTGTTCGGCGGTGCAGAGCACCGGAGGCTTTTCCAGCAGCAGGTCGGCGCCCGCGGCGAGCACGTCCAGGGCGATCGGCAGGTGGGTGTGCGGCGGGGTGCAGACCACCACCACGTCCGGCCGGGCCGTGCGCAGCATCTTCCGGTGGTCGGTGTGGACCGCCGTGCCGTCCGGCACCGGCGCCGCCGGGTCGGCCTCGATCGGGCGTACGTCGACCAGGGCGACCAGCCGCAGCCGCCCGGCGGCGTGCAGCGGCGCGACGACCCGCCGGTGCCAGCGCCCGTGCCCGTTGGCCCCGACGACGGCGACCCGGGGCACCGCGCCGGGCGGGGGCGACCCGGCCCGTCCCGGCGCGGCGGCCGTCACCGGGCACCCGCCAGCGTCGCGGCCACCCCGTGCCGCTCCAGGGCGGCCAGCCAGCCGGTCACCTCGGCGCGCACGTCGTCGTCCTCGGCGATCTCGGTGGGGAAGACCTGGCGCAGCGCGAACACCGCGTCGACCGCCCCCGCCGGGGTCCCGGGGCCGGCGGCGAGCGCCGCGCGGATCTCGTCGGCGAGCGGATCGGCCAGCGGCAGGAGGCTGCCGTCGTCGGCGTGGCCCTGGGCGAAGCGCAGCCAGGCGGCCACCACCAGCGTGGCCCAGTGCGCCGGCCGCCCGGCGGCCCGCAGGTCGGCGATGGTGTGCAGGACCCGCTGCGGCAGCTTCTGCGAGCCGTCCATCGCCACCTGGAGGGTGCGGTGGCGGATCGCCGGGTTGGCGAACCGCGTCAGCACCTCCTCCCCGTACGCGACGACCGAGACTCCCTCGGGCGGGTCGAAGCTCGCCGCCACGTCCTCGGCGACCAGGTGCCGCAGCACCGTCGTCAGGTGCGGCAGGGCCAGTGCGTCGGCGATGGTCTCCCGCCCCGCCAGCGCCCCCAGGTAGGCGGCGGCCGAGTGCACGCCGTTGAGGGCGCGCAGCTTCAGCCGCTCCCAGGGCCCCGCGTCCGCGGTGAGCACCGCACCGGCCCGCTCCCAGGCCGGCCGGCCGCCCGGGAAGTCGTCCTCGATGACCCACTGCCGGTACGGCTCGGCCACCACCGCCGCCAGGTCGGTCACCCCCAGCGCCCGCTCGGCGTCGGCGAGGGTCTGCGCCGTGCTGGCCGGCACGATCCGGTCGACCATCGTGCCGGGGAAGCTGACGCACTCGCGTACCCGGTCGGCCAGCGGCTCCGGCACCCCCGCGTACGCCATCGACTGCTCGACCAGGCCGCGCAGCCGGCGGCCGTTCGCGGGCAGGTTGTCGCAGCTGACCAGGGCCAGCGGCGGGCCCTGCGCGGCGGCCCGGGCCAGCAGCCCGCGCAGCAGCAGGCCCGGTACGGTGACCGGCGCCCGGTCGGTGCGCAGGTCGGCGGCGACCTCCGGGTCCGGGCGCAGCCGTCCGGTGACCGGGTCGAGCTGGTACGCCTTCTCCGTCACGGTGAGGGTGACCACCCGGATCGCCGGATCGGCCAGCAGCGCCACCACGGCGGCCGGGTCGCCGGCGGCGTGCCGCGTGCCCGCCAGCGCGCCGACCACCCGGGTGTGGCAACCCTCGCCGCTGCTGGTGGTGACGCTGAACAGGTTGTCCTGCGCGGCCAGTGTCGTCACCACGTCGGGGTTGCGCGGCGCCACGCCGACGATGCCCCAGTCGCCCCCGGCCCGCGCCATCGCCTCCTCGGTGTAGACGGCCTGGTGGGCGCGGTGGAACGCGCCCAACCCGAGGTGCACGATCCCCGCCGGCACGCTGCCCGGGCGCAGCAGCGGGCGGCTGTCGGTCGGCAGCCGGCGCAGCGTGCCGAGGCCGAGCCGGGCGGCGCCGACGGTCACCGCCACACCGGTCCGTCCGGGAAGCGGAACTCGGCGATCGACTCCGGCTTCATCGTGGAGCTGTAGCCGGGCGCCTCCGGCAGCAGGTAGCGCCCCTCGCGGGTGCGTACCGGGTCGACGAAGTGCTCGTGCAGGTGGTCGACGTACTCCACCATCCGGCCGTCGAGGCTGGTGCCGACCCGCAGGTAGTCGAAGACCGCCAGGTGCTGGACGTACTCGCACAGGCCCACACCGCCGGCGTGCGGGCAGATCGGCACCCCGAACTTCGCCGCCATCAGGATCTCGGCGAGGACCTCGTTGACGCCGCCGACCCGGCAGGCGTCGATCTGCATCACACCGATCGCCTCGGCCTGCAACAGCTGCTTGAAGATGACCCGGTTGGCGGCCACCTCCCCGGTGGCGACCCGGCACCGGCCGCCGGTCAGCCCGGTCACCGCCCGCGCGATCCGGGCGTGCCCGAGGATGTCGTCGGCGTGCGTCGGCTCCTCGATCCAGTACGGGTCGACCTCCGCCAGCGCGGTCATGTTGGTGATCGCCTCGTCGACGTCCCAGACCTGGTTGGCGTCCATCATCAGCAGCGCGTCCGGCCCGATCTCCGCCCGGATGATCCGCGCCCGTCGCAGGTCGTCCGCCGGCGGACCGCCGACCTTCATCTTCATCGCCCGCCAACCCTCGGCGTACGCCTGCCGGGTCAGCGCCCGGACCTTGTCGTCGGGGTAGCCCAGCCACCCCACCGAGGTGGTGTACGACGGGAAGCCGTCGCGCTCCAGCCCGGCGCGGCGCTCGTCCAGCCCGATGAGCCCCTTGTCGAGGATGGCCGCCGCCTCGCCCGGGGTGAGGGCGTCGGTGATGTGGTGGAAGTCGATGCTGGCCACCAGCTCCTCGGTGGGCAGCTCGGCGAGCAGTTGCCACATCGGCTTGCCGGCCAGCTTGGCCCGCAGGTCCCAGACCGCGTTGACCAGTGCGCCGGTGGCCATGTGGATGACCCCCTTCTCGGGGCCCAGCCAGCGCAGCTGCACGTCGGCGCTGAGCGAGCGCCAGAACGCCACCGGGTCGGCGAAGATCTCCGCCACGGTGCGGCCGGTCACGTGGTGGGCGAGGGCCTCGATCGCCGCGCAGGTCAGCTCGTTGCCGCGACCGTTGGTGAACGTGAACCCGGCCCCGGTGACGCCGGCATCGGTGCGCAGCTCGACGTAGCTGGCCGAGTAGTCGCCCCGGTTGATCGCGTCCGATCCGTCGCCGGCGGCGGCGGTCGGGAACCGCACGTCGTGCACGTCGACGGCGGTGACGGTGACAGTCACAGGAGGTTCTCTCCGATCTTGAAGACCTTCTTCGGCAGCCGGTACGCCAGGTCGACGATGGTCTCGGCGGCCTCGTCCTCGCCGAGGCGGTGCTCGGTGACCAGCCGCGCCAGGTAGGCGGCGTCGACCCGGCGGGCCACGTCGTGGCGCACCGGGATGGAGCAGAACGCGCGGGTGTCGTCGACGAACCCGGCGGTGTTGTAGAAGCCCGCGGACTCGGTCACCGACTCGCGGAAGCGGCGCAGCACCTCCGGCGAGTCCAGGAACCACCACGGCGCACCGAGGTACAGCGCCGCGTAGCCGCCCGCCAGCGGCGCGAGTTCCCGGCTGAACGTGTACTCGTCGAGGGTGTAGAGGACCACCCGCAGCCGCGGGTCGTTGCCGTACGCGTCCAGCAGCGGGGTCAGCGCGTGCAGGTATTCGGTGGCCTGCGGCAGGTCGCCGCCGACGTCGCGGCCGTGCCGCGCGTACAGCCAGCGGTTGTGGTTGCGCACCGAGCCGGGGTGCAGCTGCATGACGAGGCCGTCGTCCAGCGACATCCGGGCGAACTCCAGCAGCATGTGCGCCCGGAACGTCTCCGCGTCGGCCGCGTCGGCGACCCCGCGCAGGCCCTTGTCGTAGAGGCGCGCGGCCTCGTCCGTGCCCAGCGCCAGGGTGCGCGCGGTGGGGTGGCCGTGGTCGGTGCAGGTGGCGCCGGCGGCGATGAAGGCGGCCCGTCGCTGGCGCAGCGCCGCCAGGTAGCCGGCGTACGTGCCGGTGTCCTCGCCGGTGATCCCGCCGAGCCGCGCGACGTTGCCGGCCCAGCCGTCGAACTCCATGTCGACCACGTTGTCCGGGCGGAACGTGGTGATCACCCGGCCGCCCGGCCCGCCCCAGCCGTCGGCGGCGAGCTTGGCGTGCTGCCCGAGGTCGTCCAGGGGCGACTCGGTGGTGGCGAGCACCTCGATGCCGAAGCGCTCGAACAGCGCCCGGGGCCGGAACTCCGGCTCGGCGAGGCGGGCCGTGAGCTCGTCGTAGACGGCGTCGGCGGTGGCGGGGGAGAGCGCGGTGCGCACCCCGAACACGTCGGTGAAGGCCTGTTCCAGCCAGAGCCGGGAGGGGGTGCCCCGGAACAGGTGCCAGTGCGCGGCGAAGCGTCGCCAGATGGTGCGCCCGTCGGATTCCGTGGGACTGCCGTCGACGGTGGGCACGCCCAGCTCCGCCGGGGGGACGCCCTGGCTGAGCAGCATCCGGGTGAGGTAGTGGTCGGGCACGATGAGCAGCCGCGCCGGGTCGGGGAACGGGCGGTCCTCGGCCAGGATCGCCGGGTCGACGTGCCCGTGCGGGGAGATGATCGGCTGGGGCGCGGCCAGCGCGTACAGCCGGCGGGCCACCGCGCGCTGCGCGGGGTCGGCGGGGAAGAGCAGGTCGGTCGTGGGCACGGCTGGGGCTCCTCGGAAGGTGTACGCGGCTCAGGGGAGGTCGAGCAGGTCGGCGACCCGGACCGGGGCGCCGGTGGTGAAGGACCGGTTCGCGGCCAGCCCGGTGAGCAGGGCGAGGGCGCCGTCGCGGGCGGTGGCCGCCCGCCCCATCGGGTCCGCCTCGCCGCCGATCAGCACCCGCGCCATCCGGGCGTCGGCGCCACCGTGCCCGGAGCGGGTGTGTCCCGACACGGGTACGACCTGCGGCGGCGCCCAGAACGGCCGCAGGGTCAGCGTCGCGCAGCCGGCCTCGGCGGCGGCCTCGTCGCCGTGCAGCGCCGCGCCCTTGAGTGCCCCGGCGGACGCGGGGCTGACGTGGTCGCTCTCCACGACCTCCAGCTCGAGGCGGCCCCGGCTGCCGTTGACCATCACCCGGTAGCCCTCGTAGGGGGCGTACGCGGTGAGGTGGTAGGTCATCGTCGCGCCGGTCGAGTAGCGCGCCAGCACCGCCATGTCGTCCTCGATGTCCACGCCGGGGGCGAAGACGTTGCGGTCGCGTTGGTAGCCGTCCTCGGCCTCGGCGTCGAGGTAGAGCTCGCGCAGCTTCGGGTGCGCGTCGAGGCGCAGCGCGAACGGGTCGTCGGCGGCGGCGGGGGAGCCGTGCGCCCGGTCGTAGTCGCGGGCGTAGCCGTGCCGACGGCCGGCCTCGCCGTAGAAGAACAGCCGGCCGGTGGCGTACACCTCGACGGGGGTGGCGTCGAGCCACCAGTTGACCAGGTCGAAGTGGTGCCCGGCCTTGTGCACCATCAGCCCGCCGGAGTGCGCCTTGTCGCGGTGCCAGCGGCGGAAGTAGTCGGCGCCGTGCCGCACGTCGAGCAGCCACTCGAAGTGCACCGAGCCCACCTCGCCGACGGCGCCGTCGGCGAGCAGTTCGCGCAGCCTCTCGTGCAGCGGGTTGTAGCGGTAGTTGAACGCCACCCGCACCTGCCGGCCGGTGTCGGCGACCGCGTCGAGGATCCGCCGGCAGCCGGCGGCGTCGACGGTCATCGGCTTCTCGGTGATGACGTCGCAGCCGGCCCGCAGCGCCGTGTCGACGTGCGCGGCGTGGGTGTCGTCCACGCTCGTCACCACCAGCACGTCGACGCGCTCCCTGCCGAGCATGGCGGCCAGGTCGTCGGCCCGGTACGTCGGCACCGGCGGGTGCCCCAGCTCGCCGAGCCACCGGTTGTGGGCGTCCATGCGGGACTGGTTGACGTCGGCGAACGCGACGAGTTCGGCGGTGTCGGCGTGGTCGCGTACCAGCGCCCGGACGAACATCTCGGCGCGTGACCCGGTGCCCACGAGGGCGTGGCGGACCCGCTGACCGGTGCTGGACGACATGGCGACCGCCTCCCGTGGTGCTGCAAAGGTTTGCAGCGAAATAACCACGAGCCGCGTGGCGACGTCAACGATCGATGCCAAACCGGCGGCATAGATCCGATTTGATAGTGATTTGGGCGCATGGTGGGAGCGTGGCCGAAACGGATCTGTAACCATCGACCGTTGACACCGGCGCAACCGTTTGCATTAATTGTCGGCACCTGACGTGACCCCAGCCACACTGGACGAAGGGCCCCGCCGTGCCAGCCACCATCCGAGACGTCGCCCGGGCCTCCGGCGTGCACATCTCCACGGTCTCCCGCACGTTCTCGGCCCCGCACCTGGTCAACCCCGAGACCCGCAGCCGCGTGCTGGCCTGCGCCGAGGAACTCGGCTACCGGCCCAACCGCGCCGCCCGCGCCCTGATCACCGGCCGTACACACAACATCGGGCTGATCATCGCGGACATCGCCAACCCGTTCTTCCCGCCGCTGATCAAGGCGGCGGAGAGCCAGGCCCGCCAACGCGACTACCACGTCTTCGTGGCCGACACCAACGAGGACCCGATCGCCGAGGAGGAGCTGGTGCACGCCCTCGCCAAGCAGGTGGACGGGGTGCTGCTGTGCAGCCCGCGGATGAGCAACAGCATGATCGAACAGCTCAGCCGCGAGGTGCCGCTGGTGGTCATCAACCGGCAGGTCGCCGGCCTGCCGTGCGTCACCATGGACGTCGGGCAGGGCGCCCGCTCGGCCGTCGAGCACCTGCTCGGCCTCGGCCACCGGCGCATCGCGTTGCTCAGCGGACCGCGCGGCTCGTGGACCAGCCGGGAGATCCGCCGGGCGGCCGGCGTCGCGGCGCGGGCCGGCGGCGCCGAGTTCACCGTGCTCGGGCCCAACCAGCCCACCGAGACCGGCGGCGTGGCCCTCGCCGAGCAGGTCCGCCGCAGCGAGGCCACGGCGGTGCTCGCCTACAACGACCTGATGGCGATCGGCCTGATCGAAGGCCTCGACGCCCTCGGGTTGCGCGTCCCGCAGGACGTGAGCGTCGTCGGCATCGACGACATCGCCCTCAGCCGGCTCACCCGGCCCAAGTTGACGACGGTGGCCACGCCCAACGCGGCCGCCGGTCGGACGGCCGTCGACATGCTCCTGCAACACGACACCGTCGCCGCCCGTGGCTCACGCGGCGGTCGGGGTGTCACGAGCGACGACCGTCGTACCACCGCACAGGTAATGCTCCAGACCGAACTGGTCATCCGCGACTCGACCGCCGCCGCGCCGGCGGACGGTCGGCACCGCCCCGACGCCGAGTTGGTCGTCCCGGGCCCGCATCGCCTTGCGGGCCCGGGTCACCCGACCGCGGCCACCGGTGGCGTCGTCGCCTCCTAACGCCAAGGAGTGAGCGCACATGCACCCCGCCACGCCCCCCACCACTGGCACGCAGGCCGTGCCCGTTCACCGTACCCCCGTCCGCCGACGGCGGCTGATCCGCGGCCTGCTCGCCGCGGTCGTCGCCCTGCCCCTGGTCCTCGGTGCCGCCGGCTGCGGCGACGACGAGCAGGCCAGCACCGATCCGAACGCCCCGGTCAAGCTCTCGATCTTCTGGTGGGGCGGTGAGGCCCGGGCGAAGCTGACCGAGGAGGCCCTCGCCCTCTACACGAAGAAGCACCCGAACGTCACCTTCGAGAAGACCTGGCAGGCCAACCAGGGCTACTTCGACAAGCTGGCCACCCTCACCGCCGGCGGCAACCCGCCGGACATCTTCCAGATCGACGACAACTACCTGGCCGAGTACGCGGCCCGCAGCACCACCCTCGACCTGACGTCGTACAAGGACGACGGTGACCTCGACGTGTCGAAGTTCCCCGAGAGCCTCTGGCAGTACGGCGTCGTCGACGGCAAGCTCGCCGGCGTCGCCGCGGGGGAGAACACCCAGGGCCTGGTCTACAACAAGACGCTGCTGACGAAGAACGGGCTGCCGGAGCCGACCACCGGGATGACCTGGGAGGAGCACATCGCCTGGGCCGAGCAGGTCGCGAAGAGGACCAAGGTGCCCGGTACCCAGGACCCGAGCGCCGACTACAAGGCGTTCTGGGTGTGGCTGCGCCAGCAGGGCAAGGACCTCTACAAGGGCAAGGAACTCGGCTTCACCGCCGAGGACGTGACCAGGTGGTTCGACCTGTGGAAGGGCGCCCGGGACCGGGGCGCCACCCCGACCCCCGACGTCATCCACGAGGGCAACGCCACCGACATCACCAAGCAGCTCGTGGTCACCGGCAAGGCGGGCACCAGCTGGGTCTGGGTCAACCAGATGCCGGAGCTGAAGAAGAACACCAAGGACGAGCTGGGCGTCATCGCCTACCCGGGCGACCCGAGCGGCCAGTGGGCCCGCGCCTCCATGTACTGGTCGGTGTTCAAGGGCAGCAGGCACAAGGACGTCGCGGTGGACGTGATCAACTTCCTGGCCAACGACACCGAGGCCGTCAAGATCCTCGGTACCGACCGCGGCCTGCCGTCCAACCTCGACCTGCGCCGCGTGGTCAGCGACGACGTCACCGACCCGGCGATGAAGCAGTCGATCCAGGTGGAGTCCGACCTGGCGCAGAAGTTCGGCGAGGCGCCGCAGGTCCCGCTCAAGGGGCACAGCAAGATCCGCGCAGAGCTGACCAAGGCCGCCGAGAACGCCCAGTACGGCCGGGTCACCTCCGCCGAGGCGGCGGAGCAGTTCCTCACCGCCTGCAAGTCCGCCATCGCCTGACCTGAGACGCTACGGAGAGGAATCGGCACGTGGCCCTGACCACGGCGCCCGGTCCGACCCGACGACGTACCGGATCCGTCCCGACCCCCGCCGGCAGGCGCGGGGTCGGGCGGGCCCGGCACGGTGACGGTCTGGCCGGCTACGTCTTCCTGTCGCCCTGGTTGCTCGGCCTGCTGGCCGTCACGGCGATACCCATGCTCCTGTCGCTCTACCTGAGCTTCACCAACTACGACATCCTCACCCCGCTCCCGGAGGTGGAGTGGGTCGGCTTCGCCAACTACGAGCGGATGTTCACCGCCGACCCGTCGTACTGGCACTCGGTGCGGGTGACGCTCACCTTCGCCCTGGTCGCCGTGCCGCTGAAGCTGGCGGCCGCGCTCGGGGTGGCCCTGCTGCTCAACCGCGCCTGGCGCGGTGTCGGGCTGTTCCGCGGCCTGTTCTACCTGCCGTCGCTGCTCGGCGGCAGCGTCGCGCTGGCCATCGTCTGGGTCAACATGTTCAACCGCGAGGGCGCGTTCAACTCCCTGCTGGCCTTCTTCGGCATCGAGGGCAAGCCGTGGGTCAACGACCCCGACTGGGCCCTGGAGACCCTGATGGTGCTCGCCATCTGGCAGTTCGGCGCGCCCATGGTGATCTTCCTGGCCGGTCTCAAACAGGTGCCCACCGAGCTCTACGAGGCGGCCTCCGTCGACGGCGCCGGCAGGTGGCGGCAGTTCGTCGCCGTCACCCTGCCGATGCTCTCGCCGGTGATCTTCTTCAACCTGGTGCTGGAGACCATCAACGGCTTCCAGGGTTTCACCGCCGCGTTCGTGCTCAGCAACGGCACCGGCGGCCCGGTCGACTCCACCCTGATGTACACGCTGAACCTCTACATCACGGGCTTCACCGACCTGGAGATGGGCTACGCCTCCGCGATGGCCTGGGTCTTCCTGATCGCCATCGCGATCATCACAGCGATCTTCTTCAGCACCGGGCGGTTCTGGGTGCACTACTCCGACGGGGAGGACCGGTGACGGCGACGGCAACCCCGGCGACAGCTCCGGCGGCGACCGGCCCGCGCGGCCCGCGTCGGGCCAGCGGCGGCGGGCAGGCCGTGCGCCTGCTCATCCTGATCGCGATCGTCGCGGTCGTGCTCTACCCGCTCTTCTGGATGATCGGTACGTCCCTGAAGAGCCAGGAGGAGATCGTCAACAACATCGGCCTGCTGCCGAACGAGTTCACCCCCGGCAACTACGTCGACGGGTGGACCAACTTCGACCTCAGCTTCGGCCGGTTCTTCCTCAACAGCGCGATGGTCAGCCTGCTGACCGTGATCGGCAACGGGGTCTCCTGCCTGCTCGCCGCGTACGCCTTCGCGCGGCTGCGGTTCCGGCTGCGCGGCGTCTGGTTCGCCGTCATGATCGGGACGCTGCTGCTGCCCGGCCACGTGCTGATCGTGCCGCAGTACATCCTGTTCCGCAGCCTGGGCCTGGTCGGGGGCGAGTGGCCGTACCTGCCGCTGCTGATCCCGCAGTTCCTGGCCACCGAGGCGTTCTTCGTCTTCCTGATGGTGCAGTTCATGCGGGGCATCCCGAAGGAGCTCGACGAGGCCGCCAAGATCGACGGGGCGAACGCGTTCGGGATCTTCCGGTACGTGATCCTGCCGCTGAGCCGCCCGGCGCTCGTCACCACGGCGATCTTCTCGTTCATCTGGACCTGGAACGACTTCTTCCGCCAGCTCGTCTTCCTCTCCGACCTGGACGACTACACGGTGCCGGTGGCGCTGACCCTGTTCATCGACTCGACGAGCCAGAGCGCCGTCGGACCGATGTTCGCCATGTCGGTGCTGTCGCTGCTGCCGGTGTTCCTGTTCTTCGTGGCCTTCCAGCGGATGCTGGTGGAGGGCATCAACACGAGCGGGCTCAAGGGATGAGCCCGGACCGGAACGACGGGCCGGACCTGGACGCCGCGCCGGCTGGCCGCGACTGGCGCGACGTGCTCACCGACGCCACGGACCTGGCCGTGCTCGGCATCGCGCTGACGCTGGCGGCGCTGCCGCTGGTCACCGCGGCGGCGGCCGTCGCCGCCGCGAGCGCGGCGGTGCACGACCGGTACCGCCTCGGGTCGTGGCCCTCCGCGCGGAAGACCCTGGCCCGGTACGGCCGGGCCCTGCTGCCCGGCGTGGGGGTGAGCGTGCTGGCGGTCGCCGCCCTCGGGCTGCTCGCCGTGGACGTCGTCGCGCTGGCCGGCGGGCGGGTCCCCGGCGGGGCGCCGCTGCTCCTGGTGACCGTCGCGGTGGCCGCCGCCCTGGCCGGGTACGCCGCGCTGGTCGTGGTGGAGGTCGGCCGGCGCGGCGGGCGCGACTGGCGCGTCGCCGCCGGCGCGGCCGCCGGTGCCTGCCGCGCGCGCCCGGGCACCTGGGCCGCCGCCGGCGGGGTCGGCGTCGTCGCCGCGCTGCTCGCGGTCATGGTCACCCCGGTCGCGGTGCCGATCCTCGCCGGGTACGTGGTTGCCGCGCTGCACGCGGTCGCCCGGCGGACCGTGCTCAGCCCGGTGGGCCGGTCGTGACCGGGCACGTCGACCCCGCCGGGACCGAGCCGGACCGGCAGCTCAGCGTGGACGGTGTGCCGGTGGCCCGGTACGTCGTCGACCCGGCCGTCGATCCCCGGCACGGCCCCCGCCCGTACCTGCACCCGGTGCGGACACTCGGCGGGACGGTGGTCACGGACGCGTTCCCCGCCGACCACGTCTGGCACCTCGGCGCGTCCCTGGCCGTGCAGGACGTCGACGGCACCAACCTCTGGGGCGGGCGCACCTACGTCCGGGACGCCGGCTACACGTGGCGCGACGACCACGGCCGCATCGCGCACACCGGGTGGGAGGTCCGCGACCCGCGACGGCTGGCGCACCGGCTCCAGTGGTGCGACCGGGACGGGGCGGTGCTGCTCACCGAGCGACGGGAGCTGGCCGCGCACCGGGTCGGCGAGCGGGCCTGGGCCCTCGACACCGCGTACACGCTGACCGCCCCCGCCGACCGGGAGGTGAGCCTGGGCAGCCCGGCGACCAACGGACGCCCCGGCGGCGCCGGCTACGGCGGTTTCTTCTGGCGGGCGACGAGTGCGACACCCGCCCGGGTGTGCACCGCCACCGCCGAGGGGGAGGACGCGGTCAACGGCAGCGCCGCACCGTGGCTGGCCTTCTGCGGCACCGGGCCGGACGGGGCCGCGTACACGCTCGTGCTGACCGGGCTCGGGCAGGGCGACCGCTGGTTCGTCCGCACCACGATGTACCCGGGCGTCTGCGTCGCGTTCGCCTTCGAGCGGCCCAGGGTCATCGCCGCGGGTGCGAGCCGCACCGGCCGGCACCGCGTGGTGGTCGCCGACGGCGCGCTCGACCGGACGGCGGCCGCCGCGTTGGCCGCCGGCGGGATGTGACGCGGGCCGCCCACCCCGGATTTGACGATCTTGTCTAGCGGGCGTAACTTTCTCTCTGCCAGCGCGGAACGGACGAACGGGGCGAATGCTCCGGGAGGCCGGGCGCGGGAACGAGCTTCGGGGCCGGGTGCGTCGCACTCGTCGGTTCCGGGCCGGGCGGTGCCCCGGATTCGCCGCGAGGCGGATTTGGTGAGGCGGAACCGACCGGGTAGGGTTCACGGTCGGCAGGGAGCCGGGCGAGCTCGCGGGAGACCGCGGAGCGGCCGGTCTGCCGAACTTCCGGAAAACGCCGGTGAGAGCCGGTGCTTTCGGGATGTCCGGAAATGGGATTGAAGTGGTGCGGATCGCTACGAAGCGGTTTGACACGGCGGAAATCACTGGGTAACGTAGTAAAAGTGCCCGGCGCGAGAGCGGCGGGGGGCGCGAACGAAATGCCCCGGGTCGGGGGCTCCACGGTGTGGGGTTTCTGGGCGGTGTGTGGTTGTTCTTTGAGAACTCAACAGGGTGCTTGATAAGCCAGTGCCAATTATGATTTATACCCCGGACTGGTCAGGCTTCGGTTTGGCTGGTCTTGGATTCCTTTGGCAACACTTTTTGTTGTCGGGACAGTTTTTCAACAAGTTTTTGTTGGAGAGTTTGATCCTGGCTCAGGACGAACGCTGGCGGCGT
>NZ_JAGPXN010000029.1 GCF_018070575.1 Micromonospora sp. C31
TGGTCAACGACTGCCTCGCCGTCGCCCGCTGCACCGGCATCACCGTCTGGGGCATCCGCGACACCGACTCCTGGCGGGCCAGCGGCACCCCGCTGCTCTTCGACGGCAACGGCAACAAGAAGCCGGCCTACACCGCCACCCTCGAGGCCCTCAACGCGGGCAGCACCCCGCCGCCCACCACCGCGCCCCCGACCACCCCGCCGCCCTCTACCCCGCCGCCGTCCGGTGACTGTGCCGCGACGGTCTCGCTGAACTCGTGGAACGACGGCTTCGTCGCCACCGTCCGCGTCACGGCCGGAGACACGGCGATCGACGGTTGGGCGGTCGCGCTCACCCTGCCGGGCGGCGCGACGGTCACCAACACGTGGAACGCGCGCGCCAGCGGTGCCAGCGGTGCCGTGACGTTCCGCAACGTCGACTACAACGGCCGGCTCTCCGCCGGGGCCGTCACCGAGTTCGGCTTCCAGGGCACCGGGACCGGACCGAGCGGCACGCCCACCTGCACCGCGAGCTGAACCGTCGGCGGCCCGGCGTGGGAAGGTACTCCCGCACCGGGCCGCCGACCTGCTGCTGTTCGGATCGCGGAGGGCACCCCCGCGCGTCGCCGATCCTGTCGTCGGGCCGGGGACCCTCCGGGTCGCGTGCGCGGTGCGCCGGCAGCGGCACCTCGGCCAGGGGCGCGGCGCCCCGCGGGCGGTCAGCCGGTGTGGCCGGCCGAGTCGAGGGCGGGGGCGGACCGGCGGTCGATGTCGGGTTCGAGGTAGATCGTCGTGGCGGTGGGCAGCACCCTGCGGATCCTCGCCTCGGCGTCGTCGATCGTGGCGGCGACGTCGGCTCCCCGGTCGACGGTTCCGATGGCGATCTTCGCCGCGACCAGGAGTTCTTCCGGTCCGAGGTGCAAGGTGCGCAGGTGGATGACGCCGTCCACGCCCGGGGTGGAAACCAGTTCGGTGTGGATCGCGGTGATCTCCTCGGGCAGGGCGGCCTCGCCGATGAGCAGGCTCTTGGTCTCGGCGGCGAGGACGACTGCGATGACGACCAGGAGGGCGCCGATGCACAGGGTGGCGATGCCGTCGAAGATGGCGTTGCCGGTGAGCACGCTGAGTCCCACACCGCCCAGCGCGAGGACCAGGCCGAGCAGGGCGCCAGCATCCTCGAGCAGGATCACCGGCAGTTCGGGGGCGCGGGCGTGGCGAACGAAGGAGACCCAGCCTCGGCTGCCGCGAACCTTGTTGGCCTCCTTCACGGCGGTGTACAGGGCGTAGCTCTCCAACGCGATCGCGATGATCAGGACGGCGACGGCGATCAGTGGTGAGGTGAGCTCGTGCGGGTCGCTGACCTTGTGGTAGCCCTCGTAGAGGGCGTACAGGCCGCCGATGCTGAACAGCACGATCGCGACGATGAAGGCGTAGATGTAGCGTTCCCGGGCGTACCCGAACGGATGCAGCGCCGAGGGGGCGCGGCGGGCGCGTTTGCCGCCGATCAGCAGCAGCGCCTGGTTGGTCGAGTCCGCGACCGAGTGCACGCCCTCGGCGAGCATCGATGCCGAACCGGTCATCGCCGCCGCGACGAACTTGCTCACCGCGATGCCCAGGTTCGCGATCAGGGCCGTCACCACGGCCTTGGTACTGCCTTCAGCCGCCATCGGCCCGTTCTCCCTCGTCACGTCGTCGATCGGGGCGTCCGCGCGACGACACCCGTACGTCAGAGTCCTCCACCAGCATCGCGTCCGAGCACGCGCCGGCCCGTCCCCCTAAGGGACGGGCCGGCGTACGCGCTGTCCAGGTCAGTGGACCCGGCGGCGGCCGTAGGCGCCGGCGACGACGGCCACACCGATCGCGGCGAAGACGATCTGGAGGGCCAGTTCGATCCAGTCGATGCCCCTGGTGTCGTCGACGCCGAGGGCGCCGGCGACGAGGGTGCCGAGGATCGCGGCGACCACGCCGATGAGCAGGGTCAGCCAGATCGGGATGTTCTGCTTGCCCGGTACGACCAGCCGACCCAGCGCGCCGATGATCAGGCCGATGATGATCGCGGTGAAGAAGCCGGTAACTTCCACGAGAGCCGTCCCTCCGGAGGAATGTGTGGTCGGCTGCGATCCTTGCCCCCTCCGTCAGGGGCCGAAACACCGTCGCTCCAGCCACCGGGCACTCCGGCAGAGCCGGCGTGAGACGGACGGATGCCCGGTGACCTGCGGGGTTCCTCCGACCACCGGGCATCCGCGTGGTGCTACTCCGCGCCGGTGAGAGCGACCAGGGCGTTGGCGGTGCGGAAGTACGGGTTGCCTACCCCGGGTGAAGGACGCCATCACCGTGGCCGCCGCCGATCGGAACCACCCCGATGCCGACGGCCTGCCGAGCCCAGCGGGCGCCGAACTCACCGTCACCCGGCTCGACGGTCGCCGCGTGGACCGGCTGACACTCCGCCGCGTCCCCGCCCCCGTCGACCAGCACCCCGAGGAAGCCCGGTCGTGAGCGACGTCGCCGCGATTCTACTGGCCGGTAACGCGTTCTTCGTGGGCGCGGAGTTCGCCCTCATCTCCGCCCGCCGTACCCAGGTCGAGCCGCGGGCGGCGGCCGGTTCGTCCGTCGCGCGCCTCACCCTGCGGCCGATGGAGAACGTCTCCGCGTTCACCATCGCCCTGGCCCTCGTGGTGTTCCTGCACATGGTCCTCGGGGAGATGGTGCCCAAGAACATCGCCCTCGCCGGCCCCGAACGCTCCGCGCTGGTCCTGGGCCCCGTGCTCGACGGCATCGTCACCGTCCTGCGCCCGCTGATCCGGCTGCTCAACCAGATCGCCAACGCCGTCCTGCGGCTGCTGCGGGTCACCCCCAGGGACGAGGTCGCCTCGACCTTCACCAACGAGGAGAACGCCGAATTCATCGCCCAGTCCCGACAGGAGGGGCTGCTCGACCAGGACGAGCACGACCTGCTCACGGGTGCGCTGGCCTTCAACGACCAGGATGCCGCCACCGTGGCGCTGCCGCTGTCGTCCCTGGTGACCCTGCCGCAGGACACCACCGCGGCCGAGCTGGAACGCCAGTGCGCGGCGACCGGCTACTCCCGGTTCCCGCTCACCGACCCGGACGGTCGGCCGGCCGGCTACGTGCACGTCAAGGACGTCCTCGGACTGCCGGCCGAGCGGCACGACCAGCCCCTCGACCCCGGCCTGATCCGCCCGCTGGTCACCCTCGACGCCCAGCGGCCGCTGGGCGACGCCCTCACCGTCATGCAACACCGCGGCGCCCACCTCGCCACGATCGTCGACACCACCGGACAGATCCTCGGGTTGGCCGCCCTCGAAGACGTCGGTGAGAACTCGACGCGCCGGCCGCGACGATCGGGTCCGAACGCGCCGGAGCAGTACGACGTACGCATTTCTGCCGCTGATCGGGGAAACCGCCGCCGGTGCCGGAGGTTCTCACCAGTCTGCCCTGGCCCTTGGGATGGAGCGCCGCCGTGTTCCTGGTCGCGGGCACCCTCACCGTGCTCGGGAGCATCCGACTGGTCACCCTGGGCGACACCCTCGCCGACCGCACCGGGTGGGGTGAGGCGTTCTTCGGCGCCGTGTTCTTCGGCCTGGCCACCTCCCTGTCCGGGATCGTGATGACCGCCGTCACCGCCGCGACCGACCAGCCGCAACTCGGCTACAGCAACGCCGTGGGCGGTATCGCCGCCCAGACCACCGCGGTCGCGGTCGCCGACGCCTTCCATCGCCGTGTCAACCTGGAGCACGCCGCCGCGTCCCTGTCGAACGTGCTCTTCGGCACCCTGCTCATCGCCATGCTGGCCCTCGCACTGCTCGGAACCTTCGCCCCGAACACGAACGTCGCCGGCCTGCACCCCGCCTCACTCGCCATGATCGGCTGCTACCTCGGGGGCCTGCACCTCATCCGCAGGACCGGAGCCAGCCCGCTGTGGCAGGCTGTCGCCACCACGGAAACGCTCCCCGACGTTCCGCACGCACACGGCAAGCTCGACCAGCGCACGGCGTCCTGGCTGTGGAGCCGGTTCGTCGCCGTCGGGTTGATCGTCGCCGTCGGTGGCTGGGCCATCGCCCTCGCGGCGGAGAGTCTCGTCGTCCTCACCGGGCTCAGCGCCGGCTTCATCGGCGCGATCCTGATGGGCGCGGTCAACGCGCTGCCCGAGACCGTCACCGCCGTCGCTG
Source organism: Micromonospora sp. C31 (assembly GCF_018070575.1). GTDB lineage: Bacteria > Actinomycetota > Actinomycetes > Mycobacteriales > Micromonosporaceae > Micromonospora. The sequence continues at coordinate 4,169 of NZ_JAGPXN010000029.1, forward strand.
CCGTCCGACGTGGTGCCCCCACCCTCGCCATCGCCGCCGTCCTCGGTGGCAACAGTCTCGATGCCCTGAACCTGGTCGTCGGCGACATCGCCTACCGTCGCGGTTCGATCTACCACACGGCCGGAACCGAGGAGCTCTTCGTCACCGCCACCGCTCTCTTCATGACCGCCACCCTCCTCGGCGGTCTCCTCGTCCGCCAGGCCTGCGGCTGGGGGCGGCTCGGCTTCGAAGGCGTCCTGCTGCTGGCCAGCTACGCGGCGATGACCCTCATCCTCGCCTTCTAGACGCCCCGCCGCTCAGCCGGCGCCGAAGCAGACGAAGGCGACGGCGGTGGCGTGGGCGGCGCCGCCACCACCGCTGGCGAAGGCACGCTGGGCGTCGGCGAGCGCCACCGACGGGGCAGCGCCAGCGCGCATCCGTCGGTGCAGGTCCAGCATCAGCGCGGTGGTCAGGTTCGCCGGGACCGGCAAGACGGTGGCGATCAGGCTGCGGGCACCGAGGGCCAGCAGCACGGCGGTGAAGCCCATGACCTCGTCGCCCGGCCGGACCCCGGAGAGGCCGGAGTCGCACGCGGAGAGCACGACGCAGCCCGGTGGGCGGGTCAGCCGCTCCAACTCGTACGCGGTCAACGGCCCGTCGGCCAACTCCAGCGCGGAGAAGAGCGGGTTGTCGGCGCGGAAGGTGCCGTGTGCGGCGATGTGCGCCAGCGCCGTCCCGTTCAGCGCGTCGGTGACCGTGTCGGCGGTGGCGGCGCGGCCGGTGAGGTGGCGCGCGCCGGGCAGGGCCGCGCCGAGCTGGCGTACCTCGGTCTCGGCGGCAGGCAGCCGGGGCCCGGCCACCAGCACCGGCGCACCGGTCGGGACGGTCCGAGCGGTGGCGCGCAACCAGACCGTCGCCGACGGCGCCACCGTCACCGGGCGGCCGGCGCAGGTCGGCAGGCCGGGCCACGGCACGGCGTGCAGCGCGCCGATCGGGACGACCACCAGTGGCCGGTCGTCGAGCAGCCGGCGTACCGGGTCGAAGAGCTGCCGGTCCAGCGCGGTGGCGGCGAACTCTACGCCGGCCCGGGCGCTGGCCGAGTCGCCGGTGGTGACCAGCCGGCGCAGCCCGAAGCGGTGCAGTCGGGCCTGCCCCAGCGCCTCGTCGAGCGGGCCGAGGTCGTGCAGGCTGGTCCGGCCGTCGCGGACGAGTACCGCCCGCAGCCGTGGCCCGTGCGCCACCAGCTCCAGCAGCACGGCGTCGCCGAGCGCGGCGGCGAGGGCGCGCACCGTGGTCGGTGCCAGCAGGCCGGCGCCGTCGGCGCCCCGGGCTCGGCCGTCCACTCCGCGCGCCAGCTCCCGGATGCGCTGCTCGAGTCGACCCTGGCTGCGCCGCAGCGCGTGCACCGGGTGGCCGCCGAGCAACGCGTCCTCCAGGGCGGTGCTGACCATCCGCAGCTCGGCGAGGGCGGCGGCCAGCCCCGGGTCCTGCGGCGGCTGCACCGCGCGCATCCGCAGGGCGTTGGCCCGCCAGCGTTCCGCCCAGGCCAGCACCTGGGCGGGCGTGCCGGTGCGTACCGCGAGGTCCAGCCCCTCGGCGGCCAGCTCCTGCCCGTACGCCCCGCTGTGTGCGCGTAGCTCGGTGGCACCCAGGGACGCCCGGTGGCCGTCGAGCACCGCCAGCCCCCGACGCAGGGCCCGGGCCGCGCCCCGCAGGTCACCGTCGAGCCGACGGCGCAGGGCCAGCGCGTACCAGCCCTGGGCCCGGTGCGGCGCGGTGCCCCGGCGGTGCGCGCGGGCCGCCACCGCCAGCAACTCGGCCGCCCGGGCGGGTCGACCCAACGCCGCGGCCAGCCGGCCGGCCTCGATCCGGGTGGTCAGGGCCGGCGAGGGCCAGCCGGTGGCGTCGAGCTGCCCGGCGGTTCGCACCATGGCGGTGAGCAGCGCGGTCGAGCGGGTGCCCCGGGCGAACTCGGCGCGCAGCTCGACGTGCCGGGCGAAGGCGGCCCAGGTGCGGCGTCCCTGCCGACGGAAGCGGGCCCGCGCCGAGACGGCGGCGGTCGCGGCGGTGTCCAGGTCGGCGGCGAGCAGGGCCGCCCGGGCGCGGGCCAGCAGCGCTTCGGCGAGATCCGAGGCCATGCCCCGCCGGCGCAGCTCCGTCACGGCGGTGTTGGCGACCTCGACCGCCTCGTCGACCAGCGGCACCGAGAGCAGCAGTTCGAACCGGTCCAACAGCAGCGCCGGCCGGGGCACCGACAGCCGGCGGTACTCCTCGTCGACGGCGGCGAAGCCGCGCAGCGCGCCCGCCACGTCGCCGCGCTGCCCGGCGGCGATGCCGCTGTTCCAGCGGACGTCGGCGGCGGCCAGGTCGAGCCCGAGCCGGCCGAAGATGGCCGCGGAGCGGGACAGGTCGTCGTCGGCGTCCCGCCCGGTGCCCCGATGGGCGTTGAGGAGCCCACGGTTGTTGCGCGCCCGCGCCTCCAGCAGCAGGTCACCCTCCCGTTGGGCGATCTCCACCGCGATGCCGTAGTCGCGGACCGCCTCGTCGAACCGCCCCCGGTAGTGCAGCACGACGCCCCGCTGCATCCGGGCCCGGCCGGCGTCGGCGCCGGTCAGCAGGGGCAGGGCCAGGGTCACCGCGCGTAGCGCGGCGCCGGTGCGTCCGGCGTTGGCCAGGACGTAACCGAGGCTCATCCGGGCCAGTGCCCGCACCCGGGGCGAGCCGGCGACCCGCACCGCGCGGCGCAGGTGCCGCAGCGCCCCCGGCAGGTCGTTCGTCTCCCGCAGGGCCAGCCCGACGGCGCGTTCGGCGGTGGAACGCTCGTCGGCGTCGGGGTGGCCGGCGGCGAGGACCCGCCGGCCGATCGTGATCGCCTCGCGGGGGTAGCGCTGGACCGCGTCGAGCGCGGCCTGGGCCGTGCCGGCACCGGAACCGGCACTGTCGGCCATGCCAAGGAGAATCCCGTAGTCCAGCTCCCAGGTCAATCGCGCCGGAAGGCATCGGGAATCCGTCGCCGCGACGACGACCAATTGACACCCGACTATCCTTTGAAATAATCGTCCCGTGCCTCGCAGCGCGCTTCCGTAGCTGCCCCGGCCCGTCGCCGACCACGCTCTTCGACCGCCTGGAGGACCGGTGCCGTCTGACGACCCCCTCGCGTCGCGCCCACCCGTCGGGTTGTCCCGCCGGCAGGTCATGGCCTGGTCCTCCCTGGCCGCCGCGGCGCCGCTCGGTCTCCTCGGGACAGGCGGAACGGCCGTCGCCGGCGAGTCGCCCGACGCCACCTACCAGCGGGTCTTCCTGGAGGCCCTGGCCGCCGATCCCGACGTGCGTCGGTACGCCGTCGCCGGCCGGGAGTTCCTCCACCGGCCCCGGCAGCTCCTGGTGGCCCACCCGGACGTGCCGCGGGTGGTGTACCGACTGCGCAGCTACGGCCTTCCGGTCACCGAGGGGGTGGGCTTCGGCGGGGTCGCCCGGCTCCGCTTCGCCACCGAGACCGACATCCCGTCGGTGGTGACCAGGCTCCGCGACCCGCAGCAGTGGCCCGGGCAGCAGGTTCCCCTGGTCCAGCCGCACCACGTCCTGCTCGGCTTCGGCAACATCATGGGCAACCCGGGCGGCCCGCCCCGGGTCGCCGCCGCCCTGCCGGCCCCGGACCCGGCGCGCGCGGGTGAGGGCGCGGGAGTGACGGTGGGAATCTGCGACACCGGCATCTGGCGGCAGGCCGGCTCCCGTCATCCGCAGTGGCTGGCCGGCAGCTATCTTCCCGAGGCCGACGACGAGGACGCGGTCTACGTCGGCGGGGACCTGCTGGCGCTCCAGGGCGGTCACGGCACGTTCGTCGCCGGCGTGGTCCGGCAGGCCGCGCCGGGCGTACGCCTCGATCCCGAGACCGCGCTGAACGCCACCGGTGTGGGCGACGAGGAGATGCTGGTCGCGGCGCTGGGGCGGCTCGGTCCGCAGGTGTCGGTCGTCAACCTCTCCCTGGGCTACTTCACCCAGGACGACCAACCGCCGCTGCCACTGCTCGACGCGCTGGCCGGGCTGCCCGGCAGAGCCGTGGTGGCGTCGGCGGGCAACGCCGGCACCAGCCGGCGGGCGTGGCCGGCCGCCCTGGACGGGGTGTTGGCGGTGGGCGCGGTCAGCGCCGGTCCCGGCGGCCCGGTGCCGGCGTCGTACAGCAACCACGGGTCGTGGGTGGACGCCTGCACCCTGGGGGACCGGAGCAGCACCTACGTCAGGGGCCGGCTCCAGTTGCCGGGCCAGCCGACCCGCTACTTCGACGGCTTCGCCGCCTGGGCCGGCACCTCGTTCGCCACCGGCCACGTCGCCGGGCGGCTGGCCGCGCTGATGACCAGCGCCGGGCTCAGCGCCGAGGCGGCCCACGCCGCGCTGACCGCCGGCCCCCGCTGGCATCCCGACTACGGCGTACTCGTCGCGTGAGGCCGGCCCCGGCGCGACGGGTGGCGTCCCGATGAGCGAGCGCGGCACGGTCGGGCTGGTCGCCGCCGCCTGCTGCGGTGACGAACGGGCGTGGGGCGAGCTGGTCCGCCGCTACACCCCGTTGGTGCTCTCGGTGATCCGGTCCCACGGACTCGACCAGACCGACGCGGCGGACGTCAACCAGACCGTCTGGCTGCGCGCCGTGGAGCACCTCGCACGGCTGCGGGAGTCGAACGCCCTGCCCGCCTGGCTGATCACCACCACCCGACGCGAGTGCTACCGGCTGCTGCGCCTCGGCCGGCGGACCCAGCCGTTCGACCCGTACGACGACTCCGTCGACGGGCACGTCGGCGCGTCCCTGCTGGTGGACCCGGCCACCCCGGACGAGGACCTGCTGCGCGTCGAGCGGCAGCAGGCGCTGCGCGAGGCGTTCGCGCAGTTGCCGCCGCGCTGCCGGGAGCTGCTCGCCCTGCTGATGGCCGATCCGCCGGTCAGCTACCGCGAGATCGGCGCGCGGCTGGACATGCCGGTGGGCAGCGTCGGTCCGACCCAGGCCCGGTGCCTGCACAGGCTGCGGAACTGTCCGGCACTCGCCCCGTTCCTCGGGGCGGGCCGAGGGCACGACGGAAGCGGAGGTGACCGGGATGGAGCCGTGGCCGCCAGCCGCTGACGACGCCCTGCTGGCCGATCTGAGAGCGGCCCTGCGAGACGCCGACCCGGTGCCGGAGGAGTTCCTGGTCGCCGCCCGGGCCGCGTTCGGTTGGCGGACCGTCGACGCCGAGCTGGCCCTCGCCGAGCTGACGTTCGACTCGTCCTGCGACCCGGAGCCGGCCGGTCTGACCCGGTCCGCCGGCTCGGTCCGTACGCTGACGTTCCGCTGCGGCGGGGTCGTGGTCGAGATCGAGGTGACCCGGGCCGGCATCGTCGGGCAGCTCTCGCCGGCGCGAGGCGGGCGGGTCACCGCTCGGACGTCGGCCGGTCCGTACGAGGAGGTGCCCGTGGACGCCGTGGGCTTCTTCTCGATGGGTGTGCCGCCCACCGGCCCGGTCCAGCTCTGCGCCCGCACCGCCGGCTACGCGGTGGCGACCGCCTGGGTCAGCCTGCGCTGAGCCGGGCACCGGGCGGGCCGGGGCCGGTCACCGCCGTGAGCGGGCCGGCGCCGGGCACCGTCGTGAGTGCCGGGCGTGAGCCGATCCGACGAGACGATGCCGTACGTCCTGCTGTCACCGCCGTCCCGGCCCGCCGCCGGACGACGCGGGTCTGCCGCTGACCCGGCCGGACAGGTGGACGGAGGTCGCGGGCCCCGTCCGCGACCTCCGTCCCTACCCCCCGGGGACGGCTACCTGGCCCGCTGGGTCACCGTGACGTCGTACCGGACGCCGCCGAGGTCGGCCCGCGCGGCACCGGTGGTGTCCGGGCCGATCTGGGTCACGGTGACGGCGGTCCTCTCCCAGGTCGGCACGGTCGCCGTGAAGTTGAGCGAGAAGGCGAGCCGCTCACCGGGGTTGAGCTCCAGGTTGTCGAGGCTGGCCTGGCCGATGTCGACGATCTCGACCTGGTTGCGGCCCACCTCGCGGACACCCTTGCCGGCCTTGCCACCCCTGACCCAGCGCTCGAAGAGGGTCGGCCCGAGGTCGGCGACGAGCCGGCCGCCGGCGGCCTGGAACGGGGCGCCGGTCTGGCCGAAGACCACGCTGCTGCGGGCCGGCCGGGTCAGGGTGTTGCCGATGGCGAACGGGCGGGTCTGCGCCTGACCGCCGGCGGTCACCGCCACGGAGTTGACGTTGCGCCAGGCGATGTTGTTGTTGTGGCGGGTGTTGACGCCGATGTCAGGTCCCTCGAAGGTCATCGGGTCGTTCGCGGAGACCCAGCGGGCCAGCAGACAGAAGTGACCCGGGCCGGGCACGTTGTCCCACGGGATCGTCACCGAGGTGGCGCCCGGGTAGACCGGCACCGCCATCGCCCCGATCTGCGTCCACGCGCCGGGCCAGGCCGCTCCGCCGCCGGGCGTGGTCCGGTAGACCCAGATCGTGCCCTGTTCCATGACGCTGTCGCCGTACGGGCCGGGGTTGCGCAGGTTGATGAAGATGTAGTTCCGTTGGCCGACGATCGGGTTCTGACTGGTCGCGCACTCGATGGCGGTGTGGCAGACCTTGATGTCCGCGCTCTGCCAGAGCGGCTCGAGCGCGTGCGGCTCGAGCCCCACGTCGGCGGGCGTGTCCTTCATGTACACGTCGACCGCGGCGGCGGTGGTGGCGCCCCCGTCGCGGCTGTCCGCCGGGCCGGCCAGCGGCGCGGCGCCGGCTGCGGTGACGGACAACAGCGTCGCCAGGGCCGCGCCGGTGAGCAGGGCGAGGGTCGAACGTCGCGCTCTTCCTGTGAGTCTGGTGGACACATTTCCTCCCGGTGCTGGGGATTCGCCGGACGCCCCGGGTCGGCGGCGTGGGCGGGTGGACATCCTTACGGAGCCCGATCGACCGAGATAGATACATCTGTCGTCCGCGGACGATGTCAGATGGCGATGGTTGGCATCAAGCCGGCGAAGGCCGCGTAGCGGCGGATGTGCCTCGGCTCCGGCTGCTCGGCCGATGGGTCGCTGTCGTGTCGGTCACTACTGTTAGCGTGCCCTCGTTGTCGATCACGGCCGATTGCTGGCGAAATCTGGCTGTTCTGCCACTGCGGAGGGTGTTCCTGATGGGCTGGCTACCGGTGGGGGACTCGTACGAGATCTCTCTCGTGGACGGAAGGGTGGCGGCCCGGTCCACCGGCCGCGCCGGTGGCCGTCCACTGAAGACTCTGCCGAAGGCGCTGCGCGACGACCCCGAGGTGGACCGGTTGCGCCAGCTCGGCCAGTGGCTGGACCGGCACGCCGCCGAATGTCAGGCCCGCGTCGACGCCTGGGTGGTGTCCTCGCTGCCGGTGCCGACCGGGCTGCTGGCCCGGGTCTGGCCGGACCCGGCCTGGCAGGACGCGCTGCGCGACCTCGTGGTGCTCGGCGGCGACCCGGCCGAGTCCGGCTTCCTGCGCGACGTCACCGACAGCGGCGACCTGCGCGTGGTCAACCTCGACGGGGACACCGTGCGGCTCTCGCCGGCGACCGCCACGCTGCCCCACCCGGTGCGCCTGCCCGACCTGGCCGACCTGCGCGAGTTCGCCGACGAACTGGACGTGACCCAGCGGATCGAGCAGCTGCACCGGGGCACCTGGGACAGACCCGACAACCTCAGGCCGCAGGAAACCACGATCACCGACTTCCGTGGCACCACGGTCCCCAACCGGCTGGCCGCCCGGGCCGCCACGTCCGGCTTCCGGGTCTCCGGCTCGCAGATCCGGTGCCGCGTCTGGGAAGCCGGCCGCACGATCGAGGCCGCCCTGTCCTTCGACGAGGACTACTGGGACTCCGAGGCCACCCTGGGCGCCCTCTCCTGGGCGGTCGTGGACGGACCGACGCTGCGGTTGGCCGAGGTCGGGCCGGTGGCCTGGTCGGAAGGAATGCGGATGGCGACGGCCCTGTCCGGTGCCGTGACCGGAACGGGGAAGAAGGCGTGACCGGGATGACCACGACCACGGGTGGATACCCGGTCGAGAGCCTGCTGACCGCCGGCGCGGTGCTACCGACCGGCACCGCCGGGGCAGCGGAGCGGGCGGTTCCCCTCACCGCCCGCACCTACCGACACCCGGCCCTCGACGACCGGCAGGTGGTCCGCCTGGTCGACGCCGCACTGGGCGAGGGCGAGGACATCGCCCTCGAGTTCCTCGGCCTGACACCGGGCGCCGAGCCGGTCGTCGTCGGGCTGGGGCCCCGCCGCCCGTTGGCCTTCCCGGAGTGGGTGCTGGTGCACCACCCGGCGGACGGCCGGCACGCGTTGGCGGTGGTACCGGAGTTGCAGAAGCTGGCCAAGCAGGTGCGATCGCGCCCGAAGGCCGCCCTGGACGCGTACCAGAGCATCGCCGACCGGTTCGCGCGTACGCTGCCGCACTTCCTGCCGACGTTCTTCGAGCAGGCGGCACGGGTGTTCCTGGCCGCCGGGCAGGACGCGTACGCGACGCAACTGTTCAACAAGGCGCGCAAGGCGGAGGCGCAGCACGGCCTGCCGGTCGACCTGCACCGGCTGGACGAGGTCTACGTGGAGTTCGCGTCGGCCAAGGTGGTGTCCGCGACCGCGTTGGCCGGCTACGCGAAGGAACTGTCCGCCCAGTTGCCGGCCGACGAGGCGCTGGAGCGGTTCTGCCGGCTGGCGCTGCGGGCCGCGGCCGCCGGCGTGGTCCCGTCCACCCAGTCGGCCACCGCGGTGAACCGGCTCGTCCGGACGGCCACCAGAGCCGCCGGCAGGGCCGCTGCCGCCGTCGCCGACCGTGAGGCGGCCTACCTGACCGGGCTGCTCCGGTTGCCGGTGGCCGTCGAGGCGCCCGCCGGCTGGTGGAAGGCGCACCTGCCGGCGGTGACGGCGCTGGCCGGCCGCGACCCGGCGGTCCGCGGCAGCCTGCTCGACCTGATGCCCGCCGACCGGGACGACCTGGTCACCTGGCTGGCCCTGCTGACCGACACCGGCGCGCTCAGCGGGCTGTGCGACCCGGACGCGCCCGTCGCGGCCCGCCCGCGCGACGGCTCCGTCGGTTGGCTGCGCCGCTTCGTGAGCCGGGCCAACTCCGGCCACCGTCGCCATCGCCGCCGCCTGCCGCAGTTGTACCCGCTGGTCGAGCGGATGGCCGACCGGCTGCGCGTCGAGCTGACCGACGGCGGCGAGACCCTCGACGCCGACGGCGACCTGGAACTGCTCGACCTGCTGCTCGCCCTCGACCTGCCGGTGGCCGCGCCGAAGGACCGCGACGTCCTCGACCTGGCGAACTGGGCCACCCGTGGGGGAGAGCGGGACCTGCTCGCCGTGGCCGGCGACGACCGGTTCACCGGTGCCCTGCGCCGGGGTGTCGAGCAGCTCGACGACCAGCCGGACGCGCTGTGCCGGATGGTCGAGACGCCGGGCGTCCGGCCGGTGCTGACCGACTGGCTGCGGGCGCGGATCCACGACCGGTTCGCCACCGGACTGCCGTACCTGGCGGCGTCGGTGGACTGGCTGGGCAGGATCCCGGTCGAGGCGCTGCGCCTGGTCTCCGACGACATCGACGGATCCGGTGCGCCCGGTCCCGGCGGTGACCTCGGGCGGGCCCTCGACGTCGACCTCGCCGAGCGCGTCGCCCGCAGCCTGCGCGGCGGGATCTTCGACGAGCTGGGCTGGCCGGCTTGGGAGCTGGCCTGGCAGGAGGTGACCGGCGGCGACCGTCGGGTCGAGGTGACCCGGCAGGAAGCCTGGCCGTACGTGATCCTGGGCGGGCCGACCACGGTGCGCGTGCTCGGCGCCGAGGGCATCGTGCTCCGCCACGACCTGCGCATCCCGACGGGCGATTCCTGGGGCCAGCCCGGCTACCACTACGTCGACGGCCAGCTGTTGGTCTACTGGCGCTCCAAGGCGCTCGACTACGACCTGCGCGGCTACTGGCACTCGTCGCCGGGCGAACCGCAGCCCATCCACGGCGACTGCCACGGCAGGCAGCCCCGCAGGAAGGAGGTCACCCTGCCGCTGGCCGGCGGCGGGCGGGTCACCGGCGCCGGCGTGCTGCACGCCGGCGACACCGCCGTTCCGTCCGAGCTGCCGGTCATCACCGACGGCACCTCCCACTGGGTCTACCGGCACAGTGACGACGACACCCCCGGCTGGCGCGAGTACGACCCGGTCGGCAACACCCACGGCCGGCGCTCTCTGCCCCGGTTCCTGGCCGACCTTCCGGTCGGCGGCAGCCGCCTGCGGGAGTCGGCCAGCTGGCTGCGCCCGGCCCTGTCCGACCGGGCCACCCCGGCCGCCGTCCCCGTGGACGGCCTGCTCGGCTGGCGGGTGGTCACGCTGCCGGACGGCTCGGTACGCGGCGAGGACCTGGCCGGTCGTACCGTCACCGTGGCCGCGGGGCAGGAGCCGATCGCGGCCCTGGTCCTGCCCGGCGACGACCGGCCCCGGGCCGTGCTCAAGGGCTTCGTCCTGGTCGACCCGGACGGGGTGGTCACGGCCGCCGTCGGACCGCCGTCCAGCCGGGACTACGACCCGAACGCGGTTCCGCTGCCGGCACCGGCGTTCCTCGGTAACCTGCTGCCCCGGGACCCGGCCGGCTCCACCGCCCTGCGCCGGACGGACCGGGAGACCGCCGCCGCGCTGTTCGAGGTCGCTCTCGACGAGCGCCGCGCCGCCCTGGCCGAAGAGGCCGCGCGGGCCACGGCCCGCGCGGCGACGCGATCCGCATCGACCGTGGCGACGCCGGCGATCACCGGCCGGCCCGTCGCCCTTCCGGCGTCCGCCGCCGGGCCTGCCGCCACCGCCGGGCCTGCCGCCACCGCCGGGCCTGCCGCCACCGGCGACGAAGACACCGACGCGCTGGTCGAGCTGGTCCGGGCGACGTTGCCGGCGGTCAGCCACGACGCCGTGCTGGCCGGGGTGGCCGGGGTGCTGCGGCTGGCGGCCCGGGTGCGTACCGACCTGGACGCGGTGACCGAGCGGCTCACCAGGTCGTTGTCCGCCCCCGTCGCGGTGGTGCCGGCGGCCACCGCGGCCGGACCCACCGACAGGCAGCTCAACGCGGCGCTGGACGGGCTGCGCGGCTCGGTGCACGGCACGGGCACCACGACCCACGCCTTCACCCAGTTCCAGATGTTCGCCATCCAGCGCTCCGCCACCGGCGCAGGCGGCCCCGCCGTACGGCTGCATCTCGACGGACCGCCGCTGCCGTCCACGCTGGACTGGTGGTCCCTGCTCGGCGGTGTCGCCGCCGTCGCCTACCGGGCCGTGGCGGCGGTCACCCCCGACGAACACCGGGAGACGCTGTGCGCCCTGCTCGCGGAGCTGGACGTGCTCGACCTGAGCGCGGCGGCCGAGCCCGGGAGGTGGCGCCGGTGCCGGCTGCACCTGTGCGACGACGACCTGAAGAACCCCGACGGATCGCGCCGCTACCCCAGGCCGGGCATCCTGCCGTTGCCCGACGGGGCGTTCCTCGCCGTCCTCAACTCCAGCGGCACGACCACCGGCTACTTCTTCGACGCGCTGCACCACGACCCGGCCGGCGTGTTCGCCGTGCCCGAGCCGTACACGCCGCACTCCTCGGAGCCGGTCGGTGACGGCCGGCCGGCCGACTGGCTGGCCCGCTTCCGCACCGAGTGGGCCGCGCGCGGTCCGCTGCCCTGGCGGCCGGAGGCGGCCGAGCGGTTCGCCGAGCTGACCGGCGTCACCCCCACCGCCGCGAAGCTGCTGCTGGCCGGTCTGCCGTACGTGGACTCGGCCGGCACCGTGCCGGTCGAGCTGCGCAGGGCGCTCGGGATCAGGCAGGCCGGGGAGGTCAAGCTGGCCTTCGGGGTGCTGCGGGAGGCCCGGCCGGGATTGCGGCGGGCCGTGGTCTCGGCGCTGCTGCCGGAGGACCCGGCCCGGCTGTGGACCGACGGCCCGGACGTGGCCGCCGCCGCGGCGGTGTGGAACGCCGCCCTGGGGCGCCGGGTGGTGGTGCCCGAACAGTTGCTCGCCGGGGCGACGCGGGCCGTCCGCACCGGCTGGGAACCGGCGAAGGCGTTGCCGGCGCTGCTCGACCCGGCCCACTCGGCCGAGCTGAGCACCGACCTGGCCTTCGAGATCCGGGGCGACCGGGTCCGACCGGTCGACGGCGGGGCGGCGGGCTTCACCGGTCACGTGCTGCGCTCCACGGTCGCGCTGGCGGCCTGGGTCGCCCACCACACGCCGGCGGGTGATGCGTGCCGGGCCGCGCTGCCGGCCGCGCTGGCCGCGATCCGCGACCGGCTGGCCAACCCCGGCCTGCTGCTCGACCTCGATCAGTACGTCTCCCTGCCCGCGTTCCGCCAGGTGGCGGGCACCCCGTCGGAGACCGCGCCGGGCTGGGAACGGTACGGCGCCATCGTCCTGGCCACCCACGACGACCAGCCGTCGCCCGCGCTGCGGCCGGCCCTGCTCGACGCTGACGGGACGGACCCGTACCTGCCGGCGCTGCGCGGGGACGCCGCCAAGCCGTACCCGATCGAGGTGGCGCTGCGCCTGGTGCGTGACCCACGCTTCGCGGCGCTGCTCGGCGATCCGGGGGAGCCGCACGGCGGCGCGCGGGCGGCGGACGGGACCTGGTGGCCGCAGGACCCGACCCGCTCGGTGCCCGACCTGGTCGCCGAGGTGGCCGGGGAACACGGCCTGGGCACCGACGCGGCGACGGCGTACCTCATGCTGCTGGCCATGCCGGACCCGACCGACCGCGACACGGCGAAGTGGACCGGTTGGAAGCCGGCCCGGCTGAAGGCGGCCCGCGCCGAACTGGCCGGCACCGACCTCGTCGTCGCGGCCAGCCGGTCCCGGGCCGGCCGGTCGCTGTTCCTGCCCGGCCCGTGGCTGGAACGCGGCAACGGGCAGGCGCCGATCGAGGGCTGGAAGGCCGCCCTGTTCGACCTCGCCCCCGACGGTACGGCAGCGCTCGGCGTGACCGTGCCGTTCGAACCGGCCGCCGAGCTCTACCGGCGGGCCTGGCGACGCCTGCGCGACGGCGACCGGCCCCGCTTCGACAACCTGCCCGCCCGCGGCACCCACCGCTGACCCGTACCCGCGCCGGCGGTGGTGTCCGCGTCGACCTCCCCGGGCGTCGCGGACACCACCGCGCTGCCGACCCCTGTCCCGAAACACCCCGAGAGAGAGATCGAGGAACACCCGTGACCGTGACGGACCACCGCCTGACCGGGGCGCCGGAGACCGCCGCCCAGGTCCTCTCCGCCGAGCAGCGCTACGCCGACGAACTGGCCTTCCTGGCCGTGTACGACGACGGGGCCCGGCCACCGGGCTGGGCGCTGACCCCGCGCGCCGTGGTCACCTTCATCCAGGGCAGTGCCGGCGAGGCGCTGAGGCTGCCCGCCGACCGGCGTACCGGCCCGGACGGCACCGAACTGCCGGCCAGCATGACCATCCCGGCGAAGTTCGTCGGCGAGCGGAGCCTGGTCGAGCGGTGCGTGGTCACCCTGGCCGGCGAGCGGGGACTGCTGCTGGTCGGCGAGCCCGGCACCGCCAAGTCCATGCTGTCCGAGCTGCTGGCCGCTGCGGTCTGCGGCACCAGCGCGTTGACCGTGCAGGGCACCGCCGGCACCACCGAGGACGCCTTCCGCTACGGCTGGAACTACGCCCTGCTGCTCGCCCAGGGCCCGACCCCGCAGGCGCTGGTCGACTCGCCGGTGCTGACCGCGATGCGCACCGGCCGGGTGGTGCGCATCGAGGAGGTCACCCGCTGCCTGCCCGAGGTGCAGGACGCGCTGGTGTCCATCCTGTCCGACCGGCGGATGAACGTGCCGGAGCTGTCCGGCACCGGGGACGGGCTGATCCGCGCCCTGCCCGGGTTCACCGTGATCGCCACGGCCAACCTGCGGGACCGGGGCGTGTCGGAGATGTCCTCGGCGCTCAAGCGCCGGTTCAACTTCGAGACCATCCACCCGATCGCCGACGCGGACGTCGAGACCGACCTGGTCCGCCAGCAGGCCACCGCCGCCGTGCGGCGTGCCGGCGCGGCGTACACGGTGGACGACGCGGTGCTCGACGCCCTGGTCACCGTGTTCCGCGACCTGCGTTCCGGCCGCTCGGGCGAGGGCTGGGACGTGGAGCGGCCCGGCACCGTGATGTCCACCGCCGAGGCGGTGCAGGTGGCGGTGTCGCTCGGCCTGTCGGCCGCGTACCTGCCCGCCGGGGACGCGCTCGACCTGGTGCCCGGGCACCTGCTCGGCGTGGTGCGCAAGGACGACCAGAACGACCACGCCCGGCTGCTCGGCTACTGGGACGGCCCGGTCCGTCGCCGCGCCGAGGACGGCTCGGCGATGTGGCGCCGGCTCTGGGACCTGCGGGAGAACCTGCGGTGACGATGCTCTCCAGCACGTCGCCCGATGCGGCCCCGCCGACCGTCGAACCGGTGGCGGCCGGCCCGTCGGCGGTCGACCCGACGACGGCCGACCCGCGCGCCGTGGTCGACGCGCTCGCCGGTTCGGTCCGGCCGTACCTGATCGGGGTGCGGCATCACAGCCCGGCGCTGGCGGCGGTGGTCCCGGCGCTGCTGGACGCCGCCGGGGCCGAGGTGGTCTGCATCGAGTTGCCGGCCGACTTCCAGCGCTGGCTGCCCCACCTGTCCGATCCGGCCGCCCGGGCCCCGCTGGCCCTGGTCGGCAGCCACGGCGCGGACGGGCCGATGGGCTTCTACCCGTTCGCCGACTTCTCCCCGGAGCTGGCCGCGATCCGCTGGGCCCGGCAGCGCGGCGTCGAGGTGCTCTGCTGCGACCTGCCGCTGGCCGATCCCGGCTGGAGCGCCGGCACCACCGAGCCCGACCCGACCGCCGGTGGCGAGCCCGCACCGGACGCGGGGGAGCCGGTGGGCGGCCTGCGCCGGTCCTACGCCGCCGCGCTGCGCGCCAGCGGCACCGGCCGCGACGGTGACGACCTGTGGGACCGGGTGGTCGAGGTGCGTGCCCCGGGCAGCCCGCCCGAGGCGCTGCGCCGGGCCGCGCTCGGGGTCGGCTGGGCGATGCGCACCGACAGCGCCGACCGTGGCGGCGTACCGGCCCGCGACCTGGCCCGCGAGCGGCACATGCGCCGGGTGCTGGACGGGGCCGGCGCCGACGGCCGGCGGGTCGCCGCCGTCGTCGGCGCCTTCCACGCCCCGGCCCTGCTCACCACCGGGTCGAGCGCCGACGTCGCCGCCGCGTGCTCCGGCCCGGTCGCCGCCCCGGGCGACCCGGTCCGGTCCGTGCCGACCCGGCCCGCGCCGGCCGCCGCCGACGCTGCCGGCACGGCGGTCACCTCGCTGGTGCCGTACGCCTTCGACCTGCTCGACTCCCGGTCCGGCTACCCGGCCGGGATCCGTGATCCGCGCTGGCAGCAGTCCGTCCTCGCCGCCGCCGGCGATCCGGAACGGATCCGGGCCGCCGCCGCCCGGGCGGTCACCGACCTGTGCCGGGAACTGCGCGCGGCCGGTCACACCGCCGGCACCGGCGAGGCGACCGAGACGGTACGGCTGGCCGACGACCTGGCCCGGCTGCGGGACCTGCCCGCCCCGGGCCGGGGCGAGGTGTTGGAGGCGGTGACCACCGTGCTCGGCCAGGGCGAGCTGCTCGGCCGCGGCCGAGCGCTGGCCAAGGCGCTGGAGACCGTGCTGGTCGGCGCCGAACGGGGCCGCGTCGCCCCCGGCACGCCGCGCTCCGGGCTCGGCCCGGCGGTCGAGGCGGACCTCACCACGCTGCGGCTGCCCAACCCGGGCAGCCCGAAGGCCAGGGAGGTCCGCCTGGACCCGCTGCGCACCGAGCTGGACGGGCGGCGCGAGATCCTGCTGCAACGCCTGCAGGTCTGCGGCGTCGGCTACGGCGAGGCGATCGCGGTGTCCGGCACCGGCGACGGCGCCGCCCTGACCACCCGCTGGCAACTGGCCTGGACGCCGTCCGTGGCGGCCCGGCTGGATCTGGTCGGCGTACGCGGGGTCACCGCGGCGCTGGCCGCGGCCGGCACCCTGCGGGAGCGGTTCCGCCGGGAGGCCGCCGACGGTGGACCCACCGCCGCGCAACTGCTCACCGGGCTGCGCGACGCCGCCCGGTGCGACCTGCCGGAGCTGGTCACCGACCGGCTCGAGCTGGCGGCCTCGGTGCTGCCGGGGACGGGCACGCTGCCCGAGCTGCTGGACGCGTTGGACCTGCTGGAGGCGCTGCGCCGCGAACACCTGCCCGGCACCTCCGCCGACGGCCGGGCGCGGGCGGGCGAGTTGGCCGTCGTGCTGCTGGACGCGGCCGTACGCGGGCTGCCCGGCCTCGCCGGCAGCGACGCGCCGACCGACGCCGCCGCGCTGGTCGACCTCGCGGTCCGGGCCGGCGAGGACCGCGTCGGCCTGCTCCTGGACGAGGCCCTCGACGACCTGGCCCGCGCCGGCTCGCCGCTGATCCAGGGCGCCGCCCTGGCCGCCCGGGTGCTGCTCGACCTGACCGATCTGGAGACGCTGGGCACCCGGGTGGCCGGTTGGATCGACGCGGCGACCGCACCGGACACCCGTCGGCACCTGCGCCGGTCGCTCGGCGGCCTGCTCGCCGGGGCGCACCCGCTGTTGCAGTCCGCCCCGGCCGCGTTGGACCCCCTGCTGGAGCGGATCGAGCGGCTCCCCGACGCCGACTTCGTGGACCGGCTGCCCGCGCTGCGCGGCGGCTTCGACGTGCTCACCCCGGCGGCCCGGGACCGGCTGCTGCACACCGTCACCGACCGGCTGGGCGACCGGCTCGATCTGAGCCTGTCGGCCCCGCCCGAGCTGCTGGCCCGCTGGGCCGCCGCCGACGCGGCCGGGCGGGCCGCCCTGCTCGCCCGCCGCATCCCGGTTCCGGGCACGTCGAGCAGCCCCACCGCGACTCCCGGCTCCACCGCGACTCCGGGCCTTACCGCGACCCCCGGCTCCACCGCGACCCCGGGCCTTACCGCCGACGCCGCGCCGGTGCCGGACGCACCGCACGCCCGGCTCACCCCCACCGACCGGTGGCGACTGCTGCTCGGCCGCCAACCCGACCGGTTGCCGGCTGACGCCCGCCGCTACGCCCGCGCCCTGGACGAGCTGTACGGGGCGGGTCGGGGCGAGGGCGCCACCGAGCTCGGTCAGGCGGCCGGCGGCGGCCAGGAGGCGTCCTTCCCGACCGCCCGCGAGTGGGCCGACGAACTCGAGGCGCTGTTCGGCACGGCGGTACGCGAGGAGGTCATCGCCCGGGCGGCCGAGACCGGCCGTACGGACGTGCTCACCGAGCTCGACCCGGCGGCGGTACGCCCCTCGATGGAGCTGCTGACCTCGGTGCTGTCGCTGGCCGGTGGGCTGCCCGAGGGGCAGCTGGCCAGGCTGCGGCCACTGGTGCGGCGGCTGGTCGAGGAGCTGACCAGGCAGTTGGCCACCCAGGTGCGTCCGGCGCTGACCGGGCTGGGCAACCCGCGTCCGACCCACCGCCCCGGCGGCCGGATCAACCTCGCCCGTACGCTGCGGGCGAACCTGGCGCACACCCAGCGGCTCGGCGACGGCCGGACGGTGGTGGTGCCGCAACGCCCCGTCTTCAACAGCCGCACCCGCAAGGAGGCCGACTGGCGGCTGGTGCTGGTGGTCGACGTGTCCGGCTCGATGGAGGCGTCGGTGGTGTGGTCGGCGTTGACCGCCGCCGTACTGGCCGGGGTGCCCACCCTGTCCACCCACTTCCTCGCCTTCTCCACCGAGGTGGTCGACCTGACCGACCGGGTCGACGACCCGCTCTCGCTGCTGCTGGAGGTGCGCGTCGGCGGCGGTACGCACATCGCCGCCGGGCTGGCCGCCGCCCGCTCGCTGGTGACCGTGCCGAGCCGCACCATCGTCGCGGTGGTCAGCGACTTCGAGGAGGGCTACGCGCTGGCCGGGCTGCTCGGCGAGGTCCGCACGCTGGTCAATTCCGGCGTGCATCTGCTCGGCTGCGCCGCGCTGGACGACGGGGGAGTGCCCTGCTACTCGGTGCCGGTCGCCGAACAGCTCGTCGCGGCCGGGATGCCGGTCGCCGCCCTCAGCCCGCTCGAACTCGCCCGCTGGGTGGGCGACCGCATCCGCGGAGGATCACGTTGACGGACCGCACAGCCACCGCCGTGGACACCGACCGGTTGCCGCCGGTGCTGCCGGCGGTCGCCGCCGCGGCGGTGGCGGCCCTGCCACCCCGACTGCACAAACGACTGGACGCCGCCGTCGAGCGGCTCGCCGGCGCACCGGTCGGCCCGGTCGACGGGGGCGTGTCGGTCGACTGCGGCCCGGAGGCGTCGGTCACCCTGACGCCCGCAGCGACCGGCGCGGTCACCGATCCGCACCAGGCGCGGTGCAGTTGCCTGCTGGCACCCCGCTGTCTGCACCGCACCGCCGTCCTGCTCGCCTGTCCGGTCGCCGACCCGGCCACCCACCCCGATCCGGCGGCCACCACCGCCATGGTGTCTCCTTCGGACGGCGCCGGCGCGGCCGCCGCCCGGACCGGGCGTACCGGAACATCGGCCGGCACGGTCGGTCGTGCCGGCCGGAGCGCGGCACCGACGAAGGCGCAACGCGCCGCCGCCGACGCGTTGTGGCGGGCGGCCGCCGCGGTGCTCGCGGCCGGCGTGCCGGCCGCCGGGGCGGTGCCCCAGGCCGAACTGCTGCGGGCCGCCCACAGCGCCCGGCTCGCCGGTCTGCCCCGAGCCGAGAGCGCCGCGCTGCGCACCGTGCGTGGCCTGCGCGCACACCGGCGACGACAGGACGGCCACCGGCTGGCCGAGTTGGTCGACGTGCTGCACGACCTGCTGTACGTCGCCGGCCGGCTGGCCGCCGGTGATCCCGATCCGGCGCTGGTCGGCGTCCTGCGGCGGGCCTACCAGCCGGACGGCACCCTGGAGGTGTACGGCGTCTGCCGGGAACCGGTGATCAGCGCGACCGGGTACGCCGGGGTGGTCACCCACCTGGTCGCCGCCGACGGGCGCCAGCTCTCCTTCGGCGACGTGAAACCGGGCGGCCCGGACCGGGCACGCGACTGCGCCCGGGCGGTCACCGAGATGGGCGCGGTCGCGGTCAACCACGCGGTGCTGGCCCGTGGCGGCCTGCGGATCACCGGCACCACCGTCTCCCCGGACGGCCGGCTCGGCGCCGGCAAGGGGGTCCGGGCCACCCCGCTCACCGCGGCCGACTGGTCCACCGGGCCGCTGGCGCGACTGTTCACCCGCCCGCTCGCCGAGGTGGTGACCGCGCAACTCGCCACCGACGACCCGGAGGACCCGGCCCGGGCCGGAACCGCGCTGGTCGGCGGTGACCTGATCGTGGTGGGCGCCGCCGGTGACCAGGTGCTGGCCCGCGAGTTGGCCCCCGCCACCGACGAAGGAGGCGAGCGGGCGCCAGTGCCGGACGGGCCGCTGATCCGGCTGGTGCCGGTCGACTCCCATCCGATGCTGGCCCATGTGGCCAACCTGCGGCGGCTCGCCTCCCGGCCCGGCCTGCGGGTCCGGGTGGTCGGCCGGCTGGACCCGGACCGGGCCAGCACGCTGCGACCGCTCGCGGTCGGCCCGGTGCCCGGTTCCGCCGCCACGTTGCGGCTGCCGGCGGACTGGCACGGCCGGGCGGACCTGGGCTACGACGAACTCCAGGGCGGCCACCTGCCGCCGCGCGACCCGGCGGAGACGACCGGAACCGTCCGCACCGTCGGCGCGGACGCGGTTGCGGAGTCCCCGCTGTGGCGGGTCCGCCGGCTGGTGGAGTTGGCCGTCTCGGGCGGTCGTCGCGCCGTCGCCGAGGCGGCCCGCGGCGACGGCACCGGCCTGGCCGGCCCGGTGCGCCGCGCCGGCTTCACCACCGCCGCCGCGCTCACCACCGCGCTGGCCGACGAGTCCGCCCGGCGTGGCCGGGACGCGTTCGGCCGGCTCGCCAATGCCGATCCGGACGGGTACGCGTGGGCCTGGCTCGCCGCGACCGCCCATCTCGCCGCGGCGGAGCGGGAGCTGATCCGGTCCTCCTGGACCGCTGCACCCGTCGGCTGAACCCGCCGGCACCGGCCGCCCGCGCCCCGGCGCCCGCCCGAGTCCCGGGCGGGCGCCGGGGCGCGGGCGAGTCGAGACCGCCGGAACGCCTTGCTAATTCGTATTAGCATCTTGACGCCGCTGAGTCGCCGCGCGCAGACTCATCGACCAACGACCCCGTCCGCGACGAACGTCCACACCGTTCGGCCGCTCCGCGAGGTCGGGTGACACCTTGCTTCGTCACGGCCGGCCCGCCCTGCCCGCCTGCCCCCGTCCGCTCGCCCCCACGAACGGAGGGAACGCGATGACGCGTACCCCTGAAGGCTCCTTCTCCCGACGAACCCTGCTGCGTGGTGCGGCGGCCGCCGGTGTCGCGACCGCGACCACCGGCGCCGGCCTTGCCACGACCTCCGCACCGGCGCTCGCCGGACCGGCCGGTTTCCCCACCTACCGGTACGTGCGCGACGCGTTCGACCGGCCGTTGCGTTACAACCCGACCGGCGAGTTCATCTTCCCGTGCGTGCGTGGGGTCTACGACAAGATCAGCGGCTATCTCGGCCGCTACTACCTCTACTACGCGCCGCACGACGCGCCCGGCGGGATCTGTCTCGCCTACGCCGACCGGCTCGAGGGCCCCTACACCGAGTACGCCGGCAACCCCGTCATCGACCGGGTGCTGCCGACCACGACGGTCAGCCACGTGTCGTCGCCGCACGTGGTGTGGGACGCGCCGACCCGGCAGTTCTATCTGTACTTCCACGGCGAGAACCACACGACCCGGGTCGCCCGCTCGAGCGACGGCGTCCACTTCACCAACGAGACGCCCATCCTGTCGACGAACCTGGTGCCCAACACGACCGAGACCTCGTACGCGCGGGTGTTCGAGCACTCGGTGGCCGGCAAGGGAAACCGCTACGTGATGGTGTTCATGGGCGCCCACACGGTCCGGCCGGGCACCCGGAAGATCTTCTGGGGCTGGTCGCCGAACGGCTGGAGTGGCTGGCAGTTCGCCCCGGACCCGCTGGTGTCACCGTCGGGCGACAGGCTGACCGACATCTCCGCGCCGCACCTGTTGAAGCGCAACGGCACCGCGTACGTCGCCTATCACGGCAGCAGCGGCAACATGTATCTGACCGAGGTCGGCAACAACTTCGACCGCGAGGTCCACCTCGGAGTGTTCCACCGGCCGATCGCGTCGGACAACGGCCGGGTGGCGTCGCCGACGTTCGGCACCGACGGCGGCGTGCACTACATGCTCTACGAGGCCGGGCCCCGTCTCGGCGCCAGGATCTGCGTGGCCCGCGCGGTCTAGCGGTGCCGGCCGGGAACGTCGCCTGACGACTGCGCCCAGGTGTTCTCCGTCGTCGGAAGGTGCTGCAGGGCTGCGGGGTCGAGACTCACGAGGCCAGTCGCTCGCCTGCGGCGCGACCTGGTCTCGCGAGCCCGGCCCCGCCGTCCGGCTGGTTGATCTCCGACCACACCGCATCGAGGGAGAGGCCGAGGACGTCGGCGATCGCAGCGATGGTCGGAAAGGCGGGGGTGGCTACGCGACCGGACTCGATCTTCCGAAGAGTCTCCGGCGAGACACCTGCGGCCAGCGCGGTGACGAGCATCGAACGCTCCCCCCTGGCTCGGCGTAGGAGGGCGCCGAGACGCTGTCCGCGTTCGACCTCCGCGGGAGTGAGCGGCAACCTGACCATGGCTCCGATACTAGTACCGGGATAGTATGGCCGGGATACTTATTGGCCGTACGAGTAGGGCGCCGCATGATCGAGATCCTGAACCCCACCGACCTGCTGCGAGCGAAGGAAACCGGCGCCCTGGTCGCCGGCATACTTCAGACGCTGAAGAGCCGCAGCGCGGTCGGCACGAACCTCCTGGACATCGACCGGTGGGCCCAGACCATGATCACCGAGGCCGGGGCGCAGTCCTGCTACGTCGACTACGAGCCGTCCTTCGGACGCGGGCCGTTCGGCCACTACATCTGCACGTCGGTCAACGACGCCGTGCTCCACGGGCTGCCGCACGACTACCCCCTCGCCAACGGCGACCTGCTCACCCTCGACCTCGCTGTCGCCAAGGGCGGAGTCGTCGCCGACTCCGCCATCAGCTTCATCGTGGGCGACAGCAAGTCCCCGGAGAGCGCTGCGATGATCGACGCGACCGAGCGCGCCCTGAGCGCAGGGATAGCCGCGGCCCGTCCCGGAGCCCACGTAGGTGACATCTCCCATGCCATCGGCTCGGTCCTCAGCGAAGCGGGATACCCGATAAACACCGAGTTCGGTGGTCACGGCGTCGGATCGACGATGCACCAGGACCCGCACATCTCCAACACCGGTCGGCCCGGCCGGGGATACCGGCTGCGTCCCGGGCTGCTGCTGGCACTGGAACCATGGGTCATGGCGGACACCGCCCAACTCGTCACCGACGCCGACGGCTGGACGCTCCGAAGCGCGACCGGCTGCCGGACGGCACACAGCGAGCACACGATCGCCATCACCGACGACGGAGCCGAGATCCTCACCCTGCCGAAGCAGCCGCAACCATGAGGTGACAGCCGTCCGCGTTCCCCGCCCCCGACGGATCACCGCCCGCCGGCGCCGTTTCGCCAGCAGCACGGCGCGCGTGACGAGACCGGCGGACGAGACACCCGGTCGGTGCGCGGGGCCGTCTCCACCGCCGTAACGATGCGGACCGCCTGGTCCTGCGCAGGCACGACCCGGTCGTGCGGCGGCAGGTCGAGTTCGGCGAGGTCCGCTGACGGCGCCGCTCAGCCGCCCGGGCCTGCCGGCGCGGCCCCGTTGTCGACGAGATCGAAGGCCAGGCCCTCGCCGGCGTCGCCCTCGCCCACCCGTTGGGCGACGAGTCCCTGCCGGTCCGTCGCGCGCAGGTAGACCCTGCCCTCGCCGCTGATGGTGTAGGTCGGGCGGCCCTCGCTCTTCTCCCGCGTCTTCTCGATGGCGAACAGCTGGCCGGCCCGGCCGGCGTCGCAGGCGGTGGCGACGACGGTCGCCGGGGAGCTGCCGTTGTCACGTAGGCCCATGCAGTCGGGTTCGCCGCCGCCGTGGGCCTGCGCGGTCCGGATCTGGTAGCGGTTGTCCCTGGCGGGCAGCAACACGAACAGGCTCTTGTCCGTGTCGCCGTCGGTCAGGTTCAGTCGGCCCTTGGCGTCGACCGCCAGGATCGACTCGAACGAACCGATCGGCCGCAGGACGACCTGCCGTTCGCCCCGCATGATCGGGTCTGCGTCGCCGGCCGCCCCCGGGCTGGCCGGCGGCGACTCGGTCGTCGGCTTCGAGCCGGTCGGCGAGGGCGTGTCGACGGTCCCGCTGGCGGGTGCCGACGGCACCGGCGAGGCGGTGGGCTCCCCGGCCGTGGGAGCCGCCGTGGTGCAGGCCGGCATGGACGCGGCGACACCAACGGCCAGCGCGACCGCGACGGCGGCACGGGGGACAGCCGTGGCGCCCGACGACAGGTTCAGCATGGCCAACTCCTTAAGTGGATCTTCACGAGCCTAGTCCGTCGCCGCTCTGCGCGCAGCGGACGATGGACCTCACGGCCGGGCACCGCCGTCTTCCGGGCCGAACCGGTGCCCCTGGTCATCGAGTGGAAGATCACCGGCGCGGCCGGCAGCACGGAGACACACACCTACGCGCTCTACACGGTCGGCGGCGGCCCCGTGCGTTCCACGACCGTCACCGCCTCGGCCAAGGTGCTCGACAAGGGCCTCGGCACCGAGTGATCCGGATCCCGTACCCCTGCGAGGAGATCTCGTGAAGCACCGTCTCGTCACCCTGGCCGCCCTCGTCGCCGTCTGCCTCACCACCGGCTGCGACCTCATCGAGTCCACCACCGCCGAGGGGCCACCGACCGCGGGCGCCACGATCGCGCCGACCGCCGGGGCCTCCGCCGCGACGCCGAGCGCGACTGACGCCGCCGCCGCGACGCCGAGCGCGACCGGGGGCGGCAGCTCGGGGTTGGTGAAGGACTCCGGCGACATCCCCGACCCGTGCACCCTGCTCACCGGGGCCGAGGTGGTCGAGTTGACCGGCCGCACCGTCATCCGCAGGGACGAGGACGGCGGCGATGCCGGCGACGTCACCCGCTTCTGCCAGTGGCAGCAGGCCAGCGGTCAGCTCGCGGTATGCCTGAGCCGCACCACCGCCGTCGAGTTCGGGGTCACCGTCGCGGCTGCCAAGCCGGTGGACGGCGTCGGCGAGGAGGCGCACTGGCACTCCGGGCACCTCTACTTCCTGCACGGCACGGTGCAGATCGACGTCTACTCCCGCGGCGGTTCCGACGCGCAGAACCTGGCCGACGCCAGGCAGGTCGCCCAGGTGCTCGTCACACGCGTCTGACCGGCGTCACCGGCTCGTGCCTTCGATACCGCGCCGGACGAGACCGCGGATGCCGGGCTCCGTCCGACGCGGCGTGCCGGTCGACGGTCACCGCGTCCAGCGGTACCCGCGGAGGTCGTACTGGTAGCGGCCGTCGGCGTCGGGGCCCGGCCGGCCGGTGGCGGGGTCGACGCGCAGCACGTACCCCTCCGAGCGGTGCGACGAGTCGGCCCTCGTGGTGGAAGGCGCTGCCGTCTCGGTGGGCGGCGACGCGTGTCAGGGGCGTTCCCAGAAGTCGGGGCCGACGAGATCCTGGTAGTCGGAGGTGGCGACGAAGAAGCCCTCGTCGTCGACCTCGATGGGCAGCTGGGGAAGGGGCCGGCTGGCGGGGCCGAAGATGGGTTTGGCGTTGTCGGTGATGAGGAACTGCGACTGGTGGCAGGGGCAGAGCAGCCGGTTGGTCTGCTGTTCGTAGAGGCTGGCGGGGCAGCCGGCGTGGGTGCAGATCTTGGAGTAGGCGATGTAGTTGCCCCACATCCAGTCCTGCTTGCCGGCCTCTTCGTTGTTCTCACGCGCCTGCCGGGCGTCCTCGGCCCGCAGGTGGATGAGCAGGGTGACGGAGTCGGCGTACTGGTTGCTGACGCCGTGCGGGATGCCGGGGAAGACGGTGACCTGCCCGCCGGGCAGCAGGTCGGCGGGGCGTACGGGCCGGCCGTCCTCGCGGACCATCCGCACGCGGGTGACGGCGCCCTGGTCGTCGGCGGGGGCGAAGCCGGTGCGGAACAGTTGGTTGTCCGCGTGGGGGTCGGTGATGAGACCGCCGACCAGGGGCGCGGCGGCGACCGCGCCGAGGGGAACGAGGCCCGCGAGCAGGGAGACACCCAGCAGGGGACGGCGTTTGACCCCGAGTTCGTCGGCCATGTGGAGCATGGTCTGCCCGGTGACGGCCCGGTCGTCGGGGGAGACCGCACCCTCGTGGCGGTCCTGGATCGACACCTCCTTGGGCAGCAGCTTCTTGCCCCACACGAGGACGCCGAACCCGATGCCCAGCAGGGCGATGCCCATCGTCGTCCCGAGCAGCGGGGTGTAGTACTCCTCGATCTCGCCGAGGAGCTGGTAGCGCCACGGCCACCAGATGAACACCACCAGGAACGCGGTGCTGGCGAGCCCCGCGACCAGGAAGAACGCCGCGATGGTGCGGACCAGCCGTCGTTCGCCCTTGGAGCCGGCGGCGACCTGGGGCTCGTAGTGCACGATCTCGATGTCGTCACGCCGCGCACCCTCGCGGGTCACCTCGAAGCGGGACATCGCCCGATCGGTGACGTCGACCGGTCTGCCGCTCCGCCGGCCGGTGTGTCCGGTCACGACTTGCCCGCGATCCAGATGCTGGCGAACACCAGCGCGACGATCCCGACCAGGAAGATCGCCAAGCCTTCGGTGGACGGGCCGTAGCGGCCGAGGTTGAACCCGCCGGGATCGTTGTCGGTCTGGACGACCTGCTGGATGTAGGCGATGAGGTCGGCCTTCTGCTCGGGCGTCAGGGTGCTGTCGCCGAAGACCGGCATGTTCTGCGGGCCGCTGAGCATGGCGGCGTAGATGATCCGGTCGCTGGCGGGGTAGAGGCTGGGGGCGTACTTGCCCGAGGAGAGCGCCCCGCCACCGCCGCCGAAGGCGTGGCACTGCGAGCAGTTGACCCGGAACAACTCGCCGCCGCGGGCGAGGTTGGCGTCGTCGACCAGGGCGTCGATGTCATCCGGTACCACGGGTCCCACGCCGAGGGAGTCGATGTACGCGGCGAGTTGACGTACCTGCTCGTCGGTGTACAGCGGGGGCTTGCGCTGTGCCTGGGCCTCCTGGCGGGCCAGCGGCATCCGGCCGCTGCCGACCTGGAACTCCACCGCGGCGCCACCGACGTTGATCAGGCTGGGTCCGCGTCCCTCGACGCCTCCGGCGCTGCGGCCGTGACAGGTGATGCAGCCGACCTCGAACAACGCCTCGCCCTCGGCCGCGGCCGCGCTCGACCGTGGTTCCTCCTGGGCCGCGGCGGTGGGCGCGAACAGCACGTAGGCGCCACCGGCCAGGAGCAGCGCGGCGACCATCCGCCCGACGCCGGCGGCTCTTCGTCGGGCTCGGCTGAGGCGGGCAGGTCCTCCGGGCCGGGTGCGTCCGGGGTGCGGGTCGTGCATGGCGTCCTCTGTTCTTCGGGGCAGTCCGAAAGACGGCTTATGTGCAGGTTAAAGGTATACGTCCTTGCGGTCGCGGTGCCGCGTTTCGTCGCCCCTGCCCGGTGCCGCTGGCCACCGACGCCGTCGGCACCCTGCCGCGTACCCCTCCCGACTTCGTGCGCGCGAGGACGCACGTCGGCGCGTGCGAGGCGGGCATCGCGGGTACGGCGGTGAGATGGTGCTGAAGAACCCCGCCGACCTGCTGCGGTTACTCGTGGTCGCGATGATCGTCTATCCGACGTTGGTGTTCATCCTGCGACTGTCCGGCAAGCGGACCCTGTCCAAGCTCAACGCGTTCGATCTCGTGGTCACCGTGGCGTTGGGTTCCACCCTGGCCACGATCCTCCTGTCGCGCGACGTCTCCCTGGTGGAGGGCATCCTGGCGTTGGCGTTGCTGGTGGCGTTGCAGTACGTGGTCGCGCTGCTCGGCGTGCGCTGGCCGCCGTCACAGCGGCTGATCAAGGCACGACCGACCATGCTGTTGTGCGACGGGCAGCTGCGCCACGCCGCGATGCGCAGCGCCCGGGTCGCGGAGAGCGAGATCCGGCAGGCCGCTCGCAGCCAGGGCACGGGTGATCTCCACGGCCTCGCGGCGGTGGTGCTGGAGACCGATGGCAGCATGAGCGTCGTCACGCGGTCACAGCTGGGCGACGGCAGCAGTCTCGCCGACGTCGTCGACCACGAGGGGTAACGCGCAGGACCGGTTGGTGGCGAGCCGGATCAGGGCAACGGCGGGGCCGGGGGCTCAGGATGTGGCGGTGGCGTGCGGAACAACCGGCTGCAAGCGTGCCCGCAGGCCGTCGGGTGCCAGCCGGCCCCCCGGCTTCGGAACGGCGGAGGTGGCGTTCGACGACGTGATGGTGTAGCGCTGCGCCAGGCGTGAGGTGGCGAGCGAGAGCTGCCGCATGGCCAGTGCCGCGCCGAGGCAGACTCGGGGACCGGCGCCGAACGGGAGGTACGTCGTGCCCCGCGCCGGCCGCCCGGCCAACCAGCGGCCCGGGTCGAAGTCGTCCGGTCGCCGCCACCATCGTGGATCGCGGTGGATCAGGTAGGCGGGCAGCAGTACCTCGTCGCCGGGGCGCAGTGACCACCTCGCCAGGGGCTGGGCGGTCCGCGCGGTGCGGGTCATCAGCCACGCCGGTGGATACAGCCGGAGCACCTCTCGCACCACGGCTTCGGCCAGCCGTAGCCGGGCCGGTGGTGGAGCGCAGCCGCCGGCGGTCCCGCCGGCCTCGTCACGCAGCTCGGCGGCGAGGCCGGGGCGCAGGGCGAGCTCCCGGACGATGGAGGCGAGCGCGGCGGCGGGCACGCCGTGGCCGCCCAGCAGGACGCCGCGCAGCGTCGACACCACGGTCCGGTCCGGCAGTCGGGGGTCGGCGTCCAGCAGCTGGTCGAGCAGGTCTGCCGGCGGGGTGCCGGCGCCCTCGGCCCGCCGTGCGCCGACGATACGGGTCAGTGTGTCGACGGTACGCCGGTGCACCCGGAAGAAGCGGCGGTCGCGGCGGCGCGGAATGAACGCGGGCAGGCGGTGCGACCCCGCCGCGAACCGCTCGACGGCGTCGGCGTTCTCGCGGAGCAGGCCCGGGATCTCGGAGGGGCCGGGGCCGAAGCAGTAGTCGGTGACCGCCTCGGCGGTGAATCGGTGCGTCATGGCCAGCACGTCGATCTCGTGACCGGCGGCGGGCCCGACGATCGTGTCGAGGATCTGGACGATCCGCCCGTCGTGGGCCGCGGCGGCGGTGTGGTTGAGCCCCGGCCACACGGTGCGGCGGGCGGACATCCAGGCATGGGCCTGCGCCGCTGCCCCGTCAAGGTCCGGCCGGGCGTCGAAGGGGGGCAGTTCGGTCAGGAACCCGGAGCCGGTGCGGGTGAGGACCTCGTGGGCCAGGTCCGGGTCGACAACGCAGACGGTCTGCTCGTCGAAGGAGAAGACGTCACCGTACTCGCGGTGGCAGCGCCGGAGGAACCCGATCCGGTCAGCCTCGTACGCGGGGCTGTTGCCCCTCAGCCAGTGCCCGGGCGGACCTGGTGGCCGTCGGCTCTCCTCGTCCCGCATCGCCGCGCCTCTCGCGCCTGTCGCACCACACGAGCACAGGATCCTGGCAGCCAGGATCCTGTGCTCGCCCGCCATCCACCTCCCGGTGGACGTCTTCTGGCCGGCGGGGCCGGCCTACTCGTAGTGGTAGGGCCAGTAGATGTAACGACCGCTGATCCGCTTCCTGCCCAGCAGGCGGACGGCCACCTTTCGCAGGGTCTGTGCCATGAAGCACCTCGCATCGATGAATGCGGATGGGACCTCCTGACATTCCCACAGGGGCGACGTGCGCGCAATGGGTTCGTGCCGTGTGGTGCCCCGGCGACCGCGAACCCGAGGTCCGACGTTCCGCTCGTCGCGCGGTGACCGTGCGGAGCGTCGGCGCCGATGCGGGGGCAGGGCTAGGGGAGTCTGGTGCACTCCTGCCAACGGTGCCACCACTGTTCCTCCGTGGGCTCGTCGGCCGCGATCACCAATGAGTTGATCATCTCGGCGGTCGTCTGCGGGCCGCTGGCCACCGCCTGCACGAGGCGTCGGATCTCGTCGCTCCGGTGCCGCATGACGTCGCCCACCAGGGTCTTGCCGGCCTCCGTGAGCGTCAGCAGGGCCACCCGTCGGTCCGTCGGCCGGTGGTGCCGGGCCACCAGGTCGCGGCGCACCAGGCGGTCGCAGGTCCTCGTCGCCGTGGACGGGTGCACGTGCAGCGCAGCCGCCAGGTCCACGGTGCGCAGCGGGCCTCGGGAGGCGAGGATGACCAGGGTCCGGTACTGCGACAGGGTGACCTCGACGTCCAGGGTCGCCAGCGTCCGGGCGGTGATTCCCACCATGGTGCGGCTGAGGGCCGAGAGTCCGTCGACCAGATCCTCGCCGCCGAGTGTCGACCGCGTATCGCTTCCCGCGTAAAGTCCCACCCGGCAATGATTGCATGGATACACGCAAACTTTCGGGACGGAACCGCTCATGCAGGCGAAAAACCACACGCGTCCCGCCGACCGGGCGGCGCGCTGGGAACGCCGCACAGGGCTCCCACTGACGATCATCGCGGTCGCCTTCCTCGTCGTCTACGCGGCGCCCATCCTCCGGCCCGACATGGGCGCGACCTGGCAGCGGACGTGCGAGGTCGCCACCATCGTCATCTGGTTGGTGTTCTGGGCCGATCTCGCGGTGCGCCTGGCGCTGACCGACCACCGGCGACGGTTCCTGCGGGACCACCTGTTCGACCTGGCCGTGCTGGCGCTGCCCGTCCTGCGGCCGCTGCGCGCACTACGGCTGGTCACCGTCGTGCTGACGCTCAGCCGGAGGACGGAGACGTGGGCCCGTGGCCGGCTCGCGATCTATGTCGGCGTGACCACCATGCTGCTCGTGCTGGTGTCCGCGCTGGCCGTGCTCGACGCCGAGCAGTCCGCCACGGACGCCAACATCGTCTCGTTCGACGACGCCCTCTGGTGGGCGGCGGTGACCATCACCACCGTCGGCTACGGGGACCACTATCCGGTCACCGACGCCGGACGGTTCGTCGCTCTGGGCCTCATGGTCGGGGGGATCGGCCTGATCGGTTTCGTCACGGGCTCGCTGGCCACCTGGATCGTGGAGCGGGTCTCCGACAAGGGGCAGCCGGCGGCGGCCACGAGCGAGGACATCGCCGTCCTCCGCGCCGAGATCGCGGCCCTGCGTCAGCAGCTCGACCCGTCGGCGCCGCGGACCGGCGACGAACGGCAGGGGCGGGACGACGTACCCCGACCCGCCCGCTGACCACGGTCGCTCCGCACCCGCCGACGGACGCGGGCCCGGCGTCGCCCGGGCCAGGCTGTCAGTGACTACCGGCGGAAGTCGACGGTAGCCGACGCACGATCGCCGTCCGGTGCGCGGGGAGCGCGACGGTGGCCAGGTCGCGCAGGACGGCGTCCAGCAGCCGTGCGACGCGCGGCTGCTCACCGGCGACGAGGCGGACGTCGTCGACGACCATGGCCAGGAGGATGTCGTACGGGACCCCGTTCATCCGGACGCGCACCGTACCGTCGTCGTCCCGGACGACGTGGACGGGGTCGGGGCGGTTGGCGAGTCGGCGCAGGAGGTCGTGCGCCTCCTGCACCGCCCGCACGGCCGTGGTCACGTCGTTGACGGCCGGGGACAGCGCGCGCTCGGCGATGTCGGCCAACTGTCGGAAACCGAAACCGACGTCCTGGCCCGGGGTGCGCTCCATGTCGATGGTGACGCCCTGGTTGACCTCGTCGCTCGGCACCGGGCGAGTCGTCGCGCCGGCTGTCCGGTGGACGCGCACCAGGGGTGCCCCCTCGACGACGAAGTCACCCGGGGCGGGGACGACGGTGATGGCGCAGTCGTGCCCGCGTGCCAGGCGGGCGAGCAGGGGGATGTCGACGTGGGTGATCATGCCGGGGTCCGGGGCCGGCACGGTCTGCGTGACCTCGCCGGGCACCACCGCCGACCGCCCGTCCGGCGCCGGAAGGCGGGCGATCGACCGCCGCGTCTGCGCGCCGATCGAGGCGATGATGTGCGAGACCCTCATCACCGTGGTGATGTGGTGCAGGTAGTAGATGAAGACGCCACTGCTGGCCAGGACGAGCAACATGGACATCGCGAGCGACAGTTCCGGGAACCGCTCTCCGTCCCGGGCCGGCAGCGCGGCGAGCACCACCATGGCGAACAGGAAGGTGGCGACGAACGTACCGAGCGTCGCCTGGATGATCCGATCCTGGAGGAACGTCCGCAGGACCCGCGGGGTGTATTGACTACTGGCCAGTTGCAGCGCCACGACCGTGATGGAGAAGACCAGCGCGGTGAAGGAGATCATCGCCGTGATGATCGACGACAGCAGTGACCGGGCGCCTGCGGGATTGCTGGGCAGGATCCCCTCGATGGGAAGGTCCAGTTGCAGCTCCAGCATCGACAGGCCGACGGCCGCCACCACCGCGCCCACCGCGAACATCCCCGGCACGAGCCAGAAGCTCTCCCGCACCTCGGCGAGCCGCGCGGACAGGGTACGGGGTCGGCTCACGACGACCGGTTCCTCAACGTCACCCACTCATCGTGGCGTACGTCGGTCTGCGGCGCGCTCCATCGCCTCGACGCGGCCACCGGACGCGAATTTCGACGGTACGCCTGGCCGGCCTCAGCGGTGGCCGGCACGCGAACCGTCCCCGCGTGAGGCGTACCCGCGTCTGTGTGAACCGGGGACGCCGGGGGTAGCGCGGTGGGATGGATCTGCTTCACCTCGGTTACGCCCTGGTCGGCGTCCTGGGGGTGCTGCTGGCCTTCTGGTCCAGCGCCATCCGTCGGGCACCGGTCAGCGAACCTCTGCTCGCGCTGCTGTTGGGCGTACTGGTCGGTCCGTTCCTCGGGCTGATCGACCTGCCCCAGCGCCAGGCATCCGTACTGACGCTGGAGGCGAGCCGGATCCTGCTGGCCGTCTCGCTGATGGCCGTCGCGCTGCGTTTCCCGCTGCCGGACTACCGGTCGGTGATCCGTCCGGTCGGTGTGCTCCTCGCCGTCGCGATGGCGGGTATGGCCGTGGTCAGCGCCGGCCTGGCCTGGCTCGTGCTCGGCCTTCCGGTGGCCCTGGCCGCGCTGCTGGGCGCCTGTCTGACGCCGACGGATCCGGTTCTGGCCTCCAGTATCGTCTCGGGGGGCCCCGCGGAACGGCAGCTGCCCGCTCGGCTACGTCAGGTGATCAGCGGCGAGTCGGGCGCCAACGACGGGCTCGCCTTCGTGTTCGTCGTGCTTGCGCTGGCCGCCGTGACATCCGGGTCCCTCGCCGGGCACCTCGCCGAGGCGGCGTGGGGGGTGGTGGGGGCCGTGGTGGTCGGTCTGGCGGTCGGCTACGCGGCAGGCCGGGCCGTCATGACGGCCGAGGCGCGGGAGGACGTGGACGAGGGTTCCCTGCTGATCTTCACGCTCGTGCTCGGCGTCGCGGCGCTGGGAGTTGCCCGACTGGCGCGCACGGACGGCATCCTCGCGGTGTTCGTCGCCGGCCTGGCCTACAACGCGGTCATCGGGGACCGGTCGCGGGCGTCGGAGCAGCAGCTCGACGACGCGTTGACCCGCTACCTGGTGTTGCCGTTGTTCTTCCTGCTCGGCATCGAGGTGCCGTGGCGTGACTGGGTTGCTCTGGGCTGGCCTCTGGTGGCCTTCGTGGCCGCGGTGCTGGTGTTGCGCCGTCTGCCGGTGGTGCTCGCGCTGAAGCCCGTACTGGGGATGTCCTGGCGGAGCGTGGTGTTCCTGGGCTGGTTCGGGCCGATCGGCGTGTCGGCGCTGTTCTATCTCACCCACAGTCAGGAGGAGGGAGCCCGGGACCCCCGGCTGTGGGCCGTCGGCAGCCTGGTCGTGGTCGCGAGCACCGTGCTGCACGGGATCACCGCGATGCCCGGCCGTCGCTGGTACGCCCGACGGTCGCCGACCGGTCACCGACGGCTGTCCGGGGCGGCGCCGGCGGCCGATGCCTGAGGCGGATAGATGGTGATGTCCTGCGTCTCCGACGCCACCCGGATGCCGTGCTCGGCGAAGCGGTCCAGCACCCGCCGGGTGACCTGGTCCTTGACCTGTCGGGCGGCACGCACCGGCACCACGAACCGCGCCGACAGCTCGACCCAGTTGGGGGTGGCGCGAACGAACACGCGGGCGTCCACCTCCGCCTCGGCGACCGGGTAGCGGTGGCGCATCTGCTCGATTGCGCTGCGTGCCTCGGCTGTCGAGGAGATGTTCCGCGCTTCCTCGCACAGGATGCTCTCCGCGAGGTGCCAGTCCGCCTGGTAGGGGATGGGGAAGGTCAGCTCGTCCCACAGGTGGTCCAGCACGGTGCTGCTGTTGTAGACCGGTGTGCAGAACACGAAGCGGTTCGACAGGGACACCACCCGGCCGGTGTACTGGCGGCCGCGGATCCAGGATCCCGGATCGGTGGAGGAGCCGCTCTCCAGGATGCGGGTGCGCAGCGGGGTGATGTCGAGGACGTCGCCGCGTACGTCGCACATCTGGATCCGGTCACCGACGCGGAACTGCCGCCCCGTGAGGATGCTGATCCACCCGGCGAACGCGCCGATGACCTCCTGCAGGGCCAGCGCGAGACCGACGCCGACTAGTCCGACGACCAAGCCGATCCGGCCGGCGAACGGTCGCCACAGCAGCGCCAGCGCGAACAGCAACGCCACGACGGTCAGGTAGTGCACCGCCTTGCGCAGGTAGTAACGGTTGGTGGTGTCGTGCACCCGGAGGGTGGCGAGGCGGCCGGCCAGCGGGGCGAGCGCGAGGGCCAGCAGGATCAGGACGGCGCTGGTCACGAGGCGGCCACCCACGCTGCTCGTGTCCCAGAAAGCCTCCATGAACCGGTCCATGCTGTTTGCCCATCGTCCTCGGTGGCGACCGGCGATGCGTGGCCGTCGCGTCGCCTCCACCATAGGCAGCCCTCGGCGGCGACATCTCGGAATACGCCTGGGCCGCCCAGCCGGTGATCCGCCGAGCGGCGAGGTGACTCACTGCCAGACCTTCACCTCCTGTGCGGCGAGCGCCCGCCCGCCTTCGAAGGCCCGGTACGGTCCCGGGGACCCGAGACGGTAACGGTCGCTGAGGTCGCGGTGGGAGAACCGGATCACGGTGCCCCGCACGGTCACGAGCTGCGGCGGAGCCGGCGCCGACAGACCCGTCGTCAGCACGAGCAGGGTTCCGCCGGTCAGGTCCGCGTCGCGTACGACGAACGCGCTGTCGGTGATGACCCGGTCGACGGCGGCGGTGACCGTCAGCCGGTCGCCCACCTCCGCCCGGGCGACGGTGCCCGGTCGGGTGGTGGGCACCACCGGCTCGGGGCTGGGCGGCGGCGCCGCGGGCGGGCTCGTGCAACCCGCGACGAGCAGGACCACCACCGGGAGCGCCGCCAGCGCCGGACGCACCCGGCTGTGCCATCCGCCCATCGCGGTCGCTCCGCTTCGTCGTGCCGAATGCTCTCCGTCATGCCGCATGTACAGGAACTTCCCCCGCGTGTGGCGGCACAATCGCGAAACCATGACGGTTGCGTGACGATCCCCGCCGTTGACGGCAGGGTCGCTGAGCAGGGGTTTTGGATCACGGGTGCCGGGTACCGCCCAGCGTCGACGGGAACATCGGCGCGACCGGGGCGCAACGCCACCCAGATCCGCGTCGAAGCCGTACGACGACCGGGGAGACGAAGACATGCGACTCCTGCAACAGCGCTACCGGCTCGACGAACCGGTCGGGCAGGGTGGCATGGCGGTGGTCTGGCGCGGTTTCGACCTGCGGTTGCAGCGTACGGTCGCCGTGAAGATGCTCTCCCCGGAGTTGCTGGACGACCCGGCGGCCCGTGGGCGGCTGCGTGGTGAGGCACTCGCCGCGGCGAGGCTCGACCATCCGCACGTCGCCGGCGTCTACGACTACGGCGAGCAGCGGCGCCGGGGCAGGGGACCGGCGCCCTTCCTCGTCATGGAGTTCGTCGACGGCGAGACCCTGGCCGCCTGCCTGGGCCGGTCGGGACGGATGCCCTGGCACGAGGTCGCCCGGGTGGGCGCCGCCGTGGCGGACGCCCTCGCCGCCGCGCATGCCGACGGACTCGTCCATCGCGACGTCAAGCCCGGCAACGTGATGCTCGGTTCCCGGGGGATCAAGGTCGTCGACTTCGGCATCGCCGCGGGCGTCGGCCAGGATCCCGCCGACGAGGGAGGGCTGATCTGGGGTACGCCGGCATACCTGGCTCCGGAGCAGGCGGCCGGTGCCACGGCGTCCCCAGCCGGTGACGTCTTCGCCCTGGGTCTGGTGCTGGCCGAGTGCGTCACCGGACAGAGCCCCGCCGGGCTGCGGCACGACGGGGGTGGGGCCGAACTCTCGTCCGTCCCCGGACTGCCCGACGGGGTGGCCGATCTGTTGGGGCGTTGCCTGTCACCGGACGCGGATCACCGGCCGGAGGCCGCCGAGGTGGCAGTCGCCCTCCGGTGCACCGCCGGCGTGCCGGTGGTGGTGCGGCCCGCGGGCCCCGTGTCCGACCTGCCGTCGGCCACCGGATCGACCCGTGCGCCCACCGATGGCCCGAGGGCTCCGGCCCGCACCGGAAGCACGCGACCGGGGACCGTCCGGGCGGCGGGCCCCACACGCCTGCGCAGGCTCCGCTCCCGGGCCGCGGTCGGCGTGCCGGCGGTCCTGCTCGCCGCGGTACTCGCCGGTCAGCTACCCGGCCTCACCACGCTGCACGACGCCGCGGACAGCGACACCGGCGGCGCCGAAGCACAGTCCGGCGGCTGCGCCGCCCGGTACACCGCCCACCGGATGCCGGACGGCGGGTTCCGTGCCGACCTGACCGTCACCAACATCGGAGGGCAGTGGCTGCGTGACTGGTCACTGGCGTTCGCCCTGCCGCCCGGCCACCGGCTCCTCACCACCGGTACGTCCTGGGACCAGGACCGCCGCCACGTGACCCTCGACCCGGCCAGTCCCTTGGCGCCCGGCGCGACCCTGGCGGCGGCGCTGCGGGGGACCGTCGAGGCCGAGCGGCTGAAGGCCCCGGTCGTGTTCTCCGTCAACGGACTTCCGTGTGACCGGGTGGTCAGTCAGATCGCGTCGCCCGTCGTCGGATCCGCCCCGCCACCCGCCTCCGCCCCGGCGGCACCGGGAAGCGGGCCGGCCGGCGAAGCTGCCGCCCCGCCGCCGTCCGGCGACGAGCCGGAGCCGCCCACGGCCCCGGCGGACAGCGATCCGCTCCCGCCGGGACCCGGCCCGGGCGGTGGCCCGCAGCCGCCCGCCAGCCCGCCGGCGACCGGGAACCCGCAGGCAACGGCCACCCCTCCAGCGCCCGTCGATCCCTCGCCGACCAGCGACCCGTCGCCGAGCACGGAACCCTCGCCGACCAGCGACCCGTCACCGAGCGGCGACCCGTCACCGAGCACCGACCCGTCACCGAGCGGCGAGCCCGCGCCGAGCAGCCCCCCGCCACCGCCGCCGCCCGGCGACGGGCCCACCTCCGGCCCTCGACCCAGCGCCACACCGACCACCGTCGGCCCGTCCGTCACCGGGTCGCCGACGGAGGTGGACGAATCCGCGACCGGAGCACCGCCGATCGCGGTGTGACAGCCCCGCCAGGGTCGGCCGCCGTGACGGGTGGACGGAGTGTGGCGCCCGTCCGACCGTGCGGGGGGATCAGGCCCTCGCACCTGCGCGCCCGCCCACGGTCGGGGCCGTGGGTCGATCTGGCCCGCCGGCGTTCCTGCGGGTAGCGTGGCATCGCGCAGGGATTGTTGCATGCGTGCAGGTTTCGGTCGGTGAGGTCGAAGGCCAGGGCAGCCGGAAGGCGCACGCCCGCGCGGTCGGGACCGGAACTGTGGTGCTGCGCGTCCGGCCACCCCCTCCCGAGCAACAGATCGGACTCCGACCGTGACCCCACACCCCGGTGCCCGTCGGTCGCGCTACCGCGACGTGCTGCCCACCATACGAGGCATCAGGACCGGTGCGTCCCGACTCGTCCGCTCCCGGTGGGCCAGGCGGGTCATGACCGTGGCCGCGGTGGTGGCCGTCACCACCATCGGCGTCACGGTCGGTGTCCTGCTGGGTGGCCGGGGCGAGAGCGACGTCGGCCCGTTCCGGGTCGCGTTCCACGTGACCCTCGCCACGGACGGCGGCACCGAGGTGGCCGTGCCACCCCTGGGATCACTCTTCCTCGACAGCCACGACGGTCCGGCCCAGCTGACCGCTCGCCTCGACTCGCTGGACCAACGACGGACCGAGGCGCTGATCAACGACCCCGCGTCTCTCGCCCACGCCGGGGAGAGCGCACCGCAGGACCTCCGTGACGCGCTGGTGCGCCTCGGGCTGCGTACGCTCGGGGTGGCGGTCCTGGCCTCGATGCTGCTCGCGGCCGTGACCTTCCGGTCCGTCCGCCGGGTCGCCTGGGCCGGCGGCCTGGCACTGCTCATGACCGGCAGCACCCTCGGCACCGCCGCCGCGACACTGCGACCGCAGGCGCTGGCGGAGCCGCGCTACGAGGGACTACTGGCCAACGCCCCCGCGTTGATCGGTGACGCCCAGCGGATCGCCGACGACTACGGCCGCTACGCCGAGCAGCTGCAACGACTGGTGGGCAACGTCGGCAAGCTGTACGCCTCCGTGTCCAGCCTGCCGATCTACCAACCGTCCCCCGACACCACCCGGCTGTTGCACGTCTCGGACCTGCACCTCAACCCCGCCGCCTGGCCGGTGATCAGGACCGTCGTCGAGCAGTACGACATCGACGCGGTGATCGACACCGGCGACATCACCGACTGGGGCAGCGAACCCGAGACGAACTACGTCTCCATGATCAGCCAGCTCGACGTGCCGTACGTCTACATCCGCGGCAACCACGACTCGCCCCGCACCGCCGCCGCGGTGGCCAGCCAGCGTAACGCGATCGTGCTCGACAACTCCGTCACGGTCGTCGCGGGGTTGCGGATCGCGGGTATCGCCGACCCCCGCTTCACCCCCGACAAACGGGACGACGCCTCCGGTCCCTGGGCAGAGTCGCCGACGACGGTCGAGGGCGCCGGAAGGCTCCTGGCCACCACCATCCGGGCCCTGGACGCACCCGTGGACATCGCACTGGTGCACGACCCGGCGTCCGCCGCCGCGCTCAACGGGGTCACGCCGGTCGTGCTCGCGGGGCACACGCACCGGCGCGAGGTGACGGTGCTGCCGAAGACCGGTGAGGTGACCACGCGACTGGCCGTGCAGGGATCCACCGGTGGGGCGGGTCTGCGGGGGCTCGAAGGCGAGGAGCCGACTCCGCTGGCCATGTCGGTGCTCTACTTCGGCCCGGACCGCCAGCTCAAGGCGTACGACGACATCCGGGTCGGTGGCACCGGCACCGCACAGGTCAGCCTCGACCGGAAGGTGATCGAGGCGCCTGCGATCAGTGCCACCGTGCCGTCCGGCGTGCCCAGCCCGGCGGCTGCGCCCAGCCCGTCCGCTGTGCCCAGCCCCACGGTCCGCCCCGGGGACCGGTAGGTCGAGCCCCCGCCGGCCACCAGCTCGATCGCCTGTTCCGCAGCGACAGCCGGAGAGCAGGGCGGTGCAGCAGTCACCGCGGCTCGTGGCGGCCGCCGCGGCCGGGGGGATCCGGCCGCCGCGGCTCCCGGGGCGTCAGTCGCGTCCGCGCTGCCGACGGTAGCGGCGGATCAGGGCGGCCGTGGACGAATCGGTGCCGCCGAGGTCCGGCTCGCCCTCGTGCAGCAGCGGCGCGAGCTGGTTGGCCATCACCTTGCCCAGCTCGACGCCCCACTGGTCGAACGGATTGATGCCCCAGATCGCGCCCTCGGTGAGCACGACGTGCTCGTAGAGGGCCACCAGCTGCCCGAACGTGGCCGGAGTCAGTCTGGGGGCGACGATCGAGGTGGTGGGGTGGTTGCCGGCCATCACCCGATGCGGCACCAGCTCCGGCGCGGTGCCCTCCGCCGCCA
This sequence comes from Micromonospora sp. C31, assembly GCF_018070575.1. Lineage (GTDB taxonomy): Bacteria > Actinomycetota > Actinomycetes > Mycobacteriales > Micromonosporaceae > Micromonospora. The sequence continues at coordinate 43,184 of NZ_JAGPXN010000029.1, forward strand.
CCTGTTTGGCGGTACGACCGAACGCCAGCGCGGCGGTCTGGGCGAAGAAGTTCGACATGAACAGGTCGTGCATGTCGCCGATGTCGTGGTTCGGCTCGCTGAAGGCGATGAAGTCCGCGGGCACCAGCCGGGTGCCCTGGTGGATCAGCTGGTAGAAGGCGTGCTGGCCGTTGGTGCCGGGCTCGCCCCAGAAGATCTCCCCGGTGTCGTGCGCCACCGGGGTGCCGTCGACCGTGACCGACTTGCCGTTGCTCTCCATGGTGAGCTGCTGCAGGTACGCGGGGAGGCGGTGCAGGTACTGCGCGTACGGCAGCACGGCGTGGGTCTGCGCGCCGAGGAAGTTGGTGTACCAGACGTTCAGCAGCCCCAGCAGCACCGGCACGTTGCGCTCCGGCGGCGCCGTACGGAAGTGCTCGTCCACGGCGTGGTAGCCGGCCAGCATCTCCCGGAAGCGCTCCGGTCCGATGGACAACATCACCGACAGGCCCACCGCCGAGGGCAGCGAGTACCGACCGCCCACCCAGTCCCAGAACCCGAACATGTTCTCCGGGTCGATGCCGAAGTCGCGGACCCGCTGCGCGTTGGTGCTGACGGCGACGAAGTGCCGGGCGACGGCGGCCTCGTCGGCACCGAGCCCGCCCAGCAGCCAGCGCCGCGCCTGGTGGGCGTTGGCCAGGGTCTCCTGCGTGGAGAAGGTCTTGGACACCACCACGAACAGAGTCGTCGCCGGGTCCAGGTCCGCGGTGGCCCCGTGGATGTCGGTGGGGTCGATGTTCGACACGAACCGGCAGGTCAGCCCGCCGTCGCGGTAGGCCTTCAGGGCCTCGTACGCCATCACCGGGCCGAGGTCGGAACCGCCGATGCCGATGTTGACCACGGTGCGGATCCGCTCACCGGTGTGCCCGCGCCACTGCCCCGCGCGCACTGTCCGCGCGAAGGCCGCCATCCGGTCCAGCACCTCGTGCACGTCTGCGACCACGTCCTGCCCGTCCACGATCAGCGAGGCGCCGCGGGGCAGTCGCAGCGCGGTGTGCAGCACGGCGCGGTCCTCCGTGGCGTTGAGGTGCGCTCCGGAGAACATCGCGGCGATCCGATCGGTCAGCCCGACGCGGCGGGCCAGCGCGGTGAGCAACCCGAGCGTGGTGTCGGTGACCAGGTTCTTGCTGTAGTCCACGTAGAAGTCGGCCATCTCGACGGCCAGCCGTTCGCCGCGGCGCGGGTCGGCGGCGAACAGGTCGCGCAGATGGAGCCCGCGGATCTCCTCGGCGTGCCTGTGCAGTGCCTGCCATTCGGCGGTGCTGGTGACGTCCGCAGCCATCGGGTCGATCGTCTCCTCTGAAGGATCGGCATCCCGTCGGCGTCCGGACTGCCGACGGGGCAGGTGACCTCAGCCTGCCAGCACGAAGATCGACGTGCGAGTCGGACGCGGACACTCCCGGATGCTGAGCCCGTCCGGACCACAGCCCGCCCGCGGGGCCGGGGAATGGGACAGGTCCGCGCAACCGATGCGTACCCGCCCCGCCGGCAGGGCATGGTGGGTGCATGACGACATCGACCCCGAGCGCCGCCAGTTCCGTGGCCGACCGTCGCGCCGACGGGGGCCGCGTACCCCAGACGCTGCTGTTGCTGGGTGCCAGCGGCGACCTGGCCGCGCGACTGCTGCTGCCCGGGCTGGGTCGGCTGGTGGGCGGCGGAGCCCAGCCCGGGCTGAGGCTGGTCGGCAGCGGCGCGGAGGACTGGGACGACGAGCGGTGGCGTCGCCGCGTGGCCGAGTCCTTCGCCATGGTGGGTGCGGACGGGCCGGCGGAGACCGAGGTGGTCCGCGCCGCCCGGTACGTGCCGGCGGACGTGACCCGCGAGGAGGACCTGCGGCGGCTGCTGGCCACCTGCCACGGCCAGTTGGTGATCTTCTTCGCCCTGCCGCCGACGGTCACCGCCCGGGCCGCCGCGGCGCTGACCCGCGTCGGCCTGCCGCCCGGCACCCGACTGATGCTGGAGAAGCCGTTCGGCACCGACGAGGTCTCGGCGCGGTCGCTCAACGACATCCTGGCCGGGCTCGTGCCGGAGGACCAGGTGCACCGCATCGACCACTTCCTCGGCAAGTCCACCGTGGTGAACATCCTCGGGTTGCGCTTCGCCAACCGGATCTTCGAGCCGGTGCTCAACGCCGCGCACGTGGCGTGCGTGGACATCGTCTTCGACGAGACGCTGGGCCTCGAGGGTCGTGCCGGCTACTACGACGGCGCGGGCGCGCTGGTCGACATGGTGCAGAGCCACCTGTTGCAGATCCTCGCGCTCATGGCGATGGACGCGCCGCCCACCCTCGACGCGCGGGACCTGCGCGGGCGCAAGGCGCAGGTGCTGCGGGCCACGCGGGTGTGGGACGGCGACCCGGCGAGGTGGAGCCGGCGGGCCCGCTACACCGCCGGCGAGGTCGGCGGGCGACGGCTGCCCGCGTACGCCGACGAGCCGGGCATCGAGGCGACCCGGGGGACCGAGACGTTGGCGGAGGTGGTGCTGGGCGTGGACACGTGGCGGTGGGCGGGCGTGCCGTTCCGGCTGCGCTCGGGCAAGGCGCTGGCCGGCACCCGCAAGGAGGCCGTCGTCACCTTCAAACAGCCGCCCCGGGTGCCCACCGGCCTCACCGGGCTCGAGCAGCCGGATCGGCTCCGGATCGGCTTCGGCCCGGACCGGCTGGGCCTCGACGTCAACATCAACGGCCCCGGCAACCCGCTGGAGCTCGACCAGGTGCACCTGACGGCCGACTTCGGTCCCGGAGGCCTGCCGCCGTACGGGGAGGTGCTGCGCGGCGCCTTCGACGGCGACCCGACGCTCTCGGTGCGGGGCGACACCGCCGAGGAGTGCTGGCGCATCGTGGGGCCGGTGCTCGAAGCGTGGCGGGCGGGGGCGGTGCCGTTGCAGGAGTACCCGGCGGGCAGCCACGGACCGGGGGACTCCCTCCTGGCCTGCCCGCCCGGCGACGCGCGGTGGCGCTGAGGACGCCCGCCCGCCACCGGGTGGCTGCGGCCTCCGCTTGACTCTGGCGGTGCCGTTCACGACCATCACGGCGTGCGTGTGAAGTCGCTTGTCGCCCTGCTCGTCCTGACCCTCGCCGGGGCGGGCCTGCCCGCCTGCGGGAAGTCCGCCCCGAACGGCGACACGACGCCGGCCCCGGCAGCCGCGTCGGCGCCGGCCGGCGGTGGTGAGGCGACCGGTTCCAGGCGTACCCCGGCGGCCCGTTCCGGCTTCGGCGGGCCCTCGGCGAGTGCGAGCCCGAGGCCCTCGACGAAGGCGGCCGGGACGCTGAGGGCCGGCAACCCGGGAGGCGGCGCGCCCGTGCCGGCCGAGGCGCGGGCCGTCGACACGTCGAAGCCGACCCGGACGATCGGCGGCGGCACCGCTGCCAGCTGCACGTCGGCCGCGGTGGTGAAGGCGGTCGCGGCCGGCGGCGTCATCACCTTCGACTGCGGGCCGGAACCGGTGACGATCAAGATGACGGCCACCGCCAAGGTCCGCAACGCCAACGGGCCGAGGGTGGTGCTGGACGGCGGCGGCAAGGTCACCCTCAGCGGCCAGGGACAGCGCCGGATCCTGTACATGAACACCTGCGACGGCGCGCAGGGCTGGACCACCTCCCACTGCCAGAACCAGGACCACCCGCAGCTCACCGTGCAGAACCTGACGTTCGCCGACGGCAACTCCACCGGCGAGCGGACCGAGGGTGGCGGCGGTGGGGCGGTCTTCGTGCGGGGCGGCCGGTTCAAGGTGGTCAACTCGCGCTTCGTCCGCAACCGCTGCGAGCGGACCGGCCCCGACCTGGGCGGCGCGGCGATCCGGGTGCTCAGCCAGTACGAGAACAGGCCGGTGTACGTCGTGGGCAGCACGTTCGACGGCGGCGTGTGCGCCAACGGCGGCGCACTGAGCAGCATCGGTGTCTCCTGGGTGGTGCTGAACAGCGTCCTGCGCGACAACCGGGCGGTCGGCGCCGGGGCCAACCCGGCCAGGGCCGGCACGCCTGGCGGCGGCAGCGGCGGGGCGATCTACTGCGACGGCAACGAGTTCACCGTCCGGATCGCGGGCACGATCATCGAGGGCAACAAGGCGAACGAGGGCGGCGGGGCCGTCTTCTTCGTCAGCAACAACCGCACCGGCACGATGCGGATCGAGAACTCCGCCCTGCGCCGCAACCCGAGCGACGGCTTCGAGACGCGCGGCTACCCCGGCATCTTCTTCCTCGGCGCCCGCAACCCCACGGTGACCAACTCCAAGCTCAGCTGACCGCCAGTGTGGCGGGGTCGCTCCAGCAGTTGGCGAGTTGCCCCGATGCCCATCGGCAACGTGCACGGTGCCGGCCGGGTGTTCCGCTGGTGCGGCTCAGCCGGCGGCGGGGTCGAGGCCGAGGACCTCGACGGCCAGTCCGGTGATGTTCTCGACGGTCCGTTCCGGACCGCCGGCCCCCTCCACCATCAACAACAGGTGTCCGACCCCGGGCAGCGCGGCGGCCGCGGCGAGGGTCTGCCTGCACCGTGGGGCCGCGCCGACCGGATGGATGTCCAGCAGGTGGTCGACGTACCGGTCGGGGTCACGTCGCGCGGCGGTGGCGCCGTCGACGCGGACGTATTCGCCGGTGCCGGCCAGCAGGTCCGGCAGGGCGCCCCGTACCGCCCGTTCGGCGGCCCGGTCACTGTCCGCCAGGTACGCCAGGTGGGTGCTCGCGTGCCGGATCTCGTCCGGGTCGTGCCCGTGGCGGGTGGCCACGTCGGCGTACCGGTCGAGCATCCCGGCCTTCTCCTCGACGGTGGCGTGCATGCCGAGCAGCAGCGGGATGCCCCTGGCCGCCGCGATGTCCACCGTGGCGGCCGACGTCGCCGCGATCCAGGTGGGTACGCGGCGGCGCGGACGGGGCACGACCGGTACCGGTCGGAACGTGAACCGGCCGGTGCTCGACACGGTTTCCGCCCCGGAGAGCCACCTGGAGAGCAGGTCCACGGATTCGGCGAATCCCTCCGCGTAACGGTCCAGACCGGTGCCGAACACCTCCAGGTCGACCCAGGGGCCGCCGCGCGCCACACCAAGCCGGAACCGGCCGCCGGACAGTTCGTCGAGCAGGACGGCCTCTTCGGCCAGCGCGACCGGGTGCCGGTTGGAGAGGACGCAGGCGGCTGTCCCGACCGCGATGCGGCGGGTCGCGCCCAGCAGGTGCCCGGCGAACGTGACCGCCGAGGGACAGACCCCGTAGGAGATGAAGTGGTGCTCCGCGATCCACACCCCGGCGTAGCCCGCGTTCTCGGCCGCGAGACCGTAGGCGTGGGCGTCGGCGAGAGCCCGGGCGTGAGACGTCCCGGCGGGCAGCCCTGCGAGCAGGAACAGGTGCGGGTGCACACCCGTTCCTGCCAGCAGGCCAGCGGGCGGGTCAGCAGTCACGCAGCTCGGGGGACTGGTTGAGCAGTTGGCCCCGCACCGAGGTGAACCGGCGGTAGGACTCCGAGTCGACGGCGCCGGGACGGAACGCGGCGGCCCGATGGCAGTTCTGGAAGGCGAACTTCACGCCGAAGTGTCGTTCCAGACCGCCTCTGATGGCGTCACTGGCCAGCGCCCGCAGCAGCTGACCGCGCTCCGCCTCGTTCGCCGGCGGGATGACGTTGTCCGCGAAGTCGGCGGAGGAGGACTCCAGGTCGGCGACGATCCGGCTGAGCGTCTGCCAGGCGTACGGGAGCGATTCCCGGACGCAGGCGACGAAGTCGGCGTCGTCGACGTGACCTCGTTCGGCTGCTTCGAGCAGGGCGGGCGGGACGGTGAGGGACATGATCCTCCTCGGGATACCGATAATGACTACGGTTGTCGTTGCCCTGTAGCGGCATGAGCACACACGTGACGGCGGTCGGCGTCAATGCGTGGACCGGTGTCGGGTGACTTCGGGGCGAGTTGTCGCAGCCGGGCCGCGTGGGCTCGGGGCGCCGTTGACCCGGGCTCAGCCGAGCGCCGGCGTGCTGGGGCGCACTGTCGCGGGTCCCATCAGGAAGTCGGGGTCGATCTGGGCGGTGAGGTCCGTCCCGGTCCGTTCGTTGGCCCAGGCGGCGGCGTTCCGGCGGTGGAAGTCGTGCGCGTGACGGGTGAACGCCGGCCAGTCCTGGACCGTCGCGTCGACGGCGTCGGTCAGCTGGTGCAGCACGGCCCGGTTGGTGGCCTCGAGATCGTCCAGCGGGCCGACGGTGCCCCGTTCCGCCCGCCGGATGTACGGCGACCGGCTGACCCAGGTCAGCAGGTCCGCGCCGACGTGTTCGCGGAGGAAGGCCACGTCGGAGGAGTCCTCGATCTTGTTGCCGACGACCGAGAGCGCGACGCCGTAGTCGCTGGCGTAGCCGGCGTACTGGCGGTAGACACCGACGCTGCGCAGGGTCGGCTCGCAGACCAGGAAGGTCCGGTCGAAGCGGGTGAACAGGCCGGAGGCGAAGGAGTCCGCGCCGGCGGTCATGTCCACCACCACGTACTCGCCGGGGCCGTCGACGAGGTGGTTGAGCAGCAGCTCGACCGCGCCGACCTTGGAGTGGTAGCAGGCCACGCCGAGGTCGTCCTCGGTGAACGCGCCGGTCACGGCGAGGCGTACGCCGCCGATCCGGTGGACCGACGCGGTGTAGATCGGGTTCTCCTCGTCCACCCTCAGCAGTCGCGAGCCGGCGCCGGGCGGGGTGGTCTTGACCATCTCCGCCGCCGAGGCGATCCGTGGGTTCTCGCCGCGCAGGTACTCCTTCATCTGCGGCAGGAACTCCCCGAGCGGGGTGAGCCGCGCCGCGCACTCCGGGGTGCCGCCGAGTGCCACCGCGAGATGCTGGTTGATGTCGGCGTCGATGGCCAGCACCGGGTGCCCGCCGTCGGTCAGGTGACGTGCGAGGAGCGCCGCGAGGGTCGTCTTCCCGCTGCCGCCCTTTCCGACGAATGCGATCTTCATCAGGGTTGCTCCCACTCTCCGGATATGGAAACCATTTCCATGACACGCACTGTAGTGGTTGGCGACCCTGCTTGTCCGGAGACCGCCGGGGCGCGGCGTGTCGGGGTCGGACGGCGACGACAAGAGGACCGCGCCGGGCTCAGGCGCGGAGCCGGGCGCTGATTGCGCCCCTGTCGCGTCCGGGTCAGCGCTGCACGAGGGCGCAGGCCAGCAGCGCGCAGCCGAGCCAGCCGGTGAACGCCGCCAGGGTGCCCGTGGCCGTCGCCGAGGCGAGCCGGTCGACGAGGAACCGGTGCGTCAGCAGCGAGACGACCAGGCTGCCCGCGAGCGGCAGCGCGCCGAGCCGGAGCAGGTCCCACACGCCCGGGCCGCCGTAGCAGGCCAGGGTCTTCTCCGTGCATGGCTGCACCGGGCCGGGCCGCTCCGGGGCCAGGCCCAGGAACTCCGGGCCGAGGATCCAGGTCGCCGCCGCGACCGGCGCGAGCACGGCGAGGGCGTACCAGCCGGCCAGCACGGCGAGACTGCGTCGGGCCACGGTCCACCGCACCGGGGGAGGGTAGCAACCGGCAGCCGGTCTCGCGGGGCGGTGCGGCCGTACGCGGCCCGCTCCTGGTGCGTCCGTCACCGGAACGCCCGGCGCCGGCTGACCCGGGGGCGGCGCCGGTGTCGACGCCGCCCCCGGGCGGTTCAGGCGAACGTGCAGGTGGCGCCGTTCAGGGTGAACGAGGAGGGCCGGCCCGTGTCACCGGTGTGGGTGGCCTGGAAGCCCACGCTGACCGACGCGCCGGGCGCGATGGTGGCGTTGTAGGAGACGTTGCGGGCGGTGACCGCGCCGCTGGTCGGGGCGTACGTCGCGTTCCAGCCGTTGGTGATGCGCTGGCCGGCGGGCAGCGTGAAGCCCAGCGACCAACCGTCCACCGTCGCGGCGCCGGTGTTGGTGACTGTGACCGCGGCGGTCAGCCCGGCGTTCCAGGCGTCGACGGTGTAGCCCACCCGGCAGGCGCCCGGCGGGGGAGTGCTGGGCGGCGGGGTCGTCGGCGGCGGGGTCGTCGGCGGCGCGGTCGTGGGGGGCGGGGTCGTCGGCGGCGCGGTCGTGGGGGGCGCCGTCGTAGGGGGCGCGGTGGTGTCGAGCCCGAAGAAGCGGATCGCCTGCGCCGCGTCGACCGGCAGGTTGTGCGAGACCCCCTGCATGCTGATCGCCTCGACCGGCGCCCGGTCGCCGCTGCCGCCGTAGCGGGTGCGGGTGTGGCCGGCCTGCGGGCTGTCGGTGTACGTCGGCGTCTGGCTCAGCCCGTGCACGTCGGTCCACTGCTTGATCTGCTCGCCGAAGTTCGGGTAACGCAGCACCTCGTCGTTCGTCCCGTGCCACGTCTGCATGCGGGGCCGGCGGCCGGTGTATCCCGGGTGGGCGTCGCGGACGAGGTCCCCCCACTGCTGCGGGGTCCTGGTGACCTGGCCGTTGGCGCACTCGCTGTTCCACTCGGAGCCGTTCGTGGTGGCGAAGCAGCCGAAGGGGACCCCGGAGAACGCCGCCCCGGCGCTGAACACGTCGGGGTAGAGCCCGAGCAGGACGTTGGTCATCATCGCCCCGGACGAGATGCCGGTGGCGAAGATCCGGTCGGGGTCGACGGCGTACCGCTGCCGCACGTGGTCGACCATCGACTTGATGCCCACCGGGTCGCTGCCGCCGTCGCGGCGCAGTGCCTGCGGGGAGGAGACGTCGAAGCACTGGCTGCTGCGGGTCACCGACGGGTAGACGACGATGTAGCCGTACCGGTCGGCGAGCGCCGCGTACCGGGTGTTGGCGTACATGGCGGGGCCGGTGCCGGTGCAGTAGTGCACCGCGACCAGCAGCCCCGGCCGGGGCGCGACGGAGTCCGGCACGTACAGGTACATGCGCAGGTTGCTGGGGTTGGGGCCGAAGTTCGTCACCTCGGTCAGGGTCGCGGCGGACGCCGGTGGGGCGAGCGCCACCGCTGCCAGCGCGGTCAGCGCGGCGGCGGCCAGGGCGGCGCCCAGCAGTCGGAGTCTTGCTCTCATGGGCCGTTCCTCTCCTCGGACGGTGGACAGGGTGGGGTTCCGATCGAGGGCTGCCCGGCTGCCCGATCACGTCCGGCTCAAGAACATCGACAAGTATCTATAAGTGCCGAAGGTCTGGCAAGCGTCGGCCGCGGGTGACCGGCCGTCGCGCCGCTCGCGTCGTCACGGCGCCAGTCGCTTCTCGAACCAGTGGTGGGCGTAGGGCTCGGCGTTGTACGCCTCGATCTCCCGGTAGCCGGCCGCCCGGTACATCGCGATCGCCTCCGTGAGGTTGCGGTTGGTGTCCAGCCGGACGGCGGTCCAGCCCCGTCCGGCGGCGTACCGTTCCAGCTCGCTGAGCATCCGCCGGCCGAGCCCGAGCCCGCGTACGGCGTCCGCCACCCAGACCCGCTTGATCTCGGCGGGTGCGCCACGGTGGAGCTTCACCGCGCCGCAGCCGACCGGCTCGGCGTTGAGGGTGGCGAGCAGGAACACGCCCGCCGGGGGGACGAGTTCCTCGTCGCGGACCGGGTTGCTCCGGGCCGGGTCGAACCCGCCGTCGAAGCGTCGTGCCACCTCCCGGGCGTACGCACGCACGCACGCGCGTGCCCGCGGGTCGCCCGGCGGGCAGGGCCCGATGAGCGCCATCGACGCGACGAGCAGCCGCTCCACCTCGGCCATCGCCGCGACGAGCCGCTCGCGGCGTCGCCCGGTGAGCGGTGCGAGGATCGACCGGGCGAACCCGTCGGAGCGCTCGTCGAGCTCGGCCCACTCGGCGCGGCCGGCCCCGGTGAGCGTGGCGATCCGCACCCGCCCGTCCCCGCCGGCCTGCTCCGACGGCCCGACGGCGACGAGGCCGTCGCCCTCCAGGGCGCGCAGGAGGCGGCTGAGGTGCCCCGAGTCCAACCCGAGCCGGGACCGCAGCGCGGCGACCTCGGCGCCGCCGGGGCCGATCTCCCACAGCAGACGGGCCTGGGCGAGGGGACGGGCGCGCGCCATGTACTCGTCGTCGAGGGCCCCCACCCGCTGGGTCACCGTCCGGTTGAACCGCCGCACGGCGGCGATGAGTTCCGCTTCCATGAAGCCTGACTTTAGTCAGCGATATGGCCGTCCGCGTCGGTGCCTCCCCGGCGGCACGCGCGAAACCCTCCGCGCACCACCCCGCCGGCCCCGCCGTGCCGGCCGGGGCCGGCGTCGACCTGGCGGTCCCGGGGCGGCGCGGCCGGCGCCACCCCGGGATCGCCCGGCGGTCGTGTTCAGGAGGCGGTGCAGGAGCGCACCTGTGGACGTGTCCAGGTGCCGTTGGCCATCGTGGTGAACCCGAAGACGTTGCCGCTGCCGTTGGAGCGCATGGTCATGACGTTTCCGCTGCCGTCCCAGCTCGGGGTGCCGTTCCAGGTGGCCGAGACCTTCTGCGGCGGCGTCACCGCGACGACGACCGTCCAGTTGGTGGCGCCGCTGACCGTGACGTCGCTGTTGAACCGGTCGCCCCAGCGGGTGCCGTCGCGCAGCGTGGCGGTGCAGCTTCCCCCGCCCGGGGGCGGGGTGGTCGGGCCGGTCGTCGGCGGCGGCGTGGTCGGCGGGGGAGTGCCGTTGTTCAGGGCGGCGAGGACCGCGTCGTACGCCGGCTTCTTGTTGCCGTTGCCGTCGAAGAGCAGCGGGGTGCCGCTGGCCCGCCAGGAGTCGGTGTCGCGGATGCCCCAGACGGTGATGCCGGTGCAGCGGGCGACGGCGAGGCAGTCGTTGACCA
>NZ_JAGPXN010000003.1 GCF_018070575.1 Micromonospora sp. C31
CACCACCGCCCACTGCTCATCGGTCAGGTCACTCGGATACGCCGCACGCTCACCCATGATCAGCCCAACGCCGGCCGGACCTACCGGTTACGACCACGGCTCACATTCACATGCCGGCCCAAACCCACAAGGGACAAGGCCTACCGAACCACCCACTGAGCTGGTCGTTTATCTGGTGCCGTTGGTTGGCCTTGGTCATCGTTGGGTGGCGTTTGACGGCCTGGCCACGGCCTGGGACGGCCTGGAGACGGCCTGAGCGGGGGATCGGTGGTCCGTCCTCGTCCTGGCGCGTGCTGTCCCGTCATGGGGGCTTCCGGGGCGGCTTGGCGGGGCTCCTGCGCGTTGCCGACAGCGGTAGACGGGGCCGGGCACGTCCTGGCGGTGGAGCTGCTACCGCGATTCGGTGACACGGTGGCAAGCCAGTCCCGGGTTTGGACTGGCGCGGCAGCCGGAAGCCCCGACCACGCGACCAGGTCGAGCCGCTGGCTTCCGTCACGGCCTCTCTGAGGTTGGTTCCTGCCTGCGGTGGGGCGGTGTCCCGGCGGCTGTCGGTGGCTCACCGCCCCGGCGCCGTAGGCGGCCGGGGCGGCTTGCCGCCGGCCGGGCTTGCCGCCCCGCACCGCGCGGAGCGCGGTGCCTTGATCTAGAAGAGAGCAATTCCGCAATAAGTACTAGCTGTAGACAGTATTGGCTACGTCATACCTGCGATAGGAACTTGAGTGTCAACGGAGCGGATGAAGTCAGAGCACGCGCTACGGACAAGGTCAATGGTTTGGCTGCTATACCGCAACTCTCGGTCAACTATGCTTACCTCGATAGCCTTCAGTCGTGTTTCGACGGCTCTTTTCTTTGCTGCCTGAGTGGCGGTGAGTCGACCGAGGCCATGTGCGATCGAGTTTCGCACATCGATCGCTGCCTCAAGTTTGGGCCATGCCGTCTGCTTCTTGATGTCGATGCTGTGGTAACGCGCATATGCCTGGATTCGTCGCGCCCACGTCGCAGTGGTGCCAGAATCGAAGTCTTCAAGTAGCGGCTCAAGCATGGGGAAATGTTGTGGGATGGCGGTGGATAGCAGTTCCCGTGAGAGCGCATCGAGGTACGATTCGACAACGCTCACCATGCGAAAGAGGGTAGCTTGTTGGCGGATTATTTCCGGCGCAACAGGCCCCAGTGAAGTGCGAATGACCCTGCCTCTGGACGTCGGGGAGCCTTCCGGAAGTTTCAGATCCTCCAACGACCAGGAAATCAGCTTCAGTGCGGCCTCTGTGAGTTCTCTGTTGGGAAAAATCGACATGTGCACTCACTGCTTCAGGAGGATCGAATAAATTGGAGACGACTGCCTAATCGCCTGAATCTCTTTATCCGTCGGTGCGAGCGGGCCCTGCTGCAGGGACTTCATGGCGAGTACGTACCATGGGGCAAGGGCGTCTGAGGCGTTCCGCAAAGCAAAGTCAAGCTCGTCGAACCCTACTTTGCCAATGGAGGCCAAGGCTAAGTATGCCTCTGCACGCAATGTCTCTTGATGGCGGCCCCGTGCGAGCTCTTCGACCCACTGAATGCGCTCTAAGTGATCCTTCAAAATGTTCATTCGGCGTGCGGCGTTCACAAGCCATAGCGATTGCCAATCACTATCCGACTCGTTCTTTAGGGCATCCCAGATTTGGGCTGACTCCTCCTGGCCGTCACTGCCAACTATGGTCAAGTAATTAACGAGCTGTGGTGTGAGTGGCGTAGCGAATTGGAACAGCCGCTTAAGCCATTGAAGGCCTCGTGGGTCGCCATTTCTAGCGAGAGCACTTATCGCGCTGCGCAGTAGGCGAAAGTCCTCGCGATGTAGGTTCTTTAGATCGATGCGTGCGGGCGGCGTCTCTAGATCAGAAGGTGTGGCGAAGGGGAATTCTTGGTCTATTTCTGCCGGTCGTTCCTGTTGGCCTGGGGTGGACCTGGCGGGCGGGCCGGCATCGATTCGACTTAGTGTAGCCACGGCGGAAGCGACCGAAGCCTCAGGCTCAAGATCGAAGTAATCTGAAACCGCAACCTCGACGTCTTGAGGGTCGAAAGCTGCTGCCTGTTGGTCGACATCCATTCCCGTGTATGCGAGTACGTAGTTAGAGAACGTTCTTGTGATGGTTTTGTGTTCGCCAATAACGAGCCCCACGTCGCGAGCGGCGGAGGATAGCTCTTCTAGGCTTCTAAGTGCCGAGCGGTAATCCTTGCATGCAATTCTAAAGTCGTCATTGAATCGCCAAACAGGAAGGCCCTTTCTGGCAATATTTCTTTCCACTGCCCGGATGTAGATCTCGGAAAGCCAATCCGATGGCTCTAGTAATTGGGGGATGCCGAACTGTCTGCCCGCTATGTCTGCCAGAAGTTCTACCAGGTGCTCTGTAGCCTCGACCTCTCCAGTTTGCATGAGCAACTCTTGGCGTAGGACATCATGATCAATGTATTGGTAGAATGCAATTACATCTGCTTCTACTACGTAGCCAACCCGGCTTTCGGCGAAGGTTACACGACCTGGATCACGATGCGCAAAAGCGAAATCTATTGGCGCTTGGATGAACTCTTTGTATTCTTCGGGAGTGCGTTTTGCTAACTCTAGCCCTGAAAGGATGTGGGCTGTCAAGGCTCGATAGGCGATGCGTTCCGCAATGCCAACTATCGGAACGGGGCGGATGCCATGCCCCGCTTTCCGCGCACTTACTATTGGGCTGGAGGAGTTAGGCTGACCTGTGAGAAGGCGCGTGCGTACCCAGGAAACAACCTCTTCGTGTCGCGCGTTAACTGCATCGAGCCAGGGTTCTGGTGGTACGAGGTTCCGGGTCGCGGCTACTTCAGCAAGCACGGCTGCCTTTAGATCCAGGTGGGTGACAAGCTTCGGGTTCAGTGGTCGCATCCGTACCCCTCAGGCTCGGGTATCCATTCAAGGTGGGTACCGTACAGTGCGCGAGAGGGCCTAGGCGACCCCATCAAGCTGGCAGCCACCTGCTCGATTGCCGGATTTGGAAGTTGGTCCTGCTCGTCGAGGTGCTGACCACACCGCGCGGTGAACGATTGTCGATGAACGGAAGCTGTCGGTGAACGTCCGCAGCTCTGGGTGGCTTCCGCAGCTGGCGCGTTGCCTGTGGCTCAGCCGTAGCTAGGGTGGGAAGGGCTGCGCTTTTGGTGGTGGTGGTCAGCGCCCTGGACGCGATGAGAGCAATTTTCCGCTGATCGTTTCCGATCCGGTACGGAGGAAGGGCTCAGTAACTTCACACCTTCCCGCAGTACGTACAGCTCCCTCCGAGCGATGGCCTCACCCTTCTCGTTTAGCTGGTAACCGTCAAGCCACGTCCAACCGGTATAGGTATGTAGCTCTGTGCGGACCTTGATGAGGCGGAAGAAGATCGGCCGTGCGAACTGCGGGCTGGCTGCGCGGGTTAGGTGCAGGACGTCACCGGGTTTCACGTTTGCTCTTCCTGTCGCGCCAAGCACGTAGGGTTTCGCCGGCCGCCGATAGGCGTGGGCATCCGTCGTCGGCGCACTGCCGGCAGGTGGCGCGGTTATGGAAGTCGACGACGTTGCCGGCCATCAGGACGAGGAACGAGGGCTCTGGTCGCTGCTGCGGGATCGACATGGCCTACCTCTGGTGGAGGCGCGTCGCGGCGTTCCTGGAGCGCCAGAGTCCTGCCTTGGTCATCAGGGGTGGCTCTGGTGCGGGGACGGCGGCGCGACCAGTCCATCTCTGCGGCTCCCGGCCGTATCTGGAAGGGGCTGGCGCACCGGCTACGTAGTCGACAGGTTGGTCAGGGCGTTGGAACCACTTGAACCTAGTCATGCGTTCAGGGTAAGCGACTAGTGGCAGCGCTAACTAGGTGTCTATCAACTTGACTCACGCCTAGTCGGCGTGTGCCTAGCGTCAGCGTCATGGGCAAGAAGCTGCGGCTGGTGGGTTCGGGGGAGATCCGGACCATGCTCGGTGGTGTCTCGCGCCAGCGCGTCTACCAGATCACCAACCGACGCGACTTCCCTGAGCCCGTAGCGACGCTCCAGATGGGCAACGTCTGGCTTGCCGAAGACGTTGAGGCGTGGATCGCGGCCAAGCGTGGGGACCTGGACTAGCTCCAGGGCGGCTCCACCTCGACCCCGGGCCGGGGTGAACTGACGACACGAGAACCGCCCCGGTGATGATCTCCCGGGGCGCTCGTGTGCGGAGTGGTGCTACAGCTCGTCGACGGCGAAGGCGGTCACCAGTTCGGCCATGCTGTCGACGACGACATCAGCGGCGGCGAACCGCTCGCGCTTGCCGGGCTTGTTGGCGTACCCGATGGCGGGGACCCCGGCGGCGTGGGCGGCCTCGATGTCGCTGACCGAGTCGCCGACGAGGACGCATTCCGCCGGCTCCGCGCCCAGCTCCCGTACGGCTGCGAGCACCGGGAACGGGTCCGGCTTCATCCGCTCGGGCGCGGCCTCGGGGCGACCGATGACCGGGTGCACGTACGAGGTGAGGCGTCGGGCGCTCAGGTAGGCGTGGACGGAAGCAGCCGAGTTGTTCGACACCACGGCGATCCTGCGGCCACTCTGCTGTGCGGCGACGATGACTTCCCGGCCGTACGGCGTCGGCTCGGCGGTGCGGGCCGCGGTGACTTCCTCGCGGGCCGTGGCCTCGTCGACCAGGCGGACGACGGCAGGGCGCCCAAGGGTGGCGGTGAAGCGGAGCACGGCGAGCGGGTCGCGTTCGGCCAGGATCTCGGGCGGCAGGGTGACGGCCTGGTCGACGAGCAGCCGGCGCAACTCATGGGCGACGGTCGACGCCGAGTGCTGGGCGAAGATGCTGCACACCGGGCCGTCGAAATCGAGCAGGATTACGCGGGCGCGGTCGATGACCTTGGCCAGGTCGGCGGTGGTCACGAGGCGTACTCGCGGGCGATGGTGCCCCACATGCTGTCGAACCAGGCGCGGGCCTGCTCGACGTAGAGGGCGTCATTGCTGGCGTCCTCGTCGCTGGGCGTGAACGGGAAGAGGATCGCGTCCTTGCCCATTGCGTCGTAGATCGCCATCGGCTTGCCGTCGACGGAGACGGTGTGCTCGACCACCGGGTAGAAGCCGAAGAACGCTTCCTGCTCGTTGATGATGAAGAGCTTGAACAGCGGGGCGGCCCTATGGACGCGTACCTCGGTGGTGGCGGTCTTGACCAACCCGAGGTCGGCAAGTTCCTGGACGGCGTCGGTGAGGGCGTGGATCGAGCGGTCGGTGATGCGGCGGCCCCGGGCGCGGATGCCGGGGTCGTCGGCCTGGTCCTCGGCGCGGCAGGGGATCGCCATCGGTGACGTCATGTCGGAGATCAGGACGCGTACCCGGATCGACTCGGGGGTGAGGCGCCCGATGCGGACCTTGTCCAAGGTCTCCTGGATCGCGTTGTACATCGTCTCTCCGGAGAAGCCGGCGAAGTCGATCGTGACGTTCGTGGCCTCGAAGGCTCGTTCGATGTGCGGCCGGAGTCCGACCGGGCGTTCCGTGTTGGCGCGGACGAAGGTGCCGCTGCCCTGACGGGTGACGATCAGGCGCTCATCTTGCAGCTTCCGTAGCGCTGCCTTGATCGTCTCGAACCGAATCCGCCGTGTGCCTGGTGATCCTGCTCGCCATCGGCACGATGGCCGGCGCCGTGCCTTCACCCACGTGCAGGAACTCTCCGTTGCTCAGGGTCAGCCGCACTGGATTGGCTGGGCCAACGCCGTGGCGGTCGAGCTGATGGCGATCTACTCGGTCTGGAACTGCGTGCCCTATGGCGTGCCGGTCGCCCCGTCGGCCTGGTCGGCTCGCTCCGGGTGGCGTTCGCGCTCCTGTCGCTCGCGGCCCAGTTCGCGGAGGCCGAACCATCGGTTTGGGGCTGGATCGTGGCAGCGGTGCCTTCGCTGGTGTTCCTCGCCCTGGTCAAGGTCGTCCTGTCGAACGCCCCCGTCACCCCGCCGGCTGCCGAGCCGGACCAGCCGACCGCGTACCGGTACGAAGAGCCGAAGCAGACCTCCGATGTCGAACCGGTCGGCCGCACTACGCCGACGCCGCCCGTCATCCCGGCGGTGCTACCTGCGCCTGGCGTCGTCCAGCCGCACCGGCCGCAGGTCGTGGGGATCATCCGATGAGGGCCGCCCGTGTCGCCGGCCAGCGGCTACCGGAACTCGTGCACGACCTCGATCAGGCCAACGATGTGGGCATTGAACTCGTTCAGTTCCTCGGCGGGTACCCACAGCTCCAGGATGGTCTGTCCGCCGGCCTGGCGCACCGGGTAGCGCTTCAGGAACTCCGACTGCATGCGGAAGCGGGTCACGTAGCCGACGCCGGAGGCCGGCACGTTCCAGTCCCGGGCGATCATGACCGCGTAGTCCTCATTCAGGACCGGGTAGAAGATCGGCTGATCCGGCAGACGTGGCGGCCACGCTCGCCAACCGGACTCGCGGACGAGATCCAGCTCTTCCGGCCCGGTCGGGCGCCACAGCACCGTCGTACCGTCATCGCTGCTCATGTCGACCTCGCTGCTTGGGTTCATGGTGAGCCCGGACAGTACCGGCGCACCCTGCTCCGGGACCACCGCATTCGGCTCTCGGCGGGGGTGGGCCGATGAATGCGCCGACCCTGCCCGGCCTGGCGCCGGCCGCTCCGACTCCGGTTGCTCCTCGGCCGGGGTCTCGGGCGGCCCGCATGGCGCTCCCTCGCTCGGTCGATGTGCTGAAGGAGATCGCGGCCGAGTACGGCGTCTGCGTTCGGCCGCTCGCCATGCGGCGTACGGATCTCGACACCGGCCGTACCGAGTTATCGACCTGCCCTGCGACGCGGGAGGACAGGTGCGCGCCGTGTGCCAAGAAGAACCGGCGGCTGTGGCAGGCCCAGATCCGCGAGGGATGGCACCGAGACGACGAGCCGCTACCGCCCCCCGAACCCGCGACCGAGGAACAGAAGGCGCTGATCCTGCTGCGCGGGCACCTGGAGTTCTCCCGTGACGAGGCTTCTCGCGCGTGCCAGTGGGACCAGGTCGCCGTCCTTCGACGAGTCGACCCGGGAGAGCACGGAGTTCCGGGTACGGAAGCACCTGCTGCCGTTCTTCGGCTCTCGGCAACTGGCCTCGATCAAGCCGGGCCACATCCGGGAAAGGGATGCCGGGATGGTCGGCAAGCTGGCTCCGGCGACCCGGGCCGTCGTCTTCGCTCACCTGCGGACCATCCTCGGCGCCGCTGTCGACGACGAGCGCATGGCCCCTCGTACCTCGGGCACTCCGATCCGGGCTTCACGCTTCGGGTCTACACCCACCTGATGCCGGCCAGCGAGGAACGTACTCGCCGGGCGATCGACGAGTTGTTCGCACCGGCTGCTGGGGTTCCGGGATCGCGCCCGTGACACAGCCGTACCGGAAGGTCAAACTCGTCCGTGGTGTTCGTGTGTTGTAGCTGCGCTCCGGTGTTTTGGTTCTCGCGACGGGTGACCCTGCGTGCTTAGGGTGTCGAACGCTGATCGATCGCCGGGAAGGAGAAAGTTCATGCTTAACCTGCCGGCCGGGTGGGTGCAGGTGTGGTTTCTCATGCCGCCTGGCAGCAATGCGACGAGCATGGGGATGGGGGCGGAACTGGTGGCACCGGATCGGGTGCGGTTGCCAAGGGCGCCATGGGGAGCATTCGACGCCGCGATGCACGACGTTCTTCGTGTTGAGCGGGACCAAGACGGCCAGTGGTGGGTCAAGGAGAAGGTCACGGCATCGGGCTACTGCACGATCCGCATCTGGGCCCCTGATGACAACGATATCGAACACTTCGAGGACGTTGCCCTGGCTGACTTTGCCCCGCTGGAGGTGAGCGGGGCGGGCATGTTTGGACTCGTCGTCCTCGATGTTCCACCGACAGCGGATCTGCCACGGGTGCGGTGGCTCCTACGCGACGGTGAACGCGCCGGCCGCTGGACCGTCGACGAGCTGTGTGTCACCGCGGCGTGGCGGGCAGCCGCTCCATGATCACGTGCTTGTGGGGACCGGCTACGTATCGGTGACCACAGTGCCCGGTATCACCACTCGGGCGGTGCCTCGTCGGTCAACTTGGTCTACGACTCTCCGACGGCCTGGCGACGGCCTACACCGGCTGTCGCCAGGCTCTGCCCCTGGTCAATGGGGGCGTCGCAGCCATAATCCGGCGTACAGGTCGACTCGTCCGTCGCCCACCAGTTCAGAGCCCCGATCAAGGCTCTGAACTGGTTCTATGTCCGGGTGTCGATGGTCGTTCTTGGTCAACTTTGGCTGGCGTCTGACGCCCTGACAACGCCCTGACGCCCTGGAGATTCGCGCTTGCCGGGCTTGTTGGCGTACCCAATGGCGGCGACTCCGGCGTGGGCGGCCTCGATGTCGCTGACCGAATTCGGCAAGTCAAGGTGGTCCGCTCCCGGCTGGTCTCGGCCTGCCCAGGAACGATCGGGACCGCCGGGTCCCGCTACCCGACTCGGTGGCCCAGTCGCTCAAGGAGCACGCCAAGAAGTACGGCCCGCTCTCGATCACGCTGCCGTGGGAGGACCAGTTCAGCGACGAGCGGGTGACGGTGTCACTGATCTTCAGCACCACCCCGGCGGGTGCCATCAAGCGGGCAACCTTCGACGGCAAGAGCTGGCGCCCTGCGGTTGAGGCGGCCGGCATCGTCCCGACGCGGCACGTTCAGTGCTTGGGCGGCCGGCGCGATCGGTTGCGAAATTCGCTGTCCGGTCGTCGGAGCACGGTGGTAGAAAGCCGGGTGCATAAAATTCCCACGTTCTCTGATCATCTGCGGCTGATCAACGAACGGTCGACCGCCTTCCACGCTGCGGTCGCTGCGGCGCCCCGCCTCGACATGCAGGTTCCGACCCATCCCGAGCGGACGCTGTTCGATCTTGTGCAACACGTGGGCATGGCCCGCCGCAAGTCAGCCGCCATCGTCGCCGCTGGGCCGGCAGACGCGCCCCCGGAGAAGTCGGCTTGGGACGACGGCATGGGTGCGCCTCGGGAACGCGAGGCACTGCTGGCCTGGTGGACCGAGTCCATCGAGCAACTGACGAGCGCGCTGCGTGAGGCCGGCCCGGATCGCAGTTGTTGGACGTGGTGGGATGACTCGCCGTCACCGCAAACCTCTGGTGCCTGGGCGCGGCGCCAGGTCCCCGAGATCGCGGTGTACACCTACGACGCCCAGCTCACCCTGGGTGCCCCGCAGCCGCTACCAGACGAGGTCGCCCTCGACGGTTTCGACGACTGCCAGTTCACCGTCTGCGCAACCACGGTCGCCTGGCCACACGACCCCGCCATCGTCGATTACCACGCCACCGAGGGCCACTCCTGGCGCCTTCGGCTTTCCCGCGACGGGGCGCAGGTCGCCCGCTTCACGCCCGTTGCCGGCGAGGATTCCGAGACGGCCGACGTCTCCGCCCGGGGCACGGCAAGCGACCTGGTCCTGTTCTTCTACGGCCGCATACCGCTGGAGTCGCTGAAGTTCGAAGGCGACCGTCGCATCTTCGATCAGCTCGCCGCCTGGGACCCGTCCGTGTGACAACCGACGACACCCGATCTCGGCACCTGCGACGCCTGACGGCCTGGCGACGGCCTACAGCGGTTGTCGCCAGGCTCCGCCCCAGGTCAGCGGGTGGCCATCCGCTACGACAAGTTGGCCGTCCGGTTGCAGGCCGTCCTGACCATCACCATCATCTGCGAGTGGCTCTGACCCGCCGTATGAAAACGCCCTAGAGTCACGCGGTGGACATAGAGCAGGTCCGGCAGGCATATGCGTCCGTCGCAGAGCTCTACATCGGGCTGTTCGGTTCACGTCAGCAGGTACACCCCGACGACCTCGCCTTCATCGGGCGACACCTGGCTGGCCGAACTGGCACAGTGCTGGATCTGGGCTGCGGGCCTGGCCACATCACCGGTCACCTTTACTCGTTGGGGGCCGACGCGACGGGAATCGACATGGTCCCCGAGTTCATCGCCCATGCGCGCGCGGCCCACCCGAGCGTCAGGTACCAACTCGGATCGATGGAGGACCTCGACGTTGCCGACCACTCCATCGCCGGCATCCTGGCCTGGTACTCGTTGATCCACCTGCCGCCGCAGGATCTCGACGGCGTACTCGCCGGGTTCCGGCGAGCAATGGCGCCGGCCGGAAGGCTGGTGCTCGGCTTCTTCGACGGTGACGAGGTCGCCGCCTTCGACCACAAGGTCGTGACCGCCTTTCGCTGGCCCGTCGACGAGATCTCCGAGCGACTCACGCGAATTGGCTTCACGGAGGTTGAGCGCCTGCGGCGGCCCAGCGACGGCGCTCATCGGCCGCACGCCGCCATCGCGGCCGTCACGACCGAAGGGTGAGCTCAGCGTGTACGGGCGGACAGCCGCCTCTCGACCGATGGCCGGCCGTGGTGGTGCCCACGTGACACAGTGTGCAGGCAGTGACACCAGGCCACCCGTGGGGATCGTGACGGCCAGAGAGGCAGCGGCATGTCCGGCGCGCAGTTGTACGACACCATCGGAGCCACCTACACCGTGACACGGCGCACCGAGCCGCGGATCGCCGCAAGGATCAGTGCTGCGCTCGGCGATGCGCGGACGGTGTTGAACGTCGGGGCCGGCACCGGCTCCTACGAGCCCACCGACCGTTACGTCCTCGCGGTGGAGCCGTCGGCGCTCATGCGTTCGCAGCGTCCTCCGGGGGCGCCGCCGTGCCTGGTGGGATCTGCCGAGAGCCTGCCGTTCGACGACCGGTCCTTCGACGCGGCGATGGCGTTCGCGACCATCCACCACTGGCAGGACCCGATCGCGGGCCTGCGCGAGATGCGGCGAGTCGCTCGCCGCGTGGTGGTGTTCACGCACGACACCAGCGACACCGGATGGCATCAACGGTTCTGGCTCACTCGCGACTACCTGCCCGAGGCCGCGGACCTCGTCGTCGGCCGGCCCACGCTGACCGAGCTGGCCGGAGCGATCGGAGCGCGCGCGGAACCGGTGCCCGTCCCGTGGGACTGCGTCGACGGCTTCTTCGAGGCCTACTGGCGCCGGCCGGAGGCGTACCTGGACGAGAACGTCCGTCGCGGGACGTCGGTCTGGGCCAGAGTCGGGCCGGACGCCGAGCAGCGGGCGGTGCGCAGCCTCCGCGATGACCTCGCCTCGGGCCGGTGGGCAGAACGCAACCGGGAGCTGGTCGATCTCGACGCCGCAGAGCTCGGTCTTCGCCTGCTGATCGCCTGATCCCGCCACGTCTGCCCACGACTTCACGGCGATGGCCAGTGGCCGCAGCCATCGTCCGTGAGATCGACCTCAGATCAGGGCGCATGACGGCCCTGACCACCGCCAGGTGCCGCGGGCACTGACCTATACAGGCCAGCTGACCTGGCGCGTAGGGTCACCGGGTGACCGTGTACGACATCGCCGCCAGACTCCCGCCCATCGACGTGCTCCGGGACCGCTGCAAGGCGCTCGCCGTCCTGGAGTGCGTCGTCGACGGCGGGGAGCCCTACTACGACTACGTCCGCACCTGGGGTGCGGACGAGGCGGCGCTGATGGACAACGGCAGCGGCGACGAGTGGACCGTGGTGTTCACCGCCGACGGCGCGTTCATCCGCGTCTTCGACCACGAGTCGGCGATGTCGCCCTACCGCGATCCGGAGCACGAACTGTGGCCCGGGCTGCTCGACGGCATCCCGGCGGTGTTCCGTCCGCAACTCGAGGAACCAGCGTTCGGCGACGAGGAGGGGCGGTTCGTCGCCACCGCCGTGCTGTGGCGGCCTGCCGCCGACGACCGCTGGCATGCCGGCGAAGGCATCGTGTTCCCCGCACCCCGCGGACCGTACGACGACACCGCCCCCGACGGTTCCGACCTGCTCGAGATACTGCTCGACGACGTCGCCGACCGGTACGTCTCGTTCGCCGAGGACTACTACGAAAGAGAGCTGGACCCGACGGCGGTCGAGCACATCGTCGCCCACCTTCCATTCACCGACCTCGTCGTGCGGGCTCTCAACCCGGACGCGACCGTCGCCGGGCTGCACGACGCCGTCGCCGCGATCGGGTACCCGCGCGCGGCGGCGTGACCCCGGCCCACAACCGGCTGGTCACCTCGACGCACCAGCCGCGATGATCGGCCGCCGGGCTGGCGGATTGCCGACAGTCGTCGCCGCCAACCGACGCACACCGGACCGGCGTTTCACCGACACCACTCCCGACCCTCGGAGAATCGCCGATGACCGCACCATCTCGCCACGTGTCGAGCCGCCTGCTCCTGGCGCTGCTGTCGACCCTGGCCCTGATCCTCACGGCGGCCGTTGCCGGCCCCGCCCACGCCATTCCACCCTGCGAGGTTCCGATTCCGCCGCCGGCCTGCGACGAGGAGGAGCCGTACCCGGACGATCGTCAGCCGGATGGCCACTTCGCCCCGCTGAAGGTCTGGTACGGCTCCTTCGACGTGCGGGGCTGGGCCGTGGACCCGGACACCTCGGGCGCGATCGCCGTCGAGGTGCATCTGGACGGAACGTTCCAGGGGCGGGTGACGGCGAACCTGGACAGCGCCCAGGCCGCGGCGGCGTACCCGCAACACGGTAGGGCCCACGGCTTCGTGCTGACGGTGCCGCTGCCGTGGCCCGGCGCGCACACCGTCTGCGTCACCGCCATCAACCACGTCCCGCCCGGGGCGGCGCCGGCCGGGGACCGGTCGCTCGGCTGCCAGCAGGTGCACACCGGCACCCGGCAGGTCAGTGCCGATCCGTACACCGGCACCGGTGCCCAGCACGCCACCCAGGTCGAACCGGACACCTTCGCCGCCGGCGACACGGTGGTCGCGGCCTTCCAGGTCGGACGGTACGCGAACACGTCCGGCGCGGTCGACATCGGCTTCGCGGTCAGCCGGGACGACGGGCTCACCTGGCGGCAGGGCATGCTGCCGGGTGTCGCGACGATCGGTGGCGGCAGCTACCCGAGGGTGACCGACCCGGTGGTCGGCTTCTCGCAGCGGCACGGCACCTGGTTGATCGCCACGCTGGGGTTCGCCGCCGACCGCAGCGGTGTCATGATCAGCCGTTCCGGTGACGGGTTCGCCTGGCAACAGCCGGTGCACGTTCCCCTGCCGGCCTCCGTGGGCGGCAGCGGGACCGACTGGGACAAGGAGTGGTTGGCCTGTGACAACGGCGCCTGGAGCAGCCCCCGCTACGGCACCTGCTACCTGGAGGTCACCGACGTCCGTAGCGGCCTGATCCATGTCTCCACCTCCACGGACGGGGGCGCCACCTGGACGCTGGCCCGGTCGACCGGTGCGATCGGCACCGCCGGGCAACCGGTGGTCCGCCCCGACGGCAGCGTGACGCTGGTCTACAGCCGCAGCTTCACCCGGATCGAGGCGATCCGTTCCGTCGACGGGGGCGGCACCTGGTCGGCGCCGGTCCTCGTGGCGAACACCCCCGACTACGAGAACGAGGAGGCCGACCTGCGCCGGCACCCCATTCCGAGCGTCGAGGTGGGTGGTGACGGCCGGGTCTACGCGGTCTGGCACACCTGTGCGTTCAGCGCCGGCTGCCTCGCCAACGGCATCGCCATCGCCACCTCGGCGGACGGGGCGACCTGGAGCGTCCCGCGGCGGCTGCCCACCGGGGTCGAGGGGGACCACTTCCTGCCCGGGATCGCCGTGGAGCCGGACGGGCTGACCGGGGAGACCCGGATCGGGCTGGTCTACCACTCCATCCCGGCGGACTGTTCGTACGGCATGTTCGGCGCGCCGTGCGAGGTCTGGGCGTCGTACATCTCGTCGATCAACGACGGGCAGACCTGGAGCGCGCCGACGGTGCTGACCCATGCGATGCCGGTGGCCAACATCGCGCGGAGCACGCAGGGCCACATGCTGGGTGACTACGTCTCGGCCTCGGTCGTTCGTGGCACGGTGGTCTCCGTCGTTCCGGTCGTGCCGGCCGACGGCCCGGCCGGCGCTCCGTACCGGCAGCACATGCACGGCGTCGGACCGTTGAAGGTCACCGGCGGCAGCCGCCCGACGACCGGCTGACCCGGGAGCGGACGGTCCGGGGAGCGGTACGGCCTTGGCCCGTACCGCCCCCCGGACCGACCTTTCCGGGCACAGCATGTCGGGTCGGGCACCCTCCCGCGCGCCTAGCGTTGCAGATCGAAAGGGAAGGAGAACCGGGTGCTGGAGCGGCTCAACCAGGCCATGGAGCACATCGAGCGGCACCTCGACCAACAGATCGAGGTGGCCGAGCTGGCGCGGATCGCGATGACGTCGGAATACCACTTCCGCCGGCTCTTCTCCGCGCTGGCGGGCGTCGGCCTGTCCGAGTACGTCCGCCGGCGTCGGCTCACCGTCGCCGGGGCGGAGGTGCTCGCGGCAGAGCGGACGCTGCTCGACATCGCCGTTCGCTACGGCTACGGCTCCACCGAGGCGTTCGCCCGGGCGTTCCACGCCGTGCACGGTGTGGGCCCCGGCGAGGCCCGGCGTACGGGGGCGGCCTTGCAGTCCCAGCCCCGGATGTCCTTCCGACTCGTCGTCGAGGGGAGCAGCAGCATGCGATACCGGATCGTGCAGAAGGACGGGTTCCAGCTGGTGGGGCGCAAGGCCCGGGTGCCGCTGGTGCACGAGGGGATGAACCCGGCGATCGTCGCCTTCGTCAGGGGCATCCCGCCGGAGACGGTACGCCGGATCGAGGCCCTGTCCGACCAGGAGCCGCAGGGCGTCGTCAACGTCAGCGCCGACGTCGCCGACAGCCGCGCGGAGGGCACCGAGCTGGACTACTGGTACGGCGTGGTGACGGGCGCGGACGCGCCGGAGGACCTGGACGCGCTGGCCGTGCCGGCGGGCGCCTGGGCGGTCTTCGAGAACTCCGGGGCGTTCCCGCAGGCGGTGCAGTACCTGTGGCGCGACGTGTTCACCCAGTGGTTCCCGTCCAACCCGTACCGCAGCCGGCCGGGACCGGAGATTTCCCGTACCCGCCTGTCGGCGGACGGCACGGAGGCCGACGCCGAACTGTGGATCCCGGTGGAGCCCGTCACCGACTGACCTCGTCCAGCACGGCGCGCTGGAAGGCGCGGGCCTCGGGACCGCTCGGTGGCGGCCCGCCGTCCCGCGCCGCGATCGACCGTTCGATCAGGTCGACGACCCCGCCATCGTCGGACGTGCCGACGGCTCCGCTGCCGGCGGTCGGGCCTCCCGGTCCGTCACCGGCGGTCGCGTCGACCGGCCTGCCCTCGGCGACCAGCCGGCGGCCGGCCTCGGCCTTCGACAGCCAGACGCCGTGGCGGAGCTTGACCAGGGCGCGGCACGCGCCGAGCACCGCGTCCTCGGCCCCCGGGGCGGGATCGTCGCCGGGCGGGGTCGGCAGGGCCAGCCACCAGCGCAGCGCGTCGGCCAGCAGGCGACGCAGGTCGGCGGGGGGAAGGTCGGCGAAGGCCTCGGCGGCCGGCGGCCCGAGCAGGGCGTGCCCGCACTGGTGCAGGATGCTGCGGTCCAGGCCGTACCAGAACAGGCCGTCCCCGGCGGGTCGGTCGCCGGCGGCCCACGTCGCCCGGAACGGCATCCGCGCGCCCGTGTTCAGCTCGACCTCGAAGCCGGGCTCCGGCGTCCCGGACCGGGCGACCGCCCGGCGGTACACGACCAGCTCCAGCCCGCGCGCGGGACAGGGCAGCGCCTCGTGCCGCAGCCGCGCCACCAGCTCCTGCCGGTGCGCGAGGTCGAGGGCGTCGGCGCAGACCAGCGCGACGTCGACGTCGCTGCGCCCCGGCTGGTATGCGCCCAACCCGACCGAGCCGGCCGCGTACGCCCCGACGAGGTCGCCGCCGAGGACGTCGCGGGCGGCGGCGACCAGGTCGGCGAGGTAGCGGTGCAGGGGCGGGTCGAGGTCAGTCATCGGACTCGGCCCAGGCCGTGCCGGCGGGCAGGAACCAGGCGGTGGCCTCGGTGTCGAGGGCGTGCGCGACGGTCAGCCGGGCGTGCCGGTCCAGCGGGGGCAGCCGGTCCGGCGGGAACCACTCCACGGCCACCGACTCGTCGTCGTTGACCCGGGCGGTGCCGGCGACCAGCCGGCAGTGGAAGCCGAGGTTGAAGAACTCGCAGCGGTCGCCGTTGGGATAGGTGTGCGGGTGCGACACGACGCTGCTCAGCCGGACCGGCTCGACCTGAAGGCCGGTCTCCTCCCGCACCTCGCGGACCACCGCCGTGGCGGGCTGCTCGCCCGGCTCGACGATGCCGCTGACCACCGACCAGCGCCCGTCGTCGGCGCGCCTGCCGAGCAGCAGCTCGCCGGCGTCGTTGCGCACCACCGCGCTCACGCTCGGCAGCAGCAGCAGGTCGTGGCCGACGCGCTCGCGCAGCCGCAGGATGTGGTCCGGAACGCCCATCCGGCGACCCTAACCCGGGTCGGGCCGCCCCGCGGCTGCCCCGTGGGGTGCGATCGGGTGCTCGGCATGTACACCCGGCAGCCCTGTTTCCGCAGTTCCAGCCCCTGCCGGCCGGAGCACGTCTACTGTGGAGAACGTCGGCGACTTGTGGTGTTCCGGTGGCGGCCGGGTGGTTCGCGGTGCACAGTGATCCCATGAGCGACAGCGGAAGCGGTGGGCACTTCTACTGGTGCACCCGTCACCACCGGGTCGAGACCGAAGCCGACGTGTGCCCCGCCAGGCACGTTCTCGGGCCGTACGCCTCACCTGCCGACGCGGAGAACGCCCTCCAGACGGTGCGGGAGCGCAACGAAGCGTGGGAGGCCGAGGACGCCCGCTGGGCCGGGGAGGACAGATAGTCGGCGCGGGACGGCCCGCGCCGAGGTACGTGGTGCTCCGCGAGCGCGAGAGCACGTCCCCAGGAAGGGAACCGAGATGGCCGAAGCACAGCAGGCCACCACCCGCCCGGCCGCCAGACGTACGACCGCCAGGAAGACCGCCGCGGCGGAGCGGACCGCGGGTACGACGCGGACCGCGCGCCCCGCCGCCACGTCCACGGCGGCGAAGAAGGCACCCGCGAAGAAGGCGGCGACCAGGACCACCACCGCGGCGAAGAAGACGACGGCCGCGGCGAAGAAGGCGAGCACCGCCGCCGCGAAGAAGGCCCCCGCCGCCGCGAAGCGGACGACGGCGGCGGCGAGGAGCACGGCGGCGAAGCAGACGACCTCGGCGAAGACGCCCGCCCGGCAGGCGGCGACGAAGGCCGCGACCACGGCGAGGAAGACCACCGCGCCGGCGAGGAAGGCCCCCGCCAGGACCACCGCCACCCGCAAGGTCACCTCGGCGGCTGAGCAGGCCACGACGGCCGCGAAGGCCCCGGCGAAGAAGGCCACGACCGTCGCGAAGGCCCCGGCGAAGAAGGCCACGACCGCCGCGAAGGCTCCCGCGAAGAAGGTCACGACCGCCGCGAAGAAGGCCACCGCCAAGAAGACGACGCCGGCCAGGAAGACGGCCGCGACCCGGCCCACCGGCGGCACCCGCAAGGCGACCGCGACGAAGGCCCCGGCCAGGAAGTCCACCGCGACCTCCTCGGCCACCACCCGCAAGGCGGCGGCGAAGAAGGCCCCGGCGAAGAAGACGACCGTCGCCAAGGCGCCGGCCAGGAAGGTCACCGCCCGCAAGGCGCCCGCCCCGACAGCCGCGGCACGGGCCACCGCCCCCCGGGGCGTGCGGGCGAGCGCGCGCCGGGCCACCGGCTGACCGCGATGCGGGGCGAGCGGCGCTCGCCGGGAAGCGGATCATCCGCCACACTGTCAGGATTGACCCCGTGGTGATCCGACGCGTACTCGCACCCCGCATCGACTTCGGCGCGCTGCGCCGCGAACTGGGGCTGCCCGAGGAGTTCCCGGCCGCTGCGCAGCGCGAGGCCGACGCGACGTCGGCCGCGCCACCCCGGCCCGCCGCCGACCGCACCGACGTCCCGTTCGTCACCGTCGACCCCGCAGGCTCCCGCGACCTCGACCAGGCGATGCACCTCGCCCGCCGTCCCGGCGGCGGCTTCCGGGTGTCGTACGCGATCGCCGACGTCGCCGCGCACGTCCGCCCCGGCGGCGCGCTCGAGGAGGAGACCTGGCGGCGCGGGCAGACCGTCTATCTGCCCGACGGCACCGTGCCGTTGCATCCGGAGACCCTCAGCGAGGGCGCGGCCAGCCTCCTGCCGGACGTCGACCGCGCCGCCGTGGTGTGGACCGTCGACCTGGACGGCGACGGTGCCACCGTCGGGGTCGCGCTGGAACGCGCGCTGGTCCGCAGCCGGGCCAAGCTGGACTACGTGGGGGTCCAGGCGGCCGCCGACGCCGGCCGGCTGCCCGACCCGATCGCCCTGCTGCCCGAGATCGGGGCCCTGCTCACCGCCCGCGGCCTGCGCCGGGGCGCGATCAACCTGCCGCTGCCCGAGCAGGACGTGGAGGCCGACGGCGACGGCTGGCGGCTCGTGCTGCGCGGGCCCGTGCCGATGGAGGAGCACAACGCCCAGATCTCGCTGCTGACCGGGATGGCCGCCGCCGACATCATGCTGGCCGGAGGGATCGGTCTGCTGCGTACGATGCCGGCGCCGAAGCCCGAGGCGGTGGCACGGCTGCGGGCCGCCGCCGCCCCGCTGGGCGTGCACTGGCCGGACGGGGTCGGCCCCGGCGGGGTGATCGCCGGGCTGGACCCGTCGCAGCCCCGGGCCGCCGCCTTCGTCGACCAGGCCGCCGAGTTGATGCGGGGCGCCGCGTACACGGCCTTCGACGGAGCGCCGCCCGAGCAGCGGGAGCACGGCGGGGTCGCGGCCGCGTACGCCCATGTCACCGCTCCGCTGCGGCGACTGGCCGACCGCTACGCCACGGAGGTCTGCCTGGCCCTGCACGAGGGGCGGACGGTGCCCGACTGGGCCCGCGCGGCACTGCCCCGGCTGCCGGAGGTGATGGCCACGACCGACCGGGCCGCCTCGGCGGCCAGCCGGGGTGCGATCGAGCTGGCCGAGGCGGTGCTGCTGGAGCACCGGGTGGGGGAGACCTTCGACGCGGCGGTGCTGGACGTCGACGCGGCCCCGGACGGCAAGGCCCGCCCGGGCCGCCGGCCCGGCGGCACCGTGGCACTGGACGATCCGCCGGTCCGCGCCCGCTGCCTCGGCGAGCTGCCGCTCGGCGAGCGGGTCCGGGTGCGGCTGGTCACCGCCGACCCGGCCGCCCGCACGGTGGCCTTCGAGCTGGCCTGATCCCCGCCGGCCCGCTCGCCCTGCGTGGCCGCCGGGCTGGCCTGATCCCCGCCGGCCCGCTCGCCCTGCGTGGCCGCCGGGCTGGTCCGATTCCGCCGTCGGCTGCCCGGCACTGTCGGCGGTAGCGGGGATTGTCACAGCGACCAGCGCTGCCGCCGGCCTGCGGGTTTGCGAGGATGACGGCATGGCTTACGACGCGAGCACGCTGCCCGACGTGTCCGGGCTGACCGTCGGCATCATCGGCGGCACCGGCGACCAGGGGCGGGGCCTCGCCTACCGGCTCGCCCGGGCCGGCCAGTCCGTGCTGATCGGGTCCCGCTCCGCCGAGCGGGCCGCCCAGTCCGCCGAGGAGATCGCGGCCCTGCCCGGCGTGCCCGCCGGGGCCTCGGTGGCCGGCGGCGGCAACGAGGAGGTGGCCCGGCGCAGCGACGTCGTCATCATCGCGGTGCCGTGGGACGGGCACGCCGCCACCGTCGCCGCGCTCGCCGAGCCGCTCGCCGGCAAGATCGTCGTCGACTGCGTCAACCCGCTCGGCTTCGACAAGCAGGGCCCGTACGCGCTCACGGTCGCCGAGGGCAGTGCCGTGCAGCAGGCCGCCGCGCTGCTGCCCGACTCCCGGGTCTGCGCCGCGTTCAACCACGTCAGCGCCCCGCTGCTGGCCGACCCGGAGATCGAGCGGATCGACCTCGACGTGCTGATCTGCACCGAGGACCGGGAGCTGGTGGGCGTTGTCGCCGCGCTGGCCGCCCGGATCCCCGGCATGCGCGGCATCTACGCCGGCCGGCTGCGTAACGCCCACCAGATCGAGGCGTTCACCGCCAACCTGATCGCCATCAACAAGCGATACAGGGCGCACGCCGGCATCCGCGTCACCGACCTCTGACGACACCTGCCCTGCCCTGCTCGCCCCGCGCCCGCTCCGCCCTTGCCCCGCCCCGCGCCGCGCCCGCCCCGCGCCCGCCTCGCTCTGCGATCTTGGTACGGAACGGCCCCTCGGGGGGCCGTTGCCTGCCAAGATCTCGGGCGAGCAGGCGAGCAGGCGAGCAGGCGAGCAGGCGTGCAGGCGTGCAGGGCGGAGTGGGCGGGCGAGCGGGGCGGATCGGGCGGGCTCGTGATTCGGTGCAGTTCGCGCGGGTCAGAAGGTGTGTTCCGCGGCGGGGAAGTCGCCGCCACGGACCTCGTCGGCGAAGCGCCGGGTCGCGTCGGTCAGGGCGCCGGCCAGGTCGGCGTAGCGCTTCACGAAGCGGGGCGCCCTGCCGGTACGCAGGCCGGCCATGTCCTGCCAGACCAGCACCTGGGCGTCGGTGTCCGGGCCGGCGCCGATGCCGACGGTCGGGATGTCCAGCTCGGCGGTGATCCGCTTTGCCACCTCGCCCGGCACCATCTCCAGCACCACGGCGAACGCGCCCGCCTCGGCGACCGCACGGGCGTCGGCGAGCACGTCGTCGGCCGTGTCGCCGCGCCCCTGCACCCGGTAGCCGCCGATGGCGTGCTCGCTCTGCGGGGTGAAGCCGACGTGCGCCATGACCGGGATGCCGGCGCCGGTGATGGCGGCGATCTGCGCCGCGCAGCGCCGGCCGCCCTCCAGCTTCACCGCGTGGCAGCCGCCGTCCTTCATGAACCGCACGGCGGTGCGCAGCGCCTGCGTGGGGCCCTCCTCGTACGAGCCGAACGGCAGGTCGCCGACGACCAGCGCGTGCCGGGTCGCCCGGACCACCGCGCGGACCAGCGGGAGCAGTTCCTCGGCGGTCACCGGCACCGTCGTCTCGTAGCCGAAGACGTTGTTCGCGGCCGAGTCGCCGACCAGCAGCACCGGGATGCCGGCCTGGTCGAAGATCGAGGCCGTGTACTGGTCGTACGAGGTGAGCATCGGCCACCGCTCGCCGCGCTCCTTGGCGGCGAGCAGGTCGCGGGTGCGGACCCGCCGGGTGGCCGGGCCGCCGTAGAGGGCGGTCACCTCGGACGGGGTGGACTCCACCATGACTCTCTCCTTCCTCGAGGCCGCGTGCGCGGTCCCCGGGTTCCGCCGCGATCGTCGCACCCGACGACGGGCCGGCGGCAGAGCGCAGTGGAGGATGTCACTCCCGGGCCACCGCCGGCCCGGGAGCGACCCGGCTCAGCCGTCCTCGCGCCACCGGTTCGTGATCGGCAGCCGCCGGTCCCGTCCGAAGGCCTTCATCGAGATCTTCGCGCCCGGCGCGGACTGGCGGCGCTTGTACTCGGCGGTATCCACCATCCGCAGCACCCGGTCGACGATCCCCGGGTCGTGGCCGGACGCGATCAGCCCGTCGCGGCCCAGGTCGCCGTCGACGTAGCCGATCAGGATCGGGTCCAGCACGTCGTAGTCGGGCAGCGTGTCGCTGTCCAGCTGACCCGGGCTCAGCTCGGCGCTGGGCGGCTTGCCGATCGAGTTCTCCGGGATGGGCGGGGTGTCGCCCCGGCGGGCGGCGTCGGCGTTGCGCCACTTCGCCAGCCGCCAGACCAGCGTCTTCCAGACGTCCTTGACCGGGTTGAATCCGCCGACCGAGTCGCCGTAGAGGGTGGAGTAGCCGACCGCCAGCTCGCTCTTGTTGCCGGTGGTCAGCACCAGGTGTCCCTCCTGGTTCGACAGCGCCATCAGGATCACCCCGCGTACCCGCGCCTGGAGGTTCTCGACGGAGACGCCGGAGAGCGACATGTTCGCCAGGAAGGTGTCCACCATCGGCTGGATCGGCTCGACCCGGTAGTCCAGCCCGGTGCGCTTGGCCAGCTCGGCCGCGTCCTCCCGGCTGTGCTCGGAGGAGTGCTGGCTGGGCAGCGACACGCCGACCACCCGGTCGGGCCCGAGCGCGTCGACGGCCAGCGCGGCCACCACCGCCGAGTCGATGCCGCCGGAGAGGCCCAGCACCACCGAGGGGAACCGGTTCTTGTTGACGTAGTCGCGCAGGCCGAGCACGAGCGCCTGCCACACCTCGG
Source organism: Micromonospora sp. C31 (assembly GCF_018070575.1). Lineage (GTDB taxonomy): Bacteria > Actinomycetota > Actinomycetes > Mycobacteriales > Micromonosporaceae > Micromonospora. Next base: position 22,110 of record NZ_JAGPXN010000003.1, read on the forward strand.
CCTCGTCGGCCACCGGGGCGATCGTTCCGCCGGTGGCGGCCGGCCCGGCAGGCGCCGGCGGGATGTCCCCGGCCTCGGCCCGGACCACCCGTATCCCGTCGGCCAGCACCTGCTCCGGGGCGGCCGGCTCCCCGGCCGGGGGCAGCTCCACGTCGTGCACCAGCAGGTGCTCGACGAACTGCGGGGCCCGGGCGAGCAGCTCGCCGTCGGCGGTCACGATCATCGAGTCGCCCTCGAAGACCAGCTCGTCCTGGCCGCCGACCATGTTGACGTACGCGATCGTCGCCCCGGCCTCGGCGGCCCGGCGCCGGACCAGCGGCAGCCGGACGTCGTCCTTGTTCAGCTCGTACGGCGAGCCGTTGACGCACAGGACCAGGCCGACGCCGGCCTGGCGGGCGGCGGCGAACGGACCGCCGGCCTGCCACAGGTCCTCGCAGATGGTCAGCGCCACGTCCACCCCGCCGACGCGGACGACGGTCAGCGCGTCGCCGGGGACGAAGTAGCGGTCCTCGTCGAAGACGCCGTAGTTGGGCAGGTGGTGCTTGAAGTAGGTGGCGACGACCTCGCCCCGGTGCAGCAGGGCAGCCGCGTTGCGGGCGCCCCGCCCGGGCTCGGCGTCGCCGCTGACCTGCGGCGGGCCGTCGGCGTCCAGGTAGCCGACCAGCACCGGCAGCGTGCCCAGCCCGTCGGCGTCGAGATCGGCGGCGAGGCGGTGCAGCGCGGCCTTCGACGCGGCGACGAAGGACCGGCGGAAGACCAGGTCCTCGACCGGATAGCCGGTCAGCATCATCTCCGGGAACGCGACGATCTGGGCGCCGGCGCCGGCGGCCCGGCGGGTCCAGTCACGGACCAGGCCGGAGTTGCCGGCGAGGTCGCCGACGGTCGGGTTGACCTGGCACAGGGCGAGACGCAGGGTGGGCATGTCCTCATCTTGCCCCAGCCGGTGGGACCCGACACGGCGGGCGGCGTGCCGGGTCGGGAGCCGCCGGCCACGACGGGACGCCGGCCGGCCGGTCGCGTAACGTCGGCGTAACGAGGCGGGTGGAGACTGGTCGGTCAGGCCGGGTCGACCCCGGTCGCAGGTGCGCAAGGTGTCGCGAGGGGTGGAAGTGGACCGTCAGCAGGAGTTCGTCCTCCGTACGCTGGAAGAGCGGGACATCCGGTTCGTCCGGCTGTGGTTCACCGACGTGCTGGGCACGCTCAAGAGCGTGTCGGTGGCCCCCGCCGAACTGGAGGCGGCCTTCGAGGAGGGCATCGGGTTCGACGGCTCGGCGATCGAGGGCTTCGCGCGGGTCTTCGAGTCCGACATGGTGGCCATGCCCGACCCCACCACCTTCCAGGTCTTCCCGTTCGAGGGCGGGGTCAGCGGCGAGAGCGCCCGGATGTTCTGCGACATCCTGCTCCCCGACGGCGGCCCGTCCTGGGCCGACCCGCGGCACGTGCTGCGCCGGGCGCTGTCGAGGGCCGCCGAGAAGGGCTTCACCTTCTACACCCACCCCGAGATCGAGTTCTTCCTGCTGGAGAACGGCCCGCTGGACGGCTCGGTGCCGGTCCCGGTCGACACCGGCGGCTACTTCGAGCACACCACCCACGCCGTGGCCCGCGACTTCCGCCGGCAGGCCGTGCTGGCGCTGGAGCGGATCGGCATCTCGGTGGAGTTCAGCCACCACGAGGTGGCCCCCGGCCAGCAGGAGATCGACCTGCGCTACGCCGACGCGCTCACCACGGCCGACAACATCATGACCTTCCGGCACGTGGTCAAGGAGGTGGCGCTCTCCACCGGCGTGCAGGCCACCTTCATGCCGAAGCCGTTCACCGACCAGCCGGGCAGCGGCATGCACACCCACCTGTCGCTGTTCGAGGGCGAGCGCAACGCGTTCCACGACGCCGGCGACCCGATGAAGCTGTCCAAGGTGGCGCGGGCGTTCATCGCCGGGCTGCTGGTGCACGCCCGGGAGTACACGGCTGTCACCAACCAGTGGGTCAACTCCTACAAGCGGCTGTTTCCGCAGGCGCTGCCGGACCGGGTCACCGAGAGCCCCGCGTACGTCTGCTGGGGTCATCTCAACCGGTCCGCGCTGGTCCGCGTCCCCGCCTACGGCAAGCCGAACTCGGCCCGGGTGGAGGTCCGCTCGCCGGACTCGGCGGCCAACCCCTACCTGGCCTTCGCGGTGCTGCTCGGCGCCGGGATGAAGGGCATCGAGGAGGGCTACGAGCTGCCGCCGGGCGCCGAGGACGACGTGTGGTCGCTGACCAGCGCCGAGCGGCGGGCGATGGGCTACGAGCCGCTGCCGGAGAACCTGGCCGAGGCGATCGACGTGATGGCCGGCTCCGAGCTGGTGGCCGAGGTGCTCGGCGAGCACGTCTTCGACTTCTTCCTGCGCAACAAGCGGGCCGAGTGGGAGCAGTACCGCCGCGAGGTCACCCCCTACGAGCGGCAGCGCTACCTGTCGCTGTAGGGCGAGGGCTGCCGTGCTGGCGCGGTGCCGCTATCGTCTCGGTCACCGCGCCGGCATCCCCGCCGGGCGCAGAGTTCGGGAGGCAGTCGGTGCTGGAAGACCTGCTCAGCGGAGCATGGCAGAGCGTGGTGTTCGGGGTCGTCGGGGTGGCCCTGATGGCGGCCGGGTTCGGGCTGGTCGACGTGCTCACTCCGGGCCGGCTGCGGGAGCTGATCTGGGTACGCCGCAACGGCAACGCCGCGCTGCTGCTCGCCGCCAACCAGCTCGGCATCGCCGGGATCGTGTTCACCGCCATCCTGACCAGCTACAGCGACTTCGCCAGGGGGCTCGCCTCGACTCTCGTGTTCGGCCTGGTCGGGCTGGGCATCATGGCGCTGGCGTTCCTCGTGCTGGACCTGCTCACCCCGGGCAAGCTCGGCGAGATCGTCTGCTCGGACGAGCCGCACCCGGCGGCCCGGGTCAGCGCCGCCACCCACTTCGGCGCCGCGCTGATCGTCTGCGCCTGCATCGCCTGACCCGCCCGCGTCACACCCGCGTCGGGGCGGCGAGCTGGCAGTCCGGCGGCGCGACCGGACAAACGGGTTGCACCGGCGCGCGCGGGCGGCGAGGGTGTGCGGTCGGCAGGGCCCCGCCGGGGCGGAGCAGGTGACGGAAGGTGACCCTCTTGACGACGTCCGCGAAGATCCGGGAGGTTCCGCTGACCGGGGCGGGCACCGGCCCGTACGGCATCACGGTCGGCCCCGACGGCGCGCTGTGGCTGACGTTGGTCCATGCCGGCGGGATCGCCCGGGTGGGCGCGGACGGCGAGTCGCGCACCTGGCCGGTGGCGGCCGACAGCCGGCCGTTGATCATCACCCCGGGCCCCGACGGCGCTCTCTGGTTCACCCGCTCCGGCGACGACCGGCTCGGCCGGATCACCACCGGCGGCGAGTTGAGCGCCGTCGAGCTGCCGGCCGGAACCGGCCCCTGCGGCATCGCCGCCGGTCCCGACGGCGCCCTCTGGTACGCGGCGATGAACGCCGACGCGATCGGCCGGGTCACCGTCGACGGGGAACAGACGCGGTTCCCGCTGCCGGTGAGCGGCGGCTTCGCCTCGATGGTCGCCGCCGGGCCCGACGAGGCCGTCTGGTTCACGCTCAACCGCGCGAACGCGGTGGGTCGGATCGACATGGCGGGCGAGGTGACCCTGCACGCGCTGCCGACCGAGGGGGCCGCGCCGGTCGGCATCACCGCCGGCGTCGACGGGGCGCTCTGGTTCGTCGAGATCGGCGCCGGTCAGCTCGGCCGGATCACCCCGGACGGGCGGATCACCGAGTACCCGCTGCCGGACCGGTCCGCCCGGCCGCACGCGATCGTCGCCGACCCGGCCGGCGGCTGCTGGTACACCGAGTGGGGCGGCAACCGCATCGGGCACGTCGCCCCGGACGGCGCGATCACCACCCACGACCTGCCGACCCCGGCCTCCGAGCCCCACGGCCTCACGGTGGCGCTCGACGCCACGGTCTGGGTGGCCCTGGAGACGGGCGCCCTGGCCCAGCTGGTTCCCTGACCCGGGTCAGCGGACGGCGGGGGCGACGGTGAGGGTGGCGGTGGCCGTGTCGAGGGTGGCCTCGGTGCCGACGGGGACGGTGAGCTGGCCGGGGCCGTGACCGATCGGGAGGCCGCCGAGGACGGGTACGCCGAGGTCGCCCAGGCGCTCGGAGAGCACGTCGGCGACGCCGACCGACCAGCCGTCCGCACAGCCGGTGAACTGCCCCACCGCCACCCCGGCCAGCCCGTCCAGGGCTCCGGCGCGGCGGAGCTGGGTGAGCATCCGGTCGACCTTGTAGGGCGGCTCCTGGACGTCCTCGACGAGCAGGACCGCGCCGGTCAGGTCCGGCATGTCCGGGGTGCCCAGCGACGCCACGACCAGGCAGAGGTTGCCGCCCAGCAGCGGACCGGTGGCCCGGCCGGGTACGCGTACTCCGAAGGTCTCCTCCTCGGCGACGGCGCGCACCGTGACCGGCTCGGTGGTCATCAGGGCGGCGTGCAGCGACTCGGCCGAACGCAGCGGCGTGCGCTCGGGCGACCAGGCCGCCCCCGGGCCGTGCACGCCGGCCAGCCGGGCGCCCCGCCAGAGCGCGAACTGCAACGCGGTGATGTCGGAGAAGCCGGCGACCACCTTCGGGTCCCGGCGTACGGCGGCCATGTCGATCGCGTCGACGACGCGCTGTGCGCCGTAGCCGCCCCGGGTGCAGATCACCCCGCGCACCTCGGGGTCGGCGAACGCCGTGTTCAGGTCGGCGGCACGCAGTTCGTCCGCGCCGGCGAGGTAGTCCTGCCGGGCGTACGCGTTCGGCGCCAGCACCGGCCGCAGCCCCCAGCCGGTGAGCAGTTCGACGCCCCGGGCCACCCGTTCCGGCCGGGTCGGTCCGGACGGCGACACCAGCATCACCCTGTCGCCGGGCCGCAGCGCGGGCGGTCGTACGGCGGTGGCGGGGCTCGGGCGGGCGTGGTCGGGCACAGCGGCAGAGCCTAGTCGCGTGGGCGCGGTGCCGGGCACGCACCGGGCCACCCGTCACCGCCGCGCCCGGCGGAGGCGTTCCGGAGTGCGTCGGGGGCACCGGCTAGCCTCGACGTCGTGGCTACCGCGCTGGTGATCGAGAACGACCCGACCGACGACGTCCGCCGGCTGGGGGAGTGGCTGACCGAGGCCGGCCTCGACCTGTCGGTCGTACGCGCCCACGCCGGTGACGAGATTCCCGCCGACCTGACGGGCTACTCGGCGCTGGTGGTGCTCGGCGGCGCGCTGGCGCCGTACCCGCTGCCCGACGGGTCGCCCGGCGCGCCCTGGCTGCCGGCGCTGGAGGGGCTGCTGCGCAAGGCCGTCCGGCACCGGGTGCCGACCCTCGGCATCTGCCTCGGCGCTCAGCTGCTGGCCACCGCGCACGCCGGCGAGGTCGTACGCAGCCCGAGCGGTCCGGAGGTCGGGCCCTGCGTGGTCGGCAAGCGCGACGCCGCCGACACCGACCCGCTGTTCCGCTACGTGCCGCTGATGCCCGACGTGTTCCAGTGGCACGCCGACGAGATCACCGAGCTGCCCCGGGGCGCCACCCTGCTGGCCGCCTCCACCCGCTATCCCCACCAGGCGTTCCGCCTCGGCGACCGGGCCTGGGGGTTGCAGTTCCACATCGAGTGCGACACCGCGATGATCGCCGACTGGGCCGCCGACTCGACGCTGCTGCGCGAGTTGGACTACGACCCCGACCTGGTGGTGGCGGCCTGCCACGACGTGATGGTCGACGTCGAGGAGGTCTGGCAGCCGTTCGCCGCCCGGTTCGCCGCGCTGGCCCTGGGCGAGCTGGACGACGCCACGCCCCGCCGTAGCCTGCCCCTGCTCGGGCAGTGATGAGCCGGCCGGCCAGGGCCGCGGGACGGCTCGCCCGCTACGGCTTCGGCACCGACGGCGGTGCCGGCGCCACCCGCGCCGCCGACCTGCTCGGCCCGGACGGGCTCGGGCTGTGGCGGCCGGACGCGCAGGAACCCGCCGACGACCGGGCGGCGGAGCTGCTCGCCGCGCTCTCCCGGGCCGCCGACCCCGACCTGGCGCTGCGCCAGCTGCACCGCATCGTCGAGGCCGAGCGCCGGGTGGCCGCGAACGGCACCGGCGCCACCGCGGGTCGTCCCCGGGGGAAGGACCACCCCGGGACGCCGATCGAGGCCGAGCCTCGGATGGCCCCGGAGCAGGCGCCGTCGGCGCTGCTGGCGGCGCTCGCCGACGACGCCGGCCTGTGCCGCCGGCTGATCGCCGTCCTCGGCGCCTCCGCCGCGCTCGGCGACCACCTGGTCGCCAATCCCGACCAGTGGCCGGCCCTGCGCACGGCTGCGGACGGGCTGGCGCCGACCGCCGAGGGGCGGCTCGACCTGTCCGGCGAGGGGCAGCCGGTGGCGGTGCTGCGCAAGGCCTACCGGCTGGCGTTGCTGCGGATCGCGGCGGCCGACCTGACCGGCGGCCGGGGCCTGGAGCAGACCATGGCCGCGCTCTCCGCGCTGGCCGACGCGACCCTGACGGCGGCGTACGAGATCGCGGTCGGCGAGCTGCCGGCGGGCACCCCCCGGCCCCGGCTCGCCGTCGTGGCGATGGGCAAGTGCGGCGGCGACGAGCTGAACTACGTCTCCGACGTCGACGTGATCTTCGTGGCCGCCGAGGACGACGACCTCGCCGCGGCCACCACCGTCGCCACCCGGCTGATCCACGTCTGCGGGCTGGTCGCCTGGCCGGTCGACGCCGCCCTGCGCCCGGAGGGCAACCGGGGGCCGCTGGTGCGGACGCTGGCCAGCCACGTCGCCTACTACCGGCGCTGGGCGCGCACCTGGGAGTTCCAGGCGCTGCTCAAGGCGCGGCCGGCGGCCGGCGACCTGGCGCTGGGCCGGGAGTGGACCGACCAGCTCGCCCCGCTGGTGTGGCGGGCCGCCGAGCGGCCCGAGGCGGTCGAGGACGTCCGCGCCATGCGGCGCAGGATCATCGACAACATTCCGCCCAAGGAGCTGGAGCGCGAGATCAAGCGCGGCCCGGGCGGGCTGCGCGACATCGAGTTCGCCGTGCAGCTGCTGCAACTGGTGCACGGCCGGGGTGACGAGTCGCTGCGGGTGCCCGGCACGATCCCGGCGTTGCGTGCGCTGGTCGCCGGCGGCTACGTCGGCCGGGCCGACGGCGAGGCACTGCTGCGCGGCTACCGCTTCCTGCGCGGCGTCGAGCACCGCCTCCAGCTCCAGGGGCTGCGCCGCACCCACACCGTGCCGACGGAGCCGGCCGCGCTGCGCTGGCTGGCCGCCGCGCTGGGCCACACCGCCACGCCGGGCCGCAGCGCCGTCGAGGAGTTCCGCGCCGAGTGGGTCACCCACAGCGCCGAGGTACGCCGCCTGCACGCCAAGCTGCTCTACCGGCCGCTGCTGGAGTCGGTGGCCCGGGTGCCGGCCGACGGGCTGCGGCTGACCCCCGAGGCGGCCCGGCACCGGCTGGAGATCCTCGGCTTCGCCGACCCCGCCGGGGCGCTGCGTCACCTCCAGGCCCTCACCGGCGGGGTGAGCCGCACCGCCGCCATCCAGCGCACCCTGCTGCCGGTGCTGCTCAGCGAGTTCGCCGACGCCCCCGAGCCGGACCGTGGCCTGCTCAACTACCGGCAGGTCTCCGACTCCCTCGGCAGCACGCCCTGGTACCTGCGCCTGCTGCGCGACTCCGGGCCGGTGGCCCGCCGACTGGCCCGGGTGCTCTCCTCGTCCCGCTACGCCGCCGACCTGCTGGCCCGCGAGCCGGAGGCGCTGCGGATGCTGGCCGAGGAGAGCGAGCTGACCCCCCGTCCCCGTGCGGTCCTCTGCGAGGGCTTCGCCGCCGCTGCGGCCCGGCACGCCGACCCGGTCGAGGCCACCCGCGCGATCCGCGCCCTGCGCCGCCGGGAACTCGTCCGGATCGCCTGCGCCGACCTGCTGAGCCGGGCCGGCTCGCTGGCCCCGTCGCCGCCCCGGCCCGACGGCGCTCGGGCGGCTCTGGGGCTGGCCGACGTGACCGCCGTGGGCACCGCCCTGGCCGGCGTCACCGACGCCACCCTGGCCGCCGCGCTGCGGGCCGCCCGGGCCGCCCGACCGCCCGTGCCGGGGCTGCGCTTCGCCGTGATCGGGGTGGGTCGCCTCGGCGGATACGAGTCGAACTACCTCTCCGACGCCGACGTGCTCTTCGTCTACGACGCGCCGGCCGGCGCGGGCGACGGCGCGGCCAGCGCCGCCCGCGCGATCGCCGAGGAACTGCGCCGGCTGCTCGGCATGCCCGCGCCCGACCCGCCGCTGGGCGTCGACGCCGACCTGCGTCCGGAGGGCCGGCAGGGCCCGCTGGTGCGCAGCCTCGCCGCGTACGCGCAGTACTACGCCCGCTGGTCGAAGGTGTGGGAGGCGCAGGCGCTGCTGCGCGCCCGGTTCGTCTGCGGCGACGCCGACCTCGGGGCCGAGTTCGAGGCGATGGTCGAGCCGGTGCGCTATCCGGCCGACGGGCTGAGCCGCGAGCAGGTGGTGGAGATCCGCCGGATCAAGGCGCGGGTGGAGCACGAGCGGCTGCCCCGGGGCGCCGACCCGGCCACCCACACCAAGCTGGGGCGGGGTGGCCTCGCCGACGTCGAGTGGGCGGTGCAGCTGCTGCAGCTCCGGCACGCCGGGGCGATGCCGGAGCTGCGCGGCACGCGTACGCTCGACGCCCTCGCGGCGGCCCGGGACGCGGGTCTGGTCGATCCGACGGACGCCACCGAGATGGCGGCCGGCTGGACGCTGGCCGCGCAGGTCCGCAACGCGCTGATGCTGGTCCGCGGCCGGGAGGGCGACCAGTTGCCCCGGCACGGCGTCGAGTTGGCCGGGGTGGTCCGGCTGCTGGGCCGCGACGACCCCGGCGAGTTCCTCGACGAATACCTGCGCACCTGCCGCCGCTCGCGGATGGCGATGGAACGGGTGCTCGACGGCTGAGCCCTGCCGGACGGCCGGGCCTCGCCGCGGAAGTCAGCGGCGGCGGTGGACCAGCACCACGTGGTCGACCAGTTCGCCGGTCTCGCCGTTCGGGCCGGTTGCCTGGCGGCGCGGGGCGTCGAGCCGCTCGGTGTCCCACCGGTCGGGGTCGAGGTCGAGCGCGGCCAGGGTCTCCTGCGGGGTGGCGAAGCGGGCGTGCGCGTGGTCGTGCCGCCCCCATGGCGGGACCTCGCCGTGCTCGACGATCAGCAGCCGGCCGCCGGGGGCCACGGCCCGGGCCGCCGACCGAAGCAGCTCCGCCCGGGGGAACTCCAACGGCGACTGGAGGAACTGCGCGGAGACCAGGTCGTACTCGCCGGGCGGGAAGGTGCGGGTGAGGTCGTGCCGGCGGAACTCGATGTGGGACGCGACCCCGGCGGCACTCGCCTCCTCGGCCGCGCGGGCGAGGGCGGTCTCGGAGACGTCAACGGCGGTCACCCGCCAGCCCCGCCCGGCCAGCCAGAGCGCGTCGCCGCCCTCCCCGCAGCCGAGGTCCAGCACGGTGCCGGCCGGCAGCGAGCCGGCGACGTCGACCAGGATCGGATTCGCCCGGCCGCTCCAGACCCGCTCGTGCCGCCCGTAGTGCTCCTCCCAGAACCGCGCGGTCTCCTCGTCCACGTCGGGCTGCCGCCGCCCGTCGTGTCCGGTGGCCGCCCTGGTGTCGTCGTGCCGGTGCCCGCCGGTCGTCGCGTCATGGTGCACGTCTCGTCCTCCTGCTGCGCTGCCTCGTGACCTGCCGTCCCGATCGTGCGCGCCGGCGGCGGAAGGAGCAAGCAATGTTGCCGGATCGGCAACAAGGGCCGAAGCGGTGTCCGTCGCCCCGGCCCGGCCGTCGGCCGGCTGACGTGGTAGGACTGCTCGATGCCGACCAACCGGGGCACTTCCCCGACGAACATCGCTGAACCGCCCGCAACCCCCGGACGGCGGGGGGACATGGCCGCGACGCGAGACGCCCGACGCACCCTGCTCGGCACGCTCGGGGTATCGGTCGTGCTGGCCGGGGCGTTCCTGCTCACGCCGCCCATGGGCACCGACCTGGCGGCGCAGGCCGCCCGCGCCGGGTTCGCCGCCCGCCACGGCTTCACGCCCATCGACTTCTCGTGGTACGGCGGGGTCAACCAGTTCGGCTACAGCCTGATTACCGGCCGGCTGGGCGCGTGGCTCGGGGTACGGCCCCTGGGTGCGCTTGCCGCCGTACTGGGCTCGGTGGCCCTGGGCTGGCTGTTCGTCCGGCACCAAGCTCGCCGGCCGGCGTTGGCTGGGGTGCTCGGCGCAGTGGTGCTGGTCGGCAACCTGGCCAGCGGTCGGATCACCTTTGCCGTCGGTCTCGCGTTCGGGCTGCTCGCCCTTTGTGCGGTCAGCGCCGAGTGGATCATCCGGCCGGTGCGGCTGACTCTGGCCGCCCTGCTCGCCGCGGCTGCCACCTGGGCTAGCCCGGTCGCCGGGCTCTTTACCGGCTTGGCCGGCACCGCGCTGCTGCTGGCCGCCTTGCGCCGGGGTGACGGTCCGGGACGGCCACTGCCCGGTGGACGGCGGGCCGACCACCCGCTGACCGAGAGCCTGGTTCTCTGCCTCGCGCCAGCGCTCGCGCTCGCTCCGATGGCCGTGCTGTTCGGCAACGGCGGCACCCAGCCGTACTCGGCCGAGTCGATGCGGATCAACGTCGCCCTGACGATGCTGGTGTACGTCTTCGTCGGCCGGCGGCGCCGGGCCCTGCGTATCGGTGCGCTGCTCACGGTGGTGTTGCTGGTCGCCGCCTTCTACCTGCCCAGTCCGGTCGGTTCCAATGCGCTGCGGCTGCCCATGCTCTTCGCGCTGCCACTGCTCGGCGGGTACGCCTCGGTGCGCGGGCCGTGGCTGGCTGGCCTTCTCGTCGCCACTGTCTGGTGGCAGAACCCGGTGATGGTCAACGACGTGACGCGCGCAGGCTCCGCGGAGAGCACCGCTGCGTTCTATTGGCCGCTCGCCGACGAGCTCACCAGACATCGACCCGTGGGCAGGGTCGAGGTGGTGCCGCTGCGCGACCACTGGGAGTCCGCGTATCTGTCGTCGACCGTCCTGTTAGCACGCGGATGGGAACGACAGGTCGATACGGACCGAAATGCCCTCTTCTACGTGAACGAGTTGACTGCCGACTCCTACGCGGACTGGCTTCGCCGCAACGCGGTCCAGTACGTCGCGGTAGCGCCCGACGCTCCGCCCGATCGGTGGGCGCGGGACGAGGCCGAACTGGTCCTTGCCGGTCAGCCCTACCTTCGTGAGGTCTGGCGTAACGCGAACTGGCGCCTGTACGCCGTGTCCGATCCAACGCCCCTGGTGGGTGCTCCGGGTCGGCTGGTTGCTTCTGACCAGGCCAGGGTGTGGTTCAGGGTAGACGAGGCCGGGGACGTGCCGGTCCGGGTGCGGTGGTCGCGCTGGCTTTCCCTGAATGGGGTGAACGGGTGCCTGCGGCCAGGGGCTGATGGCTGGACCGAAGTCAGGGTTCGTGTTCCCGGCAGCTTTTACATCTCCAGCAAACTCCTACCGGAGAGCCGCTGCTGACCAATCGAGTTCGCGAATGTTGCGAAACTCTGCTTACCTGGATGGAAATGACAATGCCGCGCCCGTCGACGAACAGGCTTCCTGTTGTCGACGGGCGCGTGCGGCCGGCATGCGCCGTCGGGCAAATTCGCTAGGCGTTATACCAGGAGCTGCATTCCTGGTCGGTGTTGTTTGGGCCCGCACACACTCGGTACTGAGTAATGTAGCCGCCCCCTAGAGGGGATTCGGAGCCGCAATTCCCGCCGGCACCGTCCGCGTCACCGACATGATCGGTTACGCCCGGGAGCAGGCGAAGACGTGCCCTTTACGGGGTACGCGTCGGCCCAAGCCACCTTGACGGCCACCGCCACCACCCGACTGCGCCGCATGCCCACCTCCGTACCGCGAACCACCGTACTGGCAGCATGTCGGGCGTGCCTCACCACCTCGCGCGCTGGCTCGGCCTCGCCGGCTCGACCCTGCTCGCCGTGGCCGCGTTCCTCGGCGGAGCGTTCCCCCACGGCGACCTGCGCCCCACCCCGGTCAGCATCTGGCAGGGCCCGTACGGCCCGCTGATCATCGCCACCTGGGCGGTCGGCACCGGCGCGATGGCCTACGCCTGGTGGGCGCTGCGCGACCGGGTGCCGTCGACCCGCTGGGCGCTGCTCACCGTCGGGCTCTGGCTGCTGCCGCTGCTGCTCACGCCGCCGATGGGCAGCCGGGACGTCTACGCGTACGCCTGCCAGGGCGCCAGCTACGCCGGCGGTCTCAACCCGTACGAGCAGGGCGTCTCGGCACTGCCGTGCCCGTGGCTGGACACCGTCTCGCACATCTGGCGGGACACCTCCGCCCCGTACGGGCCGCTGTTCGTGCTGCTCGCCGGGGCGGTGGTGAAGGCGACCGGGTCGCTGGTCGGCAGCATCGTGCTGTTCCGGCTGCTCGCCGTGGTCGGCCTCGGGCTGGCGGCGGCCAGCCTGCCGGTGCTGGCCCGCCGCTGCGGCGTACCGGCCGGCCGGGCGGTCTGGCTGGCGCTGGGCTCGCCGCTGATCGGGGTGCACCTGGTCTCGGGGGCGCACAACGACGCGCTGATGGTGGGGCTGCTCGTCGCCGGGCTCGCGGTGGTGGTGTCCCGGCCGGGCCGCCCCGGGCCGCTGCTCGGCGGGGGAGTGCTGCTCGGGCTGGCCGCCGCGATCAAGGTGACCGCGCTGGTCGTGGTGCCGTTCGCCGCGCTGGCCGCGATTGTCGGGACGTACTCGATCAGGGCGCTGGTGCGCGACGGCGGGTGGGTGGTCGGCGGGGCGGTCGCCGCCGTGGTCGGCGCGACCCTCGCCACCGGCCTGGGTCTCGGCTGGGTGACCGGGCTGGAGCAGGGCGGCCTGGTGATCGCCTGGACCTCGCCGCCCACGGCGGTGGGGCAGACCGTCGGCTACCTGGCCGCGCCGTTCGGCTGGCACGGCGATCCGCTGCCGGTCACCCGGGGGATCGGCATGGCGGTGCTGGCGCTGGTGCTGCTCTGGCTGTGGTGGCGGGCGCGCAACCGGGAGCCGATCTGGCACGCCGGCCTGGCGCTGGCCGCCACCGTCGCGCTCGCCCCGCTCTACCACCCCTGGTACTGGGTGTGGCCGCTGGCTGTGCTCGCGGCCACGGCCCGGCGCACCGGGTGGTTCGCGGTCGTCGCGATCGTCTCGTCGTTCCTGGTGCTCGCCGACGGCACGGGGCTGCCCCGGTACACCAAGACCGTCGGGGCGCCGCTGATGACGCTGTTCGTGATCGTGGTGGCGGTCCGCTTGGTACGGTCGGCCCGGGCGGCCCGTAGGCCGGCCGCCGTGGACTGAGGAGAGGGCCGCCGGTGACCGCTCCCGGCGCTCCGCCGGCCCCGTCCGGCCCTCCGCCACCACCGGACCGCCCGCCACCACCACCGGACCGCCCGCCGCCTGGGCCTCCGCCGTCGCCACCGCCGCCGCCACAGCCACCGCCACCGCCGCCACCGTCGAACGGTGCCGCCCGGCTCGCCCGCTGGGCCGGGGTGGTCGGGGCGGTGCTGCTGACCGTCGCCGGCTGGCTCGGCGGGGCGCTGCCCCGGGCCACCCCTGCGCCGGGCCTCGGCGACGAGCCGTGGACCGTCGCGCTGTGGCTCGCCGGCACCGCGCTGATGGTCGGGGCCTGGTGGGTGCTGCGCCGGGGCGCGCCGTCGACGCGGTGGGCGTACCGGACCGCCGGGCTGTGGGCGCTGCCGCTGCTGGCCGCGCCGCCGCTGGGCAGCCGGGACGTCTACTCGTACGCCTGCCAGGGCTGGGCGTACGCGCACGACGTCGACCCGTACGCCACGGGCGTGGCCGAGGCCGGCTGCCCCTGGGTGGACGCGGTCGCGCCGATCTGGCGGGACACGCCGGCACCGTACGGGCCGGTGTTCGTGCTGCTCGCCGCGCTCGCGGTGACCCTCGGCGGCGGCCTGGTGGGCGCGGTCGTGGCGTTCCGGTCGCTCGCGGTCGCCGGGGTGCTGGTGGCCGCCGTCTGCCTGCCGGGGCTGGCCCGGGCGGCCGGCGTGCCCACCCGCCGGGCGGCGTGGCTGGTGCTGGCCAGCCCGCTGGTCGGGGTGCACCTGGTGGCCGGCGCGCACAACGACGCGGTGATGCTCGGCCTGCTCCTGCCGGGTCTGCTGGTGCTGGTCCGCCGGCCCGGCAGGCCGGGGCCGCTGCTGCTGGCGGGGGCGCTGCTCGGGCTGGCGGTGACCGTGAAGGCGACCGCCGTGGTGGTGCTGCCGTTCGCGGCGCTGGCCGCCGTGCCCGGCCGCCACACCCTGCGGGCGCTGCTGCGCCACGGCGGCTGGCTGGCCGGCGGGGTGCTCGGCGCGGTGGCGGTCACCTCCCTGCTGTCCGGCCTCGGCCTCGGCTGGGTCGGCGGGCTGACCCGCAGCGGCGACTCCGAGCAGTGGACGTCCCCGCCCACGGCGGTCGGCTTCGTCGTCGACTACGCGGGCGGGCTCGCCGGCCGGGAACCGGGCGCGGTGCCGGTCACCCGCGCGGCGGCGCTGCTGCTGCTCGCGGTGGCGGTGGCCGCGCTGTGGTGGCGGACCTGGTCGGGACTGCGCCGACCCGACCAACGCCGACCCGGTCCTGCCCGCACCCCGGGCGGCGTCCGGCAGGGGGTGACCTGCACGGATGCCGCCCGTCCCCGGGCCGCGCTGCTCGGGGCCGGGCTGGCGCTGACCGCCACGGTCGTGCTGGCCCCGGTCTTCCACCCCTGGTACGCCACCTGGCCGCTGGCCCTGCTCGCCGTCGCCGCGGCGCGTACGACCTGGTTCGTGGCGCCCTGCGCGGCGGCGGCCTTCCTCACCCTGCCCGACGGCACCAACCTGGCCCGGTTCAGCAAGGCACCCGGCGCGCTGGCGATGACCGCGCTGACGCTCGGGCTCACGGTGTGGGGCGTGCTCCGACTCCGCCGGACCGGTGCCGCGCGCCCGGACTGATGAAAGGCCCCGTCCCCTTCCTGCGCCCTCCCGCCGCGTCTGCCGCTGCGAGATCTTGGTACGGAAGGGCCCCCGGAGGGGCCGTGTCTCTCCAAGGTCTATACGTGACGCGTGCGGGACGGTCAGCGGTGCCTGCCGCAGGTCGGGCAACGGGCGTCAGGTCCGACCGGGCCGGGCCGGCGCATGCGCTTGTGCAGGGCGATGGTCAGCGGCAGCAGGGCGGGGCCGGCCAGCCCGACCACGACGGCCGTCGCGGCGAGCGCGCTCAACCCCGGCCGGGTCGCACCATTGAGCAGGCCGTCCGCCATCCCGGCCAGGATGTGCAGCGACAGCAGGCCGATCGGGGTGAGTAGCACCAGCAACGCCCAGCCGCCCCGGTGGTCGGCCCGCAGCGTGAGCCCCATGCCGAGCAGCAGCACCACCACGAGCAGCACCACGGCGGTGCCGGGCAGGATCTGCTCCGCGGGCCAGCCGTGGTAGCCGCCGTAGCGGGGTAGCAGGTTGAGGCCCGCGAGGCCGGCGGCGCCGAAGGCGAGCAGAGGTGCCGCCTGGAGCCGCGCCGGCAGCCGTTCGGGCAGGGCGAGCGCCACCAGCCCCAGCCCGACCTGCGGCAGCAGCACCAACAGCGGGGGGCGGGGCAGGCCGGCGAGGGCCGCCGCCGGCACGACCGCCACCGTGATCAGCAGGGCGAGGGCCACGCCCCGGCGGGTCCACCGGCCCGGTGCCACCGCGTGCACCGCCGCGGCGAGCAACCAGACGCCCCACACCCCGACCCCGAGCGAGACGAACGGCCCGGCGTGCGGCACGCCCCATTGCGCCGGCGGCGGGCGCAGTTCCATCACCGACCAGACCCCCGCCAGGGCGGTCGCGGTGAGGAAGGCGAGGACGGCGGCGAGGCGTACGCCCGGGACCAGGTCGGCGGCCCCGGCGGCCCGCAGCCGCTGGCGCAGGCCGCCGCGCACGAGGTCCGCGGCGTCCGCGGGCGAGGGCCAGCGCCGCCCCGGCCCGGCCAGGTCGAGGTACGTGCCGACGATCTCCGCGCCGCGCGCCCGCCGGTACTCGGCCGGGTAGGCCCGCAGCAGGCGGTGGTAGCGCCGCTCCAGGCCGCTCACGCCAATCCCCCGGCGGTACGCGGGGCGAGCGGGCGGGCCGCGCGGGCGCGCAGCCGGGCGGTGGCCGCCTCGACGTTGCGCCGCAGGCGCTCGGTCTCGGCGCCCAGCGTGGCGTCGCCGGCGGGGGAGAGGCGGTAGTAGCGGCGCAGCCGGCCGTCCACCACCTCCTCGCGGTCGATCTCGACCAGGCCGGCGTCGGTCAGCCGGTCGAGCGCGCCGTAGAGGGTGCCGGGGCGCAGCGACACGCGCCCGTCGGAGAGGGCGGCGACCTCGCCGATCAGGCCGTAGCCGTGCATCGGCTCGCCGGCCAGCGCGGTGAGGATCAGGAAGGTGGGTTCGCGCAGCGGTGTGTCCACGCCCGCAATATAACGGACGCGAAGGTATCCGGCGGTCTGGTCACTGTCCTGGGCGGCGTTCCGGCAGGCGGAAGACCTGGAAGCGCGTAAAGCCTGATGAACCACTGCGCCGGGACGCTGATACCTGTGCGGCATAAAAATACCTGTGGGGTATCGGGTTGACGGCGCATGCAGCCAGTAGCGGCCTGTGTAGCAGACCGTAGCTGACAGAGAGCCGCAGGCCGCTGCCGGCGAGGGGGCAAAGAGGAAGGCCCCGGGTGGACCCGGGGCCTTCCTGCGATCGCTGACTGCGTCAGCAGTCGAAGTACATGGCGAACTCGTGCGGGGTCGGGCGCAGGCGCACCGGGTCGACCTCGTTGGTGCGCTTCCACTCGATCCAGGTGGAGATCAGGTCGGGGGTGAAGACGCCGCCGTCGAGCAGGTAGTCGTGGTCGGCTTCGAGGGAGTCGAGCACCGCCGACAGCGAGCCCGGCACCTGCTTGACGTCGCCCCACTCCTCCGGCGGGAGGTCGTAGAGGTCCTTGTCGATCGGCGCCGGCGGCTCGATCTTGCTCTTGATGCCGTCCAGGCCGGCCATCATCATCGCCGAGAAGGCCAGGTAGACGTTGGCCGACGGGTCCGGCACGCGGAACTCGACGCGCTTGGCCTTCGGGTTGTTGCCGGTGACGGGGATGCGGGTGCAGGCGGAGCGGTTGCGCTGCGAGTAGACCAGGTTGACCGGCGCCTCGAAGCCCGGCACCAACCGGCGGTACGAGTTGATCGTCGGGTTGGTGAAGGCCAGCAGCGACGGGGCGTGGTGCAGCAGGCCGCCGATGTACCAGCGGGCCATGTCGGACAGGCCGGCGTAGCCGGTCTCGTCGTAGAACAGCGGCTCGCCGCCCAGCCAGAGGCTCTGGTGGGTGTGCATGCCGGAGCCGTTGTCACCGAAGAGCGGCTTCGGCATGAACGTCGCGGTCTTGCCGTGGGCCCAGGTCTCGTTCTTCACGATGTACTTGAAGAGCTGGAGCTGGTCGGCGGCGTGCAGCAGCGTCGAGAACCGGTAGTTGATCTCGGACTGGCCGGCGGTGCCCACCTCGTGGTGCGAGCGCTCGACGGTGAACCCGCTGTCGACCAGCCGGCGCACGATGCTGTCGCGCAGGTCGGCGTAGTGGTCGACCGGCGGCACCGGGAAGTAGCCGCCCTTGTAGGGGGTCTTGTAGCCGCGGTTGCCGCCCGGCTCCTCGCGACCGCTGTTCCAGGCGCCCTCGACGGAGTCGATGTAGTAGAACGACTGGTGGGCCGAGGTCTCGTGGCGGATGGAGTCGAAGATGTAGAACTCCGCCTCCGCGCCGAAGTACGCGGTGTCGGCGATGCCGCTGGCGGCGAGGTAGGCCTCGGCCTTCTTCGCCACGTTGCGCGGGTCCCGGCTGTAGGCCTCGCGGGTGAACGGGTCGTGGATGAAGAAGTTGAGCGCGAGGGTCTTCTGCGCCCGGAAGGGGTCGATGAAGGCGGTGGCGACGTCCGGGAGCAGGAGCATGTCCGACTCGTGGATCGCCTGGAAACCGCGGATCGACGAGCCGTCGAAGGCCAGGCCCTCGGTGAAGAAGGCGTCGTCGACCGACTCGACCGGCAGGTTGAAGTGCTGCATCACGCCGGGCAGGTCACAGAAACGTACGTCGACGAACCGCACGTCCTCGTTCTTGAGGTATCGCAGGAGTTCCTCGGGATTGGCGAACACACGTCCTCCTGGCACGTCCACGGGTGGCTAGGCTCCTGGCGACGCTATGGCCGCGCGGTTGCCCGGCCGTGTCTTGAGTGTTTCTGCCGTGTTACGTCCCTCGCGGAGCGTCATCCGTGCCGCCCGGTCGGGCCGGACCGCGCGGCGGGACACCATCGGCTGTGCCATTCTATTGACACTTGCTCGCTTTCGCCCGTTTTTGCGGCCTGCCTCGCCAGGCGCACGGCGCACGGCGCCCGGCGCACGGCGCCCGGCGCACGGCGCCCGGCGCCCGGCGCACGGCCACCCCGCCACGGACGGTCGTCCCGGATGCGTCCATGCGACCTGGATACCCTTGACCGTTGTGACCAACCCGCATGATCGCCCCGTACCGCCCGCGTCGGATCCCGCCTTCACCCCGCCCAGCCTGGGCCGCCGGTTCGGCGCGCTGGTGATCGACTGGGTGCTCTGCCTCCTCGCCGCCGGGATCTTCGCCGACCCGGTCCGCGACGGTTGGGCGCCCGTGCTGGTGCTGATCGTCGAGTACGGCTTCTTCCTCGGGCTCTTCGCACAGACGCCGGGCATGTTCATCACGAAGATCCGCTGCGTCGCCTGGGCCGACGGTGGCCGCATCGGGGTGACACGGGCCCTGCTGCGCGGTCTGCTGCTCGCCCTGGTCGTGCCGGCCCTGCTGATGGACGGCCACCGCCGAGGCCTGCACGACCGCCTCACGGGCTCCGTCGTCACCGACGCCCCCCGCCCCTGAGAATGCGGCAGGAGCCGGGTCCCTCGGACGGGCCCGGCTCCTGTGCGCGTACGCGTCGTGGTCAGCGACCCCGCGTCTGGCGGAACGCGCCGCGCGCGGGTCGCATGTTCTTCGGGATCGCGCCCTTGGGCATCTGCGGGCGCGCGGTGAGCGCCTTGAGCCGCTTGTCCAGCGAGTTCACGTCCTTGCCGCTGAGGTTGCGCGGCAGCCGCATCAGGGTCATCCGCAGCTTGCGGATGGGCAGCTCGCCCTCTTCCTGGCCGATCACGTAGTCGTAGAGCGGGGCGGAGCCGATCACCTTCGCCAGCCGCCGCTTCTCCTGGCCGAGCAGGCCGCGGATCCGCTGCGGGCTGCCCTCCGCCAGCAGGATCACCCCGGGCCGGCCGATGACCAGGTGGACCATGTCCATCTGCGTGGTGGAGCTGACCGCCGGGGTGACCCGCCAGTCGCCGCGCATGCTCTCCATGATCTGGGCCGCCGCGCCGGGCTGCCCCTCGGCGGCGTTCATCATCGCCCGGTTGGACCGCAGGTTGAGCACGATCAGCAGGCAGAGCAGGGCGAACAGGATGCCCAGCGGCAGCCAGAGCCAGCCCCAGCGCAGGACCGCGACCACGGTGAGCGCGAGCGGGATCAGCACCGCGCCGGCGGCCAACGGCGCGAACCACCGGTCCTGCTTGGCGGTGAACTTGAACACCATCCCGATCTGCTTCAGCCGCTGGCCGAACGAGACCTTCTCCTGGGGCTTTGCCATGCCGAAGAGTCTAGTGGTCGCCGCACGTCGCCTCGCCCGCGGCTGCGCACCGCCGCCCGGCCACCCGCCGGCCCGGCCGGGCGGTGCGCGGTACCGGGCGAACGCGCCGGTCAGCGGCGGGGCAGGTAGATCCGCCAGCCGGGGACGGTGACCAGGTCGAACGCGCCCGGCTCGGCGCGCCGGCGCTCGTCGAGGCGGGCGGCCAGCGGCGAGCCGGCCAGCGCCACCCAGGCCGGCGCGGCCGATCCGCGCACCGCCCGGCCGTACGGCGGGTAACGATCGTGTCCCGGGCGCAGGTCGTCGTCGACGACCGCGCAGAGCACGTCCTCGCGGGTGGCGAAGATCAGCCGGTTGCAGGTCCAGTAGCCGCCGTACACGTGCCGGACGCCGCGCTGGCGCAGCGCGGCGACCAGGTCGGCGTGCCGGGCCTCGGCGGCGCGGGCGGCCCGGGCGGCGTCGACCGCGCCGGCGGTGGCCACGGCGGCGGTGCCCAGCGTCGCGGCGAGCACCACGGCCGCCGCGATCCCCACCACGCCCCGCCACCGTGCCCCGGGCCCACCGCGTTTCCGGGCGATCTCCGCCTCGACCGTGCCCGCACCGGCGGCGCGGCGGGCGGCCGGCCAGAGCGGCCAGAGCAGGGCCGGAACGGAGATGAGCAGGCAGGACAGGTACCGGGAGCTCTCCACCGGGGTACGCCCCGCGGCACTGCTGATGGTGTAGGCGGCGAGCGTCGCGACGGCGGCGGCCACCAGGGCGAGCCGGACCGCCCCGCCGACCGGCTCCGTCGCCGCTGGAGATCTTGGACAGTTGCCGTCAGCCCCGAACGGCAACTGTCCAAGATCTCCGGCGGGTGGGCGCAGCGCGCGCCAGGCCGAGAGAGCGGCCGCGACCAGCAGCGGCGGCAGGGCGAGCGCCCACCAGAGCTGGCCGGGTGTGCAGTGGCCCGGGGAGCAGAAGCCCATGCCCAGCGGCGGGCCGAGCACCAGCCCGCCGTGCAGCCGGTCCGCCCAGCCGACGGCCTGCCCGGAGCCGCCGGCCGCGAGCACCGCCGCGAGCGGGTCGCGCCCCGTCAGGAGGCTGTGCACCAGCAGTGGCCCGGCCCCGACCAACGCGGCGGCGCCGAGCAGCGCCCCGGCCCGTCCCCGCAGCTCCCACCGGCAGGAGGCGAGAAGCACCGCGCCGGTCGCCGCCACGTACGGCAGCACCAGCGGATCCACCCACAGCATCAGCCCGGCCAGGAAGCCCCACGCCGTCCAACGCGGCAGCCGGCGTCCCGGCCGGCGGGCCGCCAGGTCGTACGCCAGCACGGCGAGCGCCACCCCGGCGGCGTTCATCTCCGGGTATCCGCCCCCGGCGATGAGCTGGTTCTTCACCACCCGGTCCGAGCCGAGCGCCAGCAGCGCCACGACGAGCAGGGCGAACCAGCGGTCCCCGGTCAACCGCAGCGTCAGCCGCCAGGCGAGCACGACGAAGACCGCGTACAGGGCGAGGGTGGGCAGGCGCAGCCCGAGCGTCGACGGGCCGGCCAGCGCGAACACCGGCGCGGCCAGGTACGCCTCCAGGGTCCCCATGTACGCCTGTCCGTAGAACCAGACGGGGAACTCCTGCCCGCGGGAGATGTGCAGCGCCGCCAGCCCCATGGTGGCCTCGTCGCTGTTGGTCGGCGGCGTCTCGTGCAGCAGCAGGCCGAGGCGGTAGCCGATCCCGGCCAGGACGGCGAGCACGGCGAGGACCGTGGGCAGCCGGTGCCGGCGGGCGGGGGAGGGGAGCGCGGGACGCCCGTCGCGCCATCGTCGACGTACCCCGGCCGTCATTAGTCGATCATGGCACCTGCCCGGCGGCCCGTGGTCGAACGGTGCCGGCGTGTCGGCCTGGGTGGTGGGTCAGCCGGCGGTGACCGGGAGGGCCTCGCGGGCCTCGAGCGCCTGCCGGTAGAGCCGCCCGGCCCGGTACGACGAGCGCACCAGCGGCCCGCTCATCACGCCCGCGAAGCCGATCTCCTCGGCCTCCTCGCGCAGCTCGACGAACTCCTCCGGCTTGACCCAGCGGGTGACGGGGTGGTGCCGGGGGGTGGGGCGCAGGTACTGCGTGATGGTGATCAGCTCGCAGCCGGCCTCGTGCAGGTCGCGCAGCGCCTGGGTGACCTCGGCGCGCTCCTCGCCCATGCCCAGGATCAGGTTGGACTTGGTGACCAGCCCGTCGGCGCGGGCCTGCCGGATCACGTCCAGCGACCGCTCGTAGCGGAACGCCGGCCGGATCCGCTTGAAGATCCGCGGCACGGTCTCCACGTTGTGCGCGAGCACCTCCGGCCGGGCGCCGAAGACCTCGGCGAGCTGCTCGGGGACCGCGTTGAAGTCGGGGATCAGCAGCTCGACGCCGCAGCCCGGCTGGAGGGCGTGGATCTGCCGGACGGTCTCGGCGTAGAGCCAGGCGCCGCCGTCGGGCAGGTCGTCACGGGCCACGCCGGTGATGGTCGCGTAGCGCAGGCCCATGGAGACCACCGACTCGGCGACGCGGCGCGGCTCGTCGGCGTCGAACTCGGCCGGCTTGCCGGTGTCGATCTGGCAGAAGTCGCAGCGCCGGGTGCACTGGTCGCCGCCGATGAGGAAGGTGGCCTCCCGGTCCTCCCAGCACTCGTAGATGTTGGGGCAGCCGGCCTCCTGGCAGACGGTGTGCAGCCCCTCGCGCGTGACGAGCCCCCGCAACTGGGTGTACTCGGGCCCCATCTTGGCCTTGACCTTGATCCATGGCGGTTTGCGCTCGATCGGTGTCTCGGCGTTGCGCGCCTCGATCCGCAGGAGGCGCCGCCCCTCGGGGGCGGGCGTCGTCGTGCGCGCTGCCTGGCCGGTCGTCGGCGCGGAGTGCTCGCTCGTCACGGAACCGAGCCTACGCCCGACGGCGGCCGTCGATGCAGCGCGGGCGACCGGCGTCACCCCGCCAGTCTTGTGACGCCGGACACCGGGACCGGCGAAAAACCCGTCACAGGGGCGCCGGTGGGGGTGCTAGCTTGCCCGGCAGAGCTGTGACGGAGCCGAGTAGCGCCCCGCCCCGCCAGTTGGAGAGAGCCGCCGGTTGCTGCGAGGCGGTCTGGCACCGGGCGCGCGAAGACCCTCCCGAGCTGCGGGAAGAACGGCATGCAAGGAAGGGCACCTTCTTAACGCCTCAGGTAGAGGAAGGGCCCCTTCCTAACCGCCCAGTAGAGCCCGCCCGGCTGGCCCCGGTGAAAAGGCGACGAACGAGGCCCCCGTCCGCGGGGGCGAAGGTGTGGTGGCACCGCGAGGTTTCCCGCTCGCCCACACCTCCCCGGGGCTGAGGCGATGCTTCGCCGTCCCAGGGCGGCGCAGGCGTTGCGATCGATCGAGGAGCAGCCCGCCGTGCAACGCATCCATTCCACCCGACTCTCCGCCCATGTCGGCGTGCCCGTCCGGATCGCCGGCTGGGTGCACCGCCGCCGCCTGCTCAAGTCGGTGGCCTTCCTGATCGTCCGGGACGCCGCCGGCCTCGCCCAGGTGGTGGTCACCGACCCGGCCGTGCGCACAGAGGTCGAGGCACTCACCGAGGAGACGGTCGTCGAGGTCACCGGCACGGTGGTCGCGAACCCGACGGCCCCCGCCGGGGTCGAGCTGACCGCGCCGACGGTACGACCGCTCGGCCCGCCCGCCGTACCGCCGCCGTTCGACCTGTACCGGCCGGCGCTCGCCGCCAGCCTGCCCACCCAGCTCGACCACGCGGCCGTGGCCCTGCGCCACCCGACCCGCGCGGCGGCGCTGCGGGTCTCGGCGGCGGCGGTGTCCGGCTTCCGGGCCGCGCTGGACGCCCGCGACTTCGTGGAGATCCACACCCCGAAGGTGGTCGGCTCGTCCACGGAGAGCGGGGCGAACGTCTTCGGGCTGGACTGGTTCGGCCGGCCCGCGTACCTGGCGCAGTCGCCGCAGTTCTACAAGCAGCTCATGGCCGGCGTCTTCGAGCGGGTCTACGAGGTCGGGCCGGTGTTCCGGGCCGAGCCGCACGACACCGTCCGGCACCTGGCGCAGTACACCTCGCTCGACGCCGAGCTGGGCTTCGTCACCGACCACCGGGACGTGATGGCCGTGCTGCGGCACACCGTGGCCGGCATGCTCGACGCGGTACGCGAGCGGGCCGGGGCCGCCCTCGCCACCCTCGGGGTGTCGGCCCCGGACGTGCCGGCCGAGATTCCCGCCGTGCACTTCACCGAGGCGCTCAGGATCGCGGGGGCGCCGGCCGACGAGCCGGACCTGGCCCCCGCGCACGAGCGGGCGCTCGGCGAGTGGGCGCGGCGGGAGCACGGCTCGGAGTTCCTCTTCGTCACCGGCTACCCGATGGCGAAGCGGCCCTTCTACACCCACCCGGACCCGGGGCGGCCCGCGTACTCCAACGGGTTCGACCTGCTCTTTCGCGGACTGGAGCTGGTGACGGGCGGGCAGCGGCTGCACCGGCACGCCGACTACCTGGCGGCGCTCGCCGTGCGCGGCGAGCCGGTCGAGCCGTACGCCGGCTACGTCGACGCGTTCCGGCACGGGATGCCGCCGCACGGCGGCTTCGCCATCGGGCTGGAACGTTTCGTGGCCCGCCTCACCGGCGCGGCCAACGTCCGCGAGGTCACGGCCTTCCCCCGCGACCTCCACCGCCTGACCCCGTAAGCACCCCCCGGACCCCCCACTGGGTATCGCTGATCGCCCACCAGGCTCCGTTGATCATGAAGTTGTTGTCACGACACGCCGATGCCGACGACAACAACTTCATGATCGACGGCCACGACGATCGTGACCAGGTCGATCCGCACCGGTCAGGCCGTGACGAGGGTGGGCAGGTGGCGCTCGACGACCGGCAGCACGTCGGCCACGGTGACCGGGCGGCCCAGCTCGGCGGTGAGCGAGGTGACCCCGGCGTCGCGGATGCCGCACGGCACGATCCGGTCGAAGTGCCCCAGGTCGCAGTCGCAGTTGATGGAGAAGCCGTGCAGGGTGACCCCGCGGGCGACCCGGATGCCGATGGCCGCCACCTTGCGGGCCGGCCCCCGGTCGTCCTCGGGCACCCAGACCCCGCTGCGCCCCTCGATCCGGCCGGCGGCGAGCCCGAACTCGGCGCAGACGTCGATCAGGAACTGCTCGGTGCGGCGGACGTAGGCGACCACGTCGACCGGGTCGGGCAGCCGCACGATGGGGTAGCCGACCAGCTGCCCCGGGCCGTGCCAGGTGATCTTGCCGCCCCGGTCCACGTCGACGACCGGGGTGCCGTCCATCGGACGGTCCCACGGCTCCGTGCGCTTGCCGGCGGTGTAGACGCTCGGGTGCTCCAGCAGCAGCACGGTGTCGCCGCGCTCGCCGCCCACCACCGACTCGTGCAGCCGGCGCTGCTCGTCCCAGGCGGCCTGGTAGTCGAGGACACCGGCGCGGACGGCCGTGAGGCCGGGGGTCGTCGTGGTCACGCCGCCAAGCCTAGCCCCGTACCGGCCGGTCACCAGCGGTGACGCGGCTCACGAGCGGGCCGGCGGCGACCGGAGCCACCCGTGGCCGGCGGGCGTTGCCGGTGGCGGGCCGGACCCGCCTCCGGCCCGGGCGCGTCAGCCCTGCGGGACCCGCCACAGCCACACGTCGTCCACCCGCTCGGGCGGGCCGAGCAGCGTGGTCACGGTCTGTCGGATCGCCTCCTCGTCGACCGGCCACTTCGCCCCGTGCACCTCGTCGGCCAGCACGACCGTCTCGATGCGCCAGTGCCGCAGGTCGGCGCGGACCTCCTCGATGCTGCCCTCGGTGATGATCGGCACCAGCCCGCCGCGGCCGGCCTGGTCCACCAGCGCGCCGAACGGGCGCGGCACCGGGCCGATCCGCCCCCGGCCGTCGGGGCCGCCGGGGCCGAGGAAGAAGCCGGAGGGGATCGCGAACTCGCCCTGCCGGTGCGCCAGCGCGTACGCCTGCCAGCGCTGGCCGTCGGGATAGACGTCCAGGGTCAGCGGCACCGGGGTGAGGACCCCGCCGGGCGAGACGTACTCCCGCCACGTTCCGGCGGTGATGAAGCGCGGGATCGGCTCGCGCTCGGTGGTCAGCAGCGGGGTCGGCACCAGCGGCAGCAGCGCCAGCGCGAACCCCGCCCACCAGGCCAGCCGCGTCCGGCGGCGCCGGGGCGGGTCGGCGCGGAGCTGGTCGACGGCGTACGCGAGCAGCACCCCGATCACCGGCGCCACGATCAGCGCCAGCCGGGCGGGCAGGGCGGCGTTCACCACCGGCAGGTGCCCGAGCAGGTCGAACGGCATCGGCAGGTCGACGCGCCGCCCGTCGATCTTGGCCACGGGGCCGAACGACAGCACCGTGAAGACGGCGGCGGTCACGCCCAGCGCCCAGAGCGTGGCCCGGCGGCCCGCGTCGGCCCGGCGCCACAGCGCCACGAGGCAGGCGACGGCGAGCAGCAGCAGCGGAATGCCGAAGAAGGAGTTCTCCTCGGTCGGGTTGGGCGCGAGCTGGGTGCCCAGCCCCGCCTCCCCGGCCAGCGAGCGGCGCGGGTACGCCGCGTAGGCGACGACGTCCTCGGAGTGGATGACGGCGTCGAAGCCGGTGCCGTGGAAGCGCTGCGGCCCGGCGAAGTGCAGCCACAGCGGGTACGCCAGCAGCACGCCCGCGACGACGGCGGTGACGCTGAGGCCGCGCAGGAAGGCCGGCAGCACCGCGCGGGCCTCGGCGCGGCGGGCCGGGTGCAGCGCCCAGACGGCGACGAAGACGCCGAGCGCCAGCGCCGTGAAGAAGAGCCCCTCGGCGGCGATGGAGAAGGCGACGGCGACGAGCACGCCGAGGATCGCGCCGTCGCGCAGGGGGTGCCGGGAGCGGCGCAGCGCGAAGGTCCGCCAGATCAGCAGCGGCACGAGCCAGCCCGCCGTCCAGTTCAGGTGGGCGTTGGCGTGCGAGACCATGCCGGGGGAGAAGCCGATGAACAGCCCGCCGACGGCTGCGGCGAGCGGGCTGCGGACCAGGTGCCGGGAGAGCAGCCAGTACCAGGCGAGCGCGGTGGCGGCCAGGTTGAGGGTGAGGATCACCAGGAACGTGGCCGGCGGCCCGATGAGGTACGTCAGCGGCGCGAAGACCACCGCGTACACCGTGATCGAGGTGTTGACCGCGAGGTTCACCCCGTCGGGGACGTTGACCAGGTAGGTGAAGAGCGGGTTGTCGCCGTGGGTCACCGCGTGCCCGCCGAAGGCCAGCAGCCACTCGAAGAGTGCCTGGTCGCTGGAGTTGACCGTGATGGTGCGGGTGTTCGGGTCCCGCCACAGCCCGCTGGTCACCCAGACGGCGAGCGCCAGCGCGACCAGCGCCACGGTCAGATCGGCCCGCCGGTGGCGGACGACGCGGGGCGGCGGGGCCGGCGATGGCGCCAGGGACGGGGAGGTCGGCACGCAGCGGACGTTACCAACCGCACCGGGGCAGGCCGGTCAGGACGCACATCCCTCGGGACGGGAATGTGTGAGCGTGCCCCATGTCACAACATCGACGTATCGACGTAACGTCGCGGCAATTCGCGGGTGACCCAGTTCACACCCCCGTCCCCAGGAGGCTCCCGTGCGCCGCTCCCCGTCCCTGCTCGCCCGGCTGACCGGCGTGGTCGCCGGGGCCGTCCTCGCCGCCGCCGCGGTGACAGCCGTCGCCGCTCCCGCCCAGGCCGCCACCCTGACCCAGGTCACCAACTTCGGCTCCAACCCCGGCAACCTCGCCATGTACGCCTACCGGCCCGACAACCTGCCGGCGGGAGCCCCGGCCGTGGTGCTGCTGCACGGCTGCACCCAGAACGCGGCCGGCTACTTCGCCAACTCGGGCTGGCAGAAGTTCGCCGACCAGTGGAAGTTCGCCCTCATCGTGCCGCAGCAGTCCAGCGCCAACCAGCCGTTGAGCTGCTTCAACTGGTTCGTGGAGCAGGACATCACCCGCGGCTCGGGCGAGGCGCTGTCGATCAGGCAGATGGTCGACCACGCCCGGAACAACTACGGCACCGACGCCCGCCGGGTCTTCGTCAGCGGGCTCTCCGCCGGCGGGGCGATGAGCGCGGTCATGCTCGCCACCTACCCGGACGTCTTCGCCGCCGGCTCGGTCGTCGCCGGCCTGCCCTACCGCTGCTCCCCGCCCGCCTCCACGAGCATCTGCCAGTACAGCGGGGTGAACAAGACGCCGCAGGAGTGGGGCAACCTCGTGCGGGCCGCGTACCCCGGGCACACCGGCCCGCGCCCCCGGGTCGCCATCTGGCACGGCACCTCGGACTCCACCGTGGTGCCGGCCAACGCCACCGAACTGCGCGACCAGTGGACCAACGTCCGGGGCGTGTCGCAGACCCCCACCAGCACCGCGTCGCTGCCCGCCAACACCAGCCTGGAGGTGTACGGCAGCAACGACGTCCGCCTCTACCGGGTCTCCGGCATGGGCCACGGCACCCCGGTCGACCCCGGTCCCGGGGCCGAGCAGTGCGGCACCGCCGGGGCGTACCTGCTGGACACCATCTGCTCGGCGTACCACGACGCGGTCTTCTTCGGCCTGAACGGCGGAACTAACCCCGGCCCCACCCCGACCGCGAGCCCCACCGTTTCTCCCACGGCGAGCCCCACCGCCTCCCCGACGGCGAGCCCGACCCCGGCCCCGACCTGCGTCACGGCCAGCAACTACGCGCACGTCACCGCCGGCCGCGCCTACCACTCCGGCGGCTACGCCTACGCCAACGGCTCCAACCAGCGGATGGGCCTCTACAACATCTTCTACACCAGCACCCTCAAGCGGACCGGCCCCAACCACTGGGTGATCGGCTGCTGATCCCGCGCCGGCAGCCGCGCCCGGCCCGCCTGTCCGTCACCGCCCCCGGGCCCGTCGATCATGAGGTTGTCGTCACCCCATCCCGCGTGGCGTGAAGACAACCTCATGATCGACCGGGTCAGGGGGCGGTGAGGGCCGCGCGCAGGGCGGTGGCCAGGGTCAGGTGGCGGTAGGTGAAGCCGGCCCCCGTGAGCACGCCGGGCAGGACGCGGGTGCTGGTCAGCGCCTCGTGCGCGAAGCCGCCCAGCACCACCTTCAACGCCAGCGCCGGGATCGGGACGATCGCCGGCCGGCGCAGCTGCCGGGCCAGCTCCCGGGTGAACTCGGCGTTGGTCACCGGGGCCGGCCCGACCAGGTTGACCGGTCCCACGAGGTCGTCGCGGTCCAGCACGAACCGGGTGGCGTCCAGCCAGTCCGCCATGGAGATCCACGGCAGCCACTGCCGGCCGCTGCCGAGCCGGCCGGCGATCCCCAGCCGGAACGGCAGCAGCTGCGGCTTGAGCAGCCCGCCGTCGCGGTGCAGCGGCAGGCCGATGCGCAGCCGCACGACGCGTACGCCCGCGTCCTCGGCCGGCCGGGTCGCGGCCTCCCAGACCCGGCAGACGTCGGCCAGGAAGCCCTCGCCCGCCGGGGCGTCCTCCTCGACCGCCCGGTCGCCGGTGTCGCCGTACCAGCCGACCGCCGAGGAGTTGAGCAGCGCCCGGGGCCGGTCGCCCCGGGGCAGGCCGGCGATCGTGATCGCCAGCGTGCTGGTGGTGTCGACCCGGCTGGACCGGATCAGCTGCCGGTACTCGTCGTTCCACCGCCTGTCGCCCACCCCGGCGCCGGCCAGGTTGACCACCGCGTCCGCCTCGGCCACCACCGCCGGGTCGAGCTGCGCGGCGGACGGGTTCCACTGCCGCTCGTCGGGGGCGCGCGGCGGCCGGCGGACCAGCCGGGTGACCTGGTGTCCGTCCGCCGTGAGCCGGCCGACCAGCCGGGTGCCGAGGAAGCCGGACGCGCCGGCCATGAGGATCCGCATGCTCCCATCTTCGGGTACGGACGGCCGATCGGATGCGCTGCGGCGGACGCCCACCTCACCGGGCACGACCGCCGACCGGACGGCCGGCGGCGCTCGGCGTCCCGGTGGATCAGCAGCCGGCGGTACGCGTGTAGTTGCGCGTCCCGAAGTAGAGGGCCAGGTTGCCGCTGAAACGCACCTTGATGTCGCTGCCGTTGAGGCGCTGCTCGTAGTGCAGGTGCGAGCCGTAGGAGCCGCCGCTGTTGCCCACGTACCCGATGGTGGTGCTGTAGCCGACGGACTGGCCGACCGAGACGTTGAACCCGCTGAGGTGGGCGTAGTAGGTGGTGTACCCGTTGCCGTGGTTGATCCGCACGTACCGGCCGTAGCTGGTGTCGCCGAGGTTGGCGACGACGTCCACCGTGCCGGGGGCGCTGGCCTTCACCGGATCGCCGTGGTCGTTGGCCCGGTTGAAGTCGATCGCGTACTGCGGGCTGTGTCCGGTGCGGGTCTCGCCGGACCACGTCTGGTTGCACGGGAACGGCGTCCGGAACGACGGGGCGGCGGCGGCGGGCGACGCCGGCACCAGGAACGCGGCGGTCGCCAGCAGGGCGACGCTGAGAGAACTCGTCAGACGGGTACGCATCCGAACCTCCACGGTCATAACCTTCGATCTCTCTGCCGGATGATGTCAGAAACTTCCGACGACCGAAAGCCTCGAAGATTGCCGATGCGTAGGCTCCCCGGCCGGCTATGCCACTCGTGAGCGGGAGCGCAGGTGGGCGCGGGCCTTGATCCGGAACCGCTCGTGGTCGGTGCCGATGATCAGCGCGCCGGACGTCACCGAGGCCCTCGCCTGCGGGATGGTGACCTCGGTCAGTTCGCCGAGTTGGTCGGCGAAGTCGGTGTAGACGATGGTGCGCCGGGAGCGTTCGATCAGCCGGACCAGCGACCGGACGCGGCGACGCAGCCGTTCCAGCATCGGCAGGGTGACGTCCTGCCGCCACTCGTCGCCGGCCACCTCGTCCAGGAGTTCCTGCTGTTCGCGGATCGCCGGGATGCTGGTCTGCTCCAACAGGGCCGACGCGATCTCCTGCACCTGCCCGCGCAGCCGCTCGTCGGCCGGCTTCCCGTCGAGTTGACCGAGCTGGAGCCGCAGGATCATCAGGTCGAAGCGCTTGGCGGTCTCGTCGTCGTCCCTGACCGCGCTCGGCAGCCCGGCGAGGTCGCGCCCGATCTCGTCGTACGCCTGTGGCGTCGGCCGGTGCCAGTTGGCGAATTCGACGTAGAACTGCACGGCGCGAGTAAGGATGATCCTGATTCCGCAGAGCAGGTGGCCGCTGCCATCGACGTGCTGAGCGAGGAGGGCCCGGCGTTGGGCCGTCCGCTGGTCGACCGTGTCAAGGGCTCGAACTACAAGAACATGAAGGAACTCCGGCCGGGCTCGGCAGGAGACACTGAGATACGCATCCTGTTCGCCTTCGACCCGCAGCGGGAAGCCATCCTGCTGGTCGCAGGCAACAAGGCCGGCAACTGGAAGGGCTGGTACGAGACCAGCATCCTCGAAGCCGACCGGAAGTTCGCCGAGCACCTGCGAGAGCTGAAGGGGCAGCGCTGATGGCACGTAGTTGGCGGGATGTTCGCTCCCGCGCCGCGAATCTGGACGAGAGCAAGATCGGGCAGCACAAGGAGCGGATGCGCAGCGAGGTGCGGGCCACCCGGCTGCGGGAGATGCGCGAGAGCCGCCGCCTCACCCAGCAACAGGTGGCCGACCGTATGCACGTCTCGCAGCCGCGGGTCGCCGCGATCGAGAACGGTGAGCTGCCGAAGGCCGAGGTCGGCACCATCGTGCGGTACGTCGAAGCGCTCGGCGGCAAGGTGGAGATCGTCGCGGACTTTGGAGACGAACGGCTCGCGCTGAGTTAAAAAGCGGTAGAACGACCACGAAAGGGGCGCCCGGCGGTGCCCCTTTCGTCATGCGGCGGGTGCTGCCAGGAAAGCAGGCAGACCGCCGGCTACCGGGCGCGAGCCCAGGCGGTGAAGCGCTCGGCGAGGTTGTCCGGCGGCGTGCCGCCGTCCAGCTCGGCGAGTTGTTGCGCGGCCTCCATCTGAAGCGTCGCCAGGTAGACGAGCAGGGCCGTCCGGCTCTCCCGGAACTCGCCCAGGAGGCGGAGTTTCGCGGCCGAGCAGGGCCAGGCGATGCCGCAGGCCGAGCAGCGCCAGGTGGGCCGGCTCGGCAGGTGGTCGCGACTGCGGCGGCTCACCGGGTGCCTGCCCGTGCGGGAACGGGCCGAACCGAAGGGCGGCGGCCAGCCGGGACGTCGTGGTTCGCCCTGCTCAGCCAGCGGACGCCGCCGCGTAGGGCGTACAGCTCACGCTGGCGTACCGCCCCGCCGCGCCGGTTGAGCTCGTAGCCCTCGAACCAGAACCAGCCGGCGTACGGGTGCCGGTCGGTCAGTTCCCGGATCACGCGCACGGTCAGCGGACCGGTGAACTGAGGCGACGCCTCACGGGTCAGCAGGACGACGTCCCCGGCGCGCAGCGGACCGGCGCTCACCAGCGGCCCCCGTTCGCCCGCCACCGCTGTGCCGGAGTCGGCGCCCCCGCGCGGCCGGGTTGGACGGTGGGGATCGGCCGGGTCGGCGCGAACAGGGCGGCCGGCAGGTTCGTGCCCCCGACGGGCGGCCGAGGCGGCGGGGGCGGGGCGGGCTTGCGGCGCCAGAAGCGCAGGTTCATGGCGGGCCTCCTTCGCGGATTGGAAGGGGCCGCCCCGGCTGCTCGCCCAGGGGCGGCCCCGACAGCGCGACCGGCGGGCTCGGGACCTCCACCGGCGCACGCCGTCTACGAAGCACCTTGCCGAGGGTTGCCGGCCGACTACACCACGTAGGACTATTGCTCGTAGACGTTCGGAACGTTCCTGGGCTTGCTTGGAGGTAGCTGAGGATGAACCATGCGGTTGTCGCGGCGATGGCCGAGGTGGGCGCGACTGCCGACAGCCTGGCTGCTCAGGTGGGCGTCGACCCAAAGACGGCGGCGAAGTGGGCGAGCCGGGGACGAATTCCACAGACGCGGCACCGCGCCAAGGTCGCTGCGATACTAGGCAAGGAGGTCGCGGAACTCTGGCCGGACGTTCTGAAGCGCCGAGAGCCGGCCTGGTTCCGGCCATGGGCAGACATCGAACGCGAGGCGGTCGCGCTGCGCTGGTTCGAGCTGGCGTGGGTCCCGGGCCTGCTTCAGACGGAGGCGTACGCGCGCGCGACCCTGGCTGGAGAGACGCTGACGGTCGAGGAGGTCGACGATCTCGTGTCAGCGCGAATGCAGCGTCAGGCAGTCCTCCGTCGCGAGATCCCACTGCTGATCGCGGTCATTGACGAGCTGGTCCTTCGCCGTCCTGTGTACGACGACCGAGAGTTGATGCGTGAGCAGTGCGCACACCTGGCGATGTGCGCGGAACTGCCAGCGGTGTCGGTGCACATCGTCCCGGCCACAGTGGGGATGTATCCCGGGCTCGGTGGGCCGTTCATCCTCGCTGAGCTGGACAGCGGAGCGACGGTCGCTCACGTGGATGGTCAGGCGAAGGCGCAAATCATCGAGGCTGCTGCGGAAGTTGCTACGCTCAATCGACGGTGGGAACGCATTCGCGGGGAAGCCCTGTCGCGGACGCAGTCCCTAGAGATGCTCAGGGAAGCGGCGAGATCATGGACCTGACCGGCGCGCGGTGGCGCAAGAGCACGAAGAGCGGCAACAACGGTGGCGCGTGCGTGGAGGTCGCCGACAACCTGCCCGGCGTTGTGGGGGTCCGGGACTCGAAGGACCCGACAGGCCCGGCGCTGATCTTCACACCGCTCGTCTGGCAGGCGTTCGTCGCCCGCGTCGCCGAGCACGCCTGACCGACTGTAGACACACGAAAGCGCTCGCCTCGGTGCAGGGGCGAGCGCTTCTGCGTGCATACGACAGGCAGCAGCGAAGCGCCTGGGGGCAAACCGTCGCCGTCAGCCGCCGAGTATGTGCCTTCGGAGCATCCCCTCACCCACGAGCAGGTGGGCGAGATGCTCCGTCGTCTGCGAGAAAAGCGGGGCGCGGGTCGGAGCAGGCCCCGAGCCGCCCGATCGAAACGCCGCAGCAGAGCCGACAAAGAGTGACAGCGGGTGCGTCGCTCAGGTGGCGAGGCGGGCCAGCACCGGCGTCAGCGGGTCCAGCGCGTCCTCGCGTACGACGAAGCGGGTGACGCCCCAGCGGCGCCGGTGTTCGGCGACCGCCGCGACGATCTCGTCCTCGGTGCCGATCAGCACGAACGGCGTGGCGAGCAGCTCGGGTACGGCCAGCCCGATCCGCTCGGCGGTCGGCGCGGCGGCGGCCTCGGCGTCGTCGGTGACGACCACGTGCTGCACGAGCGCCTCCAGCACCGGCGGCTCGGCCCGCCCCGCCGCCCCGGCCGCCACGCAGTCGAGCTGCTGCTCGATGTCCACCGCGCGCCAGCGCACCGTGTGCGCGTAGCCGTCGGGCAGGGTGCGGCCGAGCCCGGACAGCCCGACCACGTCGGCGTGCGCGCCGGCCCAGCGCAGCATCGCCGAGTTCGCCGTGCCGAGGGTGAACGGGATCCGCCGCTGCACCGGGCGCGGCTTCGCCAGCCGCGCGCCCCGCACGACCAGGTCGGGGGAGTCGACGGTGACCTCCTCGCCGTCCAGCAGGGCGCGGACGGCCTCGGCCACGGCCAGGCAGCGGCGTACCCGCCCGGCGACGTCGGGGCGCTCCCGGCCGACCGCGAGCCACTCGGCCGGGGTGTGGCCGGCGCCGAGACCGAACCGGGCCCGCCCGCCGGAGAGCAGGTCGAGGGAGGCCACGTCCGAGGCGAGCAGCATCGGCTCGCGGACGCCGGCGTTCGAGACGTACGAGCCCAGACCGATCCGCTCGGTCACCGCCGCGGCGGCGGCCAGGGCGACGAACGGGGACGCGGCCGCCCCGGGATGGTCGGCGGTGGACAGGGCGTCGAAGCCGGCCGCCTCGGTCCGCCGGGCCAGCTCCAGCCAGCTCGGGCCGTCGGACGGGGTCGCCTGGAGGGTGAAGGTCGCCATGGGGTCCACCCTGCCGGGTCGGCGCCGACCGACCTAGCCCGGCCGGGGCGATTCTGCTACCGGCAGACCTACCCGTCCTGCGGCGGGAGCGGCACCCCCAGGAGACCCTCGGTGCTGCCCTCGGTCAGCGCGTTGAGCGCGCGCACGAGCTTCTTCTCCTCGTAGCGGAAGTGCGTCTCGAGCAGCGCGGCGAGGGTGTCCAGCTCCGCCCGCACCTCGTCGGGCG
Organism: Micromonospora sp. C31; assembly: GCF_018070575.1. Classification (GTDB taxonomy): domain Bacteria; phylum Actinomycetota; class Actinomycetes; order Mycobacteriales; family Micromonosporaceae; genus Micromonospora. Next base: position 56,869 of record NZ_JAGPXN010000003.1, read on the forward strand.
GCGCGGTCCCGTCGACGAGTTCCTCGACCCGGCGCAGGGCGTCGGCCACCATGTGGTGGTCGGCCTCCAGCTCGCGCAGCACCGGGGCCAGCTCGGGCACCCGCTCGGCCAGCACCCGGAACGCCCCGGCGTCCTCGCCGGTGTGGTGCCGGGTCAATGTCGCGCAGAAGGCCAGGCAGTGGGCCCGCAGGTCCCTCGGCCGTACGCCGGGGTCACCCACCCCCTCGCGCAGGCGGGCCAGCTCCTCGCGGAGCCACAGGTGGATCTCGACCAGTTGGTTGCCGAAGGCCCGCAGGCGCTCGAGCGGCGTGAACGGGGGCATGTGTGTCCCATGCTGTCCCGCGCCTCCATGCCCTCGGCGGTCTCCTTGCCGGGTGCACCGCGACGCTGCGCCCAGCCTACGACAGCGAGCCCGGCGACACGTGCCCGGCCGAGGAGTCGATGTTCGCCACGGCCGGTGGGCGTCAGGTCGGCGGCTCGTCCGGGTCGGGCTCGCGCCAGCGGGCGCGCCAGGCGGCCTCGTGCGCCTCGTGGCTGGTCCTCTCCTCGAAGACCAGCTCACGCAGTGCGCGCCGGGAGTCCGCCATGACCACCGCCTCCAGAGCCACCAGCCCGACGCAGATCGCGGTGAGCAGGGTGAGGGCGAGCAACCCCGGCAGCCGTTGGCCGACCGGAATGGTGGCGGCCAGCAGGAGCACGGCGCCGACCCTGGTCCACGAGACGGTGCGCAGGGTACGCAGCTGGAACAGCATGTTCGCGCACAGGTAGCAGATCACCCCGCCGAACAGCAGCAGGACGCCGGGGCCGTGCGCCGGGTCCGCGACGGGCACGTCGGGATCGGCGACCTGGCGCACGATCTCCTCGGCGCCGAGGGCGAACAGGATGATCCCGGCGATCATCGGCAGGTGGAGGTAGGCGTACGCGTCCCGGGCCATCGCGACCCGGGACCGGCCCTCCGCCGCGTGCAGGGCGATCCGGGCGGCCGGCGCGATCACGTCGTAGTGTGCCCACCAGAGCGCGGCCGTGAAGAAGATGCCGAGCACCGCCGCGGCGACCGCCGGCCACGTCGGGGGCTGGCCGAGCAGGTTGCTGCCGACGCCCACGGAGATGACCGACTCGCCCAGGGCGATGATCAGGATGAGGTCGTACCGCTCGGTCCAGTGCTCGGCGGAGGTCACCGTCCAGCCCCAGGCACCGGCGAGCAGGCCCATGCCGTACTGGAGCAGGACGACGCTGACCCAGAGCCCGTCGCGCAGCATCGCCGCCCGATCCGGGTCGTCGATCTGCGGCGGGACCAGCGCGGCGGCCACGAGCAGCAGGGTGCTGACCGCCATCTCCGGGGAGTACTTCAGCAGCAGCCGGCGCTCCCCGGGTCTCTCCCGCGCGACGTGCCAGTACAGCGACAGGTGCACACCCCGGATCACCAGGTAGCTGAGCGCGACCACCATGGGCCCGGCGGCCACGTCGGTCGCGTCGCTGAACGCCTGGGGCAGCGACAGCGCGAAGCAGAACAGCGCGGCCATGCCGATGACCATCAGCACCGGGACGAATCCCTCGCCGAGCCGGACCCGGGTGGCGACCACGCAGTGCACCACCCAGCACCACCAGAGCACGGCGAGCACGAGCAAGGCGTGCGCGAGCTGCCAGCCGGAGATGTGGGCGGCGGTGGCCCGGGTGATGATGAAGAACGAGAAGACGAAGACCAGGTCGAAGAAGATCTCGAACCGGTCGACCCGGGCGCCGGGGGCGATCGAGACGGCCGGTCCCAGCCCGCCGCGCCACCGGTTGCCGCCCACCTCGTCCACTCTTGCAGCGCCCGGTTCCCGCCGGGCCGGAATCAGCAGCGGCAGGCGGGAGCCGGAGAGCAGGGTGATGATTCAGCCCGGTGGCGCGTGGGTCAGGCGGTGGGCCGGTCCCGCGTGAACGAACCGGGCGGCGGGCGGCGGGGCCGGTCGGGCCGCCTGGCGATCGGCCGGCCGCCGGACGACGAGGGGCGTCCCGGTCACCGACCGGGACGCCCCTCGTGCCGTCAAGCGGAAACTACAGGCCGAGTTCGGCCTCGAAGCTGCCGGCCTCCAGCCGCTCCTTGATCGCGACCAGGAAGCGGGCGGCGTCCGCGCCGTCGATGATCCGGTGGTCGTACGACAGGGCCAGGTAGACCATCGACCGCACGGCGACGACCTCGCCCAGCTCCGCGTCGTTGACCACGACCGGACGCTTGACCACGGCACCCGTGCCGAGCATCGCCGACTGCGGCGACGGCACGATCGGGGTGTCGAAGAGGGCGCCCCGGCTGCCGGTGTTGGTCAGCGTGAAGGTCGCCCCGGCCAGCTCGTCCGGGCTGATCTTGTTGGTCCGGGTGCGCTCGGCCAGGTCGGCGATCCGCTTGGCGATGCCGCCCAGGTTGAGGTCACCGGCGCCGTGGATCACCGGCACCATCAGGCCCCGCTCGGTGTCCACGGCGATGCCGAGGTGCTCCGAGTCCGGGTAGGTGATCGTGCCGGCGTCGAGGTCCATGCTGGCGTTGACGATCGGGTACGCCTGGAGCGCCTCGATCGCGGCCAGGGCGAAGAACGGCAGGAACGACAGCTTCACGCCGTGCCGCTGCTGGAACGACTCCTTCGCCTTCGCCCGCAGCTTGGCGACCTTGGTGACGTCCACCTCGACCACGGTGGTCAGCTGCGCCATCTCGTGCAGCGACTCGTGCATCCGCTTGGCGATGACCGCGCGGATCCGGGGGAGCTTCTCGGTGCTGCCGCGCTTCGGGCTCGGCTGCGGCTTGGCGGCCGGCTTGGCCGGTGCCGCCGCCGCGGCGGGCTGCTGCGCCGGGGCCGGGGCGGCCTTGGCGGCCTTGGCCTTCTCCGCCGCCTCCAGCACGTCCTGCTTGCGGATCCGGCCGCCGACGCCGGTGCCATTGACCGAGGAGAGGTCGACGCCGTGCTCGCCGGCCAGCTTGCGTACCAGCGGGGTCACGTAGCCGGCGGCCTCGTCGCCGCCCTGGGCGGGCGCCGACGGGCGCTGCGGGGTCGGGGTCGGCGCCGAGGGCATGGCCTGCTGCTCGGCCTGCGCGGGCTGCGCCGAGGTCTCGGCCTCCGCCGACGGCTCGTTGTACGACAGGCCCGGGGTCGGCTCCTCGACCTTGGGCTCCGGCTTGGCCTCCGGCTTCGGCTCGGGCTTGGGCTCCGGCTTCGGCTCGGGCTTCGGTTCCGGCTTGGCCTCCGCCTTCTCGGCCTTCGGCTCCGGCTTCGCCTCGGTCGGGGCGGCGCCGGCGGCACCGATCACGGCCAGGTCGGCACCGACCGCGGCGGTCTCGTCCTCGGGGACCTTGATCTCCAGGACCGTGCCGGCCACCGGCGACGGGATCTCGGTGTCGACCTTGTCGGTGGAGACCTCCAGCAGCGGCTCGTCCACCTCGACGGTGTCGCCGACCTGCTTGAGCCAGCGGGTGACCGTACCCTCGGTGACGCTCTCGCCGAGGGCCGGCATCTTGACCGGGGTGCCCTCGCCCGACGGCGCCTGCTTCGCCTGCGCCTGCTCCGCCTGCGCCGACGGTTCCTCGACGGCCGGCTGCTCCGCCTCGGCCTGCGGCTCCTCGGCGGCCTCCGCGGCCTCCTCGGCCGGCTCCTCCTGCTGCCCGGCGGCCTCGCCGCCGCCGGTGGACTCGCCCTCGCCCGCGATCACGGCCAGCTCGCTGCCGACCTCGGCGGTCTCGTCCTCGCCGACCACGATCCGGCTCAGCACGCCCGCCGCCGGGGACGGGATCTCGGTGTCGACCTTGTCGGTCGACACCTCGAGCAGGGGCTCGTCGACCTCGACGGTGTCGCCCTCCTGCTTGAGCCAGCGCGTGACGGTGCCCTCGGTGACGCTCTCACCGAGCCGGGGCATGGTGACCGATACCGGCATCTTCAAAGACTCCTTCGTTCCCCTGGTGGGATCATCGCCCGTCGCCGGACGCCGCGGTTGTCGTGATCAGGCGTGTGCGTGCAGCGGCTTGCCGGCGAGCGCCAGGTGCGCCTCGCCCAGGGCCTCGTTCTGCGTCGGGTGGGCGTGCACGAGCTGCGCCACCTCGGCCGGGTACGCCTCCCAGTTGTAGATGAGCTGCGCCTCGCCGACCATCTCGCCGACCCGGGCGCCGACCATGTGCACGCCGACCACGGGGCCGTCCTCCACCCGGACGAGCTTGACGAAGCCGGCCGTCTTGAGGATCTGGCTCTTGCCGTTGCCGCCCAGGTTGTAGTTGTAGGTCTTGACCTTGTCGGCGCCGTACTGCTCCTTGGCCTTCGCCTCGGTCAGGCCGACCGACGCCAGCTCCGGGTCGGAGTAGGTGACCCGCGGGATGCCGACCTCGTCGATGACGGCCGGGTTCTGGCCGGCGATCTCCTCGGCGACGAAGATGCCCTGCTGGAAGCCACGGTGGGCGAGCTGGAGGCCGGGCACGATGTCGCCGACGGCGTAGACGTTCGGCACGCTGGTGCGCAGCCGCTCGTCGGTCAGCACGTAGCCGCGGTCCATCTTGACGCCCTGCTCCTCGTAGCCGAGGTCGGCGGTGTTCGGGCCGCGGCCGACGGCGACCAGCAGCAGCTCCGCCTCGACGGTGTCCCCGCCGGCGATGGTGACCTTGACGCCCTTGTCGGTCTTCTCGACCTTCTCGAACGGCTTGCCGACCTTGAAGTTGATCTTCCGCTTGCGGAACGCCCGCTCCAGCGCCTTCGAGGACTCCTCGTCCTCGGCCGCGACCAGCCGGGGAAGCGCCTCCACGATCGTGACGTCGACGCCGAAGGACTTCCACACGCTGGCGAACTCGACGCCGATCACGCCACCACCGAGCACGATCGCCGAGGCGGGGACCCGGTCGAGGGTGAGCGCGTGGTCGCTGGTGATGACCCGCTCGCCGTCGACCTCCAGGCCGGGCAGGCTCTTCGCGTACGAACCGGAGGCCAGCACGACGTTGCGGCCGGTGTAGCGCTTGCCGTCGACCTCGACGACGTTCTTGCCCACCAGCTTGCCGTGGCCCTCGACGATGGTGATCGCCTTGTTGCCCTTGAGCATGCCCTGCAGGCCCTTGTAGAGCCGGGAGATCACGCCGTCCTTGTACGCGTTGACCCCCGCCATGTCGATGCCGACCAGCTCGGCCTTCACGCCGAACTGCTCCGACTCGCGGGTCTGGTCGGCGATCTCGGCCGCGTGCAGCAGCGCCTTGGTCGGGATGCACCCGTTGTGCAGGCAGGTGCCGCCGAGCTTGCCCTTCTCGACCAGCGCGACCCTCAGGCCCAGTTGGACGGCGCGCAGGGCGGTCGCGTAACCGCCGCTGCCACCTCCGAGGATGACGATGTCGAAGGTTGCGTCGTTCGGCTCGCTCACGCTCAACTCCCAGGTCGCGTCGCTGCTTCGGGGGGTCACGGCGGGGTAACACGGGCACACCCCACCTCGGTCATCTTGTCACCACCGCCCACCGCCCGCGTACTGAGGTGCCCAACGACACGTCCGTGACACGTACCCTTGGCACTGGCTTCGATGACGGACCGAAGGGGGAGACGTCCGGTGGGACTGTTCCGGCGACGTAAGAAGACGCGGGCGGTCAGCCTCGACCGGGCCGCCGACCGCGCCGACCTGGAACACCTCGAGGGCTTCGTGCGCAGCCGGCGCGGCGTCGAGGCCTACATCGAGCCGCGGACCACGGTCACCGAGACCACGGTCATGCTGATCGCCGACGACGGGGAGTGGACCCGCCGCCGCATCGACGGCCCCGACGGCGCCCGCCGCTTCGCGTACCGGATGGGCATTCCGGTCTACGACGTGCGGCTGATGGGCTACCCGCAGCGGATGCGCGACTACAACGAGCGCCGCAAGCGCCGCCCCGAGTTGTTCTGACCCGGACCGCGCCCACCGCCACGTGTAAGGAAGGGCCCCTTGTTAACGCTATGCGTTAACAAGGGGCCCTTCCTTACACGTCAGCCGTTGGCGGCGACGTCCTCCACGAGCTGGACCAGCGTGCGCACCGGCACGCCCGTGCCGCCCTTGGTCCAGTAGCCGGTCGGCTCGCCCGAGTGGTAGCTGGGGCCGGCGATGTCGATGTGCGCCCAGGGGACGTCGGCGGTGACGAACTCCCGCAGGAAGACCCCGCCCTGGAGCATGTGCCCGGCCCGGTCCATGCCGGCGTTGACCTGGGAGATGTCGGCCACGTCGGAGTCCATGCCCTTGCGCACGTCGTCCGGCAGCGGCATCGGCCAGGCCGGCTCGCCGACCGCGTCGCCGGCGGCGCGGACCCGCTCGCACAGCTCGGGGGTGCCCATCACGCCGGCGATCCGCTTGCCCAGCGCGACGACCTGCCCGCCGGTGAGGGTGGACGTCTCGAAGAGGTAGTCGCAGCCGTCCTCGCAGGCCAGCGCCATCGCGTCGGCCAGGATCATCCGGCCCTCTGCGTCGGTGTTGAGCACCTCCACCTTCTTGCCGTTGTACATGCTGATCACGTCACCCGGCCGGTACGAGCGCCCGGACGGCATGTTCTCCGCCATCGGCAGGTACGCCGTCACGGCCACCGACGGCTTGAGCGCGGCGATCGCCAGCATGGTCGCGGCCACCGCGGCGGCGCCACCCATGTCGGACTTCATCTCCCACATGCCCTGCGCGGGCTTGATCGAGATGCCGCCGGTGTCGAAGGTGATGCCCTTGCCGACCAGCGCCACCCGCTTGCCGTTGCCGCCGCCGGCCGGGGCGTAGCTCAGCTTCACCAGCCGCGGCGGGGCCTCCGAGCCCTGCCCGACGGCGATGATGCCGCCGAAGCCGCCGGCGGCCAGGGCCGCCTCGTCGAGCACCTCGACCGTCAGGCCGGCCTCCCGGGCGTCGTCCGCCACCGAGTCGGCGAACGACGGCGGGCGCAGCTCGTTCGGGGCGGTGTTGACCCAGTCCCGGCTGCGCCGGACCGCGCCGCCGACGGCCTGGGCGCGGGCGATCTCGGCCTGGGCACCGGCGTCACCGGCGTCCGGCACCGCGACGAGCACCTCGGCCACCGGCTCACGCCGGGCCGGCTGCGGCCGGGTCTTGTAGCCGGCGAAGCGGTAGCCGCCGAGCAGCGCCCCCTCCGCCACCGCGCGCAGCGCCGCCGGCGCGTCGGCGTCGTCGGGCAGCGGCAGCGCGAGGGCGACCCGCGGCGCGCCCGCGAGCGCCCGTACGGCCGCTCCGGCGGCCCGGCGCAGGGCCTCCGGGGCCGGGGCGGCGCCGGTCGGCTCCGGGCCGAGCCCGACGGCGGCGACCACCGGGGCGGTCACGGTGCCCAGCGTGGCCAGCTTGATCACCTCGCCGGGGCCACCGGTCGCGCCGAGCAGGGCCAGCGTCTCGGTCAGCTTGCCGTCGAAAGCGGCGGCGATGCTCTCCGCGCCGCTGGCCAGCAGCAGGGTCCCGGCCAGGCCGGTGGTGGTGGCCTGCTCTCCGGTCTGGCTGTGCACGCCGATCACGATCGCGTCGACGGCGAGTTCGGCGGGGTCGGTGTCGACCAGGCTCAGGGTGGTGCTGGGCGATGTCACTGAAGCTACTCCGGGCGGGCCGGGCCGGTCGCGTCGTCGCGTACCGGCGATGGAGGTCTCCGGCGGAACGTACCCGTCGGAGGTCGGGGCTGTCCCGCCGAACTGCTCCGACGGGTCCCGCCGATGCTAACCAGCCTGCCAACTCCCGGTAAGTTCCCACCCATGACCGACGTGACCTCCGACGCCGCCGCGACCCGGCTGCGCCGTTCTCCGCTGCACGAGCGGCACACCGCTCGCGGCGCCAAGTTCGCCCCGTTCGGTGGCTGGGAGATGCCGCTGGAGTACGCCGGGGGCGGGGTGCTCAAGGAACACGCCTCGGTGCGCAGCGGGGTGGGCGTCTTCGACGTCTCCCACCTGGGCAAGGCGCGGGTGACCGGGCCGGGCGCCGCGGAGTTCGTCAACGCCTGCCTCAGCAACGACCTGGGCCGGATCGGGCCGGGCCGGGCGCAGTACACCCTCTGCTGCGACGACGCCACCGGCGGCGTGGTGGACGACATCATCGCCTACCTGCACGCCGACGACCACGTCTTCCTCATCCCGAACGCCGCCAACACCGCCGAGGTGGTGCGCCGGCTGCGCGCCGCCGCCCCGACGTCGGTCACGGTCACCGACGAACACGAGGCGTACGCTGTCCTCGCCGTGCAGGGCCCGCGCTCCGCCGAGCTGCTCGGCGCGCTGGGCCTGCCGACCGGACACGACTACATGAGCTTTTCCACCGCGACGCTCGACGGGGTGGAGCTGACGGTGTGCCGCACCGGCTACACCGGGGAGCTGGGCTACGAGCTGGTGGTGCCGGCAGCCGACGCGATCGCGGTCTGGGACGCGCTCTTCGCGGCCGACCCCGAGCTGCGCGCCTGCGGGCTGGCCGCCCGGGACACCCTGCGCACCGAGATGGGGTACCCGCTGCACGGCCAGGACCTGTCGCCGGAGATCACCCCGGTGCAGGCCCGCTCCGGCTGGGCGGTCGGCTGGGACAAGCCGGCCTTCTGGGGCCGCGACGCGCTGCTCGCGGAGAAGGCCGCCGGGCCGGGGCGTACGCTGCGCGGCCTGGAGGCGGTCGACCGGGCCATCCCGCGCCCCGGCATGACGGTGCACGTCGGCGACGCGCTGGTCGGCACGATCACCAGCGGCACGTTCTCGCCCACCCGGAAGCAGGGCGTCGCCCTGGCGCTGCTGGACACCGCCGCGAAGCTCGCCGACGGCGACCTGGTCGAGGTCGACATCCGTGGTCGCCGCGCCCGGATGCGCCTCACCCGCCCCCCGTTCGTGACCCCCTCGGTCAGGTGACGCGCGCGGTCAGACCGGTGGGTGTGGGCGTTCGCCGGCGTCGAGGACGGCCTGCGTCCAGCCACCCTCGATGACGCCGGTGCCGTCGAGCACGGCCCAGTCGACGACGTCGGCGGCCGCCACGACGACCGGTGAGCCGATGCGCACGGTCGGGTCGGTGTTGGCGTCGCTGGCGCTGGCGGCCACGATCCGTTCCGGCGTGTCCCAGGACGTCACCCCGGCCCAGACCAGCTCCGGGCCGTCGTCGCCGGGCAGGCCGTACTTCACCACGAGCTGCGTCTCCGGCGGGAGCTCACCGGCGAGGAACCGGGCCCGGATGTCGCCCAGCCCGGCCCGGGCGGTGGCGACCGCCTTGCTCATCGCGTCGCCGGCCCGGGCGTAGCGCACGTCCGGCTGGATGCCGGCGAAGAGGGTGGCGCAGGCGGCGGCGTAGTAGCGGCCGTCCGGCCCCGGATGGCCGGCGGGCGGGCGCAGGCTGAGGAACGAGTCGGCGTCGGGGTCGGTGGCCGGGTCCAGCTCCAGCCGCAGCAGCACCGGCGCCGTCGCGCCGTGCTGCTCGGGATTGCCGTACGCCACCGCGATGTCGTGCCCGGTCACCGTGGCCAGCACCGGCAGCTGCACGAACGCCGGCACCTCCTCCCCGGAGAGCCCGTCGGTCCAGTCCCGCAGCAGCCGCCGGGCGGCGCCGGTCATCACCGCGCCCCAGGCCCGGGTCAGGTGGTCCGGCACGCCCTGGGTCTGCAACTCCAGCAGCCCGAAGCGGCGCAGCCCCTTCGTGGTGAACCAGAGCCCCTCGGCGTCGGAGGAGTAGGGCACCAGCACCCAGTCGACCAGCCGGATCCGCCCCTGGGCGTCCGGCAGCGAGCGCAGCGCCGTCGCCGGGTCGAGGAACTGCAGGCCGAAGACGTCCACCACGTCGCCGTCGACGGACTCGGCGACGGCGGCGGCCACCGCCCGGGCCGCCCACTCGTGGGCCGGCGGCCAGCCGGGCCGGTATTCGGCCTGCACCACGACCAGGTGACTCGCGGCGGCCAGCCGGGCCAGCTGCTCCTCGGTGGCGCCGAACGCGGTGAGCAGGTCCGGCGGCAGCTCGGGGAACTCGGCGATCGGCCGGGTGTCCACGCTCATCAGCGGGCTGTCGAGCATCTGCCGCGCCAGCCCGTGCACCGGCTCGGCCAGCCGGCCGCTCAGCCGCGCCACGGCGGTCTTCGCGCTCACCTTCGGCAGACCCGTCATCGGCACCAGGTAGGTCGCGCTCAGCGACTCCGGAACCGGTACGGGCAGGAAGTCGTCCGTGATGAGCATGTCGTCCCCCGGTTGGCCGCGCCGGTGCTGTCGTGGGAGAACGCTACCCGGCGCGGTGAGCCCCGTTCAGCCGGACAGCACCACTCCCAGGTAGGCCAGCGTGGTGACCACCTCCACGGTCGCACCGAGCACGTCGCCGGTGACGCCACCGAGCCGGCGTACCACGTGCCGCAGCAGCCCCACCGCGACGGCGAGGGCGACGGCGACGGCGAGCGGCCCCTGCCAGGGGCGGCCCGGCACGGCGGCGAGCGCCGGCAGCGCGACGGCGACCGCCCCGGCGGCCAACGCGACCGGGCCGACGGTGCCGGCCACCAGCGCGCCGAGTCCCTCCGGGCGGGCGGCCGGAATCCCGCGCCGGCAGGCCGCCGCCACCCCGAGCCGGCCGGCGGCGCCCGCCGCGACGACCGCCGCGAGCACCGCCGGCCACGAACGCCCCGCCAGTTCCGCGAGGGCCGCCGTCTGCACCAGGAGTACGACCACCAGCGCGACCACCCCGAACGGGCCCACGTCCGGCTTCTTCATGATCTCCAGCGCGGCCGCTCCGCGCCGGTACGACCCCAGCGCGTCCACGGTGTCGGCCAGCCCGTCCAGGTGCAGCCCCCGGGTGAGCAGCGCCCCGGCGCCGACGGTCACCGCCGCCGCGACCAGCGGGGGCGCGAACTCGCCGAGCAGCAGCAGGATCCCGGCGAGGACGACGCCGAGCAGCGCGCCGACCGCCGGGGCGAGCGCCATCGCCGTCCCCGCCACCGCCCGGTCGATGCGACCGGCGCGTACCGGCAGGGTGGTGAAGGTGGTCAGCGCCAGCCGCGTTCCGTCGGCGAGCCGCGACTCAGCCGGCACGCCGGCCGAACGGGTCCACCGGTCGCGTCTGCGGCCCGGTGCTGGTCGGCCCGGGGCCGGCCGGCTCCGGCTCGCGGAAGTCGGGCTCGCCGGCCTCCGGCCCGCCGTCCTCCCCGCCGCCGAGCGACGGGTGGGCCGGCAGCGCGGCGGCCAGCGCCAGCACCGAGCGCAGCAGCGGCAGCGCGGCCAGCGCGTTCGCGCCCTCGCCCAGGTCGAGCCGCAGGTCGAGCAGGGGCGTCAGGCCGAGCACGTCGGCGCCGAGGCGCACGGCCGGATGCCCGCCGTGGTCGGCCAGCAGGCACCAGTGCCGCGCCTGCCCGGCCAGGTCGCGGGTGACCATGGCGGCGGCCACCCCGACCGGCCCGTCGAGCATGACCGGCAGCCGGCGGGCGGTGGCGCCGAGCAGGACGCCGGTGGCCACCGCGACGTCCCCGCCGCCCAGCTCGGCCAGCACGTCCTTGGCGCTGCGCGGCGAGTGCCGGGTCCGGTGCAGGGCGTCACGCACCGCCGCGCACCGCGTCATCCAGGCCGCGTCGTCGATCTCGCCCGAGTCGGTGACCACCCGTGGGAGCACCGCGGGCGCCTCGGCGCCCGCCGTCGCCACCAGCACCGCCGCCGCGGCGGCCTCGGTGCCGGCGCCGCACGCCCCGAGCACCAGCAGCCGTACGCCCGCGTCGGCGGCCTCCTCGGCGAGCCGCCAGCCGTACCGCAGGGCGACCTCGACCTGCTCACCGGTCAACGTCGGCTCGGCCTCCATCGGCGCGGACGCCGGGGCCTCGACCACCTGGAGTTCGGCGCCGCTCTCGGCGGCCAGCCGGGCCAGCGCCCCCCGGCCGGCGCGGGCCTGCCGGGCGCGGCGCGCCGACTCGCCCTTGACGGTGCCGGCGGCGGCGCCGCCGAGATGGTCGCCGTGCAGCAGCAGCACCCGCACCGAGCCCCACGGGGCCGGCGTGGCGGTGCCCTGGGTGGCGGCGGCGAAGCCGACGGCCCGCTCCAGCACGCCCAGCCCGGACCCCGGCACGTCCAGGGTGGCGAGCCGCTCGATCGCCTGCGGGCCGGTGTACTCGTCGGGCATGGGCAGTTCCATGCCGGGCTGGATGACCAGGCCCGTGGCGACCATCGGCAGCGCCATGGTCGGGGCGGCCCAGGCGGTGCCGCTCGGCTCGCCACCGCCCGCGCCCGGGGCGGCCGGCGGCGTGCCGGGGATGAACACGTCCGGCGAGGGTGTCGGGGCGGCCACCGGCTGGCCCGTGCCGACGGGGCCGGCCTGCGCCGGCACGGTGGCCGGGTGCGGGGCGCCCGGCTTCAGCCAGGCGGCCTGGCCGGCGACCACGAGGACGACCGCGTCGCAGGCGTCGGCGACCGCCCGGTTGGCCGCGCCCAGCGCGTCGGTGAAGGCCCGCCCGAGCGGGGTGGTGGGCACCAGGGAGAGCCCGACCTCGGGGCTGACCACGATCAGCCGGGCCGCGCAGGAGCGGACCGCCGCCGCCAGCTCGGCGATGGTGGCGGTGTCGTCCGCCGGCTGGTGGGCCGGGTCCAGCAGCACGGTCGCCCAGCCGCCGAGGTCGTCGACGAGCAGCGTCTCGTTCGGCCCGGCGGAGGCGATCACGTCCGCGAGACGGCGCGGGTCGCCGGCGGTCTCCTCGGTGGTCCAGGTCTCCGGGCGGCGCTCGCGGTGCGCCGCCAGCCGGGCCGCCCACTCCGCGTCGTCGGCGGGCGCGTCGGCGGCGGTGGCCACGTAGCGGACCGTCGGCGCGTCGGCGACCAGGGACTCGGCGAACTCGGACTTTCCGGACCGGATACCGCCGAGCACCAGGACCGTGTTCCACCCGTCAACGGACATGCCCGTACTTTAGAGCCAGCGTCGGGACGCGGCCCCCCGGAGGTACGGGGTGTGCCGCGACGCCGTACCGGCCGGGTGGGACGGCGTGGGCCCCTACCGGGGTGGCTGATAGCGGAAGTCGTTGGGGTTGACCGCCGCGGGCTTCGGATCCTCCTGCCAGGCGCCCTCGCCGGGCCGGGCGACGAGCGCGTCCAACAGGTCCTCCCGATCCATGTGCGCCGCCCCCACGATGCCGCCGCGTACCGCCATGGTCCGCAGCGCCTCGGTGTCCTTGTCGTGCAGCGGTTCGTCCATCGTCGCCTCCTCCGGGCCGCCGGCGGTCCACGACCGCCCGTCGCGGGTCAGGTGGCCCATACCCGGACAGAAGCCGGAAAACCCTGCGCCACCGGGGCGGCTGCCCGCCCGCCGGACGGATGTCGGGCCGCCCCGTGCACGGCCGACTACGCTGGCGGGGGTTCGTCCCACGGGACATCAGCGGCGAGGGGAGACGCGGCATGGCGTGGAGCTGGCGGTACGAGGGCGCGAACGGCGACGCGGTCGAAGGGCCGGCGGAGTCGTTCAGCAGCCAGGCGGACGCCGAATCCTGGATCGGTCAGGCCTGGCGGGAACTCGCGGCGTCCGGCGTCACCTCGGTCGCGCTCGTCGAGGACGACCGGGTGGACTACCGCATGAGCCTGCTGCCACCGGCGCAGTGATGGCCGGCGACCGCCCGGGGGGCGAGCAGACGGTGCTCGGCGTCCCCCGGGCGGCGCTGCGGCCCAGCCCGGTCTTCCTCGCCCTGGTCGCGCTCTTCGTGGCCAGCGGGGTGCTCACCTGGAACGGGTTCGGCAACGTCCGGCTCGACGTGTTCCTCTTCGTCGTGTCCGGCTGGCTGGTCTCGCTCTGCCTGCACGAGTACGCCCACGCCGTCGTCGCGTTCCGGGCCGGCGACCGCAGCGTCGCCCACCGCGGCTACCTGACGCTCAACCCACTGAAGTACAGCCACCCGCTGCTGTCGATCGCGCTGCCGGTGGTGGTCGTGCTGCTCGGCGGCATCGGCCTGCCCGGCGGGGCGGTCTGGGTCGACCGGCACGCCATTCCGGGGCGGCTGCGGCACACCCTGGTCAGCCTCGCCGGCCCGGCCACCAACGTGCTGTTCACGCTGGTCCTGGTGCTCGTCGTACGCCTCGGGGCGCCCGGCGGCGGGCCGGTCGAGTTCTGGGCGGCCGTGGCGCTGCTGGCGTTCCTCCAGCTCACCGCGAGCGTGCTCAACCTGCTCCCGGTGCCCGGCCTCGACGGCGGCAACATGCTCCAGCCGTGGCTGAACCCGCAGTGGCGCAGGATGTACGACCTGTTCGCCCCGTTCGGCTTCATCCTGCTGTTCGCGCTGCTGTGGAACCCGCGGCTCAGCCGCTGGTTCTTCGACGGGGTCTTCGCCGTCGGCGACCTCCTCGGCCTGCCCCCGTGGCTCTACGCCCTCGGACTGGACCTGATCCGCTTCTGGCAGGGCTGACCGGCGCGCTCCGGACGCGCGCAGGGCTGACCGGCGCGCTCCGGACGCGCGGCGGGCCGGTCCTGCCCGCGCGGCGGCGGCTCGTGGCGACGCTGTCCGGCCCGGCCGGCCACCCAGCGGGGGCGGCCGGGCCGGGCGGGACACGTCACGGACGTTCGGCGGGAGACTCCGTACGGGCCGGGTCGCGCTCCACGATCGGGTCGACGATCTCGTCGATGGCCTTGAGCAGCTCGGCGTCGAGCTTGACGCCGGCCGCCTTGGCGTTGTCGTGCACCTGCTCCGGGCGGGAGGCGCCGACGATCGCCGAGGAGACGTTCGGGTTCTGCAGCACCCAGGCGACGGCGAGCTGCGCCATGCTCAGCCCCGCCTGCTCGGCCAGGGGCTTGAGCCGCTGCACCCGGGTCAGGACGTCGTCGGTCATGAACCGGGAGATGAAGCCCGCGCCCGACTTCTCGTCGGTGGCCCGGGAACCGGCCGGCGGCGGCTGACCCGGCAGGTACTTGCCCGAGAGCACACCCTGCGCGATCGGCGACCAGACGATCTGCCCGACGCCCAGCTCCTCGCTGGTGGGGACGACCTCGGACTCGATGACCCGCCACAGCATCGAGTACTGCGGCTGGTTGGAGACCAGCGGGATGCGCAGCTCCCGGGCGAGCTGGTGGGCCGCGCGGATCTCCGACGCCTTCCACTCCGAGACGCCGATGTAGAGCGCCTTGCCGGAGTGCACGACGTCGGCGAACGCCTCCATCGTCTCCTCCAGCGGCGTGCTGTGGTCGTACCGGTGGGCCTGGTAGAGGTCCACGTAGTCGGTGCGCAGCCGCCGCAGCGAGCCGTTGACCGACTCCATGATGTGCTTGCGGGACAGGCCCCGGTCGTTGCGGCCCGGCCCCGTGGGCCAGTACACCTTCGTGAAGATCTCCAGCCCCTCGCGCCGCTCGCCCTCCAGCGCGCGGCCCAGCACGTCCTCGGCGCGGGTGCCCGCGTACACGTCGGCCGTGTCGAAGGTGGTGATGCCGACGTCCAGGGCGGCCCGGACGCAGGCGAACGCCGCGTCCTGGTCGACCTGCGAGCCGTGGGTGATCCAGTTGCCGTACGAGATCTCGCTGACCATCAGGCCGGAACGGCCCAGGTGACGGAATTCCATCAGCCGACCCTAACCCGTCCGGATCATGTCCACCCCCCGTGGCGGGGCTCCGGGTCGCTCAGAGCACGGGGCTGGCGTCCACCAGCAGGCGTTCGATCTCGGCGACGACCTCGTCGCGGTCGCGGTGCACGGGCTCGATCAGCGGCTCACCCCGGCGGTCGAGCGCGCCCCAGCGGCCCGTGCCGTCGCCGACCAGGAACGCGACCGGGTGGATGACCAGCGCCGGATGGGTGGGCGGAACCAGCATCTTCCCGGCCCGGTTCACCACGCCGCGCCGGCCGGCCACGTCCACCACGGCCAGCCCCTCCTCGGTGAAGCCCTCGACGTAGCGGCCGTCGGCCAGGACGGTGGAGAACCCGTGGTGCCGGGTCGGCACCACGATCCGGCCGTTGCGGTCGACCGCCCCCCAACCGTCCCGACGGACCACGGCCACGCCGCGGCTGAACGGGCGTACGTCCGCGAAGCCGTGCGGGACGACCACCTCGCCGGTGGCGTCGATCGCCACCCAGCCGGCGTCACCGTCGTCGCAGACCCAGGCCAGCCCGTCGGAGAACGGACGCACCACCGGGTACGACGGTTCGAGCACGGTGGCACCGGTGCGGTCGATCAGCGACCACCGCCCGGTCTCGGGGCGCCGCACCCAGGCCAGCCCGTCGCGGAACGGCTGCGCCTCCGCGTACTCGGCCGCGATGACCATGTCGCCGTCCGGGTCGGAGAAACCCCACAGGTCGCCGTCGCGGGCCGGTGCCGGGGGCCGGTCACGCTCCAGCACCTCCTCGCGGCTGCGGGGGTACGGCCCGAAGCCCGTCTCCGCGACCCGCTCCGCCACCGCGTCCAGGCTCAACCGGATCCGGGCCTGCAACTCGGGGTCCTCGGTGCCGCGCAGGTCCAGGGCCCGCTCGAAGTGGTGACAGGCCTCCATCAGCCGGCCCTGGTCGTAGCAGGAGCGCCCGGCGTGCTCGTGCAGCACCGCGCGCAGCCGCTCGGGCAACTCCGTGGAGTTGGCCTCGGCGAAGAGCCGGTCGGCCTCGACGAACTCGCCCCGCCAGCGCAACACGTGCGCCAGCCGGGCCTGCGCCACCGCCGTACGCCGCAGCTCCCCCGTGGCCTCCGCGTACGTCAGCGCGAGCCGACCGTCCGCGAGGGCGTCGTCCAACTCGCCGAGGATCCGGGACACCACCGCCCGCAGGCTCAGCAGCCGGGCGCGCGACTTGTTGTCCACGGCCGCGCCCAGCTTCTCGGTCAGCCGTCGCCGGATCAGGCGGAACTCGTCCGGCTCCGCCACGATCTCCCGCAGGGCCGCCGGATCGAGCTGCCAGCGGTAGCTCGCCAGCACCTGCTCCGGATCACCATGCGCCGCACTCAGGCGCCCGGCGTCCCGCTCCCCGACGTCGTTCGTCCCGGTATCCCGTGCTCCGGTGTCCTGTGCCCCAGTGTCCTGTGCCCCAGTGTCCTGTGCCCCAGTGTCCTGTGCCCCGGTGGCGACCGGCGCGTCGGCAGGTGGTGCGGACACCGGCTGCGGTGACGGTTCGGCGGTGGGCGGCACGGACACCGGCTGCGTCGACAGCTCTGCGGTGGGCGGTACCGGCGAGGTGTCGCCAGCCGGTGTCGAGGCTGCCGGCGGCGCGGAGACGGGCCGGGCCGGGACGGAATCCGGGTCGGGTGCGGGGACAGGCTGCGGTGCCCGTGGCACCCCGACCGGGGCGGTGGGCGGGGTCGTCGCGGTGACCGGGGTGGAGATCGGCTCGCGCGGTTCGGCCGGGACCGGCTCGGCGACGGAACTGGTCCGGACCACGTCCGCCGGTTCCCCCGAAGGGGCTGCGGCGGGGGAGACCAGTGCCAGCGGCGCCGGTGCCCCGGCGCTGACCGGTGGTCCGGCCACCGGAGGCGGATCGGCCGCGACGGGTGGCACATCAGGGGTGGCGGAGCTGTTCGGTGACAACCACGGTGTTTCACCGGCGGGCTCAGCCGGGACGCTCCGCACCCGCTCGGCCGGCTCTGGCGCGGCAGTGGTGGCGGGCCCGTCCGGGCGCCTGGCCGGGACGCCCGCGTCGGCCACGAGCGGGGCGGAGGTCTCCCTCCGGGCCGCGTCGGCGCCGGAGGCCACCGTGTCGACGCCAGGCGGGGTGGGAGCGCCCGCCGCCGGATCCGGAGCGGTGCCGTTCGTCGCAACGAGACCGGGTACGGCCGGCTGCGCGGGAACCGCTTCCGCCGATGACCCCGCCACCGGGCGTACGACCGGGGCCGGGGGGACGGACGGTGGTGCCGACACGGGGCGGGCAGGTGGTGCGGAAACGGGGCGCGGTGCGGGCGACGTGGAGTTCATCTGCGCGGGAGGTGCGGAGACGGGCGTCGCGAGCGTTGCGGCGACCGGTTGCTCCCGCGGTGCGCTGGCCGACTGCGGAGCTGCCGGGGGTGGCTCCTGGCCGGTCGGTGGACCCGCGACGGAAGGCACCGCAGCGGTCGGAGTGGGCGTAGCGGCGGGGGTCGCGGGCGGACCGGACACCGGCGGACCGGACACCGGCGGGACGGCCGGCGTGACCGTGGCAGGTTCCTCCACGACGGCCTGGTTCGGCGGTTCGCGGCGGTCGTGAGCGGGCTCGGTCGACGGGGCACCGTCGTCGGCAGGATTCCGGACCGACGCGTCGAGGCCCAGGGCCGGCACGGCGTCCACGCCCAACGTGCCCGCCGCCGCGGTGCCGCTCACAGCCGCCGTACCGTCCGGAGCCGCCGGGGCGGTCTGGACAGCGTCAGCCTGTTCTGTGGGCCGCGCCTCGTCCGGCGCGGACGGAGGCGTCGCCGGCCGGGACGGCCGGAACCAGGCGTCCGGCCCGCTCGTCGCGGGTGACTTGGGACGCGGCGGGGCGACGGGGGCGGGCGGGTCGCTCGGCGGTGGCGGGACGTACCGCCGGGGCCTGTCGGGGGCGATGGGTGGCTGCGGGGCCGAGCGGTCCTGGCCGGGCGTGCCGGCGGCTCCCGGGGTTCCGGGCGAGCGGTGCGGTACGGCCGGCTCGGCGGTCGACGGCGACCCGGACGCGGTGGAGGGCGAGGGCTGTGCGGACGGGGCGCCGTCGTGCCCGACGGCCGGGCGCGACGACGATGTGTCCGGCCGGACCGGTGCCGGACCGGAAGCCCTGTCGGGCGCGGCCTGCGGTGCCGGACCGGAAGCCCTGCCGGCCGCCTGTCGGGCCGGGCCGTCGGTCGCTTCCGGTGCCGGGCCGGACACCCTGCTGGCAGTCGCTTCCGGTGCCGGTAGGAACTCCAGGCGCAGCCGGCCGGCGGGAGGCGCCGAGACCGGTGCGGCGTCCTTCTCCGCGACCGGGTGGGGTGCCGGACCGGTCGGCGGGAGCGGTTCCCCGGGGGCGGGCCGGCTGCCGGCTGCTGTCCCCTGCGCCGGCGCCGGCGGAGAAGCGGGCGCACCGGAGGCGGGCGCACCGGAGGCGGGCGTACCGGAGACGGGCCCATCGGAGGCGGGTGCGCCGGAGACAGGTGCCGGCAGGGCCGGGCTCGGCGCGGCGGGGCGACCCGCGACAGGGACGAAAGAGCCAGGCCGGTCGGTGCCGGCTGCCGATGTCCCCGGTCGTCCCGCGACCGGGCCGGCGGGGGACACCGGGCGGTCGACGGCCGGGGCGGCGGGGGACACCGGGGCGGGACCTGCCGGCGACGTCAGGCCGGAGAGTGGGGCGGCGGGTGACACCGGACCGGTGACCGGACCCGCAGGCGAGACGGGCGGGAGGGGCGAAACGGGCGGGACGGCAGGCGACACCGGCCGGCCGGTGACCGACGAGGCCGGGCCGGGCCGGTCGGCCCGAGGCAGATCGCGCGACGGCGCGGGGGAGACGGGGCGGCCCGGGACGGGCACCTCTCCAGCCGGCGCCCGCATACCCGTCGGTCCGGAGGCCGTCGGCCCGGTCGGGGCGCCGGAGGCCGGGGCACCGTAGGTCGGGACGCCGGACTTCGGGGCGCCGTAGGTCGGGGATGGCCGCCGTTGGTCGTACCCGGGCGGAGGCGGCGGGGCCGTGGCGTCTTCGGGGCGGGGACGGTCGACCGGCCGCCGATGCCCGGTGCGGGGCTCGGCATGCCGCGAGGCGTCCCGGTCGGGGCCGGGCCGCAGGGGGCCGGGCGGTGGCCAGGGCAGGCCGCCGTCCGGCTGCGGGCGCGCCCGGGACTCCCGGTGCGCCTCGGCCTCCCGATGGGCGTCCGGCCGGGCGGTCCACTGCGCACCCCGTTGGGGGTACGTCTCGGCTCGGGCCGCCTCGTGCGCCGGCCGGCGCACGTCCGGCTCCTGCGGCGGCTGCTGCCCGGCTGGGCGGGGCTGCTGGCCGGCGGGAGCCCGGTCGGGGCGCGGCCACCCGTCGGCGGGTACGCCGGGCCCGTGCTCCCGCCCGCCCGGCCCACCCTCCCGGCGCGGGTCGGACGAACGCTCCCACTGCGGTTCGGCGGGCCCTTCCTGGCGAGGGGCGGGCGAGGCCTCCCACTGCGGTTCGGCGGGCGCTTCCCGGCGAGGGGCGGGCGAGGCGTCCCACTGCGGTTCGGCGGGGCGTTCCCGGCGGGGGTCCGACGAACGGTCCCACTGCGGGGCGGCCGTGCGGTCCCAATGCGTGCCGGGCGGGTGATCCCGCTGAGCTTCGGAGGGGCGGGGCTCCGGAGCGGCTGTTCCCCACTGGTAGCGGGGCCGACGCCCGTCCCCGCCGGCCGGGCGGTCGTCGGCGCTGTCCGGTCGACGGTCGGGTCCGGGTCCCGCCGGGCGATCGTGTCCACGCCCGGCCAGGCGGTCGTGGCCCGGATCCGGCCGGTGGTCGTGGCCGGCGTCGGGGCGTCCGTACGTCGGGGAGCGGCGCGGCGGCGCGTCCTCGCCGGGCTCCGGGAGCCAGCCGGGTTCGGACCTGCCGGCGGGGGATACGGGCCGGTCCCGCCCGGCTGGCTCGTACTGCGGCGTGGGGGTGTCGTAGCGGTCGGGGCCGGCGTGGTCGCGCTGTCGGGGAGAGTCGGCGGGGCGGCCGGGGACGTCGAATCCGCCCCGGTCGTTGCGGTGCGGTTGCTCCTGTCGGGGCGGCCACTGCCGGTCGTCCGGCCGGCGCGGGTCGGCGTACGGACGGTGGTACGGCTCGTCGCCGTGCCGTCGCGCGTCGAGGCCGTGCCGCGCGTCCTGCCGGCCGTGCCGGCCCTCGGGCAGGTCGTCCCACGACCGGCCGACGTAGGTGCCGTCCGGCCGGGTCGGCGCGAGCGGGGGCACCTCGGCCCGGCCCACGGCCGACCGGCCCCGGGGCGCCGGCGGCGCGTGCTCGACGCCGATGTCGCCCGCGTAGCGCTGGCCCGGGAACTGCGGGTGCCACTCGCTGGTCGGCTCGAACATCCACGCCGGTTCGGCGGCGTCGTGCCAGTGGTCGGCGTAGCGGCTCATCCGGTCGGCCCGTCGCCACGGAGGGTAGGCGGAACGCCCGCGGCGTGCCGTCGGCGAGCGGGCGCCCCCGGGTGCCCGGCCGCCGTCCGTGCGCAAACGGCGGCGCCCCGGTGGCCGGCTCGCGTCCGCTCGCTCACGGCGATGTCACCTCGTTGGAAATTGTCGCGCTGGGCGCTCCACGTGCCGGTAGAGTCGCCCCTCCGGTACGGCTTGGCTGCGGAAGGAGGGTAGCGGCGTGGGCTCGGTCACCGCCACTGTGGCACCGCCCACCGTCCCAAACGTTATCCTATGGTTCCGGACATTTAAGGCTATAACCGGATCAGGCTTCCGACGTTACGCCACGTACCGGCAGGCGTCGGTGGCGGGCGTCGTGACCAACGCGGTCTTCGGCTTCCTGCGGTGCTACGTCCTGCTCGCGACGGTCGGCGCGGCCGGCTCGGTGGCCGGGTACGACCGCGGGCAGCTCGCCACCTTCGTCTGGGTGGGTCAGGGTCTGTTGTCGGTCGTCCTGCTCTGGGGAGGGACCGAGCTGGCCGACCGGATCCGTACCGGCGACGTCGCCAGCGACCTGCTCCGGCCCGTGCACCCCGTGACCAGCCACCTCGCCGCCGACCTGGGCCGTGCCGGGCACGCCGCGCTGATCCGCTTCCTCCCGCCGGTGCTGGTCGGGCCGCTCTTCTTCGAGGTCTACGTGCCCCGCCGCTGGTCCACCCTGCCGATCTTCGTGCTCTCCGCCGTCGTCGCCGTGGTCCTCTGCTTCGGCTGCCGGTTCCTGGTCAACGCGACCGCGTACTGGTTGCAGGACGTGCGGGGCCCGATGGTCCTCTGGACCCTCGCCTCGGGCGTGCTCGCCGGGCTCTACTTCCCGCTGCGCTTCCTGCCGGAGTGGCTCCAACTCGTCCTGTGGTGCGGCACGCCCTTCCCGAGCCTGCTCCAGACCCCGCTCGACGTGCTGGTCGAGCGCGACCCGACCGACGTCCAGGTCGGGCTGGTCGGCCTCCAGCTCGCCTGGGCGGCGCTGATCCTGGCCGCCTGCCGGCTGGTGCAGCGCCGGGCCGAACGCCGCCTGGTGATCCAGGGTGGCTGACGCGTCGGGCGGGGTGCTGGCCGCGTACCGGGCGCTGCTCGGCGCGCAGGCACGCGCGCAGACGGCGTACCGGACCTCGTTCGTGATCGACGTGCTCGGCAACGTCGGGTCCACCGTCTTCGACGTGCTCACCGTGCTGGTGATCTTCGGGGTCACGCGGGAGCTGGGCGGCTTCACGCTGCGCGAGACGATGGTGGTCGTCGGCCTCTCGACGTGCGCGTTCGCCGTCGCCGACCTGCTGGTGGGCAACATCGAGCGGCTGCCCCGGTACGTGCGCACCGGGCTCTTCGACGCCGTGCTGGTGCGCCCGCTCGGCGCCCTGCCCCAGCTGCTGCTGATGGACCTGCCGCTGCGCAAGGTGTCCCGGGCGGTCTTCGGGCTCGCCGTGCTGGTGGTCGCCGTCGGCGCCGCCGGCGTCGAGTGGACCCCGGCGCGGGCGGTGCTGGTGGTGCTCGCCCCGCTGGCCGGCGTGGTCTTCTTCGGGTCGGTCTTCGTGGCCACCGCCACCGTCTCGTTCTGGTGGGTCGACTCGGGGGAGCTGGCCAACTCGGTGACCTACGGCGGACGGGACTTCACCTCGTACCCGATCACCGTCTTCGAGGGCTGGTTCCGCGCGGTGTTCGCGTACGGCCTGGGCTTCGCCTTCGTCAGCTACCACCCGGCGCTGGCGCTGCTCGGCCGCGCCGACCCGCTCGGCCTGCCGGCGTGGGTCGGCTGGACCGCGCCGGGCGTCGCGCTGGTCGCGGCCGTCGGCGCGGCGGCGGCCTGGCGCACCGGGGTCCGCCACTACCGGAGTACGGGGTCATGAGCGACGACGTGATCGTGGCCGACGGGCTGCGCAAGGAGTTCACCGTCCGGGTGCGGACCGGCCGGCTGCGGCGGGAGAAGCGGCGGGTCACCGCCGTCGACGGGGTCGACCTGCGGGTGGCCCGGGGCGAGATGCTCGGCTACATCGGGCCCAACGGCGCCGGCAAGTCGACGACGCTCAAGATGTTCACCGGTGTGCTGACGCCCTCCGCGGGCGAGGTACGCGTCTGCGGCCTGCGCCCGGTGGCCCAGCGCACGCGGCTCGCGCTGCGCGTCGGCGTGGTGTTCGGTCAGCGCTCGCAACTCTGGTGGGACCTGCCGCTGGGCGACTCGTTCGCGCTGCTGCGGCACGTCTACCGGGTGCCGGCCGCCGCGCACGCCGCCCGGCTGCGCCGCTGCCGCGGCCTGCTCGACCTGGACGCCTTCCTGGGCACCCCGGTCCGGCAGCTCTCCCTCGGGCAACGGATGCGCGGCGAGCTGACCGCCGCCCTGCTGCACGGCCCGGAGGTGCTCTTCCTCGACGAGCCCACCATCGGCCTCGACGTGGTCAGCAAGCAGGCGGTCCGGGGCTTCCTCGGCGAGCTGGGGCGGGCCGGGGACACGACGCTGGTGCTCACCACGCACGACCTGGCCGACATCGAGCGGCTCTGCGGGCGCCTGGTGGTGGTCGACCACGGGCGGGTGGTGCACGACGGGTCGATCGCCGCGCTGCACGAGCGGTACGGCTCGCGAAGGCTGCTCGTCGCCGACCTGGACGCCCCGCTGCCCGAGCCGCCGGTGCTGCCGGGCGCGCCGCTGCACCGGCAGGAGGCCGACGGGCACCGGCTGGTCTTCGCGCTGGAGTCGGCGGGGGTGGCCGAGGTGGTGGCGGCCCTGGCCGGGCTGGGCGCGTTGCGGGACGTCTCGATCGTCGAGCCGGACGTCGAGGACGTGGTGGCCCGGCTCTACCGCAGCGGCTCGGGCCGGGACGGCGACAGCCGCCGGGACCACGGCGACTGAGGTCCGGACGACGCAGGCCCCTCGCCACGGTGCGGGGAAGGCCCTCCGGGCGGCAGGGTCAGACCGGGTCGCCGATGTTCACCCGGGGCGCCGGGGCGCGCATCCGGCGGAACGTGATCGACCGCATGACGGCGTAGAGGTAGAGCGAGCCCATCCGCTGACCGGTGTTCGGGAAACGCTCCCGGACCAGCTTGCGGATCTTGCGCGAGATCAGGACCGAGTCGACCACCACGCCCAGGGCGAGCGCGCCCCAGAGGATGTTGGAGACCAGGCGGACGATCGGCGGCATCGCGGCGTTCGAGCCGATCAGCACGATCAGCGCCCCACCGAAGAACCAGGTGCCGACCGTACGCCGGGAGTCGACCACGTTGCGGGCCAGCAGCCGCTCCGGGCCGCGGTCGCGGGGGCCGCCCTCGAGGCGGAACTCCGCCGCGGCCTCGGCGCGCAGCCGGCGCTTGCGCTCCCGCTGCTCCTCCTTGGTCAACGGCTTGGTGGCCGCGGTCGGCCGGCGGCCGGCGGTCGGCCGCTTCGGGGTGACCCTGCCCAGCTCCTTCTTGCTCGGGGTGTGGCCCCGGGGCTGGGCGGGCGTGGACTCCTCGTCGGGGGTCACCGGGGTGACGGCCTCGTCGACGAGGTCGGAGGACTTGCGGCGAAACAGCGACGGCACGCGGAAAGGGTAGCCAAACGACGGCGCCCGGTGCACATCGCGGTGCACCGGGCGCGGACGGAAGTGGTCGACGTTACGGACGCTCGACGTGCGCGCCCAGGTCGGCGAGCTTCGCCTCGAAGTCCTCGTAGCCCCGGTTGATCAGGTCGACGCCGTAGACCCGGGAGGTGCCCTCCGCCGCCAGCGCGGCGATCAGGTGGCTGAAACCGGCCCGCAGGTCGGGAATGACCAGGTCGGCGGCGTGCAGCTTGCTCGGCCCCGCGATCACCGCGGAGTGCTTGAAGTTGCGCCGGCCGAAGCGGCACGGGGTGCCGCCGAGACAGTCCCGGTAGACCTGGATGTTGGCGCCCATCGAGTTGAGCGCCTCGGTGTAGCCCAGCCGCTGCTCGTAGACCGTCTCGTGGACGATGGACAGGCCCCGGGCCTGGGTGAGCGCCACCACCAGCGGCTGCTGCCAGTCGGTCATGAAGCCGGGGTG
Source organism: Micromonospora sp. C31 (assembly GCF_018070575.1). Taxonomy (GTDB): domain Bacteria; phylum Actinomycetota; class Actinomycetes; order Mycobacteriales; family Micromonosporaceae; genus Micromonospora. The sequence continues at coordinate 81,745 of NZ_JAGPXN010000003.1, forward strand.
CACGTCGGTCTCCAGGGCCACCGCGTTCAGCTCGCCACCCGGGTGCCAGAACCGGATGCCGCCCTCCTGGCCCGGGTCGCCCAGCTTCGGCGGCCGGGCGTCGGTGACCTCGTACTCGCCGCCGACGGAGCGGAAGATGTTCAGGAAGGTCATCATGTCGGCCTGCTGCGCGCCGAGCACCTCGACGTGCCCGCGGGTGGCCAGCGCCGCCGCCGCCCAGCTCGCCGCCTCGATCCGGTCCGGGATCGGCCGGTGCGTGTAGCCGTGCAGCCGCGGCACACCCTGGATCTCGATGACCCGGTCGGTGTGCACCTTGATGATCGCGCCCATCTTCTGCAGGATGCAGATCAGGTCGATGATCTCCGGCTCCACCGCCGCGTTGCGCAGCTCGGTGACGCCCTCGGCCATCACGGCCGTCAGCAGCACCTGCTCGGTCGCGCCCACGCTCGGGTACGGCAGCGAGAACTTGGTGCCGTGCAGCCCGTTCGGCGCCGAGAGGTGCAGCCCCTCCGGGGTCTTCTCGACCGTCGCGCCGAACTCCCGCAGCGCCTGGAGGTGGAAGTCGATCGGGCGCGGCCCGATGTGGCAGCCGCCCAGGTCGGGGATGAACGCGTGGCCGAGGCGGTGCAGCAGCGGCCCGCAGAAGAGGATCGGGATCCGGCTGGAGCCCGCGTGCACGTTGATCTGGTCCGTGCTGGCGCTCTCCACGTTCGCCGGGTCGAAGACGAGCTCGCCGTCCTCCACACCGTCGGTGACCTTGACCCCGTGCAGGCCGAGCAGGCCCCGGACCACCTCGACGTCGCGGATCTTCGGCACGTCGAACAGTCGGCTCGGGCTGTCACCCAGCAGCGCGGCGACCATCGCCTTCGAGACCAGGTTCTTCGCGCCGCGCACGCGGATCCGCCCTTCGAGCGGAGTCCCTCCGTGTACGACCAGGACGTCGTCGGTCAATGCAACCTCCAGCGCGTCGGTGCTGCCGTGTTGATGGTGGGGCCCGCGATTGTCGTCGCTACCCGGAACGCGGCCATGTCGAAACGGCCCGCGTGAATCGTCGCACCGGCAGCATAGCCCTCGGTGACGAACCTGGACCCGGTCACTTCGCCCCTGGGGGCATTTATCGGTGATCGGACCCTTTTCCGTGCCAGTCTCGCTACCGAAAGTGATCAGCCTGCTGTCGGCGGCGGGGTGTCGGCCCCGGGCAGGGCCAGCATCTGATCCAGCGCCACCCGGGCGTGGTGCGCGGTGTCCGGGTCGACGGTGATCTGGTTGACCACCCGACCGGCCGCCAACTCCTCCAACGCCCAGACCAGGTGGGGCAGGTCGATGCGGTTCATGGTCGAGCAGTAGCAGACCGCCTTGTCCAGGAACATGATCTGCTTGTCGGGGTGGGCCAGGGCGAGCCGGCGGACCAGGTTCAGCTCGGTGCCGACCGCCCACGCCGAGCCGGCCGGGGCCGCCTCGATGGCCTTGATGATGTATTCCGTCGAACCGACGAAGTCGGCGGCGGTGACCACCTCGTGCCGGCACTCCGGGTGGACCAGCACGTTCACCCCCGGCACCCGCTCCCGCACGTCGTTGACGCTGTCCAGCGTGAAGCGCCCGTGCACCGAGCAGTGCCCGCGCCAGAGGATCATCCGCGCGTCGCGCAACTGCTGCGGGGTGAGCCCGCCGCCCGGCTTGTGCGGGTCGTAGAGGACGCAGTCGTCCAGCGCGAAGCCCATCTCCAGCACCGCCGTGTTGCGGCCCAGGTGCTGGTCGGGGAAGAAGAAGACCTTCGAGCCCTGCTGGTACGCCCACTCCAGCGCCCGCTTCGCGTTCGACGAGGTGCAGACCACGCCGCCGTTGCGGCCGACGAAGCCCTTGATGTCCGCCGAGGAGTTCATGTACGTAACCGGGACGGTCTGCGCCGCGATGCCCAGCTCGGTGAGCACGTCCCAGGCGGTCTCGACCTGCGACAGCACCGCCATGTCCGCCATCGAGCAGCCGGCGGCCAGGTCGGGCAGGACGACCTTCTGCGCGTCCGACGTGAGGATGTCGGCGCTCTCGGCCATGAAGTGCACGCCGCAGAAGACGATGTACTCCGCGTCGGGCCGGGCCGCCGCCTCGCGGGCCAGCTTGAACGAGTCGCCGGTGACGTCGGCGAACTGGATCACCTCGTCGCGCTGGTAGTGGTGCCCCAGCACGAAGACCCTGCTGCCCAGCGCCGCCTTCGCCGCCGTCGCCCGGGCCACCAGGTCCGGGTCGCTGGGCGCCGGCAGGTCACCCGGACACTCGACGCCGCGCTCCGTGGCGGGGTCGCTGCCCCGGCCGAGCAGCAGCAGTGCCGTCGCGGTGTTGGAGGGTTCCACCCAGGTCGAAGTCACGTGCCCCATGGTCCCACAGTGCGGCCTCGGCGCAGCCTCCACCGGTGTGTGCTGCCACACTGCTCGGCATGCGCGTGCTGCTCTGCCCGGACAAGTTCGCCGGTACGCTGCCGGCCCCACAGGTCGCCGATGCCGTGGCCGCCGGTTGGCGGGAGGTCGCGCCCGGCGACGACCTGCTCGTCCGGCCCCTGTCGGACGGCGGGCCAGGCTTCCTCGACGTGCTCGCCGACGCCCTCGGCGGGCGCCGGATCCCGGTGCCGACCGTCGATCCGCTGGGCCGCCCGGCGGCCGGTGAGATCCTGCTCACCGACGGCGGCGCGACCGCCTGGCTGGAGAGCGCCCAGGCGTGCGGGCTGCACCTGCTCGACGCGGGCGAGCGCGACCCGAAGACCACCTCCTCGTACGGGCTGGGGGTGCTCGTGTCCGCCGCCGTGGAGGCCGGCGCCCGCACGGTCGTGATCGGGCTGGGCGGCTCCGGCACCAACGACGGCGGCGCGGGCATGCTCACCGCGCTCGGCGTGACCCCGCTGGACGAGGGCGGCCTGGCACTGCCGTACGGCGGGGCCGCGCTCGGCGCGGTGCACACCCTCGACGGCGTGCCCCGGCTGCGCGACGCCCGCCTGGTCGCCGCCACCGACGTGGACAACCCGCTGCTCGGGCTGCACGGGGCGAGCAACGTGTTCGGCCCGCAGAAGGGCGCCGACCGGGCCGACGTGCTGCTGCTCGACGCCGCGCTGGAGCGCTTCGCCGCCGTCCTGGAGCGGGACCTGCCCGGCTGCCCCGAACGGCTGGGCGCGCTGCCCGGCGGCGGCGCGGCCGGCGGGCTGGGCGCGGCCGTGCTGGCGCTGGGCGGGCACTGCGAGTCGGGCATCGGCCTGGTCACCCGGGCGATCGGGCTGGACGTCACGCTCGACGCGGTCGACCTGGTGATCACGGGGGAGGGCTCGTTCGACCACCAGTCGCTGCGCGGCAAGGTGGTGGCCGGGGTGGCCGGCGCCGCCCGGGACCGGGGCGTGCCCTGCGTGGTGGTCGCCGGTCGGGTGAGCACCGGCCGGCGGGAGGCGGGGGCGGCCGGGGTCACCGACGCGTACAGCCTGGTGGAGCACTTCGGGGGCGAGGAGCGGGGCGGGCTGGCCGCCGCGATGCAGCGCCCGGCCGAGGGGTTGCGGGCGCTCGGCACCCGGCTGGCCCGGCAGTGGAGCCGCTGACCACCCCGTACGCCCGCGCCGGGCGACGGCCCAGGTCACGCCGAACGGGTGGGGCCGGCCGAGGCGGCGTACCATCGGATCTGGACCACACCGGGAATGGCTGGGCGACAGGAGATGTTGGCCAGTGCGTCCGGACCCAACCGCGCAGGGAGATTTCACGTGACCACGCCAGCGCAGACCGAGTCGACCGAGGCCAAGGCCCCCACGTCCGTCGTCCTCACCGACGTCGCGGCGCAGAAGGTCAAGGCCCTGATCGAGCAGGAGGGCCGCGACGACCTGCGGCTCCGGGTCGCCGTGCAGCCGGGTGGCTGCTCCGGCCTGCGGTACCAGCTCTTCTTCGACGAGCGGTCGCTCGACGGTGACGTCGTCACCGACTACGACGGTGTCGGGGTCGTCGTCGACCGGATGAGCGCCCCCTACCTGGCCGGCGCCACCATCGACTTCGCCGACCGGATCGACGCCCAGGGCTTCACCATCGACAACCCCAACGCGGGCAACTCCTGCGCCTGTGGCGACTCGTTCAGCTGAGCCGCACCTCCGCTGACCACGGCGGGGCCGCCCTGCGGGGCGGCCCCGCCGTCGTCTTCCGCGCGAGGATGCGCGCTCGGGGAGATGCCCGGGGCCGACCGACAGGTCATCCTGAGGGGGCCGGGCCGGTAGGCTGACCGGCGCCCTGCTCCCCACCCCGAGGTTGACATGAAGATTGCCGTGACCGGCTCGATCGCCACCGATCACCTGATGAGCTTCCCCGGTCGCTTCGCCGACCAGTTCCTGGCCGACCAGCTGCACAAGGTCTCGCTCTCCTTCCTGGTGGACGACCTGGTGCTGCGGCGCGGCGGGGTGGCGGCCAACATCGCCTTCGGCATGGGGCAGCTCGGCCTGCGCCCGGTCCTGGTCGGCGCGGTCGGCGCGGACTTCGCCGACTACCGCTCCTGGCTTGAGCGCCACGGCGTCGACTGCGACTCGGTGCACGTCAGCGAGGTGGCACACACCGCCCGGTTCGTCTGCACCACGGACACCGACATGTGCCAGATCGCCTCGTTCTACGCCGGGGCGATGAGCGAGGCCCGCAACATCGAGCTGGGGCCGGTGGCCCGCCGCCTCGACGGGCTGGACCTGGTCCTGGTGGGTGCGAACGACCCGGAGGCGATGCTGCGGCACTCCACCGAGTGCCGGGAGCGGGGCTACCCGTTCGCCGCCGACCCGTCCCAGCAGCTCGCGCGCATGGACGGCGAGGACGTCGTCGGGCTGATCGACGGCGCCGAGTACCTGATGACCAACGACTACGAGAAGTCGCTGCTGCAGAGCAAGGCCGGGCTGACCGACGCGCAGCTGCTCGACCGGGTCAAGGTCCGGGTCACGACGCTGGGCAAGCACGGGGTGGAGATCGTCGGGCGGGACTTCGAGCAGATCCACGTGCCCATCGCGCGGGAGACCCGGGCGGTCGACCCGACCGGCGTGGGCGACGGCTTCCGGGCGGGCTTCTTCACCGCCCTCTCCTGGGGCCTCGGGCTGGAGCGGGCCGCCCAGGTCGGCTCCCTGCTCGCCACGCTGGTGCTGGAGACCGTCGGCACCCAGGAGTACGAGGTCCGCCGCGACCTGTTCGTCAAGCGCCTGGCCGAGTCGTACGGCGACGTCGCCGCCGAGGAGGTCCGCCCGCATCTCCTGCCGTGATGCTGCTGTCCGGCAGCTACCGGTAGGCGGGTGGCCGGCAGTCGATCACGGGTCAGTGGCGGCGGCGGACGTCGAAGGCGGGGCCGTCGGGGCCCGTGATCGTGCCGAGGAACTCCTGGCCGCGCATCCGGCACCAGGCCGGGAGGTCCACCGCCGCGGCCGGGTCGTCGGCGAGCACCCGCACCACCGTGCCGACGGGCATCTCGGGCAGCCGCCTGGCCACCGCGATCACCGGCAGGGGGCAGCGCTGGCCGCGGCAGTCGAGGATCTCCGCCGGCGCCGTCACAGTCCCACCACCCCGGCCTCGGCGCGCAGCTCGGCCACGATGCCGGGCAGTTCGGTGAGGAATCTCTCGACGTCGGCCGCCGTCGTCTCCCGGTGCAGCGAGACCCGGACGTTGCCGTGCGAGAGCACCCCCATCGCCTCCAGCACGTGCGACGGCCGCAGCGTCGACGACGTGCACGAGGAGCCCGAGGAGACGGCGAACCCACGCCGGTCGAGCGCGTGCAGCAGGGCCTCGCCGTCGACGTAGAGACAGGAGAAGGTCACCAGGTGCGGGAGGCGGTGGTCGGGATCACCCACCACCTCCACGTCGGGCACCTCCGCCGCGACCCGCGCCCGGATCCGGGCCACCAGCGGCTCCAGCCGGGCCGTCTCGGCCGCGGCGTCGGCCGCCGCCGCGCGCAGGCTCGCCGCCGCCGCCACCACCGCCGGCAGGTTGAGCGTTCCGGGCGTACGCCCCGCCTCCCGGTCGTCGGCCGGCCAGGGCGACTCCCAGCGCGTGCCCTTGCGCACGACCAGCAGCCCCACCCCGGGCGGCCCGCCCCACTTGCGCGCGCTGGCGGTGAGCACCGACCAGCCGGCCGGGACCGGGGCCCGGCCCACCAGCTGGGCGGCGTCCACGTACAGCGGCACCCCCGCCTCGGCGCACTCCTGCGCGGCAGCCGCCACCGGTTGGAGCGTGCCGACCTCGTGGCTGGCGGCGATCAGCGCGGCCAGCGCCACCCCCGGCGCCCGGACCGCCGCCGCCCAGCGGCCTAGGTCGAGCCGGCCCAGCCGGTCCACCGGCACGGAGGTGGCCGCGCCGCCCGCCGCGACGTGCTTCTCGGCGGCGTGCAGCACGGCCGAGTGCTCGATCGCGGAGTGCACCAGGACGGGACCGACCCGCCGCCGCCCGGCCAGGCCCCCGAGGACGGCGGCGTGCGCCGCCGTCGTACCGCTGGAGGTGAAGGAGAGCTCGTCGGCGCGCACGCCGAGCGTCTGCGCGCACGCCTCGCGGGCGGCGTCGAGGAGTTGACGGGCCCGGCGTGCCTGCGTGTAGAGCCGGCCGGGGTCGGCCCAGCCGTCGTCGAGGGCCGCCAGCAGCGCCTGCCGGGCGACCGGGTGCAGCGGCGCGGCGGTGGCCGCGTCCAGGTAGACCGGGGATGCGCTCACGGGAGCCAACGTATCGCGCCGGTATGCCCAAGATCCCCCCGATGGGGGCCGACAGCGACCCCAACAGGGTCCAGCCCGCCATGGTCGAGTAATCTGCGACCGTCGGTGACGCCTTTGCCGCTGGTGCTGTCGCTCCGCAGGCGGAGGGCAGGGACGAAGACACCGCGGCGCGCTAGGGAGGCAGGACCAGGTGGTCGCAAGGAGTTCGGAGGTACGGCCGTCGGCCGTACGGCACAGTGCTTCCCCAGGAGCCGGTGGGCGCCGGGGACGTGGTGCCGGTCGGATCGCCGGGCTCGGTCTCGGCGGAGCGGCGCTGCTGGTCCTGCTCACGGGCTGCGACGTCGGCGCGGCGTTCGGCGGCTTCGGCTGGCCGCAGGGCGGCATCACGCCCGAGTCACAGCGGATGTACGACCTGTGGATCGCCTCGTGCATCGCGGCGCTCGCGGTGGGCGTCTTCGTGTGGGGCCTGATCTTCTGGTGCGTCGTGCGCTACCGCAAGCGGGGCAACGAACTGCCGGTGCAGACCCGTTACAACATGCCGATGGAGTTCCTCTACACCATCGCGCCGATCCTGATCGTCTCCGTGCTCTTCTACTACACGGCGGTCGTGCAGACCGACGTGGTGCGGACGACCAGGAACCCCGACGTCACGGTCGAGGTGGTCGCGTTCAAGTGGAACTGGCAGTTCAACTACCGCGACGGCCAGGGTCAGGACGCCAACACCGTCGCCTCCGTGCTCGGCACCAGCGAGGTCATCCCGATCCTGGTGCTGCCGACCGACCGGTCCATCCGGTTCGAGGAGACCAGCCGCGACGTCATCCACTCCTTCTGGGTGCCGGAGCTGCTGTTCAAGCGCGATGTCATGCCGGGCAACATCCGCAACGTGTTCGAGGTCTCGAAGCTGGAGGCCGAGGGCGCCTACGTCGGGCGCTGCGCCGAGCTCTGCGGCAGCTACCACGCCTTCATGAACTTCGAGCTGCGGGTCGTCTCCCCGGAGGAGTACGAGCAGTTCCTGGCGGCCAAGCGGGACGGCAGGTCCACGCAGGAGGCGCTGACGGCCATCGGCGAGGAGCCCTATGCGGTGACCACGAGGCCGTTCGACACCCGCCGCTCCGAGGCCAACTTCAACCCGGACGACGCGCCGGCCGGCGCGGGAAGCTGAGGGATCGGGCATGAAGACCGAGTGGCGCATCTTCCTGGTCATCGCCGGGTTCCTGTTCTTCGCCACCTTCCTCTACGGCGGGTGGACCGCCGCCGACTCCGGCGGTCGGGTCGAGTGGGTGGGCACGATCGCCCTGCTGCTGAGCTTCCTGCTCTGCTCGATGTGCGGCGGCTTCTTCTGGTTCGTCTCCCGCCGTATCGACCTTCGGCCGGAGGACCGGCCGGACGGTGAGATCGCCGACGGCGCCGGCGAGATCGGCTTCTTCAGCCCGGGCAGCTACTGGCCGCTCGGCCTGGCGACGGCCGTCGTGCTCGCCGGCTTCGGCCTCGCGTTCTGGCAGTTCTGGCTGCTCGGTCTCGGCATGGTGGCGGTCACGTTCGCCGTCTGCGGCCTGCTGTTCGAGTACTACAGCGGCACCCGGCGCACCGCGGAGCACTGATCCGTCGGCAACCCCGACCCGCGAACGCCCCGAAGGCCCGCCTCCCCCGGGAGAGGCGGGCCTTCGGCGTGGGCTGGGCCGGCGTGGGCCGGGCCGGGTCCGCAGACGCGCTGCTGGGGGTCGCCGTGCCCGACGCCCCCGGCGGCGGGAGGTGGTCTCAGGCGGCGCGGCGGCGGGCCGCCTGACGGCGTTGGTCGGTCGGGCGCGTCAGGTGGGGCACGACGGCGGCGATGAGCACCGCCGCGCCGCAACCCGTGCAGACCAGTTCGGGGCAGTCGGCGCCGTGTCCGTCGGCGCACGGCGGCGCCTCGAACGGCTCGACGCCCTCACAGGCGTCGCAGTAGAGCTCGCGCTCCGACACGGGCGTCTCCTCTCGCTCCGGTCCCGCGGGGTGTCGCACACGCCCGACGGGGACTGCCGCACTCGACGGCGAAGGACGGATGTGGGAATTACTCGGCTGTAGTTTCCCACGGGAGTCCGACAACCTGCGGCGCCGTCCGGCGAGGCCCGGGCTCAGAGGGAGCGCGCGACCTCGATCCAACGGTCGAGGACGCGCGCGGCGGCCCCGGAGTCGACGGACTCGGCGGCCCGGTCCATCCCGGCCCGCAGCGCCGCGGTGAGGTCGCCGTCGAGCGGGCCCTGCGTGGCCAGCGCCGCCGCCGCGTTGACCAGGACGGCGTCGCGGACCGGCCCGGTCTCGCCGGCCAGCAGCCGACGGACCACGTCGGCGTTGAAGGCGGCGTCACCGCCCCGCAGGTCTGCCAGGGTGGCCCGGGGTACCCCGAGGTCGACCGCGTCCAGCAGCGACTCCCTGACGACGCCGCCCTGTGCCGCCCAGACGCGGGTCGGCGCGGCGGTGGTGAACTCGTCGAGCCCGTCCTCACCCCGCATGACCAGCACCGAGTCGCCGCGGGCGGCGAAGACACCGGCCATGACCGGAGCCATCCGGGCGTCGAAGCAGCCGACCGCTCCGGCGCGGGGCCGGGCCGGGTTGGTCAGCGGGCCGAGGAAGTTGAACACGGTGGGCACGCCCAGCTCCCGGCGTACCGGGCCGGTGTGCCGCATCCCCGGGTGGAACCGGGCCGCGAAGCAGAAGCCCATGCCGGTCTCGGCGACGCACCGGGCCACCCCCTCCGGGCCCAGGTCGAGTGGCACGCCGAGGAACTCCAGCACGTCGGCGGTGCCGCACGAGGAGGAGGCCGCCCGGTTGCCGTGCTTGACCACGCGGACGCCGGCGCCGGCCACCACCAGCGAGGCCATGGTCGAGATGTTGACGGTGTGCGCGAGGTCACCGCCGGTGCCGACCACGTCGAGGGCGGTGGCGCGCAGCTCGTCGGGCAGTTCGACCGCGACCGCCCGGCCGAGCATCGCCTCCACCAGGCCGGCCAGCTCGGCCGAGGTCTCGCCCTTGGCCCGCAGCGCGACGACGAAGCCCGCCATCTGCGCCGGGGCGGCCGAACCGGCCATGATCTCGCCCATCGCCCAGGCGGTGTCGGCGGTGGCGAGTTCCTCACCCCGCAGCAGCGCGTTGAGCAGGTGCGGCCAGGTCCGATCGCCCATGGCGGGCCTCCCGAGCGTGCGAGATGCGGGTGGGATGGAACCGGCGCCGGTCGGCCCGGCGCCGCGGCGGCCGGAGCGGGGGACGTCAGGCGGGTGCGTGCGCCCGCAGCAGTTCGGCCACGGTCGTGCCGGTCGTCACCGGGTCGAGCGGGTGCACCAGGGTGGCGTCGACCTCGGCGTAGGCCGCGAGCCACCGGTCGGCGGCGCGGGCGATCACCACGCAGGTCGGGGGAGCGTCCTCCCGGTCGTCCTTGATCTGCCGGGCGATGCCGATGCCGCCGCCCGGGCTCGCCTCGCCGTCGAGCACCAGCAGGTCGATCTCGTAGTCGTCGACGATCCGGACGCACTCGGCGTAGGTGGACGCGTCGACGAACTCGATCCGCAGGCCGGGCGCGGGACGCGGGCCGACGGCGAGCCGCATCCGGTCGCGGACCTGCGGGTCGTCGCTGTAGAGCAGGACGGTGCAAAGACGATCGCTCATGCCGGCACTCCGCTTCGCTCCGTGCCGTCGTCAGGCACCATCAGACTGAGCTCGATGACTGGTTCGTTGCGCGCACTCATGGGCTGGACTGGCTCCCAACTCGTAGCTGCCCGCTGATCGTACCGGTCGGTGTGAGGTGGGCGACGTCCGGCCGGTGGCGGCGTCGGGCGTACGGCCGGACCGGCTCAGGCGGCGGACTCCGCAGCGCGCTGACGGGCCTCCTGGCGGTCCAGGTCGCGGTCGACGCGGCGTGCCTCCCGTTCGGCGTGGCGCATCCACTGCACGACCAGTACGGCGAGCATGGTCACGCTGACGAACTCGCCGCCGGCCCACAGGATGCCGCCGGCGACCACCTGGTCCTGCCACGGGTCCGACCAGGTCAGCCCGAGCGAGGGGTACCAGTCGCCGCCGAACAGCGTGCTGCTCTGCATGATGGTGAGCCCGAGCACGGTGTGGAACGGCACGGAGAGCAGCATCAGCAGCGCCCGCCCCGGGTACGGCCAGCGGCCCGGCAGCGGGTCGAGGCCGAGCAGCGGCCAGAAGAACACGCAGCCCGTCATGATGAAGTGCGCGTGCACCACCTCGTGCGCCCACACGTGCTCCAGCGTGTAGCGGTACAGGTCGGTGAAGTAGAGCGCGAACGGGTTCACCACGAAGATGGCGAACGCCACCAGCGGGAAGCTGTAGACGCGCGCGATCCGGCTGTGCACGACCGCCAGCAGTCGCTTGCGGGGTCGCGGCGGCAGCGTGCGCAGGGCCAGTGTCACCGGCGCGCCCAGCGCGAGGAAGATCGGCGCGATCATGGAGAGCACCATGTGCTGGACCATGTGCACCGACAGCAGCGCCGTGTCGTACGCGTGCAGGCCGCTGACGGTGACCGCCGCGATGCCGCCCAGGCCGGGGCCGAGGAAGAAGACCGTGCGGGCGACCGGCCACCGGTCGCCCCGCAGCCGCAGCCGGTGCACCCCGTAGAGGTAGACGCCGGCGGCCAGCACCAGGCCGACGGCGAGCCAGCTGTCCAGCTTCGTCTCGGTGAACACCGAGGTCACGGTGAACGGCGGCGGGACGGCCGCGGTCGCCGCCGGCGCGGCGACGGCGGCTGCGGCGGGGATCGGATCGGCGTGCAGCACGCTTTTCAGCCTAGGTCAGGCGAACCGGACTGCCCCGATCGGGCTGTCGATGCCACTGGTTTGGCCCCCCGCTGATCGCCGGCCCCGGTCAAGGGCAATAATGACGGCGTGACTGCGGCCCCAGCCATTGACAAGAGCCGGATCCACTCCCTGACCCGACCCAACATGGTCAGCGTCGGGACGATCGTGTGGCTCTCCAGCGAACTCATGTTCTTCGCGGCGCTGTTCGCGATGTACTTCTCCATCCGCGCGGCGGCGCCGGAGCAGTGGGCAGAGCACACCGTGCACCTCAACATCCCCTACGCGACCACCTTCACGGTGATCCTGGTGTTGTCGTCGGTGACCTGCCAGCTCGGGGTGTTCGCCGCGGAGAAGGGTGACGTCCACGCGCTGCGGCGCTGGTTCACGATCACCTTCGTGATGGGCCTGATCTTCGTCCTCGGCCAGCTCAACGAGTACCGCGAGCTGGTGCACGAGGGCATCAAGATCAACGCAGACGGTTACGGGTCGATGTTCTACCTGACCACCGGCTTCCACGGCCTGCACGTCGCCGGCGGTCTCGTCGCCTTCGTCATCTTCATGATCCGCACGACCATGGGCCGGTTCACGCCGGCGCAGGCCACCTCGGCGATCGTCGTGTCCTACTACTGGCACTTCGTCGACGTCGTGTGGATCGGGCTCTACGCCATGATCTACTGGCTTCAGTGATCTTGGCGCGTCTCGAACCGCGCCGCTGCTCCGTCCCCTCCTGAGACAAGGTCCAACCGGTTAAGGACACAGGTCATGACTTCTGACAACGACCGCCGACGCGGTCTGCTCGCGCGGCTGCGCGAGCGGCCCGCGGCGCGCAGCAGGGGCCGCCGCCGGCTGGGCGCCGCGGTCCGGCTGTTCGCCGCGCTGATGCTGGCCGGCGGCGCCTACACCGTCTTCGCCCCCGGCGCGCAGGCGCAGGACACGCCGCTCACCGGTGCCGCCGCGGAGGGCAAGGCGCTGTTCGACGTGAGCTGTGTGACCTGTCACGGTCGCAACGCCCAGGGCATCGAGGGGCGCGGGCCGAGCCTGATCGGCGTCGGCGCGGCCTCGGTCGAGTTCCAGGTCGGCTCCGGCCGCATGCCGATGGCCCGGCAGGAGGCCCAGGCCCAGCGCAAGCCGGAGCTCTTCACCGACGAGGAGACCCGCCAGCTCGCGCAGTACGTCCAGGAGCTCGGCGGCGGTCCGGTGGTGCCCGACGGCGACAACCTGCACGCCGACGGCAACGTCGCGGCCGGTGGTGAGCTGTTCCGGATCAACTGTGCGCAGTGCCACGCCTTCGGCGGTGGCGGCGGCGCCCTCTCCTCCGGCAAGTACGCGCCGAGCCTGAGCCCGGCCACCGACCGGCAGATCTACGCCGCGATGCTGAGCGGCCCGCAGAACATGCCGGTCTTCGGCGACAACCAGATCACCCCGGACCAGAAGGCGGACCTCATCGCCTACATCCAGGAGACCCTGAAGCACGACCGGGACCCGGGCGGCTTCAACCTCGGTCGGTACGGGCCGTCCACCGAGGGCCTGGCGATCTTCCTGGTGGGCATCGTCGCGCTCGTCTTCGCGAGCCTGTGGATCGCGGGCAAGTCGTGACCAGGTTCATCCGATTCAGTGCCGTGGTGCCGCAGCGCGGCACCGCCCGTAGCGAGGTGACGGCATGACCACCCAGACCGAGCGCCCGGAGATCCCGCGCAGCCGGCAACCGATGGACGTCCAGGCCCCCGGGCTCAGCCAGTTCGACATCGTCCGCGAGGGCGCGCGCCGGGACGACATCGAGATCGTCCACTACGAGCCGCAGGTCGCGCCGGGCAGCAAGGCCGAGCGCCGGCTGACCCGTACGATCGCGTCGTTCTTCCTGCTGACCGGCCTCGCGGCGACCGCCTTCCTGGCCGTCTACATCTGGTGGCCCTGGGAGTACTCCCCGGGCAGCGGCAGCGGCAAGTGGTACACCCCGCTGCTCGGCGTCACCCTCGGCGTGGCCCTGCTCGGCATCGGCTTCGGCATCCTGACCTGGGGCAAGAAGCTGCTGCCGAAGGAGGTCTCGATCCAGGACCGGCACGAGGGCGCGGTCGCCTCCGACGACCGGATCATCACCGGCCAGACCATGCTCTACATGGCCGACGAGCTGGGCGTGAAGCGTCGGCCGCTGCTCGGCATCTCGCTGCTGGCCGGTCTCGCGCCGGTCGGGGCGGTCGCCGCGGCGCCCCTGGTCGGTGGCCTGATCTCTCAGCCGCACAAGAACAACCAGATGTTCAGGACGGGGTTCGCCCCGGCCGAGAACGGCGAGAAGATCCGCCTGGTCCGCGAGGACGGCCGGCCGATCCGTCCCGCGGACGTCAGCGCGGGCGGCCAGGTCACCGTCTTCCCCGGCATCGACCACGGCGTGAGCAACCTGCACGCGGACTCGCCGGCCCTGCTGATCCACCTGCGGGACAGCGACGCGCAGGAGTCGCGCCGGGCCAACGAGCGGGAGAAGCACGGCGGCTACATGTGGGGCAACTTCGCCGCGTTCTCGAAGATCTGCACGCACGCCGGCTGCCCGGCGAGCCTGTACGAGCAGCAGACCAACCGCCTGCTCTGCCCGTGCCACCAGTCGCAGTTCCTGATCACCGACAACGCCCGGCCCATCTTCGGCCCGGCCAGCCGACGGCTGCCGCAGCTGCCGATCGAGGTGGACTCCGAGGGCTACTTCGTGGCCAAGTCCGACTACACCGAGACCGTCGGGCCCGACTTCTGGGAGCGGCCGTGAAGCGGCGCAAGTTTGAGATGGCAGCTGTGCCGGGCAACGCCGCCCGGGGAGTGGACGACCGCTTCCAGGTGGCCACCCCGCTGCGCCGGCTGCTGAACAAGGTCTTCCCGGACCACTGGTCCTTCCTGCTCGGCGAGATCGCGCTGTTCTCGTTCGTCATCCTGCTGCTGACCGGGGTCTTCCTGACCTTCTTCTACGAGCCGGCGATGACCGAGGTGGTCTACAACGGCAGCTACGCCCCGCTGCGGGGCACGCCGATGTCGGCCGCGTACGCCTCCAGCCTGGACATCTCGTTCGACGTCCGGGGCGGCCTGATCATGCGGCAGATGCACCACTGGTCGGCGCTGCTGTTCATGGCCGCCATCGTGGTGCACATGCTCCGGGTCTTCTTCACCGGCGCGTTCCGCAAGCCGCGTGAGACCAACTGGATCATCGGCTCGCTGCTGTTCTGGGTCGGCTTCCTCGCCGGCTTCACCGGCTACTCGCTGCCGGACGACGGCCTCTCCGGCACCGGCCTGCGGATCGCCTCGGCGATCATGCTCTCCATCCCGGTGATCGGCTCCTGGGTCACCTCGTCGGTCTTCGGCGGGGAGTTCCCGGGCACGATCATCATCAGCCGGTTCTACATCGCCCACGTGCTGCTCGTCCCGGGCCTGCTGCTCGCGCTGATCGGCGCCCACCTGGGCCTGGTCTTCAAGCAGAAGCACACCCAGTGGCCCGGCCCCGGCCGGACCAACGGCAACGTGGTCGGCGAGCGGATGTTCCCCCGCTACGCGATCAAGCAGGGCGGCTTCTTCATGGTCGTCTTCGGTGTGGTCGCGCTGATGGGCGGCCTGTTCCAGATCAACCCGATCTGGCTGTTCGGCCCGTACGAGGCGTGGGTGGTCTCGGCCGCCAGCCAGCCCGACTGGTACGTCATGTTCCTCGACGGCTCGACCCGCCTGATGCCCGCCTGGGAGATCAACATCCCGATCGGTGACGGGTACGTGATCCCGCCGCTGTTCTGGCCGACGGTCGTGCTGCCAGGCATCCTGGTCGGCCTGTCGACGCTCTACCCGTTCCTGGAGGCCCGCCGGCTCAAGGACACCAGGAGCCACAACCTGCTCCAGCGTCCCCGGGACGTGCCGGCCCGTACCGGCCTGGGCGCCATGGCGGTCTCGTTCTTCATCGTGCTGACCCTCTCCGGCGCCAACGACGTCATCGCCGACAAGTTCCAGATCAGCCTGAACGCGATGACGTGGGCCGGCCGGATCGGTCTGCTCGTCGTGCCGCCGCTGGCGTACTACGTCACCTACCGGATCTGCCTGGGTCTCCAGCAGCACGACCGGGAGGTGCTCGTCCACGGTGTCGAGACCGGCATCATCCGGCGCCTGCCGGACGGCCGGTTCGAAGAGGTGCACCAGCCGCTCTCGGCGGCGGACGGGCACGCCGACGGCCACGGCGCGCTGCCGTACGCCGGCTGGGTCGTGCCGAAGAAGATGAACCGGCTCGGCGCCCTCGGCCCGGCCATCCGGGGCTTCTTCTACCCGATCGAGAAGCCGGCCGAGGCGCCGGTCTCGCCGGGCCACCCGCCCGTCGAGCCCCGCCCGGAGCGGGAGGAGATCGGCAGCGGCGAGAGCCGCCGCTGACCCCGCGACACCCCGACGTGGCGCCCACCGGAGTCCTCCGGCGGGCGCCACGTCCGTTTCCGCCCGCCGACGGTTCGACACGGACCCGGCGGCCGGTCGCCCCCCTGGGCGGGGGATCGCAGGAATAACCCCGGTCAGCCGGGTATCCGTGTGATCCAACGTCTCAAGGGGGGAAGCATGTTGGGTATCAAACGCCTGGGCCTGCTGGCCGCGCTGGTGCTGGTGGGGATCGCGCCGGCCGCGGCGGCACAGGCCGCCGTGCAGCCGTCGCAGCAGGACACCCAGTACCTGCAGGCCGTGCACCAGGTCAACCTGTTCGAGATCACCGCGGGTGACCTGGCTCAGCAGAAGGGCCAGAACCAGGGGGTCAAGGACCTGGGCCAGCGGTTCAAGACCGACCACACCCAGGTCGACCAGTCGGTGCAGGAGGTGGCCAACCAGCTCGGCGTCGAACTGCCGGCTGAGCCCACCGCCGATCAGCAGGCCGTCATCGACCAGCTGAACAACGCCAGCGGCGAGGAGTTCGACCGGCTCTGGGTGACCAGCGAGCTGGCCGGCCACGTCCAGGCCATCCAGGCCACCCAGACGGAGATCTCGCAGGGCTCCGAGCAGTCGGTGGTCCAGCTGGCCCAGACCGCCCTGCCGATCCTGCAGGCGCACTACGACGCGCTGGTGGAGCTGGCGGAGCAGATGGGCATCCCGGTGCCGCAGACCAGCGCCAGCGGTACCGCGAGCCCGGGCGGCACGACGCCGGCTCCGGGCGGCACCACCGGGACCCCGGCTCCGGGCGGCACCGAGTCGCCGGCTCCGGGTGGCACCGTCGAGACGCCGGCTCCCACGCAGAGCTGACGTCCGCGCACCACGACGGCCGGTCCGCCCCCAGGGTGGGCCGGCCGTTCGGCGTCGGCGTCGGTCGGCGTCGGCGTCGGTCGGCGTCGGCGTCGGCGTCGGTCGGCGTTCGCGTCAGTCGGCGTTCGCCAGGCCGATCGCGAACGCCTCCTCCAGATCGTGCTGGGAGTACGCGCGGAAGGCGATGTGCGACTCGGTGTTGAGCACCCCCGGCACCTTGGAGATGCTGCCGGCGATCACCTGGGCGATCTGCTCGAACTCCCGGACCCGGACCATCGCGATCAGGTCGACGTGGCCGGCCACCGAGTAGACCTCGCTGACGCCGGGCAGGTTGGCCAGGTTCTCGGCCACCTCGGGGATCGAGTCGGTGGCGCAGTCGATCAGCACGATCGCGGTGATCACGGGGCATTTCTCCGTTCGTCGGCGTCGTCGCCCATGCTAGATGTTTCCCCGGGCCGCGGGCGGTGGTGTGCCGGTGACGGTGAGGGCGCTGCCGGCGCGGACCACGTCGTGGAGGCGTTCGCCGGGGCCGACGGTGGCGCCGGGCCAGACGACCGTCCGCTGCACGTCGCCCCGGACGACGGCGCCCGCGCCGATCACCGCCGACCGGCAGCGGCCGGTCACCGTGGCCGTCGGGTGCACCAGGTTGCCGCCCCCGGCGGCGTGCAGGTTGGCCGCCAGGTAGTCGGCCGGGGTGCCGGTGTCGTAGAACGTGCCGGGGTACGGCACGACGGTCAACGCGCCGGCCGCCTCCGCCGGCCGCCAGACGGCCCGGACGAGGTCGCCGAACCCGACCGGCAACTCCCGCACCAGCCGCCACGGCAGCAGCGAGAAGCCGGTGAACACGTGCCCGTCGAAGGTGCCCGGCGCCGCCGGGTCTGCGGCGGGCTGGCCGAGCAGGCGGACGGATCCGCCGTCCCAGCCGCGCAGCAGCGCGGCGATGTCGGGGCCCGGCGGCCACTCCGGGTCGGCGAGGTAGGCGTCGGCGTTGCCGACCAGGACGCCGCGACCGGCGATCCAGTCCCGCAGGTTCGCCACCCCGCCGGCCGTGCCGAGCGGGTCGCCCGGCTCCACGGAGAGGTGGGCGCGGCCCCCGACGTGCTCGACGACCTGGTCGCCGAGGTAGCAGGCGTTGACGGCGACCCGGTCGGGCCCGACCAGGCCCAGCCCGGCCAGCCGGTCCAGCGCCCGGTCGAGCAGCGGCACGTTGCCCACCGGGCAGAGCGCCTTGGGCAGCCGCTCGGTCAGCGGCCGCAGCCGGGTGCCCTCGCCGGCGGCGAGCACCACCGCGCAGACCTCGGTCGGGCCGTAGCCAGCCGTCGCGGCGGTGGCCGGGCGGGGGGCAGCCGTTCCGGCGGGGGCGGAGCCCTGCTCTTCCGGGGCGGCGGTGGCCTGGCCGTTGGCGTCGCGGCCGGCGGTCACGGTTTCGTGTCGGGCACCGGCGGCGGGAACTGCCCGGCCAGCGGCCCGATGTCGTAGTACGCGAGCAGCCGGGCCGTCGGCCAGGTCAGCTTGGGCAGGTCGTCCAGCGGGTGCCAGGCGGCCTCGAAGACCTCGGCGCCGTCGACCTTCAGCTCGGTGCTCGACGCCGGCACCTCGGCGGTGAACACGACGTCCACCCAGCCCTTGGCATGCACGACGGCGTTCGGGACGGCGGGGCTCAACTGCCGGGGCGAGAGCCGGATGCCGGACTCCTCGTGCAGTTCGCGGGCGGCGCCCACCACCGGTGCCTCGCCCTTCTGCAACAGGCCGGCGGGCAGCCCCCAGCCCCGGCCGGGCGGCTGACGCAGCAGCAACAGGCGGCCCGCTCCCTCGGCCTCGCTGTCCCGGACCAGGGTGACCGCACCGACGATGTACTTCGGCACGGCCATCCGGACCAGGCGGCGGCGTACCGGCAACGGCAGCCGGTAGAAGACCTGGTATGCGACGGCCCGACCGGTGGCGCGCGAGCGGGGGATCATGCGTCCAGGCTAGTGGCCGCGAGGAACGTTCGGACCACCCGGGCCGCAGCCGTTACTGTCGGTGGTCCACCAGGTCGATGAGCTGGCGTACGACCGTGTCCGGTTCGATCACCCGGTCGAAGACCGCGACCAGCAGCGTCTCCAGGTCGGGGTAGCCCAGTTCCTCCGACAGCCGCAGCAGCGGCAGGTCGCTGGCGAGGCCCCGGTCGTGCTTGCGCAGGGCCAGCCCGACGGTGGCGCGGCCGAGGCGGACCTTGTCGGCGATGGAGATGCCGGGCTCGGTGTGGTCGGCGAACCACCGGCTGATCTGCATCTGTGCCTGCGGCGACTTGACGAAGCCGAGCCACTCCCGACGGGGGCCACGTGGGGCGACGTCCGCGTCGAAACCGTCCGCCGCGTCGGTCTCGGTGAAGATCTCCACCACGTCGCCCTCGTCCAGTTCGGAGGAGAGCGGCACCAGCCGGCCGTTGACCTGCGCCGCGAGACAGTGGTCGCCCCGCTCGGTGCCCAGCTCGTACGCGAGGTCGACGGGGGTCGCCCCGGCGGGCAGCACGACCTGTCGCCCGTCGGCGAAGACCTGGACCTGCGTCTCGGCGAGGTCGCAGCGCAGCGACTCCAGGAACTGGGCCGGATCGGCCGTGTCCTGTTCCCAGTCGAGTACCCGGCGCAGCCAGTCGGGCTGCTCGGAGCGGGCCGCGGCGGTGCCGCCGCCGGAGCGCGGGAAGCGGAAGTCGGCGGCGACCCCGTACTCCGCCGAGCGGTGCATCTCCTCGGTGCGGATCAGCACCTCCACGGTGCGGTCCTTCGGCCCGCAGACGCTGGTGTGCAGCGAGCGGTAGAGGTTGTTCTTGGGGGAGGCGATGAAATCCTTGAACCGGCCGGGGACCGGCCGCCACACGCCGTGGATCGCGCCGAGCGCCGCGTAACAGTCGGTGGCCGGGCCGTCCACCACGATCGCGATCCGGGGCAGGTCGAAGGGGGCGGCGTGGCCACCGGCCACGGTGTCCTTCCAGATCGAGTAGAGGTGCCGGGGACGGGCGGTCACGACCGCGTCCACCCGGCTGCGGCGCAGGGCCGACTTCGCCCGGGTGACAACCTCGTCGAGGTACGCGTCCCAGCCCGGCCGGTCGTGCACGTGCCGGGCGATCCGGGCGTGCTCGTCCGGCTCCAGGTGCAGCAGCACCACGTCGTCGAGTTCGCGCTTGAGCGTCTGGATGCCCAGCCGGTCGCAGAGCGGGACCAGGACCTCCTGCGTCTTGCGGGCGATCCGCTCCCGGGAGGCCGCGGACCGGACGCCCAGGGTGCGCATGTTGTGCAGCCGGTCGGCCAGTTTGATGATCAGGACCCGGACGTCCTTGCCGGCCGCGACGATCATCTTGCGGATCGTCTCGGCCTCGGCGGCCTTGCCGTAGAACGCCTTGTCGAACTTGGTCACCCCGTCGACCAGGTGCGCCACCTCGCGCCCGAAGTCCTCGGCGAGCGCCTGGAGGGTGTAGCGGGTGTCCTCCACGGTGTCGTGCAGCAGCGCGGCGACCAGGGTGGTGGCGTCCATGCCGATCTCGGCGCAGATCTGGGCCACCGCCAGCGGGTGGGTGATGTAGGGCTCGCCGCTCTTGCGGAACTGCCCGCGGTGCATGTTGTCCGCGATGGTGTAGGCCCGGCGCAGCACGGAGGGCTCGGTGCCGGGGTGGATCGTCCGGTGGGTCCGGACCAGGTGGCTGACCGGATCGGTGTCGGCGGTGGGCCAGCTCAGCAGCGAGCGCAGCCGGCGGGCCAGCGGCAGCTCGCCCGGTCGGGTCGGGAGCGCGCCCCCCATGGCGGCGCCGCGTCCGGCGTCGAGGTCCACGCGGGACACCTCCTCACCCCGGCTCCACGGCCGCCGACACCCGGCAACCGGAAGCAGGCCCACGAAACGGGCAGGACTGCACTTCTCTAACAGAGTAAGGGAGTCGAGGTAGTCCGATCGGTCACTTGGTCATGGGCTTTCGGTCGAGCTTTGCGGGGACGCGGCGTTCTCGGCCTTTCTCAGCAGGTCGCGGAAGCGGGCCGCGCCGGCCACCGGGGACGCCCACCCGGAGGACATCTCCACCAACCGGGTCTCCGGTCGCTCCAACCAGGACAGGATGCGTTCGCTCTCCTCGGCCGAGGCGCGCGGGACCGGGCCGTGGCCCGGCAGGACGGTCTCGGCGGTCGCCCGGATCGCGGCGATCGTCGGTCGGGGGTGGACACCGGGAGGGGAGACGCCGGCCCCGGCCAGCCGGCCGTGCCGCACCAGCGCCAGCTCCCAGCCGCCACCGGCCGCCGGGCGCGCGGCGGCCAGCTCGGCGATGCCGGTCAGCGCCGTCAGCCGCTGCATCCGTACGGTCGCCCGCAGCACCGCCACCAGCCGGGCCCGGGCCACCGCCGCCTCCTCGTAGCGCTGGGCCCCGGAGAGCGCGTCGATCCGGGCGAGCAGGGCGTCCACCACCGGTCGGGGGTCGCTGGCGGTGGCGGTGCGAAACGGCGCGACCGCGCGGACGTCGTACTCCTCCGGGGTGATCCGGTGCTCGCAGGGCGCCGGGCAGCGACCCAGCTCCGCCAGCGCGCAGGCCGGCGTGACCGTGCGCAGCGACAGTCGGTGGGTGCACTGGCGCAGTGGCACGGCGTCGTGGAAGCCCGCGGCGGCCAGTTCCGCCGCCCGCCGGGAGCTGAACGGCCCGAGGTAGGCGGCGTCGCCGGGGGAGATGGCCCGCACCACCGACAGTCGTGGGTACGGCCCGTCGGTCAGCTTCAGCCAGAGCACCCGCTCCGGGAACTTCGACCGCCGGTTGTAGGGCGGGGCGTGCGCCGCGATCAGCCGCAGCTCGCGGACCTCCGCCTCCAGCGAATGGGCGCACTCCACCGCCTCCACCCGCTCCGCCGCGGCGAGCATCTCGGAGATCCGGGCCCGCTTCTCCGCCGCGGTGAAGTAGCTGCGCACCCGGGTGGCGACGTCGCCGGAGGTGCCGACGTAGAGCGGCCGGTCGTCGGCTGCCCGGAAGATGTAGATTCCCGGCGCCCTGGGCAGCCCCTCGGCCAGGTGTCGCTTGCGCCGCTGGGTCGGGGTGACCGCGCGGGCGAACTCGATGGCGTCGCCGACGGTGTCGACCCGGTGCCCGGCCAGCCGCGCGATCAGCCCGTGCAGCACGTCGACGGTGGCCTTGGCGTCGTCGAGCGCCCGGTGGGTCGGCCGGGTGGCGGTGCGGAAGTAGGCCGCGAGGGTGCCGAGCTTGCGGTTGGGCACCTCGTCGCGGGTCAGCACCCGGCGGGCCAGCGCGGCGGTGTCGAGCACCCGCGGGCTGGGCCAGTGGTAGCCGTGCTTGGCGCACGCGGCCTTGAGGAAGCCCACGTCGTAGGGGGCGTTGTGGGCGACCAGCACGGCGTCGGTGATGAACTCCAGGAAGCTCGGCAGCACCTGCTCGATCGGCGGGGCCGGCACCAGCATGGCCTGGGTGATGCCCGTGAGCACGGTGATGAACGGCGGGATGGGCACGCCCGGGTTGACCAGGGTGGCGAGGACGCCCAGCTCCTCGCCGCCGCGCACCTTCACCGCACCGATCTCGGTGATCCCGCCGCCGTCCGGGGCGCCGCCGGTGGTCTCCAGGTCGACCACCACGAACGTCGTCGCGTGCAGCGGCAGCGCCGGGTCGATCCCGCCCGCGCCCGGGGCGAATCCGGCCAGCGGCTCCTGGACGTACTCGGTCTCTGCCATCGGCGGCACGCTAGCGGTCCGGTCCGACACTCCGGTCCCAACGGCATCAGACGTCACCACCGGTCTAGGATGAGAGATCGGCTCACTCACCGGGCGGTGGGCCCGGTCGCGGTGGGAGACTTGCCACATGCCCCTCACCGAGCCGCACGACGACCGCCTCCGGCAGGAGGATCCGGTCGACGCTGCGCGCGATGTCGGTGGGGGTGCCCCCGACGAGGTTGGCCTGCCCGGGACGCCGGCCACCCCGGCGGCAGCCGCCGGTGCCTCGGCCGCCGAGGCACCGGCGTCCGACCGCGAGGCGTCCGAGCCCGGGGTGTCGGCGCCTGCCGTGCCCGAGCCTGAGGCGCCCGAGCCCGAGCCTGAGGCGCCCGGGGCGTCGGTGCCCGAGCCCGAGCCCGTCCTGCCCGAGCCGGTCCGGCAGCGCATCGTGGCGCTCACCGCGGCGGTGCTGCCCGGGCTGCCCGCAGACGAGGTGCCGGTGCCGCTGCGCCGGGTCGCCAAGTTCGCCCCGAACCGCCGGGCGCGGCTCGGCGCTCCGGCGATCGCCGCCCAGCTGACCGCGGACCCGCTGTTCCGGCAGCGGATCACCGCCCGGGTGCTCGCCGACACCGGCGACCTGGGCGCCGCGGTGCTGGAGGGCACCGCGCCGGCCGCCGCCGACCCGGTCGAGGTGGCCGCGCTGGCCTACCTGGCCCGGCCCCGGGGGTGGCGGGAGCTGATCGAGGCCAGCGGCGCGGCGGTCCGCGCCGAGGCCGACAGCGCCGTGGTCGCCGAACTGGTCCGCGAGGCCGAGCAGCGGGCCACCCGCGCCGAGCACGACCGGGCGGTGGCCCGGGTCGAGGCCGAGAAGCTCCGCGACGAGCTGGCCCGGGTCCGCGAGGAGCTGGGCCAGCTGCGCGAGGAGAGCCGGCAGCAGAACCGGGCGCTGCGCGAGACCCAGGCCCGCGAGCGCAAGGCCACGGAGCTGCTCGCCACCGAGCGGGGCCGGGCCGCCCGGGCGGCGGCGGACGCCGACGCGGAGCTGCGCCGGGTGCGGGCGCGGCTGGCCGAGGCCGAGTCGGCGGCGGGGGCGGCCCGGGCCAGCGCCAAGGAGGCCCGCTCCGTCGACGACGCCCGGCTCTGGCTGCTGCTGGAGACCATCGGGCAGGCCGCCGTGGGGCTGCGCCGCGAGTTGGCGCTCGATCCGGTCGACACCCTGCCCGCGGACTTCGTCGCCGACACCTTCGCCGACCGGTCCGGCACCACGGCGGCCGGCACCGCCACCCGTGCCCGGGACACCGACGACCCGGCCCGCCTCGACCAGCTGCTCGCCCTGCCCCGGGCGCACCTCGTCGTCGACGGCTACAACGTGACCAAGCGCGGCTTCGGCGAGATGTCCCTCGAACAGCAGCGCAAGCGGCTGATCACCGGCCTGGGCGGGATCGCCGCGCAGACCGGCGACGAGGTCACGGTGGTCTTCGACGGCGCCGAGCGGATGCACGGGCTGCCGCCCACACCGCGCGGCGTGCGGGTGCTCTTCTCCCGCAAGGGGGAGACCGCCGACGAGCTGATCCGGCGCCTGGTCCGCGCCGAGCCGTCGGGCCGCCCGGTGGTGGTGGTCTCCTCGGACCGCGAGGTCGCCGACGGCGTACGCCGGCACGGCGCGTACCCGCTCGGTGCCGACTCGCTGCTGCGCCGGCTCGCCCGGTCCTGATCGGGGCGCTTGATCGCTTTCGGGCCGTCCGCGACCGGTTGTCCCTTTTCTGTCGTACCTCCGGCCTACCGTCGTGGTGACCGACGGTGCTCGGGTGGCGACGGTGACGCCGCACCCGGTCGCCGCAGCGCACCAGGAGGCGAGATGCTCATCGACTGCGCGGGGTGCGGTATCCGGGGGAGCGGCTGCGCCGACTGCCTGGTGACCGTTCTGCTCGACGATTCGTCCCCGGCCGCCGGGCTGGGCGGCGCGGAGGCCCGGGCGATCGAGGTCTTCGCCCGGGCCGGGTTCGAGGTGGAGGTGCTGCCCACCCCCCGGCCGGCCGGGCGGCCCACCCGACGCCGCCGCGTCGCGTGACGGCCACGGCCGTCGGCCCGACGACGCCCGTTCCCGGGCCGGCGGCTCGGGAACGGGCGTCGGGGATGACGGTCAGCGGGACGGGTCCCGGTTGAACAGCTTCTTCGCCCAGAGATAGCCGACCAGCGCGATGGCGGCGCACCAGGCCGCCGCGAGAGCGGCGTGCGTCGCCACCGGCCCGCCGGTCAACAGGCCACGCAGGGTCTCGATGATGGGGGTGAAGGGCTGATACTCGGCGAACTGCCGCAGCCCGTCGGGCATCGAGTCGGTGGGCACGAACCCGCTGCCGATGAAGGGCAGGTAGGTCAGCGGCATGGGCAGGTTGCTCGCCGTCTCGACGCTCTTGGAGACCAGCCCCAGCGCGACCGAGAGCCAGGTGAACGCGAAGGCGGTCAGGACCAGCACGCCGGCGGCCGCCAGCCAGGCCGACGCGCCCGTGGTGGGCCGGAATCCGATCAGCAGGGCGACCCCGGTGACCACCGCCAGGCTGAGCATGGTCTGCACCATGCTGCCCAGCACGTGACCGGTCAGCACCGACACCCGAGCGATCGCCATGGTCCGGAACCGGGCGATGATGCCCTCGGTCATGTCCATCGCGACCGACACGGCCGTCCCGGTGGCCGCCAGGCCGGCGGCTATCAGCAGGATTCCCGGGGTGACGTAGTTGACGTAGTCGCTCCGGTCGCCCGAACCGCCGCCCAGCCCGGCGCCGAGGGTCGCGCCGAAGACGTAGACGAACAGCAGCAGCAGCAGGATGGGCATGCCGACGAGCAGCACCGTCATCGACGGGTAGCGCACCCAGCGGCGCAGGTTGCGGCGCAGCATCGTGCCGGAGTCGCGGACGGCGTACGTCAGGGTGCTCATCGGGGGGTTCCCACCTTCTCGGGCTGACCGGTGAGGGCCAGGAAGACGTCGTCGAGATCGGGCGTGTGCACCGACAGCGACTCCACGGCGACGGACCGGCTGTCGAGCAGGTCGAGCAGGTCCCGCAGCGACCGGACACCGCCGTCACCGGGCACGTGCAGGGTGAGGTCGGCGGCTTTGCGGGACTGCTCGGGCAGCACCCGGACGGCCGTGTCGAACGCGGCCTGGTCGGCGAAACGCAGGCTGACGTGCCCGCCGGGGACGAGCCGCTTGAGTTCCGCCGCGCTGCCCTGCGCGACCAGGCGACCGTGGTCGAGTACGGCGATCCGGTCGGCTAGCTGGTCCGCCTCCTCCAGGTACTGGGTGGTCAGGAAGATGGTGACGCCGTCCGCCACCAGATCCCGGACGATCTGCCACATGGCCTGCCGGCTGCGCGGGTCGAGACCGGTGGTGGGCTCGTCGAGGAAGACGACGCGGGGGCGACCGACCAGACCCATCGCCAGGTCGAGCCGCCGGCGCATCCCGCCGGAGTAGCTGGCGACCGGCTTGCCGGCCGCCTCGACCAGGTCGAACATCCTGAGCAGGCTCCGGGCACGCTGCCGCCCCTCGGCTCGGGGCAGGTGGTGCAGGTCGGCCATCAGCCGCAGGTTCTCCTCGCCGGTGAGCAGTCCGTCGACGGCGGAGAATTGGCCGGTCACACCGATCGCGGCGCGTACCGCGTCGGGCTCCCGGGCGACGTCGTGCCCGGCGACCCGCGCCTCGCCGGAGTCGGCGCCGATCAGGGTGGACAGGATCTGCACGGTGGTGGTCTTGCCGGCGCCGTTGGGGCCGAGCAGGGCGAAGATCGTGCCTGCGGCGACGGTGAGGTCGATGCCGTCGAGCACCACCTGGCCGCCGTAGGACTTGCGGAGGGCGGCGACCGTGATGGCCGCCGGGGCCGTGCTGGGTGGCATGTCTTCTCCTTCCACGCCGGCCGTCGGGCCGGTCGAGGGCTGGCCGGCCGTCGGGCCGGTCGGGCGAACGGGGGTCAACAGCGGCGGATGACGATGTCGCCGAAGGAGGTCCGGGCGCTCACCCGTACGCCACCCGCGGGCTCGCCGGACGGTTCGTACGCATCGAGGTGGTTCTCCACCCGGCCGAACTGGGTGTGCAGGTCGAGCAGGACGGGGGTGCCGGAGCGGACGCCGACGTCGAGCCGGCCGCTCTGGGTCCGGACCGTCGTCGTGCCCGCCGAGACCTCGCCGATGCGGACGTCGCCGTTGACGGTGGTGGCGGTGACCGTGGCGTGCGCGCGGTCGACGGCGATGTCGCCGTTGGCCGCCTTCACGCGGGCCTCGCCGGTGACGGAGCCCAGCCAGCTGTCGCCGTTGGTGTTCTTGACCTCCGCGTCGCCCTGGACCTCCTGCACCCGGATCCGGCCGGTGCCGGTGCTGATCCGGGCCCGGCCCGCGACGTGCTCCACCCGGACGGCGCCGGCGGAGGTGTCGAGATCGACGTCGGCGGCGCGGTCCAGCTCGATGTCGCCGGCCGCGGTCCGGAGTCGACAGCTGCCGAGGCGGCCGGTGCCGTGGAACGCCGCCACGGAGGCGTCGCCGTGCAGGTGCGAGCCGGTCGGCACCTCGATCGTCACGTCGACCGAACCGGGCTTGCCGAACAGGCCGAAGCCGCGCTGCCTCGGTGCCCTGACCGTGAGCCGGCCGTCGGTGTAGTCGACGCGGGTCTGCTCGGCGGCGCGCACGTCGGCTTCGGTGGAGGCGTTGCTCGGGCGGATCTCGACGACGGTGTCGGTGCGGTCGGTCGCGGTGATCCGGACGTCACCGACGACCAGGTCGACGGTGGCCGAGATCGCGGCGGGAGTGTCGAAAGTGGGCACGACGCGGTCCTTTCTGACGGGTGGACGTTTCGGGCGGGGACAGGTGGTGGAGCCGGCGCGGGCCGGCGCGGGGCCGGTCAGCGGGCCCAGCCGGTGTAGCGTTCCCCGCCCCGGGGGGCGCGGCGCTGGGGTTGGCGGGCCGTGCCGGTGGCCGCCACGGCGGCGCTGGCCGCCCGGACCAGCCAGGCGTTGACCGAGAGGCCGTCGCGGGCGGCGGCCTCCTCGACGCGGCCCTTGAGGTGTTCGGAGAGGCGGAAGCTGATCCGGGAGGTGGCGCCCTCCTCGGCGTCGGCGGTGGGCGGGACGGCCGGCTCGGCGACGTCCGGCTCGCCCGGGAAGTCGGGGCCGGCCGGCGGTGGCGTCACGACGAAGCTCGGCTCGCGTCCGCGCAGGCGCAGCTCGACCGACCCGGGTGCCAGATCGCGGGTGATCTCCGCCGCCGCCGCGGCCAGCGCGTCCAGCAGCGCCAGCCGGAGCGCCGACTCGAGCGGCCCGGCCAGCCGCTCGGCAAGTGCCCGGGCCTCTTCGCCGCCCAGTTCGGCGACGCCGGCCAGCTCCTGCCGGAGGTTCTCGACATACGACGTCAGGTCCATGACGCCACTATGGCACCATCATGACGCCATGGCAAGTAATTCTGACTCCGTCATGGCGTCACCGTGGTGACCGATGGCGCCGCAGTGACGTACGCCGACCGGGGGTCGGGCCGGTGCCGGCGCGGCGCGGCGGGCACCGGGCGGGCAATAGGATGGGCGGTCACGGCGGAGGGAGCGGCGGCATGACGCGGGTACGACGCGACGGCGAGAGCCCCGCCGCGACCGATGGCGTCGCGGGCCGCGTGCGGGATCGGTCACCGGGCCGGCCCGGCCGCGTCGCGGACCACCGGCGGCTGCGCGGGACACGCCGCGACCCGGCGCCGGGAGGACGGCGGTGAGCCCGCGTGGCTGGGCGGTGCTGTCGCTGGTCGCTCTGACCGTGGCCCTGGTGGTGACCGCCGCGCTGCTGATCCCGTGGCACCGGCCGCCCGCTCCCCGTGCCGACCAGCTCGCCGCGCTGGGCGACCTGCCCGCCGAGCAGGTGGCCCGCAGTCGGGAGTTCCGTTCCGCGCTGCGTCCCGCCGGGTGGGCCGCGATCGCGGCCGGCCTGCTGGCGGCCCTGCTGCTCGGCCTGACTCCGCTGGGCAGCCGGCTCGTCGAGCTGGCCGGCCGCCCGTTCGGCGACCACTGGGCCGCCCAGGCCGTCCTCGGCGGGCTCGCCGTGGTGCTCGTCGCCGACCTGGTGACCCTCCCGCTCGCCGCCTGGCGGCAGGCCGTGCTCACCCGCTACGGGCTGAGCACCAACGGCTGGGGCGGCTGGACGGTCGACCTGCTCAAGTCGTACGCGGTCAGCGCGGTGATCGGCGCGGTGGCGCTGCTCGGCTTCTACACCGTCATCCGGCTCTCGCCGCGCTGGTGGTGGGCGTTCGGGGCAGCCGGTGCGGCAACCCTGGTGGTGGTGCTCTCCTTCGTGCTGCCGGTGCTGGTGGAGCCGGTCTTCAACAGGTTCACCCCGCTGGAGCAGGGCCCGCTGCGGACCCAGCTGATGCAGATGGCCGCCCGTGACGGCGTCCCGGTGCGCGACGTGCTGGTCGCCGACGCGTCGCGACGTACCCGGGCCGTCAACGCGTACGTCTCGGGGCTCGGGCCGACCCGGCGCGTGGTCGTCTACGACACGCTGCTGCGCGAGGCGACGCCGGCCGAGGTGACCGCCGTGGTGGCCCACGAGCTGGGGCACGCCAAGGACCGGGACGTCGCGGTCGGCACGCTGACCGGGGCGCTGGGCGCCGCCGCCGCGGTGGTCGCGCTCTACCTGCTCGGCTCCTCCGGCCCGCTGCTGCGGCTGGCCGGCGTCGACTCGGTCGCCCAACCGCGCGCGTTCCCCCTGCTGCTTGCCCTGGTGACGGTGGCCGGGGTGGTCTCCGCGCCGGCACAGGCGCTGATGTCGCGGCGGGTGGAGGCGCGCGCCGACGCGCACGCGCTCGCGCTGACCGGCGACCCGGCCGCCTTCGAGGCGATGCAGCGGCGGCTCGCCGGCATCAACCTCGCCGACCCCGATCCGCCGCGCTGGGAGTACCTCTACTCCGCCACGCACCCGTCCACGGTCGAGCGGATGGCCGCCGCCCGCGCCCATGCCAGGGAGGCCGGCCGATGAGCCGTACGCTGTTGATCACCAACGACTTTCCGCCCCGCCCCGGCGGGATCCAGTCCTTCGTGCACAACCTCGCGGTGCGCCAGCCCGCCGGGTCGGTGGTCGTCTACGCCTCGACGTGGCGGGGCGCGGAGAAGTTCGACGCCGACCAGCCGTTCGAGGTCATCCGGGACCGCACCCGGGTGCTGCTGCCCACCCCGCTCGTGGCCCGGCGGGCGGCCCGCCTGGCGCGCGCGTACGACTGCGACACGGTGTGGTTCGGCGCGGCGGCCCCCCTCGGGCTGCTCGCCGCGGGCCTGCGCCGCCGGACGGGCATCCGCCGGGCGGTGGCGCAGACCCACGGGCACGAGGTCGGCTGGGCCGCGCTGCCGGCCGCCCGGGCCACCCTGCGGCGCATCGGGCGCGGCGTCGACGTGACGACCTACCTGGGGGAGTACACGCGGGTACGGCTGGCGCGGGCGCTGCACGGGGTGACCGAACTGCACCGGCTCGCCCCGGGGGTGGACGTGGACGCCTACCATCCGTCGGTCGACGGCCAGGCGGTCCGGGTCCGGCTCGGGCTGGCCGACCGTCCGGTGGTGGTCTGCGTGTCCCGGCTGGTGCCGCGCAAGGGGCAGGACATGCTGATCCGGGCGATGCCGGAGATCCGTCGCCGGGTGCCCGACGCCGCGCTGCTCGTGGTCGGGGGCGGGCCCTACCGGGCCACGCTGGAGAAGCTGGCCCGCCAGGCGGGCGTCGAGCGGGACGTGGTCTTCACCGGCTCGGTGCCGTCGGCCGCGCTGCCGGCCCACTACGCCGCCGGTGACGTCTACGCGATGCCGTGCCGCACCCGCAACCGGGGTCTGGACGTCGAGGGTCTCGGGATCGTCTACCTGGAGGCCTCCGCGACCGGACTGCCGGTGGTGGCCGGCGACTCCGGCGGCGCGCCGGACGCGGTCCGCGAGGGCGAGACGGGGTTCGTGGTCCGCGGTCGGGACGTCGCCCAGCTCGCCGACCGGGTGGCGACGCTGCTCGCCGACCGGGACCTGGCCCGCCAGTTCGGCGCGGCCGGCCGCGCCTGGGTGGAGCGGGAGTGGCGCTGGGAGGCGCAGGCACAGCGGATGGCCGCTCTGCTCGCCGGCTGACGGCGCCGCGTCGCGCTCCCCGGTGACGACCGGGCGGGCGGCGGTGCCCAGCCGGGCGGCGGGCGACGGTGCCCAGACGGGCGGCGGTGCCGAGGCGGGCGACGGCGCCCAGGCGGGCGGCGACGCGGTGGGCGGCCGTCAGCGCAGGCGGGCCAGGATGCGCTCGGCGGAGTCCGGGCGGCCGAAGTGCCAGCCCTGGCCGGCGTCGCAGCCGATCGCCCGCAGCCGCTCCGCCTGCCCGGCCGTCTCCACGCCCTCGGCGGTGACGGTCAGGTCCAGCGCGTGCGCGAGCGACACGAGCGAGGCGAGGATCCGCTCGTCGGCCCGGGCCTCCGGGGCCCGCAGTCCGGCCACGAACTGCCCGGCCACCTTCAGCTCGGTCACCGGAAGGTCCCGCAGGTACGCCAGGTTGCAGTAGCCGGTGCCGAAGTCGTCGATGGCGATCCGCACGCCGAGGTCGGCGAGCATCCGCAGCGTCCGGACCGACTCCTCGGCGGTGCTCATCATGGTGCTCTCGGTGATCTCCAACTGGAGCCGCTCCGGCGACAGCCCGGTGTGCCGCAGCAGCGCACGTACCTCCTGGACGAGAGCGGCGCGGCGTACCTGCCGCACGGCCAGGTTGACGCTGACGAACGGGGCCGGCCCACCGCCGACGGCCCAGCTCTCGGCCTGCCGGCACGCCTCGGCCAGCACCCACCCGCCGAGCGGGACGATCAGCCCGGTCTCCTCGGCCAGCCCGATGAAGCTGTCGGGCCGCAGGACGCCCAACTCCGGGTGCCGCCAGCGCACCAGGGCCTCCATGCCCAGCACCCGGCCGTCGCGCAGCGAGGTCAGCGGCTGGAAGTCGAGGTAGAACTCGCCCCGCTCCAGCGCCGTGGGAATGGCCGCCGAGAGCGCGTAGCGGGCCAGGTCGCGGCGGTCCCGGTCGGCGTCGTAGAGCGCCCAGCGGGCGCCACCGGCGGCCTTCGCCCAGTGCAGCGTGCTGTCGGCCGCCCGCATCAGGTCACCGGGGGAGGTGCCGGCGACCTCCCGCTCGACGATGCCGATGCTCGCCGACACGCTCAGCTCGTGCCCGTCCACCAGCACCGGCTCGCGTACCGCCGCGAGCGCCGCCTCGGCCACGGCGACCACGTCGTCGGTGCCGGTGGTGTCCTCGACCAGGACGACGAACTCGTCCCCGCCGAGCCGGGCGACCAGGTGCCCGTCGAGGGACCGGCGGAGCCGGTCCGCCATGGCCACCAGCAGCCCGTCGCCGACCTGGTGCCCGTGCGAGTCGTTGACCACCTTGAAGCGGTCGAGGTCGAGGAAGCAGACGCCCAGGCGTGCCGCGCCCCGGGTGGGCGAGTCGATGGCCGCGCTGAGGCGCTCGGTCAACAGCGTGCGGTTGGGCAGGTCGGTCAGCGGGTCGTGGGTGGCCTGGTGACGGAAACGGGCCTCGCTGCTGCGCAGCGCCCGTTCCGCCTCAGCCCGGGCGGTCATCGCGGCCCGGCGGATCGTCTCCTGCTCGTCCAGCGTCCGGTCCCGCAGCGCGCGGGCGTACCCGGTGGTCACGGCGGCCAGCAGCCGGGCCAGCCGGTCCTCGACCTCCTCGTCGACCAGACCGAGGTCGCGGGCCAGTCGGAGCTGGACGACCTCGACCGTACGACCGAGCCCCTCGGCCGAGGCGATGTGGGCGGCCACCAGTTCGGTGCCCACCCGGTGCCCCACCCGCAGGTCGATCGGCTCGGCCAGCAGCGCCGTCGCGAGCTGCTCGGTGAGGCGCTGCAACAGCGCCTCGAGCTGGGCCAGGGTCATCGGCAGGTAACTGGTGCCGGAGACGGCCTTGGCCCACGCCCGGGCGAAGATTTCCGTTCCGGGGCGGGACGGGTGCCGCACGGTGGTGCCGGTCGGGGCGACGGTGGTCGCCCCGGACGGCTCACCCACCGAGCCGCCCGACGCCGCCGATGAAGGCCGCCCGCTCGGCGTCCTCGGCACTGTCGGGGGACTCCGGACGCCACTGCGGCACCCAGACCACGCCGGGGTCGACGAGCTCGAAGCCGTCGAAGAGGACCGTCAGCTCGCTGCGGCTGCGGATCCACAGCGGATTGTCGGTCCGCCGGTAGACCCGCTCGGCGTCGGCCCGCTCGTCGTCGCCACGGCCGTCACCGCTGGCCTGCGAGAGCACCAGGTAGCTGCCCGGCGTCAGAGCCTCGCGCAGCGTCCGCAGCAGCTCGGCGGGCCGGTCGTCGTCCGGCACGAAGTGCAGCACCGCCACGATCATCACGGCGATCGGCTGGTCGAAGTCGAGCAGCCGGCGGACGTCGGGGTGGGCGACGATGCGCTCGGGGTGGCGCAGGTCCTCCTGCACCACCACGGCACGGTCGTTGCCCTCCAGGATCTCCCGGCTGTGGGCCACCGCCACCGGGTCGACGTCGACGTAGACCACGCGGGCGTCCGGGGCGTCGCGCTGGGCGATCTCGTGCACGTTGCCGACGGTCGGGATGCCCGAGCCGACGTCCAGGAACTGCCGGACGCCGGCGTCGAGGAGGAACTGCACCGCGCGGCGGAGGAACGCCCGGTTCGCCTGCGCCATCAGCGGGGCCTCCGGCACCGCCGCGACCATCGCCTGGGCCGCCGCCCGGTCGACCGCGAAGTTGTGCGAGCCGCCGAGGTAGTAGTCGTACATGCGGGCCACGCTGGGGCGCTCGATGTCGATCTCGTCGGGTGCCCAGACCGGCCGCTGCATGCGCTCACCCCTCCTGTCGGCGTGCGGGTCACCGTTGCCCGCGCCGGTATTCTGCCGGCTGCCCGCCCGGGAGACCATAGCGCGCCGCGAACCCTTCGCCGTCGCCGCTCGATGCGACGGCGACGGGCCCGCGCCGCCCGTCGGCGGTCGCGGACCCGTCGGTGTACGTCGACGATCTCCCGCGGGGAGCGGTCAGAACTTCGGGGCGTCCGGGGCCTCGAGCAGACCGAGCCGCAGCGCGGTCATCAGCGCCTGGGCCCGGTTGGCCGCGCCCAGCTTCTCGTAGAGCTTCGAGATGTGGGTCTTGGCGGTGGACTCGCTGACGAAGAGCTGCTTGGCGATGCCCGCCACGCTCATCCCGTCGGCGAGCAGCCGCAGCACCTGACCCTCGCGGGGGGAGAGTTGCGGCCCGGACGGGGCCAGCCGGCGCTTCATGGCCTCGGCCAGGTCGGCGGCGGTGAAGGCGCTGGGGGAGGAGGCGGCGTGCCGGGCGGCGGCGACGACCTCGTCGGCCGGCGCGGTCTTGGGCACGAAGGCGCTGGCCCCGGCCTCCAGGGCGCCGAAGAGCTGGTCGTCTCCGGCGTACATGGTGAGCACCACGATGCCCATCGAGGCGCTGGACTTGCGCAGTGCCCGGGTGGCCTCCAGGCCGCTGCCGTCGGGCAGCCGCAGGTCCATGATCACCACGTCCGGTTGCAGCGCACCGGCCTGGCGTACCCCCTCCGCCGCCGTGGCGGCCTCCCCTACGACCTCGAACTGCCGGTCGCGCTCGAACGCGTGCCGCAGGCCCTTGCGGATCAGGTCGTGATCGTCGACAAGGAGGACCTTGGTACGGGTGGCCGGTGTCGGACTTGTGGTCATCCTCGGGTTACTCCCCTTCTGCTGCCGCTACGCTACCGCGCACGTTATCGCGCCGGGGCGAGGAGCCGAGCACCACCGCCACGGTCGTGCCGCTCGGTTGCCGCGGCCTGATCTCCAACCGGCCCCGGATACGTTCCGCCCTCTCGGCCATGATCGCAAGACCGTAGTGCCCGTCGGAACGCTGGTCAGCGATCCCCTGACCGTCATCCGACACTTCGATCTGCGCGTACGGCGGGTCGACCTCGCAGGTGACCCAGAGATTCGCCGCGCCCGCGTGCTTGCGCGCGTTGGTGACCGCCTCCTGGGCGATGCGCAGCAACTCGGCCTCGGTGGCGGCGGGCAGCCGGGCGGTGGACTCGTCCAGGGACAGGTGCACCCGCAGCCCGCCCGAGGCGCCGACCGTCCGGGCGTACTCGGCGATCGCGGCGGCCAGGCCGCCGTGCCGGTCCACCTCGCTGCGCAGCTCGAAGAGGCTCAGCCGCAGCTCGGTGATCACCCGGGTCACCTCGCCGCGCAGCGTACGCAGCGCCTCGGCGGTCTCCTGCGGATCCTCGTCGACGTACGCCAGGGCGTTGTCGATGCCGTAGCCGACCATCACCAGTTCCTGCGCCACCCCGTCGTGGATCTCCCGGGCCAGCCGCTGCCGTTCCTCGTTGGTGGCCAGCGAGCGGACCTCGTCGAAGAGCAGCGCCGCCTCCAGCCGCAGCGCGGCCGGCCGGGTCAGCCCGGTCACCCGGGACACCACGCCGGGCGGGTACGCCTGCGCCGCGTCCGCCTCGAGCACCACCAGCCCGACCGTGCGCACCCCGGCCACCAGCGGCACGATCAGGGCCGAGACGTCGCCGCCGCGGTGCGAGCGGGCCTGCGAGCGGGCGGCGGTGTGCGGCTGCTGGCTGGCCCACGCGTCGGCGATGGCCGAGTCCGCGTCCAGCGTCGTCTCCCAGTCGACCCGTTCCACGCCGACCTGGGCCAGCACCACCAGCCGGCCGCCGCCGCTGGCCGACAGCACGGCCGCCCGGTCCGCCCGGGCCACCGCGCGCAGCTCCTCCAGCAGGTGCTCGGAGATGCCGCCCGGGTCGAGGGTGGCCCCGGGCAGCTGCCGGGCCACCGTACGCAGCTGGGTGAGCAGCCGGGTCGCCTCGGCGTACGGCTGGGGCTTGCCCTCGTTGCGGACCTGCATGACCCGGTGCAGGCCGCTGGCGGCGGCGAGGCCGAGCCCGGCCAGGATCAGCCACTGGGCGCAGATCACCAGGTAGCCGAGCTCGCCGATCTGCCGCCCGCCGTCGACGTCGGTGAGGGCGCCGGCCACCAGCAGGGTCGCCGCGGCGACGGCCAGCAGGGCGACGCCCTCGCGGAACCGGCGGCGCAGCGCGGTGACGGTCACCGGGACCGCCAGGTAGGGCAGCACCGCCGAGGCGCCCAGCCCGCCGACGTCCCCGCCGACGGTGGCCACGGCGGCGACCTGGCTCGCGGCCAGCCCCAGCACCAGCACCTCGGCCACCCGGCTGAGCGGGCCCACCGGCCGGTGCTCGGGCGCCAGCAGCGCGGGCAGCCCGGCGACCGCCAGCAGCGCGATCCACCAGAGCTGACCGGGGTCGTGCGTGGCGTACAGGGTCAGGACTGCGACGAGCGCCAGCATGACCACGCGCGCGGCGGCGGCGAGGGGATGCGGCTGGGGCCGGGAGGGTGTCGAGGCGGGCACGTGACGGATCGTAGTCAGGCTCGGTAGATGTCGGCGATCTCCGCCGCGTACGACTTGTGCACGACCTGTCGCTTGACCTTGAGTGACGGGGTCAGCTCGCCGGTCGCCTCGGTGAAGTCGTGGGGCAGGATCCGGAACACCTTGATCGCCTCGGCCTTGGAGACCGCCTGGTTCGCGGTGTCGACCGCGCCCTGGATCTCGGCGCGCAGCCCCTCGTGCTCGCGCAGCTCCCCGACGGGGGTGTCCTCGGGCAGGCCGGCCGAGGCGAGCCAGCGCGGCAGCGCCTCCTCGTCGATGGTGACCAGCGCGGCGATGAACGGCGCGCGGTCGCCGACCACCACGCACTGGCTGACCAGCGGGTGGGCCCGGACCTCGTCCTCCAGCACGGCCGGGGCGACGTTCTTGCCGCCGGCCGTCACGATGATCTCCTTCTTCCGGCCGGTGATGCTCAGGAAGCCCTCGTCGTCGAGCCGGCCCAGGTCGCCGGTGCGGAACCAGCCGTCCGCGCTGAGCGCCTCGGCGGTGGCCGTCTCGTTGCGCCAGTAGCCCTGGAAGATCAGGTCGCCGGCGATCAGGATCTCGCCGTCGTCGTCGATGCGGATGGTGACCCCCGGCAGCGGGCGGCCGACCGAGCCGATCCGGGTGGCGCCGGGCAGGTTCGCGGCGGCGGCGGGGGAGGTCTCGGTGAGGCCGTAGCCCTCGCACACGTTCACGCCGATGCCGCGGAAGAAGTGGCCCAGCCGGGCGCCGAGCGGGGCGCCGCCGGAGATGGCGTCGCGGCACCGGCCGCCGAGCGCCGCCCGCAGCTTGCGGTAGACCAGCTTGTCGAAGAGCGCGTGCTGGGCGCGTAGCGCCAGGCCGGGGCCGCCGGAGGTCTCCAGCGCCTCGCTGTAGGCGATGGCGACCTGTTCCGCGCGGGCGAAGATCCTGCCCTTGCCCTCGGTCTCGGCCTTCTGCTTGGCGCCGTTGTAGACCTTCTCGAACACCCGGGGGACCGAGAGCACGAAGGTGGGGCGGAAGTCCTGCAACTCGCCGACCAGGTTCTTCGGGTCCGAACAGTGCCGCATGGTGGCCCGTGCCTGCACCACGCCGATCTGGATGAGCCGGGCGAAGGCGTGCGCCAGCGGGAGGAAGAGCAGGGTCGAGGCGCCCGGTCCGAACAGGTTCGGCAGCACCGGCACCGCGTTGGCGATGTCGGCGTACATGTTCCGGTGGGTCAGCACGCAGCCCTTGGGGCGGCCGGTGGTGCCGCTGGTGTAGATGATGGTGGCGAGGTCGTCGGCGCGCACGGCGGCCCGCCGCCGGTCGATCTCCGCCGGGTCGACCGCCGCGCCGGAGCGGACCAGCTCGTCCACGGCGTCGAGGTCGATCTGCCAGACGTGGCGCAGGTCGGGCAGCCGGTCCTGGACGCCGGCGATCAGGGTGGCGTGCGCGCCGCTCTCCACCACGCAGCCCACCGCGCCGGAGTCGGACAGGATCCAGGCGGCCTGGTCGGCGCTGGAGGTCTCGTAGACCGGCACGGTGACCGCGCCGGCCGCCCAGATGGCGTAGTCCAGCAGGGTCCACTCGTAGCGGGTGCGGCTCATCAGGCCGATCCGTTCGCCGGGCTGCACGCCGGCCGCGACCAGTCCCCTGGCCACCGCCACGACCTCGTCACGGAACTGCCGGCAGGTGACGTCGGCCCAGGCGCCCGCCGCGCCGGCGGGGCGGACGAACTGGACCGCCTCCGGGGCGACCTCGGCGTTGTCCCAGACCGGGTCGGTGAGGTTGGCCGCGTCGCCGACGGTGACGATCGGCGGGACGGAGAACTCGCGCACCTGCACTCCCTCGTGCTCGCACTGGCCTGGTCGGCCGCCACCGGGGCGGCTCTGTCGAAACCTACCCGCCCCGGCGACCGGGGTGAAAAGGCAGGTGGTCCAGCCTGTCCGAGGGCCGCCGCCGGCGTGCCGGGGGCGGCGCGGCGTGGGCGCCGCCGCTGCCGGGTAGCCTCCCTGCATGGCGGACATCTCCACCCAGTCGATCGTCGTCGGCGCGTCACCGGAGCAGGTGGCGGCGGTCATCTGCGACTTCCCGAGCTACCCGGAGTGGACCGAGGCGGTGCGGCGGGTCGAGGTGATCGAGGAGTACGAGGACGGCTACGCCAGCCAGGTCCGGTTCACCATCGACGCCGGCGTGCTGGCCGACGAGTACGTGCTGGCCTACGAGTACGCCGAGGACCTCTCCCGAATCGAGTGGCACCTGGTGGCGCCCTCGAAGATGCAGAAGTTCCAGCGCGGCTCGTACGACCTGGACGGCAACCCGGACGGCGGCACCACGGTGACCTACACCCTGGAGGTCGAGCTCTCCGTCGGGATGCTCGGCATGTTCCGTCGCAAGGCCGAAAAAATGATCATGGATACGGCGTTGAAGCACCTCAAGCGCCGGGTAGAAGCATCCGGCGCGGCGCAGTGACGCGCCCCGCCGCAGGGTAGGGGAGCCGACCATGGGTGCAACGGATCCGGGCTCGGCCCGGGAAGAGGCCGAACGTCTGGTCGCCACGGCGCTGGCCGCCGCCCGACTGGCCGCGACCGGCACGAAGAGCGGCCAGTGGGGTCCGCTCGGTGGGATCGTGTCGAGTGTCCTCGGTCACAGCGTCAGCCCGGGCGGGCCGGCCGGGCCGCCCCCGGGTGGTTTCGCCACCGGCGCGGCCGAATGCTGCGTCTGCCCGGTCTGCCGGGGCATCGCCGCCCTGCGCGATCCGAGTCCCGAGTTCGCCGAGCGCCTCGCGACCGGCGCGGGCGACCTGGCCGCCGGCGTGGCCAGCCTGCTGCGCGCCTTCGGCCCGCCCGAGCCCCCCGCCGACGCTCCGGCGGGCTCGGCGACGACCCCGGCGCCGGGTGGCGGGGACGACCACGTGTGGCGCGAGGCCACCCGGAACGGGCATGATTCTCAGCCGGCACCGGAGCGGGACGTCTGGTCCACCGCCACGCGGGCGGAGGACGAGGCCGCGCCGGCCGTCGTACCGCCCGTCGACGTCGCCGGGCAGGCCGCCCCGGTGACCGTCCGGACGTCCACCGACGGGCCCGTGGTCCCCGCGTCCCGGGCGCCCGGCGACGAGGGCGAGCGGTCCCCGGGCGACGGGGCCTGACCAACGCACATCCCGACCACGCGCCGGCTGTCCGCCGGCGCCGGTGCGGACAGCACAGCAGAGGGGAGTGGCAGCGGTGACGCTGACCATCGGAGTCGACGTCGGTGGCACGAAGGTGGCCGGTGGTGTCGTGGACGCCGCGGGCACGGTCCTCGTGCAGGTCCGACGGGACACCCCCGCCGACGACGTCGCCAAGACCCGGGACGTGATCATCGAGCTCGTCCGCGAGCTGGCCACCGGGTACCCGGTCGAGGCGGTCGGCATCGGCGCGGCCGGCTGGATCGACGCCAGCCGGTCGACCGTGCTGTTCGCCCCGAACCTGGCGTGGCGCGACGAGCCGCTGCGCGACTACGTGAGCGCCGCGACCGGCCTGCCGGCGGTCGTCGAGAACGACGGCAACGTGGCGGCCTGGGCGGAGTTCCGCCACGGCGCCGCCCGCGACGCCGACGACTCGATGGTCATGTTCACCATCGGCACCGGCGTCGGCGGCGGCATCGTGCTCAACGGGGAACTGCTGCGCGGCGCCAACGGCATCGCCGCCGAGCTGGGCCACATGCTGACGGTGCCGGACGGCCACCAGTGCGGCTGCGGTCGGCTCGGCTGCATCGAGCAGTACGCCAGCGGCAGCGCGCTGGTGCGGTTCGCCCGCGCCACCGCCCGGCAGGAGCCGCACCGCGCCACCGGCCTGCTGGACCTGGCCGGCGGCGACGCCGAGGCGGTCACCGGGCCCATGGTCACCGCCGCCGCGCAGGCCGGCGACCCGGTCTCCACCGAGGCGTTCGCACAGGTCGGGCGCTGGCTCGGCACCAGCCTCGCCGACATGGCGCAGATCCTCGACCCGCAGGTGCTCGTCGTCGGCGGCGGGGTGATCGACGCCGGGGACCTGCTGCTCGGCCCGACCCGCCGGTCGTTCGCCGACGCCCTAGCCCAGCGCAGCCGCCTCCCGGTCGCCGAGATCCGCCCGGCCGAGCTGGGCAACACCGCCGGCGTCATCGGCGCCGCCGACCTGGCCCGCCGGATCTGAGGCGGTGACCGTGACGCAGAGCTCGGGCGTGCCCCTGCGCGTCGTGTCGTACAACATCCACAGCCAGCGGGACGACACGGCCGCGCTGGCGGCGGTGGTCCGCGACGTCAGGCCGGACGTGGTGATCGTGCAGGAGGGGCCGCGCCGGTTCCGGTGGCGGCAGAAGTCGGCGGCGCTGGCGGAGTCGTTCGGCCTGGTGGTGGCGGCCGGCGGGCTGCCCGCCCTGGGCAACCTGCTGCTGACCAGCCTGCGGGTGCGGGTGGTGGCCGGGAGATGCCAGCGCTTCCCGCTGACCCCCGGCCGGCACCTGCGCGGCGCCGCGTACGCCGAGTGCGTGGTGGCCGGCGCCGCCCGGTTCACCGTGGCCGGCTCGCACCTGTCCACGCACCAGGCCGAGCGGTCCGGGCAGGCCGCGCTGTTCAAGCGCGAGTTGGACGCCCTCGCCACGCCGGTGGTCGCCGCGGCCGACCTGAACGAGGGGCCCGACGGGCCGGCCTGGGCCACCGTGGCGCGCGGGCTGACCGACGCCGCCGTGGCGACGGGCCGGGCCGACCGGCTCACCTTCTCCTGCACGGACCCCCGGCGGCGCATCGACGCCCTCTTCGTCGACCCGCGCATCACGGTGGTCGACTACGACGTGGTGGACACCCCGCAGACCCGGCGTGCCAGCGACCACTTCCCGGTCCTGGTCGACCTGCTCCTGCCCGCCGCCGACTGACTCCTCCGCCGCGTCCGGGGCTGGACAACGCGCTCCGTTGTGGAGAGGATGCTGCGCGACCCGGCATTCGTGCCGCACAAAAGGAGATCCCGGTGTCCACCTCCACCGACCACGGCCGGCCCGACCCGGAGGCGAGCACCCTCGCCCTGACCCGTGACGGCCGGCCGGTCTCCGACCGGGGCGACACCGTCTGCGTCGTCGGCGCCGGGGCCAGCGGTCTCACGGCCATCAAGAACCTGAGGGAGCACGGGTTCGGCGTCGACTGCTACGAGCGGGAGACCGGCGTCGGCGGCGCCTGGAACTGGCGGCACGACCGCAGCCCGGTGTACGCGAGCACGCACCTGATCTCGTCGCGGCCGTTCACCCAGTTTCCCGACTTCCCGATGCCGGACGACTGGCCGGACTACCCGCACCACAGTCAGCTGCTGTCGTACTTCGAGCGGTACGCCGACCACTTCGACCTGCGCGGGCACATCTGGTTCGGCACCGAGGTCGTCCGGGTGGAGCCCGTGGCCGGCGACCGCTGGGACGTGACGACCCGCAGCACCGGCGGCTACGGCCCGGAACGCACCTCCCGCTACGCGGCGGTGGTGATCGCCAACGGCCACAACTGGTCGCCGAAGCTGCCCCGCTACGAGGGGCTGGAGGAGTTCCGGGGCGAGGTCATGCACGCCTCGTCCTACAAGGATCCGGCGCAGCTTCGCGGCAAGCGGGTGCTGGTGGTGGGCGCCGGCAACACCGGCTGCGACGTCGCGGTGGAGGCCGCCCAGCAGGCGTCGCGCTGCTGGCACTCCACCCGCCGGGGCTACTGGTACGCCCCGAAGTACGTCCTCGGTCGCCCCGCCGACCAGGTCAACGACGCGCTGCTGGCCCTGCGCGTGCCGCTGCGGGTGCGGCAGTGGCTCTACCACTGGACGCTGCGGCTGACCGTCGGCGACCTGACCCGGTTCGGCCTGCCGAAGCCCGACCACCGGGTCTACGAGACGCATCCGATCGCCAACAGCCAGCTCGTCTACTACGTGGGCCACGGCGAGATCGCGCCGGTGCCCGACGTCGCCCGCTTCCACCCGTACGCCGTCGAACTCTCCGACGGGCGGGAGATCGACCCGGATCTGGTCGTCTTCGCCACCGGCTACCTGCCGCGCTTCGAGTTCCTCGACCCCGCGGTGCTCGGTGACGAGGCGGGGCAGGGCCGGCCGAAGCTCTGGCTGAACGCCTTCGTCCCCGGCCGCCCCACGCTGGCCGTGGCCGGGCTGGTGCAGCCCGACTCGGGCATCTTCCCCCTGTCGCACTGGCAGACGGTGCTCTTCGCCCGGCTGCTGCGGCTGCGCGTGACCCGTCCCGACCGGGCGGACGCCTTCGCCGCCCGGGTGACGGCGAAGGCGGGGGAGCGGTACGCCGGGCCCGTCAAGGACAGCAGCCGGCACTGGTTCGAGGTGGGCCACGCCGACTACCTGCGCGCCGTGCAGCGCGCGCTGCACGACCTGGAGGAGAAGTGAAGGTGCGGGTCATGCGGGGGCGGGAGTGGGCCCGCCCGGTTCGCCCGGTCCGGCGTGAGGTGCTCGGCGCGGCCCCCGAGGTGGAGCAGGGACGTCCACCGCTGCTCTTCGTACCGGGCTTCGGGCACGGCGCCTGGGCGTTCGCCGAGCACTGGCTCGGCCACGCCGCGTCCCGGGGCTTCCCGGCGTACGCGCTGAGCCTGCGCGGGCACGGCGACAGTGGGCCGGCGCCGGAGGCGACGCTGCGGGCGTACGCCCACGACGTGACGCAGGTGGCGGCGGGCCTGCCGCGCCAGGCGGTGCTGGTGGGGCACGGTGCCGGGGCGCTCGTCGTCGCCCACGCACTGGCCCGCTACCCGGCCCGGGCCGCGGTGCTGGTCGCGCCGGTGCTCGGCGGCTGGGCGACGTTCGGGGCGGCGTTGCGCAGCAACCCGGTCGGCACACTGCCGGCGGTGTTCGGCGGGCCGCTGCGGCTGCACCGCCGCCAGCTGTTCAGCCGGGAGCTGCCCGAGGCCGAGGCCCGGCGGTACGCGGACCGGCTGGGCCGGGCCGGTCGGCGGGCCCAGTGGCAGCTGCTGACCGGGCGGGCCGCGGAGCCGGCGGTGGGCGACCCGCCGGTGCTGGTGCTGGGCAGCCCCGACGACCGGGTGGTCCCGGCGACGGCGCTGACCCGGGCGGCCCGGCGGTACGGCTCGGCCCCGCTGCTCTTCCCCGGCATGGGGCACGACATGATGCTCGACGCGCGGTGGCGGGAGCCGGTCGACGCGATCCTGGACTGGCTGGCGAAGGACCCGGCACCGACCGGCCGCCCCTGACCGACCCGGTACGGGCGGCCGCCGTCAGCCGGCGGCGCCCATCCGGGTCAGCAGGGAGCCGTCGTCGTCGAGGGCGGCGAGGTAGGAGCGGGCCCACGCCCGGATGTCGTGCCGGTGCAGGTGCGCCCGCATGGCCCGCATCCGCGCGCCGAGGTCCTCGGGGTCCGCCCGCAGCGCCGCGAGCAGCCCCTGCTTGAGGCCCTCCAGGTCGTGCGGGTTGACCAGGTACGCCTGCGGCAGCTCGGCGGCGGCGCCGGCGAACTCGCTGAGCAGCAGCGCACCGGTGTCATGGACCCGGGCGGCGACGTATTCCTTGGCGACGAGGTTCATCCCGTCGCGCAGCGGGGTCACCGCCATCACGTCGGCGACCCGGTAGAGCGCGGCCAGCTCGACGCGGTCGAACGGCTGGGTCAGGTAGTGGATCGCCGGCTCGCCGACCCGGCCGAACTCGCCGTTGATCCGCCCGACCTCGCGTTCCACCCGTTCGCGGAGGATCTGGTACTGCCCGACCCGTTCCCGGCTGGGCACCGCCACCTGTACGAGCACGGTGTCGCGCACCTTGACGTGCCCGTCGGCGATCAGCTCGCTGTAGGCCTTGAGCCGCTGTTCGATGCCCTTGGTGTAGTCCATCCGGTCGACGCTGAGGATGACCTGCTCGGGGCTGC
The DNA here is from genome assembly GCF_018070575.1 of Micromonospora sp. C31. Taxonomy (GTDB): domain Bacteria; phylum Actinomycetota; class Actinomycetes; order Mycobacteriales; family Micromonosporaceae; genus Micromonospora. The sequence continues at coordinate 125,368 of NZ_JAGPXN010000003.1, forward strand.
CGAGGTCGTGGCGCAGCCGGGCGGCCCGCTCGGCCACGTCGGGTCGGGTGGCCAGCGCGGCCAGCTCAACGGTGTCGATGGAGACGGGGAAGGCGCCGATCCGGACCACCCGGTCGTCGACGACGATCCGCCGGTCGTCGGCGGGCACGTCCAGCACCTTCGCCACGAGCTGGGCGAAGTTGTGCGCGGCCTGGGAGCGCTGGAAACCGACCAGGTCGGCGCCGAGCATGCCGCGCAGCAGCTCGGCGCGGCGCGGTAGCTGCATGAACAGCTCCGGCGGGGGGAACGGCACGTGCAGGAAGAAGCCGATCCGCAGGTCGGGCCGCAACTCCCGGAGCAGGCCGGGCACCAGTTGCAGGTGGTAGTCCTGCACCCAGACGACCGCGCCGGGCTCCGCCACGTCGGCCGTGGCCTCGGCGAACCGCTGGTTGACCCGTTGGTACGCCTCCCACCAGCGCCGGTGGTACTCGGGTTGCTCCACGGAGTCGTGGTAGAGCGGCCAGAGGGTCGCGTTGGCGAAGCCCTCGTAGTGGTCGCGCAGGTCGTCGGCGGTCAGCGCGACGGTGTGCATCCGGACGCCGTCCACGTCGGGCAGGGCGGGTGCCGGGCCTGTGCCGCCGGCCCACCCGACCCACGTCGCCGGGGTGTGCCGCAGCAGGGGGTGCAGGGCGCTGACGAGGCCGCCGGGGCTGCGGCGCCATTCGCAGGCGCCATCGGGCGCCACACTGTCGTCGATGGGCAGGCGGTTGGCCACCACCACGAGGGAACTCTGTCGCATCTCGGGCATTCCGATCAGCAGGGGAGTGACCGCCGCAGCGGAGGAACGAACCGGGCAGTCAGCGAGGGATGTGACGGACAGCGGTATTCCTACTGACAGTAAGTTACACCAGTGTTGCGACCTGGGCTCGGGGCACCCGCCGTCCCGGGATGCGGGCGGGAACGTCGTCGGGTGGGAGCGTCGGCGGTCAGACGACCGCGCCGTCGTCCGGGTCGCGCTCGTCGTCGTCACCGGGCCGCAGCCGCCAGATCAGCGCGACGAAGCCGGCCAGGATGCCGGTGAAGCCGAGCAGGTTGACCAGCCCGGGGTCGGCCACGGGGAAGACCGACGGGAACAGGAAGAGCACGAAGCCGAGCACCATGGCCAGCACGCCGACCACCGCGTACTTCGAGAAGCGCGGCAGGGGCGGGGGCGGCGGCGGGGTGTAGCGCTCGTCCTCCGCCTCGTCGTCGGGCAGGTCCGCGCCGAAGGTGTCCAGCCCGTCGAGCAGGGACGGCTCGTCCTGGGGGCCCCGGGAGAGGGACACGCCCGAGATGTCGGCCGCGTAGGGCAGCCGGCGCACGTCGGTGGCGGTCGGCACGGTGGGCTCGTCGGGTGTGCCGACGGTCACGGGCCCGCCGGCGGGGCCGGACGGGTCGTCCACGTCCTCGGCGGCGGGCCACGGGTTGTCGCCGCCGTGGGGGGCGGTGGTGTGGAAGCCGGCGACGATGCGGGCCCACTCGGCCTCGATGTCCGGCTCGTCGTCGCGGGGCTTCTCGGGGGCCGTCTCGTCCGCGAGCTGGGTCAGGTAGTCGCGTGCCGTCCGCAGGTGCGAGCGGTCGACGTAGAGCCGGTCGACCGGACGGGCCGGGACGGTGGTGGTGCGGGTGACCGGGTTCAGGTCGGCCGAGGGCTGGAGGTAGGCGGCGATCCCGCCGGCGGCGAGGACGTCGAGCAGGTGCTCACCGACGCGCGGATCCACGTCACCGGCGACGGCGTACTCGTTCGCGTCGAGCCCGTTGTCCCGCCGTCCCCGGCGGGCCCCACCCGCTGACACCGACATCCTCCTCATCACGCGCCCGCGGCGCGGCCGCCTGAGCCCCCTCGGCGCCGACCCGCACGCCGTGCCTTGAATCGTGACACGTCCGGCCCCGGTTCCGGGAGTGCCTTGTGGCGCGGCGTGCGAAGTCAGGGTCCCTCCCGCAGGTCGCGACCGGGGATTTATGTCCGTTCTTGCTGAATGCTTTTCAACGGAGTCCCGCGCCCGCCGCGCCGGCCGTGCCGCTCGCAGCCGCCGCCGCGCCGGCCGTGCCGCTCGCAGCCGCCGCCGGGGGCCGTGCCACCCGCAGCCGCCGCTGCCGGGCAGGCCGCCCCGGCGCTCAGTCCGGCGTGGGCGGGGAGCCCGGCCGCACCAGACCGCTCTCGTACGCCGCCACGACGAGCTGCGAGCGGTCCCGGGCGTGCAGCTTGGCCAGCAGCCGGCTCACGTACGTGCGGGCGGTCGCCGGGCTGATGTGCAGGACGGCACGATCTCGTCGTTCGACCGCGTCGGGGCCGGTGTCCATGAGCAGGAAACCGGACGCGCCGGCCCGGATCGCCCCGAAGCCCGACGGCGAACAGGTAGGCGGGAACGTCGCGGCCCCGGTCGCCGCCCAGGTTCGCGGTGAGCGCCGCCGCCACGACGTCGAGACGGCCACGCCGATGAGCAGGTCCAGCACCATGGCCCGGGGCAGCCGGACCAACCTGCCCGCTCCCCGCCGCGCCCCGGCCTCCCGCACCCCACGAGCGTAGGTGCCGCCGGCCGCCCCGCGGAGCCGCCGGGTGTCCCGACCGGCCGTCGCCTGACGCGGTATTGAGGATCGGCGGCGGTACGTCGGCAGGCGACACCGCCGGCCGGCCGCCCGACAGCCGGGATCGGGGCCGGCGGGACCGTCGAAGAGCCCCCCGGCGCGGCCGTCCCGGATGGACGGAGGCGCGACGCGGGCGGGCTCACGTTGTGGCGGCCGGCATCGGGTTCGTAGGCTCATGCCACGACGGACCCGCGACGACCGCGGCGGCGTCGCGAAACCTCTGGGAAAGGACGCCGGTGCTGTACTGGCTGATGAAGTACGTCCTCCTCGGCCCGCTGCTGAGGCTGGTCTTCCGCCCGCAGGTCGAGGGGCTGCACCACGTGCCCGACACCGGGCCGGTGATCCTCGCCAGCAACCACCTGTCGTTCTCCGACTCGATCTTCACGCCGCTGGTCGTGAAGCGACGGGTGACGTTCATCGCCAAGGCCGAGTACTTCACCGGCAAGGGCGTCAAGGGCTGGCTGACGAAGATGTTCTTCGTCGGCTCCGGCACCATCCCGGTCGACCGTTCCGGCGGCCGGGCGGCGCGGGCGGCGCTGGACACCCAGCTGGGGGTACTGCGCGGCGGCGGCATCGCCGGCATCTATCCCGAGGGCACCCGCTCGCCGGACGGGCGGCTCTACCGGGGCAAGACCGGCGTGGCCCGGCTGGCCCTGGAGAGTGGCGCCGTGGTGGTCCCGACGGCGATGCTCAACGCCGACGAGATCCAGCCACCCGGCAAGCTGATCCCCAAGATCGCCCGGGTACGGATCCGGTTCGGCCCGCCGCTGGACTTCTCGCGCTACGCCGGCATGGCCGGTGACCGCTACGTCGAGCGTGCGGTGACCGACGAGATCATGTACGAGCTGATGGAGCTCTCCGGCCGCGAGTACGTCGACACGTACGCCCAGAAGGCCAAGAACCCGCCCGCCGGCCCGGCCGCCCGGGAACCGGTCCCCGCCTGAGGGGCCTCGTCGCACCGCCGGGTCAGCAGGCCACGGCGGTGTCGGCGGGGGCCGTCGGAGGGCGGGCCAGGTCCAGCAGGACGGGTGCGTCGTTGCGCAACGCGAAGGCGCGCAGCTCGGCCAGCTCCGGGCGGCCCGCCGTCGACTCGCCGGCCCGCTCCAGCTCCACGGTGGCGAAGGTCAGCGCGAGCATCCGGTCGGTCACGTCCGGGATGCCGGCGTAGATCTCGGCGCCGGCCAGGTGCAGCTCCGCGGCCCGCCGGTGGTCGCCGTCCGCGGCGGCCAGCGCGCCGGTCACCGTCCGCCGCGCCGCCTCCGACCAGGGCGTACGGTGGCCCACCCGGTCCAGCATCGCGCGCACCCGGGCCGCCGCGTTCCGCCCGGCGAGGCTGGCCGCGTAGCCGGCCGCCGCGATCCACTCGCCGCTGGCCAGCGCCGGCACCGCCGACCAGGAGTCGGCCAGCTCGTCGATCAGCGCTGCGGCCTCCTCCCGGTGCCCCTGCAACGCCCGGCAGAGCGCGCCCATCCCCAGCATGGTCCAGTGCAACCGGTGGAATCCGCTTCGCCGGGCGGCGTCGAGCGCGGCGGCCACGTCGTCGCGGAACGCCGCGACGTCGCCGCCCGCGGAGCGGGCCGGCGGCACCCGTACGCCGCGCAGCACCAGCAGGCAGGAGCGCAGGCCACGCACCTGCATGTCCCAGCTGCCCGTCGGGGTGTCCACGAAGGCCTCGGCGGCGGACAGCAGCCGGTCGAAGTCGCCCTCGAACCAGGCGCGCATCGCCTCCGCCGAGTAGCTCGTGGTCAGCGTCTGCCCGCTGGCCTTGCGTTTCGGCAACGACGAGAGCAGGGCGTCGGAGCGCAGCCAGTCGCCCTCCTCGCAGACGGCGTAGACGAGGTTCTGGATGGCCCGGGGCAGGGCGATCAGCTGGTTGGCCCGGCTGACCTCGACGATCGCGTGCAGCTCGTCCAGGCCGGAGCGGTCGCCGGCCTGGTAGCGGGCGATGGCCGAGGTGATCTGGGCGTTGGTCCGGGTCTCGGTCAGCCCCAGCCGCTCGCCGATCTCCGCCGCCCGTTCGGCCGCGGCGACCGCCGGGTCGCGCTCGTAGTTGAGCATGTGCAGCCGGCCCAGCTCGGCGTAGGCGTCGGCCTTCTGGGGACTGTCCGGCAGCGGGGCGAAGAGCTGCACGGCCCGGTCCAGGCAGGCCAGGGCGGCGGCCCGGTCGGCGCGCAGCCACGCGGCCTGGCCGAGCAGCGTCCAGGCGCGGGCCGCGCAGGCGTCGTCGCCGTGCGCCAGCAGCCGCTCGGCGAGCGCCTGCACCTGCTCCGGGCCGCCGCCGGAGAGGAAGCCGTTGCCGTCCCGGTAGAACGAGATCTCCGTACTGAGCAGCTCGAGCTGGAGCCGACCCACCGGGTCGGAGTCGTCGGCCAGCCCGAGCGCCCGGCCCGCGTGGCTCGCCGCGGCGTCGAGGCTGTGCAGCGCGTACGCCCGGCGGGCCGCCCGGTGCAGCGCGGCCCGGGCGGCGCCGGCGTACCGGCCGATCTCCATGCCCAGCGTCCGGGCGATCTCGTGCGCCGCCCAGCGGTGGTGGGCCAGCACCTCCGCCAGGTCGGTGTCCCGGCTCTGCGAGAGCATGTCCAGCCACTGCGCCGTCCGCTCGTGCCGCGCCACCCGTTCGGTGCGGGGCAGCCGCTGGTAGCAGACGTCGCGCACCAGCACGTGCCGGAACCGGTACTCCGGCTGGCCGGCCATCGTGGAGGCGGCCTGTTCGTGCACGAAGTCGCGCTGCTCCAGCCGGCGCAGCGCGCGCTCCACCGACTCGACGGGCTGCCCGAGCGCGGCGGCCACGGCCCCAGGCCAGAACTGCACGCCGACCACGGCGGCGGCCAGCAGCACCGTGCGTTCCTTGGTGTCGAGCAGGTCGATGCGGTTGGCGATGACGGCGTGCACGCTCTCCGGCATCGGCAGGTCGAGGTGCTTCTCCAGCGACCAGCCCCGCCCGGACTGGCGCAGCGCGCCCTGCTCGATCAGCATCCGGACGTACTCGTGGGCGTAGAGCGGGTTGCCGCCGGCCACCTCGATGAGCGGGGTGAGCATGTCGGCGGAGAAGGCCGCCTTGCCGAACATGTGGGCGTAGAGCGCGGCGATGCCCGTGTCCCGAAGCGGCGGCAGGGTGATCGTCACCGAGCCGGTGATCGTTCCCGCCCAGCTCGGGTCCCGGTCGACGAGTTCCGGCCGGGCGGTGCAGAGCAGCAGCAGCGGCACGTCCCGGGCGGCGGTGCCGAGCAGCTCCACGAAGCGCAGCATCGCGTCGTCGGCCCAGTGCAGATCCTCGAAGACCAGCACCGTCGGCCGCCGGGCGGCCAGGGCGAGCAGGAAGCGCCGCCACGCGGACTCGGTCTCCTCGGCCGGCAGCGGGGTGCCCGGCAGGCCCACCAGCGGCCGCAGGGCGTCGACGAGGCGCTGCCGCTCGCCCGGGCCGACCAGCTCGCCGACGGCGGAGGCGAGCCGCTGGGCGGCGCTGGACGCCGGGTCGGTGTCGAGGATGCCCGCCTCGGCCTTGACGATGTCGGCCAGCGCCGCGAACGTGACGTTCTCGCCGAACGGCGGGCACCGCCCGATCCGCCAGGTCAGCGGCTCGTCGACCAACTGGTCCACGTGCCGGTACAGCTCCCGGACCAGCCGGCTCTTGCCCAGCCCCGCCCGGCCGAAGACGGTCACCACCTGCGGGCGGCGGTCGCGCAGCGAGCGGTGCAGGGCGTTGATCAGCATGCCCAGCTCGTGTTCGCGGTCGATCAGCGGCGTGACGTCCGGCTGCCGGTCGGTCTGCTGCCGGCGTACCGGGGACAGGGCCAGCCACACCTCGGTCGTCGTCGACCGCCCGCGCAGGGTGACCGGCGGCTGCTCCGAATAGCGGATCGCGTCCCGGGTGAGGGCGTGCGTCACGCCGCAGACCAGCACCCCGCCCGGCGGGGCGACGGACTGCATCCGGGAGGCGGTGTTGACCACGTCGCCGGCCACGATCGCCTGACCGCCGTCGCGGGCGGCGGCCACGTCGACCAGCGCCTCGCCGGTGGCCACCCCGACCCGGAAGCGCAGCGCGTCCGCACCGGTGGGGGCGAAGCGGGTCAGCACCCGTTGCAGCTCCAGGCCGGCCCGCACGCAGCGCAGCGCGTCGGTCTCGGTCGCCACCGGCGCGCCGAACAGGGCCATCACCGCGTCGCCGATGTACTTCTCCACCACCCCGCCGTACTGGCCCACGACCCGGCGGGCGGCCGAGAAGAAGCCGGTCTGCATGCCCCGGACCAGCTCCGGGTCGGCCTGCTCGACGTACGGGGTGAAGTCGATCAGGTCGACGAAGAGCACGCTGACCCGGCGGCGGTCCTCCTGCGGGGCCGGCTGCCGCTCGGTGCCCGGCCGGGCCGCGCCGCAGGAGGTGCAGAACGCCACGTCCCGGGCGAGTGGGCGCAGGCAGTGCGGACACACCGCGCCCAGCTCGTTGCCGCAGCCGCCGCAGAAGCGGTCGCCCGCGGCGGCCGTGCGTCCACAACGGTCACACTGCGTGGCGATGACACCCTCCACTTGCGATCACTCCGGCACCGCGATCGGCACCGTTGTGGTGTCAGTATCGTCGTCCGCCCAGCTGTCGGGTACCGGGCTGTTGGCTTGTGGACAGTCCACCGGCCGGTCCTGCCGTTACAGTCAGGCGGCTGATTGTCGACCATTGACCACAGGGGGATTCCCGATGGTGTACGTGATGTTGCAGAGCGACTGGACCGACGGCGACGGGGTGAGCCACCTCGCGGGCGACTCCGTCGACGTGGACGCCGCCACGCTGGCCGCGCTCCAGGCGCAGGGGATCGTCAGCGAGCAGTCCGGTGGCGGCAAGGACGGCACGGAGTGGGTCGGGCCGGGCAGCACCAACTGGGTCGGCCCGGGCAGCAACACCCCCTGACACCCCACGCGCGAAGGGGCCGGAGCGACTGCTCCGGCCCCATTTCCGCGTACGCCTCAGCGCTCGCTCATGCCGGCGCGGCGACGCAGCGCCGCCACGTCGGTGACCACGATGCGCCGGCCCTCCGTGCGCAGCCAGCCCCGGTTGGCGAACGACCCGATCGCCTGGTTGACGCTCTGCCGCGAGCCGCCGGCCATCTCCGCGAGCTGGCTCTGGTTGAGTTCGATGGTGATCATCGGGGCCTGGCTCTCGCCGGCCAGCCGCACCAGGGTCTTGGCCACCCGGCCGGGCAGGTCCAGGAAGACGTGGTCGGCGTTCTGCTCGGTCAGTCGGCGGATCAGCCCGCCGAGCGAGCGCATCACCGCGTCGAGGATGCGCGGGTTGGAGTGCACCAGCTCCATGAAGGCGCCCCGGGACAGCGCGAGCGCCTGGCAGTCCTCGATCGCCTCGGCCGAGGCGGACCGGGTGGAGGCGTCGAGCAGGGAGACCTCGCCCAGCACGTCCGGCGGACGGATGACCGACAGCACCGCGCGTTCGCCGGTCGGCGCGGTGCGGAAGACCGCGACCGCGCCCCGGCGCAGCACGATGAGGGACTCGCCGGGGTCGTTCTCGACGAAGAGCAGCTGACCCTTGCGGTACGTGCGGGGAACCGCCGTGGCGATCACCCGCTGCCGGACCTCCGGCTCCAGCCCGGCGAACATCTCCACACCCGTGAGCGCGTCACCCGGCTCCGGTAGGCGCATCTCCACGGCCCAACCCCTCCCCGGTCAAGGACCACAACTCGCTCACCGGGCGAACCTGAAGGCCCTCGACGAGGTGAGTTGACACCGGTTCGGCGTCCGGTAGCGGTACACATCAGATCATGACGCTCCGGTCGCTTGCTGTACACCCCTCGAAGCACTTCCGTGACACTCCCGAGCTGCGGCGAACGGCCTGGCGGGAGGCGTCGGCGCCGCCGGAGCGGCGGTCCCGGCCACCCGGTGGGCCGGGCGGAGCGGCGGGTCCGGCCGCCCCGGTGGCCCGGTGGTGACGGGCGTGGGCGAGGATGACCGGTGATGGTCTACCGCTACTTCTACGACTGCGAGTTCATCGAGGACGGCCGGCTCGTCGACCTGGTGTCGATCGGCGTCGTCGACGAGTACGGCCGCGAGTTCTACGCCGTCTCGACCGAGTTCGACGACTCGCGGGCCGTGCCCTGGGTGCGCCGCAACGTGCTCGACAAGCTGCCCTCCCCGGCGAACCGTGCCTGGCGCTCGCGTGAGCGCATCCGCGACGAGCTGTACGACTTCCTCGTCGAGCCGATCCGGGACCGCCCGGGGGAGCAGTTGGAGCTGTGGGCCTGGTACGCCGCGTACGACCACGTGGTTCTGGCGCAGCTTTGGGGTGCCATGCCGGCGCTGCCCCGGGAGATCCCCCGGTTCACCAAGGACCTGCGTCAGCTCTGGGACGACCGGGGCCGCCCGCCGCTGCCGGACGCCGACGCGGCGCGGCACGACGCGCTGGTCGACGCCCGGCACAACCTGGCCCGGTGGCGGGCGATGACCGGTTCGTAGGTTTGGTCTGTTCTGTCCCGGGCACCGGTGCGACGTCGAGCCGATGTGAGGGAGAGTCCCATGAGCAACGAACCGACGAGCGCCTCCGAGGCCCGGCGACGGGTCACCGAGCTGATCTGCGAGGCGCGGATCTGCATGCTCACCACGATCGCGGTGGACGGCCGGATGGTGAGCCGCCCGATGGGCCTGCAGGAGGCGGAGTTCGACGGTGATCTGTGGTTCTTCGCGTACGCCGACTCGGCCAAGGTCCGGCAGATCCGGGTGAACCCCGAGGTCAACGTCTCCTTCTCCGACTCCCGGCGCAACGCGTGGGTGTCGGTGGCGGGCACCGCCCGGGAGGGCTACGACCGGGCAAAGGCCGAACAGCTGTGGAACCCGGTGCTCAAGGCCTGGTTCCCGGACGGGCTGGAGACCCCCGGGCTCACCCTGATCAGGGTGCACGCCGTCTCGGCGGAGTACTGGGACTCTCCGTCGAGCACGGTGGTCAGTCTGTTCGGCTACGCCAAGGCGGCGGTGACCGGCAAGCCGCCGAAGGCGGGGGAGAACCACGAGGTCAGCTACTGACTGGTAGGTCGACCGGTGGGTGGAACCGGCCCGGGGCGCGGTGTCGACGTACGCCGGCGGCGACTACAGTGCGGTCTGACGGCCCGCCCCGGGCCGGCAACGGCGCCGATGGTCTGATCCGACACATATCCTGGGGCAAATCGGGCTACACCTGATGCTCCAGGAGGATGAGCAGATCATGCGTATCGGCGTGCTCACCGGCGGCGGCGACTGCCCAGGTCTCAACGCGGTCATCCGGGCGGTGGTCCGCAAGGGCGTCGCCAGCTACGGTCACGAGTTCGTGGGTTTCCGGGACGGCTGGAAGGGCCCGTTGGAGGGCCTGTCCCGCCCCCTGGGCATCGCGGAGGTCCGCGGCATCCTGCCGCGCGGCGGCACCATCCTCGGTTCGTCCCGGACCAACCCCTTCAAGATCGAGAACGGTGTCGAGCGGATCAAGGAGAACCTCGCCGCGCAGGGCGTGGACGCGCTCATCGCGATCGGCGGCGAGGACACCCTCGGCGTGGCCACCAAGCTGCACGAGCTCGGGGTCCACGTGATCGGCGTGCCGAAGACGATCGACAACGACCTCGGCGCCACCGACTACACCTTCGGCTTCGACACCGCCGTCAACATCGCGATGGAGGCGATCGACCGGCTGCACACCACCGCCGAGAGCCACCACCGCACGCTGGTGGTCGAGGTGATGGGCCGGCACGCCGGCTGGATCGCCCTGCACGCCGGCCTGGCCGGCGGCGCCAACGTGATCCTGCTGCCGGAGCGGCAGTTCGACGTCGAGCAGGTCGCCGGCTACGTCGAGAAGCGCTTCCAGCACCAGTACGCCCCGATCGTCGTGGTCGCCGAGGGCGCCCAGCCGCTCGACGGCCAGATGGTCCTGCACAACCAGGAGCTCGACGCGTTCGGCCACGTCCGCCTCGGCGGCATCGGCCAGTGGCTCGCCGAGCAGTTGGAGGCCAAGACCGGCAAGGAAGCCCGCACCGTCGTGCTCGGGCACATCCAGCGCGGCGGCACCCCGAGCGCCTTCGACCGGGTGCTCGCCACCCGGCTCGGTCTCCAGGCGATCGACGCGGTCCACGAGGGCGACTGGGGCAAGATGGTCGCCATGCAGAGCACGGACATCGTCCGCGTTCCGCTGGCCGACGCCACCCGCGAGCTGAAGACCGTGCCGCTGGAGCGGTACGCCGAGGCCGAGGTCTTCTTCGGCAGCTGATCCATCCGCGGCGAGGGGGTACGGCCCGATGGCGGGTTCGGTGCACACGGTCGCGGTCATCGGGGCCGGCAAGATCGGCGAGCTGATGCTCTCCGGGCTGCTGCGGTCGGGATGGCCGGTGGACCGGCTGCTCGCCACCGCCCGCCGGTCGGCCCGCGCCGAGGAGCTGACCGCCCGCTACGGGGTCCGGGTGGTCGACAACCTCACGGCGGTGGACGAGGCCGAGGTGCTCGCCGTCTCGGTCAAGCCGCAGGACGCGGCGACCCTGCTGGAGGAGATCGGGCCGAAGGTGCCCGCCGACAAGCTGGTCATCTCGCTCTGCGCCGGCCTGCCGACCAGCTTCTTCAACCGCCGGCTGCCCGAGGGCACGCCCGTGGTGCGGGTGATGACCAACACCCCGGCGCTGGTCGACCAGGCGATGACGGCGATCTCCGCCGGCGCGCACGCCACCGGGGCCCACCTCGCGCTGGCCGAGGAGATGTTCAAGCCGCTGGGGTCGACCGTCCGGGTGCCCGAGTCCCAGCAGGACGCGGTCACCGCCCTCTCCGGCTCCGGGCCGGCGTACTTCTACCTGCTCGTCGAGGCGATGATCGACGCCGGCATCCTGCTCGGCCTGCCCCGCCAGGTCGCGCACGAGCTGATCGTGCAGACCGCGATCGGCTCGGCGGTGATGCTGCGCGACTCCGGCGAGCACCCGGTGAAGCTGCGCGAGGCGGTCACCTCGCCGGCCGGCACCACCATCTCCGCCGTACGCGAGTTGGAGAAGCACGGCGTACGCGCGGCGCTGCTCGCCGCCCTGGAGGCGGCCCGCGACCGGGCCCGCGAACTGGCCGCCCAGGCCGACTGACTGCTTCAACGCGGTCGGCGTGGCCCGTGGTGCGGGGCGTACCTGGGCTGTGGGCCGCTCAGCTTCGGCGGTCGATGACGATGAAGGCGACCGCGCCGACGGTGATTTCGGCGATGAGCAGCAGCGCGAGCACCATGGGCGGCTCGGCGCCGAGCGCGATGGCGATGGCTGCCACCGCGGTGAGCGGGAACGAGGCCAGGCCCAGCACGGCCAGGGCCCGGGTGAGGACGTTGTCGTCGCGTTCGTCGCCGGTCTGCGACCAGGCCCGCTCGAACGTCGTCGCGCGCTCCGGTCGTTTGATCAGCCGCCACGCCATCAACAGGGCGCCGAGCAGCCCGACCGCCGCTCCCTGGAGGAAGCCGACGCCCATGTTGCCGGGAGCCCGCTCTCGCAGCAGCAGACCCACGGCGATCACCAGCGCCACGAACGCCAGCAGGACGGCGGCGACGAGTGTCCTACGCATGGTGCTGCGACCTTCAATCGACATGGAAGATCTCCTCGACGGTGCGTTGGAAGTGGCGGGCGATGGCGATGGCCAGTGGCAGGGAGGGGTCGTAGCGGCTGGTCTCGATCGAGTTGATCGTCTGTCGCGAGACGTCGAGGGCCTGGGCCAACTCCCGTTGGGACAGCCCGGCGGCCTGCCGTAGCTCACGGAGGTCGTTCTTCAACCGACACCCTCCTGTGTCAAGCATCCTTGCCATGACAAGTCTGCTTGGCATCCGCGGCCGATGTCAAGCGTGCTTGTCCATGCGGCCGCTGACCGATCCCGCCGGTCCGGCAGTTTCCTGATGCGACCGGCGTCACTAGACAGGGCGTCTAAGTAGAGACACTATCTAGGGCATGGGCACCATCACCCAACCCAGCGAGTGGCTCCGTGGAGTCCTGGGGTTGTGCGTTCTGCGGATCATGGCTGCCGGTCCGACCTACGGCTACGCCATCGCCGCCGAACTGGCCGAAGCGGGCTTCGGGGAGATCAAGGGCGGGACCCTGTACCCGCTGCTGGCCCGCCTCGAGAAGAGCGACCTGGTCACCGCCGAGTGGCGGGTCGGTGAAGGCGGCCCGGGCCGCAAGTACTTCACGCTCACCGAGACCGGCCGGGCGGAGCTCGCGCACGGCCTCGCCCAGTGGCAGGCGTTCTCCACCAGGGTCGACAACCACCTGTCCACCAGCGACACCGGCGACGACCTGTCGTTGCCCCGCCCCCGGCACCCATCGAGGAGCACCCCGTGAACACCACCCCGCACGCCGAGGCCCGGTCCCGTGAGGTCTGGCAACGCCCGTTCGTGAAGGCCCACCAGAAGTGGTGCGACGACTTCGTGATCGAGTTGCGACTGCGAGACGTGCCCGGCCCCGTGATCGGAGGGCACCTGGGCGAGGTCGAGGCGCACTGCGCCGAGACCGGCGAGACGCCCACGGAGGCGTTCGGGGATCCGACGGACTACGCCAGGCAGATCGACGAGGACGGCTCACCGGAGCGCGGGTCCGGGATCTGGAAGATCACGATCCTCTCGGCCGCCCAGGTGCTGGCCATGCTCGTCGGCACCGCGGCGGTCACCCCCTGGGCACGCGGCGAGCAGTTGAGCTACAACGGGGTCCAGCTGGCCTGCCTCGGGCTGTTCCTGCTCGCGCTGCTGAGCCTGCCCAAGCTGTTGTCACCCCTGATCCGTCACCCCTGGGCGGTCGGCGTTCCCCTGAGCGCCCTGGTGCCGCTCGTCGCGGTGGGGGCAGCGGCCTCCGACCGGCTCGGTCTTCCGGCCCTGCTGACCCTCCCGGCCCCGGTGCTCTCCGTCGGGCTGTTCGTGGTGGTCGGCGTCCTGGCGTTCGTCGAGTACCGGGAACTGGCCCGTGACCTGGACGACGACCTCGTCACCTCGCCCCTCGCCTCCGCGCCGCAAGCACCGGAGGCACCCCGGAGCCGTAGCTGGGTGGCCGTCCTCCTGCCGTCCTGCCTGATCCCCGTCGGCTATCTCGTCCTGGCGACCTTCAGCTGGATCTACGCCTGAGTCAGCGGTAGAGCAGGTGGGGCTCGCGTCGACGGTCGAAGTCCGCCAGCTCGCCGGCCCAGGCGCCGACCACGTCGTCCACGTCGGCACCCGCGTCGATCATCGTGCGCAGCCGCGGTGACCCGGTCAGCTTGTCGATCCAGTACGGCCGCACGGCGTCCCACGAGTCGCGTCGCCACGCGAACGCCTCGTACCTGTGCGCCTCCACCAGCATCGCGACCGCCGTGCGGATGGGGTCGTACGTCTCCCGGTCGACGACCTTGACCTCGACCCCGGCGCAGAGCTTGTTGAGCAGCGCGGGCTTCTGCCCGGCGGACGTCGGCGTGAAGTACGCCTCGCGGAACTCGACGCCGGGCAGCTCGCGGGCGTTGAGCCGGTCGGACCAGTGGTAGTCGAAGTCGGCGGCCAGCCCGCCGATCAGCTCGAACGGCTTGCAGGTGCCCCGACCCTCGGTCAGCGACGCGACGCCCTCGAACAGGCCGGTGCCCGGGTAGACCAGCGCGGTGTCCGTGGTGGGCATGTTCGGGCTGGGCAGCACCCAGGGCAGGTCGGTGTCGGCGGCCAGCCTGTCGCGCTTCCAGTGCCGGCACTTCACGACGTGCAGGTCGACCTGGCGGCCGGCGGCGGCGGGCAGGAACTCGGCGTTGAAGAAGCCGGCCAGCTCGCCGACGGTCATCCCGTGCTGCTGGACGATCTCCTTCAGGCCCACCCCGGAGGTGTACGCGGGGGTCATCATCGGCCCGTACGCCCGGCCGCCGATCGGGTTCGGCCGGTCCAGCACCACGTACCGCTTGCCGACGCGGGCGGCGGCCACCATCGAGGTGTACATCGTCCAGATGTACGTGTAGAAGCGGACGCCGACGTCCTGGATGTCGAAGACGACGGTGTCGACGCCGGCCTCGGTGAACATGGACTCCCACTTGGCCTGCGAGGCGCCGTACGCGTCGTGGACGGTGATCCCGGTGCGGGCGTCGATGCCGGTGCCCTCGCTGCCCCCGGCCTGCGCCGAGCCGCGGAAGCCGTGCTCGGGGCCGAACGCGGCGGCCAGCCGCACCGTGCCGGCGGCGTGCATCAGGTCGACCAGGTGCCGGTAGGCCGAGTCCACGCCGGTGGGGTTGGAGATGACGCCCACCCGCTGGCCGGCGAGGTCGGCGAAGTCGGAACGGACGAGCACGTCGAGGCCGGTCTCCACGCGGCGGATGCCGGGCGTGGCGTGGCCGGCCGCGCCGGACGCCGTCGCCGCGACCGCGCCCGCGGTCACCGCACCCGCTCCGGCCAGGAACTTCCTGCGCTCCATGTCGCCCCTCCCGTCGTCTGGTCGAAACTTAGCTACACGTCGATGCCTCGTCAAGGAAGGTTAGCTACAAACCCGGGCGCGATACGGCCTCGCCGGGCGCGGACCGCCGTGGCGGGCCCTGCCCGGTGCGTGGCTCGCCGGGCACGCGCGGCGGGCCGGGTGCTCCATACTGGCCCGGTGTTCACCCTCGCCCAGGCCCGCCACCTGATCGTCACCCTGCGTCCGCGTGTCGACGAGCTGATCCGGCTGCGGGCCGACCTGGCCGAGCTGCGCGTCGACCTGGCCGACCGGGGCGCCAGCCCGCTCGGCGGACTGGCCGAGGTCAAGGGGCTGGAGGCGCGGCTGCACGGCCTCGTCGAGGAGCTGCACTCGCACGACATCCAGGTCAAGGGCGTCGCGCCGGTGCTGCTCGACCTTCCCGGTGAGCGCGACGGCCGACCGGTGCTCTGGTGCTGGCTGGAGGGGGACACCGACGTGCGCTGGTACCACCGGGTGGAGTGCGGCTTCGCCGGTCGTCGCCCGGTCTGATCCGGCGCGGCGGGGGCGGGCCGGTCGCCGTTCCCGCCGGGCCGGCGGCGGGGGAGCGGGACGGCCCGACGCCCCGCCGGTGGCGCTCAGGCCAGCGACGCGAGCGTGGCGGGCGAGACGTTCCCGCCGCTGAGCACCAGCACGGTACGGGTGCCCGGCCCGGCGTCGACCAGGCCGGCCCGCAACGCGGCGAGGGTGACGGCGGCGGACGGCTCGACCAGGAGCTTCGTCGCGTCCAGCAGCTCCCACCAGGCGGCCCGGATGCTCTCCTCGGGCACCTCGACCACCTCGTCCACCAGCGCGCGGACGTGCGCCAGCGTGTGCCGCCCGGCGAACGGAGCCGCCAGCCCGTCGGCGATCGACACGGGTCGCGCCGTGAGGGCGTCGCCCCCGGTGCGCAGCGCGTGGCCGAGGGCGTTGGCGGTGACCGGCTCGACGCCGACGACGCGGGCGGTCGGGACGGCCGCCCGGACGGCCGCCGCCACCCCGCTGATCAGCCCGCCGCCACCCACCGGCACGAGGACCAGCTCCGGCGGCGGACCGTCGGCCAGGATCTCCCTGCCGACGGTTGCCTGACCGGCGATGACGTCGGGGTCGTCGAAGGGGTGCAGGAGGTGGTAGCCGCGCTCCGCCGCCAGCGCCTGGCAGGTGCCCGACAGGTCGTCGGTGAGGACGACCTCGCCGCCGTACCGGCGGACCGTCTCGATCTTGGTCGGCACCGCGTGCGGTGGCATGCAGACGACTGTCGGCAGGCCGAAGGCGCGACCGGCGAAGGCCACGGCCGCCGCGTGGTTGCCGGCGGAGAAGGCGGTCAGCCCGGCGGGCGCCCCCTCCCGTTCGACGCGGGCGATCAGCGCGTTGAGCGCGCCCCGCACCTTGAAACTGCCGGTGTGCTGGAGGTTCTCCGCCTTCACCGCGAGGTCGAGCCGCAGCGGGTCGCCGAGGCGGGGGCAGGCGAGCAGCGGGGTGCGGGCGACCCGCCCCGCGATGCGCTGCTCGGCCGTGCCGATGTCGTCCACGGTGGTGAGCTGCACGGTCGCAGCCTAGCCCGCCCAGGCCGGTCGCACCGCCCGAGGTGCGACCGGCCTGGGCTGCGGTGCGGTCGGCCGTGGTGTCTGCGGCGCCACGATCGCACGGTGGCCGGAACGCCGAGCGCTCAGCGGGTGGCTTCGGCCACCGCGGCGCGCACCCGCGCGGCGTCGGCGGGCGCCTCGCGCTCCCAGCTCGCCGGGTCGGCCGAGTAGATGGTCCCGTACGCCGGGGTGTCCGGCTGGTAGCGCCAGCTCTCGGCGAGCGTCCCGGCGTCCACGGCGTCGTAGCCGATCCGGTCGAGGAAGGCCGTGGCTTCCGCCTTCGCGCCCGCGTCGTCACCGGCGATGGGCAGCGCGCTGCGGTCGTCGGCGCCGGTCGGCCGGGCCAGCGAGTGCAGGTGCTTGAAGAAGATGTTGTTGAACACCTTGACCACCCGCGACCGCGGCAGGTGTCGCTGGAGCAGCTCGCTGCTGGTGGTGGCGCCGGAGTCGAGCTCGGGGAACCTGCCGTCCCGCTCCGGGTAGTAGTTGTTGGTGTCCAGCACGAGCTTGCCGGCGAGCGGCTCGACCGGCACGTCCCGGTACGCCTTCAGCGGGATGGTGACGACCACCAGGTCGCCGGCCGTCGCGGCCTCGGGTGCCGTGGCCGCCCGGGCGCGCGCGCCCAGCTCGTCGACGAGGTCCTTGAGGGTCTCCGGGCCGCGCGAGTTGCTCAGCACGACGTCGTAGCCGGCGGCCACCGCCAGCCGCGCCACCGTGCCGCCGATGTGTCCACTGCCGATCATTCCCACGGTTGTCATGTCGCTTCCCAACCTCGTTCGCGGTGACGGCATTCCCCACCGGTGTGGTCGACAATCCCGCCCGGTGCCCGGTGCCCGGTGCCCAGTGCCGCCTGCCAAACGTACTGCCGGCTCCGGTGCCGAGGAGTCGGCTTCGGGGACGACGCGAGCCGAGCGCCCCGGCGTCGCCGTAGCGGCGATGTCGGACGCGGCGGCTAGCCTGCCTCCACCTGCGAACAGCGAACGGGGAGTGCGATGGGAACGTGGGCGGCGGGGCCGTTCGACAACGACGCGGCGGCGGACTGGTGCGCCGCCCTCGACGATGCGTCACCGCAGCGGCGGGCCCTGCTGGTGGAGCAGGCGCTGCGCGAGGCCGTGCGGGAGGGCGACTTCCTGGACTCGTGGCCCGGCGCCAGGGCGGTCGCGGCGTCGGCGGTGGTCGCCGCGCACCTCTCCGGCGGGCCGCCGGTCGACTCGGCGTACGCGCCGGAGTTCCTCGCCGCCGGTGGGCGCCTGGCGCTTTCCGCCGAGCTGCCGGCGCTGGCCCTGCGCGCCCTGGACCGGGTGCTCGCCGACGGCTCCGAGCTGGCCGAGCTCTGGGACGAGGCGGGGGAGCTCGACGAGTTCGCCGCCGCGCTCGCCCCGATCCGCGCCGCGCTGGCCGACCCGGCCCCAGCCGCCGTCGTCGCCGGCTGAGGCGCGGGGGTCACGGCCGGCGGGGCCCGGGCGGGGTGTGGTCGGCCGGTCCGTCCGGATCGCCGTCGCGCCAGACCGCCACCACCACCCGCTCGACGCGTTCGCCGGTCGTCGGGTCGGTCCAGGCGAACACCACCGGCCTGGCCGCCGCGATGAGCGCCCGGACGAACGGCGGCAGGTCGGCGGGCGACATCCGGACGTAGGACGCCGCTCCGTCGATCCGAGCGAGCAGGTGCTCCAGTACGAAGCGGCGCCGCCCAGCGGCGTCGAGGTGCGCGGGGGCCGGCGGGAGGTGCCGCAGCCGACCGTGGTCGCGCAGCACGTCGTCTGGCACGGCGGCGTCGAGCACCACCCGGCTGGCGTCGAGTGGGCCCTGGATGCTGATGTGGTGCTCGGGCGGAACCTGGCCCGGTGCGAGCATCTCCTGCACCGCGAAGAACATCCCGCCCCCTCCGCCCGGACCGTCCCGGGTGTCGCCGATCGTAGTCCGACCGACACCCGGCGGCACGACCGAGACGGGTGACCCTCGGGCCGCCGGGGGCAGCGCCTTCTCGGTCGCGGCGCGCAGCTCGGCCGCCCCGGGCTCGACGGTGGGCGCGAAGCGGGCCGCCACCGTGCCGTCCGGGGCGACGAGGAACTTCTCGAAGTTCCACCGCACGTCGCCGCTGTGGCCCCCGGCGTCGGTCGTGCCGACAACCGGGGGCGGCCGGGGGCTGGTCGCGCTCCCAGTGGAAATCGATACATGGACATCTTGACTAAGGGATGACGGCGTGAGTAGCGTCTCACCATCAATCTGGAAAGTTTCCTAACTGTTTAGGGAGACGCCGCATGAAGAGATCGCTCCGCCGGGCCCTCTGGGTCGGCGCCGTGATGGCGGTGACCGTCGCCACGGTCCCGATGGCCAGTGCGTTCGGCGCCGGCAGCGTGACCGCCGGTTTCGCCAAGGCGCAGGACTGGGGGACCGGTCACGAGACGCGGGTGACCGTCACCAACGGGACGAGCGCCCCGGTGAGCACCTGGCGCATCGAGTTCGACCTGCCGTCGGGCACCAGCATCAGCAGCTCCTGGGACGCCGACGTCACGCGCTCCGGCAACCACTACGTGGCGGTGAAGAAGAGCTGGGCCGGCCCGATCGCGGCGGGCGCCTCGTTCAGCTGGGGCTACAACGGCACCGGCGCGTACAAGGCGCCGCTGAACTGCACGATCAACGGCGCACCGTGCGGCGGCGGCACCCCGCCCCCCACCACCGCGCCGCCGACCACCACCCCGCCGACCACGGCGCCGCCCACCACCGCGCCGCCGACCACGCCGCCGCCCACCACGCCGCCGCCGGGCCCGGGCGGCAAGAAGGTCGTCGGCTACTTCGCGCAGTGGGGCGTCTACGCCCGCAACTACCACGTGAAGAACATCCACACCAGCGGCTCGGCCGCCAAGCTGACCCACATCCTGTACGCCTTCGGCAACACCACCGGAGGCCGCTGCACCATCGGTGACAGCTACGCCGACTACGAGAAGGCCTACACCGCGGCCGACAGCGTCGACGGCGTCGCCGACACCTGGGACCAGCCGCTGCGCGGCAGCTTCAACCAGCTGCGCAAGCTCAAGAAGATGTACCCGAACCTGAAGGTGATCTGGTCCTTCGGCGGCTGGACCTGGTCCGGCGGCTTCACCCAGGCCGCGCAGAACCCGGCCGCGTTCGCCGAGAGCTGCCACAACCTGGTCGAGGACCCGCGCTGGGCGGACGTCTTCGACGGCATCGACGTCGACTGGGAGTACCCGAACGCCTGCGGGCTCACCTGTGACAGCAGCGGCCCGAACGCCTTCAAGAACGTGGTCAGCGCACTGCGCTCGAAGTTCGGCTCCTCCGCGCTGGTCACCGCCGCCATCACGGCGGACGGCAGCAACGGCGGCAAGATCGACGCCGCCGACTACGCCGGCGCCGCCACGCACCTCAACTGGATCATGCCGATGACGTACGACTACTTCGGCGCCTTCAACGCGCAGGGCCCCACCGCCCCGCACTCCCCGCTCACCTCGTACGCCGGCATCCCGCAGCAGGGCTTCTGGTCCGACGCGGCGATCCAGAAGCTCAAGAGCAAGGGCATTCCGTCGGACAAGCTGCTGCTCGGCATCGGCTTCTACGGCCGGGGCTGGACCGGGGTGACCCAGACCGCCCCGGGTGGCACCGCCACCGGCCCCGCCCCGGGCACCT
Organism: Micromonospora sp. C31; assembly: GCF_018070575.1. Taxonomy (GTDB): domain Bacteria; phylum Actinomycetota; class Actinomycetes; order Mycobacteriales; family Micromonosporaceae; genus Micromonospora. The sequence goes on from NZ_JAGPXN010000003.1 coordinate 145,589, forward strand.
ACGAGCAGGGCATCGAGGACTACAAGGTCCTCAAGAACACCTGCCCGGCCACCGGCACCGTCGCCGGCACGGCGTACGCCAAGTGCGGCAGCAACTGGTGGAGCTACGACACCCCCGCCACGATCAACGGCAAGATGACGTACGCGAAGAACCAGGGCCTCGGTGGCGCCTTCTTCTGGGAGCTCTCCGGTGACACCGGCAACGGCGAGCTGATCGGCGCCATCAAGGGCGGTCTCGGCTGAGCCGAGGGCCGACGCACCACCCACACGGCGGGGAGGGACCACGCACCGGTCCCTCCCCGCCCGCTGTGCCCGGTCGGGCTGGGATCGTCCGGTTCGGGCGCGGCGGCATCGGGGCACGTGTGTCGATGTGACAGACTCCCCGCTCGACGGGCTCACTGTCCACGGCGACGGAGGTGGCGATGCGCGCGACGCGCGGAAGGCTGGTGGCGGGCGCGGTGCTGCTCGTGACCCTGCCCCTCGCCCTGCTCGGGTGCGGTATCGGCGAGGAGGAGGACCCGGCGACCAGGCCCGGGCGGGCCCCGGCCGAGGAGGCCGCCGCCAAGTCGCGGGAGCGGGTGCAGGCCTACCTCGACGCGATGACCGCCAAGGACGTCGCGGCCGGGCGCAGCCAGCTCTGCGCCGCCCTCCAGCAGAGCTTCGACGCCGCCGCGACCGGCCCCAACGGCGACTTCGCCGACCACTTCACCGTGCCGAAGGCCGAGATCACCGACATCCGCCCCGGTCCCCGGGGCCAGGAGGTGAGCACGTCGATCTCGGTCGCCGCCGGGTCCCGCACGATCACCCGGCCGCTGCTGTTCACGGTCACCCGCGACGGCGCCGACTGGTGCATCGCCGCCGAGGCACCGGGCGGCAACACCCCCGCCCCGGCCGCCACCCCCTCGCCCGGGTCCGGGTGAGCCCGCTCTCACCTGCCGGAACCATCCCCCTCGCCGACAGGCCGTGAGGCCGCTCGCCGTACGCTTCCTGTCATGCGCCATGAGTGGCATCAGCTGAGCCATCCCGCGGTGGGCAGCCCTGGGCTGCAGACCAGCCGTCCGACCGTCGACTCCGCCGAGGACGCGGCCCTCGGCCTCGACCGCTGGCGGGAGCTGCCGCGCGAGCAGACCCCGCCCTGGCCGGACCCGGCGGGGGTCGCCGAGGTCTGCAAGGTGCTCGACACCGTGCCCTCGGTGGTGGCGCCCTACGAGGTCGACCAGTTGCGGCAGCGGCTGGCGCTGGTGTGCGAGGGCAAGGCGTTCCTGCTCCAGGGCGGCGACTGCGCGGAGACCTTCGTCGACAACACCGAGAGCCACCTGCTGGCCAACGCCCGCACCCTGCTCCAGATGGCGATCGTGCTCACCTACGGCGCCTCGCTGCCGGTGGTCAAGGTGGCCCGGGTCGCCGGGCAGTACACCAAGCCCCGGTCGCTGCCGACGGACGCGCGCGGCCTGCCCGCCTACCGCGGCGACATGATCAACGCGCTGGAGGCGACGCCGGAGGCGCGCGCCGCCGATCCGCAGCGCATGATCCGGGCGTACGCGAACTCGGCCGCCGCGATGAACATGCTCCGCGCCTACCTCGCCGGCGGGCTGGCCGACCTGCACGCCGTGCACGACTGGAACAAGGGCTTCGTCAAGAACTCCCCGGCCGGTGAGCGCTACGAGGCGATCGCCCGCGAGATCGACCGGGCGCTGGCCTTCATCCGGGCGTGCGGGATGACCGACGACGAGGCGCTGCGCACCGTCACCCTCTACTGCTCGCACGAGGCCCTCGCCCTGGAGTACGACCGGGCGCTGACCCGGGTCTCCGACCGCCGGGCGTACGGGCTGTCCGGGCACTTCCTGTGGATCGGCGAGCGCACCCGGCAGATCGGCGGGGCGCACATCGACTTCATCTCCCGCATCGCCAACCCGATCGGCGTGAAGCTCGGCCCGACGACGACCCCGGACGAGGCGATCGAGCTCTGCGAGAAGCTCAACCCGGAGAACATCCCCGGCCGGCTCACCCTGATCAGCCGGATGGGCAACCACCGGGTCCGCGACGCCCTGCCGCCGATCGTGGCGAAGGTGACCGCCGCCGGCGCCAAGGTGGTCTGGCAGTGCGACCCGATGCACGGCAACACGCACGAGTCGTCCAACGGCTACAAGACCCGGCACTTCGACCGCATCGTCGACGAGGTGCTCGGCTACTTCGAGGTGCACCGGGGCCTGGAGACCCACCCCGGCGGGCTGCACGTCGAGCTGACCGGTGAGGACGTCACCGAGTGCCTCGGCGGCGCCCAGGGCATCGAGGATCTCGACCTGCCCGGCCGGTACGAGACCGCCTGCGACCCGCGGCTGAACACCCAGCAGTCGCTGGAGCTGGCTTTCCTGGTGGCGGAGATGCTCCGTGGCTGACGCGAGGAGTGAGCTTGCGAGCCCCGCAGTCGGCGGCCGAAGGGACGACAGTGGCTGACCAGTTCGTCGACCTTCGGTCGGACACCGTCACCCGGCCCACCTCCGGGATGCGGGAGGCGATGGCCGGCGCCGACGTCGGCGACGACGTCTACGGCGAGGATCCGACCGTCAACGCGCTGGAGGCCGAGGTCGCCGCGCTGTTCGGGCACGAGGCGGCGCTGTTCGCCCCGAGCGGGTCGATGGCCAACCAGATCGCCCTGCAACTGGTGGTGCCGCCGGGCAACGAGCTGCTCTGCGACGCCGACGCGCACGTGGTGACGTACGAGATCGGGGCCGCCGCGGCGTACGGCGGCATCTCCTCGCGGACCTGGCCCGCCGTCGGCGCGGACGTCGACCCGGACGCGGTCGCCGCCATGGTCCGCCCGGACGGTTACTGGGCGGTGCCCACCCGGGCGATAGCCGTCGAGCAGACCCACAACCGGGGCGGCGGCGGGGTGATCCCGCTGGGCATCCTGCGCGAGCTGCGCCGGATCGCCGACGACGCGCAGGTCGCGCTGCACTGCGACGGCGCCCGGATCTGGCACGCGCACGTCGCCGACGGCGTGCCGCTGGCCGACTACGGCGCCCTGTTCGACACCCTGTCGGTCTGCCTCTCCAAGGGTCTCGGGGCGCCGGTCGGCTCGCTGGTCGTCGGCAGCGCCGACAAGATCGAGCGGGCCCGGTTCGTCCGCAAGCGGATGGGCGGCGGGATGCGGCAGGCCGGCATCCTGGCCGCCGCCGGCCGGTACGCGCTGGCGCACCACGTCGACCGGCTCGCCGACGACCACGCCAAGGCGGCCCGGCTGGCCGAGGCGATCGCCCCGTTCGGGGTGCTGGCCACGACGGTCCGGACCAACCTGGTGCCGTTGGACCTGACCAAGGCACCGATGGACGCGCACGCCCTGGCCGCCGCCGCGCGCGCCGAGGGCGTCCTGCTCTCGGTGCTCGGCCCCCGCACGGCGCGCCTGGTCACCCACCTGGACGTCGACGACGCCGGCATCGACCGCGCCGTCGACGTCCTCACCCGCGTCCTGCGGGGCTGACCTTCTGCCGGCCCCGCGTCAGGGGTGCAGGCGCCTGAGGGTGGCGATGTCGGCGGCGTGGCCGACGTGCTTCTCCGTCGGCGTCTCCACCACGACCGGGACGCCGGCGGTGGCCGGATGCGCCATCAGCTCGGCGAACGCCGGCTCGCCGATGGTGCCTCCGCCGATGTTCTCGTGCCGGTCGCGGGTCGAGCCGCAGAGGTCCTTCGAGTCGTTGGCGTGCACCAGCCGCAGGCGGTCGGCCCCGACCGTCGCCACGAGCGTGTCCAGCGTCGCGGTCATGCCGCCCTCGGCGGCGAGGTCGTGCCCGGCCGCCCAGGCGTGGCACGTGTCGAAGCAGACCCCGAGCCAGGGGTGCCGCTCCACCGCGTCGAGGTAGGGCCCGAGCTGCTCCACCCGGGAGGCGAGGGAGCGACCGCCACCAGCGCTCGGCTCGACCAGCAGCCGTGGGCCGCCCGCTGCCGCCGCCTCGTCGAGCAACGGCAGCAGCGTCTCGCGTACCTGGCGCATCGCGGTGTCGGCGTACCCCTCGTCGACCGCGCTGCCGGCGTGGAAGACCACCCCCTCGGCGCCGATCGCGCGGCCCCGGCGCAGCGCGTGGGCGAGTGTCTCGGCCGACCGCTCGACCGTGTTCGCGGTGGGCGAGCCGAGGTTGACCAGCAGCGACGCGTGGATGAAGACGGGCACGCCCCGCTCGCCGCAGCCGTCGCGGAACGCCACGTCCTGGGCCGGGTCGCCGGCCGGCAGTGCCCAGCCCCGCGAGTTGGACACGTAGACCTGCACGACCTGCGAGCCGGCCGCGTCGACGTACGGCAGGGCGGCCCTCGCCAGGCCCCCGGAGGTGGGCGTGTGCGAGCCGACCAGCCGGTGGTGCGCCGGCATCGCTACAAGCACCCGAGGGTGACCGGGGTGCCCGGCGGCACCTGGGTGTTCTCCGGCGGGTTCTGGAAACGGGCGACGCCGTTCGGGTTGAACTGGATCGCCACCGGGAAGCCCTGGCCCTCCAGGAGCTGCTTGGCCTGCTGACAGGGCAGGTCGATGGCCCGGGGGACGGCGACCAGCGGCGGGCCCTTGCTGAGTTCCAGCTTGACCTTCGCTCCCCGCTCCACCCCGGTGCCGTCCGCCGGGCTCTGCCCGAGGACCTCGTCCCTGGGCTTGTCGGAGTCCTTGTAGGTGGGCGGCTCCACCAGCTCCAGGCCCAGTTGGGCGAGGGCCGTCCGCGCCTCGCCCAGGCTCTTGCCGACCAGGTTGGGCACCGAGATCGGGGCCTTGCCCTTGCTCAGGACGACCGTGACCTTGTCGCCCGGCTTCACCTCGGTGCCGACCTTCGGGTTGGTGTCCATCACGACGCCGGCGGGCAGGTTGTCGTCGTAGCGGGCGGCGCCCTTCGCCACCACCAGCTTCGCGTCGAGCAGGTCGGCCTCGGCGAGCTCGAACTCCTTGCCCACCACGTCGGGCACCGGGAAACGTTCCGGGCCCAGCGAGAGGGTCAGCGTGACGGTGCCGCCCTTGACGATCCGGGTGGCGGAGACCGGGTCCTGCGCCAGGACGGCGTCCTTCGGGACCTTCTCGTCGTGGCGCGGTGCCGCGTAGCTGAGGACGATCCCGGCGCGGGCGGCCTGTGCCTCCGCCTCGGCCTTGGTCATCGCCACCAGCTGCGGCGCCTCCGTGTAGCGCCCGGCCGCGAACCACCAGCCGCCGCCGGCTGCCACCAGGACCAGCGCCAACACGGTGGCGATGACCCCCGTGCGGCCGCGCGGGTCGCCCATGACCCGGGTACGCAGCGTGGCCAGCCGCGACCACAGGCTCTCGCCCTCCTCGGGCTCGGCCCGGCGACGGCCCGTCCGGGGGCCGCCGCCCTCGGGCAGCCGGGCCCAGGCGGGCCGATCGGCCGGCCGGATCGCCGCGACCATCATGGTCGGCTGGGCCACCGAGTCGTCGGACACCCGGCGCAACACGGCGGTGTGCGTGTTCGCGTCGCCAAGGTCGTCGCGGGCGGCCTGCACCTCGGCCAGCAGCGCGCCGGCGTCGGTCGGCCGGGCGCCCGGATCACGCCGGGTGGCCCGGGCGACCAGTTCGTCGAGCGACCTGGGCAGGCCGGGCACCAGGGTGGACGGTGCCGGGACGTCCTTGTCGACGTGCTGCCAGGCGACGTCGACCGGGCGGTCCCCGTCGTAGGGCACCCGGCCGGTGAGCATCTCGAACAGCACGATGCCGGCGGAGTAGACGTCGGTGCGGGGGTCGGCGTGGCCCTCGGTGACCAGCTCCGGGGCCACGTACGCGACGGTGGCCATCAACTGGTTGCCGTTCTCGTCGTCGGCGCTCGCCTCGACGGCCCGGGCCAGCCCGAAGTCGGCGACCTTGACCACGCTGTCGACCAGGTTGGCCGCGCCGCCGGTGGGGGCCTCGGCGACCAGCACGTTCTCGGGCTTCACGTCGCGGTGCACCAGCCCTGCCCGGTGCGCGGCGGCGATCGCGGCGAGCATCTGCTCGGCGATGGCCAGGGCCTCGTCGGGGTTGAGCCGGCGCCGCTCGGCGAGCACGTCGCGCAGGGTGCGACCGCGGACGTACTCCATCACGAGGTAGGGCAGGCCGGAGTGGGTGCCCTGGTCGTAGACCGCGACGACGTTGGGGTGGGTCAGCCGGGCGATGGTCTTCGCCTCGTCGGTGAACCGCTCCACGAAGCCCGCGGCCCGCGCCCGCGCCTCGGGGGCCTGGGACGGGTGAATGATCTTGACCGCCACGGTGCGCTCGAGGCGCTCGTCGGTGGCGGTGTACACGGTCGCCATGCCGCCACGGGCCACGCGACCGCGGATGCGGTAGCGCCCGTCGATCAGCGAGCCCAGCAACGTGTCGGCGACCTGTGTGTCCATCGGCAGGGAGTCTATGTGTCCAGGAGGTGAAGGTTGAACAGGATGCTACAGATGGGGTACGACCGTGACCCTCCCGCCGCGCTCGCACTGCCCGCCGGCCCTGCTCAGCCGGCTCGTCGGGGTGCCGTTGGCCCCGGCCGGGCGGGACGTGGCAGGGTGGTCCGGTGACCGACTCAGTACCCGCCGACCGGGCCGTGCCCGGCCCCGAATCCGCCACCGGCCCCGCCGACGCCGCCGACTGGCTGACCCTGCCGGACGTGGCCGAGCGCCTCGACGTGTCGATCAGCAAGGTCCACCAGATGATCCGCGACCGGGAGCTCATCGCCGTACGCCGCGACGGCGTCCGCCGGATGCCGGCCGACCTGGTGGCCAACGAGACGGTGCTCAAGCACCTGCCCGGTGTGCTCAACCTGCTGACCGACGCCGGATACGACGACGAGGCCGCGCTGCGCTGGCTCTACGAGCCGGACGACACCCTGCCGGGCGCCAGCCCCGCGAAGGCGCTCGGCGGCGATCAGGCCCGCGAGGTGAAGCGCCGGGCCCAGGCCCTCGGCTTCTGACCCGCCCCGCCCTGCTCTGCTCTGCCCGCCCTGCCCCGCCCCGCCCCGCTCTCGCCCTCCGCCCGGGGCGAGGGGGCGTGGGTGGCCGGTCAGTCCGCGCGGCGGGTGGCGGCGATGGCCAGGTCGACGAGGGCCTGCCGGGCCTCGGTGTCCAGGTCGACGGCGGCCAGCGCGGCCAGCGCGGTGTCGGTCAGCATGGCGATCCGCTCCTCCGTACGCGCCAACGCCCCGCTGCCGTCGATGAGCCCACGCAGCCGGGCGATCCCGGCCTCGTCCAGCCCGGGGTCGCCGAGCGTGCCGAGCAGCACGTCCCGGCCCGCCCCGTCGGTCGTCTCCAGCGCCGCCGCCACCAGGTACGTCCGCTTGCCCTCGCGTAGGTCGTCGCCGGCCGGCTTGCCGGTCTGGACCGGGTCGCCGAAGACCCCCAGCACGTCGTCGCGGAGCTGGAACGCCTCGCCCAGCGGCAGCCCGTACGCCGAGTACGCCGCCCGGACCTCCGCCGGCGCGTCGGCCAGCGCGGCACCGACCAGCAGGGGCCGCTCGACCGTGTACTTCGCCGACTTGTAGCGGGCGACCTTGCCGGCCCGCTCCACCGAGGTGTCCCCGGTGACCTGGGTCAGCACGTCGAGGTACTGGCCGACGGTGACCTCGGTGCGCATGGCGTCGAAGACCGGCCGGGCGCGGGCCACCGTGCGCGGATCCAGCCCGGCGGAGTGCAGCAGCTCGTCCGACCAGACCAGGGCCAGGTCGCCCAGGAGGATCGCCGCGGCGTCGCCGAAGCCGTCCGCGTCGCCGCCCCAGCCGGCCGCCCGGTGCCGGGCCGCGAACCGCCGGTGCACGGCCGGCTCGCCGCGCCGGGTGTCGGAGCGGTCCATGAGGTCGTCGTGGATCAGCGCGCTGGCCTGCACGAACTCCAACGAGGCCAGGGCGGTGACCACCTGGTCGGTGTCCACCCCGCCGGCTCCCCGGAAACCCCAGTAGGCGAACGCCGGCCGCAGCCGCTTGCCGCCGCCGAGGACGAACGCCTCGATCGCCTCGGCGAGCGGAGCCAGGGCGTCGTCGACCCCGGCCATCCAGGCGCGCTGGCTGGCGAGGAACTCGGTCAGGGCCTTGTCGATCCGTTGACGCAGCCCGGCGCGGTCGACGGGGGAAACGGGAGCAGCGTGGGTCACGCCCCGACGCTATCCGGTCGGCGTGGGGCCCGTCGCGCCACCGGGGGGCCGACGCGCCGTACGCCCCGCGGGAGCCGGCCCGCCGGCCCGCCCAGGTGGCGGCCCCGAACGGGGCAGGTACGGGGCGGCCGACGCGGCGAGCGCCCGGTACCGCCGTACGGCCGGCTCGTCGCCGTGCCCGGCCAGCCGCCGGCGCACCTCGGCCAGCTGGCCCAGCGCGCGGGGCGACCCGGCGCGGACCGCGTCGAGCAGCGCCTCGCCGGCCACCGCGCTGGCCCGCTCCACCTCGCCGAGTTGCAGATAGCCCCGGGCCAGCCAGCTGCCGTAGATCGCCGACGTGCGCGGGCCGCGCCCCCGGACGGCGTGCAGCGGCGCCTCGGCCGGGCGCGGGCGGCCCAGCGCGACCAGCGTGCGCCCGGTCATCGCGGCCAGTTCCGGCCCGTCGAGCCAGTAGAGCCATGGCGGTTCCCGGCCCGGTTCGGGTGCGTCGGTCACCCGGCGGGCCGCGTCGAGCGCCTGCGGGACCGCTCCCGCCCGGCCGCCCAGAGCCATGGCCAGGGCCACCCGGTGCAACAGCAGGGCCCGCAGACCGGGGCTGGCCGACCGCCGTGCCCCCGCGTACGCGGTGCGGGCCAGCACCAGCGCGCCGGCCGGGTCGCCGACGCCGGTGAGCAGGTGGCTGGCCGAGCCGAGCACGTGCCCGGCGAGCGCCGGGTCGCCGGCCGTCGCGGCGGCGCGCAACGCCAGCCGGTAGGCGTGCAGCGCGCCGGCGGCGTCCCCGGCGTCGGCGGTGAGCCAACCCGCGAGCTGGGCGGACTCGGCCAGTTCGAGCAGCAGTCGAGGGCGCGCGGCGGGGCCGCACCCGGACAGCGCCCGCACCGCGCGTCCCAGCCGGTAGGCCCCGAGCCCGGCCAGGTCGGCCCCGCCGGCGAGGTCGTCGAGCCGGCGTAGCTGCGCCAGCCGCACCGGCCCTTCCGGCCCGTCGGTGTCCGCCGTCGCCGGCCGGGTGCCCGGCAGCCCGGGCCTGGCCGGGCTGCCCCGACCGTCGCCCCGACCGTCGGGTCGAGCGGGCGGTCCGGGCAGCAGCACGGCGTGCGGGTCGGCCAGCCAGCGCTGGGCCAGGGCCAGCAGTGCCGCCCGGGGCCGGGACCCGCCGAAGGCCGGCGGCGGACCGAGGCGGCGGGTGCGGGCCGCGGCGGCGGCCAGCAGGTCGACCGGCACCGCGAGGACGACGGCGAGCCAACCGAGCCAGAACACGCCGGGAACGCGCAGTTGCCGTTCCCACCGGGAGACCTCGTGCCGGCTGAGGGTCGGCACACCGGAGGCGGCGCAGAGCTCGGCCGCGAGCCGCAGCTGGCTCCGGCCCCGGGCCAGCCGGAGCTGGGCGAGCAGCGGCCCGAGCAGCTGCGGGCCGGGCGGCGGGGGCGGCGTCATCGGTTCCTCCGGGCGGGTGTCGGCACGGCGGCGGCGCAGACCCCGGAACGGGACCGGTGCGCCACCGGTGGATGCTGACCCCCGCGCGTGCCCCCGGGCGGGTCGGCCTACGGCCGGGACCACCCCGCGCAGTCACATGACTACTCCGTGGGTACGACACTTCGCGGCCCCGGTGACCGGCCCCCGCCGCCGGCCCGCGCGCCCGGCCCGGCCCGGAGCCGCCCGCCGGGCCCGGTCCGGTGTCCACCAGTGTGGGAAGGTCTCGGTATGCGGGGCCCGGCCCGCTAGAGTCGTGGCGTGGCGCTCGGTCTTCCATCGGTCCTCCCCAATCCCCAGCCGGCGATCGGGGAGCTGATCCGCGACCGGCAGCCGACCTTCTCCTTCGAGTTCTTCCCGCCCAAGACCGAGCAGGGCGAGCGACTGCTGTGGCAGGCGATCCGCGAGCTGGAGTCGCTGCGCCCGTCCTTCGTATCGATCACCTACGGCGCCGGCGGGTCGACCCGCGACACCACCGTGGCGGTCACCGAGCGGATCGCCACCGAGACCACCCTGCTGCCGATGGCCCACCTGACCGCGGTCAGCCACTCGGTGGCAGAGCTGCGCCACGTCATCGGCAGGCTCGCCGGGGTCGGGGTGCGCAACGTGCTCGCTGTGCGGGGCGACCCGCCGGGCGACCCGGGCGGCGACTGGGTGTGTCACCCCGAGGGCGTGCTCTACGCCGAGGACCTGGTCCGTCTGGTGCGCGACGCGGGCGACTTCAGCGTCGGGGTGGCGGCCTTCCCCTACAAGCATCCGCGCTCGTCCGACGTGGCCAGCGACACGGAGCACTTCGTCCGCAAGTGCCGGGCCGGCGCCGACTTCGCGATCACCCAGATGTTCTTCGACGCCGACGACTACCTGCGGCTGCGCGACCGGGTCGCCGCCGCCGGCTGCGACACGCCCATCCTGGCCGGCGTGATGCCGGTGACCCAGATCGGCACCATCGAGCGTTCGGTGCAGCTCTCGGGGGCGCCCTTCCCGCCGGCCCTGGCCGAGCGGTTCGCGAAGGTCGCCGACGACCCGGAGGCGGTACGCCGGCTCGGTGTCGAGCAGGCCAGCGAGATGTGCCGGCGGCTGCTCGACGAGGGCGTGCCCGGGATCCACTTCATCACCCTCAACCGCTCCACCGCCACCCGCGAGGTCTGGCAGAACATCCAAGCCGGCGCGCGGGTGTGACTCCGCTGCCGCGACACCTGACCGGCGGCGCGACGGTTGATCCGAAGGTGGGCACACAGCTGAACTGGGACGAGTACGCCACCGCCTGGGCACGGCTGCACGGGGGCTTCGACCCCCGGGCGGCGGCCCCGGTCGTCCGCGCCTGGCTGCGCTTCGCCTACCACGTCGGGTTCGTGCTGGGCCGGCTGCGGGTCGGCCCGACCCCGGTCACCGTGGTCGGCGTGCTGCTCTGTGCCTGCGTGCCGCTGTTCGCCGTACGGCCGCAGGACGGTCCCTTCCTGGCGTCGCTGTTCGTGCTGCTCGCCGCCGTGGCGGACAGCGTCGACGGCGCGGTGGCGGTGGCCACGAACCGGACCTCCCGGCTCGGCTACGTCTACGACTCGCTGGCCGACCGGCTCGGCGAGGTCGCCTGGCTGGCCGCGTTCTGGCTGATCGGCGCGCCGGGGGCGCTCGTCGTGACCGCCGGCGCGCTCTCCTGGCTGCACGAGTACGTCCGCTCCCGGGCGGTCTCCGCCGGCATGCGGGAGCTCGGTGCGGTGACGGTGGGGGAGCGCCCCACCCGGGTCTCGGTGGCCCTGGTCGGGCTGCTGCTGGCCGGGCTGACCGGGCTGATCGAGCCGGACCTGGCCGCCGGCACGATCACCATGGCCACCGCCGTCTGGGTGCTGCTGGCCGGCTTCGGCCTCGGCCAGTTGCTCTCCGCCGTCCGCCGCGCCCTCATCGACGCCGGCTGACGGCTGCGCTCACCCGGTACGCGGGGCTGGTGCGCCCGCCCGAAGGTGTAAGGAAGGGCCCCTTCCTATACCTCAGGCGTTAATAAGGTGCCCTTCCTTACACCTTCGGCAGCTACCAGGCGGGGCCGATCTCGTCGGCGACGATCTGGGCGGAGAGCGTCACCATCGGCAGGCCGCCGCCCGGGTGGCTGGAGCCGCCGACCAGCCACAGCCCGTGCGCCGGGCCCCGGTTGGCGGGGCGCAGCAGGCCGCCGGCGGTGCCGTAGATCGACCCGCCGGGCGCGCCGGTCGCGTCGTCCAGGTCGGCCGGGGTGCGGACCTGCCGGAACACCAGCCGGTCCCGCACGTCGACGCCGCGTTCGGCCAGCACGTCGAGGACGCGGTCGGCGTACGCCTCGGCGAGGCCGGGCCGGCGCCAGTCGACGGCCCCGGCGGCGGTGCCGTGCCGGGGGGCGTTGACCAGCACGAACCACGCCTCGTGGTCGGCCGGCCGGACCATCGGGTCGTCGGCGACGGTGACGAAGACGGTGGGGTCGGCCGCCGGCCGGGCCCGCATCCCGCGCCCCGGGTGGCCGAAGACCGCGTCGAACTCGGCGTCGTAGTCGCGGGGGAAGAACACGTTGTGGTGGGCCAGCCCGGAGTCGCCGGCGACGCCGAGCAGCAGTACGAAACCGGCCAGGCTGCGGTCGGTCAGCCCGGCCAGCCGGCGCGGGCTGGGCAGCAGGTCCCGGTAGAGGGTGAGCGCGTCGACGTTGGCCACCACCACGTCGGCGGGGACCGGCGCGGTGACGCCGCGCAGGCGTACGCCGTGCACCCGGCCGCCCGCCGCGTCGATCCGGGTGACCGTGGCGCCGGTCCGTACGACCACGCCGAGGTCCAGGCAGCGGGTCAGCAGCGCGTCGGCGAGTGTGCCCAGCCCGCCGCGCAGGTACCAGCCGCCGAAGGTCAGCTCGGCGTAGGGCACGGCCACCAGCGCGGCCGGCGCCCGGCGCGGGTCGGCGCCCGTGTAGGTGGCGTAGCGGTCCAGCAGCATCCGCAGCCGGGGGTCGGACAGGTGCCGCCGGCCCAGCCCGCGTAGCGTCCGACCCGGCCCGATGGCGGCCAGGTCGCCCAGCCGCCAGGCCAGCGCGGCCAGGTCCAGCGGGGAGTCGATCGCGCGGCGCAGGATGTCCCGGTGCGAGGCCTGCCACACCCGCGCCGCCCGGCGCCACAGCCGCTGCCAGTCAGCGGCGGCCCGGTCGCCGAAGGCCGCGCCGACGCGGGCGGCGAACTCGGCCGGGTCGGCGCACGAGTCGAGGGCCGGGCCGCCGCCGGGGAAGACGTGCCGCACGATCGGGTCCACCGGCGTCAGGTCCAGGTACTCGTCGAGCTTCGCGCCGGTCGCCTCGAACAGGTCGTGGAAGACGTCCGGCAGGGTGAGCAGACTCGGCCCGGTGTCGAAGTGGAACGGGCCCGCCGGGGTGTCGTGGACGTACCGGCCGAGCTTGCCGCCGACGGTGTCCGCGCGTTCGAGCACGGTGACCTGGTGCCCGGTGGCGGCCAGCCGGGCGGCGGTGGCCAGCCCTCCCACGCCGGCGCCGACGACCACGATCCGCGCCATGCCGCGCCTCCCTAGGTGACGGGGCGGCCGCGCCAGGACAGGCGACGCCGCTTCCGCAGATGGTACGACCGCAGGGTCAACCAACCGAGGACCACGACCGATACGGGGTGTGCCAGCGCGTCGGGCCACCACCGGCCGCCCGTCGCCCGGGCGCTGACCGCCCGCCCGGTGACTCCGAGCAGGTAGGCGGCGAGAGCCGCGGCGGCCACCGCCGGGGCGCCGGCGGCCAGGGCGACGACCGCCAGCAGCGGGGGGGCGGTGTAGAGCAGGAGCAGCAGGGCCACCACGGCGGCGGCGGCCCCCGGATGGCCGAAGGTGGCCCAGAGCGACTTCGAGTAGCCGTCGCGCAGCTGCGGCCAGTCCTCGTACATCCGGCAGGTGGCCAGCCGCGAGCCGTCGGCGAGGGCGATCCGGCCGCCGGCCCGCTTGACCGCGCGGGCCAGCTCCACGTCCTCCAGGATCTTCCCGGCCACCACGGCGTGCCCGCCGGCGGTCTCGTAGCCGGCCCGGTCCACCACCAGGAACTGTCCGCCGGCGGCGGCCAGCGACGGCCGCCGCGAGCGCTCCATCGCCCGCAGCGGCAGGAAGGTCAGCCACAGCCACTGCAACAGTGGCTGGACCAGCCGGTCGGCCACCGTCGCCACCAGGATCCGGGGGTACGGCGACAGCAGCGTCACCCGCGCGGCACGCAGCTCGGTGACGGCCGCCGCGACCGCGTCCGGGGCGAGCACCACGTCGGCGTCGACGAAGACCAGCGCGGTCGCCGCGGGGTCGGCCCGGGTGGCCAACTGCCAGCAGGCGTGCGGCTTGCCCAGCCAGCCCGGCGGCGGGGCGACGCCGTCGAGCAGGGTGACCCGGGGGTCGCCGCCGGCCACCGCGCGGACCACGTCCGCGGTGCCGTCGGTCGAGCCGTCGTCGAGCACCACCACGCGCAGCCCTGGCACGCCCCGCTGGGCGAGCAGCGCGCGCAGGCACGGGGTGACCCGCCCCGCCTCGTCGCGCAGCGGCAGCAGCACCGCCACGGGCTCGGTGACCGGCGCCGGCCGTTCGGCCGGGCGGCGCAGCCAGCGGCCGGCGTTGACGAGGGTGTGTGCGGTCAGCGCGGCCACGCCGAGCAGCAGCGCGAGCACGGCGGTCATGCGGTCGCGTCGACGCCGGGGCGGTGCGGCTGACGGGGGCGGTGCCGGTCGTCGCGCCGGGCGCGCAGCAGCGTGACCGCCAGCGGCACGGCGGCCACCGACATGCCGACCGCGCCCCACAGCGCCGAGGTGGGCAGGCCGAGGAAGACCGCGTGGGCCAGCACGCTGGAGAAGTACGTCCACAGCCAGAGCGCGAACATCGGACCGTCGCGCCCGTCGGTGGTGGCCACGGCGGGCCCGGCCAGCGGGCGCAGCGCGCTCATCATCAGCACGGCGAAGAGCAGCCAACCCAGGTAGTTGCTCACCGGGATGCCGGGCAGGCCGGGCAGCGCGGGGGTGGCGTCCCGCCAGACCCAGTAGCCCTCGGCCACCATCTGCGGGTCGAGGAAGAGGTCCCAGGCGGCCAGCCCGACGGCCGCCAGCGCGATTCGCCGGACGGGGAACCGGCCTCCCGGCCGACCACCGATGCCCGGCCCGCTGCCGGGGGCGCCGCCGGCCCCCAGTGGCCCGCCGCCGGCGTCGCCCCCGGTCAGCCGGGTGGCGGCCAGCCAGGCCGGCCACGCCATCCAGGTCCAGGCCAGCGGGATGATCAGTGGCACCCCGGCCAGCTTCGGTCCCAGCTCGCCGGAGTAGTCGTAGCTGCCGAACGGGAAGCCGGTGGTCACCCCGAGCGCCTCGATGGCGAACCCGCCGACCGTGGCCACCGCGACCAGCGCCGCCGCCGTACGCGGGCCCCGGCTGAGCAGCGCGTGGCCGACCGAGAGCAGGTAGCCGAGCACGACGGTGGCGACGGTCAGCCGGGCCCGGGTCTGCCCGGTGGTCAGCGGGTAGCAGATCTGCGCCAGCACCAGCACGGCCAGCAGCGCCCAGGACAGCCGTCGGGTCACGGGGCGCCCCGGCCGGGCGCGGCGGGTGTCGGCGGCTCCAACGGCAGGTCCCGGCCGAGTACGCCGAAGGGGCGCTCGTCGCCGGGGAAGTGGAAGTCGCGCAGGACGTCGACGAAGCCGAACCGGCGGTACAGCCGCCAGGCCCGCGACCGCGCCTCGTCGGCCTCCGGGGTGGAGAGCAGCGTGGTCGTCCCCTCCGCCAGGCTGAGCAGGGCCCGCAGTTGCCGCGCGCCCAGGCCGTGGCCCTGTGCGGGCGGGCGGACGTGCAGCTCGACCACCTCGAAGCAGCGGGTCAGCCAGCGCTGCCGGGTCGGGGCGTCGAGGGCCCGCCAGACCTGGTCGTGCCACCACTGCCCGGAGCTGCCCAGGTAGCCGTAGCCGAAGCCGGCCAGGTGGCCCTCGCTGGTGAGGCTGGCGACGGCGCGGAAGCCGGGTCGGCGTACGTGGGTGGCGATGTAGCCGCGCCGGGCCTCCAGCAGCTCCGGCCGGTATCCCATCGCCTCACCGTAGACGGCCACCACGTCGTCCAGCCGTCGGACGAGATCGTCCGGCGTCCACCGCACCAACCTCATGCCCGTGCACCCTCCGCCGCTCCCGGATCGCCGTCCGCGATCCACCCCAGCACCGCCCGGTCGCCCACCACGTCGCGCACCTCGAACCGCGCGAAGAGTTCCTCCGCGTACCACCCCTCGGTGGGGGTCCGCATGATCGCCGCCCGATGCTCCGGGTGACGGTACGCGAACGCCACGAGGTCCGCCGGATCGCGCCACACGCTCACCGTGCCCTGCCAGCCCAGCGGGGCCTCGCCGACGCCGAAGCGGGCCAGCAGGCCGGGCGCGGCGTGCAGCGCGGCGGCCACCGGGGGGACCGCCCGCCAGAAGGTGACCGCCCGCCGTGGCCGCAGCCGGGCCCGGGTCAGCGCCAGCACCGGGCCGGTGACCCGGCCGCCGGGCGGCTCCCCGAACGGCCGGCGGCCCGACCACTCGCCCCGGCTGCTCAGCGGGCGCAGGTCGACCCGGACGGACGCGCGGGCGATCCGCGCCCAGGCACGCCCCACCGGCGAGGCGTCGAAACCGGCCGCGCCGGCGGGGGAGTCCCACGCGGTCAGGGCCGCCCACCGGGTGAGATCGGCGTCGCCCGGCCCGAAGCCGGTGCCGGTCCCGGTGCCGAGCAGCTTGCCGAACCGTACGCCGGGCAGCGCGCGCAGCCGGCGGGGGTCGAGCGCCATCCGGGTGAGCGCCCTGGGCAGCGCGGCGCGGGAGGTGCGCCACACGTGCAGCGTGACCAGCTCCGGTACGTCGGTCCCGCTCACGTCACCACCACCTCGCTGCGCTCGACGGTGGTGCGAGGCATCCGCGTGCCGGTGGACGTGGGCTTGCCCGCGCTGCCGGGTCTCATGGTCTGTTCGCCCCGCTCGCTCACGCCACCGCGGTCGGTACGCCGCCGGCCGCCCAGCTCTCGTCGTACGGCTCCAGGGTGGTGCCGACCAGGGTGCGCGGCGGGCGCGGGTGACCGACCGGGGCGACCCCGCCGATCACCTGTCCGGTGTACGCGCGGACGGCGTCGAGCACGTCCTGCACCGCCCGTACGTTCGGGTGTGGCTGCATGCCGGCCATTCTTCCCGGTACCTCCGTCGGCGGCTCAGCCGGCCGTGCCGCGCTCCGACCGGGCGGGCCGCGGCGGCGTACGCCCGGGAGTCGGACCTGCCGCGACGCCGCCCGACGTCCGCGCGCCACACGTTGCGTTTTCGTCGGCGGAAGGGTGTACTGTCAGCAGCAGTTAGAACGAGTGTTCGATTGCCTCGAACGCCCGTTCCAACAGACCCGGAGCGGTGTTTCGCGGCGCGGCTCCGGGCGGTGCGGCTCCGCGGGCCGCACCTGGGTCCCGGGCAGTCGCGAGTCCGGGCCCGTCAGGCAGGAGCGTCGCCCGCCGCCCACGACCCCCGGGCGGCGGGCGACGAACCCGCCGGGTAACGCCGGCCGGGTGTGGTGTGGGGAAGCATCCACACCCGGCCGGCCACCCACCGGTGCGTCTTCCTCCGCACCACTCGACCCGGCGTCCCGCCGGCGGCCCAGGGCCGTCTCCGGGGCGGCGCCTCGGCCACGTGGAGGAGACAGTCCCATGCCGACCAACCCGGCTCAGGCACCGACGGTGCCGGCGCACGTGCTGCCGCACCGCACCCCCGCCCAGCTTCTCGCGGTGGCCCGGCGCGGGCTGGCCGAGGCCGCCCAGACCCGTCCCGACGGCCTCCGTTACGCGGCCGCCCACCTGGCCGCGCTCCGTGCTGCCGCGGCCGTGCTCGCCGCCCGGGCGCGTCCCGCCCCCGCCCGACGTCACCGGGTCACCAGCGTCTGGGTCCTGCTCTCCGGCGTCGCCCCCGAGCTGGACGAGTGGGCCCGGTTCTTCGCCCTCGGCGCCGGCAAGCGGGCCGCCGCCGAGGCCGGCATCCCACGGGTCGTGACCGCCCGGGAGGCCGACGACCTGCTGCGCTCCGCCGAGCAGTTCGTCACGGTCGTGGAGAACGCGCTCGGGGTGGCCCACCAACCGGCGCTCGACGGCCTCGCGGCCTGACCGGGCCCCGCCATCCGGCGACCGGGCGTCCCGGGCACGCCCACACGCACGTCTGATCCGACAGCACGACGGGGGGTAGGTCCGATGGCGGGCCGGATGGTGGTCGGTTCCGCCGCGCTGGCCGGTCTGGTGCGCCCGGCGAGCGCGCCGGACCCGGCGGGTGGTCACCGGGTGTTGCCGGTGGCCCCGGAGCTGACCGGGCTGCTGCCCAACCGGGGGTTGCGCAGGGGCAGCACGATCGCGGTCGCCACCGGCCAACCCCGGCGCAGTGGCGGCACCTCGCTGGTCCTGGCGCTGCTCGCCGAGGCGTCCCGGGCCGGCTCGTGGTGCGCCGTGGTCGGGGTCCCGACGTTCGGGGCGGGCGCCGCCGCCGAGTTGGGCATCGCCCTGGACCGGCTCGCCCTGGTGCCCCACCCGGGCCCGGAGTGGGCCACCGTCATCGCCGCGCTGATCGACGGGGTGGACGTCGTGGTCACCGCGGTGCCGACGGCGGTCTCGGCGTCGGTCGCCAACCGGCTGGCCGCCCGGGCCCGGCAGCGTGGCAGCGTCCTCGTCCCGTACGGGCGGTGGGACGGCGCGGACGTGACCCTCCAGGTGGTCCGGGGCGCCTGGGAGGGGCTCGGGCAGGGGCGGGGCCGGCTGCGCCGCCGCGAGGTCACCGTCTCCGCGCGGGGTCGCGGGGCCGCCGCCCGTCCGAAGGAGATCAAGGTCTGGCTGCCCGGGGACGGGCTCACCCGGGTGATTCCCCGCTCCGCTCCCGCCGCCGCCGTCTCCGTCACCGGCCGGTCGGCCGCCGGCCGGCTGCGCCCGGTCGGCCCGGCCGTCGCCTCTGCGTCCTCCGACCCGTCCCGTCGTGCCGCGCTCACCCTGGTCGGTCCCGCGTGACCGCCGCGCCCGCGCGCACCCTGTTGCTCTGGTGCCCGGACTGGCCGGTGCTCGCCGCGGAGATCGTCGACGGGGTGCCGGCCACCGGTCCGGTCGCCGTGCTGCACGCCAACCGGGTGGTCGCCTGCTCCGAGCGGTCCCGCGCCGAGGGCGTGCGCCGGGGGCTGCGCAAACGGGAGGCCCAGGGCCGCTGCCCGCAGCTCACCGCCGTCGAGTACGACCCCGGGCGCGACGCCCGGGCGTTCGAACCGGTGGTCGCCGCCGTCGAGGAACTGGTCGCCGGCGTCGAGGTGGTACGCCCCGGCGCGTGCGCGGTGGCCGCCAGGGGGCCGAGCCGCTACCTCGGGGGCGAGGAGGTGGCCGCCGAGCGGATCGTCGAGCACGTCGCCCAGACCTGCGCGGTGGAGAGCCAGGTCGGCATCGCCGACGGGGTCTTCGCCGCCGGGCTGGCCGCCCGCGACGGACGGGTCGTGCCACCCGGCGGGACACCGGGGTTCCTCGCCGACCTGCCGGTCGAGGCGCTCGGCCGTCCCGCCCTGGCCGACCTGCTGCGCCGGCTCGGCGTACGCACCCTGGGTGACTTCGCCGCGCTGCCCGCCGGCGACGTGCTGGCCCGGTTCGGCTTCGACGGCGCGCTGGCCCACCGGCTGGCGGCCGGGCGCGACCACCGACCGCTCGCGGTCCGGCGGCCCCCGGTCGACCTCGCGGTCGCCGCCGACCACGACGAGCCGCTCGACCGGGTCGACGCGGCGGCCTTCGCCGCCCGGACGTTGGCCGAACGGCTGCACGACCGGCTCGCCGCGCACGGGCTGGCCTGCACCCGGCTCGGCATCGAGGCGGTCACGGCACACGGCCAGGAACTGCACCGGGTCTGGCGGCACGACGGGCTGCTCACCGCCGCGGCCATCGCCGACCGGGTGCGCTGGCAGCTCGACGGCTGGCTCTCCGGCAGCACCGGCCGGGCGGGCACCCACCCGACCCGCCCGACGGCGGGCATCATCCGGCTGCGGCTGGTCCCGGACGGGGTGGTCGCGCAGGCCGGTCTGCAACCCGGCCTGTGGGGGGAGACCGGCGAGGAACGGGAACGGGCGCACCGGGCGTTGAGCCGGGTACAGGGCATCCTCGGTCCCGAGGCGGTGGTCACCGCGGTGCTCGGCGGCGGGCGTTCCCCGGCCGACCAGGTGCGCCTGGTGCCGTGGGGCGACGAGCGCCTTCCGGCCCGGCCCGTCCCGCCGCCCTGGCCGGGCCGGCTGCCGCCGCCCGCGCCGGCCGTGGTGCTGCCCGAGCCGCTCGCCGCGGTCGTGCACGACGCCGCCGGCGAACCGGTCGAGGTCAGTGCGCGGCTCCAGGTCAGCGCCGAGCCGGTCCGGCTGACCGTGGGCGCCGCCCGGCCGGTCGAGATCGCCGGCTGGGCCGGCCCGTGGCCGGTCGACGAGCGCTGGTGGGTGCCGGCCGAGGCCCGTCGCCGGGCCCGGTTCCAGGTCTGCCTGGCCGACGGTACGGCCCTGCTGCTCGCCGTCGAGGCCGGGCGCTGGCTGGTGGAGGCGATCTATGACTGAGCGCCCGCCCACGGTCACGACGTGGCGGTCGGGTCGGTGCGGTGCCGTGTCGACGGGGCGGCTCGGGCGCGCTGGCACCGCACCGGAGCGCCGTCCGGCACTGTCGAGCTGCCCCGTTCGTGAGACCACCGACCACCGGCTGCCGGGTCCTGGCGAGAGCCTGCCCCTCCAGGGGCCGAAATCGTCCAAGATCTCTCCGGTCGTCGGTACGGAGGGGCTCCGGTGAGCTTCCACAACCCGAAGCTGCCCTGGTTGGAGCTGGAAAATCTGCTCTCCGGCCGGGGAGCAGGCACCGGACGATCAACCCCGAACCGGTCGGGTGCGGGCCCGGGTGGATCGGGTGCGGACCGGTGGAGTGAAGGCCGGTCGGGTGCGGGCCCGGGTGGATCGGGTTCGGGCCGGTCGGGTGAAGGACTGCCGGGGGAGGGGCTGGCCGGCGGGGCGGGCGGCCGGGTGCGCGACGAGCGGCACCTGCACGTGGTCGACCCGCTGGCCGTGGACGCCGACGGCGGCGACTCTCCCGCCTGGAGCCGCCGGCGGGAGCACTACCAGCCGCCCGAGGTGGCCCGTCCCGCCGACGCGGTGCCGTACGCCGAGCTGCACGCGCACACCAACTTCAGCTTCCTCGACGGTGCCAGCCACCCGGAGGAGCTGGCCGAGGAGGCGGCCCGGCTGGGACTCACCGCGCTGGCCGTCACCGATCACGACGGCTTCTACGGGGTGGTGCGCTTCGCCGAGGCGGCCCGCGCACTGCACCTGCCGACCGTCTTCGGCGCCGAACTCTCCCTGGACCTGCCCGGCCCGCAGAACGGCGAGCCCGACCCACTGGGGCGGCACCTGCTGCTGCTCGCCCACGGCCACGAGGGGTACGCCCGACTGGCGTCGACCATCGCCCGTGCCCAGTTGCGCGGCGGGGAGAAGGGCCGCCCGGTCTACGGCGACCTGGAGCAGGTCGCCGCCGAACTGCGCGACCACGTGCTGGTGCTCACCGGCTGCCGCAAGGGGCACGTGCCGTCGGCGCTGCTCACCGAGGGGATGGCCGCGGCGGCCCGCGAGCTGGAACGGCTCACCGCCCTGTTCGGCGCGGAGACGGTGGCGGTGGAGCTGACCGACCACGGGCATCCGGTCGACGCCGACCGCAACGACGCGCTCGCCGAGCTGGCGGCGGCGGCCGGCCTGCCCACGGTGGCCACCAACAACGTGCACTACGCCACCCCCGGCCGGCGGCGGCTGGCGACCACCGTGGCCGCCGTACGGGCCCGGCGCAGCCTGGACGAGATCGACGGCTGGCTGCCCGCGGCCGGCACCGCCCACCTGCGCGGCGGCGCCGAGATGGCGGCCCGGTTCGCCGCCTACCCCGGCGCGGTGGCGCGGGCCGCCGAGTTCGGCGCCGAGCTCGCCTTCGACCTCCAACTCGTCGCGCCCCGGTTGCCGGCGTACCCGGTGCCGCCCGGGCACACCGAGATGAGCTGGCTGCGCCACCTGACCCACGCCGGCGCCCGCGAGCGCTACGGCCCGCCCGAGGCGCACCCGAGGGCGTACGCGCAGCTCGACCACGAGCTGAACATGATCGAGGAGCTGGGCTTCCCCGGCTACTTCCTGGTGGTCTACGACATCGTCACGTTCTGCCGCGAGCAGGACATCTACTGCCAGGGGCGGGGCTCGGCGGCCAACTCGGCGGTCTGCTACGCGCTGCGGATCACCAACGTGGACGCCGTCCGGCACCGGCTGCTCTTCGAGCGCTTCCTCGCCCCGGAGCGCGACGGCCCGCCGGACATCGACGTGGACATCGAGTCCGACCGCCGCGAGGAGGTGATCCAGCACGTCTACGCCCGCTACGGCCGGGAGCACACCGCACAGGTCGCCAACGTCATCTCCTACCGGCCCCGCTCGGCGGTGCGCGACGTGGCCAAGGCGTTCGGGTTCTCGCCCGGCCAGCAGGACGCCTGGAGCAAGCAGATCGACCGCTGGGGTTCCGTGGCGTCCGTCGACGTGGCGGACATCCCCGAGCAGGTGGTCGCGTACGCCAACGAGTTGCAGACGTTTCCCCGGCACCTGGGCATCCACTCCGGCGGCATGGTGATCTGCGACCGGCCGGTGATCGAGGTGTGTCCGGTGGAGTGGGGGCGGATGCCGGGTCGCAGCGTGCTCCAGTGGGACAAGGACGACTGCGCCGCCGTCGGCCTGGTCAAGTTCGACCTGCTCGGGCTCGGCATGCTCTCCGCGCTGCACTACGGCTACGACATGATCGGGATGAGCCTGGACCTCGGCGACATGACGCTGGACGACCCCGAGGTCTACGACATGCTCTGCCGGGCCGACTCGGTCGGGGTGTTCCAGGTGGAGAGCCGCGCCCAGATGGCCACCCTGCCCCGGCTGAAGCCCCGCGAGTTCTACGACCTGGTGGTCGAGGTGGCACTGATCCGGCCCGGCCCGATCCAGGGCGGCTCGGTGCACCCGTACATCCGGCGCAAGAACGGTCAGGAGCCGGTGACCTACCCGCACCCGCTGATGCGCAACGCGCTGGAGAAGACCCTCGGCGTGCCGCTGTTCCAGGAGCAGCTGATGCAGCTCGCCATCGACCTGGCGGGCTTCGACGCGGCGGGGGCCGACCAGCTGCGCCGGGCGATGGGCGCCAAGCGTTCCGCCGAGCGGATGGCCCGCATCGCCGACCGGCTCTACGCGGGCATGGCCGGGCGGGGCATCACCGGCGAGCTGGCCGACGACGTCTACCGCAAGCTCTCCGCGTTCGCCAGCTACGGCTTCCCGGAGAGCCACGCGATGAGCTTCGCCTACCTGGTCTATGCCAGCTCCTGGCTCAAGCGCTACCACCCGGGGCCCTTCCTGGCCGCGCTGCTCAACGCCCAGCCGATGGGCTTCTACTCGCCGCAGACGCTGGTCGACGACGCCCGCCGGCACGGGGTGGAGGTGCGCCGGCCGGACATCAACGCCAGCGGCGCCATGGCGGTGCTGGAGTCCACCCCGCAGACCCGGTGGGGCAGCGCGCCGGGGGAGCCGCCGCACGCGTGGGGGCTGGACGGGCCGGCCGTGCGGCTCGGGCTCTCCGGCGTGCGTACCCTCGGCGACGGGGTGGCCGAGCGGATCGAGGCGGAACGGGCGGCGCGCGGGCCGTACCGCGACATGCCCGACCTGGCCCGGCGGGCCGGGCTGTCCGCCGCGCAGCTGGAGGCGCTGGCCACCGCGGACGCCTTCGCCTGCTTCGGGCTGTCCCGGCGGGAGGCCCTCTGGGCCGCCGGCGCGGCGGCCCAGGACCGGCCGGGCCGGCTGCCGGGCACGGTGACCGGCGCGACCGCGCCGACCCTGCCCGGGATGGAGGCGGTGGAGCGGCTGGTCGCCGACGTCTGGGCGACCGGGTTGTCGCCGGAGAGCCACCCGGTCAGCTTCATCCGGCCCCGGCTCGACGCCCTCGGCGCGGTGCCGATCGCCCGGCTCGGCCGGGTGGAGCCGGGTCGGCGTATCCGGGTCGGCGGGATCGTCACCCACCGGCAGCGGCCGGCGACCGCCGGCGGGGTCACCTTCCTCAACCTGGAGGACGAGACGGGGATGCTCAACGTCACCTGCTCCCCGGGCCTGTGGCAGCGCTACCGGCGGGTGGCCCGCACGAGCGCCGCACTGGTGGTGCGGGGGCGGTTGCAGCGGCACGAGGGAGTGATCAGCCTCACTGCCGACCGGCTGGACGCCATCGAACCGCCGGTCAGCCCGGCCTCGCGCGACTTCCGCTGACGGCAGTGATCCACATTACGGTTTTCCGCGCCCGATGGAGGGACACTCCAGCTCGCGCGGGCAGAGTGGCCCGCGCGAGCACGAGGGGACGAACGATCATGGGAAACAACGAGCGTAGCGGCGGGGTGGCGAACTCCCGGCGGACCCGGCTCAGCGCCGGTTGGACCCCGAGTCACCACACCGAGCCGCGCGAGTACGAGATCGTCGAGGGCCCGGTGGCCAACGCCCTGCGGTCGCGCGCCGAGGACGACGCCGCCGCCGGCGAGTCCTGACCTCCCGTCGTCGGCCAGCCGGCCGGGTCGCCTCAGGTGCGGCTCGGCACGGCTGGACCGGGTGACTAGGCTCGACCGGGTGGAGCAGACCCCAGGCCGGCTCGCCGGGCCGCCGCTGACCCCCCGTACCGCCGTGATCTGGTCGGTGCTGCGCGCCGAGCTGGAGCGCCGCCCCGGCACCGCGCTGACCGTGCTCGACGTCGGCGGCGGCACGGGCGGCTTCGCCGTGCCGCTGGCCCAGGCCGGGCACCGGGTCACCGTGGTCGACGCCAGTCCCGACGCGCTCGCCGCGTTGACCCGTCGGGCCGCCGACGCCGGCGTGGCCGAGCGGGTCCGCGCCGTGCAGGGCGACGGCGACGCGCTCGCCGGCCTGGTCGCGCCGGGCAGCGCCGACCTGGTGCTCTGCCACGCCGTGCTGGAGGTCGTCGACGACCCGGCGGCGGTGGTGTCGGCGGTGGCCGCCGCGCTGCGCCCGGGCGGCGCCGCGAGCGTGCTGGTCGCCGGCCGGGCCGCCGCGCTGCTCGGCCGGGCGATGAACGGGCACCTCGAGGTCGCCGCCACGCTGGCCGCCGACCCGGCCGGCACCGCCGGCCCCCGGGACACGCTGCGCCGGCGCTACGACGCCGACGGCGCCGCCGCGCTGCTCGGCGCCGCCGGGCTGGTCGTCGAGGAGATCCACGGCGTACGCGTGCTCGCCGACCTCCTCCCCGCCGCCGTGGCCGACGGCCAGCCGGCCGCCCTCGTCGAGTTGGAACGGGCCCTCGCCGCGCGGGCGCCCTGGCGGGACCTCGCCGCCCAACTGCACCTGTTCGCCCGCCGGCCGTGACCGACCCGCTGGAGACCGTCGGGCCGCGCTACGGCGACGCCAGTCTCGCCGACGTCCTGCCCGCCGCGCTCGCCGTGCTCGACGTGCCCGGGGCCACCGACCCGCTCGGGCTGCGTGCCGCGCTGCCCGGGGTGCGCCGGGTCGCGGTGCTGCTCGTCGACGGCCTCGGCTGGCACCAGATCCCGACCGCCGCGCCGTACGCGCCGACCCTGGCGGGGCTGGCCGCCACCGTCGGCCGGCCGCTGACCTCCGGTTTCCCGTCGACCACGCCGACCAGCCTGGTGACCCTCGGCACCGGCGCGGCCCCCGGCGCGCACGGCGTGCTCGGCTTCACGGTGCGGGTGCCGGGAACCGACCGGGTGCTCAACCACATCGAGTGGGCGGCCGACCCGGCGCCGCTGCGCTGGCAGCCGGTGCGTACCCAGCTCGAACGGGCCCGTGCCGCCGGGGTCGCGGTGACCGTGGTGAGCCGGCCGGAGTTCGGTGGCAGCGGGCTGACGCTGGCCGCCAACCGGGGCGGCGACTACCGCGGCGCGTCCGGCGTCGACGCGCTCGCCGAACGGATGCTCGCCGCCCTGGCCGCCGGGCCGGGGCCCACGCTGGTCTCCGGCTACCACCCCGACCTGGACCGGCACGGCCACCTCACGGGTGTCGACTCGGCACCCTGGCGCGTCGCCGCGGCCGAGGTGGACCGGCTGCTGGCCCGGCTCGTCGACGGGCTGCCGCCCGACGCCGCGCTGCTGGTCACCGCCGACCACGGCCAGCTCGACGTGCCGGCCGGGCACCGCTTCGACCTGGACACCGACCCCCGGCTGCGCGCCGGGCTGGAGGTGGTCGCCGGGGAGCCCCGGGTCCGCTACCTGCACGTCACCCCCGGCGCCCTGGACGACGTCGTGGCCACCTGGGCGGCGGTGCTCGGCGACGCGGCCCGGGTGCGTACCCGCGACGAGGTGGTGGCGGCCGGCTGGTTCGGCCCGGTGGCGGAGGAGCACCTGCTCCGCATCGGCGACGTGGTGGTGATCTGCAACGCCACGTACGCGGTGACCGCCTCCCGCTCCGAGCCGCCGGTGGTCTCCCGGCTGGTGGCGTACCACGGGGCGGACACGGCGGCCGAGATGACGATCCCGCTGCTGGTCGTACGCGGCTGACGCGCCGGCCCGCCGGGCGGGGATGTCGCAGGTGCGGACTAGCCTGCGGGGATGGGCCGCAGCCAGTCGTTGCCCCGGGGCGGCGATCCCCGGTTCGGGCCGGACGCCGACGACTCCGGCTGCCCGATCCTGCACGTCGACATGGACGCCTTCTTCGCCTCGGTGGAGGTCCGCCGCCGTCCGGAGCTGCGCGGTCGGCCCGTCGTGGTGGGCGGGACCGGCCCGCGCGGGGTGGTCAGCTCCGCCAGCTACGAGGCCCGGCGCTACGGGGTGCGCAGCGCCATGCCCACCGCGCGGGCGCGGGCGCTCTGCCCGCACGCGGTCTACCTGCCGCCCGACTTCACGCAGTACTCGGCGGCCTCCACGGCGGTCATGCAGATCTTCCGGGACGTCACTCCGCTGGTCGAGCCGCTCTCCCTGGACGAGGCGTTCCTCGACGTGGCCGGGGCCCGGCGGCTCTTCGGCCCGCCGGCCGCCATCGCCCGGCGCATCCGCGAGCGGGTCGCCGACGAGCAGAGGCTGACCTGCTCGGTCGGCGTCGCCCCGAGCAAGTTCGTGGCCAAGCTCGGCTCGACCCGCGCCAAGCCCGACGGCCTGCTCGTCGTCCCGGCCGCCCGGGTGCTCGACTTCCTGCACCCGCTGCCGGTGTCGGCCCTGTGGGGGGTGGGGGAGCGGTCCACCGAGACGCTGCGCCGGCTGGGTCTGGCCACGATCGGCGATCTCGCCGCGGCGCCGCCGGGCATGCTGCGCAAGGCGCTCGGCGAGGCGGCCGCCACCGGGCTGCACGAGCTGGCCTGGGGACGGGACCCGCGCCGGGTCAGTCCGGAGCACGTGGAGAAGTCGATCGGCGCCGAGGTGACCTTCGACGTCGACGTGGGTGACCCGCTGGAGATCCGCCGGGCGCTGCTCGCGCTCGCCGAGAAGGTCGGCGTCCGGCTGCGCCGGGCCGGGCAGGTCGGGCGCACCGTGTCGCTGAAGGTGCGGCTGGCCGACTTCCGCACCGTCAGCCGTTCCCGCACGGCCGGCACACCGACCGACGTCGCCAGGGAGATCTTCGACACCGTCTGGGCGCTCTACACCGCGCTCGACCCGGTCGAGCCCATCCGGCTCGTCGGCGTACGGGTCGAGGGGCTCGCCGCCGCGCAGGAGAGTCCGCGACAGCTCACCCTCGGTGCGCCCGAGCGGGGCTGGCGGGAGGCGGAGGCCGCCGCCGACGCCGCGGCTGCCCGTTTCGGGCGGTCCGTCATAGGTCCGGCCAGTCTGCTCGGGCGGCGCGAGGGGCGACGAAATGAAAATCCTCCCCGGCCGTAGGTCGTCCCGCTTTCCGACGCGCGGGGGCCCTCGTAGACTTGCGGGTAAGCAGCCGGTTGGCTGCCACGGTCTGTCGGCCCGACCGGGCCGACCAACGTGACCGGGGAGGAGTGCCGTGCCGCTCTCGGAGCACGAGCAGCGGCTGTTCGAGCAGATCGAGCGGTCGCTTGCCGAGGACCCCAAATTCGCCTCGGCCGTGCGCGCCAGCGATCCGCGCTTCCACGCGCGGCGTCGCCTGCTCGTCGCTGCCGGCGTGATGATCGTTGGGCTGGCGCTGTTGGTCTACGGCGCGGTGATCAAGACTCCGCCGCTGGCAGTGGCGGGTTTCGTCGTCATGCTGGGCTCGGCCGCGTTCGCGGTGCAGTCGCATCGTCGGTCGCAGTCACCCGACCTGCACGTCGTCGGCGGGACGACGAGTCGTCGTCGCCCCCGCGGTCGGTCGGGTCGCCGGCCCTCGATCCTGGATCGGATGGAGGACCGGTGGCGGCAGCGCCCGGAGGGGCACCGCTGAGCCTGGCCCGCCGCTGAGGCGGGCCGCCCCGACGAGTCGGCCGCCGGGACACCCCGGCGGCCCCTGACGATTCCGCACGTCCCCGGGCGCACGTCCCCGGGCGTGCCTCCCCGGGGTTTGGCTCCTCGTGGTCACCCGATCGTCCGGCCGGTCCCGGCACGCCGAGCCGGCCCCGACGGTCCGGTGTTAGGGGGTAGCCGGCGTCACGACGACACCTTCGCGAACGCGACGGGCCGGCAGGGGCGGGTGCCCCCACCGGCCCGTTCGTCCGTCGGTCAGCGGGCCACGCGGTCGGCCAGCAGGCGACGCGGGTTCCAGCGCAGCAACCGGTGCCGGGCCCGCCCGCCCGCCGCCACCAGCCGGGAGGACGCCTCGGCGGTGCCCGTGCGCCAGCGCAGCAGCACCGACGGCGGCAGCACCGCCGCCACCAGTCGGGTACGCCGGTCGGCCTGGGCGGCGAGCGTGGTGCGTACGACGCGCAGGGGCGGCAGGAGCTGCTCGCCGGTCAGCGGATCACGGGCGTAGCGGGCGCGTTCCTCGGCACGGCCGAGCAGGCGGACCGCCGTGACCGCCTCCGTGTCGGCCGCGAGCGACTCCCGGGACAGCCGGTCGGCGGTCGCCCGCGGGGTCTCCGTGCGGTCCACCCGCACCCGGTAGTCCACCAGCGTGTCGAGCAGCTCGTCCCAGGCGGCGTGCGCGTCCGCCCGCGCCCGCTCCGCGTCCGCCAGCACCACCATGCGCCGCCCGTGCGCGGGCGCGTCGCCGGCCGCCGCGGGGCGCACCGCCGTCGCGGCCGGGGTCGCCGGACCACTGCGCCGCCGGCGCAGGGCCGCGCGGCGCAGCGCCGGCAGGGCGAGCAGAACGAGCAGGGCCAGCACCGTGCCGGCGGCGTACCAGGGCCAGACCGGACCCTGCTCGACGGGGGCCCGGCCGTCGAGGGCCAGGCCGGAGTCGGCGTCCTCCTCTGGGCCCTCCGGCCTCGCCGGGCCGGCCGACGGGTCGGCGCCGCCGGGGGCACTCGACGGGCCGGCGGCCGGCGTCTCCTCCTCCGGGGCGTCGGTGTCCGGCGCCCAGGCCGAGCGGGTCGAGCCCTGCACGCCGTACGCCGGGGTGGCGTCGAAGGGCACCCAGCCCACCTGGTTGAAGTAGACCTCCGTCCAGGCGTGCAGGTTCCGGTTGGTCAGGGTGTACGTGCCGTTGCCGGAGTTGCTGCCGTTGGCGAAGCCGAACGCCACCCGCGCCGGAATGCCGGCGGCCCGGACCAGCCACGTCATCGCGGCGGCGTACTGCTGGCAGTAGCCGACCTTGTTGTCGAGGAAGTCGACGATCTCCTGCCCGCTGGTGCCACCCTTGGTGCTCAGCGAGTAGGTGAAGCCGTTGTCCGCCGAGAAGTGGTCGTAGATCGCCCGGACCTTGTCGTATTCGGTGTCCTTGCCCCGTACCAGCGTGGAGACCAGCTCCTCGACCTCGGACACCGGCGGCGGCGTGGGATGCAGGCGCCGTACGGCGTGGTCGGCCGGCAGCGGCTGGGACCGGCGCAGGGCGGCCGGCGTGTACGTCGAGCGCACGTAGTCGAACGCATACCGCTTGTCGCGGGAGCTGTCCCGGTTCGAGAAGATCACCTGGAGGCTCGGGTCGTACGCCCAGTTGCCGTTCAGGTCCTCGGTGCGCACCGGTTCGGGGTAGACCGGCAGCAGCGGCATGGTGAGGTTCTTCGTCACCTCGACCGAGGCCCGGTACGTCCGCTGCTCGACGCCCCGCGCGGACGGTTCCGGCAGGTCGTCGACGGGACGCCCGGTGGGCGTGCCCTCCCGGAAGCCGCGCGGCGTGAGCTTGTCTGCCACTCCGAAGCGCAGGTAGAAGGGCCGGGGCTCGTTGGTGGTGACCTTGACCAGGTCGGCGACCTCGGACTGGTTGAGTTGCCCGCTCAGCGCCGCGAACAGGTCGATCCTGCCGGTCCCGCCCTGCCCGGGGCGCCCGTTGCCGTTGCCGTTGCCCGAACCGGCGCCCAGCGTGTCGAGCAGCCCGCCGGTCATTCCCGGCACGGCCAGCGGCAGCACCACGGCCAGCGTCACCCCCACCGCCGCCAGCCGCCGGCCGGCGGCGGCCAGCGGCGAGGCCTCCCAGACGTCGACGTCGCGCCCGTCGCCGGTGAACCGCCGGCCGAACCGGCGGACCCGGTCGACGTTGTCGGTCACCAGCAGCCAGAGGAAGCCGGCGGCGCCGACGACGAACGGCACCGCCGGGACGCTGTCCACGTAGACCGCGACGGGCACCGAGTAGATCGCCAGCATCGGCAGGCCGGCCATCGCCGGCCGACGCAGCCCGACGGCGAGCACGTCGACCACCACGGCCACCCCGCCGACCCCGAGCACCGTGACGAACAACAACGGGTCGGTGTCGGGCACCTTGACGCCGTAGGAGCGCATGTCCTCCAGCGAGCTGTCGAGCAGCTCGCCGAAGTGCGTGAAGGTCGACGGGGTGGGCACGATGCCCAGCAGTTCGCCGCCGCCCGGGAAGAGCCAGGTCAGGGCCAGCGTCAGGCCGGCCAGCATGCCCAGCGCCTGGCCCCAGAGCGGAACCCGCGCCGCCCGGGCGAGCGCGGCGGCGGCGGCGACCACGGCCACCGCGATCGTCGCCTGGATCAGCCACGTCCAGCGCTCGAAGATGGCCGACAGCGGCGCGGCGGCGAGCAGCGTCGCCACGGCGGCCACGAAGCCCAGGTTCCGGTGGGCGGTCATGAGGGGACCCTTCCGTTCATCGCATGCCGCCCGCCACCGTCTCGGCCATGGCCGCCCGCAGCGCGAAGCCCTGCGAACCGCGGGACGCCTGCGGCCACAGCGCGGGCAGCAGCGTGCCGTGGTCGACCCCGATGACCCGCCAGCCGCTCTGCAACATGGCCAGCGCGGCGGCGCCGTGCGCGTGGTCGGCCTCGGCCCTGGCCTTGGCGGGCAGGCTGAGCCAGGTCGAGCTGTCGAGCAGGAAGCCGACGCAGGTGGCGCCGTTGCCCCGCAGCCCGGCCAGCAGCTCGGCCTCGGCCGTGCTCACCGAGCCGAACAGGCCGATGATCAGGCCGCCGTCCGACCGTTGCCGGACCCGCTGCACCAGGGTGGTCAGCTCGCCGGACTTGTCGAGCCGAACCTCGGCGAGATGGTCGAGGAGCACCCCGTCGCCGGTCGTCTCGGAGGCGTCCACGTCGGCGCCCGAGCCGGTGACCAGACGCAGCTTGTAGCCGGCCTGGCGCAGGTGCACCGCGATGCTCGCCGCGGCGGACACCGCCCACTCGAAGGAGGCCGTCGGCCCGTCGCCGCGGTGGCCGTACGCGCGGGTGTCGAGCACGACCGTGGCCCGGCTCTCCCAGGGCTGCTCCTCGCGGCGCACCATCAGCTCGCCGGTGCGCGCGGTGGACTTCCAGTGCACCCGGCGCAGGTCGTCGCCCATCCGGTACTCCCGGGTGGCGGCGTCGTCCTCGCCGTGCACCGCCACCGAGCGGGCCCGGCTGTCGCCGCTGCCGGCGTACTCGCCGGGCAGCCGCACCGAGGGCAGCGGGGTGACCTGCGGGATGACGATCAGGTGATCGGTGCTCGGGAAGGCGCGGCTCAGCTCGCACAATCCGAACGGGTCGGTCATCCGGACCACCAGCGGGCCCACCTCGTAGCGGCCGCGCACGTCGGCGCGCACCGTGTAGGCCACCGAGCTGGCCTGGTTGGCGCCGAGCCGCTCCAGCACCACCCGGGGCCGGCTGCCCAGCGCGTACGGCAGGCGGTCCTCCAGCAGCAGGGTGCCGGTGGGCAGTCGGGACATGTTCTGCAACCGCAGCACCACCCGGGAGCTCGCCCCGACCGGCACCCGGTGCGGGTCCAGCGACCGGGTGCAGGCCAGCTTGTAGCGGCTGCGCCCGACGTAGGCCGCGGCGAGCAGCGGCAGGACGGCCAGCAGCACGGCCACCCGGAGCAGGTCGTTCTCGCCCAGGATGCCGGCCGAGACCGCCGCCGCGACAGCGGCGGCGAGGAACGAACGGCCGCGGGTGGTCAGCCCTCGCAGCCCGTCGCGCACGTCACCGCCTCCGCGGCTCGTAGGTGGCTCGGCCGTTGCCCTCGCCCGTCGGGCGGGTGTCGTAGGGGGAGCGGCCGCGGTCGTGCGGCAACGGCAGCCGGTGCACCAGATCGGAGACGATCGCGTCGGTCGTGCGCCGGGCGAGCTGGGCGTCGGCGGTGGGGATGATCCGGTGTGCGAGCACCGGCACGGCCAGCACCTGGAGATCGTCGGGGAGGACGTAGTCGCGTCCCTCCAGGGCGGCCACCGCGCGGGCGGTGCGCAGCAGCTGCAGGGTGGCCCGGGGGGAGGCCCCGAGACGCAGGTCGGCGGACTCGCGGGTGGCGGTGACCAGGTCGATCGCGTACTGCTTGACGGCGTCGGCGACGTGCACCTGACGGACGTGGGCGATCAACTGCCGCACGGTGTTGGCGTCGGAGACCGACGACAGCTCGTCCAGCGGGTCGGTGGCGCCGTGCCCGTCGAGCATCGCCAGCTCGGCGCTCGGATCCGGGTAGCCCATCGCGATGCGGGCGGTGAACCGGTCGCGCTGCGCCTCCGGGAGGGGATAGGTGCCCTCCATCTCGATCGGGTTCTGCGTCGCGACGACCATGAACGGCGTCTGGAGGTGGTAGGTGACGCCGTCGACGGTGACCTGACGCTCCTCCATGCATTCCAACAGCGCGGACTGCGTCTTCGGCGAGGCGCGGTTGATCTCGTCGCCGACGACCAGGTTGGCGAAGACGGCCCCCGGTCGGAACTCGAAGTCGTGCGTCTCCTGGTTGTAGACGCTGACCCCCGTGACGTCGCTGGGCAGCAGGTCCGGGGTGAACTGGATGCGGCGCACGGAGCAGTCGATGGACCGGGCCAGGGCCTTGGCGAGCTTGGTCTTGCCGACTCCGGGCACGTCCTCGATGAGCAGGTGGCCCTCGGCGAGGAGGACGGCCAGGGCCAGCCGGACGGTGGCTGTCTTGCCCTCGATGACCTTCTCGATATTGGACACGATGGCTTCGCTGGCGGCGCGGAACTCGTCGTGCGGCAACAGGCCGCCCACCTCGTCCCAGGTCTGTTGTGTCACGGGCCTCCTCCTCGTCGCCGGACGGCAGCTCTGTATAGAGCAGCTGGACCCGCCGTAGGGTTCGCGACGCCGAGCCTCGTCCGCCGCAGAAATCTCACTGGTCTCTCAGGCTAACCATGTTTCTCGCCGTCGCCGACCCCTGCCGGTAGTCCGGCGGTTACGCCCGGGAAATTTCGCCGGTCGGGGGACGCATGTGCCCCTGCCGACCGGGTAGACGCCGCTCCTGATCCGGACGGGAGCGAACATGACCGACCCGGCGCCGCTGTCGGCCACCGACCGCCGCCCGGCATGATCCTGGCAGCCGTCCTCGTCTGGCAGGTCGTGCTCGCGGCCTGCGTACCCCTGCTGTCCCGTCGGCTGGGCCGCGACGCCGGCTATCCGTTGGCCGCCGGGTTCCTGCTGACGGCCGGGCTGCTGCTGCTCCCGCTCCCGGTGGTCCTCGCCGACCGGACGGTCACCGCCGACTGGCGGTGGCTGCCCTCGTTGGACGTCTCGGCCGCCCTGCGCATGGACGCCCTCGCCCTCGTGTTCGCCCTGCTGGTGCTCGGGGTGGGCGCCCTCATCCTGACCTACTGTCCGCGCTACCTGGGCCGCGAGGCGTCGCACACGCGCACGTACCTGCTGCTGACCCTCTTCGCGACCGCCATGCTCGGCCTGGTCCTCGCCAACGACCTGCTGGTCCTGTTCGTCTTCTGGGAACTGACGTCGGTGCTGTCCTTCGTGCTGATCGGGCAGGGCAGACCGGCCGCCGGGCCCCCGGCGGTGCGGGCGTTGCTGGTCACCTCGGGTGGCGGCCTGGCCCTGCTGGCCGCCGTCGTGGTCCTCACGCTCGAACTCGGCACCAGCGACCTCGGCCGCATCCTCGCCGAACCGGAGCGGCTGAAGGGCGGCCCCGCCTGGGCGGCCGGCGCGCTGGTGCTGGTCGCGGCCTTCACCAAGTCGGCGCAGGTGCCGTTCCACTTCTGGCTGCCCGGCGCCATGGTCGCGATCACCCCGGTCAGCGCCTATCTGCACGCGGCCACCATGGTCAAGGCCGGCATCTACCTGCTGATGCGGTTCTCCACCCTGTTCGGCGGTCAGCCCGCGTGGAAGCAGACGCTGCTCGTGGTCGGCCTGCTGACCGCGGTGCTCGGCGCCTTCCTGGCGTTGCGCCAGTACGACCTCAAGGCGCTGCTCGCGTACTCGACGGTGAGTCAGCTCGGGCTGATCGTCGGGGTCGTCGGGGTGGGCACCCCCGCCTCGGACGCGGCCGCGATCCTCTACACCGTCGCGCACGCGCTGTTCAAGGCGACGCTGTTCATGCTGGTCGGCATCATCGACCACGAGGCCGGCAGCCGGGACATCCGCAGGCTGTCCGGACTCCACCGGATCATGCCCGCGACGGCGGTGTTCACCGCCCTCGCCGCCGCCACCATGGCCGGCCTGCCGCCGACGATCGGCTTCGTCGGCAAGGAGGCGATCTTCGAGGCGCTGACCGAGGCGCACCACCCGCGCTGGACCGCGCCGTTGGCAGCCGGGCTCGGGGTGCTGGCCTCGGTGCTGACCTTCGCGTACGCGGCCCGACTGGTGCACGGCGTCTTCACCGGCCCGCTGCGCCAACAGGGGCTGCGACCGCCGCCGCTCGCCTTCGTCGCCCCCGCCGCGGTGGCCGCGGTGCTGGCCACCGCCCTGGGCCCCGCCGTCACCCTGCTCAGCCCGCTCGTCGAGCGCGCCGCGAACGACGCCCGGCCCCAGGGCGACCCGCCGTACCTGGCGTTCTGGCACGGCTTCACCCCGGCCCTCGGGCTCTCCGCGCTCACCGTCGGGCTCGGGACGCTGCTCTTCGTCTTCCGCGCCCGGGCCGACCGGCTGCTGCGCCGCCTGCCCACCTCCACCCCCTTCGCCGTCTGGTTCGAGGCCGGCCGCGCGCGACTGCTGCGCCTCGGCGCACTGGTCGCCCGACCGGCCCGGGCCGCCGGCCCGGCGACGTTCCTGCTCCGGCCGGTGCTCGCCGTGCCGCTGCTGGCCGTGGTGGCGGCGGTCGGACTCGGCCCGCTGCCGCCGCCGGTGGGCGACGCGACCCGCCCCGGCGACGCGGTGCTGCTGGTGCTGCTCGTGGTGACCCTGGCCGGGCTGGTCACGGTCCGCTCGGCGTTGGGGGCGGTCGGCCTCACCGGCACGGTCGGACTCCTGCTGTCCGTCTGGTTCGTGACCGCCGGGGCGCCCGACGTCGCGCTGACGCTGATGCTGGTCGAGGTGCTCACCACCATCGTGGTGATGCTGGTGCTGCGACGCCGCCCGCCGCGTCTGCCCCCGGGCGGCGCACCGCGTGCCCTGCTGGCCGGCGCGGTGCTGGCCGGCGCGACCGGGCTGGCAGCGGCGGCCGGCACGGCGGCGTTGACCGGCCGCCGTGACCTGTCCGCCCCCGGCGGCTTCCTGCTGGCCGAGGCGGCCCCGATCACCGGCGGGAGCAACGTGGTCAACACGATCCTGGTGGAGTTCCGCGCGCTGGACACGCTCGGCGAGTCGGTGGTCCTGGCGGTCGTGGCGCTGGGGCTGGTCTCGCTCTCCGACCGGGTCGCCCGAGCGGGGCGGGAGACCCCGGCCGGCCCCGCCGACCCGGTTCTGGTGTTCGCCCACCGGCTGCTCGCCCCGGTGATGCTGGTGGTGTCTGGTCTGCTCTTCGTACGCGGGCACGAGGAGATCGGTGGCGGGTTCATCGGTGCCCTGCTGGCCGGGACCGCCGTCGGGCTGGGCCACCTCGCGTACGCCGGCAGCCCGGCGCCCCTGCTGGGCCGGCTGCGGACCCGGCCCCTGCTGGTGGCGGGGCTGCTGCTCTGCCTCGGCGTGGGGCTGGCGGCGTTGCCGCTGGGCCGCCCGCTTCTCACCCTCGGCAAGGTCGGTCTGCCCGGCGGGGCGGCGCTGCCGTTCTCCACCAGCCTGCTGTTCGACCTCGGGGTCTACCTGATCGTCCTCGGGCTGATCGTGGCGGCGGTGCGCCGGCTCGACGTGCCGACCCGACCGGCCGCGACGGGAGAGCGCAGGTGAGCGCCGCCGTCGCCGTCGGCGTACTGGTGGCCGCCGCGGTCCACCTGCTGCTCCAGCGCGGCCAACTCCGGGTGATCCTCGGCTTCGTCCTGCTCGGGCACGCGGTCAACGTGCTGCTGCTCTCCGCCGGCGGGCTGGACCGGCGTGCACCCGCCTTCGACGGCGCCGGCGCGGAGGTGGCGGACCCGCTGCCGCAGGCGTTCGCGCTCACCGCCATCGTGATCAGCTTCGGCATCACGCTCTACCTGCTCGGTCTGCTCAGCGCGGACGGCCCGACCGGCGGCGGCGAGAAGGAGACCGGCGACGGTCCCTCCGCCACCGCGGGCGGCGAGGGGGAGACCGGCGGCGGTCCCTCCGCCACCGAGCGCGGCGCGGGCGGGGGAGAACGGTGAGCCGCCTGCTGGTTCTGCCGTTCGCCGCTCCGCTGCTGACCGCCGCGCTGCTGCTCGCCGTACCCCGGCGACGGACGGCGCACCGGCTGGCCGGTCTCGCCGTGACCGCCGCCGTCCTCGTCCTGGCCGTGGCGCTGCTGGTGGTCACCCGGGACGGCACGGTGCCGGTCGAGCGGATCGGCGGCTGGCATCCCCTGGTGGCGATCGGGTTCGCGGCCGACGCGTTCAGCGCGCTGATGGTCACCGTCTGCGCGGTGGTGGTGCTGGCCTGCCTCGCCACGACCGCCGCATCCGGCGACGACCACGATCCACTGTTCGTGCCGCTGGTCCTCGTGCTCTCGGCCGGCGCCTACGGCGCGTTCCTCACCGCCGACCTGTTCAACCTGTTCGTGCTGGTCGAGGTCATGCTGGTGCCGTCCTACGCGCTCGCCGCGCTGGGCGGCGGCGCCACCCGGCTCGGCGCCGCCCGGGTCTACGTGGCGATGAACCTGCTCGCCTCCACCATCCTGCTGGCCGGCGTCGGGCTGGTCTACGGGGTGACCGGCACGGTGCAGTTCGGTGACCTGGCGGCCGCCGCGCGTACCTCGCCCACGGTGGCCGTGGCCGCCGGCGTCGTGCTGCTGGCGCTGGCGGTCAAGAGCGCCGTCGTGCCCTGGCACGACTGGCTGCCCAGGACCTACCCCGAGGCGCCGCCCGTGGTGCTCGCGCTCTTCTCCGGGCTGCTCACCAAGGTCGGCCTCTACGCCCTGATCCGGGTCTACGCCGTCGTGTACGACGGCGATCCGGCGTACCACGGGGTGATCGCCGCGGCCGCGTTGCTCAGCATGGTGGTGGGCGTGTTCGGCGCGCTCGGCGAGGCCACCATGCGCCGGGTGCTCACCTTCCACATGGTCAGCCAGATCGGGTACGTCCTGCTGGGACTGGCCCTGTTCACGGCCGCGAGCCTCGCCGCGGCGGTCTTCTACCTGGTGCAGTACATCCTGGTGAAGACGGCGCTGTTCCTCTGCGCCGCGGCGGTGCACGCCGGCCACCGGACGGATCGGCTGGACCGGCTGAGCGGCCTGTCCACCGCCCAGCCCGTGCTGGCACTGGCCTTCGCCGGCGCCGCGCTCTCCCTGGCCGGGCTCCCACCGTTCTCCGGGTTCGTGGCGAAGTTCCTGCTGATCAGGGCGGTGGGCGACGCCGGGCAGTGGGTGGCGGTGACGGTGGCCGTCGGCGTCAGCCTGCTCACGCTGGCCTCGATGCTCAAGATCTGGGGAGGGGCGTTCTGGGGGGAGCCGCCCGCCCCGGACGAGGTCGCCGCGACCCGCGTGCCGGCCCGGACGGTGCTGCCGGCGTTGACCCTGGCGGTCGTGTCGTTGCTGCTCGGCCCGGTGGCGCAACCCCTGCTCGGGCTCGCCGACACGGCGGCGGCCGGTCTGCTCGACCCCGACGCCTATCTGCGGGCGGTGAGCGGCCGGTGAGCGTGCACGGGGGGCGGCGGGCGGTGGTGCGGGCCGGGCGGATCCTGCGCTTCCTCGGATGGTTCGTCGCCCGCCTGGTGGTGGCCAACCTGGTGGTCGCCCGGGAGATCCTGACCCCGGGTTGGCGGCTGCGCCCGGCGATCGTCCGGGTGCCGCTGCCCGGGGCGAGCAGCACCGAGCTGGTGCTGACGGTGCTTCTCGTCGGGCTGACCCCGGGCACCCTCGCGGTGGCGGTCCGGACGACCCCGCCGGTGCTCTTCGTGCACGGCATGTACGCCGAGGACCCGCACGCGTTCCGCCGGGAGGTCGTCGAACTGCAACGGAAGCTGCTGTCGGCCGTCCGTCCCGCCGGTAGGCAGCCGACCGGACCCGCACCCGCGGCCGGCGACGCGGATGGGAGGTGAGCACGTGTTCCTGCTCGACGTGGTGCTCGTCGTGCTCGCGCTGTCGGCGCTGCCGGTGATCTGGCGGCTGGCCGTCGGCCCGACGGACGCGGACCGGGCGGCTGCCCTCGACCTGGGCTTCTTCGTCGTCCTGGCCGCGGTGGCCGTGCTGGCCGCCCGGCTGGACTTCCCGGCCCTGCTGGACCTGGTGCTGACCGGCACCCTGGTGGCCTTCCTGGCCACGGTCGCCCTGGCCCGCCTGGTGCACCGGCGGTCGCGCTGATGCGCACCGTGCTGGCGGCGATTCCGCTGCTCGTGGGCACCGGGCTGATCGCGGTCAGTGCCCTTGGCCTGCTCCGGTTGCCGGATGTCTACAACCGGATGAACGCGGTGGCCAAGGCGGCGAGCCTGGGCATGGTGTGCGTGCTGGCGGGGGTGCTGGTGCTGGTGTTCGACGCGCGCAGCGCGGTGGTGGTGGCCGTGGCGGTCGGCCTGCAACTCATCAGCGCGCCCGTGGGCGGCTACGCGCTGGCCGTGGCGTCCTACCGGGCGGGCAGCCCGTTGGCCGCGCTGACCCGCTACGACGACCTCGCCGACGCCGACGCCGACGCCGACGCCGACGCCGACACCGACGCCGACGCCGACGCCGACGCCGACACCGACACCGACACCGACGTCCGGTCGTCCTCGGACGGTGGGTCGCCCTCCGACGCCGGAGGCGACCGGTCGGGCGGACCCGTGGGTGGCGGACCCGCGGGTGGGTAACCGTCTCGCCGTCGCCATCGACCCGGCGGTAGACTGCGGGTCATGTCCGTGGCCGGTCTGCTTCTTACCGAGCCGTGTTGACGCGCTGATCCGCGACAGCACGGCCGCCCCTCCTGCGCGAGGGGCTTTTTTGTGCCTGCCGGACGAGACCGACCCGCATCCCGCGGTACGACGAACAGCGGATCGAGGAGAGACGCCATGAGTGAGGCAGCCGCACCGGCCAGTGACGTGCCACCCTTCCGGTACACGGCCGCTCTGGCCGAGGAGATCGAGCAGCGCTGGCAGGACGTCTGGGCGCGGGAGGGGACGTTCCACGCCCCGAACCCGACCGGCCCGCTGGCCGACCCCGGTCACCCCCGCGCCGGGGCGGAGAAGCTGTACGTCCTGGACATGTTCCCGTACCCGTCGGGCGCGGGACTGCACGTCGGGCACCCCCTGGGCTACATCGGCACCGACTGCTTCGCCCGCTACCAGCGGATGGCGGGGCGCAACGTGCTGCACGCGATGGGCTTCGACGCGTTCGGCCTGCCCGCCGAGCAGTACGCGGTGCAGACCGGCACCCACCCCCGGACCACGACCGTGGCCAACATCGAGCGCTACAAGGCGCAACTGCGCCGGCTGGGCCTGGCCCACGACGAGCGCCGCTCGGTGGCCACCATCGACACCGACTTCTACCGCTGGACGCAGTGGATCTTCCTGCAGGTCTACAACTCCTGGTACGACACGGGGGCGAAGCGGGCCCGCCCGATCGCCGAGCTGATCGCCGAGTTCGAGGGCGGCAATCGGCCGACCCCCGACGGGCGGGCGTGGGCGGAACTGTCCGTCACCGAGCGCCGGGCCGTCGTCGACGGCCACCGGCTGGCGTACGTCTCGCAGGCGCCGGTCAACTGGTGCCCGGGGCTGGGCACGGTGCTGGCCAACGAGGAGGTCACCGCCGACGGCCGTTCCGAGCGGGGCAACTTCCCGGTCTTCAAGCGCAACCTGAAGCAGTGGATGATGCGGATCACCGCGTACGGCGACCGGCTGCTGGACGACCTGGACACCCTGGACTGGCCCGAGCCGATCAAGCTGATGCAGCGCAACTGGATCGGTCGCTCCACCGGCGCGCACATCTTCTTCCCCACCTCGACCAGTGATTCCGGTCCTGCGGGCGAAGCCCGCCTCACTGTTTTCACCACCCGGCCGGACACGATCTTCGGCGCCACCTACATGGTGCTGGCCCCCGAGCACGAGCTGGTCGACGCGCTGGCGCCGGCCGCCTGGCCCGAGGGGACGAAGGACGCCTGGACCGGCGGGCACGCCGACCCGCGCGCGGCCGTGGAGGCGTACCGCAAGGCGGCGGCGGCCAAGACCGACGTCGAGCGGCAGGCCGACACGAAGGAGAAGACCGGCGTCTTCGTCGGGGCGTACGCCACCAACCCGGTCACCGGGGGGCGGGTCCCGGTCTTCATCGCCGACTACGTGCTGGCCGGCTACGGCACCGGCGCGATCATGGCGGTGCCCGGCCAGGACGAGCGGGACTGGGCGTTCGCCGAGGTCTTCGAGCTGCCGATCGTGCGTACCGTGCAGCCGGCGGAGGGCTTCGCCGGCAAGGCGTACACCGGGGACGGCCCGGCGATCAACAGCGCCGCGCCCGAGCGCGGCCTGGACCTGGACGGCCTGGGGGTGGCCGAGGCCAAGGCCCGGATCATCGGGTGGCTGGAGGCCAACGGGCACGGCACCGGCGCGGTGACCTACCGGCTGCGCGACTGGCTGTTCAGCCGGCAGCGCTACTGGGGCGAGCCGTTCCCCATCGTGTACGACGAGACCGGGGCCGCCATCGCGCTGCCAGAGGAGATGCTGCCGGTCGAGCTGCCCGAGGTGGACGACTTCTCGCCGCGCACGTTCGACCCGCAGGACGCCGACAGCGACCCGGAGACGCCGCTGTCGCGCCGGCGCGACTGGGTCGAGGTGGAGCTGGACCTGGGCGACGGCCCGAAGCGCTACACCCGCGAGACCAACGTGATGCCGCAGTGGGCCGGCTCCTGCTGGTACGAGCTGCGCTACCTGGACCCGACGAACTCGCAGCGCTTCGTCGACGCGGAGAACGAGGCGTACTGGATGGGGCCGCGCGGCGAGGGTGACTGCGGTGGCACCGACCTGTACGTCGGTGGTGCCGAACACGCCGTGCTGCACCTGCTGTACGCGCGGTTCTGGCACAAGGTGCTGTACGACCTGGGCCACGTGTCGTCGTTCGAACCGTTCCGCAAGCTGTTCAACCAGGGCTACATCCAGGCGTACGCGTACACCGACGCCCGGGGCGCCTACGTGCCGGCCGAGGAGGTCACCGAGCGCGACGGTGGCTTCTACCTGGGCGACACCCAGGTCAACCGCGAGTACGGCAAGATGGGCAAGTCCCTGAGGAACGTGGTCACGCCGGACGAGATGTGCGCCGCGTACGGGGCGGACACGTTCCGCGTCTACGAGATGTCGATGGGCCCGCTGGAGGTGTCCCGCCCGTGGGAGACCCGGGCGGTGGTCGGGTCGTACCGGTTCCTGCAGCGGGTCTGGCGGGCGGTCGTCGACGAGCAGACCGGCGCGCTGCGGGTCACCGACGCGCCCGCCGACGACGCGACCCGGCGGCTGCTGCACAAGGTGGTCGACGGGGTCCGCGGCGACATGGAGGCGATCCGGTTCAACACCGCGATCGCCAAGCTGATCGAGCTGACCAACGGGCTGACCCGGCTGGCGGAGACCCCGCGCGAGGTGGCCGAACCGCTGGTGCTGATGCTGGCGCCGTTCGCCCCGCACGTCGCCGAGGAACTGTGGCGCCGGCTGGGGCACGACACCTCCCTGACGTACGCGGACTTCCCGACCGCCGACCCGGCGCTGCTGGTGGCGGAGACGGTGACGTACCCGGTGCAGATCAACGGCAAGGTGCGCGGCCGGGTCGAGGTCCCCGCCGACGCGTCCGAGGAGACCGTCCGCGCGGCGGCCCTGGAGGCGGTGGCCGGCCCGCTGGCCGGCAAGGAACCCCGCAAGGTCATCGTGATCAAGGACCGCATGGTCTCCGTCGTCGCCTGACCCAGGTGTACGGACTGAGGTGTAAGGAAGGGCCCCCTCCTATCGCATCTTGTATAGGAGGGGGCCCTTCCTTACACCCGGTCGATCCGGACCGCACCGGATCGCACCGCACCGGGAGTCGGTGGGGCGGGCGGTTACGGGTCGCGGCGGTGGGTCAGGGTGACGGCGGCGAGGGTCGCGGCCGCGGACCAGGCGGCCAGGGTGAGCCAGGACCCGGTGACGGTGGCCGGGTACGGGTCCCGGTTGACGACGTCGGGATGCACCTCGATCAGTCGTAGCCAGGCGGTGAGGGGCAGGGCGTTGTACGCCTCGGCGATCCACCGGTGCTCGTCGCTGTCCACCGTCATCGGCACCAGCACAAGCACCGACGTGGCCGCGGCCACGGCCCCGGCGGCGTGTCGGGTGAGCGCGCCCAGACCCATCCCGACCAGCGCGCACACGGGCACCAGCACGGCGCTCGCCGCGACGGCGCGCAGCACGCCCGGCTCGCCGATCGACCAGCCGGCGCCCCGGTCGGCGAGGATCGCCTGGGACACCCAGAACGAGGTCGCCGCGGTGACCGTGCCGAACACGAGCATGACCCCGGCCAGTACGGCGGCCTTCGCCGCGACCACCGCGCGGCGGGCCGGGACGGCGGCGAACGTGGCCCGGATCAGCCCGCTCTGGTGCTCGCCGACGATCGTCAGGGCGCCGATGGTGGCCGAGACGAGGATCAGCACCAGATAGCCGACCTCGGGGAAGGCATCGCGCACCGGCCCGTACAGGTGGAACATCTCCCGGCGCCCCTGCGGGTATCCCGGCCAGTTCCGGTGGTCGGCGAGGCTGGCGTTGACGCTGACCCCGACCACGAACAGGAAGACCAGCGGCAGCGTCCAGCGGGTCGAGCGCAGCGACCAGAGTTTGATCCACTCGGCGGCCAGCAGGTCG
The DNA here is from genome assembly GCF_018070575.1 of Micromonospora sp. C31. Classification (GTDB taxonomy): domain Bacteria; phylum Actinomycetota; class Actinomycetes; order Mycobacteriales; family Micromonosporaceae; genus Micromonospora. The sequence goes on from NZ_JAGPXN010000003.1 coordinate 188,643, forward strand.
CGGAACCGGGCCGGCGCCCCGGTCACGGTCGGTCGGCGGGTCGGCTGGGTCACGGCGGTCATCGGGTCCCCTTCCCGGCGAGATACTCGACGCTGTCGGCGGTGAGTGCCATGAAGGCCTCCTCCAGCGAGGCGGTACGGGTGGTCAGTTCGTGCAGCCCGACGCCGTGGGCGAGCGCGAGGTCGCCGATCCGCGCGGCCGTCAGGCCGGTCACGACGAGCGCCCCGGCGTCGTCCGGTCGGACGTGCGCGCCCTCGGCCGTGAGTACGGCGGACAGCGTCGCCCGGTCGGGCGTACGGACGGTCACGGCGGCCCGGGTGCTCCCGGCGGCGAACTCGGCGAGGCTCTGCTCGGCGATCAGCCGGCCCCGGCCAATCACCACGAGCCGGTCGACACAGTTCTGCATCTCGCTCATCAGGTGGCTGGAGACGAAGACCGTGCGCCCCTCGGCAGCCAGCCGCCGGAACAGGTCCCGTACCCACCGCACCCCCTCTGGGTCGAGGCCGTTGAACGGCTCGTCGAAGAGAAGTACGGGCGGGTCCCCGAGCAGCGCGGCGGCGATCCCGAGCCGTTGCCGCATGCCGAGCGAGAAGCCGCCGATGCGCCGCCGGGCGACGGCCGACAGCCCCACCTCCCGCAGCACCTCGTCGACCCGGGCGCGCGCGATGCCGTTGCTGCGGGCCAGGGCCGACAGGTGCGCGACGGCGCTGCGCCCGCCGTGCACGTCCCCGGCGTCGAGCAACGCGCCGGCGTGGCGCAGCCCGCGTGGCCGGTCGGCGAAGCGGACCCCGTCCACCGTGACGGTGCCGCTGGTCGGCGCGGTGAGTCCGATGATCATCCGCAGCGTGGTGGACTTGCCGGCCCCGTTGGGGCCGAGGAACCCGGTCACGTGGCCGGGGCGCACGGTCAGGGTGAGGTCGTCGACGGCCGTCGTGCGGCCGTACCGTCTCGTCAGGGCGTTGAGTTCGATCACTCCACCCACGCTGCCGGGCGGGGGGCGGCGGGGCGTCGCCCCGGCGGCCACACCCGGCGGCCGGTGACCCGCCCCGGGGCGTACGCCCGTGGGCCGATGCGCGGGCGGCGACCGGCTGTCTACGGTGTGCGCATGGACGCCACCGTGCCGCTGCCACGCCGCGCCGCGTCGCTGGCGCGAGCGGTCCTGCCCTGGGTCGGCGTCGCGCTGCTGCCCGTCACCGTGCTGCTCGCCCCGGCCGTCGCGTCGAGCCGGGGCGGCGTGGGGTTCGGCGACTGGTGGATTTCCGAGCGCTACCTGGTGCCGCTGCTGGCCGTGGTGCTGCCCGCCGGCCTGCTGCGCCGCCGCCCGGTGCTCGCCCTGGCCCTGATGGTCGTCGCGGCGTGCGTGATCACCGCCGCCGTCAACGTTCCGGAAGGCGGCTACCTGACCGACATCTGGTACGCGCAGTTCCTGGCCATCGACCTGGTGGTGGGGCTGATCGCGGCGAGGAGGTCGCGCCGCGTCTCGGTGCCGGTGGCCGTCGCGGTGCTCGTCGTGCAGATCACCGCCGGCTTCGTGAACCCCGCCAGCGACCCCATCAACCGGGCCACGCTCGCCGTGCTGGCGGTCGTCACCGCGTGGACGGTCGGCAACTCGGTCCAGGCCCGGCGCGGCTACGCCGCAGCCGTCCGGGCGCACACCGCCGCCGAGGCGGTCACCGCCGAGCGGCTGCGCATCGCCCGGGAGCTGCACGACATGGTCGCGCACAGCATCGGGGTGATCGCCATCCAGGCCGGCGTGGGCGCCCGGGTCATCGACACCCAACCGGCCCAGGCCCGCGCCGCGCTTGCCACCATCGAGGCGACCAGCCGCGACACCCTGGCCGGCCTGCGGCGTACGCTCGGCGCGCTGCGCCGCCCGCAGTCGGAGTCGCTGGACCCGACGCCCGGGCTGGACGATCTCGACCGACTGGTCGCGGCTGCCGCCGACGCGGGGGTGCGGGTGGACCTGCGGCGCGTCGGCGAACGGCGGCCCGTCCCGGCCGAGGTCGACCTCGCCGCGTTCCGGATCGTGCAGGAGGCGCTCACCAATGTGGTGCGACACGCGGGCAGCGACCGGTGCCGGGTCACCGTCACGCACGGCCCCGACGAGGTCGCCGTGGAGGTCGTCGACGACGGCCGGGGCGGCGCGGTCGGCGGCGAGGGGCACGGCATCGTCGGCATGCGGGAACGCGTCGCCCTGACCGGCGGCCGGTTCCACGCCGGGCCGCGCCCGGAGGGCGGCTTCCGGGTGGCGGCGTGGCTGCCGGTGCCGACGGCGACGGCGACGGTGGCACCACCGGTGTCGCCGGCGGCGGTGGAGCCGGCCGGGTCACGGACCGGGACGGGGGAGCGGTGAGCGTCCGGGTGCTGCTCGTCGACGACCAGCCACTGGTCCGCGCCGGCCTGCGGGTGCTCATCGCCGACGCCCCCGACATCGACGTCGTCGGCGAGGCGGGCACGGGTGCCGAGGCGGTGCGGCTGGTCCGCGAGGTCGTGCCGGACGTGGTGCTGATGGACCTGCGGATGCCCGGCATGGACGGCATCCAGGCCACCCGCGCGATCACCGCGCACGGCGGCGTCACCCGCGTCCTCGTGCTCACCACCTTCGACGACGACGAACACGTGCACGCCGCGCTGCGCGCCGGCGCGAGCGGCTTCCTGGTCAAGGACATGGCGCTGGACGACATCCTCAACGCGGTCCGGGTGGTCGCCGCCGGGGACGCGCTGATCGCACCCGGGGTCACCCGCCGGCTCATCGCCGAGTTCGCCCGCCGGCCGACCCCCGCCGCCCCGACCCGGGCCCTCGACGGCGTCACCGAGCGGGAACGCGAGGTGCTGACGCTCGTCGGCCGGGGCCTGTCCAACGGCGAGATCGCCGCCGAGTTGGTGATCAGCGCGGCCACCGCCAAGGCGCACGTGGCCCGGCTGTTCAGCAAGCTGGGCGCCCGTGACCGGGTGCACCTCGTCATCGCTGCCTACGAGGCGGGGCTGGTCTCCCCGGCCGGGTGAGCACGCGACCCCGCCCGCCGCCGTGCGGCCACCCGCCCCGCGTCCGATCTTGGCAAGAAATGGCCCCTGGAGGGGCACTTTCGTCCCAAGATCTACAGACAGCGCGGGTGGGCGCGGCGCGGAGGCGGCACAGCGCGGGGCGACCCGCCGCGCACCGTCGGCCTCAGCTCGGCCCGAGCCGGCGCTGCCGCTCGGCCCGCCACCAGCGGTGGATCAGCACCACGCTGGCGACGAGCCCGAGCGCGGCCGGGGCGGCGCCGAACCAGTTGACGTCGCCCGGGGAGGTGACGGCCGCGCCGACCGCCGCGTAGCCGAACGCGGTGGGTGCGGAGGCGATCACGCTGCCGGCGAGGAACGGCAGGACGCGGGCGCCGGTGGTGCCGTAGCCGTAGCTGACCAGCCCGAAGCCGGCGATCGGCAGCAGCCGTACGGTGATCACGCCGAGGACGCTCTGCCGGGCGAACCAGCCGTCCAGCCGGGCCAACCGGCCGCGCACCCGGTCGGCGACGAACTCCCGCCCGAGGAGGCGGCCGACCGCGAAGCCCAGCGCCGCCGCGAGCAGCGCGGCGCCCAGCGCGTACGCGGCACCCTCCAGCGCGCCGAACAGCGCCCCCGAGGCGAGCGTGATGAAGGTGCGGGGGACCAGCGCGACCAGCAGCAGCGCCCCGCCCACGATCGCCGCCACCGGGGCGAATCCGCCCAGCCGGTCGGCGAGCCCGGGCAACTCCCCCGCCTCGGGTAGCGGCACCACGAGCAGCGCCGCCCCGAAGATGGCGAGCAGGAGCAGCAGCAGGGCGAACCGGACGGCCGACGGTTGCCGCAGCAGCCGCCGGACGGCCGGGATCATGCCCGGGTGGCGGCGGCCACCGCGGCGCGGCGCTCGGCGCGCAGCCGGTCCGACCAGGTGTCGTCCAGCGGCGGAAGCTGGTGCACGCCGGTGGCCCAGCGCAGCAGCAGGTCCGCCAGGGCGGGATTGCGGGCCAGGGCCGGGCCGTGCGAGTACGTGCCGAGCAGGTTGCCCCGCCACGCCCCCTCGGTGGCGCCGTCGTTGCCGACCCCGGCGGTGACCCGGGCCAGTGGGGAGACCCCCGGGCCGAGGTGGGTGCGCCCACCGTGGTTCTCGAACCCGGTCAGCGCCGGTACGCCCAGCCGCGGGTCGACCTCGCCGGCCAGCTCGCCGACGGCGCGGGTCGGCCCCCGGTCGGAGGAGAAGTCGAGCAGTTCCAGCCCGGCGCAGAGGGTGCCCTTGGCGAAGAAGGACCTGCCGAGGAGTTGGTAGCCGGCGCAGACACCGAACACGACCGAGCCCTGGGCGACGGCCCGGTGCAGGCCGCCGTCGGCGAGCAGCCGCTGCGCGCCGAGCGCCTGCGGGCCGTCCTCGCCGCCACCGATGAGGTAGATGTCGGCGGTGGACGGCAGGCGCTGGTCGGAGCGCACCTCCAGCACCTCGACCGGGAAGCCACGCTGGCGTGCCCGGCGGGCGAGGATCAGCGCGTTGCCGCGGTCGCCGTAGGTGGAGAGCAGGTCGGGGTAGATCCAGACGATGCGCAGGCTCTCAGTTGACACGGTCCAACTCCGCTCGGATGTCCTGGAACGCGGTGTAGTTCGCGATGACCTCCAGGCGCCCCGGGGGCACCGACCGGACGGCGTCGTCGAACGTCCGCACGTGCTGGAAGGGCACGTCGTTGACCTCCAGCCGCACCGCGAGGTCGTACGCGCGGTCGCCGGTGATCAGCACCTGCCGGCCCCGTAGCGGGGCGAAGTCGACGTCGAAGAGCCACGAGGTGTCCAGCCCGTCAGGGTCGCGGGCGTTGATGGAGAGCAGTGTCGGGGCGACGTCGGCCATGTCGAAGGCCTCCAGCCAGCTGGCCGGGTTCTTCGCCAGCAGCAGCCGGATGTTGCGCCCGTCCCGGTCGACCTGGGCGTAGCGGCCCGCGACGGAGCTGACGGTGCCGAGCTGCAGCACCGCGTCCACGGGCCGGACGCCGAACTCGGCGGCGACGGCCAGCGCGGTCGCGGCGTTGCCGACGTTGACCTTGCCGGGGAGCTGGAGCTTGACCTTGTGCCAGGCACCGGTCGGGTCGACCACGCCGTCGTCCTCGACCGTCCACTGCGGCTCCGGCCGGCGCAGCGGGCAGCCGCTGCACCACCACTGTTCGCCGGAGCGTTGGATGGTGGAGCCGCACTCGGGGCAGACCCACGAGTCGTCGTGCCAGCGTTGCCCGGCGCTGAACCAGGTGACGTGCGGCGGGGCGATGCGGTGGTCGTGGTTGGGCGGCGGGGTCGCGGCCCACACCACCATCGGGTCGTCGGCGTTGGCGACGATGCGGACGTCGGTGTGCCGGACCAGCGCCGCGCGCCAGAGCTGCGCCATCATGGCGACCTCCTTGGCCCGGTCGAGCTGGTCGCGGGAGAGGTTGAGCAGCGCCACCACGTGCGGCTCGGTGGCGTCGAGCACCTGGGCGAGATAGTGCTCGTCCACCTCCAGCACCGCGTACGGCGTGCTGCCGGCCTTGGCGAGCGCCGAGGTGTGCCCGGTCGGCATGTTGGCGCCGAACGAGTTGGTGGCGACGCGGCCGAGCACCCCGACCGCCGCCGCGGTGAGCCGGGTGGTGGTGGTCTTGCCGTTGGTGCCGGAGATCAGGGCGATGGCGCGCCCGGCCGACAGGTGGGCCAGCAGGTCCGGGTCGATCTTCAGGCCGATCCAGCCACCGATCACCGAGCCGTCACCGCGCCCCGCGGCCCGCGAAAGCGCCGCGGCGGTCCGCGACACCGAGCTGGCCACCTTTGCCCGCAGGGGCATCTTCGCGTCCGTCACCCGAGCGAGGTTACCGGACCGGCCACCCCGCCAGATCGCCGCCGACGGCGAACCGTTCGGCCGGGGTGCCGCGGCGGGGTGGTCGGATCGTGCTCGGCCGGACGGAGTGGATCTATGTCGGAAAGCGGACCGGCCCTGGGGGGCCGCGCGGCCCTCCACTCCGCCCCACCCCCGTTGACGTGCTGTTATGCGCTCCGAAACGCCGCGCCACGCGGGCGAATCTGGTTGCGGGTGGAGGGAAGTGGAGTAGAGTGGGGCCCGATGGTGAGGCCGGGAGGGCCCACCGGCCCGGGGGGTCAGCGGCGCCGCGAACGCCGCTCGAGGGCGAGGGGGTTGGGCCGATGTTTCTCGGCACCCACACCCCACGCCTGGACGACAAGGGCCGGTTGATCCTCCCGGCGAAGTTCCGGGACGAGTTGGCGGGGGGTGTCGTGATCACCAAAGGGCAGGACCGCTGCCTCTACGCCTTCCCGATGCCCGAGTTCCAGCGGATCGCGGAGCAGTTGCGCGCGCAGCCGATGACGAACAAGGCGGCCCGGGCCTACAGCCGGGTCTTCTTCGCCAGCGCGCACGACGAGGTGCCCGACAAGCAGGGCCGGGTGACGATCCCGGCCCACCTGCGGGCCTACGCCACCCTCGACCGGGATCTGGTCGTGATCGGCGCGAGCACCCGGGTGGAGATCTGGGACAAGGCGGCCTGGGAGGCCTACCTCGCGGAGAGCGAAGACGACTTCGCCGACATCGAGGAGGGGGTGCTGCCCGGCGGTCTGTAGGGCGTGGCGGCGCCCGACGTACTGCGAGATCTCCACCCGCTTTCGAGTTCCTGGCACCCCTTCCCCGGTGCCAGGCGCACGATCCGATCGGAGGGCCGCGGCCTCCGACGGGCGGGAGCGGATGGGGATCTGGCGGTACGACGGCACGGCGTCGTCCGACGACGGACGCGTGAATAGACGAGGGTTTCACACCAGTGGGGGTCGACATGGGGGAGCTACGCGGCACGCACGTGCCGGTGCTGCTCGAGCGGTGTCTCGAGTTGCTGGCCCCCGCGCTGGGCCGGGGCGGGCGGACGGTCCACGTCGACGCGACGCTGGGGCTGGCCGGGCACGCCGAGGCGGTTCTCGACGCGCACCCGGAGACGGTGCTCATCGGTCTGGACCGGGACACCGAGGCGCTGGCCCACGCACGCGTCCGGTTGGCCCGTTTCGCCGACCGCGTCCACCTTGAGCACGCCGTCTACGACGAACTGCCGGAGGTGCTCGGCCGGCTGGGCTACCCGGGCATCGACGGGATCCTGTTCGACCTGGGCGTCTCCAGCCTGCAACTCGACGCACCCGACCGCGGGTTCGCCTACGCGCAGGACGCCCCGCTGGACATGCGGATGGACCAGACCCGGGGGGTGACCGCCGAGGAGGTGGTCAACACGTACGCCCATCCGGACCTGGCCCGCGTGCTGCGGGTCTACGGCGAGGAGAAGTTCGCGGGCCGGATCGCCTCGGCGATCCTCCGTGAGCGCGAGCGGGCCCGGATCACCTCGTCGGCGCGGCTGGCGGAACTGGTCAGGGAGTCCATTCCGGCACCCGCCCGACGAACCGGAGGACACCCGGCCAAGAGAACGTTTCAGGCTTTACGGATCGAGGTAAACAAGGAGCTGGCAGCGCTGGAGACGGCGCTGCCAGCCGCGCTCGACAAGCTCAACGTGGGCGGCCGCATGGTGGTCCTGTCCTACCACTCGCTGGAGGACCGGCTCACCAAGGCGGCGCTCAACGACCGGGTCCGCAGCAAGGGCCCGGTCGACCTCCCGGTCGAACTGCCCGGGTCAGGTCCGACGTTCCGGCTGCTCAGCCGGGGCGCCGAACTGCCCGGGGAGGTGGAGGTCGCCGCGAACCCGCGGGCCGCCTCGGTGCGGTTGCGGGCCGCGGAACGACTCGACCCGGACGCGGCGCAGCAGGGGCGTACCGACCGCGAACGGTACCGCCGGCGGGTGAAGGCGATGCACCAACCAGGGGCGGGGTCCGGAGGATCCGAGGCGGATCCGACGAACCCCGGGGGACGGGACAGGGACGGACGAAGAGGGGGAGGGACATGACGATTGACAAGCGCGACCGCCGGGACGTCACCGGCGGCGGGCAGCGCACACCGCGGTCGGGGGGCCGGACCGCGGCGGAGCGGGCCACGCGCATCGGGACCGGCGCGCCGCGGGTCGACCGCGCGAGCCGGCAGGGGGAGACTCGCGCCCGGGGGGCGCGCGAGTTCCCGACCCAGGGCAGCGCCGCGCTGCGGCCGCTGGAGCGGGAGAGCGTCGAGACCGCGCGTCCGCCCCGGCTGCGGGTGGCGCCGCCGCCGCCCGTGAAGGTGCCGAGGGCGCCCTTCGCCGCGCTGGTGCTGGTGCTGGTGGTCGGCGGCGTGCTCGGCATCCTGCTGATCAACACGAAGATCAACGAGAACGCCTTCCGGCTGGAGAAGCTCCAGGAGCAGCAGGCCAAGCTCGACGTGGAGCAGCAGCAGCTGAACAAGCAGATCGCCGACGCGGCGGCCCCGGGCAACCTGGAGGCCAACGCACGCCGGCTCGGTCTGGTGGAGGCCGGCGAGCCGGCCTACATCCGGCTGCCCGACGGCAAGGTGATCGGCGTGCCGCAGCCGGCCGAGGGGCAGCCCTCGATCACCAGCCAGCAGGGCGCGGGAGGCTGACGACCGTGCCGCCGAGATCGGAGGAACCGCGCCGGGACGCCACAGGCTCCCGGCGCGGTTCGTCCCGTAACACCGGTGGCCGGGGCGCCGGATCGCGCTCCGGCGAGCCGGGGGCCGGTGGCATCTCCGACGCCCGGGCGTACACCCCGCGCGGGCGCACGGTGCGCGAGCAGCGCGCCGGCGGGCGCGCCGGGTCCGACGCCGACGCCGGCCCCGCCGAGCAGCGCCGCACACCGCGCAGCACCGGCTCCGGCGACCCCTTCCGCCCCGCCCTCCAGGTGCTCGACGGCGGGCGCGCGGGCTCCGGCCGGGCCGGTCGGCGCGAGGCGGCGGGCCGCCCCGGTGTCGTGCGCACCGTCACGCCGCGCACCCCGCGCCACGACGACGAGCCGCCGCCGCGCCGCCGCGCCGCCCCGCGCCCCGCGCGCCGGCCGGACCGACCGGCGGCCCGGCGGCCGTCGCGCAAACCGCCGAAGCCACCCCGGCTCGCCGATCCCCGGCGCCGGCTGCGGCTGGGCACCGTGCTCACCCTGATGCTCTTCGCCGTCATCGGCATCCGGCTGGTCGTCCTCCAGACCGTGGAGACCCCGGCGTACGCCGGCGGTGGCCTCGCCGACCGGCTGCGCACCGTCACCCTGCCGGCGGCGCGCGGCGCCATCCACGACCGGTTCGGTGCCCCGCTGGCGCACAGCGTCGAGGCCCGCTACGTCTACGCCGACCCCACCCAGATCGAGGACCAGCAGGCCACCGCCAAGGCGTTGTCCCCGCTGCTGGGCATGCCGGCCTCGGAGCTGGCCGAGAAGATGAAGCCACGCAAGCGGGTCAACGGCGACGACTCGCAGTTCGAGTACCTCGCCCGGGGGGTGGACATCGACCGGGCACGGCAGATCATGGCGCTGGAACTGGCCGGCATCTACACGCACCGCGACGAGCGGCGCGAGGTGCCCGGCGGTGACCTCGCGGCCAACCTGCTCGGCTTCACCAGCCAGGACATGGTCGGGTTGGAGGGGCTGGAGGCCCGCTACGACGACGTGCTGCGCGGCAAGGACGGCAAGCGGGTCTACGAGGTGGGCCTCGGCGACCTGGCCGCCCCGATCCCCGGCGGCTACAGCGTGACGACGAAGGCCCGGCCGGGCAGCTCGCTCCAGCTCACCGTCGACCGCGACCTGCAGTTCATGACGCAGCGGATACTCAGCCGGCACATGGCGCGCAGCAAGGGCAGCACCGGCGCGGCGGTGGTGATCGAGATTCCCTCCGGCGAGGTGCTGGCCCAGGCCAGCCACCCCACCTACAACGCGGCGAAGCCCCTGCCGAGCGACCCGGCCGACCGGGAGGACGCGGCCACCAGCTTCGTGGTCGACCCCGGCTCGGTGCACAAGGCGATCACCTTCGGCGCCGCGCTCCAGGAGCGCGTGATCACCCCGGACACGACGATGCCGATAGCCAACGGCATCAAGAAGGGCGACGTCTGGTTCACCGACACCCACAAGGCGCACGGGAAGCGGATGAGCCTGCCCGGCATGATGGCGTACTCGTCGAACGTCGGCACCATCCAGATCGCCGACAAGCTCGGCCCGGAGCGGCTCATCGACTACCAGAAGCGCTTCGGCCTCGGGGAGCCGACGCGGGTCGGCATGCCCGGCGAGGCCAGCGGTCGACTGCTGCCGGCCGACGAGTGGAGCGGGTCGTCGGCCGGGTCGGTGCCGATCGGGCACAGCGTGGACGCCACGCCGCTGCAGATGGCCGCCGTCTACGCGACGATCGCCAACAACGGCACGTACGTGCAGCCGCGCCTGGTCAAGGAGGTGATCGGGCCGGACGGGAAGCGTACGCCGACCGAGGCTCCGGTCACCCGGTCGGTGCTCAGCCCGGAGAACGCCGCCGCACTGCGGCACATCCTGGAGGCGGTCACCACCGTGGAGGACGGCACCGGCAGGGCCGCGGCGATCCCGGAGTGGCGGGTCGCCGGCAAGACCGGCACCGGCTGGCGGATGGTCGACGGGCAGAAACAGCCCGGCGACGTGGCCTCGTTCATCGGGATGGCCCCGGCCGAGAAGCCGCGCTACGTGATCGCGGTCTTCGCGCACACCCCGTCCGGCGGGGGCGGGGACATCGCGGCCCCCGCGTTCCGGGACATGATGCAGTTCACGCTGCGTCACTACGGGGTGCCGCCGAGTGGGGAGAAGGCCCCGAAGTTCACGGTCCATCCGCGCTGAGCGGCCACGCCGCGACATGATCGGTGAGTGCGGACGAACCACCGGGGCGGCTGTGCGGCCGGAGCCGGACGACCGGGTAGGGTCTGACGCCGTGCCCGGCAATCCTCGTCCCCGTACCGTGATCGGTGTCCGGCTCGGCGACCTCGCCGCCCGGCTCGCCGTCGAGCCCCCGGAGGGCGCCGCCGAGCTGGTGGTGACCGGGGTGACCCACGCCAGCCAGGAGGTCCGCCCCGGCGACCTGTACGCGGCCCTGCCGGGCGCCCGCCGGCACGGGGCGGAGTTCGCCGCCGGCGCGGCGGCCGCCGGCGCGGTGGCCGCGCTGACCGATCCGGCCGGGGCCGCCGCGGTGGCCGGGGCCGGCCTGCCGGCGCTGGTGGTGTCCGACCCGCGCGCGGCGCTGGGCGCCCTCGCCGCGGCCGTCTACGGCGATCCGACGGAGGGCCTGACGGTGATCGGGGTGACCGGCACGGCCGGCAAGACCTCGACGGCCTATCTGGTGGAGTCCGGCCTGCGCGCCGCCGGCCACACGACCGGCCTGATCGGCACCGTCGAGACCCGCCTCGGTGACCTGGCGATCGACAGCGTGCGCACCACTCCCGAGGCCACCGACCTGCACGCCATGCTGGCCGCCGCCCGTGAGCGCGGCGTCACCGCCGTGGTCATGGAGGTCTCCAGCCACGCCCTGGCGATGGGTCGGGTCGGCGGGGTCCGGTTCACGGTCGGCGGTTACACCAACTTCGGCTCCGACCACCTGGACTTCCACGCCGACACGGCGGACTACTTCGCCGCGAAGGCGCAGCTGTTCGACGGGCGCTGCGCGGTGGAGGTGCTCAACCACGACGACCCGGCGCTGAAGTCGCTGTACGGTCCCGCGACGGTCAACTACTCGGCGGCCGGCGACCAGAGCGCCACCTGGTGGGCCGACGAGGTCGGCGGCGAGGGGTACGCGCAGCGGTTCACCGCGCACGGCCCGGACGGGCTGACCCTGCCGGCCGGGGTGGCGCTGCCGGGCCGGCACAACGTGGCCAACGCCCTGCTGGCCATCGCCGCGCTGGTCGCCGCCGGGGTGGACCCGCGCACCGCCGCCGCCGGGGTCGCCGAGTGCGGCGGGGTTCCCGGCCGGCTGGAGCTGGTGGACGCCCCCGGTCCGGTCCGGGGCGTGGTCGACTACGCGCACAAGGCGGACGCGATCGTCGCCGCGCTGGCGGCGCTGCGGGAGTTCGGCGCCGGCCGGTTGATCTGCGTGATCGGTGCCGGCGGGGACCGGGACCGGGGCAAGCGGCCGGTGATGGGCGCCGCCGCGGCGGAGGGAGCCGACGTGGTGCTGGTGACCGACGACAACCCGCGTACGGAGGACCCGGCGGCGATCCGCGCCGAGGTGCTCGCCGGCGCCCGGCGGGCCGCCACGACGGCCCGGGTCGAGGAGGTGGCCGACCGCCGGACGGCCATCGACGCGGCGGTCCGGCTGGCCGTGCCGGGCGACGTGGTCGCGGTGCTCGGCAAGGGCCACGAGCGCGGGCAGGAGATCGGCGGCGAGGTGCACCCGTTCGACGACCGCACCGAGCTGGCCGACGCGCTGCGCGCCCGCTTCGCCGACCCGGCGGGCCAACGGTGATCCCGCTCAGCCTGGCCGAGGTCGCCTCGGCGGTCGACGGGCGGCTGGCCGGCGCCGACCCGCGGGCCCGGGTCACCGGCCCGGTCGAGTTCGACTCCCGCAAGGTGCGCCCTGGTGCGCTCTTCGTCGCCTTCCCGGGCGAGCAGGTGGACGGGCACGACTACGCCGCCGGCGCGGTGGCCGCCGGGGCGGTGGCCGCGCTCGGCACCCGGGAGGTGCCCGGCGTGCCGATGGTGCTGGTCGACGACGCGTTGGCCGCGCTGGGCCGGCTGGCCCGCGCGGTGGTCGACCGGCTGCCCGGGCTGACCGTCGTCGGGCTGACCGGCTCGTCGGGCAAGACCACCACCAAGGATCTGATCGCCCAGCTCACCGCGCGGCTCGGCCCGACCGTCGCCCCGCCCGGGTCGTTCAACAACGAGCTGGGGCACCCGTACACGGCGTTGCAGGCCGGGCCCGAGACCCGCTACCTGGTGATGGAGAAGGGCGCCCGCGGGGTGGGGCACGTGCGCTACCTCTGCGACGTGGTGCCGCCCCGGATCTCCGTGGTGCTCAACGTCGGGGTGGCGCACATCGGCGAGTTCGGCTCGGTGGAGACGATCGCGCTGGCCAAGGGCGAGCTGGTGGAGGCGCTGCCCGCCGCCGGGCTGGCCGTGCTGAACGCCGACGACCCGCTGGTCGACGCGATGGCCGCGCGTACGGTCGCCCGGGTCGTCCGCTACGGCGAGTCGGCGCACGCCGACGTGCGGGCCGAGGACGTGACGCTGGACGACCGGGGGCGGCCGGCGTACACCCTCGTCACCCCGGAGGGGACCGCGCCGGTGCGGCTCGGGCTGACCGGCCGGCACCAGGTGTCCAACTCGCTCGCCGCCGCGGCGGTGGCCCGCGAGCTGGGCATGCCGCTGGCCGAGCTGGCCACCGGCCTGGGCGCGCTGGGGCTGGTCTCCACCCGCCGGATGGACGTCTTCGAACGCGTCGACGGGGTGACCGTGATCGACGATTCGTACAACGCCAATCCCGCCTCGATGGCGGTCGCGCTGCGCGCGCTGACCGGCATCGGGCGGGAGCGGCGCACCGTCGCGGTGCTCGGCTACATGGCCGAGCTGGGCCCGTTCGAACGCGACGGGCATGCCGAGGTCGGCCGGCTCGCGGCCGAACTGGGCGTCGACCGGCTGCTCGTGGTGGGCGAGCCGGCCGCGCCGATCCACGAAGGCGCGACATCGGTAGGGGACTGGGGAGGAGAGTCGGTGCTGCTCACCGATCAGGCGGCGGCCGTCGAGGTGCTGCGGAGCGAGTTACGGCCGGGTGATGTCGTCCTGGTGAAGGGCTCCCGGTATCGCACCTGGGAGGTGGCCGACGCGCTGCGCGCGGACGCCGCCGGTGGCGGGGCGAACGGGCAGGCGACGGCGGGCGGCGCCGCATGAGGGCGGTCATCGTCGCCATCGGCGTGGCCTTCCTGGTCTCGCTGCTCTGCACCCCGATCGCGATCAAGGTGTTCGCCCGGCTGAAGGCCGGCCAGCCGATCCGATCAAACCTCGGGCTCGCCAGCAACGAGGGCAAGAAGGGCACGCCGACGATGGGCGGCGTGGTCTTCATCCTCGCCACGGTCATCGCGTACGTGGCCGGTCACCTGGCCCTGACCACCCTGCCGGACGCGCAGATCGCCCAGGTCGAGCCGACGATCACCGCGCTGGTGCTGCTGGGGCTGATGGTCTTCTCCGGCGCCGTCGGCTTCATCGACGACTTCCTCAAGGTGCGCAAGCGGCACAGCGGCGGGCTCAACAAGCGCGGCAAGCTGCTCGGGCAGATCCTGGTCGGCGCGGTCTTCGGCGTGGTGGCGCTCTACTTCCCGAGCACCATGACCGACGCCGCGGGGGCCGAGACCAACACCGAGACCGTGGGCAGCACGACGCTCAGCTTCATCCGGGACATCCCGGCGCTGGACGTCACGAAGATCGGCGCGGTGGTCATCTTCATCTTCGTGGTGATGGCCGCGACCAACGGCGTCAACCTCACCGACGGCCTCGACGGCCTGGCCACCGGCGCCTCGGTGATGGTCCTCGCGGCGTACGCGCTGATCGCCTTCTGGCAGTACCGGCACTGGTGCGCCGACCCGAACTACACCCAGGACTACTGCTACGCGGTCCGTGACCCGCTGGAGATCGCGCTGATCGCCGGTGCGGCGGCCGGGGCCTGCGTCGGCTTCCTGTGGTGGAACACCTCGCCGGCGCGGATCTTCATGGGCGACACCGGCGCGCTGGGCCTGGGCGGCCTGATCGCCGGTATGGCGATGTCCACCCGGACGATCCTGCTGCTGCCGATCATCGGTGGCCTCTTCGTGATCATCACCATGTCCGTGGTGATCCAGATCATCTCGTTCCGGACCACCGGCAAGCGGGTGTTCCGGATGTCGCCGTTGCAGCACCACTTCGAGCTCGCCGGGTGGAGCGAGGTCAACATCGTGGTCCGGTTCTGGATCATCGCCGGCATCGGCGTGGCCATCGCGCTGGGACTCTTCTACAGCGAGTTCCTCGCCAACATGACCTGAGCCGGCCGGCAGGGTCATGCCGCGGGGTCCGGGTGCGTGCCGCCCGGGCCCCGTCGCGCGTCCGCCCGCCGGCACGGCCCGGCCGCCCGGCGCAAGCCCGACACGCCGACCGGGCGGTTGCGCCGGTGGCGAACCAGGGGAACCGCCATGATGGTCGGGTGGGGGAGGGACGAGGCATCGAGGTCACGACAGAGGGGACACCCGGGCGGCCGGCGGGAGGCAGGCGTACGCGCGCCGCGCCCGCCGCGACCGATCCCGGTCCGCAGGTGCCGCGCGGGCTGGACCCCGCCGGCGGGCTGGCCGCGCTGCGCGGGCTGCTGGCCCGGCCGTTGGCCTCCTACTACCTGCTGCTGTCCAGCGCCGGCCTGCTGCTGCTGATCGGCCTGACCATGGTCTTCTCCGCCACCAGCGTCCGGGACTACGCGGAGAACGGCGACGCCTCGACGTCCCTGGTCAAGCAGGCGATCTTCGCGGTGATCGGCATCGTCGCGTTCTGGGCGTGCCAGCGGCTGCCGGCCACCACCTTCCGTTCGCTGGGCCGGCCGCTGCTGTTCACCGCCATCGGCCTGCTGCTGGTGCTCAACCTGCTGCTCGCGTACGCCCGGCTGACCAAGCAGGACTCGGCCCAGATAGGCCCGGTCGAGGCCCGGCTGCTCTGGCTCTTCGTCGGCGGCATCCAGGTGCAGCCCTCCGAGTTCGCCAAGTTCGCCCTGGTGCTCTGGGGGGCCCACGTGATCGCCCGGAAGGGCGCCGCGCTGGGCTGGTGGCGCGAGCTGGCCACCCCCCTCTTCCCGGTGGTCGGCCTGCTCTTCGTCCTCGTCGGCTACAACGACCTGGGCACGATGCTCTGCCTGCTCGCCGTGGTGGTCGGGCTGCTCTGGGCGGCCGGGGTGCGGATGCGCGTCTTCGGCACCCTGTCGGTGCTCGGGCTGGTCGGCGTCGGCCTGCTGATCGCCGTGGCCTCGCTCGGCGCTGGCTCGGGTGCGCGCGGCGAGGAGAACTACCGCTTCGCCCGGCTGACGTCGTTCTTCAATCCACCCGACCCGCAGGACTGCAAGCTCGAGGGCTGCTACCAGATCTACCAGGGGCGGCTGGCCATCGAGCACGGCGGCTGGTTCGGTGTCGGGCTCGGCAAGAGCAGCTTCAAGTTCGGCTGGTTGCCGGAGGCGCACAACGACTTCATCTTCGCGATCCTCGCCGAGGAGTTGGGTGTGATCGGCTGCGTGGTGGTGCTCAGCCTGTTCGCCGTGCTGGCCTACACCGGGCTGCGGATCGCCCGCCGGGTGGACGACCCGTTCCGCCGGCTGGCCGCCGCTGCGGCGACCACCTGGCTGGTCAGCCAGGCTGTGATCAACATCGGCGGGGTGGTCGGGCTGTTGCCCATCACCGGCGTGCCGCTGCCGTTCATTTCCGACGGGGGCAGCGCGCTGGTCATCACGCTCGCCGCGATCGGGATGCTCGCCTCCTTCGCCCGCGCCGAACCCGACGCCGCCCGAGCGCTGCATGCCCGTCCGCCGGCCCGATGGGTCCGACTACTCTGGGCCCCGTTGCCGCCGCTTCCCGGGCGGCGCCGCCGTCCGGCGGCGTCCCCGGCTGCCCGAGGGTCCGTGCCCCGGTCGCGGGAGCGGCGGGAGGACGACCAGGCCGCACCGCGCGGTGTCCGGCTGGCCCGGACCCGCCGCGGGTCGGCGGACGAGAGGAGACGTTGATGGGTCCGCTGCGTTCGGTGGTGCTCGCGGGAGGTGGCACCGGGGGGCACATCTACCCGCTGCTCGCCTTCGCCGACTGCCTGCGCCGACACGACCCCGGCGTCCGGATCACCTGCCTCGGCACACCGCGGGGCCTGGAGAACGAGCTGATCCCGCCGCAGGGCTACGACCTGCGGCAGATCCCGGCGTACCAGCTGCCCCGCTCGGTGAACATGAACCTGGTCAAGACCCCGGGGCGGATGTGGACCGCGGCGCGCGCCGCGGGCAGGGTCGTCGACGAGGTGCGCGCCGACGTGGTGGTGGGCTTCGGCGGGTACGTCTCCGTGCCGGCCTACCTCGCCGCCTGGCGGCGGGAGCTGCCGATCGTCATCCACGAGGTCAACGTGCCGCCGGGGGTGGCCAACCGGCTGGGGATGCGGTTCACCAACCACGTGGCGGTCGGCTTCCCGCACCAGCCCGCCCAGGCCGAGGCCCTGCGCGACGCCCGGGTGGTCGGCGTGCCGCTGCGCCGGGGCATCGCCGGGCTGGACCGGTTCGCCATGCGCAACGCCGCGAGGGCCCACTTCGGCCTGCGTCCCGACCTGCCGGTGCTCTTCGTCGCCGGCGGCTCGCAGGGCGCCCGCTCGATCAACCTCGCCGTCGCCGGGGCGGCCAAGGAGCTCGCCCGCAACGGGGTGCAGGTGCTGCACGTGATCGGCGCCCGCAACGAGCCGGTGCCGGTCCCCACCGACCTGCCGGTCCCCTACGTGACGCTGCCGTACCTGTCCGAGATGGAGGCCGGCTACGCCGCGGCGGACCTGATGCTCGGCCGTGGCGGGGCGATGACCTGCGCGGAGGTGGCCGCCATCGGGTTGCCCACCATCTACGTGCCGTACCCGCACAGCAACCAGGAGCAGAAGCGCAACGCGCTGCCCGTGGTGGAGGCCGGCGGCGGGCTGCTCGTCGACGACGCCGAGCTGACGCCGGACTGGGTGGAGCGGACCGTCATCCCGCTGATCCGCGACCCGCACCGGCTGCACGGCATGGGCGCCGCCGCCGCCGCGTACGGCCGCCGCGACGGCGACGAGGCGCTGCTCAACTTCGTCTACGAGGCGGTGGCCCGATGACCGGGGGCACCGCGACGGGAAGGTACTCGTCATGAACACCGCACAGTTCACCCCGGCCGGCACGCTCACCGCCGAGGACCTGGGCACGATCCACCTGATCGGGGTCGGCGGGGTCGGCATGAGCGGGCTGGCCCGGCTCTTCCTCACCCGGGGCATCCGGGTCAGCGGCAGCGAGCTGCGGGAGTGGCCCTCGCTGGCCGGTATGCGCGCCCTGGGCGGCACGATCCACATGAGCCACGAGGCGTCCAACCTCGACGGCGTCGACACGGTCGTCTACTCCTCGGCGATCCCGCAGGACCACCTGGAGATGGTGGAGGCGCGTCGGCGCGGCCTGCGCGTGCTGCACCGCTCCGAGGCGCTGGCCGCCGCGATGACGGGCCGCCGGACGGTGGCGGTCGCGGGCACCCACGGCAAGACCACCACCACCTCGATGGTCACCATGGTGCTCCAGCAGGCCGGGCAGGATCCGTCCTTCGTCATCGGCGGGGAGATCTCCGAGGTCGGCTCGGGCGCCCACCACGGCACGGGCGAGTACTTCGTGGTCGAGGCGGACGAGAGCGACCGCTCCTTCCTGATCTACCGCCCGTACGTGTCGATCATCACGAACGTCGAGGCCGACCACCTGAACACCTACGGCGACCTCGCCACGTTGGAGGCGGCCTTCGCCGAGTTCGCCCGGCTGACCGACCCGGACGGCTTCATCATCACCTGTGCCGACGACCCGGGCGGCCGGCGGCTGGCCGAGACGCTGCGCGCGGAGGGCCGCCGGGTGCACACGTACGGCGAGGCGGCCGACGCGGACCTGCGGCTGACCGACATCGCGTCGTCGGCCCGCGGGGTGCGCTACCTGGCGGGTGTCGACGGGCGCTCGCTCGGCGAGTTCCGGCTGCCGGTGCCGGGGCGGCACATGGGGCTCAACAGCGCCTCGGCCGTGCTGACCGCGTACCTGCTGGACCTGCCGCTGGAGGCGGCGGAGGGCGCGCTCGCGGCGTTCCCCGGCGTGCGGCGGCGCTTCGAGCGCAAGGGCGTCGCGGACGACGTGCTCGTCTACGACGAGTACGCCTACCACCCGACCTCGATGACGTTGGCGTTGCGGACGTTGCGCGAGGTGGCCGGGGACGGCCGGGTGATCGTGGTCTTCCAGCCCTACCGGCTCTACCGCACCCGCGACCTCCAGGCGGAGATCGCCGAGTCGTTGGCGATCGCCGACGAGCTGGTGCTGCTGGAGGTCTTCGGCCCGGGCGAACTGCGCGAACCGGGGGAGGGGTCGGCGGCGCTGATCGAGGCCGTGGCCCTGCCTGCGGAGCGGAAGGTCTTCGTGGACTCGTGGGAGGCCGCCCCGGTGGAGGTGGCCCGGCGGGCCCGCCCCGGCGACGTCGTGGTGACCATGGGCGCCCCGCCGATCTCGCTGATGGGTGACCAGTTGCTGGCCGCGCTGTCGGGGCGTACCGCCGATCCGGCGGCGCCGACGGCCACGACGCCCGGCGGCGACGCGGGCGGGGCGACGACCATCGGCGGCACCGTCCCCGGCGCAGGCGGTGCGGTCCCGGACGGCGCGGCGCCCGCGGCCGGATGAGCCCCGGCCCGGCGCGGGGGCGCACCACGGGCGCGGACGGCGGCGGCCGGCGCGGGCCGGAGCGCCGGTGGCAGCTGGTACGGGCCGGCAGCGACGCGGTGCCCGCCTCGACCCGCCGGTTCATGGCGCGGGCCCGGCAGCGTCGGATGCGCGCGGCGCTGCCGTGGGCGGTCGCCGCGGGCGTGTTCGTGGTCGCCGGGTTGGTCGCCTGGACCGTGCTCGGCACCGGCCTGTTCGGGGTGCGCGAGGTCCGCGTCGAGGGCGCCGAGCTGGTCACCAGGGTGCAGGTACGTGACGCGGTGGCGGTGCCCGACGACGCCCCGCTGGCCCGGGTGGACCTGGCGGCCGCCGCGCGGCGCGTCGGCGGGCTGCCGGCCGTGGAACGGGCGGTGGTGACGCGGGACTGGCCGGACACGCTGGTGGTGCGGGTGACCGAGCGCACCGGCGTGGCGGCGGTGCCGCGTGGCGGGCAGTTCGTGGTGATCGACCGTGCGGGTGTGGTCTTCCGGACGGTGCCGAGCCCGCCGGACGGCCTGCCGTTGGTCCGGCTCGCCGAGCCGGGGCCGGGCGACGGGCCGACCCGGGCGGCGCTGGAGGTGCTCGGCGCGCTCACCCCGCGGCTGCGCGCCGAGCTGGTGGACGTGACGGTCGAAGGGCTGGCGCGGATCACCCTGCGGTTGCGTGGCGACCGGGTGGTGGTCTGGGGGGACGCGACCCGCGGCGCGGACAAGGCCCGGGTGGCCAGCGCGCTGCTCGACCGGAAGGCCGACACCATCGACGTCAGTGCGCCGGACGTGGTGACCCTGCGGTGACCGGCCGCTCAGTCCGCGACGTGACCCGTCCCGCTCTGGCGGCGACACGCCGAGCGGGTCCTTGGCTCATCGCGTGAGGGCGCTTACGTTGCCCCGAAGGGGATCAGTGGTTGACATAACGGTAGGCCTCTAGTAGAGGGTGAGGGTTTGACCCTGATCCGTACTGGAGACAGCTCTCGTCGGCCGCTGGTCTGGCCAGGCCCTACCCGGTCGGCCCATGCCAATCTCGAAGGGAAAGGACCGGAGATGACACCTCCGCACAACTACCTGGCGGTCATCAAGGTCGTCGGCATCGGTGGCGGCGGCGTCAACGCCGTCAACCGGATGATCGAGGTTGGGCTCAAGGGCGTCGAGTTCATCGCGATCAACACCGACGCGCAGGCGCTGCTCATGAGCGACGCCGACGTGAAGCTCGACGTCGGCCGCGAGCTGACCCGTGGGCTCGGCGCCGGCGCCAACCCCGACGTCGGCAAGAACGCCGCCGAGGACCACCGCGACGAGATCGAGGAGGTCCTCAAGGGCGCCGACATGGTCTTCGTGACCTGCGGCGAGGGTGGCGGCACCGGCACCGGCGGGGCGCCCGTGGTGGCGAACATCGCCCGCAAGCTCGGCGCGCTGACCATCGGCGTGGTGACCCGGCCGTTCTCGTTCGAGGGCAAGCGCCGCCAGGTGCAGGCGGAGTCCGGAATAGACGAGCTGCGCAACCAGTGCGACACGCTCATCGTCATCCCCAACGACCGGCTGCTGGCGCTCGGCGACCGCAACATCAGCATGATGGACGCGTTCCGCACCGCCGACCAGGTGCTGCTCTCCGGTGTCCAGGGCATCACCGACCTGATCACCACGCCGGGTCTGATCAACCTGGACTTCGCCGACGTCAAGAGCGTGATGAGCGGCGCGGGCAGCGCGCTCATGGGCATCGGCAGCGCGCGCGGGGAGAACCGCGCCGTCGAGGCGGCCGAGGCGGCCATCTCCAGCCCGCTGCTGGAGCAGAGCATGGACGGCGCGCGCGGCGTGCTGCTCTCCATCGCCGGCGGGTCGGACCTGGGCCTGTTCGAGATCAACGACGCGGCCCAGCTCGTCACCGACGCGGCCCACCCGGACGCCAACATCATCTTCGGCGCCGTCATCGACGACGCCCTCGGCGACGAGGTGCGGGTCACCGTCATCGCGGCGGGCTTCGACGGGGGCGCGCCGGCGTACAAGGCGGCCGAGCCGCCCCGCAAGAGCAACCAGAACCAGCCGGCGCAGCCGAGCACCCCGGTCGCACCACCGACCACCATGTCGGCCCCGCAGCAGTCGCCCCGCCGGGTGCTCTTCGACGACGTCGACGTGCCCGACTTCCTCAAGAACGGTTCCTGAGTACCGCCGATGACCGACAGCCCAGCAACGGTGCGCCCGGACCGGCGCGCCGAGATCGCGGCCGGCCTGGGCCGCGTACGGTCCCGGATCGCGGGCGCCTGTGCCGCCGCGGGGCGGGACGACTCCGAGGTCACCATGATCGCGGTGACCAAGACCTACCCGGCCGGGGACGTGGTGGCCCTGGCCGGGCTCGGCGTGGCCGACGTGGGGGAGAACCGCGACCAGGAGGCGTCGGCGAAGGCGGCCGAGGTGGCGGCGGCCGGGGTGACACCCCGGTGGCACTTCGTCGGGCAGTTGCAGCGCAACAAGGCCCGCTCGGTGGTCCGCTACGCCGACGTCGTGCACTCGGTCGACAGTGTCCGGCTGGCGCGGGCGCTGGACGCGGCGTCGGCGGCGGCGCGGGACCGGCCGCTGGAGGTGCTTCTCCAGGTCAGCATCGACGGGGACGCGGCCCGGGGCGGGGCGCTGCCGGACTCGGCCGACCCGGGCGCCGGGCTCGGCGCGGTGGCCGAGGCGGTGGCCGGCGCGGAGGCCCTCGGACTGGCCGGCCTGATGGCGGTGGCGCCGCTCGGCTGGGAGCCGGAGCGGGCGTTCGCCCGGCTGGCCGAGGTGGCTGCCGCGTTCCGGACGGTCCACCCGGGAGCGACCGCGCTCTCCGCCGGGATGAGCGGCGACCTGGAAATCGCGATCAGGTACGGCGCGACACATGTCCGCGTCGGCAGCGCGTTGCTCGGAATGCGTCCCACGCTGCGGTAGCCTGACCGCGAGAGGCAAATTACAGCTGTGTTGTTTGAGGGAGCGGCGTCCCGTTGTCGGGGGTCGTGGCACGCGACGCGAATCGCGTGCCAGGGGATTGCCGGTCCGCTCCAGTGGGCAGAAGTGGTCCACTCGCGACAAGCGACACGGTACGGGGGCGCGTGCCGCACGGCGGACGGGAAGGGCGCGGGATGGGTGCACTGCGCAAGGCGGGGGTCTGGCTCGGTCTGGTCGAAGAGGACGACGAGCGGGCCTACGACGACGGTGGCTACGACAAGGGCGGCTACCGCGACTCGCGCTACCGGCAGAGCCGGTACTCGGAGGAGTTCGCCGACGACGACGAGGACGACGCCGAGGAGCCGCCGACGCCTCGGTCCCGGCTCGGTGACCGTGGCCGGCTCTCCGAGCGTGCCGCGGCTCGGGCGGCCGACGCCGAGCGGGGCGACTCCGACCGGCCGGAGCGGGCCGAGCGGTCCAGTGTCCGTTCCATCACCCGGCAGTCGTCCGGCGACACCTCGGGCGCGCTGACCTACCACACCCGCGACAACCTGGCGCTGGCGCCGCAGTCGCAGCCCCGGGAGCGCGCGGTGATCGCCGAGGAGGAGCAGCGCTACCAGATCACCACGCTGCACCCCACCACGTACCGCGAGGCGCGCACCATCGGTGAGCACTTCCGCGACGGCGTTCCGGTGATCATCAACCTCACCGAGATGGACGAGGCGGACGCGCGTCGACTTGTCGACTTCGCCGCCGGCCTCGCGTTCGGGCTGCGGGGTACGATCGAGCGCGTGACCAATCGGGTGTTCCTGCTCTCACCGGCCAATGTCCAGGTCACCGCGGAGGACAAGGCCAAGATCGCCGAGGGTGGCTTCTTCAGCCTGAGCTAGCCCCGCCCGACCCGAGGGACGTCGCCTGCCGTGTTGTCGATCGTGCTGCAAGTGCTCTATCTGGTGCTCTACTTCTTCCTGCTCGTCCTACTGGCCCGTTTCGTCCTGAGCGCCGTCCTGCAGTACGGCCGCCGCTGGCAGCCGGGACGCGGGGCATCGGCGGGGCTGGAAATCGTGTGGAGCGTCACTGATCCCCCTCTCAACGCGTTGAGGCGTGTGATCCCTCCGTTGCGAATTGGTACCGTGAGCATCGACCTGGCCTCACTTGTGCTCCTGGTTATCCTGTTCGTGCTGATGGAGTTCGTGTTGAGGCGGTCGATCATCGGCACCGTCTGATGAGCGACGCGCTTTCGCGGCCGCAACTGACCCGAGGAGTTTCGATGCCGCTGACCCCGGCCGACGTCCACAACGTCGCCTTCAAGAAGCCGCCGATCGGCAAGCGGGGCTACGACGAGGAGGAGGTCGACGCTTTCCTCGACGAGGTCGAGCGTGAGCTTGCCCGTCTCATCGAGGAGAACAACGAGCTGCGCGCCCAGGTGGAGCGCGGCGGCCGTGGCGGCGCCCCCGCCGGCCCCGGCGGCGACGCCCGTCTCGCGGCGGAGCTCAACGACGTCAAGGCCCAGCTCGACCGGGTGCAGCGCGACAAGGCGGCGGCCGAGCAGGCCGCCCGCGCGATGCAGGCCGAGCTGGAGCAGGTCCGCTCCGCCGGCGGTCCGGCCGTCGGTGGCGCCGACGGCGAGCAGCAGGCGCTGCGGGTGCTGATGATGGCCCAGCGGACGGCCGACGACCACGTCTCCGACGCCCGTCGCGAGGCCGACCAGCTGCTCTCCGAGGCCCGTTCCAAGGCCGAGGAGGTCACCCGCGAGGCCCGCGCCAAGGCCGACGCCCTGGAGCGCGACGCCCGCCAGCGGCACCAGGAGGCCATGGGCGGCCTGGACGCCAAGCGCACCGCCCTGCAGAAGCACATCGAGGAGCTCAAGCAGTTCGAGCGTGAGTACCGCACCCGGCTCAAGGCCTACCTGGAGAGCCAGCTGCGTGACCTCGACGGCCGCGGTCAGGGCCTGGAGGTCGAGATGACCCGGGGTGGTGAGGGCACCCGGGCCGCTGGCGGCGGCAACGGGCTGGCCGCCGCCGGTCTCGCCGGCTCCTACGGCGGCGGTCGTTCCGGCGCTCTCGAATCCGGTCGCTGAACCATCGGTCGGCGACTGTCGCCCTGACGGTCGCCGACCTCGCCTCATCAGCACGACGCGGCGGGGGTGAGCCGTGATAGTCGCCAGTCTCCTGCTCATCCTCGTCGCGGTGGTGCTGCTGGTGCTCGGCCTGGCCGGTGGCTCCAGCGTTCTCCTGACCATCTCCATCGCGGCCAGCCTGCTGGCCGCCGTCGCGCTGGTCGCGGGCGCCCGCCAGGCGGCCGTGGACCGGGCGGCGGCGGATCCGGGCCGGCCGGGGTGGCGGCCCCGTCAGGCGACCCGCCCGGCCGGGCCGGCCTCCGCCGGCTGGTCGCCGCCGGCGGAGCCGGGGATTCCCGTGCAGCACGTTCCTCCGACGGTCGGCTCCGACGGCACCGGGTGGCGGCAACCGCCCGAGCCGCCGGTGGCCGACGGCGACGTCCCCGCCGCCCCGCCCGGGGCCGGCCCGGCCGTGCCGTTCGACGACGAGCCGCCCGCGCAGGACGTCACGCCGGTCGAGGCCGCCCGGGTGGCCCGCCTGGACGCCGAGGTGCGGGTGGTCGACGGCCGGCCCCGCTACCACCTGTCCGACTGCGCCTACCTGACGGGGCGGGAGCACGAGCCGCTTCCGGTCGCCGAGGCCGTCGAACTCGGCTTCACCCCGTGCGCCCGCTGTGCGCCCGACACCACCCTGCTCGCCGACGCCGGCCGGGTCTGAGCGGCGGGACGGCTCCCTGATGGACGCCACGCTGACGGTCGCGGTCCGGGTGAAGCCCGGCTCCGTCCGGGCCCGCGTCGGCGGCTGCTTCGACGGGCCGCTCGGGCCCGCCCTCGTCATCGCGGTGAACGCCCCGGCCGTGGACGGTCGCGCCACCGAGGCGGCCCGACGGGCGCTGGCGGGTGCGCTGGGCGTACGGCCGGCGGTGGTGTCGCTGCGGGCCGGCGCGGCCAGCCGCGACAAGCTCTTCCTGGTCGAGGGCCCCGCCCCGGAGTTGACGGAGGCGCTGCGCCGGCTGCGCGACGGGGCGTCCGGGTGACGGCCCCGGCCGGGCGTCCGACGATACGGAGCGTCGGCTGCGGTCGGTGAGCCGGCGCAGGCGGCCGGCCCGCTGGTTCGGCGAGTACGGCCGGGGTCCCGACGCGTGATCTGCTAGCGTTCCTTTTGCCCCAATTGGGGATGACTAGGGAGCGAACGTCGATTCGGCGGTGCGGCACGTTGTCGTGCGCCTGTACGTTCCGTATTCTTGCGAACCTCCGGAGTGCGCGGCCCCGTCGCCGCGCGCCCCTTTCGTACCTGGGGGCGCCGATGCCGGCGGCCCCCGTCCAGGTGCCGCGGACCGCCGCGGTTCCGTGGCCGAGGGAGCGACGATGGCGAAGCCAGCCGACACCAGGACCGCCGGCCGGAAGCCGGTGGCGAAGGCGACCCGCAGCGCTGCGGAGACCGAGAAGATCCGGGCGGCCCTGGCGGCGCGGCGTGACGAGTTGCGCGCCGAGTACGATCAGACGCTGAGCGAGATCACCGAGCTGCAGCGCGACCGGCTGACCGACTCGGCCGGGGACGACCAGGCCGACACCGGGACCAAGACGTTCGAGCGTGAGCAGGAGATCTCACTCGCCAACAGCATCCTGGAACGGATCACGCAGGTCGAGCGGGCGCTGGAGCGGCTCGACGAGGGTGGCTACGGCTGGTGCGAGCGGTGCGGCAACCCCATCCCGGTGGAGCGGCTGGCCGCCTTCCCGTCGGCCACCCTCTGCGTGACGTGCAAGCAGCTGGAGGAGCGGCGCTGAGGCCCGCTCCCCGGCGGCCATGGGAGGCGGCGCGCGAGCGCCGCCGCGAGCGTCGATGGGGAGTAGATGTCCGAAGCACCGTCCGCCGGGCCTGGCAGCGCTGAGCCGGGTACCGGCAGCGCCGAGCCGAGGGCCGGAACGCCCCACCGCCGGCCCGTCGCGATCCTGTTCGGCCTCGCGCTGACCCTGCTCGCCGCCGACGCCGCCACCAAGCACCTCGCCCTGGCCGCCCTGGAGGACCGGGAGCCGGTCAGACTGCTCGGCGGGGCGGTCTACCTGAGCCTCACCCGCAACAGCGGCGCGGCGTGGAGCATCGGCGCCGACCACACCTGGGTCTTCCCGCTGATCACCCTCGGGGTGATCGGTTGGATCGTCTGGATGGCGCTGCGCCTGCGCTCGCTGCCCTGGGCGATCTCGCTGGGCCTGGTACTGGGCGGGGCGCTGGGCAACTTCGTCGACCGGGTCTTCCGCGCCCCGGGCTGGTTCGTGGGGCACGTGGTGGACATGGTCAGCGTCTTCGCGCCGTACGGCCGGGTGTTTCCGGTGTTCAACCTGGCCGACAGCGCCCTGGTCTGCGGCGTGCTGCTCGCCCTCCTGCTGGAGCTGACGGGCCGGCAGCGCGACGGCAGCCGGATCGGCCACGGCGAGTCCACCGACGAGGCGGCGGCCCGGGCCGACGCCGGGCAGCGGGAGCGGGCATGACCGCCGCCTTCGCCGCCGGCGGCGACCACCGTTCCCTGCCCGTTCCCGACGGTCTCGACGGCTCGCGGCTCGACCAGGCCGTGTCGCGGCTGTTCGGGCTGTCCCGCACCGCCGCCGCGGCCCTGGTCGACGCCGGCGACGCGCTGGTCGACGGGGTCGCCCGGCCCAACTCCCACCGGGTGAAGGCCGGCTCCTGGCTGGAGGTGACCCTGCCCGCGCCGGTCGCCCCGCCCACCGTGGTGCCGCAGGCGGTGCCCGGGCTGCGGGTGGTGTACGCCGACGACGACATCGTGGTGGTGGACAAGCCCGTCGGCGTCGCGGCCCACCCGAGCCCCGGCTGGACCGGCCCGACGGTGATCGGCGCGTTGGCTGCTGTCGGGCACCGCATCTCGACCAGCGGCGCCGCCGAGCGGCAGGGCGTGGTGCACCGGCTCGACGTGGGCACCACGGGCATCATGGTGGTGGCCAAGAGCGAGCAGGCGTACACGGCGTTGAAGCGCGCGTTCAAGTACCGCGAGGTGGAGAAGCGCTACCACGCGGTCGTGCAGGGCCACCTCGACCCGCTGCGCGGCACCGTCGACGCCCCGATCGACCGGCACCCCACCCACGACTACCGCTGGGCGGTGGTCTCCGGCGGCAAGCCGAGCATCACCCACTACGACACCGTGGAGGCGTTCCCGGCGGCGAGCCTGGTCGACGTGCGGCTGGAGACCGGGCGTACGCACCAGATCCGGGTGCACTTCTCGACGCTGCGGCACCCGTGCGTGGGAGACCTCACCTACGGCGCGGACCCGACCCTGTCCGCCCGGCTCGGGCTGAGCAGGCAGTGGCTGCACGCCCGGTCGTTGAGCTTCCTGCACCCCCGCACCGGGGACGAGGTGCAGTTCGTCAGCGACTACCCTGACGACCTGGACCGCGCGCTCGAGATCCTGCGCGACTGAGCGCCGTCCCGGCCGTGACGATCCGACGAGGGGAATCCCGCCCGTGCGCGTCGGCGACCCGCTGCGGCAGCCGGGACAGCGACCGCTGCCCCGACCGGTGGGCACGGTGACCCGGTTCGGCGGGGGCCGTGACCCGGGAACGCCCGGCGCCGCCGCGCCCGCCGGTGGGCGAAACGTCGGAACCCGCACCGGGCGTGGTGGACGCGTCACCGGGACCGGTCGGGCCGGCACCCGGCGTGACGCCGCCGGTGGCCCCGGCGACCTCGGCATACGCCGGCCTCGGGGGCGCGGCGGGGCCAGGGCCGTGACCGCAGGAAGAACCGAAGGTGCGTAGACGGGTGTGGTCCGAATAGGGTTTCGTTCGTAGCCTGTCAGACGGGCATCGATGGCGCTGGGAGGGCGAGCCGTGGAGGGCAGCGAGACCGGCTGGGGGCGGCCGGCCGAACCAGCACCGCGGTGGCGGGCGCTGCTCGACCGGGCCCGGCACGGCGGTCGCACGGCCGAGCAGGCCGAGACCGACCGGCACGCCGACCCGCCGCCCCTCCCGCCGGAGCCGCTGCCGCGACGCCCGTCGGGCAACGGCTACGCCGCGCGGGTGCCGGCCATCGGGCGGGCGCCCGAGCCGCCGTACGTGCCGGAGCCCGGCCCGCCGCCCTACGGCGCGGAGTACGGCCGCCCGGTCGAGGCGGGCTACCGGGCCGAGGCCACCTACCGGGTGGAGCCGGCCTACCGGGTGGACCCGACCGAGCCCGCCTACCGCGTGGAACCGGAGTACCCACCGGAGCCCGGCTACCGGTCGGATCCGGTCGAGCCGTCCTACCGGTCGGATCCGGTCGAGCCCGTGTACCGGTCGGATCCGGTCGAGCCGTCCTACCGCGCCGAGCCGGAATACCCGGCCGAACCGCCGTACCGGGTCCCGACCCAGGCGCCGCCGCCCCGCGTCGAGTCCGAGCCGCGCCACGGCCCGGGGCCGATCGAGTCGCGCTACGCCCTGCTGGACAACGGCTACCGGCACGAGCCGCCCCCGGTCCGGTCCCGGTACGCGGTGCTCGACAACGGCTACCGGTCCCAGTCCGCCCCTCAGGCCCCACCCCCTCAGGCCCCACCCCCGCCGGCCCCGCCGCCGCCCCCGCCCGCCGCGCCGGTGGCCGCCGACCAGGGCTACCCGGCGCACGTCGAGTGGCGCCCACGCGGCACGGAGAGCGCGCTGGAGCGCGCCGCCGGGGTGCTGCGCCGCGACCTGGGCACCCCCCGGGTGCTCGCGTTCGCCAACCCGAAGGGCGGCGTGCACAAGACCACCGCCACCGTCCTGGCCGCGGCGACCGTCGGCAGCGTACGCGGGCGTGGCGTGCTGGCCTGGGACGACAACGAGCTGCGCGGCACGCTCGGGCTGCGCGCGGGCAGCGCCCGGCACGCCCGGACCATCCGGCACCTGGTCAGCGATCTCGCGCACGTGGAGATCAAGGAGGGGCCCGAGCTGCTGGAGCACCTGGACGACTACCTGCGGCACGCCTCCGACGGTTCGTACGACGTGCTGGCCGGCGAGGAGAGCCCGCGGTTCGCCCAGCGGCTCGACCAGTTCACCGTCCGGCGGGTGCTGGAGCTGCTGCGGCGCACCCACGACGTGGTCTGCGTCGACACGGGCAACAACGTGGAGAGCGCCAACTGGCGCACCGTCATGCAGGCGGCGGACCAGCTCGTGGTGACCACCGTGCCGCGGGAGGACGCCGCGTTCAGCGCCGACTGGATGCTGGACCTGCTGCACGAGGTGGGCATGGGGGAGCTGGCCGACAACGCGGTCACCCTGATCTCCTGTCCCACGCCGGGCCGCTCGCCGTTGCAGGACGACCTGGAGCGGCACTTCGCCACGCGCACCCGGGCCGTCGCCGTGGTGCCGTACGACCCGGCGCTGGAGACCGGCTCCTCGATCGAGTACCACCAGCTTCAGCAGGAGACCCGGCAGGCGTGGTTGACGGCCGCCGCGGCGATGCTGGAGCCGTTCGCCCGGTGAGCGGGTGTGCCGCCACCGACCACCCACGCCGCCCACCGGCCTGAGAGGATCACCGGGTGAGCGCGGACACCCCCGAACCCGACCGGCCCGACCGCCCACCGTACGGCGGTCCGGTGGAACACGGTGCCGGCGCCGACCTCGGTTACGCCGCCGGCTACCCGCGTGCGCCGGTGGAGCCGGACCTGCCGCGCGGGCGGGCGGTCCGCCTCGCCCTGCTGGCGGTGCTCGCGTCGAGCGTGCTGGGGGTCCCGCTCGGGCTGCTCTGGGCCGCGCTCGCGCCGGACACCCCGGTGCTCAAGGTCGCCGACGGGGCGATCTACACCGAGCCGCAGCCGGAACAGCCGATCGCCGCCGACGGCTGGTTCAGCCTGCTGGGGCTGGGCTTCGGGGTGCTCGTCGCGCTCGTGCTGTGGTTCCTGCTGCGCCGGGTACGGGGGCCGGTCGGCCTGCTCGCCGCCGTGCTCGGCGCCTTCGGCGCGGCGCTGGTCGCCTGGCAGGTCGGCCGGCGGATGGGGCTGGCCGGCTACGAGCGGCTGCTGGAGAACGCCCCGGTGGGTCGGGCCTTCGACAAGCCGGCCGACCTGCGGGCGGGCGGGATCGAGTGGGTGCTCGGCGTGCTGCCGGTGCCGCACGGCAACCTGCTGCTGCCCGCGTTCGGCGCGGCCGTGACGTACACCCTGCTGGCCGGCTGGTCGCGCTGGCCGTCGCTGCGTCCGGAGCGCGAGCCCGGCGAGCCGGGGGTCAGTTGGGGGCCGGCGGGGACGCCAGTTCCGCCAGTGGCACCGGAACCGCCCGCACCTGGCGCAACAGCGCCGCCTCACGGTTGAGCAGGCGCAGTTCCGCGCGGAGTCGGGCGGCGGTGTCGTCGATGGCGAGCAGCCGCTGCCGGTCGGCCACGGTCAGCACGGCCGTCGCGGCCACCAGGTGCGACAGCACCGTCGGGTCCTCCGGCAGCTGCTCGGAGAGCTCCTCGGGGTCGGCGCGGATCAGGCCCAGGTACTGCCGGAAGACCGAGATCACCCGGGCGGCGAGCAGGTCGGCGACCTCGTCGGGCCCGCCCGGCTCGGGCAGCCACTCCACGTCGGCGGTCAGGTAGGGCTCGGCGGCCCGGTCCACGCCGGCGATGCGGAACCTGCGCTTGCCCACCGTGACGATGTCGAAGCCGCCGTCGGGGCGCTCGGTGACCTGCCGCAGCTCGGCGGTGCAGCCCACCTCGTGCAGGGTGACGTCGCCGTCGGGCAGGGGCTGGCCGTCCGGCCCGGTCGGGGCGACCTCCCAGCCGGCCCGGATGGCCACCACGCCGAACTCGCGCGGGGCGTCCTCGGGCAGCGAGACCAGGTGTCGGACCAGGGCGCGGTAGCGCTCCTCGAATATGTGCAGGGGCAGCACCAGGCCGGGAAAGAGGACCGTTCCGAGCGGAAACACCGGCAGCCGCGCAGTCACGCCCCGAGCCTAGCCCGATCCCGGCGCGACGGCGTGTCCCGGCTCACCGTCCCGGCGTACGGGCGGCGCCGGTCGCCGTCCGGACGGGCCGCCTAGACTCGCAAGGGTGTTGAACCGGATCGACCTGCGCGGCGGCGTCCGTGACCCGCGCCGTCTGCTGCCCCGTGCCCAACTCGACGTCTCCGTGGCCGTCGAGCGGATCCGCCCCCTCGTGGAGGCGGTCCGGGAGCATGGCTACCCGGCGATCCGGGAGGCGAGCGAACGGTTCGACGGGGTCTCGCCCGAGGTGCTGCGGGTGCCCGCCGACGCGATCGCCGAGGCGGAGGGCACCCTCGACCCGGCGGTGCGCGCCGCGCTGCTGGAGTCCATCACCCGGGCCCGGAAGGTGCACGCCGACCAGCGCCGCACCGACCACACCACCCAGGTGGTGCCGGGCGGCACGGTGACCGAGCGCTGGGTGCCGGTCGACCGGGTCGGCCTCTACGTCCCCGGCGGCCTGGCGATGTACCCGTCGACCGTGGTGATGAACGTGGTGCCGGCCCAGGCGGCCGGGGTGCGTTCGCTGGTGGTGGCGAGCCCGCCACAGAAGGAGAACGGCGGCCTGCCCGACGCCCGGGTGCTCGCCGCCTGCGCCCTGCTCGGTGTCGACGAGGTCTACGCCGTCGGCGGCGCCCAGGCGGTGGCGATGCTGGCGTACGGCGCGGCGGTCGACGCCGAGGGCGCCGCGCACTGCGACCCGGTCGACATGATCACCGGGCCGGGCAACATCTGGGTCACCGCCGCCAAGCGGCTGCTGCGCGGCGTCGTCGGCATCGACGCCGAGGCCGGCCCGACCGAGATCGCCATCCTGGCCGACGACACGGCCGACCCGGCGCACGTCGCGGCCGACCTGGTCAGCCAGGCCGAGCACGACCCGCTAGCGGCCAGCGTGCTGGTGACCTGTTCGGTCGAGCTGGTGGAGGCCGTCGAGCGGGAGCTGGCCCGGCAGGTGCCGGCCACCAAGCACGCCGAGCGGGTCACCACCGCGCTCACCGGCGAGCAGAGCGGCGTCGTCCTGGTCGACGACCTCGACGCGGGGCTGCGGGTGGTCGACGCGTACGCGGCCGAGCACCTGGAGATCCAGACCCGGGACGCGCGCGAGTGGGCGCTGCGGGTGCGCAACGCCGGGGCGATCTTCGTGGGCGCCTGGTCGCCGGTGTCGCTCGGCGACTACTGCGCCGGCTCCAACCACGTGCTGCCCACCGGCGGCTGCGCCCGGCACTCCTCGGGGCTGTCGGTGCAGTCCTTCCTGCGCGGCGTCCACCTGGTCGAGTACACGCAGGAGGCGCTGCGGGAGGTGGCCCCGCACGTGGTCACCCTCGCCGGCGTCGAGGACCTGCCGGCGCACGGGCAGGCGGTCAGCGTGCGTTTCCCGGGGGCCGCGTCGTGAGCGGGCCGGAACCCCGTCGGCCGCGGGCCGTCGCCGGGTGCAGCGGGATGGCGGCGTGACCACCATCGACGACCTGCCGATCCGCGACGACCTGCGCGGGATGTCGCCGTACGGGGCACCGCAACTCGACGTGCCGGTGCGGCTGAACACCAACGAGAACTCCCACCCGGTGCCCGAGCCGGTGGTGGACGCGATCGGCAAGGCCCTCGCGGCGGAGCTGCGCGACCTCAACCGCTACCCGGACCGCGACGCCGTGGCGCTGCGCGCCGACCTGGCCGGCTACCTCGGCCACGGGCTCACCGTCGAGCAGGTGTGGGCCGCCAACGGCTCCAACGAGATCCAGCAGCAGCTGCTCCAGGCGTTCGGCGGGCCGGGGCGCAGCGCGCTCGGTTTCGTTCCCGCGTACTCGATGCACCCGCTGCTGGCGCTCGGCACCGGCACCCGGTGGGTGCCGGCCCGGCGGGGCGTCGACTTCGGTCTGACCGCCGACGAGGCGGTCGCCCAGGTCCGCGAGCACGCCCCGGACGTGGTCTTCCTCTGCTCGCCGAACAACCCGACCGGCACCGCCCTCGACCCGGCGGTGGTCGCCGCGGTGCTCGACGCCGCGCCCGGCATGGTGGTCGTCGACGAGGCGTACGCCGAGTTCGCCCGGCCCGGCACCGTCAGCGCCCTCGCCGTGCTGCCGGGACACCCGCGGCTGGTGGTGACCCGGACGATGAGCAAGGCGTTCGGGTTCGCCGGTGGCCGGCTGGGCTACCTGGCGGCCGACCCGGCCGTGGTGGCGGCGGTGCAACTGGTCCGGCTGCCGTACCACCTCTCGGCGCTCACCCAGGCCGCGGCCCGGGCGGCGCTGGCGCACCGCGACGCCCTGCTCGGCACGGTGGCCGCCATCTGCGCGCAGCGCGACCGGATCGTGGCGCGGCTGCGCGGGCGGGGGCTGCGGGTGGCCGACAGCGACGCCAACTTCGTACTGTTCGAGGTCGGGGGCGACCAGGCCGTCGCCTGGCGCACCCTGCTGGAGCACGGCGTGCTGGTCCGCGACGTCGGCCTGCCGGGCTGGCTGCGCGTCACCGCCGGCACGACGACCGAGACCGACGCCTTCCTCGCCGCCGTGGAGAAGATCTAGTGGGAGCGCGAGGAGCGAGCTCGCGAGACCCGCAGTCGCGACCGAAAGGCAGGCAATGAGCCGGACCGCCCGCGTGGAGCGGATCACCAAGGAGACGAAGGTCCTCGTCGAGATCGACCTCGACGGCACCGGCCGCGCCGAGATCGGCACCGGCGTCGGCTTCTACGACCACATGCTGCACCAGATCGCCCGGCACGGGGGCTTCGACCTGACCGTGCGCACCGTGGGCGACCTGGAGATCGACGCCCACCACACGATGGAGGACACGGCGCTGGCCCTGGGCGCCGCGTTCGACCAGGCGCTGGGGGACAAGGCCGGCATCCGGCGGTACGGCTCGGCCACCGTCCCGATGGACGAGGTCCTCGTCCGGGCCGCGGTCGACCTGTCCGGCCGCCCGTACGTGGTGCACGACGAGCCGGTGCTGGCGCCGTACATCGGACCGGTCTACCCGACCAGCATGACCCGGCACATCTGGGAGTCCTTCGGCCAGGCGGCCCGGATCACCCTGCACGTGGACGTGCTGCGGGCGGCCCGTCCGGGCGGCCACCCGGACGCCCACCACGTGGTGGAGGCGCAGTTCAAGGCGGTCTCCCGCGCGCTGCGCGAGGCCACGGCGGTCGACCCGCGCGCGGCGGGCGCCATCCCCAGCACGAAGGGAGCCCTGTGAGCGTGAGCGCGAGGAACGCAGCGCAGCGGAGTCCCGCAGTCGCGAGCGGAAGGTTGGCCCGGTGAGCGCGAGGAACGCAGCGCAGCGGAGTCCCGCAGTCGCGAGCGGAGGGCGGATCTGATGGGCCGGGTGCTGCCGTCGTTGCTGCTGATCCTGGCCGGCGTGCTGGTGGGCGGGGCGTGGTCGTTGCACAGGCAGGCCGCGCCGCGTGGCGCCGTGGTCGTCACCGCGCTGCTCGCCGTCCTGGCCACGGCCGCCGGCGTGCTCTGGATGCTGCCGGGGGAGGGCGCGTGAGCGGGCGGATGGTGCGACGGCGTCCCGCCGCCGCCGGCCGGCGGGTGGTGACGGCATGAGCCGCGTGGCGGTGCTCGACTACGGGTCGGGCAACCTGCGCTCGGCGGAGCGGGCCCTGGCCCGGGCCGGCGCGGACGTGACGGTGACCGACGACCTGGTCGCCGCCGCCGAGGCGGACGGGCTGGTGGTGCCGGGCGTGGGCGCGTTCGCCGCCTGCATGGCCGGGATCGAGGCGCTCGGCGCCGGCCCGGTGATCGCCGAGCGGGTGGCCGCCGGCCGGCCGGTGCTGGGCATCTGCGTGGGCATGCAGGTGCTCTTCGAGCACGGCGCCGAGCACGGGGTGGTGACGAAGGGCCTCGGGCTGCTGCCCGGCGGGGTGACCAGGCTGGCCGCCGCCCGACTGCCGCACATGGGCTGGAACACGGTCGCGGCGCCGGCGGGTTCGGTGCTCTTCGCCGGCCTGCCCGCCGACAGCCGGTTCTACTTCGTGCACTCGTACGGGGTGGGGGACCCGGGCGCGCTGGCGGGGGCCGGCGCCACGGTCACCACCGCCCACCACGGGACGGATTTCGTGGCGGCCGTGGAGCGGGGCCCGCTCTGCGCCGCGCAGTTCCACCCGGAGAAGTCCGCCGACACCGGTGCCGCGCTGCTGCGCAACTGGCTGGCCACGCTGTCCACCGGTGGCTGAGCGTCGCCGCGGTGCGGTGGGCCCGCTCCGACCCGCCGCCGGTAGTGTTCCTGCGCGTCGGCAGTCACCCGGCCGGCCGCGTCGCCGACGGGGCACGTCGTGAGCAAGGAGCGGGCCCGCCGCCGGGCGGCCCGGGAGGCGCAGGCCGCCCGGGAACGGGTCGTGCGTGAGCGCCGGTCGGCCCGGCGCTCACGTCGCCGGGCGCTGGTCCGCCGGTTGACGCCGTCGCTGCGCCGGGGGCGGACGGGCCGGCTGCCTCGGCACAGCCGTGGCGAACGTGCCGCCATCGTGCTGCTGACGCTGGCGGCGATGGCGCTGATCTGGACGTTCGTCGACGATCTGGCGCTGCGGATCGCGCTGGTCGTGCTGTTGCTGCTCGTACTGCCGGCGATCGTGGTGATCGCCCTGGACCGTCGCACCTGAATTCGAGGAGAAACACCGTGAGCCTCACCCTGTTGCCCGCCGTGGACGTCGCCGACGGCCAGGCCGTCCGGCTCGTGCAGGGCGCCGCCGGCAGCGAGACGACGTACGGCGACCCGCTGGAGGCCGCGCTGGCCTGGCAGCGGGACGGCGCCGAGTGGATCCACCTGGTCGACCTCGACGCCGCGTTCGGCCGGGGCTCCAACGCGCACCTGCTGGCCGAGGTGGTGCGGCAGCTCGACGTGAAGGTGGAGCTGTCCGGCGGCATCCGCGACGACGAGTCGTTGCACGCCGCACTCGGCACGGGCGCGGCCCGGGTGAACATCGGCACCGCCGCCCTGGAGGACCCCGTCTGGTGCGACCGGGTGTGCGGGGAGTACGGCGACCGGGTGGCGATCGGGCTGGACGTGCGGGGTCGTACCCTCTCGGCCCGGGGCTGGACGCGCGACGGCGGCGACCTCTTCGAGGTGCTGGAGCGGCTGGACAAGGCGGGTGCGACGCGCTACGTCGTCACCGACATCACCAAGGACGGCACCATGCGCGGGCCGAACCTGGACCTGCTGCGCGAGGTCTGCGCCCGCACCGACGCCCCGGTGATCGCCTCCGGCGGGGTCTCCACGCTGGACGACCTGCGGGCGCTGGCCACGCTGGAGCCGCTCGGGGTGGAGGGCGTGATCGCCGGCAAGGCGCTGTACGCGGGCGCCTTCACGGTGGCGCAGGCGCTGGAGACCCTGGCCGCGGCGTGACCGTCACGCGGCTCGGTTCGGGCGGCCCGTGGGAGTCGCTGTACGGCTACTGCCGGGTGGTCCGGGCCGGCGACCTGGCCGTGACGGCGGGCTGCACCTCCACGGTGGACGGCACGGTCACCCACGTCGGTGACGCGGCTGCGCAGACCGCCCAGGCGCTGCGGATCGGGCTGGACGCGCTGGCCGAGGTGGGCGCGGAGCCCGGCGACGTCGTGCGGACCCGGATGTACGTGACGGACCGGACGTACGCCGACGAGGTGGGCCGGGCGCACAACGCGGTCTTCGGCGCGGTCCGCCCGGCGGCCACCATGGTGGTGGTGGCCGGCCTGCTGCACCCGGACCACCTGGTCGAGGTGGAGCTGGAGGCCTATCTCGGCGACCGCTGAACCGGTCGGCGGTGGCGTCGGCGGCGGTGGCGGCGGTCGTGGTCGCGTCCCGTCGGGGCGGCGGTAGCGGCGGTCACCGCCCACCCCGATCGGTTGTGCGCAATACAATTGCGCGCTACGGTTTCCCGGTGACCGACCATCTGGTGCTGCGCCGGCAGGTGTGCTTCGCGCTCTACGCCGCGTCGCGCGCCCTCACCGACGTCTACCGGCCCGTCCTCGACGAGTTCGGTCTGACCTACCCGCAGTACCTGGTGCTGCTGGTGCTCTGGGAGCGCGACGACGCCCCCACGGTCTCCGAGCTCGGTGCCGCGCTGCGGCTGGACTCCGGCACGCTCTCCCCGCTGCTCAAGCGGCTGGAGGGGGCGGGGCTGGTCGTCCGGACCCGGTCGGCGCGCGACGAGCGGCGGGTGGAGGTGGGCCTGACCGGCGACGGGCGGGCCCTGCGGCACCGGATGGCGGAGGTGCCGCTGCGGGTCGCGCTCGCCACGGGCCTCACCGAGGCGGAGCTGGTCGCCCTGCGCGACACCCTCACCCGGGTCACCGAGACGATCCACCGACAGAAGGAGCAGTGACCATCATGCAGGTGCTCTACACCGCGTCCGCCCGGGCCACCGGGGACGGTCGGGACGGCCACGTCCGCACCTCCGACGGCACCGTCGACCTGGATCTGGCCGTGCCGAAGGAGATGGGTGGCGCCGGCGGCGCCGCCAACCCCGAGCAGCTCTTCGCGGCCGGCTACGCCGCCTGCTTCCACTCGGCGCTGCGTCTGGTCGCCCGCAAGGCCAAGGTCGACGTCTCGGGTTCGGTCGTCGAGGCCGAGGTCGGCATCGGTGCCAACGGCAGCGGCGGCTTCGGGCTGGCCGTCACCCTCCTGGTGGACCTCCCGGCCGCCGAGCGGGCCGCCGCCGAGCAGGTCGTCGAGCAGGCGCACCGAGTCTGCCCCTACTCGAACGCGACCCGCGGCAACGTCGAGGTGGCCCTCACCGTACGCGAGGCGCTGTGAGCACCCGCAACCGCGAGATCCACCTCGCCTCCCGCCCGCAGGGCTGGCCGACGGCCGACAACTTCCGCCTCGTCGAGACCGACGTGCCGACCCCCGGCCCGGGTCAGATCGTGGTCCGCAACCGGTACATGTCGGTTGACCCGTACATGCGGGGCCGGATGAACGACGTCAAGTCGTACGTGCCGCCGTTCGCGCTCGACGCGCCGCTGGACGGCGGGGCGGTCGGCGAGGTCGTGGCCGGTGAGACCGAGGGCCTGCGGCCCGGCGACACCGTGCTGCACGGCCTCGGCTGGCGCGAGTACGCGCTGCTCGACGCGAAGGCCGCCCGGAAGGTCGACCCCGACCTCGCCCCGGTCACCGCCTACCTGGGCGTGCTGGGCATGACCGGCCTGACCGCGTACGCCGGGCTGCTGGAGGTCGCCGGGATGAAGCCGGGGGAGACCGTCTTCGTCTCCGCCGCCGCAGGCGCGGTGGGCAGCCTGGTCGGCCAGATCGCCAAGCTCAGGGGCGCGGCACGCGTGGTCGGCAGCGCCGGCTCGGCGGCCAAGGTCGAACGGCTGCGCGCGCTCGGCTTCGACGCCGCGTTCGACTACCACGACGGGCCCGTACGCGACTCGCTGAAGGCCGCCGCGCCCGACGGCGTCGACGTCTACTTCGACAACGTCGGCGGCGACCACCTCGAGGCGGCGATCTCCGCGATGAGGGTGCACGGCCGGGCCGCGATCTGCGGCATGATCGCGCAGTACAACGACACCGAGCCCCCGGCCGCGCCGCGCAACCTGGCGCTGGTCATCGGCAAGCGGCTCACCCTGCGCGGCTTCCTGGTCGGCGACCACGGCCACCTGCGCGGCGAGTTCGTCCGCGAGATGGCCGGCTGGCTGCGCGACGGGAAGGTCTCCTACGACGAGACGGTCGTCGACGGCATCGAGGACGCCCCGGAGGCGTTCCTCGGCCTGCTGCGCGGCGAGAACCTCGGCAAGATGCTCGTCCGGGTGTGACCGGAAGCGCCGCTCCTGGCGCCACGGGTCCCGCTACGCGGTGGCCGGCCTCACCGGCCGGTCACCGCCGGGACCGGGAAGGATAGGCTCGCGGCATGACGGTGGCGGTGCGGGTCATCCCGTGTCTCGACGTGGACGCCGGTCGGGTGGTCAAGGGGGTCAACTTCCTCGACCTGCGCGACGCCGGCGACCCGGTGGAGCTGGCGGCGGCGTACGACCGGGCCGGCGCGGACGAGCTGACCTTCCTCGACGTCACCGCCTCCTCCAGCGACCGGGGCACGATGCTCGACGTGGTCCGCCGCACGGCGGAGTCGGTCTTCATCCCGCTCACCGTCGGCGGCGGCGTCCGGCAGGTCGCCGACGTCGACACCCTGCTGCGCGCCGGCGCGGACAAGGTCGGGGTGAACACCGCCGCGATCGCCCGCCCGGAGCTGATCGCCGAGATCGCCGACCGCTTCGGCCGGCAGGTGCTGGTGCTCTCGCTGGACGTACGGCGCGCGCCCGGAGGCGGCACGCCCAGCGGGTTCGAGGTGACCACCCACGGCGGCCGGCGCGGCACCGGGCTCGACGCGGTCGGGTGGGCCCGCCGCGGCGCCGAGCTGGGTGCGGGCGAGATCCTGCTGAACTCGATGGACGCCGACGGCACCAAGGCCGGCTTCGACCTGGAACTCATCGGCGCGGTGCGCCGGGTGGTCGACGTTCCGGTGGTGGCCAGCGGCGGCGCCGGCGAGGTGGCGCACTTCGCGCCGGCGATCGGCGCCGGCGCCGACGCGGTGCTCGCCGCCAGCGTCTTCCACTTCGGCGAGCTGACCGTCGCCGAGGTCAAGGACGCGCTGCGCGGGGCCGGGCACCCCGTCCGCTGACCGCCCGCGTGATCTGGCCGGCCGGCGCAATCCGCCCGGTCCCTCCGGCCCGCGTGATCCGCCCGGTCCCTCCGGCCTGCCCGGCCCGTCGGTGCCCGCTCAGTCGCGGCGGGACCGGTTCTCGGGCGAACGCCGCGGCGCCGGGATCGACCGCACCACGTACTCCTGGACGGCGGCGGCGTGGTCGGCCTCCTCCAGCTGCCACTCCGCACTGACGGGGGCGTGCCGCCGCACCAGCACCCCCTGCACGGTGTCCACCGTGGTGGCCAGCCCGGCGCTCGGCCGGGTGCGCCAGAGGCGTTCACCGTCGGCGGTGATCCGGAACCAGCCGTCGGTGACGCTGACCAGCCCGGCCCCGACGAGGCGACGGACCGCCGCCTCCACCTCGTGCCGTTCGGGGATCGCCTGGTTGAGGTGGTCGGCGGTGGAGAGCACGTCGGCGAGGCGTACGCCCTCGGGGCGGCGGCTGGTCGCCGCGCGGCGGTGCCGTCCCGCACCGCTGGCGATCACCACCGAGACGAAGATCCAGGCATCGCTCCAGCGCCATCCGTTCTCCCCCATGCGAGGATTCTGCCGGGCGTGGCGTCCGAAGGGAACACCGGCGTCCGGCCCGTGTCCCCGGGACAGGGGTGGGCTCGGACGCGGCTCGGGGTGGCACTGGGGCGGTGCGCCCGGCCGGGTCCGCCGCCATCCCGGGGGCGGCGCGCGGGTCAGGCCGTGGGGAGC
This sequence comes from Micromonospora sp. C31, assembly GCF_018070575.1. Classification (GTDB taxonomy): domain Bacteria; phylum Actinomycetota; class Actinomycetes; order Mycobacteriales; family Micromonosporaceae; genus Micromonospora. The sequence continues at coordinate 229,139 of NZ_JAGPXN010000003.1, forward strand.
GGCGCGACCGGGCCCGCAGTGGGGCGGTCCTTCGGCCCGGCGACGGTGAACAGCGGCAGGAAGAGCTGGGTCAGCGGGCCGATGGCCAGCGCGTAGACGACCGTGCCGACGCCCACCGTGCCGCCCAGCAGCCAGCCCAGCGCCAGCACCGCGACCTCGATGACGGTGCGGACGAGCCGGATCGAGCGGCCGGGCCGGCGGGCGACGTAGCCGGTCATCAGGCCGTCGCGGGGGCCGGGCCCGAGGCGGGCGCCGATGTAGAGCCCCGTCGCCGCCCCGTTGGCCACGATGCCGGCGACCAGCATCCCGGCCCGTACGCCCAGCGGCCCGCCGCCCGGCAGCAGCGCGAGCGCCGCGTCCACCACCAGCCCGATCACCAGGACGTTGCTGACCGTGCCGAGGCCGGGGCGCTGGCGCAGGGGTATCCAGAGCAGCAGCACCAGCGCGCCCACCGCGATGGTGACGATGCCGAAGGAGAGGCCGGTCAGCTCGGACAGGCCCTGGTGGAACACGTCCCACGGGTCGAGCCCCAGCCCCGATTCGATCATCAGGGCCATGCTCACGCCGTAGAGGACGAGGCCCGCGTAGAGCTGGCTGAGCCGCCGCACGGAACGATGTCGGAGATTGCCAATCGGTGTCACCCATGCCACGCTAAAGGCCAATTAGCGCAGCGTAAGAGCCAATCCGGGGAGAGTGGCCATGACGAGTCAGGTTAGGGGTGCGCAATTGGCCCGGCTCCTCGGCCAGTGGCATGCCCTTCCCGGCCGCCGCCGCAGCCCCGACTACGCCGCCCTGGCCGGTGCCGTACGCGGGCTGCTCGCCGACGGCCGGCTGCCGCTGGGCGTGCGGCTGCCCGCCGAGCGGGAGCTGGCCGAGGCGCTGAAGATCAGCCGGACCACGGTCACGGCCGCGTACCGGGAGCTGCGGGAGAGCGGGCACCTCGCCAGCCGGCGGGGGGCCGGCAGCTGGACGATGCTCCCGGGCACCCACCGGGTGGCGAGCACCGGGCTCTGGACCCCGCTGGACGACCGCGACATGATCGACCTCGGGGTCGCCGCGCTCGCCGCACCGCCCGAGCTGCTGCCGGCCGCCCGCGCGGCGGCCGAGGACCTGCCCCGTTACCTGGGCGGCGCCGGCTACCACCCGACCGGCATCATCGAGCTGCGCGAGGCGGTCGCCCGCGCCTACACCGCCCGGGGCCTGCCCACCTCGCCCGACCAGATCATGGTCACCAACGGCACCCAGCACGCCCTCGACCTGGTGCTCCGGCTGGCCCTGGCCCCCGGCGGCAACGTGCTGGTCGAGGCGCCCAGCTATCCGAACGCGCTGGCCGCGCTGGCCGCCCGCCGGGCCCGGATCACCACCCACGGTCTGGCCGTCGAGGAGCCCGGATGGGACGCCGACCTGCTGCTCGGCGGCCTCCGGCAGGCGCGGCCCAAGCTGGCGTACCTGATCCCGGACTTCCAGAACCCGACCGGCCACCTGATGCCGGCGGCGCTGCGGGAACGGGTGGTGGCCACGGCGCACGCCGTCGGCACCGACCTGGTCGTCGACGAGTCCTTCGTGGACCTGCCGCTGGACGGGACCGTGCTGCCCCCGCCGACCGCCAGCTTCGACCGGCACTCCCGGGTCATCACCATCGGCGGGATGAGCAAGCCCTTCTGGGGCGGCCTGCGCATCGGCTGGGTCCGGGCCTCCGCCCCGCAGGTGCAGCGGCTCGCCGCCGCCCGCGTCGGCGTCGACATGGCCAGCCCCGTCCTGGACCAGCTGGTCGCGGTGCACCTGCTCGCCGACGCGCCGGCCATCGTCGCCGCCCGCCAGGCCCAGCTGACCGCTCAGCGCGACGCGCTGCTCGCCGCGCTCGCGCAGCGCCTGCCCGAGTGGCGGGTCACCGTCCCGCACGGCGGGGTGACGCTCTGGGCCGAGCTCGACGGCCCGATCTCCAGCGCGCTGGCCCGGGCCGCCGAGGAGGTCGGCGTACGCCTGGCACCCGGCCCCCGGTTCGGCCTGGACGGCACGTTGGAACGCTTCCTGCGACTGCCGTTCACCCTCCCGGCCGCCGACCTGGTCGAGGCGGTCGGGCGCATCGCGGCGGTCCGCTACGACCTGGACCGGGGCGGTCGGTCGCAGTGGCGGGAGCCGACGGTCATCGCCTGAGGGGGGCCGGCGTTCGCTGCCCGCCCCCGGCCCTGCCCCGGACGCCGGTGACCCCGCGCCGCAGCGCGGGGTCACCGGCGTCGCATGCTCAGAGTTCGGCCAGCGAGCCCGCGTACATCTTCTCGATCTCGCCGGCGAAGTTGCTCTCCACGCCGCGGCGCTTGATCTTCAGGGACGGGGTGATCTCCCCGTCCTCGATGGTCAGGTCGCGCGGCAGGATGGCGACCTTCTTGATCGTCTCCCAGCGGTTGAGCTTCGCGTTGAGCTCGGCCACGTAACCCTCGACCATGGCCTTCGCCTCCGGCGAGGAGACGATCTCGGTGTAGTCGCGGCCCTCCAACGGGGTGCCGACGGCCCAGCCCTTGATCGCCTCAGGGTCCAGCGTGACCAGCATCGTGCAGTAGTTGCGGGCCTGGCCGATCACCACCGCCTGGGAGGTGTACGGGCAGGTCGCCTTGAACAGCCCCTCGATGTGCGAAGGCGCGACGTACTTGCCGCCCGAGGTCTTGACCAGGTCCTTCTTCCGGTCGGTGATCTTCAGGTAGCCGTCGGCGTCCAGGGTGCCGATGTCGCCGGTGCGGAAGAAGCCGTCCTCGGTGAACGCGGCCGCGGTCTCCTCGGGCAGGTTGTGGTAGCCGCGCATCACCGGCCGGCCGCGCACCAGGATCTCTCCGTCGGTGTCGATCCGGCACTCCAGGTCGCCCATCGCCTTGCCGACGGTGCCGATCCGCAGCCCGTCCGGCGGGTTGACGAAGTTGCCGGCGCTGGTCTCGGTGAGGCCGTAGCCCTCGGAGATCGGCAGGTTCGCCGCGGCGAAGAAGGTGGCGATCTCCGGGCTGAGCGGGGCGGCGCCGGAGACGAGGACCCGGATCCGGCCCCCGAGGCGGGCCTGGAGCTTGCTGAACACCAGCTTCTCGGCCACCGTGTACTTCAGCTTCAGCCCCGTCGGGACGGGCCTGCCGGCCTGCTCCAGGGCGACCTTCTCGGTACCGACCCGGACACCCCAGGCGAAGATCTTCGCCTTCGCGCCGCCGCTGGCCTGCGCGGTGGTCACCGCCTTGTTGTAGACCTTCTCGTAGACCCGGGGCGCGCCGCACATCAGCGTCGGGCGGATCACCGAGAGCAGCTCGACCAGCTTGTCGACCCGGCCGTCGACGTACGTCGGCAGGCCCACGTGGATCGCCCCGCAGAGCAGGGTCTTGCCGAACGAGTGCGACAGCGGCAGCCAGAGGTACTGCAGGTCGTTCTCGCGGAGCAGCCCCAGCTCGGCCTGCGCCACGCCCTCCCAGCACCAGCCGCCGTGCAGCAGCTCGACGCCCTTCGGGCGGCCGGTGGTGCCGGAGGTGTAGATCAGGGTGGCCAGGTGGTCGGGGCCGATCCCGGCGACCAGCGTGTCGATCAGGTCGGGCTGGGCGGCAAGGGCGCGGGCGCCCTGCTCCTCCAACTCGGCGAGGGTGAGCTGGGGGACGGCGGCGGCCGGGTCGGCGGCGCCGTCGAAGAGCACGACGTGGGTCAGCGCCGGCAGGTCGGCGCCGGCGATCTTGGCGGCCTGGGCCGGGTCCTCGGCGAACAGCACGCGGGAGCCGGAGTCGGCGACGATGTAGGTCGCGTCGTCGGGCTCCGTGGTCGGGTAGACGGTGGTGGTCGCGCCACCGGCGCACATGATGCCGAGGTCGGCGATCACCCATTCGAGCCGGGTGTTCGCCAGGATCGCGACCGGATCCTCCAGGCCGACACCGAGGCCGTGCAGCCCGGCGGCGACCGCCTTGGCGCGACGGGCCATCTGCTCCCAGTTCAGCCAGACCGGGCCGGAGTCGTCGGGGGCCGGGTGGGCGAAAGCGTCACGGTCGGGGGACGCCGCCACGCGCTTGAGGAACATGTCGGGGATGGAACGGTACGGTACATCGAGAGCCATCGCTGTAGCCGCCTTCGGGGGGTGGAGACGTGACAGCGGTCACGTCGGCGTTCGTTACCGAAGGGTATTGCCTGCGCCCGGCCATCGGCTAGCCCTGTCGATCACGGCTGGGCCACGGCTCGGCAGATGGAACGCCCGGCTCAGGCGTACCGGGCCGCCCGCAGCGACCAGTCGTAGGTGGCGCGGATCCAGTTGCGCCGGGCGGTGAGGGCGGTCCGCAGACCGTCGTCGCCGACGGTGAGCAGTGCCGTCTCCGTCGCCAGGTAGGTCGACAGGGCCTCGTTGAACCGGTCGGCCGCCGCCCGCAGCGCCGCCGACTCGTCGCCGTCCGTCCGCCCCGCGGCGAGCACCGCGACCAGGTTGTGCGCGTCCGGCCGGCTGAGGTGCTCCTTGCCGTACGAGAAGACGTCGTTGCACCAGCAGACCAGGTCGGCGGCGAGCAGGTCGAGGGCGACCAGCGACGGCTCGGTGCGGTGGGCCGCGCCCGGCGGAGTCCCGCCGGCCAGTTCGGTCAGGGTGAAGCTGGGGTGGACCGCGCCGGTGTGCCGGCGCATCTGGGCGTACTCGGCCAGCCCCGGCACGCGCCCGTGCTCCCGGTTGGCCGCCTCCCACAGCAGCGCCAGCAGATACTCCCGCACCTCCCCGGCGAAGCGCAGCAGCGCCGTCGGCCCGCCGGCGGCGCGGGCCCGCCGGCACAGGTCGCCGAGCGCCTCGCCGAGCGGCCCGGCCGCGGTCACCGGCCCGTCGGCCCGACCGCCCTGCCCGTCGAGCACGTCCAGCAGGGCGGCGACGGTCGGTGCCAGCCGGGTGGGGGAGGCGCCGAGGCCGTCCTCGTCGCAGGCGTCGTCCATCACGAACAGCCAGGAGATCAGGTCGGCGAGCAGCCGCAACCCGTCGACCGGGCCGTCCGGGTAGGCCCGCCCGGCCAGTCCGGCGGCGTCGGCCCGGTGTAGTCGGTGCAGCCCGTGCCCGTTACTGATCAGTCCGTGGCCGAGCGCCCACTCCGTGCTCTCCCGCGCCACCCGCTCGGTGGCGTCGTGTTGGCGCTCGGGAAAGGGGGGTTCCCGTAGCGCCGAGACCGCAAAGGTCCGCATGGTGCCCCCTGTCGCGCTGTCCCACCCGGGATCGCGCGGGACAGCGTACGGGAGCAGGGATCGGTCGCGATCGTTGGGGAGGCGCCTGCTCACGCTGCGCTGTGACCGTTTGCGTGCAGTGCGTCACATGCCCAGGTCGGTGCCCCGCAGCCGGTCGGCCAGCGCCGCCGGCCCGTCGATCTGCATCCGGGACACCCGCTGCCGGCCGCTGAGGAACAGGGCCAGCTCGCCCGGCGCACCGGCCACCCGTACGGAATCGCCGCCCCGGCCCACGTGCAGCTCGCCGTAGCCGGGAGCCTGGACGAGGACGTCGGCCGGGAACCGGCGCAGCGCCAGCCGGGCCAGCCCGGCGCACCGCTTCCACAGCGCCGCGTTCAGCCCTGCCGCCAGGTCGCGTGGGAGCCAGTCGGGGCGGGCGCGGCGCACGTCCTCGTGGTGGATGAAGAACTCCAGCGTGTTGGCCAGCTCGTCGGTGACCGGGTTGCTGACCGGGCTCCACGCCGGCGGCCGGCGTACCTCGTCGAGAAGGCGCGGCCAGGCGCGCGCGGCGATGCGCAGGCGCACCCGCTCGGCGTGGCCGCGCAGCGGCGGAAGCACGATGCCGCCGGCGGCGTCGGGCCGGCGTTCCCGGAGCACCAGGTGGGCGGCGAGGTCGCGGATGGTCCACCCGTCGTTGACCGTGGGCGCCTCCGGTCCCAGCGTCTGCATCAGGTCGGCGAGCGCCTCGCGCTCCGCTCGGGCGTACCGCGGCATGACACCGATCGTAGGCGCGGACGAGCCGATCGGCGCGCCGAGCGGGCCGGGGCCGTCGTGACGGTGGACATAGCGGTCCGGGGCGGCGGAGCCGGCCCCGAACGGTAAGGATGAGGAGGATAATTGCGGCTTACGGCAGGGGAGAGCGTGGCGAGCAGGACAAGTCGGGACGTGCTGGTGCGAGGGCTGGCCGTCCTCGGGCGGGCGATCCGGGAGGAGCCGCGCATCTTCGCGGTCGCGGTGAGCAGCAGCGTGCTCTTCGGCGCCATGACGGTGGCCAGCGCCTTCGTGGTCGGTGCCGTGGTCGGCGACGTGGTGGTGCCCGCGATCGAGCGCGGCGCGGTCGGGGTCGGTGGGCTCGCCCTGGCCGCCGTCGCGCTGTTCGGCATCAGCGTGCTGCGGGTGGCCGGCATCTTCGGCCGCCGGCTCGGCGCGGGCTACATGCAGTACCGCCTCCAGGCCGCCTACCGGCGCCGGGTCACCCGCCGCTACCTGGAGCTGCCGCTGGCCTGGCACCACCGCAACGCCACCGGCACGTTGCTGTCCAACGCCAACTCCGACGTCGAGGCCGCCTGGTACCCGATCGCCCCGCTGCCGTTCGCGGTCGGCACCCTGGTGATGCTGGTCGGCGCGGTGGCGTCGCTCTTCGTCACGGACTGGGCGCTGGCCCTGGTCGGCCTCGCGGTCTTCCCGGCGCTCTTCGCGCTCAACGTCGCCTACTCCCGCCGGATGGCCCCCCGGCAGGCCCGGGCCCAGCGGCTGCGCGCCGAGGTCAGCGGCATCGCGCACGAGAGCTTCGACGGCGCCCTGGTCGTCAAGACGATGGGCCGGGAGGCGCAGGAGACCGACCGGTTCGCCGCCCGCGCGGGTGAGCTGCGCGACTCGCTGGTGGCGGTCGGGCGGCTGCGCGGCGTGTTCGACCCGCTGCTGGAGACCCTGCCCAGCCTCGGTACCCTCGCCGTGCTGGTGGTCGGCACGATCCGGCTGCGGCAGGGCGCGATCACCGTCGCCGAGCTGATCAGCGTCGCCTTCCTCTTCACGGTGCTGGCGTTCCCCGTGCGTGCCATCGGCTGGGTGCTGGCCGAGCTGCCGCGCAGCGTCGCCGGCTGGGACCGGGTCAGCCGGGTGCTCGACGCCACCGGCAGGATGCCGTACGGCGACACGACGCTCGACGTGTCGGAGCCCCGGCCGGCGAGCCTCACGTTCACCGGCGTGCGTTTCGGCTACGAGCCGGCCGAGGCGCACCTGCCCGGCACGGAGGTGCTCGGCGAGGTCTCCTTCACCGTGCCGGCCGGGAAGACCGTCGCCCTGGTCGGGCCGACCGGCTCCGGCAAGTCGACGATCGCCGCGCTCGCCGTGCGGCTGGTCGATCCCCTGGCCGGCACCGTGTGCCTGGATTCGGTCGACGTCCGCCGGCTCACCGCCGCCTCGCTGACGGGCACGGCCGCGCTGGTCGCCCAGGTGCCGTTCGTCTTCGACGACACGGTGCGCGCCAACGTCGCCCTGGACCGGGCGGGCATCGGCGACGACGACGTCTGGGCCGCGCTGCGGCTGGCCGAGGCGGACGGCTTCGTCGCGGCCCTGCCCGACGGCCTCGACACGATGGTCGGCGAGCGGGGCACCTCGCTCTCCGGCGGTCAGCGGCAGCGGCTCACCCTGGCCCGCGCGCTCGCCGGTCGGCCACGCCTGCTGGTCCTCGACGACGCGACCAGTGCGGTCGACCCCCGGGTCGAGGCGGCCATCCTGGCCGGGCTGCGCTCGTCGGCGGCCGGGGCACCGGCCGCGTCGATCCTGGTGGTCGCCTACCGGCGGGCCACCATCGCGCTGGCAGACGAGGTGGTCTACCTGGAACAGGGCCGGGTGCTCGCCCGCGGCCGGCACACCGAGCTGCTGGCCACGGTGCCGGGCTACGCCGACCTGGTCACCGCCTACGAGCAGGCCGAGGTCGACCCCGCCAAGGACGAGACGTACGACGAGGTTGCCCCGGTGACGTCGGGCCTGAAGATCGAGGTGGACCGGTGAGCGCGAGGAGTGCAGCGCAGCGGAGCCCCGCAGTCGCGAACGAAGGGTGGCTGCGGTGAGCGCGAGGAGTGCAGCGCAGCGGAGCCCCGCAGTCGCGAACGAAGGGCGGGCCCGGTGACCACCACCACCGACACGGCACGGAAGACCGCGACCGTCGAGACGGCCGAGGCACCTGAGCCACCCGAGACGACCTGGCAGACGATGCGCCGCGGTCTGGCGCTCTCCCCGGAGCTGCGGGTCGGCCTGGCCGGCACGCTCGGCCTGGCCCTGGTCTACATGGTCGGCCGGGCGGCCGTGCCGGTGGCGGTGCAGCAGGGCATCGACAACGGCATCGTCGACGGCCTGGACCTGGGCGTCATCTGGACGGTGGTCGCCGTCACCGCCGCGGTGCTGGTGGTGACCACGCTCTGCGGGTACCTGATGATGCGCCGGCTCTTCACGGTCAGCGAGACCGCGTTGGCCAACGTGCGGATCCGGGCGTTCCGGCACGTGCACGACCTGTCCATGCTGCACCAGCAGTCGGAGCGGCGCGGTTCGCTGGTCTCCCGGGTGACCAGCGACGTCGACCAGATCACCCAGTTCCTCCAGTGGGGCGGCGTGATCCTGGTGATCAATCTCGGTCAGCTGGCGGTCACCACGCTGGTCATGTTCGCGTACTCCTGGCAGCTGACCCTGGTGGTCTTCGCCGCCTTCCTGCCCGCCGTGTTCGTGATCCGGCGGCTCCAGCGCCGCCTCGCCGGGGCGTACGGGGTGGTCCGGCAGCGCACGGGGGCGCTGCTCGGCGCGATCGGGGAGAGCGTGGTCGGTGCGCCGGTGATCAGGGCGTACGGGATCTCCGGCCGGACGGCCCGCCGGCTGGACGAGGCGATCGACGGCCAGCGCCGGGCCCAGCAGCGGGCGATCAGGATCAGCGTCATGGGCAGCTCGGTCGGCGAGCTGGCCGCCGGGCTGGCGTTGGCCGGCGTGGTGGTGCTCGGGGTGACCCTCGGCGCCGACCGCACCCTGAGCATCGGCGAGGTGACCGCCTTCCTCTTCCTGGTCACGCTCTTCATCCAGCCGGTGCAGATCGCCACCGAGGTGCTCAACGAGGCGCAGAACGCCATCGCGGGCTGGCGTCGGGTGTTGGACGTGCTGGACGTCGAGCCCGACGTCGCCGATCCGGGCGAGCAGGGGCGCGAACTGCCGGCCGGCCCGCTGGACATCCGCTTCGCGGGGGTGCGTTTCGCGTATCCGGGGGGTCCGCCCGTGCTGCACGACGTCAGCCTGGAGATTCCGGCGAAGAGCCGGGTGGCGGTGGTGGGGGAGACCGGCAGCGGCAAGACCACCTTCGCCAAGCTGCTCACCCGCCTGATGGATCCGACCGCAGGCCAGGTGCTGCTCTCCGGTGTGCCGCTGGAGCGGGTCCGGTTCGCCTCGCTGCGGTCGCGGGTGGTGATGGTGCCGCAGGACGGCTTCCTCTTCGACGCCACGGTGGCGGAGAACGTCCGCTTCGCCCGCCCGGAGCTGACCGACGAGCAGCTCGCGGCGGCCTTCACCGAGCTGGGGCTGGCCGACTGGCTGGACGCGCTCCCGTCGGGTCTGCACACCTGCGTGGGGGAGCGCGGCGAGGCGCTGAGCGTGGGGGAGCGGCAGCTTGTCGCGCTGGCCCGCGCGTACGTCGCCGACCCGGATCTGCTGGTGCTGGACGAGGCGACCAGCGCGGTCGACCCGGCCACGGAGGTGCGGCTGCAACGCACCCTGGACGCGGTGACCCGGGGGCGCACCACCCTCGCGATCGCGCACCGGCTCTCCACGGCGCAGGCCGCCGACGAGGTGATCGTGGTGGACCGGGGCCGGATCGTGCAGCGCGGTCCGCACGACGAGCTGGTCCGCGACCCGGAGTCGGTCTACGGCCTGCTCTACGCCTCCTGGCTGGAGCAGACCCGCTGAGCGGACGAGTCGCGCAGCAACGTCATCCGCAGTTCCGGCACGCTGGACGTCACCGTTCCGGTGCTCTAGTCTCCGAGTTAGGTAAGGCTAACCTACGAAGGAGCGGTTCATGCGGCCCAGCCCGGCAGAGATCGTCCGTACCCTCGTCGCGGGCCGGCTGCCCGGCATCGCCCACGTCGCGCACCGGCCCGGCCCGCATCAGGTCCGGCACGTGACCGACCCGGACGGTCGGGTGCTGCTGCTGGTGCCGGTGGTCAGCGACCTCGCCGCCGCGCTGCGTCCCGCCGCCGGCGAAGCCGCGGTCGCGCTCGTGCTGGACGTGCTGGACCTGCCGCCCGCCGCCGGTGCGCCGAGCCTCGGCCGGGCCTGGGTCTCCGGCTGGGCGGCCCGCCTGGCGGGGGACGAGGAGCGCCGCGCCGCGCTGGACTTCGCCGACGTCGAGCCGGCCGGTGACCTGCTCGACGTCGGCACCCGGTTCCGGCTGCACCGCTTCGAGGTGGTCGAGGCCCGCTGGGAACGCGGCGACACCGTCCGCCGCGTCGACCCGGAGGCGTACGCCGAGGCGGAGCCCGACCCGCTGCACGCGGTCGAGGCAGAGCTGCTGGCCGACCTCGCCGGCCACCACGCCGCCGAGGTGGCCGGCTACCTGGGCCGCCAGCTCGGCCTCGCCGACGACGCCCCCGACGCCGCGCCCCGGGTGGTCCGGATCGACCGGTACGGCCTGCTGGTCACCCACGGCCGGCCCGGCGCCCGGCGGCGCGTCCGGTTGGCGTTCCCCCGTCCGCTGGACTGCCGGGCGGAGCTGACCCGGCTGCTGCACCCACTGGTCGGCCGGCACGCCTCGCCCCGGCACGCCGACCACGCCTGACCGGCGGGCACCGGCCACGGCCGCCCGGTCAGCCGGCGAAGACCTCGGCGAGGTCGCCCGTCAGGTAGCGCTGCACCGTGGGCCCGACCGCCGTGACGAGCGTCTCCGGGGCGGCCGAGGCGACCGGCTCCAGCCGGACCACGTACCGCATCACGGCCAGCCCGATCATCTGGCTGGCCACCAGGGAGCCGCGCAGCGGCAGCTCGGCCGGATCGACGTCGAGCTGGTCGAGGACCCTGCGCAGCACCTGGGTGACCAGGAACTCGCGCAGCAGCCGGGCGGTCCACTCGTTGCTCACCGCCGAGCGCAGCAGGGCCACCCCGGCGGTGCCGGCCGGGGAGTCCCAGACGCCGAGGAAGGTGCGTACCAACCGCTCCCCGAGACCCGCCCGGTCGCCCGCCAGCACGCTCGGCAGCAGCTCGGCGGGGTCGACCGGCGCGTGCATCGCGGCCAGGAAGAGGCGGTCCTTGCTGCCGAAGTAGTGGTGCACCAGCGCCGGGTCGACCTGCGCGGCGGCGGCGACGGCCCGGATCGAGGCCCCGTCGAAGCCCCGCTCGGCGAAGGCGGCGCGGGCCGCGTCGAGGATGGCCTGCCGGGTGTCCGGGTTCCCGGGGCGTCGTCCGGTCCGCCGCGCCATCGCCACCCTTCGCTTGATTGTCGGTTCCGCCGTCGGACCGGCTTGGCCGTCGGTGCGCCAGCCGGCGGGGTGCCGCGCGGCACCGGGGCCGTCCTGCCGGCCGGGCCGGCGGCTCAGCCGCTGCGCCGCCGGAGGGTGGCCGCGGCGAGCACCAGTGCCAGCGCCGCCGCGCCGGCGACCACCGCCACGTCCCGCCACATCGTGCCGCTCGGCTCGGCGTGGGCGCCGACCTCCTGGAGCGCCTCGACGGCGTACGACAGGGGCAGCACGTCGCTGACCGCCTGCAACCAGCCGGCCATCTCGCCGCGCGGCACGAAGAGCCCGCAGAGCAGCAACTGAGGCACCACCACGACCGGCATGAACTGTACGGCCTGGAACTCGGTGCGCGCGAAGGCGCTGCAGAACAGCCCGAGCGCGACGGCGAGCAGAGCGTTCAACGAGGCGATCATGACCACCAGGCCGCTGTGGCCGGCGGTGTCCAGCCCGAGGAACCCGTACGCGACCACGGACGCGACGACCGCCTGGAGCACCGCGGCGAGCCCGAACGCGATGCCGTAGCCGAAGAGCAGGTCGAGCTTGCCCAGCGGCGTGGTGAGCAGCCGTTCGAGGGTGCCCGTGGTGCGCTCGCGCAGCATCGCGATGCTGGTCACCAGGAACATGACCACGAAGGGGAAGAAGCCGAGCATCACCAGGGCGACGCGATCGAACGTCGACGGCTGTCCCGGCGGGGCGGGCTGGTCGACGTACATGGAGTGGACCAGGACGAGCAGCGCCGACGGGACCACCAGCAGCAGCGCCACGGTGCGCCGGTCGTGCCGCAGTTGGCGCAGGATGCGGCCGGTGGTGGCGGCCAGGATCCGGGGGTTCACGACGCCTCCTGCCCGCCGGCGCCCGCCCTGATCAGCCGCAGGAACGCCTCGTCCAGATCGTGCGTGCCGGCGGCGGCGCGCACGGCGTCGGGGGTGTCGTCGGCGATCAGCCGCCCCTCGCGGATCAGCAGCAACCGGTCGCAGCGGGCCGCCTCGTCCATGACGTGGCTGGAGACCAGCAGCGTGGTGCCGGCTGCGGCCATGGCGTGGAACCGGGCCCACAGGTCGGCCCGCAGCACCGGGTCCTGACCGACGGTCGGCTCGTCGAGGACGAGCAGTTCCGGTTCGCCGACCAGGGCGCAGGCCAGCGACGCCCGGCTGCGCTGCCCGCCGGAGAGGGTGGCGGCCAGTTGGCCGGCGGCCGGTGCGAGCCCGACCTCGGCGACGGCCCGGTCGGCCTCGGCCCGGCCCCGGCCGTGCAGGGCGGCGAAGTAGCGCGCGTTCTCCCGCACCGTCAGGTCGGCGTAGACGCTGGGCGCCTGGGTGAGGTAGCCGACGCGGCGGCGCAACTCCGGCGACCCGGCGGGGCGCCCCAGCACGGTCACCGAGCCGGCGCCGACCACCTGCACGCCGACCACCGCCCGCAGCAGTGTGGTCTTGCCGCTGCCGCTCGGGCCGAGCAGCCCGGTGACCGAACCGCGCGGCACGTCCGCGCGGATGCCGTGCAGCACCCGCCGCCCGCCCCGCTCGACGACCAGGTCGCGTACGGCTATCGCCTCGTCCACCGGCGCCTCCCGGGAAAATTCATCATCCGTTGAACTCGACGCTAACGGAGACCCCGCCGGGCCGCAACGGTCGGCCCCGGTCCACCCGTGCGGACCCCGGAGCGGCGGGGAGATCGGTCGGGCATTAGCCTTCGGACCGGACAGCGGGTCCGCCAACGGGCATCCGTCGCGGCAGCGGGCATTGCGCCCTGATCGGACGTACGGCACGATGGCGCCGTGGGTCACGCTGTGTCACCGGACGAAGGCTTCCTCGGCGAGTGGGCGACCCGGTTACGGGCCGGTGCCGAGCAGCCCGTGGTGGGCATCATGCTGCGTGGCAGCCACGCCCGGCGGGCCGCCACCGCGCACAGCGACGTCGACGTCGACGTGCTGCTCGCCGGTGCCCCGTACGCCGCCCGCCGGGCCTTCCTGGCCGAGCACGGGGGCCGGCTGACCCACGTCTCGGTGGCCGCCCGCGACGTGCGCTCCTGGCTGGCCCGCCTCGGCGAGCCCGCCGACTGGGCGTTCGGGCTGCCGGTGGCGGCGCCGGCCCGGCTGCTCTGGGCGGACCCGCACTGGCGGCCCCGGATCGACCTGCCGGTGCTCTGCCAGCCCGCCGGCGAACCGCAGTTGGAGGAGCTGATCGCGACGCTCGGTAAGGTCGCCGGGGCGCGGGACGCCGACGACCACCTCGGCGTCCGGCTGGCCGCCGCCGACCTGGCCCGGCTCTGCCCGTCGGTGCTGCGGCTGGCCAACCCCACGGTCCGGGTGGTGTCCCGGCGGGCCGCCTTCGCCGCCGCCCTCCACCTGCCGGTGGCACCCCCGAACTACCGGGAGGACCTGCTGCTCTGCCTCGGCCTGCGGCCCGGCTCCGTCGGTCAGCTCTGCGCCGCCACGGCCCGCCTGGTCACCGGCGTGCTGCCGCTGATCCGCCCGTACGCCGCCGAGGTCGCGCGGGTCGCCGGCGCGGACCTGGCCGACGCCCTGAGCGACGGCCGGCTGGACCGCTACGTCGACCAGCTGACCCGGCCCGCCCGCCGACCACCGCGGCCCCGGCGGGAGCCGTCGCCCGTGCCCGCCCCGCGTGCGGGACAATGGGTCACTGTGCCCGTACCTGACGCGCCCGTGACCGGCGCCCACCCCAGTCCGCAGGAGTCCGCGGCCGACGGCGCGGCCCGTCCGTCCCGGCTCGACCCGACCGTCGCCGCCCGGCTGCGCCGCACCCCCGACGGTCTGGTGGCCGCCGTGGTCCGCCAGCACGACTCCGGCGAGGTGCTGATGGTCGCCTGGATGGACGACGAGGCGCTGCACCGCACCCTGACCACCGGCCGGGCCACCTACTGGTCGCGCAGCCGCCGCGAGTACTGGGTCAAGGGCGCCACGTCCGGGCACCACCAGTACGTCCGCGCGGTGGCGCTGGACTGCGACGGTGACGCGCTGCTGGTCGACGTCGACCAGGTCGGCGCGGCCTGCCACACGGGGCACCGCACCTGCTTCTTCACCGAGCTGCCGGTCGGCGGGGGCGGGGCGGGGGCCCGGTGACGACCCAGCGCGCGACGCCCGGCGGCGGGTCCCGCACCGACGGCGCGGTCAGCCCCGACCTGGCCACCTTCACGGGGCTGGCCGCCCGCTGGCGGGTGGTCCCGGTCACCCGCCGGCTGCTGGCCGACGCGGAGACCCCCGTCGGCGTCTACCGCAAGCTCGCCGGTGGCCCGGGGACGTTCCTGCTGGAGTCCGCCGAGCAGGGCGTCGGCTCGGCCGGCCTGGCCTGGTCGCGCTACTCGTTCATCGGCGTACGCAGCAGCGCCACGCTGACCGAGCGGGACGGCGCCGCGGTGTGGACGGGACGCCCCCCGGCCGGCCTGCCCACCTCCGGCGACCCGGTCCGGGTGCTGCGCGAGACCGTCGAGGCGCTCGCCGGCCCGGCCTGGGACGCGGCCAGCGGCATGCCGCCGCTGACCGGGGGCATGGTCGGCTACCTGGGCTACGAGCTGATCCGGCGCTTCGAGCGGCTGCCCGAGCTGACCGAGGACGACCTGGGCGTGCCCGAGCTGGGCATGATGCTCGCCGTCGACCTGGTGGTCCTGGACCACTACGACGGATCGGCGATCCTCGTCGCCAACGCGATCCTGCCGCCGTCGACCGAGCCGGACCACGACGTCCAGGTCGCGGCGGCCTACCACCACGCGGTCGGGCGGCTCGACGCGATGACCACCGCCCTGTCCCGGCCGATCCCGCCGATGGTCTCGACCGTCGAGCGGCCCCCCGCGGGCCAGGTGCGCAGCCGTACCCCCGAGGGCGGTTACCCGAAGGCCGTCGAGGCGGCCAAGGAGGCGATCCGGGCCGGCGAGTGCTTCCAGATCGTGCTGGCCCAGCGGTTCGAGCGGGACACCCACGCCGACCCGCTGGACGTCTACCGGGTGCTGCGCACGACGAACCCCAGCCCGTACATGTACCTGCTGCGCTTCGACGGCTTCGACATCGTCGGGTCCTCCCCGGAGGCGCACCTGAAGGTGACCAGCGACGCCGAGGGGCGGCGGCGGGCGCTGCTGCACCCGATCGCCGGCACCCGGCCGCGCGGCGGCACCCCCGAGGCCGACGCCCGTCTCGCCGCGGAGCTGCTCGCCGACCCCAAGGAGCGCGCCGAGCACGTGATGCTGGTCGACCTGGGCCGCAACGACCTGGGCCGGGTGTGCCGACCGGGCACGGTCGAGGTGCCGGAGTTCGCCACCATCGAGCGCTACAGCCACGTCATGCACATCGTCTCGACCGTGGTCGGCACGCTGCGCGAGGACCGGACGGCCTTCGACGCGCTCGCCGCGACCTTCCCCGCCGGCACCCTCTCCGGCGCGCCCAAGGTGCGGGCCATGGAGATCATCGAGGAGCTGGAACCGGTCCGCCGGGGCCTCTACGGGGGCACCGTGGGCTACTTCGGCTTCGGCGGCGACCTGGACATGGCGATCGCCATCCGCACCGCGCTGATGCGCGACGGCAGGGCGTACGTGCAGGCCGGGGCGGGGGTGGTGGCCGACTCCGACCCGGCCGCCGAGGACCAGGAGACCCGGAACAAGGCCGCCGCCGTGCTCGCCGCCATCGCCGCCGCCGAGACCCTCCGGCCCGCCCGGTGACGGCCGCCGAGCCGCGCGGCCGGGAACCGGGTACGACACCGACGACCGACGCGGGCCACGGCGCGCGCCGGCGCGAGCTGACGTACGCCGTGCTGCTCTGCGTGGCTGGCGCGGGCCTGGCGCTGTGGGCGTCGACCCGCACCTGGGCGGTCGAGCTGACCGCCCGGCCCACGCCGCTGCCGCCGGTACGCGACGCCCGCACGGGTGCCGGCCTGTTGCCCTGGCTACCGGCGTTGGCGCTGGTCGGGCTGGCCGGCGGCGGCGCCGTGCTCGCCACCCGGGGCCGGGCGCGGCGGTTGCTGGGTGGGCTGCTGTGCGGGCTGGGCGTGGCCGTGGCGGCCGGCGGCGGCTACGGACTGGTCGCGGCGTTCGACGGCGAGGTCGCCCGGCACTGGCCGGCGATCTGCCTGCTCGGCGGGGTGCTCGCCACGGCGGGCGGGCTGCTGACGGCGCTGCGGGGCCGACGGTGGCCGGCGATGGGTGCCCGCTACGAGCGGCGCCCGGCGGGCGACTCCGCACCGGCGGCCCGGGGCGGGGCCGGCCGGGTCACCGGCCGGCACACCACCGAGGCGTGGGACGCGCTGGACCGGGGCGAGGACCCGACGGTCAGCTGACCGGCTGGCGCTCCCGGGCGGCGGCCCGGGCCGCCGCCAGCTCGGCCACGAGGCGGTCGAGTTCGGCGCGCTGCTCGGCCCGGGCCCGGTCGGCGCAGACCGCCTCCCAGGCGTTGCCCCGCGCGGTCCGCATCCGCGCCTCGCCCACCACGGCGCGCTCCAGGGTGTGGACGACGCCGACGGCGAGCGACGCGACGGTACGCGAGACGGTCGTCAGCCCGACGGGCTGGTGCTGCTCGACATTGCTCATGATCATTCACCCCGCAGAGGATCGTTGGTGGCGGTGGGCAGGCGCGTCACCGAGTCTGCCCGAGGACGATGCTGGCTGGTTCACGTTTCGCCGTGGTGACCGACACGTCAACTTTGCTTCCGGGGCCCTCACCTGGGAAAGGGCCGTTCGGCCTTGAGGTAGGTCACATGTGCGGCGGGCGTCGGCGGCGGGCACCGGACCGGCGGTCGACCGCGCCAGCGGATAGGATCACGTCGATGACCGGGGCGGTGGAGGCGGGGTGGTCGCGTGACGTTTCGTCGACGGGCGTGCTCGCCCAGCGTGACATTCCGTTCACCGGAGGTCGGCCATTATGCCGGAGCCCATCTCGTGAGGCAGGCCATACCCCCGGCGCCCGTGGCCAGGTGGCGCCCCCTAGCATCGGCCCATGACACCCGGAGAGGGGAGTCCGTTGGTGACTGCTGAGCATGCGCACGCGGAGGGGGACGAGGCCGGTCCGGCGGCGTCCGTAGGCGTACTCGACGAGATCCTGGCCGGCGTACGTGAGGACGTCGCCCGCCGCCAGGAGCAGGTTCCGCTGGAGCGGATCCGGGAACTGGCCGCCGCGGCACCGCCGCCGCTGGACGCGTACGCGGCCCTGCGCAAGTCGGGCGTGGCGGTGATCGCCGAGGTGAAGCGCTCGTCCCCGTCCAAGGGACGGCTGGCCGAGATCGCCGATCCCGCCGACCTGGCCGGCGACTACGCCGCCGGCGGCGCGCGGGCGATCAGCGTGCTCACCGAGGGCCGCTGGTTCGGCGGCTCGCTCGACGACCTGGCCGCCGTCCGGGCCGCCGTCAGCATCCCGGTGCTGCGCAAGGACTTCGTGGTCTCCAGCTACCAGGTGCACGAGGCCCGCGCGCACGGCGCCGACCTGGTGCTGCTGATCGTCGCCGCCCTGGAGCAGAACGCCCTCGTCGGCCTGCTGGAGCGCATCGAGTCGCTGGGCATGACCGCGCTGGTCGAGGTCCACGACGAGGAGGAGGCCGACCGCGCCCTGGAGGCCGGCGCCCAGGTGATCGGGGTCAACGCCCGCAACCTGCGTACCCTGGAGGTCGACCGCTCGGTGTTCGAGCGGATCGCGCCCGGCCTGCCCAGCAGCGTCGTCAAGATCGCCGAGTCGGGGGTGCGCGGCCCGCACGACCTCATCCGGTACGCCTCGGCGGGCGCCGACGCGGTCCTGGTCGGCGAGGGCCTGGTCACCCAGAAGAGCCCCCGCGAGGCGGTGGCCGAGCTGGTCAACGCCGGCAACCACCCGGCCACACCTCGCCCGGTGCGCTGAGGCGCACCGGCTCGTCCACCGAGAGGATTCCGATGAGCGCCGACGCCCTGGCCGCGGAGATCGGTCCGCTGCCCGACCCCGCCGGTCACTTCGGCCGGTTCGGCGGCCGGTTCGTGCCGGAGGCGCTGGTCGCGGCGCTCGACGAGCTGGACGCCGCGCACCGCACCGCGATGGCCGACGAGGCGTTCCGGGCCGAGTTCGCCGCCCTGCTGCGCGACTACGCCGGCACCCCCTCGCTGCTCTACGCGGCCGAGCGGTTCTCCGCCAGGGTGGGCGCGCGGGTGCTGCTCAAGCGGGAGGACCTCAACCACACCGGGGCGCACAAGGTGCGCAACGTGCTCGGCCAGGCCCTGCTGACCAGGCGGATGGGCAAGCGTCGGGTGATCGCGGAGACCGGCGCCGGCCAGCACGGCGTCGCCACCGCCACCGCCGCCGCCCTGTTCGACCTGGACTGCGTGGTCTACATGGGGCAGGTCGACACCGAGCGGCAGGCGCTCAACGTGGCCCGGATGCGGATGCTCGGCGCCACCGTCGTGCCCGTCGCCAACGGCTCGCGCACCCTCAAGGACGCGATGAACGAGGCGATGCGCGACTGGGTCGCCAACGTCGACGACACCCACTACCTGATCGGCACCGCCGCCGGGCCGCACCCCTTCCCGGCGCTGGTCCGCGACTTCGTCCGGGGCATCGGCGACGAGGCACGCCAGCAGTGCCTCGACCTGACCGGCGCGCTGCCGGACGCGGTGACCGCCTGCGTCGGCGGCGGCTCCAACGCGCTGGGCATCTTCCACGCCTTCGTCGGCGACCCCGACGTGCGGCTGTACGGCTTCGAGGCCGGCGGCGACGGGGTGGAGACCGGCCGGCACGCGGCCAGCATCACCGGCGGCTCCGCCGGGGTGCTGCACGGCACCCGCACGTACGTGCTCCAGGACGACGACGGGCAGACCTGCGAGTCGCACTCGATCTCGGCCGGGCTGGACTACCCGGGCGTCGGGCCGGAGCACGCCTGGCTGCACGACAGTGGCCGCGCGACGTACCTGCCGGTCACCGACGACGAGGCGATGGCCGCGTTCGAGCTGCTCTGCCGCACCGAGGGCATCATCCCGGCGATCGAGAGCGCGCACGCGCTCGCCGGCACCCTCCAGGTCGCCCCGAGGCTCGCCGCGGAGCTGGGCCGGGAGCCGACGATCGTGGTCAACCTCTCCGGCCGGGGCGACAAGGACGTGCACACCGCCGGCGACTACTTCGGCATCCTCGACAAGGAGCAGTGAGATCGTGAGCCGGATCGGGGTGGCCTTCGACAAGGCCCGCGCCGACGGGCGGGCCGTGCTGGTCGGCTGCATGCCGGCCGGCTTCCCGACCGTCGAGGGCAGCATCGCCGCGATGACCGCGATGGTGTCCGCCGGTGTCGACGTCATCGAGGTCGAGATCCCGTACTCCGATCCGGTGATGGACGGCCCGGTGATCCAGCGGGCCAGCGACATCGCCCTCGCCGGCGGCGTACGCACCCGTGACACGCTGCGCGTCGTCGAGGCGGTCGCGGCCACCGGGGCGCCCGTGGTCACCATGACCTACTGGAACCCGGTGGAGCGCTACGGCGTCGACGCCTTCGCCCGGGACCTCGCCTCGGCGGGGGGCACCGGGCTGGTCACCCCGGACCTGATTCCCGAGGAGGCCGGCGAGTGGCTCGCCGCCTCGGACGCGTACGGGCTGGACCGCACCTTCCTGGTCTCGCCGTCCTCGACCGACGCGCGCCTGGCGATGACCGTCGGGCACTGCCGGGGCTTCGTCTACGCCACCGCGATCATGGGTGTCACCGGCGCCCGCGCGCAGACGTCCGACGCGGCACCCACCCTGGTGTCCCGGGTGCGGGAGGTCACCGACCTGCCGGTCGGCGTCGGGCTGGGCGTCGGCACGGGCGCGCAGGCCGGCACCGTCGCCGGGTACGCCGACGGCGTCATCGTCGGCAGCGCCCTGATCCGCTGCCTGCTCGACGCGCCCGACGAGGCGTCCGGGCTGGCCGCCCTGCGCGCGCTGAGCGCGGAACTCGCCGAGGGCGTCCGCACCCCGACCCGCTGACCGGAGGCCGCCACGAGCGGCGGACGGCGGACCGGGGTGCCACCGGAGGGGTCCACGGCGGTAGCGTGTGCACCCGTGACTCTCGCCTCGCTTGCCCCCCAGGCGGCCCTGCCCAGCCCCAGCACCGCCGTGTGGCAGCTCGGACCGGTGCCGATCCGGGCGTACGCGCTGTGCATCATCCTCGGCATCGTGGTGGCCTGCTGGGTCACCGAGCGGCGGTTGCGTCGGCGCGGTGTCGCCCCGGGCGCGGTTCTCGACATCGCGGTCTGGGCGGTGCCGGCCGGCATCGTCGGCGCCCGGATCTACCACGTGATCACCTCGCCGGAGAAGTACTTCGGCACCGGCGGCGAACCGCTCAAGGCGTTCGCCATCTGGGAGGGCGGTCTCGGCATCTGGGGCGCGGTGGCCGGTGGCGCCGTCGGCGCGTGGCTCGCCGCCCGGCAGCTCGGCATCCCGCTCACGGTGGTCGCCGACGCGCTCGCCCCCGGCCTGCCGCTGGCCCAGGCGATCGGCCGGCTCGGCAACTGGTTCAACAACGAGCTCTACGGCGGCCGGACCAGCCTGCCCTGGGGGCTGGAGATCCACCGGATGGACCCGGACAATCCGGGCCACGCGCTGCGCGACGACGCCGGCGAGCCGATCCTCGAGCCGGGCCTCTACCACCCGACCTTCGCCTACGAGCTGCTGTGGAACCTCGGCGTGGTGGCGCTCGTGCTCGTTCTCGACCGCAAGCTGCGCCTCGGCCGTGGGCGGGCGTTCGCGCTCTACGTGATGGGCTACACGGCCGGGCGGTTCTGGATCGAGCTGATGCGCACCGACGAGGCGAACACCATCCTCGGCGTACGCCTCAACGTCTGGACCGCCGGCCTGGTGTTCCTCGGCGCCCTGGCCTACTTCGTGCGGGTGCGCGGCCCCCGGGAGTACCTCGTCCCGCTCGGCGCGACCGCGCCGTCGGAGCCGGCCGTCGACTCCGGCGTCTCGCAGGTCGACCTGTCCGCGCGGGAGGCCGGCGCCCAGCCGGCCGCGCCGGAGGGCTACCGCGTGGTGGGCGAGGCGCAGTACCGGCACTGGCAGGAGACCGGCGAGGCGCCGGCCGATCCGGACGGGGAGGCCTCTTCCGGGTCGGTGGACACGACGGCCGGCGCGGGCGCCACCCGCGGTTCCGCCGGTGACGGTTCCGCGCCCGCCGGGCCGGACACCGCCGGGGAGGCCCCGGAGGACCGGGCCGGGGCCAGGGGCACCCGGCCCGCCGACGGCGACAGCTGAGAAGGAGCACCCGATGCGTAGCGCGGTCGTGGTCGGCGCCGGGGTCGGCGGCCTCGCGGTCGCCGGCGCGCTGGCCCGCTCCGGCTGGCGGGTCACCCTGCTGGAGCGGGCCGACCGGGTCCGCCCCGAGCCGACCGCCGTGGCGCTCTGGCCCAACGGCGTACGCGCGCTGCGCGCCCTGGGGCTCGGTGCCGGCCTGGAGGCGATCGCCACGCCGCTCGCCGACGTCGGGGTGCGCCGCCCCGACGGGCACTGGCTGGTGCAGCCCCGCCCGACGCCCGCCGACCGGATGCCGGTGGTGGTGCACCGGGAGGACCTGCACGACGCGCTGATCGCCGGGCTGGGCGACGAGGTCGAGCTGCGTACGGGGGTGACCGTGCGGACGGTCCGCGCCGCGTCCGGGGCACGGCCCTCGGTCGGTGACGGCCGGCACACCATCGAGGCCGACCTGGTCGTCGCCGCCGACGGCACCGACAGCGAGGTGCGCCGGCAGCTCGCCCCGGAGTCCGGCGTGGTCAGCTCGGGCTGTGCCGCCTGGCGGGCGGTGATCCCCTGGTACCGGGCCCCGAAGCTGCCCGCCGACCAACCGGTCGGCGGCGAGGTGCTCGGTGCCGGCTACCGCTTCGTGTCGGCCTCGCTCGGCGAGCGCGGCTCCTCCGGGGCGTCCAGCCGGGGCGGCATCTACTGGGTGGCCACCGCCGTCGGTGCGGCCCGCCCGGAGCCGCCGGAGACCCAGCTCGCCCTGCTGCGCCGCTGGTACGCGGGCTGGCCCGCGCCGATCGCCGACCTGCTCGACGCCACCGATCCGGCGGACCTGGTGCAGCAGGAGATCCGCGAGTTGCGCCCGCTGCCCAGGTCGTACGGCTATCCGGCCGGTCCGGGCGGGGTGGTGCTGCTCGGCGACGCCGCGCACGCCATGCCCCCGCACCTCGGCCAGGGCGCGTGCCTCGCCTTCGAGGACGCCGCCACCCTCGCCTCGCTGCTGCGTGAGTCGCGGCTGCCCGACGCCGTGGTGGCGTACGACCGGGTGCGCCGGCCCCGGGCGGCGACGGTGGTGCGACAGACCCGCCGGATGTCGGCGGTGCTCAAGGCCCGGGGCCCACTGGCGCTGCGTGCCCGGGACGCCGCCCTGGGTGCCCTGAGCCCCCGCCTGCTATCCACGGCCGCCGCCACGGCCGCCCAGTGGCGCCCCCCGACCTGACCCGCGCGGCCGGTGCGCGGCCCTGGGCGCCCCGTCAGGGGGTCACCGGGGTGGGGTCGGCGATGCAGGCGGTGCCGACGCGGCGGAAGCCGACCCGCAGGTAGACCCGGGCGATGTCCTCGCTGCCCGCCGAGAGGAAGATCAGCTCGGTGCCGGCGGCCAGCAGCTCGCGGGCCAGCGTGGCCGTCACCGCCGCGCCCAGGCCGCGGCGGCGGGCAGCCGGCAGGGTGGCCACGCCGGCGATCTCGGCCACGTCGCCGACCCGCATCGCCATCCCGCTGGCCAACGCGCCCTCGGTGGGCGTTCCCGCCAGCGCCGACAGCCGCCGGCCGTCGGCGACGCGGGCCCGCTCCTCGTCGAGCGCCGTCTCGTCCAGTGCGCCCACCGCGAGGTCCCGTTGCGCGGGGCCGGCCTCGCCGCGGTCGGTGCCGGCCGCGGCGAACCCGACGGCGGCGACCGCCCGCCGTGCCGCCACGTCCGCCGCGAAGCCGGGGGCCGCCGCGTCGAGCATCCGCAGCGGTACGTCGGTGAGGGTGCCCGGGTCGGGCAGGGCGGCCGGGTCGAGCACCATCAGCGGCGCCTCCAGCACCGCCAGCCCCGCCGAGCGGGCCACGGCCAGCATGCCCGGGGTGGTCTCGTGCACCCACTCGAAGGACTCGGGCAGGCCGAGCTCGCGCTGTCGCCCGCGTACCGCCGCGACGTCGGCCAGCGACGGCGCCTCGGTGGCGTCGAGCCGGGGCCGGGCGTAGAGCGGCCACCCGGCGCCCTCGCGGACGAACAGCACGATGCCGCCGTGCTCCTCCGCGCGGGCCGCGTCCCGGGGCACCGCGTCGTAGAAACGCTCGAGCCGGCCGAAGAGGTCCTGGTGCAGGAGATCCACCGCGCGAGACTACACGTCCCAGAGTCTGGAAGGTGTGATCAATCTGCACTGGCCTTGCGCGCCGGACCCTAACGTAGACTCAATAGACCCTTGAGGGCCGACGTCGTCCCGATCGAGATCCACCCTGAGCGACGACAGGAGGCCCGGTGGCCTTTCCGTACCCTCACAGCAGCCCCAAGCAGGCCCCGCACCTCGGCCCGGGGGCGCCCGCGGCCGGGCTCTACGACCCCGCGCAGGAGCACGACGCCTGCGGCGTGGCCTTCGTGGCGGACCTGCACGGACGGCGCTCGCACGCGGTCGTGGCCAACGGCCTCGACGCGCTCTGCCGGCTGGACCACCGGGGAGCCCGGGGCGCGGAACCGAACACCGGCGACGGCGCGGGCATCATGATCCAGATTCCGGACGCGTTCCTGCGCGCGGTCGTGGACTTTCCGCTGCCGCCCGCCGGCGAGTACGCCACCGGCCTGGTCTTCCTCCCCGACGACGACGCCGACGAGGCCCGCGCCCGCCGCGTGGTGGAGAAGTACGCGCTGGTGGAGGGGGCCGACGTGCTCGGCTGGCGGGACGTGCCGGTCGACCCGGGCGGGCTCGGCGAGACCGCCCTGGCGGCGATGCCCCGGGTCCGGCAGCTCTTCCTGGCCGCACACCGGCTCACCGACTCGCCGGCCGGGCCGGCCGGGTCGCCGCTGCGCGGCATCGAGCTGGAGCGGGTGGCGTTCTGCGTGCGTAAGCAGGCCGAGCGGGAGAGCGCCGAGCGGGGCGTGCCGGCCTACTTCCCGTCGCTGTCGGCGCGGACCATGGTCTTCAAGGGCATGCTCACCCCCGACCAGCTGCCGGCGTTCTACCCGGAGCTGACCGACGAGCGGGTGCAGAGCGCGATCGCGCTGGTGCACTCCCGGTTCTCGACCAACACGTTCCCCTCCTGGCCGCTGGCGCACCCGTACCGGCTCATCGCGCACAACGGCGAGATCAACACGATCCGGGGCAACCGCAACTGGATGCAGGCCCGCGAAGCGTTGCTGCGTACCCCGGACCTGCCGGGCAACATCCGCCGGGTCTTCCCGGTCTGCACCCCCGCCGCCTCCGACTCGGCGAACTTCGACGAGGTGCTCGAACTGCTGCACCTGGCCGGGCGGAGCCTGCCGCACGCGGTGCTGATGATGATCCCCGAGGCGTGGGAGAACGACCCCGACATGGCCGCCGACAAGCGCGCCTTCTACCGCTTCCACGCGAGCCTGATGGAGCCGTGGGACGGGCCGGCCTCGGTCGCGTTCACCGACGGCGACGTCGTCGGCGCCGTGCTGGACCGCAACGGGCTGCGTCCGGGCCGCTGGTGGCGTACGGACGACGGGCTCGTGGTGCTCGGCAGCGAGGCGGGCGTGCTCGACCTCGACCCGGCCCGGGTGGTCGCCAAGGGCCGCCTCCAGCCGGGGAAGATGTTCCTGGTCGACACCGTCGCCGGCCGGATCGTGCACGACGAGGAGATCAAGGCGGAGCTGGCGGCCGAGCAGCCGTACGCCGAGTGGCTGCACGCCGGCCTGATCGAGCTGACCGACCTGCCCCCGCGCGAGCACACCGTCTACACCCACGACTCGGTGCGCCGCCGCCAGCAGACCTTCGGCTACACCGAGGAGGAGCTGAAGATCCTGCTCGCGCCGATGGCGCGTACGGGCGCCGAGCCGATCGGCTCGATGGGCACGGACACCCCGATCGCGCCGCTGTCCACCCGGCCGCGGCTGCTCTACGACTACTTCCACCAGCTCTTCGCGCAGGTCACGAACCCGCCCCTGGACGCCATCCGCGAGGAGCTGGTGACCAGCCTGGCGTCGACCATCGGGCCGGAGGGCAACCTGCTCGACCCGGGTCCGGCGAGCTGCCGGCAGATCGTGCTGCCGTACCCGGTGATCGACAACGACGAGCTGGCGAAGATCCTCTGCATCGACGAGGACGGTGACCTGCCCGGTTTCAAGGCGGTCCGGGTCTCCGGGCTCTACCGCGTCCGGGAGGGCGGCGCCGGGATCAGGGCCCGGCTGACGGAGATCTGCCGGCACGTCTCCGAGGCCATCGAGGACGGCGTACGCATCCTCGTGCTGTCGGACCGCGACTCCAACGCCGACCTCGCCCCCATCCCGTCGCTGCTGCTCACCGCCGCCGTGCACCAGCACCTGGTGCGCGAGCAGACCCGTACCCAGGTGGCGCTGGTCGTGGAGTCCGGCGACTGCCGCGAGGTGCACCACGCGGCGGTGCTGATCGGCTACGGCGCGGCGGCGGTGAATCCCTACCTGGCGTTCGAGTCGGTGGAGGACATGATCGCCACCGGGGCGCTCGTCGGCGTCGAGCCGGCGAAGGCGGTCCGCAACTACGTCAAGGCCCTCGGCAAGGGCGTCCTGAAGATCATGTCCAAGATGGGCATCTCGACGGTGTCGTCGTACTGCGGGGCGCAGGTCTTCGAGGCCGTCGGGCTGGACGCCAAGCTGGTCCAGCGCTACTTCCGGGGCACCCCGAGCAAGATCGGCGGGATCGGGCTGGACGGCATCCACGCCGAGGTCGCCGCCCGGCACGCCGTGGCCTGGCCGCCGCCGGGCGCCGAGCCCACCGGCCGGCTGGAGGTGGGTGGCGAGTACCAGTGGCGCCGCGAGGGCGAGCTGCACCTGTTCAACCCGGAGACGGTCTTCCTGCTCCAGCACGCCACCCGCAGCCGCCAGTACGACGTCTTCCGGCAGTACACGGCCAAGGTCGACGAGCTGGCCGCGAAGGCCGGCTCGCTGCGCGGGCTGTTCACCCTGCGTACGGGCGTGCGGCCCCCGGTGCCCATCGACGAGGTCGAGCCGGCCACCGAGATCGTCAAGCGGTTCGCCACCGGCGCCATGTCGTACGGGTCGATCTCGGCGGAGGCGCACGAGACCCTGGCGATCGCGATGAACCGCCTCGGCGGCAAGTCCAACACCGGCGAGGGCGGCGAGGACGTGGAGCGGCTGCACGACCCGGCCCGCCGCTCCGCCGTGAAGCAGATCGCCAGCGGCCGGTTCGGGGTGACCAGCGAGTACCTCGTCAACGCCGACGACCTCCAGATCAAGATGGCGCAGGGCGCCAAGCCCGGCGAGGGCGGGCAGCTGCCCGGCAACAAGGTCTGGCCGTGGATCGCCCGTACCCGTCACGCCACCCCGGGCGTCGGCCTGATCTCCCCGCCGCCGCACCACGACATCTACTCCATCGAGGACCTCGCGCAGCTCGTGCACGACCTGAAGTGCGTCAACCCGTCCGCGCGGGTGCACGTCAAGCTCGTCAGCGAGGTGGGCGTCGGCACCGTGGCGGCGGGCGTGGCCAAGCTCAAGGCCGACGTCATCCTGATCTCGGGCCACGACGGCGGCACCGGCGCGTCGCCGCTGAACTCGCTCAAGCACGCCGGCACCCCGTGGGAGCTGGGGCTGGCCGAGGCGCAGCAGACGCTGCTGCTCAACAAGCTGCGCGACCGGGTCACCGTGCAGGTCGACGGGCAGCTCAAGACCGGCCGGGACGTGCTGGTCGCGGCGCTGCTCGGCGCCGAGGAGTTCGGCTTCGCCACCGCGCCGCTGATCGTCGAGGGCTGCGTGATGATGCGCGTCTGCCACCTCGACACCTGCCCGGTCGGCATCGCCACCCAGAACCCGGTGCTGCGGGAACGCTTCACCGGCCGGCCGGAGTTCGTGGAGAACTTCTTCCTGTTCCTCGCCGAGGAGGTCCGCGGCTACCTGGCCGAGCTGGGCCTGCGGTCGATCGAGGAGGCCATCGGGCAGGCCGAGCTGCTCGACGTCGCCCCGGCGATCGCGCACTGGAAGGCCGGCGGGCTAGACCTGGCGCCCGTGCTGCACCTGCCGGAGCTGCCGGCCGGGGCCGCGCGCCGGGGCGTACGCGCCCAGGACCACGGCCTGGAGTTGGCGCTGGACAACGAGCTGATCGCCCTGGCCGCCCCGGCGCTGCGCGACCGTACGCCGGTGCGGGTGGCGGTGGCGGTGCGCAACGGGCACCGCAGCGTGGGCGCGATGCTCGGCGGCGAGGTGACCCGCCGCTTCGGTGGGGCGGGCCTGCCGCCCGACACGATCGAGTTCACGCTGCGCGGCACCGCCGGCCAGTCGTTCGGCGCGTTCCTCCCGCACGGGGTCACCCTGCGGCTGCACGGCGACGCCAACGACTACGTGGGCAAGGGCCTCTCCGGCGGTCGGCTCGTGGTGCGGCCGGACGCCGCCGCTCCCTTCCTCGACGGCGACGCCGCGCCGGGGCAGCGGGCGGAGGACCAGACCATCGCCGGCAACACCATCCTCTACGGGGCCACGGCGGGCGAGTTGTTCCTGCGCGGCCGGGTGGGGGAGCGGTTCGCGGTGCGCAACTCCGGCGCGGTGGCCGTCGTGGAGGGCGTCGGTGACCACGGCTGCGAGTACATGACCGGCGGGACCGTGGTGGTGCTGGGCTCGACGGGCCGCAACTTCGCCGCCGGCATGTCCGGCGGTACGGCCTTCGTGCACCGGCTGGACCGGCGGCGGGTGAACGCGGAGCTGGTCGACCTGGCGCCGCTGTCCGAGCCGGAGCAGGCGGTGCTGCACGAGCTGGTGCAGCGGCACTTCGCCGAGACGGACTCGACGGTCGCCGAGGGGCTGCTCAAGCGCTGGCCGGAAGCGGTGGCGGAGTTCACCGCCGTGGTGCCCCGGGACTACCGCCGGGTGCTGGAGATCATGCGGGCCGCCGAAGCCGCCGGCCGCGACGTCGACGACGCGGTGATGAGCGCACTGGCGCCGCCCACCGCCTCGGCGCCCTCCGCCGCCGCGGCGGCGCGCACGGCGTCGTCCGATTCGTCCGTGCCGACCCTGCCCGCCGCGCGGGTGACGGTCCAGGAGGTGGCTCGTGCCTGACCCGAACGGTTTCCTGCGCTACGACCGGCGGCTGCCCGCGCGCCGCCCGGTGCCGGTGCGGATCAGCGACTGGCGTGAGGTCTACCCGCCGGCCGGCGAGGAGCTCATCCGCGAGCAGGCTACCCGCTGCATGGACTGCGGCATCCCGTTCTGCCACGACGGCTGCCCGCTGGGTAACCGCATCCCGGACTGGAACGACCTGGTCCGCACCGGCAACTGGGACGCCGCGGTGGACTCGCTGCACGCCACCAACAACTTCCCCGAGTTCACCGGCCGGCTCTGCCCGGCGCCCTGCGAGGCGGCCTGCGTGCTCGGCATCGGCGGGGGCGAGCCGGTCACCATCAAGCAGGTCGAGGTGGAGATCGCCGACGCGGCCGTCGCGCGGGGCGGGCTGTCGCCGCGCCCGGTGCCGGCGCCGACCGGCCGGTCGGTCGCCGTGGTCGGCTCCGGGCCCGCCGGTCTCGCCGCCGCGCAGCAGCTCGCCCGCGCCGGTCACGCCGTGACGGTGTACGAGCGCGACGACGCGATCGGCGGCCTGCTGCGCTACGGCATCCCGGACTTCAAGCTGGAGAAGGTCCACATCGACCGGCGCCTGGCCCAGCTCTCGGCCGAGGGTGTGCGCTTCCGCACCGGGGTGAACGTCGGTGTCGACGTCACCGCCGAGCAGTTGCGCGCCGAGCACGACGCCGTGCTGCTCGCCTGCGGCGCGCTCGCGGGCCGGGACACCCCGCAGACGCCGGGTCGCGGGCTGCGCGGCGTACACCAGGCGATGGACCACCTGGTGGCGGCCAACCGGGTGGTCGCCGCCGCGGCGGGCGGCCGGCCCGACACGGCGGTGCTGCCCGACGGCGACCCGATCGACGCGGCCGGCAGGCACATCGTGATCATCGGCGGCGGCGACACGGCGGCGGACTGCCTGGGCGTGGCGCACCGCCAGGGCGCGGCCGGCGTACACCAGTTGGACCTCTACCCGCAGCCGCCGCAGGCCCGCGACGAGGCCCGGGACCCGTGGCCGACCTGGCCGTGGCTGCTGCGCAGCTACCCGGCGCACGAGGAGGGCGGGGAGCGGGTGTTCGCCGTCGCGGTGCAGGAGTTCGTCGACGACGGCACCGGTCAGGTGCGGGCGGTGCGGATCGCCGAGGTGACCGTGGAGAAGCGCGACGGGCGGCGCATCGTCACCCCGCTGCCCGGCTCGGAGCGGGAGCTGCCGGCCGACCTGGTGCTGCTGGCCATCGGCTTCGAGGGCACCGAGGAGCAGCCGCTGCTCGACCAGTTCGGGGTCGGCCGCAACGCGCGCGGCGCGATCGACGCCCGGCCCGACTGGCAGACCGACGCCGACGGCGTCTTCGTCGCCGGCGACATGCACCGGGGCGCCTCGCTGATCGTCTGGGCGATCGCCGAGGGCAGGGCCGCGGCCGCCGCCATCCACGCCTACCTGGACGGGGTGGGCTCCCTGCCGGCCCCGGTGCACCCGGCCACGCGCCCCCTCGCGGCGCGCTGACCACGGCACGTCACCGGCCGCCGGAGCACCGCGACCGACCGCACCGACGCCCGCCCGCCCCTCGTGGGCGGGCGGGTCTGTCGTCGGCGGTGCTGTTCGAGGGGCCGGGCCTGTTCCATTGATCTGGATGTTTCGCTAGTCTTACCGGCTAGTAACAACGATCACACCCCTGGCCACGCGCGCGGTCACCGGGCTCCACCACCCCCCATGCTCCGTGGAGGTCCCATGCCCCACCGTCCGTTGGCGCGCGCCCTGGCCGCGCTGGTCACCCTTCTCACCGGCATCCTCGGCGCGGTCGCCGTCCCCGCCGCCGCCCAGGCCGCCGCGCCCGTGCACTACGTCGCCCTCGGCGACTCGTACTCCTCCGGCGTCGGCGCCGGCCCGTACGACTGGTCCGGCTGCCTGCGCAGCCAGAAGTCGTACGCCCCGCTGTGGGCCGCCGCCAACGACGTCGACAGCTTCCGCTTCCCCGCCTGCGGCGGCGCGGTCACCGCCGACGTCATCAACAAGCAGGTCAGCTCCCTGAGCAGCAGCACCACCCTGGTCACCATCACCATCGGCGGCAACGACGCCGGCTTCGCCGACGTGATCACCAGTTGCCGCCTCGGCAGCACCTCCGAGTGCACCAACGCGGTCAACGAGGCCAAGGCTTTCGCCACCGGCACGCTGCCCGGCCGGCTCGACCGCACCTACGCCGCGATCCGCGAGCGGGCCCCCAACGCCCGACTGATCGTGCTGGGCTACCCGCGCCTGTTCGAGACGAACTACTGCGGTCTGCTGGCGATGAGCTCCTACAAGCGCACCATCCTCAACCAGGCCGCCGACACGCTCGCCACCGTCACCTCCGCGCGGGCCGCCGCGGCCGGGGCCACCTTCGCCGACACCCGGCCCACCTTCGCCGGTCACGGCGTGTGCGCCGCCGCCCCGTGGATCCGTGACATCAGCGGCCTCATCGAGGCGTACCACCCGAACGCCGCCGGCTACCGCGACGGCTACCTGCCGGCGCTGAACGCCGTCACCGGCTGACCCACCCGGGGGTGGCCCGGCGGTCCACACCGGACCGGCGGGCCGCCCCCGCGGCGTGTTCCGTCGCTCCACACTGTCGTACCCTCGCCGCCGTCCGTTAGGGTTTGCCACGACCAGGGGCGCTCGGCGGAGGGGCAGAGGGTGGGCAGGCTCGCGTCGGCGTACGGGCAGGCGGTCGCGGCCCACCGGGCGGCCCGCATCCACCTCGACAACGCCCGCGCCGCGTGGCGTGCCGCGCCCCCGCCGGCCCCACCGCAGGCCGATCCCGACCTGGTCGCCCGGCTGGCCCGCGTCGGCGGCGCGCTCGCCGCCCCTGCCCCGGGCACCCCGCTGACCGGTACGCCCCTGCCGGTGCGCCTCGGTGCGGCGATCACCGCGGGCGGCGGGTTCCCCGTGCTGGTGCCCCTCGGCGGCGGCCACCACCTGTCCGTCGACGTCGACGCCCGCGACCCGCGTGTCGCCGCGCTGCTGCGGGCCGTCGTCCTGCGGATGCTGGCCACCGCGCCGCCCGGCGGGCTGCGGGTCGCCGGGCTCGACGCCGCCGCCCTCGGGGCCACCTTCGGGCCGCTGCGCCCGCTGGTCGACGCCGGGGTGCTGGACCCGCCCGCCACCACCGAGGCGGAGGTGGCCGCGCTGCTCGACGACGCGGAGCGGCACGCCCGCGCCGCCCGGAACGGCGACCGTGACGACCAGGAGCTGCTGCTGGTGGTGGCCGCGTCCGCCCCGCCGCCCCGCGAGGCCGCCCGGCTCGCCGCGCTCACCCACGCCGGCCCGGCCGCCGCCGTCTGCGTCCTGGTCGGCGGCTGGTCGTCCGGGCCGTCGGTCACCCCACCACCGGCGCTGGGCACCACCACCGCGCTGCGCCTGACCCCCGACGGGTACGCCCACGTCGGCGACCCGCCGGGCACGCCGTTCAGCGCCGACGGCACCGGGCTGGCCGTGCCGGTGCTGCTCGACGGCGATCCGCCGCCGGCGGCCGTGTCGGC
Organism: Micromonospora sp. C31; assembly: GCF_018070575.1. Classification (GTDB taxonomy): domain Bacteria; phylum Actinomycetota; class Actinomycetes; order Mycobacteriales; family Micromonosporaceae; genus Micromonospora. The sequence continues at coordinate 261,201 of NZ_JAGPXN010000003.1, forward strand.
CCTCGCGGGGCACCTGGACGCCGCTGTCCGCCGGCACGCCGCCGTGGGCTTCGCCGAGCTGCTGCCCCCGCACCGGTGGACGGAGTCCGGCCGGGCCGGCCTGCGTACCGTCGTCGGACGCGCCGGCCGGGATTCCGTCTCGGTCGCCTTCGACGACGCCACCCCGCACTGGCTGGTCGGCGGGCGCACCGGCGGCGGCAAGACGGTCTTCCTGCTCGACGTCCTCTACGGGCTGGCCGCCCGCTACTCCCCGGCCGAGCTTCAGCTCTATCTGCTCGACTTCAAGGAGGGCGTGAGCTTCACCGAGTTCGTGCCGACCGAGCGCGACCCGGCCTGGCTGCCGCACGCCCGCACGGTGGGCATCGAGAGCGACCGCGAGTACGGCGTCGCCGTGCTGCGTGAGCTGCGCCGGGAGCTGCACCGCCGGGCCACCCTGCTCAAGCGGCACGGCGTCACGAAGCTCGCCGACCTGCCCGCCGACGTCGCGGCCCCCCGGGTCGTGGCGGTGGTCGACGAGTTCCAGGTGCTGCTGGCCGGCAGGGACGCCATCGCCCGGGAGTCGGTGGATCTGCTGGAGGAACTGGCCCGCAAGGGCCGCTCCTACGGGGTGCACCTGGTGCTGGCCAGCCAGAGCACGACCGGCATCGAGGCCCTCTACGGGCGGGCCGAGGCCGTCTTCGGGCAGTTCGCCCTGCGGGTGGCGCTGCCCGGCGGCGGCGGTGTGCTCGACCGCGACAATCCCGCCGCCGCCACCCTGAGCGTCGGCACGGCCGTGCTCAACACCGCCGCGGGGGCCGCCGGTGCCGACACCGTCGTCCGCTTCCCGGACGCCCACGCAGAGACCGGCGTGCTGGCGCGGCTGCGCCACGAGCTGTGGCAGGCCCGCCCCACGGCTGCCCGCCCACCGGCGGTGTTCCGGGGCTACGAGGGGGCCCGCGTCGAACAGGACGCCACGTTCGCCGGTCTGCGCCCCGGCGGCCGGCGTCCCCTGGCGCTGGTCGGCCGCACCGTCGACATCGACGGCACGTCCGCGCTGTTCATGATGGACACCAGCCCCGGCCGGCACCTGGCCGTCGTGGGCACCGCCGTCACCGCCGCCGAGGTGCTGCGCGCGGCCACGCTCAGCCTGGCCCGCCAGCACGGCCCCGGCGAGGTGCGGTTCCTGCTCGCCCCCCTCGTGGCAGCCGCCGACGCGGTCGTCGACGACACCGTCGACACGTTGGTGGCCGCCGGCCACACCGTGGAACGCCTCGACGCGCACGCCCTGCGCGACCGGATCGTGGCGCTGGCCGCGCCGGCTCCCGACGCGGCGGGGCCGCCCCGCAGCTATCTGGTCGTGTTCGGGATGGATGCCGCCTCCGCCGTGCTCGCCGCCGCCGACCCGGTGACGTTCCGTTCCGCCCACGAGGACCTGCGCGCCCTGCTGCGTCAGGGGCCGGGGCGGGGCGTGCACCTGCTGGCCTGGTGGCGTGGCCTGCGCCGGCTGGCCGACGACCTCGGCGGCACCCAGAACCGCGACGACGTGGCCTGCCTGGTCGCCCTGAACGTGACCGGCGCCGAGCTGGGGCTGCACCTGGGCGTGCACGATCTGGCCTACGAGCCGCGCGCCGACCGGGCGCTGCTGGTCGACCGGCACGACCAGCGGGTACGCCTCATCGTGCCGTTCACCCGCGACGGGCACGCGCCGGACGGGGAGAGCTGAGTGTCCACCTTCGAGGACTATGCGGCGCTGGCCCGCCACCTCGCCGCGCAGCGGCGGGCCGGCGAGCAGGGTGCCGCCGCCGAGTCGGCCCGCCGCCGGGACCTGCACGCCGCCGTCGACTACCTCGACCGCCGGCTCACCGCGCAGGGGCAGCGCCTCGACCAGCTCGGCCACATGATCGGCTGCCCACCCCCGCTCCCCGGGCAGCCGCCTCCCGGCACCGCCCCGGTCGGCCCGGCGCCTGACGCGCCGACGTCGGGCGGTCCGTTTGCGCCCGCGCCGACGTCGGGCGGTCCGTTTGCGCCCGCGCCGACGTCGGGCGGCCCGGTGTCGCCTGCGTCCACCTCGGCCGGTCCGTCGGTCGTCGGGGTGCCGCCGGCCGGGCCGTCCCACGGGTTGCCGCGACCGGGGACGGGGTCGACCGGCGGCGCAGCCGCCGCGCCGGGGCGGCCGGGGGTCGGGGCGTACCCCCAGGGGAGCCCGGGGGAGACGGCGCTGGCGGTGCCGGGCGGGGTGCCCGCGCCGCGCGCCGGGGAGCTGGACCCGTCGGCGGAGCTGGAGTCGGCGCGGCGCTGGGCCGACGAGGCCGACCGGCTGGGCCAGCAGGTCGAGCTGACGGCCCAGCGCCCGGCGCTGCTGCCGGGCTGGTCACCGGTGGCCCGGGCGCTCGCCGTCTATCTCGCCTGTGCCGGCGTCGGCGTGCTGCTGATGCTGGTCATGGTGCTCGCCTCCGGCGTCGGGGCACTCGGCCTCGGCACGCTCTACACGTGGATGTGCGCCGGGCTGCCCGCCGTGTCGCTGATCGCCGGGTGGCTCGTCCTCGGTCGCTGGGGCACGCCCGCCGTGGTCGCCGGCACGCCACCGCGCTACCCCCTGCTGGGCATCCTGGTCTGTTTCCTGGCCGTCCCGCTGGCCTACTGCGGCTACCTGCTGATGTTCCGCGCCCTGCGTTGACGCCGTGCCGTCGCGCCGGGCGGCGGTCTCGGTGGCGGCGAGGAAGGCGTCCAGCTCGGTGGGGGTGAGCCCCTCGTCCTCCAGCAGCGCCAACAGCAGCACCGTGCCGGCGGTCACCGCACCGGCGGTGCCGGGCGGCGGCGGGCGCTCGCCCAGGGCCGCGCCGAGCAGCGCCTCCGCCAGCGTCGGGTCGACGTCCACGCCGGTCAGGTCGTAGCGTTCCCGGGCCGCCGCGACGAACCTGATCAGCGGCGCGCGGTCCTGCCCGGCGACGAAGCGGCGCCGCGCGGCCACCAGCAGCGCCCCGGCGAGCAGGTCGGCGTAGCGCAGCCACTGCGGCTCGGTGAACCGGCGCAACCGGCGGTCGTGCCGGCCGAGCCGCCCGTCGAGCAGGCTCCGCAGGGCGGTCGTCGGTTCGTCGGTCATGGGCGGTTCCACCTTCCTCGGTTCTGTCGGCTGCGTGGCAGGCCCACTCCGGCCCGCCGGTCGTGCCGCCTGGTGTTGGCGGCGACCAGCGCGGCGGCGGCCCGTGCCCCCTGGGCGGTCGCCTGGGCGGTCGCTGATGTCTGTGCCTGCGCCGGGACGGCGGTCAACGGCGCGACCAGCTTCCCGTCGGCCCGCTGCGGCGGCAGCGCGGGTGCCGGCTCCGGGTCGCCGGCCAGGGCGGCCCACCGGTCGATGGCCCGGCCGCCGAGCGCCAGCCGCGCCGCCACCAGGTCGAGCCGGGCTACGGCCGCCCGGAAGCGGCCCGCCGCGACCAGGTCGCCCGGGTCGCCCGCCGCGTCGGGCCGCAGCGGCAGAGCGCCCCCGGAGGCGGGGCCGGAACGCTCGGGGCGGCGGCGGATCCGGTCCTCGGCCGCGGCCAGCCACCATCGGGTCCTGGCGGCCTCGGCGGCGGCCCGGTCCGCGTCGGCGCGGGCCGCCCGCAGCCCGGCGAGCAGGTCACCGGCGCTGCCGGAGCCGGCCCGGGCCACGCCAAGGCCGGCGTGCACGAGGCTCAGCGCCCGCCAGCATTCGGTCACGGCGTCCTGCCAGGGCAGCCGCCGGCCGGGCGGTCCCGCGCCGTGCAGCAGCCCGCCGGGCGGTCCCGCGCCGTGCAGCAGCCCGCCGGCCCGGTCGGCTGCCGCGATGGTCGCCAGCCAGGCGTCGCGCAGCCGGTCGACCGCACGCTCGTGCCCCGGCAGTTCCGGCGGCACCGGCCGGCCCCGGGGCGCCGGCAGGCCGGGCGACGCCGGGCGGATCGGCGGCGGGGCGTCGCGCCGGTCGTGCAGTCGGGCCCGCGCGGCGCGCTGCGCGTCGCAGGGGCCGGGCCGTCCGCAGCCACGGCAGATCCCGGTGTACGCCTCCGTGCCGTGCTCGACCACCGTCCGCCGCGCCTCGGCCAGTTCGAGCAGTACGTGCCGGCGCAGCTCGTCGGCGTTCACGGGGCGACCCGGGCGTGCTTCACCAGCAGGGCGAAGCTCACCTCCGGGCACGGGTACGGCTCGCCGCACCCGCACATCCAGCGCGTCACGGGCCGGGGCGGGTGGGCGAACAGCACGTCGTCGGCGTCCTCGACGTCCTGCGCCGACGCGAATGACCGCCCGGCGGCGGGTGCCGTGTCGTTCTGCGGTGGCGCGTGGTCGTTCACCGGTACGCGGCCGGCGGGTGGTGGATCTGGTTCGTGGGGCACGAGGGGGTCTCCCGTCCGTCGATGGCGGTGCGGAATCCAGCCGGGGCCGCGTGCGGCGACCACGGCACGCCCGGCCGACCGGGGGGATCGACCGGCCGGGCGCTCTGTGCGGTGGGGAAGAACCAACTCCGGGTTGCAGACCTGGGAGCCGGTCAGGGCCAACTTTACACATGTAGTCACGGATAGCAAGGACGAGAACACATTGCTTGTCACAAGTAGTCACGCGTGATCAAATGAGCGGGCAGACCTGGGAGTCCATATGCCCGTAAAGCCCAAGTGGGAACAGCTCGCGGACCACATCCGTGGTCAGATCGAGTCAGGCGAACTTCAGCCGGGGGACCGGCTGCCCTCTACCGTCCAGCTCACGACCCAACACAACGTCTCCACCACAGTCGTCCGCCAGGCGATCCTGGTGTTGCAGACGCAGGGCTGGGTGCAGGGCGTTCACGGGCTGGGCGTCTTCGTCGCCGAACGGCAGACGGACTGACCGCTGCCGAGGGCCACGTCCCCGTACTTCCCGTAGATCTTGGCAGCCTTCGGCCCTGAGCGGGGCGCTATATCTCCAAGATCTGGCCGCCGGTGATGTCTTTACGTGATCGCGCGGTCGCGATCGGTGCGTCGATCTCGTACTCTCCTCTGTGGTCGTGGCTCGTGCGGAGGCGCGACGGTTGTCCGTGGTGGATCGGGGGAGGGCACGTGAGCGCAGCGGAGATGATCGCCAGACTGGCGGCGGCGTCGCAGAAGCTGGACGAGGCCAAGGCCAAGACGGCGGCGGCTGCCCAGGACGCGGCCGAGGCGCGGCAACTTGTCGCGGGCGCGTTGCAGGGCATCGGGGCCGGGCCGCTGATCGGGATGATCGATTCGTACCGCGAGGCGCTGATGCGGGCCGCGCAGGGCAGCGAACCGGCGAAGCAGCAGGTTCAGGAGACGATCGCCAAGGTGCACGCGCTGGGAAACTGAGCACGGGTGGTGGCGGCACAACCAGCCAACCACCCGGGCAACCCCTGACCGATGTGCTGGAGCCGGAGGCCGCTGTGCTGCTTGCGTTCGTCGTCTCCGGCAGCTTGCTTTCCTCACGCCCCCAAGGCGAGGGAAAGTGGTGGTTCAACTATCTGGACAAGGTTGAGGCGGCGATCGAGGCGGCGGGATGACCGGGGTGTCCGAGCCGGCGACGCGTGACGGTGGGGTGCTGGACGGGTTCCACCTCCGGCAGGTGCCGGGTGGCATCGGCACCGAAATCTCCGACTTCGCCAGCGAATGGGAGGACGTGCGGTCCGCCACTCGGGTGTGGGAGCGGCAGACCGACGACGGCTACCGGGTCGACCTGCGCGTCCACGTCCTGCGCGGCGACCGTCTGACCGACCTTTCGGCGCTGCGTGAGTTCCTCGCCGAATACCACGAGCGCGACCCCGCCGACTGGCCGTTGACCGAATTCCCGCACGGTGACACCACGGGGCTTCATGACGACTCGCAGGCGTTCTGGTTGGCCGAGCCCGGCGTCGCCGTCAACGTGCTGGTCGACCCCGCTCAGGTCGACCGGGGGCAGCTCCTGGCAACGGCGCTTGCCGTGGTGGCCGTCGGAGAGCGGGATGGAAGCTCGCGGTCACCTCGGTGAACCCTGAGAACGGCACGCGGTTCGCCCTCCCGGCACGATCGATCTCGACGAGCACGGGCGCTTCAGGACCATGGGCGTCGAGCGGCGGGAGTCTGCAAACGTTCCCGGCCCGGTGTCGGATCCGCCGCGGGTCGTTCGTGGAACAGGTGAAGGCAGTCGGTGCTGGCCTTCCGGGGACAAGCTCGCCTCCCGGGACAAGGGAGCCATGAGACGGCCCGGTACCTGATCTAGTTCGATGGACCATCGAGAGGCAACGGCATGGGCAAGCTCATCTACGTGACGAACGTGTCGCTTGACGGCTACATCGAGGACGAACGCGGCAGGTTCGACTGGTTCCCACCCGACGACGAGGTGTTCGCGTTCACCACCGACCTCCTGCGGTCTGTGGGCACGTTCCTCTACGGGCGGCGCCTGTACGAGGCGATGGCCGTCTGGGAGACCGACGCCGCTCTGGCCGCGCAGTCCGACCTGATGGCCGACTTCGCGAGCGCCTGGCAGGCGGCGAGCAAGGTCGTGTACTCCACCACCCTCGCCGCGGCGTCGACTGCCGACACCCGACTCGAACGCCGTTTCGACCCCGCCGCAGTACATGAACTGAAGGCCACGGCCAGCAGTGACCTCACCGTAGGGGGCGCGAACCTCGCGACGCAGGCTTTCAGGGCCGGGCTGGTCGACGAGTGCCAGCTGTTCGTCCTGCCCGTCATCGTCGGCGGGGGCAAGCCAGGGCTGCCGACAGGCATGCGCGCCGACCTTGAGCTCCTCGATGAGCGCCGGTTCCGAAACGGCGTCGTACACCTGCGCTACCGCCCTCTCGGGCAGTAGACGGCAGCCCTCATCCGGTGCCGTCGAGCCGAAGGCGGCGGTCAGGAACTCCTGGGGAGTTCCTCCGGCCACCGCTGGCGGTCGACGCTGGTCTCCCACTCGGCCACCGGGCCTGACCCTCCAGCGCGGGCCGCGGCCCGGTCGACGACCGGGAAGTCCGCCCCGCCAACCAGCTGGTGCGTTCCGCGCCCCTGCTCGGTCTTCGCGGCCAGCACGTAGGTCGTGCCGGGCCGCAGCAGGGGCTCGCCCTCGACCCGCCAGGTGTCCTTGCCGAGGGTCCCGCCCAACTGGACCATCCGCAGCGTCTTGCCCGGGTCGCCCTTGAGGGTCTGGTCCACCGTCACGTCGAAGACCGTGTAGGGCGTGCCGTCGCGTTCCTGCACCTCGGCGATGCGGTCCACCGTCGCGACGACGACGTAGTCGGCGAACCCGGCCACCTTCGTCTCGTCCTTCACGTCGAACGCGTAGGACGAGTGCACCGAGTGCATCTCACCCGCGCGCAGCGAGTCGTAGGCGAACCACCCGCCAGAGGCCACCGCGACGGCGGCGGCACCTGCGACCAGCGGTCGAACAAGGCGGCGCTCCATGCTCAGTACCCCCACCCCCCCCGGCGGCAGATCCGATGATCTCGCCGGGCGACGAACGAACAAGTGTCTGACACACTCGGCGGCGTGTTTGTCACCATCACGCTACGAAACGTCGGCACGGCTGCCATCACGGTTGGGCTCCTCGTCGCCGTGCTGACCCTCGGGACCGCCAGCGACCGTCCATTCATCCTCGCTGGGCTGCTCGTCCTCGTCGGTACGGGCCTCCGGTTGGAGGCTGCCGTCCGCGCTCGGGCCGTCGGAGGTTGTCGCACCCCGGATGTCGGATAGGCGATAGGTCCCCGTCGAGAGGTGTCCGTGTTGATCGTGGGCCCCTATCCTGACGTGTTCATCGGGGCCTATGGACGTGGGGAAACGTGGATCCTCGACAGGTGCGACGCCTGGCGGAGCACTCCGCCAACTTCGGCTTTCTGAAAGACCATCCGCTGCTCGTCTGGTACGGGGCGGGTGCCGAGCTGCTCGTCTACGTCGACGCGCAGTCGGCGATGTTCAAGATCCGGGCGTTCGGCGACGAGCTGGCGAAGGATCTGCTGCGCCGCACGGGCCAGCGACCCCGCGGCGACTTCTTCCGCCGGGTGGAGGCGCTGCACGCCGACGGCACCCTGACCAGCGAGGTCTATCGCGCCTTCCACAGCCTGCGCGACCAGGGCAACAGGGCGGTGCACGACCATCTGGCCGAGGCGCGGGCCGCGCTGGAGATGCTGCGTACCTGCTTCGAGTTGGGGGTCTGGTTCCACCGGGCGCTGACCGGTGACCGTACGCCGATCGGTTTCGTCCCACCGACGCCGCCCGCGCAGCAGGTCCCGCGCAGCGTCGCCGAGGCCCTCCGGGCGGAGCTGGACCGATACCGCGCGGAGCTGGCCGAGGCGAAGCTGCTGCTCACCGGCGCGCAGTCCGTCGCGCAGGCGCGGGCGGCGGCCGCGCAGGCCGCCGACCAGGCGGTCCGCGCCGCCGCCGCCGGCCGCGACACGGCCGCCGCCCTGGTCGACAGCCTCGAACCGGCGGTCCGCGCGGAGCAGGAGCGCCGCGACGCCGCCCGACCCGGCCGCGTGTCGGCCGCCCGCCGGGAGGAGTTCATCGCCCGGGCCCGCCGCGCCTCCCGGGGGCCGCTGAACGAGGCGCAGACCCGCGTCGAGATCGACCGGCAGCTCGGCGAGGCCGGCTGGCAGGTCCAGAACGAGGAGCACATCAACCTGTACGCGGGCACGGGTGTCGCCGTCCGCGAGGTCACCCTCGCCGGTGGCCGGGCCGACTACCTGCTGTACGTCGAGCAGAAGCTGGTCGGCGTCATCGAGGCCAAGCGGGAGGGCACCGCCCCGCGCGGCGTGGAGGCGCAGCTCGACCGCTACCTGCGGGGGCTGACCCCCGAGCAGACCCTGCGCGCCTGGCGGCGGGACGCCCCGCTGCCGTTCGGCTACGTCGCCACCGGCACCCAGACCGCGTTCGTGAACCGGCTCGACCCGCACCCGCGTACCCGGGAGATCTTCGCCTTCCACCGGCCCGAGACCCTGGCGCGGTGGATGCGGGAGGCCGACGACGACCCGGCGGCGCCGACGCTGCGGGCCCGGCTGCGCCGGATGCCGGAGCTGGACGCGACCGGCCTGCGGCCCGCGCAGGTCGACGCGATCGTGGGCCTGGAACGGTCGCTGGCCGACGACCATCCCCGGTCGCTGATCCAGATGGCCACGGGTGCGGGGAAGACCTTCACCGCGGTCACCGCCAGCTACCGGCTGCTGAGGCACGCCCGCGCCGGCCGGATCCTGTTCCTGGTCGACCGCAACAACCTGGGCAAGCAGACCCTCCAGGAGTACGCGGGCTTCCAGACCCCGGGCGACGGGCGGAAGTTCACCGAACTTTATCCCGTGGACCGGCTCTCCGGCGCGGGTCTGCTCGACTCCTCGACCGTGGTGATCTCCACGATCCAGCGCCTGTACGCGGCGCTGCGCGGCGACGACCTGCCCGACCCGGACGCCGACGACCGCGCCTACGATGACTACGAGCTGGACGCCCCGGCGGAGGTCGGCTACCAGCCGCGCATCCCGCCGGAGACGTTCGACCTGATCGTGGTGGACGAGTGCCACCGCTCGATCTACGGCCGGTGGCGTGCCGTGATCGAATACTTCGACGCGTTCGTGGTGGGCCTGACCGCCACCCCCGTCAAGCAGACCCTCGGCTTCTTCCAGCAGCACCTCGTCTCGCAGTACACCTACGAGCAGGCGGTCGCCGACGGCGTCAACGTCGGCTTCGACGTCTACCGGATCAGGACGCAGATCACCGACGCGGGCGCGACCATCGACGCCCGCACGGTGGTGCCGCTGCGGGACCGGCGCACCCGCGCCGAGCGCTACCAGGAGCTGGAGGACGACTTCACCTACGACGCCGGGCAGGTGGGCCGCTCGGTGATCTCGAAGGGCCAGCTCCGGCTGGTGCTGGAGACGTTCCGCGACCGCCTGTTCACCGAGATCTTCCCCGGCCGCGACACCGTGCCCAAGACGCTGATCTTCGCCCGCGACGACAACCACGCCGAGGAGATCGTCACGATGGTGCGGCAGGTCTTCGGGCGGGGCAACGACTTCGCCGCGAAGATCACCTACGCGTCGCGCCGCGACGGCGACAACCCCGACACGCTGCTCCAGGCGTTCCGCAACAGCCCGGAGCTGCGCATCGCCGTCACCGTCGACATGATCGCCACCGGCACCGACGTACGCCCGCTGGAGTGCGTGTTCTTCCTTCGGCCGGTGCGCAGCGCCACCTACTTCGAGCAGATGAAGGGCCGTGGGGCCCGCACCATCGACGCCGCCGAGTTCCAGGCCGTCACGCCCGACGCCCAGGTCAAGGACCGGTTCGTCATCGTCGACGCGGTCGGCGTCACCGAAGCCGACCTGGACGAGGCGGTGCCGCTGAACCGGCACTCCGAGAAGCAGATCTCCCTGCGGGACCTGCTGAAGAAGGCCGGCACCCTGACCGCCGACCCCGACGAGGTGTCGACCCTCGCCGCCCGGCTGGCCCGCCTCGACCGGCAGCTCACCGACGCCGAACGCGAGGAACTCGCCGACCTGGGTGGGCAGCCGCTCACCGGGATCGTGCGGGGCCTGGTCGACGCCGTCGCGCCCGAACAGCTCAACCCGGCCAAGGCCGCCGGCCCCACCGCCGTACGCGACCTGCTGGCCGACGCCCTGCGCCCGCTCGCCGCGAACCCGGAGCTGCGCGAACGCATCCTGGAGATCCGGCGGGCCCACGACATCACCATCGACGAGGTCAACACCGACACCCTGCTGTCGGCGCGGGGCGTGCCGGCCGAGGAGCGGGCGCAGGTCACCGTCAAGGACTGGCACGCCTACCTGGAGGAACACCGCGCCGAGATCACCGCCCTCCAGGTGTTCTACGAGGGGCACGGCCGGATCGGCTACGACGACCTGAAGGACCTGGCCCGACGCATCGCCCGCCCGCCGCAGGCATGGACGCCGGAGACGCTGTGGAAGGCGTACGTGCTGCTCGGGCGCACCGCCGACGCGCCCGGCACCCGGGGCGTCACCGACCTGGTCAGTCTCATCCGCTACGAGTTGGGACTCGACACCGAGCTGCGCCCCTACCGCAGCCTCGTGGAGGAACGCTTCCGTGGGTGGCTGCTGCGGCAGGAACAGGCGGGAGCTACCTTCACAGCCGATCAGGTGTGGTGGCTGGAAAGGATCAGAGACGTGATATCGGTCAGCGTGGAGATCACGCCGGACGACCTGGACGGCGCACCGTTCACCGAACGCGGCGGCATCGACGGGTACGCGGGCACCTTCGGCCACCGCGCCGAACCCCTCCTCACCGAACTCAACCAGGAGCTGTCCGCGTGACCGATCTACCGGCCGGCTGGGTCCACGTACGGCTCGATGAGATAGCCGAGGTACGGCTGGGACGTCAGCGGTCACCCAAGAATCACAGTGGCTTACAAATGCGACCCTATCTTCGAGCAGCAAATGTCGACTGGAGCGGCTTGAAGCTCGACGACGTTAAGTTCATGAACTTTACGGATGAGGAATTGGAGAACTATCGGCTTCGGCCTGGCGACATTGTCGTGGGTGAGGCGTCAGGGAGTCCGGGCGAAGTCGGCAAACCTGCGATTTGGGCCGATGAGATTGAAGATTGCTGTCTTCAGAATACGCTCATCCGTGTTCGCAGCTTTGGCGTCGAACCCAAGTTCCTCTTACATCTTCTCCGGCACGAAGCGCGTCGAGGTGCATTCGTAGACCAGTCTCGCGGCGTAGGTATTCACCACCTAGGCGTGGCTAGGCTCGCTTCGTGGCCCATTTCTCTTCCACCGTTCAGTGAGCAGTGCCGCATAGTTGAATCTGTTGAAAAACACCTCTCGCGCCTTGAAGCAGCGGATAATCTAGTCACTGCGGCGCGGGCGCGTACTAGGCGGATCAGAACCTCCCTGCTGCGAAGATGGTTTGTCGGCGAAGACGCGATCCTGAGTGGGTGTGCCCAAGGTTCGCTTGCCCAAGTTGCCCGCATTGCTGGGGGTCAGACGCCGCGCGGGATCGCCGAACTACTTCACGGTTGCGCGGCCCCGGACAGCCTGCCCTTCGTCAAGGTTGGCGACATGAACGCTGGCGACGGTTTGACAATTGGAGAATCGCGAACCTACATAGAGCCTTCGGATGCTAGAAGACTCAAGCTTCGCGTATGGCCTGCCGGAACGATCATACTTCCGAAACGAGGCGGTGCAATTGCGACGAATAAGAAACGGATACTTAGTCGAGATGCCGCCATTGACCTGAACCTCATGGGCGTATCCCCCACGGAAGTCCTCTTCTCCTCGTATCTGTGGTGCTGGTTTGAGCACCTAGATCTAAGAGGGCTGGCCGATGGCTCAAACGTCCCGCAGATCAACTATGGCGACCTTGCTTCATTAGTGCTTCCTGTTCCCTCAGTGGCGGTGCAGCGAGAGGTGTCCGAAGCCATCATGAAGGCCTTCGACGGTGTAGCCCGGCTTGCGGCCGGCATCGAGAGGGCCCAGGCAGACCGACTGCGAACGGCGCTACTTAGGGAGGCGTTTGCGGGGCGGTTGGTGCCGCAGGATCCGAACGACGAGCCCGCCTCGGAGCTGCTGGCCCGGATTCGGGCCGAGCGTCAGGCCGCCCTGCCGAAGCAGAAGGCGCGATCCTCGCGTACCAGAAAAGAGCTGGCGGCACCGCCGACCAGGGTGACCGGCGACGACTACCGGCAGGAGACTTTGCCGCTGTGAGCACTGTGGATTCGCGCCGGCTGGTGCAGAAGCTGTGGAACTACTGCGACGTGCTGCGCGACGATGGCGTGTCGACCATCGACTACGTGGAGCAGTTGACGTTCCTGCTGTTTCTCAAGATGGCCGACGAGCGGGCGAAGCGGTCCATGCGGCCCGAGCAGATCGTGCCCGACGAGTTGAGCTGGCAGACGCTGCTCGACGCCGAGGGCGACGCGCTCGAAGTGCAGTACCGGCACATCCTGACCGGGCTGGCCAAGGAGGGCGGCACGCTCGGCACGATCTTCCGCAAGGCGCAGAACAAGATCCAGGATCCGGCGAAGCTGAAGCGGCTCATCGTCGACCTGATCGACAAGGAGCGGTGGTCGGGCACCGGCGTCGACGTCAAGGGCGACGCCTACGAGGAGTTGCTGGCCCGGGGTGCGGAGGACGCCAAGTCGGGTGCCGGGCAGTACTTCACGCCCCGCGCGCTGACCGTCGCGATGGTCGACTGCATGCTGCCCACGCCCGACGACACGATCACCGACCCGGCGTGCGGCACCGGCGGCTTCCTGCTCGCCGCGTTCGACCACGTCCAGCGGCACCACGGCGACAGCCTCACCCCCGACCAGCGTCGCCGCCTCGCCGCCGGAGCCGTCACCGGCACGGAACTGGTCGAGGGCACCGCCCGGCTGGCCGCCATGAACATGCTGCTGCACGGCATCGGCACCCCCGGCGGTGAATCGCTGATCGCCGTCGAGGACGCCCTGGGCAAGCCGCCCAGCCGCCGCTACAGCCTGGTGCTGGCCAACCCGCCGTTCGGCCGCAGCTCCACGATCCGCTCGGTTACCGAGGCGGGCCGGGCGTCGCGCGAGGAACGGGAGATCGAACGGCCCGACTTCTGGGCCGCCACCGCCAACAAGCAGCTCAACTTCGTGCAGCACATCGCCTCGCTGCTGGAGATCGACGGCCGGGCCGCCGTCGTCCTGCCCGACAACGTGCTGTTCGAGGGCGGCGCGGGGGAGACCATCCGTCGCCGGCTGCTCAAGCAGTACGACCTGCACACCCTGCTGCGCCTGCCCACCGGCATCTTCTACGCCGGTGGGGTGAAGGCCAACGTGCTGTTCTTCGAGCGCAAGCGCGCCCGGGAGACGCCGTGGACCCAGAAGCTCTGGGTGTACGACTTCCGCACCAACCAGCACTTCACCTTGAAGCAGAACCCGCTGCGCCGCGAACACCTCCAGGATTTCGTGGACTGCTACCTGCCGGGCAAGGACCGCGCCGAGCGGGTCGAGACCGAGCGGTTCCGGGCCTTCACCTACGACGAACTGGTGGCCCGCGACAAGGTCAACCTGGACATCACCTGGCTGCGGGACGCCTCCCTGGCCGACGCCGACGCGCTGCTGCCGCCCGAGGTGATCGCTCAGGAGATCGTCGAGGACCTCCAGGCGGCGTTGCGCGAGTTCGCCGCCATCGCCGAGGCCCTGGGCGGTTCCGGGTCGAAGCCGGCCTGACACACCCACCCGTCGCACGGGTTCCCGACCTGGGCGCGATCTGCTCGGCCGGGGATCGTGCGACGGGGTGGGCGGCCTGCGGCTGTCAGCGGGAGCGGACCGGCACCCAGTCGGTGAACCGCCTGTGCAGATCCGTCGACGGTGCGTCCGGGTGCTGCTGGGCGAGCTGGTCGGCGGCCTCCTCGCGCAGCGTCACGAGGTGGACCAGGAGCCCGGCCATGTCGCCCCGGTACCTCGCGAGGAGACGCAGCTTCGCCGGGGAACAGGGCCAGGCGATCCCGCAGGCCCGGCAGCGCCACGTCGGGCGGGACGGTACGTGGAGGTGGAGGGGCGCGCTCACCGGCTGGTCCTCGCGTTCCGCCGGACCGGGGTGCGACGTGCGGCCGAGGGCGGCTGCGCGGGGCGCATCCCGTCGGGCCGTACGTACAACTCGCGACGGTCGGTCGCCTGGCCGCGCGCGTCGAGCTGATACACCTCGATCCACGTCCAGCCGTGGTACGTGACCAGGTCGGTTCGCTCGCGGATCAGCCGTACCGTGATCGGGGTGGCGAACTGCGGCGACGCCTCGCGCGTCAGCAGGTAGACGCCGGGGCTGACCCGGGGCGTCCCGTCCGGGCGGGCGCTCGCCGCCGGGGCGGCGGGGCGTGCCGCCCAACGCGACGCCGGCACGGCATTCGCGGGCCTCGGCACGGGCACAGGCGTCTCCATTCGTCGTCGGTGGGCCGAAGCGCGGACCGGGCGTCCCGCGCTCCTTCCACCCTGGACGCCCACCCCCTAACCTCGAAACAGTCACCGCCCGATCGCGGAACGTAGTGCGCGGATCCGGGCTGGCGACGAACGGTGTGGAGAGTCGTGGAAGGGCGTGGAAGCCGTGGGAATCTCGCCATCGGAATACCTGCTTCGTGAGCTGAGGCGACGCCGGGCGGCCGCCGGGTTGACCCAGGCGCAACTCGGCGAGCTGGTCTTCTGCTCGGACTCCCAGGTGAGCGCGATCGAGACCGGGACGAAGCCGCCGACCCCGCCCTACCTGGCCGCCGTCGACAAGGCGCTGGACACCGGCGGCTACTTCGCGACGCTCTGGAACGAACTGGTCAAGGGCGACGCCGCGCCGATCTGGCTGCGCGAGCTGATCCAGATCGAACGGGAGGCGACCGCCCTGCGCTGGTACGAGCACGCGTTCGTGCCGGGACTCCTCCAGACCGAGGCGTACGCCCGAGCGACCTTCCGGGCGGCGCGGACGCCGGTCGCCGAGCTGGACCAGCGGGTCGCCGCGCGGATGGAACGTCAGGCGGTGCTCGCCCGCGAGCCGAGCCCGCTGCTCTTCGTGGTGCTCGACGAGATGGTCGTCCGGCGGGCGTGCGGCGGCCCTGACGTGATGGCCGAGCAGCTCGAACATCTGCTGACCTGCGCCGAGCAGCCGCATATCCAGGTGCAGGTCGTGCCGCTGTCTGCTGGCATCTACTCAGGACTGGCCGGAGCGTTCATCCTGGCCGACCTGCCCGACGGCTCGCGCGCGGGCTACGTGGACAACCAGCTAGCCGCGCAGATCGTGGGGCAGCCGGATCTGGTTGCTAGCCTGGGCGTGTCGTGGGACGCGGTCCGCGGCGAAGCCCTCCCGTTGGGGCAATCACTCGACGTACTCAGGGAAGCGGCAAAGGCATGGACATCCTGACCGGTGCGCGCTGGCGCAAGTCGTCCCGCTCGTCGACGAACGGTGGGGCCTGCGTCGAGGTGGCCGACAACCTGCCCGGCGTCGTGGGCGTACGGGATTCGAAGGACCCGGCCGGCCCCGCGCTGCTCTTCACCCCGACCGCCTGGCGGGCCTTCGTCGCCCAGCTCGCCGACCGCGCCTGACAGTCGCCCGACGAAGCGGGCGCCCATCGGGCCGACGGCGCGGACGCACCACTGCCGCCCGAAGCCGTAGCGGGGGAGACGTTCAGACCATCGCGGAGGCGATCGCCGCAGACGGCACCGTGGCCGGGTGGGTGCGGTCCGCCGACGGGACACCGACGGCGGTGACCTGGGCCCCGGACAACACCGTACGGGCGTTGCCGGGTGCCGGCGACAGCCGGGCGGTCGACGTCGACGCCGACGGCACCGTCATCGGTCACCTGGCCGGCAAGCCGGTGCGGTGGGCGCCCGACGCCCAGCCGGAGCAGCTTCCCGGCTACGCAGGCGACCCGGACGCGTTCTGGGAACTGGCCGGGATCAGTGCGGGTGTGGTGGTGGGCCAGGAACACACCGGGAACAAGGCCCTCGGTCTGGTGTGGGCGCCCGGCGCGGCCCCGACCCTGCTCGCCGAGGGTGCGGTGGCACCCGCGGTCAACGCGCGCGGCTCGGTCGCGTACAGGCAGACCTATGAGAACAAGCAGTGGCTCCGGCAGAACGGCGTCGACCGGGCGCTGCCGTTCGGGTCGTCGCCCTATGCGATCGCCGACGTGGCCGCGCTGACCGACGACGACATCGCCTACGGCAACATCTCCTCGGCCCCGGTCCGGTGGATCTGCGCCTGACCGGGTCGGTCCAGCCCTCACCGTGACGCGGAGGCCCGGTTCGGATCCGAACCGGGCCTCCGCCGTAGCTGCCAGCCGGGCGATCAGGCGCGTTCGACGACGACCACCGGGATCTCCCGCTCGGTCTCCTGCTGGTAGCGGGCGTAGGTCGGGAAGACCCCGGTCATCACCTGCCACAGCCGGGGCCGCTCCTCGGCGGTGGCCGTGCGCGCCGTGCCCCGGAACTTCTCGGCCCCGACCTGCACGTCCACCTGCGGGTCGGCGCACAGGTTGAGATACCAGCTCGGGTGCCGCGCCGCCCCGCCGTTCGACGCCACCAGCAGGTAGCGGTCGCCGTCGCGGCCGTAGAGGAGCGCGGTGCGCCGCAGCGTGCCCGAGCGGCGCCCACGGGTGGTGATCAGCAGGGCGTCGTAGCCGTGGTACTTCCCGCCGTCGGCGCCGTCGGTCGCCACGTAGCGGCGCACGTGACTGGCCACCCACTGCACCGGACTGTCCGCAATGCTCTCCGCCATCAAGGCAGCCTATCGGTCGCATCTGGCCGGTGACCCGGGCGCGGCCGAGAACGGCGGCAAGCGCCGGGATTGCCGGTTTGTGCTCTTCGTGCGACAAGTGGTTACCCGCGCGTAACTTGTTGTTGACGAGAGTCAATCAGAGACATCATCATTCGTCCCACGATCGATCGGATCCCCCACCCGCCGTCCCCGGTCACCCCCGGGTACCTCCCGCCGGAGGTGCAGCCATGCTGCTCCGAAAGATCGTCGTCGCCACCGCCGCCACCGTCGCGCTGCTCGCGCCGGCCACCGCCGCGACGGCCGCCCCCGAGCGTTCCGCCACCGCCCCGCCCGCCACCGCTTCGCCTGCCCCGGCCACTGGGGAACGCCTCACCAGCACCGCCGCCGAGATCGCCGCCGCAGCGGCAGGCAACCCCGTCATCGTCGTGGGTGGCCTCAGCGGCATCGCCTCCGCATACGGGCCGCTGGCCACCCGGCTGCGCGCCGACGGATACCGGGTCTGGGTCTACCAGCTACCCAACCTCGGGCTCGGCGACATCCCCACCTCGGCCCGCGCGCTCAGCAGCTTCGTCGGGCAGGTCCGCGCGTACACCGGCGCGGCCAAGGTCGACCTCGTCGCCCACTCCGAGGGCGGCCTGGTGTCCCGGTACTTCATCAAGAGCCTGGGCGGAACCAGCAGCGTCGGCCGCTACGTCAGCCTCGGCACCCCGCAGTACGGCACGTACGTGGCCAACATCGTGAAGTTCCTCGGCCTGGGCAGCTGCGCCGGCATCGTCGCCTGCCAGCAGATGTCGATCGGCTCGTCGTTCCTCGCCGGCCTCAACTCAGGCGACGACACCCCCGGCACGGTCCGCTGGACGGCGGTGCGCACCATCCAGGACGAGCTGGTGCGCCCCGTCGACAACGCCAAGCTGGCCGACGGAGCGACCAATGTGCTGATCCAGTCGGCGTGCCCCCTGCGGATCGTCGGACACCTCGGCCTGGTGCTCGACGGCACCACCTACACGGTGATCCGGCAGGCCCTGCGCGACCAGGCGATCCGCCCCAACTGCTTCGCCCTGTAGCGCTCGCGTGCAGCGGGGCGGGTGGCCGTGTGCCGCCCGCCCCGCCGCCGCGTCGTCAGCCGGCCTTCGCGAGGGCCGCGTATTCGTCGTCGGTCAGCCGCACCTCGGCGGCGGCCACGTTCTCCTCCAGGTGCGCCACCGACGAGGTGCCCGGAATCGGCAGCATCACCGGCGAGCGGCGCAGCAGCCAGGCGAGAGCGAGCTGCGCGGGCGTCGCGCCGTGACCGGTGCTGATCTCGTCGAGCGGGCCGCCCGGCCGGGCCAGCTCGCCGGTGGCGATCGGGAACCACGGGATGAACGCGAGGTCGTTGCGCTCGCAGTGCTCCAGGACGGCCTCCGCGCCGCGGTCCGCCAGGTTGTAGAGATTCTGCACCGAGGCGATCGGGGTGATGCCGCGGGCCGCCTCGATCTGCTCGACGGTCACCTCGGACAGGCCGATGTGCCGGATCTTGCCCTCCTGCCTGAGCAGCGCCAGCTCCCCGAGCTGGTCGGCGAGCGGCACCTGCGGGTCGATCCGGTGCAGCTGGTAGAGCGGAATGCAGTCGAGGCCGAGGTGCCGCAGGCTCAGCTCGCACTGCTGGCGCAGGTATTCCGGGCGCCCCACCGGCCGCCAGTCGCCCGGGCCCGAGCGGGTCAGGCCGGCCTTCGTCGCGATGACCAGATCATCGGCGTACGGGTGCAGCGCCTGACGGATCAGCAGCTCGCTGACGAACGGCCCGTAGGAGTCAGCCGTGTCGATGAACGTCACGCCCAGCTCGTATGCCCGGCGCAGCACCCGCACGGCCTCGGCCGGATCCCGCGGATCGCCCCACACGCCGGGGCCGGTGATCTGCATCGCCCCGTAGCCGAGCCGGTCGACCTGGAGGTCGCCCCCGATCCGGTACGTCCCCGAGGCCTTCGCGGGCTGCTTGCCGGCGTCGTTCGCCATGCCTGGACTCTCCATCCTGCTCGTCCGTATCCGGTGACCGGTCCAGCCACCGCCGAAAAGGGCTTTCCCCCCGATCGCGGCCGGCACCACCATCGGATCGATCGAGACCGGGATCACCCGTGCCCGGGCCGTACGTGCACGGGGGTCGGCCGGTGGTCGAGGTGGGCGTGCCGGAAGGGTCGGGTCAGCGGGCACGCATCCAGCCGTAGCGCGTCGAGGATCGCCCGGTGCCGGCACTCGGCGAACAGCCGGGGCTCGTCGTCGCCCGGCACCTCCCCGCGCAGCGCCGCGCCGAGCGCGACGGGATCGACCGCGCCGACCCCCAGCGGGGCGAAGACGGCCGGGTCGTCCCCGCTCGGGCCGGGCGGGGGCGGGGCGTCCACCGGGTGGAGCGTGCCGTCGAAGCCCGCGAGGAACTCGTTGTCGTCGTCGTCCCAGTATTCCGTCACCCAGCCCCCGTCGGAGAGGTAACAGTGCGCCTCCCGGCCGTCGACGTGCAGGGTGGCCCGCATGACGCTGGAGTCGAAGACGTCGAAGGCGACCGCCGGCTCACGCGTGCGAAGAGTGATCAACTGCGCCAGGTCGTCGACCTCGGCGTAGCCGCCTTCCTCCTCCTCACGGGGCACGACCGCCCACCGGCGCTCGCCCACCCGGGTCACGTAGGCCTCGGTGCCGACGTCGGTCAGCACCGTGCGGATCTGCGCCAGCCCGCCCAGGGCCAGGATCGTCTGATAGCTCGTGCCCACGTCGGCAGGGTAGGGCGGGGGTGGGACAGTTCCCGGCCGCCCTACCCGGGTACCGCCGCGCCCCGGGTGCCGCCGCGCCCCGGGTACCCCCGCGATCCGGGTACCGCCGGAGCCCGTCGGCGGAAACGGCGCGACCGGGCCGCAACCGGGCCGGGTCGCGGGCGAAGTTGACCGGAGCGCCCGTTGCCGCCCGCCCGCCCGTGCGACGCTGGGCCGTGCCGGCTCGGCGTCGACCACGGTCGCCGCCTGCGCGACGCGGGGAGGGAGCGCCATGACGGGAGCGCCGCAGGTCGACTTCGCGCTCGACACGTACGAGTGCATCGTGCTGTATCCCGGCGCGGCCGGGCGGGCCCTGCCGGCGGAGACGGTACAGCGGTTGCAGGCCGAGCACCTGGCGCACATGCAGGCCCTGCAACGGCGGGGGATCATCCTGGTCAACGGGTCGGTCGACGGCCCGGCCCGCGAACCGGACCCGCCGATCGGCTTCGGCCTGGCCCACACCGGCTCGGTGGACGACGTGCGCAGCGTGATGGAGGCCGACCCGGCCGTCCAGGCGGGGCTCTACCGGGTGGACGTGCTGACCTTCCTGTGCCCGGCGGGCTCGCTGGAATTCCCCCTGGTCAAGACGCAGAGCTGAGCGACCCGCCGTACGGCGACGGACTTCCGGCCGGCCCACACCGGGCGGACCGGCGGGGGAGCGCCCGGCTGTCCGGTGGCGTCGGGGGCGTACGATTCCGGCGCGCGGTCGCCGATGCCCGCCGCCTCAACGTTCCGGCGTGGGTTCCGCCCGCCGGCTGCGCGCGTGACGCGCGTCGTTGGACAATGTTCCGCAGTCCGCAAGGGGTCGGCCCACTGCCCGACCCGGAGGAGAGACTAGCCTGATGGGCGTGACACGCCGCGCGAAGATCGTCTGCACTCTTGGTCCCGCCACCTCGTCGCCGGAGCGCATCCGGGGCCTCGTCGAGGCCGGCATGAACGTGGCGAGACTCAACTTCAGCCACGGCAGCCATGAGGACCACGAGGCGGTGTACCGGCTGGTCCGCGAGGCCGCCGACGCGGCCGGCCTGCCGGTGGCCGTGCTCGCCGACCTGCAGGGCCCGAAGATCCGGCTCGGCCGGTTCGCCGACGGCCCGCACGAGTGGCGCACCGGCGACTCGGTCGTCATCACCGGCGACGACGTCATCGGCACCAAGGACCGGGTCTCCTGCACCTACCGCAAGCTTCCGCAGGAGGTCAAGCCCGGCGACCGGCTGCTGATCGACGACGGCCGGGTCGCCGTCGAGGTCACCGACGTCACCGGCAACGACATCCGCTGCCTGGTCACCGAGGGCGGCCCGGTCTCCAACAACAAGGGCGTGTCGCTGCCGAACGTGGCCGTCAGCGTGCCGGCGATGTCCGAGAAGGACGCCGAGGACCTGCGCTTCGCGCTCGGCCTGGGCGTCGACCTGATCGCGCTCTCCTTCGTCCGCTCGGCCGACGACATCAAGCTGGTGCACGGCATCATGGCCGAGGAGGGCGTGCACCGGCCCGTGCTGGCCAAGGTGGAGAAGCCCGAGGCGGTCGACTGCCTGGAGCAGATCGTGCTGGCCTTCGACGGCGTCATGGTCGCCCGCGGCGACCTCGGCGTGGAGCTGCCGCTGGACCAGGTGCCGCTCGTGCAGAAGCGTGCCGTGCAGCTCTGCCGGGAGAACGCCAAGCCGGTCATCGTGGCCACCCAGATGCTCGACTCCATGATCGAGAACTCCCGGCCGACCCGCGCCGAGGCCTCCGACGTGGCCAACGCCGTGCTCGACGGCGCGGACGCGGTGATGCTCTCCGGCGAGACCAGCGTCGGCAAGTACCCGGTGCTCACCGTCAGCACCATGGCGAAGATCGTCACCACCACCGAGTCCGGCTCGATCGGCGTGCCGCGCCTGCAGCACGACCCCCGTACGCACGGTGGCGCGCTCACCATCGCCGCCTCCTCGATCGCCCGGGCCATCGGCGCGAAGGCCCTGGTCGCCTTCTCGCAGACCGGTGACACCGTGCGGCGGCTGTCCCGGCTGCACTGCGACCTGCCGCTGCTCGCGTTCACGCCGGTGCCCGAGGTGCGCAACCAGCTCGCCCTCTCCTGGGGCGTGCAGACGTTCCTGATGCCGTTCGTCGAGCACACCGACGACATGTTCCGCCAGGTCGACCAGGCGCTGCTCGGGCTCGACCGCGCCAACCCCGGCGACTACGTGGTGATCGTCGCCGGCAGCCCGCCCGGCACCCCCGGCTCGACCAACACGCTGCGCGTACACCAGCTCGGGTCGCTGGTCGACGCGGCGTCGGCGCGGGCCTTGCAGTGAGCGTCGCGGACGTCGCGGTCGGGCAGGCCGCGGTCGACCAGCTCCTGGAGGTGCTCGACCTGGAACACACCGGTGGGATGACCTTCCGGGGGATGAGCCCCCCGGTCGGTCCCCAGCGGGTGTACGGCGGCCAGGTCGCCGGCCAGGCGCTGGTGGCCGCCGGACGCACCGTCGACCCGGCCCGCTTCGTGCACTCCCTGCACGGCTACTTCGTCCGCCCGGGCGACCCCGCCGAGCCGATCGTGTACGAGGTCGAGAACGTCCGCGACGGCCGCTCGTTCTCGGTGCGCCGCTCGGTGGCGCTCCAGCACGACAAGCCGATCTTCTTCATGTCGGCGTCGTTCCAACGCACCGAGGAGGGCCTGGACCACCAGGCCCCCACCCCGCCCGACGTGCCGGGCCCGGACGAGGTCCCCACGATGACCGACCGGCTCGCCCGCTACCCGGAGCGGCTCGGCATCTGGGCGCAGATCCCGCGCCCCATCGACGTCCGCTACGTCGGCGAGCCCGGCTGGGTACGCCCCGGCGACCGCCCCGCCGACCCGCACCAGCGGGTCTGGATGCGCATCGACGGCAAGCTGCCCGACGACCCGCTGCTGCACGCCTGCGCGCTGACCTACGCCTCCGACCTGACGCTGCTGGATTCGGTGCTCTCGGTGCACGGCGAGGTCTGGGGCCCCGGCGGCGTGGTGGGGGCCAGCCTCGACCACGCGCTCTGGTTCCACCGGCCGTTCCGCGCCGACGACTGGTTCCTCTACGACTGCTGGAGCCCGTCGGCCTCCGGCGCCCGGGGGCTCGCCACCGGCCGCATGTTCACCACCGACGGGCGGCACATCGCCAGCGCCGTGCAGGAAGGGCTGCTGCGCCGCGTCGGCGACTGACCGTTCCCGTCACCGCATCGCCACCGGCCGATCGGCTGAGGGGTGATCGTCCGGGCGGGGCGGCCAGGCGACTAACCTTGCCGCATGCGCCTCTCCGCCCGGGTCGACTACGCTCTCCGCGCGGTCGCCGAGCTCGCCTCGGTGACCGGCGACGCCGGGCCCGGGCGAAGCCGGCCCGTGACCGCCGACCAGATCGCCCGCGCCCAGGAGATCCCGCCGAAGTTCCTGGAGAGCATCCTGCTGCAACTGCGCCGGGGCGGCATCGTGCAGGCCCAGCGTGGCCCGGAGGGCGGCTACTGGCTGGCCCGCCCGGCCGGGGAGATCTCCCTGGCCGAGGTGATCCGGGTGATCGACGGCCCGCTCGCGCACGTGCGCGGGCACCGGCCCGAGGACCTCGGCTACCACGGCGCGGCCCAGGCCCTCCAGAAGGTCTGGATCGCGCTGCGGGCGAGCGAGCGCGAGATCCTGGAGCTGGTCACCGTCGCCGACGTGGCCGGTGGCACCCTGCCGGGCCGGGTCGTCGAGCTGGCCGCCGACCCGCGCGCCTGGACCTGAGTCGAGCTGGCCGCCGACCCGCGCGCCTGGACCTGAGTCGAGCTGGCCGGCCGCCCGCCCGGGCCTGGACCCGCCGATGCTTGACGCTGCCGCCGCCGGCCGTCCCGGATGGCCCGCCTTCGCCGAAGCGCGATCCGACCCGCACGTCGTCAGAGCATCCGCGAGGACCCGCACCGCCACGCTCACCGGCTCGTCGAACCCGCCGGGTGGCGGCGGCCGGGGGCAGTCTGTCGTCTCACTGACCGGTTGGAGGCTTGACCGGGGCGAGCCCCGTGCCGCATTGTCGACCAAGTCGATAGGAGATGCCGAAAAGTCAGGGGGCGCTCGTGCGCAAGCTGCTGGTCCTCGCGCTGGTCGGGCTCGCCGCGCAACTCGTCGACGGCGCGCTCGGCATGGCGTACGGGCTGACCTCCTCCACGTTGCTGCTGCTCGTCGGGGTGGCGCCGGCCGCCGCCTCGGCGTCCGTGCACCTGGCCGAGATCGGCACGACGCTCGCCGCCGGGGTGTCGCACTGGCGGTTCGGCAACGTCGACTGGCGGGTCGTCTCCCGGATCGCCTTCCCCGGCGCCGTGGGCGCGTTCGCCGGCGCCACCTTCCTCAGCTCGATCTCCACCGAGTCGGCAGCCCCGTGGATGGCCGGCATCCTGTTCACCCTCGGCGCGTACCTGCTGGTGCGCTTCTCCCGGCCGCTGCGCACCGACCGGCGCGGCGGCCGGCTGCGTTCCCGCTTCCTCGGCCCGCTCGGCCTGGTCGCCGGCTTCGTCGACGCCACCGGCGGCGGCGGGTGGGGGCCGGTCGCCACGCCGGCCCTGCTGGTCAGCGGGCGGATGGAACCGCGCAAGGTGATCGGTTCCGTGGACACCAGCGAGTTCGTGGTCGCCGGCGCCGCCAGCCTCGGCTTCCTGATCGGCCTCGGCTCGGAGGGCTTCCTGCTGCCCATGGTGGCCGCGCTGCTCATCGGCGGCCTGATCGCCGCGCCGATCGCGGCCTGGCTCGTACGCATCGTCCCCGCCCAACTGCTCGGCGCGACGATCGGCGGCGTGATCGTGCTGACCAACGCCCGCACGCTGATGCGTTCGGCCGACCTCGGCGGCCCGGCCCGACCGGCCGTCTACGCCCTGCTGGCCGTCGCCTGGGCCGCCGCCCTCGCGCTGGCCGTCCGGGCGCTGCTGCGCACCCGCCGCCAGCGGGCCCTCGCCGCGACCGCCCTCGCGCCCGTCTCTCCGACGGCCGTCCCGACCGACAACCGTGTCCCGGCGGTTGTCCCCTCGACGGCGGTCCCCTCGGCGGCTGTCCCCTCGACGGCGGCCCCGGCCGAGAGCCGTCTCCCGACCCCTGCGGCGGTTTTCTCGGGCGGCGACCACTGACCTCCCGCCCCTCCCGCCCCTCCCGCCCCTCCCGCGGCCCGTCGCGGAGATCTTGGTAGAAACGTGCCCCTCCAGGGGCCGCTTCGTACCAAGATCTCGCCGCCTCCGCCTCCGCCTCCGCGTCAGTGGGGGAGGAGGGTGCTCGCGGCGTCGGCGAGGAGGGTCCACGCCTCGTCGACGTGGGCCTCGGTGGTCTGCGGGGAGCCGACGGCCAGGCGCAGCGTGTACCGGCCGTTCACCCGGGTGTGCGTCAGGTGCACCCGACCCGTGGCGTTCACCCGGGCCAGCAGCTCCGCGTTGACCTCGTCGTCCGCTGCCAGCCGGAAGCACACCAGCGAGTACGGGTGCGCCCCCACCAGCGCGAACCGGTCGTCGGCGCGGACCCGGTCGGCGAAGCGGGCGGCGAGCGCCACGCCGGAGCGGATGTGCGCCCGCAGCCCCTCGGTGCCGTACCAGCGCAGCACGAACCAGAGCTTCAACGCCCGGAACCGGCGGCCCAGCGGCACCTGCCAGTCCCGGTAGTCGATCACCGCGCCGGACTCGGTGGCGGCGTTGCGCAGGTACTCCGGCAGTACGCTGAGCGCCTCGATCAGCTCCGCCGTGTCGGCCACCCAGAACGCGTCGCAGTCGAAGCCGGTCAGCAGCCACTTGTGCGGGTCGAAGCAGTACGAGTCGGCGTACTCCAGGCCGGCGTGCCCGAACCGCAGCTCGGGGCAGACCGCCGCCGCCCCCGCGTACGCGGCGTCGACGTGCAGGAAGATCCCGTACTCGGCGCAGATCGCCCCGATCTCCGGCAGCGGGTCGATCGCGGTCGTGGAGGTGGTGCCGACGGTGGCCACCACGATCGCCGGTACGACGCCGGCGGCCACGTCCGCCTCGATCGCCGCGCGCAGCGCCGACGGGGACATCGCCTGCGTACCCGGGTCGACCTCGACCGGCCGTACGCCCTCGGCGCCCAGCCCGGCGATCCGCGCGGCCTTCTCGATGGACGAGTGGCCCTGGGTAGAGGCGTAGGCGCGGTAGCGGCGGTCGACGCCGACCTCGCGCCACCGGCCGCCACCGGCGCGGTGCAGCGCGACCAGGGTCGCCACCAGCGTCGCCGAGGACGCCGAGTCCTGGATCACCCCGCCGCCGCCGGAGCCGGTGCGGAACCGCTCCGGCAGGGCCAGCAGGTCGGCGAGCCAGTCCAGCAGCACCGTCTCCAGTTCCGTGCACGCCGGCCCGGTCGCCCAGAGCATCCCCTGCACGCCCAGCCCGGCGCTGACCAGGTCACCGAGAACGCTGGGCCCCGAGGTGTTGGCCGGGAAGTAGCCGAAGAAACCGGGGTGCTGCCAGTGGGTCAGCCCCGGCGTGATCAGGGTGTCCAGGTCGGCGAGGACGGCCTCCACCGGCTCGCCGTGCTCCGGCGGGCCGGCCGGCAGCCGGGCGGCCACCGTCCCGGGCGGGTCCGGCGAGGTCACCGGGCGCCGCTCCAGCGTCGCCCAGTAGTCGGCGATCCAGTCCACCACGGCGTGCCCGGCGCGGCGGAACTCGTCCGGGGTCATGTGCTCAGCCACGCCCTGAGTCGATCAAGAATCGGGCCCGGGGGCAAGCTGACCCGGGGGACAGGGGTGCTCTGAGCAGTGCAGTCCCCGGGAGGGCCGGGGCGGTGGAGGGCCGGGGCGTAGCATCGTAGGTGCGCGGAGCCACCCCCTCGACGCCGCACCGACAGGCCGGAGCACCGGCGCCGGGATCCCGGCGTCGACGCTGCGGCGACCGGTCGGCGTCGGACCACCGCCGCCAGCGCGGCGCACCCTCCCGCCGGCCCGGGCAGGCCGGCGGCGACGCCCGCGCGCCCGACCTCCCCGGAGGACATCCCCATGCCCGTCACCCCCCGCCGCGTCGCGCTGCTGGCCGCGGGCGCCGCGGCCGCGCTCGTCGCCGGCGCGTTTCCCACCCTCACCGCCACGGCCGCCGCCACCGGCTGCCGCGTCGAGCACCGGATCACCAACCAGTGGCCCGGCGGCTTCGGCGCCGACGTCGCCGTCACCAACCTGGGCGACCCGGTGAACGGGTGGAGCCTCACCTGGTCGTACACCGCCGGCCAGCAGGTCACCCAGGCGTGGAACGCCGTCGTCAGCCAGTCCGGTGCCCAGGTCACCGCCCGCAACGTCGACCACAACGCCGCGATCGGCACCGGCGGCAGCGCCACGTTCGGCTTCAACGGCTCCTGGAACGGCAGCAATCCGGCGCCGACCGGCTTCGCCCTGAACGGCACCGCCTGCACCGGCGCCGTCCCCACCGACGGCCCCCCCACCGCCCCCCCCCCCCCCCCCCCCCCCCCCCCCCCCCCCCCCCCCCCCCCCCCCCCCCCCCCCCCCCCCCCCCCCCCCCCCCCCCCCCCCCCCCCCGCG
>NZ_JAGPXN010000030.1 GCF_018070575.1 Micromonospora sp. C31
AGATCCTCACCGAACCCGAGGCCGGACTGTTCACCCTCGCCCCGCCGGCGACGTCCGCGTAGCCCCCACCAGGGCCGCTAACGAACCGTCAAACCCACATCAGACAAAGCCTCCCGAACCACCCTCTGACGTCGAGGTCGAACTCGTCGTCACTGACCGTCGCGCTCAGCTCCAGCGTTCCGATCGCCATGTGTTCCTCCTTGTTGGTTCCGCGGGTCGCCCTGACCCGTCATGAAGCTCGGCGCCCGCGTCTTTGGGGTCGCCGCTACCGCCGGTTGAGGCGGAGATCGAGATGCCGACGGCCCTGGTGCCACGCCAGGTGGATGACCAGCGCGTTGTCGGAGGCGAGTTGGTTGCCGGCGGCACCAGCCGAGACGCTGGAGTGGGCCTAGATTCACCAAGCCGACGATCGCGTACGGGCGCTCTGCCCACCGAGCGCGCTGGTTTCGGATAGCTGGCGAGCACTCGCGCTGCCCAGGAGTAGTACTCGCAGGGGAAGGGCTTGAGCTGGCGGAAGTAGACGTAGCAGCCGCGACAGAAGCCGTCGTCGTCCTGATGGATGTTCAGGACCACTTGCGCGGTTGCACGGAAGTCGCTTTCCGGATGGGGCCGCGCGTACAGGCTCTTGGTCACGCTGAAGGCGGCCATCATGACGACTTGTCTGCTGCGGAGTCACCGAGGTCGCCGTCTATCCAGACCAGCTCTGCGTTGTGGATGAGTTCGCAGTGACCGGCTCTGCTACAGACGGCGATCGCCTGGCCCTCGGCGTTCAGCGAGACGGCGGAACCGTCCGGCAGCTCCATACCCCAGGCGATCACCACCTGGGTGTCATTGCCGTCGAGGTAACGCACCAGGGCGAACCGACGCGGGACCGTCGGGTACTGGCCGGTCATGAGCCGCTCCTGAAGCTTCGGTGTGCAATCGCGGGTGGCGGGCAGCCTGTGGAAGTGACTACGTGCTGAGTGGTCCGCAGTGGCGTGCCGGCGCACGAGGGCACCGGCACGCCACCACGGCACCGGTGGTCCGGCGCGGGATGGCGCGGGGGACGGCGATCCCGAGCAGCACGGACCTCCGGCGTGCGCGGGCGGAGAGCTGCCGGCGTCGCGGGCCAACGCCTGCCTGCTCTCCGACCACGCACTGGTCCGAGGCGAGCGGGCCTCCTGCACAGCACCCACCCCGAACCCGTCCAGGCCAACCTCATGACGGCCGTCGCATTGGCACCGGAGCTCGTTCGCTCCAGCCGCCGAACCCTGGGCGAGAACCCGTGGGCGGCGACGGTCTCTGACTGGCATGCCAACGACCTTGGCCGGTGCGGTCTGTCGCCAGCTAGCCATCGGTGAGCGCCTCACGGTGGGCCTCTCACGGTGAGACGACGGGCCGCAGAACCGGCGGCAGGGCGGACATCTGGCAGGCGGCCGACTACTGTGCGCAGTATCCGCAGTTGGAAGGAGTGACCACCCATGCAGCGGGTCGTCAGGCCGCAGTGGTGGCACGAGGGCAATCACCGCGGGGTCAGCATTCGCGTACACCTTGCTCGCCACGACATCGGAGCGGTCTTCGGCTTCCTCAAGGAACGCGGCTTCAGCTGGTCCGCCATCGCGACCGCAACCGGTCTGGGCGCCAGCCGAGTCTCGGAGATTGCCGCGGGGCGCCGCATCGTCACCGACTACTCCGTGCTGGACCGCATCGCCGAAGGGCTGTGCATCCCGCGCCATTTCATGGGGCTCGCCCTCGACGAACACGCTGTTCACCACCGGCAGGGCGCGTCCTTTGGGCAGGCCGGACGTGCGGCGCCGCTCGATTCTCGCGAGCTGCTCGGCGTCGTGGCGAGCATCGCGGTAGGCGCGATACCCGCCGGCGTAGAGCGGTGGCTACCCAGCTCACAGGAGGTCGCCGTCCCAGTCGCCGTCGGCCAGGACGAAGTAGCCACCGTCCGTGCCGTCACCGCCTTCCACCGCAGGCTCGATGCCGCTGCCGGAGGAGGGCGCTGCCTGCAATCCGCGCGCGGGTACGTGGCGTGGGCAACGCAGCTCCTGCAAGTGCAGTGCGACGAGATCGTTGCTGCCGAGCTGCGGGCTGCCCTCGCGGAGCTACACAACCTCGTCGGTTGGGTGGCGCATGACCTCGACGATCACGACCTGGCGCGTCGGCATCTCACCCAGAGCCTCGTCCTGGCGCGACAGACCAACTCGCTGCCGCTGCTGGCCAACACGCTGTATCGCCTCGGGCGGGTCAGCCTGCACCAGGAACAACCGGCCGAAGCGCTTCAACTGTTCGGTCTCGGCCAGCTCGCAGCGCAGCAGGCCGGCTGTCATGCCAGCGTCGGCATACTTCACGCCAACTCCGCGTGGGCCTACGCGCTTCTCGGCACCGACCACCAGGTCGTCGACAGCCTGACCCGGGCACGTTGCGAGCTCGATCAGGCAGACCCGGATACCGCGCCGGACTGGACACACTTTGCGCTGACCGAAGCCGACGTACACGGCATCTCCGCCGTCGTCTACTCCGCCCTGGCCCGCCACCCGGAGCACGTGCGTTACGTCGACCGCGCCGCTGAGCACTCTCACCAAGCGGTCCGGCTGCGCCGACCGCAAGATCGCCGGTCTTTTATCTTCGACACGATCTCGGTCGCCACGGCGAGTATCCTGGCGGGTGATCTCGCTGCCGCTGGCGAGTACGGGACGAAGGCGGTGGGGCTGGTGGCGGACGGGATGCGATCGGCTCGCGTCAACGCTCGTCTGAACGTCCTGTGGAAGCTTGCGGCGCCGCAGGCCGAGCGGGAGCCGGCGCTGGCTGCTCTCGGCAGCCGGATCGCGGAAATGCAGGCGGTCTGATGGCTACCGCACTCAGCGACGCTGTCGCCTCGGAACTCCGTACCCACCTGAGCCACGTCTGCGAGCAGATCGGCGTCGACCCGGATGACGCCAGGCTCGTCAAATACACGATGAACGCGGTGTTCGTGGCACCACCGTTCGTGATCCGACTTGCTGCCGGTCCCTATGCTGCGAAGGTCGCCCGCCGGGTGGTGTCGGTCGCGGCGTGCCTGCAGGAGGCTGGCATGCCGACCGTACGGCTTGCCGCCGGTGCTGCTTCTGCACCGATCTTCAGTGGTGACTGGGTCGGGACCGTATGGCAGTACGTCCCGACAGTCAACGATGAGCCCAAGCCAGTCGATCTCGCTGCGCCACTGCGTGCGCTCCACGGCCTTGACGGACTTGATGTAGCCCTGCCGAGGTGGTCGCCGATTGAGAAGTTCCGTCGGCGTCTCGACGCTGCCGCAGGGCTACCGACCCGGCAAGCCACCGAGTTGGAACAATGGTCCGGCATGGAGCTCGGCATCCCGGCCGACCATCTGCTGCTCGATCTTCATAGGCGCTGCGACGAGGTGGAAGAGGATCTCGGCCGAGTCGTGTGGCGACTGCCCCAAGGCGTCATTCACGGGGACGCCCACACCGGGAACGTTCTCCTGGCGGCGCCGGGTGACGGTGCAATCGGCTGCAAGGGAGCTTTGCTGTGCGACCTGGATGGGATGTCCATCGGTCCGCGGGAGTGGGACCTCGTACCGACCGCACACGGAGCCACCCGGTTTGGTCGCTCGGCCGCCGACTATCGGGGCTTCGTCGATGCCTACGGGGTTGACATCACCAGATGGGCGGGCTGGCCAGTGCTGCGCCGGATCCGGGAACTGCAGTTGGTGACGAGCACCATCGACGCCCTTGCTGGTCGACCCGATGTAGCCCGAGAGTTGGCGCACCGGCTTCGATCGCTTTTTCAAGAAGACCTTGCATGCACTTGGCGCCGCTATCGGTAGCACCGGTGCACCTTGGCCAACCCGCGTAGACGGGACCACCCCACTTGACCTGAGGTGCACCACGACGGATCAGGGCGCAAGTCAGCCCTGGTCCATCTCACGCCTGCGTGAAGGGACTCCACTTCGCCTTCTCCAGGTTCCCGACCGACGTCAACATCACGGACCACTCCAGGTACGCGGGGATGGACCTTTCACGACGAGCGGTGGGACTTGGAACTCTGGGACGGTCCTACTCCACGCCCACGTGGGCGGACCGCGATCACTCACCCCACCCCGGTCGCGGTCGGACCACCGCTGTACGGGTCGGCAAAGGTTGCACCGGGAGAGCCGATCGTAGCGATAAGCGGGTAGCGCCAGTCGCGTCGGTGTTGCTGCCACTGCCCTCAAAGCTGCTACTCGACGCGCCTTAAGCGGCTGCGGTTACGGCGCCTGGCGGAGTGTCGGAGACGCCCCACTCCGGGATGGAGGCGGGATGCCTGCGGTCGCCAACTCCGAGCGTGGTATTGACCGGGACGTCCTGCCAATCGGCGACTCGGGCAAGCTGAGCAGACGGTCGTCCGAGCTGCCTGCGTCCGGCCCGGCAGGCCTTCGAGTTGATCGAAGACCCTTCATCCCATCGGCGTGACGCCGCTTGGCAGACGATCCCCACTGCACGTCGTCCCATGGTTCGCGGCTCAGGCGTTAGCGTCCACCTCTGCTCCAACCCTTACGGGCTGACGCCTGACCTCGTTTGTACTTGAGTAGGGAACTGGTGGTTGTACGTGCTGGCGGTTGTCACGGGCCGCAACTGGTCGATGGCTTCCTTCGTGTATCTCCCCACCAACTGTGCCAGCTGAGTGTCGTCGAGCGATTCGAGGCTGACCACTACTGCAAGTCGCCGGAGTCTACGGGCGGTGATCCGTAGGATGTCGGTGCGTGCGGCGCCGGCTTCCCCGGCTACAGCCAGGTGGCCGTGCGCTATGGCGCGGGCGACGCGAGGATGCGCACCGAGCGTCGGGCGCTCGAGGATTGCGACGGCTTCGTCCTCGTAGAGCCGGGCTCCGAGGTCCTCGCCCAGGCTGTGGACGCGGGTCCAGAGGCGCCGGAACACGTTGCGGGGACGGCCGATGATGCGTTCGTAGCCTGGCCGGCGTAGCGGATTGGGCCACCGCCAGAGCGCGATGTCCGGCAACAGGACCAGGCTGAGAAACGACCAGACCTCTTCGCTCGCCGCGTCGGCGGGCACGATGGTCATCTGCCGGTACAGGGCCGGTGCCAGCAGACGGTCGAAGGCTGTGCCGTTCGTCTTGCTCAGAGGGGCCGGCCAGTTGGCTTCCGTGGCGATCCCGCGGACGGTCTGCTGCAGGGCCCGGAGGTCGTCCTCCGCTACGCGGTGGGGCGCGGTCGGGTACCAGGTGGTGCGCGCATCGGCAGTGGTTGACAGCCTCCGCAGTTCGACGAGGTCCCGGCCGGTGTGGAGGGTCAGCAGCTGCTCAGCGACGTGTGCAGGTAAGCGCGGGTAGACGTACAGCCGGTTCATGCGAGGACCCGGTCGAGACCTTGGATGACCGCCTCCAGTTCGCTCGGGTCGTTGCGGTGTTGACTGCGTAGGTCGGAGAGCGACCGGTCGGGGAAGTACCTGCGTATGAGGTTGATGAACAGCTCGCCGAGTGTGCCTTCGCCGTGGTCGTGTTCTTCCTGGAGGTCCTCGCAGCGCAGCGCCGTCTGGATGAGCTGACGGACGACATCGTGCCGGAGCACTTCGGCGAGGGTCCTGGAGGTCTCCGCTTCCGGTTGGTTGAGCATCGTGGTGATTGCGGGGTGGTCCGTGTTGAGGTACAGCCGGATGCTGCCGGTGTCCGAGCCGTCGAGATCCGGGGCGCAGGAGAGGTACCACAGGGAGCGGCGTCCCTCGGCAAGCCCACTCTCGGCGAAGCTCGTAGCCACGACGGGGAATCGGCTGCCGCTGCCTTCCAGGGTGAAGCGCCGTCGGGCCTGCCAGAGGATGGCGCCGGGCCGGAGGGCCGCCAGCGGCGAGATCGGTGCAGGGTCAGGTGCAGCCAGGACCATCCGGGCGGTCAGGGTGAGGACTCCGCCGATCTCGGTGCCCGGGATCGCAACCGTCAGTCGGTTGTCGCCGTCAACCAGTCTGGCCGGAGAGGAATTGTCGCGTCGGTTGGTACTGCTGCTGTGCCAGGTGACCAGACAGTGCACGGCTGCGGCCGGCGACAGGCCGCAGTCCTGCAGTACCCCGGGCAGGTCGACATTCAGCGGCCAGGTCGCGGTGAGATTCGTGAAGTAGTCCCAGTCCGGCACCGGCTCCCCCTCGGGGACGGGTGGGCCCTGCGGACCGGTGACCGTCACGGTTCCGGACCGGATGCGCTCCTCGGCCGGGGTCAGGTGACCCGCGCTGATGGGGGCGCTCACCTCGGTGTCACCTCCTCCTGGCGTACCCGAACGGTGACGGCTGCATCAGCCGGTTGGGTGAGAGTGACGGTCCAGTGTTCCGACGTCACGGAGGTCAGGGTCAGCCGCGGACCGGGCGTGAGGTCTCCGTTGTCCCGGTCACGCCAGTGCAGAACTTCGACGGGGGTGGTCTCGTCGGCCGGCTCCGGTGCTCCGTCGGCCACCGCTACCAGTGGCTGGGCGATGAGGGTCAGCGGTGCACCGGAGCTCCCGGTGAGGTCGATGTCGAATTCGACCGCACGGCTACCGTCGGCCAGCAGGGTCTGGCGGGGACGGGGATGGAAACGCAGTGCCGGACCCGGCGTGGAGCGCGGGCCCCGGCCGTGGTGTCCCTGCTGGCTTCCGTTCCCCCCGTTGCCCGCTGTCGGTGTGCCGGTGTGGCTTGCCGGTGCTCCCGACGGGGTGGTCGGTGGGTTGGGCGCCGCTTTGTCCGACCCGGCCGGAATGCGGGTGTCCGTGCCACCCGCCTGTGTGTCGAGGAGCGTGCCGAGGACGTTCGCCAGTCGTGAAACCCCCGTCGCGGCCTCGGTGGTAGGGGCGGTCGCGTTGTCCGCACGGCGTTCCCTGAAGACCCGGTCGATGCGGTTGAGTGCCTGGCTGACCGGGTTACGGGCGTACCGCTGCCGTTGCGCCAGCCTCGGTTGCCATCTGTCGTGCGTCGGTGGTTCGGCGCGGGCGAAATCCTTGTCGAGTTCGGGGTCGGCGATGAACACGCCGCCGATGGCGTATCCGAACGGATCCGGAGTGACGTTGCGGTATTCGACGACGAGGCCCGGCCGGCGCATGAGGGCGATCTCCGCGGGTGGTCGGGCATGGCTGCCGGAGGCACCCGACCTGTACGTCCGCCATGCCAGTACGCCGAGACGTTGCTCCGGACGGGTGCCGACGATCTCCTGGACCACCCAGGGCCAGGGGTGGTCTCCTGCTGCGCCGTCGAAGACCGAGCGGCAGCGCCGGTGCGCCTCGACGAAGTACCGCAGCCGTGCATCGGTCGCCGGGTCCGGAAGATCGATCCGTGACCCGTCGAAGGTGAACCGTAACGTGAGACCGGGAGGTGAACCCTCCTGCCCGACGGTATTGGCCCACGCATACCTCGTGGCGGTGTCGGCCATCAACGCGACCACGTCGGACAGCGGCTCCTCTCCGGTCCGTGGCGCGATGACCATGATCGAGGTGCCGGTTCCATCCCCGGGCAGGCGTGTCAGTCCGATGGCCCGGGCCAGGTGCTCTGCCGTCGGCCCGGTGACCGGCTCCACGCCGACGTCGCTGTGTGGGACTCCCCACCAGTGGCGTCCGGTGTACTGACGCCGCCCGTCCCGGTACGGGTCGGTGAGGGACATGCCGATCAGTCGGCTCTGGAGACCCGCGGTGGTCTCGATGCGGGTGAATATCACTACCGTGTCGATGTTGCTCGCCTCGAACAGCACGGCCTTGCCGTAGCCGTAGGTTCCGCCGGCGAACCCCTTGTCCGGGTGTCGGCCGACGTTCCGGACAAGGTCGACGAAATCCCGCGGGTCGTCTCTACCCACCCGGTCCGCCCGGGTGGGACCGGTGAGCCCGCTCGTACCCGTGTCGGTGACCGTCAGGACCCTGAGGTCCGGGGTGTCCAGGTCGGCCCCGGGAAGAAGACGGCGCAGGCTCTGCAGTTGCTCGGCCTTGAGGCGCCAACCGTCCACGGAGAACTCGGCGGGCCGGTCCCCTGTGGCGGCGTCCCAGCTGTTCTGCAGTGTCTCGCGCAGGAACAGTTCCCAGAAATCCATGGAGTAGGTGCCGAGTGTCCGGCGTACCGACCGCGCGTCGATCCCACCTGATGGTGGGAGCGGCTCGGCGTACATGGCGATGCGCGTCATGGCTGTTCCAGAAGCGCGGCGGCTGCCGCGGAGGGGGCGGTGAGATGATGATCGAAAGCTGACAGATCGATACTGTAGTTCAGGCGGACCAGGTGCTGCTGCAGTGCCGCATCGAGCTGCCCGGACGTTACCCGGGGGAAACCCGAACTGTTGACGTGGTACGCGGCGGCGCGTTTCACACGGTGCCTGTCCCGGCGGTACGCATCGGCGTCGTCGTTGCGGTAACCGACCGTGGCCAGGGCGTCCAGCAGGACACGCCTGTCGAGTCCCGTACCGAGGAGCCTGTCGACGACGTCGGGGACGCTGTCGCCGGCGCTGTCGCGTTCGAACTGCTCGACGTACAGGTAGAGATCGGTGCCTGGACGTTCCTCCAGTTGGTCGGCGCCGTGTACGCCCACGACCAGACGGTCGCGGTGCGTTGTGGCCTTGACTTCGACGGCAGCCGTGACCGAGGTGAAGTCCGCGCGTGCCTTTTGGGGACCGGTCCAGAGCTGAAGCGGCTCAGGGCCACCGAGCCCGCAGATCAGTTCGAGGAAGTGCAGCTCGGCGAGCAGGCCGAGCAGCGCCTCCGGTCCGAGTATCGGACCGGGTGCGGGATAGAGCAGCTCGCGCCACCGGTGCAGGAGCTCCAGGCAGACCCGTCCCGGATCGCCCGGGCGGCGCTGCAACTGTCGGCTCAGTTCATCGGTGAATGCCGCGAAGATGTCGTTGAGCTCAGGCAGCTGGCAGACCACGTCCGTATACCGTCCCGGGTGGCCGGAGTCGTCCTCCAAGCTCCGGGTGGTGACGGTGACGCCCCGGCTGGTGGTGTCCTGCACGGTGGGGTGCCGGTCGGTCAGCGGAATGAGCAGATGCCGGCGCCCCGAGGCGTCGATGCCGACAGCGACCGGCCCGGCGGCCACCTCGACCGGACTGTCCAGCACGCGCATCTCCCGTGGCGGATCGGTCGCCTCCAGGCGGCGGAACATCTCCTCGGCGCCGCCTGTCATGATGCGGCACCGTCGGTCATGCCTTCGCCCGCCCGTTCGTCGGCGGCGTCGATCTCGTCGATGTCGACGGTCTCGAGCTCCTCGTCGAACGGCGCGAGGCCGGACAGGTCGACCGAGACGTAGTCACGGTCCTCGGGTCCCCGGGCCTCGGGAAAGAACAGACCCACGCCGAGTATGTCCTCCACTGCCGCGAGTTCCGCTCTCGGATAGCCGCGTTTGCCGCTGTTGCGCTCGACCGTGGACCTCCTGCTCACGGGATAGAGACACAGGAGCCCTGTGCCCCCCAGCTGCCCGTCACGCAACTCCCGTAACCTCCGGTCGGTGGGGTCTCCGTCGATCATGTCGCTGATCCTGATGGAGGCCGGTAGGTCGGCGACGCGGTCCAGGGTCGACACCAGTGCCTTGATGTCGGCATAGTCCTCCGGCACGGTGAGTCGGCTGCGGTTGATCATGTGGTACTTCCGGCCCGCCAGCGCCATTCCGCCCAGGCGGTCGCTGCCCTGGTCGATCACGACGATGTTCCAGGTGCGCAGTGCGTCGTAGTCGTTCTGCTTGGCGATGTACTCGCACAGGGCTTCCGGGCGGAGGCTGGGGCTGCGCTCATGGAAGCGGTAGTCGCGCAGGAAGGCCATCACTCTCGCGGCCGGCACCCCGGTCAGAGCAGTGCGGCCGGCCCGCACGGGAATCTCCCGCACCCCGGGCAGGCTACGGGCGGCGGTGAGGAGACGGTCGCCGGCGTCGATGTTGTGCCGCAGCCACCCCTCGTCGCGATGGTGGAATTTGATCGTCTGCATGACCTGGGAGCCGAAGCTGTAGCGGACCGTGACGCCGGCGCGCATCTTGGCGGCCGACGTCACTGCCATGGCCGGGTGTTTACGGATCATCACCGCCAACTGCCGTGGCGTCTTGTGCTCCGTCTCGTAGCGGCGGATCTGCTGCCGGATCTCGGCCTCCACGGTCGCCAGGTCCACAAACCACGCTGCGAGCTCGCCTGTCATCCATATCCGGGGCAGGTCCTCGTAGCCCTGGCGGTAGCCGAACCAGCGACCCATCTGCAGCAACGTGTCGTAGGCAGAGGCCGCCCGGACGAAGTAACTGCACACCAGGCCGGCGAGGGTCAACCCACGGGAGAGCGTGTTGCCCCCGATCGCGATGGCGGTGACCGGCTCCTCTCCGTAGCTGAGTCGGACGTCGGACTGGTAGTTGTCGACCACCACGCGGACGTCGGCCATGACATCGGGGATCCGGTCGCAGACCTGCGGCCACGGTACGGGCGGAAGTCCGAGATCGGCGGCGGGCACCCGGCCCGTCTCCCGTTCCCATTGCTGGCGGAACATTTCCCGGAGGGTGGCGGTCGACCAGCCGCCACGGAGAGTCTCCAGGTACGCCTGCACGACCTCGGCCGTCCGCTGGTGTGCGATGGCCCGCATCGACGTGTGGATCAACATGGTCGAATCGGCCGGTGCACCGCCGCGGCAGCGGCGGGCGGCGGTGGCCAGGACGAACCAGCGGACAGCGTCGCCGAGGCTGTCGGTGACGGTCGGCCTCCAGTCGCCGAAGCCGGCACGGGCGCCGGGTGGCCGGACCGAGGGGACCTCGTCGTCAGGGACCGTCCGTACGACATCCAGGCCCCGGTCGACCGGCCCGGCCTCGTAGGTCAGCAGATCGCGTCCGAAGATCCGCTCTGCACCGAAGTAGTCGTCGGAAGGGGGGAGGTCGACGATGAAGTCGGCGGGGTAGAGATCGTCGGGCACGGTCGGGTCTACGAGCAGGTTCGCGAACGGTGTCGCGGTGTAGGCGACGTAGGCGACCTTCGGTTTGCTCAGGATGCGACGGATCAGGGAGTTGATGGTTGACTGTCGCCCCCTGTTGCCCACGTCGATACTCGCCTGGTCGGCCTCGTCGTCGATGACGAGGATGGGACAGTCCTGCAGGATGGTGCCGGCGGCCTCCAGGAAGCGGGCCAGCTTACGGAGGCGGTACGGGTTCTTCTTGACCACAGCGAGGAGCCGCTGGTCGGGATTGCTGAGCAGGTTTGCAGCATTGCGCGCCTGCCTGTCGTCAAAGTCCGTTTCGCCATCGGTCAGCAGATGCCAACGGCCGCGGTCGTCACCGACGAGAATCTGTTCCAGTCGCTGCTGCGTCTGTGACCGCAGGTTGTCGGTGATGCCGGACAGCACCACGACCAACCGGTAGCGTGCGTCGCACAGCTTCGCCGCCACGGACATGAAGTTGGTTGTCTTGCCGCTCTGGACGTGTCCGAGAACCAGGCCGCGACTGCTGAACCGCTCCGTCCCGGGCGGTGGAACAAACGAGACGATCTTGCTCGACGAGTCGTTGATAAGTCTGATCGGCTCGTCGTCGAGACCCGTGGCCTCCAGACGGCGCCTCACCGACGGCCAGAAGACGTCGTCGGACCGGGGGATGTACCACGGTTCCAGTTGTGTCGATGGATCCGTCAGGGAACGGGGCTCGTGCAGGTCACGGGGGCGCCCGGCCCGGGCCTGGTACTCCGTGATGGCGGCGTCGAGGATATCGGCCGGAACGAATCTGCCCAACTGGCGACGGATCGCCGGGATCGTGCTGTTGCCGTACACGGCACTGGCGATCTGTTCGACCAGGTCGTTGAGGTCCTCGTCGCTGATCCGGTGCATCCGCGCCCTTCCGTCGTCGTCGTGCCGATGGGTGGTTCCAGTGGGGACACCCGGCAGAGCGTTGTCCGGTAACCACGTATACAGCATGGGTGGCGCAGGTCACCCTCCCCCGGGACCGTCCGGTCGTCCGGTCGTCCGGCCGGCCGGGATGATCGCGCCGAAGCGGTGTGATCCCACACCGGTCGGCGGTTCCGCGCTGTCCGACCCCGCGAAAGGGTCGCATTCCGGCGCCGACGTCCGCGCCGGGGCATGCTGGGCCGCCGGCGCCGTCACCGGTAACGTTCATGCACGTGACCGACCGCGCCGCCGACCCCAACGCACCCGATCCCACCGCCCGTCGCGGTAAGTACAAGGTCAGGCTGGTACGTGGGCCCTTCGTGCAGCTGGCACCCCACCCCGACGCCGTCACCGACAGCGACCAACTGCTGCGGTACGCACAGGCGTCCCGTAGGGGAGGGCACCGGTTGGCCGTCGATCTGTTCAGCGGGGCGGGCGGTCTGAGTCTTGGTATGGAGAATGCCGGCTACCGGGTCGTCCTCGCGGTGGACCACTACCCGGAGGCGGTCGAGACCCACCGCCACCACCACGGTGGTCTGAGCGTGGACTGGGACCTGGGTGACCCGGCGCGCATCCGGGAGGTCGCCGAACTCGTCCGGGCGGCAGATGTCGAGTTGCTGGCCGGCGGGCCTCCCTGTCAGCCGTTCTCCAAGGCCGGTCGGTCGATGATCCGCCACAAGGTGCGCCACGGTCTGCGCGATCCCTATGACGAACGGCGTGACCTCTGGCGATCGTTCCTCGAGGTCATCCGGCTTGCGCGTCCGCCGGCGGTGCTGATGGAGAACGTGACGGACATGGCTCTCGACAAGGAGATGTTCATCCTCCGGACGATGGTGCACGAGCTGGAATCGCTCGGTTACGCGGTGGAGGAGAAAGCGGTCGACACCTTCCGGTACGGCGTTCCGCAGTTCCGTCAACGGCTCATTCTGGTCGGTCTGCGGGACGGTCTCGCGTTCGACTGGCCAGCGGAGCAGCCGGAGCGGGTCACCGTGTGGAACGCGATCGGTGACCTACCGGAGGTGGAGGGCGGCTGGCGTCCGGAAGGGGGCGCCGAGGGTTGGACCCCCTACGACGTGCCCGTGACGGGCTTCCAGAAGCGCATGCGGGAGGGCGTACCTGAACCGGATGCGCACCGAATCTTCGACCACATCACCCGTCCCGTACGCGAGGACGATCTGCGTGCGTTCGAAATGATGGATCCGACGACCCGGTATTCCGATCTACCGGACGAGGTCAAGCGGTATCGCGACGACATCTTCGACGACAAGTACAAGCGCCTGGACGAGAACGACCTGTCACGGACCATCACGGCGCACATCGCAAAGGACGGCTACTGGTACATCCACCCGCGGCAGAACCGCACGATCACCGTGCGGGAGGCAGCCCGTCTGCAGACCTTCCCCGACTGGTTCCGCTTCGCCGGCCCGCCGTCGGCCGCGTTCAAACAGATCGGCAACGCTGTACCTCCGCTGCTCGGTGAACACCTGTCCCGGGCCGTGCGAGGTGCGCTCGACAACCCCCGACCGGCACACGTGTCGACGCGGGAGGTCGCCTCGACGCTCGCAGCCTGGTTCGCCTCCGGTCAGGTCAGCGGCATTCCATGGCTGCGTGCGGAGACACGGTGGCAGGTCATCCAGGCGGAGATACTGCTCGACCGCGCCCACCCGGACGTGATGCGTCAGGTGTGGACCCTGCTACGGACATGGCGCCAGCCACAGGACACGGTGGCTGCGGAGGAGAAGCTACGCCGTACCGGTGGATTCATCTCTCGGGCGAACCGGGCCGGGACGGTGGTTGAGCTCGCCCAGCGACTCGCCGGTGATCCCCGGGCACTGCGGGATGACGATGCGTTGCGGCGGGTCCCCGGGCTCAACGAGTCCGTCGCCGACCTGGCCGTTCTGGCCGTTCCCGCGGGCACCGAGGACGAATCGGAGGAGCCTGTACTCGTCACTAAGGGTGTGTTGCGGGTTGCAGCCCGCTTCAGCGGCCATCCCGTCGACCGACGCAACCGCCTTACGGACGGCCGGCTGGAGGTCGCCCGCATGATCGGGATCGACAGCGATGCGCGCGCCGCGCATCTGGGCCTGATCGAACTCGCGAACACGCTGTGCCGGCCGGTCGAGCCGCTGTGCCAGGAATGCCCGCTGGTGAAGAAGTGCGCCGGAGCGCGGATCGACCGACCCCAGCTGTTCTGACCTCTCCGGTCCGGGTCAGCGGTCCAGCCCGAGGAGCTGCGCCACCTCCGGCGACTGGGCGCGGAGGGTCTCCTCGATGCGTTGCCATGCCTCCCACTGATCCGCCTGCATGGCGGCCATCCGCAGAGCGAGGCCGGCGGTCGTGGCCGCCTGGGTGGCTGCACGCACCTCAGGTGACGCATCCACATCCGTCGGGAACGGTCGTCCCTGTCGCCGCGAGGTTCTGCGGTAGGCATCGTTTGCGAGGACGCACAGTTCGTTGACCGGGGCCTCCAGTATGTGGCGCAACTGGGCCGGCAGGCTGACGCGCATCTTGGCGACGTTGATATTGAATGCGCTGTCGAGGTCGTTGTCGAAATCCAGCGCCGCCCTGGCCAACTTGGTGTGCTCGTCGATACCGCGGATCCCTCCCCATCCGCCCCACTGCACCAGTCGGTTGGCCCGGTACACGTACAGGCCCTGCTGCCGGTTCCAGTTCAGAGGGCCGGAGTGCCGTTCGAATTCTGCGGCTGAGGTGAAGCAGTCACGCGGCGGTAGGACGAAGCGCCTGAGTTGAACCAGTCCCGCGGTGCCCGCCATCTCGATCTCGAACTGCTGCCGGGGCAGCTCAGAGGTGTGCGGCTCCTGCAGTGCGAACGGGTTCCACGGGCGCAGTTTCTGCCCATTCACCGAAAGCACCAGTGGCGTGAGTCCGTCGGATCCCTCCAAGAAGCGGTGGAAAACCATGCTGAGGTGGTCCGACGTCCGCGCCGCCAGGGACTCCAGACGTCGTCGGGCCCAGCCGCCCGACGGGCGCTTCTCGGGCAGCACGCGATCGAGCGCCTGC
Source organism: Micromonospora sp. C31 (assembly GCF_018070575.1). GTDB lineage: Bacteria > Actinomycetota > Actinomycetes > Mycobacteriales > Micromonosporaceae > Micromonospora. The sequence continues at coordinate 14,828 of NZ_JAGPXN010000030.1, forward strand.
CAGACGACCACGGTGCCGGTGCCTTCGGCCAGCCACTGCCGGGCGCTGCGGACCACCGGATCCTGCGGGGACGGGTCCACGACCACCCACTGGTCCCATTCCTCCACAAGGTCGAGGTCCAACTGACGCGCGCTCGTCCGCGCAACTGTTCGGCTGCTGCGACTGATCACTGTGAGTGTCCGGCACTGGGACAGTGACGCGGTCTTGAGGCCGAGGCCGTACCGACCCAGCTCGCCGCGACGGTACGAACGTCTGGTGCCAAACCTGAGCGCCTCTGTCAGCTGGCCGGCTGACATGCCGTGACCGTCGTCGGCGATCACGACACGGGATTCCTCCCCGTCGAACTCGACGGTGACATCGATACGGGTGGCTCCCGCCGCCACGCTGTTGTCGACGATGTCTGCCACCGCAGTCGGGAACTCGTACCCGATATCCCGCAGCGACCCGGTCAGCCGTGCGGCTGAGGGCGCCACGTCGTACCACGCTCTACCCGGCATTGGCACCTCCGCTCACGTCGTGCGTGAGGACCAGGATGCCACACCCACCCTGCCTCACTCGACCGCCCTCGCTGTGGCATCGGATCGGCACCGTGTCCGCCAAAGTTGTTCGACGAGATCCGCCACGGCCACGGGATCCTCATGCTCCCAGACATGCAGCACCGTCCAGCCAAGCGCTGCCAGTGCTTCGTCCTTTTCACGGTCACGCAGCACGTTACGCTGCAGTTTCTCCCGCCACCACGTGGCATTGTTCTTCGGCAGCACTGCATGCTGAGGGCACAGGTGCCAGAAACAGCCGTCGACGAACACAGCCAACCGTGCCCGCGTGAAAGCGATGTCCGGTCGGCCGGGTAGGCCGGGATGGTTCACCCTGAATCTCAGCCCTCGTCGGTGCAGTTCACGTCGCACCGACATCTCAGGCTTCGTCCGCGATCGCGGCATCCGGCTCATCTGCGCCGACACTGCGGCGTTGAGAGCGGTGGGGCGTCGCGTCATTGCCGACAAGTTACCCCAACGCGCGTCGACGGGCGGTGGCGGTTCCCGGGCCCCGACGGCCTTCAGGACAAGGTGGCCACCCTGATGTCCCGCTCCACTTCGATTTCCGGAGCTTCGTCGGCTCAGTCCCGGTACGCACGGCGCGAAGGACGGCTGCGGCATCCGATGGCAACCCGTGCGAGCCCCGACAGCTCGTTGGCCGAGGCGGTGCGTGAACGCACGAGCGGGCGCCGTGGGCCGTGTCCTGCCTCAGCGTCCGTATCGATCCGGACATCAGTCCAAGAGATCGTCGCCCCTCGGCGCTTCGCCGCCCAGACGTGCTCTCATCCGCTCGCGTAGCTGCGGCAGTGCCTTCTTCTCCAACTGACGGACACGCTCGCGGGTGACTCCGAGCCGTCGTCCGATCTCATCGAGAGTCATGGGCACACCGGTGCCGATACCGGCCCGCCAGATCAGGATCGCCGCCGAGCGTTCGGGTAGATCTTTCAGTGAGGCGCGGAGAAGTGTCAACGTCTCCTGACGCTGAGTAACCACATCAGGTCTCTGGGTGTCCTGCGCCGGGGTTACGAATTCGGCAAGCGGCGCGTTGCCGTCCCCGATGAGCAGGTCCAGCGACACCACGCCAGCATGCAGTCTGAGACATTCGAGTACCGTGCCCGGTTCCATGCCGAGTTGGTGACAGATATCCGACACGGTCGCAGTGCCGGACTGGGTCAATAGCCGGTTCCGGCTCGCCACTACCCGACGTACCTGATCCGATTTATGGACCGGAAGACGGATCAACCGGCTCTCATTGGCGACCGCTCTCGTCACAGCCTGGCGGATCCACCAGACCGCGTAGGTGGAGAACTTCAATCCGCGGGTGGGATCGAACCGTTCGACCGCCCGCATCAGGCCGACAACGCCGTGCTGGTCCAGATCCTCACTCTCCAGCCCGTGTCCCAGGTAGCTGCCGGCGACTGAAATTACGAGCCGCCGGTTGTGCAGCACCATCGCGTCGAAGGCCCGCGCCCGCTCGTCCGAGACGTCGAGACCTGCGCGATAGCCGTGCGGAACCTCTTCGTCCGGCCGGTACTGTTCCCCGCGCAGCAGCAGCGCCAGGCCGACCTCCTCGGAGGCCGTGAGCAGGCGGTCCCATGGCCGGGACGACGCTCTGTCCCTACGCAGGAGCCTCCGGGCATCGGCAAGGAAGGGTTCCCTGTGGGACGGGTCGACCAGTCGAGCCGGCCCACGGCCATCGAGCTCGTCGCCACCCGGAGGGACGACGGCGACACGGAGCTTGACCAGCCTTTCAAGGACCTGCTGCCGCACCGTCGCCCGTGGGTCGCCGACCAGCTCGAGAACGCTGTCGACCTCCCAGTCTCCGACCGACCTGTCCCGTACATGCGCCAATATCAGCTGCACGCACGTGTCGACAACCTCCTGATCGGCTGAAGAAGTCACACCGGCCATTGTGTCCCCCACCGACAACAGTGAGGTTCGGCGGGAGGCTCCCTCATCGTGCACAATCCTGCGGGTGCGGATGGTTCCTGAGCCGATCTCCCCGTCGATGAAGAGTGCCGCCGAGGCCGAGATCTACAGACGTCTCAAACTTGTGGATGCTGGATGGAGCTTCGCTCTGCACAGCCTCAATCTCCCCGAGCACGGATGGAAGCGCGTCAGCGAAATCGACTTCGTGGTGGCGGGACGACGCGGTGTGTACGTGATCGAGGTCAAGGGCGGGTACGTCGGCTGCGCCAACGGTGTCTGGACCTACCGCGACCGCACCGGCACGGAGCGACGGCGCAGGGAGAGCCCGTTCGCGCAGGCGACAGGCGCCATGTTCACCCTGCAGCGCCGTCTCGAGGACCGCCTCGGCCGCGAAAAGATGCGTGACATCCCCATCGGGTTCGCCGTTGTCTGCCCGGACTGCCGGCTGCCCGAACAGACCTCGGTCGAGTGGGACGAGGAGACCCTGATCGACCGTCGGCAGCTCGACCGCGCCGACGGCCTGCAACGCAGCCTCGGCCGGATGGCGGACTACTGGCGGGCCAAGCCGGGAGGGCGTCGGGCCGTGCTCGAGGAACCTCTCCTGCGGGAGGTACTGCAGGCCCTGCGGCCGGACTTCGACGCCGTTCCCACCCTGCGCCAGATCGTCACCGATGCGGAGGCCGACCTCGTCGCCCTGACCGCCAGCCAGTACCGCACGCTCGACTACGTGGGAGACAACCCGCGGCTACTGGTCGAGGGTGGCGCGGGCACGGGTAAGACGATGCTCGCAGCCGAGCTGTCCCGCAGATCGGCCGCGAGCGGCAAACGGACCCTGTTCACCTGCCGCAGCCAGGTGGTCGCTGGGTTCGTGCGGCACCAACCCGGAATGCAGGACGTCCATGTCGTGCCCTTCGCCAACCTCGCGGCCGGCAGTGAGGGGACCTTCGATACCGTCGTCGTCGACGAGGCACAGGACCTGATCAACTTCGCCGACCTGTCGTACCTGGACAGCAGGCTTGCTGGCGGCCTCACCGACGGCAGTTGGTACATGCTGCTCGATAGCAACAACCAGCGTGGCCTCGTCGGCTCCTGCGACGACGAGGCACTCGAATATCTCAGATCCCTACGGCCCACGCAGGTGCGGCTGCAGGACAACTGCCGCAACACCCGGCAGATCGTCACGTCGACCCAGCAGATGACCGGAGCGGACACCGGTGTCTCATCGGCCGGGGAAGGGCCCGCGGTGGTCGTGGTCGAGGAGTCGGACCGCTCCCGCCGGGCCGCGGCAGCCGCCGGCGAGCTCGACCGGCTCCACGACAACGAGATCCCGAACACGGACATCATCCTGTTGTCACCGCTGCCCCTGGCGGATTCCCTGTTCGCTGACCTGCCGGCCCGCTGGCGGCACCGCATCGATGTGCTGGATCTGCACACGCTGCGGAAACCTGCACGGGGACGGATCGCCTTCGCCAGGGTCGAGGACTTCAAGGGACTGGAGAGCCGGTTCATTCTCCTGGCCGACATCGGCCCGGTCGATCCCGGCCGGATCCGCAACCTCTATGTAGGAATGACGCGCGCGAGAGTGGGACTCTGGATGGCTGCCGGTGGGCAGGAGCAACGGCAGGAGGACGACCGGTGACAACGACGCCCGCTCAGAGTGGCTCCGAGGACCGGACTTCGGTCCTGGACTACCTCCGCCGGCAGATTGTCGGTCCCTGGTACGGCGAGGACGAGGTTCTCGCCGAGCGACCCGACCGCCGTTACCTGGCCGGCATTCTCTTTCCCGGTGAAGTACCTCTCGACACTCACGACGACGACATCGTGGACGACAATCCAGCTGTCGGATCGAACGACGAGGCCGAGAGCGACGAGGATCCCGTGGCGCTGGCCGGGCAACTGATGCCGAGCTCGGTAGGACTGAGCTTCGTCATCTCCAGAAGGTCGGCCCTCCGTATCGAGGTGACAGCCGCCCGATACCTCCGCGAGGACCGGCAGAAGTGGCGACGTCAGCCAATGGCTGCCACCGGCAGCGCCGCCCTGTACGTCGAGCCGCCGTCAACGGGACGGCGAACCGAGCACCACCTGTTCGACCGGGACGCCTCCGTTGTGGTCGTCTGGCGGGAGTTCGGCGACGGCGTACTGGTCACGGTCTCGCTCGTCAACGATCGGAAGCTGTCGGAGCAGGGGAAACTCGACCCCGCTGACTGTCTGTTGCAGGTGACGCTACGGTGCAGCCCGGTCGAGGGCGCTATAACCCCGTATCCGTCGACACTGCGACTCCATTCGGACCCTGAGGAAGAGGAACTCGCTCTCCTCTACCGCAAGGTCCCTGTGTTCGCCCTGGGCCACGGCACCGCCGCCAGTTGGCAGGCGGAGGGTGACCTCGCCACGTCGGTGCAGACGACCTTCGTGCCCAGCCACATCGTCCCCGATGTCGCGTTCGAACTGCCGGGTGACCAGGAGGTACTGAGCCTGAACTTCCTCACCGGGCTCGAGCGGGACACGGAAGGAATCATCAGCAGGCTGTACAACTTCGTGGACAGCTACGACAACTGGGCCCGGAGCAACCACACGCGCCGGGACAAGCTCGCGCAGCCCCTCGTTGCGGCGGCTGACCGGCTCCTCGAACGCGTCGATCGCGCCCGGGCCCGGATGCGGGAGGGTGTGAAGCTGCTCCAGCGGGATCCCACCGCCCGGCGTGCCTTCGTCCTTGCGAACAGGGCCATGCTGATGCAGATGATCCGGAGCGGGCCCGAATTCGCCGGCACGGGTGGCGCCTGGAACGACCGTCTCCCCGCCGCACCCGACTACGACGACCCGCAGCGCCGCTGGCGACCGTTCCAGTTGGCTTTCGTACTTCTGTCGCTGCCCTCGATCGTCGACACGCAGCACGACGACCGTGACCTCGTCGACCTGATCTGGTTTCCCACGGGTGGCGGAAAGACCGAGGCATATCTCGGACTGGTCGCCTTCACCGTCTTCCACCGGCGCCTGACGCTTGGTGACGCCGGCGCCGGGACCACTGTCATCACCCGCTATACATTGCGACTACTGACGGCCCAGCAGTTCCAGCGGGCAGCCACCCTGATCTGTGCCTGTGAGTTCATCCGGCAGAAGCGCGCCGAGGAACTGGGGACCCGGGCGGTCTCGATCGGGATCTGGGTCGGCGGCAAGAACAGTCCGAACAGTTTCGCTGACGCTGCCGACCTGCTACAGACGGTCAGAAACCGCGAGCCGACGACCAAGAGCTTCCAGGTCGAACGCTGTCCCTGGTGCGGCACCCAGATTCTTCCGACCGGTGACGCTCCGGACGACGCATGGGGAGTGCACGCGGACAACAACAGCTTCCGGATCAACTGCCCCAACGTCGACTGCGACTTCCACAGTTCGCTGCCGGTCTCGTCCGTCGATGACGCGCTCTACGCGGATCCGCCGACGCTGCTCGTCGCCACCGTGGACAAGTTCGCCCGCTTCACCCGCGAACCGCGGGCGGGCGTGTTCATCGGCGCCGGCGCCGATCCCGGTCCGGCGCTGATAATCCAGGACGAGTTCCACCTCATCTCCGGGCCGCTCGGCACCATCGTCGGGCTCTACGAGGCTGCCTTCGACGTCGCGATGACCCGCCACGGCACCCGCCCCAAGATCGTCGCCTCCACTGCCACCATCCGTCGCGCCGATGCCCAGTCCCGCGGCGTCTTCGGACGCCCCATCGCCCTGTTTCCGCCCTCCGGCCTCGACGCGGAGGACTCGTACTTCGTCCGATCGGACCATGCTCGACCCGGCCGGCTCTACGCCGGAGTCATGCCCCAGGGACACACTCCTCTGACCGCGATGGTCCACCTCTCGGCGGCGATGCTCAACGCTCCCATCGAACTACCGCTCGGACCGCAGTCCGCGGACGCCTACTGGACCCTTGTCGCCTATCACAACAGTCTCCGGGAACTCGGCAAGACGGTCACCCTGGCGCACGACGACATCCCCGCGCGGCTGGGCGTCATCGCTCCCGCCGAGGACGACCGACGTGACCTCGACGACGCCGAGATCATGGAACTGACCAGCAACATCCCTCCGGCGGACATCCCCCGTCACCTTCAGCGGCTGTTCCTGGAGCGCGGGCAGCCAGGTGCGGTGTCGTTCGTGCCCAGCACGAACATGATCTCCGTCGGTGTCGACGTCCCGCGACTGGGCCTCATGCTGGTCGTCGGTCAGCCGAAGACGACCGCCGAGTACATCCAGGCCACGAGCCGGGTCGGGCGTCGCCACCCCGGCCTGGTGGTGACCCTCTACTCGCCGTCCAAACCCCGTGACCGCTCACACTACGAGTCGTTCATCCCGTACCACACCTCGCTCTACCGGGTTGTCGAACCCACCTCCGTGACACCGTTCTCAGTGCCGGCCCGCACCCGCGCGTTGCATGCGGGACTTGTGATCCTGGCCCGTCATGTGCACATCTGGCGTGACGACCGCGCGGCCGCTGCCTTCGACCCGAAGGATCCCGCCTGGCGGGCCCTGGTGGAGGAGTTCATCGCGCGCGCGGGGGCAGCGGATCCGGACGAGGCTGCCGACGTCGCCCGACACGTAGAACAGCTCGAGGAACACTGGGCCGGCCTCGTCGACCGGGCACATCCGCTGGGAGGGCTCAGATATACCGACGGTGGGCGTGAACGTATCCAGCTGTTGAGGCAATTCGACAAGCCCGGGCCGGGATGGCCGACACTCGACTCCATGCGCAACGTCGACACGGACGCCCGAGTGCTGGTGCGGGGGGAGGGACAGTGACGGACCGTCGGCTGCGGCGCATGCAGGCCCTCTCGCCGTTCGGCGTCGGCGCCATCGTGGACATGCTGGGTGAATCCTTTGTTGCGGAGGACGTCACCCGGTGGAAGGGGCGGCGCATGACACTCGCCGCACCACGCATCGCGGCCCACTTCGGTGTCGAGGAACTACGCCTCCCCCCGGCGCCGCGTGACGGTAGGCTGCCCTACTACCGGTTTCCGCAGTGGCTGTTCTGCGGCACGTGCCGCACGATGACTCACTGGAATGTCGGCCGGGAAAGGCCAGGAATGATTCCCCGGTGCCAGCACTGCAGCCGCAGCCCTCAACTGGTACCCATGAGGTTTGTTGCGGTCTGCGGCAACGGCCACCTCGACGACGTCCCGTGGGCGCAGTGGGCCCACTCCGGGGGCGGCCGGGGGCGGGAGCAACGCCAGTGTGGACGCGCCGAGCTGCAGTTCGATCACCTGACGACCGTGGGTGGCGGACTGGAGTCGCTCCGGGTGCGATGCCGCACCTGCCGGGCCGACAGGAACCTCGCGGACCTCACGTCGCCCGGCGCACTCGGCCGCATCAACATCCGGTGCCGGGGGCGGCAGCCCTGGCAGCGTGACGCCGAGGCGGTGAACTGCGATCAGACACCCGTGGTCCTGCAGAGGGGCGCATCGAGCGTCTACTTCCCGGATACCGCGTCCGCGATCGACCTTCCGCCTGACTCCGACTGGGTCACCTGGGGTGGTACGGCCGCTCGGGTCGAGCAGAACCAGTACTTCCTTCTACTCCACAAGGACCCCGAGAGCGAAATCCGTGGGCGCTTGATCCGGATGATCGCCGAGCAGGAGAATGTCAAGGAGCAACAGGTCATCGCCATCCTGAACGATCGCCTCGGCGTCACCGGCACCGACGCCGACTCGGGCACCTCCGAGGAGCTGGCGGAGCGCGAGTGGCACGCGCTGACCAACCCCCGGGGCCGACACCATCCGGACGACCGGTTCATCACCCGGCGCACCCGGTTCCCGGGGCCCCAAGGGCACGGCCGTTTGGATCCCGTCGTCGACCAGATGAAGCCGGTCATCTCCGACATCGTCCTGGTCGACCGCCTACGCGAGGTCCGGGTCCTGCGGGGCTTCCGCCGTCACACCATGGATGTCCGTATTCCGGCCGACCTCGGAACACGCAGTGCCTCCCTACCCGCCGTAGAGGTGTACGGCGAGGGCATCTTCATCGTCTTCGACGAGGACAACCTCCGGCGGTGGGAACTGCAGACCCCGGTGGTGCGGAACGCGGCCAAACTCCACAAGCGGTTCGCGGGCAGCATGCACGCCAGGTGGATCGAGAGCACACCCACACCGCGACTCATCCTTCTGCACACCATCGCCCACCTTCTGATGCGGCAGCTGACGTTCGACGCCGGCTACCCCTCCTCGTCGCTGCGTGAACGCATCTATGCCAGCACTCCGGATGCCGACACACCGATGGCCGGAGTACTGATCTACACCGCTGCCGGCGATGCCGAAGGCACTCTCGGTGGGCTCGCCCGATCCGGCCAGGCCGAGCGGCTTGTCACCACCCTCGCCGCCACCCTCGCCGCCGCCCGATGGTGCTCACTCGATCCGGTGTGCCGGGAGTCGAAAGCCCAGGGCCCGTCCGGTCTCTCGATGGCGGCCTGCCACGCCTGCGCGCTGGTCCCCGAGACGAGTTGCACGATGGGCAACGTGCTTCTGGACCGGACTCTCGTGATCGACGACGAGTACGGCTTCATGCGTGACCCCCTCACCGAGCTCATCGCCGTGCAGGCGGCCACGACGTGACTCTGCTACTGCCGCCGCTGCTCGACCTGAGTCCCGCTCAACGGGAGGTTCTCGCTCTGCCGTTCGAGGAGTCACACCTCGTCACCGGTAGCCCCGGAGCCGGCAAGACCATTACGGCGATCTACCGGGCAGCGGCCCTGCACCGATCGGGCAGACCGACCGTCATGCTCATGTACAGCAAGGTGCTGTCCGCCTACACGCGCGCCGCAGTGGCACAGATCGGAGCGGCTGATGTCGCGACCACCTACCACAAATGGCTCCACGCCTTCTGGCAGAAGCACTACCGCCGGAGCCCGCCGAAGCTCGATCGGTACGACATCGACTGGATGGCCTGCCTGACGAAGATCATCAGCGATCCGCCGGTCATGGAGCAACGTCCGTACCTCGTCGTCGACGAGGGTCAGGACATGCCGGCCGACTTCTACCTCGCCCTCGGAGCCCTGTCCTCGTCCGTGACCGTGTTCGCCGACGAGAACCAACGCATCGGGTCCCGTCAGAGCACCCTCCGGGAGATCGTGGCCGCGGCAGGAACCAACCCGCCTGTGGCGCTTCCACGCACCGTGCGCAACAGCCGGCCGATCCGCGACCTGGCCGATCAGTTCCACGCCGGCGGCAGCACCAATGACCTGCTGCCGGATGGTCCCGTACCTCGCCTAATCAGGGTGCAGCACAGGGCCGACGTGGCCGAGCACCTGCTTCTACACGAGAAACAACACCCCAACGAAACCATCGGGGTGGTGCTCTACCGCAGTAGGGACCTGTTCTACTACCATCACCAGCTGAATCATCGCACCGTCAACCCGTTGCAGGGTTATGTCAGCGGACGCATTGCCGGAGCCCTGTCAGACCCCGCCTTCAGCGGCCCCGGCCTCAAGCTGATCAGCTGGCAGAGCGTGAAGGGTCTCGAATTTGACTCGGTGTTCGTCCCCGAACTCCAGACCGTCTCCGGCGACACCGCCAGTGACAACATGCGCATGAACCTGTACGTACTCGTCACACGGGCACGGCGTTACCTGACCTTCATGTATTCGGGAGTGGGCGAGCCGGCAATCGTGGACGCGCTACCGAAGGATCTGCTCGATCTGTCGCAATATACGCCTTGAACTTTGGTCGGCGCGGGCCGCTTTGCGTCTCCAAGGGTCTCTGACGCAGATTCTTACACTGGCAAAGGCTTCCTCGGTCCACCTTGCGGAGCTGCGGGCGCTCAGGAGAAGTCTGATCGGTGCTGCCTCCAGTGCTTCTCTATCCAGCCGACCTGTCCGCGATCCAACTTTATGGCGAGCGGCTGGCCCTGCAGTGGCGCGTAGCCCGGGTATCTGGCCAGTTCGTCCCGCAGGCTGATTGTCAGAGTGTGTGGGTCCACGGCGATGTCCCCCTGATCAAAGAGCCGGTGAACATCCCGTCTCAAGAGCAGTCCGCCATCGTCATGATGCTGGCCGACTGCTGCATAGCTGTACAGGTGCGCCGCTTCCAGCGCGGCAACGGGACCGGGCCCGGTGAAAGCGCATACCGGACCGAAGGTCGCGAGCAGTCGCTCCCTGAACCCACGCTGGCCCACACGGACGCGCACCCTCGCTGGCCGGTGCCCTCTCAGGCACGGCTGGACCCAACGGGCCGCCTCCTCGAGGAACATTGCACCCCGCCCCCGGCCAGCACTGCGCAGTGCCTCGACGAAAGCGTCCCACACCAGTGGACGCATACTGAGCTGGGATTTCGGAGAGACGCAGAGGCTGCGCAGGGTCTGTCCATCCAGGCAGCGGCCGAGGTCGACCCAGTTGGCGTCGTGACGGGACCTGAAAGTCTCGACGCGTTCCACGCGGGTAGCAGCAACCTCGAAGGTGTCCGAGCACGGGAAGCATCTGAACTGCGGTGATTCGCGCTTGCGTCTCTTGATGTTCGCCTTGTTGCATCGAGGACACCGATAAAGGACCTTCTCCGCGTGGCCGGTCTCGATTCCTTCGATCAGGGAGGCGCCGAGGACCGCTTCTTTGTCCCAAAGGACGATCCGATCACCGATAGCCACAGTCCGGGCGTTCGGAACGGTGTCGTCCCAGCTGTAGTGAACGTCCGGGTCATCGTCGTAGCCGTCGTTGCCGCCATGCTGTCGATCCGCACCGACAGCCAGCATCAGCCACGCCTCGTGTGGACCGGCACCCACTGCCACAATCGCCTCCCCTTCGTGCCCCGGACGAATCTATCCGAGGGGTACGACACCAGCCGGGTGCTGGATGTCGGTTGGGGCATGGATGGCGAGGCCGTCGGCGGCGGACGGTAGTCGCAGTCCCCGAACAAGCGCGATGCACCGACGCCTCCCGCTGTCGCCGGCGAGTTGCCGCGCCCCGTTGTTTGCGGCTATGGCGCCTATGACGGGGGCGCTCCGGCTCCTGGACGGCGGTCGTCGGCGGCCGCCGGCTCCGCACGCGGTCCGTCGGCCCGCGCTAGCCGAGCAGACCGGGGGAGCTCCACGGTGGGCGGGTCGACGGCAGACAGGACGGCGAGGACGTCGATGAGCAACGGCCTGCCGCTGCCTACCCTTCGACAAAGGGGCCGGATTGCCTACTCGCTGTGAGTCCCGCACCTACATAGCGGCTGGCAGTCAGGAGATGCGTTACCGTTCCCGCCTCCGACCGGCCCTAAAAGGTAGCCGCACGGCTACCGGGAGGCGGCAGGGTCTCGAGCGGACGTCCGTGAGCGCCGATGCTGCGACGCAGCAGAGGGGGAGACCGGAGCAGCGTCCGACCGCGGGCTGCTGACGGGGGGTGATCGCGTGTTGCATAACGAGCAGCAGGTAGCCGGATCATCAGGAAGGGCAACCGGTGAAGATCAACTATGGGCCGATCGTACTGGCTATCCCAGCGTTGCCGCCCAGGGTCTGCCGCTGCCGAGCCTCACTCGGGCCGTCAGAACTCAGGCGGCCCTCTGTGCAGTCACGTCTGTTGACCCAAGCGAGGTTCTGGCTGGCGAGGCCGGGTGCACCGAGGGCTGCAGCGGGAAGGCTTACGACGGTACTACCTCTTGCAGAGTCGTACACGACTCCGTACCCTTACAAGGTCGTACGACCGCACGGAGGTAGAGATGACAAGCCCAGTGCGGACCGCCGTGGTGCAGGCCATCGCTGACGTAGAGGCCCTTCTGGAGCGACTAAGGGGAGCGCTTGCGGCGATCGATGGGGAGGCGACTGTGGACCTTGGGCGGCAGGGCATCTGGACCAGGGGCGAGGTTATAGCGCTGTGGGAGCGGACACGACATCTGCCGGGCATAAGGGCTCTCTTCGAGATCACCGCGAGCCGCGTTGGCGAGCGTGTGACGTTCGGCGAGCTAATTGCCTACTCGGGACTGGACGGCAGGCAGCAGTCCAACGAGCACGCTCGGATGAGCCGTATCGCCGCCGAACTGTTCGGGGCTAAGCGCTGGCCGATCGAAAACTGGCAGAACTCAGCCGGCGAGATGGTTTATCGGATGAGGGATGAGGTTGCCACATGGTGGCGGGATATCGCGCATTAGAGGTTGATGGTCGCGAGGGCGGGAGGCGAGCCACTGGTGCCGGATCGGCGTGGGAAGCCGGCGGTGGGCCGGTACGCCACCCTGCCTCCGGCAGTCACTAACCCCGCCCGGGGGCCAGCATGATCGATGACAGCATAATCGAGTTGGGAATCCTGACTGCGCTGGCCGAGCTTGGTGGTGGGGCTCGCAGGAAGGAGGTTCTGGGTGCCATCGAGCGCCGCTTCGGGGCTTTGTTGGAGCTTGACGACACGAGACGGCGTCCGAGTGGGAGGGATGTTGTCTGGAAGAACAGGGCATCGTTCGTCCGCAATGCACTCGTGGACCAAGGGCTGCTTCAGCCGACGCGGTGCTCTGGTTGGGGAGTCTGGGCCCTTACCGCCCGCGGCGAGGCTAGGGCTGCAACCCTAGCGTCGGAGGTGGTCCTGTGCCCGGCCTTCCGATCGATTGCCATCGACGTTGCTGGGCGGATGCGCGACGGGCATTCGGTTGGCTTGGTGCCGGGCGAGACGACGTTCACCGACAACGCTCTGCTCCACCTCGCGGTCAACTTCCGTGCAAGTATCCGTATCCAGCGCTTCACGGTGAACCAAGAAGCCAGCAACGGCGCCGACTGGGAGTGGTGGATCCGGGAACGCCACGGGTACGTGGGATTTCGCGTGCAGGCGAAACGCGTCCATCCTCACTTGGGGCGAGTGGCGCTCGACCAGCCGGCCGCCAAGGGCGTGCGCTCCCGCTTTCCCCGCCAAATCGATGCCTTCAGCGAAAACTGCCGGCGTGACCGCATCGCCGGCCTCTACTGTATGTACAACGACGCGAGGCTGGCTACGAGTGGTCTAGTTCTCGCACCACCAGGCCCCTGTCCACACGGACCAGACAACGCCGACCTGTGGGGGTGTTCGCTTGTTCTGGTCGACACGGCGATGAGACTTGCCAACGACCGGGCCCTCGATGCCTCAACCGTCCTCGGCGCCGGGATCCCATGGCACAGGCTTGTCTGTCGGAGCACGCGAAGGACCCTCACCGCGAGCGTGTTTGACGCGTTCAGCCAGATGAGGGCGGCCGAACTTGCCCTCCGGCGAAGGGTGCGCGAGCGCCGCGGCGAGCGGATGGCGAATCATCCCAGCGAACCGGAACTCGGACCTGCGCCGGCTGTCGAACCGCCTGAGGAGGTCTTGGAGGCCTTCATCCAGGGTCACGGATTTGTCGAGCATTCTCGGTCCGAGGACCTGGCAGGCCTAGTCCTTATCGACGCGACTCGTGCCGCTGATCTCGCTGCACGTCAGTGAGCCTCGACGCGGAGGGCCCGAATCAGGTTCCGACGGCCGTCTTCGTCAAGGCGAGGAAAAGCGCCAGGCTGCGGCGATAGCCGCGTCGTCACCTACGCCACTGGTCACGCGGCATGGCACAGGCGACGGTGGCCGTCCGGATGATGCCGGCGAAGATGCTAGCACCAGCTAATGCCGAATGGCAAGCATGAATGTCAGGTCGACGTTGTCCCGGAGGTCGACTCGATGTACATGATCGAAGTCGAGTTCGGCACCTCGTGGCCACCTCTGCAGGCGCCCGTTAGCGGGTGGGCGTCGTACCCCTGGCGAGGGCACTACACAGTCGCGACGGGACCGCAGCGGCAAGCCTGAAGACGTGCGGATGCCAGGTAGCTCGCTGTCCGTGATTCGGTTCTTGGCACGCTCCGCGCTGTGGAGTCGATGGCATGCTCGATCGCTGTCGGTATCTACAGTGTGGATGCCGCCGATGTTCGCCTCACCCCCAGTGCTCCTCCTGGTACTTGATGAGGCCGTCGCCGTGGAGCTGCTTGGTCGCGTTGCCGACACAGACCCGGAAATCCGATGCGCCGGGGCCGCCCTTTGCCGGTTTGGCAAAGATGGGCTGTCCGGCTGCCGCGACGCTGACAGGTTGTCGTCGAGCAGCTGCCGGAGGAACAACTCGTAACCGTCGGTGTTCTGCTTCGTGCCGAGAGTGGTGAAGTCCTCCGCGATGCCTAGGACTTGGCCGTCGTCCTCGATGCCGATGAGCAGGATGCCGCCCTGAGCGTTGAGGAAGCTGCACACGGTCTTGACGAGGATCTGCCCAAGTTTCGGGTCGTACTGGCCGGTGTGGGGTTCCACCGGCCGCTGCCGGCGCCTCAGGTCGGTGCTCCTCGTAGCACGTCTGGAGAACCTCCCGCCAGCAGCAGGGACTGCCGGGCATAAAGCCCTTTGATGTCGTACCCGCCGGATACGTTGTCGCTGCGTGGACAGCCGCACCCTCGGCTGACACCACCGTGGAACCCACGACCAAGACGAAACGCGGTTGCGACATGGTCGAACCCGGAGAGGAACTGGCCTGCATGACCCGGACAACAGCACAGAGCGAGCGCATCGGCGTCTCCGCCGTCAACGGCGCTTTCAGCATCATGGGCTGGGCCTTCCGGGAACAAAGTGTGTCCGACCACGGGATCGATGCCCTTGCCGAGGTCGACGGGCTCACAGCCGAACCGTCGGGACGGTGTCTTGCCGTGCAGATCAAGTGCGGGCCGTCCTACTTCAAACGCCGGACCGCCGGCGGCTGGCGGTTCATGGGAGAACCACGACACCTGCGGTACTGGCTGGCGAACCTGATGCCCGTGATCCTGGTGATCGTCGACGCCGACACCCAGGCCGGCTACTGGGTTCAGATCACCCACGACGCCGTCCACTACACCGACAAGTCCTGGTGGATCGAGATACCAGAAGCGCAGATTCTCGACGACCGAGCACAACCGCGGCTTCGCGAGCTCGCGCTCGCCACCGCCCCGGCAATTGCGGACCCCGTCGAGCAGGCGCTGCCGTTGCTGCCGCCGTCCGCGGTGGAGATGCTGTCGGCGCTGCGTCCAGTCGACCCGGACGGGGCACTTCGCTTGGCGAAGTTTTTGAGCAAGGGTCACGCACAGTCCCGGGACACGGTGGAGGCGCTGCTGGACGCGAGCCGGGGCTGGTCGCACGCGAGCACGTTGCGGCTGGCGACGATCGGCGCGTATGCCAACGAGCACGGCCACCGCGACCTGGCAATGAGAGCGTTCGCGCTGGCCTCCGCCCGGACCGTGCCCAAGGCGGCCATGGCCGAACGGGTCCGGCTCGCCGGCGTTGCGGCCGTGATGGCGATGGTGGGCGACGACCGTCAGCACGCGAACGACCTGCTACGGCTCGCCCGCGAGCACACCGGGGCGAGCCTGCTCGCCGACGTTGCAGTCTGCGCCTTCGACGCCGACGAAGCAGGCCGTGAAAACGCCCTCGAAACACTACTCCGCAACGCTTCGGATGAACAACTCGACGCCGAACCCACCTGCCTGCTGTTTCTCGCCGAACGCGCGTTCGCACGGCGAGATCTCGACCAAGCGCTAACGCTGTACGACCGGTCTTGCCGAAGGTTCCCGCGCATCGTCGGCGGCAGACTCGGGCAGGCGCGCGTGCTGATCGAACGCATGGTCCGAGGCAGTTCGGTGGTGCCGTACCACGACCAGCGCCGCGCGGTCGAGCTGGCCGTAGCCGTCCGCGACGAGATGCGCCGCTGGGCCGGGCCCAGCGAGGACGCCCACCGGCTCGTCGTGCAGGAACGCATGCTCGCCCAGGCCTTTACCGAGGTCATCGAGCTGGCCACCCCCGTGGACTTCGGCGGGCAGGCCACCGATCGGGAGGCTGCCGATCCCACGATCGCCATCGTCGGCGCCCAGGCCAGCATCGCCCTCGGCGACCGTGCGCGGGCCGCGCGGTTCGCCGACGCGATGCGTGACACCACGATCGAACCGCTGCTACGCGCCCTTGCCGCCGATCCCCGTCAGCCCCGGGAGCAGACGGTCACGGCGTGGAGGGCCGCGCTCGACGGCGCTGACACCGCGTTCGCCGCCCGGATCAGCCTGCACCGGCTCGCCGCGCACGGAGCCCTCGCACCGGCCGATCTCGACCGCTTCGGTGCGCTGGCGAACCTCGACGACCACGATCGGCTCCTGTTCACCGCCCGCCACACCGCCGCGGCCGGAGACCTCGATGCCGCAGTCGCGATGCTACGGTCGCAGCCCTCGCCGGCTGCGGGGGAGATGCTGGCCGAACTGCTGCACGAGGCGGGTCATTTCGACGAGGCGCTCGCGGTCTGCGATGAGATCTGGAGAACCTACGGGGCGCTGAAAGGCCTCCAAGACAAAATCAACATTCTCGCGTCGCGCGGTGACTTCGACGAAGCCGAGACCTGCGCCGCACAATTGCTTGCCACCGGCGAGCTCCCCGCCGAACATCGGCGGCAACTGCACCGCCGCATGATCGAGCGACGCACGACGCTCGGGGACTGGACGGGCATGGAGGCGGTCTGCCGCACCGCACTGCGCGACCAGGCCGACGACGCCGAGTACGGCTGGGGGCTGATCTACGCCCAGCTCAACCAGGACCAATGGGACAAGGCCTGGACCACGTACTGCCAGCTACGTCCAAACGTCTTCCACCCGAGCATCGTGCGCGCATGGGTCGAACTGCACCTGAAGTTCGGTGGCGGCTCGCAGTGTCAAGCCACGGCCATGACCTTGATGGACCACTTCCAGTCGGATCACGACGCGCTTGCTCAGCTTGCGAGGCTCACCGCGTTACCGCCACAGTGACGACCCTGATCGACCTCACACCCGCCATGGGGAAGGCAGTCCCGGGTACTGCTTCAGCATGGTCAGATCCTCTTAAGTAAAGAGGTCTCTACCAGCCCCGGGGCGGTTCACCAACCGCCCCGGACATGTACGAGCCCGTCACCGCCGACGCCGCGGTGAACAGCTCCTGCGGCCATCTCCTCACCACCCTGGGGCTAGCCGAACTGTGTCCGGAACACGCCACCCGTATTGCGGCAACACCTGCACCCCAGATCAGCTTTGTATCGGAGTCGATGGTCGACCCAAGCGGCGCAAGCGGTAGACGTGAGCCTGAGAGGAACGTTCTACGGACCCAAATGAGTGGACGGCGGCCATACCCTAGGTCCTATGGCATGGTCTCTGAGCCTTCACGAATTTCGGCATCCAGTCCTGGCCGACGCACTGTTGCTGGCTGCGGGGAAGGCACTGTATCTGGCCAACTCGTTCGAGTCTAAATGCCAGTATGTCTTGCGAATCATGAATCTGGTGCATCTGACCGAATCTGATCCCGTGCTGACGCTTGAGCAGGCGATTGCAGGGCTGCCGCAAGACAAGATGCTCGGGGCAACGATGAACGACATCGTCACCCACCCCATCGGCGGCAGCGGCGCCGCGAACGCCGACCTACTTCACAGCTCCCGTCGCGCTCGGAATCTCATCGCGCACGAAGGAATGCCAGCAGCACCGATTTGGGACCTTAGCAGAAAATCTATCATCGAGCACGCCGAGCGCCTTCGAGCGGCGGTCGCCGACCTTACCGCTGGCGACAACGTCGTTTCGACATGGTGCTACGAGATCGAAGAGAAGATGCCTGCGCCGCGCGACTTCAAGGCAGCTTACCCAGACATGGTGGCCAACTGGGTGTTCGGCGATCTTGACCGCCTGATTGCCGAGGGGGAGGGCGAGCCCGAAGGCAACCCACGCACAATCGTGGAGTACCTGAGACGGCGCCAAGCCTCCCGCAACCCCGCAATCTAGCCGTGTGTTGGCCACCGCCGCGCGGCAGGCGCCAACGCGCATGCGTGATAGGCATAGGACTTCTCCGTCGCGGCGCGGCCCGCGCGGATGACAGGTGACCACGCGGCATGCGACGCGCGGCATGCTAAGGCGTGCCATTAGCTGGGATCGGCCAGTATCTTGATCCCGATTTCTGCTAGATTCAGGAAGGCTCGTTTGACGTGGTTGAGATGTCGATAGATGGCCGCGCGCTCCTCGCCTTTGGTAGTAGATCCGCGCCAGATCGGATCAAAGACCTCCGGATTGCCCACGGCAGTTTCCGCAGCATCGAGTGCCTCAAGCAGATTACGGTACCTCGTTTCGAGGCGGAGCTTTCGCGCGTTTGACCTGATGAGCTGCATGTCGCTCGCCATCGCGTTGCCATTATCGGCTACCCACTCGGTGATGGCCCGCCTGTTCCATCGGTCGCTTGCGCTGCTAAGGGTGACCGCCTGCAACGCGTCAGTCCAGTTGTTGGCAGCATGAACCGTATCCGCAATAAGCAATCGCTGTCGTTGACGTCGCTCATCTTGCCGGGCAGATTCCGCAGCTGCATGAATCCCTCTGAGAAGCCGTTCTTCCAGCGTAGTAAAGGACGCAGCGACGACGTCCGTCACTTCGGCGTCAGTCAGGCTCCAAGAACGTTGCAAGGTCTGATACTCAGCGAGTTGTGCCCTCTTCCACTCGCGGAGCATGTCAGCGGTGAAATGCTGCGGAGTTTGATCAATCTCCCACGCATGCGTGTCGCACAGCGGGATCAAATTCGACGCGTCCCGGTTAGCCGCCTCAGACATGTCCGGGTCCCAGCGTGCGCCGCCCTGGCTACGGGCGTGTATGTGGGCGATCCGGCTGTTGAGGATGTACTCACCGGTGTCACCGTTCAGTCGATACAGCGGCTTCTTGCAGGTTGGCTCGCCACACCGCCATGCCGTGCCGTAGAGCTGCTTGATCGTGCCCTCAGTCGGCGTCCGATGCTCAATCGACCCGGCGCTAGGTGATGCGTTCGACACCCGACCATTATCGTCTACGACAGCTCGTCCAGTGCCGGCCCATAGAGTCGGAAGCTCTGGAGTCCGTGACCAAGCATCGACGCCTGGGGCAAGGCTGAAGAAGGTATCGATCTCGTTCAGCACACCGCCGGCACTAGGCGCTGCTGCCGAGTTCGTTGATCCTGGCGCGGATGCTCTCCACCTGGTCGCCCATCGTGATGAGCAGGAACCGGCGGGGATCATCGGCGGGCGCTCCGGCGACGGTGCCAGCGAGGTGGTCGTACAGGGCCTGCGCGTTTTCCAACTCCGGGAGGAGTTTGGCGAGCTGCTGCTCTGGTGGCAGCGCACGGAACTGTCGTCCGAGGTCTTCGTGTAGCGCGTTCACGACCGGGTCGTTGAGCCAGGCGTTCACCATGTCGGGGTCAGTGGGATCGAACGCGGCGGGGTCGCCGTCTGGGTCGTAGGTCACGTTCTCATCCTCTCAGCCGGTGCTACAGATCTTGAATGGCTAGGTTCGTCCGATTTGGCCGGCGCCACCGTCAGGATGGAACCGGGCGGGCTGCAGACGGTCACCGCCGCCGACGGCGGCTACTCCTTCACCGGCTTCGCGCCCGGCAACTACACCATCTACGCCACCGTCGGCGGCCGGTGCGGCCTGGCCGGCAGTGGGCCGGTCGAGATCGACGGCCAGGGCAACTACCTTGAGTTGTACCTCTTCCCGCACACCGACGACCTGGGCCACACCTGCTCGGAGCAGACGGCCACGTTCAGCACGGCCGGCAACGCCCTGGCGTTAACCGGTGACAACGCGGTGACAAGCGTGAACCTGCCATTCGCCTTCCCGTTCTACGGATCGGCGTACCGCAACGCCTGGGTGGACACCAACGGGCTGCTGTCCTTCACCGACCCGGGTGGCTCCCACCCGTACCCCGGTGGTGGACAACTCCCGGCCCCGGCGGACCCGAACGCGCTGCTGGCACCCTTCTGGGACGACCTGGTCGTCGACGCCTCGGCCAGCGTGCGGACAGCGACCACCGGCACCGGCGACGACCAGCGGTTCACCGTCGAGTGGCGCAACGTGCACCGTAAGGGCAATACCGCACAGCGGCTGAATTTCGCGGCCGTCCTGGCCCCGGACGGCACCGTGACCACCAGCTACGACCAGCTCGACAACGATGCCGAGCGCGGCGCCAACGCGCTGGTCGGCATCGAGGCCCCCGCCGGTGAGGACGGACTGCCCTACTCGGCCGACGAGCCGGTGCTGACCACCGGCAGGACGATCACCTTCGCCCGCCCTGCGGCGGTTGACCCGCTGAAGAAGCACAACTCTTCCGGCACCCTGGTCGACGCGGCCGGCAACCCGGTGGTCGGAGCCACCGTCGCC
Source organism: Micromonospora sp. C31 (assembly GCF_018070575.1). GTDB lineage: Bacteria > Actinomycetota > Actinomycetes > Mycobacteriales > Micromonosporaceae > Micromonospora. The sequence continues at coordinate 35,389 of NZ_JAGPXN010000030.1, forward strand.
CTCGATCCGAGTGGGCTGACGCCACGACCGGCGCGGGTGGGGCGTGGAGCTTCACCGGTCTGGTCGCCGACAGCTACACCGTGACGGTGAAGATGGCCGGCCGGTGTGGCACCGCCGGGTGCAGCCAGGTCGAACTGGCCGCGGACACCGCTGGCGCAGCTGATGCTCGTCACGCCTAACTGCCGTGCGGACCGGACTGTGGCGGCCGTGGCAATGGCCCGCCCCGCGCAGGACGACGAGAAACCCGAGTCGCCCAGGAAGCTGGCGGCAGCGCCGTGGCTGGCACGCCAGGGCTCGTCGGGCGGCAACACCAAGGCCAACTCGGCCCCAGCTACTGAGAGCATGCTGATCGCAAAGAGCGCCCGGCTGACCTGAACAGCTCTATCCTAGGACGCGCTGCAAGCAGTGTTTCTCCTCAATAGTGCAGCCTGGACAGGGCGGGCAGGGTGGGGTCTTTGACCGTCCGCCGTAACGGATCCGGTAACGGTGACGGCCCGCCAGGGGAGGAACGGCCGGCATGAGATGGCATTGAGACGTGATGCGTACTGTCGTTCTGTCCGGGTATGCGGATGTATCGAGCTGTTCCGGCATCGCGTGACAGAATCGTTGTGAAACTGGGGGTCAAGGGGTCGTCGGTTCGAATCCGGCCGTCCCGACAGCGAGAGGGTTTCAGCAGGTCAGCGACTTGCGGAAGCCCTCTTTTCATTGCTTGGCATGTATGCCCGGTCTAGCACGCCGCTGTTGGACTCTTTGACTCGGGCAGGTTGTCATGCCACTACTGGATCTTCAGAAGCTCACCGCCGGACTGTCCCGGACCTGGGCCGGGTTCCTTCGGGACTGGGACCGGTCGCTGCGGGCCGGGAACTACCCGGCGACCACCCGCTACAACTACCTCCTCGCTGCCGCGCAGTTGGGTCGGTATCTGGGGGAGTCGTCCCCGGATCCGGACGCCGACGATGCGGCTGACGACCCGTGCGCGGTGACGCGGGCGCACGTGGAGGCGTTCCAGGCCTGGATGATTGACACCCGGTCCGCGTCGACCGCGCTGAACAAGCACAAGGGGCTGCAGCAGTTCTTCAAGTGGCTGCTTGTCGACGAGCAGGCCATCGACCGCTCGCCGATGGAGCGGGTGCGGCAGCCGAAGACACCCCGGAAGCTGATTCCGGTTTTGCGGGACGAGGACACAGGCAAGCTCCTCGACGCGTGCAAGGGCAAGGGCTTCGTCAACCTGCGGGACGAGGCGCTGATTCGGCTGTACTGCAACACCGGTGCTCGGCTGTCCGAGGTGGGCAACCTCCTCGTGGCCGATGTCGACCTGAACACCGAGTCGGTGCACTTCCACGGCAAGGGTGCTAAGGACCGGCGGGTACGGTTCGGACCGAAGACCGCTCGGGCGCTGAGCCGCTATCTACGGGCCCGGGGCAAGCACAAGGGCGCCGCGCTGTCTCAGCTGTGGTTGGCCGAGCGCGGCGCGGCCCCGTTGACTCCCAACGGCATCAAGATCCTCCTCAAGCGGCTCGGTAAGGCGGCCGGAGTGCCGGACGTGCACGCGCACCGATGGCGCCACAACTTTGCCCACGAGTGGAAGCGCGCCGGGGGAGACACCGGCGATCTCATGCTGCTGCTCGGCTGGGCCTCCGATGACATGCCCCGGCACTATGGTGCCAGCGCCGCCGCAGAGCGGGCGCAGGAGACGCAGGCACGGCTGGGAATCGGCGAGCGAGTGTAGTTCGGCTGGCTGACGCGATCACGCACGGCAGGGCCGTGCGTGATCGCGCCGTTACCGGTAGGCTGCGGCGGTTTCGGGGAGGGGGGCGATGACGCGGTACGCAATCGACGAGAGTCGCAGTGAATTGTTGGCAATCTGGGAGACCGGTTACGGGTCTGTCGCGATTCGGGTCGCGTCGCTGCCGGCGAGTATCGAGCCGAGCCAGCGGCTGGCGCTGGCGGCCGAGTTGTCGGGCCTGTCCGAGGCGCTCTGGCGCTGCTATACGCATCCGGCGAGCGCCGCCGACAGCCTGAAGATCAACACCGAGGGGTGGCGGCGAGAGCAGACCCGGAACGAGTTTGCTTCCGTTGCCGCCTATATCAGGAAGCCGAGCCTGCCTGACAGCAACGGGATGTTGATGGTGTCGTACGACCCTGTGGAGGAACGCGCCCACCGAGTGGGCCGTTGCCTGCACGTTGCCGCGGCCGCGGATCTGACTGCTGCGGTGGTCGCCGATGTCGAGGCAGAGGTCGCGGCGGTGGAGGGCGCCGAACTGGGGGATCTGTCGGGGCGCTCGGCGCAGGCCGTGCAACTGACGCGCCAAGCTGCCTCGCCGGTCCAGGTTGCCGCTGCCGACCGGATCCTGATGAATGATCCGCTTGGCGGAGAAGAGTTGTTTCTGGAGCTCGATCCGACCTCGGCGTGCGCGGCGGCGACGCACTGGCTGCAGGCGGCCGCCGACGTGGCGGCGGAGGCCTCCAAAGGTGCCGCAAGCGACGTCTTGGTAGAGGCCGACGACATTGAAGCGTTGCCGCACGCGACACCCACGGCGCTCCTGGAGTTGATGGAGATCGGCTTGTCGCCGACAGACGTGGTGACCAGGATTATCTGCGATGCCATGGCGGTCGCTGAGGGCGAGGCTCCCGACATTGATGAGCTACGAGAGAAGATCGAGGAAGCCGAGGAAGAAGCTGAGCAGGTCAGGCCGGGCGGAGCCGAAGCGGTTGGCGAGATCGCGACGATTCGGCTGACCACTCTGGATCCGCTGCGTCCCGCCCGCGACATGCTCGAGGACCTACTGTCCGGCATTCGCGGCTGCTGGCTTCTCTATCGCGAGTACGCCGTGTCCTCAACCGACCCTGAGGACAACGTGGCTTACGACGAATTGGACGATGAGATCAAAGAAGAATTCCTTAACGAAGTGCGAGCCCGAGCCGCCGCTGACCGATACCGCCTCGATCTTGAAGACCGCAAATAGGCATCAGGCAGGCAGCGGCGCAGGCAGCGGCGCGAGCGGCCCTTCGCCAGCGATCACGCCAGGTCCCGTCGCGTGGCACCGTAGCCGCTCGTCCGCCACATGAAGGCGGGCGGGACGAATTGAGTGATGGCGCCGTGCTGCTCGTCCTCGGCAGACGAGCAGCACGGACAACGCGGGTTCATCCCCCCTCGGACACAAATTTGCGGCATCCATGCCGTCTCTTTCGTACTGGTGGTCAAGTCTCCTTGACCACGTGAACCTGATCTTCGCGACCAACCTCACCGACCCTGTGTCGGTTGACGGTGGAGGTCGCCGTGGCTGAGTCTTCTCTGGCTTCTGTCGTTCCCCCGGTTCTTCTGCCGGACCGTGGGCGAAGCAACCGTCGTGACGCCCACGCACCCCTCCGACGGGCTCCGTTGCCGATGCCAGCGCTTGCGCAGCAGCGGTCCGAGGCCAAGGTGTACCGTCTCGCGTCGGTCGATGCCAGTGGCCGGATCCGTGATCGAGGCATCGTGCGTGCCCTGGCGTGGGAGCCGGGTGCCCGACTGGAGATCCGCGAGAGCGCTGGCGTCATTGTCGTGCGTCGGGAGCCTGGTGGAGTTTTCGCTCTCACCGGTCAGGGACACCTGTTGTTGCCGGCTCCGGTGCGGCACTGGTGTGGGCTCAAGGCTGGGGATCGGGCCTTGTTGACCGCCGATCCTGTCGCAGACCTGCTCGTGGTGTGGGAGTGTGGATCTAACGGCTCTGGCTCACTTTCGGTGGTGACAGAAAGTAGCGGCTTAGCCGCTCGTGCGGCAGTGGGTCCAAATTGGTGCAGTCGGGGCAAAAGCATCAGGGGATCCTCGTTACGGTTTCCCTGCGGAGACCAGCCAGCCCTGAAGTGCCGGCGTCAGAGCACGCCTGCGATGTCGCTACGGACTGTCACCACCGAAAGTGAGCCAGAGCCGAATGTGAGACAGAGCCGTTAGCGAGACAGCCCCTCGTGGATCAGCCCCGCAGGCGCGGGGAGCAGCCCGGGGTGGGCTTCGCGAAGTCGATCCCTCCGGATTCTCCCCGTGTTGTCAACGCCGGCTGAACTTTGGCTCTGGCACACGTTCTGTGATCGATCTTGGCGTCAGCTCACGGTGTGACGAGGACTCGTTTGCGGAGGAGGTCGAGGTTCGTCCGGCCATACATCTGTCGCTTGATCGTCTTGATGCGGTTGACCTGGCTTTCGACCGGGCCTGAGCTCCAGGGCTGGGTAAGGCCGGCGACGTGGCGTCGCGGTCGCTAGCCAGGCCGGCGGCGAAGCCGCGAATTTCGGGTATTCGGCGTGCCGGGCACGGTTGATCCAGACGTCGAGGTGCTGGCCGGTGCCCTGGTGGCGGACCAGTGCGGCGAACCCTCGGGCGAGATCGGCGAGGTGTCGATGTCCGGGCACCGACTGCGGGCGTCGGCGAGGTCGGTGCGGTCGTCGTCGGTGAGTTTGTGGCCGGGTCGCATGATCCAGGCGGTGATCCGCCGTGCCGACGGCACCTGGACTGCGGTCACAAGGGTGGGTCGGGTGCGGTTCGTGGCGAGCCATCCCGCAGCACGCGCAAACTCCCCTGGTAACCGCAGGCCAGGATTTCGGCGTGCAGGTCGGCTGTCTCGTGGACACCGTCGGTGAGGCGTTGCCGCGGTAGGGGTGGAAGGGTGCGAGGACGCTGGGTCGGCTGCTGGCGTTCGGGCCGATCAACGCTTCGGCGGTGGCGGCGTGGGCGTATTTGCGGCCGGTTTTGACGTTCATGTCGAGCTGGCGGGCGGTCGCGCTGATCGACAGTCGTTCGGCCCGCAGGGTGTGGACGGCGGCGTGGCGTTGGCGGGTGTTCTCCGCGCGGCGTCCCGTCCTGACCGCCTCGGCCGTGGTCGGCGCGGCCAGGGCGGGTATCGCATCGGTGTGCGTCCTTAGGCACCGACCGTGCCCACGGACGACCTTTTCGACGGCGTCGCTGAGGTTCTTCAGCAGGTGCCACTGGTCGGCGACCTGAATCGCGTCAGGTGCGCCCTTGCGGACGCCGTCGGCGTAACTACCACCGCGATCCCGGCAGATGATCTGGACCTCGGGGTGCTCGCGCAGCCATGCAGCGAGGGTGTCGGGGGTCAGGCGGGACATCGATCGGCCGGCGGGTGTGCATGTCGAGTAGCACGGTGGCGTATCGGTCCCGCGACGGCGGGCGAAGTCGTCCACGCCCAGCACCGTCGGCGTCACCGGCGACGGGTCGGGCATCCCCCCGATCATCGGAATCAACGTCATCCGCGACACCGACACCGCCAACCGCTGCGCCAACCGACTACCCGATCGACCGCCCAACGCCACCCGACCGCTTCCAGATCACCCGCCGCCAGGACCGTGTGACGGGCATGCCGACGGTTCAGCCCGGGAACCTGCTCGACGAACGTCCGCCGCCGGCACCCGACGTTCGAGCAGGCGAATCGGCGGACCGTCAACGCGACCAGCACTTCATGGCCACCCAACCTGACACCAGCCAACCGCCGCACATAGCGGCCATGCAGCATGGTCGACCAGGTGCCGCAATCACCGCACGAAGCCCGCACCGTCCGCGTCGCCGCATCGATCCTGACCCCGACACCCCGGACCACCACCGCGTCCAACCGCAGGCCCACCAGATGCGGAAGCAACGCCGAAATGATCTCCATCCGGGCATCCAACCCGAACTACCGACGAACGCGACTCACAAAATGTGTGCCAGAGCCCGATTTTCACGCGGCGACGACAGCACCTCGCTGCTTCGTGCTTGTCCGGTCGACGCTGGCACGCCCCGCCTGCGGGTGTACCGGCCGGTTCCGGCGCGGGTGACGCTGAGCGCCTGAGCGGCAGGTGATTGCGTCACGTAAGGCGACCTTGTTGAAACTGTCGGTAGCCTCTCGTAGGGTGCGTTCGTGGCGCTGATCTACGCGTTTCAGGTTGAGGACGGCAGCTGGCACGGCGACTCCGGCAGGACTTATCGGGGTATGGGACCGGCGACGTACGCGACATTGACATTTCGTCCGGGGCCTGACGATCCAGGGGCCGACAGTCCCTTCGCCGGTCAAACGCTGCGCGTCGCGGTGGCGAGCATCGACGAACGGGTGGCCGGCGAGGTTGCCTACCGGCTCGATGACGGCACGGTTCACTACGGTACCGACACGGTCGACGAGCTGCTGTTCGGTCTCGACCTGCACCGGCTGCCGATCAGCTCCTGGCCGCCGGCTGCTCACGATCCGACACCGACTGTTCCCGCCATGCCAGTGGCCAAGACTCCGGCGCATCCCGTGGTGCTGTCGTGGCAGGTCAGCGACGCCGGTCGGCACTACACCCTGACTCTCACCACGGGCGTGGACGGCCCGATCGTCGAGGTGCTCGGCGCCGACAACAATGGCCAACTCGTCGCCGAGTTCGCCGGGTATCTGCCGGGCGGCGACCTGTCGCTGGTGGCGCGAGTGTTCCTCGCCGCGGTGGCGAACCCCGGCGCCGTGCCGGTCCCGTCGCCTCGACGTTCTCGGTCCTGGTCCGAGCAGGAGAGCACATACGTGGCCAGCCGGCACCGCGACGGAGCCGATGCCGAGACGATCGCCGTCGAACTCGGGCGGACCGCCAACAGCATCCGGTACAAGCTGCATGCCCTGGGCCTGGGCCCATTTCCCGGGACGAATACCAGCCGGCCGCCGGCACCGCCTCGGACACCCGCGTACACGATGGAAGACCTGCGGCAAGTCCATCCCAACTCACACAAGCCGTGGGAACCCGCCGACGACGAACGCCTCGCCCGCCGCGCTGCCGAGGGCGCCAGCGTCTCCGAGTTGATGGAGGAATTCGGACGTAACCACGGCGCGATCACCTCCCGCCTGGCACGAGTGCAGCCCTCCGCCACCCTCAGTAGCCCGCCGGCAGCCGCTTCCTGAGCGACAGCGGTCGCTGGCGGCGTGCAACTTGTCGACGTCAGGCGCCACTGGCAGACACATAGGCCAAGCCAAGGCCGAGCGATTTCCGTTCACTGCCGACGGAGTGCGAATTCCACTCGAATCTGGGCATGTCGCTCCGGCCGGCGCTGGCTGCTTGGAACTAGCGTGGCGATGGTTAGATCGCCTACTCGGCCACTGACCGAGAATACTCTAGGGTGGTGCTGTGAAGGCGCTGGACTGGTTTCCTAATGCACTGCACCCGGTAGCGATGCGCTTAGCGCGCGCAGATCAGCTCGCTTTCGAGCTGGCTGAGGTCGCGCTGGCCTGGTCGCGGGGACCGGACAGCGAGGGTCCGCTGACGCTGAGGCAGGTGGAGCGGACGCCAGGTTATCTGGACGTTGAGGTAGCTACGATCAGGCCAGTGCCGCCCGTCGCCGCCATGCTGTTCAGCGAGGCCATTCACCACCTCCGGTCGGCGATCGACAACGTGGTGTTCCACTTGGTGCAGGAAAGCCGCACTGAGCCGCTGACTGACTCGCAGGCTCGGGCCGTGAGCATGCTGGTTTACGAGGACCCAGAGGCGTTTGAGGGCAAGGTAAAGCGCCTTGTGAGGCAGGGCCTCACCGAGTTCGCGCCTGACGCTACCTTGGGCGGGCGCATCTCAGCGCTCCAGCCCTTTGCCGACGAGGCGTTCGTTCCGGCAATCCCGCTGGCCTTGTTTATGTTGATGGGTGGTACAGATCCGGCCATCGAGCATCCGCTGGTGCTGCTTCGTGACTACTCGAACGAGGACAAGCACCGCACCATTCGCCTTGCGGCTGGCCGGACGTTGGTTCAACGGCCAGACGACATGCCGCGGAGTAGGCAACTCGGCATGAGGCATATTGAGGTCGGCGCCGTCCTTGAGGTCGTCCAGAAGGGCGTGCCCACTCCTGTGGACACCTCGCCTGCGCTTCATGTTCAGCGCCCAGGCGGTGGTGTCTGGGTCAGCCCTAGTTACGAACTTGATTGCCTCTGGCTGCACGTCGTCGACGTCGTGTTGCCCACGTTGATTACCGGCATGGCCCTTCCGGGGGGCCTGCCTGCACACGTGGATTTGAGTGACACCGGGGCGTTGCTGGATGAACGCCTACGGCAGGGCGGGGCGATGCGGGCCCATGACCGTGCCGGCGAGTTGTCGAGGAAAGCGTACTGGGAGGCGATGAGTCGGGGCCGAAAGGTCCCGCCAATAGTGGCACAGTCCGGCATGGAGCAGGCCGGGTAAGGAGGCCGCCTAATCTTTTCCGGGCCCAGATTTCCCGTGCCTAAGGGACGTCTCGTAACCCAGTGAAGGCGTTGCCTGGGACGGGGTCGGCGGTCAGCCGGCGAGGATGATGTTGTGGAGGTTGGCGATGCCGGAAGCGGCATCGGCCAATGTGTGGGCGGCGCGACGGTAGTCGCGCAGGATCTTGAAGCACTTCATCCTGGCCAGGGCGTGTTCGACGCCTGCTCGGACGGTGCGGTGTTCGACGTTGAGGGCTTCCTTCCAGTCCGCAAGGTCACTGCCGTCGGCGGGCTTGCGGTACGGCATGATCACCTCGGGGTTGCCTCGGTAGCCGCCGTCGGCCATCGCCGGTCGCCCGTGCAGCTTCTCCTGGATGCCCGAGGTGCGGTAGACGATCGTGTCGTTGCGGTTGCCGGGCTGCGGGTCGCCGACGGCGATGACCAGGCGGGTGCTGGCGTCGATGGCGACCTGCAGGTTCGTGGAGTACCGGTAGTTCTTGCTGCGGGCGGCCAGGCGGTGATCGCGGGTGGGGATCAGAGTCCCGTCGACGATGGCGATCTGCGCGACCGGCCGCTTACGCACTGGCGCCAGGGCCAGTAGCGGCGCGAGGGTGTCGATGACCCGGTGCGCCGCGGAGTGCGACACCCCGAACAGCGGGCCGATCTGGCGCATCGTCAGGTTCGTACGCCAGTAGGCGGCGACCAGCAACACCCGATCCGGGAGGTCGAGGGCCCACTGCCGGCCCGGCCGGCCGTCGGCGATGCCGTCACCGCCGCGCTCCGCGACCAGCCGGACCAGCCTGCGGAACTGGACGGGCTGCAGTCCGGTGAACGGAAAGATCCACTCCGGACGCGCTGCCGAGATCACCTGCACCCCACCATGATCCAGGATGGACGCGACACCCAGTTACGAGACGTCCCTTAGTCTGTTATCAGCGCTAGTCAGCATGATGCGGATGGCCGGTAACACGGGCACAAATACGGAACGGGCCGGCAGGTTTTCGTAGCACCTTGACGCCGGGCCCTGATCACCTAGCAGCAGGCGATCCATGTCTAGGGTAGGAGTCTAAGGGACGTCTCGTAACCCTGGCGTCTGTCTGTTGAGGATGGTCGGGCAGGATGCCGGGGTGCAGGTGATCACCGTTGCCCGATCTGAGTGGATCTTTCCGTTCACCGGGTTGCAGCCCGCCCAG
>NZ_JAGPXN010000031.1 GCF_018070575.1 Micromonospora sp. C31
GTGAGGGTGGTTTCCGTTCGGGTCCGCCGCGTGAGGGCGGTTTCCGTGGTGGTGACCGTCGTGAGGGTGGTTTCCGTTCGGGTCCGCCGCGTGAGGGCGGTTTCCGTGGTGGTGACCGTCGTGAGGGTGGTTTCCGTTCGGGTCCGCCGCGTGAGGGCGGTTTCCGTGGTGGTGACCGTCGTGAGGGCGGCGATCGCCAGGGTGGCTTCCGTGGTGGTGACCGCGAGGGCGGTTTCCGTGGCGGCGAGCGTCGCGAGGGTGGCGATCGCCAGGGTGGTTTCCGTTCGGGTCCGCCGCGTGAAGGTGGCTACCGCGGTGGTGACCGTCGTGAGGGCGGCGACCGTCCGGGTGGTTACCGGAGCGGTGGCGACAGGCAGGGCGGCTTCCGCGGTGGCGACCGTGAGGGCGGCTACCGTGGCTCAGAGCGTCGTGACGAGCGGCGGGAGCGCCCGGAGGCGGAGCGGGAGCGTGCGGCGTCCCCCGTGCTGCCCGACGAGATCGTCGCGACCGACCTCGACAAGGACGTCCGGGCTGAGCTGCTCTCGCTGGCGAAGCCGGTCGCCGAGACGGTCGCCCGGCACCTGGTGGCGACGGGTCAGCTGATCGACGAGGACCCCGCCGAGGCGCTGGCGCACGCGTTGGCGGCCCGTCGGCTGGCGTCCCGGATCGCCGCCGTCCGCGAGGCGGTCGGCCTGGCCGCGTACCACGCGGGGGAGTGGCAGACCGCGATCGCGGAGCTGCGCACATACCACCGGATGAGCGGGTTGCAGAGCCACCTGGCGGTGCTCGCGGACTGCGAGCGGGCGCTGGGTCGGCCGGAGCGGGCGATCGACCTGTTCCGTGGTGCGGACCGGGAGAAGCTGGACCAGGCCGTGGCGATCGAGCTGCTGATCGTGGCGGCCGGGGCGCGCGGTGACCTGGGCCAGAAGGACGCCGCCGTGGCCATGCTCCAGGTTCCCGAGCTGACGAGCGAGACGGCTGAGCCGTGGACGGCGCGGCTGCGTTACGCATACGCCGACGCGCTGCTGGCCGTCGGTCGTCGCGAGGAGGCTCGGGAGTGGTTCTCCCGGGCGGCCGATGTCGACGCCGAGAGCGAGACCGACGCCGCCGAGCGGCTGCTGGAGCTCGACGGTGTGGTGATCGAGGGCGACGAGGAGGACGAGGAGTCCGCCGAGGAGTCTGCCGCCGGCCCCGGCAACCCGGGTGCGGTATTGGCCCGGCCGGACACCGACACCGCCGACGCCGACGCCGAGGACACCGACACCGCCGACACCGACACCGCCGACACCGCCGACACCGACGCCGACAGCGACGGCGAGGACGACGAGCCGCAGGCCGCGGTCGCGGCGGGGCCGGCGGGCGACCTGACCGACGACGAGGCGGATGGCGGCGCCGCCGGACGGGTCGGCGACGACAACGGGGCCGGCGCCGGTGGTGGCGAGCCCACCGTCTCCGGCGGGTCGGACACCGCGAAGCGATGACGACGGATGCCGGGGAACGGCTGGTCGACGGGTACGCCCTGGTCGTCTTCGACCTGGATGGCGTGATCTACCTGATCGACCGGCCGATCCCCGGCGCGGTCGAGGCGGTGGGCCGGCTGCACGCCGAGGGCCGGTCGGTGGCGTACGCGACCAACAACGCCTCGCGCCGCTCCAGCGAGGTGGCCGACCTGCTCACCGGGATGGGCGTGCCCGCCCGGCCCGAAGAGGTGCTCACCTCCGCGGCGGCCGCCGCCGAGCTGCTTCGCGACCGGCTTCCGGCCGGCGCCGCGGTGCTGGTCGTCGGCACCGAGGCACTGCGGGCCGAGCTGGGCGCGGTGGGGCTCAGCCCGGTGTCCCGGGCCGACGAGTCCCCGCTCGCGGTGGTGCAGGGGTTCGGCCCGCAGGTCTGCTGGGCGGACCTGGCCGAGGCTTCGGTGGCCGTACGTGGCGGCGCGACCTGGGTCGCCACCAACGCCGACCCGACCCTGCCCAGTGGCCGGGGGCCACTGCCGGGCAACGGTTCCCTGGTCGCCGTGCTGCGCACGGCGCTCGGCCGGGATCCCGACGTGGTCGTCGGCAAGCCCGAGCCGGCCCTGTTCACCACGGCGGCCCGCCGGGCCGGGCAGGGCCGGACGTTGCTGGTCGGCGACCGGTTGGACACCGACATCGAGGGCGCCCGGCGGGCCGGCCTGGACAGCCTGCTGGTGCTCACCGGCGTGAGCGACGCGGCCGAACTGCTCGCCGCTCCGGCGCACCGCAGGCCGACGTACGTCTCGATGGACCTGGCGGGGCTCTTCGACCCGGCCGCCGTCGTGCGGGTCCCGGGCCCGGCGAACGCCGGCGGATGGTCGGTGGCCCCGCGGGGCGACACGCTGGAGCTGTCCGGGGCTGGCCGCCCGCTGGACGCCCTGGCGGTGCTCTGCACGGCCGCCTGGTCGGCGCGGTCGGCGCGGATCCGGCCCGGGTCGGCCGAGGCGGAGAAGGCACTGGCCGAACTCGGCCTGTCCGGCTGACCGCCTGCGGGCCGGCGACCGTTCAGAGCAGCTTGCGCAGCTTCATCAGGTCGAGCGGGTTCGCCTTGATCGACACCCGTCGGGACGTGACCGCGCGGGTGATGTCGAGTTCGCCGCGGACCAGCGCGAGCAGGTCGTCACTGCCGGTGCTCAGCGCGATCTTGGCTTTCGGGTCGTCGCCGTCGGCCAGGTCGACCAGCCGACCGCCGCAGAGCCGGCCGTGGAAGGCGGTCCCGATGTCGGTGACGCGGCAGGCCAGCGTCCGCTCGAAGTCGACCTTCTCCCGCACCGTCTCCGCGTCGCGGTCCAGCCTGGCCGCCAGATCCCGCAGCGCCTGCCGGCATTCGTCCACGCTGGCCACGACCGCCCCCTCACCGCTCACCACGCCGTCCCCGGCACCGTACCGCACGGGGCGTCGCGGGGTGCCCGGTAGCGTGGCACCTGCACACCCCCGCCCCGCGGAAGGAATCAGGCATGCAGGACGCGTGGCGCGCCTACCTCGAGCTGGCCATGGGCCTGACGGAGGCGCCCCGGAAGAAGGCCCAGGACGCGGTTCGCCGGGCTGTCGGCTCGGGCGGGGCGACCGCCGCCCAGTTGCAGACCCTCGCCGAGGAGTTGGTCTCCACCGGCGCGGCCAACCGTGAGTCGCTGACCAAGCTGGTGCGGTTCGAGGTGGATCGTGCCCTCGGCGCGGTGGGGCTCGCCACCGCCGACGAGGTCGCCGAGTTGACGCGCCGGGTGCACGAGCTGGAACGTCAGCTCCGCGACGCCAAGGCGACCCCCGGTGCCCCGCTGCCGGTGCCCGCCGATGGCGCGGAGTCGTCGAACCCCGGGGCAGCCGCTGCCGGGTCCTCGGTGGTCCCGGGCGCCGCCGAGCCGGCCGTGCCGACCTCGGCGGCCCCCGTGGCGGTCGCGGGGCCTGCCGTGGCGAAGAAGGCGCTGGCCGAGAAGGCCGTCGCCAAGAAGGCCGTCGCCAAGAAGGCCGTGGCCAAGAAGGCCGTCGCCAAGCGGGCGCCGTCCGCCCTCGCCCCCGCCGAGGGCGCGGCGGAGCCGGCCCGTCCGGCGAAGAAGGCGCCGGCCCGCAAGCGGCCGCCGCAGGGCGAGGCGTGACCCGCCCGGCCCTGGCCGGGGGCGGGTCGTGAGCGGTCCCTTCCGCCCCGGGCCGCCGCCCGGCGCCCGTCCCGGCCCGCCGGGTGCCGGCCACGGGCCCGCGTCCGGCTTCCCGCGGCCCGGGCCGGCGCCCACCGCCCGGCCGGGCCCGCGTCCCGGCCCGCCGCCGCTGCCGGAGCCCGCCGAGGATCTGGGCGACGACCGGCATCCCGCTGTGGACGCCGCAGTACGGGCGCTGGCCAACGCCGCCACGCTCGCCCCGGCGGACCAGATCGCGCAGTACGAGGCGGCGTACGAGACGCTGCGGGAGACCCTCGCGACCATCGACCAGGCCTGACCGACCGGAGAAGAACCACGCATGGCACGTCGTAACCGGCTGGACGCCGAACTCGTCCGCCGCGGCCTGGCCCGGTCCCGGGAACAGGCCGCCGCGCTGGTGGAGGCCGGCCGGGTCCAGCTGCGCGGCGTGCCGGCCCGCAAGCCCGCCGCGATGGTCGACCCCGCCGATCCGCTCCTGGTCACCGGCGAGGACCCCGGCTCGGAGTACGTCTCCCGGGGCGGGCACAAGCTGGCCGGCGCGCTGGCCGCCTTCGCGCCGGGTGGGCTGGCGGTGGCCGGCCGGCGCTGCCTCGACGCGGGCGCCTCCACCGGCGGCTTCACCGACGTGCTGCTGCGCGCCGACGCGGCGGAGGTGGTCGCGGTCGACGTCGGCTACGGGCAGCTCGCCTGGCCGCTGCGCAACGACCCCCGGGTACGGGTCTTCGAGCGCACCAACGTCCGTACGCTGACGCCGGAGGTCGTCGACGGGCCGGTCGACCTCACGGTCGCCGACCTGTCGTTCATCTCGCTGCGGCTGGTGCTGCCGGCGCTGGCCGGGTGCACCCGGCCCGACGGCGACCTGGCGCTGATGGTGAAGCCGCAGTTCGAGGTCGGCAAGGAGCGGGTGGGTGCCGGCGGGGTGGTCCGCGACCCGCTGCTGCGGGCGGAGGCCGTGCTCGACGTGGCCGCCGCGGCGGCCCGGCTCGACCTCGGCCTGGCCGACGTGGCCGCGAGCCCGTTGCCGGGGCCGAGCGGCAACGTCGAGTTCTTCGTATGGTTACGCCGGGACGCACCGCCGGCCGACCCGGAGCGGGTGCGCGCGGTGGTGACCGCCGGGCCGGGTGGCCCGGTGCGCTCCGGTGACCGGCCGGACGCGGCGACGGAGGAGGTGGCCGGGTGAGTGAGCTGGCGAGCCCCGCGGTCGCGGGCGTGCTGCGCGGACGCCGCGCGGATGTGACGGGGCGGCGGTCCCGGTGAGCCGCACGGCACTGCTGGTGACGCACACCGGTCGTCGGCGCAGCACGGAGCACGCCCGTGCCGTCGCCGCCGACCTGATCTCGGCCGGCTTCGAGGTGCGCGTCGTGGCCGAGGAGGCCGAGGACCTCGACCTGCCCGGGGTGGTCCCGACGACCGGCCTGGAGGCGGCCGAGGGCGCGGAGATCGTCTTCGCGCTCGGCGGGGACGGCACCTTCCTGCGCGCGGCGGAGCTGGCCCGCCCGGCGAAGGTGCCGCTGATCGGCATCAACCTGGGCAAGGTCGGCTTCCTCGCCGAGGCCGAGATCGACGACCTGGACAGCGCGGTGCGCGACGTGGTCGAGCGCAACTACACCGTCGACGAGCGGCTCACCCTCGACGTGACCGCCGAGTTCGACGGCGGCCCCACCATCGAGTCGTGGGCGCTCAACGAGATCAGCGTCGAGAAGGGCGAGCGCGCCCAGATGCTGGAGCTGCTCGTCGACGTCGACGGCCGACCGCTGTCCCGCTACGGCTGCGACGGGGTGGTCTGCGCGACCCCCACCGGCTCGACGGCGTACGCGTTCTCCGGCGGCGGGCCGGTGGTCTGGCCGGAGGTGGAGGCCCTGCTGCTGGTGCCGATCAGCGCGCACGCGCTGTTCAGCCGGCCGCTGGTCACCGCGCCCACGTCCACGTTCGTCATCACCGTCGACCCGTTCACCACCCTCGCGGTGCTGTCCTGCGACGGCCGGCGGGTCTACGACCTGCCGCCGGGGGCGCGGGTCACGGTGCGCCGCGGCGCGCTGCCGGTGCGCGTCGTGCGGCTGCGGGACCGCCCGTTCACCGACCGGCTGGTGGCGAAGTTCGACCTGCCCGTGCAGGGCTGGCGCGGCAACCGTCGGTGACCCTGCGGCGGGCCGCCGCCGGCCGTCCACGCCCGGGCGGCCCCGGCGGCGGTGTCGGCGGGCGGACGCACCGGCACGCCAACGCCGGCTGGTCAAGTGTCGGGGGCCGCGTCTACTGTCGGTTGCTGTGCTGGAAGAGCTGCGCATCACCGGACTGGGCGTCATCGAGGACACCACGCTGCCGCTGACCGGCGGCATGAACGTCATCACCGGCGAGACCGGTGCGGGCAAGACCATGGTGGTCACCGGTCTCGGCCTGCTCTTCGGCGGGCGTGCCGACGCCGGCCGGGTGCGCGCCCAGCCGGGCCGGGCGGTGGTCGAGGGCCGCCTGCGGCTCGCGGGCCGCGTCGCCGCCACCGTGCACGCGCGGATCACCGACGCGGGCGGCGAGCCCGACGAGGACGGCTCGGTGCTGCTGAGCCGCACGGTCACCGTGGAGGGGCGCTCCCGCGCGCATCTGGGCGGGCGGAGCATGCCGGTGTCGATGCTCGGTGAGGTGGGCGAGCAGGCGGTGGCCGTGCACGGCCAGTCCGACCAGCTGCGGCTGCTGCGGCCGGCCGAGCAGCGGGCCGCGCTCGACCGCTTCGCCGGCGCGGAGCACGAGAAGCTGCTCGACGCGCTGCGCGAGGCGTACGCCCGCTGGCGCGCGGTGGTCGACGACCTGACCGACCGGCGGCGCAACGCCCGCGAGCGCAACCAGGAGGCCGACCTGCTGCGCCTCGGCCTCGACGAGATCACCCGGGTCGACCCGCAGCCCGGAGAGGACGACGAGCTGAAGGCGGAGGCACAGCGGCTGGAGCATGCCGAGGGGCTGCGTACCGCGGCACAGGTGGCCCACCAGTGCGTGGCCGGCGGCGTGGAGGCGACCGACGAGACCCCGGACGCGGCAACGCTGCTCGGCACCGCCCGGCGCACCCTGGAGGCGCAGGCCGGCACGGACCCGGCGCTGGGCGAGCTGGCGGGGCGGCTGGAGGAGGCGGCGACGCTCGTCACGGACGTCTCGGCCGAGCTGTCGGCCTACCTCGCCGCGCTCGACGCCGACCCGGCGCGGTTGCAGACCGTCTACGAGCGGCGGGCGGCGCTGCGTGCGCTCACCCGCAAGTACGCCGACGACGTCGACGGGGTGATCGCCTGGGCCGAACGTGCCCGCACCCGCCTGTCCGACCTCGACACCTCCGACGACCTCCTGGACGAGCTGGACCGGGAGGCAGCCCGGCTGGCCGGCGAGGTGGCCGACCTGGCCGGCCGGGTGTCGACGTCGCGACAGGAGGCGGCGACCCGCTTCGCGGAGCAGGTCACCGTCGAGCTGGCGGGGCTGGCCATGCCGCACGCCCGGATCGAGGTGGCGGTGCTGCCCCGCGCCGCCGGCCGCGCCGAGCCGACCCTGCCGGTCAACGGCACCGAGGTCGGTGTCGGCCCGGACGGCGGCGACGAGGTGGAGCTGCGGCTGCTGGCCCATCCGGGCGCTCCCTCGCTGCCGTTGCAGCGCGGCGCCTCCGGCGGCGAGCTGTCCCGGGTGATGCTCGCCATCGAGGTGGTCTTCGCCGGCTCGGGTGGGCCGCCCACGTTGGTCTTCGACGAGGTCGACGCCGGGGTCGGCGGGCAGGCCGCGGTGGAGATCGGCCGGCGGCTGGCCCGGCTGGCCCGCAGCCACCAGGTGCTGGTCGTCACCCACCTGCCGCAGGTGGCCGCGTTCGCCGACCGGCATCTGGTGGTGGCGAAGGACACGGGCGGGGCGGTCACCACGAGCGGGGTGCGGGTGGTGGAGGACACCGAGCGCGCCCGGGAACTGGCCCGGATGCTCGCCGGTCTGCCCGACTCCGACCTGGGTATCGCGCACGCCGAGGAGCTGCTCGCCGTGGCGGCCAGGGAAAGGCGCCCGTGAGGTCGGCGATTGTGAGCACAGGCACACCGGCCTGCGCGGTAATGTGCTTCCCTGGGTAGGCGGCCCTGCTCAGGCATGTCGCGACAGATTTGCCTGCCTCACATGCCAGGATGGTCACGATGCGTCTACCCACGTTGCGCCGGACCCGGAACGCGGAACCGGGCAGGATCTTCGGCACCGCGCGCCTCGACCGCCGGACAAAACGCCTGGTCGGCCGGCTCCGCCCCGGTGACATCGCGGTCATCGACCATGTCGATCTCGACCGGGTCGCCGCCGACTCGCTCGTCGCCGTCGGTGTCGGCGCCGTGCTCAACGCGAAGCCGTCGGTCTCCGGCCGATATCCGAACCTTGGGCCGGAGGTGCTGGTCGCTGCCGGTATTCCTCTCCTGGACGACCTGGGGGAGGGGGTCTTCGAGCGGATCCGCGAGGGCGACACCGTCCGGATCGAGGGCAACACCGTCTTCGTCGGCGACGAGCCGATGGCGCACGGCAGCCTCCAGGACGCCGAGACCGTGGCCAAGGCCATGGCCGACGCCCGGGAGGGGCTCTCGGTGCAGTTGGAGGCGTTCGCCGCCAACACGATGGACTACCTCCGTCAGGAGCGCGACCTGCTCCTCGACGGCGTCGGCGTGCCCGAGATCCAGACCGAGATGCAGGGGCGGCACTGCCTGATCGTGGTGCGCGGCTACGACTACAAGGCCGACCTGGACGTGCTGCGCCCCTACATCCGCGAGTTCAAGCCGGTCCTGATCGGCGTCGACGGCGGCGCGGACGCGCTGGTCGAGGCCGGCTACCCGCCGGACATGATCATCGGAGACATGGACTCGGTCACCGACGACGTGCTGCGTTGCGGCGCCGAGGTGATCGTGCACGCCTACCCGGACGGTCGCGCGCCCGGCCTGGCCCGGGTCAACGGCCTCGGCGTACCGGCGGTGACCTTCCCCGCGGCGGCCACGAGCGAGGACCTTGCCATGCTGCTGGCCGACGAGAAGGGCGCCTCGCTGCTCGTCGCCGTCGGCACCCACGCCACGCTGGTCGAGTTCCTCGACAAGGGCCGCGGCGGGATGGCCTCCACGTTCCTGACCCGGCTCAAGGTCGGCGGCAAGCTGGTCGACGCCAAGGGCGTGAGCCGGCTCTACCGGCAGAGCATCTCCGGGTCGTCGCTGCTGCTGCTGGTGCTCTCCGCGATCGCGGCGATGGCGTCGGCCGTGGCGGTCTCCACCGTCGGCAAGGCGTATTTGGGCGTGGTCTCCGAGTGGTGGAACAATTTCGTGTTCCAGCTCGAACAGCTTTTCTAGCGTCCCACCGACCAAGAGGCGACAGGTGTGATCAACTTCCGGTACCACGTGGTTTCCCTGACCGCGGTCTTCCTCGCGTTGGCGATCGGTCTCGTGGTCGGCACCGCCGCCCTGAACGGCCCGGTGGCCGACTCGCTCAAGGAGAACGTCAACGCGCTGCGCAAGGACAACCAGCAGATGCGCCAGGCGGTCCAGAGCATGGAGAAGGAGCTGGAGCTCGAGGAGGAGTTCGCGGCCCAGACAGCGGAGTTGTTGTTGCCCGGCAAGCTGACCGACAAGCGGGTGCTGGTCGTCGGCCTGCCCACCGGGCGCGACCACACCGAGGGCGTGGTCAAGATGCTCCAGCTCGCCGGGGCCCAGGTGAGCCGCGTCGACCTGCAGGACAAGTTCATCAACCCGGACAACAACAACAACCTGCTGGAGCTGGCAGTCACCGCCGCGCGCCCCACCAGCGCGCCGACCGCCGACCTGCCGAGCAACAGCAACGGTGTCGAGACGTCCAGCGCGCTGCTGGCCAGCGTCCTGCTCGACCGGGCGGCCGGCGCCACCCCCGTCACCGAGGCCGACCGGCGGGCGGTGCTCGCCGCCTACGTCAACGCCAACTACCTGACCACCGAGAAGCCGGTCACCGCGTCGGCGGAGGCCGCCGTCCTGGTCAGCGGGCAGCCGTACGTGGACAAGGACTCGGCGAAGAAGGACGAGTCGGTGCTGAAGGTCGCCGAGCAGTTCGACCAGGCCGGGACGCTCGTCGTGGGCGGCAACGGCTCGGCCGGTGGAAACCTGGTGGCCGCCGTGCGCAGCGACCCCGTGCTGGTGCAGACCATCTCCACCGTCGACAACGCCAACACCGTCCAGGGCCAGCTGGTCACCGCCCTCGCGCTGGTGCAGCAGGTCACGGAGAAGAAGGCCGGGCAGTACGGCGTCGCCGACAACGCCACCCTGCTGCCTAGACTGCCCCAGTGACGCGACGACGTACCCCGGTGTCCGGATCCAGCCTCGCCGACGCACGGCGGGAGGGAGAGGCGTGAGTCTGCTCGGTCGACTGCTGATCGCCGGGGCGGG
Organism: Micromonospora sp. C31; assembly: GCF_018070575.1. Taxonomy (GTDB): domain Bacteria; phylum Actinomycetota; class Actinomycetes; order Mycobacteriales; family Micromonosporaceae; genus Micromonospora. Next base: position 10,027 of record NZ_JAGPXN010000031.1, read on the forward strand.
CGCCGCCGCCGCCCGGTACGCGCTGCGCGAGGTGCGCACCTCGCCGGCCGGGCCCGCGCTGGAGCGCACCAACTTCCGTGGCCGCACCGTGAGCCTGGCCGCCGGCCCCGCTCTCGCGGCCGGCGCCGCCGCGGCGGGCGCGTTCGGCGCCTCCAGCGGCCCGTCGGGCGCCGCCGCCCTGGTCGCGGGGGTGGGCGCCGGCACGGTCGGCCTCTACGACGACGTGGTCGGGGCACGGCCCGAGCAGAAGGCGGCCAAGGGCTTCGCCGGGCACCTGGCCGCGCTGCGCGAGGGTCGGGTCACCGCGGGAATGGTCAAGGTCGTCGGGGTTGGGGCCGCCGGCCTCGGCGCCGCCGCGTTGCTCGCCGCCGACCCCCGGGTCGCCGGGCACTGGCGCCGCCAGCGGCAGGGCCCGCTGGGCCGGGGCGTCGACGTGCTGCTCGGCGCCGGTGTCGTCGCCGGCACCGCGAACCTGCTCAACCTGCTCGACCTGCGTCCCGGCCGGGCGCTGAAGTCCGGCCTCCTGCTCGGTGCCCCGCTGGCCGGCGGCCCGCACGGCGGGATCGCCGCCGGTGCCGTCGGCGCCGCCGCCGGTCTGCTCCCCGCCGACCTCGGCGAGGACGTGATGCTCGGCGACAGCGGCGCGAACGCGCTCGGCGCGCTGCTCGGCGTGGCGCTGGCCGCGCGTACCGGGCCTCTCGGGCGGGCCGGGCTGCTCGCCGTGCTCGCCGGGCTCACCGCGGCCAGCGAGAGGGTGAGCTTCACCCAGGTCATCCAGCGCACCCCGGGGCTGCGCGAGCTCGACGCACTGGGTCGACGCGCCGACTGACGTGACGACCCCGGCACCCCTCGCCGGCGCCGGCCGCGTCGCCGGAGCTGCCGCGCTCATCGCCGTCCTCACCGTCCTCAGCCGGCTCGCCGGCTTCGGCCGTACCGCCGTCTTCACCTGGGTCGTGCAGAAGAGCGACCTCGGTGGCATGTACGTCATCGCCAACACCGCGCCGAACATCATCTTCGAGATCGTGGCCGGTGGCGCGCTGGCGAGCCTGGTCGTACCGCTGCTGGCCGGGCCGGTCGCGGCCGGTGACCGGCGCGCGGTGGCCGCCACCACCGGGGCCCTGCTCACCTGGACGGTCACCCTGCTGGTCCCGCTGGCTGTCCTGGTCGCGGTGGCGGCCGGCCCGATCGTGTCGCTGCTCAGCGAGGGGCGCTCCGAGGCCGAGCTGGCGGCCGGCGCGCGGATGCTGCGGGTCTTCGCTCCGCAACTGCCGCTCTACGGCATCGGGATCGTGCTGACCGGGGTGCTCCAGGCCCACCGCCGCTTCGCCTGGCCGGTGATCGCGCCGCTGCTGTCCAGCCTCACCGTGATCGTGGTTTACCTCGTCTTCGGCGGCGCCGAGGGACGAGGCGTCGGCGTGGCGCAGGTGAGCGGCGGCGGCGAACTGATCCTGTCGGCCGGCACCACGCTCGGCGTGGTGGTGCTGTCGCTGTCGCTGCTGATCCCACTGCGCCGGTTGGGCCTGCGGCCCCGCCCGGGGTACGCGTTCCCGCCCGACGCGCGGGCGCGGGTCGGCGGGCTGGCGGTTGCCGGGGCGGTCACCGTCACCGCGCAGCAGCTCGCGTTGCTGGTGCTGCTCAAGCGGGTCTCCGGCGGCCCGACCGGTTCGCCGCAGGTGTTCAACCTGGCCCAGACCATGTACCTGCTGCCCTGGGCGGTGCTGGCGGTGCCCCTGGCGGTGGCGGCGTACCCGACGCTGGCGACCGCCGCCACCGCGGGACGGGACGAGGACTACCGGCGCACGCTCTCCTCGACCGTGCGCGGTGTGCTGCTGTTCAGCTGCCTCGGCGCGGCGGCGCTGGTCGGCACGGCCGGGCCGGTCGCCGCGTTCTTCTACCCGGGCGACCCGGGCTCCACCGCCGCGGGCATCGTCGGCTTCGCCCCCGGGCTGCTCGGCTACGGCCTCTTCGCGGTGCTCTCCCGCGCCCTCTACGCCCGGGGGGCCACCCGCCCCGCCACCGTCGCCATCGGCGTCGGCTGGCTGGCCGTGCCGGTGGTGGCGGTGCCGTTGTCGGTCCTCCTGCCGGTGGCGGACCGGGTGCTCGCGGTCGCCCTGGCCAACTCGGCCGGGATGGTCCTGCTCGGCGGGCTGCTGCTCGTCGCGGTGCGCCGCGCTGCCGGGCCTCCCGCGCTCGCCGGCGCCGCCCGCGCCGGCGGCGCCGGGGTGCTCGCCGGCACCCTGGCCGCGCTCGCCGGAACGGCCGTCGCCCGGGGGCTCGACGCGGCGACCGGCGGCACCCCGACGACACCGGGCGCACTCGTGCAGGGCATGCTGTCCGGAGTCCTGGTCGGCGTCGTGTTCCTCGCCGTCGTCTGGCTGATCGACCGGCGGGACGTGAAGCCGCTGCTCGCCGTGGTGCTCCGGCGGCTGGGCAGGGCGGGCCGGCGCGGGCCGGCGGCCCCCGCCGAAGCAACGGGCGAGGGCGACATCCCCCCGGAACGGGGTGACGGGAAGGAGACGGTGTCCCGGTGAGCGGGTGCAGGACGGGTGACCGGCCGACGGCGACCGACGGGCGGGGGTGGTCGCGGTGACGGCAGCGGTTCCCGACCGGCGCGGCACGGTGGCGCTGCTGCTCGCCTCCAGCACCGGCGGCGTGGGGCAGCACGTCCGCTCGCTGGCCCGGGGCCTGACCGCCGCGGGCACCTCCGTGCTGGTCTGCGGGCCCGCCGCGACCCAGGAGCAGTTCGACTTCACGGGCGCCGGCGCCCGCTTCCTGCCGGTGGAGATCCCGGCCAGCCCGACCCCGGCCGACGCCCGGGCGGTCACCGCGCTACGCCGGGCGCTCGCCGACGAGGAGGTCGACGTGCTGCACGCCCACGGCCTGCGCGCCGGGCTCGTGGCCGTGCTCGCCCGCCCGGCCGCCCCGCTCGTGGTGAGCTGGCACAACGCGGTGCTCGCGGGCGGCCTGCGCGGCGCTGTGTCCCGCGTCGTCGAGCGGGTCGTGGCCCGGGGCGCCCGGGTGGCGCTCGGCGCGTCCGCCGACCTGGTCGAACGGGCCACCGCGCTGGGCGCGACGGACGCCCGGCTCGCCCCGGTCGCCGCGCCGGCACTGCCCGCGCCGCGCCGCCGCCGGGCCGCCGTCCGCGCCGAGTTCGGCGTCGCCCCGGACCAGCCGTTGATCCTCTCCGTCGGCCGGCTGCATCCCCAGAAGCGGTACGACGTGCTCATCGACGCGGCTGCCCGGTGGCGTACGCGGAAACCGGCGCCGGTGGTGGTCATCGCCGGCAGCGGTCCCGCCTACCTGCCGCTGGCCGCCCGGATCTCCGCCGCCCGGGCCCCGGTGACCCTGCTGGGGCACCGTACCGACGTGGGCGACCTGCTCGCCGGGGCCGACCTGGCGCTGGTGACCAGCGACTGGGAGGCCCGTCAGCTCTTCGCGCAGGAGGCGATGCGGGCCGGCGTACCGCTGGTGGCGACCGGGGTCGGCGGCCTGCCGGAGCTGGTCGGCGACGCCGCGGTGCTGGTGCCGCCGGGGGACGTGGACGCCGTCGACGCGGCCGTACGCGACCTGCTCGACGACGGGACCGGGCGGGCCGAGCTGGGGCGGCGCGGCGCTGCCCGGGCCGCCACCTGGCCCACCGAGGCCGACACCCTCGCCCAACTGGCGGCGCTCTACGCCGAGCTGGCCCCGGACACCGCCGGGCCGGGGGCCCCGGGCGCCGACGCCCCGTCGACGGGGCGCCGCTGATGCGGCGCAGAATCGCCCCGATCCTGCTGACCCTCGTCGTGGTGGCACTGGGCATCACCGCGCTGACCGCCCGCCCCGACCGGGAGGCCCCCGGGCGCACCGCCGACTTCGTGGTGCTGGCCGGGGTGGCTGGGCTGCGCTGGGAGGACGTCGACCCGCAGACCACGCCGACGTTGTGGCGGATGGCCCAGGACGGCTCGATCGGCTCGCTGTCGGTCCGTTCCGCGCACCGGCCGACCTGCCCCGTGGACGGCTGGCTGACCCTCGGCGCGGGCAGCTACGCCGCCTGGAACGGCAGCCGGCAGGCCGGCGGCTGCCCACCGGCCCAGGTGACGGTCGAGCAGCCCGACGGCATCGGCGCGAACCTGCCCGACCAGGAGAGCGTGGTCCTGCACAACCAGGAGCGGCTGCCCTGGGGCGCGGTGCCCGGCGCGCTGTCGGAGTCGGTGCGTTGCTCGGTGGCGGTCGGGCCCGGCGCGGCCGTCGCCGCCGCCCGGCCGTTCGGCCGCGTCGACCGGTACGCCCCGGCGCTTCCCGCGGACCCGGCCAACCTGCTCGGCTCCTGCGTGCTGAGCATCGTCGACCTCGGTACGGTGGCCGGTGAGGACCCGGCGGCCCGGGCCGCGGCCGCCCGCGAGGCCGACGCCCGCCTGGCCCGGGTGCTGGCCGCCCGGCCGCCCCGCTCGCTGGTGCTCGTCGCCGGGGTGTCCGACACCGACGCGCCGTCGCGGCTGCACGTCGTCGTGGCCGACGGGCCGGGCTGGGAACGCGGGTGGCTCACCTCCGCCAGCACCGGCCGGGAGGGCTACCTGCAACTGGTCGACCTCGCGCCGACCGCGCTCACCGCGCTGGGCCGGTCGATGCCGGAGCGGCTCTTCCTCGGTCGGCCGGCCGAGTCGGTCGGCGGGCGGCCGGCGGACCTCGCCGCCGCGATCGCCGAGCCCGCGGACGCCGACCGCGAGGCCGCCGCCCAGCGGCGGGTGGCGGACTGGTTCTTCACCCTGCTGGTCGGCGCCCAGGTGCTGTTGGCCGTGGCGGTGCTGCCGCTGCTGCGCCGGGCCCGCCGGCACGCCGGCCCGTACGGCCCGGAGCCGGTGTCGCCCCGGGTGGTGGCGGTCGTGGAGCTGCTGCTGATCGCGGCGGCCCTCGCCGTGCCGGCGGCCCTGCTCGCCGACGCCGTGCCCTGGTGGCGCGGGGACCACGCGGGCGTGTACTTCGCCGGGGTGACCGTACTGCTGATGGTCGCCGCGACCGCCGTGGTCCGGCTCGCGCCCGGGCACGCGGCCACCCTCGGCCCGCTCGGTGCGGTGGCCGGCCTGACCACGCTGACCGTGGGCATGGACGTGCTCACCGGCGCCCGCCTCCAGCTCAACGGGGTGGTCGGCTACTCCGCCCTGGAGGGCGGCCGGTACGCCGGGCTGGGCACCGTCGGGCTCGGCGTGTTCCTTGCCGGCGCCCTGCTGAGCGCGGGGTGGCTGGCCCAGCGGGTGCGCCGGTCCTGGCGGCCGCCCGTGATGGTGGCCGTCGGCGGCGCGGCCGTGCTGGTCGTCGGCAGCCCGTACCTGGGAGCCGATCCGATCGGTGCCATTGCGCTGACCGCCGGGCTGAGCGTCGCCGCGGCGATCAGCGCCGGCGGGTGGCTGACCGTCAGCCGGCTGGCCTGGGCCACCATGGCCGGGCTGGCGCTGACCATCGGTTTCGCGGTGCTCGACCTGCGCCGGCCCGCCGCCGAGCGGGGCAGCCTCGGCCGCTTCCTGGCCGCCGTGGGTGACGGCACCGGCGGGCTGACCGTGCACCGTTCCAGCACGGCGAACTTCGAGACGCTGGTGAACAGCCCGCTGACGGTGCTGGCACTGGCCGGCGGCCTGCTGGTCTGGTTCGCCCTGCTCCAGCCGTGGGGCGGGCTGAAGCGGCTGTTCGGCATCTACCCGGCGATGCGGGCGGCGATGGCCGGCACCGCCGTCGCCGCGGTGATCGGCGGGGTGCTGCGCGGCGACGCCCTGGACGTCGCCGGCGCGGCCGCCGCCCTGGTGGTGCCGATGGCGGCGCTGGCCGCGCTGCGGGTGCTGGACCACTCCACCGACCGGACGCTGCCCGACGCGGGCCGGCAGCGCGACGAGGGGCCCGGCGGGTCGGGCGGGGGCACCGGCGGGGGACGCGACGGCGACGGCCCGGACCGCCCGGCCCCGACCGGCGCGGGGGCGGGCACCGCCCGTACCCCGGAGCGGGGCGTGGAACCGGCCCCGGCGCCGACGGCCCCGGCCCCGCGCGCGCCGGGCCCGGCGACCGGGGCGCAGGGGCCACCGGCCGGCGCCGCCGCCGGAGAGCACGCGCCGGCCGGCCGGTCATCGACCGAGGTCACCGCCTCCTGAGTCCGCGCCCGACGTGCCGCGGCCCGGCCCGGGTGCGCCCGGCGGGCGGGCCGGGAGAGGTGTTACCGTGGAATCCCGTGGATCGCGTGATCACTTGGCTGATCGGCACGGCGGTCTGCACGACCGCGACGGACGACACGGGAGCAGGCCTTGGCCCCATCAGCACGGACGACCAGGCACATTTTCGTCACCGGGGGAGTCGCCTCCTCGCTGGGTAAGGGCCTCACCGCCTCCAGCCTCGGCAACCTGCTCACCGCGCGCGGCCTGCGCGTGGTGATGCAGAAGCTCGACCCCTACCTCAACGTCGACCCGGGGACGATGAACCCGTTCCAGCACGGCGAGGTCTTCGTCACCGAGGACGGCGCGGAGACCGACCTCGACGTCGGGCACTACGAGCGGTTCCTGGACCGGGCGCTCTCCGGCAAGGCGAACGTCACCACCGGCCAGATCTACTCGGAGGTGATCGCCAAGGAGCGGCGCGGCGAGTACCTGGGCGACACCGTCCAGGTCATCCCGCACATCACCAACGAGATCAAGTCGCGGATCCTGGCGATGGCCGACCCGGACGACGACGGCCAGGTCCCGGACGTGGTGATCACCGAGGTCGGCGGCACCGTCGGCGACATCGAGTCGCTGCCGTTCCTGGAGGCGATCCGCCAGGTCCGTCACGACCTGGGCCGGGACAACTGCTTCTACCTGCACGTCTCGCTGGTGCCGTACCTGGCGCCGTCGGGGGAGCTGAAGACGAAGCCGACCCAGCACTCGGTGGCCCAGCTGCGCAGCATCGGCATCCAGCCCGACGCGCTGGTGCTGCGCTGCGACCGGGAGATCCCCGACAAGGTCAAGCAGAAGCTGTCGCTCTACTGCGACGTCGACCGCGAGGCCGTCACCGCCGCCCCGGACGCGCCGAGCATCTACGACATCCCCAAGGTGCTGCACCGCGAGGGTCTCGACGCGTACGTGGTGCGCCGGCTCGGTCTGTCCTTCCGCGACGTCGACTGGACCAGCTGGGACGACCTGCTGGACCGGGTGCACCAGCCCCGGCACACCGTCACCGTCGCCGTGGTCGGCAAGTACGTCGACCTGCCCGACGCTTACCTGTCGGTGAGCGAGGCGATCCGGGCCGCCGGCTTCGGCCACCGCTCCCGGGTGCAGTTGCGCTGGGTGCCGAGCGACGAGTGCGTCACCCCGTCCGGCGCCGCGGCCGCCCTGTCCGGCGTGGACGGCGTCGTCATCCCGGGTGGCTTCGGGGTGCGCGGCATCGAGGGCAAGATCGGCACCGCCCGCTACGCCCGGGAGAACGGCATCCCGCTGCTCGGCCTCTGCCTCGGCCTGCAGTGCATGACCATCGAGGTGGCCCGGCACCTGGCCGGCCTGGAGGGCGCCAACTCGCTGGAGTTCGACGCCGAGGCCGCGCACCCGGTCATCGCCACGATGGCCGACCAGGAGGACATCGTCGCCGGCAGGGGCGACCTGGGCGGCACCATGCGGCTGGGGGCGTACCCGGCGGCGCTCGCCGAGGGCTCGCTCGTCGCCGAGGCGTACGGCGACACCGAGGCCAGCGAGCGGCACCGGCACCGCTACGAGGTGAACAACGCCTACCGCGACGCGCTGACCAAGGCGGGCCTGCACATCTCCGGCACCTCGCCCGACGGGCGGCTGGTCGAGTTCATCGAGCTGGACCGGGGCCTGCACCCGTTCTTCGTCGCCACCCAGGCGCACCCGGAGCTGAAGAGCCGGCCGACCCGGCCGCACCCGCTGTTCGCCTCCTTCGTCAAGGCGGCGGTGGCCTACTCGGAGGCCGACCAGCTCCCGGTCGACCTCGACGCGGCTGGAAGCGCGGCGAAGCTGGACGCGACCGGGAGCGCGGCGGCGACGAACGCCGCCCGCAACGGCGGCGCTGCCGCGAAGGCGACGTCAGCCTCGTGAGCGACCGCACCGTCGAGCCCGACAGCGGGGCGAGTGCCGTGGCGCACCGCTACGAGGTGCGCTCGCGCACCGAGCGCTACCGGGGCCGCATCTTCGACGTGGTCAGCGAGGAGGTGACCATGCCGGGCGGCGGGACGGGCGTGCGCGACTTCGTCCGGCACGTCGGCGCGGTCGCCGTGGTGGCGCTCGACTCCGCCGGCCAGGTGGTGCTGATCCGCCAGTACCGGCACCCGGTCGGGCGGCACCTGTGGGAGCTGCCCGCCGGGTTGACCGACGTCTCCGGCGAGGACCTGGCCGCCGCCGCGGTCCGGGAGCTGGCCGAGGAGGTCGACCTCACCGCCGGGCGGATCGACGTCCTGGTGGACCTGCACAGCTCGCCCGGCTTCACCAACGAGCTGGTCCGGGTCTTCCTGGCCCGGGACCTGACCGACGTGCCGGCGGAGCGGCGGCACGAGCGCCGCGAGGAGGAGGCCGACCTCCAGGTCGTCCGCATCGACCTGGACGAGGCGGTCGGTATGGTCCTCGCGGGCGAGATCACCAACGCCTCCTGCGTGGCCGGGCTGCTCGCCGCCGCCCGGGCCCGCGACACCGGCTGGTCGGCGCTGCGGCGGGTCGACGCGCCCCTGCCGGGCTGAGCCGGGCAGAGAGAACGTGAAGGGGCCGTGCGCTACGCCGCACGGCCCCTTTCGTCGTTCCGGGTCGGTCAGTCGCGCAGCGGCCGGCCCTGCCCGTCGACGCCACCGTTGATCAGGATCAGGATGCCGTCGACGAGGCCCCAGATGCCGCCGATGCCGCACGTCACGAGGGACACGACGAGCTGGATGACGCCGGTCTTGGTGTCGCCCATGTAGAAGCGGCCGACGCCGAAGGTGCCCAGCACGATCTGCAGGACGCCGGCGACGACCTTGCTCTTGTCGGACACGCCCGACGGGTACCCGGGCTGGTTGGGGTAACCGGGCTGGTAAGGAGGTGTGGTCATGAGGCGACACCCTAGTGATCCACTCGGGTCCTGTCCGCAGCGGCATCCGAAGAGTGGGACGATTTTGGCTGAACACTGTCCTGACGGCTGAGGTGCGGGCCTCGCCGCCGGTGCCGTTCACGCCTGACACTTCGTCAGCGTGTGCCGGCACCGGATGTCAGTGTGCTGCCTCCCCGGAGGTGGCGACGCGCCTAGACTGCCGCCGGCGGGACCGGTGGACCGCGGCGGCAAAGGGGCCGCCGTGGCACCGAGCAGTCGGGGGAGCGCAGCCCCGAAGAGAGGTGTCTGCATCGTGAAGGTCGGAATCCCACGCGAGGTCAAGAACCACGAGTACCGCGTGGCGATCACGCCGGCGGGCGTCAACGAGTTCGTCCGCAGCGGTCACCAGGTCTTCGTCGAGTCCGGCGCCGGGGTCGGGTCCAGCATCGGCGACGACGAGTTCGCCGCCGCCGGGGCCAAGATCCTGGCCACCGCCGACGAGGTGTGGGAGACCGCCGAGCTGGTGCTCAAGGTCAAGGAGCCGATCGCCGAGGAGTACCACCGGATGCGCGAGGGGCAGGTGCTCTTCACCTACCTGCACCTGGCCGCCTCGAAGGCGTGCACCGACGCGCTGGTCGACCGCAAGGTCACCGGCATCGCGTACGAGACCGTCGAGCTGCCCGACCGGTCGCTGCCGCTGCTCGCCCCGATGTCCGAGGTGGCCGGTCGGCTCGCCCCGCAGGTGGGCGCCTACCACCTCCAGCGTCAGGGCGGCGGGCGCGGCATCCTGATGGGCGGCGTCTCCGGCGTGTACGCCGCGAAGACGGTGGTCATCGGCGCCGGCGTCTCCGGCATGAACGCCGCCGCGATCGCGCTCGGCCTGCAGGCCGAGGTGCTGCTGCTGGACAAGAACGTGGCCCGGCTGCGCCAGGCCGACGCCATCTACCGCGGTCACCTGCAGACGGTGGCCTCCAACGCGTACGAGATCGAGCGGGCCGTGCTGGACGCGGACCTGGTCATCGGCGCGGTGCTGGTGCCCGGGGCGAAGGCCCCGACCCTGATCTCCAACGAGCTGGTCGCCCGGATGAAGCCCGGCAGCGTGCTGGTCGACATCTCCATCGACCAGGGCGGCTGCTTCGAGGACTCGCGTCCCACCACCCACGCCGAGCCGACCTACCAGGTGCACGACTCGATCTTCTACTGCGTGGCGAACATGCCGGGCGCGGTGCCGCACACCAGCACCTACGCGCTGACCAACGTCACCCTGCCGTACGCCCTGGAACTGGCCAACCACGGCTGGCGCGAGGCGCTGCGTCGCGACCCGGCGCTGGCGCTGGGCCTGAACACCCACGACGGCCAGGTCACCTACGGCCCGGTCGCCGAGGCGCACGGCATGCCGGCCCTCGCGTTGGCCGACGCGCTGGTCTGAGGGGTGGCGGGCTGACCGGCACACCGGACGGGGCCGGCGCGGGCACAGAACCCGCGCCGGCCCTGCGTCGTGCCGTGCGCGGCTACCTCGACCACCTCACCGTCGAGCGGGGACTGTCGGCGAACACGCTCTCGTCGTACCGTCGGGACCTGGAGCGCTACCTGGCCACCCTGGCGGTGGCCGGCGTGCCGGACCTGGCCGCCGTCGGCCCGGGGCAGGTCGAGGCGCACCTGGCCCGGCTGCGCGCCGGCGACGAGGAGCATCCGCCGCTCGCGGTCTCCTCCGCCGCGCGGGCGGCCAGCGCGGTGCGCGGGCTGCACCGGTTCGCGCTGCGCGAGGGGCTGGCCGGCGCCGACCCGAGCCGGGACGTCCGCCCGCCCACACCGCCGCGCCGGCTGCCCCGCGCGCTGCCGGTCGACGCCGTGGCCCGGCTGCTGGAGACGGCCGGGTCGCTGACGGCCGCCGGCGACCAGGCGCCGCTCGCGCTGCGCGACCGGGCGCTGCTGGAGTTCCTGTACGGCACCGGGGCGCGGATCTCGGAGGCGGTCGGCGCCGCCGTGGACGACCTGGACGTCGGCGAGGGCACGGTGCTGCTGCGCGGCAAGGGCGGCCGCACCCGGCTGGTCCCGATCGGCGGGTACGCGGTCGAGGCGGTGCGGGCCTGGCTGGTGCGGGCCCGGCCCGCGCTGGCCGCCGCCGGCCGGGGTACCCCGGCGGTCTTCCTAAACGCCCGCGGCGGCCCGCTGACCCGGCAGGGCGCCTGGACGATCCTGCGCCGTGCCGCCGAGCGGGCCGGTCTGTCGGTGGACGGTGCGCAGGCGGTCTCCCCGCACACCCTGCGTCACTCCTACGCCACCCACCTGCTCGACGGCGGCGCGGACGTGCGGGTGGTGCAGGAACTGCTCGGCCACGCCTCGGTGACCACCACCCAGGTCTACACCCTGGTCACCGTCGAGCGGCTGCGCGAGGTGTACGCCACCGCCCACCCCCGGGCGCGGGGTTGATCCCGCCCGGCCCCGGCCCGGGGGCGGGATCGACCGCCGGGCGGCCCGCCCGGGGTGGCCGCCGCCGGCCGGCACGGGTGGCGCGACGGTCCACGCAGCGGTGCGGGGTGGACGTTGCCGGTGGCTGGCCTGGTCGGCGGGGCGGCGACACGCCGAACGGGTGCGACCGGGCCGCGGGCCGGTGGCGTACAGTCGGCATCGGCGCGGACCTCCTGGGGCGACGGTGATGCAGACCGGGGTGCGCAGCGGCGCCGCGAAGGACGTCGGACGGCTCCGACGCCGGGTGGTCGTCGGGAGGGGGCAACGAGCACATGGCTGGCAACGGTGACCGTGCCGAGACCTGGACGTCGGAGCTCCGCGAGCAGCAGGCCACGCTCGGAGCGGATCTCGGTCCGGCGGATCCGGCGGCATACACGATGCGCAAGCCGATCCCCGAGCCGATGCCGACCGACCGGCACGGCCCGGCCCGGATCATCGCGATGGCCAACCAGAAGGGCGGCGTTGGCAAGACCACTACGACCATCAACCTGGGCGCCGCGCTGGCCGAGTACGGCCGCAAGGTGCTGCTGGTCGACTTCGACCCGCAGGGCGCCCTCTCGGTCGGGCTGGGGGTCAACCCACACAACCTCGACCTGTCGGTCTACAACCTGTTGATGCAGGACGACGTCACCGCAGAGGACGTCCTGATCAAGACCGACGTGGCGGGGCTGCACCTGCTGCCGGCCAACATCGACCTCTCCGCGGCCGAGATCCAGCTGGTCAACGAGGTGGCCCGGGAGATGGCCCTGGCCCGGGTGCTCCGGTCGGTCCGCAAGGAGTACGACTACATCCTGATCGACTGCCAGCCCTCGCTGGGCCTGCTGGCGATCAACGCGCTGACCGTGGCGCACGGCGTGCTCATCCCGCTGGAGTGCGAGTTCTTCAGCCTGCGTGGGGTGGCCCTGCTGCTCGACACCATCGACAAGGTGCGCGAGCGGCTCAACTTCGACCTGGAGCTCGAGGGCATTCTCGCCACCATGTACGACAGCCGCACCACCCACTGCCGGCAGGTGCTCCAGCGGGTGGTGGAGGCGTTCGGCGACAAGGTCTACCAGACGGTGATCACCAAGACCGTCAAGTTCCCCGAGTCCACCGTCGCCGGTGCCCCGATCACCACGCTCGACCCGGCCTCGTCCGGTGCCCGCAACTACCGTCAGCTGGCCCGCGAGGTGATCGCCGCCCAGGCCGAACGGTAGGCCGGGATGCACCTTCGCACCCGGTCCTGCGGGGCGTGGACTACGGTCTCCCGGTGACCGCGCCGTCCCTCGACCCTCCGACGACGCCGGAGCAGCCCCCCGTACGGGCCGCCGAGGCCGTCACCGAGGTGCCGACGGATCCGACGGGCGGGGCCCTCGCCGAGGCGCCGACGGAGCCGGCCGAGATGTCCGAGGCGGCGGCGGAGAGCGGCGGGTTCACCGTCCGGCTGGCGAACTTCACCGGGCCGTTCGACCTGCTGCTCCAGCTGATCGGCAAGCACAAACTGGACGTGACCGAGGTGGCGCTGCACCGGGTCACCGACGAGTTCATCGCCTACATCCGCGCGATGGGCGACGAGTGGGACCTGGACGAGGCCAGCGAGTTCCTGCTCATCGCCGCGACGCTGCTCGACCTGAAGGCGGCCCGGCTGCTGCCCGCCGCCGAGGTCGAGGACGAGGAGGACCTGGCGCTGCTGGAGGCGCGGGACCTGCTCTTCGCCCGGCTGTTGCAGTACAAGGCGTACAAGGAGGCGGCGGCGCACATCGCCGCGCTGGAGGAGGTTGGCGGCCGGCGCTACCCCCGCGCGGTGACCCTGGAGCCCCGCTACGCCGAGGCGCTGCCCGACCTGGTCCTCGGCATCGGGCCGCAGCGGCTGTTGAAGCTGGCGGTGCGGGCGATGACGCCGAAGCCGGTACCCGAGGTGTCCATCGCCCACGTGCACATGGTCCGCGTCAGCGTCCGGGAGCACGCGGGGATCCTCACCGAGCGGCTGCGCCGGGTCGGGACCGCCACCTTCTCGCTGCTCTGCGCCGACTGCGAGGCCACCCTGGAGGTGGTGGCCCGGTTCCTGGCCCTGCTGGAGCTCTACCGGGAGGGCCTGGTCGCCTTCGTGCAGGAGCAGGCGCTGGAGGAGTTGACCGTACGCTGGACCGGTCCCGCCGAGGGCGGCCCCGACCTGCACGTCGACGAGTACGCGGGCACCCCGGCCGAGCCGGCCCCGACGGCGCCCGAGCCGGCGGGCTCCGGCCCGCTGCCGGCGGCGTCGGCCGAGCGGCGGCCGGTGCCGGACGGTACGCCGGACGAGGCCGGCCCCGGCGCGGTGGCGGCCAGCGGGACGGCTGTGGACGAGGCCGGCTCGGCCCCCGTGCCCAGCGGGGCGGCGGCAGGTGCGGCGCCTGCCAACGGCTCGGTGGCGGAGGGCAGCGGGCCGGCGCGTGGTGTGCCGGCGGACGGGAACGGGACGGCGACGACGGAGGGACGAGCGGGATGAGCAGCGACGAGCGTCGGGACTCCCTGGCCGACCAGGCCGCCGCCTGGGTACCGCCCTGGCAGCGCCCCACGGTCCCCTCCGCAGCCCTCGAACCCGAAGATCTTGGTAACTCCGCGCCCCCAAAGGGGCCGGAACCTACCAAGATCTCGGGAGATCCTGCCCGTGCGGCGGAGTCCGCAGCGGCGGCCGCAGCCCTGGAGGTCAGCGGGTCCGGGACGGCCGGCGGGGCGGGGGCGGCCGGCGGGGCGGGGGAGAGCGGCGGGCCGGGAGAGGCCGGCGGGCCGGGAGAGGCCGGCGGGGCGGGAGAGGGCGGCGGGCCGGGGGCGGCCGGTGGGTCCGGGGAGGCGGGCGGCGGGGAGGGTCGGGGTGGTCGGGGCCTGCCGGCGAAGGGTGCGGCGGGGCGGCGGCGGGCGGCCCCGGTGCCCGAGCCGGCCCCGGAACTAGACGACGCGGAGCTGCGCGGGGCGCTGGAGGCGATCCTGCTGGTGGTGGACGAGCCGGTCAGCGAGTTGGTCCTCGCGCAGGTGCTGGAGCAGCCCGCCGAGCGGATCGGGCCGATGCTGGACGAGATCGCCGCCGGCTACACGGCCGCCGGACACGGCTTCGAGCTGCGTCGGGCCGCGGGTGGCTGGCGGCTCTACACCCGCCCGGAATACGCCACCTACGTGGAACGGTTCGTACTGGACGGGCAGTCCGCGCGGCTGACCCAGGCCGCGCTGGAGACACTGGCCGTGATCGCGTACAAGCAGCCCGTCACCCGGTCGCGGATCTCCGCCATCCGGGGTGTCAACTGCGACGGGGTGATCCGTACCCTGGTCTCCCGCGGGTTGGTCGAGGAGTGCGGCACCGAACCGGACAGCGGGGCGTTCCTCTACCGGACCACCACGATGTTCCTGGAGAAGCTCGGGCTGAACAGCGTCGACGACCTCCCGCCGCTGGCCCCGTTCCTTCCCGACGACGTAGAAGAGCTTGCCGATGCCACGCGATGACCGCACGCCCCGCCCCGACGCGCCCGCCTTCGAGGGGGCCGAGCGCCTGCAGAAGGTGCTGGCCGCCGCCGGCGTGGGCTCCCGGCGCGCCTGCGAGGATCTGATCTTCCGCCGCCGGGTCACCGTCGACGGCCGGGTCGCCCAGCTCGGCGACAAGGTCGATCCCGCCACCGCCGTGATCCACGTCGACGGCGAGCGCCTCGTCGCCGACACCCGACTGGTCTATCTGGCCATGAACAAGCCCCGCGGGGTCGTCTCGACCATGGCCGACGAGAAGGGGCGCAGCGCGCTCGCCGACTTCCTCGGCAACCGCGTCGAGCAGCGGGTCTACCACGTCGGGCGGCTCGACGCCGACAGCGAGGGCCTGCTGCTGCTCACCAACGACGGCACCCTGGCGCACAAGCTCATGCACCCGTCGTACGGGGTGCAGAAGACCTACCTGTGCGAGGTCTCCGGGCCGATCCCGCGCAACCTCGGCAAGCGGCTGATGGCCGGCGTGGAACTGGAGGACGGGCCGGCGAAGGTCGACTCCTTCCGGGTGGTGGACACGCTGGGACGCAACGCCCAGGTCGAGCTGAGCCTGCACGAGGGGCGCAAGCACATCGTCCGCCGGATCCTCGGCGAGGCGGGCCATCCGGTGAGCCGGCTGGTGCGTACCGCGATCGGGCCGATCCGGCTTGGCGACCTGCGCGCGGGGCGGACGCGGCGATTGACCAACGCGGAGGTCGCCGCCCTGTTCAAGGCCGTGGGTGACTGACCCCCGAGTTCGGGGTACGGCTGCCGGTAGGCTCCGGGGCGCCCGGCGCCGGCGGCGCACCACCGCGCGACGCGACGCCGGGCATCATTGAGAACGTTTGGACAACCGCTCGCGGAACATGTGGTGTTTCGTGAGGTACGGGCTGAGGAGGACGACGGTGGAGGAAAACGAACGGGCCGGGCGATGCGTGGTCGCTGTGGACGGGCCGTCCGGTTCGGGTAAGTCCACCGTCTCCCGGCGGCTCGCCGTCGGCATCGGTGCCCGCTATCTCGACACCGGCGCCATGTACCGCGCCGTCACCTGGGCGGTGCTGCGCTCGGGCGTCGACCTGACCGATGCCGAGTCGGTGGCCAAGGTCGCCGGCGAGGTCGACCTGCGCATCGGCACCGACCCCCAGGGGTACGGCGTGACCGCCGACGGCGTCACCGTGGACGCGGAGATCCGCGGCCCGGAGGTGACCGGGGCGGTCTCCGCCGTGGCCGCCGTGCCGGCGGTGCGCGTGCTGTTGGTAACCCGGCAGCGCGAGATGATCGCGGACGCCGGCCGGATCGTGGTCGAGGGCCGCGACATCGGCTCGGTGGTGGCCCCGGACGCCGACCTGAAGGTCTACCTCACGGCCTCCGAGGCGGCCCGGGCCGCCCGGCGCAGTGCCGAGGACGCCACCGACGTGGCGGCGACGGCCGCCGACCTGGCCCGCAGGGACCGGCTCGACTCGACCCGCAAGGCCGATCCGCTGACCCAGGCCGCCGACGCCGTGGTGCTGGACACCACCGAGCTGGGCATCGACGAGGTCGTCGCGCGTCTGCGTGACCTGCTGATCGATCGGGGAGTGGCATGACCGACACCGACGGGTGGATCGAGCTGCGGGAACCGGACGCCGACACCGAGGAGCCGACCGGCCCGCAGCCGGTCGTGGCCGTGGTCGGCCGCCCCAACGTCGGCAAGTCGACCCTGGTCAACCGGCTCATCGGCCGCCGCCAGGCGGTCGTCGAGGACGTCCCCGGGGTCACCCGCGACCGCGTCCCCTACGACGCGCAGTGGGCCGGCCGGCAGTTCACCGTGGTGGACACCGGCGGTTGGGAGCCCGACGCCAAGGACCGGGCGGCCGCGATCGCGGCGCAGGCCGAGACGGCGGTCGCCACCGCCGACGTGGTGCTGTTCGTGGTCGACGCGATGGTCGGCTCGACCGACGTGGACGAGGCGGCCGTACGCATGCTGCGCCGTAGCGCCAAGCCGGTGATCCTGGTCGCGAACAAGGCCGACAACACCTCCATCGAGATGGAGGCGACCTCGCTGTGGTCGCTGGGCCTCGGCGAGCCGTACCCGGTGTCGGCGCTGCACGGACGCGGCTCGGGCGATCTGCTCGACGCCATCATGGACGCGCTGCCGGAGGCGCCGAAGATCGTCGAGAACCGGCCGCGCGGCCCGCGTCGGGTGGCCCTCGTCGGCCGGCCGAACGTCGGCAAGTCCAGCCTGCTGAACCGCTTCTCGGGCGAGGAGCGGGCGGTCGTCGACTCGGTCGCCGGCACCACCGTGGACCCGGTCGACAGCCTGGTCGAGATCGGTGGGGAGACCTGGCAGCTCGTCGACACGGCGGGCCTGCGCAAGCGGGTCGGCAAGGCCAGCGGCACCGAGTACTACGCCAGCCTGCGGACCGCGTCGGCGATCGAGGCCGCCGAGGTCGCCGTGGTGCTGCTGGACTCCAGCGAGCCGATCAGCGAGCAGGACCAGCGGATCCTGTCCATGGTCACCGAGACCGGCCGGGCGTTGGTGATCGCCTTCAACAAGTGGGACCTGGTCGACGCCGACCGCCGGTACTACCTGGACAAGGAGATCGAGCGCGAGCTGCGCCGCATCCCGTGGGCGATCCGGCTCAACCTGTCGGCGCAGACCGGCCGGGCGGTCGACAAGCTCGCGCCGGCGCTGCGCAAGGCCCTGGCGAGCTGGGAGACCCGCATCCCGACCGCGCAGCTCAACTCGTGGCTGACCGCGCTGGTGCAGGCGACCCCGCACCCGGTGCGCGGCGGGCGGGCGCCGAAGATCCTCTTCGCCACCCAGGCGGGCGTGGCGCCGCCGCGCTTCGTGCTGTTCACCACCGCGCCGCTGGACGCCGGCTACCAGCGGTTCGTCGAGCGCAAGCTGCGCGAGGAGTTCGGCTACGAGGGCAGCCCGATCGAGATCTCGGTACGCCCTCGCAAGAAGCTCGGCCCCGGCGGCCGGGGCAAGGCGCACGGCTGATCCGCTCGATCTGAGGCCGGGTGGGGAGGGCCCTCCCCACCCGGCTTTCCGTTACCCCCAACTTCCCTACCCTCCTAGGACGCCTTGGAGGGTGTGGGGTGGGACGACGTGTTCCGGCACCGGAGGGGGCAGTGCGGACGGCGCGAAGATCCTGCGCTAAGCTGTACCGGCTGTCGCGGGAGATCCGCGGGAGCATCGGGACGTGGCGCAGCTTGGTAGCGCACTTGACTGGGGGTCAAGGGGTCGTCGGTTCGAATCCGGCCGTCCCGACTGGTATTCACCAGCGGATATAGAAGATCATATGTGATCTTGCGGTAACGCTGGCGGTAACGGAGATCGCTTAACGTGGGTTGCATCCCCCGATCCCGTTACTGCGGAGGTGCAGCCTCATGGCTGTCTACAACTACCGCCTCGCCAACGGCCAGACCCGCTGGTTCTTCATCATCGACCTCCCGTCTGACGCGGATGGTCGTCGCCGCCAACACAAGCGGCAAGGGTTTCCCAACCAGACTGCTGCTCTGAAGGCGGAGGAGCAGGCGCGCGCCGCCTACGGCGGAGCGGACCTCGGCGCCGACGGCAGCGTTGCTGCCGAGCTGGAGAGTTGGCTCAACGAGCGCGAGCTGGACGTCCAGGAGACGACCCTCAGCAACTACCGGGACGTCATCCGCTGCTACGTAGTCCCGCACATTGGCGGGCGACAGCTCTACGCCCTCGACAAGCGGGTCATTCACGACCTCTACAAGAAACTGCTGAAGAGCGGCGGCAAGAACGGCGGGCCGCTGTCGCCGACCACCGTCCGCATCGTGCACCGGATCATGATGAAGGCGCTGGCCGACCTCGGGGTCAACGTCGAGGGCGTACGGCAGCCCCGGCAGGCCGAGCGGGAGACGATGGGGCGCAAGGGCGTCTGGACGCCGGCGCAGTCGGCGAAGTTCCTCAAGCACCACGCCGACCACCGACTGCGTGCGGCGTGGGTGCTGGCGATCGTCGTCGGTGCCAGGCGTGGGGAGCTGGCCGGCCTCAAGTGGCCGCGCGTCGATTTCGACCGGGGAGTGCTGCTGCTGCACTGGCAACGCACCACGACCAGCAACGGGGTGGTGGAGAAGGCGCCCAAGGGCAAGAGTAAGCGGGTGGTAGCGCTCGGGCCGGCCCTGGTAGCGGAACTGCGCGCCCACCGGGAGCGTCAGGCCGTGGAGAAGGCCGACGCCGGCGTCCTGTACCACGACGGTGGTTACCTGTTCTGCCGCGAGGACGGGGAGCCGTACTACCCGAAGTACTTCACCGACCAGTGGGCGAAGGCGTGCGCGGATTCTGGGGTGCCCGTGATCGCGTTGCACGACGCTCGGCACACCTCCGCTACCACGGGCGCTGACGCCGGTGTTCCCGAGCACGTGATGCAGCGGCGGCTTGGTCACGCTGACAGCCGGACGACGCGTGAGGTCTACACCCACGTGCTGCCGGAGAGCGAGCGCAAGGCCGCGGAGCTCATGGAGGCAGTACTCGGCGACGCAGCGACCTGGTCGCCGCGGAATAGCTAGACCGAAGACGCTGGGTCACGCCCGACTGCAGTACTTCTGGCTGCGGAGGTTTCCGGTGAGGGAGCCCGATGTCCAGACCGTCAGCTCGGGCATCGACACGGTAGCCGGCGGCTGTGGCCGTTGCCGTTACCCGTGGCGATTGTTCTCACTTGGCAACGCGCCGAGTAACCGGATGATCGCATCGTGAGGGTTGACGCCGGTACCGGCGTGCTCACGACCTCAGGGGAGGGCGGCAGACGATGTCAACCACCACAACTGGCGGACGCAAACCGGGCCAGGCGCTGGACCAGGTCTGGACGATCGAGGCGGTGCGGGAGCTCGGCGTCACCACCGACGTGGAGACCGCTGGAGCGATCCTGGGAATCGGGCGTACCAAGGCCTACGAGCTGGCCAAGACCAACGAATTCCCGGTACGCCTTCTGCGCGTCGGCCGGCGGTACCTCGTGCCCGTACCGGCGATCCTCAAGCTGCTTGCCATCGAGTAGCCGCCCTGCCGCTAGCCAGGCTCAGAGCCTGAGACAGGGAATCCCGGGACCGACCGGGCTGGTGCGCCGACAAAACAAAAGGACCGACGGCGGGCACGGTGTGAGCCGGCGCGCCGTCGGTCAGCCGTGTGAGTCGTTACGGTCCAGAGCGCTGGGACAGCGCCAATGAACTCCTGCAGCTCGGTGCGCCCGATCGATCAGCGGGGCCAGGCTGCGAAGCGTCGCCGTAGCTGTACCACGTCGGTGCGAGTCAGCTGGTACGGCACGAACGCCTCGTCGGGCATCCTGTCCAGGCGCCGACCCACCACTGGAACGTCCTCTGCCTCAAGTCCGGGGTCAACGCGGCGGGCCATGGCCAGCAGCTGGGCCGGTGTGTACTGGTCGAGCACTGCGGCCACATCGACGTAGTCACGCTCGCGGGCGCGTCCCACGAGCGCGGTGACTTTCCAGGCGAGCAGGTCGGCCAGGTCCATGACCGGGCCGACATCCATCACCACCGGAGCATGGAGTCGCGCCTGACAGGACAGGCTCAGCCGGACCACCTTGTTGCCCCGTTGGATCTCCCATTCCGTCATGTGGTCGTCAATGCCGTAGATCATTGCCGACAGCTCGCTGTCGTCGGCGACCCGTGTTACCTGGAAACCAGCTTCGAGCAATGCTGTCTCCACGGCCTCGGTCGCTGGGGCGACTCCGTCGGCGCGGTCGGTGAAGGCGTCGACGTCCTCTGTCGGCCGGTCGACGACTCCGTGCAGGAGCAAGGCCAGTCCACCGCCGAGGGCAAGTCCGTGCTGCTTGGCTACGGAGAGCGCGACCCGCGCGACCTCGACGTGCTCTGGGTCAGGGTGAGGCATCAGGCTGCGGCCGAGATCTGGCGCAGTACCGCATGCCGGTCCTCCCATGCGTGGCGCACACCCCGCGGCAGGTAGAGGTCGTTCCATACCCGGATCAGGGTCGGACCGTCGAGCCAGGCGCAGAGTTCATCAACCCGCACCGCTTCGGTCAGCACGACCTCGTACAGGGCGTTGCGCGCCCATTCCTGGTCCAGGTTGACGCTGCGGTCTGGCCGCCAGAGCAGCCGGTGTGGCAGCTCCACGACACCGCTGGTCGGTCCGTGCAGGGCGGCAAGATCGTCTACGACCACAACGGAACGGCCCGGCCGGGCTAGATACCGCCGGGCGGAACGAGTCGAAGTGGCGCCCATGCGTCGAGGGTAGCGCCTCGAACGGGTAAAGGCGGGATGCTACCGATGCCAACCGGAACGCCGTCAACGGCGGTCGGTCATTGGCTCCGCCTCGGCTCGTCGGCATCGCGACCGCCGTCACGGCACCGACTCGCTAATCATGGCCGCGCAGCCTCTGCCATAGGGACAGCGAGGGACCGGTCAGCCAGCGCTGCTGTCGTGGCACGATCAACCCTCAGCGCTGCCCGTCGACGCCACGGAGCCTGCGGGCGGCGGTGAACAGGAAGAACTGATCCTTGAACCCCGGATCCGTGTTGAGACGGCTTTCAACCGAGTGGCAGCGGTGCGACCGGACCAACCGTCGTGCACTGGGCGTGCTCGTACCGGGTGGCGGAGAGCAGCAGCCACTCGTCGCAGCCCTGCCATGGGTAGCCGTTGGCGGCTCCGCCACGTACGGTCCGGGACCCGTCACCGGTCCGTGGCCTTGCGTCTGCCAACCCGCAGATCCACAGGTCGGCGCAGAGCTCGTTCGCCGATCCCACCGCCGCCAGCCCGAACGCGTTCTCCCCGGCGGCCGTCCGCGTCTCGTCGCCAAAGTCGTCGAGCAGATAGTCCTCGCCGGGTTCCCGTCACCGCGGAAGGCCAGCGTGGTGGTGCCGGCCCGAGCCTCGTATCCCACTGCGCCTCGCTGGGCAGCCGGATCGGCAACAGCTTGAGCAGGTCGTCTTCGAGCCGCGCCGTGCAAGTGTCCGCCTCGGCGTACGGGTCCTCGTGCTCGGGCAGCCAATACCGGACCTGCGCCACTGTCAGCGGGTGCCGGGCGATCAGGAACCGCTCGACCCGCACCTCGCGTATCGGCTGTGCGTCCCCGGCGCCAGCGACGGACGGCTCGACGGTGTCCTCGACCTCGCCGCTGCGCTTGATGGCGCGTACCGCGTCCAGCTCTGCGTGGGCCAACCACCACCCCGCCGGGTGTCCTCGACCGCGCTCGGTCGAGATTGGCGGCCAATGGCCATATCTTGCTCCCTGTCGCGGGCCATTCCGGTTCGCCGGCCGCTGCGGACCCACAGGGGCGTTACCGACCAGGCGTCACGACCACCTGGTCGACCAGCGTGCCCTCTCCACAGCACTTGACAATGACCGACGGTCGGATGAATTGCTCCCACCGGGGCCAGCCGGCGGCCAGCATCTCGTACCCAGCGCCGATGCCGGCGAGGGTCCCCGATTGTGGCCCGCCTCCCCTACGGCAGGACGCTGCACGAGGCTGCGCCGAATCCGAAACTGCGACCGTGGCCGCTTGCCCTCACTGTGGACCTGGTTAAGCGCCAAGTGTGCCTTGGTGTACCGGTTGGCGTACCGTGATCGAGCGCTTCGGTCAGTCCGCCGTTGGGGCTGTCGACGGAGTTGCCGAAAGCCGGACGAGTATGTGCCTTGATCTCGCCAACCCGCCTCAGTCGCCCTTCACCGGCGGTCACGCCGCCTGCCGCGACCGCCTCAGCCGGCTCAGGTCGACGCCGTAGGCGAGCGCGATGGTGAAGGTCAGCGCCGCGCCGGCCCAGGCGGCCCACCAGAACAGGAAGCCGCGCAGGTCGAGTCCGTTGCCGTTGGCGAGCATCGGGTCGTACGGCGGAGGAAACAGCCGGTGGAAAGCAGGACCGCCGAAGAGGAAGATTGCCCCGGACACGATTATGCCGCTGGCCACGAAGAGCCGCAGGGACCGCCTGCCAAACTCTTGCTGCCGCCGGATCAGGTTGGCGACCAGGCTCAGGCCGATTGGTCCGCCGAGGACGAGAGCCCCGCAACCGATGAGCGTCGCTGTCCCGTACGTCACGGGCCGATGCTACTTCCGTACCTGACCGTGATCGGATGCAGGATGGCCGGCGGGTCACGCTCGTGCAGGGTGGCGGTAGGCCAAGGTGGACCCTGCAGCCCTGCCGGTGCGGCCGGACATCGATGTGCTGGGGTGATCTTCCGACCTCGGAACCCCTGCAGGGGACGTAGAGCAGCGGCGAGGCAGCAGGAGGGCAGCACCAACGTCGGTCGGGTCTGGTCCATGACGTCAAGCAGTGCTTACCAGCGCCTGCTTGTCGACCCAGCATGGTACGGCCCAACACCGGTCGGTAGGTTCAGACCGCATCCCCTCGACGGTGGCCGCTGAAGCGCTGGCCGGTGCCGGTAACGGTTCCGCTCACCGGGGCGTTAACGGCCAGGCGTAAGGCTCGTTGCCGTGAGTACCGAAGGCAATGTCAGCGCTTCTGGTCAGGCTCGGCACCGTGAGCACCTCAGCCCCGGCCGCCCCCACCGGACCTATCCTCGGTTCTCCGACGAGGAGAGCGCGCTGGTCGTTGAGGCGGCCCGGCGAGCTGGTCTCACGCCAGCGGGATACACGGCGCAGGTGGTGGTCGGCGCAGCGCGCGGAGTAGAGCCGGTCACGGGCCTGACCGGTGACCTGCGGGAGTTGCAGCGAGAACTGTTCGCCGCCCGCCGCGCGGTGAACATGTTCGGCTCCAACGTCAACCAGGCTGCTGCAGCCGCGAACGCGACCGGGGAGCTACCCGGCTGGGCCGTCGAGGCGGTGCAACTGTGCGTGTACGCCGTCGCCCGCCTCGACCAGGTGACGGCACTGATCGACCGGCGGCTGCGGTGATCTCGCGCGTCCACCGTCGCGGCTGCCGCGTCGGTGGGCTGCTGCGCTACCTGTACGGGCCGGGGAAGCAGGAGGAGCACGTCAACCCGCGGTTGGTCGCGGCGTGGGACGGTGCCGGGGAGCTGGCCGATCTGGAGCCGGAGATCACCGCCTCAGGTAAGCGGGACTTCCGGAGGTTGACCGCTCTCCTGGAGGAGCCGGTACGAGCCGGGAACAGACCGCCGGCGAAACCTGTGTGGCACTGCTCGATGCGCTTGGCGCCGGAGGACCGCGACCGGGTTCTCACCGACGGCACCTGGGGGCGCATGGCCCGGGAGATGCTCACCGAAGCGGGACTCGCCACGGAGGCGGACGACCCGGGCCTGCGGTGGGTGGTGGTGCGGCACAACGATGACCATGTCCACATCGTCGCCACCCTCGTGCGTGAAGACGGCCGCACGAACTGGGCCTGCAACGACTATCGCAAGTGCGTGAAGGCCACCTACAACGTCGCCCGCCGCTACGGCCTTCGCAGGCAGGTGCCCCCGGCCGACCGCACCGCACACCGCAGGCCACACCCCGTGGAGGTCAACAAGGCCCGCCGCAAAGGCTGGAGCGACACCCCTCGCGACGAGTTGCGACGGCGGGTCCGCACCGCCGTCGCCGCCGCCGGCAGCGAGCTGGAGTTCCTCGACCGGCTGCGGCAGGCAGGGGTGCTGATTAGAGTGCGTCGCAGCACCGTCAACGCCGATGAGATCACCGGCTACGCCGTCGCTCTGCCTGGCGCGGGCACCGGTGACGGGCAATCGGTGTGGTTCTCCGGTGGGCGCCTCGCCCCCGATCTGACCCTGCCGAAGCTGCGCCGCCGGTGGGGCGACCCGCCGCCGGCCGCCGGCCTACCGTCGAGAGGTCGGGTCACGGCCCGCGCCCAAGCCCTACGCGACGCCGCCAGCGTCACCCAGGTCGCGGCGGAAGAGATCCGCCGCAGCGCCCGCGAGGATCCCGCGGCCGCCCAGGCCGCCGCTACCGCCGCAGCCGACGTGCTCACGAGCCTGGCGTACGCGAGGGAAGGCAGCCTGCGTGGGCCGTTACACCGGGCGGCGGAGGTGCTCGACCGCGCCGCACGCGACATGTACGCACGGACCGCGCGCACGACGTCCCTGTCGTACGAACTGAGAGCGATGTCGCGGCTGGTAGCGCTCATGGGCCGCATCGCCGGCGACGAGGACTCGGTCGCCGCGATGGCGCTGGTGCTCGACATGGCCCGGCTTGCCGACGCGCTTGAGTACCTTCGCACCGCTCAGCAACGGCTGCACCAGGCAGAGGCAGCCCGGGACGCAGCCCAGCAACTCCGGACCCTCGCCGCTGGCGGGCAGCGGCCGGTAACGACGCCGCTCACGGTGGCGGTAACGCCCAGCCCGACAGTGGACAGTGCCCGCCGCGCGATGCGGGCCGGTAACGGAAGGAGCCCAGCATGATGCAACCGCAGCACGAAGACCCGGTCGACGAGGCCAGACAGAAGGCGATGCAGTTCCTCGGCGTCGTTTCCACCCTCAGCGAAGCCGTCGCCCGCTTCGCCGCGGTGGGTATCCAGCGCAAGGCCGCCGAGGAGGAACGCGTTGCCGGCCGGGAGCGGGCCGCCGAGGCGGCCAGCCGCGCCGCCGACCGGCTCGGCGACTCCGTCCGCGCCGACCGGGAGCGACTCGCCCGCCGGGTCGACGGCTCGTGGCTGAAGGACGCCACCCTCACCGAGGTGGCCGAGGTATGGCGTACCGCGACGGTGCACGCCGCCGCCGGCGACCCCGTCGCACAGAAGCTCGCGGGGCTCGCCCTGGATCGCCTGGGCGAGCTGCACCCGCAGTGGCGGGCCGCGTACGACCGGCAGCGAGCGGCTGGAAAGTCCGCTCCCGACGCCGCCCGCGCCGCGGCCCACGAGGTCTGGGAGGACGAAGCGACGAGGGCCGGCGCCAGCGGCAGAGCGGCGCGACCGCACGGTGGCCCCGAGGGCCCGAAGCTGCGCGCCGGCGCGAACGGGAAGGCGCTACCCGCTGGTGGGCAGGCGCTCAACGACCTGGACGCCGCCGTACGTTCTGAAGCAGGACGGCTGCTCGCCGACGTCAGTCCCGAGGCGCTGGACCGGCTACAGCGTGACCTGCGCGCCAGCGGCCGAGCGCCAGCGGCGGACAGCCTCGGACTTGTACGCCAGTACGTGAGTGAGGCCCGCAAGGCAGGCGTCCTGACGCCGGTGGTCGCCGATGCCGTTGACCGCGACCTGCTGGCACGCGCGGACGAGGATCGGGCGCAGGCCCGCGCCGTCGCCGGGACGCCTGATCACCCGCGCACCGCAGTTGACGAGCATACCGAGGGGCTCGTTGTGGCCACGGGGCATTTCGGATCGGCCAGCCACGACGAAGTCGTGGCCCAGCAGCGCCGCCTCGGCAGTACGTTCGCTCCGCTGGTCGTCGGCGGGAAGGTGGACCCCCTCGTGTCCGCCAAGCGGCCGGCGACGGTGGTACCGGAGCGGGTCCGGGCGGTGACGCGATGACCAGCGTGAAAACCTCAAGTCCTTTCGGCGAGGTGGACGGGACGACAGAGGATTTCGCAGCCCAGGTGGCGCTGTTGACCAGGCAGGTCGCCGAACTTGAGCAGGTTGTCGCCGACCGCGCGGCCAGCGGCGGTGGGCAGGGGCAGCCACCGGTGTACGCGACTGTCGAGGAGTGGGTCCGCGACTACCTCCTGCCGGGATTTCCCCGACCGGTCGGCGAGGTCGGGCTGGTGCGGTGGCACTGGTGCGAGCAGTGGTGGCGCCACGACGAAGCCGTGACCCGGCTGACCGCCTTGTGGTACGGCTGGGAACACGCCCGGCTCGAGATGACCGGCATGCTCGGCTGGCTGCGCGAACTGGACCACCACCTGCCGATGCTGCTCGGCCCCGACGGGCCATTCCGCTCCTGCGCCCCTGGCATCGACGGCAGCACTGCCCGACACAAAGCACCCACCGTGGCCGTCGTTGAGCAAGCGCCAGAGCGGTGGTGGGACTGGTGGGATACCGAGTAGGCACGCCGGGCGTTCCCCTACCCGCTGGTCCTGACCGTCTGCCGAGCCGAGGCCATCCGCCTGGCCCGACACATCCGCGCCCTCGTCGCCGAACTCGTTACCAACCACACCACCCTGCACCAAGCAGTCACCACACACGCACCACAACTGCTCGACCTACTCGGCGTCGTCGCCGCTACCGTCTTACTAGCCTGGTCACACCCTGGACGCATCCGCTCCGAGGTCGAGTTTGCCGCCCTGGCCGGCGCATCACCGCTACCAGCCTCATCAGGCAACACCACCCGACACCGACTCAACCGCGGCGGCGACCGCTGCCTCAACCGAGCCCTCTGCACCGTCGCCTTGATCCGCATGGGCCACGACCCCCGCACCCGCGCCTACGTCACCCGCTGCACCGCCGAAGGCCGCACCAAACGCGAGGTCATGCGCAGCCTCAAGCGCTACTGTCGGCAACGCAAGTCAACTGCAGGCGTGCATACTCCCACATGGTTCGCATGGCCATGGAGCCTAGCGACAGGACCGCCCCGGGACCATCAGCGCTAAGGAGGGTGGATGCGGGACGACCGGCGCCCTGATGCACGTACAAGGTGGCCGTCTGTGGACCCGGCGTCAGCGTGACGGCCTGATTCCCATCGACTGGATCCCACCGGCCCGCCGGCTTCTGGCCCAAGGCCGCCCGATCGACGCGTTCGCCCACGTTCTCCATCGCCACCGGTCCGAGCGCGGCGCGCCGCAACCCCCGTTGGCTGATTGCCGCCATCCTCCGGCTGGCCTCTGGCGGAAAAAACGGGCGAAGCTCGTCGAGCTGCTCGAATCGGCCCTGCACGAGCATGCGGAGGTTGGCCGGCTCGACGACAGCTTCCCCCCAATACCGCGAGGTCTCCGCCGACGTGCTGCTGATGACCGGCGGCCGGAGCGACCTGGCGCACGTCGGCCCCTCCGCCGCCCGGCTCGCCGAGGTGCTCCCCTCGTCGCGGGTACCCACCTTCCCGAAACTGAATCACTTCGGACCGCACCACCGAGGCACGACCGAGGTCTCCGCGGCACTCACCACGGTTGAGTCAGAGCCACCTTGAACGTCCGCGAGCACCTCGAACTGTCGCGATCGAACGCACTACCTTCGGCACGACCGCAAGCCGTCATGATCGGCCGGCGGTGACGCTACGCGCCGATCGGTCTGCGGCATGAGCTGACGCCGTCCCAGACGCCACGGACGAGAGCCAGGGGTAGGATGTAGCGCTTGTGGATCTCGTAGCCCGCCTGCTGAATACACTGGCGAACCAGCCGGTGCATCCGGCCGAGTTCGAGCGATGCGCGTGTGCACTCCTGCAACCGCGTTATCCGGGCCTTTCTGCCGTCGAGGGCGGCCACGACTTCGGGCGTGACGCCGACATCTACTTTCCGTTCGGTAGTGGGGACACGTGTAGCCGGGGACGACTTCTCGTTACGACCGGTGATCCGGCCGCGAATCTTCGGACTGGACTGCGGCGGATGCGGGAGGAGGGCCTGTCCGTCGCCTTGGTGGTCATCGCCTGTATCCGGGCAGTCAGTGCCCGTGAGCGGGCCACCTTGGACGACATCTGCGCGGAGTACGATCTGGACCCACCGCATGTCTACGCCCGCGATTGGCTCGTGGCCGCACTCGTCCGCGATCCGGTGTGGCGGCAACGGCTGCTCGGCATTGCTGGCGAGCTCGGTGCGCTCGTCGACCGGCCGTTGGAGATGCTGGAGCAGGCGACGGTCTCGGTCGCTCTGGTGGGTCGGGATATTGAGCTGTCGATGCTTCGCAACGTGATCGCGGACGGCAAGGACGCAGTCGTGTCCGGCGTCCCGGGCGTCGGGAAGACCCGGGTTCTGGCTGAACTCGATCGATCGGTGGTGTTCTTGGAGCAGGCGGAGCCGGGCCGAGTTATTGATCATTTGCTGCTGCGGTCCCCGTCCGCTGTGGTAATAGATGACGCGCACACCCGTGTCGACGAGTTGCGGGTCTTGCGGCGTGCGCGGCTGCAGGAGGGCCTTTCCTATTCGATCATCGCGTCTACCTGGCCCACGATGTTCGACGCCGTCGGCGAAGAGCTGCCCGGAGCCGAGACCGTCCCGATCGAGCTGCTGGAATTGGCGGATATGAACTCGCTCGTCGAGTCGGTCGGCGTCACCGCGTATCGGGCGAGGCAGATCGTTCTGCGCCAGGCGGAGGGGCGCCCAGGCTGGGCACTTGCGCTGTGTGAACTCTTCGCGAAAGGCGCTGGCTACGATGTTGTGAGCGGCGTAGCACACTTGGCGAACGTGGAGCGCTTCCTCCGGCGGGCCACTGAGTCCGAGATTGCCCTTGACGCTCTCGCATGCATGGCGGCTCTGGGCCACATCCCTGTTGAGATGTTGCACAAACTTGCACCGCTGCTGGGCGTTCCGCCCGCTGAGCTGGTGGGGCTGATGAACCGGCTCAGCCGTAACGGGTTGGTCGACCAGGCTGGGGGCGGCTGGTCTGTTCAGGCGAGCCTGCGGGCGCCGTTGGTCGCCCGATGGTTCTTCACCGATCCGCCTGGACGTCCGTGGTCAACGCTGCACGCGGCGTTCCCCGACCGGTCGCTCAACTTAGCCGGTGCGGTTGTGGCGGCAGCGCACACTGGGTCTGCGGCCGCTCGGAGTGCGGCGGAAACCTGGGTGACATCGCTGCCAGAGTCGGCGAGCTGGGACACGGCGATCTTCAGGGTTGTATCGGAGTACTCGACGTTGGACGAGAGCGCCGCCCTATGCGCGGTCAAGCACGCCCGAACGGCGCTAGCCGCGCCGCGCGAGACCGTCCGGATCGGGGAGGTCAGCCTCGACCCGGTGGGGGACGCCGCCGCCACATTGCTGACCCGGGCCGCCCGTGGGTGGCTATTGCCCGAGGCCGTAGCAGGGCTGCTCGATCTGGCCGTCGGCGACAATCGCCTGCGCCACCAGACGCCAGCGCACCCGCTGCGCGTGCTCGGCGACCTGGCCCGACATGTTGACCCTGACTACGGCACGGCGGTCGAAATCCGGGAACGTCTGCTCGACGGCGCGCTCGGTTGGCTGACCGAGAATGCCGAACCTCACCGGTGGACCGTCGCGGCGGAGCTTCTCGCCGCCGTCTTCTCGGTCGAGGCGTCGGGAAGCTGGACCGAGCTCGGCGCCCCGTACACGATTACCGTCTCCCAGGGGATCGAAAACGCGCGACACCTCGCGCGGCTGAGGGCGATGTGGGAACGCGTCGCAGAAGCCGTCAGCGCCGACCAGAAGTCGGAGCTGCCTCGCTGCCCGCCGGAGGCCCTTCGATCCCTGCTCGACTTGGCTGGCGAGTGGCTGCGTCTCGGTATGGGCTTCTCGTTCGGCCAGACCGAGCCGACAGATAAACAGAAGCAGATTGCCGCCGACGGTGGCCGCGAGATCCTTGAATCGCTTCGGCCAGCCCTGCAGCGAGTACCAGGACTCGCGCTGCGCGCTCAGCGTTTAGTCTTCGACCTTGAGCAGCGCGGTCAGACCACTGGCGACCTGATCCAAGCCTTCGAGCTTGATTCTGATTTAGAAGATCTTGTCGGACGACACGACCCCTACCTGGCCGACGATCTCGAGGCCGCGTTGCAGGAGCGGGGCGCCGCTACTGACGCTCTCGCCCGCCGGCTTGCCGCCCTCGGGCCAGCCCTTGGCACGGCCAGGTTCATTGGGCTACTCCAGCAGGAAGGGTTGGCAGTTGAGCATCCCAGTGGAGGATGGATCGCGGAACGAATAAAACAGCACATGGGCGACCCGGCGGCCTGGTATCATGCCGCAGCCGCGGCCGGTGAACCCTCGCTTCTGCGCGCCGCCACGGAGCGCTGCTTGGCAGAAAACCCGGACACGCTGCCTGAGGCTGCAATTGCCGGGGCCCTCCGCGACTCGAAGCTGCGCCCCGCGGTGATATCCGCGATGCTCGCACGTTCGGAGGTCGATGACCTCGCTGAACTTGTAATCGGAGATCTGCGGGCAGAGGACGCCCCGATGCTCCGCCGGCTGTTCACCCGCGACGCGCCAGACGATGTCCTGCACCAGTTGCTCTTGCACCCCATCCCGGCGATTGCCGGCGCCACAGCAATGAGTTTCGGCGTCGGCCAGAAGCACGGCCCGGCCTTACCGGAGCAATGGCGGCCTGAGTGGGAGGAAGCCATCCGCCACCTGAGAGCCGAAGATCTTGACACGCACGGCAAGTGGCGTACCGGCGAGCTGCTCAAGCACCTCGCGGAACACGAACCGGACCTGTTCGAGGCATGGTTTGAGCGCCAGTTCGACGAAGCGGACGAGAAGCGGTTCATCTCGGCGCCCGAACCCCGTGGATGCGAAAGACTCCTTGGGAAGCTGCCCCAGCCGCACCGCGAGCGCCTCGCTCGTCGATGTGCAGGTCGGCCCTGGATTGGCAAGAGCCTGCTGACCTACCTCGTCGGACGGGACCAGGAACTCGCAGAGCGACTCCTCGATGACAGGACCGTTACGCTCGACGGGCTCCTCGAAGTGGTCTTGGGTGAACGGAACCAGACCCTCGAAGAGATCGGGCCACTGCTGTTGGAGCGCGGTGTCGCACCCCAGCGGATCGCCGCAACTGCTGGCGGCCTCGTGTCAGGTTGGGGGCCGGAGTCGGCAAAGCATCAGGAAATTTTCGAGTACTTCAGCGGATTGGGTGAGCGTGTACCCGCCCTTGCACCGGTCGGCGAGGCGGGCTGCATCCAGCAGGCCACGCTGCGTGAGCGGGCTGAAGCCCGCGAGCGGCAAGAGCGTGTTCGCGGCTGGTGACGCCAATACCTGCATCACCAGCAAGTTCCCGTCGATGCTGGTCCAGCCCGACGTGTTGTGGCCCACCGGCTCCGTCTTCGAGGCTGCGGTCGTCGGGTTTACGTCGAACGTCCAGTCGAGGGACTACTCGCAACCTGCGATCTCGTGTCGTCGCACCGACTCGCGCCAGATGCAGCAAGCCCGTCCTCGTGCAGGGCGCACGGGATCCCTAACAGAGGAGGGTGTCACAGCCACTGTCACCGGCGCCAGGACCCCCTAGTCTCGTCGTTCGTGCCGTATGCTCAGCCCGGCGACAAGCCACCCTCAGCTTCCGGTCCCTTTCCAAGCTGAGCGCCGTCGACGTCGTCGCTCCCAGGGGCCGCCAGCACCAACTCCCCGCCGTCAGGCTCGCGTCCACCTGTCCTGCGGAATCGTCCATGAACGCCGAGAAAATCGATCATCACCTGCACCGCGTTGCCGGCTTCCCAGTGGCCTGGTGCCGCACCACGATGAGCGGCATCGTTGCGACGCTTG
Organism: Micromonospora sp. C31; assembly: GCF_018070575.1. Classification (GTDB taxonomy): domain Bacteria; phylum Actinomycetota; class Actinomycetes; order Mycobacteriales; family Micromonosporaceae; genus Micromonospora. Next base: position 42,143 of record NZ_JAGPXN010000031.1, read on the forward strand.
TTAAGCCAGCGCAGCCGATCGACTGGAACAGCGAGCTGAAGGCCGGAGTGCTCGGCGATCGAGATGTAGTCGCCGAGAGCTGTACGCTCGCTGATGCGTCCTCGCTGCCTTTCGGGCAGTTGGTCGACGTGACTGCGGACGTGCCGGCCAAGGGCAATCTCGAGGGCGGTAGCTGCGTCGATGATTGCGCGCCGGTAAGCGTTGCGTCTGTGCGCGGCTCGTGCGTCACGACTGAGCACCTCTTCGAGCGGCGGTTCCTTGCCGTCACGGACGAACCCGAGGATGTCAGCCCATTCCCGCGCGCGGAGTGGAAGGACGCGAGGTGTAGTGATCGTGAAACCCAAGGCGCCGTCGTGCGGCGGCTCGATAAACGTGAGCCCTGCGCCTACCGACTCTGCGTCGTAGACACGGTGATTGGGGTCGAGGTCCTGGCCGGTCAGGACCTCAGTCCAGGTGCGCACGTCGTTGAACCACCTGTTGATGTATGCAGCGAGCTGATGCTCGGGGGTAAAGGGTCTGCTGCACCGATAGGTGACAGTTCAGTCACGCGGCCTGACTGGCCGGTCGGGTCATGATGGTCTCGTACTCGATAGGGGTCAACCGGGACAGGGATCGTTGGCGTCGACGGCGGTGGTAGGT
>NZ_JAGPXN010000032.1 GCF_018070575.1 Micromonospora sp. C31
GCCTCCGGCCGGTCCCGGCGCTGCACCGCCACGGCCAGCACGGCGTCGTCGGCGGGCAGCACGTCGCCGGCCATCGCGGTCAGCACGCTCTGCGGGCCGATCTCCAGGAACGTGTCCACCCCGGCGGCCCGCAGTGCGGTGACCCCGTCGGCGTACCGCACGGCCTCCCGCACGTGCCGCACCCAGTAGTCGACCGTGCGGATCTCATCGGCGTCCGCCAGCGCACCGGTCACGTTCGACACCACCGGCACCAACGGCGCCGCGAACGTCAACCCGTCCAGCACCGCACGGAACTCGTCGAGCATCGGCTCCATCAACGGACTGTGGAACGCGTGACTCACCGTCAGCCGGCGCGTCCGCACATTCCGGTCCCGCCAGACCCGCTCCACCTCGTCGAGGGCCTCGATGGCACCGGACACCACCACGGCAACCGGCCCGTTGACCGCCGCGATCCCGACACGGTCGCCCAGGCCCGCGAGAGACTCCACCACCGCAGCCTCGCCCGCCGCCACCGCCAACATCCCGCCACCGGCCGGCAGCGCCTGCATCAACCGACCCCGCGCCGCCACCAGCGCACACGCATCCGCCAGCGACAACACCCCCGCCACGTACGCGGCCGTCACCTCACCGATCGAATGACCCGCCAACAGGTCCGGCACGATGCCGAACGACTCCACCAACCGGAACAACGCCACCTCGACCGCGAACAACCCGGCCTGCGTGAACACGGTCTGATCCAGCAACCCCGCCTCGGCCGTGCCCGCCTCCGCGAACAGCACCTCCCGCAACGGACGCGGCAACAACGGATCGAGCTGCGCACACACCTCGTCCAACGCGGCGGCGAACACCGGGAACTGGGCCGACAACTCCCGACCCATCCCCGCACGCTGCGCACCCTGACCCGAGAAGAGCAGGGCGAGCTGACCCCGCTGCCCGCCCGGGCCGACGACAACGCCGACCGAGGGCTCGCCCGCCGCCACGGCTTCGAGGCCCGCCAGCAGCTCGTCGCGGCTCGCACCGGACACGACCGCCCGGTGCTCCAGCACGGAGCGCGACGCCACCGACGACCACGCCACGTCGAGCGCACGCGGGGTCCCGGTGCCGCCGAGCCAATCCGCCCAGCGACCGGCCTGCGCCGACAGTCCGGCCGCGTCCCGGGCCGACAGCAGCACCGGCAGCACCGAAGGTGCCCGGGACGGCTCGTCGCCGGCAGCCGGCTCTTCGCCGCCGGTCGGCGCGGGCGGCTGCTCCAGGATCAGGTGCACGTTCGTACCGCTGATGCCGAACGACGACACGGCGGCCCGGCGCGGCCGGTCCACCGCCGGCCAGGGGCACGCCTCGGCCAGCAGGGACACCGCGCCGGCGGACCAGTCCACGTGCGGAGTCGGCTGGTCGAGGTGCAGGGTCTGCGGGAGCAGGCCGTACCGCATCGCCTGCACCATCTTGATCATGCCGGCGACGCCGGCGGCGGCCTGACTGTGGCCGATGTTCGACTTGATCGAACCGAGCAGCAGCGGCCGGTCGGCGGGGCGACCCTGGCCGTAGGTGGCCAGCAGGGCCTGCGCCTCGATGGGGTCGCCGAGCGTCGTTCCCGTGCCGTGCGCCTCGACGGCGTCCACGTCGGCCGTGGTCAGCCGGGCGTTCGCGAGGGCCTGCCGGATCACCCGCTGCTGGGCCGGCCCGTTGGGGGCGGTCAGACCGTTGGAGGCGCCGTCCTGGTTGACGGCGCTGCCGGCGATCACGGCGAGCACCTGGCGGCCCTGCCGTCGGGCGTCGGAGAGCCGCTGGACCAGCAGCACGCCGACCCCCTCCGACCAGCCGGTGCCGTCGGCGTCGGCGGCGAAGGACTTGCAGCGCCCGTCCGGGGCGAGGCCGCCCTGGCGGGAGAACTCGACGAAGGCACCCGGGGTCACCATGACGGTGACGCCGCCGGCCAGCGCCATGTCGCACTCGCCGCCGCGCAGCGCCTGGGCGGCCAGGTGCACCGCCACCAGCGACGACGAGCAGGCGGTGTCGACCGTCACCGCCGGTCCCTCCAGCCCGAAGGTGTACGACACCCGGCCGGAGATGACGCTGTGCGCGCCGCCGGTGAGCTGGTAGCCCGCCAGCTCGGCCGGGGTGTCGGTGGTGCCGTAGCCCGACGGGGAGGCGCCGACGAAGACGCCGGTACGGCTGCCGCGCAGCTCGTCGGGGTCGATGCCGGCCTGCTCCATCGCCTCCCAGGACGCCTCCAGCAGCAGGCGCTGCTGCGGGTCCATGGCGACCGCCTCGCGCGGCGAGATGCCGAAGAAGCCCGGGTCGAACGTGGTGGCGCCGTCGACGAAGCCGCCCTCGCGGGTGTGTGAGACGGGTTGCCCGTCGGCGTCGACGGCCAGCAGCCGGCCCATGTCCCAGTGCCGGTCCTCGGGGAACCCGCTGATCCCGTCGCGCCCGGTGGCGACCAGGTTCCACAGGTCGTCCGGGTTGGCCACGCCACCCGGGTACCGGCAGCTCATGCCGACGATGACGATCGGGTCGTCGTCGACCGGCCCGGCGGGGCCCCAGGCGGTGACGGTCTCGACCTCGTGCAGGCGCAGCGTCGCCGACAGGTGGTCGGCGAGGGCGGCCGGGTTCGGGTAGTCGAAGACCAGGGTGGTGGGCAGGGTGAGCCCGGTGGCGGTGCCGAGCCGGTTGCGCAGCTCGACGGCGGTCAGCGAGTCGAAGCCCAGCTCCTTGAACGCCCGGTTCGCCTTGACCAGTTCGGTGCCGGAGTGGCCGAGCACGGCGGCGGTGTGCGTGCGTACGAGGTCGGTCAGGTAGCGGTCCTGCTCGGCGCGGGGCAGCGTCAGCAGGTGCTGGCGTAGCCCGCCGCCGGCGGCGTCCTCCGGTTGCCCGTCCACCACGCGCAGGGCGTCGCGGGCCTCGGCGATGTCGTCGAGCAGGGGGCGGGCGCGGGCGGCGGCGAACGCCGGGGTGAACAGGGACCAGTCGACGTCCGCCACGGTCACCGACGGCACGGCGCGACCCACCGCGCTGCGCAGCGCGTACACGGCCTGGGCCGGGGACATCGGGCTGAGGCCGCGCCGGGCCAGCAGTTCCTGGCCCTCGCCGCTGGCCATGCCGCCGTCGGCCCAGGGTCCCCAGGCCACGGCGGTGGCCGCCAGGCCGCGGGCGCGGCGCCGCTCGGCGAGGGCGTCGAGGAAGGCGTTGCCGGCGGCGTACGCGGCCTGTCCGCCGCTGCCCCAGATGCCGGCGATGGAGGAGAACAGCACGAAGGCGTCGAGCGGCCGGTCACCCAACAGCTCGTCCAGGTGCACCGCGCCGGCGATCTTGCCGTCCAGCACCTCGGCCAGCCCGGCGAGGTCGGTGTCGGCCAGCATGTTCAGCTGACCCACCCCGGCGGCGTGCACGACCGCCGTCAGCGGTGCCGGGTCGGCGTCGACGTCACGCAGCAGCGCCTCGACCCGGGCGCGGTCGGCCATGTCGGCGGCGACCATGGTCACCCGGGCGCCGAGCCCGGTCAGTTCGTCGCGCAGCTCGGCCGCCCCGGGGGCGCGCTCGCCCCGACGGCTGGTCAGCACGACGTGCGCCGCGCCGTTCGCCGCCGCCCAGCGGGCCACGTGGGCGCCGAGCGCCCCGGTGCCACCGGTGATCAGCACCGTGCCCGAGGGCTGCCAGCGCTCGACCGTGCCCACGGCCGCCGGCGTGGCGCGCACCAGCCGCCGCACGAATACGCCCGCGGGCCGGACGGCGACCTGGTCCTCGGGGCCGCCGCCGGTGAGGACGCCCACCAGGTGGTCCCAGTCGCCGCGGTCGGGGCTTTCCGGCAGGTCGACCAGGCCGCCCCAGAGCTGCGGGTGTTCCAGTCCGGCGACCCGGGCCAGGCCCCACAGGCCGCCCTGGGCGACGCTGCGGACCGGGTCGGTGTCCCCGGTGCCGACCGCACCCCCGGTGACCATCCACAGCGGGGCGGCGACGTCGGTGGCGTGCAGGGCCTGCACGAGCGCCATCGTGGCGGCCGTGCCGAGCGGCACCGCCGGCTGGCCGGGGTGCGGCCGGTCCAGCAGTCCCAGCAGGGACACGATTCCGGTGAACCGGTCGGCCCCCACGGCCTCGGCCACCCGCGACGTCACGTGGTCGCGCCCGGCGAGCGGGTCAACCGCCAGCCGGGACACCTCGCCGCCGGCGGCGGTCAGCGCCCCGGCGAGCGCCTCGGCCCATCGCGTCGTGGGGGCGTCGTCGGCCGGTTCCACCAGCAGCCAGCGGCCCGACGGGGTGACCGGCGTGGGGGCGGCGGTCCGCTTCCACACCACCCGGTACGACCAGCCGTCGACGACCGCGTCCCGCAGCCGTGCCTTGCGCCAGGACGACAGGACCGGCAGGGCCGGGGCCAGGACGTCCAGGGCCGCTCCGTCGGCGCCGAACTGCGCGGCGAGGGCCGCCACGTCGGAGCGTTCCACCGCGGACCAGAACTCGACGTCCACCACGTCCGGGCTGACCGGGCCGGTGACCGACGCCGGCATCTGCTCGGGCCAGTAGCGCTGCCGCTGGAACGCGTACGTGGGCAGGGCGACCGGGGTCGCTCCGGCGCCGGAGTAGAGGGCCGGCCAGTCGACGGGCGCCCCGTTGACGTGCAGCTCGGCCAGGGCGGCGAGCAGGGCCCGCGCCTCGGGACGGTCGGCGCGCAGGACGGGCACCGCGATCACCGGGGTGTCGTCGTCGGCCGCCTCCTGCCCGCTCAGCGCGTCGCGGGTCATCGCGGTCAGCACGCTGCGCGGGCCGATCTCCAGGAACGCGTCGACGCCGACGGCCCGCAGCGCGGTCACCCCGTCGGCGAAGCGTACGGCCTGCCGGACGTGCCGCACCCAGTAGTCGGCCGTACGGATCTCGTCGGCGTCGGCCAGCGCCCCGGTCACGTTCGACACGAGCGGCAGCGACGGCGCCGCGAACGTCAACCCGTCGAGGACCGTGCGGAACTCGGCGAGCATCGGCTCCATCAGCGGGCTGTGGAACGCGTGGCTGACCGTCAACCGACGCGTGCGGACGCCCCGGTCGCGCCAGATCCGCTCCACCGCGTCGAGCGCGTCGACGGCACCGGAGACCACCACCGCCGACGGCCCGTTCACCGCCGCGATCCCCACGCCGGCCAGACCGTCCAGCGTGGCCAGCACGTCCGCCTCGGCCGCCGCCACGGCCAACATCCCGCCACCGGCGGGCAGCGCCTGCATCAGCCGCCCCCGCGCCGCCACCAGCACACACGCGTCGGCCAGCGACAGCACCCCGGCCACGTGCGCGGCGGCGATCTCACCGATCGAGTGCCCGCCCACGAAGTCCGGCGCGACCCCGAACGACTCCACCAGGCGGAACAGCGCCACCTCGACGGCGAACAGCCCGGCCTGGGTGAACACCGTCTGGTCCAGCAGCTCCGCCTCGGCGGAACCCTCGGGTGCGAACAGCACCTCCTTCAGCGGGCGCGGCAGCAGCGGATCCAGCCGCGCGCACACCTCGTCGAGCGCGGCGGCGAACACCGGGAACTCGGCGTACAACTCCCGGCCCATGCCGGCGCGCTGCGCGCCCTGCCCGGAGAAGAGCACGGCGAGCGGACCCCGGTCGGCCGCCTGACCGGCGACGACCGTGCCGGACGGCTGACCGGCGGCGAGGGCACGCAGGCCGGCCAGCAGGTCCTCGCGGTCGGTGGCGGTGAGCACCGCGCGGTGCTCCAGCGCGGAGCGCGACACCACCGACGACCAGCCCACGTCCACCGTGCGGAGGGTCTCGTCGGCGTCCAGCCACCGGGCCCAGCGGCCCGCCTGCGCGCTGAGGGCGGCCTCGGAGCGGGCGGACAGCAGCACGGGCACCGCCGGCAGGGCGGGGGCCGGGCCGGAGTCGACGTCGGCGGGCTCGTCGGTGTCGGGGGCGGGCGGCTCCTCCAGGATGGTGTGCGCGTTCGTGCCGGAGATGCCGAACGACGAGACCGCCGCCCGCCGGGGACGGTCGGTCACCGGCCACGGCCGGGCCTCGGTCACCAGCGACACCTCGCCGGCCGACCAGTCCACCTTGGGCGTCGGCTCGTCCACGTGCAGGGTGGACGGGACGAGCCCGTGCCGCATCGCCATCACCATCTTGATCACGCCGGCCACGCCCGCGGCGGACTGGCTGTGACCGATGTTCGACTTGATCGAGCCGAGCAGCAGCGGCCGGTCGGCGGGCCGGTCCCGCCCGTACGTGGCCAGCAGCGCCTGCGCCTCGATCGGGTCGCCGAGGACGGTGCCGGTGCCGTGCGCCTCGACGGCGTCCACGTCGGCCGTGGTCAGCCGGGCGCTGGCCAGCGCCTGCCGGATCACCCGCTGCTGCGCCGGGCCGTTGGGCGCGGTCAGGCCGTTGGACGCGCCGTCCTGGTTGACCGCGCTGCCGCGGATCACGGCGAGCACTGGGTGCCCCTTGCGCTGCGCGTCCGACAGCCGCTCCACCAGCAGGATGCCGACGCCCTCGGACCAGCCCGTGCCGTCGGCGGCGGCGGCGAACGACTTGCACCGTCCGTCGGGGGCGAGCCCCCGCTGCCGGGAGAAGCCCACGAACGGGCCGGGGGTGGCCATGACGCACACGCCGCCGGCCAGGGCCAGGTCGAAGTCGCCCTGCCGCAGCGCCTGGCACGCCAGGTGCAGGGCGACCAGCGACGACGAGCAGGCGGTGTCGACCGTGACCGCCGGGCCCTCCAGGCCGAGGGCGTACGCGATCCGGCCGGAGACGACGCTGGTGGCCGTGCCGGTCAGCAGGTAGCCCTCGTCGGTGCCCTCGGCCTCGCTCTGCGGGCCCATCCCGTAGCCGTTGGCGGCGGTCCCGACGAAGACGCCGACCTTCTGCCCGCGCATGGAGGCGGGTGCGATCCCGGCGTGCTCGAACGCCTCCCACGACGTCTCCAGCAGCAGCCGCTGCTGGGGGTCCATCGCCAGGGCCTCGCGCGGCGAGATGCCGAAGAACTCGGCGTCGAAGTCGGCCGCGTCGTAGAGGAAGCCGCCCTCGCGGGTGGTGGAGCGGCCGGCCCGGTCGGCGTCCGGGTCGTACAGGTTGTCCAGGTCCCAGCCGCGGTCCGTCGGGAAGCCGCCGATCGCGTCGCCACCGGAGGCCACCAGGTCCCAGAGCTGCTCGGGGCTGGCGACGCCGCCCGGATAGCGGCAGGACATCGCGACGATCGCGATCGGCTCCCGGGCGGCAGCGGTCAGCTGCTGGTTGAGCTGGCGGAGGCGGCCCGTCTCCTTGAGCGACGCGCGAAGCGCCTCGACGACCTTGTCTGCGGACGTGGACATCATCAGCTCCGTACTGGGGACACGGTCAGGAATCGGTTCCGTCAAGCGCCAGCCTGACGAGGGTGTCGGTGTCGAGCTCGTCGAGGTCCAGGGCCTCGTCGGTGGACTCGTCACCGCCGCCACCGTCGGCGTCGGTGAGGTTGAGCAGCAGGTCCAGCAGTCCGGCCTCGCGGATGCGGGCCAGCGGGATCGTCGCGAGCGCCTGCCGGACGGCCGCCTCCGCCGGGTCGCCGTCGTCCGCCGGCCCCGTCTCGGGCACCAGGCCGTCGAGCAGGTTCTCGGCGAGCACGGCCGGGTTCGGGTAGTCGAAGACGAGGGTCGCGGGCAGCGACAGGCCGGTGGCCCCGGTCAGCCGGTTGCGCAGCTCGACCGCCGTCAACGAGTCGAACCCGAGCTCCTTGAAGGCCCGCTGGGGCTTGACCCGGTCCGTGCCCGCGTGACCCAGCACGGCGGAGGCGTGGGTGCGGACCAGGTCGACCAGGTGCCGGACCCGCTCGGGGCGGGGCAGGGCGAGCAGGTGCTCCCGCAGGGCGTCGGCGACCCCGCCCGGCTGCTGCTCCCCGGCGTGGGCGTGCAGCGCCTCCCGGACCTCGGCGATGTCGTCGAGCAGCGGTCGGGGGCGGGCCGAGGCGTACGCCGGGGCGAAGACCGCCCAGTCGACGTCGACCACGGTCAGCGCCGCCCGGGGCAGGCCCACGGCGTACCGCATGGCGTGCACGGCGTCGGCCGGTGCCATCGCGGTCAGGCCGCGCCGGGCCAGCGCCTGCTGGGCCTCGCCGGTGGCCATGCCGCCGTCGGCCCACGGCCCCCAGGCCACGGACGTCGCCGCCAGGCCCCGTCCGCGACGGTGCTCGGCCAGCGCGTCGAGGAAGGCGTTGCCCGCCGCGTAGGCGGACTGTCCGCCGCTGCCCCACACCCCGGCGATGGAGGAGAACAGCACGAACGCGTCCAGCGGCCGGTCGCCGAGCAGGGCGTCCAGGTGCAGCGCGCCGGCGACCTTGCCGTCGAGCACGCCGGCGAACGCGGCCAGGTCGGTGTCGGCGATCAGGCCGGACTCGCCGGCGCCCGCCGCGTGGACCACGGCCGTCAACGGCGCGGGGTCCTCGTCCAGCCGGGCCAGCAGTGCCGCCACCTGGTCGCGGTCGGCCACGTCACAGGCGACGACCGACGCCCGGACGCCCTGCCCGGTCAGTTCCTCGCGCAGTTCCACCGCCCCCGGGGCCCGCTCGCCCCGACGGCTGGTCAGCACGACGTGCGCGGCGCCGTTGGCCGCCGCCCAGCGGGCCACGTGGGCGCCCAGCGCGCCGGTGCCGCCGGTGACCAGCACCGTGCCGGACGGGCGCCACCGCTGCGCCGTGTCGGGGGCGGCGGGCGCCGGACGGACCAGGCGACGGACGAACACGCCGGAGGGGCGTACGGCCAGCTGGTCCTCGTCGCCGGCGCCCGTCACCACCCGCGCCAGCCGGTCCCACGCCGTCGCGCCGGCCTGCTCGGGCAGGTCCACCAGTCCACCCCACAACTGGGGGTGTTCGAGGCTCGCCACGAGTCCCAGGCCCCAGAGCCCGCTCTGGGCGACGCCGTGCACCGGGTCCCCGTCGCCGGTGCTGACCGCGCCCTGGGTCAGGCACCACAGCCGGGTCGTCGCCCCGGTGTCGTGCAGGGCCTGGAGCAGCAGCAGCGTGGCGGCCGTGCCGACCGGCACGGCCGGGTGGGCGGGGTGCGGCTGGTCGCGCAGGCCGAGCAGGGAGAGCACGCCGGTGACGGGCCCGTCGGCCAGCGCGTCGGCCAGCCGTCGGGCGAGGTCCGCCCGGTCGACGCCGACCGGCTCGACGGTGAGCCGGACCACGTCGGCGCCGACCTCGGCGAGAGCCTTGGTGGCCGCCTCCGCCCGGGTGCCGTCCGCCAGGTCGTCCTCCGCCGTCACGAGCAGCCACACGCCGGGCCGCGCGGGGTCGGCGGTGATGTCGGTCCGCTTCCACCCGACCCGGTACGACCACCCGTCCACGACCGCCCGCTGCGTGCGTGCCCGGTGCCAGGTCGACAGGACCGGCAGGGCGGGGGTGAGGGCGTCCAGGGTGGCGCCGTCGTCGCCGAACTGCGCGGCGAGGGCGGCCAGGTCGCCACGCTCGACGGCGGTCCAGAAGTCGGCGTCGCCGCGGTGGGTCGCCGTCTGTCGTGGCCGGATCGCCGGCTCGGGCCAGTACCGCTCCCGGTGGAAGGCGTATGTGGGCAGGTCGACCCGGCGGGCGCCGGTGTCGGTGAACCACTGCCGCCACGTCACCGGCACGCCGTGCACGTGCAGCTCGGCCAGGGCGTGCAACAACGCCTGCGCCTCCGGCCGGTCCCGGCGCTGCACCGCCACCGCCAACACGGCGTCGTCGGCGGGCAGCACGTCGGCCGCCATCGCGGTCAACACACTCTGCGGGCCCACCTCCAGGAACGTGTCCACCCCCGCCTCGCGCAGGGCGGTGACCCCGTCGGCGTACCGCACCGCCTCCCGCACGTGCCGCACCCAGTACTCCGGGGTGCGGATCTCGTCGGCGTCCGCCAGCGCACCGGTCACGTTCGACACGACCGGCAGCAACGGCGCCGCGAACGTCAACCCGGACAGGACCGCCCGGAACTCGTCGAGCATCGGCTCCATCAACGGACTGTGGAACGCGTGACTCACCGTGAGCCGGCGCGTCCGCACACCCCGCTCCCGCCAAAGCCGCTCCACCTCGTCCAGGGCGTCGACGGCACCCGACACGACCACGGCGGCGGGCCCGTTGACGGCCGCGACACCCACCCGGTCGGTCAGTCCCGCGATCGACTCCGCCACCGCAGCCTCGCCCGCCGCCACCGCCAACATCCCGCCACCGGCCGGCAGCGCCTGCATCAGCCGACCCCGCGCCGCCACCAGCGCACACGCGTCCGGCAGGGACAGCACCCCGGCGACGTGCGCGGCCGTCACCTCACCGATCGAGTGACCGGCCAGCAGATCCGGCACGATCCCGAACGACTCCACCAGACGGAACAACGCCACCTCGACCGCGAACAACCCGGCCTGCGTGAACACGGTCTGATCCAGCAACCCCGCCTCGGCCGTGCCCGCCTCCGCGAACAGCACCTCCCGCAACGGACGCGGCAACAACGCGTCCAGGTGCGCACACACCTCGTCCAACGCGGCGGCGAACACCGGGAACTGGGCCGACAACTCCCGACCCATCCCCGCACGCTGCGCACCCTGACCCGAGAAGAGCAGGGCGACCTGGCCGCGCGCGGCGGTGGCGCCGGTCACGACAGCGCCGGAGGGCTCGCCCGCCGCCACCGCCGCCAGACCCGCCAGCAGCTCGTCGCGGCTCGCACCGGACACGACCGCCCGGTGCTCCAACGCCGAGCGGGACACCACCGACGAGAACGCCACGTCCACCGGACGCCGCTGCCCGTCCGCCGACAACCAGCTCACCCACCGACCCGCCTGGGCGGCCAGCGCGGCGTCGTCGCGGGCAGAGAGCAGCACCGGTACGACCGGCGGCACGTCGCGGGCGACGATCTCACCCTCGATCGCCTCGACCGGCGGCTGCTCGATGATCACGTGCGCGTTGGTGCCGGAGATGCCGAACGACGACACCGCCGCCCGGCGCGGCCGGTCCGCCTGCGGCCACGGGGTGGGCTCGGTCGCGAGGGCCACCGCCCCGGAGGCCCAGTCGATGTGCGGCGACGGCTCGTCGACGTGCAGGGTCGGCGGGACGATGCCGTGCCGCATCGCCATGATCATCTTGATCACGCCGGCGACGCCGGCGGCGGCCTGCGCGTGCCCGATGTTCGACTTGATGGAGCCCAGCCACAGCGGCTCCCGGCCCTGCCGGTCCTGCCCGTAGGTGGCCAGCACGGCCTGCGCCTCGATCGGGTCGCCCAGCGTGGTGCCCGTGCCGTGCGCCTCCACCACGTCGACGTCGACGGTGGAGAGTCGCGCCGACGCGAGCGCCTGGCGGATCACCCGCTGCTGCGAAGGGCCGTTCGGCGCCGTCAGCCCGTTCGACGCGCCGTCCTGGTTGACGGCGGTGCCGCGTACCACGGCCAGGATGCGGCGGCCCTCGCGGCGCGCGTCGGAGAGGCGCTGCACCAGCAGCACGCCGACGCCCTCGGACCAGCCGGTGCCGTCGGCCGACGCCGCGAACGACCGGCACCGGCCGTCGGGCGACAGACCACGCTGCCGGGAGAACTCCACGAACGTGCCCGGCGTCGCCATCACGGTCACGCCACCGGCCAGCGCGAGGTCGCACTCACCGCTGCGCAGCGCCTGCACCGCCAGGTGCAGCGCCACCAGGCTGGACGAACACGCCGTGTCGACGGTGACCGCCGGGCCCTCCAGGCCGAACGTGTACGCCACCCGGCCCGAGAGCACGCTGCCCGAGTTGCCGGTGCCGATGTAGCCCTCGACGTCGGGCGTCTCCATCAGCCGCGTCGCGTAGTCGTGGTAGATGACGCCCGCGAACACGCCGGTCCGGCTGCCCCGCAGGCCCGCCGGGTCCAGGCCCGCCGACTCGAACGTCTCCCACGACGCCTCCAGCAGCAGGCGGTGCTGCGGGTCCATGGCGAGGGCCTCGCGGGGCGAGATGCCGAAGAAGCCGGAGTCGAACTCCGCCGCCCCGTACAGGAAGCCACCGTGCCGGGTGTACGAGGTGCCGCCGTGGTCGGGATCCGGGTCGTACAGCGACTCCAGGTCCCAGCCGCGGTCGGCCGGGAACTCCCCGATGCCCTCCCCGCCGGTGCTGACCAGCCTCCACAGCTCGTCGGGAGACTCCACCCCGCCCGGGTAGCGGCAGGCCATGCCGACGATCGCGATCGCCTCGTCGGCGTCGCCGACTGTCGCCTCGTCGGCGGCGACGGCACCGGTCCGGGTGCCGGCGAGTTCCGCGTACACGTGGGCGGCCAGGACCTGCGGGGACGGGTAGTCGAACACCAGGGTCGAGGTGAGGCGCAGGCCGGTCGCGCCGTTCACCCGGTTGCGCAGCTCGACGGCGGTCAGCGAGTCGAAGCCCAGGTCCTTGAACGCCCGGTCCGCCGGCACCGCCTCGGCGCCGCCGTGGCCGAGCACCTGCGCGACCAGGCCCCGGATGAGCTGGTCGACCTGCGCGAGGCCGTCCTCGGCGCTGAGGCCGGCGAGCCGGTCGGCCCAGCCGCCGGTGCCCTGCCCGGCCCGGCGGCGGGTCGTCGCGACGTCGACCAGGTTGCGCAGCATCGGCGGTACGACCGCGCCGGAGGCGGCTGCCCGCAGCGCGGGTACGTCGATCGCGGCCGGCACCAGCACCGCCCGCTGCGCCCCCAGCGCGGCGTCGAACAGCTCCAGCCCGGTGCGGGCGTTCATCGCCCGGAGGCCGGCGCGTGTCGTGCGGGCCCGGTCGTTGCCGCCGATCGAGGCGGCCATACCGGCGGTGTCCCACATCCCCCACGCCAGACTCACCGCCGGCAACCCGAGCTGCCGCCGCCACACCGCCAACCCGTCCAGGAACGCGTTACCCGCCGCGTACGCCGACTGACCCGGCGAACCCAACACCCCCGCCACCGACGAGAACACCACGAACAGATCCAGGTCCAGACCCGCCGTCGCCTCGTGCAACAACCAACCCGCCGACACCTTCGGCGCCAACACCCCCGCCAGACGCTCGTCGGTGACCCGCTCGATCACCCCGTCGTCCAGGACACCGGCCGTGTGCACCACACCCGCAAGACGACCCCCGGCAGCGACCTCGGCAACCAGCGCGGACACCTGATCCCGGTCCGTCACGTCGCACGCCACGATCCGCACGGCGGCGCCAAGCGCCGTCAGCCGCTCCGACAGCTCGCCGGCACCCGCGGCCTCCGGACCACGTCGCGACACCAGCACCAACGACCGCACCCCGTGCACCGACACCAGATGCTCCGCGACCAGCGCCCCGAGCGCGCCCGTACCACCGGTCACCAGCACCGCACCGTCACCCACGACCGGCGACTCCGCCGCCGCCGGGGCGACCGCACGTACCAGACGCGGCACGAACACCGCACCGGAACGGACGGCCAGCTGCCCGCCGGCCGGGTCCGCGGCGAACCGGGCCAGGATGCCCAGCACGCCGGGGTTCATCGCGCCGTCGACGTCGGCCAGGACGATGCGGCCGGGGTGCTCGGACTGCGCGGAGCGCAGCAGGCCCCACACGGCCGCAGCGGCCAGGTCGGTCACCCGGTCCTCGTCGCGGACGGCCACCGCGCCCCGGGTCACCACCACGAGCTTCGAGTCCGTCAGCTCGTCGGCGGCCAGCCACGCCTGCACCAGGCCCAGCACGTCGGAGGTCACCGTGCCCACGGCCTGCGCCGGGTCGGCGTCGTCGGCGTTCGACGCGGCCGGCGTGAACAGCAGCAGACGCGGCGGCGCGATGCCGGCGTCGATCGCGGCCCGCAGCTGCCTGATCGTCTCGGCGGAGGGACCGCCGGGGACGCCCGGCAGGGCCGGCCCGCCCAGCACCGCCCAGCCCGACGCGTCGTCGACCGGGTCGGCCTCCTCGGCCTGCCAGAGCACCTCGAACAGGGAGCGCGACGCCGCGCTCGCGGCGGCCACGCCGGTCAGCTCCCGCAGGACGAGGGAGTCCACCGACACCACCGGGGCGCCCGCCTCGTCGGAGGCGGTCAGCCGCACCCCGGAACCGTTGCGGGTCAACCGCACCCGCAGCAGCCCCGCGCCCGAGGCGTGCACCTGCACGCCCTCGAACGCGAACGGCACCCGCGGCCCACCCGACTCCTCCGTGCCGGGCAGCAGCCCGATCGGGTGCAGGGCGGCGTCCAGCAGCGCCGGGTGCACGCCGAAGCGAGCCGCCTCCGTCGCCGCCTCGTCCGGCAGGACCACCTCGGCGTACACGCCGTCCTCGGTGGTCCACACCCGACGCAGCCCCTGGAACGCCGGGCCGTAGGCCAGGCCGTGCTCGAGCAGCGCCGGGTACCAGCCCGCCAGGTCCACCTCGGTCGCGCCGGGAGGCGGCCAGGCCGCGGTCCGCGGCTCGTCGGCCGTCGCCGGTTCGAGCACGCCCTCCGCGTGCCGGGTCCAGCCCGCCTCGGGGTCGTCGTCGGGGCGCGAGTAGACGGCGACGGGGCGCTGCGGCGAATCCGACGCGGACACCCGCACCTGGATCCGTACGGCGCCGGACTCGGGAAGCACCAGCGGCACCAGCACCGTCAGGTCGCGCAGCCGGGGCAGGTCCGCCTCGTCGCCGGCGCGTACGGCCAGCTCCACCAGCGCCGTGCCCGGCACCAGCGTGACGCCCGAGACCACGTGGTCGGCCAGCCAGGGGTGCGTGGTCAGGGAGATCCGGCCGGTCAGCACGATCTCGTCGTCGCCGGCCAGGTCAACCGCCGCGCCGAGCAGCCCGTGCTCCGCCACGCCGAGACCGGCGCCGCTGACGTCGCCGGCGCGCAGCCGGCCCACGGCCGGCCAGAAGCGCTGCCGCTGGAACGGGTACGTCGGCAGGTCGACGGGGCGGGTCGCGCCCGGCAGGAGGGCGGTCCAGGTGACCGGCACGCCGTGCGCGTACAGCTCCGCCAGCGCGTGGACCAGGGACGCCGCTTCGGGCCGGCCGGGGCGCAGGGTCGCCACGACCGCCGCCGACGGTGCGGTGCCGTCGTCCGGCAGGCAGGCGCCCACCATGCCGGCGAGCACCGCGTCGGGGCCCAGCTCTAGGAACGTACGGACGTTGCGCTCGCGCAGGCTCGCGACCCCGTCGGCGAACCGGACCGTCTCCCGCACGTGCCGGACCCAGTAGTCGGGCGTGCCGATCTCGTCGGCGTCGGCGACCTGACCGGTCAGGTTGGACACGATCGGCAGGACGGGCCAGTGGAACGTCAGCCCGTCGAGCACCTGCCGGAACTCGGCCAGCATCGGCTCCATCAGCGGGCTGTGGAACGCGTGGCTGACGGTCAACCGGCGGGTACGCACACCCCGCTCCCGCCAGGTCAGCTCCAGCCCGTCGAGCGCCTCGACGTCCCCGGAGACCACCACGGCCGCCGGGGCGTTCACCGCCGCGACGCCGACCCGGTCGGTCAGGCCCGCGAGCGACTCCGCCACCGCGGCCTCGTCGGCGGCCACGGCCAGCATGCCGCCGCCGGCCGGCAGCGCCTGCATCAGCCGGCCACGCGCCGCGACCAGCGCGCACGCGTCGGCGAGGCTGAACAGGCCGGCGACGTGGGCGGCGGCCACCTCGCCGATGGAGTGCCCGGCCACCAGGTCCGGCACCACCCCGAGCGACTCCACCAGCCGGAACAGCGCCACCTCGACCGCGAACAACCCGGCCTGGGTGAACACCGTCTGGTCCAGCAGCTCCGCCTCGGCCGTGCCCGCCCCGGCGAACAGCACCCCGCGCAGCGGGCGCGGCAGCAGCAGATCCAGGTGCCCGCACACCTCGTCCAGGGCGGCGGCGAACACCGGGAAGGACGCGTACAACTCGCGACCCATGCCGGCGCGCTGCGCGCCCTGACCGGAGAAGAGCACGGCGGTGCGCCCGCTGCGGGCGACCCCCCGCACGACGGCGGCCGAGGGCTCGTCGTCGGCCAGCGCGCCGAGGGCGGCGAGCAGTCCGGCGCGGTCGCCGGGCAGCAGCACCGCGCGGTGTTCGAAGGCGGTCCGGCCGGTGGCGAGCGCCCGGCCGACGTCGGCGACGGCCAGGTCCGGCTCGCCGTCCACCAGGATCCGCAGCCGGTGTGCCTGCGCGCGCAGCGCGGCGTCGTCGCGGGCCGAGAGGACGCAGGCGACGAGGTCACCCGGGACGCCCGTGGTGGGCGGTGCGGGCTGCGCCGGGGCGGACTCCGGGGCCTGTTCGATGATGGTGTGCGCGTTGGTGCCGCTGATGCCGAACGACGACACCGCCGCGCGGCGGGGCCGGTCGGTGGCCGGCCACGGCCGTGCCTCGGTGAGCAGGGCGACCGATCCGGCCGTCCAGTCGATGTGCGGGGACGGCTTCTCGGCGTGCAGGGTCGGCGGCAGCATGCCGTGCCGCATCGCCAGCACCATCTTGATCACGCCGGCGACGCCGGCCGCCGCCTGGGCGTGGCCGATGTTCGACTTGATCGACCCCAGCCACAGCGGCCGGTCCTGCGGCCGGCCCTGCCCGTACGTGGCCAGCAGCGCCTGCGCCTCGATCGGGTCGCCGAGGGCGGTGCCGGTGCCGTGCGCCTCGACGGCGTCCACGTCGGTCGTGGCGAGCCGGGCGTTGGCGAGCGCCTGCCGGATGACCCGCTGCTGAGCGGGGCCGTTCGGCGCGGTCAGGCCGCTGCTGGCGCCGTCCTGGTTCACGGCGCTGCCCCGTACGACGGCGAGGACGCGGTGGCCGTTGCGCTGCGCGTCGGAGAGGCGCTCCAGCAGGAGCATGCCGATGCCCTCGGCGAAGCCGGTGCCGTCGGCGCCCGCGCCGAACGCCTTGCACCGCCCGTCGGCCGACAGGCCGCGCTGGCGGGAGAACTCGGTGAGCATGCCGGGGGTGGACATGACGCTCACCCCGCCGGCGAGGGCGAGCCGGCACTCGTCCTGCCGCAGCGCCTGGGTGGCCAGGTGCAACGCCACCAGCGACGACGAGCAGGCGGTGTCGACGGTGACGGCGGGCCCCTCCAGGCCGAACAGGTACGAGATCCGGCCCGAGGCGACGCTGCCGGCGCTGCCGTTGCCGACGTGGCCGTCCAGTTCGTCGGTGGTGCCGGCGGCCTGGGAGGCGTAGTCGTGGTAGATGAGCCCGACGTAGACGCCGGTGCTGCTGCCCCGCGCCGAGTGGGGGTCGATCCCGGCGCGTTCGAAGGCCTCCCAGGACGTCTCCAGCAGCAGCCGCTGCTGCGGGTCCATCGCGAGGGCCTCCCGTGGGGAGATCCCGAAGAACGCGGCGTCGAACTGGGCGGCGTCGTGCAGGAAGCCGCCCTGGCGCGGCACGGCGCCGCCGTCCTCGCCGGCGACGCGCAGGTCGTCCAGGTTCCAGCCCCGGTCGGTGGGGAAGGGCGAGATGACGTCGGTGCCGGCGGTGACCACGTCCCAGAGCTGCTCGGGGGTCTGCACGTCGCCGGGGAAGCGGCAGGCCATGCCGATGATGGCGATCGGCTCGTCGAGGGCGGCGGCGGTGCCGACCGCGGCGGGCCGGTCCACGGCCGCCGCGCCGCCGAGTTCCCGGTCGAGGAACTCGGCGAGCACCACCGGGGTCGGGTAGTCGAACGCCACGGTCGCGGGCAGCCGCAGCCCGGTCGCGGTGGAGAGCCGGTTGCGCAGCTCCACCGAGGTGAGCGAGTCGAAGCCCAGCTCCTTGAAGGCGCGCTGGGCGTCGACGCTGTCCGCCGAGCGGTGCCCGAGCACGGCCGCCACGCTGCTGGCCACCAGGTCGAGCAGGTGCCCGCGCCGTTCCGCCGAGCTGAGCGACGCCAGCCGGTCCCGCACGGACGCGGTGTCCGCCGGGCCGCGACCCACCGCGCGCCGGGCCGGGCCGCCGGCCCGGACCACGTCACGCAGCAGGCTGGGTACGGTCTGGCCGGTCGGCCGCGCCGCTGCCGGCGGCAGGTTCATGAGGACGAGGTGCGCGGTGCCGCGCTGCCGCGCCAGCTCGTACAGCGCCACGCCCTGCTGGTCGGTCAGCGGGGCGCTGGTGGCGCGGATCGCCTTGCGGTGCTCGGTGCCGCCCAGGTGGGCGGTCATGGCGCTGCTGGTGGCCCAGAGTCCCCAGGCGAGACTGGTGGCGGGCAGGCCCTGCTCGCGGCGGTGCCGGGCGAGGGCGTCGAGGAAGGCGTTGGCCGCCGCGTAGTTGGCCTGCCCCGGGGAGCCGAGGGTGGCCGCCACCGAGGAGAACAGCACGAACGCGGACAGGTCCAGGTGCCGGGTGGCCTCGTGCAGCGCCCAGCCGGCGTCCACCTTCGGCGTCAGCACGGCGTGCAGGGCCGGCGCGTCGAGCGAGCCGATGGTCGCGTCGGCGATCACCCCGGCGGTGTGCACCACCGCGGTCAGCGGGTGCGCCGGCTCCACCAGGTCCAGCAGCCGGGTCACCTGTGCGGGGTCGGCCACGTCGGCGGTGCCGACGGTGACCCGGGCGCCCGCGCGGGTCAGCTCCTCGACCAGGTCGCGGTACTGCTCCGGGCCGCGCCGGGAGGCCAGCAGCAGGTGCCGGGCCTGGCCGGTGGTGACGAGGTGGCGGGCGAACACGCCGGCGAGGGCGCCGCCGGCGCCGGTGATCAGCACGGTGCCGTCCGGGTCGGCGGGCGCGGGCACCCGCAGGACGACCTTGCCGATGTGCCGGGCCTGACTGATGTACCGCAGGGCCTGCCGGGCCTGACGCACGTCCCAGGCCCGTACGGGCAGCGGGCGCAGCGCTCCCTGCGCGAAGAGCGCGAGGATCTCGGTGAGCATCTCGCCGATGCGCCGGTGGCCGGCCTCGTTGAGGTCGAACGCGCGGTAGGTGACGCCCGGGTGCCGGGCGGCGACCTCCTGCGGGTCGCGCAGGTCGGCCTTGCCCATCTCCACGAACCGGCCGCCGCGCGGCAGCAGCCGCAGCGACGCGTCGACGAACTCGCCGGCCAGGGCGTCGAGCACCACGTCCATTCCGGCGCCGTCGGTGGCCGCGCCGAAGGACTGCTCGAACTCGGTGGTACGCGACGACGCGATCCGCTCCTCGGCCACCCCCAGGCCGCGCAGCACGCCCCACTTGCCGGTGCTGGCGGTGGCGTACACCGTCGCGCCCCAGTGCCGGGCGAGCTGGATGGCAGCCATGCCGACGCCACCGGCGCCGTTGTGGATGAGCACCGACTCGCCGGCCCGCAGACCGGCCAGGTCCCGCAGCGCGTAGTACGCGGTCAGGAAGACCACCGGCACGGACGCGGCCTGCGCGAAGGACCAGCCGGCGGGGATCTTCGCGACGAGGTCGCGGGTGGCGATCACCTCGGGGGCGAAGGCGGGCTCGAACATGCCGAGCACCCGGTCGCCGGGCGCCAGGTCGGTCACGCCGGGGCCGACCTCGAGCACCACGCCGGCACCCTCGCTGCCCATCACGGCCGCCGGGTCCGGGTACATCCCCAGGCCGATCAGCACGTCCCGGAAGTTGACCCCGGCCGCGCGCACGGCGATGCGCACCTGACCGGCGTCCAGGGCGACGGCGGTGGCGGGCACCATGCCGACGCCGTCCAGGGTTCCGGGGCTCACCGCGCCGACCTGCCACAGCCCGGCCGGCGGGACGAGTTCCTCGGCGGCCGGGCCGGCGGGCCGGCCCAGGCGGGGGGTGCGCACGTCGTCGCCGCGTACGGCCACCTGGCCGCCGGTGGTCGACGGGTCCTCGGCCACGGCGGCCAGCACGGCGAGGGTGGCCTGGGTGAGTTCGCCGTCGACGTCGGCGAGGACGATCCGCCCCGGGTGCTCGGACTGCGCGGAGCGCAGCAGGCCCCAGACCGCCGCGCCGGGCAGGTCCCGCACCGCGTCGGCCGCAGTGGCGGCCACGGCCCCGCGGGTCAGCACCACCAGCGTCGTGTCGGCCAGGGCGGCGCTGTCCAGCCAGGACCGCACCACGTCCAGGACCCGGGCGGTGGCCGTACGGACCAGCTCGGGCAGGTCGCCGTCCGGCAGGCCGGCGGGCACGGGGAGAAGCAGCGCGCGGGGCGCCTCGACCGACCCGGCCGAGATCGCCGCGGTGAGTTCGTCGACGGTCGGGAACACCGGCGTCGCCAGGCCCGCCGGCGCGTCCCCGTCGCCGAGCAGCACCCAGCCGGAGACGTCGCCTGCCGGGGTGACCTGCTCGGCCTGCCACGTCACCTCGAACAGCGACCGCTCCGCGGCCTCCGTACCGGTGGCGTCGGTCATCTCCCGCAGGGCGAGCGACTCGACGGACACCACCGGGGCGCCGGACTCGTCGCCGGCCACCAGCCGCACGCGCGAGCCCGACCGGGTCAGCCGCACCCGCAGCGCCGTGGCGCCGGACGCGTGCACCTGCACGCCCTCGAACGCGAAGGGCACGCGCGGTCCGCCGGACCGCTCGTTGAGCAGCAGCCCGACGGGGTGCAGCGCGGCGTCCAGCAGTGCGGGGTGCACGGCGAAGGCGGCGGCGTCGGCGGCCGCCTCGTCCGGCAGGGCGACCTCGGCGTACGCCTCGTCGCCGGCGGTCCACAGCCGCCGCAGGCCCCGGAACGCCGGCCCGTAGGTCAGGCCGCGCTCCGCCAGCGCCGGGTACCAGCCGGCGAGGTCCACCTCGGTGGCCCCGGTGGGCGGCCAGGGACCGACGGCCGGTTCGTCGGCGGCCTGTTCCAGCAGGCCGTCGGCGTGCCGCAGCCACGCGGCGTCCGGGTCGCCGTCGGGCTGCGAGTGCACCGCCACGGTGCGGGTGCCGGAGTCGTCGGCCGCGCCGACGCGCACCTGCACGCGGACCGCGCCCGAGTTCGGCAGCACCAGCGGCGCGGCCACGGTCAGTTCCCGCACCCGGGAGGCGCCGACCTCGTCGCCGGCCCGCACCGCGAGTTCGACCAGGGCGGTGCCCGGCAGCACCAGCGTGCCGCCGACCGCGTGGTCCGCCAGCCAGGGGTGCGTCGACGCCGACAGCCGGCCGGTCAGCACGACCTCGTCGTCGCCGGCGAGGCGTACCGCCGCGCCGAGCAGGCCGTGTCCGGCCGCGCCCAGCCCCGCACCCGACACGTCGCCGGTCGCGGAGCGGTCGAGCGCCGGCCAGAACCGGTCCCGCTGGAAGGCGTACGTGGGCAGGTCGACCGGGTTGGCGCCGCAGCCGGCGAACACGCTCGCCCAGTCGACGGACCCGCCGGCGACGTGCAGGTCGCCGAGGTTGGCCAGCATCTGCCGCGGCCCGTTCTCGTCGCGGCGCAGCGAGCCCACCACCACGCCGGTGCCGGCGGCCCGGTCGAGCGCGTCCTGGACGGCCACCTTGAGCACGGGGTGCGGACTGACCTCGACGAAGGTTCGGTAGCCCTGGTCGATCAGCGCGTCCACGACCGGCGCGAGCCGGACGGGTTCGCGCAGGTTGCGGTACCAGTAGTCGGCGTCGAGCTCGGCGGTGTCGATCAGCTCGCCGGTGACGGTGGAGTGGAAGGCCAGCGTGGTGGAGCGCGCGTCCACCGTGCCGAACCCGGCGGCCACCTCGTCGCGGATCGCGTCGACGTGGCCGCTGTGCGCGGCGAAGTCGACGGCGACCCGCCGGGCACGGATGTCGCGCTCGGCGCAGTGTGCGAGCAGTTCGTCGACCGACGCCGAGTCGCCGGCGACCACGGTCACGGCGGCGCCGTTGAGGGCGCCGACGGAGAGGCTCCCCCGCCACGGCGCGATCAGCTGCTCGGTGTCGGCGGCCGGGAGCGGGACGGAGACCATGCCGCCCCGGCCGGCGATCGCCAGCAGGCCGCGGCTGCGCGCCACGACGAGCCGCGCCGCGTCGGCCAGGGACAGCGCGCCGGCGACGCAGGCCGCCGCGAGCTCGCCCTGCGAGTGCCCGACGACGGCGGCCGGTTCGACGCCGCACGAGCGCCAGAGCTGGGCGAGGGACACCATGACGGAGAAGAGCACGGGCTGGACCACGTCCACCCGGCCCAGGGGCGGCGCGCCGGGCGCCTGCCGGAGCACGTCGGTGAGGGACCAGTCCACCAGCCGGGACAGCTCCTCGGCGCACTCCCCCATCCGCTGCCGGAAGACCGGCGAGGTCTCCAGCAGGTCCAGCGCCATCCCCGTCCACTGGGAGCCCTGGCCGGGGAAGACGAAGACGACCTTCGACGCGGTGTCCACGCCGGCCGGTGAGCTGTCGGCGGAGGAGAGGGCGGCCAGGCGGGTGACCGCGTCGTCCCGGTCGGCGGCCACGACGACCGCGCGGTACGGGTGGTGCGCCCGCTGGGCGGCCAGCGAGTACCCGAGGTCGCGCAGGTCGAGGTCGGTGTCGCCGGCGAGCCGTTCGCCGGTCCGGGCGGCCTGCGCCCCGAGCGCGCGGGGGCTGCGGCCGGACACCAGCAGCGGTACGGCGGCGGGGCCGACCAGGCCGGGGACGTGCTCCGCCGGCGGGGCCGTCGCCGGAGCCGGCTCGTCGGGAGCCTGCTCGATGATGGTGTGCGCGTTGGTGCCGCTGATGCCGAACGACGACACCGCCGCCCGGCGCGGCCGCCGCACCGCCGGCCACGGCCGCGCCTCGGTGAGCAGGGCGACCGCGCCGGCGCTCCATTCGACGTGGGGCGACGGCTCGTCCACGTGCAGGGTCGGCGGCAGCACGCCGTGCCGCATCGCCAGCACCATCTTGATCACGCCGGCCACACCCGCCGCCGCCTGCGAGTGACCGATGTTCGACTTGATGGAGCCGAGCCAGAGCGGCTCCCCGCCGTCGCGGTCCTGCCCGTAGGTGGCCAGCACCGCCTGCGCCTCGATCGGGTCGCCGAGGACGGTGCCGGTGCCGTGCGCCTCGACGGCGTCCACGTCGGCCGGGCTCAGCCGGGCGTTCTCCAGGGCCTGCCGGATCACCCGCTGTTGCGAGGGGCCGTTCGGGGCGGTCAGCCCGTTGGACGCGCCGTCCTGGTTCACCGCGGAGCCCCGCAGCACGGCGAGCACCCGGTGCCCGTTGCGTCGGGCGTCGGAGAGCCGCTCCACGAGCAGCATGCCCACGCCCTCGGACCAGCCGGTGCCGTCGGCGCCGGCGGCGAACGCCTTGCACCGCCCGTCCGGGGCCAGCCCGCCCTGCCGGGAGAACTCGGAGAACATGCCGGGCTGCGCCATCAGCGCCACCCCGCCGGCCAGGGCCATGTCGCACTCGCCGCCGCGCAGCGCCTGGGCGGCGAGGTGCAACGCCACCAGCGACGAGGAGCAGGCGGTGTCGACGGTGACCGCCGGGCCTTCGAGGCCGAACATGTAGGCGACCCGCCCGGAGGCGACGCTGCCCGCGGTTCCGGTGAGCAGGTGCCCCTCGAGGCCGTCCAGGTCGTCGCGCCCGCTGGTGGCGTAGCCGGAGGAGGCAGCGCCGATGAAGACACCGGTGGCGGTGCCGCCGAGGGCGGTGGGGTCGATGCGGGCGTACTCGAAGCTCTCCCAGGCGGTCTCCAGCAGCAGTCGCTGCTGCGGGTCCATGGCGAGGGCCTCGCGGGGGCTGATGTTGAAGAAGCCGGCGTCGAAGTCGGCCGCGTCGTAGAGGAAGCCGCCCTGGTCGGTGACGGTGCCGCCGGCCTGGTCGCCGTCGGCGCCGTACAGCCGGTCGAGGTCCCAGCCACGGTCGGCGGGGAAGCCGCCGATCGCGTCGGAACCGGAGGTGACGAGCTGCCACAGCTGCTCAGGGGTGGCGACGCCGCCGGGGTAGCGGCAGGCCATGCCGATGATGGCGATCGGCTCGTCGGCGTCGGCGGTGACGACCGTACGGACCGTGGGGCCGGCGCCGGTGGACCGGCCGAGCTGCGCGAACAGGTGCTCGGCCAGGCGGGCCGGGGTGGGGTGGTCGAAGGCCAGCGTGGCGGACATCCGCAGCCCGGTGGCGGCGCCCAGCCGGTTGCGCAGCTCCACCGAGGTCAGCGAGTCGAAGCCCAGGTCCTTGAAGGCCTGGGTGGCGGGGACCGCCTGCGCCGACGCGTGCCCCAGCACCGTCGCGGCCTGGCCGCGGACCAGGTCGACCAACGCCTGGCGGGCGTCCGCCTCGGACAGGCCGTCGAGCCGGTCCCGCCACGACGCTCCGACGGTCGGCTGGTCGGTGGCGGTGCGGCGCCGGCCGCCGCCGCGCAGCAGGTGCCGCATCAGCGGCGGTACGTGGCTCGCCTCGCCGGTGACCTGGAGTCGGGCCGCGACGACGACCGGTTGCACCGCCGGCAGGGCGGCGTCGAAGAGTTCGGTGCCCTCGGCCGGGGAGAGCAGGCTCATCCCGACGCGCCGCAGCCGCTGCTGGTCGTCGCCGTCGAGGTGGGCGGTCATCGCGCTGGCGGTGGCCCACATGCCCCAGGCCACGCTGGTGGCGGGCAGCCCCTGCTGCCGCCGGTGCTGGGCGAGGGCGTCGAGGAAGGCGTTGGCGGCGGCGTAGTTGCCCTGTCCCGGGGAGCCGAGGGTGGCCGCCACCGAGGAGAACAGCACGAACGCGGACAGGTCCAGGTGCCGGGTGGCCTCGTGCAGCGCCCAGCCGGCGTCCACCTTCGGCGCCAGCACCGTACGCAGGGCGGACTCGTCGAGCGAGCCGATGGTCGCGTCGGCGATCACCCCGGCGGTGTGCACCACCGCCGTCAGCGGGTGCGCCGGGTCGATCCCGGCGATCAGCTCACCGACCTGCGCGGGGTCGCTGACGTCGACGGCAACGGCGGTGACGTCGGCGCCCGCGTCGGCGAGTTCCCGGACCAGGGTGGCGTAGCCGTCGTCGCCGTCACGGCCGGGTGCGCGACGGGAGGCCAGCAGCAGACGCCGGGCCTGGCCGGTGGCGACCAGGTGCCGCGCGAGCACGCCGGCCAGGGTTCCGGCCGCGCCGGTGACCAGCACGGTGCCCTCGGGGTCCACGGGCGCGGGGACGCGCAGCACCACCTTGCCGATGTGCCGGGCCTGACTGACGTGCCGCAGGGCCTGCCGGGCCTGGCGCACGTCCCAGGCCCGTACCGGCAGCGGACGCAGCGCGCCGGCCGCGAAGAGGGCGAGGATCTCGGCGAGCATCTCGCCGATCCGGGTGCTGCCCGCCTCGTTCAGGTCGAACGCCCGGTAGGTGACGCCCGGGTGCCGGGCGGCGACCTCCTCCGCGTCGCGTACGTCGGCCTTGCCCATCTCCACGAACCGGCCGCCGCGCGGCAGCAGCCGCAGCGACGCGTCGACGAACTCGCCGGCCAGGGCGTCGAGCACCACGTCCACCCCGGCGCCGTCGGTGGCCGCGCCGAAGACCTGCTCGAACTCGGTGGTACGCGACGACGCGATCCGCTCCTCGGCCACCCCCAGGCCGCGCAGCACACCCCACTTGCCGGTGCTGGCCGTCGCGTGGACGGTGGCGCCGAGGTGGTGGGCGAGCTGGATGGCGGCCATGCCGACGCCACCGGCGCCGTTGTGGATGAGCACCGACTCGCCGGCCCGCAGACCGGCCAGGTCCCGCAGCGCGTAGTACGCGGTCAGGAAGACCAGGGGGACGGACGCCGCCTGGGTGAAGGACCAGCCGGCGGGCATCTTCGCGATGCGCTCCCGGTGGGCGACCGCCTGCGGGCCGAAGCCGAGCTCGAACATGCCCATCACCCGGTCGCCGGGCGCCAGGTCGGTCACGCCGGGGCCGACCTCGACCACGACGCCGGCACCCTCGCTGCCCATCACGGCCGCCGGGTCCGGGTACATCCCCAGGCCGATCAGCACGTCCCGGAAGTTGACCCCGGCCGCGCGCACGGCGATGCGCACCTGGCCCGCGTCCAGCTCCCCGGGCGTGGCCCGGACCGGCCCGATCCCGTCCAGGGTGCCGGGAGTGACGGGGGCGAGGTGCCACGGTCCGGGCGGCGGGGTCAACTCGTCGCCGACCGGCCGTGCCAGCCTCGGCACGAGGGTCCGCTCGCCCCGCACCGCGAGCTGTCCGCCGGAGGCCGACGGGTCGACCGCCGCCCCGGCCAGCACGGCCAGGATCGCGGGGGTCAGCTCGCCGTCGACGTCGGCGAGGACGATCCGCCCCGGGTGCTCCGACTGCGCCGAGCGCAGCAGGCCCCAGACCGCGGCGGCCGCCAGGTCGGTGACCTGGTCGTCGTCCGCGGCGGCCACCGCGCCACGGGTCACCACCACGAGCCTCGTGTCCGCCAGCGGCTCGGCGGCGAGCCAGGAGCGCAGCACGTCCAGCACGGAGCCGGTGACCACCCGTACGGCCTGCGGCACGGTGGCGCCGGAATCGGCGGCCGGCACCGTCAGCAGCACCCGCCGGGCCGTGGCCCCGCCCGCCGCCAGCGCCGCCACGTCCGCGAAGACCGGCAGCTGCGACAGCGCTTCCGTGGCCGGCCGGCCCAGCGCCGCCCACCCCGGGAGGTCGTCGACGCCGTCGATCTGCTCGACCTGCCAGGTCACCTCGTACAGCGACCGGGCGGCGGCGCGGCTCGACGTCGGGGTCATCTCCCGCAGCACCAGGGAGTCCACCGACACCACCGGCGCGCCCGAGCCGTCGCAGGCCACCAGCCGCACCCCGGAGCCGTCGCGGGTCAGCCGTACCCGCAGCGTCCTGGCTCCCGAGGCGTGCACCTGCACGCCCTCGAACGCGAACGGCACGCGGGGCCCGCCCACCGGCTCCGCCGCCAGCAGCAGGGCCACCGGGTGCAACGCGGCGTCCAGCAGCGCCGGGTGCACCCCGAACGCGCTCGCCTCACCGGCCGCGCCGTCCGGCAACGCCACCTCGGCGTACGCCTCGTCGCCGGCCGTCCAGGCACGCCGCACGCCCTGGAACACCGGCCCGTACGACAGGCCGTGCTCCGCCAACGCCGGGTACCACCCGGTCAGGTCCACCTCGTCGGCGCCCGGCGGCGGCCACGCGCCGACGCCCGGCTCGTCGGCCGACACCGGCTCGAGCAGGCCCTCGGCGTGCCGCAGCCACTCGGTGTCGTCGTCGTCCTCCTCCTGCTGCGAGTACACGGACACCGAGCGGGCGGCCGAGTCGTCGGCCGCGCCGACGCGCACCTGCACGCGTACCGCACCGGACTCGGGCAGCACCAGCGGCGCCGCCACGGTCAGCTCCCGCACCCGCGACGCGCCCACCTCGTCGCCGGCGCGCACCGCCAGCTCCACCAGCGCGGTGCCCGGCACCACCACGGCGCCGCCGACCACGTGGTCGGCCAGCCACGGGTGCGTCGACACCGACAGCCGGCCGGTCAGCACGACCTCGTCGTCGCCGGCGAGGCGCACCGCCGCGCCGAGCAGCGGGTGCCCCGCCACGCCGAGACCGGCACCCGACACGTCGCCGACCCGCCACGGCAGCGCCTCGGGCCAGAACCGCTCCCGCTGGAAGGCGTACGTCGGCAGGTCCACGCGGCGCGCACCGGTGCCGGCGAACCACTCCCGCCAGGTGACCGGCACCCCGTGCACGTGCAGCTCGGCCAGCGCCGCCAGCAGCGCCTGCGCCTCCGGCCGGTCCCGACGCTGGGCGGCGACGGCCAGCACGTCGTCGTCGGGCAGGACGTCGGCCACCATCGCGGTCAGTACGCTCTGCGGGCCGATCTCCAGGAACGTGTCGACACCGGCGTCGCGCAGGGCGGCGAGCCCGTCGGCGTGCCGTACGGCCTCGCGGACGTGCCGCACCCAGTACTCGGGGGTGCGGATCTCGTCGGGGTCGGCGAGCGCCCCGGTCAGGTTCGACACGACCGGCAGCGCGGGCGCGGCGAAGGCCAGCCGCTCGACGATGCCGCGGAAGCGCTCCAGTACCGGCTCCATCAGCGGGCTGTGGAACGCGTGGCTCACCGTCAGCCGGCGGGTGCGCACGCCCCGGTCCCGCCAGACCCGCTCGACCTCGTCGAGGGCCTCGACGGCGCCGGAGACGACGACGGAGGCCGGGCCGTTCACCGCCGCGACGCCCACCCGGTCGGTCAGCCCGGCGATCGACTCCGCCACCGCCGCCTCGTCGGCGGCCACGGCGAGCATGCCCCCGCCGGCCGGCAGCGCCTGCATCAGCCGGCCCCGCGCCGCCACCAGCAGGCAGGCGTCCTGGAGGGACAGCACCCCGGCCACGTGCGCCGCGGCGATCTCGCCGACCGAGTGCCCGCCCACGAAGTCGGGCGCGACGCCGAACGACTCCACCAGCCGGAACAGCGCCACCTCGACCGCGAACAGGCCGGCCTGGGTGAACACGGTCTGGTCCAGCAGCTGCGCCTCGGTGGAGCCCTCGGGCGCGAACAGCACCTCCCTGAGCGGGCGCGGCAGCACCCGGTCCAGGTGCCCGCAGGCCTCGTCGAGGGCGGCGGCGAAGACGGGGAACTCGCCGTACAGCTCCCGGCCCATGCCGGCGCGCTGCGCGCCCTGGCCGGAGAAGAGCACCGCCAGCGGGCCCCGGTCACCGGCCTGGCCCATGACCACCGTGCCCGACGACTCTCCCGCCGCCAGGGTCGCCAGGCCCGCCAGCAGGCCCGCCCGGTCCTCGGCGAGCACCACCGCGCGCCGGTCGAGCGTCGACCGGGACACCACCGAGGACCAGGCCACGTCGAGCGGGCGCGGCTCCTCGTCGTCGCCCAGCCAGCGGGCCCACCGGTCGGCCTGCGCGGCCAGCACGGCCGGCTGAGCGGCGGAGAGCAGCACCGGCGCGACGGCGGGGCGGCGGGACGGGACGACCTCGTCAACGGCCGGATCGGCGGTCGGCGCCTGCTCCAGGATCAGGTGGGCGTTCGTGCCGCTCATGCCGAACGACGACACGCCGGCCCGGCGGACGTGCTCGCCGCCCGCCCACGGGCGCGCCTCGTCCAGCAGGGACACGGCGCCGGTCGACCAGTCGATGTGCGGGGACGGCTGGGCCACGTGCAGGGTGGGCGGCAGCACGCCGTGCCGCATCGCCATCACCATCTTGATGACGCCGCCGGCGCCGGCGGCGGCCTGCGGGTGACCGATGTTCGACTTCAGCGACCCCAGCCACAGCGGCCGGTCGGCGGAGCGTCCCTGCCCGTACGTGGCCAGCAGCGCCTGCGCCTCGATCGGGTCGCCGAGCCGGGTGCCCGTGCCGTGCGCCTCGACGGCGTCCACGTCGGACGGATCGAGCCGGGCGTTCTCCAGCGCCTGCCGGATGACCCGCTGCTGCGAGGGACCGTTGGGGGCGGTCAGGCCGCTGCTGGCGCCGTCCTGGTTCACGGCGCTGCCCCGGATCACGGCCAGGACCGGGTGGCCGTTGCGCCGGGCGTCGGAGAGCTTCTCGACGAGCAGCATGGCGACGCCCTCGGACCAGCCGGTCCCGTCGGCGTCGGCGGAGAAGGCCTTGCACCGGCCGTCGGAGGCGAGCCCCCGCTGGCGGGAGAACTCGACGAACGCGCCGGGCGTCGCCAGCACGGTGACGCCGCCGGCCACGGCGAGGGAGCACTCGCCGTCGCGCAGGGCCTGCCCGGCGAGGTGCAGGGCGACCAGCGACGAGGAGCAGGCGGTGTCGATCGTGACGGCCGGCCCCTCCAGCCCGAAGGAGTACGCCAGCCGGCCGGACATGACGCTCGCGGCGGTGCCGGTGAGGACGTAGCCCTCTGTGCCCGCGGGCAGTTGCCGCAGCACGGACGTGTAGTCCTGCCCGGCGGTGCCGACGAACACCCCGGTACGGCTGCCCCGCA
This sequence comes from Micromonospora sp. C31, assembly GCF_018070575.1. Taxonomy (GTDB): domain Bacteria; phylum Actinomycetota; class Actinomycetes; order Mycobacteriales; family Micromonosporaceae; genus Micromonospora. The sequence goes on from NZ_JAGPXN010000032.1 coordinate 29,475, forward strand.
CCGACGTGGCGTCGATGCCGGCGCGCTCGAAGACCTCCCAGGTCACCTCGAGCAGGAGCCGCTGCTGCGGGTCCATGGCCAGCGCCTCGCGCGGCGAGATGCCGAACAGGGTCGGGTCGAACAGGCCGGCGTCGCGCAGGAAGCCGCCCCGGTTGCTGTACGTCGTGCCGGGGTGGTCGGGGTCGGGGTCGTAGAGCCCGTCGAGGTCCCAGCCCCGGTCGTCGGGGAACGTGCCGGTGGCGTCCACCCCGCCCGCGACCAGGTCCCAGAGATCCTCCGGTGAGGCGACCCCGCCGGGGAACCGGCAGGCCATGCCGACGATCGCGATCGGCTCGGCGTCCTCGTTCTCCAGCTCGGTCAGGCGCCGGCGCGCCAGGCGGAGCTCGGAGGTCACCCACTTCAGGTGTTCGAGGAGCTTGTCTTCGTCCGCCATGACCCACCCGCCCAGAGCTTGCTATCGATCGGAATCTGCCGATTCGTTGACCACACCACCGCCGACGGACCGGCTTCGTGCACAGGTGGGTGGAGACGTGGCCGTTCGGCCCACGGTCCCGACACCTGTTCCTGATTCCGGTTGTCGTGCCTGCTCAGGCGCCCGCCACGCCGGGCCGTCCCGCCGACACATGCCCGCCACCGTGACTGGACGCTACTGAGCGCCCATCACGCGCCCAACCCCTAGAGAACCCCTGATCGGCCGGCCCCCGAGGGCCGTCGCGGCGGGTCCCGGACGAAGCGGTGACCAGCATCGCGGCGGCCGCTCAGGCGGGCTGTCCGGCGACCGCCGGCAGGATGCGGCGCAACCGCCCCGGAGGCGTCGAGCGGCGACGCCACTCCCGTGGGTAGCCCACCGAGACCTCCTCGAACCGGACCCCGTCGTACCAGGTGGTGCGCGGGATGTGCAGGTGGCCGTAGACGGCGACGCGGGCGTCGAAGCGGACGTGCCAGTCCGCCGTGGCCTCGGTGCCGCACCACTGGGCGAACTCCGGGTACCGCAGGATCCGGGTGGGTTCGCGTACGAGCGGGAAGTGGTTGACCAGGACGGTGGGCAGCCCGTTGCGTTCCGCGGTGAGGCGGCGCTCGGTGAGGGCCAGCCGCGCCCGGCACCAGGCGTCCCGCGTCGGGTACGGGTCGGGGTGCAGCAGGATCTCGTCGGTGCAGACCACGCCGACCTCGTGCGCCCGCGCCAGGGCCTGCTCCTTCGTGTACGTCCCGGCCGGCCGGAAGCTGTAGTCGTAGAGCAGGAACAGCGGCGCGATCAGGACCGGGTCGTCGCCCTGCGGGTCCCAGACGGGGTACGGGTCCTCCGGCGTGACCACCCCGAGACCGCGGCACAGGCGCACCAGATGCTGGTAGCGCGCGTCCCCGCGCAGCTGGATCGGGTCCTCGCGGGGGGTCCACAGCTCGTGGTTGCCGGGGGCCCAGATCACCTTGGCGAACCGCCGGCTGAGCAGCCCCAGCGCCCACTCGACGTCGCCGACGAACTCGCCGACGTCGCCGGCGACGATGAGCCAGTCGCCGTCGCGTTCCGGCCGTAGCCGCTCGACGATGGCCTTGTTCTCCGCGTGGACCACGTGCAGGTCACTGATGGCGAGCAACTGAGGCAGGCCGGATCCGGCCATGCGGACCTCCCGTCCATCCGGGGTACCGCACGCACCCACATCCGCACCGTTCGCCGCCGATGGGCATGGCGAGACGGCCTGACGGGCTCCGACCCTACGGAGCCGGGTCCACACAGGCACACCCCTAGACGGGCCGACGGGACCCCTAGGCGAGCGTGACCTGACCGACGTCGGTCAGGTCACGGTTTCCCGCACCGTCAGGGGATTCCGCCGCCCGGTCAGGACTTGCCGAACTCGCGCTGGATGATGTCGAACAGCTCCTCCCTGCTCGCCGACTCCAACTCCTCCCCGGCGGCCGGCGCCGGTGCGGTGGCGGCGGGTCGTCCCCGCCACCTGGCCACCAGGTCCTCCAGCCGGCCGATGACCGCGTCGTCGACCTGGTCGCCGGGCAGGCCGCCGAGGAGCTGGTCGAGACGCTCGATCTCCGCCACGATCGGCAACGCCGGCTGCTCGGGCGCCAGCTCGGCCCGCAGGTGGCCGGCGAGCGCGTTCGGGGTGGGGTGGTCGAAGACGAGGGTGGCGGGCAGCCCGATGCCCGTCTCGGCGGTCAGCCGGTTGCGCAGCTCGACGGCGGTGAGCGAGTCGAAGCCCAGTTCGAGGAAGCCGCGGCCGGGCCTGATCTTGCTGGGCGTGGCGTGGCCCAGCACCGCCGCGGCGGTGCCGCGGACCAGATCGAGCAGGATGCGGTCGCGCTCCGCCCCGGAGGCGGCGGTCAGCCGCTCGCGCAGCGCCGTCGCCGCGCCCCGGTCCTCGCGGCTCGGCGTCTCCTCGCCCTGCCCGGGCTCCGCTGAGGGGATCTCGGTGAACAGACGGGACGGACGCAACGCCGTGAACGACGGCACGAACCGATCCCACCGCACATCCGCCACCACCACCTGCGCCTCACCACCATCCAACGCCCGCTGCAACGCCGCCACC
>NZ_JAGPXN010000033.1 GCF_018070575.1 Micromonospora sp. C31
GCCGGCGACGCTGCGCCGGGAGTGCGCCGTCTCCACGAAGGTCGCGCGGCGGCGACCCGAGGAGTCTCCTCCGGCGGGCGGTCGGGCGTCACGCGCCGGATCGTGGGGCAGTCTTCCATACGTCGTACGAACGGCCGTCGCACTCTCCGCGGGCATTGCCGACCGGTGCGCGTAGCCTCCCGGTTCCGCCGCCCGGGACACGCGGGGCGGCGGGTGCGAGAGATTGCCCGGTGCTCGCAGCTTCATCGTTTACCCTGTTCATCGCCCCGACCGGCGGGCAACAGACATCTCGTAACCTGCGGGACGACGTGGTGCGCCCCCAGGCGAAGGCGTGTGACCGGCACGGTGCGCATCGAAGTATGCCGATATTGACTTGCTTCCGGAATGGGCGCACCGTGAAGGCGAGCGGCGACGACCGGAACCCGGGAGTTGTTCGGCAGTTCCGTTCGTGGCCATGGCGCCCCAGGAGGTGGTCATGCGATTGGATCCGTTCGTGGGGGCGTATCTCGTCGACCCGGCGCAGGTGTGGCGGCGGCTTCTCGACGATCCCGTCAGGGTCCACCACGACTCCGACCTGAGGCTGTGGCTGATCAGCCGGCACGCCGACGTCCGTCGCGCGCTCAGCGACGCGGAGGCCTTCGGCAACGCCCTCACCCTCGCGCCGATCTACGACGTCTGCCCCGAGGCCATGGAGATCATCGCGCGCATCGACGCGCCACCCACCACCGCCGCCGCCGACCCCCCGGTGCACCCCCGCACCCGTCGGGCCCTGCGGGCGACCTTCGCCAACACCCCCGACCGCGTCGAGCACCACTACGGCGCGATCGTCCGGCGCCGGGTCGACCAACTGGTGTCCCGGCTCGTCGCCCGCGGCGGCGGTCGGGCGGACCTCGTCGAGGAGTTCACCACCGAACTGCCCCTGCTGGTCGTGCTCGACATCCTCGGCGTGCCGGAGGAGGACGTCGGGCGGGTCAGGGCCTGGGGTGACGGGCAGATCGCGTTGCTCTGGGGGCGGCCGGACCCGGCCGAACAGGTCCGGCTCGCGCGGGGCCTGTGGGAGTTCTGGCGCTACTGCGAGCAGGTGGTCCGCGCCCGGCTCGCCGCCGGCGCGTACGGCGACGACTACGTCGGGCAGTTGCTGGCGTACCGCGACGGTGACGACGAGGTGCTCACGGAGGCCGAGGTGTCGAGCATCGTGTTCAACCTCCTGGTCGCCGGGCACGAGACCACGGCCGGTCTGCTCGCCCACGCACTCGACCGGGCGCTGTCGAGCCCCGGAAGGTGGCGCGAACTCGGCGAGGACCCACGGCGGATACCCGCGTTCCTGACCGAGACGTTGCGGTTCGCGCCCGCCATCGACGGCTGGCTGCGGGTGACCCGCCGAACCGTGACCCTGGGCGGAGTCACCATTCCGGCGGGTGCGCGCTGCCTGCTGCTGATCGGCGCCGCGAATCGGGATCCGGCGGCGTTCGCCCGGCCGGAGGAGTTCGATCCGCACCGCAGCGACGCGGACGGGCACCTGTCGTTCGGGCACGGGCCGCACTTCTGCGTCGGTGCGGCGCTGGCCCGGCTGGAGGCGCGGATCGCGCTGACCCGGCTCTGCCAGGCGGTTCCCGGGCTGCGCCTGGCCGCCGACCATCGCCGTGCGTACCAGGTCAATGTCGCCTTCCGGGCGCACCGGAGCCTGCCGGTGGTCCTCGACGCGGCGGTGTCGACCGGTGGCCCGGCGGCACCCGTCGCCGGCTGACGGGTCGCCGCACGGCCGCGCAGCCGGTCCCGTTCCGTCCCGGGGCGGTGCGCGCGGGCCGTGCCCTGCGGCGTCGGGCCGGGACGCGCGCGTGTCCGCGGGGGCGACGGCGTCCGGTCTGCGGCCCGCGGCGAACGACTACCGTACGAAGTCACGTCTTCACACTAGTCGCGTCAAGGGTTAAGAATTGTCCCCTGCGAATACCCATTCGTCGCCCAATGTCGATTGATGCCGATGCCGCTGCCGGCCGGTCGGCGTCGTGAAGGTGAACACATGGATCGCACGCCCCCGCCGAGCGCCAACGGTTCCGGTGCCATCCACCGGTTCCGCTCCGAGCTGCGCGCCTGGCGCACCCGGCAGGGCCTGACCCAGCGGGCGCTCGCGGAGCGGGTGCGGTTCAGCCGCGAGACGGTCGCCGCGGTGGAGTCCGGCCGCCGGTACGGCAGCCACGAGTTCGCCGTCCGCTGTGACGAGGTGCTCGGCACCGGTGGCCGCCTGGCGGCGCTGTGGCCGCAGGTCGCGGCGGAACAGCTGGCGGCGGACGGGCGTCGCGGCCCCCGGTTCGGCAAGGTGGCGGGGCTCGATCCGGCCTCCGGTGCGCCGGCCGTACGGCGCGACGCGCGCGACCCGGAGGCGGTCGTGGCCGCGATCGACGAGCTGCGGGAGCTGATCGGCCAGGTCCTCGGCGGGCAGCCGGCGGCGGATCTTCCCCCGGAGCCGTCGGACGGGCGATCCGGGCGCCCCTGACCTGCACCGGGTCGGGATCCCGGGGTGGCGCGGCGTTCTCGACGCCGGGTACAGATGCCGGTACGGGCCGTTTGTACCACCGTCAGGTCTGGTTTGCGGACGCTGGTTCCGGCGGAATGAGACGTGCAAATGGCAACGTGCGCATTGGCCGTCTTGGATGAGTCGCGGGAGTCGATCTTGGCGTCGAGCACGAGGTCCCACGCGGCCCGACCCTATCCGACCGGCCGCCGGCACTGGAAGATCGCCACCCGGATGCGCCTCATCGTGGCCGCACCGCTGGTCGCCGTGATGGGATTCGCCGGCCTCGCGCTGACCGAGAGCGTCCGCCAGACGACCCGCGCGAGCGACCTCGGACTCCTGGCACACCTCGGCGCCGACGCGGGCGACCTGGCCCACCGGCTGCAACGCGAGCGCGTCGTCGCCGCCGACCTGCTCAGCCGAGGCGCGGCCGAGCAGCAGGAGGCCTTCGCGCACGCCACCAGGAGCACCGACGACGCCGTCGCCCGCTACCGCCGGCAGCGGGCGACGGTGCCCGCCGGGCCCGCCGCCGGTCAACCCGCCCTGGCGCGGATCGACCTGGCGCTGGAGGGGCTGCCGCCGCTGCGCGCCCAGGTCCGGACGGCGGCGCACGCCTCGGTGTCGGCGATGACCTTCAGCTACCGGATCGTCATCGCCGACCTGCTCAGCCTCCGCGAGAGCCTCACCCTCGGGGCGGTCAACGCCCGGATCACGGACGGCATGCGGGCCTCGGCGGCGCTGTCCAAGGCGGCCGAGGCGGCCGGCCAACAGCAGGTGGCCGTCCTGCGCGCGGTCGCGGCCGACCAGCTGACCCCCGCCGTGCAGCAGGACATCACCGCCGCCCGGTCCAGCTTCACCGAGTCCAGCCTGTCCTTCGTGGCGCTCGCCCGGCCCGCCTGGCGGGGCTGGTGGGAGCAGGCGGGCAGCGGCGGGGACGCCCTGCAGCTCCAGCGGCTGCAGGACGAGGTGTCGAGGACCCGGGCGGGCAGCCGGCCGCGGCTGGACCCCGGCGCCTGGATCGCCGCGACCGAGCAGTGGTCCGTCCGCCTGGCCGAACTGCGCCAACGGGTGGACGCGGCGGTGCTCGCCGACATCCGCTCCGCCCACGCCGAGCAACGACGGCGCACGGCCGTGGAGGCGGTCGCCGTGGTGGTGGCCCTGCTGCTCACGGCACTGGTCACCTGGGCGGTCGCCCGGCAGATCACGCGCCGGCTCCGTCGGCTGCGGGACGCGGCGAACGCCGTCGCGTTCGAACGGCTGCCGCAGGTGGTGGCCCGGCTCCAGCATCCGGACAGCTCGTCGGTGGACCCGGACGACCTGGCCCGCCGGCAGTCCGCGGACGCGCTGGAGGCATCCAGCGGCGACGAGATCGGCGAGCTGGGGGAGGCGTTCGCCGCGGTGCACCGCGCGGCCGTGCGTACCGCCGCCGAGCAGGCGGTCATGCGGGCCAACACGGCCGACATCTTCATCCACCTCAGCCGCCGGGAACAGCGGCTGGTCGACGCGGTGCTGGCGCAGGTCGACAAGGTCGAGCGGGACGAGACCGACCCCGAGCGGCTGGACCAGCTCTACACGCTGGACAACCTGGCCACCCGGATGGGGCGGATCAACGCCAGCCTGCTGGTGCTCGGCGGGGTGGGGGTCGGGCGGGTACGCCAACACGACGTGCCGCTGCAACAGGTGCTCCAGGCCGCGCAGAGCCAGATCGAGCACTACGCCCGGATCCGTCTGGGCATGGTCGACGGTGACGTCGCCGTCGCGGCCGACGCCATCGACGAGGTCGTGCACCTGCTGGCCGAGCTGATGGACAACGCCACCGGCTACTCCCCGCCCGGCACCGAGGCGTGGGTGACCGGCCGCAGCCTCGGCGACCGGGTGATCGTCCAGGTCAGCGACGAGGGCGTGGGGCTGTCGCCGCAGCGGCGCCGACAGCTCAACGACCTGCTGGCCCACCCGCCCGCCATCGACGTCGCGGCCGTACGGGCGATGGGGCTGGTCGTCGTGGGTCAGCTCGCCGCCCGGCTGGGCGTCGCCGTCCAGCTCCGTCCGGGCCCCCGCCGGGGCACCATCGCCGAGGCGACGCTCCCGGGGGCGATCATCCGGTCGCTGCCTCCGGAGGAGTTCCTGCTCACCCCCACCAGGCCGTCGCGGCGCGCGGCGCGGACCACTCTCGCGCCGCCGGCGTACGGGGCGCTGCCGCAGCCGTGGGCCGGCGGGCCGGCGGAGCCGTCGGCGGGCAGGCCGGTGGCCGAGCGGGCACTGCCGGTGGCGCCGGTGTTCCGGCCCACGCCGGCGCCGGCCCGACGAGGTGACGAGCCGACCGAGGAACTCGTCATCTTCGAGGAGGTCAACCACTGGTTCCAGGCCGGACACGACAACGGCCCGGGCGAAGGGCCCTGGGCCAGCCCCGCCGACGACGCCTGGCGAAGCGCCGCCCGCGCCGACGCGCCCGAGGTCGTCGCCACCACCACGTCCGGTCTGCCGAGACGTCAGCCGCAGCGGCACCTCGTCCCGGGCGGTGTGACCGTGCCGCAGCAGCGCTCCGCGCACCGCGACCCGACCCAGGTGGCCACCGCGATGGCCGCGTACGCGCGGGGCGTCGCGGGACGTCGGCCCAACCTGATCAACAACTGACCCGACAGGGAGAGCACGTGACCGACCACCAGGATCTCGGCTGGCTGCTGGACGCCTTCGCCGAGCGCGCCACCGAGGTCAGCCATGCCATCGCGATCTCCAGCGACGGCCTGATGGTGGCCGCCACCAGGGGCCTCCCACCGGACCGGGCGGACCAGCTGGCGGCGACCGGCAGCGGGCTGGTGAGCCTGCTGCGCGGCGCGGCGGCCTTCTTCGACGCCGGCGCGGTGATCTCCAACGTCACCCAGCTCGAGGGCGGCTTCATGTTCTCGATGGCCTTCAACGACGGCGCGTCCCTGCTCGTGCTCGCCGACCCGCAGTGCGACGTGGGCAAGGTCTCCTACGAGATGACCGAGCTGGCGAACCGCATCGGTGACGCGCTGACCCCGGCGGCACGGGCGGCGCTGAGCCGCGGCCGCTGACACCCCGGCACCCACGCCGAACCCCCATCCCCTCCTGGAGAAGACATGTCTGAGACCATGCCCCGGCGCAGCCGTGCCCGCACCGCGGCCCTGCTCGCCGTCGTCCTGCTCGCCGCGACCGCCTGTGCCGACGGCGGGCGGGGCGCCGGGACCGCCGGATCGATCAAGATCGGCCTGCTGGCGTCGCTGTCCGGCACCTACCAGGCCGTCGGCAAGGAGATCCGCGCCGGCTTCGAGCTCTACCTGGCCACCCACGACGGCAAGCTCGGCGGGCGGCAGGTGGAACTCGTCGTCGCCGACGAGGGCAACGGGGCCGCGACCGCGGTGCCCGCCGCCACGAAACTGCTCAAGCAGGACCGCGTGGCCGCGCTCACCGGGATCGTCGGCGGCGGATCGGTGGCCGGGGTCTATCCGTTGCTCAACGAGACGAAGGTGCCGTTCGTGGGCTCGAACGGGCGCCCGGAACTCAAGGACGTGTCCCGGATCTGGCACACCTCCTACCTCTCAGACGAGCCGGGGGAGGCGATCGCCCGCCACGTGCGCGACAACGTGAAGGGCAGCGTCTACGCCATCGGCCCGGACTACCAGGGCGGCTGGGACGAGCTGCGCGGCTTCACCGACGCCTTCGTCAAGGAGGGCGGCGAACTCGCCAACCCCGGCGGCAGGACCACCTTCACCCCGTTCCCGACGACCACCAACTTCACTCCGTACTTCGCCCGGATCAAGGCCTCCGGCGCGGACGCCGTCTACACCTTCTACGCGGGCAGCGCGGCCGTCGACTTCGTCAAGCAGTACGCGCAGTCGGAGATCAGCGACCTGCCGCTCTACGCCGCCGGTTTCCTGACCGAGGGCGGGGTGCTCGACGCCCAGGGCGAGGCCGCCCGGGACGTCTACTCGGTGCTCAACTACTCGCCCGACCTGGACAACGCGGAGAACCGCGCCTTCGTGGCCGCCTGGCGGGCGAAGAACGACGGCTCCCCGACCACGTACGCCATGGCCTCCTACGACGCCGCGGCCGTGCTGGACCGGGCCATCGCGGCGGCGGGCGACGACCCGTCCCCGCAGAGCATCAACGCGGCCATCGGCCAGCTCGGCCAGATCGCCAGCCCGCGCGGCACCTGGCAGTTCTCGCCGACCACGCACGCGCCCGTGCAGAAGTGGTACCTGCGCCAGGTACGCCAGGACGGCCGGGCGCTGTCCAACACCGTCGTGGGCGATCTCGCCACCGTCGGCGGGTGACCGCCGTGGCGGTCGACACCCGGATCGACCCGTACCTGGTCCCGGCCCTGGACGGGGTGGCCTACGGGCTGCTGGTCTTCGTCGCCGCGGCGGGGCTGGTGCTCTGCTTCGGCGTCGCCGGCATCCTGAACCTCGCGCACGGCACCCTGTACGCGATCGGCGGGTACACCGCCGCCGCGCTGCTGGACGGCGGCTGGTCGAGCCTGCTGCTGGCACTGGCCGTCGGGACCGTCGCCGCCACCGCCGCCGGCGCGCTGGTCGCCGGGCTGCTCACCCGGGTCGCCGCGCGCAGCCACCTCACCCAGGCGCTGCTGACCTTCGGGCTGGCGCTGGTGGGGGGCAGCCTCCTCGTGGCGGCGTTCGGGCCGGACGACCCGCCGGTACGCGTGCCGGCGGCGCTGGACGGATCGGTGGCCGTCGCCGGGCACCGCTACGCGGCGTACCGGCTGGTCTTCATCGTCGTCGCCGCCGTGCTCGCCGGCCTGCTCCATGTCGCGGTGCGGCGCACCCGGGCCGGGATGCTGGTCCGCGCGGCCGTCGACGACGCCGAGATGGTGGCGGTCCTCGGCGTGAACCCGGCGTGGATCCGCCTCGGCGTGCTCGCCGCCGCCGGTGCGCTGGCCGGCGCCGCGGGCGTGCTCGGCGCGCCGATCATCGGTCCCGGGCCGGACACCGCCGACGCGGTGCTGCTGCTCTCGCTGGTCGTCGTCGTCCTCGGCGGGCTCGGATCGATGGGCGGCACCCTGCTCGCCGCCCTGGCCGTCGGGCAGATCCAGACCCTCGGGGTGGCGCTCGCCCCGTCGGCCGCCCCGTTCCTGCTCTTCGCCGCCATGGCCGCCGTCCTCGCGGTACGGGCGCGGGGACTGGCCACGGCCCGGCGGGCGTCGTGAGGGACGAGGCGGTACGCGCGCTGCGGCGCGGTGTCGCCGTGCTCGTCCTGGCCGCTCTGGTGCTGGCCCCGTGGACGGTCGACGACTACACCGTGGCGCTGCTGGCCCGTACCCTCGCGCTGGGCCTGGTGGGGGTGAGTGTCGCCCTGCTCACCGGCGTCGCGGGGCTGCCCACGCTCGGGCAGACCGCGCCCTACGCCGCGGGGGCGTACGCCAGCGCGGTCCTCGGCAGCCGACTCTCCGACGTGGCGGTGGTGCATCTGGTCGTCGCGGCGGCGGCCGGCGCGGCGCTGGCCGCGGCGACCGTTCCGCTCGTGGTGTACGCGCGCGGCGTGATCGTCCTGATGATCACCCTGGCGATCGGCGAACTCGTGGTGACCGTCGTCGGGCGGTGGCGCTCGGTCACCGGCGGCAGCGACGGGCTCGCCGGGGTCCCGCCGGTGCGTCCGGTGTGGGGGCTGCCGGTGCTGGCCACGGACCGGGCGCGCTACCTCTACGCCCTGGTGGTCGTCGCCGTGCTGGTCGGCGCCGTGCTGCTGGTCCTGCACACCCGGGTCGGCCTGCTGCTGCGCGCCGGCCGGGACGACGAGGCGCGGCTGCGGGCCAGCGGCCACCGGGTGCCGGCGCACGTGGCGGTCGTGCACGTGGCCGCCGGGGCGGTCGCGGGCGCCGCGGGTTCCCTGCTGGTGGTCGCCCAGCAGTTCGTCTCACCGGCCGACTTCGGTTTCGACACCTCCGCCCTGCTGCTGCTCGGGGTGGTCGTCGGCGGCGCCACGTCGGTCGGTGGCGCCCTGGTCGGGGCCGTGATCGTCGTGGCCGGCCGGGACTGGCTGTTCGGCGTGCTTCCCGGGTACGCGCCCCTGGTGCTGGGGCTGGCGTTCGTCGTCACCGTCTACCTGCTGCCCGGCGACGGGCACCGGTCGGCGGGCGGGCCGGGCCGGCTGCTGCCGGGGCTGCCGGCGAGCCCCGGCGGCCGGGAGCGGCCGGCGCCGACGGGGGCACGCACATGACGCCGCTGCTGCACGCCCTGGGCGTCACGGTCCGGTACGGGGCGCTGACGGCGCTGGACAACGTCGACCTGCGGGTCGAACACGGTCAGCGGCACGCTTTGATCGGGCCCAACGGCGCGGGCAAGACCACTTTGCTCGACGTGCTCGGCGGGGCGACCCGGGCGGGCGGGGGCCGCGTGCTCCTCGCCGGGCGGGACGTCACCCGGCTCGGTCCCGCCGCCCGGGCCCGGCGGGGCGTCGGCCGGATCCACCAGCGCCCCGCCGTCTGGTCGACCCTGACCGCGACCGAGAACGTGGTGGTCGCCGCGCTGCCTAACGCGGTGCGGCCGGGCCGGTGGCGGCCGGGTGCGAGGCGGTGCGCCGCCGAGCGTACGGCGGGTGCGTGGCTGGAGCGGATGGGCCTGGGCGACGTCGGCGCCGTTCCCGCCGGCCGACTCGCCCACGGTCAGCGCCGGCAGCTCGAGATCGCCATGGCGCTGGCCGGCCGTCCCCGGCTGCTGCTGCTCGACGAACCGGCCGCCGGGTTGTCCGTCGTCGAGGTCGCCCGGCTGGTGGAGTTCCTGCGGGCCCTGCCGCGCGCCGTCGCGGTGCTGCTGGTCGAGCACCGGCTGGACTTGGTGTACGCGCTCTGCGACCAGGTGAGCGTGTTGCGCGACGGCCGGACGGTCGCCACCGGTACGCCGGCCGAGATCCGTGCCTCCGGTCCGGTCCGGCAGGCCTACGCGGAGGGGGTGTCGTTATGCTGCGCACGGAGCGGCTGTGTGCCGGCTACGCCGACGGGATCGTGCTGCACGAGGTGACCCTCGACGTGGCGGCCGGCAGCGTGCAGGCGGTGGTGGGCCGCAACGGCGCCGGCAAGAGCACCCTCGTGCACGCCGTCGCCGGGTTGGTGCGGCCCTGCGGCGGGCGGATCGAGGTCGACGGCGTGCAGGTCGCCGGCCGGCAGCCGCACCGCATCGCCCGCAGCGGGGTCGGCCTCGTCCCGCAGGGCCGGCGCGTCTTCTCGCGGTTGACCGTGGCCGAGCACCTCGCCCTGGCGGCGGTGCCGTGGCGCGCCGCGACCCCCGGGGGCGAGGGGTGGACGGTCGCCCGGATCCTGGAGCTGCTGCCCCGGCTGGCGGCCCGGCTGCGCCACCGCGGCGACCAACTCTCCGGGGGCGAGCAGCAGATGCTGGCGATCGCCCGGGCCCTGCTCGGCCAGCCCAGGGTGCTGCTGCTCGACGAGCCGTGCGAGGGGCTGGCCCCGAATCTGGCCGCCCGGGTGCGCGACCTCGTCGGCATCCTGGCCGGCACCGGGCTGGCCGTGCTCCTCGTCGAGCAGCAGATCCAGCACGCCGTCGAGGTCGCGGACCGGATCGCGGTGCTCGAGTACGGCCGGGTGGTCTACGACCGTCCGGCGGACGAGGCCCGGGCCGAGCCGGGCCGGCTGGCGGCGATGCTCAGCGTCGCCGCGGTCGCGGAGCTGCCGGCTGTCCGACCGGTGCCCGGGCTCTGGGCCGACTCCACGCACCTGACCCGACCACCTTCGACAGGGATGAGCGACGATGCCGACCGAATTCCGTGACACCGAGTACACCTTCGACAACGGCTCCCCGGAGGCGGTGCCCCAGTTGCGGGCGCTGGAGTCCTTCCTGGACCCGATCACCGCGGCCCGCATCGGCGCTCCGGTGCTCGCCCCGGGCGGCGTCTGCTGGGAGATCGGCGCCGGCGGCGGCTCGGTCGCGAGGAGCATGGCCGAGGCGGTCGGCCCGGCGGGACGCGTGCTGGCCACCGACATCGACACCGCGCGCCTCGTCCCGGCGGCCAACCTCGACGTGCGCCGGCACGACGTGCGCAGCGAGCCGCCGCCCGGCGACGCCTTCGACCTGATCCACGCCCGGCTGGTGCTGTTGCACCTGCCGGAGCGGCGACGCGTGCTGGCTTCGCTGACCGGCGCGCTGGCCCGCGGCGGGTGGCTGGTCGTCGAGGAGTTCGACTGCACCGCCCCGCTGCGCGTGCTGACCGCGCCGAGCGACGACGCGGCGAAGCTCTTCGCCCATGTCACGGACGCGATGCTCGGCGTCCTGCAGAGCCACGGCGCGGACCTGGCCTGGGCGCAGGACGTGCACGCGCACCTCGCCTCGGCGGGGCTGGTCGAGGTCGACACGGTCACCCACTCGCAGAGCTGGCCCGGCGGCTCGCCAGGCGCGTCGCTCTACGAGACGAACTCCCGGCAGCTGGAGCCGGAGCTGATCGAGGCGGGCGTGTCCGCCGGGCAGCTGGAGGCATTCCGCAGGCTCCTGCGGGATCCCGGGTTCGTCGTGATGTCGTACCAGTTCGTGTCGACGCGGGGCCGGCGGCCGGCGCGCCGGTGAGGCCGGGCGCCGCACCCGTGCCCGGCGCCGTTCGGCGAGCTGTCGGGCCGCGGCCGGCCGCACCGACCGGCCGGCGGGCGTGGAAACCGCGCCGGCCGGGTACTCCCGGCGGTCATGGGCACGAGCAGCACGGTAGGCGACGCGACGGCGACCGCGGCCCGGGTGGTCGCGGTCGTCGCCCACCGGAAGAAGACCCTCGGCGGCGGCCTCGACCAGCTGCGCGCCGAGCTGGTGGGCGCCGGGGTCGAGCAGCTGATCTGGTACGAGGTGCCGAAGAGCCGCAAGGCGCCGAAGAAGGTCCGCAGGGCGTTGGAGAAGGGCGCCGAGCTGGTCTTCGTCTGGGGCGGCGACGGCATGGTGCAGCGCTGCGCCGACGCCCTCGCCGGCTCCGGCACCGCCATGGCGATCCTGCCCGCCGGCACCGCCAACCTCTTCGCCGCCAACCTGGGCATCCCGCAGGACCTGCCCGAGGCCGTCCGCATCGGCCTGCACGGGCGACGCCGCGCCCTCGACCTGGGCAGGATCAACGGCGAGCACTTCGCCGTGATGGCCGGCGCCGGCTTCGACGGCGACCTCATCCGCGAGGCCGACGGCAGGCTCAAGGGCAGGCTCGGTCGCCTCGCCTACACGTGGACGGGGCTGCGGCACGTCCGCGGCGAACTCGTCCGCACCCGCGTCACGGTCGACGGCACGGACTGGTTCGACGGCGACGCGAGCTGCGTGCTGTTCGGCAACGTCGGCACGATCACCGGCGGCATCCCGGCGTTCGACGACGCCCGCCCCGACGACGGTTGCCTGGAGGTCGGGGTGTCCACCGCCGACGGCGCGGTGGACTGGGCGCGTACGCTCGGCCGGATGGCCGCCGGCCGCTCGGAGGAGTCGCCGTTCGTGCGGATCACCCGCGGCCGCAGGATCAAGGTCCGGCTCGCCGCGCCGCGCACGTACGAGCTGGACGGCGGCGCGCGCGGTGAGGTGACGAAGCTCAAGGTGCGGGTGGTGCCCGGCGCGCTCACGCTCTGCTGCCCCGGACCCGTCTCCTGATCGCGGGGCGCGCGGCCAGCCGGTCGTCGCGACACGGGACACCCCCGGAGCGGGTGCCCACGCAACCGCCGATGTGCCGCGGTGGAAATCTGCTCGACATCGACCGGGGACATCCGGTCTGCTGAGACGGCGAGCCGTCGTTCAGATCCACCCGCCGCCTTCCTCAGCAGACAGGGACGCCTCCGTGAGCAGCACACCGCACCTCGGTCCCGTGCCCCGGCGCATCACCGTCGACGCGGATCAGGTGCATCGGCTCGTTCGCGAACAGTTCCCGCAGTGGGCCAGCCTTCCGGTTCAGCCCGTGGCCAAGGGTGGCTGGGACAACTGGACCTTCCACCTCGGCCCGCGGATGTCGGTGCGTCTGCCCAGCGCGGCCGAGTACGCCTTGGCCGTCGACAAGGAACACCGTTGGCTTCCGGCGCTCGCCCCCCGGCTCCCGCTGCCCATCCCCACCCCACTGGCGAAAGGTGGACCCGGCGCGGGTTACCCCTACTCGTGGTCGGTCTACCCATGGCTCGACGGAGAGCCGGCGAGCGCGGACAACATCGCCGACCCCGTTCGATTCGCGCTCGACCTGGCCGGGTTCCTGGCGGCCCTGCAACGCGTCGACACCACCGACGGTCCCCGCCCCGGGCAGCACAACTGGTTCCGGGGCGGCACGCTGCGCACCTACGATGGGCAAGCCCAACGCGCGCTCACGGCACTCGGCGGCCACGTCGACGTCGACCTGGCGCGCGAGATCTGGCAGAGCGCACTGGACGCCCGCTGGGACGGTGCGCAGAGCTGGTTCCACGGTGACGTCGCCCAAGGGAATCTCCTGCTCATCGACGGGGAGTTGGCGGCTGTCATCGACTTCGGGACATGTGGCGTCGGTGATCCAGCCTGTGACCTGGCAGTCGCGTGGACACTGCTGACCGCTGACGGCCGGCACGCGTTCCGGGAACGGCTGTCGGTCGACGAGGCGACCTGGCGGCGCGGGCGTGGCTGGGCCCTCTGGAAGACGCTGGTCACCTGCTCCTCCACGGTGGGCGATGCCGACGAGCCGGCCGCGAGGGCGCTGCGCGTCCTCGGCGGGATCTTCTCCGAGTACACGGCCGGCGCCGTCCGCAGCCCCAAGCCTTGACCAGCCGCCACGCCCGCCGTCCCGCACCGGGCCGTCAACACGGTCCCCGGGCTGGAGCTGGCCGCTGCGGCGGCGTCAGGCGCGCCGGCCGCCCGCCGGGGTGGCCGGCACCAGGCGACGGGTGATCCACAGCGGCGAGGTGACCGCGTTGCCCATCACCACCGAGTGGGCGCCGGCCGCGAACGCCTGCCCGATCTGTTCGGCGCTGCGGTAGCGCCCCTCGGCGATGACCGGCACCGCCAGCACGGCGGCGAGCCGGGCCAGCAGCGTCAGGTCCGGCCCGTCGGTAGGCGGGCTGGCCGGGGTGTAACCGGAGAGGGTGGTCGCCACGGCGTCCGCGCCGGCCCGTGCGGCGACCACGCCCTCCTCGACGGTGGAGACGTCGGCGAGCACCAGTGCGTCGCTGCGCTCCCGGACGGCCCGGACCGTGTCGGCGAAGCTCCGCCCGTCCGGGCGGGGACGGTCGGTGGCGTCCACGGCGACGATGTGCGCGCCGGCTGCGGCGACGTCGAGCGCGTGCGCCGCCGTCGGGGTGATGAACACCCCGTCGACGCCCTGCTTGTGCAGCCCGATGACCGGCACGTCGACGGCGGCGCGGATCGCCCGGACGTCGGCGGTGCCGTTGGCCCGGACGGCCACCGCGCCGCCCCGAACCACCGCCGCGGCCACCCGGGCCTGCACGTACGGGTCGCGCATCGGGTCGTCGGGGTCGTCGAGCACCGGCTGGCAGGAGACCACGAGGCCGCCGGCCAGCTCGTCGAACACGTTCACGCTCTCGTCCTTCTGTCGGTGACCGGGGCGGGGGCGGCATCTGTCTGCCGGCCGTGGCCGGGGTGGCCCGCCAGCCGGGCGGCGCCCACGACGACCGCGTCGGCGCCGAGCGTCGCCGGGAGCAGGGGCACGTCCGCCCACGCCGCGGGCAGTTCGGCGGTGAGGGCGGCGCGGGCGCGGGGGAGCAGCGCGTCGGCGGCCCCGCCCGCGAGCACCACCGCCTGCGGATCCAGCAGGGCGACCAGTCCGGCGAGCGCCCGGCCGAGGGCTGTGGCGGCGCGCTCCACCACCTCCCGGGCGACGGGCTCGCCGGCCGCCGCCCGCTCGGCCACTGCCCGTCCGGTGATCCGCAGGCCGGTGTCCAGGGCGTACGCGGCGGAGAGTCCCGTGCCCGAGGCGATCGCCTCCAGGTGCCCGTACCGGCCGCAGCCGCAGCGCAGCCGCTCGGCGCCGGGAGCCGGCAGGTGCCCCACCTCACCGGCGCCGCCCCGGGCGCCGGTGCAGATCCGACCGCGCTGGAGCATCGCGCCGCCCAGACCGGTGCCGACGGCGACCAGCAGCAGCTCCCGCCGGTCCCGGCCGGCGCCGACCCAGCTCTCGCCGAGCGCGGCGGCGTTCACGTCGTTGGTGACCCGGACCGGCCGGGCCAGCCGGACGGCCAACTCGTCGGCGACCGGGGTGCCGGCCCAGCCGGGCAGGCTGTCGGTGGCGTACCGGATGGTGCCGGTGCCCGGGTCGACCGTGCCGGCGGTGCCCACCCCGACCGGGCCGGCGCCGCCTGGATCGAGCAGTTCCCGGGCGAGCCGCGCGGCGGTGTCCAGCACGGCCGCCGGCCCGGACCCGGCGGGGGTGGGTGCCAGGCGACGCCCGAGCACCTCCCCGTCGGGCCCGACCAGCGCCGCCGCCGTCTTGGTGCCGCCGATGTCGAGGCCCACCAGGGGCGCCGGCACCGTCATCCCTTGAGCCCGGTGTGCGCCAGGCCCTCGACGAACTGCTTCTGCGCGATGACGAAGACCACCAGGACCGGCAGCGCCGTCATCGACGCCGCAGCGAGCTGGACGTTCCACATCGGGCCGCCGTACGCGTCGACGAACTGGGTGAGCGCCTGCGGCAGGGTGAACTTCTCCGGCGAGGAGAGGAACACGATCGGTTCCAGGTAGAGGTTCCAGCTGTGCAGGAAGGTGAAGATGGCGACCGCGCCCAGCGCGGGCCGCGACAGCGGCAGGGCGATCTTCCAGAAGGTCGCGAACCGCCCCAGCCCGTCCACCCGGGCCGCCTCCTCCAGCTCGCCGGGGAGACTGATGAAGAACTGCCGCATGATGAAGGTCGCCAGCACGCTCGGCGCCCCCAGGATCGGCACCAGGATCAGCGGCCAGTGGGTGTCGACCAGGCCCAGCTCGAAGAACATCTGGAACAGCGGCACGATCGTCACCTCGCTCGGGATGAGCAGGCCGGCGAGGATCACCAGGAAGAGCACGTTCTGACCCCGGAAGCGGATCCGGGCGAAGGCGTACCCGGCCAGCGCCGCCACCGCCAGGGTGCCGACGGTGACCACCAGCGCGATGTAGAGGCTGTTCAGGTACTGCTGGCCGAACGGCTGCAACTCGAACACCCGCCGGTACGCGTCCAGCTCCGCGTCGACCGGCAGCAGCTTCGGCGGGAAGGCGAAGATGTCCGCCACCGGCTTCAGCGACGAGGTGACCATCCACCAGGTCGGGAACACGAACGGGACCGCCAGGACCATCAGCACCCCGTAGAGCAGCAGCTTGGTCCGGGGCGACAGCTCACGACTCATGGTGGACCCACCTCTTACGCATCTGCCACTGGAGCACGGTGAGCGCGAGCACGATGACGAACAGGACGATCGACAGCGTGGCGCCGTAGCCGAAGTGGTGGAACTGGAACGCCTGCTGGTAGAGGTAGTAGACGAGCACCGTGGTCGAGGTGCCGGGGCCGCCCTGGGTCAGCACCGCGATCTGCGCGAAGACCTGCAACGAGCCGACGACCGTGATGATCGACGTGAGCAGGATGGTCGGGCTGATCATCGGTACGGTGATCCGCCAGAACTGGCGCAGCCGACTCGCCCCGTCCACCTCGGCGGCCTCGTACAGCTCGGCCGGCACGCCCTGCAGCGCGGCCAGGAAGAGCACCATGTTCAGGCCGACGTTCTTGAACACCTGCACCACGACGACCGAGAACATGGCGGTGCCCTCACCGCGCAGCCAGTTCGGCCCGGCCACGCCGATCGTGTCGAGCAGGCCGTTCACTCCGCCGTTGTCCTGCAACAGGAAGCCCCACACGATGGTCCAGGCGACCAGCGAGACCACCACGGGGGAGAAGAACAGGGTGCGGAACAGGATCGTCCCGCGCAGCTTCTGGTTGAGCAGTACGGCCAGCAGCAGGGCCAGGCCGAGGTTGAACACCACCAGCCCGACCGAGAACAGGCCGGTGGCCCGCAGCACCGAGCCGAGGTTGGTGTCGTCGGCGAGGTTCGCGTAGTTCTCGGTGCCGACGAACTCGAACGTGCCGGCCAGCACGTTCCACTCGTGCAGGCTGTACCAGACCACCAGGATCAGCGGCAGGATCACGAAGACGGCGCTGCCGAGCAGTTGGGGTGCGATGAACAGATAGCCGGTGAGCTGGTCGCGGCGGCGGCTGGTCCAGTACGGCCGCGACCGGTCCCGGGTGGGCGGGGCCTCGACCCCGCCCACCGTCGTGTCCGTCTGGGACATGGTCAGGCTGCCCTACTTCGCCAACAGCGGCTGGATCTTGGTGCAGACACCGTCGAGGACGGCCTTGACGTCCGCGTCCGCCTGCCAGAGCGGGTCGAGCCCGGCGCGTACCTGCTGGCTCAGCTCGGCCTGCCCCGCGTGGCTGGGCTTGACCACGCCGTTGGTGATGCCGTCGATGACGACGTTCTGCAACTGCTCGGGCTTCAACGTCGGGTTCGACTTGCCCAGCGTCTCGGCGGTGAGCTGCGACTGGCGCGGCGGCGGGAAGAACTGGGCCAGCTTGGCCGAGTTGGTGGGGTTGGTCAGGAAGGCCAGGAAGTCCGCCGCCGCGTCGGCGTTCCTGCTCTTCTTCATCACGCCGACGCCGGCCTGGCCGACCACCGAGTAGCTGCCCTTCGGCCCGGCTGGCAGCGGCACCAGGTCCCAGCCGAAGCCGTCCGGCTTCAGCAGCGAGGCGCGGGAGATCTGGGTGACCGTCATGGCGGCGTCACCGGCGAAGAAGTCGGCGGTCGTACCCGGGCCGGGCAGCGCCTTGCCGGTGAAGATCGCCTTGTGCAGGGTGGTCATCGCCTCGACCATCTCCGGGGCGGCGAAGCCGCAGGACCTGCCGTCCTCGCTCCACGCCTGGGCGCCCCAACCCGTCCAGAGGGTCGACAGGTTGTCCCAGCCCTTGTAGTCGAAGTCGCGGATCACCAGGCCGGCCTTGCCGGTCGCACCGGCGGTGGCGCCGGCGACGGTCAGCGCGGTGTCCCAGTTCCACTGCCCGGCCGCGATCAGTTCGGCCGGGGTCTTCTGCCCGGCCTTCTTGAGCATGTCGGTGTTGACGAAGACGCCGAACGGCGAGGTGGAGAACGGGTACGCGTACAACTTGCCCCCGTCCTGCCAGAGCTTGAGCGTCGCGGGGGAGATGTCGTCGTACTGGTAGCCCTCGATCTTCTTGAGCGTCTCGTCCAGCGGCAGCAGCGCGCCGGAGGCGACGAAGTCGGGGGCCGAGTTCTCGAACACCCAGGCCAGGTCGGGCGCGTTGCCGCCGGCGATCTGGGTGGTCAGTGTCGTGGTGTAGTTCTCGAACGGCAGCGGGTCGAAGGTGATCGACGCGACGTCCGGGTGGGTCTTGCGGTACTCGTCGGCGATCTCGTCGAACAGCTTGAGGTGCGCCTCGTTGGCCGACCAGACGGTCATCCGCAGACTGGCCGGGCCCTTGTCCCCGGCCTCGTCGCCGCCACCGCAGGCGGTCAGTGCGAGGACGCCGGCCAGTGTCGCCGCGACACCGCGTACAGCCTTTCCCAATCTCATGGTCTTCTCCTCAACGGGGGGGGGTGTTCAGTAGCCCGCGACCTGGGGCCAGCGCAGTTCCACGCCGGCCGCCGAGAGGCGGTCCTGGAAGTCGGCCAGCAGGCGGGGGGTGCCGCGGACCGCGCGCGGGGACTCGCCCCGGGCCAGACAGAAGTCGGCGAGCAGGCCGGCGACCTCGCCGACGTTCCACTCGACCGGGTGCAGCCGGTAGCTGCCGTTGGTGATGTGGGTGGTGCCGATGTTCTTGCCGGCCGGGAGCAGGTTCTCGACCCGCTGCGGGATCAACGCGCCCAGCGGGATCTCGAACGGGCACGAGCCGACGTCGATGTAGTTGTCGCCGCCGGTGGAGGGATGCAGGTCGATGCGGTACATCCCGACGCCGACCGGGTCCGGGTAGGCGACCGCGCCGTGCCCGCCGCGTACGGCCAGCGACAGGTCCTGCTCGACCACCGTGTACTCGGCCCGGATGCGGCGCGACTCGCGGATGTAGGGCGCCTGGGCCAGCCCGTCGCGGCTGCCGGTCACGTCGCCGCGCAGGCGCAGGCCGGGGAAGCCGGTCCCGCCGTCCGGGCGCGGCGCCTCGGTCTGCATCCAGTAGAGCACCGAGTACGACAGCTCGCGGGCCTTGCCGAGGTGCCACGACGCGTTCGGCACGTCGATGACCGGACCCTCGAAGTAGTCGATCATCGGCCAGTTCACCAGCGTGATGTCGCTGTCGTACGCGCCCTCGGTGAAGTTGCGCCGGGCGGCGATGCGCCGGAACGTCCAGAGGTTGCCGTCGCCGGGGTTGAGCCGCTGGTCGGCGTTGACGGCCAGCGGGTCGTCGTCCGGGTTGGGGGTGAAGCTGCGCTCGACGATCTCCAGGGTGCGCGGGTGCGGCGACCGCCAGGACAACAGCCGGTCGCCCCAGAAGTCGGGCTTGTAGTCGCGCCAGAAGTCGTAGTTGGCCGGGCGCTCGATGGTGTGGTCGCCGTCGACGTGGTCGAGGGCGAAGCAGACGGAGACGGCCTGCATGTTCATCGGCTGCGCCTCGGCCGGCGCGCTGGGCTCGCCGGTGTCGGCCTGCGACTCGAAGCCGGTGACGTACTCGGTGCCGGTCAGCGGCAGCAACTCGCCGGTCTCGGTCGCGTCCAGGACGTACGGGGCGACGAGGTCGATGCGCTCGTCCCGGTCGCGGTGCGCCACGGTGACCCCGACCACCCGGTCCCCGTCGGTCTCCGCGGCGACCGGCCGGTAGGGCTGGAGCACCCTGAGCCGGCCGGAGCCGAGGAACGGCGCCAGCATCTGCTCGATGACGGCGACGGCCACCCGGGGTTCGTGGCAGACCCGGCTGACCCAGCCTGCGCCCGGGTTGAGGTCGGTCCAGGCCCGGGACCGCTCGGTGAGCGGGTAGTGCCGGCGGTAGTAGTCGCGGATACCGGTGCGCAGGGCCCGGTAGCTCGCGGTGGCCCCGAACTGTTCGATCCAGGAGTGCTCGTCCGGCGGGACGGCCTGGCTGGTGAGCTGCCCGCCGAGCCAGTCGAACTCCTCGGTCAGGATGACCGACCGGCCGGCCCGGGCCGCGGCGATCGCCGCCGCCACCCCGCCCAGCCCGCCCCCGACGACGAGGACGTCCGCACGCATCTGTACCACTTGCTTCCTTCCGGTTGCACGTCACCGCTGAGCTGCGGTGGACCGCCGATCAGGGGGTGCCGAGGGTGTCGCCCTCGACGAGTTGGCAGGGCAGGAGCCGCTGCTGGACGCCGACGGCGCTGCCGTCGATGACGCCGGCCAGCACCTCGACGGACTGTCGGCCCATCTCCTCGCGGGGGATGCGGAACCCGGTGAACGCCAGGTCGCTGGGAACCGGGACCGTCGGGTCGCCGAGGGTCAGGATCGACAGGTCGCCGGGGACGCTCAGGCCGCGCCGCCGGGTGGCCAGCTCCAGCGCCACGGCGGTGGCGAAGTCCTCGACGAAGGCGACGGTGGTCCCCTCGGCCAGCAGGTCGTCGAGGATCGCGTCGGCGCCGGCGGCGACCGTCGTCAGGTGGCGGGCGCTCTCGGCGGCCGTCGAGGCCGCGACGAACCCGCGCCGCCGGTCCGCCGAGGACTCTGCGGTGAGGTCCGTGTTCAGGTAGGCCAGGCGGCGGTGACCGCGGGCGAGGGCCAGACCGACCAGCTCGCCCACCGCCGTGGCGTAGTCGGCACCGACGTACGGCACCGGGCCGCCGGCGTCGTCGCGGCGCCCGACGGCGACGTACGGGAAGCCGTCGCGGTTGAGCCGGTGCAGCTCCGCGGCGTCGATCTCCCGGCCGAGCAGGATGCACCCGTCGGCCAGCCGGAGCCGGTTGTCCTGGTGGAAGATCCGTCGCCGACCGTCGATCACCGGGGCGCTGGTGAACAGCAGCAGGTCGCAGCCGGCCCGCTCCGCGTACTCCTCGATGCCCAGCAGGAAGGGGTGGAAGAAGTCGCGGCTGCCGCTGGGGAAGGCGGGCTCGTAGGTGAAGACGCCGATGATGCGGTTGAACCGCGCGGCGAGCCGGCGGGCCACGGGGTCGGCAGCGTACCCGGTCTCGGCGATGGTCCGCAGAACGCGGTCGCGGGTCTCGGGCGCGATGCGGACGTCCGCGTCGGCCCGGTTGTTGAGCACCAGCGACACGGTCGCCTGACTGACGCCGGCCAACCGGGCGATGTCACGCTGCGTGACACGTCGGGGGGTAGCGGGCACGACTGTTCCTTCCGGTGCGGCTAATGCGTATTAGCGCTCGGCGTTGATGAGGAGCTTCGCGGCCCTGCCGGGCTCGTGTCAAGGGGTGGGCGCAGAGATTTCGTGAAGATGAACTCGCAGGAGTAATGCGGATTAGCTCCGGGTGGAAGGCCCGGCCGCCCGCTTCCGCGGTGGCCGTGGCCGGGGGCTGGGTCCCACGGGCGGGGCCGGCGTACCGGCCCCTTGACAAGACCCTTCCGGGTCGAGCAACATGCGGGAAGCATGGATACTAATACGTATTAGCGATCGAAGGCCAAGCCGCTGCGCCGCTACGTCCAGCGCGCTTTCTCACCCAGCGTGACAGCGCGTGGTGCTGAGGCGTGTCGAGAGGCGTCCACCGTCTTCGCCGGTGCGGAAACCGTCCGCACCGCTGACCGCGCTGCCCGTCGTCGCGGAGGCGGTCGTCGTGCTCCGCGCGGACGACCGTGCGTGGCCCCGCTGGCCGCGGCCGGATACCGTACCCGCGGCGCGGGCCACGCCGCGTCGGGCCGTCGAGCGGTGGGAGGATCCGATGCGCCTGCATGTGGGGTGTGCGATGTGGACGCACCGGTCCTGGCAGGGGCGCTTCCTGGCGCACCCGCTGCCGGCCCACGAGCGACTGCGCGCGTACGCCGGCTGGTGCACCGCCGTCGAGGGCAACACCACCTTCTACGCGACGCCCACCCGCGAGACGGTCGAGACCTGGGCGCGGCAGACGGACGCCGACTTCCGGTTCCTGCTCAAGCTGCCGAAGGTCGTCACGCACGAGCGTCGGCTCGCCGGCGCCGACGCGGAACTGCGGGCCTTCCTCGACGCCGTCGAACCCCTCGGCCCGCGGGCGCACGCCCTCTGGATCCAACTGCCGGCCTCGTTCGGCCCCGCCGCGGTGCCGGCGCTGACCCGTTTCCTGCGCGGGCTGCCCGCCGCCCACCGCTGCGCCGTGGAGGTGCGCCACCCCGCGTTCTTCGACGACCCCCGGGCGGCGCGGACGCTGGAGGAGGCGCTCGGCACGGTCGGCGCGGAGTGGGTGCCCTTCGACACGACCGCCTTCTTCCGCACCCCGCCGACCAGCGACGCGGAACGGGAGGCGTGGACCAGGAAGCCGCGCACCCCGCTGCGCACCCGCGCGCTGACCGACCGGCCGATCGTGCGCTACCTCGGCCGCGACGATCCCGCGCGGACCGTGGAGGGCTGGCAACCGTGGCTCGACGTGGTGACCGGCTGGCTGCGCGAGGGCCGTTCGCCGACCGTGTTCGTGCACACCCCGGACAACGTCGACGCGCCCGAGCTCGCCCGCCGCTTCCACGACGAGGTCCGGGCACGCCTGCCCGGGGTCGAGCCGCTGCCCGAGCCGGCTCCGGTCGGGCCGTCGACGCTGTTCTGAAGGGGGCCCGACCGGAAGGGGTGCGGTGCCCCGGCCGGTGCCGGCCTGCCTACATGTGGTCCAGACGAGTGAACACGCGGTCGTGGACCTCCCACCTGGCGTGCTGGCCGGGGTGGAGCTCGTCGTGGGTCTTCCCCCTCATGATGCCCTGGCCGAACGTCGTGAACGGCCCGTCGTGGAGGTGGCGGTCGCTGGTGTAGATGCCTCGGGTGCCGTTGTTCCAGGCGATGGTCAGCGAGAGCTGCTCGCCCACGACGGTGCCCGTGACGTCGTCGCACCGGACGTTTCCCGAATGGCTCGCCGTGCCCCAGACCGACTGCCCGTCCTGATGCAACCTGACGTGGGCGACGTAGCCGTTGTCCTGCACGATCTTGAGGTCGCCCTCGACGGCTATCGCCCTGGGGCGGGGCGCATCGGCCGGTGTGAGGTCGCCGCCGCCGCCGGCGTCCGGTCGTACCACCAGGTCGGGCTGGCTGAGCAGGTCGCGCTGCGCCACCAGGTCCTCGAGGCGCACCGGCCGCTCGGCGCGCGAGAAACGATCCGTCATCGCCATCAGTCCCCTCGGGGCGACAGCCGCGTCGGGTGTCCGGCGCCAGGTAGCCGCCGCCCAGCTATGACGGACGGTATGCAACGTGCGGTGCCGGGCCCAGCGTTCTGTCGCAACCCCGGCTCCGACCAGCGGCGGGGATCGGGACGGCGGGGCCGCGGCCGGAGGTGCCACCGGGGCCGGCGGTGCGGGCGTCGCCGAAACATACCTTCATTGCCGGCAGGTCAACATGTAGACAATCTTCTTCGTTCTGTCTATCGTCAGCACCACTTAGCGATGGGCTTCGATTCGAAAGAGGTCGTCAATGGTGCACACCAGACGATGGGCGGGCATCGCCACCGCCCTACTGGCGACGGAACTCCTGGTCGCGGGCACCGCCGCGCACGCCGCCGCGCCCACCCCGGACCCCGTACGGGTGAGCGTCGAGGACGCAGTCGCCGACAAACTGCGCGGGCACACCCAGGCTACGGCGGCGGAGCACGCCCACCGCTCAGAAGCGGAGCACGCCGAGAGTACCGAGACCCGCGTGACCGTGACCCGCAGGAACGGCCGGTGGGCCTTCGGCACCGCCGTCGCCGTCACCTCCCACGACGAGAAGGACATCCACCCGACCGGCGCGGTCTTCATCGCCCGTGCCGAGGCCGGCACGTGGCGGGTCAACTTCGACGGCGAGGCCGGGTTCAGCGAACTGGCCGCCGAGTCGCCCCTGGTGAACAAGCAGGAGAAGGCGGTCTTCACGCGTACGCCGAGCACCATGCAGGCGGGCGGCGACTACCGGACCGGGATGGCCCTGCCGTTCGGGGTCGGCCAGACGTGGACGCTGACCAGCGGCCCGCACGGCTGGGGCGGCTACGAGGCGCCGTACAGCTCGATCGACCTGGCCGGTGGCGACCAGATCGTCCGCGCGGCGCGGGCCGGCACGGCGTACACGATGTGCACGGGCTGGATCCGGGTGATCCACGACCGGGGCTACTCCACCGACTACTACCACCTGTGGAGCAGCATCTCGGTCAACGGCGCCGCCGTCAGCCAGGGCGCGTACCTGGGCTACACCGGCACCGACGTCACCTGCGGCGGGGCGGCCTACGGCCGGCACGTCCACTTCGGACTGCGGCAGAACAGCGCGTACGTGGGCCTCGCCGGCCACGGCATCGGCAAGTGGGAGTTCGCCAACGGTGCCGCCGCCTACCAGGGCGGTGCGCGGCACGGCTCGGCCTGGGTCGGTGCCGGCGGCAGCATCTACAACTACGGGGCGCTGGGCTTCAACCAGGCGGTGGTCGACGCCAACGGTGGGGGCGCGGTGAACAAGCGGTCCGGGCCCGGCGCCGGCTATGCCCTGCGCGGATCGGTGGGCGACGGCGCAACGGTGACCATCTCCTGCTCCGCCAACGGCACCTCGCACACCGGTCGCTACGGCACGACCGCCCTGTGGAACCGGCTGAGCGACGGCACCTGGGTGTCCGACGCCTACCTGTGGACCGGGGTGAACGGCGCGATCAACGGCTGGTGCTGACCGGCATCCGACCCGAACCTCGACGCAGGGGTCCCGACATCTCGGCGGGGCCCCTGCGCCTCGTGGGCGGCCGGGTGTCGGGTGGGTCAGCCCGGGGCGCCGACGAGGAGGGACTCGTGGCGACTCCACAGCCATCGGAGGTACTGCTGGAGCTCCCCGAGGGTGGCGACCTGGTCCTCGTCCACGTAGGTGAGGATCCGTTTCACTTCCCCCGGCACGAGGTCGTAGGCGGTGGCCCCGGTCTCCGGGACGGGCGTGTCGGGGGAGACGGCCACGGGGACGGGGATGACGGGCAGGCGGAGGTTCCTCCTGTCCAGTGCCTTGAGGACCGTGAGGTAGGCGCGGGGCAGATGGTAGGGAGAGACGGCGAGCGCGAGGCTCGCGAGGCCGAGGCCCTGCGTCTGCTCGGCGATCCAGGCGGCCTGCCGGCCGGTGTGGGGGGCGGGTCCGGCCTGGAGGCGGACCCCCTCGCAGCGACGGAGGCCGAGGCCGCGCAGATGGTCGAGCGTGAGTTCGACGTAGGTCTCCTCGGCCGGGTTCCCGTTCGTCACCAGGAGGTGACGCAGGCCGGGGTTCGCCTCCCAGGTGCGGATCGCGTGGCTGAGCCGCCACTGTTCGCCCTGGCCGAGGCCACGACGAGGGCGTCGACGCGGTCGGCGGCCGACGGGGGCAGCGTCAGGATCGCCGTGAGGGCCTTCAGCACGTCGAGGAACTGGCCGGCGGTGAAGCCGGCGAGGTCCTCCTCCCCGACGGTCCGAGGGATTCCTCCGTGGGGGTTCGCCGCATGCTCCGCCCTCGTACGCACCGGACGACGATACTGCGCCGGCCGGCGTGACCCCGGAGAGCTTCGACGCGGCGGCCCACCCCGACTGAGCCTGCCGGGTGCCCGCGCGGCAGACCGCACGGCCGAAGGTGCGCGTCCCCGGGTACGCCGTCAAGGATGTGAATCTCATGCGTGCCGTGACCTTGGAGGGCGCTGGGATGAAGCCGTTCCGCATCGAGATACCGCAGGCCGACCTCGAGGACCTGCGCCGACGACTGGCCGACACCCGGTGGCCGCACGAGCCGGGCGCGGACGGCTGGGAGCGCGGCGTGCCGCAGTCCTACCTGCGGGAGCTGGCCGACCACTGGGGCAGCGGGTACGACTGGCGGGCGGCCGAGGCGCGGCTCAACGAGTATCCCCAGTTCGTCACGGAGATCGACGGCGCGACGGTGCACCTCCTGCACGTGCGGTCCCCGGAGCCGGACGCGACGCCGCTCATCCTCACCCACGGCTGGCCGGGGAGCTTCCTGGAGTACGTCGACCTCGTCGGGCCGCTGACCGACCCGCGCGCCCACGGCGGCGACCCCGCGGACGCCTTCCACGTGGTGATCCCGTCCCTGCCCGGGTACGGCTTCTCCGGCCCGCTGACCGAGACCGGCTGGGGCGTGCCGCGCATCGCCGGCGCGTGGGCCGAGCTGATGAACCGGCTCGGCTACGACCGCTACCTGGCGCAGGGCACCGACTTCGGCTCCTGGGTGGCGGTCACCCTCGCGGCGACGGACGCCGGGCACGCGATCGGGGCGCACATCAACTTCCTCATCACGCCGCCGCCCGGCGACCCGCGCGAGCTGGGCGCGCTCGACGAGGACACCGGCCGGCGCCTCGCCCGGCTGGCCCACTTCGTCGACGACGAGTCCGGCTACATGAAGATCCAGGCCACCCGCCCGGTGACGCTGTCGTACGCCCTGACCGACTCGCCGGTCGGGCAGCTCGCGTGGATCGTGGAGAAGTTCAAGGAGTGGACCGACTCCGGCAAGAGCCCCGAGGACGCCGTGGACCGGGACCGACTGCTCACCAACGTGTCGCTCTACTGGTTCACCCGGACCGCTGGCTCCTCCGCCCAGCTCTACTACGAGACGGCCGACATGCTCCCGGTCAGCGCCGCCCCACGGCAGCAGCCCCCGGTGCCGGTGCCGCTCGGGGTGGCGGTCTTCCCGCACGACCCGTCGCAGCCCGTGCGGGCCTGGGCCGAGCAGTCCTTCCCGAACATCGTGCAGTGGACCGAGTACGACCGCGGCGGCCACTTCCCGGGGTTGGAGCAGCCGGGTCTGCTGACCGACGACATCCGCCGGTTCGCCCGTACCCTCGGCGGGGCCTGAGCCCGGGGGTGCCGGACCGGTAGGCCGTCCACCGCCGGCTGCGCGCCCTCGCCCGGTCGCCGGTCTGCGGCGACCGGGCGCCGACGGACGGACACCGTGTCGCCGGTGCCAGTTTCCTCATCGGGCTGCCGGCGGTTGTACGAACGTGACGGCAACCTCGCACTCCATCGTGGCGGCCCCGGCGGCGGAGCTGCCCGCGTGGCGGATCAGGTGGGCGGCGCGCGAGAACGACCGGCGGCGGTGCGCGTACGACGCGGAGATCGCCGCCTGGCGGCGGCACCACGACCACCTGGTCCGCCTGCGGATCGAGGCGGCCGGGTTCCTCGGCTGCACGCAGCCGCGCGCCGGCCTGCCCGTGGAACTCGACGGCCACGAGGTCGTCTACCGGGTGCTGCCGGTGGCGGACCTGGTCGAGGTGGCGGCGCGGCACGGCGCGGGGCTGCCCGCCCCCGGTCCGACCGTCGCCACGGACGACGTCGCCGGCCGCGCACTGCCCAGGGGCGTCCGGGCCGTCGAGACCGGCATGGCCGTCGTGACCAACCACCGCGTCGCCTTCGCCTCGCCGCGCGGGCGGCGGCACGAGTGGAGGTACGCCGACCTGGCGGGACCCGCGCACCATCCCGAGGTCCAGCTCACCCTGCTGTACGCCACCGACGGGCGTCGGCTCGCCGGGCTGCGGGTGCCGGCCGTGGCAACCGTCAACTTCCGCTTCTACCTCACTCTCGCCTTCGCCGTCGCCACCGGCGGTCGGGCCGCCGTCGTCGGGCAACTGGAGGCGCTGCTGGCCGCCCACCGGCGGGCGCGGCCGGTGCCACCGCGGCCGGTCCGCCCGGATCAGGCCCCGCCGGCCGGGCTGCGTGCCGAAGGCCGCGCGGTCCTGGCCGCCGCCGTCGTCGCGGTGGCGTTCGTGGCGCTGACCGCCGCGGGCACGGTCGCGCCGGACCGGGCCGGGCCGCCGTACGGGGCGGACGAGCGCCCACACGGTGCCCCCGCCGCCGTGCCGCCGCCCACGATGGCCCTGGTGATCCCGCCACCGTCCAGGGCTGGTGATCCGGTCCGGGACGCGATACCGGCGCCCGCCACCGAACCGTACCCACCGCGAGAGCCGCTCGCCGGCCTCCGCGTGGACGTCGCGCCGGTGCCACTGGTGCGATGGGCAGCCTGCCCGTCGGGCAGTTTCGACGGCAGCGCCCCGGCCGGCTCCGGGTGACGTCCGGCCTGCGGCCTCAGGCGGTCACGGTGGCGATGCCCGCGGGGTGGGCCGGCGCCATGGGACGCCCAGGGCACCGGCCACGAGCGTGCCGAGGATCGCCGCCACCACACCGATGACTCGGTGTGTCGCGACGCTCACGGTACCCGGACGTGCACTTCAGCCGGGTCGGCCGGGCGCCGGCAGGCCCTTCGTGCCGCTGTTCCGCAACGATCTGGTGAGGGTACGGTCCGGGATCCAGAGGAAGCAGCGGATGCCGCGGTCGCCGGCGAGCCAGTTCTGCTCGGACGGGAGTCGCCAGAGCACATCGGCGCGGCCCACCAGATCGTCCCGCGACACACTCACGTACCGGGCGACGACATCCCAGCACCCGTCACCGGTCGGTCCGTCCTCGGCGGCCACGTTGGCGAAGGCAATCTCCGGCGCACGCCACACCCCGGTGTACTCCGCGTCGTGGGTCACGGCGCACGAATCCAGCTCAATCAAACCCCCGGGGTCCCCGTCGGGCAGCTCGGTGACGTTGAGGCAGTCGAACGCCAGATCGGACGTGCCTTCCAGCACGTCCTTCAGGCTGCCCTGCCGGGGGCGCGGATCGGTGACCTCCAGGTAGGTGATCTCGCTGAGATCACAGCGAAACCACCGTTCGCCGGCGGTCCAGCCCTGCTCGGTGGGGATCACGACCCGCAGCAGCAGACGCGCTCCACGCCACTCGCCGCCCACGTAGTTCGTCGCCGCAGTGTCGCATGCGTCGAACGCCTTACGTAGTGCCGGACCATGTCTGGCCGGTGCCGCGTCCTGCTCGGCGTCGTCGCTGACGAACGCACCGACGTGTACGGACTCCGCCTCATGCACTTCAGTACAGGCGACGGGGGCGTAGGAGTCCCGATCGCCCTCCTGGACGTCGAACCGGTGGCACGCGCCAGCTTGCGGAGCGAAGGTCGACCGTCCCCTGTCTCCCGCAGAACTTTCGACGCATCCGGTCAGGGCCGCCAGCATCACGGGCACGACGAGGCTGGCGGTCCAGCGCGGCATTCCTACCTCCGGCACGTGCGAGGGAAGGGCCACCGTAGCCGGCTGAGGGAACCGGCCGCCTCCCGGGTACGCCCCGGGATCACCCTGGTCGTCAGGCGAGGCGATGGTCCAGGGCGGTGTGGCGACGGCCGGCGCCGACCGTGCGGACGGCGGCGGCGAGGGCACGGCGGGAGCCGACGAGGACGACGAGCTTCCTGGCGCGGGTGACGGCCGTGTAGAGCAGGTTGCGTTGCAGCATCATCCAGGCGCTGGTGGTCAGCGGGACGACGACGGCGGGGTACTCCGATCCCTGCGAGCGGTGGATGGTCATGGCGTACGCGTGGGCGAGTTCGTCGAGTTCGTCGAAGTCGTAGTCGATGCTCTCGTCCTCGTCGGTGCGTACCGTCAGGGTCTGCTCCTCGGCGCTGAGGGCGGTGACGATGCCGACGGTGCCGTTGAAGACGCCGGCCTGGCCCTTGTCGTAGTTGTTGCGGATCTGGGTGACCTTGTCGCCGACGCGGAACACCCGTCCACCCAGGCGGCGCTCCGGCTGCCCCTCGCGGGCCGGGGTCAGCCGCTGCTGCAACAGCGTGTTCAGGGCCGCCGCGCCGGCCGGGCCGCGGTGCATGGGGGTGAGGACCTGCACGTCGCGGCGCGGGTCGAGGCCGAAGCGGGCGGGGATCCGGGTGCACGCGACGTCGACGGTCAGGGCGGCGGTGGCGTCGGTGTCGTCGCTGGCGAACAGGAAGAAGTCGTCGAGTCCCTGGAGCAGGGGCGGCCTGCCGGCGTTGATGCGGTGGGCGTTGGTGACGACCCCGGACTGCGCGGCCTGGCGGAAGACCTGCGTCAGCCGGACCCGGGGGACGGCCGGGGCGGCGAGCAGGTCCCGCAGCACCTCGCCGGCGCCGACGGAGGGGAGCTGGTCGACGTCCCCGACGAGCAGCAGGTGCGCGCCGGGCGGTACGGCCTTGACCAGCTTGTTGGCCAGGATCAGGTCGAGCATGGAGGCCTCGTCGACGACGAGGAGGTCCACGTCGAGGGGGTTGTCCCGGTCGTGGCTGGCCTCCCCGCCGGGGCGCAGCTGCAACAGCCGGTGCACGGTGGCCGCCGGGTGCCCGGTCAGCTCCGACAGCCGCTTCGCGGCGCGGCCCGTCGGCGCGACGAGGGTGACCTTGGCCCGCTTCGCGGCGGCGAGTTCGACGATCGAGCGGACGGTGAAGCTCTTGCCGCAGCCGGGCCCGCCCGTCAGCACGGCCACCCGGGAGGTGAGGGCGAGGCGGACCGCCTGTTCCTGCTCGGGGGCCAGCTCGGTGCCGGTGCGGGCCTTCAGCCAGGCCAGCGCCCTGCCCCAGTCGACGCCGGTGAAGTGGGGCAGCCGGTCGGCGCGGTCGCGCAGCAGCCGCAGCAGGGACCCGGCGAGGGACTGCTCGGCGCGGTGGAACGGCACCAGGTACACCGCCGTGGTCGACTCGCCGTCCGGACCGGGCAGCTGCTCGCGGACCACGCCCTCCTCGCCGACGAGTTCGTCGAGGCAGGCGGTGACGAGGTGGCCCGGCACGTTGAGGATCTTGATCGCGTCGTCGACGAGCTGCGGGTGGGGCAGGTAGCAGTGACCGTCGTCGGTGGCCTCCGACAGGGTGTGCTGCAGGCCGGCCTTGACCCGCTGCGGGCTGTCGTGCGGGATCCCGACGGCCTGGGCGATGGTGTCGGCGGTCTTGAAGCCGATACCCCACACGTCGGCCGCCAGCCGGTACGGCTCGTTGCGGACCACGGTGATGGCGGCGTCGCCGTACTGCTTGAAGATCCGTACGGCCAGGGAAGTGGAGACGCCGACGCCCTGGAGGAAGACCATCACCTCCTTGATGGCCTTCTGCTCCTCCCACGCCGCGGTGATCTTCGCGGTGCGCTTCGGCCCCAGGCCGGGCACCTCTACCAGGCGGGCGGGTTCCTCCTCGATGACGCGGAGGGTGTCGAGGCCGAAGTGCGCGACGATCCGCTCGGCGAACACCGGACCGATGCCCTTGACCAGCCCGGAACCGAGGTAGCGGCGGATGCCCTGGATCGTGGCCGGCAGGACGGTGCTGTACGAGTGCACC
Source organism: Micromonospora sp. C31 (assembly GCF_018070575.1). Taxonomy (GTDB): domain Bacteria; phylum Actinomycetota; class Actinomycetes; order Mycobacteriales; family Micromonosporaceae; genus Micromonospora. The sequence continues at coordinate 30,653 of NZ_JAGPXN010000033.1, forward strand.
TCGAACTGCCGGCCGTACTGCGGGTGCGACGACCACCGGCCGGACAGGCGCAGGCTTTCCCCCGGCTGGGCTCCCAGCAGCGCGCCGACCACCGTGAGCAGGTCGCTGCCGTGGCCGGTGGCCACCCGGGCGACGGTGTAGCCGGTCTCCTCGTTGACATAGGTCAACCGCTCGAGCACCGCGTCCAACACGGCCGACGGCGGGCGGGTGGGGGCAGTCACCCGCCCATCCTGCCTGTTGCCGGCGCGACCGCGCCGTCGACCCGACCGCGCGCCACGGCGGCCGGGAGCCGTCCCGCGCGGGCGAGCCGTCGAGCTCGGGAGAGCACCCTCGGGCCTGCGGCGGGGTGACGGCCGAAGGGAGGACCCGCGCCTGGGCCGTCCTCCCTCAGACGCGGTCAGCGCATCGGTTCGACCCAGATGTTGCGGTAGTGGACGTTGAGGCCGGGGTCACCGTGGTCCTGCAGCCGGATCGGCCCCACGGAGGGTCCCTCCGGGGCGCCGTTGCCCGTCGGCCCGTCGATCACCGCGTTGTCGTGAACGGTGACGCCGTTCCAGACGACGGTGACGCGGGTGTTCTCCGTCTTGACTCCGGCGCTGTCGAAGCGGGCCGCGCGGAAGGTGACGTCGTAGGTCTGCCACGTCTCCGGGGCGGTGGCCGCGTTGACCGACGGCGCGATCTTTCCGTAGATGGCGCCGCCCTCGTCGTTGGCCGGGGTGGTGTCGCCGAAGGAGTCGAGAACCTGTAGTTCGTAGCGGTCCTGCAGGTAGATCCCGCTGTTGGCGCGGGCCTGGCCGGTGACGTCCGGCGGCAGGTCGGGCAGCCAGAACTCGACGTGCAGCCGGAAGTCGCCGAAGCTCCGCCTGCTGCGGATGTCGCCGCCGAGGACCTCCACCCCGCCCTTGGCCAACGGCCACGTCGCCGGGTTGCCGTTGGTGGACTCGAAGTGGTCGAGACCGGACCCGTCGAGCAGCGTGACGCGGCCGTTGTCGCCTCCGGGGCCGTGGGCCTCGAACTCGTAGATGCGGGCGGCGTTGTCGGTGGTGCTGGTGGGCGTGGTGATGGTGAGTCGGATGTGTCTGGCCTGGGTGGGGGAGACGTCGTGGGTGGTGGTGCTGGCGGTGTTGGCGGTG
>NZ_JAGPXN010000034.1 GCF_018070575.1 Micromonospora sp. C31
GAGATCGTGGACGGGTAAGACAGCACAGGCGAGGCTCCCGGTCGGGGCATCGGGTTTTGGTCGATTTGCTGTCTTACCTGGAGCCTCGCCCTCATCGATCCTCGGGCTACGCACACCGCCCCTGACCTGCAAGGTCAGGATGAAAAAGGCTCACTGCTGACCATCGCCGGACCTCACGCTCCACGCATGGGCGAACGGCTCGTCGAACAGATCATGACCGCCCTCGACGAGCAGACCGTCACCGTCCCCGGCACTACTGCGGCCGAGACGATCCTGCCTCGCCTCGCCGACAGCCTCCGCGACACCTTGCGGCAACGCGACCAGGTCGCCGCAGAGGTCGAAAGGATGCTTGATGCGCACCCTCTCGCCTCGGTCCTGACCTCGATGCCCGGCATCGGCGTCAGGACCGCAGCCCGGATCCTGCTCGAAGTCGGCGACGGCACCGCCTTCCCCACCCCCGGGCACCTCGCCGCCTACGCCGGCCTCGCCCCCGTCACCGGCCGATCCGGCAGCAGCATCCGCGGCGAACACCCACCCCGCGGCGGCAACAAAAACCTCAAACGAGCCTTCTTCCTCGCCGCGTTCGCCGCCCTCGCCGACCCCGGTCAGCCGCGCCTACTACGACCGCAAGAGAGCCGAAGGCAAACGCCACAACGCCGCCCTCATCTGCCTCGCCCGACGCCGATGCGACGTCCTCTACGTCATGCTCCGCGACAAGATCCCCTACCAACCGCTCCACCACACCAATCGCGGCTTGACGAAACCCATAGGGACACCCCCCCCTGCACCCTCAAGCAGCTGTCGGATTGCAGAGGTGGTCCACACCACCAGCCAAACGCGGGGTCGAGGCATCAAAGCCCGAAGTCGGAAGGTTCTTCGGCCGCCTTTCGTCGATAGGCATCCAGAACCAAGCCGCTCTCATTGATTAGCGCATCAAAGGATTCTTCCTTGCGTTCGTCGTAGCTGGATTGACCATAACTCCTAACCAATTCGGCTAGCAGATCCGCAACCTCGACGAGGTTTAGGTACCGGAAGCCGTCAATCGCGCGCTCGAACTCATCCGGTTCAATGACTTCCATCGCAAAGCCGAAGCCACCGCCCATAATTGCATTAAAGACCCGATGGACATGGGCAAGCTTAGCAATTCCGAGCGGTGCACCGGCCGGCACAACGCCTTCAACTCCATAGTCGACTGCCAGGTTGTACGCGCTGTCCATCGATCTCACGATTACTACACATCCCCCACTAGGCCCGATTTCCCATGCGTCCCGAGTGTGTTGTTTACGTACATCCCAAAGTCCCATTGCTGATGGTAAGGCATATCCGCAAGCATATCTCGGATCGACTTTCCACCTGTCCAGTTGAAGGTTTTCGCATAGTACCCATTCTTGGCGAAGTTTATGCTTTGATCTTGAGGGAACATATTATCAGGGTTATTGATCCACTCCTGCGGGAAGTTGGATCTCCCTGGCCCCTGCTTCCCCTGACTTTGCTCAACGACGTGCTCCCAGTTCAACTTAGGCCCGCCTGGCGTCGCGTGATTTCTGGCTGGCCCATGAACCTGCAACCAGCCACCAGCTTTGTCATAGCTGGGGTATCCGTCAGCAGAATCCGGCGTCCATGAATTCGCGCCGCGGCCGACTGGGCACGACTCGCCACCGGAGACGCCGAGTTTGATCAAGCCGGGGTCATTGTTATGAACCAGGACGGGAGCTCCGCCGGCGAGCACGTAGTACGTGTGGATGTCAGCGACGGTGAGGTCGTGCATCCGCTTGTCGCCGGCGAAGTTGCGTACCTCGACGACGGTCAGCTCATCTCCGGGACCGCCGCCACCCATGCCGGCGCCGGTGCCGTCGCCCTCCAGGCGCTTGTCATCGTGCACCAGCAGTCGGTGCCCGACCGTGAGCTTCGCGGCGTCGACCCATTTGCGGTCGGTGGCGTCCCAGAAGGGGTGGTGCTGGGTCGTCTTCAGCACCGTGCTCTTGCCGGTCTTGGTGTCGCGGACGGTGACGTCGGTAAGATCTCGGTCCTGGTTGACGTGCAGGTGGGTGACCGGCTTCGGAGCGCTGCGGCCGGTCTCCGGGTCGGTCGCGGTGACCTCGTCACCATGCTTCAGATCCTCGATCGGCTTACTGCTGCCGTCCGCCAGCAGCACCCGGGTCGACGGGTCGAAACTGTGCGGCCTCGTGCAGCCCGACGAACCGTCATCCTGGCGGTGCCGCCCTTGGTAGCCGCCCCCACCAGAAGACCCCCCTGCGGAAGCGGCCCTCGCCCCGCCAACGCCAGCGGACCTCGATCCCCCAGTGCTGGCCCGCGAGCCGTCACCACCTGCTGCGCGCCCACCGAGTTTCGGCAGTCGGCTTCCGGCGACGGCAGCGGCCTTCGCCCCACCGGCCGCCGCCCCGCGCAGGCCACCGCCGAGGCGGCTGAGTCCCGCCGACAGCGCACCGTCCAGGCCACCTTCGATCATCGTGCCGGCCAGGCCGCTCCAGGAGAATTCCTGGTCGCCCCGGGAGACGTCGACCATGAACCCGGCCCCGGAGGCCATCGCACCGGCTGCGGCTCCGGCCAAGAGCAGGCACCCTACTCCGGTGGCGCACAAGGCGCCGATGGCGACTGTCGCGACGAGGCCCGCCGCGGCCGTGGCGACGAACTTCCAGGGGTCCTTCTTTATCGCGGCGACCGTCGCTTTAGCGCTGTCGACGACTTTCTTCGCCGCCTTCTTCGCAGTTTCCTTGACGCACTTGCCGACGCCGCCGGAGAGACACTTCTTGGCCGACCGCATGGCGTCCTTGACCGTGTTGACCTTTTTCTTGGCCCAACGGACCGTGGATTTCTTGACCACGTTCCAGGCCTTGGTCGCCTTGCTGGTGGCCTTCTTGACCCCGGACTTGATGTCCTTCCAGGCGCGGCCGGACGCGACGTGCTTGAACGCCGACGTTACGGTGCTCTTGGCCGCCCGGTACGTCGACACCGGGTTCGTGACGACCTTGGCGACACTCGACACGGACTTCGTGAAGCTGGACCAGCCGAAGTGCCCGGTCGGGTCGACCGTGGTCAGCGGGTTGGCGTCGCCGTACTGGAAGCGGTTGGCCGCGACCGAGTCGGGCACCGGGGACACATCGGCGCTGTCGCGGGTGTCGAACTGCCCGGTGGCGGGGTTGTACCACCGCGACAGCATGTTGACCCGGCCGCTGAGCCCATCGGTCCACTCCGACTGGTAGCCGAGATTTCCGACCATCCCGCTGGTGGTCAGCACCTTGCCTAACGGGTCGTAGGTGGTGGATCCGGACAGCGCCGTTCCGGTGGCGGAGAACTGCCCCACCACGTCCCAGTGTTGGTCGGTCCAGGCATATCGAGAACCGGAGCCGGCGCCGGATCCCTGACCGAAGAGCTCCCCGGCCGGGCCACGCGTGTAGGTTGCGGAGCCGTCACTGGCGAGGTGGTTGCTCAGGCCGGTGTACTTGAAGCCCGGCTTGATGGCACGGCCGAGCGCGTCGTAGTCGTAGCTGGTGGTGGTGCCGCCGGTGGCCTGCTGGGACCGCACCTGGCCGAAGGCGTCGGTCTGGGTGTCGTACGCGACCGATCCGGAGATGGTGCGCTTGAGCGTGCCGCGTGCCGTGTACTCGTACGACGAGCCGTCGTTCTGCGTGAGTAGCTGGTTGCGGGCGTCGTAGGTGAAGGTCTTGGAGCCGTTCTGGGTGCGGTTGCCGGAGGCGTCGTACGCGTACGTGGTCGATGTCGCCCCGTTGCTCCACGACGTCAACCGGTCGGCCAGGTCGTAGGTGTACGTGTTCGACGAGGATCCGGCGAACCCGGTGGTCACCTTCGACGTTTCGTTGCTGTTGGCGTCGTACCCGTAGGTGATGGAGCCAAGGGTGAGCGTCCCGGCGGCGTTCTTCAGAGTGTCGGTCTTCAGTCGGTGCAGGTTGTCGTAGGTCAGGCTGCGGACATTGTTGTTGGTGCCGTAGGTGATCGTCGCCGGCTGGGAGAGGTTGTTGTAGGCCAGGGTGACATTGATGGAGGTAGTCGGGTTGATCGCCGTACGCAAGCGGCCGACGTTGTCGTAGGTGTAGTTGGTCGTCCCGGCGGCGTCGGTCCGCGAAGCCATCTGCCCGTCACGGTTGTAGGTGAACGAGTTGATGTCGGCGGGTCCGGTGACGGTGAGCGGCAGGCCACGGTCGTCGTAGGAAATCGTGTTGGTGCCGGAGGGTGCGGACAGTTCGGTCAGCCGGCCCGCGTCGTCGTAGTCGAAGATCCGGTCGGGGGTGGCGACCTCCGCCCCCGTGCCGGTGATCTGTCGGATCTGACCGAGGTCGTCGTAGGTGTTGGTGACGCTCACCCCGCCCGGGGAGTCCTGCCGTATCGGGCGGCCGGCCGCATCGTAGGCGACCGTGAAGGTGCGGTCCGCCACGTTCGGGTACGCCGCCGTCGCCGGTTCGATGCGCGACTCGGGCAAACCCCACGTGTTGTACGTGGTCCAGAAGGGGTTGCCGCGGCCGTCGGTGAAGCGGGTCCGATTGCCGGCCAGGTCGTAGCCGAAAGAGGTGGCGATGGCGGTAGTCGCGGTGACTGGCTGCGTCTCCCCGGTCAGGTTGCCCAGCGCGTCGTAGGTGAAGGTGGTCGTGGTGCCGCGGGCGTCCTTGACCGTGGTCAGGTTGCTGTTGTCGTCGTAGCCCAGGGTCTCGGTGGTAAGCAACGCATTGGTCGCGCTGTAGTTCTGCACCCTGGTGGTCCGGCCGGCGCCGTCGTAGGTGAGCGTCCGGCTCGTCAGGTCCGGCATCTTCGTCTTGACGACCCTGCCGAGCCCGTCGTATTCGGTGGTGGTGACGTTGTTGGCCGCGTCGGTTTCGGTCAGCGGCTCGCCCACCCAGTTGTAGGTGGTGTTGCGCACCACGCCTTCCGGCGTGGTCACCTTCTGCAGCCACGGACCGGCGGCCGGGGTGTTGCCGTACGCCCCCGTGCCGTAACCGTAGGTGGTGGTGTTGGTGATCGGGGTCGGTTGGCGGACAACCTGGCTGGAGGTCAGCATCCGACCGAGGTAGTCGTAGGTCGCGGTGGTCTTGGCCCCGGTCGGGTCCACCGTCTCCAGGAGGTCGCCCACCTTGTCGTACTTGGCGGTGGTTACCTTGCCGGCCGGGTTGGTCACCTTCACGGGATTGCCGAGCGAGTCGTACTCGAAGGTCGTGGTCTTGCCGCGCTGATCGGTAGTCGACTCGACTTGGCCGAGCGGGTCGTAGACGGTGCTGGTCTCCGCCGCGGCGATCGGGGAGCCACCGGGTGGGGTGTAGGCGGGCATGATCGTCTTGATGGGCCGGCCCACCGCGTCGTAGCGGGTGGTGAGGACGTTGGTCAGCGGATCCTGCGTCTCGGTCGCCTCGCCGAAGGTGTTGTAGCCCGTCCGGGAGACCGGCACGGCCGGCACCGGGGCACCCCCGCCGAAAGTCTCCGTGGACACCGACGGCGAGACCACCTTGGCCAGTTGCCCGGCCGCGTCGTACTCGAAGGAGGTCAGGTTGCCCATCGGATCGGTCATCGCGGTGACCAGGCCGCGCTTGTCGACGGTGTAGGAGGTGGTCAACTTCTGCGGCGTGACGGTCGTGGTGGCATTACGCCCGGTACCTCCGCCGTAGAGGCTTGCCGCCTCGTTGGCGCTGAGCGACTCCTGGAAGATCTGCACGTTGTCGATCGCCCCGTTGACCAGGTTGGTCTGATTGGGACCGATGAGAATGCCACCGACCGACAGCGGGGTGACGGAGTTCCACGGGGTGGCGTTCGTCGCGGTCCCGGCTTGGGAACCGTTGACGTACAACGTCATCGCCTTGGTCTGGGCGTCGAAGACCCCGACGAGGTGGGTCCAGGTGTTCAGCGCCGGAGCTCCGGTGGAGCGCGCGACGGCGGAGGTGGCGGAGGTGCTGTCCGATGCCGGGGATAGAAATTCCCACTTGTTGGCCGACTGGTTGTACCGGAGGAAGAACGCTCCGGTGTTGTTGCCGCCCTGACCGACGACGGTCTGATGCTGGTTGAGGTCTGCCAGCTTCACCCAGGCCGATACCGAGTACGACTGCGTGGTGACCAGGGCCGGTTGTGCGGTCTCGTACACCGTGGTCCGGTTAAACACCGCTGCGCCGTCTGAGCGGCCGACCGGACCGTTCCAGGAAGAGAGATTCCGTGCCGACGTCGACGAGTCGACGGCCTCGTAGCTGGCGGTGGTCTCCCCCATTCGCCACCAACCCACCGGCAGGGCCGCGCTCTTGACACTGACGCTCTCCGAGGTCACCCGGCCCATCGGGTCGTAGGTGTTCTCAACGGTCTCCAACGGTGTCTGCAGCTGCCCGGCGGACCGGCGGGTGCTCAGTACGTGGTCGTCGGCGTTGTACGTGTACTTCGTGATCCGTTCCAGGTCATAGGGCTGCTCGGTGGAGGAGACCAGTCGACCGGCGGCGTCATACTCGTAGATGGTCCAGTTGGCCCCGTTGTCGGCCCGCCGCATGGACAGGTTGCCGACCGCGTCGTAGCTGTTCTCCTCCCGGACGAACGACTTGACCCCGTCGGTGCGGGTGACCTTCTTGACGTTGTCGTTGGCGTCGTACTCGTACTCGGTCGCCCAGTTCATCGCGTCGGTTTCCGAGGCGAGATTGCCGTTGGCGAAGTACGCCTTCGACGAGACCTGAGTGCTGGTGCCGTCGGCGCCGATAACGGTGGTGGTCAGTTGCTGCCCGGCGGCGTCGTACGTGTCGACCATGGCGCGTAGCACGTCCCCGCTGGGGCACGCGCTGCCCGGCGCCGGGCTGCTCTCGCAGGCCACCGTCCGGGTCCGGTTTCCGTAGAGGTCGTACTCGAAGAGGGTGACCGCGCCGACCGCGTCGACGGTCTTGACAGCCCGACCGTGAGCGTCGTAATAGCTGCTCGCGTCCCGATGACTGTCCCCACCGGTGATGTCAGAGACCTTGCGGTACGTGACGTTGCCGTCAGCGTCGTAGGTGGTTTCGGTCTTCGCGGTGTGCACCGCACCGGTCACCTGGTTGACTGTCGGCGGGTCGATCTGCTCGACGACTTGGCCGGCGGCGTCATAGGTGTAGGTGGTGGTCAGGTCCCCGATCGGTGCATCCGCCTTGACCGTCTTGGTGCGGGTGCGTCCGAGCCCGTCATAGGTGAACTCGGTGACCAGGCCGGCTGCGTCCGTGATCCGGACGGCGTCTCCTGCGGCGTTGTAGGCGGTGCTCTGCTGTCCGCCGCCGGCCGAGGTGGTGGTCAGCGGCAGGCTCGGTGGAACGGTCCCGCCACCAATCGCCGCGGTCGTGGCGGTCGAGTAGGTCATCGTCGTCGTCCGGCCTGATGGATGGCCGGGTACGGGTGGAGAGGTGACCGAAAGCCGGTTACCGGCAGTGTCGTAGGCCAGCTTCGTCAGGTAGGTGTTGTCCGTGGCGCTCTGCGACCGGGCGTCGCGGATCTCGATGAGCTGGTCGTTGCGGGCGTCCGGGGTGAGGTTGACCGTGGTCGAGTCGGGCCAGTACTTGTAGTAGGTGCTGTCGCACTCCGTCTGGTTACGGCAGACGGTGGATCGGATGGTGTTGCCGCGTACGTCCCGGGCAGAGACATTCTTCATCCCCAGCGGATCGAACTCGACCGACTCGAATCCGCCGATGTCGTAGCCGTACGAGGTGGTGCGGCCCAGGACGTCGGTCGCGGAGATCAATCGGTTGCCGTTGACTAGGTCGAAGACCTGCTTCGAGTCCTTGTTGGTGGGGTCAGTGACGGTCACCGTGGTGACGGGAGTCAACGTCGCTGTGGGGCCGGTCTGCGTGGCGCTCTTCGACGCCTTGTAGTGGGCATCGACCTCGGTGGGCGGCAACTCCCGCTCGTAGTAGGCGAACTCGGCGATGTTGCCCTTGAAGTAGCTGACGTCCGCCGAGGAGCTGGGCCACGCCTTCGTGGTGCCGGCACCGATGTACGCGTGTGAGGCGTTGGTGGCGACCATCGCACCGAGATGGCCGACGATCTTGTTGTCGAGGTAGAGCGTCTGCCGGGTGGTCGACGCCGACAGCACCACGTGGTGCCAGTTTCCGTCGTTGACCTTCGTGGTGGAGGTGATCGGCGCGTTGTAGGTGCCGTTGTAGAACTCGCCACGCAGGTAGCCGTCCGCACCGATGTAGAGCGCCGGGGTCCAGTTCGGGGTGGCCGGGACGTTGTGCAGCTCGTTGCGCTGGTAGGAGTAGAGCACGCCGCTCGCCGCGTGGTTGGCCGGCGTCTTGAACCACATCTCCACGGTCGCCTCGTCGACCAGCGGATAATCGACGCCGTACTCAACGCCCGTGTTGGTGACCTTGAACGGTTTGACGTATGAGGATGTGCCGTTGAAGTACGCACCGTAGCTGTCTGAGAACGGGCTGGTGGTGTTGGGTTGGCTGGTGTTGAAGGTAACGGCGTTGTATCGCGCACGGTTGCTGTGCACGACGTTCACCGCTTCCGCCGGCGCCTCGATGTCGCCGAGCCGCCAGTAGTCGGTCGGTTGTGAACCGAGGACCGACGAGACGTAGACCAGGCTCGACCCGGAGGTGGCAGGGGCACCGATCTTCCACACCCCGCCGTTCTCGTCGGTGAGCTCACTGACCCGACCAGTGACCGTGTGGTAGGCGACCTGAGCCTCGACCCGGCCCGCGGCACTGGTGATCCGGTGCAGTTGCGCCGTGCCGCTTCGCCCGGACTGGTGCATGGCGCTCACGTCCGCGCCGGTGAGCGCGCGGTTGTAGTAGGCGACGTCGGCGATGGAACCGGTGAAGAAGGTCGCGGTGGGGGTGGTGTGCGGCTGGCTCGGCCAGGCGCCGCCCAGGAAACCGGCACCGACGTAGGCCCGGTTGGCGTCCAGGCTGTGCAGATTGATCGTGCCGGTAAGGCTGCCGACCTGCACTCCGTCGAGGTAGAGCTGCTGGCTGCCACCGTTCCCGGCGATCGCCACGTGATGCCACTGACCGTCGGTCACTGGAGCCGGGGAGGACATCGCGCCGGCGACGTTGACGGTGCCGAGTTCGCCACGGAGCCGTCCGTCGGAGCCGACGTAGAGCGCCGGAACGTAGGCCGCCGCCGTGGTGGCGCCCGAGGTGACCGCGTCCTTGGCGTAGCTGAACAGCACTCCACCGGGCGTGCTGGTCCGGAACCACATGCCGATCGATTGGTACGAGCTCTTGCTTACTGCCTTGGTTGGCAGGGTGACCAGAGACGACGTGCCGTTGAACGTCGCCGACGTGGAGGTGGAGTCGGGAAGGGCAGCGGCACCGCCGAGTGCGACATCGGTGTAGGCGGCGGTGTCCGCGCCGTCGTTGGAGATGACCGCGCTGAGCGCGGCGGTCGCACCGGTTGCTTCGTTCAACCGCCAGAGCGAGTACGGCCCGGTGTTGAGCACCGTGTTGGCGTGCTGCGACACCCAGCTGTAGTCGTAGGTCGTGCAGGCGCTACCCGCGTCGGGCTCGCATACCGAGTCGAGCATGTCGTTGTCGTAACCGTAGGTCCAAGTCTGCGCCGTCGTCGGGTCACCGGCGATCACAGGGTCGGTGGTGACGGTCGCAACGTGCGGGTGCGTCGCCCCCGCCGGCGTCGACCAGGCGATGTGCAGCTTGCGATTGGACGACACGGACGTCATCTGGTCGACCCGGCCGTCGGTGGCGTAGCGGAACGTCAGCGCCCGACCCGAAGCGTCGGTTATCTTCGTTATCCGGTAGACGCCGGTGCCACCTGCCTGGGCGAACTCGTAGGCTGTCGCGTCCTTGTCGGTCAGCGAGTAGCCACCGGTGATCGGCTTGAACACCGAGTAGCGGCCCAGTGGGGCAACCCAGGTGCCGTCGTTGTTGCGGCCGAAGGCTGCCTCCTGCCCGTCCGGGTAGCGCACCGAGACGGTCTGCAGGGCACCGGCCGCGTCACGCGTCTCCCGTGCCTGCATGTCCAGGATCGACGACCACCCTCGACCGAACGCGCCCTCGATCCGGGTGTCCAGGCTGTTGTAGTCCCGGTTGATTGCCAGTGCTGGCCCGGTTGCGGCGACCTGTGCGTCGGTATCGGAGGTGGTGTAGTTACCGACGCTCGCGTCGTAGCCCTTGCCGCCGTTCTGCGCCAAGGCCGAGGTCACCGGCGGTTGCGGAACCTGGGTGGTGAAGGCGTACGCCGTCGGTGTCGACGGGCCGGTGGAGGACCAATCGTTGACCTGCACCGCGTACAGGTAGGTCTTCTTCCACGCGAGCACGCCCGCGGGAACCTTCCAGACGCCGCTGGCGACCCAGCCCGAGCTGGTGAGCTGGGTGCCCTGGTCGTTGTAGATGATGAAGTTGTAACGCAGCCCCTTGGCCGGCCAGTTGTCCGGATCGTGCCCCTGAGCGATGAACTCGGGAGTGAGGGTGTCGAGGGTGACGTTGTTCGACGGGTAGCGGACGTCGACCTGCGGGGCGACGTTGTCGGTGTAGGTCACGTCGATGAACGGAGCGCAACTGATCAGACCATAGGTGCTGTTGTTGCAGTTCACCCCGGCATCGGTGGAGGTGAACCGTTTCCACGCGCCTTTGTCGCTCTCCGAGGCCGTCAGGGCCAGCCCGAAGTTGCTTGCACCGGTGATCCACTCGTTGACCTCGGCAACGTCCATCGGCACTGAGACCCAGGTGCCAACGGTGCGGTTGGCGGCAGTGTTGCCGCAGGCGGCGGTGCTACTTGGGGAGGCGCTACCGATCGACTCCGTATGCGACGGGAAGGTGTTGTACTTGACCGAGGAAGCCCACCAGTTGGCGGTAACCCGGTGCACATCGAACTGATGGGCCACGCATGTGGTGTCTGCCGACTGGTAGGTGAGAAAGACGTTCAGGTCTGCCGCGCTGAGCCGCTTACCCGCATAGGTCGTGCCGAACGTGGGGAAGGGCAGCAGGGTCTTGGCCTTGCCGGTACCGCCGTCGAACGTGCCGACCGCGACGCTGTGCTCGGTGCTGCGCTGGGGTTCGGTGCCACCCGACTGCACGTAGGTGTCACCACCGGTCGTGGCGGTCCGGCCGGTGCTGGGGTCGAGCACCACGGGGAACTTGCGCGCCGGATCCCGCAGCCAGTTCCCGTCTACCGTGACTTTCAGCGTCGGCCCGTCGACGGTGGTCAGGATCTCGAAGCGGACGGCGTAGGAGATGGCCCCGGAACCGGTCTTGTCAATGGCGGAGTCTTCCATCCAACCGACCGGCATGCGCGCCACCGTCTCGCCGGCGGTGTCGAGGAAGACAACTTCTCCGCCATCGGCGACCTGTGGGGTCAGACCCGTCAGGCGTAGGGGATACAGGTACTCAGTCGCCACATCGGGCGAACGGAAGATCAAACTCTCCTTGACTGTGCCGCCAACCGCCCGCAGGGTCAGGTCAACATTCGGGAAGACGTTCGGGTAAGTAGCAGTGGCATCGGCCAGGGTGGCGGTGCTCGCAGTGGCGCCGCTCAGGTCGTAACCGAGGACGTTGCCTTGGCCGAGGTCCATCCGCATGAGCGGTTGCGAGGTCCCCGCCGCCCGTGCAGCGAACGTGACATCGACGGGGTTGGCGCGGACCTGCAGGCGGTCACCGGCCTGCTCAAGGGTGTTGTCGATCTGCCGCCAACGGCCCTGCGAGTCCTTGAAGTTGACCGGATCCTGGTAGACCCGACGAGTGTAGGAACCATCGGCATTCTCGAAGACATCCGACTTGTCAGTGGCCGCTTCCGGGAGCCGCTGACTGGTCGCCCGGTCGAACCGCCCCTCGGAACGGGTGCTCCGAACCGCGCCTGCCGGTCGATGCGAACGGTGGAGCTTCAGCTCGCCCTTCGCCGGGGCCACCTCGCTCCGGTCCTCGAAGGCCGGTGCATCCACATAGTGCCCCCGGTCAGGTGAGCGGCCGGCCTGCTGTTTGGGCGTGGCCGGCTCCGCCCACGAGGCTCGCATCGAGAACAAGGCAGAAACCCAGCCAAGCGGGAAGCCGGAGGGGCCCGGATGGGACAGGGGCGCCTTCGGCGCGCCGAGCACCAACAGCAGCGCCAGGATCAGCACCATGCTGAGACGGCTGCCCCTTAGAGGGCGGTACCGCCTTACAACCTCGGCCGCAATCTGCGCACGCTGCCGCTGACCGCCCATGGCAGTCTCCCCCGTGAAGTCTCCAAATTTCAGAGGGAAGCTTCCTGGGCGTTGCCTGGGAAGTCAAGCATGGAAGTTCGTAAGATTAATTTCCGCTGGCAGCGGCGTATGCCGAAGCCACCTCCGCGCGCACATCAGCGTCGACACCAGCTACCGGGCTAGCCTCAACCCTGGCCACGCCCGGCACGGCAGCAGGCCCACCGACCATTACGTAACGCGTCGTAGGGAACCGGGACTTCCCCGCCACAAGCGCCGCGACTGGCGCCTCCCCCACCCCGACGATGACGCCACACCCCTGCAGGCCCAGGCTGTTGAAATAGGCGGAGGCGTTGGCCTCGGTCTGTGGCCCGTTGACCGCCAGGTACTGCACCTTGAACGACTCGGCGAGCGATGCCTGCTGCATGCCATCCCATGCCGCTCGCGCCGATTCCCCAGCGAGCCCCTTGTCATCAGTCAGCAGGCAGGCAGTGAATGCCTGGTACGTCCGCTCCCGCGGCGCCGGATCCTGTACAGGCTTCGGCCAGAACAACCAGACCAACAGACCGAGCGCTGCCGCTGCGACCACCGCAACGAGGACCCACCGCCGTCGAAGCCACGCCATTGCCACTCCATCCGCTTGATTGGACCGGTCCTGTTCCAGCAGGCGGAGCGTAGTGGATCGATTCGGCTGCCACTGACCGCCATTTCCAACGGCGTCAGCGTTCATGAGTTGGGGACCGTTGCCCGGGAGGGTGGAGGCGCCGCGCGCATTTGATGCCGCTAGCCCAATTGCGTGGGCCGACGTCCGCTCGCTGGCCCGCAGAGCGACCGCCGTTGAACCCCAGTTCACATGTGTGCTCGACGGCGGAACGCCTGGTCCGTTACTGGTGTGCCGGCGATGCTCGCCCTCGCGAACTGTCGCCCCTCGGGGAGGTCGCCGCCTGACCGAACCGTGCGTGGCAGGGGCAGGAATGCCTGGGCGGCATAGGCGACACCGGCATCGCTGTCATGGGCAGCGACTACGTGCTCAGGTTGCTGGCCAACGGCCGCCTCGGCCGCGGCACGTACCGCCGCGGCACGGTCGACTCCGGCGACGATGCGCTCGGAGAGGTTCGCTGAAATCGAAGCAGTGGCCGTGTCGAGGTTGTGGTCGACGGCCTCGGTGATACGGAACGCGGCGGAGACGATTCGCTGGCCGGCGGCCTGCACGATGCTTTCTGGGCTCTGGCCGGTCTGCTCGGCGACGCGCTGCGCCCACAGAGCAACGTAGGCGAAGGTGTACGTCGAGGTGTCCAGCCCGTAGCGTTCGGCGACCAGAAACGCGACGCTCTCGACCTCGACCTCCCGCTCGCCCCGGCAGCCGCGGGTGGTCTCCCAACCGAAGTCGCTCGGCGTGTGCAGGTCCACGTGTCCGAGCTCGTGAATCATCGTCTTGACTGCCTGGGCATCGTCCACGTCGTCGCGGACCCTGATCAACTGGTTGGTGTAGTCGGTGAACCCGTTCGCGCCTCGGCAGTCACCGCGCTCAACGGTGTAGCCCCGCTCCTCGGCGAGCATGACCAACTGATCGTACAACCCTGCGGGCGCCTGGCCCTCGAGGAGTTGGGGCATAACGTCAGCGAATGCAGGTCCGCCGGGCACATCGATGTCCGGACCTTCGGTCTGGCTGATGTCGAAGACGGCCACGGGCTTGAACGTGTGCAGGACTCGCGCCGGCTGGGCGGTCTGCTCCCCTGCCGACAGCTGAGGGTCTTGCTTCGTGGGCTCGCTGCGGTCCTCGGGGCTTTCCTGCGGATCGTCCGTCACGCGCTTCGTGACTGGTGCCAGGATGGCGATGCCCTTCTCGCCCTTGCGCACGTGCCGGCCGAACTCGGTCTTCCACCGCTTGTAGCCGGCGACCCACGTTGCATCTGGGCGCTGTGCCATGATCAGCAAGACGTTGTTGAAGGAGTAGCCGTGGAACTTGGCGGCGAACTGAAGCCACCGGCGCCACTGATCGCTGTCCGTGATCTTGCCGACCTCCGCGACGACGCGCTCGTGGAGGTCGGCGAGCTTGGCCCGTCGTTCGGCGGCCCATTGCTCTCGCTGCTTGTCGCTTGGCGACATCCCTCGTCGGGTAGCCATGTCAGCGTCCCGCCGATCCGTCCTGGTGCAGGCCCATCCGGGTGACAAGCTGGTTGGTGAGCCTCTGCTGGGCGTCGAGTTGGCGCTGTTGCGCCTCGCAGGTCGCGGTGAGGTCGTCGATCTGGTCCTGCAACGCAGTGATGGTGACGTCTCGGTCGAGTTGCGGCTGAACGCTCATCGCGGTCCCTTCAGTGGTGGTGCTTGGTGGCTGGGCGGCGAGCCCGGGATGGGAATCCGTCAGCGGCTTCGCCGGGGCGATGCGGGTTGAGGAACGGAAGCCGCCGGACTCACGGTGGGGGCGGCGGTGTGGCTGGCCGGGAATGGCCGGAACGCGGCAGCCACTGTGGAAGCGACCGGGAAAGATGGGGGCGTGGGTTCTTCGGGCGGGGCCTTGAGGACTCCGCCGATGACGCCGACAAGCCAGTCCACGGCGGGTCGTTCGTCGATCTGCGTCCTGCTGATCTGGTGCTCGCCGATTTTCTTGGCCAAGGCGGCGTAGATCGTTTGGCTGGTGGAGTGGCGGGCGTCCTGCCACCCCTGCCTTTGGCCGTGGTTCCAGCCGGCGACGACACCTGCGGCGATGGGACTCAGGTCGGGGTAGTCGTTGCGGGCGGCCAGGTGGGCGCTCTCCCGAGCACGGCCGGGGGTGTTCTGGGGGCCGGTCCGGCCGATGACGGTGGCGGCTTCTGCCACCGCCCACAGGAGGTTGCGGGCGTCGGGGTCGTCGATTCCGCTGTGAGTGAGTCGTGACATGGCGTCGAAGGCAGCGTTCTGGAAACCTTCCACGGCTCGCCGGTGGCCGGCTTCCGCGCCGCTCCGGTAGCCGGGCTTCCACGCGGCGTCGACGACGGCGAGTTCAGCGGCCGGTGACGTGGGCATTCGTCCGGTCAGTGCTTGGCTGATGGGTGCGGCCAGCCGATCCACGGACATCCCGGGCATGCGGGACTGCAGGTGAAACAGCATCGTCCATGCTCTGATCTGGTCCATTGGGTCTCCAGTCACAGGAGGTGGGGGGTCAGAAGCGGATGCCTAGGTCAGCCATGACGGCTGCCGGGTCCTGGGCCGTCTGGTTGTTGATCGGCGGCGCGTTTCGATGGATCTGGTAGTGCAGGTGTGGGCCGCTGGAGTGGCCGGTGGAACCGACGCGGCCGATCTCCTGGCCGACGTCGACGGCATGCCCGGGGGCGACACTCAGGGAGACCAGGTGGCAGTAGGTGGTGCCCATCCCGCCGGCGTGCTGGATCTCGACGGTCAGCCCACAGCCGGGCAGGTCTGGGTTGCCGGGGCGGTCGCAGTAGGCGCTGGTGCAGTCGGCGGAGGTGACGGTGCCGGCGGCGGCCGCCAGGACCGGTGTGCCGGTGGGGGCGATCAGGTCGATCCCGCGGTGAGCGCGGTTCCCCCGCGGGGCACCCCATCCGTCACCGACGCTGTAGCTGCCCTCGGGCAGGGGCACTCGCCACTCGCCGGTCGCGCCCCCACTGCAGCTGATGCCCAGCTGGCCGCGGACGAGCTGCACCAAGCGCTGGGCCTCGCTCTGCCACTCCGCGTACGCGTCCGGGTACCTGGAGACCTGCACCGCCTGGGCGGCCTCAGCCAGGGGCATGGCCTCCCAACTGTTGACCTTGACGAGAGCGTCGTAGAACTTCCCGGCGGCGTATTCGGGGGTCATGCGCTGCACGACAGTGCCCCACCCGGGCCGCTGCTGGAACAGGCCCACGGAGTCGTGGTCGCGTCCGACGCCCTCGTGGGGAATGCCCAGGGATTCCGGCACCGTCGAGTTGGCGAGGTTCCGCAGTGTCGACTCCTGCATCGCCGTCGCTACGGCAACCGTCCATCCCTTCGACGGCACGTTCTTCTCGGCGCCGACCCGGACGATGGTGGCGACGTGGCCGACCTGCGCCGGATTCCAGGAGGCGTCTGCCGCGCTTTCGGCAGGGTTAGTTGATGGTGACGGCGGGACGACCGTGCACTTGTACGTGG
Organism: Micromonospora sp. C31; assembly: GCF_018070575.1. GTDB lineage: Bacteria > Actinomycetota > Actinomycetes > Mycobacteriales > Micromonosporaceae > Micromonospora. Next base: position 16,202 of record NZ_JAGPXN010000034.1, read on the forward strand.
GCGACGCCACCACCGCCACACCACCGACCATGACCAACGTGAGCGGTACGAGGAACGCGACGGCCAGGGCGGCGGCGCCCCATTTCCACGCCGTGCTGCCGTTCATTGCCGCACCGGCTGGACCTCGTAGTGCGCCACCCGCCATCCGGGCTGGCCGCTGTCTCCGGCGCGCAGGGTGCAGAACACGACACTGTGCTCGGTCCAGCCGCGCCACCCGCCGTCGCCGACCGGTGTCGCGGTGAGCCGGACGGCCCGGTGCGCCTCGATGGTGCTGTCGTGCTCCGGGTGCATATCCGGCTGCGGACGCACGTGGACGTCGACGCGTACGCGGTGCGCAGCCCAGGTCTCCCATCGGCCGTCGCGGTCAGCGGCAGCGCTCTGACCCGCCAGTGCCCCGGTGGCGTAGGCCGACGCGCGGGCGAAGGCGTCGCCGGACCCGGCGTCGCGTGTGGTGTCGACCCGGTACAGGGCGGTGACGAACGCCTGGCATACGTGCGCCGGATCGGTGTAGTCGGCCTTCGAGTCACGTGGCGGCACCACAGGAGGCGCGACCGAGGGCGCGGCGGCGGCCGGCTGAGCGCCAGTGTCCTGTCGGCTGGGGGCGGCGGGGCGGGTAGCGCAGCCAGCCACGGCTGCCACCAGCATTGCGGCGCCGAGCGCGCCAGCGTTCGGCGGCGTGATCTTCATGGAGAACATGGCGTGACGATGCCGCCCGGGTAGCGCCGTTACCGCTGCCATCGCAGGTCACGAGGGGTGGTAACGCTGCCGGCTACTCCAGCGGCAACGGTCCCGTCAGCGCCGCAGAGCCAAGGTCATCGACAGACGCACCACCCGGTGCGACACCCCGACGAGGCTGAGGAGACACCCGTGCTCGCTACCTTGCTCGCGTTCGCGGCCGACAACACCCAGGGAACGGTCGACGTCCTGGCCGCGGCGCCCTCTCCGAGTGGCGCGCCCAAGCCGGTCAACGTGCCCAACCCGGCCCCGGTCGCACCCGAGGGCCTGCAGGCCTTCGGCGACATGTTCTTGGGCTGGATGAAGTGGGTCCTCATGATCGGCGGGGTCGCTGGCCTGTTCGCCTCAGGGATCATGATGACCGTCGGTCGGCGCAACCGGTCCTCGCTGGCCGCCGACGGCGCGGCCGGCATCCCGTGGGTCCTCGGCGGTCTCACCCTCGGCGCGATGGGCGCCCTGGTTGTCGGCGCGGTCCTGCGGTAATGACCTACGACGTCATTGACCGGGCCCGGCACCGTACCCGTCGCTGGATCGCCGTCGTCACCCTCGCGGCCGCGGCGGCGACTGCGCTCGGCGTCGCGGCCGTCACCGCCCTGCGCGACGAACCCACCACCGCTGCCCAGCAGACGGATGTCACCGACGCCGCTCCCGTCACCGACTCCGCTCCCGTCCCCGACGCCGCTGCCCGCGCCGTGGCGTTGCCCGCCGACCTCAAGTGGACGCCGGTTGCCGGAATCTCCCTGCCCGGTTCAGGCCAGGCCGGTCCGCTCGACACCGGCGGCGGTGCAGCACGCCGCTTCAGCCACGACGAGGCTGGTGCGCTTCTCGCCGCGGTGCACATCACGGTGCGCTGCGCCCCGCAGCTCGGACCGGGCGTGTTCGACCAGACCCTGCAGGCACAGGTCGTCGGCGCGGACGCCCCGGCGATGCGGTCAAAGGTCGGGCAGGACTACGACCACCTACGCGCCAACGCCGAGATCCCGTACGGGCAGCCGGTCGGCCGCCTGGAGGCGGTACTGCGCGGATACCAGCTGACCAGCTACAGCCAACAGGCGGCGTCGGTGCAGCTCCTCACCGAGGCCCGTGATGCGCAGGGCAACCCCCTGCTGGCCGCCACCGCAGTGCAGGTGCAGTGGACCGGCACGGACTGGGCGCTGCTGGCCCCAGCCGGCGGTGACTTGAGCACGGCGGTGTCACGAGCGGGCAGCCCCGACGGATTTCATCCCTTCATCCCTGGACGGTGATCATGTGTAACCCGTTCATGCCTGTGAGCTGCACGGGCGTCTTCGGTGCGGAGAGCAGCGTCAGCGAGAAGATCGGCGGCTCGGTCACCGACATGTTCCTCGGCGGGCTTGCGGGCTCGATGAACGACGCCATCAAGTGGGTCATCACCGTCATGGCGTCCTGGATCTTGGTGCCCTCCACGGATCTGTGCGCCGGTGACCCGAACGCGGCGGGCTGGCTCGCTGACTGCAACACCCCTGGTGGGCCCGCTCAGCAGTTACGGGGCTTCCTCCTGCCGATCACGGTCCTGGTCATGGTCGGTGGCCTGATCTGGCAGGGCATCACCATGGTCATCACCCGCAAGGGCGAGCCGATGCTGCAAGCCGTACGCGGGGTGTGGACCAGCGCGCTGTGGGGCGCCATCGGCATCGGTGGAACCCACCTGGCACTCAAAGCCTCGGACTCGTACTCCCTGTGGATCTTGGACCGTTCCATCATCAACGGCTCCAACAGGCCACCCCTCGACGCGCTCAGCGCGGCGCTGGGTTCCATGCTCCTACCAACTGCCGGCGTGACACCCCTGGTGACGATCTTCATCGGCGGCCTGGTCTTCTTCCTCTCCGCTGTCCAGGCCATCCTCATGATCTTCCGCGAGGGGTCGGTGGTGATCCTCGCCGGCACTCTGCAGCTGGCGGCCACCGGCTCGGTCATGCGCGGCACCAGCCAGTGGCTGGCGAAGGTCACCGGCTGGGGAATCGCGCTGATCGCGTTCAAGCCGGTCGCCATGACCGTGTATGCGACGGGCTACATCCTCACCGGCGGCAACGGGCGCAGCTTTCTCATGGGCCTCGCGGTGCTGGTGCTCTCCGTGGTCGCCCTCCCGACGATGATGAAGTTCTTCAGCTGGACGACCGGCGCGATGGCCTCCGGCGGGGGCAGCGCCGGGATGGCCGCCGCCGGCGCTGCAGCGGGTTTGCACGCCGCGTCGTCGCTGCGCAGCGCCGGCGGGTCCAGCGCCGGCGAGCACGCCCGCTACCTCGAGACGAGCTTGGGCGGTACGTCCGGCGGCGGACCGACCGGCGCCGTCCCCGTCACGCCGACGGCAATGCCCCGTGCTGGGGCGTCAAGCTCCACCGGCGCCGCTCCCGTCAGCGGCGCCGCAGGTCGCACTGCCGCCGCAGGGCGCGCCGCCGGAGGTGGAGCGACAGCTGCCTCAGGAGTCGACGCAGCCGCGACAGGGCCGACCGCTCTCATCGTCACGGGCGTCGCCACGGCTGCGGAAGCCGCTGGCAGCGCCGCCAAGTCCGCCGCCGACGCAGCCGCCTCCACTACCCAGGACAACAGGTGACCACCATGACCACTGACCAGCAGATCCGCACCTACGGTGGCTGGCGACGCAGCCGCGGGATGGGCCTGCTCGGCCTCGGCCCGGCGCAGACCCTCACCGTGTTCGTGGCGATCACCTCGCTGCTGATCGCCGCGTCGATCAGCATGACCGCATTGGCGTGGGTGGCCGCTCCCGCCGTCGCCACCATCGCCCTGCTACTACTGCGCTGGGACGGCGTACCGCTGGCCACCGGCATCATCCGGCGCGTCCGGTGGCTGATCGGCACCACTCGCGGCTACACCTCCTACCGGTCTGGGGTGATGGCCGTCGGCGAGAGCGCCTGGCAGCTGCCCGGTGTCCTCGCTCCGACCACCGTGCTCACAGTCACCGACGAGGCCGGCGGCAACTACGGCGTCGTCTACAACCGACGGCTGGGCAGCATGACGGTGACGTTGCGCTGCGCCGCCACCTCCACCTGGCTCGCCGACCCGGACGCCACCGCATCGTGGGTCGCGAACTGGGGAGGCTGGCTTGCCAACCTCGGCTACCTGCCAGCGGTCCAGCACATCGCGGTGACCGTCGACACCGCACCCGACCCTGGCTCCCGGTTGTCCGACTACGTCTCCGGCCGAATCGTGCCGCACGGTCCCGCCGCCGCGAGGCGGGTCCTGCAGCGCCTGGTGGAGGTGTCCCCCGCTGCCGCTGCCGACGTCGGAACCCGTGTCAGCATCACCTTCAATCCGGCGGCGTCTCCGACGAAGCCGAAGGGCGTCGAGGAGGCACTGGCGGAGATCAGCCGCGCCCTGACCGGGCTGCAGGACTCGCTGGGCAGTTGCGGGCTGACGGTCCTCGGTCGGGCCACCGCAGACCAGGTCACCGCGATCGTGCGCACCGCCTACGATCCCGCCATCCGCGGTGACGTCGCTCGCCTGGGCGCGCGCGGCGGCGATCTGACCCGGTGGTTGGACTGGGACTCCGCCGGCCCGGTCGCCGCCGAAGAGCACGTCGACCGCTACGTCCACGACTCCGGCACATCGGTGACCTGGTCGATGCACGAGGCACCGCGGCAGTCGGTACACGCCGACGTCCTCGCGCGGCTGCTGGCGCCCGGCCCGTATCCGAAGCGGGTGAGCCTGCTCTATCGGCCGCTGCCCGCTGGCGATGCGGCCCGTGTCGTGGAGGCGGAGGTCAACGCCGCGCAGTTCCGGCAGGCCTACCACCGGGCGCAGAAGCGGGACGAGTCCGCCCGCGACCTCGCCGACCGGGAACGCGCCAACCAGACCGCCCGCGAGGAGGCGGTGGGCGCCGGGGTCGGGCTGATGTCGCTGTTCTGCACCGTCACCGTCCTCAACCCCGAGGACCTCGGCAAGGCCGTCGCCGACGTCGAGTCACGCGCCGACATCGCGAAGATCAGATTCCGTCGGATGTGGGCGAGCCAGGCAGCGGGTTTCGCCACCACGCTGCCATGCGGTGTCTGTCCCCCGCAGCTGTCCCGCCACTGGCCCCGCTGACCACCGCTCCCTCTGGAGGAAATCCCGATGGCACCAACCACCGCCGGTCTCGCCCCCGCATGGGGAGTACGCGCCCCGGGCACCGGCCGCGCCAGCCACGTCGACCCCGGAATGGAATACCAGGGCACCACCGTCCAGATGGCTGGTCTGTACCCGTTCGTCGCCGGCTCCGGAGCACCGACCCTCGGCACCCCGATCGGCCGACACATGCTGTGGGGCGAGGTCGTCTGCCTCGACCCCCTCGAATGGCTGCGCGCCGGCCTCATCACCAACCCCGGCATGTTCGTGCTCGGCCAGCCCGGCGTCGGTAAGAGCACCATCGTCAAGCGGCTGATCACCGGCATGACCGCCACCGGCACGCAGACGCTCATCCTCGGCGACACCAAACCCGACTACACCCGCCTGGTCGAGTACCTCGGCGGGCAGGTCATTCGCATCGGCCGCGGTCTCGACCGACTCAACCCCCTCGACTCCGGTCCCTTGGGTACGGCGATGAAGCGCATGGGCACCGCGGAGGCCCGGCAGCTGCGCCTGGAGATCCGCGGCCGCCGCATGTCGCTGCTGCTGGCTCTGTGCGCCCTGGTGCGGGGCCGGCAGATCGACAACCCGGAGGAGGTCGTCCTCGGGCGGGCGATCGACGTGCTCGCCGAGCGGTCCGAAATCGATCCGACCGTGCCTGACGTGCTTGCCCTGATCGAGGCCGGCAGTGACGAGCTGCGCACTGCGGCGCGGGCCCGCAATGACGGGGAGTACCGCCGCCGCGTCGACGCGCTCGTGCCGACCCTCGCGCTGCTGTGCGAGGGCAGCCTTCGTGGCGTGTTCGACGGGCCTACCACCCGGCCCCTGGACCTGGACGCTCCGGCGGTCAGCGTCGACATCTCCCGTGTCGCCGCCGCCGGCGACCAGCTCGTGGCAGCCGCGATGCTGTGCGTGTGGGGCTACGGCTTCGGGATGGTGGATGCGGCCGCCGTGCTCGCCGAGCAGTGCCTCGCTCCGCGCCGGCAGTACCTCGGGGTGATGGACGAGCTGTGGCGGGCCCTACGCGGCGCATCCGGGCTGGTCGAGCACGCCGACGCGCTGACCCGGCTGAACCGCCAGCGTGGCATGGCCTCGGTCATGGTCACTCACTCGCTGGCAGACCTCGACGCACTGCCCACCGAGGAGGACCGCGCCAAGGCGCAGGGCTTCATCGAACGGTCCGCCATCAAGATCCTTGCCGGGCTGCCGCCTCGAGAGCTGGCCCGGGTCAACGAGGTCATCCGCCTGTCCGGGCCGGAGCGGGACCTGGTGTCGTCGTGGGCGGCGCCGGAAGCGTGGTTCGCCGGCAGCGTGCACCCTGGCCGCGGCAAGTATCTGGTCAAGACCGGTGAGCGGCCCGGCCTTCCGGTGGCGCTGTCGCTGGTCGGTGAGGAGTGGGAGCTCTACGACACCGACACCGCGATCCGGCAGGCGCAGCCGTGAGCACCAAGCCCGTCGAGCCGCGCGGCAACGCCGGAGGGCTACAGACCCCGTTCATGGTGCTCGGCCTGGCCTGGGGAGCCATCGGCCTGGTATGGCTGTCTTGGCTCGCAGGGCGGATCGCCGCAACGGTTACCGGTAACGCGGCCGGGCCACGCTTCGGCGGTCCGTTCGTCCAGGCGCTGGTCGCTGCCGATTGGGCCACCTTGTTCCCGGGCGTGCCGCCGCCGCTGGTAGCGGTGATCTACACCGTCATCCTGACGGTCACGGTGGCTGCGGTAACGGCAGGTTGGCTGTGGTGGCAGGGCCGCCGGCCGCCAGCGGACGACCCGCTACCGGCCCTGGCCACTGCGCCGGAGGTGCGCCCGATGACGTTGCCGGAGGTCGCCCAACGGGCGCGTCGGCTGCGACCCAGCCTCGCCCACGTGCCAGCGAAGGCGATCGAACCGGCCTCGGCGGGGCTGATGTTGGGCGGGCACCGACGTCGACGTGGCAGCGGCGCGACCCTGTATGCCTCCTGGGAGGACGTCCTGGTGGCGCTGATGGCGCCCCGGGCCGGCAAGACCACAGCGCTGGCGGTCCCGGCGGTGATCAACGCGCCAGGTCCGGTCATCGCTACCAGCAACAAAGCGGATCTGTGGGCAGTCACCGCCGCGCACCGCGCCGAGCACGGCAGGGTCTGGGTGTTCGACCCACAGGCCATCACCCACGAACAGCAGAGCTGGTGGTGGAACCCGCTGGAAGCCGTCGGCGGGATCGAGGACGCCCAACGACTGGCCGACCACTTCGTTCAACAGATCCGCAACGGCCGCGGCGGCGACGACTTTTGGATCCTCGGCGCCTTGGACCTGCTGACCTCCCTGATCCTGGCGGCCGCGCTCGACAGGGGCACGCTCACGTCAGTGCAACGATGGCTGTCGGACTCCACTGCCCGGGAACCCGGCGAGATCCTCCAGACCCACGGGCACGCCGCAGCCGCCCGAGCCTTGGCCGGCCGGCAGGCCGGCGCGCCGGAGACCCGCGAAGGCCTGTACGAGACGGCACGGACCGCAGCCGCCTGCTTGGCCAACCCACAGATCATGGCCTGGGTCACCCCACCAAAGCATCGGGCGTTGCCGGTCCTCGACGTGCGGGCGTTCCCCGGCAGCGCAGACACCATGTACCTGCTCAGCAAGGACGGCGCCGGTAACGCGGCCCCGCTCGTCGCCGGGCTGACCGACCAACTGCTCCGTGAGGCGGTGCGCACCGCCGAGCTGCGCGGCGGTCGACTCGACCCGCCCCTGGTCGCGGTGCTGGACGAGGCGGCGAACATCTGCAAAATCCGCGACCTTCCTGACCTGTACTCGCACCTGGGCAGCCGGGGAGTGATCCCACTGACGATCCTGCAGTCCTACCGGCAGGGCGCCCGCGTGTGGGGCGACAAGGGCATGGACACCCTCTGGTCGGCGGCCACAGCGAAACTCGTGGGCGCAGGCATCGACGACGCGAAGTTCGCCGAGGACCTGTCCCGGCTCGTCGGCGACCATGACATCACCGTGGCCTCCCGCACCCGCGACGGTCGGGGCGGCACCTCCTGGCAGACGTCGGTACGGCGCCAGCGCATCCTCGACGCGGCCCAAATTCGCGCCATGCCCAAGAGCACCGCGCTACTGCTGGCCACCGGCATCCGGGCCGTCATGCTCGACTTGCGGCCCTGGTACACCGGGCCCCTGGCCGCAGAGCTCACCGCAGCGGCAACCGCCGCCGAGGCACGGATCACCACCAACGCCAACCGGAACCACCACGGGATGACACGTCCTGAGGAGGCGACGACGTCGTGATGGCCTCCCCTGACCCAGTCCGAGCGGGCAACACCGACCGGGAGCACGATCCCCGGCGACTCCTCGCCGCCAACGAAGCCGCGGTGGCCTGGTTCCGCAGCCAGCTCGCCGCCACCGAGGAGCCGCGCCGCTACCTGACCAGCCGCGCCCTGGGCGCCCTGGTCGACAGGGAATGGCCCTGGCGCGTTGGCTACGCGCCACGGACCTGGTCGGCCCTGACTGATCACCTGAGGGGAATGGACTTCTCTCCCGAGGAGCTTGTAGTCGCGGGGCTGTCCAGACCCACCCGCGACAGCCCGGACCGCCTGATCGATGCGTTCCGGGATCGGATCGTCTTTCCCATCCGCGATCCCGACGGACACGTCGTGGCGTTCATCGGCCGTGCCGGCAACCGATCCCTCGCCGCCGACCCGCAGCTCCCCAAGTACCTCAACACCCATGAGTCGCCCCTCTACCGCAAGGACAAGCTGCTCTTCGGCGTGGCCGAGCAGCAGGACCGCATCCGGGCCGGCTGGCGGCCCGTACTCGTCGAGGGCCCGGCGGACACGATCGCCATATGGCTCTCGTACTCCCGCTCCGGCCTTCCCGGGACGGTCGCCGTCGCACCGTGCGGCACAGCCTTCGGCGCGGCCCAAGCCGCCATCCTCCGTTCGATGCCTGGATGCCGCGACGCGACCGTGGTGGCCTTCGACGCCGACCCGGCCGGACGCAAGGCCGCCGACGCCGCGTTCGACCTGCTACGACAGCCGGGCGCGCAGGGCAGGCTGCTCGCCGCCGAGTTCGCGACCGGCGCCGATCCGGCCGACCTACTCATCCGGCCCAACGGTCGCGCCCAGCTGCGTGCGGCGCTACGACACCAGACCCGGCCGCTGCTCTTCGCCGTCGTCGACCACCACCTCGACCGCCTACTCGGCCGCAGCCCACAACTGCTCGACGACATCGGGGGGCGCTACGAGGCGGCGCGGATCCTCTCAGGCCGGGTGCTCGACGCGGCAGACCCTGGTGAGGCGTACCGGCTCGCGCAGCACATCGTCGAGAGGACCCGGATCGCCGAGCGGTCCCACGACGGTATCGGCACAGTGATGGCCTACGCAGTGGACGGTCTACTGCACCGGATCGGTCATTTCCCCGCAGGACTTAACAGCGGTCCCGCCGACTCAAACGTTGGTCGCCCCCGCCCGATCGCAGTTCCACCGCTGCGATCCGTACCTGCCTCTCCTCGGACACCTGCCGACCCCTCTCAACCTGGGCCCACCTATGCGAGTCAGCACTGCCCGCGCCAGCGGCGCCGCCGAGCATGAATGAGGAAGAGACGCGATTCAGCACGAGGGCTCTGCTTGCGCAGCAACCGCAGTTGCCGAACCTGGCCCGCCAGGACGCCCATGACTGACCCCACGGGGATGCGATCTCAACGAGCCGAGTCACGTCGCGTAACGGAAGAGCGGCCGACGCCGGCCGCCTGAGTGCCCGCTCATGCCGATGTCCGGATACTCCGTGGCCGTCACAGCACCGACTGCGGTGCAGGCGGCCTGCCCTAGGAGTTGCTGCACCCCAGAGCGCTGTCCAATGCGTCGAAAGTAGGCGGCCAAGCCGGACGCCCGACCTCTCAGAATATTCTCGGCAGAGTCTGAGAGGAGAACCTACGCTGATGCATGGGTGCCAGCGGGTCTCACCGGAAGGCGTGTGTGGGGATCGACATGGAGGTAAAAGCGATCTTCGAGCTGCCGGTGCACATCTGGGTGATGTGCGACGCGCTTGATGCGACGTACCCGACCGGCTACGACAAGCTCCGGTTCAACGTCGTGATGCCCGATGGCCGACCACCCGTAGGCGGGGCTCCTCCTGCGCCCGGCGTCGAGTTGCGGCCGAAGGTTGGCGAGCAGGTCGTATGGGTGAAGGAATACGGCGCCTTCATTCCCGAGTCGCTGCGGCCAGCCACCGCGCTTCATCGCGTGGTAGTGACCGACGTCGAGGGCCCCAGCTACGATCACAAGTCGTGGTTTGGGTCTGCTGCACCGATAGGTGACATCTGAGATGGCTTGCCCTGGTGGCGGGCTGGAAGGATGTTGCTGTGCCCAAGCCCTACCCTCGTGAGTTCCGCGATGACGTCGTGCGGGTGGCCCGTGACC
>NZ_JAGPXN010000035.1 GCF_018070575.1 Micromonospora sp. C31
TCGGCCAGCGCTGCGAGCAGTCCACCAGCGGCTTCGGACACGGTCAGAGCCGGTGCACACGACACCGACGAGATCAGCGATGATGGCAGGGCGGGCATGACTCACTTCGGCGATCAACACGGCGTAGGAACCTTGATGATCTTCTGAACCGGTCATGCCCGTCTTGCTGTTGCCAACAGTGGCGCTTCTACTCCAGTCCACTCAAGTCAGACACCGCCACGACTTTGCCGAGGCCCTGGGGCCGCAGGCCCCACCCGAGCTGTCGGGTTGGCGACAATGAGTGCTCTATGTTGTTGCAGGGCTTGCTCGGCTCGTTATCTTCGCCGCTAGGCCACTGCTGCCCCTACACTGCTCCGATCCGCGCTTTGACCTGCGGATACGCGGAACTGCAGGGAGTTGTTGCCATATAGCAATCTCAGCTACGGAGGTTATTGACAGCGCAGACAGGTTAGGTAGGACCGGCTGATCGGCTGAATACCTCGGGGTCCCGCTTTCAGTGTTCCGGGCGTAATGTCCGCAGCACACCTTGTGGGGAGGTGAGGTCGATGCTTGCTGGGCTGGAGATACCGCCTGCGCTTGAAGCGGGACGAGTCGTTGGGGCGTTGCTGGCCGACCTGCGTTCCGGCGCCCCCCGTGGCATGTTGGTCGACTCGCCACCCGGGGCTGGCAAGTCGAGGCTGGTGGTGCGCGACACGATTGTGGTGGAGGGCGGTGACTCGCTGATCATCTCCGCGCAGCCCGACGAGCAGGTCGACGACCTTATCGACCGCTTCGCGCGAAAGGTGCCGGCTCTCCGCGTTGGCCGGCTCTCCGCGATTGACCATCAGCCAACCGAGCGGGTCAAGGCCCACCAGATGGTCCGGGCCTCCGCCAAGGTCGCTGACCTGTGTGGTCCGGCCGTCATCATCAGTACGACCGCCGAGTGGGCCACCGTCACCAAGGGCGCCTGGCCATCGGCAGACCTGGCTGAGGCTTACCATATGCGGTCGGACGCTTTGCTGGCCGGCCGGTTCGAGCGGGCGTTGTTCGTCGGCAACCGGGACAAGTCCGCCCGTTTTGAACCGTCGAGACGGCGTGCTGGACGAGGCTCGCTTGGGGTCGGGTTCAGTCCGCAGTGGCGGTGCTGCTGCGGCACAACCCGAAGCTACCGATACACCGGCTACCGGTTTCGTGGCGCCTGCCCGCCTCGGCGGCATCGGTGGTGGCGACGGCCCTCTACCCATTCACCGGATTCCGCGCAGGTACGGGCCCCGTCGACTAGGTTCTGTCATTCACCAGGGCCGGACCGGGTGACGCGATTGACGCTGCAGCCGAGTTGGCTGGCACCTCGGGCTGGGCGCTGCAAGTTGTCGGCACGGCACACGATGAGAACCGATGCGAAGTCCCGCTCGACCCGTGCTGCATCTGCTGGCGGGCCGTCGGGACGTCACGACCGTCCACCTCGAGTCGGGGTGGCTCTGCCTACTGACCTCGCGTCACCGTCATACCTGCGTAGTTGTGGCGCGAGGGGTATCGGTGAACTGCTCGACGCCCATCCGCCGGCCAGAGTCTTGCGCCTCGACCTGTCGGTGAAGTTCCTGGGCGCCTGCCAAGCGCACCAGACAATCCTTGCGCGATAGCCGGCGCGGGTGTTGCCAAAACATCAATGCCCCAGCCGAATCCGAATATGTGTACCTGAAAGGCACCTCTTGTCCGGAATGCCCACTACATCGAACGCCGTTGGCCGATCGCGGCCCGCGGGTGAGTCGGGTGACCGAAGGTCATATTTGGTTGCACGCATCGTGCGAGACATAGAGAGCAGTGATGGCCTTGCGTGGTGCGATGCGGTCGAGGGTGGGCAGGCACACCTCCGCTATGTTGACTTGCCGGGTGCCCGAGAGGAAGTCCGTAAAGTACCCGTCGCGCGGGTCCGTTTGGCGAAGCTTAACTACGGGGCGCGGGTCTGGGTCAGGAGCAAGATATACGGCTGGATGGCAGGCGAGGTCGCCGGCCATCTGAGCAACGGTCGCTATCTTGTGCGGCTGCCTGCCGTCTCGGGCGACATCGCTTTGGATGAGCAACACCTGCTGGTGCGGTGGAACCGGCCACTGGCCGACCCGGTCGCTGCCGTTGCCCATGGATTTTGCGATTCGCCCGAGTACTACGAGGCGCGTTACCTCTTCCTCGACCAGTTGGTTTACCAACGCGGTGTCGCTCGAGGCTTCACGGCTGCATTGTCGGCACCCATCGCTCTTTACCCGCACCAGTTGGACACCGCCGCCCGAGTGCTGGCAGATCCAGTGCCACGTTATCTCCTGGCGGACGAAGTCGGGCTCGGCAAAACCATAGAAGCTGGCCTCGTCATCCGCCAGATGCTCCTCGATGACCCCGAGGCAACCGTACTCGTTTCCTCGCCAGCCGAGCTGACGAGTCAATGGGAAGAGGAACTGCATGATCGGTTCCTCCTCGGCGAGGAAATCGACGAGGGAAGGCTGCAGTTAGCCTGCCATGAGCGCCTATCGGACTGCCCGTCCCTGGGTCAGTGGGCGCTTGTTGTGGTGGACGAGGCGCATCGACTGGCTGCTTTCCTCGACCGAACGCCTGCGTTTAGACAGAATCTATTGCAGACCAAGGCCCTCCTGCTGCTGTCGGCAACGCCAATGCGAAAAGATCATGCGGCCTTCCTCAGCCTGCTTAACCTTATTGATCCCGTCGCCTTTCCGAGAGGCGACATGGAGGGCTTCCGGGAGAGAGTGGAACAACGTGAAAGGGAGGCCACGGGGCTTCAGTTACTTTCCTCGCCCCGCACGAGCAGACGCCACCGCCTCAGCGTTCTGAACAATCTGGAACTGCTGCACGGGGCGGATCCAACGGTTCTCCGCCTCGTGCATGAATGCCGATCAGAGGAGGACGTGACGTCCCCCCGATGGTCTGACCTGGTCAACTACGTACGGGAGACGTATCGCGTCAGCAGGCGAATGATCCGGCATCGAAGAAATACGCCTGCAACTGACGGATATCCTGTCGCGGGCCGCCGCACCGTCTTCGTCCGCCTGGATGACCCCGCCCGCCCCACAGTGGATACGTTCCTAGAACGATACCGGGAACATCTAGACGGGCGATCTAGTCGAAGTCTGTACGCGAGGGCGGCCCTAAACGGCTTGGGCGGGCCAAGGGCACTCCTGCGCCACCTACAGTTGCGGCTCGCGGCATCGGCCGGTACTCACGACTTTGTACCCCCGAACGACCGGCCCCTACTGAAGGCAGCCGTAGCCCGCCTCGAACTGATGGATACGAGCGTGCGCCTGCAGTCCAGCCTTGAGGTGGCACAAGGTCGGCTAGACCAGGGCCTCAAGGTCGTGATTGTGGGAACATCGCCTGATACTGCTCAAGAGTTCTACGAGCAGGCCATCGCTCGCTGGCCGGGACGGGTCGGTAGGCACTTCGGCGGTGTAGGCCAGAGCGACCACGAAGAGGTTGTCTGGGACTTCTTGTCTGCGCCAGGCGGCCGGGTACTGGTCGGAGACCAGTCACTCGAAGAAGGCCGGAACCTGCAGGATGCCCACGTCCTAGTGAACTTGGACTTGCCGCTCGATCCAAACCGACTGGAGCAGAGGATCGGGCGCCTAGATCGATACAGTTTGCGACCCGGTGCTGCGGAGATCGTCGTCTTCGATGAGCCGCACAGCGACTGGGTCAGCGCGCACCTACGTTTACTAACCCAGGGAATCGGAATCTTCGACCAGTCCGCCGCGACGCTGCAGCACAGGTTGGCCGAACTGCTAGATGAGTTGACGCAACGGTTGCAGAATTTAGGCAGGCACGCGTTCGAGTTCGACCTCGCCGAACTGCGGGCCAACCTTGAGGAGGAGCGTGAGGAGGTCGACCTTCTCGAGGAAGTCGAGTCCGGCGCCCTTACATCGCACTTCGATCAGGCGGCCGTCATTGAACTGCGCGAAGCGGAACACAATGTCACCGCGTTGCGTGAGGCATTCTCAAGACTTGTCCGAAGGCGTGGAGGCGTCGGGCTTCGTTCCTATGAGGAGCCGGACAAGGGCCTGCTCCACTTCGGCCCGGAGATTCATGGACTTCCCGCCGATGCGGTAGAGGAACTGCGTCCCCTGCTCAGACGGCCCCGCGCGTACGGACGCGACGCTGCCATCGCCCGGAGAGGGGTTGCTCCGCTACGCCTCGGGGATCCCCTCGTCGACTGGCTCTACCGATACTTGCAGGGCGACGAGCGGGGACGTGCCCACGCCTTCGTTCGGCCCTGCTCGGCAGTCAAAGTACCGACGCTCTGGCTGCATTGCGACTTCCTGGTGGAATTCGACGCCTCGCCCGGGCAGGTTACCAATGAAGCTGAGCGTCGGCGTTTGAAGCGTCGGGCTGATGCACTTCTGCCGCCAGCAATCGTTCGCACCTGGACAAGCGCCTCCGGGCCCGCACCAGCAAGCCTCGTTCGGGATGTACTGGGCCTGCCGTTCCACCCGGGATCCGACCAGGTCTTGAGGGGCGAACTGTGGGAGGAGGTTTTGTCCGCTCTTCCCGATTGGCGGCAACTCTGCGAGATTGCAGGGGAGATAGCTCAAAACCTTTTGCGGGCCTCGCCAGCGATGGCGAGTGCACCGGCCGCCGCGGCAGAGCGGGCGCAGGAGGAGGTAGCGGCGCGCCTTGCTGTGCTGCGTGCCAGATCGGAGCGGCTGGGGTCGGCTGCCGAACGTGTGAGCGCGCAACTGGACCTCAAGCGCGAGGAGGCTCTTGGCTGGGCACTGACGCAGGGTGTGAGGACTCCCGCTGTATCGATGACGGCCTGCGGCGGCATCGTCCTCTGGCCGACCGCATGACAGAGTTGGCGCCCTCACCCGATCAGGACGAGCAACTTCGCCAACTTCTCGTTTCCCTCACTAATGGCGCGCCGGAATTCGAGGACGACCTCTTCGCTCGGGTGGCGCAATTAGTTCGTGACGTCAAGAGCGCCGACCTCGACCTCGCTGTACTCTTTCGGCATCTCCTTCGGCGGTGGTCCCTGGCCGCTAAACGGAACGTTCGAATCACCGTCTCCCCGCACATCTCCGCCCGGCTGCGCCAAGTGGCTGGGGTCGTGAATCTGCGAGAGGACCCGGCAGACACCTGGTTCGCGCCCGCCTGGCAGCCCAAGTGGCTCGACCTGTCGTCGCGCTCCGGAGAACTCGCGTGGGCACCGGATGCTGCGGCCGCGGCTGGCACGGACTCGGCGCGACGCTTTCACCAGGACGACCTGCCGGCCGACCCGTTCTTCGAGCGTATTACCGGGCATGTCCGCTACCGCACCGCTGGCCAACGTGCCGCCTGCCGGGCAATAGTGTCGGTTCCGGACGGCAGCAGCACGATGGCGATGCTGCCCACCGGCTCCGGCAAGACAGAGGTAGCGCTCTGCCTGGCCGAACGGTACCCGGATGCGGTTACCCTCATCGTCGTGCCGACTGTGGCACTGGCCTACGACTTCGAACGTCGGTTCCGAGATCACTACGCGCGCAGGTACCCGCGGGCGGACAAGGCGGCCCTGCACTTCGCGTGGACCGCCAGCACCAACGAGGATCTGCGGGAACGACTGCGCCGTCGGGTCATTGACGGCACACAACCAATCCTCGTCACCTCGCCAGAGTCGGTCAGCCGTGTACTGCGCTCACTGTTGATGGAGGCTGCGTCCGGCGGTCGCCTCGGGGGCTTTGTCGTGGACGAGGCCCATCTCGTCACTCAGTGGGGACGAGACTTCCGCCCAGAGTTCCGGACGCTTGCCAATCTGCGGGATGATCTTGTGAAACGGGCGGCGGAGGCAGGTCATCCCATCCCGACAACGCTGCTACTCAGCGCCACCCTAGGACCACACGAACTGCGGGACCTGCAGAAGCTCTTCGGATCCGGGGATTCGTGCACCTTGATTGCGGCCAACTCGCTGCGGGCCGAGCCTGATATATGGATCAGTGACGCGGACGACGATCAGCAACGTGAGGAGTGGGTGCTTGAGGCTCTGGCGCATCTGCCGCGACCGGCCGTGCTGTACGTCACCTCGCCGGGAAGCGCCCAGGGCTGGCTGACTAGCCTAAGGACAACGGGTTATCGGCGGATTGCGATTGTAACCGGTGAGACCAAGTCTGAGGATCGCGCCCAGGTCTTGGCCGACCTGCGCACTACCGGTGGTCACCCGAGCAGGGTCGACTTGGTTGTCGCCACGTCCGCGTTTGGGCTCGGAATCGACTATGGACACGTTCGGACCGTCGTGCATGCGTGCCTGCCCGAGACCGTGGACCGGTGGTATCAGGAGTTGGGACGGGGCGGACGCGATGGCGACGCCTCGATTGCGCTGCTAGTACCCGCTCCGCAGGACCGTCGAGAGGCAGCAAGTCTGGGGATCACGGTGCTGACCGCCGACACCGCTCGAGACCGATGGTTGGACCTTTGGCGCCACCGTCGAGCCTTGCATGAGAGATCTTTTCTCGATCTTGAAGGCAGTCGCGGCGTCGGCCGGGGATCGTACAACCGCCGCTGGAACGCCCAACTCGTTCAGGGTCTCGTAGAGTTACGCGGGCTCCACCGCTTTCAGGTCGACGCTGAGGATCTGGCCGAGTTGGTTGGGGACGGCCATCAGCAGGCTGACTGGGCGGCAGTGAATTTGAAGCGGGGCGATCTGGCCACCCCCCAGTTCTGGTCACAGGAGTGGACGTCATGGCAGAAGAGGGAAGCAGGGCGTTCTGTCCAAGCGCTGGAACTCATGGAGTCGGTGGCCAAGCGAGGCGTCCGGGCCTGTGAGGCGATCGCACAGGCTTACCGTCCAAATCCTGACATATACGCGTTGTTCGGTCAGGCAGCTGACTTCGTCGAGCCCGCCTGGCCGTGCGGGCGGTGCCCAGGTTGCCGGGCCGACGGGGAGATAAGGGCGGACGAGCGCCCACCGTGGCCGCCCCAAGCGTGGCCAATTCCCGGCGAAATGGCCCCAAACCTGGACGACCTCGCGGACGCCGCCGGCGCCCGGGATGGCCTCATCCTCCTCCTGACGGACGACCACGAGCGAGTCGTTACCCCGCTCGCTCGCGCGCTGGTCCGTCGAGGCGTTCGGCACATCGCTGGGACTTCCGAGAAGTTAGTCGAGGCCCCTGACTGGTTGTTTGTCGACCCGTCGCCTGTCGCCCCGAGCGACTTGACGCCCTGCTCTTCCTTTGTGGTCTGGCCTCCAGGACACCGCATTCCGAGATCCTGGCTGAGCCCGCGATCACGATCGGCTCGGCGGCTCGCCGCTCCTCCGGCCTTCGATGTGCTGCTGCTGTGGCCAGCGGCAACCATTGGAGGCCAGGAGGTGGGGCGGGATCTCGCGGGGCTCGATGCTGACAGCGCCCTGCATATCCTGGGGAGTTAATGGTGGATTACCTGAAACAGCACATCCTGGCCAGTGTTCCAGCCTTGTTGGTGATCAGCCGGTATCTGTCGACGCTGCCGGACGGTGTGGAAGAAAGCGATCTGCAGAAGGTGCTGCGACCAGAGGCCATGGCCGAGCGGCGTGGCGCTTCATCCGCTGCCGACGACGCATCCAACGTCCTCACCTCATCCTTGAGCGTGGGCGAGGATCTGGGGCTGTTCAACAGCGAACGCAGCGGGCGCGGACGGCGCCTATGGAACCTCAAAGACAGCGTCCGGGACGATGTCGGGCGACTCCCGTCGGCAGACTCCCGCGGCTTCCGTAGCTTGGTACTCCGTCTGCTTTCAGCGCGGGCTTTAGAGGAGGTGATGGCCGAGAACCCGCCGTCCGACGTCGCGCTCGCTCTGACCTGGTTACTGCTAAGGGATCCGCTGAACCCCCTTTCGACTAACTGGGACAAGGGACCGGAGGCTGCGTTCGAGAACGCCGGCATGCGTGCGGCTGTCAAGAATGCCGAGCAGTGGCGAGCCCTTCAGCGCTGGGCCCGGGCACTCGGGATCGCGACGGTTGCAGAGGTCGGCGGACAGGAAGCGTATCTGCTGATGGACCCCACTAAGGCCCTGCGCGACGTACTCGACAGACTGCCACAGCAGGAACGCGCCGAGCAGTGGGTCCGGCAACTACAGGAGATCCTGCCTGTGCTCGGCCATCCGATCCTCGTGTCGGCCCTGCCCGAGGGCAGTGCGAGACATCAGGGAACTCCGGCCTCGCTTGCGCTGGCCGCGCAGAAGCTCAAGCGCCGGGGAGCGCTCGAGCTCGCCTTGTCGGCTGACGCGAGTGCCGCTGCCGTTCTGAGACTTGGTGGCCAAAGCTGGCGGATCGGCGAGGTACGTGTCGCGGAGGTGGCTGAATGACCAGCACGATGAAGGGCTTCCGCTGCTGGACCAACCGAGATGTACGCCAGACCGTCTATTCGGACATCGGGGCGCTGCCCAGCAACGCAGACGCAGTTTTCCTCGCCGCTCACACGCCCACGGTCGTGTCCCACCCCAAGGGTGAACAGCTTCCGGACGATGGTTCCGACGAGCGCCAGGTCCTGCGGGCTCTACAGGCGCACATCGGAGATCCCGACCGGAATACGCTGATCGCGGTCACCGGTGAATCGGGAGCGGGCAAGAGTCATGTGGTCCGGTGGGTTAACGCACACCTAAACCCGGATCCTCGTTACCACGTCCTCTATGTGCCTCGGGCAGTGCAGACCATCCGCGAGTTACTCCGGGCTATCGTCGCGGGTCTCCCCGGCGGTGGCGGACAGGACTTGATGAAACGCATTGACGCGGCCGTTGGGAAGACGACCCCGGCCGAGTTGCAGGACCGACTGCTGGAGGAGATGCGTCTCGCCCTTACCTGGACGCTCGAACTGAGCGCAGGAAGTAGCGACGAGGACCCGGACAAGCAGAGCGCTCGGGAGGAGCGCAACAACCTTCTGGGAGAGCCAGACGAGAACGGGAAACGCCGGGACGGACTGGCCGACCTTCTGGCCCTGCCGCAGGTGAACCGGGTCCTTCTCAGGCCAGATGGGTTACTCGACAACGTTATGCAGTCGATCTTTGCGCAGACCTCTCGACGGGACGAACAGCAGGAGCGGTTCGAGGACGCGGATCTACCGTTGCGTGCGCCTGGTGTGCGCAGAGAGTTGGGCCGGAACGGCAACCTTCGTGTCCTGTGGAATCAGATCACGCTGGATCCCGAACCGGCGTTGCGGTTACTAGACGAGGCGCTGCGCAAGGCCCTACCCAGAACCATCGGCCTGCATGACCACACCGGCGAGACCCTGAGCCTGCTGTTTCAACGTTCCCGGCAAGCGCTCCGCCAACAGGGACGCGAATTGGTCCTCCTCTTCGAGGACCTTGCTCAATTCGGGTTAGTCGATGGCGAACTGTACGACCAGTTCGTCATTCAACCCGGGGCCGACATGGCTCCGCTCCGCGTCCTCTTCGCGGTGACCGAGCACCGCTACAAAGACTTCCCAGAGACGGTACAGACGCGCATCACGCACCAGTTCAAGGTCGACACATTCCCTCTCGAGGATCGTGACGCCTTCGTGGCCCGCTACCTGAACCTCGTCCGCCTCGGGCGTAGGAATGTCGAAGCGGCCTGGTCTGAGGCGGGTAGCAGCGGAACGGAGGACTGGGTCCCCAACGCCTGTGATACCCGCGAGGAGGGGTTGCCGTGCCAGTTCCGCAGTCAGTGCCACGCGGGCTTTGACACCACGGATGTTCCGGGACTGGGCAGCGTCGGGCTCTACCCGTACAACAACATCGCACTGCGGCGATCTCTCGAGGCCCGGGGGTCAGATGCGACGCCGAGGCAGATCCTGGACGTTTGCGTCTCAGAGGCGCTCGTTGAGGCTGAGCCCCAGATCGCCCGCGGTACGTATCCGCACGAGCGCGTTCGCGAGCGTTTCGACTTTAAGGTTCAACGGGGGAAGGAGACACTGCTTACGGACCGTGCCGGTACCGAGGCGGAGCGGCTGTACCGAGCCCTCGTGATCTGGGGAGATGAGGAGCCGCTTCCGTCGGCCGTTCTCGACGCCTTCGGGTTCGACAGGAGCGCAGCACGCCAGCAGAAGGTCGTGCCCACCGTTCCGCCGAAGCAGCGCGAGAAACCGGCGCAGGTACAACCAAATCCTCTCTCGGATCTCTTTCAGTGGCAGAACGGTGTGCGTCTTCCGGATAGTCAGGTAGACCTCTATCGCGGCATCCTTCTCCGTCTCGTGTCCTCGCGCCTGGACCTGGACCAAGATCTGTACCACACCGCCAACGGCCATGGTGCGGAAATCTTCAACGGCCTCTTCAACCGGCAATCCTTCGACTTCGGATCCGACGCGCGTGGCCGATCCGCGGGTGCCGGGAGACTGCACTTCGAACTAGGGCGTAACGCGGAGGACATCCGGCTTCTGATAGCCGCGCGATGGTTCGTGGACCACGGTCACTGGCTCTCAGAAAAGGGCAGATGGCCGTGGCCCGAGGGCTACGACCCGGTCGAGATGATGTTCGGCCTCGAAGAGCGGTTGGATTTCTGGGCTGAGTTGGTTCGCACGGCGTTCCGGGATCGCGTTGGTGGGCGGGACCTCGCGTGCGCGGCCGTCGGCACCCGAGCAGTCGCGCTACTCGCCGCCGGAGCCTCGCCTCACGAGCTACGCAATGTCGGCGCTGTGTTGCGTGAGACCGCCGGAGCGGTCACCAAGACCACACCGGGTTGGGCCGCCGTCGACAGGATGGCACGTGACGTGCTGCGACGTGTACCAGCGACTGACCTGCTGGGACAACTCGCCGCGGTGCGGCAAGGACCGACCGGCAAACCACAACTCATCGATGCCGGCGAGCTTGAGGCTGGGCTTCAACGAGTCCTGAGCGAACCGATGGAGCACCTCAGAACGGTGGCGGCGCGATACGCCGATGCTGAGCCGGTTGTCGCCAAGGCGGCGAAGGATCTGCTGACCGTCCTCGAAGGAGAGACCGCAGGCTTCCTGGCGGAGGTGGCCACAGCCGTAAAGGAGTTGGCCGGCGGGCTCGAAGGGCAGACGCCGACATCCGTTGCCCATGCCGCGAAGGAGGTGGGAAAGCGTGCTCTCGACAATCATCTATTCAGTCCTCGTGACGGTTGGTGGGCGTTCAGCAACGCACTTGAGCGGCTTGAAATCCTGCCCGGTGACCTGCCGCTCGACTGGCAGGGAGACGTCGCAGCGTCAGCCGCACAGGAGGCACTGAGCATTCAGCACTGGGCGCGAAAGGCAGTGGTGGGGGCGCAGGATCTCGAGGTAGTCCGGCGAGCAATGGCAGCGACGCGCCAGGAGTGCACCCGCAGCGGAGGGCGGGCCGGCGATCTGGACCATCTGTCGGCGATAGTGCGCCGGAAGCTCGGTCAGGTTGAGGTGCTACTCCAAGCGTTGAGTACCGTGGAGGTGGAAAATGGCTGACGCCACGACATGGATCAGGGAGACTCGCGTTGCGGTAGACCGCGCTAGCGACGCGGTGCGGCTGCAGGGCGACCTTGACGATCTTGGCCAGCGCGACGAGGAACTCGAGGATGCCCTTCGGGAGCTCACGGCACTGGCGCAGGCTGCGACCTTTGGGCGTGGCGATTGGTGGAAAGGCGTGGACGCCACGCCGGACCTTTGGACCCAGGTGCGGTCGGCACAGCGGGGGCTGGACAGGCGGCAGTTGGGCGCGGTCGTACATCTGCTCAACAAGCTGAAGGTCCAGGTGCGGGACGCCGTACAGGGCGGGTGGCGCGCTCATGTCGCGTCCCGGGCTGGCAATGCTCAGGAGTTGCGTGACCTAGCGAAGGCCCTTGCCGACGTCGAGGGTCTTGAGGATGTGGCGCCCAAGCTGGATGCCGCCCTCGGCCACCTGGCGCGGCTGGAACGAAAGCCGCCCGACGCCGACTCGGTGGAGATCCTCGCGGAGGTCACCCAACTCCTGGCACTCCTTGAGCAGCGGCTCCCCCCGGCAGTGAAGGGCTTCGTCTCTGCGGCTACCCAGGGCGGCGCCGCACTCGACTCGGTCAACGATGACGTGCGGGATTGGCTGGTCGACAACAACGCCCTTCATAACTTCCGCGTGGTGCCGGGGCGGCCTCAGGGCGGTCAGAGTGCGTGAACCGGCGCTCGCAGCGCTTACGGCCATCGAACTTCGTGAGGCGGAACTGCTCGCGTGGGGAGCGGTAGGCGCCGAGTGGACCGAGGACGAACTCCTGGCGCTGTTGGCGGGCCATGGCGAACCGACGGCTCTGCTCCGTGAACTCGTCGACGCCGCACTCGTTGTCCACTCGCCGACCGGCGGCTACCGGTCCCGCAGTGCCGAGACCGTACGCCTGCTCGCCACCCTGCGCCAGTCGTTCACGGGGAGTCGAGTTTCCGACGGGCGGCCGCTGGTATTGGATCACCGGTTTCTCCATCGACCCCGGCGGCGGCCCAGGCGAGATGTCGCCGCCGCTCAGGTTCTCGCGGAGATCCGCGCGTCACTGGGCCAGGCAGGTCTGGCTGCGGCAAGGCGGATCATCCCCGAGAGGTTGTCCGGGTTTCAGCAGCGCAGCACTGCGGCGGTGCTGGAGGCGCTGGACAGTGGTCAACGGGCGGGAGCGATGATCACCGCCGGAACCGGCAGTGGGAAGTCGCTGGCCTTTTACCTGCCATTGATCAGTTGGTTGACGGACCAGACGGCCAAGGGGCGGAGTGGGTCATCGCGCCGCACGTTAGCGCTGGCTTTGTATCCCCGTAACGAACTACTCAAGGACCAACTGCGGACGCTGGTGGGGTACGCGAAACGCCTCGGCGAAGCTGACCGTTCGCGTGGTGTTGGGTTGAGCGTCGCCACGTGGTTTGGTCCCACCCCCGCCTCCGCCTACCACGTCCAAAAGGGCTGGGCTGAGGGCTGGGAGAAGCGCGGAAGGGGCTACGTCTGTCCGTACTTGCGATGCCTCGAATGCGACGCGGAGCTGGTATGGCCCGAGGCTGACTGCCGTGCTGGCGAGGAACGGCTGGTCTGCACCTCCCCCTCTTGTAAGGCGGAGGTGGAGGGGAAGTACCTGAGGCTGACGCGCGACCGCGCACGGCAGCAGCCTGCCGATCTCATGCTCAGCACGACAGAGTCGCTCAACCGGCAACTTGCCGCTCCAGGCAACCTCGGGGCGTTCGGCGTCCGTCCGGCGACCCTTGCCGCCGTCCTGTTAGACGAGGTGCACACGTATGAGGGCACCGCTGGCGCCCAGAACGCCCTCCTGCTGCGCAGACTCAAACACCGGCTGGGCCGCACTCCGGTGTGGGTCGGCCTGTCGGCAACGCTTCGTAACGCGGGTGACTTCTTCTCCCGGCTCGTGGATCTGCCGCCCGGCGCCGTTGCGGTCGTCGAGCCAGACGCCGGCGAGTTAGAGGAGTCAGGAGCTGAGTACCTCCTGGCGCTTCGTCACGATCCGCATTCTGGGACGGGTACGCTCTCCACCACCATCCAGGCATGCATGGCGCTCGCCCGCTGCCTCGACTCCACCGCGGATGACCCGCTCAACCCACCGCCCTCGTCCGGCGGCACCTTTGGCAGTCGGCTGTTCGCCTTTACTGACAAGCTTGACAGCACCAACCGCCTCTACTGGGATCTCCTAGACGCCGAAGGCTGGCGATGGCCTGGAAAGCTTCTCATACGTCGCCCGCAGACCCTCGCGCACCTGCGCGGGATAAAGCAGGGACGGCTGACGGCTGACCGCCGGGAGGCCGCGAGTGATCGCGATCCCGACGGGCAATGGTGGTGGCTGCCAGACCATCTCGGCCACGGCGTCGAGGCGGACCGACCACTGCAGATCGGACGTACCAGTTCGCAGGATCGGGGAGTCGCCACCGCAGCCCAGGTGGTCGTCGCGACCGCCACCCTAGAGGTGGGGTTTGACGACGACCGGGTAGGCGCGGTCCTGCAACACAAGGCACCACACGACGCGGCGCAGTTCCTGCAGCGCAAGGGCCGTGCAGGACGAGTGCCGTCGATGCGCCCGTGGACAGCGGTGGTGCTCAGCGACTGGGGCCGGGACCGCCAGGCGTGGGATGCTTACGACGCCCTGTTCGACCCGGACCTGCCTCCGCGAAACCTCCCCATCGAGAACTTTTATGTTCTGAGGATCCAGGCGGTCTACGCTCTTCTTGACTGGCTGTCCATGGAATTGGGCTACTCCGGGGGTAACTCCACCTGGGAGGACCTGACAGGCCCCGCCTCGGCGCTGTTCCGAGAGAACCCCAAAAAGCAGGCGGAGGCGCGTAGCCGGCAGGCCGCTCTCTCGGCAATGCTGGATCGGCTGTTGCGTCCCGGGCCGCAACGAGAACGGTTCCGGCGCCACCTGCGGGACGCGCTCGCCATCGGCAATGGCGAGTGGTCGGACGGCGTGGTCGACACCCTCCTGTGGGATGCGCCCAGGCCCCTGCTCCTGGCAGTGGTGCCGACGATGCGTCGTCAACTGCGCGACCAATGGCGTGGCGAGGAGCCACTGGAGGACGACGTAGGGCTGCGGACGCGCACCCCTGTGCGGCAGTTTGTGCCAGGCAATCTCTTCGACGATCTTCTGGTCCCCGACGTCGAGTTGCAGGTGCCCGGGCGTGGTGGCGAGGTGGAGGTCGCGCACCTCCCGGCTCTGAGGGTGCTCAACGAATTCTGCCCGGGCAACGTGAGCAGACACTTCGGCGTGTGGGCGACGAACAAACGGCACTGGCTGCGGCTGCCCGCCGTTGCTGCCGGGGAGCAGGAACTGCCGGTCGACGTAGAGAGCACCTACCGTGCGGCGCTGGTGGATTTCATCGACGACGGCGACGACCGGGTGGCCGTCTATGCGCCGGTGGCAGCAGCCCTGGAGCCTGTTCTAGACAGCGTCCGGGACGCGTCCAGCGTCCGCCCCGAGTGGCGGTTTTACGTGTCGGCCCTCGGCGCTGGCTCCCGGGTCCGCCTGGCCAGGGGGGTCAGCCGGATGCTCGAAGCGCTCACCGCACATCTTCACGTCCAGGGTGGTGGGGTTCGGACCGTGCGGTACGCCAGGACAGCACGCGGGACGGTGTGGGAGCCGCGCCCTCGAGCGGTTGCGCTGAGCTTCGGTCTTGCCGGAAAGCAGGGTTGGCTTCCGGCAGCCGTGGGCGTGGATGTGCAGTGTGACGCCTTGGAGGGCAGGGTCAGGATTCCCGACGACATCCAGCCCCCCACTCCCCAAGAGCGGTCCCAACGCCTACGGCACCGGCTCGAGGTCGAAGCTGACCTCCCGAACGCCATGTCGGTCTTCGACCGAGACACTCTCGTCGACGTGGTATTCCTAGCAGCCGCATCGGAGCAGGTCGAGAGTGGGAAGCCGTTGCACGAGCCAGGTCTGGCGGGTGGGTTGCGGCAGGCAGCCGAGACGTTGGGGCTGACCGCACCCGACGACACAGGCGAGCGGAATGAAAACGACGAGCGACGCTGGGAGAGTTGGCTGGGCGACCCCGCCGTGCTCTCTGCTGTGCACGACGCTTTGCGCGAGATTTCGGGCGATGACCGGTCGCCTGCGTGGATCGTTTGGTGGCAGAGACGGTTCACCCTGTCGGTGGCCCAACTCGCACTGGCTGCGCTCTCGACGCTATGTCCCGGGGTCGACACCGACGACCTCATGGTGGACCTGTCTCCCGAAGACGACGCCGTGTTTTGGATGTCGGAGCCTTCGCCTGGTGGGACGGGGCACGTGGAAGCGTTCCAGCGGCTACTCGGCGAGAACCCGGAGGCGTTCGCCCATGCGCTTGAGGATGCGCTCACCTCATCCGAGGCGGAAACTATGGACGAGGAGCTCGGCCTGCTGGTGCGTACGGAAGCAGCAGAGGTGCGGTCGGCGCTTGACGAACTCCGGGTCTCTTGGCGTAGCGGTCACGCTGGTGTAGCCCAGGCGACCGAGCGCGTGGACGAGGTCGCAAGAGCGCACGGTCTGGCCATGGGAGGTGCGGCCCGCTCCGCGCTGAGCACCCGTCTTGCCGGGCCAGGTGCACATCCTCGCCTCTTGGCAGAGGTGGCGTCGTGGCTGGATCTGCGCGATCAGGCTGCCGAACAAACTGGGATCGAGGTGAGCGCCCGGACGCTTGGAGGGCTGCTGGCCGACCACGTGGACCTCGACGAGGTGCTGCACCTTGGAACCGGCGTGACTGCACAGCGGCGGGCCCGCGCGGTAGCCAACGTACTTTGGCCATGGGGTCAGACCGCCCAGCCGGCCGTCTCCTCAAACCCGTATGCTCCCCGCCTTGCGGCGTCGTTTCCCCTTGTGCGGGACCACGTGGACCTCGGACCGGTCGTGTTCGACGCCGCGCTGTGGGATAACAAGCGGCGTAAGGAACTCCACGAACTGCTGATCGAGCAGCGTGAGGTGGCGTTGCGTGTCGGGCACGCCGATCGGGCGATACTGCGATCTGTCCTCCTGGACCTACAGACCCAACCGGTCGAAGTCGGGGCGCTCCTGTGTCATCCAGTGGTCCTGGGCGTACGGGAGACCGTTCGCTTCGTGAAAGCTCGGGTGTTGCTGCGGGAGGCGCCGTGAACAGGGTGATTCGCAAGTCCAAGGCGCAGAGCGCGAGCGAGGTACTGGACCTGCTCGGCGCGCTGTTCGCTGCGGAACTCGTAAACCCCAGCAAGTGTTTGTGGCTGGTGTCGCCGTGGATCTCCGATGTTGAGGTCATCGACAACAGCGGCGGCACCTATCCGGCTCTGACCCGTTACGGACGCCGGGGGATCCGGCTCGCTGAGGTTCTCACCAGCTTGGCTGCCAAAGGGATGCGGGTCGTGATTGCCACGACGTCTGACGCTCACAACGACACGTTCCGCCGTCGCATCGAGCAACTCATTGTCGACATACGGGTCTCCGACCAGGTCACGATGATCGTGAACGGCACTCGCGGCCTGCACACCAAAGCCCTAACCGGCGACGACTACGCCCTGGTCGGCAGCATGAATATCACCTACAACGGAATCCACCTCAACGAGGAGCAGGTGGAGTTGAGGTGCGATCCCACCTACGTCGCTCATGCACGGATGGACGCCTTCGACCGTTTCGGGGGTGTGCTGTGACGGTGCTAGAGGCGCTGCAGGTCAGCATGGGAGACCCCGCCCGCTTCAAGGGGCTCCGCCAGCGGGTGGAGTTGCTCGTAGAGGGGCAGGCGCGGGAGTGGGTTAGCGGATCCAGCAGCTGGCTGGTCGTCCCGCTCCAGCGTCACCCGCAGGGCTTCTACCTTCTGTCCGAGGACCGGGAGGGGCAGCGTCGGGGACGCGAGGTGTTACAGGCGTTCCTCGGTCCGGCGACTGCGGTCATCGAGGCGGTACTGCTTTCCCCCGGGCCGGAGCATGCAGACCGCTCCCTGACGGCGGCGGGCCTCGTGCAACTGTCGTACGTGCGCCGGGTCGACGCCGCGCCGGGTGAGTTGCTCGACCGACTGGAAGACGCCGTGGCCACCGCTAAGGGCAGGGGCGCCCGGATACGTCCCATCCGTCCCTCGCACGTCGACCTGCTGCGTGACTTCCGCCTTGCCCTGCTGCAGCGGGACAGTCGACTCGCAGAGCAGGCGCTGCAGGACCTGCGCCTGACCGGGCAACTCAGCGCCGAGAACCTCCGGTTCCTGCACATCGAGCTACTCGGCGAACTCGGGCGGTGGCGCGAGCTCCGCGAGCTTCCGTATCTGGCCGAACTGCTGCGGACGCGTCGGTCTCGTACAGTCAACGAAGTTCTCCTTGAGCTGGTGTGGTGGACTGAGGCCGCCGACCTGTGCGCGGCCGGTCGTACCCCACAGGACGTGTACGAGAGCGCTCAGTTGGGCGCTCGCTACGGTGCCATCCTTGCCGCAGTCGACGTCCCGGGCAGCGCGGGCGGCCGAGCGGTCGCCGCGTTGGACGCGCTGACGCGGGGTGACGACGAGCGATTTCAGCGACTACTGAACGCCGCTGACGAGGCCGAACGGGAGCGGCTGCGCCGCCTAGCCGCGCTCGCACAGCCTGCAGCGCAGCCGACAACGAGCGGCGGCGACAACGTTCGAACGTTGTTCGAGGACAGGCAGTACGAGGCCGTCATTCAGGCCTTCCTCGACACCGCAGATCCCGACATCGCCGAATTCGCCGTACAGGCCGTCCTCGACAAACAAGACAGCGGCAACGGCCCTGCCGTCCTCGAGGTTGTCCAGGCACTTGTCGCGGAGGAACGAGTAAGCCTCGACCGGCGGCTTCGTCGGGACCTCGACGACCTTCTCCGGTTCATCGACGGCACCTGCCGGGGTTGGACTGAATGGTGTTTGCGGCTGGGCCGGGACGAACGCTGGCCCGAAGCGGCGGAGGTCCTACGCGGGCAGCATGCACAGTGGGAGGGCCCGCGAACGCTGCCGGCTTCCAAGCTAAGCGGACTGGCGAATGGTGTGCTGGATGCCTGGACCGGCGTCAACGCCGACCAGGTGGCAATGGTGCTGGACCTCCTGTGCCTGGCCGCTGCCGAGACGGCTTCGACGGCACAGGCGGTAGAGTTTTGTGACACCGTCCTGGTAGTACTGGCGGACCAGCAGAACATGAGCGCGCCGGTGCGCGAGGCGTACCTGGTTCTGCTCGACCAACTACTGCAGGCGGCGCCAGCGCAAGCACGTTACCGGGAGCTGCTGGATCAAATTGCCGCCCTCTGGCGGCGCGTGGCCGCCCCAACCGTCTTTGACTGGGGCCTCGGAATCGTCGAGGTCTTGCTAAACGCTCCCGCTCCTGACCCTGGCAGCCGGGCCGCCGGCGTGGTGGCGGTCCTGAGCCGAGGGCAGGACTTTCATAAGCGGCTCAACCTGCGACAGCGCTCGGAGTTGGAAGCGCTGGCCGAAGAGGTTGGCCTGCCGCTCCAGTCCGTACAAGAGCCGACGGAGGAAGCGGACGGACTGTGGCGACGGCTTGACGGCCAAGTAGTCGGATTGTATTCGCTCCTACCGCGCGCCGCAGAATCGCTCGAGAAGCGTCTATCTCGGCTCTGCTCGCCGAAGGCGGTCGAGGGGAACGCCGACTTGGTGTCGACAGCAGCGCTACAGTCGCTCGCTCGCCGCGCTGACTATCTGATTGTAGATACCTGGCATGCATCCCATTCCGCTACCGGCGCCATTGATGCCGTCAGGCCGCGAAGTAGCCAGGTTCTGCCTCGGGGGCGTGGTGTCACTGGCTTTCTGCAGGCATTAGAGACCTCACTCTCCGCGACTTCGACTCACTCTTAGTTTCCGCAGTGCGCGGCGTAATCGTTCGATGTCGGATTCGAGTTGCAATCATGCAGGGGGTTGGGGAGGTTTCCTGATTGCAGTAATGCGGTGTTGGCCCTGCATTGCATGCAGGGCCAACACGCTAGCGCGACCCCCCGGTGGGCAGGGCCTCGGCAAAGTCGTGGCGGTGTCTGACTTGAGTGGACTGGAGTAGAAGCGCCGCTGTTGGCAACAGCAAGACGGGCATGACCGGTTCAGAAGATCATCAAGGTTCCTACTACTCCAACGTCACTTGGCTTCGGCGTTGGGCGTGGCGTGGGCATGAGGACGGCCACCGCGTTGATCATCGATGGTTTGTGAGGACAACCGAAGATCGCGCGATGGCCGTGGGCCACAGCGTAGACC
>NZ_JAGPXN010000036.1 GCF_018070575.1 Micromonospora sp. C31
CTGGGCGGGCTGCAACCCGGTGAACGGAAAGATCCACTCAGATCGGGCAACGGTGATCACCTGCACCCCGGCATCCTGCCCGACCATCCTCAACAGACAGACGCCAGGGTTACGAGACGTCCCTTAGCCACATGATTCTCACCCGTCAGCACTAGCATCACCTCCGTGGCTTCAACCAGCAGTAGGCGCACCGGCCCCGCCTGTCACGTATAGACCCCACGCCTACCGCAAGAGACTGTCTACGTGCAGGGCTAATCCTTTACCGCGCCCGCCAGCAATCGGTTCGGCAGCGGCACGGCGGCTTACGCTTGGGTCACTAATTTTCCCGTCCCTGGTGGCAGGCACCAGGCGGACTAGCAGTGCTACCGCAACCGACGCTACCGAACGGGTGGACACCGATCAAGAGAACTGGCTAAAGGTGGCTACATCTTGACGCGGCTCGAAAGGGGCTGCCAGCGACTCGGATCCGAACCCGCAGATTAAGAGATAGAAGCATATCGAGGAATAGCGTCGAGTTCGAGCGCATGAGTCCAGATGTTCGCGGTCACGCCCCGATTTCAGACGGTCGGCGTCCCGCCCAGTCCATCGAACGCGAGCCCGTCCACCGCGCCGGAGCACCCGTGGAGCACCCGCTCATGAACCAATTCGCTGACGGGAGATCAACACGCAAGCGAGGCTCAGAGACTGGGGCTCACAAGTTCAGCAAGGCGGTCGGGTACCGACCGGCGAGCCTGGGCGTTAGGGCGCGCTGTTACGGCGAAGGGCGGCTGGTTGTCGATCCACAGCAGCGCAGAGAGATCAGCGGGCATGATCCATTGCGGCGGATGCGTCAAGTTAATCTTCTGTGCACCGATGAAGGCGTCGCCGATGTTGAACTGGAAGCTGATCGTCCGCTCGCCCGCGATCAGCCCGTCCACGTCGTCCAGGTCTACGCTGGTGAAGCGGTGAGCACCGGCGGCGAGCACAAGGGGAACTTCGTAGCGATCCGCCAGGGCCGCGTACTTGCGCACTTTGTCGTTGACCGCCCGTGCCAGCCGAGCGGCATCGACAGGACCGGCTACTCCACTCGGTGCCGCAAACTGCGCCAGTAGCCCATTTTGCGAGGCGATCGGTCCGAAGCGATCAGCGAGCACGAGGAAGGTGTAACCGTAGGCGGTAATGCTGGAGGTCGATGGGGACTGCAGTAAGCGCCGGCGTACCTCTTGGGCAACCTTCTTGGCCGTGCCCGCGTCGGGTGCCTTGGGCGGCATGTTGCCACCCTTCAGGACGAGCACGACGCCGACAGGAATCTTCGCGATACGTTGTTCGAGCGCCTTCCAGGCTCGTTGGCGGGCGAACGTCTCTCGGGGCGGCTGGTCGGTGTGAACCTCGACGAACATGAGTGGGTTGCCGTCGGGCGATAGCACTGTCCAGTCCGGGGTCAAGCCACCGTACTGGCGTTCGTACGCCACGATGTACCCAGCCGATCGCAGCGCAGCGCCTGCCGCTAACTCCATCGTGACCGGCCAAAAGAACTCATCTTTCCAGAGCCTGCCAGCTAGCTGTTCGGCGTCTGAATGAGGAAGCAGGGCGAGTTGCTCGTCGTACCAGTCTCGCCAGTGTTTAAAATGCGGTTCCACTGCGATGTCGAAGGTCAGCCGGCGGCGGTCGGGGGGCAGGCTGCCGAACTGCTGTCGGTGGCGGGCAACGAAATCCTGCCCAAAGAATCTTGCAGACGTCACAGACTGATCATCAACCCGGAGTCAAGCAGAATCGCACTGAGGGACTCGGCCTGGGGTAAACACAGTCAGGACGCGAGCTGCGGACCCGTTGAGATCATCTCAGCGGAGGGTGACTGCCTGATGCTGTGCGAGGAAGGCGTCCTGAGCGAGGTTGTCGAGATCGGTGAGGATCTGGTGGGGCGCGGCGGTCAGGTCCAGTGGGTGGTGGACGATGTCGATGCCGGTGTGGCGGACCCGGCGGCGGGATGGTGCTGTGCCTTGGGCGTAGATGAGCCAGCCGGTGGGGAGATCGAGCGCTGTGCAGTAGGCGAGCATCTGGTAGGCGTCGGCGTTGGGGTATCGAGAGCTGGGTCCTTCGAGTTTGTATTTGGCGTCGAAGACCGCGACTGGTCGCTGGTTGACGAGGTGGACGACGTCGGGCCTGATCGGGATGGTGCGGTCGATGTCGAGGTGATCCTGGTACTGGCCAGCGGTGTGACCGGGATACGGGGCGAGGGCTTCGCGTAGCGCGGTGGTGACGAAGTCTTCGAACACTTTGACCATGTTGACGACGAAAGCCGCGATTGTGAGGTCGCCGGGGCCGGGTTCGGCGGACTGGTATCGCAGGATGATCTGGGCGAGGCGCAGCGCGGCGGTGTAGCGCTCGTTGAGCCGGCTGGGTCGCCATGACGGCAGCGGCGTCCCGGCGGGGAGGATGTGGATGCCATCGAGCCGGCCGTCGAGGTGAGTGATTCGTGCGAGCGCGCCGGAGGGCAGCCGAGGCACGGTTGCCATCCGGCGCAGGGCGGTTCGGAGGATCCGGTTCTCGGCGATGTCCGTGGCGTACTCGTCGTAGCGGACCTCGATGGGCAGGAGCATGCCGGGGCGGCGGGTGAACTGGTCGGCGAACCGGATGCGGCCCCGGACCAGGGGTAGCGCCTCGTCGACGGAGACGTAGCCTTGCAGGACACCGGGGGCCAGGGCTCGTTCGGCCTGCCGGATCAGTGATTCGGCCAGGGCCGGCCACAGGTCCGGTTCTGCGGTGGCGGTGACGTCCTCAGGGCGGAATCCCGGGTCGAGGGCGTAGCCGAGCAGGAACAGCAGCCGGGTGATGCCGGTCTTGGGTCGTACCTGGACGTCGAGGCCACCGATGCGGACGGCGCCGACCTTGCCGGTGGGCAGCAGGTGCCACCAGTCGTCGCCGTCGGGGCGGACCTCGACGAGCCCGGTGCTGCTGAGCGCGGCGGCGATGCCGTCTTCGAGACGCCGCCGTATCCCCTTGCTGTCGAGTTCGTCGAGGACGATGGGCGGCTCGCTCATGGTGCGGGTTCCGGCTGGTCGGCCGGCGGAGGTGGTGGTGTGATGCGGGCCCGGATGGCGGCTAGTCCGAACCGGTTGCGGATCTGGGCGCGGTTGAGCCGGCCGTAGTAGTGCTCCTCCAGCAGCGGCATCAGGTCGTGTCGCCAGACCCGTTCGAGGGCGGCGTCAGTGTCGAGGTTCGGGCGCATCAGGTAGGACGGGCCGATTTTGAAGTCATGGTCCTGTTCGTCGTCGATGCTGTCGTTGAGGGCGGCGAGCAGCGCGGCGCGTTCGTCGTCGTGCCGATTGTTGGCGGTCAGCCAGTTGCTGAGGATGTTACGGACCGGGGGTTCGTCGGGGTGAAGCTCGATGAAGGCGAACCGGCGCCGGATCGCGGCGTCGACCAGGGAGATCGACCGATCGGCGGTGTTCATGGTGCCGATGATGAACACGTTGGGCGGAAGGTTGAATGCCTCGGACGGGGAGTATTGCAGCCGTACCGTGGCCTGGCGGTACTCCAGCAGGAAGTACAGCTCACCGAAGACTTTGGCCAGGTTCGCCCGGTTGATCTCGTCGACGATCAGGACGTACGACTGGTCGGGGTTGTTGCGGGCTTCGGCGGCGATCTCGCGTAGCGGGCCGGGCGTCTTGGCGAAGCTGACCGTGCCGGGGTCGGCGCCTTCGACCGGGCGGAAGCCTTCGAAGAAGTCCTCGTACGCGTACGACGGGTGGAACTGCACCAGACGCACGGCGTCGCGGTCGGCGACGTGTGCTGCAAGTGCTCGCGCGAGGTAGGTCTTGCCGGTGCCGGGTGGCCCGTAGAGGATGATCTGGGATCGGTCCTGCCATATCTCGATCAGGTCCTGAAGCCAGGGCCGGTCGATGTGCAGCCGGGCGGCGAGCGTGTCGGTCGCCGCGGTCAGCTTCGGCACGCTGAGCGGTGCCGGCTGCGGACGCTCGGCCGTGTCCGGTTCCGGCGTGGTCTCACCACTCTGATCGGCGCCGATCATAGTGGTGAGAATGTCCAGGGCGCCGGTCAGGTCGACCACGGTGCCTTGCTGGTCCAGCTCGGCGGGCAGCGGTGCGGGCAGCGTCTCCACACCGATCGGGTCGTGGGTCAGCCATGCCGCGGATCTGCGTAGACGAGCCCCGCTGTCGTCCGGGCTGTACTCCGCGTCGCCGTCGAGGATCGCACCGTACAGGTGATCGTCGAGCAGGGTGACCACGATGTCGTCGGCGGCCATCTGCGACAGGAACGCGTGGTACTCGGTGGCCAGGCTCATCCGTTGGGCGTAGTCCAGGTGCTGGTAGCCGGCTTCCACCGCGGTGCGGACCTCGGCGCGGGACGCGCCGGGTGTCATTTCGCCCAGGTGGGTCGCGGCCAGCGAAACGAACGACTCCGCTCGCCATCTGCCCACCAGGTCGGAGCCACCTTGCCGAGGCCGTACCAGCCACGCCCGGCGCTCCCCGGGCGGCCGTTCGGCCTGCTGTCGCCATTGCGCGGCGAACGGTGGTCGGTAGTAGTCGACCGGCTGCCCCGTCTCCTGCTCGATCCGGGTCGTGATGGTGAACAGGTCCCGGTTGAGGTCACCGGAGGACCGTTCGCTCTGGCCGAGGAAGGTATCTCGGATTGCCTTCTTGTCGGCGATGCTCAGGATCGGCAGGAAGTGCGTCGGGAACGCGAGATACAGCAGTTCCTCGCGTAGTGATGGCATGAAACGGCGCTGGTAGACGGCGTCTTGCCAGGTCCACGGGTCTGCCAACGCGTCGGCTTGCTGCGGCTGCGGGATCTCCCACCAGTTGCCGAGGAAGTTGACCGCGTCGACCAGCCACTTCCACAGCATGGTGTGTGCGCCGGTGCCGCCGTTCCAAGTGCCCTGTGCGAACGCGGCCCGCACGTGCTCCGGGATGCTGACCGGCTCACGCATCCAGCTCAGCACCTCGACGATCCGTCCGTGCAGTGTCGCGGCGGTCAGGTTGAGCAGCGGTAACCCTTGCAGGGTGAGTAGTTCCGCCGCGAGCTGGATGGCATCGTCGGGCGCGCCGTCGAGCTGACGGCGGAGCTTGGCCAGGAACTGATCCTTGCTCGCGTCGGGTCGCTCGTTGTAGTGGCGGTGTAATTCGGCCGTGGCCTCTGCGGTCCAGACTCGCCGATCCGGCGTGAACAACGACCGGCCCTGGAGCAGGCCCAACTCCAGCAGCTCCCGCCCGACCTTGCGGACAAGGTCGTCCGGCCGCGCCGGCGTAATCAGCCCAGCCTCGCTCATCCGAGTGTTTCCTTCCGGGCAGGGTGGCGGATGCCGGAGCCGGGTGGCGGATCAAGGGTCGTGACGTACGGGGCGCCGGTCGCGCTGGCTTCCTGCATGGCGTCGAAGATCTCCAGGATCATGCGTTTGGCGCGGTATTCGCCGTATGCCTTCTCGTCGCGCTCGCGCACCACCTTGAAGGTACTCATGATGTATTCGACGTCGTCACGGGTCACGCCGTAGAGGTGGAAGTAGGCGGCGTCGAGTTCCGCTCGCAGCGTGGCACGTCGGGCGGGATCCCACACGAACGGCGGCCCGTCGTCACCCAATTCGACGGCATAACCTTCCAGGTCGTACGCGGTGTAGCTTAGCTCCAGCACCCGCGGCTTGATCCACTCGACCAATGACTCTGTAGCGCTCCACGGCGTTACGCTGCCGTATCGTTCGGGAGCCAGAATCGGCAGCTGCTTCACTACCGTATAGGTGAGGTGAGTTCCGGTCAGACATTGCCGTGCGACGTAATCTACGCAGTATGTGCTCAGGTTGCCCTGCAGGCAGGCGATGAGCGAAGGGCTCTGCGTCGAGAGTGCCAATGGGTTTGTATGCCCGACACCGAAGCGAGGGATCACGGCCGCGATTAGGGTGCGTTCGTCGATGCTGCGGGCGATGTCGCGCCACCCGAGGAGCCAGTCGTGCGGCCAGCCGGGCTTGCCTCGCTCGGGGTCAGCGGCGAGTTTCCCGTTAACCAGGGATTCGGGTACCCAGTAACGGGGTTGGGCGCCGAGGGACGGGTCGTTGTGTGCGGCATCGCCGAGTCGCGGCAGCGTGCCCACGTTGAGCTGAGCCTGCGTGGCGCCCTCGTACGTCGAGAAACGGTGGTCGTAGTAGTGCACCATCTTGGCTTCGTAGAGCGGCAGGAGATACTTGCCGTCTTGCGCGAAGCGGTTTCCCTCAAGAGTCCAGCCAGATGCAATGGCGTCCTCAGCAGTGACGAAGTGTCGGGAGTCTGTGGCCATGTTGAACAGCCCTTGTGCGAAAGAAACCTCCCAAGGGTTTTTCTTGGGACCCTGATCCAGCCAGAAGACGGGAGCCCGGCGGAAGATGTTGATGGTGATCTCGGCGTCGCGGCGGGACACGAAGACAGGGCAGGTGCCGGTATTCGGGTTCAGAAGCATGATCTCGTCGGGTGTGATGGTGTATGACCGTTCGGGGATCTGCTGGGCCTGCCGTGCGCGGAACGCGAGCGTCGCCTGCCCGGACGGCCTGCCGGAGAGCGCGAGCAGCGCGAATCGGTAGGAGTGGTGCACGCTGGGAAAGACTTTGTCCTCGTTCTCGAAGTCGTACAGGGCGACGAGGCTGCGCTGTTCGACGATGTCGCGGAAGTACCGCTGGGTGGTCGAGTCGGTGGCGATTCCGGTGGGCACGATGATGCCGAGTCGCCCGATCGTGCTCATTAGCAATCGGTCTGTTTCGGCGAACACCGCATAGGTGTTCAGGCGTCCGGACGACGTGAGCACGTAACGGCCGGAATGCCTGACGAACGCCGTAACACCTTCGATTCGACGGCGCTCCTGCCGATACTCTGCAAAGAGAACGGGGTCTTCCTCGGCAAGTGCATCGATCAGCAATTCGCGGGCTGCATCGTTGGCTGCCTCGGCGATTGCAGGATCACGCGACGCGAAGAACTCCTGTTTGTTCACCTCGATCTTTTCCCAGGGTGGGTTACCGAGGATGCACGAGAACCCGCCGTCCCAACCTTGCGCAGTGGTCTCGATGGTGGTCTCGTCGACCTGGAAGATCTCGGGGAATTCGAGGTGCCAGTGGAAGAACCGGTACTGCGTGGCGAGGTGCTGGGCGTACCCGGTGAATTGGTCGTTGGTCGTGTCGAGTGGGCTGGCGGCGATGGCGCGCATGATGGCGTTGGTGGGTGGTTCGGGTACTGGGTAGTCGGTGCCGGGGACGCGGGCGGGCATCGGCCAGACGAACGCGGCACACCAGGTGTCGGCGTGGCGGTGTTTGGCCTGGTAGGCGTCTGACTGTTCGTGCTTTTCCCAGCGGGCGGCTTGGGCGCGGATTGCGTTGACGTCGTCGGGCAGGTTGAGCAGGGCGGCTCGTTGCGCGGCGAGGTCGGCGTTCGAGACGTCCGGCCCGCTGCTGAAGACGAAGGCGTCCTGGGCGTAGCCCCGTTCTGTGCCGGGCTGGATGGAGACTGTGACGGTGGCTTGTGCCTTGTTGTTCTTGCGGACGGCGGCGGCGGTCGCTTTGTCGTCGCCTTCGAGCTCTTTGAAGGCGCCGTCGGGAACATCTCCGTGTAGGAGGGCCGGGGTGGCGCCGAGCAAGGAGTTGCCGATGCGGATGCGGGCGTCGAGGAAGCCGAGGGGTTTGCCCGGTTCGAGGGCTTCCATCCAGAGCGAGACTTTGGCGAGTTCGGCGGCGAGGTCGTTGAGGTCGACGCCGTAGATGCAGTTGCCGGCGACTTCGCGAAGCGCGTGCTGGACCTGGGCGGGGGTGGGTTCATCGTCGCCGGAGCGGACTTGGGCGAGCCGGCGGGCGATGCGCCGGGCTGCGGCGACGAGGAAGTGGCCGGAGCCGCAGGCGGGGTCGCAGACGGTCAGGGCGAGCAGCCGGGTTTCCGCGTCGGCAGGATTGGCCGCACCGGTAACGGCCTCGTCGAGCAGCGGGTCGAGGGCGGTGTCGAGCAGCGCGGAGACGAGGCTGGGCGGGGTGTAGTAGGAGCCAGTGGTTTTGCGGTCGTTGCCGGAGATGGTGACGAGTCGGAACACGCGGTCGGTGAGGTCGAGGCGAGGGACGAGTTCAAGCAGCGATTCGTAGACGCTGCCGAGTTCCT
The DNA here is from genome assembly GCF_018070575.1 of Micromonospora sp. C31. Taxonomy (GTDB): domain Bacteria; phylum Actinomycetota; class Actinomycetes; order Mycobacteriales; family Micromonosporaceae; genus Micromonospora. The sequence goes on from NZ_JAGPXN010000036.1 coordinate 8,094, forward strand.
CGGCACCGAGGTTGCGGTAGTCGACGGGTTGGATCCGTTGTCCGGGCAACGCGACCCAGGCGAGTTTGCGGATGGCGCTGAGCAGGTCTTCGTTGGTGAGTTCGCAGCCGAGCAGCGGGTCGACGGGCAGGCCGTCGAGGGCGGGCAGGCGCGGGTCGGGGTCGAACAGCCCGGCCAGGGCGGGTAGGCCGAGGCCCGGATGTCCGTCGCCGCCGAGAGCCCGCAGCACGAGGCGCTGGGCGTGCCAGAGGTCGGGATGAGGGCTGCCAGCGCGGCTGCGGGACAGCCGGCGCAGGCGGGCGGTGGAGAAGTATTGCTGGTACCGCTCGCGGGCTTGGGTCGCGGCGTCGGGGTGCAGGAGAGCGTTACGGTCTTCGGCGACGAAGCAGAACAGCAGCCGGTAGACGAGGCGCAGCAGCGCGCGGTGGTATTGGACGGTGCTGAGGTTTCCGTTGCGCAGGGCGGTGGTCAGCGGCTGGTTGGCGGGGTGGCGGATGAATCCTGTGCCGAGTGCGGCGATGGCGTCGGCGACGCCATCGCGGAGCCGGTCGAGCAGCCGAGTTCCGGCTTCGGCGGCTTCGCCGCGCCAGATTTCGAGCCAGCAGCCCGCTGGTGTGGTGGTGCCGGTGTCGTCGGGGCGCTGTTCGAGGCGAGAGACATGGCAGAGCTGCCAGAGCAGCAGGAACTCCGGGTATAGCTCGCCGTCGAAAATGGTTTCGAGGTCGAATTCGAGGTACGCGGATCCGGCGAGGGCGGTGGAGTCGCGCAGCAGTCGTAGGCGTAGCCCGTTGGACAGGATTCCCCACAGGTGGTCGTCGCTGCGGTTGAGTAGTTCTTGCAGCATGGCCTGAGGGGCGCGGGCTGCGCCGGGCAGGTCGAGGTTGCGGTGGTTGAGGTCGGCGGTGGGGCCGAGCAGGTGGATGGGCACGTGTTGCCAGGCGTGACTGACCGGGTAGTTGCGTTCGTCGATGGTGAACCCGCTGGGGAGGGCGGGGACCTGGCCGTAGCCGAGTTCACGGAGCAGAACGAGCAGCCAGCGTTGCTGGGCGGCAGTGGTGCCGTGCGCTCCGGGTGCCTGGGTGGTGGTGTGTTCGCGCCAGGCGGTCCAGGCGCTACGCAGGTAGGACCAGGCGCGGCTGGCGGCGTCGCGGACGGTTTCTCGTCCGATGAGGTGGTAGGAGGCCGGGGCGAGCCCGGCCGGGTTTTTGAGTTCTCCGGCTTGGATGCGGGCGAGCAGGCCCGGTGGGACGACACCGCCGACGGCGTGGATGGCCTGGAGTCCGGGACTGCTCACGCGGTTGTTCCCGCCTTCGTGGGTGCCGGTCGATAGAGATAGACCCCGAGGATGTCGACGGGGAGTCGGGGTTCGACGGTGAGGCCCCGGATGCCGAGCGCGCCGGCGCGGTCGCCTCGGGCGGCGGTGCGGACCCGGACGTGTGCGTCTCGGAGAGAATCGGCGAGATCGTGGGCGATCTGGTCGAGGTGGCCCGTGATAGCGGGCAGGGCGGCGAGGATCCCGGTCATGATGTTGCGGGCGATGTCGGGGCTGAGGTTGTGATCGGGCCGGGCGGCGAGCAGGGGTTCGACGGCCTCGGGAGTGAGCCAGTACGGGTTCGATGGTGTGCCGGTGAAGGCGAGTGGGCGGGCTTCCTCGGCGACCTGGGTATGTGGACCGTAACGGCCGGGAAGGGTGAGGTTGGCGCGTACGCGGGTCAGCAGCAGGACAGTCGGGATGGTGACGGCGTCGGTGACGATCACCCCGCACCGCCGGGCGGGCCGCGCGTCGGCCGGCAGGGCGGGGTCGAGAGCGGCGTCGAGGACGTAGCGGGCGATGCCGGCCGAAGTGCTGTCGGTGCGAGCCAGGATGGCAGCGCCGCGCGGGGCGGGAAGGTCCCGGTGGAACGGCACGGCCTTGGCCGGCTGGCCGAGGGCGTCGCGCAGACCGACGGGCAGGCCGGTGGGTGCGACGGTGAAGCCGTACGGCTCACGGGTGAGGACGCCGCCGCACTCCTGTAAAGCGGTGGCGACGAACCCCGCTACATCGTCGGGGCTGCCGAGCGCGGACCGCATGGCCTCGACCTCGCGGCGTACTTCGTCGGGGCGGATGGTGTGGTGGGCGTAGCGGCTGCGACTGCGACGTTCTGCCTCGGCGCTGCTCTGCCAGTCGAATTCGAGTTGCCGGGTTTCGGGCAGGTCGAGTTCGAGGGCTTCCTGGACGTAGGTGGTGCCGCGTTTCATGACCCCGTCCAGCAGGGCGGTCAGGACCTGGTCGCTGGTGGCCGGGACGGGGACGCTGATGCCGAGGTCGCGGCGGATCGCCTCGTGCTTGCGGATCAGGACGTCCATGACGAGGCGGTCGATGACGTTGTCGGCGCCGTAGAGGGTGACCGCGCGGACGATGTCGCGAGGCTGGCCGAACCGGTCGACGCGGCCTTCCCGTTGTTCGTGGCGGGTCGGGTTCCAGGCCAGGTCGTAGTGGACCACGGCCTGGAAGTCGTGTTGCAGGTTGACGCCCTCGGAGAGGCAGTCGGTGGCGACGAGGATCTTGTTGGTGGTGCCGGCCCGGGCGGCGACGTCCCGGACTCGGGCGGCGCGGTCCTCCGGGGGCAGCTCGCCGGTGACCACCTCGACAACGGCTTTCGGGAATGCCTCCGTGAGGTGGTCGGCGAGGTAATGGGCGGTCGGGATGAACCGGCAGAACACGATCGGGTGGAAACCGTCCTTCAGTAGCCGTTTCACGCTGGCGGTGACCAGCGCCAGTTTGGTGTCCAGGCTGTTACGCCGTTCGGCGTCGGGCTCCTGCGCGATGGCCAGGGCCTGGCTGCGCAGGTCGTTCAGCCGGTCCGCGGTACTGCTCGTACTACCGGGGCTGTCGTCGACGACTGCTCCGGGTACAGCGTCGGCGACATCGAGCGCGTCGTCGTTCATCAGGTCGAGCACTAGGGCGGCACCGGTGGCGTCAGCCGCCTGTTCCGTGCTGGCGCCGGCGGACGCGGCCCGGGTGGTGAGGGTGGCCGCAGCCGCGGCGGGTGAGGAGGCGAGTGCGCGCAGCAGCGACAGGGCGGACCACCATCGAATGCGTTGCTGCACGCGGCTGCCGCTGTAGTCGGTGATCTGTCCCTGGACGTAGCCGAGGACGTTGTCGAGCAGGGTGCGGTATTGCGGCGACAGTTCGTAGGTGCGTTCGTCGGTGGCCCGGTCCGAGGGAAATTTCGTGTCGGCACCGAGGTATTCGCGGATGTCAGCGCGGCGGCGCTGCACCATGCGGGACGCCAGGGCGCGCCGGCCGGTCTCGCCGGCCAGATCGATGTCACGCAGGGCTGGGTCGAGTAGCCCGATCAGGTTGCGGAACGTTTCTTCCTTGCCGCTGTGCGGGGTCGCCGTTACAAGAATCAGGTGCCGATGAGCGTCGGCGGCGAGATCTTTCAGCAGCCGGTACCGCTGCGTGCGGCCCCGGCCTCCGGCTCCGGTCTCGTCACTGACGCAGGCGTGTGCCTCGTCCACGATGACCAGTTCCGGTGCGGCTCGCAGGAAGTCGTCGCGGCGCATGTCCGACTTGATGTAGTCGGTGGAAACGATCGTGTAGGGGTATCGCTCGAAGATTGACTGCCCGTACTCCAGGCCGCGTTCCAGGCGGCGGACGGTTCCGGGCAGCACCGGCTCGGCCGCGATCCCGAACTTCGCCTGCAACTCCGACTGCCACTGCTCGGCGAGGCTGGGTGGGCACAGCACGGTCATCCGGCGGGCGCTGCCCTGCGCGACGAGTTCGGCGGCGACCAGGGCGGCCTCGACGGTTTTGCCGATGCCGACATCGTCAGCGATCAGCAGCCGGGTGGTCTCCTGCCGCAACGCGAGCAGCAATGGCACGAGCTGGTACGGGCGTGGGTCGACAGCGAGCGAGGCGATGCTGCGGAACGGGCCGCCGCTAGCCCGGAATCCAATCCGCAGCGCATCGCGAAGCAGGCGGGCACTGCGGTCGTCGCCGAGATCGGTAGCGTCCGGTGCGGAGAAGGTGGCGTGCGTGACGCCCTCTTCGACGAACACTCCCGCGATGTCGGCGTCACCCCCGGCGAGCGGCCTCAGGATCAGAAAGTCGGTGTCGCTGCCGGGCAGCACCACCCACTCCCGGCCGCGGGCGCTGACCAGCGAGCCGATCGGGAAACCGTGCTGCGCAGGCACGGAGGTGGAGGTCATCGGGTGGCCTCGCCGAAGACGCCCGGGTTTGCGCGCACGACGCCGAGCACGTCATCGTTCGCGTCGATGTGGATCACGTTCCAGCCTCCGAAGATCAGGGGTTCGGTGTCCCGGCTGCCGTGGCCCTCGAAGTCGACGAGGACAACCGTGGGCACGGCAGCGTTCGGGTAGACCCAATCGGCCTTGATGCCTTCGATCTCCACGTCGGTCTGGCTGGGCATCACGTAACCGTGCTCGCGTAGCAGGCGCAGCAGTTTGCCGCGCGTCCCGGACTCGTCCGTATCTGCCTCGGGGACGTCTGTGGTTCGTCCGGCGGGCGGGCGTTCGTCGACCGGGTGGGTGCTCGCCTCGGCGAGGCGTTGCAGGGCAGAGACGATGAACCGACGGTCGATCTGCTCGTGTACGAGCTGGTTGCCGTACGACAGCAGGCATCGGTAGCAACCACGTACACAGGCATCGTCTTTCTCGGCCCCGGTGGCGGGGTCGACGTGGATGATCTGCAAGGCCTCGACGGCAATACGCCGCAGAGCGTCCGGTTCCGACTGCAACCTGCGCAGCACCCCGGCGCCGCCCTCGGCCGCCTCGACCAGCAGGACCCGGCCACGGTCGTCGGCGTCCGGCAGCAGTTCGCTGGACAGCTCGGCGTCCTCCAGTTGGAACACCGCCTCGATGCCCCGCTCGACGGCGTACTGCAAGGTGATCGCTTCCTCGTCGCTGACCGGCTCGGCCCACCGCAGCACCATGATGTTGCGGCGATCCTCCACGTACGGCGTGATCAGTGCTTTGCGGTTGACATCCTCGAAGCCGGCTTCCATCTCCTCGTCGGACGGGTCGGCCTCGGCGGTGCCTTCCTTCTCCGACAGCCAACGCCCTTTCACCAGATCGAGCCAGAAACCGTGGGTGTCCTTGTTCTTGCGGGCGCGGCGGCCGAGGTTGGTCACCCGGATCTCGGCGGCGTCGCCATACGCCATCGTCGCCACCGGCATCATGTCGGCGGTGAGCACCTCGGCCACGAGTCGTCCTGGCCGCCCACCGCGCGGCACGAAGCGGTAGGTGGTTCGCAACTCGAACCCGATCCGGTTGCGTTCCTCCTCGTCCGCGCTGATCCGCTCGCGCCGCCGGGTGATCACCGTCTGCATCTGCAACAGGTCCCGCCACGTGGTGCTGAGCCGCTGCCCGCAGCTCTCGCACACGTCGACACCGACCTGGCGGGGATGGTGATAGCCGCACGCGTCACACACCCGGGCCGACGTGCGGACGACTTCGCCGCTGCCTTGATCGTCGCCACCGCGTGGCAGGCTGATCCTGGTCACCTGATAGCGGGCGCCCTCGTGATAAATCAGCGCCCCCGGCCCGAACTCGGAGACTGCGAGGAACCGGGGCCGCTGCAACCAGGTGTTTCCTCTGCCGCGGTTACCGGGCACGTACGCCGCCAGCGGCAGCCGCGGGAACGAGTACCCGGGCAGGAACCCCTCCGACGCGAGGTACCGGTAGGTGTAGAAGTCACTCTGCCCGGCGTCGTCGGATTGATTCAACAGCAGCTCGATACGCTGACGTGCCTCCCGATAGCGCTGGTCGGCGTCTTCACGGACCTGCCGGGAGACCGTCGCATCGGCGGCCAACTCCGTCGCCGCCTGCCGTTCGGCATCGGCCGTGGTGTAAAGATCCCGCCACCGGCCGCACGCCGCGTCGAAGGTGTCGAACGCCGCGTCGATCACCTCACCGACCCAGTCCTGCGACCACCAGGCAGACTCCTCGAGCGCCGGGTGGAGCGGACGCAGCAACTCCTGCGCGGAATGCCGGGCCGCCGTCGCGACCTCGGGCAGCCGCAGCTTCGCCGCCAGTTCTGGGCGTACCGGCTGCCGCGGCAGATCCAGCGCCAGCACCTCGGCCATCGACCGGTCCAACCGCACGCCGGTCTCGGCCATCCACACCGCATGTACGTGGGAGCGGATCAGGTCTTCGTTTGCCAGATCCAGCCGCGGCGCCTGAACTTGCCCGGACACCATCAGGTGGGAACGCTCGAAATAGTACGAGTCGTGGCTGTTGCCGCTGGCACAGTAAGTGACGACCAACGCCGGCTGCCCCGACCGCCCCGCCCGGCCGCTGCGCTGCGCATAATTGGCGGGCGTGGGCGGCACGTTGCGCATCCCGACCGCGTTCAGCGACGAGATGTCGACACCGAGCTCCATCGTCGGCGAGCAGAACAGCAGCGGCAGCGCGGTCCCTTCCCGGAACTGCTGCTCACGTTCCTCCCGAACCTCCTGACGCACCTGCGCGGTGTGCTCGGCCGCCCGCAGCCCGGCGAGCTGGGAACCCACATCGAGGTAGAGGTCGCGGAAGAACGGCACCACCCTCGGGCGCTGATCGGCCTCGAACCGGCGCCGAACAGGGTCGGGCGCACCCGCCGTGCCGTCACCAGCCCGCAACAGCATCGCCGACGACTTCATCCGGTACGCCGTCTCACCCCGTTCGACGATCTTCGCCAGCACCCCGTGCTTCTCCAGCAGCATCATCAGGGCCGCAATGACGTCATCGGCCACCGCCGGCGACAACTGCTGCCCGAACCTGTCCTTATGCCGCAGCCACCGGCCGAAGCTGCCCAGCCCCGACAGGAACAGCGAATGCCGGGGCCGATACTGCCCGCCCCTGCCCGGGATGGCCAGTCCGATCACCGGATCCGGTTCGGTCTCAGGCACGGTCCACAGCCCGGTCAGGTGCTCACGGCTCAACCGGCGCAGCCGGTCCACGAACTCCGGCGTCAGCGCCTCCGCATCGACGGCCAGCACGCGCCGCATCTCGTCCAGCAGGACCCGCATGACCTCGTACCGCTGGCCCGGCTCCGCCTCGACCAGCAGCTTGTGCGTGCCGTTCCACTCCTCGTCACTTTCGGACAGCGGCACTAGCAATGGGTAATCGATCACCAGTAGCCCTGACTGCTCCAGGTTAGGCAACGTAACCCGCCAGCCCCGCTGGATGTCGCGCAGCACCCGGAACTCGACCACCGCGCGCAGGGCACGTTGCGCGGTGCGCAGATCCAGTGACTTCGGCGCCAACGCGAAGTCACCTGGCTGCAACCCCAGCCGCCGGGTCACCTCGACGCCGATGTCGAGCGGGTCCAGACCGTCTTCACCGGCCGCCGCAGCCCGATACAGCGCCGCACGCAACTGCACCACCAGCGCGAAATCGTTGAAGTGCCCCGCCTGCAAACTGGCATCCTGGCGGTTGTCGACGAACGTCAGCAGTTTGCGGGCGTCCATACCCAGCGCGGCTTCCGGCTGCCCTCGCAGGGCACGTACGACGCTGGCGGCCACCACCGTCATCGCGCTGCTGCGGCCCTCCCGATCCAGGGTGACGAGCTTGCCGAACTCGTTGCTGCGGACCTGCTCGTACGACACCCCACAGCGCAGGCAGAACCGGAACGCACCCGGCATCCACGCCGCGATCACCCCGTCGGCCTCACCGGCAGCATCCGCCAGTTCAGCGGTGCCGTCGGCCGCCGCCTGATACCGGACCGGCACGTCACGCCGCCGCGCCGGCACGATCTCGTGCCCGGTACCGTCGGCCCCCAGCCACGACGCCGGCAGCCGGCCCGCCGCCACCGGATCGGTTGGCCACTCCCGATCCGCCGACACGAACAGATAGCCGTCATCGCGGTCGGTGATCCGCAACCCGTGACGGGCCCTGAACACCGCTGTCTTCAGTTGACTCTGCCGCCGGACGATCAGGTACTCCTGACCGCACTCCCGGCAGAACGCCAGCGGATACAACCGCCGCTCCGGGCTGCCGGGCAACACGACCTGGAACGTCGTCTCGATCTCCCTGGCCGCTACAGGCTCCAGGGTGGAATAGACCGTGCCGCCCTTGGACAGGAACTGATGCAGCCGGAATGCGAACAACGGCCGGCCGGTGTCTTCGTCTCGGGCGCGCGACCCCGCCAACAGCGTCGCCCGGATAGCGGTGGCACACTCGGAATCTGGACGGCCGGTGATCCCGGATAACACCGTCGCCGCATCGTCCACCTTCATCGGCGTCTGCCGCACCAGGCGACCGCTCTCCGGCTCAGGCCGCACCCCGAAGTTGTCCTCGATCCACGAAGCCAGCGGATCCGACCCGAGCCGCTCGTACCCGGCGCGCAACACCGGATCGTCCGACTCGGCATCGCCGCGAGCGGCAACCGCCGCAGCCAGGGCCGCCGCCGACGCGTCGCGGGTGGTGGTCGCCCGCACCAGCGTCTCGGTGATCACATGATCCGGGATGACCGGTGTCCCGAAGATCCGGGACGCCACATCGGCCACCTCGACCTGCTGCCGGGCCACCGTGTCCGCGTTGGCCATCGTCGCCGACGTCCCCACACACTGCAATGACTGCCCCGCACCGCACGCATCACGTACCCGGCGGACCAGCATCGCCACGTCCGCGCCCTGCCGGCCCCGATAGGTGTGCAACTCGTCCAGCACCAGAAACCGCAGGCCGTGCGCTGCCTCGACCAGAGGACGCCGCTCATCCGGCCGGGTCAGCACCAATTCCAGCATCACGTAGTTCGTGAGCAGCATGTCCGGCGGGTTCCGCAGGATCGCCCTGCGCTCGTCCTCGGTCTCCTGGCCGGTGTACCTGGCGAACGTGACCGGAGGCCGGCCGTCGTACCCGAACTCCAGGAACTTGCGCATCTCCTCCCGCTGACTGTTCGCCAGCGCGTTCATCGGATACACCACGATCGCCCGGACGCCCTGCCCGGACCCCTCCCGCAGCACCCGGTCCACGATCGGCACCATGTACGCCAGCGACTTGCCCGACCCCGTGCCAGTGGTCAGCACGTATGACGCACCGGTGCCGGCCACCCGCACTGCGTCACTCTGATGCCGATGCAGCGTGATCGGTACCGAGCCGCGATCCTCCGGCGCTTTCTTCACCCGGAAGATGCGTGAGCACTCCTGGTGCAGCAAACCCTCACGAACCAGATCGTCGACACGGCCCCCGGACGCGAAGGACGGGTTCAACGACGACCACGGCGCCGGCCACTGCGCCCCCCGAGCGCTCTCCTGCTCCACACGAGCCCTGATCCGCTCGTCGTGGACATCCACGAAACCCTCGCTGAAGGTGCGGTAATCCTCGATCAATCGACGATGAACTTCGAACGCGTCCAAAACTCGCCTTCCGACCGCACCGATACCGACAGCCCATTGGATCAGACAACCTCCAATGCCAGCAGCCACGGGTTGTCGCCGGGAAAGCGGGAGTTATCATCTGAACCCCAGCAAGTCGGGCGCGCCCGGCGGTTTTGCTCGAGTCACGGCTGGTGGAGCTTGCCCGGCAAGCCGTAGCGTCGCGGCAAGGACGGCAGGTTGACCCACCGCTGCACGCCAATCTGGTCCAGGGTGGCCCCGCCTCCGACGGCCCTGAAGCGATTGCGGCTGGCGGCATCACCGACACCGGTAAGGGCAAGCCCTACCTGTGCAGATCAAGAACACCATGTCGATCGAGATTGTGCGTGACCCTGGATCGAGCTTGCCTAACACCGCTGTGATATACGCCAGTAGGCAGACGCCTGAATCATCACCTACCGGTGGAGCAGCACTCGGGTCGTGTGGACGCGCGTGTACCTGGTGTGCTCGGCTATGCCTCTTGGACCTCGTTGATCTCGCGATATACCAGCTTGTCGAGGGCGCTCCGGAAGCCTGGGAAGTCAGGGATCGGTTCGGTGGGCTCGTCGTCAAGGGTGAAGTCGCGGCGCACGCTGCGGATCTGGCTCCTGAGATCCTCGGCGTCGATGGAGTTGTCGAGCCCAGTCTCGATATCGTCGAGCAGAAGGAGAGCGGCCTCTCGGCTGGCCCAGGTGGGGTGATCAAGTAGGAAGGAGCGCTTGAGCCGCTTGATCTTTGCGCTGGTCTTCTCTGTGGTGGCCTCGCGCAGTGCGCGCCGCTGGAGCCGCCGTAGTTCTCGGAAGAGGACACGGAAGTTGGCGTCCATGGTCTCCGCCGCCTGGGCGGGGGCGTCCTCGTAGCGAACGACCTCGAGCACGCTCCGGGCTAATACTCCAACGTCACTTGGCTTCAGCGTTGGGCGTGGCGCGGGCATGAAGACGGCCACCGCGTTGATCATCGTTGGTTTGTGAGGACAACCGAAGATCGTGCGGTGGCCGCGTGCCACAGCGTAGACCCCGCCGGGTGGCGGGTCATCCTGGACGAGGCGGTGACGCGTGTCGCTGACCGGTTCGTGCGGGCGGAGCCCC
>NZ_JAGPXN010000037.1 GCF_018070575.1 Micromonospora sp. C31
ATCCTCACCGAACCCGAGGCCGGACTGTTCACCCTCGCCCCGCCGGCGACGTCCGCGTAGCCCCCACCAGGGCCGCTAACGAACCGTCAAACCCACATCAGACAAAGCCTCCCGAACCACCCTCTCAGGTCACAATGACGCTGCACGTACGTGAGCGTGTCGCCGACGTCGCCGGATGCCCGGTGCAGCACGTTGTACAGCCCGTTCAGGCCGGCTGGATCCACGTGGAAGCCGCTCATGTTCCCCCGTTGAACGTCGTTCGGCTCTTTTGCGAACACGAACCGTACTGGACAGAGATCAACAGCGTCAATGAATTCATGGCGCGCGGTCACCCACCCGACACGAAGCGCTTCTTGGGCATCATCGCGTTCGGCGGCGACCTTGTCCCGGCACTACATCGGCTGCTCGGGTCGGTGTCTGGGCCATCGAAGCTCTCGGTCGCGGAGGGCGAGGAAAGGCCCGCGCCACGGTCCCTCTACCGTCGTTGTCTGGCTGCTGCCGCTGCGCCAGCCCACGGTTCAAGTCCTGCACCACATCGTCATCGCTGACGGCCGACCGCCATCGCTTGGCGGCACGGAAGATGAGCGAACCGGCGGGACGTGCCAAGGGCATTTCGGCTTTGACGAACAGTTCGCCTCGCTGAAGGGCAGCGGACAGCCCCCGGTGGAGGGTGGCTGCCAGGAACGGAAGCTCGGAGCTGAGGCGTACGACCTGCCTGTCGCGCAGCTGCGCGTGCCCGTCACTGCCGACGGCTGCTTGTGTCCGCGCCCAGCGCAGGACTTCGGTCAGCTCAGCGGCAGCGTCGCGGCCCGCACCGACCAGCGGGGTGGCCCGCAGGTCGGCAGCCGCGATGGCCGCCTGTCGCCAACCGCCCACCATCCTCGGGGCACCGCCGCTGATCAGGATGTGCACGGCCAGGCCGAGCTGGGTTCCAAGCTGCAGATGAGCTCCGGTCACCTGCCCCGGGTCCTGCCACATCGAGCTCCGCGCGGCGGCCATGGCAGCGACCGCATCGTCGACGGTACGGACGCTGGGCGCGGGATTCAGCGGGGAGCGGGCGATGTCGAGTCCATCCAACGGTGGCTGCCCTCGCCCCGCGGCGATCAGTTCCCGGGCGATTCCCCCCAGGCCGCTGCTGGCGGTCCACCTGGCGGTCTCCGCCGCCGGGCGGTAGATCTCGGCCAGGTGTCCGCGCCCGTGGTTGAGCCATCCGGGCAGCGCGATGTCGACGATGACCGCGTTCGAGGTGAGCCTGGCGATCTCGGCGATACCCGACTGGACACCCCCGCCGGCTCGAATCGCGAGCCCTTCCGGTGTTCGGGGTCCCTGCCCTGGCGGAACGTGGCTGGCGAGGATGTCACCGATCACGGCGACTGCGTCCGCAGCCCGGAGCAGCGAACGCGCCGGTTCGGCGGTCACTGCGGCGGGAGACGGCGGAAACTGCCGGTCGACGATCGTGGCAGCCCGAAGCCCGACGTAGAGCTGGGTCAGCCGCTGCCCGCGTCGCCTCAGGATGGTAGAGGCGCCGGCCCGATCCGGTACCTCCGCCGCCGGGCGGGCGCCGACCAGCAGTTCGGTCGCTCGGGCCAACTGCGCGTAGACGGCAGACCTGGCGATGACGGCGGCGTTGATGTCGGCCGCGTTGTCGGCGGGCCGCTGTGCCATTGCCGTAGCGGCCACACGCAGGGCCTGGTACGCCTCTCGGTACCAGTGGCCAACGGTCATGCCAGGGCCGCCGCCGCACGCCGTAGCTGCTGGGCGCTGGCGTCGTGGCTGAGCCGCCGAGCCAGGTCGTCGTGATCGTCGACGGCCAGACGCTCGTGGTACCGCGCGAGTTGCTCCAGCAACGTCGTCACGGCCAGCCGGGTCTCGGCATCATCGCGAACTGGCGCCGCAGCGTCCACGACCACGTCGTCGTATTCCGAGTAGAGCCTGGCCCGGATGTCGAGCAACTCCAGGCCGCAGTGGTCCCAGGCGAGGTCGGTTCCGGCCAGGCACTTCCACGCCTCGATCGCCAGCTGGACGCCTGCTGCCGCAGTGGCGTCGTCTGCACCCTCAGTCAGGCCAGCGCCAACCCTCCTCGTTGCCTCGATGTACTCCATGCCGCCAGCTTCATTCGATGTCAGCAAGGCCGTTCACTCCGTTCGTTCGGTGGTGCAACATTCGGTTCGCGGTCTCGGTCCGCCGCGACCATCGGTCGGTTTGCGCATTCGACTATCCGGTGCTGCTGCTGGCAGCGAGCAGATCCGGCAGGAGCTCGCGCAGCAGGGCGTACGTGACCGGTGCCAGGTCCTCGGGCACTTCGGCCTCGCGGACCCGCATCAACTCCCCCAGGAGATTGCGCAGTTCTGCGGTGTGTCCCTCGGCGTGGGCAACTTGCATGATGTCGTGCCAGGGCCCGTCGTCGCCACGCTCCGGATCGGCCAGCCAGGCTTGCTGTACGGCCCAGCGCGCGCCGGTGGAATCACCGGCGTCGAGGTAGAACTCGGCGAGTTCGTGGGCGGTGTCCACGATCGCGGAAGTGAGATGACCCGGGTAGATGTCGGACTCGGGCAACCAGGTGAAGGGGTTGCGGGCGCCGGCCGCGTACGCGCGCTCGGCCCCGTCGAGTGGTACGCCCCGTACGAGCTCCAACGCGGCTCGTAGATCCTTGACTCCGGCAGCGCCACGACTTTCGCCCCGGCTTCGCAGCCGACGGAACAGGTGCCAGTCCAGCAGGTAGCCCGACTCCAGCCGGTAGAGCCGGTCGGGCCCCATCTCGGGCAACCAGGCGGTGCCGTCCGGGGTCTCTCCGAGCCAACGACGGGCCCGGGTGATGGCGACCCGGCGGCTGGCGTCCTTGACCTGCTGATCGGGCCACAACGCGTCGGTGAGCTGCTCGGCGGATGCTCCGCGGGCACCGCGTTGAGCCAGGTAGACGATGAGTTCCGCGTGGAATCGGCGGCGCTGGTCGGGCACCGGGCCGGGCGCCTCGACCGCGACTGCCCCGAGGACGCTGATGCGGGGACGGGTCTTGTCCTGCTCGCGCCAGGCCCGTAGGTCCGAATCAAGCTGCGGGTCGGCTTGGCGGCGACGCTGGCGAATCGCGGCGGTGACCTCGCGTGGTGGAACGGTGGCGACCGCACGGGTGCGCTCGATGCGGGGCACAGCGACGATGGGATCCGGCGGAGCCGACGTATTGGCCTCTACGTCCTCGGATCCCGCTGCCGTCGAGGGCTCGCCCGCAGTGAACAGATCGAGCACCGAGCCGGCGGCGTCGGTGCCGTCCGCCCACGCTTCCGGCTCGGCGGCCGGCGGGGTCCGCTCGTCCGTGGCAGCCCGCGCCTGCGCCATGATCTCGGCGAGCGGCTCCAGCTCCCGTACGGGTAGTCCTGCCGCTTTGCCCTCGACGAGGAGGAACGGCAGGGCGAGGTGTAGCAGGCCGTCCTCGTCGATGATGGCGGTGTTCGGCCCAGCGGTCGCGCGGGCCTTGGTCGTGCTCGCCACGGCGACGGCGCACCGGCCCGTGTCTCGCAGCTCCTTTCCGAGCTCGTCGAGCACGCCGAGGTCGCCTTCGTCCGGATCGGCGACGAGTAGCACCTGAGGCGCCCACGCCTCGCCGAGGTCGGTAATGCGACCGGCGAAGGTGTCGGCTGCTCCAGACGCGTTGAGGGCTGCTGTCACCGCTGCGGCGCGGCGCCGCAACCGCGTCGCGGCCTCACCGACCGACGGGACCACGCGCACCCGGTCCGGGTTGAGGGAGATCAGCAGTTCGGTCTCCTGCGCCGGAAAGCCGGTGACGATGACCTCGACGTCGTCGGACCAGGCGTTGCAGGCCAGTTCGCAGGCGAGGTAACGCAGCAGCGCGAGGGTGCGCTCGCGGTCGCCGACGAGGGTGAGGCTTCCGAGGCGTTCGAGGTCGAGCAGCAGGTGCCGACCGGGCTGGGACCCTACGGCGACGAGGGTGGGCAGCGGCGCCAACTGCTCGGTGACGGCGGGCACGCTGGCGTCTCCTGGCAGGGTCCAGTGCCCGCGGTCGTCGATCCAGGGTGCGGGCGGCTCTGGGCCGGGCTCGGTGAGCACGACCGTGACGGCCTGGTCGACGATCCACGCGGCGGCGATGTCCGGCAGGGGCTGTTCCCGCTCGGCCAGCGCGGCGGCCAAACTGCGCAGGGCGAGGTCCAGCCGGTCGACGTCTGCCGGCTGCTCGGCCACGCGTAGCGCTCGTTCCGTGGCGCCGCCGCGGGGGTGCGGGAGCCGGCGGCCGGGCCGACGGTGCTGACGTTGCCGGCTTCGGCGACGAATCACTGCGGTAAGCAGCAGTGCGGAGAGCAGTCCAGCGCCGGCAAGCGAGCCCAGGACGATCGCCTCGTCGACATCGCTGTCGCTGTCCTCCGCTGGCTGATCGGAGCGATGGTCCGATACCGAGGTGGCTGGGCCGTCGGTCGGGCGTGCCGTAGCCGGCGGTTCGGACGCCCTCGGCGGACTGGCCGAGGCGGATGGAGTTACGGCAGGGGACTCGCTCGGGCGATCCGGCGTTGCCGGAGTCGGCACCGGTGGGGCGGGTAAACCCTGCTGGCTCTCGTCGCCGGTTGGTGGGCGAGGCACCGTCGGCCGGTCGTCGCCGTTGGGAGCACTCGGGGCCGCCTGGGTGCGTTCGCCGGCCACGATCCGGCCTTGGGCGTGGTCAGCGGGGCCACGATCGCGGGCATCCTGGGGCAGGGCGATGCGCCATCCGCGCTCGATGTGGTGCGGGAATCGGTGGTCACGCCGCTCGAGACTCGGGTTGATCGCCGCGATCTCGGAGTAACGGTCGGCGTCACCGAGGAAGCGCTCGGCGACGCCGGCCAGCCAGTCGCCCCGCGCCACCTCGTAGACCAGTGGCCCGGTCCTTGCGGGCGGCACCTGCGCCGACGTGGTGCTGGCGGCCGGGGAGGTGACCACTGGAATCCGCAGGGTCCAGCCCGCGTAGATCCGGGTGTTGCCTGGTTGAAGGCTCCGCCCGTCCGGCTGCGAAAGACCCTGGTTGGCCTCGGCCAGGCGCTGCCAGGACACGTTGTAGCGCTCGGCGATGTCGAGCAGGTTCTCCCCGCGCTCCACCGAGTGCTCCAGGTACCCGGTGGCGGCCGGGGCTTGCGTCGGTGCGGCCGTACGCGGTGCCGCCTTCTCTGCACTCGAGTGGCTGGGGGCGACCATGGCAGGGCTGGCGATGGCGGCGGGCACCGCGGCCGATGCCAGGGCCGGCGCGGCGAGCGCCCCGAGGACGGCAGCCACCAGCGCCGCTGCAACTCGATGCTGCAAGCGCGTCCCAGGGATCCGGGCAGTGTTGCGCGGGACCCGCCCGCGCCGTCGTCCCCGCAGTTGCGCGACGGTCTCCACGACCAGTGCGGCCAGGAATGTGACCCAGGTCCACGCGGCCAGGACCGCCGCGACCCAGCCGATCAGCGCCAACGTCTGCAGGAACAGGTCTCCGTCGTCCCGGCTGGTCAGCGCCTGCCAGATCTGGTCGGCGGCGGTGCCCGGATCGTCGGCGAGTGCGGTGAGCCAACCGCCGATCCCGGGCAACGGATTGCCGGCGGCCCAGACGAGGAGAACCGGCAGGGCGACGACCAGCGCGACCACGGCGAGGGCGCCGATGCCGGCGAGGACCTGCCGACCACGGCCGGTTGTGGGTGCGGTGCGTGCCACGGTTGCTCCTTCGCGGGCTGCTATTGAGCGATCAGGGTCGCGGTCGCCCGGCCGGTGGCCGTCGTGCCTACTCCCCCGCCGAACAGGTCGAGCAGGATCGGGTTGTAGGGGACGGTGACTGTGACGGTGAGTTGCTGGGCGCCGTCGACGGTGACGGTGCCCGTGACTCCGTCGAGGTCGTCGAGGTAGGCCTGGACGGCGGTGGCTGCGACCGAGGGGTCGATCTCCTTGGTGCCACCGTCGATGGCCTGCCCGGCCTTGATGGCCTGTCCGCCAGCGCGGGCCGCTTCGGCGGCGATGTTGTCCGCGCGTTGGTAGGCCCGTACCTTGGCGCCGCCGTCGACGACGAGGCCGATCAAGGCGAGGAATGCCGGCGCGAGGACGGCGAACCAGATGGTGACCCGACCGTCGTCGTCGCCCAGCCGGCGGCTGAGCGCGGTCATGCTCTGCTCCGGTAGGTGTCCAAAGGGCTGGTGAAGGATGCGATGAGCGGCACGGTGCCGGGCATGCCGGGCAGTGCGACGTCGGAGAAGGTCGCGGTGCAGCTGACCCGGGCGGTAACGGTCGCCGGTTGTCCGACAGGAACGCCGAAGCCTGCGGCGGAAACCGTGACGTCCAGGCCGGTACAGCTCAGCCCTTGGGCATCGAGGGTGGAGTTGGCGGCGGCCAGCGCCTGCTCGTTCGCCTCGCCAGCGGTACGTGCCAGGGAGGCGGTGCGGGCGGCGTCGTAGGCAGCCGCTTCGAGCGCCTGGCGGGCGATGTTGACCCGGCCACCGATGACAGCGCCGGCGATCAGCGCCAGGATGGCCGGCGTTACCACCGCCATCTCGATGCTCACCGAGCCGCGCTGACCCTGGACCCATATGGTGTTCATGGCGTGGTGGGCCGTTCGACGGGGCCGTGCGCGGACTTGGTGATCGTCCAGCTGAACCCGGGTAGCACTGTGATCGCTCGGCCGGTAACCGTCACCCGCGCCTCCGTTGCGGTCCGGGTGACGACGACCTGTTCGTTCTCCAGGCCAGCCCCGGCGGCGGACAGGAAGCTGGTGGCCCGCGCTTCGCCAGTTGCGGCAGTCGCCTGGTAACCCCGGGCGGCGTTGACCCCCTGGGTGGCAGCGCCCAGCGCGATGGACTGGGCGAAGAAGACCAGCCCCGTCTGGACGACGGCGAAGGTCAGCAGGATCATCGGCAGCGCTATGACGGCGAACTCCACCGGCGAGCTACCACGGTCGCTGAGGTAGCGGCCCGTCCGCCAGCGTCCGGCGGGGCGCGGGCGGACGGTGGGCTCTGCCTGGATCACGGCTGCGTCGGGATGAGGGCGACCCAGCCGTTGGCGACGGCGACGATCGCCCCGGCAACGACGACGGCACCGGCGACGAGGATCGCGGTGATGACGGCGGTGCCAACGGGGCTGTCGCCTCGCTCGGCCTCAGCTGGATCGGTCATGCGCTGCCAGTTGGTTACCAGGTGGGCGATGACGGCGTGGATGGTGTGCATGGCGTTCCCTCCGTGGGTGGGTGGTCAGCGGACGAACAGGCGGGCCATGAACGGGTAGCCGATGAGGACGAGGAGCACGAGGATCAGCGCCGCAGCGGGGATGTCGAGCTTGTTGGTGCGAAGCTCTGCCTGGGCGAGGGCCTCGGTGCGGATCCGGTCCCGCATCGAGTCGGCTCGGGCGCGCAGCGTCTGGTGGACGTTGGCACCTTCGCTGCCAGCGGTACGCATGATGTCTGCCAGGTCGCCCAGCTCGATGACCTCGATGTCACGGGCGAGAACCTTCAGTTCGTCCCACGGTGGCCGTAGCTGCAGCTGGGCGCTGAGCAGGGCTTCCCGGATGCGGGCGAAGACCCAGCCGTGACAGACACTTGCTGCCCGGTCGAGCGATTCCACCGGGCCATGGCCACCGAGGACCTGGTGGGCGGCGAGGTCGAGGTAGGTGCACATGGCCCGGGTGAACTCGGCCCGCGCGACGGCAGCCTTGGATACGACTTCGCGGTGAGCCAGCGCCGCTCCGGCGAGCGCGGCGGCGAGCGACCCGCCCGCGGGGATGAACACGGGGATCGGCAGCCGCAGCACCGCAACGACGACGGTGATGAGGGCCGGCAGGATGAGACAGAAGAGCGCCGACAGGCCCAGGGTCAGGAAGTACTGGTCGGTGCTGCGGTCCAGCAGCCGCAGGTCGGCGTGCGGCACGCTGAGACGGCGCCGCAGCCAGCTGATGCCGGCCGGCGAGTTGCTCGCGGTGGTCAGCGGGTGGAGCCGTCGAAGCGCGGGACCCAGCGCCGGCGGGGCGGGGATCAGCTGTACGACCAGCAGGAACACCCCGAGGCCGGTCATCGCGCCGGCGACGACCATGGCGGTGAGGTAGCCGTTGTTCATGCCGCCGCTCCCAGCGCCTGCGCCTCGACCGGCGGTAGCAGCCGCTCGCGCCTGGGCGGCAGGCTGAGCTTTCGTACCGACGTCATCAGCACGACGTACAGGCCGGCGAGGAACAGCAGCACGAGCTGCCCGAGCACGCTGCCGTAGGGCTGCAGGTAGTGCGGGTTGATCACCCCGTACGCCAGCAACATGATGGTCATGCCGGTGAGGAACCGAACGGCGAAGCGCGGGCCCTCCCGCTTGGCGTCGACCGTCGAGCGCATCTCGATCTCGGCGGCGATGGACCGGCTGATCCCGGTCAGCACCTCGTGCAGACCTTCACCACGGTCGGTGACGTGCAGCATCAGCGGGGCGATGACCTGGTCGGCGGTGTAGTCGTCGAGGTCGTCGGCCATCTGCTGCAGGGCGGCGATCGGGTCTCCGCTGCCCTGCAGCCGCGCCGCCAGGTCGCGTACCTCCTGTTCGATGAGCTGCGGCGCCGTTGCCGCGGTCGCGACGACCGCCTGCTGCAAGCCGATGCCCCGGGCGACGATGTCCGCCAACCGGCGAGTCCAGGCCTCCACGGCCTCCAGCCGGGCGATGGCCTGCTTCTCGGCGCGACCGGCGGCGAACAGCCACGGTACGCCGGGAACGGCAATGCCGATGATCATCCCAGCGGCGGGCCAGCCGGTCAGCAGCCAGGTCAGGCCCCCGGCAGCGGCAGCCGTCACTACCTTGACTTGGTGAGCGCGTTGCTCCCGCCGCGTGCGTCCGGAACCGGTCCACCAGCGGCGGGCCCGCTGCTGCACTGCCGACGGTGGCCGGGGCGGCCGGGTGGTCCCCATGACGCCGATGACACCGACGACCGCGCCGGAGGCGGCGAGCATGCCCGCCAGCACGGCGGCGAGGTCGAGCAGGCTCATGGCTGCCTCGTCACGGTGTCGAGGCGGGTGGTCCAGGCGCCGCGGTTGTGCTCCCCCTGCTGGATGTAGCCGGTGAGTTGGCGGGGGTCGTAGCCGGCCCGCCGTAGAGGTGCGAGCAGCCGCTCCGGCAGGTGCCGGGGTACGCCTCGTCCGTCCGGACCCGGTCCGAAGACCTGGGTGGTGACGAGCTGGTCGCCGCTCATGCCGCCCACCTCGAGGATTTCCGAGACGAAGCGGTGCTTGCGACCGCCGAGCTTGGTCTCGTCCTCGACGCTGACGTACACGATCAGGTCGATGGCGCCAGCGGCCATCCGCCGCGCCAGTTCGGCGGTCATCTCGGGCCCGTGTTGCAGTGCCAGCTCGATGACGCGGTCCATCACGGCACGGGGGTGCCGGGCATGGATGGTGCAGAGCGAACCCTTGCTGGTGGCCATGGCCTGCAGCATCGGCACGATTTCCCGGGAACGGACCTCGCCGACGATGATCCGCTGCACGGACATCCGCAGGGTCAGCGGGATCATGTCCATGATCGTGACCTCGCCGGCGGGTCGGCCGTCGGCGCCTCGGGATCCGTGGCCTTCCCGGGACTCGAGGCTCATCGCCCATCGATGCTGCCCGGTGGTGTGCAGACCGAGCTCGCGGGACTCCTCCAGGGTGACGAACTGCTCCCGATCCGGGATCTCCCGGGCCAGACCGCGTAGCAGGGTGGTCTTTCCGGCATCGGCCAGTCCGGCCACCATGATGTTGAGGCCGGCAGCCATGGCCGCCTTGAGGAACTGGCAGATCAGGTCGTCCATCGCGCCGTACCGGTCGCGGAGGTCCTCGAGGCTGACGTCCATGAGCGTGTGCCTGCGGATGGCCGCGTACGGACGCACCGACACCTGCATGAGGACCGTGAGGCGGCTGCCGTCGGGCAGCTGCATGTCGAGCCACGGCTTGGTCGAGGACAGCGAGCGCTCGGTTGCTCCGGCACGCATCGCCAGGACCTGGAACATGTCGATGAGTTCCTTGTCGGTCTCGGCGACCGGCTCGCCTACCGTGATCCGCCCGTCGGTGTGCTCGATCCGCACGTTGTCGCAGCCGAGGATGTGGATGTTGACGATGTCCGGACGATCGAGCAGCTGCTGAAGTCGGCCCAGGCCGAACATGTCGGCGGCGACCGCGTCGAGCAGCGCATCTTCCTCCGCCTGCGAGATCGGCCGTCCGGCCTGGTGCAGAGCGTCCACGTGATCGCGGACCAGCCGGGCGGCGATGCGCTCCGCTTCGGCCTGGCGGTGATCGGTGGAGACGTTGGGGGTCTCCCGGAGCGCCACGGTGAGTTCCGCGCTGACCCGGGCGCGCAATAGTCGCACCGCCGCGTAGTCGATGCTCACCCGCCCAGGCTGCTCAGCAACCGCTGGCGGCCCGGGATCCGGCCCGGCGGCCGCGGTGCTGTTGGTTGGCCAGCGATGGCGGTTGGCGGCGACCCGGTCGTACGCTGCCGGCCAGGTCGGGTCGCTGTGTCGGCGCTCATCAGGCACGGCTGTTCTCCCTTGATGCTGTAGGGGCCAGGTGCGCGCGCCGCCGCGCGATCGCAGCACGTACGGCCGGCTCGGCGCTGGCAGCGGATCGCAGCAACCGTTGGCTACCGCGCAACCGGCCGCCACCGTCGCTCAGCACCTCGGCGGTGCGCCGATCGTCGGGAAGTTCGATCACGGTGGGCAGCTGCAATCGCTGTTCGATGTCCCGCCGGCTGTAGGGGCCCTCGCCGATCAGGGCCAGACCGAGGGCGCCAGGTCCCTGGCCGTACTGGGTCAGCTCCCGCCGTAGCATCTCCGCCGCCCCGGCGGCCGGGGCGATGGTCCGCAGGGTCGCCGCGCGTACCACGAGCAGCAGCAGGTCGGCGCGGAACAACAGCGGCCACGGCGGGGCGCTGGTGGAGAGTCGGCCGCAGTCGGCAATGACGTCGTAGCCGGCCTCGCCGCGCTCCAGGCCAGCGAAGAACTCCGTCAGCTGCTCCCAGGTCGGTCGGATGGTGCCCGCCTGGATCGGGTCGTTGATGCCGGGCAGGACGAGCCGCTGACCCGGATTTCCTGCGTCGAGGTCGACGAGCTGGTGGGCGAAGGTGTCGGCGAGCTGGTCGCGGAGGGCCGCCGCGGCCAGCGGCAGCAAGCCGATGGGTGGAACCTCGATGCTGGACAGGTAGCCACTCAGGATGCTGCCGCCGGCGGGGTCGCATTCGGCCAGCACCGTACGTCCGTTCCAGGACAGGGTGCAGGCGAGCGCGGTGCTGGTGACGCCGGGTGAGCCCTTGGCCGAGACCATCGCGATGATCGCCACGTCAGTTTCCCGTGGTCAGTGCCACGACGATGCGGCCGGCTGCGGCACGGGAGGCGACGAGCGGTCCATCGCGCTCAGCGACGGCCACGTTGAGCAGCGTGGTGCCCTCCTTGGCTCCGGCACGCACGTCCACCACGGTGGCCTTGATGCTCATCGGCGCGGCGGTCTGCTGCTGGTTCGCGACCGGACCGTCGTCGGCGGTCACGACGAGCAGCACCTCGGCACCTGGCTTCACCCGCTCGGCGGGCAGGCGCTCCTGCGGCAGGCTGAGGCCGACCAGTTGCTGACCCTGGCCCGGTACCGCCGTGTCGGTTAGCTGCGCTTGCGTCAGCAGGGTGCCGGGCACCAGCGCGACGGCCGCGAACCTGCCAATGACCTGATCGGCGGCGCTGGCCCTGATCGGCTTGAGTGCCGGGTCGACGGTGATGCGTACCGTGCTGAGGTCCGACCGGTCGATGACGGAGCCCACCTCGACCGTGGTGCTCACCGCCAGGTACTCGGCCGTCGTGCCGACCTTGCGCAGCACCGCGGCCGCGATCAACCCGCCGGCGGCGACCAGTGCCACAGCCAGCCAGACCAGCGCCGGCCGCCAGCGACGTTGCGGAGCGACCCGGGGAATGGCGTACGGGGCAGCGACCGGCGAGGCGGCACGGGTGGACTTGGTCGGCGCACTGGTCATGACGTGATCACCTGCAGTTCGTCGATGTCGATCGTGGTGCTGGAGGACAGATCGATGGACTGGGAGCCGGTGTTTCCGCCTCCGCCGCTCCACGTGATCAGCCATGTCGTGGTGGCCGTGACGGTGTAGCGGCCTCCGGCCTGGGTGCTGCTCGGGTGGCGGTAGCCGTCGTATCCGCAGTCCGGCGACCTCTTGTTGCCATAGGAGGGCTGGAACGGAGTGCCGGGCTTGGTGCAGGTGACGGAGTTACCGTCACCCATGCTCCAGACGATCTTCTGAGCCCGAGCGGTGGCCGTGACCGACCGACCGGGCACTGCCGCCGTCCGGGTAATTGGTCCCCAGGTGCTGGGGCTCGCCCTGTTCCAGAGCCAGATCGGCAGTCCGACCAGACCGGCGCCGCTGTTCTGCGGGGCGATCCCGATGTTCGGACCGTCAAGGTTCATCTGGGCGATGGCTCGTTGCGCGAGCTCCTGGTGGGACGGCAGGATCCCGGCAGGCGGGTCCGGCGACCAAGTTGCCGCGGTCTGCGAAGGGATGCCGCCGTAGACACCGCACGTGCGGATGCTCCAGTAGCCGTCAGTCCGCCCACCGGGCGGCGGCGGGACCCGCTTCACATAGCAGGACCCGTCCCACACGCCGAACTCATCGACGACGCACGGCACGGTCTGGCCTTCGTAGCTGCAGCCCCTACCGGCGCCACCACCGCCGTTGTCGCCACCACCGCCGTTGTCGCCACCGGTGCCCGGCTTCTCGACCACCCAGTAGCAGTTGCCCAGCGCGTCGCAGTGCTCATAGTCGGCGTACGCCACGCCGGGTGCGAGCAGCGTGCCGCTGCCGACCGCCAGAATCAGGGCCGCGACCGCGGCCGACTTTCGCTTCAGCATCGCCTCTCCCGTTGGGCGTTGACCTCCCGGACGCGCCACCGGCCGTCGTCGAACAGTTCGGCCTTGGCGATCACCACGTACCTCGTGGCCTGGCCCTCGGTGCGCACCGACTTGCCGGTCTTCTTGGAGATCACGTCCCACTTCCCGGTGTCGAAGCAGTCCTCGACCTCTGCGGTGAAGGGACGCCGACTGGTGTCGGCCTTGCTCACTACGGGCGTCGAGACCGGCTCTCCCTTGGTGACAAGTCCCTGTTGAAACTTGATCAGCAGGTCCTGGCGCACCGTCAGCAACGCCGGGTCCGCCACGAACCTGTCGAGCTTGGCGTTGTAGTCACCCTTGTTCGAGGCGGTGACGTAGCTCCGTACGTAGTTCCGGTAGGCCGTGAGAGCAGCCGCGCCGGCTTCGGCGTCCTCCGCGTTCGCCGTCGGCGACGGGGAAGCCGCTGCAGCCGTCGAGGTGGGGTCCGGCTCGGCGGCAGGCTCCTCGCCCGTGCAACCCGTTGCCCCAAGGAGCGAAGCGGCCAGACAACAAACTCCAACCCTGAAGGATCTGCTGGCGGTGCCGATCAAGGTGATGCCTCCTCTCTGATGACCGGCGCGGTCACAGCCGTCTGATGACGGCTGGTCAACGTTCAGCCCGCTGGCCAGCCGACAACTCGGTCGTACCGCTGAGGCGTACCGAGACTGGTTGTCCGCTTGCGACTGTCATCGGTGGCGGACTGCGCAAGGGGTTCGCCTCTTTTCCCCGACGTCGAGAGCCACTGTCGCTGGGCCACTGGCAGGGAGTGGTTCCCTAACCAAGCGGCCCAGCGACCCCCGTTCATCAGCGGCGGCCGGGCAGAGGTGCCGATGCCCCTGCCGATGGCCGAGTGCGTCGGTGAGCGCCGCGGGACAGCTCCCCCCGGTCGTGCCCCTCACCAGCTGATCCCTCTCACTGACGACTCCCCCCGGTTCGGGTGGCCCTGCCGAGATCAGGCAGGAGCCACGCAACAGACGTTTAGCGGTTTACGTCACCGCTCAACAGGCGTTGCTCCGAACAGGAGCGAGCATACGCTCACGTTCCGTGCATGTGTCAACATCTGTTTTGTTGGCGCTGGCATCTGCGACACTGTTGTTTAGTCGCTGGAGGGTGAAGAATCATGGTCGACGATCGGCACGTTGAGCAGGAACTGCCGCCCCTTGACACGCTGGCTGCCAGGTTGGAGTACCTGTTCGACAAGATTCGCCCGACCTCCGAGGAGCTCAGCGACTCCGACGAGCCTGGGCGCAGGTACACCAACAAGGAGATCGCCGACAAGATCAACGCTACGGCGGCCGAGACCGGTGTCACGATCAGCGCCGCCTACATCGGAGAGTTGCGCCGTGGCGTGGCCAGCGATCCCCGTACCTCGCACGTGCGTGCTCTGGCGTCCGCTTTCGGCGTGAACTCGGGCTACTTCGTTGACGACGCGGCCGCACGGCGGATACAGGAGCAGATCACGTTGCTCAGCGAGCTGCGTCGGATGGACGTCAAGCAGGTGGCGCTGCGCCAGGTGCTCGCCGACAACGGCCTGTCCGCGGGAGACACACAGCTCATTGAGCAGATGGTGGCCCGATTGCGGGCCGTAGCCGAGGGCGCAACCAGTGCCGCGCCGGACGATCGCAGTTGACTGTGCAGATTCTTCGGTGGCAGTACGCCGACGAGCGGGGGAACGCTGACGTGAAGTTGCACCGACTACGCAAACGCTGCGAGCAGATCGTGGCCGAGCTCGAGGTGCCGGAGCCATTCGACATCCGGAAGCTGTGCGACGTGCTCGGCGAACGGCGTGGCCGGCCCATCCACCTGGTGCCGATCAGCCTCCCGGCGCACACGGTATGCGGGATGTGCGTGCCGACCGGGGAATTCGACGCCATCTTCTTCGAGCAGGACACTTCGCCGCTGCACCAGCTGCTGATCATTGGCCACGAGGTAGGTCACCTGCTCGCCGGCCACCGGGCGACTGAGGTGTTGGACGCGGACGCCTCCCGATTGCTGCTGCCGGACCTCGACCCGCAGTTGGTCCAGCGCAGCCTCGGCCGGAGCAACTACGCCGCTGCGGAGGAGCGCGAAGCCGAGATGATCGGCTCGCTGCTCCTGCGGCGGGTCCGTGGCGGGCGCGGCGACGTGGACGACGAACCGCTGGACGGCCTGCAGGCTGAGCTGTACGGCCGGCTGCGGCACTCGCTCGAACATCCCCACTGGTAGGGCGTCGATGGACACAATCCTCTACGCCGTATGCGCGGTAGCCGGCTGGTTCGCACTCGGGTACATGATGCGACTCCAGCGCCGACATCCCAGCCAAGCTCGTCGCGCAATCTGTATAGGCCTCGGGGCGTTCGCCGCCGGGATCACCGTCGCGATCCCGCCGATCGCGACCGAGATCGACCGGGTGTCGGGCCTGCCCAACCTGGCCAAGGTCCTCTCTCATGCCGGCGCCCTGACCATCTCGGCGAGTGCCGAGAACATGCTCCTCTACCTCGCACTCCCCCCGGCGAAGGCCGCCGCTCGTACCCGTCGGTGGGTCTGGGTCACCGCGTGCGCGTTCCTCGTCATGGCCGGCCTGTTCGTCTACACCCTCACGTACGACGAGCCGGTGCTCCTGACGGTCGAGTACGCGACGGATCCCGTCGTGACCGCCTACCTGCTGATCTTCCTGCTCCTTGGCTTCTTCGCCTACTGCTTCGACATCACACGGCTGTGCTGGAGCTTTGCCCGGATCTGCGGACGACCCTGGCTGCGCCGTGGCCTCCGCATCACTGCAGTTGGTGCCGCCTTCGCGTTGCTCTACAGCACCAACAAGATCGCGTACCTCATCGCCTACTGGGCCGGCTACCAACCGGCTGGCGAGCGGCAGATCGCCGCAGTTCTCGTGACCATCGGTGCGTTGCTCATCACGATCGGCCTCACCATGCCGGCATGGGGACCCACCCTCAGGATTACGCGGCGGTGGGAGGACTTCCACTCGTACCGCCGGCTCGAACCACTCTGGCGGGACCTCATCGCGGCCCTGCCCGAGCTCGAACTCGACCCGAGCCTGCGCCGCCCCCTCGCGGCCGTCCGCGACATCGACTACGCGCTGACCCGCCGGGTAGCCGAGATCCGCGACGGACGCCTGGCGCTTCGCCCATACCTGGATGTTGGCGTGACCGCACTGGCCGAGCAGTTCGCCGAGCAGGCGGGACTGACCACGGATGAGCGACGGGCAGCCGTCGAGGCAGCACATCTGGCCTGTGCCCTGCGTCGACGTCGCGCCGGTCTCGTGGCCGCAGTCCCCCAACCCGCAGACGAGCTGCACCGCCCGGACGGCGGCTACGCCGGTGAGGTCGCGTGGCTGACACTCGTCACCGACGCCTACGCCCGATCGCCGGTGGTGGCTCAAACACTCGCCGCGAGCCAACAGCTCACCGCGGAAAACTCCCCGCACCCCACGGCAGGAGACGCCCGCCGATGAGAGGCCGCTACGGAAACCTGACCCGCACCCGCGCTATGGATCCCGAGCACGACTACCTAGTGATCTACCAGACGATGCTGCGCTACGAGTTCCCGTGGGACATGAAGCTCGGGCTCAACCTCGCCTTCAACCGATCCTTCTCCATCCCCGCCATCGCCGCCGTGCACACCGCCACGGGCGAGCTGACCGAACGCACCCAGAAGCGGATCGACGACACCGGCCTGCTGATGTACGAGATGGTGCTCAACGGCTTCGAGCAGCCTCGTGGCCGGGAGGCGTTGCGGCGCGTCAACCAGATCCACCGGCCGCACGACATCGGGAACGATGACTTCCTCTACGTCCTGGGCTGCCTGGTGGTGATCCCGACGCGCTGGTTGCAGGAGTACGGCTGGCGCCAACCCTGCTGCCACGAGCGACACGCCACCTACCTGTTCTACCGCGAGCTCGGACGGCGGATGCGCATCACGGACATTCCCGGCTCCTACGAGGAGTTCGAGAGCTCGTTCGACGCCTACGACGCCACCCATCTGCAGCCCAACGACGACGCGGCCGCCATCGAGCGGGCCACCCGCATGCTGATGCTCACCCGCATACCCAAGCCCCTCGCCCCGCTGGGTAACGCGTTGGTCAGCGCCATGTACGACGCACCACTCCGACGCGCGATGCAGGTCGAGGCACCGGCGTGGCCGGTTCGGGCCGGCCTGCACGTGGCGTTGAAGACGCGCTCGCGGCTTCAGCGGTGGTTCGGGGCGCCACGGACAACGCCGTTGTTCGCCGACGGGATCAAAACCAAGAGCTACCCCGACGGGTACGAGATCAGCCAGCTCGGTCCACAGCGAGATCATGCGCCTGGTCGACCCGGCGCATGAGTAGCCGGCCGGCGCTGCTGTCGGCGCCGCAGCGCCTCGGCGTGCCTCAGGTGCCCAGCAGGGTTGAGCTGGTCCTGCTCGGTCTCTCTGTCACACCACTGCTGCGGTGGTTGGTCGTTCGCCTGGCCGTCCCAGCGGGCCGGACCAGCCGGCGGTCCTGCGAGTGCTGCGGCGTGGAGGTAAGTCCGACCGGGCCCGGCTGGGCCGCGCTGCTGCCGAGCAGTCGATGCGGTCGGTGTTGGTAACGGATGGGCGCCCCTCCTTACCTGCTGGAGTTCTACAACGCTGTCAATGTGGCGATCGTGGTCCTCACCGCTCCCACCGTTCATGTGCTGCTGGCCAGCCTGTGGTGGGTCGCCTACGCAGTCGCGCTCGTTTCATCGACGCTCAGGCGCGTTTGGTATGTGGGTTGGTCGGGCGTGTCGCACAGCGAGTCCGGTCGATCAGCGTGACTCAGTCGGTAAACAGATGTGGATCGAGTGCGGCGGTACCCCGTCGGACCTGACCGATGCCGAGTGGAAGATCATCGAGCCGATGCTGCCGTCTCCGAAGTGGATGGGCAGACCGGAGAAGCACGCCCGCCGGGCCTTCATCGACGCCGACCTGTACGTGGTGCGTGCCGGTTGCGCGTGGCGGTACCTACCGATCGACTTCCCGCCCCGGCGAGACCCCCCCTCTGGCCGAGCTGGAAGTCCTGGTCGGCTTCGACGACGACCTCGCTGGCGAAGCGACCCGCGTGTCCAACCGAATCCGTGGCCTGCTCACGCAGATCCACCCCGCCCTGGAACGGGTTCTCGGCCACCACAAGGCGGTCCTGGAACTGCTGTCGCGTTGCGGCGGCCCCGCCGGGCTGCGCAAGGCCGGACGACGCAAACTGAGCCCTTTTCATCCTGCGTAGCGGTTGGATTCGGTGCGGTGCAGGACGAGGATCGCCTGCACGATCGCGGTGGCTCGGCGTGGGCAGCAGCGCAGCTTGGCCAGGATCTTCCAGGTTTTGAGCGTGG
>NZ_JAGPXN010000038.1 GCF_018070575.1 Micromonospora sp. C31
CCGCCGGGGTGGACACGTTCCTGGAGATCGGCCCGCAGAGCGTGCTGACCGCGATGGCCGGCGACGTGCTGCCCGCCGACGACGCCGTGCTGGCCGTGGCGGTGCAGCGCCGGGACCGGCCGGAGGCGCACGCGCTGCTGCACGCCCTCGCCGAGCTGCACGTCCAGGGCGTGCCGGTGACCTGGCGGCAGTGGTTCGCCGACAGCGGAGCGCGGCGGGCCGACCTGCCCACGTACGCCTTCCACCGGGATCGGTACTGGCTGCCGCCGGCCGGCCAGTCGGCCGACGTCTCGGGAGCCGGCCTCGGCGTGGCGCGGCACCCGCTGCTCGGCGCGACGGTGGCGGTCGCCGGCGAGGACATGGTGGTGCTGACCGGCCGGCTGTCGGTGTCGACCCACCCGTGGCTCGCCGACCACGTCGTCTCCGGCGCCGTGATCGTGCCCGGCACCGCCCTGGTGGACCTCGTCGTCCGGGCGGGCGACGAGGTCGGTGCCTCCCGTGTCCGCGAGCTGACCGTGCTCGCCCCGCTCGTGCTGCCCGCCACCGGCGGCGGGGTACGGGTACAGGTCCGGGTCGGTCCCGTCGACGGGACCGGCAGCCGCTCGGTGACCGTGCACTCCCAGCCCGAGGACGACCCGGAGTCGGGCTGGACCCGGCACGCCGACGGCCTCGTCGGCGCCCCGACGGGCGACGAGCCCACCGTCGGCGCGTGGCCGCCGCCCGGCGCGTCCGAGGTGGACGTCACCGGCTGGTACGCGACGGTGGCCGAGCACGGACTCTCCTACGGGCCGGTCTTCCGGGGCCTGCGGCGGGCGTGGACCGCCGAGGGCGAGGTGTTCGCCGAGGTCGCCCTCCCCGACGAGGTGATCGGGGACCCGGCGGGCTTCGGGGTGCACCCGGCGCTGCTGGACGCCGCCCTGCACCCCGTCGGGCTGCTGCCCGCCGACGGGGCGGGCGGCGGTCCCCGGGTGCCGTTCGCGTTCGAAGGGGTGCAGGTCCACGCGGTCGGGGCCCGGACGCTCCGGGTCCGCCTCACCGCCTCCGGCAGCTCCGTGCGGCTGGTCGCCGTCGACGAGACGGGCGTGCCGGTGGTGTCGGTGGACTCGCTGACGTTGCGCGAGATGACCGGTCTGGCGGCACCTCAGGACGAGGCGTACCGCTCCCTGTTCGAGGTCTCCTGGCAGCCTGAGCAGATCACCGCGCCCGACGGCGCGTACGGCTGGGTCGTGCTCGGTGACCGTCCGCTCGACGGCGCCCCGCAGCTCCCGGCGTACGCCGACGTCGCGGCGGTGACCATGGCGGTGACGGACGGAACCGCCCCCGCCCCCGCGGCGCTGCTGCTGCCCGTCCCCGCGGTGGCGCCCGGCGCGGACGTGCCCGCCGTGGTGCGGTCGGTCACGGCGGACGTCCTCGGCGCGGTGCAGGCGTGGCTGGCCGCCGACCCCCTCGCCGACGTGCGGCTCGTCGTGGCGACGCGCGGCGCGGTGGCCACCGGCACCGACGACCGCGTCACCGACCTGGCGGGGGCGGCGGTCTGGGGCCTGCTGCGCTCGGCCCAGTCGGAACACCCCGGCCGGATCGTGCTGGCCGACCTCGAACCGGACGCCGACCTGGACGCCGACCTGCTCGGTCTACTCGCCGCCGCCGCCGACGAACCGGGGCTCGGCGGGCAGCTCGCGGTGCGCGCGGGCACCGCGTACCTGCCGCGGCTGGTGCGCGCCGCCGGCGACGCGCGCACCCCGGCGGCCCTCGGCCGGGGGACCGTCCTCGTCACCGGCGGCACCGGATCGCTCGGCGCCCTGGTGTCCGAACACCTCGTCACCGCGTACGGCGTGCGTTCGCTGGTGCTGGCGTCCCGCCAGGGCCCGGCGGCCCCCGGCGCCGACGACCTGGTGCAGCGGCTGGCCGCGCTGGGCGCGACCGCCCGGGTGGTCGCCACGGACGTGACCGACCGCGAGCGCGTCGGCGAGCTGGTCCGGGCGATCACCGCCGAGGACCGCCTGGCCGGGGTGGTGCACACCGCCGGCGTCCTCGACGACGGCGTCGTCAGCGGGATCACCGCCGACCGGTTGGCGGACGTGCTGGCCCCGAAGGTCACGGCGGGCTGGTGGCTGCACGAGGCGACCGCCGAGCTGGACCTCGACCTCTTCGTGCTCTTCTCCTCCGTCGCCGGGGTGCTCGGCTCTCCCGGCCAGGCCGCCTACGCGGCCGGCAACGCCTTCCTGGACGCCCTCGCCCTGCTGCGGGCGCAGCGCGGGCTGCCCGCGGTCAGCCTCGCCTGGGGCATGTGGGACACCGACGGCATGGCCGCGTCGATCAACGACGCCGACCGGGCCCGGGTGACCCGGGCCGGTCTGGTCCCGATGACCGCCCCCGTCGGGCTCGGGCTCTGGGACGCCGCCCTGACCCACGGCGGCGCGGCCCTCGTGCCGGCCGTGGTCGACCTGCCGGCCATGCGGGCGCAGACCGCCGCGGGCCGGGTGCCGGTGATGCTGCGGGCCCTGGTGGGGTCGGCCGCGAAGCGCCGCCGCTCCGGCACCGGCGCGTGGGCCGACCGGCTGGCCGGGCTCGACCCGCAGGAGGCACGGACCCAGGTCGCCCTGCTGGTCCGCGGGATGATCGCGCAGGTCCTCGGCCACGGCGGCGCCGAGGCGGTGCCGGCGGACCGGGCGTTCCGGGAACTGGGCTTCGACTCGCTGACCGCCGTCGAGCTGCGCAACCGGATCAACGGCGCGACCGGGCTGCGGCTCACGTCGACGCTCGTCTTCGACTACCCGACCCCCGGCGCCCTGTCGGAGCACCTGTACGAGCAGCTGTCCGGCCAGGTCGCCGACCAGCAGCAGGCCGTGCGGGCGACCACCGTCGACGAGCCGATCGCGATCGTGGGCATGGCCTGCCGCTACCCGGGCGGCGTGACGAACCCGCAGCAGCTGTGGGAACTGGTCGCCGCCGGGGCCGACGGCATCGGCGAGTTCCCCACCGACCGGGGCTGGGACCTCGACCGGCTCTTCCACCCCGACCCGGACAACCCCGGGACGTCGTACACCCGGCACGGTGGTTTCCTCTACGGGGCCGCCGAGTTCGATCCGGACTTCTTCGGCATCTCGCCCCGTGAGGCGATCGCGATGGACCCGCAGCAGCGACTGCTGCTGGAGGCGTCGTGGGAGACGTTCGAGTCCGCCGGTCTCGACCCGTCGCGGCTGCGCGGCAGCCGGACCGGCGTGTTCGCCGGCCTGATGTACCACGACTACGCCTCCGGCGTGCAGGATCTGCCCGAGGGCGTGGGCGGTTACCTCGGCACCGGCACCTCCGGCAGCGTGCTGTCCGGCCGGGTGGCGTACACGTTCGGGCTGGAGGGCCCGGCGGTCACGGTCGACACGGCGTGCTCGTCGTCGCTGGTGGCGCTGCACCTGGCGGTGCAGGCGTTGCGCAGTGGTGAGTGTGACCTGGCGTTGGCCGGTGGCGTGACGGTGATGGCGACGCCGGGGACGTTCATCGAGTTCTCCCGTCAGCGTGGTCTGTCGTCCGACGGTCGGTGCAAGTCGTTCGCGGCGTCGGCCGACGGGACGGGCTGGTCCGAGGGCGTTGGCGTGCTGCTGGTGCAGCGCCTCTCCGACGCCCGGCGCGAGGGCCGGCGGGTCCTGGCGGTGGTACGCGGATCGGCGATCAACCAGGACGGCGCGTCGAACGGGCTGACGGCCCCGAACGGTCCCTCGCAGCAGCGGGTGATCCGGCAGGCACTCGCGAACGCGCGGCTCACCACCGCCGACGTGGACGCCGTCGAGGCGCACGGCACCGGCACGACCCTCGGCGACCCGATCGAGGCGCAGGCCCTGCTGGCGACGTACGGGCAGGACCGGCCGGAGGACCGGCCGCTGTGGCTGGGCTCGATCAAGTCGAACATCGGGCACACCCAGGCCGCCGCCGGGGTCGCCGGCATCATCAAGATGATCATGGCGATGCGGAACGGGCTGCTGCCGTCGACGCTGCACGTCGACGAGCCGTCCCCGCACATCGAGTGGAGCGCCGGGGCGGTCTCGCTGCTCACCGAGGCGCGCGACTGGCCCGTGGCCGGCCGGCCACGGCGGGCGGCGGTCTCGTCGTTCGGGGTCAGCGGCACGAACGCACACGTGATCATCGAGCAGCCGCCCGCCGGGGCGGAGCCGAACCGGGGCGAGGGCGCGCCGACGGACACCGACGGACCCGCCGCCCGGCCGGTGCCGGCCCCGGTGCTGCTGTCGGCCCGGTCCGAGGCCGCCGTCGCGGCACAGGCGGACCGCTGGGCCCGCTGGATCGCCGGCGACGAGGAACTGCGCCCCGCCGACGTCGGCTGGTCGTCGACCGTCAGCCGGGCCGTGCTGGAACACCGCGCGGTGGTCACCGCGACGGACCGGGACGAACTGCTGGCCGGGCTGCGCGCCCTCGCCGCCGGTGAGTCGGCCGCCGCCGTGGTCACCGGCACCGGCACGACGCGTACGCAGCTCGCCGTGCTCTTCTCCGGGCAGGGCGCGCAGCGTGCGGGCATGGGCCGTGAGCTGTCCGACCTGTTCCCGGTCTTCGCCGCCGCCCTGGACGAGGTGTGCGCGCAGCTCGACCCGCTGCTGCCGCGCCCGCTGCGGGAGGTGCTGTTCGCCGAGGCGGGCACGGCCGAGGCGGAGCTGCTGGACCAGACGGTGTTCACGCAGGCCGGGCTGTTCGCGGTCGAGGTGGCGCTGTTCCGGCTGGTGGAGTCGTTCGGGATCGTTCCCGACCTGCTCGCCGGTCACTCGATCGGCGAGGTGACCGCCGCGTACGTCGCCGGCGTGCTGTCGCTGGCGGACGCGTGCGCGCTGGTGGCGGCGCGGGGCCGGCTGATGCAGGCGCTGCCGGCCGGCGGGGGCATGCTGGCCGTGGCCACCGACGAGGCGGCCGTGGCGCAGTCGCTCGCGGACCTGGGCGACCGGGTCGGCATCGCCGCCGTCAACGGGCCGACCGCCGTGGTGGTTTCCGGTGCCGTCGAGGCGCTGGACGAGGTGGAGCAGTTCTGGCGCGACCGGGGTGTGCGCACCCGCCGGCTCACCGTCAGCCACGCCTTCCACAGCCCGCTGATGGAACCGATGCTCGACGAGTTCCGCGCGGTCCTGGCGGGGCTGACGTTCCGGGCGCCGCTGCTGCCGGTGGTGTCGAACCTGACCGGGGCCCTCGCCGACGCCGACGAGATCCGCACGGCCGACTACTGGGTGCGGCACGTCCGGGAGGCCGTCCGCTACGCCGACGGGATCACCGCCCTGAGCGAGGCGGGGGTGGACACGTTCCTGGAGATCGGCCCGCAGAGCGTCCTGACCGCGATGAACGCCGACCTGCTCGCCGAGGACGCGCTCACGGTGGCCGTCCAGCGCCGGGACCGTCCGGCCCCGCAGGCGCTGCTGCACGCGCTCGCCGAGCTGCACGTCCACGGCGTCCCGGTGACCTGGACGCAGTGGTTCACCGACAGCGGCGCGCGCCGGATCGACCTGCCCACGTACGCCTTCCAGCACCAGCGGTACTGGCTCGGCGCGGGTCAGGCGCGGACCGCCGACGTGTCCGGCGCGGGACTCGGCGTGGCCGGGCACCCGCTGCTCGGCGCGGCGGTCACCGTCGCCGGCACCGACATGGTCGTGCTGACCGGCCGGCTGTCGCTCACCACCCACGCGTGGCTCGCCGACCACGTCGTCTCCGGCGTGGCGATCGTGCCCGGCACCGCCCTGGTGGAGCTGGCGGTGCGGGCGGGTGACGAGGTGGGCGCGTCACGGGTGCGGGAGTTGACCGTGGCCGCGCCGTTGGTGCTGCCGCAGGCGGGTGCGGTGCGGGTGCAGGTGCGCGTCGGCGCGGCCGACGAGGCGGGCACCCGGGTCGTGGCCGTGCACTCGCAGTCCGAGGGCGACCCGGAGGCCGAGTGGATCCACCACGCCGAGGGCGTGCTGGAGCCGGCGTCGGCCGACGAGCCGGGCGTGGGGGAGTGGCCGCCGGCCGGCGCGTCCGAGGTGGACGTCACGGACTGGTACCCGACGCTGGCGGAGCACGGCCTGACGTACGGGCCGGTCTTCCGGGGGCTGCGCCGGGTGTGGACCGCCGAGGGCGACGTGTACGCCGAGGTGGCCCTGCCGGACGAGGCGGCGGCGGAGGCGGCTCGCTTCGGGGTGCACCCGGCGCTGCTGGACGCGGCGCTGCACCCGATCGGGTTGCTGCCCGGCTCGGAGGGGTCGGGTGGGCCGCGGGTGCCGTTCGTGTTCGAGGGTGTGCAGGTGCACGCCTCGGGTGCGCGGGTGTTGCGGGTGCGGTTGACGCGTACGGGTTCGGCGGTGCGGCTGGTCGCGTGCGACGAGTCGGGTGCCGCCGTGGTGTCGGTGGAGTCCCTCGTCCTGCGGGAGTTGACCGGCGTGGCCGCGGCGGGCGCGGCGGGCCGCTCGATGTTCGAACTCACCTGGCAGGCCCAGGAGGTCGTCCCGGGCGGGGACGGCTCCGGGTGGGCGTTGCTGGGCTCGCCGGCCACCGTCGACCTGCCGGCGTTCGCCGACGTGGAGGCGCTCGTCGCGGCGGTCGACGCCGGTCAGGCCGTCGCGCCGAAGAGGCTGCTGCTGCCGCTCGACGCGTCGGACGCCGCCGTCCCGGACGGGGTGCGCGCGGCGACCACGGCCGTACTGGCGACGGTGCGGTCCTGGCTGGCGGCGGACGCGCTGGCGGATTCCCGGCTGGTCGTGGTGACCCGGGGCGCGGTGTCGGTCGGTGCCGGGGACCGGGTCACCGACCTGGCCGCAGCGGCGGTGTGGGGTCTGCTGCGCTCGGCGCAGTCGGAGCATCCGGGTCGCATCGTGCTGGCGGACGTCGACGGTGACGTGGACACCGGGTTGCTGGGTGTGCTGGCTGCGGTGGCGGACGAGCCGGTGGCGTTCGGTGGTCAGGTGGCGGTGCGCTCCGGTGGGATGTTCGTGCCGCGTCTGGTGCGTGCGGTCGCCCCATCGGGGCAGGCGCCGGTCGTGGGTGACGGTGCGGTGCTGGTGACCGGTGGTACGGGTGCGCTCGGGGCGCTGGTCGCGGAGCACCTGGTGTCGGTGCACGGCGTGGGCTCTCTCGTGCTGGTGTCGCGGCGTGGCCCGGAGGCCGGGGGCGCGGGTGAGCTGTCGGAGCGGTTGACGGCCCTGGGTGCGTCGGTGCGGGTGGTCGCCTGTGACGTGACGGACCGGGAGCAGGTCGGCGCGTTGGTGGCCGAGATCGTCGCCGGGGGTCGTCTGGCGGGTGTGGTGCACACGGCCGGTGTCCTGGACGACGGGGTCGTGGAGGGGCTGACGGCGGAGCGTCTCGCCGGGGTGTTGGCACCGAAGGTGTCCGCCGGATGGCTGCTGCACGAGGCGACGGCGTCGCTTGATCTGGATCTGTTCGTGGTGTTCTCGTCGGTGGCGGGGGTGTTGGGTTCGCCGGGTCAGTCGGCGTACGCGGCGGGTAACGCGTTCCTGGACGGGTTGGCGGTGTGGCGGCGGCAGCTCGGGTTGCCGGCCGTCAGCCTCGCCTGGGGCATGTGGGACACCGCCGGTATGGCCGCCTCGATCGAGGAGGCGGACCGGGCGCGGTCGGCGCGGGCGGGTCTGACGCCGATGAGCGCCGAGGTCGGGTTGGAGCTGTTCGACGCCGCCCTGGTGGCCGATCGACCGGCGTTGGTGCCGGCCGTTCTCGACGTACCGGCGATGCGGGCAGCGCTCGGTGCCGGCCCGGTGCCGGCCGTGCTGCGTACCCTGATCGGGTCGACGGCGGCCCGGCGACGGGCCGCGCGGGGCGGCGACTGGGCCAACCAGCTCGCGGGCCTGGCACCCGACGACGCGCGCGCCCAGATCGACGTGCTGGTGCGGGGTCTGGTGGCGCAGGTGTTGGGGCACGGTGGTGCGGAGGCGGTGCCGGCGGACCGGGCGTTCCGGGAGTTGGGCTTCGACTCGTTGACGGCGGTGGACCTGCGTAACCGGCTGAACGCGGCCACCGGGCTGCGGCTGGCCTCCACGCTGGTCTTCGACTACCCGACCCCGACCGTGCTCGTCGACCACCTCCACGAGCAGGTCTCCGGCCAGCTCACCGCCCGCCGGACGGCGGTACGCACCGCCAACACCGACGAGCCGATCGCGATCGTCGGCATGGCCTGCCGCTACCCCGGTGGCGTCGAGAGCCCCGACGAGCTGTGGGAGTTGCTGGCGGCCGGTGGCGACGGGATCTCCGAGTTCCCCACCGATCGCGGCTGGGACCTGGGATCGCTGTTCGACCCGGACCCGGAGCACAGCGGCACGTCATACACGCGTCATGGTGGTTTCCTGTACGGGGCGGCGGAGTTCGATCCGGGTTTCTTCGGGATTTCGCCGCGTGAGGCTCTGGCGATGGATCCGCAGCAGCGGTTGCTGCTGGAGGCGTCGTGGGAGTCGTTCGAGTCGGCCGGTCTGGATCCGCAGCGGTTGCGGGGCAGCCGGACGGGTGTCTTCGCCGGCGTCATGTACCACGACTACGCCTCCCGCCTCATGGACCTGCCGCCGGACGCCGAGGGCTTCGTCGGTACGGGCACCTCGGGCAGCGTGCTGTCGGGCCGGGTGGCGTACACGTTCGGGCTGGAGGGCCCGGCGGTCACCGTGGACACGGCGTGTTCGTCGTCGCTGGTGGCGTTGCACCTGGCGGCGCAGGCGTTGCGCAGTGGTGAGTGTGATCTGGCGTTGGCCGGTGGTGTGACGGTGATGGCGACGCCGGGGACGTTCATCGAGTTCTCCCGTCAGCGTGGTCTGTCGCAGGACGGCCGGTGCAAGTCGTTCGCGGCGTCGGCGGACGGCACCGGTTGGTCCGAGGGTGTGGGTGTGCTGCTGGTGCAGCGCCTGTCGGACGCGCAGCGCGAGGGCCGGCGGATCCACGCCGTCCTGCGCGGCACGGCCGTCAACCAGGACGGTGCGTCGAACGGTCTGACCGCGCCGAACGGTCCGTCGCAGCAGCGGGTGATCCACCAGGCTCTCGCGAACGCGCGGCTCACCGCCGCCGACGTGGACGCGGTGGAGGCGCACGGCACCGGCACCACTTTGGGTGACCCGATCGAGGCGCAGGCGTTGTTGGCGACGTACGGGCAGGATCGGCCGGGGGATCGGCCGTTGCTGTTGGGGTCGGTGAAGTCGAACATCGGCCACACGCAGGCGGCTGCGGGTGTCGCGGGTGTGATCAAGATGGTCATGGCGATGCGGCACGGCCTGGTGCCGCCGACCCTGCACGTGGATGAGCCGTCGCCGCACGTGGACTGGTCGGTCGGGGCGGTGGCCCTTGCCACCGAGCCCACTCCGTGGCCGGTGGTGGGTCGGCCGCGTCGGGCGGCGGTGTCGTCGTTCGGGATCTCCGGCACGAACGCGCACGTGATCATCGAGCAGCCGCCGGCCGAGGTGGTCGAGGGTGAGATCGTCGTCCGTGAGGTGCCGCCGGTGGTGCCGGTGCTGCTGTCGGCCCGTGACGTCGCCGCGCTGTCGGCGCAGGCGGGCCGGTGGGCGCGTTGGCTGAGCACCGACGAGGCACCGCGTCCGTTGGACGTGGCCTGGTCCTCGGTGACCACCCGGCCCGCCCTGGAACACCGGGCGGTCGTGACCGCCGCCGACCGGGACGACCTGGTCACGGCGTTGACGGCTCTCGCCGGCGGCGACCCCGTCGGCACGGTCGTCTCCGGCGCTGCCGGGCAGCGGGGCCAGCTCGCCCTGCTCTTCTCGGGTCAGGGTGCGCAGCGTGCGGGGATGGGTCGGGAGTTGTCGGCCCAGTTCCCGGTGTTCGCCGCCGCGTTGGACGAGGTGTGTGCGCAGCTCGATCCGTTGTTGCCGCGTCCGTTGCGGGAGGTGCTGTTCGCGGAGGCGGGCACGGCCGAGGCGGGGTTGCTGGACCAGACCGTGTTCACGCAGGCCGGGTTGTTCGCGGTCGAGGTGGCGTTGTTCCGGTTGGTGGAGTCGTTCGGCATCGTGCCGGACCTGTTGGCGGGTCATTCGATCGGTGAGGTGACGGCCGCGTACGTGGCGGGGGTGTTGTCGCTGGCGGATGCGTGTGCGCTGGTGGCGGCGCGGGGTCGGTTGATGCAGGCGCTGCCGGCCGGTGGCGGGATGTTGGCGGTGGCGGCGGGCGAGGCTGCGGTGGTGGAGTCTCTCGCGGGCCTGGGCGACCGTGTCGGGATCGCGGCGGTCAACGGGCCGGTTGCCGTGGTGGTGTCCGGTGCCATCGAGGCCCTCGACGAGGCCGAGCGGCTCTGGCGGGACCGGGGCGTGCGCACTCGCCGGCTGACGGTGAGCCACGCGTTCCACAGTCCGTTGATGGAGCCGATGCTCGACGAGTTCCGTGCGGTGCTGGACGGGCTGACTTTCGCGGCGCCGTTGCTGCCGGTCGTGTCGAACGTGACCGGTGCGCTGGCCGGTGAGGAGATCCGCACGCCGGAGTACTGGGTGCGGCACGTCCGCGAGGCCGTGCGGTACGCCGACGGGGTCACCGCACTGCGGGCCGCCGGGGTGGACACGTTCCTGGAGATCGGCCCGCAGAGTGTGTTGACCGCGATGGCGGCCGACGTGCTGCCCGCCGACGACGCCGTGTTGGCGGTGGCGGTGCAGCGCCGGGATCGGCCGGAGGCGCAGGCGCTGCTGCACGCCCTGGCCGACCTGCACGTGCACGGCGTACCGGTGACGTGGCGGCAGTGGTTCACCGACACCGGTGCGCGCCGGGTGGACCTGCCCACGTACGCCTTCCAGCACCAGCGGTACTGGCCCGCCGCCAACCCGGCGCGTACGGGCGACGTGTCCGGGGCGGGACTCGGCCGCACCGAGCACCCACTGCTCGGCGCGACGGTGGACCTGGCCGGCGACGACGAGCTGGCGCTGACCGGCCGACTGTCCCTGGCCACGCACCCGTGGCTGGCCGACCACACGGTCTCCGGGCTGACGCTGGTGCCGGGCACCGCCCTGGTGGAACTGGCCGTGCGGGCCGGCGACGAGGTGGGTCTCTCCCGGCTGCGGGAGCTGACCATGGCCGCCCCGCTGGTCGTCCCGGCGACCGGGGGCGTGCGGATCCAGGTGCGGGTGGACGCAGCCGGTGACTCCGCGTACCGCGCCGTCGCCGTCTACTCCCGCCCGGACGACGACCCCGGGGCGGGCTGGACCCGGCACGCGGAGGGCCTGCTGGAGTCGGCCAGCGCCGACGAGCCGGACACGATCACCTGGCCCCCGGCCGGGGCGTCCGAGGTGGACCTGGCGGGGTGGTACGCGACGCTGGCGGAGCACGGCCTGACGTACGGGCCGGTGTTCCAGGGGCTCCGGCGTGCCTGGACCGGCGGCGGCGAGGCGTACGCCGAGGTGGTCCTGCCGGACGACGCCGCGACGGAGGCGGCGCGCTTCGGCGTGCACCCGGCGCTGCTGGACGCCGCCCTGCACCCGATCGGGCTGCTGGGTGGCGAGGAGTCGGGCGGCCCACGGGTGCCGTTCGCGTTCGAGGGCGTGCAGGTCTACGCCTCAGGCGCGGGAACGCTGCGGGTGCGCCTGACCCGCAACGGTTCCGGCCTGCGGCTGGCGGCGTACGACGAGGCGGGCGCGCCGGTGGTGTCGGTGGACTCCCTCGCCCTGCGGGAGCTGACCGGGGTGGCCGCGCCGGGCGTGGCATCGCGGTCCCTGTTCGAGCTGCGGTGGCCGGCCGTGGAGGCCACCCCCGCCGGGGATGTCTCCGGATGGGCGCTGCTGGCGGGCGGCGGGAACGTGCCGGCCGAACTGGCGGCGCGGGTCGGGCTGGTCGCGTACCCCGACGTGGCGACGGTCGCGGGGGAGAAGTCGGTCCCCCGGGTGCTGCTGCTTCCGGTGTTCCCGGCGTCCGGGTCGGCCGCGGAGACGCCGGAGTCGATCCGGACGGCGACTTCGGACATGCTGGCGACGGTGCAGTCCTGGCTGGCGGCGGACGCGCTGGCGGACTCGCGGCTCGTGGTGGTCACCCGGGGCGCCGTGTCCGTCGGGGACGGAGACCGGGTCACCGACCTGGCCGCTGCGGCGGTGTGGGGTCTGCTGCGCTCGGCGCAGTCGGAGCACCCGGGTCGTATCGTCCTCGCGGACGTCGACGGCGACCTGGACTCCACGCTGGTGGCGCTGTTGGACGGCGCCCTGCGGGAACCGGCCGCGACCGGCGGCCAACTGGCCGTCCGCGGCGGCGGGGTGCACTCGCCGCGCCTGGTGCGGGCAGGCGTCACGACGGCGCAGCCGCCGAGCGTGGGCGACGGCGCGGTGCTGGTGACCGGTGGTACGGGCGCGCTCGGCGCGTTGGTGGCGGAGCACCTGGTGTCGGTGCACGGCGTGCGGTCGCTGGTGCTCGTCTCCCGGCGTGGCCCGGAGGCTGCGGGTGCGGGTGAGTTGTCGGAGCGGCTGACGGCGTTGGGTGCGTCGGTGCGGGTGGTGGCGTGTGACGTGACGGACCGCGATCAGGTGTTCGGCCTGGTGGGCGAGGTCGCCGCCGGGGGTCGTCTTGCGGGTGTGGTGCACACGGCCGGTGTCCTGGACGACGGGGTGATCGAGGGGCTGACTGCCGAGCGGCTCGGGGCGGTGTTGGCGCCGAAGGTGTCGGCGGGTTGGTTGTTGCACGAGGCGACGGCGTCGCTTGACCTGGATCTGTTCGTGGTGTTCTCGTCGGTGGCGGGGGTGTTGGGTTCGCCGGGTCAGTCGGCGTACGCGGCGGGTAACGCGTTCCTGGACGGGTTGGCGGTGTGGCGGCGGCAGCTCGGGTTGCCGGCCGTCAGCCTCGCCTGGGGCATGTGGGACACCGCCGGTATGGCCGCCTCGATCGAGGAGGCGGACCGGGCGCGGTCGGCGCGGGCGGGTCTGACGCCGATGAGCGCCGAGGTCGGGTTGGAGCTGTTCGACGCCGCCCTGGTGGCCGA
Source organism: Micromonospora sp. C31 (assembly GCF_018070575.1). Classification (GTDB taxonomy): domain Bacteria; phylum Actinomycetota; class Actinomycetes; order Mycobacteriales; family Micromonosporaceae; genus Micromonospora. Next base: position 12,905 of record NZ_JAGPXN010000038.1, read on the forward strand.
TCGACCGGCGTTGGTGCCGGCCGTTCTCGACGTACCGGCGATGCGGGCAGCGCTCGGTGCCGGCCCGGTGCCGGCCGTGCTGCGTACCCTGATCGGGTCGACGGCGGCCCGGCGACGGGCCGCGCGGGGCGGCGACTGGGCCAACCAGCTCGCGGGCCTGGCACCCGACGACGCGCGCGCCCAGATCGACGTGCTGGTGCGGGGTCTGGTGGCGCAGGTGTTGGGGCACGGTGGCGCGGAGGCGGTGCCGGCGGACCGGGCGTTCCGGGAGTTGGGCTTCGACTCGTTGACGGCGGTGGACCTGCGTAACCGGCTGAACGCGGCCACCGGGCTGCGGCTGGCCTCCACGCTGGTCTTCGACTACCCCACCCCGGCCGTGCTGGCCGAGCACCTGTGGTCGGAGCTGGCCGGCGTTCGCGCGTCGGCCGCCGGCCCGGTCGCCGGCCCGGTCATCGGCACCGACGAGCCGATCGCGATCGTGGGCATGGCCTGCCGTTACCCCGGTGGCGTCGAGAGCCCCGACGAGCTGTGGGAGTTGCTGGCGGCCGGTGGCGACGGGATCTCGGAGTTCCCGGCGGACCGGGGCTGGGACCTGGGATCGCTGTTCGACCCGGATCCGGACCGCAGCGGCACGTCGTACACGCGTCATGGTGGTTTCCTGTACGGGGCGGCGGAGTTCGATCCGGGTTTCTTCGGGATCTCGCCGCGTGAGGCTCTGGCGATGGATCCGCAGCAGCGGTTGCTGCTGGAGGCGTCGTGGGAGTCGTTCGAGTCGGCCGGTCTCGACCCGTCGCGGTTGCGGGGCAGCCGGACGGGTGTCTTCGCCGGCGTCATGTACCACGACTACGCCTCCCGCCTCATGGACCTGCCGACCGAGGTGGAGGGCTACGTCGGTACCGGCACCTCCGGCAGCGTGCTGTCGGGCCGGGTGGCGTACACGTTCGGGCTGGAGGGCCCGGCGGTCACCGTGGACACGGCGTGTTCGTCGTCGCTGGTGGCGTTGCACCTGGCGGCGCAGGCGTTGCGCAGTGGTGAGTGTGATCTGGCGTTGGCCGGTGGTGTGACGGTGATGGCGACGCCGGGGACGTTCATCGAGTTCTCCCGTCAGCGTGGTCTGTCGCAGGACGGCCGGTGCAAGTCGTTCGCGGCGTCGGCGGACGGCACCGGTTGGTCCGAGGGTGTGGGTGTGCTGCTGGTGCAGCGCCTGTCGGACGCGCAGCGCGAGGGCCGGCGCATCTACGCGGTCGTGCGCGGCACGGCGGTGAACCAGGACGGCGCGTCGAACGGTCTGACGGCGCCGAACGGTCCGTCGCAGCAGCGGGTGATCCGCCAGGCCCTGGCGAACGCGCGGCTCACCGCCGCCGACGTGGACGCGGTGGAGGCGCACGGCACCGGCACCACTTTGGGTGACCCGATCGAGGCGCAGGCGTTGTTGGCGACGTACGGGCAGGATCGGCCGGGGGATCGGCCGTTGCTGTTGGGGTCGGTGAAGTCGAACATCGGCCACACGCAGGCGGCTGCGGGTGTCGCGGGTGTGATCAAGATGGTCATGGCGATGCGGCACGGCCTGGTGCCGCCGACCCTGCACGTGGATGAGCCGTCGCCGCACGTGGACTGGTCGGTCGGGGCGGTGGCCCTGGCCACCGAGCCCACTCCGTGGCCGGTCGTGGACCGGCCGCGTCGGGCGGCGGTGTCGTCGTTCGGCATCTCCGGCACCAACGCGCACGTGATCATCGAGCAGCCGCCGGCCGAGGTGGTCGAGGGTGAGATCGTCGTCCGTGAGGTGCCGCCGGTGGTGCCGGTGCTGCTGTCGGCCCGCGACGGTGCGGCGCTGTCGGCGCAGGCGGGCCGGTGGGGGCGCTGGCTGACCGCTGACGAGACCGCGCGTCCGTTGGATGTCGCCTGGTCCTCGGTGACCACCCGGCCCGCGCTGGAACAGCGCGCCGTCGCCGTGGTGGCCGACGGCACCGACCTGCTCGCCGCGCTGCGGGCCCTCGACGCGGGTGAGCCCTCCGGGGCCGTCGTGACGGGCTCCGCCGCCGTACGCGGCCAGCTCGCCCTGCTCTTCTCGGGTCAGGGTGCGCAGCGTGCGGGGATGGGTCGGGAGTTGTCGGCCCAGTTCCCGGTGTTCGCCGCCGCGTTGGACGAGGTGTGTGCGCAGCTCGATCCGTTGTTGC
>NZ_JAGPXN010000039.1 GCF_018070575.1 Micromonospora sp. C31
ATCCTCACCGAACCCGAGGCCGGACTGTTCACCCTCGCCCCGCCGGCGACGTCCGCGTAGCCCCCACCAGGGCCGCTAACGAACCGTCAAACCCACATCAGACAAAGCCTCCCGAACCACCCTCTGAGCCAGGCCGCTGGCGAGTTCGCCGCTGGCTTTCAGGTCCTCGTACCTTGAGCTACTGAACAGCTGCGCCAAGCGGTCCAGCTCTGCGCTCGGAACCGCCTCTCCCCGGTCGGTTCGGATGACCGCGCTGGCCGAGCTGCATGCGCTCACACCGCTGTCCTGGTCATCCGCTGAGCTAGCGCGCCGATGCACGGCCACCCCGGCGAGGCTGAGCAGGACGATACAAAGCACGACGCAGGTCAGCAGGAGGAGCCGGCGCCTGTGCTTCCGAGGCTCGGGGGCGGCGGGCGCGGTGTGAAGGTCGTGTTGGTCTGGCATTGCTGTCTGTTCCTTGGCTGCCGTGGGGATGAGTTTGCTCAGGGTGCTCAGGTCGACCCGGGGACAGGGACGTCTGTAGCTACTCGGCGGTGAGGCTTCGAACGTCGGTCAGGCCGAGGTTTGGTGAGGGAGGCGGGCCCAAGTGATCGATCAACTCACATGACGTCGTTGGGTGCAGGTTATCCGACGCTGTCGCAAAGGCTCGGGCTTGCGGGCCGACGACGTGGTGAAGGTGTGGTCTGCCGTCCGGCGAGGCAGATGGCGTAGGTGAGGACTCTTCAGTGCCGGGGGCATGCTGTCGCGCACTGGCGGCGACCACAAGAGCCAGCCGGGCCGGCTCTGGGAAGCCAGACCCAAACTTCCCCTTTGGAGGTCACTTGGGACGGTTTTGAGCGAACGACAGTGATCAATCGTTACCTTCTCGTGACCTTCTGTCCCTCGCGGCATGACACATTGTTCGCGCCACGGGGTGCTCTCGTAGATGCCCTCCGTGGTTTTGTTTGTCCTCGCTCACGTAGGGGTTTGGATGGCCAGGCACGGGGGGAAGCGGCTGCTCACGCGCCGCCAACGGCTAGTCGCGTTCCTTGCGATCGCGTCGGTCACCGCGGGAACGCTGTCAGGGGCGCCCGCGAGCGCGAAGACGCAGGAGGCCGGTCGGGTCCAACCTCCGGTGCCGTCACCTGGCCGGTCGGTCACCGGCGTGAAGCCGCTGCCTACCAAGTTCGTGACCTCCCGTGACGCAGCGAAGAACAATCATCGACCTACGCGCACCGAATGGCCGAAGCCCGCCGCCGCACAGGTCGATCTGACTCCTGTCGGCACCCAAGCCGCCGCTGCGCAGGGCAAGGTGCGGGCCGCAGGAACCCCGGTCTGGGTGCAGCCCACGGCAAAGCGCGGCGTCCCTTACGCCGGTCCCCAGCGCCTCGACGTCCGAGTGCTCGATCGCGCCGCGACCGAGGCTGCCGGTATCGACGGGGTCCTGCTCACCGTCGCTCCACAGGCAACAACGGCCTCGAAAACCCCCGGCGGCGCGTCTCTCCGGGTGGGGCTGGACTACGCCGGCTTCGCCGAAGCATACGGCGGAAACTACGGCTACCGGCTCAAGATCGTCCAGTTGCCCGCATGTGCGTTGACTACTCCGAAGCGGGCGGAGTGCCGCACCCTTCGGCCCTTGCCGTCGAGCAACGACGTCGCGGGTAAGACGGTGTCAGCGGAGATTCCGGCCAGCGCCATCGCGGGACAGACCGAGCCGGCCGCCACCGCGACCACAGTGCTGGCCGCAGTCGCGGGCGCAGGTGACGAAGGCGGCGCCGGTGGAACCTACGCCGCTACTGACCTGAATCCGTCCGGATCCTGGACCGCCGGCGGCAGCACCGGCTCCTTCAGCTACTCGTACCCGTTGACGGTGCCGTCGAGCCGCTCAAAGTTGGCTCCGCAACTGGCCCTGTCCTATAGCTCCAGCGCGGTGGACGGGCAGACCGCCGCGACTAACGCGCAGGCGTCCTGGGTAGGGGATGGCTGGTCGACACCACGAAACTATGTAGAGCAAACCTTTGTGTCCTGTAAAGACGATCCGCGCGGCAGCCCATCGCCGAAGAATACGTACGACCGCTGCTACGCCGGCCCTATCCTGACGCTATCGCTCAACGGATCGTCGGCGTCGATGGTGTGGGACGCGGGCAAAAAAACCTGGAAGCTCCAGAGCGACAACGGCTCGCTGATCAAGAAGGTAACCGGCTCCAACAACGGCAGCGACACTTACAACACCGATTACTGGCGGGTGACAGAGCCCGACGGCACTATCTACGAGTTCGGCCGTAACCGACTCCCCGGCTGGTCCGCGCAAAAACCCGAGACCAACTCGGTGGACTACTCGCCGGTCTACTCGCCGCATGACGGTGACCCCTGCTACGACTCTGCCGGCTTCACCGCGTCAGTCTGCACGATGGCGTACCGCTGGAATCTCGACTACGTCAAAGATGTCCACGGCAATGCCATGTCCTACTACTACAAGCAGGACACCAACTATTACGGTCGCGACGAGGGAACCAGCGACGTTCCCTATATCCGGGACAGTTGGCTGGAGCGCATCGACTACGGTTTCACCGACGGCAACGCCTACGGCACCGTGCCGAACAGGGTCATCTTCCACACCGACGACCGCTGCCTCTCCAGCACCTGCAAACCGCTAAACGACACCACCAAGGCCAACTGGCCAGACGTCCCGTTCGACCTGATCTGCAACCAAGGCACCGACTGCAGGTCGTGGAGCCCGTCCTTCTTCTCGACCGTCCGGCTTACCTCAATCGAGGCCCAGCAGTACAACGTGGCCAGCGCCAAATACGAACCGGTCGACTCATACGCGCTGACGCACACCATGCCGCCGACCGGCGACGGCACCGCCCCGACCTTGTGGCTCACGTCGATCACCCGCACTGGTCACGACCTCTCCTCCGGCGGCTCCACCACCCCGATCAGCCTGCCATCTGTGTCGTTCACCGGTATCAAACTGTCCAACCGTGTCGACGTCACCGGCGGTTTTCCGTCGTTCTACCGGCAGCGGATCGAAACCATCACCACCGAGACCGGTTCGGTCATAACCGCAAGCTACGAACTACCGCTGCTCTGCACTGCCCCGGTCACGACCAGCCCCGCCTCGAACACCAGGTCCTGCTATCCGGTCTACTGGGCCCCGGATGGCCTCACCAATCCGATCCGCGACTGGTTCCACAAGTACGCGGTGACGAAAGTCTCCGCCACCGACCCAACCGGCGGCGCGCCTAAGACCTCCACCAGTTACAAATACGTTGGCGGCGCCGCCTGGCACTACGACGACAACGAGGTCGTCAAGACCAAGTACCGTACCTACGGTCAGTTCCGCGGCTACGGCACGGTCGAAACCCGCAATGGCGATGTCGACAACGACCCGCAGACGCTGACGGTCACCGCCTACTACCGGGGCATGTCCAAGAACAACAACACCACCGTGGTCAACGTCAGGGACTCCGCCGGCGGCGACCACGAGGACCTCGACCAGCTCGCCGGCCGGGCTCTGGAGACCACGACATACCGCGGCGACGGCGGCCCGGTCGAGACCTCGACCGTAACCTCATACTGGGTCTCGCCTGCGAGCGCAACCCGAAGCAGGACTGGTCTGCCCGCGCTTACGGCGACAAGGACAGCGCCGATCCAGACCTGGAGCCGGCAAGCGGTAACCACCACCGGCACCACGACATGGCGCTACAGCCAAACCGACCACACGTACGACACCTCGGTCAACTCGCCGACCTTCGGTCTACTCAAGCACTCGTACGAACACTCCGTGCCCGTGCACCCCGCCTATGACCGCTGCACCAGCAAGACGTACGCGCCGACGAACATCGACGAGAACAACGACAAGAACATCGTCGGTTTGATCAGCGAGATCGAAACGGTCTCGGTGGCCTGCGGCGGGTTCACTCAGGGTTCCCCGGCGTCCGTGCCCGGAAGCGTGAACACACTGACCGCACCAGCCACCGTCAACAGGCCCACGCAGGTTGTCTCACACATCCGGACCTACTACGACGACCCAGCGTTCGACACCACCTTCCCCCAGCCCGTCGTCCCGACCAAGGGCATCGTGACCATGGTCCGCAAGGCAACTGGCTATGTTTCGGGCGCGTACGTCTACCAGACCACCGACCGCGCCGAATTCGACACCTACGGCCGCGCGGTCGGTGCCTACGACGCGAACGGCAACAAGACCACCACCAGCTACACGGATAACGCCGTTGGCCTGACCACGGGCACCAAGACGACGAACGCCGAGGGCCACTCGACGTCGTCGACGGTCACCCCGAAACGCAACCTGACCACGGTCACCACCGACGCCAACAGCATCGTGACCAGCCGACAGTTCGACGCTCTCGGCCGGGTCAAGGCGATCTGGCTAGCGTCCCGGGCGACCAGCAACTCGCCTCACTATCGCTACACGTACACCGTCCAGAAGACTGGGCCGACCGCCACCACCGTTGAGAAGCTGAACAACTCCGGCAGCTACGCCATCTCGACATCGATCTACGACGCGCAGCTGCGACCGCGCCAGACCCAAGTCGTCAGCCCGGCGGGCGGCCGATTGATCACCGACACCTTCTACGACAGCCGGGGCTGGGTGCGGGCCACCTACAACGGCTGGTGGGACGCCGCCAACAGCCCCGGTAACACCCCTGTCCATGCCTCCGACCTCGGCAAGAAGGTTCTCAATCAGACCTTCAACACTTATGACGGCGCCGGCAGGGCCATCCTCGTTGAGAACGCCCGGGACAACCTCGTCGTCTCATCCACCCGCACCGTCTACAACGGCGACCGGACCACGGTGCTTCCGCCGACGGGCGGCACCACCACCACCACTGTCACCGACCCGATGGGCCGCACCACGCAGCTACTTCAGTACACCGCCGCCCCGACGCTCGTCAGCCCGTCGAACTCCTTCACCGGCGCGTACTACCTGACCGGTGGGACAACGGTGGCAACCAGCTACGGCTTCGACGGGCACGGCAACCAGTCGACCCTCACGGACGCCGCTGGCAACACGTGGACCCGCGAATACGACCTACTGGGCCGGGTCACCAGCAAGAGCGACCCGGACGCCGGCATCAGCACCACCAAGTACGACGGCATCGGCAATATCACCGAGGCCACCGACGCCAGACTCAAGACCGTCTCTTACAGCTACGACAAGATCAACCGCAAGACTGGAAGCTTCGCCGCCAAGCAGGCCGCGCAGTCGTCGACCAACCAGATCGCTTCCTGGGTCTACGACAACGACAACGCGGCAGTGCCTGGAATGACGAATCCGATCGGAAAGCTCACTACCACCACCGCCTACCGCAACAACGCCGCCTACATCACCCAGTACAACGGCTTCAACACCTTCGGTGCCTCCACAGGCGAGACGATCACCATCCCGGCCACCGAGGGCCTGCTCGGCAACACCTACACAGTCGGCCACAGATACCTGGCCGTCACCAATGCGCCGTACAGCGACACGTACCAGGCCAACGGCGGTCTCCCGTCGGAAACGGTCACCTACGGCTACACCGGGGTGTTGGAGTTGCCGACCACCGCCAGCAGCCTGCTCGCCACCTACGCCAACGTCACCCACTACGACGCGTGGGGCAGGGTGACTGGCGGCGGGATCAACGCGAGCACCAGCCAGGCCACCCTCGTCAACACGTACGACGACCACACCGGTCGTCTGATGCAACGCAAGATCACGAAAACCACTACTAGCACCACGAATATTGGGCAACGGGACTACAAGTACGACCTGTTCGGCAACACCATCAAGCAGGTCGAGACCCGCTACCAACCCTCGACGGCCGCAGAGACACAGTGTTACCGCTACAACTCGCTGCGCCAAGTCACCTCCGCATGGACAGCCACTGACGACTGCGCGGTGACGCCGACCAGCAGCAACCGGTCGATGGTCAGCAGCGGAATCGGTTCGACCAGCGCCTACTGGACCGAGTGGACCGTGGACGCGCTCGGCAACCGCAAGAGCCAGAAGCAATACTCGCTGACCGGCGGCGACGACACCACCACCAACTACGTCTACAACGGCAATGGCGAGGGGCAGCCGAACACGCTGACCAGCACCAGCACCACGGGCGGGCTAACCGGCTCCACGGCGTACACATACGACGAATCCGGCAACATGACCACCCGCACCGCGGGCCGAGGGAACCAGTCCCTCCGCTGGGACGACACCGGCGAGCTGGCCGCGGTCACCGGAGGCACGGGCGGCGACAGCAGCTTCCTGTACGACGCCGATGGCAACCTTCTGATCCAGAAAGACCCCGGCCAGGCAACCCTGTACCTGCCGACTCAGCAGATCACCCTCAACACCAGCACCCAAACTCTGAGCGGGGTGCGGTACTACCCGCTGCCCAATGGCGCGACTGCCGTGCGGACGGGCACCGGCGTCAATTACAGCTACATGATCCCCGACCACCAGGGCACACCAAGCCTCTATCTCAACAACACCGCACAGGTTCCCACCTGGCGGCAGTACACCCCTTATGGTGAGCCACGCGGGGCGACGGTGACCTACCCCGACAACCGTGGCTTCCTCAACCAGCCGCTCAACACCAATACAGGACTCACTCAGGTAAGTGCCCGCAACTACGACCCGACAATCGGCCGCTTCGTATCCCTTGACCCTCTGCAGGACCTTGCGGACCCGCAACAGTGGAACGGGTATGCCTACGCCAACAACTCGCCGGTAACCTTCAGCGACCCCAGTGGCCTCATCAACGACGACTGCGCGATCTTCGACTGCTACGGATACAGCCCCACCGAAGGCTGTCCGCATGGCTGCGGCTCTACCGACAACGTCACTTGGGGAACCGGTCAAGGACTGAGCGGCACCGCCCCCAAAAAGCGCAACGACCCACGAATCCTCGGCAATGTCATCCGAGTTCCGGAGACAATTTCGCTGGAAGAGTTCACCCGGCGCTGGAACGCGCAGCGTGCCAACTGGTTCGGTGGAAGCAGGTCGTATTTCACAAACGATGAGCTAGTGGCGTCGGACGAGCGTACGCTCGCTATGAACATTTGTCACGAGATGGGTCGACCCGGCGGATGCCAGGAGTGGATCGAGGAGCTCTACAGCCCTTACTTCGACTTCCTGGCGGCGACCTTACCCTCCGACGACCTGATCCCCGGTGGGACCGGTGCTCTCGGCGCCGCCGCCGGCGCGGGCCGCACAGCGGGAGGCAGCCGCCCTGGTGGAAGTGGCTGCAGCTGTGGCTGCAAGAGCTTCAGCGGCGATACCGAGGTCCTAATGGCCGACGGGACAAAGAAGCGCCTGGACGAGATTTCGCCTGGCGACGAGGTCATGACCTCGGACCCGGAGGCCGGTGAGCAGGGACCCCGGGTCGTAACGGACGTCTGGGTCCACTCCGACGATCTGATCAGGCTCGATCTCGCCGGGGGCTCGGTCATGACGACCGAGGATCACCCCTTCTGGAACCATACAGACCGCGAGTGGCAACGGGCCGACGAGCTCGACACAGGCGATGTCGTCAAGACCATGGATGGAGGGACGAGGTCAGTCATCGGCCTCCGCCTCGTCACCGGCCGCACGGACCTCGCCTACAACCTGACCGTTGACGGCATTCACACGTACTATGTGCTCGCCGGCAACACGCCAGTGCTGGTGCACAACGACAACGGCGGCATTGACCTCAGCAAGGCGACCCCTTGGCAGGGGGGACGATTCCCGGTGGGTGGCGCGCTTGACGGAGGCGGACCAGCGAACGGAATTCTTTACCGCACTCAAAATGGTGCCATTAGCAACTACGCCGTATACGATGCGGATGGCGTTATCTTGCGGCGAGTTGATTTGGTTGGTGCCGCACATGGCGGAGTGCCGACACCTCACGTCCAGGAGTTCAGCCGGAACGTGACTCCTGACGGTCGGGTCTTCCCGCAGCAAAGCAAGATTGCGACACCGGCTGGCCCGGGGGATCTTCCGCGCATCGGGTGCTGATAAACGCAGGTGGGACGATGCCAGGGCCAGAAGAGTAGAGAGAGGCAGGCAAGCCGTGGATCTTAGCAAGCTTCCCCAGCTAGAGGGCTGGATCAGGGCTGGCGAGGCGTTCGATCCAAGAACCTTTCTGCAGTCCACGGCGACCGTGGGCGAGGCTGCCGCCATGTCGATGCTCTTCTGGCCCGAGTTCACCGAGTATCGCAATGGCGTCTTCTTGGGCTTTCTCTTCGAGCGGCGCGGAGTCGATGTCTGGTTCGATGAACTCAAGGGAGATGCGAGCGCAGTCGAGGATGTTGTCAACCACGTTCATTTGTGGGACGTGTTTGCACCGAAGTCAGAAGCTGAATACGCCGTGTTGGCCGAGCTGGCCCCGCGCATTGCGACGATGTGGCGCGCGGCGCTCAAATCCGCATTCCCCACCCGAGACTTCGTCGTCTCCGTGGCCGATGCATCAGAGGATTATGGACCCACGATTTCGATTCGATCAGCCTAATCGCTTCATTACCGAAAGTATCGATCTCGCCCCGTTCTGCGCAGGTGGGTGTGGTTGTTCGCCTGGGTTGCTGTCACGGTTGCTGTCAGATGGTTAGTAGGTATGGAGATGAATAGATGTAATTGCCCGAATGTGACTGTGCGTGAGGTCTGTCCGGTGGCGCGGCGCGTAGCGTCGTGGCGGCGATCGCCGGGAGGTGTCGCGGTGCCTACCCGGTGAAGCGATCGTCACGGCCTGGTGTCCCCGGAAGCTGCTCCTCGCGGCGCCGATGGCTGGCTGAGTTGGCCGTTAGGGTCGCCCTTTGCGTGGGCGCGTGCGCGCGGGGCCGTAGGCCTGTAGCGCGTGCGCGCGCGGCCCGGCGCATGCCGGGCCGTTCTTGATCTGGTGAAGCAATTCTTAGCCCAGTGGGTCCGTCGGTGGCGGGCTGCTGGGCTATGCCTTGGGGTTGCGGCGTGCCTTCTTCGGTGTCGGCGGCTCGGCGGGCTCGGGCGCTTCGCTGGCGGCGGCTCGTCCGAGGTTGGCTTCGTAGGCGGCGAGGTCGTCGGCGAGGTCGGTGTGTGCTTGTTGGAGGGTGGCGAGTTCTTCGGTGGCTTGCCAGGCGGCGGCGGTGTCCTTGTTAATGAACGCGTCGACGATCTTGCCGCTGATGCGGTCGCGCTCGAGTAGGTAGAGGGCGAGGCGCCGGTTCAGTGCCGGGTTGTCGCCGATGACCGGCGTCTGGGCCGTCGCGGCGATGGGCCGGCCGTCGGCGTCGGTGCCGATGCGTTCGGGGGCCTGAGGGTGGACGAAGGTGCCTTTGCCGACGACGGCGTAGGTGAGGCCGCGGTGTTGCAGCTCGCGTAGCGCGCGTTGGGCGGTCATGGAGGCGACGCCGTAGGTTTCGGCCATGCGCCGGGCGGTGGGGAGGACGTCGCCGGGGGCGAGTTTGCCGGTGCGGATCTGGTCGACGATGTCGTCGACGACCCGTTGGAACAGGGCGCGTCGGTCGTCGGCGTCGTGCGGCATGTGCTGATCGTAGTCGTGTTGTCCTGATTGAGCTACACGGGCTACCCAAGATTCTTGGGCTAAACCCCTTGACTAGATCGCGATTGTCACGTGAAGCTTAGGAAGCCTAGTAACCGTGCCGTTGGGGTGTGGTGGGCGAACGAAGGAGAACGCTCGTGTTGGTACTGCCGATTGACGGTGGTAGGGGACTGCTGGTGCTCGCTGGGGCGACACCGCAGTTCAAGGACAAGGAGAACGGGGTTGCCGCCACGGACCGCGCCACGGGTGCGCCGTTGGTGGAGGTGCCCCTGGCGTTGACGGCCGACGGTGGGACTCCGCAGGTGTTGCGGGTGTCGGTGCCGCAGCCGTCGGTGCCGAAGGACCTCGCGGTCGGCCAGTGGGTGAAGGCGACCGGGCTGACGTTGGTGGCGGGGGAGAAGAACGGCCGGCCGTGGCAGATCTTCCGCGCGTCGGCGTTGACGGCGGTGAAGCCTGGATGACGACGATCGATTCAGCTCAACTGAGGCTGCTCACCGTGGTTCCCGCCGTGCTGCTGGGCGCGGCGGCCGTCGTGGTGGTCGCCTGGTTGGCCGCGCATCTGGTGCGGTATCTGCTGGCAGACGCCGAGATTCGGCCCGCGATACGCGTCGGCTGGCGGATCCGATACACGTGGCGGCGTACCGCCGTGCGGGTGGGCCTGGGCCAGACCGAACACGTCCGTCCGCCGTGGTGGTCGTCCCGGCCCCAGACGGTGCTGGTGCGGCGGGAGTTGGTTCCGGCGGTCCGGGTGCGGGCGCGGCGGTGGGGTGTCGAGGTGGACGCCTCCACGGTCGGCCGGCTCGGCCTGGTCGAGTTCCAGCATGCCGCCGGGCATCTCGCCGACGCGTGGCGGGTGCCGCAGGTGCGGGTAGCGCAGGTCCGTCCCGGTTTGGTCCGGCTGCGGGCGCTGCTGGTCGACCCGCTCACCCGACCGACCGCCTGGGACGGGCAAACCACGACCGCCGACCACCTGGAGACGTGGTCGGCGGGTGTCGACGCCGACAGCCAGCCGGTCACCATCCGCTTCTCCGGGGTGTCCGGGGTGGTGGTCGCGGGGCTGGCGGGCTTCGGCAAGACCTCGCTGCTGAACGCCCGGTTCTGTCAACTCGCACCGAGTCCGGCGGTGCAGTTCGTGTTGATCGACGGCAAGGGCGGCCCGGACTACGACGACCTGTTCCGTCGGGCGTGGCTGTCGGCGAAGGACGACCCGGAGCAGGTCCGTGATCACCTGGTGCGGGTGCATGAGCTGATGACGGGCCGTCAGCGGTGTATCCGGGCGGTGCTCGGGGTGAAGAACGTGTGGCATCTCGGCCCGTCCGCCTCGTGGCCGCTGGTCGTGGTGGTGATCGATGAGGCGCACACGTTCTTCAACGAGTCCAAGGGCACCGACGCCGAGTCGAAGAAGCGCGACGCGGTGGCGCGGCAGACGGCACGGCTGGTGGAGGAGTTGGTGCGTAAGGGCCGCAACGTCGGTATCCAGGTGATCCTGGCGACGCAGAAGGCGACCGGTGATGCGATCCCGACGAAGATCCGGGACAACTGCCAGGTAGCGGTCAGCTTCGCGCAACGCACCAGCGAGGCGGCCACGGCGGTCCTCGGCTCGGACATCACCGGCTTCCCGGATGAGCATCCGCGCCGGTTGCAGGACCCCGCCTACATCGGGGTCGCCTCGATGATCGCCGAAGGCCGACCCGGGTTCACCCTCGTGCGCACCCCGTACGTCAGTGACGAGGCCGCTGACCGGATCGCGGCGGACACCGCCGGACTGGTGCGCGACCCGCTGCGGCTGCTCGCCGATGCTGCCAGGGCGAACCGTCCCGGCAGCCAGGACAGGGAGGGCGGCGGCTCATTCCGCCAAGAACACTCCGCCGCTCTCCCCGCAAGCAGCCCTCCCACGAGTGGAGAGGGGCTGCGCCGATGATGCCATCCACCCCTCACGGCGTCGACCTCGACGCCCTGCTCCGCATCGCCGCCGCTCACGAGGTTGAGGGACGGGTCGGTGTATGCCGGCATCCGATCCGGTTGACCGGGCGTGGTCTGCTGGTCGAGGCCGGGACCGGCCGTGTCCTCGCTGACACCGGCGACCGGCAGGCGATTACGGTGCGGTGCCGTAACCGGCGTGCCGTGCGGTGTCCGGCGTGTTCGACGTTGTACAAGCTCGTTGCCTTCCACCTGATCGCCGCCGGGCTCCGCGACGAGCCCACGGAGGCGGTAGGTGGCGTACCTCGGCCGCGGGTGTTCGTGACGGTGACCGCGCCGTCGTTCGGGCCGGTGCACCTCGGACCTGCAAGGGCCGGCGTCCTTCGTCCTTGCCACCGTGCCGGGGCTGGCTGCGGCCGGTGGCACCTGCCGGGCGATCCGCTGATCGGCACCCCCCTCGAACCGGGTGGCTATGACTATCCGGGGCAGGTGTTGTTCAACGCACATGCGGGGATGCTGTGGGCGCGGTTCACCACCGAGGCACGCCGCACGCTCGCGGCTGTGGCGGGCCTGTCCCGGCGTGAGGCGGCACGGCAGGTGCGGATGGCGTTCGCCAAGGTCGCCGAGTTCCAGGTGCGGGGCGTGGTCCACTTCCATGCGATTGTCAGGCTCGACGGACCGGACGGCCTGCCGACCCCGCCGCCGACCTGGGCCACAACCCACCTGCTGGAAACCGCGATCCGCCGGGCGGTCCCCGTCGTCGCCGTCGCCACGCCAGCGGTCGTCGGCGGGCGTGTGCTGCGGTGGGGGCGGCAGGTCGATATCCAGCCGCTGCCAGCGGGGGATGTGGTGGTAGCCCGGTACGTGGCGAAGTACGCCACGAAGACCGCCGAGGCCGTCGGCGTTGACGTGCCACCGCTGTTCTGCCCTGCTTGTCGAGGCGACGGCCTGCGCCCCGGCGACGACGCTCGGCGCTGGTGCCGGGTCTGCTCGGGCACCGGCCGACGTTCCGGCATCAGCCTCGACCGGCTTCCCGCGCACGGCCGGATGTTGGTGGAGACCTGCTGGCGGCTCGGCGGACTGCCCGACCTGCGAGGGCTGCGGCTGCGCCGGTGGGCGCACCAACTCGGCTACCGGGGCCACGTCACCAGCAAGTCACTGGCCTACTCGACCACCTTCGCCGCGCTGCGCGGTGAGCGGCGCCGCTGGCGGCTGACCCGACACGCCGAAGCTATCGGCGTCGACCCGACCACCGACCTGCTCACCGTCGGGGACTGGCGCTACACCGGCCAACTCGGGGAGGACACGTGACCAGCCCCGACCTGTTGACCGTCACCGACGTGATGGCCCGGCTGCAAGTCGGCCGCCACACCGTCTACGACCTCATCCGCTCACGCCGGCTGTACTCCGTCCGCATCGGCCGCTGCCGCCGCATTCCCGCCCGGTCCCTGGCCGGCTACCTCGACTCACTGACCAAGGAGACCGATCATGGCCGGTAGAAAGGCCAACGGCGAAGGCACCATCTACCAGCGCGCCGACGGTCGATGGTGCGGCGCCGGCTACGTCCTCGCCGCCGACGGCACCCGCAAGCGCATCTACGTCTACGGCGCCACCCGCCGGCAGGCGGCGGACAAGCTCGCCGAAAAGCTCGCTGACTCGAACCGGGGCCTGGTCGTGGCCGCCGACCCGAACCTCACCGTCGGCGACTACCTGACCGCGTGGCTGACCGGCGTCGCCCGGCACCGGCTTCGGGCGACCACCTACGTCACGTACGAATCCCTGGTCCGCCGGTTCCTGATCCCCGGCCTCGGCGGGCGGAAACTCGGCACGCTGACGGTGCGGGAGGTGCGGACGTTCCTCGACCGGCTCCCAAGCGTGTGCCAGTGCTGCGCGCAGGGTTGGGACGCCAAGCGGAACCCGAACCATCCGGTCAAGGCACGTCGGCCGCGCTGCTGCGCCATCGGCAACTGCTGCCGCAAGCACATCCGCCCGGCAACGGTCCGCTACATCCGGGCAGTGCTGTCGGCCGCCCTCGCCGACGGCGTACGCGAAGACCTCATCGGCCGCAACGTCGCCAGCTCGGTACGGCTACCCACCCCGCGCAGCGACTTCCAACCATTCACCGCCGGCGAAGCCCGCCGCTACCTCCTCGCCGCCGCCTACCACCGCCACGGTCCACTGTTCGAAGTGGCGCTACGCACCGGGCTACGGCGCGGGGAACTGCTCGGCCTGCGCTGGGACGACATCGACCTCGACACCGGTCACCTGTACGTGCGACGCACCCTCGCCCGCACCCGAGGCGGCCCCACCTTCCAGCCGGTCAAGACCCACCGCTCCGCACGGCGCATCGTCCTTCCCCGCGACTGCGTCACCGCGCTCAAGCGCTACCACAGGCGGCAGGACATCGACCGGCGCGAGGCCGCCGACGACTGGAACGAAACCGGGCTCGTGTTCACCACCAGCACCGGCGGGCCGATGGACCCGGCCGCGGTACACCGCCACCACCAGGCCATCTGCGAACTCGCCGACGTCCGCTACATCCGCTTCCACGACCTGCGACACACCTGCGCCACGCTGCTACTCGAACAGGGCGTGGACCTGGTGACGATCAAGGACCTGCTCGGCCACGCGCAGATCCACACCACCGCCGACATCTACTCCCACGTCCGGCTCCGCCTACAACGCCACGCCATCGAGTCCATGGACCAGGCGCTGCAACCCGACCAACCCGACGACGACCACGACATCGACTCCGACGACTGAACGCGACGAGCCGAGAACGCGCCCCGCTGGGATCACCGCCCCGGCGGGGCGCTCTCGTTGCTGTGGCGGCCGTCGGATGGCTCGTATGGCCAGGTGAAGAACCGGCGGTAGAGCGTCCCCGACGTGGTGGTGGGCATGTCCACGCACGCCTCGACGAAGAACCGCGACAGGTAGAGCATCAGCGACACCCGCGCCCCAGCGAACTCGGCCAACAGTTGCCGCTTGCGGGTGAGACACGGCCACGCCTGCCCACACCCGGCGCAGGTCCAGGCCGGGCGAACCGGCACGTGCATCGACATCGCTGCTCAACCCTCCGGGCACGTACGTGGTCTACGGTGGGAGGGCCGGACACGCACCCGGATATGAAGAATGCCGATCTTCATAACCGGTCCCGGCCCTCCCGGAACAGCACCAGCCAGGTCCGGACTCGATGCACGTCCCCGCTGGGCCTGCCACCAGGATCAGGGAGCCCTTTTCATCCTGCGTAGCGGTTGGATTCGGTGCGGTGCAGGACGAGGATCGCCTGCACGATCGCGGTGGCTCGGCGTGGGCAGCAGCGCAGCTTGGCCAGGATCTTCCAGGTTTTGAGCGTG
>NZ_JAGPXN010000004.1 GCF_018070575.1 Micromonospora sp. C31
CCGGGGTGGACACGTTCCTGGAGATCGGCCCGCAGAGCGTGCTGACCGCGATGGCCGGCGACGTGCTGCCCGCCGACGACGCCGTGCTGGCCGTGGCGGTGCAGCGCCGGGACCGGCCGGAGGCGCAGGCGCTGCTGCACGCCCTCGCCGAGCTGCACGTCCACGGCGTTCCCGTGCGCTGGCGGCAGTGGTTCGCCGAGACCGGCGCCCGCCGGGTCGACCTGCCCACGTACGCCTTCCAGCACCAGCGCTACTGGCCGGAGGGCACGCCCACGCAGCAGGCCGCCCCGGACGGCGGCGACGCCGAGTTCTGGGCCGCCGTCGAGCGTGGCGACCTGACCGCCCTCGCCGCCGAACTCGGCGACGACACCGAGGACCTGGACGCGCTCGGCACGGCCCTGCCGCTGCTGGCGCGCTGGCGTCGGCACCGGTCCCGCGACACCACACTCGACGGATGGTCGTACCGGGTCGGGTGGGAGCCGGTGCGCCCGGCCCCCGCGAGCGGGCTGACCGGTCGGTGGCTGGTGGTCACCGTCGACAGCGGCGCCGACGCGGGCGTGGCGAAGACCCTCACCCAGGCGGGCGCCAGGGTGGACGCGCTGACCGTGCCGTCCACCATCACCCGCGCCGACCTGGGTGAACGGCTGCGCCGGATCAGCGCGGAGGGCTGGGCCGGGGTGCTCTGCGTCCTGCCCCGCCAGGACCGCCCCCTGGCGCACGTGCCGGCGGTGCCCGCCGGCACGTCGGTGCTGCTCACCCTCACCCGGGCCCTGACCGACACCGGCCTGCCGGGACGGGTGTGGGCGCTCAGCCGGACCGCGATGCCGGTCACGGCGGGTGAGCGGGCCGGCGACGTCTGGGCGGCCCTGGCCTGGGGCCTGGGCCGGGTCGTCGCCCTCGAACAGCCGGACCGCTGGGGCGGCCTGGTCGACCTGCCCGACCGTGGCGACCGGAGCACCCGCGCCGGGCTCGTCGCGGTCCTCGCCGACGGCACCCTGGACCAGGTGGCGCTGCGCCGCAACGGCCTCTTCGGCCGGCGGCTGGTGCCGGCCGCGCCGCCGGCCGGTGCGGGTTGGCGGCCCGCCGGCACGGTGCTGGTGACCGGTGGTACGGGTGCCCTGGGTCGGCACGTGGCCCGTTGGTTGCTGGCCAACGGGGCCGGCGAGGTGGTGCTGGCCTCGCGGCGGGGTCCGGCGGCGCCGGGCGCGGCGGAGCTGGTGGACGAGTTGGGTGCGGTGCGGGTGGTGGCGTGCGACGTCACCGACCGGGCGGCCGTCGACGCCCTCGTGGCCGGGCTGCCGGGGCTGACCGCCGTCGTGCACACCGCCGGCGCGTCCGGCGGCACCACCCCCGCGTACGAGGTGACCGACGCCGAGCTGTCGGAGACCCTGGCCGGCAAGGTGCTCGGCGCCGTGCACCTGGACGCCGCCTGCCGGGGTCGGGACCTCGACGCGTTCGTGGTCTTCTCCTCGGTCGCCGGCGTGTGGGGCGGCGGCGGGCAGGCCGGCTACGCGGCCGGCAACGCCCTGCTCGACGCCCTCGTCGCCGCCCGCCGGGCGGCCGGCCTGCCCGCCACCGCCCTGGCCTACGGCCCGTGGGCGGAGGACGGCATGGCCGCCGGGGAGACCGCGGACGGCCTGCGCCGCCGCGGGTTCAGCCCGCTCGCGTCCGACGCCGCCGTCGCGGCGCTGGGACGCTGGGTGAACGCCCCCGAGGCCGCCCCGGTGATCGTGGACGTCGACTGGTCCCGGTTCGTCACGGCGTTCACCGCCGCGCGGCCCAGCCACCTCTTCGACCGGGTCGCCGCGGCCGTCGCCGAGGAACCAGAGCCGTCGGAGAGCGCCGCCGCCACCGACGGGCTGCGGGCCAGGCTCGCCGCGCTGCCGGCGACCGGGCAGGAGGCGCTGCTGGTCGACCTCGTCCGCGCGGAGGCGGCGGCCGTCCTCGGCCACCTGACCACCGACCAGGTGCCGGCCGGCCGGGCGTTCCGCGAGCTGGGCTTCGACTCCCTCGCCGCCGTGCAGTTGCGCGACCGGCTGGGCCGGGTCACCGGCCTCACCCTGCCGTCGACCGTGGTCTTCGACCACCCGTCGGCGACGGAACTGGCCCGCTTCGTGCGTACCGAAATCGTGGTGGACGCGGACGGCGGCCCGGCGGCCGGCGGCGTGACCGCGGCCCGGCCGGCGGCGGACGAGCCGATCGCGATCGTCTCCATGGCCTGCCGCTTCCCGGGCGGGGTGTCGTCGCCGCAGGAGCTGTGGCGGCTGCTGGCCGACGGGGTGGACGCGGTGACGCCGATGCCCACCGACCGGGGCTGGGACCTCGACGCCCTGTTCGACAGCGACCCGGAGCGGGTCGGCACCAGCTACACCCGCAGCGGCGGGTTCCTGGGGGACGTGGCCGGCTTCGACGCCGCGTTCTTCGGGATCAACCCGCGCGAGGCCCTCGCCATGGACCCGCAGCAGCGGCTGCTGCTGCACACCACCTGGGAGGTCTTCGAACGCGCCGGCATCGACCCGCACCGGGTGCGCGGCTCCGCCACCGGCGTCTTCATGGGCACCAACGGGCAGGACTACGCCACCCTGCTGTTGGGCGCCCGCTCCCAGGTGGAGGGCTACCAGGCGACCGGCAACGGCGCGTCGGTGGTCTCCGGCCGCCTGGCGTACTCGTTCGGGCTGCACGGCCCGGCGGTCACCGTCGACACGGCCTGCTCGTCGTCGCTGGTGGCGCTGCACCTGGCCGCGCAGGCGCTGCGCAGCGGCGAGTGCGACCTCGCCTTGGCCGGCGGCGTGACGGTGATGTCCACCCCGGGCGCGTTCCTGGAGTTCTCCCGGCAGCGCGGCCTCGCCGCCGACGGGCGGGTCAAGGCGTTCGCCGAGGCCGCCGACGGCACCGGTTGGGGCGAGGGCGTCGGCGTGCTGCTGCTCCAGCGACTCTCCGACGCCCAGCGCGACGGCAACCGGATCCTCGCCGTCGTACGGGGCAGCGCCGTCAACCAGGACGGCGCCAGCAACGGCCTCACCGCGCCGAACGGGCCCGCACAGCAGCGGGTCATCCGCAACGCGCTGGACAACGCCGGCCTGACCCCGGGCGACGTGGACGCCGTCGAGGCGCACGGCACCGGCACCACCCTCGGCGACCCGATCGAGGCGCAGGCGTTGCTGGCCACGTACGGCAGGGACCGCTCCGCCGAGCGGCCCCTGTGGCTCGGGTCGGTCAAGTCGAACATCGGCCACACCCAGGCGGCGGCGGGCGCGGCGAGCCTGATGAAGATGGTGCTGGCCCTGCAACACGGGGTGCTGCCGGCGACCCTGCACGTCGACGCGCCGACCCCGCACGTCGACTGGACGTCCGGCACGCTGGCGCTGCTCACCGAGGCGCGACCGTGGACCACCACGGACGGCCCGCGCCGGGCCGGCGTCTCCTCGTTCGGGATCAGCGGCACCAACGCCCACGTGATCATCGAGGAGGCCCCGCAGCCGGAGCCGGTCGCCGCCGACGCCGAAGGGCCCGAAGCGACCGTCGGGCACGGCGAAGCGCCACGCGACCACCGCGCCGTGGCCCTGCCGTGGCCGGTCTCCGCCGCCGACCTGCCCGCGCTGCGTGCGCAGGCCGGCCGGCTGGCCGACCGGGTCGCGACGGACGACAACCCCGCCGACCTGGTCGCCTGGGCGCTCGCCGACGGCCGGGCCCACCTCGGCCGGCGGGCCACCGTGGTCGCCGCCGACCGGGAGACCCGGCTGGCCGCCCTGCGGGCGCTGGCCGGCGGCGAGGACCACCCCGCGCTGGTCACCGCCCGACGGCACGGAGGCGGCCTCGCGGTCCTCTTCTCCGGCCAGGGCGCCCAGCGTCCCGGCGCCGGCCGGCAGCTGTACGACACGTTCCCCGTCTTCGCGGCGGCCCTCGACGAGGTCTGCGCGGCACTGGACCACCAGCTTCCGCAGCCGCTGAAGCCGGTGCTGTTCGCGACCGACGACAGCGCCGAGGCAGCGCTGCTCGACGAGACGGTCTTCACCCAGGCGGGACTGTTCGCGCTGGAGGTGGCCCTGTTCCGGCTGGTCGAGTCGTTCGGGGTGGTGCCCGGGCACGTCGCCGGGCACTCGGTCGGCGAGATCACCGCCGCGCACGTCGCCGGCGTGCTGTCCCTCGCGGACGCCGCCACGCTGGTGGCCGCCCGGGGCCGGCTCATGCAGGCACTGCCCGCCGGGGGCGCGATGCTCGCCGTCGCCGCCGACGAGGCCGCGGTGGTCGAGTCGCTGGCCGGGCTGGACGACCGGGTCGGCGTCGCGGCCGTCAACGGTCCCACCGCCGTGGTCCTCGCCGGGGCCCTCGACGCCCTCGACGGGCTGGAGCGGCTGTGGCAGGAGCGCGGGGTACGCACCCGGCGGCTGCGGGTCAGTCACGCGTTCCACAGCCCGCTGATGGAGCCGATGCTGGCGGACTTCCGGGCCGTCCTCGACGGGTTGACGTTCGCCGCGCCGCTGCTGCCGATCGTGTCGAACCTGACCGGGCGGCTCGCGGAGCCCGCCGAGATCCGTACGCCCGACTACTGGGTGCGGCACGTCCGGGAGGCCGTCCGGTACGCCGACGGGATCGCCGCGCTGCGCGACGCGGGCGTGGACACCTTCCTGGAGCTCGGCCCGCAGGCGGTGCTGACCGCGATGACCGCCGGCCTGCTGCCCACCGACGACGACGGGACGGCCGTGGCGGCGCTGCGCGCCGGCGCCGACGAGCCGGCCGCCCTGCTCTCCGCGCTGGCCGTCCTGGACGGCACCGGGCGGGACGTCGACTGGGCGGCGGTGCTCGCCGTGCTGGCCGGCCCCCGTCCGGATCCCCGCCGGCTGCCCGAGCTACCGACGTACGCGTTCCGGCCGCAGCGCTACTGGCCGACCCTCGACACGGCCCCCACCCCGGCCGCCGACCCGGTCGACGACGCCTTCTGGCAGGCCGTCACCGACGGTGACCTGGGCCGCCTGGGTCTCGACCCGGACCAGCCGCTGCGCGAACTGCTGCCGGAACTGGAGTCGTGGCGGCGCCGCCAGCACCTCGACGGCACCCTGGCCGGCTGGCGGTACCGGGTCACCTGGGAGCACCGGGCGCTGACCGGCGCCGAGGCCGGCACGTGGCTGGTGGTGGCCCCGCCGCACCAGGTCACCGACCGGGTGCTCGCCGCCCTCACGGCCGGCGCCGCGACGGTGCACCTGCTGACCGTCGACCCGGCCACGGCCACCCGCGACGGCCTGGCCGCCGACCTCGACCGGCTCGCCGCCGCGCACCAGCCGACGGCGCTGCTGTCCCTGCTGGCGCTGGACGAGGCAGCGCACCCGGAGCAGCCGGCGCTGCCGACCGGCCTGGCGGCGAACCTGCTGCTCGTGCAGGCACACACCGGTCGCTCCGCCCCGCCCGTGCCGCTGTGGCTAGCCACCACCGGCGCCGTCGCCGTGGACGACGAACCGGTCGCCCACCCGACGCAGGCCACCACGTGGGGCCTCGGCCTCGTCGCCGCCCTGGAACACCCCCGGCACGTCGGCGGAGTCGTCGACCTGCCGGCGGGCCCGGACGAGGCGGCGTACGCGGCCCTGGCCGGGGCCCTGACCAACGTCGACGGGGAGGACCAGCTCGCCGTCCGGGAGGCCGGCGTGCACGCCCGGCGTCTGGTCCGCGACACCGGGCGACCGGCGGCGGGCGACGGGTACCGGCCGAGCGGAACCGTCCTGCTCACCGGCGGGACCGGGACGCTCGCCCGGCACACCACCGACTGGCTGGGCCGCCACGGCGCGCAGGTGCTTCCGCTGGCCGAACCGGCGACGGGCAAGCTCGGCGACCTGATGGAGCAGCTCGCCGCCGAGAGCCGGCCGGTGACCGCGCTCGTGCACGTCCCGGCGGAGACCGGCTCGGTGCCGCTGGCCGAGCTGACCCTCGCCGGCCTGGCCGCCGACCTGGCCGCCACCGTCGGCGACGTCCCCGGGTACGCCGACGAGCTGGCGCACCGGCCGCTCGAGGCATTCGTGCTGTGCACCTCCACCACCGGGGTGTGGGGCGCGGGCGGCCGGGCCGGCCAGTCCGCCGGCGACGCGCTGCTGCACGCGCTCGCGGCGAACCGGCGGCAGGGCGGGCTGGCGGCCACCGCCGTGGCGTGGGGCCCGTGGGACGACGACCCCGAGTCGGCCGAGCTGGCGCAGCTGCGCCGGCGGGGCCTGCCGGGCCTGCCCCCGGAGCTGGCCGTCGAGGCGTTCGGGCAGGCGCTGCGTGCCGAGGCGGCGCTGGTGGTCGCCGACGTGCGCTGGGACCGGTTCGTGCCGGCGTTCGCGTCGATGCGGCCGTGCCCGCTGCTGACCGGGGTCCCCGAGGCGGGCGCGGCGATGCCCGCCGACGACGACCGCCAGCCGGCGGACGACGAGGCGGCCACCGCGCTGCGTGAGCGGCTGCGCCCGCTGAGCCCCGGCGAACGGGAGGGCGTCCTCGTCGAACTCGTCGGCACCCTGGCGGCGGCCGTGCTCGGCCACACCGGGGGTGCGGGGCTGGAGCCCGACCGTGCGTTCCGCGAGGTGGGCTTCGACTCGATGACGGCCGTGGAGCTGCGCAACCGGCTCCGCGCCGCCACCGGCGTCCAGCTACCCGCCGGTGTGGTGTTCGACTACCCGACGCCGGCGGCGCTCGCCCGGCACCTGCGCGACCGGCTCGTCGAGGACGGCGCCGCCGCGGCCGCCCCGCTGCTCGCCGAGCTGGAACGGCTCGACGGCGTCTTCGCGGCCGACGCTCCGGACCGGCTGACCCGGCAGAAGCTGCTGGTGCAGCTCCAGGCGTTCGTCGCCCGGTGGGGCGACGACCGTGGCCCCGTCGAGGAGAAACCGGCCGCGCGCACCCTCGACGAAGCCACCGACGCCGAGATCTTCGATTTCATCCACCGCGAGCTGGGTGGCCCCGGCGGCAATTTGCCGGGCATCTAGAAATGGTGTCGCGGGGCCGTTGTCGACGGTCGCGACACGTTCGGCCGGGCGGGCCGGCGCTCCCGCCCGGCCGTACCCCGCCAGGATGGTGCGCCGGACCGCTCGCAGAGCGGGTCGGCGCAGCCTGCGCGCCCGTCACCTAGGGGCACCCGTAGGGGCACGCTAGGGGTTGTGACCGCCGTCCGGCGACAATTACCTTTCGTCCGGCGCGTAAGACCTGGTGGGGGCTGAAACGCTTTTTGTCTGGCAATTCGTGGTCGGCTGAATGGGCTTAGATCTTCGCGGCTTGTGGCGTCTGTGGACGGTATTGGGTCGCCTGTTTCTTTCCGGCCCGAAGAGGTGGCGCTAATGGCGACTGAAGATACGCTCCGGGAGTACCTGAAATGGGTGACGGCGGACCTTCACCAGACCAGGAGGAAGCTCGGCGAGCTTGAGGCGGCCAACCGCGAGCCGATCGCCATCGTCGGCATGGCCTGTCGGTTCCCGGGCGGGGTGGGCTCGCCCGAGGAGCTGTGGGAGCTCGTCGACTCCGGCCGCGACGCCGTCTCCGCGTTCCCCGCCGACCGCGGCTGGGACCTGGCGCGGCTGTTCCACCCGGACCCCGACCACCCCGGCACGTCGTACGTCGCCGAGGGCGGCTTCGTCGACTCGGCCACCGACTTCGACGCCGCGTTCTTCGGCATCTCGCCGCGCGAGGCCATCGCCATGGACCCCCAGCAGCGGCTGCTGCTGGAGACCTCCTGGGAGGCGTTCGAGCACGCCGGGATCGACCCCTCGGCGCTGCGCGGCCACCAGGTGGGGGTCTTCGCCAGCACCACCGGCCAGGACTACGTGGGGCTGCTCCAGCAGCCGCCGCCCGGCACCGAGGGCTACATCCTCACCGGCACCGCGGCGAGCGTCGTGTCCGGCCGGATCTCGTACGCGCTCGGCATCGAGGGCCCCGCCGTCACCGTCGACACCGCCTGCTCGTCGTCGCTGGTCGCGCTGCACCTGGCCTGCCAGGCGCTGCGGCAGGGCGAGTGCACCCTGGCGCTCGCCGGCGGAGCCACCGTCATGTCCACCCCGTCCGCCTTCATCGGCTTCAGCCGCCAGCGGGGCCTGGCCATGGACGGCCGGGTCAAGTCGTTCGCCGCCGCCGCCGACGGCACCGCCTGGGGCGAGGGCGCCGGCCTGCTGCTCGTCGAGCGGCTCTCCGACGCGCGCCGCAACGGCCACCCCGTCCTGGCCGTGGTGCGCGGCAGCGCGGTCAACCAGGACGGCGCCAGCAACGGACTGACCGCCCCCAACGGCCCCTCCCAGCAGCGGGTCGTGCTCCAGGCGCTGGCCAGCGCACGGCTCGCGCCGGAGCAGGTCGACGTCGTGGAGGCGCACGGCACCGGCACCACCCTCGGCGACCCGATCGAGGCCCAGGCGCTGCTGTCGACGTACGGGCAGGGCCGGCCGGCGGACCGGCCGCTGTGGCTCGGCTCGGTCAAGTCGAACATCGGCCACACCCAGGCCGCCGCCGGCGTGGCCGGGGTGATCAAGATGGTGATGGCGCTGCGGCACGACACCGTGCCGGCGACGCTGCACGTCGACGAGCCCACCCCCAACGTGGACTGGACGGCCGGCGCGGTGGCGCTGGCCACCGAGCCGCAGCCGTGGCCCGCCGGGGAGCAGCCCCGCCGGGCGGGCATCTCCTCCTTCGGCATGAGCGGCACCAACGCCCACGTGATCATCGAGGAGGCGCCCGCCGCCGACGCGGCCCCCGCGGACGCCCCGGACGGCCCCGCCGCCGCGACCGACGCGGGCACCGCGACGGACGCCACCGCCGGCACCGCACCGGTCACCGGGGCCGGCCTCGTGCCGGTGCTGGTCTCCGCCCGCGACGCCGAGTCCCTGGCCGCGCAGGCGACCCGCTGGGCCGACTGGCTCGACGGCCGCCCCGAACTGCGGCTGACCGACGTCGGCTGGTCGTCGGCGCGCACCCGGGCCAGCCTCGAACACCGGGCCGTGCTGCTCGCCGCCGACCGCGGCGACCTGACCGCCGGCCTGCGCGCGCTCGCCGCCGGCGGCGACGCCCCGGGCCTCGTCACCGGCGCGGGTCCGCGCGGCGGCAAGCTCGCGTTCCTCTTCTCCGGCCAGGGCGCGCAGCGCAGCGGCATGGGCCGCGAACTGGCCGCCGCGTTCCCCGTCTTCGGCCGGGCGCTGGCCGAGGTCTGCGCCGAACTGGACCGGCACCTGCCCCGCCCGCTCACCCCGGTGCTCTTCGCGCCCGAGGGCGACGAGGCCGCCGGGCTGCTCAACCAGACCCTCTACACCCAGGCCGGCCTCTTCGCCGTCGAGGTCGCGCTGTTCCGGCTCCTGGAGAGCTGGGGGATCGTCCCGGACGTCCTGCTCGGCCACTCGATCGGCGAGCTCTCCGCCGCGCACGCGGCCGGCGTGCTGTCCCTGCCCGACGCCGCCACGCTGGTCGCGGCCCGGGGCCGGCTGATGCAGGCCCTGCCGGCCGGCGGCGCGATGCTGGCCGTCCAGCTCCCCGCCGACGCCGTCCGGGCCGCCCTGACCGGCGTCGAGGACCGGGTCGCCGTGGCCGCCGTCAACGGGCCCACCGCCGTCGTGGTCTCCGGCGCGGCCGACGCCGTCGAGGAACTCGAACGCCGCTGGGCCGACCAGGGCGTACGGACCAGGCCGCTGCGGGTCAGCCACGCCTTCCACAGCCCGCTGATGGAACCCATGCTCGCCGAGTTCGCCGCCGTGGTGCGCCGGCTGGAGCTGCACCCGCCGGCGCTGCCGATCGTGTCGAACCTGACCGGCGCCCTCGCCGACCCCGACGAGATCCGCACCGCCGACTACTGGGTCCGGCACGTGCGGGAGGCCGTCCGGTTCGCCGACGGCGTCGACCAGCTGCGCGCCCTGGGCGTGCGTACGTTCCTGGAGGTCGGCCCCAGCGGGGTGCTCACCGCGCTGGCCCGCGACATCCTGACCGCGGCGGGCGCGGACGACGACACCGCCGCCGTGGCGCTGCTGCGGCGCGACCGCCCCGAGCCCGCGTCCGCGCTCACCGCCCTCGCCGAGCTGCACGTCGGCGGGGTCGAGGTGGGCTGGGCGGAGCTGTTCGACGGCGCCGACACCGAGCGGGTGCCCCTGCCCGGGTACGCCTTCCGCCGGCAGCGGTTCTGGCCCGAGCCGCCGCCCGCCGCCCCCGACGCCGCCGGGCACGACGGCGGCGACGACGAGTTCTGGACCGCCCTGGAGCAGGCGGACGTCGACACCCTGCGCGGCGAGCTGGGCGACGACGACGAGCAGGTCCAGGCGCTGCTGCCGGCCCTGCCCGTGCTCACCTCCTGGCGGCGGTCCCGGCGGGAACGCTCCCTCGTGGACGGCTGGTCGTACCACGTGACCTGGCAGCCCGTGCCGGTCGAGGACCGGGCCGCCCCGGCGGGCCGCTGGCTGGTCGTGCTGCCGACCGACGACGCGCCGGCCTGGGCCGACGGCCTGGCCGGGCTCTTCGGCGACGCCGAGCCGCTGGTGCTGCGCGTCGGCGCGGCGGACCTCGACCGCGCGGCGCTCGCCGCCCGGCTGCGGAGCCTGGTCGACGGCCGGCCGGTCGACGGCGTGCTCGCCGTGGTCGCCGGCCAGGACCGGCTGCTGCCCGAGCACCCCGGCGTGACCCTCGCCGCCGCGAGCACCCTCGCCCTGGTCCAGGCGATGACCGACCTGGACCTGGTGGCCCCGCTGTGGTGCGTCACCAGCGGCGCCGTGGCGGCGGCCCCGGGCGACCGGGTCGCGCACCCGTTGCAGACCGAGGTCTGGGGCCTCGGCCGCGCGGCGGCCGTCGAGCAGCCGCACCGCTGGGGCGGCCTGGTCGACCTGCCGGCGACCGTCGACGACGCCACCACCCGGCGGCTCGCCGCCGTGCTGGCCGGCCACGGCGGCGAGGACCAGGTGGCCGTACGACCCGGCGGCACCTGGGCCCGCCGGCTCACCCCGGCCCCGCCGGCGGCGGACGAACCACCCGCCGGCGACTGGTGGTCCGGCGCCGTCCTGGTCACCGGCGGCACCGGCGCCCTCGGCGGCCATGTCACCCGCTGGCTGCTCGACCGCGGCGTCGGACGGGTGGTCCTGGCCAGCCGCCGGGGCGCCGCCGCACCGGCCGTGGCGGACCTGCTCGACCGGTACGGCGCCGACGGGCGGGTCACCGTCGCCACCTGCGACGTCACCGACCGGCGGTCCGTGGCGGACCTGGTGGACTCGCTGCCCGACCTGACCGCGGTCGTGCACGCCGCCGGCACCGACCAGCTCACCCCGCTGACCGACACCAGCCTCGACGAGTTCTCCCACGTCGTCGCGGGCAAGGTGCTGGGCGCCCTGCACCTCGACGCCTGCCTCGCCGAGCGCGAACTCGGCGCGTTCGTCATGTTCTCCTCCATCTCCGGCGTGTGGGGCAGCGCCGGCCAGTGCGCCTACGGCGCCGGCAACTCCCTGCTGGACGCCCTGGCCGTCAACCGGCGCGACCGGGGACTGCCGGCCACCGCCGTCTCCTGGACGGCCTGGGGCGGCGCGCACGGCATGGCCGCCGAGAACGAGGCGACCGGGCAGCTCAACCGGATGGGCCTGCCGCCGGTCGACCCGGAGAAGGCGCTCGTCGCACTCGACCGGGCGCTGCGCCGCCCGACGCCCTGCGTGACCGTCGCCGACGTCGACTGGACCCGGTTCCACCCCGCGTTCACCGTGGCCCGGCCCAGCCCGTTCCTGGGCGACCTGCCGCAGGTGCGGGCGATCGTCGCGCAGGAGGAGGCCGCCGCCACGCCCACGGGCGGGGTCGCCGCACCGCTGCGCCACCTCGCGGCGCTGCCCGCGGCCGAGCAGGAGCGGGAACTGCTGAAGCTGGTCAACGAGCAGACCGCGGCGGTGCTCGGCCACGCCACCCCCGACGAGCTGCGCGGACGCCCGTTCAAGGACCTCGGCTTCGACTCGCTGACCGCCGTGGACTTCCGGGGACGGCTGAACGCGGCCACCGGCCTGCGGCTGCCCACCACGCTGGTCTTCGACTACCCCACCCCCGCCGAACTGGCCGCGCACCTGCGCGAGCTGGTGTCCGGCACCGCCCCGGCAGACGCCCCGCAGACCGTCGTCGTGGACGCCGACGAGCCCGTCGCGATCGTCGGCATGGCCTGCCGCTACCCCGGCGGCGTCGACGGGCCGGAGACGTTCTGGCGGCTGGTCGCCGACAGCGTGGACGCCATCTCGCCGTTCCCCACCGACCGGGGCTGGGAGATCCCCGAGCCGGCGGAGGGGACGCACCCCCCGGCGGGCGGCTTCCTCTACGACGTGGCGGACTTCGACCCCGCCTTCTTCGAGATCTCGCCCCGCGAGGCCCTCGCCATGGACCCGCAGCAGCGGCTCACCCTCGAGACGTCCTGGGAGGCGCTGGAACGGGCCGGGGTGGACCCCGCGTCGCTGCGCGGCACCCGTACCGGCGTCTTCGTGGGCGCCTCCACCTCCGGCTACGGCACCGGGCTGACCGAGGTCCCCGAGGGGGTCGAGGGCTACCTGATGACCGGCGCCGCGCACAGCGTGATCTCCGGTCGGGTCGCGTACGCGCTGGGGCTGGAGGGGCCGGCCGTCACCGTCGACACCGCCTGCTCGTCGTCCCTGGTGGCGCTGCACCTCGCCGGGGCGGCGCTGCGGCGCGGCGAGTGCGACCTGGCGCTGGCCGGCGGCGTGGCGGTGATGGCCACCCCGACGGCGTTCCAGGAGTTCTCCCGCCAGGGCGGCCTGGCCTCCGACGGGCGGTGCAAGTCCTTCGCCGACACGGCGGACGGCACCGGCTGGTCCGAGGGTGTCGGCATGCTGCTCGTGCAGCGGCTCTCCGACGCCCGGCGGCAGGGTCGCCGCGTCCTGGCCGTCGTGCGCGCCTCCGCCGTGAACTCCGACGGCGCGTCCAACGGCCTGACCGCCCCCAACGGCCCCTCCCAGCAGCGGGTGATCCGGCAGGCGCTCGCCAGCGCCCGGCTGACGACCACGGACGTGGACGTCGTCGAGGCCCACGGCACCGGCACCGTCCTCGGTGACCCGATCGAGGCCCAGGCCCTGCTGGCGACGTACGGGCAGGACCGGGGCGACGCCGGCCCGCTGCTGCTGGGCTCGGTCAAGTCGAACATGGGCCACGCGCAGGCCGCCGCCGGCGTGGCCGGTGTGATCAAGATGGTGCTGGCGATGCGGGAGGGCATCGTCCCGGCGTCGCTGCACGCGGACACGCCGTCGCCGCACATCGACTGGTCCGCCGGCGACGTGGAGCTGGTGACCCGGTCCCGGCCCTGGCCGGCGCTCGACCGGCCCCGCCGGGCGGCGGTCTCCTCGTTCGGCATCTCCGGCACCAACGCCCACGTGGTCGTCGAGCAGCCCGTCGACACCGCCCCGGCCTCCGGCGCCGAGGCGGCCCCCGCCCCGGCCGCCGGACTGCTCGCCGCCGACGTGGTGGTCTGGCCGGTCTCGGCCCGGTCGACCTCGGCCCTGGCCGCGCAGGCGTCCCGACTGGCCCGGCACCTGCGGGCGCACCCCGGCCTCGCCCCGGCGGCGGTCGGCTGGTCCCTCGCCGCGACCCGCTCGGCGTTCGACCGCCGCGCCGCCGTGATCGGCGCGACCTCCGGCGAGCTGCTGGCCGGCCTGGACGCGCTCGCCGCCGGCACCCCGGCCGACAACGTGGTGACCGGCACCGTCGCCAACCACGGCGCGGGCCCGGTGTTCGTCTTCCCGGCCGCCACCCCCGCAGGCACGGCGGCCGGACTGGTGGGCCGCTGCCCGGTCTTCGACGACGCCCTCGCCGAGTGCCGGCAGGCCCTCGCGCCCTGGGTCGACGTCGACCCGGCCGCCCTGCTGACCGGCGCCGACGATTCCTGGGCCGAGCGGCCGGAACTGGCCCGGCCCGTGCTGTTCGCCGTCGGGGTGGCGCTCGCCGCCGTCTGGCGGCACGCCGGGCTCACCCCGGCCGCGGTCGTCGGCGTCGGCGACGGCGAGGTCGTGGCCGCCCACGTGGCGGGCCTGCTGTCCCTGCCCGACGCCGCCCGCACGGTGGCGCTGCGGGCCCGGGCCGCCGCCGGCGAACTGGACCCCGACGGCCTGCGCGCCGGCCTGGCGGGGCTCGCCCCGCAGCCCGGGACCGCCCGGCTGGCCTCCACCGTCACCGGGGACTGGGCCGATCCGGCCGGCCTCGGCCCGGACCACTGGGCCGCGCTCGGGACCGGTGCTCCGTCGGCCGCCGACGGGGACGCGGGACCGGAGCAGCTCGACGCCGCCCTGCGCGCCGCCGTCGACGCCGGACACGTGACCTTCGTGGCGGTCCTGCCGGAACCGGCGTCGACCGCCCGGGTCGCCGCCGTGCTCGACGCGACCGGCACCAGCGGCCACGTCCTGGAGACCCTCGGCGGGCCGGGCGACGCCGCCACCCGGCTGCTGACCAGCCTCGCCACCGCGCACACCCTCGGCCTGGCCGTGGACCACCGCCGGCTGCTGCCCGAGTCCGAGCCGGTCGACCTGCCCACGTACGCCTTCGACCGGCACCGCTACTGGCTGGAGCGCACCGGCGCCCACCGCTCGGTCCTGCCCGCCGTGGGCCTCGACGTGGTCGACCACCCGCTGCTCAGCGCGGTGGCCGACCTGCCCGGCGACGAGGGCCTGCTGTTCACCGGCCGGATCACCCTCGCCACCCACCCGTGGCTCGCCGACCACGCCGTGCTGGGCACGGTGCTGCTGCCGGGGACGGCGCTGGTGGAGCTGGCGTCCTGGACCGGGCGGCAGGCCGGCGCGGCGACCGTCGCCGAGCTGAACCTGGAGGCGCCGCTGGCGATCCCCACCGAGGGGGGAGTCGACCTGCGGGTCCGCGTCGGCCCGCCGGACGGGACCGGTCTGCGGCCCGTCGCCATCCACACCCGGCGCGACGACGACACCGGGCCCGACGGTTCCCGGGCCTGGCAGCGGCACGCCTCCGGCCAACTCGCCGACACCGTCGACCCGGACCCCGCGCCGGCCGCCGTGTGGCCGCCCGCCGACGCCGAGCCGATCGCCCTCGACGGGCTCTACGCCCGGCTCGCCGCCCAGGGCTACCACTACGGCCCCGTCTTCCGCGCGCTGCGCGCCGCGTGGCGCTCGGGCCCGGACATCCTCGCCGAGGTGGCCCTGGACGCCGACGCGTCCACCGACACCACGGCCTTCTCGGTGCACCCGGCCCTGATGGACGCGGCGCTGCACGCCATCGGCGCCAGCGCCACGGCCGGCGACCCCGCCGACGGCGCGCCGGCCCCCGAGGGCGGCCCCGACATCCGCCCGGGCCTGCCGTTCACCTGGTCGGGCGTGACCATCCGACCCACCCGCGCCCGCGAGCTGCGGATCCGGCTGCGCGCCACCGACACCGGATCCGTGGCCCTGACCATCACCGACACCGGCGCGACGCCGGTCGCCTCCGTCGACGGTCTGGTCCTGCGGCCCATCTCCGGCGAGCAGCTCAGCGCCGCCCGCCGCTCGGCCAACCGGTCCCTGCACCGCCTCGACTGGGTCGCCCCCGCCGCCGGCCGCGCCGACGGCACCCCCCGGCTGGTCGCCCTCGGCGACGACTGGCCCGGCGCCGACCGGCACCCGGACCTCTCCGCGCTGGTCGCCGAGGTGCGCGCGGGCGGCCCCGTGCCCGACGCGGTGGTGGCGACCTGCGTCGGAGCGGCCGCCGACGAGCCGCACCCGGCCCGCCAGGCGCACCGGGTCGCCCACCGCATGCTCGCGCTGGCCCAGCAGTGGCTCGCCGAGGAGGCCCTGACCGCCGCCCGGCTGGTGGTGGTCACCCGCGGCGCGGTCCGGGTCGACCCGGACGAACGGATCGCCGACGTGCCGGCCGCCACCGCCTGGGGCCTGCTGCGCTCCGCCCAGTCGGAGAACCCCGACCGGATCGTGCTCCTCGACGTCGACGACGACGCTCCGGCCGCCGCGCTGCTGCCGGCAGCCCTGGCCACGGGCGAACCGCAGCTCGCCGTACGCGCCGGCCAGCTCCGGGTGCCCCGACTCACCCGCCTCGGCCCGCCCCCGGCGGAGGTGCCCGGCCCCGACCTGGCCGCCGGCACCGTCCTGGTGACCGGCGCGACCGGCCTGCTCGGGCGGCTCGTGGCGCGGCGGCTGGTGACCGGGCACGACGTACGCCACCTGCTGCTGGTCAGCCGCAGCGGGACGGACGCCCCGGGCGTCGCCGCGCTGGTCGACGAGCTCGCCGGACTGGGCGCCACGGCCCGGGTGGCGGCCTGCGACGTCACCGACCGCGACGCGCTCGCCCTGCTGGTCGACCAGATCCCCGCCGACCTGCCGCTGACCGGGGTGGTGCACGCGGCCGGGGTGCTCGACGACGGCGTCCTGCCCGCCCTCACCCCGGACCGCTTCGACACCGTGCTGCGCCCCAAGGTCGACGCGGCCTGGCACCTGCACGAGCTGACCGAGAAGCTGGACCTGGCCGCGTTCGTGCTCTTCTCCTCGGCGGCCGGTCTCTTCGGCGGCCCCGGGCAGGCCAACCACGCGGCGGCGAACTGCTTCCTCGACGCCCTCGCCCAGCACCGGCGCGACCGGGGCCTCCCGGCGCTCTCGCTGGCCTGGGGCCCGTGGGTCAACGACACCGGCGACGGCCAGACCGGGCACGTCGACGAGGCCCGGATGAACCGGGGCGGCTTCGTCCCGCTCGGCGCCGACGAGGGCATGGACCTGTTCAGCGAGGCGCTGCGCTTCGCCGAGCCGGTGGTCGTACCGGTCAACCTGGACCTCGCGCTGATCGGCCGGCACGGGCCGGCGGCGGTGCCGCCGGTGCTGCGCTCGCTGGTCCGCCCGGCGACGACCGGCGCGGCCCGGGCCGCCGAGCGCGACCCGGCCGAGGCGCTGCGGGAGACCCTCGCCGCCACGGCGGAGGCCGACCGCGACCAGGTGCTCTCCGACCTGGTCCGCACCCACGCCGCCGCGGTCCTCGGCTATGCGTCGATCCGCTCGATCGACGCCGAGCGCGGCTTCGTCGAGCTGGGCTTCGACTCGCTGACCGCCGTCGAGTTCCGCAACCGGCTCAACGCGGCAACCGGGCTGCGGCTGCCGTCCACGCTGATCTACGACCGGCCGACCACGGCCGCGCTGGTCGAGTACCTGCGGGGCGCGCTGCTGGCGGAGCGGAGCACGTCCGCGCTGACGGTGCTCGGCGAGCTGAACAAGCTGGAGCACGCCATGCGCGCGGTGACCGCCGGTGACACCGACCGGGCCGCCGTCGGCGCCCGGCTGCGCGAACTGCTCTCCCTGTGGACCTACACCGAGTCCGGTGCGGATTCCGCCGCCGACGACGACGCCAACCTCGAGTCGGCCTCCGCCGAAGAGATCTTCAGCCTGCTGGACGAAGAGTTCGGCTCGGCCTGATCCGGCATGTCGCACACCTCGAACCCCGATACGGAGTGGCCCGATGCCCACTGAGGCAGAGTTCCTCGACTACCTCCGGCGTGCGACTGCCGACCTGCGCGACGCGCGCCGGCGGGTGCGCGAGGTGGAGGCCAAGGACCGCGAGCCGATGGCCGTCATCGGGATGGCCTGCCGGTTCCCGGGCGGCGTGTCCAGCCCGGCGGAGCTGTGGGACCTCGTCGACCGGGGCGGCGACGGGGTGGGTGACTTCCCGACCGACCGGGGCTGGGACCTGGAGCGGCTCTTCAACGTCGACCCGGACAACCCGGGCACGTCGACCAGCAACCAGGGTGGCTTCCTCTACGACGCGCCGCAGTTCGACCCGGGCTTCTTCGGCATCAGCCCCCGCGAGGCGCTGGCGATGGACCCGCACCAGCGACTGCTGCTGGAGACCTCCTGGGAGGCGTTCGAACACGCCGGCGTCGACCCGCAGCGGCTGCGCGGCAGCCGGACCGGCGTGTTCGCCGGGGTGATGTACCACGACTACGCGTCGCGGGTGCTGGACCTGCCCGAGGGCGTCGAGGGCTACATCGGCACCGGCAACTCCGGCAGCGTGGTGTCGGGGCGGGTGGCGTACACCTTCGGGC
This sequence comes from Micromonospora sp. C31, assembly GCF_018070575.1. Classification (GTDB taxonomy): domain Bacteria; phylum Actinomycetota; class Actinomycetes; order Mycobacteriales; family Micromonosporaceae; genus Micromonospora. The sequence continues at coordinate 17,984 of NZ_JAGPXN010000004.1, forward strand.
TCGAGGGCCCGGCGGTCACGGTGGACACGGCGTGCTCGTCGTCGCTGGTCGCCGTGCACCTCGCGACGCAGGCGCTGCGCCAGCGGGACTGCGACTTCGCGCTCGCCGGTGGCGTCACGGTCATGTCCACCCCGGGGACCTTCGCCGACTTCTCCCGCCAGCGGGGCCTGGCCTCGGACGGCCGGTGCAAGTCGTTCGCCGCCGCCGCCGACGGCACCGGCTGGTCCGAGGGCGTCGGGGTGCTGCTGTTGCAGCGGCTGTCCGACGCCCGCCGCGACGGCCGGCGGATCCTCGCCGTCGTCCGGGGCAGCGCCGTCAACCAGGACGGCGCCAGCAGCGGGCTCACCGCGCCCAACGGCCCGTCGCAGGAGCGGGTGATCCGGCAGGCCCTCGCGAACGCCCGGCTCTCGCCGGCCGACGTCGACGTGGTCGAGGCGCACGGCACCGGCACCACCCTCGGCGACCCCATCGAGGCGCAGGCGCTGCTGGCCACGTACGGGCAGGACCGGGGCGACGGCGGGCCGCTCTGGCTGGGCTCGGTCAAGTCGAACCTGGGCCACACCCAGGCCGCCGCCGGCGCCGCCGGACTGATCAAGATGATCGAGGCGATCCGGCACCGCACCATGCCCGCCACCCTGCACGTCGACGAGCCGTCGCCGCACATCGACTGGTCCGCCGGGCAGGTCTCGCTGCTGACCGAGGCGCGGGCGTGGTCGGCCACGGACCGGCCGCGCCGGGCCGCCGTGTCGTCGTTCGGCATCAGCGGTACGAACGCGCACGTCATCCTGGAGGAGGCGCCCGTCGACGACGCCCCGTCCACCGACGAGGCGCCGCCCGTCGCCGACGCGCCGGTCGCGCTCCCGCTCGCCCCGGTGTTCCTCTCCGCCCGTACGCCCGAGGCGCTCGCCGGGCAGGCCGGGCGCTGGGCGGAGCATCTCGCCCGCGTCGACTCCCCGCGTCCGGTCGACGTCGGGGTCTCCTCGGTCAACCGCGCGGGGCTCGAACACCGCGCGGTCGTCCTGGCCGGCGACGCGGACGACCTGCTCGCCGGGCTGCGGGCCCTCGCGACCGGCGAGCCGAGCGGCGCGGTCACCACCGGCGCTTCGGCCGCGCGCGGCCGGGTGGCCTTCCTCTTCTCCGGTCAGGGCGCGCAGCGCGCCGGCATGGGTCGCGAGCTGTACGCGTCCTTCCCGGTGTTCGCCGCCGCCCTGGACGAGGTGTGCGGGCACCTGGATCCGCTGCTGCCGCGCCCGCTGCGCGGGGTGCTGTTCGCCGGGGCGGGCACGACCGAGGCGGAGCTGCTGGACCAGACGGTGTTCACCCAGGCCGGGTTGTTCGCCGTCGAGGTGGCGCTGTTCCGGCTGGTGGAGTCGCTCGGGGTGGTGCCGGACCTGGTGGCCGGGCACTCCATCGGCGAGATCGCGGCGGCGCACGTGGCGGGCGTGCTCTCCCTGGCCGACGCGTGCGCGCTGGTCGCGGCGCGTGGCCGGCTCATGCAGGCGCTGCCGGCCGGCGGCGGCATGCTCGCCGTGGCCGCCGACGAGGCCGCCGTCGCCGGGTCCCTGGCGGGGCTGCCCGGCCGGCTGGACGTGGCCGCCGTGAACGGCCCCGCCGCCGTGGTGGTGGCGGGGGACGTCGAGGCGCTCGACGAGGTGCAGCGGGTGTGGTCCGAGCGGGGCGCGCAGACCCGCCGGTTGCGGGTCAGCCACGCCTTCCACAGCGCCCGGATGGACCCGATGCTGGCCGAGTTCGCGGCCGTCGCCGAGCAGCTGACGTTCCGGCCGCCGACGATCCCGGTGGTGTCGAACCTGACCGGCCGCGTCGCCGACGCCGACCAGCTCTGCGATCCGGGCTACTGGGTGCGCCACGTACGCGGCACGGTGCGCTTCGCCGACGCCGTCGACTGCCTGCGCGCCGAGGAGGTCGACACCTACCTGGAGGTGGGGCCGAACGGCGTCCTGACCGCAATGGCGCAGAACTGCCTCGCCGAGCGGACGGACGACGAACCGGAGCCCCTGCTGGTGCCGGCGTCGCGCCACGACCGGCCCGAGCCGCAGGCCCTCCTGGAGGCCCTCGCGCTGCTGCACGTGCACGGCGTGGCCGTCGGCTGGGCGGACCTGCTCGGCCGGGCCGGCGGCCGGCACGTGGACCTGCCCACGTACGCCTTCCAGCATCAGCGCTTCTGGCTGGAGCCGGCGGGCCGCTGGACGGACGTCTCCGGGGCCGGGCTCGGTGCGGCCGGGCACCCGCTGCTCGGTGCGGCGGTCTCCGTGGCCGGCGAGGACATGGTGGTCCTGACCGGCCGTCTGTCCACCGCGACGCACGCCTGGCTCGCCGACCACTCGGTCTCCGGGATGGTGATCGTGCCGGGCGCCGCCCTGGTGGAGTTGGCGGTGCGGGCGGGTGACGAGGTGGGCGCGTCGCGGGTGCGGGAGTTGACCGTGGCCGCGCCGTTGGTGCTGCCGCAGGCGGGTGCGGTGCGGGTGCAGGTGCGCGTCGGCGCGGCCGACGAGGCGGGCACCCGTTCGGTGACCGTGCACTCGCAGCCGGAGGAGGCCGTCGACCCGGAGTGGGTCCGGCACGCGGAGGGTGTGCTGGAGCCGGCGTCGGCCGACGAGCCGGGCGTGGGGGAGTGGCCGCCGGTCGGCGTGTCCGAGGTGGACGTGGCGGGTTGGTATCCGGCGCTGGCGGAGCGGGGCCTGTCGTACGGGCCGGTGTTCCGGGGGCTGCGTCGGGTGTGGGTCGGCGGCGACGAGGTGTTCGCCGAGGTGGCGCTGCCCGACGAGGTGGCGGGCGACGCGGCGGGGTTCGGGGTGCACCCGGCGCTGCTGGACGCGGCGCTGCACCCGATCGGGTTGCTGCCCGGCTCGGAGGGGTCGGGTGGGCCGCGGGTGCCGTTCGCGTTCGAGGGTGTGCAGGTGCACGCCTCGGGTGCGCGGGTGTTGCGGGTGCGGTTGACGCGTACGGGTTCGGCGGTTCGGCTGGTCGCGTGCGACGAGTCGGGTGCCGCCGTGGTGTCGGTGGACTCCCTGGCGTTGCGGGAGCTGACCGGGGTGTCGTCGTCCCCGGGCGAGGCGGCCCGGTCGCTGTTCGAGGTCGCCTGGCAGGCCCAGGAGGTCACCCCGACCGGGGACGCCTCCGGGTGGGCGCTGGTGGGCTCGCCGGTCGCCGCCGACCTGCCGGCGTTCGCCGACGTCGAGGCGGTGACCGCGGCAGCCGGATCGTCGGGCGTGGCGCCGCGCCTGCTGCTGGTGCCGGCGGGCAGCCTGCGCCGACCCGGTTACGCCGGGACGGAGACGCTCCCGGTCCACCGCGAGGCGCACGACGAGGGCGCCGACCTGCTGGCGGACGCCGCCGACAACGACCCCGACGCGGTACGCGCGGCGACGTCGCAGGTGCTGGCGACCGTCCGGTCCTGGCTGGCGGCCAATGTGCTGTCGGAGTCGCGGCTGGTGGTGGTGACCCGGGGCGCGGTGTCGGTGGCGGCGGACGACCGGGTGACGGACCTGGGCGCCGCGGCGGTGTGGGGTCTGCTGCGTTCGGCGCAGTCGGAGCATCCGGGTCGCATCGTGCTGGCGGATGTCGACGGTGACGTGGACACCGGGTTGCTGGGTGTGCTGGCCACGGTGGCGGACGAGCCGGTGGCGTTCGGCGGTCAGGTGGCGGTGCGCTCGGGTGGGGTGTTCGTGCCGCGTCTGGTGCGTGCGGTCGTTCCGGCGTCGGTGGAGGCGCCGGTCGTGGGTGACGGTGCGGTGCTGGTGACCGGCGGTACGGGTGCGTTGGGTGCGTTGGTGGCGGAGCATCTGGTGTCGGTGCACGGGGTGCGGTCGCTGGTGCTGGTGTCGCGGCGTGGCCCGGAGGCTGCGGGCGCGGGCGAGTTGTCGGAGCGGCTGTCGGCGCTGGGCGCGTCGGTGCGGGTCGCCGCCTGTGACGTGACGGACCGGGACCAGGTGTTCGGTCTGGTGGCCGAGGTTTCCGCCGGGGGTCGGCTGGCGGGTGTGGTGCACACGGCCGGTGTCCTGGACGACGGGATCGTGGAGGGGCTGACCGCTGAGCGGCTGTCCGGGGTGTTGGCGCCGAAGGTGTCGGCCGGGTGGTTCCTGCACGAGGCGACGGCGTCGCTGGACCTCGACCTGTTCGTGGTGTTCTCGTCGGTGGCGGGGGTGCTCGGCTCGCCGGGCCAGTCGGCGTACGCGGCGGGCAACGCCTTCCTCGACGCCCTGGCGGTCTACCGGCGGCAGGCGGGTCTGCCGGCCGTGAGCCTGGCGTGGGGCATGTGGGACACCCCCGGCATGGCCGCGTCCCTCGACGACGCGGACCGGGCGCGCTCGACCCGGGGCGGCGTCACCGCGATGAGCGCCGAGACGGGGCTGCGGCTGTTCGACGCGGCGCTGACCGCCGACCGGCCGGCCCTGGTGCCCGCCGTGATCGACCTGGCCGCCCTGCGGGCCGCGGCCGGCGCCGGCCTGGTGCCGCCGATGCTCCGCAACCTGGTCGGTACGACCACGACGCGCCGCCAGGCGGGACAGGGCACCACCTGGGCGACCCGCATCGGCGGCCTGAGCGCCGACGAGGCGCGCGCCCAGATCGACGTGCTGGTGCGCGGCCTCGTCGCGCAGGTGCTCGGGCACGGCGGCGCGGAGGCCGTGCCGGCCGACCGGGCGTTCCGCGAGCTGGGCTTCGACTCGCTGACCGCCGTGGATCTGCGCAACCGCGTCAACGCGGCCACCGGCCTGCGGCTGCCCTCGACGCTGGTCTTCGACTACCCGACGCCGCAGGCGCTCGCCGCCCACGTGCACGCCGAACTGGCCGGCGCCGTCGGCGGCACCGCCGCGTCCGGGACGCGGACCACGACCCGGCTCGACGAGCCGATCGCCATCGTGGGCATGGCCTGCCGTTACCCCGGTGGCATCGAGACGCCCGACGAGCTGTGGGCGTTGCTGGCCGGCGGCGGCGAGGGGATCGGGGAGTTCCCCACCGACCGGGGCTGGGACCTGGAGAGCCTGTTCGACCCCGACCCGGACAACCCAGGGACGTCGTACACCCGGCACGGCGGCTTCCTGTACGACGCCGGCGCGTTCGACCCCGCCTTCTTCGGGATCTCGCCGCGTGAGGCCCTGGCGATGGATCCGCAGCAGCGGCTGCTGCTGGAGGCGTCGTGGGAGTCGTTCGAGTCGGCCGGTCTCGACCCGTCGCGGTTGCGGGGCAGCCGGACGGGTGTCTTCGCCGGCGTCATGTACCACGACTACGCCTCCCAGCTGATGGAGCTGGCCGACGAGGTCGAGGGCTACGTCGGCACCGGAAACTCGGGCAGCGTGCTCTCCGGCCGGGTGGCGTACACGTTCGGGCTGGAGGGCCCGGCGGTCACCGTGGACACGGCGTGTTCGTCGTCGCTGGTGGCGTTGCACCTGGCGGCGCAGGCGTTGCGCAGTGGTGAGTGTGATCTGGCGTTGGCCGGTGGTGTGACGGTGATGGCGACGCCGGGGACGTTCATCGAGTTCTCCCGGCAGCGTGGTCTGTCGTCCGATGGTCGGTGCAAGTCGTTCGCGGCGTCGGCGGACGGCACCGGTTGGTCCGAGGGTGTGGGTGTGCTGCTGGTGCAGCGCCTGTCGGACGCGCAGCGCGAGGGCCGGCGGATCCACGCCGTCCTGCGCGGCACGGCCGTCAACCAGGACGGCGCGTCGAACGGTCTGACGGCGCCGAACGGTCCGTCGCAGCAGCGGGTGATCCACCAGGCTCTCGCGAACGCGCGGCTCACCGCCGCCGACGTGGACGCGGTGGAGGCGCACGGCACCGGCACCACTTTGGGTGACCCGATCGAGGCGCAGGCGTTGTTGGCGACGTACGGGCAGGATCGGCCGGGGGATCGGCCGTTGCTGTTGGGGTCGGTGAAGTCGAACATCGGCCACACGCAGGCGGCTGCGGGTGTGGCGGGTGTGATCAAGATGGTCATGGCGATGCGGCACGGCCTGGTGCCGTCGACCCTGCACGTGGATGAGCCGTCGCCGCACGTGGACTGGTCGGCCGGGGCGGTGGCCCTGGCGACGGAGGCGACCCCATGGCCGGTGGTGGGCCGGCCGCGTCGGGCGGCGGTGTCGTCGTTCGGGATCTCCGGCACGAACGCGCATGTGATCATCGAGCAGCCGCCCGCCGAGACGGTCGAGGCACACGCCACCGACCGCCCGCGCGCCGGCGTCGTACCCCTGCTGCTCTCCGCCGTGGACGCCCCGGCGCTGCGCGACCAGGCGGCCCGGCTGGGCGCGCACCTGGCGGCGCACCCGGAGCTGGAACCGGCCGACGTCGCGCACGCCCTGGCGACCAGCCGGGCCGCGTTCGGACACCGGGCCGTCGTCCTCGGCCGCGACACCGTCGGCCTGACGCGGGCCCTGGAGTCGTTCCGGCTCGGCGAGGCCACCGCCGCCACCGTCACCGGCATCGCGCTGCGCGGCGGCGACCCGGTCCTCGTCTTCCCCGGTCACGGCGAACCGTGGCCCGCCGCGGCGGCCGAGCTGCTCGACCGGTCGCCGGAGTTCGCCGCCTCGATCGCCGCCTGCGAGGCGGCCCTCGCGCCCTGGGTGGACTGGTCGCTCACCGACGTTCTGCGCGGCGCGGACGGCGCCCCGGCCCCGGCCGACGCCGGGGTGACGCAGGCCGTGCGGTGGGCCGTGGCGGTCTCGCTGGGCCGCTGGTGGCGTTCGCTCGGCGTCCGGCCCGCCGCCGTGCTCGGACACGCCCACGGCGAGGTCGCGGCCGCCTGCGTGGCCGGGGCGCTGTCGCTGGAGGACGCGGCGAAGACGATCGCCCTCGGCAGCCGGACCGAGGCGGACCTCGACCGGCTGGCCGCGGAGCTGGCCGGGACGACCCTCCGGGCGGCCGAGACGCCGCTGTACTCGGCGGCGACCGGCGGCAGGGTCGACACCGACGGCCTCGACGTCGCCCGGTGGTACGCGGGACTGGCCGACGGCGTCGACGTCGACCCGGTCGTTCGCGCCCTGCTCGACGAGGGCCACCGGGTCCTCCTCGAGGCCGCTCCCGAGCCCGTGCTCGCCGCCGGGCTGCGGCAGATCGCGGACGACGCCGTCGTGGTGGCCGCCGACGACACCGGGGCCGGCGGCTGGCAGCGGATGCTGGCGGTCCTCGCCGGGCTGCACGTGCACGGCGTGCCCGTGGACTGGACGGCGATCCTGGGCACCCGCACCGGCCCGCCGGTGGAGCTGCCCACGTACGCCTTCCAGCGTCAGCGCTACTGGCCGCAGGCACCGACGACCACCGCCACCGCCCCCACCGGCTCCGACGAGGCCGACCGGCACTTCTGGGAGGCCGTGGAACGGGCCGACCCGCAGGCGTTGGCCGCCGCGATGCGGATCGACGAGAGCGCGGCCCGGTCCCTCGACCCCGCGCTGCCGCTGCTCTCCTCGTGGCGCCGACGCCGCCGCGAGGAGTCCACCGTGGACTCCTGGCGGTACCGGGTGACCTGGAAGCCGCTGACCGTGGCGCCGGAGGCCACCCTGTCCGGCGCCTGGCTGCTGCTGGTGCCGGCGGGCGCCGTCGAGCACCCCCTGGTCGACGGCGCCGCCCGGGCCCTCACCGAGGGCGGGGCCGAGGTCGTCCGGATCGACGTGACCGACCCGGACCGGCAGGCGCTGGCCGACCGGCTGGCGCGTACCGGCGGACCCGTCGCCGGCGTGCTCTCCCTGCTCGGCCTGGACGACGCGCCGCACCCGACCCACCCGGTGGTGCCGGCCAGCCTCGCCGGCACGTACGCCCTCGTCCAGGCCCTCGGCGACGCCGGTGTCACCGCCCCGCTGTGGTGCGCCACCGCCGGCGCGGTCCGCACCGGCCGGGCCGACCCGCTCGACCGGCCCCGCCAGGCGATGCTCTGGGGGCTCGGCCGGGTGGTCGCCCTGGAGCACCCGGACCGCTGGGGTGGCCTCGTGGACCTGCCCACCGAGCTGGACCCCCGGGACCGGGCCCGGCTCGTGGCGGTGCTGGCCGGCGTCGACGCGGAGGACCAGCTGGCGCTGCGCCCCTCCGGGGTGTTCGCCCGGCGACTGGTCCGGGCCCGCACCGACCGCACGACGACCGGCGACTGGCGTCCCGCCAGCGGCGCCGTCCTGGTCACCGGCGGCCTCGGGTCGATCGGGGCCCAGGTGGCGCGCTGGCTGGCCCGCGAGGGCGTCGGCGAGCTGGTGCTGACCGGCCGCCAGGGCCCCGCCACGCCCGGCGCCGACGAACTCGCGGCCGACCTGCGCGCCGCCGGCGCCACCGTCACCGTGGCCGCCTGCGACGTCGCCGACCCCGACGCCCTGCGGGCCCTCGTCGAGCGGCTCGCCGGGCAGGGCACCCGCATCGGGGCCGTGTTCCACACCGCCGGCGTCGCCCACGCCGCACCGGTCGCAACCACCGACGTCGCCGAGCTCGCCGACGCCCTGCGCGCCAAGGTGGCCGGCGCGGTGAACCTCGACGAGGTGTGCGGCGACGAGCTGTCGGCGTTCGTGCTCTTCTCCTCCGGCGCGGGCGTCTGGGGCGGCGGGCACCAGGGCGGCTACGCCGCCGCCAACGCCTTCCTCGACGCGCTCGCCGAGGACCGGCGACGGCGCGGCCGGACCGCCACCGCCATCGCCTGGGGCGCCTGGGACGGCGGCGGCATGGTCGACGCCGAGGGCGCCGCCGACCAGATGTTCCGCTCGGGCGTGCGGGCCATGCGTCCCGACCTCGCGGTCTCCGTACTGGCCGGGGCGCTCGACCACGGCGACACCACGCTCACCGTGGCGGACATCGCCTGGGACCGGTTCCTGCAGACCTACACGCTGGCCCGCCCCCGACCGCTGATCGCCGACGTGCCGGAGGTGGCGCGGCTGCTCGCCGCCGGGCAACGCGACGGCGACGCGCCCGACGCGCCCGACGCGGCCTCGCCGCTGCGCGGCCGGCTGGCCGGCCTCGCCGCACCGGAACGCCGCCGGGTCCTGCTCGACCTCGTACGGGTCCACGCGGCGGCGGTGCTGCGGCTGTCCTCGCCGCAGGCGTTGGCGGCGGACCGGTCGTTCCGGGAGATCGGCTTCGACTCGCTCAGCGCCGTCGAGATGCGCAACCGGCTCGCCGAGGCGGTGGGGCTGAACCTGCCGGCGACCCTGGTGTTCGACCGCCCGACACCCGAGGCCCTCGCCGAGCACCTGGCGAGCCGGCTCACCGGCGACGACACCCCGGCGACCGCGCCCACGCGGGCCGCCACCGCGCTGGACGAGCCGATCGCCATCGTCTCGATGAGCTGCCGCTACCCCGGCGGTGTCGCCGGTCCGGAGGACCTGTGGCGGCTGGTCGCCGAGGGACGCGACGGGATCGCGGAGTTCCCGACCGACCGGGGCTGGGACCTGGCGGCGATCTACGACCCCGATCCCGACCGGCCCGGCACCTCGTACGTGCGGGAGGGCGGCTTCCTCACCGACGCCGCCGGCTTCGACGCCGCCCTGTTCGGCATCTCGCCGCGCGAGGCGATGGTGATGGACCCGCAGCAGCGGGTGCTGCTGGAGAGCGCCTGGGAGTTGTTCGAGCGGGCCGGCACCGCGCCGGCCGACATGCGCGAGACCAACACCGGCGTCTTCGTCGGCACCAACGGCCAGGACTACGCGACGCTGCTGATGGCCGCCCGGGTCGAGACCGAGGGCTACCAGGCCACCGGCAACGTCGCCGCCGTCATCAGCGGCCGGCTGGCGTACCACTTCGGGTTGCAGGGCCCCGCCGTCAGCGTCGACACCGCCTGCTCGTCGTCGCTGGTGGCGCTGCACCTGGCCTGCCAGTCCCTGCGGCAGGGCGAGTGCGACGTCGCGGTCGCCGGCGGCGTGACGGTGATGGCCACCCCCGGCCCGTTCCTGGAGTTCGCCCGGCAGCGGGGGCTGGCCCTCGACGGCCGGTGCAAGTCGTTCGCCGGGGCCGCCGACGGCACCGGCTGGGGCGAGGGCGTCGGCCTGGTGATGTTGCAGCGGCTCTCCGACGCCCAGCGCGACGGCCGGCGGATCCTGGCCGTCGTACGCGGCTCGGCGATGAACCAGGACGGCGCCAGCAACGGCCTGACCGCGCCCAACGGCCCTGCCCAGGAACGGGTGATCAGCCAGGCGCTGGCCAACGCGCGACTGACCGCCGTCGACGTGGACGCCGTCGACGGGCACGGCACCGGCACCCGGCTCGGCGACCCGATCGAGGCGCAGGCGCTGCTCGCCACGTACGGGCGGGACCGGCCCGCCGACCGGCCGCTCTGGCTCGGCTCCGTCAAGTCGAACATCGGCCACACCCAGGCCGCCGCCGGCGTCTCCGGTGTGATCAAGATGGTGCTGGCGCTCCAGCACGACCTGCTGCCGCCCACCCTGCACGTGGACGAGCCGACGCCGCACGTGGACTGGTCGGCGGGCGCCGTCGCGCTGCTCACCGAGGCACAGCCGTGGCCGGACGTCGACCGGCCGCGCCGCGCCGGCGTGTCGTCGTTCGGGGTGAGCGGCACCAACGTGCACGTCATCCTCGAACAGGCGCCCGCCGCGCCGCCGGCCGACACCCCGACGTCCCGGCCGGCCGCCGGGCCGCCGGTGCTGCCCTGGGTCGTCTCGGCCGACGCCGCCGACAGCCTGCGGGCCCAGGCGGCCCGGCTGGCCGACTGGCTGCCGCACACCGGGACGCCCGCCCCCGACGTCGCCCGGGGACTGGCCACCGGGCGTTCCCCGCTGCGGCACCGCGCGGTGCTGCTCGCCGCGGACGCCGACGCCGCCCTCGCCGGCCTGCGGGCCCTCGCCGCCGGCCAGGACCACCCCGGCCTCACCCGGGGCGTCGCCGAGCCCGGCGGCGCGCTGGCGGCGCTCTTCTCCGGTCAGGGCGCCCAACACGCCGGGATGGGCCGTCGCCTGTACGAGACGTTCCCGCTCTTCGCCGCGGCGGTCGACGAGGCCTGCCAGCACCTGGACGCGTACCTGCCGCAGCCGCTGCGTCCGGTGCTGTTCGCCGAGCCCGGCACCGCCGAGGCCGACCTGCTCGACCAGACGGCCTTCACCCAGGCCGGGCTCTTCGCCGTCGAGGTGGCGCTGTTCCGGCTGCTCGAACACTGGGGGATCCGGCCCGACTTCGTGGCCGGGCACTCCGTCGGGGAGATCAGCGCGGCCCACGTGGCCGGGGTGCTCGACCTGCCCGACGCCTGCGCGCTCGTCGGCAACCGGGGCCGGCTGATGCAGGCCCTGCCCGCCGGCGGCGGGATGCTCGCCGTCGCCGCGCCCGAGGTCGACGTGCTCCAGGCCCTGGACGGTACGCGGGGGCAGGTCGCCGTCGCCGCCGTGAACGGGCCGACCGCCGTCGTCGTCGCCGGCGCCGAGGACGCGCTGACCGGGCTGGCCGCCCACTTCGCCGACCTAGGGGTACGCACCAAGCGGCTGCGGGTCAGCCACGCCTTCCACAGCCCGCTGATGGAGCCGATGCTCGCCGACTTCGCGGCCGTGGCGGCGACCCTGTCGTACGCCCCGCCGACGGTGCCGCTGGTGTCGAACCTGACCGGCGCGGTGATCGACGCCGAGCAGCTCTGCACCCCGGACTACTGGGTGCGCCACGTCCGCGAGGCGGTCCGCTTCGCCGACACCGTCACCCACCTGCACGCCCACGGGGTGACCCGGTTCCTGGAGATCGGGCCGGACACCGTGCTGACCGCCCTGACCGCCGACGCGCTGCCGGCCGACGCCCCGGTCGTCGTGACCGGCGTGCAGCGGCCCGGCCAGGACGAGGTGGCCACCCTGCTCGGCGCGGTGGCCCGACTGCACTGCCACGGCGTGCCCGTACGCTGGTCGCGGCTGCTGCCCGGCACCGGCCCCGTGGACCTGCCCACGTACGCGTTCGCCCACCAGCGGTTCTGGCCGAGCCTCGACGCCGCGCCGGCGGGCACCCCCGCCACCACCCACGACGCCGTCGACTCGGCGTTCTGGGGGGCCGTGGCGTCGGGCGACGGCGACGCGCTCGCCGGCCGGCTCGGCCTCGACGCGGACCGGCCGCTGCGGGAGCTGCTGCCGGAGCTGGACCGGTGGCGGCGCCAGCAGCAGGAGGACACCCTCGCCGACGGCTGGCGCTACCGGGTCACCTGGCGTCCGCAGGCCCTCGCCGCGGGTACCGTGGACGGCACGTGGACCCTGGTCCACAGCGGTACCGACCAGTCGGCCGTCGACCGGCTCGCCGAACTCGTCACCGCCCGGGGCGGCACCGTGCGGCAGCTCGCCGTCGACCCGGCCACGACCGACCGGACGACACTCGCCGGGCAGCTCGCCGGCGCCGCGCCCACCCGGATCGTGTCGCTGCTCGCCCTCGACGAGCGACCGCACCCCGACCGGCCCGCCGTGCCGCTGGGCCTGACCGCGAACCTCGCCCTGGTGCAGGCGGTCACGGACGCCCTGCCCCCGGTGCCGCTGTGGCTGCTCACCCGGCAGGCCGTCGCCACCGCCGCCGACGACCCCGTCGCCCGCCCCGCCCAGGCCACCACGTGGGGCCTCGGCCTGGTGACCGCGCTGGAACACCCCCGGCACTTCGGTGGCCTGCTGGACCTGCCCGCGACCCTGACCCCGGCCGCCGCCGAGCACGTCCTGGCGGCGCTCACCGCCGCCGGGCACGAGGACCAGCTCGCGGTGCGCGACTCCGGGACGTATTTGCGGCGGCTGGCCCGCGCGCCGCGCGCCGAGGCGCCGGCCGGCTGGCAACCGCCGCAGACCGTCCTGGTCACCGGCGGCACCGGCGCCGTCGGCCGGTACGCCGCCGGCTGGTTCGCCCGGCACGGCGCACGGCGGCTGCTGCTGGTCAGCCGGCGCGGCGCGGCGGCCCCCGGTGCCGACGAGGCGGTGGCGGAACTGGCCGTGCTGGGCGCCGAGGCCCGGGTGCTGGCCTGCGACCTGGCCGACCGGGACGCGGTCGCGGACCTGGTCCGCGGGCTGCGCGCCGACGGCGAGACCGTGCACGCGGTGGTGCACGCCGCCGGGGTGGGCCGGCTCAACCCGGTCGCCGCCGTCACCGAGGCGGAACTCGCCGACGTCGTCTCCGGCAAGATCGCCGGCGCCCGGCACCTGGACGAGTTCCTCGACCCGGAACCGCTCGACCTGGTCGTGCACTTCTCCTCCATCGCCGCCGTCTGGGGCGTCGGCGACCACGGCGCGTACGCCGCCGGCAACGCCTTCCTGGACGCCTGGGCACAGTCCCGGCCGGCCGGCGGCCCCCGGCACCTCTCGGTCAACTGGGGACCGTGGGCCGGCGGCGGCATGGTGACCGACGCGCACGCGGCGGCGATGAGCCGGCGCGGGGTGACCCTGCTGGACCGGGAACCGGCGATGGCCGCCCTGCGCGCCGGCCTCGACGGCGACGACACCGCCCTCACCGTCGCCGACATCGACTGGGACCGCTTCGCGCCGGTCTTCGCCTCCGCCCGGCCCCGGCCGCTGATCAGCGAGATCGCCGAGGTGGCCGCCCAGGCCGCGGCGGCGCGCGCCGACGCCGAGGACGGCGACCAGGTCGCCGGCGAACTGCGCAAGCGGCTCGGCGAGCTGTCGCAGGCCGAACAGGTGCGGCTGCTGGTGGATCTGATCCGCACCGCCGCCGGCGAGGTCATCGGCCACGACAGCCCGTACGCCGTGGAGGCCGGCCGGCCCTTCCGGGACCTCGGCTTCGACTCGCTCACCGCCGTGGAGCTGCGGGGCCGGCTGGCCCGCTCGACCGGGCTGAGCCTGCCCAGCTCGGTGGTGTTCGACTACCCGACCCCGCAGGCGTTGGCCGAGCACCTGCGGGCCGAACTGCTCAGCGAGGCGTCGGTGGAGGCGCTGCCGACCCTCGCCGAGCTGGACCAGTTGGAGAGCGCCCTGGCGCTGCGCGAGCCGGACGACATCGGCCGGGTGCGGATCACGATGCGGCTGCACAGCCTGCTCGAACGGCTCGGCGCCGCCGAGGAACGTCGGGAGGAGACCGCCGAGGTGGCCGACCGGCTGCGGGTGGCCAGCAACCAGGAGCTGTTCGACCTCATCGACCAGGACCTCGGGCTCTCCTGAGCCGCCCGGGAACCTGTGGTGTCACGAGAAAGCGAGATGTCATGGCGGACGAAGAGCGGCTGCGCGAATACCTGACGCGGGTCGTCGCCGAACTTCAGCAGACCCGCCAACGGCTGCGCGAGGTCACCGCCGAGGAGTCCGAGCCGGTGGCGATCGTGGCGATGAGCTGCCGCTACCCGGGTGGCATCAGCTCGCCCGAACAGCTGTGGGAGTTCGTCTCGTCCGGCGGGGACGCCATCGGCGAGTTCCCCACCGACCGGGGCTGGGACCTGGAGCGGCTCTACCACGCCGACCCGGACAACGCCGGCACCTCGTACACCACCTCCGGCGGGTTCCTGCACGACGCGGGGCGCTTCGACGCCGCGCTGTTCGGCATCTCGCCGCGCGAGGCGGTCGCCATGGACCCGCAGCAGCGACTGCTGCTGGAGGTCACCTGGGAGCTGTTCGAGCGGGCCGGCATCGCCCCGCTGTCGCTGCGCGGCAGCCGCTCCGGCGTCTTCGTCGGCACCTCCGGGCAGGACTACGCCGCCGTGCTGCACCGGGCGCCCGGCGTCGAGGGGTACGTGCTGACCGGCACCGCCGCGAGCGTGGTCTCCGGCCGGCTGGCGTACACGTTCGGGCTGGAGGGCCCCACGGTCACCCTGGACACCGCCTGCTCGTCGGCGTCGGTCGCCATCCACCTCGCCTGCCAGGCGCTACGCCAACGCGAGTGCGGCCTCGCCCTGGCCGGCGGGGCGACCGTGCTGGCCACCCCCGGCCCGTTCGTCGAGTTCTCCCGGCAGCGTGGCCTCGCCGCCGACGGCCGGTGCAAGTCGTTCGCCGCCTCCGCCGACGGCACCGGCTGGTCCGAGGGCGTCGGCATGCTGCTGCTGGAACGGCTCAGCGACGCCCGCCGCAACGGCCACCCCGTGCTCGGGATCATCCGCAGCTCCGCGGTCAACTCCGACGGCGCGTCCAACGGGCTCACCGCCCCCAACGGCCCCTCCCAGCAGCGGGTCATCCGGCAGGCGCTGGCCGGCGCGAAGCTCACCCCCGACCTCGTCGACGTGGTGGAGGCGCACGGCACCGGCACCGTCCTCGGCGACCCGATCGAGGCCCAGGCCCTGCTCGCCACGTACGGCCGGGAGCGCGGCGACGCCGCGCCGCTGCTGCTCGGCTCGATCAAGTCCAACATCGGCCACACCCAGGCCGCCGCCGGCATCGCCGGGGTGATCAAGATGGTGGAGGCGATGCGGCACGGGATCGTGCCGGCCACCCTGCACGTCGACGAGCCCACCCCGCACGTGGACTGGGCCGCCGGGGCGGTCGACCTGGTCACCGAGGCCACGCCGTGGCCGGCCGTGGACCGGCCGCGCCGGGCCGCCGTGTCCTCCTTCGGCATGAGCGGCACCAACACCCATCTCATCCTCGAACAGCCCGAGCCGGCCCACGCCGAGGCCGACCGGCCGGAGGCGTCCGGACCCGCGCCGGTGCTGCTCACCGGCCGCACCCGTACCGCGCTGCGCCGCCAGGCCGAGCGCTGGTCGGCCCACGTCGCCGACGACGCGGACCTGCGGCCGGCCGACGTCGCCTGGACCTCGGTGGTCTCCCGCTCGCCCCTGGAACACCGGGCGGTCGTCCTCGCCGACGACCGGGACGGCCTGCTCGCCGCACTGCACGCCATCGCCGAGGACCGGCCCGCCCCGGGACTGGTCACCGGCGCCGCCGCCGAACGGGGCGGGGTCGCGTTCCTCTTCTCCGGCCAGGGCGCCCAGCGCGCCGGAGCGGGCCGGGAACTGTACGAGACGTACCCGGTCTTCGCCGAGGCGCTCGACGAGGTCTGCGCGCACCTCGACCACCGGCTGCCCCGGCCGCTGAAGCCGCTGCTGCACGCCGAGCCCGGCACCGACGAGGCCGCGCTGCTCGACCAGACCGTCTTCACCCAGGCCGCGCTGTTCGCCGTCGAGGTGGCGCTGCACCGGCTGCTCGGCTCCTGGGGGCTGGCCCCCGACATGGTCGCCGGGCACTCCGTCGGCGAGCTGACCGCCGCCCACGTGGCCGGCGTGCTCACCCTCGACGACGCGTGCGCCCTCGTCGCCGCCCGGGGCCGACTCATGCAGGCCCTGCCCGCCGGCGGCGCGATGCTCGCCGTGGCCGCCGACGAGGCGCGGGTCGCCGAGTCGATCGCCCACCTGACCGACCGGGTCGCCGTCGCCGCCGTCAACGGCCCCGGCGCCGTCGTCGTCTCCGGCGACGGCGCGACCATCGACGAGCTGGCCGAACTGTGGACCGGCCGGGGGGTGAAGGTGCGGCGGCTGCGGGTCAGCCACGCCTTCCACAGCCCGCTGATGGAACCGATGCTCGCCGAGTTCGCCGCCGTCGCCGCCGGCCTCGACCTGCGCGCCCCCACCCTGCCGGTGGTGTCCAACCTGACCGGCGAGCTGGCCGACCCGGCGCAGCTCACCGACCCCGGCTACTGGGTGCGCCACGTCCGGGAGGCGGTCCGCTTCGCCGACGGCGTACGCACCCTGCGCGCCAACGGCGTCGGCACCTTCGTGGAGGTCGGCCCCGACGCCGTCCTCACCGCCAGCATCCAGGAGACCCTCGCCGGGGCCGGGGCCGGGGCCGGCGACGCCGCCCCCGCCGTGGTGGTGCCGGTGCTGCGCCGGGACCGCCCGGACCGCCGCGCCCTGCTCGCCGCCCTCGCCCAGCTCCACGTCGCCGGCACGCCGGTGCGCTGGGCGGACCTCCTCGCCGACCGGCCCGGCCGGCTCGTCGGCCTGCCCACGTACCCGTTCGAGCGGCAGCAGTACTGGGTACCGGCCGAGGCGCCCGCCGACGAGGCCGCCGCCGGCGCAGCCGGCGTACTCGACCGGCGGTTCTGGGCGGCCGTCGAACGCGCCGACCTCGACGCGCTGCGCGACACCCTCGCCGTCACCGACTCCGCCGCCGCCGAGTCGCTGCGTACGCTGCTGCCCGTCCTCGCCGACTGGCGGCGGCAGCGGCAGGAACACTCGGTGCTCGACGGCTGGCGCTACCGGGCCGAGTGGCAGGTGACCGGCGAACCCGTCCCCGCCCGGCTGACCGGCACCTGGCTGCTGGCGCTGCCCGAAGGCGGCGCCGACGACCCGGCGGCGCGGACCGTCCGGGCCGCGCTGACCGGCGCCGGCGCCGACGTGCGGGCGCTGACCGTCGAGCCGGACGCCGACCGGGCCGGCCTCGCGGCGTCCCTCGCCGGCGTCGATCCCGCCGGCGTCGTCTCGTTGCTCGCCGCGGAACCGCCCGCCGCCGACGGCACCGGCCTGCCCGGCCTGACCGCCACCCTCACGCTCGTGCAGGCGCTCGGCGACGCCGGGCTGGCCGCGCCGCTGTGGCTGGTCACCCGGGGCGCGGTCGCCGCCACCTCGTACGACCGGCTCGCCGATCCGGCGCAGGCCGCGATCTGGGGCCTCGGCCGGGTCGTCGGCGTCGAGGCGCCGCACCGCTGGGGCGGCCTCGTCGACCTGCCGCCGGAGCCCGACGACCGGGCCGCCACCCGGCTCGCCGCGATCCTCACCGGATCGACCGGCGAGGACCAGCTCGCGGTACGCGGCCCTGGCGTCTTCGCCCGCCGCCTGGTCCGCGCCGCCCTCGGTGACCGCCCGCCGGTGCGCCGGTTCACACCCACCGGCACCGCCCTGATCACCGGCGGCACCGGCGGGCTCGGCGCCCGCGCCGCCCGCTGGCTCGCCGCCGCCGGAGCCGAACACGTCGTGCTGGTCAGCCGGCGCGGACCGGCCGCCCCCGGCGCCGCCGAGCTGGAGACCGAGCTGACCGGCCTCGGTACCCGGGTCACCGTCGCCGCCTGCGACATCGCCGACCGGGCCGCCCTCGCCGACCTGCTCGACCGGGTCGAGTCCGCCGGCCCGCCGGTGCGTACCGTCGTGCACACCGCCGGCATCGCGCAGGCCACCCCGCTGGCGGAGGTCACCCCGGCCGAGCTGGCCGAGGTCACCGTCGGCAAGACCGCCGGCGCCACCCACCTCGCCGACCTGCTCGCCGACCGGGAGCTGGACGCCTTCGTCGTCTACTCGTCCATCGCCGCCACCTGGGGCAGCGGCGGGCAGGCCGGGTACGCGGCCGGCAACGCCTACCTGGACGCGCTGGTGCAGCGGCGCCGCGCCGACGGCCGGGCCGGCACCGCCATCGCCTGGGGGCCCTGGGCCGACGGCGGCATGCACGCGGCCGACGCCGAACGGAACCTGCGCCGCCGGGGCCTGCCCGCCATGGACCCGAGCGTCGCCATGGGCGCGTTGCAGCAGGCCCTCGACCACGACGATGTCACCGTGACGGTGGCCGACGTGGACTGGGCCCGGTTCGCCCCCGCGTACGCCTCCGCCCGCCGACGGCCGCTGCTGGAGGGCGTACCGGAGGCGCGGGCCGCCCTCGACGGCGGCGTCGCGGTCGACGACGGCGACGAGGGCCCGGCGGCGACCCTGCGCCGGCGCCTCGCCGCGCTGACCCCGGCCCGGCGGGAGGAGACCGTCGCGGACCTGGTCCGGGAACTCGCCGCCGACGTGCTCGGCCACGACGGCGGGGCCGCGGCCGTCCCGGCGACCACCGCGTTCCGCGACCTCGGCTTCGACTCGCTGACCGCGGTGGAGCTGCGCAACCGGCTCGCCGCCGCCACCGGGCAGGCGCTGCCCACCACCCTGGTCTTCGACCACCCCACCCCGGTGGTGCTGGCCCGCTTCCTGCTCGCCGGGCTCTTCGGCGTCGACGCGGCCCCGGTCACCGACGTCGCCCCGGCGGCCGTGGACGACGACGAGCCGGTGGCCATCGTCGCCATGGCCTGCCGCTACCCCGGCGGCGTCGACGATCCCGAGCAACTGTGGCGACTCGTCGCCGACGGCATCGACGCGATCGGTGACTTCCCGACCGACCGGGGCTGGGACCTCGACCGGCTCTACGACCCCGACCCGGCCAACCCCGGCACCACCTACGCCGACAAGGGCGGCTTCCTGCACGCAGCGGGGGAGTTCGACCCGGGCTTCTTCGGTATCTCGCCCCGCGAGGCGGCGGCCATGGACCCGCAGCAGCGGTTGCTGCTGGAGGTCTCGTGGGAGGCGGTCGAGCGGGCAGGGGTTGAGCCTGGGGTTTTTCGGGGTTCGCGAACAGGGGTGTTCGTGGGCACGAATGGTCAGGACTATGGGGCCCTGCTGATGGCTGCGGGGGAGCAGGCCGAAGGGTTCGGGGCCACGGGCAACGCCGCCAGTGTGGTGTCGGGCCGGGTGGCGTACGCGTTGGGGTTGGAGGGGCCGGCGGTGTCGGTGGACACGGCGTGTTCGTCGTCGCTCGTGGCGTTGCACCTGGCGGTGCAGTCGCTGCGGCGCGGCGAGTGCGACCTGGCCCTCGCCGGCGGCGTCACGGTCATGGCCACCCCCGGCACCTTCTTCGAGTTCTCCCGGCAGCGCGGCCTGGCCGCCGACGGCCGGTGCAAGGCGTTCGCGGCAGCCGCCGACGGCACCGGCTGGGGCGAGGGCGTCGGCGTGCTGCTGGTGGAGCGGCTGTCGGACGCCCGGCGCAACGGGCACCGGGTCCTGGCGATCGTGCGTGGGTCGGCGGTCAACCAGGACGGCGCGTCCAACGGGCTGACGGCGCCGAACGGCCCTTCGCAGCAGCGGGTGATCCGGCAGGCCCTCGCGGCGGCGCGCCTGACCGCCGCCGACGTGGACGTGGTCGAGGCGCACGGCACCGGCACCACCCTCGGTGACCCGATCGAGGCGCAGGCCCTGCTGGCGACCTACGGCCAGGGCCGCAAGGCCGACGAGCCGCTGCTGCTCGGCTCGATCAAGTCCAACATCGGGCACACCCAGGCCGCTTCGGGCGTCGCCGGTGTGATCAAGATGGTGCTGGCGATGCGGCACGGAGTCGTGCCGGCGACGCTGCACGTGGACGAGCCGTCGCCGCACATCGACTGGAGCGCCGGTGCGGTGGAGCTGGCGACGCGGTCGCGGCCGTGGTCCGAGGTGCAGCGGCCACGTCGGGCGGCGGTGTCGTCGTTCGGCATGTCTGGCACGAACGCCCACGTGATCATCGAGCAGGCCGACGAGCCGTCCGAGGTCGCCGCTCCGGCCGAGCACGGTCCGGGGCTCGTGGCCGCCGACGTCGTGGTGTGGCCGGTGTCGGCGCGCTCGAAGCGCGCCCTCGCGGGCCAGGCGGCCCGGCTCGCGCGGTACGTGCGTGAGCACGCCGACGTCGATGCGGCGGCGGTGGGCTGGTCCCTCGCCGCCACCCGGTCGACGTTCGACCAGCGGGCGGCCGTCGTCGGGTCGAGCGCGGCGGACCTGCTGGCGGGGTTGGATGCTCTGGTTTCCGGGTCGCCGGCCGGCAACGTCGTCGCCGGCACGGCCTCGTCCCACGGTGCGGGCCCGGTGTTCGTGTTCCCGGGGCAGGGTGCGCAGTCGGCGCGGATGGCGGCCGGTCTGATCGGGCGTACGCCGGTGTTCGACGCGCGGCTGGCCGAGTGTCAGCGGGCCCTGGCGCCGTATCTGGATGTGGATCTAGTGTCGGTGTTGACGGGTGATGACGAGTCGTGGTTGGCGCGGGTCGAGGTCGTGCAGCCGGTGCTGTGGGCCGTCGGCATGGCCCTCGCCGCGGTGTGGCAGCACGCGGGGGTCACGCCGCAGGCGGTGATCGGTCACTCGCAGGGCGAGATCGGCGCGGCGTGTGTGGCCGGGATCCTGTCCCTGGAGGATGCGGCGAAGGCGGTGGCGTTGCGGTCGCGGGCGCTGACGGTGCTGCGGGGTACGGGGACGATGGCGTCGGTGGATCTGTCGGCCGAGGCGGTGGCCGAGCGGCTGGCCGCGTT
Source organism: Micromonospora sp. C31 (assembly GCF_018070575.1). Taxonomy (GTDB): domain Bacteria; phylum Actinomycetota; class Actinomycetes; order Mycobacteriales; family Micromonosporaceae; genus Micromonospora. Next base: position 38,858 of record NZ_JAGPXN010000004.1, read on the forward strand.
CGCGGGTGTCGGGGTGGCGGCGGTGAACGGGCCGTCGACGGTGGTGGTGTCGGGTCCGCCGCAGCCGGTGGCGGGCCTGGTGGAGGCGTGTCAGGTCGACGGGGTGCGGGCGCGGTTGATTCCGGTGGACTACGCGTCGCACTCGGTGGCGGTGCAGGAGGTCGCGGAGCAGTTGCGCGCCGATCTGGCCGACGTGAGCCCGCGGCCGGGGCATACCCGGCTGGTGTCGACGCTGACCGGTGAGTGGGTGGATCCCGTCTCGATGACGGCGGACTACTGGTACGACAACCTGCGGCGGACCGTGCAGTTCGAGGCTGCTGTGCGGGTGGCCGTGGCTGCCGGGCACACGACGTTCGTGGAGATCTCCCCGCATCCGGTGTTGGCGATGCCGGTGACGGCGATCCTGGACGACGCGGGCGCGAGCGGGCACACGCTGGGCAGTCTGCGCAGGGGTGACGACGACGCGACGCGGCTGCTGACGAACCTCGCCACCGCCCACGCGATCGGCCTACCCGTCGACCTGACGGCCGTGCTGGCCCCGACCGACACCGTGGCGCTGCCCACGTACGCCTTCGAACGGGGACGCTTCTGGCTGGACGCGCCCGCGCACCGGGTACGCGACGTCGGCTCCGCCGGCCTCCAGGACACCGACCATCCGCTGCTCAGCGCGGCCGTACCCGTCGCCGACGACCAGACGGTGGTGCTGACCGGGCGGCTCTCCGTGCGTACCCACCCGTGGCTCGCCGACCACTCCGTCGGCGGGGCGGTGATCGTCCCGGGCACCGGCGTGGTGGACATGGTGGTGCGGGCCGGCGACGAGGTCGACGCCGGCCAGGTGGGCGACCTGACGCTGATCAACCCGCTGGTGCTCCCGCCGGCCGGCGCGGTGCAGGTGCAGGTGCGCGTGGGCCCGCCCGGCGACACCGGCGAGCGGAGCGTCACCGTGCACTCCCGGCCCGAGGAGAACGCCGACGCCGAGTGGACCCGGCACGCCGAGGGCCTGCTGCTGTCGCAGCTGCCCGCCCCGACGGTCGTACCGGGGCAGTGGCCGCCGGCCGACGCCGTCGAGGTCGACGCCGACCTGGACGCCTGGTACGCCGAGATGGCCGGGGGCGGCCTCGGCTACGGCCCCGCCTTCCGCGGCCTGCGCCGGGTGTGGCGCGGCGACGGCGAGGTCTACGCCGAGGTGGCCCTGCCCGAGGAGGCGACCGCCGACGCGTCCCGCTTCGGGCTGCACCCGGCCCTGTTCGACGCGGCCCTGCAGGCCAGCGGGGTCACCGCCCTGCTCGGCGACCCGGCGGACACCTCCGGCGCGGGCTGGATGCCGTTCGCCTTCCGCTCCGTCGCCCTGCACGCCCACGGCGCCACCCGGCTGCGGGTACGGCTGCGTCCGCTCGGCCCGGACACCGTCGCGGTCACGCTCGCCGACACCGCCGGCCAGCCCGTCGCGACCGTCGAGTCGCTGACCTTCCGCCCGGTCGCCGCCGGCCGGGCCGACGAGGCCGCCGCCCTGCGCCGCACCTCGGTGTTCCACCTGGACTGGACGCCGCTGCCGCGCGCCGACGCGCCGGTGGGGGAGCCGGTCCGCTGGGCGCTGCTCGGCGACGACGCCCTCGGCCTCGCCGGGGCGCTCACCGCCGTCGGGCACCCGGTGCGGGCCCACGCCGACCTGGCGGCGCTGGTCGCCGACGTCGGGGAGTCCGGGGACGTACCCGATGTGGTGCTGGACCTGCGCTCCGGCGCGGAGTCGGACCCGGCGCGGGCCGGCGCGGCCGCGCACGACGCGGCCCGCGACGCGCTCGCGCTGGTGCAGCAGTGGTTGGGCGAGCCCCGGCTGGAGCAGTCGCGGCTGGTCCTGCACACCCGGGGCGCGGTCGGCGCCGCCCCGGGCGAGGCTCCCCGCGACCTGGCCCGGGCGAGCCTGTGGGGGCTGGTCCGCTCCGCGCAGTCCGAGCACCCCGGCCGGTTCACGCTGCTCGACACCGACGACGCCACCGCCTCCCTGGCGGCCGTTGCGGCGGCCGTCGCCTCCGGCGAGCCGCAGCTCGCGCTGCGCGACGGCGTGCCGCTGGTGCCCCGGCTGGCCCGGGCACGCGACGCCGGGGTGCTGCCGCTGCCCGCCGACGAGGTGCCGTGGCGCCTCGACGTCACCGAGAAGGGCACGCTGGAGAACCTGGCCCTGCTGCCCGCCCCCGCAGCGACCGGGGAACTGCCGGCGGGCCACGTCCTGGTCGGGATGCGCGCCTCCGGGCTGAACTTCCGGGACGTGGTGCTGGCCCTCGGCATGGTCCCCGACCAGGAGGTGCTGGGCAACGAGGGCGCCGGCGTGGTGCTCGGCGTCGGGCCGGGGGTCACCGACCTCGCCCCCGGCGACCGGGTGATGGGCATCTTCTCCGGCTCGTTCTCCTCGGCCGCGGTCACCGACCGCCGGCTGCTCACCCGCATCCCCGACGGCTGGTCCTACACCGACGCCGCCGCCGTGCCCGTGGTCTTCCTGACCGCCTGGTACGGCCTGGTCGAGCTGGCCCGGCTGCGCGCCGGGGAGTCCGTGCTCGTCCACGCGGCGGCCGGCGGCGTCGGCATGGCCGCCGTGCAGATCGCCCGTCACCTCGGCGCGGAGGTCTACGGCACGGCCAGCCCCGGCAAGTGGCCGGCGCTGCGCGCCACCGGCTTCGACGACGCGCACCTCGCCTCCTCCCGCAGCCTCGACTTCGCCGGGGAGTTCGCCCACCGCACCGGCGGGCGGGGCGTCGACGTGGTGCTCAACGCGCTCAGCGGCGAGTACGTCGACGCGTCGCTGCGGCTGCTCGCCGACGGCGGCCGGTTCGTCGAGATGGGCAAGACCGACAAGCGGGACCCGCAGCGCGTCACCGCCGAGCACCCCGGCGTCAGCTACCAGGTCTTCGACCTCATCGAGGCCGGCCCGGAGAAGATCGGCGCGATGCTGGGCGAGCTGATGGCGCTCTTCGCCGGCGGGGCGCTGCGGCCGTTGCCCCGGCGTACGTGGGACGTCCGGCGTGCCCCCGAGGCCTTCCGCTTCCTCAGCCAGGCCCGGCACGTCGGCAAGCTCGCCCTGAGCATCCCGCAGGCGCCCCGCCTCGACGGCACGGTCCTGGTCTCCGGGGCGACCGGCACCCTCGGTGCGCTGCTCTGCCGGCACCTGGTCACCGCGCACGACGCCCGGCAGCTGCTCCTGGTCAGCCGGCGCGGCCCGGACGCCGAGGGCGCCGACGAGCTGCTCGCCGACCTCAAGGCGCTCGGCGCGGACGTGTCGATCGTCGCGGCCGACCTGGCCGACCCGGACGCCGTGGCGGACGTGCTCGCCATGGTGGACCGGCGGCACCCGCTGCGTGCCGTCGTGCACGCCGCCGGCGTCCTCGACGACGCCACGGTCGAGTCGCTCACCGGCGACCGCCTCGACGCGGTGCTGCGGCCCAAGGTCGACGTGGCCTGGAACCTGCACCGGGCCACCCTCGGCCACGACCTGAGCGCGTTCGTGCTCTTCTCGGCCGCCGCCGGCGTGTTCGGCGGCCCCGGCCAGGGCAACTACGCCGCCGGCAACGCGTTCCTCGACGCCCTCGCCGAGCACCGCCGGGCCCTCGGGCTGCCGGCGGTCGCGCTCGCCTGGGGCCGCTGGGCCCAGGCCAGCGGCATGACCGGGCACCTCGACTCGGCCGACATCCGTCGCCTCGACCGGGGTGGCATGGCCGCCCTGGCCGACGACGAGGGTCTCGCCCTGTTCGACGCGGTCTGGCGCTCGGAGCGGGCGAGCCTGATGCCCGCCAAGATCGTCACCGGGGTGGCCGCACCCGGGACGCCCGTCCACCCGCTGCTGACCAACCTGGTCCGCGCCGCCGGCCGCCGGGCCGCGGCCGGCGAGGCCGCCGACGGGCAGGCGTACGCCGAGACGCTGCGCGCCCTGCCCGACGACAAGCGGGTGCGCGCCCTGCGCGACCTGGTGCTGTCGCACGTGGCGGTCGTCCTCGGCCACGGCGACCCGGCCGGCATCGAGCCGACCCGCGCGTTCCGGGAACTCGGCTTCGACTCGCTCACCGCGGTCGAGCTGCGCAACCGCCTCGGCGCGGCCACCGGGCTGCGGCTGCCGGCGACGCTGGTCTTCGACAACCCGACGCCCGAGGCGCTCGCCGCCCACCTCGCCGGGCAGTTCGCCCCGGCGGCCCCGGCGGGCGACCCGTCGACGGCCGGCCGGGAACTCGACCGGCTGGAGGCGGTGCTCGGCGGGCTCGACCCGGCCGACGACGAGTTCCGCCGGATCACCGACCGGCTGCACGGCCTGCTGGACCGGCTGACCGAGCGGCAGGCGGACGCGGACGGCGACGACGACCTGGAGTCGGCCACCGCCGAGAACATCTTCGACCTGATCGACCGCGAGCTGGAGACGTCGTGACCACCAGCCGCAACGACATCGGCATGCCGAGTGAGGTAGGTCCACGGTGAGCAACGAGGACGAGAAGTACGTCGAGTACCTGAAGCGTACGACCTCGGAGCTGCGGCGTACCCGGCGGCGGCTGCGCGAGCTGGAGGCCCGGGACTCCGAGCCCATCGCCATCGTGGCGATGAGCTGCCGCTACCCGGGCGGGGTCGACAGCCCCGAGGCGCTGTGGCAGCTCGTGCACGACGGCGGCGACGGGATCGGGCCGTTCCCCGCCGACCGGGGCTGGGACCTGGAGCGCCTCTTCCACCCCGACCCCGACCACCCGGGCACCAGCTACGTCAACGAGGGCGGCTTCGTCTACGCCGCCGCCGACTTCGACGCCGACCTGTTCGGCATCTCGCCCCGCGAGGCCGTCGCCATGGACCCGCAGCAGCGGCTGCTGCTGGAGACCTCCTGGGAGGCGTTCGAGCGGGCCGGGCTGCCGCTGCCGGCCGTACGGGGCAGCCGCACCGGCGTCTTCGTCGGGGCGTCGTCGCACGGCTACGACGGCATGATGGCGCAGGCCGAGAACGGCGAGGGGCACCTGCTCACCGGCAACGCCACCAGCGTCATCTCCGGCCGCGTCGCGTACACCCTCGGGCTGGAAGGGCCGGCGGTCACCGTCGACACCGCCTGCTCGTCCTCGCTGGTCGCCATCCACCTCGCCGCGCAGGCCCTGCGCAACGGCGACTGCGAGCTGGCGCTGGCCGGCGGCGTGACGGTGATGCCCACCCCGGCGGTGTTCGTCGGCTTCAGCCGGCAACGCGGTCTCGCCGCCGACGGCCGGTGCAAGGCGTTCGCCGCCGGCGCGGACGGCACCTCGTGGTCCGAGGGCATCGGCATGCTGCTGCTCACCCGGCTCTCCGACGCGCAGCGGCACGGATACCCGGTGCTGGCCGTGGTGCGCGGCAGCGCGGTCAACCAGGACGGCGCGTCCAACGGGCTCAGCGCCCCGCACGGCCCCTCCCAGGTGCGCGTCATCCGCCAGGCCCTGGGCAACGCCCGGCTCACCCCCGAGCAGGTCGACGTCGTGGAGGCGCACGGCACCGGCACCCGGCTCGGTGACCCGATCGAGGCGCAGGCGCTGCTGGCCACGTACGGGCAGGACCGCGACGACGCCGCGCCGCTGCTGCTCGGTTCGGTGAAGTCGAACATCGGGCACACCCAGGCCGCCGCCGGCGTGGCCGGCGTGATCAAGATGGTGATGGCGATGCGGCACGGCGTCGTGCCGCCCACCCTGCACGTCGACGAGCCGTCCCCGCACATCGACTGGACCGCCGGGGCCGTCACCCTCGCGACCGCCGCCACGCCGTGGCCCGCCGTGGACCGGCCACGCCGGGCCGCGGTGTCGTCGTTCGGCGTGTCCGGCACCAACGCGCACACCATCATCGAGCAGGCCCCGGCTTCTGCCGAGGTCGAAACCGAGACTGAAACCGAGCCGAGGGTCCCGGCGGTCCGCACGGTGGCTCCCGTGCTGCTCTCCGCCCGCTCCGACGCCGCGCTCGCCGCGCAGGCCGGCCGCTGGGCCGCCCGGTTCGCCGCCGACGACACCGAGCGCCCGATCGACGTGGCCTTCTCGTCGGTCACCTCCCGGTCCAGCCTGGACCGCCGCGCCGTGCTGTCGGCGACCGGCCGCGACGACCTGCTCGCCGGGCTGCGCGCCCTCGCCGCCGGAGAGCCCGCCGGCACCGTCGTGGTCGGCGCCGGGGCGCCGCGCGGCCAGCTCGCCGTGCTCTTCTCCGGCCAGGGCGCGCAGCGCGCCGGCATGGGCCGCGAGCTGTACGCGGAGTTCCCCGTCTTCGCCGCCGCGCTCGACGAGGTGTGCGGGTACCTGGACCGGGCCCTGCCGCGCCCCCTGCGCGAGGTGCTGTTCGCCGCCGAGGGCTCGGCCGACGCCGAGCTGCTGGACCGGACGGTGTTCACGCAGGCCGGCCTGTTCGCCGTCGAGGTGGCGCTGTTCCGCCTCGTCGAGTCCTTCGGCATCGCCCCCGACCTGGTCGCCGGCCACTCCATCGGCGAGGTCACGGCCGCGTACGTGGCCGGGGTGCTGTCCCTGGAGCACGCCTGCGCGCTGGTGGCGGCGCGGGGCCGGCTGATGCAGGCGCTGCCCTCGGGCGGCGGGATGCTGGCCGTCGCGGCGACCGAGGCCGAGGTGCTGGCCACCCTGGACGGTCTGGCCGACGTGGGGATCGCGGCGGTCAACGGGCCGTCGTCGGTCGTGGTCTCCGGTGCCGTCGACGCGCTCGACGAGGTGGAGCGCGGCTGGCGGGAGCGGGGCGTACGCACGCGCCGCCTGGCGGTCAGCCACGCCTTCCACAGCCCGCTGATGGAGCCGATGCTCGCCAGGTTCCGCGCGGTGCTCGACAAGCTGGAGTTCGCCGCGCCGTCGCTGCCCGTGGTGTCGAACGTGACCGGGGCGCTCGCCGACGCCGACGAGATCCGGACCGCCGACTACTGGGTGCGCCACGTGCGCGAGGCGGTCCGCTTCGCCGACGGCGTCGCCGCGCTGCGGGCCGCCGGGGCGGACACCTTCCTGGAGGTCGGCCCGCGCAGCGTGCTGACCGCGATGGTCGGCGACGCCCTGCCGGGCGCCGACGGCGTGCTCGCCGTGCCGGCGCAGCGCGGGGACCGGCCCGAGGCGCACGGGCTGCTGGCCGGGCTGGCCGAGCTGCACGTGCACGGGGTGGCCGTCGAGTGGCGGCCGTGGTTCGCCGACACCGACGCCCGGCGGGTGGAGCTGCCCACGTACGCCTTCCAGCACCAGCGCTACTGGCCGGAGGTCGGTGGCGCCGCCGCGACCGCCGCGCCGGGCGACAGCGCCGAGGGCGACTTCTGGGCGGCCGTGGAGCGCGGCGACCTGACCGGGGTCGCCGCCCACCTGGCCGTGCAGGACGACCCCGCGGCCGTCGAGGCCCTCGCCCCGGCCGTGCCCGTGCTGTCGTCGTGGCGGCGGGCCCGGCACCGCGACGCGGTGGTGGACGGCTGGGCGTACCGGGTCGACTGGGAGCCGGTACGCCCGGGCGCCGTGCCGGCGCTGACCGGCCGCTGGCTGGTCGTCACCGCCGACGCCGACGACGCCGGGGTGGCCGCCACGCTGACCGGCGCGGGCGCCCACGTCGACACCCTCACCGTCGCCCCCGGCGTCGGCCGCGCCGAGCTCACCGGGCTGCTGCGCGGCCACGGCGACCAGGGCTGGCGCGGGGTGCTCTGCGTGCCGCCGGCACCCGATGCGGCGCTGCCGGACGCCCCGGCCGTCTCCGCCGGCGCCGCGCTGCTGCTCACCCTCACCCAGGCGCTCGCCGACGCCGGCCTGCCCGGCCGGCTCTGGTGCCTCACCCGGGGCGCCGTGCGCGTCGGCGGCGGTGAGACCCTCGCCGACCCGTGGTCCGCCCTGGCCTGGGGCCTGGGCCGGGTCGTCGCCCTCGAACAGCCGGACCGCTGGGGCGGCCTGGTCGACCTGCCCGCCCGGGTCGACCGCCCCGCCGCCGACGCGCTGCTCGCCGTCCTCGCCGACGCCGGCCACGACCAGGTGGCGATCCGTCCGCAGGGCATCCTCGGCCGGCGGCTGGTGCCGGCCGCGCCGCCGGCCGGTGCGGGTTGGCGGCCCGCCGGCACGGTGCTGGTGACCGGTGGTACGGGTGCCCTGGGTCGGCACGTGGCCCGTTGGTTGCTGGCCAACGGGGCCGGCGAGGTGGTGCTGGCCTCGCGGCGGGGTCCGGCGGCGCCGGGCGCGGCGGAGCTGGTGGACGAGTTGGGTGCGGTGCGGGTGGTGGCGTGCGACGTCACCGACCGGGCGGCCGTCGACGCCCTCGTGGCCGGGCTGCCGGGGCTGACCGCCGTCGTGCACACCGCCGGCGTGGTCGACGACGGCGTCCTCGACGGGCTCGACCTGACCCGGATGCAGACCGTCCTCGACGGCAAGGTCCGCGCCGCCCGGGTGCTGCACGAGGCCACCGCCGGCCGCGACCTCGACGCGTTCGTGCTCTTCTCCTCCCTCGCCGGGGTCATCGGCAGCGCCGGACAGGGCAACTACGCGGCGGCCAACGCCTACCTCGACGCGTTCGCGGCCTGGCGACGCGACCAGGGCCTGCCCGGCACCGCCATCGCCTGGGGCGCCTGGGCCGAGGACGGCATGGCCGCGGCGCTGACCGCCCGGCTCGCCCGGGGCGGGGTCAACGCCCTCCCCGTCGCCGAGGCCGTCACCGCCCTCGGCCGGCTGGTCAACACCGCCGAGCCGGCGGTCACCGTCGCCGACGTCGACTGGGGACGCCTCGCCGCCTCCTGGGGACGGCCCACGCCACTGATCGCCGCCCTGCCCGGGGTGCCCGCCGTGGCCACCGGCCCCGCCCGCGCCGTGGTGGTCGGCCGGTCCCTGCCGCAGCTCGCCGACCTCGTACGCACCCAGGCCGCCGTCGTGCTCGGCTACCCGGCCGGCCAGCCGCTGCCCGACCGCACCTTCCGCGACCTCGGCTTCGACTCGCTCACCGCCGTCGAGCTGCGCAACCGGCTCACCGCCGAGACCGGCATGACCCTGCCCGCCACGCTGGTCTTCGACCACCCCACGGTCGCCGAACTCGCCGCCCACCTGCACGGCCTCACCGCCGGGCACACCGTCGGCGAGGTGGTCGCCGACGGCACGGGCCGCGACCGCGAGCCGATCGCCATCGTCGCGATGAGCTGCCGGTTCCCCGGCGGCGTCGCCTCGCCCGAGCAGCTGTGGGACCTCGTCGCCACCGGCACCGACGCGATGAGCCTGATGCCCGGCGAGCGCGGCTGGAACCTCGCCGAGCTGTACCACCCCGACCCCGAGCACCTCGGCACCAGCTACGTCCGGGAGGGCGGCTTCGTCGCCGGAGCCGGCGAGTTCGACCCGGCCTTCTTCGGCATCAGCCCCCGCGAGGCGCTCGCCATGGACCCGCAGCAGCGGCTGCTGCTGGAGACCACCTGGGAGGCGTTCGAGCGGGCCCGGATCGACCCGACCGCGCTGCGCGGCAGCCGCACCGGCGTGTACGTCGGCACCAACGGCCAGGACTACGGCTCGCTGCTGATGGCCACCGGGGACGTCGACGAGAACTACCTCGCCACCGGCACCTCCGCCAGCGTCATCTCCGGCCGGCTGGCGTACACCTTCGGGCTGCACGGCCCGGCGGTCACCGTCGACACCGCCTGCTCGTCGTCGCTGGTCGCGATGCACCTGGCCGCGCAGGCACTCCAGGCGGGCGAGTGCGACCTCGCCCTGGCCGGCGGCGCCACCGTGATGGCCACCCCCGGCATCTTCGTCGGCTTCTCCCGCCAGCGCGGCCTCGCCGCGGACGGCCGGTGCAAGCCGTTCGCCGGGGCCGCCGACGGCACCGGCTGGGGCGAGGGCGTCGGCCTGCTGGTGCTCCAGCGCCTCTCCGACGCCCGCCGCGACGGCAACCCGGTCCTCGCCGTGCTGCGCGGCAGCGCCGTCAACCAGGACGGCGCCTCCAACGGCCTGACCGCCCCCAACGGCCCCGCCCAGCAGCGGGTGATCCGGCAGGCCCTGGCCAACGCGGGGCTGACCGCCGAGCAGGTGGACGCCGTCGAGGCGCACGGCACCGGCACCACCCTCGGCGACCCCATCGAGGCGCAGGCGCTCATCGCCACCTACGGCCAGGACCGTCCCGCCGACCGGCCGCTGTGGCTCGGGTCGATCAAGTCGAACATCGGGCACACCCAGGCGGCGGCGGGCGTCGCCGGGGTGATGAAGATGATCCTCGCGATGCGGCACGGGGTGCTGCCGCCCACCCTGCACGTGGACGAGCCCACCCCGCACGTCGACTGGAGCGCCGGCAGCGTCGAGCTGCTCACCACCGCCCGCCCGTGGGAGCCGGCCGACGGCGTACGCCGCGCCGCCGTCTCCTCGTTCGGCATCAGCGGCACCAACGTGCACACCATCCTCGAACAGGCCCCCGCCGACGAGCCGGAGTCCGAGCCGGCGGCCGGCAAGCCGACCGGGGAGCTGCCCTGGGTGCTCTCCGGACGCACCGTCGACGCCCTCACCGCCCGCACCCGGGACCTGCTCGACCACCTCGACACCGTCGACGACGACGGGCTCGCCGACGTCGGCTGGTCGCTGGCCGCCACCCGCGCCGCCCACGACCACCGGGCCGTCGTCTTCGCCGCCGACCGGGACGAGCTGGCCGCGTCCCTCGACGCGCTCGCCGCCGGCCGGCCCACCCCGCAGACCGTCACCCGCGTCCCCGGCACGCCGGGCGAGGTCGCCTTCGTCTTCCCCGGCCAGGGCTCCCAGTGGGTCGGCATGGCCGCCGAACTGCTCGACACCGCCCCGGTCTTCGCGGAGAAGTTCGCCGCCTGCGCCGAGGCGCTGCGCCCGTACGTCGACTGGTCGCCCACCGACGTGGTGCGCGGCGCGCCCGACGCCCCGTCGCTGGAGCGGGTCGACGTCGTGCAGCCCACCCTGTTCGCGGTCAGCGTCTCGCTCGCCGCGCTCTGGGAGTCGTACGGGGTGCGCCCCGCCGCCGTCGTCGGCCACTCCCAGGGCGAGATCGCCGCCGCGTACGTCGCCGGCGGCCTCACCCTGGACGACGCGGCGGCCGTGGTCGCCCTGCGCAGCCGGATCATCGCCGGCATCGCCGGCGACGGCGGCATGGTCTCGGTCGCCACCACCGCCGACGAGGCCACCGGCACGATCACCCGCTGGGCCGGCCGGGTCGCGCTGGCCGCCGTCAACGGACCCACCTCCGTCGTGGTCTCCGGCGACAGCGCCGCCCTCGACGAGCTGGTCGCCCACTACGAGTCCCGCGAGGTGCGGGTGCGCCGCGTCCCCGTGGACTACGCCTCCCACTCCGCCCACGTGGAGCAGTTGCGCGAGCAGCTCCTGGAACTGCTCGCCGGGCTGCGGCCCCGCACCGGCGAGGTCCGGTTCCGCTCCACCGTGGAGGGCGACTGGCTCGACACCGCCGCCCTCGACGCCGACTACTGGTACCGCAACCTGCGGCAGACCGTCCGCTTCGACGAGGCGGTGCGCAGCCTCGTCGCCGCCGGCTACCAGACGTTCGTCGAGGTCAGCGCGCACCCCGTACTGACCATGGCCGTGCAGGAGAGCGTCGAGCTGGCCGCCGCCGACCCGGACGCGGTCACCGTCACCGGCAGCCTCCGCCGGGGCGAGGGCGGCCTCGGCCGCTTCCTGCGCGCCCTGGCCGAGGTCTGGACCGGGGGTACGCCGGTGGACTGGCGGCCCGCGTTCACCGGCCTCGCCGGGCGTCGTCGCGACCTGCCCACGTACCCGTTCCAGCGGCAGCTCTACTGGCCGCAGCCGTCCGCCGCGCCCGCCCCGGCCGCCGGCGTCGCCGGCCCGCCCGCGGACGACGAGGTCGACGCCCGGTTCTGGGCGGCCGTCGAGGCGGAGGACCTGGCCGCGCTCACCGCCGAACTCGCCGCCACGACCGAGTCGGCGCCCGTGCCGGACGCGGCGTTCGCCGACGTGCTGCCGTTCCTCGCCGCCTGGCGCCGCCGGCACCGCGACCAGGCCACCGTGGACTCCTGGCGGTACCGGGACAGCTGGACGCCGATCGCCCCCGACGCCGCCGGCGAGCCCGCCGTCACCGGCACCTGGTGGCTGGTGACCGGCCCCGACGACACCGGCGCGGCCGAGGCCGCCTTCTGCGCCGAGGCGTTGCGGCGGCACGGCGGCACCGTCGTACCGCTGGCGTTGGACGCCGACCGCACGGACCGTGCGGCGCTCACCGCCCGGCTGCGTGACCTCGCCGACGGTGGCTCCCGCCCCGCCGGGATCGTGTCGCTGCTGCCGCTCGACGAGACGCCGGCCCCGGCGCACCCGTCGGTGCCGGTCGGCTTCGCCGGCACCGTGACCCTCGTGCAGTCGCTCGGCGACGCCGGCGTCCGCGCGCCGCTGTGGTGCCTCACCCGGGGTGCCGTCGCCACCGGCCCGGCCGACCCGGTGCCGCACCCGCTCCAGCAGCTCACCTGGGGCTTCGGCCGGGTCGCCGCCCTCGAGCACCCCGACCGCTGGGGCGGGCTCGTGGACCTTCCCGACGAGCTGGACGACGCGGCCGGCAGCCGGCTGGTCCGGGTCCTCGCCGGCACCGACGGGGAGGACCAGGTCGCGCTGCGGTGGGCCGGCGCGTTCGGCCGGCGACTGCTGCACGCCCCGCTCGGCGACGCGCCCGCCCCCCGTACCTGGCGGCCCTCCGGCACCGCCCTGGTCACCGGCGGCACCGGCGCGCTCGGCGGACACATGGCCCGTTGGCTCGCCGCCAACGGCGCCGCGCACCTGGTGCTGGTCAGCCGGCGCGGCCGGCAGGCCGAGGGCATCGCCGACCTCGAGGCCGAGCTGGTCGCACTGGGCGCCCGGGTGACCGTCGCCGCCTGCGACGCCGCCGACCGGTCGGCGCTCGCCGCCGTCCTCGCCGACCTGCCGCCCGAGCACCCGCTGACCACCGTCGTGCACACCGCCGCCGTCCTCGACGACTCGGTGATCAACTCGCTGACCCTGGAGCAGGTCGACTACGCGCTCAGCGCGAAGGTCACCACCGCGCTGAACCTGCACGAGCTGACCCGCGAGCTGGACCTCGACGCGTTCATCCTGTTCTCCTCGATGGCCGGCACCGTCGGCAGCTCCGGGGTGGGCAACTACGCCCCCGGCAACGCGTTCCTCAACGCCCTCGCCGAGCACCGGCGTGCCCTCGGCCTGCCCGCCACCTCGATCGGCTGGGGCGCGTGGGGCGGCGGCGGCATGGCCGACGGCGAGTTCGGCCGGATGCTGCACCGCCACGGCGCGCCCGAGATGCCGCCGCGGCTCGCCGTCGCGGCCCTGCACCAGGCCGTCGAGCACGACGAGACGTTCCTGACCATCTCGAACATCGCCTGGGACCGGTTCTTCGTCGCGTTCACCGCCACCCGCCCCGGCCCGCTGATCTCGGAGATCCCCGAGGCGCAGCGGTTGCAGGCCACCAAGGGCCTCGCCGAGACGAAGGAGACCGACGAGGCCGGCCCGGCCGGCGCGTTCACCCGGATGAGCGCCGCCGAGCGCCAGCAGGCGCTGCTCGACCTGGTCCGCGACCAGGCGGCCACGGTCCTCAAGTACGCCGACGGCCAGGCCGTCGACCCGCACCACGCGTTCCGCGACCTCGGCTTCGACTCGGTGACCGCGGTGGAGCTGCGCAACCGGCTCGCCACCGCCACCGCGCTACGGCTGCCGGTGACCCTGGTCTTCGACTACCCGTCGCCGACCGCGCTCGCCCGGCACCTGCACGAGGAGTTGGGCGGCGAGGCCGCCGTGGCCGCCGAGACCGCCCCGGTGACGCTCGGCGACGACGAGCCGGTGGCCATCGTCGCCATGTCCTGCCGCTTCCCCGGCGGGGCCAACGACCCCGAGCGGTTCTGGCAGATGCTGCACGCCGGCCGCGACGCCGTGTCCGACCTACCCGGCGATCGGGGTTGGGACGTCGAGCGCCTCTACGACCCCGACCCCTATTCCACCGGCACCTCCTACGTCCGCAGCGGCGCCTTCCTCTACGAGGCGGCGGAGTTTGATGCCGGTTTCTTCGGGATTTCGCCGCGCGAGGCGTTGGCCATGGACCCGCAGCAGCGGTTGTTGCTGGAGGTCTCGTGGGAGGCGGTCGAGCGGGCAGGGGTTGAGCCTGGGGTCCTTCGGGGTTCGCGAACAGGGGTGTTCGTGGGCACGAATGGTCAGGACTATGGGGCCCTGCTGATGGTGGCGGGGGACGAGGTGGAGGGCTTCGCGGGGACGGGCAACGCCGCGAGTGTGGTGTCGGGTCGGGTGGCGTACGCGTTGGGGTTGGAGGGGCCGGCGGTGTCGGTGGACACGGCGTGTTCGTCGTCGTTGGTGGCGTTGCACCTGGCGGTGCAGTCGCTGCGGCGCGGCGAGTGCGACCTCGCCTTCGCCGGCGGCGTGACCGTGATGGCGACCCCCGGGCTGTTCGTGGAGTTCTCCCGGCAGCGGGGCCTGGCGGCCGACGGCCGGTGCAAGGCGTTCGCGGCGGGTGCCGACGGCACCGGCTGGGGCGAGGGCGTCGGCATGCTCCTCGTCGAGCGGCTGTCCGACGCGCGGCGCAACGGCCACGAGGTGCTGGCGATCGTACGGGGCAGCGCCGTCAACCAGGACGGCGCGTCCAACGGGCTGACGGCGCCGAACGGGCCTTCGCAGCAGCGGGTGATCCGGCAGGCGCTGGCGTCGGCGCGGTTGTCCACCGCCGACGTGGACGTGGTCGAGGCGCACGGCACCGGCACGACGCTGGGCGACCCGATCGAGGCGCAGGCGCTGCTCGCCACGTACGGGCAGGAGCGCGACGAGCCGCTGCTGCTCGGCTCGGTCAAGTCGAACATCGGCCACACCCAGGCCGCCGCCGGCGTCGCCGGTGTGATCAAGATGGTGCTGGCGATGCGGGAGGGCCTGGTCCCGGCGACGCTGCACGTGGACGAGCCGTCGCCGCACATCGACTGGACCTCCGGCGCGGTGGAGTTGGCCATGGAGCCGCGGCCGTGGCCGGCCGTGGACCGGCCGCGTCGGGCGGCGGTGTCGTCGTTCGGCATCTCCGGCACCAACGCCCACGTCATCATCGAACTGCCCGAGGACCTGCCCGCCGAGGGCACGGAGCCCGAGGCCGCCGCCGGCGCGGACCGGGGCCCGGGGCTCGTGGCCGCCGACGTCGTCGTGTGGCCGGTGTCGGGACGGTCGAAGGGCGCCCTGGCCGGCCAGGCCGCCCGCCTGGCCCAGCACGTCCGCGCGCACGGTGAGGTCGACCCGGCGGCGGTGGGCTGGTCCCTGGCGACCACCCGGTCGGTGTTCGACCACCGGGCAGCCGTCGTCGGCGCCGGGACGGCCGAGCTGCTGGCGGGGCTCGACGCCCTGGCCGCCGGCACGCCGGCGGGGAACCTCGTCACCGGTACGGCCGCCGGAACCGGTGCGGTGTTCGTGTTCCCGGGTCAGGGTGCGCAGTCGGCGCGGATGGCGGCCGGTCTGATCGGGCGTACGCCGGTGTTCGACGCGCGGCTGGCCGAGTGCCAGCGGGCCCTGGCCCCGTACCTGGACGTGGACCTGGTGTCGGTGTTGACGGGTGACGACGAGTCGTGGTTGGCGCGGGTCGAGGTCGTGCAGCCGGTGCTGTGGGCCGTCGGTATGGCCCTCGCCGCGGTGTGGCAGCACGCGGGGGTCACCCCGCAGGCGGTGATCGGTCACTCGCAGGGCGAGATCGGCGCGGCGTGTGTGGCCGGGATCCTCAGCATCGAGGACGCGGCGAAGGCCGTGGCCCTGCGCTCGCGGGCGCTGACGGTGCTGCGGGGTACGGGGACGATGGCGTCGGTGGATCTGTCGGCCGAGGCGGTCGCCGAGCGGCTGCCGGCATTCCCGGGTGTCGGGGTGGCGGCGGTGAACGGGCCGTCGACGGTGGTGGTGTCGGGTCCGCCGCAGCCGGTGGCGGGCCTGGTGGAGGCGTGTCAGGTCGACGGGGTGCGGGCGCGGTTGATTCCGGTGGACTACGCGTCGCACTCGGCGGCGGTGCAGGAGGTCGCGGAGCAGTTGCGCGCCGATCTGGCCGACGTGAGCCCGCGGCCGGGGCACACCCGGCTGGTGTCGACGCTGACCGGTGAGTGGGTGGATCCCGTCTCGATGACGGCGGACTACTGGTACGACAACCTGCGGCAGACCGTGCAGTTCGAGGCTGCCGTGCGGGTGGCCGTGGCTGCCGGTCACACGACGTTCGTGGAGATCAGTCCGCATCCGGTGTTGGCGATGCCGGTGACGGCGATCCTGGACGACGCGGGCGCGAGCGGGCACACGCTGGGCAGTCTGCGCAGGGGTGACGACGACGCGACGCGGCTGCTGACGAACCTCGCCACCGCCCACGCGATCGGCCTACCCGTCGACCTGACGGCCGTGCTGGCCCCGACCGACACCGTGGCGCTGCCCACGTACGCCTTCGACCGCAGCCGCTTCTGGCCAACCGCGACGACCGGGCAGGACGGCACCGAGGAGACCCCGAGCGGCGTCGACTCCGCCTTCTGGGCGGCGATCGAACGCGAGGACCTGACCGCGCTCGCGGAACTCACCGAGCAGGACGCCACGGAGTCCCTGGAACGGCTGGGCGCGGCCCTGCCGGTGCTCGCCTCCTGGCGGCGGCAGCAGCGAAACCGGTCCGCCCTGGACGACCTGCGGTACCGCAGCGTCTGGCAGCCGTACACCGGGACGCCCGTCAGCTTCCTCCCCGGCGCCTGGTGGGTCGTCGCCGACGAGCGGCACCCGGAGGAGGGCGAAGCCGCCGTCGCCGAACTGACCCGCCGGGGCGCTGACGTCCGGCTGGTGCCGGTGCCGGAGAACCTGACCGACCGGTCCGCCCTCGCCGCGCACCTCACCGGCGTCACCCGCACCGCCGACGGCGAACCCGCCCCGGTGGACGGGGTGCTGTCGCTGCTCGCCCTCGCCGACGGCGCGGTCGACGACACCCAGCCGGTGCCGCCGTTCCTCGCCCGTTCGCTGGCGCTCATCCAGGCACTCGGCGACCTCGACGTCGCCGCGCCGCTGTGGTGCGTCACCCGGGGCGCCGCCGGCACCACCCGGGGCGGCACGTCGGCCCGACCGGAGCAGGCGCTGCTCTGGGGCCTCGGCCGGGTCGTGGCCCTCGAACACCCCGAGCGGTGGGGCGGCCTGGTCGACGTGCCGGCCACCCTGGACGACCACGGCTGGGACCTGCTCTGCGCCGCCCTCGCCGGCCTCGACGGCGAGGACCAGCTCGCGGTCGACGGGGCCACCATCCAGGTACGCCGGCTGGTGCGGGCACCCGGCGGTGAGGCACCCACCGACGAGGCCGGCTACCCGGGCACGACCCTGGTCACCGGCGGCACCGGCGCGCTCGGCGCGGAGGTGGCCCGCTGGCTGGCCGCCCGGGGCGCCGAGCACCTGCTGCTGGTCAGCCGCCGCGGCGCGGACGCCCCCGGCGTCACCGAACTGGTCCGGGAACTCACCGGGGCGGCCACCCGGGTGACCGTCGCGGCCTGCGACGTGGCCGACCGGGCGGCGCTGGCGAAGCTGCTCGACGAGGTGCCCGCCGACGCGCCGCTGACCAGCGTGGTGCACGCGGCCGGCGTCCTCGAGGACGGGGTGCTCGACGGGCTCACCGCCGACCGCCTCGCCACCGTCCTGCGCCCCAAGGTGCTGGGTGCCCTGCACCTGCACGAGCTGACCGTCGGGCGGGAACTGCGCGCGTTCGTGCTGTTCTCCGCGCTGGCCGGCCAGCTCGGCGCCGCCGGTCAGGGCAGCTACGCCGCCGCGAACGCCTACCTCGACGCCCTCGCCGAGCAACGGCACCGCCAGGGCCTGCCGGCGACCTCGGTCGCCTGGGGCCCCTGGGCGGCCGGCGGGATGGCCGCCACCGACCAGGCCGTCGAGGAGCGCCGCCGGCGCACCGGGGTGGCCCGCCTCGACACCGGGCCCGCGCTCACGGCGCTGGCACAGTGCGTCGCACGGGGCGAACCGGCGACGATGGTGGCCGGCATCGACTGGGCCCGGTACGTGCCCGGGTTCGTCGCCGTCCGGCCCAGCCCACTCATCGCGGGCGTGGCCGAGGCACGCCGGGCGGTCGCCGAACGGGCCGAGGACACCGGCGTCTCCGCGGAGACCCTGGCCGCCGTGCTCGCCGGGCAGACCGACGCCGAACGACGCAAGACCCTGCTGGAACTGGTACGCGGGCAGGCGGCCGCGGTGCTCGGACACGCCTCGATGGACGCCGTCGAGCCGGACCGGGCGTTCCGCGAACTCGGCTTCGACTCGCTGACCGCCGTGGAGCTGCGCAACCGGCTCACCGCGGCGACCGGCGTCCGGCTGCCCGCCACGGTGGTCTTCGACTACCCGACCGCCGCGGGGCTGGCCGAGTACGTGCGGGCCGCGATCGTCGACGGCGGGGTGGTCGGGGTCGCACCGGTCTTCGGTGAGCTGGACAGGTTGGAAGCGGCGCTCTCCGGCTCGGCGCCGGACCGGAGCGCCCGAATTCGGATCACCGAGCGGCTGCGGGCGCTGCTGGCCTCCCTCAACGAGGCCGACGCGCCAGCGGACGGCGACACCGTCGCCGAGAAGCTCCAGGACGCGACGCCGGACGAGGTCTTCGACTTCATCGACCGCGAGCTGGGGATGTCCTGACGTGATCGCTGCTGCGACGACGGGTCAACACAAGGAGTGCGCGGTCCATGGCTGACGAGGCGAAGCTTCTCGACTACCTCAAGCGGGTCACCGCTGACCTGCACCAGGTGCGCCAGCGCCTGCGCGAGGTGGAGGCCGGTGAACAGGAACCGGTCGCCATCGTCTCCATGAGCTGCCGTTTCCCCGGCGGGGTGCGCTCGCCCGAGGACCTGTGGGAGGTGGTCGCGTCCGGCCGGGACGTGGTCTCCGACTTCCCCACCGACCGCGGCTGGGACCTCGGGTCGCTCTACGACAGCGACCCCGAGCAGGCCGGCACGTCGTACACGCGGCAGGGCGGCTTCGTCCACGACCTGGCCGACTTCGACCCGGGCTTCTTCGCGATCTCCCCCCGCGAGGCGCTGGCGATGGACCCGCAGCAGCGCTGGCTGCTGGAGGCCTCGTGGGAGGCCCTGGAGCGGGCCGGCATCGACCCGCACTCGCTGCGCGGCAGCCGCACCGGCGTCTTCGCCGGCAGCACCGGGCAGGACTACGGCACCGTGCTCATGGGTGCCGCGCAGGGCCTGGAAGGGCACCTGATGACCGGCAACGCCGGCAGCGTGGTCTCCGGCCGGATCTCCTACACCTTCGGGCTGGAGGGGCCGGCGGTCACCATCGACACCGCCTGCTCGTCCTCCCTGGTCGCCCTGCACCTGGCGGGGCAGGCGCTGCGGCAGCGGGAGTGCACCCTGGCCCTCGTCGCCGGGGTCACCGCCATGTGCACCCCGGCCGCGTTCGTCGAGTTCTCCCGGCAGCGCGGCCTCGCCGCCGACGGCCGGTGCAAGGCGTTCGCCGCCGCCGCCGACGGGACCGGCTGGTCCGAGGGCGTCGGCGTCCTGCTGCTGGAACGGCTGTCGGACGCGCAGCGCAACGGCCACCCGATCCTCGCCGTCGTGCGGGGCAGCGCGGTCAACCAGGACGGCGCCTCCAACGGTCTGAGCGCCCCGAACGGGCCGTCGCAGCAGCGGGTCATCCAGCAGGCCCTGGCCAACGCCGGCCTCGCCGCCGGCGGCGTGGACGTGGTCGAGGCGCACGGCACCGGCACCCGGCTCGGTGACCCGATCGAGGCGCAGGCACTGCTGGCCACGTACGGGCAGGACCGGGGGGACTCGGCGCCGCTGCTGCTCGGTTCGGTGAAGTCGAACATCGGGCACGCCCAGGCCGCCGCCGGGGTGGCCGGTGTGATCAAGATGGTGATGGCGATGCGGCACGGCGTCGTGCCGCCCACCCTGCACGTCGACGAGCCGACCCCCGAGGTGGACTGGTCGGCCGGCGAGGTCTCGCTGGTGACCGAGGCGACGCCGTGGCCGGCGGTGCAGCGGCCGCGCCGCTCGGCGGTCTCCTCGTTCGGGGTGTCCGGCACCAACGCGCACACCATCCTGGAGCAGGCCCCGGCACCCCAGGAGGCTGCGCCGGCCGCCGCCGCGCCGGTGCTCGAGCGACCGGTCGTACCGGTGCCGGTGTCGGCCCGGGACGCGGCCGGCCTCGCCGCGCAGGCAGCCCGCTGGGCGGCCCGGATCGCCGCCGACGACACTTTGCGTCCCCTGGACGTGGCCTTCTCGTCGGTCACCTCCCGCTCCACCCTGGACCACCGGGCCGTGGTGTCGGCGACCGACCGCGACGACCTGCTGGCCGGGCTGCGCGCCCTCGCCGCCGGCGACCCGTCGGGCGCGGTGGTCGCCGGCCAGGCCGGCGGTCGGGGCTCGCTGGCGGTGCTCTTCTCGGGTCAGGGCGCGCAGCGCCCCGGCATGGGCCGCGAGCTGTACGCCGGCTTCCCGGTGTTCGCCGCCGCGCTGGACGAGGTGTGCGGGTACCTGGACGCGTCGCTGCCGCGTCCGTTGCGGGAGGTGCTGTTCGCTCCGGAGGGCTCCGCCGAGGCGGCGTTGCTGGACCAGACGGTGTTCACCCAGGCCGGGCTGTTCGCGGTCGAGGTGGCGCTGTTCCGGCTGGTGGAGTCGTTCGGGGTCGCGCCGGACTTCGTGGGTGGTCACTCGATCGGTGAGGTCACGGCCGCGCACGTGGCCGGGGTGCTGTCGCTGGCCGACGCGTGTGTGCTGGTGGCGGCGCGGGGCCGGCTGATGCAGGCGCTGCCCGCCGGTGGCGGGATGTTGGCCGTGGCGGCGGCCGAGGCGGACGTGCTGGCCACGCTGGACGGTCTGGCCGGCGTGGGGATCGCGGCGGTCAACGGGCCGACCTCGGTCGTGGTCTCCGGCGCCGTCGACGCCCTCGACGCGGTGGAGCGGCTCTGGCGCGACCGGGGCGTACGCACGCGTCGGTTGACGGTCAGCCACGCGTTCCACAGCCCGCTGATGGAGCCGATGCTCGCCGAGTTCCGCACGGTCCTCGACGGGTTGACGTTCGCGGCGCCGTCGCTGCCGCTCGTGTCGAACGTGACCGGGGCGCTGGCCGACGCCGACGAGATCCGTACGGCCGACTACTGGGTGCGCCACGTCCGGCAGGCGGTCCGGTACGCCGACGGCGTCGCCGCGCTGCGGGCCGCCGGGGCGGACACCTTCCTGGAGGTCGGCCCGCGCAGCGTGCTGACCGCGATGGCAGGCGACATCCTGCCCGGCGACGACGCGGTGCTCAGCGTCGCCGCACAGCGCAAGGACCGGCCCGAGGCGCACGGGCTGCTGGCCGGGCTGGCCGAGCTGCACGTGCACGGGGTGGCCGTCGAGTGGCGGCCGTGGTTCGCCGACACCGACGCCCGGCGGGTGGAGCTGCCCACGTACGCCTTCCAGCACCAGCGCTACTGGCCCGAGGCGGGGGCCGGATGGACCGGCGACGTCACGGCGGTCGGCCTGCGGCCCGCGCAACACCCCCTGCTCGGGGCCGCCGTCGGCGTCGCGCACGCAGAGGGCTTCCTGTTCACCGGCCGGCTGGCCCGCCGTACCCACCCGTGGATCGCCGACCACGTCGTCTTCGACACCGTCCTGCTGCCCGGCACGGGCTTCGTCGAACTCGCCCTCCAGGCCGGCGCGCACGTCGGCGCGGACCACGTCCGCGAACTCACCCTGGAAACGCCGCTGATCCTGCCGGAAGTCGGGGGCGTCGACATCCAGCTCTGGATCGGCCCCGCGGACGAGACGGGCTGCCGATCCGTCTCGCTGCACTCCGCCCAGGACGGCGAGCCCGCCGAGGGCACCGGCGAGCGGGCCTGGACCCGCAACGCCAGCGGCGTGCTGGCCGGCGGCCCCGACGCCCCGGGTGGCCCCGCCGGCTGGTCGGACCTGACCACCTGGCCGCCGCCGGGCGCGACCGAGGTCGGCACCGACGACCTCTACCTCAACCTCGCCGCCCAGGGCTACGACTACGGCCCGTCGTTCATCGCCCTGCGCTCCGCGTGGCGGCGCGGCGACGACCTCTTCGCCGAACTCGCGCTGCCCGAGGCCACCGCCGCCGAGGCCGGCGGGTACGGCCTGCACCCGGCGCTGCTCGACGCGGCGCTGCACACCCTCGGCCTGACCACGCCGGCCGGTGAGCCGTCCGGGGCCGACATGCCCCCCGGGTACGGCCGACTGCCGTTCTCCTGGAACGACGTCGCCCTGCACGGCGCGGGCGCCGCGGCGGCCCGGGTCCGGGTCTCGCACACCGGCCCCGACAGCATCTCGCTGCTGCTCACCGACGTCACCGGCGCACCCGTCATCTCCGTCGGCTCCCTCGTCCTGCGGCCGGTCTCCGCCGACCAGCTCCGCACCGCCGGCGGCGGCGGGGCCGAGTCGCTGTTCCGGGTCGAGTGGGCCCCGCTCGCGCTGCCCGCCGGCCCGGCCACCACCGACTGGGCGGTGATCGGCGACGCGGCGGCGCTCACCGACGCGGTCGCGGCCACCGGTACGGCCGTGGCGGCGTACCCCGACCTGACCGCCCTGGCCACGGCGATGGACGACGGGACGGACGCGCCCGGCGTGCTGGTCCTGCCGTTGCTCGACCCGCCCGCGTCGGCGGACGTGCCGCGCGCCGTCGCCGAGGTGACCCACCGGGTGCTCGCCGTGCTCCAGCAGTTCCTCGCCGAGGAGCGCTACGCGGTGTCCCGGCTGGTGGTGCTGACCTCGGGCGCCGTGGCCACCGAGCTGGACACCGACCTGACCGACCTGGCCGGCGCGGCCGTGATCGGCCTGCTCCGCTCCGCCCAGTCGGAGAACCCCGACCGGTTCGTGCTGGTCGACGTCGACGACGTGGCGGGCTGCGCCGCCGCGCTCGTCCCGGCCGTCGCGACCGACGAGCCGCAGGTCGTGATCCGCGCGGGCGTCGCCGCCGGCGCCCGGCTCACCCGGGTCCCCGCCCCGACCGAGCCGCCGGCCGCCCCGTTCGACGCCGACGGCACCGTCCTGATCACCGGCGCCACCGGCACGCTCGGCCAGCTGATGAGCCGGCACCTGGTGACCACGTACGGCGTCCGGCACCTGATCCTCACCAGCCGGCGCGGCCGGGCCGCCGGGGGCGTCGCGGAGCTCTGCGCGGAGCTGGCGGCGCTCGGCGTGAGCGTCACCGTCGCCGCCTGCGACGTCGCCGACCGTGGCGCCGTGGCCGAGCTGCTGGCCGGCATCCCGGCGGAGCACCCGCTCACCGCCGTCATCCACGCCGCCGGTGTCCGCGACGACGGCGTCATCTCCTCGCTCACCCCGGAGCGGATGGACGGCGTGCTGCGGCCCAAGGTCGACGCCGCGTGGAACCTGCACGAGCTGACCGCCGACCTCGACCTGAAGGCGTTCGTCTCGTACTCCTCCCTCGCCGCCACCGCCGGCGGCCCGGGCCAGGGCAACTACGCCGCCGCCAACGCGTTCCTCGACGGGCTGGCCCAGCACCGCAAGGCGCGCGGCCTCGCCGCCCTCACCCTCGCCTGGGGCCTCTGGGCCGACCGCAGCGGCATGACCACCGAGCTGGACGACGTCCACCTCAACCGCATCTCCCGCTCCGGCGTCGCCGCGATGGAGGCCGAGGAGGGGCTCGCCCTCTTCGACGCGGCCTGCCGCACCACCGACGCCGCGCTCGTCCCGGCCCGGCTGGACCTGGCCGCGATGAAGGTGCAGTTCGCCGGCGGGAGCATCCCGCCGCTGTACCGGGCGCTGATCCGCACGCCCGCCCGCGCCGCCGCGGCCACCACCGGCGCCTCGCTGGTGCAGCAGCTCGCCGGGCTCGGCGAGTCCGAGCGGGCCGCCGCGCTGGTCGAGATCGTCCGGGGCCAGGCCGCCGCCGTGCTCGGCTACCCCGACCCGGCGGCCATCGAGCCGCGCCGGGCGTTCAGCGAGTTCGGCTTCGACTCGCTCACCGCCGTCGAGATGCGCAACCGGCTCAACAACGCGTTCGGGATGCGGCTGCCGGCCACCCTCGTCTTCGACTACCCGACCCCGCACGACCTGGCGGCCCACCTGGGTACGGAGATCGCCGGCACCCCGGTCCCCGTGCGACCCACCACCACCGCCGTGTCGGTCGGCGACGACGAGCCCCTCGCGATCATCGGCATGGCCTGCCGGCTGCCCGGCGGGGTGTGGTCGCCCGACGACCTGTGGCGGCTCGTGGTTGACGGCGTCGACGCGATCAGCGACCTGCCGACCGACCGTGGCTGGGACCTGGACAGCCTCTACAGCCCCGACCCGGACGCCCCCGGCACCTTCTACGCCCGCGGCGGCGGCTTCCTCAGCGGCGTCGACCGCTTCGACCCCGGCTTCTTCGGCATCTCGCCCCGCGAGGCCCTGGCCATGGACCCGCAGCAGCGGCTGCTGCTGGAGACCACCTGGGAGTCCTTCGAGTCCGCCGGCATCGACCCCGCCGACGTACGGGGCAGCAGCACCGGCGTCTTCGTCGGCACCAGCGGCCAGGACTACGGCTCGCTGCTCGCGTACTCGCCGGAGGCCGCCGAGGGCTACATGCTGACCGGGATGACCAGCAGCGTCATCTCCGGACGGGTGGCGTACACGTTCGGGCTGGAGGGGCCGGCAGTGTCGCTGGACACGGCCTGCTCGTCGTCGCTGGTCGCGCTGCACTGGGCCGGCCAGGCGCTGCGACGCGGCGAGTGCGACATGGCGCTGGCCGGCGGCGTCATGGTGATGGCCACCCCGACCGCGTTCGTCGAGTTCTCCCGGCAGCGCGGCCTGGCCGCCGACGGCCGGTGCAAGTCCTTCGCCGCGTCCGCCGACGGCACCGGCTGGTCCGAGGGCGTCGGCATGCTGCTCGTGCAGCGGCTCTCCGACGCCCGCCGGCAGGGCCGCACCGTGTACGCGGTGGTACGCGGCTCGGCGATCAACCAGGACGGCGCCTCCAACGGGCTGACCGCCCCGAACGGTCCCTCGCAGCAGCGGGTGATCCGGCAGGCCCTCGCCTCGGCGCGGTTGTCCACCGCCGACGTGGACGTGGTC
Source organism: Micromonospora sp. C31 (assembly GCF_018070575.1). Taxonomy (GTDB): domain Bacteria; phylum Actinomycetota; class Actinomycetes; order Mycobacteriales; family Micromonosporaceae; genus Micromonospora. Next base: position 63,843 of record NZ_JAGPXN010000004.1, read on the forward strand.
GAGGCGCACGGCACCGGCACGACGCTGGGCGACCCGATCGAGGCGCAGGCCCTGCTCGCCACGTACGGGCGGGAACGGCCCGCCGACCGGCCGCTGCTGCTCGGCTCGATCAAGTCGAACATCGGCCACGCGCAGGCCGCCGCCGGCGTCGCCGGTGTGATCAAGATGGTGCAGGCCATCCGGCACGGCCTGGTCCCGGCGACGCTGCACGTGGACGAGCCGTCGCCGCACATCGACTGGACCTCCGGCGCGGTCGAACTGGCCACGCAGTCGCGGCCGTGGCCGGCCGTGGACCGGCCGCGTCGGGCGGCGGTGTCGTCGTTCGGCATCTCCGGCACCAACGCCCACGTGATCATCGAGCAGGCCGACGAGCCGGAGGCTGTCGTCCCGGCCGTGGCCGGCCCCGCCCTGCTGGCCTCCGACGTCGTGGTGTGGCCGGTGTCGGCGCGCTCGAAGGGCGCCCTGGCCGGCCAGGCGGCCCGGCTCGCGGACTTCGTGCGCGAGCACGGCGAGATCGATCCGGCGGCGGTGGGCTGGTCCCTCGCCGCCACCCGGTCGACGTTCGACCAGCGGGCGGCCGTCGTCGGGGCGGATGTGGTGGACCTGCTGGCGGGGTTGGATGCTCTGGCGTCCGGGTCGCCGGCCGGCAACGTCGTCGCTGGCACGGCCTCGTCCCACGGTGCGGGCCCGGTGTTCGTGTTCCCGGGTCAGGGTGCGCAGTCGGCGCGGATGGCGGCCGGTCTGATCGGGCGTACGCCGGTGTTCGACGCGCGGCTGGCCGAGTGTCAGCGGGCCCTGGCGCCGTATCTGGATGTCGATCTGGTGTCGGTGTTGACGGGTGAGGACGAGTCGTGGTTGGCGCGGGTCGAGGTCGTGCAGCCGGTGCTGTGGGCCGTGGGTATGGCCCTCGCCGCGGTGTGGCAGCACGCGGGGGTCACGCCGCAGGCGGTGGTCGGTCACTCGCAGGGTGAGATCGGTGCGGCGTGTGTGGCCGGGATCCTGTCCCTGGAGGATGCGGCGAAGGCGGTGGCGTTGCGGTCGCGGGCGCTGACGGTGCTGCGGGGCACGGGGACGATGGCGTCGGTGGACCTGTCGGCCGAGGCGGTCGCCGAGCGGCTCGGTGAGTTCCCCGGTGTCGGTGTCGCGGCGGTGAACGGGCCGTCGACGGTGGTGGTGTCGGGTCCGCCGCAGCCGGTGGCGGGCCTGGTGGAGGCGTGTCAGGCCGACGGGGTGCGGGCGCGGTTGATTCCGGTGGACTACGCGTCGCACTCGGCGGCGGTGCAGGAGGTCGCGGAGCAGTTGCGCGCCGATCTGGCCGACGTGAGCCCGCGGCCGGGGCACACCCGGCTGGTGTCGACGCTGACCGGTGAGTGGGTGGATCCCGTCTCGATGACGGCGGACTACTGGTACGACAACCTGCGGCAGACCGTGCAGTTCGAGGCCGCTGTGCGGGTGGCCGTGGCTGCCGGTCACACGACGTTCGTGGAGATCAGTCCGCATCCGGTGTTGGCGATGCCGGTGACGGCGATCCTGGACGACGCGGGCGCGAGCGGGCACACGCTGGGCAGTCTGCGCAGGGGTGACGACGACGCGACGCGGCTGCTGACGAACCTCGCCACCGCCCACGCGATCGGCCTACCCGTCGACCTGACGGCCGTGCTGGCCCCGACCGACACCGTGGCGCTGCCCACGTACGCCTTCGACCACCAGCGGTACTGGGTCGAGCCGCCGCTGCACCGGGCGCAGGACGTCAGCTCCGCCGGTCTCCAGGACGCCGGGCACCCGCTGCTCAGCGCCACGCTGACCTTCCCCGACAGCGAGCGGATGGTCTTCACCGGGCGGCTGTCGGTGCGTACCCACCCGTGGCTCGGCGAGCACCGGGTGATGGACAACATCCTGCTGCCCGGCACCGCCTTCGTGGAGCTGGCCACGTACGCCGGCGAGCAGGCCGGCTGCCCGACGGTCGAGGAGCTGACCCTGCTCGCCCCGCTCGTCCTGCCCGAACTCGGCGCGCTCCAGGTGCAGCTCATGGTCGGCGACCGGGACGACGACGGCCGGCGTACCGTCCAGCTCTACTCCCGGCCCTACCGGGACGGCTCCGACGAGATCCTGGCCGACGTCGCCTGGACCTGCCACGCCACCGGTCTGCTCGGCCCGCAGCCGGCCGACGCCGCGCCCGCCTTCGACCTGGGGGTGTGGCCCCCGCCCGGCGCGACGCGCGTCGAGGCCGACGACTTCTACTCCGGCATCGAGGCGACCGTCTTCGGCTACGGCCCGGCGTTCCGTGGCCTGCGCGCCGCGTGGACCCGCGACGACGAGGTCTTCGCCGAGGTCGAACTGCCCGCCGACCACCACGCCGAGGCCGGCCGCTTCGGCGTGCACCCGGCGCTGCTGGACGGCGCGTTGCAGGCCATGTCGATCGGCGGTTTCCTCGGCCGGATGGGTGACGGCGCCGACGCCAGCGTGCCCCGCCTCCCGTTCGCCTGGACCGGGGTCTCCCTGCTCGCCGCCGGGGCCACCGCCCTGCGGGTACGCGTCGCGGCGGCCGGCGAGGTCGGCGTCTCCTTCCAGGTGGCCGACGCCACCGGCGCCCCGGTGCTGCACGTCGACTCGCTGATCATGCGCCGGGTCTCCGGCGACTCGCTCGGCGCGGCCCGCTCCGGCCGGCACGAGTCGCTGTTCCAGGTGGACTGGCCGGTGCTGCCGGTGCCCACCGGCCCCGTACCGGCGGCCACCCGCTGGGTGGCGCTCGGCGACGACCTGGCACTCAGCGCCGCCTGCGAGGCGGCCGGCGCCCGGGTGCGTACCGACGTCGACCTCGACTCGCTGAGCGACCTGCTGGTCGGGGGCGAGTCGACGCCCGAGGCGGTGATCGTCCCGGTCGGCGACGCCGGGGACCCGACGGACGCGGCGCTGGCCGGACAGGCGCGGGCCACCACGCACCGTACCCTCGCCGCGTTGCGGGCCTGGCTCGCCGACGACCGGTTCGCCGACTCGCGGCTGGTGCTGGTCACCCGCGACGCGGTCGCGGCAGGCGAGCAGCAGGTCGTCAACCTGCGCCAGGCCCCGGTCTGGGGCCTGCTGCGCACCGCCCAGCTCGAACACCCGGGCCGGTGCCAACTCGTCGACCTCGACGACACCCCCGACAGCGCCGCCGTGCTGGCCGCCGCGATCGCCTCCGGCGAGCCGCAGCTCGCCGTGCGGGCCGGACAGGTCCGCACGCCACGGCTCGGGCGGGTCCCGGCCGGGGTGGAGCCGCTGCCCGGCGGCATCGACCCGGACGGCACCGTGCTGATCACCGGCGGGACGGGCGTGCTGGGCCGCATCCTGGCCCGCCACCTCGCCACCACCCACGGCGTGCGGCACCTGCTGCTGGCCGGGCGGCGCGGCGCGGCGGCCGAGGGGATCGGCGACCTGGTCGACGAACTCGCCGGCACCGGTACGCAGGTGACCGTCGCGGCCTGCGACGCCGCCGACCCCGACGCCCTGTCGGCGCTGCTGGCCGGGGTGCCCGCCGCGCACCCGCTCACCGCCGTGGTGCACGCCGCCGGCGTCCTCGACGACGGCGTGCTGGAGTCGATGACCCCCGAGCGGGTGGACGCGGTCGCCGTGCCCAAGATCGACGCGGCGTGGCACCTGCACCGCCTCACGGCCGACCAGGACCTCGCGGCCTTCGTCCTCTTCTCCTCGGCGGCGGCCACCCTGGGCAGCGCCGGCCAGTCCAACTACGCGGCGTCGAACGCCTTCCTCGACGCCCTCGCGGCGCACCGCCGGGCCCGCGGGCTCGCCGGCATCTCGCTCGCGTGGGGCCTGTGGGAGCAGGCCAGCGGCATGACCGGGCACCTCGGCGACGACGACGTGCGGCGGATGGCCGAGCAGGGCGCCGCCGGGCTCGCCACCGAGCAGGCACTGAACCTATTCGACGCCGCGTGGCGGCTCGACGCGGCGGCCGTCGTGCCGATGCGCCTCGACGTCGGCACGCTGCGGGGGCAGGCGGAGGCCGGCACCCTCGCGCCGATGCTGCGGGCCCTGGTCCGGGTGCCGCTGCGGCGCTCGGCCGACGCCACCGGCGCCCGCTCCGGCGGGGTGCAGCTCAGCCAGCGACTCGCCGGCCTGGCCGGCCCGGAGCGGCTCAAGGTGGTGCTCGACGTGGTGCGGGCGAACATCGCCGCCGTCCTCGGCCACGCCGGCGCCGACGCCGTCGACCCGAACCGGCTCTTCACCGACCTGGGCTTCGACTCGCTCACCGCGGTCGACCTGCGCAACCGGCTCAACGGGCTCTCCGGGCTGCGGCTGCCGGCGACGCTGGTCTTCGACTACCCGACGCCGACGGCGCTCGCCGAGAAGCTGACCAGCGAGATCGCCGCCGACGCGGCGCCCTCCACGCAACCGCTCTTCCAGGGCATCGACACGGTGGAGAGCCTGCTCACCGCCATCCCGCTCGACCCGGCGGCCCGGGCCCGGTTCACCGCCCGGATGCAGGACCTGCTCGCCAAGGCGTCCGACCTGGCGGCCGGGCCCGCCGCCGAGCCGGACCGGCCCGACCTCGACGCGGCCAGCGACGACGAGATCTTCGACTTCATCAGCAAAGAGTTTGGAATCTCCTGAGATGACCAACCTTCGGATCGAGGCAGGGGCCACCCGATGAGCGACGACAAGCTGCGGTACTTCCTCAAGCGGGTGACCGCGGACCTGCACGACACCAAGCGCAAGCTGCAGATCGTCGAGGCACGCGACCAGGAGCCCCTGGCCATCGTCTCGATGAGCTGCCGCTTCCCCGGTGGCGTCCGGACGCCGGAGGACCTGTGGGAGCTTGTCGCCGACGGCCGGGACGCCCTCACCGAGTTCCCGGACGACCGGGGCTGGGACCTGGATGCGCTCTACGACCCCGACCCGAACAAGCCGGGCAAGAGCTACACCCGCATCGGTGGGTTCCTCGACGGCGCCGGTGACTTCGACCCTTCCCTGTTCGGCATCTCGCCGCGTGAGGCCCTGGCCATGGACCCGCAGCAGCGGCTGCTGCTGGAGACGTCCTGGGAGGCCGTCGAGCGGGCCGGCATCGACCCGATGTCGCTGCGCGGCAGCTCCACCGGCGTCTTCGTCGGGCTGAGCACGTCCAACTACGGCATGGGTCTGCCGAACGTGCCCGAGGGCGTCGACATGTACATCGGCACCGGCAACACCACCAGCGTCGCGTCCGGCCGGATCTCGTTCACCCTCGGCCTCAACGGCCCGGCCGTCACCGTCGACACCGCCTGCTCCTCGTCGCTGGTGGCCCTGCACCTCGCCGTGAACGCGCTGCGTCGCGGCGAGTGCGACCTGGCCATCGCCGGCGGCGTCACCGTCATGGTCACCCCCGGCGTGTTCGTCGTCTTCTCCCGGCAGCGCGGCATGTCCGTCGACGGCCGGTGCAGGGCCTTCGCGGCCGGCGCGGACGGCACCGGCTGGGGCGAGGGCGGCGGCGTGCTCGTCGTGGAGCGGCTGGCCGACGCCGAGCGCAACGGCCACCCGATCCTCGCCGTGATCCGGGGCAGCGCCCTCAACCAGGACGGCGCGTCCAACGGGCTCACCGCCCCGAACGGCCCCTCCCAGCAGCGGGTCATCCGGCAGGCCCTCACGAACGCCCGGCTCGGCACCGCCGACGTCGACATGGTCGAGGCGCACGGCACCGGCACCACCCTCGGCGACCCCATCGAGGCGCAGGCGCTCATCGCCACGTACGGGCAGGACCGGCCGGCGGACCGGCCGCTCTGGCTGGGCTCGGTGAAGTCGAACATCGGCCACACCCAGAGCGCCGCCGGTGTCGCCGGGCTGGTCAAGATGGTGATGGCGCTGCGCAACGGCGTCATGCCGGAGACCCTGCACGTCGACGAGCCCTCCCCGCACGTGGACTGGACCGCCGGGGCCGTCTCCCTGCTCACCGAGTCGAAGCCGTGGCCGGAACTGGACCGTCCCCGTCGCGGCGGCGTCTCCTCCTTCGGCGTGAGCGGCACCAACGCGCACGTGATCCTGGAGGAGTACCGGCCGCGCGTCGCCGACCCGGCGGCCGTCGACGGCGAGGAGAGCGTCGAGGCGACCGCCGTCGAGCCCGCGCGCCGGCCCGGCCTGATCGCCTCGGACGTGACCCTCTGGCCGGTGTCGGCCCGGTCGCGCTCCGCCCTCGCCAGCCAGGCCGCCCGGCTCGCGCAGCACGTACGCGACCACGGCGACCTCACCCCGGCGGCGGTCGGCTGGTCGCTGGCCACCACCCGGTCGACGTTCGACCACCGCGCCGCCGTGGTCGGCCCCGACACCGGGGAACTGCTGGCCGGGCTGGACGCCCTCGCCGCCGGCCAGCCGGCCGGCAACCTCGTCACCGGTACGGTCACCAGCACCGGCCCCGGCCCCGTCTTCGTCTTCCCCGGCCAGGGCGCCCAGTCGGCGCGGATGGCCGCCGGCCTGGTGGGCCGGACGCCGGTGTTCGACGCGAAGCTGGCCGAGTGCCAGCGGGCCCTGGCGCCGTACCTCGACGTGGACCTCGTCGCGGTGCTCACCGGCGACGACGAGTCGTGGCTGGAGCGGGTCGAGGTCGTGCAGCCGGTGCTGTGGGCCGTCGGCATCGCCCTCGCCGCCGTGTGGCGCGCGGCGGGCGTCGTACCGGACGCGGTCGTCGGCCACTCGCAGGGCGAGATCGGCGCCGCCTGCGTGGCCGGCATCCTCAGCCTGGAGGACGCCGCACGGACCGTCGCGCTGCGCTCCCGCGCCCTGGCCGTGCTGCGTGGCACCGGCACCATGGCGTCGGTGGACCTGCCGGCAGAGGCGGTCGCCGAGCGGCTGCCGGCCTTCCCGGGCGTCGGGGTGGCGGCGGTCAACGGCCCGGCCACCGTCGTGGTGTCCGGCCCGCCGCAGCCCGTCGCCGACCTGGTGGCGGCCTGCCAGGCCGAGGGCCTGCGCGCCCGGCTCATCCCGGTGGACTACGCCTCCCACTCGGAGGCCGTGCAGCAGGTCGCCGAGCAGCTCCGCGCGGACCTGGCCGACGTCACCCCCCAGGCCGGCCACACCCGGCTCGTCTCCACCCTCACCGGGGACTGGGTCGACCCCACCGCCATGACCGCCGACTACTGGTACGACAACCTGCGCCGGACCGTACGGTTCGACGCGGCCGTGCGTACGGCGATCGCCGCCGGGCACACCACCTTCGTGGAGATCAGCCCGCATCCGGTGCTGACGATGCCGGTCACGGCGATCCTCGACGACAGCGGCGTGACCGGCCACACCCTGGGCAGCCTGCGCCGCGGCGACGACGACGCGACCCGGCTGCTGACCAATCTCGCCACCGCGCACGCCGTCGGCCTGCCCGTCGACCTGGCGAACGTCCTCGCCGAGACCGACGTGGCGCCGCTGCCCACGTACGCCTTCGACCACCAGCGGTTCTGGCTCGACGGCAGCGGCGGCCCCGACCTGGAGAGCCTGCTGGCGGGCGCGGCGGCCGACCCGAGCGACGCGAGCTTCTGGGCCGCCGTGGAACGCGGGGACGTCACCGCCCTCGCCGAGACCATCGCCACCGAGGACACCCCGGCCCACGAGGCCCTCGACGCGCTGCTGCCGGCCCTGCCGCTGCTCACCTCCTGGCGCCGGCAGCGGCGGCGGCAGTCCGACATCGACAGCTGGCGCTACCAGGACACCTGGAAGCCGCTGACCGGCGTCGCCAACCGGGGCATGAGCGGCACCTGGGTGGTCGTCATGCCGACCGGCGACATCATCGAGCCCTGGCAGGACGCCTGCGTCGAGGCGTTCGCGGCGGCCGGCGCGACGCTCGTCGAGGTTCCCGTCGCCACCCCCGACGTCGACCGCGACCAGTTCGGCAAGCTGCTCCAGGAGGCGCTCGCCGCCGCACCGGGCGGTGCCGCCGCCGCCGAGGTGACCGGCGTGGTCTCGCTGCTCGCCTTCGACGAGCTGGCCCACCCGCTGCACCCCTCCGTGCCCGGCGGCTTCGCCGCCACCGTCGCGCTCTTCCAGGCCCTCGGCGACATCGGCCTGCGTGCCCCGATGTGGAGCGTCACCTCCGGCGCGGCCTCCGTCGGCATGGCCGACCTGCTGCGTTCCCCGGTGCAGTCGCTGGTCTGGGGCTTCGGCCGGGTCGCCGCGCTGGAGCACCCGCAGCGCTGGGGCGGCCTGGTGGACCTGCCCGAGGCCATCGACGAGCGCTGCGCCGACCTGCTGGTCTCGGCCCTCACCGCCGCCGGGGAGGAGGACCAGCTCGCGGTACGCCCCGGCGGCCTGCTGGCCCGCCGGCTCACCCGGGTCCCGCTCGGCGACAGCCAGCCCGCCAACCCGTGGCAGCCGTACGGCACGGCGCTGGTCACCGGCGGCACCGGCGCGCTCGGTGGGCACGCCGCCCGCTGGCTGGCCCGCAGCGGGGTGGAGAACGTCGTCGTCGTCAGCCGGCGGGGCATGGCCGCGCCCGGCGCGCAGCAGCTCGTCGACGACCTCACCGAGCTGGGCGCCCAGGCCACCGTGGTCGAGTGCGACGCCTCCGACCGCGACGCGCTGGCCGACCTGATCGAGGCGATCCCCGCCGAGTACCCGCTCACCACGGTCGTGCACGCCTCCGCCGTGCTCGACGACGCCATGATCAACGACATCCGGCCTGAGCAGATCGAGCGGGTGCTCCAGGCCAAGGTCGACGTCGCGTACAACCTGCACGAGCTGACCCTCGACCTCGACCTGTCCGCGTTCATCATGTTCTCGTCCTTCGCCGGCAGCGTGGCCAGCTCCGGCGTCGGCAACTACGCCCCGAGCAACGCGTTCCTCGACGCGCTCGCCCAGCACCGGCGTGGTCTCGGCCTGACCGCCACCTCCGTCGCCTGGGGCGCGTGGGCCGGCGGCGGCATGGCCGACGGGCCGCTCGGCGAACTGCTGCACCGCCACGGCGTACCCGAGATGACCCCCGAGGCGGCCATCACCGCGCTGCACCAGGCCGTGGACCACGGCGAGGCGTTCCTCACCATCGCCGACATCGCCTGGGAGCGGTTCGCCGTCGCCTTCACCGCCACCCGGCCCGGCCCGCTGATCAGCGACCTGCCGGACGTGCGGCGCCTCGCCACGGCCGAGACGGTCGCCAGCGTGGAGGCCGGCGACGGCCCGGACTCGTTGCAGGAACGGCTCGCCGGGCTGCCCGGCCCGGAGCGGCTCGCCGTGCTGCTCGGGCTGGTCCGCAGTCAGGTCGCCGCCGTGCTCAACTACCCGTCCGCCGAGTCGGTGGACGAGCACCGGGCGTTCCGGGAGCTGGGCTTCGACTCCGTCACGGCCGTCGAGCTGCGCAACCGGCTCGGCTCGGCCACCGGCGTGGCCCTCCCGGTCACCCTGGTCTTCGACTACCCGACCCCGACGACCCTGGCGGAGTACCTCTTCGCCGAGGTCGCCCACGACGACGTGGTCACCCCGAACGTCCTCCTCGACGATCTGGACCGGATCGCCGACAGCCTCGACGTGGTGGCGCGGGACGAGGCCGCCCGGATCCGGGCCACCGTACGCCTCCAGGCGATGCTCTCCCGGCTCGCCCAGGACAGCGGTGGCGCCGGCATCGGCCGGCACCTCGACGACGCCACCGACGACGAACTGTTCGCGATGGTGGACAAGGACCTCGGCATCTCCTGACCTTCCAGCTCCAGCTCTCTCCCGTCCCTTTCGAGGAAGCGGCACTCCGATGGCCAACGAAGACAAGCTCCGCGACTACCTCAAGCGGGTCATGGCTGATCTCCACGACACCCGCCGCCGGCTCAGTGAGGCACAGTCCCAGGAACTGGAGCCGGTGGCGATCGTGGCGATGAGCTGCCGGTTGCCGGGCGGGGTGCGCAACCCCGACGACCTGTGGGAGCTGTTGCGGGACGGCCGGGACGCCGTCACCCCCTTCCCCGACGACCGGGGCTGGGACCTGGAGCGCCTCTACCACCCCGACCCCGACCACCCGGGCACCTCGTACGCCCGGGAGGGCGGGTTCGTCGACGGGGCCGGGGACTTCGACTCCGCCTTCTTCGGCATCTCGCCGCGGGAGGCGTTGACCATGGACCCCCAGCAGCGGTTGCTGCTGGAGACCTCCTGGGAGGCGGTCGAGGCCGCCGGGATCGACCCGGCCTCGCTGCGCGGCAGCCGGACCGGGGTGTTCGTCGGCACCAACGGGCAGGACTACGGCACCCTGCTGATGGTGTCGCCGGACGGCGACGAGGGGCACTCGATGACCGGGGGCGCGGCGGCCGTCGCGTCGGGCCGGGTGTCGTACACCCTCGGGCTGGAGGGGCCGGCCGTCTCCATCGACACGGCCTGCTCGTCGTCGCTGGTGGCGCTGCACCTCGCGGTGCAGGCGCTGCGGGCGGGGGAGTGCGACCTGGCGCTGGCCGGCGGCGTGACCGTCATGGCCACCCCGGGCCTCTACATCGGGTCGAGCCGGCAGCGCGCCCTCTCCACGGACGGGCGGTGCCGGTCGTTCGCCGCCAGCGCCGACGGGGCCGGGTTCTCCGAGGGCGTCGGCTGGTTGCTGGTCGAGCGGCTGTCGGACGCCCGCCGCAACGGCCACCGCGTCCTCGCGGTGGTGCGCGGCTCCGCCGTCAACCAGGACGGCGCGTCGAACGGGCTGACCGCGCCGAACGGGCCGGCGCAGCAGCGGGTGATCAGCCAGGCCCTCGCCTCCGCCCGGCTGTCCACCGCCGACGTCGACGTCGTGGAGGCGCACGGCACCGGCACCAAGCTGGGCGACCCGATCGAGGCGCAGGCGCTCATCGCCACGTACGGGCAGGACCGGGGGGAGGCCCCGCCGCTGCTGCTCGGCTCGGTCAAGTCGAACATCGGCCACGCCCAGGCCGCCGCGGGCGTGGCCGGCGTGATCAAGTTGGTGCTCGCCATCCGGCACGGCCTCGTCCCGGCGACGCTGCACGTCGACGCGCCGTCCCCGCACATCGACTGGACGGCCGGCGCGGTGGAACTGGCCACCGAGGCACGACCGTGGCCCGAGACGGGCCGGGTACGGCGGGGCGCCGTCTCCTCGTTCGGCATCTCCGGCACCAACGCACACGTGATCATCGAGCAGCCGGAGGAGCCGGCCGAGGGCCGTCCGGCCGACTCCGCCCCCGGGCTGGTCGCCGCCGACGCGCTCCTCTGGCCGGTCTCGGCCCGCTCGAAGGCCGCCCTGGCCGGGCAGGCCGGCCGGATCGCGTCGTACCTGCGCGGGCGGGAGGGCACCGACCCGGCGGCGGTGGGCTGGTCCCTGGCGGCCACCCGGTCGACGTTCGACCACCGGGCCGCCGTGGTCGCGTCGACCGCCGAGGAGCTGCTGGCCGGGCTGGACGCGGTCGCGGCCGGTCTGCCGGCCGGAAACGTGTACACCGCCGTGGCGTCGAGCCCCGGCGCGGGCCCGGTCTTCGTCTTCCCCGGTCAGGGCGCCCAGTCGGCGCGGATGGCCGCCGGTCTGGTGGGTCGGACGCCGGTGTTCGACGCGAAGCTGGCCGAGTGCCAGCGGGCCCTGGCGCCGTACCTGGACGTGGACCTGGTGTCGGTGCTCACCGGCGACGACGAGTCGTGGCTGGAGCGGGTCGAGGTCGTGCAGCCGGTGCTGTGGGCCGTCGGCATCGCCCTCGCCGCCGTGTGGCAGCACGCCGGGGTCACCCCGCAGGCGGTGATCGGTCACTCGCAGGGTGAGATCGGCGCCGCGTGCGTCGCCGGCATCCTGTCCCTGCAGGACGCGGCGAAGGCCGTGGCCCTGCGCTCGCGTGCCCTGACGGTGCTGCGGGGCACCGGCACCATGGCGTCGGTCGACCTCTCCGCCGACGCGGTCGCCGAGCGGCTGCCGGCCTTCCCGGGCGTCGGGGTGGCGGCGGTCAACGGCCCGGCCACCGTCGTGGTGTCCGGCCCGCCGCAGCACGTCGCCGACCTGGTGCAGGCGTGCCAGGCCGAGGGGGTCCGGGCGCGGTTGATCCCCGTGGACTACGCGTCGCACTCGCCGGCGGTGCAGGAGGTCGCCGAGCAGCTCCGCGCGGACCTGGCCGACGTGACGCCGCAGGCCGGTCACACCCGGCTCGTCTCCACCCTCACCGGCGACTGGGTCGACCCCACCGCCATGGGCGCGGACTACTGGTACGACAACCTGCGCCGCACGGTGCTCTTCGACGCGGCCGTACGGGTGGCGGTCGCCGCCGGGCACACCACGTTCATCGAGATCAGCCCCCACCCCGTGCTGACGATGCCGGTCACGGCGATCCTCGACGACACCGGCGTCACCGGCCACACCCTGGGCAGCCTGCGCCGCGACGACGACGACGCGACCCGGCTGCTGACCAACCTCGCCACCGCGCACGCCATCGGCCTGCCCGTCGACCTGACGAAGGTGCTTCCCGCCGCGCCCACCGTCGACCTGCCCACGTACGCCTTCGACCACCACCGGTACTGGCCCGCGCCGCCGGTCTTCCTCGCCGCGCCCGACGACGCCCCGGACATCGACCGGTGGCGCTACCGGGTCACCTGGCAGGCCGTGCCCGACCTGCCGCTGACCTGGCTCGCCGGCACCTGGCTCGTCCCGGTGCCCGCGGCGCTGGGCGACGACGCCCTGGTCACCGACGTGCTGTCGGCGCTCGGCAACTTCGGCGCGGACGTCGTGCCCGTGGAGCTCGACGCCACCGACGACCCGGCCACGCTGGCCGAACGGCTGGGCGCCGCGCTCGCCGGCCCGGACGCCCCCGTCGCCGTGCTCTCGCTGCTGGGCCTGGACGAACGCGCGCACCCGGAGCACCCCGCGACCTCCCTGGCAGCCTCGGGCACCGCCCTGCTGGTGCAGGCGCTCGGGCTGCTCGGCGTCGAGGCGCCGCTGTGGTGCGCGACCCGGGGAGCCGTCGCGGTCAGCGCCGACGACCCGGCGCCGCACCCCGTCGCCGCATCCGTCTGGGGGCTCGGTCGCGCCGTCGCCCTCGAACACCCCGCCCGCTGGGGCGGCCTGCTCGACCTGCCGGACACCCTCGACGCGCAGACCGGCGCCCTGCTCTGCGCGGCGCTCGGCGCCAGCGGCGGTGACGACCAGTTCGGCGACGGCGACGGCGCGGACGAGTCCGGCGGCGAGGACCAACTCGCCGTGCGCGACTCCGGGGTGTACGTGCGCCGCCTCGCCCGGATCGCCGACCCCGAGACCACCGCCTCCGACGACACGTGGCGGATGCGCGGCACCGTGCTGATCACCGGCGGCACCGGCGGGCTGGGCGGGCACCTGGCCCGGTGGGCGGCCCGCTCCGGCGCCGCGCACGTCCTGCTGGCCAGCCGGCGCGGCCCGGACGCCCCGGGCGCCGCCGAACTGGAGGCGGAGCTGACCGACCTCGGCGTACGGGTCACCGTGGCCCGCTGCGACGTCGCCGACCGGGCCCAGGTGGCCGACCTGCTCGCCACCGTCCCCGCCGACGCCCCGGTGAGCGCCGTGCTGCACACCGCCGCCGTCCTGGACGACGGGATCGTCGACACCGCCACCCCGCAGCGCCTGCACACCGTCGCCGCGCCCAAGTGCGCCGCCGCGCTGCACCTGGACGAGCTGACCCGGGACCTCGACCTGGACGCCTTCGTGCTCTTCTCCTCGGTCGCCGGCACCACCGGCAACGCCGGGCAGGGCGCGTACGGGGCGGCGAACGCGTTCCTCGACGCCCTCGCCGAGCGGCGCCGGGCCGAGGGCCGACCGGCCCTCTCGGTGGCCTGGGGCGCCTGGCGCGGGGCCGGCCTGCCCGCCGACAACGAACGCGCCCAGCAGCGGCTGCGCCGGGGCGGCATGATCGGCATGGACCCGGAGCTGGCCGTCGAGGCCCTCGTCCGGGCGCTGCGACGCGACGAGACCACCACCGTCATCGCCGACATCGACTGGGCCCGCTTCGCCCCCGCGTTCACCCTGGTGCGGCCCAGCCCGCTCATCGGCGACCTCGCCGAGGTACGCGAGGCGACGCGGCCGGTCCCGCAGGAGACCGCCGAGGAGGAGACGGACGTACCGTCGGCCCTGGCGCGGCGGCTCGCCGGGCTCGCCCCGGCGGAGCGTGCCGCGACGCTGCTGGAGCTGGTCCGCCAGTGCGCGGCGACCGCGCTCGGCTACGGCGCCGCCGACGACATCCCGGCCACCCTGCCCTTCCGCGACCTCGGCCTGGACTCGCTGACCGCCGTGGACATGCGCAACTTCCTGGCCACCGCCACCGACCTGCGGCTGCCCGCGACGCTCGCCTTCGACTACCCGAACCCGACGGTGCTCGCCGCGCACCTCGACGAGCTGCTCACCGGTGCCGCCCCCGACGTGGCCACCCCCGCCCCCGCCGCCACGGCCGACGACGACGACCCGATCGCCATCGTGGCGATGAGCTGCCGCCTGCCCGGCGGGGCGGACACCCCGGAGCAGCTGTGGCAGCTCCTCGCCGCCGGCGGCGACGCCATCGGCGAGTTCCCCACCGACCGGGGCTGGGACCTCGACCGGCTCTTCGACTCCGACCCGGAGAAGGAAGGCACCAGCTACGCCCGCGAGGGCGGCTTCGTCGCCGGGGCCGCCGACTTCGACGCCGGGTTCTTCGGCATCAGCCCCCGCGAGGCCCTGGCCATGGACCCGCAGCAGCGGTTGCTGCTGGAGGCGTCCTGGGAGGCGATCGAGCGGGCCGGCATCGACCCGCACGCGCTGCGCGGCAGCCCCACCGGCGTCTTCGTCGGCACCAACTACCAGGACTACCGCAACCTGATGTTCAGCGCCGAGGGCGCCGAGGGGCACCTGATGACCGGCAACGCCGGCAGCGTGCTCTCCGGCCGGGTGTCGTACACCCTCGGGCTGGAGGGGCCCGCCGTCTCGGTGGACACCGCCTGCTCGTCGTCGCTGGTCGCGCTGCACTGGGCCTGCCAGGCGCTGCGCCGCTCGGAGTGCTCCCTCGCCCTCGTCGGCGGCGTCACCGTCATGTCCACCCCCGGCGTGTTCGTCGGCTTCAGCCGGCAGCGCGGGCTCGCCCCGGACAGCCGGGTCAAGGCGTTCGCCTCCGCCGCCGA
The DNA here is from genome assembly GCF_018070575.1 of Micromonospora sp. C31. Classification (GTDB taxonomy): domain Bacteria; phylum Actinomycetota; class Actinomycetes; order Mycobacteriales; family Micromonosporaceae; genus Micromonospora. Next base: position 78,858 of record NZ_JAGPXN010000004.1, read on the forward strand.
CGGCACCAGCTGGGGCGAGGGCCTCGGCCTGCTGCTCGTCGAGCGGCTCTCCGACGCCCGCCGCAACGGCCACCCCGTGCTCGCGGTGATCCGGGGCAGCGCCGTCAACCAGGACGGCGCGTCCAACGGCCTCACCGCGCCGAACGGGCCGTCGCAGCAGCGGGTGATCCGGCAGGCGCTCGCCAACGCCGGCCTGCACCCCGCCGACGTGGACGCCGTCGAGGCGCACGGCACCGGCACCAAGCTCGGCGACCCGATCGAGGCCCAGGCCCTGCTCGCCACGTACGGCCGGGAACGCCCCGACGACCAGCCGCTCTGGCTCGGCTCGATCAAGTCCAACATCGGGCACACGCAGGCCGCCGCCGGCGTCGCCGGGATCATCAAGATGGTGCTGGCGCTGCGGCACGGCTACCTGCCGCAGACCCTGCACGTCGACGAGCCGACCGACCAGGTGGACTGGAGCGTCGGCGCCGTCGAGCTGCTCGGCGAGGGCCGCCCGTGGCCCGTCACCGGCCACCCGCGCCGCGCCGCCGTCTCCTCGTTCGGCATCAGCGGCACCAACGCGCACACCATCCTGGAGCAGGCCCCGGAGCCGTCCGTCGTGGAGCAGCCGGCGGGGGATCCGGCCCTGTTGCCGGTGGTGCCGGTGCTGCTGTCGGGCCGTACCGCGGCCGCGCTGGCCGCCCAGGCGGACCGGTGGGCCGAGCAGCTCACCGGGCTGGAGGCCCCGCGCACCGTCGACGTCGGCTGGTCGTCGGTGATCTCCCGGGCCACCCTGGAGCACCGGGCCGTCGTCCTGGCCACCGACCGGATCGCGCTGGGCGCCGGGCTGCGCACCCTCGGCGTCGGCGAGGACTCGCCGCTGGTGGTCACCGGCGCGGCCGTGTCCCGGCCGAAGGTGGCGTACCTGTTCTCCGGGCAGGGGGCCCAGCGGGCCGGGATGGGTCGCGAGCTGGCCGAGGCGTTCCCGGTCTTCGCCGCCGCCCTGGACGAGGCCTGCGCCGCCCTCGACGCGCACCTGCCCCGCCCCCTGAAGCCGCTGCTCCTCGCCGAGCCCGACACCCCCGAGGCCGACTCGCTGGACCGCACCGAGTTCACCCAGCCGGCGCTCTTCGCCGTGGAGGTGGCGCTGTTCCGGCTGCTGGAGGCGTGGGGCGTGCGGCCCGACGCCGTCGCCGGGCACTCCATCGGCGAGTTCGCCGCGGCGCACGCCGCCGGGGTGCTCTCCCTGGCCGACGCCGCCGAGCTGGTCGCCGCCCGGGGCCGGCTGATGCAGGCGTTGCCGGCCGGCGGGGCGATGCTCGCCATCGCCGCCACCGAGGCCGAGGTGACCGCCGCGCTCGGCGACCGCGCCGAGCGGGTCTCCGTCGCCGCCGTCAACGGTCCCGCCGCCGTCGTGGTGTCCGGGGCCGGCGACGCCGTCGAGGAACTGGCCGCCGAGTGGACCGCCCGGGGCGTACGGATCCGGCGGCTCACGGTCAGCCACGCGTTCCACAGCCCGCTGATGGACCCGGTGCTCGACGACCTCGCAGCCGTCGCCGGTCGGCTGCGCTACGCGCCCCCGACCATTCCGATGATCTCCACCGTCACCGGCGCGCCGGTCGACGTCGCGGAGATCGGCACGCCCGACTACTGGGTGCGCCACGCCCGTGACGCCGTCCGCTTCGCCGACGCCGTCGTGGCGCTGCGGGAGCGCAACGTCACCGGCTACGTCGAGATCGGCCCGGACGGCGTGCTCACCGCCCTCGCCCAGACCGTCCTGACCGGAGGCGCCCCGGCCGGAGGGCGGGCCCCGCTGGTCGTGCCCGCCCTGCGCCGGGACCGCTCCGAGCCGACCACCCTGCTGCGGGCGGTCGCCGCGCTGCACACCCATGGCGTCTCCCCGGACTGGTCCGCCCTCTACGCGGGCACCGGCGCGCAGCGGGTCGACCTGCCCACCTACACGTTCGACCGGCAGCGGTACTGGCCGGAGCCGCCACCCTGGGCGAGCCTCGCCGCCGAGGACGAGCACACCGACGTCGAGCGCCGCTTCTGGGCGGCCGTCGAGGCCGAGGACCTCGAGTCGCTGGCGCGCGACCTGGACGTGCACCGCGACCAGCCGTTCGGCACCGTGCTGCCGGCCCTGTCCGCGTGGCGGCGGCGCGGCCGGGAACGGGCCCTCGTGGACGGCAGCCGTTACCGGGTCGTCTGGGAGCCCATCGCGGAGACCCCGCAGGAGCAGGACCCGGGCCGCTGGCTGGTGCTGCTGCCCGCCGACCGGGCGGACGACCCCGACCTGCACTCCTGCACCTGGGCCCTGGGCGCCGAGGTGACCACCGTGCCCGTCGACACCGCCGCCGACCCCGACGAGCTGTGCGGCGGATTCGCCGACGTGCTCACCGAGGCGCTCGGCGCGGGCGAGGGGCAGCTGTCGATCCTGTCCTTCCTCGGCCTGGACGACGCCCCGCACGCCGAGCACCCGGCGCTGCCCCGCGGCCTCGCCGCGACCGTGCACCTGCTCCAGCAACTCGTCGACCTCGACGCCCCGGCCCGGCTCTGGTGCGTCACCCAGGGCGCCGTCGGGGTGGACGACGGCGACGTCCCGGCCAACCCCCGGCAGGCGATGCTGTGGGGCCTGGGTCGGGTGGCGGCGCTGGAGCAGCCGACCCGCTGGGCCGGGCTGGTCGACCTGCCCACCGACCTCGAGCCCTGGACGGCGATGCGGCTCGGCGGCATCCTCACCGGTGGCGGCGTGGAGGACCAGCTCGCCGTCCGTGAGTCCGGGGTGCTGGTGCGGCGGCTCGTACCGGCCGCCACCGAAGGGGAACCCGCGCCGTGGCAGCCCCGGGGCACGGTGCTGATCACCGGCGGCACCGGCGCGCTCGGCGGGCACGTGGCCCGCTGGGTGGCCGGCGCCGGCGCGCAACGGGTGGTGCTGACCAGCCGGCGGGGCACCGACACCCCGGGCGCCGCCGAACTGCTCGCCGAGCTGACCGGTCTCGGCGTGGACTGCCGGGTCGCCCGCTGCGACGCCGCCGACCGGAGCGCCGTGGCCGAGCTGCTGGCCGACCTGCGGCGGGAGGGGCCGCCGCTGCGCGCGGTGGTGCACGCCGCGGGGGTCAGCGAGGTGGTGCCGCTGGCCGACACCACCCTGGAGGACCTGGCGTACGTCATCGCCCCGAAGCTGTCCGGCGCCGAGCACCTCGACGAACTGCTCGACGACACCGAACTGGACGCGTTCGTGCTCTTCTCGTCCATCGCGGCGGTGTGGGGCAGCGGCGGGCAGGGCGCGTACGCGGCCGGCAACGCCTACCTGGACGCGCTCGCCGAGCGTCGGCGCGGCCGGGGCCTGCCGGCCACGTCCGTCGCATGGGGCCCGTGGACCGAGTCGGGCATGTACACCGAGGGCGCGGCGGAGCAGCTACGTCGCCGCGGCCTGGGGGTCATGCCGCCGGGCGTGGCGATGGCCGGACTGCGGCACGCCCTGGCCGCCGGCGACACCTGCGTCACCGTCGCCGACGTCGACTGGGCCACCTTCCAGCCGCTGTTCACCTCGCTGCGGCCCAGCCCGCTGCTGGCGGAGCTGCCGGCCGTACGGGAGCTGGACGCCGCCCCCGCCCAGGCGGTGGACGCGTCCGCGCCGGTCGCCCGGGACCTGCTCGCCGGGTTGCGGGCGCTGTCCGGCGACGAACGGCGGGCCGCGCTGCTGGAGATGGTGCGGGTCGACGCGGCGAAGGTGCTCGGCCACCCCTCCGGCGACGTGATCGAGACCGACCGGGGCTTCCTGGACCTCGGCTTCGACTCGCTCACCGCCGTGGAGCTGCGCAACCTGCTCAGCGCGGCGACCGGGCACGACCTGCCCACCACGGTCGTCTTCGACTACCCGACCCCGGCCGGCCTGGCCGACCACCTGTACGAGGAGCTGTTCGCGGCCGGCGACGGGGACGGCGACGGCGACGAGGAGTCGGTCCGCCGGGCCCTCGCCGCGATCCCGCTGGACCAGCTGCGGCAGGCGGGACTGCTCGACCAACTGCTCCAGCTGGCCCGCACGAGCGCCGGTCCGCCGGCCGTGCCGCCCGCCGCCCCGGCCGCGTCGCCCGCGCCCGAGGAACAGATCCGCGAACTCGACGTCGCCGGCCTGGTGCGGATGGCCCTGGAAGGTTCCGACTCGTGACCCGGCCGGCCCTGAGGAGCCCCCGATGAGTGTCTCACTGGACGAGGTCGTCGGCGCGCTGCGCGCGTCCCTGCTCGACAACCAGAAGCTCAAGCAGCAGAACCAGCAGCTCACCGCCGCGCTCAGCGAGCCGGTGGCGATCATCGGCATGAGCTGCCGGTTCCCCGGCGGCGTCGGGTCACCGGAGCAGTTGTGGGACCTGGTCGCCGCCGGCACCGACGCGATGTCGGCGTTTCCCGACGACCGGGGCTGGAACCTGGACGCGCTCTACAACCCCGACCCCGACCCCGACAGCCGGGGCACGTCGTACGTGCGGGAGGGCGGGTTCCTCTACTCCGCCGGGGACTTCGACCCCGCCTTCTTCGGCATCAGCCCCCGCGAGGCGCTCGCCATGGATCCGCAGCAGCGGCTGCTGCTGGAGACCGCCTGGGAGGCGTTCGAACGGGCCGGCATCGACCCCACCACGCTGCGCGGCGCGTCCACCGGCGTGTACGCGGCGACCAGCAGCCAGGGTGACTACGCCGCGCTGCTCACCGGGGTCACCGGCGGCGTCGAGGGCTACCTCGGCACCGGCAGCGCCGCCGCCGTGGCCAGCGGCCGGATCTCGTACGCCCTGGGCCTGGAGGGGCCGGCGGTCACCGTGGACACCGCCTGCAGCTCGTCCCTGGTCGCGCTGCACCTCGCCTGCCAGGCCCTGCGGCTGGGCGAGTGCACCATGGCGCTGGTCGGCGGGGTGTCGGTGATGGCCACCCCGACGGTCTTCGTGGAGTTCTCGCGGCAGCGTGGCCTGTCCACCGACGGCCGGTGCAAGTCGTTCGCCGCCGCCGCCGACGGCACCGGCTGGTCCGAGGGGGCCGGCATGCTGCTGGTCGAGCGGCTCTCCGACGCCCGCCGCAACGGCCACCCCGTCCTCGCCGTGGTCCGCGGCAGCGCCGTCAACCAGGACGGGGCGAGCAGCGGGCTGACCGCCCCGAACGGCCCGTCGCAGCGTCGGGTGATCCGGCAGGCACTGACCAACGCGGGGCTGACCGCCGAGCAGGTGGACGTCGTCGAGGCGCACGGCACCGGCACCACCCTCGGCGACCCGATCGAGGCGCAGGCGCTGCTGGCCACGTACGGCAGGGAGCGCCCCGCCGACCGGCCGCTGTGGCTGGGGTCGGTCAAGTCGAACATCGGGCACACCCAGGCGGCGGCGGGCGTCGCCGGGGTGATGAAGATGGTCCTCGCGATGCGGCACGGGGTGCTGCCGCCCACCCTGCACGTGGACGAGCCCACCCCGCACGTCGACTGGAACAGCGGGGCGGTGTCCCTGCTGACCGGGTCGCAGCCGTGGCCGGAGAGCGGGCAGCCGCGCCGGGCCGGGGTCTCCGCGTTCGGGATCAGCGGCACCAACGCGCACGTCATCATCGAGCAGGCCACCGGGGCGGACACCGACGACGCCCGGCCGGCCGGTACGCCCGCCCCGCCGGCCCCCTGGATCGTCTCCGCCCGGTCCGCGCCGGCCCTGGCCGGGCAGGCCCGACGGCTGCTGGAGCACCTCGCCGCCCAGCCCGGGCTGGCGCCGGCCGACGTGGCGTACTCACTGGTCACCACCAGGGCGGCGCTGCCGCACCGGGCCGCGGTGATCGGCGACGACCTCGACGGGCTGCTGGCGGGCCTGCGCGCGGTCGCCGAGGACCGCAAGGCTCCCGGTGTGGTGCGTGGAGTGGCCCGTCCGGCCGGCAAGGTGGCGTTCCTCTTCACCGGCCAGGGCGCCCAGCGCCTCGGCATGGGCGCCGAGCTGCACCGCCGGTTCCCGGTGTTCGCCGCCGCCTTCGACGAGGTGGCCGGGGAGCTGGACCGGCACCTGGGCCGGCCGCTGCGGGAGGTGGTCTTCGCCGGGGCCGACTCGCCCGACGCGGCGCTGCTGGACCGCACCGAGTTCACCCAGCCGGCGCTGTTCGCCTACGAGGTCGCCGCCTACCGGCTGGTCACCGCGTGGGGGCTGCGCCCGCAGTTCCTGCTCGGGCACTCGGTCGGCGAGCTGGCCGCCGCGCACGTCGCCGGCGTGCTGTCGCTGGCCGACGCGGCGGCCCTGGTGGCCGCCCGGGGTCGACTGATGCAGCAGTTGCCGGCCGGCGGGGCGATGCTGGCGGTACGGGCGTCCGAGGCCGAGGTGCTCCCGCTGCTCGACGAGCGGGTGGCGCTGGCCGCCGTGAACGGTCCCCGGTCGGTGGTGCTCTCCGGTGACGAGGAAGCCGTGCTCGCCGCCGGCGCACGCCTCGCCGCCCAGGGCCGGCGGTCCCGCCGGCTGCGGGTCAGCCACGCGTTCCACTCCGCCCGCATGGACGGCATGCTGGCCGACTTCCGGGTCGTCGCGGAGAAGGTCACCTGGCGTCCGCCGACCCTGCCGGTCGTCTCCGACCGCACCGGCGAGCCGCTCACCGCCGCCCAGGCCACCGATCCGGGCTACTGGGTCGACCACGTCCGGGACACCGTCCGCTTCCACGACGGGGTCGCCACCCTGGCCGCCGCCGGCGTGGCGACCTTCCTGGAGCTCGGCCCCGACGGCGCCCTGACCGCGCTGGCCCGCGAGTGCCTGCCCGACGTCGAGCCGGCGGCGTTCGTGCCGCTCGGCCGTCGGGACCAGCCGGAGCCGGCCACCCTGCTCGCCGCGCTCGCCGCCGTCGACCTGCGCGGAGCCGGGGTGCACTGGCCGGCGCTCTTCGCCGGCAGCGACGCCGCCCGCGTCGAGCTGCCCACCTACGCCTTCCACCACGAGCGCTACTGGCCGGACCCGCCCACCGTCGACCTCATCCAACCCGCCGCCGGGGGCGACGACGAGGAGTTCTGGGCCGCCGTGGCGGCGGGCCGGCCGGCCGAGCTGGCGGCGACGCTCGGCCTCGGCGCCGACCAGCAGGAGGCGCTCGCCGAGCTGCTGCCCGCCCTCGCGTCCTACCGGGACCGGCGGCGTCGCGGATCCGAGCTCGACGGCCTGCGCTACCGCGCCGACTGGGCCCGCGTCGCCGCGCCCGCCGCAGGGACCGCGCCGGCCGGCGAGTGCCTGGTGGTGGCCGGGGCCGGCATCGACGCCGCCGCCGTACTGGCCGCACTGCGCGCCGAGCGCCTGGACCCGGTGCTCGTGACCGTGGGCGATCCGGACGAGATCGCCGAGGCGCTGCCCACCGGCGGCACCCCGGCGGTCGTGGTCTCGCTGCTGGCGGCGGGGGAGCCGGCCGGGGCCACCGGGACCGCCGCGCTGGCCGCGACCGCCGCGCTCGTGCGGGCCCTCGGCGCCGCCGGGAGCAGCGCGCCGGTGTGGACGGTGACCCGGGGCGCGGTGGCCGTCGACGCGGACGACCCCGCGCCTGGCGTCGCCGGCGCGTACCTCTGGGGTCTGGGTCGGGTGCTGGCGTTGGAACAGCCGCGCCTGTGGGGCGGGCTGGTGGACCTGCCGGCGGAGCCGGACGACGCCGCGCTCGCCGTGCTCGCCCGGCTCGTCGCGGCCGGCGGCGACGAGGACCAGCTCGCGGTGCGCTCCGCCGGGGTGTACGCGCGGCGGCTGTCGCGCGCCCCGGCCGGCGCCGCCGACGCGGACTGGCGGCCCCGGGGCGCGGTCGTGGTGCACGGGGCCGCGGCGGTGCGCACCCCGCACCTGCTGCGGTGGCTCGCCGACCGGGGCTCGACCCACCTCGTCGTCGTCGGTTCCGTGCCGCCCGCCGACCTGGGCCGCGACGTCGCCGTCACCGCCGTCGACGACCTCGACGGGCTGCCCGAGGCGCTGGACCGGCTGGCCGCCGCCGGCACCGAGGTCCGCACCGTCCTGCACGTCGCCGACTCCGACGGGGCCGGCGACCCGGTCGCGGCGCTGGACCCGCGCGACCTGGCCCACGCCGTGGCCGCCAGCACCGCAGCCGTGCACCTGCTCGACCGGGCCTGCGCCGACCGGCCGATCGACGAGTTCGTCGTGTTCACCTCCACCGCCGCGGTCTGGGGCAGCGGGGGAGCGGCCGTCGCCGCCGCCGCCGGTGCCGGGCTCGAGGCGCTGGCCGCCGGCCGCCGCGCCGCCGGCCGTCCGGCCACCGTCGTCGCGTGGGTGCCCTGGGCGGACGAGGTCACCGACCCGGCGCCGCTGCGCCGCCGGGGGGTCCGCCCACTGCCCACCGCGCTGGCTCTGTCCGCGCTGGAGCAGGCCCTGGGCCGCCGCGACGACCAGCTCGCGCTCGCCGACCTCGACTGGCCGGCGTTCGTGCCGGCCTTCACGGCCGTACGGCCGAGTCCGCTGCTGCGCGGCGTGCCGGAGGCGGCGGTCGCCACCGACCGGGACGCCGGACCCGGTGGTGCGGCGAGCGACCCCGCCCGGGCGCTGCGTGACCGACTGGCCGGCACCCCCGCCGGCGATCGGCACCGGATCCTGCTGGACCTGGTGCGGGCGCGGGTGGCCACGGTGCTCGGGCACACCTCGCCCGGGGCGGTCGAGGCCGACCGGGACTTCCTGGAACTCGGCTTCGACTCGCTGACCGCGCTGGAACTGCGGGACGCGCTGCGCCAGGAGACCGGGGCGGAACTGTCGGCGACCCTGCTGTTCGACCATCCCACCCCTACGGCGCTGGCCCGCCACCTGCTCGGTCAGCTGATCGGCGGAGACGCCGCCGGGGACCCGGCGGACGCCGCCGGGGGACCGGCCCCGGAGAGCGCCGGCGGTGGACTGCTCGGCGGGCTGTTCAACCAGCCGAAGGCGCGCGAGGACCCCGCCGGGTACGCCGAACTCCTGGTCAAGCTCGCCCAGTTCCGGCCCAGCTTCAGCGAACCGGCGCAGCTCACCCGCCCGGCCGGCATCCTCCGGCTGGCGCAGGGGGGTGCCGGTGCGCAGCTGGTGTGCTGCTGCACCATGTCGTTGCTCTCCGGGGCCCACGAGTACGCCCGGCTCGCCTCCGGCTTCCGGGGCGTACGCGACGTGTGGGCCCTGCCCAACCCCGGCTTCGGCGTGGGCGAGGAGCTTCCCGCCGACCTCGACGCCCTGCTGCGGGTGCACGCCGACACGGTGCTGCGCGCCGTCGGCGCCGGCCCGTTCGTGCTGGCCGGGCACTCGGGCGGCGCGATGGTGGCCAACCTGCTCGCCGGCGAGCTGGAGCGCCAGGGCCGGACGCCGGACGCGGTGGTGCTGATGGACACCTACCCGGCGAACAGCGAGGTGCTCGGCGGGTGGGTGCCGCAGCTGCTCGACGGGATGATCGACCGGGACAGCGCGTACACGCCGATGGACGACTGGCGGACGACCGCGTGGGCCGGCTACCTGCCCCTCTTCCTGGACTGGCAGCCGGTCGAGATGGCGGCGCCGACCCTGCTGGTGCGGGCCAGCGAGCCGTTGGGGGAGTGGGACGGCGAACAGGACGGCTGGCGGTCCCGTTGGCCCTATCCCCACGAGGCGGTGGACGCGGTCGGTGACCACTTCAGCATGGTCGCCGACCGGGGGCCGGAACTCGCCGGCACGGTGCAGCGGTGGCTGACCGGGCGGGGCCTGTGACTGGCGCCTCCCCTGGTGTGCCCCTAGCGCCCCCCTATCGGCACACGTACATCTATCGGACCGACGTTTCAGGACGGAGCATGACGACGTGGACGAGGCAGTGGTGGTCACGGAGCTGGTCAAGCGGTACCAGCCCAACATGCCACCGGCGGTGGACGGACTGAGTTTCTCCGTCGGCGCCGGTGAGGTCTTCGGCCTGCTCGGGCCGAACGGCGCCGGCAAGACGACGACGATCGGGGTGCTGACCACACGGGTGCGGGCCACCTCGGGCCGGGCCCAGGTGTGCGGCGCCGACGTGATCGGCGCGCCCGCCGTCGCCCGGCAGCTGCTGGCGGTCGTACCGCAGCGGGTGAACCTCGACCGGGCGCTGAGCGTCCGGCAGAACCTGCTGTTCCACGCGGCGTACCACCGCGTGCCCCGGGCGGAGCGCATCCGGCGGGCGGACGAGCTGCTGGACCAGATGGGGCTCAAGGACTTCGCGAACCACCGTACCGACTTCCTGTCCGGCGGCCTCGCCCAGCGCACGATGATCGCCCGCGCGCTGATGCACTCGCCCCGGGTGCTCTTCCTCGACGAGCCGTCCGCGGGCCTCGACCCGCAGTCCCGGCTCTTCGTGCACGACCGCATCGCCGAGCTGAAGCGGTCCGGGGTGACCGTGGTGATCACCACGCACGACATGGACGAGGCGGAGAAGCTCTGCGACCGCGTCGGCATCGTCGACCACGGCAAGCTGCTCACGTTGGACACTCCGGCCGCGCTGACCCGTACGCTGCCGGGCAGCAGCACCCTGACCCTCGTGGTGACCCCCGGCGCCTCCGCCGACGAGGTGCGGGCCGCGCTCGACGCGATCCCGGACGTGGAGCAGGTGGAGCACTTCCAGGCGAGCGCCCCGGCGCCCGTCGCCGCGCCGGCGTTCCCCGGCATGCCGGCGATGCCGATGCCCGCGCCGACCCCCGACGCGCCCGCCGATCCGGACGCCCCGCTCTCGTTCCGGGTCTACACCAGCGGTCAGCCGGCCAACGCCATCCCGATGGCGATGAAGGTCCTCGCCGACCTGGGCTGCGAGGTCCGTGACCTGAACATCGGCCAGCCCAGCCTGGAAGATGTCTTCATCCACCTGACCGGAAGGGAACTTCGGTGAGCGTCGCCGCCCCCGCCCCCCCGTCCGCGCCCTCGACGGCCGCGGCGCCGCCGCCGGTGAGCGCGCTGGACCAGTTCGCCACGTTCCGCGCGGTGCTCTCGCGGGACCTGTTCGTCACCGGCCGGGAGCTGGTCGGCTTCCTGCTCCAGGTCTTCATCCAGCCGCTGTTCATGCTGCTGATCTTCGGCAAGGTGCTCAGCGACCTGGGCTACGCCAGCGACGACTTCAGCAACGTGCTGCTGCCCGGCGTCATCGCGCTGAACGCCTTCCTGATCGGGCTGGAGAACACCGCGCTGCCGATGATGATGGACTTCTCCTTCACCCGGGAGATCGAGGACCGCCTCCTGGCGCCCATGGCGATCCCGCTGGTGGCCCTGGAGAAGATCGTGTTCGGCGGCATCCGTGGCCTGATCGCCGGCGTGGTGCTGATCCCGGTCGGCATGCTCATGCTCGGTGTCACCTGGCCCTGGGCGGTCGTGCTCAAGGTGATCGGGGTGTTGGCGATCGGCGCCCTGGTCGGTGCGGCGGTCGGCCTCGCCTTCGGCACGCTGGTGCCGACGCAGCACATCCAGATCATGTTCACCGTGGTGATGACCCCGATCATGTTCACCGGCGCGACCCAGTTCCCGCTGCTCGGCCTGGACTCGCTGCGCTGGTACCAGGTGATCTGCTCGCTGAACCCGCTCACCTACATCAGCGAGGGGACCCGGTCGCTCGTCGGTCCGCCGGGGGTCGAGTCGCTGCCGCTCTGGCTGTGCATGTGCGTTCTCGCCGGGGTCTTCGTGGTGTTCTCGATGATCGGCATGCGGGGCTTCATGCGCCGCGCCATGGACTGATCAGCCAGGCTCCGACACCGCGACCGCGATCGCGGCTGGTGGGGACCTGCCCGGCGGTCGTCAGGCGGGTCCCGACTGCCTGGTGGGCCCCGACAGGGGGGGCGCACGCCCTCCCCGGTCGGGACGGGCGTCAGCCCGGCGGGAGCCGCATCCTCAACCGTCTGTCATTCCACCCGACACCGCCCGTCGTACCACCCGACCCGCCGATGGCCCGGGCCGCTCACGCGGCCCGGGCCATCGGCGTCGTCGTGGCGGACGACCGGCGCCGGCCCGCCCGACCGGGGCGCCCGCCATCGACCGCCGCGGATGTCGTCCCAGCCGGTCGTCCGCGGTGACCGGCAGAAAAAAACCACCCCTGCGCGAGCGTCGTCGCGCCAGCCGTGGCAGGCTACATAGACGGCGGTAGCTCCTGGTCTCGGTTGCCACGGAGTGGTGGGCCTTCCATTGGAGCACCGCCGAATGTTGCTGCATCGATAAAGATCGATGTTGACCCCGCCGCCAGCCGAACGGCTCCACGAACAGCCCGCCGGCGCGGCGTACTCCAGGGTCGGACGGCGCGGGTCGCCGCACAGGCGGAGAGGAGTGGCAGACGGTGGAACTGACCGGAAACGACCGCGACCGGGCGGTGCTGGTCGTCGCCTACAACAGCGCGGGTTTGTTCAACCCGTTGCTCACCATCGTGGGCGAGCTGAAGGCACGGGGCGTCGGGAACGTCTGGTTCGCGTCGACCGAGGACCGCCGGAGGGACGTCGAAGGGCTGCGCGGGCCGGGCGAGGTCACGTTCGTCTCGCTCGGGCCGGCCCGGCCGCAGTCGTCGCCCGACACGTGGGACGACGCGACGTACCGGACGCTGACCACCGGCGACCGGGCGATCAGCTTCGCCCGGTACCTCGACGTCAGCACCGACCACGAGCACATGCGGCAGCTCCACCGACGCTGCCTCGAGATCATCGACGAGGTCGACCCGGCGTTGGCCGTCGTGGACAGCCTCGCCAGTTGGGCGATGGACGCCGCGCAGACGCGGCAGTTGCCCTTCGTGGTCAGCATCTCGCTGCCGCCGTCGAACTTCCTGCAGGAGCAGTTGCCGTCGCGCTACCCCGCCCCGTTCTCCGGGCTGCCGGCGCGGATGACGCCCCGGCAGCAGGCGGCCAACGTCGGCTTCCGGAACCGGCTGGTGCGGGCGCTGACGGAGCCGGAGCGGCTGCGCCGGAGCCTCGCCGTGGTGGCCAGCCGGAAGGCGGCCGGCATCCGCAACGCGGAGATGCGCCCGGCGGGCTACGTCGAGGACGCCGCGGCCCTCATGGCGTACACGGTCTTCGGCTTCGAGTACCCCTTTCCGACCGCCCCGGAGAAGCTGCGGATGCTCGGTCCCGTGGTACCCCGCGAGCTGCCGCCGGCCGACGGGGACGACGAGCTGACCCGGTGGCTCGACGAGCACCACTCGGTGGTCTACGTCGGGTTCGGCACCATCATGCGACTGTCGCAGCGGCAGGTGGACGCGATCGTCGAGGTCGCCGACCGGCTCGGGCCCGAGCACGCCGTGCTGTGGAAGGTGCCCGCGCGCCAGCAGCACCTCCTCCCACCGGCGCACCGGCTGCCGGGCAACCTGCGGGTGGAGGCGTGGCTGCCGTCGCAGCTGCGGGTGCTGGCCCACCCGCACGTGCGGGTCTTCTTCAACCACGGCGCGGCCAACGCGATCCACGAGGCCGTCCACTTCGCCGTACCGCAGCTGGTGATGCCGTTCTGGCTGGACTGCCCCGACGGCGCGGTGCGCGCGGTCGACAGCGGGGCGGCACTCTCCGTCGAGCGGGCCGACTCGCTGAACGTCGAGGACATCCTCGCCAAGCTCGGGCGACTGCTGAACGAGGAGACGTTCCGCGCGCGGGCGCGGCTGTGGAGCCACCGGATGCGGCAGGCCGGCGGGGTCACCGCCGCCGCCGACCTCGTGTTGCAGCACCGCGACGCGGCGGCCCGTCCCACCGTCGAGCTGGCCGTCGGCTGAGCTCGTCGCTGTCGTACGCCGAAGGGGGCGCGCGGTGTGTCCCACCGCGCGCCCCCTTCGACGCCGGTCAGGACGCGGCGCCCTGGGTCTCGTCGGCCAGCGCCTCCGCGTACGCGACGAGTCGGGACGGCAGGTCCGTGCGGCGCTTCACGTCCAGCTTGCGGTAGACCCTGGTCAGGTGCTGCTCGACCGTGCTCACCGTGATGAAGAGCTTGCTGGAGATCTGCCGGTTGGTGTGCCCCTGGGCGGCCAGCGCGGCGACCCGTCGTTCGGCGTCGCTCAGCCCGTCGTCCGGCTCCTGCAACTCGGCGGCGGCCGGGTACGCCGGCAGCCCGCTGCCCGGCTCGCGGCGGATCAGCCGCTGGGCCAGCACCGACGCCCCGCAGTCCTGGGCGAGCTGGTAGGCCCGACGGACGAGCAGGCGGGCGCGGGCGGAGTCGCCGGCGCGTTGCAGCGTCTGGCCGGTGTCGCCGAGGGCCCGGACGAGCTCCAGCCGGTCGCCGCTGGACTGGAGCAGGTTGACCGCCTCGGAGAGCAGCTTGCGCCGGTGGTCCTGGGCGGCGGTCGTGGCGAGCAGCCGCAGCGTGCGGCCCCGGGTCCGGTCGTCCACCCCGTGCGGCACCCGCAGCTGTTCCTGGAGCAGCTGCGTGGCCTGCGTCTTGTTGCCGACGCTGAGTTGCACCCGGGCCAGCTCCAGCCGCCACGGGACCAGCCCGGCCGCGTCGATGCCCCAGGAGCGCATCAGCTCGCCGCACCGCCGCAGGTCGGTCGTGGCGGCGTGCGGCCGACGCACGGCCAGGTGGTGCCGGGCCCGGGCGGCCAGGTAGTGCAGACCCAGCGGAGTGCGGAACGTGCCGGGCGGGATCGGGTGGGCGAGCCACCGGTCGGCCTCGGAGAACCGGCCCGACTCGGTCGCGCAGGCGATCAGCGTGGCCAGCGGTCCGGCGACCGCCACTCCCCAGGCGGGGGCGGGCATGTCCTCCAGGGCCGCGCGGGCGTGGTGCTCGGCGCCCGGCAGGTCGCCGACGCGCAACGCCGCCTCCGCCCGGATCGCCCGGACGACGGCCCGCCAGCCCGGGGCGTGCTGGGCCACCGGCCGGCCGAGCAGCACGTCCCCCCACACGGTGGCCCGGTCGGACCGGCCCGCCCAGAGCAGCGCCAGCAGGGGGGCGGTCAGCAGACCCAGCGCGCCGTCGTCCGTGTGGTGACGCTGGAGGAGCTGCTCGGCGGTCGCCACGGTGTCGCTGTCGGCGGCCGGCGTCAGCGCGGTGCCGAGCACCGTCACCGCCTGGAGCAGTGGGCTGATGGTGGTCGGCGCGCTCGCCGCCCGGCTCCAGGTGCTCGGGGTCTCCCGCACGGTGGCCAGGTGGTCCGGGTGGGAGAGGGATACCAGTAGCTGCATCATCCGCAGGCGACCGGTCAGGGCGGTGGAGGCGTGCTCCTCGTCGGAGGAGAAGGCGCTGACCGCCTCGCTCGCCTCGTCCACCCGGCCCTGCCAGAGCAGGTAGGGCACGGCGGACAGGCCGGCGTCGGTGGACCAGCCGGCGGCCCGCGCCGTCTCCACCAGCTCGGTGAGTTGCCCGTTGACGGTCAACGGGTTGAGCTGCCAGCGGGCGTTGACCAGCATCTCGGTGGTGGCGGCCCGCTGCTGCGCGTCCACGGGTGCCCGGGAGACCAGACGCAGACAGCTGGCGGCCACGTCCGGCCGGCCCGACGCCAACGCGTGCCCGGCGGCGTCCTGGAGCACCTGCACCACCCAGGGCGCCCCCGCCGTGCCGGCTGCCACCAGGTGCTCGGCGACCACGCTCGGCTCGGCACCGTGCTCGTGCAGCACCTCGGCGGCCCGCTGGTGCAGGCTCCGCCGTTCCTCGGCCGACATGTCCCCCAGGATCGAGCGCAGGATGCGCGGGTGACGAAGCTGGTCGGACTCCATCAGACCCGAGGTGCGCAGCACCCGTACCGCCGGGACCGTGGACTCGGGCACCACGTCGAGGAGGTGACCGAGCAGTTCGACCGGCGTCGGCCGGTCGAGCACCGCCAGCGCCTGGGCCACCCGGCGCACCCCCGGTTCGTGCCGGTAGAGGCAACCGAGCACGGCCTGGTCGAACGCGTCACCGACGGCCGGGCCGTAGTCGTCGCCCACCCCACCGCTGGCCTGCTCCTCGAGCAGCGCCCGGGTGAGCAGCGGGTTGCCGCCGGTCATCCGTACACAACGTTCCGCCGTCCTGCGGACGTCGGCGTCGTCGGCGTCGCCACCGACCAGCCGGGCGACGGCGTCCACGCTCAGCGGCGACAGGCCGATGCGGGAGAAGTGCGGCTGGCTGAGCAGCTCGGCCCGGAACAGCGGGTGCGGCGGACGCAGCGTCGACGCCTCGGCGAGCACGAGCATGATGCGGGCGTGGCGCAGCCGGCGGGCCACGTAGAGGAGGCAGTGCAGCGAGGCCGGGTCCGCGTGGTGCACGTCGTCGACGGCGAGGACCAGGGGGCCGGTGCCGGTCAGGTCGAGCAGGGTGGCGAAGAGGCCGTGCAGCAGGGGTGCCCAGGCACGGTCGCTGTCGGCCGCCTCATCGCCGGGCTCGGGCAGCGGTGCGGCGAAGGTGGTGTCCCGCATCAGCTTCTCGACCCGGGCCGCCGCCTCCGGCGCGAGCCGTGCACTGTGGAACAGTTGCCCGACGACCCCCAGGTGCAGCCCGCGCTCCGCCCGGGAGCCGGCGGCGCTCATCACCTGCCCGCCGGCCCCCGCCGCCCATTCGCTGAACGAATCCAGCAGGCTCGTCTTGCCGCTTCCCACGGCGCCGGTGACCAGCGCGACGTGGCCTCGTTGTTGCTCCTCGCAGGCTTGGAACGCGCGCCGGAGACGGGTCGTCTGTTCCTCTTGCTGCACCAACACCAGCGTGTCAGCCCTTCTCGTACGCGGCGCGGAACCGGAGACCCCGGTGTTGCCGACGCCGCACCCCCTTGCCGGACAGCCGCCCCTCCACCCGTGTCTGCCGGGTAGGGGTGGAGCGC
Source organism: Micromonospora sp. C31 (assembly GCF_018070575.1). Lineage (GTDB taxonomy): Bacteria > Actinomycetota > Actinomycetes > Mycobacteriales > Micromonosporaceae > Micromonospora. Next base: position 95,505 of record NZ_JAGPXN010000004.1, read on the forward strand.
ACCGGGCCGCCGTGCCGGGTGGACCTGAAATCTTCGCCGGACCGGGGTTTTCGCCGTACGGCCCGCGTGTTTCAGGCGAGTCTGGCACCGGGGCGGGTGTGCGACAACGGGCGCGAGACCCCATCGTTTCGCGCACAAACCTGCGGTCCTGGACCGCATGTAGGGGTTGCGCGAATCGTGATGAGGGGTGTCGGGGCCCGCCAGGCGGGGGAGACGGCGACCCGATGAGTGGCTGGTGTCGGGTGCGTAGCTCGATGGTGCCACACCGTGCTGCCCGACGCACGCCCCTCGGTACGGACAGTGGCCGGGAGCGGACGCGCGGCGACGATCGACGGAGGTGGCCGCCGGCCGGTCGTCGGGGCGCCGGGGACGGCGGAAGGACCGGTGGGGCGACGGCCCACACCCGGCGGCGACCAGGGTGAACGACGGCGGCCCCTGACGGCGGCGAGGGTCGGGTCGAGGGGGTGACCGGGGCGGAGGGCCGGCGACGGTCAGCGCAGCCGAGGCCCGGAGTTCCTGGGGCCCGGGCCGCCCGAGGCCCGTGGCGGTGGCTCCAGGAGCGTCGCCCCGGGGCGGCTCAACCGCAGCCGGGCGGCCAGTTCGCTGCGCGAGTTGACGTCCAGCTTCCGGTAGACCCGGGTCAGCCGCTGCTCGATCGCGCTGACCGTCAGGAAGAGCTTCTCGGCGATCTCGCGGTTGGTGTGACCCTGCGCGGCCAGGATGGCCACCCGCGACTCCGCGTCGGTCAGTCCGTGGACCAGGACCGTCGTGTCGCGGTGGCCGTCGGCGGCACCGTTCCCGGCCATGGAGGCGCCGGGCCGCAGCATCGGGATGCCGCACTCCTCGGCGAGTTCCCGGGCCGACCGCGACGCGACGCGGGCCTGCCGCCGGTCGCCGGCCTGCTGGTAGGCGTGACCGAGGTCGGCCAGGTTGTGCGCCAGTTCCATCCGGTCGCCGCACTGCCGTAGCAGCCGGACGGCGCTGCGCAGGTGCGGGATCCGGTCCGGTCCCTCCTCGGTGGCGGCCAGGACCCGCAGGGCGGCGGCCCGGTACCGGACGTGGACGGGCCGCAGCCGGGCCAACTCGTCGCGGACGAGCCTGCCGGCCTGCTGGCGGCGGCCCATGCGGAGCAACGCCCGGGCCGACTCGGTGCGCCACGGGACGAGGCCCGAGAAGTCCAGCCCCCACCGGTGCATCAGCTGTCCGCAGAGCTGGAAGTCGGCCAGTGCGGCCTCCGGGCTGCCCGCGGCGAGGGCGTGCATCCCGCGCGCCTGCAGGTAGTGCAGCCCGATCGGCGTCTCGAACAGCGCCGGCGGCACCGGCACCTGGAGGCAGGCCGCCGCCGCGTCGAGTTGGTCCATGAAGGTGAGGGCCCGGATGCGGACGGCGAGCGGTATCCCGATCACCACGCCCCAGCCCTTCGGCGAGAGCTGCCCCAGCGCCTCGTCGGCCAGCTTGTCGGCTCGGGAGAGGTCACCGAGCCGTCCGGCGACGGTCGCCCGCAGGGCGGTGAGCAGAGCCGAGGGGGTGGGGTAGCGCGGGGTGGCGGGGTCACGGCCCAGCCGGTCGCACCAGTCGTCGGCCAGGTCCAGCCGATCGGCGTAGATGATGGCGATGAGGGCGCAGACGGCGGTCCACATGTTGCGTTCGTCGTCCAGCCCGGTGGTCGACAGCGTCCGCTCGGCCTGCTCGACCGCGCCGGCGTCACCGCGGTCGAGTACGGCGGACAGCAGGGTGGCTCCCTCGATCCCGCGCTTGACCTGGGCCAGCGTGAGCGGGTCCCGCCCGGCCATGGTGGGCGCGGGGCGGTCGACCATCACCCCGGGGTAGAGGGTCGACATCCAGCCCGTGATGACGAGCAGTTCGGCGGCGGAGCGCGGGTCGGCGCTGTCCGCCCGTTCGCTCAGGTGGTTGACCAGCTCGACGGCCTCCTCGATCTCACCGTGCCAGAGGAGGTACTGGATGGGACCGGCGGCCTGCTGGCTGCCGAGGTGCCCGGCGCGGATGGCGGTGACGACGCCGACGAGGTGGGGAATCGCGGCCTGCGGGTCGAGCCGCCACTCGGCGCGGGCCAGCGCGGAACGAATCCGCGCCCGCAGGCGTTCGCTGGCGCAACCCCGGTGCGCGCGGCGCAGGTACCGCAGGGCGTTCTCCACCTCGCCGTCGAGCAACTCCTGCTCACCGGCGTCCAACAGGGTCTGCGCCATCCATGGCTCGGCCAGCTCGTCGATCCCGACCAGGTGTGGCGCGACGCGGACCGGGGGCGCGCCGTCGTCGTGCAGCAGGCAGGCCGCCTCCAGGTGCAGCCGTGCGCGTTCCTCGGCGGTCATCCCCTCCATCACGGCCTGGCTCACCGCCGGGTGGCGCAACCCCTGCTCGGTGATCAGCCCCGCGCTGGTCGAGTCGTCGATCGCGTCCAGCGCGGCCCGGAACCGGGCGTCGACGAGGTGGGGCAGCAGGCTGCCGTGCAACGGTTCGCCGGTCACGGCGAGCACCCGGGCGGCGTTGAGCACCAGGTGGTCGCAGCGGTACAGGCAGTTCAGCACCGCCTCCCGGAACGACTCCCCGACGGCGGGGTGGTCGGTGGGCCGGGGCGCCGCGGCCTGGTCCTCGGCGAGCGCCTGCGCCAGCAGGGGGTTGCCACCACTGATCCGGTGGCTCTCCGCGGCGATGGACCGGGCGACCGGAACGCCGAGCCGCTGGGCGAGCAGCTGGAACGTGCCGTCGGGGGTGAGCAGGGGCAGCCGGATGCGGTGCAGCCTCGCGGGTTGCAGCAGTTCGGCGTGCACGTCGGGCCGCCACGGCCTGGTACGCGGCGCCTCGGTCAGGACGATCAGCACGGGCAGGCCGGAGATCCGTCGGGCCACGTAGTCGAGGCAACGCAACGACGGCACGTCGGCGTGGTGGATGTCGTCGACCGCGATGACCAGCGGTCCCCGCGTGGTCATCTCGAGCAGGGCCCCACCGATCGCGGCGGTGCTCAGGGCGGTGCTCTCGTCGTCGGTGTCGTCGGCGTCGGCCCAGGTGAGGGCGCCCTCGTCCAGCAGCCGGCCGAGGCGGGCCCAGGTGTCCGGGCTGCCGGCCCCGCTCAGCGGGGCCGCCCGGACGAGTTGTCGGACGACCTCCAGCGGGACGGTGCGTTCGGCGCGGGACGCGCTCGCGCCGAGGACGCGTGCCCCGGAGTCGCAGGCCTGCCGGGCGAAGGTCTGCAACAGGGTGGTCTTGCCGATGCCGACCGGACCGGTCAGCACGGTCACCGTCCGGTTCGTCGGCGTGGCGCCGCCCCGGAACAGGTCCGCGAGCCGGCCCTCCAGCAGGCTCAGCTGGCACGACCGTTCGGTCAGTTCCATCGACGTGGCCTCCGAGGGAGCGCACGGCCCGCAGTCACCGGACGGGCCGCCCGCCCTGCGCGGCCCTGAAGCTCGACGAAATCGGAGACCGGCAATTCTTGACCCATTCCAGTATTGGTAAATATAGACGACCATCGAACGCGGTCGGTGAACCATCGACCGACTTGACCGGCTGGTGACTTCGACTTGCGCCCCTGCCGGCCCCGGCGATAATTCTCCGACCCCTCCGGGTCGGTCTCCCCTATCGACCACCGTGATGGTGGGAGTATGGCAGTTCGGCAATTGGGCGGCAAGCCGAGGTTTGTAAAGGATGGGCAAACATCGGTTGCAGCGACCGCCGACCCGGATGTGCCCTCCGCCTCGGTTGACAGCGGAAAGTCGCCGACTGGCGTCGTAACGTGACAGAGCGCTCTCGCGGCCCCATTGGTGCCGCTTTTCTGCCCCGCTCGGCGATTGGCGGACGCGGTTTCGCGTGCTAGACACGCCCGGTTCGCGGCACTGTTCGTGGCTACGGCGGCGCCCGGTCCGCCGGCCCGCCGGGCCGGCATCGTTCGTTGTCGATCGACTGGCCTGGCTTAGTCCCGGCTGGTGGGACGCGCCCCAAGGCCAGCGGCGTAGGCGCTGCTCAACTCGGTGTCGGCGCGTCGCCCCCCGGCCCGACGCGAGGTCGCCGTAGCGTCGGGGCCGGTGCCGACGGCGCATCGGCCGGGCCGCCCCGGACTCCGGTGGGCTGCCCCCGTCCCCGGTGGGCGGCCCGGCAATTACCGACGAATCTCGAATTGTTGCGGGGTGAAGCATCGCGTGCCCGAAGTGCGATCGGCGACTGCCCGGGCGGGGTGGCCGGATCGGGAGCCGCCGCGTCGCTCCGGGGGTGCACCCGATTCGGACGTTTGGGAAATTAAACGATTATGTTGTTAAAAAAGAATTATGTGTCCACGGCCCGTCGATAAGCAAAGGCGTCGTTGCGTGGCCGGACTGCAGCAATTGCCGACTGGTGGTTTGCGTCAATGCGACGGTGGTCCGTCCGCGTCTCCTGAAACAGTCCGCGCCAATTTCGGGTCTCAATGTCCCCAGTTGTCGCGACACCGCTGAGTCTCCAGAGTGTCGGCGACCGGAAAGGGCGGCCGGGTCGGCCATCGCCGGAGCCGACGCGGCATCCGGTCCTACCTGGCCGGTCAGCCCGGGCAGGGGATCGCGACGCGGTGGCTAGGGGTTGTGTCGGGACGATAACCCAGCCTAATTTCGGGGCATCCGTTTCCAACGTCGAGATGGCCGGATATGGGGCCGTGCGGCTTCATGACCTGAAGGGCTCTGTGGCGTCGTGATGTCCCAACTGCTGCCGCGACTCGTCGACGTCCTCCGCAGGGGATAGCGGAGATGACACTGCTGCCGGCGCTGCGGGGATTCGGCGCGGATCGGGCCGACGCGGTGCAGGTGGCCGGCCGTGGCCTCTCCAGTGAGGCCCTGCTCGGCTGCGTCACCGCCGTCGCCGACCGGATCAGGGGCGCGGGCGCGGTCGCGGTCGACGGCACACCGAGCCTGGAGACGGTGGTCGGCATGCTCGGCGCCGTCCACGCGGGTGTCCCGCTCGTGCCGCTGCCCCCCGACGCCGACGAGTGCGAACGCCGCCGCATCCTGCGGCAGTCCGGCGCGACGCTGCTCCTCGGCCGGGACCTGTCCGACACCCACCGGCTGCCCACGGTCCCGGTCGACCTGCGCCAGCGCTCATCGACGCACCATCCCGAGCCGGCGCCCGGCACCGACGCGGTCATCCTCTACACCGGGGGCGCCGGTGGACCGCCGCGCGGGGTACGCATCTCACGTCGCGCCATCGCTGCCGACCTCGATCTGCTGGCCCAGGCCTGGCGGTGGAGCGAGGACGACACCGTGGTCCAGGGCACCCCGCTGTTCCGGGCGTACGGCCTGGTCGTCGGCCTGCTCGGTGCGTTGCGGGTCGGCAGTCGCTTCGTCCACCTCGACCGCGACGCCGCCGCGGGACCGGTCGGCACCATGTACCTGGCGTTGCCCGGCCAGTGGGCGCGCATCGCACGGAACAGCCGGTGGGCCCGGTCGCTGTCCGCGGCGCGCATCCTGATCTCCGCGGACGCCCCCCTGCCCGGCGCCGTGGCCGAGCGACTCCGGCTGCTCACCTCGCACTCACCCGTGCAGGCGTACGGCACCACGGAGACGCTCATCGCGCTGACCGGGCGGGCCGACGACCGTACCGTCGCCGGTGCCGTCGGCACCCCCCTGCCCGGCGTGCAGACCCAGGTGCTGGACCGCGCGGCCCGCCCCGTGCCGGCCGACGGCGAGTCGGTCGGCGAGTTGAGCGTCTGCGGCCCGACGCTGTTCAGCGGCTACGTCGGGGGCGGTCAGGGCGTCGCCGCCGGTCACTGGCACGCCACCGGCGACCTGGCCAGCGTGGCCGCCGACGGCTCGTACCGGATCATCGGGCGGTGCGGGCTCGACGTGGTGCACAGCCGGGGCCGGCGGATGCCCGCCGGGCAGATCGAGGAGGCGTTGCTGAGCCACCCCGGGGTCCGCGACGCGGCTGTCGTCGGCACGCCGCACCACGCGCTCGGCGAGCAGGTCACGGCGTACGTCGTCGCCGAGGGGCTGAGCGCGCAGGTGCTCATCGACCACGTCGGTCGGCACCTTTCGGCGGGGCAACGGCCCCGGCGGGTGCACTTCGTCGACGAACTGCCGCGCAGCGCGCTCGGCCGGATCAGGAAGTCCCTGCTGATCGCCGCCGGCTGAGCCGATGGGACAGCGACGGGCGGCCTCCACCCGGCTCCCGCGTCGGTCAGCCTTCCACCCAGCCGTGCCGTCGGGCCAGGTCCAGCATGCGGGCGCGCACCGCCACTATCTGCGCCCCGGTCAGGTCCGACACGGACGTCACCAGCGCCTCGGTGGTCTCGGCGCAGAAGGCCCGCTCGGAGAGCACGTCGCACAGGCCCTCGTCGTCCTCGGTGCCACCGGCGGCCTGTCCGCTGTCCCGGCTGCGCCCGCCGGTGACCGCCACCCCGGCCCGGGCCGGCGCCGCGGCGCCGGCCGCCGCGTTCCGCTCCGCGCCCGCTGGGGCGCCGACCACCCGCACCAGCACGGCCTTGGGGCCGCGGTCGGTCCCCACCGCCTCATACTCGACGGGGACACCGGGCATCAACGCCCACTTGTCGCCGTCCAGCATGTTCGCGTGCACGAACACGTCGTCGCTGCCGTCGTCCGGGGCGATGAACCCGTAGCCCCGCACCTCGTCGAACCGCACCACCTTGCCAGTGAGCATCGCTTTCCCGCATCCATCCGACCCAAAATCCGCGTGCCCCGCCCGTGGAACCGGGACCCGCCCCCAGACTGGCAGCCGCCCGCGTGGCCCGGCACCCGTACCCGACCCCTATGGTGCACCGTACCGCCCACGCCGCGACGGCGCGGGCCGCCACACCGCCTAGCATCGGCGAACGTGATCGAGCAGATCCTGCCCTCCGCCGTGGCGGTGGCCGAGTCCTTCACGGACCCCACCGGCCTGACCCTGTTCCCCGAGGAAGAGGCGCTGGTGGCCCGGTCGGTGGAGAAACGCCGCCGGGAGTTCACCACCGTGCGGCACTGCGCCCGCCTGGCCCTCGGCGAGCTGGGGTTCGCCCCGGTGCCGATCGTCTCCGGTGCCCGGGGCGCCCCGGTCTGGCCGGGCGGGGTGGTCGGCAGCATGACGCACTGCGACGGCTACCGGGCGGCGGTCCTGGGCCGCACGACGGCGTTCGTCACCCTCGGCGTGGACGCCGAGCCGCACGCGCCGCTGCCCGAGGGGGTGCTCGACGCGATCGCCCTGCCGGCGGAGCGGGCGCGCACCGCCACGCTGGGCGCGGCCCGCCCCGCCGTCTGCTGGGACCGGCTGCTGTTCAGCGCGAAGGAGTCGGTGTACAAGGCGTGGTTCCCGCTCACCGGCCGGTGGCTGGACTTCTCCGAGGCGGACATCGTGATCGATCCGGCCGGCACGTTCGAGGCCCGGCTGCTGGTGCCCGGCCCGGTGCTCGACGGGACCCCGGTGACGACCTTCGCCGGCAGGTTCCTGGTCGACCGGGGGCTGGTGGCCACCGCGATCAGCATCCCGGCCGGGCGGCCCTAGTCCGCCGTCAGCCTGGTCTTCTGCACCTTGCCGAGGGCGTTGCGGGGCAGCGCGTCGACCAGGCGCACCTCGCGTGGCCGCTTGTGCGCCGACAGGTGCCGGGCCACGAAGTCGATCAGCTCGGCGCCGTCCACCCCGTCGCCCACCACGTACGCGGTGACCTGCTGGCCGAGGTCGGGGTGCGGGGTGCCCACCACGGCGGCCTCGCGGACCCCGGGGTGCGCCAGGAGGGCGTCCTCCACCTCGCCGGCGCCGATCCGGTAGCCGCCGCTCTTGATCAGGTCGGTGGACGCCCGGCCGACGATCCGGTGCCACCCGTCCGGGTCGACGGTGGCGACGTCCCCGGTGCGGAACCAGCCGTCCGGGGTGCGGCTCGCCGCGTCGGCCTCCGGACGATTGAGGTAGCCGTCGAACAGGGTGGGGCCGGTGACCTGGAGCTCGCCCATCGCCGCCCCGTCGGCGGGGAGCACATCGCCGTCGTCGTCGACCAGCCGCGTAAGCACGCCGGGCAGGGGCAGCCCGACGGTGCCCGGCCGGCGGGGGCCGTCCGCCCGGGTGCTCACCGTGATCAGGGTCTCGGTCATCCCGTACCGCTCGACGACCCGGTGGCCGGTGAGGGTGGCGAGGTCCGCGAAGACGGCCGCCGGCAGCGCCGCGCTGCCCGAGACGAGCAGCCGCGCCGGACGCAACGCCCGCGCCGCGTCCGCGTCGGCGGCGATGCGGGACCACACGGTCGGCACCCCGAAGTACATCGAGCCGTTGGCGGCGGCGTACCGGTCGGGGCGCGCCCGGCCCACGTGGTGCAGCCCGCTGCCCAGCCGCAGCGGCCCGAGCACGCCGAGCACCAGCCCGTGCACGTGGAACAGCGGCAGACCGTGCACCAGCAGGTCGTCCGGCGTCCAGGCCCAGGCGTCGGCCAACCCGTCCAGGCAGGCGGCGACCGCGCGCCGGGAGATCACGGCACCCTTCGGGGCGCCGGTGGTGCCGCTGGTGTAGAGGATCAGTGCGGTACGGGCCGGGTCCGGCTCGGGGTGGACGGTGTCCGACCGGCGGGTCAGGTCGATGGGAACGACGGTCCGGGCCGCGCCCTCGGCGGTGCGCGCCGCGCCCGTCGGGACCAGCAGCGCGGTCGCCTCCGAGTCGCGCAGGATGTGGTCGCGCTCCATCGGCCCGGCGTCCGGCGGAACCGGCACGACCGCCGCTCCGGCGGTCAGCGCGCCGACCACGCCGACCACCGTCTCCAGGGTGGCGGTGGCCTCGATCGCCACCCGGTCGACGCCGCGCAGCTCGTCGGCCACCGCCGCGGCCAGGCGGCGCAGCTCCACCCAGGACACCGCCCGGTCGTCGACCCGGATCGCGTCCGGGCGCTCGTCGGTGCCCTTCGTGAGCCAGTTCAGCAGCGGCATGGTGCGATCCCTCTCCAGCGGCTCCGACCCGGGCCGACCCGGCCGGGCGCCCCGGCGCCGGACGACGGGCGCCCCGGGCGCCGGTAGGGTCGGCGGGGCGCCGGCGGTTCCGGGCGGGCGCGTGCGCCGCGCCGGCGGGCCCGGCACGACGGTCCTGACCGTAGTCGGGGGCCGCCGGGGCCTGCCACCCCTACCGGCGGGCGCCGGGCGGGTCGGACGTGCGGGAGGTGGCATCGGTGGTCGCGGACGCGACGGCGTGGACGGCGGCGCCCGACGGCGTCCGGGCCGTGGTGCTCGACCTCGACGGGGTGCTGGTCGACAGCCTCGCCGTGGCCAGGGAGGCGTTCGCCCTCGCCTACGCCGAGGTGGTCGGCGACGGCGTGGCCCCGGTCGAGGAGTACTGCCGGCACCCGGGCCGCTACCTGCCGGAGGTGCTGGAGCTGATGGGGCTGCCGGCGGCGCTGGCCGGGCCGTTCGTCCGGGAGAGCAACCGCCTCGCGTACCGGGTCACCCCGGTCGACGGGGTGCCGGAACTGCTCGGCACGCTGCGCCGGCGGGGGATCGGGCTGGCCGTGGCCACCGGCCGCAGCGGAGTCCGTGCCCGGGACCTGCTCGGCCGGCTCGGCCTGCTGCCGCTCGTCGACCACGTGGTCGGCTCGGACGAGGTGCCCCGGCCGAAGCCCGCGCCCGACATCGTGCGGCGGGCGCTGCGCCTGCTCGGGGCCCTGCCGGGGGAGGCGCTGATGGTCGGCGACGCGCCCAGCGACCTGGCCAGCGCGCGGGCGGCCGGTGTGGTGGCGGTGGCCGCGCTGTGGGGCGAGTCCGACGAGGACACCCTGCGCGCCGCCGGCCCGGACGTCGTGCTGACCCGGCTCGACGAACTGCTGCCGATCTGTCCGGCCCGGCGGTGACCGGCCCGCGCCGAGGGACACCCGCGTGACCGGCCGGCGTCGGCGGACACCCGTGGTGACCGATCGGCACCCCTGCCACCGAGCCGTGGCTCCGGTCGGCACCCCTGTCCCGCGTCGATTTCCGGTCGGACACCCCCGATTCATCAACTGATCAGTTGATCGGCGCATCGGTTGGCCGGATGATGTCGGGCGTCGGTCGGCCGGGCTCCGGCCGGCACCGGCCCGTTCCCGCAAGCCGACGCCGCGATCAGCCGAGGGGTCCCGCCCTTCTCGACGGCAACCCGCACGTGAAGGAGGACCACCCCCAATGCCGGTCATCGAAGTCGATCATCTGCAGAAACGGTACGGCGAGAAGATCGCGGTCGACGACGTCTCCTTCACGGTGGAACAGGGCGAGATCTTCGGGGTGCTCGGCCCGAACGGGGCCGGCAAGACGACCACCGTCGAGTGCGTGCAGGGCCTGCGTCGGGCCGACGGCGGCACGATCCGGGTGCTCGGGCTCGACCCGATCCGCGACCGCACCGAGGTGCGCCAGCGCGTCGGCGCCCAGCTCCAGGAGAGCCAGCTGCCGGACAAGGTGAAGGTGTGGGAGGCGCTGGACCTGTACCGGTCCTTCTACCGCAACCGGGCCGACATCGACGAGCTGCTGACCGACCTCGGCCTGGCCGAGCAGCGCAACACGTACTTCCAGAAGCTGTCCGGCGGGCAGAAGCAGCGGTTGTCGGTGGCCCTGGCGCTGGTCGGCAGGCCGGAGGTCGCCATCCTCGACGAGCTGACCACCGGCCTCGACCCGCAGGGCCGCCGGGACACCTGGGACCTGGTCGAGCGGATCCGCGACCGGGGTGTCACCGTCGTGCTGGTCACCCACTTCATGGAGGAGGCGCAGCGCCTCTGCGACCGGCTCGCGATCATCGACAAGGGGCGGGTGGTGGCCATCGACAGCCCCGCCGGTCTGCTCAACCGGGTCGGCACCGAGCACCGGGTGCACTTCCGTCCCGTCGAGCCGGTGGAGGACGCCCTGCTGCTCGCGGCGCCCGACGTGACGGGGGTGTCGCGCGACGGCGACGAGGTGACGGTGACCGGCTCGGCCGACGTGCTCCAGTCGGTCATGTCCGTGCTCAACGGGCGCGGGATCCACTACACCGCGCTGCGGGTCGAGCAGCCCACCCTCGACGACGCGTTCGTCTCCCTCACCGGCCGTGGGAGCCGGACCGCCGCGCAGTCCCCGACCGACGGGAGGTCGTCGTGAGCGCCCTGTCCAAGCTGATCGCCGTGGAGACGAAGCTGTTCCTGCGGGAACCGGTGTCGTTGTTCTTCGTCTTCGCCCTGCCGATCGGCCTGATGCTCGTCTTCGGGCTGCCGCAGCGCGCCGGTACGGCCGCCGACACGGGGCAGCACGCCGAGCAGACCTTCCTGCCGTCGCTCGCGCTGGCCCTCACCATCGGCATGCTCGCGCTGTTCACCCTGCCGATGGCACTCGGCATCTACCGGGAACGCCGGGTGCTGCGCCGCCTGGCGACCACCCCGGTGCGGCCCGGCCTCCTGCTGGTGGCCCAGGTGGTGGTCAACCTCGTGATGGGCGTCCTCGGCGCGGTGGTCACCGCGATCGCCGTACGCTTCCTGCTCGATCAGCCGGCGCCGGCCAACGTTCCCGGTTTCGTGCTGGCCTTCCTCCTCGGGGTGGCGTGCCTCTTCGCCGTCGGCCTGCTGATCGCGGCGCTGGCGCCGTCGGCCCGGGCGGCGCAGTCGATCGGCCCGGCGTTGTTCTTCCCGCTGCTGTTCCTGGCCGGCGCCTGGCTGCCGCGCGACCGGATGCCGGCCGCCGTGGCCGCCATCGCCGACTACTCGCCGCTGGGTGCCACCGTGGACACCCTCGGTGCGGCGTGGGCGGGCGCCAACCCCGAGCTGCCGCAGCTGGTCGCCCTGGCGGTGACGGCCGTGGTCGGCTCCGTGGCGGCCACCCGGTTCTTCCGCTGGGAGTGAGAAGTCCCACCAGCGTGGTGGGTACGGGGGACATCGTCGCTGCCCAGGGCCGTTCCTAGGGGTGGCCTAAGGGTGTCGGCCGAATGTGATCTGGATTACGTTCGGAGCAGAACGGGCGGCCGGTCATCGGACAAGGACGTTCGACCGTGAAGCGTCCGTTCACCCGGCAACGGGTGTCGTCAGACCTGTGTGGACGGGCCGCCCCGCGCGGCGGCCCGTCCGAGGTGTGCGGAATGCGACGGAGGTCGTGCCATGAAGGACGTTTCGCAAGCTGATCCGGTCACCCGGGACGCCGCCGGCGTCATCGACGTCGTCCTGGAGGGCGGCCCGGTCGATCTGCCGGCCGATGTGCGCAGTCGCCGGGTGGCCACCGCGGAGGAGAAGATCAAGGTCCTGCACTACGGCGGGTACGAGCACTTCGAACGGGGCTCCGTTCCGGGGACGCTCGACCTTCCGGTGGTGTTCCGCTGGACCGGCCGGACCCGGATCGCCGAGTAGGGGAAGGGCGGCACCAGTCTCATGAGGGCACAGGACCACCGGCCGGGGCCGCACCTGACCGTCAGCGACACGAACGAAGCCATCGCCTTCTACACGGACGTCTTCGACGCCGTCGCGATCGAGCGGGAGTGTCTGCTCGACGGGCGCGTGCTGCACGCGGAGCTGGCCGTCGGCGGCCACCGCCTGACCGTCAGCGAGTGGTACGAGGCGGGCGTGCAGTCGGCGGCCGAGGGCCGCGACGACGTGTTGACCATCGAGCGCACGGACCCCGAGTCGGTGCTGCGGCGGGCGGTGGCAGCCGGTGCCCGCGTCGAGCCGCCGGCGGATCCGTCGCGCCAGGTGACGCTGCGCGACCCGGCCGGCCTGTGCTGGGCCATCGTGGGCCCGCAGCTGGCGGCGTAGGCGAACCCCCGCGCCCGCCGTCGCGGCGGCCCGAGACACGTGACCGGGCCCGCGCCACCCGGCGCGGGCCCTTCGCGGTCCCACCGCGGGCCGGCCGGGCGAAGCGACCCGGCGCCGTACCAGCCGAGACTCCGGCGGCACCACCCCCACGGCACCGGACCGTCGCCGGTCCGGGCGGTCAGCGGCGTGGCCGGGACCGGTGGGCGTTGCGGGTGTTCAGCAGCACGTTGCCGGCACCTGCGAACAGGTCCAGGGTGGCACCTGCGCTGTCCTGGGTGGCGAGCGCATGTCCGGTATCTGACCTCACTGTCACCGTCCGGCCACGCAGGGAGACGGTCAGGGTGGCGGGTCGTCGGCCCCGCCGCGGGGCGGGAAGGCCAGGGCCAGGATGAGGTCGAGGACGGTCACCGGGTCGGTCAGGCGCTCGCCGTACAGCTCGCGGAGCTTGCCCATCCGGTAGCGGACGGTCTGCGCGTGCACGAAGAGGTCGGCGGCGACGTCGTCGCGCCGGCCCTGGTGCAGCAGCCAGGAACGCAGGGTCTCGGCGAGCCGGTCGGCGGTGCCGGGCGGCAGCGACGCGAGCGGCGCCAGGACCCGGGCGCGCAGGTCGGCGAGCCCTTCGGGGTCGGTGCTCAACACCAGCTCGGCGAGGTGCTCCTCGGTGTCCAGCGCCGGCCCGTCGTCGCCCGGGCGCAGGCCGAGCGACAGGGCCCGGACCGCCCGCCGGTAGGACGAGGCGACCAGGGTCCAGGGCCGGGCGGGGCCGAGCACGGCGCGGCGGCCGTGCAGCCCCCGGGCGAGCTGCCGCCGCCGGTCGCCGTGCGTGTCGGGCACCAGCAGCACCGCCAGCTCCTCGCCCGCCCCGCCCGCCGCGAGGTCGTCGCCGCTCTCCAGGGTGTGCGGGTGCAGCCGCGCGAGCGCCGCCCGGAGGTCGGCCCGGGGAAGCAGGACGACGGTGAGGGTCTGCGGCGGCGGCCAGTCGGCCCGCTCGGCGCTGCGCAGCAACGCCTCCTCGGGTTCCCCGGCGAGCAGCCGCTGGGTGAGTCGTTCCAGGTTGCGTCGCCGGGCCCGGCCGGCGCTGGCCAACTCGTCGGCGTGCCCGGCCACGCTCGCGGCGGAGAGTTCGTCGATGTACGCGAACATCAGCTCGGCGAACTCGGCGACGGTGGCGGCGGACGATCCGCCCTGCACGGTGGTGGCCGACATCTCCCGCCAGGAGACCCGGGCGCCGACGCGGTACGCGGCGAGCAGGGCGTCCATGCTCCGGCCGGAGCGCGCCTCGCCGCTGCCGAGGGCGTACGCGGCGTCCAGCGCGCCGACGAGCGGGATGCTCGGGTCGCCGCCGTGGGAACGCCCGATGAGCTGGAGGAACGTGCCGAGCGCGAGCTGCACCGCCGTCTCGATCTTCGCGCGCATCTGGCCGGTGAGGGTGCCGGAGTAGCTCGGTACCTCGGCGGTGATGGCGGTGATGGTGCGCTCGGCGAGCAGGGGCAGCCGGTCGTGCAGCTCGCCGGCCACCCGGGCGTCCAGCTCGAGGCGGGCCGCGCGCCGCGTGGCCTCCGAGCGTTCGGACATGCTTGTTCCCTCCGCACAAAAAGCCTCGTCCGGTTCACCTTCGCAGGCCAAGATTTTATGCCATTCTGCGGGCGACCATCGAAACATGACCACCACCGTCCCGAAGCCCTCCGGGAAGGCGGCCCTGCGGGGCCGGATCCTTCGGCTGGCCGCGTCGGTCACCACCCCGCTGCTGCCCGACGACTACCTCGACCTGGTCGCCCCGCTGCGCTCCGGCGCCGACCTGCGCGGCCGGGTCCTCGCCGTGCGCCCCGAGACCGCCGACGCGGCGACGCTGGTGATCCGGCCCGGCCGCGACTGGCGCGGGCACACCCCCGGGCAGTACGTCCGCCTCGGCGTCGACGTCGACGGCGTACGCCAGTGGCGGGCCTACTCGCTCACCTCCGCCCCGACGCGCCGGGGCGGGCCGATCTCGGTCACCGTGAAGGCGATCCCCGACGGGGTGGTCAGCAACCACCTCGTCCGCCGGACCCGGCCCGGGACGCTGGTGCAGCTAGACCAGGCCCAGGGCGACTTCGTGCTGCCGGGCCGGCCGCCGGCCCGGGTGCTCTTCGTGACCGCGGGCAGCGGCGTCACCCCCGTCATGGGGATGCTGCGCGCCGACGTGCTGGGCGGCGCCGACGTCGTGGTGGTGCACTCGGCTCCCACCCCCGCCGACGTGATCTTCGGCGCCGAGCTGCGGGGCCTGGCCGAGCGGGGCGTGATCCGGCTGGTGCAACGGCACACCGACACCGACGGGCTGCTCACCGTGGACGACCTCGACCGCCTCGTGCCCGACCACCTCGACCGGGAGACCTGGGCGTGCGGCCCGGTCGGCCTGCTCGACGCCCTCGAGGAGCACTGGACGGCCTCGGGGCGCGGCGACCGGCTGCACACCGAGCGGTTCCGACCGACCGTCATCTCGCCCGGCGAGGGCGGCGCCGTCACCTTCGTCCGCTCGGGCGTCACCGTCTGCGCCGACGGCGCCACCCCGCTGCTCGACGCCGGCGAGGACGCCGGGGTGCTGATGCCCTCGGGCTGCCGGATGGGCATCTGCTTCGGCTGCGTCCTGCCGCTGCGCCAGGGCGCGGTTCGGGACCTGCGCAACGGGGAACTGACCACGGCGGTGCCCGGCGACGGAGTCCGCATCCAGACCTGCGTGTCGGCGGCGGCCGGCCCCTGCGACATCGACCACTGATCGGAGTACCTGACGTGACCGTGATCCAGAACAAGCCCGTCAACCCGATCGCCCACCTCACCGCCGAGGACATCGAGATCATCGGCAAGGAGCTCGACGCGATCCGCGAGCGGGTGGTCGCCGACCGGGGCGAGCGGGACGCCGCGTACATCCGTCGGGTGATCTCCACCCAGCGCAAGCTGGAGATGGGCAGCCGGGTCGTGTTGCTGTTCTCCCTCTTCCCGCCCGCCTGGATCGTGGGCACGGCCGGCCTGACCGTGGCCAAGATCCTGGAGAACATGGAGGTCGGCCACAACGTCCTGCACGGGCAGTGGGACTGGATGCGCGACCCGAAGATCCACTCGACCACCTGGGAGTGGGACCACGTCTCGCCCGCCGAGCAGTGGAAGCACTCGCACAACGAGCTGCACCACACGTACACGAACGTCCTCGGCAAGGACAACGACCTCGGCTACGGCATCATGCGCGTCGACGAGGACCAGCGGTGGCACCCGTTCCACCTGGGGCAGCCGCTGTGGAACTTCATCAACGCCTGCTTCTTCGAGTACGGCATCGCCGCGTACGACCTGGAGCTGGGACGCAACCTGCGCAACGGCCGGCACAAGCGGCCGGAGTTCCGGGCCCGCGCCCGGGCGGTGGGCCGCAAGATCCGCCGGCAGGTGCTCAAGGACTACGTGGTGCACCCGCTGCTGTCCGGGCCCTCGTTCCTGCACACGCTGGCCGCCACCTTCACCGCCAACCTCCTGCGCAACCTGTGGAGCCACTCGGTGATCATGTGCGGGCACTTCCCGGAGGGCGTGGAGACCTTCTCCCGGCGCTCGATCGAGGGCGAGACGCGGGGCGAGTGGTACCTGCGGCAGATGCTCGGCTCGGCCAACATCAGCGGCAGCCGGCTGATGCACATCATGACCGGCAACCTGTCGTTCCAGATCGAGCACCACCTCTTCCCGGACCTGCCCAGCAACCGCTACCAGGAGATCGCCCCCGAGGTGCGGGCCCTGTTCGACCGGTACGGGCTGAAGTACACCACCGGTTCGCTGCCCCGGCAGGTCCTCTCGGCGTGGCGGAAGGTCGTCCGCCTCTCGCTGCCCAACCGGAAGGCGCCCCGCCGGGTCGACGAGCGTCCCGCGCCGGCCCTCGCCGCGTCCGGGGTCTGACCCTCCGCCGGCGCCGCCGCCCGCCGCGAAGACGCGCTGGGCGGTACCGCGGCGGACCTGCACGACACCCACGGGCTGCCCCGCACCTCGTCGACGGCCTGCTCGCCGAGGTGGGGTGACCCCGTCGTCCGGCCGGGACCGGCGTTCCCGGTCCCGGCCGGACGACGGGACCGCACCGCTACCGGGCGTAGGTCTCGAACTCGGCGACCTTCGGGGCGCCGCTCGAACTGTTGATCCTGAAGGTGATCTTGCTCAGTGACGTCGCGGGGAAGGCGATGGCACCCGCCCCGCTGCCGGAGGCGAGGACCGCGCCGTTGCCGTGGTTGACGAGCTGCCAGGACCCGATGCCGCCCTGGGTGCCGGACGGCTCCCGGATGACGACCCTGGACACCGTGGTGGCGGAGCCCCACTTGATCGAGATGTCCCCGGTCGCGCCGGTCGGCGACCAGTGGGTGCCCAGGTTGCCGTCGCGCACGTTGCCGTAGCTCGTACCGCTGGCCTTGCTGGAGCCGTCGGAGCCGGCCCCGATGCTCAGGTTGGGCCCGTCGGGCTGCTGGGTCGGTCCCGGCGTGGGGCTGGTGGGAGCCGGCGTGGGAGTCGTCGGCCCCGGGGCGGGGGTGGTCGGCGCCGGCGTCTGCGGCGTGCAGTTGCCGTCCGACTCCCGCAGGCCCGTGTGGGCGCCGGCCGTCTGGCGGACGACGTCCGGCACGCAGCTGGCGCCGTCGAGGCGGTAGGAGTACGGGATGCTCACGGTGGTGTTGGACACCGGGTTCGGGCCGGCGGGGTTGTTGTCGCCGCTGCGGCTGGACCAGGTCACGTTGTCGAAGACGTTGCCGGCGACCTGCCAGAAGCCGGCCTCGCTGGTGTAGAAGGTACCCAGGACGTCCTTGGAGTTGCGGAAGTAGTTGTTCTCCACCTTGGCCCTGGCCCCGGCCCGGGAGTTGATGCCGGACTCGTGCAGGCCCACGTAGTGATTGTTGTAGATGTGCGCGATGCCGCCGCGCAGCAGGGGCGTGCGGGAGTCGATGTTCTCGTACAGGTTGTGGTGGAACGTGACGTAGCCGTTCGAGCGGTCGCTCTCACTGGAGCCGATGAGGCCGCCCCGGCCGGAGTTGCGCAGGATGCTGTAGGACAGGGTCACGTACTGG
Source organism: Micromonospora sp. C31 (assembly GCF_018070575.1). GTDB lineage: Bacteria > Actinomycetota > Actinomycetes > Mycobacteriales > Micromonosporaceae > Micromonospora. The sequence goes on from NZ_JAGPXN010000004.1 coordinate 113,232, forward strand.
GTGTCGTCCTTCATGTCGAACAGGCCGTCGTAGCCCTCCGACTCGCCACCCGAGGCCTCCAGGGTGGCGTGGTCGACCCAGACGTTGCGGACGCCGCTCTCCATGCCGATGGCGTCACCGCCGTTGGACGTGGGGGAGCCGGACTTCTTGACGTTCCGGACCGTCACGTTCCGGATGATGATGTTGCGGGACTCGCGGATGTGGATGCCCAACTGGTCGAACACGGCTCCGGTGCCGACCCCGATGATCGTGACGTTGCTGATCTGCTTGAGCTCGATCACGCCGGCGGCGGTGCTGCAGCTGTCGCCCGACACCTTGGTGGTGTTGCCGTGGTTGATGGTCCCCTGGACCTCGATGATGATCGGGGTGCTGCTGCTGGCCCGGGTGCACAGGGCCGTGTGGATCCCGGTCCCGGTGCTGACCCGTACCGTCTGCCCGCCCGCGCCGCCGGTGGTCCCACCGTTCTGGGTCGCGTAGCCGGTGGCGGCACCGGCTGCCGCCGACGCCTCCTGCGTCGGCAGGGCGACCACCCCGATCGCGGCCCCGACGGCCGTCGTGGCCAGTGCCACCTGGAGCCGCAGTGCGACTGGTCGTCTCATTCTCGTCTCACCTTCGTGTCGAATGCCGGATGTTGCCGTGTGCCTGGTCGGATCGTGGGCTGCCGAGGTCGTCCGGGTGTCACCGGGCGGATCGGCGGCGGATGCGCGCGTGTCGTCCTTCCGCCTCTGGCGCGGCTCGGCGGCTCCCGCCTCGGCCCCGACCACCGGGTCGTCGCGCCGGCCGCCGGTGCACGGCGAGCGTCCCCGCCCGTTTCCGCCCGTCGTTGCTGCCCGGCCCGTCGCGCCGCCCGGCCCGTCGCGCCGCCCGGAAAGCGCTTTCCAGCGAGGATAGAGAGATGTGCGTCACTATGGCAAGAGCGCGTCCGGATTAGGGTGCACTGAAACAGGCAGGATGACCTGCGCGAGGGCGTCGCCGGGCCGCGCCGCGGCCGACGGCCCGCCCGACGACGGAAGGAGACCCGTGTCGTCCACCCTGCTCTCCCGTCGCGACCTGCGCTTCCTGCTGCACGACTGGCTGGAGGTGACCCGGCTGACCGAGCGGCACCGCTACGCCGAACACTCCCGGGAGACCTTCGACGCCGTGCTGGAGCTCGCCGAGCGGGTGGCCACCGAGCGCTTCGCCCCGCACAACCGGGCGGCCGACCTCGCCGAGCCCACCTTCGACGGCCGTCGGGTGCACACCATCCCGCAGGTCAAGCAGGCCCTCGACGTCTTCGCCGAGACCGGCCTGCTCGGCGCGGGAATGGACGGGTCGGTCGGCGGGATGCAACTGCCCCACGTCGTACGGGCCGCCTGCTTCGCCTGGCTCCAGGCCGCCAACGTCGGCACCTCGGCGTACCCGTTGCTGACCCTCGGCAACGCCAACCTGCTGCTGGCACACGGCAGCCCCGAGCAGATCGACACCTGGGTCCGGCCGATGGTGCAGGGGCGCTTCTTCGGCACCATGTGCCTCTCCGAGCCGCAGGCCGGCAGCTCGCTGGCCGACATCACCACCCGCGCCGAGCCGCAGGACGACGGGACGTACCGGCTGCACGGCACCAAGATGTGGATCTCGGGCGGCGACCACGAGCTGTCGGAGAACATCGTCCACCTGGTGCTCGCCCGGATCCCCGGCGGTCCACCCGGGGTGAAGGGCATCTCGCTGTTCATCGTCCCGAAGGTGCTGCTGGCCGACGATGGCACGCTCGGCGACCGCAACGACGTGGTGCTGGTCGGCCTCAACCACAAGATGGGCTACCGCGGCACCACCAACACGCTGCTCAACTTCGGCGAGGGCGTGCACCGGCCCGGCGGGCGCCCGGGCGCGGTCGGCCACCTGGTCGGCGAGCCGCACCAGGGCCTGGCCCAGATGTTCCACATGATGAACGAGGCGCGCGTCGGGGTGGGCGCGGGCGCCACCGCCCTCGGCTACACCGGCTACCTGAAGTCCCTGGCGTACGCCCGCCAGCGACCGCAGGGCCGCCCGCTGGCCGACAAGGACCCGGCCACGCCGCAGGTGCCCATCGTCGCCCACCCCGACGTGCGCCGGATGCTGCTGGCGCAGAAGAGCTACGTGGAGGGCGCCATGGCGCTGGTCCTCTACTGTGGCCGGCTGCTCGACGAGGAGGGGACCGCGCCGGATGCGGCGGACCGGGAGCGGGCGCGCCTGCTGCTGGACGTGCTCACCCCGATCGCGAAGAGCTGGCCCGCGCAGTGGTGCCTGGCCGCCAACGACCTGGCCATCCAGGTGCACGGCGGCTCCGGCTACACCCGGGACTACGACGTCGAGCAGCACTGGCGCGACAACCGGCTCAACCCGATCCACGAGGGCACCCACGGCATCCAGGCCCTGGACCTGCTGGGGCGCAAGGTCACCATGCGCGACGGGGCCGGGCTGGCGCTGCTGGTGGAGACGGTCCGGGCCACGACCACCCGCGCGTGGCGGGTCGGGGGCGAGGCCGCCGAGCTGGCCGCCTCGCTCGGCACCGCCCTCGACCGGGTCTCCCTGGTCACCCGGCGGCTGTGGAGCACCGGCGATCCGGAGGTGGCGCTGGCCAACGCGAGCGTCTACCTGGAGGCGGTCGGCCACGTGGTGATCGCCTGGATGTGGTTGGAGCAGCTCCTCGTCGTCGAGGCGGCCGGCGACCCCGGCGACGGCCCGGACGCCGACCTGCACGCCGGCAAGCGGCAGGCCGCCCGGTTCTTCTTCCGTCACGAACTGCCCCGCACCGGCCCGCAGTTCGACCTGCTGGACAGCCTCGACCGGACCACGCTGGAGATGCGCGACGACTGGTTCTGAGCGCCACCCCCGCCGGGCGGCCTCAGCCGTCGGCGAGCAGCCGGTCGCGGACCTCGCGGCGCAGGACCTTGCCGATCGGGGAGCGGGGCAGGTCCGCCACGACGACCACGCGGCGGGGCACCTTGTACCCGGCCAGGTGCTGCCGGCACGCGGCCCGGACGTCCGCCTCGTCGGGATCGGCTCCCTCCTCCGCGACGACGGCCGCCACCACCTCCTCGCCGTGCGCGCCCGGCAGGCCGACGACCGCGGCGTCGCGGACGCCGGGGGCGCGACGCAGCGCGTCCTCCACCTCCGACGGATAGACGTTGAACCCCCCGGTGATGATCAGCTCCTTGATCCGGTCGACCACCCTGACGAAGCCGTCGGCGTCGGCCACCACGACGTCGCCGGTGCGTAGCCAGCCGTCGGGCAGCAGCGTCGCTGCCGTCTCCGCCGGGCGGTTCCAGTAGCCGGCGAACACCTGCGGCCCCCGGATCAGCAGCTCGCCCGCCTCTCCCGGGCTGCGGTCGCGCGACGGGTTCTCGGGATCGACGATGCGGATGTCGGTGGACGGAAACGGCACGCCGACAGTGCCCGGCCGCCGGGCGGGGGAGACCGGGTTGGCGAGCGCGACGGGCGAGGTCTCCGTCAGGCCGTAGCCCTCGACGAGCAGCCCGCCGCTGACCGACTCCCACAGTTCGACCGTCGCCGGAGGCAGCGCCATGGCGCCGGAGATGGCGTACCGGGCCGAGGAGAGGTCGACTCCTCGTTCCCGGGCGGCCGTGGCGAGCTTCTCGTAGATCGGCGGGACGGCGGGCAGGAAGGTCGGCGGGCGGCGGCGCACCGCTTCCAGCGTCTGGTCCAGGTCGAAGCGGGGGAAGAGCACCAGCGTGGCGCCGATGCCCACCGAGAAGGTGAGGCAGAGCGTCAGCCCGTACGCGTGGAACAGCGGCAGCACCGCGTACACCGTCTCCTCGCCGTCGCGCAGGCCTGGCACCCAGGCGCGGCCCTGCGCCGCGTTGGTCCGCAGGTTGCGGTGGGACAGGATGGCGCCCTTCGGGGTGCCGGTGGTGCCGCCCGTGTACTGCAACAGCGCCGTGTCGTCCGGCCCGGGGGCGGGGTGCGTGGCGGCCAGCGGGCTGGCCGCGGCCACCAGCCGTTCCCAGGACAGCGCCCCGGGCGCGGGCCCGGTCATCGCCGCGCGGGTGGCCCGCGCGCGGGCCAGTGGCAGCCGCAGCGCCCAGCGCTTGCGCAGGGGCAGTGCCCGGGTCAGGTCCACCGCGACCACCGTCTCGACGGCCGTCGCGCCGACGGCGCCCTGTACGAGGGGGGCGACCTTGTCCCAGACCACCGCGACCCGGGCGCCGTGGTCGGCGAGCTGGTGGGTGAGCTCCTGCGGGGTGTAGAGCGGGTTGTGCTCCACCACCACCGCGCCCAGCCGCAGCACGGCGTAGAACGCGACCACGTGCTGCGGGCAGTTCGGCAGCACCAGCGCCACCCGGTCGCCCCGGCCGACGCCGAGCCGGCGCAGCGCCTCGGCCGCCCGCCCGACCTGGTCGGCCAGGTCGGCGTACGTGGTGCTGGCGCCGAAGAAGTCGAGGGCGACCCGGGGGGCGAACCGGCGGGCGGCGTCGCGCAGCAGGTCGACCAGCGACTCGTCGGACGGCGTGACGGTCGCCGGCACGCCCGGGGCGTAGCTGCGCAGCCAGGGCCGCTCCACGCTCAGGTCCATGTCTCTCCCTCGCCGTACGCCCATCGTCCTACCAAACGGTAACCTACGGTAGCGTAGGTAGTGGTCGACTACGACGACACCCGGCTTCCGTGCCCGGCGTCAGCGGTGCCCGGCGGAACGGCGCATCGCCTGCCGGCCCTTGAGCACCGCCAGGACGACGACCACGGCCAGGGCCACCGCACCGATGATCACCAGCCAGCGGACCGCCTCCAACAGCAGCCCGAGCAGGACGAGCGCGCCGGCGACGACGCCGACGACCCAGAGCATGGCCCGCATGTCCACCTCCCGTGACTCCGGCCGCGAGGCGCGGCCCACGGGAACTCCTTCCCGGTCCGCCCCGCACCATGCCGCCGTCGGCGTCGTAGCTCCCGCCGACGGGAGCAGCGCACCCGGATCAGAGCAGGACGGGGGGCACCGGTCGGGCTGCGACGTGGGGCGGCCCCGTCAGCGCTGGGCGACGTAGACGGTGTTGGCCGACTCTCCGCCGGTCAGCGGGTTGGCGAACGGGACGACGTGCGCCCGCGCGGTGCGGAACACCGCGGTGAGCGCCGCCTCGAAGTCGGCGTCGGGCGGGTCGTCCGACCAGAGGGCGAACACCCCGTCGGGGTGCAGGTGGGCGGCCAGCCGGCGCAGGCCGTCGGGGGTGTAGAAGGGAGCATGGCCGGGGTCCAGCACGTGGCGTGGGGAGTGGTCCACGTCCAGCAGCACGGCGTGGAACCGCCGCCCCGGCTCCCGCGGGTCGAACCCGGTGCCGTCGGCGACGGCGGCGAAGAAGTCGGCCCGCACGAACCGGGTACGCGGGTCGGCGGCCAGCCCGGCGGCGAAGGGCAGCAGCTCCCGCCGGTGCCAGTCGATGACGTCCTCGATCGCCTCCACCACCAGCAGCGAGCCGACCCGGTCGTCGGAGAGCGCGGTACGGGCGGTGTAGCCGAGGCCGAGGCCGCCGACGACCACGTCGAGGCCCTGCCCGGACAGGGCGGCCAGGCCCAGCCGGGCCAGCTCGATCTCCGCGACCGGGAAGAGGCTGGACATCAGGAACTCGTCGTCGAGCTTGACCTCGTACACCTCGACGTCGAGCGACGGGTCGCGGCGCCGACGCAGGCTGATGAGGCCGATCGGGGTCTCCCGCCAGGCCAGTTCCTCGAATCGCACGCCCACGGGCCCGGATGCTACCCGCCGGCGTGCCGGGCCCCGGCGCCCGGCACGGCATTCCTGCCGCCCGGCCGGTCGGTGCCTCGTCGGCGTCGGCGTATCCCGACGATCGCGACCGCCGTCACCGCGACCGCCGCGCCGAGCGTCCACAGCAGGGGATCCGTCCGCAGGTGTGCGGGCAGTTGCCCGGCCAGGACGAACACGCCCATCGCCGCCACGAACCAGCCGAACGCCCGGCGCAGCACGTCCTCCCGGACGCGTCCGGCCAGCCGACCGCCGGCCAGGCTGCCGACCACGGCGGCGGCGGTCACGGCCGTGGCCAGGCCCGGGTCGATGTCGACCGTGGACAGGTAGCCGGCCAGCCCCGCGAACGACTTCATCGCGATGACCACGAGCGAGGTACCGACCGCGACCGGCATCGGCAGGCCGCCGAGCAGCGCGAGGGCCGGCACCACCAGGAACCCGCCGCCGGCGCCGACCAGCCCGGTGACCAGCCCGACGACGACGCCGTCGAGGAGCACCCGCGCCGTGCGCGGCTCACGTCGTTCCCGCCCCGGGTCGTCGCGCCGGCCGCGCAGCATGGCCGTCGCGGTGGCGAGCATCATGAGGGCGAAGCCGGCGAGCAGGACGGCGGTCGGGACGAACGCCGCGAGGCGCCCGCCGCCGTACGCGCCGGCCATGCCCGCGGCCCCGAAGAGCAGGCCGGTGCGCCACCGGACCCGGCCGGCCCGGGCATGCGGCAGCGCGCCGACGGCGCTGGTCACGCCGACGACGAGCAGCGAGGTGGCGATCGCCTCCCGGGCCGGCAGGTCGGCCACGTAGACCAGCAGTGGCACGGCGAGGATGGACCCGCCGCCGCCGAGCAGGCCGAGGCTGATCCCGATGAGGACGGCCAGCGCGACGGTCAGCGCGAGGCTGCCGGTCACGACAGGGGCCGGGATGTCGGGTGGTCTCCGAGCCGACCGACGAGGGTGTCCACGTCGCAGCTCGCGCCCCGGTTGTAGGGGAGCCTGCCGAGCAGCATGCCCAGCGCGCAGGTGTCGGTGACGGCGGCGAAGGTGAGGCCGGCGCCGATGAGGCCGGCGACCCACTTCAGGCCGGGTGCGAAGACCGAACCGAGGACGCTGAGCAGGACGATCGAGCCGGCGACGAGGCGGACCTGCCGCTCCAGCTCCCAGCGGGGGATGCCCCGTCGGACCGGTCCCTGGGCGGCCTGCCACGCGGTCATCCCGCCGTCGAGGATCCTGAGGTTGGGCAGCCCGACGCCGGCGAGGGCCTGCCCGGCCCGGGCGGCGCGGGCACCGGAACGGCAGATCAGCACCACGGTCTCGTCGAGGTGCCGGCGCAGCTCCTCGCGGTGCTCCCTGAGCACGTCGAGCGGGACGTTGTAGGCGCCGGGGACGTGGGCCGTCTCGAACTCCGCGGGGGTGCGCACGTCCAGCATGCGGGGAGCGCGGCCGGAGTCGACCAGCTCGCGCAGCGTGGCGGCGTCGAGGGTGGCGGGTAGGGCGTTCGGTGAAGTGGTCATTTCTCCCGTCCAGGGATGGCCCGCCCATGGGCGGGCAGGGTGAGCCGGACCGCCGTCGATCGGTGTCGTTCGGCGGCGGCGAGCGCGCGTCGCCGTGCGGACGACCGGTGGCGGCCCGGCGCGTACGGAAGCGGGCCGGCGGTGCGGCGCCGGTCAGGCGTCGCCGGGGCTCATGGCGACCCCGGCGGCCTCGGCCCGGCCGAACTTGTCGTCGATCACGACGACCTCGCGACCCGCGTTGGCCAGCAGCGAGGCGGCGGCCGTGGCCCGGTAGCCGGAGCCGCAGTGCACCCAGACGGTGCCGGCGGGCACCTCGGCGAGGCGTCCGGGCAGGTCGGGCAGGGGGATGTGCACGGCGCCCTCGACGTGACCGGCGGTCCACTCGTTGGTCATCCGGACGTCGAGCACCACGTCCGGGGTGGGCAGCCCCGCCGGGGTGTCGCCGGCCCGGGCGGCGGCCAGCGCGGGAAAGTCGGCCAGGCGCAGCTCGCGGAGCTGTCCCGGCCCGGTGGACCACCGGTCGGGGGCGCCGGTGGCCTGGGCGGCCGGCCGGTCGATGCCGATGCGGACCAGTTCGCGCTGGGCGTCGGCGACCTGCTCCTCGGTCTCCGCGAGCAGGGTGAGCGGTGCGCCCCAGTCGATGAGCCAGCCGAGCCAGGTCGACATCGGCCCGTCGAGCCCGAGGGCGACGGTGCCCGCCAGGTGCGACGTGGCGTACGCCTTGCGGTGGCGCAGGTCGACGACCCACTGACCGCCGGCGATCCGCTCCCGCAGCTCGGCGGCGTCGGCCCGGGCTACCGGGGTGAGGTCCACCGGTGCCGGACCGGCGAGGTTCGCCACGCCCATGTGGGCGTAGTAGGCCGGGTAGTCGTCGAGCCCGGTGAGGGTCTCGGTGACGAACTCGTCGGCGGCCAGCCGCAGCACGGGGTTCGCCCGCTTCTCCCGGCCGATGGTCGACTCGGGGGCGTCGGACTGGCTGGCCGAGCAGAAGCTGCCGAAGCCGTGGGTGGGCCACACCTCGGTGCCGTCGGGCAGCAGGTCGGCCAGGCGCCGGGCCGAGGCGTGCTGGTGGTGGGCGAGTTCGTGGGCGTGCTGCTCGCCGAGCAGGTCGGTGCGGCCGGTGGTGCCGAAGAGCAGCGAGCCGCCGGTGAACACGCCGACGGGGTGCCAGCCGGCGTGGTCGGCCTCGTCGAGCACGTACGACAGGTGGTGGAACGTGTGCCCCGGCGTGGCGAGCACCCGCAGTCGCAGCGCGCCGGAGACGGGCACCGTGTCGCCGTCGGCGACCGGCGTCCGGTCGAACGTGACCTCGTCCTCCGCGCCGACCAGGTAGCGGGCGCCCGTCAGCCGGGCCAGTTCCAGGCCGCCGGAGACGTAGTCGTTGTGGATGTGGGTCTCCACCACGTGGGTGACGCGTACGCCCTTCTCGCCCGCGAGGTACAGGATCCGGTCGATGTCGCGCTGGGGATCGACCACGAGCGCCACCGTGCCGTCGGAGACCAGGTAGCTGCGGTCGCCGAGCGATGACGTCGCGATGACGGACACCTCAACTGCCATTGCCGTGCTCCTTCTGGTTTGACATACCCCCGGGGGTATGTGACGGGCAAGCGCCGGGTCTGTCGACGTGTGCACTCTGTCTACCCGCACACGTCGCTGTCACGCAACGTGTGCGGTGCGTTTCGCCGGGTCGCCCTCAGGCGAGGGCGAGGAAGAGCTTCTCCAGCTCCTCCTCGGTCATCTCCGGGGAGTCGCCCCGCTCGCGGGCGGCGGTGCAGTGCCGCATGCCGGAGGCAATGATCTTGAAGCCGGCCCGGTCGATCGCCTTCGACACCGCGGCGAGCTGGGTCAGCGCCTCGCGGCAGTCCTGGCCGGTCTCCATCATCTCGATCACCGCGTTGAGCTGGCCCCGGGCCCGCTTCAGGCGGGTGAGGGCGTCGCTCGTCATCTCGGGTCGCAGCTTCACCGCGTGCCTCCTCGCTTTCTCCGAGCATACCCCCGGGGGTACCCGTACGTGCCCATGCTATCCCCTCGAGCGAGAGGCGTCCGCGTCCGCGCGGTGATCCTGGTCGCACCGCCGGGGCCCGACACCAGGGAGTCCGGGCGCCGCCGCCACGCAGGGTCCTCGGGGCATCGACGCACCGCTTATCCTGTGCCCCGACCGCCCCACCGGAAGGGATGCGATGCCGTCGCGGCAGGACCAGCTGCACTCGTACCAGTTCACCGTCCAGCGGGCGGTCGCCGCCCTGGTGATGCGGGAGACCGACCCGGCGCAGTCGCCGTTCCGGCGGCTCGCCGGCGCCGGCCTGGCCAGCGTGCTGGTCGCGGCCATCGGCCTGGGCGGGTTCGCCCTCCACGGCCTCTTCACCGGGGGCGGCAGCACCTGGCGCGACCCGGGCGCGGTGATCGTGGAGAAGGAGTCCGGTGCCCGGTTCGTCTACCGGGAGGAGAAGCTGCACCCGGTGCTCAACTACGCGTCGGCCCTGCTGATCATCGGTGCCGACCGGCCGAAGACGGTGCTCGTCTCCCGTCGCGCCATCGACGGGGTGCCGCGCGGGCTGCCGCTGGGCATCGCCGACGCCCCGGACTCGCTGCCCGCCAGGGGCCGCCTGTCCACCGCGCCGTGGACGGTCTGCTCCGTCGCCGCCGAGGCCGACCGGAGGGTGCCCCGCTCCGCGCTGCTGATCGGCGTGCCGGCTGGCGGGGGCCGGGTCCTGGGCGAGGACGCGCTGCTGCTGCGCGACCCCGACGGTGGGCTGCACCTTCTCTGGCGCCAGCGCCGCTACCTGGTGCGCGACCCGAACCGGGTGCTGGCCGCCCTGGCCGCGACCCGGGCCCGGGCGGTACCGGCGGCACCGGCCCTGCTCAACAGCCTGCCCGCCGGCGCGGACCTGGCCCCGTTGGCCCTGCCGGCCGAGGGGCGGCGTTCCGTGGGGGTGCCCGGGGCGCGGATCGGCGACGTCCACCTGGTACGCAACTCCGGCGGTGGCCGGCAGTACGCCGTCGCGCTGCGCGACGGACTGGCCGGCATCACCGAGTTGCAGGCCGGCCTGCTGCTCGCCCGCACCGGCCAGGGCGAGCCGGAACCGGTCACGCTCGGGCGGTTCGCGGCGCTGCCCAAGCTGCCCGACCTCGCCCCGACGGGGCCCGCCGCCCCGCCGACCGTGCCACCCCGGCTGGCCGCTGCCGACGGGGCGGGGCTCTGCGCCCGGGTGGGCGACGACGGCGTCGTCACCGAGGTCCGGCTCGGCGTACGGCTGCCCGACCTCGCCGCCGCGCCGCGCACCGCCCCGGCGGCCGGGGACGGGGCGCGCGCCGACCACGTCGTGGTGGAGCCGGGCCGGGGTGCGGTGGTCGAGGCGGTCGCGGCACCCGGCGCGACCGGCGGCGCGGTCTGCGTGGTCACCGACCTGGGCCGGCGCTACGTCCTCGCCGACGGCGACGTGCTCGGCACGCTCGGCTACCGCGACGTGCGACCGGTGCGGCTGCCGGCCAGCCTGGTGGCCCTGGTGCCCGCCGGCGCCACGCTCGACCCGGCCGCCGCGCGGGTCGTCGCCGCCCCCGGCCTGAACGTGCCGCCCGCCTGAGCATGCCCCGGGGCGCGGGCGTGCCTCGGGCCCGGGCGTGCCTCGTGCCCCGGGCGTGCCTCGTGCCCCGGGCGTGCCCCGCGCGCCCGCGCCGACGAGGGCCCGCCGCGCCGGCCGGTGCCAGGCCCGGCGCGGGTTCAGCCGGCGGGGCGGCGCAGCACGGTGACGGCGAAGTCGGCGTCGTCGCGCCACGGGCGCAGGTCCCACGTCGCGAAGCGGTGCTCCAGCCGCAGGCCGGCGGCGACCGCGTCGGCGTCGAAGCCGGTCAGCGGGTAGCCCCGGTCGGTGCCGAAGCCGACGGCCAGCACGCCGTCGGGGCGCAGGTGGGCGGCGACGCGGCGCAGCACCTCCCGCTCGGTGCCGGGGGCGACGAAGGCCAGCACGTTGCCGGCCACGACCGCCGCGTCGAACGGCTCCGGCTCGCCGGCCGCTGTCAGGTCCAGCTCGGCCAGGTCGGCGACGAGCCAGCGCGGGCCCGGATGGTCGGCGCGGGCGGCCTCGACGAGCGCCGGGTCGGCGTCCACCCCGACCACGGTGTGGCCCCGGGCGGCCAGCACCGCGCCCACCCGGCCGGTGCCGCAGCCGGCGTCGAGGATCCGGGCGCCGGGCGCGACCATCGCGTCCAGCAGCCGGGCCTCGCCGGCCAGGTCGGCCCCCTCGGCGGCCAGCCGGCGGAACCGGTCGATGTACCACTGCGAGTGCTCCGGACCGGTCTCGGTCTCCCATCGGGTCGGGTTTCGCATGCCGCCACCGTAGCCGGGGTCCCGGTGCCCCGGTGGCGGCGGGGCGGACGGGGACCGCCGCCGGCGACACGGTGCCCGCCTGCCCCGGCGAGGTCCCGCCGCCGGCGGCGCAGTCCGCTCGCCTGATACGCACAGGCACTCCTGTGCCGCACAGGTGTCGGCGTTCCGGCGGCAGTGGTTCATCAGCTTGGCGTGCCTTCCAGGTCTTCCGCCTGCCGGAACGCCGTCAGGACAGCGACGCCTCAGCCGTCGAGGCGGGCCGACGGATCGGTCACCCAGTGGTTGGTGCGGAAGAGGCGGCCGGCGAACTCCGTCTGCTCCTCGCCCACGAGGGCGAAGCCGCCCGAGCGGCAGATGGCGTTCGACGCGGCGTTGGTCGTGGCGGGAAAGGCGTGGATGAGGCCCCAGCGGCCGTCCGCCCGGGCCAGGTCGAGCACCGCGCGGACGGCCTGGCCTGCCAAACCCCGGCCCTGGAATTCCGGCACGACCAGCCAGCCGATCTCGGACACGCCCTCGTGGGAGTACACCGTCACCGTGCCGGCCACCTCGGTGCCGCCGTCCGGGACGATCATCTTGATCCAGGCGCTGTCGTCCCGCACGGTCTCCAGGTCGCGCCGGAGCTGGGCGGAGACCCGCTCGCGCGGCTGCGGGCCGCCCAGCTCCGCCATCACGGCCGGATCGCAGCGCATGCGTACGTAGGCGTCGAGGTCGCCCGGCCCGACGTCACGCAGCAGCATCCCGACGGCGGGCGGGGCAGCGGCGGGCGGGGCGTCGGGGACGGCGTCGGGGGAGACATCCACCCGGCACATCCTCCGTCGGCGCCCACCGCGCGGCAACCCCGCCCGCCGTCGCCTCAGCCCTTCTCCGCGCCGCTGGTGAGTCCCTCGGTGAGCAGACGCTCGCTGGCGAAGAAGAGGATCACGATGGGCAGGGTGAGGATCACCGAGCCGGCCATCAGCACCGTCTTCGGCACCTCGACGCCGTCGGCGAGCTGCGCCAGGCCCAGCGACACCGTCCACCGGTGCGGCTTGTCGACCAGGAACAGCAGGGCGAACAGGAACTCGTTCCAGGCGATCATGAAGTCGTACAGGGCGACGGCCATGATGGACGGCGCCGCCAGGGGAAGGCTGACCCGGCGGAGGATACCGAGCCGCCCGGCCCCGTCGATCGCGGCCGACTCCTCCAGGCTGACCGGGATGGTCTCGAAGTAGTTGCGCAGCATGTAGACCGAGACCGGCAGCGTCTGCGAGATGTAGACGAGCACCAGGCCGAACAGGGAGCCGCGCAGCCCGGCCCGGGTGAAGACCACGAAGAGCGGGATGGCGATGACGATCGACGGGAACAGGTAGACCGCCAGGAAGAGGAAGTCGACCTGCCGCCGGCCGAAGAACCGCAGCCGGGCGACCGCGTACGCGCCGGGGATCGCCACGGCCAGCGTGAGCAGTGTCGCCGCGACGGCGACCAGGCCGCTGTTGCGCATGAAGGTGAGGAAACCCTGCCCGCCGTCGTCGACGGCCCTGACCACCTGGGCGTACGTGTCGAAGGTCAGCTCGCCGAGGCCCACCACCAGCGAGCCGGGGTCGAGCAGCAGCCGCTCGATGGGGCGCACCGAGAGGACCAGCATGTAGTAGAAGGGGAAGACGGTGACCAGCAGGAACGCGGCGATCACCAGCCGGCGCAGCCAGCGCAGGCCCACCGTCTCGATCCGGTCCCGGTCCATCAGCCGTCCCTTCGTCCGCCGAAGAAGCGCAGGTACACCACCACGAACACGATGAGCACCACGGCGAGCACGACCGCCTGTGCCGCCGCCGCGCCGATGTCCGTACGCGCGGTCAGGAACTCGTAGACCCGGACGCTGACCACCTCGGTGCCGGCGGCCCCGCCGGTGAGCAGGTAGACGTCGTCGAACTTGTTGAACGTCATGATGAACCGCAGCACGCCCAGCAGGCCGATCACCGGCAGCAGTTGCGGCAGCAGGATGTGCCGGAACCGCTGGGTGGGGGTGGCCCCGTCGACCCGGGCCGCCTCCTCCAGCTCGCCGGGGACGGCCTGGAGCCGGGCGAGCAGGAACAGGAAGGCGAAGGGGAAGTAGCGCCACGCCTCGAAGGCGACGACCGTGGCCAGGGCGGTCGACTCCTGGGACAGGAACGGAACCGGGGCGTCCCAGCCGAGGAACCGTTGGCCCCAGTCGTTGACGATGCCGAGCTGCGGGTCGAGCATCACCTGCCAGACGAAGGTGACCGCGACCACCGGCGCCACGTACGGCAGCAGCATCGACGCGCGCACCAGGGTGCGGCCCCGGAACGGCCGGCGTACGACCAGCGCCGCCACCAGGCCGAGCACGATCGAGCCGGCGGTGCTGGCCACGGCGTAGACCAGCGTGGTCCACAGCGTCTCGGCGAAGCCGGGGGTGTTCAGCACCCGCTCCACGTTGTCCATCGTGAACTCGCCGAAGAGCCCGGTACGGCGCAGCGTGGCCAGACGTACCCGCTGGAAGGCCAGCACGACGGTCCAGACGATCGGGATGCCGATCACGGCGACCACGACGAGCAGGGTCGGGGCGACCATCGCGAGCCCGGCGCGGGACTCGCGGCGGCGCAGGGTCAGCGGCCTGCGACGGCGGGTCGGGGCCGGCCGCTCCCGGGCGGGGGAGCGGCCGGTGTCCGGTGGGGCGGTGGTCAATTGACGCCCGCCTTGATCGCCTCCACGTCCTTCTTCGCCCGTCCGGCGGCCGCGGCGGCGTCGCTCCTGCCGCCGACCACGTCGCCCAGGGCCTTGGGCACCGGCAGCTCGCCGAGGATCGCGCCGACGAGCTTGCCCTGGCCCTGGGTCAGACCCCAGCGCTGGAAGGTGTCGGGGCTGCGGCGCAGGCTCGCGAGCACCTCGCCGCCGTAGACCTCGGCGAGCGGCTTTCGGGTGTCGACCCCGGCCTGGCTGGTGTTCCAGGCGGTGAGGAACTTCTCCGGCTCCTGCAGGGTGCCCTTACGGACGGGGAAGCGCCCCTCGGGGGACATGCCGAACCAGCGCGGGTAGCCGTCACCGAGCATGTGCTCCACGAAGGAGCTGGCCGGGTCGGCGGCGGCGCCGTCGAGCACCGCCCAGGAGCTGATCTCGCCGTACTGGGCGGGTTCGGTGCCGTTCGGACCCTTGATCGCGGTGACGAAGCCGCTGTTGCGCGCGAGGAACGCCGGGTCGGCCTGGCACTGCGGGCAGGTGGGCCTGGCATCGTTGCGCAGGCCGGCCAGCTCGTCGAGGATGAACGGCGACCAGACCAGCATGGCGGCCTTGCCGGCGAAGTAGGTGGCCCGGGTGGTGTCGACGTCCTGCGCGCCCTTGACCGAGCTGGTGCGCATCATCTCGCCGTAGAACCGGAACGCCTCGACGCACTCGGGGGAGTCCAGCTTCACGGCCCCAGAGTCGTCGGTGAGCTGGCAGCCGTTGGCCAGCGCGAGGTGTTCGAACGTCTGCTGGGTGAACACGTCGCCGGGGGCGGTGGCGGCGGTGATGCCCGCGACGCCGCCGGTGTTGAGCCTCGTCGCGGCGGCGGCGATCCGCTCGTACGTGTCGGGGGCGGGCAGGCCGGCGGCGGCGAACAGGTCCTTGCGGTAGACGAGCAGCTGCCCCCAGCCGTCGCTGGGCACGGCGAGCTGCGTGCCGTCCTCCGCCGTCAGTTCGAGCGCCCGCGGCGAGAAGGTCTGCCGGCCGAGCTTCTCGACGACCTCCGCGTTCGCCAGCGGGTGCAGCAGTTCGTTGCCGGCGAGGGTACGGACGCCGGCGAGCGACACCGAGCCGACCACGTCGGGCAGTTCACCGGCGGCGGCGCTGGAGGCGATCAGGGAGGGAAACTGATCTTCGTTGATGGTGACCAGGTCGACGGCGATGCCGGTGTCGGCGGTGAAGTCCGCGACGATCGCCTTGGTGGCGGTGACCCGGTCGGCCACGTCCTCCAGGCTCCACACGGTGATCTTCCTGCTGCTGCTGTCGGATTTTTCGTCGCCGCAGGCCAGCAGGCCGGCCCCGGTGACTGCCATGATCAGGGTGGCGGCGAGTATCCGCATCGGAGGTGCTGACATCGGTGGCACTCCTCTCGAAGGGTATGGAAGGGATTCAACGCCTTCGATAGATCAATTACAAGACATATGCCGATTTTCTGCCTACGATGGAGCCCAGTGCTACCGGGATGTGACTCATGGTCAACTGGGTTGTCTCACTCGCCGGGCCCCGACGGATCAGCCTCGAGCCCTGCCCCCCGGATCCGCTCGGCCCGGGCCAGGTCCGGGTCCGCACCCGCTACTCCGGCATCTCGGCCGGCACGGAACTCACCCTCTACCGGGGCAGCAACCCGCGCCTGAGCAAGGACTGGGACGACGTCAGCCGGATGTTCGTACCCCGGCAGAGCACCGTGCCGTACCCGCTGGTGGGCTTCGGCTACGAGGAGGTCGGCGAGGTCGTCGAGGTCGCGCCCGACGTGGCCGACCGGCGGGCCGGGCAGATCGTCTGGGGCATCTGGGGGCACCGCGCCGAGGCCGTCGTGCCCGCCGGCACGGTGCACCCGCTGCCCGCCGGTCTCGACCCCCTCGCGGCGGTCTTCGCCCGCCCCGGGGCGATCGCCCTCACCGCCGTGCTCGCCGGCGACCTGCACCTCGGCGACTGGGTCGCGGTCTTCGGGCAGGGCGTCATCGGGCTGCTCGCCACCCGGCTCGCCGTCCTCTCCGGCGCGCGGGTGATCGCCGTCGACCGGGTGCCCGCCCGGCTGGCGCACGCCGACCGGCTCGGCGCCCGGGCCGTCGTCGACGCCGACGCCGAGTCGGCCGCGGCCGTGCTGCGCCGGGCCACCGGCGGCCGGGGCGCCGACGTCTGCCTGGAACTCTCCGGGGCCTACCCGGCGCTGCACGAGGCGATCCGCTCCACCACGCACGCCGGCCGCGTCGTGGCCGCCGGCTTCTACCAGGGGCAGGCCGACGGGCTCGGCCTGGGTGAGGAGTTCCACCACAACCGGATCCAGCTGGTGGCGGCCCAGGTCTCCGGGCCGGCCCCGGCGCCCGGCATGGCCGGCCGGTGGACCGGGGCCCGCGTCGCACACACCTTCATGGATCTGGTGGCGGAGGGCAGCGTCGACCCGCTGCCGCTGGTGAGCCACGTCGTGGACGCGAGCGCGGTGGCCGACGCGCTGGCGCTGCTCGACCGCGGTGACGCTGACGTCCTCCAAGTGGTGCTGAGGTTCTGATGACGATTCCCCTGGCCTGTCAGGAGCAGCTCCTGCCGGGCACCGACCTGATCCAGAAGTACGCGCTCGCCACCGCGCTCGGCTACGACGCGATCGAGCTGCGCGGCGCCGGCGACCTCGGCCTCGCCCGCCGGCTGCCCGAGCTGCGCCGGGCCCGCGCCGCCGGGGTGCTCATGCCCACCGTCTGCGTCCAGATGGACCACTTCATCGGCGACTTCGACCCCGAGCGCTCCCGCGACGCCGTGCGCAACCTGCGCTCCCAGCTCTCCGTGATGGCCGAGCTCGGCGGCGTCGGTGCGATGACCCCGGCCGCGTGGGGCATGTTCTCCCGGCGGCTGCCGCCGTTCGAGCCGCCCCGTCCACCCGACGCCGACCGGCGGGTGCTCGTCGACACCCTGGGGGAGCTGGGGGAGCACGCCCGTACCGAGGGGGTCACCCTCTTCCTGGAGCCACTCAACCGGTACGAGGACCACATGGTCAACCGGCTCGCCGACGCGGTCGCCCTCTGCGCGGCCGTCGGGCTGCCCTCGGTGCGGGTGGTGGCGGACACCTTCCACATGAACATCGAGGAGGACGACGTGCACCGGGCGCTGCGCGCCGCCGCGCCGTACCTCGGGCACGTGCAGGTCAGCGACTCCAACCGCTACCAGCCCGGCGCCGGGCACCTCGACTGGCCGGCGCTGGTGCGTACCCTGTCGGAGATCGACTACCGGGGCTGGCTGGCGTTGGAGTGCCGGCTGCGCGGCGACCCCGTACGCGCCCTGCACCAGGCCGCCACCGTGCTGCGGCACGCCCAGCCCCGGCAGGCGGCGGCATGAGCACCGGGACCGCCGGCGGCCCGCACACCGACCACGGCCCGCGCGACGCAGGTACGGCGGGCGCCACCGGCCCCCGCGACCTGGGCGCCCTGCGCCGCCTCGCCGTCGCCACGCTCGAGGCCAACTGGGAACACGACCACACCGTGCCCTCGCGCACCCTCTATCCGCACCAGTGGAGCTGGGACTCGGCGTTCATCGCGATCGGCTGGTCCCACGTGCGCCCCGAGCGCGCCTGGCGGGAGCTGGCCGGCCTGTTCCGCGCACAGTGGCTCGACGGGCGCGTGCCGCACATCGTGTTCAACCCGGCGCTGCGCGTCGGCTCGTACTTCCCGGGGCCCGAGTTCTGGGCGTCGGGGCTCGCCGAGGGCGCCCCGGCCGTCGCCACCTCCGGGCTGATCCAGCCGCCCGTGCACGCGCCCGCCGCCTGGCTGGCGTACCGGCGGTTCCCCTCCGGGGCCGGGCGGGCGGCGCTGTGCCGGCTCTACCCCCGGCTGGTGGCCCAGCAGCGCTACCTCGCCACCCGCCGGGACGTCGGCGGTGGCGGGCTGGCCTGCGTCGTGCATCCGTGGGAGTCCGGGCTGGACAACAGCCCCGCCTGGGACGCCCCGCTGGCGGCGGTGCCCGCCGACGCGGCCGTCATGCGCGCGTACCGCCGGCACGACACCGCGCACGCCGACGCCG
The DNA here is from genome assembly GCF_018070575.1 of Micromonospora sp. C31. Taxonomy (GTDB): domain Bacteria; phylum Actinomycetota; class Actinomycetes; order Mycobacteriales; family Micromonosporaceae; genus Micromonospora. The sequence continues at coordinate 131,514 of NZ_JAGPXN010000004.1, forward strand.
CGCACCGCCCCACGGACCTCGACTACGCGCGCTACGTCGCGATCGTGGCGTCGTACCGCGAGCGCCGCTACCGCGACGACGACCTCGCCGCCCGGCACCCGTTCCTGGTGGAGTGCCCGCTGGTCAACGCCGCGATGGGCGCCGCCGAGCACGCCCTGGCCCGGATCGCGCCGCTGGCCGGTGCCGACCCCGGCCCGCACCGGGAGCGCGCCGCGCGGATCACCGAGGCCCTGGTGCGCCGGCTGTACGACCCGACGACCGGCACCTTCCACCCCCGCGACCTGCGTACCGACCGCCTCGTGCCGGCCCGCACCGTGCTCGGCCTGACCCCGCTCGTCCTGCCCGACCTGCCCGCGCGGCAGGTGTCGGCGCTGGTCGCCGAGGCGTGCTCGGCGCGCTTCGGGCTGGCCGTCCGGATGGACCGGCCGCTGCCCAGCCACGACCGCACCGCGCCGGACTTCGAGCCGCTGCGCTACTGGCGCGGGCCGAGCTGGATGAACGTCAGCTGGCTGGTGCGCCGGGGGCTGCTGGGGCACGGCCGGCCCGACCTGGCCGCCGGCCTGCGCGACTCGATGATCGAACTGGTGGCCCGCTCCGGCTGCCACGAGTACTTCCACCCGGACACCGGAGCCGGGCTCGGCTCGCCGGCCTTCGGCTGGACGGCCGCGCTGCTGCTCGACGTCCTCGCCGACGACCCGCCCGGCTGAGCCGGGCCGCCCCCGTCAGGCGGCGGGAACCAGCTCCCGCAGCAGCCGCTGCACCCGCGCCCGGATCTCGTCGCGGATCGGGCGGACCGCCTCGACGTCCTTGCCGGCGGGGTCTTCGAGCTGCCAGTCCTCGTAGCGTCGGCCGGGAAAGACGGGGCAGGCGTCGCCGCAGCCCATCGTGACGATGACGTCGGAGGACTCGGCGGTGGCGTACTCCAGCAGGGTCGGGGTCTGCGCGCTGATGTCGATGCCGACCTCCCGCATCGCCTCGACGGCGGCCGGGTTGACGGTCCCGGCCGGGGCCGACCCGGCGGAGCGCACCTCGACGGCGTCGCCGGCGAGGTGACGCAGCCAGCCGGCGGCCATCTGCGAGCGGCCGGCGTTGTGCACGCAGACGAACAGGACACTGGGTTTGTCGCTCACGGGGGTGTTTCCTTTCAGCGCGAAGCGGAGACGGTGGGCAGGCCCGAGGCGGGCGACGGGAAGAACCGGCGGCGTGCCCACAGCGAGACGTAGACGAGGGCGACCAGGACCGGCACCTCGATCAGCGGCCCGACCACGCCCGCCAGTGCCTGCCCGGACGTGACGCCGAAGGTGCCGATCGCGACGGCGATGGCGAGCTCGAAGTTGTTGCCGGCGGCGGTGAAGGCCAGCGTCGTGGTGCGCGCGTAGCCGAGGCCGACCGCCCGACCGAGGGCGTACGACCCGGCCCACATGACCGCGAAGTAGACCAGCAGCGGCAGGGCGATGCGGACCACGTCCAGCGGCCGGTCGGTGATCGCCTCACCCTGGAGGGCGAACAGGACGACGATGGTGAAGAGCAGCCCGTACAGCGCGGCGGGACCGATCTTCGGCAGGAACCGCCGCTCGTACCAGTCGCGGCCCCGGGCCCGCTCGCCGAGGCGGCGGGTGAGGTAGCCGGCCAGCAGCGGGATGCCGAGGAAGACCAGCACGTTGCCGGCGATGTCCCAGCCTGACACGGCCAGCTCGGCGCCCTCCAGACCCAGCCAGCCCGGCAGGACCGCGAGGTAGAACCAGCCGAGCACGCCGAACGCGAGCACCTGGAACACCGAGTTGAGGGCGACCAGCACCGCGGCGGCCTCGCGGTCGCCGCAGGCCAGGTCGTTCCAGATGATCACCATGGCGATGCAGCGGGCCAGCCCGACGATGATCAGGCCGGTGCGGTATTCCGGCTGGTCGGCCAGGAAGATCCAGGCCAGGGCGAACATCAACGCCGGCCCGACGACCCAGTTCAGCACCAGCGAGGAGACCAGCAGCCGGCGGTCGCCGGTGACGGCGTCGAGCCGGTCGTAGCGGACCTTGGCCAGCACCGGGTACATCATGATCAGCAGGCCGAGGGCGATGGGCAGCGAGACACCGCCGATCTGCACCGCGTCCAGCGCGGAGTCCAGGCCGGGCACCAGCCGGCCGAGCAGGAGGCCGGCGGCCATCGCGAGGCCGATCCAGACCGGCAGGAACTGGTCGAGGCGGGACAGGCGTCCCACCACGGCCGTCTCGGCCGCGTCGTCGTGGGTGGTGGTGCTCACGGGGCTCCCGTTCGGGTCGTCGATGGGGGCGGGTCAGCGGCCGGACGCCGCGCCGCCCCCGTGGCACGCGGCGTTGGTTCGTGCGGGCAGGTCACAGGCGGGTGGCCGGCACGCCGAGCTGGTCGAGCAGCCGGCGGACCCGCCGCTCGATCTCGTCGCGGATCGGCCGCACGCCGGCCAGGTCGAGGCCGGCGGGGTCGTCGAGCTCCCAGTTCTCGTAGCGGGTGCCGGGGAAGACGGGGCACGCGTCGCCGCAGCCCATGGTGACCACCACGTCGGCGGCGCGGACCACCTCGTCGGTCCACGGCTTGGGGAACTCGTCGGAGATGTCGATGCCGCGTTCGGCCATCGCCGCCACGGCGGCGGGGTTGATCTCGGTGCTGGGCTCGCTGCCGCCCGACCACGCCACGGCGGCGTCGCCAGCGAGGCGGGCGAAGAAGCCCAGCGCCAGCTGTGAGCGACCGGCGTTGTGCGTGCAGAGGAAGAGCGCCACCGGACGGCCGTCGCGGTGGTGCCCCTCGACCCGGGCGAGCGCGCGCAGGCGCTGCCGGGCGAAGCGTTCCGCCAGGAGCGGCAGGAAGTGGGGGACGCTGCCGACCGTGGCGAACTGTTCGTAGCTGGCGTGCAGGAACCGTTCCACGGTCTCCGTGCCGTAGGTGCCGTCGAACTCGGCCGCCAGCCGGGTCGCCGCGGTGCGCAGGGCCACCTGCTGGTCGACGGCGAGATCCGGGTGGGAACGGGTGTCGGTCATCGCGGTGCTCCTGGGGTGACGGCGGGGGCGAGTCGGTCGACCCGGGCCTCGATCTCGGCGTACGCCGCCTCGAACGCCTCGTCGGTGTCGACACGGACGGGATCGGGCACCGACCAGTGCAGGCGGGGCCGGGCGGCACCGGTGAAGCCCTCGTGCGCGTTGTCGCAGACGGCCACGACCAGATCCTCGGCGCGGACGACGTCGTCGACGTGGGCGGTGCCGACCGGGTCGAGACGCAGCCCGTGGCGGCGGGCCACCGCCACGGCGCGGGGGTGCACCCGGTGGGCCGGGCTGGTGCCCGCAGACGCGGCCGGGGCGTGCGTGCGCCGCGTCCAGAGGGCGGCGGCGAGCTGGGAGCGGGCCGAGTTGTGGGTGCAGACGAAGACCACCCGGCCCACATCGGCCAGCGGCGGCGGAGCCAGCGTCGACAGCACCTCCGGTCGCAGCCGCAGGTAGGTGCGGCGTCGGTCGCCCTCGGAGCGCGTACGGGTGACCAGTTCGGCGTCGGTGAGCACCTTGACGTGGTGGGCCACCAGGTTGGTGGGCAGGTCGAGGGCGTGGGCGATCTCGCCGGGGGAGGAGTCGCCCAGCAGCAGCGCGTCCACGATCGCCAGGCGCGCCGGGTCACCGAGGGCGGCGTGGGTCCGGGCGCGGGCGGCCAACGAAGGATCAGCTTTCATTGACTCAACTATCGCTGTATTACTTTCGCGGTGTCAAGCCGGGGTGGCGCGGCGCACCCCGCCCGCCCGGCGCCGCCACGCAGCCGCCGGGAGCGTGCCGACGCGCCGGAGACCGTTTGCCGGCACCGGCGGCGGGTATCCGCCGGGCCGGTGACGACAGGAGGCTGCCGTGCGGTTTCCCCTATTCGTCGACGCGGTGTCCCGCCGTGCCGGACTGCCCACCGCGCGGGCCGCCACGATCGCCCGCGCCGTGTTGCAGACGATGGTGGAACGGATGAGCGGCGGTGCCGCCGGTCGCCTCCCCGACGAAATCGACGGCTACCTCGCCGGGCCCGGCCCCGGCGACGGCCCGGCGACCACGCCCGGCCCGGCGGACTTCGTGCGCCGGGTGGGGGAGCGGGCCGGGGTGGACGAGGCCACCGCCCGGGCGGGCACCGGCGCCGTCTTCGCCACCCTGCGGGAGGCGGTCACCGTGGACGAGTTCCGCGACATGGTGGCCCGGCTGCCCCGGGACTTCGACGGGATGACCCGACCGATCCCCCGACCGGACGCCTGACCGGCCACCCCGGTACCGCCCGCCCACCCGTCGCGGCGGCCCGTCACGGCCCGGCGACAAGCCCTATGCTGCTTCCGACGCGACGGTGTAGGCAGATCATGAGGCCCTCGGGAAACATGGCGAGGGCCTGACCGGGGCCGGCCCGCCCGTGCCTCGAAGGGCGCCGCACCTCGGGTCGGCCCGCGCACCGCACCGGCCCGTCACCGTTGCGGCGACAGTGGCACCGGAACGGCCCCTCTGACGAAAGGCGCTCGGTGACCTGGTTCCTCTCCGCCGTCGACTGGCGTTCGGCGCCGGTCCAGCTGTTCTGCCTGCCCTACGCGGGCGGGGGTGCCAGCGTCTTCCGGCTCTGGCAGGACGGCCTCGCCCCCGACGTCGAGGTGCTGCCGGTGCAGCTGCCCGGGCGCGAGAACCGGATCAGCGAGGACCCGGCCTTCCGGGTGGCCGACGTCGCGTACGCCATCGCCGCGCGGATCCGCGGCCCGTACGCGATCTACGGCCACTCGATGGGGGGCCGGGTCGGCTTCGAGGTCGTCCGCGAGCTGCGCCGCGCCGGCCGTCCACTGCCACTGCGGCTCTACGTCGGCGGCGCCCGCGCCCCCCACGTCAGCACGCCCAGCCACTTCGACGGGCTGTCCCGGGTGGACGACGACGAGCTGCTGCGCCGCCTGGCGGCCGGTGGCGGGCTGCCGGCCAGACTGCTGGAGTACCCCGAGCTGGTCGAGCTGCTGCTACCCCTGCTGCGTGCCGACTTCACGCAGGTGGACGACTACCGCTACACGCCCGAGGAGCCGCTGCCGATGCCGATCGTGGCGTTCAGCGGTCGCGACGACGACACCGTCAGCCGGGAGCACAGCGACGGCTGGCGGGAGCACAGCACCGCCGGCTTCACCCTGCACGAGATCGACGGCGGGCACTTCTTCCTCAACGAGCGGCTGCCCGAGCTGCTCGCCGCGATCCGGGCGGACCTCGCCGCCGCCCGCGAGCGACGACAGGAGGAAGGGCACGAGTGACCCGGGCCCCACGCTGCCGGTGGTCGTCGACAACGACGGGCGCCAGTCGACCGAGCTGGTCGCCGCCCACCGCGCGCAACCGCGGGCGGGCCTGGTGGAGCACGGCGGCCTGCTGTCCCGTGGGTTCGACGTGGGTGGCGTCGAGGGCTTCGACCGGGCGGTACGGGCGCTGTCCGGTGAGCCGCTGCGCTACCCGGCGCGTCCGTCGCCCCGGGCACGAGCCGCACACCTCCTGAGGCCGGTCGGCCCCTCGACGGTGGCGGACCCGGTCAGGCGTCTTCGTAGCGGTCCGCGACGTCGGCCTCCGGCAGTTCCTCGGGTTCGGCGACCCAGGCGGAGAAGACCGGCAACCCGTGCCACGGGCCGCCGGCCCGGTCGTCGGTGGCGAGGGCCACCACGGCGTACGGGTGCCCGAAGCGCAGCTCCGCGACCCGGGCCACCCCCTCCGGCGGCAGGCTGAGCGTCGCGGCGAAACCGGAGACGGCCGCCGCCTCGAAGCCGTACCGGCCGTAGCGGGCCATCGCCGCCTGGGCCGCCTCGAAACCCAGGCCCGGCTCGTCGAGCAACTCGCCGAACACCCGCGCGACGGCCGGGAAGCCCAGCCCGGGCGCGGTCAGCTCGTGCCGGCTGCGGGCCGACCAGCAGGGCAGGACGGCGGTGACCGTCTCCTCCCGGCCGTCCGGTGCGTACGTGCGGGTCGGCTCCTCGCGCAGCGTCCACAGCGGGCCTTCCCCCAACGGCACGTCGAACAGGGAGCGCCGCTGTGCCGGCAGGTGCTCCGGCGCGTCGGCGGCGACCGACGCCAGCTCGTGGGCCGCCGCCAGGACGTCCCCGGCCGGCACGTCGGGTGCCGCGACGACGGAGACGACCAGCAGCCCGGCCGCGCCGTCGGCGGTCCGCGCCGGACGGGCGGGGGCGGCGTGCACGGCGACGGTGCCGGCCCGCGCGGTGTCGGCGATCCAGCAGCGGTGCCCGTGCCGCGGGCTGCGCAGCGCCCGGCGCAGCCCGCCGGCCCAGGCGCTGCCGGAGCCGAGCGCGTCGGCCGGAGCCACCTCGAACGGGGTCGCCCACGACACCCGGGTGGCCAGGGCGCTGGCCAGCACCAGCAGCACCTGCGGCGTGACCGTCAGCGGGAACGCCTCGATGAGACCGAGCGTGTGCTCGCGGGCCCACCCGTCGAGCCCGGCCTGGTCCGGCAGCGGTCCGGTGGCGGTCGACGCGGGCAGGGCCGCCCGCCACCCGTCGAGCCCGGTCGTCGTGCCTCCCGGCCGGTGCCAGAACGCGGTCGCCGAGGCCACCAGCGGGTGCGGCGCCGCCAGCAGGACGTCGGCGGCCGTGGCGGCGGTCCGCACGTCGGTGCCGAGCACCTCCTCCAGCGCCGCGCGGGTCGCACCGGTGGCGGCCGGCGCGGCGAGCGCCAGCAGCAGCCAGGCGCCGAGCGGGGAGGCGACGTGGTGCCCGTCGCCGGTCACGGCGTGCAGGCGGTCGGCGTAGCGGGCCAGGGGCGTACGGATGTCGGTCGTCACCGCTTCACTGTGCCCGCTCGGCGGGCCGCCGTCACCACTCGCCGGTCGCGCCAGTGTCTGCTCTTCACATCCGGACCGCGGTCACCTGTCGTACCGGTCGGGGTGGGGCGGGACGGGAACAGCCGCGGCGCACCCGGCTTTGTCACAGGACTGTCATGGAACCGCAGGATCACCTCCACCATCGACGCCGAGAGTGATCGCCGATCGCCGATCGTCGCCGGCGTCCGTGGCGGTGGAGCACCGGAGGCTCCGTACGCCCGCCCGAGGACGCCGGCACAGTCAGCGACATGTTCCCGAGTTCCCGGGCGCCCTGATGGGGCCCGGGACATCCCGAGATGCGGGCCGACCGGCGCGCGGTGCCGGCTACGCGGCCCGTACGCCCGAACGCCCACGGAGGTCCACAGACCATGACCGTGTCCGCCAGTGGTCCGGCAACCGAAGACGACACCCCGCCCGACGACACACCACCTGAGCCACGCCCTGCGTTGCACATCGACCGCACGGTGCTGGGTGTCGCCGCCGTGGTGGTCGTCCTCTTCGTCGGTTGGGGCATCGTGGCCACCGACAACCTGGCCTCGGTCAGCGGCACCGCGCTCGACTGGGTGGTCCGCTCGTTCGGCTGGGTCTTCGTACTGGCCAGCACCGGCTTCGTGGTGCTGTCGATGTGGCTGGCGCTGAGCCGGTACGGCCGGATCAAGCTCGGCCGCGACGACGACGAGCCGGAGTTCTCCACCGTCTCCTGGGTGGCGATGATGTTCAGCGCCGGCATGGGCATCGGCCTGATGTTCTGGGGCGCCGCCGAGCCGCTGTCGCATTTGGCGACCCCGCCGCGCGGCCTCAACGAGGCGAACACCGCGCAGGCCGCCCGCGTGGCCATGGAGTACTCCCTGTTCCACTGGGCGCTGCACCCGTGGGCGATCTACGCCGTCGTGGGCCTGTCGCTGGCGTACTTCACCTTCCGCAAGGGCCGGCGCGGCCTGATCAGCAGCGCCTTCTTCCCGCTCATCGGGGAGCGCGCCAACCGCGGGCCCGGCCGGGCCATCGACGTCTTCGCGATCCTCGCGACGCTGTTCGGGTCTGCCGTCTCCCTCGGCCTGGGCGCCCTCCAGATCAACAGCGGTCTGACGAACCTCTGGGACGTGCCGAAGTCCACCCCGCTGGCGATCGGCATCATCGCGGTGCTCACCGTGGCGTTCGTGGTCTCGGCCGTCACGGGGGTCAAGCGGGGCATCCAGTTCCTGTCGAACACCAACATGGTGCTCGCGGTGGCGCTGATGTTCTTCCTGCTCGTGGTGGGCCCGACGGTCTTCGTCCTCAATACGCTCACCGCGTCGACGGGCGGCTACCTGTTCAACCTCGTGCCGATGAGCTTCCGCACCGGCGCCTTCGGCGGCGAGCAGTGGATGGCCGGCTGGACCATCTTCTACTGGGCCTGGTGGATCTCCTGGACCCCGTTCGTCGGGGCCTTCGTCGCCCGCATCTCCAAGGGCCGCACCATCCGCCAGTTCATCCTCGGCGTGGTGGCCGTCCCGAGCCTCGTCAGCATCGTCTGGTTCTCGGTGTTCGGCGGCACCGCCATCGACCTGCAACTCGGCGGCACCGACCTGTCGGCCGCGGTGAAGGAGAGCCCGGAGGCGGCGCTCTTCGCGGTGCTGCGGGAGTTCCCGTTCTTCACCGTCACCGCGATCCTGGTCATGGTGCTGGTGGCGCTCTTCTTCGTCAGCGGCGCCGACGCCGCCTCGGTGGTGATGGGCACGCTCTCCTCGCGCGGCAACCTGGAGCCGAAGGCCTGGCTGGTCTCGATGTGGGGCGTCCTGACCGGCGGGGTGGCCGCGGTGCTGCTGCTCGCCGGCGGGCTGTCCGCCCTCCAGTCGCTGACCATCCTCGCCGCCCTGCCGTTCCTGTTCGTGATGGTCGGCATGGTCGTCGGGCTGCTGCGGGAGCTGCGGCGCGAGCCGGAGAGCGCCACGATGGCCCCGCAACTGCGTGCCCTCGTGTCGGGCGCCGCGCGGCCGGCGCCCACGGACCCCGACGCCTCCTGACCGCCACGGCCCGGCTACCGGCGGGTGGACGTACGATCGTGGGCGTCCGTATGGGCGACGCCTCGCCGGCGGCGCCGGGCCGACCGAGGAGGCACGCCGTGACGCAGGCCCCGCCGGGCGGCGCGTCGGTTCCGCGCCTGATCGTGCTCAACGGGCCGCCCGGCTGCGGCAAGTCGACGTTGGCCCGCCGGTACGTGGAGGACCACCCACTGGCGCTCGACCTCGACATCGACCGGATCCGTGACCTCGTCGGGCGGTGGCGTGAGCACGCCGGGCCCGCCGGGCTCCTCGCCCGTGCCGTCGCCCTGGCGGCGGCCCGGGCGCACCTGGCCGGGCGCCACGACGTGATCATCCCGCAGTTCCTCGGCCGCCCCGAGTTCATCGAGCAGGCCGAGCGCATCGCGTACGACACCGGCGCGCAGTTCCACGAGATCGTCCTGCTCGACGACAGGGAGAACGCGCTGCGGCGCTTCGCCGAACGCAGCCGTACCTCCACCGACCCGGCGCATCTCGACGCCCAGCGCCTGCTCGATCGGCACGGCGGGGCCGCTGAGCTGGCGGCGATGTACGACCGGCTGCTCACGGTCGTCGCCACCCGGCCCGGGACGAAGGTGGTGCGCAGCGAGCACGGCAGGGTGGACGAGGCCTACCAAGAACTCCTCGCCTGCCTCGCCTAAGACACGGTCGCCCGGCCTCGGGGTGGCCGCTTCCGCTGCGCCGGCGCCGGTTGCTGCCCCGACGGTTCCGGGCGCTCGACGCGGGTGGGGTCGCCGCGGACGAGTTCGTCGTGGACGCGCCACCGCTCGGTGAGCAGGGCGCGCCCTGCGGCCTCGTCGCCGCGCGCGATGCGCTGCCGCAGCAACTGGAGGGCGAGGCGGCGGTTGAGGCTGAACTGCCGTTCGGTGTCGACCACGACGACGATGCCCGACGGGCGGTGGGTCGCCCGCACCGCCGTGCTGGCCTTGTTCCGGTGCTGGCCGCCGGGGCCGCCGGTACGGCAGGCCACGATGTGGACGTCCGCCTCCGCGAACGCCGTCGTCGGGCTGTCGAGCTGGCACGGTCGGGCGACGACGTACCAGTTCTTCCGGCCGGTGCCCGCCCGGTAGGGGCTGGGGGCCTGCCAGCACAGGGTGCCCGTCCACGAGGCGGCGAACGCCTCGGCGCCGCCGCCGCAGATCCGGATCAGGGCCGACCGGTAGGTGTCGGGCCGGTCGCCGGGCACCGTCTCGACGCGGTGGGTCGTCAGGCCCTGTCGGGCGGCCTCGGCCTCCAGGCGACGCAGCAGCCGGGACAGCGCCCAGGCACACTCCTGCGGGCCGCGCCCGGCGGACATGAGCAGGTGCGGGCTCACGGCCGGCCCCGCCTGCGGCGGTCGTCCCGGCGCTGCGGCCGGGCGGCGGATCCGATGTCGGGCGTCTTGTAGGTGACCAGGGGGACCGTGGTGGCCACGGGCGTGGCCAGCTCGTGGTCGACGAGATCCGCGATCACGCGTTCGATGCGTTTGTAGGCCGTGGGCGCCTCCTCGAAGAGCAGTTGGCGGTCGCCGCACACCACCAGCGACCCGACCGGGGTGCGCCGCAGTTCCTCGACGGTGTGCTTGGCCCGGCTGCGCCGCAGGGCGTCGGCGCGGGACATCTTGCGGCCCGCGCCGTGCGCCACGGAGTGGTTGGCGTCCGGGCCGGCGTGGGCGGCCACGAGGTAGGAGGCGGTGCCCCGGGTGCCGGCGACGAGCACGTCGCGGCCGTCGCCCGGCGCCGCGCCCTTGCGGTGCAGGTAGACCCCGTCGCGGACCTCCACCAGGTTGTGGCACTGGTCGACGACGGGCTCGGTGGGTTCGGCCCCCAGGGCGTGCGCGACCCGGGCGGCCAGCAGCCGCCGGTTGAGCGAGCCCCACCGGACGGCGTCGTCGTGCGCCGCCAGGTAGGCGGCGGGATCAGGGGCGGCGCCCGCGCCGTGGGCCTCGGTGTGCGCCCGCAGGATGCGCTCGCCCAGACCCCGGGAGCCGGTGTGGACGACGAGCACGAGATCGCCGGTGCCGAGACCGAGACGACTCGCGTGACCCGGCTCGAAGACCGTGTCGACGCGCGCCAGCTCGACGAAGTGGTTTCCCCGGCCGACCGTCCCGAGTCCGTCGACGTGACCGGCGGGGATGTCGTCCGCCACGACGGCCCAGGCGGGGTCGTCGGCGTCCCGCTCGGGGTCGAGCGGCCGGTCGAGGTCGGGGAACCGGGCGGCGAGCCGCTCCGGCACGGCACGCCTGAGCCTGATGGGGAACACGGCGATGCCGCAGCCGATGTCGGAGCCCACCAGCAACGGGTACAGCACGGTCGACGCCATGGCGGCGCCGATGGGGGCACCCTTGCCCGGGTGCAGGTCCGGCATGGCGGCGACGTGGATCATGCCGGCGAGGGCGGCCACCTGCCGGCACTGCGTCAGGGCCTCGGACTCGATCCAGCTCGTGGGGGAGGCGAACACGGTGACGGTGGCCGGGGTGGACCGCGGCGGGGACTGGTGCTGGGACAAGGACGCTCGCTTCTCGCGGAAACGGGAATGGACGGACGGCACCACGGCACCGGTCGGTGCCGTGCGCCTCGGCGATGGGGGGCTGCCCGTCAGAACGTCATGGACGACACCATTGCGGAACAGCCGTCGTCCGGCAAGCGGTTATCCGCCGCCCGGTGGGAAGCCGGTGTCGGCCATCAGGCTCCTGAGGTGGGGGACGGTCGGGGGGCGGGCAGGGCGCCGAGGCGGTGCAGCCACTCCCGCTCCCGGTCCGGCCCGCTGCGGCGGGCCAGCTCCTGGAACACCGGCACGTTGGCCCAGGTCGGGTGAGCGGCCGGCGCCGGGGGTACGGGGTCCGGTCACGGTGCGGACGCGCCGATCACGGCGGCCACGTCGGGCGGCAGCGGGTACGGGCGCTCCGGCGGCAGCAGCGCCTCGGCGGCGGTGTCGTCGCCCGCGTCGAGCGCGGCGCGCACCGCGTGGGCGGTCGGGGTCACGTCGGTGAGGTCGACCAGCCACTCGTCGACGTACCGGCGCACCGCCTCCCCGGCGAGCCCGACCTGGAGGGACCGGTGCGGCAGCGGGGCCAGGCGCAGCGACCGTTCCGGGTCCCACTGCACCCGCACGGGGCTGGCCCGCAGCCGTCGCGACCAGGTCTCCCGGTCGGGGTGGCGGTCGCGGTCGAAGCCGCTCAGGCACGAGTTGGCCAACGCCCACTCGAAGCCTGCGCGGCTCATCTCGACGGCCAGCACCCGCTCCTGCCCGGGCTTCGCGCCCCACCCGCAGCGGTACATCATCCACCGGAACGACGGCTTGATCCACGTCATCCGGTCCCGCTTGAACGGCGGCACGAAGCGCCCGGCGGCCAGCGCGGGGCGCGCGATCTCCGGCGGGTACGCCTGGTACACGGTCACGGTGTCGGCGGTGTGGCGGGCGCGAACCTGATGCAGGGGAACCGGCATGGCGCCGATCCTGACGGCTCGCCCGCGCCCGGTCCACCGGATTGTCCCCACCGGGACCGGTGGCGCGGTGGGGGATAGGCTGCCGGTCGTGGCAGGACTTCTCCGCAGCGTGGCGGCCCGCATCGGCGGGGCGATCCCGTCGCCGCGCCGGCCCCGACCGGGCACGGCGCAGGTCGCCCGCCCCCGCCAGGTCGCCGCGTTGCAGCGCCGGCAACTGTCGTACGCCCCGGAGTCAGACGGGCACGCCGACCCGGGCGAGATCGTCTGGACCTGGGTGCCGTACGAGGACGACCCGCGGCAGGGCAAGGACCGCCCGGTGCTGGTGGTGGGCCGGCACAGCCGGACGCTGTTCGGACTGATGCTCTCCAGCCAGAGCGAGCGCGACGGGCAGCGGCACTGGCTCGCCCTCGGTCCGGGCGGGTGGGACCGGGACGACCGGCCGAGCTGGGTGCGGCTGGACCGCGTACTGACCATGCGGGAGGACGGCATCCGCCGGGAGGGCGCGGTGCTGGACCGGGCGCGTTTCGACCGGGTGGGGCAGGCCCTGCGCGCCGGCTACGGCTGGCGCTGACCGTCAGGCCGGCTCGCGGCTCGGACCGACCGAGGCGCCGCGGGTGTCCGGCGGCGGGTACGGCTGCTCGGTCAGGAGCCGGGCCAGGTGCGCGCTGTTGAGCGCCAGGGCCTGTGTGGCGCGCCCCGTGGTGTCGGGCTTGGGGCGGGCGTCGAGGTAGTCCGTCGTGTGCAGTGCCTCCCCGACCCAGTAGGTGGCGCCCGCCGCGGGGCAGGTGAAGCCGACCTCGTTGAGGGCCTGCTGCACCTCGGCGATGGTGTGGTGGGCACCGTCCTCGTTGCCGACGACCGCGACCCCGGCCACCTTGCCGTAGGTGAGCAGCCGGCCCTCGGCGTCGGTCTCGGAAAGTTCGGCGTCGAGCCGCTCGAGGACCATCTTGCACACCGCGGACGGCTGGCCGAGCCAGATCGGCGTGGCGATGACGAGGATCTGCGCGGCCATGAGCCTGGACCGGATGGCCGGCCAGCCGTCGCCGTCGCCCTCGTCGACGGAGACCCCGAACCGTACGTCCTGGTCGACGACCCGGACCAGGTCGCCCGCCACCCCCTGCTCGGCGAGGGCGTCGAGCACCTCGCGCCCGAGCGCCTCGGCGCTCGACGGGGCGGGGGACCGCTTGAGGGTGCAGTTCAGGACCAGGGCCCGGATGCTCGCCACGGTGGTTCCCCTCTCGGCCGGTGCGGCGCTGACCCGGCCGGCATACCCGGCATCCCCCGCGAGACACGTCGGAACGCGTCGGGCCGGTGATCACCGCCATGGTCTGCGGCAGGGTGCCGGCGCCGGCACCCTCGTCGACGGCGAGGCGGGCGCGATCGGCCGGCCCGCTCAGCACTCCGCCAGGTGGGCGGTGTCGACGAGTTGCCGGGGCGGGCGGGCCACGCCGAGGCTCTTGGCCTGGTACATGGCGGCGTCGGCCCGGTCGAGCGCCTCGGTGAGCTGTGCCGGCCCGGTGACGGGGGCGAGCCCGACGGAGGCGGTCACCCGGACGCTGAGCGCGCCCAGCGGGATCGGCGCGGCGAGGCTGTCGCAGAGCCGTCGGGTGGCGTGCTCGATCCACCGCCGGTCGATCGTCGGGCTGGCCAGCAGCCCGGCGAACTCGTCGCCGCCGAGCCGGGCGACCAGGTTGTCCCCGGCGAAGGCGGCGAGCCGTTGGGCGACGCTGACCAGCACCTGGTCGCCGGCGGAGTGCCCGTAGCGGTCGTTGATCTGCTTGAAGTCGTCGAGGTCGAGCACCACGGCGATCAGCGGCTGCCCGGCCGCGTCGGTGAGCAGGGTGGCGGCGAGGCGATAGAACGCCCGGCGGTTGGGCAGGCCGGTGAGGGGGTCGTGGCTGGCGGCGTGCCGCTCGGCGGCGAGCTCGGCCTGAAGGTGCCTGATCTCGGCCTCGGCCTCGATCGCGCGACGCCGCAGTTGCCAGGAGGTGACGAGTGCCCCGGCGGCACAGATGCCGGACGCGATGGTCAACGGATCCGGCACGAGACCTCCCGTCACACGATGTCTGCGGCCCCGGCGGGTGGGCGGTCGGCCCCCGCGCGCGGGGGCCTGTCCGCCCGGGTGCCAGCCCAGTTGCGGTAACTCAGAGTGAACAGATGGGCACCGTTCACGTGCGTTATCATGCTCGCTGTCCGATGCAGATGCAATAGCAGATGCACGTGCAGGAAGCCCATCGTCGATGCCGTGCGCCCCTCACCGAGCCACCGCTGCCCGGCGTCGTGGGGCTCGCGAGAGAAAGACGCCCATGCAACAGCCTCCGAACGGCGTTCCCACCACTCAGCTGCCCCCGCTCCGCTGGCGGAAGAGTCACCGGAGCAACCCCAGCGGCAACTGCGTCGAGCTGGCCGAACTGCCCGGCAACGCCGGGATCGCCCTGCGCAACTCCCGGCACCCCGAGGGGCCGGCGCTGATCTACACGGTGGACGAGATCGCCGCCTTCGTGTTCGGCGCCCGCGACGGGGACTTCGACGATCTGATCGCCTGACCGCGTCCCGTCCGCGGGACGGATCGTCCGCACCGAGGAAGTTCACCTCACTCACGGTTCATGGCATGCTTACACGTCGGCCGCGCGGGGGTGCTGGCCGACACGAACCGGCAAGTGGAGGTCGGCTGTGGCGATGGGTCCCGCCGAGGGCGGTCCGGGGAGCGGCCCGACCGTGCTGCGCATGTTGCTCGGTGCCCAACTGCGCCGGCTGCGAGAGTCCAGCGGGGTGAGCCGGGAGGGCGCCGGCTGGGAGATCCGCGCCTCCGAGTCGAAGATCAGCCGGATGGAGCTGGGCCGCGTCGGCTTCAAGGAGCGCGACGTCGCGGACCTGCTGACCCTCTACGGCGTCACCGCCCCCGACGAGCGGGAATCGCTGCTCAAGCTCGCCCGCGACGCCAACAGCCCGGGCTGGTGGCACCGCTACGGCGACGTGCTGCCGAACTGGTTCCAGTCGTATCTCGGGCTGGAGGCGGCCGCGGCGCTCATCCGCAGCTACGAGGTCCAGTTCGTGCCCGGCCTGCTCCAGACCCGGGAGTACGCCCGCGCGGTGGTGTTGCTCGGGCACGGGCGGGCCGCGGCGGCCGAGATCGAGCGCCGGGTCACGCTGCGCCTGCAGCGTCAGCGGTTGCTGCACCGCGAGAACCCGCCGCTGCTCTGGGCGGTGGTGGACGAGGCCGCCCTGCGCCGGCCCATCGGCGGCCCCCGGGTGATGCGTGACCAGGTTGCGGCGTTGATCGAGGCGACCAAGTCGCCGAACATCAGGCTCCAGGTCATCCCGTTCGCCGCCGGGGGGCACGCCGCCGCGGGCGGGGCCTTCACCATCCTGCGCTTCGGCGACCAGGAACTGCCCGACATCGTCTACATCGAACAACTCACCAGCGCGATCTACCTCGACAAGCGCGACGACCTCGACTACTACGCGGTGGCGATGGAACGCCTCTGCGTGGAGGCCGAGCCGCCGGAGCGTACGCCCGAGATCCTCGGCGGGATCCTGGACGACCTCTATCCGGGGTGACCATGGTGGGGTCTCGCCCCGACGGCGCTGCGGCTACCATGGTCGCCGACCGGCGACAGTGGACGGACGCCCCCGCTCGCGGGTGGTGCAGAGTCGTGGAGGCTGCCTTGACCACCGATGCCCCGGGCGCGGCGACCGGCCCCGCCCACCCCAGCGACCGCATCGACACCTCGGTGGCCCACCCTGCGCGCCGGTACAACTACTGGCTCGGCGGCAAGGACAACTTCCAGGCCGACCGGGACTCCGGCGACACGATGGCGGCGTCCTTCCCGACCATCCGCACCGCCGCCCTGGAGAACCGCCGTTTCCTCCAGCGGGCGGTGCGGCACCTCGCCCGGGAGGCGGGCATCCGCCATTTCCTCGACATCGGCACCGGCATCCCGACCGCCGACAACACCCACGAGGTCGCCCAGGCGGTCGCCCCCGAGTCGCGGGTCGTCTACGTCGACAACGACCCGATCGTGCTCGCGCACGCCCGGGCGCTGCTGACCAGCGCGCCAGAGGGCGCCACCGCCTACATCGACGCCGACCTGCGCGACCCGGAGCGCATCCTGCGCCACCCCGACCTGCTGCGCACCATCGACCTGTCCCGGCCGGTGGCCCTGATGCTGGTCGCGATCCTGCACTTCGTGGGCGACGACGACGACCCGTACGCCGTGGTCGCGCGGCTGCTCGACGCGCTGCCGTCGGGCAGCTACCTGGTGGCCTCGCATGCCACCCACGACTACCTCCCCCCGCAGGTGGCACAGGAGGCGAAGGCGGCAGCCCGGGGCGGCGGGCCGCACGGCCTGATCAACCTGCGCGCCCGGGCCGAGTTCACCCGGTTCTTCGAAGGGCTGGAGCTGGTGGAGCCCGGCATCACCTCGGTGGCCGACTGGCGCGCCGAGGACGCCCCGCAGCCGCGTCCGTCGGCGGCCGAGGTCAGCATGTACGGGGCGGTGGCCCGCAAGCCCTGACCTCCCGCCGACGCTCGCCGGCCCGAACCGGGACGGCCGGCACGCGCGCGGGCACCGCGCTGGTCGCCGCCCCCGCCGGCAGGGCAGACTGAACGGCCATGTCGCCGTTCTCGCCCAGCCTGCGGTTGCACGACCGGTACGTCCTGCGCGAACGTATCGGCCTCGGTGGAATGTCGGAGGTGTGGCACGCCGACGACGAGGTGCTGCACCGCCCCGTGGCGGTCAAGGCCCTCACCCGGGAGTTCGCCACCGACCCGCAGCTGCGAGCCACCATCCAGCGCGAGGCCCGCGCCGCCGCGCGGCTCACCCACCCGCACGTCACCCAGGTGTACGACTACGGCGAGGCGAGCCTCGACGGCGGCATGGTCGTGCCGTACCTGGTGATGGAGCTGGTGCAGGGGAGTAACCTGGCCGACCGGCTGGCCTCCGGCCCGCTGCCCTGGCCGGAGGCGCTGCGGATGGCCGGTCAGGTCGCCGCCGCGCTCGCCGCCGCCCACCGCATCGGCGTGGTGCACCGCGACGTCAAGCCCGGTAACGTCATGCTCACCGAGACCGGCGCCAAGGTGCTCGACTTCGGTATCGCCGCGCTCGCCGGGCCGCTCCACCCGCGCGCCGGGCAGACCGGCGAGCTGCTGATGGGCACGCCCGCGTACTTCGCCCCGGAGCGGATGAGGCCCGGGGCGCCGGACCCGGCCAGCGACGTCTACGCCCTCGGTGCGCTGCTCTACCGCACCCTCACCGGCCGGGCCCCGCTGCCCGTGCAGACCTGGGAGGACGCGCTGGAGGTGCACGCCGGGCACCGGCCGGTGCCGCCCCCACGGGTCCCCGGGCTGCCGGCCGACGCCGCCGAGCTGACCCTGGCCTGCCTCGCCACCGACCCGGCGCACCGGCCGAGCGCCGCCCAGCTCGCCGCCCGCTTCGGCGCCGGAGCGCCGGCCCACCCGTCCACCGCCGTCCTGCCGAGGCTGCCCGCCGGCGCGGCGGCCCCGCCGGCACACCCGCCGACCCTGGTCGACCGCGCGCTGCCGTCGTCGAACCGGGGCCCCGCCAGCGGCCGTGCCGGGGGGTCGTACCCCGCCCCGGCCGGCGGGCACCACCTCGCGGCCGGCCGCACCGGCGGCCCCGTTCCTGGCGGCGGGCCCGCCGCGCCGCGGGACAGGCCGCTCACCGCGCTGGTCGCCGTGGGGGTCGTGCTGCTCGTCGGGCTCGTCGGGGCGCTGGTCCTCAGCGACGGCGAGAGCCCGCCACCGGCCGCGGCCCCCGCCACCGCCACGCCGGCCGGCGACCCGACCCCGGTCAGGCCGACGCCCCGGCCGAGCGCGACCTCGGCTACGCCCCCGGTCACCGCGCGGCCCGCACCGGTCGGCCTGCCGCAGTTCGTCGCCGAGTTCGCCGCGTTGCTCGCGTGGGCGCAGGCCCGCGGCGAGATCGACCGCAAGACGGTCGAGGGGCTGCGGGACAAGCTCGCCGACCTACGCCGGGGCAACCAGAAGGACCGGGCCAGGCGGGTCGAGCAGCTGCGGGAACGCCTCGCCGAGGCGGCCCAGGAGAGGCGCATCCCGCCCGACACGGCGGCCCGCCTCGACGCCCTGCTCGACCGGGTCGACGTGGGGTCGCGGGACGACGAGGACGACGACTGAGGCGGCTCGCTCGGCCTCGCCGGCCTCGCCGCCGTGCCGGCCGCCCCGACGAGGCCGCCGCACACCGCCGGACCGCGCGCGTGGTCCTCGCCCGGACCGCCCGTCGGACCCGGCGGGCCCCGCGTTGCTCCGCACCCCGCCGCTGCGGAGCGTCCCGCCGAACGGGAGGGCCGGCCCCATGGCGGACTCCCAGGATCGGTTCGTAGCGTGGGGACCATGATTCGTACCGCGCACGCCTTGCTCGCCTCCGGCTCCACCGCCGCGGAGGCTGCGCCGCCCGAGGACGGACTGGCCGGCTTCGTCATCGGTCTGGTCGAGCGGCTCGGCGGCCCCGGCGCGGGTCTGGCCGTGGCCCTGGAGAACCTCTTCCCGCCGATCCCCAGCGAGGTGATCCTGCCGCTGGCCGGCTTCGTCGCGGGCCAGGGCCGGATGAGCGTGGTCAGCGCGATCTTCTGGACCACCCTCGGCTCGCTGATCGGCGCCCTCGCGCTGTACCGGATCGGCGCCGCGCTCGGCCGGGAGCGGATCCGCGCGATCGCCCAGCGGCTGCCGCTGGTCAAACTGAGCGATGTGGACCGCACCGAGGAGTGGTTCCTGCGGCACGGGGTGAAGGCGGTCTTCTTCGGCCGGATGATCCCGATCTTCCGCAGCCTGATCTCCATCCCGGCCGGCGTGGAGCGGATGCCGGTGTTGACCTTCGCGGTCTACACGACGCTCGGCAGCCTGATCTGGAACACCACCTTCGTGATGGCCGGCTACCTGCTCGGCGACAACTGGCACCTGGTCGAGGGTTACGCCGGCGTGCTGCAGAAGGTGGTCATCGTCGCCTGCGTGGCGGCGGCCGGCTGGTTCGTGGCCTCCCGGATCGTCCGGGCCCGGCGCGGCGCGGCGGCGTCCGTCGACCCCGCCCCGCCCGTCGACCCCGCCCCGCCCGTCGCTTGCGTCCCGTTGCCCTACGCGCCGGACCCGACGGGGCGGGGCACGATCTACCGCAGCGCCTACTCCGACGGGCAGGTTCCGGACCACGACCCGTCGCGCTGAGCCACCCCCGGGGGTACGCACCGGGCGGGCCCGCCGACGAGGACCGGCGGGGCGCGACACCCGCATCCGCCCCTGGTGTCACGCCCCGTGCGAGTGGGCGGAAGACCCGGCCGGACAGGCACTGGGGTGCCGGATGGTCGGTTTGTCTGGTTTCGGCGTGTGGTCGGGGTCATCGTGGGGGCGGAATCGTGGCCGGGGCGGGGTCGTTACACCCTGCGTACGACCGAGCAGGGCACGGCCACGCCGCCGCGATGGCGTGCCGGGGCCCCGGAATGATGGCGGGCCGGCGGTCGTTACACATGGTCCGACCGACGTGAGGGCAACCCCCGCCCCGCGCGATCTTCTCCAGGTCGACTGGAGTCCCCCTCGAGTTCATGGGCGCCGGACGGTGCTTGCATCCGCGTGCAGCCGATCCCCCTTTTCGGTGCGTGGGTGCCGACCCCCGAATGGAGCATTTCTGATGAACACGTTCCTGCGTAAGAGCGTTCTTGGTGTTGCGGGTCTGGCGTTTGCCGGTGGCGTGTTCGCTGGTCCGGCTGTCGCGGATGCCGCGCCGGCGGTGGACACCACGCCGGTGGCGGTGGCGGTGCAGGCCGACAAGCCGTCGGTCGACACGGCGAAGCTGGTGCCGCATGGTGTGCAGGGCGCGCAGTCGCGCGTCGAGTTGTCCGACGAGCAGGTGGCCAACGTCAAGGCGATCATCGCGGCGACGAAGAAGGCCGGCATGGACGAGCGCGCCGCCGTCGTGTCGATCGCCACCGCGTTGCAGGAGTCGAAGCTGGAGAACCTGGGTCACCTGGGTGACCGCAACGACCACGACTCGCAGGGCCTGTTCCAGCAGCGCCCGTCCAGTGGTTGGGGCACGGTCGAGCAGATCACCGACCCCGAGTACTCCACCCTGGCGTTCCTCAAGGGCCTCAAGCAGGTCGACGGCTGGCAGGACATGCCCCTGACCGAGGCCGCGCAGACGGTGCAGGTGTCGGCGTACCCCGACCACTACGCCCAGTGGGAGCAGCAGGCCGCCGACCTCGTCGCCGAGCACTGGAACAGCTGACCACAGGCTCAGCACAGCACCAGACACAAGGCGCGGCACCAGGCACAGGCACGTTCGTGATCACTGCCGCCGGCCGGCACCCCACCCGGGGTGCCGGCCGGCGGCATGCTTGGTGCCGGGCCGGTCAGCCGCATGCTTGGTGCCGGGCCGGCCAGCCGCATGCCCCGGTGCCCGTTGGGCGGCGAGGCGGCCGGCGGCTTCGTGCCGTGTCCCGGCGTACAGTCGGGCGGTGGAGCGCACCGAGAAGATGCCCGCGGACACCCGACCACCCGGCGTGGCCAGCGCCGACCCCGGCAGCGTCCTGCTGCCCGGTCACGACGTTCCGCTGGGCCGCTACACGACCGTCCGCCGACTGCTTCCGCAGCGGCAGCGGCGGATGATCGGCGCCTGGTGCTTCGTGGACCACTTCGGGCCGGACGACGTGGCCGATCGGCCCGGCATGGAGGTGCCGCCCCACCCGCACACCGGCCTGCAGACCGTGACCTGGCTGCTCGACGGGGAGATCATGCACCGGGACAGCCTGGGCAACGTCCAGCCCATCCGCCCCGGCCAGCTCAACGTGATGACCTCTGGGCACGGCATCGCCCACTCGGAGCGCTCGCCCGAGCGGCACCCGCCGCTCATGCACGGCGTGCAGCTCTGGGTGGCGCTGCCGGACCCGGCCCGCGCCGGGGCTGCCGACTTCGCCCACCACGCCGACCTGCCGCGCTGGCGCGACGGCGAGCTGGGGGTCACCCTGCTGGTCGGCGAGCTGGCGGGCGAGCGGTCGCCGGCCCTGACGTACACGCCGCTGCTCGGCGCCCAGGTGGAGTTGCGCGGTTCCGCGCCGGCCACGCTGCCGCTGCGCCCCGACTTCGAGTACGGGCTGCTGGCCATGTCCGGCGCCGCGGAGGTCGACGGGGTGCGCTTCGCCCCCGGGGCGCTGCTCCACCTCGGCGCCGGCCGGGAGCGGCTCACCCTGACGGGCGAGCCGGGGAGCCGCCTGCTGCTGCTCGGCGGGGCCCCCTTCGAGGAGCCGCTGGTGATGTGGTGGAACTTCGTCGGACGCTCGCACGAGGAGGTGGCAGCCGCCCGGGAGGACTGGATGGCCGGGCGGCGCTTCGGCCTCGTCGCCGACGATCCCGCCCCGCCGTTGCCCGCCCCGGCACTGCCGACCACCCGCCTCAAGGCGCGCGATCGCAGCGGTGGGCTAAGGGGCTGAGCTGAGGCGGGCAGGCGTGGCCGGAGGTGGCGCGGGTAGTCGCCGGCATGCCGACCACAGCCACCTCCCACGTCGAGGACAGGAGACGACTGGTACGCCGGCTTGCCGGCAGCGGGCGCGGCTTCGCCGAGCACGCCGCGGGCTGGGACAGCGCCGCCCGGCTGGCCCGTTCCCCGCACGGCCGCCTGACTCACGGGTGGGCTGGCCCACACTTGCGCCGTAATCAGCCGAACGGATGATGTTCCATCGTATGATGGTCGCAGCGCTGATGCTCGCCCGGTTCGGGCGTACATCGACCGCCTGGTGGTCGCGGCCCGGTTCGGGCCCGACCGGCCACCGGACAGGTTCTGTGTGGCGCCCCGGTCGCGGTTCGTGACGGGGGCGCCCGCCTGTCCGGCATCTTCTCGCCGGGTGCCGATCCGGCGTCGTCCCGCCCGGCGTCGACAGCCCGTCCGGTCCGGGTACGCCACTCGACCGTTGCCAGCAGGTCTCAGCGGCCGCGCAGGTGCTGCGCCACCCGCTGGTGCTTGTCCCGGGCCTGCGCCGCCCGTTGGGCGGGGTCGACCTCCGGGGCCGCCTCGACGCCCGCCGAGCGGGCCACCTCGTTGCCGTTGGCGTAGTCGACCGGCGGGAGGGCCCGCAACGCGCGCAGCACGTCCGGCGGGGCGCCCTCCCGTTCAGCCTCGCGTACCACGTCGTCCTTCTCGGCCGGGTAGTCCAGGCTCGACAGGTAGTGCAACACGTCGGCGTAACTCGCCATGGTGTGGGCTCCTCCCGGGCATCGATCGGGTCACGACCGGCGGCGGTTACCCGCCCGGCGGGCCGTCACGCGCCGCCCGGTCCTGAAATGCCCGCCGTTTCCCGGCCGCCCCGGCGGGTACGCGCAGGCCCCGACGCAGCCCGAAGGAGCCCGGATGAACTACGACACCTTCATCGACCAGGTCGCCCGGCGCAGCCGTACCTCCTCGGAGCAGGCGGTGGCGTCGACCCGGGCGACGCTCGAGACCCTCGCCGAGCGGCTGACCGGCGGGGAGGTGCTGGACCTGGCCGCGCAACTGCCCAAGCCGTTGCAGCTCGTGCTGAAGCCGAGCCCGCGCACGGAGTCGGCGGAGCGGTTCGGCGCGGCCGAGTTCGTCGCCCGTGTCGCCGTGCGGGCCGACGTGACCGAGCCCGCCGCCCGGGACGCCGCCCGGGCGGTCTTCGTCACCCTGCGCGAGGCGATCAGCGGCGGCGAGTTCGACGACGTGGTGGTCCAGCTTCCGCGCGACTACCGGGACATGGTCGAGCCCGCGATGGCGCCGGGCGCCACCCTGCGCCGCTCCTGACCGGCCCGCCCGCGCGCGCGGCCGGGCAGTGCCGTGCGCGCCAGTGCCGCGCGTCAGGCCACAGCGGCGGCGGCGCGCAGGGCGGCGACGCGCTCCGGGCCGAAGCCCGCCTCGGCCAGCAGTTCGTCGGTGTGCTCGCCCGGCTGGGGCGGGGGGCGGCGTAGCGCGGTGGGAGTGCCCGAGAAGCGGGGCGCCGGGGCCGGCTGGGTGACCCCGTTGCGCTGCACGAACGTGCCCCGTGCGGCCAGGTGCGGATGCTCCGGCGCCTCCCGCCAGTCCAGCACGGGGGCCACGCAGGCGTCCGAGGAGTCCAGCAGCGCCGCCCACTCGTCCCTGGTCCGGGTGCGGAACAGCCGCGCCCACGACCGGCGCAGCGCCGGCCAGTTCGCCGGGTCGGTGCGCTCCGGCGCCTCGTCCGGGGGCAGCGGGAAGCCGGTACGCCGCACGAGCTCGTCGTAGAAGCGCGGCTCCAACGCGCCGACGGCCAGGTACCGGCCGTCGGCGCACTCGTAGGTGTCGTAGAACGGGGCGCCGCCGTCGAGCAGGTTCGCGCCGCGCGCGTCGTGCCACATGCCGAGCTGGCGCAGCGCGTGGATCTGGGTGCTGAGCACCGCCACGCCGTCGACGATGGCCGCGTCGACCACCTGGCCCCGCGCCCCGCCGCGCACCGCGTACAGGGCGGAGACCAGGCCGAGGGCGAGCATCATCCCGCCCCCACCGAAGTCGCCGAGCAGGTTCATCGGCGGCACCGGCCGCTCGTCGGCCCGGCCGATCCCGTGCAGCGCGCCGGTCAACGCCACGTAGCCGATGTCGTGCCCCGCGTACGGGGCGGCCGGGCCGTCCTGCCCCCAACCCGTCATCCGTCCGTAGACCAGCCGGGGGTTCACCGCGAGGCAGTGTGCCGGGCCGACACCGAGCCGCTCCGTCACCCCGGGACGGAACCCCTCGATCAGCGCGTCGGCGCCGGCGACCAGGGCCAGCACCACCTCCCGGCCGTCGGGGGATTTGAGGTCCACCCCGACCGAGCGGCGTCCCCGGTTGAGCAGGTCCGGGTGCGCGGTGCCGAACGCGTCCGGGTCCACGTCCGTGGACCGGTCCACCCGGACCACGTCCGCGCCCAGGTCGGCCAGCATCATCGCGGCGAACGGACCGGGCCCGATGCCGGCCAGCTCGATCACCCGTACGCCGGCCAGCGGGCCGGCCGGGAGGTCCTCGGTCATCGGCACACCATAGGCGAGGCGCGTTTGCCCCGTAAGGGGTCGGGAACCCGCCCGCCGAGACACGGGAGGTGGCGTGGTCGACGACCGGATCAGGGTGGCCATGCTGCACGGTCCCGGTCGCCCCGACGCCGACGGCGTCAGCGACTACGTGACGCACCTGGTCGAGGCGCTCGACGGCGTCGGCGTCGAGGCGACCCCCGTGCCGGTACGCCCGGACGGCGCCGGGGGACCGTGGCGGGCCGCCACCGCCCGGGCCGCTCGCCGGGTCCGCCAGTTGGCCCCCGATGTGGTGCACGTGCAGTTCGCCCCGTCGGCGTACCGGTTCTCGGGGCAGCCCGGACTGCTGCCGTGGCGGCTGCCCCGGCGGGTGCCGCTGGTCACCACCCTGCACGAGTACGGCTGGTGGGCCTGCCCCGGCTGGCTGCCGGGACGGCTCTGGTCGGCGGTGGAGCGGGCCCGCTGCTGGGACCGGGAGTCCGGCCGGCTGGTGCCGGCCAGCGCGGCCGTGATCGTCACGAACCCCGGCCACGGCGCCGTGGTGCACGCCCGCACCGGCCGGCCGGCCACCCACATCCCGATCGCCCCGAACGTCGTCGACCACGTCGGGGCGGCCACGTCGGGGGCCCGCCTGCGGCTGGAGCTGGGGCTGCCGGAGGGCGCGCCGCTGCTGGCCTTCTTCGGCTTCGTGCATCCGGTCAAGGGACTGCGGTACCTGATCGAGGCGCTGCCCGAGCTGCGTCGCGACCATCCGGACCTGCGGCTGCTGGTGGTCGGCGGGTTCACCTCGCAGGCGCTGCCCGAGCGGGAGGCACAGGCGTTCCGCGCCGAGCTGACCGGGCTGGCGGACCGCTGCGGGGTGGCCGACGCGGTGACGTTCACCGGGCACCTGCCCGCCGAGCGGGTCTCCGCCGCGCTGCACGCCGCCGACGTGGCGGTGCTGCCGTTCACCACGGGGGTGAGCACGAAGAGCGGCGCCCTGCTCGCCGCGCTCGCGCACGGCGTGCCGACCGCGGCGACGGAGTCCGACGCCGGCGACGACGGGCCGCACCGCAGCGGGGCGGTCGCGGTGATCGGGGCCCGCCGGGACAGTGCGGCGATCGTGCGTACGGTCGGCAGGCTGCTCGCCGATCCGGTGCTGCGCCGCCGGCTCGCCGAGCGCGGGCGGGCCTTCGCCGCCGCGTACTCCTGGCCGAGGGTGGCCGCCGCGCACCGCGACCTCTACGCCCGGGCCCTGGGGCGCGCGGATGCCTGAGAAGTACGCGGAGATCCTGGTGGTGGACCTGCTCGGCGGGATCGGCGACCTGCTGATGCTGCTGCCGGCGGTGCACGGGCTGGCCCGCCGCAACCCCGGTGCGCGGCTGCGGGTGCTCACCCACGCCCCCGGGGCGGACCTGGTGCGCGCCGACCCGACGGTCGCCGAGGTGCGCACTCCCCGGCACGCCGGACCGGGTGCCGAGCGGGAGGCGGTCGTCGCGGCGCTGGCGGCCACCCGGCCCGATCTGGCGGTCACCACCACCCGTTACGACGGCATCCCCGACCTGCTCGAATCCGGCGCCGGGCGGGCCGTGACGAACCTGTGGCGCGATCCGCCGCCGGAGCAGCCGGTGGGCGACCGCTACCTGGAGATCCTCTGCGCCGAGGGGCTGCTCGGCGCGGTCGACCGGGCCGCCCGACCCCGGGTGCGCCTCAGTGGCGCGGCCGGCCGGGCGGGGGAGCGGGCGGTGGCCCGGCTGGTGGGGGAGCCCCTGGCGCCGCCGGTGGTGCTCGTCACCGATGCGGGGATGGCGGTGAAACGCTGGCCGGACCGGCGCTGGCGGGAACTGGCCCGCGCCCTGACCAGGCGCGGGCACCCCGTGCTCACCGTCGGCCCGGTGGACCCCGTCGCGCCGGTCGGGGTGCCGCTTCCCCGGGCCGACCTGCCGACCCTCGCCGGGCAGTTCGCGGCGGTCAGGCGGCGTGGTGGGGTGGTGGTCGGGCCGGACACCGGGCCGGTGCGCCTCGCCGCCGCGACCGGCGCCGGGACGGTGGCGCTGTTCGGCCCCACCGACGCCCGGCGGTACGGGATCGGCGGCGTCGACCTGCAGGGCCTGCCGGGGTGCGCGTACCGGCGCCCCACCGCCATCACCGAGCAGCCCTGCTGGTGGGAGGCGCGCTGCCCGCTCGACGCGGCCGGCCCCGCGTGCATGGCCGACCTGGACGTGGCGGCCGTCCTCGCCGCCGTCACCGCCCGCTGAGCTCGTACGGAGGCCCTCCGAGGCCGCGTCACGCGTCGCACGCGTGATCTGGCGTGCCCCGTTTGCCGAGCCCACTGGCCTGCCCTAACCTTGTCGCGACGAGGGGAGTACTTCCCACGAGCCATCCCGGTCAGTACGGCGTGCCCGGAGCACGCCTCGGGTGGCTGCCCACGAAAAGTGGGTGAAGGAGACCTCGAACATGACAGGGTGTTCGAGGAGGCTCCATGTCCGATCTGACATATCTTGCTGCCACTGGTTTTCAGTCGGTCGGTACCCCCACGCTCTGGGGCGTCACCATCGCCGCCGTGATCGCCCTGCTGGTGCTCGACTTCCTGGTCACCCGCCGCCCGCACGAGGTGTCGATGCGGGAGGCGCTGGGCTGGTCCGCGTTCTACATCGCCCTCCCGCTGGCCTTCGGTGCCTGGGTCTGGGCCCGCTTCGGCTCGAAGCAGGGCGTGGAGTACCTGACCGGTTACCTGGTGGAGAAGTCCCTCTCGGTCGACAACCTGTTCGTCTTCATGCTGCTGCTGGCCGCGTTCGCGGTGCCGGCCGAGCTGGCCCAGCGGGCGCTGCTCTACGGCATCACCGGCGCGCTGGTGCTGCGCGCGGTCTTCATCGCCGTCGGCGCGGCGGCCCTGCAGACCCTGGACTTCGCCTTCCTGCTCTTCGCGATCATCCTGCTGCTCACGGCGGCGAAGCTGCTGCGCGACGCCCTTTCCGGGCACGAGCAGGAAGTCGACATCAGCAAGATGCGCTCGGTGCGGTTGTTGCGCAAGTTCATGCCGGTCACCGAGGAATACCACGGCCCGAAGATGGTCGTACGCCTCGCCGGCCGGCGTACGCTCACCCCGTTCGCCCTCGTGGTGACGGCGCTGCTCGCCACGGACATCGTCTTCGCCGTCGACTCCGTGCCGGCCGTCTACGGCATCACCGAGGACCCGTACCTGGTCTTCGCCACCAACGCGTTCGCCCTGCTGGGGCTGCGGGCGCTCTACTTCGTGCTGCACGCCGCGCTCAGCCGGCTGGTGCACCTCAGCTACGGTCTGGCGATCATCCTGGCGTTCATCGGCGTCAAGCTCGGCCTGCACTGGGCGCACGGCATCTGGAAGGGCGTGCCGGAGATCCCGACCCTCGCCTCCCTGGGCGTCATCATCGGTGTCCTGGTGATCGTCACCCTCACCAGCCTGCGCGCCACCGCCAAGGCCAGCGGGGACGAGAAGGAGATCGTGGTCGAGCGGCGTTGACGCGTCACCCGACGCGGTGCGGTTCCGCCCGACCGCGTCTCGCCGCGCCACCCGGCTGGTACGACTGACGGGTGGCGATCGGGTCGCCGGGCTGCCGGGCCGGCTCCGATCCGCGGAGCCGGCCCCGCCGCCGGGGCGGACCGACCCGTCAGTACCCGGCGGCACCATGCCCGACGCGGTGCTGGCGGCCGGATCGGACGGAGGTGGTGTGGTGGACGAGGCCCTGCGGGCGCGGTCGGCGCGGGAGGTGTTCGACGACCATCTGCGGCTGGCCGGAGAGCACCGGTTCGCGGAGGACCTGGCGCGCAACGTGTCGCCGTCGTGCGTGGTCCTGGAACGACGCGGCGTGTTCCGCGGGCACGCGGGCGTGGGCGAGTTGGCACGCCTGTTGGAGGAGGAACTGCCCGGCGCCCGGTACGTGTACACCAACCGCCTGGTCGAGGACCGGGTGGCGTTCCTGGAGTGGACGGCGCAGATCGAGGGCGTACAGGTTCGCGACGGGGCGGACTCGTTCCTCATCGAGCAGGGCTGGATCGTCGCCCAGACCATCCACTACACGCTGGAACGGATCGACGACGAAGCGGACCGGCCCGCCGTTCCGTGAGAGCCGCGGGGCGGGTCCCGGCCGCCGCCGGGCCTGCGCGGCGGCTATCTCGGCTATGCCGCCTTCCTGCCGTACAACGGCACCGGGCACGCCTCCGCCGGGACGTAGGCCGGCGGCGGCCGGTCGCGACCGGCCGCCGGCCGCGGCGTCAGCGCCTGGGCCGGCGTGCCTCGGGCCACTGGCCGCCGAGCCGCTCGATGCGCCCCTGCTTGTGCTCGACGCGCCGGCGCTGCCGGGGCGTGAGCTGCCTGCGGCCGCTCTGCCGCAGGTAGGGCGCAGCGGGCATGGCCGGCCGGCCGAGCGCTGAATCGTCAGTCCCGCCACGTTTGTCACGCCCCGGGGTGGGAACGGGGCCGCAATGACGAAACCTCGTGTGGTGATCGTGGGGGCCGGGTTCGCCGGTTACCACGCGGCGAAGACGTTGAGCCGGCTGGCCCGGGGCCGGGCCGAGATCGTGGTGCTGAACTCCACCGACTACTTCCTCTACCTGCCGCTGCTGCCCGAGGTGGCCGCCGGCGTGGTCGAGCCCCGGCGGGTCTCGGTACCGCTGACCGGGACGCTCGACGGGGTGCGGGTGCTGATCGGCGAGGCCGACCAGGTCGACCTGCAGAACCGCTGGGTCGGCTTCACCCAGCCGGAGGGGGACCGCAACCGCATCGCGTACGACCGGCTGGTGCTGGCCGTGGGCAGCGTCAACAAGCTGCTGCCGATCCCCGGCGTCACCGAGTACGCCCACGGCTTCCGCGGCCTGCCCGAGGCCCTCTACCTGCACGACCACGTCGTGCGCCAGATCGAGCTGGCCGAGCAGACCGACGATCCGGCCGAGCAGCAGGCGCGTGCCACCTTCGTGGTCGTCGGCGCCGGCTACACCGGAACCGAGGTGGCCGCGCACGGCCAGCTCTTCACCGACGAACTGGTCTCCCAGCGCCCCCGGCTCAAGATCCGCCCCAAGTGGCTGCTGCTCGACGTCGCGCCCCGGGTACTGCCCGAGCTGGACAAACGGATGTCGGAGACCGCCGACCGGGTG
This sequence comes from Micromonospora sp. C31, assembly GCF_018070575.1. GTDB lineage: Bacteria > Actinomycetota > Actinomycetes > Mycobacteriales > Micromonosporaceae > Micromonospora. The sequence continues at coordinate 160,907 of NZ_JAGPXN010000004.1, forward strand.
CTGCGCCGCCGGGGCGTGGACGTGCGGATGGGCACCTCGGTGGCCGTCGCCACCGCCGACGGGGTCACCCTCACCGACGGCGACTACGTGCCCACCTGCACCCTGGTCTGGTGCGTCGGCGTGCGTCCCGACCCGTTCGTCGCCGAGCTGGGGCTGCGCACCGAGCGGGGCCGCCTGGTCGTCGACGAGTACCTCGGCGTCCCCGGCTTCCCCGAGGTGTACGCCTGCGGCGACGCCGCCGCCGTACCCGACCTCACCCGACCCGGACAGATCTGCACCATGACGGCGCAGCACGCGCAGCGGCAGGGCAAGCTGGCCGCGCACAACATCGCCGCCTCCTACGGGCAGGGGCAGCGCCGACCGTACAAGCACCACGACCTGGGCTGGGTGGTCGACCTGGGCGGCCGGGACGCGGCGGCGAACCCGCTGAAGGTGTCGCTGTCCGGGTTGCCCGCCAAGGTGGTCACCCGCGGCTACCACCTGCTGGCGATGCCCGGCAACCGGATGCGGGTGGGCGCCGACTGGATGCTCGACGCCGCCCTGCCGCGCCCGGCCGTGCAGCTCGGCCTGGTCCCGGCCAACGCCGTCCCGCTGGAGAGCTCCTCGCCCGAGCTGGCCGTCCGGGCACGCTGACCCGAGCCGGCGGTGCTCATCCGGGGGCGACGACGTCGTCGGGTGCTGCGCCTCAGCGCGTGGCGAGGGCGGCGTCGGTGGCGGGACGGGCACCGGCGACGAACGCGTCCAGGGCCGCGCCGTGCAGCACGCCGCCGGGCACCGGGTCCCGTGCGGCCCGGGCGGACAGCCGGGCCACCGGCAGCCGCCCGGGGCGTGCCGCGGCGGCGAACACCACGTTGCCGTACCGCCGCCCGCGCAGCATCCGGCGGTCGGCGACCAGGCAGACGTCGGCGAGGACCTCCCGCAGGGTGGCCGCGTGGACCCGGGCGAGGACCAGCGGCGGCAGGTCGGTCACGTTGACCAGGAGTACGCCGTCGGGCCGCAGCGTCCGGGCCACCTCGGTGACGAACTCGACGCTGCGTACGTGAGCGGGCATCCGCGCCGCCCGGTAGATGTCGGCCAGCACCAGGTCGTAACCGGCCGAGGGCGCCCGGCTGAGCGCGTCGCGGGCGTCGGCCACCCGCACGTCGACGTCGGCGGGTGGCGCCGGCAACTCCCGGGCCACCAGGTCGACCACGGCCGGGTCGCGTTCCACGACCAGCTGCGGCGAGCCGGGCCGGGTGGCGGCCACGTAGCGGGGCAGGGTCAGCGCGCCGCCGCCGAGGTGCAGCACGTCCAGCGGGCGGCCGGGCGGCGCCGCCAGGTCGACCACGGCCGCCATCCGACGCACGTACTCGAAATGCAGGTGACGGGGGTCGGAAACGTCCACGTAGGACTGCTCGACGCCGGCGGCGAGGAGCGTACGCCCGGTGGGGCGGATCGGGTCGACGACCAGCTCCAGGCGGTGCGCGTCGGAGGGGTCCATCCCGGCACGTTAGCCGAGCCGAGCCGAGCCGAGCCGAGCCGGGGCGGGCCGGCGGGAGGATGCCCCGCCGGCCCGCGCGCCGGTCAGCCGGCTGCCATCCCGGCGCCCGCCTCGTCGATCGCGTCGTCGACGGCGTGGGCGAGGTCCACGTCCATCGCGGTCACGGCGCCGGCCTGCCGGGACCGTACGGTCAGCACGGCGGTGCCCGGGTCCGGGCGGCCGATCCGCGGGCCGCGGCCGGTCTCCTGCCGCAGCTGGTCGATCCGGTCCAGGACCCGGTCCAGGTTGTCCGCCGGCAGCTCCACCGTCCGGGTCAGCGCGTCGCCGTCGCCGGACCAGTACGGCAGCTCGCCGAGCGCCTCCCGCAGGTCCGCGTCGCTGAGCGGGGGTGTCGCGCCGGCCGCGCCGACCACCCCGCCACCGGCGGGCGGCGGCTCCAGCAGGTCCCGTAGGCCGTCGGGCACGTGCAGCGACTCGACCAGGTCGCCGTCGTGGTCGGCCAGTGCCGCCACGGTCGCCTCCGCCTGGTAGCGGGCCTGCTCCGCGGTACGGCCGCTGATCCGGCCCACCTCGGCCAGGAAGCCCGGCAGGTCCTGCCGGCGCCGGATGCCGTCCACCGGTACGACGTCGTGCAGCTTGCTGGGCACGGCCGCCAGCAGCCGCTGGCGCTCCGCCTCGCCCAGGGCGAACGCGAGGACCAGCACGGTCGACTCGACCCCCACCTTGGCGGTGCGGAAGTCCGCCCCGGTACGGCGGACGACGTCGTCGACCAGCGCGTGATAGCCCAGCGGAGTCCCGCCCGGCGCGCCCGACCCCCGGTCGGGCAGGGGGCGGGGGGACTCCGGCACCCCCGCCGGTGGCGGGGCCGGCCCGCCGCGGGTGCTGTCCGGCTTGTGGCGGCTGCCGGCCGGCGGCGGGCCGGCGCGCTTGCCCTGCTCCAGGTGGGTGAGCTGCTTGGAGGCGCTCAGGCTGGCCCCCGTCTCGCTGGCCTGCATGCCGCGCTCGCGGGCCTGACGGGCCAGCGCGCGGCGGCGCTGGTTGTCGCCCTCCATCTGCTTGCGCATGGTGACACCTCGCTTCCGCTGGTGTTCCCTCGCTTCCGCCGGTCGCCTTCCCGTCGTCGCCGGCACCGAAACGGACGCCGGCGGCCGGGCCGCAGGCGCTCCGGCGGAGCTTCATCCGGCGGGGGTGAGGGTCGGTCACCCGGCGGGAGCCGACGATCGCAGCGGACCGGAGAACTTCCGAGAACGCGGAAGGACAGGTCGTGATGAAGAGGATCGTCGAGATCGTTCCCGCCCGACCCGGCTGGTACGCCCGCTGGCGCCTCTCGCCCGAGGACACCCGCTGCTATCCGGTGAGCCTGTGGGCGTTGCTGGAGGAGGGCGACGGCTCTGGCCGAGAGGTGGTGGGGGTGGACTGCGTCGGGCAGTGGCCCGGGGCGGACGACAACGAGGCGGGTGGGGTGTTCGTCCGCTATCTCTTCCAGACTCCCGACTCGGGGCCGCCGGAGGACGCCGAGCCGCCGACGACGCGGCAACTGCGGACGACCGGGCCCCGGCTGCAACCACTCACCGCACCCTGACCCTCACTCCGGCCCCCGGCCCCTGGTCCCAGGGTCGGGGGCCACCCCTCGCCGCCGGGCAGCCCCGACCTCAGCCCGCCCGGCGGACGTCGCGGGCGGTGGCGGGTTCCACCGCGAGCAGCTCGGTGAGGCCGGTGCGGTCGAGCAGCTGCTGGAGCTGGGGACCGACCCCGGTGAGCCGGACGGCGCCCGTGCCGCCGCGGTGGGCGGTCACCAGCGCGCTGAGCCCGGACGAGTCACACAGGCTCACCGCGCCCAGGTCGAACAGGAGCTCCTGATAGCCGTCGCGGCGCAGCTCCGCGGTGGCGGCGACGAGTTCCGGGGCGGTGTCGAAGTCCAGCTCACCGGACAGCCGGAGCCGGGCACGCCCGGCGTCGAGCCGGGTCACCTCGATGGTCAACAGCTGGACGGCCATGCGTCCATGTTCCCAGTCGCGGGCCCGCGAGCAAAGCCGGGGCCGGCGGGTCGCGTCAGGCTGTGCCGGTGGCGTGCTCGACGACGTTCTGCGCCGCCGTCCGGCTCTCTCCGCCGAGCGGCCGGTCCAGCAGGCCGGTGACGCCGGTCATGTCCAGGATCGTCTCCAGGAACCGGGGCACGGCGCGCAGCCGGAGGGCGGTGCCGCACTGCTGCCCCTCGCGCCACGCGTGCACGATCACCCCGAGGCCGGTGCTGTCGATGAAGAGCAGGTCGGTGAAGTCGAGGACGAGGACCGGGGGAGGGTCCGCGAGCACCCGGTCGACCTCGGCGCGCAGTGGCCCGGCGGTGGTGTAGGCGAGGTCGCCCCCGACCCGGATGAGCGTGGCGGCCGGATCGGACCGGTCGACGGCCATGCTCAGCGGAGTCGCCTCGGGTTGGCTCCGACGGGACAGCACGATCACGCCTTTCCGCAGGACGCGAAGGGAAGGAGTGAGGGGATCGTAACAATCCCCGGCAGGTCCCGCCCGGTACGCGAGCGGCGCCCGCGCCACGGACGTCGGGTGGCGGTCGCGACATACGGGCGTAGGGTGGGTGCAGAGATTGACCACATGCGCCGCCTTGTGGTGGTACGGCTGTCGACAAGGAGTGGGGCTCAGCTGGTGACTGCTGCCGACGTCCGGGACTCGGATCCCGGCGACGGACGGATCTCCGCACCGCGTGCCGCACGGGCCACGGCGTGGACCGCCGGCGCCCCGGCGCGTCAGACACCGTCCCTGCCCGCGCTCGCGGCCGACCGGGAGCACGCGGCGCCCGACTGGTCCGAGGTCGTCGAGCACTTCCGCGAGGGCCTCGTCGTCTGTGACGCGCGGGGTGTCGTCCGGCACGTCAGTCCGGTGGCCGAGCGGCTGCTGCCCGAGGTCGCCCCGGGCGAACTGCTCGCGGCGGCCGGCATCGCGGCGCTGGCCGACGGCGCCGAGTTCACCCACCACGGCCGTCGGCTGCGCGCGCGTCGGGTGCCGCTGTCGGCCGCCCGCTGCTGCTGGTACGTCGAGGACGTCACCGAGAGCGTCACCCGTGCCGACGCGCTGCTCGCCGAGCGGGCCCGTTCGGCGTTCCTGGCGGTCGTCGGCGAGAAGCTCGGCAACCCGCTGCACCCGGACCGGGCCGCCGCGGCGGTCGTCCGGTTGGCCGTGCCGACGCTGGCGGAGGTGGCGGTGCTGGTGCTGGCCCCCCGTTCCGGGCGGGCCCGCTGGTGGCGGGCCGCCCGCAGCGACGACGACGCCCCCGTGGTGGACAGCGGGGTCCTGCCGGCCGTCGACCTGCCGGCGGCGATCGTCGAGGGCCTGGACGGCGTGGAACCGCACACCCTCGACTGGTTGGTGGAGCAGGCCGTGGAGGCCGGCTGGCTGCCGGGGCTGACGGCGGCGGAGTCCTGCGCGCGGGTGGTGCCGCTGCCCGGTCGGGACGCCCCGGCGGGTGTGCTGCTGACCGCCCGGCGCGTCGACCGCTGGTACGACGAGGCCGACGTGGAACTGGTGCGCGCGTTCGCGGCCCGGGCCGGGGCGGCGCTGACCACGGCGCTGCTCTACCGCGACCAGGCCGAGGTCGCCGACACGCTCCAGGCGAGCCTGGTGCCGGTGGAACCGGCCGAGGCGACCGGGGTGCAGTGGGGCACCGCCTACCGGCCGGCCCAGGCGGGCCTGCGCATCGGCGGCGACTTCTACGGCTCGCACCGGCTGGTCGACGGCGGCTCGGTGTTCTTCCTCGGCGACGTCTCCGGCAAGGGCGTCGAGGCGGCGGTCTTCACCGGCCAGCTGCGGCAGTGCCTCCAGGCACTGCACCGGGTCGAGTCGCAGCCGGGGCGGCTGCTGAAGCTGCTCAACGACGCGTTGCTGGAGACCAGCCAGGCCCAGGGCCAGGGGCGCTTCGCGACGATGGTGCTGGGCGTGGTCCGCGCGCACCGCGAGGGTGGCCTCACCCTGACCATGGCCGGCGGCGGCCATCTGCCACCGCTGGTGCTGCGCGGCTCCGGCGAGGTCGAGCCGGTGCCGCTGTCGGGCATGCTGGTCGGCGTGGTCCCCGACCCCCGCATCGGCGAGGTGACCGTCCGGCTGGAGCCGGGCGAGACCTGTCTGCTCTACAGCGACGGGGTGACCGAGGCGCGCGGTGGCCGTCGCGGCAACGAGCAGTTCGGCACGGAGCGGCTGGTGCACGCGGTGGGCGGGTGCCAGCGGATGCCCGCCCCCGCCCTGGCCGAACGCGTCGAGCAGGTGACCTGCGACTGGTTGGCCCACGGCGACCACGACGACATCGCCGTGCTCGCGTTGCGGGCCACCGGCCCGGTCGAGCGTACGCCCCGGCACCTGCACGCGGTGCCCGACGCGACCGGCGCCGCCGAGCTGAGGGGGACCCGACCGTGACCGCCGCCCCGACCGCCGGAGGCATCCCGGCCGGTGTCTGGCCGGCATACCTGGACTGCCTCCAGGACGCCGACGAGTACGCCGCCGTCGAGGTGGCCGTCGGCCTGCTCGAGGCGGGCGTGCCCGCCGAGCGGGTCCTGCTCGACCTGGTCGCCCCGGCACAGGCCGAGGTGGGGGAGCGGTGGGCGCGCAACGAGTGGAGCGTGGCCCAGGAGCACGCCGCGACGCACATCAGCGAGCGGGTGGTGGCGGCGGTCGCGGGCTACGCGAACCCGCGCCCGACGCGGGGCCGGGTCGTGGTGGCCTGCATGGACGGCGAGTGGCACGCCCTGCCGCCCCGGCTGGTCGCCGAGGTGCTGCGGTTGCGGGGCTGGCAGGTCACCTTCCTCGGCGCGAGCGTCCCCGCCCCGCACCTGGTGTCGTACCTGCACCGGCACGACGCCCACGCGGTCGCGCTCGCCTGCGCGCTGCCGATGCGCCTGCCGCACGCGCACCGCATGATCGAGGCGTGCCGCCGCGTGGACGTCCCCGTGGTGGTGGGGGGCCGGGGATTCGGCGTGGACGGGCGCTGGGCCCGTCGGCTCGGCGTCGCCTGGGCGTCCGGGGCTCCGAGCGCCGCCGACCTGATCGCCGACGAGCGCGCGTTGCGTCGCGTCCCGCCGGCGGAGCTGAGCCACCTGGCGGACGACGAGTACACGAGCCTGCTCAAGCGGCGCGGTGAGCTGATCGACGGGGCGTTGGCGGAACTGCGCGAACGCGACCCCGGGACACGCGACTACACGCCCAGCCAGCTGGACTCCACGGTCAGCGACCTCGGCTACATCGTGGACTTCCTGGCCGCCGCGCTCTACGTCGACGACGGCGCGCTGTTCACCGAGTTCGTCGACTGGCTGGTGGAGATCCTCACCAGTCGCGGTGTGCCGGCCGCCACGGTGGGGTCGACTCTGGAACACTACGGACGGGTCCTGCGCGACTTCCCCCGGGCCACGCGGTTCCTCGGGGCGGCCCGGTCGTCCGTGGTCGCGGCGGGCGGTGTCCGACCGCGCTGAGCGCCGCTTCGGCAGCGTCCGGTGCCCCTGCTTATACTTGCCTCACTGCAAGCATCCGCCTGCGGTGGAGCGAAGGGACCAGGGGTGACGCTCACCGTCACATGCGCCGACAGCGGCGGCGGGGCGACCCGCCTGTGGCTGGCCGGCGAACTCGACCTGAGCACCGCGCCCGAGCTCGACGCCGCCATCGACCGGCTGGTGGACGCGGGCGAGCGTCGCCTGTTGGTCGACCTCACCGAGCTGACCTTCTGCGACTCCACCGGCATCGCCGCCTTCGTCCGGGGCGACAACCGGGTCGCCCCGGAGGGCGGGTGGTTGCGGCTGACGGGCGCCACCGGCCGGGTCGACCGCGTGCTCCAGGTGACCGGGCTGGCGGAGGTGCTCAGGCACGACTCCGGCAGGGCAGACCCGACAGCGCGCTCCGCCGGCTGATGGGCTAGATTTCCCCGCCGGCACAGAGCGCCTCGCGAATCTCCGTTCCACCGACCCGAAGCAGGTAGTGATGGGTGCAGACACCCCGAGTCCGGTTCGCATCCTCGTGGTGGACGACGACCCGGGCGACGTGCTGATGATCGAGGAGGCACTGGCGGACTCCGACGTCGAGAAGGTGATCGACGTCGTCAGCGACGGCCAGGAGGCGATGGAGTTCCTGCGTCGCGAGGGGCGCCACACCGAGGCCCGGCGGCCGGACGTCATCCTGCTCGATCTGAACATGCCCCGGATGGACGGGCGGCAGGTGCTCGGCGAGGTCAAGAACGACGAGGACCTGCGCACCATCCCGATCGTCGTGCTGACCACCTCCAACGCCGACACGGACATCGTGGGCAGCTACACGCTCCAGGCCAACGCCTACGTCACCAAGCCGATCGACCTGGACGACTTCAACGACGTGGTGCGCCGGATCGACGAGTTCTTCGGCCGGGTGGTCGTGCTTCCGAAGCGCGCCTGAGGCTTTCGGGCAACTCCTCGCGCCGGGCCGGCCCCGGGCCTCGGCGACGCCCCCGGGCGCGTACGCATGGTGAACATTTTTCCCGAACCCCCTCCGCTGCCGCCCCCAGCGCCGAGGATCCAGGGTGGGGAAGGAAACACCAGCTGCCTGGGGGCGACAGTATGAGGTTCTCCGTCGTTGAGACCGGCTACGACCAGGGGCAGGTCGATTCCTGCCTGGACGAGATCGGCATCCGGTTGGCCCGGCTCGCCGCCCGCGCGGAGGGCGCCGCGAAGGCCGGGCGGGAGTGGGACGAGATTCGTGCCGAGGCGAACGCGCTGCGCGACCTGCTCGGGCGGCTGGACCTCGGCGACGCGGACCGTCCCCGGCGCGGCGTGCGCGACGCCGACCGCGAGGTGGTCGACCTCCTGAGCCGGGCACGGGTCGAGCTCGACGCGGCCCGGGAGGAGGCCCGCCAGGTGCGCGAGCGCGTCTACGCCGAGGCGGTGCAGGCCCGCCGGGAGTTCGAGGAGGCGCTGCACGCCCGGCGCCGGCGCGAGGCCCGGGTGGACCGGATCCTCGACGGGCTGACCGTCGAACCGGTTGCCGCGGACACCCCGACCGCCGCGGCCGGCGTGCCGGCGACCCGGATCGCCGGCCGTGACGACGCGGAGGCTGCCGGCGAGCCACCGGGGGGCAGGGCCGGGAGCCGCTGACCTCCGCGTCCCCGTCCGGGCCGTGCGCGGCCCCGCGGCGCCGTCAGGTCAGTGCGGCGACGACCGTGGTGGCCAGCTTCTCGTGCTGGGCGTACGCGTCGGGGAAGGCCGAGACCTGTACGGCCTGGGCGGCGCCGGCCACGCTCATCTGCTGCCAGCCCGGCACGTCCCGCAGCGCCTCGTAGAAGGCCCGCGCGGCGTACGACGGGCGCATCAGTTCGCGTACCGTGCCCCAGCCGCTGCTCGGGCGCTGCTGGAACAGGCCCACCGAGTCGTGGTCGGCGCCGCTGCCCTGGTGCGGATACCGGCTGGACTCGGGAAGCACGTCGCTGGCGAGGTTGTGGAGCCTGCTCTCCTGCATCGCGGTCGCCACGGCGACGACCAGGGCGCGGCGGGGCATCTTCAGTTCGACGCCCACGTCGACGATGGTCTTGGCGTTGTCCATCTGCGCCTGGGTGAGCCCGGCGACCGGGCGTGGGCGGGGCGGCGGGGCGGGCTTGCGTGGGGCCTTCCGGGTGGCCGAGGGGGTCGGCTTCGGGGTCGGAGCGGGGCTGAGCGTGGGGGAGGGGGAAGCGGCCCGGTCGAGGGACCGCGAGGCGCGGTCGTCGTCGACGGCCCGCTCGGCCAGCGCCTCGGCGACGGGCTCCCGCGCGGCGTCGGCATCATCGCGCGTGCCGGCGAACGCGGCCACGCCGAGGCAGCAGGTGACGCCGGTGGCGAGCGCGACCCGGACGGGGGTCGAGGTGAGCAGGGTCCGGCCGACGCGACGCTGCCGTTCCGGAGCGCGATGACGGCCGATCGCCCGTTCGGTCGAGGCGGGGTCGTCCGGACGGGTGGCCGGTCGATCCTGGGTCGGGTTCTTCTCGAAGGGGGCGTCGGGGTGCACTCGCCGAGGTTAGAAAGGTGAGGGCGCCTTGCCATCGGCCGATCTGGTGGCTTGGGTCACAATATGTGCCGATCGGAGCGCTTGTTGGGCTCAAGGTGGCATCAATGGTGCCTTCTTTCCTTATTCATCCTTCCGCAAATATCCGATTGGCAGTGCCTAATCGGGCGAAAAGTCGATCTTGGGCCGGGAGTCGCGGGCGGAGCGGATCCTCCACCGAACGGTGGAGGTCCTTCCCGACCGGCCGGCCGGGCGTCCCTCGGTCCCCGGGGCGACCCGACGCGGCAGGACCGGCCGTGGCCCCGGTTCCTCCCGCGCCCGCCCCCGGGGCCACCCGCGGTCGGTCGGTCAGTGCCGACCGTGGCCCCGCGTCCGCCCGGGCCACCCGCAGTCGGTCAGTGCCGGCCGTTCTCCGCCGGGGTCACGGTGAGCCGGTGCCGGCTGCCGTCGCCGCTGGAGAAGGGCCACAGCCGGTCCGCGTGCTCCACGAGCTCCGCCAGCTGTTGCCGGCTGAGTCCCGCCGAGGAGATGGAGGCGTGCACGTCGGCCCGGTACCGGCCGTCGTCGTCGCGCCCGAGCTTCGCCTCCGCGCGTACCTGCACGGTGTGTGCCTCGTTGGTGATCTCGCCCGCCGCCTCCACCGCCGCGTGGTGCAGGCAGGACGCGAAAGCCGCGGCGAGCAGCTGCTCCGGGGTGAGCCCCGAGCAGTGCGGCGCCAGCGGAGACGCCAGGGCCGTGGACAGGCTTCCGTCGTCGGTGTGTACGTGGCCGCCCTCGGCGGTCGCGGTGGCCGTCTCGTTCAGCCAGGAGCTCGATTCCGGCATCGCGTTCCTCCCGTCGCTCAGCCGCCCGGCTACCCGGCCCCCGGGCCGTGAAACCGCAGGGGGCCGGCGGGAGGGCCGCGGGAGTGCTCAGCCGGCTCGGGTGGACCAGTCGGGCAGGGGGGCCGCCTCGGTCGCCTCGGCCGCCGCCCGCTCGGTCCACGGGGACATCGCCCCGACGCGCTGCCGCGGCACCGTGGGCTGCCGCAGCGGCACGTACACCCGGGCGTCCACCGCCTCCGCCAGCAGCAGCGCCGCCATCAGGCTGGACGGTCGCTCGGTCGGGTCGTCGGCCAGGCAGGTCGCGCACAGGTCGGCCACCTCCGGCGGCAGCCCCTCGATCTCCGGCAGCGGTCGCGGCGGATGCCGGAGCCGCGCGCCCAGCAGCTGGGTCGTGGTGCCCGCCTCGTACGGCAGCCGCCCGGTCAGGCAGTAGTAGAGCAGGACGCCGAGGGCGTACATGTCGGCGGCCGGGGTGGCGGGCGCCCGTTCCAACTGCTCCGGCGCGAGGTAGGCCGGCGTACCGACCACCATCCCCTCCGGTGACCGGTCGGGGGTGCCCGACGGGGTGGCGATGCCGAAGTCGAGCACCTTCACACCGGTCGGGGTCAGGATCACGTTCGCCGGCTTGACGTCGCGGTGCACGATGCCGTGCGCGTGGGCGGCGGCCAGCGCGGCGCTCACCTCCGCGCAGACCCGTACGGCGATGCGCCAGTCCAGCGGCCCGGCCCGCAGGTGCGCGGCCAGCGTCTCGCCCTCGGCCAGCTCCATGACGATGTAGGGAACCTGGTCCTCCGAGCCCGTTCCGCAGGTGCCGAAGTCGTGCACGGAGGCCACGTTGGGGTGCACCAGCCGGGCCGCGGAGCGGGCCTCCGCGCGGATCCGCTCCACACAGGTGTCCTGGCCCTCCTGCCCGGGGGACATCACCTTCACCGCGACCGGACGGTCCAGCACCGCGTCGTGGGCCCGCCAGACCTCCGACATGCCACCGATGCCGATGCGCTGTTCGAGCCGGTACCGCCCGTCCAGCGTTCTCATCGACTGCTCCCCGCGCCTCGTGGCCCGTCCCGTGACGGGTCGCCAACGCTGCGGTACCCGGGGTCCGATCAGGGCAAACCGCTGCCGGATCCGGGCGGGGCGGCCCGCTGTTGGGGTAGCTTGCGAGCCAGGGCCGGTGTCGGGCGGTAAGCGGGAAGGCGGGCGCGCGGATGAGCGAGGTGACCGTACGCTTCGTCGGCGGCCCGGCCCACGACCTGGTCCGGGCGGTGCCCGCCGAGCCCGACGGCTGCCCGCCCGCGCACTGGATCCTGCGCCACCCCGGCGGCGTGGGCCCGGCCACGGGTGGCGGGCCGGACCACCTCTACCGGCGCGAACCTCCCGTCGGCGACGACACCTGGACGATGCGCTTCGTGCACACCTACCCGGTGGGCATGACTGAGTGAGTCCACGCCCGGACGCGGGGCCGTTCAGTCGGCCAGCAGCTCGGCGAGGGCCTGCCCGATCCGCTCGGCGTGCCGCCCGTCCGGGTCCTCGTCGGCGTTGAAGTCGGTGACGCTCATCCCGATCAGCCGACCCGAGCGCACCAGTGGCCGGGCCAGCGCGATCAGGTCGGCCCAGTCCAGGCCGTCGGGCTCCGGGTAGCTGATCGCCGGCAGCACGAGCGGGTCGAGCACGTCGAGGTCGAGGTGCAGCCAGGCGGGGGTCGTACCGGCGGCGAGGTCCCGCCCCACCGTCGCCGCGTCGGCGCCGCGCAGCCGGGTGGCCGGCACCAGGTGGACGGCCGGGTCGACCCGCGGGGCCTCCCTGCCGGCCGTGGCCCGGTCGAGCGGCCGGTGGCCGAGCACGTGCACCTGGTCGGGGTCGACCAGCGGCCCCTCCCGGTCGAGGACCCCCGCCGGGCCGTGGTCGGTGACGATCGACAGGTCCATGTCCGCCGCCTCACCCGTGGGCGAGGTGCGGCCGTCCTCGAAGTCGAGGTGGGCGTCGAGGAACCACAGGTCGAAGCCGGAGGGCAGCCCCTGCAGGATGCCCGGCAGGATCGCGCAGTCGCCGCCGAGCACCAGCGGGTGGCGCCCCGTGCCGATCAGCGTCGTCACCCGTACGGCGATCGCGCGGGCGGCGCGGCGGACCTGGTCGACGCCGACCACCCCGGTCTCCGGATCCCGGACCGGGTCGGTGATCAGGGCGTCGACCGCGCCGGCGTCGGCCACGCCCAGCCGACCCAGCAGCCCGGCGGCCCGCAGTGCCGCAGGCGCCCGGTGCTCGCCCCGGCCACGTCCGGAGGAGTCGAGGGGAGCGTCCAGCACCGACCATCGCACCCCCGGAGGCTATCCGGACCGTGGCAGGCTGGGCGGCATGTACCAGGAACGTCCCGCCGGGTTCGCCGGCGCGGTGCTCTGGACCAGCACCACGACGGCCGGCGCCGCACCGACCCGGGTGCTCCCCGACGGCTGCGTCGACCTGCTCTGGTCGAGCCGCCGCGGGCTGGTGGTGGCCGGGCCGGACCGCACCGCCCACCTCAGCGGCGGCGGGCCGGCGGAGCGCTGGGTGGGGCTGCGGCTGCCGCCGGGCACCGGCCCGACGGTGCTCGGCGTACCGGCGGTCGAGCTGCGCGACCGGCGGGTGCCCCTGGCCGGGCTGTGGGGCGAGCGGGACGTGGCCCGGCTGACCGAGCGGGCGGAGACGGCCCCGGCCGCCGTGTTGACGGAGATCGCCGTGCGGCGGCTGCGGGCGGCCGGCGGGCCCGATCCGATCGGCGCCCGGGTCGCCGCCGCGCTGGCCGCCGGCGCCACCGTGACCGCGACCGCCGTCGCGGCCGGCCTCGATCCGCGCGCCCTGCACCGGCGGTGCCGGCACCTGTTCGGGTACGGCCCGAAGACCCTGGCCCGGATCCTGCGGATGGGACGCGCGCTGGCGCTGGCCCGCGCCGGCACCCCCCTCGCCGAGGCGGCGGCCCGCTGCGGCTACGCCGACCAGGCCCACCTCACCCGGGACGTGCGGGACCTGGCCGGGGTGCCGCCGACCGCGCTGCTGCCCCGCTGAGCTCCTGACTGCGCCGGCCGACCGCCGATCGGGCGCCCGGGGCGCCTGGCACAGGGGTCCGCCAGCGCGCGGTCACCCCTGCGGCGGGAGGGGGGCGAACAGGTCCACGCCGTTGCCGTCCGGGTCGCGCACCACCGCGTACCGCTGGCCCCAGTGGGCGTCCCACGGGGGCAGGTGGCCCTCGTGGCCCTCGGTCACCAGTTCCGCGTAGAGCCGGTCCACCTCGGCCGGGTCGGCGCACCGGAAGGCGAGGCCGGCCCCGCCGCCGCTCCCGGGCTTCCAGTCCGGGTCGAACGCGCGGACGGTGTCGGCGGTGTCCCAGGCCAGCCGCAGGCCGCCGGGGAGGGTGACCTCCACGTGCGGCGCGGTGTCGGCGTCGGCGGGGATGTCGAGGCCCAGCCGCCGGTAGAAGGCGAGGGAGCGGGGCAGGTCGGTGCTGACCAGGCCGATGAGGTCGAGTGTCGGTGCCATGGCTCCCACCGTAGGGGGCGCCCCGACGGGCGTCTTGAACGAAACGGACAGCGGACGGACTGCCGGGTGTGGGCTCCACGAGCGGGACGAACGGCGTAGCGTGTCAGACAACTCCGGCTTTGCGGGCAAATCACCCAGTGGCTTCTGCCCGTGTACGCCGATCTCGAGACGCGAGGGAAGGAGCGGTCGGTGGAACACCTGGCCTACCTGGACGCGGGGTCCGGCAGCCTGATCGTGCAGGCGGTGGTCGGCGGAGTGGCCGGCGCCGCGGTGGCGGCCAAGCTCTACTGGCGGCGACTGGTCGACCGGTTCCGCCGCCAGCCCACCGATCAGCGCTGACCCGGCCGATGCCGAACTCCCGCACCGGCCCGCGCGCCGAGCCCGCTTCCTTCCGCGACCCCGCCAACCGGGTCTTCCACCTCGACGGCGACGTGCTGCGTGGGCTGGACGAGCAGGCCGCCGGGGAGTGGCGCGCGCTGACGGCCAGCGAGTTCTTCCCGCCGCTGCTCGCCACGGGCAAGGTGTGCGGCACCGAGGCGGTCGAGTCGCCGACCGTGCCGTCGGGCGCCCGGTGGGCCGCCGTTCTCCGCCACGAGCGCATCCCGTTCGTCTCCCACCCGTACGAGTGGTCGTTCACCATGCTGCGCGACGCGGCACTGCTGCACCTGGAGATCCTGCGCGCGGCCCTGCCGGCCGGGTTCACCACGAAGGACGGCTCGGCCTACAACCTCCAGTGGCGGGGCGTCGAGCCGGTGTTCATCGACGTCGGCTCGTTCACCCCGGCACGCGACGGCGAGCCCTGGGCCGGCTACCGGCAGTTCTGCCAGACGCTGCTCTACCCGCTGCTGCTCGGCGCCCACCTCGGGCTGGACTTCCAGCCGTGGCTGCGTGCCCGGGTCGACGGCATCGAGCCCGACCAGATGCGCCGGCTGTTCGGCGGCGCCCGGCGGCTGCTGCCCGGGGTACCCACCCACGTGCACCTGCACGACGCGATGCAGCGGCGCAACGCCCGCGCCAGCACCGCCGACGTGCGGTCCCAACTGCGGGCGGCCGGCTACTCCCGGGAGTTGGCGCTGGCCACCGTACGCGGGATCGAGAAGCTCGTGCGGCGGCTGGAGCCCCGCCCGGCGGCCAGCCACTGGGTCGACTACCAGCGCACCTGCGCGTACACCGCCGACGACCGGGCCGCGAAGGAACGCTTCGTCACCGAGGCGCTGGCCGACGGGCCGCGGCCCCGTCTGGCGCTGGACCTCGGCGCCAACGACGGCCGGTACGCCCGGCTCGCCGCCCGGCACGCCGACTACGTCGTCGCGGTCGAGCAGGACCCGGGCGTGGTGGACGGGCTCTACCGGGACCTGCGCGCGGCGGGGGAGCGGCGGATCCTGCCCCTGGTGATGGACCTCGCCGACCCGTCGCCCGGCGGCGGCTGGCGCGGCGTCGAGCGGGCCTCGTTCGCCGACCGGGCCGACGCCGACGTGGTCCTCGCCCTGGCCGTCGTGCACCACCTGGCGATCGGGCGCAACGTGCCGCTGCCCGAGGTGCTGGACTGGCTGGTCGGGCTCGCCGCCCCCGGCGCCCGCGCGGTGGTGGAGTTCGTCCACCCCGGCGACCCGATGGCCCGGCGGCTGCTGGCCAACAAGCCCGAGGGGCTCTTCCCCGACTACCGGCCGGCCGAGTTCGAGCGGCTGCTCGCCGCGCGCTGCCGGATCGTGCGACGACTCGACCTGCCCTCGGGCACCCGGACGCTCTACGCGGCGGTCGTTGGTGGCTGAGCCGGCGCCGGCCGACCGGCCGCCGGGCGACCCCGCGTCCGGTGACCGGCCGACGGTCGGGTTGCCCGCTGGCGACCCTGCGCCCGCTGGCCGGCCGGGTGGCTGGCGTACGGAGCTGGGCCGGCTGGCCGAGGTGGCCGGGCTGGTCGGGCTCGTGGTGACCCAGCCGCTGCTGGACGTCCTCGGGCGCAGCCCCGACTTCTTCCTGTTCCACCGGGCGGACCGCCGGGAGATCCTGCTGCTGGTGGCGTTGGTCGCGCTGGTGCCCACCACCGCCGTGGCGCTGCTCGGCGCGCTGTCCCGGCTGGCCGGCCGAGCCGCCCGATCGGTGACGCACACGCTGCTGGTCGGCCTGTTGCTCGCCGCGCTGGCCGTGCAGGTCGGCCGGCACGGTACGCCGCTGCGGGGCGTACCGCTGCTGCTGCTCGCCGCGGCGGTCGGGGCCGCCGTGGCCGCCGCGCACCGGCGGTGGCGGGCGCCCGGGCGGGTGCTGCGCCTGGCCGCGGCCGGGCCGCTGCTGTTCGTGGGGCTGTTCGTGTTCGCCTCGCCCACCTCGACGGTGGTGCTGCCCCGCGGCGAGGGCGGCGCCGCCGGGGTGCCCGGCCCCGGCCACCACCCGCCGGTGGTCGTGCTGGTCCTCGACGAGCTGCCCCTGGTGTCCCTGCTCGGCCGCGACGGGCGCGTCGACGCCGCCCGGTTCCCGCACTTCGCGGAGCTGGCCGGCGGCTCCACCTGGTACCGCAACGCCACGGGCGTCAGCGGCTGGACGCCCTACGCGCTGCCGGCGATGCTCACCGGCCGGTACCCGCAGCGCGCGGCGGCGCCGCACCACTCGCAGTACCCGGACAACCTGTTCACCGCCCTCGGTGGCCTGTACGACGTGCGCGCCGAGGAGAGCATCACGCGGCTCTGCCCGCCCAGCCGCTGTGAGCAGCCGGTCGGCCCGGAGCAGGGGATGGGCGTGCTCGTCCGGCAGGCCGGCGGGCTGCTGCGCCAGGTCGCCGCCCCGGTCGACAGCCGCGTCGACCCGGCGGACTCGTACCGCGAGCGGACCCGCGCGGAGGCGGGCGTCGACGCCGCCGAGCCGGTGCCGACGGACCCGAAGTTCCGCTGGGACAGCCTGGACGACAACCAGCCGGCCCGGTTCACCGGCTTCCTCGCCGGCCTGCGGCCGGCGCCCCGACCCACCCTGCACTTCCTGCACCTGCTGATGCCGCACTCGCCGTGGGCGTACCTGCCGTCGGGGGCGCGCTACGACGCCCCGGACGACCTGCCGAACGACGGCGACGGCTGGCCGGAACTGGCCCGCCGCAGGCACCTGGCGCAGCTCGGCTACACCGACCGGCTGATCGGGGAGACCCTGCGCACCCTGCGTTCCACCGGCCTCTACGACCAGGCCCTGCTGGTGGTCACCGCCGACCACGGCGTCAGCTTCACCCCGGGCGCCCAGGGCCGGGGTATGGGCGCCGTCCGGACCGCCCCGGGCGAGGTCGCCTGGGTGCCGACGTTCGTCAAGACCCCCGGCCAGCGCGCCGGGCGCATCGACGACCGGAACTGGCAGCACGTCGACCTGCTGCCCACCATCGCCGACGAGGCGGCCGTCCGGCTGCCGTGGCCGGTCGACGGCCGCTCCGCCCGGCAGGCGCCCCGTACGGAGGGGGGCAAGGTCTTCTACGACCGCCCCGGCGAGCCGACCTCCATCGCCGGCGGCGTGCCGGACCCGGTCCCGCCGCCCGCGCCCCACCCGCTGGTGGGCACCGCCGTCGGCGACCGCCCGGCGGGCGGCACCGCCCGCGTCGCCAACCTGGCCGCGTTCGCAGCGGTGGACCCGGACACCGGGCGGCTGCCGGCCGCCGTCTGGGGCGACGTGCCGGACGAGGTGCCCGACGGCACGCCGCTGGCGATCGCCGTCAACGGCCGGGTCGGCGCGGTGGTCCCCGTGGTCGCCCGCGATGCCGGCGGACGCCGGTTCGCCGCCCTGCTCGCCGACGACCGCCTCTACCACGTCGGGGCCAACCGCCTCGCCGTCTACCGCGTGGCCCCCGACGGCGCCCTCCTCCGCCTGACCCTCACCTGAGCCCTGCCCTTTCACCCCCGCCCCACCTCCCCCGCCGCCAGGACGCGCGATGATCAAGGGGTTGCGGGCCTCCCTGCGTCGTCGCTGCCCGAGCGTCCGAATTGCGCGGGTTTCCCGGCTCGCTGGTCGGGAAACGGGTGACGCATGCCTCACCGTCGAACCACGACGGGCGGTGTCACCTCGACCGTGATTACGGTAAAAGCGAAGGCAATTCAACGCAGATCTGCCGGCGAAGCGAGGGAAACATGACGGAAGTCAAGCTCGATCACCCCGGTGGGCAGCTTTCGATGCCGGTGCAATCCGCGGTCGAGGGCCCCGCCGGCATCGGGGTGGGCAAGCTGCTGAAGGAAACCGGGATGACGACGTACGACCCCGGTTTCGTCAACACCGCGGCCTGCTCGTCCGCCATCACCTACATCGACGGCGACGCGGGGATCCTGCGCTACCGCGGCTACCCGATCGAGCAGCTCGCGGAGAAGTCCTCCTTCCTGGAGGTCTCCTACCTGCTGATCTACGGTGAGCTGCCGACCCAGCAGCAGTTGACCGAGTTCACCGAGCGGATCCGCCGGCACTCGCTGCTGCACGAGGAGATGCGCCGCTTCTTCGACGGCTTCCCGCGCGAGGCGCACCCGATGGCCGTGCTCTCCTCGGCCGTCAGCGCGATCTCCACCTTCTACCAGGACAGCCTGGACCCGTTCGACTCCTCGCACGTCGAGATGTCCACGGTGCGGCTGATGGCGAAGGTGCCCACCATCGCCTCGTACGCCTACAAGAAGTCGATCGGGCAGCCGCTGCTGTACCCGGACAACTCGCTCGGCTACGTGGAGAACTTCCTGCGGATGACCTTCGGCGTGCCGGCGGAGCCGTACGAGGTCGACCCGGTGATGGCCAAGGTGCTGGACATGCTGTTCATCCTGCACGCCGACCACGAGCAGAACTGCTCCACCTCGACGGTGCGGCTGGTCGGCTCCAGCAACGCCAACCTCTTCGCCTCGGTCTCGGCCGGCGTGAACGCGCTCTTCGGCCCGCTGCACGGCGGCGCCAACCAGGCCGTGCTGGAGATGCTGGAGAAGATCCAGGCCGACGGCGGCGACGTCGGGTCCTTCGTGCGCAAGGTGAAGGACAAGCAGGACGGCGTGAAGCTGATGGGCTTCGGCCACCGGGTCTACAAGAACTACGACCCGCGCGCGGCCATCGTGAAGAAGGCGGCCCAGGACGTGCTCGGCCGGATGGCGAAGCCGGACCCGCTGCTGGACATCGCCATGCAGCTGGAGGAGATCGCCCTCGCCGACGAGTTCTTCGTCTCCCGCAAGCTCTACCCGAACGTGGACTTCTACACCGGCCTGATCTACAAGGCGATGGGCTTCCCGACCAAGATGTTCACGGTGCTCTTCGCGCTGGGCCGGCTGCCCGGCTGGATCGCGCAGTGGCGCGAGATGATCAACGACCCGGAGACCAAGATCGGCCGCCCGCGGCAGATCTACACGGGCGCCCCCGAGCGGGCGTACACCCCGTTCGAGCAGCGCTGACCCCCGGCCGTACCGACGGCGGAGGCCGCCGACCCGCACCCCGGGGCGGCGGCCTCCGCCGTCTCGCGCTCCGTGCCCCGTCCCCCACCCGCCACCGGTAAGGAAGGGCCCCTTCCTCTACCGGAAACGATAGGAAGGGGCCCTTCCTTACACCCCGTCAGCGCAGGCCGGCGGCGGCCAGCAGGTTGCCCCCGGGGAGAGACGGCACGGCGCGACCCCGGGTCACCCGCTCCGCGGCGAACGATCCCGAGGTGGCGATCGCCGCCGCGTAGGCCGCGGCCGTGCGCTGCGCGATGGCCGACCAGCCGTAACGCTCGTGCACCATGACGCGGGCGCGGCGGGCGAGCTGGCGGGCCCGCTCCCGGTCCGACAGCAGCGCGTCGACGGCGTCGGTCAGCCCGTCCGGGTCGTGCGGCCGGAAGGTCATCCCGGTCACCCCGGGCTCGACGATCTCGGCGAGCCCGCCGGTCGCGGCGACGGCCAGGGGCGCGCCGGCGGCGGCGCCCTCAAGGGCCACCATGCCGAACGGCTCGTAGATGCTCGGCACGGCGAAGCAGTCCGACGCGGCCATCACGGCGGGCAGGTCGGTGCCGCCGAGGAAGCCCGGGAGGCTGACCGTGCCGCCGAGGCCCAGGCGGTGCACCTCGGCCTCCAGTTCCGCGCGGTACGGCCCGTCGCCGACGATGACCGCGCGCAGCCCGGGGTGCCGCTCGCGCAGCCGGGGCAGCCCGGCGATCAGGTGCTGCACGCCCTTCTCGTAGACCAGCCGGCCGGCGAAGGTGACCAGCGGCCCGTCCCCGGCGAAGCGGGCGCGGGCGTTCGCCACCGCGGCGGCCGGGACGCGCCAGCGGTGCGGCTCGACGCCGTTGGGCACCACGTCGACCCGGCCCGCCGGTACGCCGAACAGCCCGGTCACCTCGTCGCGCATGTAGCCGGAGCAGACGATGACCCGGCCCGACTCGCCGGCCAGCCAGTGCTCGACGCCGTGGATGGTGCGGTTCATCTCCTCCGGCAGCCAGCCCTGGTGCCGGCCGGCCTCGGTGGCGTGGATGGTGCTGACCAGCGGGATGTCCAGGTGCTCGCGCAGGGTCATCGCGGTGTGTGCGACGAGCCAGTCGTGGGCGTGGACCACGTCGTAGGAGCCGGCCTCGGTGGCGCGCAGCGCGGCGCGGGTGAGGGTGTGGTTGAACGCCATGGTCCAGGCCAGCAGGGAGGAGGTGGCCAGCGGGAAGGTGACCGGGTCCTCGGCGGCGCGGACGATGCGGACGCCGTCGGCGTACTCCTCCAGGGGTGCGCCGTCGCTGTGGCGGGTGACGACGGTGACCTCGTGGCCGGCGGCGGCCAGGGCGACCGACAGGGCGTGCACGTGCCGGCCGAGGCCGCCCACCAGGACCGGCGGGTACTCCCAGGAGAGCATGAGGATGCGGCGCGTCTGCGGGGGCGTGCCCGGTCCGGCCGCCGTCGGGAGCTGCGGCCGGGAGGTGAGGGTGGGCCGGTGGACCCGGCCCGGGATGGTGGTGGGCTGCTCGTCGACCCGCAGGGTCGTCACATCAGTCTCCGTCCATGCATGGTGGATCGCGCCGGCGACGGTGGCGGCGAAAAGGGTGAGAGGTGGCCGAAGGGCCGAGTGGCGGGCGCGCGGGCGTGCCCCCGCACACAAGCAAAGGGCATCCGGACCGATCGCGCACCTCGAAAGGGGCCAAGGTGACGGACGCCACCTGAAGGTTCACCGCAGATCAGTCGGGTGGATACCGGTCGTCGGCCGATCGGGTGGATTGGCGGCGGAACGTGCGGGGCAATACCCGCACGCGTGCCGCCGGCCCTCGCCGTGTGGTGCGCTCACGGTGCGGTGCGCGCTCATGATCTCGCGAAGGAGCGACATGCAGGTCTGGCCGGGTGAGCGGTACCCCCTGGGGGCCACCTACGACGGGATGGGCACCAACTTCGCCATCTTCTCGGAGGTGGCCGAGCGGATCGAGCTGTGCCTGTTCGACGAGTGGGACACCGGGGCGGAGCGGCGCGTCGAGCTGCGGGAGGTCGACGCGTACGTCTGGCACGCGTACATCCCCGGCATCGAGCCGGGGCAGCGCTACGGCTACCGCGTGCACGGCCCGTACGACCCGGCGAACGGGCTGCGCTGCAACCCGGCCAAGCTGCTGCTCGACCCGTACGCCAAGGCGGTCGACGGCGACGTGCGGTGGGACCCGGCCGTCTACGACTACGAGCACGGCGACCCGGAGCGGATGAACACGACCGACTCGGCGCCGTTCATGCCGAAGTCGGTGGTGGTGAACCCGTACTTCGACTGGGGCAACGACTCGCCGCCCCGGGTCCCCTACCACCACTCGGTGATCTACGAGGCGCACGTGCGCGGCCTGACGATGCGCCACCCGGACATCCCCGAGGAGCTGCGCGGCACGTACGCCGGCCTCGCCTCGCCGCCGATGATCGAGTACCTCACGAAGCTCGGCGTGACCGCCGTCGAGCTGATGCCGGTGCACCAGTTCGTGCACGACCACCGGCTGACGGACCTGGGGCTGCGCAACTACTGGGGCTACAACACCGTCGGCTTCTTCGCCCCGCACCACGGCTACTCGGCGCTCGGGCACCTGGGCCAGCAGGTGCAGGAGTTCCGGGGCATGGTCAAGGCGCTGCACGCCGCCGGCATCGAGGTCATCCTCGACGTGGTCTACAACCACACCGCCGAGGGCAACCACCTCGGCCCGACGCTGAGCTTCAAGGGCGTCGACAACGCCAGCTACTACCGGCTCAGCGAGGACGACCGGCGCTACTACGTCGACTACACCGGCACCGGGAACAGCCTCAACGTCCGCAGCCCGCACTCGCTCCAGCTGATCATGGATTCGCTGCGGTACTGGGTGACCGAGATGCACGTCGACGGGTTCCGCTTCGACCTCGCCGCCACCCTCGCCCGCGAGTTCTACGAGGTCGACCGCCTCTCCACCTTCTTCGAGGTGGTGCAGCAGGACCCGGTGGTCAGCCAGGTCAAGCTGATCGCCGAGCCGTGGGACGTGGGGCCGGGCGGCTACCAGGTGGGCAACTTCCCGCCGGTGTGGACCGAGTGGAACGGCAAGTACCGCGACACCGTGCGCGACTTCTGGCGCGGCGAGCCGGCGACCCTGGCCGAGTTCGCCTCCCGCATCTCCGGCTCCGCCGACCTCTACCAGGACGACGGGCGCCGCCCGTTCCACAGCATCAACTTCGTCACCTGCCACGACGGCTTCACCCTTCGCGACCTGGTGTCGTACAACGACAAGCACAACGAGGCCAACGGCGAGTCCAACCGCGACGGCGAGAGCCACAACCGGTCCTGGAACTGCGGCGTCGAGGGCGACACCGACGACGAGGCGGTACGCGCCCTGCGGGCCCGCCAGCGCCGCAACTTCCTGGCCACCCTGGTGCTGTCGCAGGGCGTGCCGATGATCGGTCACGGCGACGAGCTGGGCCGCACCCAGCGCGGCAACAACAACGCCTACTGCCAGGACAGCGAGCTGGCCTGGGTCGACTGGGACGACGCGGACACCGACCTGCTGGAGTTCACCCGCAAGCTGGTCGACTTCCGCCGTCGCCACCAGGTGTTCCGCCGGCGACGCTTCTTCACCGGCCTGCCGGTGCGCTCCCGGCTGGTCGACGAGCCCCTGCCGGACCTGGCCTGGTACACCCCCGACGGGCGGGAGATGACCGGCGAGGACTGGGGCAACGACTTCGGCCGCGCCGTCGCGCTCTTCGTCAACGGCGAGGGCATCCGCGAGCGCGGCCCGTACGGCCAGCGCCACCTGGACGCCTCCTTCCTGCTCTGCTTCAACGCCCACGACGCGCCGCTGGACTTCACCGTGCCCGGCCCCGAGTTCGGGCAGCGCTGGGAACTGGTGATCAGCACCGCGGAACCGGAACCGGAGAAGACCACCGTGGTCGAGGCGGGCGGCACCCTCTGCGTGCCCGACCGGTGCGTGGTGGTGCTGGAGAGGAATGCCTGACATGTCGAACACCCCTCGACCCGACGCGCCCCGGGTGGGCGCCACCTACCGGGTGCAGGTGCGCCCCGGCTTCGACCTCGACGCCACCGCCGAGCTGGCCGACTACCTGGCCGGCCTCGGCGTCACCCACCTCTACAGCGCGCCCCTGCTCACCGCCACCCCCGGCTCGGCGCACGGCTACGACGTGGTCGACCACCGCGCCGTCAACCCGGAGCTGGGCGGCGAGGCGGCCCGGCTGCGGCTGCTGCGGGCGTTGCGCGCCGCCGGGCTCGGTCTGGTCGTGGACATCGTGCCCAACCACGCCGGGGTGGCCGTGCCCGCCGCGAACCCCGCCTGGTGGGACGTGCTGCGCCAGGGCCGGGGCTCGGCGTACGCGGCCTGGTTCGACGTCGACTGGGACCGGGGCCGGCTGCTGCTGCCGGTGCTCGCCGACTCCCCGGACGCCCTCGACGACCTCAAGCTCGCCGACGGGGAGCTGCGCTACCACGAGCACCGCTTCCCGGTCGCCGACGGCACCGGCGACGGCACCCCCCGCGAGGTGCACGACCGGCAGCACTACGAGCTGGTCTCCTGGCGGCGCGGCGACGCCGAGCTGACGTACCGCCGGTTCTTCGCCGTCTCCGACCTGGCCGGGCTGCGGGTGGAGGACCCGGAGGTCTTCGCCGCCACCCACGAGCAGGTCCTGCGGTGGGCGGCGGCCGGGGAGGTCGACGGCATCCGCGTCGACCACCCGGACGGGCTGCGCGACCCCTCGGCCTACCTGGCCCGGCTGCGCGCCGCCGCCGCTGACGTGTGGCTGGTGGTGGAGAAGATCCTGGAGTACGGCGAGGAGCTGCCGGACTGGCCGGTGGACGGCACCACCGGCTACGACGCGCTCGCCGCCGTCTGCGGGCTCTTCGTCGACCCCGACGCCCAGGGCGACTTCACCGCCCTGGACACCCACCTCGTCGGCCGGCACACCTCCTGGGAGGACCTCACCCACGACACCAAGCTCGCCGCGGCCACCCGGCTGCTGTCGGCCGAGCTGACCCGCCTCGCCGCGCTCGCCGGTGACGTCGACCGCGACGCCGCCCGGGACGCGCTGGCCGAGCTGGCGGCTGCGTTCGCCGTCTACCGGGGCTATCCACCGGAGGGCGCCCGGCACCTGGCTGCCGCCCGCGCCGAGGCCGGCCGCCGCCGCCCCGACCTGACCGGCACGCTCGACGCGCTCACCCGCCGGCTGCGCGACCCCGACGACGAGTTGGCGAAGCGCTTCCCGCAGCTCACCGGCGCGGTCATGGCCAAGGGCGTGGAGGACACCGCCTTCTACCGGTGGAGCCGCTTCGTCGCGCTCAACGAGGTCGGCGGCAGCCCCGCGCACTTCGGCGTGCCGCCGGCGGAGTTCCACCGCTTCGCCGCCGCCCGGCAGGTGCGCTGGCCGGCGAGCATGACCACGCTCTCCACCCACGACACCAAGCGCTCCGAGGACGTCCGGGCCCGCCTCGCCGTGCTCAGCGAACTGCCGGGCCGCTGGGCCGACCTCGTCGCGAGGTGGACGGCCCGCGCGCCGCTGCCCGACCCGGCCTTCGCGCACCTGCTCTGGCAGACGGCCGTGGGCGCGTGGCCGATCGAGCGGGAGCGGCTGCACGCGTACGCCGAGAAGGCCGCCCGGGAGGCGTCGGTGTCGACGAGCTGGGCCGACCCCGACGCCGCCTTCGAGCGCGCCATGCACGACGTGGTCGACGCGATGTACGACGACGCGCGGTTGCACGCCGAGCTGACCGCCTTCGCCGACGAGATCACCCCCGCCGGCTGGTCCAACTCGCTGGGGCAGAAGCTCGTGCAGCTCGCCATGCCCGGGGTGCCCGACACCTACCAGGGCACCGAGCTGTGGGACAACTCGCTGGTGGACCCGGACAATCGCCGCCCGGTCGACTTCGCCGTACGCCGGGGGCTGCTGGCCCGCCTCGACGCCGGCGGGCCCCCGCCGGTGGACGCGGACGGCGCGGCGAAGCTGCTCGTGGTGTCGCGGACCCTGCGGCTGCGCCGCGACCGCCCGGAGCTGTTCACCGGCTACCGGCCGGTGCCGGCGCACGGGCACGCCGGGCGGCACGCGCTGGCCTTCGACCGGGGCGGCGCGGTGGCGGTCGCCACCCGCCTGCCGTTGGCACTGGCCCGCGCCGGCGGCTGGGGCGACACGACCCTGTCACTTCCCGTTCACGAGTTGACCGATTTGTTCACGGGCCGGGTCTACAGTGGCGGGCAGGCTCCGCTGGCCGACCTGCTGGCCACCTACCCCGTCGCGCTACTGGCTCCCACCACCGAGTCCGTGGAGGCTGCGAAATGACCGAATTCACGGTGTGGGCGCCGCAGGCCGCCCGCGTCCGGCTGCGACTGCCGGGCGACGCCGACCACGAGATGCGCTCCGGCCCCGACGGCTGGTGGCGCGTCGAGGTGCCCGCCGCCGGCTCCGGCACCGACTACGCCTTCCTGCTCGACGACGACGGCCGGGCGCTGCCCGACCCCCGCTCGCCCTGGCAGCCGCACGGCGTGCACGGCCCGAGCCGGCGCTACGACCACACCGCCTTCGAGTGGACCGACCAGGCGTGGACGGGCCGGCAACTGCCCGGCGCCGTCCTCTACGAGCTGCACGTCGGCACGTTCACCCCCGAGGGCACCTTCGACGCCGCCATCGGCCGCCTCGACCATCTCGTCGACCTCGGCGTCGACATGATCGAGTTGCTGCCGGTCAACGCCTTCAACGGCGAGCACAACTGGGGCTACGACGGGGTCTGCTGGTATGCCCCGCACCAGCCCTACGGCGGGCCGGACGGCCTGAAACGGCTGGTCGACGCCGCCCACGCCAAGGGCCTGGGGGTGATCCTCGACGTCGTCTACAACCATTTCGGGCCCTCCGGGGCCTACGCGCCGATGTTCGCGCCGTACCTGACCGAGCAGAGCAACACCTGGGGCCGCACCGTCAACCTCGACGGCCCCCACTCCGACGGCGTGCGCCGCTACATCGTCGACAGCATCCTGATGTGGCTGCGCGACTACCACGTCGACGGGCTGCGGCTCGACGCCGTGCACGCCATGCCCGACTCGCGTGCGACCTCCTGGCTCGAGCAGGTGGCCATCGAGGTCGAGGCGCTCGCCACGCACCTCGGCCGGCCGCTGTCGCTGATCGCCGAGTCCGACCTCAACGACCCCACGCTGATCACGCCCCGGGAGGCCGGCGGCTTCGGCCTGCACGCCCAGTGGAACGACGACGCCCACCACGCCCTGCACACGCTGCTCACCGGCGAGCGGCAGGGCTACTACGGCGACTTCGGGTCGCTGGAGTGCCTCACCGACGTGCTCACCGGCGGCTTCTTCCACGCCGGCACCTGGTCCAGCTTCCGCAACCGCCACCACGGCCGGCCCGTGGACCGCCAGCGGACCCCCGGCCACCGGTTCGTCGCCTACCTGCAGAACCACGACCAGATCGGCAACCGGGCCACCGGCGACCGGATCTCCGCCACCCTCTCCCCGGGGCTGCTGCGCGTCGGCGCGACGCTGCTGTTCACCGCCCCGTTCACCCCGATGCTGTTCATGGGGGAGGAGTGGGCGGCCAGCACCCCGTGGCAGTTCTTCACCAGCCACCCGGAGCCGGAGTTGGCGACCGCCGTGGCCACCGGCCGCAAGCGGGAGTTCGCCGCCCACGGCTGGCCGGAGGGCGACGTGCCGGACCCGCAGGACCCGCAGACCTTCGCCCGTTCCCGGCTCGACTGGGCCGAGCTGGACAAACCCGAACACCGCGAGATGTACGAGTTCCACAAGCGGCTCATCGCGCTGCGCAAGAGCCGCCCCGACCTGTCCGACCCGAGGCTGCACGCCGTCGACGTACGCCCCGGCGACCAGTTCCTGGTGATGCGCCGGGGCGAGACGCTGGTGGCGGCGAACCTGGCCGCCAAGCCGCAGCGGATCACCTTGCCGGGGGTGGCCCGCCGGGTGCTGCTGGCCACGGGGGAGGGGGTGTCGGTGACCCGCGACCGGATCGAGCTGCCGGCGGAGACGGCGGCGGTCGTGGCGCTCTGAGCGGCGGAGTCCCGCGAGGGTCAGCCGGCGTCCAGCACCTCGCGCAGCCTGGCCGCGAACTCGACGGGCTTGCCCGCGTAGCCGTACTCGCCGCCGAGGAAGCCGCCGTGGTGGCTCGGGAAGACCACGGCCTCCTGGCCGAGCAGCGCCGCGGTGGCAACGGCCGTACGCGCCGTGTAGGTCTGCGCCGACTCCTCGCCGACCGCGATCACGACCCGGGCCGGCGTCGCGGTGAGCGCCGCCACGTCAAGGTGGTAGTCGGTGACCGCCCCGGAGTCGTTCGACAGCAGCGGGTCGTCGCGGGAGCCGTCGTCGTCGGCCGTCAGGCCGAACGCCGCCGGATCGGGTGCGGGCTGGGCGAAGTAGGCGTCGGTGAACTCGCCCTGCCAGGAGACCATGGCCAGGAAGGCGGCCATGCCGACGCCGGCGCCCTTCGCCTGGTAGGCCTCGTGGACGGCGTGCTGCGCGCGCTCGGCGGCCTCGGCGTCGGGGAGCACGGAGTTGATCGGCGGCTCGTGCGCCACCAGCGTGCCGACGTCGCCGGGGTGGGCCACGACCAGTTCGAGCGCGGTCACCGCACCGCCACTGCTGGCGAACACGTCGACCGGGCCGCAGCCGAGCGCCTCGATCAGCAGGTGCAGGTCGGCCGCCTGCTGCTGCGGCGTGTGGTCCGACCGGCCGTCGGTGCGTGCGCTGCGGCCCAGGCCGCGCGGGTCGTAGGTGACGACCGTCCGGTCGGTGAAGTGGGCGGCGAGCGCGCCGAAGCCCTCCGCCGTCATCGGTTGGCCGATCATGAGCAGCGTGCGGTGACCGCCGGGGGCCGACCCTGGACTGCGCACGTCGTAGACCAGGTCGACGCCGGGCGCGGCGAGCGTGCGGGTCTCTGTCGTCGTCATGCCGGCGAGCGTACGACCGACGGGCGACAGAACGGGTGCCACGCGCGGGAGCGGCACCGGACAGAACCGGGAGCCGCCCGCGGTGGGACGGCTCCCGGGTGGATCCCGTCGACGGGCTACCTGGTCGCGCAGATCGCGTACGACCGTAGGGTCCAGTTGCCGGCGAACGCGTCCTCCTCGTATGCCCCCGAGGTGACCGCGGTGGGCGCGGTGACGGCGCTGCCGAACGGCCGGAAGTCGTCTACCACGACCTCACCGAGCGCCCCGTTGACCTCGAAGCCGGCCCCGGTCATCTCCTGTCCGTTGACGCAGGCCGTGGTGGTGAAGCGGGAGTCGTTGGAGTTCAGGGCGCTGATCGTCGTGACCCGCACCAGCCCCGGGATGGGGTTCGCGCACATCGCGTACGCCCTGACGTTCCAGCTGCTCAGGAAGGTGTCCACCTCGTACGCCCCGACGGTGACGGCGTTGGGCGCGCTGACCGGGCTGCCGTTCGGGCGCAGGTCGTCCACGACCCCCTTGCCGGTGATGCCGGTCATCTCGAAGCCGGTGCCGGTCAGCACCTTGCCGATGGGGCAGGCCGCGGTGGCGGCGTGGAAGTCGTTCAGGTCGGTGGCGCTGACCGCCGTCACCCGGATCAGACCGGGCAGCGGGTTGGCGCAGATGGCGTAGGCGGTCACGTTCCAGTTCCCGGCGAACGCGTCCGCCTCGTACGCTCCGACGGTCACGGACGTCGGGGCGGTGACGGTGCTGCCGTTGGGCCGCAGGTCGTCCACCACCACCTCGCCCAACGCGCCGTTGATCTCGTACCCGGTGCCGGTGAGCACCTTGCCCGCCGGGCAGGTCGCGGTGACCGAGCGGAAGTCGGTGGAACTGGTCGCGCTGACCGCGGCGATCCGTACCAGGCCCGGCACGGCGGCCGAGGCCGGTCCCGCCGGGAGGACCGTCACCCCGGCGATGCCGAGCACGAGGACGAGCACGCGGACGGTGAGGCGGCGGGCTCCTGTTTGATGTGACATTGCGTCGCTCCTGTTCCCCTACTCCGGCGCAGGCGCCGGTGCGCCCCGCTACGGGGCGGCTATCTAACGTGCTCACGTTAGGTAGTTGAGCGACCAGGGGTTATCCAAGATCTGACTACTGCCAGTAATGGACCGAACGCTACTCAATTGGCATTGATGGGCATACCATGGCTGATCCGCCCGAACGCTGGTGAATCCAGTCAGCGGTGGTGGGCTTGCGGCCACCGTCCGGCAGAACTGGCGTGCCGTCGCCCGTCCGCCTTCGGCGAGCCCGACCAAGGGTGTGGTGGAGATCCCCGACGGGTGGGCGTCGCGAAGCTCAGCGGCGTGCCGACCCCGAACCGGTACGCCGTGATCGACTTCAAGGTGGGCGTGTCACGGTGAGGTAGCGGCGCCGCCGGCAAGGTAGACCGGGATTTGTCGGACTCGGGCTCGTGCCGCCGCGTCGGCGCGGGGAGCGACGTTCGCTGGGAGTCGCCGCTCAACCTCCTCAGGCGAGAAGAAGGCGACATCTTCCAGTTCCTGGCCAGGTAGGTCGATGTCCGCAAGGCTGGCGAGCGTCCCGCAGTCGAAGGTGAAGTGGATCAGGGCGCGTGGCCGCTGCCCCGCAGGAGGTGCCCAGTCCACGACGAGGAGATCACCCACCGCCACCGTCAGGCCCAACTCTTCGTGGACCTCGCGGGCGCAGGCGTGATGCGGATATTCGTCCTCTTCCACGTACCCGCCGGGGAAGGCCCAGTGGTCGCGGTACGTGGGTTTCACGAGCAGAAGCCTTCCTGCCGGGTCGGTGATGAGCGCTCCTGCGGCAGCGTGGAAGGCGGGCAGGTTGGCATACCAGGTGGCGGGATCCGTCCAGGTCACGTCCGTGACGCTAGCCGCCGTGTCTCGATGTTGTCCGCGTCAGTTGTGGGCCGTGGGAGCCGGGAGAGTCCGAAGGAACTCGTTCACCTGCGAGGTCGTCCGGTATGGGCTCAGCGTGGCGGTGAGTTCGTGGACGCGGTGCGTCACGCGAGCGGAGCGGACGACTGGCACGTGCACCGCCAGCTCCCGCCCCCACTCGCAGGCCGCCTCGATGTCCCCGGCACGGGCATGGATCGTAGCGATGAGCGCAGTATGGAGAGCGCGCGTCCGGGCGTTCTGATTGGCCAGATCGACCGCCCCGGGCGCGTGTCGCAGGGCCTGCCGGTGCAGGTGCAGGTCGCTCAGGCACTTCAGCGCAGCGCCGGCGAAATGGGCCGTGCCGAAGTAGGCAGCCCAGCGTGGGCTGCTACCTGCGTCCGTCCGGTCCAATGCACGTTCGGCCTTCGCGAGTGCGTGTTGGCAGGCGCGTCGTTCGCCTGACCGGCCGTATGCGCTGGCGGCGGTCGTGTAGAGCCGGGCGCGGACTGCGGCGGGCGCGCGGCCTGCTCCGTCGATGGCGGCCTCGGCGAGCCGGGAAGCGTCCTGAGCGTGCCCGAGGTAGAGGGCCTGCGTGGCGAGGTTGGCCAGCAGATGGGCGCCGTAGAGGCGATCGTCGGCGGCTTTGGCTAGCCGTAAGGCGACGGTCAGAAGGTGTTGGGCGACGGCCTGGTCGCCTGCGTCGTAGGACATGAAGGCGAACTGGCCGGAGAGCGTCGCGGCTGCGCGCACGAGATCGCGCCCGACGGCATCCGTGTAGGTGCCGCGCAGCATGGGGGAGACCTGGCGGGCGAGAAGATCGGCCATGAGCGTCCGGGTGCGCGGCGAGCCACCCCCGTGACGTCGGTCCAGATCGGTGAAATGGTCGGCGAGGGCGTACAGCGAGTCGACGTCGGCAGTCGTGACCGGCTGCCGGCCGCTGTGCGCGACCGTCTCGTCCGGGAGGTCGTACCGCCAGGCGAGCGCAGCATGAAGGGCAGCGTCGCGCTGGAACGTCCCGCTCGACTGTGGACCGAGCTGCCTGGCGAGCATCGTCCAGAGTCGCTCGGCGGCATCGATCGCGTGGCTCGCGGCGCTGGGATAGGCGGTTTCGGGGGCGAGCAAGGCGGCGGCGAATCCCAGCTCCGCGACGAGGACGGCACGGCCGAGTTTCCGGGCGAATGCCTTGGCCATGGTGGTTTGGACGTGCTCGGCCGGGCAACGTCCTCGCAGCCACCAGTACACGCTGGCGGCGTCGTAGCGCCAGGTGCCGTGGATGCGACCGGCGTGGTTGAGCTGGCGGGCGAAGGCGGCGTGGGCGTTGCCGTAGCCGGCGGCGCGAAGCAGCGCTTCGAACGCCGTGTTCGTGACCGGCCGCGCCATGGATGCCCTCCAGATATCGAGCGACTACCAGCAGTTACGAGCCTATGGGCTGCTGCGGCACCGTGGGGCCCCGCGCAACCCGACGCAACACCACACCGAGGGCGACGCAACCACGCACATCGCTTGCCATCTGGTCTGTCGATCATCAGTCGACTTCGCTGGCCTCAGGAGCCCGTGGGCGCGGCGACAGGAAGTCCTACCGTCGCGCCCTTCCAGTCGAGGGAGATGCGGATGCAGGGCGACGAGTCGGCGCGGAGCCGGGGTGAGCAGGTCGAGGCGGCTGAGCGGGAGGCTGCCAAACAGCGCCTCCTGGCACAGGCCGAGGCGCAGCGCGTACCGGTGGAGGAGACCACCCGGGCGGTGCCGGACCGGCGGTGGCGGCGTGACCAGCGCTGACGAGCCGATCGGCCGCCGCGTCGCCCGCTGGCGGGCGCGGCGGCGGATGACGCAGCAGATGTTCGCCGACCGGCTCGGCAGGTCGAAGAGCTGGGTGGACAAGACCGAGCGGGGCGTACGGCCGCTGGACCGGTACCCGGTGATCCTGGAGATCGCCCGGGTGCTGCGCGTCGACCCGCTGGTGCTGCTCGGCGAGCACCGCCCGCCGCCGGTCGGGGCCGGCCCGGTAGCCGGGGTGGATGGCGTACGGGCCGCCCTCGCCCGCTACGACGACCACCGGGCGACCGCGTCCGTGGTGGAGACGGGCCGGTACGTCGCGCACGCCTGGCTCACCTACCAGCACGCGCACTACGCCCAGGTGGTGCGGCTGCTGCCGAGGCTGCTGCACGCCGCGCAGGGCGTGCGGGCGCAGGAGCCGGGGCTGCTGGTGCAGGCGTACCGGATCACCTCGTCGGTGCTGGTGAAGCTCGACGAGGCGGACCTCGGTTGGCTGGCCGCCGACCGGGCGGTGGCCGTGGCGGGCGGCGACGCGGTGCTGGCGGGGGCGGCGGCCGTGTCGGTCGGTCAGGCGCTGCGCGCGTCGGGCCGGGACCGGTTGGCGCTCGTGGCGACGCTGGCCGCCGCGCGTCGCGCCGCGCCCGCGTCGGAGGCGGTGCACGGGGCGTTGCTGCTCCAGGCCGCGCTGTCCGCCGCCGGCTGCGGCGACGCCCGCCGCAGCGAGGAGCTGATCGAGCGGGCCGTCGAGGTGGCGGCGCGGGTCGCCGGTGACGACCCGCACCGGACCGGCTTCGGGTCGGGCGCCGTCGGGGCGGCCCGGGTGGTGGCGGCTCTCGAGCGGGGAGACGCCGGGGAGGCGGTGCGCCGGCACGAGCAGACGGTACGGCAGGAGGCGTGGCGGCGGCTGCCGGCCGAGTGCCGGGCCGCCTACCTCGTGGACGCCGCGCGGGCGTACCTCCAGATCGGCGACCTGGTCGGGGCCGGGCGGTCGTTGGTCGAGGCCGATGCCGTCGCGCCCGCCGAGGTCCGGTGCCGGCCCGTGGCGCGTACGGTCGTCGCCGAGGTCGCCCGGGCCCACCCGGCGCCGGCCGGCGTGGCACGCCTGGCGACGCTGCTCGGCCTGACCCGCTGACCGGACCGGCACCTCGGCGTTCGGCGGACGACCAGCGTCGCCCCGGCACCGGTGGCGGTGGTGGCTCAGCCGTCCGTGAACACCTCACGGAGCCTGACGAGGCCGGCACCGTCGCCGACGACCACCAGCGAGTCGCCGGACTGCAGCGTGAAGTCGGCATCCGGCGACGGGATCACGTGGGCGTCCCGGAGCACGGCGACGATCGAGGCGCCGGTGCGGGTCCGCGCACGCGTGTCACCGAGTCGGCGACCGACGTACGGCGAGCGGGCGGGGACCGGCATGCGCACGGTCTCGACGCCTTCCACCGGCGGCGTCGACTCCGTCAGGTGGTCCGTGACCAGGGGAAGGCCGAGCAGTTCGGCGATCGTCCGGGACTCCGTGCCCTCCAGCGTCAGGGTGTGCCGGACCCGTTCGGGGTCGTCGGGGTCGTAGAGCACGATGTCGCGTCGGCCGTCGAAGTGCACGATCACGGCGCCGCGCTGACCCGTCCCGGTGGCGAAGGCGTACGACTCCCCGACGCCGAGCAGCCGGGTCCTCTCCAGGTCCACGTTTCCGCCCTCCGAGGATCATGCGCCGCAGTCGGACATCCCGACGCTCAGACTAGTCCCCCCGTTCGGCCGTGGTGACGATGCCGCGGGCGGGCCTGCCGGGCCTGGTGGTTCACGCGTCAGGTGTTGAGCGGACGACGGGCGACCAGGCGCACGTGGGTGACCGGCCAGTCCAGCGGCTCGCCCGCCGGGGTGCTGAGGGCGGCCACCGGAGCGAGACGGTTGTCGACGATCCAGTCGTTGCGGGACGTTCCGCTCGCGGCGTCGATCTCGAAGCCGACGTCGGTGAGCAACGACTTCCATTCGGCGTACTCCATGCCGCAGAACTGTTCCTGGGTCTCCGACAGCCAGTTGTCGGTGTAGTCCTTGCGGGTGAGGAAGTCCATCGCCGCGCCGAGGGTCAGCTCCACCACGTCGTGCGTCCCGTCCACCCGGCGGTACGCGAACGGGAAGCGGTAGTCGACCGCGAACTGGTCCAGCCGGGCCCGGGTCGACAGGCCACCGACGTACGCCGCCACCTCACCGGGCGGCCCGGCCGCCAGGTCGGTACGCGGCCGGGGCGGGTTTCCGCCGTCCGTCGTGGCCAGACGCAGGTGCACCGTCCGGTCCCGACCGTCCGGGCCGCACACGTCGCTGTTGATCCACACGCCGCCCGGCACCGTGTGGTCGTAGAGGGCCCGCACGAACCGGCGCAGCGAGGCCATCCGCTCGCCGTACGACCAGATCTCGTGGGTCAGCGCGAAGGTCATCGTGGTGTCCACCGAGCGCGGCGCGAACACCGCCCCGCCGAGCACGTTGCGCCGGTAGAAGAAGACGTTCGGGTTGGCGAACACGCCCTGCGCCTTCTTGTGCACGCACTCCTCGAACAGGTGCCGGGCCACCTCGACGCCGATCAGGTCGCTCTCCCGCAGGGCCGGCTCGCGGTCGGCCAGTTCCAGGACGGCGCCCGCGCCGCAGCCGACGTCGACGATCCGCCCCGGCCGCACGTGCTCGCGTACCGCGTCCCACTTGCGCTGCGCGGCGTCGCTGAACGCCTCGGCGTACGTCCGGTAGTCGCGGGTGGCGGTCAGGCCGCCCTCGTCGCCGACCACCGGGTCGTTCACCACCGAGCGGACCAGGTCGTCGAGCCGGTAGCGGCGGTACACGTCGACGGTGGCCGGGTGGGTGAGGTCCCGCCAAGACGGGTCGTCGCCCGCGAGCCGCAGCAGGACGTCCCAGGGGCGCACCGGTGCCGGCTCGACGTCGGCCTCCACTCCGGCGATCCGGAAGCCGAGCCGTTCGTACATCGCGGCGACCTCCGGCGTGGAGCAGGCGACCACCGTGTCCGCCGGGGTCAGCTCCAACCCGGTGGACGCCGCGACGGTCTTGAGCGTCACCTCGGCGAACCTGTCCGTCGGTGCGGTGTCGAAGACCGGGACCACCACCGACCGGAGCCCGGCGAGCACGCTGAACCGTTCGATCGCCGCCTCCCGCCGGTGGTACGGGACCGGGTTGCGCCGGGTGTTCTCGTGGTTGGCCGAGGTCACCGCCCACACCACGGTCGCCCCGCCGGCGTCCGCGCCTCCGGTCACGCCCTCGCCTCCGGCCGGGCCGTCACCCTCGGCGAGGCCGTCGTCGCCCCGCGCCGCGAGCCGGCGGAGGTACTCGGCCTGGAAGCGGGTCAGCAGGTGATGGCGGCCAGGAAAGAGCAGGTAGCGGGGCATGGCACGTTCCTAGCCGATGCCGGGTGGGCGGTGCGCGGCAGGGGTGGGTGTCGTCGACCGGCCGGGGCCGGACTCCCGGCGATGCGTCACGCCGGCGGTAGTGCCGTGCGGTGCAGCATGTCGACGACGACGTCCGCGGCGGCGCGCAGGTCGTAGCAGCGGTCGGTGAGGGACTCCGCGACCACCGCGTCGATCGCGCCGCCGAGCACGATCGCGGTGGTGCGCGCGTCGAGTGTGGCCCGGTACGCCCCGGCCGCCTTGGCGGCTTCCACCAGGTCGGCGAGGGGTCGCCAGCGTTCGGGCGAGCCGGGCCGGTCGGCGATGCCGGTGTCGTGGTCGTCGTCGAGCGCCTCGACGATGACCCGCACGTGGTCGGGGTGCGCGCCCATGTATCCGATGAGCCCGCGCACGTAGGCGTCCACCTGGCCGGCCGGCGTCGCCGCCTGCGCGATCAGCGCCCCGACGTGCTCGGTCAGCCCGGTGATCACCGTGTCGTAGGCGGCGCGGATCACCGCCCGCTTGCTGGCGTAGTGGTAGATGACCGCCGCCTTGGTGATGCCGGCCGCCTCGGCGATGCGTTGCAGCGAGCAGCCCGCGTAGCCGTGCGCGGCGATCAACTGGATGGTCACCTCGACCAGTTGGGCGCGGCGGGCCTGCTCGGTGAAGGTGAGCTGCCGGGCCCTGGCCGGGCGGCCGGTGGTCACGGCGTCGCCGCCAGGAACGCCCCCACGTCCGCGGCGATCCGCTCGGGCTGCTCGCCGTTGACGGCGTGGCTGGCGCCCTCGTAGAAGCGGACGGTGGCCTGGGTGAGCGTCGCCTCGGCCGTGCGTCGGGCCTGCCGGGCGTCGTGCATGACCGACGCCTCGGCGATGATCACCAGCGCCGGCAGGTCGAGGCCGCGTAGCTGCGCGTCGGTGAACCGGGTGGGGGCGGGCAGGTCGAGCGAATAGTGCCGCATGCCCGACTCGATCATTTCGGCGACCGGCTCGTCCTCGACCGGCGCGCCACCGGCCGTCCAGCTGTTGAAGCTGTCCCGCCACGACTTCGGCGTCCACGGCACGGACGCGGGGATGGACCGCACGATCGTCTCGAACGGCAGGTCGGCGAATGTCACCACCGGGTCGATGAGCACCACACCGGCGATCTTCCCAGGCTGGCGGATCGCCACGTTCGCCGCGGTCCAACCGCCGATGGAGTACCCCACGAGGTGGACCCGCGGCTCCGGCAGCCGCAGCAGCACCTGGTGGAACCACGCCGCCTGGTCCGCGTGATCCTCGATCGGGCGGGCCTGCACGCTCATGCCCGGCTCGCCGAGCAGGTCCATCGTGTACACCGAACGCAGCCGCAGCAGCTCGTCGAGGTTGTCGGCCCAGAGCGGCGAGGCCGCGGCCCGGCCCGGAACGAGCACGAGCGGGGCCCGCCCGGGGTTCGCGCCGTCGAACCGGTAGAGCCGCACCACGCCGTACGTGGTCCGCACGTCCAACGTGGCGGCGGGCGGTGGCAGCTCGGCCATCGCCCGATCGTAGGCGGCGGCGAACCGGTCCCGGCCCTCGGCCGAGGTGAAGTACCCGACGGGGGTGGTGTCGCGCAGCGCCAACCAGCCGACGAGGACCAGCAGCACGGCGATCGTGGCCACCTTCAGCCAGCCGCGGGGGTGGCGCCACCACCGCGGCCGCCGGGGGCCGGCGGCGGACTGCGCGATGTCGTTCGGCGTGGTCGGCGGTTCGGGGGCGGCGGTGCCTGTCTCGGTCATCGTGCTGCTCCTTCCGACCGTTCGCGTCGGATCGACGACGGCGATCGGTGGCTGACCGCCTGGTATGAACACTAACCGCATGGTTAGTAGATGTCGAGCCGACGCGTCCCCGTGAGCGCAATTCCCAGCCGTCGACAACTGCGATCGCTCTCAAGCTGACGATTCGGATTCGCGGCGATGGGAATTGCGAGGTCAATATCGGGGCTTCTGTTCGGGCTGCACGTGCCTTGCTTGTCGCCGGCCGCGGGCCCATTCCGGTCGCCAATGAGTCAGTGTCGCCTACCTGCCATGCGAATCCCATTGCGATTGGAGCACTTCAATCGCTACGTTTCGCTGGTCAGAATTGGAGTACCCGAAAAAGGGGGCAACTGTTGAGATCAACCCTACGCTGGTCCGCAATGGCCGGCATGGCGCTCGCGCTGGTGCTGACCGGTTCGGCGGTCGCTCAGGCGAAGCCGCCCACGAGCGACAGGAACGGCAACACCACCACCGTCGCCCGCACCAGTGACGGTCGGGCGATCACCAACCAGGCGGTCGCCAGTGAGGTCACCGCGTTCTGGACGCCGGAGCGGATGGCGAACGCCGTCGACCTGGACATCGTCAAGTCCGCGAACGCCACCGAGTCGCTGAACCGTGCGCCGAAGCCCGACGGGCCGGCGGGCTCGGTCGCGCCGGTGCGGCCGAGCGTCGCCAGCGGCGCCGACGTCGGCATCCAGCTCAACGAGTCGGCGACCGTCGGCAAGGTCTACTTCACCACCCCCAACGGCGGCACCGCCTCGTGCTCGGCGAGCGCGGTGGCCAGCGGCAAGGCGCGACTGGTCATGACCGCGGGGCACTGCGTGCACCAGGGCGCCGGCGGGCAGTGGTACAGCAACTGGCAGTTCGTGCCGCGCTACCGCAACGGCGCGCGGCCGTTCGGCACGTTCGTGGCCTACCAGCTCGCGGCCCGCACCGCGTGGATCAACAGCAGCAGCTACGACGAGGACATGGCCATCGCCATCATGCACAACGGCGGTAACTGGGGCCTGAAGGTCGTGCAGACGGTCGGCGGCCACGGGATGCGCTGGAACTGGGGCTACAACATCTCCCTGATGACGGCCCTCGGCTATCCGTCCAACCTCGGCGGCGGCGAGAGCCAGTACTTCTGCCAGAGCGGCACCTGGCACGCCGGCAGCCAGCAGATCCGGATGTGGTGCAACATGACCTACGGCTCCAGCGGCGGGCCCTGGTTGCAGGAGTACAACGACCAGAACGGCCTCGGATTCATCAACAGCGTCGTGAGCCACGGCGACAACCCGGGCAACGGCCAGTTCGACGGCCCGTATTTCGACAATGACGTCAAGAGCCTCTACGACTTTGCCGAAGGCCTCTCTCCGGCCTGACCGTACGTGATCGGCAGAGCCCCGGCCGCGGCCGGGGCTCTGCGCGTCGTGCTCCGTTCTGTGTCCGCATTCCTCGGCGGGCTCGAATTCGCTCAGGAAAGCCCTCGAAGGGACCCACGCGACACGCCACCGAAAAAACGCCATGCTCGGTCGGTCGGCCGGCGAACTGGTCGGACCCTGGACCGGACTACCGCCGCCGCCCCGGGCCGGTCCCGCCCGGTCGGCCGCCCGACCCGCGATGGTCCGGGGGGTCTGTCGGGATTCGGGGTTCGTGGGACGTTTCTCGGGCATAGCGTCAGGCATGGCGGCTTCCCGCCGCCGGGCCCTCCCGGGGGGCGGGTCAGGACGATCTGACGGTGGTGCGACGTGGACGAGACCGATCCGATGATGCTGGACCAGCGGAAACGACGTGACCGGGGCACCGGGCTGCCCCGGGTGCTGGGCGTGGTCAGCCTCGCCCTCGGCTCGGGCGGGCTGCTGGCCCCGCGTACGGTGGCCCGGCTGACCGGGGTGGACGACTCACCCGCCGCGCGCGCGGTCATTGCGGCGGTGGGAGCCCGCGAGCTGGTCCACGCGGCCGGCCTGCTCGCCGGCCGCCGGCCGGCCGGCTGGACGTGGACCCGGGTGGCCGGCGACGCCGTCGACCTCACCCTGCTCGGCCGGACCTGGGCGGACCGGTGCGGCGAGCGGCGCCGGCGGGTCGCCCTGACCACCGCCGCCATCGCCGGCATCGCCGCCGTGGACCTGATCGCCGCCGTGCGCGCCGGGCGGGCCCGGGCCGCGCTACGGCGGGTGATCGACATGGAGGTCGCGGTCACCGTCAACCGTTCCCCGGCCGAGGCGTACCGGTTCTGGCGGGACCTGGAGAACCTGCCCCGGTTCATGTCCCACCTGGACGCGGTACGCACCGACGACCTGCGCCGGTCGCACTGGATCGCGCGGGGCCCGGCCGGCCGCCGGATCGAGTGGGACGCGGAGATCGTCGACGACCAGCTGAACCGGTCGCTCGCCTGGCGCTCGCTGCCCGGCACCCGGGTGCCCAACGCCGGCCGGGTCCGCTTCGTGCCCGCCCCCGGCGACCGCGGCACCGAGGTCCGGGTGCGGCTGCGCTACGCCCCGCCGGCCGGCGCGCTCGGTCGGGCGGTGGCGAAGCTCTTCGGCGAGGAGCCCGAGCAGCAGGTCCGCGACGACCTGCGCCGGTTCAAGCAGGTGGTGGAGACCGGCGAGGTGGTCCGCTCCGAGGGCAGCCCGGACGGCATCTCCCTACGCCAGCAGGTCATGCAACGCCCCGCCCAGCCGTTGCCCGTCGCCCGCCGCTGACCGCCCGCGACCCGAGAGGACGAACGATGAAGGCCACCGTCTGGATGGGCAAGGACAGCGTCAAGGTCGTCAAGGTGCCCGACCCGACCATCATGAACGCCCGCGACGCGATCGTGCGGGTCACCTCGACCGCGATCTGCGGCTCCGACCTGCACCTCTACCACGGCTACATCCCGGCCATGCGCAAGGGCGACATCCTCGGCCACGAGTTCATGGGGGAGGTGGTGGAGGTCGGCCCGCAGGTGCGCAACCTGCGCCCCGGCGACCGGGTGGTGGTGCCCTTCCCCATCGCCTGCGGCCACTGTTCCTCCTGCCAGCGCGGCCTCTACTCGGTCTGCGAGAACTCCAACCCCAACGCCGGGACGGCCGAGAAGATCATGGGGCACTCGCCGGCCGGGATCTTCGGCTACTCCCACCTGCTCGGCGGCTACGCCGGCGGTCAGGCCGAGTACGCCCGGGTGCCGTTCGCCGACGTGGGCCCGGTCAAGGTGCCCGACGAGGTGCCCGACGACCAGGCGGTGATGCTCGCCGACGTCCTTCCCACCGGCTTCATGGGCGCGGAGATGTGCGACATCAAGCCGGGCGACGTGATCGCCGTGTGGGGTGCCGGCCCGGTGGGGCTGCTCGCCGCCGCCAGCGCCCGGATGCTGGGCGCGGCGCGGGTCATCGTCATCGATCGGTATCCGTACCGGCTGCGGCTGGCCGAGGAGCACGTCGGCGCGGAGACCGTCAACTACGAGGACACCGACGTGCTCGACGCGCTGAACGCGATGACCGCCGGCCGGGGGCCCGACGCCTGCATCGACGCCGTCGGCCTGGAGGGGCACCACGGCAACGCCGCCGTGTACGCGTACGACCGGGCCAAGCAGGCCGCCCGGGTCGAGACGGAACGGCCGTTCGCGCTGCGCCAGGCGATCCTCGCCTGCCGCAGCGGCGGCGTCGTCTCGGTGATCGGGGCGTACGGGGGCTTCGTCGACAAGTTCCCGATGGGCGCGTTCATGAACCGATCGTTGATCATGCGTACGGGTCAGTGCCACGTCCAGCGCTACACCCGTCCGCTGCTCAACCGGATCCAGCGCGGGGACATCGACCCCAGCTTCATCATCAGCCACCGGATGGCGCTCAAGGACGCCGCCAAGGGCTACAAGATCTTCCAGAAGAAGCAGGACGAGTGCACCAAGGTCGTCCTCAAGGTCTGAGTCGAGGGTGGCAGGTCCCGGTAGGGGGAACGCAGGGAGCGCGGGCGACGTCGTCCGCGCTGTCCGGGCTGCCGTCGACCCGGTGACCAGTGGGCGGGAATGCCGCGCTTGTTGCCAATAGCTGGCAATAAGCTGGAGGATGGGCCGCCGCCGCCGTGAAGGGACCAGCCATGCCGGACGCGCTCACCCGTACCGCCGTGGACGGCTCGCCGCACACCGTGTCGGAGCTGATGACGGCCTGGGGGCGCGGCTGGGCCGTCTCCCGGGGCACGCCCGCCCCGGTCGCGATCCCCGGGGGCTTCCGCGTCG
This sequence comes from Micromonospora sp. C31, assembly GCF_018070575.1. GTDB lineage: Bacteria > Actinomycetota > Actinomycetes > Mycobacteriales > Micromonosporaceae > Micromonospora. The sequence continues at coordinate 202,058 of NZ_JAGPXN010000004.1, forward strand.
ACGTGGGCCTGCCGGGCCATCGCGTACGCCACGTGCTGCACACCTACGACGCCGACACGCTCGGGCGCCTCGGCCGGGCGTCGACCGCTCCGGGCACCTGGATCAAGATCAGCGGGGCCCGTGCCGGCCTGCGCGCCGCCCTGCCCGAGGCCTGGACGCTGGACAGCGCCGGACACCTGATGAGCGCACCGTTGACGCCGGGCGCGGTCGAGCCGCCGGCACCGTACGCGACGCGGGTCGTCGCCGAGGGCGGGGTCGTCGTCGCGACCGTCCTCGACGCGGCCGGGCGCGGGGTGGCCTCCGGGCGGCTGGCCGGCGCCGGGGAGTTCGGCGTCGTCGACCAGGTCGAGACGGAGCCCGCCCACCGGCGGCGCGGGCTGGGCGTCGTCGTCATGCGCGCGCTCTGCGACTACGCGGCGAGGCGCGGAGCGCGCACCGGGATTCTCGTCGCCACCGACGACGGACGTGCCCTGTACCGCGCGCTCGGGTGGACCGTGCGCTCGGAGGTGTCGGGCGCCTACCTCGGGGAGGGACCGGACCACGGGGAGGGACCGGGCCCGCTCTGACGCTCGCCCGCGCGGGCGACGTCGGGAGCGACCGTCAGGCACCGGGGCGCCGGCAGGCACCGGGGGCGCCGGGCGGCACCGGCCCGGCGGGCGGCCACTCCGGTCAGGGGATGGGCCACTCGTGGACCGGTCGGTTGCTGTGCATCAGCGTCACGTAGTGCCGCACCACCTCGCGCAGCGCCGCCGGCCGGTCGAGGTGGTCGGCGGACTCCAACCGGTGCAGGGTCTCCACCTGCCAGCTCGCGCCGTTGCGCCCGGTCAGGCACCGTTGCTCGATGATGCCGAGCAGCCGGTCCCGCTCGGCCGGATCCAGGCCCCACCGGTCCAGCCCGTGGTGGGCCAGCGGCAGCAGCCGGCGCAGCACCAGCTCGGTGACCGGGAGGTAGCCGAGGCCGGGCCAGAAGACCTGGGCGTCGATGCCGTGCCGGGCGCAGGCGGTGAAGTTCTCCTCGGCCGCGCTGAACGACATCTGCGACCACAGCGGCCGGTCGGCCTCGGCGAGCGCCCGGACGAGGCCGAAGTAGAAGGCACCGTTGGCCACGGTGTCGAGCACCGTCGGACCGGCCGGCAGCACCCGGTTCTCCACCCGCAGGTGCGGCCGGCCCTTCAACACGTCGTACACCGGACGGTTCCAGCGGTAGACGGTGCCGTTGTGCAGCCGCAGCTCGGCGAGCCTCGGCACGTCGCCCCGGGCCAGGGCCTCGGCCGGGTCCTCCGCGTCGCAGACCGGCAGCAACGCGGGGAAGTAGCGCACGTTCTCCTCGAACAGGTCGAACACGGTGGTGATCCAGCGCTCGCCGAACCACACCCGGGGGCGTACGCCCTGGGCCTTGATCTCCTCCGGCCGGGTGTCGGTCGCCTGCTGGAACAGCGGGATGCGGGTCTCCCGCCACAGCTCCCGGCCGAAGAGCAGGGGCGAGTTCGCGCCCAGGGCCACCTGGATGCCGGCGACCACCTGGGCGGCGTTCCAGTAGTCGGCGAACTGGGCCGGGCTGACCTGGAGGTGGAACTGGGTGCTCGTGCAGGCCGCCTCCGGGGTGATGGTGTCGGCGGTGACCGCGAGCCGTTCCACGCCGTTGATCGCGATCCGCAGATCCTCGCCGCGGGCGGCGAAGATCTGCTCGTTGAGCAGCGCGTAGCGCGGGTTGGCCGACAGCGTCTCGGCGGTCAGGTGCTCCGGGCGCAGCGTCGGCAGGATGCCGATCATCACCATGTGGGCGCCGACGTCGCGCGCCTTCGTCTCGGCGGCGTTGAGGCTGCCCCGCACGCTCTCCTCGAACTCGCGGGTGCCGGTGCCGGCCAGCCGGCGCGGCGCCACGTTGATCTCGACGTTGAACTGGCCCAGCTCCGTCTGGAAGCTCGGGTCGGCGACGGCGGCCAGCACGTCGGCGTTGCGCATGGTCGGCATCGAGTCGTCGTCGACCAGGTTCAGCTCGATCTCCAGCCCGGTCATCGGCCGCTCGACGTCGAACCGGGACTCCCGGAGCATCTCGGCGAAGACGTCCAGGCACCGCCGCACCTTCTCGCGATAGCGGGCCCGGTCCTCGCGACTGAAGGTCCGTACGCCGACGTCCTCGCCCATGGTCACCGCCCTGTCACCGTTGGTCCCCCTAACCTCGCACGCGCGGGGCGGGCCGGGGAAGAGCCGAAGATTCCTGTACGTACCCACGCGGGGCCCGCGTGATCCCTGTCGCCTCCGCCCGTCGTGCGGCCGGTGCGGCCGGCGACACGGTTAGCATGTGCGGCAACCGGTGGGGGAGTGACGATGCGCGAGAAGATCACCAGACTCTTCGTGGCGGCGGCGATCGCCGAGGCATGCTCCTGGCTGGCCCTGCTCGTCGGGATGGCCGTCAAGTACGGCCCCCCGGGCAACGAGATCGGCGTGCAGATCTTCGGCCCGATCCACGGCGCGCTCTTCGTCGCGTACGGTCTGCTGGTGCTCGCGATGGCCCGGCTGCACCGCTGGCGGGCATGGCCCACCCTCGTGGCCCTGGCCTGCGCCGTGCCACCGTTCGCCACTCTGGTCTTCGAGCGCTGGGCCGCCCGGCGCGGCATGCTGCGCACCGCCGGCGAGGCGGGCCGACCGCTGACTTCCGTCGGCTGACCCGCCGGCTCCCGGCGAGGCGCGCGGGCCGGGAATTCCCGGGCCGTCAGGTCAGCGCGGACCAGGCCACCAGTGCGCCGACCAGCAGCGCGCCCAGCACCGCCTGGAGCAGCAGCGGCGGCCCGAGGTGCGACCACAGGGTGGCGGTACGCGGGGTGAGCAGCTGGCCCGTCGTGAGGTTGACGATCCGCTCGATCTTCGGCGGCAGGTCCGGGTCGCCCTGCCGGCGCAGTGTCAACTGCACGTGGTCGGCCGGGTGCAGGGCACTCTGCGGCAGGTGCCCGTGCAGCTCGACCTCGCAGAGCCGCCCGGCGGCGTCACGCAGCCGCACCGGGGTGACCAGGTATTCCGGGCCCTTCTTCAGGTCCTTGAACCGACGGCGGGCCGAGCCGGAGCCGGCGGAGAGCAGGGACCGCGCCAGCGCCATCAGCAGGCCGGCGATCCCGGCCGCCGCGAGCACCGCGACCAGCACCGGCTGACCGATGCGCACCTCGCGCGGGTAGCCGTCCATCAACCGGACGATCCGCCCGGTGACGATCCGGCCGGTCGGGTGGACGATCCGCCGGATGTGCAGGTCGCTGTCCATTTCCACCACCCATAGTCCGGTTGCGTTCACTCATGGTATCGGTCAATCGGGTTGAACGACATGAATGAACTTCGGTCACGCGCTCGCGGCGGTCAGGTGACAACCGGGGCGGCGCGGGTAAGCGGGGGGCCGAGCTGGAAAGGGGTCGAGCATGCAGCTGTCCTTCCTGCGCCCGCTCTACGACCGGCCGGGGCCGTGGGTCTCGGTGTACCTGGACGCCTCCGCCAACACCGAGGACGCCCGTCCCGCGCTCGATCTGCGCTGGCGGGCCCTGCGACAACAACTTCAGCAGCAGCGCGCCGACGTGGACACCATCGACGCCGTCGAACGCGTCGTCCGGGAGCACGACCCGATGCCGGGCAGCTACGGCCTGGCGGTCTTCGGCGCCCGGGGCCGGGTGGTGCTGTCGGAGTACCTCGCCGCCCCGCCGCTGCGGGACCTCGGCGCGTACACCCCGTTGCCGCACGTGATGCCCATGCTGGCGCAGCGCGGCGAGCAGGTGGCCTGGGTGCGGGTGCTGGCCGACCGGACCGGCGCCGACGCCCTGGCGATCAGCGCCGGCGGCGTGCCGCGCCGTGCCCACGTGACCGGCCGGGAGGACTTCCAGCTGCGTCGGGTGCAGCCCGGCGGCTGGTCGCAGTCGCACCACCAGAAGGCCGCGATGGAGGCCTGGCACCACAACGCGGGCGACATCACCGCCGCCACCGTGCAGCTGGCCGAGAAGGTCGGCGCGGAGGTGGTGGTGGTCGCCGGCGACGTACGCGCCACCGGCATGATCGCCGCCCAGCTGCCGGAACGCTGGCAGGACCTGATGGTGCGCACCGACGCCGGATCCCGGGGCGGCGGCGCCGACCAGAGCCTGCTGGACGACCTCACCGTGCAGACCATCGCCGAGGTGGCCGACCAGCGGATCTCCACCGTGCTCAACCGCTTCGGCATGCAGGAGGAGGTCGGCGCCGGGCTGGACGCCGTGGTGTCCGCCCTGCAACGCAACCAGGTCGAGACGATGCTCATCGTCGACGACCCGTCCGCGACCGGGGAGCTCTGGATCGGGCCGGACCCGACCGAGATCGCCACCGACCCGGGGCAGCTCACCGCCATGTCGGTGCGCGACCCGGAGAAGGTCCGCGCCGACGCCGCGCTGGTGCGCGCGCTCGTCGGCACCGACGCCGAGCTGACCGTGCTGGGCCCCGACGAGGCACCCGAGCTGACCGACGGCGTCGGGGCGGTGCTGCGCTACGTCGACGCCGGCACGCCGGGTCGTGGCGATGGCTGAGCGTACGGTGGCCGACCTGGTGGTCGAGCGACTGCGCGCCTGGCGGGTGCCGCGCGTCTTCGGCTACCCCGGGCAGGCCATCGCCCCGGTGGTCGAGGCGTTGGACGCCTCGGGCGGGGACCCGGCGTTCGTGCCGGCCCGGCACGAGGAGACCGCCTCCTACCTGGCCACCGGGCACGCCAAGTTCACCGGCGGCATCGGGGTCTGCCTGGCAACCCAGGGCCCGGGCGCCGTCCACCTGCTCAACGGCCTCTACGACGCCAAGCTGGACAGCAGACCCGTGGTGGCCATCGTCGGCGAGGACGTCTCGGGTCCGCTCGGCGGCGTCCAGCAGGAGATCGGGTTGAGCCGGCTGTTCGCCGACGCGTGCAACCAGTTCGTCCGGTACGGCCGCATCCCGGAAGGGGTGCCGGGCCTCTTCGACCAGGCGTTCCGCATCGCCGCGGCCACCCGCAGCCCGGTCTGCGTGGTGCTGCCGCGCCAGTTGCAGGAGGCCAGCGTGCCCGACCTTCAGGCGCACGCGGCCGGGGTGATCTCGGCGACGCCGGGCGAGCCGCTGGCCCGGGTCATGCCGAACGAGGTCGACCTGGACGCCGCCGCGCAGCTGTTCGCGAACGGCCAGCGGACCGCGATCCTGGTCGGGCAGGGTGGGCGGGGCGCGGCCGACGAGATCGTCGCCCTCGCCGACCGGCTCGGCGCCGGGGTGGCCGTCTCGTTGCTCGGCAAGCCGGTGCTCGACGAGCGGCTGCCCTTCCACGCGGGTGTGCTCGGCGAGGTCGGCACCCCGGCCGCCGTCGAGCTGATGGGCGGTTGCGACACGATGCTGCTGGTCGGCACGAACAATCCGTGGACGGACTACTACCCGGTGCCGGGGCAGGCCCGCACGGTGCAGATCGACATCGACGGCCGCCGCATCGGCACCCGCTACCCGGTGGACGTGCCGCTCGTGGGCGACGCCAGGGAGACCTTGCGGGCGCTGCTGGCCCGGGTCTCCGACCGGCCCAACGCCCGATGGCGGCAGACCGTCGAGGGCTCGGTCGAGCGGTGGCGGGCGGAGCGGGCCGGCCGCGCCGCCGCGCCCGCCGAGCCGGTGAACCCGCAGCTCGTGCTGCACGAACTCGCCACCCGGATCCCGCGCCGCGGTGCGGTGGCGGTGGACGTCGGATCGGTCAGCTACTGGTACGCCCGGCACGTGGAACTGCCCCCGGGCGTCAACGCGCAGCTCTGCGGCACGCTCGGTGCGACGGGCTGTGCCCTGCCGTACGCCGTGGCGGCCAAGCTCGCCGCCCCGGACCAGCCGGTGATCGCCCTGCTCGGTGACGACGCGATGCAGCTCAACGGGCTGACCGAGCTGATCACCGTGGCGCACCACTGGCAGAGCTGGCGCGATCCCCGCCTGGTGGTGCTGGTGCTCAACGACCGGGACCACGCCGGCACGGGCGGCGGCCGTACGCCCACCGAAGCGACGCACCGCCTGCCCGACGTGCCGTACGCCGGCTGGGCGCGGCTGCTCGGCCTGCACGGGGTTCGGGTCGACCGGCCGGAGCTGGTGGGGGCGGCCTGGGACGAGGCGTTGGCCGCCGACCGGCCCTGCGTGCTGGAGGCCGTGGTCGACCCCGCGGTGCGGCTGGAGCCGCCCGAGCCCGCGTTCGCGGACCTCAGCCAGGTGTTCGCCGAGGGCGTCGCCGCCCGGCGGGTGCGCGACCGGATGCTCGCCGTCGCGGTGGCCGAGGAGGTCGACGACCTCGTTTAACGGCACGACGGACGGGCACTGAGGACGGGCAGTTCGACGCTGGAGGTCACCTTGTCAGAGTCCCCGGACCGCCGGTACGGTTCCGCGCCCCTGCCGCAGCCCCGTGGACCGGTCTCGGCGGCGCTGCTGGACGCGCTGCGGGAGGCCCCGCACGACCTTCCGGCGGGGCTCGGCGACGGGCTCGACCCGGCCGATCCGCTCACCGACGAGGACCTCCAACTCACGCTCTTCTGCTGTTACGAGCTGCACTACCGCAGCTGGCAGGGCGTCGACGAGGGCTGGGAGTGGCAGCCGTCCCTGCTCGCGCTGCGCGCGTACGCCGAACGCCACTTCGAGGCGGCGGTGCGGGCGCTGGTGGGGCCGCTGCCGGCGGCGCTGCCCGGCGGGGTGCCGGCGGCCCTGGCCGAGGTGGTCGCCGCCGACGACGGGCCGTCGCTCGCCGGATACCTGCAACGCCGGGCGTCGCTGACCCAGTTCCGCGAGTTCGTCACCCACCGCTCGATCTACCACCTGCGCGAGGCCGACCCGCACAGCTGGGCCCTGCCGCGCCTCGGCGGGCCGGCGAAGGCCGCGCTGGTCGAGATCCAGATGGACGAGTACGGCAACGGGCGGCTGGACCGGATGCACGCCGAGCTGTTCCGGGTCACCCTGGGCCGGCTGGGGCTCGACACCGGCTACGCCGCCCACCTGGACGCCGTGCCGGCGGTCACCCTCGCCACCAACAACCTCATGTCGCTGTTCGGGTTGCACCGGCGGCTGCGCGGGGCGCTGCTGGGGCACCTCGCCGCGTACGAGATGACCTCCTCGCTGCCGAACCGCCGGTACGGCAACGGGCTGCGCCGCCTGGGCCTGGACGAGGCGGCCACCCGCTTCTACGACGAGCACGTCGAGGCCGACGCGGTGCACGAGCAGATCGCCGCGCACGACATGTGCGGGGGGCTGGTCCGGGTGGAGCCGGGGCTCGCCCCCGACGTGCTGTTCGGCGCCGCCGCCGCGCTGGCGGTGGACCGGCGCTTCGCCACGCACCTGCTGGACGCCTGGACCGTCGGCCGCACCTCCCTGCGCACCGGCGCCCCGATCCGCATCGACCTGCGGGAGCGCCCCCGGACCGGTGACGTCCCCGCCGCCGCGGCCTGACCCGCCCACCACAACGGAGTGAGCGCGCGGGCGCGGGGGAGCGCGGAAGGGGCGCCAATCAGGGGTTGTCGCTGGTGCTGCCGGCGCGGAAGCCGACGGCCTTGTGCGTACCGTCGCAGAAGGGCTTGAGCGCCGACTTGCCGCAGCGGCACAGCGCCACCGTGCCCCGTCTCGCGTCGATGGTCTCGCCGTCGGGGGTGACCAGGGCGAAATCGCCCCGGACCAGCAGCGGCCCGTCCTGGTAGGGCGTGATGGTGGCCGCCGCGGGGGCGCCGTCGTCGGTGCGCATGGGCGCAGATGTGCCCCTTGCCGTGCCACTGAAACCCTGGTCACCGGCGTGCCGTGGCGGCGGTGACCGGCACCATGGCCCTCCTTCGGCGCACCCGCGCCGGCCCGCCCGGGATCTTCTGATTGCTCCCGCCCGGTGGGGGATGCCCTGTTTGAACCCCATCGGGACGGGAAGCCGGGCCGCGTGGTGAGCGAACGAGGCAAGGTGGGGCCGGTGCACAAGGTGCGCGAGGGGCTCACGGCCGACGGTGCCGGGCTGGCGGGCGACCGGGTCGTGGCCGCGGGCAGCGCGGCGCGGGTGCTGGTGGCCGCCACCGCGCGGGCGCTGCGCGGGGCCGACTGCGCCGACCTCGGACACCCGGGACACCCGGGGCCGCTGTCGAGGTTCACGGGCGCGCCCGAGCCGGTGCGCCGGGCGGCGGTCGTCCGGGCCGCCGGCCGGGTGGCGCTCACGCCCGGCCAGACGGCCGAGGTCGACGCGGGCCGGATCGCCCGCTGGTTCGCCGACCAGTACCCGCGCCGGCGCTACCCGGGCGCCCTGATCGGCTCCCCGCACGGCGCGACCGCGCACCTGGCCATGGCCCTCGGCGTGCCCTGGCTGCCGGCCGGGTTCGAGATGAGCGTGCACTGGGCGCAGGGCGCCGTCGACCGGCCGCAGGCCGCCCTGGACCACGGGGCCGCGCTCACCGCCCGCATCCTCGGCGGCAACGCCGACCTGCACGTACGCCAGGTGCACTGTCCCGCGAGCCGGGGCGCGCTGGCCGGCGTCACGGTGTCCCTGGCGGCCCGGTGGCGGTCCCTGCCGGCCGCGTACGCGCGGTGGCTGGCCGACCGGCTGGAACCCGGCGCCCCGGTGCTGCTGCTGGGCGACGCCCGCACCTGGCCGGTGTTCGACTCCGCTCCGGGCCACAGCTTCCAGGTCGGCTGCCCGGGCAGCGGCCTCGACCCGGTCGACTTCCACCCGGACAGCCACGCCCTGCGCCAGGTGCTCCGCTCGGCCGGCGGGGACGGCGCGCACTGGCAGCCGCCGGAGGTCACCTCGCCGCCCGAGCCGGCGGAACACGGCGTGGACTCCGGTTTCGAGGCCGCCGTCCGGGAGTGGACCGGCCGGCACCGGCATCCGCTGCACCGGGTCCTCGTGTCGCGCCCGGAGGCGCTCAGCGCCGCGACCGCCGACCTGTACCGGCGGTGGCTGCGCGCGGCCGGCAAGACCGGTGACCGGCTGGTGGTGGAGTGCGGCCGGCTGCTCGACCCGTGGCAGGTGGTGCGGGCCGGGATGGTGCCGTACTGGTGCGAGAACGCCACCCGACGCAGCGTGGAGGGGGTGGAGTGGTGGCTCGCCGGGAGCGAGCCGTTCAGCTCGGTGGACGTGCTGCCCGAACCGCCCGGCCTGCGGTCGCCGGCGGTGGCCGGGCTGCCGCAGTGGCTGGCCGTCGCCGGCTTCGGCCGCCGAAGGCGGGCGCTGGACCGCACCTCGGCACGCGGCTACCCGGTCACCTCGGTGCCCACCCGTCGGGCCACGGAGGTGCTGCGGGCACAGCCGTACGACCTGCCGACGCCGCCGCCGATGACCGTCGCCGATGCCCTCGTGGCGCTGCGCGACGGCGGCGCCGGCCAGGGCTTGCTGGTCTGTTGAGCCGGCCCCTTCGAAACATCCTCGCGAACCCCGGGTCCCGTGATTGAGTACCTACGGAGCGGGAACACCGCTGGCTGCGACGGCCTGATCACGCCGTCCGGCGTGGCGTCGTCGCCCGCTGACATCCCAGTCATGTGACCCACTTTTCCGGCCCGGGCGTGGTGCGACCACGCGCGCGCACGACCGGTTTCCTGAATCCGGGCGGGGGACCTTCCTGAGGGAGGCGCGGATGTTCGGACAGACCACCACGACCACACCACCGCCGACGGAGCGGGGCCTGGAGGACCTCGACGCGGCCGCACTGGCGTACGCGGCCCGCATCGAGGGCCTACCGCCCGAACGACGCCAGGAGGCGCGGGACGACCTGGTCCGCTTCGCGCTGCCGTTCGCGGGGCGGCTGGCCCGCCGCTACCGGGGGCGCGGCGAGCCGCTGGAGGACCTGGAGCAGGTCGCCCGGCTCGGCCTGGTCAACGCCGTCGACCGGTACGACCCGGAGCGGGGTTCGTTCACCGCGTACGCGGCCATCACCATCGTCGGCGAGATCAAGCGCCACTTCCGCGACCGCACCTGGGGCGTGCACGTGCCCCGCCGGCTGCGCGACCTGATCCTGGAGGTGGGGCAGGCGACCTCCGCGCTGACCAGCGAGCTGTCCCGGGCCCCGACGGTCGCCGAGCTGGCGGAACGGTTGGAGACGCCGCAGCAGGAGATCCTCGCGGCGCTGGAGTCCGCCGCCGGCTACAGCCCGGCCTCGCTGAACGCCCCCGTCGGCGGCGAGAGCTCGGCCGAGTTCGGCGACCTGGTCGGCGAGTCCGACAACGCGCTGGAGTCCGTCGACGACCGGGTGACGGTCAGCGGGCTGCTGCACCGGCTGCCCTGGCGGGAGCGGCGCATCCTGGCCATGCGCTTCTACGGCAACCAGACCCAGGCGGAGATCGCCGCCCGATTCGGCATCTCCCAGATGCACGTCTCCCGGCTGCTGTCGCGGGCGTTGACCTGGCTGCGCCAGGCGATGCTCGCCGACGCCCCGCCACCGTGGCAGAGCGGGGCCGCCGAGTCGGAACCGGCGAAGACCAGGATCTCGGTGCGGCACAACGGCGACCGGGTGGTCGTGGAGGTCGGCGGTGAGGTCGACCGCGACGGCGCGGACCAGCTGCGCCGGGCGATGCTGGCGGCGGTGACCGGGCAGCCCGCCGAGGTGGTGGTCGACCTGGACGGCGCGGGCGGCTTCGACGCCGGCGGCATCGCCGCGCTGATGGCCGGCCGCGAGGCCGCCGTGCGCACGGGGGTGCCGCTGCGGCTGACCCGGGTCCAGCCGGCCGTGCGCCGCTCACTCACCGCGGCGGGACTCGCGGCGGCCCGGGAGGGCTGACCGCACGCCCGTGGGCCGGCGCCGCTCGGGTGCCGGCCCACGGGCGTACGCGCGACAGGGGCCGGCACCGCCTGTGCGGTGCCGGCCCCGGCGGTGCCCGCCGGTCACCGAGGTCGATCGTCACCGCCGTCGCTGTGCGGGTGCCGCCAGCGACCCGGGCTGCGCCGGCCACTGCGGTCGGAGTCCAGCGGGTTCGGGTTCTCACTCTCCTCGCCCGGGGCGTCGCTGTCCTCGAAGCTGGGGCGGCGTACGTCCTCCGGCTCCGGGACGTCGACGGGCCGGGCGCCGGACTGCGGCGCGGGCTGGTACGCGACGGCGTCGCGGGCGCCCCGCGCGCCCCCGGCGGCCGGTGACTCCGGCGGGTGCTTCTCGCGGTGCAGCTCTTCGCGGAAGTCCTGCGGGGGCTTGGTGGTGCGCTGCGGCAGGTCCCGGCCGAGGTCGGCGACGAGGGGGCCGTACTTGGCGTCGAAGGCGGGCCGCTCGGAGCGGATGCGGGGCATCCGGTCGAAGTTGCGCAGGGGCGGCGGGCAGGTGGTGGCCCACTCCAGCGAGTTGCCGAAGCCCCAGGGGTCGTCGACGTTCACCAACGCCCCGTACCGCCAGGACTTCCAGGCGTTCCAGATGAAGAACAGCGTGGACGCGCCGAGCACGAAGGAGAAGATGCTGGAGATCGTGTTCAGCGTGGTGAACCCGTCGGTGGGCAGGTAGTCGGCGTACCGGCGGGGCATGCCCTCGCTGCCCAGCCAGTGGTGCACCAGGAAGGTGCCGTGGAAGCCGATGAACATGGTCCAGAAGTGGGCCTTGCCGAGTCGCTCGTCCAGCAGCCGCCCGGTCATCTTCGGCCACCAGAAGTAGAAGCCGCCGAAGAGCGCGAAGACCACCGTGCCGAACACGACGTAGTGGAAGTGCGCCACCACGAAGTAGGTGTCGTGGGTGTGCCAGTCGGCTGGCGGGCTGGCCAGCAGCACTCCGGTGAGGCCGCCGAGCAGGAACGTCACCAGGAAGCCGATCGCGAAGAGCATCGGCGTCTCGAAGGTGAGCTGTCCCTTCCACATGGTGCCGATCCAGTTGAAGAACTTCACCCCGGTGGGCACCGCGATCAGGTAGCTCAGGATGCTGAAGAACGGCAGCAGCACCTGGCCGGTGGCGAACATGTGGTGCGCCCACACGGTCATCGACAGCACGGTGATCGCGATGGTGGCCAGCACCAGCCCCGTGTAGCCGAAGATCGGCTTACGGGAGAAGACCGGGATGATCTCCGTGATGATGCCGAAGAACGGCAGCGCGATGATGTACACCTCGGGGTGGCCGAAGAACCAGAACAGGTGCTGGTAGAGCATCGGCCCGGCGGTCGACGGGTCGTAGACGTGGGCGTTGAGCAGCCGGTCCGCCGCGAGCGCCATCAGGGCCGCGGCGAGCAGCGGGAACACCAGGACCACCAGCAGGCTGGTGAAGAGCATGTTCCAGGTGAAGATCGGCATCCGGAACATGGTCATGCCGGGCGCGCGCAGGGTGAGGATCGTCGTGATCAGGTTGACCGCCCCGAGGATCGTGCCCAGCCCCGAGACCACCAGTCCGATAACCCACATGTTGGCACCGGCGCCGGGGGAGTGCTCCGGGCTGCTCAGCGGCGAGTACGCCGTCCAGCCGAAGTCGGCGGAGCCGCCCGGGGTGAGGAAGCCGCCGATCACCATCAGCCCGCCGAACAGGTAGAGCCAGTACGCGAGGGCGTTGAGCCGGGGGAACGACACGTCCGGGGCGCCGATCTGGATCGGCACGATGTAGTTGGCGAAGCCGAACGCGGCCGGGGTGGCGAAGAGCAGCAGCATGACCGCGCCGTGCGAGGTGAAGAGTTGGTTGTACTGCTCGGAGGAGAGGATCTGCATGCCGGGCCGGGCCAGTTCGGCCCGCATCAGCATCGCCTGGATCCCGGCCACCAGGAAGAAGCTGAACGAGGTCAGCAGGTAGAGCAGCCCGATCTGCTTGTGGTCGGTGGTGGCCAGGAACCGGGTCAGCTTTCCGCCGGGGAGCGGCTTGCGCAACGGCCCGGGATAGCCGCCGAAGCGGGCTGGCGCCAAGATCGCCGGTCCCCGGTCGCGTGGTTCCCTGGTTACCCGCTTGGGCATGTGACCCTCACCCCGCCAGACGACAGATAGGACGGCGCGGCTAGCCGCCCCGCACCCCATGAAACCAGGCGACAGCGGTCTTTCAGGCGAGAGTGGTAAATCCGGTCAATTGGCGGGCAGGATGGCCCAGACGACCTTTCCGTCGCCGGCCGGCGCGCTGCCCCACCCCTGGGCCAGCTCGCGCACCAGCATCAGCCCCCGGCCGCCCTCGGCCCGCGCGTCGGGACAGCCGGCCCGCACCAGGTTGCGGTCGCCGTCGGACACCGCCACGTGCAGGTACGGCCGGCGCAACGTCAGCGTCACCCGCATCGGCGTACCGGCGTGCCGGACCACGTTGCCGACCAGTTCGCTGAGCACCAGCGACGCCGGACCGACGGACTCCGGCAGGTTCCACCGCCCGCAGGCGTCGGTGACCAGTTCCCGCGCCCGCCGGCAGGCCTCCGCAACCGGTTCGAGCCGGGCCCGCAGTCGGGGCGCCGCCGCCGCGTTCGCCGCCCGGGTCGCCTCGTCGCAGTCGCGGCGTACCGGCACCACCCGGCAGGCGGTCGACTGCGCCAGCCACACCGCCGTCTCGGGCGGCGGGGCACACAGCACGACGGGCACCCCCGGCCAGCCGGCCGCCCGGCGGGCGATGGCGGCGAAGACCGAGAGGGCGAGCGGGTCACGGACGGTGACGTCGGTGAGGTCGACCACGAGCGCGTCGGGCTGGCTGGCCAGGCAGCCGTCCAGCACGTTGTGCACCGTGCGCATGGTGCCGAGGTCGAGGCCGCCACGAAGGCGTACGACGGTCACCGGTGACCGGTCGCGCACCTCGCAGGTGATCCGCCGCGGCATGGGCGCCCTCGTTTCGCGTCGTCGTCGGGGATCTCCGGACTACCCGGACGCGGGCAGGGCGAAACCGGGCCGGTCGGGGCGGCGAGCCCCGGCCGGTCGCACTGCGTCACCGACCGGCCCGGCCCCGGGTGGTCAGGACGCCGAGCGCGATCATGCCCAGGCCGAGGAACAGGTGCAGCCAGTTGTCGGCGTCGTTGACCGGGATGAAGTTGGCCCCGCTGTCGTGGTCGATCACCAGACCGTAGAGCAGGAGCACCAGGTAGATCGCGCCGCCGCCGATCAGGTAGGCCCGCGCCCCCGCGACGGTGCGGGCCAGCACCAGCCCCGCCACCCCGAAGAGCAGGTGGACGAAGTTGTGCAGCACCGAGACCTGGAACAGGCCGAGCAGCCTGGCGTCGGAGTCGTGCCCGGCGAAGCGCAGGTCGCCGAAGTCGCTGGTGATGCCCGGCACGAAGCCGAGCACGCCGACCAGGAGGAACACCACCGCCACGGCGGTGGCGGCCCGCCGGACGGGAGCCTTGCCGTCGGCCGGGTCGTGCCGGGCGCGGGAGCGCGCCATGGGACCGGTCACCGCCGTCTCCTCACCGTGTGGGAACGCTGGGCGCAGCGCGCCTTCCCGCTGCTCCCACCGGCAAACCCGCGGCCGGGGTCGCCCGGTCGCCGTACCGGGGCCGGCACGCCACGAGGCCGGCCCGAAACCGGGGCCGGCCCACCGTCACGGCGGGCCGGCCCCGGGACGCGGACCCGTGGTCAGGCCGGCAGCAGACGTCCGGCGGCGGCGAGCCGGCGGACCCGCTCGTAGAGGCCGACGTACTTCTCGGCCATCGCCGCGGGGGTGAAGCGGACGGCGGCCTCGCGCCGGCACTCGTCCGCATCCAGCAGGCCGGCGGCCAGCAGCAGGTCGCCCAGCTCCTCCTCGTCGGTGGTGAGCAGGCCGGTGCGGCCGTGCTCGATCAGCTCGGGCAGGCAGCCCCGGGCGGTGGCGACCACGGGCGTGCCCAGGGCCAGCGACTCGACCACCGCCGTGCCGCCCGGCTCCTCCCAGCGCAGCGGGAACAGCGAGGCCCGGGCGCCGGCCAGCAGGTCGTCGCGTTCCTGCCCGGCCACGGTGCCCACCCAGCGGACCAGGTCGCCGTCGACGTGCGGCGCCACCTCGTCGTAGAAGAACCGGACGTCCGGGTTCTGCCGGGCCCCGTCCCCGGCGGCGGCCAGGTCCTCCGGCCGGTGGTACGGGCCGACCGGCCCGGCGAGCACCAGCGGCACCCCCACCCGCCGGGCGAGGCGCGCGCCCACGTCCTGACCCTTGCCGGGGTTGATCCGGCCCAGGATGATCAGATAGTCGCCCTTCTCCGCCCGGGGCCGACGGTCCGCGTCGACGGCGAGCGGGGTGGACAGGTGCACGTGGCCCACCGAGTGCTCCTGCAAGGCCCGGGGCGCGCGGGCCAGCTGCGAGGCGGAGACCCCGTTGACCCGCACCCGGTCGCCGCCGTCGAGGTTGCCGTAGAGCGCCGGGTGTTTGGCCAGGTCCCAGTGCAGTGTGTGCAGGGCCGGCGGGGCGTCCGGGCCCATCGCGGCGAGCGTGGCCAGACCGACCGCCTCCACGTGGTCGTGCACCAGGTCGATGTCGTCGCGCGAGTGCAGCGCGCGCACCACGCCGTTGAGGTGTGCCTGTGAGATGCCGCAGACCTGGTTGTACGGCCGTTGCAGGGCGTGGAACTGCCCGTCGGGGAAGACGGAGAACTTCTCGTCGACCGGGAGCGTGCTGCTGTCGACCGAGGCGAGCACCACCCGTACGCCGAGGCGGCGCAGCTCGGGTACCAGCGTCGCGATGACGTTCTCGATGCCGCCGTAGCCGGGCGGCGGCACGGACAGCCACGGACCGGCGTTCATCAGGACGGTGAGGCTCATACGGGGTTCCTTCCCTCGGCGGGGCCCTGGGCCGTCCGCACCCGGTCGTTCGGGGTCGCGACAGGTCGCGTGCTCACGCCGCGGCGACCCGTCGGCGGGGGATCCGGTGCCGCAGCTCCGCCAGGGGCGGTCGCTCCTCCACCGAGACGTCGCTGACGACGATCTCCCGGTCCAGGTTCGGCAGGGCGTCGGAGCCGCCGCGCCGGAACTGGGTCAGCAGGGCGGCGGGCGTCGCGCCCGGCACCGCCCAGCCGCGTCGCTGCAACCGTGACCAGGCGGTCAGCATGATCTGGGCCGACATCCGGCCCAGCGCGGCCGTGTCCTGGTGGCGGTGCTTGCGTTCGCCCAGGTCCACCTGGGCCAGCGCGTCCAACCCGACCAGCTCGAGCAGGTCGATGAGCATCGCCGTCTCGACCCCGTAGCCGGAGACGAACGGCACCCGCTCCAGCACCTCCCGGCGGCCGGCGTACTCACCGGCGAGGGGCTGCACGAAGCCCGCCAGCTCGGGCCAGAACAGGTTCAGCATCGGCCGGGCCATCAGCTCCGTCACCCGCCCGCCGCCGTCGGCCTCCACGCTGGACGCCCCGACCAACGGGCGGTGGTAGAAGCCCTTCACGAAGTCCACCGACGGATCGGTCAGCAGCGGACCGATCAGCCCGGTCACGAAGTGCGGACGGAACTCGCGCAGGTCGGCGTCGACGAATGCCACCACGTCGCCCTCGGCCGCCGCCAGCCCCGCCCACAGCGCGTCCCCCTTGCCGGTGAGCCGAGGAAGACCCCGGGTCATCGCGTCCTGGCTGACCACCTCCGCGCCGGCGGCACGCGCCACCGCGGCGGTGCGGTCGGTGGACCGGGAGTCCACCACGATCAGCTCGTCGACCAGGGCCACCCGCTCCATCAGGTGCTCCCGGATCGTCGAAACGATCGCGCCGACCGTCGCCTCCTCGTCACGGGCCGGCAGGACCACGCTGACCCTGCTGTCCCCCTTGGCGCGCATCAGGCGCCGTGCCGGCCAGTCACCAGCCGACGTGGTGCGGTAGGTGGCCCAGGCCTCCACCACCGGTGACACCATCGTTTCCGTATTCCGCACAGGCACCCCCAGATCGTGGCGGAAAAACCTTCACTGTTTTTCCCACTACCGCGCTCGCGCTAACCGCAGCATGCCTAACAGCTTGATCACGTCGGTGACGTGGCCGGGTTCCGCCCTGGTGAACGTTTGGTTGCGGGCACCCGGGGGGAGTTGCAGTCACCGAACGCGAAACTGTGGCGAAGGGGCTTTCATGCGCACGTGCCGGGTGGGACTGGTAGGGGCCGGCGGGGTGGCGCAACGCCATGCCCGGGTGTTGGGCGGCTTCGCGGACGTGGAACTGCTCGGGGTGACCGACGTGCTGCCGCAGGCGGCGGCGGAGCTGGCGCACGCGCACGGCACCCGCGCCTTCGACGACGTCGACGAGCTGCTGGCCGCCGGCCCGGACGCGGTCTACGTCTGCGTGCCGCCGTTCGCCCACGGGCCGGCCGAGGAGGCGGTCGTCGCGGCCGGGGTGCCGATGTTCGTGGAGAAGCCGGTCGCCGTCGACCTGGCCACCGCCGAGCGGATCGCCGACCTGGTGGCCCGGCGGGGGCTGCTCACCGGCGTCGGGCACCACTGGCGCTACCTGCCGGTGGTGCGGCAGGCCCGGGAACTGCTCGCCGAACGTCCGGTGCGGATGGTCGCCGGCGCGTGGTGGGACAAGGTACCCCCGGTGGCCTGGTGGTCGCGGCGGGACCGCTCCGGCGGCCCGGTGGTCGAGCAGGCCGCGCACGTGCTGGACCTCATCCGGTGCCTGGTCGGCGAGGCCACCGAGGTCACCGCGTACGGCGACGGAGCCCCGCCGCCGGTCGACGGGGCCGACATCGACTCGGTGACCACCGCGACGCTGCGCTTCGCCAACGGCGCGGTCGGCACGCTCACCGCCGCCTGCGTGCTCGGCTGGAAGCACCGCGCCGGGCTGGAGATCCTCGCCGACGGGCTGGCCCTGTCGCTGGGCGAGGACGGGCTCGTCGTGCGCGACGCCGACGGGGAACGCCGCTTCGACGCCGACCCGGAGGCCGCCCGGGTGGCCGTGGACCGGGCCTTCGTCGACGCCGTCCGGGGCGTCGGCGACGACGTGCGCGTCCCGTACGCCGAGGCCCTCGGCACCCAGCGCCTCGCCCTCGCGGTCGCCGACTCCGCCCGCACCGGCCGGCCCGTACGCCTGGACACGCCCGCCGCCGCGCCGCTGGCCACGGGGGTGACCGTCGATGCGTGACCGCGTGGTGGTGGTCGGCGGCCCGGGACAGGTCGAGCTCATCGAGCAGGACGCCGCCGAGGTGACCGACGGCACGTTCCGGGTCGAGACGCTGTTCAGCGGCGTGTCCGCCGGCACCGAACTCAGCTACGTCAAGGGCACCAACCCCTACCTCAACGTCACCTGGAACGCCGACCTCGGGCTCTTCCAACCGGGCGCGGCCAGCACCCCGTACCCGGTGACCCGGCTGGGCTACATGCAGGTCGGCCGGGTGGTGGAGAGCCGTACCCCGGCCGTCGCCGTGGGCACCGTCGGCGCGATGACGTACGGCCACCGCACCGGCTGGGTCGCCGACCCGGTCGCCGAGCGGTTCGTGCCGCTGCCCGCGGATCTCGATCCGCTGCTCGGCGTCTACGTCGCGCACATGGGGCCGATCTGCGCCAACGGGGTGCTGCACGCCGCCGCCGACCTGCACGGCGCCGACGTGCGGTCCCTCGGCGACGGGGTGCGGGGCCGCCGGGTCGCGGTCGTCGGCAGCGGGGTCGTGGCCCTGCTCACCGCCCTGTTCGCCAAGCGGCACGGGGCCGCCTCGGTGGTGGTGCTCGACCCGACCCCGCAGCGGCGGACCGTCGCCGAGGCGCTGGGCCTCGAGACCCTCGACCCCGAGGGCGACGACCCGGCGGTGGTGCTCAAGACCCGCTGGGCGCACGGCCCCGGCGACCGGGGCGCCGACGTGGTGTTCCAGTGCCGGGGGCAGGCGTGGGCGTTGCAGCTCGCGTTGCGCCTGCTGCGTCCCCAGGGCACCGTGGTCGACCTGGCCTTCTACCAGGCCGGCGCGGACGCGGTCCGGTTCGGCGAGGAGTTCCACCACAACGGACTGTCACTGCGGTGCGCGCAGATCGGCCGGGTGCCGCGCGGGCTCGCCCCCACCTGGGACCGCGAGCGCCTCTCCGCCGAGACGATCGACCTGCTGCGCGCGTACGGGGACGTCATCCGCAAGCACCTGGTGTCGGCGGTGGTGCCGTTCGAGGAGGCGCCGACCCTGCTGACCGATCTCGCCGAGCGGCGCCGCCAGGAACTTCAGGTGGTGCTGACCGGCTGAGCCCCGCTCCGCCCCGGGCGGGTGGTACGGGCGGCTACCGTTCCAGCCATGACCGCTGACGCTGCCGTCCTGACCGCCGACGACTCCGCCCCGGCCGCCGTCGACGGTTCCGGCGGGAGCGGGGACGACCGTCGGGTCGGCCTCGCCGCCCTGCTGCCGTACCTGCGCGCCCACCGCGGCACCCTGGCCGTGGTGGGCGCGCTGTCGCTGGCCGGTGCGGCGGCGTCGCTGGCCCAGCCGCTGCTCACCCGCTCGGTGCTGGACGGGCTCTCCGCCAGCCGGGGCGTGGCCGGGCTGGTCGCGACGCTGGTCGCCCTGGTGCTGGCGGGCGCGGCGCTCGGCGGGGTGCGGGACTACCTGCTGCAACGCACCGCCGAGGGGGTGGTGCTGGGCACCCGCCGGCGGCTGGCCGGGCACCTGCTGCGGCTGCCGATCGCCGAGTACGACCGCCGCCGCACCGGCGACCTGCTCTCGCGCGTCGGCTCGGACACCACCCTGCTGCGCGCCGTGGTCACCTCCGGCCTGTTCGAGGTGGTCACCGGCGCGGTGATGGTGCTCGGCGCGGCGGGCGCGATGGTCCTGCTCGATCCGGTGCTGTTCGGGGTGACCCTGCTCGGGGTGGCCGGTGGCATCGCCATCGCGGTCGCCTTCGCCCGCCGCGTGCGGGGCCTGGCCCGTGCCGCCCAGGAACGCATCGGCGAGATGACCTCCGCGGTGGAGCGGGCCATCTCCGCCGCCCGGACGATCCGCGCGGCCCGGGCGGAGCGGCGCGAGGCCGACTCGATCGGCGTCAGCGCCACCCAGGCGTACGCGGCGGGGCTGCGAGTGGCCCGGGTGCAGGCGTTCGTCGGCCCCGCCAGCAGCGTCACCATCCAGGGGGCGTTCCTGCTGGTCCTCGGGGTGGGCGGGGCGCGGGTGGCGGCGGGCGCGATCACCGTCGGCGACCTGGTCGCCTTCATCATGTTCCTGTTCTTCCTGGTCCTTCCGCTCGGGCAGGCGGTGCACGCCTACACCCAGTTGCAGACCGGCCTCGGCGCGCTCCAGCGCATCGAGGAGGTGCTCGCCGTGCCGGCGGAGGGAGCGGCCGACCGGCCGGCGGGCACCCCGGTCCGGGCGCTGCCGGGCGGGGCCCCGGCGTCCGTCGAGTTCGACCGGGTGGGCTTCGGCTACCCCGGCGGCCCGCCGGTGCTGCGCGAGGTGAGCTTCACCGTGCCGGCCGGCACCCGGACCGCCCTGGTCGGCCCGTCGGGTGCCGGGAAGTCCACGCTGCTGGCGCTGGTCGAGCGCTTCTACGAGGTCACCGAGGGCGCGTTGCGCCTCGACGGCGTCGACGTGCGGGACCTGCCCCGCGACGCGCTGCGCGCCCGGATCGGCTACGTGGAACAGTCCGCGCCGGTGCTGGCCGGCACGCTGCGCGAGAACCTCCTGATCAGCGCGCCGGACGTCACCGAGGCCCGGCTGCGCGCGGTGCTCGGCGAGGTCAACCTCGGCCACCTCGCCGAGCGCGCCCCCGACGGGCTGGACGTGCAGGTGGGCGAGGGCGGGGTGCTGCTCTCCGGCGGCGAGCGGCAGCGGCTGGCGATCGCCCGCGCCCTGCTGGCCGAGCCACCGGTGCTGCTGCTCGACGAGCCGACCAGCAACCTCGACGCCCGCAACGAGGCCGCGCTGCGCCGGGCCATCGACGCGGTGGCTGCCCGACGCACCCTGCTGATCGTGGCGCACCGCCTCTCCACCGTCGTCGACGCCGACCAGATCGTGGTGCTCGACGGCGGCCGGGTGGCGGCCACGGGCACCCACGACGAACTCACCGGAACGAGCCCGCTCTACCGTGAGCTGGCCACCCACCAGCTCCTGGTGAGCTGAGCGGCCCACGCGCGCGACCAGCCCGGCGCCGACACCCGCGCGGCGGCGCGCCGGGCGGGCCGCCAACGTCGGCTGCGGTCGCGTACCGTTGCCGCTCATGGGTGTGTCGCAACGCTTGAAGAGCAGGTTCCGCCGGTTCCTCCAGCGCCCGGGGACGACGGTCGACCTGGGACCGTTGGAGAAGCTGCTGCCAGCCGCCGAGGCGCGCGAAGAGGAGCTGTCGGCGCTCGACGACGCCGAGCTGACCGAGGCCGCCGGCAAGGCCACGGGCTACGAGGAGATCTGCGCGATCGGCCGCGAGGCCGCCCGCCGCGGCCTCGACCAGCGGCCGTACGACGTGCAGCTGCTGGGCGCGATGGCGCTGCTCTCCGGCAAGGTCGCCGAGATGGCCACCGGTGAGGGCAAGACGCTCACCGCGGCCATCGCCGCCTACGGGCACGTCCGGCTGGGCAACGGCCCGGTGCACGTGCTCACCGTCAACGACTACCTGGCCCGGCGCGACGCCCTCTGGATGGAGCCGGTCTACACCCTGCTCGGCCTGACCGTCGGCTGGGTCAACGAGGCCTCCACCCCGCAGGAGCGGCGCGACGCGTACGCCTGCGACGTCACCTACGTCTCGGTCAGCGAGGCCGGCTTCGACTACCTGCGCGACCAGCTCGTCACCGACGTGGAGGACCGGGTGCAGCCGCCGCTGCGCACCGCCATCGTCGACGAGGCCGACTCGATCCTCATCGACGAGGCCCGGGTGCCGATGGTCCTCGCCGGCGCGGTCGCCGGCGAGCAGGACCCGGTGCACGCCGCCGCGGCGCAGGTGCGGGGCCTGCGCAAGGGCAAGCACTACACGGTGGCCGAGGACGGCCGCAGCGTCGCCTTCACCGCCGCCGGCCTGGCCGCCGTCGAGGCCAGGCTCGGCATCGACCTGTACGACGAGGAGCACGTCGCGCAGCTCTCCGCGGTGAACGTGGCCCTGCACGCGCACGCCCTGCTGCACCGCGACGTCGACTACATCGTCCGCGACGGCTCCGTCGAGTTGATCGACGAGATGCGCGGCCGGGTCGCCCAGCGCCGCCGCTGGCCGGACGGGCTCCAGGCGGCCGTGGAGGCCAAGGAGGGCCTCGACGCCACCGCCGAGGGCGAGGTGCTCGGCACGATCGCCGTGCAGGCCTACATCGCGCTCTACCCCAAGGTGTGCGGCATGACGGCGACCGCGGTGCTGGTCGGCGACCAGCTGCGGGAGTTCTTCGGCCTCGAGGTGGCGGTGATCCCGCCGAACACCCCGTGCGTGCGCGAGGACGAGCCGGACCGCATCTACGCCACCCGGGCGGAGAAGGAGGAGGCGCTGGTCGACGAGATCAGGCGCAACCACGAGCGCGGCCGGCCGGTGCTGGTCGGCACCCTGGACGTGAAGGAGTCCGAGGGGCTGGCCGCGGGCCTGAACGCCGCCGGGGTGCCCTGCGTGGTGCTCAACGCGAAGAACGACGACGAGGAGGCGGCGATCATCGCCGAGGCCGGCGCGTACGGCGCGGTGACCGTCTCCACCCAGATGGCCGGCCGGGGCGTCGACATCCGGCTCGGCGGCAGCGACCAGGCCGACCGGGACCGGGTCGCCGAGCTGGGCGGGCTCTACCTGATCGGCAGCGGCCGGCACGACAGCCGGCGCGTCGACGACCAGCTGCGCGGCCGGGCCGGTCGGCAGGGCGACCCGGGTGGGTCGGTCTTCTTCGTCAGCCTGGAGGACGACCTGGTCGTCCGGCACGCCGGCGACGCCGTCCCGGCCTCGCCCCGGATGAACGCCGACGGTCTGGTCACCGACGACCAGGTCGAGTACGCCGTCGAGCACGCCCAGCGGGTCGCCGAGGGCGTCAACCACGAGATCCACCGCAACACCTGGCGCTACAGCGTCGTCGTCGAGCAGCAGCGCAAGGCCCTCGCGGAGCGCCGGGAACGGCTGCTGACCAGCGACGTGGCGGCGCTGATGCTGCTGGACCGGGTGCCCGACAAGGCCGGCGAGATGGACGAGGACCTGCTGGCCCGCGCCGCCCGGTGGATCGCCCTCTACCACCTCGACCGGCTCTGGGCGGAGCACCTCGCGGAGCTCTCCGAGGTGCGCGAGGGCGTGCACCTGCGCGCCCTGGGTCGGCTCGACCCGCTCGACGAGTTCCACCGGGCGGCGGTGCCGGCGTTCAACAACCTGGTTCCGGAGATCGAGAGGCGCACCATCGAGACCTTCGAGGAGACGGAGTTCGGCGACGACTGGGAGCCGGACGAGGCCAAGCTGGTGCGGCCGAGCGCGACCTGGACGTACCTCGTGCACGACAACCCGTTCGGCTCGGAGCTGGACCGGTTGATCGCCTCGGTGGGGCGGCGGCTCAGCTCCGCGTCGCGCTGACGCTCCGGTGGCCCCTTCCTGCCCCGTCGGCCGGGAAGGGGCCTCCTTTGCGCCGTTTCGATCCCGGTTTGCGAGGGTAGTAGGCCGGGTCCGAGGAGTCGGGGGAGACAGACGATGAGACAGGTGACGGCGCCGGTCGGGCGTGCGGCAGCACGCGCCGGGACGGTGGGGGCAGTGGAGCGGTGAACCTGGAGATGCGGGACCCGGCGGTGGAGCGGCTCGGCGTCCTGGAGACCGCCGCCCTGCTGCGCGAGCTGACCGCCGCGCTGATCGCGGTGGACGACTTCGACGAGGCGCTGACCGCGCTGGTGCGTACCGCCCGCGACGCCGTGGCCGGCGTGAGCTGGTGCGGCTTCACCGCGCTGCGCGCCGGCGAACCGGCCGGCGTGGCGGCCTCCGACGCCCGCCTGGCCGGCCTGGACGATCTGCGGCACGGCCCCGACTCGCCGGCGATGGACGCCATCCGGCGGCGGGAGATGATCCTCTCCGACCAACTGGACCGCGAGGAGCGTTGGCCGGCCTGGACGTCGCGGGCACGGGAGCTGGGCGTGTACGGGGTGATGTCCGCGCCCGTCGACGTCGACGAGCAGGCGATCGGGTCGATCAACCTCTACGCCGGTGCCGCCGACCTGCTGACCCCGGGGCACCAACTCACCGCGATGCTGCTCGCCGAGCACGCCGGGCTGCTCCTGGCGGCGGTCCGCGACCGGGCGCGCAAGGCCGCCCAGGCGGGTGAGCTGGACCCCTCGGTGCTCGGCGACGGGGTGGTCGGGCAGGCGATCGGCGTGATCATGACCCAGCGCGGCTGCCCGGCCCAGGAGGCGCTCGACGTGCTGCGCAGCGCGGCGTCGTCGCTGGACATCCCGCTACGCGACGTCGCCGACCGGCTGGTCGCCACCGTGTCGCGGCCCCGGGACAACTGAACGCTCCGGCCGTCGCCGTCCCTGCACCCGCCGCCTCCGCCGGTGCGACCGGGGTCAGCGTGACCGCTGGGGTCACGTCGGCCCGCTGGGACCACCGGCACCACCGGGCCCCCGGGCCGCGTGTCGTTTCGGCGTACCGGCGCCCGGGTAGCACCCTGGACTGGTGACGCGTGTGCCGACCTGGGGAGGAACCATGCAGAGCCGGCTGCGGGTGCATGGGCACCCGATCCAACCGATGCTGGTGACGTTCCCGTTCGGGCTCTTCGTGTGCGCGACCCTGTTCGACCTGACCGACGTGCTCGGTGGGCCGGCCTTCCTCGGCGAGGTGGGCTACTGGACGTCCGTGGCGGCCCTGGTCGCCGCCGCGCTGGCCACCGTGGCCGGCATGATCGACCTGTGGGACGTGCCGGTCGACCGCACCCGGCGTACGGCGATCACCTTCAACCTGGTGAACGTGGCGATGGCAGCGCTGTTCCTGATCTCCTGCCTCGTCCGCGCGGACGCGCCGCAGCGGGGCGCCTCCGTCGTGCTGCTCTTCGTCGAGCTGGTGGCCTTGGGCGTCGGCGCGGTCGGCGTCTCGCTGGGCGCCCGCCTGGTACGCCGCTTCGACGCCGGCCGCCGGTCCGAGGCCACCACCTTCGACGCCCTGGCCGACGTCTCCGACGCCACTGTCGACCTGGCCCACCGCCGCCCCTAACCGTCCCGGGTGGGGTGCGACTCGGCGTGGTGGGCGGCCAGGACGTCCGCGCCGAAGTCGCTGGCCGGGCGGCGCAGGACGGTGTGCGCGTGGTTGCCGTCGTCGGTGGTGTTGTCGTACTCGATCAGCAGGTCGTCGCCCTGCACCCGGTAGTAGTGGCGCCGGCCGGGCACGGTGGGGCCGGCCCAGGCGAAGTGCAGCTGCCCCGAGTCCAGCCGGCGTGCCTCCCGGATCGCCAGCTCGGGCGGGAGCCGGTCCAGGTAGAGCGCCACGAGCTGGTCCAGCAGGGCCCGGCCGGTGGGTCCGAGCCGGTCGGCGGGCACCCCGAGCGGCTCCAGCGGCCCGTCCACCCGGGGGCGGGTGGCGCTGATGATGTCCCCGGGCGCCTCGTCGGCGACGATCGCCGCCGCCCGGCCGGCCGGGCCCATCGCGTCGAGCAGGGCGCGGGCCAGGTCCTCCTCCACGCCCAGCGGGCGGGAGACGGGGCGGCCGGCGTACCGGACGGTGGCCGGGTTGGCGCCGAGGAAGATCGGCGCGGGGGAGACCTGGTCGGCCACCACGGTCATGCTCACGGAGAGGTGGTGTCCCTCCAGGCGCCACGCCCAGGCGTCGTCGCGGGCCGGGTCGCCGAAGACGGCCACCCAGTAGTCGCCGCTGTGCCGGCCCCGGCGCCATCCCTCCGCCCGGTCGAGCACCTCCTCCAGCGCGACGATCGCCATCGCCTGGGCGTACGCCGGTGGGCTCAGCGCGGTGGCCAGCAGCCGGTGCGCGGCCTTGCGCCCGGCGCGGTCGAGGTCGGCCAGGCAGACCCCGGGGCGGGGCCGCGGCCGGTACTCGAGCCAGCGGCGGGCCGGCTCGTCGTCGAAGCGGTGGGTGGCCTGGGCGCGGGTGGGCTCGTCCAGCGCGGCCAGCAGCGCCGTGGCGGCGGTGCGCATCTGTTCGGGCAGCGGATCCTCCACCGACCCTGTATACCGTTCGCGGGCCGGGCACGCCGGGTGTCCCTACCGTTTCGCCCCCGGCGCCGGTAGCCGTCGGCGCCGAGCCGGGCGCAGGGGCCGGCCGTCCATGCTGGAGCGTCAGCGTGCGGTCGGTGTCGGGCCCCTGGTGCAGCGGCGGCCGGCGCGGCGCCGCACGTCGCTGTCGGCCGGCTCCGCGGCGGTCGGCTCCGCGGCGGTCGGCTCCGCGGCGGCCGGCTCCGCGGCGGCCGCCGCGATCAGCCGGTCGGTGCGGTCAGCAGCGTGAGCATCTCGGTCAGGTCGAAGAACTGGGCCGTCTGCACCGCCGACGGACTGCCGTGGTGCGGGTCGGCCCCGGCGGCGAGCAGCGTCCGGACAGCCTCGCTGCTGCTGCGGAAGGTGGCGGCGGCCAGCGCCGTCTGACCCCGGTCGTTGGTCCGGGAGTGGTCGGCGCCGCGGGCGAGCAGCGCGGCGACGGTCTCGGGGTGGGCGTG
Source organism: Micromonospora sp. C31 (assembly GCF_018070575.1). Taxonomy (GTDB): domain Bacteria; phylum Actinomycetota; class Actinomycetes; order Mycobacteriales; family Micromonosporaceae; genus Micromonospora. The sequence continues at coordinate 228,332 of NZ_JAGPXN010000004.1, forward strand.
GTAAGCGGCCAGGACCAGCAGGGTGTCGCCCTTGTCGTTGGTCAGGTCGACCGGCAGCCCGGCGTCGACGTAGTCGGCCAGTTCGACGGTGGCGCCGTCGCGCGCCAGGTCGAACATCCGGTGCGCGAACGCCAGCGTCTCGGCGTCGAGTTCCTCACTCACCGGTCCAGGTTAGTCGGACGCCGGCCTGGTACGTTGCTCGGCCGGTGTGCTGGGGGGAGGGCCCGATGGACGACAGGGTGTACGTGGGCAACGCGGGCGTCGACGGGGCGACCAACGCGGGCTGGCTGCTCGGCCACTTCATGCCGTCGGGCGACCCCCGGCACAGTGCCGACGTCGAGGTGAAGTGGGGCGTGCATCCGGCGGGGGAGGCGCGCTCGCGATGGGCCACGGGCGAACGCCGGACGGCCCTGCTGGTGCTGGTCAGCGGCCGGTTCCGGGTCGAGTTGCCGGACCGGACGGTGGTGCTGGGCGAGCCCGGCGACTACGTGCTGTGGGGGCGGGGCGTGGACCACTCCTGGTACGCCGAGCGCGAGTCGGTGGTGCTGACCGTGCGCTGGCCGTCGGTGCCCGGCTACCGGGTGGCGCCGCCGGTCCGGCGCTGACCGCACCCGCCCGCCCCGGCGGCACCCCGCCGAGCACCGTGAACCGGGCGGGCACCCCCCTATCGGGTCAACTCGACGGCTCTGCTGTAATCATCAGGCTTCGTACGCAGAGCGAGCATCCGGCTCCGATGCGTTCGTCAATTGTCACATTCATGCAACGCAGCCGCCCCTTGACCCTCGCCCGGGCGCCGGGAAGCATCGATGGAGCGGCGTCCCGGGCCGTGGGGAGATCCCCGGATCAGCCAAGGAGGACCATGTCGGTCAGCCCCGCCTCGTCGCGCGCCGGATGGCATACGTCCCAGCCTGCTGTTCCCGGTCGCCCCCCGGGCGGCCAGCGTCGTCCCGCCAACACCGCCGCGCCGATGCTCACGGTGACCCTGAACATCCCGTTGGCATCCGAGGAGTCGCTGACCCCGCCCGCCCGGCGGCTGCTCGAGGCCGCCCGGGAGATGCTGGAACGCGGTGAGGGCACCATCGTCACGGCCACCGCCGAGCGCCGCCCCGACCCGGTGCCCGCCGGCCGCGCGCCGTCGCGCGCCGTCGCCGCCACCATCCCCACCCTGCACATCCTCGCGTCGTCCCGGTCGGTGCTTCGTGACGGCGAGCCGTTGCCGCTGACCCGGTTGGAGTTCGACCTGCTGCTGCACCTCGTCGCCCACCCCCGTCGGGTGTTCACCCGGTTGCAGCTGCTCAACACGGTCTGGGGCTACGAGCACGCCGGCGTGCGCACCGTCGACGTGCACGTCCGCCGGCTGCGCGGGAAGGTCGGCGTCGACGTCCCGCTGGTCACCACCGTCTACGGCGTCGGCTACCGGCTCGCCGACGACGCCCGCGTGACCATCGACCGCAACGGCTGACCGCCGCCCGCCGCGTCCGCCGCCCCGCCGGGGCACCATGGTCGGATGCGCATCCGACCCATCTCCCCGCAGCGGCTCGTCGCCGAGCTGACCGAGCGCCTCGCCGGCACCGACGCCCCCGGCCGGCTGCGGGTGGCCGTCGACGGCGCCCCGGCGGCCGGCCCGGACGAGCTCGCCGCCGCGCTGGTCGACCCGCTGCGCGCGCTCGGCCGGCCGACGCTGCACGTACGGGCCGCCGACTTCCTCCGCCCCGCCTCGGTGCGCCTCGAGTACGGCCGCACCAACCCCGACGCGTTCTACCAGGGCTGGGTCGACGAGCCGGGGCTGCGCCGGGAGGTGCTCGACCCGGCCGGGCCCGACGGCTCCGGGCGGGTGCTGCCCTCACTGTGGGACGCCACCGCCGACCGGGCCAGCCGCGCCGCGTACGTCGACCTTCCGCCCGGGGGCGTCGTGCTGGTCAGCGGGGCGCTGCTGCTCGGTGCGGGCCTGCCCTTCGACGTCATGGTCCACCTGGCGCTCTCCCCGGCGGCGCTGGCCCGGCGCACCGATCCCGCGCTGCAGTGGACCCTGCCCGCCTTCGCCCGGTACGCCGACGAGGTCGCCCCGGCCTCGTTCGCCGACGTCGTGGTGCGCGCCGACGATCCCCGGCACCCGGCGCTGGTGGAGTCCCCGGTGTCGCCGTGACGCCGGGAGGCGGCGAAAAACCGTCGGTTTGAGCGCCGGTGGGGCGGGGTATTCGCCCGGCTCACAGAGCGCGGGTGATCCGCCCGCGCGCAGACCACCACGGCGCTGGGGCGCGTACCGGTGCCCCGGCGGATTTCCAGGCCAGAAAGGCAGGCAGCGATGCTCGTCCACGACACGGTCGGTACGGGCCGATCCCAGGCGGAGATCGACCAGATCCGGCGCTCCCTGCAGGCCCGCTACGACGAGCTGTCCGCGGAGTACGAGCAGGCGGTGCTGCAGAGCCAGGTGCTGCGGCTGGTGGAGGTCGGCGACACCGCCGGCGACGATCAGGCCGACAGCGGCACCAAGACGGCCGAGCGGGACACCGCGCAGTCCCTGCTGCGGACCATCCTCGACCGCCGTGCCCAGTACGAGCACGCCCTCACCCGGCTGAAGGAGGGCACCTACGGCTTCTGCGAGGGCTGCACCTCGGCCATCCCCGTCGAGCGGCTGGAGATCTTCCCCTCCGCCACCACCTGTGTGCAGTGCAAGCAGAACCGGGAGCGTCGGGCGGCCTGACCCCCGCGAAGGGTCGCCGGTCGGTCCGGGACGCGGTGAGGTCGAGCCATGGGTGAGATCAGGGTGGGCACCGCCTCCTGGACCGACCGGACCCTGCTGGACTCCGGCTGGTACCCGCAGACGGCCGACAGTCCCGAGAAGCGGCTGGCGTACTACGCCCGGCAGTTCCCGCTGGTCGAAGTGGACGCCACCTACTACTCGCCGCCCGCCGAGCGGACGGCGAGGCTGTGGGCCGAACGCACCCCGCCCGGCTTCACCTTCAACGTCAAGGCGTTCAGCCTGCTCACCGGGCACCCGACCCGGCCCGGTGCGCTCTGGCGAAGCGGTGCGCCCCGCTGCGGCCGGTCTACGAGTTCCGGCACACCTCCTGGTTCGACGGCGACAACGCCGACGAGACCCTCGCCTTCCTGCGCGAGCACCGGCTGGCGTACGTCTGCGTGGACATGCCGCGGGGGCACCGCTCGTCGGTGCCCCCGGTGCTGGCCGCCACCGCGGACCTCGCGGTGGTCCGCTTCCACGGGCACAGCGACAGGTGGACCAGCCGCGACATCCACGAGAAGGTCGGCTACCGCTACTCCGACCGGGAGCTGCGCGACTGGGCACCGAGGCTGCGCGAGCTGGCCGACTCCGCGGTGCAGACCCACGTGCTGATGAACAACTGCTACCGCGACTACGCGCAGACCAACGCCGCGACGCTCGCCGGGCTGCTCGACGCCGCCTGATCCGGGCGGCGGCGGGCACCGGCCCGGTGCCCGACGGTTCATCCCGTCCGGGTGAGGGCCGCTCACCCGGCGCCGCGCAGCATGGACGGTGCGTGCGGTCGACGGTGGCCGTGGCAGGCGACTCCACGGAGGTGGCTGGAGATGACGGTTCGGGTGGTGCCGGGTCGACGGTCCGGCGCCGTGCTGCACGTCGTCGGCTCGTCCGCCGACGTCCGGTCGGCGCCGCGCCCCGCCCGGGTCGGCCCGACCCGGCAGCCGCGCGGCCCGGTGGGGCCGCCGCGACGTGAAGACGACCGACGGTGGGAGACCGACGTACGGGGGTGGACAGATGGCTGAGCAGCTGCATTCCGCGTTCGAGTCCTCGATGGACAAGACCAACGTGATCCTCAAGGACATCGAGCAGGCCTACGGCTGGCCCAAGGAGCAACGCAACCAGTCCTACTGCGCGCTGCGCACGGTGCTGCACCTGCTGCGCGACCGGATGCCGGTGCAGGAGAGCGTGGAGTTCGCCGCGCAACTGCCGGTGCTGGTGCGCGGGATCTACTTCGACGGCTGGCAGCCGTCGAACGTGCCGATCAAGCTCAACCGGGACGACTTCCTGCTGGAGGTCCGGCAGGGCTTCCCGTACGACGCGGAGGGCGGCCCGGAGCGGGTGGTGCAGGTGGTGCTGGACACCCTGCGCCGGCACGTGACCCAGGGCGAGTGGGACGACGTGAAGGCCACGATGCCCCGGGACCTGGCGAAGATCATTCCCTGACCCGGCGCTCGTCCCGCGACGGCCCGCTCCACCCGCGGTGGGGCGGGCCGGACGCCGTTCGGGCCGGCACCGGGCTCCCGGGCCGGCACCGGGCTCCCGGGCCGGCACCGGGCTCCCGGGCCGGCACCGGTAGCGCCGGCCCGTGCGGAAGTCCCCGCCGTCGTCACCAGAGGTCGAAGCGGAAGACCTCGAAGGCGGTGCCGTGGCGGACGCCGAGCCGGGCGCCGGCGGGCCGGCTCAGCCCGTCGAGGAACTCCTCGGCGTCGAAGCTGCCGTCGCCCAGCCCGGCCAGGTACGCGTCGTGCGCCCGCAGCGAGGCCACGCCCCGCTCGAAGGTGTCGGTGACGTCGACCCCGTGCGCGGCCAGGGGCGAGGAGGCGGCCCAGACCTGGCGCACCCCGTTCCACGGCTCGACCCCGTCGACGAGCTGCTCCGGGAACACCCACCGGTTGCCGGCGTCGCGCACGGCGTCCAGCACCGCCCGGCCGGTGGCGATGTGGTCGGCCTGGTTGAGCGTGTACGCGCCGTCCCAGGTGTCGCGGAAGTTGTTGGTGAGCACGATCTCGGGGCGGTGCCGGCGGACCACCCCGGCCAGGGCGCGGCGCAGCGGCACGCCGTACTCGAGGACGCCGTCGGCGAGGCCGAGGAACTCCACGGTCTGCACGCCGACGAGGGCGGCGGACTCGCGTTGCTCCCGCTCCCGGACCTGCCTGGCCCGCGGCGGCGCCATCGCGTCGATGCCGGCCTCGCCGCTGGTGACGAGGCAGTAGCCGACCTGCTTGCCCTGGCCCGTCCAGCGGGCGACCGCGGCGGCGGCGCCGAACTCCAGGTCGTCGGGGTGTGCCACGATCGCCAGCGCGCGCTGCCACTGCTCGGTCACCGGTTCCAGCGGGCGCGGCCCGGTCGCCTCGGTCATCGTCACCTCCTGGTCGAGGACCATCCTGTCACCGTCGGCGCTGTCGCGCGGCGCGACGTCCGGCCCTGGGTGCCGACGGCGACGGCTCCGGACACCCGCCGGCGAGCCCCGGTCGGAGGTGGCCGGCGTGCCTGACGACGGCCCGGACCGGGCGCGGCGAACCACCGGTGTGAACCGGAACGGGCGTCTACGGTGTGGTTAGAGAAGATCGCGCGTGGGGTACCACCCGCTGCACGACGGACCCCGGCGTAACGGCGGGGCGGCACATCCCTAGGGAGCACCGATGGCACTCAACGACGACGACATGCAGACCACCAGCGGCGGCGGCCTCGAGGGCCCGGCCGACGGTGGTGCGACCCCGGGCCACCAGGACGGTGGCGCCGACGGTGGCGCGGAGGGCCCGGCCGACGGTGGCGCGACCCCGGGCCACCAGGACGGTGGCGCCGACGGTGGCGCGGAGGGCCCGGCCGACGGTGGCGCGACGCCGGGCCATCACGACGGTGGCGCCGACGGCAGCGCCTGACGGATCGCCATGACCGACATCGACCCGCCGGGCGGCGACCGCCGCCCGGCGGTTCCGTCCGAGGCCGCCGCCGCGCTCGCCCGCTGCGTGTCGGTCGAACCGGCGAAGTTCGCCGCCGCGCACTGGGGACGTACGCCGCTGCTCTCGCGCGCCGACGAGCTGCCCAACCGGGTCGGCTTCACCGACCTGCTCAGCCCCGCCGACGCCGACGAGCTGCTCAGCCGCCGCGGCCTGCGTACGCCCTTCCTGCGCATCGCCAAGGACGGCCAGCTCGTGCCGGCGGCCCGCTTCACCGGCGGTGGCGGCGCCGGCGCCGAGATCGGCGACCAGGTCCTCGACGAGCGGGTGCTGGAGCTGTACGCCGGCGGCGCCACCCTCGTCCTGCAGGGCCTGCACCGCACCTGGCCGGCCCTGGTCGACTTCACCCGCGAACTCGGCGCCGCCGTCGGGCAGCCGTTGCAGGTCAACGCCTACCTGACCCCCGCCGGCAGCCAGGGCTTCGCCACCCACTACGACACCCACGACGTCTTCGTCCTCCAGGTCGACGGCCGCAAGCACTGGCGGATCCACCCGCCGGTGCTGCCCGACCCGCTGGAGAAGCAGCCGTGGGGCGGCCGGGCCGACGAGGTCGCCGCCATCGCCGACGGGCCCGCCGCGCTGGACGTGGTGCTCGCCCCCGGCGACGCGCTCTACCTGCCGCGCGGCTGGCTGCACAGCGCGCAGGCCCAGGAGTCCAGCTCGCTGCACCTGACCGTCGGCGTGCGGGCGCTGACCCGTTACGCCATGGTGGAGGAACTGCTCGCCCTCGCCGCCGAGGACCAGCGGCTGCGCGCCACGCTGCCGTTCGGCACCGACGTCGCCGATCCGGACGCGATCGAGCCGGAGCTGACCGAGACGGTGGAGGCGCTGCGGGACTGGCTGCTGCGGGCCGACCCGTCGGCGGTGGCCGCCCGGCTACGGCAGCGGGCCTGGCCGGCCGCGCGGCCCGCGCCCATCCGGCCCCTGGCCCAGGCCGCCGCGCTGGCGGCGCTGGACGCCGACACCCGGCTCGCCCCGCGACCCGGCCTGCGCTGGCGGCTCACCCCGCGTGGCGGCCGGGTCGCGTTGGTGCTGTTCGACCGGACGATCACCCTGCCCGCGTCGTGCGCGCCGGCCCTGCGTGCCCTGCTCGACGGGGAATCCGTCCGGGTCGGCGACCTGCCGGGTCTCGACGACGACGCCGACCGGTTCACCCTGGCCCGCCGCCTCCTGCGCGAGGCGGTGCTGGTCCCCGCCTGAGCGGCACCGCCGGACGCGGGCCGGGTCACCTCCGGCCCGGCCCGGTGTGCCGCACGGGGCCGGCTCAGGCGGGACCGACCGCCGCGACCGGACGGACCTCGATCGGCAGGGTGGTCGCCCGGGACAGCTTCTCGGCCCAGCCCAACGCCGCGTCGAGATCCGACACGGCGATCACGGTGAAACCGCCGATGTGCTCCTTGCCCTCGGCGAACGGGCCGTCGGTCAGCAACGTCTCGTCGTCGCGGGCCCGGACCACCCGGGCGGCGTGCGTCAGTTCCAGCCTGGCACCGAAGACCCAGACACCGCGGCGGCGCATCTCCTCGTCGACGGCTGCGACGTCCCGCATGATCGGCTCGAGGAACTCCGGCGGCGGGGTGTCCCCGTCGGGTTGGATCACGTTGAGCACGAAGTTCCGCATCGTACGCTCCCTGTCGTCGGGCGGGGCCGGCGTCGTCCGGCCTCCTCCATCTACACGAACGGCGGACCGGCGGATCGACGACGCGCGGCGGCGACCTGCGCCCGTAACCCTCCGGACTCTGCGGCGCGGGTGGATCAGCGACCGGCAGCGCGCCGGTGGATCAGCGGCCGGCGACCAGCAGCGCCAGGGTGGTCACCAGCCCGGCGACGAGCACGACGGCCATCGGCCGCGGGCCGAGCACGGCGTGCCGGCGGTCGGCGAGGACCTTCGCCGGCACCAGACCGACCAGCGGGCCCAGCAGCGTCACCACCAGGGCCAGCACCGGCAGCCCGACACCCAGCTCCCCGCCGTACCGGTCGCCCGCCGCCCGGGCCGCGCCGCCGAGGGCGTACGCGAGCACCGCGCCGGCCACCCCGCACAACGCCAGCAGCGGGTTGACCGAACCCGGCAGGTCACCCGGCTGGCGGGTGCGGTTGAGCAGGTCCCGCACCCCGGCCAGCAGCGGAGCCGGATCACCCGTCGCGCCGGGCACCGGTGCCGGCGGCCCGCCCGCCCGGCGGCCGGACCCGCCGAGCCGACCGCGCAGCGACTGCCACAGGTCGGCGACCTCGGCGTCCACCCGTTCCTGCTCCTCCCGGGCGTCCACCAGCTCCTGCTCCGCGCGCCGCAGCTCGGCCTCCGCCTCGGCGACGGCCCGCTCGGCGGCGGCACACTGCTGGGCGTGCCAGGTGTGCGCCTCGGCCCGCTGGGCGCGCACCCGCGCGCTCAGCTCGGCCAGCCGGCGGACCTGGGCCGCGTACGACTCGCTGGTCACCGGTTCGTTCATCGCGCCGGCCCGTAGGGGATGATCACCTGGCCGGTGCGGTGCACCGCCCGGTCGAAGAACAGCCCCCGCCAGGGGCGGGGATACCAGTCCGGGCCGCCGGTGCCCGGATACAGCGACGAGCCCAACTCGCCGCCGTGGGCGTCCAGCGCCACCCAGGCGCCGATCTGGTCGGTCCGGGCCGCCGGCCCGCCGAGGTCGGCCCGCATCCGCGCGACGCCCCGCCACCAGGCCAGCACGTGGGTGCGCCGCTCCGGCCCGTCGTGCAGGATCCGGCGCAGCTCCTCCAGCCCGGTGCGCCGGCCGATGCGCGCCGCCATCGCCCCGGCCGCCGCATCGACGGCGAACAGCAGCAGGTAGTGGGGGGTACCCGGCGCGCCGAGCCCTTCGGCGGCCTCGACCATCAGCTCGCCGACGGTCTCCTCGTCGTACCAGGCGGCGTCGTCGGCGAGGTCCTCGTAGAGGGACCGGGCGGCCGGGTCGGCGTCCGGGTCGAGGCAGGCGATGGAGAAGCGGGCCGTGCCGGGGCGGTGCTGGCGGGCCAGGGAGCGGGCCGCCGCGTCGAGCACCGCGCACGCCTCGTCCACCCGGGTGCCCAGCACCGCCAGGTTGCGGCCGGGCGCCCGGGGCAGCCGCAGCGCCGCCGAGCGCGCCTGTACGTCGATGATCTCGCCGAGCAGCGCGACCGGCGTACGCGGGTGCCCCGTCTCCGGCGCGGTCAGCGCCCGGAAGTCCGGCGCGTCGGCAAGCCGGGGGATCGCGTCGCCGTCGAAGAGCCGGGCCGGTGCGGCGTCCTGCGGGCGCATCCGCCACAGCCGGTGCTGCAACTCGCTCCACGTCTCCCAGTCGCTGGCCGACGGGATCCGGGCCACCTCGTTGCCCTCGGCCATGCCCGACTCGGCGTTGACCACCGCGTGGTGGCGGGGCAGGGACTGGGCGGCGTCGTTGCGCTCGGCGAGGATCCGCAGGGCCTTCGGCAGCGCGATGCGCAGCGTGAACTGCGCGACCAGCGCCGGCCGGCCCCACAGCGCCTCGATGCCGCGCACGTCCTGCGAGGCGAGCACCAGGTGGATGCCCTGGGACCGGCCGCGCCGGGCCAGGTCCTCCAGCAGGTCGGCGGCCTCCCGGGCGACCACGTCCCGCCCGGCCAGCAGCATCTGGAACTCGTCGACCACCGCGACGATGCGCGGCCAGTGCCCGGTGGGGTCGACGGCGCGCAGCTCGGCGAGCTTGGTGACCTCGTGCTTCTTCGCGGCGTCGGCACGTCGGCGCAGCTCCTCGGCGAGGAACCGCAGCAGCGCCAGGCCGAACTCCCGGTCGGTGTTGACGTTGATCCCGACGAGCCGCATGTGCGGCAGCCAGCTCGGGTCCCGCCGGCCCTTGGCGAACCGGGCGAAGGACACCCCCTCCTTGAAGTCCAGCAGGTAGAACTCCAGTTCGGCGGGGGAGTAGCGGGCGGCCAACGCGCCGATCCAGGCGAAGATCAGGTTTGTCTTGCCGGTGCCGGACGGCCCGCCGATCAGCGCGTGCGGCGGGTAGTCGCCCAGGGTGAGCAGCACCGGCCGGCCGTGCGGGCCCTCGCCGATCGGGGCGGTCAGCCCGGTCGCGGAGTCCTCCCGCCACATCCGTTCCGGCGGCGGCAGCAGGTCGGTGAACGGCGTCGGGGCGGGGCCGGCGTTGACCCGTGCCGCCACCTCCCGGCAGGTCTCGGTGACCAGCACCGGCGGGGGCGGGGGGTCGAGGCGTACGGGCAGGCCGCCGGGCCCGCCGATCAGGGCGCCGTCGGGGTGCGCGCCCACCCGGGTCACGGTGGGATCCTCGGGCAGCGGCACGCCCCGGACCACGAGGTGCACGCCGCAGGCCGCCCCGGTGCGGACCACCCGGTCGAGCTGGCCGCGCTCGTGCCGGGACAGCTCGTCCCCGCCCAGCAGCACCGCCACCCGCCACGGCTCGGGCCGGCGACCGGTGGCGGCGGCCAGCTCGCGCAGCGAGCCGTACTCCCCGGCCAGCACCGTCTCGTTGATCCGGCGGATCTGCTCGACCAGGTCGTCGAGCAGCCGGGCCAGCCCGCCGGGGCCGACGAAGGTGAGCAGCCCGGCGGTGCCGAGGGGGGCGAACCCGGCCAGACCGCCGCCCAGGTGCTCGGGGTCGTAGCCGACCAGCCGGACGGCGCCCGGGTCGGCCCGCCCGACGCCGCGCAGCAGCAGCGCCGACACCACCGCGTCGCAGCCGACCCGGTCGTCCCCGGTCAGCTCGACGTGGCCGGCGTCGAGCAGCGGCACCAGCGCCGGCACCGGTTCGGCGCCGGGGATGCGTACGGTGCCGATGCGCAGCGGGCCCGGCGGTTCCGCCCGCCGGGTCGGCGTGGGTCGCCACCGGGTCCAGTCCGCGCAGGCCGCCCCGGGGGCCTCGCGCTGCGCCGCGTGCGCCGCGCGCCGGGCCAGCTCCGTGATCTGAGCGGTGTGCCGATCGTCGATCTCGGCCAGCCGCCGGTCGCGCTGCGCGCCCACCCGCTCCGGCACGACCGCCGCGGCGCGGCGCACCTTCGCCAGCCGCTCCCGGGCCGTCCCGAGCTCGGTCTGCGCGATGGACAGCCGGGTCCGGGTGGCGCCGAGGGCCTCGCCCAGCATGCCGCGGACCCGGGTGACCAACTGGCCGCGCCGGTCAGCCATCGACGCCCCGCCCGCGCCGGTCCGCGGCGCCGCCCCGGGCGGGCGGGCTCGACCAGACCCGGCCGGCCGAGCCCGGCCCGCCCCGGCCGGTTCCGCCGTCCGCCGGGCCACCCCGCGCCGCCGCGCCGCCGGCGCCCGTCGACCCGTCGGGCCGGGCGGTCGGCGTGCCGTCGTGCGTCGGGGCGGGCCGCTCGTGCGTCGCCGCCCGCTCCCGGGCCGGGCCGGCCTGCCCGGGAGCCGCCGCCCGCTCGGCCGCGTCGGCCCGGCCTGCTCGCGCCGCCCGATCCCCGGCCCCGGTGGCCTGGTCGTGGGCCGCCTCCGCCCGGTCCCGTGCCGCCGCGACCCGCTCCCGCGCGGCGGCCACCCGGCCCTTCGCGGCGGCGGCACGTCGCTGCCACTCGGCGTCGTCGGCCCGGTCGCGGGCGGCCCCGGCCTGCCGGGCCCGCTCGTCGTCGGCGCTTCGCTCCCGGGTGGCCCCGGCCTGGCGGGCCCGCTCGTCGTCGGTGGGCAGGTCCCGGCCGAGCCGGGTCAGCAGCACCCCGGTGAGCACCCCCGCGGTGACCGCCGGGTCGGCGGCGTGCGGCTGCTCCGCCTCGCCGCGCCGGGGTGGAGGCATCCGACAGATTCGGGTCAGCAGGGTGTCCAGCACCGCGGGGGGCAGGCCGGGCAGCAGGTCGCGGACGCGGCCGTCCAGCTCGCGGTGCAGGCGCCCCAGGTCGTCGGCGCGTGGCGGGTGCCCCAGCAGCTCACCGGCCAGCTCGCGCAGCAGCGGCGGGGCCACCGCGGCCAGGCCGAGACCGACGTCGGCGTGCGCGCGACGCAGCTCGGTGTGCAGCCGGTCGCGGTCGCCGGCCCGGACCCCGCCGACGACCCGGCGCAGCAGCTCCCGGGCGTCGTCGACCTTCTCGTCGGGCTGTTCCGGCGGCCCCTCCCGGCCGCCCGTCAGCTCGGCCACCCGCACCGACCACCAGCGGCGGGGCGTCACCTCGGCGACGGGCTCCGGTGCCGCAGCGCCCGGAGCCGCCTCGCGCGGCGCGTCGTGCGCGGGCCGGCGTTGCTGCTCCTGCGGCCCGGGGGCCGGGGAACCGTCGGCGGCCAGCCCGATCGCGGCGAGGTACGCCGACAGCTGCTCCTGCGCGACGCGCAGCGCGTAGCCGGCGGTCTCGGCGTGCTCGGTGGCGGCGGAGAGCTCCGGCACCCCCATCGGGTCGGCCGACTCCTGGCGCACCCAGCGCAGCCGCTCGGCGGCCAGCCCGAACTTCTCCCGCGCCAGGGCCAGCTGTGCGAGCGGCAGGTCATCGGCGGCGGCGCGGACCTGTGCGCCGACGTCCTCGACGATGGACACGGCCCCGCCCTCAGAGCGTCGCGACGTAGAGTTGCGCCTGCTCGACGGCGACGAGTGTCGCGGCGAGGCACTCCTCCAGTTCCTGGCTGGCCTGGGTCAGCGAGGACTGGGCCGCCTCGACCGTCTCGTGCCCGCTGCCCTCCAGCGCTCCGGCGAGGGTCTGCTGCGCCTCGGCCAGCTTCTCGCCGGCCGCCTGCACGGCGCTCTGGCCGTCGCCGATCTGTTGCAGCGCGACATCGATGGCTGCCTTGAGCTCGGCGACGCTCGCCACGGCGAAACCTCCTGGGGGCGGGGAGGCCTCCATTAGAGCCTATCCCTCACGGTGAGAGAACATCCGCCCTGTCAGTGTTCCTGCCTCGCTGACCGGTTGTCGACCGGAAGCGTCGTCAGTCCGATCAGCGGGACCCGCCGGACGGTGCCACCGCGCCTTGCAGCCAGCGCGGCCCGTACACCTCGGCGCCCTGCGCGGTGACGCGTTCCCGCAGCTCACGGTCGGCAGTGACGACCAACCGACGACGCTGCGGGGCGGCGGCGACCAGGTCGACGACGGCGTCGTCGCCGGAACCGGGCGCGGCGACCACCCGGACCCCGGCGATGCCCGGGACGTCCCGCGCCCGGCCCTCCACCACCAGCACCACCTCCACCGGGGGCGGCAGTCGCGCAGGCAGGCCGGCGGTGGCCACCGGGGCCAGCGAGTCGCGCAGCCGGGCGGTCGCACCCGCGCGGTCGCGCCACCAGCCGTCCGGGCGGGAGCCCACCACGTTGGCGGCGTCCACGATCAGCAGGGGCGTCGTCGCGTCCATGCCGCCAGCCTGCCACCCGCCCGCCCCGCCGCGAGGTAAGGAAGGGTCCCTTCCTCTACCGCAGGCGTTAAGAAGGTGCCCTTCCTTACCGCCCAGCCGGGCCGGTCAGGTGGCGAGGTGGTGGGGTTTGTCGGGCTGACCGCCGGGTAGCCCCTGGCGACCGTCGCGCCCGACTGCGGAGGACAGACATGATGGGACCCGGTGACTTCGGCTCCGACCCGTGGGACGAGTTCCTGGCCCGGTACTTCGGCCGGGGCGAGGGTGGGCGCCGACCCGCGCACCGGGTCGACATCACCCGACTGATGACCGCCGACGCCCGGGAGATGCTGGCCGACGCGGCCCGCCGGGCCGCCCAGCGGCAGAGCACGGACCTCGACACCGACCACCTGCTCTGGGCGGCGCTGCAACGCGAACCGCTGCGCGACCTCGTCCGCCGTGCCGGCGCCGACCCGGACACGTTGCTCAACGCCCTCGGCGGGCGCGGCGACGGCGCGCCCAGGGGCGAGGTGCCGCCCAACCTGTCGCTCACCCCGGCGGCCAAGCGGGCGTTGCTCGACGCCCACCAGCTGTCCCGGGCGATGGGTGCCAACTACATCGGCCCCGAGCACATCCTGATGGCGCTGCCGCTGAACCCGGAGTCCCCGGCCGGCCGGATGCTCGCCGCCGGTCGGATCCAGCCCGAGTCGTTGCAGGCCGCCAGCGCCGAGCGCGGGCCGATGACCGGCCCCAGGCCCGACCGCGGCACGCCCACCCTGGACCAGTACGGCCAGGACCTCACCGACCTGGCCCGCAACGACCAGATCGACCCGGTGATCGGCCGGACCGAGGAGATCGAGCAGGCCGTCGAGATCCTGTCCCGGCGGACGAAGAACAACCCGGTGCTGATCGGCGAGGCCGGCGTCGGCAAGACGGCGATCGTGGAGGGCCTGGCGGAGCGGATCTGCGACGGCGACGTGCCGCAGACGCTGCTGGGCAAGCGGGTGATCCAGCTCGACCTGGCCGGCCTGGTGGCGGGCACCCGGTACCGGGGCGACTTCGAGGAGCGGCTGAAGAAGGTCATCGACGAGATCCGGGCGCACCGCGAGGAGCTGATCGTCTTCCTGGACGAGATCCACACCCTGGTCGGCGCGGGCGGGGCGGGCAGCGAGGGCGGCATGGACGCCTCGAACATGCTCAAGCCGGCGCTGGCCCGGGGCGAGCTGCGGGTGATCGGCGCGACCACGCTGGACGAGTACCGCAAGAGCATCGAGAAGGACGCGGCGCTGGCCCGCCGGTTCCAGCCGGTGTTCGTGCCGGAGCCCACCGCCGACGACACCGTGGCCATCCTGCGCGGGTTGCGCGACCGCTACGAGGCCCACCACCAGGTGCGCTTCACCGACGAGGCGCTGATCGCCGCGACCGAGCTGTCCGACCGCTACGTCACCGACCGGTTCCTGCCGGACAAGGCGATCGACCTCATCGACCAGGCCGGCGCGCGGGTGCGGCTGCGCACCCGCACCCCCGCCTCCGACGTGCGGGAGCTGGAGACGCAGCTCGAGGAGGTACGCCGCGACAAGGAGCAGGCCGTCGCCGACGAGCAGTACGAGAAGGCGTCCGCGCTGCGCGACCAGCTCGCCGAGCTGGAGGAGCAGATCCGCCTGGCCCGGGGAGACGAGGGCGGCTCGTCACAGGTGCCGGCCGTCGGGCCGCAGGAGATCGCCGAGGTGGTCTCCCGGGCCACCGGCATCCCGATCAGCCAGCTGACCGAGGAGGAACGCGACCGGCTGCTGCGCCTGGAGGGCCACCTGCACGAGAGGGTCGTCGGCCAGGAGGACGCGGTCACCGCGGTCGCCGAGGCGGTGCGCCGCTCGCGGGCCGGGCTGGCGGACCCGAACCGCCCGATGGGCAGCTTCCTCTTTCTCGGGCCCACCGGAGTCGGCAAGACCGAGCTGGCCCGGGCGCTGGCGGAGGCGCTGTTCGGCGAGGCCGACCGGATGGTCCGGGTGGACATGAGCGAGTTCCAGGAGCGGCACACGGTCAGCCGGCTCGTCGGTGCCCCGCCCGGGTACGTCGGCTACGAGGAGGCCGGCCAGCTCACCGAGGCGGTCCGCCGCCGCCCGTACGCGGTGGTGCTGCTCGACGAGATCGAGAAGGCCCACGCCGACGTGTTCAACATCCTGCTCCAGGTGCTCGACGAGGGGCGGCTCACCGACAGTCAGGGCCGTACGGTCAACTTCAAGAACACCGTCCTGATCATGACGAGCAACCTGGGCTCGGAGCTGATCACCGGCGCCCAGCGCGCCGTCGGGTTCGGCACCGGTGGCGAGGGCGGCGACCAGGAGCGCGAGGAGCTGCGCGAGCGGCTGATGCGCCGGCTCCAGGAGAACTTCCGGCCGGAGTTCCTCAACCGCATCGACGAGGTGATCATCTTCCGTCGGCTGGAGGCCGAGCAGCTGCGCCAGATCACCGGCCTGCTGCTGGAGGAGACCCGCCGCCGGTTGCACGCGCAGGACATCCAGGTCCACTTCACCAGTTCCGCCATCGACTGGATCGCCGAGCACGGCTACCAGCCGGAGTTCGGCGCCCGGCCGCTGCGTCGGGTCATCCAGCGGGAGGTCGACAACCAACTGTCCCGGATGCTACTGGAATCGGCGGTCTCACCGAGCCAGAAGATCACCGTGGACGCCCGCGACGGGCGGCTCGCCTTCGACGTGGCGGCCGGCGAGCGCGGCTACAGCCCGGCCACGACGTCGCACCCCCGATGACGGGAGGGCGGACATGACCGAACCCGAGGAGACCCGGGACGAGAGCGAGCGCACCGATCCGATCCTGGCCCCGCCGACCGCCAACCCCGCCCGGGTGCGGATGCCGCCGGAGGGCGTGGGCCAGCAGGGCGACGACCCGGAGCCGGCGGAGTCCGACCGCCGCCGTCGAGAGGAGGGCTGATGGTACGCGAGCAACGGCTCGAACCCGAGGTGGAGGTGCTCTGGGACGACTTCCACGCCCAGGTGAACGTCCCGTCGGAGCAGTTGCGACAGTGGCTGCTGACCCGCGGCTCCGGGGAGGAGTCGTTCGGGCCCGACCCGGACCTCGACCTGCCCGGGCTGGGCCGACGGATCCTGCGGGTGCTGAGCAAACGCAAGGTCGACCTCACCCCGGAGGACATCCGGGTGATGCGGGACGCGATCGACGAGATCCAGTCCCGGCTGGAGGAGAAGCCGCCGCGCGGCAACGCCGACGACGAGTGGCGGCACTCCCTGCTCGACCTGGGCCACGACGTCCTCGTCGAACGCTGACCCGGCGGGGCCGGCGACGCCCGGGTCCGCCCGGCGTCGCCGGCCCCAGTGGTCAACCGTGGTCGCTCTCCAGGCTGCCGATCGTCAGGCCCGCGGCGTCCGCCGCCGCCTCGCGGTCGGCGCGCGCCCGCTCCTCGCGGGTCAGCAGGTTGGCGTACTCCGTGACGTCCGCCGGGTCGGGCACCTCCGGCAGGCGACGCAGGAACGATTCCACGTCGCGGGCGGCGGCGGTGTGCGCGGCGGCGGCCTGCCGGAGGACCTCCCGGTCGTCGGCGGCTGGGTAGAGATCGGTCATGTCCGCCTGATACCCGGCGTCACGGCGTTCGCACCCCGTCGGCCCCGGCAGCCGTCAGCCGCCGCGCCCCGTAGGTCGGGTTGCGCAGCAGCCAGGCCAGGTACTCCGGGTGGGCCGCCAGCGAGTCGGTGTACGCGGCCAGCGCGGTCTCCAGCACCAGTTCGGCGTCCCGGGCGGCCGGGGAGTCGGAATGCCAGCCCAGCATCAGCCGCCAGCGCAGCGGCGTCCCGGCCAGCATCCGGGTGACCAACCCGGCGACCGGACGGAACGTGGCCTGGCAGAGCGCGATCGCCTCGCCCGAGTCCACCATGTCGATGCAGCAGCGCACGTCGGTCTCGTACACCTTGCGGGGGGTGAAGCCGGCGCGGGCGCAGGCGGCGGCGAAGCAGTCGCCGAAGCAGCCGTCGCCCGGCGCGGCGACCCACTGCTCGCGGCTCAGGTCCACCAGGCTGACCTCCGCCCGCGCGGCCAGCGGGTGCTGCTCGGGCAGCAGCACGAGCACCGGGTCGACCGCCACCTCCCGCCAGCTCAACCCGAACTCGGCCGGCGGGGCGGCGTCGCCGCACACCCCGATCAACGCGAAGTCCAGCCGGCCGCCGGCGACCAGCTGGGCCAGCTCGTCGGCCGACCAGGAGGCGTGGGTGGTGATCTGGGCCGGTGGGGGGTCGGCGGCGAGCCGGTGCACCAGGCGGCCGAGGATGGGGCTGTTCACCCCGCCGAAGCGGTACCGGCGGGGCGCGTCCCCGGCGCCGGCCAACCGCGCCGCCTCGTCCTGCAGGCCCTTCATGGCCGGCAGCAGCACCCGGGCCCGGGCGAGCACCAGTTCACCGAGGGCGGTCGGGCGGGCACCGCGGCGGTCCCGTTCGAACAGCGGCCCGCCCAGGGTCCGCTCGATGCGCTGGAGCTGGGCGGTGAGTGCCGGCTGGGCCAGCCCGAGCGTCGATGCCGCCTTGGTCACGCTCCCCGTCTCCGCGATCGCGCAGACGACCCTCAGGTGTCGCAGCTCCAGATTCATACCGTGACGGTATGACCCAGTAGCGGCCGACGGAAGGCCCTGAACGGATCAACGCCCTCCGATGTGTCCCCGATCTGCCCCGACGTGCAGTGCGCGAGCCCGCCGGGTCGGGCCGGACGCCGCCTCCCCGGCCCGGTCGCGGGACGGTGAGGCGGCGGCTCGGCCGGCGGGGCGTTCGGCAGGCCCGGCGGGCGTTCGGCAGGCCCGGGTGGGCGGACCGGCAGACGGGACCAGGCCGGCCAGGCGGGTGGGCCGGTCAGGCGGGTGGGCCGACCCGCCGGTTCAGGCCGGCGGCGGCTCGGTCAGGTCGGCCAGGTAGGTGGGTCGGCCGGTGACGGCGTCGCGCAGCTTGTCGACCACGCCCACGGCGGGCTCCACCACCCGGTTCCACGGCGGGGTCGCCGGCGTGCCGGGGTGCGGGCGCGTCGGGGCCGCCTCCTCGGCGATCTCCAGCCGGTTGCCCAGGCGGATCAGCTCCTCGGTGCTGGCCACCTCGCGCAGCGCCGCGACCAGCGCGCCCGCCTCCTCGACGTGGCGGTGGACCCGCGCGGCGACGTCGGCGAGGCCGTCGTCGGCGAGGCCCCGCAGGGCGGTCAGCAGGGCCCGGTCGTCGGCGATGGCCCGGTCGATCCGGTCGGCCGCGTCGGGCATGGCGGCCCGCACGGCGGGCAGCAGGTACTGCTCCTCGGCGGAGAGGTGCCGCGACAGCGCCGCCGTCAGCACCTCCAGGCCGCGCTCGGGAGCGGGCTCCGGGCCCGGGTCGGTGAGCCGCCGCAACAGCTCCCGCAGCTGCCGGTGCTCGCCGTCGAGGATGTCGGCGACGTTGCGCCCGCCCGGCCGGAAGCCCTCGTCCTCACCGGTCGGCGGCAGCGGTGGCAGGGGAACGGTCATGGTGCCCTCCTTGGGCGGCGGGCCGAGCGGGTGTGCCGGGCGCGGTCGGCGATACCCCACCGGGTCGGCGGCGAAACCGCCCCGCACGGCCGCCGGGTACGGGCCGACCCGGCGCAGCGGGACGACCGCGGCCATGGTCGGCTGGTATGAAGAACCGTTGACATCGTGCGGGACTCCGGTCCGCCCCGACGGCGAACCCGCCATGCCTGACCTGCCTCGCAGGAGGTCCCGTGTCCTGCCCGGCCCGACGGCCCGGGAGATCCACAGAAGGAGCCTGATGACGAGCGACGCCGCCGCCGCCCGACCCGACCCCACCGACGAGGTCGTCGACCTCTGCCGCGACCTCCTACGGATCGACACCACCAACACGGGCGACAACGACACCAGCGCCGGGGAACGCCTCGCCGCCGAGTACGTGGCGGAGAAGCTCGCCGA
The DNA here is from genome assembly GCF_018070575.1 of Micromonospora sp. C31. Lineage (GTDB taxonomy): Bacteria > Actinomycetota > Actinomycetes > Mycobacteriales > Micromonosporaceae > Micromonospora. The sequence goes on from NZ_JAGPXN010000004.1 coordinate 247,204, forward strand.
GGTGGGCCTCGAGCCCGTCATCCACGAGTCGGCGCCCGGCCGGGCGAACCTCGTCGCCCGCATCCCCGGCACCGACCCGGGCCGCGGGGCGCTGCTGGTGCACGGCCATCTCGACGTCGTACCCGCCGACGCCGACGAGTGGTCGGTGCACCCGTTCTCGGGGGAACTGCGCGACGGCTACCTGTGGGGCCGGGGCGCCATCGACATGAAGGACTTCGACGCGATGGTGCTGGCCGTGGTGCGGCACTGGCAGCGCACCGGGGTCCGCCCGCCGCGCGACATCGTCCTGGCGTACACCGCCGACGAGGAGGCGGGCAGCGACTACGGCGCGCACTTCCTGGTCGAGCGGCACCGCGGTCTGCTCGACGGCTGCACCGAGGCCATCGGCGAGGTCGGCGGCTTCTCGTACTCGGTCAACGACAGCCAGCGGCTCTACCTGATCGAGACCGCCGAGAAGGGCATCGACTGGCTGCGCCTGCACGCCAGGGGCCGCCCCGGGCACGGCTCGATGGTGCACGACGACAACGCGGTCACCGCGCTCGCCGAGGCGGTGGCCCGGATCGGCCGGCACCGCTTCCCCGTGGTGGTCACCGACACCGTGCGGGCGTTCCTGGAGGAGGTCTCGGACCTGCTCGGCATCGAGCTGGACCCGGAGGACCCGGAGACGGCCATCGCCAAGCTCGGCCCGATCGCCAACATCATCGGCGCGACGATCCGCAACACCGCCAACCCGACCCGGCTCGCCGCCGGGTACAAGGACAACGTCATCCCCGGCCGGGCCACCGCCACCATCGACTGCCGCAGTCTGCCGGGGCAGTCGGAGCTGCTGGAGCGGCAGCTGCGCGAGCTCGTCGGCCCGGACATCGCCATCGAGTACGTGCAGCGCCAGCCGGCGCTGGAGACGACGTTCGACGGCGACCTGGTCGAGGCGATGTCGGCCGCGCTGCGCGCGGAGGACCCGGGGGCGCGGCCCGTGCCGTACATGCTCTCCGGCGGCACCGACGCGAAGGCGTTCTCACAGCTCGGCATCCGCTGCTTCGGCTTCGCGCCGCTGCGGCTGCCCGCCGACCTGAACTTCTCCGCGTTGTTCCACGGCATCGACGAGCGGGTTCCGGTGGACGGACTACAGTTCGGCGTGCGGGTTCTCGACCGGTTCCTCCGCACCTGCTAGCCCCCCGCCAGGAACCCGGTGTTCCGGCGGGAACCTCTGATCGTGAAGGGACTGACCCACATGACCGACCAGCACGGTGAGCTGGACGCCGCCCTCGAGCGCGTGATCGATGCGGCCCGCCACCATCTGGCCGCCGTCCGTGCCGCGCAGGGCCGCATCGACGACGACGACGTCTGGCAGGCGTACGTCGCGCTGAACAACGCGTCCTTCGCGTACGACGAGCAACTCCTGGACGCCTTCGGCGAGGTCACCCCGTGGGACGTCGAGTCGATCGACCCGGAGGAGGCCGACCAGCGCTTCGGTGACGCGGAGGGCGTAGAGCCCACCGACCCGCACCCGCGGGTCGTCTCGGTGCGCCAGCGGCGCGACTACCGGGTGCCGAGCGTGTCGGCGCTGATCCGGGTCGCCGAGGCGGCCCGGCGGGAGGGCACCCCGGCCGAGGACGAGCCGGAGCCCGTGGAGGGGGTCGGCGAGGCGGTGCTGGAGCTGTTGCAGAGCGGCGACGGCTCGCTCGGCGCGCTGGACGTGCCGGAGCTGGAGCCGCTCGACGGCGTGGTGATGGTCAGCGAGGTCGGCACCCCGGTCGACCTGGAGTCCTTCGACGACGACGACCCGGTGGGCCCGTTCCAGCCCGCCGTGGACGACCGGCTGGTCGGCCGGCTCGACGAGCATCCCTTCATGGAGCTCGACGAGGAGCACGACCACGCCCACTAGGCGCTGACGGCCCGCCCATCCGGGCGGTGCGGGCCCGGGGTCGACCGAACGCGGTCGGCCCCGGGCCCTGCTCGTGCCGTGCTCAGTACGACAGCCCCGGCTGCGGCTGGTTGACCCGGCGGCGACGCAGCACCACCTGCCGCGTGCCGTCGCGGTACAGCCGCACCCGCGCCAACTCCCACCCGGAGAACTCCGCCTGGATCGCCAACTGCGCCGCGGCGGTCAACCGGTCGACGTTCGGCGGCAGCCGCAGCGGCGCGTACTCGTAGTCCATGAGCCCCATGCTGCCCAGCCCGGAGGCCGTCCGCCACCCCCTCGCCGGTGACGCTTGCCGCTGTTGCCGGGGTGGCGGGCGGAGCGCGCCGGCGGCCGGCCCGGGCACGCCGGGCCCCGGAGTGACCCCGCCGAACCGATTGACTTTCGATAGGTTGCAAGCGATAGTCGATGTATGTTGAACGAGCATCGAGCGGTAGCGCCGCTCAGAGTCTTCCTCGTGGTGCTGTTCGGGGTCCTGGTCATGCTGCAGACCTTCTCGTTGCCGGGGCAGTTCGCGCACATGGCACAGGAGTCCCCGGAACAGGCCTACCTCAGGTGGCCGATGACCGCCGTCGCGGTGTTCTGGGTGCTGTGCGTCCAGGTCGTGATCGTGTGCACCTGGAAGCTGCTCACCCTGGTCAAGCACGACCGCATCTTCAGCGAAGCCGCGTTGGCCTGGGTGGACGCGATCGTCTGGGCGATCGTCGCCGCCTGGGTGGTGCTGCTGGGCGTCTTCCTCTACGTGGGCTTCAACGCCACGGACCCGGGGCTGCCGCTGCTGCTGTTCCTGATGCTGGTGGGCGTCGCCGTGCTGGGTCTGCTGATGGTGGTGATGCGCGCACTGCTGCGGCAGGCCACGACGCTGCGGACCGACATGGAGGCGGTGATCTGATGCCCATCGTCGTGCGCATCGACGTCGAGCTGGCCAAACGCAAGATGAGCGTCGGCGAGTTCGCCGAGCGCGTCGGGCTCACGCCCGCGAACGTGGCGGTGCTCAAGAACGGTCGTGCCAAGGCCGTCCGGTTCAGCACGCTGGAGGCCATGTGCCGGGTGCTGGACTGCCAGCCCGGTGACCTGCTCGAGTGGGTGGAGGAGTGAACCGCCGCGGCGCACCGCGCGCCACGCCCCGAACCATCGACCACGACCCACCGACCGGCAGGGCCGACACGGGTCCGGCCGCCACCAGGGAGACGTCATGAGGTACCTGCTCGCCCTCCTCGTCGCGGCGCTCGGCGTCGCCGGCGTCGTGCACGGGGAGGCCGACGACTCGCCGGGCCTCCAACTGCTGGGCGTTCTGCTCGTCGTCGGCGCGATCGCGTTCGCCGTGCGGGTCGTCCGGCGCGGCAGGCGCGCCAGGTAGCGGCACCACGGGCGGGAGCGGGGTCAGCCGGTGGGCGGGTCCGCCGCCAGCAGGGTGGCCAACGACGACGCGTCGAGGGCGAGGGCACGCGCGGTGCCCGCGTCCACCACCAGCCCCCACGCCGGGTCGGGCCAGTCCGCGAGCAGGTCCGCGCAGGGCACGGCGACGAACGGCACGCCCTCCCCGGCGAACGCGGTCAGCGCCTCCGGGGAGGTGAAGACGGGCAGTAGCGGCGCGCCGGTCGGGTCCGTGACGATCGTCCACGGCACGTCGCGGTCCGGCCCCGGCTCCGCCGCCAGCGGTACGCAGACCGCCGCGGCGGCGAGGATGCCGAGGTAGCCGGGCAGGTCCCGCCGTGCGCCGGCGTCGCTGAGCAGGTCGAGCACGGACGGGCCGTCCGGCGCCGCCGCGCTCGGCGTTCCGTCCGGCGCGCTCCCCGTTCCGTCCGGCGCCCCCGTTCCGTCCGGCGCCCCCGTTCCGTCCGGCGCCCCCGTCCCGGCCGCGCCGCCGGCCGCCCGGGGGCCGGGTGCCGGGTTCCCGGCCCCGACGCGGGGCACCGGCGGAACGGTGGGCTCCGGCCGTACCCGGGGCACCGGCGGGACGGTCGGCTCCGGCCGCACCCGGGGGCCGGTGGGCGGGAGGACCTGGCAGGACAGCGCGCCGGGCTCCGTGGTGAGCACCGTGGCGGCGGTCCGTGCCGCGAACCCGCTCCACCAGTGCAGGCCCTCGGTGGTGCGCGGCGTCTCGTACCACCAGCCGCCGGCGCCGCGCGGGGCCTGCCAGCCGAGTTCGGCCAGGCGTGGCTCGTCGTAGGGCGGGCAGACCCCGCGCACGATGTCCCGGCGCACCATCAGGTGCAGCCGGCGAGGGCCGGCGGCGAGCTCCAGGTCGGTGTCGCGGTCGCAGCCCGACAGCGTGTCGTGCAGCCGCGCGACGACGTCGGGCCAGCCCGGCGTCGTCATGCCGGCGGCCCGGAGAGACGGCCGTCGAGCCTCCCGAGGCGCCCCACGGCCTCCTCCAGGCGGCCCAGTGAGGCGAAGCCGCCGGGGTTGCCGGAGACCCCGTTCAGGCCCGCGCCGAGCGTCGCGTCGAGACCCTCGGTGTGCTCGTCGAGCTGCTCGGTCGCCGCGGCCCGGGCCTGCCGGTACGCCTGGAGCACCATCGACGCGGGGTCCCCCGTGCCCACGCGCAGCGCGGTCGGGGCGAGGCTCAGCGCGGTGAGCTCGCCGGTGGCGTCGACGGTCGCGGAGACCAGGCCACTGTCGTCCGTGGCGGTGCCGCTCAGCTCGTCCAGGTCGTCGGTGAGCCCGGCGTAGCGGCGCTCGATGTCGGAGAGCCGTCCGGCGAGGGCGTCGAACGCGGACAGCGGGTCGGACATGGGAACCTCCCGTAGGCGGTGCCGCCCGGGGTGGCGGCCGGCGGCGGCACGATCGTATCGTCGTCCCGCCGGGCGAGCGGGGGAGGAACGGCGTGCCTGACCTCGACGTCGACGTGCGGGCGGTACGTCGGCTGGAGGCGGCGGCGAAGCGGGTGGCCACCTCGCTGACCACGCTGGAGAGCCGGCTCACGCCCGCCGGGGACGTCCCGGACGGCGCCTTCGGGCGCCTGCCGTTCGTCAGCGACCTGCTCCGCGAGAAGCACGCCGAGCAGGTCACCGGCGGCAGGGAGCTGTTCCGCTCCGGCCACGACGCCTTCGCGCGGGTCGGCGGCGCGTCGGGCGCGACGGCCGAGACCTACGGGCGCAACGAGCCCCGGGGGTCAGCCGTCGCGTTCCGGGTAGCCCACCGGCACGGCCGACACGTCGTCGAGCGCGGTGACGATCTCGTCCGGCAGGGTCACCCGCTCCACCTGCAGCGCGCCGAGCAGCTGCCCGACCGTCCGCGCGCCGAGGATCGGAGCCACCACCCCGGGCCGGTCGCGGATCCACGCCAGTGCCACCTCCGTCGGGGAGACACCCAGCCCGCCGGCGGCGATGGCGACCGCCTCCACGATGCTGGAGCAGCGGGGCTCCAGGTAGGTGGCGACGAAGCGCTCGAAGTGCGGCGAGGCCGCCCGCGAGTCGGCGGGCCGGCCGTGGCGGTACTTGCCCGTGAGCACCCCGCGACCCAGCGGCGACCAGGGCAGCACCCCCAGCCCGAGGGCGTCGCAGGCGGGTAGCACCTCCCGCTCCACGCCCCGTTCCAGCAGCGAGTACTCCACCTGAGCGGCCACCACCGGGGCGCGTCCCGGCCAGGCGGTCTGCCAGGCCGCGGCCCGCGCGGTCTGCCAACCGGCGAAGTTCGACACCCCGACGTAGCGGACCCGCCCGCTGGCCACCGCGTGGTCGAGCGCCGCGAGCGTCTCCTCCAGCGGCGTGTCGGGGTCGTATCCGTGCAGCTGGAACAGGTCGACGTGGTCCGTGCCGAGCCGGCGCAGCGAGGCGTCCAGCGTGCGCAACAGGTGCCCCCGGGAACCGTCGCGACGCCGGCCGCTGCCCGGCCGCAGCCCCGCCTTGGTGGCGATCAGCAGCTCCTCGCGGGGCACCAGCGAGCCCAGCAGCGACCCGATCACCGCCTCGGCGTCACCGTCACCGTAGACGTCGGCGGTGTCGACCAGGTTGCCGCCCGCGTCGAGATAACTCTTGAGCTGGGCGGCCGCGTCGTCCGCGTCGGTGTCGCGGCCCCAGGTCATGGTGCCGAGCGCGAGCCGCGAAACCGCCAGCCCGCTTCGGCCGAGCGGTCGCTGTTGCATGGGTGAACCTTATTTCGAACGGGGGCCCGCCGATATCCTCGCTGCCGTCAGGTGTGTCGGGCGCGTCGCGTTTCCGACCGTCCCGGCGCCACCCCGGTGGTGGCGACCGGTGGACGGGCCGTGTCCCGGCATTGCGTAACCTGATGCGACCTGTGGTGCGGATGGGGGAGGACCTAGTGCGACTCGGGCTCAGCCTCGGATACCAGACGGCGTGGAGCACACCTGCCGATCACCTTGCGTTCGCCCAGGAGGCGGACCGGCTCGGCTACTCGGTGGTGTGGGCGGCGGAGGCCTACGGCTCCGACTCGCCGAGCATGCTCGCCTGGATGGCCGGGCAGACGGAACGGATCGACCTGGGCAGCGCGGTGATGCAGATCCCCGCCCGTACCCCGGCGATGACCGCGATGACCGCGGCGACCATCGACGCGCTCTCCGGCGGCCGGTTCCGGCTGGGCCTGGGCGTGTCGGGCCCGCAGGTCTCCGAGGGGTGGCACGGCGTGCGGTTCGGCAAGCCGCTGGCGCGCACCCGCGAGTTCGTGGACATCGTGAAGCTGGCCGTGGCGCGCGAGGCCGTCGCGTACGACGGCGAGTTCTACACGCTGCCGCTGCCCGACGGCCCGGGCAAGGCCCTGAAACTGGGCTTCCACCCGCCGCGCGAGCACATACCGATCTACCTCGCCGCCGTGGGCCCGAAGAACCTGGAGCTGGCCGGCGAGATCGCCGACGGCTGGCTGGCCGTCTTCTACGCCCCGGAGTTCGCCGAGGAGCAGCTCGCGTCGGTGCGTGCCGGGCGCGCGAAGGCCGGCAAGGAGCTGGCCGGCTTCGACGTGGTCCCGTCGGTGCCCGTGGTGGTCGGCGACGACATCGCCACCTGCGCGGAGCTGGTCCGCTGGTACGCGGCCCTCTACGTCGGCGGCATGGGCAGCCGCCAGCAGAACTTCTACAACCAGCTCGCCACCCGGATGGGCTACGGCGACGCCGCCCGCGAGGTGCAGGACCTCTACCTGGCCAAGCGGCAGCGCGACGCCGCCGCGGCGGTGCCGATGGAGTTCATCGACCGCACCTCCCTGCTGGGCCCGAAGGAGCGCATCGCCGAGCGGCTGCGGGAGTACGCCGCCGCCGGCGTCACCACCCTGTCCGTGAGCCTGTTCGCCGCCGACCGGGACAGCGGCGTGCAGACCCTGCGTACCGTCGCCGAGGCGCTGGACCTCTCGGGAGTCGGGGAGTGACCTGGATCGAGGCCATCGTCCTGGGTCTCGTCCAGGGACTGACCGAGTTCCTTCCGGTCAGCTCGTCGGGTCACCTCCGGATCACCTCGGCGATCTTCTTCGACCAGGACGCCGGGGCGTCGTTCACCGCGGTCACCCAGCTGGGCACCGAGGCGGCGGTGCTGATCTACTTCGCCAAGGACATCTGGCGCATCACCCGGACGTGGCTGGTCGGCATCAGGGACAGGTCGGTGCGCTCCAGCCTCGACTACCGGATGGGCTGGTACGTCATCGTCGGCTCGATCCCGATCGGGCTGTTCGGGTTCCTGTTCAAGGACCAGATCCGCACCGCCGGGCGCAACCTGTGGCTGGTGGCCACCACCCTGATCGTGTTCGCGTTCGTGCTCGCGTTCGCCGAGTACTGGGGCCGGCAGAGTCGCACCCTGGAGAACTTCCGGCTGCGCGACGGCGTGGTGATGGGGTTCGCCCAGGCGATGGCGCTGATCCCCGGGGTGTCCCGCTCCGGCGGCACGCTCACCGCGGGGCTGCTGCTCAACCTCACCCGGGAGGCGGCGGCACGCTACTCGTTCCTGCTGGCGATCCCGGCGGTGGTGATGTCCGGGATCTTCAGCGTCGGTGACGTCTTCGAGCCGGCGGCCCCCGGCACGTCCGTGCCGAGCGTCGCCCAGATGGTCGTCGCCACCATCATCGCCTTCGGCGTCGGGTACGCGGCCATCGCCTGGCTGCTGCGCTACGTCGCCCACCACACCCTGTACGTCTTCGTGCTGTACCGGGTCGCGCTGGGCACCCTGGTGCTCGCCCTGCTGATGACGGGCACCATCAGCGCCACCTGAGCCGCTGCCCCAGATCCTGGTCAGGTGCCGTTCGGGCTGAGCGGCAACTGTCCAAGATCTCGGGCGACGGTTACGCCGGCGGCCGGCGTTCCGGGTGGGGCGTCGGTGTGGATGTGCCGCTGGCCGGCACCCCGGGTTCGGGTGCCGGCCAGCGATCCCCCTTGTGGTGGAAAGTCTGTGGTCAGTTGTTCCAGTGCTCGGCGACGAGGTCGGCGGCCTGCTGCTCCCACTGGGCGTAGTGGTCGGGGTACGCCGACACCTGCACCGTCTGCGCGGCCTCGGTCAGGGGCATGTCCTGCCACCCGTCGACCTGCTTGAGGCCCTTGAGGAACGCCAGGGTGGAGTACTCGGGGTCGGTGATCTGCTCGACCGTGCCCCAACCACTGGACGGACGCTGCTGGAACAGGCCCTGCGAGTCGTGGTCGTTGCGGTCACCCAGGTGACCCAGGTTCTCCAGCTTCGACTCCTGCAACGCGGTGGCGATCGAGACCACGGCGGCGCGCTCGTCCATGCCGGCCTTCTTCGTCGCCGCGATGATCGCCTTGACGTTGGCCACCTGCTCGTCGGTCAGGTCGACGTGCGACTGCGTGCCCTGCACACCGTGCGGCACCAGCTTGCCCATGTCCGGCTTGTCGGCCTGCACCGCGACGGCGACGGGCGTGGTGTCCACGGTCGGGGCGCTGTGGGTGGTGTCGGTGAGCGGGCCGGCGGCCACACCACCGGCGAACGCGAGACCGGCGATACCGAGAACGCTGTTACGGATGATCGTGTTCATCGCACTTGCTCCATTCGGGGGTTGGCACCCACGCCGAGGGGGATCGGCTTCACGCGGGTGCAAGCACCGTCCGGCGCCCATGATTCAGGGGGAAACCTCTCCGGCGTCTCGCCTGGAGGAAAGATCAGATCGGCCGTGGCGGCCGGTCGTCCGACCTGTGCGGGCCGGAAGGACCCGGGCTGTCTCGCGGGGCGGGGGTTGCCCTCACGTCGGTCGGACCATGTGTAACGACCGCCGGCCCGCCATCATTCCGGGCCCCAGGCACGCCATCCCGTCGGGGCGGCGTGGCCTTGCTCGGCCGTACGCAGGGTGTAACGACCCCGCCCCGGCCACGATTCCGCCCCCACGATGCCCCCGATCACGCCTCGAAACCGGACATTCGGTGCGATGTCGAGGTGCCCGGCGCAGGCGTGCACGGGCACCCGAAGGCTTCGACAGGCCTGACCCGACAACGGGCCGGCCTGGTGCACGGGCGCAGGTACGAGATCTTGGTTCGAGACGGCCGCTGGACGGGCCTTCTCCGACCAGATCTCGAAGGAGCGCAGGAGGGGGCAACGAAGCGGACAGGTGCGCTGGAGCCCGGGTCACGTGGCGGGATGAACCGGACATGTGGGTGTCGGGTGCGGCCGCCGGGCGACCCTGGACATGGTCGAGGGTCTTCGCTGAGCCGCTGTCCCGCCCGGTGCGCGAGTGGCGAGTCGCGCAGCACGGGAGGCACCCGTGGTCGGGCGCAGGTCATAGGGTGGTCCCGTGGCGACCCTTCTGCTCCTGCGACACGGCCGGACGACCGCGAACGCCGACGGCGGGCTGGCCGGTCGCCAGCCCGTCGAGTTGGACGACACGGGCCGGGCCCAGGCGACCGCGGTCGGCGGGCGGCTGCGGGCGGTGCCGCTCGCGGCGGTGGCGACCAGCCCGCTGATCCGGTGCCGACAGACCCTCGAACTGGCCCTGCCCGAGGCCGCCCCGGTGGTGGAGGAGGGCCTCATCGAGTGCGGCTACGGCGCCTGGGAGGGCAGGCCGCTGGAGAAGCTGGCCAAGGAGCCGCTCTGGCCGGTCGTCCAGCAGCACCCGAGCGCCGCGGTCTTCCCGCAGGGGGAGGCGATGGCGGCGATGGCCGCGCGGGCGGTCTCCGCGGTGCGTACGTGGGACGCCCGGATCACCGCCGAGCACGGACCGGAGGCGGTCTGGCTGGCGTGCAGCCACGGTGACGTGATCAAGGCGATCGTGGCCGACGCGCTCGGCGTACACCTGGATCTGTTCCAGCGGATCGTGGCCGACCCGGCCTCGGTGACGGCGATCCGTTACACGCCCCTGCGGCCGTTCCTGCTGCGGCTCAACGACACCGGCGGCGACCTCGCCGGGCTGGTGCCGCCGCCGCGCAAGCGGCGCCGGCGGGCGACGAAGGCGGCCGGTGTGGCCGACTCGGACGCGCCCGTCGGCGGCGGCGCGGGGGCGGGCCGGTGACCGGCCGGTGGCACCCCGGCGGGCGGGTGGCGGTTCGCGTCGGTGGGGTGCGCGGCGCTGTGGCGCGCCGGATAGGGTCGTGGGTATGACCCACCAGGTGCACGCCTTCGAGCCGCCGGAGCGGTTCGTCGCCGGGACGGTCGGGCCGCCGGGGGAGCGCACGTTCTTCCTCCAGGCGCGCGGTGGTGGCCGGCTGGTCAGCGTCGCGCTGGAGAAGGTCCAGGTGTCGCTGCTCGCCGAGAAGCTCGAGGAGTTGCTCTCCGAGGCGCAGCGCCGCTTCGGCGTGGAACTGCCCGAGCCGGTGCCCGTCGTCGGCGACAACGACCCGCTGGACACGCCGGTCGACGAGGAGTTCCGGGTCGGCACCCTCGGGCTGGCGTTCGACGTCGACACCGCGACCGTGGTGATCGAGGCCATCGCCGTGGGCGAGGCGGAGGCCGAGGTCGACCTCGGTGAGCCCGACGACGACGAGGACGCCGACGACGAGGACGCGGACGAGGAGCCGGACGAGGACCTCGACCGGCTCCGGGTGCGGCTGACCCCCGAGGCGACCCGCCAGTTCATCGAGCGGGCCCGGCGGGTGGTCAACGCCGGCAGACCGCCCTGCCCCCTCTGCGGCCAACCCCTCGACCCCGCCGGTCACCTCTGCCCGCGCCACAACGGTTACCACCGGTGACGTCGTCGGACCTCCAGCCCCGACAGGACGGCGAGGCCGCGCTCCGGTTGCTCCGGGACGGCCACCTCGACCTGGAGGGGCGGCTCGTCGAGGCCTCCAACACCACCCTGCGCGGCGTCCTGACCCTCGACGGGGTGACGGCCCGCTGCGTCTACAAGCCGGTGCGCGGTGAGCGCCCGCTGTGGGACTTCCCGGACGGCACGCTGGCCGGGCGGGAGGTCTGCGCGTACGTGGTCTCCCGGGCGACCGGTTGGGACCTGGTACCGCCGACGGTGCTGCGCGACGGCCCGTTCGGGCCCGGTTCCTGCCAGCTCTGGATCGACGAGCCGGAGGAGGCCGAGCCCCTGGTCGGGTTCGTACCGGCCGACGCGCTGCCGCCCCGCTGGTTCCCGATCGCCGCGGCCCGCGACGACGACGGCACACCGTACTCGCTGGCCCACGCCGACGATCCGAGGCTGGCCCGGCTCGCGGTGCTCGACGCCGTCATCAACAACGCCGACCGCAAGGGCGGGCACGTGCTCCTCGGCCCGGACGACCGGATCTACGGTGTCGACCACGGGGTGAGCTTCCACGTGGAGGAGAAGCTGCGCACGGTGCTCTGGGGCTGGGCCGGCCGGCAGTTGCCGGCCGACGCCGTGCGGATGCTCGACGGGCTCGCCGGCCAGCTCCCCGGGGCGCTCGGCGCCGAACTGGCCGAACACCTGACCATCAGGGAGGTCGCCGAGTTGGCGGCCCGGGTCGACCGGCTGCGGCACACCGGCGTGTTCCCGCAGCCGTCGCAGGACTGGCCGGCGGTGCCCTGGCCCCCCATGTGAGGGGGCCCGCCGGGCGGCGAGGCGCCCCGGCGTCGCGCCCACGACGGCTGTCATGATGATCACTGTGGGGCGGTCCTGCCGCGCCGCGAAGGCTGGTTAGGCTGACGGTCATGGACTCTTGGGCGGGACATGAGGTGCCGCGGCTGCCGGGCAGGGGCCAGCCGCTGTCGTTGTTCGACTCGGCGCGGCAGGGCGCCCACCCGAGCGACCCGAGCGGCACCGCGACCATGTACGTCTGCGGCATCACCCCGTACGACGCCACCCACCTGGGCCACGCCGCCACCATGATCGCGTTCGACCTGGTGCAGCGGGTGTGGCGGGACGCCGGCCGGGACGTGCACTACGTGCAGAACGTCACCGACATCGACGACCCGCTGCTGGAGCGCGCCGAGCGCGACGGCGAGGACTGGAAGGTCCTGGCGATGCGGGAGACCGCGCTGTTCCGGGAGGACATGGAGGCGCTGCGGATCATCCCACCGGCGCACTACGTCGGCGCGGTCGAGTCCATCCCGGACATCGCCGACAAGGTGCTCCTGCTGCTCAAGGACGGCGCCGCGTACCGCCTGGAGGACGGCACCGGGGACGTCTACTTCGACGTCGCCGCCTCGCCCCGCTTCGGCTACGAGTCCAACCTGACCCGCGCGCAGATGCTGGAGATCTTCCCCGAGCGCGGCGGCGACCCGGACCGGGCCGGCAAGCGTGACCCGCTCGACCCGCTGCTGTGGCGGGGTGCCCGCGAGGGCGAGCCGTCCTGGCCGGGCGGCGAGCTGGGTGCGGGCCGCCCCGGCTGGCACATCGAGTGCGCGGTCATCGCGCTCAACCTGCTCGGCGACCGGATCGACGTGCAGGGCGGCGGCAACGACCTGATCTTCCCTCACCACGAGTGCTCCGCCGCGCACGCCGAGCGGCTCACCGGCGCGGCGCCGTTCGCCGACCACTACGTGCACGCCGGCATGATCGGTCTGGACGGCGAGAAGATGTCGAAGTCCCGGGGCAACCTGGTCTTCGTCTCCCGGCTGCGCGCCGACCAGGTCGACCCGATGGCGGTCCGGCTGGCCCTGCTCTCCGGGCACTACCGCGCCGACCGCGCCTGGACCGACGAGCTGCTCGCCAGCGCGCACGAGCGGCTGGACCGCTGGCGGCGGGCCGCCGCCGCGCCCGCCGGCCCGTCGGGCGAGGAGTTCCTGGCTGGCGTACGCGCCCGCCTCGCCGACGACCTCGACTCCCCGGGCGCCCTGGCGCTGGCCGACCGGTGGGCCGACGCGACCCTCGTCGGCACCGCCGACGACCCGGCCGCCCCCGCCCTCTTCGCCGCCACCCTGGACGCCCTCCTGGGCCTCCGCCTCTGACTCCCCTCCACCCCACCCCTCGCCCCCGTGCCGCTCGGCGGCGTCGATCCTGCTGTTGTGGTGCCCCGTGCCCCGCACAGGGTGCGCATCGGTGGTGACCGCCCACCACTGGTCCACGATCGACGCGGCGGTTCGTCAGGCGAGGGCCAGGCCCGGGTCCGGGGCCGGGTCGGCGGGCGGGGCGGGGATCTTGTATTCCTCGGTCAGCGTGGTGACCGGGCCGGGCCAGGTGGCCTGGGCCACCTCGATCGGTCTGCGGCGGCCGTCGTAGGCGACGTGCAGCAGGTGCAGCACCGGGGTGTCGGGACGGATCTGGAGGATCTCCGCCTCCTCCCGGCTGGGCTGGCGGGCGCTGATGGTGTCGGTGGCGGAGACGTACCGCCGGCCGGTGGCCTCCTCGGCCTCCTGGTACAGCGGGCGGCCGAACGCCTCGGCGCGCTCCAGCGAGGTGCCGGCGGCGTCGGCGGGCAGGAACCAGGAGGCGCCCACCTCGACGGGGGAGTCCTCGGTGCGCACGAGGTGACGGCGGCAGAGCAGGTCGGTGCCGTCGGTTACGCCGAACGCGTCGGCCACCTCCGGCGGGGCGGGGGCCCGGCCCACCGAGACGAGCTGCTGCCGGTACCGCGCCGCCAGGTCGGTGTGGTAGCCGCGGAAGCCGCCGTAGCGGCCCCGGGAGAGCCGGTTGAGCCGCCGCCGGGTGCCTCGGACGTACGTCCCGGAGCCGGGCTTGGTGATCAGGATGCCCTCGACCCGAAGCTGGTCGACGGCGCGCTGCACGGTCTGCTTCGCCACGCCGAACATCTCGGCGATGGCCGGGATGGACGGCAGCCGCTCGCCCGGGGCCCAGTCGCCGCGGCGGATCTGGGCCTTGAGCTGCGCGGCGATCTGGCGGTGCGGGAACTCGGCCGCCCCCGGATTGATCTGCATGGCGTTCCTCCCACCAGTGAACAGCTAGGTTCCTAGGATGCCCTACGCGAGGTGGGCACCGCCACCCCTTCAGCCGGCTGGACAAACAGGACGGCGAGGTGGCGAGAGCCATCTACCGTGTCGCTCGACTGACCTCGACGAAAGGCGGAAAATATGCCACCTATGGGAAAGCACGCGATCCCGCGCACCGCGCTGACGCGTGTCGTAGCGACGATCCTCGCCGCTGCGACACTGACGCTGGGGCTGACCGTGGCGGCCAACGTCACGACCGCAGCACCGGCGCAGGCTGTCTGCTCCACCCCCGCCATGCTGGGCAACTGGTCCAACATCACCACGGTCGACCCGACCATCGTGCGGGTGAGCGTCCGCTTCTCCTGCAGTGACACGGTGGTCTGCGACGCCGAGACCGGGATCTGCACCCGTCCGCCGTCGTCCCTGGACATCCGCCCGTTCGGCGCGTGCAGCCCGACGGCCTGTGACTGGGGCTGGCGGAGCACCACCGAGATGGGCGACGGATGGGTGCGGGCCCTGTACCACCACAGTTGGGCGACGAAGCAGGTCTGGGCCCGTACCGAGTTCTGGCACGGACAGACCTTCCTGCGGGTGTGGACCCACACCGACTTCACCGACGGGCGCGCCGACTACGAGACCAACGAGTGGTTTCTGAAGTGACCGGTCGCTGATCAGCGATCGGCAACCTCGACGCACGGACCACGGTGGGTCGCCCGGTCGCACAACCGGGCGGCCCACCTGCCGTGCAGGCGGCAACCAGCCGAGTGGCCCCGCGGCGCGTGAACCGACGCGGTGCGGCTACCAGGAACCGGCGGTGGGGCCGGCGGAGCCGCCCCGGCGGCGCAGGTACTTCTCGAACTCCTGGGCGATCTCGTCACCGGTCAGCGGGGTGATGCCCGCGTCGCCGACCCGTTCCTCCAACTCGCGCACGTACTCGCCGAGCTCGGCGTCCTGCTCGGCGGCGCTGCGCACCCGCTGCTCCCACTCGGCGGCCTCCTCGGCCAGGTCGGCCATGGGCACCGGCAGGTCGAGCACCTCCTCGACGCGGTGCAGCAGGGCGAGCGTGGCCTTGGGACAGGGCGGGTTGTTGGCGTAGTGCGGCACGTGCACCCAGAACGAGACGGCGTCGACCTCGGCCTTGTTGCAGGCGTCGTGCAGCACGCCCACGATCCCGGTCGGCCCGTCGTAGCGGGTGGGGGTGAGCTGGTAGCGCTGGGCGGCCTCCGCGTCGGAGGCGCTGCCGCTGATCGGCAGCGGCCGGGTGTACGGCACGTCGGCCAGCAGCGCGCCGAGCACGACCACCCGTTCGACCTCAAGGCTGTGGCAGATCTCCAGGACCTGCTCGCAGAAGGTGCGCCACCGCATGCTCGGCTCGATGCCCCGGATCAGCACGACGTCCCGCTCCGTGCCCTCGGGGCTGGCCACCATGAAGCGCGTCGTCGGCCACTCCACCCGGCGGGTCTCGCCCTCGGCCATCGTGATGGTGGGGCGGCTGACCTGGAAGTCGTAGAAGTCCTCCGGGTCCAGCTCGGTGACCTGCCGCGCCTGCCACACCTGCTCCAGGTGCTCGACGGCGGCGGTGGACGCGTCGGCGGCGTCGTTCCAGCCCTCGAACGCGGCGATCGCCACGGGGGACCGCAGCACCGGCAGTCCGTCGAACTCGGTCACGCCGTCACCTCACCCTGCTCGTCGGGGGCGGCGCCGGCGTCGGATCCGGCCGTCCGCCCGCCGGGCGCGGTGCTGTCGCTGTAGTCCTTCACGTCCGTCAGCCTACGTGTCGGGGCGGGATGCGGCCCGTCGGCCGCGCCGGTCAGGCCCGGGGGTGGCCGGTCATACCGCGATGAACCGGACAGCGTGATCCCGCTGACACAATGTGGGAAGGCACGTCCGGGGGGGCCGGTCGGGTCGCGGCGGCACTAACCTGATCCCGTGCGGACCTCATTGCTCGACGTACTGGCAGACCGGATTCTCGTCGCCGACGGCGCCATGGGCACGATGCTGCAGGCGGCCGACCTCACCCTGGACGACTTCGAGGGCTACGAGGGCTGCAACGAGGTCCTCAACGCGACACGGCCGGACGTCGTGCGCGGCGTGCACGAGGCGTACCTGGCCGCCGGGGCGGACTGTGTCGAGACCAACACCTTCGGCGCCAACCTGGCCAACCTGGCTGAGTACGACATCCAGCACCGCATCCGCGAGCTCTCCGAGGCGGGCGCCCGCCTCGCCCGGGAGGCCGCCGACGCGTACGGCACGCCCGAGCGGCCCCGCTTCGTGCTGGGCTCGATCGGCCCGGGCACCAAGCTGCCCACCCTCGGGCACGCCGACTACGCGACCCTGCGCGACGCCTACCAGGAGAACGCCGAGGGCCTGATCGAGGGCGGGTCGGACGCGCTGATCGTGGAGACCTGCCAGGACCTGCTCCAGGTCAAGGCCGCGGTGGTCGGCTCGAAGCGGGCCATGGCGCGGCTCGGCCGGCCGGTGCCGATCATCTGCCACGTCGCCGTGGAGACGACCGGCACGATGCTGGTGGGCAGCGAGATCGGGGCGGCGCTGGCGGCCATCGAGCCGTTGGGGGTCGACCTGATCGGGCTCAACTGCTCGACCGGGCCGGCCGAGATGGGCGAGCACCTGCGTTACCTCTCCCGGCACTCCCGCATCCCGCTGTCGGTGATGCCCAACGCGGGTCTGCCGGTGCTGACCGCCGACGGGGCCTACTTCCCGCTGACCCCCGTCGAACTGGCCGACGCGCTGGAGCGGTTCGTCACCGAGTACGGCGTCTCGCTGGTCGGCGGCTGCTGCGGCACCACTCCGGAGCACGTCCGGGTCCTGGCCGAGCGGCTGCACGGCGCGCGGCCCGCGCCGCGCGAGCCGCACCACGAGGCCGGCGTCTCGTCGGTCTACCACCCGGTGCCGTTCGCGCAGGACGCCTCCCTGCTGATGGTGGGGGAGCGGACCAACGCCAACGGCTCCAAGGCCTTCCGCGAGGCCATGC
Organism: Micromonospora sp. C31; assembly: GCF_018070575.1. Taxonomy (GTDB): domain Bacteria; phylum Actinomycetota; class Actinomycetes; order Mycobacteriales; family Micromonosporaceae; genus Micromonospora. The sequence continues at coordinate 264,287 of NZ_JAGPXN010000004.1, forward strand.
TCGCCGGCGACTGGCGGGCCTGTGTGGAGATCGCCCGCAGCCAGGCCCGCGACGGCTCGCACCTGCTGGACCTGTGTGTCGACTACGTCGGGCGCGACGGCACGCAGGACATGCGGGAGCTCGCCGGCCGCTTCGCCACCGCCTCCACGCTGCCGATCATGCTGGACTCGACCGAGCCGCCGGTGGTCGAGGCGGGGCTGGAGATGCTCGGCGGCCGGTGCGTGGTCAACTCGGTCAACTTCGAGGACGGCGACGGGCCGGAGTCCCGCTACGCCCGGGTGATGCCCATCGTCCGGGAGCACGGCGCCGCCGTGGTGGCGCTGCTCATCGACGAGGAGGGGCAGGCGCGCACCGCCGACTGGAAGGTGCGGGTCGCGGGTCGGCTGATCGAGGACCTCACCGGGCGCTGGGGGATGGACCGAGCGGACATCCTGATCGACGCCTTGACGTTCCCGATCGCCACCGGCCAGGAGGAGACCCGGCGCGACGGCATCGAGACCATCGAGGCGATCCGGGAGATCGCCCGCCGCTGGCCGGGCGTCAACTTCACCCTCGGCATCTCCAACGTCTCCTTCGGGCTCAACCCGGCTGCCCGGCAGGTGCTCAACTCGGTGTTCCTGCACGAGTGCCGCCAGGCCGGCCTGACCAGCGCCATCGTGCACGCCAGCAAGATCCTGCCGTTCAACAAGATCCCCGACGAGCAGCGGGAGGTGGCGCTGGACCTCGTCTACGACCGGCGCCGCGAGGGCTACGACCCGGTGCAGAGGTTCATCGAGATCTTCGAGGGCGTGGACGCCGCGTCGGCACGGGCCGGGCGGGCGGAGGAGTTGGCCGCGCTGCCGCTGGAGGAGCGGCTGAAGCGGCGGATCATCGACGGCGAACGCAACGGCCTGGAGGCCGACCTGGACGCGGCGATGGCGCAGGGGCGCCGCCCCCTGTCCATCATCAACGACATCCTGCTCGACGGCATGAAGGTCGTCGGCGAGCTGTTCGGCTCGGGGCAGATGCAGTTGCCGTTCGTGCTCCAGTCCGCCGAGGTGATGAAGACCGCGGTGGCGTACCTGGAGCCGCACATGGAGACCGCCGAGGACGGCGGCAAGGGCCGCATCGTGCTCGCCACCGTGCGCGGTGACGTGCACGACATCGGCAAGAACCTGGTCGACATCATCCTGTCCAACAATGGCTACGAGGTCGTGAACATCGGCATCAAGCAGCCGATCAACGCGATCCTGGAGGCCGCCGAGCAGCACCGGGCCGATGCGATCGGCATGTCGGGCCTGCTGGTGAAGAGCACGGTGATCATGAAGGAGAACCTCGCCGAGATGGCGTCGCGCGGGGTCGCGGAGCGCTGGCCGGTGCTGCTCGGCGGGGCGGCACTGACCCGGGCGTACGTCGAGGACGACCTGCGGTCGATGTTCCCCGGCCAGGTGCACTACGCCCGGGACGCCTTCGAGGGACTGTCCCTGATGGACCGGGTGATGACGGCGAAGCGCGGCGGGGCGCCGGTGATCGACGCGGAGCGGGAGGCGGCGCTGGCGGCCCGCCGGGCGCGCCGCGAGCGGCAGCGGGCGATCGTCAGCGAGTCGCTGCCGGAGCTGGACGACGCGTCGGTACGCTCCGACGTGGCCACCGACGTGGAGGTGCCCACCCCGCCGTTCCTGGGCACCCGGGTGGTCAAGGGCGTGCCGCTGGCCGACTACGCGGCGCTGCTCGACGAGCGGGCCACCTTCCTCGGGCAGTGGGGCCTGCGGGGCGCCCGCAGCGGGCAGGGGCCGTCCTACGAGGAGCTGGTGGAGACCGAGGGCCGGCCCCGGCTGCGCTACTGGCTGGACCGGCTGATCGCCGACCAGGTGCTGGAGGCGGCCGTGGTGTACGGCTACTTCCCCGCGTACGCCGAAGGCAACGACCTGGTGGTGCTGGACGAGAACGGGCACTCGGAGCGGGCGCGGTTCTCCTTCCCGCGGCAGCGACAGGAACGGCGGCTCTGCCTGGCCGACTTCTTCCGCCTGCGCGGCGACGAGCCGGACGTGGTGGCGTTGCAGCTCGTCACGGTGGGGCAGCCGATCAGCGAGTACACGGCGAAGATGTTCGCCCGCAACGAGTACCGCGACTACCTGGAGGTGCACGGGCTGTCGGTGCAGCTCACCGAGGCCCTGGCGGAGTACTGGCACCGGCGGATCCGCGCCGAGCTGGCCCTGCCCGGCGGACGTACGGTGGCCGACGACGACCCGGCGGACCTGGCGGGTCTGCTGCGTACCGACTACCGGGGCTGCCGGTACGCGTTCGGCTACCCGGCCTGCCCCGACCTGGAGGACCGGGCGAAGATCGTGGAGCTGCTGGGCGCGCAGCGGATCGGGGTGCAGCTGTCGGAGGAGTTTCAGCTGATCCCGGAGCAGGCGACCGACGCGATCGTGGTGCACCACCCGGAGGCCAGCTACTTCAACGCCAAGTGAATTCGGTCGCCACGCCGACCAGTGTTTGCCGAACGCGCCGATCGGGAGCTGATCCCGATCGGCGCGTCGCGGACTGTGGGTGGCGGCCAGCGGACGCACCGCGGCGACGTCGTGCGTACGCGGATGAGCTGGTACGTCCTCCGCGCCCCGCGCAAACCGCCGACGACCGGAAGGGGCACGCCTGGCGGTGCCCGACGAATTCCTTCCAGCGATCGGGCGAGTGGTGGCTCAGCTGAAGGTGTAGCAGTACAGCTGCACGTTGGCGGTGTAGTAGTAGTCGCTGATCTTCGAGCTGCTGCTGTAGGTCGTGCGGCAGTCGAGGTACGGGTTGAAGCCGCCCATCTGGGCCTTGAACTTGGCGTCGCTCTCTGCCGACCAGATGGCGAGCGAGGCGGAGGATCCCGAGCCGTACCCCGTGTACCAGCCGACTGCGTTGGCTCCAGCGTCGGCGGACGCAGGGGCCGCACCCGCCAGCAGGGACACCGCGGTCGCGCCGGTGACGGCGGTGGCAGCGAGGACCTTTCGAATCGCGCGCATTGAAGCTCCGTTCTGTTTGGGGGAGCTCCGAGCTTGCCACGATGATCAATGACTGTCAATTCAATCGTGCCTGGTGTTGGCAGTTGTTCATTCGTTGGCAGGGCGCGACGATTGTTTCGATTATGTCGTCTGCCGTCTCGGTCCAGGTGGACGGCTTGAGTCGGTGTTCCAGGCCGCGATCCAGGGGTTGCATCGGCTTTCAGGTCGGCGAGACTGTGGTGGGCCAACCGACGTGGTGCACGGTAGGTTGTGTCGCGGAACCAGTTCGACCAGGGTTGAGCCGCGACGAGTGGCTCGGGGTGAAGTGCGGGTGGAGCCGGCGTGCCCAATGAGCCCCTGCTGGGCGGCGGGCGTCATGTGGGTGCCGTAGCTGCCCAGCATGATGTGTAGTTCCAGCTCGGTCGTGGCCTGCTCGGTCGATGGCACGCAGCAGGCGTAGCAACTCCTGATGGCGGCGTATGCGCTGGGTCTGGCTGACAAGGCACGTCCAATGCGGCGCAAGGATGGTGGTCCCGGCGGACGTAGTCGTTGGTCACTGTCTGTCGGATCGGGTCAACCCCAGAGGGGCGTGACCACCCGGCGGCGCTGGACGGTTCGTAATTGGTCCTTCGACCTGGCGCACCACGCTGTTGTTGGCCGCGATCCACCTCCTCTTGGGTGGTGATGGCGATTGGTGCGGAGGCGAGTTGCCGAGTCGCGGTCAAGCCCATGGGCGAGGACCATTTGCGCATTCATCTTGTCCTGATAGTGGGCGTTTTTCGACTGCGGTGGGTTGGGTTCTCGACGTGATGTAGGGCGAGGATGGCCTGCAGGAATCTGGTTGAGCGGCGTGGGCGGCAGCGCAGGGCGTGCCGTGGCCCCGCCCATGGGCCGGCACGGCGGCGCGGAGGAGGAAACCTTCAGACCGCAGATCCAGAGGCGTAGACATCTTTCATGTTGCATCGATGTCCCGCTATATTGCGGGCACTGTCGATCTCTCCCGATGACGAGGTGCACATGTTCGACAACCCGACGCTCCGGCGGCGTACCCTCCTGGCCGCCGTCGCCGGTGCCGCGGCCGTCCCGATCGTCGCCGGCCCGGCGTGGGCGGCGTTGCCGAAGGTCTACATCGACCCGGGCCACGGCGGCACCGACCCCGGCGCGGTCGGCAACGGGCTGCAGGAGAAGGCCCTGACGCTCGACATCTCCCTGCAACTGCGCAGCATCCTGCTGGCAAACTGGGGCGTCGACGTGCGCATGTCCCGCACGACCGACGTCACGCGCAGCCTGGCGTACCGCACCGACGACGCCAACGCGTGGGGCGCCAACCTGCTCGTGAGCGTGCACATCAACTCCGGCGGCGGCACCGGCTTCGAGAGCTACCGGTACCCGTCGGCGAGCGCGACCACCGTCAACCTGCACAACGCGCTGCACCCGAGGGTGATCGGCGCCATGCGGACGATCGGTGGGGTCACCGACCGTGGGCTGAAGACCGCGAACTTCCACATGCTGCGCGAGGCGGCCATGCCCGCGGTGCTGACCGAGAACCTCTTCATCGACAGCGTCGCCGACTCGAACCTGCTCAAGCGGGCCGACTTCATCACCGCCATCGCCCGCGGGCACGCGGAGGGCATCGCGGCCCACCTCGGCCTGAGCGCGCCCAACCCGCCCACGTTCAGCACCGTCGTGGACAACGCCACGGTGGGGCGGTTCACGGCGAGCACCAACTGGGGCGCCTCCTCGTACTCGGCCCAGCGCTACGGTGCCGACTACCGCTTCGCCACCCCCACGCCCGCCAGCGACGCAGCCTGGTTCAAGGTGAACATTCCGGCGGCCGGCAACTACCGGATCGAGGTACGGCACCCGGCCGACCCCGGCTACAGCGCCTCGGCCCCGCACGTGGTCGTCACCGCCTCCGGCAACCGCACGATCGCCCTGGACCAGCGCGCCAACGGCGGCGTCTGGCGTTCGCTGGGCACCTTCGGACTGGCGGCCGGTGACCGGAACCTGGTCGCGGTGAGCCGCTGGACCAGCGCCGCGGGCTACGTGGTGGCCGACGCCGTCCGGGTAACCCGGGTCTGAACCGTGTGGCCGAGGCTGGTTCCCCGGTCGCGCGCGACCCCCGAACCAGCCTCGGCCACGGGCCGAGCCGCCGTGGGCGGACATCGACGCAGCCCGTCGACCCCGGGGCGCCTCGGTCAGCAGGGCCAGCACCCGCCCGGCGTGTACGCGGCGAGCGCACCGTAGTCCGCCAGGTCGCCGGGGAGGTACCCGGTGGGCGCGTACCGCTCGAGCAGCGTCAGCGCGCGCTCCGGTCGACGCCGACCGGCGACCAGGACCCGCTTGCCGTGCGCCGTCCACCAGCGGTCCCGTTCGCCGGTGTGCAGGTCGTCGCCGGCGAGCCAGCCGGCGCGCAGGCCCGCCTTCACGGTGACCCGTTCCGCGGGCGTTGCCGGGGTCTGCCATGCTCGGGCCGGTGACGACCGGCCACCTCACCAGTCCCCGCACCCACCGCCGTGTCCGCAGCCGCCGCAGCCGCGTCGTGCTCGTCTCCGGCGCGGTGGCGGTGTTCCTCGCCGTCGCCGTCCTCGTCGTCGTGGTGGTCGTGCCGCTGGTGCGGCCGGCGGGGCCGCGTCCGCTCTTCCAGCTTCCCGTCGCGTGCGGCGAGACGTGGCAGTTGGGCACCTATCCCGGTCACGACGACTACGACGTGGACCTGTTCCCGACCGAGGGCAGGGCGTGGGGGCGGCCGGTGCTCGCGTCCTACGCGGGGGAGGTGACCGTGGCGGGGATCAACGGTTCGCTGGGCGGGCGTACGCCCGAGGACCCGGACGGCCCGCGCGGGCGTGGCGGCGGCTACTGGGTGAAGATCGACCACGGCGGCAAGTGGGAGACGCAGTATCTGCACCTGCTGGAGCCGCCGCTGGTCCGGGTAGGTCAGCGGGTCGCCCAGGGCGAGCAGATCGGGCGGGTGGGCAGCACCGGCAACTCCGGCGCTCCCCACCTGCACTACGAGCAGCGGCGCGGCTGGGAGAAGGTCGAGGCGTACTTCGACGGTACGCCGTCGGGAATCACCCACGACGACACCGAATACACGGTCAGACGCAAGAGCAACAACTGCCCGCCCGGGTGAGTGTGGCGCCGATCGCCGTCAGTGGCAGTGGCAGTCGCCGCCGGCGGAGTCCGTCCCGTAGGTGTCGTGGAGGGGGAACTCGTTGACGTAGCGCTGCCGGCCCAGCGGCGTGAGGTCCAGGTAGTTGTAGGTGTTGAGCACCGTCTCCAGACCCCGGCCGTACATCGAGTAGGTGTGCAGGATCCGCTCGCCGTCGCGGACGAACACGCTCAGGCCGTGGCCCTCGCCCTTGATGAAGCCGGCGAGGCCCTGCGCGGCCAGGGTCTCGGCGTCCTTGTAGTTGTATTCCACCGGTGCGACGGCCGGGTCGTTGGTGGCGTGGAAGTCGTAGTTGAAGTCGCTGCCGTGCGAGGAGTACCAGGGAAAGCCCCAGCCCATCCGGCTCCGGAAGGATGCGAGGGTCGCGTACGGCGCGCGGGAGACCACGGCGAGCGTCGTGTCGCCGGCGTGCAGATGCGCGAGGTGGCCGAAGTTGTCGACCAACAGCGAGCAGCTCGTGCAGCCTTCGGTCCAGTCGGGATCGAACATGAAGTGGTAGACGATCAGTTGCCGTCGCCCCTCGAACATGTCCGCCAGCCGCACGGCGCCGGCGGGTCCGGTGAAGGAGTAGTCCTTCTCGACGGCGACCGCCGGCAGTTGGCGCCGCAGCGCGGTGATCTCGTCCCGGCGGCGGGTGATCTCCTTCTCGTGGTCGAGCAGTTCCTTGCGGGCCTCGACCCACTCGTCCCGGGACACGACCTTCGGAATAATCATGGACGACATGCCTTTCGCCTGGGCGCCTGCGCCATTCTTATCGGGCGGTACGCGATCACACCAGCCTCCGACCGGTGCCGTGGGATTCCCATTCATCCGGTCCGTCGCGGCAATTCCACCGACCGGCCGGGAGAATGGGCAGGTAGGCTGGCGCGGCCCCGGCCCCGGCCGGCCCGCGCCCCCGGGGAAACGGGCTCGCCGTACGCGGTGAAGTGCGCAAGGCAGAACAAATTCGCGGAGGCGGTCGGCTCCGCTCGCCAGGCGTCGCCGCACTAGTCTTGCCTGTCGTACGGGCGTCGGAGGGAGCGGGCCGGATGGGGGAGCGGTCGGTGCGGGATGCCGGGACGCTGTTGGCGCAGGCCCGACGCATCGTGGTCTTCACCGGCGCGGGCGTCTCGGCGGAGAGCGGCGTGCCGACCTTCCGCGACGCCCTCACCGGCCTGTGGCGCAGTTTCGACGCGCAGCGGCTCGCCACGCCGGAGGCCTTCCGCGAGGATCCCGCGCTGGTCTGGGGCTGGTACGAGTGGCGACGGGCCACCGTGGCGCGGGCTCGCCCGAACGCCGGTCACGTGGCCGTGGCGGCGATCGAGGCCCGCGTCGCCCACGCGGTCGTCGTCACGCAGAACGTCGACGACCTGCACGAGCGCGCCGGCTCCGTCGCGCCGATCCACCTGCACGGCAGCCTGTCCGCGCCGCGGTGCTCGGCCTGTGCCCGTCCCGCGCCGGTGCCCGACGGGGTGCCGGACGAGCCGGGTGACGGCCGCCGCGCGGCCCCGCCCCGGTGCGCGCACTGCGCGGGCCTCGTCCGGCCGGGGGTGGTGTGGTTCGGCGAGGCGTTGCCGACCGCCGCGTTGGAGGCCGCCGTGCAGGCGGCGTCCGCGTGCGATCTGCTGCTGACCGTGGGCACCTCGGGCCTGGTGTATCCCGCCGCCGAGATCCCCCGGGTGGCCGCGCGCTTCGCGGCGACCGTGGTGCAGGTCAACCCGGAGGAGACGGCCCTGGACGCCGTGGCCGACGTGAACCTGCGCGGCCCGGCAGCCCAGGTGCTTCCCGCCCTCGTGCGCGCCGCCTGGGGCGACGCCGGGCCGGCCTGACGGCGTAAGACGCGCCGCCTGGGGCGACGCCGGGCCGGCCTGACGGCGTGCGGCGCGCTGCGGCGCTTGACCCGGGCAACGGTGACCACGCCGATCTCCAACGGGGGCCGGGCGGCGGCCGGGACGGAGGACCTGCGACGGGCGGGGTGGATCTGTCACACAACCGTCATCCGCCCGAAGGGTTACCGCGAATCGCGGCCGGCAGGTTGTGGACGCAACGACAGCGCACGCGCGCGAACGTGCGGCGACGACGCCGTACGGATGCGGTGGAGGGAGGGGACCGTCACGATGAGCGTCGTCCGGGGTGACGAGCACACGACACTGATCTGCGATGTCTGCGGCGAGACGGTCGTCGAGTCGACGGGCGGCCCGCCCGGCGTGGTCTGGGAACTGGTGTCCGACCACGACTGGACCGGCTCGCCGCTCGCCGAGGGGCCACACCGCTGCGCCCACTGCACCCTGCTGGCGGGCGCCCAGGACGCGACCACGAACGACCCGGGGCCGGGCGGGATCCTCGGCATCGACCATCGCGGCGACGCGACCGTCATCACGTGCGCGGGAGACATCGACGTCGACGGCGCGGGCACTCTGCGTACGGCCCTGGTGCACGCCACCGACATGGGCGGGCACGTCATCGTCGACCTGACCAACGTCCGCCTGATCGACTCCACCGGGCTGGGCCTGCTCGTCGGCGCCCACCGCGACTGCGCCGCCCGGGGCGCGACGCTGAGCCTCGCCGCGCCGTCGCCGTTCCTGCGGACCGTGCTGCGGACCCTGCGTCTGGACGAGGTGCTCCCGGCGTACGACAGCCGTGCCGAAGCGATCGCCCGGGTGACCGGCGCCGGATCGACCGCGCCCCGGCCCTGACGGCGGCCGACGAACCCTGCCTGCGTCAGGTGGGCCAGCCGAGGAGCCGCGCACCGAGTACGGCGGTGTGCAGGGTGAAGCGCTGCGTGGGTTCGCCCGGGTGGTAGCCGGTGAGGGCTCGGATGCGGTCGAGGCGGTACGTGACGGCGCGGACGGACAGGTGCAGCTGCCGGGCGGTGGCGGTGTAGTTGCCCTGGTTGTCGAAGAGCACGGCCAGGGTGTCCAGGTACGGCCGCACCCCGCCGCGCGCTGTGCCCAGTGGCCCGAGGACCGTGCTGACCAGGTCGGTGATGGCGTCGCGGTCGCGCAGCAGCACCGGGAAGACCAGCAGGTCGGCGGCGTTGAGGACGGGCGCGGTGAAGCCCAGCCGGGCGGCGTGGTCGAGGGTGTTGTGGGCCTCGTCGAGCGAGGTGGACAGGCCCTGGAGCCCGGGATGGGTGCGGCCGACGGCGATCTGCCACCGGTCGGCGCCGACTTCGGCGAGCAGCAGGTGCGCCAGTTCGGCGCTGATACCGCGTAGACCGCCGGCGCTGATGCACACCAGGTCGCCGTTGCGCCGGGTGGTGAGGGTGTTGCCCTCGCCGAACCGGGCGGCGAGGGCCGCGTCGATGCGGTGCACCACCTCCGGTGTCAGGTCGGGTGTGCGGGCGACGATGACGGTGTGGGTGGCGGACAGGCGGATGCCGTAGCGGTGGGCGCGCTCGGCGAGGCGACCGGGATCGGCGCGTCCGGCGAGCAGGTCGTTGACGAAGGTGGCGCGTTCGTTGTCGTGGCGGTCGAGCTCGGCGCGGGTCTGCTCGGCGTACCCGTCGAGGGCCGCCGCCAGCAGACGGCGGGTGGTGTCCAGCAGGGCGTGCGCGCGGTCGTGGAGTGTGGCGGTGGTGTCCGCGGGATCGACCGGGGTCGCCGCCAGCCGGGCGGCGGTGGCGCGCAGGGCTCCGTCGACGAGGTCACGCAGCGGCACGCTCCTGTCCGCGGCGCGTCCACCCACGTCGGCGGCCGATCGCAGCCGCCGGTCGTCCGCCGGGCGGTGCAGCAGTTCGGCCCAGGTGTCGGCGAGCCAGGTGTCGTCACCCATCGGCGGTTCCTTCCCGGCGTGATCGCGGTGGTGCCGGTGACGGCCGACGGCCGGTCTCAGACACCGATGTCGCGGCGGTCGAACAGGATCAGCCCGGCGAGCGTGGTGACCGCGCCGACGGCCACGAGGGTGAGCAGGGCTGCCGGGTGCCAACCGGTGTTCAGCGGATCGGTACCGATGAAGTAGTGGAACGGTGACAGCCAGCGCAGCCAGTGCCAGCCGTCGACCATACCGCCGATCGCGTTGGCCATGTAGGTGGCGACGGCCAGCGCCCCGGTGACCGCCAGGACGGTGGTGCGCCTTCCGGTGGCCGCGCCGGCGAGGAAGGCGACCCCGGTGAAGCACCACGCCAGGGCGACCAGTCCCGCCCCGGCCGCGGCCACGTTCGACAACGCGACGTCGATCCCGATCGCCGGGACGATGACCATGAGCAGGAGCCACGGGACCGCCGCGATCACGGTCACGGCCGTGCCGGTGGCGGCCAGCCGCTGACCGGCGAACGCGAGGCGGGAGACCGGGCTGGCGAGCAGCAGTTCCATGCCGCCGTCCTCTTCCGGCCGGGCGATGGTGCGGGCGGTCAGCGTGATCGCACCCATGAGCACCAGTAGCGGCCCGATCAGGCTGAAGATCGTCGCCTGCAGGTAGCCGGTCGGCGAGAGCATGTCGGCGATGCCGAGGAAGTCGAGCATGCCCTTGGGCAGCGCGTCCTGCTTCAGCTGTGCCGCTCCCTGGAACTGGGGGTAGAAGGAGGTGTAGATGCCGGTGAAGGCGGCGAGGCCGACGGTCCAGCCGAGCAGCGCACGACGGTCGTCGCGCCAGGTCTTACGGACGAGCGCGGGAAGCATCGTCGGCTCCTTCGGAGTGGTAGTAGAACGACAGGAAGGTCTCTTCCAGGTCGGGTTCGGCCGACAGCAGGTCGACGACCTCGTGCCGTGCCGCCGCCTTGATCAGTGCGTCGAGGCGCCCGTCGACGGTGCACCTGAGTACCGGCCCCGAAACCACCACGTCGCTGACGCCGGGCAGTGCGCTGAAGGCGCGGGGATCGACCGGATCGTGGAAGTGGATCTCGACGGCGCGCACGGCGCGTCTGCCGAGCGACTCGACCCGCTCGACGGCGGCCAGCCGGCCTGCCCGCACGATCGCCACGCGGTCGGCGACCTGCTGCACCTCGGCGAGCACGTGGGAGGACATGAAGACGGTCTGACCGGCCGACCTGGCGTCACGCACCATGCCCAGGAACTCCTGTTGCATGAGCGGGTCCAGGCCGCTGGTCGGCTCGTCCAGGATGAGCAGGGCGGGCTGGTGCATGAACGCCTGGATCAGTCCGACCTTCTGCTTGTTGCCCTTGCTCATCGCCCGGACCGGCCGGGACAGGTCCACCTCGAGCCGCCCGGCCAGCTCCGTCACCCGGGACCAGGCGACCCCGCCGCGCGCGTCGCCGAAGAAGCGCAGCAGGTCCGCGGCGGTGTCCCGGCCAGGGAACGCCAGCTCGCCGGGGAGGTAGCCGATCTGACGGTGCAGGGCGGCCTTGTCGCGGCGCGGGTCCAGACCGAGGACGGTGGCGCGACCCTGGGTGGGGCGCAGGAAGTCCAGCAGCAGCCGGATGGTCGTGGTCTTGCCGGCGCCGTTGGGCCCGAGGAAGCCCATCACCTCACCGGCCCCGACCTCGAGGTTCAGGCCCTCGAGGCCGCGATGGTCACCGTAGAACTTGGTCAAGTCCTCGGTCAGTACGGCCAGATCGCTCGTCATGCCCCTATCGTCGCGATCGGCCGGCGCCGGAATCCAGGTCGGATTCCGGCCGACATCGTCCGCCACCGTTGCCGGGGTCCGGCAACGAGCGGGCGCAGGCCCCTCACCGCGCGGCGTCCCGACAGGAGGGCTTCCTGCCGGGCGAGCGCGGGAGTACGGTGAGGTCCGGTGTGCCGGGAAGTCTGGTCGGCGGTCGTATCCGCATCGGCTGACAAGGACCCCCTCGATGAACGATCCTGCGCTGCGTGCCGTCCACCTGACCAAACGGTACGGTCGGGTCACGGCGCTCGACGACCTGTCTCTCGACGTGCCGGCCGGTGAGGTGTTCGGGTTCCTCGGGCCCAACGGCGCCGGAAAGTCCACCACGATCCGCATGCTGCTCGGCCTGGCCCGCCCCACCTCCGGCCGCGCCTGGATCTTCGGCACCGACGCGACGGACGTCGCCCGGGCGCACCGGCTGTTGGCGTACGTGCCCGCTGACGTCGCGTTGTGGCCGCACCTGACCGGCGCGGAGATCCTGCACCTGCAGGCGTCCACCGGCCCCGGCACCGACCTGGCCTACCGGGACGAACTCGTGGAACGGTTCGCGCTCGACACCGCCAAGCCGGCCCGTACCTACTCGACCGGCAACCGGCAGAAGGTCGCGCTCGTCGCGGCGTTCGCCACCCGCGCGCCGCTGCTGGTGCTGGACGAGCCGACGAGCGGCCTCGACCCGCTGATGGAGCGCGAGTTCCGCACCGCCGTCAGGCAGGCCCGTGATCGCGGGCAGACCGTGTTCCTCAGCTCGCACCAGCTGGACGAGGTCGAGGCGGTGTGCGATCGCGTCGCGATCCTGCGGGCCGGTCAGCTCGTCGAGATCGCCTCGATGGAGCAGCTGCGGGGCCTGCGTCGCGCCGAGGTGACGGTCTCCTACACGGGTGCGCCGCCACCGGGCCTCGGTGAGGTTCCTGGCGTCGAATCGGTCGAGCAGGTCGGCGAGGGGCGGCTGCGGTTCTCGCTCGTCGGAGCGCCCGCACCGGCGTTGCGTGCGCTCGCGGCCGCCGACGTGCGGGCCTTGGCGATCCGTGAGCCGAGCCTGGAGGAGATCTTCCTCGACTACTACGGCACGGCGGCCGGCCGGTGACCACCGCTCGGGGCCTGAGCGTGCCGGCGGCCCCCGGAAGGGCGATCACCGGGCTGGCGCTGCGCCAGTTGCGGCGCACCGGCCTGATCGTGCTGGGCCTCACCGCCGCCATGCCCGCCCTGGTGGCGACCACCTACGACAGCGTCATGGCCGATCCGGCCGCGGCGGACGGCATTGCCAGGCTCGCCGGCAACCCGGCCATCCGGACCCTGTTCGGCGAACCGGTCGCGCTCGACCGGGCGGGCGGTTTCACGGTGTGGCGGGTCGGCACCTTCGTCGCCGTCCTGCTCGCCGCGTGGGCGATCCTGGCCACCACCCGCATCACCCGGGGCGAGGAGGACGCCGGCCGGTGGGACGTGCTGCTGGCCAGCCGGGTGCCGCTGCCCGAGGTGGCGGCCCGCCACCTGGCCGCCGTCATGATCGTCCCAGTCGCCGCCGGCGGCGCCGTGGCCGCCGTGCTGCTGCTGGCCGGCACCGAACCCGCCGGTGCCGTGGTGCACGGTGCGGGCATCGGCCTGCTCGGGTTGTTCTTCGTCGCCGTCGCCGGTCTCGCGGCGCAGGTGTTCCCGGTGCGGGCGAGCGCGACCGGAGCCGCGGTGGCGGTGCTCGGCGGCGGCCTGCTCGCGCGGATGATCGGCGACGGCCTCACCGAGCTGGGCTGGTTGCGCTGGCTGTCGCCGTTCGGGCTGCTCGCCCTCACCGAGCCGTACGCGCGCAACGACGTCCTGCCGCTGTTGGTCCTGCTCGCCGTGGCCGTGGTGCTCGGTGGCGCCGCGATCGTCGCCGCCGGCCACCGCGATGTCCGGGGTGGTCTCGTGGCAGCCGCCGCCGGTCGTCGATCCCGGCTGGTGCTGCTCGGCAGCGTGGAGGCGTTCGCCGTGCGGCGCGTGCTGCGACCGCTGACCGGGTGGGCCCTCGGCGTGGGCGCCTACTACCTGCTCATCGGCTTCACCACGTTGTCGGTCACCGACTTCCTGACCGACAACCCGGCTTTCGCCGCCGAGGCGGCACGGGCCGGGTTCACCGCGCTGGGCGCGGTCGAGGGGTTCACGGCGACCCTGTTCGCGCTGCTCGCCCTTCCCGTGGGGGGTTTCACCGCGGTGCGTATGTCGGCATTCGTCGCCGCCGAGACCGGCCGCCAGCTGACGTTGTCGGCGGCCCAGCCGGTCAGCCGGTTCCGGTTGCTCGCCGCCGAGGTCGCCGCCGCGACCGGCGGTGCCGTCGTCCTGGTCACCGTCGCCGGGCTTGCCGTCTGGGCGGGCATCGCCGCGACCGGCGGCGGCCTGACCCTGCTGGCCGCGCTCGCAGGGGCCTGGAACACGCTGCCCATCGTGCTGCTCAGCCTCGGCGCGGCCACCTGCGCCACCGGCTGGACTCCCCGGGCGGCCGGGGTCGCCGGGTCGATGCCCGCGACCGGCGGGTTCCTCCTGCTGGTGATCGCCGACAGCGTCGGCGCACCGGCCTGGGTGCGCGAGCTCTCACCCTTCGCCCACCTGGCACCGGTTCCGCTCGCCGGTGTCGACTGGAGCGTCGCGCTGGCCATGACCGGCCTGGCCGTGGCGCTGGCGACGGCGGGTGTCGCCGGCTACCGGCGGCGTGACCTGCACGGGTGACGCGGGCCCGGTCACGGCCGGGGTGGCGTACCCCGCCGGGGCCGGGGCCTGCTCCTCGACCACGGACGGGAGCGGGTGCGGAGGCGCTGCTAGCGGGGCGAGAAGCGCAGGACGGCGCCCGAGTCGGAGATCGCCACGACCTGCACGCTGATGTCGTTGGCGTTGAGCTCCCCGGTGCCGTCGACGTGGCCACGCAGGTTGCCGTTGACCGGGTCGCCGCCGAAGAACTGTGTCCTCTTCGGCGGAATGAAGGTCACCGTGAAATCGGTGAAGCCGAACCGCCGGTCCAGGGGCACATCGACCTTGCCCCGTACGACGATCTCGCAGGTGCCGTCCCGGCACGCCCGGACGTCGGTGCCGTCGCGCGCGGAGAGCGGGGACGGCGAGGGCGCGACACCGCTCGGCGACGGCGTGGCGGGCGCGGATGCCGGCGAAGTCGAGGACGCTGCGGGTGGCGTGCCTGCGTTCGGCGTGTCGCCGGAGGACCCGCATCCGCCCAGGACGAGTGCCACGACCGGCAGGAGGGGCACCGCCAGGGGCTGCCATCGATTCGACGTCATGCCTCATTGTGGCGGTGCGGTCAACCCGGGGTGATGGAGCGCGGACCCCGACGGGTCATCGGCACGTGTCTATTGACAGGGCGGCGCCGCCGGCGCGACGCTGAGAGAGCGCTCTCTCGGTTGTCTGCCACCACCCTGAGGAGGAGTTCACGTGAAGCTCCGAAGAAGGCTGCTCGCCGCCGTTTCCGCGTTGGTCGCCGCCGTTTCGGTGACCGTCGCCGCGACCCCCGCCCACGCCGTCGGCCCCGCCCTGCTGCCCGTCACGGTCACCAACAGCACCGGCCGGGGCGAGGCCGTCCACCTGTACGTCATCGGCGTGCAGCTCTCCAGCGGCCGCCTCGGCTACGTCAACCAGGGCGGTACCTTCGTCCCGTGGTCGGGCGGGCAACTCCCGCCGTCGCCCGCGCCGGACGCCTCGATCCCGGGCCCCGGCAACGGCGGCAGCACGACCATCCGGTTCCCGCGCGGCTTCTCCGGCCGCGTCTACTTCTCCTTCGGTGCGAAGCTCAGGTTCTTCCTCACCCCGGACGGCCTGGTGCAACCCGCGCCCTGGGCGGCCGGCGACGCCAACCGCGACATCCTGTTCGACTGGAGCGAGTTCACCTACAACGACGCCGGCCTGTGGCTCAACAGCTCGCAGGTCGACATGTTCGCGGTGCCGCACGCGGTCACGGTGACCGGCGCCAACGGCGTCACCAAGCGCACCGGTGACGTCGTCGCGGGTGGCCGCAACGCGATCATCGAGGGCATCCGGTCGCAGCCCGGCTGGGCGAACACGGTGCACACCCGCTCCGACGGGACCGTGCTGCGGGTGCTCGCGCCCGGCAAGGCGGCCGGTGCCGGCCTGTTCAGCGCCACCTACCTGGACTCCTACATCGCGTCCGCATGGAACGCGTACACGACCAGGACGCTGACCGTGGTGCCGTTCGCCGACCAGCCGAACGTCCGCTACTTCGGGCGTACGTCGGGCGGCGTCATGACCTTCACCAACGGCGCCGGCCAGGTGGTCGCCTCCTTCAACCGGCCCTCGTCGGCGAGCGTCTGGGGCTGCGACGGCGATCTGCCCGCACCCAACGACCCGGTCGTCGGGCCGATCTCCCGGACGCTCTGCGCCGCGCTGAACCGGGGCACGCTCGGCACCATCGACACCCAACCCAGCACCAACGCCGCCGAGTTCTACCGCAACAACCCGACCAACCACTACGCCCGCGTCATCCACGCCAACATGACCGACGGCAGGGCGTACGCCTTCGCCTTCGACGACGTCGGCGCGTTCGAGTCCCTGGTCCACGACGGCGACCCCCGTGCGGCCGGAGTCGTCCTGAGCCCGTTCGGCGCGGGCGGCGGCGGGCCCGGAAACCCCGGCGGCGCGGTGCCCGTGCTCAGCAACTGGAACGACAAGTGCATCGACGTGCCGAACTCGGCCTTCGTCGACCGCGCGCAGTTGCAGATGTGGAACTGCAACGGCACCGACGCGCAGAAATGGACGTTCACCGGCGACACCCTGCGCAGCCAGAACGACAAGTGCATGGACGTCGATGGCGGCGCGACCGGCAACGGCGCGCTCGTGCAGCTCTACACCTGCAACGGCACTGGCGCGCAGCGGTTCACCCTGAACGCGGCCGGTGACCTGGTCAACCCCCAGTCCGGCAGGTGCGTCGACATCCGGGACTTCAACGGCGCCGACGGCGCGAAGCTCCAGCTCTGGGACTGCGCGGGCACCGCCAACCAGAAGTGGCGCAAGGGCTGACCGCCCGGCGGCTGGCGGCGCCCCGCCGCCATCCGCCCCGCCCCCGACCACCGGGCCGACCAACGTCCGGCGCGTCCGCTGTGCCATCGTGGTCCTGCCAGCGGACGCGCCGGACGTCGACCCGCGGCAGGTGCCGCGCCGGCCGGGGCGCGTCCGGTGGAGGCCGGTTGCCGGCGGGCGGCCGGGGAAGGGGAGTGGCGATGCGGGAGCAACGGTCCGGGCCGCTCGGCGGCGTCCTCGTCGCCGACTTCTCACGCATCCTCGCCGGCCCGTACGCGACCATGCTCCTCGCCGACCTGGGCGCTGAGGTGATCAAGGTGGAGGGGCCCGGCGGGGACGACACCCGGAGCTGGACGCCGCCCGTACGGGAGGGCACCTCCACCTACTACCTCGGCGTCAACCGCAACAAGCGGTCCATCGCCCTCGATCTCGCCGACCCCGCCGACCTGGACGTCGCCCGGGAACTGGTCCGCCGCGCCGACGTCATGATCCAGAACTTCCGGCCCGGCGGGCTGCGGCGTTTCGGCCTCGACTACGACAGCGTCGTGGCCGTCAACGAGCGGATCGTCTACGCCTCGATCAGCGGGTTCGGCGCCGGCGCCGGCGCCGACCTGCCCGGCTACGACCTGGTGGTCCAGGCCGCGTCCGGCCTGATGAGCCTCACCGGCGAGCCGGACGGCCCGCCGTACAAGGCCGGGGTCGCCGTGTTCGACGTGATCGCCGGCCTGCACGCGGCCGTCGGCATCCTCGCCGCCCTGCACCACCGCGACCGCTGCGGCACCGGCCAGCACGTCGAGGTGGACCTGCTCTCCGCCGCCCTGTCCGGCCTGGTCAACCAGAGCAGCGGCCACGTCGCCGGCGGCGCGACGCCGTTCCGGATGGGCAACGGGCACCCGAGCCTGTTCCCGTACGAACCGCTGCCCACCGCCGACGGCGACCTCGTCGTCATCGCCGGCAACGACGGCCAGTTCCGCAGGCTGTGCCGGGTGCTCGGCCTGCCCGGCCTGCCCGACGACCCCCGGTTCGCGCGCAACCAGGACCGCACCGTCAACCGGGAGGCCCTGCGGCCCCTCCTGGTCGCGCGACTGGTCGAGCGGACCCGCGACGAGTGGTTCCGGGACCTGCGCGCGGCGGGCGTGCCGTGCACCCCGATCAACACCGTCGCCGGCGGCGTCGACCTGGCCCGGGAACTCGGGCTGGACCCGGTGGTGACCACCGGCGGCGTGCCCGGCATCCGCAACCCGATCGGCCTGACCGCCACCCCGCCGCGCTACGACCTGCCGCCGCCGGGGCTCGACGAGCACGGCGACGAGATCCGCAACTGGCTGGCCGGCTGAGCGGGCGTCATCGCCTGGTCGCCGGGCCTTCAGGGCTGTTCCGGCGAGGTCTACTGGGAGATCCGGTCGGGCAACGCCGGCGGCTGACAGATCGCGCAGAGCGGTACCAGGCACGACGACGAGGTGCAGAGCTACCCGCGGGTCTACGCGAAGTTGGGCACCCAGGAGAAGCTGACCCGGCCCGTGCGCAACGACAACTGCGCCGGCTGACGACCGAGCCGGACGGGACAGGGTGCGCGCCCCGTCCGGCTCGGTCTCCCGCGGCGGTTACCGGGCGGGATACCGCGTGAGGTAGACGGGCTCGCCGACCCGCGTCATGTCGGCCGCCTCGCCCACGCCGTTGACCACGTGGTCGATCGTGCCGGCGCTCAGGTTGACGGTCATGACGTGGTGCAGCCGGACGCCCGGGGTGACGGGGACCTCGAAGCCGTTCTCGGTGCGGATCGACGGGTCGTTCTGGTTGAACACGTACACCCCGCCGCCGTGCAGCGTGTGGTGCCGCACCCGGTCGCCGACCTTGTAGCCGGCCCACCCCCTGGTCTCGCCGTTCATCCAGTCGGCCTGCGTCGGCGGGTCGTACGGCAGCTCGTTCTGGTAGAGGACCGTCGTGCCGTGCTCGCCGTTCCAGACCGTGTTGTACCGCTGGAAGTGCTCGACGAAGAGGCCGGTGGCCGTCACGTGGTCGCCGTTGATGACGGCGCCGTAGCGGCCGGTGTTGGTCCGCCAGCGGTCGGTGTCGCCGTTGACGCCCTCGGTGAAGCCCTCGACGCCGTGGTCGCCGCGCCACACCCAGGTGTGGTCGATGAGGACGTGGTCGGCGTTCACCTCCAGCGCGGTGTGCGTCCGACCGATGTGCGGTCCGCCGACGCGGAAGTACACGTCGGACAGCGTGATCGGGTTGCGTGGGGTGCTGGCGTTGCGGCCGTGCCTGTGGCCCACCCGCAGCAGCACCGGCGACTCGGTGCGGCCGGCGTCGATGGTGACCCCGGCGACGACCACGCCGGGCACGCCGGCGACGTCGAGCGGAACGGCGCCGCCGACAGCCGTCAGCGTGGCGTGGCCGATGCCGAGGACAACGGTGTCGGGCCGCCTGACCTCGATGCTGCGGGCGATGTCGTACACGCCGGGCGTGAGCAGCAGGTGCCTGCCGCGGGCGAGCTGGCTGTTGATGACGTGCACCGGGTCGGACGGCTTGGCGACGAAGAAGTCCCCGATGCCGATGGTGCGGCCCGGCGTCATGCCGTCGCCCCAGGAGATGCCCCGGGTGTCGCGCCGGGCGGTGGGGACGCGGACGTGGTACCTGCCGCGCTCGTCGACGAACAGGTAGGGCTTCTCCCTGCTCACGGGTGTGGTGTCCAGCGTGGTGTACGGCGGGTCGGGGAAGCCGGCGTCGTCGGGGGCGCCGACGGTGCCCGCGAAGACCTGGTTCCACACCGCGTTGGACCAGCTCTCGACCTCGCTGTTGCGGGTCAGCCACTGCTGCTGCGAGCCGTTGGTGGTCGCGGGCAGCCGGGAGTCGGCGATGAAGCCGCCACTGGCGTACTGCGGGCCGGCGGTGCAGTAGTCCATCAGTGACAGACCGCCGCCGCTGATGTCGAGGCGGCGCATGGACACCGCCTGGGACACCGCCCAGAAGTTCGCCGTGGAGCGGCAGCCGTCCTGGCCGGTGGCCTCGATCGACAGTGACAGGTTGGACAGGGTGCGCCAGAAGTTGACCAGGGCGATGCAGTTGCCGGTGCCGCCGCCCTCGAGGCAGCGGTTGTAGGCCTCGATCTTGCCGTTGACGGTGACGTCGGTGGGGGAGGCGCCCAGGCCGGAGACCTCGGTGTAGTAGCCGACCTTCACCTGGAGGGGCTGCGCGGGCGTGCCGTAGCTGCCGGGCTTGAAGAGGTACGCGTGCCGCGCGGTGCCCATCTCGGCGTCGACCTGCCGGGCGTGCGTCGCGTCGAGGGTCGCCTGGATCTCGGCGACCGGCGTGTCGGGGTCGAAGACCGTCACGTTGGGCCCGAAGTCCGGCGCACCGTGCCGGGGCGGCCCGGCGGTGGCAGCCGTGCCGGTCGTACCGGCGACCGCCGTCAGCGCCAGGCCGAGCGCGAGCGCCCGGCGCAGCCGCCGTCGCCAGTGGGGAGACCGCATTCTCATCGTTCGTCCTCTCCGCCGGCCGGGACAGCGCCGGGCGCGGCGATGCGGTGGGGGAGCCGCTCCGGTGCGGGTGGGTGCGCCGGTTGCCGGCTCGTGGTCGTCGTCGACCTGCCTCGTGTGGTGGCGGCGGGCGGGAGAGCGCCGCTCGTGAGAGCGCTCTCTCGGTGCCGCGACTTGCAGCACGCCGTGGAAGAAGGGGTGGCATCGTTTCTACCCTGTGAATCCGCCCGGCGCTACCGTTGCGCCGTCACGGGTCCGCCGGTCGATGCGGCCGCCGCACGGTACGCCCGGCGGATCGGGGCTGGTCGTCGCCGATCGTCTGGAAGAGCGGCCGGACGAGGACCGGCCGGTATCCGACCTCGGGCGGCAACGTCAGACCCTCCATGAGGCCGCTGCGAAGGTGCAGCCGGACCAGAGACGCGCCGATCTCGTTGTGGCCGTCCTGCGCCGGGATGAGCACGTGTTCGGGGCTCTCCCAGACCGGCCCGCCCGGGCGGGGACCGGTCGCGCTGCCGCCGGGCAGCGCCAGCATCCGTGGGCGGTCGGGACGCGCCGGGTCGTACAGGCGCAGACCCGGCGGCGCGTGGACCCAGGAGCACAACTGTCGACCGCCGGGCACGAGCGTGGCGGCCGGATCCACGGGCAGCGGGACGACCTCGCCGTCGGGCCGTACGAGCAGGACCGGGTGGCTCCCGCCGCGGGCGAGCGCGACACCGCTGTACGGGTCGACCTGGCGCAGCGCGTGCGGCAGCGGCTCCGGTTCCTCGCCGGGGACCCAGCGCACCGAGGCCCCGCCACCGTCGACGCTGGCGTACACCGCCCCGGCGTGGATGCCGACGGCAGAGACGTGGTCGGTCTCGTCCCACGGCATGCTCCGCCGGGAACCGTCGGCGAGGTCGACGAGGTGCAGCCGGTGCCGGGGGCGTCGCCCGACGTGGTACTCGACGGCGGCCAGCTGGTCGCCGGCCGCGTCCAGGACGGCGTGCCAGCCCATGTCGGTGCCGAGCAGGACGAACTCGCCGTCGGGGCGCACCAGCACGGTCTGGGTGCTGGTGAGCAGAACGGTGCCGTGTCGACTCTGCATGGCCCGCGCCACCTGGACCCCCGGCCAGCGCGCCACGACCACCGGGGCGTCGTCACGCCACATGACCAACTCGCCACCCGAGCCGACGAGTCCGGCGCGGGGCGGCGGCCCGGGTGGCGGCGTCGGCGACCGGGTTCCGCGCTCGGGTGCCTGACTGCCCGTCGTCGCCACCCACGCCATGGCCGGACCGCTGGCGTGCGGCGGCCCGCCGGCGCAGGTGCCGGCGTGGGAGCCGGCCCTCGCCTCGCTCCGGACGACGCCGCCGGTGCCGAGCAGGCGCCCGGTGCCGGCCGGACGGGTCGGCGGCTGCGGCGGCGCTTGCCGGGTCTCGCGCGGCGTCGGCCGTATGACCAGTGTCATCGGCCCGTCGGTGCCGTCGAAGGGCGCGAGCAGCCCGTCGTCCACGGCGTGGCGCAGGACGGCGCGGACGGCGTCCGGGGTGCTGAGCAGCCGGTCGGCGAGCCAGTGGAGGGTGACCGTGGCCTCGCTCTCGCGCGCCCACAGCAGCAACGACAGCAGATCCGAGGTGGCGTACCGGAATCGTGCGGCGGGGCCGCCGCCGCGGGTGCGCATGGTCGGTTGGGCGAGGTCGTGCTCGCTCAGCAGCGGGCGGCTGCGCACGAGCCACCGGGGCGGGCCCGGGTCGGCGGGGACGGGCCAGAACCGCAGCAGGTAGCTGTCGCCGTCGTCGGCCGGGCGCCGGCAGAACCGCAGCCGGTACAGGCCCGGCTCTCCGAGGCGGAACGAATCGCGGGGGGCCCCGCCGGTCACCGTCGTCAGGCCGACCGTGCCGGCGGTGGCGAGGGGCGTCTCGACGACGTCCGCCCAGTCGTCGTCCTCGGACGGCGGCGCGTCGTGGCTTTCCAGCCGTACCGCGTGGTAGCCGTCCGACGCGCGGCCCTCGATCCAACCGTCCCCGGCGCGGGCGATCGAGCCGCACGCCTGGGTCCGCACCGCGTACTCGCGCAGCAGTTCGTCGACCCGCACCCTCGCGGGGCCCCACGGCTCCGCGTCGCGCAGCAGGAGCGTGCCGTACTCCGGCAAGTATTCGCGGTCCTCGAACGTCCGTAACAGTGCCACCGTCGCTCCTCCCCGTCGCGCTCCGGAACGCTACCGGCCGCCCCCGACACGCCGTCGCGTCCGAGCCCGGTGGGGGAGGCGGAAGGGCTGCCGCCGCCGGAGGCCCCGACCAGACCGGCCACCTGTCCTGGAACCGGCCGCGTTGGTCGGTGCCCTGCGTCCCGAAAGCCCGAAAGTTTCGGTCTTTCGATCGGGTGCCGTCAGGGTGAGGTCGCGCCGGGCGAGTAGATCAGGGATGCGATTCCCGGGAAGAATCCGATAGTCGGACATTGAGCTTCCGGACGCGTTCCGATACGGTCCGATGGAAGGGCTTCGATCAACTCACGGTGTCGAGATGCTGACGTCGGCGTGGTCTCCGGGCGACCACTCCACCGGCCCCGCACCGTGGCGGGCGGTTGCCGAGGCGGCCTTCCTCATCCAACCAGATCATCGAGAGGCTCTGCCATGGACAACATTCCAATCCCCGTAGACGGGCGCCCGGTCGCCCGCCGGCGGCCACGCGTCGCGCTGGCGTCGGTCGTGGTCGGATTCTCCGTCGCCGCCGCGACGGTGGCGGTGGCATCCGGCGCCAGCGCCGGGACGACCCTGGGGGCGTCCGCCGCCGAGAAGGGGCGCTACTTCGGCGCCGCGGTGGCCGCCCACAAGCTCTCCGACGCCACGTACGTGGGGATCCTGAACCGGGAGTTCAACAGTGTGACTCCCGAGAACGAGATGAAGATCGACGCGACCGAGCCGCAGCAGAACCAGTTCACCTTCGGCAACGCCGACCGGATCGTCAACCACGCCCTCGGCCGGGGGATGA
>NZ_JAGPXN010000040.1 GCF_018070575.1 Micromonospora sp. C31
TCCTCACCGAACCCGAGGCCGGACTGTTCACCCTCGCCCCGCCGGCGACGTCCGCGTAGCCCCCACCAGGGCCGCTAACGAACCGTCAAACCCACATCAGACAAAGCCTCCCGAACCACCCTCTCAGCCAGACGCCGGATCACCGCCTTCGGGTCCGACTCGCGATACAAGCGCACCGCGCGCTGACGTAGCTCGTCGGGGTACTTCGTCGGTGCTGCCACGGACGACTTTCTCCCCTACAGCCATCAGACCATGGTCAAGAAGCTCCATGAGAGCGGGGGTGGCTCAACCGATGGCGCCGTACGGGTCAACGCGCCAACCCCACCAGGCGCGGCCAGGGGATTGACGGCGACGTAACCACCGCGAAGATCCTGGCCCGTGCCGGTGCCGTCGGCAGGTTCCGCATCGGCGTCTGCGTTCTAGCACGCTGTCATCGCCGCCGGTAGACAAGTCCACCACCTACGGTTTCTGAGCCAGGGTCGCCGTGCGCAAAACCGGCGAGCGCAACCCGAGCACGGCCGCCAGCAGAAGAAACACGGAGCAGACCGCCAGGACGACGTTGACGTTGAATAGGTCGTTCAGCGAGCCCAGCACATTGTTGGTCAGCAGCAGCGGCAGGCTCTGCGCGAGCACCAAGACGGACTGTACCCGGGCCAGGTGCGTCGACGGCGTGCCGCCGAGGATCAGCGGACCGACGTGGGTGGTGAACACGCCGGAGCCTATGCCCACCAAGGCGGCGACCGCGACGGCGGCTACCGGGGTATGCATGGCGGCCATGGCAAGGACCGCCGCGGCCGCGAGGGCGAGCCCGCCGGCGGCGGCCACACCGGGGCGCGAAAACGCCCCAGCGGCGGTGACGGTGACGGCGACCACCACGATACCCAGCGCGATCGTGCCGGCGAGGATCCCACCGGTCACGGCGCTCCACTGCCGCTGGGTCGCCAGTAATGGGATGAGCAGGCCCGAGACCGGCAGCAGGAAGCCTGCAGCGGCGGCGATCAGCCCGAGCGCCGGGCGAAGCAACGGATCGGACCAGGCCACCCTCAGGCCGCTGGCGGAGCGGCGTAGGACGCTGCCGTCGGCTGGGGGCGGCGCGTCGGCTGGTGTGGAGCGCGGCCGCAGACCGATCAGGATGACAGCCATTACCACGAAGGTTGCGGTATTGAGGAAGACGGCGGTGGCGAGCCCGGCGGTAGCCACGACCAGGCCGCCCATTGACGGCCCGACGAAGGTGGCCAGCTGACCGATTGCTTGCCGGGCCGACATGGCCCGGGCCAGCGCCAGCTGGCTCACCAGACGCCGCGGCATGGAGCCGGAGCTGGGCAGGTAGAACGCGTCCACGACGCCGATGACCAAGGCGGCCGCGAGCAGAAGCCAGGGCTGGACGCCGAAGATGAGGACCGCCGCGCCGAGTACCACCGTCGCGGCGGCCATGGTGAGATCCGACGTGATCATCACGCGCCAGGCGCCGATGCGGTCGGCCAGTGCTCCGCCGAACAGCAGGAGCGCCACCCGCGGCAGGTTGATCGCGGTCAGTACGGCGCCGGCGAAGGCGCCGCCCCAGCCCGCGGCCACCCAGGTCATGCCGAAGGCCATGATCTGCGAACCGAGTAGGGACAATGTCACGCCGCCCAGCCAGATCCAATAGCGCCGCGGAACGGTGTCCCGTTGCGCTTGCACGGCCGCATTCTCTTTGGTATAAGACATGGCTCTCCTGATCCGTTCGGCGGGGCGTCCTCGGCGCCGGATTAGCCTCCACCCTCGATCAGGTTGAGGGTCAAGCCAGCGAGTGTCATCGGACAGTGAGAGGGTGGTTCGGGAGGCTTTGTCCGATGTGGGCTTGGTGGTTCGCTAGAGGTCCTGTTGGTAGGGGTTACGCGGACGGCGTCGGCGGGGTGAGAGTGAGCGCTTTTCATCGTGGGTTTTGGCTGGTCGGGCCGTGATGTAGGGCGAGGATGGCCTTGATGATCGCGGTGGCGCGTCGGGGGCAGCAGCGGAGCTTGGTAAGGATCTTCCAGCCCTTGAGCGTGGCGACGGCGCGCTCGCCGACGGCACGGATCTTGGCGTGGTGCCGGTTGACGGTCTTCTGCCGGCGGGACAGCCGCGGCCGGTGACGGCGGCGCTTGAACGGCGTGCGGGTGCTGCCGCCGGCGCCTTGGTACGCCTTGTCGGCGAAGGTCATCACGTTGGCGCTGCTCAGCGCGTCGATCAGGCCGTGGGTGCGGGCGGCGGTCAGGTCGTGCACGGCGCCCGGCAGGGCGGGCGAGGCCCAGATGAGGCGTCCCTTGCAGTCCGCGATGACCTGCACGTTGACTCCGTGCCGCTTGTGCTTCCCGGAGTAGTACGGCCTCTGGTCCGCGACCCGGTCGATCGGGATCAGGGTGCCATCCAGGATCGCGTACGCGAGCCGGGCGATGCGCCGCATGGCCGCGTTCAGGTCCTCGGCGTGCGCGGCGAGCAGGTCGATGGCTTCCCGGACGTACCGCCAGGCTGTGGTGACGCTGACCGCGAAGCCGCAGGCCAGACGGGCGATGGTGTCACCGTTACGCAGATGGGCCAGGGCGAGCAGGGCCTGCCGGCCGGCATCAAGACGTCGCCACCGGCCACGGCGGCGGGTGCGTTCGGCACGGATGAGGCCGGCCAGGTGGTTCAGGGTGCGGCTGGACAGCGCGACCGCAGACGGGTAAGACAGCACAGCGAGGCTCCCGGTTGGGGCATCGGATCTTGGTCGACTGCTGTCTTACCGGGAGTCTCGCACCTATGTCGACACATGCTTCCCGCCGCCCATTGTGACCAGGCCCATCACGATGAAAAGCCCTCAGTGTCGACACGGGACCGTACGATCGCGCGGTAGCCGAATCACTCGCGATCCGTGAGACCGGGGAGAACCGTGCCCATCATCAACGTTCCGCTCGACGTGCCGGATGACATCTTCGCGGGTATCACGGCCGGTGAACTGACCAGGTACGGCGGTGTGGTGCGGAACCATGCGGGTGCCACCTTGGTGCACCTGAAGGATGGGCTAAGTTCGGCCGAGACGCAGCGAGCGGTCTCGAAGGGTGCCGCGACAGTTCGGAAAAGCTCCAAGGTCACCGCTGTCGGGCTGGGCGTCGCGGCGGCGGCGGTCGGTGTCGCGGTGTTGGCGGCTGCAACGAGAGTAAAGAAGCAGGGCAGTCCCCAGGGTGCCGAGCTGGAGATGCCGATCTGCATCCAGAGGTTCACCGTCTCGCTGCGTGCGTACTTGGACGCGGCTCGCGACGGACGCCTCGGCGAAAAGGACGTCGAACGCCTGGTTTCGGATCTGGATGCGGTCGAATCGGAATTCGATAGTGGCAGAATCGCCGTTGATTTCTCAATCGGCCAATGGAAGGCGCTCGTTCAACTGGTGGCCGATTACACGAGAAGACTCGCCGAAGCGAATCGGGTCGAGACGAGCGATCTTCGAGAGCTGGCCCACCTGCCTGACGGCGATGTTGTCTTGGACCTACGTCGCCACCTCGAACTTCAAAAGCAAATCTTCAAGAACGCCGCATAGCCAACAGCGCGAAAGTGACTACCGCGTCAGGCAACTCGAGCGGGCCGACCGGGATGGATATGCAGCCGTTCTCCGCGATGCGACACGACACCGCGGTGGCGGGATAAGTCGTTATTACGATGCAGCCTGCCAATTAGACAAAGCTGCAGGTAGGCGGCAGGAAGTCCACCGCTGGTTGACATTGGCGACTCAGGGCTCTATCGACGCTTACCCAGGCCGACCGGGCCGGCGTTCGGCACATAGCCATCGCGAGCCATCCTCTCACGGCGCCAAATCTCATCACGGCGCCGCCTCTCAAGCCGCTGGCGCCGCTTCTGCTCACACTCCTCGCACACTGTAAGCGCGCCGCGCAGTTTGGAGCCAGACACAAGGGTGGCATCCGAGATTTCCACGCCGCAGACTGCAGACATGGACAGCTTATTAAGTCTGTGCGCGACAGGCGGCGACCCTCCGTTTCTATCCGAGCTGGGTGCCGAAGGAGGGATGATAGCCCAATCCATCTACGCAATGTACCCGCCAACGTTCCGCTGAGCGATCCTACGAACGGTTGCAGACGGGTCCGAGCATGGTGCGTTGCGGGCATCGTGATAGGCGGACGTGGCTGCCGTTACTGCTGCTCTAGCCGCGTCCATTGGGTCAATTGGTCTGCCCGGTCGGAAGGTGCCGGCCGATGTAGCCGACATAGATTCGTCCGCTCTGCGCCGTATCGTCGTAATAGTGCATGCGGGGGCTGATCATCGCGAACTGAGCGATCTTGAAATGCGCACCCATGAAGATCTCGCCCACCGCAATGACGGAGACCGGCACGGGTAGCACCCGCTTCCTCCAGAACGCTGGGTTGGTTCGGACCTCCTCGCTCTCGTCGCGGGCGTGTCGTCGCGTCGGCCACTCGTGGCAGCCATCTGGAGTGTTCTCCAGGAAGCCATGTACGTCCCGAGTCCAGCGCCCGTCTGCCTTCGCCGCTGCATAGTCCTGAAGCACCAACAGCGCATCCCAGGTCTTCGAGGCCCAGGCACCCAGGGGGTCGTTGCTGTCGAGTTCCTCAGCGCAGTCAGGATCGCCCGTGAACACGACGTGCTGGAGTCTCGGCAGCCAACGGAGCAACTCACCGAAGCTGTCCGGCCGGGAGACGTCCGCTTCCGATGGCTGTGCCGTCCAGGCCACCTCTGCCTGCCCCATAGAGGCGAGCCGGTGGCGCAGCGTCCGTTCAGTTTCCGCGGACCGGGTCAGGCGTTCAACCGCGTCCCGGTTCTCGATCTGCTCATCATCCAGCTGCCATTTGACGTCGTGATACGCCTTCTGTGTCTCATCGAGTTCGGCCTGGAGCTGCGCAAATCGGGATGCGATGTCTTTCTGCGCCTCCTGCGATGACCGACCGACCTCGATCAGACGCACGATCTCGTCGATCCGGTCGACGGTCAGGTCATCGACCCCTACCTTGATCTTCAGGTAGTCCAGCAACATGCCTTGCTGCGCGCTGGCGTCATCTTGCCGGCGGTCACTCTCTCGCGTCTCGACGGCCGCTGCCTGGGGTTGCGACGGAACGAGCGATGGCCGCTTCGAACTGACGTCGCCGAGCCGGTGCACCAACATGTCGTCGGCGATACGTTCCAGCATCCGGTGTACCCGCGCCACCGATGCGGGTAGCGGTTGTTCGAGAGCCTGCAGTTGGGCGTTGGAGGCGAGGACCCGCGCGAGTCGGGGCTGTTCGTTGTCGTCGGCGATCCGTTCGGCGCTCAGCACCCGGTGCCGCAGCCCGTCGACGACGGAGTCCGGTTGCACCTGGGAGCGATAGGTACGAAGCCGGCCGGGCAGTACGGCGTGGGCCTGGCCGAGCCGGTCGTTGAGCAACTGTGTGGCCTCCCCGTCCAGCACGTAGCACGAGGCCATGCCGTTGGTGAACCGGGTCAGATTGGCGATCCGGTTAGTCCATGGGACTGACGGCAGCGAGTCGTCGTTGCCTGCGACGAAGACGACACCTCGTCGGTCGGTGTCGATGAGGGCTCGGTGGACCTCGTCGACTTCGTCGCCGCGGATGACGATTGGTCGCGTCGTCAGGCGTGCGGCACCGTCCCAGGCATCGATGATTTCGAGCATGGGGGCGAGAAAGCGGGGGGTGCCTGCGAGGCGGGGGCGGCTGCGTGGGTCCTCGCTGTCGGGGTCGGGGGATTCGATGTCGATCCAGGCCCAAGCCGCCCGGTCTCTCGCGTTCGGCGAGTGTACGGTCAGTTGGATGATCCACTGCCCGTCCGGCTTCGTTTCGACGATCCGTACGCGCGTTGACGTCGATCCATCCTGCCCCTCGTGCTGCAGTAGGAGGGCCCTGACGTTGTCGCCGATGGTCGCCCACCGATTCTCCTGAAGCGCAGACGGATCCCAGCCCTTGGGGCCCGCGATCCAGCGGTCGAGTTGTTCCCGTACCAGTGGCTGCAGATGGTTCCGTTCGCGGTGGGTCGTGAACACAGACCTGAAACCGAGCATTGCGCCGTCCCGAGGGGTTACAGGCGAGAGGGCTGCGCCGAACGCGTCGCCGCACTCGCTCGATGCGGCCCCGCTGACCTCCGTCTGCTACTCCAGCACCTGATCTTGGTTCGGAAGCTGGAGTAGCAGCGGCGGTGTCGAGGTCGGCATCTGGACAAGGAGAGGTCAATCCGCTTGCTTGCTGGTCACCGAGATGAGCTGTTGATCATGGTGCGGATTCCAGGTCATTGAGGAGCGCGTGTACAGGTGCCCAGCACATCCGCACCGTGTCCAGATCGGGCACGAGCCCGTAGTCGATCTGGTGACGAGGGTGCACGAAGTTGCGGTAGTCCCGGACCTTCTCCATGAAGTCCTTGGCGTCGGTCTGGACCCACTTCTGTCGGTGCGCGTACTCGAGGAGCAGGTGAAGGCCCGCTCGTTCGGCCCGAACCCGTCGGCCGTTCCGGTCGACCAGGCCGCTCCTGCGCACGGTCTCGTCGCGGTCAGTCACCACGACGTGCAGCAGGCCTTCTACGAAGCTGCCGATGCCGATGATCGCCAGTGCGTAGGCTCCGTTGTTCTGGCAGATCGACGCTTCGTCGGCGCGGGCCATGAGGATGTCGGTGGCCTTGCTGTTGGGGGATAGTCGTCGCACCCGCTCGTGGAGGTCCGGCGGCGGCCCGTACAGGGGAACGTCGCTGCTCTGGCTGATCTGACCGAGGACAGGGCGCCCGCCGACGTAGGTGATGGTGAGCTGCTCGGGAGCCAGGAGGCGGTTCAGCTCTTGCGCGATCGGTTCGGCGGCCTCGACGCCGCCGTCGTACTCCAGCGGATCACCGATGCGACAGAGCAGCCGGTCGAGGGCGGCGGCGTCATCGGCATGGCAATTGAGTACTTCAGTCAGCCAGGGGATCCGCGGAGAGCCGTCGTACTGCGGATCGCCAGGCCACCGGACCCGGTGCAGGAACCGCTCGACCTGCGTACCGGTCCGCTCGTAGGGACCATCGACGTCGCAGATCAGGCGGGCGACGCGTTCCAGAGTGAGCGGGTCGAGGGCAATCATCGGGACACCTCCCGGTCGGCGCGCTGCTGCGCGATGTCGAGTGCTTCGGTCAGGCGCTGGAGGATGATTGAGCCGCGCTTGCGGAAGCCAAGTTCGCTCATGGCCTCCTGGAGGCGCTCATCCCGATCACGCTGAAGCTGGTCGCTCACCAGCCAGGTGCAGATCTGTGCCAACTGTTCCCGCGTGTATTCGGTGATCCGCAGACCGATCGGCACGTCGGGGCGGGGGCCACGGCGGGTCGCCGGCGGCGCCGATGGCTGGGCGGGCCGGCGTGCCGGCGGTACGGGGTGGCTCCTCGCGGCGTGGTTGGCGCGGTCGACCGCCTGCTTCCAGCGGGCGATGAGTCGGGCTGTCTGGCCTGCCGGATCCACGTACCAGTCGGTCGACCAGATGCGGTGGAACTCCCACCCGAGGCGCTCGAGGTGTTGCTGGCGCAGCCGGTCCCGGTCCCGGGCGCTGTGTGCCTGGTGGTACGAGTGACCGTCGGTCTCCACAGCGAGGACCATGCGGCCGGGCTGGTCTGGGTGGGCGAGGGCCAGGTCGATGCGGTAGCCGGAGACGCCCCACTGCGGCACGGCGTTGATGCCCTGCTGCTGGAGAGCCTTCAGGACGCTGCGTTCGAGGCCGTTGAGCTCGACCCCATTGTGCTGTCGCGCGCCCAGGTCGCCACCGAGGTCGACGAACTCGAGGTAACGGCGGAGCAGTTCGGGTCCGCGGTTCCGGGTCGCCGCGGTCTGGTTCGGGTCCATGTCGTGGTGGGAGAAGGCGCTCACCACGGTCATCCGACTTCGCGCTCGAGTGACCGCGACGTTGAGGCGCCGCTCACCACCCTCCTGGTTGAGCGGTCCGAAGCGCAGCGAAAGTCGACCGTCTCTGGTCTTGGCGTAGCCGATACTCAGGATGATGGCGTCCCGCTCGTCGCCCTGGACGTTCTCCAGGCTCTTGATGAAGAACCGCTGGCTCGCGGCCCGGTCCTGAGAGAAGAAGTCGTCGAGGTGCTCATGCTCTCGGCGTCGGCTGCGCAAGGTCGCCTCGATCCGCAGGGCGTGCTTCTGCCCCATCGTGATGACCCCGAGGCTCTCGTTCGGTCGCTGCTCGGCATGCTCGAGAATCAGCTCGACCGCCCGGTTGACCTCCTCCGTTGATGAGCCGCCCTGCCCGGGGGCGACACGGCCATCCACCGTCTCCAAGCGCAGCGGGCTATCGACCTGCACGCCAGGGAACGTAACGAGGGACCGGTTGTAGATCTCGACGTTCGAGAACGCAATCAGGCGCTCGTCTCGGCTGCGGTAATGCCAGGTCAAGCGGTACCGGTCCGAGATGAGGCCACCGAGGACGTCAAGAACGGACTCGTAGTCCTCAAGGCTCTCGTCGCCGAGATCATCGTCTTCTCCAGCCGGGCTCTGCTGAACGAGGCGCCGGAAGAACGGCGTGGGTGGGAGCTGCTTCGGGTCGCCGGCCACGACGAGCTGGGCGCCCCGCATGATCGAGGCGACAGCGTCGTGCGGCTCGATCTGGCTCGCCTCGTCAAAGATCACCACGTCGAACGACCGCTCGGGCGGCAGGATGCGGCTGACCACCAGTGGTGACATGGCCCAGCACGGGAACGCGGCGAGGAGCACCTCCGGTGCGCTGCTGAGCAGCTTCCGGAGAGAGAGGTGCCGGCTCTTCTTGGCCGCCTCCCGCCGGACGAGGCCGTTCTGGTCGGGATGAGCGTCTCGGGCCTTCCGCAGGTTCACTGCCACGTTGCGGCGCACGTGCCGGGCGGCCATCTCGATGTGCCGGCTGTCCGCAGCGCGGAAGTCCTGGACCACCGCGGCGTGCTGCTGCCCGACGAACTGACCGAGGTACGGGACCCGCATGCGCATCTCGTCGAGGACCACCTGCAACCAGGAGCGCAACAGGGTGTCGGCTGCCTCGTCGCTTGAGACCTGCCGGTGGGCCAGGTCATCGAGCATGTGGCTCAGCCCCAACGAGCGGAACAGCTGCTGCTGTTTGTTCAGGTCGGGCATCAGGAACAACGTCTCGCGGTCGGCGTTCAACTCGGCGAGCGTGTTGGCCGCCGTGGTCGTGGTTCCACGCTCAAGGCCGTCGATTCGGGCACATGCCGCCACCGCGGCGAGGTGGTTACGCACCTGCGTGAAGGACGACATGCACAGGTCGGCGTCCGCCAGAGCAGTGGGTGCGCTGTCCTGACGGCTGAGCTTCCGCCACCGCTCGCGCTGGTCCACTGCGGCGACCAGGCCCTGATACATCTCGGATCGGCTCTTGGGAGGGGCCGGACAGGTCCGTCGCAGCTCGCGGCGCAGTTGGAACCGGCGGAAGATCCCGAGCGGCTCCGAGCGGCGCGGCCGGGATCGCCCTGGTGCTGTCGCGTAGACGAAGTCGTCCAGATCCGGGCCGAAGACCTGCTCGCCGTAGCTGGCGATGGTGCGGTCGACCTCGCTGAGCAGGTCGAACAGATCCTTCCACGCAGCGAGGTCGTCCGGCACGTCCAGCCCCGCGCGGTCGACCAAGTTCCGGATCTGGCGCTGTGCGCCCTGCAGGGCGCCGGCCGCGAGTTCGTCGAGATGCACCAGCACCCTGCCGACATCGTCTGGAGTGCGGATGGCGGCCTTCGCCCACGGCGACTCTCCGCGCCAGATCCTCAGCCCGCCACGATCCACGAAGGTCCGAAGGTCCTCCCGCGCGGACTCAAGCCTTGACCGGTCAAGGTTTCGCAGCTCGGAGGCGCGCAGGTTGTAGCCGCTGACATCGAGAGTCGGAAGCGCGAGGAGCTGCTCGATGACCTGAAACGCACTCACCCCCCAGGGCTGCCGTACTTCGTGCAGCTCGGCCGGGTGCCGTTTCGCCGCGGCCCGGCGGCTGTGCAGGCGGCGGTGCAGATCGTCGGTGTCGACGGGTGGTTCAGCGCCGGCTTGAGTGAGGACATTGGCGATGCGCTGGGCGACCTGCCGCTTGCTGATCTTGCGGTCGTGCAGGTCGAACACCAGGTTGTCGAGCCCGACGTCGCCAAGGCGATTCATCACCGCTTCGATGGCAGCCCGCTTCTCGGAGACGAACAGCACACTGCGGCCCATCGCGGCCATGTACGCGATGACGTTCGCGATCGTCTGACTCTTACCCGTGCCGGGTGGACCCTCGATGACCACATGCCGGCCAGACAGCACCGCGTCGATCGCCGACTGCTGAGACGAATCCGCGTCGTGGACCAGGAACTCCTTGGCCGGATCAATCCGATCGGCACTGGAGCTGGACCCCTGAGCTTGCTCAGTGCGCAACTGTTGCCGAGCGTCGCGGTCGCCCGCCATCGCGCCAATCACTGGGTGCGATGCCAGCAGCTCGGCCGAGTTACGCAGATCCTTGACCATGGCGAGCTTGTCGAAGCTGAAGACGCCGGCAACAACTGCGGGCTCGAGCCGGAGAGACAGGCCGCTGGGAGCGGCTGCCTCGGCGATCAGCTCGTAGGCGGCACTGAGCTGCTGGTCCGGATCAGCGATCTCGGACAGCATCGCGCTCAGCTTCTCGCCGAGGACGCTGATGTCCGCCTCCACGCCGTACTGCCGTTCCAGCGCGTACAGGAGTACGGGATTTATCTCGGGTGACTCCGATAGCTCCAGCGTGAAGTCGTTCTCGGTCGCCGTCCTACTGTCCAGCGCAAGCTGCTGCAGGATCAACGGCGCCCGCAGCGGTTGCATCGGCACGGAGCCGCGGGTGTACGGACCGACCATGCAAAGCAGACCGCGGGTCACCCAACCAGCCTGGATGCCCTGCTCCTCCTCCAGCTCGACTAGCTTCCGGCGGAGACTGCGGGCAGTGTTGCAGGCGGTGGTGTGCCGGTCCTGGTCCGGGAACAGCGTCCGTAGGCGAACCTTCTGTCCCCGGAGCAGATCGGCGACCACTTCAGCAGCCGCCTCGGCGAGATCGAGGGTGGTGGTCTGTCGCTCCTTGAAGTAGAGCAGCGTGTTGCGCGGGCCGAAGTCGATCAGTTGGTCTGCCCACCGGCCGGCGGCCTGTTGAACGAGGTGGAGCACATCCGGTTGGGTCAACAGCATCTCGTCTCCAAGTCAGTCGACGTACACCAGTGCTGATCCGCCGGGCCGTCGGCCCGAGGCAAAGCCCTCCAGGATAGGGCGCATGACACGTTCATCTATGCATCAGATTTCCGACACCGACGTCATCGGGACGACCCCACTCAGTAACCTCCACCTCCTTGCCCGGAGTGCGGCCGCGCCTCGTCGGCACATCGAGCAGGCCGAGATGTTGCAGTGCCGGGGCGCGGCTTGGCGCAGCTGAAGGCCAACTCGAACAGGTGCTGCGTGGCGCGGGAGAGGCCGTAGCGGGCGATCCTCGTCGGGACGTGGTCTTCGATTCATCGATGGAGCAAGTCAGGGTCAGCGGGAGACGGCGACCGACGACTTCGGCGGCTCCTGAGCGCGAAGAAAGTTGGTGGCATCGACGGTTGCACTGACCAGGGCGCACGTCGTCGCGGTGAGGGCGAGCCAGAACGCCACGGTGCTCTTCCAGTCCTCGGCGATCTTCACCGTCACCACCTCGGTGACCTCGGTAGCCTCGGTAGACCGGCTCCGCCGACTGCTCGGGTCAGGCTGACGACGCCAGCCGAAGCGGGCGAAGAACTTTACCCAGGTGTGGTTCGACCGGCCGCAGCCGAAGATCACTCCGTTGACCTTGCGTCCGCACCGGCCGCCGTTCTGGGTGGTCACGCCGCACGTCGTCGGCGCCTTCACGGCGAGCAGCCAGGCCGGGATTGCGACCGCGATCGACGCCGACCAGGCGAGGCTGATGAGGTCGAGCGTGATGAGGTAGTAGACGACGCCGACGATAGCCAGCGCTTCAACGCCGAGGATCAGCATGGCCTGATCTCGCTTCAGCATGTAGGGGCCTCCGAGTGGTCAAGGAGCGCGACGAGGTCGAGGAGTTCGGCGCGGAGCCGGGTCAGCTCGGCTGCGGTGACGCCGAGTTCGTAGTGGTGGTGGTGACCGGCGCGGGACAGCGCCCACCACAGGTAGCTGGCCCGACGCCCAAGGTCGGGGCCGGCGTAGTGGGCGAGCAGCAGCAGCTTCGGCCGCTGCACCCGGGTCCGTCCGATCTCGGGGCAGACGCGAGCCCAGTACCGGTCCATCGCTGCTTCCAGTTCGTGGCGAAGCAGCCACGCGCACGCACGGGGCCAGGCTCCACGGGTGCCTCGGATGACGCTGCTGAGCATCCGGTCGGCGGTGGCGAGGTACGGGGACGTCGTCATCGCAACCGCCCCACGAGCGCAGCGGTGTTGGCGACCATCGCCCGGACGGGCATGCTCCGGTGGCCGTGGACCGCATCCGCCACCGCTTTGACCGTCCGGGTGGCCTGCGTGCCGTAGTCACGGTCGAGACGAGCGAAGAGCTCCGGTCGGGGTACGAGGCGGCCGAAGAGCCCGAGGCTGAGCCGGTCCTTGACGGTGTGCGCCCGGCTTAGTACTCCAACGTCACTTGGCTTCAGCGTTGGGCGTGGCGCGGGCATGAAGACGGCCACCGCGTTGATCATCGATGGTTTGTGAGGACAACCGAAGATCGTGCGGTGGCCGCGTGCCACAGCGTAGACCCCGCCGGGTGGCGGGTCATCCTGGACGAGGCGGTGACGCGTGTCGCTGACCGGTTCGTGCGGGCGGAGCCCC
>NZ_JAGPXN010000041.1 GCF_018070575.1 Micromonospora sp. C31
GGATACGCCGCACGCTCACCCATGATCAGCCCAACGCCGGCCGGACCTACCGGTTACGACCACGGCTCACATTCACATGCCGGCCCAAACCCAGAATGGACGAAAGCTACCGAACCACCCTCTCAGCCTGCTGGAGGTGGCAGACGTCGCCGGTCTGGTCAACCTGACCGACGACGGCTGCGGCAGCACCTGCACCGCGTGCACCACCAACGTCGCCTGATCAACGGGCTTTGAAAGGCCGGCCGGCGCCGCCACGACGGTCGGCGCCGGCCGGGCACCCCCGTCTCACCGAGGTGATCAAGTGAGCCGCTCCGTGGAGTCTTCTGCCTATCGGTCGATGGGCACCGCGCTTGTCCGCGCCGTCGCCCATCCGGCCATCGAGTTGCCCCCGTGGCCAGACCTGACCGAGCCCCGCCCCGACCTCGTGCCGTCCTGGGTTACCTGGCTACGACAGACCTGGGCCATCGACACCGTGGCCGAGGCGATCACGCTCTCGAGCCCGGTGCTCGCGGCGCAGGTCAGCAAGCTCTGCGCGGGTGAGACCGCTTCGGTACGCGAGACACGGCGGACGGTCCAGGCCGTCGTCCGGTATGCCCAGCGTCTGCTGGGTCGCCCCACGCCGTTCGGGCTGCTCGCGGGCGTGGCACCCGCTGTGTTCGGCTCGCGAGCACCTACCCGATGGGGCACAGCCCATCAGGCGATCGCCCGGGCAGGCGCTGGCTGGCTCACCGACGTGATCACCCATATCGAAAGCTGCCCGGAGCTGCTCTCCCGTCTCGTCGTGGTCGCGAACAGCACGCTGACGGTCCGCGACGACCGGCTGATCGTCCCCTACCAGCCGCAGCCTGGGCTCGACGGCCATCTGGGAGCGGCGGAGGTAT
This sequence comes from Micromonospora sp. C31, assembly GCF_018070575.1. Lineage (GTDB taxonomy): Bacteria > Actinomycetota > Actinomycetes > Mycobacteriales > Micromonosporaceae > Micromonospora. Next base: position 882 of record NZ_JAGPXN010000041.1, read on the forward strand.
CCCTACGCCATTCAGCGCCGGTACGGGCCGTCATTGCGGCAGCCCGCAGCCCGATCCGGGTGGAGGTCCTCGCCTCGCAGCTCCGTGGAGCGTTTCCGCAGGCGTCGGCAGCAGCCGTCACGGCGATGCTCACCCAGCTGATCGCCCACCGCGCCCTCATCACGAGCCTGCACGCTCCCAGCACGGAGCCGGACGCGCTCGGGTACCTGCTGAGCCAACTCGACGAGGCCGGCGACGGAACGGGTACGCCCGTCGCTGAGGTCATCGCCGCTCTCCGCGAGATCCATGCCGGGCTACGGCGGCACAACACGGCGCAGCCGGGCGACGCTCCAGCGGCCCGACGCCTGGTGGCCTCGCGGATACGGAGTCTCGCGATCTCCGAGCACGAGCCGCTCGCCGTGGATCTCCGGCTGGACGCCTCGGTGACGCTCCCCGATCAGGTAGCCAGAGAGGTGGAACAGGCCACGCTGGTGCTGGCCCGGTTGAGCGTGTACCCCTACGGCACTGCCGCCTGGCGCGCCTACCACCAGCGCTTCTACGAGCGCTACGGAATCGGCTCGCTGGTGCCGGTGCGGGATGTGGTCGACCCGGACAGCGGCATCGGGCTGCCGGACGGCTACCCGGGCAGTCCCGCACCTGATCCTCGCTCACCGATGTCCCGCCGCGACGAGGCACTGCTGCAGATGGCACAGCGTGCGGCACTGGACGCCGCGACCGAGGTCGTCCTCGACGAGGCAACGATCGCGCAGTTGGACCTGGGACCGCAGCGGCTACGTCTTCCTCCGCACCTGGAGGCATGCGTACGGGTGCAGGCCGCCGACGGGAAGGACCTGGCCCGCGGCAGGTTCACGGTCGAGGTCACCTCCATCTCCCGGGCCGCTGGCGGGCTCACCGGCCGGTTCCTCAGTGTGCTGCGGCCGACCGACGCGGGATGGCTGGCCGCTGCCCTGAGCGAACTGCCCGCCGGCGACCGGGACACCGTCGCCGCCCAGGTGTCGTTCCCGCCACTGGATCCCGGGACCGCGCACGTCGCGCGCGCCGTTCAGGTGCTGCCAACGGTGATCAGCCTGGCCGAGCACCGCTGGCCCAGCCGATCAGTGCTCACCGCCGACGACCTGACCGTGGGTTGCGACGGCCGACGCCTGTACCTCGCGGCACCGGACCGGGGCCATCGGATCGAGGCGGTCGGCATGCACGCGCTGAACCTGCGTACCCACACTCCCCCGCTGGCCCGGTTCCTCATCGAGCTCGGGCGGGCCCAGTGTGCCCAGGTCACGGCCTTCGACTGGGGCGCCGCTGCCCGGACGAAGCTGCCCTTCCTCCCCCGGGTGCGCTACGGGCGGGCGATTCTGACGCCGGCGACCTGGCGGTTGGAGGCCGCCGAGCTGCCCGACCGGCACCAGCCCTGGTACGCCTGGGACGACGCCCTCGACGAATGGCGGGCTCGCCGGCGACTGCCGCGCCTGGTGCACCTGGTCGAGGCCGACCGTCGTCTACCGCTGGATCTCGACGAGTCGGCCCACCGCGTCCTGCTGCGCGCCCACCTGCTCACCTCGCCGCGAGCGGTCCTCGTGGAGGCCCCCACGCCGGAGGACCTCGGGTGGTGCGGCAGCCGCCCGCACGAGGTCATCGTCGCGCTGCATGCCACAGAGCCGCCACCCTGGCCGCCGTTGCCCACACCGACCCCGGCCCGGGTCATCGGACGCGATCAGGGGCAGAGTCCAGCCGCCTCGCGGATCCTGCTCGCGAAACTGTACGGAGACATCCGCCGTCAGGACCTGCTCCTGGCTGAGCACCTGCCCCGGCTGATCGCCGAGTGGGACGCCCCGCCCGACTGGTGGTTCCTCCGGTTCCGCGACCCGGACCAGCACCTACGGCTCCGCATCGCGCTGTCCAATGCCTCGGCGTTCGGGCCGGCGGCCGAGCGCGTCAGCGCGTGGGCCGACGACCTGCGACGGCGGGGCCTGCTGCGGGAGGTGCAGTACGCCACCTCCTACCCGGAGACCGGCCGGTGGGGATCCGGGCCCGCCATGCAGGCCGCCGAGGCGGTGTTCATCGCCGACTCCCACGCCGTACTCACGCAGCTGCGCCAAACGGTACGGCCAAGCCGGCAGGCGCTGGTCGCCGCGCACACCGCGGCCATCGCCGTCGCCTACACCGGCAGCCTCGAAACCGGAATGCGCTGGCTGGTTGACCACGTGCCCGCCACGGCACCCCAGCCGGTCCCCCGGCCGCTGTTCCGCGAAGCTGTCCGCCTCGCCCAGCCCGGTGGTGACTGGGCGGCGCTGCGTGCGGTCGCCGGAGGCTCCGCCATCGTCGACGCCTGGAAGAACCGGGACGTCGCCCTCGCCGTCTACCGGACCCACCTACCCGGCCCACACACCGACGGCATCGATTCTCACGACGTCCTCGGCTCGCTCATGCATGCGCACTTCATCAGAGCAGTCGGCATCGATTTCGACGACGAGGACCAATGCCGCTACCTCGCCCGGGCCGCCGCCCTGGCCTACTTCGCCCGGAGCCGGTCATGAGCCTCGCGTACGAGAGCCACGAGTTGGCCGTCGCGGTCGCCGATCTCCTCGCTCACCCCGACGATCCCAGCCTGCCGATCCACCAACCCTGGTGGCGGCAGTCGCTCGCCCTCGGCGTACCCGGCATCGCCCTGCTGCACGTCGAACTGGCAGCGGCAGGGCTAAGACCGTGGCAACGCGCCCATCACTGGCTCGCCGCCGCTACCAGCGGCCCGGTAACGACAGGCCCCGACAGCCACCCCTTCCACGGCGCACCCGCGCTGGCGCACGTCCTGGCGAGCGCTGCCGTCCACCAGCCCGGCTCGTACGCCCGCGCGCTGGAGGGCCTCGACACGGCGATCGCCGCCGACGCGCGGCGCCGCGTGGCCGCTGCGCACGCCCGCATCGACGCCGGCGAGCTACCGGCTCTTGCCGAGTTCGACGCGATCCGAGGGCTCACCGGTATCGGGGCGTACCTGCTGCGCCGATCGTCCGGCGGGCAGGAGCTTCGCGCCGTACTCGAGTACCTGGTCCGTCTCACCTCTCCCCTGCACCGCGAGGGCGAGATGCTGCCCGGCTGGTGGACCGGCAACGGCCCCAACGGGCGCCGCGACGACCGATTCCCCGGCGGGCACGGCAACACCGGGATGGCACACGGCATCGCCGGGCCCCTGGCGCTGCTGGCACTTGCCGCCCTGCGCGGCGTCGTCGTCCAGGGTCAGCTCGCAGCGATCGCAACCATCTGCTCCTGGCTCGACCGGTGGCGCAGCACCACCGATGCAGGCCCGATCTGGCCGTACTGGGTCACCAGGTCGCAGCTGCGCGCCGGCCACGCATCGCCGTCGAGCGCCCAGCGGCCGTCCTGGTGCTACGGCACGGCCGGTCTGGCACGCGCGCAACAACTCGCCGCTCTCGCGACCGGTGACCTGGTCCGTCGTGTGGCTGCCGAACACGCGCTCGCCCGCGCCCTGACCGACCGACGCCAGCTCGCCGCGACCACCGATCCCTCCCTGTGCCACGGGTACGCGGGCCTGGCCCACATCGCCCACCGCGTCGCCGCCGACGCTCTTCCCGGAAATGCAGCCCGCCTCAACGCCCGGGTCCCCCACCTGCTCAACCGGATCGACCCCGCAGGTGCCGGCCCTCGGCGTACGGCTGCTGCCCTGATCCGCGACGTGCCGGGCCCTGGATTGCTCGAAGGCGCCACCGGAGTGGCACTGGCGGCGCTGAGCTGCAGCACCTCGTCCGTGCCGGACAGCTCCTGGGACTTCTGCCTACTCACCGCCCGGCCTACCCAACGTGAGGATGTCTGATCCGATGCCGACACCTGCATGGCGGCAGTACACCGTCGAGTTCTCCACACCCGCCGCAGCGGAGCAGATCGCCGCCACCGTGCTCGCCCCAGCGCTGGCTGCTGCGCAGGACGCTGGCGTCCTGCACGGCTGGTGGTACGTCCGCAAGTACCCCTCGTGGCGGTGGCGGTACCTCGCCGACGATCCCACCTCCCACCTCTTCGAGAATCTGCTGGAGACGCTCGCCGTCGACGACCGCATCGTCACCTGGACCCGAGGCCTCTACGAGCCGGAGACGCTGGCCTTCGGCGGCTCGGCCGGCATGCACGTCGCGCACGACCTCTTCCATCAGGACAGCCGACAGCTGCTCCTTGGACCAGGCTTCGCCGAGTCGGCCATGCTCGGAAGACGCGAACTCGCCATCCTTCTGTGCAGCGTGCTGATGCGCAGCGGGGGCCTGGACTGGTACGAGCAGGGCGACGTCTGGACCAAGGTCGCCGAACTACGTCCCGCCCCAGCCCTACCCGCCGAAAGCGCCACCGCCGCCGCCCTGAGCCGGGCGATCGACCGGCTCATGTCCGTGGACATCCGCAGCCTGAGCCGTCCCGGCTCGGACGGGCCGCTCGCGGGCTACGGCGCATGGCTCGACGCGTTCGAGGCAGCCGGTCAGGCCCTGGCCGACCTGGCACGGCACGGCCGCCTACGACGAGGCCTGCGCGCGGTCGTCGCCCACCACGTCATCTTCCACGCCAACCGAATGGGTCTGTCCGTACGCGACCAGTCCACCCTCGCCGCACTCGCGGTCAGGAACGTCTTCGATCCCATCAGGAGGAGCACCGTGTCCACCTCAGCACCCATCCCGCCGGCCACTAGCGTCGACGAGATGACCACGCTTCGTGAACCCGCCGACCTGCGATCCGAGCTCACCGACCGGCTGCGGACAGAGAACATCATCCGGACGCCGAGCGTCAACGCCGCGATACGGCAGACACCACGGCATCTGTTCCTGCCCGGCGTGCCGCTGGAGCAGGCGTACGCCGACGCACCGGTCTACACCAAAACCGACGGTCGCGGCGCCTCGATCAGCGCCGCCTCGCAGCCCCGGATCGTGGCCATGATGCTCGAACAGCTCGACGCCCGACCGGGCCACCGGATCATGGAAGCAGGTGCCGGCACCGGCTACAACGCGGCTCTCCTGGCCGCCATCGTCGGCGAGACCGGACGCGTCGTCACCATCGACGTCGATGACGACCTCATCGACGGGGCCCGGAAACACCTAGCCGCCGCCGGCGTCGCCAACGTCGAAGTCGTCCACGGCGACGGCGCGCTCGGACACCCTGACGCCGCACCGTACGACCGGATCATCGCCACCGTCGGTGCCTGGGAAACGCCCACCACGTGGCTCGAGCAAATCGCCCCGGACGGCCGCCTGGTCGTGCCGCTCCGCCTGCGCGGCGCCGCGTCCCGCTCGATCGTCTTTGAGCGGTACGAAGGTGGCTGGCGCGACGTCGGCAGCGAGCTGGCCGTCTTCATGCCGCTGCGCGGCATTGCAGACGATGCGCGACGTCTCGTCACCCTCACCGACGAGCAGGACGTGACCCTGCAGGTACACAAGGACCAGAGCGCCGACGCGGCCGCACTCGCTGGTGTGCTCGACGCCGAACGACACGAGACGTGGACCGGCGTGATCTTCCCGCCCATGGTGCCGTTCGAGTGGCTGGACCTATGGCTGGCCTGCCGTCTCGACAACGCCATCATGCGGATGAACGTCAAACCCGAGGCCATCGAGCGCGGCACCGTCTCCCCCATGTTCCCTTGGGGAGCGATGGCCACCACCCGCGGCGCCGACCTCGCGTACCTCACTCTCCGGCCGGCGCCGCCGGCTGCCGACGGCGGCAAGCTGTACGAGGTGGGCGTCATCGGCCACGGCCCCTCCGGCGAGGGCCTCGCCCAGCACGTCGCCGACGAGATCCGCGTCTGGGACGCCCAATACCGCTCCCGGACCGTGCACCTCGAGATCCCCGACTCGCCCACCGAGGCGAACCCGTCGGCTGGACGGTTCCTCCTCCCCCGACCGCACCACCCCATCACCGTCACCTGGCAGTGACGATGGGCCCGACCAGCCACGTCCTGCGACGTTTCCCTCTTGTGGCCCGACCGCGGCCCGCAGCTAAGGCTCTGACCAGCCGCGTCGACGACCTGCGCGTCCTCGCCGAACGCGCCGATCATGAGGGCGACCTGGCTGCGGCGTCTGCCGTCTACAACCAGGCTGCGCTGATCGCCTCGGACTGCGGCCAGCCCGAGTTGGCCCGGCACTGGTGCCACGAACACGCCGACGCGTACCTGCACGCCCTCCCCCTGGGCGCGCAGGCCGCGCGGCATGCCCTCGAGCCGCTGGTCAACCTCGCCCGCCTGCACATCAGAGACGGCAACGGCGACGCGGCTCTCGGGCTCCTCAACAACCTCTTCCAAGCTCTCTCATCCCGCACCGACACCCTGATCGACGGCCACCCGGTGCCGGCGAGCAGGCTGACCCGAACCGACGATGATCATCGCGAGGTACGGCAGTGGCTGTGGGGTGTGCTTCTCGCGGACGGGTCCCGCGCACTGACCGGCGCCGGCCGGTGGAAAGAGGCCTACGAGCACCTCCAGCGGCACAACGGCATCGGCCAACGGATGCTCGACGGGCGCCAAGTCGCGGTCATTGCCCACGCCACCTCCGGCGAGATTGAGCGCGCTCGCGCGATCATCACCGAGACGGTCCGCGGCGAGCCGTGGGAGGAGGCCGTCACCGCATGTCTGGCCTACCTGTGCGCCAGGGCCGGCGGCGAGCCGGATGGTGCCTACCTCGACACGCTGCTCCGCACCTACCGACGGCTAACGCCCACACCCAGCCTCGCCGTCTTTCACACCCGCCTCGGTCTCACGGTCCTGGACGCGGCGGGCGGAGTAGACCAGCCGGGGGTACGAAGTCTGGCCGCAGACCTGATCGACCAAGCTCTCGCCTATGGCGACGCCTACGTGGCGCGTGAACTCCTTGGCCACCCCGGCATCTGTGCTGTCATTGGTGCCGGACGCGAAGCTGGGCTCGTCGACATCATGCAGGAGGGAATGATGCATGCCCAACTGCCAAGCGTTGCTCGCAAGCGGCTGCTGCAGTCGCTGACTACCAGCAGAGCGGTGATCACGAGGGGTTCACTTGTGCCCGGGCCGAGGCTCGAACCGGGTGGCGTGGGCCGGCAAATCGGCGGCGTAGCCACCGAGGAAGCCCTGCCCGGCTGACGAACATCCCCACGTCGCTGGCGGCATTGGCTGCGTATCCGCGAATCTCGTACCCGCCGAGCACGGTCCGGTGGCGTAAGGCCAGGCGCAGCCGGGCGAGGGACTCGACGTCGATCGAACCGTGCAGGCGGGCGTGATGCCCCAATGACTGCAAGGCGTTGGCCCGCGTCTGCGCCCTCATCGAGCCCAGCCCGCGCTTGATCCGCGGCAGCACGACGTCAGGGTCGTGATGGTTAAGCGTCAAAGCGAGAAGAGCAACGCCCGCGTACTCATCCTCTTGGCCGAGGAGTTCGTCGACCAGATTCGGCTGTTGGACCACGCTCATCCAGCTTCCGATCAACCAAGGTGAATCGGTCGTCATCGTAGGATGATGTCACGCTGGCTGGACGCCACCGACCGGGCGATGAGGACCCGGGCGTCACCCGCCCGCGGCCGGTCAGGAGGTCAAACAACCTGCGTCTGCTCCCGTCGGTCCATAGCCTCATAGGCTTCTCGCAGCCGAGCGGTCACGTCGACTGCGCCATCGATGCCAGCACGGGTCTGACTCACGGTTATCCGGTGACCGGCGACCCATGAGCTCGCTCGGGCGGCTGTCTTGACCTGGCCGGCTGGCACCTCGACGGCTTGCTCGATGTCGTAGGTGACGCTGTTCAGGATGACAAACACGCAGGCATCGAAGCTCCAACTACGGAACGGCGAGTAGACCTGGGTACGTCGGCTGCCGGGCTCGATGACGCGACACTTGACCTGCAGCAAGGTGCCGCCTGCCGCTCGAACGTCCCAACTCTTCTCCGACTGTGGCGCGAGCTCGCCTCGATAGGCCTTCGCAACGACGGATTCGGCCAGGTCACCGGCAGGGGCGTTGCGCGACCTGACAACGCCGCGCTGGATCAGCTCATTGAGGATCCGAGAGTAGAGCCCAAGCAGTTGCCGGATGCTCATCGATCGGAGATCAGGATCGGTAGCTGGCTGCACGGCGTGACGGTACACCCAGCCGCGTATAAGCACTCCTCGCGAACCCGCTCTGCAGCAAGTGAGAACCCCGGGCCAGGCCGCGGTCACTAAACTTCCCATCACCTCAATTAGGGCGTAGGTAGTTTCTTTCCTTCTTCCACTGGCCCAAATTTGGCAACAGCTCCCGGAATACGCCACCTTCGGTGGTGAACGAATCAACCAGATACCACTCGTTCGCCTGCCAGATCGACGGGATTTTGACCATCCGTCTCAGAGGGTGGTTCGGGAGGCTTTGTCTGATGTGGGTTTGACGGTTCGTTAGCGGCCCTGGTGGGGGCTACGCGGACGTCGCCGGCGGGGCGAGGGTGAACAGTCCGGCCTCGGGTTCGGTGAGGA
>NZ_JAGPXN010000042.1 GCF_018070575.1 Micromonospora sp. C31
GCTGTGGCACGCGGCCACCGCACGATCTTCGGTTGTCCTCACAAACCATCGATGATCAACGCGGTGGCCGTCTTCATGCCCGCGCCACGCCCAACGCTGAAGCCAAGTGACGTTGGAGTACTAAGCCAGGGCCCCGGCAAAGTCGTGGCGGTGTCCGACTCAGGCAGTTCGTGATAGAAGCGCCGCTGTTGGTGGCAGCAAGACGGGCATGACCGGTTCAGAAGATCATCAAGGTTCTGTACGCCATGGTGATCGATCCGAAGTGAGTCATGCCCGCACTGCCATCATCGCTGATCTCGTCCCTGTCCCGCGCACCGGCTCTGACCGTGTCCGAAACCGCCGATGGCTTGCCCGCAGCACTCGCCGAGCTGGCAGCGGTTCGCAGGGGTTGCAGGTAGGCGCGCAGGGCGGCGGCGCTGCGGCAGTAGCCGCAGGCGCGGATCTCGGTGAGCAGTTGGGCGGTGTTGGTAATGCCGCCGGTGAGGCGTTAGTGCAGGTAGTCGAGGTGGTCGTCGAGAATGGTCGGCCGACCGGCGCGGGGTTTGGCCACAAATTCGTCGACGGTGACGTGCCGGGCGAAGCGACGCACGGCACCTCGGGCCAGGCCGAGCCGTCGGGTGATCTCCCGGATGCTGTAGCCCTCGTCGCCCGATCACGGACCTGCTGGTAGCGGCGCCAGGTTTGGGGCACGAGCAGTCCCTGTTCCGCTCGGTCGGCGGCGGTATCGGTAGCGGCCTGGGCCAAGTTCACCGCCGCCGGCTGGGACTGTGCTTGGAGGGCGATGGTCAGCCAGCGGCGGTGACAGGCGACGGCCTTCTCGACGTGTTCGGCGAGATGTGCCACAGGTGCCACCGGCCGGCGACCTGATTGGCCTGTGGCGCGCCAGGGCGGGCGCCTTCGGCGTAGGCGGTGGCGCGATCGCGGCAGTTAACCTGCACGGTCGGCCGCAGGCTGAGCCAGGCAGCAAGGACGGTGGCTTGCCGGTCGGGTAGTAGTACGTCGACTGGCCGGCGGGGTCGATGTCGACCAGCACGGTCGCGTACCGGTGCCTGCAGCGAGGGCCGAGTCATCCACACCAGCGCCGTGACTGTGCCGACCGGCGGGTCGGGCAAGGCACGGACCAGCCGCAGGACGTGCCGCGGCTGGTCTCTAACCCGAGACGGCCAGCCACCCACGCCGACAGAGCGTTGCTCCAGGACCAGTTCGGCTGGCTCGCTCCACACCGAGGAGGCGCCGTTCCCCTTTGCCCGCAGGATTTCCGTCGTTATTCGGCATCGACACCGCGCGTAGACTTCTAGACCGTGCCACTTGCTGGAGCGTTGGGCGGGTATCGCCATCAGGATCTTGTGACCGCCTGCGCCTACGCGCTGCTGCTCACCCCTGGAACCAGCGAGACTGCGGTGGGGGCGGAGTTGCGCATCGCCGAAAGCTATCGACTCGATGACTTAAACCAGCGCGGGAGGGTATGGCGCGGGGTCCAGTTGAAGAACAGCGTGTCAACCGGTGCGCTGGACCTGTCGCACCTAACCGGCGATCGAATCAAGTTCCGGCTAGACGACGTCGTCTCGAAGTACTGGGCGGCGTCAGAGCGCCCGGACGAGTGCCGCCTAGTCGTGACATTCAGCCGCATCGGGGAAACCCTCGCACCCTATGTGGTACCCAGCGAAAGTCATGGCCCTCTTGTTTCTGGATTCGCCACGCAGCGCTATGTTCTCGATCCCGCCTTGTGGTGGCCGGTCGACGGTGGCCCGATATATGAGGGCTTGGCCCGTGTGACCCGTGATCAGCTGGTGGAGTTCTGCCGAAGGTTTGTGATTGAGATCGACTGCCCAACGCAGTCGGGTGATCTACTCAGGCCGGGGCCGTTGGAGACGGTTCTTCTGGAGATCCTACGGGAGCGGGTCGGAGTGGGACGATTTCCTAATGCCGGCCGTGATCCAAGGGATGTTGCGAAGGTCCTCGTTGATTTGGCCCGGGTCTCACGCGATAAGTGGCGCTCGCGGCAGGAGGTAATCGAGCAACTGGATCTACGCATGGACTTCGGTCGAGCACGGCAGGATCTACAGCTAGACCCTGATACGGAGGTTCCCCACGACAACGAACTCGCAGCGCTGATCGCGGCGGTAGAGCGACATGGTCGAGTGGCCGTCACGGGACAGCCTGGCGCCGGTAAGAGCTGGCTATTACACGGGCTGCGGCAGCGTCTGCTCGCCAGGGGCTGGATAGTCGCCTCGCACTATTTATTTATTGGCCCAAGTGACATTGAGCAGAACAGCCGTATCAGCGGCGATGTAATGTATGGCAGCCTTATTGCCCAGCTCCAGGATGCCGACCCGGCCGTCGGGGGGGATGCCGACGCGCCGCTGCTCTCGGCGGGCCAGCGTGAGCTTGAGGCGCGACTCGCGTCTGCCCGCTCGCAGCTACCCGCACGGCGGATCGCCGTCATCGTCGACGGTCTTGACCATGTCGACCGTGTGGCCGGCCGCCGCCAGCCGGGAGCCGCTGCAGAATTGATGGAACAGATCAGCTCCTTGGAGCTACCGTCAGGCGTATCGATCGTGGTTGGCTCGCAGCCCGGTCCTCATTTGGCGGACTTCCTCGCGACCGCCGCTGAGCATGCGGTCGGCCCCTGGCCGGACGCCATGGTCACTCGGCTGGTGGACCGCTTGGGAGTTGGCGCATCAACGGAAGGTTTACTGTCCCTGCGCGAGCGGGAGCAGGTCACAGCGATCATCTGCGCGAAGGCTGCGGGCAACCCGCTGGTGGCGACCTACCTGTGCCGCACGGCCATAGGACTTGCCGCCGGAACAATCTGCACGCGCGACGACGCAGACGTCGCCGCGTACTTATCCGGAGCCCCTCAGTTCGATGGACAGATCGAGACGTATTACCGGTGGCTGCTGGATGGGCTCGGTGATGAGGGCGCACGAATGTGCGCTCGAGCTATCGCGCTGATGACCTTCCCCATTACCGCGACGGAGCTCGCTGAGATCCATCCCCTCGTCGCTGGGCGGGGGGATGCCATCCTCGACCTGCTGTCGTCCGTCCTGCTGCGCGATGCCATCACCGGTGCGGTACGGGTGTACCACGAAAGTTTCCAACGGTTCATACGCGGTGAAGCCAACATTCCGCCGCTGCTCGAACCGGTGATCAGGTGGCTTGAGCGGTGGGATTATTTCGCCGATGCACGCGCCTTCCGCGGCCTCCTCACGATGTTGTCTGAAGTGGGTCGACACCGCGAGGTCCTTGCCCACGTCGGCGTGGAATTCGTTGCCCGGGCCGCCGCACACAATCAGCCGTGGGACGCAGTAGCGGCCAATTTAGAGGTGGCTGCCGAAAGCGCCGCCGAACTCCAGGCTTGGCCGGACCTCGCTCGACTGTTGGAGCTATCTCGCGCCGCTCACTTCTTTTACACTTGGCGGCTGGGCGGAGACGAACTGACCGACCGGTTCGGGCGGACGTACGCGGCGTTGCACGGTCCCGCTGCCCTGGCGTCTGCCTTGACTGATAACGGCCGGTGCACATTCCCCGCCCGATCCGGGCTCGTACTGTGTCTGGTATGCGAACAGCAAGGCGTCCCGGCGCCGTGGGAGCTGTACCTGCAGGCGGAAGAACGGCGTCGAGAACAAGATCCCATCGAGTATGGCCATGAGCCACACCTAGTGCATGCCTGGATCGTCGGCACGCTCAAGGTCGCAGGACAAGCCGCCGCAGCCGGGCTTGTCCAACGATGGATCACCCATCGCGACGAGGTCGGGGTCGCCACTCAGAGCCTGGTGTGTGCATTTGGCGAACTCTATGGCCCTGCGGCCGCCGAGGCTCTCGCCGCCGAGCAGGCGACCGGCTCGGACCGGGCCTGGGCACTCCTCGGCGCTGCCGACGCTCACGGCGATGGACCGGAATACGAGCGGTTGGTGCGGGCAGCATTGGCCGAGGGTGACTACCTTCCCAGCGACCAACTCCTCGAACTGCATGATCGACTCCAGCTAGACGATGCCACCATTACGGCCGCCCGTGGCGATCTCGGTAAACTCACAATGAAGATATCTGGAACCCCGCGTCAGGCGTCAGGCTTCTTGAGACAGTGGTACGTAGAGATTGGGTTGGCCGCTGCTGTCCACAACGACGGCGATCTTATAAGGGCATTGATCTTTATACCAGACGAGACGTGGTACCAGCTGTGGCTGCGCTTTGTCATCACTATCCACCGCACCTCTGACGACGAAGCGCGCCTCGACGCACTCAGGTCGCTGACCGAACTTGAAGAAAACGCAAGGAACAGCAACCTGCACGGCGCCTTCGGGATAATCCAGGACTCGCTGCACTTCGTCCTGCACGATCTTGCCGACGCACAATGGAGCGACGCCGTCGACATCCTGGTTACGATCAGCCAGCGTACCAGCCGCGACAAAGGCGATTGGCGGTCCGGTCCGATACCCCCGAATGCTTTGCTGGAACTGCTGCTCACCACTGCCGACACACTTGCCAAGCGCAGCAAAGCCGTCGAGGTCGCCCAGGCTGTGCTTCAACCCGACAAACGCAGCAGCCAAACCTATGACTACCACGCCGAAGATCACATGCTGCTCGCCATCATCTCCGAAGAAGCCGGACGGGCAGATCTCGCGCAGGAAGCATGGCAGCAGGCATGCCAATACCTAACCGGCTATGGCCGCCGCAAAGACATCACGATCTTGGAAATTCTCGAGCCGCTCCCGGAATTGGCCAACGCCGACCCAGTCAACGCCCTGCCACTGGTCGGCCTGACCTACCCACTCGTCACCTCCCTGCGCTGGCACACCGACGGCCGATCCACCGCCGGACTCATCAACCACTGGGCGGACATCGCCGCGGAAATCGATCCGACTGGCCTGCTTTCACACCTCGCCGCGTCAAATCTGGCCGACACTCCAACCTTTGGCGAGCTCGATCATGCTATCCCCCAAGCGCTCGCAGCCCTTACAGCACAGGCTAATTCTGAAGTTCTGGCTGCGGGCTGGATCGGTGCCGGCATGTACGGCCACCATAATCCAGAGAGTGCGATCGCTGCAGCCGAAAGAGCTCCTGGATCGAATCTCGCTATCTGGTCCACGATCATCGGAGCAATTGCGGACGACAACCCCGATGAGTCGACGGAAACCATTAGGCTCATCAACGATTCGGCACAGCGGCTTGGGATCAGTACCACGCAACTCGCAGCCATCGAGCAGACCGCCGATATACCCACGGCTGAACCGGAGACGTTCGATGCACCGCAAAACGCCAGCGTCGCGTACCTTGCGAGTCTAGTCCGACGCTGGCGGGAACAATACGACAACGCCGTTTCAGCGTCAGCCGTCGCCGACACGGTCAGCGAGGCCCTGCTACGCCTTCACCACGACCACCGCGATGTCGAGGCCCACGGCCTACTCACGCGGATCGGTCGTGACAGCCGGACGTGGCGCCCGGACACACTGCTCGCCGAACTCGCTGCCCGGCTCACCGGATCTGCTCCCGCCCTTGCTGCGGCAGCAGCCACCCTTGCATGCACCCGGTCCTCTGACGGAGGGATGAGGCGGGGCGATCCCGACGCCGTCAATCTCTTCCTAGAAGCGCTCTCCCTGGACCGGGCAACCGCCTATTACACGCTCGCCGAAGAAGCAGCGAACGCGGTGGCGGAAGGCGGACCTTACGGTCAGACATCCCATTTCATCACAATGCTCGCATACGCCGGCAACACCACTGACGCATTCGACGCCTGGCACCAGGCATATTCGGTGATCTCCTTCCGGATGCCCCCCACAGGGAATGACGACCTCAGTCTCCAACTCTACAAATCCCCGCCCTTCGACACCGAAACCACGATCGCGTACGCGCTCGCCGCCCGCCTGAATCACGTGCTCGTCCCAGAGCGCCGCGCCGCGATGGCGGGCATCACTCTCTTCGCCAGCAACCCGCAGGCATTGGGACGCGCCGTCGCGACTGCCGCAGAACAGGCGCCCACATCGGTGCTCATTGCATTGCTGCAAATCATCGAGCTGATCGACACTCCACCATACATCATGACGGGAATTGCACGCAGCGCGCTATCGTTCGCCGCGACGAGCAAATTCTTGGCAGTAAATACCCTCGCACGCCAACTGCTGCAGCGCGCCGGACTCCAGACGCCACCGGACTCAGTTATCGAAACAATACCGGCACCTCCCATCGAGGAAAACCACCTCACTGAACAGCTCTTAGAGAGGTACGAGCCGGCCCGGCTGGAAATTATCGAACGCACGTGGCCACAGGCCGCGCGTCGCATCGCGGAACGACTCCACCTCGCACTATCAACGCCCGGTAACAAGAAGCGGCAATCGGAGGCCCTTCGCAACATCGGTCAAACGCGGACACCAGCGGAAGACCTCTTCTGGCTGCCGTTCGACGAGTACGCCGAGGAGGCACTGCAGGCAGCCGCGTCCGAAGCAAGGCTGGACCTTGCGCGGCAGAGGCAACTGAATCCCAACCTGGTTCAGGAAATGCTCCCCGGGCTGCTCGGGTCCCTGGACCTTGGCGCGCGCCTCGGACTGAGTCGCATCCCAAGACCTCGCCGCTTACGCCCGCCACACGCGCTGCCGGAAACACTCACAACCGTGAACCCTACGGAGCTCACCGAAGGCCCCTACTCAGGCTGGATAATCGCCGGCCACTACGAACATGAGATAGTCGACCCACCTGCTGGCGAGCGGCAGGTCACAGAACCCCAGTACATTGTCGGTTATTCCGGAATGTGTCTGTGCCACGCCTCCGTCGCAACTCCTCCCGTGATCGAGGACAGCGATATTGATGTTTGGCGAAGTGCACCCAGCAGCGCGCCGATGCAAGGCTTAGCATCGATCGGTCTCGCCGCGCTAACTTTCGGCCGTGACCCGTTCGGCAGATTCGTGGCCCTTTCACCTCATCCCAATATCATCACAATGGCAAGCCTGACGCCCGCTCCCGTCACTGCTGGATTAACGATGCATGACCAGCAGGGGCAGCCAGCTGTCGTCTGTCGCTCATGGCGCCATCGCCCCTACGGGGAGAACCACCCGGGCGAACGTGAGCACCGCCTATCAGGCTCCATCCTGCTCGTACGCCCAGACGTGATCGCTGAGTTCCAGGCTCGGCATCCAGATATGAGCCTCATCTACACGACATTCGCCGTCACGCCAGATTAGGTCCGGGTCATCAGGTTCGAATGCTGTCGGCGCCGTTCCTTCACCGAGGCGTTGCCGACGGTGTCGCCCTAACCTCGGCCCTTCGTTAAGGGTTGTCCAAGGGCTGGGCAGAAATGAAGAAGTGCCTTCTGATCAGGGCAAATAGGACTTGCTGAGGGCCCGATGTTCCTGTCACGGAAGGCACTTGCTGGGTGAAGGCTACCGCATCACGTCCGAAGATCATGGTGACCGGCGGCGGGCGGGGCGTTGTCGGGCACCTGGGTGCCCGTTTGCTCGCGGATCTGGCCGACGTGACAGGGTTGTCAATCCCCTGGAATCGTGGAGGGCGTCGTTATGCGGCCCGGGCCTCCAGGGCACGGGTCTCTGATCGTTCGTAGTCCATGGGTGATCGCCAGTCGCAGACGGAGTGCCGGCGACGTCGGTTGTAGAAGTCGGTGATCCAGGTGGCGATCTTCAGGCGGGCTTCGGTGCGGGTGCGGAAGTGGCGGCGGTGGACGTACTGGACCTTGATGGTGGAGAAGGTGGCCTCGGCGACGGCGTTGTCGAAGCACGATCCGACCCGCCCCATGGACTGGCGTACCTTCCACCGGTTACAGGCTCGGGAGAAGTCGGCCGAGGTGTACTCGGTGAATTCCAGCCATCGTCGCAACGCTGTCTCCCGATCAGGATGCCAGAGCGGAGTGGAAGACCTCGTGTGGTGTGCGCCAGCCGAGGATCTTGCGAGGCCGGTGGTTGAGGTGGTCCTCGACCATCCGCAGTATGTCCGGCCCGTGCGCGACCAGGCTGCTGCCCTTGGGGAAGTACTGCCGTAAGAGCCCGTTGGTGTTTTCGTTGGTGCCACGCAGCCACGGACTGGCCGGCCTCGCGAAGTAGATTCCGTCACGGAAGTGTCCGGCCAACTCCTTGTGGTGGGCCATCTCGGAGCCCTGGTCCCAGGTCAGCGTTAGCCGCGCCGACTCTGGAAGCCGCTCCAGAACGTTGACGAGCGCAGCCCGGAGTTGGTCGGCGCGGTGACCATCCGGCAGGTGCACCAGCCGCAGGTATCGGCTGGTCCGGTCGACGAGGGTGCCGATGGCGCTTTGGCTCATCCGTCCCACGATCAGGTCGCCTTCCCAGTCGCCGATGCGAACGCGGTCGTTGACGATGGCAGGCCGCTGATCGATCAGCAGCGCGGGTGCAACGAATCGGCACTGCCGTTGGTCGGCACGGCGGCGCCGGCGCCGCAACGGGCGACCGGTGCGTAGTCGTCGGCTCAGCTGTCGACTCAAGCCACCGCGGCCGCCGTGGTAAAGGGCCTGGTAGATCGTCTCGTGGCAGATATGCCAGTCGCTGCGGTCTGGAAAGGCGCGACGCAGGTACTGGGCGATCTGCTCGGGGCTCCAGTCCAGCTCAAGCTTGTCCTGCACCACGTCACGTAGCTCGGAATCGAGGTTGAGCTTGCCCCGCCGCGGGCGTCGGGTGCGCTGTCGAGCTCTCGCGTGGGCCAGGTCCCCGTCGTATGCCTTGTCATGGGGACGGGTGTTGCGGCGCAGCTCACGGCTGACCGTCGCTGGCGAGCGATCAATCCGGCGGGCGATCTCCCGCACGCCCAGGCCCTGACCGCGAAGGGTGGCGATGCGCTGCCGTTCCAACAGCGACAGGTAGCGGTTCGACCTGGCCGCCTCGGCGATCCGTACCGGCGGGATACCGCAGTTCTCCGCCCGCCACCGATACCCGGTCTTTCGGGTGATCCCGAGCATCCGGCACGCCTGCACCGTCCCGACCCCGGACAACAACAGCTGCCAGTACCGAGCCTCGACATCCAACTGCCGCTTTCGCCCACGCCGTCCCATCAACACATCCAATGAGCCCTTTTCATCCTGCGTAGCGGTTGGATTCGGTGCGGTGCAGGACGAGGATCGCCTGCACGATCGCGGTGGCTCGGCGTGGGCAGCAGCGCAGCTTGGCCAGGATCTTCCAGGTTTTGAGCGT
>NZ_JAGPXN010000043.1 GCF_018070575.1 Micromonospora sp. C31
AGGCGAGGCTCCCGGTCGGGGCATCGGGTTTTGGTCGATTTGCTGTCTTACCTGGAGCCTCGCCCTCATCGATCCTCGGGCTACGCACACCGCCCCTGACCTGCAAGGTCAGGATGAAAAAGGCTCAATGATCAAGGAGGTGTTGCGACAACTACTGGAACCCACGCGCCCCAGCAGGGTCCGATTTCACGCGCCGACGACAATCGGGGTCCCGACCGTTCCGCATCTCAAGCATCGGCAGCTCCAGCGCTTCTTTGCACCCGGGTACGGCTCCAGCGGTTCCCAGTCGTATGTCCGCATCCGTCCGATGGCTCGGTCGGCGTTGTTGCGAACCTTGAGCTCGCCGCTTGCCCCGTGCGCTGCCGCCCGCTTCTCGCGTCGACAGCGGCACCGGGGCCGGTCGTCACGCTTTACACGGTTCAGCACGAGCGTTACTGCCTCGTGGCAGGTGACGCAGATGGCCGCCCACGCCTTGGTGCTGCCCGGGTACTCCGAGACAGCGCTGTAGCCCAGCGCGGTCAGCTGGTGTCGAGCCTCGGCATCGGTGAAGCGCACGGGCATATGGCGAGTCTCGCATTGCCCGCCGACACTCTGCCCTGGGCAGTCCGTCCGCGGGTGCGCGTCAGATGTGGGTAAGCGCGTCGTGATCTTGGTGTCCGCGTGATCACGCGGCGGCTATGGCGGGGACCGGCACGATCACGAGATCATCGCCAGGACCATCAAAGGTGACCCGTTCGCCGTTGTCTAACGTGCCAGTATCCCATTGCCATCACGCGGACACGCCTGCGGTCGGGGCGTTGTCCCTTGGGGCGGGTGAACAGGGCGTCGGTGAGGTCTGGGGCCGCGCGTTCGAGTTCCGGTTGGCGTCCGGCCTCGATCAGGGCTGCGGCCATGTGAGGGAGCTCCGTATGCTCGGCTCCCTTGCCACCGACGATCGCACGCAACGCCGGGACGAGCACGCGGCCGTCGACGCTACGCGCGTGCTCTCGGATCAGGTCCGAGGTGAGCGAGGCCCCGTACGAGTCTTCCACAGCCCTCGAAGCAACCAGGCAATGAATCGCGCAGACGGCCGCCCGCAGACCCGCCCTCGGAACGGTGACACGGTCTTGCTGCAAGCGAGGTTGCTGTCGTACCCACGCCGTAGCGTCAGTTCGTCCATCGGCTCGTCGATGGTCTCCGGTCGCGTCGCACCGACCTCTTGACGCCCCCGAACCGTGTCAATCAGGAAGATTGAGGCAGGAAAGAAGTGGAACCAACCGTCTCCGCCGGGCTGATCAAGGCACTCGGCTCTGCCGCCGCGCCCGTCTCCCGCCTGATCAGCCGACGCACGGTGCGCTTGCGGGTCGCATGGACGGTCGGACGGCAGGCCCGGAAGAAGGGCATTCGCGTGAAGACTCGTGAGCTGCGCAAGTGGATGGTCTTGCCGGAGGTACAGAGCCAGCTGGCCCGGGGTGGCGCCGAGGTAGCCGACGTGGTCCTCGACGGTCTGGCCGCTCTGCTGGGCGGCAGCGGCGACCAGCGGCGATCCGATGCCGAGCAGGTCCTCGTTCTTGTTCTGGCCGCCTTCGTACGCGCACACGACCCGGCCACCGCGTCCGCCATCGCTGGGGAGTGGCAGGCAGAACACACCCGTGCCGCGGCATCGTCTACCCGTGCTGTGGTGGAGGACAACACCCGCTCTATCCTGAGCCGGATGTCGGCCGCCAATGTGTTCGGCGACCAGGTCACCATGCTCCAGCCGTGGCGGCGCGATCGGGCGATCGAGATCCGCGACTTCTGGCCGGACGTGGAGAAGCTGGTACAGGTCATCGTCACGGCCGATGACCGCGGCGCCGTCCTGCGGCAGTGGTGCGAGCAGCCCCCGGACTGGTTTGCTGATGCACCCGTGGAGGTGATCTGCTGGCTGGCCGAGCTCGCCTCGGACTACAGCCAGAATCCGACGGCGGCCCGCCTGTTCGGGATGGCCGTGGAGCGTGGGGCGTACCCGGCCGGCTACTGGAAGGCCCGGCAGGCGATGTGCCTGCCGGAGGACGCCTCCGCTGACGCCAACGAGATCCTCGTCGGTGCAGCCCGGGAACACACGCTTGCGCAAGGGATGCTGTTCGTCCACCGCGAGGACTGGGATCAGGCCATCGATGTCTTGTCCGCGTGGAGGACATCGTCGCAGGCCGATGAGGCGTTGCGGCTGCAACTGCTGGCGCGGCTTTACGCTCGCGCCGACGACATCAACCGGGGAGTCAAGTTCGCGCTTGCCGCTGCCGACATCGAGGGTGCGAGCGGATCAGCGCTGTACGCCGCTGAGTTGCTGCTGTACCGGGCGCGGTACGGGGAGACCGTGAACAGGCTGGCCGACACCGAACGGGCTGCCGCGCTGGCGATCAAGGCCCGTAACGTTCGTCGGTCGTGGCACGGCGACAGCGTCGCGGCGATCTTGGTCGCGGTCAAGGCGTACGTGCTCGGCGGCAAGGTGGCGCAGGCGCGGGCGCTCATCGAGCAGCAGCCGGACGGCGACGCCTGGCCGCAGGAGGTCGCTGACCCCCGCCTGCGGCGAGAGCAGGCAGAACTGCTCGCCGCCACCGGCGAGTACGACCGTGCCCGCGCGTTGGCCGCCGAACTGGACATCCCATTCGTTGTCGCGGAGGTCGATGCCGTGGAGCTGACCGGCAACGCCGAGAATGCGGTCGCCGCCGCGGCGTGGCAGTCCGCGCTGGCGGCTGCGGAGTCCAGGGCCGACTTTCTGGTAGCGGTTCGAGGGCTGGCCCAGGTCGGTGGTGAGTTACCGGATCTTGCCGGGGTCGAGCAGGAACATCCCGAGCTGGTACGCGAAATCCGGATTATTCAGCGCGCCATGGGCGCACAAGGGGGCACGATTGAGGCTCTTCGGGCCGGCGCCACCGACCACATCGTACTTGCGGTGTTGCTCGCGGAGCGGTACGGGCAGGACGGGGAGCACTTGCTGGCCGCCGAGGTGCTCAAGGAAGCCGCGTACCGGTGGAACGACCCTGGCCTGATGCTGACCTCGGCGCGTCATCTGCGGGCCGCCGGGGATCTGGAAGCCGCGAAACGGGCTGCCGAACGCGCGTTGACTATGGGCGGCACCGAGTGGGCCGGACAGTTCGATACGCGGGCGTTGATATTCGAGATCCACACCGACGAGGGGTCGTGGGACCTGGCGATCGAGCAGGCCCGCAATCTGGTGACGCTCGACCCCGACGCCGCGGACGCCCGCTGGGCGCTCGTGCACGCGTTGGTTCGGCGCGGCGACAGCGACGGTGCGTGGAATGCCCTCACCCCTGACGGCGATCCGGTCGCCCCTCGGGACCGCCACGACGCCATGACCTGGATCGGCCTGGTGGCCCGCCGCGACACCAGCACACAGTTCGTGCCTCGCGCACTGTCCACCATGGTCCGGTGGCCGGACGACGAGCAGCTGATCGGCGTCTTCATCGCCCAGATTTTCTTCGGCCTGCGGCGGCAGGAGCTCTCGACGACCGACGAGGACATCGCCGCGCTGCATACGGCCATGTTCGACTACACCGAACGCTTCCCCGAAAGCACGGTGTTCCGCCGGATGTCGGTCTCGGAGGACGACCCGCTCGGATCCCTCGCGCCCGACCTTCATGCACGTCACGAGTCACTCAGCGAAGCCATTGAGGAACTCGACAAGGCGAACCTGCCGCTAGGCATGCTGGCCACCGCCTTCGATTCCTCCTACACGGAGGCCTCGCTGAAGCGCGGCGCGGGCTTCGTCAATGCCCATGCCCCGGCAGGAGAGTTGCGCGGCAGGGCTGCGGCTGCAGCGGCCTGGAACAAGGTGACCGTGATCGATGTCACTGCAGCTCACACTTTGGCGCTGCTCGACCCGCACCTGCGTTCGCAGCTCATCTCGGGTTTCGCCCAGCTTCGCGCAACCGATGAGGCTTACCGCGATGCGGTCCGGGGGCAGGAGTCCCTCGGCTTGCGTTCGACCATGTCCACGGGATGGGATCCTGACGCTGGGCGGCCGACCGTCACGGTGATCGAGCAGTCCGTCGCCGACTCGCTCGCCGAGCACGCCACGACGGTGTGCTCGATTCTGCACCAGGCAGCACGCCGTCCGTGGACCCGGTTCACGACGTTCCCCGACGCCGACCGAAAGTTCGAGTGGCTGTCGTCGCTCGACATGGCGGCTGCTGAACACATCCCGTTCTGGTGCGACGACCACCGTCTGCGGTTGATCGCCGCCGGCATGGGCGTCGCGACCTTCGGCACGGTCGACCTTATCCGTCACCTGCAGATCCAAGGGCAGATTCCACGCGAGATCCGTGCGGCGGCCGAGGCTGTCCTGCTTACCAACTACTTCACCGACCTCGGATTCGATCGGGCAATGTTCGACCTCGCCGCGGCGATGGACGGCCGAGTACCGCGCGGGGTGGCGTTCGCGCTCACCCGGCCCGCGACCTGGACCGACCCGGCCGCGGTAATCGATTTCGTGCTCGCCATGCTGGCTCAGCAGCGACCGCCGGACCGGACCAAGTTGAAGGCTGGGTCTCCGCCACCGCGATCGGACTGGTCCGGATCACCACCGATGATGGCAGCGCTGGTACCAACCTGCGTGTCCTTCTGAGTCGGTGCATGGCGGAGCCGTGGATGAACGCCGACCGGCTGCCCGCGGTGCTGCGGGGTGTACGCGCGGGGATCGCGGAGCGCCGACTGGTGACCGATCCGTTCGAGGCGGTGGCCACCAGCGTCTACCGCAACCTCGTCGCTGGCCACGGACACGCGTTCGCCATGTCGATGATGATGGCGCTGGTCGCCTTGTCGTCGGAATCCGACAAGGCGACGACGTCGCGAGTGGTGCTGACCTACCGCGATTAGCACGCTGATCGACCGGCTGTCGGTGCACCGTCGCCGCGCCTCGGCCCGGCCCTGGTCGTCCCGCTGGGCCGACAGCGTCACCCGCCGGCCGCTCGTTGCCGACCTGGCCGGGGTGCTGGTACTGGCGGCGCTGGCCGCGCCGGCGCTGGGTCTGCGGCTGAGCATGCCGGACGCGAGCACTCAGCCTCGGGACACCAGCGCCTACACCGCGCACCGGATCCTCGCCGACGCGTTCGGCGCCGGCTTCGACGCCACCCTGTCGGTCGTGGTTAGCCTGCCCGAGGGCGATCCGGACCGGGTCGCCACGGCGATCGCGGCCGAGTCCGGTGTGGCATCAGTGAACCCACTGCGGCGCAGCCACGACGGGGCGATCGCCCTGCTCGCCGTCCGCCCGACCACCGGCACCCAGGACGATGCCACCACCGAGTTGGTGCACCGGCTCCGCGCGGTCACCGCGGACCAACCGGTACTCGTCGGCGGCGTGGTCGCCTCGGCCATCGACTTCGCCGAACTGACCGCCGACCGGCTCCCCCTGGTGGTTGTCGTGGTGGTCGGCCTGTCCCTGCTGTTGCTGGTGATGATCTTCCGGTCCGTGCTGCTCGCGGTGAAGGCCGGCCTGCTCAACCTGATCTCGATCGGCGCGTCGTTCGGGGTACTGGTCGCGGTGGTGCAGTGGGGCTGGCTGGGCGATGTGCTGAACTTCCCCACCACGATGCCGGTCACGGCCTGGGGCGCCGCTGATCATGTTCCCGGTGCTGTTCGTCCATGGACTACGAGGTCTTCCTGGTGTCCCGGATCCGGGAGGCCTACGACGCGATCGGCGACACCCGGCTGGCGGTACGCGAGGGGCTCGTCCGCACCGCCCGGGTGGTCACCGCCGCCACGGCCATCATGATCGCCGTGTTCCTGTCCGTGATGCTCGGCGCGGACCTCGGTGTCAAGCAACTCGGCCTCGGTCTGGCCGTCGCGGTGTTCGTGGACGCCACCATCGTGCGGCTGATCCTGCTGCCGGCCACCATGGAACTCGTCGGCCGGTTCAACTGGTGGCTGCCGAGCTGGCTCGACCGGGCACTGCCCAGGGTCCGCCTCGACGAACCCGAGCCCACGACCGGCCCGACGCTCGAGTGGCCGGCTGCGGCTGAGCGGCAACCAGCGATGATGCTGAACGGCCGGAGAAGGGGTCATAACCCGCTGACTCCCACGACGCCGGCCGGAGGCAAGTTGCGCGTTGCGCGTCTGGTGTGACGGCAAGGAAGTCGATGGTGGCGGGGGAGCAGTGCGACGACCCCTTTACTCGGCCGGTTTATACTTTAAGTGACCTGGGCAAACGTGCGTGAGCATGCCGCTGGGCCACCGGACTACTGGGGGTCAAGGGGTCGTCGGTTCGAATCCGGCCGTCCCGACCGGAAACGATGGGCCGCTGGCCTGGCCGTTCGGCCAGGCCAGCGGCCCATCGTGGCTCCGAACACTGGAAGGTGTCATCCGGCTCAGCCCAGGGGTGTGGGGACCAGCTGGGGACCAGTGGCCGTCCGGTCTGGTCCTCATCGCATGGAGGATGCGTGCCAGTTGAGCATCGGCCGCCGACGGCCGCGACCATCCGCGAGCTCTACGGCACAGCTTGGCAGTGCGCTGCACCCGGCTGTCGGCAGCCGCTTTACGTGAAGTCCGATGCTGACGGCACGCGAACGCTCAATTCGCGAGTGGCTCACATTTGTGCTAGAAGCGAAAACGGACCCCGTTGGGATTCCGGAATGCCCGAGGCCGAGAATAGGGCGGCGAGTAATCTAATTCTGCTCTGTCTTCTGCATGCGTGGCAAATTGATGACCCGCCGCAGATCGGGAGATTCCCAGTGCCTCTCCTTAGGGAGTGGAAGCTCCGCCAGTTGGCGGAGTTTGACGGTTTGCGTGCAGGTTGGGATCTGACTGATGACGAAATTGTCGAAGTTGGGCAGAAGTCCTTCATGTCGACCATTCAAATATCGCACTCGCAATTAATTGTTCAAGGGGGCCAGGCGCCTGGGTCAGGCGGTGCTGGCGGCATTGGAATCGGGCCCGGCGCAGTGGGCGGGGATGGCGGTGCGGGCGGAGACGTAGTCACTGCCTTTTTCGAGCGGAGGACCTCCCGGGCACGGTGGAGGTGAGTGTGGGATCGGGAGGTCGCGGCGGAGCGGAAGGAATGCCGGGAGAGTCAGGTGGTGACACTGTCTTCGGCGGGCTGATCGCACGGGGCGGCAAAGGCGGCGGTGTTCGTCCTGATTCCATGGGCAATGTAGCCAATGCGGGGCCAGCGGCGGCTGTTTCGTCCGAAAAGACCCTGACCGTCTCGGCGATGATGCTCGCTAACCATGCTGAGATTCAGAACGGCCTGCTGTACGTCCTTGGTGGGGGTTGGGAGTTCTTCACGCTGCCTTCCCTTCCCGGTGTCGTTCAAGGCGTTGTCACGCTTCTAGTCGACCTAAATGGGTTTGACGTCGGGGATATTCCGGAACTATCCGTGCGGTCCCTCGATCCAGAGGGTCAGCTTTCGTTCGAGTGCTTAGGTCAAATAACCGTTTTCGAGAGTAGTAGCCCCGGTCGAGTGCCCTTGGTAATCCCCTTCGGTTTTTCTTGCCATGTCGCAGGATTGTGGAGCATGGTGGTGCTTCATGGTGGAGTGGAGTTAGCTTCCATTCGGTACAGAGTCCAGGAGAAGCCACTCTGATTCATGTGCCCCCCACCCGGCTAATGCTCATTCCAGCCCACTTAATGCTTAACAGTTACTGGAAAGTAGGAGTTCCCGCTAGACCGCGTGGAGCCGGGAACCACTAGGAGACCGCCGGGCCCTTAAGTGGGCACTGAGGGCCGTGCCCGCGTCGGTGATCGACTGCCGGTCAGGGTGGAGGTACCGCTGTGTCGTGCTGAGCGACCCATGCCCGGCGATCTTCCGCAGTACATGCACCGGAACTCCCGCATCGGCCATCCAGGTCAGCCCGGTGTGCCGCAGGTCGTGGCGGCGCAGGTGTTCGTAGCCCAGCTTCGTCACCACCTCGTCCCAGTGCGTTGCGTCCCGCAGTACGGCGGTGCTGATCCGTCCACCGCGCGGCCCGGTGAACAGTCGAGAGTGCGGCTCGGCGACCGAGTCCAGGCGGCGGGCGACGATCGGCCGCACCTCCTCGATCAGCGGCACCATCCGGGCGCGCTTTCCCTTGGTGCCCTTGTCGACCAGGCCGCCGGGGCTGGGCGTTGTCTGGCGGCGTACCGTCCACATCCACGATTTCCGGTCGATGTCCTCGGACCGTTCCACCAGCGCGGCGGCGAGCGTGGTCAGCGACTCCCAGTCGGGCAGGGCGAGCGTGCGCGGATCGTCCAACTCGTCTTCTGCCCGCCGGTATTCGCGCTGCCATCCGGTCACCTGTGCGGGATTGCGCGGGATGATGCCGTCCCGTACGGCCTGCTCCATCACCCGGACCAGCACGGCAAGACTGTTCTTGACCGTGGAACGGCTGCACTCGTCGGCAATCCAGCCGTGCACGGCCCGGTCAACGGCACCGTTCGTGATCATTCGCACGGGGATGTGACCGAGGGCGGGCACCACCCGTTTTCGCCAGCCGGCGAGGTACGGATCGAGCGTCTTCCGTTCCAGACCACGTAGTGCCAGCGTCATGACGCCTTCGCCGTACTCGGCGAGCCGCTTTGTCGCGGCGACCGGGTCGACGCCACCTTGCGCCGCACTGACCATCCCGTCGATCCACGCTTGTGCCTCTTCTGGGGTGGCGACCGTGACGGACTTGGACAGCCTGCGCTTGGTCACCGGGTCGACCCATCGAACACGCGCCCGGTAGGGACGTTCCAGGGCCCCGGCAAAGTCGTCAGGTGATGCCGAGTAGTGCCAGCGGGCGGGTGCTGTCGCGGGCGTGGTGCCGGTTGGCGGCGGCGATGTTGGTGACGCCGGCGGTGCGGAGTGCGCCGATGGCGGC
>NZ_JAGPXN010000044.1 GCF_018070575.1 Micromonospora sp. C31
GCCTTCGTCCTCGCCGTGACGCACCCACCAGCACACACCCTGCACTGGTCGCTCTGGCGACGAACATCCCAAGCCCGAGCCCGCCGATCCCACTACCAGCGCAGACAGGCCAAGTGACGTTGGAGTATTAGCGGCGCGGCAGCCGATCGCCCCGACCTCGATGGCGGCCAACCGCTCCGCGATCGTCACGGCCTCTCGATGACGGGAGTGGACCGGTGGCGGTGAACTTGTCGGACCGTGCTGCTAGAACCAGGACGTGGAGACCAGCCCGGCAGTCAAGATCTGCATGACGTGCACAAAGGCCAAGGACGCGTCCTGCTTTTATCGCGATCGGCATCAGCCGGACGGGAGAGACCGGCGCTGCAAGGACTGCACCCGCAAGTACCGAAAGCCCTACGACGCCCTGCGAACGGTAGCGAGCAAATACGGCGTCTCCCTCGCGCAGTACGAAGAGGCACTGGAGAAGCAGGCAGGAGTCTGCGCCATCTGTCGGCAACCGCCCGTACGAGGTGTGCTCGTGGTTGACCATTGTCACGAATCCGGATTGTTCCGCGGATTGGTCTGCGGGGCTCACAACACCGGCATCGGTCTCCTGGGCGACTCGCTCGCCACCTTGCTCAGAGCCGGCGCCTACCTCGAGAGCAGCGCCCGTGAAAACTAGGACGTGCGCCCGATGCGGCGACCTTCGCAGCGACTTCAGCGCCAAGTCAAGCTACTGCCGTCCCTGCGTGACCATCCGCAAACGAGCGGAAGCGCTGGCGAAGTTCGGTCTCACACTCGAGGACTTCGATCGAATGACGCGGCAACTCGGAGGGCTCTGCCCGGTATGCGGTCAGGATCCGAGCAGCCTGGAAAAGGGATGGGCGATCGACCACTGCCATGAAACAGGACGCTTCCGCGGCCTCATCTGCGCCCGATGCAACGCCGGCATCGGCGCGCTCGGCGACTCCGTCCCCGCAATTGGCAGCGCCATCAACTACCTGCTGGACTTCTACCGGGCGAACCCCGGAGCATGGGCTGCACACATTGCCGTGAACCCCGAGGACGAGGAGATTTTGGGCCCGGCGACCGCCGAGCCCATCATCTGGTCGAAGGTATGTGACAACTGCGGCGCACCACTGCCGGCCAAACACGGTCTCGGGAGACGGTTCTGTGATTACAAATGCAGGACCGAGGGGATGCGCAGCCGCGAATCGACTTGCCCCACATGTTCGACCACCTTCAGGTCGCCTGACCGCAATAAGATTTACTGCAGCATCAAGTGCTATCGCCCCGCGCGCCGGAACCGCACCTTCAGCCGCCCGCCGTGCAAGACATGTGGCAACGAGTTCATCGCGAAAAGCGCAAGGCAGCTCTATTGCAGCCCGCCCTGCTTCGAGAAGAGCCGACCCTTGCCGCTGCTGATCGACTGCCGGAACTGCGCGACCGCGTTTTGGGCGCGCGACAAACGCCGCCAGTATTGCAGTGCGTCGTGCGCATACAACGGCATGAAAAAGATGCGCAGGCAAGCTAAAACCCAGTAGTCCGGTGGCCCAGCGGCATGCTCACGCACGTTTGCCCAGGTCGCTGAAGCATAAACCGGCCGAGCAAGGAGTCGTAGCACCACTGCTTCGATAAGTATCGACCAACTCCTACCGACAAGGAGCGCGCAGCGACTTGCCTCCCACCTCGACCGCACTGTTGAGATTGGTGGCCGGCCACGACTGGGCGGAGCAGCGTCCCAGCGATGATCTCAGTCGAGCACCTTAGTCTCGACGACCACGGATGAGCCGGTGGCTGTCTTGCGGACGTGTAGGCGCGATGGAATGCGCCTGCGCAGTTCCGCGACGTGGCTGACCAGTCCGACGGTCCGGCCACCGGAGCGCAGGGCGTCGAGCGCGTCGAGCACCTGATCGAGCGCCTCTTGATCGAGACTGCCGAAGCCCTCGTCGACGAACAGGCTACCGAGTTGGGTGCCGCCTGCCTCGGCCAGGACGACATCGCTGAGGCCGAGGGCAAGACACAGCGAGACCAGGAAAGTTTCCCCGC
This sequence comes from Micromonospora sp. C31, assembly GCF_018070575.1. Classification (GTDB taxonomy): domain Bacteria; phylum Actinomycetota; class Actinomycetes; order Mycobacteriales; family Micromonosporaceae; genus Micromonospora. The sequence continues at coordinate 2,029 of NZ_JAGPXN010000044.1, forward strand.
CGGAGAGCGTGGCCGGGCGGCGCTCCTGGCCGGTCCACGCATCGATGACGGACAGGCCGAGCCCGTTTCGCCCGGCGCGGCGGCCTGTGTCTGACTCGGTGACGTGGCGCAGCAGGTAGCGGTTGTAGGTGACCTGTCCGAGGCGGGTGTTCGCGGCCGTCACGACGTGCCGGAACCGGTGGGTCAGCACGTACGTGGAGAGGGTCATCCGGGTATTGCTGTCGGTGCTCTTGCCCTCGACGAGTTGGGCGAGCCGGTTGGCGATCTCGTACTCCGCGCGGATGGGCTTCCATTGGGCGAGGGCGTTGACCAGGTCGGGGCCCAGTTGCTTCAGTCGGTCGTGTTGCTCGACGGCAAGGCCGTGCTGGGCATGCAGTTCGGTGGCACGTTGCCTCGCGGTTTGGTAGGCCTGTTCGCTGCCCTCGACGTCTGGTGGTGGTTCGTGTGCGGCCGCGAGCAGGGTGGGGTCCTGCACTCGTCCTGCGATCTTGCTGTACTCGCTGTCGAAGGCGTCGATTCGTTCCTGCAGTTCGACCAGCTCGGGGTTGGCCAGGGCTGCGCTACGCGCTGCCACGGCGTCGGCGAACTCCGACAGGTGCAGGTGGTGGTGCGCCTCACGGTGGGCATCGGTGAGTTCCTTCGCCGCCTGTCGCCACTCCCCCAGGCTGCTCGCTGCGGCCTTGACCTCAGCGAGTTCCTGGGCCAGTCGAGTCATCCGTAGCCGCAGGCTCTTGTCCTCGCCGCGGATGGCGTCGATGGTTTCGGTGAGTTCGGTGATCTGCTCGGTCAGGGCGGCCTGTTGGGTGGTCGCCGCTGCCTCATCGCGGTCGATCTCGGCGGCCTCGCGGTGTTGATCGGCCAGCAGCACGTCGAGGGTTTCCAGTTGGGCGCCGAGTTCCTCGGCCAGTTTCGCTGCCTCGGTCGCGGCCCGGACCGACTTGCGTGCCTCGGTGACCTTCGACGTCGCCTGGGCTGTCGTCAGGTCGCCGATCGCTTCGGTGACTTCCTTGAGTTGGGCATTGATGCGCTCGACGGTGATCTCGGCGCTCCGGCGTTCATTGAGCCGCTCGCCCGCCTCAGCCTCGGCGAGTTCCTCGTCAGCGGCAGAGACGGCGTCGGCCGCGGCCCGGGCGGGGTCGGGGTGTTCCGGGGAGCCACAGACTCCGCAGGGCTGTCCGGGCCGCAGCTCACCGGCGAGTTCTGCGGCCATGCCAGCCAGTCGGCGCTGCCGTACGTGAAGGTGCTGGGCCTCTGCGGCCTGGTGGCGGTCGATGGCAGCACGCCGTTCCTCCTCGGCGGTCGTGAGTTGACCGGCGAGGTCGTCCCGCCGCTTGCACGCCTTGGCCTGCTTCTGCGCCTCGGCCAGCAATAGTTCGGCGGCTGCCTGGCCTGCGGCCACAGCGAGGGTCTGCTCCTGCCGGGCAGCAACGTTGGCGTGCTGGGTAGGCAGCTCGGCGAGGAGGGTGTTGGCCTTCTCGCGTCTGCTGGCCAGATCCTCAAGCTTCTTGCTGACCGTCGTCTGCTGACGCAGCAGCTTGGTCCGTCGGGCCTCGCTGTCGATCGCGCCTTCGGCCGCATGGAGTTGTGCGGTACGGGCTTGCTCCGCGTGGGTCAGCGCGTCAAGGTCGAGGTCGGCCACGTCGACGGCGTCCCAACCGCCCGGACGAGGCGACGAGGTATGGTCCGGCAGCACCGCTACGTCAGCGGGCAGGGATTCGAGGTGTTCGAACGTCTTCCGGCGGAGCCGGTCAAGGAGGTCCTGTCGGCGGTCGACCTGGTCGAGGTACGGCTTCAGCGCCGTTGCAGCGCGGGCGATGTCGAGCTGGCGTTTACACTGTTCACGCTCCGGCTTGCGCATTGTCAACTCGTCGCGCTGCTGGACCGCCGCACGGTACTCGCGTTGCTGCCCGGCGAGTGTTGCGGCTGCCTGCCGGACCTGGTCGAGGCGCTGTTCCTCTGCCGCACCGACAGCAATGCTCTGGGTCAGGGCCTCCACCAGATCACCGACCCGGTCTCGGTGCGAGGCAGCCCACACGTCGAGCTCGATTAGGGCATCGGGCTTGTCGAGGTCCGCGGGCACCTCTACCTTGATCACCTCGGCGAAGCGCTGCGTCAGGTCGCGGATCGCGCCGAGGGCCGCACGTTCCTGCTGGCCGAGTTGCGTACGGTGATCGGCCAGCCAACGCTCGGCGCGAGTGAAGATCTCGATGTCGAAGAGGTGCCGCAGGAGGCCTTGCCGATCTTCGGGAGATGCCTGCAGGAATCTGGCGAACCCGCCTTGGGGCAGCAGAACCACCTGACAGAACTGGTGGACGTCGAGGCCGATCTCGGCCGTGATCAGGTCAGCGGCCTCCCGATGGTCACGGGTGACGAACGACTGAGTCTGATCCGGCAGCTGCTCAATGATCTCGACATGTGCACCTTCGCGCATGGTTCCAGTACCGCGCCTACGGGGGCGGATCCATTCCGGGGTACGAGTGATCAACAGTCGCCTGTTGGTCAGGGTGACGTCCAGTTCGATACGGGGGCCGCGGCCAGTGCCGGCGTGGTGGGAGTGCAGCGACCTGGCGTCGTCCCGTGAGCCCGGTACGGCTCCGTACAAGGCGAAGCAGATCCCGTCCAGAATCGTGGTCTTTCCCGCACCGGTGTCACCGTGGATCAGGAACAGGCCGTCAGCCGTGAGCGCCTCGAAGTCGACGCTGACCGTTTGGGGAAACGGTCCGAACGCGGTCATGATCAGCCGGTGAAGTCGCATCAGCGGGTCGCCTCCAAGCGGCGCAGCTCGTCGAAGGTGCGATGCAGCAACGCGACCTCGTCGCCGTCGGCGGGTCGACCGCGTACCTCGGTCACGAAGTCGAGCGCGACCTCGACCGGTGCCAGTCGATCAAGGTCGGCGAGGTCCCGGCTTCCCACGTCGGCGGTCAGGCTCGGGACGACGAGCTTCAGCAGATGCGGGAACCGGCGTTTGAGCCGCTCGTGCGGCGACAACGGTCGTACCTGGTCGGTCAGGGTCGCCTCGACCCAGCACTGCTCGTACGCGCTGTAGGCGGGGCTGTTCAACAACTCCTCAACGCTGCCGGTGAGCCGGGCCATCCGCCTCGGTATCGGGGCAGGAACCTCCTCGACACGACGCAGCCCGCCAGCGTCGAAGTCCACAAGGTAGGACGACTTGACGTGAGCGGCCTCGGAAAAACTGAAAGCCAACGGCGAACCGCTGTATCGCAACCCGTCGGCCAGACGCTGACGGCCGTGCAAGTGGCCGAGCGCCACGTAATCGACGCCTTCGAAGACCGCACTGGGTACATGCTGCACGCCACCCACGCTGATGTCCCGCTCGGTGTCGCAACCTGTCCGCCGAAGACGAAAGCGTGCGCCATGACGACAGACCGATGCCCAGGACGGCCGGCAAGATCCGATCGAACCCGGTCCATCGCGGCACGCAGGGCCGCAGCATGGCCCCGATCCTCGAGTCCCCAGTCGACTACCGCCGAGGCTGGTTCGAGAAACGGTACCGGGTAGCACGCGACCGCCGTGTGCTCATCCTCAACGAGCACCGGCGTACCCACAGCACCCGTGCCCACTCGCACATGGACGCCGGCTCTCTCCAGCAACCGAGAGCTGACTCCCAAGCGGGCCGGCGAGTCATGGTTGCCGGCAATGACGACCACCTGCGTCCGGGCCTCCAACACGAGCCGGGTCTGTGCCTGGTCCCACAGACCGACTGCATCAGGCGGCGGCACCGCCCGGTCGTAGAGGTCACCGGCGATGAGCACAGCATCGACCCGTTCACTGCGAGCAAGCTCGACCAAATGATCAATGAATGCCTGGTGCGCGTCGTGCAGGCTGAGACCGTGCAGATGGCGACCCAGATGCCAATCCGAGGTGTGAATAAATCGCACGAGCGGTGACGCTAAGACATACATCGACCGCAGCACATCAACCCAGCCGACCACACTCCCAGCCGAAAATCGGGTGTGTCCCGGCAGACCGAACGCGAAGCTTCTGGTATCGGACGCCAAGAAGGCCGAAACCACCGGGGGCGAGCCGCAGGGTGCCGGCAGTCCGGAGTTGCTCACGCAATCAAGGGTCCTACGATTTGGCTCGGCGTCGGCGTGCCGCCGCCGAGCGCTCGGCCAGTTGCAGCATGTACGCGGTCCTCGCGTGTTTGGCCATGGCGGCTCGGACGTCCTCGGGCAGCGCGCCGCCGGGGTCGACCTGGCGCTCAAACCGGCCGAGGAACGCCTTGGTGCCGGAGGACGTGCGGGCCGTACGGTCAGTGGTGTTGGCCCAGGAGGCATGCGCGGCGATGCGGGCGCGGCGTCGACGCTGCTCTGGGGTCATGCCCACTTCTCCCCCACGCCTCCCTGGCTTCTTCTCGCGGTCAGACACGTTCACCGATCCCCATTCGGGCTTGCACCTGCTGGGCTCGCTCGGCAGCGGCGCTGGCGCCGTAGTGTCGCGGCATGTCGTCGGATGCCCAGCCGAGCACCAGCATTAGGTCGCCGGTGTCTCCCCCGGCCAGCTTCCACTCGTGTGCGTAGGTGTGCCGCCAGCGGTGTGCGTGCACGCCATCGACCCCGGCGCGCAGACCGCGCCGTTTGAGCATCAGTTTGATGCCGTTGCCCGTCAGCGGCTGTGAACCGCGTACCGCTAGCCACAGATGGGGTAGCCCGGAACCTTTGTGCCGGCTGCGGGCGCGCAGGTAGCGGCTGACCGCCCGGGCGGTTTTGGGTCCAAGCCGGACCCGGCGGTCCTTTGCGCCCTTGCCGTGGTAGCGCACCGTGTCCAGCGACAGGTCGATATCGTCGAGTCGCAGGTTGGCCACCTCGGACAGCCGCGCTCCGGTGTTGGACAGCAAGCGGATGATCGCTTTGTCACGGACGTGGACGAAGTCCTTGCTCTCGCACGTATCCAGCAGCTTTTTGGTGTCCTCGTCCCGAATGATTGGGATGAGCCGCTTTGGTGTCTTGGGCTGCCGTACCCGCAGCATAGGCGACTGGTCGATCTCCTCCTCATCGACCGTGAGCCACTTGAAGAACTGCTGCAGGGCCTTGTGCTTGTTCAGCGCCGTGGCCGGCGACCGGGTCTCGATCATCCATGCCTGGAACGCCTCGACGTGCCGCCGCATCACGGCGGCCGGAGTGAATGCCGCCTCCCCCGACTCCCGTTGGTGGTCGCCAGCGAGGTACCTGCCCAGTTGAGCAGCAGCCAGCAGGTAGTTGTAGCGCGTCGTCGATGGGTAGTTTCCCGACCGCAGCGTCCGATCCCAATCGGTGAGGAACGCCGCCCACACCTGAGGCAGACCCATCGTCAGCTTGGTCAGATCGCGGTTCATGGCCACCCGCCCTGCGGCGTCAACCCCGGGCGTCGGCGCTGGTGCGGGGTACTGCCTCCTTGCCGCCTCCGAATGCCGGGCGACGCCGCCCGCCACCACAGCCTTTCCACTCGGGTTCCCGCGCCGAACTCTCGCGGGATCTCCCGTACTGCCACCTCACCGACAAAGCGCGACCCCGAATGCACCGACGCCAACGCCTGGGCGGCGATCTGTTCGGGGGTGGGAGCCGGCGGGAGGGCCCGCTCCCTGCCCGCCGGCTCCCCCTGCCCACCGCCACGCCCGCTCGAAGGCACGCAGGCGGCGAGCTGTTCGGCCACGGCATAGTTGTAGAGGCACCTGAGTGAGGAGATGAGGTGCTCGGCGGCTGTCCGACCGCCGCGAGAGTTTCTTCGTACTACCCGCTGTTCTTTCATCCGCTCGGCAAGCTGCCTGATTTCCAAAGGGCTGGGCTCGTTCAGGCGCCTGTTTCCCCAGACGTCGCGCACCCGCTTCCAATAGGTGCCGTAGACACGACGCGCGCCAACCGTTATCGCTTCAGACACGCGATCGATGTATTCGTCGACGGTGGGCATGTCTACGGGCGTGTTCGACACCGCTAGGAGTTGCTCGGGGGTTAGACCCAATCGGGTTAGTACTCCAACGTCACTTGGCCTGTCTGCGCTGGTAGTGGGATCGGCGGGCTCGGGCTTGGGATGTTCGTCGCCAGAGCGACCAGTGCAGGGTGTGTGCTGGTGGGTGCGTCACGGCGAGGACGAAGGC
>NZ_JAGPXN010000045.1 GCF_018070575.1 Micromonospora sp. C31
ACTCGGATACGCCGCACGCTCACCCATGATCAGCCCAACGCCGGCCGGACCTACCGGTTACGACCACGGCTCACATTCACATGCCGGCCCAAACCCAGAATGGACGAAAGCTACCGAACCACCCTCTCACTCGCCTCGCGGCGGCCACTAGGGGAAATCGGATCTGAGTCCAGATGTCGCCGATCAAGTACGCCACGAACCCGAAGAGGCCTAGCGTCCAGGGGAGGCCGATTCTAGCGAGCATGTCGTGAACCTGCGCCAACAACCCGACAGCCGAACCAGGCTGCGGCAAATGGCGCGCCCACAAGAGTCAGATAATCACCAGCCATACGGCTCCGGCCGCCAATGGCACTCGCAAATGACGAAGACCTGGAACAAGCGTCGCCAACATGTGCTCATAGTTCCAGGGACATGCAACATGTGTGGATCTATCGACTCCGTACGGCATGGCAGGCACCCGAGGCGCGGCGACATTCGGCGACACCAAGCCGACGACGCGCACATTCTGCAGGCCGACCCGGTGCCGCCGCCTCCGAAGCTGTTGGCGCAGTACGGTGACGCCACGGCGCTCCGGAAGAACGCAAACGCGCAGGTGACGGCACCGGACGGACCTGTCCCGGGCCAGCGCGACAGGTGCCGCACTGGACGGTTCCCGGGGAGCTGGCGAGGCGGCCGGGAGCGGACCGGCCGGGTCAGCCGCCGTGGCGGCAGATCCGGTCACGCCGGCGTGACCAAGGCGGGGGTGTAGGCGGCCGGCGCCGCTGGCGGGTCCCGGTAGTCGACCACCGAGACGCTGCCCGCCGCAGCGGGCAACAGCCCGAGCGGGAAACTACGAGAGCCCTCGAGGTTCTGCCCCCTGCACTTCCCCCCGACTGAGCTGGTGATAAGCCGACCCAGCTACGGACAGACGCGTCCACGGGTGTTAGGTCCGGGAGCGTTCCCCTCTCGGACCTAACTCCGGCGACCGGCCGGAGCCGCATGAGCGGTCCTCCACCACAACCACAATGATGCCGACGGCACCACCGTGATGACGCGCCCACACTGGCCAGTTGGTAGGTCCGAATCGGACTGTTACCATCTTCGCAACAGGAGGGTTGAGGCATGACAACGATACGTTCCCGCCCGCACACCCTCGCGCAGTTCGCCCGCCGAGCGCGGATGAGCGCGCAGCGGCTGCGGGTGCTCCAGGGCGAGCGACGACTGCCGGCGTCCGACGGCGTCGACCCGGACGGTGCCGAGGTGTGGACCACCGCCACCATCGACCGGTGGCTGCGGGCCACGGGTAGGGCGGTGCCCGACGACGCGGTGTGGCCGTTCGGGTGGCCCGACGCGACCGAGCCCGCCGAGGTGATCTGGTCCGGCGACATCGACCTGCCCCGCGGGCACACCGCGGCGGTGACCATCTTCGACGGCGCCGGCCAACCGGTCATCTACGCCGTCGGCTACGCCGACCAGGACGTCAGCCCCGAAACCATCGCCGAGGCCGCCATCGCACGCCTTGACCCGGACCGCCGCCCCGGCGCTGTCGTCGTGCAGCCCTTCCTGCTCGACCCCGATTCTGACGGGCCGTACCCACACTTGGAGTTGTGGCGGATGCCGGAGCAGCCCGACCCTACGCCGGATCCCGCGCCGGCCGCGCTGCCCGCGATGCTGCGCCGGTTCCTGCCCCAGCGCGAGCCGGTGGCCGCCATGCGGCAACCCATCATCGGCCGGCAGCGCCGCCCGGACTCGCCGGAGTACGCCGGCTCCGTGTTCGCCTCCGAAGTCGCCCGGGTGCTAGGTCGGCCCGTGCCGCTGTGGTGGGCCGGCACCACCACAGCGGAGATCATGCGTACCGTGCGGCTGCTCGACCAGCCTCGCCCACTGCCCATCCCCGACACCATCACCGAGTGGCCCACCGCCATCGCCCGGCTCACCACCGCGCTGGAGCACTCCGTGCACACCACCTATCCGCAGGCCTTCGCCCTGCTCGCCCGTGACACGCGCGCCGTGCACCGCGACGTCAGCACCGCGCTGACCCACCCCACCACCGGCGACGGCTGGTACCTCGCCGCCGCACCTCAGCCGCCCACCTGGCCCGCCGTGGCGGAGCAGCGCGCCGCCGTCGCCGCCGGCCGCGACCTCGACCCTGGCGCAGCCGCTGACGAACTCGACCAGCTCGTCGAGGCCGAGGCCAACCTGCCGTGGAAGCCCGGCGACCCGTACGGCGGGGCGCTGCGTCAGGCGATCCTGCTGCTGCGCGGCCGTCTCGCCCGCGACTACCCCGAGCGGGTTTACACGTTCCCCGTCGCCTACAGCTGGCCCGATGCCCACGGCCCGATCCACGACGAGTACCGCCGCCACCTCACCCGGCTGACCCCGGCCGACGCGCACGGCGACCCGGATCGCCCCACCCGCCGGCTGGTGCGCCTGCTCACCGAGGACGCCACGGATGCCGCCATCGCCCACCACCGAATGCTCGACCGCGCCCGCGAGCGCCTGGTCGGCCTCTACCGCGACCCGGAGGGTCACCTCGTCGCGCACCTCACCACCGGCGCCTCGGGCATCGCCGACCACCTGCTCATCGAATGGCCCACCAGCATGCCGCCGGCCGGCTGGACAGCACAGACCGTCATCGCCGCCGACAAGACCTACTCCGGCACCGGCCTGTTCGCGGTGACCCCCGGCCCCGACGGGACGTTGCTCGCGCCGCAGCTGGTGCCCAACCCCGGTGACGAGCCGAGATACACCTTCGGCTACGACGGCAACTCTCCAGCAGTGCTGTACCAGGCCCTCGTGCGATGCGCGCTGGGCGATTGGACCGCCGCGGCCCAGGAAAGCTGGACCCAGCAGCTATCCGTTCATCCCGACGATCGCCGGGGCCGCGTGCACAGTCGGCTCTGGCAGCAGATCGTCACCAGCCAGGGCGCGCTGCGGCTGTTGTGGGCCGACGTCCAGCAGTGGGCGCGCGACGACCAGCTGGCCCTGCGCCGGCAGTAGCCGGGCCCACCGAGCCGGTTTCTTGCCGCCGGGTCAGCTCGTCGGCGCGATTGTAGGCCCGAAGTACGGCCGTGTGGGTGAACCGCTCGTCGATGTCGGCGGGCAGGTGCTGCTGCGCGAAGCCTCGCCGGGCTTGTCTCCACGGAACTCGGGGCATTCGCAAGCAGGGCCTGCCCGGTGGCTCGGCCAGTTCCTCGCGCGCTCTCAGCCAGCGCGGCCCCGTCAACGTCGTGCGAGTCTAAAGGCGCGCGCCGGGCGCCTCGCAGCGCGAACGATGAGGTGGTGGATAGGTGAGCAAAGACAACGCCGAACAGGCTAGTGATGAGGCCTGTGCAGCGGTGCGCCAGCTCGTGGCGCAGGTCAGCGCGGTGGGGCGGGTGTCCGGGCGCGAGCCTTTGCGGGAGCTGTTGGTGTGGCTCACCCGGGGGCGGTGGGGGCGGCGCGTCGGCTGGCCTGTCGTGCCAGTCCTAACCACCCCTTGGCAGGACACCATCTCCGCCGAGCGGCACGGCTGGCGCACCCGCGCTGCCAACCTTGACGGCGACTTCGCGTTCACCGTTGACTACAGGATATGCCGGCGCTGCCGCCTCGGCTGGGTGGAGCAGCCCTACACCCATCCGCGGTACCAGCGCTGCGGCCTTGCAAGCGCTGGCCTTACAGCGCTGCGGGTCGAGCACCCCGGCTTATCTTGGCACACCCTCGGTGGTCACTTCCGCAGCTCACAACCATTCTGGGCAGCCGTGAGGGCTGATGTACCCGGTGGCTATCACCAGCGCGGCACCTGTCTACACCTCGGGACTGAACGCTGAACTCACCCTCCGATGTCCGGATCCTGACGGCCTGGCAGGGCACATTGCAGTCCGGGCAGAGGCCGGGCTCAGCAACGTATAGCGCGCCGCCTTGACGGGTGGGTGATCCGACGTGCGGTCCGGGAGGACAACGCAGGGCGACGCTGCTGTGACATCGTGATCACCGATTTGCGCTGACGGATTCTTCGGGTCGAGACAAACGAAGGTGGGCGCGTGAGCACCGCTGAGAAGGATGACCAGGTCGTGGCAGAACGGGACACGGCCCCGTCGGCCTCCACCTCGGGTACGCCCCTGACGCAGGTCCGGTCGATGGTGACCGCGCTGGCACAGTCGATGTGGCAGCAGGCGCTCGACCGTGAGCGGGAGGGCTGGCCGCCGTGGTGGCTGCCCCTGTTCGCGGTTCTGCTGGCTGCGGCGATCCTCGGCCTGCTCATCGTGCCGCTGATTCGCGTGGTGCTTTGGTGGGCTGGTGCGGGTATCGCAGAGCTGGCGGCATGGGGGCATGAACTGGCGTACGCCAGGATCATCCTCGACCCCGTGCGCGATTACCTTGCTAGCCATGCTGCCGGGCTGCCCGTGAGCGGTAACGCCCTGTGGTGGACCTGGTGTTTTGCCGGCGTGGTGCTGCTGCTCTTCAGCCTGTTCCGCTCGGCCGGTGCCCGGATCGGGTGGACGCTGTACGGCGCCGGCAGCGCCGCGATGGTCGCCGCTGGCACTGGCGGTCCGGGCCGGTGGATTGCAGCCGGCATATGCGGCCTGTGGTGGTCGCTGCTGTCCATTCCCGGGCTGTCCCGGCGCCGCCAGCGGGTGTTGGCGGTGCCGGTTCCTGCCCCGCCGGCGACGCCGGCCCAGACAGTGACGGCCGTTCCCACCCCGAGGGTCGCTGGCGGCTTGGGGCTGGAGCAGGCGGCGGATGAGAACGACGCTCCGGACGACGACGCCACTTGGGCCGCTGGTCTGTACGAGGTGCTGATCCGCCGCGAGCATCAGGCTCGACCGAGCACTGAGCGGTGGAGCGCCACTACTCATGCTTCTAACGGCTTCACCGCGATCGCCGAGGATGGCCGCCGTGCGGCCGGGATCGCGATCTCCGGGGAGGCGGTTCGTGAGCTACTGGCCGGGCTGTCCACTCCCGTCGGCGCGCGACCGGAGGTCGGTTGGACGACGGCTCCGCCAGCCGTGCCTCGGGACCGACGCATGGACTACGACGATCTGCAGGAGCCCGGCTCAATCCACGAGTTCGTTGCCGGCAGCCCCGACATCCTCGCGCGCCTCGCTGGCCTGTTGCAGGAGCGCCGGAGCCAATGGCCGGTCGACCTGATGCAGATGCAGGAGAAGATCATCGCCAAGGCGGCCACGCTGGATCGGGCTAGCCCGCTGGTGAGAGGGGCGTCGTACAGCCCGGAGGACCGCTGTCACGACGACTTCGGACTCGTCGCCCTCAACGATTGGGTGGCGACCGACACGATCGTTGGCGGCAACGCCAGCTTCTGGAACGACTTCGCCAGCCACCGTCCCCAACAGGTCCAGTTGATCATTCGCAAGCTGCTCACCGCGCCTGATCCCGGCCGGGCGTTGGCCGAGATCCTCACCGACGACGGGCACGTTCACCTGACCCGATACCCAGGGCCAGCCGGCCCGATCCATGAGATCACCGTCAACGGCACCCACCGCACCCACGCGCTGCGCCTGCTCGGGGTGCCCCTGATTGCCGCCGAGGTGACGGTCCAGCCCTTACCCCTGCGACTCGCCGTCTTCAGCGCGTCAGCCACCAACGGGTGGGGTGAGGGCCGCCACCACGGGCCCACCGAGGCGCTCTGGCGCGCCCTGATCGATCGTGGGTTACTCACCGGACGCATCAGCGGGAAGGGCTTCCAGGCGACCTTAGAGCCTCACCAGGTGACTGCACCCTGGCTGCTGTGTTGCCCTCGCGACGCCGCAGCGATCAGCGCCGCCTACGACCGTCTGCACCCGGGCGCTCTCGGCATCCCGGCTGAGGCCATGTCCGGTCCCGCCCAGTGGTGCCAGTGGCTGCTCGGCGACCCATGCCCGACGCCGTGACCGGTGGAGCTGTCCGCGCTTCCATGTCAACCCGCGGCGCTCGCCGGAAGCACCCGTTAGCGAGACGGCCCCGCGGATAACGAACCTGATCAATAGGTCGCCTTACGGGGTGGATCGCATGGTGCTGGTACGAGTCGAGGATCACCCGGCCATGAGTTCGGTGAACCGGTCGAGGTCGGCAGCGCCGAGGCTAGCGAGGAAGGAACGGAGTTGGTCACCGCGTCGGCGAGCAGGCGGCACCCGGGGCACCGCCGGTCCAGGTTTCGGTCGAGGTGTGCACGCAGACCTGCGCCATGCCGGAGTTGACGAGCACGGCGTCGATGTTTGTTGGCCACGTCCCGCCGCTGCCTGCGACAACGCGATTCACACCTGCCGCAGGACGGTGTGGATCAGGCGGACGTCCCCTTCCGTGGACCGCCCCGCTGAGCGAGACACCCGAGGTGGGCATCGATGATGTCGGCTAGGACCAGCCAGCCGCCGGGGCGCAACCTGGCGGTCGTTTGCGACAGAGATGCCGCTGTTGCCCTAGGTGCCACCACTGGCCTGACTGCTGCCGAAAAATGATCGAGTGCACCCACATCGACAGAAGGATGGTTCGGACCTACGACGGACACGGCCAAAGAGAACTGACTGAGGGCTTTTCATCGTGATGGGCCTGGTCACGATGGGCGGCGGGAAGCATGTGTCGACATAGCACGAGACTCCCGGTAAGACAGCAGTCGACCAAGATCCGATGCCCCAACCGGGAGCCTCGCTGTGCTGTCTTACCCGTCTGCGGTCGCGCTGTCCAGCCGCACCCTGAACCACCTGGCCGGCCTCATC
>NZ_JAGPXN010000046.1 GCF_018070575.1 Micromonospora sp. C31
CAACACCCCACACAACCGACCCCACACCCCCCCATCCAACAACCCCGGCAAATCCACCAAACCACCCCACCGCAACGGCACCTCCAAACCCACCACCCGACCCAAACCCCACACCGCAGCACCCGCGGTCAGGTCGGTCAGGGGCTCGGAGTCGTCCACGGAGACCGCCCCACTGGTCAGCCACCAGAGCCGCCCCTGGGTCTCGGTGACCGCCAGCGCCTGCGCCACCGCCAACGCCTCGACGACGCCCGCCCCGGCCAGCGACATCAGCGAGATCAAACCGGCGACGGGGGCGCCGCTCGCCGACGCGTCGGCCAGGCGACGCGCGATCTCGTCCCGTTCCAACACGTCCAGTACCACCGGCACCACCTCGGTGCCGCGCTCCGCCAACCCGGCCAGCAACGGGTGGTCCTCCTGGCCGGGACGCACGAGCACCAGCCAGCGGCCGGTCAGGGTCTCGTTCCCGGTCGCGGTCTGGCGACGCCAGACCACCCGGTACCGCCAGGAATCCACAGTCGACCGCTGCTGGGCGGCCCGCCGCCACTGCGCGAGCTTCGGCAGGACCGCGCTGAAGGGTTCGTCCGCGCCGACGCCCAGCTCGCCTCCGACGAGGCCGGGGTCGCCGGACTCCACGGCCGCCCAGAACCGCCCGTCGAGAGCGTCGTCGTGCGCGTCCCGGCGGGTCGCGGGCGCCGCCTCCGGCCAGTACCAGGTGTGCTCGAAGGCGTAGGTGGGCAGGTCGACCACGCGCGGCCGGGCACCGGCCTGACCGTGGTACGCCGCCCAGTCCACCGGCACACCCGCCACCCACAACTGCCCCAGCGCAGACGTCAGGGCCGCGACCTCCGACTGATCCCGCCGCGACACAGGAACACGCCGCACCCCGGCATCCCCGACGATCTCCGCCACCATCGCCGTCAACGTCGCGTCCGGACCCACCTCCAGGAACGTGTCCACACCCTGCGCCCGCAGCGCCGCCACCCCGTCGGCGAACCGCACCGCCTGCCGCACATGCCGCACCCAGTACTCCGGATCAACCAACTCCAGCGGCTCCGCGACCGCACCGGTCACGTTCGACACGATCGGGACCTTCGGCACCCGCCAGTCCAGCCCGGCCACCACCGACGCGAACTCGTCCAACATCGGATCCATCAACCGCGAATGGAACGCGTGACTGACCGAAAGTTCCTTGACCCGCCAACCCCGCTCGCGAGAAGTCCCCACCACCGACGCGACCTCATCAGCGGCACCCGACACCACCACCGACGCCGGCCCATTCACCGCCGCAATATCCACGCCCGCACCCGACGCATCAATAACGCCACACACCTCGGCTTCGGACGCGCCGACCGCCGCCATCACCCCACCAGCCGGCAACGCCTGCATCAGACGACCCCGCGCCGCCACCAGAGTGCACGCATCCGCAAGCGACAACATCCCCGCCACGTACGCCGCCGTCACCTCACCAATCGAATGACCCGCCAGGAAGTCGACCCGCACACCCCACGACGACAGCAACTCCCACAACGCCACCTCGACGGCGAACAACCCCGCCTGAGCGAAGACGGTCTGATCCACCAGAGCCGCCTCAGCACTGCCCGCCTCCGCGAACACCACCTCCCGCAGCGAACGCGGCAACAAGCCATCGAACTGCGCGCACACCACGTCGAACGCCGACGCGAACACCGGGAACGCCTCGTACAACTCCCGACCCATACCGGCGCGCTGCGAACCCTGACCCGTGAACAACACCGCCCGACGACCCGCCGACACCACACCCGACACCACCGGCCGACCCTCGACCACCGCCGACAAACCAGCCACCAACTCGTCGACGTCCCGACCCCACACCACCGCACGGTGCTCCAACGCCGCCCGAGTCGACACCAACGACCACGACACATCCACCGGAGACAGACCCGCATGATCACGCACGAACGCCGCCAACCGCACCGCCTGACCCACCAGAGCACGCTCCGACCGGCCCGACACCACCCACGGCACCGGCACCCCCACCAGCGCACCACCGGCAGACGCGGACGCCGGAACCGACTCCGCGTCCGCCGACCCGATCCGGTCGGCCTCGCCGTGAAGCTCCGTGCCCCACGCGTCCACGGAATCCGCCGCAGCCACAAGCTCCTGGGCTGGTTGCGGCTGCTCGATGATGACGTGCGCGTTCGTCCCGGAGATGCCGAACGACGACACACCCGCCCGCCGGGCACGCCCCACACCCGGCCACGCCCGAGACTCGGTCACCAGCTCCACCGCACCCGACGACCAGTCCACATGCGACGACGGCGCGTCCACGTGCAACGACGCCGGGACCACGCCATGCCGCATCGACAAGATCATCTTGATGATCCCGGCCACCCCCGCGGCGGCCTGCGTGTGACCGATGTTCGACTTCACCGACCCCAACAACAACGGCTCGTCCCGGCCCTGCCCGTACGTCGCCAACAGGGCCTGCGCCTCGATCGGATCGCCGAGCGTCGTACCCGTACCGTGCGCCTCCACCACGTCGACGTCGGCGACACCCAACCCGGCGTTCGCGAGGGCCTGCCGGATCACCCGCTGCTGCGACGGACCGTTCGGCGCCGTCAACCCGTTCGACGCACCGTCCTGGTTCACCGCCGTGCCACGCACCACCGCCAGGACCCGACGCCCGTCGCGCCGCGCATCCGACAGGCGCTGCACGACGAGGACGCCGACGCCTTCGCCCCACGCGGTGCCGTCCGCCGACTCGGCGAAGGCCTTGCAACGGCCGTCCGCCGACAGCCCGCCCTGGCGGGAGAACTCGATGAAGGCGCCCGGGGTGGCCATCACGGTGACGCCGCCGGCCAGCGCCAGGTCACACTCGCCGGACCGCAGCGCCTGCACCGCCAGGTGCAACGCCACCAGCGACGACGAACACGCCGTGTCCACCGTCACCGCCGGCCCCTCGAACCCGAACGAGTACGCCACCCGACCCGACAGCACGCTCGCGGAGGCGCCGGTCGCGCCGTACCCGGCGAGCGACTCCCCGGCGTCGCGTACGACGCTCTCGTAGTCCTGCCCGTTGGTGCCGGCGAACACCCCGACCCGGCTGCCGCGCAGCGCGAGGGGCTCGATCCGGGCGTCCTCGAACGCCTCCCAGGAGACCTCCAGCAGCAGCCGCTGCTGCGGGTCCATGGCGAGGGCCTCGCGGGGCGAGATGCCGAAGAACTCCGCGTCGAAGCCACCCGCGTCGGTCAGGAACGCCCCGCGCGAGACGGAGGAGTCGGTTGCGGCCAGCGACTCCAGGTCCCAGTGCCGGTCGGTCGGGAAGTCCGACATCGCGTCGACGCCGGCCGTGAGCAGCTCCCAGAGGCCCTCCGGTGACTCGGCTCCGGCGGGGAAGCGGCAGCCCATGCCGACGATGACGATCGGGTCGTCGCCCACGACGGAGCCGGCGACGGCGGCGGTGGCGGGAAGGGCCTGTCCGCCGAGCAGTTCGGCGTGGATGTGCCCGGCCAGGGCCGCCGAGTTCGGGTAGTCGAAGGCGAGCGTGCTCGGCAACGCGAGTCCGGTCGCGGCGTCGAGCCGGTTGCGCAGCTCGACCGCCGCCAGGGACGTGAAGCCGAGGTCCTGGAACGCGCGGTCCGGTGCCACCCGCTCGGCGGACTCGTGGCCCAGCACGGCGGCCACCTCGGCGCGCACGAGGTCGCCGAGGACGCGCAGCTGCTCCGTACCGGACATTTCCGCGAGGCGCAGTCGCAGGTCGGCCGCCGGCACGGGGGCGTCGACGGTCACCGCCGCGCCGGCCTCGGCCAGCAGGTCGCGGACCAGCGGGTGGGGGCGGCGACCGTCGGTGGCGGCCACCCGGGCCCAGTCGATGTCGGCCACCACGAGGTACGTCTCGTCGCGGTCCAGCGCCCGGGTGAGCGCGCGTACGGCCGTCTCCGGTGCCATCGCGCCGAACCCGGTGCGGCTCAGCCGCTGCTCGAAGTCGCCGGCGCTCACCCCGCCGTCGGCCCACAGTCCCCAGGCGAGCGAGGTCGCCGGCAGTCCCTCGGCGCGACGGCGCTGCGCCAGGGCGTCGAGGAAGGCGTTGCCCGGCGCGTACGTGGCCTGGCCGGCGGCGCCCATGAGGCCGGCGAGCGAGGAGAAGAGGACGAACGCGGAGAGGTCCGCTCCCCGGGTCAGCTCGTCCAGGTTGCGCGCGGCGTCGACCTTCGCCCGCAGGGCGGTGGCGAGTTGGTCGACGCTGACCGCGTCGATCACGTTGTCGTCGAGGGCGGCGGCGGTGTGCACGACCGCGCTAAGCGGAAGCTCGTCGGGGATCGAGTCGAGCAGCGCCGCGAGCGCGGCCCGGTCGGCCACGTCGCAGGACGCGAGGGTGACGCGGCTGCCGAGCGCGGCGAGTTCCTCGGCGAGGGCGGCCGCTCCCGGCGCCTCGCCGCCCCGCCGGCTGACCAGCAGGAGGTGTTCGGCGCCTTCGGTGGCCAGCGCGCGGGCGACGTGCCCGCCGAGGGCCCCGGTGCCGCCGGTGATCAGCACCGTGCCGCGCGGCGTCCAGGAACCGCGGGGACCGGTGTCCCCGTACGCCGCCCGGGCGAGCCGACGCGCGTGGGCGCCGTTACCGCGCAGGGCGACCTCGTCCTCGCGGCCGGTGCCGGAGATCAGCGTCCGCAGCATGCGTACGGCGCCCTGGTCGGGCCGCTCGGGGACGTCGACGAGCCCGCCCCAGCGGTGCGGGTGCTCGGCGCGCAGCACGCTGCCGAAGCCCCACGCCATGGCCTGTACGGGGTCGACGTGCCGGTCCCGGGAACCGACGGCGACCGCGCCGCGGGTGGCGATCCAGAGCCGGGCGGTGATCCCGGCGTCGCCGAGCGCCTGGGCGAGCGCGACCGTGCCGGCGAGCCCGGTCGGCACGGAGCCGGACCCGGCGTACGGCCGGTTGTCGAGGGCGAGGAGGGAGAGCACGGGCAGCGGGTTCCCGTCGTGGCCGGTCGACGCCTCGATGAGGTCGTGGGCGAGCCGTTTGCGGTCGCACGCGGCGTCGACCTCGACGATCCGCCCGCCGGCGGCACTCAGGGCAGCCGTCCAGTCGGTCACGACCGCGTCGGCGTCGGCCGGCACGACGAGCAGAAAATCGGTCGCCTCGGCGCGGGCGGGGTCGTCCGTGAGCGGCTGCCAGGCCACCCGGTAGCGCCAGGAGTCGAGGGTTGCCTCGGCGTCCCGGCGGCGTCGCCAGTTGGACAGCGCCGGCAGCACGTCCGCGAGCGGGGCGTCGGCGTCGACGGCCAGGCTTTCGGCGAGGGTCGTCAGGTCCGCCGCCTCGATCGCCCGCCAGAAGTCCTCGTCGGCGGCGGTACGCCGGGCAACGGGGGGACGGTAGGAGCGCGTCGCGGCGTTGATCCAGTAGCGCCGGTGGTCGAAGGCGTACGTGGGCAGCTCGACCACGCGCGGCCGGGCACCGGCCTGACCGTGGTACGCCGCCCAGTCCACCGGCACACCCGCCACCCACAACTGCCCCAGCGCAGACGTCAGGGCCGCGACCTCCGACTGATCCCGCCGCGACACAGGAACACGCCGCACCCCGGCATCCCCGACGATCTCCGCCACCATCGCCGTCAACGTCGCGTCCGGACCCACCTCCAGGAACGTGTCCACACCCTGCGCCCGCAGCGCCGCCACCCCGTCAGCGAACCGCACCGCCTGCCGCACATGCCGCACCCAGTAGCCGGGGTCGGTGATCTCGTCCGCGTCCGCGACGGCACCCGTCACGTTCGACACGACCGGCACCTTCGGCGGCTGCCACGACAGGCCCGCCACCACCGACGCGAACTCGTCCA
>NZ_JAGPXN010000047.1 GCF_018070575.1 Micromonospora sp. C31
GTGCACACGACACCGACGAGATCAGCGATGATGGCAGGGCGGGCATGACTCACTTCGGCGATCAACACGGCGTAGGAACCTTGATGATCTTCTGAACCGGTCATGCCCGTCTTGCTGTTGCCAACAGCGGCGCTTCTACTCCAGTCCACTCAAGTCAGACACCGCCACGACTTTGCCGAGGCCCTGGAAGCCTATGAAGGTGACCATGCCGATGGTGTGGTCGTCGACCCATGTGCAGAATTTGGTGAGGCCGTGCCAGGGCGAGTTTCGACAGGTCTACCGACGGCTCGTCGGCGCTGAGTCGGCGCCAGATCCGTTCCGCCCGGTGGACTGTGGCCAGTGCCTCCGCCCCCGGTTCAGGTGCGCCTCGATGACTGCGAGGTTGGTGAGCGCCCCGGCCCGGATCAGCTCGTCGGAGACGGACCGGGAGGCACGGGTGAAGTGCACCGGCCAACCATGCACGAGGACGTTAGCCAGGTGGTAGTGGCATCTTCCTCAGGCTCGCTGGCGTTGAGGACCAGGCAAGGGGCGGTTTCGGCCGCTTCTCGTCGCGCGCCTCGATCGCTCGAGGTTGGCCAGCCGTCATATACGAGGTGCCACGCGTGGAGGATCCGGTGCCCGAGTGCGATGGGCCCTCGGGCACCGGAACAGTTGCGCGTCTACATCAGCCGATGGTCTTCACGACTGTGGTGTTCCACCCACTGGCGATCTGGTAGCGGGTGCCGAGGCTCACGTCGCTGCGGCCTGGGTAGATCCAGGCGTTGCCGCTGGAGTCGACCGCGACGATGTCGGGGAGGCCGTCGGTGTTGATGTCGGCGACGGCGATTCGGTATGTGGCCCAGCCGGTGCCGATTTGCTTCCGGGTGCCGAACATCGCCTGTCCGGCTTGGCCGGTGTTCGGGTACCAGAACATGCCGCCCGTGGTATCGATTGCGATGAGGTCGTCGAGTCCGTCTTGGTTGAAATCGGCGGGATATATGCGGTAATTCGCCCATCCGGCCTGGCCTACCAGAACTTTGCAGCAGCCGTTCGGGTAGTAGAACAGTTCGCCGGTCGAGTTCTTGATTCCGAAGTGGTCTGGCTTTGCAGCACGGTTCGCGTTACCTGTCGCGTGGGTGTAGCTACCCCACATTGCTCCAACCTGAACACGTCGGCCGGAGCTTGGCGCGCCGTTGACGTTCGGGTACGCCCACAGATCTCCTGATGCGTCGACCATCATGACGTCGGCGAGGCCGTCCTGGGTCCAGTCGTAGATGTCCCATCGCAGGCTTCCCCAGCCGCTGCCGATAACCGTGGGCGAGCCGAAGGTGGCCATGCCGGTTCCGCCGGTGTGGGGTCGGAGGTGGAGGTTGCCGGACGAGTCGGCGGTGACGAGGTCAGGCTTGCCGTCGCCGGTGAGATCGTGCTGGGCAGGGGTTGGGTTCAGCACCACGGAGTCCCACGTTTGGGTGGTGGAGAGCTGCCCGTTGAAGTAGCCGCCGATCGTGCTGGTGCCGGTTCGGGTGCTCCCGAAACGTGTGCTGCGGGCGGCATTCCATGTGGTGGAGTGTGCCGCCGCTCCGACTTGGCGTCCGTTGACGTATAGGTACATGCTGCTGAGATTTCCGCCAGCGGGCTTGAACGTTATCGCCAATTGCGTCCAGGCACCGAGCCGTACCGTGTTGGCGCCACTGCTGACCGTGTCCCAGACTGGGTTTGCGACGTCGCTTCGGGACATGGCGAACCGCCAGGAGTTGTCGCTGGCCTCGGCCCACAGCCTGAATCCGGCGGTGTTGACCCCATCCTGGGAAACGACGGTGCCGCCACTGGCGTCGGGTTTCGCCCAGACCGACAGCGAGAAGCTGGCGTTGGTGGCTACCGCCGCCGATGGCGTGGTCAGGGTGCTGTTGACGCCGTCGAGGTCGATGCTCGGGTCGAACAGGTCACCGGAGTGCCAGGCTGCGGCCCCGCTGCCGGTCGCGACCAGTGTTCCGACCGCATCCTTTGCTGGAACGCTGCTGGCCAATCCTTCCTTCGCGTCCGCGAAGTACCAGGCGTGGTTGGCGGTGATGATCATGCGATCGGCTTCGGCGGTGATGGTGCCGACGGTGCCAGCGAGGCTGGTGACCAGCCACACCTTGCTAAGGCCGCCGTCACTGATCGTCGAGAGGTCCGGGATGCCGTCGTTGTTGGCGTCGAAGGCTCGTAGGCGTATCGTCGCTGCCTTGTTCCAGTCGGCTGTGGCGAGCGTGTACGGGGTGTAGGTCATCTGGCCGTTGTCAATGTCGATGCTGATGTCGGTCCAGAGGTGCAGGGCGCCCGTGCTGCGCTTCCACAGGAACATGACCGTGCTCGTTCCCGCGCTGGTCGTGGCTTGTGCGGTGGCAATGGTCCAGTTGTTCCAGTCGACGCCGCCGTCTGGGGTGGTCGCGGAGGTACGGGTGACCTGTTGGAACGCCCCCGGCCCGGTCGACGGGTAGTAGGTGAGGTAATAGCCGACGGAGTCGTTGCCGCTGGTCCCGATTAGGTCAGGGTAGGACGAGCCGGAGTGCCGGGCGTCACCGGCGTTGGCTACCTGTAGCGGTGACTGGTCCGATTCGTCGGTGAGGGCTTCCCGCGCGATCGTGAACTGGGTGCCGCTGCCCGCGGATGGTTGGATGACCGATCCGTCGCCGTTGGCGCGAAGCACGCTACCGCCGCCGGCGTTGGGGCCGGACGGGTAGTAGACGAGGACATCCTGCAGGCCGAAGCCGGAGAACCGGCCGGTGATGGCTTGAGCACCATCGAAGTCATGCGATGACCCTTGGGTCGTCAGCCCGTTGCCTTTGACCCCGATGTTGGTGGCGGGTGGGGGCGGCCCGTCGGAGCCGCCTTCGGCGAGCCAGAGTCCCGATGGGATGCCGTTGGCGTTGCCGGTGGCCAGCAGGTCGGGGATGTCGTCTCCGGTCATATCCCCGTCGGCCGCGGTAACCGCCGGATCCGCGTTGAAGGTGACGCTTTCGGAATCACCGATGTTGCCTCCGGGGGAGAGGCTCGTGACGGTCAGCGTGTTGGTGTAGCGGGTGGGCAGGACCGACACGGTGGTCCCGCCGACGGCTGCGGCGACCTGGACCGGCGCCCCGGCGTTGAGTTGGTAGAGGTAGCCGCTCGGTGTAGTGCCTGCGGCTGCGGTGATGGTGAAGCTTGCCGGCTGCCCGATGACCGATCCGGTGGGCGCGGTCACCTCGGGGTGGCCCGGGCGGGTGGGGTCGAAGTTGAAGGTGCAGGTATCCGACCAGTCGCTGGGCGTCCGGAAGTCGGTGGCCTGGACCCTCCAGGTGAACGTGGTGACAGCTCCGGTCCCGGGGCCGGTGTAGCCGGCGTACTGGCGCAGGGTGGCCTGGGGGACCAGGAGGACCGAGGTGGTGCCGGAGGAAGAGGTCAAGTTGTTCGGGTTGGACGTGGCGACGACCGCACCGTCGCTCCCCCGGGTGAGCCGGAAGGAGACCCCAAGGACGCCACCGTTGCGGTCGGACACTGGCGCGTAGAGCGACACAGACCCATCGCCGACGGTCGAACCGCCCGCGCAGACGGTCTTTGGCGAGGTGGTCAGCCCTGTGGGCTTGTTTGGCTTGTGGTTGTACTGGATCTCAAGCGTCGGGCTTGTCTCCAGGAACTCCTTCCAGCTTTCGGGGTCGCTGGCCTCGTTGTGCGCCTTCATCCAGAGCGTGCGGGTCTTGTGGTTGTCGCTGACGTCGCGCTGGATTTGCGCCTTGACGTCGAAGGAGACACCGTCCTGCGCGCAACCGCTGTATCCGTACGCGAAGCTCTTGGACGCCGCCAGAGGGCCGCTGCTTCGACCCTCCCAATAGTTCCAGGTGGCATTACTACCGCTCAACACAGTGTCGGGTGCGTAGACGTTCACCTGCTTCGCCGTGCAGCTCCACGACTTCGTGTTGGTGATCTTGAAGAAGGCGGAGTTGATCTCAGCGCCGACCAAGGTGCTGACGGGGACCGTAAAGTTGATGAGGGTGTTCGATCGTTGCTCGCCCGAGTTTCCGACCTGCATCCGGTCATACGGGTCCGGCGTTGTCATCCAGTAATTGCTGGACTGGTGCTGGTAGGAAATGCTGGCCCAGCCGCCCCGGCCGGACCCGGCGGCCGACCAGTTGAAAGTTGGGTCAATGTAGACCGGATAGGTCGTGTTTTCGCTGGTTAGCAGGTTCCTGTCGGGAGTAAGGCGGAGTTGCCGCCCCTGCAGGCGTACCTCGATCGGCGCGGTACGTGCGGCCCGCCCGGGCGCGATGACGCTGGAAGAAGGTGCGCTGCGAGTGGCCGGTCCCGCTGTGGGGCTGGAACTGGAGTCCCACATGATCGGCGCCGGGGCGGAGAGAACTGTGCTACCGGACCGGTCGCGGCCGGCGATGTTGCCGACGGCGTCAACGGTAAGCGTGAAACCCGTCGCCTGGGTGTTAAGCGTGAGCGTCGCCAATTCTGGGTTGGCGGCGGCTTCCGGGGTGTGGACGACGAAGACGTGAGAGAAGCCACCGTTGCGGCCCACCGTAGCGACCAGGTCGACGTCGGGGAGCACGTTGCGGTAAGTAGCGGTGGCGCCGGACAAGAAAGGCGCGGGCAACGACATAGGCGCTCCCACGGTGAAAGCCCGATCGCCAGACACGAGCTCGGCCAGCGGTGCCTCCCCACCCGGAGAGAGAACGACCTCATTCGTCGTCACGCTCGAGGCGATGGTGCCGTTCGACTGCCGGACAAGCGTCGCGTCCAAGGCCTTCCAGGTGCCGTCGACCTTCTTGCGGGTGGCTGTGGCGTGCTCAGTCAGACGAACCTGCCCGTCGGGCAGGGCCGTGACGATGGAGGCCGACGTGCCGGCGGCAGTAGCTTCCACGGCCTGGCCGGTCTGTCGTGCCTGCGCCAACGCCTCCTCGACGCCGATGGAGGCGCCGCTGGAGGGCGCTGGCCGCAACGCCCCGGCATACCCATCCGGATCAGCGACCGCGATGGAGCCGGGCCAGACGATGGCCCCAGGAATGAACAGGGTGGCCGCTGTCGCGAGCGAGGCGAACCTCGTCCGGAGCGCGTGCCGGGTTGCGGGCATGGCTAGGTGCTCCCCCGTGTCGAGGGACGCGCGGGTGCGCATCCGAAGGCGGGCATAGTGAACCAGCGGTGGCTCGGCCCAGGGAATGTTCTTCCTCACTACGCCCGTCCCATTCGCGCTGCATGGGGCGGTTTTACGACGGCAGTTGCAGCTTCTAGTTACGAATTCGTGATCTTCCTGTTCGTGGGCACATCACAGATTGAGCCTTTTTCATCCTGACCTTGCAGGTCAGGGGCGGTGTGCGTAGCCCGAGGATCGATGAGGGCGAGGCTCCAGGTAAGACAGCAAATCGACCAAAACCCGATGCCCCGACCGGGAGCCTCGC
>NZ_JAGPXN010000048.1 GCF_018070575.1 Micromonospora sp. C31
TTGTCCGGCGGTGTCCTACTCTCCCACACCCTCCCGAGTGCAGTACCATCGGCGCTGGAGGGCTTAGCTTCCGGGTTCGGAATGTAACCGGGCGTTTCCCCTCCGCCATGACCGCCGTAACTCTATCGATATGTCAAACAACACCACACACACGTGGTCTGTTGTTCGTTCATCGAGAGTTGCACAGTGGACGCGTAGCAGCTTGGTAGTCAAGTCCTCGGCCTATTAGTACCGGTCAACTGAACCCGTTACCGGGCTTACATTTCCGGCCTATCAACCCAGTCGTCTAGCTGGGGGCCTTACCCCCACAAAGTGGGGTGGGATACCTCATCTTGAAGCGAGCTTCCCGCTTAGATGCTTTCAGCGGTTATCCCTTCCGAACGTAGCTAACCAGCCGTGCCCCTGGCGGGACAACTGGCACACCAGAGGTTCGTCCGTCCCGGTCCTCTCGTACTAGGGACAGCCCTTCTCAAGTATCCTACGCGCACGGCGGATAGGGACCGAACTGTCTCACGACGTTCTAAACCCAGCTCGCGTACCGCTTTAATGGGCGAACAGCCCAACCCTTGGGACCTGCTACAGCCCCAGGATGCGACGAGCCGACATCGAGGTGCCAAACCATCCCGTCGATATGGACTCTTGGGGAAGATCAGCCTGTTATCCCCGGGGTACCTTTTATCCGTTGAGCGACACCGCTTCCACTCGCAAGTGCCGGATCACTAGTCCCGACTTTCGTCCCTGCTCGACCTGTCAGTCTCACAGTCAAGCTCCCTTGTGTACTTGCACTCAACACCTGATTGCCAACCAGGCTGAGGGAACCTTTGGGCGCCTCCGTTACCCTTTAGGAGGCAACCGCCCCAGTTAAACTACCCACCAGACACTGTCCCTGAACCGGATAACGGTCCGAAGTTAGATACCCAAACCAACCAGAGTGGTATTTCAAGATTGCCTCCACCCATACTGGCGTATGGACTTCACCGGCTCCCACCTATCCTACACAAGCTAATTCGGATACCAATGTCAAGCTATAGTAAAGGTCCCGGGGTCTTTCCGTCCTGCCGCGCGTAACGAGCATCTTTACTCGTAATGCAATTTCGCCGGGCCTGTGGTTGAGACAGTGGGGAAGTCGTTACGCCATTCGTGCAGGTCGGAACTTACCCGACAAGGAATTTCGCTACCTTAGGATGGTTATAGTTACCACCGCCGTTTACTGGCGCTTAAGTTCTCCGCTTCGCCCCGAAGAGCTAACAGGTCCCCTTAACGTTCCAGCACCGGGCAGGCGTCAGTCCATATACATCGAATTACTTCTTCGCATGGACCTGTGTTTTTAGTAAACAGTCGCTTCCCCCTGCTCTCTGCGGCCATACAACGCTCCACCCGCGCGGGGCTTCACGTCTCCGGCCCCCCTTCTCCCTAAGTTACGGGGGCAATTTGCCGAGTTCCTTAACCACAGTTCGCCCGATCGCCTCGGTATTCTCTACCTGACCACCTGTGTCGGTTTGGGGTACGGGCCGCTAAGAACTCGCTAGAGGCTTTTCTCGGCAGCATAGGATCACTGACTTCACCTGAATCGGCTCGGCATCACGTCTCAGCCTTCATGTGCTGCGGATTTGCCTACAACACGGCCTACACGCTTACCCCGGCACAACCACCGGCCGGGCTCAGCTACCTTCCTGCGTCACCCCATCGCTTGACTACTACCCGCCAGGTTCCCACGCTCCCCAACCTCAACCCGAAGGTCTCAGCTGGTTTGGGTGGTTAGCACAACGAGGTTCATCAGGGACGCTCTTTCGCGGGTACGGGAATATCAACCCGTTGTCCATCGACTACGCCTCTCGGCCTCGCCTTAGGTCCCGACTCACCCAGGGCGGATTAGCCTGGCCCTGGAACCCTTGGTCATCCGGCGGAAGGGTTTCTCACCCTTCTTTCGCTACTCATGCCTGCATTCTCACTCGTGCCGCGTCCACAACTGGGTCACCCCGCTGCTTCACCCCCGGCACGACGCTCCCCTACCCATCCACACACCTGCACAACACATCAAGGCGCTGCGAGGTAAAAATGTGAATGCCACAGCTTCGGCGGTGTGCTTGAGCCCCGCTACATTGTCGGCGCGGAACCACTTGACCAGTGAGCTATTACGCACTCTTTAAAGGGTGGCTGCTTCTAAGCCAACCTCCTGGTTGTCTATGCGACCCCACATCCTTTTCCACTTAGCACACGCTTAGGGGCCTTAGCTGGTGATCTGGGCTGTTTCCCTCTCGACTACGAAGCTTATCCCCCGCAGTCTCACTGCCGCGCTCTCACTTACCGGCATTCGGAGTTTGGCTGATTTCGGTAAGCTTGTGGGCCCCCTAGACCATCCAGTGCTCTACCTCCGGCAAGAAACACGCGACGCTGCACCTAAATGCATTTCGGGGAGAACCAGCTATCACGGAGTTTGATTGGCCTTTCACCCCTAACCACAGGTCATCCCCCAACTTTTCAACGTTGGTGGGTTCGGCCCTCCACGCGGTCTTACCCGCGCTTCAGCCTGCCCATGGCTAGATCACTCCGCTTCGGGTCTAGGACACGCGACTGAACGCCCTATTCAGACTCGCTTTCGCTACGGCTCCCCCACACGGGTTAACCTCGCCACATGCCACTAACTCGCAGGCTCATTCTTCAAAAGGCACGCCGTCACCCCGCAAGGCTCCGACGGATTGTAGGCGAACGGTTTCAGGTACTATTTCACTCCCCTCCCGGGGTACTTTTCACCATTCCCTCACGGTACTCGTCCGCTATCGGTCACCAGGAAGTATTTAGGCTTACCAGGTGGTCCTGGCAGATTCACGGCAGATTACAGGGGTCCGCCGCTACTCGGGAACACCCACAGAAGATCAGCAACTTTCACCTACCGGACTCTCACCGTCTACGGTCAGCCATTCCAGACTGTTCGACTAGCCACTGACTTTGTAACTTCTCGAACGAGTGTCAGCCCGCTCAGCAGGGTCCCACAACCCCGACCACGCAACCCCTGACAGGTATCACACGCAGCCGGTTTAGCCTCAATCCGCTTTCGCTCGCCACTACTCACGGAATCACTATTTGTTTTCTCTTCCTACGGGTACTGAGATGTTTCACTTCCCCGCGTTCCCCCCACACACCCTATGTGTTCAGGTGTGGGTGACTGGACATGACTCCAGCCAGGTTTCCCCATTCGGACACCCTGGGATCACAGCTTGGTTGACAGCTCCCCCAGGCCTATCGCGGCCTCCCACGTCCTTCATCGGCTCCTGGTGCCAAGGCATCCACCGTTCGCCCTTGACAACTTGACCACAAAGATGCTCGCGTCCACTGTGCAATTCTCAACAAACGACCAACCCACAACCCACAGCCCCACACCAGCACCACCACAGTGATCGGTATGCGAGACCAGGCCATGCCTGGCAGCTCCCCGGAGCCAAACTCCGAGCCAGCCTCCGAAAAAACAACCCAACGGTTGTTCCTTCAGGACCCAACAGGGTGCTCTACATCCTCCCCCAGCCGCACCACCCCACCGTTCCACCACCCCGAAGAGCGCGTACTAGATGATCATGGCCGTTGCCAGGAAAAAACTCGCCAGTGTCTCCGCCATCGAGCACCCCACCACCACATTCGGGCAGTGCGGGCTCCTTACCGACTTTCGTCGGAAGGTGCTCCTTAGAAAGGAGGTGATCCAGCCGCACCTTCCGGTACGGCTACCTTGTTACGACTTCGTCCCAATCGCCAGCCCCACCTTCGACGGCTCCCTCCACAAGGGTTGGGCCACCGGCTTCGGGTGTTGCCGACTTTCGTGACGTGACGGGCGGTGTGTACAAGGCCCGGGAACGTATTCACCGCAGCGTTGCTGATCTGCGATTACTAGCGACTCCGACTTCACGGGGTCGAGTTGCAGACCCCGATCCGAACTGAGACCGGCTTTTTGGGATTCGCTCCACCTCACGGTATCGCAGCCCATTGTACCGGCCATTGTAGCATGCGTGAAGCCCTGGACATAAGGGGCATGATGACTTGACGTCATCCCCACCTTCCTCCGAGTTGACCCCGGCAGTCTTCGATGAGTCCCCGCCATAACGCGCTGGCAACATCGAACGAGGGTTGCGCTCGTTGCGGGACTTAACCCAACATCTCACGACACGAGCTGACGACAGCCATGCACCACCTGTGACCGCCCCCGAAGGACCTCACATCTCTGCGAGTTTTGCGGCCATGTCAAACCCAGGTAAGGTTCTTCGCGTTGCATCGAATTAATCCGCATGCTCCGCCGCTTGTGCGGGCCCCCGTCAATTCCTTTGAGTTTTAGCCTTGCGGCCGTACTCCCCAGGCGGGGCGCTTAATGCGTTAGCTGCGGCACAGGGAACCGGAGAGGCCCCCCACACCTAGCGCCCAACGTTTACAGCGTGGACTACCAGGGTATCTAATCCTGTTCGCTCCCCACGCTTTCGCTCCTCAGCGTCAGTATCGGCCCAGAGACCCGCCTTCGCCACCGGTGTTCCTCCTGATATCTGCGCATTTCACCGCTACACCAGGAATTCCAGTCTCCCCTACCGAACTCTAGCCTGCCCGTATCGACTGCAGGCCCGCAGTTGAGCTGCGGGTTTTCACAGTCGACGCGACAAGCCGCCTACGAGCTCTTTACGCCCAATAAATCCGGACAACGCTCGCACCCTACGTCTTACCGCGGCTGCTGGCACGTAGTTGGCCGGTGCTTCTTCTGCAGGTACCGTCACTTACGCTTCGTCCCTGCTGAAAGAGGTTTACAACCCGAAGGCCGTCATCCCTCACGCGGCGTCGCTGCATCAGGCTTCCGCCCATTGTGCAATATTCCCCACTGCTGCCTCCCGTAGGAGTCTGGGCCGTGTCTCAGTCCCAGTGTGGCCGGTCGCCCTCTCAGGCCGGCTACCCGTCGTCGCCTTGGTAGGCCATCACCCCACCAACAAGCTGATAGGCCGCGAGCCCATCCCAGGCCGAAAAACTTTCCACCACCAACCATGCGATCGGTAGTCCTATTCGGTATTAGCCCCCGTTTCCGAGGGTTATCCCAAAGCCTAGGGCAGGTTGCTCACGTGTTACTCACCCGTTCGCCGCTCGAGTACCCCGAAGGGCCTTTCCGCTCGACTTGCATGTGTTAAGCACGCCGCCAGCGTTCGTCCTGAGCCAGGATCAAACTCTCCAACAAAAACTTGTTGAAAAACTGTCCCGACAACAAAAAGTGTTGCCAAAGGAATCCAAGACCAGCCAAACCGAAGCCTGACCAGTCCGGGGTATAAATCATAATTGGCACTGGCTTATCAAGCACCCTGTTGAGTTCTCAAAGAACAACCACAGTCC
>NZ_JAGPXN010000049.1 GCF_018070575.1 Micromonospora sp. C31
GGTCTACGCTGTGGCCCACGGCCATCGCGCGATCTTCGGTTGTCCTCACAAACCATCGATGATCAACGCGGTGGCCGTCCTCATGCCCACGCCACGCCCAACGCCGAAGCCAAGTGACGTTGGAGTACTAACCCGTAATGCTGTGCACATGAGTAGTCCTGTCCTCGCCGCTGGAAGACGACACTCGTTGGGGCTGTGTGCCGACGGCACCGTGGTTGCGGCCGGCACGGGGACATCCGGTGAGTGCCGGGTCGAAGATTGGGGCCATACGGTCGCCGTGGCGGCGGGCAACGTGCATACGGCTTCGAACACCGGACGGTCCCACAGCGTCGGCCTCCGGGCTGACGGCACTGTGGTGGCGACGGGCTGGAACAGTGACGGGCAGTGTGACGTCGCGTCATGGTGCGACGTGACCCTTGTCGCCGCAGGCTGGCGCCGCACCTTGGGGTTGGTTGGTGACGGCACCGTGCTGGCTGCGGGACGGCTCCGCGAGGGAGCATGCAACGTGAGCCAATGGCGAGAGGTGGTCGCGTTGGCTTGCGGCGACTGGCATTCGGTGGGGCTCAGAGCCGATGGGACCACCGTCGCCGTGGGGAACGATCGCCGTGGGCAGTGCGCGGTCGACACCTGGCGTGACGTTGCGGCCGTCGCCGCCGGCTACCTTCACACGGTCGGTCTCACCAACGACGGACGTGTCTTCGCGGTGGGGGATCAATCGACGGGTGCCTGTGATGTCAGCGCTTGGAGGAACTTTGTGGCAGTGGCGGCTGGGAGCTACCACACCGTCGGGGTTACCGCGACTGGCCGAGCCGTGGCCGTGGGCAGCAACGATTTCGGCCAGTGCGACGTGGCCGATTGGCGCGAGATTGTCGCGGTGGCGGCCGGATCCACCCACACGCTCGGACTACGCGCGGACGGAACAGTTGTCGCCGCCGGAAACAACGAGCACGGTCAGTGCGACATCACCGGCTGGGACGCGATCCGGTCGCCGAACTAGATACTGCACGGAAGGTTCAGGTTGGCTTGCGGGCTGCTCTCTCGACTTCTTGTAGGACCAGTCCAAGGGTCTGTGAGCGGCGGTCTGCTGGCAGTGTTGCCCAGGCTCGTCGGGCGTAGGCGAGTCCTCCGGACCGATCTCCGGACTTGGTCATCATGAGGGCGCGGTGTAGCTCGATGTGAGTGGCGAACCGGGTCAGTGCTGTCGGTCGGAGTCGGTCTGCATCGGTCTGGGCCTGTTCGCCAGGCGCAACCATGCCGAGTCGGGCGTAGAG
Organism: Micromonospora sp. C31; assembly: GCF_018070575.1. Classification (GTDB taxonomy): domain Bacteria; phylum Actinomycetota; class Actinomycetes; order Mycobacteriales; family Micromonosporaceae; genus Micromonospora. The sequence continues at coordinate 1,272 of NZ_JAGPXN010000049.1, forward strand.
CATCGATCGGAAGGTGGCCATTCGCCAGGCGGGTACGGCGGCGTCGGAGATCTCCCCGTCTGCTGAGGCAGCCAGGTCGAAGATCCGTCGTGCGTCCTCGTCGGCCGTGATGGCTCCGCCGATGTCGCCGCGTCCGGCGGCGACGTGTGCGCGGGCCATGAGCGCCTGGAGGCGTCCGAGGGACGGCCGGTCGGACAGGGCGATGGCTTCGTCGGCGTACCGCTTGGCGACGGGAAGGGCAGCGCCTTCGTAGGCCAGGGCGATGGCGGCCCGGCCGCGTACCCAGACCCGGACGGCGAGGTCGTCGGAGCGGTCGGCGGCGATCCGGGCCGTGTCGTACCAACCGATCGCCTCGGTCGGGTCCTTGGTCGTCTTGCCGTAGGTGGTGAGTGCGCGGGCGGCGGTCGCCCACATGGTCGGGGAGTCGAGTTGCTGTTGCAGGACGACGAGGTCACCTGCGAGCCGGGTCTGGAGGCTGTCGGCACCGATCTCCATGTAGTCGCGGCCGTACTGGTCGACCCGGTCGCGCCAGCGGTCCTCGCTGTCGCGGTGGCCGGCGAGGGCGGCGGTGAAGCCGGATCGGATCAGCTCGTTGGCGGCGATCGGGCCGATGGTGGCGGCTTTGAGGAGGTGCCTGCGTCTCACGTCCGGGTCTCCCAACGCTCGCGCGTAGGCGAGCACGATGTCCGGTGTCGCGGTCCGGCGTCCCGCCTCGACGTTGCTCAGGTGCGATGCCGAGTAGCAGATACGGGCCGCGATGGAGGCCAGCGTCACGCCGGCCTCGGTACGAGCCTGCCTCAGTTGTGCGCCGAGGTCGACCATCGGATCCCCTGTGAAAGGTCCTGAAAGCATCGGGGCGCTTCCGTCCGTAGCCGTGCGGTCACAAGAGTAGTTCCCAGGCGCGGCCGGTGCGGTCGGTGTGAGAACCCGGGCCTGGGCGCGTCGCCAGCCGGCGCGGCGGCACCAGGTCCTTCCACGACGCCGAAGAGGCCGTGGCCCGGCACGAGAGGGTGACCGTGCGGGACGGGTGGCGGGGGCTGAGCGCCGAGCACCGCGCCGCGTACCTCATGGATGCCGCCCGCGCCTACCTGCACGCCGACGATCCGGTCGGTGCTGGGCGGGTCTTGGTGGAGGCCGATCGGATCGCACCGGCCGAGATCCGGCAGCGGCCAGCCGGCCGCGACATGCTCGCCCAGGCCGCCCGGGAATCCGCCGCCCCGACGACGCTCACCCACCTCGCCGCGCCCCTCGGGGTGGGCTGAGCGGTGACCGCACCGCTGCTGTCCCTGGCGCAGATCCGCAACCGGCTGATCCTCACCGCCCGCGTCATCCTCCGCCAGCACCGACCCGGACCCGACGGACGCTGCCCGGTCTGCCGAACCGCAGGCGACCCAGTGGCGACCGCCGCCCGCAACGTCCCGCGCACCGCCGAAGAGGTACAGCAGCGGAGTACAGCAACCGAACCGACCGCGTCCGACCAGGACGAATCTCAACAGGCGGAATGACCTCGGACGACACCCGATCCGGCCGCCTCGCCGACAGTTCTGGACGAAGAGGTCGTCGGTTACTCCGCCACGGCCATCCTTCGGTCTGCTTCTTAATCCAATGATCTGGAGATGGCCGGAGGTCGGTCCGCTCGGATAGGGAGGTGTCGTGCCCACGACAGTCTGGCACTGAGGCACGTGCGACGGATTGACCGGTTCATCGACGGCGCCCTACGTTGGTCGGTCAGCCAGAAGGGACGCGCAAGCAGCCATGACGATGCGATACAACCCACCACCGAATTGGCCCCCACCTCCGGCAGGCTGGACACCCCCGGCCGGTTGGGCTCCGGACCCGGCATGGGGCCCACCGCCTGCTGGGTGGCAGCTCTGGGTCAACGAGGGCATCCCCCTGTTCGGAGCGCGCGGCAAGGCGCGGGAGCTTGCTGCCGAGAACGAGGAGTTGCAGAAGAAGCTGAACGCGTGGCATGCCGAGGCCACCAGGCTGCAGGGGCAGCTGGACCAGCGCCAGGGCGAGGTAGCCCAGCTGCGAGCGGAGCTAGATCGTCTGCAGTCCGAGATGAAACGGCTCGGGGTGATGAGCGCCATCGAGTTGGAGCACTACCGCGACCGGTTGACGGAGCAGACAGCCGAGCTCGACCAGCGAATGACAGGGCTGAAACAGCAGGTGGTCCTCACTGAGGATACCGCGTTGCTGCAGGAGGTGGGGGTGTACGAGTACCGGCACCCGCTGACCGATGCCGTGGCCTACCAGGGCGAACTCGCGACCATCCAGGACCGGATCAAGACTATGGCCAGAAGGGATGGTGGCGCCGTCCAGGCAGACACCCGCTGGACTGTCTCCGGGTCGGAGGCCAAGGGACGGGCCATGATCCGGGACTACTCGAAGCTCGTTCTGCGCGCGTACAACGCCGAGGCCGACAACCTTGTCCGGGGTCTCAAGCCCTACAGGCTGGACTCGGCCATTGAGCGCCTCAACAAGGTGGCGGAGATGATCGCGCGCCTGGGCAAGACGATGGACATCCGGATCGCTAACGGCTACCACCGTCTGCGCAAGAAGGAACTGGAGCTAACCGCCGACTACCTGGCGAGGGTCGCCGAGGAGAGAGAGCGAGAACGGGAGGAGAAGGCGCGCCTGCGCGAAGAGCGAAAGGTCCAACAGGAAATCGAACGTGAGCGCGCACGCCTGGAGAAGGAGCGGCAGCACTACGCCAACGCGCTTGCCGCCCTTCGGGCCAGAGGTGACGCCGAGGGCGTTGCCCAGATGGAGGAGCGCCTCGCTGAGGTCGAGGCGGCGGCAGAGGCCGTGGACTACCGGGCCGCGAACGTCCGCGCCGGCTACGTCTACGTGATCTCGAACATCGGGGCGTTCGGCGAGGACATGGTGAAGATCGGCATGACTCGGCGACTGGACCCTCTTGACCGGGTGCGTGAACTCAGCGACGCCTCGGTCCCGTTCAACTTCGACGTGCACGCCCTGTTCTTCTCCGATGACGCCGTCGGTATCGAGAATCAGATGCACACCCGACTGGCGGACCATCGCGTCAACCTGGTCAACCAGCGCCGCGAGTTCTTTCGCGTCACCCCGGCGGAGGCCAAGACGCACCTGCTCGCTCTGACGGGCAACCTGCTGCAGTACGAGGAAGTGCCCGAAGCCCTGGAGTACCGGCAGAGCATCGTTGGCGCGAACTGATCGGTCGCCTCCGCGCAGCGAGGAGCATCGAACGCGTTGCCTGAGGCGACACGGGACGACAATAGACAGGGCGGTGGCCGAGCTCAGAGCCAGAGGATCACGACCGATAGCAGCACACGATGCGCTAAGACGGCGTTCACACCGAAGCAGTCAGCCCTGTTGCTGTCGACAGCAACGGTGACAGCAACAGGGCCGAACAGTGGGAGCCGAAGCCAGCTTGCAACGGATCAGGGCCCGACGTCAGAGACGTACACGGACAGGCCCAGAAGGAGTGCCCAGCACTTGTGAAGCGAGCGGTCAGTCACTCCGGCTTCGGGGGCGGTGTGAGCCAGGCGAGGGGTTGACCGGCAAGTGCAGCTTCGGCGAGGCGGTGCGCGGATGTCGTGGTGAGAGCGGCGCGGGAGCTGTCGATCCACCGTTGGACGTTGTCGATGCCCTGGTGGCGGTACTCGACGGCTTGGACGAGGCATTCGAGTTTGTCGGCGTCGCGGGCGACGATGGCTTCGAGGGTTTCGCCGGCTTCGTACTCAGTGACGGCGGCGGTGAGGGCGGCGACGACGGCCGGTGAGCAGCGGGTCTGCTGCACCGATAGGTGACAGTTCAGTCACGCGGCCTGACTGGCCGGTCGGGTCATGATGGTCTCGTACTCGATAGGGGTCAACCGGGACAGGGATCGTTGGCGTCGACGGCGGTGGTAGGT
>NZ_JAGPXN010000005.1 GCF_018070575.1 Micromonospora sp. C31
CAGGAGGAGCTGCAGGCCGCGTTGGGCGACTTCAACGCCAAGGACGGCCAGGTCGCCGAGGCTGTCGCCGACGCCGGCGGCAACGTCGCCAGCAAGGAAGTCCTGGTCGGCTGACCCGACCCACCCCCGGCCCCCGGGCGGGGCCCCCCCCCGGGCCCCCCCCCCCCCCCCGCGTCCACAGCACGTCCATCCATACCCGTGGACGCAACCCGACCCCGAACCACGGGCGGTCGTCCCGAACAACTCAGGCCATCGCCTGAGCGCGCCTACTCCGTAGGCGACAGCCACCGCCACGTCTTCAGCAGCCACACGGATCGACGGGGATCAGGGGACGCGGAAGGTGGCGTCCGGCCGGCCGATCCCACTGGCGTTCGCGCCGACCGGGCCTGCGTGGGCAAGCCCGCCGAGCCCGTCACCACCAGCAGCGCCAGGACAGGGTCCAGGCGTACGCCCCTCCCCCGTCACCGACGGCCGGGCCGGACCCTCCGGAGATCCGGGAACGGCCCGGCCCTGCTGGTGTCGTGGTCGTTCGAAGCGGCGCCGGATCAGATGCTGATCCGGCCGGCCCCGGCGCCCGCCGTGACGATGGACTTCACGTTGCAGGCGGTGTCGAGCTGGTACGGGTACGGGATGGCGGCGACGCTGCCGCCGGCCTGCCCGCCGCCCGAGTTGACGAAGCAGTTGTTGCGGGCGACCAGGGAACCGGGACCGGACGAGCCCTCCCCCAGATGGTAGGGATCGGCCGTGTTCTCGAAGTAGTTGCCCTCGACGAGCACCCCGGCATTCATCGTCGATGCGACGCCATAGCCGCCGACGTTGCTGTACAGGTTGTTGTAGACGTGGACCGGGTTGCCGAAGCGGACCCGCGGGTGGCGCTGGTTGGAGCCGTCGAACCAGTTGTGGTGGTAGGTGACCCGGAGGCGTCCGACGTCCTGGCTGGCGTTGCTGTCACTGTGGCCGAGCAGCATCGACTTGTCATGACCGTAGACCCGGTTCCAGGAGACGGTGACGAAGTCGGATCCGCGCTTGATGTCGACTGCGCCGTCGTAGCCGCCGGTGAAGCTGTTGTGGTCGATCCAGATGTTGGTGGCCGACTGCTCGACGTTGATCGCGTCGTCGCTCCAGTTGCGGAAGTTCAGGTTACGGATGATGACGTTGCGGTCGCCGTTGACGGTGAACCCGCAGCCGGAGATGGTCGCTCCGGCATTGCCGACAATCGTCTTGTGAGACCGGACCCGCAGCATGCCGGAGCAGGAGATCGTGCCGGACACGCGGATGACCGCAGCGCTGGACGAGCCGAGCGCGCTGGAGAGAGCGGACGCACTCGTCACCGTGGTGGGGGCGGCGCTACCGCCGCCGGTGGTACCGCCGTTCTGGGTGGCCCAACCGACCAGACCGCTCTGTGGCGTCCCAGGATCACCACCGGCGGGAATGAGTTGCCACTGCTGGTTCCATCCGTTGAGGTCGGCGTACTGGGAGATCCGTCCGCCGTCGGCGGTGGACCACTCCCACACCTCCACGGCCTTGTTGGAGTGCCGGTTGATCAGCCGGACGTAGCCACTGTCCGAGTCGAGGACCTGGAACTGCTGGTTGGTCGCGTTGAGATCGGACCACTGCCGGTACTCCGCGCCGTCGGCGGTGTTCCATTCCCACAGATCGATCACTTTTCCGCTGTGCCGGGCCTGCAACCGGTAGTAGCCGCTGCCGGAACTGACGAACCGGAACTGCTGCCAGGCACCGTCGTTGCGGGACCACTGCTGGATGGGTGCGGCGTCGGCGGTCGAGGTGTCGGCGACATCGAGAACCTTGCCGCTGTGCCGATTGACCAGCACGTAGTAGGCGTTGGTGTCAATGACCGCGGCCTGGGCCGGGGGCGACGCGATCACCACGCCGACCACGCCGACCACGAGGGCACCGGCGGCGGCAATCATGGACCGCCAGCGGTGCCGCGGGCGCTCATCAGCGGGATTGGTGAGAGTGTTCGCCACAGAACTTCCTCTTCTCGTCGATGGTGAAGGGTGAGCACTGGGAATGCTTCGTCGGGCCGGCGCGGCGCACCACCGCTCAACACCAGTTCAGCGTCGAGTTGATCCTGGTGACATTGCTGATCGTGTTGTTCGCCCCGCCGCAGGGACTCTGCGTGATGTTGGTGCCGCTGACCGTCAGGTTCTGGAAACGGATGCCGGAGGAGATCGGGAACTCCGTCCGCGAGGAGATCCTCACCTCGCCGCCGCCCGTCACCGTCCCGGACACCCCGGCGATGGCGACGTTGTAGCAGTTCTCCACGAGGATCGCGTTGTTTCCCGTGTTCGAGATCGTCACCCGGTCGATGACCGCGCCGCCGGACTCGGACACGCAGAAGATCCCCCGGCCACCGCCGGAGGCGATCACGTTGCCGACCCGGATGTTGGTCGGGTACGAGCTACCCACCCGGCCGTTGCGGTTGGCCATGCGGAACGCCGCGTATCCGGTCCCGGTGCCGGCGCCCTGCGCGTCGACCGTGCCGACCGTGGCGTTGATCGTGTCGTTCAGCAGCAGGCCGGAGTAGCCGGTGTTGCGCGCCGTGACCGTTCCGACCGTCAGACCGTCCACGCCGTACGTCTCCACCCCGTGCGCACCGGTCCCGGAGACGTACACGTTGTCGATGCGGACGTTGCGCACCTTCACCGCCCGGTCCCCACCGTGGTTGTCGATACGCACTCCCAGGCCGGAGGAGACCCGCATGTCGATCTGGCCCAGGGTCAGGTTGTTCACGTTACGCATGAAGATCCCGTACAACGGCGACCCGGTCAGCGTCAGGTTCTGCACCTCGACGTCCGTGGTGCCGCGCGAGTACACCGGCGCCTGGTCGCCCGAACCCGACCCGGTGACGTTGATCGTGCCGCACACCGCCAGGGTCGTGTACGACGGCAGCGACAACCGCGAACCCGCGCTCATCGACCCGGAGCCACGAACCACCACCCGCTGCTTCGACGTCCGGCCCGCCGACAGCGAGTTCACCGCCGCCTGCATCGCGGACAGCATGCTCGATCCCGAATAGACCGTCGACGAGCCGTTACGGGCCGTCCAGGTGCTCCCGCTCAGCACGGCCTCGGCGTTGGTCGACCCGCTGCCACAACCGGTGCCCGGGGGCGGCGTGGTCGGAGTGCCCCCGCCACCCACCCGAACCATCTGCCACTGCTGGTTCGCACCGTTGAGATCGGTGTACTGACTGATTCGGGCGCCGTCGGCGGTGGACCATTCCCATGCCTCCAGCGCCTTGCCGGAATGGCGGTTGATCAGCCGGACATGACCGCCGTCGGAGTCGAGAACCTGGAACTGCTGGTTGGTGGCGTTGAGATCGGGCCACTGACGGTACTCGGCGCCGTCGGCGACGTTCCACTCCCAGAGGTCGACGACCTTGCCGCTGTGCCGAGCCTTGAGGCGGTAGTAGCCACTGCCGGAGGAGACGAACTGGAACTGCTGCCACTCGCCGTCGTTGCGGGACCACTGCTGGATCACGGCGCCGTCCTCCGCCGAGGTGTCCCGGACGTCGAGGACCTTGCCGCTGTGTCGGTTCACCAGTACGTAGTAGGCGCTGGTGTCGATGGTCGCCGCCTGTGCCGGCGGTGCGCTGACCACAGCGACACCGGCCGCGCCGGCCAGCGCGGTGATCATGGCGAGCGCCAGGCCGCTACGCCGGCCTCGGCGGATCCCTCCACCGCTGAACGGTCTTCTCATGGTTTTCAGGGGCATCGTTCCTCCTGGCTTGATCGAAGGGCTCGGGGCGAGCAACCGGCGTGGCCGAGAACCGCGGTCACCTGAGCCGATGAATGGCTGATTCAGGTGGGTGGCTGGCTATTCCAGGTGGAAGGTGGCGGAGGCACGCTCGGCGCTCGAACTCACCGCTTCCACGTGGAGCAGCCCGCCGCGGTGGCGGACGTATCGGCCCGGGAAGTTCTGTGACTCCAGGGAGAGCCCGGCGCTGGCTGCCAGGCCGGACCGGCGGTGGAAGCTCGCGTCAGCGCCGAAGAGGGCCGAGCCGTCGTTCTGCTCCACGTACAGGGCGAAGTCGCGGTGGCGCAGGTAGTAGCCCGGGAAGTTGGTCGACTCCAGCGACACCGACCCCGCGCCGGCGAGGCCGGCGACGATGCGGAACTGCGAGTCGGCCAGGTTGGCCACGTTCGGCTCCACGCGCGCCCGGTGGTCGTAGTGCCGGACGTAGCTGGTGCTCAGGTCGTGCGAGCGCAGCCGGACCGGGGTGGCCCCGTCGGGTACCGGAATGCCGAGGTTCGGGGTGCCGTCGGCGTTCCAGTACAGCTTCTGGATCCGGGTCCGCCGGTTCGGATCGTTGAGCGGATCGCCGCTGATGTCGCGGTAGTTGCGGTCGTGGTAGACGAGGATGTCGCTCTGCCCGTCCTCCGAGACGGTGAACGAGTTGTGGCCCGGGCCGTACTGGCCGGTGGCCGCGTTGCTGGCGAACACCGGGGTCGAGCTCCTGCTCCAGGAGGCGGCGTCGAGCAGGTTCGCGCCGGCGGAGGCGCTCAACATGCCGAGGCAGTAGTTGGCGTCCGTGGCGCTGGCCGAGTAGGTCAGGAAGACCCGGCCATTGCGCTGGATCACCGCCGGCCCCTCGGCCACCCGGTGGCCGCGGGTCTCCCAGTCGTACGTCGGCACGACGAGCCTGGTCACCGTGCCCGTTATCTGCCACGGGTTGGCGCCCATCCGGGCGAGGTAGACGTTCGAGTTCGTGGAGATGCCGGGCTCCTGCTGCGCCCAGGTCAGATAGCGCACCCCGTTCACCACGAAGGTCGAGGCGTCCAGGCTGAAGGTGTCCCACGGGGTCGTGATCCGGCCGCGTTCGGTCCACGACCCGACCAGCGGGTTCGCGTTCGCGTTCTCCAAAACGTACATCCGGATCCGCCACACGTCGTCGGTCCGGCCTGCGGCGAAGTACACGTACCACCGGTTGTTGATGAAGTGGATCTCCGGCGCCCAGATGTGGGCGCCCATCTCCCCGCTGGTGTGCCGGCGCCAGATCGTCGTCTCCGCCGCCGTCGCGAGCCCTTGCAGCGTGGTGGCCCGACGCAGCACGATCCGGTCGTACTGCGGCACCGTCGCGGTCATGTAGTAGTAGCCGTCGGTGTGCCTGACGATGTGCGGGTCGGCCCGCTGGGTCGCCAGCGGGTTGGTGTAGTTCACGGATGGCGCGGCCTGCGCCGGGCCAGCCACCGGAAGGCCGGCCGCCACGGCGAGTGTCGCGAGCACCGCGGCCAGGACCGACCGCAGGTGCCGAGTCCTCCGGTGACCGGCGCGCTCCGTGCCGACAGCGCGGCTGGTGACTCGGTGGGACGGGTGCATGTGTCCTCCCAGTTGGGCGAGATCGTCGTCAGCGGAGGTGGGCGTGCGGGCATACAGCTCGGCGTAGCCCGAGTGCGGGGTTCGAGGGTGCGGAGCATCCCGGTGGGCAGGCGCGGGCCCGCCCACCGGAATCAGCCGGGTCAGTACACGTAGGGCCAGGCAGCGGCGTCGTAGCCGACGCGGTTGATGCCGAGCAGCGACGCGCCGCTGTCGGCGTAGTAGTGGTAGAACAGGTAGTCGCCGTCAGAGTCTGCGAGGAACGCCTGGTGGCCGGGGCCGTGGACACTGCCGTGCGAGGCGAGGATCTGAGTGCCCCCGCCGGAAAGCATGTCCCGACCGGCGCGGTCGACGAACGGCCCGGTCGGGCTCGCCGACCGGCCTACCATGACGCGGTACGTGCTGCTGGCACCCTGACAGCAGCGATCGAACGAGACGTACAGGTAGTACCAGGAACCGCGCCTGACCACGACCGGTGCCTCGATGCCGGGACCGTAGGCGGCGAGACTCTGCATCGAAGTGCCGAGCCGACGTCCGGTAGCCGGATCGAGCTGGATCATCTTGATCCCGGACCAGAACGAGCCGAAGCTCAGCCACCAGCGGCCCTGCTCGTCGACCACGAGGTTCGGGTCGATCGCGTTGAAGTTGTCCGACGTCCGCGACTCGATGACGAGGCCCTCGTTGGTCCAGCTTCCGGACGCGCCGGTGGTGCTGGTGGCCAGGAAGATCGCCGAGCGGTTGGAGCCGAAGGTCGATGCCGAGTAGTACAGGTAGTAGCGGCCGTCGTGGTACGACAGGTCCGGCGCCCACAGGTTGCGCGCGCCACCGGTGTACGTGGTGGTCCACGGCGCGCCACCGGGGAAGACGGCGCCGGCGTTGCGGTAGGCGACCCGGTCGGTCGAGGTCTTCAGCGCGATGTCGTTGCCGGTGTGCGCGAGCAGGTAGGTGCCGTCGGGCCGCTTGACCACGGTCGGGTCGTGGACACCGATGTCTCCCGAGACCCTGATGGGCTGCGGGTAGGACGCCGGCGGGTTACCTGTCGGCGGAGGCGGTGTGGTGGGTGTTCCGCCGCCCAGGCGCACCAACTGCCACTGCTGGTTGGCCCCGTCCACGTCGGAATAGCCGGCCAACCGGCCACCGTCGGCCGTCGACCACTCCCACACATCCACGACCTTGCTCGACTGCCGGTTCACGAACCGCACGAACCCACCCGCGGAGTCCAGCAACCGGAACTGCTGCGCGGCCGCCCCCCGGTCGCTGGTCTGCACCAACTGGGTGCCATCGGTGACACCAGGCAACTCCAGCACCTTCCCGCTGTGCCGCGACCGCACCTTGTAGTACCCACCACCGGCATCGACGAACTGCCACTGCTGCACCGCAAGATCATTACGTGCCCACTGATTCACCGGCGCGCTCTCCGCCGTCGACCAGTCATAGACATCCATCGCCTTACCACTGTGCCGGTTCACGAACACGTACGACGCCGAGGTGTCCACCGTCGCCGCCGACGCCGACGGCACCCCGAACACCACCCCCGCACCCGCCACCAACACCGCCGCACCCGCGGCCAACCCCACCCGCCACCCACGCCGCCGCGCACCCACCCGCGGCACCGGATCCACATCCATGATCGAAATCTCCTTCGATTGCCTGGACCGCCCGGACACCGAGCCCTCGATCCCGGTGATGATCGCCGCCGTGACGACGCGCGGTGGTTCGTCACTTTCGACGACGGCGCCCACCTCGGCGACCGCCTCGCACGCGGAGCAGGCGCCCGCCGAGGGACGTGACAGCGGCATTACCACCGCGTTACACGTAAAATGTTTGCGTTCACATCGATGGATGTCAAGCTATTGGCGTTGATCCACATTCTTTGAGCCAGCGTGGAATTGCGCAGCGCGGCGTCACCCAGCCACCGTGAAAGCGTTTCCTGAGCGGGTCGTGCACGGCTCGTCGACAGGGCGGGACACTCATCGACGCCCTCAGCGCACAGCCGGTTGGACTTCGCTTCGGTCGGCGTAGCCGCCAAAGCGAAGTCCAGCCGTGCCGGGGAGCTGTCAGTGGGTCGGTTCCACGGAAGCCGCACGGCCGTCCACGACACCGGCGGCAACACGACCTGCACGCCGCTGGTGTGGACCGAGAGCTGCCGGTTGGGTCGCAGGACGACCCACTCCTGTTGATCCACGGTGTTGGTCGCACGAACGTCGTCGTCGGACAGGGTCGACGCCTCCACCGTCCGCACCACGGGACCGAAGCGACTCAGATCGATGGTCAGCTCGATCGGTACGGTCCGGTCGCGGTAGACGACGAAGACCGCCACCCCACCCATCGCCGCGTCGTGGGTGGCGACCGCGTCGACCACCGGCGCTTCGCCTCGTTGACCTTCTGGCCGCCGAAGAAGAGCTGGGCCCCCACCCCGCGGCCAGGTACGTGGCGCACTTCCCGCTGCCCGGCCCGTTGCAGAAGTCCGTCGTTCCGTAGGCGGTAGTGTCGGCGAGGCTGGCGTCGACCATGCCCTCCCTCTAGGACATCACCTTCTTCGCGGGCAGACTGTTAGCGATAACACCAATACGTGGGATCGCCGCGACCATCCCCCTGAGCCACCACGAGCACCGGTGCACCATGACGGGTTCAGGCCTCCGCGATTCTGACGGTGGATGGTCCGCCGCGCGGGCAGCTCTGCGGCGCCACGCTGACACAGGAGCAGTGTGTTCTCATCGTTAAGCTCGTATTGCGGACCAACGTTAGCGATCCATCTGAAGCGCCAGGACATCGAACATGCTCGTTCGCCTCGTGTCCGGCGGGTGACGGCCAGGGTTGTCCGAGCCTGGTGAGGCGCGGCCCGCACCCACGGCATCGTCGACGCGCCGACCACCGCGGGGACCGGTCCTGTCTGCCGCGCCGGTGAGCCGAACCCACCCGTCGACGAGCGGTCGCGATCGGCCGTTGTCGGGGTGGGTGTTCTGTCGTACGCTCACGTCGGCCCGCCCTCACGGTCTCCAGTGAGGAAGAGTCATGCCCTTGAAGCGTCTGCTGACCCTCGGGGTCGGCGCGTGCACGGCGGTCGCGTTGAGCGTCCCCCTGGCTGCGGTCCCCGCCTCGGCAACCTCGTCGTCCCACCGCTCCGGCGGCAGCCTCGTGCTGGTCGGCGGCGCGCTCGCCGACGACAACGCGACCATCTACGGCGACATCGTCCGGCTGGCCGGCGGAACCGGCAGGGCCCGCATCGGCATCTTCACGGCGGCGGCACCCACCCCGTCGGAGGATCCGGACGCGGACACCCCGGACTGCAACAACAGCGTCTGCAACGGCGACTACTACGCGAACCTGTTCAAGACGTACGGCGTGGCCGACGCGCAGTGGATCCCGATCGACGTCGACCACCCCGAGAAGGCCGACGACCCGGCCGTGGTGGCCCAGATCAACTCGATGACCGGCTTCTTCTTCGGCGGCGGCGACCAGTACCGGTACGTCACCACGATGACCCGGGGCCGGGCGCAGCGCGACTCGGCGGCGCTGGCCGCGGTCCGGCGCAAGCTGCGCGCGGGCGCGGTCGTCGCCGGCACCAGCGCGGGCGCGCAGATCATGGCCGGCCGCGACATGATCACCGGCGGGTCGGTCGACCCCGGCCTGCGGGACGGGTCGAAGGCCGGCTACTTCGACGACTCCAGCGTCCTCGGGTACCTGCCGAAGGGCGGGTTCGGCTTCTTCCGCGACGGTCTGGTGGACACCCACTTCTCCCGGCGCGGCCGCGAGGCCCGGTCGATCCGGCTCGCCACCGACACCCGCAACAAGCGGGTCTTCGGCCTGGACGAGAACACCGCGCTGGAGGTGACCGGCGTCGGCTCGCGGCACCAGCAGCTACGGGTGCTCGGCCAGCGCGGGGTGACCGTGCTCGACCTGCGGTGGGCGCGCACCACCCGTACTCCCGTCTGGGGCGTCGGGGGCGTGCGCTGGACCCGGCTGACCGAGGGCGACCAGTACCGCTCGGAGCGCTGGCAGCCGGTCATCGCCCGGTCGAAGCAGCGGGTCAGCGGGGCGCCGGGCTGCGACGTGACGCCCACCGGGGACGTGTTCTGGAACTACGGCCTCGTCACCGGCGCCGAGGCGTTGATCGACAACGCGGGCTGCGTGTCGGTGTCCGACGTGTCGTACGAGGACGACCCGCGGTGGGAGGCGACGCTGACCCGGGGACGGGGCTTCGCCGCGTTCCGGGCCGGTGGGTCGACCTCGTTCACCGGCGTCGTGATCGGCATCGCCGCCCGGTAGGCCCCGTCCGGTAGAGAGTGAGGAGGGGCCGTTCGACGCCTGTCGAGCGGCCCTTCCGCAGTCGTGCGTGGAGCTGGAACACGTCATCAGAATGTAACAGGGATTACGTGTTGAGCAGGAAACCTAATCGATGTAACTTCTGTTTCATCGATCCGTGGCCCCTCGGAGGTGCCCATGTCCCTTGTCCGCAACCCCCTGCGTACCCGTCTCGCGCTGTTGACCGCCGCGAGCCTCGTCGCGACCCTCTCCCCGATCGGGGTGACCGCGGCGCACGCCCAGGTCATCCGCGACCGGCAGGGCAGCGCCACCGATGTGAGCCGGGCGAGCTGGTCCGGCCCGGCGTACACGATGAACGGCTCCGGCGGCGTCGTGTCCGCCACCATGACGCGGGCGATCAACGCGATCCGCGGTGCCAGCGGCACGATCGACGTGGCGGTCGTCGCCGCGTCCGACGGCGGCACCCCGGAATGCGACGACATCATGGGCCTGGCCGGAGTCAACTCCTGCACCACGTTGACGCTGACCGCCAAGAACGACGGCAACAACAGCCAGGTGAACACCGACATCCGCAACGCCGAGTTCGTCTACTTCGCCGGCGGCAACCAGTGCTCCTACGCGGCATGGAAGGGCACGGCGCTGGAGGCGTCCGTGGAGTCCGTCGTGGCCAAGGGCGGCGGCGTCGGCGGCGGCAGCGCCGGCCACCACATCAACAGCGACATCGTGTACGACGCGTGCGCCGCCAGCACCACGTCGGCGATCGCCCTGGACGACCCGTACGACCGGTCGCTGACGTTCACCACCGGCATGTTCCGCTGGGCGAACTACGCCAACACCGTCAACGACTCGCACTTCCAGGAGCGCGACCGGATGGGTCGCACGATGGCGTTCGTCGCGCGGGCCGTCAAGGACGGTCGCACCAGCGCAGGCGCGGCCTGGGGCGTCGGGGTCAACGAGGGCGCGTCGCTGTTCATCGACAAGTCCGGGATGGCCACGCTGAGCGGCTCGAACGCGTACGTGGTCCTCGGCGACCACCAGCCGGAGGTGGCGGTCTCCGGGCAGCCGCTGACGTACTCCAACTTCAAGATCTGGAAGCTCGCGAACGGCCAGACCTACAACTTCGCCAACCGTCCCACCTGCGGCTACTACCTGAAGAGCGTGACCAACGGGGTGCCGAGCAGCAACCTCTACAGCGGTACGCCGGTCACCGACTGCTCGACAACCCCGCCCCCGCCCGGGGGTGGTTCCGCGTACGCCGAGGTCGAGCCGAACGACAGCCGCACCGCCGCGAACGACGTCAGCGGCCGCAGCTACCCGCTGACCCTGACCGGTGACATGAAGAGCGGCAGCGACCGGGACTACTTCAAGGTGAGCCTCACCAGTGGCCAGACGCTCACCGTCGACTGCGCGGTCCCGAGCGCGTACGACGCCGACCTCTACCTGCTCAGCTCGACCGGCAGCACGCTGACCCGGTCGGTCAACGACGGGGCGGGCGCGGACGAGTCGGTCTCGCTGACCCGTACGTCGTCCGGGTCGGCCACCTACTACGTCGAGGTGGAGGCGTACTCCGGGTCCGGCACGGCCGACTACGCCTGCACGGTCGCCAAGTCCTGATCCCACCCGGCCGAAGGCGCGCCCTCCTCACCCCCGGGGCGGGCGCGCCCTCGGCCCGTGTGGTCTGACCACCGGGACCATCCTCCGGGCGGGTGGTGCGCGGCGGGGACACCTCGCCCGTTCCGGGTCGGAGCCGGCCGGCAGGAGCGGCGGATACGCTCAGCGCGTGTCGACCTTCGATATCGCTGGTGAGCCGGGCACGGGTGCCGGTTCGGAACACCTGTCCGACGACGCCGCCGTCGAGCCGCCCGCAGTCGGGGTGGCCGCCCTGGTCCGACAGCGGTTGGGTGAGTGCAGCCCGGCCGAACGTCGGGTGGCGCGTGCGCTGCTGGCCTCGTACCCGGCCGCCGGGCTGGGCACGGTCGCCTCGCTGGCCGAGCGGGCCGAGGTGAGCGCGCCGACCGTGCTGCGGTTCCTCAGCCGGCTCGGGTTCGGCGGCTATCCGGAGTTCCAGCGCGCGCTGCGCGACGAGCTCACCGAGCGGGAGACGTCGCCGCTGACGGCGTACCGGGCGGCGGAGCGGACCGGCGGTCGGCCGGAGGGTGCGCTGCCCCGGGCGGCGGCGAGCCTGCCGGAGGCCGTGGCCGGGACGCTGGCCGAGTTGCCGCAGGGCGAGTTGGACGCGGCGGTCCGCCTCCTGGCCGACCAGCACCTGCGGGTGACGGCGGCGGGTGGCCGGTTCTCCGGTCTGCTCGCGCACTACCTGGTGCTGCACCTGATGCAGGTGCGCGGAGGCAGCCGCCTGTTGCCGTCCACGCCGGTGGAGCGCACCGACATGCTCGTCGACGTGGGCCGCCGGGACCTGTTCGTCCTCTTCGACTTCCGCCGGTACGAGGAGCCCACCCTGGCCCTGGCCCGGGAGGTCACCGCACGGGGTGCCCGGGTGCTCCTGTTCACCGATCGGTGGCTCTCCCCGGTGGCCGGCCTGGCCGAGGTGGTGCTGCCCAGCCGGGTCGAGTCGCCGTCGCCGTACGACAGCTTCGTGCCCACGTTGGCGCTGGTGGAGACGCTGGTGGCGGCGTTGATCGACCGTCTCGGGCCGGTCGCCGGCAAGCGCCTGAAGGCAATGGAGCAGGCCCAGCAGACGTACGGGGGAAGCTGAGAGCGCCGGAAGCTCGTTACAGAAAACTGTAACCCCACCGAAATAGTAATGTGCGTTACAGTCCGGGTGCTGGTTCGGCTGGCACCCGGAAGGACACCCCATGCGCATCCGTCACCTCACCCTGGCCACCGTGGCCTCGGCCCTCCTCGCGGTCACCGCCGGCTGCGGCGGCGACTCCACCGCCGCCGGCTCCGGCGACGAGGTCACGACCGTCTCCGTCACCATCGAGGGCGTCGGTGAGGTCACCACCGACGCCACCCTCGCCCGGAAGGTCCCCGGCGACATCCGGGACCGGGGCACCATCACCGTCGCCACCAACGCCCCGTACGAACCCTTCATCGATTTCAAGACCGAGGGCCGCACCGACGAGTTCAAGGGTCTGGACCACGACCTGTTCCTGGCCGCGTCGGCCCGGCTGGGCATCAAGGCGACCTTCACCCAGCAGCCCTTCGACGGCCTCGTGCCCGGCCTCCAGGCCGCCAAGTACGACGCCATCGCCGGCGGCATCACCGACAAGAAGGAGCGCCAGCAGGTCGCCACCTTCGTCGACTACTCCGCCTCCGGCACCGGTTTCCTCGTCAAGACCGGCAATCCGCTCGGCGTGCAGACCGTCGCCGACCTCTGCGGGCGCAAGGTGGCCGTGCAGAAGGCCAGCAACCAGGCCAAGAACCTCGCGGAGTACAGCAGGTCCGACTGCGCCGGCCGAGCCGTCGAGGTCAAGGAGTACCCGGAGAACCCGCAGGCGGTGCAGGCCCTCATCGCCGGCAACGTCGACGTGGTCGCCGCCACCAAGGTCAATCTGGTGGACGTCGCCCCCGCCCTGGCCGGCAAGGCCGACCTGGTCGAGGACCCGTCCGCCCCGAACGGCTGGCTGGCCAGCCCCAACGGCTTCGGGTTCCTGAAGGCGCAGAAGGAACTCGCCCAGGCGTACCAGGCTGCCGTGCAGTCGCTCATCGACGACGGCACCTACACCAAGATCCTCGCCCGGTGGAAGCAGGAGCCGATCGCGGTCAAGCAGGCCACCATCGACCAGGCCATCGACTGACCCCGGCGGAGCCGACTCCCTGAACCGCGGTCGCCGGGCGCCCTTTCGACACCCCGTGAGGGCGGGCCCGGAAGGCGCGCCCGGCGACCGCTGCACCCGTCCCCCGCTGGAGGCGACCCAATGACGAGCGACACCGAGACCGTACGGGTCGTCCCCGTACGACACTACGGACGCTGGCTGACCGCGATCCTCGTGGTCGGCGTGGCGGCCCTCTTCCTCCGGGCTCTGCTGGACAGCCCCAACCTCGAACCCGCCACCATCGGCGAATACCTCTTCAAGGACTACATCCTCGACGGCGTGGTCACCACGCTCTGGCTGACCCTGCTGGCCATGGTGCTCGGCACCGTCGGCGGCGTCCTGCTCGCGGTGATGCGCCTGTCGGCCAACCCCGTACTGCGGGGTGTCTCCTGGGCCTTCATCTGGGTCTTCCGGGGCACTCCCCTGCTGGTGCAGATCATCTTCTTCGGCTTCCTCGGCGCGCTCTTCCCCCGGATCACCTTCAGCCTGCCGTTCACCGACCTGGTCCTGTTCGACAAACCGACCAGCGTCGTGGTCACCGGCACCGTCGCCGCCGTCCTCGCCCTGTCGCTCAACGAGATGGCGTACGCCGCGGAGGTCATCCGGGGTGGCATCCTCGCCGTGGACACCGGGCAGACCGAAGCCGCCGCGGCCCTCGGCATGAGCCCCGCGCTCACCCTGCGCCGGGTCGTCCTGCCCCAGGCGATGCGGGTCATCATCCCGCCGATGGGCAACGAGACCATCACCATGCTCAAGTCCACCGCGCTGGTGTCGATCATCGCCGGCCGTGACCTGATGACCGCCGTGCAGACCGTCTACCAGGGCAATTACAAGGTGATCCCGCTGCTCGTCGTGGCGGCGATCTGGTATCTCGCGCTGGTCAGCCTGCTGTCCGCCGGCCAGTGGGCGATAGAGCGGCGGTTCGGCCGTGGCTTCGCCCGGGGAGGAGTCCGATGACCACCCAGACCGACACCGCCATCAGCCCCACCCGCCAGGCCGGGGCCGAACCCATGGTGCGGGCCGAGGGCGTCACCAAGAGGTTCGGGCCGGTCGAGGTCCTCAAGGGCATCGACATGACCGTCGCCCCCGGCGAGGTAGCCTGCCTGCTCGGGCCCTCCGGCTCCGGCAAGTCCACCTTCCTGCGCTGCGTCAACCACCTGGAACGCATCGACGGCGGCCAACTCTGGGTCGACGGTGAACTGGTCGGCTACCGTCGCCAGGTCGACAAGCTGTACGAGCTGAAGGCCCGCGAGGTCGCCCGTCGCCGCCGCGACATCGGCATGGTCTTCCAGCGGTTCAACCTCTTCCCGCACCTCACCGCGCTCGGCAACGTCATCGAGGCACCCGTACGTGTCCTCGGCACCCCCCGCGACCAGGCCCGCGCCGAGGCGACGGCCCTGCTGGAACGGGTGGGTCTCGCCGAGAAGGCGAACAGCTACCCGGCTCAGCTCTCCGGTGGGCAGCAGCAGCGGGTGGCCATCGCCCGCGCACTGGCCATGCACCCCAAGCTGATGCTCTTCGACGAGCCGACCTCGGCGCTCGACCCGGAACTCGTCGGCGACGTCCTCGACGTGATGAAGGGCCTCGCCGCCGACGGCATGACGATGGTCGTGGTCACCCACGAGATGGGCTTCGCCCGTGAGGTCGCCGACTCCGTCGCGTTCCTCGACGGTGGCTGCGTCGTCGAGCAGGGCACACCGGGCGAAGTGCTCGGCAACCCGAAACACGACCGCACCCGCGCCTTCCTGGACAAGGTCCTGTGAGCGCGAGGAGCGCAGCGAAGCGGAGCCCCGCAGTCGCGAACGAAAGGCAGGCACCGTGAGCGGCAAAGTGGTGGACGGTGCGGAACTGCTCGCGGCGGCCGGGAACCGCCTGGCCCCCTACCACGAGCGACTCGCCCGACTGGTCGACATCGACTCCGGATCCGGACAGGTGGACGGCCTGCGGCAGGTCGCCGACCTGATGCAGACCTGGTGCCTGGAAGCCGGCATGGCCGTCGAGCGGGAACCGGTGGCCGACCCGTCCGGCCGGCCCCTCGGCGACGTGCTGATCGGCCGGCACCGTGGCCGGGGCCGCCGGCGGATCCTGCTCGCCGGCCACCTCGACACCGTCTTCCCGCCGGGCACGGCCGCCGCCCGTCCGTTCCGGGTGCAAGACGGCCGCGCGTACGGACCGGGGGTCAGCGACGACAAGGGCGGTGTGCTCGCGGGCCTGGCCGCCGTCGAGGTCCTCACCGCGCTCGACCGGACGGAGTACGCCGAGCTGGTGCTGGTCTGCACCCCCGACGAGGAGATCGGATCGACGGGCAGCCGGCCGCTGCTGCGTACCCTCGGGTCCGCTGCCGACGTTGCCCTCTGCCTGGAATGCGCCCGCGACAACGGTGACCTGGTGTCGGCGCGCAAGGGCGTCGCCGACCTGGAGGTCACCCTGAGGGGTCGGGCCGCCCACGCCGGCATCGAACCGGAACGCGGAGCCAGCGCCCTGCTCGCGGCCGCTCGGCTGACCGTCGCCCTGGACGCCCTCAACGGCCGGTGGCCGGGGGTCACCGTCAACGTCGGTCACCTGACCGCCGGCGACCGGCCCAACGTCGTCCCGGACCGGGCCCGCATGCTCGTCGACCTGCGTGCCTGGCACAGCCGGGAGTACGAGGCCGCGCTCGCCGAGATCCGCCGCCTGGTCGCCGAGCCGTGGGTCGCCGGGGTGCGCGCCGAGGTGACCGTGCACGCCCCCACCCCACCCTGGGAGCTGGGGCCGGCCGGGCAGCGGCTCACCGACCTCGCCGCGAAGGTCGGCGCCGGGCTCGGCGTGCCCGTCTCACACACCGCGACCGGTGGCTGCGCCGACGCGAACCTTCTCGCCGAAGCCGGCGCGGCGGTGCTCGACGGGCTCGGCCCGGTCGGTGGCAACGACCACAGCCCCTTGGAATGGCTGGACCTGGACTCCGTCGTACCCCGGACGGCGCTGCTCGCCGGCCTGATCGACGAGGTCAGCCGGGCCGACCCGGGCTGACCACGGCGGCGCTTTCGGTCCCGCTCACGGCGACGCAACCGCGCGGACCCGTCGCCCTGTGTCCGGCATCGCGGGCTGACCCCGGGTCCCGGCCGGTACGCGGCCCAAAAAGCCGCCGGATGGCGGGCGGGTGCCCGGCCATCCGGCGGTTGGTGCTTGCGTCGAGCTATCGGCTACAGGCCACGGCACTGCCCGGTGACTACTCCGGACACCGTGTTGGGCACGCCACCGTTGACCGGTGGCGGCTCGTTACCGCTGCACTTGAGGGGCCCGACGACGGTGTTGCCGGAGACCAACGGTGTTGCCGGGCCGGTGTTGTTACCGGTCAGCGACACCAGGCCGGTCACGTGGTTGCCGGTCAGCGACAGCGGGCCGGTCCCGCTCTTCAGGTCGACCGCGCCGACCACGGCCGTTGCGGACAGCTCCACACCGGCAGCGCGTTCGGCCGAGACCGCCCCGACGATGTTCGCACCGTTGGTGTGCAGGCTGGCACCCGGTGCCACGGTCACCTTGCCGGCGACGGACGACCCGTAGGCGAGGCAGGTCAGCCCGGCCGACGCGGTCAGCGGGCCCGGGTGAGCTCCGGTGATGGTACGTGCACACGCCTGGTCGGTGACCGTGACCTTGACCGGTACGCCGAGCAGCGGGCTGTCCGGGTCGTTGCCCGCGACGCAGAGATGCGCCTCGTGCGCCCCGGGCTTGAGCCCGGTGGAGTCGACCAGGACGGTGACCTTGCTGCTGCCACCCGCCAGGGTCTTGCCCTTCGGTGTGTCCACCCGCAACCACGGCACGTCGGCCGGCTCGTCACACGGCTGGGACCGCGCGATCTCGCTGATCATGCGGGCACCGTTGGTGGCGAGTGGGGTCTCGACGAGCGCCGACCCGCGATCGATCTCGTGCACCCCGCCACTGTTGGTGGTCAGGATGTTCCCGTTGCCCAGCGGGTGCACCCCGCGGTTGCTGAGCGCCCCGGTGTACCGGTTGACCGGTGCGCCGTTCGGGTCGATCTCCCAGACGCCCGGCGGGCTGGAGAAGGCCGCCGCGAGGATGTTGCCGTTCTCCTGCTGGTACATCTGCTGCGGGAAGTTGATCGTGTCTTCCCAGACCGACAGCGGCTGACCGGAGTGGTCGTACCGGTAGATGTTGCCGCCGCTGGCGGAGACCAGCAGGTCGTTCTCCCGGAAGGTGAGGTACCACGGTCCGGAGATCCCACCGGAGCCGGACGTGATGAGGTCACGCAGGTGGTTGCCCTCGGCGTCGAACTCCACCACCTTGTTGCCGCTGCCGGAGGCCACCAGCAGCGTGCCCGAGGGCGAGAGCGTCATGCCTCGGACGTTGCCCATGATGCCCGGATTCGGTCCACCGGCCGGCGCGTGCACCCCCTGGTACTTCCCGTCGAGGTCGAACGAGTAGACGGCACCGGTGCTCTGGGACGAAACCAGGAAGCCATCCTGTGCCTGGTTGAGGATGATGTGCGTGGTCGTCCCCAGGTCCACCTCGGTCTCCGGCGGGTAGGTGATGAACGCCGGTTCGAGCAGGTCACCGTCCTGCGGGTCGAAGGCCGCCACGCCGGGCAGCGCCGTGTTGGGTACCAGCAGGACGCCGTTGCGCAGCAGTTCGCGTCGCTTCGGGTCGGTGGTCGCGAGCGTGGTCCGGTTCGCGACGACCGGCGCCTCGCCGATGGTCCACTCCAGCGGCGCGGTACCGGTGTTCCCGATGGTCAGCTTCGTGCCGGTGACCGTCCCCGCCGGCTGGCTCACGGCCAGCTCCGGCGTGACCTCCATGGTCGGCAGGTCGGAGACGACGAGGGTCACCGTGACCGGGATGCGCGGCTTGGCCGGGTCGTTGCTCGCCACACACAGCGTCGCTTGCAGCTTGCCCGGTGCCTTGCCCGTCGAATCCAGGGTGAACCGGAGCTGGGTCGAGCTGCCGGGGTTGAGCGTGCCGGACGTGGTGTCCGTCGACAGCCAGTCCACCTGGTCGGGGAGGACGCAACCGTCACCGCCGGCCAGTTGCCACTTCAGCGCGCCGTTGCCGGTGCTCCGGATCGTGACGCTGCGGGTCGTGGACAGGCCGGGCTTCTGCGTCACCTCGAGCTTCGTCGGGTCGACGGTGATTCCCGGAGCCACCGGGATCACCGCCACCGGGTAGTGCACCCCGGCGATGGCCGCGCCGTTGGCGTGGTGGCCGTCGGTGGTCACCCGGAGGTCGGCGAAGGTCCAACTGCCGCCGGAGCTGCCCGAGACGTTCAGGTCGACGGTGATCTGCTGGCTCGCACCGGGAGCGAGGGTGAACGTCGCCGGGGTCACCGTCGCCGTCAGCCCCGCCGGTACCGTCACCGCCGCGGAGTAGGTGGCGGTGGCGTCGGCGACGTTGGTCACCGTACGGGTCCACGAGCAGGACAGGTTGCACTGCTGGTTCACCAGGTACGGCACGTTCAGCTCGCGCGGCACACCGCCGGTGGCCGGGTTGGCCGCCAGCATGTCGGCGTACGACTCGTCCATCACCAGGCCGACCCGGCCGGCGGCGGCGAGGTCGAGGCGACCCGCTCCGGCGTCCAGCGGGTCCGCGGGGGTGCCGGATCCCTCGCGTACGCCCTCGGGGTCGGCGGTACCGGCCAGCGCGGCGCGGATCTGCGCCGGGGACCAGTCCGGGTGCAGCGCGGCCAGCAGCGCTCCGGCGCCCGCCACGTGCGGCGACGCCATCGACGTACCGCGGATGATGTTGTACTGGTTCGGGTCCCCGTCGACCTCACGGTAGGCCGCGAGGATGTTCACCCCGGGAGCGGCGAGGGTCGGGGCCAGCAGGTCGTAGTCGCTCGGGCCTCGGGAGCTGAACCACGCCACCAGGTCGGCACTGCCAGCGTCGCGGGCCAGTTCCGTGGCGGCGCCCAGGCGGGCGGTCACCGGCTCGACGGTGGCGGTGGCGAAGCTCTGCAACGCCTCACCGTCGGCCTGGGTGACGCTGATCGCGGGGATCGTCGTTTTCTCCACGCCGGAGAGGAACACCGGCGGACCAGGCTGCCGCTCGAACAGGACGGCCGCGGCGGCACCGGCGTTGGCCGCATTGGTGATCTTGGCGGCCGAGGTGCAGGTGCCCAGCGGGATCAACGCGATCGCCCCGACGAACGAGCCCGCCGGGAACGCGGAGCAGCCCGTCGCCGTACCCACCTCGCCGGAGTAGCGCAGCTCGGCGTCGATCGGGCTGGAGTTGCCCGGACCGAAGCCGGGCCAGCCGGTCAGGTTCGCCAGCGCCGGCGGGACCGGCGTCGGGCCGACCACCGACAGGGACTTGACCCAGGTACGGTCGGTGGTGGTCGCGGCGACCGAGGCGTTCCAGGGCGAGGTGTGCGCCACCGTACCGGCACCGGGTCCGCTGTTGCCGGCCGACGCCGCCACGAAGATGCCAGCCCCGAACGCCTCCAGGAACGCCCGGCTCACCGAGTCGGTCCACGGCCGGTCCGCCCCGGAGATGGAGTAGTTGAGCACGTCGACACCGTCGACGACGGCCTGGTTGATACCGGCCAGGATGGACGAGACCGGACAGCTCTCGACACACACCCGGTACATCACCACGTTGGCGCGCGGCGCGACACCCTGCACGGTCCGCACCGGCTGGTCCGGGCCGTACTTAAGGGTCACCTGATGCCGGTTGCCGGCGGCGGTGGAGGCGGTGTGGCTGCCGTGGCCGTTGGTGTCCCGGGCCGAGTTACCCGACACGAAGCTGTACGCGCCGACCAGTTTGTCGTTGCAGATCGGGTCGTGGTTCGGGTGCGTCGGGTCGCAGACCCCCAGGTACCGGCCGTACGGGTTGGTGTGCGTGTAGCCCTCCCCGTCCGTGGCGGCGAAGGCCGGGTGGCCCGCGTTGATGCCACTGTCGAGGATGCCGACGACCGTACCCTCACCCCTGGTGGCCAGCTCCGGGCCGGTCTCGCCCGCCCAGACCGCGGGCGAACCGATGATCTCGTGACTGGCGTCGCTGGTGAGCTCGTACACCTCCTCGGGCTCGACCGCGGCCACGCCCGCCACCTTGACGAGCTTCGCGGCCTCCGCCGCGTCCGCCTTGATGACGATGGCGTTGAGTACGTTTCGGAAGGAACTGGTCACCGTGACCTTGCGGCCCAGCCGCTTGCCGATCAGCTTGGCGACCTCCGACTGCCGGGCGGCGAGCCGGTCGGTGTAGGTGCGGGCCTCGGCCGATCTGGCGTTCATCCTGCCGGATCTCGCCTGGTGTGCGGCCAGCGACGGTTCGTCGAGCCGCACGATCCACGAGCCGGTCTTCGAAGTGGACGGTGGGGCGGCGCTGGTGGGGTCACCTACCGCCACCACACTGACTGTTGCCGCCACGAGGGCAGCAACAGCGGCTGCCAACCTGCGTCTGGGCACGGAAAATCCAGGGATGGCCAACGTTGCTCCTAGAGATGATGTCGGTGGTCCCATGGCCGACATTGATCGGCAACGCTACGGCAGGCCGTAGGGCGGGTCAACGAAGCAGTTAGAACTATCGATCAACGGACCGGCAGGCCACGGTCTCTGGGCGACGGGCCGGAAACGGCATGTTCCGAGGCCAGGATGGTGGCGCTGAGTTCGGTCACGAATGCCTGGACGTCGTCGGTGCTGCCGGGGTCGGTGTCCGGGCCGGAGTTGTACCACCAGTCGCGTGCCCAGATGATCAGGTGCGCCCATCGGGGGTGGGAGCAGATGGTCTTGTGGGCGGCCCGCCGCTTGGACAGTTGCTGGCCGTGTCGGAGGCGTTGGAAGGCCCGGCAGAGGGTGAGCACCGCGTAGGACTGGGCGCCGGAGGTGTTCATCTGGGTCACCCAGGCCGGCCAGTCGCGGACGTGGTCCAGCAGAGCCGAGCGGACGCGGTCGGGGTCGACGGCGGGTAGCAGGACGTCGGCCGGGGGGCCCAGCAGGCTGCGGCCGTGTTGGTGGACGGCAGACCAGGTCACGAGGCGGTGAGTGGTGGCAGGTAACAGGTGCAGCACTTCGCCGGGACTGACCCGGGCGATGACATGGTCCCGGCCGGTGCCACCGCGCGCGGCGTCGCGGGCGGCAGCCAGTGACACGTATTCCACCTCGACCCTGCCGGCCCACTGCGGGTGTCGCCGGTCGAGGTCGGTGTGCAGTCCGGCGAGCACGGCGAGGAGGTTCTCGTCCGGGTCGCTGTCGAGTACCGCGAGCAGGTCGAGGTCACTGCGATCTTCGGCGAAGTCGCCGGTCACCAGCGAGCCGTGCACGTACAGGCCCAGGAGTTCACCAGCAAGCGCAGGGCTCCACGCGTCGCGAAGATCGGACAGAACCATCTCGGGTGGTGCCACCAGGTCATCCTGCGCTGCGGCCCGCCAGCCCGCCACCGAGTAAACCCCGGGTAGCCGTTGACGCGACCCGCACCGGCCAACGACGCCGCCATCCGGGTAGCGGGGGCCGGACGGCCACGCCGGAACGCGTAGGCACCACCTGTGTCGGCAACGGTGATGTTCGGAGCCCCGTACGATCCGGCAGATGGGGTGGGAGGCACTCGGGCGGTGGGGTGAAGACGCCGCTCGCATCGAACCGCTCGCTGGCGGAGTCGCCAACGACGTGTGGAGCGTGCGCGTCGACGGGCGCCTCGCGGTCGGTCGTCTCGGCACCAGGAACGACGCTGATCTTGCGTGGGAGACCGGGCTTCTCCAGCACCTCGACCGTGCAGGTATGACCGTGCCGGTCCCGATCCCGACCACGGACGGGCGGCTGTTCGCCGACGGTCTGGTGGTGATGACCTACCTGGATGGCGGGCCGCCCGAGACGCAGGCCGACTGGCGTCGCGTGGCCGGCACGCTGCGCGAGTTGCACCGGCTGACGCGGGGCTGGCCGCAGCGCCCGGGCTGGCGGTCGTCGATCGACCTCCTGCACGCCGAGACCGGGACCAAGATCGACCTCGGCGCGATGCCCCCTGCGAGCGTTGCTCGATGCCGAGCAGCGTGGGCGCGGCTCGCCGGACGCCGGACATGCGTCGTCCACGGCAACCCCGCCAACCCTGGCAACGTCCGCGTGACCGCGAGTCAGGTCGCGCTGATCGACTGGGACGAGTCGCACGTCGGCGTCCCCGACCTCGACCTCGTGCTGCCCGGCAACGCCGCCGGCCTCGACGACGGCGCGCTCGACATCGCCGGGCATGCGTCGGCCGCGTGGGAAGCCGCCGTCTGCTGGGACGACGAGTACGCCGTCAGGCGGCTCGCCGAAGTTCGAGCGGCCTGAGAACGCGTTCGAGGAGCGGAGTTGTCGGCAGCCCAGTGCGCACCTCTGCTGCCACGCGTCCAGCCGTGCTCATGATCTGAGACACCCGGCGCTGTGGCAGCCGGGCGGACCTGGCCGCCGTGCAGTACGTCTTCCAGGACCCCCGGGCCAGTTTCCACCCGTTCCTGCCCCTGCTCGACCAGGTGGCCCGGGTCGCGGTACGGCTGTGTGCCCTGGAGACGGCGACGGCCCGCCAGGCGGCGCAGGCCGTCCTCACCCGGGTGGGCCTCACCGGTGAGTTCACCGGCCGGCACCCCGAGCGGCTCTCCGGCGGGGAACTGCAACGCGCCGCCCTGGCCCGCGCCCTGCTGGCCCGGCCCCGGCTGCTGATCTGCGACCGGACACCTCGTCGGCGACTACACCGTGCGGCAGGCCGCGCCCGAGCACCTCGTCGGTGCCCGCAGCGTCATGCCCGCCCAGTTGTTCCGGGTGTACGTCCGGCCGGAGCACCGGCGCCGGGGACTGGCCCGGGCACTGGTGGACCGGGCTGTCGAGTTCGTCGCCGCGCAGGACAGCTACCGGGCGCTGTACCTGCACACCGACACCCGGATCGAGGGCGCCGAGGGATTCTGGCGGTCGGTGGCCGTACCCGTGCACGACGCCCGCGACGGGCGCCCGGACACCCACCAGACGGTGCTCTTCGAGATCCCGCTGCCGGTGCACTCACGCCGATGAACGCCACCAGGCGTTGAGCCCTTCTCCGCCTGGCGGTCGACCCGACGGCCAGCCGGGCACGCGCCGGGCCCACAGCTCGCTGGCGGCTGAGGGAGCGCTTCCGTCCGTCGAGGACGGGGCCGGCGGGCCACTACCATGCGAGCGTGAATCG
Source organism: Micromonospora sp. C31 (assembly GCF_018070575.1). Lineage (GTDB taxonomy): Bacteria > Actinomycetota > Actinomycetes > Mycobacteriales > Micromonosporaceae > Micromonospora. Next base: position 23,496 of record NZ_JAGPXN010000005.1, read on the forward strand.
CGTTGCTCGGGCCCGCAGGCCGTACCCGCTGCTCGTCGCCGCGGCGGTCCTGTTGGCGCTCGGCGCGACGGTGGCCTGGGGGGTCGGCGACACGCTGGGGCTGAGCCACGCCCCCGCCGCCGTGCCGCGCGAGGACGCCGTCGCCGCGCCGGCGCGGACGCCCGCACCGGTCCCGCCGTTGGCGTCCCTCGTCGTGCCCGACGAGCCGCGGGTCAGGAAGGCCGCGGCTGCCGTCGCCGACGCGGTCGTCTCCCGCGGCCTGCCCCGGCCGGTGCTCGCCGCCGCCGCGCCGCGCCCGGCCGGGTCCGCGACGGCCGCGCCGGGCACCGGCGCGGCCGGGGACCTGTCGGCGGTGACCACGCTGCGGGCGGGCGTGCTGGCCGCCCTCGGCGGGGCGCCCGAGTCGTACCGGCTCGACGTGCACGGCGCCGAGCTGGCCGTCCAGGGCGGCGACGTCGCGGGCGTGGCAGCCGGGATGTACCGGCTGGCCGACCGGATCCGCTCCGGTGCCGACGCGCTCCCCGCGGCGGACGCCGGTCGGGTGGTCGTCCCCCGGCTCGGCCTGCGGCTGACCGACGCGGGCTCGGTGGGGCGCGAGCCCGACCCGGCCGCCTTCGCCGCCGGCGACGACTACGGCCTGAACACCGACGTGGTCGCATCGGCGGTGCTGCCTGGCGCGCCGTGGGTGGACGCCGCCGCGGTGGCCCGCATCGACGCGCAGTTCCGGCAGTTCGTCGACCATTCGGTGGCGCAGGGATTCAACGGGATCGTCGTGCCCGGCTTCCTGGAGTACGTCACGTTCGCGAAGGTCGGCGACGGGCGCGCGGTCTACCCGCCCGGCGACCCGCACGTCGACCGCGCGCGGGCGATGGTCGCGGCGTTCGGCCCCGTCTTCCGGTACGCCGAGGACATGGGCGTGCGGGTCTTCCTGCTGACCGACATGCTCGCGGTGTCGCCTCCGCTGGAGGCGTACCTGACGCGGACCGTCGGCGGCCTCGACGTGGCCGACCCTCGGCTGTGGGCGGTCTACCAGGCCGGTCTGGCCGAGCTGTTCGAGAGCATGCCGTTCGTCGACGGCCTGATGGTCCGCGTCGGCGAGGGCGGCGAGGTGTACGCCGGGACCGGCTGGGACTACTCGTCAAGGCTCGCGGTCACCACGGAAACGTCCGTGCGCGCGATGCTGCGGGCGCTGCTGGACACCGCCGGCCGGGCCGGCAAGGAGATCATCTTCCGCACCTGGACGGTGGGCGTCGGCGCCGTCGGCGACCTGCACACCGACCCGGAGTCGTACGCGCAGGTGCTCGGCGGGCTCGACGACCCGCACCTGATCGTGTCCACCAAGTACACCCTGGGCGACTTCTACAGCCACCTGCCGCTGAACAGCACCCTGCTGGGCGGCGGGCACCGCCGCATCGTGGAGTTCCAGGCCCGGCGCGAGTTCGAGGCGTTCGGCTCGCTGCCCAACGACCTCGGCCCACTGCACCGCCAGGCGCTGCGCGCGTTCCTCGCCGCGAACCCGAACGTCGAGGGCGTCTGGAACTGGACCCAGGACGGCGGGCCGCTGCACGCCGGGCCCATGTCGCTGCACCTGCGCGCCGGCTTCTGGCAGCTCTACGACCTCAACACGTACGCCGTCGGCCGGCTGGCCTGGGACCCGAACGCCGACCCGGCGCAGGTCACGGCGGACTGGGCGTACCGCACGTTCTCCGGCGACCCGGCCACCGTCGCCACGATCGGGCAGGCCATGGCGCTGTCCCGGCAGGCGGTCACCAAGGGCCTCTACATCGGCCCGTACGCCGACCGGTCGGTGCGGGCGCTCGGGCTGGAACCACCGCCCATGATGTGGATCTTCGAGTGGGACATCTTGACCGGCGACTCCGCCGCGCTGGACAGCATCTACGCGGTGACCGGCGGCCACGTCGACGAGGCGATCGAGGAGGGCTCGCAGGCCGTCGCGCTGGCCCGGCGCATGCGCGACCTGGTCGCCGCGACCGACCCGGCGACCTGGCGCGACGCCGAACTGCGCGGACGCTTCACCGCGACGCTCGACTACCAGGTCGACCTGTTCGAGACGCTGGGGGCGTACCGGGCCATGGTGCTGCGGCACGCGCAGTGGCTGGACACCGGTTCCCCGGCCGCCCGCCACGACTGGCGGTGGGCCGCGGCGGCGTACCACGACGCACGCGACGCGCACCGGCAGCGCTACGGCGCCGACCTGGACCTGCCGGCGTACAACTTCACCGCCGCCGACCTCGGGGCGCGGCGCGCGGACCGGGACCCGGCGATGGCCTGGGCGGCCCGGACGTTGCTCGGGTCGATCCTGCTCGCGGTGCTGCTCGGCCTGCGCGGGCGCGGGTTCGGCGCGGCCGCCGCGCGCGGGTTGCTGCTCGGCGCGCTCCGGCCGTGGCGGGTCGCCGCGCTGCCGACGCCCGGGGCGCGGGCGGACCGGGTGTTGGTGTGGCTGGTCCCGGCCGTGGTGCTGGTGGCGAGCCGGCTCGTGCTGACCTGGTTCGCCGCGCCGGCGCACCTGCTGGTCACCCTCGGTGGGTGGGCGCTGTTCGCCCTGGTCGTACGCCTCGTCGTCGGCCGGCGGGACCCGTTCCACCTGTGGGCCGTGGTCGGCGGCGTCGCGCTGCTGCGCAGCGTGCTGCTGCTGGCCGCGCTCGCCGGGCGCGGACCGGGCGGGTACTGGTTCGCCTTCTGGACCGCGCCGGGTCTGCGCGCGGCGTACGTCACCGTCGCGTTCGCGGCGTTCTGCTGGCTGTTCGTGGCCGCCGCCGTGGTCCTGCGGGACCGGTACGGCCTGCGCCGCGCAAGCGCCATCGGGCTGACCCTCACCGCCGCGGGCGTACCCCTCGGCGTGTTGTCCGCCCTGGTCTCGGTGGTGGGCCTGGAACGCGCGCTGACGGTGTGGAACGACCAGCTCGCGCTGCTGCCCTGGGGCCTGTCCCGCATCCTCGGCATCACCGTCCACCTGGGCATCCCCGCGCAACTCCCCGCGTACACGGCCGCCGCCGGAGCCGCCCTCGCCGCCGCCGGCCTGCTCCTGTCACTCGGCCGGCCGGCGGGAGGGCTCCCGCCGGCCGGCCTTCGACGTCACCGGCCGTAGACCTCGAACTCGTAGAGCGAGAACCCGTACGAGGTGGCCCGCTTGACCCCGTACACCCGCACGTAGCGGGCGGTGACCGGGGCGAAGGTGGCGTTGTCGACGCCGCCGTTGCCGGTGGTGGTGGCGAACACCGGCGTCCAGGAGCTGCCGTCCCCGGAGACCTCGATCCGGTACGACGTGCCGTACGCGGATTCCCAGCGCAGCACCGCCCGGCTGACGGTGCGGGCCGCCCCGAGGTCGACCCGGAGCCACTGGTTGTCGTTGTAGCTGCTGGCCCAGCGGCTGCTCAGGCTGCCGTCGACCGCCTTGTTCGGCGTGTGGCTGGTCAGGAACTGGGTGCTCGACGCGGTGGCCGGGCGACCCTGGGCCAGGTTGGTGACGTCGTCGCCCCGGCGTGCCGGGAACGAGACGACCTGCTGGTAGGTGGGGCGGTTCTGCCAGGCGATCACCGGGTGGGTGATGCCGCCGAGCCCGGAGTGGGCGATCGAGTCGGCGCACCACTGGTCGCCGGCGGAGCAGGACTTGTCGCCCGGGTAGACGGTGGTGGCCGGCACGGCCGCCGCCTGTCCGAGCGCGCCGAGCAGTGCCGTCCGGCACGCGGCCAGGTCGCCGCCGCCGCAGTACCCCCGCCCGAGGCCGCCGGCCACCGGGTCACCGAGCACGGTGCGTACGTCCTTGTCGACGTAGCCCCACCAGCCGTACTGGAACGACGAGCCCTTGTGCGCCTGGCCCTGCGACGCCCAGCTCGCGGCGCCGTCGCGCCCGCCGTTCTGGCCGCCCGACGGCGCCTCGTTGACCTTGATGGCGTCCACCAGCGCGGCGTAGAGGTCCGGCCCGAGCCCGGGGCGGAACTGCGCCGAGGCGAGCAGCGGCCACCACGCGTCGAAGATCCGGATGGCGTCGGCGTGCTGGTAGACCTTGGAGCCGGGCGATGTCTCCACCCGTCGGGCGCCGGCCTGCCGCCAGGCCCGCAGCTTGCCGATCGCGTCGGCCAGCGCCGGATCGGTGACCGGCGCGCTGTCGAGCACCCGCAGCAGGTCGCCGAGGACCTGCTGGCCGCGCAGGTCGGTCACCGCCGCGTCCGCCATGATCCTGACGACGTCGGCGCGGCCGAGCTTGCGCTGGGCGATCGCCGCGCGCACCGGGCCGTCGAGCAGCTGACCACGGTGTACGGAGCCGAAGCTGAAGTTGCCGTCCGCCGCCCCGAAGTCCCGCGCCTGCTTGTTGTTCCAGCTCACGTAGTAGTCCTGGTCGACCGACTGCGGGTGGGCCGAGAGCGGGAGGTAGGTGGCGTCGTTGGTGTCCGCGTTCCAGCCGACCCACTCGTACGCCGGTTCGGCCTTCGCCGGCAGGTTGGGGTCGAGGGTGGCCGGACGGACGGGGTTCGAGCCGGAGTTGAAGTACGCCGCCTCGGTGGAGTTGACGTAGAACCAGTTGAACGCGTACCCGACGTTCGCGGCGGACGCCTGGAACGCCGCCGCGCCGCCCATCGCCGACGGGTCGTTGAAGGCCTGGAAGCCGATCGCAGAGTCGGCCTCGTGCCGGTAGGTGGAGCGCAGCTTGGTGAACGCGGTCGGCTGCCCGTTCACCAGCCCCCGGTAGGCGACCAGCCCGTACCTGGTGCGCAGCGCGCGCAGGGTGTAGGAGCCGGCCGGGGTGGAGTCGGCCAGCGTCGGCGACCAGGAGTTGCGCTGCTCCAGCGTCTCCATGGCGAGGCACTGGCCGTGGTAACGGTAGCGGTTGGTGCGCAGCGTCGGCGCGCTGCCGTCGGTGGTGCACAGCGGCACCGCGTAGGTGTCGGTGAGGTCCTGCGAGGCGGAGGTGGCGCTCCAGGCGTAGTCCTGGCCGCGGCCGAGCAGCACGTACAGGTTCAGCCCGGCGAACGCGGCGCCGCGCGCGCTGATGCCCGGCCCCTGCAACTCCTGGAGCATCAGCAGTTGCGGGGCGAAGTAGCCGGTCTGCGGGCCGAACACGGCGACCGGGTTGCCGGTGGTGGTGTGCCGTCCGGAGACCACGACCGCGTTGGACATGCCGTGCGCGCGCAGGTTGGCCAGGCCGCCGATCAGCCCCTGGGTGGCGGTGCTGGCGCCGGTGCGCGCGGCGGCCCCGCCGGTCTGGTCGTAGGCGAGCGGCTCGGCGACCACCGTGCCGGCGTCGGGGAGCACCGCGCTGGTCGCGCCGGGCGGCGTCGCGCCGTACGGGAAGCTCTGCCCGTCGTGCAGGGTGAGCACGGTCTCCGGGTCGTTCTGCGACCGGAACGCCGCCCACACCCGGTCGCCCTCGCCTGCGCCGTACTTGGCCCGGGCGGCCACCCGGACCAGCGCGGACTGGATCTCGCTGCCGCCGCCACCGCCGAAGAGGCCGCCGATCACACCGGCGGTGGCGATCAGATCGGTCGTGGTGAAGTGCTTCGGTTTGCCGGCGCCGGCGAGCACGTACTCGCCGGGGTAGTTGTCGTCGGCGATCGACTTGTCGATGTAGGCGTTGATGCCGGCGATGTAGTCGACCACGTCGGTGTAGAGCTGCTGGCCCCGGGCGCCCTTGGTACGCAGCGCGTCCACCTGGGCCTGGAGGTCCGCCTCCGTGTAGGGCGAGTTGGCCCAGACGCTCTGCTCCAGTTCCCGGTTGCCGGGAGCGCCGCCGGCGAACGAGGTGACGTTGCCGCGGCCGACGTGCCGCAGCAGGTCCATCACCCAGAGCCGGTCCTGGGCCCCGGCGTAGCCGGCGCCGAACATGGTGCCGGCACGGGTGGTGCCGGTGACGTGCGGAACGCCGGTGGCCTTGTCCCGCACGATGGTGACGTCGGCGCGCGGCGAGACGGTGCTCTCGACCCGCCCGGCGGGGACGCCGAAGGAGGCGTCATTGAAGAAGTGGGCGATCTGCTCGTCGGTCAGCCCGGCGTAGTTGTAGACCAGGTTCGCGTACTCGTCGAGCTGGTCGCTGGAGTGCGCGGGGCGGGTGCCGAGCGCCTGGTGGGCCAGGATGGCGGCCAGCGTGGCGTTGCCGTTCTGCCCGGGGGGCAGGATGTCGGCGCACTGGCCGAGGCAGTAGTCGTTGGCGGCGAACGTGCCGGCGGCGGCCAACGCCGGTGACGGCGGGGTGACGGTCAGGACGCTCGCGGTCAGGACGGCGGCGGTGAGCGCCGCGAGCCGGGCGCGGAGTGGGGGACGGGGCATGAGAGTTCCTCCGGGGACGCGGAGTCGGCCTTCGGTACGCCCGGCTGCGGTGCCGACGTCTCGCCCTCCGCGCCGGGCGTTCCACCCGGAGGCGAGAATGACTCATATCTATCTCCTGGCAATGATCGACGGCCGACCCCCGCCCGGGATAGCAGTCGTTCACCAACCGCCAATGCCGACCTTTCGGCCCCGCTGGCGTCGCTCCCGGACATGACGGTGGGGGCGGCGCCGTCGCCACCCCCACCGCGACTCCTCGCTGACGCGCCGTCGGCGCTCGTGGAACGGCTGGCGCAACCGCCACACGACTGCTGAACGAGGTCGCGCACCGCGCCGCGTGGTCGGATCACGGGTCAGCAGAGACGGGAAAGTTCTCCCTCTCCGCCAACCCCACGATCGACCCGGCGGAGCGGGCGCGGACGGCGGCGGCGTCCGGATGGCCTGCCTCCTCCAGCAGCGCCAGCGCCTCCGCCCAGCTTTCCCGGGCCGCCTCGACCTGGCCGCAGGCGTACCGGGCGTCACCGAGGCCGACCAGCGCCTCCGCTTCGCCACCCCGGTCCCCGATCTCCCGGAACAGTCGCAGTGCCCGCTCGTGGCAGACGATCGCCTCGTGGTGGGCGCCGGTCGCCGCCTCCGCGCAGCCGGCCGTACGCCAGTTGGTGGCCGCCCCGTGCCGGTTGCCGATCTCCTCGTTGAGCCGCAACGTCTGCCGGCACAACTCTCGGGCCTGATGGTGCTCGCCGAGCCGGATCCGGATCCAGGCGATGTTGTTCAAGGCCCGGGCCTGACCCGCCAGATGCCCGGCCAGCCGGTACAGCTCCAGCGATCGCAGGTCGTAGGAGAGCGCTTCCCGGTCCCGGCCCTGCTGCTGTAGCACCCGGGCGATGTTCACGTGGGTCTGCGCCTGGTTCGCCCGGTCCCCGACGGCCACGAACAGCTCGAGGGCCTGCGCCAGGTGCCGCTGAGCCTCGTCCGGACGGTCCAGTTGAGTCAGCGCCCGGCCCAGGTTACGGTGCAGGTGCGCCTGCGCCGCCCGGTCCGCCAGCCGGACCGCCGACGGCATCGCGGCACCCTGCACGGCGACCTGGTCGTGCCAGAGCGCCCGCAGGTTGACGTAGCTGGTCAGGCTCCACGCGAGTTCCCAGGCGTGCCGGTCCCAGCCGTCCCGCGCCGCCAGGTCGACCGCGGCGAGCAGCACCCGGTGTTCGGTCACCAGCCACCGCATCGCCGCCACGCCGTCGGCCAGAGGAGTGAGGACCACCCCTGGCGCCGGGTCGGCCAGCAGGATCGGGTCCCGGTGCGGATACAGCAACCGGTCCGCGGCGTACGCGGTGTGCAGGCAGTGTTCGAGCAGACGCCGGGTCGCGGCCCGCCGGTTCGCCGCCGGCTCCTCGACCTCGGCCTGCTCGGCGGCGTACGCCTGGAGCAAGTCATGCAGCACATATCGGCCGGGAGCGTGTTCGGTGACCAGATTCGCACGGGTCAGGACGGCCAGCAGAGGCCGGATGGCGGACGTCGGTTTGCCGGCCAGGCTCGCCACGGCTGCCACCCCCAGCTCCGGCCCTGGATGCAGCCCGATGAGCCGGAACAGCTCGGCGGCGGCCGGGGTGAGCGCGCGGAACGACCAGGAGAAGACGGCCCGGACGTCGGCGGCCGGGTCGCCACCGTCGAACGGATCGAGGCTGGCCCCGGCCCCGGCCAGCTCCGTGGCCAGGTCGGTGAGGGTGATCGCCCGGTTCACCACCACCCGCGCCGAGGCGATGGCGAGCGCGAGGGGCAGCCGGGCACACCGGGCGATGATCTTCTCTACGGCTGCGGGTTCCGCTCGGACCCGGGCCTGCCCCAGCCGCTGCGCCAGGAACCGTCGTGATTCCGTGACGGTGAAGAGATCGAGGGTGAGCGGCCGCGCCCCCTCGATGGCGACCAGGCCGTCGAGCTGTCCACGACTGGTCACCACGGTGACGCAACCCGGGGCTCCGGGCAGGAGCGGGCGTATCTGCTCGGGGTCCCGGGCGTTGTCGAGCAGCACCAGCATCCGTCGGCCGGCGACCAGGCTGCGGTAGAGGGCGGTCTGCGCGGCCAATCCGATCGGGACGCGCTGTGGCGCGACCCCCAGAGCCGCCAGGAATCCGCGTACGACCTCGGCGGGTTCCAGGATCGAGCCGGCCGGGTCGAAGCCGCGCAGGTTCACGTACAGCTGTCCGTCGGGGAACCGGGCGGCGGTCCGGTGTGCCCAGTGCAGCACGAGGGTGCTCTTGCCAACGCCCGGAAGGCCGACCACCACCGTCAGGGGAACCCGCGCCAACCCACCCGGCCCGGCGACCGCCCCCGGCTCTCCGCTCCCGGTCACTTCCCCGCCGGCCTCCGGCTCGGCAAGCATGGCGTCCAGCTCGGCGAGTTGCTCGACCCGGCCGGTGAAGGCGAGCGGCGGGGCCGGCAGCTGACGGGGCGGGGGCCCGGCCTGGGCGACGAACGTCGCGGGCGAGACTCCCGGCGCGACGACGGTAGCCCTCGGCGTCGCGGGGGCCGGGTGCGGCACGGCCGCCACCCCCAGGCCCGGATCCGCGGTCAGGATCTGGTGGTACGTCTGCCGTAACGGCGCCGCCGGATCGGTGCCCAGCTCCTCCGCGAGTCGGGTACGGACCAGCTGGTAGTGCCGCAGTGCCTCGGCCTGGCGTCCCGCGCCGTAGAGGGCCCGCATGAGCTGACCGGCGATCCGCTCGTCGAGAGGATGCTCCGCGGCTCGGGCGGTCAGCTCTCCGAGCAGGTCGGCGTGCCGGCCGACGGCCAACGCCAGGTCGACCAGGTCCAGCTGGGCGGCGTGGTGGCTGGCGATCAGCGCCGTCCGGACCGCGTCGAGCCAGGCGGTCCGCAGGGTGCCGAAGGGCTCACCGTGCCACAGCGACAGCGCCTGGGTCAGCAGGGCCGCCGGATCGTCTTCGGATCGGAACGCGCCGGGCTCGGGCGGGCCGGTCGTCCCGGACCGGTGCCTGGCCACCGTGGTGGCGCGGGCGCGCATGATCGACTGTTCGAAACGGTGCAGGTCGACCAGGGCCGGATCGACCCGGAGCAGGTAGCCGCCGGCCCGGCGAACGATCTCCACCTGGTGGGCCGGCGCGAGCACCTGACGCAGCCGGGAGACGTACGCGGAGAGTGCGTTGCGGGCCCGCTGCGGCTGCCGCTCTCCCCAGACCCGGTCGAGCAGCCGCTCGGTGGGGACCACCCGGTTCGCGTCGACCAGCAGGGCCACCAGGACGCAGCGCTGCCGGGCATGTCCCAGGTCGACATCCTGGCCGCCGACCCGCACCGCCACCTCACCGAGGACCAGCAGCTCGACCTGAGTCTCCGGACGCGACGGACCGGCCGGATCCGTACCGGATGGAATACGCACCGTGCCCATCTCTGCAGCATCCACCGAACCACGGGGTTGAGCAGCCAATTTAACGACTGCCGAAGATTCTCCGAACGTCCACGGAGCACATTCGACGTCGACGGCACGAGCCAGTCACCTCGATCCATACGAAATGAGGAGCCATGAACACGAAACAAGGTCGGACCGGTCTCCGCGTGACGGCGCTGCTCGCCACCCTGCCGATCGGTATGGCCGCCCAACTCGTCGCGACCACCCCCGCCGCCGCGGTCAGCGGCCTGATCCGGACCACCCACGTCAGCACCGCGACGGACTCACAGTCACCGAAGACCCGGGCAGCCGAGTGTCCGAGCGGGATGCGGGTGATCGGCGGCGGCGCCCGGGTGAGCGGCCCGGCGGCGGGGTCGATCCGGCTGAGCCACCTGCAGCCGGTCAGCGGCTCCGGCCAGACCGACCGGTACGAGGTCTGGGCGGACGAACCGCCGGGCGGGATCAGCGGCAACTGGGCACTGGAGGGCTACGCCATCTGCGCCCCGGCGACCTCAGTGCCCGGGTACACCATCGTCGCGCAGGGCTCCGGCTACTCCTCGGTCTCGCCCCGGAGCACCGCCGCGGGCTGCCCAAGCGGCCAGCGGGTGATCGGCAGCGGAGCGAGCCTCGCCGGCGGCGGCTTCGGCAGCGTCGGCCTGCAGATGTCCCGGGCCTCCGGCCCTCTGGACGTCGCCCGGGCCGCCGCTGCGGAAGATGGCGCCTACTCGGGCAACTGGCAGGTCACCACGTACGCCATCTGCGCCAACCCGGTTGGGGCGGCGGCCGAAGGATCGGTGCAGACCGGGGTCAGCTCGGCCAGCCACGTCTGCTCGGGCACCGAGCAGGTGCACTCGGTCGGTGGAGCCACGGGAGCCGGCTCGGCCGGTCAGACCTTCCTGAACTCCCTCTACATGGACGCTGACCTCGGAGCGGTCCGCCTGTCGCTGACCGGCGTGCCCAGCGACGGCCTGGCCATCCAGGCGATCTGCGCCTGAGCGCACGGCCATGGTGTTCCCAGGGTCGATGGCGACGACCAACCGCACAGCAAGAGGCCGGCGGGCCGCAGGTGGCATCCACCACCTGCGGCCCGTCGCCGTTCGACCGGTGCCAGGCCCAGGTCGCGGGACCGGCTTCCCGTGGCACATCATCGCGCGGCCCCTGCCCGGACCGACGACGCGCCCGGCGCGACGGTCGCGAGCGCGGCCAGCGTCTGCCAGACCTCATCGTCGGAGCGCAAGCGGGGTTTCCATTCACCCCGGGGGCGTGACGTAGCTCTGGCCACAAGGGACATCTTGGCCTGTTATGCCCTCGAAGGTCTCTGGGTAGAGGGGTGCCGAGGGCGGAACCGGCGTGCCGCCGACGCCAACAAGCAGGGCCGATGCACCTTCACGCCAGCGATGCAGCTCGTCTTTAGGCGTATCGATGGAGTGAGCATGGAGATCGAGCCGGCGGACGCGGTCGCTGCGGTCCGTGACGAGCCTCGCCCACCGGATCACCCAATGGCTGCGCCGGTGCCCAAGTCCGCCGCCTCACCGCGATCCGCCCGGAGCTTCTCGCCGAGACCCGGCGTCCCGCGCGTCCCGGGCCGCCGGTCAGGCGTCAGCCACCAGTTGACACAGGGTGGCCGCATCGGCACCCAGCAGGTCGGGGTCGTCGTCGACGAGGAACTCCAGCAACGCGTACCGCTGTCCCGGGGCGGTCTTCGCCATGGCGAAGTAGGCCACCCAGTCGGAGTGGTGGCAGCGCAACGGCAACCGCCGACGCTGCGGTGTCCAGGCGAAGACGTGCAGGTTCGCCAGGTACGGCAGCACGGCGCGCAGGTCGGCGAGGTTCTCGGCGAGGTCCCGCTCGGGCTGCGGCTGCCACAGCGTCCGGACCGGCAGGCCGGCCAGCGCCTCCAGCATCCACACCGCCGACTCGCGGGTGTCGGTGAGCGTGTTGCGGTGATACTCGAAGGCGACGGTGAGCCCCACGGCCCCGGCCAGGTCGGCGATGCGCCGCGCGTCCTCGACCACCCTGGCGCGGTAGAGCGCGTCAGCTTCGCTGCTGGGCCGGCGCCCGGCCCAGACCCGGACGACGGGCGCGTTGAGCAGCCCGGCCGTCCGCACGACCGACTCGGGCGACAGGCCCTCGGCTGCCGAGTGACCCAACCGGTAGTACGACCCGTAAGCGGCGGTCTCCAGCCCGGCGCTCGTGGTGAGCGCGGCGACCCGCCGGGCCGTCTCGTCGTCGCCGGGCGGCACGTGCACGTCGCCACCCCACTCGATGCCGCCCAGTCCGGCCAGCCGGGCGAGGGCCACCACCTCGACGGGCGCGAGGTGCCGGAAGGTCACCGAGACCAGGCCGGGTCGGAGGGTCATGAAGGGAACACCGTGGCCGCGAGGTCGGCGGGTACGCCCTGCAGCGCCACCGGACGCAGGAACCGGCGCACGGCGGCGGTGCCGACGCTGGTCGACCAGGGCGCCGAGGTCGCCGGCCAGGGCCCTCCGTGGTGCATCGCGTCGCAGACCGCCACTCCGGTCGGCACTCCGTTGACCACGATCCGGCCGGCACGCTCGGCGAGGGCCGGCAGCAGGGCGACGGCCAGGTCGCGGTCCGACGGGTCGTTGTCATCGACGATCAGCGTCGCGGTGAGACTGCCCGCCAGCCCGGCGACCAGCCGGGGGTACGCCTCGACGGGCGCCGGGCAGACCACGACCGCCGGCCCGAAGTGCTCCTCCAGAAGTTCGCCGCTGAGCTCATCGGGGGTCACCTCAACGACGAACGGTCGCGGCATCCGGGCGTGCTCCGGGCCCGCAGCGTCCGGCGGCGGGGCGCTGGTGACTGTCACGCCGGGCAGGTCGGCGGCCCGGTCCAGCCAACCGGCATGATCGGCGGCCATGTCGCCGGTGAGCATCGGGTGGGTCGGTGCCGCGACGACGGCGGCCGCGAGCGCGGCGGCCAGTGCCGTGCCGGCCGGATTGGCGGGGACCAGGACCAGTCCGGGCTTGGTGCACAGTTGCCCGACCGAGGCGGTGACCGCCGCCGCCAGGGCCGCCGCCCATTGCCCGTGGTCGGCCGCAGCGGGCAGCACGAGCACCGGGTTGAGCGAGCCCATCTCGGCATAGACCGGGATGGGGTCGGGGCGACCCGCCGCCGCGTCCATCAACGCCCGGCCGCCGCGCAGCGACCCGGTGAAGCCGACCGCTCGGATCGGCGGACTCGTGACCAGTGCGAGCGAGACTTCCGGTCCTCCCTCGACGAGGGCGAAGGTGCCCGGCGGGGCGACGTCGAGCGGGGCGGCCAGCAGTTCGGCGAGCAACCGTGAGGTCCGCGGCTGGGCCGGGTGCGCCTTGACCACCACCGGGCAGCCGGCGGCGAGCGCGGACGCGGTGTCCCCACCGACCACACCGAAGGCAAGCGGGAAGTTGGAGGCGGCGAAGACGGCCACCGGCCCCATCGGGACCGGTACCGCGACCACGTCGGTTCCGTTCGGCGCGGCACCCGGTGAGACGAGGTTCTCCCGGTGCCGACCGGCAGCCACGAAGTCGCCGAGCAGGCGGAGCTGGCCGGTGGTGCGCGCGAGCTCACCGGCGAGGCGCGCCACGGTCAGCCCGGTTTCCGCGGCGGCGACCGCGACGATACGGTCCTCGGCGGCGGCGAGCGTGTCCGCGCAGCAGTGCAGCAGGTCGCGACGCTGGACGCCGGTCCAGGTGGCGAACACGCGCGCGGCCTCGGCGGCGCGGGTCGCGTACTCGTGGATGGTCTGCGGGTCAGTCATTCTGTACCGCCTTGAGGATCTCGACGAAGAGCCGCTGGCGCCATGCCGGCGCGAGGCCCAGGTGGTAGAGGCTGAACCGGGTGGCCCCGGCGTCGCGTAGCCGCCGTACATGGTCGGCGAGCGCGTCCGGGGCGGCCGGAGGGAGGACGGTCACGTACGCGTCGACCGGACGACCGCTCCCGGCGGCGCGGGTCACGATCTCGGCGCTGGCCGGCACGGTGGGCCAGACCGGTACGAGCAGCGCGTCGACGTCGCCGGCAGCGGTCGGGGTGAGCCCCGGTGACGGGCCGGTGGCCCAGGGGTCGGGGTTGGCGTGCAGGGTCACCGGCGCGTGCGGGAGCACCTCCCGCAGCGCGGCGAGCACCTGCGTCCGCAACGCGTCGGTGGTCGCGTGACGAGTGTCGAGCATGAGGTCGGCCATCTGCTCGGGGAGCGGTGTGGGCGACGGGTCGGCGCCACGGGCGGCTTCGGCGCGTACGGCCGCACGCAGCCTGTCGATCACCTCGCCCGGGTCGAGCCCTCGCTCCCGCCACGCCGACTGGCACGCCCAGCAGCAGCAGATCGACAGCAGCCGCGCGGCATCGGGCGTCCACGCGTCGTCGGTCTTCTCGTGGTGCCCCAGGTGGGCGAGGCCGAGTTGGCCGCACGCCTCGAGGGACACCGCGTCCACCGGGGCGTCCTGCACCGCCTCGGCGGTGAGCGCCGCCGCGTAGTCTCGCACCTCCGGGTTCGCCGGACACAGCGCGTACGGGTAGCGCTCGCCGAAGCAGTTGGTGACGGCGAGATCCGGATGGGCGCTGCCCAACCGGGTGCTGTGGGTGAGCACGATCCAGGCGGTGACCGGTACGCCGGCACGGCGCAACGCCTCGGCCGCGACGCCGAACGGGTCCGCTTCGGTCGTCCACTCGGCAACCCCGGGACGCAGGCGGTGAGCGGCCCAGACGCGGTCGCGGACGGGGCGGTACAGGGCGGCCCAGCGGGCGTCGACGAGCTGGTGCCGGGGGTGCAACGGGGTCGCCGCCCGGGTGGAGTGGTAGCTGGCGGCCAGGGTCACGCCGGTCAGGCCGAGATCGCGTACCCGGTCGGGGAACGACGGGTCGCCGATGACGTCCCAGGGATAGGCGTGTCCGGCGACGGTCACCATCGGGGCCTCCGCTTCTCGTAGGCGGGCTGAAACTGCCGCAGGTAGGCGGTGTCGTCCCGTTCGCGGATCCCGCACCGCTGGTAGTCCTCGGACATCCGGGCGAGGGCGTCGCGGTCGAGGGTGACCCCCAGGCCGGGGGTGTCCGGCACCGTCACGGCCCCGTCGACGATGGACAACGGGGCTTCGACCACGTCCGCGCCGCACTGCCAGGGGCTGTGTGTGTCGACCGCGTACGCCAGGTTCGGGGTCGCCGCGGCGAGGTGCGTCATCGCGGCCAGGCTGATGCCGAGATGGCTGTTGGAGTGCATCGACAGGCCGATGCCCCAGGTCTGGCAGGTGCTGGCGAGTCGCGCGGACGCGGTGAGGCCACCCCAGTAGTGGTGGTCGGCGAGGATCACCCCGACCGCGCCCCGGGCCACCGCCTGCGGCAGGTCGGCGAAGCACACCACGCACATGTTGGTGGCCAGCGGCATCGGCACCCGGGCGGCGACCTGCGCCATCCCCGGAATGCCCGGGGTGGGGTCCTCGAGGTACTCCAGCAGGCCGGCGGTCTGCTCGGCGACCCGCAGCGAGGTGTCGACGGTCCACGCGCAGTTGGGGTCCAGCCGCAACGGGTGTTCCGGGAACGCGGCCCGTAGCGCCTGGATCGCCGCGATCTCCTCCTCCGGCGGCAGCACCCCGCCCTTCAGCTTGATCGACTGGAAGCCGTACCTGTCGACCATTCTCCGGGCCTGGGCCACGATGCCGTCCGGGTCGACGGCCCCGCCCCACTCGTCCGGCTCCGCTGCGGGGTGGGCCGCCCACTTGTAGAACAGGTACGCGGCGAACGGCACCTCGTCCCGGGCCTTGCCCCCGAGCAGCGCGTACACCGGCCGGCCGATCGCCTGCGCCTGAAGGTCCAGGAAGGCGACCTCGAACGGGGACAGCACCCGGGCCAGGGTCTTCGCGGTGCTGGAGCCGCCGGTGAGGCCGTGCCGGTCGGGGGTGTCGGCCGCCCCCACCGCAGCCGCGACGTGCCGGGTCAGCGCGGCGACGTCAAACACGTCCAGACCGGTCAGTTCGGCCGCGGCCCGGCGCAGCAGGGCAAGGTGCGGCGCGTCACCGTACGTCTCACCGAGGCCGACCAGCCCGTCCGTGCCGCGGACCTCGACGATCGCGCGCAGTGCCCACGGTTGGTGCACGCCGGCCGAGTTGAGCAGGGGCGGATCGGGGAAGGCCACAGGGGTGACCGTCACGCCGGTGACGGTCAGCAGGTCGGGCACGGCAGTCTCCTCGACTCACCCGCACGCGGCCCGGTCACGCCGCCACCGGCCCGGGGGCGGCGTGGACGGACTCCGGGGCATCACCCGGGCTCAGCCGGGCGAGCACGCTACGACCACGGTCGAGGATCCCCGCCAACTGCTCGACGTGCGCGGGGCTGGGATCGACCAGCGGGGGACGCACCGGGCCCATCGGCAGGCCGTTGAGGCGGGCACCGGCCTTGACCAGCGCGACGGCGTAGCCCGGTACCTCGTCGCGCAGCGCCACCAGCGGCAGGTAGAACTCGGCCAGCAGGGCGGTCACCGTCTCGTCGTCGCCGGTCCGCACCGCCCGGTGAAATGCGGTGGCGATGTCGGGCGCGAAGCACAGCACCGCCGAGGAGTAGCTCTCCACCCCGATCGCCGCGTACGCCTGCACGGACAACTCGGCGGTGGGCAGCCCGTTGAGGAAACCGAACTCGCCGGCGCGGGGGTGGCCGCTGGTCCGTACCGCGGTGACCAGCCGGAGCATCGCGTCGACGTCGCCGCGGCCGTCCTTGACTCCGGTCACGGTGGGGATGTCGAGCAGCGCGACGGCGGCGGCCGGGTCGAGCAGGGCGTTGGCCCGTTGGTAGACCATGATCGGCAGTGGGGTGCCGCCGGCGACGTACGCGACGTGCCGCACCAGACCGGTGGGGGTGGAGGTGACCAGGTACGGCGGCAGCAGCAGCAGACCGTCCGCGCCGCAGTCGGCGGCGATCTGTGCGAATTCCCGGGCGCACTGCGGTCCGCCGCCGGTGCCGGCGAAGATCGGTAGCCGGCCCCCGGCCACCCGCACCGCCGTACTGACGACCTCGCGGTACTCGTCGCGGTGCAGGGCGGTGAACTCTCCGGTGCCGCAGGCCACGAAGAGCGCCGACGGGCCGGCGGCGACCTGCTGTGCGACGTGCTCGGCGAACACGGCGAGGTCGACGGTGTCGTCGGAGGTGAACGGGGTCAGCGGGAAGGAGAGCAGGCCGTGCAGGCGCATGGGAATCCTTGTCTGTGCGGTCTCGAGGGGTAGCGCGGGGTGGGGCTCAGGACGACGGCCCGGAAGGCGTTCGGGGTCAGCCCTTGATCGCCCCGGAGGTGAGGCCACGCATGAACTGCCGCTGCATGGCGAGGAACACGAGGACCGAGGGCAGCAGGGCGAGCAGGGACGCGGCGAGCAGGACGCCGACGCCGACCTGTTCGTCGTTGCGCAGGGTGCGCAGCGCCAGTGGCAGGGTGAACTGACTGGCGTCCTGGGCGACCAGCAGCGGCAGCATGTACTGGTCCCAGATCATGGTGAAGCCGAAGATGCCGATGACGCCGAGCGCCGGTCGGCACAGCGGCAGGACCACCGACCAGAAGATCCGCAGGTCGCCGGCACCGTCGATACGGGCGGCCTCCTCCAGCTCCACGGGAATCTCCCGCATGAACTCGGTCATGACCAGGATGGAGAAGCCCCAGGCGGCAACCGGCACGATCATCCCGACCAGGCTGCCGACCAGGTTGACGTGGATCACCGGCACGTCGGCGAGCACCAGCGACAGCGGGATCGCCAGGATCTCCTCGGGCAGCATCATCGTGGCGAGGATCAACAGGAAGACCAGCCGCATGCCGGGGAACCGCTTGCGGGCCAGCGCGTACGCCGCCGAGATGCTCACCATGATCTGCAGCAGCAGCCCGACCCCGACCACGATGAACGAGTTGAGCAGGTAGAGCAGCACGTCGCGTTCGATCGCGGCGGTGAAGTTGTCCAGGGTGAGGCGGGTCGGCAACAGCGTCAACCGGCTCGGATCGGGCACCGGGGTGAACGCGCTGACCAGCAGGGCCAGCAGCGGGCCGGCGAAGACGGCGACGAGCACGGCGTAGAGCAGGAAGCGCACGATCCGCGCGACCGGCCCGGACATCGCGGCGAATCCGAGTGCCGTGTCGAGTCGCTGCGGGCGCTGTGCTCCGGTACCGGGGCGACGTGGTGCACCGGCCCGGGACGCGGCCCGACGTGCGGTGGTATCGGCGGTCACCGGGCTGCTCCCCGGTCGCCACGCCGCGCCGCCTGTACGGCGAGGGTGAGCACGACGGTCGCGGCGAGCAGCACCATCGACCCGGCCGCGGCCACGCCGAGTTCGTTGCGTTCCAGGCCGAGTTTGTAGATCAGGGTCATCAGGACCTCCGTGGAGCCGTTGGGCCCGCCGTTGGTCAGCAGGAAGATCTCGGTGAACACCCGCAACCCGCGGATGGCGGCCAGCGTGATCAGGATGGCGAAGACGGGGCGCAGCGCCGGGAAGGCGACGTGCCAGAGCCGTCGCCACGGCCCGGCGCCGTCGGCGGCCGCGGCCTCGTACAGGGCGCGGTCGACGCCGGCCAGGCCGGCGAGGAAGATCATCATGTCGTACGGTGCGCCTCGCCAGATGCCGACCGCCATGACCGACCAGAGCGACGTGTCCTCGGCGTTGAGGAACTGTGACGGGCCCAGCCCGACCCAGCCGAGCAGTCCGTTGACCATGCCGTCCGGGGCGGGGTAGTAGAGGATGCGCCAGACCTCGGCGACCACGGCCATCGCCGCGATCGTTGGCAGGAACACGGCGGTCCGCACGAGCCACAAGTTTCGTGTGGCGCCCTCCAGCACCAGCGCCAGCCCGAGCCCGAGCAGGATCGAGCCGCCGGTCTGGCCCACCGCGAGCAGGACCGTGTGCCAGATCGCGGCGAGGAAGGCGTCATCGGTGAACACCTGCCGGTAGTTGGCCAGACCGACCCACTGGTCGCCGAGGTAGGGGCGGACGTCGTGGAAGCTCATCTCGACGGCCCGGGCCATCGGCACGAACTTGAAGGCGGTGAAGATGAGCAGCGCGGGAGCGAGGAAGAGCCAGGGCACCAGGTGCCGCTTGACCGGGCCGACCATCCCTACCGGGAGCCCGCCGCGCCCATCGGGCGGACCCGGGCGGACCGGCGTAGCTGGCGAGCGGCCCGGGCGGCCCGGCGCGGCGGGCACCGGCGCACCCTGCCGGGCCGGTGCCGCCCGGGTCCCACTCACGCCTTCACTCCCTGCTTGGTCAACTCGTTGGCGAACGTCGCGGCGAGCTTCTCGAGTTCGCCCTTGGTGTCGGAGCCGCAGTTGGCGACGATCGCGTTGATCGCCTCGGCTGCGCTCTGCTGGAACGGCGTCCACTCCGGCACCGCCGGGACGTACCGCCCGACCGTCCGGTAGATCTCGTCGAAGGTCTGCCACCGGGGATCGGTACGGACGTCGGCGAGCTTGACCTCCGCGTTCACCGGGAGGCGGACGAAGTTGCCGGCGGTGTCGCCGGCCATCCCGATGGTCTGCCCCTCGACGGAGACGGCGAACTCGGCGAACTTCTGCTGACCGGCCTGGTTGTCGGAGCCGGCCATCAGGTAGACGTTCTCCCCCTCGGCCAGTGAGGCGGCCTTGCCGCTCGGGCCGGGCGGCGCGGGGACCACCTCGTACCTGTCCTTGCCGAGGTTCTTGTCGAAGCGGGCCATGTTGTAGGGCCCGGTGAGGTAGATGCCGGCCTTGCCGGTCTCGAACACCGGGTGCGCCTGGGTGGTTTCCATGGTGACCGCGCCCGGCGCGACGGTCTTGGCGGTGCAGAACTGGGCCTTGAACCAGTCGACCGCCGCTACCGACTCGGGGTTGGCGATACCGGGGGTGAAGGCGCCCGGGCTGCCGTTGAGGAAATCTCCACCGCCGGCCCAGAGGAAGCTGGAGAAGTACCAGGCGGTGTAGCCGCGCTTGGTGGAGGCGGGTACGGCGTAGCCGTACGTGTCGGCCTTGCCGTTGCCGTCCGGGTCCCCGGTGGTGAAGGCGGTGGCGAGCGTGTCGAGGTCGGCCCAACTCGTGGGTACGGGCAGTCCGAGCTTCTCCCGCCAGTCCTTGCGGACGAACAGGGCGAACGACTGGGCGGAGAAGGGCACCGCGTAGTGCTTACCGTCCGCCGCCTTGGCGGCGTCCCAGGCCACCGGCGTCAGGCTCTGCGCGCCGGCGATGTCGGTGCGGTCGACTTCGCGGACCAGGCCCTGCTTGACAAGGGTGCCGAGCTGGCCGGTGTCGTTGATGACGATGTCGGGAAGCTGCTTCTGCGCGGCGGCCTGCTGCAGCTTCGTCTCGAAGTCCTCGAAGAGGGCGGTGACGTTGGTGGGGATGCCGCTGGTCTCGGTGAACTTGGCGGCCAGCGCCTTGGCGGTCTGTTCGGTCGCTCCCGGGGGTTTGCGGACCCAGATCTCCAGCGGCGCCTTGGTGTCCTGCCCCATGTCGGAGCCGTCAGCTCCACAGGCGGTCACCCCCAGGGCCGTTACAGCGACGACGAACAGGGCCACAAATCTGGATGAGCCTGGACGGACAGCCACGAGACTGCCTCCTGTCTACATATGTGGAAGCTTTCTTGGTTTGTGTCACTCGGGCATCAACAAGTTAGCTTCCGGTACCATGGCGGTCAACAGGCCGGAAACAAATGACCGTCAGGGTGGAGCCATGCCCCGCAACCGCTCGCGCATCGAACGACCCGACGGCGCTGACCACGCTGACCGCCAGGACGGTCCCAGCCAGCGCGGCGGCGCCCAGGAAAGCGGACGGACAGGAAGGAACGGGCGGGCGGTCGGGCTTGGCCCTGCCACCGCCTCGGCCGAGTCCTCCCCCGTCAAGTCCGCCGAGCGCACCGTGCGCATTCTCGAGACGCTGGCCGCATCGCCCACCCGCCTGACCATCTCGGAGCTACAGGAACGGATGGGCTACCCGCGCTCCAGCCTGCACGCGCTGGTCCGCACGCTGCGGGAACTCAAGTGGGTGGAGTCCGACGACACCGGAATGGCGTTCGGGGTCGGGCCGCACGCGCTGCTCTCCGGCACCGCCTACCTCGACCGCGACCGCGCCCTGCCGTACGCGAACGAGGCGCTGGAGGACCTGCGCGCAGAGGTCGGGTACACGATCCACTACGCCCGACGCGACGACGCGCACGTGCTCTACCTCGCCAGCCGGGAGTCACGCGACTCCGTCCGGATCGTCTCCCGGGTCGGCCGGCGCCTGCCGGCCCACCTGACCGCCCTCGGCCAGGCGCTGCTCGCCGAACTCACCACCGACGAGGTGGCGCAGATCCTCCCGGCCGACCTGGAGAAGGCCACCGCGCACACCATGACCGACCGGGCGGCGCTGCACGCCGAACTCGACGCGGTGCGGCAGCGGGGCTGGGCCTTCGAACGGGAGCAGGGCACCGAGGATGTGGCGTGCGTGGCCGCTCCGGTCGGCTACCGGATCCCGGCCACGGACGCCATCTCCTGCTCGATGCCCGCCCAGCTGGCCGACGGCGAGGAACTGGACCGGGTGGTCAAAGCGGTGGTGATGCACACCCAGCGGCTCGCCGCCACCCTCCGCCGAAAGGGGATTCGCTAGTAACGCTCACCGAGCGGCACGTCGCACCACTGGCCGCCGACCCGGTCGAGCACCGGGTCGGCGTCGAAGTCGGGCTCGCCGTGGGCGGCGACGAGTTCGTCGGCGTACTTCTCCGCGTCGTCCTTCGGGTGATAGCCGATGGCCTCGCCCTCGGCCAGCGACCACCAACGGCGAGTGTTTCGGCTGATCCCCCAGACGATGCGGAAGCCGGGTGAGTCGGCGGTCAGGCAGGCCTCCACCAGCCGCGCCCCGTCGTCAGGGGACAACCACAGGGCCAGGCCGCGCAGCCCCGGCGGCCGGGGGAACCACAGCCCGATCCGCAGGCAGACCACGTCCATGCCGAAGCGGTCGGCGTAGAGCTGCCCGGCCGCCTCGGCGGCCACCTTGCTCCACCCGTACAACGTGTCAGGTCGACCGGGCGCGTCCGCCGGCAGACCACCCGCCGGCGCCCCCTGCCGCTGGTGGAAGCCGGCCGCGTGGTTCGACGACGCGAGCACCACCCGCTTCACGCCGGTGCGCCGGGCCGCTTCCAGCACGCAGTACGTGCCGTACGCGTTGAGCCGGAGCACCTCCTCGACGCCGGCCTCACGGCTCTGCCCCCCGAGGTGGACGATCGCGTCGACGTCGCGGCAGGCCTCCACCATCGCGTCGAGATCGTCGACCGAGGCGACCACCACCTCTTCCCCACCGTCGGCAGGTTCCGTGGTCGGTTCTGGTTGCCTGACGTCGAGCAGCCGAAGCGTACGGCCGGGGCGAGCCAGCAGTGGCCGGAGCAGGGTCGCCACCTTTCCGGCCCCTCCGGTGATCAGGATGCGTTCCTTCGCCATGCCATGCCTCCCGTTGGTCTGTCGTGGAATCGGGGCGCCACAGCATAACCCTGCGGGTTCCGATATGAGGATTGCATCTCGACCACAGTACGTCGTCCACGTACGTAGACGACTAACGACCGCTGTCCACATACGTGGCAGCCATGTTACAGAGCAGACAAGTATTGACGGGTTGGCGACCGTTCAGTTAACTGACCAGCAACCCTCGTCGATGTCCGGCGCGCCATCCGCAAGCCTGACCCCAACGCTCAGCCGTCCCCGCCGGTTCTCCGACGGCGACATACACCCGGAGGTCCTGTGTCCCGTTCCCGCGTACCCTGGCTCGTGCCCCTGGTGGGCACAGCCGCGGTCCTCGCCACCATGCCGGTCGCGCTCGCCGCGACCGGCCAGCAGTCCCCCTCGACGAGCGTCGCGTCGGCCGACGCGACGCTCGCGCTCGACCTCTCCTCCGCCAACCGCCGGGCTCCCCTGAACGGGCTCTACAACTGGAGCCGGGCCGGATACCGCGGCGGCACCGCCCTGCCGGGCAGCGGTCAGCTCAACTCCGACGCCGCCTGCCAGGTGACCCCCGCCGAACTCTCCGGCACCTTCGGGGTACGCCCCGGTGACGGGGTCGACGACTCCGCCGGCCTGCAGGCGGCGATCGACGCGGTCAGGTCCAACTGCTCCGGCAGCGCGAGCTACACCCGGCTCAGCCTGATCAGCCTGCCCG
Source organism: Micromonospora sp. C31 (assembly GCF_018070575.1). Lineage (GTDB taxonomy): Bacteria > Actinomycetota > Actinomycetes > Mycobacteriales > Micromonosporaceae > Micromonospora. Next base: position 46,287 of record NZ_JAGPXN010000005.1, read on the forward strand.
CCGGGGTGCTCAACGTCAGTCGGGAACTGCACGTCGACGCCGACTACCTCGTCATCCGCGGCGCGGGATCCGACCCCACCACCGGCACCCGGGTCGTCTACCGGCCGGACGCGAACACCCGCTACGACACCCTCACCCCCGACGGATCGGACTGGGACGAGGACGCGATGACCTTCGGGCAGGGCAAGGGCGGCTGGCTCTGGCCGGGCCGCGGCCTGTTCCGGGTGCAGTCCCGAGGCGTGCACACCAGCTACGCCAGCGATCACGCCGCCGCCCCGACCAACCGCAAGGACATCTTCGAAGGCACGGTGAACGTGCACTGGAAGGCCGGGGTCGCGCTGCGTGGCAAGTCCGGTGACACCGCGTACGCGGCGCGGGCCGGCGACACCGTCGTGCACCTGGCCAGCAACGCCTCCATGATCAATCTGACTGCCGGCGCGCTGGTCAACATCCGGGCCGCGAACTCGATGAACTTCTACGCCCAGCAGCAGGCGCTGCCCACCTCACATCCGCTGCTCAACCTGCACATGCGACAGCAGCTCTTCACGATCACCGCCGCCGACACGAACAACCGCACGATCACCCTCGACAAGCCGCTCGAGTACGACGTACCCGTCAACTCCACGTCGGACGGCTCGGCAGCGATCGACGGCACCGTGTACGCCTCAAAGGCCGCGCCGTTGGTCGACCCGGTCCTCGGCGTGGGCATCGAGTCCCTCTTCCTCACTCAGGAGATTCCCGGGCTGTCCCCGGCGGACGCCAAGCACAACTACGGCAACCTCGACCCGGCCGCGCAGATGCACGGCCTAGTCTTCAAGTGGGTTGCCAACTCGTGGGTCCGTGGCATCCGGACCGACATGACCGGCTCTCACCCGATCGTCACCGAGGAGGCCAAGAACCTCCAGATCGTCGACAACCACCTCGACGGGGCATGGAACAAGGGCAAGGGGGGCAACGGATACTTCCGCGGCTCCCGGGTCTGGGACTCGCTCTACGCCGGCAACGTCTCGCGCAACCTGCGCCACTTCACGTTCCAGTGGTCGGCGTCCGGCAACGTGGTGATCGGCAACGACTTCGACTCCGACCTCAACCTGCACGGCGGCTGGGAACGCCACAACCTCTTCGAGCTCAACACGGTACGCATTCCGTACGCCCACCGCTCGGCCAACTGCTCGGCCAACTGCGGCGAGGAGGGCGGCGGCGGACCGGACAACTCCAACTGGTTCCCGATCTGGTGGGGTGCCGGCAAGAAGGCGGTCAAGTGGTCCGGCGCGACCGGTCCCCGCAACGTCTTCTTCAACAACGCGATGAGCAAGCAGCTCGGCTCGAACACCGCCCCCTACACGGCCTACTACCCAGACCGCACCCGGATCTACCAGTTCGGCTGGAGCGGCACGGGCTACCGCCACCTCGACATCGACGGTACGCCGATCGCCGACTGGGCGCAGAACGAGCAGCGCGACTACACCGGCGGGCACGGCGTCGACGCCACCCGTACCGACAACGGGCCGTCGCTGTTCCTGACCCGGGTCGGCGGCGTCACCCCGCCGCCCACCACCGCACCGCCCACCACCGCACCGCCGACCACGGCGCCGCCGACCACGGCGCCCCCGTCCGCCGGGCTGACCGCGAAGCTCGTCAAGACCTCCTCGTGGAGCAGCGGCTACGGCGCGGACTACGTCATCACCAACAACGGCAGTACGAAGACCACCGGTTGGGTCGTCGAGTTCGACCTGCCCAGCGGCACCACGATCACCAAGTCGTGGAGTGCCACGCGCACCCAGACCGGGCAGCACTACCGCTTCACCAACCTCAGCTACAACGGCGACATCTCCCCCGGCGCCTCCGAGGACTTCGGCTTCAACGCCTCCGGCACCGGCCTCCCCCTCAACTGCACCATCAACGGAAGACCCTGTAACGGCACGGCCCCGACGACGTCGCCGTCACCCACCACGTCGCCGTCCCCGACCACGCCGCCGACCACGTCGCCGTCCCCGACGGCACCGCCGCCCAGCGGGTCGATCGTGGACGTCGCCACGGCGGCCCAACTCCAGGCCGCCCTGGCCGCCGCCAGGCCCGGCCAGACCATCCGGCTCGCATCCGGCACCTATCGCGGGATGTTCCTCACCCAGCAGGCCGGCACCGCCTCCGCCAGGATCACGCTGACCGGCCCCAGGACCGCGGTCCTCGTCAACGACGGCCCTTCCGGCACCGCCCCGTCCTGCCCCGCGCCGACCGCCGGCTGGGACTCCGGCTACGGCCTCTGGTTGTCCAACGCGCCGTACTGGAACCTGACCGGCTTCACCGTGGCCCAGTCGAAGAAGGGCATCGTGCTCGACAACTCCCACCACGTGACGATGGACGGGGTGTACGTGCACCACACCGACGAGGAAGCGGTGCACTTCCGCCGTTCCTCCGCGGACGGCGTCATCCGCAACTCCACGATCAGGGACACCGGCCGGGTGCAGGCCGGCTACGGCGAGGCCGTCTACATCGGCTCCGCCAGGTCGAACTTCGGCTGCCACGGCAACTCCGGCGGCATGGACCGCTCGGACCGGGTACAGGTGCTCAATAACACCATCGGCCCCAACGTCGCCGCCGAGCACGTGGACGCCAAGGAGGGAACCGTGGGCGGCGTGATCCGGGGCAACCGGTTCGACGGGCAGGGCATCTCGGGATCCAACTCCGCCGACTCGTGGGTCGACGTCAAGGGCAACGGCTATCTGATCGAAGGCAACACCGGCACCTTCCGCACGCCCGGCACCTTCGCCAACGGCTACGAGACGCACAACCTGATCGACGGCTACGGCTGCGGCAACACCTGGCGCAACAACACGTCGGACCTCGGCGGCGTCGGCCGGTACGCCATCTACGTCACCTCGACGTCGAAATGCACCTCCAACCCCAACGTCGTGTACTCCTCGAACACCGTCACCAACGCGGTGAACGGGCTGACCAACATCCCCACCACCGGGTAACCCGACCTTCGGCACCGCGGATCCAACGGGCTCCCGGCCTGACCTCTCTCCTCGATGTCGTCCGGCCGGAAGCCCGCCGCCTGCAGGACCGGGTGACCCCGTCCGCTCGATGGGCAGTTGCCCCTGAGGTGCCATGCACGTCGGCGCCGCGTTCCGCCTGCCGGATCGTCCGGCAGGCGGAACGCGTGTCACGCGAGGAAGCACCGGCGATCGCTGGATGCACCGGCGAGCTGGCCTTCAACCTGCGCTGGTCACCTCGGCCGGTGCCGCTGCACACCCTCGTGCCTGTCGCCGGCGGGCCTGTCTCGCCAACGGTGTTTCCGGCGATCTTGGTTAGTAGGTTTCAGCGGCCGGGAAGCGGTCGCTGAAGGTGATGGCGAAGGCGTTCAACGCGGGTTTCCAGCGCATCGTCCATCGGGTCCTGCCTGCTCCGGTGGGGTGGGGTCCAGGGACCTTGTCACCAGGTACAGACACTTCAACGCGGCCTGCTCGTTCGGGAAGTGGCCGTGGGCCTTCACGGCCCGCCGGTAGCGGGCGTTCAGTGATCCGATCGCGTTGGTGGAGCAGATGACGGTGCGGATCTCCAGGTCGTCGTCGAGGAACGGGATGAACTCGGCCCAGGCGTTGTCCCACGGACGGATCACCGCCGGATACCGGCCGCCCCACTTCTCCGCCAGCTCGTCGAACGCCGCTCTGGCCGCGTCCGCGTTGACGGCGGTGTAGATCGGCTTGACGTCGCGCTTCAACTCGTCCCAGTACCTGCGTGACGTGAGGCGGAAGGTGTTGCGGATCAGGTGGATCACGCAGGTCTGCGGCCACACGTTCGTGACCACCTCCGGCAGGCCCTTCAGGCCGTCGCAGACGAGGAAGAACACGTCCTTGACGCCCCGGTTACGCAGGTCGGTCAGCACACTCATCCAGAACTTCGCGCCTTCACCACCGGTGCCGGCCCACAGCCCCGGTGATCCGCGAGATCGTCTCCTTGCTGACCGAGGCGCCATAGATCTCCGCGAAGTGAGCGCTGATCTCCCCGGTCGTCAAGCCCTTGGCATACAGCGACAACACGACCTCGTCGACGCCCGACAGGCGGCGCTCCCGCTTGCGGACATCTGCGGGCTGAAGGTGCCGGCCCGGTCCCGCGGCACGTCGATCTGCACCGGCCCCGACGCATCGGTCAGCACTGTCTTCGGCCGGCTGCCGTTGCGGATGTTGCCCGCGCCGGCGCCGGCCTGGTCGTGTTTGGCGTAGCCGAGGTGCTCGGTCATCTCCTCGTTCAGCGCGGTCTCCAGGACCGTTTTGGTCAACTGCTTCAGTAGCCCGTCCGGGCCCGTCAGCGACAGGCCCTGCTCTTTCGCCGCCCGGACCAACTCGGCCGCCGCTTTCGCCTCGGCCGACGGCTCGGGCCGCTTCTTCCGTCCGGTCTGGTCGTTCAGTGTCGCGGTCATCACGGCACCCTCCTCACCAGGCACAACGCCCGGCAGGTGAGGCCGGAAACACCTTTAGATTCACAGACCGGAAGTGGGGACATAGGCGAGCCGGCCCATGTCCCCACTTCTGATTCCCGCTGTATGCGTATGTGACGTGGTAGCGGCTGCGACTCGCACCGCTGGGAGTGCAAATTAGTTCGTCGAGTCCCTCATCATCACGACAAAAGTGAATCCGGTGCTCGTCGGACGGCGCAGGGAAATATCACACTTGATCCGGCGCAGTACCTCGTTTCTGCTGAGGTGGAGCCCCTGCGCGATGAGCCGCTCCGGGCGGACCGGCACCGGATCCTGGAAGTCGACCTCCACCTGCAGGGGCCACGCCTCGTCGAACTGTGCTGGCGGGGTGTCCAGATGCCAGGCCCCCTGCCAGTCCAGGGTGTACCGGTTGCGCCGGGCGAGCAGCGGATCCAGCAGCGTGGCCGCCACGAGTTTTGGATCGTTGGCGTGGTAACCGTCGAGTAACGCCGGATCGAGGGATCTGACGGACGATCGCTCGTGCACGGTGAGTTTGCTCGTCCGATTGCAGGAGACGCAACGGACCAGTAGCCACACGTCCAGCAGCTTGCCGTTGGCGTTGACGCGGAACCTGCCTCCGCCGGTGGTAGCCGACTCCGACCGGCAGTCCACGCACCGCAACGACAGCAGAGGCAGCCTGGTTCGGCGAACGATCCAGGGCAGCACAGTATGAGGTTGTGAAGACATGATGATCTCTCTGAAGACCTGACACGAGGCCGATTGCGCGCGGCCTCAAACGCTGCATGGACGGGCGCACGCGGGCAGCCCGGCAGAACCGACGGGAGGGTCGGCCTGTAGATGCGCGGAAGAAGGCGTCAGGTCTAAAGAGCGGGCGGGGTCACGCGGTTTGTCCTCTGTCCTAGCTGCGACGGGGCATCGGCAACCTACGGGAACGTGGAAGGAGGACTCAAACGGTTTTCCGGCTCGAACAGCGATCCGCCTGCGAGGCCGGCACGTCGGGATCTCGTTAGACCAAGACCGTGCCCTACTCACGGTGGCGGGAAAGCGGCGACAGCGAAGCCGTGGCCGAGGTCGTCGAGCAGCGTTTCCCCGGGCAGCTTGAAGGCCAGGTCGGCTGCACGCTCATGCCGCCGACCGTGCGCGGCGGCGCACAGGTGACGGGTGGACGTAGCATGGTTCGGCAACACAGACTGAGCCGTGACCTCTCGGGACATTTCGCGGATCTGCCGATGAGCGAGCGGTGGGTGGGCTGGCGAATCAAGCAGCCCGGATGTCGAGCAGTTCGGGCGATGGAAGCTCATCTGGATCCGTCTCCTCGACGCCGACCCACTCGATGCCGCCGAGGACTTTCCCCCGCTGGCGGTCCTCGATCGTGTATAGGAACAGACCGTCATGGGAGCCTCGAACGCCCGCATTGACTCTTATGGCCATCCCGAGGCTGTGCCCGTGCTGGAAGTCGATGGACGGGCACCCGCAGCCGCACGTGCCGACGACGACCACTTCCCTCGCCTGGCGCCGCAGGGTTTCAACGCCTGGGAATTCAACAGCCAGCAGCGCCTCAAGCACCGCTCGCTCTCGCTGACTCAGCGGCCTCGCGTCCATGCCGATGATCATCCCATCAGCGAGGGCGGCGGTCAGCATCCGCTATTGCCGCTCTCGGCGTACGGGTTGATGTCCCCAGGTACCGGATGAATCCCCGTACGCCGTCGAATCCGGGGGACCGGACGAGTGTTCGCCGACGTCGACTCAGTCCTCGCGGGCGATATCGATGCGCAGGGCGACTGGCAGGCCATCGGCATCCACGTCCAGATGGACGGGGAAGAAGCCGTCACCGACTGAGGTCATCGCCATCAGGATGTCCGCCTCGCCGACCCGGATCACCCCGGCCTCGTGATCGGACTCCCTGACCGCCCTCATCATTTGCCAATGATGCGAGTGCGGGCGGAAGTCGAACGCAAATTTCGGCCCGCCGGGTTCGTTGCGCCGCTGCTCGATGGCCAGCCCACGCTGATATGCGTCTTTGACGGGCAGGTCCACCCATCCGTACTCGACGTCGGCCGGATCGCCGAGCCGGGGCGCGCCGAACTCAGCGGCGACCTGCTCCTGGTCGCGGCCCAAGAGGACCAGGTCGGCCAGCCCGTCCAGTGGCCGGAGATGCTCCCAACAGCTCAGCGCGTCCGCGTCGACAAAGACGAATCGTGCATGATCGACCCCGAGTTCCCCGAACACCCATGAGTCGGCCACCGGCGAGTCATTGAACGCGATCCGCATGTGCTGCCACCCGTCTTCGCCGGGGACAGCGGTGACAGGCAGTGTGCGATCGGCCGGTACCTCGATCTGAGCCACCCCCGCCGAAGCGCACCCACCGATCCCGCCACCCCTACATCTTCAAGAGCCTGGTTCACTGCGGCATCTGCGGCCGGAAGATGCGGGGGCAGCACTCCCACGGCGTCGCCTACTACCGCTGCCGCTTCCCGCAGGAGTACGCCCCAACCAACAAGGTCGACCACCCCCGCAACGTGATCATGCGCGAAGACGTTCTGATAGACCCCTTGGATACCTGGCTGGTCCAGGGCTTCGGGGCCGTTGCACCGCCGGCACACCATCGCCATGCTCCTCGACCAGGCCCACACCGACATGCCAGCCGCGGTCCGCAGTCACACCAGAAGGACTTAGCGTCGCCGAATGCGACGTAAAGCTCTCTCGCTACCGCGCGGCACTCGACGCCGGCGCTGACCCCGCCGTGGTGGCCGGCTGGATCGCCGAGACCCAGGCAGAACGGCAACGCGCCATGCAACGCCACCAAGCGCCGGCCGAGGAAGAACCCCGCACACCCGCTCGCCTCAGCGAGGATCAGATCATCACCGTTGTCGAGGAACTCGGAGACCTCGTGGACGCCCTGCGGGACGCAGAGCCGGAACACAAGCTGGAGGTCTACCGCAGCCTCGGACTGCACCTGTCGTACGAGCCGGAAACACAAACGGTGCGGGCAAGTGTTGACCTTGCCGCGCACCGTTGGGATTCGGTTCGTGTCCGAGGGGGGACTTGAACCCCCACGCCCTATACGGGCACTAGCACCTCAAGCTAGCGCGTCTGCCATTCCGCCACCCGGACCTGCTCGTCCAGCCTACCGTGTCGACCGAGGTGACCATCCACCCGTCGGCCGCCCTGGTGGGCCGCACGGGGAGTTACTGTACACGGCCCGGGTGGATCATGCACATCGACTTCCGGCCGATGAGTCGGTGCAGGTCGGACTGGTTCCCGCCCCGGGCGAACCATGACAGACCGGAGGGCCTGGGTAGCGTCCGACGGACCTCGCGCGGCAGCATGGCCACGTGTCCCATCCCTCTCCCCTGGCCGCCGTGCAGCACCGGGCCCTCGCCCTGCGCGCCGCGGGCGATCTCACCTCCGCCCGCCGGCTGCTCACCGACGCCGTCGGCTACGCCCGGCCGCCGTACGGCAAGGACCACCCGGATGTGCTGAGCACCGCGCACCTGCTGGCCCACCTGCACCGGGAGGCGGACGACCCGGCTAGCGCCCGACGCGTACTGGAGGAGGCGTTCGCCGCCGGCGAACGCCTCTGGCCACCGTCCGACCCGCTGATGCTGGCGCTCGCCTTCGAGCTGGCCGCGGTGGCGGACGAGTTGGGCAACCGGCACGAGGCCCGCCGCAACTACACCCGCGTCGCCACCCTCGGGCCCGCCGTGCTCGGCGTCGACCATCCGGCGGTACGCACGGCCAGGCAGTATCTCGGCGACGCCGCCCCCGCCCCGCAGCCCGCGCCGCCGGCCGCGCGACCGGACATGTCGGCGCTCTCGGAGCCCACGATGTCGCTGGCGGTGCTCTCGACCGCCTGGCGGCCGCACGAGCCGACCGCGGTCGGCCCCCCGCAGCCGCTGGCCGCGCAGCCGACGCCGCACGTCGCGGGCGGCCTGCCAGCCGCGCCGACGCCCCCGCAGATCCCGTCGCCTCCACCCGGTGCGGGCGTGCGCGGCGTGGGACGTGCCACCCCGGTCGCCCCGGCGGCGCACCCTGCGGCGTCCCCGCAGCCGCAGCACCCGGCCGGCCACGCACCGCAGGTGCCGCCCGCACCGCCGCAGCCGTACCCGGCGCCGCCTTGGGCCGCCCAGGTTCCGGCCGCGTCGGCCGCCCCCGCGCAGCCGCCGCACACCCCGGCGGTGCCCGTACCGCCGTCCCCGGTCGTGCCGTCGGCGTCCACCGCCGCACCGCCGCAGCCTCAGGTGCCGTCGGCGCCCGTGCCGCCACCCCCGGTCGTCCCGACGCAACGCCCCGTACCGGCGTCGTCGCAGTCTGCCTGGGCGCCCTCCTCCGGGCCGCCCCAACCACCGGCGCTGCCGCGCCCCGCTCCGCCGGCGACGGCCGGGGTGGCCCCGGTCGTTCCGGCCCCCAGGGCTGCGCCGTCGGCCCCGCCGAAGCCATCCGCCCCTTCCCTGACCGACGCCGAGTCCGCGCAGGCCAGGGCCGTGACGCCGCCGACCGGACCCGCCGTCGCGCCGCGGCACCAGGCCGTCGACGCCCCCCGCCCACCCCTGCCGGAGGCGACGGCCCCGGCACCGGAGCGTCCGGCGGGGCCGGCACCCGGGTGGGCCGAGCCGACCATCCAGGTCAGGCAGATCGAACCGCTGCTCGCCGAGGAGATCGCCCGCGCCGCCGGCACTTCCGCCGGACCGGATGCGCCGACTCCGGTCAGCCCCGCCCGGTCGACCGAGGCGCCACCGCCCGGCACGCCACCGGCAGCGGCACACGCCGCGCCGACCAGTGCGCCACCGGTCAGCGCCCCATCGGCGCCCCCCGTCAGCGCGCCGCCCGCCCACCCCACGAGCAGCCCACCGGTCAGCGCCCCGCCGCGGGGCGTCAGTACGCCGCCGGTCCCGCCCCCACCGTCGGTGGTGCCACCGCCGCGGGCGGAGTGGGAACGCCAGCGGGAGGAGGTGGAGCGGGCGGAGCCGGAACGGGATCCGGTCGACGAACTGCCGCCGGCGTACCTCGACATCGACGAGACGTTCCCGATGGAGGCGCAGCCCGGACGGGCCCGGTCGACGGCCGGGCACCCCGCGCAGCAGCAGGCGTCGGCGTTCCGCCCGCCGCTTGCGTACGCGATGGGGCCGGAGCCCGAGGAGGGCGGCCGGAACCGGACGGCGGTCGTCGCCGCGGTGGTCATCGCGGTCCTGGCCGTGGCACTCATCGGCGTGGGCGTGCTGGTGTTCAGCCGGGACGCGGCGGCGCCGACGGGGCCCGCCGCGCCGTCGGCCGCCCTGCCGTCCGCGTCGGCCGCCGGCCCTGCGCCCGGCGGGCTGACCCTGAAGGACGGGTCGGCGACGATCACCCTGACGTGGACGGACCCGGCGGGTGGCGGAGTCCCCTTCATGGTGGCCGGCGGTCGGGCCGGGCAGACGTTGGGCGTGCTGGCCACGGTGGACCCGGGCCAGACCAGCTACACGGTCAACGGGCTGAACTCGCGGGTGGACTACTGCTTCACGGTGCTCGCGGTCTACTCGACGGACTCGTTCGCCACGTCGGGGCAGGTCTGCACGGAACGGGAGGGCGACACGCCGTCGAGCTGACCGGCCATCGCGGCGTGGCGCACACGCTGGGTATCCACAGAGGGACGGTGCGGGTTCCCCCGCCCCCGACCGGGCCATATGATGGCAGCCGGCTCAGGGGAGGGTCGCCGCACATGGCGCGCCACCTGCCAGCGACGACACGGGAGGCAGCCGGTAGTGGCCACCATCGATGACGCCGGGCACGCCGGCACCGGCCCCCCGCGTCGCCGGCCCCGCCGGATGCGCGGCGGAGTCGTCACCATCGCGACCGTGGCCGCGCTGCTGGCCGCCATGGGCCTCACCATCCACGGCCTCGGCGCGGCGGACAACGCGGTGGCGAGCCACGACGCGAGTTCCTGGCTGTGGAGCGCCGCGCGCAGCGAGCTGGCCCGCGTCAACGGGATCACCGCGCGGGTCGACACCCGGGTCGGGATCCCGGGCGCCCGCCGGCACCCGGTGCAGGTCACCCAGACCGACCGGCTGCTGGTCCTGCGAGACCTGAACACCGGGCAGGTCAGCTCACTGGACCTGGCCACCCTCCAGATCACCGCGACCACCCGGACGACCCCGGGGCTGGGCGTCAACGTCGCCCTGCACGAGGACGCGGCGTTCGTCGTCGACGCCGTGCAGGGTGTCGTCCGGCAGCTCGACCCGCGGTCGCTGACGCCGGTCGGCGAGCCGCTGCGCTACCCGCCGGGCATCACCGGCGGGTCCTTCGACGGCGAGGGGCGCCTCTGGATCGCGGTGCCCAGCGAGGGCACCGTCTCGGCGGTCACCGCCGCGCCGCTGCCCTCCGCGCCCGCGTCCGCGGCCCCCGCCGGGGGCGGCCTCAGCCCGAAGAAGGTCGAGACGTACGACGTCGCGGACGCCAGCCACGAGCTGGTCGTCTCCACCCTGGACGACGGCGTCGCGGTGCTCGACCGCACCGCCGGGGCGCTGGTGACCGTGCAGCGCGGCAAGGTCCGCACCACCCCGCTCACGATGACCGCGCCGGGTGCGCTGCCGGCGCGCACCAGTGGACCGGACGTGCCCGTGACGGTACCCGGCGAGCGGCGGGTGCACGTCGTCGACGACGGCGGCGCGGTGCGGGCGTTCACCGTGCCGGGCACGGGCGACGAGCTCAGCCCGGCCGTGGCGTGGGCCGGCCGCTACTACTGCGCCGACGAGGCGTCCGGCACGGTCTACGCCTTCGACTCGGGCGGGCAGCTCGTCGACACCGTCCGGGGCCGGGGCACCGGGCCGCTGGAGCTGGAGGTGCGGGAGAACCACCTGTTCATCAACGCTCCCGACTCGGCCACCGCGCAGGTCGTCGACGACAGGCACCAGGTCCGCGAGGTCGACAAGTACGCCAACGACGTGCTCGGCGGCGACCCGCCGCCGGCTCCCCCGCCGCCGCCCCCGCCGAAGAAGCCCGAGGTGGGCAAGCCGGGCGCGCCGCGCGGCGTCTCCGCCGCCGCCGGCAACGCGCAGGCCCGGGTGAGCTGGCGGCCGGCCCCCGCCAACGGGGCGGAGATCGTCCGTTACGTGGTGCAGGGCGCCGGCCAACGTGTGCAGGTGGGTGCCAACCAGCGGGCCGTGGAGATCAAGGGCCTGACCAACGGCGAGACGTACCGGTTCTCGGTGCACGCGGTCAACGCGAAGGGCGACGGTCCCGCGCGCACCAGCAACCCGGTGACGCCGACGGCCGCGGTGCCGGACCCGCCGGCCGCCGTCACCGCCCAGGAACGTCCCGACGGCACGGTGCTGGTGAAGTGGCCGGCCGCGAACGGGCAGGGCAACACGATCGCGAAGTACGTGGTCACAGCCACGTCGGCGGGCACCAACGCCCCGGCGGGCGAGTCCCGCAGGGCCGAGCTGGTGGTGCCGGCGGGCGAGCTGGAGTACGGCACGCAGTACGCGTTCACGGTGGTGGCGGTCAACGACCGGGGCGCCGGCTCGGCGGCCTCGCCGGTGAGTAACACGGTCGTGCCGTACGCGGCGCCGGAGCGTCCGGGCGAGCTGCGGGCGAGCACGGTGGCCGACCGGCCGGGCGCCGTCACGGTGCGGTGGTCCCCGGCGGCGGCTAACGGGCGCCCGGTGACGAAGTACCTGGTGGACCTGGGTGGGCGCAGCAGCGAGGTGACCGACACGCAGGCCACGGTGGACGGGTTGGGCAACGGCCAGAACGTCACCGTGAAGGTGCGCGCGGTCAACGAGGCCGGTCCCGGCCCGGAGGCCACCACCACGGCCCGTACGGTGGCCGAGCCCCGTGTCACCGTCACCGGCTCCTCGGCCACCGCCACCTCGGCGACGGTGACGTTCACCGTGGACGCCGGTGGCGGCAGGGCGACCTGCTCGCTGAGCACCGGTGGCGAGCCGGCGAAGCCCGGGAGCTGCTCCAGCATCACGATGACGGGGCTGACGCCGGGCACGAAGTACACGTTCACCGTGACGGCGAGCAACGCCGCCGGCAAGGGCACGGTCAGCCGCGCCCAGGCCACCGGTGCCCTCTACGGCATCGCGACCTGCCGCAACGGGCCCGACGACGACCAGCGGACCTACTGCGACTCCGATGTCGACGGGCGCAACGGCAACGAGATCTTCTCGGTCACCCGGCAGGACAACGACCGGCAGGTCGGCTGGGCGAAGCCCGGCACCCGGTTGAAGGCGTACTGCAGGAAGTCGGGCGAGAACGTCGACTCGTGGATCTACAACAACCAGAAGCAGAGCACCTGGTGGGTGCAGGTCGACTACAAGGGACGCAACTACATCCCCTGGGCCTGGCTCAACCTGGAGGGCGGCGACGACATCAAGGTCCTGCCCACCTGCTGACCAGCCCAGGCAAGGAGCACCACCGCGTGAACACCCCAGAACCGCTCACCCAGCCGGAGGTGCAGGGCTTCGCCGCCCTCGCCGCCCGGCTGGCCGAGAACGTCAACGCGGTGGTGCTGGGCAAGCCCCAGGTGGTCCGGCTGGCACTGACCGCGCTCTTCGCCCAGGGGCACGTGCTGCTGGAGGACGTGCCGGGGGTCGGCAAGACCACGCTGGCCCGGGCCATCGCGGCCACCGTCAAGGGGCAGTGGCGGCGCATCCAGTTCACCCCCGACCTGCTGCCCTCCGACGTGTCCGGGGTGACGATCTTCAATCAGGCCACCCGGGGCTTCGAGTTCCACCCCGGGCCGGTGTTCGCCAACATCGTCATCGCCGACGAGATCAACCGGGCGTCGCCGAAGACCCAGTCGGCGCTGCTGGAGGTGATGGAGGAGCACACCGTCACCGTGGACGGGGTCCGGCACCCCGTGCCGCAGCCGTTCCTGGTGGTGGCCACCCAGAACCCGGTGGAGATGGACGGCACGTACCGGCTGCCCGAGGCCCAGCTCGACCGGTTCCTGGTGAAGCTCTCCGTCGGCTACCCCGACGAGGCGGTCGAGGTGGAGGTGCTGCGCGGGGCGACGGTCCGTTCCCCCGAGGCGTTGACGGCGGTCACCGACACGGCCACCGTCGGGGAGATGGTCCGGATGGCCCGCCGGGTGCACATCGCCGAGCCGCTCTACGCGTACGCGGTGCGGCTCGCCGCGGCCACCCGCAACCATCCGCAGGTGCGGGTCGGGGTCAGTCCCCGGGGCGTGATCGCGCTGACCAGGGCGGCGTGCGCGTACGCGCTGATCGACGGGCGTGGCTGGATCATGCCGGAGGACCTGAAGACGCTGGTCGAGCCGGTCTTCGCGCACCGGCTGCTGCTCACCCCGGACGCGCAGGTGCGCGGGGTGACCGCCGCCGAGGTGCTGCGTCAGGCGGTCGCCTCGGTGCCGGTGCCGCTGCCGTCGGGCCAGCCGGCCCCGGTCCAGGGCTGACCGGCGACGCCGGTGTCCGCGCTCACCGCCCGCTGTGCCGGGCTGTTCGTCGCCGCCGTCGTGCTGCTCGGTGCCGGCTTCCGCTTCGCGTACCCGGAGTTGACGCTGCTCGGGGCGGCGGCCGGCATCGCCATCGGCTACGCCGTGCTGACCGCGGCCTGGCGGCCCCGTTTGGAGGTGACCCGCAGCGCGGACCCGGACCGGGTGGCGCGGGGCGAACCGGCGACGATGATTCTGACGGTGCGCAACGCCGGGCGGCTGCGGGCGGCGAGCCTGGTGGCCGAGGACCGCTGCGGGGACCGGTCGGTCCCGGTGCCGTTGCTGCGGCTGCGGCCGGGCCGCGACAGCACGGTCCGCTACGAGGTGCCGACCTCCCGGCGGGGGGTGGTGCCGGTGGGGCCGCTGCGGGTGACCCGGCGCGACCCGCTGGGCCTGGTGGCGCTGGCCCGCCCGTACGGCGGCACGGTGCCGGTCTGGGTGCACCCGCGCGTGCACCCGCTGAACGCGGTGCCCACGGGCGCGGGGCGCAGCCTGGACGGCCGGGTGGACAAGGTGCCGCACGGGTCGATCACGTTCGACTCGCTGCGCGAGTACGTGGTCGGTGACGAGCTGCGCCGGGTGCACTGGCGCACCAGCGCCCGGGTGGGCGAGCTGATGGTGCGGGAGAACGTCGACACCAGCCTGCCGCGGATCGTGGTGCTGCTGGACAACCGGGCGGCGGCCCACCCGCAGCGCCTCGACGGGGTGGCCGAGTCGTTCGAGTCGGCGTGCGAGGCGGCCGCCTCGGTGCTGGTCGCCGCGTACCGTGCGGCTCTGCCGGTGGTGCTGCTGCTGGTCGCCCCGGAGCCGGACGACACGGCGGCGGACGGCGACGCGGCGGCGCACGGGCCGCTGGACCGGCTCGCGGCGACGGAACTCGCCGACGCGGACCAGCTTCAGCCGGCCACCGCCCGGCTGCGGCGGGAGCGGCTCGGCGACACCCTGGTCTTCCTCACCGGGCCGGGTGGCCGCGACGACCTGGGGACGGTGGGCGCGCTGCGTGCCGCGTACCCGTCGGTGGTGGTGGGGGTCTTCGGGGCGACGGAGCCGGCGCCGTCGGGCGCGGCCGGTCTGGTGGTGATCGACGCCGCGGACGGGGCGGCGTTCGCCGCCGAGTGGGACGGGGTGCGCAGGTGGTGACGGTGGTCGACGGCGTGCCCGACAGCCCGGCGGGGCGGGTGGCCGACGGGGACGGCACGCCGGCGACCGCCGGGCCTGCCGGGGCCGGTGGCGGTGGTGGCGGCGGTCGGGCCAGCGGCGGCGGACCGGTGCGGGCGCTGGTGCGGGGGCTGCGGGCGGTTCCGTTGCCGCTGGCGCTGATCGCGATGATCGGCCTGGCCGGCGCCGTGCTCGGCCGGGTCTACGCCGGCCCGCTGCTGACCTGGCTGGTGCTCGGGGCGGCGGTGGGCTCGGTGCTGGTCAGCGTGGCCGCCCGCCGGTTGCCCTCGTGGTTGGTCGCGCCGGTCTCGGTGCTGGCGATGGTCGGCTGGACGGCCTGGTCGCTGCGGTTCACCGCGGCCCGCGCCGAGCTGCCCGGCAGCCTGGTCGAGGTGACCGCGGACGCCGCCGCGAACGGCATCCCCCGGCTGCTGACGGCGATGATCCCGGTGGAGCCGGCCCCGGACACGGTGCTGGTGCCGCTGGTCGCCGCGTGGCTGGCCGGCCTCGCCGGTGCGGAGGTGGCGATGCGGGCGGGCCGGGTGCTGCTCGGCTACCTGCCGCCGGTGCTGCTCTACGCCGCCGCGCTCTACGTCGTCGGCCCGAACGCCGACCCCGCGATCGGAGCGACGCTGGCCCTCGTGGCCGTGGCGGTGCTCGGCCTGGTGGTGCCGGAGCGCGGCACGGCCGGCGCCGACCCGGCCGCCGGGCTGGCGCCGGGGGTCCGCGCCGCCGTCCGGGCCCGGCTCGCCGCTGCCTCCGCCGCCGGCCTCGCGGTGGTGGTCGGGCTGGTCGCGCTGCTCGGTCCGCTGCTCGCCGGCCAGGTCGACGGTCGGCCGGTGGATCCCCGGCGGTACGTCGAGCCGCCGCAGGTGGAGACCCTGGACGAGAACCCGCTCATCCGCATCTCCGGCTGGGCACTGAACCCGGGGCAGCAACTGCTCGACGTGCGCACGCGACGCTCGGGTCCGCCGGGTGCCGTACCGGCCCCGGACCCGGGGGCGGACCCCGGGCCGGGCGCCGACGCACGCCCGGTGCCGATCCGGCTGGCGGTGCTCAGCGACTACGACGGGGTGACCTGGCGGGTCGGCGCGACGTACCGCAACGCGGGGCGGATCCTGCCCGTGACGGCGCCGGCGGTCGACAGCACCGTGCAGACGGTACGGCAGGAGATCACCGTCGCCGGGTTGAGCGGCCGGCTGCTGCCCGCCGTCGCCACCCCGCGCGAGGTCACCGGCGCGCGGGTCGCGTACGACCCCACGACCGGGACGCTGATCCGGCCGGAGGGCCTGACCCCGGGGCTGCGCTACAGCGTGACCTCGGCGATGGAGACGCCGGACGCCAACCTGCTCGGCACGGCGGACGTGCCGGCCGGCGAGGAGGTGGCCCGGCTGCTGCGGGTCGCCGACGGGATGCCCGATCCGCTGCGCCGCCTCGCCGCTCAGCTCGCCGAGTCCAACGGCGCCCCGTACGCGCGGGCCACCGCCGTGGAACAGTTCCTCGCCGAGCACTACCGCCTCGTCGCGGACGCGCCGAGCGGGCACGCGTACCCGAACCTGAACTTCTTCCTCTTCGGCCCCCGCAACGCCGGCGGCCAGCGGGGCACCTCCGAGCAGTTCGCGGCGGCGTTCGCCGTGCTGGGACGGCTGACCGGGCTGCCGACCCGGGTGGTGGTGGGCTTCCGCGCCGCCGGGGACGGTCCGGTGCGTGCCGGCGACGCGTACGCCTGGCCGGAGGTGCTCTTCGAGGGGCTGGGCTGGGTGCCGTTCGACCCGCTGCCCCGGCCCGACGAGGAGCCGCGCCCGGTGGAGGAGGACTTCCGTCCCGCGCCGGAGGATCCGCCCCCGTCGGAGGTGCCGGAGCCCACGGTCGAGCCGACCGCGCCCCCCGAGCAGGAGGCAGCGCCGGGCGGGCCGGCCGACTCCGGACCGTCGACGGCGCTGCTGGTCGGCAGCGGGACGGGCGGCACCGCGCTGCTGGTCGTGGCCGCGCTGCTCACGCTGCTGCTGATGCGCCGGGCGCTGACCCGGACGCGGCTGGAGCGGGGCGACCCCGGCCAGCGGATCGCCGGCGCCTGGCGGGAGGTCACCGACGCGTTGCGGCTGGCCGGTCACCCGGTCGGCGGGGACCTCTCCGCCTCCGAGGTCGCCGTGCGGGCCCGCCGGGCCGTCGCCGACGCCCGCGCGCGGATGTCCGGGCACACCCCGACGGCGGCGGGCCCCTCCCCCGGCACCGCCGGCACGGGCCCGGAAGGCACCGGCCCGGAAGGCACCGCCGGCACGGGCCCGGAAGGCGCCGGTCCGGAAGGCACCGGCCCGGAAGGCACCGGCATGGCGGGCAGCACGACGGGTGCCGTGGGCCTCGACGCGCGGGTGGACGAGTTGGCGGGGCTGCTCAACCGGACGGCGTTCGCGCCGGGCACGGCCACCGCAGAGCAGGCCGCGCGGGCCGTCACGACCGCCGGCGACTACGTCGGCGCGCTGCGCGCCGCCCGCCCCTGGTGGCGCCGGCTCCTCTGGTCCGTACGCCCCGGTCCGCTCCGCTGGCCCCGCTGAACCCCTCCGCGACGCGGCGCGATCCACCGCCGTCGCTGCCTCGGGTCCCGGCCCCAGCTGCGTCACCGTCGTGCGGTCGTCGCCCGTCAACCCGGGCCGCGAGTGGGATTTTGCACTCGCAGTGCACTTGTCTCGACGCCCCGGGCTGCTTAGCGTCGCACCATGCCTGCTTCCTGGACCTTCGCCGTGGCGCGTGACGACCTGAGCCGGACCACCCTCGTCGAGGGCACCACGCCCACCCTCGCCGACGGCGAGGCGCTGTTGCGGGTGGACCGCGTCGGCCTGACCGCCAACAACGTGACCTACGCGGTGCTCGGCGACTCGATGCGGTACTGGCAGTTCTTCCCGCCCGGTCCCCGTGGGCTCGGGCCACAGTGGGGACTGCCGCCGCTGTGGGGCTTCGCCGAGGTGGTCGAGTCGACGGTCGCGGGGGTCACGGCGGGACAGCGGGTCTACGGCTACCTCCCGCCGGCGGGTCACCTGGTGATCCGGCCGGACCGGGTGGACGCCTCCGGTTTCCGCGACGCGAGCGGGCACCGGGCCGACCTGCCCTCGCCGTACAACGTGTACCGGTCGACCACCGGCGACCCCGCGTACCGGCCCGGGCAGGAGGACCTGCTCGTGCTGTTCCGGCCGCTGTTCTTCACCTCCTTCATGCTGGCCGACCGGGTCGCCGACAACGACTTCTACGGGGCGGAGTCCCTGGTGGTGTCGTCGGCGTCCAGCAAGACCGCGTACGCCGCCGCCGTCGAACTGCACGGGCGCGGCCCGCGCCTGATCGGGCTCACCTCGCCCGGCAACCTCGAGTTCACCCGCTCCCTCGGCTGTTACGACGACGTCGTCCCGTACGACGACATCGACGCCCTCGACGCCGTACCGACCGTCTATCTCGACCTGTCCGGGGCACCCACCACCCGCGCGGCCCTGCGGCGGCGCCTCGGCGACCGGCTCGTACGCGACATCGCGGTCGGGCTCACCACGCAGATTCCGAACGCCGACGCCGCCGAGGAGGTGTTCTTCGCCCCGGTGCAGATGCGCAAGCGCCGCCAGGACTGGGGCCGTGAAGGGCTCGACCAGCGGTTCACCGACGCCTGGCAGCGGTTCACCGGGATCGTCGGCGGGTGGCTCGACGTCCGGACCGGAACCGGACCCGACGCGTTGGAGCGCGCCTGGCTGGAGGTCCTCGCCGGGCGCACGCCGCCGCGCGTGGGTCAGATCGTCCAACTGTGAACGGTGGCCCGGCTATGACTCCCCGCCGAGCGGACGCCGCACCACGGCCGGGGTGGCTTCAGTCGTCTCTACCGGGCGCGCTCATGTCCCCCGTCCCGGGGGTGCCGTCGGCGAGCCCGTAGCGCAGGTGGACGGTGCCCTTCGGACTGGCTACCGGCGGTTCGAGGAGAGTGACGTTCGAGGGCACCGCGCCACCGTCGAACACCTTCTTGCCGACGCCGAGCACGATCGGGTGCACCCAGAGGTCGAGCCGGTCGAAGAGTTGCTCGCGCAGGAGGGTCTGTACCAGGTTCAGGCTCCCGACGACCTTCACGTGCTCGTGCCGGTCACGGATCTCGCGCATCGAGCCGGCCAGATCCGGGCCGAGCTGCGTGGACCCGGCCCACGAGAGGTCGGGCCGGCCACGGGAGGCCACGTACTTCGGGACACTGTTGAAGAGCGTGGCGATCTCGTTCTCCTCGCCGCCCTCCTGGTGAGGCCAGTACGCGGCGAAGATGTCGTACGTGCGTCGGCCGAGCAGGAGGGCGTCCGTGCCCTCGTACGCGGCACTGACCTGCGCCCCGGTGACCTCGTCCAGCAGGGGCGCCTGCCAGCCACCGAACGGGAACCCCACCGGGTCCTCGTCGGGGCTGCCGGGCGACTGCCCGACGAGGTCGAGGGTTGCGAACAGCTCGATGTGGATGAGACCCATGCCTGACTCCCGGAGAGTTGATCGTCCCGGCCGGTAGGTCGACCTGCCGGCGTCGGCGGGCTCCCACGCCACCAGGCGGGGACGCCGCACCGGCACTGCCCGCTCACGATAGATCACAGGATGCGTTGAAAACGGGTAGCTGCGCTGCGTCCAGCGTCACCGACGGACACCGGCGCGGTCCTCGGCCGCGCGTACGCCAGGTCGGCCACCTCGTCGGGCGGCTCGTGGCGCTAGGCCCGCAGGCGGCGGACGAGTTTGCGCAGCCCGGACTGCCAGCCGTCGGGGTCCTCCGCCCTGCGGAGGGCGTAGCCGGCGACCTCGGCGTGCGGAAGGATCAGGAAGCGCTCCTCGGCGAGGCCGGCGACCGCCGAGTCGGCGACCTGGTCCGCGGTGAGCACCGGGCCGGAGGCGGCCACGACGCGGGCGCCCAGGTGCCCGGCGGCCAGCCCGTCGGCGAGCATGGGCGTGTCCACGCCCTGCGGGCACAGCGCACTGATCCGGACGCCCTGGTCGCGGTAGGTGACCGAGAGCCACTCGGCGAAGCCGACGGCGGCGTGCTTGGTCGTGGCGTACGGGGCGTCGCCGACCGAGGTCAGCACGCCCGCCGCCGAACAGGTGTGCAGCAGGTAGCCGCTGCCCCGGGCGAGCATCGCCGGCAGCACCGCGCGGGCCGCGTAGACGTGGGAGAGCACGTTGACCCGCCAGGCGCGGTCCCAGCCGGCGTCGTCGACCTCCATGCCGCCGCCGGAGGTGACGCCCGCGTTCGCGCAGAACAGGTCGATGCGCCCGTACCGCTGCTCGGTGTCGGCGACCAGCGCGCGGACCTGCTCCTCGTCGGTCACGTCCAGCCCGACGGCGTGGGCGAGCGGGCCGAGGCCGTCGGCCACCGCGCGGGCCGCGTCGGCGTCGAGGTCGGCCACCACCACGGCGGCGGCGCCCTCGGCGGCGAAGCGGCGGGCCAGGGCGGAGCCGATGCCGCCGGCCCCACCGGTGATCACCACCACCCGGTCGGTCAGGTTCATCGCGACCCACCCACTCCCAGGCGCGTGATCAGGTCGCCCAGCGCCGCCGCGCCGCCGGCGGCGAGTTCGGGGGTGGGCAGCAGGGCCAGCACCGGCACGTCGACGCCGGCGTCGGCGTAACGGCGGACCTGCTCGCGGCAGTGCTCCGGCGCGCCGTGCAGCACCAGCGTGTCGACCACCTCGTCGGGGACCGCCGCGCCCGCGCCGCGCCGGTCCCCGGCGGCCCAGGCCCGCCACATGGGCCCGAGCACCTCCTCCCGGCCCAGCCAGCGATGGAACTCGGCGTACGCGGGGACGGTGAGGTAGCTGGTGATCAGCCGGCGGCCCAGGGCGCGGGCGTGCGCGGCGTCCTCGGTCGGGCAGACGAAGATCCGGGCAGCCACCTCGAAGCCGGGGCGGCGCTCCCCCACCTCGGCGAGCGCCCGGGGCACGTCGGCGGCGGCGAGCCAGTTGAGGATGACGCCGTCGGCCTCGGCCCCGGCCAGCCGCAGCATGCCCGGGCGGAGCGCGGCGAGCAGCAGCGGCGGCGGCACGGCGGGCCTGCGGTCCAGCGTGAAGCGGCGCACGGCGAAGGTGTCGTACTCCTCGTCCACGGTCGCCCCGGCCAGCGCCGCGCGCAGGAACCGCAGCACGTCGCGGGTGCGCCGGAACGGTTCGTCGAACGGCACCGCGTTCCAGTTGCGCACGACGACCGGCGAGGACGCGCCGATGCCGAGCGCGAAGCGGCCGGGGGCGGCGTCGGCGAGCGCCGCCGCGCTCATCGCCAGCAGACCCGGGCCCCGGGTGAAGACCGGCGTGATCGCCGTGCCCAGGCGCAGCCGGGGCTGCCAGGCGGCGGCGAGCGCCAGCGGGGTGAACGCGTCGGCCCCGTTGACCTCGGAGGACCACACGTCGGTGAAGCCGGCCCGGTCGAGGGCCGCGTAGACCGCGGCGTGCTCGGCGAGCGGGATGCCGTCCAGCGGCACGGTCATGCCCCATCGCGTCGTCATCGGTCGATGGTGCCCGTTCGCCGTGCCGCAGAGCAAGATCCCGTCGAGGATCCCACACCCGCCGGCTCGCGGGGACTCGTACGCAGCGGTGGGAGCTAGTCTCCGTGCGTGACCTTCTCGCTCGTCGCCCGCTCCGCCGACGGCCGCCGCCACGGCGTCGTCGTGGCCAGCCGGTTCCTGGCCGCCGGCGCGCTGGTTCCGGCCGCCGAGGCCGAGGTGGGCGCGCTCGCCACCCAGGCGCACGTCAACCTCGCCTACCGCCCGCAGGGGCTGGCGCTGCTGCGCACCGGGGTGGCCGCGGCCGACGTGGTGGCCGGGCTGGTCGCCGCCGACCCGGACCGGGACCATCGCCAGCTCGGCGTGGTCGCCGCCACCGGCGCCGGCGCGAACTGGACCGGTCCCGCCTGCCACCCCTGGGCCGGCGGCCAGGCCGGGGACGGCTGGGCGGCGCAGGGCAACATCCTGGCCGGTCCGCAGGTGATCGACGCGGTCCGCGACGCCTGGCTGGGCGGGGGCGCGCTGCCGTTTCCCGACCGGCTGCTGGCCGCGCTGCGCGCCGGGGACCAGGCCGGTGGCGACCGGCGTGGCCGGCAGAGCGCCGGGCTGCTCGTGGTCGAGCACGGCGGCGGCTACGACGGCACCGGCGACGTCCTGGTCGACCTGCGGGTCGACGACCACCCCGACCCGGTGACCGAGCTGGGTCGGCTGCTCGCGGTGCACACCCTGCTCTTCAGCCGGCCCGACCCGGCCACCCTGCTCGACCTGACGGGCGCGGTCGCCGCCGAGGTCGGCGCGCTGCTGGCCGCGCTCGGCCACCCGGTCGACCCGGCGCGGCCGGAGGAGGCGCTCTTCTCCTGGGCGGGCCTGGAGAACCTGGAGGAACGGCTGGTGCCCGGCCGGATCGACCCGGTCGTGCTGGACCACCTGCGCAGGGCCGCCCCGCACGTGCCGGCCCCGCGCCCGGAGGCCGACCCCCTCGCCGCCGACGCCTGAAGCGTCCTGCCCCGGGTCAGGCGCCGAAGGAGAGCCGGCGGAAGCCGGCAGCGTCGACGACGGCCCGCTCGCGGTCGGTGAGGGCGGCCCGGCCGGTCGCCTTGCGGATCAGCGCGAGCCGGTCCCAGCCCAGTGCGGGCGGGACCGGCCGCCCGCCGGTGAGCAGGTCGGCGACGACCTCCGCCGCGGCGGGCGTCAGCCACGGCCGCCGCCCGAGCGCCGCCGCCAGGTCCAGGCCGTGCACGCCGACCTCCACCACGCGGGTACGCAGGAACTCGCCCAGTTCCATCGCGTCGCCGTGCCGGGTGCGTACCACCCGATCCGGCGGTGCGGCGTCGACGGCGTGCAGGGCGGCCCGCCAGGCCCGGTCGAAGTCGGCCACCAGCGCCGGACCGTCGGTTTCCCGGGCCTCCCGCCGGCCGGCGGCGACGCGGGCGGCGTCCACGGGCGCGGTGAACTTGGCGGCGCCGAAGTAGCCCGCGGCGTCGACCCGCGCGCGGGGCGGGGCGGGCGCGGCGAGCATGTCGACCAGCCGGCCCGCGCCGCTGCGCACGTGGGCCAGCAGTTCGCCTACGGTCCACGGCCGGCAGGCGGTCGGGCGGTCGAGATCGGTCTCGTCGACGCCGCGCAGCACCTCGCCCAACCGCTCGCACTCGTCGCGGAAAGCCGTCCGTACGCTCCCGATCGCTTCGATGGTGGGCACCTGCCGCCGTTGCGGGCTCAGCCCTTGACCCGGGGCACCAGCCGGTGCACGGCGGTGAGCACCAGCGCCATCACCACGCCCATCGTGCCGGCGATCCCGGCGGCGCTGCCGGCGTACCCGACGAGGAGCGGCCGGCGTGCCAGCTCGCTGGGCGGGGTGCCGCGCAGGTCGACCAGCCAGGCCAGGGCGAATCCGCAGGCCACCATCGCCAGGACGCCGCCGACGCCGAGCACCGTCGCGGCGACCCGGTGGGCGTCGGCCGACTCCACCTGCGCCTGTTCGCGCTGGGTGATCAGCAGCACCAGCCCGGCCAGCGCCGCCCAGACCCCGACGACCAGGAACGCGGCCACCGCGTCGCTGGGGCGGTGCCAGCCGGCGGAGAGGGTGGCGACCCCGGCGATCGCGGCGTAGCCGGCGCCGAGGAACGCGCCGAAGACCCGTACCTTGCGGGGCAGGACGAGCACCAGGGCCACCGCGACCGACGCGGCGACCGTGGCGTGGCCGCTGGGCAGGCTGTTGCCGGCGTAGATCCGTTCGGGGTCGATGCCGAAGTCGGGCCGGGCCAGGCCGTACTTGAGCAGCTGGGTGGTGGCGTTGGCGCCGGCGATCAGCAGGGTGGCCGTGACGGCCAGGGCGACCCGGCCCCGGATCAGGGCGATGAAGCCGATCACGGCGGTCGCCGCCAGCAGCGAGACGACGGACATGGCGTTGAGGATCCGGTCCACCGGGTCCTCGATGTGGTCCTGCCCGATCCGGTTGCCGGTCAGGGCGACGGTGTCGACCCACTGGCCGATCTCGACGTGCACGGCGACCCGCCACGCCGCGAGGAAGGCCGCCGCCTGGACGATCGCCAGGACGACCAACCAGACCGCGGTCCAACCCCTCGGCGTCGCTCGCACCCGCACACCGTAGCGGCAGGCGCACCCCCGTCGGCGGGTGGCCTGCTGGTCGGGGACGGCTAGGTTGGTGGCGGACGTGAGGAGGGTGCGGTGAGGCGTACACCGGAGCGTGCGGCAGCCCCGGCGGACCGGCCGGAGACGCTCGCTGACCTGCTCGGCGGGCGCCGGGGCGCGGTCGACGCCAGCCTGCCGCCGGTGGCGTTCGCGCTCGGTTGGCTGCTCGGCGGGCAGTCGCTGTGGGGCGGGGTGGGCGCGGCGGTGCTCACCGGCGCCGCGCTCGCCGGCTGGCGGCTGCACCGGGGCGACCGGCCGCGTTCGGTGCTGATCGGGCTGCTGGCCGTCTGTGTGGCGGCGCTGGTCGCGTTGCGCACCGGTCGCGCCGAGGACTTCTTCCTCGTCCAGTTGCTGTCCAACGCGGCGAGCACCCTCGCCTGGGTGGTCAGCGTCGTGGTGCGCTGGCCGCTGCTCGGGGTGGTGGTGGGTGCCGTGCTCGGCCAGCGGACCCGCTGGCGCCGGGACCCGGCGCTGCTGCGGGGTTACGGCCGGGGCAGTTGGGTGTGGGTGGCGTCCTACCTGCTGCGGGTGGCGGTGTTCCTGCCGCTGTGGCTCGGCGGTCAGGTGGTCGCGCTGACGGTGGCCCGGGTCGCGCTGTCCTGGCCGCTGGTGGCGGCGGTGCTCGCGGTGAGCTGGGTGGTGGTGCGCCGGTCGCTGCCGGCCGGTCACCCGGGGCTGCGTCACCCGGTCGTCGGGGCCGTGGCGGAGCCGACGGGAAAGTAGAGGGAGAGGCCGCCACGGGGGGAGCGGCCTCTCCGGTGACGTACGTTACTCCGTCCCGGCCCCGCGCGTGATCCCGAGGTGACCGGATTTTCGGGCGTTTTCGCGCCGGGTGCATATCCGGGTGTGGTGGGGTGGGCCGGCTGCCCCGCTGCGTCGGCCGGTTGGCCGGCCCACCCCGGCCTGACCGTGGGAGTCAGGCCGTCCGCCGACCGGGCGCCTGCGTTCCCCCAGGCCCGGTCGGCCTCCGGGTGGACGGGCCGCGCCGCCCACCCGGAGGAGTCGGTTCAGCCGTTGGGGAACAGCTTGCCGTAGTCGGCGTACGCCATGGCGACGTCCGCCTGAGCCCAGAACCGGTGGTACTTGAACTCCGGCTCGGGACCGCCGTCGAGGTACGCCTGGACCTTCGGCCAGGCCGGGTCGTTCTTGTAGAAGGAGCGGATGTCGAGGAAGCTCTTGCCCGCGGCGACGGCGTCACCGTTGGGCATGGTTCCCGTCCAGCCCGGCGGCACGTAGAGGCCCTGGCCGGTGCTGGCGTCGTAGACGTCGTCGAAGCGGCGGTAGTCGCCGCGCTTCTCCACCGTGGAGACGCCCTGCGCGTCGCTGGCCGCGTGCAGCGCGTCCAGCAGCCCCTTGGCGGTGTTCTTCGCCGCCGCGTTGCCAGACTTCGCCGCGTACGCGATGAGGGTGCGGGCGTAGGCGGCGGCGATGCCGACGTCCTGGCCCTTCACCGTGACCTCGACGTGCAGGTTGGTGTTGGGCTGCGGGTTGGCCGGGTTCCAGGTGGTCGGCTGGCCGGTCCACTTCATGTCCGACGGGATCGACCAGTTGGCGCCCAGCGTGGTGTTGGCGATCGCCCACGGCACCCACTTGTCCAGCAGGGCCTTGGCCTTGGCGTTGCCGGTCTCCAGGTACAGCTCGGCGATGCGCTGCATCGACCAGGCCTGCATGCCGAACCACTGGTTCGACGGCGGGTCGTTGTAGACCGGGTCGACGTCGTAGAACATGCCGTAGAAGGTCGACGTGCCGGCCGGGGGCTGACCGTAGTGCCCGCCCCAGCTGTTGGTCGCGCCGCCGGCGATGCCGCCCTCGGCGGACTGGAGCCAGGTGTAGAACTCCAGCTGCCGCTCCAGGCTCTTGGTCCAGTCGGTGACGGCCGTCGGCGACTTCGGCTTCAGCTCGTTGACGTTGGTCAGCGCCCAGGCCGCGAACGGGTTCTGGTAGCCGAAGTGGTTGTGGCTGGAGCCGATGCGCCACGACCAGTTCTGGTTCGGCTCGTACGCGCCGCCCCAGGCGTAGTACCAGGACATCAGGTAGTGCGCCGAGTCCTTGCCGGTGCCGGCCGGGCAGGCGGCGGCGCCGACGCAGTTGCCGATCTTCTTGAAGTACTTGTCGAACATCGCGTAGCGCAGGTAGTCGCCCATCTTCGCGGCCTTGGCCACGGTGGCCGCCACGTCGGCCTCCTTGCCCTGCTCCTTGGCCCAGGTCAGGGCCCAGTACGCGGCCTGCACGGCGCGGGCGTCGGCGTCGGGGGCGTTGGTGTACTTCCACTGCTTCGCCGGCGCGTTCGCCTCCTTGACGAACAGGTCCAGGTAGCCCTTGCTGCCGCCGTGGGCGAAGGTGTCGCAGGACGGCTGCGGCACGGTCTCCCACACCGACTCCTGGGTGCCCCGCTGGAAGGTGTTGATGTACGCCGGCCGGGTGGTGCCGTCGCCGCAGCGGCCGTAGCCGTAGGTGTTGTCCACGTCGAGCAGCCAGTGCATGCCGTAGATGTCACCGGTGCCGTAGGTGTTCTGCAGCTCCGCGCGCAGCGGGTCCTGGCCGACCGGCACGGACGCCTCGAGCTGCGACGGGTACTGGCTGGGCAGGTCGTGCTCGGCGGCGTACTGGGCGGTGCCGGCCGCGCCCGCGGTCGGCTGGTCGGCGTGCGACGGAATGATGTACTTCTCCATCACGGTCCAGGAGTTGTTGAACGGCGCCCAGTTCTGGGTCACCCGGCCGTACTGGGCCTCCAGCCACAGCCAGAAGCTGAAGGCCTCGGAGGTCGTCTCGTGGCCGTGGTCGGGTGCCTCGACGATCAGCGTCTCGATCGAGTGGTACGGCACGCCCTCGGGGCTGAAGTAGCCCGAGTTCTTGATCTTGCCGTACTGGTCGAGGAACCGCTTGACGTAGGTGTCGTCCCCGCCACCGGTGTCGTTGTCGATCTCGGTGGCGGTGATGGCCAGCGGCGCGTAGCCGGTCGCCGAGGCGGTGACGGTGGCGGTGCCGCCGAGCGTGTCGGCGTCCTCGGCCGCCGCGACGGTCACGTTCACCCCGGTGTTCCAGTTGCTGGGGGTCAGCGTCACCGAGGCCGGCGAGACGGTGATGTCGGTGTCGCCGGTGCGGGCCAGCGAGACCGGCACGTTGGCCGGGGGCGCCGCGCTGAGCTTGAGGTTGACCGTCGAGCTGCCGCCCTCGGTCACGCTCACCGCCGACGGAGTGGCGACCAGCATCGGCCCGGACGCCGCCGCGACGGTGAAGGACTTCTCGGCCGTGGCGGTCAGGTTCGCGTTGTCGTACGCCTTGGCCTGCACCGTGTACGCGCCGGCGGGCAGGTCTTCGAGGGTGTAGCCGTACGGGGCGGTGGTGTCGGTGTTGACCAGCAGGCCGTTGCGGTAGAACTCGACCTTGCTGATCGTGCCGTCCGGGTCGCTGGCGGTGGCGCTCAGCGGCACGTCGGCGGGGGCCTCGAACGGGCCGGCCGGCACGCCCAGCGCGACGGTCGGCGGCTGTTGCTGGGTGCCGCCGCAGGTGACGCCGTTGACCGAGAAGGAGGTCGGCTTCGGGTTGGTGCCGCTGTGCGTGCCGTTGAAGCCGATGCTGGTGGAGGCGCCCGTGCCGATGCCCCCGTTCCACGCCTCGTTGGTGGCCGTGACCTGGTTGCCGGTCTGGCTCCACCTGGCCGACCAGCCCTGGGTCACCTTCTGGTCGCCGGGGAAGGCGAACTTCAACGTCCAGCCGTTGATCGGGTCGCCGAGGTTCTTGATGGTGACGTTGGCGGTGAAGCCGTTGCTCCAGTCGCTGGTCGCGTAGACCACGTCGCAGGCGGGGGCGGCCTGCGCGGCGCCGGCCGGCAGGGTCACCCCGCCGACGGCGAGCGCGGCGGCGGCGACCATCGCCAGGCGGCGACGTCTTGCCAGATTTCTCATGTGCGCGGTGTCTCCTCGGACCTGGCCGGGGACGCAACGGCCCCGGCGGGGCGCCCTGCCCGCGAACGGGGTCCGGGGCGCCCGGGGATGGTGGTCGCCCCGGCCGGGGCCGGGGTGCGGCGGGCGGCACCCCCTGCGGGGCGGCGACTCCGCCGGGTGCGTCGGATGCCGTACCGGAGACACCGGCTGCCCTCGGCGACCCACGCTTGCGCGATCTGGCTCCGCGTCGCGGTGGCGACAGTGTGCCACGCATGGAAGCGCTCCCACAATGGCCGGACGCGCGCCGATGCAGCAACATGTTTCGATCTCGTTTTGGGGCTTTCACAAAGCCGTGACGGGCGTTACAGTCGCAGCATCGGTCGATGGGAGCGCTTCCATCGACGGAGCTCCAATTAGAAGATCACCCGGGCCCGTCGACGACGGAACCCGGGGAGTCAGCCCGAGGGCTGACGGCGGGCCAGCCCGGACACCGCCGTCAGCCATCCCGCCAACACGGAGGGAGGTGGATCCGCTAGCCACTCGCGTGGCCCGGCTCCCGCGCGACACGCACGACAGGACGCCAATTCCGCCCGTGCGTGTGCAGCAATGGTGGGGACGGGGGTTGCCCTCCCCCGTCCCCACACACTAAACCCCCTTTCACGATGGGAAAAGAGGCCGACGGGACTGGCCGTGTCGCCGTTCCGACCGGCCTCGTCCGCTGTCCGCCCGCACCGCCCGGTCGACGCCCCGCGCCCCGGCGCCCCGGCGTCCCGCGGCCGGCCACCCGAGCGCCGGCGCGTCACCGCCGCCCCCGCTCCCGCACCGCCGTCGCGGGCGTACGACTCACCCCCCCTCCGCCACCCCGGCCACCACCACCCGGCAGGCCCCGGGCGGAGGCGACCGTCCGGGGCCTGCTGCCCTATGCTGGGAGCGCTCCCGGCCCGGCGGTGGCCACGCAGACCATGAGGAGAACCGATGTCGATGCCCACCCCGCGCCCGCCCCACGGCGCCGCGCTCTCCGCCACCGCCCCCGCCGCCCCGGTCGGCACCGGAACGGACGCCGTCCGCGCCCTGACCGGCCACGGGAACCAGCCCCACGGCCCGGCGCCGGCGGGCGACGGGGCGCCGGCGGGCGACCTGCGCTTCCCCGCGGGCTTCGGCTGGGGGGCGGCCACCTCCGCCTACCAGATCGAGGGCGCGGCCAAGGAGGACGGCCGTGGCGAGTCGATCTGGGACACCTTCAGCCGCACGCCGGGCCGCACGCGAAACGGCGACACCGGCGACGTGGCCGCCGACCACTACCACCGGTACGCCGAGGACCTCGACCTGATGCGCGACCTCGGGCTGCACAGCTACCGGTTCTCCATCTCCTGGCCGCGCGTGCAGGCCGACGGCACCGGCGCACCCAACCAGCGCGGGCTCGACTTCTACCGCCGCCTCGTCGACGGGCTGCACGAGCGGGGCATCGCGCCCATGGCGACACTGTTCCACTGGGACCTGCCGCAGGCCCTCCAGGACGCCGGCGGCTGGGAGTCGCGCGACGTCGCCCACCGCTTCGCCGACTACGCCGAGATCGTCTTCCGTGCGCTCGGCGACCGGGTGCCCGTCTGGCTGACCGTCAACGAGCCGAAGACGGTGGTGCAGAACGGCTACCTGGAAGGACACCACGCCCCGGGCCGGCGGGACCCGGCCGCCGCGTACCTGGTCGCCCACCACCTCCACCTGGCCCACGGGCTCGCCGTCGCCGCGCACCGCGCCACCGGCGCCGGCCGGATCGGCCCGGCGCTCAACCTGCACCCCTGCTACCCGGCCGACGACTCACCCGCGGCGGCCCGGGCCGCCCGGCTGCACGACGGCTACGAGAACCGCCTCTATCTCGACCCGATCCTCACCGGCCGCTACCCGCAGGACGTGCTGGACGACCTCGGGCCCGACAGCCGGCTGGTCCGCGGCATCCGCGAGGGGGACCTGGCGACCATCTCCGCGCCGGTGGACCTGCTCGCCGTGCAGTACTACACGCCCTACTACCTCACCGGCGACGGTGCGACGACCCCGCGCTGGCCCACCTCCCAGGCGTCCTGGCAGCAGATCCACCCCGACGGGATGTACGACATCCTGACCCGGGTGACCCGCGACTACGGCCCGATCCCGCTCACCGTCACCGAGAACGGGCTGCCCACCCCGGACACCCTCGACGCCGACGGCACGGTCGACGACGCCGGGCGGGTGACCTTCCTGCGCGACCACCTCGCCGCCGCCCACCGGGCCGTGGCCGCCGGCGTGCCGCTGGAGAGCTACCACGTCTGGTCCCTGCTCGACAACTTCGAGTGGGACGCGGGATACGACGAGCGCTGGGGCCTGGTCTACGTGGACTACCAGACCCAGCGGCGCGTGCTCAAGCGCAGCGCGCACTGGTACCGCCAGGTCATCGCCGCCAACGGTCTCTGACCGCCCGGCCCCTCCACCCCGGCACCGGTCGACGGCGCCGGGGTGGGCACCGGAACGGACGCCGCCCCGTCAGCGGGGCAGGGCCTGCTGGAGTTCCGCCCGCAACGCCGGGGTGAGCATCTCCCCCGCCTGCTTGGCCAGCCGCGCCATCTCGTAGCCGACCACACCGATGTCGGCCTCCGCACCGGCCAGCGTGGCCAGGATGGAGCCGTCGCGGACCTGCATGACCAGGAAGTAGCCGCGCCCCATCTCGACGACCGTCTGCTTGACGACGTCGCCGTCGAACATCTGCGCCGCGCCCGCCGTGATGCTCATCAGGCCCGAGGTCACCGCCGCGAGCTTGTCGGCGTTGTCGCGAGGCAGGTGGTCGGAGATCGCGACCAGCAGGCCGTCGGAGGAGACCACGATGGCGTGCACCACCCCCGGCACCCGATCCGCGAACCCGCTGACCAGCCAGCTGAGGTCGCGGGCCTCCCGGCTCAACGTCGTCATCGCTGTCCCCCTTCGGTGCGTACGCCGCCCGGCGGCATGGAAATCTCCGTGGTGTCTTCTGCCTCGGCCCGCCGTACCCCGCTGTAGAGCCGGGACAACATCCCCCCGACCGCCTCCGGGTCCGGGTCGTGGCGCACCGCCGGCTGCTGCGGTCCCGCCGGCCGGGTGACGGCCGAGAGCTGCGCCATCGGCACCCGGACGGGCAGCCCGCGCTCGTTGGTCCCGCCGGTGACCGGAACGGCCGGCGGCGTGGGTGAGGCCTGCGGTGCCGGAGCCGGCGACGGCCCCTGCCGGGACCACCAGCCGCCGTCGGTGGACGCGGGCCGCCGGGCCTGCGGGGCGAGGACGTCCTCGGCCCGCACCGGGACCGACCGGGCCGCCCGGCGCCCGTCGGCCGGCGGCTCGCCCGCCACCCGCGCGCCGCCCCACACCGGCGGTCGTCCGGCCACCGGCAGCTCGCCGTTCGTCGGTACGCCGCCCCACGCCGCATCGGCGGCCGTGGCGGTCAGCATCCGCCTGGGGCCGGGTGGCTCCCGCTCGGGGGCCGGCGCCAGCAGGCCGCCGGGCAGCCGCACCCGGGCCACGAGGCCGCCCTCGCCGCCGGCCAGGCGCACCTCGACGCCCAGCCGGGCGGCCAGGTGGCTGACCACGAACAGGCCCATCCGCTCGACCGTCGCCACGTCGGCGGCCGGCGGGGTGGCGAGGACGGCGTTCGCCTCGGCCAGGGCGGCCGGGCCCATGCCGAGCCCCTGGTCGGCGATCTCGATGACAGCGCCGGCGCCCTCGGCCCGGGCGGTGACCGCCACGACCGTGTCCGGACGGGAGAAGGAGGTGGCGTTCTCCAGCAGTTCGGCGAGGACGTGGACCAGCTCGCCGACGGCGTGGCCGACGACGTACAGGTCGGCCACCGCCCCGTGCCGGACCCGCTGGTAGTGCTCGATCTCGGCGCTGGCGGCGAGCAGCATCGCCCCGAGCCCCACCGGCTGGTTCCACCGGCGGGTCGACTCGGTCCCGGCGAGCACCAGCAGGCTGTCGTCGTTGCGCCGCATCCGGGCGGCCAGGTGGTCGAGCTTGAAGAGGTTCTCGAGCTGGTCCGGGTCGCTCTCCTCGCGCTCCAGGTCGTCGAGCAGCTCCAACTGACGCTCCACGAGCACCTGGCTGCGCCGGGCGAGGTTCACGAACATCGCGTTGACGTTGCGCCGGGTGGTCGCCTGTTCGACGGCGACGTTGACCGCGCTGCGGTGCACCGCGACGAACGCCTCCGCCAGCTCGCCGATCTCGTCGAGCGAACGGACCACCGCCGGCGGAACCTCGATCGCGGGTACGCCCCCGGTCACGGTGCCCAGCCGGTCGAGGGCCTCCGGCAGCTCCATCTGGGCGATCCGCAGTGCCTGGCCGCGCAGCAGCCGCATCGACCGGGCGATGGACCGGCCGACGAGCACGGAGATGAGCAGCGCCACCAGCAGCACCGAGAGGATGCTGCCGACGACCAGCAGCGTGGTCCGCAGCTGCGTGGCGCTCACCTCGTCGGCCTGCCGTACGGCGTCGTCGAGCACCGACGCCTCGAACTGGCGCAACAGCTCCTGGCGCTGTTCGCTGGCCGCCCACCACTGTGGAGCCGGCAGCACGGCGGGTGCGACGGCGCCGGTCGGCAGGCTCTGCTCCTCCAGCCGGGTGGCCGCCAGGAACGCCTGGTCCACCGAGGTCTCGTCGTAGCGGCGGACCTGCTCGGCGGTGGCGACGACCCGGAACGCGCCCAGCGCCGTCAGCTGCTGGGCGCGCAGATCGGTCAGGACCACCCGGTCCTGCACGCCGTACCGGCCGGCGCGGGCACCCTCGTAGAGCTGCGCGCGGACCCGCGACGAGAGTTCCTTGACCCGGGCGAGCTGCACGTAGCGCAGCACCGCGTCGCTGAGCGCCGGCCGGTCCTCGCCCGGCGAGGGCTCGGCGAGGAGGCCGAGCAGCGCGTCGACGGCCCGGTGGTAGTTGCTCAGGATGGTGTCGCTGCCCAACACCGCCGGGGGGATCGCGGCCCGGATGTAGACGACCTGGTCGTATGCCTCCAGCACCTCCGAGTAGGCGACCCGCCAGGAGGCGTCGGCGTCGGCCAGCGGTTCGGCCGCCCGACGCAGGTCACGCAGCGCCTGGTCGGAGGCGCGCTGCAACGGCTTCAACACGACGATCGCCGCGTCCCGGTCGGCGCCCGCGCCGCCGCGGCGCAGCTCACCCAGCTCACCGGCGGCCCGGTCGCGTTCCTGCTGGAGCTGGTGCACCAGCGTGACGACCTCCCGGCCGATGCCCACCTGCTGGGCGAAGTCGCCCAGCGCGGTCGTCCGCCCGACCAGGGTGTGCGTCTGCACGCCGGCCAGCACCAGGAACGCGACGGACGGAAGCACCAGCACGGTGACGAGCTTGGTGCGCATCCGCCAGTCGCGCAGCCGGAACGGGGAGCGGCGGCGGTGCGGCACGACCCGGACGTCGAAGCGACGCCGGCGGTGCTGCGACACCGCGCCGCCGGACGGTTCCGGACCTGCCCCCACCCCTGTCTCCTCCCTGTCCCGCGTCCGCCGGGAGCCGGGGAGCGGAGTCCATCCAACCAGGCCCGCGAGCCGTGTCAACGGGGCGGGCTGAGGTGCGACTCAGGCGGGTGAGGTGGTGTCGTCCGTCCGGACGATGGCGGCGAGCCGGGAGGCGTCACCGATGCGGCCCAACGCCACCAGTGCCGCGCCGCTCGCGCCGACCTCCGGGTTGCGGCCGTACCACACCGGCCGGGGCGCGAGCGCCGCGGCGAACGCCGTACGCCACCAGCGGGAGGCTGCCATCGCTCCCCCGCCGAGCACCACCTCGACCGGCTCGTCGACGGTGGACTCCAGCAGGAGAAGGTCGTCGGCCACCAGGTCGCACAGGCCGCGCATCAACCCCGCCAGGATCTCCACCGCCGTGGTGCCGAAGCTCAGGCCCCCCAGCGCACCCGAACCCGCCGGGGCCATCCCGGGCGGCCGATCCCCGCCGAAGCGGACGTTGACCGGCAGGCCCCGCTCGTGCGGCACCCGGGCCAGCGCGACCTCCAGCTCGGTGCCCTCGGGCAGCCGCAGCGCCCGGTTGGCCCAGGCGAAGAGGTTGCCGCCGGAGGAGTACGCGGCGCCGGTGACCACGTGGTCGTGGTCGAGCCGGTAGCGCCAGAGCTGTTCGGGTAGCGGCGGCATGGCCTGCCCCGCCGGGACGCGCTGCACCAGCCGCACCGCCGCCGACGTGCCGACCGTCACCGCCACCCGGTCCGGCTCGACGCAGCCCGAGCCGACGTTCGACGCCGCGCCGTCGCCCACCGGGCCGGCCCAGGGCACGTCGGTGAGCTGCGGCCAGCGCCGCGCGTACGCCGGCAGCAGCCGACCGCGCCACCCGGTCGGCGCCAGCTCGGGCAGCTCGCCGGCGCGGCTGCCGGCCAGCACGCACGCCTCGGCGTCCCAGTCCAGCCTCCGCAGGTCCAGCAGGCCCGTGCCGGAGGCCTGGGAGATCGACATGGGCACCGGGCCGAGCAGCTCGCCCAGCACGTACTCGGCCAGGCCGGCGAACCGGGCGACCCCGCCGCCGGTCTGCTCCCGCAGCCAGGGCAGCCGGACCGACCAGTAGCAGCGGTGCCACCACGTGCCGGTACGCCGGTGGAAGTCGACCGGGTCGGCGGGGCCGGGTACCCCGGCGGGCACGTCGGGCCGGGTGTCGAGCCAGGTCAGCACGGGCCCGAGGGGCGCGCCGTCGGCGCCGATCGGGACCACCGAGTGCCACTGCGCGGACGTCGCCACCAGCGACACGTCGCGCAGGTGCCCACCGGCGGCCAGCTCGTCCAGGCACTCCGCGAGGCAGGCCAGGTAGCCGGGGCCGTCCAGCGTGCCGGTGCCGTCGTCGTGCGCGACCAGGCGCACCCTGCGCCGGGCCAACGCGCTGGGCAGCGGGCGGGCGTCCATGTCCAGCACGAGTCCACGTACCGAGGAGGTGCCCAGGTCGAGCGCGAGAATGTTCATCGCGGGTCAAGTTACCCGGTGCGCCGCGCCCCGGCGTCCCAGCGGGTGGGCCGTACGCCCGATCCGGCTTCCGGTGCCCGCGCCGGGGCCCTAGGGTGAGGGCATGCCCGCGCACCTGTCCCGCTGGTGGCCCGCCGACCCGGCGGCCATCTCCCGCGCGTAGCTTCCCACGCGGCCGCCCGACGAGGCGGCCGCCGGTCTCTGCCCGGCCCTCCCGGTCGCCCCGCCGGGCGCCGCCCGGCCCGAGGAGACCCCCTTGACCGACCTGACCGAGCTGCTCGCCACCGCCACCGCCGGCGGCGACCCCGGCCCCTTCGCGCTCGTGCGACGCGAGGGCGCCGCGCACCTGGAGCTGTTCACCGGCACGGTACGCACGGCCGACCGGCTCGCCGACCTTCCGCTGCCCGAGGGGACCCCCGGCCCCCGCACCCTGGCGCTGGTGCCCTTCCGGCAGGTCACCGAGCGGGGCTTCGACTGCGTCGACGACGGCGTCCCGCTGGAGTTCCTGGACGTCGCCCGGCACGTGCGGGTCGGCCTGGCCGAGGCGCTCGCCGCGCTGCCCGTCGGGCCGGTGCGCACCGCCGACGCGGGGTTCGACGTCACCGACGACGAGTACGCCGCCACCGTCGGCCGGGTGCTCGCCGAGGAGATCGGGCGCGGTGAGGGCGCCAACTTCGTCATCCACCGCTGCCTGCGCGCCACCGTGCAGGGCCCGCCGCTGGTCGCCGCGTTGGCCGCGCTGCGCCGGCTGCTGCGCGGCGAACGGGGGGCGTACTGGACGTTCCTGGTGCACACCGGCACCCGCATCCTCGTCGGGGCCAGCCCGGAACGGCACGTCAGCCTCGACGACGGCCTGGTCATGATGAACCCGATCAGCGGCACCTTCCGGCACACCGGCGCGGACGCCGACCGGGCCGCGCTGCTGCGCTTCCTCGCCGACCCCAAGGAGGTCGAGGAGCTGTACATGGTGCTCGACGAGGAGCTGAAGATGATGGCCACCGTCGCCGAGCACGGCGGCCAGGTCGTCGGGCCCCACCTCAAGGAGATGTCCCACCTGGCCCACACGGAGTACCTGCTCGCCGGCCGGGGCACGAAGGACGTGCGGGAGGTGCTGCGGGAGACGATGTTCGCGCCCACCGTCACCGGCAGCCCGATGGAGAACGCCTGTCGGGTCATCGCCCGGCACGAGCGCACCGGGCGGCGTTACTACGCGGGGGTGCTGGCGCTGCTCGGGCGCGACGACGCCGGCCGGCAGACCCTGGACGCGCCGATCCTGATCCGTACCGCTGAGATCTCCCCCGCCGGCGAGCTGCGCGTGCCGGTCGGGGCGACCCTGGTGCGGCACTCGACGGCCGAGGGCGAGGTGGCCGAGACGCACGCCAAGGCGGCCGGCGTGCTGGCCGCGCTGGGCCTCGGCCCGCAGGCGCCCGGCACCGGCCCGGAGCCCGCCGTACGCCTCGCCGGCGACCCGGAGGTGCGGGCCGCGCTGGCCGCGCGCAACCGGCCGCTGGCCCGGTTCTGGCTGGACCAGCGGTCGCCGGGTGTCGCCGGCCCACCCGGGCTGGCCGGCCGGCGGGCCCTGATCGTCGACGGCGAGGACACCTTCACCGGGATGCTGGCCCACCAGTTGGGCGCGCTCGGTCTGGCCGTGACGCTGCGGCCGTGGCACGCCGCCGGGCCGGTCGAATCCCACGACCTGGTGGTGGTCGGCCCGGGTCCGGGCGACCCGGGCAGCACCACCGAGCCGAAGATGCGGACGATGCGCGGGCTGCTCGCCGGGTTGCTCGCCGAGGGCCGGCCGACCCTGGCCGTCTGCCTGGGACACCAGCTGCTCGCCGGCCTGCTCGGGCTGACGCCGCACCGCCGGGACGCGCCCTACCAGGGGCTCCAGCGGGAGGTGGACGTCTTCGGCACGCGCCGCCGGGTCGGCTTCTACTCCACCTTCACGGCGCGCGCCGAAGCCGACCGGCTCAGCACCCCGTACGGCCCGGTGGAGCTGGCCCGCGACGCGGCGGACGGCGCGGTGCACGCGCTGCGCGGGCGGGGGTTCGCGGGGGTGCAGTTCCATCCGGAGTCGGTGCTCAGCCCCGACGGCATGGCCGTCCTCGCCGACCTGCTGGGCGGGCTGCTGCCGCCGGGGAACCCGTCGACGGCGACCGTCGGGAGGGCGCCGGGGCGTGCATAGTCGACCCGAACGGGGGTAGGGGTGCTGCGACCGGCGGGGTGTCCCCGCACCTGGCCGCCCAGGCGGGCCTGGCGCACCGGCGCGCGGCCGGCCGGGACGCCGGTGCCACCGTGGCGGCTCAGCCGGCCAGGCCCGCCTTCAGCGCCGCACCGATCTGCACGGCCCGCCGGGCGGTCAGCGCGCAGGCGCCGAGCGCGATGTCGTCCGGTGCCGTCTCGCCGTTGTTGCTGGTGTGTGAGGCGCCGTAGGGGTTGCCGGCGACGAACTGGCTCGGGTCGGTGTAGCCGGGGGTCACCACGACCCCGCCCCAGTGGTAGAAGACGTGGAACATCGACAGCAGGGTGGCCTCCTGTCCGCCGTGCGAGGTGGCCGCCGAGCAGAACGCGGAATAGACCTTGTTCGCCAGGGCGCCCTGCGACCACAGCGGACCGGTGGTGTCCATGAACTGCTTGAGCTGGGCGGCCATCACGCCGTACCGGGTCGGGGTACCGAAGATCACCACGTCGGCCCAGGACAGGTCGTCGAGCTGCGCCTCGGGGACGTCCTGGGTCTCCGTGTGGTGCGCGTGCCAGCCCGAGTTGGAGCGGATCGCCTCGTCCGGCGCCAGCTCGCGTACCTTGCGCAACCGCACCTCGGCACCCGCCTCACCGGCGGCTTCGCACACCGCCTGCGCCATCTGGTAGGTGATGCCGGTGGCGCTGTAGTAGATCACCGCGACCTTGGTCTGGGCAGCCATCGGGTGTTTCCCTCCTCATGTCGGGTCAGCTCCCGCGACTACCCGATGTTTGCGCCGTCAAACGTCGGGCGGGTCCGATTCGG
Organism: Micromonospora sp. C31; assembly: GCF_018070575.1. Lineage (GTDB taxonomy): Bacteria > Actinomycetota > Actinomycetes > Mycobacteriales > Micromonosporaceae > Micromonospora. The sequence goes on from NZ_JAGPXN010000005.1 coordinate 84,308, forward strand.
CGGCGACGCGGCGCGCGAGCCGGCGATGGGATCAGTTCTCGAGGCGGTCGCGCAGGTCGTCGACCTCCCGCTGGATCCGGTCCACGCCGCCCTCGTTGTTGAGGAAGGTGGTGATCCCGGCGGCGAAGGCCAGCCCGAGCAGCACCGCCAGGGCGCTGAGCACCAGGCCGCCGATCGCCACACCCCGGCCGGTCACCCCGGGCCGAGCGGCCATCTTGAGCCCGACGATGCCCAGGATCACGCCGATGATGCCGAGCAGCAGGCCGATCCAGGACAGGATCACGGTCAGCACGCTGATCAGCGCGGCCACCCCGAAGACCAGTGCGAAGGCGGCGGCGGCGCTGGTCTTGGCCGATGTGCCGGTCCCGCCCTCGCCGTGGCGTAGCGGTACGGCGCGGCGCCGGGACGGCTCGCTGGACGCAGTCATGTCGCTCCCTCCACGCGCACCGTTGCGCGTATCTCGGCCGGGCGCTTTCCCACTGTGGTCGCCCTTATGCACGCCCAGTGCCCGTCGGAAGGTCGGTGGGCCGTCCTAGGCTGACGCCGACCTGTCGCGAAGGGAGCCCGATGACCGTGGAACTCGGCGGGCCCGCGGCGCTCGCGCTGCGGATGACCAGCCTGCTGCTCCGCCCGCACCCCACGACGACCGTGCGCACGGTGGCCGACGTGGTGCGGTGGTTCGGGGCCATGCAGGCGCAGGACCTGGCCAGCGGCATGTGGTCGCTCGGGGTGCGGCTGCCCGCGCTCGGCCACGCCGACGTGCACGCCGCCCTGGAACGCCGGGAAGCGCTGCGCACCTGGCCGATGCGGGGCACCGTGCACCTCGTGCCGCCCCGCGACGCCCGGTGGATGCTGGAGCTGACCGGCGTACGCTCGCTGGCCGGCGCCGCCACCCGCCGCGCGCAGCTCGGGCTGACCGGGGCCGACGCGGAGCGCGCGCTCGACGTGCTCGGCGCCGCGCTGGCCGGCGGCGGCCGGCTCACCCGCGCACGGTGCCTGGCCGCGCTGAACGCGGCCGGCATCGACACCGGAGCCCCATCCGTCCCGCCGGCCCCACCCGCCCTGTCCGCCCGGTTCGGCGGGGCGCTGCTCCTATCCGATGGGCTGTCGACGAATCCGGGCCGACCGGACGGGTATCCGCCCCGTGAACCGAGAGGGAGGTGGACGACCATGAGGCTCGACGCGCAGCAGGCCAACTCGCTGTACGGGCAGGACGTCAAGGACCGCTCGGGGTCGAAGATCGGAAGTGTGGGTCAGATCTGGACCGACGCCTCCGGTGAGCCGACCTGGGTCAGTGTGAAGACCGGTCTGATGGGCCACAAGGAGTCGATGGCTCCGCTGGACAAGGCCCGGATCACCGACAGCGGGCTGGCGGTCGACTACGACAAGTCGACCGTGAAGGACGCACCGTCCGTGGACTCCGGCACCGATCAGCCCCTGGACACGGCGGAGATCGAGCAGCTCTACGCGCACTACCAGCTGGCGCCGCAGGCGCCGCCGGCACCGCCGACCGCCGAGCGTGGGCGGGCCCCGGCGGCCGACGGGGACATCATCCGGTCCGAGGAGCGGATGAAGGTCGGCACGGAGAGCCAGCCCGCCGGTACGGCACGGCTGCGCAAGTACGTGGTGACCGAGGACGTGCACACCACCGTGCCGGTCGAGCACGACGAGGTGTACGTGGAGCGGGAGCCCATCGCCGCCCGCGACGCGCGCGGCGTCCGCGCCGACATCGGCGAGGCCGAGCAGGAGATGACCCTGCGGGCCGAGCGGCCGGTGGTCGGCAAGGAGACGGTGCCCGTCGAGCGGGTCCACCTGGGTAAGGACGAGGTCGTCGAGGAGCAGCCCGTCGACGGCCAGATCCGCCGGGAGCGGGTGGACGCGGACATCCCGGAGCGCAACCGGCGACGCCGCTGACCGCTGGCACGGCAACGCTGACCCGGCGACGGGCGGGTGGGTCGGTTCGACCCGCCCGCCCGTCGCGGCGTACCTCAGTCGGCGAGCGCGCCGGCCGCCCGGCCCTCGTGCAGGGTCAGGTTGCGCCCGGTCGACGGGTCGAACAGGTGGATCTTCTCCAGGTTGAACCAGACCCGCCGGGGCTGGCCCTCCTCGACCGGGGACTCCGCCGACAGCCGGGTCACCAGGTTGGCGCCACCACCGCTGAAGTCGGCGCCCGCGTCGGCCGCCAACTCCTCCAACTCGGCGGCGCTGGCCCGCTCCCCCTCCACGCTGAAGTAGACGTACTTGTCGGAGCCCATGGACTCGACGATGTCGACCGGCGCCTCGAACTCCATGCCCCGCCGGCGCGTGTCGTCGTCGACCAGGGCGGCGTCCTCGAAGTGCTCCGGCCGGATGCCGAGGATCAGCTCGCGCGGGGCGTCGGCCCCCGCCAGCTCGTGCCGGATCCGCTCGCCGATCGGCACGTCGCCCAACGCCGTACGCAACGTGCTCTCCTCGACCGCGGCGTGCAGGAAGTTCATCGACGGCGAGCCGATGAAGCCGGCGACGAAGAGGTTGCGCGGGTGGTCGTACAGCTCCTGCGGCGGGCCGACCTGCTGCACCGCACCGCCCCGCATGATCACCACGCGGTCGCCGAGGGTCATCGCCTCGGTCTGGTCGTGGGTGACGTAGACGGTGGTGGTGCCCAGCTTCTTCTGCAGGCGCGACACGACGGTGCGCATCTGCACCCGCAGCTTGGCGTCCAGGTTGGACAGCGGCTCGTCCATCAGGAACGCCTTGGGCTGCCGGACGATCGCGCGGCCCATCGCGACCCGCTGGCGCTGGCCGCCGGAGAGGTTGGCCGGCTTGCGGTCCAGCAGCGCGGTCAGCTCCAGGACCTTCGCCGCCTCCTCCACCTTCCGGGTGATCGTCTCCTTGTCCAGCTTGGCCAGCCGCAGCGGGAACGCCATGTTCTCCCGGACGGTCATGTTCGGGTAGAGGGCGTAGGACTGGAACACCATCGCGATGTCCCGGTCCCGGGGGGCCTTGTCGTTGACCCGCTGACCGGCGACGCGCAGCTCGCCGGAGCTGATGTCCTCCAGGCCCGCGATCATGTTGAGGGTGGTGGACTTCCCGCAGCCGGACGGGCCGACCAGGATGACGAACTCGCCGTCGGCGATCTCCAGGTCGACGTCGGCCACCGCGGCGGTCCCGTCCGGGAACTTCTTGCTCACCTTGTCGAGCACGATGTCAGCCATGAGTACCACCTATCCCTTGACTGCGCCGGAGGTCAGGCCGGAGACGATTCGGCGCTGGAAGAAGAGCACGAACAGGATGATCGGAACGGTGATCACCACGGCGGCGGCGCAGATCGCCCCGGTGGGGTCCTCGAACTGCGACTCGCCGGTGAAGAACGACAGCGCCACCGGCACCGTACGCGCCCGCTCGGTGGAGGTCAGCGTGATGGCGAAGAGGAAGTCGTTCCAGCAGAAGATGAAGACCAGGATCGCCGTGGTGAACAGTCCCGGCGCGGCCAGCGGGGCGATGACCCGCCGGAACGCCTGGGCCTGGGTAGCGCCGTCCATCTTCGCCGCCTTCTCCAGGTCCCACGGGATCTGCTTGAAGAACGCCGACAGGGTGTAGATCGCCAGCGGCAGCGCGAAGGTGATGTACGGCAGGATCAGGCCCGGCCAGGTGTCGAAGAGGCCGAGCTGCCGCTCGATCTCGAACAGCGGCGACACCAGCGAAACCTGCGGGAACATCGCGATCAGCAGGGATACCCCGACCAGCAGCCGCTTGCCGGGGAAGTCCAGCCGGGAGATCGCGTACGCGGCCATGGCGCCGAGCACCACGGCGATCACGGTGGCGATCAACGCGATCCCGATCGAGTTGACCAGGGCGCGGACGAACTGGTCGGTGGAGAAGATCGACCGGTAGTTGTCCAGCGTCCACTCCTGCGGGATGAACCTGCCGTCGGTCAGCGTCGCCGGGGTCTTGAACGACAGCGACATGATCCAGAGCACCGGCACCAGCGCGAAGACGACCACGATGGCGTCGAGCAGGCCCCAGCGCAACTTGGCCCGGGTGGTGGTGTCAGCCATCTCAACGCCTCTCCCCGTCGTCGCTGCCGGGGGCAGCGGTACCGAACAGCTTCACGAAGACGAAGGCGATGATCGCCACGGTGAGGAAGATCAGCACCGACATCGTCGACCCGATGCCGAGGTTCAGGCCCCGGATCAGGTTGTTGTAGGCGAGCATCGACACCGACGAGGTCTCGTTGCCGCCAGCGGTCAGCACGAAGATGTTGTCGAACACGCGGAACGCGTCCAGGGTGCGGAACAGCAGCGCGACCAGGATCGCCGGCTTCATCACCGGCAGCATCACCCTGGTGAACCGCTGCCAGGAGGTGGCACCGTCGGTGGAGGCGGCCTTGAGCAGGTCCTCCGGCACCAGGGCCAGGCCGGCCATGAGCAGCAGCGCCATGAAGGGCGTGGTCTTCCAGATCTCGGCGAGCATGATGATCGCCAGCGAGCTGGCCCGCTCCGTCAGCGGCGCGCCGTCGCTCAACAGGTTGGCCAGGTAGCCGGTGCCGGGCGTCCACGCGTACCGCCAGGAGAAGGCCGCGACGACCGTGACGATGCCGTACGGGATCAGCGCGGAGGTGCGCACCAGGCCCCGGCCGACCAGCGTGCGGTGCATGATCAGTGCCAGGCCCATGCCGAGCACCAGCTCGACGGCGACGGTGACCACCGTGATCAGCGCGGTGACCCCGAACGCCGTCCACCAGAACTCGTTGGTCAGCACGGTGACGTAGTTCTCCAGCCCGACGAACTCGCGCTCGGCGGGGAAGCGCAGGTCGTAGCGCTGCAACGACAGCCAGACCGAGTAGATGATCGGGTACGCCGTCACCAGCAGCATGACCAGCGCGGCGGGCGCGCAGAGCAGCCAGCCCAGCCGGCGCTCGGCCTTCTTGTTCTCGCTCAGCGGGGCCTTGCGGCCCCGGCCGGCGCGCTGGGCCGGCACCCTGGCGTCCGAGCCGGGCCGGGCGGCCGTCTCGTCGGCGGCCACGTCGGCGCCCGCGGGGGTGGCGTTGACGCTCATGCCGGCACCTGCCGGCCGTCGGCGTCGAGGTGCCGGGTGCGCTCGCTCACGGCAGGACCCCCTTCGATTCGAGGGCGTCGGCGATGGCGTCGCGCAGCTCGTCGGCGGTCTGCTGGGGCCGGATCGCCGAGGGCGGCGACAGGATCGCCGACATGACGGTGGAGATGCTCTGGTACGCGGGGGTCAGCGGTCGGACCGCCGGCTCCTTGAGTTCTTCGAGGATGGTGTCCCGCATCGGGTACGCCTCGGCCATCTCCGGGTCGTCGTAGACCTTCTCGATGGTCGGCGGCACACCGTCGTTGACGGCGGAGAACTTCTGGTTCTTCTCGTTACGGATGCAGCGGGCCGCCTCGAAGGACTCCTCGGGGTGCTTCGAGTAGGCGCTGACCGCCATGTTGATCCCGCCGATGGTGACCTTGCTCGGGGTGTTCTCGTCGACGCCCGGCACGCGCGCCCAGCCGACCTGCTTCGCCAGCTCCGGGTTGGCCTCCTGCATGGCCGGGTAGACGAACGGCCAGTTGACCTGGAAGGCGCCGTCGCCGGACTGGAACTCCAGTCGGACCGGGTCCTCGGTGGCGTTGCTGAACGACGGCGACGTCACGCCCGAGGCGGCGAAGCGCTGGAGCTGCTCCAGCGCCCGTACGGTGCCGGCGTCCATGACCGCCCGCTTGCCGTCGTCGCTGAGGATCCTGCCGCCGGCGCTCTCGGCGAGGGTGTTGTAGAGGACGACGAGGCCCTCGTACTGGGCGCCCATGGTGAGCACCCGGTACGGCTTGCCCTGCTGCTTCAGCTCCTGAGCGGAGGAGATCATCTGGTCCCACGTCTTCGGCGGCTGCGGCACGAGGTCCTTGCGGTACCAGAGCAGCTGGACGTTGGTGTTCTTCGGTGCGCCGTAGAGTTTGTCCTCGTAGCGGGCCGTCTCCAGCGGGCCGGCGAGGGTGCCCCGCTCGACCTCGGCCCGGTCCTGCCCGGTCCACTCCCTGATCCAGTCGGCGCTGGCGAACTCCTGGGTCCAGGTGACGTCGAGGCCGAGGACGTCCATCCCGCTGTCCCGCGCGGCCAGCCGGCGGACCATCTGCACCCGTTGGTCGTCGGCCTGCCGGGGCAGCACCCGGTAGACGATCCGGTAGCGTCCCTGGGCCTGCGCGTTGCAGTCGTCGACGACCTTCTGCAGGTTCTGCTCCGGCGGGTAGTACAGGTTGATCGTGGGCGGACCGCCGTCCTCGCCGGATCCGCAGGCGGCCGCCATCGGCGCCACCAGCGTCAACGCCGCGGCGGCTGCCGCCGCGCGCACGCGTGGCCGCCGTCGGCGTCGGGCCTCGTCAGGGTCGCTCATCACCCCTCCCCTCGTGTCGGCCGAAGGCCGGGGCAAGGCTGCGGGCCCCGGCGTACGGCGGGCCGTGCGGGCCGTCTGATCAGCGGTTCCGCCCGCCCGGACGTTTCGTGGCCTGAACACTGCCCGACCTGCGAAGTTGCGAAACCTGGCGCTGCTGGGACGGCGCCGAAAGCGTCGCCTGTGACGCGGATCACCGCCGTGCGGGCCGGGCCGACCGCCCTTAGGCTCGGCCGATGGACGCCACCTTCTTCCTGGATCCCGCCTGCCCCTGGACCTGGCGCACCTCCCGCTGGCTGGTCGCCGTCGCCGACGCCCGGGGCCTGCACATCGAGTGGCGGGCGTTCAGCCTCGCCATCCTGAACGCCGGGCGGGTGCCGCCGGAGCACGCCGACGCGATGACCGCCTCCAGCCGGGCGCTGCGGCTGGTGGAGGCGCTGCGCGCCGAGAGCCGCCACGACGACGTCGCGCGCTTCTACGCCGAGACCGGCGCCCGCAGCCACGACGCGGGCAACCCGCTGTCGGCGAGGATCGTGGACGCGGCCGTCGAGGCGGCGGGCCTGGGGGCCGCCGCGCCGGCCCTCGACGACGAACGCTGGGACGAGGCGGTACGCGCATCGCACGCCCTGGCGTACGCCTCGGCCGGCCCGGACATCGGCGCGCCGGTGCTCATGGTGCCGGGCGCCGAGCGAGGCATCCACGGCCCGATCCTCACCGAGGTCCCCGGCACCGACGACGCCCTGACCATCTGGGACTCGCTGCTGCCCCTGATCCGGATGCCCGCCTTCCACGAGGTCAAGCGCGCCCGCCACTGACCGCCACCGCGCGGGCGTCCCACCGGGTGAGCGGAGAGCTACCCAGGGGCGGGCCGGTCCGCTAGCGTTTTCCTGGCTTCGCAGCCAGCGCGTTCGCCGCCGACGTCGACACGCCTCCGACCGCCCGCCCCGCCCCGATCGGCTGGTTCTCGCGGGAACCTCCCTCCACCGCCGGGCCGGTTGGGCAGGATCGTCCCCAACGAGGAGGTCGTCGTGCAGGACACCCGCGCTCTCGCCCTGACGTTCGAGGTGAGCGGCCTGCCACCGGTGAAGACCGAGGCGCTGTCCATCTTCGCCGCCGGCCACCGGCAGGCGACGAGGGTCCGCGCCCTGCTCCAGGCGGCCTGCGCCGCGGCCCAGCGCACCGGCTGGACCCCGCTGGCCGGGCCGGTCGAGGTGGACCTCGTGCTGGGCTGCCCGCCGGGGCACCGCACCTCCGACGCCAGCAGCCTGCTCGGCGGGGTGTGCGCGGTGCTCCAGGACAAGAAACGGGTGGCCAGCATCGGCCTGGCGCACCTCGGCGTGCTGGTGGACGTCGCCCTCTACGACGACGACCGGCAGATCCGCCGGCTGTCGTACGCGGAGCAGCCGGCCGAGGACTTCTCGTACCAGGTCCGGGTGGCCGCCGTACCGAACGTGGTTTGACCGACGGACGCGGTGGGGTACCGCGGACGCCGACGAAGGGAGCGCCGATGTCGGAGCCACATGTCACGCTGGACCCTCGCGGGTTGGATCCCGTGCAGCAGAAGCTGCGGGGCCCGCTGGAGGACCAGCTGACCTCGGCGCTGCAGGCCGCGACGGAACGGGTCAGCGCCAGCTACGCCGGCGAGCCGGTGGAGCAGGTCTGCCAGCGGCTGCTCGACGAGACGCGCTCCGGGCTGCATCCCGACATCGCCGCCGGCTTCAACCCCGACATGGACGAGTTCTGCCGGGTGGCGGTGGCGATCGTGCGTGGCGAGGCATCCTGAGACGGGTCGTTCGGGGCCCGGTATTCCGTTCGGGATCGCCAACTTCAAGCTCGTTCCCGCCGCGCTCTGGCCCCTCGGACGTGAGGTCGTCGACGCCGCGTGACGAGTCCGGCCACCGGGTGGGTGTCAGGACCGGGGCCGCAACTCCCCGGTCCTGCCCCCAGCCGTCCGGCGTGGTGGCGGACGCGCCGGATGAGCGCGTGGGCGTGGCACGTCGCCCACGCCGGGCTCAACACGGCGAGCCAGCCGCCTGCACTCAGCTCCATGGTGCCCACCTACCGGACTTCGGCGCGCTCCCGATTCACCCCGAGGAGCCGTGAGCGCCGGATCAGGCTAGGCGTCCGTCGGCGGGCCCTACAAGGACGAGCCGGGCCGTCCGGCGGTGATTTCGGTCGAGGGGAAAAAGCGGCATGACGACGTAACACAGCCCTACCGACCAGCGCTGTTTCCCGTCGAAGGCCACCACTGCGTTCCGCGCTCCGGCCGGAGCCCCGTAGCGGCTCAGAAGTGGTGCAGCAGTTCCGGGAAGGCGGACAGCCGCAGCACGCCCGGGTCGGTCGGGTCCAGCTCGTCGTGCTCCAGGACCCAGGTGTTGTCGTTGGGGATGAACACGGCGTTGAGCCCGGCGGCGCGCGCGGGCCGGATGTCGGACTTCGGGGAATTGCCGATCATCCAGGTGACGGCGGGGTCGACGCCGTGCTCCCGGGTCAGCCACCGGTAGGTGTCGACGTCCTTCTTCGGCACGATGTGCGCGGCCCGGAAGTGGTGCAGCAGGCCGGAGGCGTCGAGCTTGCGCTGCTGCTCCTCGCGTTCGCCCTTGGTCAGCAGCAGCAGGTCGTGCCGGACGGCCAGGGCGTCCAGCGCCTCGGCCACGCCGGGCATCAGCTCCACCCGGTGCGCGACCAGGGCCGCGGCCAGGTCCTCGATCTCGCGCCGCTCCGCCTCGGTGGCGGGCCGCTGCCGCAGCCGCTCCAGGCACTCCCCGAGGCTGCGCAGGAACACCTTGCTGCCGTAGCCGTGTGCGACCGCGTTGGCCCGCTCGATGTCGTCGAGGATGGCCCGCGTCCCGGCCCGGTCGAGGGTCGGATGGTCCAGCCACTCGAGGAAGTCGTCGATCACCCGCTCGAACAGGACGTTGTTCTCCCAGAGCGTGTCGTCGGCGTCGAAGACGAGCACCTGCCCGTCGCGGCGGCGCATCGCGTTGCCCATGCCTCTCCTCCCCGGTACCGGCCGGGGCCACGGTACTGCCGGCCCGCCGGCCGGTCAGCCGGATTTCGGCGGGGTCGGCCCGGCCGCGTCGGACGCCGGGGTCCACGGGCCGGCGAACAGCCCCGACATGATCATGTCCTCGCGCTGCTCCTGCCTGTCGGGGCGCAGCCGCCCACCCCGGGTGAGCATGACCGTGCCGTGCAGCAACGCCCAGGCGAGCTCGGCGAGCGTGTCGGGATCGCGGCCGGCGGCCAGGGGGGCCAGGGCGGCGCGCAGCTCGGCGAAGGCCGCTCCGGGCGCGCCCGGTCCCGGGTCGCGGCCCAGGGTGAGGTCCGAGGTGTGGGCGAGCATCGCGTCGTAGACCTCGGGACTGGCGTACGCGAAGTCCAGGTAGGCCGCCACCACCGCCGGCCAGTCGCCGCGCCCCGCTGCGGCGGCCGGGGCTGCGGCGGCCGGGACTGCGGCGGCCCGGGCGGCGGCGAGCGCGGCGGCCAGGTCGGCGAAGCCGCGCACCGCCACGGCGGACATCAGCGCGGCCGGGTCCGGGAACCGGCGGTAGAGGGCCTCGATGTCGACGCCGGTCCGCTCGGCCAGCCGGCGGTGGGTCACCGTCACCCACCCCTCGGCCTCGGCCAGCTGCCGGGCGGCGAGCACGACACGCTCCCGCTCGGCCGGGCCGGCGTCTGCTCCGTCTGCTGACGACACCCCGCCGATGCTAGTGACGGTCACCGGTCGTGCCGGCCTCGCGACGGATTGGCGACTCTGGCACTGCTCGGATCAGCGGCGCAGGGTGAGGATCAGGTCGGCGACCAGGGCCGTCCAGCCGGTCTGGTGCCAGGCGCCCAGGCCGGCGCCGTTGTCGCCGTGGAAGTACTCCGGGAAGCAGATCAGATCCCGCCAGTCCGGGTGGGTCTGGAAGAGCTGGGCGGCGCCGTAGATCGGCCGACGGCCCCAGTCGTCGCGGGTGAACAGCGAGATCAGTCGCGCGGAGAGATCGTCGGCGATCTCGTCGAGGGTCCGTTTCACCCCGGAGCGGGTCGGATACTCCACCTGGAGGTCGTCGCCGAAGAAGGCCGCGTAGTCGCGCAGCGCGCTGATCAGCAGGAAGTTGGTCGGCATCCAGATCGGGCCGCGCCAGTTGGAGTTGCCCCCGAACAGGCCACTGGTCGACTCGGCCGGTTCGTAGCCGACGCTGAACTCCTGGCCGCCGAGGGTCACCGAGAACGGCTTGTCGAGGTGGGCGCGCGAGAGCGTACGCAGGCCGTAGTCGGAGAGGAACTCGTCGGTGTCGAGCATCCGGGCGAGCAGCCGGACGATCTGTTCCGGGCCCACCATGGACAGCAGTCGGTGCTGCCGGCCGTCGGGCCCCAGGCGCCGGGCGCCGATCACGTCGGCGTACTCGGGGCGGTTGGTCAGGAACCAGCGCAGCCGGGCGTTCAGCTCGGGCAGCCGGTGCAGGGTGCGGGCGGTGAGCCGGGTGGTGGCGGCCAGCGGCAGCAGGCCCACGACCGAGCGGACCTTCAGGGGCACCTTCGTGCCGTCGGCGAGCCGCAGCACGTCGTAGAAGAACGCGTCCTCGGCGTCCCACAGGCCCTGCTCGTACGCGGCGGCGGCGATGTAGGCGAAGTGCTCGAAGAACTTGGTGGCGGTGTCGACCCAGGTGCGGTCGTGCTCGGCCAGCACGACGGCGATGTCGAGCAGGTTCAGCGCGTACATGGCCATCCAGCCGGTGCCGTCGGACTGCTCCAGCACGCCGGCCACCGGCAGCGCCGCCGAACGGTCGAACGGACCGACGTTGTCCAGCCCGAGGAAGCCGCCCTCGAAGACGTTGTTGCCGCCGGTGTCCTTGCGGTTGACCCACCAGGTGAAGTTGAGCAGCAGCTTGTGCATCACCCGGGCCAGGAAGTCGTGGTCGCGGCCCCCGTCGATCTCGAAGACCTTCAGCGCCGCCCACGCGTGCACCGGCGGGTTCACGTCGCCGAACGCCCACTCGTACGCGGGGATCTGGCCGTTGGGGTGCAGGTACCACTCGCGCAGCAGGAGCAGCAGCTGCTCCTTGGCGAAGCCCGGGTCGACCCGGGCGATGCTGACGCAGTGGAAGGCCAGGTCCCAGGCCGCGTACCAGGGGTACTCCCACGGATCCGGCATGGAGATCACGTCGAAGCTCGTCATGTGCCACCAGGCGCTGTTGCGCCCGTGCCGGCGCCCGGACGGCGGCGGCGCGGAGCCGGGATCGCCCTCCAGCCAGCGCTTGACGTCGAAGTGGTAGAACTGCTTGCCCCACATCAGCCCGGCGATCGCCTGCCGGGCCACCAGGGCCTCGTCCGGGGTCGCGGCGGCCGGAATCACCCCGGCGAAGAACCGGTTCGCCTCCGCCCGCCGGGCCCACACCACCGCGTCGAAGCCGTCACCGAGGTCCGCGGGCGGCGGCGGGCTGCCACCGGGCGGCGGGGCGGTGCGGGTCAGCCGCAGCCGGATCCGCCGCTGTTCCCCGGCCGGCACGTCCAGCACGTAGTGCAGCGCGCCCTTGGTGCCCTCCCGGGCCGGGTTGACCGTCGGGGCCCCGTCGACCACGTGGTCGTTGATGCCGTCCTTCGGGTAGCGGGACCGGCCGGGCAGCCCCCAGAGCCGCTCGGCGTTGGTGTCGTTGTCGCAGAGCAGCGGCGTGGGCTCCCCGTCGCCCTCGAGCAGCAACTGACCGAGCACCCGGTGCTCGCCGACGAGCCGCGACCCCTCGCCGACCAGCCGGGGCACCCGGTCACCGCCGGGCAGCCCCCAGGCCCAGGTGTTGCGGAACCACAGCGTCGGCAGCACGTGCAGGGTGGCCGCCCGGTCGCCCCGGTTGGCGACGGTGACGACGACGCACAGGTCCGTCGGCGTCGCCTTGGCGTAGTCGACCGTCACCGCCCAGTACCGGTGGTCGTCGAAGATGCCGGTGTCGACCAGCTCGTACTCGGTGTCGTCCCGGCCGCGCAGCGCGTTCACCGCGACCAGCTCGTCGTACGGGAAGGCGGCCTGCGGGTAGTGGTACCGCCAGCGCATCCACGAGTGGGTGGGGGTGGAGTCCTCGTACCACCAGTACTCCTTGGCGTCCTCGCCGTGGTTGCCGCCGTCGCCGCCGAGGCCGAACATCCGCTCCTTGAGGATCGGGTCCCTGCCGTTCCACAGGGCGAGGGCGAAGCAGAACGTCTGCCGGTCGTCGCAGACGCCCGCCATGCCGTCCTCGCCCCACCGGTAGGCTCTGGACCGCGCGTGGTCGTGCGGGAAGTAGTCCCAGGCCGTACCGTGCTCGCTGTAGTCCTCCCGTACCGTCCCCCACGCCCGCTCGGACAGATAGGGACCCCATGCGCGCCAGTCCTGTGCCCCGGCGTCGGCCTGAGCCAGCCGGAGCCGTTCGGGGTCGGGCGCGTGGTCCTCGGGGGGCGGCACGTCGGTGATCACTCGCACATCTTCGACGTCGCCGGGAGACTTCACCACAGGAGCCATTCTCGTCGTGGCGTGTCGCACCCCGCCGCCGGTGGAGGAAAGTTGATCGACATTCACTTCGGTCCGCAGGTCTGCGGCGATCTGACCGGCGGCTCAGCCCGGGAGTGGCTGGTCACCGACGGTCTCGGCGGCTACGCCACCGGCACGGTGAACGGGTTGCGCACCCGGCGCTACCACGGCCTGCTCGTGGTGGCCGGCGAGACGCCGGCGTCCCGCGGGGTGGGACTGGTCGGCCTGGACCCGGCCGTGCTGTTCCCCTCCGGTGCCCGGGTGCGCCTGGGCGCACACGAGTGGGCCTCCGGCGACGTCGACCCGCGCGGCTTCGAGCTGCTCGAGCGCTTCGACCTCACCGACGGCCTGCCCCGGTGGCGCTGGCGGATCGGCGACGTGGTGATCGAGCGGGAACTGGCGATGGCGCACGGACGGCCCTGCGTGGCCGTGGTGCACCGGCTGATCTCCGGCGGGCCGGTGCGCCTCGACCTGGCGGCGGTCTGCACCTGGCGCGACGCGCACGGCGAGCGCCGCGCCGACGGCCCGGCGCCACGGATGGAGCCGGCGCCCGGCGGCGCGGTGGTCGAGGGCGCGTTCCGGCTCGCCGGGCCGGACTGGGCCCCGGAGGGCCGGTGGTGGCTCGGCGCACGCCACCGCGAGGAGGCGGCGCGGGGTCTGAACCCCGACGAGGACCTCTGGTACGCGGGCCGGTGCTCCGGCGGGCTGGAGCGCCCGGGCGACACGGTGTCGGTGCTCGCCTGGGCCGGCGACCTCGCCGCCGAGCCGCCCCCGGCGGTCGACGTGGTCGCGGCGGCGCGGGAGCGCAACCGGCGGGTGGTGGCCGCGGCGAAGCCGGCCGACGCGGTCGAGGCGACGCTCACGCTGGCCGCCGACGCGTTCGTGGTCGACACGGCCACCGGGCCGGACGTGGTGGCCGGCTACCCGTGGTTCGGCGCCTGGTCGCGGGACACGATGATCTCCTACGAGGGGCTGTTCCTCTGCACCGGCCGGGCCGCCGAGGGCCGGGAGCTGCTGCGGGCGTACGCGGCGACGCTGTCGGAGGGGATGCTGGCCAACACCGCCGACACCGGGCGGGTGGAGTACAACACCGTCGACGCGACGCTGTGGTTCCTGCACGCGGTCAGCCGGCACGTCACGGTCACCGGCGACACCGACCTCGGCGACGAGCTGCTGCCCGCGCTGCACGGGGTCATCGACGCGCACCTGGCCGGCACCCGGTTCGGCATCGCCGTCGACCCGGCCGACGGGCTGCTCACCCAGGGCGGCACCCCGGGCACGGCGCTGACCTGGATGGACGCCCGGGTGTACGGGGTGCCGGTCACCCCGCGCACCGGCAAGCCGGTGGAGGTCAACGCGCTCTGGGTCAACGGGCTGGCCGGCCTGGCCGAGCTGACCGAGCTGGCGGGGCGCGACGCGGGCGACCTGTGGCGGCTGCACGAGCGGGCCGGCGCCGCGTTCCGGGACCGGTTCCCGGCTCCGACGGGCTGGCTACACGACGTGGTGGACGCGCCCGCGCCGGCGTACCCGCTGGGTGGCGCCGCCTACCACGACGACGACCTGCTGCGCCCCAACCAGCTGCTGGCCTGGTCGCTGCCGTACGCCCCGATGGAGCCCGACGAGGCCACCGTGCGCCGGATCGCCGCCGGGCTGCTCACCCCGCTGGGCCCGCGCAGCCTCTCCCCCGACTCGCCCGGCTTCGTCGGGCGGCACCGGGGCGGCCCGGCCGAGCGGGACGGCGCCTACCACCAGGGCACCGTCTGGCCGTGGCTGCTCGGCCCGTACGCCGACGCAGCCCGGCGGGCCAGGATGCCGGTCGACGACCTCTTCGTCGGCGTCGAGGCCCATCTGACCGAACATGGCCTGGGCTCGGTGAGTGAGACGGCCGACGGCCTGGCGCCGCACGCCGCCACCGGGTGCCCGTTCCAGGCGTGGTCGGTCGCCGAGCTGCTGCGCGCCCGCAGGAATGGCCGGTAGGGCTTTACACGCCCGCAACGGCGCCGTCTCCGCTGGTTAGCCAGCCGCCAGCAGGATGGGTCCCGATCCGGTCGCGACCGGCACGGACACCGCTGCGGGTGTCGTCGGCGCGCACTCGGGGACAACTCAAAGGGGGCCGCATGTCACCTGACGCCGACGTGATCGACATCCACCCCGCCCGGCGACTGCGGGTGCTGATGCTCTCCTGGGAGTACCCGCCGGTCCTGGTGGGCGGCCTCGGCCGGCACGTGCACGCCCTGTCGGTCGCCCTGGCCGCCGCCGGCCACGAGGTCACCGTCGTCACCCGCCACAGCGACGGCGCACCCCTGGAGGAGTACGCCGACGGCGTCCGCATCCTGCGGGCCGCCGAGGACCCGGTCACCTTCCCGCTGGCCACCTCCTCCCTGCTGGCCTGGACCATGGCGTTCAACCACACCCTCACCCGCGCCGCGCTGCGCGCCACCGAGGCCGGCTCCTACGACGTGGTCCACGCCCACGACTGGCTCGTCGCACACACCGCGATCACCGTCGCCGAGCATCTCGGCCTGCCCCTGGTGACCACGATCCACGCCACCGAGGCCGGCCGGCACCAGGGCTGGCTGCCGGAGGAGATGAACCGCACCATCCACGGCGTCGAGCACTGGCTGAGCAACGCCTCCGTCCGGGTGATCGCCTGCTCCGGCTACATGCGCGACCAGGTCGCCACGCTCTTCGACGTGCCGGCCGGGCAGGTCGACGTGGTGCCCAACGGGGTCGACGACCGGGCCTGGCGCGCCCGGCCGGGGGCGGTCACCGCGGCCCGGGCCCGGTTCGCCGGCGACGGCCCGCTCGTCGGGTACGCCGGCCGGCTCGTCTACGAGAAGGGCGTGCAGCACCTGGTGCGCGCCGTGCCGTACCTGCGCGAGCGGCACCCCGGGCTGCGGGTGGTGATCGCGGGCGACGGCCCCTACCGCGCCGAATTGGAGGAGGAGGTCCACCGCCTGGCGCTCGGGCCGACCGTACGCTTCGCGGGTTTCCTGGACTCGACCCGGCTGCCCGCGCTGCTCGGCGCGACCGACGCGACCGTGGTGCCCAGCCTCTACGAGCCGTTCGGGATGGTCGCCCTGGAGGCCGCGGCGGCCGGCGCGCCGCTGGCCGTGGCCCGCACCGGCGGCCTCGCCGAGATCGTCGAGCCGGGCGTGACCGGGGTGACGTTCCCGCACAGCGACCCGGGCGCCCTCGGCGAGGCGGTCGACCAGCTCCTCGGCGACGAGGTCTTCGCGCGGCGGGTCGCCCGGCGGGCGCGCACCATGGTCGGCCGGCGGTACGGCTGGGCGACCATCGCCGCCCGGACCGCCGGCACGTACGCGACGGCCTGCCGGGAGCACGGCCCGACGCAGGCCCGGCGTGCCGCCGCCCGGCTCGGCGGGACCCGCCGGACGATCGCCATCCCCGAGGGGAACCTGCTCGCCGTCGGCGGCGCCCGCTGAGGAGCCACTCCCCCGCCGTCGGATGGCCGACAGACCGGCGCCGTTCGCCGCCCGACACGGCATACTTCCCGCCGGTACGCCCAGCATCACCCACCCCCTCCCGGCACCGTCCCGAGTGGACCGTCCGGGCGATGCCCCTGCGCCGCACCGGCGAACTACAGTGGCGTAGTTTTGGCGCTCAAGATCCCTGGGGAGGGTGAACCGACATGATGGGACCGTCCCACGCGCTGTCCGGCGCGGCGGTGTGGCTGGCCGGGTCCTGGGCGCTGCAACAGTTCGCCGACTACCACCAGTCGCCGCTGGAACTCGCCGTCGGCACCGCCGTCTGCGCGGGCGGGGCACTCTTCCCCGACCTCGACCTGTCCGGCAAGGTGACCCGCAACCAGGGCGGGGCGACGGTCGCCCGCACCTTCGGCGTGTTCTCGCTCTTCGTCGCCGAGGTCATGGAGAAGGTCTCGCTCGGGGTCTACTACGCGACGAAGCTCAGCAAGGATCCACGCCGCAACAACGGCCACCGGACGTTGACCCACACCATTCCGTTCACCCTGCTGGTCGGCTGGGGCACCACAAGCCTCTGCGCCGCGTACGGCAAGTGGGCCGTCATCGGCATCCTGTTCTTCATGTTCGGGCTGGCGCTGCGCGGGCTGTTCGACAAGTGGGCCGAGCGCGCCGGCTGGGTCATCGTGACCCTCGCGTCGGCCGCCGCCGCCTGGTACACCTTCGCCAACCTGCCCGGCGGTCGGGGCTACCCGCTGATCGGCACCGCCGTGGGGGTCGGCTGCTTCGTGCACATCCTCGGCGACATGATCACCCGGGCCGGGGTGCCCATCCTCTGGCCCATCCCGATCAAGCGTCGGATGTGGACGCCGATCGGGCTGCCGAACAAGATCGCCCTGCGGGCCGGCGGCAAGACCGAGGTGGTGGTCGTCCGGTCCGTACTGACCGCGATCTCGGTGCTGGCGGCGGCCGGGCTGGTCGCCCCGTCGGTGCTGCAACGCTTCAACATCGACGTCTGACTCGGCCGCTCCCCGCCGGGTCAGACGCCGACGCGCTGCGGCGGGACGGTCAGCCCGTAGAGCGCCATCAGTTCCGGGGTGTCGACCCGGCTGCCGTCGGCCACCGAGTCGCAGGAGATGTCGACGATCTGGTCCTTGTGCGCCAGCAGGTAGGGCCGGGCGCCGACGTCCGCGCTGGCCAGGGTGGCGATGCCGGACCAGTGCCGGCGTCCGAACAGCATCGGGTAGCCGCGCAGCCCGTCGTAGGTCGCGCAGACCAGCACGTCGGGGTACGGCAGCGCGACCACCCGGCGTACGGCGGCGGCGGTCAGGCCGGGCATGTCGACCGGCACCACCACGACCGCCTCGATGCCGTCGTCGTCGAGCGCGGCCAGGCCAGCCCGGATGGACGAGCCGACGCCGGTCCCCCACGCCCTGTTGATCACCACCGTGGCCCGGCTCAGGTCCGCCGTCGCGCGGACCTGGTCGGCGGCGGCGCCGAGCACGACCACGATCCGCTCGCAGCCCGCTTCGGTCATCGTGTCGATCATCTGGTTCACCAGGGGCTTCTCCCCCTGGTGCAGCAGGGCTTCCGGGCCGCCGATGCGACGCCCCCCACCCGCGGCGATGATCATTCCTGCGATCCGGTTCAGCTGGGCCCCCTCCAGATTGGGATCGGCCGGGCGATGTGGCCCGTCCGCCCCGTCCTACGCACACCGGATGCAACGAACACGGACCGAAGAGGGTAGCGGGGCAAATCGGATCGATTCAGCATCTATCGCATCTACCCGCCTTCGGCACCGCACGAGTCGCACGCCGTGCGGACCGCAAGCACGCAGCCACGGTGAAAGGTCAGGACCTGAATCCCGGGCCACGGAACTCGTCGATATCCGCTAACCTCCGACCAGCCGATCGAATTCTCTGCAAGAGAACTCCCACGAGATCTGGAAGGGATCGTCATGCGAGTTTCACGGGTGGTCGCAGGACTTACGACGGTCATCACTGCTGTTCTCGGGTTGGGGCTGGCGTCGGCCGGACCCGCCGCAGCTGCGGAGACCGGGTCATGGAACGCCTACGGCAACACGAACCCGATCACCTCCAGCCCCAGCACGTGGGTTTGTGGTGCGACCAAGGCCGTTGCCAGCAATGTGCTCGCGCAGGTCTGCGCGATCAGGTCGTCGAGTGGAAGCGCCGTGCAGGCAGCGGTGATCGTACGCAACAACCGCTCCAGCCTCTACTCACTGGCGGCTGTCATGAACATGACGAACGTGTACCGCGAGAGTCAGGGCGAGTGGGTGTGCCCGTTGTCGGCGGTCGGGGCGAACTCCTGGTCCGTGTGCTTCGGACGTACCTTCACCTACGGTGCCCAGGTGGCCTCGGGAGGGAGCGCCAACGCGGTGGGCCTCGGCTGGTCCGCCTTCGTCTGAGTATCGGGCACAGCCGTGGACAGGCGCGGACCCCGCGCCTGTCCACGGCTGTTCAGCGCCGGCGACACGGTCGGAACGCCTCCTCGAACAGTTGCTCAACTCGCGTCGGCGTAGCAATCGACGATGGACAGATCCAGCGGAAAACGCACCGGGGTGTCGCCGAACAGCAGTGTCGACGCCTGTCGGCCGCTCCGCGTCACCGCCTCCGCCACCGCTGCGGCCTGTTCCGCCGGGCAGTGCACCACCACCTCGTCGTGCTGGAAGAACACCAGCTCGGCCCCGCCGCCGGCCAGCTCGCCGCGCAGCACGGCGAGCAGCGTCGAAGCCCACTCGGCGGCGGTGGCCTGAATGACGAAGTTGCGGGTGAACCGGCCCCGGGACCGGGCCGCCCGAGCGCGTGGCGACTGCGGGTCACCACCGGCGTCCGGGTCGGCCAGGTCGTCGTCGCCGAACCCGGACGTGCCTGGCGGGCAGGTGCGCCCGAGCCAGGAACGCACCAGGCCGCCGGCCTCCCCGGTGCGGGCGGCCGCCTCCACGTAGCCGAAGGCCGTCGGGTAGCTGCGCCGCAGCACCGCCAGCGCCGGCACCGCCGCCCCGCCGGTCTGCCCGTACATGGCGCCCAGCAGCGCCACCTTGGCCCGGGGCCGGTCGCCGCCGAAGGCGTCCCGGGCGAGGGCGGCGTAGAGGTCACCGGCCCCACCGGCGGCGGCGAGCCGGGCGTCACCCGACACCGCGGCGAGCACCCTCGGCTCCAGCTGGCCGGCGTCGGCGACCACGAACCGCCAGCCCGGATCGGCCACCACCGCCCGCCGGATCACCTTGGGGATCTGCAACGCGCCGCCGCCCCGGGTCGCCCAGCGGCCGGAGACGACCCCACCCGGGACGTACTCCGGCCGGAACCGGCCGTCGCGCACCCAGGCGTCGCGCCAGGCCCAGCCGTGCGCCGTCCAGATCCGGTAGAGCTCCTTGTATTCCAGGACCAGCGGCACCGCCGGGTGCTCCACCCCGCGCAGCACCCAGGCCCGGGTGTTGGGCAGCTCCACGCCGGCGCGGGCGAACGCCCGCAACAGCTCCGCCGGGGAGTCGGCGTGCAGCTGGCGTACGCCGAACGCGTCGGCGATCCGCGCGGCCAACTCGGCCAGCCGGCGCGGCGGGCCGCCCACCGGCGACGGCTCGCCGAGCAGCTCGGCGAGGATCTCGTCGTGCACGTCGACCCGCCAGGGCAGCCCGGCCGCCCCCATCTCCACGGCGACGAGCGCGCCGGCCGACTCCGCGGCGACCAGCAGCCGGAACCGACCGGGATGTTCGGTGGCGGCGATCCGGGCGAGCTGGTCGGCGTACACCCGGGTCAGGGCCTCGACGCCGGGGCCCGGCGGGCCGGTCGGGGCGTCGAAGAGCGCGCCCTGGCCGTGCCCGGGCGGCGCGGTCGGCCGCGGCGGCGGATCGGCCGGCACCGGCGCGCCGGTCAGCCGGGCCCAGGCCGCCGCGAACGAGCGGGGCTCGCCCCAGCGGCCGGCGTGCCCGAGCAGCAGGGCCTCGGTCAGCTCGACGTCGTGGCAGCGCTCGACCCGCACCCCGGCGCGCAGCAGCGCCGGGTAGAGCGTCGTGCCGCAGGCCCACACCCAGCGCGGTCGCTGCGCCGCCTCGAACGCGGCGACGGCGGCGGCCAGGTCGGTGACCGGCCGCACCGGGCCGGCGGGCAGCCCGGCGGCGTCGAGGGGTTGCAGCGCTCCCCCGCCCCGCTCATCGGGCACCACCGCCACCAGCACGGCTGCGATTCTGCCTCGCCCCTGCGACACTGCGCGCCCGCACCGACGGTGGCCGTCCCCCCGTGGGACAGCCACCGCCCTGCGGAGGCCGTGCGCGCGGCGCGGGCCCGGGTTACTTCACCGCGCCGGAGGTGAGGCCGGACTGGATCTGGCGTTGGAAGATCGCGTACACGACGATCATCGGGAGGATGGCGATGGTGAGGGCGGCGAAGAGGCCCGACCAGTCCGCCTCGTAGCCGGCGTTGACCGAGATGTCCGCGATGCCCTGGGTGAGCACCCACTTGTCCTTGGCGTTGGAGAGCAGCACGAGCGGCAACTGGTACTGCCCCCACTGGCCGATGATGTTGAAGATCCCGACGCTGATCAGGCCGGGCTTCGCCATCGGCATCATCACCTGGAAGAAGAGCCGGGTGTGCGAGCAGCCGTCGATCATCCCCGCCTCGGCGACCGACGACGGCAGGGTCCTGAAGAACGCGGCCAGGAAGAACACCGTGAACGGCAGCGAGTAGGCGATGTAGACCAGCACCACCCCGGTGTGCGTGTCCAGCAGCCCCAGGTTCTTCACCACGAAGAAGAGCGGCACCAGGGCGAGGAAGACCGGGAAGGCGAGCCCCGAGACGAACAGGTAGTAGATCGCCCGGTTGCCCCAGAACTTGTAGCGGGCCAGCACGTACGCGGCCATCGAGCCGAGCAGCATGGTGCCGAACGTGCTGCACGCCACCACGATCACGCTGTTGAGGAAGTAGCGGCCGACGTTCGCCTTGTTCCACGCCCGGGCGTAGTTCTCGAAGCGCAGCTCCGCCGGCAGGGTCCACGGGCTGCTGAAGATCTCCGTGGTGTCCTTGAACGAGGCGAGGAAGGTCCAGAGGATCGGCACGATCACGATCACCGCCCAGACCGCGAGCGCCACGTGCCCGAGGTTGGCGAGGAGCCGCACCTCCGAGCGCCGGCCCCCACGCCCGCCCGCGGCGCCCGGCTTCACGGTCTTCGGCGGTAGCGCCGCCGGTGTCGGCGGCAGCGTCGTCTGCGGGTTCATCAGTACTCCACGCTTTCCCGCTTGGTCAGCCGCAGCGTCAACGCCGCGAACGTGAGGGTGAGGAAGAACAGCGCCACGCCCATGGCCGAGGCGTAGCCGTACTTCGAGTAGACGAAGGCGTTGCGGTAGATCTCCATGGCCAGCACGGTGGTGGCGCCGTCCGGGCCGCCGCCGTCCACCGAGAGCACCGAGACGATGGCGAACGCGTCGAACGCGGCGATGCCCAGGTAGACCCAGGCGACCTGGAGGGTGTCCCAGAGCAGCGGCAGGGTGACCCGGAAGAAGAGCGTCACCCGGCTCGCCCCGTCCACCTCGGCGGCCTCGTAGATCTCACCGGGAATGGAGGCCATGCCCGCCGAGAAGAGCACCACGTAGAAGCCGACCGCCTGCCAGACCAGCACGGCGATGATCGACCAGAGCGCCAGGTTCGGCCGGACCAGGAAGAGCACCGGGTCGAAGCCGAGCTTCATCAGCACGCCGTTGATCAGGCCGGACTCGTTGGGCCGGTAGACCATCTGGAACAGCACCGCGATGATGGCCACCGCCAGGACCTGGGGGAAGAAGAACACCACCCGGTAGAACTTCGACCCCCAGACCCCCTGGCGTTGCCCGCCGCTGCTCTTGCCGCCCACGTTGAGCAGGAACGAGAAGAACAGCGCGATGGCGATGGTGATCAGCGGCAGGGCAAGCAGCAGTACGCCGTGGTGTTGGACCGCCTTCCAGAAGTTGGTGTCGTCGAGCAACCTCCGGAAGTTCTCGAAGCCCACCCACTGCGGGGCGGAGAGCCCACGCCAGTTGGTCATCGAGATCTGGAACGCCTGCGCGTACGGCGCGATGACGAAGACCACGTACAGCGTGACGGGCACGAAGAGGAACCCGATCACGAATGGATACTTGCCGTGCCGCATGACCCCTACGCTCCGATCGATCAGCGCGTGAACTTGGCGATGGAGCTGTCCTTCTTGATCGCGTCGGCACGCTTCTGGATCCGCTCCACGAAGGCGTCCGCCTTGATCCGGCCGAACATCAGCTCGTTGGTGGCCGTGCGGACCTCCGTGTCGAGCTCCTTGTACCAGCCGTCGAAGTAGATGTTGAACACGTCCTGGCCGGCGGCCTTGAGCGCGGCCTGCGAGCTGGCCACGCCGGGCGGGAAAGCGAAGCCCTCCGAGCCGGCGGTGACCACGGTCGGGGCCTTGACCACCTCGGTGAAGCCCTTCGCGCCAGCCACCGAGAGCATCTGGCGCATGTACTCCAGGCCGCCCTTGGGGTTCTTGCTCTTGGCCGAGACGAAGTAGCCCTCACCGGCGGTCGCCCGCAGCGCCGTCGCCGGCAGCTTGTCCGAGGCGGACAGGCTCGGCACCGGCATCAGCTGGTACTCGAAGCCGGACGGCGTGTCCTTCTTCTGCTCGCCCTCCAGCCAGTCGCCACTGGGGTAGAACGCCAGCTTGTACTGGTTCTGCCGCAGCTGCACGTCGGTGTGCTTGAGCCCCTCGAAGCTCTTGTCGACGTACTTGGCGCCGATCTCGGCCCACGCCTCGGCGGCCTGCTTGACGGCGTCCTGCTGCCAGGCGCCGTCCTCCAGGTTGTCGATGTTCTTCAGTACGTCCGTGCCGCCGATCTTCGCCGCGTGGGTGAGGATCACGTTCCACTGGTAGTACGCCGCGTTCGCCCCGGCGTAGCCGTACGGGGTGATGCCCTTGGCCTTGATCTTGTCGAGCAGGGCGGTGAACTCCGACCAGTCCTTCGCCGGCGCCCAGCCGTTGTCCTTGAACAGCTTGCCCGAGTACCAGATGCCGAAGACGGTGGAGACGTAGTACAGGACGTACGGCTTGCCGTTGAAGGAGCCGACGTCGACGGTGCCCGGCACCACGGTGTCGCGGACCTTCTTGTTGGGGTCGTCGACCGACGGGGCGTCCCAGAGCTCGGTGAGGTCCGCGAGCTGGCCGTCGGCCACCAGGGAGCCGAAATCGATCAGCTTCTCGCCCGAGTTGTTCACGAACTCCGGCGGGTTGCCCGCGGCGAACCGGGGCTGGAGCACCGTGGACACGGCCTGGGTCGACTGGTGCTTGACCTCGGCCTTCGGGAACGCCTTCTTGTACAGCGGCTGGTGCACGTCGGTGGCGTACTTCTCGCCGTAGCCACCGTTGAAGATGACCACCTCGATGGGGGCGTCCTCGGCGACGCCGAGCGGGTTGGTGGCGCTCTTGGTGCCGTCGGCGACCTGCTCGTTCTTCTCGTCGCCGCCGCTGGTCGCGCAGGCGCTCAGCAGGCCGGCGGCGGGGGTGGCGAGCAGGCCCACCGCGGCAGCCCGACGCAGCACGGTCCGGCGGCTCAGGTCGGCCGGGTTGTCGGGGGTAATCGACATCGTCGTCTCTCCTTGTGGTGTTCGGGTCAGGCGGTGCGCCGGAGGCGTCCGGCGTACCGCGACTCGAGGGCGTGGTTGTGCTCGTCCCCGCCGGGGACGTTGGCGGAGAGGTAGATAGGGGGTACCTCCCCGACCTGGTGGAACCGTCGTACGACCTCGGCGGTCAGCAGCTGCGCCAGCAGCGCCGCGGTGACCGAGGAGACCGCACAGACCGCGCCGCCGCCCTCGAGCGGCAGCAGTGCGTCGCCGTACGGCGCGCCGTTGTCCAGCACGACGTCGGCGAGGTCGGCGAGGCGCCGGCCGGACGGGTGCCGTGGGGCGACCCGTGCGGTGTGCGCGACCGAGGTGACCGCGATCAGCGGGTGGCCGCGTCCGGTGACCAGCGTCGCCAGCTCGACCACCGAGCCGTTGATGCCGGACTGGGACGCCACCACGAACACGTCGCGCGGGTGCGGGGCAGCCAGCGCGTAGAGCTGATGGGCGACGGCGGGGTCGCGTTCCAGCTTCGGGTCGGCGAGCACGTCGCGCGGGGCGTCGCCGTGCAGCACCAGGTCGTGCAGGGAGAGCCGGTTGGTGGGCACCAGCCCGCCGGCGCGGGCGACCAGCTCGGCGGCGAACGCCTCGGAGTGCCCGGCGCCGAACGCCTGGAGCACCCCGCCGGTCCGCAGGCTGGTGGCGATCAGGTCGGCGGCGGCGCCGATCCCGTCGGCGCTGTCGTCGACGAGCCGGTCGAGCACCGGGCGGACGGCGTCGGCGTACCCCTGGGCGCTGATCATGCGGTGGTCCCCTTCGCGGCCTTGTGCCCGTCGACGGCCTGGGCGGTACGCCGGAAGGCCGCGTGGGCGCGGTCGTGGGTGCGCTGGGCGACGGCGATGTAGAGCAGGTCGAGCACGACCAGCTGCGGATGCCGGGCGGAGAGCGCGTCGGGGCGGAAGGTGGTGGCCTGGCTGGCGGTGAGCAGCACGATGTCGGCCAGCTCGGCCAGCGGCGAACGGGGGAACCCGGTCAGCGCCACGGTGGTCGCGCCCCGGCTGCCGGCCTCGGCGAGCATCTCGATGGTCTCCCGGGTCTGGCCGGTGTGCGAGATGCCGAGCGCCACGTCGCCCTGGCGCAGCAGGGCGGCGCTGGCGAGGCCCTCGTGCACGTCGTTCCAGGCCCAGGCCGCCACCCCGATGCGGTGCAGGCTGAACTGCATCTCCTCGCCGACCAGGGCGCTGCCGCTGGCGCCGAAGATGTTCACCCGGGACGCCCGGGCGATGGCGACGGCGGCCCGTTCCACCTCGGCGAGGTCGAGCAGCGCGGCGGTGTCGTGCATGGCGCGGGTGTCGGCGGCCATGATCTGGTCGAGCACCCGGGAGAGGGGGTCGCTCGGCTGGATCTCGCGTCCGATGTCGACGGTCCACCCCGCCGAGCGGGCCCGGCCGGTCTCGGCGGCGATGCCCAGCCGCAGGTCGGCGTAGCCCTCGAAGCCCATCGCCCGGCAGAATCGGGTGATCGTCGCCGGAGAGGTGCCGCTGCGCTCGGCCAGCTCCACGATCGTCGCCCGGGTGGCGGCCTCCGGGTCGCTGAGCACGTGCTCGGCGACGCGGCGCAGTGCCCCCGTCAGCTCGCCCGCGCCGGCCCGGACCCGGGCCAGCACGCCGTCCGAGCCGACCCCGGGCGCCCCCCGCCGGTCGACCGCGCCGGCGTCGACCACCGCGGTCCCCGCGGAGGTGTCCACCTCGTGATCAACCATGGGGCACCTTTCGGAAAAGAGTGTTAACTGTTAGTGGTAAAAGTTCTTACTGAAAGCCCCTCCGTGTCAAGAGCGTGGGCGAAGTTTTCAAACTGTTACCTGGCGCACACGGTCGGAAGCCGGCCCGCCCCTTGCCGGCCGCCGCCGACCCGACCAGCATGGACGCGGCGTCGATCGAAAGGTGGGTGCGGATGTCCGGCAGCGTCGTGGTCGGTCTCGACGTCGGGGGTACGTCCACGCGGGCGACCGCCCTGGCCCTGGACGGGCGGCGGCTCGGCAGCGGCCGGGCGGGCGGCGGAAACCCCACCAGCCACGGTGCCGAGCGGGCCGCCGGTGAGTTGCTCGCCGCCCTGCGGGAGGCACTCGCCGACGTCGATCCCGCCCGGGTGCGGGGCGGCACGATCGGGCTGGCCGGGGCGGGCCGGCTGCTCGCCGACCCGGCTGGCCGGGGCGCCTTCGACCGGGCCTGGCACGACGCCGGCCTGCGCTGCCCGTACGCGGTGCACGGCGACGCGCTGGTCGCCTACGCCTCGGGCACCGCGAGCCCCGACGGGACGGTGCTCATCGCCGGCACCGGGGCGATCGCCGCCGGCGTCCGCGAGCTACGGCTGGACCGGGTCGCCGACGGCCACGGCTGGCTGCTCGGTGACGTGGGCTCGGGCTTCTGGCTGGGCCGGGAGGCGGTCCGGCGGCTGCTGGCCGACCTCGACCGGGGGCACGCGCCGGGCCGGCTGGCCGCCACGGTGCTCGCGGAACTGCTCGGCTGCGCCGACGTGGCGGTCCGCCCCCGCGACACCGTCGACGCCCTGGTCCAGGCGGTGACCCGGCGGCCCCCCGTGGAACTCGCCCGGCTCGCGCCCCTCGTGGTCGCCGCCGCCGTCGACGGGGAGCCGGTCGCCGGCGCGCTGATCGACGAGGCCGCGGCGCACCTGGCGGAGATCGCCGCCCGGATCCGTCCGGCCGGCGACGCCTCCCCGATCGTGCTCGGCGGCGGCCTGCTGACCGGCGACACGCCGCTCGCCACGGCGGTGCGGGCCCAGGTCGGCCGGCAGTGGCCGGACGCGCCGCTGCACTCGGCCGGCGACGGCGCCGCCGCGGCGGCCTGGCTCGCCGCCCGGGACCTGCCCGAGGTGACCGACCCGAAGTCCCTGCACGCCCTGCTGGTCCCGGCAGCCTGACCGGCACCAGCCCGACCAACCCCAGCCTGACCGGCCGCAACCTCCTGCCGCACGCGCTCGCGCCGCCCCGGCATGCCTGCGTTGCCCGCGCCGCCAGCCTCCACGGCGTCACGCGGAACGCCACCAGCGCGGGCGTGACCCACCAGCCTCGGCACGGGCCGCGTCGTTGGCGTGGTCGCAGACGTACCTCGAGGTGACGGCCGGTCGGGCAAGGAGCGTTCGGCCGCTGTCGAGCTGCCCCGTCCGTGAGACCACCGTCAGGACGAACAGCATGCGCAGGGAAATCCGCATTGCCTGCCGGCAAATCGGGGAAGACCCGTCCGCGCCACGCAGGGTGAGGAAGGGAACACCCGACAGGATACGAGGGCGGGCGCCCGAAACGAGTTCCAGGGGCAGGGGGCCGGGGCCGGCGCACGGGCGGAGGCCCGGTCTGGCGGCGTTGGTCCCATGTGCGGGGCAGCTCGACAGCGTCCGACGTACACCGATGGCACCCGCCGCTTCCCCGGGCCGGGCAGGTTCAGCCGGGCCCGGGGCGCGGTGATCTCGATCGGTCTTACCGGGATGACCAGAAACGGCCAGCCGGTGAGTTGACACGAGCCACTCGGAGCAGGGTCACTTGAGCTGGCCGGCGGTCAGGCCGGACTGGACCTGACGCTGGAAGAGGATGTAGACCAGCAGCACCGGGACCACCGCGATGGTGAGGCCGGCGAAGAGCTGCGCGTAGTCTCCGGCGTAGCCCTGGTTGACCGAGAGCGCGGCGAGCCCCTGGGCGAGCACCCACTTGGACTCGTCGCCCTGCATGAGCACCTGGGGCAGCAGGAACTGGTTCCAGTGGCTGAGGAAGTTGAAGATCGCGACGCTGATCAGTCCCGGCCGCGCCATCGGCAGCATCACCTGGAAGAAGAGCCGGAAGTGGCCGCAGCCGTCCACCAGGGCCGCCTCCGCGACGGCCGTTGGCAGGGTGCGGAAGAAGGCGGTCAGGAAGAACACCGTGAACGGCAGCGAATAGGCCGCGTAGACCAGGATCAGCCCGGTCCAGGTGCCGAACAGGCCGGCGTTGCGCACCACGAAGAACAGCGGCACCAGGGCGAGGAAGACGGGGAACATCAGCCCGCCGACGAACAGGTAGTAGACGACCTGTTTGCCGCGAAACTCGTAGCGGGCGAAGACGTACGCGGCGGTGGCGCCCATCAGCATGGTCAGGGTGACCGAGCCGGCGACCACCACCAGGCTGTTGAGAAAGTACTGGCCGATGTGCGCCCCGCTCCAGGCGCGGGCCCAGTTGTCGAAGCGCAGCGCGCCGGGCAGTGCCCACGGGTCGGCCAGGATCTCCGCGTTGCTCTTGAACGAGCTGATGAACATCCAGAGCAGCGGCAGTACGGTCAGCGCGCCCCAGAACAGCAGGAAGCCGTGCGACAGCACGTTGGCGACGCCGAGCTCGCGGCGTACCGGGCGGTCGGCGGGGCCGGCGGGCTCGGCGGGCAGCGCCAGCGGGGCGGGCTTGTCCAGAGTCGTCACGAGTACTCGATCCTGTCTCGCTTGCTGGCCCGCAGCGCCAACACCGCCACCGTGAGGGTCAGGAAGAACATCACCACGCCGATCGCGGAGGCGTAGCCGAACTTCGTCTCGCTGCCGAACGCCGTGTCGTACATCCGCACGCCGATGACGTCGGTGGAGAAGTTCGGCCCGCCGTTGGTCATCAACTGCACGAGGATGAACCCGTCCAGCGCGAAGATGGCCAGATAGACCCAGGCGACCTGGACGGTGTCCCAGAGCAGCGGGATGGTCACCTTCCACAGCGTGGCCAGCCGGGACGCGCCGTCGAGCATGACCGCCTCGTAGATCTCCTTCGGGATGGCCGACATGGCCGCGCCGAAGAGCACCACGTAGAAGCCGACGTTGCTCCAGATCATCACGGCCAGTACGCACCAGAAGGCGGTCCGCGGATCGCCGAGCCAGGTGGGCGCGGCGAGACCGACGCTGTTCAGGGCGCTGGTGAGCAGGCCCTTGTTCGGGTGGTAGACCTCCTTCCACAGCAGCGCGATGATGACGACGGAGAGGACCTGCGGGAAGAAGTAGACCGTGCGGTAGAACGACGAGCCGCGTACCCCGCTGACCCCCGCCCGTCCCTTGCGTCCACCCATGTTGAGCATGGCGGCGAAGAAGAGGCCGAGCAGGATCGTCAGCACCGGAACCAGCGCCAGCAGGATCGCGTTGTTCTTCAACGCGTTCCAGACGTAGTCGTCGTTCCACAGTGTCTTGAAGTTCGCCAGCCCGACGGAGTTGGCGTCGGGCGAGTAGCCGAGCCAGTCGGTGGTGGAGATCTGGAAGGCCTGCAGGTACGGCGACACGACGAAGATGACGTAGAGCAGCACCGGCGGCACCAGGAAGGTGACGATCAGCGGGTACTTGCCATGTCTCACGATGAGGTCCTACCTCTTCAGCGTCGGCCCGGTGGGAGCGGAGCACCCCGCCCCCCACCGGCCGGGATCTCAGACGGCCCGCTTGTACTTCTTGATCGAGCTGTCCTGGGCGATCGAGTCCGCGCCCTTCTGGCACTGGTCGAGGAACTCCGCCGGGCCGATCCGCCCGCTGAAGAACTCGCCGCACGCGGCGTCGACCAGGTTGCGCTCCAGCTTGCGGTAGTAGTTGTTGTAGACCCAGTTGAAGCCGTTGGCGCCGGACGCGTCCAGCGCCTTCACCACGGTGTTCAGCCCGTACGGCAGCTCGACGCCCTCGCTGGCGCCGGCCACCACGGTCAGGCTGGACACCTTCCTGGTGAAGTCCTGCGCGCCCTTCTTGGAGAGCATGACCCGGAAGAACTCCAGGCCACCGGCGAGGTTCTTGGCCTTCGCCGGGATCATGAACGGCTCGCCGGCGGTGCCCCGGACGGCCTCGAACGGCAGCTTGTCGCCGCTGCCCAGGCTCGGGGTCGGCTGGACGGTCATGTTGAACCCGGCCGGGGTGACGTCCTTCTGCTCGCTCTCCAGCCAGGAACCGCAGGAGATGAAGGCCGCCTTGCCCTGGCACCACGCGGTCTGCGACTGCTTGTGGTCGAGGCCGGGCGAACCCTCGAGGATGTACTTGTCCTTGACGATCTGGTGCCAGGCGTCGGCGGCGGCCTTCATCCCGTCGGACTTCCAGGCGTTGGGCTCCAGGTTGTCGATCGCCGTGGCGACCGTGGGGCCGCCGAACTTGATCGCGGTCGAGATCAGCGGCCAGCTCATGTAGCGGGGGTGCGCGCCCGCGTACGTCCAGGGGGCGATGCCGGCGGCCTTGATCTGCTTGCACAGCGCGATGTGCTCGTCCCAGGTCTTGGCGTACTCCCACTTGCGCTCGGTGAAGAGCTTGGTGGAGTGCCAGATGCCGTAGACGGTGTAGGTGTAGTTCATCACCAGGAACTTGCCGTCGTACGAACCGACCTCGACGGCGCCCGGCAGGAGCGTGTCCTTGACCGTCTTGCCCGGGATGTCGAGGCTCGGGGCGGCGAGCAGCTCGCCCAGGTCGGCGATGGCGTTCTGCGACACCAGGCCGTTGAAGTCGATCTGGCCGGCGCCGGAGTTGTTGACCACGTCCGGCGGGGTGCCGTCGACGAAGCGCGGCTGGAGGGTCTTGCTGATCTCCTGCGTCGCCGAGTGGTTGATCTTCGCCTTCGGGTACTTCTCGGTGTACATGGCCTCGTGGGCCTTCGCGTACTCCTCGCCGAAGCCGCCGTTGAAGATCACCACCTCGAGGGGCGCGTCCTCCTTGACACCGAGCGGGTTCTGCTCGCTCTTGGTGCCCTTGTGGGTGCCGGCGTCGCCCTTGTCGTCGCCACCGCCCGTGGCGCAGCCGGTCAGCAGGGCGGCGGCGGGGGTGGCCAGGAGGCCTGCGGCGGCGGTGCGCCGAAGGATGTCACGCCTGTTCATGGTCTCTCCTCGGATCGGTCCGGGCGGTCGCGGGGATGGGGGACGGCGACCGCCGCACGAGGCGCAGGGGGAATTTGTCTTCAGTTCGCAATATGTTGCTGAAGAATTTCTACGGCAGGAGGGCGCGGACTTCAACCCCCGGGGACCGAACCGTTATCAGCACCGGCCAGCCCGCCACTGACGTACCCTCGGGGCCATGCGCCGCCTGCGGCAACTCGCCGCGCGCACCCCCGCTGGTCGGCAACGCTACGTCGACCTGCTCCGGGCGCTCGCCATCGGCATGGTCGTTCTCGGCCACTGGGCGGTCGCCGCGATCGGCGAGGACGCCGCCGGCCGGCCGACGGGGCGCTCCGCGCTGCCCGCCCTGCCGTGGGCGTACCCGCTCACCTGGATCGCCCAGGTCATGCCGGTCTTCTTCCTGGTCGGCGGGTACGCCAACGCCGCCTCGTTGACCGCCCGCCGGGCCGCCGGCGTCGACGCCACCGCCTGGCTGCTGGACCGGGGTGCCCGGCTGCTGCGCCCCACGACCGCGCTGCTGCTGGTCATCGCCGTCGGCGCCGCGCTCGCGTCGCTCGTCGGCGTCGGGGCGACGCTGGTGCGTACGGTCGCCTGGTTCGCCACGATCCCGCTCTGGTTCCTCGCCGCCTACCTGATCGTGGTGCCGCTGACCCCGGCGATGCTCGCCCTGCACCGGCGCTTCGGCCTGCTCGTGCCGGCGGCGCTGACCGCGCTGGTCGTCGCCGGTGACGTGGGGCGGGCGCTGGGCCCGGCCGAGCTGGCGCTGCCGAACTACGTCTTCGGCTGGCTGGCCGTGCACCAACTCGGCATCGCCTGGCGCGACGCCGACGCCGGCCGTCACACCGCCCACCCCGCCCCGCGGGCCGGCTCCGGGTCGGGCGCGACCCCGACCCGGCCGGAACCCACGCGGAACCAGGCTCCGGAACGTCGGCCGCCGCCGTCGCGCCGCGCGGGCGCGGCGGCGCTGCTGGGGGGCGGGCTGACGGCGACGGTGCTGCTGACCACCGCCGGACCGTACCCGGTGAGCATGCTCAACGTGCCGGGCGAGCGGCTGGACAACGCGGCCCCGCCCAGCCTGGCCCTGCTGACGCTGACCGCCGCCCAGTTCGGGCTGATCCTGCTGCTGCGCGACCCGGCGGAGCGCTGGCTGCGCCGCCCCCGCCCGTGGCAGGCGGTGATCGCGGTGAACGCGGTCGTGCTCACCGTCTTCCTCTGGCACCTGACCGCCGCGATCCTGCTGGTGGGGGCGCTGGACGCGGCCGGGAGGCTGCCGACCCCGCCGCCGGGGTCGGCAGCCTGGCTCGCGTGGCGGGTGCCGTGGGTGCTGATGCTGGCCGTGGTGCTGGCCGCCCTGGTCGCCGTCTTCGGCCCCGTCGAGGCCCGCACCGGCCGTGGTCGCGCCGGAGACGCCGGGCGGACCGGCCACCGGGCCGCGCCGGACGACCGTGGGTGGCGGGCCACCGCGCGCAGCGTGCTCGCCGCCGCCGGATTCGCCGCCGTGGTGTACGCCCTGGTGGTCAACGCCCAGACGCCGAGGTCGGCGCCCGAGCCGCTGGGGGTGCCGGCGGCGGCGCTGGCGGCGTACCTGGCCGGGGCCGGCACCCTGCGCCTGCTCAGGTCTGGGTGGGGAAGCCGAGGTCGACCCCGCCGCGCCGGGGGCCCCGCCAGCGGCTGGTGACCACCTTGCCCCGGGTGAAGAAGCGGACCCCGTCCTCGCCGTGCGCGTGCAGGTCGCCGAAGAGCGAAGCCTTCCAGCCGCCGAAGGAGTAATAGGCCATCGGCACCGGGATCGGCACGTTCACGCCGACCATGCCGACCTCCACCTCGTGCTGGTAGCGCCGGGCCGCGCCGCCGTCGTTGGTGAAGATCGCCGTGCCGTTGCCGTACGGGTTGGCGTTGACCAGCTCCACCGCCTCGTCGTACGAGCCGACCCGCACGACGCCGAGCACCGGGCCGAAGATCTCGTCGGTGTAGATCGACATGTCGGGGGTGACGTGGTCGAACAGCGTCGGGCCCAGCCAGAACCCGGCGGCGTCCCCGTCCGGCTCGACGTCGCGGCCGTCCACCACCGGCACCGCGCCGGCGGCCACCCCCGCCTCGACGTACGACCGCACCCGGGCTGCGTGCGCGGCGGTGACCAGCGGGCCCATGTCGCAGCCGCGCCGGCCGTCGCCGGTGCGCAGCCGGCCCATCAGCTCGGCGATCCGGGCGACCAGGGCGTCGGCGACCGGTTCCACCGCGACCAGGGCCGAGATCGCCATGCACCGCTCCCCCGCCGAGCCGAACCCGGCGTTGACCGCCGCGTCGGCGGCCAGGTCCAGGTCGGCGTCGGGGAGCACCACCATGTGGTTCTTCGCCCCGCCCAGCGCCTGCACCCGCTTGCCGGCGGCGGTGCCGCGCTGGTGGACGTACCGGGCGACCGGGGTGGAGCCGACGAACGAGACGGCCTTCACGCCCGGATGCTCCAGCAGCGCGTCCACCGCCCCGACGTCGCCGTTGACGACGTTGAGCACCCCGTCGGGCAGGCCCGCCTCGGTGAACCACTCCGCCAGCAGCAGCGCCGGGCTCGGGTCCTTCTCGCTCGGCTTGAGCACCACCGCGTTGCCGCAGGCCACCGCGATCGGCAGGAACCACAGCGGCACCATCGCCGGGAAGTTGAACGGGGTGATCACCGCGACGACGCCGAGCGGCTGCCGCAGGGTGTACGAGTCGACCTCCGCGGAGACGTTCTCGCTGAACCCGCCACGCAGCGCCGAGGGGATGCCGCAGGCGTACTCGATGATCTCCAGGCCGCGCTGCACCTCCCCGGCGGCGTCGGCGAGCACCTTGCCGTGCTCGGCGGTGATCACCTCGGCGAGCCGGTCCCGCCGCGCGTGCACCAGCTCCCGGAAGGCGAACAGCACGGCCGTACGCCTGGCCAGCGACGCGTCCCGCCAGAGCCGGGCCGCGCGCGCGGCGGCCTCCACCGCGACCGCGACGTCCGCCGCCGAGGCCAGCTCCACCCGGGCGGTACGCCGACCGGTCGCCGGGTCGAAGACGTCCCCGTGCCGCCCGGACGACCCGGGCAACGGCTTGCCGTCGACGAAGTGACCGATGACGGCCACGCCGGGCCCTGGCGCGCTCACGCCGCCGCCCCCGCCGCCAGGCAGGAGCCGACGGCGTCGGCGGGGACCGCGCCGCGAGCCGGCTCGATCGGCTCGTCGTGGTGGAGCGGCATCCAGGACGGGAACACGGCCCGGTGCCGGGCGAGCAGATCGTCGGTGGCCATCGTCGTACCCTCTCAGCGGCGTTCTCGGTAACCGCACGCTGCCACCACCCGGCGGCGGGGACAAGAGTCGGTGTGTGGCCCGACACCCCGGCGCCGGTACGATCCGGCGGTGCGGACCGGTGAGGAAGCGCCGCGTGGGGCGCTGGCGCTGCCGACCGGCGCGGCGGGCACGAGCGCCGAAGCGATCACGGCCGGCGTACGGGCCTGGGTGGGCTCGGCGCCGCTGCGCGACCTCGTCGGGCACTTCGGCGGCGACTGGCCCGGCGGGGACGTGGCGGCGGTGCTGGCCGGCCTCGACGACTTCTCGGCCCGGCACTGGGACTTCCGGGGTGGCCGCGAGCGCCCGGACGCCCGGGAGCCGGCCTTCGACCCGGCCACCGCGCGGCTGGCGCTCGCCACCGCCGCCGCGCTCGGCATGGTCCGCCCTGCGCCGCCCGCCCGGTCGCGGTACGCCCACCTGGTCGTGCTGGGCGGTCTGGCGCACGCCTGCCAGCGCCGGGTCGCGTACGCGGCGCACCTGCTGCGCGCCGGCACCCGGGTCACCGGCGAGGTGGCGGTGCTGGGCAGTTTCCGCCCCCTGTCCGAGGTCGAGCGTCAGGCCCTGGACAAGGCCGGCGTCGGGCCGTGCGACACGGAGGTGGCGGCGCTGGACGCGGCGGTGCGGCGCGAGTTCCGGGTGCCCGCCCCGGCGCAGGACGACGGCCGGGACGCCGGGCACCCGCACCACTCCTGGTCGTCGCGCACGTACCGGCCCGCGGGCTGCCCGCCGGTCCGGGTGCTGGCCGCCCCGTCCAGCGAGCCGGCGCGGCGCCGCGCGCACACCGCCGACACCCAGCGGTTCTGGGCCGGGCACGTCCTGCTGCGCGCGGGCGATCCGGTGCTGATGGTGACCGCGCCGATCTACGTGCCGTTCCAGCACTGCGACGCGTTGCGCACCCTCGCCGTGCCGTACGGCTGCGCACTCGAGACCGTCGGCGTCGACCCGGCCCTGCCCGACCTGGCCGGGCTGCCCGAGCCGACGCCCACCCCCGGCCGCTACCTCCAGGAGATCCGCTCGGCCATCCGGTCGATGCGCGCCCTGCACACCGCCCTCGGCTGAGTGGGCGACCGGCGCCCGCCGCCGAGGCGGTGTCAGCCCACCGTGTCCCGGACGGCCTGGGCGAAGACCTCGGAGCGGTGCTCGAAGTTGCGGAACCGCCCGTAGCTGGGGGCGGCCGGGGACAGCAGCACCACCCCGTCGGCCGGGGTCAGCTCGCGGGCCAGCCGAACGGCGGCGACCAGGTCGTCGACCACCTCGGTGCGTACCTTGGGCAGCCCGGCGAGCGCCTTGACGATCCGGGCGCCGCTGTCGGGGATGCCGAGAACGGTCAGCTCGCGCTCCGCGAGGTGCTCCCGCAGCGGCGTGTAGTCCAGGCCCCGGTCGGTGCCGCCGACGATCACCGTCAACGGCCGCCCCTCGTACGCGTCGATGGCGTGCATGGCCGCGTACGGGCTGGTGGCCAGGGTGTCGTCGACGAAGGTCAGGCCGGACGGGTCGGCGATCTCGGTGAGCCGGTGCGCCAGCCCCTGGAACTCGGCGACCGCCACGGCCAGGGTGTCGCGGCGGGCCACCACGTCGACGCCGAGCGCGTCGAGCACGGCGAGGGCCACGCAGAGGTTGCCCTCGTTGTGCCGGCCCACGAGCGGCAGCACCGCGCGCGGGAACAGCGGCTGGTCGCCGAGGTGGAACCAGGGCGTGCCGTCCGGGCCGCCGGCCACGTGGGCGGTGTCCGGCAGCCCGGCGCGCACCGCCGCGCGGTCGCCCAGTTCGACGGCCAGGCGCGGGTCGGCGCCGTTGACCACCACGGTCCGCGGCCCGTGCGCCAGCAGGTTGAGCTTGTCGCGGTAGTACTCGCGCTCGCCGCCGTGCGCGTCGAGGTGCTCGGGGAAGAGCGCGGTGACGACCGCGACGCGCGGCGAGTCGGTCAGGTCGCTGCACTGGTAGCTGGAGAGCTCCAGCACGTACAGCTCCGCCGCCGGCAGGTCCAGCGTCGGCACGCCGATGTTGCCGCCGAACACGTTCGGCCGGTCCACGGCGGCGAGCAGATGGCTGATCAGGCTGGAGGTGGTGCTCTTGCCCTTGCTGCCGGTGACGCCGACGGTGCGGGCGGCGTGGTCGGCCATCCACAACGCGGTGCCCTGGGTCACGGTCGCACCGCGTCGGCGCAGCTCCACCAGCCACGGGTGGGTCTGCGGCACGCCGGGCGAGCGGACCACCACGTCGGCGGCGGCCAGCCGGGCGAAGCCCTCCTCGCCGGTGACCAGCGGCGCCGCCTCGGCCAGCGGCCCCTCCCAGGGCAGGCTGAGGAAGTTGGCGCTGTCGTCGACGGCGACCAGGCCGGCCGGGCCGTGCGCGGCGATCGCGATCACCGCGGCCCGGCCCTCCCGTCCGGCCCCCCAGACGGCGACGGTACGTCCGCGCAGGTCAGACAGGCGCACTGGCTCTCCTCAGGGGATCTCGACGGCGAGGCAGGGGTGGGTCCGACGCAGCCGGACACGGCCGGACGAACCAGGGCCTAGTATGGCGTGTGCCCAATGAGCAACTGCGGCGGATGGACGCCTTCACCTTCCCGTCCTACTCGATCGACCTCTCCACCGGGGAGGTGTCGTTCGACTACGCCCTCACCGGCCCGGACGGCGAGCAGCGGTTCACGGAGGTGGTCACCCTCCCCCTGCCGGACGCGCCGCCGTCGGACGAGACCGTGGCGACCCTCGGCCGGGTGCTGGAGCTGCTGCACGTCGTCGCCGGGGTGAGCTACTACAAGGCCGCCGCGCCGCCCCGCCTGGTGCTGCCGGCGCCGCTGGGCACGGCCGCCGCGGAGCTGGTCACCGCCGTCTACACCAAAGGCCTCGCGGAGTACGCGTACCGCAACCGGCTGCCGCACGTGCTGCGGCTGCGCCCGGAGGTGCCGGCCGGCACCGTCTCCCCCGCCCGGGTGTACGACGACTCCGACCGGCGTCCGCTCTCGGCGGTGGGCGGCGGCAAGGACTCCATCGTCAGCCTGGAGGCGCTGCGCCGGGCCGGCTTCGACCCGGTGCCGTTCTCGGTCAACCCGAACCACGTGATCGTCGCGGTGAACGAGGCGTCCGGGCTGGCCCCGCTCGCCGCCCGGCGGCGCATCGACCCGGTGCTGTTCGAGCTGAACGCCGCCGGGGCGCGCAACGGCCACATCCCGGTCACCGCGATCAACTCGCTGATCGCCGTCGCCACGGCGGTGCTGCACGGCCTGGGCCCGGTGGTGATGTCCAACGAGCGGTCGGCGTCGGACCCGAACCTGGTCTGGGACGGCCACGAGATCAACCACCAGTGGTCCAAGGGCGTGGCGGCGGAGGGGCTGCTGCGGGCGGCGCTGGCCGAGCACGCCGGGCTGACCGAGCCCTACTTCTCGCTGCTGCGCTCGCTGTCGGAGCTGCACATCGCCCGCTCGTTCGCCGAGATCGACCGCTACGACGACGTGGTGACGAGCTGCAACGCCGCGTTCAAGCTGCGCGACGCCAGCGAGCGCTGGTGCCGTGACTGCCCGAAGTGCCGGTTCGTCTTCCTGGCCATGGCGCCTTTCATGTCGCGCCGGCGGATCACCCACATCTTCGGCGGCGACCTGCTGGCCGACGAGTCGCAGATCCCCGGCTACCGGGAACTGCTGGGCGTGGACGGGCACAAGCCGTTCGAGTGCGTCGGCGAGGTGGAGGAGTCGGTGGTGGCGTTGAGCCTGCTCGCCGAGCAGGACCAGTGGCGCGACGCCCCGGTCGTACGCGCCCTCGTCGACGCCGTACCCGAGACGGCCTGGTCGGCCGCCGCCAGCTCCGACGTCTTCACGCCGGGCGGCCCGAACCACGTCCCCCCGCCGTACGCGAAGGCCCTCGCCGCGCTGACCTGACCGTTCCCGGCCGGAGCGGCTCGGGGGTGCGGCCCGGGACCGGGCCGGTCAGGGGGTACGCACCGCGTCGAGGGCCAGCAGGGCCACGTGCAGGGAGAGACAGGCCTCCACCGAGTCGAGGTCCACGTCGAGAACGCGGCGGATCCGGGCCAGGCGCTCGTAGAACGCCGGCCGGGACAGGTGCGCCGCACTGGCCGCCGCCGACTTGTTGCGGCCCTGTTCCAGGTAGGCGCGCAGGGTGCCGAGCAGCTGCTCCCGGGGGTGTTGCGCGTCGTAGGCCAGCAGCGCGCCGAGTTCCCGCTCGACGAAGGTCTGGAGCCTGGGCTCGTCACGCAGCAGGTGCAGCAGCCCCGCCAGCCCGACGTGCGGCAGCCGGAAGATCGGCAGGTCGCGCCGGTCCCGCCGGGCGGCGTCGGCGACCTGCCGGGCCTCGACCAGCGACCGACGCGCCTCCCGCAGGCCGGCCACGACCGAACCGGCCGCGACGAGCAGTCCACCGCCCGGCCGGGCGGCACCGTTCGTCCGGCCGGTGGGCCGGGCCGGGCCGTCGGCGGCAGCGTCCGGGCGGGTGCGGCGCAGCGCGGCGGCGAACGCGGCCAGCGCCCGTTCCTCGGCCGCCGGCTCCGGCAGGGCGAGCAGCACGCCGACCGCCTGGTCGTCGACGGCGCTGGTCAGCCCGGTCAGCTTCGCCTCGCGCAGCGCCTGCCCGACCGCCTCGGCGAGGTCGCGCAGACGGGCCGGGCCAGCCGCCGGGCCGCCGGCCCCCGGGTCGGCCGGGTGTCCCGTCTCCGGGGCCGGGCCGCCCTCCCCCGCCGGTTCGTCGGCGCGGTGCCGGACCATCACCCCGACCAGGTGCCGCCGTTCCAGCACCACACCGAGGGCCCGGGCCCGCAGGGCGACCTGGTCCACCGGCAGGGAGTGGTCCAGCAGGGCGGTGAGCAGCGTACGGTGGATCTGCCGCTCAAGGCCCTCGGCGTCGCGCCGGATGAGCCGGCCCAGAGCCAGCGCCGAGGCGGCCCGCTCGACGAGGATGGTCAGGCGGGTGGGCGGGAGCACGGGCGGCGCGGCGACGCCGACGTGCGCACCGACCTCCTCGACGGGGTCGAACACGCGCCGGCCAGCCGCCAGGTCGCCGCCGCCGGGCCAGCGCAGCAGCAGCCGCCCCCAGTCCTGCCCGCGGGCGCCCACCGTGGTCACCAGCCACCCGCTGTCGCCGTGGTACGCGGTCCGCCCGGTCGGCCGGATCCGGCGCGAGTGCTGCTCCCAGCCGTCCAGCAGCAGCTCCGCGCTCTCGCCTGCCGGGTCGTACGCGAGCACCTGCCGGGAGAGGTTCTCCAGCACCACGGGGCAGCCGGAGAGCTCGGCGGCCTGCCGCAC
This sequence comes from Micromonospora sp. C31, assembly GCF_018070575.1. Taxonomy (GTDB): domain Bacteria; phylum Actinomycetota; class Actinomycetes; order Mycobacteriales; family Micromonosporaceae; genus Micromonospora. Next base: position 123,604 of record NZ_JAGPXN010000005.1, read on the forward strand.
CACGTCGCCGGGGCCCGCGCCCTCGACCGACAGCTCCGTGAAGCGCTGGTGGATCTCCTCGGTCGCCCGCAGTTCGGTCAGCTGCGCGTCGACGATCAGCGCGTGCACGGCCTCGGTGATCCGGACGAACGGGGTGGCCCGCCGCAGCTCGACCAGGGGCAGCCCGCGCCGCTCGGCGGCGGCGGCCATCACCCGGGGCACCCCGGTGACGTACCGGCGGCCCAGCTCGACGACGAGGCCGGAGACCCCGACGTCCGCCAGGTCGCCGATGAAGGCGCGCAGCCCCGTGTCGTCGGCGGGCAGCCCGATGCCGGTGCTGAGCACCAGCTCGCCGCCGCCGAGCAGCGGGGCGATGTCGGGCACCTCGGTCACGTGCACCCAGCGCACCGGACGGTCGAGGCCGACGTCCCCGGCGACCAGACGCGGGGCGCCGTGGCGGACCGGGTCCAGCGCGAGAACCTCACGGACGGTAGGGAACACGGGCGACACGCTACCGTCCGTGACGTCGATTCCGCACGGCCCAGGCTTGCTCAGTCGACGCCGAACTCCATCGCGGCGCGGTCGAGTGCCTCGTCCTCGGCGGAGGAGACGCCCCGGGAGGCGATGGCTTCCGCGCCGCCCTGCGGCATCGCGCCGATCAGCCCGGTCGAGGCGGCCTGCGCGGCGCCGACCATCCGCTGCGGGGCCGCGCCGCCGACCATGCCGAGGGTCGCGTACTGCTCCAGCTTCGCCCGCGAGTCGGCGATGTCCAGGTTACGCATGGTGAGCTGGCCGATCCGGTCCGCCGGGCCGAAGGCCGAGTCCTCGGTACGCTCCATCGACAGCTTGTCGGGGTGGTAGCTGAACGCCGGGCCGGTGGTGTCCAGGATCGAGTAGTCCTCGCCCCGGCGCAGCCGCAACGTCACCTCGCCGGTGACCGCCGTGCCGACCCAGCGCTGCAACGACTCGCGCAGCATCAGCGCCTGCGGGTCCAGCCAGCGACCCTCGTACATCAGCCGACCGAGGCGGCGGCCCTCGCTGTGGTAGTTCGCCAGGGTGTCCTCGTTGTGGATGGCGTTGACCAGCCGCTCGTACGCGGCGTGCAGCAGCGCCATGCCGGGCGCCTCGTAGATGCCCCGGCTCTTGGCCTCGATGATCCGGTTCTCGATCTGGTCCGACATGCCCAGGCCGTGCCGGCCGCCGATGGCGTTGGCCTCCAGCACCAGGTCGACGGAGCTGCCGAACTCCTTGCCGTTGATCGTCACCGGGCGGCCCTGGTCGAAGCCGATCGTGACGTCCTCGGTCGGGATCTGCACCGCCGGGTCCCAGAACCGGACTCCCATGATCGGGTTGACCGTCTCGATGCCGGTGTCGAGGTGCTCCAGGGTCTTCGCCTCGTGGGTGGCGCCCCAGATGTTGGCGTCGGTGGAGTATGCCTTCTCGGTGCTGTCCCGGTACGGCAGACCGCGTTCGAGCAGCCACTCCGACATCTCCTTGCGGCCACCGAGTTCGCTGACGAAGTCGGTGTCGAGCCACGGTTTGTAGATGCGCAGCTGCGGGTTGGCCAGCAGGCCGTACCGGTAGAACCGCTCGATGTCGTTGCCCTTGAAGGTCGAGCCGTCGCCCCAGATCTGCACGTCGTCGGAGATCATCGCCCGCACCAGCAGGGTCCCGGTCACGGCCCGGCCCAGCGGGGTGGTGTTGAAGTACGCCCGCCCGCCCGAGCGGATGTGGAAGGCCCCGCAGGTCAACGCCGCCAGACCCTCCTCGACCAGGGCGGCGCGGCAGTCGACCAGTCGGGCGACCTCGGCGCCGTAGCTGAGCGCGCGACCGGGCACCGAGGCGATGTCGGGCTCGTCGTACTGGCCGATGTCGGCGGTGTAGGCGCAGGGTACGGCGCCCTTGTCGCGCATCCACGCGACCGCGACCGAGGTGTCGAGGCCGCCGGAGAAGGCGATGCCGACACGTTCGCCGATGGGCAGGGAGGTGAGAACCTTGGACACGGGGAAAATTATGCACCGTGCCGCATGGCCATGCAAATGGAATCGCATGTCCCCACGCCGCGCGAGCAGCGCCCGGAGGGGCATCTGTCAGTCACCCACAGCTCTCTATCTGCTGTGTCGCCTCGTTGAAGTACACGATGGTGTAGTCGGGGCCGAGCTCCCGCTGGAGCAGCCTCCACAGTCGGCGACCCTCTTCGACGAACTGCGTCAGGGCGGCTTCTGACGGCCACTCGAAACCAGTCTCAGGAAGCCGGTCGTAGGTGTCTGCCCAGCTTTGCAGCTGCTCCTTGAGGCTCTGGGAGATGGGAAGGGATCCGGGTGAAAGCATGCCGCCGCCCCATCGCCCTTCGTCTGGGATGCCCCAGAGCGGAAACGCGGTGTAGTCGGTCATGAGCTTGATCTGGCGAAACTCGCGCTGGCGGGGCCCCTTCGTCCGCTTCCGTGGAGTCACCAGCGGGAGCCTGGCTCGACCTGCCGCAAGCGGCACCGTGGCTCGTCGGCTCGCCGGGGCTTGGAGAACAAGTCAGGCCGGGTCGTCGCGGCCCAGCTCCCAACAGGCCACGGCGGTGGCAGCGGCGACGTTGAGCGAGTCGACGCCGCGGCGCATCGGGATCACCACCCGCACGTCGCTGGCGTCCATCGCCGTGCGGGTCAGGCCGGCGCCCTCTGCGCCCATGAGCAACGCCGCGCGGGCCCGCTGCGCCGGGTCGAGCCGCTGGATCGGCACCGCGTCCGGCGCCGGGGTCATCGCCAGCACGGTGAAACCAGCCGTGCGGACGGCACCGAGCGCGTCCGGCCAGGGCTCCAGCTTCGCGTACGGGATGGCGAAGACCTCGCCCATGCTGACCCGGACGCTGCGCCGGTAGAGCGGGTCGGCGCACGTCGGCGAGAGCAGCACGGCGTCCACGCCGAGCGCGGCCACGGCCCGGAAGATGGCGCCCAGGTTCGTGTGGTTGTTGACGTCCTCGAGGATCACCACCCGCCGGGCTGCCGCCAGCACCTCGGCGGCGGCCGGCAACGGCTTGCGCCGGAACGACGCCAGCACGCCCCGGTGCACGTGGAAGCCGGTGGCCCGTTGCAGCACGTCCTGGGTGGCGGCGTAGACCGGCGCGTCGCCGGTGTCCAGGTCGGCGAGTTGGTCGACCCGCTTGGCGTCCACCAGGTAAGACCGGGCCGGATAGCCGGCCCGCAGCGCCCGGCGCAGCACCAGCTCGCCCTCGGCGATGAACAGGCCGTGCGGCGGCTCCCAGCGGGTGCGCAGCTCGACGTCGGTCAACGCCCGGTAGTCGGCGATCCGGTCGTCGTCGGGGTCGGTGACGGGGTGGATGGGCACCCGCCGATTCTGCCGGACGCCCCGCCGGCCGCCCCGACCGCCCGACGCCCCGACCGGCCGACGCCCGGGGCGACCGACGCCCCGACCGACCGACGCCCCGACCGGCCGACGCCCGGGGCGACCGATGGCCGGGGCGACGGATGGCCGGTGCGACCGATGGTCGGTGCAGGCGCAGATCGGTTCGGCGCCCCTGGCCGCGAGGAACGGCCGTGCGGGCCGGCGGAGGCTCCGGGCGCGCGCTGTCGAGCTGCCCCCACGAATGGGGCACGGACGAGCGGACGGTGCGTTGCCACGACCGGAGCCCGCACGCCGGCTCCCGCCCGTCGGGCGGTCCCATGAGCGGGGCAGGTCGACAGGGCGCTCCAGGTACCTCCCGCCAAGGGCGGTGGTGCGCTGTGGCCGGCGGTTGGTGCTGGCGGCCGGCGGCGAGTACCTGCCCGATACCCGCACGTGGCCGTGCCTCGACCGCACCGGGCGGGGATGGTCGGCTCGGCCTCGGCCTCGGCACGGCAAGGCCGTGCACCGTGCGACGCCGGCTGTCGTCGGCCGCCAGCCGCGGCGCACCCACCAGCCGTCAGCCACGGCGCACCCACCGGCCGTCAGCCGCGCTCCAGCCAGCGCCGCAGGTCGGACAGGCGCTGATCGTCCGAGGGCGAGGGCCGGCGCTGCTCCGACGGGCGGCGCTCCTCCGACGGGCGGCGCTGCTCCGACGGGCGGCGCTCCTCCGACGGGCGGCGCTGCTCGACCGGCGGGCGCTCCACCGGGCGACGAGGGGCGCCGACCAGCTCGCGGCTCGGGGCGGCGAAGGCCTTCTCCGGCTGCCCGGCGACGGCGGTGCCGATGACCCGGGCGACCGCGTCGATCACCCTCGCCTGCACCGCCGCGCCCACCGAGTCGGTCGGGTCGTCGGGGTTGGCGGCGATGCCGGCGACCGCGACCTGCGGGGTGAAGCCGACGAAGGTCTCGGTGGCGTTGCGCTCCGAACTGCCGGTCTTGCCGGCCACCGGCCGGCCGTCGAGGATCCGGTTCACGGAGGTGGCCGTGCCCCCGTTGCACTGCTTGATGGCGGACTGCTGACCGACCGGGCAGCGGGCCGCGTCGGTGGCGGCCCGCGCCACGTCGGCGTCGAGCACCCGCCGGCAGGACGGATCGCCGACCGGCACCCGCTGGCCGTCCGGCGCGGTCACCGAGACCACCGGCAGCGGCGCGCAGTAGGTGCCCTCGGCGGCCACGGTGGCGTACGCGTTGGCCAGGTCGAGCGGGGTGGTGGCGGTCACGCCGAGGGTGAACGAGCCCCAGTCGGCGGCGTCGTTCTCGGCGAAGGTGGCGTCGGCGTCGGCCCGGAAGGCGATACCGAGGCGCTTCGCCATCTCGACCACCTTCTCCTGCCCGACCTGCTCGGCCAGCCACACGAAGTACGTGTTCACCGAGCGGCCGAAGCCGTCCCACATCATCCGGTAGCCGTCCATCCACTCCGGGTTGGCGTTGGCCGGGCACCACCGGCCGTCGCAGCTGCCCTCGCCCTCGGCGGCGTACCGGGTGGGCAGCCGGCTGGGCGCGTCGAAGCCGGTGGACAGCGGCTTGCCGGCCTCCAGCGCGGCGAGCATGGTGAAGAGCTTGAACGTCGAGCCGGCCTGGTAGCCGACCACGCTGTCGCCGCCGGAGATCAGCGGGTTGACGGTGTTGGGGCGGTTGGCCTGCCCGTCCGGGTTGGGCTCGAGGCTGTAGTGCCGGTTGACCGCCATCGCCAGCACCCGGCCGGTGCCCGGTTCGACGGCGGCGATCGGCAGGGCGCGCTTGTTGTCGTACGAGTAGACGCTGGTGGCCTGCTTCTGCGCGGTGGCCTGGATCTTCGGGTCCAGCGAGGTCACCACGGTGTAGCCGCCGCGACGCAGGGCCTGCTCGCGCTCCTCGACGGTCGCGCCGAACTCCGGCTGCGCGAGCCACCACTGCCGCAGGTAGTCGCAGAAGAAGCCCCAGTCGTCGTGGCCCTCGGCCACGGCGGTGCAGCCGTTGGGCTGGGCCGTGGGGCGCAGCGTCAGCTTCTCGGCCCGGGCCCGCGCGGCCTCCTCGGCGCCGATCGCGCCGGTGGAGACCATCGAGTCGAGCACGTAGCCGCGCCGCTGGAGCGCCGCGTCCGCGTCGCCGTCGATCGGGCTGTAGGCCTCCGGCGACTGCACCAGGCCGGCGAGCAGGGCCGCCTCGCCGAGGGTCAGCTCCGCCGGGGACTTGGCGAAGTAGCGCTGGCTGGCCGCCGCGATGCCGTACGCCCCGGAGCCGAAGTACGCGATGTTCAGGTAGCGGTTGAGGATCTCGTCCTTGCTGAGGCGCTGCTCCAGCGCCGTGGCGTACCGGATCTCCTGGATCTTGCGCCCGACGGTCTGCTCGGTGGCCGCGGCGCGCTCCTCGGCGGTGCGGCCGGGGTCGGTCTTGAGCACGTTGCGGACGTACTGCATGGTCAGCGTGGAACCGCCCTGCTGGCCGCCGCCGGAGACGTTCGACACCACGGCCCGCAGCAGCCCGCGCAGGTCGGCGCCGCCGTGGTCGTAGAAGCGCCGGTCCTCGGCCGCCACGATCGCCTGCCCCATCACCGGAGCGATCTCGTCGAGCGGCACGTCGGTGCGGTTGACGTCGAAGAACGTCGTGATCAGCGTCCTGCCGTCGTTGGCGTAGAGGTAGGACCGCTGCGGCGTGGCCGGGGTGCGCAGCGCCTCGGGCAGCGCGGCGTACGACCCGACCGCGGCCTTGGCGGCGACACCGAGCAGCAGGTTTCCCGGCAGCGCGGCCACCGCCAGGACGAGGCCGGCGAGCACGCCGGCGAGCAGCACGGTGAACAGCCGCGACAGCGGCGGGCGGGGTGGGGCCATGGTCCCCAGGATTGCCACGAAAACGGCCAATCGACCACCCCCGGAGGCCTGCTGTCAGCAACCTCACCGCCCGCTGCCAGCGGATTCCCATCCGGTTGCCCCGCCGGTACCGGTGGCCCCACCCGCCCCGGCGCCGGGGTTGGCGGGTCAGGTGGGCAGGGGGCCGTTCGGGCCGGGAGCGGCCGGGGCGGCGGTGGCGAGGCTGGCGCTGGCGGCGTCGCGGGCGATGTCGCGGGGCACCAGGCGGCCGGAGCGGTAGCCGATGCCGAGGCCGGAGATCAGCACGAAGATCGCGCCGAAGGTCTGCATCGAGCCGATCAGCGCGCCGCCGACCCCCAGCAGCGGGGCGGCGATCATCAGCATGGCGCCGTCGCCGATGCTGAACGTCCCCGACCGGGCCACCGACCAGCCGGTCAGCAGCCAGCCCAGGCTGTAGCAGGTGGCGCCGACGAGCACGAGCGTCCGGGCGGTGGTGCCGAAGACGGGGGTCTGCTCCGCCAGGCCCGCGAAGGGCAGCATGAGCACCGTGCCGGCGATCGACACCAGCAGGCCGGCGACGGCCGCCCGGCGGCTGCGGGTCGCCGCCAGCAGCCCGGTCAGCGCCAGCAGGGCGAGCAGCCCGAGCCACACCGCCGCCACCCAGCCCACCAGGTAGAGGGGCCGGCCGTCGGCGGGGTACGGGTCGTTGCCCACCCCGCCGTCGCTGCCCATCGCCACGACGGCGTAGAGGATCGCGTACGCGGGGAGCAGCCACACCGCGCCACGGGCGAGCCGGCGCAGCGACCAGGCCCAGGTGGCGTTCGTGGCCGGCCCGGCCGCCGTCGGCTCGACGAAGGGCAGCACGCCGAACCCCCCACCGGTACGCCGGCTGCCGAGTGGCCCGGCGGGATCGTGCGCGCCGGGCACCGGGGCCGAGGAGCGTACCCGCTTCGCCGGATCCTTCATGCGTCACCTCGCTCGTCCGACGAGCGGTGCGGGACGCGCCGGGGCGCCCCGATGCCTGCTCACCGCCCGTCCTAGGACCGATGGTGGCAGGCGACGGAGCGCCCCATGAGTCTTTCTCGCATTTTCGCCGATCGGCGCCGGGGCCCGGTCAGCCCCGTTCGCGCTGGTTCGCCGGGTCGCGCAACAGGCTCGCCGGGGAGACCGGCTCCGGTGCCGGCAGCCCCTGCGGCTTGCCGCCGGAGGCCTGCGCCTCGGCGACGCGTACCTCGTCGTGGATCTGCTGCGCGGCGGCCGCCGCGGCCTGCGCGGCCTCGGCCGCCTCGCGCTCCACCTCGCTCGCGCTGCCGGCCGCCTCCGGCGCCGGCTCGTCGCCGACCATCCGGCTCAGCCCGCCGAGCGCGCCGCCCATGCCCTCCAGCGCCTTGGTCAGCTCCGCCGGCACGATCCAGACCTTGTTCGCGGTGCCGTTGGCGATCTGCGGCAGGGCCTGGAGGTATTGGTAGGCGAGCACCTTCTGGCTCGGGTTCGCCTGGTGGATCGCGTCGAACACCGTCCGGATCGCCTTCGCCTGACCCTCGGCCTGCAGGATCCGGGCCTGCCGGTCACCGTCGGCGCGCAGCACCGCGGACTGCTTCTCGCCCTCGGCCGTGAGGATCTGCGACTGCTTGTGCCCCTCGGCGGTGAGGATCGCCGCGCGCCGGTCCCGCTCGGCGCGCATCTGCTTCTCCATCGAGTCGCGGATGCTCGCCGGCGGCTCGATCGCCTTCAGTTCCACGCGGGTGACCTTGATGCCCCACCGGCCGGTGGTCTCGTCCAGCACGCCCGACAGGTGACGGTTGATCTGATCGCGGCTGGTCAGCGCCCGCTCCAGGTCCAGCGAGCCGATCACGTTACGCAGCGTGGTGACGGTGAGCTGCTCGATGGCCTGGAGGAAGTTCGAGATCTCATAGGTGGCCCGGACCGCGTCCACCACCTTGAAGTAGAGGACCGTGTCGATCGAGACGACCAGGTTGTCGGAGGTGATCACCGGCTGCGGCGGGAAGCTGACCACCTGCTCACGCATGTCGACCTTGGTACGCACCGCGTCGACGAACGGGACCAGGACGTTCAGCCCCGGGTTGAGGGTGCGCTTGTACTTGCCGAGCCGCTCGACCACGTCCTGACGCTGCTGCGGCACGATCCGCACCGCCTTGGCCAGGGTGATCACCCCGATCAGCGCGATGGCGATCAGCAGGACCGGAATCACAAGTTCCATGTACTCACCTTTTCGCTTCGGGTAGCTCCCCCGAAGGGGAAATGTCGTCCCGCCACACCAGGGCGGTGGCGCCCCGCACCTGGATCACCTGCACCCGTTCGCCCGGGGCGAAGTGCTGGCTCGCGTCGTAGGAGCGGGCCTGCCACAACTCACCATCGATCTTCACCATGCCCTGCCCGGCGTCGACCTGCTCCAGCACCAGCGCCGCGCTGCCCTCGATCGCCTCCACGCCGAAGGGCCGCTCGCCGCTCTCGAGCGCGGAGCGGCGGTGTCTGCGCAGCGTGGGGCGTACGCCCAGCACCGTCAGCGCCGACACCGCGGCGAACACGATGGCCTGGACCTCGACCGGGGCGCCGAGCGCCGCCGCTCCCGCGGCGGCCAGGGCCCCGACCGCGAACATGATCAGAAACAGCGTCGTCGTGAAGATCTCGGCGACCGCCAGAACGACACCCAAAACGATCCACAGCACGGCGTCCACCCCCCGATCGTGACACGTCGAAGCACGTGGAGCCCAACAACGAAGATCAGTAAGCTCGGCGGCACGCCAGCGGCCCGCCCGGCGAGGCCGGAAGACCACCGAGGAGAACCCGTGTCCCTGCTGCCCGAGACCGCCCGCCAGGTCGACGCCCTCGTCGCCGCAGCACAGTCCGCCGGCCGTACGCCGTCGCTGCTGATCGGTGTGGTGCGGAACGGCACGCTGACGCACCTCGCCACCGCCGGCGAGCACCCGCGCCCCGACGCCGACCTCCAGTACCGCCTCGGGTCGATCAGCAAGACCATGACGGCCACGCTGGTCATGCAGGAGCGCGACGCCGGCCGGCTGACCCTGGACGACCCGCTGGAGCGGCACCTGCCCGGCACCGGGGTGGGCAAGCTCACCCTGCGGCAGCTGCTCGGGCACGCCAGCGGCCTGCGCCGCGAGCCGGACGGGCAGTGGTGGGAGCGCGCCGAGGGCACGGACCTGGCCACCCTGCTGGCCGGGGTGCACGCCGACAAGGTCTCCTATCCCCCGCACCGTTCCTACCACTACTCGAACCTGGCGTACGGGCTGCTCGGCGGGGTGCTCGAGCGGATCACCGGCACCGGCTGGGCCGAGCTGCTGCGCCAGCGCGTGCTGGAGCCGCTCGGCATGCGCCGCACCACGTACGCGGCGACCGAGCCGTTCGCCCGCGGCTACGTCGTGCACCCGTGGCACGACACGCTGCGGGAGGAGCCGCGTACCGACACCGGGGCGATGGCCCCGGCCGGGCAGCTCTGGTCGACCGCCGAGGACCTGGCCCGCTGGGCGGCCTTCCTGGCCGACCCGGCGCCGGAGGTGCTGGCGGCGGACACGCTGAGCGAGATGTGCGTCCCGGTGGCGATCAGCGACCTCGACTCGTGGACCGGCGGGCACGGCCTGGGGCTGGCGCTCTACCGGCAGGGCGAGCGGGTGTACGTCGGGCACGGCGGCTCGATGCCCGGCTACGTGGCCGCCCTGGCGGTGCACCGCCCGTCCCGCACGGGGGTGATCGGCTTCGCCAACTCGTACGGCTTCCGCACCGGCGGGATCGGCGCGCTCGGACTACGGGTCCTGACCACCGTGCTGGACGCCGAGCCGGCGTTCCCGCAGCCCTGGCGGCCTTCGGCCACTCCCCCGCCCGCCGAGGTCGACGAGGTGGCCGGGCGCTGGTGGTGGATGGGGGCGTCGCTCGACGTCACCTGGGAGGCGGCCAAGGGGGAGCTGGGTGTGTACGTGCGCGGCGAGCGGGTGAGCACGTTCACCCAGGAGGGGCCGGACCGCTGGCGGGGCCGCTCCGGCCCGGAGAACGGCGAGATCCTGTCGGTGCTGCGCGACGAGGCGGGGCGGGCGGTGGCGCTCGACATCGCCACCTTCGTCTTCACCCGCACCCCCGACCAGGAGCCCTGACCGCCCGAGCCCGGCAGCAGCCGCCCCTGCGCGCCGGTGCTCAGGCTGGTTCGGTGACGAAGTCGATCAGGCGTTCCATCGCGTTGATCAGCGGGGTCTCCACGTCGGCGAAGCTGTCGACCCGGGACAGGATGTGCCGCCACATGTCCGCCGGCTCGGCGACCCCGAGCGCGGCGCAGACGCCCTCCTTCCACGGCCGCCCCGGCGGCACCACCGGCCACGCGGCGATGCCCAGGGCGGCCGGCTTCACGGCCTGCCACACGTCGACGTACGGGTGCCCGGTGACCAGCACGTGCGGGGAGGTCACCTTCGCGACGATCCGGCTCTCCTTGGAGCCGGCGACCAGGTGGTCGACGAGCACGCCGAGGCGGCGGCCGGGGCCGGGGGCGAAGTCGCGTACCTCGGCGTCGAGCGCGTCGATGCCGTCCAGCGGCTCCACCACCACGCCCTCGACGCGCAGGTCGTCCCCCCAGATCCGCTCGACCAGGGCGGCGTCGTGGATGCCCTCCACCCAGATCCGGCTGGCCTTGGCGACCTGGGCGCGTACGCCGTCGACGGCGATCGAGCCGGAGGCGGTACGGCGGCGGGCGGCCGGCACCGGGGCGCGGGTCGGCCGGCGCAGCGTCACGGGCCGCCCGTCGAGCAGGAACGCCGCCGGCAGCAGCGGGAAGTTGCGCCGGCGCCCGTGCCGGTCCTCCAGCACCACCGCGCCGGCCTCGAAGCCGACCACCGCACCGCAGAAGCCGGAGTCGGCGTCCTCGACCACCAGGTCGGGCTCGGCGTCCACCTCGGGCGTGACCTTCCGCCGCCGCCAGTCCCCCGCCAGCACATCCTCCGCATACCGCCCCATGCCGATCAAGCTAACGCCCCACCCCACCCCCCGCACCCGACACGCCGCCCCCGCCCCCGCCCCCGACCCTCGGCGATCAGCAGTCGTGGTGCCCGCACAAGGGGCAGACATCGACCTTCCGCCCACCGGAACCTCATGATCGACGGGGTGGTGGATGCATGATCGACGGGGTGGCGGGCGGTCGGAGCGGCAGTCGAGACAGGGGCGGTGGTGACCACGTACCCTTTCGGCATGTCCACCCCCGCAGCGGGCGCGGCCACTCTCACACCGCGCCGGTCCAGCCGGTTCGTTGCCTGGGTTCGCGCCTGGCGCGCCGGCCTGGTGCCCTTCGACGAGGTGGCCGACGCCATCGCCGGCGACGAGGAACACCTGGTTGCCGACGCACCCGGCACCTGGACCGACGTCCCCCTGCCCCAGGCACTGCCCACCCTCGCGAAGCTCTCGCCCGACGAGATCCGGCTCGTGCTGCCCGCGCCCGGCGACCCGCGCGGGCTGCCCGGTCCGGGCGACTTCGCCGGCGCGGCGCTGGTCGCCGGCGAGGCGGTCGTCGCCGGGGGCCTCGGGCTGATCCCGCACGTGCGCACGCACACTTCGGGGTCCGGCGACACCTTCGAGACCGTGCTCTGGCGGGTCTACCCGCTGCCGGCCGACGCCCCGGCCGCCTCGCTCACGCTGCCCGGCGCCGCCGAGGCCGAGGCGGAACTGGCGGCGGCGCTGCACGACACCACCGCGGCGCTGACCCGGCTCGACGTCGCCCAGTGGCGCCCCGAGCTGGCCGGGGCGCTGGAGGCGCTGCGCCGACCGGACGGCGCCACCGACCTGCCGCCCGGGTTCGACCCGCGGGCCCGGCGGCTCTTCGCCCGGGCCGCCGTGCTCGACCGGGTGCTGGCGCTGGCCGGGCACGCCGCACCGGGCGGCGCGATCAACAACTACGAGGCCCAGCAGCGCGACGCCGCGCTGCGCCCGCTGACCACCGCCTGCCGGCAGGCCCTGGTCGCCGCCTGCAACGCCCCGCTGCGTCCCTGACGTCGGGGGCGCCCGCGTGCGGTCGGGTCAGACCTCGTCGACCAGGTCGGCGACGGAGTTGACGATCCGCGAGGGACGGTACGGGTAGCGCTCCGCCTCGGCGCGGCTGCTGATCCCGGTCAGCACCAGGATCGTCTCCAGGCCGGCCTCCAGCCCGCACAGGATGTCGGTGTCCATCCGGTCGCCGATCATCGCGGTCGTCTCGGAGTGCGCGTTGATCGTGTTCAGCGCGGAGCGCATCATCATCGGATTCGGCTTGCCGACGAAGTACGGCTCGACCCCCGTCGCCTTGGAGATCATCGCGGCGACCGAGCCGGCGGCCGGCAGCGCGCCCTCCACCGACGGGCCCGTCACGTCGGGGTTCGTGCAGATGAACCGGGCCCCGTCGTTGATCAGCCGGACCGCCTTGGTGATCGCCTCGAAGCTGTAGGTGCGGGTCTCCCCCAGCACCACGTAGTCCGGGGCGAAGTCGGTCAGCACGTAGCCGACCGCGTGCAGCGCCGTGGTCAGCCCGGCCTCCCCGATCACGTACGCGGTGCCGCCCGGCCGCTGGTCGGCCAGGAACTGCGCGGTGGCCAGCGCGGAGGACCAGATCGACTGCTCCGGCACGTCGAGGCCCATCCGGCTCAGCCGGGCCGTGAGGTCGCGCGGCGTGTAGATCGAGTTGTTGGTGAGCACCAGGAACGGCTTGCCGGAGGCGCGCAGGCGGGAGACGAACTCCGGCGCCCCGGGCACGGGCTGGCCCTCGTGCACCAGCACGCCGTCCATGTCGGTCAGCCAGCTCTCCACCGGCCTGCGGTCCTGCATCGTCTCTCGTTCCAGGGGTGTCGGGGTCGCCGGCGGGGCCGGCGCGGCGGTCGGGAGGCCGGATGCTGCGGGGCCGGCGCGGAAGTCAGGAGGCCGGATGCTGCGGGGCCGGCGCGGAAGTCAGGAAGCCGGATGCTGCGGGGCCGGCGCGGCGGAGGGGCGGCGGGCCGGGACGCAGCACACCGTGGGGCAGGTGTCCCACATCGGCAGCTCGCCGACGCGGCGGCGCAGGGCGACACCGTCCGGCTCGGTGCGCTCCCGAACCAGCTCGCGGACCATCGCCACGAAGCGGGGGTCGGTGCCGGGGGTGGCGGCCCGGACGAGCTCCAGCCCGAGCTGCCCGGCCGTCTGGCGCGCCTCCGTGTCCAGGTCCCACACCACCTCCAGGTGGTCGGAGACGAACCCGATCGGGCTGACCACCACCGCGGTGGTGCCGGCCCCGGCCAGCGTACGCAGGTGGTCGTTCACGTCCGGCTCCAGCCACGGCACCTGCGGCGGGCCGGAGCGGCTCTGCCAGACCAGGTCCCAGGGCAGGTCCGGGGCGGCCGAGGCGTGGACCAGCCGGGCCACCTCGGCGAGCTGCGCCTCGTACCGGCCGCCGTGCGGGCCGGCGTTCGCGGCCATCGAGTTCGGGATCGAGTGCGCGGTGAACACCAGCCGGGTGCTGTCCCGCCGGGCCGGGTCGAGCCGGCCGAGCGCCGCCCGCACCGCGTCGGCGTGCGGCTCGACGAAGCCGGGGTGGTCCCAGAACTGGCGGATCTTGTCGATCATCGGGGCGTCCGGGCCGACCGCCGCGCGGGCGGCGGCGATGTCCTCCTGGTACTGCCGGCAGGAGGAGTAGCCACCGTAGGCGCTGGTCACGAACGCCAGGGCGTGGGTGACGCCGTCGTCGCGCATCTGCGCCACGGTGTCGGCGAGCATCGGGTGCCAGTTCCGGTTGCCCCAGTAGACCGGCAGGTCGACGCCGTTGGCCGCGAAGTCCTCCCGGACAGCCGTCAACAGCTCCCGGCACTGCTGGTTGATCGGGGAGACGCCACCGAAGTGCTGGTAGTGCTCGGCGACCTCCGCCAGCCGCTCCGGCGGCACGCCCCGCCCCCGGGTCACGTTCTGCAGGAAGGGCATCACGTCCTCGGGCCGTTCCGGTCCGCCGAAGGACACCAGGACCACCGCGTCGTACGCCATGGGCCCCATTCTCCCCGGTCGACCCGTCCCGCCGGGCGGGGCCCCCTCACCCCTGGTGTAAGGAAGGGCCCCTTACTAACGCATAGCGTTAGTAAGGGGCCCTTCCTTACACCTCAGGCGCCGATGGCGTGGTAGCCGCCGTCGACGTGCACGATCTCGCCGGTGGTGGCCGGGAACCAGTCGGACAGCAGCGCCAGGCAGGCCCGCGCGGCCGGCTCCTGGTCGGTGAGGCTCCAGCCCAGCGGCGCGCGATCGGCCCAGGCCTGTTCGAACTGGTCGAAGCCGGGGATCGACTTCGCGGCGATGGTGCGCAGCGGCCCGGCGGCCACGAGGTTGCTGCGGATGCCCTGCTTGCCCAGGTGCAGCGCCAGGTAGCGGGAGGCGGACTCCAGCCCGGCCTTGGCCACGCCCATCCAGTCGTAGACGGGCCACGCCCTCGTGGCGTCGAAGGTCAGACCTACCACCGCGCCGCCGGCGGACATCAGCGGCAGCGCCGCCATGGCCAGCGACTTGTAGGAGTACGTGGAGACGTGCAGCGCGGTGGCCACGTCTTCCCAGGGAGCGTCGAGGAAGCCACCGCCGAGGCAGCTCTGGGGGGCGAACCCGATCGAGTGCACCACCCCGTCCAGTCCGTCGACGTGCTCGCGCACGCGGTCGCCGAGCCCGGCGAGGTGGTCGGCGTCGGTGACGTCCAGCTCGATCACCGGGGCGGGCTCGGGCAGTCGCCTGGCGATCCGCTCCACCAGGGAGAGCCGGCCGTAGCCGGTGAGCACGACCTGCGCCCCGTTCTCCTGGGCGAGCTTCGCCACCGAGAAGGCGATCGAGGCGTCGGTGATGACGCCGGTGACCAGCAGCCGCTTACCGGCGAGCAGTCCGGACATGCAGGAGTTCCTCCGTAGTTCTTCGGTGACCGCGTGGTCAGTGGCCCATGCCGAGGCCGCCGTCGACGGGGATGACGGCGCCGGAGACGTAGCCGGCGGCGTCGCCGGCCAGCCAGGTGACCACACCCGCGATCTCGTCCGGCTGCGCGAAGCGGTTGGCGGGGATGGCCTTGCGGTACTCGGTCCTGCGGTCCTCGGGCAGGCCGGCGGTCATGTCGGTCTCCACGTAGCCGGGCGCGACCACGTTCGCCGTGATGTTGCGGCTGCCCAGCTCGCGGGTGATCGAGCGGGCCACACCCACCAGGCCAGCCTTGCTCGCGGCGTAGTTGACCTGGCCCGGGCCGCCGTAGAGGCCGACCACCGAGGAGATGAAGATCATGCGCCCCCACTTCGCGCGCAGCATCTTGCCGGAGGCGCGCTTGGCGCACCGGAACGCGCCCGTGAGGTTGGTGTCGAGCACGCGGGTGAACTGCTCCTCGGACATCCGCAGCAGCAGCGTGTCGTCGGTGATCCCGGCGTTGGCGACGAGCACCTGCACCGGTCCCAGCTCCGCCTCGACGGCGGTGAACGCCGCGTCGACCGACGCGGAGTCGGTCACGTCGCAGCGGACGCCGAACAGCCCCTCCGGGGGCTCGCCGCTGCGGTGGGTCACCGCCACCCGGTCGCCCTCCTTGGCGAAGGCCTGCGCGATGGCCAGGCCGATCCCCCGGTTGCCGCCGGTCACCAGGACGGTACGGGCCACGGTTCCTCCTGTGGTTCAGTGATCTCCCGGTCGGTCGGAGCCTAGGCGTTACCGGCAGGTAAGCGCTAACGCCGGGCACGTCCGGGCAGGTCGGGTGTCGCCCGCCGGCGGCCCCGGCCGCGCGCCGCCGGCGGCGCTGCGGGCCCATCGGAGCTGGTCGGTCCGGCCGCTCGGCCGAGTGCGCCGACAGGACCCCGCGGGTGTACGATGATCCACGCTTGCGGGCCGTGCGGCCCGCGTTCCGGGCCCCGCCGACCGCAGGAGGTGATCGCTGTGCGAGATAGCGATCCTCCCAGTCGTGGCCGGGCCGAACGTCAGCCCCGCTGAGCCACGACTCAGCAGGTGAGCTGACCCAGCTCCGCTCCCCGCCTCCGCCCGGTCACCGGCCCCGCGCCGGGTGACCGGGCCGCGCCGCCCGCCGCCCGGGTGGCCCGCCGGGAGCCGCCCGGTCACGACTTCGTGTGCGCGTCCTGATCCACCCCCTGCGGTCCGCCCCCGCACGCGCGGACCGTCCAGCCGCCACCCGGAGCCGTCCATGAGCCGCTACGTCGCCCCGCTGGGCTTCACCCTCGCCGCCGTCTGGGTGGCCGTCGTCTTCGTCCTCGCCGGCGGCACCGCGCACTGACCGCCCGCGGCACGCGGACTACCGGGGCGCGGGACTGCCGGGGCGCGGGACTGCCGGGGGCACGTGGACTGCCGGGGCACGCGCTGAGCGTCGGCGGCGGCCACCGACCGCCACCGGCCGTCCCGCACGTCGTCAGAGCATCCGCGAGGACCACAGCAGGTTGAGCGCGCCGGCGCAGAGCGCCAGCAGCAGGGCCACCCCCGCGTACCACTGGGTGACCTCGCGGGGTTCCGTGCGGAACCCGATCGAGCTGCCCATGTCCTGGTAGACCTGCTTCAGCTCGGTCACCGAGGCCGCCTCGTAGAAGTAGCCCTCGGTGGCCTCGGCCAGGTCGGCCAGAGCCAGCCGGTCCACCGGCACCCGTTGCAGCTGACCGCCGATGTCCACCTGCCCCGAGTCGGTGCCGAAGGCGATCGTCGAGACCGGCACGTTCGCCGCCTGCGCGGCGGCGGCCGCCTCCTCCACCGACCGCCCCGAGGTGCGGTACCCGTCGGAGAGCAGCACGATGCGGGCCGGCGGGATCCCCGCCGCGCCGTCCGCCGGCACCGACCGGATCGCCTCCAGGCAGGTGAGGACCGCCTCCCCGGTCGCCGTAGCCTCGGCCAGCACCAGCCCGTCGATCGCGCTGGTCACCGCCGCCCGGTCCTTGCCCGGCGGCACCAGTACGTTCGCCGACTTGGCGAACGAGACCAGCCCCAGGTTGTAGCTCTCCGGCAGCTCGCCGACGAACTGCTTGGCCGCCTCCTGCGCCGCCTCCAGCCGGTTCGGCGACACGTCGTCGGCCTGCATGGACAGCGACACGTCGATGGCGAGCATCACGGTGGCCCGTTCCAGCGGCTCCCGGGTGTCGACCGACGGCCGGGCCAGTGCGGTCGCCAGCACCAGCAGGCAGAGCAGGAACGCCGTCGCCGGCACGTGCCGCCGCCAGCCCAGCCCCTTCGGTGCCAGGGTGCGCAGCAGGTCCACGTTGGTGAACCGCAGCGCGTACGCCCGGCGGTGCAGCTGCCGCCACACGTAGAGCGCGGCCAGGGCGAACACCGGCAGCACGGCCAGTAGCCACCACGGTTGCAGAAAGCGGATCATCGTGTCGTCCCCCTGGTGCGCGCGTGCCGCTGCGCGGCCACGAAACGCACCATGTCGAGCAGCCAGTCTCGGTCCGTACGCAGTCGCAGGTGGGCCGCACCCGCGCCGCGCAGCGCCGCGGAGATCTCGGCCCGCTGGGCGGCCGCCGCCTCGGCGTAGCGGTGGCGCAGCCGCGGGTCGGCGGTCTGCACCTCGTGCAGCTCACCGGTCTCCGGATCGACCACCGGCAGCACCCCGACGTCGGGCAGCTCCAGCTCACGGGGATCGACCACCTCGATCGCCACCACGTCGTGCCGGACGCGCAGCTTACGCAGCGGCCGGGCCCACCGCTGCGGCGGGGCGAGGAAATCGGAGATCACCACTGCCACGCCGCGCCGCCGGGGCGGCCGGTTGAGCATGTCCACCAGCGCGCCCAGATCGCTGCGCCCGGGGCGGATCTCGGTGCCGGCGATCGCCCGCAGCAGCGCCTGGGCCTCCTTGCGCCCGGAACGCGCGGGCAGCCGGGTGTAGACGTCCGGGCCGGCCACCGGCGGCGCCGGGTGCCACCGGCGGGCCGGGGCGCTCGCGCCACCGCCGCTGCCGATCACCGCGCCGATCCGGTTGCCGCCGCGCACGGTCAGGTGGGCCAGCGCCGCCGCGGCGGCCACCACGACGTCGCGCTTGAGCCAACGGCCGGTGCCGAAGTCCAGGCTCGCCGAGAGGTCCACCGCCAGCCACGTCTCCAGCTCCCGGTCGGCCACCGTACGTCGGACGTGCGGCGTCGTCGTACGGGCGGTGACCGGCCAGTCCATCCGGCGTACGTCGTCGCCGGGGCGGTACTCGCGCGACTCCCCCGCCTCGCTGCCCGGACCGGGCAGCAGGCCGGCGTAGTCGCCCTGGAGCAGGCCGTCGAGTTTGCGGGTGACCATCAGTTGCAGCCGCGACAGGATGGCCTCGGTGCGGTCGGAGGGGACGTCGGCAGGCCGACGGGCGGGTGGGGTCACGGGCGCTGGCCGGGCCAACCGGCGCCCGGCGGCGCGGCGGTCGGCGTGGGGGCGGGGGTGGCCTGCTGCCGGGGCGCGACCGAGGGCAGCGGGATGGTGGACATCACCCGGTGCACCACGTGGTCGGCGGGCACGTCGTCGGCGAGCGCGTCGTAGCTGAGCACGAGCCGGTGGCGCAGGATGTCCGGCGCGATGTCCTGCACGTCCTGCGGCAGGGCGTAGTCCCGGCCGCGCAGCAGTGCCAGCGCGCGGGTGGCCCGGACCAGGCCGAGCGAGGCGCGCGGGCTGGCGCCGTACTGGATGAGCTGGGCGACGTCGGGCATCCCGTGTTCCGCCGGAGCGCGGGTGGCCAACACCAGCCGGACCGCGTAGTCGACCAGCGCGTTGTGCACGAAGACCTGGTCGGCCTTGCGTTGCAGGGCGATCAGGTCGCCGGTGGTGAAGACCGACGCCGGCCGCGGTGGGGCGACCCCCATCCGGTAGACGATCTCCCGCTCCTCGGCGTCGGTCGGGTAGCCGACGACGATCTTCATGAGGAAGCGGTCCCGCTGGGCCTCGGGCAGCGGGTAGACGCCCTCCTGCTCGATCGGGTTCTGCGTCGCCATCACCAGGAACGGGTCGGGTACCCGGTGACTCTCGCCGCCGATGGACACCTGCCGCTCGCTCATCACCTCCAGCAACGCCGACTGCACCTTGGCCGGCGCCCGGTTGATCTCGTCGGCGAGCAGGAAGTTGACGAACACCGGGCCCAGCTCGACGTCGAACTTCTCGCTCGACTGCCGGTAGATGCGGGTGCCCATGATGTCGGCGGGCACCAGGTCGGGGGTGAACTGCACCCGGGCGAAGGAGCCGCCGACCACCTTTGCGAGGGTCTCCACCGCGAGCGTCTTCGCCACCCCGGGCACGCCCTCCAGCAGGCAGTGGCCCCGGGCGAGCAGCGCGACGAACATCCGCTCCACCATCCGGTCCTGCCCGACGATGACCCGTTTGGTCTCGAACAGCGCCCGCTCGAGCAGCGTCGCGTCCTCGGCCGGCGTGGTCACCGGCTCGGATGTCTCCGGGCCCGTCCCGTTCGGCGTCGGGGCGTCGGGCGTGGTCGGCTGGGCCACCGGTCCTCCACAGCATGATCGGTTGTCGCGCGGCGTGGTGCGTGTCAAGACTCGCATGTCCGGCTGAGTGCCGAGGTAGGGAGAAGGCGATTTTCGCCGTGCCGTCCCCGGGGGCGCGTCGCGGGCCCGCCACGCCGCCTCGGGAGGCGGAATCGCCGATCACGGGTGGACACGGACGGGTGCCGCGCGTGTACCATTCACCCCGTCGCCGGGCGGCTCCCCCCGTGGCCGCCCGGCGCTCAAACTTCCGGTGCCGCCGCCCTAGACTGGCCGGGATGAGCACCCCCCTCCCCGCCGACGAGCCGCTGATCTGCTCGTCCCGCGGCTGTCGCGCGCCGGCCGAGTGGGCGCTGAGGTGGAACAATCCCCGGCTGCACGACGCCGAGCGGCGCAAGACCTGGCTGGCGTGCACCGCGCACCGCGCCACCCTCGGCGACTTTCTCGACGCCCGCGGCTTCCTCCGGGAGGTCGTACCGGCGCCCCGATCGCCTACGCTCGAAGGGTGAGCGCGCACAACGGAACTCCACGGTGAGCGGTGACGGGTCCGCCGGCCCGCCACCGGCCTCGCCCCTCCCGTCGCCCGGCCCCCTGGAGCCGTGGCCGGACACCGTCCGCTGGCAGTCGGTCTCGTCCGACCTGATCTGGGTGGAGCTGATCCGCCTGGCGATGGTGCTGATCGTCCTCGCCCTCGGGCTGGGCGTCGGCTGGGCGGTCAGTGGCAGCGGGTTCTTCGGCGCAGCGGTCGGCGTGGTGCTGCTGTTCGGCGTCCTGCGCAGCGTGGCGATCGTGCGCGCCGTACGGGCCTGGGGCTACGCGGAGCGCGAGGACGACCTGCTGGTCCGGCACGGGCTGCTGGTACGGCGGCTGTCCATCGTGCCGTACTCCCGGATGCAGTTCGTGGACGTCAGCGCGGGGCCCCTGGAGCGCGCGTTCGGGCTGGCCACCGTGCAGTTGCACACGGCGGCGGCGGCGAGCGACGCCCGGGTGCCGGGGCTGCGCCCGGCGGAGGCGTCCCGGCTGCGCGACCGGCTCACCGCGCTGGGCGAGGACCGGGCGGAGGGCCTGTGAGCGACCCGGCCGCCCGGGGCACGGAGCGTCCCGGGCCGGCGCCGGCGGAGCCCGGCGTCCCACCGGGGACGACCGGCCCCGGCACGGTTCCCGGGCCGGCAGGGGGTCCTGAGCCGCGGCAGCGGCTGCACCCGCTGAGCCCCGCCCTGCACGGCGCCAAGTCCCTGGTCGTGGTGATCGCCGGGCTGTCCTGGTCCACGCTGTCACGCGTCGGCTTCGGCTGGTTCGCCGTGATGGCGGCGGTGCTGGCCCTGGGTGCCACCGTGCTGGCCGTGGTGAGCTGGTACCACACCGGCTACCACGTGGTGGGTCGTGAGCTGCGGGTGTACGAGGGGCTGATCTGGCGGCGCACCCGGGCGATCCCGCTGGAACGGCTCCAGGCCGTCGAGGTGGTCCGCCCGCTGCTCGCCCAGCTCACCGGCCTGGCGGAGCTGCGACTGGAGGTGGTGGGCGGGGGCAAGACCGAGGCGCCGCTGGCCTACCTGGGCGTCGCGGAGGCGGCCGCGCTGCGCCAGCGGCTGCTCGCCCTCGCCGGGCGGGTCACGGCCGGGACGAGCGCGCCGCCGCCCGGGCTGGCCGCGGATCCGGCGGGGACGCCGGCAGCACCGCCCGGCCGGCCGCTGCACGCCGTGGCGAACAACGACCTGCTGGTCAGCCAACTGCTGACCCCGCAGGCGTTCATGATCCCGTTCGGCGTGGCCTTCGTGGTGGCGCAGTTCCTCTCCGAGGACTCCTGGTCGTTCGTCGCGGTGGCGAGCACCCTGACCGCCATGGCGGGCGTGCTGCTGCAACCGGTACGGCGGGTGCTCGACGACTGGAACTTCCGGCTCGCCCGGGACGAGGGCACGCTGCGGATCCGCAACGGGCTGCTGGAGACGCGCGCGCAGACCGTGCCGCTGGACCGGGTGCAGGCCGTCGGGGTGACCTGGCCGCTGCTGTGGCGGGTCAAGGGCTGGCTGCGGCTGCGGTTGGAGGTCGCGGGCTACTCCGCCGGCGAGGCCGACGAGCGCAACCGGCCGGACCGGCTGCTCCCCGTCGGGGACCTGGCGACCGGCGAGGCGATCGTGGCCGAGGTGCTGCCCGGGGTGCGGCTGGAGGCGCTGCCGTTGAGCCCGCCGCCGGAGCGGGCCCGCTGGCTCAACCCGCTGAGCCGGCAGGTGCTCGGAGCCGGGCTCGACGCCCGGGTCTTCGCCGTCCGGTCCGGCCTGCTCACCCGGCAGGTGGCGCTGGTGCCGTACGCCCGGATCCAGAGCGTGCGGGTCGTGCAGGGGCCGGCGCAGCGGCGCCTGCGGCTGGCGACGGTGCACGCCGACACGGCCGGCGGCGCCGGCGCCGCCGCCCGGGACCGGGACGTCACCGAGGCGTGGGTCCTCGCGGCGGAACTGACGGCCCGCGCGCGGGCCGCCCGCCGGGCGGGCTGACCCCGCCCGGAGGCGGTCAGCGGGCCGCGGTCACCGGTGGCGGCTCGGCGGCGGCCGGCGGGTCGGTCGGCGCGGCGCCGGGCCCCGCCGGGGCCCGGCGGGCCCTGCGGGCCCTGCGGGCCGCCCACCAGCGCTCGGCCAGGCCGACCGCGAGGAAGGTCATCCCGACGTACGCCCAGCCGACCAGCACGTCGATGACGTAGTGCT
This sequence comes from Micromonospora sp. C31, assembly GCF_018070575.1. GTDB lineage: Bacteria > Actinomycetota > Actinomycetes > Mycobacteriales > Micromonosporaceae > Micromonospora. The sequence goes on from NZ_JAGPXN010000005.1 coordinate 145,876, forward strand.
CGCCCGAATAGACCAGGGTGAACGTCATCGCCAGCGGGTACGTCAGCAGCAGCGGCCACCAGCGGCGGCGGGTCTGCCGCAGGAAGAACAGCACCACGAACAACGCGAACGCGGTGTGCAGCGAGGGCATCGCGGCCACCGGGTTGGAGGCGATCTGCCCGGCGTTGAGCAGGTTGCCGGCGCCGTGCATGCCGAACGCCTTCCACCCGCGCGTGGAGATCCGGGCGACCTCCTCCAGCAGGCCGTTCTGCGCCGCCCACCAGGGCGGGGCGGCCGGGTAGAGGAAGTAGGTGATCAGGCCGGTGGCGCACAGGAAGCCCCAGCGGCGCATGAAGGCCGCCCACCGCCCCCGGTCGCGCAGCCAGAGCACCGCCGCGGCGGCCAGCGCCACCACGAAGTGGGAGAAGTAGACCCAGCTCACGGCGACGTCCCACCAGTGCACCTCGGGCCGGTAGAGGTGTTCCTGGAGCCAGGTCGTCGGCACCTGCCCGCCGGTGGCCCAGCCGAACATGACCCGGTCGGCGACGATCAGCTCGTACGCGTGCGGGGTGGCGCCGTTGTCGGCGAAGCCCCGGGACAGGTTGTAGACGGCGAGCAGCAGCACCACCGGCACCCAGTCCCGCGCGAAGCGCAGGTGGCTGCGCCACGGCCGGCTGCTGTGCCAGGCGATCGTCGCCGCCCAGATCCACAGGAAGGCGTACGCCGGGTCGGTCGGCAGGCCGATGCCGAGCCATCCGGCGACGAAGGCGACCCCCCACACCGTCATCGCGACCACCCGGCGACGCCCGCCGTCGGGCGAGGCGGGTGGCTCGCTGCGGGCAGGGGGCTGGGGGTCGGTCGCGACAGACATCGCGGTCAAGGTTAACGGCGCGGGCGGCATCGACCGACGCCGACCACCGCCCGTGTCGTCTCGGCTAGGCTTTGGCGATGCAGGAGCAGCCGGAGTCCGCGCTGACCCCGGGCCTGACCGCCCGGGTGGAGCTGACCGTCACCGACACCGACACCGCCCAGGCGGTCGGCTCCGGGGACGTGCCCGTCCTCGGCACGCCCCGCGTGCTCGCCCTCGCCGAGGCGGCCACGGTCGCGGCCACCGCCGCCCGGATGCCGGGCGGGTCGACGACCGTCGGAACCCGGGTCGAGCTCGACCATCTCGCGGCCACCCCGGTCGGGCGGACGGTGGTGGCACAGGCGCGGCTGACCGCGGTCGACGGGCGGCGGCTGCACTTCGAGGTGAGCGTCAGCGACGGCGACGCGACGGTCGCCGAGGGCCGGGTGGAGCGGGTGCTGGTCGACCGGCAGCGCTTCGTGGAACGCGCCGCGCGGTCGTCGTGACCGCCCGCTTCGTGCGGGTCGCCGACGGGGTGCACGTGCTGCGCGAGCCGTTGCTGCACGTCAACGTCACCCTGGTCGTCGGCGACGGGGCCGCGCTGGTCGTCGACACGCTCTCCACCGCGGGGCAGGCCGCCGCGCTGGCCGACGCCGCGCGGGCCGTCACCGCCGCGCCGTGGACGCTGGTCAACACCCACCACCACTTCGACCACTGCTTCGGCAACGCGACGCTCGCCGCCGACCCGCCCCGCCCGGTGTACGCGCACGAGATCGCGGCCGAGGCGATGCGCGAGCCGGACCGGCTGCGCCGCGAGGCGTACGCGGAACTGCGCGACACGCAGCCCGCGCTGGCCGAGGAGGTGGCCACGACGACGCTGCTGGCGCCGACGCACACCGTGCACGCCGAGACAGTGCTCGACGTGGGCGGCCGGCGGGTGGTGCTGCGCCACCCCGGTCGTGGGCACACCGCGGGCGACCTGGTGGTGCACGTGCCGGACGCCGACGTGCTGGTCGCCGGTGACCTGGTGGAGCAGAGCGGCCCGCCCGCCTTCGAGGAGTCGTACCCGTTGCAGTGGCCCGACACGGTGGCGGAGCTGCTGCGGATGACCACCCCGGAGACCGTGGTCGTGCCGGGGCACGGCGAGCCGGTGGACGCCGGGTTCGTCCGCGCCCAGCACGCCGGGCTCGCCGAGCTGGCCTGGCTCATCCGCGCCGGGCACACCGGCGGCGCCCCGCCCGAGCGCGTCGCCGCCGAGGCGCCCTTCGGCGCCCGTCCCGCCCTGCACGCCGCCCGCCGGGGCTACGCCGAGCTCGACGGCACCGCCTGACGCTGTGGGAGGGCCCGGTCAGCGGGTCCAACGCGACCGGCGGGCCGCGGCACGGCGCCCGCGGGAGCGAGCGGCGGTCAGTGGGCGAAGCGGGCGAGGACCTCGGCGCGGGTGGGCATGGCGGTCGCGCCGCCGGGCGACTCGCAGACCAGGCCGGCGACCCGCAGCGCGAAGGCCACCCGCTCGGGCCAGGCCGCCGGGTCCGTGGGCTCGCCGTCGACCAGCAGGTCCGCGACGAGCGCCCCCATCACCGAGTCGCCCGCGCCGGTGGCGTCGACCGCGTCGACCTTCGGCGCGGGTACGCGTACCGGATCGGCACCGGCGGCGGCGAGCACCGCGCCGGCGGCGCCGAGGGTGACCACGACGGTGCCGGCGCCGAGTTCCCGCAGGTACGCCGCCACGCCCTCCTCGGGTTCGCCGGGATAGAGCAGTTCCGCGTCGGCGGCGCTGAGCTTGACGAGGTGGGCGCCGGCGGCGAACTCCGCCACCACCCGGCGCAGCCCGGCCAGTGCGCCCGGCCCGTCGAGCAGCCGGGGGCGCACGTTCGGGTCGAAGACCCGCAGCCCGCAGGCAAGGCCCCAGGCCCGACGCGCGGCGGCCAGCGCCGGCGGCTGGAGCAGCACGATCGAACCGCAGTAGACGACGTCGGCGCCCGCGACCAGCCCGGCGTCGAGGTCGTCGGGGCCGAGCATCCCGTAGGAGGGCGGCTCGCCGTAGAACCGGAAGTCTGGCTCGGGGCCGGCGAAGGTGGCCACCGCCAGGGCGGTCGGGGCGGGGACGGTGACCGCCCCGGTGAGGCCGACGCCCGCCCCGGTCAGGACGGCACGGATCCGCCCGGCCAGGACGTCGTCGCCGAGCGACCCGACGAACTGCACCGCGCCGCCGAGCCGGGCGACGGCGACCGCCACGTTCAGCGGCCCGCCGCCGACGGCCTGCCGGTAGACGGGCTCGCCGTCGCGCTCGGTGTCGAGCAGGTCGACCAGCGCCTCGCCCAGCACCACCGCGTATCCCATGCCGGTCCTCCGTCCACGCCGCCCGCCGAGCGATCTTGTCGTACCAGCCTGGCACAGTCACCCCCATGACGAGCGCTGAAGCCACCGTGTCGGCCTACTGGGCGGCGTTGGAGGCGCGCGACTGGGTGGCCTTCGGCCGGCTGCTCGCCGACGACGTGGTCTACCACCTGCCACAGACGCGCGAGCGGGTCGTGGGCCGGGAGTCGTTGCTGCGCTTCAACCAGGAGTACGCCGACGGCTGGCACCTCACGGTGACCCGGGCGGTCGCCTCGGGCCGGCACGCCGCCTGCTGGATCACCTGCGCACTCGGGGGCGAGGTGCTTTCCGCCGCGAGCTTCCTCGACCTCGACGAGGCCGGTCTCGTCCGCGAGGTGACCGAGTTCTGGCCGGAGCCCTACGAACCGCCGCCCGGCCGGGAGCACCTCGTCGAGCGCTACTGACACATCGAGCAACGGCTATTGCGCGGCTCGTCGTCCCGTGGTGGGATGGCGCTTGCCGGCTGGTGCGGGGGCTGCCGCACCGCTGGCGCCGGGTTTCACGTCCACGCGAGGGCACCGGCCCGCGAGTCGGGCCGCCGACGGCGCACGTCCACCGGCCATCCGCGCCGGGCACGTCCGCCACGACCGCCATGCCCGTGTCGCAGCGGGGCGGCCGGCGCCGCCTCCCGCGCGTTGCCCGCGGGGCGCCCGCGTCCCGCGAGTGAGGAGAACCCGTGTCCCACCGATCGCGTACGGCCGCGTTGCTCACCGCGGCCGCGACCCTTCTCGTGGGCGCCGTCGCCCTGACGGCGGGGCCCGACCCCGCCGCCGCGCACGGCACCCCGATGACGCCCGGCAGCCGCACCTACCTCTGTTGGAAGGACGGTCTCACCAGCACCGGCGAGATCAAGCCGAACAATCCCGCCTGCTCCGCCGCCGTGGCCCAGAGCGGGACCAACTCGCTCTACAACTGGTTCAGCGTGCTGCGTTCCGACGCCGGCGGCCGGACCGTCGGCTTCATCCCGGACGGCAAGCTGTGCAGCGGCGGCAACCCGGGCTTCGCCGGGTACGACCTGGCCCGCACCGACTGGCCGCTGACCCACCTGACGGCCGGGGCCCGGCTGGACTTCCGCTACAGCAACTGGGCCCACCACCCGGGCACCTTCTACTTCTACGTCACGAAGGACAGTTGGAGCCCGGGCCGACCGCTGGCCTGGAACGACCTGGAGGAGCCGTTCCTGACGGTGACCAACCCGCCGCAGCGCGGCTCGAGCGGCACCAACGACGGGCACTACTACTTCAGCGGCAACCTGCCCACCAACAAGAGCGGCCGGCACGTCATCTACTCGCGCTGGGTGCGCTCCGACAGCCAGGAGAACTTCTTCGGCTGCTCGGACGTCACCTTCGACGGCGGCAACGGCGAGGTCACCGGCGTCGGCCCGGGCGGCACGCCGCCGCCCAACCCGACGACCCCGCCGCCGAACCCGACGACTCCCCCGCCCAACCCGACCACGCCGCCGCCGAACCCGACCACGCCGCCGCCGAACCCGACCACGCCGCCGCCGCACAGCGGTGACTGCATGCCGGTCTTCAAGGTGATCAGCGCCTGGAACGGCGGCTTCCAGGGCGAGGTCATGATCATGAACCACAGCGCGTCGACGTGGTCGGGCTGGACGGCCAACTGGACGTGGCCCAGCGGACAGAGCATCAACAGCCTGTGGAGCGGCACGCTGAGCACGTCCGGCTCCTCGGTCACCGTGACCAACGCGCCGTACAACGGCGCGATCCCCCCGGAGGGCACCACGACCTTCGGCTTCGTCGCCACCACCAACGGCACCAACACCCTGCCCACGGTCACCTGCTCCGGCCGCTGACCGCACCCTGCCTGACCCCGCACCCCTGAAACGGTCAAGAGGTTTGCGTCCTCCGGGAACGACTCCGGGGACGCAAACCTCTTGACCGACAGCGGGACCGCCGGCCGGGGGCGGGGTCCTGGGCGGGCGGGGCGGTCAGCGGACCATGGAGCCGACCACGGGCTTGGTGAGCAGGGCGGACTGGTTGCGCTGGATGCCCGGGTCGAGGGTCTTGGCGACGAAGATGGCGTGCCAGATGCAGAAGATCAGCACCGTCCACACCTTGCGGGAGTGGTCGGCCTCCTCCCGCTTGTGCTCCTCCAGCAGCCGCATCGCGTACGACAGGTCGAGCAGGTCACCGGCGCCGGAGGTGGACAGCACGTGCCGGGCCCACTCGTACATCTCGCCGCGCAGCCAGACCCGGGTGGGGGTCGGGAAGCCGAGCTTCCTGCGGTTGACGATGGCCGGCGGCACCACGCCCTGCAGCGCCTGGCGCATCGCGTACTTGGTGGCGTCGGAGCGGGGCGGGAGCTTCAGGTCCACCGGGATCCGCGACGCCACGTCGAAGACCGCGCGGTCCAGGAAGGGCACCCGCACCTCCAGCGAGTGCGCCATCGAGATCCGGTCGGCCTTGACCAGGATGTCGCCGCGCAGCCAGGTGTAGAGGTCGACGTACTGCATCTTGGTGACGTCGTCGAGCTCGGTGCACTCGGCGTAGATGGGCGCGGTGACGTCGGTGTAGCGGACCGAGGGGTCGTAGCGGCGCAGCAGGTGCTGCTTCTCCTCCTCGGTGAACATCCGGGCGTTGCCGTAGTAGCGCTGTTCGATCGGGGTGGTGCCGCGCTCCAGGAAGCTCTTGCCCTTCACCCCCTGCGGGATGGCCTTGGAGACCGCCCGCAGCCCCTTCTGCACCCCGTCGGGCAGCCCGTTGACCGAGCTCAACGACAGCGGCTCGCGGTAGATGGTGTAGCCGCCGAAGAACTCGTCGGCGCCCTCGCCGGAGAGCACCACGGTGACGTGCTCGGCGGCCTTCTTGGCCACGAAGTAGAGGGGCACCAGGGCCGGGTCGGCCACCGGGTCGTCCAGGTGCCAGACGATCTTCGGCAGCGCCTCGATCATGTCGTACGGCCCGATCTTGGTCGGGATGGTGGTCACGTCGAGGTGCCGGGCCGAGTCCTGGGCGACGTCGATCTCCGAGTAGCCCGGGACGTCGTAGCCGACGGTGAAGGTGAGGATGTTCGGGTTGAACTCCCGGGCCAGGGCCACCACGGCGGTCGAGTCGATGCCGCTGGAGAGGAACGAGCCGACCGGCACGTCGGAGCGCATGTGCATCCGTACGCTCTCCCGCAGCGTCTCCCGGATCTCGTGGTAGAGCCGCTGCTCGTCGTCGACCGGGGTGGGCCGGAACACCGGCCGGTACCACCGACGCACGTCGATGCGCCCGCCCGGGGTCCAGCTCAGGTACTCGCCGGAGCCGATCCGGCTGATGCCCTTGTGCAGGGTGCCGGGCTCGGGCACGTACTGCAGGGTCAGGTAGTGGCTGAGGTTGGCCGTGTCGATGCCGGCGTCGCCCTGGTAGTTGGAGTGGGCGAAGGGCAGCAGCGCCTTCTTCTCCGAGGCCAGGTAGAGGCCGTCGGCGGTCTCCAGGTAGTGCAGCGGCTTGATGCCGAAGTAGTCCCGGCCGCCGAACGCGCGGCGCTCCTGCCGGTCCCAGATGACGAAGGCGAACATGCCGCGCAGCCGGGTGAGCACCTGCTCGCCCCAGAAGTGGTAGCCGGCGACGATCACCTCGCCGTCACCGGCGGTGGCGAACTGCGCGCCGAAGTCCCGGATCAGCTCCTCGCGCAACTCGATGTAGTTGTAGATCTCGCCGTTGAAGGTGAGCAGGTAACGCCCGTTCGCGTAGGACAGGGGCTCTTGGCTGGAGGCCACGTCGATGATCGCCAACCGCTTGTGCGCGAACACGCCGTCCGCGTACCGGCCGGAGGCGTCGCCGACCACCTCGACACCGGTCTCGTCCGGTCCGCGGTGGTGCAGGCATTCCAACGCCCCGGCGATGTTGTCGCGGTGGGCGGCGGCGTCGCCGCGCGCACTGAAGAAGGCCAGGAGTCCGCACATGGTGGTCATCTTTCCACGCGGCCCGAGCGGCCGTCGCGGCACCGCTGGGCTCTCGCCGTCGCGACACCGTGCGCCCAGGCGGGAGGACGTCGGCAGCCGACGGCCGACGACGGACGACCCGGACGGGTGGCATCCGTCGCCCACGGCACTCCCGGCGGTCCCGGCCCGGCCGGCCCCCGACGGCGCGCGGTACCGTCTGACCTGCGACGACGCGAGGGAGGCTAGGCATGGCCGAGGGACGTACCGACAGCAGGCCGGCGGACGGCACCGAGTCGCACGACCCGGACTTTCCCGAGGCGTTCCTGGCCTTCATGCGGCAGGGCTGGCGGGACACCACCCTGCCGGTCGGCCCGCGACCGGAGGTGCCGAACCACGCCAAGCGCCGGGCCGCGCTCTCGGCCGCCTTCCCGGGCGAGACCCTGGTGATCCCGACCGGCGGCGAGAAGGTACGCGCCAACGACACCGACCACCCGTTCCGGCCGGGCAGCGACTTCGCCTACCTGACCGGCGACCACGACCCGGACGGCGTGCTCGTGCTGCGGCCGAACGGCTCGGGCCACGACGCCACCCTGTACATGCGGCCCCGGTCGTCGCGGCGGACCGACGAGTTCTTCCGCAGCCGGCACGGCGAGCTGTGGGTGGGCCGGCGGCACACCCTGGCCGAGAAGTCGACCGAGCTGGGCCTGCCCACGGCGGACCTGACCGAGCTGGACGCGACGCTGGCCGACCTGGCGCCGGGGCGTACCCGGGTGCTGCGCGGGTTCGACGCGCGGGTGGACACGGCCGTGCGCCCCCACGACGGCCACCGTGCCGAGGGCCAGCCGGCCCGCGACCGGGAACTGGCGATCGCGATCTCGGAACTGAAGCTGGTCAAGGACGAGTGGGAGATCGCCCAGCTCCAGGACGCGGTCGACGCGACCGTCCGGGGCTTCGAGGACGTGGCCCGGGCCCTGCCGGCGGACCGGGGCGTCTCGGAGCGCCTGCTGGAGGGGATCTTCGCGCTGCGTGCCCGGCACGACGGCAACGACGTCGGCTACGGCTCGATCGTCGGCGCGGGCGAGCACGCCACGGTCCTGCACTGGGTGCACAACCACGGCACCACCCGGCCGGGCGAGCTGCTGCTGATGGACATGGGCGTGGAGAACCGCCACCTCTACACCGCCGACGTCACGCGGGTGCTGCCGGTCGACGGCCGGTTCACCCCGCTCCAGCGTCAGGTCTACGACGCCGTGCACGCCGCGCAGCAGGCCGGCATCGACGCGATCCGACCCGGCGTGGCGTTCCGGGAGGTCCACCTGACGGCGATGCGGGTGCTCGCCGAGGCGCTGTCCGACCTGGGCCTGCTGCCGGTGAGCGTCGACGAGGCGATGGACGGGGGATCGACGGTCTACCGGCGCTGGACGCTGCACGGCACCAGCCACATGCTCGGCATCGACGTGCACGACTGCGCGAACGCCCGCAAGGAGAAGTACCGGGACGGCACGCTGGGCGAGGGCTACGTGCTCACCGTCGAGCCCGGGCTCTACTTCCAGCCCGAGGACGAGCTGGTGCCCGAGGAACTGCGCGGCATCGGCATCCGGATCGAGGACGACATCCTGGTCACCGCGACCGGAGCGGTGAACCTCTCCGCCGGGCTGCCACGTGCGGCCGCCGAGGTGGAGACCTGGCTGGCCGAGCAGCGCGAGGCGGGTCCCCGCCTGCCCGGCTGACCCTGGGGTACGACCACACGATGGGACCCGTCGCCACCTGCGCGGGTCCCGTCGTCGTCTGCGCTGCTCACCCCCTTCCTGCCCGGACCGGTCGGCTTGACGCGTCACGTCCAGAGTGAGGGGAATACGCGGTTTTCTCGGATTAGCGTATCTCGCGAGGATCCTTCTCATACGGTGGCTATCAGAGGCTACAAACCCATTTGTGGCCAGTCGCGCCACTTCAGGTGGTGCGACCCCGTCTGGCAGCAGGAAAGGGCGGAAGGCTCTGATGTCCAACGACGTAACGACTCCCGACGGTGGCGCCCCCACGGGTGCACCGACCCGAGGGCGGCGCAAACTCTGGGTGGCTGCAGGCGTTGCCGGACTGACCGGCGTGGTCGGCCTGGCGGCACTGGGCGGCCTGGCCGCTCGCGATGACAAGTCCGCCGGCGCGGACCGGCTGTCGGACGCGCAGTCGTCGACCCTGCGGCAGAACGTCAGCGACGCCGGCACGGCCGACCCGGGCTCCGGCGAGAAGGACGACAAGAGGGATGGCCAGGATGCCCGCGGTGGCCAGGACGACTGGCAGGGCAAGGACTGGCAGGGCAAGGACGGCAAGGACTGGTCGGGCAAGGACGGCAAGGACGGCCGCGACGGCAAGGACCACGGTAAGGACGCCAAGGAACTGCCGTGTGACACCGACGTGCTGGTCGAGGCGGTGAACAGGGCCAACGAGGACCACGGCGGAGCGTTCAAACTGGCCAAGGACTGCACGTACAGGTTCACCGAGGAGACCGGCAACAACGCCTTCCCCGTCATCGACCAGCGGATCACGATCCTCGGCAACAACTCGACGTTCTTCCACGACGGCACCGCACTGTTCCGGTTCTTCGAGGTCGCCTCCGGCGGCGACCTGACGCTGAAGGACCTCACCCTCAAGGGCGGCCAGGTGACCGCGCCCCCGCCGCCGCCAAGCAGCGCCAACGGCGGCGCCCTGCTGGTCCAGGAGGGCGGCGAGGCCACCCTGAAGCACACCAAGCTCATCGACAACCGGGTCACCGGCGTCGGCAACCAGGGCAACGGCGGCGCCATCGCCAACTTCGGCACGGTCGAGATCTACAAGAGCGTCCTCGCCAACAACCACGCCCGCGGCGTCGGCAACGGCGGCAACGGCGGCGCCATCTACAACGAAGGCGTACTGACCGTCCACGACACCCGCGTCGACAGCAACACCGCCACCGGCAACAGCGCGGTCAGCGGCAACGGCGGCGGCATCGCCAACGAGGACGACGGCATCGCCACCATCGCCTACAGCCAGATCACCAACAACAAGGCCAGCAACGACGGCGGCGGCATCCACAGCGAAGACGACGCCCGCCTCACCGTCACCCGCACCAAGATCGCCCACAACACCGCCTGCGACGACGGCGGCGGCATCCACAACGACGGCGACTCCACCATGCTGCTGGAATACATCATCATCGCCGAAAACAAGGCCACCGACGACGGCGGCGGCGTCCACCACGACAGCGACAACATCGCCACCATCAAGCACGCCGTCTTCACCGACAACACCGCCGGCGACAACGGCGGCGGCCTGGTCAACGGCGACACCCTCAACCTCTACGACAGCGAGTTCAAGGGCAACCACGCCGAACAGGGCGGCGCCATCTACAACGACAACAACGCCGTCCTCACCATCCGCGACAGCAAGATCGTCGGCAACTTCGCCGCCGAACCCGCCGGCGCGGGCGGCATCCACAACAACGGCAACGCCACCGCCGTCAACCTCGACAACAAGACCATCATCAAGAAGAACGAACCCCGCAACTGCACCAACGTCACCGGCTGCGCCAACTGAACCAACACATAACGAAGGGATCCCTTCCCCCGAACACGTGGGAAGGGATCCCTTCCTGCACACGCCGGCTCACGACGAGCCCCGTCTCGGAGGCCGGAACGGCACCAGCCCGTCGCAAGTTCTCGATCGGTTGAGGCGACCCGTGACGCAAGCCGTCGGTTCGGCACGGCTGCGGGCCTAACTCCTCGCCGTCCGGGCCGTCCTACCTTGACCCGTCATACCCCTAACGTGGGTTTAATTCGGATACGCCCTTGAAGAGAATAAAACTCTCATACGGTTGGCCTCAGTAGCTACAACCGATTTGTAGCCAGGGCAGCCCGCGGTGGCGGAGCGGCCCTGTCTGGTACGAGGAGAGAGCAGAGAGCTCCGATGTCCAACTACCTTCGCAAGAACGCCGAGAACACCGCGCCGAAGAGCCGGCGCAAGCTGTGGCTCGCCACCGGCGTCGCCGGGCTGACCGGCGTGGTCAGCCTCGCCGGCGTCGCCGCCGCGAGCAGCGCGGGCGCCGTCGGCGCCGAACGTCTCGCCGATCTGAAGTGGTCCACGGCCGAGCAGGTCACCAAGGACGACGTCGCCGGTCGCGACGACCGTGCGGGCGAGGCCGGCAAGGGCCAGGAGGGGCAGGATGCCCGCGGTGGCCAGGACGACTGGCAGGGCAAGGACTGGCAGGGCAAGGACGGCAAGGACTGGTCGGGCAAGGACGGCAAGGACGGCCGCGACGGCAAGGACCACGGTAAGGACGCCAAGGAACTGCCGTGTGACACCGACGTGCTGGTCGAGGCGGTGAACAGGGCCAACGAGGACCACGGCGGAGCGTTCAAACTGGCCAAGGACTGCACGTACAGGTTCACCGAGGAGACCGGCAACAACGCCTTCCCCGTCATCGACCAGCGGATCACGATCCTCGGCAACAACTCGACGTTCTTCCACGACGGCACCGCACTGTTCCGGTTCTTCGAGGTCGCCTCCGGCGGCGACCTGACGCTGAAGGACCTCACCCTCAAGGGCGGCCAGGTGACCGCGCCCCCGCCGCCGCCAAGCAGCGCCAACGGCGGCGCCCTGCTGGTCCAGGAGGGCGGCGAGGCCACCCTGAAGCACACCAAGCTCATCGACAACCGGGTCACCGGCGTCGGCAACCAGGGCAACGGCGGCGCCATCGCCAACTTCGGCACGGTCGAGATCTACAAGAGCGTCCTCGCCAACAACCACGCCCGCGGCGTCGGCAACGGCGGCAACGGCGGCGCCATCTACAACGAAGGCGTACTGACCGTCCACGACACCCGCGTCGACAGCAACACCGCCACCGGCAACAGCGCGGTCAGCGGCAACGGCGGCGGCATCGCCAACGAGGACGACGGCATCGCCACCATCGCCTACAGCCAGATCACCAACAACAAGGCCAGCAACGACGGCGGCGGCATCCACAGCGAAGACGACGCCCGCCTCACCGTCACCCGCACCAAGATCGCCCACAACACCGCCTGCGACGACGGCGGCGGCATCCACAACGACGGCGACTCCACCATGCTGCTGGAATACATCATCATCGCCGAAAACAAGGCCACCGACGACGGCGGCGGCGTCCACCACGACAGCGACAACATCGCCACCATCAAGCACGCCGTCTTCACCGACAACACCGCCGGCGACAACGGCGGCGGCCTGGTCAACGGCGACACCCTCAACCTCTACGACAGCGAGTTCAAGGGCAACCACGCCGAACAGGGCGGCGCCATCTACAACGACAACAACGCCGTCCTCACCATCCGCGACAGCAAGATCGTCGGCAACTTCGCCGCCGAACCCGCCGGCGCGGGCGGCATCCACAACAACGGCAACGCCACCGCCGTCAACCTCGACAACAAGACCATCATCAAGAAGAACGAACCCCGCAACTGCACCAACGTCACCGGCTGCGCCAACTGACGACAGTCACGCGGGTACCACCTGGATCGGCATCGGCTGACACAGAGGACGCTCCGGCCCCCTTCCGCTCAGCGGGAGGGGGCCGGACACGTGTGACACGACTACTGCTGCACGAAGACCGCCACGCTGCGCGCCGGCACGGTGAACGTGCCGCTGGCCCGGTCGAAGGAGGCCGTCCGCAGCGCCTCGTCGGCCGAGGTCCGCAGCACCGGGTGCAGCGCCACGTCCGCCCCGCGCAGCCCGGTCAGCCGCTGCGTCGCCGTCTCGGGCGTGGCGTTGAAGACCACCGTCACCGACTTCCAGCGTCCGTCGAGGCCGCGGCCGTCCAGCGTCATAGTGAGCACGCCGGGGGTCTCGGCCGCGCCGGAGAGCGGGAAGGCGACCCGCTTCTGCACCTGCTGCGCCGTGCTCAGCCCGAAGACCGGCGAGGAGCCCCGGATCTTGAGCAGTTCCCGGTACCGGGCGTCGGCCAGGTCGATCGCCGCGCAGTCCGGGACCAGCGCCGGGTCGGCCAGCAGCGGCTTGGCGTACGGCCACTTGTCCCGGTTGTCCTGCTCGGGCGGCAGGCCGGCGCCGAAGCCGTTGCCCTGGGCGCAGTCCCAGCGGATCTGGTTGAACCAGTCGCCCGAGTTGTACGAGTTGCGGTCCAGCGACTTCGAGCGCAGCCGCTCGGTGCCGGTGGTGACGAACCCGGGCCCCTGCCCCATCACCACCGTGCTGAGCGCCAGCACCTGCATCCGGGCCCGGTCCACCGCCGGGGTGTCCTGCGGCAGCTTGTACGCCAGCGCGTCGTACAGGATCTCGTTGTCGTGCGCGTCGACGTAGGTGACCGCCTCCCCCGGCGCGGCGGTGTAGCCGGCGGGCGAGCCGTTGTAGTCGACCTGCGCGCCGGTGACCTGCCGGCCCGACGAGTCGGTGAACCGGTACCCGCGCAGGTTGCCGGTGAGCCCCACCTTGATCAGATCGTGCTGGTGCAGCAGGCGGGCCCGCTGCTGGGCCGTGGGGCCGTTCACGTCGTCGCCGTTGGGGTCGGTGAACAGGCCGGAGGCGAAGCCCTGCACGCGGGGGTTGGCGTCGAACGGCCCGCCGCCGCGTACCGCGTCGCGGAGCCGGTCGTTGAAGGTGCCGATCCCGGTGCCGGCCATGTTGGCCTGGGTGGCCTGCGTGAAGCGGGCGTCGTTCGCGACCTCGCCGAAGTTCCAGCCCTCGCCGTAGAGCAGGATCTTCCTGCCGTCCACGCCGTCGCGGGCGACGGTCAGCTCGTCGAGCGCCTCGCGTACGGCCAGGATGTTCGCCTTCGGGTGGTGGCCCATCAGGTCGAACCGGAAGCCGTCCACCTTGTACGCCCGGGCCCAGGTGACCAGGGAGTCCACGACGAGCTTGCCCATCATGGCGTGCTCGGGGGCGGTGTTGGCGCAGCAGGTCGAGTTGGCGACGGTACCGTCGTCGAGCAGGCGGTGGTAGTAGCCGGGCACGATCTGGTCCAGCACCGACTTCGGGTCGGCGCCCGCCGCCGAGGTGTGGTTGTAGACGACGTCCAGCACCACGCGCAGCCCGGCGCCGTTGACGCCGGCCACCATCTGCCGGAACTCGGTGGTGCGCTTCGCCCCGGCCGGGTCGACGGCGTAGCCGCCCTCCGGCACGGTGTAGTGCAGCGGGTCGTACCCCCAGTTGTAGCCGTCGGTGTCGGCGACCGCCGCGACGCACTTCTGCTGCTGCTCGGAGTCCGGCGGCAGCGCGGCCAGGTCGCAGGCCGGCTGCCGCTGGTCGGCGCGGCGCTCGGGGATGGTGGCGAAGTCGAACGCGGGCAGCAGGTGCAGGTGGGTCACCCCCGCGTCGCCGAGCGCCTTCAGGTGCTTCATGCCGGCGGTGCCCGGGTCGGTGAACGCGAGGTAGGTGCCCCGCCGCTCAGCCGGAACGGTGGTGTCGGCGACGGAGAAGTCCCGCACCGACAGCTCGGAGATCTGCACCTTCGTCGACGGCACCGCCGCCGGCTTGCGCAGCGTCGCCCAGCCCGCCGGGGCGAGCGCCGGGTCGGTCAGGTCCACGAGTTGGCTGTGCGTGGAGTCCGGCGCGAGCGCCAGCGAGTACGGGTCGGTCACCGAGGCGGTGACCAGCTGCTGCGTCGCCGGCTGCCACGCCTGGACCTGGTAGCGGTAGTACCGGCCGGTCCAGTCGCGGGAGCCGCGCACCGACCAGACGCCGGTGCGGTCGTCGCGGCGCATCGCCACCGTCCGCGGCGTCGCGGTCGGCGAGTCGAAGAGCTGGAGCGAGACCGTGCGGGCGGTGGGCGCCCAGAGCGCCAGCGTCGGCACCCTGCCGGCGAAGGTCGGCCCGAGCCGCGCGTCGGTGGCGCGGGCGTAGACGTCGTCGAGCACGCCGGGGATCTGCACGCCGGTCGCGGCGAGCAGGGCGCCCCCGGCGTCCCGCTCGGTCACCAGGAGCTGCCCGCGCAGGGCCGCCGGCACCTTCGCCAGGTCCCGCCGGTCGAGCGTGAAGGCGCCGTGCGCCCACAGCTGCGGGAAGGCCGCGCGCTGGGCCTCGGTGAGCCCGTTGCGCCGCGCGGTCAACGGCAGCGTGGTGTACGTCCCGACCAGCTCGCCGTCGGCGACGCCCACCCCGCCGGCCGGGGCGGCCACCAGGGCGTACGTCCTGCCGTCGGTGGGCCCGGCCTGCCAGGCGACGGTGGAACGGTCGATCCAGTGCGCCTTCTGTTTCGTGATGTCGACGTCCCGGGCGGCGGCGGACGCGGTGGACGGCAGCAGCCGCCCGGGCGTGCCGGCGAGCAGCCACACCTCCCGCCCGGCGGCGGCGAAGTCGAGCCGCTGGTCGGTCGGCAGGTCCTTCTCGTCACCGGAGTGGATGATGTAGCTCAGCCCCGTCGCACCGGCGGCCAGCGGCACCCGGAAGACCGCGCCGAAGGAGTCGATGCGGGCCGGGGCGAGCGGCGCTGCCCAGTCCGTCGGGTTGGCGGCGCCGTCCCACACGTGCAGGCCCCAGCCGGCGTAGTTGCCGTCGGCGCGGCGGTAGTGGATGACGGCCGTGCCGTCCTCGACCGGCGGGTCGGGCTCGCCGGTCGCGGCCTGCCGGCTCGGGTAGGTCGCCGGGTCGCCCTGCTTGACCCACACCTCACCGGTCTGCGTCACGTCGATCGTCCGATCCTGTGCCACGTCCTTGTTGCCGGCCTCGTCCACCACGAGGAAGCCGACGGACTTCGCGCCCGGCTTGAGCTTCACCCAGGCGAACCGGCCGTAGGAGTCCTCGCCGGCGAACGGCTGCCCCTTGGGCCACTCGGTCGCGTACGCCGGGTCGATGTCGCCCCAGGCGTAGAGGCCCCAGTCGTCGTAGCCGCCGGCCGGGCGCTGGTAGTGCACCACGGCCCACTCCCGGGAGGCGGACTGCGCCGGGGTGCCCACGGTCGCGGTGGACCGGGCGGTCGCGGTGCGGCCCTTCGCGTCGCGGACGACGGCCTTGTACTCGACCTTCGTGCCGCCGGCCAGCCCGGTCAGGTCGTGGTGCACCGTGTACGGGGCCGTCTCGGCGCTGCCGAGCAGGGTCCACCTGCCGCCGGCCACCCGGGCGGCGACGGTGACCGTGGCCAGCGGATCGCCGGTGACCTGCGCGGTGACGGCCGCCCTCGTGGCGACGGGCTCGCCGGGCGCCGGGGCGGTGATCGTGATCCTCGGCGCGGCGTCGGGCGCCGCGATCGGCGTGCCGGCGCGGTGCACCACGGCCGACAGCGGCGGCACGGTCAGCGTGAGTTTGCCGTCCGCGCCGGCGACCGGGGCGGCCGATGCGCCGTAGACGCCGGTGAAGGTGGCGCCGGCCGACCAGGTGTCCACGGTGACAGTCTGCGCCGTCGCGGCGTTGTTCACCGCGACGACGTACTCGGTGCGCTGTTTCGGGTCGATCCGGGAGAAGGCGAAGATGCCCGGGCCGTCGGCGGCGTAGCGGCCGACCTGCACGCCGTCGCGCAGGGCCGGGTGCGCCTGGCGCAGCGCGCCCAGCTCGGCGATGGCCCGGTAGAGCGGGTGGGCGCGGTCGAACTGGTCGCTGGCGTGGGTGCGGTCGGTGCCGAGCAGGTCGTCGTCGAGGTAGTCGGGGGTCTTCGAGGCGAACATGTCCTGCCGGGCGTCCTTGTCGCCGCCCGGGCCGGTGAAGCCCTGCTCGTCGCCGGAGTAGACCACCGGCTGGCCCCGGGTCAGGAACATCAGCTCGTGGGCGAGCTGGTCGCGGCGCAGGTGGGTGGCCGGGTCGGTGCCGCCGCCGGCGATGAACGAGCCGATCCGGCCCATGTCGTGGTTGCCGAGGAAGGTGGTCAGCCGGCGCGCGTCGGTGTCGCGGGCGCGGTAGAGGTCGTCGCGGGCGTACACGTCGGCGAGCGCCCTGGCGGAGCCGTCGCCGGCGGTGTAGCCGCGGGCCGCCTCCTGGAAGGCGAAGTCGAGGGTGGCCGGCAGGCCGCCGCGCCGCACGTACGTCGAGGTGATCTCCGGGTCGGCGCTGTAGACCTCGCCGAACATGAAGAAGTCCTTCTTGCCGGCACGCGCGGCGGCGCGCTCGACGCCCTGGCTGAACTGCGGCCAGAAGTCGAGGTTGGCGTGCTTGACGGTGTCGAGCCGGAAGCCGTCGACGCCGGTGGAGGCCACCCAGTCGGAGTAGACCCTGGTCAGGCCGCGCACCACCTCGGGGCGCTCGGTCCACAGGTCGTCGAGGCCGAAGAAGTCGCCGTACTCGCTGTTCTCGCCGGCGAAGGTGGAGTCGCCCCGGTTGTGGTACATCGTCGGGTCGTTCAGCCACGCCGGGACCTTGACCTGCGCGTCGGCCGGGTTCGCGAACGTCGGGGTGTACGGGAACGACGTCGTGTCCACCTTCGGGAAGCCCCGGCTGCCGTCGGCGTGGTTGCGGTCCTCGAAGGGGCGCCCCTGCGCGTCGGTGTACGGCGACGTCGCCTTGTCCACGTAGGTGTACCTGTCCTCGGCGTACTTGATGACGTCGGCGGTGTGGTTGACGATGACGTCGAGGTAGACCTTGATGCCCCGCCGGTGCGCGAGCGCGACCAGCCGCTTCAGGTCCTCCTTCGTGCCGAAGTGCGGGTCGACCTGGGTGAAGTCGGTGATCCAGTAGCCGTGGTAACCGGCGGAGACGTCGGCCCCGCTGCCCTGCACCGGGCGGTTCTTGAAGATGGGGGCGAGCCAGATGGCCGTCGTGCCGAGCCCCTCGATGTAGTCGAGCCGGTCCATGACGCCCTTGAGGTCGCCGCCGTGGTAGAAGCCCTTGTCGGTGGGGTCGAGGCCGGTGGAGAGGCGGTCGCCGGTGAGGCCGCCGGTGTCGTTGCGCCGGTCGCCGTTGGCGAACCGGTCCGGCAGGACGAAGTAGAACTGCTCGGCGCGGGCCTGCCGGCTGCCGGCGGAGAGCAGCGCCTCCGCCGAGGGCTCGGCACGCCACTGCTCGGCGCCGGCGGTGAGCAGCGGCCCGGTGCCGTCGGGGGTGTCGGCGCCGAGCTGACGTACGGCGAGCGGGGTGCCGACGAGGGTGAGGGTGAGCAGGGAGACGAGGGCGAGCAGGGCCTTGCGCGGTATCGGCGGGGGTTTCATCGACGCCTTCCTCTGGTCGCTGACTGGCCCGCACGCTAGCTCTTGCCGAAACGTTCTGCAATACCTTGCAAACAAAGTCGTAACACGGCAGACAGCTTGCAAAGGAACGGCCCGGCGGGTTCGCGCCGGGCCGGAGGGAAGGGGTGGGCTAGAGGCGGCAGGCGCCGCCGTCGACCGTGCAGCTCGCCGGGCGGCTCTGCGTGCCCTGGACGTAGAACCGCAGCGCGACCGACGCGCCCGGGGGCAGGTCGTCGCCGCTGCGGTAGGTGAAACCGTCCTCGATCCGCTGCGCCGCCCCCTGTGGTGCGCCCTCGACCCACGCGCTGCCGAGCCGCGCTCCGGGGAAGGTCAGCCGCGCCGTCCATCCCCGACCGGTCGACGACGTGTTGCTGAGCAGCACCTCCCCGACGAATCCGCCCCCGTACGACTCCACCACCCGATAGCGGCCGGTCACCGGCGACGCCGACGGCGACGGTGACGGCGGCGCGATCAGCGTCGCGTCGCCGCTCGCGCTGGGGGTCGGAGACGGCGGGCCGCTGCTGCGGTCGGGCGTGGACCGTTTCGGGGTGGGCCGGGCGGTGGCACGCGCCGACGGCGTGGCCGACGGCCGCGGCGACCGCGTGGCCGTGGGGCTGCTGGTCACCGACGGCACCGGGTCGGCCAGGCCGAGGGTGGGCAGCGGCGGGCCCGGCTGCGCGTCGAACGCGGGACCGCGCCCCCGGTAGGTGCCGAGCGCGATGGCGAGCAGGACCACCATCACCACGACTCCGACGGACACCACGATCCACGGCGAGGACGCGACGGCGGTCGTGCCGTAGGACCTGCCTGGTGCTCGGCGCATGCCCCTCCTCCCGCGGTCGTCCCGCGCAGCGTAGCGGTCGGTGGCCACCTGGTGCGACCGTCCGCGCACCGCGCACCGCGCACCGCGCACCCGGGACCGGGACCGGGACCGGGACCGGGACCGGCGCTGTCGGCGGGAGGGTGACCCCGCCTGCGGTCAGGCGGTCCGCAGGACGGTGCAGATGACCGGGCCGTCGTCGGTGGCCCGCAGCAGGTAGCGGTAGCGCTCGCCGGGGACCGCCCGGCCCCCGCAGTCCAGGAACTCCCACTCCACGGTCACCATGGTCAGCAGCGCCGACATCGGCAGCACGTCCTCGATGGCCGCGTGCGCCGCGACCAGCTCGCGCTCCTGGTAGTCGGGGGCCGCGCCCACGAAGGACAGCGCCACCGCCGCCGGCGAGGTGAACGAGAAGCTGTACGTGTCGGCGACCACCATCCCCGGCAGGGCGTAACAGCCGGCGATGGCGGCCACGTCGCCGGTGGTCAGCGCCACGCCGTACCGGTCGAAGAAGTCGGTCAGCGTGTCCAGGTCGGTGGAGGCTCTCACGGGGACACCAATTGCCGGCCGGACGGCGGACCAAACCTCAGCGCGGCGGTATACGCACCTCTATCTCGGCCCCGAGCCGGGCGCCGTGCGCGAGACCCAGGTCGTCGCCGCTCCAGAACCGGCCCGGGTCGTACCAGTTGGGACGCCGCCCGGCGGGAAGCAGCCCCATCGCCTCGTAGGTCACCGCGACCACCTCAGCGCAGTACGCCGTCTCCAGCGCACGGTCGCGCGCGGCGGCCCCGGCGCGTTCGCGTGCGGCGGCGGCCCCGGCGCGTGCGGGCCCGGCGGCGGCCCCGGCGCGGTCGGGCGCCGGGGCCTCGGGGCGGTTGCCGTCGAGGCCCCGCAGGCCCGGCAGGCCCGGCAAGCGCACCGCCGGGACCCGGCCGCGCAGGGCCGGCACGCGCACCGCCGGCACCCGGCCGCGCAGCCAGCGCCAGGCGAGCTTGGCGGTGGACGGGAACGGGGTGCCGTCGAGCCGGGCGACGGTGCGCAGCACCGCCTTCTCCATCTCCACGTCGGCCGCCGGGTCGAGCTGGCGCAGCCAGGCCCGCTGGCCGTACCGGTTGGCCCAGACGCAGACGGCGTCGCGCAGGTCGTGCAACTGCACGCCGCGCTGGTGGGTGCCGCTCCACAGGTCCGGCAGCGACCTGCCCAGCTCGGCGTGCCACATGAGCGGCGGCATGTCGTCCAGCACGACCGCCATGCCGACGTGGTTGACCGGGCTGTTCGTGGTCAACTGGATGGCCCGGTCGGGCACGCTGCGGCCCCGGAAGACCCACACGTCACCGGTACGGGTCAGCTCCACGGCCTCGTCCAGGCTGATGCTCATGGGGGTCTACCCTAGGCCGATGCGGCAACGGATGCGGTGGTGGAAGGTGCTCGGGCTGGCCGGCCTCGCCGGGGTGGCGGCGTCGGGCGTGGTCATCGCCCGGGCGGAACGGCGGCGCCGGGCGTACACCCCGGAGGAGATCCGGGCCCGGCTGCGCGACCGGCACGCGGAGGCGACGGCGCCCGCCGACGACGCGCGCTGAGCCCCGCCGACGCCAGTCGACGTCGTGGCGGCGCGTGCCGTCCGGTCGTTCGCCTACGACCGGCGCGTTCCCGCGGTACCCGGCCGGTGACGCGCTACCGGGCGGGCGAGGGCCGCTCCGACGGCGCGGTCGGCGAAGGGCCAGCTCCGCCGGTCCCAGCCGTCGCGCCGGTGCCAGGCGCCGCGCCGGTGCCAGGCGCCGCGCCGGTGCCAGCCGTCGAAGGGTTGGGCTCCGCGCCGGTGCCAGGCGTCGCGCCGGTGCCAGCCGTCGAAGGGTTGGGCTCCGCGTCGGCGCCGGGCGTCGCGCCGCTGCGGCGCACCGCCTCCATCAGTGCCCCGGCGGTACGTCCCACGAGCGCTCCCCCGTCGTCGAGCAGCAGCAGGGGCCGCTGGATCAGCTCCGGGGCGGCCACCATCGCCTCGATCCAGCGCGGCTCGGCTGCCTCGTCCCGTGGCCAGTCGGCCATGCCGAGGGCAACCGCGGCGGGTTCCCGCGTCCGGCAGACGTCCCAGGGGCGCGCGTCGAGCCGGCGTAGCACCTCGGTCAGCTCCGCCGCGCTCGGCGGCCGGTCCAGGTACGGACGCACCGCGTACCCGACGCCCGCCTCGTCGAGCGCGGTACGGGCAGCGGCGCACTTCGAGCAGGACGGGTTGCTCCAGATCTCCATGCCCGTCATGGTCGCAACCGCCGCGCCGCCGGCCCGAGGAGGGCCACCCGGGTGGCGTCACCCGGGTTCTCCGTTCGTCCCTTCCCTACGCCGCCGGAGCGGCACGGCGTTCTCGCGGGCCCGAGCCGACCGGCTCCGTTCGACGGACGCCACGCCTGAGAAGTCCGAGAGGCACCCACCCGGCCCGGCCGGCACGGTGACGTGAGCCCAGGTCCCCGCTCCCCGCGCGGGACCGTTCCCGTAGCGCCAACCCCCCTGCGCCAGGCGTCCGGCGGGCCGACAAACCTAGCCTCCGGAGAGCATCCACCCGCCCCCGCTGTCATCACGACGCTGAGCCACAGTGATCAGGACGCCATGGACCGTAAACCAGCCGGATAACGTCCATGGGATCCTGATCATCATGCGGCCCTCCCGCGCCTGCGGCTGCTGCCGCGGCGGCGGACGGTGGAGCGGCCGGCCCGGGTCGGGCAGGGCACGGTGTCCGGGCAGGGCGCGGGCCGGGCAGGGCAGGGCAGGGCACGATGTCCGGGCAGGGCACGGGCCGGGCCGGGCAGGGCACGATGTCCGGGCAGGGCACGGGCCGGGCAGGGCACGGGGCTCGCTCTGCGGGCAGCCAGCGGCATGGCGTCCGGTTTCGGGCTTGCTGTCCGGTCTGCGGAGTGTCACGTGGGGCGGGCCGTCCGGTTTGCGGGGGTGTGGGGTGGGGCGGGTCACCCGGCCGGTGGGCATGGGCCGCCAGCCCCGGTCGTTGTAACCACCGTGAGCGCGTGACCCCCCCGCAGGCCCCTCACCGCGGGCCGGGGCGAGGCCGGAATGCCGGCCAGGCCCGCGTCGTTACACCCCCCGCACCACGCCCCACCCCTCGCGCCCCACCCCCTCGCAAGGGGCGCACCCCCGATCTCGACCCCTTTCCCCTTCGCGGCACGCCCGCTCCCCTTGGCGCGTGTCCGCGTACCCCCGAACGGGAGGCGCCGGACATCATGCGTACCGACATCCTGCGCAAGACCGCCCTGACCGCCGCCGGACTCGCCGTCACCAGCGGCGCCATCGCCGGCCCCGTCACCGCCTTCGCTTCGCCTGCCCAGGCCAAGACCGTCCCGGCCACCGCCCAGGACCGCAAGGGCGGCGAGCGTGAGCTCGGCGTGCGCTACGAAGCCCAGCCCAACTTCTACTACTGCGGCCCCGCCGCCGCCCGCAACGCCCTCAGCGTCCAGGGCAAGAACATCGACGTCGACGCCATGGCCAAGCTCATGGGCACCACCGAAGCCGGCACCAACTCCATCAACGACATCACCCCCGTACTCAACAAGGAAACCGGCCGCGACGCCTACCAGTCCGTCGAGATCCGCGACTCCGCCGCCGACGACACCCAGACCGACAAGCTGCGCGCCGACATCGTCACCGCCATCGACGAAGGCCACGCCGTGGTCGCCAACATCGCCGGCACCGCCACCGACACCGACGGCACCACCCACTCCTTCGAAGGCGGCCACTACATCAGCGTCGTCGGCTACCGCGACAACGGCAACACCGTCACCATCGCCGACTCCGCCGACCCCGACCAGGCCACCTACCGCATGAGCATCGACAACCTCGCCGACTGGACCGCCACCCGCGGCTACACCGCCTGACCCGACAAACAGCCACACCACCCGACCAACGAACCACCGCAACGACGACACAGAGGGCCGACCCCCACCCCGGGGGCCGGCCCTTCTGCCGTCCCCAACCGCCCGCAGGCCCAGTCCTCCCTCCGCCGCCAATCACCCCGGCCACCAGACCGCCCGCTCCGTCGCCTCCAACCACCCCGGCCACCAAGCGGCCCCTTCGTCGCCTCCAACCGCCCCGGCACCCACCGAGCCCGTACGGGCGACTCAGCCCCCGAGCCGACCTCAGCAGCCCAGGGGCGGGGCGACGGCGGTCAGTCGATCGGGGCGAGGAACTCCAGTCGGTTGCCGTGCGCGTCCTGCGAGTGGAAGCGGCGCATGCCCGGCAGTTCGTCGTCACCCCAGGTGACCGGGTAGCCGGCGGCGGCCAGCCGGGCGGCGAGCGCGTCCAGGTCCGGCCGGAGGAGGCCCGGATGGGCCTTGCGGGCGGGGCGGAAGTCGTCCTCCACGCCCAGGTGCAGCTCGGCGCCGTGACCGGTGAACCAGCAGCCGCCGCGGGCCGCGAGCGCGGGCGGTTTGGGCTTCTCGCTCATCCCGAGCACGCCGGCGTAGAAGGCCCGCGACGCCTCCTCGGAGCCGCGTGGGCAGGCGAGCTGGACGTGATGGATCATGGTGGCACCTCCTCGTCCCGAACGATGGCACGAGGTTGCGAAGTTAGCAAGACGGACGTACGGTTTTGTTGACGACGGAGAATCGGCGGTAAGTGTCGCCTAACCACGGCGACACCCCGACCGGTGCGACAGACTGCTCAGGACTACTCACGGTCGCTGGTGTGAAGGAGTACGACGTGGCGAGCCTCGACACCTTCGGTGCGAAGACCCAGCTACGCGTCGGAGACGCGAGCTACGAGATTTTCAAGATCAACAAGGTGGAGGGCCACGAACGGCTCCCCTACAGCCTGAAGATCCTCCTGGAGAACCTGCTGCGGACCGAGGACGGCGCGAACATCACCGCCGACCACATCCGGCAGCTCGGCGGATGGGACCCCGACGCCGACCCGAGCGTGGAGATCCAGTTCACCCCGGCGCGGGTGCTCATGCAGGACTTCACCGGCGTGCCCTGCGTGGTCGACCTGGCCACCATGCGCGAGGCCGTCCGCGAGCTGGGCGGCGACGCCACCAAGGTGAACCCGCTCGCCCCGGCCGAGCTGGTCATCGACCACTCCGTCATCGCCGACCTGTTCGGTCGCGAGGACGCCTTCGAGCGCAACGTCGAGCTGGAGTACGAGCGCAACAAGGAGCGCTACCAGTTCCTGCGCTGGGGCCAGACCGCGTTCAACGAGTTCAAGGTCGTCCCGCCGGGCACCGGCATCGTGCACCAGGTCAACATCGAGTACCTGGCCCGTACGGTCATGGAGCGCAACGGCCAGGCGTACCCGGACACCGTGGTCGGCACCGACTCGCACACCACGATGGTCAACGGCCTGGGCGTGCTCGGCTGGGGTGTCGGCGGTATCGAGGCCGAGGCCGCGATGCTCGGCCAGCCGGTCAGCATGCTGATCCCGCGCGTGGTGGGCTTCAAGCTCTCCGGCGAGATGCCGGCCGGCACCACCGCCACCGACCTGGTGCTCACCATCACCGAGATGCTGCGCAAGCACGGGGTGGTCGGCAAGTTCGTCGAGTTCTACGGCCCCGGCGTGAGCGCCGTGCCGCTGGCCAACCGCGCCACCATCGGCAACATGTCCCCGGAGTACGGCTCCACCGTCGCGATCTTCCCGATCGACGCCGAGACCGTCCGCTACCTGGAGCTGACCGGCCGGGACGCCGCCCAGGTCGCGCTCGTCGAGGCGTACGCCAAGGAGCAGGGCCTCTGGCACGACCCGGCCGCCGAGCCGGCGTACTCGGAGCGCCTGGAGCTGGACCTTGGCACCATCGAGCCGTCCCTGGCCGGCCCGAAGCGCCCGCAGGACCGGGTGCCGCTGGGCAACGCCAAGACGCTGTTCCGTTCGGCGCTGACCGACTACGTGGCCGCCGACGAGACCGGCGGCGACCGTGGCCGCAGGTCGGGCGTGCCGCAGCAGGAGAAGCCGTTCGGCGTGCAGGGCCACGCCGACGAGGCCAGCGCCGAGTCCTTCCCGGCGAGCGACTCCCCGGCCAACGGGGTCAGCGACCCGGCCGACGCGCCGCGCGACCTGGAGACGGCGGCGGTCGGCTCCGGCGGGCGGGCCAGCAACCCGACCCGGGTCACCGGCACCGACGGCGTCGAGTACGAACTGGACCACGGTGCCGTGGTGATCGCCGCGATCACCTCCTGCACCAACACCTCCAACCCGCAGGTGATGATCGGCGCGGCCCTGCTGGCCCGCAACGCCGTCGACAAGGGCCTGACCCGCAAGCCGTGGGTGAAGACCACCCTGGCCCCGGGCTCCAAGGTCGTCATGGACTACTACGAGCGGGCCGGCCTCACGCCCTACCTGGAGAAGCTCGGCTTCCACCTGGTCGGCTACGGCTGCACCACCTGCATCGGCAACTCCGGCCCGCTGCCGGAGGAGGTCTCCGCCGCGGTCAACGAGGGCGACCTGGCCGTCGTCTCCGTGCTCTCCGGCAACCGCAACTTCGAGGGCCGGATCAACCCGGACGTCAAGATGAACTACCTGGCGTCCCCGCCGCTGGTGGTCGCGTACGCGCTGGCCGGCACGATGGACATCGACCTGGCCAACGAGCCGATCGGCGAGGACGGCGAGGGCAACCCGGTGTTCCTGCGGGACATCTGGCCCGACAGCGCCGAGATCCAGGACGTCATCGCCTCGGCGATCGGCGCCACCGGCTTCAGCGCGGCGTACTCCGACGTCTTCGCCGGTGACGAGCGCTGGCAGTCGCTGCCCACCCCGACCGGCGACACGTTCGCCTGGGCGGACGATTCCACCTACGTCCGCAAGCCCCCGTACTTCGAGGGCATGCAGCGGGAACCGAAGGCGGTCGTCGACATCACCGGCGCCCGGGTGCTGGCCAAGCTGGGCGACTCGGTGACCACCGACCACATCTCGCCGGCCGGCTCCATCAAGGCCGACTCGCCCGCCGGGACGTACCTCGCCGAGCACGGCGTGCCGCGCCACGAGTTCAACTCGTACGGCTCCCGCCGGGGCAACCACGAGGTGATGATCCGGGGCACCTTCGCCAACATCCGGCTGCGCAACCAGCTGCGGGTCCCGGGCGCCGGTTCCGATGCGGGAGCTGCGCTCCCCGAGGGCGGCTTCACGGTCAACCACCTGACCGGCGAGCAGTCCTCGATCTACGACGCCTCGGTGGCCTACCAGGAGGCGGGCATCCCGCTGGTCGTGCTGGCCGGCAAGGAGTACGGTTCCGGCTCGTCGCGGGACTGGGCCGCCAAGGGCACCATGCTGCTGGGCGTCCGGGCGGTCATCGCCGAGTCGTACGAGCGGATCCACCGCTCGAACCTGATCGGCATGGGCGTGCTCCCGTTGCAGTTCCCGGCCGGCGAGACCGCCGAGTCGCTCGGGCTCACCGGCACGGAGACGTTCTCCATCGCCGGGGTCACCGCGCTGAACGACGGCGAGACCCCGCGTACGGTCCGGGTCGGCACCGACACCGGCGTCGAGTTCGACGCGGTGGTCCGGATCGACACCCCGGGCGAGGCGGACTACTACCGTCACGGCGGCATCCTGCAGTACGTGCTGCGTCGCATGATCGCCAGCTGACGCACCGAGGCGAGCGGGCCCCCTGTCGACGCACGGCGTCGGCAGGGGGCCCTTCCCTTCGCGCAGACCGGACGCGGCCGGTGCCGCACGGAGCAGACCGGACGCGGCCGGTGCCGGCACCGCGCGGAGCAGGCCCGTCGTGGCTCCCTGCAGTGGGCGCCGTGGTGGGCCCGGTTACTCGGCGGCGGCTGCGCGGCGGCGGGCCTCGCGGGTCTTCATGGCGTGCTCCATCAGCGTGATGAGCACCTCCTTGCTGGACTCACGCTGCCGGGCGTCGCAGAGCAGCACCGGCACCCCCGGGTCGAGGTTGAGCGCCGCCTGCACCTCGTCGAGCCGGTACTGCCGGGCTCCCTCGAAGCAGTTGACCGCCACCACGAACGGCGTGCCCCGGCCCTCGAAGTAGTCGATCGAGGGGAAGCAGTCGGCCAGCCGCCGGGTGTCGGCCAGCACCACCGCGCCGAGCGCGCCGAGCGCCAGTTCGTCCCAGACGAACCAGAACCGGTCCTGGCCCGGGGTGCCGAAGAGGTAGAGCACCAGGTCGTCGCTGATGGTGATGCGGCCGAAGTCCATCGCCACCGTGGTGGTCGTCTTGCTCTCCACCCCGGAGAGATCGTCGATGCCGACGCCGGACTCGGTCAACACCTCCTCCGTACGCAACGGGCGCGTCTCGCTGACCGCACCGACCATGGTGGTCTTGCCGACGCCGAAGCCGCCCGCGACGAGGATCTTGATCGCGGTGGGCAGTGGCGTCGCTCCCGCCGGCCGCTCAGAGTGCCCGTAGTCCATTGATTACCGCCTCGAAAACGCTGTTGTCGGGAAGGCCGGCAGTGGTGTGCGGCTCGCGCACCTGCACCAGGCTGCGGGCCGCCAGGTCACCGAGCAGGACCCGGATGGTGCCCACCGGTAGGTCCAGGTGGGCGGCGATCTCGGCGACGGACTGGATCCGCTGGCAGAGCCCGACGATCGCCAGGTGCTCCGGGCCCAGCCCGACCTCCGGGGTCACGTCCGAGCGGGTCGCCGTCACCAGGGAGATCAGGTCGAACGTGCCGGTGACCGGCCGGGCCCGGCCACGCGTCATCGCGTACGGGCGCACGACCGGGCCGGCATGGTCGTCGACCCACTGGTGCTCCGAGGACTCCCCCTGCACCGTCATCGCGGCTACTTCTCGCCGGTCTGCTGCTCGCCGGTCCGCGACGGCGACGCCACGTACTTGCCGACACGGGTGACCAGCATTGCCATCTCGTAGGCGATCAGGCCGACGTCGGCGTCCTCGCTGGCGAGGACGGCGAGGCAGGCGTTGCGCCCGGCCGCTGTGACGAACAGGAACGACGACTGCATCTCGATGATGGTCTGCTGCACCTGGCCTCCGCCGAAGCGCTTGCCCGCGCCCCGGGCCAGGCTCTGGATGCCGGCCGCCATGGCCGCCAGATGCTCGGCGTCGTCCCGGCCGAGCCCTCGCGAGGCGGCCATCAACAGGCCGTCCGTCGAGAGCGCGACAGCGTGGTCGGCCTGCTTCACCCGGCCGACCAGATCATCCAGCAACCACGTCAGGTCGGCACTCGAAGCCGTCTTCTGCGCCACTCGTCGTCCTCTTCTCCCCCGGCAGTTGTCGCCGTGCTCGTCTCGGCTGATGGTCACGTCACGGGGATCCCCCGCACCGTGGCGGCGCCGGTCAGGTCGCTTGCAGGTCGTCGCCGGCGTCGGGTTCCCCGCCGGTCTCGGTTCGACTGTCGCCCGCCCCGCCGAGCAGCCGGGCGGCGTCCGTACGGCCGCGCCGGGTGCCGGTCTGGTAGGAGCTCATCATCCGGCGTACCTGCTCCGGCGGGCGCGTCGCGTCGTCGTCGCCCTCGTCGTCCCCGGCGGCGGCCGGATCGTCGCGAAGCTCCGGCACGATGCTGGCCTGGCGGACCCGGACGGGCAGCCCCGAGTCGGTACGCGCCGTCACCTGGCGGGCCGTCGGCGCCGGGCCGCCGGTCGCGGTGGTTTCGGTGTCCGTCTCGGGTGCGTCCGGCGTCCCGGTCGCGTCGGGCACCTCGGCCGGCGCGGGTCGAGCGGCGGCCACCGGCAGGCCGGTCGGGAAGGTCGGGCCGTCGAGGGCGTACTGCTCGGAACCGCCACGGGGCCGGACGGGCAGCCCCGCGTCGCGGGCCGGGGCGGCTGTCGGCAGGCTCCGGCCGCGCGACCGGGTCGGCAGGACGCCCTCGTCGCCGTCGCCCTCGGCGGGCGCGTCGGCGTTCGGGGCCGGCCGCGTGCGGGGCGCGAGCGGCGGCGCCACGAGCGCCACCGGCGCGTTGGCGAACGGCGGCTCGACGGCGGGCGGCGCCGGGGCGGGCGTACCGGACGCCGGGGCGGCGGCGGTCAGGCCGGCCGGGAACCCGCCGGAGGTGCTCGGGTCCTCGTCGTCGGCGGTGACCAGCTCGGCCGGGATCAGCACGACGGCCGTGGTGCCGCCGTACGCGGACTCCCTGAGCTGCACCCGCACGCCGTGCCGCTCGGTCAGCCGGCTGACCACGTAGAGCCCGAGGCGGGAGGCGTTGGCCAGGTTCAACTCGGACTGGTCGACGATCCGGTGGTTCGCGGCGGCCAGGTCCTCCTCGCTCATGCCCAGGCCGCGGTCCTCGACCTCGATGGCGAAGCCGTTGGCGACCATCTGCCCGCGCACCTCGACCGAGGTGTGCGGCGGCGAGAACGACAGGCCGTTCTCGATCAGCTCGGCGAGCAGGTGGATGACGTCACCGACCGCGCGGCCGGTGAGCGAGACGGCACCGAGCGGCAGCACGTTGACGCGGGTGTAGTCCTCGACCTCGGCGACCGCGCCACGGACGACGTCGACCATGGGCACGTTACGCCGCCAGGCGCGGCCCGGGGTGGAGCCGGAGAGCACGATGAGGTTCTCCGCGTTGCGCCGCATCCGGGTGGCCAGGTGGTCGACCCGGAACAGGTCCTCCAGCTCCTCGGCGTCGTGCTCGCGGCGCTCCATCGCGTCGAGCAGGGTGAGCTGGCGGTGCACCAGCGCCTGGGTGCGCCGGGCCAGGCTGAGGAAGACCTCGCGTACGTTGCGGCGCAGCTCGGCCTGCTCGACGGCGGTGCGGATGGCGGTCTCCTGCACGGCGTTGAACGCCTGGCCCACCTGGCCGATCTCGTCGTCGCCGAACTCCAGCGGCGGCGCCTCCTTGGCGACGTCGACCTCCTCGCCGTGGCCGAGCCGCTCGACCACACCGGGCAGGCGCTCGTTGGCGAGCCGGAAGGCGGCCTCGCGCAGCCGCTCCAGTTGCCGCAGCAACGCGCGGGTCGTCGTGACGGAGACGACGATCGAGCCGATGACCGCCAGCAGGCCCAGGCCGGTGGCCAGCACGAGGCGCACGACGACCATCGCGGCCACGGCGGTCGCCCGGCTCACGATGGCCTCCCCGCCCTCCACCACCGTCTTGTTGACCTCGGTGAGCGCCTGGTCGACCGTGTCCCGCCAGGCCTCCCGGCTCACCGGTAGCTGCGTCGCCGGCCGGCCGTCGCGGATGATGCCGTCCTGAACCGCGCGCAGGCGCTTGAACGGCTCGCTCTCGACGAGCTGCTGGTAGCGCCGCTGGTCGGCGCCGGAGAGCTTCGGCCTGGTCTCGTCGCCGAGGAAGCGCTCGGCGCCGACGAGCTGGGTGTATCGGGCGTACTCCGGCCCACTCATCCGGCCGCTGCCGAAGAGGCCGCTGAGCAGGGCGTCCTGTTGGGAGATCAGCTCCCTCATCCGGTTGAGCTGGATGAGGCCCGCCGCGTCCGCGGCCAGTTCCTTGTCGTCCAGGCTGCCGGTGATCTCGTAGACCTGGAAGATCGACCCGATGGCGCGGGTGTAGGCGTCCGCCGCCGAGAGCCGGTCGATGCCCCGGTCGAGCACCTCGCTGCGGACCCGGCCCAGCGCCTGCAACTGCGCCACCGACTCGTCGAGCCGCGTGTCCAGGGTCTCGTTGCCCGCGACGTCCACCTGCCAGTGCCGGATGGACGTGCTGAAGGTCTTCGTCAGCTCCGCCGTCTTGCGGTGCTCGGCCTCCAGCGCCGCCCGCTGCTGCGGCCCCGGGTCGCTGAGGTAGGCCTGGGTCAGTCGCCGTTCGAGCTGGAGTTCCCGCAGCAGCGGCTCACTGGGGGCGTAGATCTTGGCATTGAGCACCTGGACGCCGAGCAGGTTGAAGCCGTCCCGCAGGGTCACCCAGGCCGCGAACATCCAGAGCGCGACGAGGGAGAGCAGGAGAGCGATAACCTTCGTGCGGATACTCGTACCGCGAGAACGCATTGAACCGTCCCAGGCCGGCGTTGACTCAGGTCATCAACGGCAGATCGTGAAGATGCGGGTGTCCCGCCGGGTGGCCGTTCGGGACAGAGGCAGTGGGTACGCTAGCAGTGTCCACATGGCACCCTCAAGTTGCTGATTTCTGCCGTCCCGTCATGACATGCGGCCGTTGCGCCGGTGTTCGAGTCGGCTGTGCGCGAGGTGCGAGGCGGCGAGCACCGCCGACCGGACGATCGTGGTGGGGCAGTAGAGCTCCTTGCCGTACCACAGTGGTGGATGCTCGTGTCGACCTGCGTTCGCCTCAAGGTAGGTGCGTCCCCGAAGCGCGGCGACGACCACCGCCGGCTCCTGCGCCGCGACGGCCAGCAGGATCTGCAGGGCGTACGCGGTCTCCTCCGCGGTGCCCTCCCACCGGCCCCATGACCCGTCGTCGCGTTGGTTGGCCAGCACCCAGCGCACCGCCCGACCGACGGCGCCCAGGCTGACGTCGTCCCACGTGGACTCGGTCAGGGCGAGCACACAGCAGGCGGTGGCGTAGTACGGCGAGGCGTGCCACCGGTCGCGCCAACTGCCGTCGGCCTCCTGCCGCTCCCTGAGCACCCGGGCCAACCGGTCGATGGCGGTGCGGTGTCGGGAACCGGCACCCGGGTCACGCAGCGCGTGCTGCGCGAGGGCGTCGAGCACGTGCGCGTTGGTGGTGACCGAGAAGCCGTCCTCCCCCGGCCAGGTGCAGAAACCCTCCGCCGTCTCGTACGCCCACAGGCTCGCCGGGTCGAGCGGACGACCCAGGCGCCCGAGCGCGTACAGGCTCACCGCGGTGGTGTCCGCGTCGGGAGGAAGTCCCGCTCCGGTGGCGGCACCGGCGGAGCCGACCGCGTCGGCGAGGCCCGCGAGGACAGCCTCCGGTGGTCGCACCTCGATGCCGGCCCGGGACAACCAGCTCAGGACCCAGGCGCGCTCGAAGACCGTGATCGGCGTCGGGCAGGGCACCGGCCCGCCCCCCGCGCTGACCAGCCGGTCCAGGAAGGCGCGGGCCGCTCGCCCGTCGGCGTCCGGACCGGCGGTGGCCAACCACGCGGCGGTCGCCGCCGGCGAGGCCCCGACGGTGCCCGGCCCGGCGGCGCGCGGCCGCAGCCACCGCTGGGCCGGCCCGTCGAACAACTCACCGAAGTGCGCCAGCTTCGGGTGTAGCCCGGTACCAGCGGCGTGTGCCGCCCGGACCGCGGTCAACCGTCGGCGGTCCGTGCCGGCGGGCAGGCGCAGCGGGTGCCGGGCCGGCAGGGCGGCACCCGGCCCGGACGTCCGTGCGTTGATCGACTCCACCAGGGCCGGCACGATGAGGTCGGCGGCAGGCGTGTCCGGCACCGCGGAGCCGCCCGCGAGCAGGGTGGACAGGGCGCGCAGTCCGCGCGAGGCAGCGGCGGCCGAGGCCGGGCGGGCTCCGGGGGGAAGGCCCTCGTCGGCCAGCACCGCCAGCAGCGCGTCCGTGGCGCTCAACGTCGGCACCAGCGCGTAGCCCTCCGGGGGTCCCCACGCGCCGTCGGCGCGCTGGGTCCGAACGAGGAACGCGATCCGTTCGGTGTGCCCGGCGAGCAGGGGCGCGACGGCGACCAGCCGGCCGGTCTCGTAGACGGAGAAGGCGACGTCTCCCCACGGTCGCAGCGCCATCGCGTCGACCAGGTCCCGAGCCAGGCTCCCGCAGTCGGCGGCAGCACCGCCGGTGTGCGGCGCGGCTGCCGTGGCCGCCCGGGATCCGCCGTGGCTCATCGCGTCCCCCAGAAGTCCGAGACCTGGTAGAAGCCGGCGGTGAAGGAGATCTGCCGGCGCATGTAGTCGGCCTGCCGGGGATCGCGCCCGGCCAGCAGGTCGAGCAGCCCGTGGCAGCGCTGGGTGAGCCCGGTCAACCGCGCACGCACGAGAGCCGGGTCCGCGACCAGCATGAGCGCGTTGAGGTCGCCCCACTCCACGTCCCGCTCGTGGGTGGCCAGGTCGTTGACCAGGCGCAGCACCCGTTGCACCTCGCGACCCACCGTCAGCAGCTCGTCCAGGTGCCGCAGGCAGTTCCCGTCACCGGTGGCGAGCCAGTGCGTGACGTTGACGAAGGAGCAGGCCAGGTTGTCGGCGTTGTCGAGGTAGCGATCGAGGGTGGGCAGGGACCCGCCCGGGGCAGCCGCCGCGTTCTTCCAGTCCCACTCCCGGGCCACCGCGGCCAACATCCGCGCCAGCTCGTCGCGCCACACCGGCCGGAGCCCGCCGAACGCCGGCACCCTCGCCAGCTCGTCCCGGATGTCGGCCAGCAGCCGGGCCAGGTGCCGCCCCGCCGGCGGAGCGGCGCCGTCGGCCACCGCCAGGCACTCCGCCACCACCGCGCGCACGTCCTCGGCGGACGCCGCGAGATGGTCGACCTGCCAGTCGGCGGCGAAGACCCAGAGCAGCGTACGGGTGGTGATCCGCAGCTCGTCGGCACTGTGCCAGGGAGCGGTGAAGGCGATGGCGGTGGCGACGGAACTGAGCATCGCGGGGTCGAACGGGGTGGCGGAGAAGAGTCCGGGGTGCGCGGCGACGACCTCCTGCAGGTCACGTACGCCCCGCGTGGCCAGGGCGCAGATCCTGCCCTGCTCGGCCACGTCGACCAGGCCGGCCCGCGACCGCGCGTCCGTCGCGCTCACCGGGCGACCGGCCGCT
The DNA here is from genome assembly GCF_018070575.1 of Micromonospora sp. C31. Taxonomy (GTDB): domain Bacteria; phylum Actinomycetota; class Actinomycetes; order Mycobacteriales; family Micromonosporaceae; genus Micromonospora. The sequence continues at coordinate 179,434 of NZ_JAGPXN010000005.1, forward strand.
GCACCGGCGACAGGGTCACCCGTAGCCGTTGCCGGGGCGACAGCGAGGCACCTATCCGGGGGGTCAGGTCGGCCGGCGCGGTCGGCCGGAACCGGAAGCGGCTCAGCACCGTGCTCACGATGAGCTGTGCCTCCAGCAGGAACAGGTACTGCCCGAGGCACTGGTGTGGGCCGCCGCCGAAGGGATAGTAGGAGTAGCGGTAGCGGCGACGGGGCCGCTCCGGCGAGAAGCGTTCGGGGTCGAACCGCTCCGGGTCGGCCCAGAACGTCGCCATCCGTTGGGTCACGTACGGGCTGATCAGCACCGTCGCACCCGCCTTGATCCGCACCCCGCCGAGCACGTCGTCGGTGACCGCCGTGCGGGGGACCATCCAACCGGCGGGATAGAGCCGCAGCATCTCGTCCAGCACCATGCGCCCGTACCGCAGTTCGGCGAGGTGCTCCCGCCGGACCCGGTCGCCGCCCACCACCCGGTCCACCTCGGCGTAGAGCCGCGCGGCGACCTCGGGTCGGGTCTCCAGCACCGGCCAGAGCCAGGACAGCAGCGCGATGGTGGTCTCGGTGGCGGTGGAGAACATGGCCACGACGTCGCCGCGGATCTGGTACTCGTCCGGCTCGCTGCCGTCCGGCCGGGGCCGGCAGAGGGTGGAGATGATGTCGTCGCCGTCACCGGGCCGGGCCCGCGCCGCGCGGATGATCGGCAGCACCACCTCGTCGATGGTCCGGACGGCCGACCGGAACGCGCGGTCGCCGGGCATGGGCACCGAGTAGGGCACGAAGGGCACCAGCAGGCGGGGGATCATCGAGGTGGTGACGGTGTCCAGCGCGGCGCTGATCCGCTCGGCCTCCGCGACGGAGATCCGGTCGGCGAAGAGCACCCGCATGGTGGTGCGCAGGACGATCCGGGTCAGCTCGGTGGCGATGTCGATCGGCCGTCCCTGCCGGGCCGGCTCGTCCCACTCGTCGACGGACTCGCTGATGGCCTCGGCCATCCGGTCCACCATGGTCTCGGCCCGCTTCGCGGTGAACAGTGGTTGCAGGGCGCCACGGCTGGACTCCCACACCTCGCCCTCGGCGACGAGGATGGCCTCCCCGACGACCCGGCGGACCGGCCGCCACAGCAGCCCCTCACCGTCGCGGATGTAGTTGCCCGCGCGGTCGCGCAGCACGTACTGCAGGTGTTCGGGGTGGCTGACCAGGTACGGGCGGAACGATCCGAGGTTGAGTCGGACGACCTCCCCGCCGGATTCCTCAGCGAAGCCGACCAGGGCACCGAACGGATCCCGGATCAGGGCGGGCAGTGCCCGTCGCATCGGGACGGTGCGCGGGTTCGCGGGGAGGGGGACGCGGTGGCCGTCGTGCGGGCTGGGCATGCGTACCGGGTCTCCTCGTCGCGTCGGCAGCGGCCCACGGGGGGCTCCACCTGGAACTTCCACCACCTGAGCCGAGAGCATCTCACCATTGGGGACGACAGTTCCAGTGTTTGTGCTGCGAAATGTCCCACTGTCGACAATGGACGATCAGTGACGGGACAACTCCCGCAGGTAGCGCCACTCGGCGGCTACCGGCCGGTAACCGAACCAGGTGTTGACCGTCCGCATCGCGTCGTTGCCGGCGTCGTTGACCGTGGACACCCACCGAAGGCCCGCCGACCGGGCCGCCCGCAGCGACGCGTGCTTGACCAGCCGGGCGAGACCCCGGCCCCGCCACCCGCCCCGGGTGCCCGTCATCCCCGACAGGTAGCGGTCCCGCCCGTCGGTCAGCGCAACCGTGAACGCCACCACCACGCCGTCGACCGTCGCCACCGTGCTGAGCGCCCGGTCCAGGTCCGGCCGGTCCCAGTACGCGGCCCGCCAGTCGCCGAAACTGATCTCGTCCATCCCGACGTCGCCCGGCTCGTCCGCGGCGGCGGCCAGGTCCGCCTCGTACAGCGGGCGCGGGTCGGTCAGCTCCGCGGCCGTGCCCAGCCGCACCCCGGCCGGCGGGACGGGCGCGGGCGGCAGCACCGCCGTCGTCAGGTCCAGGCCCAGGATCACGCTGCGTCGGCCGGGCCGGTAGCCGTGCCGCTCGGCGAAGGCGCGCGCCGCCGGCTCGTCGTCGACCCGCGCGTACGACCGGCGCACACCGAGCCCGGCGAGCCGCTCCTCGGCGGCGGCGAGCAGCGCCGACCCGACGCCCCGCCCCCGCCCCGCGGGGCGCACGGCCAGGTTGACGAAGCCGAGCCCCGGCTCCGCGCTCTCGTGCAGCAACCCCGTACGGGCGACGCCGGCGATTCCGTCGCCCGCCTCGGCGACGAGCATCCCGAAGCGCTCGGCCGGCTTGCCGGTCGCCTGCCAGGCGAGCAGCTCCGGCGTGACCACCAGGTGCGGACGGACGGCGCGGAGCAGGTCGACGACCGGTGCCGCGTCCGAGGGGCCGGCGGCCCGGAGGGTGGGGACCATGGCTGGGCAACCTACCGCAGCCGCGGGCGCGACGGGGGCGTGCGGCGGCGAATCCGGGCGCGCCCCGCGCGGCCTGTGCCAGGCTCAGGAGCATGGACGACAAGACCATCCTGAACCGGATCTCCGAGCTGGTCGACGAGGAGCACCGGTTGCGCGGCGAGGCGCAGGCCGGCGAGTCGGGCACGGACGACGACGCCCGCACCCAGCTGCGCGAGCTGGAGGAGTCGCTCGACCAGTGCTGGGACCTGCTGCGCCGACGGCGGGCCGCCCGGCAGACCCACGGCGACCCGGACGCCCAGGGGACGCGCCCCAAGCCGGCGGTCGAGCGCTACCTCCAGTGAACCGTGCCCCGGGCGGCCAGTTGCGGCCGCCCGGGACGTCGCGGTCAGCGGATGCCCGCCTCCCGCAGCAGCAGCGCGGTCAGCTCGGCCGGATCGGCGTCCGCCGCGGGCAGGCCGCGGGCCGCGAACCAGGTGGCGACCACCCGGACGTCGCGGGCCAGGAACTCCGGCCCCTGCGGGTTGGCGACCACGTCGACCACCTGCGGCAGGTCGATCAGCACCAGCCGCCCCGCGTGCACCAGCAGGTTGTACGGCGACAGGTCGCCGTGCGCGAGGCCGGCGCGGGCGAGCACCACCAGGGCGTCGACGAGCTGCCCCCACAGCTCGCGCAGCTCCCCCGCCGCCGGCCGCAGTTGGGCCAGCCGGGGCGCCGCCAGCCCCTCGTCGTGGTCGCCGAGGAACTCCAGCATCAGCTCGGTGCCGCGTACCTGCACCGGGTAGGGCACGGAGATCGTCCCGTAGCGGATGCCGACCTCCCAGAGCCGGGCCAGCGCGGCGAACTCGGCCGCCGCCCACTGCCCGGCGATCATCTGCCGGCCGAAGGCGGTACGCCCGGCCATCGCGCGGTTCTCCCGGGACCGGCGGACCCGGCGTCCCTCCAGGTAGCCGGCGTCGCGGTGGAAGAGCCGGTGCTGGGGGTCGCGGTACCGCTTGACCGCCAGCAGGCAGGACCGGTCGGTGCCGGGGACCGCCCGGCGGACCAGGTGCACGTCCGCCTCCTTGCCGGTCTTGAGCACCCCCAGCTCCGTGTCCCTGGCGGCCAGTTCGGTGACCAGCCAGTCCGGGTGGGGCTGCGGGCCCTGCACGGCGTCGTCCCAGGAGGACCAGCTGTCCCCCGTCTCGGGGTCCGGCTCGGCGTCCGGGTCGGCGGGGGCGGGACCGGCGGCCCGGCCCCGCTTCAGGAAGAGCTGTTCGTCGTCGTCGAAGCGGCGCCTGCCGCGGTTACGGCGCTCGCGCGCCGGAAGGTCGTGATCGCGCACTGCGGTGGTGATCCCTTGCTCGAGGCTGATGGGGGCAGGTGGAAGTGACCTGCGAAGACGGCCATGACCGACCCCCTCTCCTCGACCGGGTGCGGACCCGGCTGCACGATGCGCCGCCCATGCTCACGGGCCGACGCCACCCGGGTCAACCGAATTACGCCCACCGCTGCGGCGGGAGCTGCGCGCACCGCGCCCGTCAGGCGGCGAGCACCGTCGCGACGGCGGCGAGCACCCCGTCCGCGGTGCGGGTGGGGGCGAACCGGCTGTCGACCCAGCTCCGCCCCCGGTGCAGCCAGACGCTGGGCAGGCCCACGGCGACGGCGCCCCCGATGTCCGCCTCCGGGCCGTCGCCGACCACCCAGGCGCCGCGCAGGGGCAGCCGTACCCGCCGGGCGGCCAGCGCGAAGATCCTCGGGTTGGGCTTGCTGACGCCGACCTCCTCGGAGATGACCCAGTCGGCGACGACGCGGTCCAGCCCGGTACGCCGGATCACGGCCTCCTGCTGGCGCACCCCGCCGTTGCTGACCACCACGGGCGTCCAGCCGGCCTCGTCGGCGATGCGCAGCGCGCACGCCACCAGCGGATCGAGCCGGACGTTGGCCACCACGCCGTCGTGCAACTCCTCGACCAGGTCGATGGACGGGATCCGCAGCCGGTAGCGGTCGCGTACGGCGTCGGCCACGTCCCACCGGTCGGTCAGCCCGTCGGCGTCGATGGACAGCAGCCAGTCGATGTCGTCCGGTGGCGCGCCGACACCGGCCAGGAAACGCTCCCCCCAGGCGCGGAACGGACCGGCCCGGTCGAGCAGCGTGTTGTCCAGATCCAGCAGGAGCAGTGGCACTCGGGCACCCTACGGGACCGCCCCCGCCCGCCGACAGTGCCGAGCGGTGAACCTGCGCGGCACGGCCCCGCGACCGCCTCCCGCCTCCGACGCCCGTCAGGCCGGCAGCGCCGTGCGGGTCCCGCCCTGACCGGGCAGGCGGTCGAGCAGCATGCAGTGGGCGGCCCGGGTCGCCGTGAGGGCCTCCGGGGCGAGCGCGACGACCAGCACGGCCTCGTCGGTGTCCGCGCCCCTGGCCAGCGGCCGGCCCTCCGGGTCGTAGACCGCCGCGCCACCGTTGAACCGCCACGGTTGGACGCCGCCGACGAGGTTGGCGAACACCACGTACATCGTGTTGTCCAGCGCGCGGGCGGCGTAGTAGAGGTCGCGGCGGTGCTCGGAGCCGGCCAGGTAGCCGCTCGGGCAGAGGTAGCCGTGCGCCCCGTCGGCCGCGGCGGCCCGGCCGTGCTCGGGGAAGCAGCCGTCGTAGCAGATGCCGAGCCCGAGCCGCCAGTCGTCGACGAGCAGGGTCGCGCCCCGGTCACCGGCGACGAACAGCTCCCGCTCACCGCTCCACAGCTGCTGCTTGTCGTAGGCGACGCGGACGTCGCCGGACCGGTCGACCAGCAGGGCGGAGATCGTCCGCCGGCCGTCCGGGTGCCGCACGGCGGCGCCGACCACCACGGCGGCGCCGCCGTCGCGGGCAGCCTCGCGCAGCGGGTCCAGCCGCGGGTCGTCGACCGTGGCCGACGCGTCGGCCACGACGTCGGTGCCGGCGGGATCGGCCGCGAGCGTCGGCAGGTGGTACGCGGGCAGGAAGAGCTCGGGCAGCACGGTCACCCGGGCGCCCCGCTCCGTGGCGCGGCGGACCAGCCGGGCGGCGCTCGCCGCGTTGCCGGCCACCTCGCCGGGTACGGGCTCGGCCTGCACGGCCGCGACGGTCAGCGGCGCGGCGGGGACCGCGACGGCGGTCGGGAGTGGCGTCACGGGCCGATCCTAGACCGGCGCGTGACCCATGGATGATCTTGTCGCGCGGTCAAACCAAGCCGTACGTACGGTTTGCACGGCGGGGGGTGAGCTGTCACGATCGGACCGTGCCCAGAGTAAGCCAGGACCAGCTCGACGCGCGCCGGCAGGAGATCCTCGCCGCCGCGCGGGCGTGTTTCGCCCGGCACGGCTACGAGGGCGCCACCGTCCGCCGGCTCGAGGAGGCCACCAGGCTGTCCCGGGGCGCGATCTTCCACCACTTCCGCGACAAGGATTCGCTCTTCCTCGCCGTGGCCGAGGACGACGCCGCTGCCATGGTCGAGACGGTGGCCCGCAACGGCCTGGTGCAGGTCATGCGGGACCTGCTGGCCGGCGCGCTCTCCTCCGACACCACCGGCTGGCTCGGCAGTCAGCTGGAGGTGTCCCGGCGGCTGCGGACCGACCCGGCGTTCGCCAAGCGGTGGGCGCAGCGGTCGGCCGCGATCGCCGAGGCGACCCGCGACCGGCTGGCCCGGCAGCGGGAGGCGGGCGTGCTCCGCGAGGACGTGTCGATCGACGTGCTGGCCCAGTTCCTCGAACTCGCCTACGACGGGCTGGTGCTGCACCTGGCGATGGGCCGCCCCGCCGGTGACCTCGGCCCGGTCCTCGACCTGGTCGAGGAGGCCGTGCGCCGCCGCTGACCCGCCCGGCACGCGCCTCTCTCCCCCGGGCGCTCCGTCCGCCGGTCCCGGTGCCGCCGGTCGCCCTCTCGCCGTGCGTACCGGTCCGGTAACTCGGCTGCCGCGGTGGGTACGCCCTGGCGAGGCTGCTCCACAATTGGCTCGCGATCCCCTCGCCCGACAGGAGCAGCCATGCCCATCCTCGCCGCCCCTGGTGACACCTGGGGCATCCCCGGTCCGGTCTTCCTCAGCGGCTATCTCCTCGCGGCCGTCGTGATCGTCGTCGGTACGCTCGTCCACCGGCTCTCGGCCCTCGCCGGCCCGCCGGTGGGTCACGTCGGCCACCTCGGCCCACAGCAGGTCGCCTACCTCAACGGCGGGCAGCAGCTGGCGATCTGGGCCTCGGTCGGCGCACTGCGCAGCTACGGGGCCATCGGCGTACGGCCGGACCGGCGGCTCACCACCGGCGGGCCGCTGCCGGCCGGGATCACGCCGCTGGACCAGGCGATCCACTTCGCGGCCGGCCGCAACGCCACCACCCGGGAACTGGCCCGCGACGAGTGGGTCGGCCGGGCGCTCGACCAGCTGCGGACCAGCCTGGAGCAGCACGGGCTCGCGCTCGCGCCGGCCCGCCGGGCCGCGCTGCGCCTGGGCGCGTTCCTGCTCACCGCACTGCTGCTGGTCGGCATGGCGCGCATCGTCGCCGGGCTGGCCAACGACCGGCCGGTGGGCTGGCTCGTGCTGAGCCAGCTCCCGCTGATCGTCGTGGCCGTCCTCCTGCACCGGGTGCCGTGGCGCACCCGCGCCGCCACCCGGACCCTGCGCGACCTGCGACGCCGGCACACCTACCTCGCGCCCGCCTCGGCCCCCGCCTACGCCACGTACGGCGCGGCGGGCGCCGCGATGGGGGTCGCGTTGTTCGGCACCGCTTCGCTCTACGCCATGGATCCCGGCTTCGCCGCCGAGGCCGAGATCCGGCGCCAGGCGATCGGCGGCGGTTCCTCCGGCGGCAGCTCGTGCGGTGGGGGCGGCTCGTGCAGCGGTGGCTCGGACGGCGGTGGCGGTGGCGGTGGCTGCGGCGGCGGTGGGTGCGGCGGATGACCGGCCCCGCCGGCGTCGGCATCGGCTGGCGGCCGGAGATCGCCGGCTTCGTCGCCGGCCTGCCCGGGCTGCGCTTCGTGGAGGTGGTCGCGGAGAGCCTCGCCGCGACCGGCCCACCGCCCGCGGGGCTGGCCGCCCTGCGCGAGCGCGGCGTGACGGTCGTACCGCACGGCGTGCGGCTGTCCCTCGGCGGCGCGGAACCGGTCGACCCGGCGCGCGTCGCCCACCTGGGGGCGGTGGCGGAGCTGGTCGGGGCGCCGCTGGTCAGCGAGCACATCGCATTCGTCCGGGCCGGCGGCGTCGAGGCCGGGCACCTGCTGCCGCTGCCCCGCAGCCGGGAGGCGGTCGACGCGGTCTGCGCCAACGTCGCCCGCGCCCAGGCCGCGCTGCCGGTGCCGATCGCGCTGGAACCGATCGCGGCCCTGTTCGACTGGCCCGACGACGAGCTGGACGAGGCCGACTTCCTCACCGAGATCCTGGACCGCACCGGCGCGTTCCTGCTGCTCGACGTCGCCAACGTGTACGCCAACGCCCGCAACCGGGGCGTCGACCCGGTCGCGCTGCTCGACCGGCTGCCGCTGGAGCGGGTCTCCTACGTGCACGTCGCGGGCGGCGCCGAGCACGGCGGCTACTACCACGACACGCACACCGATCCGGTGCCGCCACCGGTGCTCGACCTGCTGCGCGAGCTGTGCGCCCGCCGCCGGCCGCCCGCGCTCCTGCTCGAACGCGACGGGCACCACCCGCCCGCCCCGGTGCTCCGCGCCGAGCTGGACGCCCTGGCCGCCGCGTCCGGCTTCCCGGTGGTGACGTGAGCGGCGACCTGGCCGAGCGGCAGGCGGCGCTCGTGGCGGCGCTGGTGGCCGGCGGCCCGGTCCCGGCGGGCTTCGACCCGGCGGCGCTCGCCGCCGCCGGGGCCGCGCTGCTGCGCAAGCGCGCCGGGGAGGTGGCCCGGCACTGGCCGCTGCTCGCCGCCGGTCTCGGTCCACGGTGGCCGGCGACCTTCGCCCGGTGGGCGGCGGGACGACCGAGCGGGGGCTCCCTGCGCGACGGCTGGGACCTGGCCCGCGACCTGCGCGACCGGGGCGCGCTGCCGCCGCTGGGCGCGGAGGAGCTGGCCGCGCGCGAGGCCACCGACCGCTACGACGGGCACGCACCGCCGCGCCCGCGCCGGCTGCCGGGCTGGGGGCACGCCGGCGGGGCCGTCGCGGTCCAGGCCGCCGGTCGGGTACGCCTACTGCGTCCCGCCCGCCGCTGACCGCCCGCCGCTGACCGCCCGCCGCTGACCGCCCGCCGCCGCCGGCCCGAGGGCCCCGCTGGCGGATCCCGCCGGGTGCGGCAGGATCGACGGTATGGATCTCGGACTGACCGATCGGGTGTACGTACTCACCGGCGCCTCCCGAGGGCTGGGCTACGCCACCGCGGAGTGCCTCGTCGCCGACGGCGCCCGCGTCGTGCTCTCCGCCCGTGACGCCGACGCGGTGGCCGCCGCCGCGCAGCGCCTCGGCGGGCCGGAGCGGGCGGTCGGGCTGACCGCCGACCTGACCGACGCGCAGACGCCGGAGCGCCTCGTGGCGGCGGCCCGGGAGCACTTCGGCCGGCTGGACGGGGCGCTGGTCTCGGTCGGCGGGCCACCGCCGGGCAGCGCCGCCTCGGTCACCGACGAGCAGTGGCGCCGCTCCTTCGAGACGGTCTTCCTCGGCACCGTCCGGATGGTCCGTACCGTCGCCGAGATCCTGGCCGAGGGCGGAGGCGGGGCGGTCGGGCTGGTCCTGTCGACCTCGGCGCGCGGGCCGGTGCCCGGCCTGGGCATCTCCAACGGCCTGCGGCCCGGCCTCGCGGGCATGGCCAAGGACGTCGCCGACGAGTACGGGCCCCGGGGCGTACGGGTGGTCGGTCTGCTGCCCGGCCGGATCATGACCGACCGCAACGTGGAGCTCTTCGCCGCCACCGGCGACCCCGAACGGGCGCGCGCGGAGGCCGAGGCCGCCATTCCGCTGCGCCGCATCGGCTCCCCCGCCGAGTTCGGCCGGGTGGCCGCGTTCGTGCTCTCCCCCGCCGCGAGCTACCTGACCGGGGTCACCGTGCCGGTCGACGGCGGCGTCCTGCGGAGCCTGTGATGGCCGCGCCCGCCGGCGAGCCGCCCCTCGGCTCCCCCGTCCGGCGGCGGACGGGGGCGGCGGACCCGGCCGGTCGGTATCCGCGGCCCACGCGGGAGGAACTCGCCGCGGCGGCGGAGCGCACCATTCCCGACGTCGTCGCCCCCGGCCTGGAGGTGCTCTTCGTGGGAATCAACCCGGGCCTGTGGTCGGCGGCGACCGGCTGGCACTTCGCCCGCCCGGGCAACCGGTTCTGGCCCGCGCTGCACCGGGGCGGGTTCACGCCCCGGCTGCTGCACCCCAGCGAGCAGGACGAGCTGCCGGGCTACGGCCTGGGCATCAGCAACATGGTGGCGCGGGCCAGCGCCCGCGCCGACGAGCTGACCCCGGCCGAACTTATCGAGGGGGCGCAGATCCTCACCGCCAAGGTCGAACGGCACCGCCCCCGGTGGGTGGCCGTGGTGGGGGTGACCGCGTACCGGATCGGGTTCGCCCGGCCGAAGGCCACCTTCGGGCCGCAGCCGGAGCGGCTGGCCGGCGCCCGGCTGTGGGTGCTGCCCAACCCCAGCGGCCTGAACGCGCACTTCACCCCGGAGACGCTCGGCGCCGCGTTCGGGGAGTTGCGGGCGGCGGTCGCCGCCGGCTGAGGCGCGGGTCGGTCGGCGGCGGCGTCACCAGGCCGCCCGGGCCGGCGTCAGTTGGCCGCCGCCGGCGGGAGCGCCTCGTCGGCGAGGTAGGGCCGCAGCGGCGGTACGGCCACCGGCTCGGGCCCGGTCGCGTCGACGTACGGGGTGGGCGAGTCGGCGACGGCGAACTGGGTGCGGTAGAGCTCGGCGTAGAGCCCGTTCACCGCCACCAGTTCCTCGTGGCGCCCCCGCTCGACGATCCGCCCGCCGTCGAGCACCAGGATCTGGTCGGCGTCGCGGACGGTCGACAACCGGTGCGCGATCACCAGCGCGGTACGCCCGGTCAGCGCCACCGACAGCGCCCGCTGCACCGCGGCCTCGCTCTCCGAGTCGAGGTGGGCGGTCGCCTCGTCGAGGATCACGATCGACGGGGCCTTGAGCAGCAGTCGGGCGATGGCGATGCGCTGCTTCTCGCCACCGGAGAAGCGGTAGCCGCGCTCACCGACGAGGGTCTCGAGCCCTTCCGGCAGCGACCGCACCAGGTCGGCGACCTGCGCCCCGGCCAGCGCCGCCCAGATCTCGTCGTCGGTGGCGTCCGGCTTGGCGTAGCGCAGGTTCTCGGCGATGGACTCGTGGAACAGGTGCGAATCCTGGGTGACCACGCCGATCTCGTCGCGCAGCGAGTCGAGGGTGGCGTCGCGGACGTCGACGCCGCCGACCCGCACCTGCCCGTCGGTGACGTCGTAGATGCGGGAGATCAGCATGGACAGCGTCGACTTGCCGGCGCCGGAGGGGCCGACCAGCGCGACCATCTGCCCCGGCTCGACCGCGAACGAGACGCCCCTGAGCACGGGCTCGTTGACGGTGCGGTCGAGGGCGGCGACCTCCTCCAGGGAGGCGAGCGAGATCTCGGTGGCGCTGGGGTAGCGGAACCGGACGTCGCGGAACTCGACCCGGCCGCCGCCGGGCGGCACCGGCACGGCGTCGGGCTTCTCCTCGATCGTCGGCTTGAGGTCGAGCACCTCGAAGACCCGGTCGAAGGAGACCAGCGCGCTCATCACGTCGACCCGGACGTTGGACAGCGCGGTCAGCGGGCCGTAGAGACGGGTGAGCAGCAGCGCGAGGGTCACCACGGTGCCGGCGCTGACGTTGCCGGTGACCGCCAGCCAGCCACCGAGACCGTAGGTGAGCGCCTGGGCCAGCGAGGCCACCAGCAGCATGGCCACGAAGAAGGTCCGCGAGTACATCGCGGACTGGATGCCGATGTCGCGGACCCGCTCGGCCCGCCCGGCGAACCGGCGTGCCTCCACCTCGGGCCGGCCGAAGAGCTTCACCAGCAACGCGCCCGACACGCCGAACCGCTCGGTCATCGTCGCGTTCATCTTCGCGTCGAGGTTGTAGGACTCCCGGGTGATCTCGGCCAGCCGCTTGCCGACCCGGCGGGCGGGGATGATGAAGACCGGCAGCAGCACCAGCGAGAGCGCGGTGATCTGCCAGGAGAGGGTGAACATCACCGCGGCGGTGAGCACGAGCTGGATGACGTTGCTGACCACCCCGGACAGCGTCGAGGTGAACGCCCGCTGGGCGCCGAGCACGTCGTTGTTGAGCCGGCTGACCAGCGCCCCGGTCTGGGTACGGGTGAAGAACTGCAGCGGCATCCGCTGGACGTGGCCGTAGACCCGGGTGCGCAGGTCGAGGATGATGCCCTCGCCGATGCGGGCCGAGTACCACCGCTGGACGAGGGAGAAGAGCGCGTCGGCCACCGCGAGCCCGGCGATGACGAGCGCCAGCCGGACCACCGCGCTGCCGGCGTCGGCGCCGCCCCGGGTGATCGTGTCGATCACGTCGCCGGCGAGCACCGGGGTGGCGACCCCGATGACCGCGGCGAGCACGACGGTGACCAGGAACACGACGATGTCCCGGCGGTAGGGCCCCGCGAAGGCCACGATCCGGCGGGCCACCCCGCGCTTGAGCCGGTGTGTGGAGATCTCGTCGCGGTTGCGCATCGACCGGAGCATGCTCCAGCCGGCCATGCCGCCGCCGGACATCGAGTTGGACACGTTCACCTCCGGGTCGTCGGGTTCGACCGGACCGTCAGGTCAATTCTCCCGACGACTCTGACAACCTCGGCCGTAACCCTGGTCTTCCCGGACGGTCCTTACTATTCTCCGCGCCCGGCGAGATCGCGCAGCCGGCGGGTCTGCGCCTCGCGTTCGGCCCGCTGCTGGTCGGCGGCGGACCGGCCGGTGGCGCCGGCGAGCAGGGCCTTGATCTCCACCACCGCGTTACGGTCGTTGGCCACCAGCCCGGCGGCGAGGTCGCGCACCGCGGCGTCCAACTCGGCGTTCGGCACCACCAGGGTGGCCAGGCCGATCCGGTCCGCCTCGGCGGCGTCCATCCGTCGGCCGGTCGCGCAGATCTCCAGCGCGCGGCTGTAGCCGACCAGATCGACCAGGCGCCCCGTGCCGGCGAGGTCCGGGACCAGGCCGAGCGTCACCTCGGCCATGGAGAGCTTCGCGTCCTCGGCCAGCACACGCAGGTCACAGGCGAGCGCCAGCTGGAAGCCGGCGCCGATCGCATGCCCCTGCACGGCGGCGACGGAGACGACGTCGGGGCGGTGCAGCCAGGTGAAGCCGCCCTGGTATTCCGCGATCCGGTCGGCGCACTCCTGCTCGGGCAGGGTGGCCAGCTCGGCGAAGGACCCCGGGCCGGCGGCGCCGGCCACCGACAGGTCGAGGCCGGCGGAGAACGCCCGTCCCTCGGCGCGTACGACCACGACGCGCACGTCGCCGGGGAGATCCCGGGAGAAGTCACTCATCGCGCGCCACATCGCCGGGGTCTGGGCGTTGAGCACGTCGGGCCGGCACAACGTGACCGTCGCGACCGGCCCGTCGCATTCCAGCCGGACCCCGGTCGCCTCGGCGGTCACCGAGCGACCCGGGGAGCGGCGCTGATGGACGACGCTGGTGGGCGGGTCACGCCTTCTTGCGGCGTCGGGCGCCGCCACGCTGCCGCAGCTGGACCCCGGACTCGGTGAGCACCCGGTGGATGAACCCGTAGGAACGGCCGGTCGAGGCCGCGAGCGCGCGGATGCTCTCACCCGAGGTGTACCGCTTTACCAGGTCCTTGGCGAGCGTCTGACGCTCGGCTCCGACGATCCGGCGACCCTTCTCAGTGCTGGTGGCTGTGCCAGTGGCTGCCATGCTGTGTCCTCACGTCCCAGACTGTGCGGTTCGGATACGGTCCCACCTATTAGACCGCCTCGAACGATCATGCGCCAGATATCAACTCTTCGCCAACCGACACGCTATGCAATGTCAGCTTCCCGATACAGTGATGCTCCGACGCGTCCGGGAGGTCCAACCGCCCCTGCGTGTCTCAGCACAGTCAGGCCAGCTCGACGAGTTCGAGCAGGTCGTCGCTCCAGGCGTCCTCGTCGCCGTCGGGCAGCAGGATGGCGCGGTCGGGCTTCAGCGCCATGACCGCACCCGGGTCGTGGGTGACCAGCACGATCGCGCCCGGATAGCGGGCGATGGCGTCGAGCACCTGCTCCCGGCTGACCGGGTCGAGGTTGTTCGTCGGCTCGTCGAGCAGCAGCACGTTCGCCCCGGAGCAGACCAGGGTGGCCAGCGCCAGCCGGGTCTTCTCGCCACCGGAGAGCACCCCGGCCGGCTTGTCCACGTCGTCGCCCGAGAAGAGGAACGCGCCGAGGATCTTGCGCAGGTCGGTGTCGGTCTGCTCGATGGCGGCGCTGCGCATGTGCTCCAGCACGGTGCGGTCCACGTCGAGCGTCTCGTGCTCCTGCGCGTAGTAGCCCAGCCGCAGGCCGTGCCCGGCGTGCACCTCGCCGGTGTCCGGCTCCAGCAGGCCGCCGAGCATCCGCAGCAGGGTGGTCTTGCCGGCGCCGTTGAGCCCGAGGATGGCCACCCGCGAGCCCCGGTCGACCGCCACGTCGACATCGGTGAAGATCTCCAGCGAGCCGTACGACTTCGACAGGCCGGTCGCGGTCAGCGGGGTCTTGCCGCACGAGGCCGGGCTCGGGAAGCGCACCTTCGCCACCTTGTCGGCGACGCGTACCTCCTCCAGGCCGGAGATCAGCTTCTCGGCCCGCCGGGCCATGTTCTGCGCGGCGACGGTCTTGGTGGCCTTGGCCCGCATCTTGTCGGCCTGCGCCATCAGCGCGCCGGCCTTCTTCTCGGCGTTGGCCCGCTCCCGGCGGCGGCGCCGTTCGTCGGTCTCGCGGGCCTCCAGGTACGCCTTCCAGCCCAGGTTGTAGACGTCGACCACGGCGCGGGTGGCGTCGAGGAACCACACCTTGTTGACCACCGACTCCAGCAGCGAGCCGTCGTGGGAGATCACGATCAGGCCGCCCTTGTGGTTGGCGAGGAAGCTGCGCAGCCAGGTGATGGAGTCGGCGTCGAGGTGGTTGGTCGGCTCGTCGAGCAGCAGGATGCCGCCGCCGTTCTCGCCCGCGTCGCGGAACAGGATCCGGGCCAGCTCGATGCGGCGGCGCTGACCGCCGGAGAGCGTGCCGATGGTCTGGGCGAGCGCCCGGTCCGGCAGGCCCAGGTTGGCGCAGATCCGAGCGGCCTCGGCCTCGGCCGCGTACCCGCCGAGGGAGGCGAACTGGTCCTCCAGCGCGCCGTAGCGGCGGACCAGTTTGTCGTCGGTGTCGTCGGCCAGCTTGGCCTCGACCTCCTTCATCTGGGCCATCAGCACGTCCAGGCCCCGGGCGGAGAGCACCCGGTCGCGGCCGGTGACCTCCAGGTCGCCCGTGCGGGGGTCCTGCGGAAGGTAGCCGATGGCGCTGCGCCGGTCGATCTGCCCGGCATAGGGCTGGCCCTCGCCGGCGAGCACCTTCAGCGTGGTGGTCTTGCCGGCGCCGTTGCGGCCGACCAGGCCGATCCGGTCACCCGGCTGCACGCGCAGCGTGGTGTCGGACAGCAGGATCCGGGCGCCGGC
Organism: Micromonospora sp. C31; assembly: GCF_018070575.1. Taxonomy (GTDB): domain Bacteria; phylum Actinomycetota; class Actinomycetes; order Mycobacteriales; family Micromonosporaceae; genus Micromonospora. The sequence continues at coordinate 194,449 of NZ_JAGPXN010000005.1, forward strand.
GCGCAGCTCCAGGCCGGTGGCAGTGATCATGTCGGAGGACTCGCTCTCGGGGTCTGGAAGGGCTGACTCAGGGCACGCGAAAGCGCCGGCGAGCACGAGGCCCGTCGGCGCGGGGCGGTTCAGCCTTCGCAGAGCAGCACGGGGCAAGTGTACCGGGCGCCGCCCGACCGTCCCGACGGATTACCGATCAAGATCATCGGGTACCGGAACGCCGTCCGGACCCGGTCCGGTACCGCAACCACCAAAACGGATCAAATGGTGATCGGGGTAGACATGGAGCTGAACGAGAACGCGCGGATCGACACCAGCCAGGTGGACGACCGGCGAGGATCCGGCAGGGGCGGCGGGCTGGGCGGCATCCCCATCCCGATCGGCGGCGGCCGCGGCGGCATCGTCGGCCTCGTCATCGCCGTGCTCGTCGCGCTCGTCGGCGGCGGCTTCGGCCTGAACGCGGCCACCAGCGGCGGCGACGAGCCGCAGGGCGACAACACGTCGCTGGAACAGAAGTGCTCTGCCGAGGACGCGCTCCAGCAGCTCGACTGCCGCAACACGCTCTACGTCAACTCCATCCAGGCGTACTGGCAGAAAGCGCTGCCCGAGGCGTTCGGCGAGCAGTACCGCCCGTCGCGCACGGTGTTCTTCAGCCAGGGCGTCAACACCGCCTGCGGGCAGGCCGACTCGGGCGTCGGACCGTTCTACTGCCCCGCCGACGACCAGGTCTACATCGACCTGACCTTCTACCAGGTGCTCGCCCAGCAGCTCGGCGCCGCCGGCGAGTTCGCCCAGCCGTACGTGCTCGCCCACGAGTACGGCCACCACGTGCAGGACCTGCTCGGCACCGAGGCCCAGATGCGCCGCCAGCAACAGCGCGACCCGGACAACGCGAACGCGCTCTCGGTGAAGCTGGAGCTCCAGGCCGACTGCTACGCCGGCGCCTGGGCCAAGAACGCCACCGGCACCGCCGACGCGAGCGGCCAGAAGATCTTCAACAGCATCAGCGAGCAGGACATCCAGCAGGCCGTCGACGCGGCCGAGAAGATCGGCGACGACGCCATCTCGAAGCGGGCCAACCGGCCGGTGAACCCGGACGAGTTCACCCACGGCTCGTCGGAGCAGCGCAGGCAGTGGTTCACCCGCGGTTACGAGACCGGGGACCCGAAGTCCTGCGACACCTTCCGCGGCAGCCTCTGAACTCACGGGCGACCGCCCCTCGGCGGCCGGTGGGCGCTCGCCCACCGGCCGCCGTCGTTGTCCGGGGCGCGCGCCCGCTCCCGGCGCGTGCACGAGAGCCACGGGCCACGCCGCGGCGGACGGCAACGCCGGCCGACGCCGGCCCGAGGGGCGCGCGAACCGCCCGAAGGAGGTCAGGCCGGGTCGCGGACCAGGATCCGGACCGCCCGGGCCGCCGCGATCGCGCCGACCAGCACGGCGTGCCGGGGCTCGGGCACGTCCAGCAGCCGCTCGGCGCGCAGCGCCGCCAGCGGGACGAGCCGCCGGTCGGCCAGCACGGTGTCCACGGCCCGCCGGTCGCCGCCGCAGACCAGCGCGCGCAACGACGACGCCTCCGGCAGCAGCAGCCGTACGGCCAGCTCGGCGGCGTCGCCCAGCGCCGCCTTCGCCTGGTTGTCGCGCCGCCGGGCGAAGCGCTGCTGCGACCAGCCCCCGGCGGCGGTACGTCCCTGCACGTAGCGGGTGTCCACCTTGGAGATCACCAGCTGCTCCCCCGCCGCCACACCGACGGCCACCGCACCCTTGCGGGCGAGTAGCAGGCCGAGCCGGCGGGGCGCGGCGGCGGCGGCCACGAAGCCGGGCACGTCGGGGGCGGCGGGGGCGCCGGGTGGGGTGTGCAGCTCGGCGGTCGCGCCGTCCGCGGCGGCGAGCAGCAGTCCGTACGCCTCGATGGTGGTGGCGGGCGGGCCGTGCCGGTCGGCGAAGCCCTCGACCCAGCGGGCCACCCGTGCCGGGTCCACCTCGACCCAGCGGCCGCCTCCGGCTGCGGGTCGGCTGCTCATGCGCTCGAACCTACGGCAACACGGCGCCGGCGGCTCGGGGGGTACGTCTCGATCACGCCCCGATCCTGCTTCCCCACCTGCCCGCCGGCGCAAACGCGTCGAGCGCGCCGCCCCGCAGGGGGCGACGCGCTCGACGGGTACCGGCGCAGGTGGCGGTCAGACGTTGAACCCGAGGGTACGGAGCTGGTCACGCCCCTCGTCGGTGATCTTGTCCGGCCCCCACGGCGGCAGCCACACCCAGTTGATCCGCATGTCGTCGACCAGGCCGCCGCCCGGGCCGGTGGTCAGCGCCTGCCGGGCCTGGTCCTCGATCACATCGGTCAGCGGGCACGCCGCCGAGGTCAGCGTCATGTCCAGGGTGGCGACGTTGTCGTCGCCGACGTGTACGCCGTACAACAGGCCGAGGTCGACCACGTTGATGCCCAGCTCCGGGTCGACGACGTCCCGCATCGCCTCCTCGATGTCGGCGATCGCGGCCTTCCCCCCGGCCGGCGGCGCACCGTTCGTGGCCGGTGCGGCGGACTCCGCCGCCGGGGCGGTCGCGCCCTCGGTCGCCGGGGTCGCCGCGGTGGCGGTGTCCTCGCTGCTCATGCCTCAACCTCCGTCGGGCTCACGCCCACACCGGCGCGTGCCGCGGCGTCCTTGAACGCCATCCACGGCAACAGCGCGCACTTGACCCGGGCGGGGTAGCGGGCGACGCCCGCGAACGCGACCCCGTCACCGAGCACGTCCTCGTCCGGCGTGACCTGGCCACGGCCGGACATCAACTCGACGAACGCCTCGTGCACCCGGAACGCGTCGCCCGCGCCCCGGCCCACGAGCAGCTCGTGCAGCACGCTCGCCGACGCCTGGCTGATCGAGCAGCCCATGCCGTCGTACGAGACGTCGTGCAGCACCTCGCCGTCGGTCGCCACCCGTACGGTGACCTCGTCACCGCAGGTCGGGTTGACGTGGTGCGCCTCGGCGACCCGGGCACCCGTGGCGTCCGGGTCGCGCAGGCCGCGACCGTGCGGGTGCTTGTAGTGGTCCAGGATGATCTCCTGGTAAAGAGATTCAAGCTGCATCGGGCTGAACTCCCGTCGATCCGCGGGCTGCTGCGTCGCCGCTCACTCGAACACCTTCCGCACCTGCTCCAGGCCCGCCACCAGGGCGTCGATCTCCCCGGTGGTGGTGTAGAGGTAGAACGAGGCCCGCGTCATGGCCGGTACGCCGAACCGGGTGCACACCGGCTTGGCGCAGTGGTGGCCCACGCGCACCTGCACGCCGAGCGAGTCGAGCACCTGCCCGACGTCGTGCGGGTGGATGTCACCGAGGGCGAACGAGATGGTGCCGCCCCGGCCCACCGGCACGGTCGGCCCGAAGATCCGCAGGCCGGGCACCGTGGCGAGGGCGTCCAGCGCGTACGCCGTCAGCTCCTTCTCGTGCCACTGGACGGCCCGCATCCCGATGCCCGCGAGGTAGTCGACGGCCGCCCCGAGCGCGACCGCCTCGGCGATCGGCGGGGTGCCCGCCTCGAACCGGGCCGGCGGCGCGGCGAACGTCGAGCGGGCCATGGTGACCGTCTCGATCATCGATCCGCCGCCCAGCACCGGCGGCATCGCCGCCAGCAGCTCGCCCCGGCCCCAGAGCACCCCGATGCCGGTCGGCCCGCACATCTTGTGCCCGGTGAAGACGACGAAGTCGGCGTCGTGGTCGACCACGTCCATCGGCATGTGCGGCACCGACTGGGAGCAGTCGAGCAGCAGCAGCGCCCCCACCTCGCGCACCCGCGCGGTGATCCGCGAGGTGGCGTTGACCGTACCGAGGATGTTGGACATGTGCACCAGCGAGACGATCTTCGTCCGCTCGGTGACCAGGTCCTGAAGCCCCGACTCGTCCAGGCGCCCCTGGTCGGTGACCGGGAACCAGCGCAGGGTCGCGCCGGTGCGCTCGCAGAGCAGCTGCCACGGGACGATGTTCGAGTGGTGCTCCATCTCGGAGATCACCACCTCGTCGCCGGGGCCGAGCCGGAAGCGGGGGTCGGCGTCGGGTCGCAGCGAGGCGTTGGAGAACGCGTACGCCACGATGTTGATCGCCTCGGTGGAGTTCTTGGTGAACACCACCTCGTCCACGCTCGGCGCGTTGATGAACGCGGCGATCTTCGCCCGCGCGCCCTCGTACGCCTCGGTGGCCTCGGTGCCCAGGGTGTGCACCGAACGGGACACGTTGGCGTTGTGCATCGCGTAGTGCTCACCGAGCACGTCGAGCACCTGCCGCGGCTTGTGTGAGGTGTTGGCGCTGTCGAGGTAGACCAGCCGGTGCCCGTTGACCTCCCGGTCGAGGATCGGGAAGTCGGCGCGCACCTTCGCCACGTCGTAACGCGGCACGTCGTCGTACTGCGGCATCCCCGGCGGGATCGCGATGGAAGTCATGTCGACCGGCCCACCCATTCTTCCGAGAGGACTCAGGCCCGTGCCGCGCCGGCCCCGGCGGCGTACCGCTCGTAGCCCTCTTCCTCGAGCTTGTCGGCCAGCTCCGGGCCGCCCTGCTCGACGATCCGGCCGGCGACGAAGACGTGCACGAAGTCCGGCTTGATGTAGCGCAGGATCCGGGTGTAGTGGGTGATCAGCAGCATGCCGGTGTCGCCGTTGTCGCGGACCCGGTTCACGCCCTCGCTGACCACGCGCAGCGCGTCCACGTCGAGGCCGGAGTCGGTCTCGTCGAGGATGGCGATCTTCGGCTTGAGCAGCTCAAGCTGCACGATCTCGTGCCGCTTCTTCTCGCCGCCGGAGAAGCCCTCGTTGACGTTGCGCTGGGCGAAGGCCGGGTCCATCTGGAGGCGCTCCATGGCCCCGCGCAGCTCGCCGCCCCAGGTGCGCAGCTTGGGCGCCTGGCCGTCGATGGCGGTCTTGGCGGTACGCAGGAAGTTCGCCACCGAGACGCCGGGGACCTCGACCGGGTACTGCATGGCCAGGAAGAGGCCGGCGCGGGCCCGCTCGTCCACGGACAGGGCCAGCACGTCCTCGCCGTCGAGGGTCACCGAGCCGCCGGTGATCTCGTACTTGGGGTGGCCGGCGATCGAGTAGGCCAGGGTGGACTTGCCGGAGCCGTTCGGGCCCATGATCGCGTGGGTCTCGCCCGAGCGGACGGTCAGGTCGACACCGGCCAGGATCGGCTTGAGCTCACCCTCGGGCAGCTTGACCGACACCTTCAGGTCGCGGATCTCCAGGGTGCTCATTATCGGGTCACTCCATTGCTCGGCGTGAGACTGACGTAGATGTCGCCGTCTCGGACTTCGACGGGATAGACGGGAACGGGTTCGGTGGCGGGCAGCCCGGTCGGCTCGCCGGTCCTCAGGTCGAAACGGGATCCGTGCAGCCAGCATTCCAACGTGCAGCCGGAGACCTCCCCCTCGGAGAGGGCGACCGCGGCGTGCGAGCACTCGTCGTAGGCGGCGTAGAAGAGGCCGTCCTCGGCGTGCACCAGCGCGATCGGGGTGCCGTCGACGTCCGCGCTGACCACGGTGCCCTTCGGCACGTCCTCGGTGGAGCAGAGGCGGATCATCAGGCGCCGGCCTTGGTGAGCCGGGCCTCGATGGCGTCGCCCAGCCGCTCGCGCAGCGACTCGACCGGGATCTTGTTGATCAGCTCCGCGAAGAAGCCGCGGACCACCAGGCGCCGCGCCTCGGACTCCGGGATGCCCCGGGCCATCAGGTAGAACAACTGCTCGTCGTCGAAGCGCCCGGTCGCGCTCGCGTGCCCGGCGCCGGCGATCTCGCCGGTCTCGATCTCCAGATTGGGTACGGAGTCCGCCCGCGCGCCGTCGGTCAGCAGCAGGTTCCGGTTGATCTCGTACGTGTCGGTGCCGGTCGCCTCGGCGCGGATCAGCACGTCGCCCACCCAGACGGTGTGTGCGCTCTCGCCCTGCAGGGCACCCCGGTAGCCGACGTGGCTGCGGCAGTCCGGCACGGTGTGGTCGACCAGCTGGCGGTGCTCCAGGTGCTGGCCCGAGTCGGCGAAGTAGAGGCCGTACAGTTCGGCCTCGCCGCCCCGCTCGGTGTACTCCACCGAGGTGTACTGCCGGACCAGGTCGCCGCCCAGGGAGACCTGGACGTGCACCACCTTGGCGTCGCGGCCCAGCCGGACCCGCAGGTGCTGGGCCTGCACGGCGTCGCCGGCCCAGTCGGCGACGGTGACCAGGGTCAGCTTCGCCCCGTCGGCCACGGACACCTCGACGTTGTCGGCCAGCGTGGCCGAACCGACGTGCTCCAGCACCAGGGTCACCTCGGCGAACCGGCCCACCTCGACGAAGGTGTGCCCGAAGGCCAGGCCCTCGGCGCCCTCGCCGACCACCCGCAGGCCCACCGGCTCGGCCACCACGGCGTCGCGGGCGACCTGGACCAGCAGCGCCTGCCCGGCCCCGCCGTAGGCCAGCGCGCTGACCCGGTCGACCGGGGTGAGCACGCTGCCCACCCGCGGGTCGTCGAAGCCGATCCGCTCGACGGTGACGCCCTCGGGCAGGTCGCCATGCTCGTGACGGACCGCTCCGGTGGCGGCCTGCGCCTCGCCGGTGAGCCCGCGCAGCCGCTTGAGCGGGGTGAAGCGCCACTCCTCCTCCAGGCCCGTGAGGGCCGGGAAGTCGGCGACGTCGTACGAGCGGAGCGCCTGCGACTTGGTGCTGGGCGGCGCGGAAGCCTGGGTAGTCATCTCTTCCTTGGTCTGTTCTACGACGACGGTGTCATTGACTGGAGGGTCGGTCGGTGTTCGCGCTGCCCGGCCAGAGGGGTCGGCGTCCGGCGGCCCCGCAACGGGTCGGCGTCCGCGCGGCCCCGCAGGGGCCGGGCCGGCGTCAGCCGACCGCGCCCTCCATCTGGAGCTCGATGAGGCGGTTGAGTTCCAGGGCGTACTCCATCGGGAGTTCCTTGGCGATGGGCTCGATGAAGCCGCGCACGATCATCGCCATCGCCTCGTCCTCGCTCAGGCCCCGGCTCATCAGGTAGAAGAGCTGGTCGTCACTGATCTTGGAGACGGTCGCCTCGTGCCCCATCGACACGTCGTCCTCGCGGATGTCGACGTACGGGTAGGTGTCCGAGCGGGAGATGGTGTCGACCAGCAGCGCGTCGCACTTGACCGTGCTCCGGCTGCTGTGCGAGCCCTCCAGCACCTGGACCAGGCCCCGGTACGACGTGCGGCCGCCGCCCCGGGCGATCGACTTGGAGATGATGGTGGAGGAGGTGTGCGGCGCGGCGTGCACCATCTTGGCGCCCGCGTCCTGGTGCTGCCCCTCGCCGGCCATGGCCACCGAGAGCACCTCGCCCTTGGCGTGCTCGCCGGTCATGTAGACCGCCGGGTACTTCATGGTGACCTTGGAGCCGATGTTGCCGTCGACCCACTCCATGGTCGCGCCCTCGTGGCACACGGCCCGCTTGGTGACCAGGTTGTAGACGTTGTTCGACCAGTTCTGGATGGTCGTGTAGCGGCACCGGGCGTTCTTCTTGACGATGATCTCCACGACGGCGCTGTGCAGCGAGTCGGAGGAGTACAGCGGCGCGGTGCAGCCCTCGACGTAGTGCACGTACGCGCCCTCGTCGACGATGATCAGCGTCCGCTCGAACTGGCCCATGTTCTCCGTGTTGATCCGGAAGTAGGCCTGCAACGGGATCTCCACGTGCACGCCCTTCGGCACGTAGATGAACGAGCCACCGGACCACACGGAGGTGTTCAGCGCGGCGAACTTGTTGTCGCCGACCGGGATCACCGTGCCGAAGTACTCCTTGAAGACGTCCTCGTGCTCGCGCAGCGCGGTGTCGGTGTCCAGGAAGAGGACACCCTGCTCCTCGAGGTCCTCACGGATCTTGTGGTAGACGACCTCGGACTCGTACTGCGCCGCGACGCCGGCGACCAGCCGCTGCTTCTCCGCCTCGGGGATGCCCAGCCGGTCGTAGGTGTTCTTGATGTCCTCGGGCAGGTCCTCCCAGCTGGTGGCCTGCTTCTCGGTGGACCGTACGAAGTACTTGATGTTGTCGAAGTCGATCCCGGTGAGGTCCGCGCCCCAGGCCGGCATCGGCTTGCGGCCGAACAGCCGCAGGCCCTTCAGCCGCAGGTCGAGCATCCAGGCCGGCTCGCTCTTCTTGGCCGAGATGTCCCGCACCACCGCCTCGCTGAGGCCACGCTGGGCGACCGCCCCGGCGACGTCCGGGTCGGCCCAGCCGTACTCGTAGCGGCCCAGGGCGGCGAGCTGCTCTTCCTGGGTCAGGGGCTGGACGATCTGCTCGGTCATCTATCTGTCCTCACAGTGGTGACGGTCTTACCGGAACGGGCACGCCCCGGCTGGGTGGGGATGTGCGTGGTGCACACCCCGTCGCCGTGGGCGATGGTGGCCAGGCGCTGCACGTGGGTGCCGACCAGGCGGGAGATGACCGCGGTCTCGGCCTCGCACAGCTGGGGGAACTCGGCGGCCACGTGCGCCACCGGGCAGTGGTGCTGGCAGAGCTGGCCGCCGGAGGCGATCGTGGACGCGTTCGCAGCGTAACCCTCGGCGGTCAGCGCTCCGGCGAGTGCCTCGGCCCGCGCGAGCGGGTCGTCGCCGGCGTCCTCCATGGCGGCCCGGCAGCGGGCCTCCAACGCGGCGACCTGGTCGGTGGCGAACGCCTCGACCGCCTCGGCGCCGCCGTTGCGGGAGATCCAGCGCAGCGCGGCGGTGGCCATGTTGTCGTAGTGGTGGGTGCCGCAGCGGACCCTGGCCGCATCGGTCAGCACGAACACCTTCGCCGGCCGGCCCCGGCCGCGGTGGCCGCGGACGGTCTGGTCGCGGGCGAGCACGTCGCCGTCGGCGAGCATCGCGTCGAGGTGCCGGCGGATCGCGGCCGGGCTGAGCCCGAGCGCCGAGCCGAGTTGCGCCGCGGTGGTCGCGCCGCGCTCCAGCAACAGCTGGGTGACCCGGTCGCGGGTGGAGAGGTCCGCGACGGACGCGGACTGGCCGGCGGCCGGGGTGGCGGCCGTCGGCCGGTCCCCGGAGAGCCCCGCCACGTATTTCACAACGCCAACGTTACGTAATTCGCCCGAGGCCCGCAAACCGGGGTCCCGGTGATCCGAACCACCGCACGGACGGAGTCACCCGATCGTGCTCCACTACGGTGCGTAGGATTTGCGCCGTGAAGCGATCCGTCCGGTTCCCGGTCTCCACCGCCCTGCTGCGCCGCCTGGCGTACGCGAACATCGTCGCGAACGTGGCGATCGTCGTCACCGGCGGGGCCGTCCGGCTCACCGCGTCCGGCCTCGGCTGCCCCACCTGGCCCAGGTGCACCGACGAGTCGTACACCACGACGCCGGAGATGGGCGTGCACGGGGTGATCGAGTTCGGCAACCGTCTGCTCACCTTCGTTCTGGTGCTGATCGCCGGCGCGACGCTGCTGGCGGCGCTGCTGCACCGTCCGCGCCGCCGCGGTGTGGTGCCGCTCGCAGTCGCCGTGGTGCTGGGCATCGTCGCCCAGGCGGTGATCGGCGGCATCACCGTGCGGATGCAGCTGCACCCCTCGATCGTGGGCATCCACTTCGTGGTCTCGATGCTGCTGCTGCTCGCCTCGTACGCCCTCTGGCGCCGGGTCGACGAGCCGGACGGCCCGGCGGTCCCCCTGGTGCCGGCGTCGATCCGGACGCTGGTCCGGATCACCGTGGCGGCGAGCGCGGCGGTGATCGTCGTCGGCGTGGCGGTGACCGGCAGCGGTCCGCACGCCGGTGACGCCGACGCGGTCCGCAACGGCCTGGACCCGGAGACGATCTCACAGGTCCACGCCGACCTGGTGTTCCTCCTGGTCGGCCTGAGCCTGGCCCTGTGGCTGGCCCTGCGCGCGGTGGGAGCGCCCGCCCGTTCGGTCCGCGCAGCCGGGGTGCTGCTCCTGGTGGAGTTGGCACAGGGTGTGGTCGGCTTCGTGCAGTACTTCACGGACCTCCCGGCCGTCCTGGTCGGCGCGCACATGTTGGGCTCCTGCCTGGTCTGGCTGGCCACCCTGGCGGTGCTGTGGTCGATCCGCGAGCGCCGCCCGGCTCCCACGCCGCCGACGGAGGCCGCCGCACGGCGCGAGACGGCCGCCCCGGTCCCGGCCTGACCCGACGGGGCACGCCCACGCCGGGACCGGCACGCCTTCGTCGCGCCGCCGTGTCGACGACACCTGGCTCGATCGGCCGGGCCGGAACGTGACCCGGCCGGGGCGGCAGGAGCAGGCCCGTGGGTGCGGCCGGCGGGTCGTCAGGCGGGAGCGCCCAGCCGGGCGAGGAGCCCGTCGGCCAGGCGGTCGGCGGCGCCCTCGGCGTGGCCGAGGAACAGCGACGGCTCGGTCAGCTCCAGCTCCACCAGGACCGGCGCCCCATCCGGGCCCGGGATCAGGTCCACGCGGGCGTAGAGCAGGCGTCCCGGCCCACCGGGCACCGCCGCGAGGACCAGACCGGCCACCGCCAGTTGCTCCGGGGTGGCCGTGCGGGCGGTGATCTCCTGGGTCCGGTACAGCCCGTCGGCGCCGAGGTCCGGGCCGGTCAGCATCGGGCCCTTGCGGATGGCGTGGCTGAACGTCGGACCGTCCGGTCCGGCCAGGTAGAGCAGCGCCGTCTCACCGGCCGTGTCGACCGCGTCGAGGTACGGCTGCACCATGACCAGCCGCCCCGCGTCCGACAGCCGCCGCACGTGCGCCACGGCGAGTTCCCGGTGTTCCGCGACGGCCGGGTCGTAGCGGCCGGTGTCCTGGCTGCCCGCGCTGACGGCCGGCTTGACGACGTACCCGCCGCCTGCGGCGGGCGGGCGCCAGTCCTGCCCGGGCGCGACCCAGGACGTCGGCACGGTCGGCACCCCCGCCGCGGACAGCTCGGCCAGGTATCGCTTGTCGGTGTTCCAGCGCACGACGTCGGCCGGGTTGGCCAGGGCGGGCACCCGCGACGCCCAGGCGACGAACTCGTCGCGGCGCAGCGCGTAGTCCCACGGCGAACGGAGCACCGCCAGGTCGTACGCGGCCCACTCGACGCTCGGGTCGGCCCAGTCCCGCACGTCGACGCTCACCCCGCGACGCGCCAACGGGTCGAGCAGCAGCCGGTCGTCGGGGCCCAGGTCGGGCAGGTCGGCACAGGTGACGAGAGCGACCCGGGGTCTCCCCCGGGTCGACTGGTGGTGGTCGGTCAATTTATGTCAACGGGCCATCGTGCGCCGGGCCATCGACCGCCAGAGGTCGTTGCTCGGACGCATCTGGTCCATCAGTTCACGCTCCCAGGCGTTCTCGACGGTGACTCCCGCCTTCGCGCAGGCCTGCCGCGCCACGACGGTGTCGTCGGCGAACTGGTCGCCCCACACCCCGTCCCCGCCCACGAGGACGATGCGCGCGCCACGCTTGCCGACGTACTCGATGACCGCCTTCGCCCCGCCGTGACCGGCGGCGAACGACTTGATGCCCGCGACCAGGCCCTGCGGGGCGTGCCCGGGGGTCTCCTCGGCCGTCAGCGTCGTATCGGAACCATCTGCCATGACGCGAAGCGTAAGCAGACTTCCACCCGGGCGGGCGAGAACCATGAAGCTTTTGTGATGCCGATTACCCGCAGGTTTACGGACAGGAGCAGGAGAAATGCCCCACAATGTGGCGACTTATCACGCCAAAACCCCGGCCCGAACCCGTCCGCCTCGGGGCATCCGAGCGGTTCCGGACCGATGCCGACCGTGCCACCGATGTGACGAGAAACCCGGACAAGGCATACCCGATGACGACTTTCCCGCACGCGTCCACGGCCGGACCGGTCGCCGCGGGCCCACCCGTCCGGCCGGCACCCCGGCGGATCAGCCGGACCGGAGCCCGCTCCGGCGTCGGCGCGGCTCGGCCCGCTCAGGTCCGGCGTCGGCGCGGCCTCCGGCCCGCTCAGTTCCGGCGTCGGCGCGGGCTCGGCCCGCTCAGATCAGGGCGTCGAGCGCGACGGCGGCGAAGACGATGGTCAGGTAGGTGGTCGACCAGTGGAACAGCCGCATCGGCTTGACGGCCTGCCCCCGCGCCACCCGCCGGGCGAGCTTGTGCGCCTCCACCACGAAGATGGCACCGACCACCACGGCGGGCACGCCGTAGATCAGGCTCATCCCCAGCGGCCACACGGCCAGCGAGGACGCCACGGTCAGCCAGGCGAAGCCGATGATCTCGCCGTTCACCCGCCGGGTCGAGGCCACCACCGGCAGCATCGGGATGCCGGCGCGGGCGTAGTCGTCCTTGTACTTCATCGCCAGCGGGTAGAAGTGCGGCATCTGCCAGAAGAAGACCACCGCGAACAGCGCCCACGCGGCCGGGGCGAGCGTCCCCGTCACCGCCGCCCAGCCGATCAGGACCGGCGCCGCCCCGCAGGCCCCGCCCCAGAACGTGTTCGCCGTCGTGGTGCGCTTGAGCCAGAGGGTGTAGACGACGTCGTAGTAGACGATCGCGGCCAGCGTGAGCCCGGCGGCCAGCAGGTTGGTGAACGCCGCCATCATCGCGACCGACACCGCCGCCAGCACCAACCCGAAGATCAGCGCGTTGCGCGGCGTCACGGTGTGCGTCGGCAGCGGGCGGCGCTTGGTGCGCCGCATCAGCTGGTCGATGTCCCGGTCGATGTAGCAGTTGATGACGCTGGCCGCGCCGGCGGCGAGCGAGCCGCCGACCAGCACCACGGCCACCAGCCAGAGCGACGGCATGCCGCCGTGCGCGAGCATCATCGCCGGCACCGTGGTGACGAGGAGCAGCTCCACGATCCGCGGCTTGGTCAGCGTCACGTAGGCCGCGACCACCGCGCGGACGTCCCGGCGGGCCGCCACCGACGTCTCGACCGTGGTCCGCACCGGCGGCTGCCCGGCAGGGTTGCTGACGGGGCGCTCGGTGATCATGCTCACGGATTGCCACCTTCCGGCGTCGGCAGGGGGAGGTCGGATCGGCCGGGCCCGGCTGGGGCCACACACCGCACCACAGACTACGCGTCGTCGTTTTCGCTGCCCGGGCGACCCGACGACGGTGCGGGCCGTCACACCGCGGGGGCGGTGGGCACAGCGGCGCCGACCAGTACAGACCGGCATGCAGAGATCCCTGGGCGGACGTTTAGGACCGCTCGATAGGGTCATCACTGAGGGTTCCGCCCATCTGCCGAGGAGCACAACCATCGTGGCTGCCAACCGACCTGAGCACCCCGCACTCAACTGGTCCGACCTCGACCGCCGGGCCGTCGACACCGTCCGCGTGCTGGCCATGGACGCCGTGGAGAAATCCGGCAACGGCCACCCGGGCACCGCGATGAGCCTCGCGCCCGCGGCGTACCTGCTCTTCAACCGGGTGATGCGGCACAACCCGGCCGACCCGAACTGGCCCGGCCGGGACCGCTTCGTGCTCTCCGCGGGCCACTCCAGCCTCACCCTCTACATCCAGCTCTTCCTCTCCGGCTACCCGCTGGCCCTGCAGGACCTGGAGGCGCTGCGGCAGTGGGGCTCGCTGACCCCGGGCCACCCCGAGCACGGGCACACCCCCGGTGTGGAGACCACCACCGGGCCGCTCGGGCAGGGCCTCGGCAACGCGGTCGGCATGGCGATGGCCGCCCGCCGCGAGCGCGGCCTGTTCGACCCGGAGGCGGAGCCGGGCCGGTCGGTCTTCGACCACGACATCTGGTGCGTCGTCTCCGACGGCGACATCGAGGAGGGCATCAGCCACGAGGCCAGCGCGCTCGCCGGGCACCAGCAGCTCGGCAACCTCACGGTGATCTACGACGACAACGAGATCTCCATCGAGGACGACACCCGCATCGCCAAGAGCGAGGACGTCGCGGCCCGCTACGAGGCGTACGGCTGGCACGTGCAGACCGTCGACTGGCGTGCCGGCGACGCCGACCAGGGCGACTACCACGAGGACGTCGAGGCGCTGCACCGGGCGCTGCTGGCGGCGAAGGCCGAGACCGACCGTCCCTCCTTCATCGCGCTGCGCACCATCATCGGCTGGCCCGCGCCGAACAAGAAGAACACCGGCAAGATCCACGGTTCGGCACTGGGCGCCGACGAGGTGGCCGCCACCAAGCAGCTCCTCGGCTTCGACCCGGCGCGGACCTTCGAGGTCGACGAGGAGATGCTCGGCCACGCCCGCACGGTGATGGAGCGCGGCGACCGGGCCCAGCAGGAGTGGACCACCGCGTTCGAGGGCTGGGCGAAGGCGAACCCGGAGCGCCACGCCCTGTACGACCGGATGGCCGGGCGGGTCCTGCCGAGCGGCTGGACGGAGGCGCTGCCGGAGTTCCCGGCCGACGCCAAGGGCATCGCCACCCGGGCCGCCTCCGGCAAGGTCCTGGAGGCGCTCGCCGGAGTGCTGCCGGAGCTGTGGGGCGGCTCGGCCGACCTGGCGGAGAGCAACAACACCACCATGAAGGGCGAGCCGTCGTTCGTCCCGGCCGTCCACGCGACCAAGGACTTCCCCGGCCACGAGTACGGCCGCACCCTGCACTTCGGCATCCGCGAGCACGCCATGGGCGCGATCCTCAACGGCATCGCGCTGCACGGCGGCACCCGCCCGTACGGCGGCACCTTCCTGGTCTTCAGCGACTACATGCGCCCGTCGGTGCGGCTCGCCGCCCTGATGAAGCTGCCGGTGGTCTACGTCTGGACGCACGACTCGATCGGCCTCGGCGAGGACGGCCCCACGCACCAGCCGGTGGAGCACCTGACCGCGCTGCGCGCCATCCCCGGCCTGGACGTGGTCCGGCCGGCCGACGCCAACGAGACGGCCTGGGCCTGGCGGCAGGCGCTGGAGCACACCGACCGGCCGACCGCGCTGGCGCTGAGCCGGCAGGCGTTGCCGACGTTCGACCGGTCGGCGCTGGCCGGCGCGGAGGGCGTGGCGAGGGGCGGCTACGTGCTGGCCGAGGCGTCCAACGGCAAGCCGCAGGTGATCATCATCGGCACCGGCTCCGAGGTGCAGCTCTGCCTGACCGCGCGCGAGCGGCTGGAGGCCGACGGCACTCCGACCCGGGTCGTCTCGATGCCCTGCCAGGAGTGGTTCTTCGAGCAGGACGAGGCGTACCGGGAGTCGGTGCTGCCGCGGGGGGTAAAGGCACGGGTGAGCGTGGAAGCGGGTATCGCCATGTCCTGGCACGGCATCGTCGGCGACTGCGGCGAGAGCGTCAGCCTGGAGCACTACGGCGCGAGCGCCCCGCACTCCGTGCTCTTCGAGCAGTTCGGCTTCACCCCCGACCGGATCGTGGCCGCCGCGCACGCGGCGCTGACCCGGGTGGGCGACATCACCGGTTTCACGACCGGCAACTGAGGGGAGCGTGGACGGTATGACGGACAGGCTTAGTGAACTCACCGCCGCAGGCGTGGCGGTCTGGCTCGACGACCTCTCCCGGGTACGGCTGTCCTCCGGCGGGCTGGACCAGCTGCGCCGGGAGAAGCACGTGGCCGGGGTGACCACCAACCCGACGATCTTCGCCAAGGCGCTGAGCGACGCCGACGAGTACGACTGGCAGCTGCGCGACCTCGCCTCCCGTGGGGTGCAGGTCGAGGAGGCCGTGCGCATGCTCACCACCTACGACGTGCGGTGGGCGTGCGACGTGATGCACCCGTCGTACGAGGGCAGCGCCGGGATCGACGGCCGGGTCTCCATCGAGGTGGACCCCCGGCTGGCCCACGAGACCGACAGGACCGTCGCCGAGGCCAAGGCGCTGTGGTGGCTGGTCGACCGGCCCAACCTCTACATCAAGATCCCGGCCACCGAGGCCGGCCTGCCGGCGATCACCGCCACCCTGGCGGAGGGGATCAGCGTCAACGTCACGCTGATCTTCGGGCTGGACCGCTACTCGCAGGTCATGGAGGCGTTCCTGGCCGGCCTGGAGCAGGCGAAGGCGAACGGGCACGACCTGTCCAAGATCGGCTCGGTCGCCTCGTTCTTCATCTCCCGGGTCGACAGCGAGGTCGACAAGCGATTGGACCGGATGGCCGGCGAGGCTTCCGACCCCGCAGGCAAAGAGCGCGCGCTGGGACTGAAGGGACGCGCCGCCGTCGCCAACGCCAAGCTGGCGTACGAGCGCTACGGCGAGGTGTTCTCCTCCGACCGGTGGCAGGCCCTCGCCGACGCCGGCGCGCACCCGCAGCGGCCGCTGTGGGCCTCCACCTCGACCAAGAACCCGGACTACCGGGACGTCATCTACGTCGAGGAGCTGGTCGCCCCCGGCACGGTCAACACCATGCCGGAGCCGGTCGTGCACGCGTACGCCGACCACGGCGAGACCCGCGGCGACACCATCACCGGCTCGTACGACGAGGCCCGCAAGGTCTTCGCGGACCTGGAGTCCGTCGGGGTCGACCTGGCCGACGTCATCGAGACCCTGGAGCGCGAGGGCGTGGAGAAGTTCGAGGCGAGCTGGCAGGAACTGCTCGACGGCGTCCGCAAGTCGCTGTCGGCCGCGAGCCGGGGCGCCGGGCACCCGGGCGACGCCGCGACGGAGAACGCGCAGGCCGCGCAGCAGGCGGGAGGAAACGCGTGAGCGGGCGGACCATCGGGCTCAGCAGCGCGGCGCCTCGTGGCGCCGCCGGGCGAAGCGAGGTGGCGGCGTGAGTGACCTGCTCGCCGGGGCGGTCGAGACGGCCGCCGGGCTCGCCGTCCACGGGGCCGACGCGGTCGACAGATCGGCCCCCGCCTCCACCCGCGACGCGCTGGTCGGCGCCGGCGTGCCGGGCAAGCTGGCCGCGAAGGACGCGACCCTCTGGGGTCCGGACGCCGAGGCCGAGGCGAAGATCCGCCTCGGCTGGGTGGACACCCACCTGCGCAGCCGGGAACTGCTCCCCCAGCTCGCCGAGCTGAAGGCGGAGCTGGCCGACCTGGACCACGTGGTGCTCGCCGGGATGGGCGGCTCGTCGCTGGCCCCCGAGGTCATCGCCCGCACCCTCGGCAGGCAGCTCACGGTGCTCGACACCACCGACCCGGGGCAGGTCCGGGCGGCGCTGGCCGACCGGCTGGAGCGCACCGTGGTCGTGGTGGCCAGCAAGTCCGGCTCGACGGTCGAGACCGACAGCCACCGCCGGGCCTACTGGCAGGCGTTCCTCGACGCGGGGATGACCGAGGCGGAGGCCGGCCGGCACTTCGTCGTCGTCACCGACCCCGGCTCGCCGTTGGAGGCCACCGCCGCCGAGATGGGCGCCTTCACCGTGCTCGCCGACCCGAACGTGGGCGGCCGTTACTCGGCGCTGACCGCGTTCGGGCTGGTTCCGTCGGCGCTGGCCGGCGTGGAGGTGGCCGAACTGCTCGACGAGGCCGACGCGCTGGCGCGGTCGCTGGGCGGGGACCGCGACAACCCGGGCCTGGCGCTCGGCGCGGCGCTCGGCGCGGCGGCCACCATGGGCCGGGACAAGGTCGCCCTGATCTCCGACGGCACCGGCATCGAGGGTCTCGGCGACTGGGCCGAGCAGCTGATCGCCGAGTCCACCGGCAAGGCCGGGGTCGGCATCCTGCCGGTCGTCGTGGAGTCGCCGCAGAGCCCCGGCGCCACCGGCGACGACGTGCTCACCGTGACCTACGGCGGCGCGCTGCCCGCCGGCGCGGTCCCCGGCGGCGGCGTCGACGCCCACGTGGCGGTCAACGGCCCGCTCGGCGCGCAGTTCCTGGTCTGGGAGTACGCCACCGCGATCGCCGGTGCGGTGCTCGGCATCGACCCGTTCGACCAGCCCAACGTCACCGAGAGCAAGGAGAACACCAACCGGATCCTCGCCTCGGGCCCGCCGGCGGAGACGCCGTCGTTCACCGAGGGCGCGATCGAGGTGTACGCGCCGCAGGGCGCCCCGGGCGACCTGGCCGGCGTGCTGCGGCAGCTGGCCGACGAGGCGGGCGACGACGGCTACCTCGCGGTGATGGCGTACCTCGACCGGTTCGCCGACGCCGACGCGGCCCGGCTGCGGCCGCTGCTCGCCGGTGCCACCGGACGGCCGGTCACCTTCGGTTGGGGCCCGCGGTTCCTGCACTCCACGGGCCAGTACCACAAGGGTGGTCCGCAGGTCGGCAGCTACCTGCAGCTCACCGGCGCGGTCGCCGACGACCTGCCGGTGCCCGGACGGCCGTACACCTTCGGGCAGTTGCAGGCGGCGCAGGCCGCCGGCGACCGGCAGGCCCTGGCCGAACGGAAGCGCCCGGTGGTCCGGCTGCACCTGACCGACCGGTCGGCGGGCGTCGCCCAGCTGCTCGATGCGGCCGGGGCGTCGCGGGCGTGACGATGAGGACCCTGGACGACGCGGAGCGAGGAGGCGGCGTGAACCCGCTGCGCGACCCGCAGGACCGCCGGCTGCCGAGGATCCCGGAGTCGTGCGCTCTGGTGATCTTCGGCGTCACCGGTGACCTGGCCCGGAAGAAGCTCCTACCGGCCGTGTACGACCTGGCGAACCGGGGGCTGCTGCCCCCGGGCTTCGCCGTGCTCGGCTTCGCCCGCCGGGACTGGGGCGACGGGGACTTCGAGTCGCTCGCCCACGAGGCCGCCAAGAAGCACGCCCGCACCCCCTGGCGGGAGGAGGTGTGGGCGCGTCTGGCGGGCAGCATCAAGTTCGTCGGCGGCTCGTTCGACGACGACGCCGCGTTCGACCACCTCGCCGAGATGCTCGACGAGCTGCGCCAGACGCACGGCATCCCCGGCAACGCCGCCTTCTACTTCTCCATCCCCCCGGCGGCCTTCCCCGTCGTCCTGAAGCAGTTGGCCCGCACCGGGATGGCCGACAACGCGAAGTCCGGCGGCTGGCGCCGGGTGGTGGTGGAGAAGCCCTTCGGGCACGACCTGCCCTCGGCGAAGGCGCTCAACGATCTGGTCGACGACGTCTTCACCCGCAAGGACGTCTTCCGCATCGACCACTACCTGGGCAAGGAGACCGTCCAGAACATCCTCGCCCTGCGGTTCGCCAACAACCTGTTCGAGCCGCTGTGGAACTCCAAGTACGTCGACTCGGTGCAGATCACCATGGCCGAGGACGTCGGCATCGGCACCCGTGCCGGCTTCTACGACTCGGCCGGCGCGGCCCGCGACGTGTTCCAGAACCACCTGCTGCAACTGCTGGCGCTGGTGGCGATGGAGGAGCCGACGAGCTTCGACGCCGATGAGATCCGCACGGAGAAACTCAAGGTGCTCCGGGCGATCACCCTGCCGAAGGACGTCGCCGAGGGCACGGTGCGCGGCCAGTACCTGCCCGGCTGGGTGGGCGGCGAACGTGCCGTCGGATACCTGGAGGAGGAGGGCGTGCCGCAGGGCTCCACCACGGAGACCTACGTGGCCGTCCGGCTCGGCATCCAGAACCGCCGCTGGGCGGAGGTGCCGTTCTACATCCGGGCCGGCAAGCGGCTGCCGCGCCGCGTCACCGAAGTCGCCATCATCTTCAAGAAGGCGCCCCACCTGCCGTTCAACGAGGCCGACATGGAGTCGCTGGGCAACAACCAGCTCGTGATCAGGGTACAGCCCGACGAGGGCGTCGTGCTCAAGTTCGGCTCCAAGGTGCCCGGTACCACCATGGAGGTCCGCGACATCGCGATGGACTTCCAGTACGGCGAGGCGTTCACCGAGGCCAGCCCCGAGGCGTACGAGCGGCTCGTGCTGGACGTGCTGATCGGCGACCGTACCCTCTTCCCGGACGCCGCCGAGGTCGAGCAGAGCTGGCACGTGGTGGACCCGCTGGAACACGCGTGGGCGGCGACGAAGCCGGAGCCGTACCGCGCCGGCGAGTGGGGCCCCCGGGCCGCCGACGAGATGCTCGCCCGCGAGGGCCGGGCCTGGCGGCGGGCGTGAGCGCGAGGAGTGAGCCGGTTCTGCGAGCCCCGCAGTCGCGAACGAAGGCACATGCCGTGAGCGCGAGGAGTGAGCCGGTTCTGCGAGCCCCGCAGTCGCGAACGAAGGCACATGCCGTGAGCAGGCGCAGCGAGCAAACCAGGAGGCTCCAGTGATCGGCCTGTGGGACACCACCGGGAACGAGGTGGTCAAGGCGCTGGCCGCCGAGCGGCGCAGCGCCGGCGGGGTGGCCAGCGGCATGGCGCTCACCCTGATCGTGGTGGTGGACGAGAAGCGGGTCCGCGAGGCGGAGGCGGCGGCGACGATAGCGGCCGCCGCCCACCCCTGCCGGCTGGTGGTGGTGGTCCGCGCCGACGTGCAGCGCGAGCGCAACCGGTTGGACGCGGAGATCGTCGTGGGCGGTCGGCTCGGTCCGTGCGAGGCGGTCGTCACCCGGATGTACGGGAGGCTGGCCCTGCACGCCGAGTCGGTGGTGATGCCGCTGCTGGTGCCGGACGTGCCGGTGGTGACGTGGTGGCACGGCGAGCCGCCGACCGAGATCGCCACGGACTTCCTCGGGGTGGTGGCCGACCGGCGGATCACCGACTGCGCGCAGGCCGCCGACCCGATCGAGGCGCTGTGCCAGCGGGCCCGGGACTACGCGCCCGGCGACACCGACCTGGCGTGGAGCCGGATCACCCCGTGGCGCACGCTCGTGGCGGGGGCGTTCGACACCACCCAGGCCCAGGTGACCGAGGCGACCGTGGTGGCTCCGCCGACCGACCCGACCGCCGCGCTGATGCAGGGCTGGCTGGCCGCGCGGCTCGGTGTCGAGCCGGTGTGGGAGCACACCGACGCGGCCCCCCGGATGCGGGAGGTGCAGCTGCGCTGCGCCAATGGCGACACGCTGACGTTGACCCGGGACGACAGCGTGGCGACGTTCCGCCGTACCGGCCAGGAGGACCGGCAGTTGCCGCTCGTCCGCCGGCCGCTCGGTGACGAGCTGGCCGAGGAGCTGCGCCGGCTCGACGCCGACCAGGTGTACGCGGAGGCGCTGGGCACGGCGGCCGGGCTGACCGGTCTCGACCAGCGCCCGCCGCAGCGGGTGCACGTCTGGAAGGACCCGGCCACGGCCCAGCGGGCCGAGGCGGGGGTCACCGCACACGTGGGAACGAGCGCCGAGCACTGAGCGCCCGGGGACACCACGGAAACCGGCCGCGCGGCGGCCGGAGAAACGAAGGCAGTTCAGATGAGTGAGGCGAGTGTCGCCGTCCACGCCGATGCCGACCTGCTGGCCCAGGCCGTGGCCGCCCGGTTGGTGGTCAAGCTGCTCGACGCGCAGGCCGAACGGGGCCAGGCGTCGGTGGTGCTGACCGGCGGGCGGATAGCCGCGGCGGTGCACCGGGCGGTGGCGGCGCTGCCGGCCCGGGACGCCGTGGACTGGTCCCGGGTGGACGTCTGGTGGGGCGATGAGCGGTTCCTGCCCGCCGGCGACCCCGAGCGCAACGAGACCCAGGCCCGCGCCACGCTGCTGGACGCGGTGCCGCTGGACCCGGCCCGGGTGCACCCCATGCCGGCCTCCGACGGCCCGGCCGGGGCAGACCCGGAGGAGGCGGCGGCCCGGTACGCCGAGGAGCTGGTCCGCGCGGCGCGTCCGGGGCACGCCGCGCTCCCCCACTTCGACGTGCTGATGCTGGGCGTCGGCGAGGACGGGCACGTCGCCTCGGTCTTCCCCGAACATCCGGTGCACCACGACAGCCGGCCGGTCAGCGCGGTGCGGGGCAGCCCGAAGCCCCCACCGGTGCGGACCACGCTGACCCTCCGGGCGATCAACACGGCCGAGGAGGTCTGGCTGGTCGCCAGCGGGGCCGACAAGGCACGGGCGGTCGGCATGGCGCTGGCCGGGGCGGGGCCGGTGCAACTGCCGGCTGCCGGCGTGCAGGGCACGGGGCGGACCCTCTGGCTGCTGGACCGGGCGGCGGCGGCCGACGTGCCGGCCCGCCTGCGCAGCCTGCGCTGACGCGCGTGTAAGGAAGGGCCCCTTGTTAACGCTATGCGTTAACAAGGGGCCCTTCCTTACACGCTGTGGGTGGAGCGCGGTCGCAGCCTAGGTGGTGGGACGGCCACGCCGGCGGCGCAGGGTGGCGAGGGCCTCGGCCAGGATGGCCGCCCCCTCCTCGGCGGTGCGCCGCTCCTTCACGTACGCCAGGTGGGTCTTGTAGGGCTCGGGCCGGACGCGGCCCGGCGGGTTCTGCGCGTCCCGGCCGGCCGGGACGCCGCACCGCGGGCAGTCCCACACCTTCGGCACCTCGACCTCGGCGGCGAGCCGGATCTCGGTGCGGTGGTCGTTGCGGCACCAGTACGCCACCGTCCGGCACGGGGCCGGCTGGTGGCGTTCGGCGCGGCGGTCGGACGCGGACCCGACCCGGGTGCCCGGGAAGACGTTGCCAATGGGCACGGCTGCTCGCTCCTGTCGTCGGAGGGGAACCGCCGCGGAGAGGGCGGCGGGCGACGCGGTGCAGCGGGTGGAACGAACTGCGCGCGGCCCGTCGGTGACGGACCGCGCGCAAATTGTACGACTTGGCGGGCTCAGACCGCGCCGCTGGACATCTGGAGGCGGAGCCAGAGCCCCAACCCGACGATGCAGGCGAACCAGACGATGCCCACCAGGACGGTGTAGCGGTCGAGGTTCTTCTCCGCCACCGAGGACCCGGCGAGGCTGGAGCTGACGCCACCGCCGAACATGCTCGACAACCCGCCGCCCTTACCACGGTGCAGCAGGATCAGCATGGTCAACAGAACGCTCGTGATGACCAGCAACACGATCAACGTGTATGCGAACCAGATCGGCATGGCTGGGGTCAGTCCTCTCGTTACGATCCTCGCCCGGGCAGATCGGGCACGGTGGCACCGACCGACGGACGGGCGGAGTCAAGGATAGCGAGCGATCAGCGGGAGATGTGCTCCGGGAACCGGCAGATCTTCGCGAACTCCTCGGCGTCCAGGCTGGCGCCGCCCACGAGCGCCCCGTCGACGTCCGGCTGGGCCATGATCGCCGCGACGTTGGCGGACTTGACCGACCCGCCGTAGAGCACCCGGACCTTGTCCGCGGTGTCCTGGCCGAAGGACTCGGCCAGCCGCTGACGGACCGCGCCGCACACCTCCTGGGCGTCGTCGGGGGTGGCCGTCTTGCCCGTGCCGATCGCCCAGACCGGCTCGTACGCCACCACGACCTTCGCCACCTGCTCGGCGGTCAGCCCCTTCAGGGCCCCGTCGAGCTGGTCGCTGCAGTGCGCCACGTGGGTGCCCTGGTCGCGGACGTCGAGCCCCTCCCCCACGCAGAGGATCGGGGTGAGCCCGTGGGTCAGCGCCGCCTGCACCTTGGCGTTGACGACCGCGTCGTCCTCGTGGTGGTAGGCCCGCCGCTCCGAGTGCCCGATCACGACGTAGGTGCAGCCGAGCTTCGCCAGCATGGAGCCGGAGATGTCGCCGGTGTAGGCCCCCGACGCGTGTGGCGACAGGTCCTGCGCGCCGTAGCCGATGAGCAGCTTGTCGCCGTCGACGGCGGTCTGCACCGTACGCAGGTCGGTGAACGGCGGCAGGACCACCGTCTCGACGTCGGTGAGCTGCTTCTCGGTGAGGCTGGCCGCCAGCTTCTGCACCAGCAGGTTGGCCTCGAGGTGGTTGCAGTTCATCTTCCAGTTGCCGGCCATCAGGGGCCGGCGGGTGACGCTCGCCATCAGTTCTCCAGGGCCGCGATGCCGGGGAGGGTCTTGCCCTCCAGGTATTCCAGGGAGGCGCCACCGCCGGTGGAGATGTGCCCGAAGGACGACTCGTCCAGCCCGAGCGCCCGTACGGCGGCTGCCGAGTCACCGCCACCGACGACGGTGAACGCGTCGGCCTTCGCGATCGTCTCGGCGATCCCCCGGGTGCCGTGGGCGAACGCCGGCATCTCGAACACGCCCATCGGGCCGTTCCAGAAGATCGTCCGCGCGCCCTTGAGGGCGGCGGCGAAGCCGGCGACCGTCTCCGGCCCGATGTCGAGCCCGACCCGCCTGCTCGGGATGCCGTCGGCCGGCACGGTGTCGTGCGCGGCGTCCGGCGCGAACGCGTCCGCGGCCACCACGTCGACCGGGAGCATGATCTTGCCCTCGGCGCGCTCCAGCAGGTTGCGGCAGGTCTCGACCATCTCCTCCTCCAGCAGCGAGGAGCCCACCTCGTGGCCCTGGGCCTTGAGGAAGGTGAAGCACATGCCGCCGCCGATGAGCAGCCGGTCGACCGTCGGCAGCAGCGCCTCGATCACCGCCAGCTTGTCGGAGACCTTCGAACCGCCGAGCACCACGATGTACGGGCGCTCCGGCTCGCCGGTCAGCCGGGACAGCACCTCCACCTCGCGCAGCACCAGGCGGCCGGCGACGTGCGGCAGCCGGGCCGGCACGTCGTGGACGCTGGCGTGCCTGCGGTGCACCGCGCCGAACGCGTCGTCGACGTAGGCGTCACCGAACGCGGCGAGCTGATCGGCGAAGGCGCCCCGCTCGGTGTCGTCCTTGCTGGTCTCACCGGCGTTGAAGCGCAGGTTCTCCAGCAGCGCGACCTCACCGTCGGCGAGCGCGTCCACGGCGGAGCGGGCGGACTCGCCGACGGTGTCGGTGGCGAAGCGCACCGACGCGCCGAGCAGATCGCCGAGGCGCCCGGCGACCGGGCGCAGGCTGAACTGCGGGTCCGGGGTGCCCTTCGGGCGGCCCAGGTGCGAGCAGACGACCACCTTGGCGCCGGCTGCGGTGAGGGCGCTCAGGGTGGGCAGCACGGCGCGGATCCGGCCGTCGTCCGTGATGTCACCGGTCTGCTTGTCGAGCGGGACGTTCAGGTCGGCGCGCACCAGCACGCGCCGACCTGACACCCCCTCGGCGAGCAGGTCGTCGAGGGTACGGATGCTCACAGCGACTGACCGACCAGCTTGACCAGGTCGACCAGGCGGTTCGAGTAGCCCCACTCGTTGTCGTACCAGCCGACGACCTTGACCTGGTTGCCGACGACCTTGGTCAGCGGCGCGTCGAAGATGCACGACGCCGGGTCGGTGACGATGTCGGCGGAGACGATCGGGTCCTCGTTGTAGACCAGGACGCCCTTGAGCGGGCCCTCGGCGGCGGCCTTCAGCGCGGCGTTGACCTCGTCCACCGTGGTCTCCCGGGCGACGTCGACGGTGAGGTCGGTGGCCGAGCCGGTCGGGATCGGCACCCGCAGCGCGTAGCCGTCCAGCTTGCCCTTCAGCTCCGGCAGCACCAGGCCGATGGCCTTCGCCGCGCCGGTCGAGGTCGGCACGATGTTCAGCGCGGCGGCGCGGGCGCGACGCAGGTCGGAGTGCGGCGCGTCCTGGAGGTTCTGGTCCTGGGTGTACGCGTGGATCGTCGTCATCAGACCGTGCTGGATGCCGAACGTGTCGTGCAGGACCTTCGCCATGGGCGCGAGGCAGTTGGTGGTGCAGGACGCGTTCGAGATGATGGTGTGCTTGGCCGGGTCGTACTGGTCGTGGTTGACGCCCATGACGACCGTGACGTCCTCGTTCTTCGCCGGGGCGGAGATGATGACCTTCTTGGCCCCGCCGTCGACGTGCGCCTTCGCCTTGGTGGCGTCGGTGAAGAAGCCGGTGGACTCGATGACGACGTCGACGCCGACCTCACCCCACGGCAGCTTCGCCGGGTCCTTCTCGGCGTACGCCTTGATGGTCCTGCCACCCACGGTGATCTCGTCGGCGGTGGCCTTCACCTCGTGCGGGAGCCGGCCCAGGATGCTGTCGTACTTGAGCAGGTGGGCGAGCGTCGCGTTGTCGGTCAGGTCGTTGACCGCCACGACCTCGATGTCAGCGCCGGACGCCAGCACTGCCCGGAAGAAGTTGCGGCCGATCCGGCCGAAGCCGTTGATGCCAACCCGGATGGTCACAGGTCCCATCTCCTTGCGTTCTGGTCCGCCGGCGTAAGACCCGGGCCGGCGGAGGTGTGTGCGCCGACCGTTGGAGCCGGCCGTTGACGGTTCATCTCGGCCACCCCGCCGCGGTCTCGAAGGACCTGACCGCCCGAGGCGGTGTGCACGGCGAGGAGTGCCTGTGCCGGCCTCCTTGCCGTACGCAGCGACCCTATCCGAGCGTGTGGCGCAGTGCAGCGTCGGGTGGTGACCCCACCGCACCGCCGACCCGCTCCGTCCTATCAGACCACGAGCATGTCGGGCGTGACGGCCGCTTCCGTATCCGGGATGCCCAGGTCCCGGGCCCGCTTGTCGGCCAGGGCCAGCAACCGGCGGATCCGGCCGGCGATCGCGTCCTTGGTCAACGGCGGGTCGGCCAGCGCGCCCAGTTCCTCCAGCGACGCCTGCCGGTGCTCCAGGCGCAGCCGGCCGGCCGAGGTGAGGTGGTTGGGCGCGTCCTCGGCGAGGATCTCCAGCGCCCGGGTCACCCGCGCGGCGGCGGCGACCGCGGCCCGCGCGGAGCGGCGCAGGTTGGCGTCGTCGAAGTTGGCCAGCCGGTTCGCCGTGGCCCGCACCTCGCGGCGCACCCGGCGCTCCTCCCAGGCCAGCACACTGGAGTGGGCGCCGATCCGGGTGAGCAGCGCGGCGATCGCGTCGCCGTCCTTGACCACCACCCGGTCCACGCCGCGCACCTCGCGGTTCTTGGCGGTGATGCCGATCCGCCGGGCCGCGCCCACCAGGGCCAGCGCGGACTCCGGCCCGGGGCAGGTGATCTCCAGCGCGCTGGAGCGGCCCGGCTCGGTCAGCGAGCCGTGCGCCATGAACGCGCCGCGCCAGGCCGACACCGCGCAGCAGACGTTCGCGGCGACGACGTGCGGCGGCAGGCCCCGCACCGGGCGCCCCCGCACGTCGAGCAGGCCGGTCTGCCGCGCGAGGGCCTCACCGTCCTTGACGACCCGCACGATGAAGTGGCTGCCCTTGCGCAGGCCGCCGGACGCGAGCACGTGGATCTCGCTCGGATAGCCGTAGACCTCCGCGACCTCCCGCCGCAGCCGTCGGGCCACCGCCCCCGTGTCGAGTTCGGCCTCCACCACGACCCGACCGGAGACGATGTGCAGCCCGCCGGCGAAGCGCAGCAGCGCCGCCATCTCCGCCCGCCGGCAGCAGGGCTTGGGCACGTCGACCCGACTCAGCTCGTCCTTGACCGCAGCCGTCATCGCCATTGTGCGTCCCCTCACGGACCTGTTCCGGCGTGTCGCCGGAGATTACGTACGTGTCTAACGATCGGCGCCCAGGACAGGCACCAGTGCGGCGCCCAGGGCGGCCGGATCATGACGGGGAGTGCCGTCGGTGACCGCGACGGGAGCGAGGACCAGGCGGGCGCCCAGCGATTCTGCCGCACGTGCGACCGGTTCGGGGTCACCCGCCGCCTTGGAATCGGCGACCACACGGTCGACCCTCAGCTCCGGCAGGTACGCGCGCAGCGCGGCCAGGTGGTCGGCCTGGGAGAGCCCGGAGGTCTCCTTCTCGGCGGCGAGGTTCAGCGTGACGAGCCGCCGCGCCGGGCTGGCCACGATCGCGGCGGCGAGCTGCGGCACCAGCAGGTGCGGCAGCACACTCGTGTACCAACTGCCCGGCCCGAAGATCAGCCAGTCGGCCGCGCCGATCGCGGTGACCGCCTGCGGGCAGGCCTCCGGCGCGACCGGGGTGAGCCGCAACGACTCCACCCGGCCCGTGGTCACCGCGACCTGGTGCTGGCCGGTGACCGTGCGCACCTCGTCCGGCCGGCGCGGGTCGGCGCCGCGCACCCGCGCCTCGATCCCCACCGGCTCGCACGACATCGGCAGCACCCGGCCCACCGCGCCGAGCATCGCGCCGGCGTGCTCCAGGGCGGCCACCGGGTCGCCGAGCAGCTCCATCAGCCCGCAGAGCACCAGGTTGCCCACCGCGTGCCCGGCCAGCCCGGCGCCCCGATCGGCCGCGCCGGCACTCCCCCGTCCACCGTCCACGCCGGCACCCTGCGGAAAGGAAGGGGCCCTTCCTATACCGGAAACGTGAGGAAGGGGCCCTTCCAATCGGCTCACGGTGCCGGACGGGTCGTCGGCGCGCGGCGGCGGCACCTCGGCGAAGCGGTGCTGGAAGAGCTTGGCACTGCGCCGGGTGGCCGGGTGGTCCCCGGCCAGCGCGGCCAGCGCCTGCCGCAGGTCGCCCGGGGGCAGGCCGCCCCGCTCGGCCCGCAGCCGGCCGCTGGAGCCGCCGTCGTCGCCGACGGTGACCACCGCCGTGATGTCGAGGTCCAGCTCGGGCGCGCAGCGGCGCAGGGCGCGCAGCGAGGCGGACAGGCCGTGCCCGCCGCCGAAGGCGACAACGCGCGTCGCCGTCACTCGCGCCCCAGGTCGCGGTGCTGGGCGTTGGCGGCCAGACCGGAGTGGCGCAGCCGGGCGGCCAGCTCCTCGGAGATGGCGACGCTGCGGTGCTTGCCGCCCGTGCAGCCGACCGCCACGGTCAGGTAGCGCTTGCCCTCCCGCTCGAAGCCGACGGTGGTGGCGTTGACCAGGTCGGCGTACGACCCGACGAAGGCGTCCGCGCCCTCCTGACCCAGCACGTACGAGCTGACCGCCTCGTCGCGGCCGGTGTGCTCGCGCAGCTCCGGCACCCAGTACGGGTTCGGCAGGAACCGGGCGTCGAGCACGAAGTCGGCGTCCGGCGGCAGGCCGTACTTGAAGCCGAAGGAGAGCACGGTGACGCGCAGCCGGCGGGCGTCCTCGCCGCCGAAGAGCTCCTCGACGCGGCGGCGCAGCTGGTTGACGTTCAGGTGACTGGTGTCGATGATCACGTCCGCCTGGTCGCGGGCCTCCTCCAGCAGGCCGCGCTCGACCGCGATGCCGTCGGCGAGCCGCCCGTCGCCCTGCAACGGGTGCGAACGCCGGACGCTCTCGAACCGCCGGATCAGCACCTCGTCGTCGGCGTCGACGAAGACCACCCGGGGCGAGAAGCCGCGCTCCTTCAGCTCCCGGATCGCCCCCGCCAGGTCGGTGGAGAAGGCACGCGAGCGCACGTCCAGCACCATCGCCGTGCGCCGGGCCGCCCCGCCCGCCTTGAACGCCAGCTCGGCCATGTCGAGCATCAGCGCCTGGGGCAGGTTGTCCACCACGTAGAACCCGACGTTCTCCAACGCCCTCGCCACCGTGCTGCGACCGCCGCCGGAGAGCCCGGTGACCACCACCAGGGTGGTGTCCGACTCGGCCGGTGTCTGCTGCCCGGTCACCGTCACGCTCCGTTCCTCGGCCGTACGCGCCTCGCTCACCCGCTACCCCCAAGCCGTGGCGCCGCGGCCGGCGCCCCCGGCCGCGCGTGGTCAATCAGCGACTCTATCCCGCCGGGCCGGGCCGACCGTCGTACGCCCGCGACGGCGCGGCCCGGCGGCCACCCGGCGCGTCCCGCCCGCTCGCCTGCACGGGCTGTCGGGGGAGGTTCGTAGAATCCCCGGATGGCTTCCCCCACCGACCTGCGCTCCGCCGACGCCCTGGAGGTGCTGGGCCGCGTCTTCGGCTACGACGCCTTCCGCGGCTTCCAGCAGGAGGTCGTCGACCACGTGGTGGCCGGCGGCGACGCGCTGGTCCTGATGCCCACGGGTGGCGGCAAGTCGCTGTGCTACCAGATCCCGGCCCTGCTCCGCGAGGGTGTGGCGGTGGTGGTCTCCCCGCTGATCGCGCTGATGCAGGACCAGGTCGACGCGCTGACGGCGGTCGGCGTACGGGCGGGTTTCCTCAACTCCACCCAGGATCTCGACGCCCGCCGCGTGGTGGAGCACGCGTTCGTCGCCGGTGGGCTGGACCTGCTCTACCTCGCCCCCGAGGCGTTGGGCACCCGGGGGGTGCAGCAGCTGCTCGACCGGGGCCGGATCGCCCTGTTCGCCATCGACGAGGCGCACTGCGTGTCGCAGTGGGGCCACGACTTCCGCCCTGACTACCTCGCCCTGTCGATGCTGCATGAGCGCTGGCCCGACGTGCCCCGCATCGCGCTGACCGCCACCGCGACCAGCGCGACCCGCGACGAGATCGCCACCCGGCTCAAGCTCACCGACGCCCGGCACTTCGTGGCCAGCTTCGACCGGCCCAACATCCAGTACCGGATCGTGCCCAAGCGCGAGCCGCGCAAGCAGCTGCTCAGCCTGCTGCGCGACGAACACCCCGGTGACGCCGGCATCGTCTACTGCCTGTCGCGCGCCTCGGTGGACAAGACGGCGGAGTTCCTCACCGCCAACGGTGTCGCCGCGCTGCCCTACCACGCGGGGCTCGACGCGGCGACCCGCGCGCGCAACCAGCAGCGCTTCCTGCGCGAGGACGGCCTGGTCATGGTGGCGACCATCGCGTTCGGCATGGGCATCGACAAGCCCGACGTCCGCTTCGTCGCCCACCTCGACCTGCCCAAGTCGGTCGAGGGCTACTACCAGGAGACCGGCCGCGCCGGGCGGGACGGCCTGCCGTCGACCGCCTGGCTGGCGTACGGGCTCCAGGACGTGGTGCAGCAGCGCAAGATGATCGAGACCTCCGACGGGGACCTCGCCCACCGGCGCAACCTCGCCGCCCACCTCGACGCGATGCTCGCCCTCTGCGAGACGGTCCGCTGCCGGCGCGGCCAGTTGCTCGACTACTTCGGCGAGCAGGCGAGGGCCGCCTGCGGCAACTGCGACACCTGCCTCAGTCCGCCGGAGTGCTGGGACGGCACCGTCGCGGCGCAGAAGCTGCTCTCCACGGTCTTCCGGCTCGACCGGGAACGCAACCAGCGCTTCGGCGCGGGGCACTGCGTCGACATCCTGCTCGGCCGCGCGACCGACAAGGTCACCCAGTACGGCCACGACTCGCTGACCGTCTTCGGCATCGGCAGCGAGCTGCGCGAGGCCGAGTGGCGCGGCGTGGTGCGGCAACTGCTGGCCGAGGGGTTGCTGACCGTCGAGGGCGACTACGGCACGCTGGCCCTCACCGAGGCCAGCGCAGAGGTGCTGGGCCGCCGCCGCACGGTGATGATGCGCCGCGAGCCGGAGAAGGTCGCCTCGTCCCGGGCGGCCAAGCCGCGTGGGGCGGCCACCGTCGTCGCCGAGCTGTCGCCGAGCGCCGCCGGGGTCTTCGAGCGGCTGCGCGCCTGGCGCGGGGCCACCGCCAAGGAGCAGGGCGTGCCGGCGTACGTGATCTTCCATGACGCCACGCTGCGGCAGATCGCCACCGACGCGCCCACGTCACTGGCCGGGCTGTCGGCGGTCAACGGCGTCGGCGAGAACAAGCTCGCGAAGTACGGCGAGCAGATCCTGGCCGTCCTGGCCGAGTGACCGGCCGGGCGCGCACCCCGCCCGTCAGAGGGCCGCTCGGCTGAGCCACCGGCCGAGCGCCGGCCGGACGGCGGCGCAGTGGTCACTCCCCAGCCGGGGCCTTCGCCCCGCCGCCCAGCGCGGCGAGGATCGCCTCGGCGGTGCGCCGGCCCACGCCGGGCACCTCGGTGATCTCCTCCACGGTGGCCGCGGAGAGCCGCTTGAGCGAGCCGAAGTGCCGCAGCAGCGCCTTGCGCCGCACCTCCCCCAGGCCGGGCACGCTGTCCAGCGCCGAGGAGGTCATCCGCTTGGAGCGCCGCTGCCGGTGGAAGGTGATGGCGAAGCGGTGCGCCTCGTCGCGCACCCGTTGCAGCAGGTAGAGGCCCTCCGAGGTGCGCGGCAGGATGACCGGGAACTCGTCGTCGGGCAGCCAGACCTCCTCCAGCCGCTTGGCCAGCCCGCACAGCGCCACGTCGTCGACGCCCAGCTCCGCCAGGGCCTGGGCCGCCGCCGCGACCTGCGGCGCGCCGCCGTCGACCACCACCAGCTGCGGCGGGTACGCGAACCGGCGCGGCCGCCCGGTGGTCGGGTCGATCAGGACGCCGACCCTGGGCTCATCGGGCCCCGTCGGGGCGACGGGGTCGTCGGCCGGCTCGACGAGGTCCTCCGGCGCGGCCTGCCCGGCCGGGGCGACGGGGTCGTCGGCCGGCTCGACGAGGTCCTCCGGCGCGGCCTGCCCGGCCGGGGCGACGGGGTCGTCGGCCGGCTCGACGCCCGCCTCGCCGGTCTCGGCGCGGGCGTCGAGGTAGCGGGCGAAGCGGCGGCGCAGCACCTCCGACATGGCGGAGAGGTCGTCGGTGGCGCCCCGGATGATGAAGCGCCGGTATTCGCTCTTGCGGGGCAGCCCGTCCTCGAAGACGACCATGCTCGCCACCACGTCGGTGCCCTGCATCTGCGAGATGTCGAAACACTCGATGCGCAGCGGCGAGGTGCGCAGGTCGAGCGCCTCGGTGATCTCGTCGAGCGCCTTGCTGCGGGTGGTCAGGTCGCCGGCCCGGCGCAGCTTGTGCCGGGCGAGGGCGTCCTTGGCGTTGCGCTCGACGGTCTCCAGCAGGGAACGCTTGTCGCCGCGCTGCGGCACCCGCAGGCTCACCCGGCTGCCCCGGTGACCGGAGAGCCAGTCGGCCAGGGCCTCGGCGTCGGCGGGCAGCGCCGGCACGAGCAGCTCGCGGGGCACGTCGGCCTCGCCCTGCTCGCCGCCGTAGACCTGGGTGCAGAAGTGGTGCACCAGGTCGCCGGTGCTCAGCTCCTCGGTCTTCTCCACCACCCAGCCGCGCTGCCCACGTACCCGGCCGTCGCGCACGTGGAAGACCTGGACGGCCGCTTCGAGCGGGTCGTCGGCGAACGCCACCACGTCGGCGTCGGTGCCGTCGCCGAGCACCACGGTCTGCTTCTCCATGGCCCGACGCAGCGCGGCCACGTCGTCGCGCAGCCGGGCCGCCCGCTCGAACTCCAACTGCTCGCTGGCCTCGGTCATCTCCCGTTCCAGCTTGCGGACCATGGTGTCGGTGCGGCCGGCCATGAAGTCGCAGAAGCCGTCGACGATCTCCCGGTGCCGCTCGGGGGTGACGCTGCCGACGCAGGGGGCCGAGCACTTGCCGATGTAGCCCAGCAGGCAGGGGCGGCCGACCTGTCCGGCCCGCTTGAACACCCCGGCCGAGCAGGTGCGCGCCGGGAAGACCCGCAGCAGCAGGTCGAGCGTCTCGCGGATCGCCCAGGCGTGCGAGTAGGGCCCGAAGTAGCGCACCCCCTTGCGCTTGGCGCCCCGCATCACCTGCAACCGGGGGAACTCCTCGTCGAGGGTGACCGCGAGGTAGGGGTAGGACTTGTCGTCGCGGTAGCGGACGTTGAAACGCGGGTCGTACTGCTTGATCCAGGTGTATTCGAGCTGGAGCGCCTCGACCTCGGTGCCCACGGTGACCCAGTCCACCGACTCGGCGGTGGTGACCATCTGCTGGGTGCGCTGGTGCAGGCCCCACAGGTCGGCGAAGTAGGAGTTGAGGCGGCTGCGCAGGTTCTTCGCCTTGCCGACGTAGATCACCCGGCCGGTGCCGTCGCGGAACCGGTAGACCCCGGGTGACTCCGGGATGGTGCCGGGGGCGGGACGGTAGGTCGAGGGGTCAGCCACGCCAGCAAGCGTAGTCCGCACCCCCGACAGCCCTCCGGGACGCCGTTCCGCCCCGACGCCGGAGATCGAGGGCGCCGCCGCGCCGGAGGCCGGGGCGCCGCGGCGCCGGAAACCCGGCCGCTGCGAAGTGCCGGAAGCCCGGCTTATTGCGGTGCCGGCGGAGCCGGCCCCGGCTAGCATCCGCCCCTGGCCGGGCAGACGCGAGGAGGCACGGGGGACATGGACGCACACCCCGGGGGACGCAGCCGAGGGGGCGCCGTCCTCGTGGCGGCCCTCACCGTCGACTCGATCGGCAACGGGCTGTTCCTGCCCCTGTCGCTGGTGTACTTCCTGCGGCTGACCGACGTGCCGCTGGCGCTGCTCGGGGTGCTGCTCAGCGCGGCGACCGTGCTCACCCTGCCGGTGCCGCTCTGGGCGGGCTCGCTGGCCGACCGGCTGGGGGCGTTGCCGGTGGTCGTCGCCTCCCAGTTGCTGCAGGCGGCCGGCTATCTGGCGTACGCCTGGGTGAGCGGGCCGGTCGGCGTCTTCGCGGCGGCGGCGCTGGTCGCCGTCGGCGTACGGTTCTTCTGGTCCACGATCTTCACGGCGGTCGCCGACCACGCCGACGGCAGGCCGGACGGCTGGGCCCGCGACACCTGGTACGCGATCAGCAACGGCGCCCGTACCGCCGGCCTGGCGGTCGGGGGCCTGACCACCGGCGTGGTGGTGGCCGACGGGCGGACGGTCACCTACCGCGCGGTGGCCTACGCGGCGGCGGCCTGCTTCGCCCTCGCCGCCGTGCTCATCGCCGCGTGCGTGCGGATCCCACCGCCCCCCGCCCGCCCGGCGGGTCCGGCGCCGGGCGGGTACGCCACCCTGGTCCGGGACCGGCCGTTCCTGGCCCTCATCGGCCTGAACACCGTCTTCGCGCTGAGCAGCATGATGCTCGGCCTGGCCCTGCCCACGGTGATGCTCACGGACCTTCGGGGTCCCGCGTGGCTGACCTCCGGCATCCTGGCCGGCAACGCCTTCCTCGTCGCACTGCTGTCCGCGCCCGTCGGCGCCCGCCTGCCGCGCCACCGCCGCACCCGCGCGGTCGCCCTGGCGGCGGCCCTGTGGACGGTCTGGGGGCTCGCCATGGCCGCCCTGGGCCCGGGGCGCCTCGGCGTGGTGGCCGCGCTGCTGGTCACGGCGACGCTGCTGTTCACCGTCGCGGAGGTGGTGCACGCGCCGGCCTCCGCCGCGCTGGCGGCGGCCGCCGCACCGGTCGCCGCCCGGGGCCGCTACCTGGCGGCCTTCCAGTACTCCTTCGCCATCGCCTCGATGCTCGCACCGGCCTTCTTCGGCACCCTGTACGAGGTCGACACCGCCGCGCCCTGGCTGGCGCTGGCGCTGCTCAACGCCCTCGGCGTCGCCGGCGTCCTGCTGCTGGAACGGCGCCTGCCGCCGCGCGCCCTGTGCGGGCAGCCGGCAGCGGGCCAGCGACCGAGGGCCGCCGCGAGCGCCACGACGCGGTGACCGGGCCCGTCTGCGGACCGCCCGGGGCCGGCGGGCCGCCGGCCCCGCTCGCCCCGGCCGCCGGCCCCGCTCGCCCCGGCCGCCGGCCCCGCTCGCCCCGGTCAGGCCAGCGAGATCCGGTCGCCGGTGACCTTCACGTTCTTCGGCGGGAGCGGCTTGGTGGCCGGGCCGCCCTTGACCGAGCCGTCCTCGATCGAGAACTTGCTGAAGTGACAGGTGCAGTTGATGGTGCCGCCGTCGACGCTCGTCACCGGGCAGCCCTGGTGGGTGCAGATCGAGTCGAAGCCCTTGAACTCGCCCTCGCGGGGCTGGGTGATCACCACGCCCTGGGCGGGATAGACGGTGCCGCCGCCGACCGGGATGTCAGCCGTACGGGCCAGCGACTGCGCGCCCTCGCGGTCGCCGCCGCCGGCGTCACCGGTGCTGGGCACCGGCGGGCCGCCACTGGTCGGGGCCGCCGTGTCGCCGGAGTCGTCGCTGCCGCAGGCGGCCAGGACCACCGCCGCCCCGACGGCGCCCGCGCCCGTGAGGAGAGCGCGACGCGTCCGCGTCGCCGGCCCGGTCAGCCCCTGATCGTCACTCATGCCTCGCCCTTCTCTCGGCTGCCGCCGCCTGGTCATGATCCGCGGCCACACTCGGGTACACGGATCACTCTGCCCGACGGTTCACCCGATCGGCGACCGGAGGTCACCCGGGCGGGCCCTGGGCCCGCCCGGGTGGTGCCCGGTCAGCGGTCCGCCCGCACCGGCGGCCGGATGGCGCGGCCGGACAACTGCCCGAGGTCCGGCCGGGAGGCTCGTCGTCAGCGTGCCCCGGCCGGCACCTTGCGGGCGCGGGACTTCGTGCCGTTGGCCTTGGCCGCCCGGGAGGTGGCCGCCGCCGCGCCCTTCGCCTCGCCGTCGAGCTTGAGCACCTGACGCAGGAACTGGCCCGTGTGGCTGCCGGGCACCTCGGCGACCTCCTCGGGGGTGCCGGTGGCGAGCACCGTGCCGCCCCGGTGGCCGCCCTCGGGGCCCATGTCGATCAACCAGTCGGCCGTCTTGATCACGTCGAGGTTGTGCTCGATGGTGATCACCGTGTTGCCCTTGTCGACCAGCCCTTCGAGCACCATCAGCAGCTTGCGGATGTCCTCGAAGTGCAGGCCGGTGGTCGGCTCGTCGAGGACGTAGACCGTCCGCCCGGTCGAGCGCTTCTGCAACTCGGAGGCGAGCTTGACCCGCTGCGCCTCGCCGCCGGAGAGCGTGGGCGCGGGCTGGCCGAGCCGTACGTAGCCGAGGCCGACGTCGACCAGCGTCCTGAGGTGCCGGTGGATGGCGGGGATGGCGGAGAAGAACTCGGCCGCCTCCTCGATCGGCATCTCCAGCACGTCGGAGACGGTCTTGCCCTTGTAGTGCACCTCCAGGGTCTCCCGGTTGTAGCGGGCGCCCTTGCAGACCTCGCACGGGACGTACACGTCGGGCAGGAAGTTCATCTCGATCTTGATCGTGCCGTCGCCGGAGCACGCCTCGCAGCGACCGCCCT
Source organism: Micromonospora sp. C31 (assembly GCF_018070575.1). Lineage (GTDB taxonomy): Bacteria > Actinomycetota > Actinomycetes > Mycobacteriales > Micromonosporaceae > Micromonospora. The sequence continues at coordinate 230,671 of NZ_JAGPXN010000005.1, forward strand.
TGACGTTGAACGAGAACCGGCCGGGGCCGTACCCCCGGACCTTGGCCTCGGTGGTCTCGGCGAAGAGCTTGCGGACGTGGTCCCAGACCCCCGTGTAGGTGGCCGGGTTGGACCGCGGCGTGCGGCCGATCGGCGACTGGTCGACGCCGACCACCTTGTCGACGTGCTCCAGCCCCGAGACCCGGGTGTGCCGGCCGGGGACCAGCCGGGCCCCGTTGATCTGGTTGGCCAGCACCGCGTAGAGGATGTCGTTGACCAGCGTCGACTTGCCGGAGCCGCTGACCCCGGTGACGGCGATGAGCTGGCCCAGCGGGAACGCCACGGTCAGGTTGCGCAGGTTGTGCTCGCGCGCGCCGTGCACCACCAGTTCCCGGTCCGGGGTCTGCGGGCGGCGCTCCTGCGGCGTCGGGATCGACCGGCGGCCCGACAGGTAGGCCCCGGTCACCGACTCCGGGTTCTCCAGCAGCGCCGGCACGGAGCCGCTGTGCACGATCTTGCCGCCGTGCTCGCCCGCGCCCGGGCCGATGTCGACGATCCAGTCGGCGGTACGGATCGTGTCCTCGTCGTGCTCGACCACGATCAGCGTGTTGCCCAGGCCGCGCAGCCGGATCAGGGTCTCGATCAGGCGGTGGTTGTCGCGCTGGTGCAGCCCGATCGACGGCTCGTCGAGGACGTAGAGCACCCCGACCAGGCCGGAGCCGATCTGGGTGGCCAGCCGGATGCGCTGCGCCTCGCCGCCGGAGAGGGTGCCGGCCGGGCGGTCCAGGGAGAGGTAGTCGAGACCGACGTCGAGCAGGAACTTCAACCGGGCGTTGATCTCCTTGAGCACCCGTTCTGCGATCAACTTCTGCCGGTCGGTCAGCTCGATGCCGGCGAGCAGGTCCGCGGCCTCGCCGACGGACAGGTTGCAGACCTCGGCGATGCTCCGGCCGGCCAGGGTGACCGCGAGCACCTCCGGCTTGAGTCGGGCGCCACCGCAGGCCGCGCAGGGCACGTCGCGCATGTAGCCCTCGTACTTCTCCCGCGACCACTCCGACTCGGTGTCGGTGTGCCGGCGCTCGATCCACTGCACCACGCCCTCGAAGCCGGTGTAGTAGGAGCGCTCGCGGCCGAACTTGTTGCGGTAGCGCACGTGCACCTGGTCGTCGGAGCCGTGCAGGATCGTCTTCTGCGCCCGCGACGGCAGGGCCCGCCACGGTGTGTCGACGTCGAAGTGCTCGGCGGCGCCGAGGGCCTCCAGCAGGCGCAGGAAGTATTCCAGGTTGTGCCCGGTCGACCAGGGCTGGACCGCGCCGTCGCGCAGGGTGCGCTCCGGGTCGGGGACGACCAGCTCCGGGTCGACCTCCTTCTTCGTGCCGAGGCCGGTGCACTCGGTGCACGCGCCGTAGGGCGCGTTGAAGGAGAAGACCCGGGGCTCCAGGTCCTCGATCGCGAGCGGGTGGTCGTTGGGGCACGCCAGGTGCTCGGAGTAGCGCCGCTCGCGCTCCGGGTCGTCCTCGGGCAGGTCGACGAAGTCGAGCAGGACCAGGCCGTTGGACAGGCCCAGGGCGGCCTCGACCGAGTCGGTCAGCCGCTGCTTGGCGCTCGGCTTGACCGTGAGGCGGTCGATCACCACCTCGATCGTGTGCTTCTCCTGCTTCTTGAGCTTCGGCGGCTCGGTCAGCGGGTGCACCACGCCGTCGACCCGCGCCCGGGCGTAGCCCTTGGCCTGCAGCTCGGCGAAGAGGTCGACGTATTCGCCCTTACGGCCGCGCACCACCGGCGAGAGCACCATGAACTTGGTGCCCTCGGCCATCGCGAGGACCCGGTCGACGATCTGCTGCGGGGTCTGCCGGGAGATCCGCTCGCCGCAGACCGGGCAGTGCGGCTCGCCGATGCGGGCGAAGAGCAGCCGGAGGTAGTCGTAGACCTCGGTGATGGTGCCCACCGTCGAGCGCGGGTTGCGCGAGGTGGACTTCTGGTCGATGGAGACCGCCGGGCTCAGGCCCTCGATGAAGTCGACGTCCGGCTTGTCCATCTGGCCGAGGAACTGTCGCGCGTACGACGACAGCGACTCGACGTAGCGGCGCTGCCCCTCGGCGAAGATCGTGTCGAAGGCCAGGCTCGACTTGCCCGACCCCGAGAGCCCGGTGAACACGATCAGGGCGTCCCGGGGCAGGTCGAGACTGACGTCACGCAGGTTGTGCTCGCGCGCGCCACGGATGATCAGTCGGTCGGCCACTGTCCGTGTACTCCCGGGTGAAGAAGATGAGGAGGAATTGTCCGCTCCAAGGCTGGTCTGAGCGGTTGTCTGAATGGTTGTGGGCGCGCAGAAAGGCGCCTCGGCAACTCTAGCCCCGAGGTACGACAACTTCCCTCGCCGGCACGTTCCCCCAGCTCAGCCCGGTCCGCCGAGCCCGGAGAGACGAGGCGGGACGCAGCGCCGAGGAAGCCGGGCCGTCGCGCCCGAGGAAACGGGCGGGACCGGTCGTCGACCGGTCCCGCCCGTCCGTACGCCCGTCAGGGGCGGGCGGCCCGCCGCCGGCCCGCGCGCCAGCCACCGCGCCGCTGCGCGGCGAGCCGGACCTCCCGCCGGCGGCTCTCGTACGCCACCTCCCGCTGGAGCCTGCGCCAGCTCTCCCAGCGCCGCGTCGGCAGCTCGCCGTTCTCCAGCGCCTCGCGCACCGCGCAGGCGGGCTCCCCGTCGTGCCCGCAGTCGGCGTACCGGCAGCCCGTGGCCAGCTCGGCGATGTCCGCGAACGCCCGGTCCAGCCCCGCCGAACCGTCCAGCAGACCGACCGCCCGCACCCCCGGGGTGTCCAGCACGGCACCGCCGCCCGGCACCGGCAGCAGCGCCCGCCAGGTGGTGGTGTGCCGGCCCTTGCCGTCGACGCGCCGGATCGTCTGGGTCGGCATCAGCGCCGCCCCGGCCAGCGCGTTGACCAGGCTCGACTTGCCGGCCCCGGACGGCCCGAGCAGGCCGAGCGTGCGGCCGGGGGCCACCTCGGCGCGCAGCGGGTCGAGCCCGGTGCCGTGCTCGGCGCTGACGGCCAGCACCGGCACCCCCGGGGCGACCCCGGCGAGCTGGCGCGCGACGGCCTGCGGGTCGGCCGCCAGGTCGGCCTTGGTGAGCACGACCAGCGGCCGGGCGCCGGACTCGTGCGCCAGGGAGAGCAGCCGTTCGATCCGGCCGACGTCCGGCTCGGGGTGCACGGGCTCCACCACGGCGGCGGCGTCGAGGTTGGCGGCCAGCACCTGCCCACTGGCGTCCTTGCCGGCGGTCCGCCGGACGAGGGCGGTACGCCTCGGCAGCACCGCCTCCACCGTGACGTTGCGGTCGGGCCAGGTGCCCAGCAGCACCCAGTCGCCCGCGCAGGGCAGCCGGGTCAGGTCGCGGGCGGCGGCGGCCAGGACCGCCCCGCCCAGGGTGGCGCGGACCGGGCCGTCCGCGCAGAGCACGGTGCAGACCCCGCGGTCCACCCGGGCCACCCGGCCCGGCCGGCGACCGCCACGTCGTGGTACGAGTGCCGCCCGGTCGGTGTCCCAGCCGAGGGCGGTCAGGTCGATGGTCATGGCATCCTCATCGGTGTCGGAGCGGTTGACGCACGCGTGCTGCTACCGGCATGGTCACCACCTCCCCCGCCGTCCCGGTGCCGCGTTCCACGCCGACGGTAGGACGCCCCGCGACGCGCCGAAAGCGATTTCCCCGGCGACGCGCGGCCGCCCGGCCGATAGGGTCGGTGGGTGACCATGGATCCGCTTCTGCTGACGGGCGAGGTGGACGTGGCCACGGGCCGCCTGCTGCGGACCGCGGCCGCCTTCGACGGCGCCGACCTCGCCGCCACGTCGCTGCTGCCGGGCTGGAGCCGGGGGCACGTCCTGGCCCATCTGGCCCGCAACGCCGACGGCTTCGTCAACCTGCTCGCCGCGGCGCGCACCGGCGAGCCGATCCCGATGTACGCCTCCGCGGCGGTCCGCGACGCCGACATCGAGGCCGGTGCGCCCCGCCCGCCCGACGCCCACCTCGACGACCTGCGCCGCTCGGCCGACCGGTTCGCCGAGGCCGTCGCCGCGATGCCGGTCGAGGCGTGGGCGGCCACCGTCCAGACGCGGCGCGGCCCCTGGCCGGCGGCCATGCTGGTCTGGGGCCGGCTGCGCGAGATCGAGGTGCACCACGTGGACCTCGACGCCGGCTACCGGCCGGCCGACTGGCCCGAGGCGTTCGGCCACCGGCTGCTGCACGAGGTGGCCGGCGACCTCACGGGCCGGGCGGACGTACCGCCGATGGTGTTGCGCTTCGACGGCAGCCGACACGAACTTGTCGTCGGCGACCGGGCCACCGCCCCCACGGTCACCGGCGCGGCCCCCGAACTCGCCGCGTGGCTGATCGGCCGCAGCCCCGGCACCGTGCTGACCGTCACCCCCGACGGCCCCCTGCCGCAACCACCGGAATGGATATAGACGACCTCATGACCTACAGCGGAGACGTCACGCCCGGCGGCACGCCGGCCGTACGCGAGCTCGACCGGCTCATCATCACCAAGGTGTCGGTGGGCCCGATGGACAACAACGCCTACCTGCTGCGCTGTCGGGCGACCGGCGAGCAGGTGCTGATCGACGCCGCCAACGAGGCGCCCCGGCTGCTCGAGCTGGTGGGCGACGCCGGGCTGGCCACGGTGGTGACCACCCACCAGCACATGGACCACTGGGTGGCGCTCGAGGAGGTGGTCGCCAAGACGGGCGCCCGCCCGCTGGTGCACACCGACGACGCCGCCGGGCTGCCGATCGAGGCCGAGACGCTCGCCGAGGGCGACACCGTGCCGGTGGGCGAGTGCGCGCTGGAGGTGATCCACGTCAAGGGCCACACCCCCGGCTCGATCGTGCTGCTCTACCGCGACCCGGCGGGGACGCCGCACCTGTTCACCGGCGACAGTCTGTTTCCGGGCGGGGTCGGCAACACCGACGAGGATCCGGCACGGTTCTCCGCGCTCATCGACGACGTCGAGCACAAGCTCTTCGACCGGCTGCCCGACGAGACCTGGTTCTACCCGGGTCACGGCAAGGACGGCACGCTCGGCGCGGAACGCCCCGCACTGCCCCAGTGGCGGGCCCGGGGCTGGTGAACCTCAGCGGGGCCGGGCGCTGATCGCGCCCGGCCCCGCTCCCCCCGTCGGCTCCCGCTCCCCCGTCGGCTCCCGCGGCCTCCGGCGGTGACCGCCCCCCCGCCGGCCCGCGCCGGGCGCCGGATCAGGCTCCGGTGACGACCCGCAGCCGGCGCCGCGTGCCCATCAGCACCGCGCCCGCCAGCAGCAGGCCGACCACCATGGTGACCAGCATCGGGCTGGACTCCCCCGGCAGCAGCCCGGCCAACGACCGCGAGGCGGTGCCCAGCACCAGGTAGAGACCGGCCCAGGCCGCCGCGCCGAGCGTCGCGCAGCCGAGGAAGCGCGGGTACGACATCCGCAGCCCGCCCGCGGCCAGCGGCAGTAGCGCGTTGAACACCGGCAGGAAGGGCGCGACCAGCACCATCCGGCCGCCCCCACGCTCGAGGATCCCCTCCGCCGCCGCCCAGCGCGCCTCGCCGATCCAGTCGCCGACGCGGCTGCGCCGCAGCCGGTCGCCGTACCGACGGCCGGCCAGGAAGCTCAGCGACCAGCCGGCCAGGCAGCCGGCCACCACCACGGTGAACGTGGCGACCCCGGTGGCAGGTCCGCCGACCCCCGTCGCGGCGAGGATCGCCACGTCGCCGGGAACCAGCACCCCGAACAGCGGTACGGCGTCGAAGAACATCACCACCCCGAGCACCCCCATGAGCAGGGTGGTGGGGAGCTCTCCGAGCTGGGTCAGCCAATCCGCCATGCCCCGTACGCTATGACCGCCCGGCCACCCGCGGCATCGGGCCTGATCCCCCAACGCCCCCTGGTGTCGGGCTCGGGGTCGACCCTGAGAACCGGGTCACCGGGGGCGCAGCACCTGCACCCGGCGCACGGGCGAGTCCACCGAGGGCTCGGTCGTCGGCACGGGGTAGCTCGCCACCGCCGTCAGCAGACCCGGTGGCAGGTGGCCCCGCCCGGGGTCGCCGACCAGCACCTCGGCACCCGCGGCGGCGGCCCGCCGCAGGAAGGGCAGCACCCGCGCCGCCATCGTCGCGTCGTAGAGCACGTCCCCGGCCAGCAGCAGGTCGGTCCCGTCGGGGTCGGAGTCGAGCAGGTCGCCGCCGGTGGCCACGACCGTCACGTGGTTGGCGCGGGCGTTGACGGTGACCGCCGCGACCGCGTAGGGGTCGATGTCGTTGGCGACCACCCGCTCGGCGCCGGCGAGCGCGGCGGCGATCGCCACCAGGCCGGAGCCGGCGGCGAGGTCGAGCACCCGGCGGCCGGCGGCGAGGTCCGGATGGTCCAGCAGGTGACGGGCGAGGGCCTGCCCCCCGGCCCAGACCGAGGCCCAGTACGGCGGGGGCAGGGCGTGCCCCGCGTGCGCCTCCATCCGGGCCCACCAGACGATGGCGTCCTCGGCCAGGTGCAGCCGGACCTCCGGGACGAACGGGATCCGCACCAGCCGGAGCCGGTCCAGCCCGTCGCCGGAAGCGTCGATCTCCTGCTCCAGCTCGGTCAGCGCGTCGGCTGTGGTACCCCTCATCGGGGCAAGCATGCCCCAGCCGACCGGGCGTCGCCCGGCTTTCACGTCGCCGCGCCGAGAGTTCACCACACCGCCTGCGGCACTTCGGCCAGCAAATCCCGGCGCGGCCAGTTACTCTCGGGGGAGTACCGGGCGATCATCGGTCGAAGACCGAGGTTCACCCGCTTTGGAACAGGGAGAGATGCATGGCAACCGGCACGGTTAAGTGGTTCAACTCGGAAAAGGGCTTCGGCTTCATCGAGCAGGATGGCGGAGGGCCGGACGTGTTCGTCCACTACTCGGCCATCGCGTCGAGCGGTTACCGGGAGCTGAACGAGGGCCAGAAGGTCGAGTTCGAGGTGACCCAGGGTCAGAAGGGTCCGCAGGCGGACAACGTCCGTCCGCTGTAGATCCCGTGCCGGTGGCGGCGGCCGGCAGCCGGCCGCCGCCGCAGCGCGTTTTCAGGGCCGCTCCGGCGCGACGGGCATGTCCCGTCGCCGCCGTGGCGGCCCGATCAGCACAATCACCGAAGTGGGCGCGACCAGCCCGACGTTGTGGGCCGCCCGGGGGGGCGACGTCCGGGCGTCGAAGGCCAACTGCGACCAGCGGACGCCGCGGATGACCGGGCGCCACCGCGGTCCCGGGCGACGGTGGTCGCGCAACGATTGTCGCGCGACCACCGTCGCTTAGCTTCGGGGTCGCCGCGCACCCGGCCCGGGCGTGACCGTGCGCGCCGGCCCGGCGGACGCGGGGTCAGGCCGCCAGGCGGCGGGCCAGTTCGTCGGTGACCTGCTGGGCGATGGTGGGCGGGATGGCCTGCGCGATCTGCTCCGGCGTCAGGCCGGCGAGCACGCCGGCGACGATAGCCTGCTCGTCGCTGAAGTCGCCGTCGGCCAGGGCCGTGACCTGGTTGACCAGGGCCGGGTAACTTCGCGCCATCGCGAGTATGAGTGTCAACGGCGACTGCTCCAACGGAGGGCTGACCAGCCCCGGCGTCCCCACGGGCGAGATCAGCCAGTTGCGCAGGTTCGCCAGGTCGGCGAGGACCTGGCCGACGGTACGGGTGGTCACGTCGGTCTTGTAGACGAGTTGGTCGGTCTGTTCCATGGTGGACTCCTCTGGGGGTGTGGCGATCAGTCCGATGGTGGTCAGGTAGCGGCGGAACAGCGGGGTCTGGTCCCGGTTGGCCTTGGTCGAGTCGCGGAAGAAGCTGAAGTGGGTGTGCCACAGGTGGGAGTTGTCGCCGGTGGTCCGCCTGCCCAGGCGGTCCCACCGACGGACGACCCTGCCGTCCGGGGAGTAGATGATCTCCCGGATGTCGCGGCTGTCCGAGCTGCCCGCGGCGCACTGCCCGGCGAACCAGGTGGAGAAGCTACGAAGATCGTGCGCCCGTCCTCCGACGCTGACCGTGAACCAGCCGACGTCGAGTGCGGAGGCATCGAGCGTGAGGCCGGACGAGTCCCGGACCGACTCGACGACGGAGTAGTCCCGGATCACCACCCGGTCGGAGCCGCAGTGGTAGCCGCCCCGGTGGGCCGGGTCGCCGACGATGCCGACCTCGGCGGGTTCGAGGTCCTGGTCGCGGGAGTTGTCGGGGTCGGTGTCGAGGTGATCGAGCAGCAGGCGGCGGACCGCCAACAGGTTTTGCGGTGCCCTCGTCATGGGGCTCCCCTTTACGGGTGGTCGAGGCCGGGCACGCCAGTGACACCGCGTAGGCGGTGTGGAAGCCTCACACGCAGGCCCGGCCGAGTGCTGCACAGCGTCGGGCATTGGCCCAACCATAGCCCCATCGATTGATGAACGCCCAGCTCAGAGCAGGTTTTTTCAGCAGGGAGAAAGCCGCGACGCGGGCGGCATGGTCGGCAGGACCACTGCGGACGGACACAGTGGGTCGTGCAGGATCTCCCGCCACCCGGCACGCAGGGTGACCGCCGAACCGAGAGGTTCGCCGGTGCCGGGGTTGCGCGCGTAGCGGGGATGGGCGCCGCCGGAGACCTGCACCCGCAGCCGGTGCCCCGGCGCGAACCGGTGCGCGGTGGGCCAGAGTTCCACGGGTACGCGCACCACGCCCGTCGCGTCGGCGGTGAACCGGCCGGGCGCGACCCGGACCAGCCCGTCGCAGACGTTCCAGGACCGGCCCCGTCGGTCCACGTCGCACAGTCGCACGAAGACGTCCACGTGGGACAGCTCACTACGCAGGTGGATCTCGGCGCGTACCGGGCCGATCACCTCGACGGGCGCGTCGAGCGGGGCGCTGGTGAAGGTGAGCACGTCGGGGCGGGCCTCGACCGGGCGGTTGTCCACGGGGCCCGCGCGCTGGGCGACGAGCAGCGGGCCGCCGAGCGAGGGCGTCGGGTCGGCCGGGTCGTAGTGGAAGCGGTCCGGCTCCGACGGCACCGACCCGGCGGTGCTCAGCCCGCCCGCCGGGTGCAGGTGCCACCGGGTCGGCACCGCCGGGGGCGGCCAGTCGGGCAGGTCCCGCCAGCCGCCACCGGCGCCGCCGACGTGCACCCGGACGGGCGCGGTCGCACCGGCCCCGGCCGGCGTCGGCGGGTTCCGCCCGGCCAGGTAGGCGTCGAGGTGGTCCAACCCGTGGCGCAGCGCGGCGACGAAGAGCCCGGGGCTGCCGTGGGTCCACGGCCCGACCGTCAGCCGGGGACGGGCGCCGGCCGCGCGCAGCGCCGCGAAGTCGCGCAGCTGGGCCGGCAGGAAGATGTCGTGCCAGCCGCTGACCATCGCCACCGGCGCGTGCACCTCGGCGATCCGGTCGCCGAAGACCCGCGCCCGCCAGTAGTCGGCGTCCGGGGTGTGGTGGCGCAGCCACTCCTGGAAGAACGGCACGGTGACACCGGTGGCCACCCGGTCCGCCTCGGCCAGCGGCAGGTGGGCCAGGGCCGCGACCAGCCGGGGCTGGCCACGCTTGAGTTCCCACTGCCGGGCCAACCACGGCACGGTCTGCGCCTGGAGCAGCTCGGCCCAGGTGAGCACGGTGTCCAGGGCGAAGGACTCCCCGGCGTACGTCGAGTCGCGGGTGCCCGAGGCGGTCACCACCGCGACCATCGCGCGCAGTTCCTCGCCGGCGTCGGCGGCGAGGGCCCACTGCACGAAACCCTGGTAGCTGGCGCCGAACATGCCGAACGCGCCGGACCACCAGGGCTGGCGGCGCAGCCAGTCGAGGGTGTCGAGGCCGTCCTCGCGTTCGTGCACGAGCGGGGCGAAGGTGCCGCCGGAGCCGAACGTGCCGCGGCAGGACTGGATCACCACGTGGAAGCCGCGTTCGGCGGCGAGCCGCCCGAGCAGTCGCATGGGACCGCCCCGCCCGTACGGGGTGCGGATCAGCACGGTCGGCACGCCGGGCAGCTCCGGGGCGTAGTGGTCGGTGCGCAGCGGCACGCCGTCGCGGACCCGCACCGGGATGCCCCGGGTGAGGGTGACCCGACGGGTGCGCGCCGGCGGCAACCGCAACGCGGCGGTCGCGAGGCGGGTCGCCAGCCGGTCGAGCACGACGTCAGCCGTTCGCGCGCCGGGCCGGCTCGTCACGGGCGGCACGTACCGCGTCGCGGTGCTCCGCCATCGAGGTGGTCATCGCGGTCATGAACCGGTGCACCACCTCCAGTTCGTCGTCGCTGAAGCCGGCCATCACGTCGTCGGTACGCCGGCCGAGGGGTCGGAAGAAGTCCATGGCGAGCGCGGCGCCCCGCTCGGCGTAGTGCAGGAAGACCTTGCGGCGGTCGGCGGTGTCGCGGTCGCGGCGGATGTGTCCCGCGCGCTCCAACCGGTCGATCAGCGCGGTGACCGAGCCGGACGACAGGTTGAGCTGCTCGCCGAGGCGGCCGGGGGTGATCGGCCGGCCGATCAGTTCGGCGTCCATCACCGCGATGAGCGCCTGGAGGTCGGTGGCGTTGAGCCCGTGCAGGTTGGCGAAGGCGTGCCCGATGTGCTGCGCGTCGACCGAGTAGCGCCGGAGCTCCGTGCCGATCTCGGCGACCAGCCGTTCGCGGCGCGTGTCGCGCCGCCGGTACATGCCGTGACCTGCCACGTCGGTCGCCGCCTCCTGCCGTCCGCTTCCGGTTGCAGCATAACTCAGGAGTCGTTAATCTCGTTTGTCAAGATACTTGGCGTTCGGCACTTTGCGTCGTCCGCGAGGGTCCTGAGCGTCGAAGCAGATCCGTCGAGACCGTGAAGGGCATCCGATGTCAGTGTTCACCCGCGCGGCGCGCGGACGGCTCGCCGCGTGGCTCACCGTGGTCGCCGCGATCGTCTTCGGGGCGGTCGTCTTCGCACTGCCAAAGCCCGACAACCCGGCGCCCGTCTCGTCCACCGGCCTCTCCGTCCAGTGGCAGTCGACCCAGGTCGAGCGCCTCCAGGACCAGCTACCCTCCCGCGACGTCCAGCCGGCGATCGTCGTCGTCAGCCGCGCCGACCGGGCGGCCCTCACCGAAGCCGACCGCGCGGCCCTCACCGACCAGTCGGGTGACCTCGGCCAGTTCGCCGTCGGCGGACGCGTCAGCCCGCCGCGGGTCTCCCCCGACGGCACCGTCGCGCTCGTCGCCGTGCCGCTGTCGACCGCCGGCGGGCAGGAGGCGGTCGCCAGCCGGATCGACCAGCTCCGCGCGTCCCTGGACGACGCCCCGGACGGGCTGAACGTGGAGGTGACCGGCGGGCCCGCGTTCGCCACCGACCTGACGAAGGTCTTCGCCGGCGCCGACACCACGCTGCTCGCCGTCACCGCCGGCGTCGTGGCGCTGCTGCTGCTCATCACCTACCGCAGCCCGTTCCTGTGGATCGTGCCGCTCGTCGTCGTCGCGGCGACGGAGCAGCTCACGCTGCGCGCCCTCGACACGGTCGTCCCGGCCTTCGGCATCAACCTGCCCGGCGGCGCCGTCACCGGCATCGCCAGCGTCCTCGTCTTCGGCGCCGCCACCAACTACGCGCTGCTGCTCATCGCCCGCTACCGCGAGGAGCTGCGCCGCGAGGAGGACCGATTCGTGGCCATGCGCGCCGCCCTGCGTCGCGTCGCCGAGCCCATCCTCGCCAGCGGATCCACCGTCGTGCTCGGCGTACTCACCCTGCTGCTGTCGGAGCAGGAGCTCAACCGCGCCCTCGCCGTGGCCTGCGCGACGGGCGTCGTACTCGCCATGCTCTCGGCGCTGTTCGTCCTCCCGGCGGCTCTGCTGATCTTCGGGCGCGGCCTGTTCTGGCCGTTCGTGCCCCGCGTCGGCGGAGAGATCCGCGAGGGCCGGCTGTGGGGCCGGCTCGGTGCCGCCGTCGAGCGCCGTCCCGCGCCGGTCGCGCTGCTCGCGACGCTGCTGCTCGCCGGGCTCGCCCTCGGCGGGCTCGGCATCCGCACCGGGCTGTCGGAGACCGAGCAGTTCCGGATCAAACCGGAGGCCGTCGCCGGCGCGGAGACCCTCGCGCGGTCCTTCCCCGCCGGCACGACCCAGCCGGTCGCCGTGCTCACCACCCCATCGGCGGTACGGGCCGTCACGGACACCGCCGCCGGGATCCCCGGTGTCGCCTCCGCGCGGCCCGGCGAGGCGGGCGCCCAGGTCGCCCAGGTCGACGTCGTGCTGGAGGCCGAGCCCGGCACCGAAGCCGCGAACCGGGCCGTCGAGGCGCTGCGGGACGCCCTCGCGGCGGTCCCCGACTCCGCCCCGCCCGCGGTCGAGGGCGCACCCGCGTCCGACGGCGCGGTGGTGGGCGGCGCCGTCGCCGCCACCTACGACGAGAACGAGGCCAACGGCCGGGACCTGCGACTGATCCTGCCGATCATCCTGCTGCTCGTCGGCGCGGTGCTGGTGCTGCTCCTGCGCGGCCTGGTCGCTCCCGTGCTGCTGGTGCTCACGGTGATCGCGTCGTTCTTCGCCAGCATCGGCGCGTCGTGGCTGCTCTTCGACCACGTGCTCGACATGCCGGCGCTCGACAGCGGTGTCCTGCTGCTGGCCTTCGTGTTCCTGGTGGCGCTCGGTGTGGACTACAACATCTTCCTCGTCACCCGGGCCCGGGAGGACGCCCGGCGCAGCGGCACCCGCGCCGGCATGCTCTCGGCCCTACGGGTCACCGGCGGCGTCATCACCAGCGCCGGCATCCTGCTCGCCGCGGTCTTCGCCGTCCTCGGCGTCCTGCCGCTGATCCTGCTGACCCAGATCGGGGTCATCGTCTGCCTCGGCGTCCTGCTGGACACCCTGCTCGTCCGGACGGTCCTGGTGCCGGCGCTGACGTTCACGCTCGGCGACCGCTTCTGGTGGCCGGGGCGGGTGAAACGCGAGCCCGCCGGGGACGGGGACGACGATGCGCCGCCGGGACGCGAGCCGGTCACCACCCGGGACTGACCGACCCCTCGCCGGCGGCGGGGGCGGTGGCGTCGCAGCCACGGCCCCCGCCGGGCCCGTGCCGCCGGCCCACCCGGTACGCCAGTGTGTCGCCGATCACCGCTGCAACGATCATCACCAGCAGCGCCGGTACGAGCCGCGGCGTCCCCGCGTACGCTAGGAAGCCGACCAGCAGCAGGGTCGCCTCGCCCGGCACCAGCAGACCGAAGATCACTGCGGTCTCCCCCGCGACGATCATCGCGGCGATCACCTGGATCAGCAGGGGCGGCAGGCCCTGCGGCGAGGTCAGCAGGTCGTGCATCGGGCTCCCGTTCCCACGGGGTCCGCATGCCAGGCGCTGAAACGGTCGGAACATCAGTTTCGGCAGAGATCCGGGTCATTCGCGGGGAGACCCCGACGCGTGCCCCGGCAACCGCAGACAGGAGTATGGAGGGTATGCAGCTTCGCACCGACCTCCGCAACGTCGCCATCATCGCCCACGTCGACCACGGCAAGACGACCCTGGTCGACGCCATGTTGCGGCAGGCCGGCGCCTACGGCGCCCGCGGCGAGGACACCGAGCGGGTCATGGACTCGATGGACCTCGAACGGGAAAAGGGCATCACCATCCTGGCCAAGAACACCGGCGTGCGGTACCTGCCGGCTGACGGCTCCGACCCGGTGACCATCAACATCATCGACACCCCCGGCCACGCCGACTTCGGCGGCGAGGTCGAACGCGGCCTGACCATGGTCGACGGTGTGGTGCTGCTGGTGGACGCCAGCGAGGGCCCCCTGCCGCAGACCCGGTTCGTGCTCCGCAAGGCGCTCAAGGCACGCATGCCGATCATCCTGGTGATCAACAAGGTGGACCGTCCCGACGCCCGGATCAAGGAGGTCGTGGACGACACCTACGAACTCTTCCTCGACCTGGACGCCGACGAGGAGCAGATCGACTTCCCGATCGTCTACGCCTGCGCCCGCGACGGCATCGCCTCGCTGACCCAGCCCGCCGACGGCGCGGTCCCCGACGACAGCACCAGCCTGGAGCCCCTGTTCCGCACCCTGCTGGACACCATCCCGCCGCCCGCGTACGAGGAGGAGGCGCCGCTGCAGGCGCACGTCACCAACCTCGACGCCTCCCCGTTCCTCGGCCGGCTGGCGCTGTGCCGGGTGCGGCAGGGCACCATCAACAAAGGCCAGACGGTGGCCTGGTGCCGCACCGACGGCAGCACCCAGCGGGTCCGCATCTCCGAGCTGCTGATGACCGAGGGCCTGGAGCGAAAGCCGGCGGACTCGGCGGGCCCCGGCGACATCATCGCCGTCGCCGGCATCCCCGAGATCATGATCGGTGAGACCCTGGCCGACGCGGAGGACCCGCGCCCCCTGCCGCTGATCACCGTCGACGAGCCGGCCATCTCGATGACCATCGGCACCAACACCTCGCCGCTGGTCGGCCGGGTCAAGGGCGCCAAGGTCACCGCCCGGATGGTCAAGGACCGGCTCGACAAGGAACTGGTCGGCAACGTGTCGCTGCGGGTGCTGCCCACCGAGCGCCCCGACGCGTGGGAGGTGCAGGGCCGCGGCGAGCTGGCGCTGGCCATCCTGGTCGAGCAGATGCGCCGCGAGTCCTTCGAGCTGACCGTCGGCAAGCCGCAGGTCGTCACCAAGGAGATCGACGGCAAGACCTGCGAGCCGGTCGAGCGGCTCACCATCGACGCCCCGGAGGAGTACCTCGGCGCGATCACCCAGCTGCTGGCGACCCGCAAGGGCCGGATGGAGCAACTGGTCAACCACGGCACCGGCTGGATCCGGATGGAGTGGCTGGTCCCGGCCCGGGGCCTGATCGGCTTCCGCACCGAGTTCCTCACCGACACCCGGGGCACCGGCATCCTGCACCACGTCTTCGAGTCGTACGAGCCGTGGTTCGGTGAGCTGCGCACCCGCAACAACGGTTCCCTCGTCGCCGACCGGGCCGGCGCCGTCACGTCGTTCGCGATGATCAACCTTCAGGAGCGCGGCCAGCTCTTCGTCGAGCCGACCACCGAGGTGTACGAGGGCATGATCGTCGGGGAGAACTCCCGTTCCGACGACATGGACGTCAACATCACCAAGGAGAAGAAGCTCACCAACATGCGCGCGTCGACCTCCGACGAGACCGAGAAGCTGATCCCGCCGCGCAAGCTGTCGCTGGAGCAGGCGCTCGAGTTCTGCCGCGAGGACGAGTGCGTCGAGGTGACCCCGGCCGCCGTCCGGATCCGCAAGGTGGTGCTCGACCAGACCACCCGTGGCCGGGCCGCCGCCCGCCGCAAGCACGCCGGCTGACGTACGACGGCAGCCGCCCCGGAGCCCGGACCGCCCCGCGCGGTCCGGGCTCCGCCCGTCACGGCCCCGCCCGGTGGGGTGGGCGCTGCACCGTCGCCGCCCCGGACCACGTCAGGCGGGGCGGCGCGGGCGTCAGGCCGGGAGCGCGGGCGTCAGGCAGCCGGCGCGGGCGTCAGGCGGGGCGGGTGGCGAGGAAGGCGAACAGGTCGGGCACCGGACCGGAACCGGCCTCGGCCGTGCGGACCAGGGTCAGACCGGCGTCGGTGACCGCGTTGAGCAGGTCGGCCAGCGGGACGTGCCACGCGCCGACGCGCACCCGCACCCCGTGCGGCGCCCAGGCCCGGAAGCTGCGCTCCCGCTCGGCGTAGCCGCCGTCGACCACGATCCGATCCGGGGCCGAGCGGTCGGCGAACGCCCCGACGAAGCACGGGTGGACTCCCACGTGCACGAACCGCCCACCGGGCGCGAGCACCCGCGCGACCTCGGCGATCACCGCCGCGTAGTCGGGCACGTCGGTATGGGCCAGCACGCACGCCACCGCCGGCACCGAGGCGTCGGCCACCGGCAGCGCCGCCGCGTCGGCGCGGGCCACCGGCAGTCGCGGCCCGGCGTGCCGCAGCTGCCCGGCGGACAGGTCGACCCCGACCGGCTCCCAGCCCAGCCGGCGCAGCTCCGCCGCCTGGAGCCCGGTGCCGCAGCACAGGTCGAGGCAGCGGCCGGGGCCGGGGCCGAGCAGGTCGCCGAGCCGGGCGCGGACCCGGGTCATGTAGTCGCTGGAGGTGTCGGTGGCGAACGCCTCGTACCAGTCGGCGTGCGCGTCGTAGGCGGCAACCGTCATCCCCGCACGGTACGACCGATCGCCCCGGCCCGCCGCCCCGTCGGCGATCCGCTACGGTCAGCCGCATGACCTGGGACGAGCTCGACGCCCACCTGGACGAGGTGCCCGGCACCGTGTCGGCGTACGTGGGCCGGGTCGGCGCCGCCCCCACCTGGACCCGGCACGCCGACGCGACCCACTACGCCGCCAGCACCATGAAGGCGGCCGTGCTCGTCGCGCTGCACCGCGCCGCCGAGGCCGGCACCCTCGACCTCGACGTCCCCGTACCGGTGCGCAACGAGTTCGACTCGGCGCTGCCCGGCGTGCCCCGGTTCTCCTGCGCCCGGCACTACGACAACGACGAGGCCGTCTGGGGGCGCATCGGCGCCGGCGAGCCGCTGCGCTGGCTCGCCCACCGGATGATCGTCCGCTCCAGCAACCTCGCCACCAACCTCGTCATCGACCACGTCGGACTGCCGGCCGTGGCGCGGGTGTGGGACCTCACCGGGGCCCGGCACAGCGTCACCGGCCGGGGCATCGAGGACTTCGCGGCCCGCGAGGCGGGCGTCACCAACCTGGTCACCGCCGCCGACCTGGCCGCGCTGCTCGGTGCGCTGGCCGCCGGCGTGGACACCCCGGGCGCGCTCGCCTCGCCCGCCGGCTGCGCCGCCATGCTCGACGTGCTGTGCGCCCAGGAACACCGCGACGACCTGGCCGCCGGGCTGCCCGAAGGCACCCGCATCGCGCACAAGAACGGCTGGGTGCGCGGCGTGCGGCACGGCGCCGGGGTGGTCTTCCCCGACGACGCGCCGCCGTACGCCGTCGTCGTCTGCACCACCGCCGACCTCGCCGACGGCAACCCCACCGGCGAGGAGGACGACGACGCCTGCCGGCTGATCGCCCGGGTGTCCGCCGTGGCCTGGGACGCCCGCCGCGACCTGTGAGCTGACGGCTCAGTCCAGCAACTGCGCCCGCAGCGCCTCCACCACGTCGTCGGTCACCCCGAGCCCGTCGCGCAGGTACGCCCCGAACGACCCGTGCACGCGACGCACCTCCGCGTACGCGGCGTCCAGGTACTCCTCGCGCACCTCCAGCACGGGGCGCACCGCCTCGACGTCCAGCCCCGGCATCCGGCGCCGCATCGCCTCCAGGAGCACCTCCCGCAGGCTCTCGGTCAGCCGGTTGTTCGCCAGGTAGTCCGCCCGGATCGCACCCTCGTCCACGCCGAGCGCGCTGAGCAGCAACACCGTCAACCAGCCGGTCCGGTCCTTGCCCGCCGAGCAGTGGTAGACCAGCGGCAGGTTCTCCGCCTGCGCCGCCAGCCGCACCGCCGCACCGAAGCTCGCCCGCGCCGACTCCCCGCTGACGAACCAGCGGTAGATCGCCGCCATCGCCGCCGGTGTGCCCTGCTGCGCCAGCGCCGCGTACGCGTCCAGGTCGTGCCCGAGCAGCACCGCCGAGACGTACGTGAAGACGGGGTGCTCGGCGTCGTGCACCGGCAGGTGCACCACCCGCGGTTCGCCGGTCAGTCGATCCGGCGGGGCGACCGCCGTCTCCGAGTGGTCACGCAGGTCGACCACGCAGGCCGGGCCGAGCTTGGCCAGCACCGGCAGGTCCTCGTCGGTCAGCCGACCCAGCGCCGGGGTGCGGATCAGCGCTCCGGTACGCACCCTACGGCCGTGGGCGCCGACCAGGCCGCCGAGATCGCGCGCGTTCGGCGCGCCCACCAGTTTCCAGTCCCGTCCGAGCCGCTCGCTCATGCCGGCCCTCCGCTGCGCTCCGTGCCGCCATGAGGCACCACCGCCCTGCACCCGATGATTCGCCCACTCCGCTCGCTCATGCCGGCCTCCCCTTCGCCTGCCCGTGTCCGTATAGGGTGCCGCAATGACGATCGCCGCGGTACGCACCCATCGGCTCTCGGCCCCCTTACACACGCCGTTCGTCACCGCGCTGCGCCGCACCACCACGGTGGAGACCCTGGTGGTGGAGGTGATCGACGCCGACGGCCGGTCCGGCTACGGCGAGGCTCCGCAGGTGTGGCAGGTGACCGGGGCGTCGGTCGCCGGTTCCGAGGCGTGCGTCCGCGATCTGATCGGCCCGGCGCTCACCGGGCGCGGGGCCGACGACCTGGTGGCCCGCTGCACGCAGGTGCAACGGGCGGTCGTCGGCAACGAGGCGGCCAAGGCTGCCGTCGACGTCGCGCTGCACGACCTGGCGGCGCGGCGGCTCGGCGTACCGCTGGTGCGGCTGCTCGGGGGCACCGCCCTGCGGGTGCCCACGGACGTCACGCTCGCCGCGGGCGACGCAGTGGACCTGGCGGCGGCGGCCCGGCAGCGGCGGACGGAGGGCTTCGGCGTGCTCAAGCTGAAGGTGGGCACCGACGCGGCGGGCGACCTGGAACGGGTCCGCGCGGTGCGCTCCGCCGTCGGCGACGGGGTCCGCATCCGGCTCGACGCCAACCAGGGCTGGACCCCGCGCGAGGCGGTCCGGGTCATCCGTGGCATCGAGGACGCCGGGCTGGACGTCGAGCTGGTCGAGCAGCCGGTCCCCCGCTGGGATCTGGACGGGCTGGCCTGGGTCAGCGACCGGGTGAACGTGCCGATCCTCGCCGACGAGTCGGTCTTCGGCGTCCGCGACCTGATCGAGGTGATCCGCCGCCGGGCCGCCGACATGGTCAACGTCAAGCTCGCCAAGTGTGGCGGCCTGTACCCGGCCCGGACCCTGCTCGACCTGGCCGCCGCGCACGGCCTCGGCACCGTCGTCGGCTCGATGATGGAGACCCAGGTCGGTATCGGCGCCGCCGCGAGCCTGGCCGGCGCCTACGGCACGACCGCCGTGGCAGACCTGGACGCCGCCTGGTGGCTGGCCTGGTCGCCGGTGCGCGGCGGCCTGCGGTACGACGGCGCGACCGTCGTGCTGCCGGACGCGCCCGGTCTCGGCATCAGCTCCGTGACTGAAGTAAACATGCAAACTCGTAGTTGATGGTTGTCGAAAACTTTCATATGGTCGCGGGAACATTCGGCGCGAGCTGGGGGTGGACGTGGAGCTGCAACCGGGCCGGGAGGCCGTGGTCCGGGTCGCGGTCGCGACCCTCTGGAGCTGCCCCGAGGCGGTACGAGCCGTCGACGCTCCCGCCCTGGCCGGGCGCACCGACATCGCGGCCTGGATCTCCGGCATGGACACCGACCAGCAGGTCGGCGACTGTGTCCTGAGCCAACTGCTGCTCGGCGAGCGGGTGCTGGTCACCGAACTGCGTCCGGACGGCTGGGCCCACGTGGTGGCGGTCGAGCAGCCGGCTCCCCGGCTGCACCCGCGCGGCTATCCCGGCTGGCTGCCCACCGAGCAGCTCACCCCCGTGGCCGCCGACACCGACGCCGCCCCGCTCGTCGTCGACGCGACCGTCACCGCGCTGCGCGACGCACCCGGCGGCGCCGAGGTGCTTCCCGGAGTGGTGCTGGGCACCCGACTGTCCCCGGCCGGGCCGGCCGTCGACGGCTGGCAACCCGTGCACGCCCCGGGGCACGCCGCACCGCTCTGGCTGCCCGACGGCGACGCGGTGCCGGTGCCCACCACACCCCCGTCCGCCGAGGAGGTGCTGGCCGTCGCCCAGCGGCTGGTCCACGTCGTCTACATCTGGGGTGGGGTGTCGGCGTACGGCATCGACTGCTCCGGCCTGGTCCACCTGGCCTGGCGGCGGCTCGGCGTGCTGCTGCCGCGCGACGCCAGCGACCAGGCCACGGCGACCAGCCCGGTGCCGCTGGGCGCGGAACGCCCCGGTGACCTCTACTTCTTCGCCCGGCCGGGGCGCGGGATCCACCACATCGGCATCGTCACCGCCGACCCACGCCCGGGTGACGACCGGCGGATGCTGCACGCCTGCTACCTGCGGCGCCGGGTGCTGGAGGAGCGGCTGCCCGACGACCGCACCGCCACCCTGGTCGGTGTGCACCGGGTCTGACCGGGACCGTTCGACGGCGCGGTCGCACGTGCCGGCCGCGCGCGACACGAGGAGGGGCGCCCCCGGCCGGGAGCGCCCCTCCTCGTCGTTTCGCGTACGCCTCAGCGGCGGGCGTCGACCAGGATCCGCCGCCGGTCGCGGGAGGACTTGACCAGGCTGGCCGCGGTGGCGACCGCGAGAGTGCCGAGGATGATCGTCAACGAGAGCCAGATCGGGATGTGCGGGGCCCACGAGACGTGCTCGCCGTCGTTGATGAACGGCAGCTTGTTGTCGGCGAGGGCCTCCAGCACCAGCTTGACACCGATGAAGCCGAGCACCACGGCCAGGCCGTAGCTGAGGTAGATCAGGCGGCTGAGCAGCCCGCCGAGCAGGAAGTAGAGCTGCCGCAGGCCCATCAGCGCGAAGACGTTGGCGGTGAAGACCAGGTACGGCTCCTGCGTGATGCCGAAGATCGCCGGAATCGAGTCGAGCGCGAAGATCAGGTCGGTGGTGCCGATGGCGATCATGACGATCAGCATCGGGGTGAAGATCCGCCTGCCCTTCGTCGTGTGGGTCGTCAGCCTGGCACCGTCGTACTCCCGGGAGATCGGCAGGGCCCGGCGGCTCCACCGGATCAGCACGTTCTCGGAGAACTCGTCCTCGTCGGGCTCGCCCTGCCGGGCGAGGTTGACCGCCGTGTAGATCAGGAACGCGCCGAAGATGTAGAACACGAAGGAGAACTGCGAGATCAGCGCCGCGCCGGCCGCGATGAAGCCGCCGCGCATGACCAGCGCCAGCACGATGCCGATGAGCAGCACCTTCTGCTGGTACTGCCGGGGCACCCCGAACCGGGCCATGATGATCACGAAGACGAACAGGTTGTCGACCGAGAGGCTGTACTCGGTCAGCCAGCCGGTGTAGAACTGCCCGGCCGCGCTCGCTCCGGAGGTCAGCCAGAGGCCGGCGCCGAAGATCAGGGCCAGGGCGACGTAGAAGCCGACCCAGAGGCTCGACTCACGCACACTGGGCTCGTGCGGCCGCCGACCGACGATCAGCAGATCCACGAGCAGGATCCCGGTCAGGACGACGAGCGTCCCAGCCCAGACAAGTCCGGACACGTCCAAGGTTCATTCCTCCGGCAGACACGCAACGACGGGCACACCGTACGCCCCTGTCCGGGCTCGGTGTGCCGACGGCGCTGACACTGGTGACTGTCGGAGGTCTCTTCCGTCGCCGTCCCCGAGGGGGCGGCGACCGACGGGCCGGGTCGCGCATCCGAGATGGGCGCTCGACCGTGCTGACGACTCCGTCGCGGGGGAATACTCCCCTCCTCGCCCGTCATTCTTGCCCACCGCCGCCAGTGGCCGCAGCCCGGGCAGCCGGTGTCCTTCCCCACTCGTGAGCATCGATCGCGAACTGTGTGCGGGGACACACCCCGCGTAAGGCGTCCTAGGAGGCTAGTGTTCCGGAGTCGGCGCGGCGGGAACAGACCCCCGCGACGCTCCGCCCGGGCGGCGGCGTGAAAGGCTTCCGGCATGGTGCTTGAGGTCGCGCTCATCGACGTACTACCGGGCCACGAGGACGAGTTCGCCGCCGCGTACGCCAAGGGGCATCCGGTGCTCGCCGGCACGCCCGGCTGCCGGTCGGTGCGGATGACCCGGGGCGTCGAGTCCCCGAGCCGGTTCGTGCTGCTGGTCGAGTGGGACTCGGTCGAGGCGCACAACGACAACTTCCGCGCCACCGAGCGCTTCGCCCAGTGGCGGGCGCTGATCGGCCCGCACTTCGCCAACCCGCCGCTGGTCGAGCACTTCCTGGACGTGCCGGCCTGAGCTGTCGTACCCCTGCCCTAGGGTGCGCCGTGCACGCGTCGGCCGCCGGTCCCGGCGGGCTCGGGGGCGCCGGGCCCGGCTGCCGCGCGGCGATGACCGCTGGCAGCCGGGCAAGAGGCCCGGTTGACTGGCCCCCATGACTCAACGGGTGGCCCTCGTGAGGGCGTGAGTCGGCGTATCGGCATCGGCGCGGCGGTCGCCCGCACCCTCGCCGCGGACGGCTGGCGGCTGTTGCTGACCGGGCTGCCGGAGTTCGACGGCGCCCAGCCCTACGGCGGTGATCCCGAGGGCGTGCCGGCCCTGCTGGGCGAGTTGGGCGACCCCGCACACGTCCGCGCCGACCTGCTCGACCCGGCGGCACCCGCCGACCTGGTCGGCGAGGCGCTGCGCTGGTACGGCCGGCTCGACAAGGCACCCCACCTGTGAGCCTGGCTCAGCCTGCGGCGAGCACCCGCGACAATTCGGCACAGCCCATCGCCTGGCGTAGGCGTTGCATGACGAAGGCCTACGGATTGCTGGGAGCGGATCCTTGTCGAAACCACTCCACAACCGGAGGCCTTCGTCATTCCGCGATCTCAAGCCGTGGCGTCATTCGAGCCCATCGACTGTCCGGGCGGCATTCCTAGCCGCAGCCGGCAACCGACGCGTCGCTGAGGTAATCCTCCGCCGCCCAGCCGTCGATGGAAGTGGGCCCGCCGTTGTTGTAGTGGATCCGAACCCAATGGTTGGTGGAATTCACGACATCGCCATAGACGTGGCACAGATAGGTGACCCAGTGGCCGGTGGGAACCCGCCCCACCAAGCCGCAGGAGAGGTGCGGGCCGGTACGCACCGCCAGGCCGGTCGTACCAGCGCCGATCACCTGCCCGCTCGTAAGCTCCTTGTCCACGTAACCGTGGTTGCAACTGGCGGACGCCGGTCCACCGCTCACCACGGCGATGCTGGTGGCGGCAGTGACCACGACCGCGACCTTCGCCAGGGTTGCCCTGCTGATTACAGACCTCATCTAGCCCCCGCTTCCTGTGGGTGCGCCGGTGTTTCCGGACACAAGAAACCTATGGCCTCCACAGGATCAGGTCAATATTGATTTTGACCGATTGATGCGGTATGGGTCGCTGGCGACGCCAGAAAGGATGGCTCCTCGCCCCGGCCACAGATCCACCGGCATTCCCGCTATCGCAGGCCCCTCTTGCCGGGAATCAGCAAGAAGCCTCAATGCCATGTCGAACCGGGCGCTGGTGAAGCCAGCCGATAACACCATCCCGCCATTTGGCAAGCGTCAGGCGAACCGAAACAATCTGCAGTTCCGACTCCACCGGTCGGCGCGACCACGGCCCATTCCACCGAATCAACTGCTCACGCCAGGCCTCAACGGGCGTTCTCCGGGAGTCATCTCAGCCGCCCTGCGGGGAGACAGCCCGGTCTGGCTCGTGGCGACCGTTGGCCGACTCGGCCGCGCGGTCTCGCAGCAGCGCCAGCGTCTCGTCACCGTCGAGGGCCACCGACGCCAGCCAGTCGCTCATCCGCTCGTAGCGGGCGACATCGGCCTCGGAGACCAACCGCAGGTCGGCGGTCAGCGTCTCCAGCATGACCGTACGCGGATCAGCCGGGTCGGGGAACACGTAGCTGGAGTAGCCCGTCAGCGGATGCAGCCCGGCGCGCGGCGCGGCGGCACAGGGCACCACCCGGACCGTCACGTGCGGCAGGTCCGCCAACGCGACCAGGTGCGCCACCTGTTCCCGCCACACCTCCGGCGACACGTCCGCCTGGCCACAGACCCGCTCGTCCAGCAGCGCGGTGTAGCGGGGCGGGTCGGCGCGGCGCAGCACGTCCTGACGCATCCGCCGGGCCCGGATGTCGGCCTCGACGTTGACCTCGGGGTACAGCAGCCGGCCGGCCTCGATGCGCTGGCGGGCGTACCCGGGCGACTGGAGCAGGCCGGGCACGACGGCCGGCTGGTACTCCACGATGCTCGCCGCCCCCGTCTCCAGCTCGGCGTAGGTGCGCTGCCGCTCGCCCATCTCCCCCAGCGCCTTCCACCAGCCCCGGCTGGTGGCGGCGTCGCGGGCGATGACGATGAGCGCGTCACGCTGCGGCGACGGCACCTCGTAGACGTCGAGCAGGTCGAGCACGTCGGCCAGGTCCGGCCGGCTCTGCCCCAGCTCGATGCGGGACAGCTTCGAGGTGGAGGCCCACCCCAGCCGGTCGCAGACCTGCTCCAGGGTCAGCGCCTCCCGCCGCCGCAGCTGGCGCAGCTCGGCGCCCAACCGGGCGCGACGAATGACCGGACTCGTTGGCAACGGCATCCCCAGCCTCCCCACCGAGGGAGAGTACGCAGGACGATCACTGAGCGCAATAGCCCGCTCGCACACCGCAACTGGTCCCCGGTCGCCCCGACGCGTCGCCCGGGCCCGCGCCGGGGATCACTTCACCCCGGCCGCGTCCATCCCGCGCAGCTCCTTCTTGAGGTCGGCGACCTCGTCGCGGATCCGGGCGGCCAGCTCGAACTGGAGCTCCCGGGCGGCGGCCAGCATCTGGTCGTTGAGCTCCTGGATGAGCTGGGCCAGTTCGGCGCGGGCCATCCCCTCCCGCGCGGGCCCGGCCCCGCCGGCCCGGCTGCGGCTGCGGGTCTCCTTGACCGGCGCCTTGCCCCGGGAGAGCTGCCGTACGGCCCCGCCGACCCGGCTGTTCTCGGTGTCCTCCGCCTCGCGGTAGATGTCGTCGAGAATGTCGTGGATCTTCTTGCGCAGCGGCTCGGGGCTGATGCCGTGCGCCTCGTTGTGCGCGATCTGCTTGTCGCGCCGCCGGTTGGTCTCCTCGATCGCCTGGGCCATCGACGGGGTGATCTTGTCGGCGTACATGTGGACCTGGCCGGAGACGTTGCGGGCCGCTCGGCCGATGGTCTGGATCAGCGATCGGCCGCTGCGCAGGAAGCCCTCCTTGTCGGCGTCGAGGATGGCGACCAGCGACACCTCGGGCAGATCGAGCCCCTCCCGGAGCAGATTGATGCCGACCAGTACGTCGTAGTCGCCCTTGCGCAGCTCCCGCAGCAGCTCCACCCGGCGCAGCGTGTCGACCTCGGAGTGCAGGTAGCGCACCCGGATGCCGTTCTCCAGGAGGTAGTCGGACAGGTCCTCGGCCATCTTCTTGGTCAGCGTGGTGACCAGCACCCGCTCGTCGCGCTCGGTGCGCAGCTTGATCTCGTGCATGAGGTCGTCGATCTGACCCTTGGTGGGTTTGATGACCACCTGTGGGTCGATCAGCCCGGTCGGCCGGATCACCTGCTCGACGAACTCGCCCTGGGACTGCTCCAGCTCCCACGGCCCCGGCGTGGCGGAGAGGAAGACCATCTGGCCGACCCGCTCCAGGAACTCGTCGAAGCGCAGCGGCCGGTTGTCGGCCGCGCTGGGCAGCCGGAAGCCGTGGTCGATCAGCATCCGCTTGCGCGACGCGTCGCCCTCGTACATGCCGCCGATCTGCGGGATGGTCACGTGCGACTCGTCGACGACCGTGAGGAAGTCGTCCGGGAAGTAGTCGAGCAGACAGTGCGGCGGGCTGCCCGGCAGTCGGCCGTCCATGTGCATCGAGTAGTTCTCGATGCCGGAGCAGAACCCGACCTGGCGCATCATCTCGATGTCGTAGGTGGTGCGCATCCGCAGCCGCTGCGCCTCCAGCAGCTTGCCCTGCCGCTCCAGCTCGGCCAGTCGCTCGGCCAGCTCGGCCTCGATGTCGCGGATCGCCCGCTCCATCCGCTCCGGCCCGGCCGCGTAGTGGGTGGCTGGGAAGATCACCAACCCGTCGACCTCCTTGACCACGTCGCCGGTCAGCGGGTTGAGGTAGTAGAGCTTCTCCACCTCGTCGCCGAAGAGCTCGATCCGGACGGCCAGCTCCTCGTAGGCCGGGATGATCTCCAGCGTGTCGCCGCGGACCCGGAAGGTGCCCCGGTTGAAGGCCATGTCGTTGCGCGTGTACTGGATGTCGACCAGCCGGCGCAGCAGTTGGTCACGGTCCAGTTCCTGCCCGACCGCGACCCGCACCGCGCGGTCGAGGTACTCCTCCGGCGTGCCCAGCCCGTAGATCGCCGAGACGGTGGCCACCACGATCACGTCGCGCCGGGTGAGCAGCGACATCGTCGCCGAGTGCCGCAGCCGTTCGACCTCCTCGTTGATCGAGGAGTCCTTCTCGATGTAGGTGTCGGTCTGCGGGATGTAGGCCTCGGGCTGGTAGTAGTCGTAGTAGGAGACGAAGTATTCGACGGCGTTGTGCGGCAGCAGCTCGCTGAACTCCTTGGCCAGCTGCGCACAGAGCGTCTTGTTGGGCGCGAGCACCAGCGTCGGGCGCTGCAACCGCTCGATCAGCCACGCGGTGGTGGCGCTCTTGCCGGTGCCGGTCGCGCCGAGCAGCACCGTGTTGCGGTCACCGCGTCGGACCCGACGCTCCAGGTCGTCGATGGCCGTCGGCTGGTCGCCGGCCGGCTGGAACTCGCTGACGACCTGGAAACGACCGTCGAGCCGGGGAATGTCGAGCGCCATGACCCCAACGGTACGCCGGGGGTCCGACACCGCGGCGCGACTACGTCCGGTCCGTGATCGGCTTCAATATTCGCATTGTGTGGCGCATCTCACCGGACTACGCTCTCCGTGTAGGCCGCTCGCGGCGGCCGACCGGGCAGGTGGCCAGGCCGTCACGGCCGGCCCGCCCCCGGCACAGGGGTCGCAGCACCCGGTATGCCCGGCGTGCGCACCCGACGTGGTCGCGCGTGAGGCGCTGACCGGCCGCCGCGAGCGCCCCTGCTCGTCACCCCACCGGGGCGAGCCCCGTTCAACCTCCCGTGGAGACCTCCGCCG
Organism: Micromonospora sp. C31; assembly: GCF_018070575.1. GTDB lineage: Bacteria > Actinomycetota > Actinomycetes > Mycobacteriales > Micromonosporaceae > Micromonospora. Next base: position 257,334 of record NZ_JAGPXN010000005.1, read on the forward strand.
CCCGTTCCGGCCCGACACACCCGCCGCAGGACCCCCCGCCGCCCGGCGACGCCCACACCGGGGGCGTCCCACGGGTGGTGACCGGCCGTCGGCGCACCGTCCTGCTGGCGCTCGCGGCCGTGGCCGTGCTCTCGGCCGCCGCGCTGGTCGTGGGGCTGGCGAGCTGGGCGCCCGAGCGGCCGGAACAGCCGAGGGCGCTGACGGGCGACGAGCGCGAGCGACTGGCCGCGATGCGGGTCACCAACTACCGGGACCTGCGGGCCGCGGTACGCGTGACGGCGGGCACCGGCGCGGCGCGTACCGAACTGGTCGGCTGGGTCGACTGGTCCCGGCCGCTGGTCTACCTCGACGTCGGCGGGCCCGGCGCGGGCGCCGGGCGCGGGCTGCTCCAGGCCACCCCCACCGTGGTCCTGCTGCGCCCCGACCCGACGGCCGTGCCGACCCCCGCACCGCCCCCGCTGGTGCCGCCGACGGACCGCTGGCGGCTGCACGACCCGCCCGCCGGGCAGGGGCTGGCCGCCGTGCTGCAACTGATCTTCGGCCTCGCCACGGACCGCCCGGATCCGCCGGCCGACGCCGCGCGCCGGGTCGGTGGCGCCACGGTCGGGGCGGCTCCGGTCGACATCCTCCAGGCGCCGCCGCCCGGTCCCGGCACGTCGGTCCCGCCCTCGTCGCCGGACGGGCACCCGCGCTACTGGCTCGACCACGACGCCCGGCTGCACCGGCTGGAGACCGGGCTGGCCGGCGTCGGACCGGTGACCGTACAGCTCAACCGGACCGACCGGCCGACGCTGCGGCCGGTCAACGCCCTCGGCGGGCGGGCCGGGCAGCCCCGGGCCCTGACCACGGCCGAACGGGATCGGTTGGACCGGCTGCCCGCCCGGCTGCGCGCCCGTGGTGGCGCCGCCGTGACGCTGACCGCGCCCGTGGCCGCCGCCACCAACCTGCGCGGCTCGGGCTGGGTGAGCTGGAGCCAGCGGGCCGCGTACGTGGCCGTCGCCGACCTCGGCGTGCCGCAGCGCCGGACGCTGCTGCGCGTCGACGGCGCCGGAGTGAGCCGGGCGGAGGTGCCGGCCGCGGTGGTTCCGGGCAGCGTGGAGTCGCCCGGCCGGCCGCCGTTGCCGCCGCCCGCCCGGGGCTGGCGGGCCGACGCGCGGCGGGCGGGTGAGCTGGGACTGCTGCTCGACACGGCGCTGCGGGCCGCCGGCTCGGGCGGGCGGGGCGCCGCCGTACGGGTACGCGGCGACGCCGTCGCCGGGAGGACCGTCGACGTCGTCGAGCTGCGTACGGCGCGGGGGCCGCTGCGCTACTGGATCGACCGCTCCGGCGCGCTGCGCCGCCTGGAGCTGCGCACCAGCGCCGGCGCCTGGGCCCAGCTCGACCTGGCGCCCGACACGGTGCCCCGGCTCACCCCCGCGCCCCGGCCCTCGGCGCGGGGACGCTGACCGGTCAGGGCCGCCAGCCCGTCTGCGCCGCCCACTGCTCGGCGCGCAGGTGCTCCTCGTCGAACCACGGGTCCTTCGCGGTCGTCCAGGCGGCGCTGTCCGGGGCGGAGGTCGCCAGCTCCCGCTTCAGCACCAGGTAGGCAGCCCGCTGGTCCGGGTCGGCACGCAGGTGGTCGCGCATCAGCAGCGCGTACCGCCAGCCGGGCGAGTCGACCGGGCGGACGTGCAGGTGCACGGGGCGACCGGGGTCGGCGCTGCCGTGCAGCCGCTTCTCCCACCGGGCGCTGCCGGGCGGGCGGGGGTGGTCCCACCAGTCGCCGGGCAGGCGCGGGAAACCCGCCGCCGCGAGCCGTTCGGCCAGCGGCCCGTCCGCGTCGGCGAGGGTCGGGACGGTGAGCTGGATGTCGATCACGTCCTTGGCCGCGAGCCCCGGGACCGCGGTCGAGCCGATGTGGTCGACGCGCAGGTCGGCGGGGGCGAGCGCGTGCCGGATCCGGGCGGCCAGCCGCGCGTACTGCTGCGGCCAGGTCGGGTCGGCCTCCGCCAGGCCGACCCGGTCCGGCCGGACCGGCCGCCGCTCGCGCAGGTTCGCTTCGAAGGGCCGCAGCCGCTCGCGCCACAGCGCGTCGACGGCCGCGTGCAGGTCGGCGACGCTGCCGTCGTTGGTCAGCAGCACGTCCGCCGCGGCCCGCCGCCGGGCGTCGTCGGCCTGCGCGGCGATGCGCCGCTCGGCCTCCGCCCGGTCCATCCCCCGGTCGCGGGCCAGCCGCTCCAGCCGGGTGGCCACCTCCGTCTGCACCACGACCACCAGGTGGTACGTGGGCGCGAGCCCCACCTCCACCAGCAGCGGCACGTCGTTGACCACGATCGCGTCGGGTCCCGCCGCGGCGGCCAGGTCGGCGGAGCGGGCCCGGACGCGGGGATGCGTGATCGCCTCCAGGCGGCGGCGCGCCGTCTCGTCGGCGAACACCAGCGCGCCCAGCGCCGCCCGGTCGAGGGCGCCGTCCGCGGCCAGGATCCGGTCGGAGAACTCCGCGACGATCTCGGCCAGCCCCTCGGTGCCCGGCGCGACCACCTCCCGGGCCAGGCGGTCGGAGTCGATCACCACCGCGCCGCACTCGGCCAGCCGCCTCGCCACGGCGCTCTTGCCCGACCCGATTCCCCCGGTCAGTCCCACCTTCAGCACGGCACCAGTCAACCCGATCACCACCACGCCGCCGGCACCGGGGCACCTCGTCCGGGCGCTCACCGCGCCTCCTTCACGGGGGGCCCACCACGGCCTATTCCAGTAATAGAATAGAAGCGTGGACCTGACCCCCGCCGAGCTGACCGTGCTGGGTCTGATCATCGAACGCGCCCGCCACGGCTACGACCTGGAGCGGGTGATCGAGCAGCGCGGCATCCGGCAGTGGTCCGACGTCGGGTTCTCCTCGATCTACTATCTGCTGGCCAAGCTGGAGAAGCGCGGTCTGGTCCACGCTCCCGAGGCGCCCGCCAGCGCCAGGTCCCGCCGCGTGTTCCACGCCACCGCAGAGGGCCGGCAGGTTGCGGGGCGCACCGTGCTGGCCCTCATCGAGCAGCCGCGGCCGGTCCGGCACCCGCTTCTCGTCGGCATCGCCAACCTGCCCCTGCTCACCGACCGGGAGTACGCGGCGGCGCTGCGCGCCCGGCTGGCCCGGGTCGAGGCCCGCATCGAGTCGGTCCGGGCGGCACAACAGGCGCAGTCCCCCCTCCCGCGACCGGCGCGCGAGGTGTTCTCGTACTCACTGAGCCTCCTGGAGGCAGAGAGGCAGTGGCTCGCCACCCGGGCCCAGGTTCCTGATGACGGACAAGACTGACTTCAAGAAGTCCGACGCCTACCAGGCCGAACGCGGCCGGTTCCGGATCGTGGACGTGCCCGACACGCAGTACCTGATGATCGACGGCGACGGCGACCCGAACACCTCGCCGGCGTTCGCCGACGCCGTGCAGGCCCTCTACCCCGTGGCCTACAAGCTGAAGTTCGCCAGCGGTCGCGACCTCGGCCGCGACTACGTCGTACCGCCCCTGGAGGGCCTGTGGTGGGCCGAGGAGATGGATTCCTTCACCACCCGACGCGACAAGTCACGCTGGAGCTGGACACTGATGATCATGACTCCGGGCTGGATCGGCCGGGACATGTTCACCGCCGCCGTGGCGCGGGCCGGGGCCCGCAACCGCCCGACGCGTCTCGACGACGTCCGGCTGGAGACCCTCTCCGAGGGGCGGTGCGTGCAGACGCTGCACGTCGGTTCCTTCGACGACGAGGCCGAGGTGCTGGCGCGACTGCACGGTGGGTTCGTGCCGGGCAACGGGCTGCGGATGGTCGGCAGACACCACGAGATCTACCTCAGCGACTTCCGCAGGGTCGCACCCGAGAGGCGCCGCACCATCCTGCGGCAACCGGTCGCCGACGACGCGGCACCGGCTGCGTGAGCAGAGACGGGAGCCCCGCCCCCGGCGATCTCGCGATCGCGGGGACGGGGCCCGTCGTCGTTCAGCGGGTCACTTGCCGCCGGCGAGCTTCTCCCGCAGAGCGGCGAGCGCCTCGTCGGTGGCCAGGGTGCCGGCCGGCTCCTCGGCCTGACGGCTCGGGGCCGCGCTGGTCGAGGTGGTGGTGCCACCCGTGGCAACGGGCGGGGCCGGGTTGGCAGCGGCCTCGGCGTCGGCGGCCCGGGAGGTCTGCACCTGCTTGGTGTGGGCCTCCCAACGCTGACGCGCCTCGGCGTACTGGTTCTCCCAGGTCTCGCGCTGCTTGTCGTACCCCTCGAGCCACTCGCCCGTCTCCGGGTCGAAGCCCTCCGGGTAGATGTAGTTGCCCTCGGTGTCGTAGGTCGCGGCCATGCCGTAGAGGGTCGGGTCGAAGTGCTCCTCGCCCTCGACGAAGCCCTCGTTGGCCTGCTTGAGCGACAGCGAGATCCGGCGACGCTCCAGGTCGATGTCGATGACCTTGACCATGACCTCGGAGCCGACCTGGACGACCTGCTCCGGGATCTCCACGTGACGCTCGGCCAGCTCGGAGATGTGGACCAGGCCCTCGATGCCGTCGTCCACCCGGACGAAGGCGCCGAACGGCACCAGCTTGGTGACCTTACCCGGCACGATCTGCTGGATCGCGTGGGTGCGGGCGAACTGACGCCACGGGTCCTCCTGGGTCGCCTTCAGCGACAGCGAGACCCGCTCGCGGTCCAGGTCGACGTCCAGGACCTCGACCTCGACCTCCTGGCCGACCTCGACGACCTCGGACGGGTGGTCGATGTGCTTCCAGGACAGCTCGGAGACGTGCACCAGGCCGTCCACGCCGCCCAGGTCGACGAACGCGCCGAAGTTGACGATCGAGGACACGACGCCCTTGCGGACCTGGCCCTTCTGCAGCTTGTTGAGGAACTCGGTGCGCACCTCGGACTGCGTCTGCTCCAGCCAGGCCCGGCGGGACAGGACCACGTTGTTGCGGTTCTTGTCCAGCTCGATGATCTTGGCTTCGAGCTCGCGGCCGACGTACGGCTGCAGGTCGCGCACCCGACGCATCTCGACCAGGGAGGCGGGCAGGAAGCCGCGCAGCCCGATGTCGAGGATGAGGCCACCCTTGACCACTTCGATGACCGAGCCGCGGACGACGCCGTCCTCGTCCTTGATCTTCTCGATGGTGCCCCAGGCCCGCTCGTACTGCGCCCGCTTCTTGGAGAGGATCAGACGACCCTCCTTGTCCTCCTTCTGGAGGACCAGGGCCTCGATGTGGTCACCAACCGAAACGACCTCGGCCGGGTCCACGTCGTGCTTGATCGACAACTCCCGAGAGGGGATGACGCCCTCGGTCTTGTAGCCGATGTCGAGCAGGACCTCGTCCCGATCGACCTTGACGACGGTGCCTTCGACAATGTCGCCGTCATTGAAGTACTTGATGGTCTCGTCGATCGCGGCGAGGAAAGCCTCCTCGGAACCGAGATCGTCGTGGGTGACCCGGGTGGCGCTCGAGGGGGCCTCGATGCTGCTCGTCATGTGGGCGGTTGCTCCGGTCGGATGGTGTGTCACAGCAGGCTGGTGTGTCGCGGTGACCTGTTCGCGCCAGCGGATCCGTCGCCGGGCACACCGAAAGATCATCGCGTGAGATCATGGATGTGGCTCCGCCAGTGGTCCCGGAGACCGCGCACCTGCTCCCTGCCGAGGCACACGATCCGCGAGCGCATCGTCTAGCCTACCCGCTGCATTACCACAGCGTGCAAGGCCTCCCGTCCTGTCGCCGCCTCGTCCGCTGCGAAAGCGGAGATATCGGCAGGAAGCCGTCGCAGGTGTCGCGTCCGTCACAGGGGCATCACCGTGAACGGTAGCGCCGGACGCCGCGCCACGCACCGCGGGGGTCGCCCGGCAGGCGGCGCCGCCGGGACTAGCGTGAGCGGGTGGATGACGACAGCCGGGTGACCCGGCGCCGGGTCGGCGACGCCGAGGCCCGCCGGGCGAGCCGCCGCTGGTGGGACACCGACGCCGACGACTACCAGGCGGAGCACGGCCGCTTCCTCGGCGACCTGGACTTCGTCTGGTGCCCCGAGGGCGTGCGGGAGGCCGACGTACGGCTGCTGGGCGACCTCGCCGGGCGGCGGGTGCTGGAACTCGGCTGCGGGGCCGCCGCCGCCGCACGGTGGCTCGCCACCCAAGGTGCCCGGCCGGTCGCCCTGGACCTGTCCGCCGGGATGTTGCGGCACGCCGCGCTCGCCGCCGCGCGCACCGGCGTACGCGTGCCGCTGGTGCAGGCCGACGCGCTGGCGCTGCCCTTCCCCGACGCCGCGTTCGACACGGCCTGCACGGCGTTCGGGGCGGTCCCGTTCGTGGCCGACTCGGCGGCGGTCATGCGCGAGGTCTTCCGGGTGCTGCGCCCCGGCGGCCGGTGGGTCTTCTCGGTGACCCACCCGATGCGGTGGATCTTCCTCGACGATCCCGGCGAGGGCGGGCTGACCGCGGTGCACTCGTACTTCGACCGCTCCCCCTACGTGGAGCAGGACGAGGCCGGCGACGCCACCTACGTCGAGCAGCACCGCACGCTCGGCGACCGGATCCGCGAGATCGTGGGCGCCGGGTTCCGCCTGGTCGACCTGGTGGAGCCGGAGTGGCCCGAGGGGCACGAGGGGATCTGGGGGCAGTGGAGCCCGCTGCGCGGCCGGCTCTTCCCCGGCACCGCCATCTTCGTCGCGGAGAAGCCCGCCCGAGCGAGCCGGACAGTCGGTGCGACGTCCGAGGCGGACCGCGGGGTTACGCTGAGCCGGTGAGCGCCGAGCCGATCGCGACACCACCTGGCCCCTGGTGTCCGGACCCGATCCGGCAGCAGCGTGCCGACCACACGCTGGAGGACCTGCTCGACCTGCCGGACGACGCCCCCCGCGTCGAACTCGTCGACGGAGTCGTCCAGGTGACACCCTCCCCACCCTGGGCCACCAGGGCATCTCTCTGCTGCTCGCGCACTGGCTGCTGCAGCACACGCCCGGGCACCTCCGGGTCGCCCAGGCGGTCGGCGTCGCGCTGAACACGAACACCAGCAGCCAGCCGGACGTGTTGCTGCGAAAGGCCGAGGTGCCGTCCGGCGGAGCGAGCGGATCGGACCGGGCGGCGAGCGGCAGTACGAACTCGTCGCCGACAGCCCTGAGCTGATCGAGCTGACCGAGCCGTTCGAGATCAAACTCCCGGTCGCCGAGATCGCCCCGTAACCCGACGCCGTCGTTTTCACCGCGCGACCCCGGGTAACCGCGCCGCATGGCGGAGCAGAGCGAGTTCCGCGAGGGCGACCACGTCTCCTGGGCCAGCCACAGCGGCCGGGCGTACGGCGTGGTGAGGGAGAAGATCACCGAACGGACGCACGTACGCGGGCACACCGTGGACGCGTCCCCGGACGACCCGCAGTACCGGATCCGCAACGACGACCCGGGGCGCGACGTCGCGCACCGACCGGAGGTGTTGCGCCATGAGCAGGGGTGAGAAGGACCCGGACACCTACCGGGAGTTCACCGAGGCGGTGAACATGAAGCCGGCCGAGCTGTCGACCTGGCTGGAGACCGACGAGTCGAAGCAGGTCGGCTGGCACAAGGGCGGACGCTCCGGCGGCGGCGAGTCGGTCGGCCACGAGTCCGGCCGGAAGATCATCAGCCTGCTGCGACGCAAACGCGACGAACTCTCCGAGGGCGACTACCGGCACATGCGCAAGGTCGTCGGCTACGTCCGCCGGCACATGGCGCAGCGCCCCTCCGGCGACGTGCGCGACACGAAGTGGCGCTGGTCGCTGATGAACTGGGGCCACGACCCGCTCAAGTGATGAGGACCGGGGCCGCGATCACCTGGCGGCGGAACACCGATCCGACCAGCCCCTGATCAACGGCCGCAGCAGCGCAGACCACCACGGACACGGCAGGGTTTCCGGGGCAGCCCGACCCGCGCAGGGATCAAGCCTGACCGCCCGGAGCGGGTCGGGCCGCCCCGGAAACGCCACCTGGAGAAATCAGTGGTCGGCGCTGTTCCAGTCCCGGCCCTCGCCGACGGAGACCTCCAACGGCACCGAGAGCGGATGCGCCGCGCCCATCTCCCGCCGGACCAGCGCCTCCAGGGTCTCCCGTTCGCCGGGGGCGACCTCGAAGACCAGCTCGTCGTGCACCTGGAGCAGCATCCGCGAGCGCAGGCCCGCCTCCCGCAGGGCGGTGTCGACGTGCAGCATGGCGACCTTGATGATGTCGGCCGCCGAGCCCTGGATGGGAGCGTTGAGCGCCATCCGCTCGGCCATCTCGCGGCGCTGCCGGTTGTCGCTGACCAGGTCGGGCAGGTAGCGGCGGCGGCCCAGGATGGTCGAGGTGTAGCCGTCGTGCCGGGCGCGGGCGACGACCTCCTGGAGGTAGTCGCGTACCCCGCCGAAACCGGCGAAGTAGTTCTCCATCAGCCCGCGCGCCTCCTCGGCGGTGATCCCGAGCTGCTGGGAGAGGCCGAACGCGCTCAGCCCGTACGCCAGGCCGTAGTTCATCGCCTTGATCTTGCGCCGCTGGTCGGCGGTGACCTCGCCCACCGGCACCCCGAAGACCGACGAGGCGGTGGCGGCGTGGAAGTCGGCGCCGGAGTTGAACGCCTCGATGAGCGCCTCGTCCGACGACAGGTGCGCCATGATCCGCATCTCGATCTGGCTGTAGTCGGCGGTCAGCAGGCAGTCGTAGCCCTCCCCCACCACGAAGGCCCGCCGGATGCGGCGACCCTCCTCGGTGCGGATCGGGATGTTCTGCAGGTTGGGCTCGGTCGAGGAGAGCCGACCGGTGGCCGCCACCGTCTGGTTGAACGTGGTGTGGATGCGGCCGTCGTCGGAGACCGACTTGAGCAGCCCGTCGACGGTCGTCTTCAGCTTCGCCACGTCGCGGTGGCGCAGCAGGTGGGCCAGCACCGGGTGCGGGTTCTGCGCGTGCAGCCACTGCAGGGCGTCGGCGTCGGTGGTGTAGCCGGTCTTGATCTTCTTGGTCTTTGGCAGGCCCAGCTCGCCGAAGAGGATCTCCTGCAACTGCTTCGGCGAGCCGAGGTTGAACTCCCGATTGACCGACTCGTACGCCCTCTGGGCGGCGGCCTTCACCTCGGCGGCGAAGTGTGCCTCCAGCTCGGAGAGGTAGTGCGTGTCGGCGGCGATGCCGGTGCGCTCCATGCCGGCTAGCACCCGCATCAGCGGCAGCTCCACCCCGGCCATCAGCCGCGCCGACTGCTCGCCGTCGCGGGACAGCTCGGCGTCGATCGCGTCGGCCAGGTCGAGGGTGGCACGGGCCTGGAGCATGAGGTTCTGCTCCGCCTCGCCCTCGTTGCCGAGCCCCTCCAGGGTGAGCTGGCCGGTCTCCGGGGCGTCGACCCGCAGCTCGCGGTGCAGGTAGCGCAGGGCCAGGTCGGTCAGGTCGTAGGAGCGCTGGTCGGGGCGGGCCAGGTAGGCGGCGATCTGGGTGTCGCGCAGGATGCCCTCCAGGCGCCAGCCGTGCGCGGCGAACGCCAGCACCGCCGGCTTGCTGTCGTGCAGCACCTTGGGCCGCCCGGCGTCGGCCAGCCAGGCCGCCAGGGCCGCCTCGTCGGTCGGCTCCAGCGTGGCGGGATCGACCCAGGCCGCCGCGCCGCCGGCGGTGGCCAGCGCCAGCCCGGTCACCGAGGCGGTGTGCCGGCGGTTGGGGCCCGTGTCGAGCTTCGCCGCCACGCCCACCGGGATGTCGGCCGGCGCGTGCGTCTCCAGCCACCCGGCGAGCGCCCCGGGCTCGGTGAGCACCTCGCCGGTCAGGTCGAAGCCGGACTCGGCCTCCGGCTCCACCGCCTCCAGGTACTGGTAGAGCCGGTCGCGCAGGATGCGGAACTCGAGGGTGTCGAAGACCTGGTGGACGGCCTCGCGGTCCCACCCCTCCCAGCGCGCGTCCTCGGGGCGCAGCGGCAGTTCCAGGTCGGAGACGAGACAGTTGATCTCGTAGTTGCGGATCACGTCGGCGAGCCGCTCGCGCAGGCTGTCGCCGGCCTTGCCCTTGATCTCGTCGGCCCGCGCGACGACCCCGTCGACCCCGCCGTAGGTGTTGATCCACTTGGCGGCCGTCTTCGGGCCGACGCCCGGGACGCCCGGCAGGTTGTCGCTGGTCTCGCCGACCAGGGCGGCCAGGTCGCGGTAGCGCTGCGGGGCGACGCCGTACTTCGCCTCGATCGCCGCCGGGTCCATCCGGGCCAGGTCGGAGACGCCCTTGCGCGGGTAGAGCACCGTGATCCGGTCGCCGACGAGCTGGAAGGCGTCGCGGTCGCCACTGCTGATCAGCACCGACATGCCCTGGTCGCGGGCCTGGCAGGCGAGGGTGGCGATGATGTCGTCGGCCTCGAAACCCTCCTTCTCCACCACCGGGATGCGCAGCGCCGCGAGGACCTCCTTGACCAGACTCACCTGGCCCTTGAAGTCGGTCGGGGTCTCGCTGCGGCCGGCCTTGTATTCCGCGTACTTCTCCGTGCGGAAGGAGCGGCGGGAGACGTCGAAGGCGACGACGATGTGCGTCGGCTGCTCGTCGCGCAGCACGTTGATCAGCATGGACGTGAAGCCGTAGACGGCGTTGGTCGGCTGCCCCGTCGTGGTGGAGAAGTTTTCCACGGGCAGGGCGAAGAACGCCCGGTATGCCATGGAATGTCCGTCGACGAGGAGCAGGCGCGGCGTCGTAGCTGTCACGGCAGCGACTCTAGCCGCCCGCTCCGACACTCCCGGACACCGGCACGGACGCCGGCACGGCCCGGACGGGGCCGCGCCGGCGTACCGCTCAGAGGACCTTGGCCAGGAACGCCTTCGTCCGGTCGTGCCGGGGGTTGGCGATCACCTCGCGGGGCACCCCGGACTCGACCACGACGCCGTCGTCCATGAAGACCAGCGAGTCGCCGACCTCGCGGGCGAAGCCGATCTCGTGGGTGACCACGATCATCGTCATGCCGTCGCGGGCCAGGTCCTTCATCACGTCGAGCACCTCGCCGACCAGCTCGGGGTCGAGCGCGCTGGTCGGCTCGTCGAAGAGCATCAGCTTCGGCTGCATCGCCAGCGCCCGGGCGATCGCCACCCGCTGCTGCTGCCCGCCGGAGAGCTGGCTCGGGTAGTTGCCGATCTTGTCGCCCAGCCCCACCCGCTCCAGCAGCGCGGCGGCCCGCTCCCGGGCGGTGGCCTTCTTCTCCCGGCCCAGCAGCACCGGCGCCTCGGCGACGTTCTGCAGGGCGGTCATGTGCGGGAAGAGATTGAACCGCTGGAACACCATGCCGATCGCCCGGCGCTGCGCGGCGACGTCGGACTCCCGCATCTCGTGCAGCTTGCCGCCGCGCTCGCGGTAGCCGATCAGGTCGCCGTCCACCCAGATGCGGCCGGCGTTGATCTTCTCCAGGTGGTTGATGCAGCGCAGGAACGTCGACTTGCCGGAGCCGGAGGGGCCCAGCAGGCAGCACACCTCGCCGCTGCGGACCTCCAGGTCGATGCCCTTGAGCACCTCGATCGGCCCGAACGACTTGTGCACCTGCTCGGCCCGGACCATCGGCCCGGACTCCACCGCGGGCTCGCCGGCCTGCGCCGGCACCGTCAGCTCGGTCATGCGCCCCCCGCCTTCCCGGTCGTGCCGCCGCTCTCCGCCGCGACCCCCCGCAGCCTGGTCCTGGCCCGCCCGCTGCGCCGCACGCCCTTGGAGAAGTGCCGCTCCAGGTAGTACTGCCCGACCAGCAGCACGCTGGTCAGCAGCAGGTACCAGATGGTCGCCGCCACCAACATCGGGAAGACCTGGAAGGTCCGGCTGCCGACGGCCCTGAGCTGGAAGAACAGCTCCATCGAGACCGGCACGAAGGCGACCAGCGAGGTGTCCTTGAGCATGGCGATGGTCTCGTTGCCGGTCGGCGGGACGATCACCCGCATGGCCTGCGGCAGCACGATGCGGCGCAGGATCTGCGACCGCTTCATGCCCAGCGCCTGCGCGGCCTCCGTCTGCCCCTCGTCGACCGACTGGATGCCGGCCCGGACGATCTCCGCCATGTAGGCGGCCTCCGAGAGGCCCAGCGCCAGCATGCCGGCTACGAAGCCGGTCAGGATGTCCACCGCAGAGAAGCCGAACAGCCGCGCCTCGAAGTCGTCGACCCCGAACAGGGCGCCGATCTGGCGGTCGAAGGGCAGCCCGAACTCGATGCGCGCCCAGAGGATGCCCAGGTTGCCGAAGAGGATCGCCAGCACCAGCCGGGGCACGGCCCGGAAGAACCAGGTGTACGCCCAGGCGACGCCGCGCAGGATCGGGTTCTCCGAAAGCCGCATGACGGCGATGACGACGCCCAGCACGATGCCGATCAGCATGGCGGTCAGCAGCAGCGCGATGCTGCCGCGTACCCCCGCCATGATCGGCGGGCGGAACATCTCGTCGACCATGAACGACCAGTTGAACGCCTTGTTCGTCACCAGCAGGTGCACGAACATGGCCACCAGCACCCCGATCACGGCGACGGCGACCCACCGCCCGGGATGCCGCACGGGCACGGCGCGGATGGGTTCCGGCCGTGCCCGTTCGGGTGAATCAGTCTCGACCGGCATGGTCAGCTGGTCGGGTTCAGCGCCGGGGTCGTGATGGCGCCGCCCTCGACGCCCCACTTCTTCAGCGCGCCCTCGTACGAGCCGTCGGCGATGACCGCCGTGACGGCCTCCTTCAGCACCTCGGCGAACGCGGCCTGGTCCTTCTTCACCGCGTAGCCGTACGGGGCCGACTCGTAGATGTCACCGAGCACCTCGAGCTGGCCGTTGCTCTGCTTCACCGCGTACGCGCCGACCGGGGAGTCGGCCAGCATGGCGTCGTCCTTGCCGCTGACCACGGCGGCCGTGGCGTCGCTCTGCGCCTGGTACTGGTCGATGGTGATCGCCGGCTTGCCGGCGTCGGTGCACTTCTTCGACCGGGCGGTGATGTCATCGAGCTGCACGGTGCCGACCTGCACGGCGATCTTCTTGCCGCAGGCGTTCTCGGGGTCGACCTTGGCCGGGTTGCCGGCCTTGGTCGCCCACTGGGTGCCGGCGGAGAAGTAGCTGACCATGTTGACGGTCTTCATCCGCTCGGCGTTGATGGTGAACGAGGAGACGCCGACCTCGTACTTGCCGGAGTCGACACCGGGCAGGATCGCGTCGAACGGCGCCGACTCGTACTCGGCCTTGAGGCCGAGCTTCTGCGCGACCGCGTTGAACAGCTCGATGTCGAAGCCGACGATGGTCTTGCCGTCGGCGTCGAGGAACTCCGCCGGGGCGTACGTCGAGTCGGTGCCGACCTTGATCACGCCGTCGGCCTTGATGGCGTCGGGCACCTTCGCGGCCAGCGCCGAGTCGGCGGCGGCGGTGACGCTCGGGCCGGCGCCGGGCTGCTCGGTGTTCTCCTTCTCGCCGCAGCCGGCCAGCGAGAGGGCGAGCAGCGCGGCGCCGGTGACGCCGAGGGCGGCCCGGCGGCCACCACTGATGAGGAACATGGGGTACTCCTTGCGATGAGGGGTGACGGTCGGTCAGGCCACGCCGAGGTAGGCCTCTTTGACCGCCGGGTCGTGCAGCAGCTCGGCGCCGGTGCCGCTCTTGACGATCCGGCCGGTCTCCAGCACGTACGCCCGGTGGGCCCGGGCCAGCGCCTGCTGGGCGTTCTGCTCCACCAGCAGGACGGTGGTGCCCTGTTGGTTGATCTCGACGATGATGTCGAAGATCTGCTGGATCAGCATCGGGGCCAGACCCATCGAGGGCTCGTCGAGCAGCAGCAGCTTCGGCCGGCTCATCAGCGCCCGCCCGACGGCCAGCATCTGCTGCTCGCCGCCGGAGAGGGTGCCGCCCTGCTGCCTGCGCCGCTCGGCCAGGCGCGGGAAGAGCCCCAGCACCCGGTCGAGGTCCTGGGCGATGCCGGCGCGGTCACGCCGGGTGTACGCCCCCATGTCCAGGTTCTCCAGCACCGTCATGCCCGGGAAGATCCCGCGGCCCTCGGGGGCCTGACACAGCCCCCGCCGGACCCGCAGGTCCGCCCGGAGCTTCGTGATGTCCTCACCGTCGAACCGGATGCTGCCGCTGGCGACCGGCCGGATCCCGGAGATCGCCCGCATCGTGGTCGACTTGCCGGCGCCGTTGGCGCCGATCAGGGCGACGATCTCGCCCTCGTCCACCGTCAGGCTGATGCCGTGCAGCGCCTGGATCCGCCCGTAGAGCAGGCTCACATCGTCGATCTCAAGCAGCATCGTCCGGCACCCCCAGGTACGCCGCGATCACCTTCGGGTTCTCCCGCACCTCGGCGGGCAGCCCATCGGCGATCTTCTTCCCGAACTCCAGCACCACGATCCGGTCGGTGACCCCCATGACCAGGCGCATGTCGTGCTCGATGAGCAGCACGGTCACGCCGGTGTCGCGGATCTGCCGGATGAGCTGGAGCAGTTCCTCCTTCTCCGCCGGGTTGAAGCCGGCGGCCGGCTCGTCCAGGCAGAGCAGCACCGGGTCGGTGGCCAGCGCGCGGGCGATCTCCAGCCGCCGCTGCTCGCCGTAGGAGAGGTTGCGGGCGAACTCGTGCATCCGCTTGCGGATGCCGACGAACTCCAGCAGGCGCTCGGCCTTCTCCCGGCCCTCGCGCTCTTCCCTCCGGTGCCGGGGCAGGCGGAACAGCGCGGAGACGACACTGGTCTTGTGGTGCGCGTCGGCGCCGACCTGGACGTTCTCCAGCGCCGTCATCTCGGGAAAGAGGCGGATGTTCTGGAACGTCCGCGCCATGCCCATCTGAGTGATCTGGTGCCGCTTCTTACCGCTGATCTTCTGACCGCGGAACCGGATCTGCCCCTCGGTGGGCTGGTAGATGCCGGTCATGGCGTTGAAGCAGGTGGTCTTGCCGGCGCCGTTCGGGCCGATCAGACCGAGGATCTCGCCCTTGTAGAGGGTGAAGTCCACCTCGTTCAGGGCGACCACGCCGCCGAAGCGCAGCGTGACGTTGTCGACCTCCAGCAGCGGCTCCCGGGCGGGCACCGCCTCCACTGCCGGCGCGCCGGCCTGCGCCGGAACGACCGGCGTCTGCTCGGTGTCACTCACCGACGGTCACCTCCTTGCGACGATCCTTGAACTCCGCCGCACGTCGTCGGTTGGGGATCAGACCCTCCGGCCGGAAGATCATCATGATCACCAGCACCAGGCCGAAGAACAGGAACCGGTACTCGTACAGCTCGACGCCGAACAGCTCGATGCCGCGGAACCGCTCGATCATGTACGCCACCAGACCACCGCCGACGATCGCGCCGACGATGTTGCCGGAGCCACCGAAGATGACCGCGGCCAGGATGATGATCGAGTTCAGCAGCTCGAAGTTCTGCGAGTTGACGAAGTTCTGCTTGCCCGCGAAGAGCGCGCCGGCCAGACCGGCGATCGCGGCACCCGCGGCGAACGCCCACAGCTTGAACTTGAACGTCGGCACGCCCATGAGCTGCGCGGCGTCCTCGTCCTCGCGGATGGAGATCCAGGCCCGCCCGACCCGACTGTGGGTCAGGTTCCGCACCCCGATGACCACCAGGATGATCAGCGTGAGCACCAGCCAGTAGTACGGCCGGGCGTCGAGCACGCCGAAGACCGGCTTGCCGTCGGCGAACTCGCCCGGCGGGTGCGGGATCTGGTTGAAGCCGCGCTGGCCCTTGAGGAACTCCGAGCTGACCGCACCGATCCGGATCATCTCGGCGAAGCCGAGCGTCACCAGCGCCAGGTAGTCGCCGCGCAGTCGCAGGGTCGGCGTACCGAGCATCACGCCGGAGACCATCGTCAGGGCGATCGCCACCGGCACCGCCAGCAGCCAGGGCCACATCGCCTTGAGGTCGCTGCTCGGCGAGGTCAGCACCGCCACGGTGTACGCGCCGACGGCGAAGAACCCGAAGTAGCCGAGGTCGAGCAGGCCGGCGAAGCCGACCACGATGTTCAGACCGACGGCCAGCAGCACGTAGATCGAGACGGTGAACATCACCTGGGTGAAGTTCGCGCCGGGGGTCGGGATCGGCCCCAGGTACTGGTAGAACTCCCTGTTCGGCAGCGCGTAGAAGAACGCGATCACCGCGGCCAGCAGCGCCCAGCGCACCCAGCGCGGTGCGTGGTGCCACCGGTCGCCGACCGCCTCGCGGCCGGAGCGCACCTTGTCCAAGACGGTCGTCATGCCCGTGCCCTCCCCAGCGACTCACCCAGCAGGCCGGTCGGCCGGAACATCAGCAGCACCACCAGCAGCGCGAAGGCGGCGAAGTCCTTCCACTGCGTGCCGAACAGGCCGGAGGCGTAGTTCTCCACCACGCCCAGCAGCAGACCGCCGACGAGCGCACCGCGCAGGTTGCCGATACCGCCGAGCACCGCCGCGGTGAACGCCTTGAGGCCGAGCAGGAAGCCGACGCTGTAGGTGAGGGTCTGGATCCGCACGTCGTAGAGCAGGCCGGCGACGCCGGCCATGCTGCCGCCGGCGATGAAGACGATCATGATGATCCGGTCCTTGTTCACGCCCATCAGCGCGGCGGTGTTGGCGTCCTGGGCGACCGCCCGGATGCCGCGACCGACCCGGCTGCGGTTGATGAACATGTCCAGCGCGATCATCATCACCAGCGCGGCGCCGATGGTGAGCAGTTGGACGGCGTCGATGGGCACGCCGAAGATGCGGAACAGCGGTTCCTGGCCGACCAGGATCGGGGCACCCTCCGGACGGCGTCGGGTCCAGATGCCGAACGCCTCGGCGATGGCGATGGACGCGCCGATCGCGGTGATGAGGAAGGCCAGTGGCGGGGCGTTGCGCTTACGCAGCGGCCGGTACGCCACCCGTTCGATGACCGTTGCGGTGGTCGCCGAGGCGATCGCCGCGACAACCATCGCCACGAGAAGATAGAAGATGATCGAGCCGGCCCCGCTCACCTGCGAGTTCTGGTCGAGGCCGAACCAGTTCCAGGTCCAGATCGCGAAGAACGCGCCGGCGATGAAGACCTCGGAGTGGGCGAAGTTGATGAGTTTCAACACGCCGTAGACCAGCGTGTAGCCCAGCGCGACCAGGGCGTAGATCGCGCCCTGCGTCAGGCCGGTCGTGGTGAGTTCTCCGAAGTTGGAGAACAGTCCGTCGAAGTTCAAGGGAGGGACGCTCCATCAGTGTCTGGAGAGAAAAATGGGGTGCGGCCGGGAGCGAGCTCCCGGCCGCACCCGCGATCACAACTCAATCGCCGTAGCAGCGACCGGCATCAGGACTTCGGGATCTCCTGGTCCGGAACGACCTTGCCACCGACGACCTTGAAGGCCCAGACCTTCACCTGCGCGGGGTCGAGCTCGCCGCCCTCGACGAACTTGTAGGTCGCCGCGACGCCCTCGCCGCTGTAGCCCTTCACGAACTCCAGCAGGCCCTCGCGGGTGGTCTTGCCCGCCTTGATGCCGGCGAGCAGGATGTTCGCCGCGTCGTAGGCCGTGTCGCTGTAGGTGCCCGGCTCGGTGCCGTTGAGCGCCTTGAACTCCTCCTTGAAGGTGCCACGCGCCTCGGCGGCCGGCTGGCACGGGCAGGTGAGGATGGTGCCCTCGGCCGCCGCCGCGCCAGCGGAGGTGATGTACGCGGCGTCGTTCACGCCGTCGCCGGCGACCATCGGGGCGGTGATCCCGGCAGCGGTGAGCTGCTTACGGATCAGGCCGGCCTCCTGGTAGTAGCCGCCGTAGAAGACCGCGTCGACGTTGGCGGCCTTGACCTTGGTGACCACGGCCGAGAACTCGACCTGCTTGCCGTCGCCCTGGACCTTGTCCGAGCCGACGACCGCCGGGCCGAGCAGCTTCTTGACCTCGTCGGCCAGGCCGGCGCCGTACGCGGACTGGTCGTCGATGACGTAGACCTTCTCGGCCTTCAGCACGTTCTTGATGTAGTTGCCGGCCCCCGGGCCCTGGCTCAGGTCGTTGCCGACCGCGCGGAAGAAGGTCTTCCAGCCCTGCTTCGCCAGCGTCGGGTTCGTCGCGGACGGGGTGATGGTCACCAGACCGGCCTCGTTGAAGAGCGGGCCGGCGGCCTCGGACTCACCCGAGTAGGCCGGGCCGACGATGCCAAGGATCTTGGTGTCGTCGATGGCCTTCTGCGCCAACTGCGGCGCCTGGTCCGGGCTGCCCTGCGAGTCCAGCGGGACCAGCTCGACCTTGCAGTCGGCGTTTTCCTTGTTGTACTTGTCGACCGCCAGCTTGACGCCGTTGTTCTCGTTGATGCCCAGCGCGGCCGAGGGGCCGGTCAGTGCACCGAAGAACGCGATCTTGTTGCCGCAGGCGTCCCCACCGGACGCCGTGTCGTCGCTACCGCTGGAGCATGCGGTGCCGCCGGCGACGAGCGCCAGCATGGCGGCCCCACCGATAACGCGCGCGAGCTTCTGCCTCAAGGCCCGAACCCTCCTCCGTCCAATGGTCCGAACCACCCGCTGCCGATTGGCCCTTGCGGGGGCGGACGAACCAGACCGTCGTCGCCGGTCTGGGGCCGGACGCTATCCCACCTTTCAGCTGTGACGAAAGCCCCAGGGGAGGGGGTTGACCGAACCGTTACACGGCGTGGCGGATTCGAAGCGTTCGCTGTAAGAACCGTCGGTCGCGAAAGGCTCTCACCTTCGTTTCGTCGGTAACGGGCCAGCCTTCCTCCGCCCCCTACCGATCGATGACTGGCAACCCCGCTGACCAGGCACGGGATCCCTCACCGTCATCGGTCACCAACAGCAGTCGATCGCCCTGCGACGCCACCGCGACGGCAGTGTTCCCACCATCCGACACCACGACAGGCATCGCCATCACCCGCCACGAGTCGCCCATATCGACGGAGAGCCACAGTCCGCGATCACCGCCGTCCCCGGTCACCGCGACCAACTCACGCCCGGCCGGCACCAGGGCGTCGACCGAGGACACCCCCGGGCCGGCCGCGCCGAACCCGCCGACCCGACGCCACTCGGCGCCCGCCAGCCGCCACACGCCGAACCCGTCGCGTACCGGGCCGAGGGCCACCACCGCGCCGTCGACCGACGCCACCCGCTGCGCCTGGCCACGCCCGTCCGGCACCGGCAGCGCCACCCGCCGCCAGGCCCGCCCGTCGGCCGAACTCCAGGCCAGGGGCGCCTGCGCCGTCGCGCCGGACGGCAGCACCGCGCCCACCACCCACCAACCCGACGGCACGGCCACCGCGTCGTACGCGACCGTCCGGCCGCGCCCGTCGCCGGCGAGTTCCGCGACGCCCTCCCGGATCGTGAACCGCTCGCCGTCCGGCGACGTCCAGACCGCCGCCCCGTCGACCCGCGCCCCCGCGATCAGCCAACCGCCCGGGCCCGCCGCCAGCCGCGCCACGCTCACCGCGCGCGGGCCGGCGTACAGCTCGAACGGCGCCGGCACCTCCCGCAGCCGCCCGCCCGACGACTGCGACCAGGTGCCCGTGCGCGGGTTGCCGTGCGCGCCGCCGTTCTTGGCCCCGAGCGCCGCCAGCCGGCCCGCGCGGCACGCCGCCGCGTAGAGCACGTGCTGGCGGCCGTAGTGGCTCGACGGCGACAACGACAGCGGCGTCCACGACACGCCGTCGGCGCTGCTCCAGGCCGCCGGCCGGGTCTCCCCCGCCGCATCGGCCAACCCGCCCACCACGTACCACCGGCCGGCGCAGGCCACGGCGTCACGCAGCAACGGCCGGCCGGGAGCGCCCGGCGGCGCCGGCAGGGTCAGGGGCTGCCAGCGCGGGCGCAGCGGTTCGTCGGCGGGCTCCGCCGGGGCCCGGTCGCAGCCGACCAGGAGCAACGCGAGGACACCGAGCACCGCCACCAGTCGCCGGGTCCACATGGATCAGATGCTATCGATCAACCGGCCCCGCGAGGAGTCCCCGGAGCGCTCTGCGGCGTGTCGCGTCGCCCCGGAGGGCGGGTCAGGAGGCGGGCTGGGCGACCTCGCCGCCGGCGGTCTCGGCGAGGATCCGCTCGGCGACCTCCTTCATGGTCATCCGGTGGTCCATCGCCGTGCGCTGGATCCACTTGAACGCCTGCGGCTCGGTCATCCCGTACGCCGTCATGAGCGCGCCCTTGGCGCGCTCGACCGTCTTGCGGATCTCCAGCCGGTCGGTCAGGCCCGCGACCTCCGCCTCCAGGGCGGCGATCTCCGAGTAGCGCGACAGCGCGATCTCCACCGCCGGCACCAGGTCGCTCTTCTGAAAGGGCTTCACGAGGTACGCCATCGCGCCGGCCGCCCGGGCCCGCTCCACCAGGTCACGCTGGCTGAACGCGGTCAGGATGATCACCGGGGCGATCCGCGCGCCCGCGATCCGCTCGGCGGCGGCCAGCCCGTCCATGATCGGCATCTTGATGTCGAGGATGACCAGGTCCGGCTTCAACTCCTCGGCGAGCCGCACGGCGGTCTCCCCGTCGCCGGCCTCACCGACGACCTCGTACCCCTCCTCGACCAGCATCTCGGCGAGGTCCAGCCGGATCAGCGCCTCGTCCTCGGCGATCAGAACGCGCCTGCGCTCGACGTCCGTCTGCGTCTCGGCCACGAGCAACTCCCACAAGTCTGTGCTCGACACCCGCGGTGCCGGGTGTCGCCGCCCTTAGCGTAGTGGGTAGTCTGTCAGGGCCGAATCGTGGAACGCCCTCGTAGCCCAACCGGCAGCAGGCAATGGACTCAAAATCCATACAGTGTGGGTTCGAATCCCACCGAGGGCACCAGAAATTGTCGTACGCATGTTCGACAGTGGTGAGGTGCATCCACCCGAGATCCGCGCTCGCGCCCGGCGGTTGTACCTCTCCGGAGCGAGCATCGCCGACACCGCCCGCAGTGTCGGCCTCTCCTACCGCACCGTGTGGCACTGGTGTCGTGAGCGGCCAGAACCGCTCATGCGGCCGACTGCGCTGCTTCCGCTGCCGACCGATCCCCGACAATCCGACAGACCTGGCCGCCTACGCCTACCTCCTGGGCCTCTACCTCGGCGACGGCCACCTCGTCACGACCGCACGCGTCCCGGTGCTACGCATCTACTGCTCGGACGCCTGGCCCGACCTGATCACCCGCTGCGAGCAGGCCCCGCGAGACGTGCTGGCTGGTGCCGTGCAGCGGGTGCAGAAGCAGGGCTGCGTAGACGTACAGAGTTACGGCCGACACTGGCTGTGTCTGCTGCCCCAGCACGGGCCCGGCAAGAAGCACGAACGGCCGATCGTCCTCGTCGACTGGCAGAAGGAGATCGTCACCAGGTTCGTGGGTGACTTCGTGCGCGGCCTGTTCCACTCCGACGGATGCCGCTTCGCCAACCGGGTCTCCGTCCGGGGCAAAGAGTACGTCTACCCCCGCTACATGTTCACCAACGAGTCGACCGACATCATGGGCCTCTGCCAGTGGGCGTTGGACCTGCTCGGCATCGCCTGGCGGATGAACCGCCGCAATTCCCTCTCCGTTGCGCGCCGGGAGGCCGTCGCCGCCCTCGACCGCCACGTGGGTCCGAAGTCCTGACCCGACGGCCGAGCGTCACCCGGCCGACGGCCGAGCATCAGCCGAGTTCGGCGAGGGCCTGGGACAGGTCGGCGCGCAGGTCCTCCGGGTCCTCCAGGCCCACCGAGATGCGCAGCAGGCCCCCGCAGGGCTTGGCCTCCCCCTCGACGGGTCGGTGGGTCAGCGAGGCCGGGTGCTGGATGAGGGTGTCGACGCCGCCCAGCGACACCGCGTGGGTGATCAGCCGGCAGGCGTTCGCCACGGCGGACGCGGCGGACGCGCCGCCGCGTACCTCGAAGGCGAGCAGGCTGCCGGGGCCGCTCAGCTGCCGTCCGACGAGCCCGGCGGGGTCGTGCAGCGACGGGTGGTGCACCTGCGCGACGGCGGGGTGGGTGGCGAGCCAGGCGGCGAGCTTCTCGGCGCCGGCCTGCTGGGCGCGGACCCGCAGCGGCAGGGTCTGCAGGCCGCGGTGCAGCAGGTACGCGCCGAGCGGGTGCAGGATCGCGCCGGTGAGCGCGCGGACCTGGCGCAGCCGGGCGGCCCAGTCGGCGTCGCAGGCGACCACGCCGGCGAGGACGTCGCCGTGCCCGCCGATGCTCTTGGTGGCGCTGTGCAGCACGAGCGTGGCGCCGTGCCGGGTGGGTTGCTGGAGCACGGGGGTGGCGACGGTGTTGTCGACGAGCAGCGGCACGTCGCCGGCGGCCCGGGCGAGGGCGGCGATGTCGACCAGGTCGAGGGTGGGGTTGGCCGGGGTCTCGGCGATCACCAGGGCGGTGTCGGGTCCGACTGCGGCGGCGACCTCGTCGGGGCGGGCCCAGGTGACGGTGGTGCCGAGCAGGCCGGTGGCGAGGACGTGGTCGGTGCCGCCGTAGAGGGGGCGGACGGCGACGAGGTGCCGCTTGCCGTCCCTGGTGGCGGCGAGCAGGGCGGCGGTGAGGGCGGCCATGCCGCTGGCGAAGGCGACGGCGTCGGTGGTGCCCTCGAGGTCGGCGAGGGCGGTCTCGAAGCGGGCCACGGTGGGGTTCCACAGCCGCTGGTAGACGGCGCTGCCGCCGACGGGGAGGGTGCCTCCGGTGGCGAGGGTCTCGTACGCGTCGCCGCCGGCGTCGACCGACGGCAGCGGGTTGGTGGTGGAGAAGTCGATGGGCGGCACGTGGACGCCGAGGGCGGCGAGGTCGTCGCGGCCGGCGTGCACGGCTCTGGTGTCCACGGTCGTCATGTCGGAAGGATCGAACATGCCGTCAACCAAGGGCAATAGTTCCGAACATGATTCGGTAATTGCCTTGGATACCGGGGCGGATTCGATGGATGATGATCGCATGCCCCTTGCGACGAATGATGTGCGGCGGTTCGCCGACCTGGACGACACCGACCGGGCGATCCTGTCGGAGCTGACCGCCGACGGCCGGCTGCCGAACAACGCCCTCGCCGAGCGGGTCGGGGTGGCCCCGTCGACGTGTCTGACCCGCACCCGGGCCCTGCGCGAGTGCGGGGCGATCCGCGGGTTCCACGCGGAGGTGGATCCGGCGGCGGTGGGGCTGCCGTTGCAGGCGCTGGTGTCGGTGCGGCTGACCGCGCACGAGCGGGCGGCGGTGGACGCGTTCCGGGCCCGGTCCGTACGGCTGCCGGGGGTGGTGGCGGTGTTCCACGTGGCGGGCGCGGAGGACTACGTGCTGCACGTGCGGGCGGCCTCGGCGGACGCGCTGCGGGACTTCGTGCTGGACCATCTGGCCGTCGACCCGGCGGTGCTGCACACCCAGACGAGTCTGATCTTCGAGCAGGCGCGCGGCATGGGGTGAGCCCCGGTCGGCGCGTCGGGCACCATCAGCCCGGTTGCTCCGGGGAATAAACCCGAGGTCGGCGGGGTTGGCCAAGCGTGTGATCAACGTACCGCTGTCTGTTCTCGATCTCGCTCCCGTCGCGGCCGGCGCCACCGCCGGCGCGGCGCTGCGGCACACCACCGAGCTGGCCCGGCGCACGGAGGAACTCGGGTACCGCCGGTTCTGGGTGGCCGAGCATCACAACATGCCGGCGATCGCGAGTTCCGCCCCGGCGGTGCTGCTCGCACACCTGGCGGCGCACACGTCGACGATCCGGCTGGGCTCGGGCGGGGTGATGCTGCCCAACCACGCGCCGCTGGTCGTGGCCGAGCAGTTCGGCACACTGGAGGCGCTGCACCCGGGCCGCATCGACCTGGGCATCGGCCGCGCCCCGGGCACCGACCAGGTGACCGCGCTGGCGCTGCGCCGGACGACGGACGGGCTGTCGGCGGAGGGCTTCCCCCGGGAGCTGGCGGACCTGATGAACTACTTCAGCGGCGAGCGGCCGGGGCCGATCACGGCCACCCCCGGCCTCGGCGAGCAGCCGGCGGTCTGGCTGCTCGGCTCCAGCGGGTTCAGCGCCCAGCTCGCCGGGCTGCTGGGCCTGCCGTTCTCCTTCGCGCACCACTTCAGCGCGCAGCACACGGTGCCGGCGCTGGCGCTGTACCGGCAGCACTTCCGACCGTCGAAGTGGCTGGACGCGCCGTACGCGATGGTGGCCGTCAACGCGGTGTGCGCGGACACCGACGAGCGGGCGGAGTGGCTGGCGGGGCCGGCGTTGCTGTCGTTCCTGCGGCTGCGCTCGGGTCGCCTGGAGCCCCTGTCGACGCCGGACGAGGCGGCGGCCCACCCGTACACGGAGGCCGAGCGCGAGTTCATGCGCCAGCGCCGGGAGAGTCAGGCGACGGGCTCCCCGGAGACGGTACGGCGGCAGCTCGGTGCGCTGCTGGCGCGTACCGGCGCCGACGAGCTGATGCTGACCACGCTGGTGTACGACGTGGCCGACCGGGTGCGCTCGTACGAGCTGATCGCCGGGCAGGTGGCCGGTGGCCTGCGCCGCGAGGGCTGAAACACGATCTTCACGTCGGCGTCACCGGGGCGACGCGTGGCCCGTCTAGCTTTGTCCTCGGTGGTGGTACGGCATTCCCGGTCGGGACGGGTCGGGGGTGCCGCGGTGTGGGGCACCGGGCCGGAGCTGTGCGGATTCCGCGGCTGCGGTCCGGTGCCCGATCTGCCTCGCGACCGTGGCCCGGCGCCCGATCTGCCTCGCGACCGTGGCCCGGCGCCCGTTCGGCCCCGTGACCGGTCGCCGGCCGACGGAGCGCCGCGAGGCGCCGCCGCCGGCCGAGCACCGGCTCAGCGGAGGTGGATGTCGGGCCTGGGCGGGGCGGCCATCCGGTCGCCGATGAAGAAGCCCGGGTGCGGGGGCTGGTTGTAGGCGGTGTTCTGCCAGGCGACCGCGACCCGGTACTGCGGGTCGTGCATGAGGGTGTGGATGCGGGTGCCGGTGGGCGAGGGCGTGCTGTAGATCCGTAGGGCCCGGCTGTCGGTGGTGCGCCAGACGACCTCCTCGCGCCAGTCGCCGAACAGGTCGGCGGAGAGCGCCGGGTTGGACTTGGTGCCGTTGTTCGTCGCCACGCCGCTGGCGGTCAGCAGACGGGTGTCGCCGCCGGTGCCGTACTTGTCGATCCGGGTGCCGTCGAGCAGTTCCCTGACGGGGTCGCCGTCCCACCAGGCGAGGAAGTTCGCCGAGGACGGCCGGCGTCCGACCACGGCACCGTTGGCGCCGTACAGGTCACCCATGTGGGTGCCGGCGCCCCAGAACTCGGCGCCGGGGTTGCCGGCGTGGATGTCGGCGGCGACGCCCCGGCCCGGGCCCTCGGCTCCGCCGTTGTCCGGCCGTTGCCAGACGACCTGACCGGTGCGGGCGTCGTGCAGGTCGGCCGCCGGCTGGTTGCCGGACTCGTGGATCGTGAAGACCTCCAGGCCGGCGCGGGCGGGGACGAGGTCGCCGACGTGCAGGGCGTCGCCGTGGCCGAAGCGGGTGGCGTACATGAGACGGCCGTCGTCGTCGATGGTGGCCGACCCGTACACGATCTCCTGCCGGCCGTCGGCGTCGACGTCGGCGACGGACAGGTTGTGGTTGCCCTGGCCGTGGGCGGCGCCGTTGCCCGAGACGTTGGAGTCGAAGGTCCACCGCTTGCGCAGGGTGCCGTCGCGGAAGTCCCAGGCTGCCACGACCGCGCGGGTGTAGTAGCCCCGGGCCATCACCAGTGAGGGCCGTCGCCCGTCGAGGTAGGCGGTGGCGGCGAGGAACCGGTCGACCCGGTTGCCGTAGTTGTCACCCCAGGAGGAGACCGTGCCGCGCGGCGGGTCGTAGTTGACGGTGGACAGGACCGCGCCGGTGTGGCCGTCGAACATGGTCAGGTACTCGGGGCCGGCGAGGACGTACCCGCTGGAGTTACGGTGGTCGGCGGTGGCGGAGCCGATCACCTGGCCGGTGCCGGAGCGGGTGCCGTCGGCCGTCTTCATGGCCACCTCGGCGCGGCCGTCGCCGTCGTAGTCGTACACCTGGAACTGGGTGTAGTGGGCACCGGCGCGGATGTTGCGGCCCAGGTCGACGCGCCACAGCCGGGTGCCGGTGAGGGTGTACGCGTCGACGTACACGTTGCCGGTGTAGCCGGACTGGGAGTTGTCCTTGGCGTTGGACGGCTCCCACTTGACCACGAACTCGTAGTCGCCGTCGCCGTCGAGGTCGCCGACGGAGGCGTCGTTGGCGGAGTACGTGTAGCTCTCGCCGCTCGGCGTGCTCGCGCCCGGCGGCACCTGCAACGGCACGTCGAGGTACCCGGCGGGGAACTGGAGCGCGACCGCGGAGGCGGCCTGTTCCACACCACCGACCACGGCGCGCACCGTGTAGGTCGCGCCGGCCGCCGCGCCGCTGTCGAGGTAGTTGGTGGCCCCGGTGATCGGGCTGCCGTTGACCCTGGTCGCGCCGCGGTAGAGGTTGAAGGCCACCCCGGTGGTCTCGGTGCCGAGCAGCCGCCAGGAGACCAGGTTGCCGGTGCCGGAGCGGACGCTGACCAGGCCCCGGTCGAGGTCCTCCATCTGCACCGCCCCGGGTGGGGGTTCGGTGGTCGGCGGCGGGGTGGGGGGCGGGGCGGTGGTCGGCGGCGGGGTGGTGGG
>NZ_JAGPXN010000050.1 GCF_018070575.1 Micromonospora sp. C31
ACTCGGATACGCCGCACGCTCACCCATGATCAGCCCAACGCCGGCCGGACCTACCGGTTACGACCACGGCTCACATTCACATGCCGGCCCAAACCCAGAATGGACGAAAGCTACCGAACCACCCTCTGAACCCAGCGGGGCAGCATCCGCCCCGGCCGCGAGCGCCCTGAGCGTTCCGGCCGGGGCTTTGTCGTGGCCGGACGGAGGCTAGTTCCCGTACCAGGTTTCCTCGTAGTACCAGACCTCTCCGTAACCGTCGTCGTAGTAGTAGTCGGTGCCGTGGTTGCGTCGCCAGATGGCGTAGCCGCCGGCGATGACTGCGGTGAGGCCTACGCGTTGAGCATCGCCGACCGCACCCGGATGCGGGCGTTGGTCCGAGAGATTGTGCCGGCCGGATAGCTCCACAGCCTCATGCGGCGATGGTGCGGGCGGTCGCGTAGACGTCGGCGGGGAGGGCGTGCGCGAGCCGCCAGATGATCCGCATGGGGCGGTCGCCCGTGTGCTCGCGGTAGGTCATCGGGCCGGCGTAGAGGTAGGCCGGCGCGCCCAGGTCCCGGTCCGCGACCCGGGTCTCCCGCACGAACAGGTGCACGGTCGAGCGGCGCTGTACGTGGTGGATGTAGCGCTGGCCGGTCGCCGACGCCGACGACGTGGTGCTCTGCGACTCCCACTGGAACAGGCTGTCCGTGATGGCCCGGTCGGCGTACATGGTGGTGGGGGAGTAGTGCGCCTCCGACTTGACCAGGGTGACGAAGAAGAGATCGGCCTGGGCGTCGGGCAGCCACTTCACCCCCTCCCGCAGCGAGCCCGGGTTCGGCATGCCGAAGGCGGCGCACGCCTCGTTGCGGCTGTAGCGGGCGTGCACCCGCAGCGGCACCGACGCCGACAGCGGCTCCGGCGTGACGCGGTGGATCCGCTCGCGCAGCACCTCGGCCACCTGCCGCAGCTCGGCGCAGCGGGCCGGTGCCGCCCAGAGCCGCGTCAGCCGCTCGTCCCGGGAGGTCAGCGGCGCGTTCGGCCCCCACAGGTCGAAGTGCAGCATGTCCCACAGCCGCCCGGCGTCCGGCCGCTCGCCCGCCGCCACCCGGGCCAGCGCGTCCAGGCGGTCCGGGTCGTCGAGGTGCAGCATCCGCCCGATGGCCCGGCCCAACTCCCGGTCGTCCGGCCCCGGCGTCGACGACTCCAGCCCGGCGAGCCGCCGCAGCCCGGTCCACCCGCCGATGGTCGCCGACCGGTAGACGTCCTCGATCTCCACGCCGGTCTCCCGCAGGAACTCGGCGAGGCTGACGTCCCCGAGGTGTCGCAGCTCCGCCAGCAGGCCGTTCTTCGACGTCGGCATGACGGTACGCAGGTTGTCGAGCACGACCTTGCGGGCGACCGGGTCCAACTGGATGTGGCAACCGCTGGGCAGCGAGGGGAAGCCCTGCTCGACGGCCTCTTTTATCTCCCTGCGGCTGACGCCGGTCAGCGCGCGCCAGCGCAGGTCGAAGCGGAAGTTGGCGTGCTGCCCGCCGATGAAGTCGAGCACCGTCAGGCAGGGCTTGTCGTCGTCCAGGCGCAGCCCGCGGCCGAGCTGCTGGAGGAAGATCGTGGCGCTCTCGGTGGGCCGCAGCATCAGGATCGTGTCGACCATCGGCAGGTCGACGCCCTCGTTGAACAGGTCCACGGTGAAAAGCACCCGCAGCTTGCCGGCCTTGAACTCCCGCAACAGATCCTGCTGCACGGGCCGGTCGACCTGGGAGGTCACCGCCGCCGACGGCACGCCGTGCCGCGTGAACCACTCCGCCATGAACCGGGCGTGGGCGATGCTCACGCAGAACCCGAGCGCCCGCATCCGGTCCACGTCGACCGTGTCGCGTACCGCCTTCAGCACCAGCCGCGCCCGCGCGTCGTTGCCGGTGTAGAGGCCGTCGAGCTCGCCGAGGTCGTACCCCTGGCCGCGCTTCCAGCGCAGTCGCGACAGGTCCACGTCGTCGTGCAGCCCGAAATACTGGAACGGCGCGAGCAACTGCCGCTCCAACGCCTCCCACAGGTGCAGCTCCACCGCCACGCGGCCGTCGAACCACCGCCGCACATCACGACCGTCGGCCCGGTCGGGGGTCGCCGTCAGCCCCAGCAGTACGCGCGGCCGAAGCCGCTCCAACAGCCGGGCGTACGTCGGTGCCTCCGCGTGGTGGAACTCGTCGACGATCACCATGTCGTACGCCTCGGGGTCGATCTCCCGCCGGTGCAGCGACTGGATGGAGGCAAAGACGTGCCGCCACCTGGTCGGGGTCTTGCCCCCGACCAGCGTCTCGCCGAAGCTGCCGTCGAGCATCACCTGGCGGAACGTCGCCAGGCTCTGGGTGAGGATCTGCTCCTGGTGGGCGACGAAGAGCAGCGAGTCGACCTGGCCGTTGCGGTGCAGGCGCCGGAAGTCCAGCGCCGCGACGACCGTTTTGCCGGTGCCGGTCGCCATCACCACCAGGTTCCGGTGCCGGCCGTGCACCTGCCGCTCGGCGTCCAGGTCGGCGAGGATCTCCGCCTGGTACGGGTACGGCCGCACGTCCAGGTTGGCGATCTGCGTCGGCTGGTCCTCGCGCCGCTCCCCGCTGAGGGCGTTGCGCAGCCGCTCGGCGTCCCGGCTGGCGTCGTAGTCCTCGAACGCCGGGTCGTTCCAGTAGTCCTCGAAGGTGGCGGTGAACGTGTCGATGACGTGCGGCTGCTCGACGTTGGAGACGCGTACGTTCCACTCCACGCCGTCGATCAGCGCGGTCTTCGACAGGTTGGACGATCCGACGTACGCGGTGGTCATGCCGTTGCCCCGCCGGAACAGCCATGCCTTGGCGTGCAGGCGGGTGGTCCTGGTCTCGTAGGACACCTTGATCTCGGCGCCCAGCTCGGCGAGCCGGTCGAGGGCCCGCTGATCGGTCGCGCCGAGGTACGTCGTGGTGATGACGCGGAGCTTGCCGCCCCGGGCGATCAGCTCGCGGATGGCCGGCTCGACGATGCGCAGGCCGTACCACTTGATGAACGCGCAGAGCAGGTCGACCTGTTCTGCCGACGCCATCTCGTGGGTGACCTCGTGGCCGATGCGGGGCTGGTGGCGGCCATTGACCAGGAGGGCGCCGGTGGAGAGCGGGGTGGTGGGGCGCTGCGGGAAGGCTGGTTGCGCGGGAGGGGTGGGTGGGGCGGCGATGGCGTGCAGGAGGTGTTTGGCGTCGGTGATTTGGTCGTGTGCCGTCGCTGCCTGCGGGCTCTCGGCGGCTATGGCGTCGGCGATGCGGTTGGCTAGTTCGATCTGGCGGTGGAGCTTGTCGTCGCCGCCGGGGACTGCGTGCAGGGCGCGATGGGCCAGGGCGGCGATGTGACGGGCCAGGGCGTCGGGGGCGTCGGCTGGGTCGAGCCTGTGGTGCTGGAGGAGGGCGGGCTCGACGTGCTGGAGGCGGTCGGCCAGTTCGCGAGTGATGAGGTGCTCGTAAATGCCCCGCTCAAGATCCGTCACCCCGGCAACCTAGCGGGCTTCGGTGCTGCCGCGCTGTCCGCCGCAGGCCCAGGGCCCCGGCAAAGTCGTCAGGTGATGCCGAGTAGTGCCAGCGGGCGGGTGCTGTCGCGGGCGTGGTGCCGGTTGGCGGCGGCGATGTTGGTGACGCCGGCGGTGCGGAGTGCGCCGATGGCGG
>NZ_JAGPXN010000051.1 GCF_018070575.1 Micromonospora sp. C31
CGGGGTTGTTGGATGTGGCGTTGGCTGCTGGGGAGCAGGTGGGTGCGGGTGGGGTCGAGGAGTTGACTCTGGTCGAGCCGTTGGTGTTGACCGGGCCGGTCCGCGTCCAGGTCACCGTCGGCCCGGACGACGGAGCCGGGCGGGAGATCAGCATCCACACCCGACCGGACGCCGACACCGGCGCGTGGACCCGGCACGCCACCGGCCGGCTGAGCATGGTCTCGACCCCGGTGGACGTCCCGGACCTGCGCGACCTGCCCGGGCCGGGAGCCACCGCCGTCGACCTGGACGCCGTCCGCGCCGGGTTCGCCGCCCGGGGCATCGCGTACGGGCCGGCGTTCGGCGGCCTCACCGCCCTGTGGCGGGGCCCCGATCGCGCCCTGGGGACGGCCCGCCTCCCCGAGGGCCTCAGCACCGAGGGGTACACGCTGCACCCGGCGCTGCTCGACGCCGCCCTGCACGCCATCCAGGCGGTACCGGACACCACCGATCCGGCCGCCGGCGCGCTCCTGCCGGTGCGCTGGACCGACGTGCGGGTGTTCGCCCGCGACGCCGTCGACGTGCGGGTCGCCATCGACGTCGTCGAGGAACCCGAGGGGCGACGCGTCCAGGTGTGGATCACCGACCCGGCCGGTGGACCCGTCGCCCACATCGGTGGGCTCTACCTGCACCGGGCCACCGCCGCCCAGCTGCGCGCCGCCCGACGGCACCGCACCGACGACCTCTACCAGGTGGTGCCACGCCCGGTCGCCGCGCCCGACCCGGTCACCGGCGACAGCCTGGTCGTCCTGGCCGACCCGCAGCTCGCCGCCGCCCTCGGCGCGCACTCCGTACCCGACCCGGCCGGGCTGCGCGCTTACCTCGACGCCGCCGGTGCGGCACCGCGTACCGTCGTGGTCGTTCCCCCCAGGCCAGCCGACCCGGTCACGGGCGCGCACCACGTTGCCGCCGCCACCCTGGCGACCCTCCAGGAGCTGCTCGCCGAGCCCCGCCTCGGCGACACCGACCTGGTCTGGCTGACCCGGGACACCCCCACCGTCGGCGACGGCCCGGTCGACGTCGCCCAGACTCCGGTCACCGGGCTGCTGCGGGTGGCCCGCGCCGAGAATCCCGACCGCGCCCTGCGCCTGGTGCACCACCAGAGCGGCGACGTCGCCGGGCTGGCCGCCGCGTTGGCCCGCACCGACGAGCCGGAGCTGGCCGTTCGCGCCGGGACGCTGTTCGCGCCCCGGCTGGTGCCGGCGGAAGCGACCGACGCCGACCCGGTCACGCTGGACACCACCGGGACCGTGCTCGTCACCGGCGGCACCGGAGAACTGGGCGCGGCGGTCGCCAGGCACCTGGCCACCGCACACGGCGTCCGGCACCTGCTGCTCCTCTCCCGTCGGGGCGCCGACGCACCCGGGGCGGCCGAGCTGGTGACCGAGGTGCGGGAGGCCGGCGCGGAGACCGTCACGGTGGCAGCCGTCGACCTCACCGACACTTCGGCAGTGGCCGCCGCCCTTGACGCCGTACCACCGCACCGGCCGGTCACCACCGTGGTCCACCTGGCCGGGATCCTCGATGACGGGCTCCTCAGCGGCCAGGACACCGACCGGCTGCACCGGGTCGTCGCCCCCAAGGTCGACGGTGCCGCCCACCTGGCCGAACTGCTGCCGGCGGCCACACTGGTCTTCTTCTCCTCGGCCGCCGGCACCCTCGGCACCGTCGGTCAGGGCATCTACGCCGCGGCCAACACCGCCCTGGAAGGTCTCGCCGAGTCGCTGCGCCGCCAGGGACGCACCGTGGTCGACCTCGCCTGGGGGCTCTGGGCACAGACCGGGGTCGGCATGACCGCCCACCTCGGCGACGCCGAGCTGCGCCGGATGCGGGAGCAGGGCATCGCCCCCCTCCCCGTCGCCGATGGGCTGCGGCTGCTCGACGCGGCCCTGCAACGGGGAGCCGGCGCGACGGTCCCGGTCCGGCTGGACCTGGCCGCTGTCCGGTCCCGCGACACGGTCCCGGCGATGCTGCGGGCGCTGGTTCGTCCCGCCGCCCGTCAGGCCGCCGCCGCCGCGCCCGCCGCGCCGGCCCGCTCGCTCCGCGACGACCTGCTGGCACGCCCACCGGCGGCCCGCGTCCAGGCGGCGACCACCATGGTCTGCCGGGAGGTGGCCGCCGTACTCGGTCTCGCCCCCGCCGCGGTCGACCCGGAGCACGTGCTGCGGCAGCTCGGCCTCGACTCGCTGATGGCGGTCGAACTACGTCGGCGGCTCTCCGCCGCGGCCGACCTGTCGCTGCCGGCCACCCTCGCCTTCGACTACCCGACTCCGGCGGCGGTGGCCGGCTTCCTCCTCGACCGGCTGGACCTGGACCGCGCGGACGAACCCGGCGACGACCCGGAGGTCCGCCTCCGCTGGGCCCTGGACCGGCTCACCGCCACCCGGCTGCGCGACACCGGCCTGCTCGACCGGCTCGTCGAACTCGCCGGTGGTGGCGACGCGGTGGAACCCGTGGCCGCGCCCGCCCCGGCGAACCGTTCGGTCGCCGACCTCAACGCCGAACTCGACGCGTTCCTGCAGGCCGCCGGCGTCGAACCGAGCTGACGCCCGTCCGGCTCCGCACCGGTTGAGGGCAACGCCCCCGACCGCACATTCACCTGCCCGACCCTTCGTTGCAACAGGAAGGCCACTGCGATGACCAGCGCCCCCCAGGACCGGGTCGAAGTTCCCCTGCACGCCCTGCGCGCCCTCCAGGCCCGGGCCGCCGACCTCGACGCGCAGCTGCGTGAGCCGATCGCGATCGTGGCGATGGGGTGTCGGTTGCCGGGTGCGGATTCGCCGGAGGAGTTCTGGTCGTTGTTGGTGGAGGGTCGGGATGCGGTGGGTCCGTTTCCGGATCGGTGGGCCGGGTTGGATTTGTTTGACCCGGATCCGGAGGCGGTGGGGAAGAGCTATGCGCGCGAGGGTGGGTTCCTGCGGGATGTGGAGCGGTTCGATGCGGAGTTCTTCGGGATTTCGCGTCGGGAGGCGTTGGCGATGGATCCGCAGCAGCGGGTGGTGTTGGAGACGGCGTGGGAGGCGTTGGAGCGGGCGGGTATCCGTCCGGACGCGTTGAACGAGAGCCGTACGGGGGTGTATCTGGGCACCATGGGCTCCGACTACGGCAGCCTCGGGCTGGACCTCGACGCCCTCGACGGCTACGTCAGCACCGGCAAGGCCAGCAGCGTCCTGTCCGGTCGCGTCTCCTACACCCTGGGACTCCAGGGGCCGGCGGTCACCGTGGACACCGCCTGTTCGTCCTCTCTGGTCGCCCTCCACCTGGCCTGCGTCGCCCTGCGGCAGCGGGAGTGCGACCTGGCTCTTGCCGGTGGCGTCACCATCATGAGCAACCCTTCGTTGTTTGTGGAGTTTTCGCGGTTGAAGGCGATGTCGCCGGATGGTCGGTGTAAGAGTTTTGCGGCGTCGGCTGATGGTGCGGGGTGGTCTGAGGGTTGTGGGGTTCTGGTGTTGAAGCGGTTGTCGTCGGCGCGGGCTGATGGTGATCGGGTGTTGGCGTTGGTGCGTGGTTCGGCGGTGAATCAGGA
>NZ_JAGPXN010000052.1 GCF_018070575.1 Micromonospora sp. C31
CGAGGCTCCCGGTCGGGGCATCGGGTTTTGGTCGATTTGCTGTCTTACCTGGAGCCTCGCCCTCATCGATCCTCGGGCTACGCACACCGCCCCTGACCTGCAAGGTCAGGATGAAAAAGGCTCAATGGAGTGGTCGGCAATAGCAAGCCGGACGACCTGCCATTCGAGCAGATGGCAGCCGATTTCGAAGGAGTTTCCGCAATTGCGGCTGGCTCTGCCGAGTTCTCACAGGCGGCCGCAGGCGGCGGCAGGTATCTCTGGACGGTAGGGGAGGGGGGAAGTCTGAGCATTGTCCGCGACTTGCCTGGCATTCACCACACAATTGCCAGTGGCGGATCTCCGGTTGTTGGTGCTGGGCAAATCACATTCGCAAGTGGCGGCAGGGTTACATCTTTCGACAACTTCACGGGTCACTACACGCCGCCCTGCGCTCAGTGTGCCGCATCATTCATCAACCGGGGGGTAAGTGCCTTCGGTCAAGCTGGCATCAGGATACCGTTCGCAACTATCCGCGACTTTGGCGGGAGGGCGCCGTAAATGAGGGTAGAGTCGGATCTTCGCGAAATGCGATCTGTCCCAGAAGGGCAGCTAGCTGATTGGGTGTCTAGCCGCTTCCCTGAGGGCACCTCGCCGCAGTGGTGGCTATCAGTCTTCGAGTCCCTAGAGATCAGCGCTAATCCCTTCCGGGACGTAACCCCGGGCCGACGCACAGCGGACCTGAATCTCGCTGCAGAGGCCATCCTGCTAGCTGTCGATCTTGAGGGTGTAAGGGCTGCCCTCGGTGCATACTGGATGCTCAGAATCGCAGCGCTTGCCCTACGGTTCAAACCTCCAATTGCCGGGCTCCCGCAAGTCCTTACACCGGATGGTTCTGCTGCATGGGCTCTACGGCAGATTCCTCTCACTCGTGAATGTGCAATCGTGGAATCCGAAAAACGGAGGACCGATTTTCTCAACGCGGGCGAGGAATTTTACGCGCCTGTTTGTGGTGAGGTGAATTTGGTGGGTGAGGTGACGTTTTCGGGATTGCAAGATGTTGAGCTGATCCTGTCCGCTCTGCCGTGGGTGTTATCTCAAGTCGGAGATGAAGGGGTTGGAAGCGAGATTCGCTCCTGGCTGGAGATTGGGGGAGCCTTGTAGAGGTTAGGCGACTCTCGGTCCTGGGTGCTGCTGCTCCCTACGGGCCTGGTGGCGTTAGCCGGTCGTCGAGGCCCACAGCGATCGCGTCAGTAACCTTTGCTTAGTCAGCGACGAGGGCTGATCGGAACGTGTCAAGGGAATGAGGCCAACTGAAGTTGATACGCCAGCCACAGCTGCCTGAACTGGAGTTTCGCCAGGTAATCGGCGTGATCGACGCGTGAGCGACGCCGGCCGTGCAGCTGCGCGTGTCGATGCTATTCGTGCGGTGGATCAGATGGTCGCGTTGTCCGTCTGCTGTGGTTGGTCACGTGGCGGGCAGGCTGCCGTGCTTGTGTTGATCGATGAGATCGTGGGCTGGCGGGCGGGTCTGGATGATCTGTTGGCGCGGTTCGCGCACCGTTTCGGGCGGGCGGAACCGCGCCAGCAGGCGCTGACCTACCTGGTCGGGCTGCTGTCGCCGTTGGACGACCAAGAACGGCTGGACCTTGGCTGAGGCCGTGGGAGACGCGACGCCGGACCGGATGCAGCGGCTGCTTAAGAGGGTGGTTCGGGAGGCTTTGTCTGATGTGGGTTTGACGGTTCGTTAGCGGCCCTGGTGGGGGCTACGCGGACGTCGCCGGCGGGGCGAGGGTGAACAGTCCGGCCTCGGGTTCGGTAAGGATCTGGCGGGCGACGAGGCGTTTGAGCTTGGCGCGGAGATTCTCGGTGTCCTTCGCGGTGGTCCCGGTGCCCAGCGCCTGGCAGATGTCCCTGGCGCGCATCGGTGTGGTCCCGTCGTGGAACGCGGCGAGGATCTGCTGGTAGGCGGGGCTGGCGACGGTCGGGTCAGCAGGTGCCGCCGGATCGAGTGGGCCGCCCAGGCTCAGGAGCGTCTTGCGGGTGATGGCGATTTCGGCGACCTCGGTCTCGGCCGCGGTGAGTTGCTCGTCGAGGGAGGCGATCTGGGTGCGGAGCCGCTCGACGGCCAGGCCGGCGGCGGTTTCGCGTTCGGTGAGCAGGGTCAGCAGCGTCGGCTGCGTCACCGTTGGTCGCGCCAGGACGTGGTGGCGGTGCCGGTCAACCGGCGGATGAGGTTCGCCGTGGAGGCCCACCAGGTGCGTGACACCGCGGAGGCGGGTCGGCTTTCGTACTCGCGGACCAGGCGGCGGTGCAGCATCAGCGTGCCGTTGGTCTGCTCGACCACCCACCGGCGTGCGATCGGCACGAACCCGGCCGTCGTGTCGGACCGAAGGACCTGCTCGACGTCGATACCGTTGATCGCTCCGTGGATCTGCACGTCGTCTTTGAACCCGGCATCGACCCACGCCTTGGTCACCGTTGGCGTGTGCGCGAGGACGTTGTCCAGCAGGCGCACGCCGATCGCGTTGTCGGTGACCGACGCCGCGGTGACCACCACCGCGATGATCAACCCCAGGGCGTCCACCGCCAGGCCCCGCTTACGGCCGGGCACCTTCTTTGCCGCGTCCTTGCCGGTCGTCGCGGCCGGAACGTGGTTGGCCGCCCGGATCGACTGGGTGTCCAACACCACCGCGGTCGGATCCTCCCGGCAGCCGGCCCGCTCCCGCGCCTGACAACGCAGCAGATCATGAATCACCTGGTCAGTGCCGTCATCACGCCACAGAGCGAAGTAGTAGTACGTCGCGGACTTCGGGGGCAGGTCGTGTGGCAGGTACGCCCACTGACAACCCGTCCGGTTCTGGTAGAAGATCGAATTCACGATCTCCCGCAGCTCGTAGCGACCCTGATACCCCGACACCGACGGATGCCGGTCCTTCCACGCCTGCAGGAACGGACCCACCACCGCCCACTGCTCATCGGTCAGGTCACTCGGATACGCCGCACGCTCACCCATGATCAGCCCAACGCCGGCCGGACCTACCGGTTACGACCACGGCTCACATTCACATGCCGGCCCAAACCCAAAATGGACGAAAGCTACCGAACCGCCCTCTGAAGACCTCGGGGCTCCGCCCCGAACCCCGACCCTCCTCAGAGATGTCGCCGCGGCTCCCCTCGCCGGGCACCACAAGGGCTACCAGCCTCCCCGGACGGGGTCCAGGTCGTTCGTCCGGTAGGGCGCTCCACCTGGCCCCGTCCGGGGAGGCTGGACGGTCTACGACTGCCCGACGAGGAGATCCGCTATCTACCCTTGGAGCCGTTGCGCCCAGTACACCTGTCCGTCCGGCCCCATATAAACCAGGGCCAACAGCAGGTCCGAAATCGCAACTGGGGCAGTGGGAACGTGGGCCGCCGCTCGCAGCGACCCCGGAACGTGTCAAGGATTTGAGGCCAGCGGGAGTTATGCGGCCTGAGGTTCCGGCTCTGGCTTGTTGATCCACACGTGGTCGGGTAGATCGAGGATCTTCGGCAGGAGCCGGCTGGTGCCGAAGC
>NZ_JAGPXN010000053.1 GCF_018070575.1 Micromonospora sp. C31
TCGGATACGCCGCACGCTCACCCATGATCAGCCCAACGCCGGCCGGACCTACCGGTTACGACCACGGCTCACATTCACATGCCGGCCCAAACCCAGAATGGACGAAAGCTACCGAACCACCCTCTGACTCCACGACGACCAGGCAGCAATCCCGGCCACCGCCACCGTGCTCACGTCTCGGGCAAGCCGGGTCGGCGTCATCGAACCACCCCCAGCCCGAAACGTCGCTCGATGGCCCGGACCTCGACGGGACCCACGGACGGACGTCCGCCGATGTCCAGCCGCGTCTGGACATCAGCCCATCGCCACCACCGTCGGCCGACGTCGCT
The DNA here is from genome assembly GCF_018070575.1 of Micromonospora sp. C31. Lineage (GTDB taxonomy): Bacteria > Actinomycetota > Actinomycetes > Mycobacteriales > Micromonosporaceae > Micromonospora. The sequence continues at coordinate 330 of NZ_JAGPXN010000053.1, forward strand.
CGCGCCGCGGCCGGTCGCTCTCACGATGTCCGGTAGGTCCGCGCCCGCCCGCAGGGCAGCGTGGATCATCGAGGGTTGCCAGCGAGTCCACCAAAACACCATCGCACCGGACAACGCCAGCTCCGCCAGGACATCATCGAGTCCGGATTCCGGCGTCCGAGCGACGGCACGGTCGGGAAGATCGAGAAGGAGTTGGAACGGGTTGATCTCTTCCGCATCGGCGAATCGCACCGGTGGATCGGTCGGTAGGGCCGGGTTCATCGGGCACCCTCCGATGCCCGTAAGCTGGGCAAACGCAGGGGTAGCGGGTCGCCGACGATCGTGGCGTTGTGGTTCGCATGGTGGTACCCCCGGCCCACCAGCCGTTCTCCCTGCTCAGCCATGCTGCCGACGACCCGGACGCACCGCATCGAGATCCGGACCGACGCCCTCAGTCCGCACTGAGTCCGCAGCAGCACGACCCGCCGCGCGGTCTAGGCGATCCGCCACCTGGTCCAGGTCGTCCTCGAACAGGTCCGCGTACACGTCCAGCGTCATGGCCGCCGAGGCGTGCCCGAGCATCCGCTGCACCGCCTTGACGTTGGCGCCCTCGGCCACCGCGAGACTGGCCGCCGTGTGCCGCAGCTCGTGCGGCGTCAGGCCGGCGAGCCCGATCGACTCCGCAGCCCGATCGAAGACGCGGCGACGGAAGTTGTTGTTGCGCAGCACATCGCCGGCCGGGGAGGTGAACACCAGCTCGTCACCGGAACGGCCGGCGATCTGCGCGGCGATCGGCTCGACCAGGAACCGGGGGAGCGGCACCGACCGCCGTTGGTGCGTCTTCGGCGTACCGAACACCGCCCGACCGTTGACCTCGGTCACCGACTCCGCTACCAGCAGCCGGCGCTTGACCAGGTCCACCCGCCGCACCCGAAGCGCGGCCAGTTCGCCCCACCGCAGCCCGGTGTAGGCCAGCACCCGGATGATCAGCCCGTGCGGCTCTGCCGCCGCCGCCAGCTCGCCCACCTGGCCGTGCGTCAGGAACACCTTCTCCGACCGTCCGACCCGGGGCAGCCGCACACCGGCCGCGACGTTGCGAGTCAACCGGCCGTCCCGAACTGCCAAGGCCAGCAGTAGCGAGAACACTCGGTGAGCTTGCCGAACGGTGGACGGCGCAAGACCGGCCTGCGTCATGCGGCGCACCCACTCCCCGACGTCGGCGTGTGTGACTGCCGAAAGCGGGACGCGTTCCCACACCGGAAGCACCTGCCTCCGCAGCAGACTGCCGTACCGCTGCCGAGTCGACGGCTTGAGCTGCACCTGATTGGCGAACCACCGGGCAGCCCAGTCGCCAACGGTGACCCGCGAGAGAGCCGGATCGACCCACTCACCGTGGGCGAGTGCCGTCTTCATCAAGGCGGCCCGCAAGCGGGCCGCGCCGGCCGGCCCCGGCCTACTGGCGACCTTCGGCCGGCATCAGCCGGGCCGGCCGGCCACGCTGACGGATGACAAGACCTCGAAGACCTCGGGGCTCCGCCCCGAACCCCGGCCCTCCTCAGAGATCGGCCGGGCGGATCGCCTCGCCGGGCACCACAAGGGCTGCCAGCCTCCCCGGACCGGGACAAGGTCGTTCCTTAGGCTTACTGAGTCTGGATGGTGTTCCGGGCCGCCGGGTTGGTTAGGGCGACGGGGTAGGTGACCTCTCTGACCTGTCGATCGGGGGTCTCGACCGAGAACCGTATCGGCAACGGCTCGATTGAGAACGGGACCGAGCAGTCGATGTTCAGCTTGACATCGATCCAGCCGGCACCGCCGGGGCGTAGCAGCCGAGACTGGCCGAAGCCATTGCCCCGGAAGCCCGGGCGTTGGCCGATAGCCGCACGAACCGTGATCGGCGCAGGGCCAGCGTTGACCACTGTCAGTTGCCCGTCCATCCGAAGGACACGCGCGCCGTCCGAACCCCCGTTGCTGGTAGGTGCAGGGAATGCCACGAGGGAGACCGAAGTGTTCCGCTCCCGATCCTCCCGTGAGGCTCGCAGCTCGCTAACACCGACACCACCGAGCACAACGCCGACCACGAAGGCAGCGACGAGCCGTACATTCACCTTCCGCCTGGCCATGAGGCGGTCGGTGGTGGTGTCGCCCGACTGCGCCAGCTGGTGATCGTGCTCGTCTAGGTCAACCACTTCACGCTCCGCCGACATGGCGTCAGCCTAGTACTCCAACGTCACTTGGCTTCAGCGTTGGGCGTGGCGCGGGCATGAAGACGGCCACCGCGTTGATCATCGATGGTTTGTGAGGACAACCGAAGATCGTGCGGTGGCCGCGTGCCACAGCGTAG
>NZ_JAGPXN010000054.1 GCF_018070575.1 Micromonospora sp. C31
CGGGGTTGTTGGATGTGGCGTTGGCTGCTGGGGAGCAGGTGGGTGCGGGTGGGGTCGAGGAGTTGACTCTGGTCGAGCCGTTGGTGTTGACCGGGCCGGTCCGCGTCCAGGTCACCGTCGGCCCGGAGACCTCCGGCAGCCGCACCGTCACGGTGCACGCCCAGCCCGCCGACGGGACCGCCGACGCCCCGTGGCGCCTGCACGCCACCGGCAGCCTCACCACCACCACCGCACCGGACGACAGCAGCGGCTTCACCCCGCTGGCCAGTTGGTCGGTCACCGACTCCGTCGACATCGACCAGCTCTACCAGCGCTTCCGCGACCGGGGCATCGCGTACGGTCCCGTCTTCGCCGGTCTGGTCGAGGCGACCGTCCGCGACGGTGACGCGTACGGCCTGGTCCGGCTGCCGCAGGGGCAGGCGCAGGCCGCCTTCGGCACCCACCCGGCGTTGCTGGACGCCGCCCTGCACCTGCTGGCCTGCCTCGGCCGCGACGGCGACGAGCAGGTGCTCCTGCCGTTCCAGTGGACCGGGGTCCGCCGGTTCGCCAGCGCCGCCACCGAACTCCGGGTCCGGATGGCACCGACCGACGACGGCGTCGAACTCTGGGCCGCCGACGGGTACGGCGCTCCGGTGCTGCACGTCCGCGAACTGCGGTTGCGTCCGGCCACCCCGGACCAGCTCCGTGCCGCCACCACCGTCGAGCACCTGTACCGGGTCGCGTTCGCCGCCGGGGACGCCGTCGCCACCCACCCGGTCGAGCGGACCTGGGTCGTCGGCGACCGGGAGCTGCCCGGTGCACTCCGCCTTCCCGACGTCGACGCCCTGCTCGCCCTGCTCGCCGACGCCGAGCCCCCGCACCGGGTCGTCCTCGACCACACCGGTGACGGCCACACCGCCAGCGACGGATCGGCCGCGGAACGCGCGAGCGCGACCGTCCTGGCCGCCGTCGACGCCGCCCGTCGGATCCTCGCCGACGAGCGTCTCGCGGGGGCCGAACTGGTCTGGCTGACCCGGGACGCCGTTTGCGCGGCGGACGGCGACCGACTCACCGGCCTCGCCGCCAGCGGTGTCTGGGGGCTGGTCCGCGCCGCCCGCACCGAGCACCCCGACCGGTCGCTGCGCCTGGTCGACCTTCCCGGCCAGAGCACCGCCGACGACGAGACCGTACGCCGTGCCCTCGACGCCCGCGACGAGCCGGAACTGGCGGTCCGTGCCGGGCACCTGCACCCGGCCCGGCTGCGCCGCGTCGGTGGCGCGTCCGGCGAGCCGGCCCGCCCGCTCGACCCCGACGCGGCGGTCCTGGTCACCGGTGGCACCGGCGAGCTGGGCCTGCTTCTCTCCCGGCACCTGGTGCAGCGGCACGGCGTACGGCGGCTCGTGCTCACCTCCCGACGGGGCCCGCAGGCCCCGGGCGCGGCGACCGTCGTCGCCGACCTCACCGCCGCCGGAGCCACCTCCGTGCGCGTGGTGGCCTGCGACGTCACCGACCGGGACCAGGTGGCCGCGGTGCTCGCCGGCGAGCCGGCGTGGACGGGCGTCTTCCACCTCGCCGCCGTCCTCGACGACGGTCTCCTGGTGGACCAGACCGTCGACCGCCTCGCCCCGGTCCTCGCCCCGAAGGTCGACGGCGCCTGGCACCTGCACGAGTTGACCGCCGGCCACGACCTGGCCGCATTCGTGCTCTTCTCCTCCGCCGCCGGTGTGCTCGGCAACCCGGGCCAGAGCGGGTACGCCGCCGCGAACACCTTCCTCGACGCTCTCGCCGCCGCGCGCCGCGCCGCCGGGCTGCCCGGCACCAGCCTCTCCTGGGGTCTCTGGCAGCAGGCCGGCACCGGCCTGACCGCCAGCCTCGGCCAGGCCGACCTGTCCCGGCTGCGCCGGCAGGGCATCGCCGCGCTCAGCCCCGAGCAGGGGCTGAGCGCCGTGGACACCGCGCTGGCCCGCACCGAGCCGCACCTCGTACCGGTCCGGTTGGCGCTGACCAGCCTCCAGCGTGAGGTCGACAACGGCGTGCCGGCCCCCGCGCTGCTGCGTGGCCTGCTCCGGACCCCCGCCCGGCGGGCAGGGGCCGGCGGCGCGGGCACCCTGCGCGACCGGATCGCCGCGCTCCCGGCCGACGAACGGCTCACCGCCCTGGTCGGCCTGGTCCGCGCGGAGGCCGCCGTGGTCCTCGGCGCGCCCTCGGCCGACGCGGTCGCGCCGAACCAGGTCTTCAAGGAACTCGGCCTGGACTCGCTGATGGCGGTGGAGCTGCGCAAGCGGCTCGCCGCCGCCACCGACGTGACCCTCCCCGCGACTCTCGCCTTCGACCACCCGACCCCACGGGCCGTCGCCGCCGTCCTGCTCGACCGGCTCGACCTCGCCGGTGCGCCGACCCGCCCCGCCCGCACCGTCGAGCGCCCCGCCCCGACCGGCAACGACGAGCCGATCGCGATCGTGGCGATGGGGTGTCGGTTGCCGGGTGCGGATTCGCCGGAGGAGTTCTGGTCGTTGTTGGTGGAGGGTCGGGATGCGGTGGGTCCGTTTCCGGATCGGTGGGCCGGGTTGG
>NZ_JAGPXN010000055.1 GCF_018070575.1 Micromonospora sp. C31
ACCCTCAAGGGCTGGAAGATCCTTACCAAGCTCCGCTGCTGCCCCCGACGCGCCACCGCGATCATCAAGGCCATCCTCGCCCTACATCACGGCCCGACCAGCCAAAACCCACGATGAAAAGCGCTCACTGTGAGGCCAAACTCCACCAGGGAGTCTGATCGATAGCAGCAATCAGCCGCTTCGGTGCCGTCGATGTCAGGCCGATCTCCGCACCGCCGCAAGACCACAGGCCACCACGAAGCTGACCGCCATCAGTCCGATCCGTAGCCAGGGCACATCCCGGGTCGGCCGTACGCCGATCGAGACCGCCAACCCCAACTGTGCCAGCAGAGCGAGGCAGATGACGACGCTGAGCGACCGGTAGGTGTTTCCGAACTCGGACCAGAACACCCAGGTGCCGTAGACAGCTGGGACCACCATCAGCAGGCTCAGACCGATCAGCGGAACAGCCAGTCTCCATCGCATGCCGACGTTCACCGCCGCTCCTCCCGGTCCTCGCTGGTGGCACCGCCCAGAGGCTCCACCTCGACGGTCAGCGCCGCACCCGCGTCACGAAGCTGCTGCGCCTGCCGCTCCCATTCGGCGCGATCCTCCCGGCTGACGGCCTCCCGCTCGCGCAGCGACGCCGTGAAGGCGTCGTCCAGCGCCCGGCCGTGCCAGGAGAACGCCGCCGCCGTACGCAGGTCCGCCTCACCGTTGAGGACGGTGCGGGCCAGGGAACCCAGTGGGTCGTCGCCGCCGCGGTTCCTGGCGAGCGTCGTCAGGACCGCGCGGGCCAGCGGTTGGCGGTGGATCTCGTCGGTCATGGCCTATCCCTGCTGTCCGGGGTGCTGATAGGGCTTGAGGTCGGGAAGCGCGGAAACGGCCGCGCTTGCCTGGATCATGCCAATGGTTCCGGCGATGCCCTTGAAAGTGGCCTCGGCGTTGCCGTAGAAGGTCGAGATCTCGTTGTAGAGGTCGTACGCCTGCCAGGCGTAGTAGGCAGCCACGCCGTAACCGATGACTGGCCCGACGCCCGTCTCGATCGTCGCCGTGCCGACAGCTGAGGCGAGGTTGATGACGATCAGGACGTCGATGAGCTTCGCGATCAGGCCGCTGACCACATCGAAGAGGTGCTTGGCGGCCACGGCAGCCTTGGTGTAGAGCTCGGCGTACTGGTCGCAGATCGGGTGCAAGGCCATGGCCGCCTTGCCGAGCCTGAGTTGGAACTCCTGCTCGGCTTCCGCGGCCCGGCCCTGCCAGACGTCTGGTACGTCCCCTGCAGTGGTAACGAGGTTGCGGCCGACATCGAGTAGCGCATTGCCGATGATCCGCCAGGCTGCGGCGCAGTGGATGTAGGCATCCCAGTCGCCGCTGAGCTGCTTGCTCCAGTCCTCGAACGGGTCGTACCCGAACAGCCACACGCTGACCTGGCGCAGCCAGGCAGCAGGGCTGATCAGATCCGCGAGCGGGTTGATCTTCCACATCTCGACTGCGGTCGCGTAGTTGGGCGACACCAGGTGCTTGGTTGGCTCGGCTACGTCAGCGAAGGGAGACCGAGGAGCCGTGGGCCACAGGTCGGGGCGGCCGGTGGTGAGGGCGCTCCACATGGCCGCCGGGTCTTTCGCGCCCGGATAGGTCTGGTCGATCCGGCTTGCCGCCGTTGCATCCGAGGTGGAGTAGTGGCGCTGGGCGAGGTTGATCTGCGTGGCGGCGCTCCGGCTGACCGTCTCCAGCCGTTGTAGCCCCTGCGTCATCCGGTCGTACACCAGCTTGTGCGGGCTGGCGAAGATGACCAGCAGACCTTCCTCGGCAAAAGTCAGAGGGTGGTTCGGTAGCTTTCGTCCATTCTGGGTTTGGGCCGGCATGTGAATGTGAGCCGTGGTCGTAACCGGTAGGTCCGGCCGGCGTTGGGCTGATCATGGGTGAGCGTGCGGCGTATCC
>NZ_JAGPXN010000056.1 GCF_018070575.1 Micromonospora sp. C31
TCGTCCTCGCCGTGACGCACCCACCAGCACACACCCTGCACTGGTCGCTCTGGCGACGAACATCCCAAGCCCGAGCCCGCCGATCCCACTACCAGCGCAGACAGGCCAAGTGACGTTGGAGTACTAAGAACTTCTGACGAATGACGTTGGGCGTGCCTTTGGGGCGCGAGGATCATCCTGGCTGAACGCGAGGAGGGGTGAGCGCCGCCGTGGATCCCACTGGGACTCCACCGACTGCCACCTGAACGCCCCCGCCGGAGCCGACCCCATGCCCTAACCCCAAACCCCCGGATGGTCGACGACCGGCGCTGACCTCAGCATCCTTCCCTGCCAACCAGCGGTGACGCCGCACCAGAAACCGGCCTACCCAACGTCGAGGTGTTCACCGGAAATCTAGATGCCCGGATCGCCGAGGCACGCGATCATGGGTGGCTCGGCGAGACGCAAGGCTGCAAGTCAGCCGCACGGCCACCGAGCAGAGGCTCGCCGCCATGCTGCTGCTTGCGGCCCACCATCGAACCGCGCATCGAAGCATGTCGGCGTCCCGCTGCAGGCCGAGCCAGCACACCAATCCAGAACAAGGAGAACGAGGAGATACGCATCGATGACTGACCGGCCTGACGACAGTGAGACGCCCGACCCACAGGAGGAACCGGCCCCTCGCCTGCCCTGCGACGATCCAGCGGATTCCACCGCCGGCCAGGGATGGAAGCGGGGCCGTCCTCCGGGCCCAGAGGACATGACCCCGGAGTTCATCGAAGTGATGGCGAAGGCCATCGCAAAGTGGCACGACTTGAGCAAGATCGTTTCCCCTGCACTGCTTGACGGCGCGAGGCAGATTCAAGCGCAAGTGGAGGCCGCAAGGGAGGCCATGGAGCCCGCGCTGGTCAACCTGCTGACGAGCCTCGCGAGCTTTCCGAAGATCACCGTACCTGACCTGACAGGCGCTGGGGAAGCCGTCAGCAGACTCCTCGCCAAACTGCCGCGGAACTGGCCGATGGACGACCCGGAACTCATCGAAAGAGTATTCTCCATCGTCCAGAACGAGGGGATTCCGCTGGTCTGGGTGCCGCGGAAGGAGATTGTCCGACAGGTCCTTCAGTCGGCAAACCGAGATGAGCGGATCAAGGTCTTGCTGGCACACCGTGACGAGGTCATCCAGGACTGCCGAAAGGTTCTCGCCGAGGTCAGCGACGGCGAGTTGGTAATCCAGCTTCCGCTCGCCACAAGCGCCGTCGATGCGTTTGCAGATGGGCACAACGAGGCCGCTCAGTCGCTCGCCGTGGTCGTCACCGAAACGGCCGTGTCTCGGACGTTCGAACAGAATTACAGAAGTGTCAGAAACGCCGTAAAGATCGACAACTGGGGGGATCTGTCGATGGCTGAACTGCGGCTCAAAACCGCGCTGGCCGCTATCGGACCGTTCTACACTACATGGTTCCCCAACTCAGGCACGCCAGCGCCAACGACACTCAGCCGCCACGTCACTGTCCACCAGGCCGATGCCGGCCACTACACGGCGGGCAACAGCATCGTCGCCGTCATGCTAATGACCTCCATCTTCCGTGCCGTACAGGAGTCGCACGAACAGCCCTGAGCTAGCGGCTTCCTGCAACTGCGATCATAGCCAGGTACTCAAGGTCAGCCCGAGTCATGCCGTAACGCCGAGCGAGGGCCGCCGAATCTTCGGTGGCGCTTATCGCACGCCAACCGGTCACACAGAGAGGCAGGCAGGCTAAGGGACGTCTCGTAACTCGGTGGAGGCGTTGCCTGTCACCGGACTGACCGTCAGCCGGCGAGGATGATGTTGTGGAGGTTGGCGATGCCGGAAGCGGCGTCGGCCAATGTGTGGGCGGCGCGG
>NZ_JAGPXN010000057.1 GCF_018070575.1 Micromonospora sp. C31
TTTGCACGGTACAGGCAGTCACTCGGTTGGTAGGTGGTCGTAGACCGTCGGTGTTACAGCGATGGGGGTCTGGGGTTCTCCCCAGACGGTTTCCGGTTGCGCTCAAGGCGCTGCCGGAACCGTGGCGGCTCGGTCGTTCTGGAGATCGGGGAGCAAAAACACGCAAGGGATTTTGAGGCGGCAAAAGAGCAATGCAGGATAGACAATCATGGTCAGAACGTTAACACGTAGCCCCTGATTGTCCGCCTGCCGCTGGCTCAATTTGAAAACATGGCCATGATTCGGCGCTGAATATCACCGTCTTTGTTGACCAGTGTTTTAGTGACAAATGCTGCATGGTTTTTCGTAGTGTTGTATCCCTTCCAGACTTCATGTGGATCGAGGGCATACGCACAAACCTTACCAGCAACGGGGATTCTAACTAATGCATTTTTTGATTCTAAGTAATTGAGCCAACGAATAATTGTGCTTCTGCTAACTCCAAGTTTTTCAGCTAGGAATTGCTGATCCGCAACGACAGCGCCACACGTAGGATCGATATGCTCCGCTAAAAATGAGTACAGCTTCAGTGCTGATATGCCTTGGCTATCCTTCAGCAGCTCTCGAACGCGTTCCCAACCTTTTGGGGATACCTGTGTAAACCTTGAATTCTTCTTTGCTTCTTCGAGATCCTCGGTGTTTTTCTTTGCCTCATCTGAAAGTTGTTTCAGTCGTTTTTCTGAATCAATAAACATGATTTTTTCCCTCTAAAAATCCCATGCACTAACGTTGGTTCAAATCTAAGCCATCATGACACATCTGTGCAACACCTTGTTGCGTGTTGTCGCATCCAGGATGCGACAACGTTGTGTCACCCTGGATGCGACAGGTAAACAAAAAACACACTAAAAAAACAACAACTTACAAATCGGCGTAAAAGATCTATTCTAGGCAAGGGTGTTGCGCGCAACGCAACGCCCTTTGGGGGTGTCGGGGCGAAGCCCTGACCCAGTCACGTAGCGATAGCGGAGTGTATACTGGCTTACTCCTCTGCAAGCCTCGCCAGCCGTGATTTTTGCCAGATTTCGTGGTTTTCACGTTCAACAGCTCCTGCACGTTTTTTGCCGTCCGTTCACCGTTAACCCCCGCAGAAATCGGGACAGGATGTGCAAATGTAATACCGTCACCCGCGACGATATTCCGTTTGCCATCTGGTCAGGGCTTCGCCCCGACACCCCGTATCAGTGCGTACGTGCTCAATGTGGTTTCCAGTTCTCTTCCGCTTCCTCGCCCACTCGCTCACTAACGTTCGGTCGCTGGGGCTGCGGCGAGCGGTGCCACCTCTCGCATGTTGTCGGTGATTCCGCTGTTGTTCTTTCGGGGATGAGTCGTCAGATAGCCCTTCAAACGCGCTCAGAAGCTCTCAGACGCACGAGGCGGGGTTTAAATGCCCGTCAGGGCATGGAAGGCGCGAAAAACGCTTACAGAGCGTTTCAGGAGGTCAGGCGCGCCGATACCCCTAGCCAGGGGCTTTCAGGTCGCCAGGAACCGCGCCAGCCCCCTGCAAAGCCCATTTGCACGGTACAGGCAGTCACTCGGTTGGTAGGTGGTCGTAGACCGTCGGTGTTACAGCGATGGGGGTCTGGGGTTCTCCCCAGACGGTTTCCGGTTGCGCTCAAGGCGCTGCCGGAACCGTGGCG
>NZ_JAGPXN010000058.1 GCF_018070575.1 Micromonospora sp. C31
CGGTGGTGCGTGGCACGGCGGTGAACCAGGACGGTGCGTCGAACGGGTTGACGGCGCCGAACGGTCCGTCGCAGCAGCGGGTGATCCGGCAGGCCCTCGCGAACGCCGGGTTGGGTGTCGCCGACGTGGACGTGGTGGAGGCGCACGGTACGGGTACGACGTTGGGTGATCCGATCGAGGCGCAGGCGTTGTTGGCGACGTACGGGCAGGGCCGGGACGAGCCGTTGTTGTTGGGGTCGGTGAAGTCGAACATCGGTCACACGCAGGCCGCCGCGGGGGTGGCGGGGATCATCAAGATGATCTTGTCGATGCGGCATGGCGTGGTCCCGGCGTCGTTGCACGTGGACGCGCCGTCGTCGCACGTGGACTGGTCGTCGGGTGCGGTGGAGCTGGTGACCGAGTCTCGGGCGTGGCCGGGTGTGGGGCGTGCCCGGCGGGCGGGTGTGTCGTCGTTCGGCATCTCGGGGACGAACGCGCACGTGATCATCGAGCAGCCGGAGCCGGGTCTTCTGGCGCTGTCGGCGGGTGAGTCGGCGGTTGCGGAGTCCGTCGTGGCGTCGGGGGTGCCGGTGCCGTGGGTGGTGTCGGGGCGCTCGGAGGGTGCTCTGGTGGGTCAGGCGGTGCGGTTGGCGTCGTTCGTGCGTGATCATGCGGGTCTGTCTCCGGTGGATGTGTCGTGGTCGTTGGTGTCGACGCGGGCGGCGTTGGAGCACCGTGCGGTGGTGTGGGGTTCGGACGTCGACGAGTTGGTGGCGGGTTTGTCGGCGGTGTCCGGGGGTCGGTTGTCGGGTGTGGTGTCGGCGGGTCGTCGGGCGGTGTTGTTCACGGGTCAGGGTTCGCAGCGTGCCGGTATGGGTCGGGAGTTGTACGAGGCGTTTCCGGTGTTCGCGTCGGCGTTCGACGGGGTGTGTGCGCAGTTCGATGGTCTGTTGCCGCGTGGGTTGCGGGAGGTGGTGTTCGCGGAGGCGGGCAGTGCCGAGGCGGCTCTGGTGGATCAGACCGTCTTCGCTCAGGCGGGGTTGTTCGCCGTCGAGGTGGCGTTGTGGGAGTTGCTGTCGTCGTGGGGTGTGCGGGTCGACTTTTTGGCGGGTCATTCGATTGGTGAGGTGACGGCGGCGTACGTGGCGGGGATGCTCTCCCTCGCTGACGCGTGCACTCTGGTGGCGGCGCGGGGTCGTCTGATGCAGGCGTTGCCGGCTGGTGGGGTGATGGCGGCGGTGGGTGCGTCGGAGGAGGCTGTCGCCGAGTTGATCGCGGTGTCGGGTGTGGCGGTGGATATTGCGGCGGTGAATGGGCCTGCGTCGGTGGTGGTGTCGGGTGCCGCTGATGAGGTCGCGTCGGTGGTGGGGACTTCTCGCGAGCGGGGTTGGCGGGTCAAGGAGTTGTCGGTCAGTCACGCGTTCCATTCGCGGTTGATGGATCCGA
>NZ_JAGPXN010000059.1 GCF_018070575.1 Micromonospora sp. C31
TACTCCAACGTCACTTCGCCTGTCTGCGCTGGTAGTGGGATCGTCGGGCTCTGGCTTGGGATGTTCGTCGCCAGATCGACCAGTGCAGGGTGTGCGCTGGCGGTAGCGCCGCAGCGAGGACGAAGGCGTTGAGGAGTCGGCGGATCTCGGCGACGGTCAGCGTGATGATCTCCGGGTCGGCGTCGGGCTGCTGCGCTGTGGCGGCGAGGATGGTCAGGACGGCCAGGGCGAGCATGGCCAGGGTGATGAACCGGTGCCAGCCGGTCCAACTGCGGATTTGGTAGTGGTCCAGGCCGACCTGACCTTTCCCGGTCTGGAACAGTTCTTCGATGCTCCAGCGGGAGCCGGCGACGGTCACGAGGGTGTGTAGCGGCACCGGGCGGGGTGACCAGCACAGGTAGAAGGCCAGCTCGCCGGTGGTCCGGTTGCGACGGATGAGCAGCCACCGATGCTCACCCAGGGTGGTGGCGGTGGTGATCCAGGCCCACAGGTAGTCGCGAGGACCTTTCGCCCCTGGCCCGCAACTGTGCAGCTGCCACTCGCGGGTGGGGATCCGCTTGGCAAGGTCGTCGACGCGTACGAGGGTGCGGCCGTCGTTGACCGCCACGCGTCGGTCGCAGCCGATGGCCAGGGCGTAGCCGATCCCGCGGTGTTCCAGGTCAGCGCGCAGGCCCGGGTCGGCGCCGTAGACCTCGTCGCCGGTCACCCACCCGGCCGGAACTCCGGCGTCCAACGCGGTGGCGATCATCTGCCGGGCCAGGGCCGGCTTCGTAGCGAACCCGACCTGATCGGGAACGCCTGCGGCGGTGAGACGGTCGGGACGGTCGCACCAGGTCGTCTCCGGCATGTAGAGCCGGCGGTCGATCATCGCCCGCCCCGCTGGTGACACGTAGGCCAGGAACACCCCGACCTGGCTGTTCTCGACACGGCCGGCGGTGCCGGTGTACTGCCGCTGCACCCCGACCGAGCGCACCCCTTTCTTGAGGAAGCCGGTCTCGTCGGTGACCAGCACGGCGTCGGGGTGGCCGAGTTGCTCGATCAGCCAGTCACGCACGTCATCGCGCACGGCGTCGGCGTCCCACACCGCCGTACGCAGCAGCCGCTGCATCGCCTGCGGATCGGCGTGACCAGCGCGTTCGGCCAAAGACCAGCAGGTTTTACGTTCTACGTCCGACAGCAGCCCTTCCACGAACTGTGCCGCCGTCGCACGCGGTTCCGGCCGCACGAACCGGTCAGCGACACGCGCCACCGCCTCGTCCAGAACGCCCCGCCACCCGGTGGGGTCTACGCTGTGGCCCACGGCCATCGCGCGATCTTCGGTTGTCCTCACAAACCATCGATGATCAACGCGGTGGCCGTCCTCATGCCCACGCCACGCCCAACGCCGAAGCCAAGTGACGTTGGAGTA
>NZ_JAGPXN010000006.1 GCF_018070575.1 Micromonospora sp. C31
CGGGGCACGTCGATGACCTCAAAGTCGGTGTCTGACCTGCTCGAAGACCTGACTGTGACCCGGTCGCACTCCCGACCGAAGGTGTCGAATGACAACCCGTACAGCGAGGCGTGGTTCAAGACGTTGAAGTACGCGCCGGTCTTCCCGGACAGGTTCGTGTCCCTGGCCGCCGCACGAGCGTTCATGACCAACTTCGTGACCTGGTACAACAACTGCCACCGGCATTCGGGGATCGGCCTGCACACCCCCGCCGAGGTCCACCACGGCCGTCACCACGCGGTGCGTGCCGGCCGCGTCGACACCCTCGCCGCAGCCCGCAGGACGCACCCGGAACGCTTCGGCACCAGCCGGCTCCTGCCGAAGATCCTCGATCTACCCGACCACGTGTGGATCAACAAGCCAGAGCCGGAACCTCAGGCCGCATAACTCCCGCTGGCCTCAAATCCTTGACACGTTCCGAAGCGGCCGCCCGCCTCGACGCCGCCGCCCGGGAGGCGACCTGGATCCGCAACCAGATCCGCTACTGGCTGCACACGAAACCCGACTCGGCGGAGCTGGACCGGGTGCTCGTCCAGGCGCACGACCTGGTCCTGGCCCTGCAGCAGGACGTCCAGAAGTACCACGCCGAGCTCGGCGTGCACTACGACCACGACGGCTACCAGACGCTCATCAAGGACATCAACTTCGTCCTGTCCGAGGTCAACGACATCCGGCCCGCAGGCAACTACGAAAAGCTGTTGCGGCACCTGCCCGTTGACTGGCGGACGCCGGCGAACAACGGTGGCTGCACCTGGTTCCGCGGAGTCAAGATCGACAAGGCGTTCGTCGTTCTGGACCCCGGCCACTTCGACTGCAAGACGACGAACAGCGGCAACTACTACGGCGTCGGCACGTACTTCTCGCCGCGCCTGGCCACGGCGGTCAAGTACGGCGCCTGCGTCTTCGGCAAGGACCTCAGCCACCTCAACGTGCTGCGGGTCAAGGACCTCTCGAAGCCTCCGAAGCCCGAGGACGACGTCCCCGTGGCGCCGGCGAACAACGGCTTCGTGGGCCTGTGCCAGGTCGGCACCCCCGGCTGGCTGCTGATCGAGGCGGCCTGGGACACAAACACCTGCCTGCGGATCGAGACGGCCCAGCAGCCGTTCCACGAGCTGGCGATCGTCGCGTGGGAGCGGGGCTTCCAGGCACTCGAGTATCTGGAGAGCGGCGAGGGGCACCTCATGGTGGTGCTGATCGACCTGGACGTCAGCTGGCAGGACATCATCCTGCTGTGAGGACCGCGCGGGGGAGGGTGACCGTGACGCTCAGGCCACCCTCCGCCCGCGTGACCGCCGCCACCGCGCCGCCTGCCGCCGTACCGCCTCACGCCTCGCCCGCCCCCGCGCGGACAACTCACCTCCATCGGGATACCTCATTCCATCGATCTACCCCAGCCCGATGGCCAGCAAGCGCGTTGCGATCTGCACCATCGAGTACGAATCACTCGTCACCGACGTCCCTGGCACCTGCGCCGCCGTACTCCGCTTCCTCGGCAAGCCAGCCGGCAACCCACCCCAGCCACGACTGGTCAAACAGGCGGGCGATATCAACCAGCGATTCTCCGAACGATTCCGGCAGGAGTTCGGCCGGTCCCCGGCAGCTCGCGTCTTCCCCGCATCGATGCTCGAACGATTCGGCTTCGCCGGGCACGCCTGATCCTTGATCTCGGAAGCGGGGATCGAGTTCCGGCGCCGGTGGCACGAGCCCGTCCGCGCACGGTGCTCGATCACCAGAGCAGCTACGTGTCGTCCTGCTACTGGCTCGGGAGTGTGTCGCGTGGCCCGTCGACGCGGGATGTCCGCAGCAGCCGGGTTCGCGTCCGCCGCGAGGGTGCAAGAGACGGCCCTCGCGGGCCGGATGCAGTTGCGGAGGCCAGGGCAGTCGGACGCCAGAGTCCGGAGGCTGTGCTCCCAGTCTGCTCCCACTCTCAGAGGCGACAGCGCGAAAGCCCGTCACCGGTTATTCCGGTGACGGGCTGACCACCTGCAAATATCTATGGTGGGCGATACTAGGACCGAACCAGTGACCTCTTCGGTGTGAAGGTGATCTCGTACCCGGTACGTCCCGACCGATATCTACTGATGCCGTCAGGATCGAGGCCGCCACCGTCCGAGGTCGTTCAAGCGGGGTGGATCCCAATCACCTTGCTGACTTCCTGCTGACTTCGCCGCCCAACCGCACTGTCGACGGCTTGAGGCGATTCAGGTCGGAGAGAAGGCGGGGGCGGTGAGTCCGGCCAGCATGCTCTGGTAGGCGGCGGGATGAACGACCGGGATGCCGTACTGGCGAGCTTTCTTAGCCTTCCCTGACATTGTGTCTGGGTCTGCGGCAATAAGCAGGCGGGTCTTCTTTGTGACATTGTTGCCCACGTCGAGGCCTGCAGCTCTTGCCTCTTCCTCCCACGCCCACCGAGGCGGCTCCATCGCGCCGGTAAAGACAACCACGTCACCTGGTTGGAGCTGCCATGCGCCGGGGCGACGCTGCTGTGGGATGACCGAGGCAGCGGTGGTCAGGGCGTGGTCGACGTCGGATCGTTGAAGGCCGAGCAACCGGGCCACCTGGTCCAGGTCGCTGCGCTCGTTCGGGGTCAAGACGTCGTCTTCGAGCGCGATCCCAGCGAGGCTCGCCAGGTAGGTCCGGTGCAGGTGCTCGATATCGACGCGGGCCAGCCCGAACTCCTCCGCTGTGGCGACAAGCGCGTCGGCCTCCGTGGCAGAGATGTGCCGGTCAAGGAGCGCTTGGTCGAGCAGGTCCATGTAGGCGTCTCCCCGGGGCTCGTGCAGTCGGGGCAGCCGATCGACCAGCCGTGCGAGGAAGTGCTGTTCCCGCTGGCCTGCGGTGCGCCGCTGAACGGCCACCACTGGCTGCGTGGTAATCGGTGGCCACGAGAGCCTTGCGGCGGCCGTTGCTGCATCTGCCCACGGGGGTGGGCTGCCGGCTGCTGTGAGGTAGTAGCTGAGGAGTTGAGCGGCGGCTCGGGCGTCATGCAGGGCCGAGTGCGCCTGGTATGGCGGGAGTCCAGCGGCTCGACAGCAGTCGTGCAGGCTGCGACCGGCCGAGGGCAGGAAGTCTGGGGCCAGCCGCATCGTGCAGAGGCCAGCGGCCTGGTCGATGGGTGCATAGATCCCGGCGCGTTGGTACTCGGCGTGCAGGAACAGGCCGTCGAACGTCAGGTTGTGGGCGACCAAGACCCTGCCGCGCAGCATGCCGGCGAGGTGGCCAGCAACCTGATCGAAGCGGGGTGCCTGCCGCGCCTCGGCAGCCGAGATGCCGTGGATGGCCTGCGGCCCGAGGTCGCGGTCTGGGTTGACCAGGCTGCACCACTCGTCGGTAACGCGGCCGTTCTCGTCGACGTGGACAACCGCCACCTCGACGATTCGGTCGTGCCAGCTGGTGCGAAGACCCGTGGTTTCGAGGTCGATGACTGCGTACACGTGGCTCCCCTACGCCGAGACCAAAGAGTCGCTGGGCACTGCCTGGCGCAGTCGCGCCAGCCATCGCGGCGGCAGCGGCTGCGGGTCGC
This sequence comes from Micromonospora sp. C31, assembly GCF_018070575.1. GTDB lineage: Bacteria > Actinomycetota > Actinomycetes > Mycobacteriales > Micromonosporaceae > Micromonospora. The sequence goes on from NZ_JAGPXN010000006.1 coordinate 3,563, forward strand.
CCAGCGAGCGCAGGCAGACCCGGCGGTACCGCGCCTGTTCTGTGTCCTGCCACAGTTGTGCGGTACTGGCGACGGCGGCGGTCAGCGCCAGAGCCGTCGCCGCAACCGGTGACGCAGCCGTGGAGTGGGCCCGAGCAGCCCATCCGGCGAGGTCCTGCTGGTCTGGCAGCTCGGTAGGCCAAACCAACGGAGCGATCTTCGACTTGGTGTCCGCCTTGTATCGTTCGACCGCAGCCGCATAGGTGGACCGATGTTCGCTGATCTCTGTCAGCAGCTCAGGGATCGTGACGATGTTGCCCTGGAGGGCGGTGAGCAGTTCGGCCGGCAAGACCTCGGCGACCCTGGCCAGGGCTGCTGTGGGTGCCTCTCGGTTCCAGTCGACCAGGCATCGATCCTGCAACATCGACATGATCCGACGCAGTTGCTCAGGATCCCGTTCGACATCGTCGAAATGAACAACCCACGCGCCACCTGCGCGGCCGGTCGGGCTGAGCCGCCACACGGCCAACGCGTCGTCGCCGTCGCTGTCAGGGCCGACGGCCAGAACGCCGTGGCCCCGCGCGCCGGGCACGTAGTCGACCGGTGTGAACAGCTCGTTTTCAGATGCCTCCACGCAGAAGCTCCTTGCAGTTCCTCAATTATTGACAGCGAGATGATCACCGTAACCAGCGTCGGTGACCTACAGGGTCGGTCATCTGGGCTGTCTAGCTGTCTGGAACGCGACTCACGCTCGCAGTGCTGTGCAATCTAGACATCCCTTGCCGTCTGAAGATTCCGCGCAGGCTACGCCATTGATCGACATGCCTGCACGGATAGCTGTACAGCCAGCGGCCTCCTCGTTCCGACGTACGGCACCGCTGATCCGTCCGCAGTGACGTAGGCGACGCTGACGTGTGGGCGAGACCGTCCGTGTTCTCGGCGACCTGGTCCTCACCAAGCACCCGGCCGATGGCCGGGCGGGTCAGGCGGCGTAGCTCGCGAATCGGTTCCGCTGGCTCGGCCGGCATGACAATCGCTTCGTCCGCCACGACGACCGGTCCGAACTCCACGCCGAAGGCCGGAACGCCCGCGAGCAGGGACCTGGCCTCCGCAGCGATCCTGCCGCGGTCGCGCACGTGGCGAAGATGGCGCCGGGCGGGCTGCGCTTTCACGACCCGCGGCACTCGTACGCCACCGAGCTGGTGATAAGCGGCGTGCCGGTCAACGACGTCCAGGCCGTGATGGGCCACGAGAAATCGTCGACCACCTGAACCTATACACCCACCGCTCCGACGGGCTGGATCAACGCATCCGCGACGCGTTCGCTGACGACCCCGCTGACGCCCAACGACAACTGACGATGGAATCAGCAAGAGCCACCCTCTTCCGAGGGTGGCTCTTCTGCGTTACTTCGATGGTGGGCGATACTGGGATCGAACCAGTGACCTCTTCGGTGTGAAACAGGACGCCGCACCGACTCTGACCTGCGGCAACGTGGAGCCGCAGGCTAGGGTGGGTGCAGCTGAGCGCCGTTAAATGCTGTTGGACGCAGTTCAAGGCTGTTGAGGGCACCCTGCTGCTCCCAACCTGCTCCCCCCAAACCGGGCTCGCACCGGGCCGCCGGCCACCGGCCGCCGGTCCATCGTGAACTGCCGGCCAGTGCTTTGGTTGGCACCAGTGCTGGCTCCCGTAGCCGCTTCGGTCGATCGGGGAGCTCGCCCACGATCGCCGCGCCTCGTCAGCGGCATGTGAGTGCCCTTTCGCCTCGATCGTGTCTCGCAACCCAAGGTGTCGTACAGCTGGTCGATCACCCCGTGCCGCCGGATGAGCTGCAAGGTGCTGGTCGCCTTGGCGTACGCGGTCTGTTTCGCCTCCAGCAGCCGCTTGCGACGCTCGTTCCGAACGGTGACCGAGGCGGCGAGCAGCGCGGCGGCCAGTGTGGCGGTCGCGGTGACCAGTGGTACCTGGAGTGCGATCAAAGGTCGAGTGCCCCGCCACGGGGCAGGAGAGCCGGCGGCCGAGTAACCGAGAGCGCCACTGTGGCCCTCGACCGGTTTCAGGGAGCGGCGAGGCTGCGTCCCGATGGCCGATCGGCGGTCGTGGAAGGGCGCCCGCAGCCACCCGGAACGCGAGGAAGTGCTGTCACTCGTCTTTCCCGCGGTCGACCCGCGTGTACCTGGATGGTGTGCGAACCCTCCTCTTCCCCAGCCAGGTGACGGTCACATGACGCAGGAGCGCGGCCGACGAGCCGCGCCCCTGCCCTGTCACCGGCGCTCGGCTCTGGCCGCGTACCGGCGAACCCAGTCGACGAACGACGACTGGGGGTCGTCCAAGCGGCTCAGCACGTCGTCCAGCTCGGCACTGGGACCCTCATCGGCAAGCACGACGGCAAGCGCTGCGTCGCGGGGGCAGCTACCCGGCAGCGGGGCACCTGACCGGAGCCGTTCTCTGAGGACGTCGCGATCCAATAGCGGTGTGAATTCCGCGATCTTCTCCGCCAACAGGTTACGCAGCGTCGACCCCTTCTCGGCCACCGCCTGAGGAGAATCGATCCACCACCGATCGTGATCACCGGAGTCGATCCCCGCGGGAACCCTGCCACTCATCAGGATGTGGAGCATCTCCTCACGCGGCAACGTCCAGAGCGAATTCGGCTTGGCCAACCGGGTGCTGATCAAGCCCTCCGCGACATCCGGTGGCTCGGCGTCGGCTGACGTGGAATCGCTACGCATCCACAGCAACCACGGCTGCGGCACGACGGCCACGTTGACGAAGAAGGCGTACGCGTTCCTGGTTGACGACGTGGATCGCTGGAACTCAACAATGAGAGCATCGCCGTCGTCTTCGATGCGCCGATAGACGCGTCCCGTCCCCGCCAGGCGGCGCTCCGCCAGGACCGGATCGAGGTACTCCTTGAAAAGCGTCCGGCCTAGATCCCTCGCCAGGTACTCGGTCATCACCCTCCCTCACTCTCGATGCACGGCGGGAACCGCCGCGCCGGCTCTTCTCGAGCGGCGCGGCGGACCTTCCCGAGGACCCTACGATGCGGCGAAGGCCACACCGCCACTCAGAGGATGACGTGATCGGCTGGTGCGAGGCCGTGGCGAACCTGCACGCCAACACCGCCCACGATCCGGGCGACGAGCGGCTGGCATACGACGCGACGGCCAACGTGCGATCGGAATACGGCTACCAGGACGGGGAGTGTGTCGATTTCCGTGGCGGTGGACGCGACGGACAGCTCGTTGAGCGAGTCGGGCGGCCCGGCGAGGACGTCGAGGACGCGTTTCCGGTGACGGGCGGTGTCGTTCTGGCGGGCGCAGGCCAGTGCCGCGGCCGTGGTCATGCAGACGTCCGGACGGTGGGCATGCCGAGCACGACGGCGGGACGGGTGCGGCTGCAGCATGGTGGCGGCCTCCAGAATCTGGGGGATCGTCGTCGATGGGATCGCTAGGTCGATCATCCCAGCCCGGTGTCCCACTCCCGAAGCCGGTAACCGTTTCAGGAGTTGGCCCGCTCATCGCTGCGATGCCCATACCCTGCGCCGCAGATCGCGTCCGCCTCGGCGGACATAAAAGCCTGCGCGAACGTCTTCGCCAGCGCCTGCCACACGTTTTCGATCTGCTCGCGCAGCAGGTCAACGGGGTTCACATTCTCACATGCGACCCATCGCGTCCTCTTCTCCTTCGCTGGCTTGGTCGTCTTCAGGGATCGACGCGATGGCCGTCTCTCATCTACGCAACACGCCCATCACGGGCAAGTCGTATGCCACTCCTATGGACGCAACTCCCGGCTGGACGGCCCGGCTCGCCGATTGAGTTCCCCGCTTTGGTGGAGTGGTGGTTACCTGCTACCGCGTGGCGCAAGGGCGGCAACGGGTAGTTGTCCACATCGGTGTTCCAACGAAGCTGCCGCCCCAGTACGACCGCGCGCCGGAGTGATCCCGGGAGTCCCGGCATGTCCGTCGTGAGCCCTAAGTTGTAAAGGTGACATGAGCCGGACGGTTGCCATGCCAACTTGGCGTCCGTGCGCCATGGAGCTACCTGCTCCCGGTTTGCTCCCAATTTAAGGGGCAAGACGACCGAAGCCCGTTACCGGTGGTTCCAGTAACGGGCTTTCGACCTGCATACATCCATGGTGGGCGATACTGGGATCGAACCAGTGACCTCTTCGGTGTGAACGAAGCGCTCTCCCGCTGAGCTAATCGCCCTCAGCGCCGATGACTCTACCCGATCGAGGGACCGGACCGGAAATCCGGGGTCCACGTGCCGCGCGGCGGCCGGTCGGCCCGGCGAGCGCCGGGTCGGCCGGAGTCAGTGCGTCGCCAGGTAGTGCAGCGCCTCGGCGACCACGTCGATGCCGAAGCTGTACTTCAGCGAGAGCCAGACCACCGAGCCGACGAAGACCAGGCCGACGGAGCCGAGCAGGAAGCGGACGGCCAGCGACCGGTCCTTCACCCACTGCGTCCAGTTGTGCACGTGCCGGCGGGTGAAGCCGAGCAGCCGGCGGGCCCAGTGGAACTCGACGGCCCAGACGCCCAGGCCGGCGATGACCAGCAGCCAGCCCGGTCCGGGCAGCGGGATGAGGGCGATGCCGATGGTGACGACGAGGGCGCCGGCGATGGCGATGAAGATCTTGAGGGTGACCCGTCCGGTGGGGTTGGCCCGGATCAGTTCGAGGGTGGTGCTGAGCCGCTGCCGCCAGCGCGGCCGCTGCCGCCGTTCGGCCAGCATCGTCCGGCCGGCGTCACCCCGCTCGACCTCCGGCCGGCCGGGTCGCTCGTGCTGTTCCATCGGCACCCCGTACCCCCGCTTTTCGGCTGGTCGGGCCGCGACTTTCGGCGGGCCCGGCACTGCCATCGGATCCACTGAGGATCGTTTCATGACCATTTCCTCCCCCAGTGTGGCTCGCGCCCGTCACTGCAACGGCCGACTGGACGTTACCGGAGTAAGTCGACGACTGAACCACCCGATGCCGGGCGGGATCACGCACTGGGCAGAACCGGAAATCCTACATGAATCTTCACATTCACGCGGCCTTTCCGACCCCCTTCCCACCACTGGGTGAAGTCAGCGTATGGCGGAGCGTAGCCAGGAGTAGCACCTGAGTATGGGAAAAGCGGGACACGCGCGTTCCGCAGCGGTGCCGGGGGGAGATCGTCCATGAGTGTCATCCGACCGACGACCGTAGAGGTCGAGACGTCGCTAAGGCTCGTCGCACCTGATGCCACCGCCTTGCCGGTGCGTGCCAGTCTGCGTTACGACCCTGCTGATCCGTATGCGGTCCATGTCCTGTTCCACGCCGAATCCGCCGGCGGCGAGGCGGTCAGCTGGTCGTTCGCCCGGGAACTGCTGGTCACGGGCCTCGACGAGCCGGCCGGCATCGGCGACGTGCGGGTCTGGCCGTGGGCCACCCCGCGCGGGGACTTCGTCGCACTGGCGCTGTCGTCGCCCGACGGCAACGCCCTGTTCGAGGTGCCGCGCAGCGTCCTGGTGCGTTTCCTGCGCCGGACCTACGTCGTCGTTCCGCGCGGCCGCGAGGCCGAGCACCTGGACGTCGACACCGCGGTTACCCGGCTGCTCGCCGGTCGCTGAACCACCGGCCACTCCGGCCGTCCGGAGCCGCGCGGATCTGCCGAGTCCGCGCGGTTCCGGCCTACCAGGGGGTACGCGCACCACCTGCCGCCTCCCGCCGGCTCAGCCGTGGGTGGTGATGCCGCCGTCGACCGGGATCACCGCACCGGTGAGGTACGCCCCGGCGCGCGACGACAGGTAGATCGCCGTGCCGGCCATGTCCTCCGGCCGGCCGATCCGACCCAGCGGCACCTGCCCCTCGATGGCGGCCCGGGACGCGGGGTCCTCCAGCGCGAACGCCATCATCTTGCTCTCGAACGGCCCCGGTGCGATCGCGTTGACGGTGATCCGCTCGCCGGCGAGCTGATGGGCCAGGCTGCGGGTGAGCATGTGCACGGCGGCCTTGGTCGCCGAGTACGCGTACACCTCCATCGTCGGCACGCGGATGCCGTCGATCGAGCCGATGTTGATCACGCGGGCCGGGTCGTCGGCGCTGGCCGACGCGCGCAGCGCGGGCAGCAGCGCCGTGGTGAGCCGGAAGACGGCCTTGACGTTGACGGCCCAGAGCTTGTCGAACGCGCTCTCCGGGTACGACTCCAGCGGCGCACCCCAGGTGGCCCCCGCGTTGTTGACCAGCACGTCGAGCCGGTCGAACCGCTCCCGGACGGCGGCGGCCAGGCCCTCGGCGCCGGTGTCGTGGCCGAGGTCGGCGGGGATGGCCTCGCATCGGCCCTCGGCGGAGAGTTCCCTGGCGACGGCCTCGCAGACGTCCGCCTTGCGGGACGAGATGATCACGTGTGCGCCGGCCCGGACGAAGCCCTGGGCGATCATCAGGCCGATCCCCCGCGAGCCGCCGGTGACCAGGACCGTCTTGCCTTCGACCGAGAACAGATCCGTCATGCCCATCCCATCGCGAGTCGGCCGGGGCCGCCGGGGCGGGGCGGGCCCGACCGGCGCGGACCGGCTCCGGCCGTGCCTCGACCGGACGGCGCTACCGCTCGGTAACGTAGCCCGCCCCCGACGACCTCGACAACCCCCGCCGCCGGTCGTCCCGGCCCGCCCGGGCAACCGTCCGCCGTCCGCCACCCGTCCGCCGCCCGCCGCCCGGCCCGGGCCGGCCGGAACACCCGCCCACCCCGGCGCACCGCTCGCCGGCGGACCGGAGCCGCGGGGCGACCGGCTGCCCGGCCTGGGCAGCGCTTCCGGGATGCGTTGACCGTCGCCGCGGGCTACGGTCGCAGGCGATGGTCTCTTCCGGTCAGCTCTCCCCCGCTCCGCCCGGCAACCCGGCGACCGCCCCCGCCGAGATCGACACGGTGGCCCTCGGTGACCTCGCCCCCGAGCCACGTTGGCGGCGCCCGGTGCTGTTGGACAAGGACCTGCTCGTGCTGACCACGGGCGGACACGGCACGGCCGAGCTGGATTTCCGAGCCCTGCCCTGCCGTCCCGGCACGGTGCTGCGGGTGCGCGCCGGGCAGGTGCTGCGCTGCGCCGGTCCGCAGCTCGACGCGACGGTGGTGCGCTGGGACCCGGCGGCGCTGCGCGGGCTCGACGTCGACCCGGACGCCGTCGGGTCCTGGTTCCAGCTCGCCGGCGAGGACGAGGACGCGGTGATCAACGAGGTGAGCCAGCTGGCGGTGGACTGCCAGCGGCACCGGGGGGTGGCCGCGGCGCGCGGACTGCTCCGCCACCAGCTCGCCGTACTGCTGCTGCGGCTGTCGCTGTTGCCCGAACGCGCCCGCCGGGCGACCCGGGCGGAGGCCGCCACGTTCCACCGGCTCTGCCGTGAGGTCGAACGCGGCTACCAGCACACCCGCCGCGTCGAGGACTACGCCGCCCGGCTGGGCTGCTCGGTGCGTACGCTCACCCGGGCCTGTCTGGCGGTGACCGGGCGCAGCGCCAAGCAGGTGGTCGACGAGCGGGTGGCGCTGCAGGCGAGCCGGCTGCTGGCGGCCACCGACGAGCCGATAGCCCGGATCGGCCGGCGACTGGGCTTCTCCGAGCCGACGAACTTCGGCCGCTTCTTCACCCGCGAGGTCGGGGTGAGCCCGGGCGCCTTCCGCGCGGCCCGCGATCAGCCGGTGCCCGGGCCGCTCGTCCGGCCCCTTTCACCCGCCGAGGCGACCGGCCGCCAGCGCGGGGCATGGTGAGCCCCGCGGAGATGGTCGGTGGCCGGCTGCCCGCCCACGTCCGTAGGTTGACGGCGTCACCCGACGCCTGGGAGCCGCGCTGATGCCCACCCCCGTCCTGCACACCGACCGCCTGCTGCTGGAGCCCTACCGGCCCGACGACGCCGAGGACTTCATCGCCCTGCTCACCGACCCGGAGGTGGGCCGGTTCATGGGCGACGGCCCGCTGAGCGCCGCGGAGGCCGGCGCCCTGTTCGGGCGCGTGTTCACGACGGTCTACGCCGAGGGCCTCTTCGACGTCTGGGCGGTGCGCCGCGACGGCCGCCACGTCGGGCACGCCGAGATCAAGCGGACCGACCAGGTCGACGGACACGAGATCATCTACGCGCTGGCGAAGCCGGCCTGGGGCGCTGGCCTCGGCACCGAGCTGGCCCGGGCGCTGGTCCGCTACGGCTTCGACACCCTCGGTCTGCCCCGCGTGTACGCCACGGTCGCCGACGCCAACCACGCCTCGCTGGCGCTGCTGGGCAAGCTCGGCTTCGTCCACGGGCGCGACATCGCCGAGGACGACGGCAGCGTCACCCGCGTGCTCGTCGTCGACCGCGCCCCCGCCTGACACCGTCGCGCCCGGGGGGGGCCTGCGTGCCGCGTCACTCCGGCGGCTTGCCCGTCGTGGTGTAGCCGCCCCGATGGTGGACCAGGGGGTCGCCGTCCTCGCCGTCGCCGAGCGCGAGCGGCTCGGCCACGAAGAGCGTGTGGTCGCCGGCCGGCACCCGGTGCGCGACGCGGCAGAACAGCCGGGCCAGCACCCCGGACAGCAGCGGCACGTCGTACGGCCCCGGCGTCCAGTGCGGATAGGCGGCGAACCGGTCGATCCCGCCGGTGGCGAAGACCCGGGCGGCCTCCCGCTGGTGGGCGCCGAGCAGGTGCACGGCGACGTACTCGGCCCGGGCGAACACCGGCCAGCTCGACGAGGCGGTCCCGAGGCAGAACGAGACGAGCGGCGGCTCCAGCGACACCGAGGTGAACGACGTGGCGGTGAAGCCGGCCCGGACGGGCTCGCCGGAGCCGCGGCGGGTCGGCCCGTCGGTGCCCGCGGCGGCGGTGGTGACCACGGTGACGGTGGCGGCCTGCCGGCGTAGCAGCGTTCGGAACAGGTCCCGGTCCACCGGCAGCAGATCGGTGGCCTCCGACCGGGACCACTCCACCGTGGTCACGCCGGCACCCGCGCCGGACGGGCGCCGGTGGCGCGGGGCAGCCCTGCGTCGACGGGCGGGCCAGCCGCGTGGAGAGGAGCATCCCGCTGCGTCATCGCCCCATGCTGCCGCCGGCCGCAGCCCCGGTCAATGCCCCTATCGGGGCGGGATCTACGTCGACCGGCACCGTCGCGGACCCCTATGCCGGTGGCCGGGCTCGCCTGGCCTCCGTCGGAACGGACAGGGGCCGCCAGTTCCCTCGGATGATCCACGTGCGACGGGCGCGGGTTTCCCGATTCGGCCATCCGGGAATGTTCGGGTCCGACAGGGCAGGGAAGGGAATCGAAGGGAGCTTGACGATGGGTCTGATGTTCCGCAAGCGCAAGAAGTACGGCCCGATCATCCTGAACTTCACCGAGAACGGGTTCTCGTCCTGGAGCATCAAGATCGGTCGTTGGTCCTGGAACTCGCGGGCCAAGGCGCACCGCGTGGATCTGCCGGGCCCGCTGTCCTGGAAGCAGGACAAGTCCCGGGCGTGAGGTCCCGAGGTCGAGCGGGGTGCCGGTGATTCACCGGCACCCCGCTCGGCGTCCGGTCAGGAGGCCGTCGCTCCGCCACGGGCGGAGATGACCACGTCGCCGCCGAGCCGGCCGTGCTCCGGGTCGCGGGTGGCCTCCCCCGCGTCGAGCAGCCCGGTCAGCGCGCGGACGGCGTCACCGGAGCGGTAGGCGGTCGCGGTGAGGGCGTGCCGGCGCAGCTCGGTGACCGTACGCGGGCCACGGCGCTCCAGCTCGGCCAACAGCTCGTCGCGCAGCGGGCCGCCTTCGGGGGCCGGAACGACGTCGAGCAGCCCGCCGGCCGGGTCGCGGTAGCGCACACCTTCGGCACCGTCGAGCGCCCAGAGCGCCTCCTTGAACGCCTCCAGGCTCTTGTCCGACCCGGTCGCGAAGGCGAACAGGCGTGCCGGGGCACCGGTGCCGGGCACCAGCTCCACCTCTGTCGTCAGCGGGAACCCGGCGTCGGCGAGGGCGGCGCGTGCGGGGGTGCCGGCGGCGGTGGCGAGCAGCACGTCCGCCGGTTTGCCGGCTGCCGCGGCGGTCAGCACGGCGGGGTCGGCGGCGTCGTCGTCCACGACGGACAGCAGGGGCGCGCCGGCCGCGCCGGCCGCCTTCACCGCGACCGGCAGCCGGGCCGGGCCGCCGGGCATGAGGTGCACGGCGACGCCCGCCGGCAGTTCCGCCTCCACGGCGCCGAGCCGGGCCGGCAGTTCCTCGGTGCCGTCGGCGAGCACCAGCACGGTGAGCTGTCGACCACGCAGCCGGTCGGCGTGCCGGGCGACCACCCGCAGCGCGGCCTCGGCGGAGTCGGCGTCGCCGTCGGCGTACGCCAGGGCGAGGGTGGCCCGGCGGGCGCGGTGCAGCGCTCCCGGCAGCCAGGTCTCCAGGTGTCGGACGAGCAGCTCGCGCAGGACGGCGTCGGTCGGCATGCTGCCGTTCTACCGCACGTCTCCCGGGGCCGGGCACAGCTCCCCCCGACCGGGCGGGGCGTGACCGCCCGGTCGGGCGGGGCCGGGCGTCGTCGGTTCGCCGAACGGGCCGTGACCGGAGCGTCGTCGGTACCCGGCCGGATCGCGACCGGAGCGTCGTCGCCGTCCCCGCCGGGTCAGGCCGGGACGGAGACGCCCACCCCGCCACGGGTCTGGCCGCCGTAGCGTCGGCGCTCGGCGTCCAGGTCGAGCCGGCCGATCCGCTTGCGCGCGGCCAGCACGGCGTCGTCGAGCCGGTCCGCCGGCACCAGCCAGACGATCTCGAACTCCAGCCCGTCCGGGTCCTGGCCGTAGAGGCTCTTGGTGGTGCCGTGGTCGGACGTGCCGACGAGGGCCCCGGCGGCGGCGAGCCGTTGCGCGGTGGCGTCCAGCTCGTCGAGTGTGTCGACCTCCCAGGCCAGGTGGTACAGGCCCACGGTGCCGCGCCCGGCGGTGGAGCGGCCGGCGGCGACGCCGACCTCGAAGAGGCCCAGGTCGTGGTCGTTGGTGGAGCCGGGTGCCTGGAGGAAGGCGGCGCCCCGGAATCCGTCCGGCGTCATCGGGATCGGCCGGAAGCCCAGCAGGTCACGGTAGAAGTCGACGCTGCGGGCGAGGTCGCTGACGTAGAGCACGGCGTGGTTGAGGCGGTGGATTCCCATGCCACCGACGGTAGCGCGGCTTTGTTGAACGTTCAATTATGTGACCCTACGATGGTGGTCATGACCCGCTGGCTGAACCCCGACGAGCAACGCACCTGGCGCGCGTACCTGACCGCCTCCCGGGCGCTGATGGAGACGCTGGACCGGGAACTGCAACGCGACGCCGGGATGCCGCACGCGTACTACGAGATCCTGGTCCGGCTCTCCGAGGCGCCACAGCGGCAGTTGCGGATGAGCGACCTGGCCCAGGCCAGCGGCTCCTCGCGCAGCCGGCTCTCGCACGCCGTGGCCCGGCTCGAGGCGGCCGGCTGGGTCCGCCGCGAGGAGTGCCCCACCGACCGGCGCGGGCAGATCGCGACCCTCACCGATGAGGGATTCGTCACCCTCGCCGCCGCCGCGCCCGGCCACGTCGAGGGGGTACGCCGACACCTGTTCGACGCGTTGACCCCGGCCCAGGTGGACCAGCTGCGCCGGATCAGCGAGACGCTCACCGCACACCTGACCGGTTCTTGACCAATACACTCCCACCCGGGTCTTGTACTTACCGTCGTCGGATGAGCACGATGGGGCGTGCCTTCCGGCTTCGGTGATCTGACTGACCAGGCGCACCACCTGGTGTCCGCCGGCGACCTCGCCGGTGCCCAACGGCTGCTCGCCGACGCGCTGACCGACGCCGATCCGCGTCCGGCCAACGCCACGCCCGAGCTGGCCGAGGCCGCCAGCCTCCAGGCCCGCGTGCTGGTCGCCCTCGGCGAGCCGCACTCGGCCCGGGGCTGGGCCGCGTTCGCGTACGCGGCCACGACCCGGTTGCACGGGCGCTCCGACCAGCGCACGGTCGCCGCCGCGGCCACCCTCGCGGCGGTGCTGCACCGGGTCGGCAGCTGGTCCCGCGCCGCCCGGCTCTACCAGGAAGTGATCATCGAGCTGACCGCGCTCGACGGCCCCGAGTCGCTGCGGGTGCTCGCCGCCCACGCCGACCTGGCCACCGTGGAGTACGCGCGCGGCCAGTGCCAGGTGGCCCGCGACCGGTTGCAGGACGCCTGGGAGCTGCACCGCGAGGTCTACGGCGACGGGCACCCCAGCGGCATCAAGATGCTGGCCCGGCTCGGAGCGATGCGACGCGACTGCGGGCAGTTCGCCGAGGCGCACGACAACCTGGCGCTGGCCCGGGAGCTGTGCCGGCAGCACCTGCCGGCGGACGATCCGCTGGCGGCGCAGGTCGCGGGGCTGGCCCGGGCGGCGGCCAACCCGGACCACGTCTGCGCCGACACCGCACCCGTCGGGCGGGACGGCCCGATCGTGCCGTCCGCGCGCACCCCGCCCCCGGGCGACGCGCCGTCGACGGCGCAGCACCCCTCGCAGCCGGGCTACCGTCCGGCGGAGCCGGAGCCGTACGCCGCGCCGTCGCACCCGGTGCCGGCGCCCCGGCAGCCGACGGAGGACCCGCCGCCCGGCTGGTGGCCGCCCGAGGCCGACGCCGGAGACGGGCCGGCCGACAGCGCCGTGCCGCCGGCCGTCGTACCCCTGGCGGGCGGCACCACCGCCGAGGCGGCCGACGGGGTGCACCGGGTCCGTCAGCCCGACGCGCCCGAGCAGCCCTACCAGCCGTCGCGGCTGCTGCCGGTGCCGGTGCACCGCGCGCCGTCCCGGCGCGCCAACCGGCTGCTGCCGCTCGTCGTCGGTGGCGTCGCGGTCGTGCTGCTGGGCACGGCCGCGGTGATCGCCGGGGTGGCCGCGATGGACGGGGACCCCGACCCGGCGCCCCCGGCCGCCACCGGCGCGTCGGCCTCCGCGCCGGCCGGCACGGGCACGCCGCCCGCCGCCGGTCCGACGGCCGGGGCCCCGGCCTCCCCCGGCAGCCCGCCCGGTGCGGTGACGCTGCGGGACAACCGCGACAACGTGGCCCTGCGTTGGACGTACCCGGCCGGTGGGGAGGGCCCGGTGGTCATCTCGGGCGGCCGGGCCGGCCAGGCACAGACGGCCTTCGCCAACCTGCCCGCCGGCACCACCGCCTTCGTCGTCTACGGCCTGAACCGCAGCACCGACTACTGCTTCACCGTCGCGGTCGTGTGGTCGACCGACACGATCGCCCGCGCGCAGCAGGTCTGCACCCGCCGCGGCTGACGCTCCGACGTCAGGGGCGCTCCGGGTCGGGCAGGGCCGGCAGCAGCAGCCGCACCCGCAGCCCTGGCCCGGCGGCCCGGCCGGGGTCAGCGTCGGTCAGCTCGATGCCACCGCCGGCCCGACGGACCAGTTCGCGCACGATGGCCAGGCCGAGGCCGGCGCCGCCGTCGTCGCGGGCGCGGGCGTCGTCGAGCCGGGTGAACCGGCCGAAGACCCGCTCCCGGTCCGCCGCCGGGATCCCCGGCCCGTCGTCGGTCACCGTCACCAGGTGGTACGCCGCCGCGTCAGCACCGCCGCCCCCCGCTCCCCGGCCGGCGGTCCTCCCGTCGCCCGCCGCCCGGCCGACCGTCCCGCCGTCGCCCTGGCCCCCGCTGGCGGTCCCCGCGTCGCCGCCCTCCCGGTCGACGGACGGCCCGGCGGCCAGCACCACCTCCCGGTGGGCGTGCCGGACGGCGTTGTCGACCAGGTTGGTCAGGATCCGGCGCAGCTCGTCGGGGTCGCCCTCGGTCCACAGCGGCGTCGCCGGCGCGTCGAGGCGCACCGGCGGCGACGGGTGGCGGGCGGCCACCGCCGCCAGCAGGGCCCCCAGCTCGACCGGCCCGGTGGCCCGCGCCGGCGGCCGCTCGTCGAGCCGGGCCAGCAGCAGCAGGTCGTCGACGAGCCGGCCGAGCCGCTCGGTGTCGGCGAGCAGGTTCGCCGACACCACCGTCCAGTCCGTCCGGTCGGCCAGCCGCCGGGCGACCTCCAACTCGGTACGGATGTTCGTCAGCGGGCTGCGCAGCTCGTGCGCGGCGTCGGCGACGAACGCCCGTTGCCGGTCCCGGGCGGACTCCAGCCGGCCCAGCATGCCGTTGAGCGTGACCGCCAGCCGGTGGATCTCGTCCCGCGACGCCGGTACGGGCAGCCGCCCGCCCCCGTCCCGCCCGGTGATCTCCTCGGCGCCCCGGCGCAACGCCTCCACGGGGCGCAGGGTCGCGCCGACCACCCGCCAGGCCACGGCGGCGAGCACCGCCACCAGCAGCGGGAAGCTCACCAGCAGGATGGTCCGGACGACGCTCGCGCTGTGTCGCACGTCCGCCAGGGACCGGGCCACCAGGACGGTGCGCGGGTCGGCGGCGGTGCCCGCCGGTACGGCCACCACCCGCACCGGCCCGGCCAGGCCGACGCGCTCCCCCGACACCGTCAGCCGCTGCCGCACACCCGCGTCGACACGCTCCGGCGCCACCATGGGCACCAGCCGGTCGGCGTCGATCGAGGCGGCGCGCACCCGGCCGGCGGCGTCGATCACCTGCACCCGCACCTGCCCGCCGGCCACCGGCAGCGGGTCGGGCAGGACCTCCTCGGCGGCGAGCAGCGCGACCGCGTCGGCGGTGCGGAACGCCTCGGTGTCCACGGCGCGTTGCAGGGCCCAGCCCAGCACGGCGAGCAGGACGAGCCCCCCGACGGCCAGCCCGCCCGACACGCCGAGCACGCCGACCGCCATCAGCCGCCCGCGCAGCCCGAGCGCGAGGCGCAGGCGCCCGCTCACCCCCCGCGTCACTGGGCCAGCCGGTAGCCGGCGCCCCGGACCGTCTCCAGGCGCTCCCGGCCGATCTTGCGTCGCAGGTACCCGACGTAGACCTCGACCGCGTTGGGCGCCGTCTCGACGCCGGCGTCCCAGACGTGGTCCAGCAGCTCGGTCTTGGAGACCACCTCGCCCGCGCGGCGCATGAGGTAGTCGAGCAACGCGAACTCCCGGCTGGTCAGTGCGACCTCGGCGTCGGCGCGGGTCACCCGCCGCCGGGCCGGGTCGAGCCGGAGGTCGCCGACCGCGAGCACCGCCGGGCGTTCGGGGGCGCCCCGGCGCAGCAGGGCCCGCAGCCGGGCCAGCAGCACCACGTACGAGAAGGGCTTGGTGAGGTAGTCGTCGGCCCCGCAGTCGAGCCCGTCGGCCTGGTCGTACTCGCCGTCCTTGGCCGAGAGCATGAGCACCGGGAGCCAGTGCTCCTCGGCGCGCAGCCGGCGCACCAGCTCGTAGCCGGAGAGGCCGGGCAGCATCACGTCGAGGATCATCGCGTCGTACCCGCCGTGCCGTGCCGCGTCGAGCCCCTCCGGGCCGGTCGCCGCCACGTCCACCGCGAACCCCTCGGCCTGCAACCCCCGTTGCAGGGCGGACGCCAGCCGCGTCTCGTCCTCCACCACCAGCAACCGCACGCCTCAAGGGTGCCACCCGGGCGCATGGGGTCGTACGGCCCTCCTCAGCGCCCTCACAGCGTCGAGGGGGCAGGATGTCGGCAGGAGGTGTCACATGTCCGTCCTGAAGAGCCGTCCCGTCCTGCGTTGGCTGGTCCCGGTGACCGCCGTCGCGACCGTCATCGGCGGCGGCGCCGCGCTCGGCACGTTCGCCGCCCAGGCCGAGCCGAGCCTGCCGCCGCGTACCGCCGCCCAACTCCTGGTCGACCTGCAGACCGCCCGGCTGGAAGGGCTCTCCGGCACGGTCGTGCAGCGCGCCGACCTGGGCCTGCCGCCGCTGGCCGGCCTGGTCGCCGGCGACGGCCTGACCGGCCTGTTGACCGGCACGCACACGCTGCGGGTCTGGCACTCCGGGCCCGACCGGCAGCGCGTCGCCCTGGTGGACACGCTCGGCGAGCACGACGTCATCCGCAACGGCCGTGACGTGTGGACCTGGAGCAGCCGGTCCAACACCGCCACCCACCGCACGCTGCCCGAGGGCACCGGGGCCGAGGCCCCGCAGCTGCCGGTCACCCCCGGTGAGGCGGCCGACCGGGCCCTGGCGGCGATCGGCCCGAGCACCGAGGTGAGCGTCGGCCGGTCCGCCACGGTCGCCGGCCGGTCCGCGTACGAGCTGGTGCTCGCCCCGCGCGACGCCGCCTCGCTGGTGCACCAGGTGCGCATCGCCATCGACGCCCGGCAGCACGTGCCGCTGCGCTTCGAGGTCTTCGCCGACGGCAGCGACAAGCCTGCCTTCGAGATGGCCTTCACCCAGGTGTCGTACGCCCGACCCGACGCCGGTCAGTTCGCCTTCAACCCGCCGCCCGGGGTGAAGGTGACCGAGGAGACCGCCGGCGGTCGGCCCGCCGACGCGCCCGGGAAGCGGCACGCGGACGGTGCGCGACCGGAGGTGCGTACCGTCGGCGAGAGCTGGGCCACGGTGGTGGTCGCGCGGCTCGACGGCGCCGGCACGCCCGCCGACCGACCCGCCTCCCCCGGCCGCGCCGCAAACGGACCGACCGGTGACCCGGCGGCGCTGCTCGGCGCGCTGCCCAAGGTCAGCGGCGACTGGGGCAGCGGCCGGCTGCTGACCGGGAAGCTGTTCAGCGCGTTGCTCACCGACGACGGCCGGCTCATCGCCGGCGCGGTGACGCCGGAGCGGCTCTACGAGGTCGCCCGGGGCTGAGCGTCGGCAGTCCGGGGGCCCGCCACCTGGCGGGCCCCCGCTGTCGTGTGCGGGCTGGCCCGTGGCGTGGCCCGGCGCGCTTGGTCGCGACGGCCGGCGCACGGTATCTTTCTCAGTTCAGGCAACAAAAAAGAACGGCTCCCGAAAGGCCGTTCCGAGAGAGATGCTAACCAAATGGGAGACGGCTTGTCAAGGCATTCCGCCGATTCCGCCGAATTGCGGCCCGAGGACGAGATCGGCCGCGAACAGGAATACGTCTCGATGCTCTACCGCCGGTTGGACGAGCTGCGTGAGCAGGCCTCCGATCGGTTGACCGACGAGCTGCGGGCGACCGGCGGCACCCTCCAGGCCCGTTCCCAGCGCGACAGCGCGGTACGGATGTACGCCGACCAGGTCGAGCAGTTCTCCGCGGTGGAGAGCGGCCTCTGCTTCGGCCGGCTCGACACCGACGACGGCGGCCCCCACTACATCGGCCGGATCGGCATCTTCGACACCGGTGGCGACTACGATCCGCTGCTGATGGACTGGCGCGCTCCGGCGGCCCGCGCCTTCTATCTCGCCACCGCGGCCAACCCGCAGGGGGTACGCCGTCGCCGGCACCTGCGCACCCGGGAACGCAAGGTGATCGCGCTCAACGACGAGGTGCTGGACCTGGCCACCGCCTCCCCCACCGCCCACGAGGAGCTGACCGGCGAGGCGTCGCTGCTCGCCGCGCTCAACGCCGGGCGCACCGGGCGGATGCGCGACATCGTCGAGACCATCCAGGCCGAGCAGGACCGGATCATCCGCGCCGACCTGCCGGGCGTACTGGTCGTGCAGGGTGGCCCCGGCACCGGCAAGACGGCGGTCGCGCTGCACCGCGCGGCGTACCTGCTCTACACCCACCGGGAGCAGCTCTCCACCCGGGGCGTGCTCCTGGTCGGCCCGAACGCCACGTTCCTGCGCTACATCTCCCAGGTGCTCCCGGCGCTGGCCGAGACCGGCGTGCTGCTGCGGACGCAGGGCGACCTCTTCCCCGGGGTCAGCGCCCGCCGGGCCGAGCCGGCGGCGACCGCCGCGCTCAAGGGCCGCGCGGTGATGGTCGAGGTGCTGGCCGCCGCCGTCCGCGACCGGCAGTGGGTGCCCGACGAGCCGCTGGAGATCGAACTGCCGCAGCAGGAGGTGCTGCGGCTCGACCCGGAGACCGTCCACGCCGCCCGGGACCGGGCCCGCCGCTCCGGCCGGCCGCACAACCTGGCCCGGGCGCTCTTCGACGTCGAGATCGTCCACGCCCTCGCCGCCCAGGTCGCCGAGCGCATCGGGGCGGACCCGCTGGGCGGGGAGAACCTGCTCGACGAGGCCGACGTGGCGGAGATCCGCCGCGAACTACGCGAGGAGCCCGAGGTGCGGGCCGTGCTGGACCAGCTCTGGCCGGTGCTCACCCCGCAGCGCCTGCTCGCCGACCTGTACGCCGCCGCCGACCGGATCGCCGTCGCCGCGCCCATGCTCAGCGACGCTGAGCGGGCCGTGCTGCGCCGCGAGCCGGGCGGCTGGACGCCGGCCGACGTGCCGCTGCTGGACGAGGCGGCCGAGCTGCTCGGCGAGGACGAGCGGGCCGCCGCCGCCCGCCAGGAGCGGATCCGGGCCCTGCAACGGGAGTACGCCGAGGGCGTGCTGGAGATCGCCCGGGGCTCCCGCTCCATCGACGTGGAGGACGAGGCCGAGGGCGGTGAGATCCTCGGCGTCACCGACCTGCTCGACGCCGACCGGCTGCTGGAGCGGCAGGAGGAGGCGGACCGGCTGACCACCGCCCAGCGGGCCGCGGCCGACCGGCGCTGGGCGTTCGGGCACGTCATCGTGGACGAGGCGCAGGAGCTGTCGCCGATGGCCTGGCGGCTGCTGATGCGCCGTTGCCCGAGCCGCTCGATGACCATCGTCGGCGACGTGGCCCAGACCGGCGCGCTGGCCGGCACGCCGTCCTGGGCCGACGCGCTGGAGCCGTACGTGGCGCAGCGCTGGCGGTTGGAGGAGCTGACCGTCAGCTACCGCACGCCGGCCGAGATCATGGCGGTCGCCGCCGAGGTGCTCGCCGAGATCGACCCGGCGCTGCGCCCGCCCCGCTCCGTACGCTCCGGCGGGGTTCCGCCGTCAGACCGCGCGGTGCCGCCGGAGCGGTTGGCGGCGGAGCTCGTGGCCGCCGCGACCCGGGAGGCGGCCGGCCTGGACGACGGCCGGCTCGGAGTGATCGTGCCGGCCGGGCGGGTCGACGAGCTGGGCGCCGCGCTCACCGCCGCCCTGCCCGAGGCCGCCGTCGGCGAGGACCCCGAGTTGGAGAGCCGCCTGGTGGTGCTCACCGTCGGGCAGGCCAAGGGCCTCGAATTCGACTCGGTCCTCCTGGTCGACCCCGACCGCATCGTGGCGGAGTCACCCCGGGGCCGCAGCGACCTCTACGTCGCCCTCACCCGCGCCACCCAACGCCTGGGAATCCTCCGCCCCACCTGACCACCGGCCCCGCGCGCCCCCGATCCCCGCCGCTCCGGAGGGGATCGGGGTGGGCGGTCAGTCCGGGGCGAAGTCGCCCACCTGGCTGGCGGGGCCGGACTGGTCGCTGGTGGAGCCGCCCGCCGGGGTGCTCAGACCGCCGGTGGTGGCGTCGCCCGTGGTGGTCGGGGCCACCTTGCCCGGGTGCCGCTCCGGCTGCCGTGCCAACCGGCGCACGCTGGCGGGGCCGGCGGTGCCGCCGGTCGTGGTGACGGCGCCCTGTCCCCGGGTGGGTCCGCCGTCCCGCAACACCTCCGGGTCGATCGGGACGTGGGCCGGATCGTCCGGGTCCTCGTCCTGGACGACCCGCTGCACGTCGGTACGGGGCACGGTCACCTCGTCGAGAGTGCCCTCGCCGTACACGCCACCGGCGATCCGCTGCTCGGCCTGCCGGGCGGCGTCCTGCCGCATGTCGTCCTCGCGCATGTCCATCACCTCGCAGAAGTGTCGGTCCGGATGCGTGCCCGACGCCCGGGCCGGCAAACCCACCCCGCGAGCCTTCGCGGCGGTGGGCCGCGCGGCGGGGACGGTTTTCCGGCCGACCGTGGGTGTTACTGGCCCCGCCGGCTCGGGTAGACGGCGGGTGCCCCCGCCATGAACGCGAACCGTGCCGTGGCCGACACGCGGTAGCGGGGCGAGGGAACGCAGGTACGACTCATCGCATCCTGAGGAGGACAAGATGAGCACGCAGGCTGCTTCCACCCGGCCGATGAACCGGACGACGCAGGACGCGCCCACCCGCACGATGCAGGACCGGGCCATCCAGGAGACGCCCACCCGTCCGATGCCGATGATGCACGACGGGCACCAGCCGCCCATGCAGGCGCCCGGCACGGAGACCAAGCCGTCGCTG
This sequence comes from Micromonospora sp. C31, assembly GCF_018070575.1. GTDB lineage: Bacteria > Actinomycetota > Actinomycetes > Mycobacteriales > Micromonosporaceae > Micromonospora. Next base: position 23,518 of record NZ_JAGPXN010000006.1, read on the forward strand.
CGGACCACCGAGTTCTGGGTCTACATCGCGGCCGTGATCGGCGTGCTGGCCGCCTCGCAGCTGGTCGGGCAGAACTCGGTCGGGGTGGACATCTTCCGGGCCGACAACGCCTGGTTCATGATCACGCTGCTGACCATCGGATACCTGGGTAGCCGTGGTCTGGCCAAGGCCGGTAGCAACTGGCGCAGCGGCGAGGAGCGCAAGGCCCGGCACTGATCGGGCACCGCTGCACGGCACGCGGTGGCCCCCGGGACTGTCGTCCCGGGGGCCACCGTCGTGTGTGGTCCTACTCCTCGAAGCCCCAGTCCTCGGCGAAGTCGCCCTCGACCGCGTCCTCGATCATCTCTCCGGCGACCATGCCGCCGACGACGCCGAGCGCGGCCCCGGCGACCACGCCGCCCATGCCGGGACCCCGGCCGTGCCCGTGCCCGCCGAAGCCGTGGGCGCGCAGGCTGCCGTAGCGGGACGTCGTCTCCCGCAGCCAGCCGTCGACCACCTGGACCCAGTCCGTCCGGTCGGCCTCGGTGTGCGAGACCCGGTAGTGGCCGAAGGCGTCGTGCCCGGCGGTGAGGAACCCGCCGCGCTTGTCGCACTCGAGGATCACCTCGACGCCGTGCGGGCTGGTGACGAAGGTCAGCTCGACCTCGTTGACGGTGCTCGCGTACTGGGGCGAGGCGAAGAACTCGATCTCCTGGTAGAACGGCAGCGTCTGCTGCGTGCCCCGGATGTGGCCGCGCTCCAGGTCGGCGTGCTTGAACCGGAAGCCGAGCTGCTGGAACGCCTCCAGGATCCGCTCGTGCACCGGCAACGGGTGCACGCTGACCTGGTCCAGGTCGCCCTTGTCCACCGCACGCGCGATGGCCAGCTCGGTGCGCAGCCCCATCGTCATGCCGCGCAGCCGCTGACCGTAGACGTCGGTGATCGGGGTCTCCCACGGCATCGGGAGCTGGAACCCGATGGCGAGCTGCTGCTTCGGGGCGAGCTGGAGCGGGCCGCTGACCGGCAGCCGGTGGAACTCCATGACGCCGGCGTACTCCGTGTCGTGACCCTCGATCTCGACCCGGGTGACGAGACTGACGACGACCTGCTCGATGTTGGCCGACGCGTCGCCGCCGAGCAGGTTCACCTGGCCCTCCAGGGGCAGGCCGGGCCGGGTGTTCGGGTTGGTCAGGACGGTGTCGACGCTCGGCCCGCCCACGCCGAACGCGCTCAACATCTTCTTGAAGACCATCGGAACTCCCGTGCGAAGACACCACGCTCCACCGTGGAGCGGGTCGCTGACTTCCCGCGACCCTAACCGGGGGTGCTGTGAAGTGCCTGTGAGGGCGCGCCGTCCGACGGAAGCACCGCAGGCGGCCGGCGCGGGCGAAGGTCTCAGCCGGCCGCGACGACGACCAGCTCGCCGACCTCGTCGGCGAGCCGGGTACGCGCCTCCGGGGGCAGGCCCGCGTCGGTGACGAGCACGTCGGCCTCCGACAGCGGGGCGATCGTGGCCATCCCGATCGTCTCCCACTTGGTGTGGTCGGCCAGCACCACCAGCCGCCGCGACGCCTCGACCAGGCACCGGTTCGTGCCGGCCTCCAGGAGGTTCGGCGTGGTGAACCCGGTGCGCGGGCACATGCCGTGCACGCCGAGGAAGAGCACGTCCACGTTGAGGGAGCTGATCGCCGCCTCGGCCACCGGCCCGGTAAGGGCGTCCGACGGGGTGCGGATGCCGCCGGTCAACACGACCGTCCGGTCGGCGCGGGGGTCCTGGTGCAGGGCGTCGGCGACCGGGATCGAGTTGGTCACCACGGTCAGACCGCGTACGTCGGCCAGCAGGGTGGCCAGCGCGGCGGTCGTGGTGCCTGCGGAGAGCGCGACGGCCATGCCGGGCTCGACGAGGGCGGCTGCCCGCCGGGCGATGGCGCGCTTCTCGGCCTGCTGCCGGACCGACTTCGCGGCGAAGCCGGGCTCCTCGGTGGGTCCGGGGCCGGGCAGGGTCGCTCCGCCGTGGACCTTGTCGACCAGCCCTCGCTCGGCCAGCACCTCGAGGTCGCGCCGGATCGTCATGTCGGAGACGCCGAACCGGCTCACGAGGTGGCTGACCCGCACGCCACCGTGCTGCCGGATCAGGTCGAGGATCGCGGCCTGCCGCTGTCGGGCCAGCATCCGGATGTCCTCCCTCGGGCCGTCACCGTCCGGACGCCGCGTCGGCGGCCGGGCCCTCACGGACCACGGCCACCTCACCGGCCGGCACGAGCAGGTCGCCGGCGCAGGACGCGCCGGTCAGCAGCTCCACGCCGGTCGCGTCGAGCCGGGCGTCGGCGTCGGTGTGGTTGACGACGAAGAGCCAGCTGCGCTCGCCGGCACGCCGCCGGACCACCTCCACCTCGGCGGGCACCTCCGCCGCCGGGCGTACCCCCGACTCGGCCACCAGCCGGGCGACCAGCCGGTCCGTGGCCGCCGCGTCCAGCCGGGTGCCGACGTACCAGGCCATGCCCGCGCCGACCGGGTGTCGGGTCAGCGCCGGAACGCCCGGCAGGGGCCCGTCGGCGTACGCGGCCAGCACCTGCGCGCCCTCGGGGTGCAGCCACTCCGTCCACACGTCGGCGCCGCAACCGTCGTCCAGGGTGACCCGCTCCCCCGCCCGCAGCGGGAAGAACTCCTCGACGCGCACGCCCAGCAGTTCCCGGAACGCCCCCGGGTAGCCGCCGAGGCGGATGTGGTCGTGCTCGTCGACGATGCCGCTGAAGTAGGTGACCAGGGCGGTGCCGCCGGCCTCGACGTACGCGCGCAGCGCCGCGGCGTGCGCGTCGCGTACCAGGTAGAGGGTCGGGACCAGCACCAGCCGGTAGCGGGCGAGGTCTGCCGACGGGTGCACGACGTCGGCGGTGATCCCGGCCCGCCACAGGGCGTCGTGCAGCGCACCGAGGCGGTCGGCGTACGCGACGTCGACGGTGGGGTGCGAGTCCAGCTCGGCGCCCCACCACGCCTCGTAGTCGAACAGGATCGCCACCTCCGCCTCGACCCGGCTGCCGCGCACCTCGGCGAGGGCCCGCAGGTCCGCGCCGAGGCGGCACACCTCGCGGAACACCTTGGTCTCCGGACCGGCGTGCGGGACCAGGGCGGAGTGGAACTTCTCCGCCCCGGCGCGGGAGGCCCGCCACTGGAAGAAGAGCACGCCGTCGGCACCCCGCGCCACGTGCGCCAGGCTGTTGCGGCGCAGCTGCCCGGGGGCCTTGGCGACGTTGCGCGGCTGCCAGTTGACGGCGCTGGTGGAATGCTCCATCAGCAGCCACGGGGCGCCGCCGGCGACGCCCCGGGTGTGGTCCGCCGCGAGGGCGAGCCCGACGTGGGCGCGCGGGTCGGCGGCGGTGAGGTAGTGGTCGTTGGCGACCACGTCCACGTCGGACGCCCAGGAGTGGTAGTCCAGGTGCTTGATGCCGGTGCCGATCATGAAGTTCGTGGTGACCGGCTGGCGCACCAGCCGGCCCAGCACCTCGCGTTCGGCGCGCAGTTGGCCGCGCTGCTCGTCGGAGGAGAAGCGCAGGAAGTCCAGCTGCTGGGTGGGGTTGGCGAAGGTCGGCGCCGTGCGCGGCGGGTTGATCTCGGCCCAGTCGCCGTACCGCTGGCTCCAGAAGGCGGTGCCCCAGGCGTCGTTGAGCCCGTCCAGGTCGCCGTAGCGCTCGCCCAGCCAGCGGCGGAACGCGTCGGCGCTGACGTCGCAGTAGCAGTGCACGTTGTGGCAGCCCAACTCGTTGGAGACGTGCCACATGACCACGGCGGGGTGCTCGGCGTACCGGGTGGCGAGGGCCTCGACCAGGGCCAGCGACCGCTGCCGGAACACCGGCGAGCTGGGGCAGTACGCCTGCCGTCCGCCGGGCCAGAGGATCGCGCCGTCGGCGCGCCGGGGCAGCGTCTCCGGGTGCCGGTGGGCCAGCCACGGGGGCGGGCTCGCGGTGGCGGTGGCCAGGTCGACGCAGATCCCCCCGCCGTGCAGCAGGTCGAGCACGCGGTCGAGCCAGCCGAACTCGTACGTGCCGGGGGCGGGCTCCAGCAGCGCCCAGGAGAAGATGCCGACCGACACCAGGTTGACCCCGGCCCGGCGCATCAGCTCGACGTCGTCGGCCCAGGTCGACTCGGGCCACTGCTCGGGGTTGTAGTCGGCGCCGAACCACATGTGCTCACCCTGCCATCGCCGCATGGCTGCAGAGCGTGCCCGCCCGCAGCGGCCAAGTCAACACGTTCCAACATCGATCATCTTTACAACGTTTACCCCCCAACGGCCTTGTCGTGGACGGGTTGCCGGGCCGTCGCCGGCCCCTTGACAGCGCCCGGAGGACGAGTAGCTTGAGGCGCCACTGGCAATTCGTGTTCGCCAATGTGGGTTCGCGGTGGATCCGGTTGTGTGATCACGGTTGCCGGAACACCGCCACCGACGGCCCTCGGGCACACCTCTTCATCCGCAGGAGGCACCATGTCCCGTCCCCGCACCCGAGCCGAATACCTCGCCCGGCTCGTACCCCCCTCCGTGGCCGGCCTCAACCGTCGCTCGCTGCTGGCCGGCGCCGCCGGCACCACGGCGCTGCTCGGCACGGGCCTGCTCGCCGGCTGCGGTTCCGACTCCGGCGGCTCGGACGCCAAGACGGTGTCGCTGGGCTCCAACCAGTCCGACCCGAAGCCCAAGGAGGTGGTCGCGAAGGTCGTGGACGGGTTCCAGACCTCGTCCGGCCTCCAGGTCGCCGTCAACACCGTCGACCACAACACGTTCCAGGAGAACATCAACAACTATCTCCAGGGCAGGCCGGACGACGTGTTCATGTGGTTCGCCGGCTACCGGATGCGGTTCTTCGCCGCCCGGGGCCTCGCCGGCGACCTCAGCGACGTCTGGGGCAGGCTCTCCGGGATGTCCGACGCGTTCCGCAAGGCGTCGACCGGGGACGACGGCAAGCAGTACTTCGTGCCGTCGTCGTACTACCCGTGGGCCGTCTTCTACCGCAAGTCCGTCTGGCAGCAGAACGGCTACCAGGAGCCGAAGACCCTCGACGACCTGACCGCGCTCGCCGGGGAGATGAAGAAGGACGGCCTCACCCCGATCGCCTTCGCCGACAAGGACGGCTGGCCGGCGATGGGCACCTTCGACATCCTCAACCTACGGATCAACGGCTACCAGTTCCACATCGACCTGATGGCCGGCAAGGAGTCCTGGACCTCCGACAAGGTGAAGAAGGTCTTCGACACCTGGCGCGGCCTGCTGCCCCTGCACCAGCCGGACAGCCTCGGCCGGACCTGGCAGGAGGCCGCCCAGTCGTTGCAGCAGAAGAAGAGCGGCATGTACCTGCTCGGCCTCTTCGTCGGCCAGCAGTTCGACGGCGACGACCTGGCCGACCTCGACTTCTTCACCTTCCCCGAGATCGACCCGGCGATCGGCGCCAAGGCCCTGGACGCGCCCATCGACGGCTACATGATGGCCCGCAAGCCGAAGCAGGAAGCCAACGCCAGGAAGCTGCTGGAGTACGTCGGCTCGAAGGCCGCCGCGGACATCACCGTCAAGAACGACCCGAGCACGCTGGTCGCCAACGGCGAGGCCGACACCAGCGGCTACAGCGCCCTGCAACGCAAGGCCGCCGAGGTGGTCGGCTCGGCCACCGAGATAGCCCAGTTCCTGGACCGCGACACCCGCCCCGACTTCGCCTCGACGGTGATCATTCCGGCGCTCCAGCAGTTCATCAAGGACCCGAAGGACATCGACGGGCTGACGTCCAGCATCGAGAACCAGAAGAAGTCCATCTTCACCGACTGACGGCGAGAGGTGAGGGCACCGTGTCCGACCTGCCCCTGATCCGAGCGGACCGCGCCGCGCCGCCACCGGCGGCGGCCACCCCCACGGGTGGTCGCCGCCGGCGCGTACGGCTGCTGTCCGGCACCGACCGCGTGGTCGTCACGCTCATGGTGCTCGTACCGCTGCTGCTCGTCGTCGCCCTGGTCTGGCTGCCGGCGGGCGCCACCGTGCTGCTCTCCGGCACCGACTGGGACGGCATCGGCCCGATCTCCGACATCGAGTGGGTCGGCGGCCGCAACTACGCCGACGTGGTGCAGAACTACCCGCCGTTCGTGCCCGCCGTGCAGAACAACCTGCTCTGGCTGGCGGCGCTGTTCGTGGTGGCCACCCCGTTCGGCATGTTCCTGGCCGTCCTGCTGGACAAGGAGCTGCGCGGCACCCGGTTCTACCAGACCGCGCTCTACCTGCCGGTGGTGCTCTCCCTGGCGCTGATCGGCTTCGTCTGGCAGCTGCTCTACTCCCGCGACCAGGGCCTGCTCAACGCCGTCCTCGGCACGAACGTCGACTGGTACGGCGACCCGGGCGTCAACATCTGGGCCGTGCTGGTGGCCGCCGGCTGGCGGCACGTCGGCTACGTCATGCTGCTCTACCTGGCCGGGCTGAAGGGCGTCGACCCCTCGCTGCGGGAGGCCGCCGCCGTGGACGGCGCGTCGGAGGGCCGGACGTTCTTCAAGGTGATCTTCCCGGTCCTGCGGCCCATCAACATCATCGTGCTGGTGGTGACGGTGATCGAGTCGCTGCGCGCGTTCGACCTGGTCTGGGTCATCAACAAGGGCCGCAACGGGTTGGAACTGCTCTCGGCGCTGGTCACCCAGAACGTCGTGGGCGAGGCGAGCCGGATCGGCTTCGGCTCCGCACTGGCGACGATCATGCTGGTCGTCTCGCTGCTCTTCATCACCGTCTACCTGGCGACCGTGCTGCGGGAGGGACGCCGATGAGAACCGCGACCGTGCCCCGGGAAGCCGGCACCGCCCCCGCGTCCCGGCGCCGCCCGCCGCTGCGCCCGGCCCGGGTGGTGCTGCACGTGTTCCTCGCCGCGGTGGCGATCGGCTGGCTCTTCCCCATCCTCTGGGCCGTGCTGACCTCCTTGCGCTCCTACGAGTACACGGCCACCAACGGCTACGTCTCGCTCGGCGGGTGGACCCTCGACAACTACGTCACCGCCTGGCGCACCGCAGAGTTCGGCAAGCACTTCCTCAACTCCGTCTACATCACGGTGCCGGCGGTGCTGCTGACCCTCTTCCTCGCCTCCTGCGTGGCGTTCGTCATCGCCCGGTTCAGCTGGAAGACCAACATCGTCCTGCTCGGCCTCTTCACCGCCGCGAACCTGCTGCCCCAGCAGGCCCTGCTCATCCCGCTGTTCCGGCTCTTCACCCGGGTGCCGCTGCCGGCGTTCATGAGCGACTCGGAGGTGCTCTACGACAGCTACTGGGGGCTGATCCTGGTCAACGTCGCCTTCCAGTGCGGCTTCTGCGTCTTCGTGCTCAGCAACTACATGAAGGCGCTGCCGCGCGACCTCTACGAGGCGGCGATGGTCGACGGGGCGAGCGTCTGGCGCCAGTACTGGCAGGTGACCCTGCCGCTGTGCCGGCCGGCCCTCGCCGCGCTGGCCACCCTCGAGGTGACCTGGATCTACAACGAGTTCTTCTGGGCCACCGTGCTCATGCGCACCGGCGACAAGTTCCCGGTGACCAGTTCGCTGAACAACCTGCGCGGCGAGTTCTTCACCGACAACAACCTCGTCTCGGCCGGCTCGGTGCTGGTCGCCGTCCCGACCCTGGTGATCTTCTTCCTCCTGCAGAGGCAGTTCGTCCGGGGCCTGACGCTGGGAGCCTCCAAGGGATGACGATCGTCCACCTGCGCCGCTCCCGGACCAGCCTGGTGCTCGACGCGCGCGGCCCGGGGCTGCCCCGCCTCGCGCACTGGGGCGCCGACCTCGGCCCGGTCCCGACCGGCGACCTGCCCGCCCTGGTCGACGCCACCGTCGCGCCGGTCGTACCGAGCAGCTTCGACGCGCCGACGGTGCTGTCCCTGCTGCCGGAGGCGTCCGCCGGCTGGGGTGGCCGGCCGGCGCTGGCCGGGCACCGCGACCGCCGGGACTGGTCCACCGCCTTCCGGCTCGAGGGCGTGGACGTGACCGACGACGGCACCGGTCCCGCCCGGGCCACCGTCCGGGCGTCCGACGCCGGTGCCGGGCTGTCGCTGACCGTCGAACTCACGCTCGACGCGACCGGGCTGGTGCTGCTGCGGCACCGGCTGCGCAACACCGGCGACCGCCCGTACGAGCTGCGGGAGCTGACGCCGGTCCTGCCGGTGCCGGCGGTCGCCACCGAGCTGCTCGACCTGACCGGCCGGTGGTGCCGGGAACGGTCCCCGCAGCGGCACCCGTGGCCGATGGGCGCCTGGGTACGCGAGGGCCGGCACGGCCGCACCGGGCACGACGCGACCCTGCTGCTGGTCGCCGGCACGGCGGGCTTCGACTTCGGCCACGGCGAGGTGTGGGCGGTGCACACCGCGTGGAGCGGCGACCACGTGACCTTCGCCGAGCGGCGGCCCACGGGCGAGTCGGTCCTCGGCGGCGGCGAACTGCTCACCCCCGGCGAGGTGGTGCTCGACCCCGGCGGGGAGTACGCCACCCCCCTGTTGTACGCGGTCTTCTCCGCCGCCGGGCTGGACGGGCTCAGCGACGTCCTGCACACCCACCTGCGCGCCCGCCCGCAGCATCCGGCCACGCCCCGCCCGGTCACCCTCAACGTGTGGGAGGCCGTCTACTTCGACCACGACCTGGAGCGGCTGCACGCGCTGGCCGACCACGCCGCCGAGGTCGGGGTGGAACGCTTCGTGCTCGACGACGGGTGGTTCCGGGGGCGTCGCCACGACCGCGCCGGCCTGGGCGACTGGTACGTCGACGAGACCGTGTGGCCCGACGGCCTGCACCCGCTCGTCGAGCACGTGCGCGGGCACGGGATGCAGTTCGGGCTCTGGGTCGAACCGGAGATGGTCAACCCGGACTCCGAGGTGTTCCGCGCCCACCCGGAGTGGGTGCTGTCGACGCCGGGCCGGCTGCCGCCGGAGTGGCGGCACCAGCAGGTGCTCGACCTGGCCCAGCCGCCGGCGTACGCCCACCTGCTGGAGCGGCTCGACGCGCTGCTCACCGCGTACCCCGGCATCGGCTACCTCAAGTGGGACCACAACCGGGACCTGACCGAGGCGGGCCACCACGGTCACCCCGGCGTGCACGGGCAGACCCGCGCGGCCTACCGGCTCCTCGACGAGCTGCGCCGCCGCCACCCGGGGGTGGAGATCGAGAGCTGCGCGTCCGGCGGTGCCCGGGTGGACCTGGAGATCCTGCGGCGTACGGACCGGGTCTGGGCCAGCGACTGCAACGACGCCCTGGAACGGCTGGCCATCCAGCGTTGGACGGGTCTGCTGCTGCCGCCCGAGCTGGTCGGCAGCCACATCGGGCCGGAGCGCTCGCACACCACCCACCGCGTGCACGACCTGGGATTCCGGGCGGCGACCGCGCTCTTCGGCCACCACGGCATCGAGTGGGACATCGGCGCGATCGGCGTCGCCCAGCGCCGCGAGCTGGCCGCCTGGGTCGCGCTGCACAAGCGGCTGCGCCCGCTGCTGCACGCCGGGCGGGTGGTCCGGGTCGACCACCCCGACCCGGCCGTCTGGGCGCACGGCGTGGTCGCGCACGACGGTTCCCACGCGGTGTACGCCGTGGCCCGGCTGGCCACCTCGGTGGCGCAGACACCCGGGCCGGTCCGGCTCCCCGGCCTCGATCCCCGCCGTCGGTACGCGGTGCGGCCGGTCGCGGGCGTGCCGGAGCCCGCGACCCTCCAGCTGACCGAGCCGGGCTGGCTGGTCGTCGGCGGCGTGACGCTCGGGGGCGCGGTGCTGGCGACCGTCGGGCTCCAGATGCCGGCCCTGCATCCCGAGCAGACCGTGCTGCTGGAGGTCACCGCCGCCGACTGAACGCGGGCGGTGGCACCTGACGATGCGCGCCGACGATGCGCGCGGCGGGGACCGGAGAGCGGGTCGTCGCTGTCGAGCTGCCCGCACGGATGGGGCAGGAGAATCCGGGTCCCGTGGCGACCGGGCGGTCCCACGGACGGGGCAGCTCGACAGCGCGTAGGCAGCACCCACCGGTGGCCGGGCCCGTGCGGGCCCGGCCACCGCTGGTACACCGGATCTCAGCTCGCGGTGCAGGTCACCGCAGGCGTGGCGTTGGTGCCGTTCCAGCTCGCGATGAAGCCGAAGCTGGTGCTGGTACCGGCGCCCAGCCGGCCGTTCCAGTCGACGTTGCGGGCCGTGACGGTCGACCCGCTGCTGCTCAGGGCGGTGTTCCAGGACTGGCTGACGGTCTGACCTCCGGTGAACGTCCACTTCGTCGTCCAGCCGGTGATCGCCGCCGAGCCGGCGGTCACCTTCACCTCGCCCTGGAAGCCGCCCTGCCACTGGCTGACCACGCTGTACGTCGCGGTGCAGCCGCCCGGCGGCGGCGTGCTCGGCGGCGGCGTGGTGGGCGGCGGCGTGGTGGGCGGCGGCGTGCTCGGCGGCGGAGTCGTCGGCGGCGGGGTGCTGCCGAAGACCGTCGCCTCCCTGGCCGTGGCCTTGATCCCGTTCGCACCGTTGAAGATGCGCTGACCCCAGGTGGTCAAGGCGGCCGGGTTGAAGCTGGTGACCATGTCGAGGTACTCGACGCCACCGCCGTTGCCACTCCACGACCAGCCCAGGTAGCCGATGCCGTTGGCCTGGGCGTAGGAGAGGATGGCGTCCTCGTCGGGGTTGCCGTCGGAGTGGTCGAAGCCGAACTCGCCGACCACGATCGGCAGCTTGGCGGCCCGGAACCGGCCAAGGTAGTCGCTGATCTCGGCGGCGGTGTCGAAGACGCCGTACATGTGGATGGAGAAGACGGTGTTCTTCTGCGGGTCCGCCGCGAAGACCGACGCGGCGTTGTCCCGCATGGTGAACGACCAGTCCTGGCCCCAGTTGGGCGCGTCGACCATGATGGTGTGCGTCAGGCCGCCCGCCCGCAGCCGCTTGACCGCGTCGGCGGTGTCGGTCGCCCAGGTGCCGTAGCCCTGGTTGCCGTACGGCTCGTTGCCGATGTTGACGATGACGTACTTCTCCTGCCCGGCGAGGGCGCCGGAGATGCTCAGCCAGTAGTCGACCGCCTGGTCCAGGGTGGCTGCCCCGCTCTGCTCGCCGTAGCCGGTGGTGTCGTGCACCTCCAGCACGCAGATCAGCCGGTTGGCCTTGCACAGCGAGATGACGTTGGCGACGTCGGCGGTGTCGTTCTTCGCCCACCGCTGGCCGCTGGCCAGCACCACGCGCACCGTGTTCGCCCCGAGCGCCTTGATGTTGGCGAAGGAACTGGTCTGCTGCTGGTACCAGGTGTGCGCGTGGTTCACACCGCGCATGACGAACTCGCTGCCGTTGGCGTCGTAGAGCTTGCCGTCGGCGACGGAGAAGCCGGTGGCGGCCCGCGCGGGCTGGCCGAACGCCAGCACGGCGACCAGCAACGCGAGCAGGGCCGCACCGGCGGCGGAGAGTCTCTTCTTCATGGCCTTCCTCAGAGGGAGGACCCCCGCTGCCCAGGTGGGGGTGGGACGTCACAGGGGATGGCGGCTGCAGCCCGGCAACCGCCGCCCGGCTCCCGGCGGCGCAGGGATCAGCGTAGGCGGGGCGGGCCGGTCACGCAATGAACCGGTTAAGCGGCGGTCGGCCGGCACCGGACGCGGGGGTTGACCGGGGCTGGTCGGGGTATCCGGGGATGATCCCGCCCGGGTCGGAAGGAGACGTCCATGGTCAACGTCGGCTACACCCTGATGTGCGAGCAGGCCGGTCCCAAGCAGCTGGTCGACTACGCGGTGCGGGCGGAGGCGGCCGGCTTCGACCAGCTCGTCATCTCCGACCACTACTACCCCTGGCTGGACTCCCAGGGCCACTCCCCGTACGCCTGGTCGGTGCTCGGCGCGGTCGCGCACGCCACCAGCCGCGCGGAGCTGATGTCCTTCGTCACCTGCCCGATCCGCCGCTACCACCCGGCGGTCGTGGCGCAGAAGGCCAGCACGGTCGGGGTGCTCTCGGACGGCCGGTTCACCCTCGGCCTGGGCGCGGGCGAGAACCTCAACGAGCACGTGGTCGGCGGCTGGCCGCACGTACAGCAGCGGCACGAGATGTTCGAGGAGGCGCTCCAGATCATCCGGCCGCTGCTCAACGGGGAGACGTTGACCTTCTCGGGCAACCACTACGACGTGCCCGACGCCTACGTGTGGGACCGGCCGGCCCGGCCGGTGCCGATGGCCGTCGCCGCCTCCGGCCGCCAGTCGGTCACCCTCGCCGCCGAGTACGCCGACGGCCTCGTCGCGACCGAGCCGGACCCGCACATCATCGAGATGTACGACGGGGCCGGCGGCGCCGGGCAGCCCCGTTACGGGCAGGTCGCCATCTGCTACGGGCCGGACGAGGACGAGTGCCGCAAGATCGTGCACGACCAGTTCCGCTGGTTCGGGATGGGCTGGAAGGTCAACGCCGACCTGCCCGGGCCCGATTCGTTCGCCGCCGCCACCCAGTTCGTCCGCGAGGAGGACGTCGCCGAGGGGGTCTCCTGCGGGCCGGACGTGGACCGGCACGTCGAGGCGTTCCGGAAGTTCGTCGACGCCGGCTTCACCCACGTGGCGATCGTGCAGGTGGGCGGCGAGACGCAGCCGATGTTCCTGGACTGGGCGCAGGAGCAGCTCCTGCCGAGGCTGCGCGGGCTGTGAGGACGACACCGACCCGGCAGCCCCGGGCCACCCCGCCCGGCCGGTTCGGCACGGCGGAGCTGCGCGTCGCGCTGGCCGCGCCGAAGCCCATCGCCGGGCTGACCAGCGAGTGGCGGCTGGTCGACGGGATCCGTACGCACACCCGCCGCGCGGGCGACCCCGGCACCGCCGCCACCCCGGTCGTGCTGGTGCACGGGCTGGCCGTGTCCCACCGCTACCTGACCCCGCTCGCGCTGGCGCTGGCCGACGCCCATCCCGTGTACGCGCCCGACCTGCCCGGCTTCGGGCTGACCGCGCGCCCCGGCAGCGCGTACGACGTGCGCGAGCACGCCGCGCACCTGGCCGCCTGGCTGGCCGCGTACCGGATGCCACCCGTCTGCCTGCTCGGGCACTCCTTCGGCGCGGAGGTCGTGGCGGCGCTGGCCGCCCGGCACCCCGACGCGGTGCGGGCCGTGGTGCTCGCCGGCCCGACCAGCGACCCGGCCGCCCGGTCCCGGCGGGCGCAGTTCGGACGCTGGCTGGTCGACACCCTGCGGGAGGCGCCGTTGCAGGCGCCGATCCTGCTCCGCGACGTCCTCGACGCCCGCCCCTGGCGGGTCCACGCGACGCTGTCGCACTCGGTGCGCAACGGGATCGAGGCCGACCTGGTCCGCATCGCCGCGCCCACGCTGGTGGTCACCGGCGCCCGGGACCCGGTCGTGCCGCCGTCCTGGCGTACGCAGGTCGGCCGGCTGGTGCCGCACGCCCGTACGGTCACCGTGCCGGGCACCGCGCACAACGTCGCCACCACCGCCCCGGCGCAGATCGCCGACGCGATCCGCGCCCTCCTCGCCCCCTCGCTGACGAACAGGTGATCACATGCGTATCGGCAACACGGAGATCCGGCCGGCCGGCGGCGGCCTCGGCTGCCTGCTGATGATCCTCTTCTCCATCGTCGCGTCGATCGTCCTGACCGTCCTGCTCAACCTGCTCCTCTAGACGCCACTCCCGGCTGCGGTCCCGGTGCTGCGGATCGGGCCCGCGCATCCGGGGTCGGCCGGCTGGTCAGGCCGGGTCCAGGTCGAGGTCCGCGACGACCGGGTAGTGGTCGGAGGCGTACTCGGTCTCGCCGCCGCGCAGCACCCGGCAGTCCCGCACCCGGTCGGCGAGCGCGGCCGTGCCGAACAGGTAGTCCAGCCGCATCCCCGAGAACTCGGCCCCGCCGCCGTGCCGGGTGGGCGCGGTCAACCCGGCGTCGGGCGGCCCGGTCGCCGCGCCGTCCCGTTGCCGGCCGGCCGCCGCCGCGTACAGGTCGACCAGGCCGGCGGCGAGCAGCCGGGCCACCGCGCGGGTCTCCACCGTCCGCCCGTCCCGGCGCAGGTGACGTCGGCGGTACGCGGCCGGGAGCCGGGCGACGCGGTCGGTGTGCTCGGCCACCGGGTCGAGGGTGTTGAGGTCACCGGCCAGCAACGCCAGCTCCCCCGGGGCGCGGCGCAGCGCGGCGGCGGCCCAGCCCGCCTCGACGCGCCGCCGCAACCCCGAGTACGGGTCGAGGTGCACGCTCAGCACCGTCAGCGCGCCGGCGGTCGTCGCCACGGTGACCCGCTGCGCGGCGTGGTGGAACGGCCGGCGCACCCGGGTCGCGGCGATCGCCCGCAGCGGCGGGCGCAGCAGCACCGCCACCGGCTGACCGAAGCAGGACCGGGCCAGGTGAGGCCGCATCCCCACCCGGTCCGCGAAGTCGTCGAGCACGCCGCCCGCGTCGAAGTCCCGCAGCTCCTGCAGGGCGAGCACGTCCGGCCGTTCGGCGGCGACGACCCGGACCAGCCGGTCCCGCCGGTCTGCGCCGCCCCGGTCGCGTCCACCCGTGCGGATGTTCCAGGTCATCGCCCGCAGCATGGGCCGGGTCAGTCCGCCCGGCCGGCCTTGGCCAGCTCGTCGTCGAGGGTGTGCACGTCCTCGGACTCGATGCTCGGCCGGTTGCCCTCGCGCAGGTCCTCGTTGGGGCGGACCACCCAGTAGAGCAGCCCGATCCAGAGGGTGGTGAGGATGATCGCGCCCATGAAGTCGGTGGGGTGGTGCATCCCCCGGTACATCCGGCTGATCGCCACGCCGAGGGGCATCACGACCGCCAGCGCCACGAAGACCCACCGCCACCACCGGTCGGTACGCGGAAAGACGATCACCGCGATCGCCACCCAGACGCAGAGCGTGGCGGCGATGTGGCCGGACGGGAAGGAGGAGGTCGGCATCGGCCCGTCGAGGTTGCCGACCGGCGGTCGCGGCCGGTCGACCGCGGCGGCGGAGGCGAGGAAGAGGCTCAGCTCGCCGAACATGGTCAGGGCCACGAACAGCACCGGTCGCCAGCGCCGCCACACCGCGAGCACGAGCGGGCAGAAGACCAGCGAGATGAGCAGGATGGCGTGGGTGTCGCCGACCTTGCTCCACCAGTAGCTGAAGTCGTCCCGGCCGGGGGTGCGGTGATCGGCGAACCACTGCGGCACGTCGGTGTCCAGGGTGGCGAAGAAGGTGCCGTCGGCGTAGTAGCTGACGAACATGCCGAAGCCGTAGAGCGCGCCCATCACCAGCACCCAGCCGACGACCAGCTCGAACACGGCGGCCCGGGGGTGCGGCAGCAGGTGCGCCTCGTCGGGAGCGGGGGCCACGTCGTGCGCGGCCTCCGGCTCCAGCCCGTCGCTCAACGCCGGGACCGGCCGGCCGCGCTCCAGCCGCCACAGCCGGAAGGCGTACGCGGTGACGCCGAGCCAGGCGGCGCCGAGCAGCCAGGCCCCGAGCACGTCCGAGACGAAGTGCACGCCCAGCGCGATCCGGGTCAGGCCGATGAGGAACACCACGAGGGCGACCAGCGCGATGGCGGGCTTGCGCCAGCGGCGCGACATCGCCGGCAGGAAGACCAGCAGCAGCGCCCCGTACGCGACCATCGAGCCGAGCGCGTGCCCGCTGGGGAAGCTGTCCCCGGCGTACGCGCCGATGGGCACCTCCACCTCGGGGCGCAGCCGACCCACCAGCGTCTTGAGCGCCGGGTCGAGGACGAGGGCGCCGACGCCGGTGACGATCAGGAACACCGCGAGCCGGCCCTGCCTGCGGATCAGCAGGCCCACCACGGCGACCGACACCAGCCAGATGATGACCGCCCGTCCGCCGAGGTCGGTGAGCGCGTTGAGCACGGTCACCAGCGGCCCGTGCGGGGCGACCAGGTCGTTGAGCCAGGCAGCCACGCCGTGGTCGACGTCGTAGAGCGGGGACCACCGGGTCCGGACCAGCACGAGGAGCACCCCGAAGGCGACCCCGGCGCCGAGCACGATCGCCAGGCCGGCGATGGTCCGCTCGGTGAAGTGACCCAAGGGTCGTCGCAACGCCTCTTTCACCGCGTCCACGGCAGCCTCCCTCTCGCCTCTGGCGTGCCGCATTACCCGATCGGCGCTCCGCGTACACCGAGGGACGTCCGAAGCGGACCTACAGCGAACTCATCTCGCCCGTGTCGTGGGTCTCCTCGCGTTGGGCCTCGGGCTCCCAGAGGTCGGGCTGGGCGGGCTCCCGCACCCCGATGCGCAGCGCCTCCAGCTGGGCGGCGAAGGACAGCCCGCCGAAGAGCGCCATGCCGGTCAGGTTGGCCCAGAGCAGCAGCGCCATCATCCCGGTCAGCGCCCCGTACGTCTGGCCGAAGCCGCCGCTGAACCGCACGTACGCGGCGAGCAGCAGGCTGGCCGACCACCACAGCGCGGTGGCGATCGCGGCGCCGAAGAAGAGCCAGGACAGGCCGGGCTGGTTGCGGCGGGGGGCGTGCCGGAAGATCACGGCGACGGCGAGGACGGTCAGGCCCAGGCTGAGCGGCCAACGCACCACGTCCCAGAGGCCGTTGGCCAGCTCGCCCCAGGCGTAGTGCCGCTGCACGGAGTCGCCCATCGGGCCGCCGCCGACGAGGATCAGGAACCCGGTCAGCGCCGGCACGCCGGCGGCGAGGGCGAGGATGGTGGCGCGGACGTACTTCCAGAGCGCGGGCCGGTCCCGTTCCACGCCGTAGATGCGGTTGGCGCCGCGCTCGATCTGGGCCATGGTGCTGGTCAGCGCGACCAGGCCGGTGAACAGGCCCAGGCCGAGCGCCAACTCCCCGGCGCGTTCGGTGCGGTCCCCCTCGCCGAGCAGCTCGGCCACCATCGGCTCGCTCGCCCCGGGGGTGAGGGCGAGCACCGTGTCGGCGACCACCTGGCCGCCCTCCTCCACACCGAGTTCGCTGATCAGGCCGGTCAGCGCGATCAGGAACGGCACCACGGCGAGGCAGAGTTGCAGCGCGAAGGCGCGCGAGTGGCTGAACCCGTCGCCGTAGCGGAACCGGATGAACGCGTCCCGCAGCAGGTGCCAGCCGCCCTGCCGGCGCAGGGTGTGCCAGGCGTCGTCGGCGTTGAGTTCCTCGTCGGACATCAGCCGCGTCTCCGGCACGATCCGGGTGCTACTCACGGCGGGTTTCCTCGATGAGCTGCTCACCACGCTCGGCGGCCGCCTGCGCGTCCTCGGCCAGGTCGGGATCCTGCTCCGGCTGCGGCACGCAGAGCCACAGCGCCCGCCGCCGGATCTCGGCCCTGAGCGTGCGGCCAGGCTCGATGAGATCGCCGTCGAGCTGCCGGGGCTGGGCCCGGTTGCTGGTGATCTCCACCCGTCGGGCGCGGAAGACCTCCATCCGGGGCACACTGTCCTGCCGGCGCACGACCGCCCAGCCGAGCGCGAGCCAGTGCCGCAGCGTACGCGGGGTGAGCACCGCGACGTCGAGGTAGCCGTCGTCCGGTTCGGCGTCGGTGAGCAGACGTACGCCGCCCTGCAGGCGACCCACGTTGGCGACGAGGACCGAGCGGGCCCGGCGGCGCAGCGGCTGCTGGTCGTCGATGCGGATGGAGACCCGCATCGGCCGGTCGCGCAGGTGCCGCGCGGCCCCCACGACGTACGCCGGCCAGCCGATCCGCTTCTTGGTGGTCTCCGAGGTGTCGGCGAGCATCTGGGCGTCGAAGCCCATGCCGGCCATCACCGCGAAGTAGTGGTCCTCGACCGCGCCGACGTCGAGCAGCCGGCGGCCCCGTTCGACGGCGACCTCCAGCCCGGCGGCCAGCTCACCCGACAGCCCCAGGTTGGCCGCGAGCAGGTTGCCGGTGCCCTGGGGCAGCACGGCGAGCGCCACGTCGGTGCCGACCAGGCCGCTGACGCAGGCCATCACGGTGCCGTCGCCGCCGCAGGCGAAGACCACGTCGACGCCGGCCTCGACCGCCTCCTGCGTCTGGCCCCGGCCCGGGTCCTCGACCGTGGTCTCGAACCACAGCGGCTCGGGCCAGCCGGCCGCGGCGAGGGCGTCGTGGACCGTACGACGCAGCTCGTCGAGGTCGGCCACCTTCACCGGGTTGACCACCACGGCCGAGCGCAGACCGCCGTCGCGCGCCGCGCGTCCCTTGTCCTGTCGAGCATCCACGGCGCCAGTGTGCAGCAGATCCGGCACGGCAGCGACCCGGCGGCGCGGTGACGTTACGCGCAGCGCAGACACGTCTGCCCGCCCCGTCCCTGCCGCCTCGTCCGCCACCCGCGCCCCCACCCGCCCACGCGTCCCGCCGGCTACCCGTCGACCATGAGGTCGGGGCTTCTCCGGGCAGCCGATCTGACTGATTTCGAGCGACATCGGGACGGGCCGTGGCGGCGACCAAAGATCCACCTCTATGGTGGGCCGATGGCGTCCGTCAGACAGGTCCAGGTCACCTTCGACTGCACGGAACCCGAGCGCGTGGCTCGTTTCTGGTGCGAGGTGTTGGGATATGTCGTACCGCCGCCGCCGGACGGATTCGCCACCTGGGACGACTTCGATCGCTCGCTGCCGCCTGAGCGACGGGGTTCGGCGTTCGCCTGCATCGATCCCACAGGTGGGGGTCCGCGACTGTTCTTCCAGCGCGTACCCGAAGGCAAGGTCGTCAAGAATCGGCTGCACCTCGACGTACGGGTCGGCACCGGGCTGGTGGGTGAAGAGCGCCTGGCCGCGCTTGAGGCCGAAGGCGCACGACTGGTCGCGCTCGGCGCGGTACGCGTGCGACTGCTGATTGCCGACGACCACAACGAGTCGTGCATGGTGATGCGGGACGTCGAGGGCAACGAGTTCTGTCTCGACTGAGTGGCCGCGAACGTGGATGCCTTCGGCAGGTCGACCCGGATCACCTTCCGCCGAGGACGCAGTACGATCCGCCGGTGCCCCTGCTCCGCCGGCCGCCGCGCCGAGGTCACCGTGCCCGGTGACGTGCGTCGTCTCCCGCTCGGCGAGGTCACGCTGGAGTTCGCCGGCGGCAGCGTGGTCGGCAACCGCTACCCGGCCAACTTCGACGTGCTGCACGTCGACCCCGCCCTGCCGTTCGCCGCGGTGGCCGACGGCATGGGCGCCGGCGAGGGCAGCCGCCGGGCCGGCACGACGGCCATGGGCACCCTCGTCGCGCGGGTCAGGGCCGCCTGGCCCGCGGTCGACGCACGCCAGTTGCGCGCCGCCGTGGGCGACGTCCAGTCAGCCGTACGCGCCGCCGGTGCGCACCTGGCGGAGCTGACCGGCTGCACCCTGACCGCCCTGCTCGTGGAACCCGACGGCGGGCAGGGCTGGCTCGTCCAGCTCGGCGACTCCCGCGCCTACCGTCTGCGCGACGGCCTGCTGGAGCTCGTCACCGTCGACCACACCGCGGCCTGGCTGGGTGTGCTGCACGGCTGGTACCCGGTCGACTCCCCCGCCGCCGGTCGCGCCCGCTACCAGCTCACCCGGTACGCCGGCCATCCGGACGAGCCGGAGGCGGACCTGCTCGCGGTGTCACTGCGCCCCGGCGACGTCTGGCTGCTCTGCACCGACGGCGTCAGCGACCAGGTCGACTATCACCTGATGCGGGAACTCCTGGCGGCACCGCGCCCCGAGGAGGCGGTGCGGGACCTGCTCGACGGCACCCTGGCGGCCGGCGGCGACGACAATGCCACCGCCGTGGTCGTCCGGGTCCACGCCACGGCTGCCCGCTGAGGGGCCGACAAAGACGCCGCTGGCCGGCACCCCGGGTTCGGGTGCCGGCCAGCGAACCCCCTTGCGTGGAAGGTCTGTGGTCAGTTGTTCCAGTGCTCGGCGACGAGGTCGGCGGCCTGCTGCTCCCACTGGGCGTAGTGGTCGGGGTACGCCGACACCTGCACGGTCTGCGCGGCCTCGGTCAGGGGCATGTCCTGCCAGCCGTCGACCTGCTTGAGGCCCTTGAGGAACGCGAGGGTGGAGTACTCGGGGTCGGTGATCTGCTCGACCGTGCCCCAACCACTGGACGGGCGCTGCTGGAACAGGCCCTGCGAGTCGTGGTCGTTGCGGTCACCCAGGTGACCCAGGTTCTCCAGCTTCGACTCCTGCAACGCCGTGGCGATGGAGACCACCGCGGCGCGCTCGTCCATGCCGGCCTTCTTCGTCGCCGCGATGATCGCCTTGACGTTGGCCACCTGCTCGTCGGACAACTCGACGTGCGACTGCGTGCCCTGCACACCATGCGGAACCAGCTTGCCCATGTCCGGCTTGTCGGCCTGCACGGCGACGGCGGTGATCGGGGTCGCCGCCTGCACCGGGGCGGTGGTGTCGGTCATCGGGCCGGCGGCCACACCACCGGCGAACGCGAGACCGGCGATACCGAGAACGCTGTTACGGATGATCGTGTTCATCGCAGATGCTCCATTCGGGGGTCGGCACCCACACGCCGAAGGGGGATCGGCTCACGCGGGTGCAAGCACCGTCCGGCGCCCAAGAACTCGGGGGATCTCCGGTCGAACCGGAGAAGATCTCTCCGGCCGTCGCAGCTGGAGGAAGGACAGACCGGCCGGATCGGCCGGATGTCCGACCGGTGCGGGCCAACAAGGACCCGGGCTGCCGCGCGGGGCCGGGGGCCGCCCCGCACGTCGGTCGGACCATGTGTAACGACCGCCGGCCCACCATCATTCCCGGGGGCCCGGCACACCATCGCGTCGGCGCGGCGTGCCCTGCTCGGTCGTACGCAGGGTGTAACGACCCCGCCCCGGCCACGATTCCGCCCCCACGATGCCCCCGACCACACCCCCAAACCAGACAACCCGCCGCATACGCCCCGACGACGACCCGGGTGCCCAGGCCGCACCGGACAGCCGCCACGCGACCGGACATCGGTCGCAGCGGTTCACGTGCGACCGATGGAGATCTTGGTAGCTGACGGCCCCTGGAGGGGCAGTTCCTCACCAAGATCTCTCAGAAGACCCCAACCGGAGCCAGAAGCGGAACGGGCACGGCAGGACAGGGGACACCCCCCCCACCACGACGCCGCAGCGCCGGGCACAGCGCAGCGTGCACCAGAAGACGCGAAGCCGGCGATCCCGCCCCACCGTGGCACCGACCGGACTAACCTCGGCAGGAGGGCCGGGCGCGATG
This sequence comes from Micromonospora sp. C31, assembly GCF_018070575.1. Classification (GTDB taxonomy): domain Bacteria; phylum Actinomycetota; class Actinomycetes; order Mycobacteriales; family Micromonosporaceae; genus Micromonospora. Next base: position 44,543 of record NZ_JAGPXN010000006.1, read on the forward strand.
CCTGCGGAGGTGATTCGGATGGCCGCACCCACCGACGCGGCGGTACTGGTCGGGCTCGGCACGGAGCGCAACCTGTCACTGGTCAGGCTGGCCGCGCAGGAGGCCGCCACGCACGGCCGTCCGCTGTGCCTGTTGCACGCGTTCGACTGGGCGGGCGCGCTTGAGGCGCCGTCTGTCGCGGGGTCGCGCGAGCACGCCGAGGAGCTGATCGCCCGGGCCACGGAGATCGCCAACGAGGTCGAGCCGTCCCTTCCGGTGAGCGGCGAGATCGTCGAGGGCGCCCTCGTGGCCACCCTGGTCCGCCGGTCGGAGTCGGCGTTCCTGCTCGCTGTCGGGGACGGCGGCATGGCCAGGAGCGACGAGTGCGTGTCGGTCGACGCCCCGGCGGTGCAGCTCGCCGCCCGGGCCGGCTGCCCGGTGCTGGTGGCCCGTCGGGAGCCGCCGCCGCAGGGGCCGGTGCTGGTCGGGGTGGACGGCTCGGACAGCTCTCAGGCCGCTCTGGAGTGGGCGTTCGGGTGCGCGGCCGGGCGGGCGGCGCGGCTGCTGGTGGTGCGTGTCGTCGAGCCGGAGGCGGAGGCGGACGCGGAGGATCCCGAGCGGCTCGCCGGGATGGTGGCGCGCTCGGCGCACCGGTTCCCGTCGGTGGCCGCGGAGTGCCACACGATCCGGGGCGACCCCGGCGCCGTCCTGGTGGAGCAGTCCCGCTCGGCGCAGGTGGTGCTGGTCGCCGCCCGGGGCGACGAGCCGTGGCGGGGCATGCTCGGAGCGGTCAGCCAGACGCTGCTCTACCACTCCCCCGCGCCGCTGATCGTGGTGCGCGGGCTGACGGGGATCGCGGCGGAGGGGCGCAATGCCCGCCGCCAACGGGACCAAGGGCCCTGATCCACAGTGGCATCGACCGGCGATGCTGAGGCCGGCCCGGACGAATCCGCGCTCTGCGGATGCAGGATCTCCCAACCCGCGAGAGGCTCATGCAGTATGGATACCGCTCTCGACCTGCACAGCCCACTGACCGATGACGAGCTGCGCCGGCTGGACGCCTACTGGCGGGCGGCGAACTACCTGACCGTCGGGCAGATCTACCTGCTGGACAACCCGCTGCTGCGCGAGCCGCTGGCGCCCGAGCACGTCAAACCGCGCCTGCTCGGCCACTGGGGCACCAGTCCGGGCCTGAACCTGCTCTACGCCCACCTCAACCGGGTCATCGTCGCCCGTGACCTGTCCGCCCTGTTCGTCACCGGCCCCGGTCACGGCGGCCCGGCGATCGTCGCGAACACCTGGCTGGAGGGCACCTGGAGCGAGGTCTACCACCACGTCGGCCGTGACGAGGCCGGCATGGCCAGGCTGTTCCGCCAGTTCTCGTTCCCCGGCGGCATCCCCAGCCACGTGGCGGCGGAGGTGCCGGGCTCGATCCACGAGGGCGGCGAGCTGGGGTACGCGCTCAGCCACGCCTACGGCGCGGCCTTCGACAACCCCGACCTGCTGGTGGCCTGCGTCATCGGTGACGGGGAGGCGGAGACCGGCCCGCTGGCCGGGAGCTGGCTCTCCAACGTCTTCCTGAACCCGGCCCGCGACGGAGCGGTGCTGCCGATCCTGCACCTCAACGGCTACAAGATCGCCAATCCGACGGTCCTGGACCGGATTCCCGAGGACGACCTGATCGCCATGATGCGCGGCTTCGGCTACGAGCCGTACGTGGTCGCCGGCGACGACCCGGCGACGGTGCACCAGGTGCTCGCCGGGACGCTGGACCGGGCGCTGGACGAGATCGCCGCGATCCAGCGACGGGCCCGCTCGGGCGGCGCCGTCGAGCGCCCCCGCTGGCCGATGATCGTGCTGCGTACGCCGAAGGGCTGGACCGGCCCGCGCGACGTCGACGGCAAGCAGGTCGAGGGCACCTACCGCGCGCACCAGGTGCCGCTGTCCGAGGTACGCAAGAACCCCGATCACCTGGCCGAGCTGGAGCGCTGGCTGCGCAGCTACCGCCCGGAGGAGCTCTTCGACGCCACCGGCGCACCGGTCGCCGAACTGGCGGAGCTGCCACCCTCGGGCGAGCGGCGGATGAGCGCCAACCCGGTCACCAACGGCGGGCTGGTGCTGCGTGACCTGGCGCTGCCGGACTTCCGCGACTACGCCGTCGACGTGCAGAAGCCCGGCGAGACGGTGGCCGGCGCGACCGGTGCCCTCGGCCCGTGGGTACGCGACGTGATCAGCGCCAACCCGGAGACGTTCCGCCTCTTCGGCCCGGACGAGGTCGCCTCGAACCGGCTCGGCGCGGCGTTCGAGGTCACCGGCCGGGCCTGGATGGCCGGCACCGTGCCCGGCGACGACCACCTCTCCGCCGACGGGCGGGTGATGGAGGTCCTCTCCGAGCACCTCTGCCAGGGCTGGCTGGAGGGCTATCTGCTGACCGGCCGGCACGGCATCTTCACCAGCTACGAGGCGTTCATCCACATCGTCGACTCCATGCTCAACCAGCACGCCAAGTGGCTGAAGGTGACCCGGGGCATCCCGTGGCGCAAGCCGGTGGCCTCGCTGAACTACCTGCTCTCCAGTCACGTGTGGCGGCAGGACCACAATGGCTTCTCCCACCAGGACCCGGGCTTCATCGACCACGTGATGAACAAGAAGGCCGAGGTGGTGCGCGTCTACCTGCCGCCGGACGCCAACACCCTGCTCTCCACCATGGACCACTGCCTGCGCAGCCGGCACTACATCAACGTGGTGGTGGCCGGCAAGCAGCCCGCCCCGAACTGGCTGTCGATGGACGAGGCCGTCCAGCACTGCCGGCGCGGCATCGGGATCTGGGACTGGGCCAGCACGGACGCCGGCAGCGAGCCGGACGTGGTGCTGGCCTGTGCCGGGGACGTGCCGACGCTGGAGACGCTGGCCGCCGCGGACCTGCTGCACCGGCACCTGCCGGAGCTGAAGGTGCGGGTCGTCAACGTGGTCGACCTGATGCGCCTGCAACCGCCGACGGAGCACCCGCACGGGCTGTCGGACAAGGAGTTCGACACCATCTTCACGCGCGACAAGCAGGTCATCTTCGCCTACCACGGCTATCCGTGGCTGATCCACCGGCTCACCTACCGCCGCACCAACCACAACAACCTGCACGTACGCGGCTACAAGGAGGAGGGCACCACCACCACGCCCTTCGACATGGTGATGCTCAACGACCTGGACCGCTTCCACCTGGTCATCGACGTCATCGACCGGGTGCCGGGGCTGGCCGACCGGGCCGCCCACCTGCGGCAGGAGATGGTCGACGCGCGGCAGGCCTGCCGGGACCACACCCGCGAACACGGCGAGGACGACCCCCGGGTCGTGGAGTGGCGCTGGGTGCGCGAGACGGACCCCGGACTGCGCGGTGACCAGTGAGCGCGAGGAGTGAGCTTGCGAGCCCCGCAGTCGCGCACGAAAGGCGAGACCAGTGAGCGCGAGGAGTGAGCTTGCGAGCCCCGCAGTCGCGCACGAAAGGCGAGACCAGTGAGCGCGGGGAACCCGATGAGCGGCAACGAGATCCTGGTCGGCTACGACGGCTCCGCCGACGCCTCCGCCGCACTGGAGTGGGCGCTGGAGGAGGCCGGCCGCAGCGGGCGGCCGGTGCGGCTGGCGTACGTCTTCGAATGGCTCACCGTGGCCGGCTGGATCGGTCCCGGCATCGCTCCCGGCATCTGGCCGGACGAGACGGCCCGCCGGCAGGTCGAGGAGCTGGTGCGCAAGGCGGCGGCGGACGCGTCCGCCGCGCACCCGGAGCTGACCGTCACGGGTGAGGTGTTCGACGGGCCGCCCGCGCTGGTGCTCCAGGAACGTTCGGCGCAGGCCGACCTGCTGGTGCTGGGCACCCGGGGGCACGGCGGCTTCGGCGGGCTGCTGGTCGGCTCGACCGCGGTCGCCGTCGCCGCCCACGCGCACTGCCCGGTCGTGGTCGTGCGCGGCGAGGCCGCCGCCGGGGGGCGCACCGGACACGTGGCGGTCGGCGTGGACGGTTCCGAGTGTTCACTGCTGGCGCTGGGCTTCGCCTTCGAGCAGGCCGCGGCCCGGCGGGTTCCCCTGCACGTGGTGCGGGCCTGGCATCCGCCGACCGGGCAGCGCCCGCCGTCGGGTCCCGAGGCGCGGGAGGCCGCGGCGGCCGACCGGGCCGAGTTGGACGAGCCGCTGGCCCGGTGGGGCGCGACGTTCCCCGACGTGCCGGTGACCGTGGAGGTGGCGGAGGGGCGCCCGGCGTCCCTGCTGGTCGACGGCAGCCGCAACGCCTGCCTGGTGGTGGTGGGCACCCGGGGCCGGGGCGGCCTGACGGGGATGCTGCTCGGTTCGGTCAGCCAGCAGCTCGTCCAGCACGCCCACTGCCCGGTGGCGGTGGTCCGGGAACGCTGAGCGGGAGGCCCTCCGCCGACGTACGGGGGGCGGTCACCGGGTCTCGGCCGGTTCCGCGGGGCTCAGCGAGAAGTAGTCCTCCTCCTCCTGGGCGAGGTGCAGCCGCAGGATCGCCTCCAGTCCGTAGAGGGCGGCGAGCAGGTCGGTGAGCTGGTCCCGGCGCAGCGGGCCGGCGCCGGCCTGCGCGAGGTGGGCGCCGATCCGGTCCACCAGCCGGCGGATCTCCACGTGGGCGCGGCTCATCGTCGAGGTCGCCTCGGCGCTGCCCAGCGGATCGGCCAGCGCCGGGTAGAGCTGACGCTCCTCGGCCGCCTCGTGCGGCAGCACCTCCCCGGCCAGCCTGCGGTGCGTCCCGCGCAGCGCCGGTAGGCACTCCGGCGCGTCCGGTGCGGTGGCGACCAGGTCGGCGGTGTCCCGCAGGGCGGCGAGCACGTCGTGGATCCCGCCGTGTTCGGCCGCGAACCGGTCGAGCAGCTCACGGGTGCCCGGCGGCACGTCGCGACGGCGTAGCCCACCCCCGAGGGCACGCAACGCGTTGAGGATCACCAACACGTCGATGCCCTCCTGGAGGAAGGCCCCGGCGACCGGGGGCAGCCGGCCGAGGGCGGCGGCCAGCATCGCCAGCACCGCGAGGCCCATTCCGACCGTGGCGCTCTGCACCGCGATCCGGCGGGCGTACCGGGCGACCTCCACCGCGTCGGCGAGCCGGTCGAGCCGGTCGACGGTGAGCACCGCGTCGGCGACGTCGGCCGAGGCGGTCGCCCCGGTGGCGCCCATGGCCACCCCGACGTGCGCCTCGGCGAGGGCGGGCGCGTCGTTCACCCCGTCGCCGACCATCACGGTCACCGCCCGACGCGCCTCGGCGCGTACGCGGGCCGCCTTCTCCCCGGGCGCACACCGGGCCACCACGTCGTCCACGCCCACCACCCGCGCGACCTGGGTGGCGACGTCGGGCCGGTCCCCGGTGACCATCACGATGCGCCGCAGCCCCGCCTCGCGCAGCCGGCGCACGGTGCGGCGGGCGTCGGGGCGTACCGGGTCCTCCAACAGGATCGCGCCGAGCGGACCGCGCTCGCCGCTGACCCAGACCACCGAGCGGCCGGCCAGCTCGGCCCGGGACCGGGCCCGCCCCGCCCAGTCGGGCAGGTCGCCGTCGAGCTGACCGACCCGGACCTGCCGCCCGTCGACCGACCCGCGTACGCCCCGGCCCGGCTCCTCGGTCACCCCCGCCGGTTCGGTCAGCGGCAGGCCCCGCTCGCGCGCCTGCGCCACCAGCGCGCGGGCCAGCACGTGCGGGGAGAGCTGCTCGACCGAGGCGGCGAGACGCAGCACGTCGTCACGGTCGCCGCCGGGGGCGGCCACGACCTCGGCGGCGCGGGGACGGCCGGCGGTCAGCGTGCCGGTCTTGTCGACCAGCAGGGTGCGGGCCCGGCCGAGCAGTTCCAGCGAGCCGCCGTCGCGGACCAGCACCCCGCGCCGGGCGGTACGGGACAACCCGGACACGATCGCGATCGGGGTGGCCAGCAGCAGCGGGCACGGGGTGGCGACCACCAGCACGGCCACCGCCCGGACGAACTCGCCGGAGAGCAGCCAGCCCAACCCCGCCAGGACCAGGGTGAACGGCACGAACGCGGCGGCGTACCGGTCGGCGAGGCGAACCATCGGCGCCTTGTGGGCGGTCGCCTCCTCGGCCAGCCGGACGATGCCCGCGTAGGTGCTCCCCGCAGCGTCGCTCGTCGCGCGCATCGGAAAGCCGGCGCCGGCGTTGACCACCCCACTGGCGACCTGCTCGCCGGCCGCCCGCCGCACCAACTGCGACTCGCCCGTCACCACCGACTCGTCGAGGGTCACCGGCTCGTCGACCTGCCCGTCGACCGGCACCACGTCACCCGGGCCGACCAGCAGCCGGTCCCCCGCCGCCACCCGCTCCAGCGGCACCACCTCGACGCCCCCGTCCGGGCCGCGCCGCCGGGCGGTGCGGGGGGCGCGGGCGAGCAGCGCACGCAGGTCCCGGGTCGCCCGCCCCCGGGCGTACGCCTCCAACGCCCGCCCGGTGGCCAGCATCACCGCGATCACCGCACCGGCCAGGTACTCCCGCACGATCAGCGCGCCGACCAGGGCCAGCACGGCGATCACGTCCACCCCGAACTGCCGGCGCCACAGCTGCCGCAGCACCGACCAGGCCGCGGGCACCAGGGCGGCCACGGTGGCGGACGCCCACACCGCCTCGGCCGCGTCCCGCCGCCCGGCGAGCCGCAGCGCCGCCCCGGCCAGCACCAGCGCCGTCACCCCGGCCAGCGGCGCCCACAGCAGCAGGCGCGACCGGTCCCGCCGTACCGGCTGCTCCGGCACGCACTCCCGCGGCTCCGATCCCACCTGCGGATCGTCTCAACGCCCACCACGTCCCGGAGGAGATCCGGGTGAACCGGCGGGGGCGAGACGCCCGGCCGCGCCGGGACCTGCGTACCGTGCGTCGGCACGGAGGATGACGCAGGATGGAGCGGCGTCCCCGCCCGGGGCACCGTCGGGCTGGGGCACGATGGGGAGAAACGGAAAGGTCGTAACCATGAGCCACGAGACACCGGCGACGGACCGTCCGCTGACCACCGCACTCGCGGAGGCCGCCGCGACGGCCGGGCACGCCCCGTCGGTGCACAACAGCCAACCGTGGCGGTGGCGGGTCATGCCGGACGCGCTCGAGCTGCGGGTGGCCCGCGATCCCCGGCTGACGGCCACCGACCCGGAGGGCCGGCTGGTGGCGTACAGCTGCGGGGCGGCGCTGCACCACGCGCGGGTCGCGCTGACCGCGGAGGGCTGGACCGCCGTGGTGGAGCGGACGCCCGACCCGACCGACGGGGACCTGCTGGCCCGGCTGACCGGGCTGGCCCGCGCGCAGGCCGACCCGGGAGCCATGCGCCTGGTGCAGTGCATGCAGGTGCGGCACACCGACCGGCGCCCGGTCAGCGACGAGCCGGTGCCGACCGCCGCGCTCGGGGAGATCGCCTCGGCGGTCGCCGCCGAGGGCTGCCAGCTCCAGTTCCTCGACCGCGACAACGTCCTGGAGCTGGCCGCCGCGGCCGGGCACGCCGCGTCGGTCGAGGCGAAGGACGCGCAGCTGCGCGAGGAGTTGGAGTACTGGACGAGCCGCAGCGGCACCGGCACCGGTCTCCCGCCGGAGGTGCTGCCCGCGGCGGCGCCCCGGACCACCGTGCCGGCCCGCGACTTCGGCCGCCCCGGCACGCTGCCGATCGGGCCCGGGCACGACCGGGCCGCCGTGTACGGGGTGCTCTACGGCGACGAGGACGAGCCGGACAGCTGGCTGCGCGCCGGCGAGGCGCTCTCGGCCGCCTGGCTGACCGCGACCCGGCTCGGCGTCTCCGTGGTGCCGCTGAGCGGGGTGGTGGAGGTCGCGGGCACCCGGCAGACGCTGCGCGGGCTGCTCGCCGGCCTCGGCCACCCGTACCTCGTGATCCGGCTGGGGCTCGCGGACCCGGCACACGCCGGCCCGCCGCACACCCCGCGCCTGGACGTCGCGCAGGTGGTCGACACCTCGGCGGTGCGCTCCACGGACGCGTAGCGGGGCCCGGGGGCCCCGGCCACCGGGCGTTACCATCGCCCGGTGGCCAGCACCCCGAACCCCCGCCCCGAACCGCACGTGACCCCCTCGCTGGGGCTCAGCCCGCTGTCCCGGGTGCGGCTCGACGAGCTGCTCCAGGAGATGCTGGACCGGGTCGGGGAGGTGGTGACCAGCCGGGAACGGCTGCGCGCCCTGCTCGACGCGGTGGTCGGCATCGGCACCGACCTGGACCTGCGCAGCACCCTGCAACGGATCGTGCAGGCGGCCTGCGAGCTGGTCGGCGCCCGCTACGGCGCGCTCGGAGTGATCGGCCACGACCGGATGCTGCACGACTTCATCACCCACGGCATCGGCCCGGAGCTGCACGCCAGGATCGGTGACCTGCCGCACGGGCGGGGCGTGCTCGGCCTGCTCATCGACGACCCGCACCCGCTGCGGATGCCCGACATCACCCAGCACCCGAAGTCCTACGGGTTCCCGCCGCACCACCCGCCGATGCACAGCTTCCTCGGCGTGCCCGTCCGCATCCGCGAGCAGGTGTTCGGCAATCTCTACCTGGCCGAGAAGCAGGGGAGCGCGGAGTTCACCGAGGACGACGAGGAGATCGTCGTCGCGCTCGCCGCGGCGGCCGGCGTGGCGATCGAGAACGCCCGTCTCTACGCGCTGGCCCACCGCCGGGAACGCTGGCTGGCGGCGACCGCCGAGATCACCGCCGTGCTGCTGGGCGAGGTGCGCCGTACCGACGCCCTGACGCTGGTGGCCCGGCGCGCCCGCGAGGTCGCCGAGGCGGAGATCGCGCTGGTGCTGCTCTACGACCCCGACGCCGAGGAGTTCACCGTCGAGGTGGTCGACGGCGCCGACGAGCAGGCCGGCGCCCTCGTCGGCACCGTGCTGCCGGCGGCCGAGACGAGCTTCGCCGCCGCCGTCGTCGAGGGCCGGCACGACCGGGTGGACGACCTGGCCCACGCCGCGCCCTGGCCGGCGCTGCTGCGCACCGGCCCGGCGATGGTCGCACCGCTGGCCACCGCCGACCTCCTGCACGGCGTGCTGGTGATCGCGCACCGCCCCGACCGGGCGCCCGTCGCCAACGACGACGACATGGCCCTGCTGGGCAGCTTCGCCGGGCAGGCCGCACTGGCCATGGAACGGGCCCGCGGGCAGGAGGAACGGGAGCTGCTGGTGGTCCTGGAGGACCGCGAGCGCATCGCCCGGGACCTGCACGACGTGGTCATCCAGCGGCTCTTCGCCACCGGCCTGCAGTTGCAGAGCGCCGCCCCGATGACGACGAAACCGGAGGTCGCCAGGCGGGTCAACGCGGCGGTCGACGACCTGGACGCCACGATCAAGGACATCCGCCGCACCATCTTCGAGCTGCGCACCCCGATGAGCGCGGCGCTGCGCACCGAGATCCGGGAGGCCGTCGACCTGGCCGCCGAGTCGCTCGGCCACCGGCCCCGCCTGGAGCTGAGCGGGCCGGTCGACAGCGCCGTCCCCGACGCGGTCCGCCCCGACCTCACCGCCGTGCTGCGGGAGGCGCTGTCCAACGCGGTACGGCACGCGCGGGCCGACCGCGTGGCGGTGGCGGTGCGGGTCGGTGCCGGCCGGGTGACCGTCACCGTCACCGACGACGGGGTGGGCTGCGATCCGGCCGCCGCGCGGGGCGGCCTGGTCAACCTGCGCGAGCGCGCCGAGCGCCACGGCGGCGAGTTCGACGTACGCCGGGTCGAGCCACGCGGTACCGAACTCCTCTGGTCGGTCCCGCTGCGGGACTGACCCCCCGGGTGTCCAGGGAGTCGTACCGAGCGTCAGGCGGGCGTCAGGGGGTCTTGCCGAGGAGGCGGGTGGCGAGGACGGCCGCCTGGGTGCGGCGTTCCAGGCCCAGCTTGGCCAGGACGCTGGAGACGTAGTTCTTCACCGTCTTCTCGGCGAGGAACATCTTGCCGGCGATCTCCCGGTTGGTCAGGCCCTCGGCCACGTACTCCAGGATCCGCCGCTCCTGCTCGGTGAGCGACTTCAGCTCGCGCGGCTGCTCGACGCCACTGCGGATGCGCTCCAGCACCCGGGTGGTGATCGCCGGGTCCAGCAGCGACTGCCCGGCCGCCACCCGGCGCACCGCGTCGACCAGGTCCGTGCCGCGGATCTGCTTCAGCACGTAACCGGACGCGCCGGCCATGATCGCCGCGAAGAGCGCCTCGTCGTCCTCGTACGAGGTGAGGATCAGTCCCTTGATCGAGGAGTCCACGGCCCGGACGTCCCGGCACACGTCGATGCCGTTGCCGTCGGGCAGCCGCGCGTCGAGGATCGCCACGTCCGGCCGCAGGGCCGGGATACGTCGGGCCGCCTCCTGTGCGAGGCCGGACTCGCCGACCACCTCGATGTCCCCGCTGCTCTCCAGCAGGTCGGCCAGGCCACGACGGACGACCTCGTGGTCGTCGAGCAGGAACACGCGGATCATCCCTCGTTTCTACCCGCCGGCCACCGCTTTCCACACGGGTCGAAGGTCCCGAACCCGCAACACCGGCGCCACCGGAGGGTCGTGACCGACCCGACGGCGACGGGCCCGTCGTGACCGACCCGACGGCGACGGGGCCGGTCGGGCCCGGTGGGACGGGACGTCCGGCCCTGCCCGGGTGCAGCCGCCGTGACGCACCGTGGATACGTACCACCCCCGGCGCACGACCTGCCACGGAAGGAGCACGACCATGGACACCGGCTTCACCGTCGAGCAGCTACGGGCCGCCGCCACCGACGCCGTCCGCGCGCCGTCGCTGCACAACACCCAGCCGTGGCGGTTCCGGCTGCGCGACGGCGGCATCGAGGTACTGGCCGACCCGCAGCGGCGGCTGCCCGCCACCGACCCCAACGGGTGGGGAGTCCGGATCGCCTGCGGGGCGGCACTGTTCAACCTGCGGCTCGCCCTGGCCGTGGCCGGCACCCCGGCGACGGTCCGGCTGCGCCCCTGTCCAGCCGAGCCGGACGTGGTCGCCCGGCTGGTCCCGGACGTGCCGCGCCGCCCCACGCCCGCCGAGCAGGCCCTGCACGGAGCCATCCCCCGCCGGTTCAGCAACCGCGCGCCGTTCTGGCCCGACCCGGTGCCCGCCGACGCCCGCTGGCGGCTCGCCGAGGCGGCCCGCGCCGAGCAGTGCTGGCTGGAACTGCTGGTCGGCGTGAGCGCCGTGAACGCGTTCGCCGAGATCGCCCGCAGCGCCCACCGGGTGCTGGAGCGCAGCCCGGAGTACCGGGCCGAGCACCAGGAGTGGGTACGCGCCACGCCCGCCCCGGACGGCATCCCGGCCGCGTCCGGCGGCCCGCTGGGCGAGCCGCAGGACCTGCTGCCCTCCCGGGGCTTCGGCGGCCTCAACCGGGCCCCCGGGCGGGACTTCGAACCGGAGCCGCTGGTCGCGGTGCTCGGCTCGCCGGGCAACACGGCGGTCGACCAGGTCGTCGCCGGGCAGGCGTTGCAGCGGGTGCTGCTGGCCGCGACGGACTCGGGGCTGGCGGTGTCGATGCTGTCCCAGCCGATCGAGGTGCCCTCGGCGCGGGAGCAGCTGCGGCTGTCGCTGGGGCGGTTCGGCACGCCGCAGATGGTGATGCGTGTCGGCTACGGCCAGCCGGGCTGGCCGACCCCGCGCCGCGAGGTGGACGAGGTGCTCGAACTGCCGGTCGCCCGGTCCTGACCGGCAGCGGGTCGGGCGTGCGCCACGTCCGACCGGCTCAGGCGTGCGCCGCGTCCGTCGCGGAGAGCAGCGCCGACTCCCGGTCGGGGTCCAGCCCGACCGGGGCGCGCTGCGGGCGTCCCGCCCGGGGCGGGACCGCGCCGACCTCCCGCAGCCACGACCAGGTGTCGGCGACCGTCTCGGCCACCGGGCGGCAGGTCAGTCCGGCCGCGTACGCCCGCTCGACACCGCGCTCCTGCAACCAGCGGTACTCGTGCCCGGCCGGGATCCAGATCGGCAGGTCGTTCCACGGCTCCACCCCGGCGGCCAGGATCGGCTCCGGGTCGGTCCAGCACAGCCGGGCTCCGGCGCCCGTGGCCACGACGCAGGCGTCCAGCAGTTCCCCCATCGTCGCGTGCCCGGGGCGGCTCACCACGTTGAACGTCCCGCCCGGGCGCACCGCGCCCCGGTCCAGCAGCCAGCCCGCCAGGTCCCGCACGTCGACGTACTGCACCGGCAGGTCGACCGGTCCCGGCGCCAGCACGTCCCCGCCCCGCGCGATGCGCGTCAGCCACCAGGGCAGCCGGCCGATGTCCTCCCCCGGCCCGAGGATCAGCCCGGCCCGGGCGATCAGCGCCCGCTCGCCGAACGTCTCCCGCACGGCCCGCTCGGCGCCCGCCTTGTTGGCCGCGTAGTCGCCGTCGTCCGCGTCCGGTTCCGCGTCCACCACGGGTGCCTCCTCGCCCACGCCGGGGGCGGCGGGCGTCGCGTAGACCGAGCCGCTGGAGACGTAGACGTACCGGTCGACCCGGTCGGCCAGCGCGCGGGCGGCGTCGAGTGCCGCGCGGGGCGCGCCGTCCCAGGTGTCGACCACCAGGTCCCACTCGCCGTCCGCGAGCGCCGTCAGACCGTCGGGCGCGGTCCGGTCACCCCGCAACCGGTGTACGCCCCACGGCGCCGCGCCGTGCAGCCACCGGTTGAACACGGTCACCGCCCAGCCCCGACGTACCGCCTCGGCGACCGTCGCGCCGCCCACGAATCCCGTTCCGCCCAGCACCAGCAGCCTCATGCGCTCCACTGTGCCGGCCGCGGGCGGCGGGGCGGTGCCGTGTTCACCGTCGGCGGATCTGCCCACGGCAGAACCCACGGCCGGCAGGACGGATCCTGGCGTGTTCGTGGTGGGGTTGGGCGGTTCGCGAATGCTCGCCCGCCTGGTCAGGCCGTTGCCGGGTCGCTCCCGCTCGCTGGAATAGCGCCCGCGGGGCGGAAGTCGTGGTGGGCGATACTGGGTTTGAACCAGTGACCTCTTCCGTGTCAAGGAAGCGCGCTCCCACTGCGCCAATCGCCCGGGGTGACCGCCCGGTCCGGCAGGCCGGACCACGAGGGGCGGATCGCGAGCGGACGACGGGATTCGAACCCGCGACCCTCACCTTGGCAAGGTGATGCGCTACCAGCTGCGCTACGTCCGCGTGCCGCCGGTGTTCGTCGGCGACGGGGGAAACTCTACCCGACGGCAAGATCGCCTGACACGCCACCCCGCCGGGGCCCGGCCAGTCGATGATTGCGCTGCTCACACGCGGGGTACTGACGTCCATCGACAGCACACCACATCCCCTACCAAGGAGGCTGTCGTGGGTATCGGCACCAGCATCTTCCTGATCGCGCTCGGCGCGATCCTCACCTTCGCGCTCGACGCGAGCGTCGGCGGCATCAACCTCGACGTCGTGGGGTGGATCCTGATGGCCGCCGGCGTGCTCGGCCTCATCATGACCACGCTCGTCCGGGGGCGCCGTCGCCGGGTGGTCAGTACGACCGAGCCGGTCGAGTACCGGCGGGTCGAGGAGCGTCGAGACGTCGCCCCGCCGCTCTGACACCGGTCTGCGCGGCCGCCGGAGCTGAACGGTCGCGCAGCACACGGCCGACGTGCCGGTCACCCGGGGGGGGTGGCCGGCACGTCGCGTCCGCGCAGCCCGTACGACCGCCCCGGCAACGGTCGGCGGCGGGTGACCGCAGGTCCTGCCCCCGGGCGCGACACGGGCCCGGGTTGCGTGTGGAACGGCGAAGGCCCGTCACCGGGTGGTGACGGGCCTTCGTGCTGGTGGGCGATACTGGGTTTGAACCAGTGACCTCTTCCGTGTCAAGGAAGCGCGCTCCCACTGCGCCAATCGCCCTCGCTTGTTACCGAGGTGGGGACGGGATTTGAACCCGCGTACACGGCTTTGCAGGCCGTTGCCTCGCCTCTCGGCCACCCCACCGAGGTTGCCCCCGTCATGCGTGGCGGCAGCTCCGAGCGGACGACGGGATTCGAACCCGCGACCCTCACCTTGGCAAGGTGATGCGCTACCAGCTGCGCTACGTCCGCTTGTCTCCGGCGTTAACCGGTGACGGGTGAGAACTTTAGCCGAGCCGGCGAGCGGTTGCCAAATCGGGGTGACTTCCGGCGCGTCCGACCGGAGTTGGCCGCCACCACCGGCGAGGGAGGGGTGACGGTCCACCCACGCCCTCGCCTTCCTAGGAGGATGGGCTGGGCTCGCTCCGACCGGTCGGCAGCCGCCCGGATGGGCCGGTCACGGCGGATCGACGGTCGCCTGGATCGGCCGGTCACGGCGGCGCGGGCCTCGAAGCGTTCGCGGCCCGCAGCACGGGAGGGTCGTCGCGACCCGCCGGGCGCGACCAGAACTGTCCGGCTTCCGACGGTAACGGGGCGGACGGGCCGCACTCCGTAACTGCTCGTGTTCGATCTAATGGGCTACGGTAACGGCGTGACGAGACGTGCGGCCGAGATCCGCCTGGATGCCCTGCTGCGCACGGCCTGTGACGTGATCGTGGAGCGCGGTCTGGCCAACACCCGCACGGCCGACGTGGCGCAGGCCGCCGGGGTGAGCCAGGCGCTGGTCTTCTACCACTTCGCCACCAAGGACCGGCTGCTCGCGCAGGCGTTCGCGTACGCCGTGGAGCAGGACCTGGCCCGGCTGGACGCGGTGATGCGATCCAACGCCCCGCCGCTGACCAAGCTCCGCCGGATCGTGCGGCTCTACACCCCGGCGGGCCGGGCGACGTCCTGGGCGATGTGGATCGACGGCTGGGCGGAGTCGCTGCGCACCCCGGAACTGGAGAAGGTCTCCCGGCGGCTCGACCTGCGCTGGCGGGAGGACCTGGCGACGGTCATCTCGGACGGAGTCCGCGAGGGCACCTTCGAGTGCGCCGACCCGGCCGGGGCGGCGTGGCGGATCAGCGCGGTGGTCGACGGGCTGGCGGTGCAGCTCGCGGTGCACGAGCGGGTCATCTCCCGTCGGCAGTTCGCCGAGTGGGTACGCCTGCTCACCGCCCGCGAGCTGGGGCTGGACCCGGCGCAGCTCGACTGAACGGGCGAGCCCCGCGCCCGCTCCGCCGCAAAGCCGGGCAAAACGGCTCGGCTGTCCAGGGCAGCCGGAACAATCGTCGGCATGGACCCGCTGGAGACGTACCGCCGCAGCCTGGCCGAGTTCACCGACCGGGTGGAGCAGGTCGGCCCCGGCCAGTGGTCGGAACCGACCCCGTGCCCCGGCTGGGACGTCCGGACGCTGGTCAACCACGTCGTGAGCGAGGACCGGTGGAGCGTCCCGCTGCTCGCCGGGCGCACGATCGAGGAGGTCGGCGACCGCTACGACGGCGACGTGCTCGGCCCGGACCCGGCCGGCGCGGCCCGGGAGGCGGCGGGGCAGGCCGAGCTGGCCTTCACCCACCCCGGGGCGCTGGAGCGCACCGTCGCGCTCTCGTCGGGTCGGACCCCCGCCGACGAGTACCTGCACCAGTTGACCGCGGAGCACCTGATCCACGGCTGGGACCTTGCCGTGGCGGTCGGCGCCGACCCCCGGCTGGACACCGACGCGGTCGCCGCGTGCGCGCGGTGGTTCGGCCGGCGGATCGGCGACTACCAGCGGGGCCGGCTGGTCCGCCCGGAGGTCGACGTGCCGGCGCGGGCGGACGAGCAGGACCGCCTCGTCGCCGCCTTCGGCCGCGACCCCCACTGGACGCCCTGAAGGCCCTGGGCGCGACGCCGCCCCGGCGAGACGCCTGACCCCGGCCGCCGCGCGTCACCCGGGCGCGGCCGTCAGCCGGCGGCCGGGCCCTGGTGCTCCCGCAGCCGGCGCAGGGCCGGCGGGTGGACGTTGGCGAGCGTCAGGTCCCCGCCGTAGTGGGCGAGCACCCGGTGGTCCATCAGCCGGCGCCACAGCGGCGGTACCAACGCGGCCACCACCATCGTGGCGTAGCCGGCGGGCAGCTGCGGGGCGGACGCGAAGGTGCGCAACGTCTGGTAGCGGCGCAGCGGGTTGGCGTGGTGGTCGCTGTGCCGCTGGAGCTGGAAGAGGAAGACGTTGGTCACGCTGCGGTCGCTGTTCCAGCTGTGCCGGGGGTCGACCTTCTCGTAGCGTCCGGCGGGGGTGCGCCGCCGGGCCAACCCGTAGTGCTCCAGGTAGTTGACCGCCTCGAGCAGGGAGAACCCGACCACCGCCTGGAGCGCCAGGAACGGCAGCACGCCCGGGCCGAAGGCGACGGCCAGCGCCGTGTAGAGCGCGAGGGTCATCGCGATCGCGTTGAGCACGTCGTTGCGCCACGTCCACGGGCTACGGCCCCGCAGGCGGAACCGGGCCGCCTCCAGCCGCCACGCCGAGCGCAGGCCGCCCCCGACGGTACGCGGCCAGAACGCCCAGAAGCTCTCCCCCAGCCGGGCGCTGGCCGGGTCCTCGGGCGTGGCTACGCGGGTGTGGTGGCCCCGGTTGTGCTCGACGTGGAAGTGCCCGTACGCGGCCGGCGCGAGGGCCACCTTGGACAGCCAGCGCTCCACCGCCTCCCGCTTGTGGCCCAGCTCGTGGGCGGTGTTGATGGCGATGCCGTCGACCACCCCGATCGTGACGACCAGGCCGGCCGCGCCCACCACCGTCAGCCCGCCCCGCGTCCAGACCACGCAGCAGAGCACCAGGGCCGTGTACTGGGCGGGCAGGTAGAGGTAGGTCAGCCAGCGGTAGTAGCCGTCGGCGGCCAGCCGGGGCACCGCCTCGTCAGGCGGGTTGCGCCGGTCCTCGCCGACCATCAGGTCGAGCACCGGGATCAGGACGAACACGACGGCGGGGGTGAGCCACCAGGCCCACGCGTCGCCGGTGGCCCGCCAGGTCGCCCAGCCGACGAACGGCAGTGCGGGGACGAGCAGCGCCAGCGGCCACCACGGCCGGCGGGCGTCCCGCCACCCGGCGGCGGTTGCTGTCGCTGCGGGGTCGAGGGACATGGTCGACCTCCGATCTGTCGCGGTCCTCCCCTGACTGTGGCACCCGTCTCCGACCTTTACAAGACAATGTTTTTGTCAACTGGTGCGGGGAGTGGCCCGTCGTGAAGCGGGTGAACGTCAGCGCCATGCTGCGCCCGGCGGGCGGGATGGCGGCGGTCGGGGTGGCGGCGGTCGGCGGGTTCGGGCGGCGGGGGACAATCGCCGACGTGTCCGAGCTCTCCAGCGCCTTCGTCCGGCTGCACGCCAGCCTCGCCCCGGTCGCCTTCGTGCCCGAGGTGCGGCTGCACCAGGCGGACGACGCCATCGGGCTGTGGGAGCTGACGGAGGGCGAGTTCCGCAGCTCGCAGCCACCGCCGTTCTGGGCCTTCGCCTGGGCCGGCGGGCAGGCGCTGGCCCGGTACGTCACCGATCACCCGGAGCTGGTCGCCGGCCGCCGGGTGCTTGACCTCGCCGCGGGCTCCGGCCTGGTCGCCATCGCCGCCGCGCGGGCCGGCGCCGCCGCCGTACGCGCCGTGGAGGTCGACGAGCTGGCCGTCGCGGCCGTCGCGGTCAACGCCGAGGCCAACGGGGTACGCGTCGACGCCGAACTCGGCGACATCCTCGACGCCGACGCCGGCGGGGCCGAGGTGGTGCTCGCCGGGGACGTCTTCTACAGCCAGGCGATGGCCAACCGGGTGCTGCGCTTCCTGCTCCGGGCCGCCCGCGCCGGGGCCCGGGTGCTGGTCGGCGATCCCGGCCGGGCCTTCCTCCCGCACGACCGCTTCGACGAGCTGGCCGGCTACGACGTGCCGGTGCCCGAGACGCTGGAGAGCGTACGGGTGAAGCGCACCACGGTGTGGCAGTTGCGGGCGGGGTTGCCGGGGGCTGGCCGCTAGCGTGTCGGCGTGCTGTTCCGGAGCTGGGCGCAGACCGCCGACGCGCACTGGCCGGACGTGGCCCGGGTGCCCGACCACGTGGGGGTCGCCCACCTGGTCGTGACCCGGCACGCCCTGGTCCGCCAGGTGCTCACCGATCCGGTGACGTACCGGCCGGACAACGCGCTGGACGCGGTGACCCCGGTCCCGGTATCCGCGCTGCGGGTGCTGGCCGGGCACCGGTTCCGGCTGCCGCCGACCCTGGCGAACAACGGTGGCGCCAGCCACCCGGCGATCCGGGCGATCGTCGCCGAAGCCCTGCACCCGACGCGGGTCGCTGCGCAGCTGCCCTGGCTGACCGGGCTGGTGCGCGAGCGCGTCGGCAGGATCGACGCCGCCCTGGACGGCGGAGCGCCGGTGGACCTGCACGCCGAACTCGCCGCCGACCTGCCGCTGCTGGTGCTGGCCCGGCTCGTCGAGCTGCCGGACGCGCCGGTCGGCGCGGTGAAGGAGTTCGCCCGTGCCGCGCTGGAACTGTTCTGGGCACCGCTGGACGGCGGGCGGCAGCAGGCCCTCGCCGCCGAGGTCGGTCGCTTCCACCGGGTGCTTCGGGAGTTCGCCGCGACCGGGGGTGGGCTGGCCGGGACGCTGCGAGCCGCCGGGCACCCGCCGGACGTGCTGGTCGGCGCGCTGTTCTTCCTGCTGGTGGCCGGCCAGGAGACCACCTCGCAGTTCCTCACCCTGCTGCTGCACCGGCTCGCCGGCGAACCGACCGTACTGGCCGGCCTGCGTGACGGAACCGTCGCGGTCGCCGACGTGGTCGAGGAGGGGCTGCGGCTGGAGCCGCCGATCGTGACGTGGCGGCGGGTGGCGGCGGTCGACACCACGCTGGGCGGAACGGCGGTGCCCGCAGGCACCAGCATCGTGCTCTGGCTGGCCCGCGCCGGCCGGGACCCGGTCACCGTCGACGCGCCGGACGAGTTCCGGCCCGGGCAGCGCGGCTCGCGCCGGCACCTGGCCTTCGGGGCGGGCGCGCACCGCTGCGTCGGCGACCAGTTGGCCCGGACGGAGGCCGCGGTGGTGGTCGCCGAGGCCGCCCCGCTGCTGGACGGGGTCACCGTGATCCGCAGGCCGTGGTGCCCGGACAACCTGACCTTCCGGATGCCCGACGCCTTCGTCGTCCGCCGGCGCTGAACCGGCACGAAGGCGTCGCTCGCACCTCACCGGGCGCACGCAAGCGCCGACCACCCAGGCATCCTGACCCGGGCAAGCCGCGTTACACCACCGAGCAGCAGGCTGAGGCCGATGTCGAGCTGACCCACCCGGCAGGGCCGACCAAGCACCGCTTCCCGCTGTCGAGCTGCCCCGCCCGGCAGGGCCGACCATGCACCTGTCCCCCGCTGTCGAGCTGCCCCACCTGTGAGACCAGCCGCGCACGGATCCGTCTTCCGCCCGCGAGCCCGCGGAAGCGGACGAATCTCGATGGCGAAAGGCGGTCGTACGGTCGCACCCACCGCACTGCTCCGCTGCAGCTGGACCACGCCTGCCCCGTCCGTGCGGGCAGCTCGACAGCGTCGGACGGGACGCCAGCCACCGGGCCACCGGGCGCGGCATCGCACCGCAGAGCACCGCGGCCCCGCAGGGGACCAGCCCGCACCACCCGGCAGGACACCGCACCGCAGAGCACCCACGTGGGTTGACGAAGCGGTCCGGGGACACGACCGCCAGGTGCTCAGCTGATCTCCTCGGCCCACGCGCGCCAGTCGTCGAGGACCCCGTAGAGGGCCGGGGTGAGCCAGCCGGGCGCGGACCGGCGGAAGACCCCCGGATCCATCGCCCCGGTCCCGGCGGGCAGGGCGCCCATCAGCTTCGGCACCAGATCGGTCAGGTTGGCCCAGTGCACCAGCTCCGGCGCGGCCGGCCAGGCGCCGACCACCACGCCGGCCGGCACCGCCCGGCGTTCCAGCGCCTCCAGCGTCAGCGCGGTGTGGTTCAGGGTGCCCAGGCCGGCCCGGGTCACCACCACGGCCGCGCAGCCCAGCTCCACCGCCAGGTCCGCCACCGTCCAGGGCTTCCCCTCCGGCCGCAGCCCCATCGGTACGAGCAGGCCGCCCGCGCCCTCGATGAGCACCAGGTCGTGCTTGTCGGCCTCCTCGCGGACCGCCTCGACAGCGGTGTGCAGCGCCAGCGGCGCCAGCTCGGCGACGCGGGCCGCGGCCAGCGGGGCGAGCGGGTCGGGGAAACTGGCCAGGGTCCGGCCGGTCAGCGGGGCGGCCAGCCGGTCGACCGCGTCGACGTCGCCGGGCTCACCGCCGGCCGTACCCGTCTGGGCGGGTTTGACCACCGCGACCCGCAGGCCGGCCGCCTGCGCGGCGGCCGCGATCGCGGCGGTGACCACCGTCTTGCCCACGTCGGTGTCGGTGCCGGTCACCAGCACCGGCCCGCGCCACGGCCCGGTCATCCCGCCACCGCGGCTCACGGGGCGACCCTTGTCCGCGACTGCGGGGCACATTCCACGATGGTCTCCAGGGCACGCTCGAAATCCGCCCGGGGGACGCCGGCGCCGATGGTCAGCCGCAGCCG
Organism: Micromonospora sp. C31; assembly: GCF_018070575.1. Classification (GTDB taxonomy): domain Bacteria; phylum Actinomycetota; class Actinomycetes; order Mycobacteriales; family Micromonosporaceae; genus Micromonospora. The sequence continues at coordinate 64,859 of NZ_JAGPXN010000006.1, forward strand.
GGACCGGCTGTCCGGCGTGGACGGCGGCCGGAAGCAGCCCACGGCGACCCCCCGGTCGCGGCAGTCGGCCGCCCAGGCGGTCGCCGCCTCGGGGCCGGGGGCGGTGACCGAGACGACCGCGCCGTCGGGGGCGGAGACCGCCAGCCCGGCGGCGCCCAGCCGGCGCACGGCCAGGGCGGCCCGGTCGGCCAGTTCGGCGCGCAGGTCGTCGCCGGCGCGGGCCAGGCTGACGGCGGCGTGCACACCCGCGGCCACGGCCGGGGGCAGCGCGGTGTCGAAGATGAAGGTCCGGCCGGTCTCGATCACGTGCCGGACGAACTCCGCCGGCCCGGCGACCACCCCGCCCGCGCCGCCGAGGGCCTTGGAGAGGGTGGCGGTGACGACCACGTCGGGCTGGCCGGCGAGGCCGGCGGCGGCGACACCCCCGGCGCCGGCCGGACCGGTCACGCCGAGGGCGTGCGCGTCGTCGACCAGCAGCAGCGCGCCGTGTTCCCGGGCGACGGCGTGCAGGCGGGCCAGCGGGGCGAGGTCGCCGTCGACGGAGAAGACCGACTCGGTGACGACCACCGCCGGCCGCCCCGGCGCGGCGGCGAGCGCGGCGGCGACCGCCGCCACGTCGGCGTGCGGGGTCACCACGGTCTCCGCGCCGGAGATGCGGCAGCCGTCGATCAGGGACGCGTGGTTGTGGGCGTCGGAGACCAGCAGCGTACGGGGCCGCACCAGCGCCCGCACCGCCCCGAGGTTGGCCAGGTAGCCGGAGGAGAAGACGAGTGCCCGGTCGACGCCGAGCCAGTCGGCGAGGGCGTCCTCGAGAGCGTGGTGGACGTCGGTGGAGCCGCGCACCAGCCGCGACCCGGTGGCCCCCAGCCCGTACGCCGACAGCGCCCGCGCCGCGGCGGCGGTGACCTCGGGGTGGGTGGCCAGGCCCAGGTAGTCGTTGCCGGCCAGGTCGACCACGGCGTCGCCGGCGGCCCGCGGTCGCAGCCGGCGGGTCAGTCCCGCCTTCGCGCGCAGTTCGGCGCGGCGGTCGAGCGCCGCCAGCCAGTCCGCCACCGTCACCCCCACACGCCCGCGCCGGCCGCCGTCGGCCGCTTCCGCCGGGCGAAATTACCATCCGCCGGTCACCGCCCGGCGTGTCCACCCCTGCGCCCCCGGCCCCGACACGCGGGCCGTTCATCCCGGCCAGCTGGCCTTGTAGGGTACGAGCCATGCCAGAGATCCTCGACCAGGCCCGAACCCAGGTGCTGGAGAACGGCGTCGGCCTCGACGAGGCCGGCGTCCTCGCCGTGCTGAACCTGCCCGACGAGCAACTGCCCGCCGCCCTCCAGCTCGCCCACGAGGTGCGGATGCGCTGGTGCGGGCCGGAGGTGGAGGTCGAGGGCATCGTCTCGCTGAAGACCGGCGGATGCCCCGAGGACTGCCACTTCTGCTCGCAGTCCGGCCTGTTCACCTCACCGGTCCGCTCGGTCTGGCTGGACATCCCGTCGCTGGTCGAGGCGGCGAAGCAGACGGCCGCGACCGGGGCCACGGAGTTCTGCATCGTGGCCGCCGTGCGCGGCCCCGACGCCCGGCTGATGAAGCAGATGCGCGAGGGCGTCGCGGCGATCAAGGCCGAGGTCGACATCCAGGTGGCCGCGTCGCTGGGCATGCTCAGCAAGGAGCAGGTCGACGAGCTGGTCGACATGGGCGTGCACCGCTACAACCACAACCTGGAGACCTGCCGCTCCTACTTCCCCAACGTGGTCACCACGCACTCCTGGGAGGAGCGCTGGGAGACGCTGCGGATGGTCCGCGAGTCCGGCATGGAGGTGTGCTGCGGCGGCATCCTCGGCCTCGGCGAGACGGTGGAGCAGCGGGCCGAGTTCGCCGCGCAGCTCGCCGAGCTGGACCCGCACGAGGTCCCGCTGAACTTCCTCAACCCCCGCCCCGGCACCCCGCTGGGCGACCGTCCGGTGGTGGAGGGCAAGGACGCGCTGCGTGCCATCGCGGCCTTCCGGCTGGCCATGCCGCGCACGATCCTGCGGTACGCGGGCGGCCGGGAGATCACCCTCGGTGACCTGGGCACCCGGGACGGTCTGCTCGGTGGCATCAACGCGGTCATCGTCGGCAACTACCTGACGACCCTGGGCCGGCCGGCGACCGCCGACCTGGAGCTGCTCGACGACCTGAAGATGCCGGTCAAGGCGCTCTCCGCCACGCTGTGAGCGCCCCGGTGACGACGAGTGACGCGGCGACGGCCGCCTGGTGCGACCGGTGCGGCGAGGCCGTGGCGGTCGGGTCGCACGACGGGTGTGCGGCGGCGCGGGTGCTGGAGCCGCCGCGCTTCTGCGCACACTGCCGCCGGCGGATGAAGGTGCAGGTGCTGCCGGTCGGCTGGGCGGCGGTCTGCGTCGAGCACGGCGAGATCCGGGGCTGAGGCGGATGCTGCGTGGCCGGGCGGTGACCCTGCGGCCGGCGACGGCCGACGACGTGGTGGCGCTCGCCGCGATCCGGGCCACCCCGGAGGTCCGCCGCTGGTGGCGCGGTGGCGACGACCTCGCCGCGGCCGTGCGGGCCGACCTCGCCGACGAGGCCCTGTCGGTGTACGCGATCGAACACGACGGCCGGATGGTCGGGGCGATCCAGTGGTACGCCGAGGACGACCCCGACTACCGGCACGCCAGCATGGACGTGTTCCTCGACCCGGCGGTACGCGGCGCCGGGCTGGGCGGGGACGCGATCCGCACCCTGGTCCGGCACCTGGTCGACGAGCACGGCCACCACCGGTTCACCATCGACCCGGCGGCGGCGAACACGGCGGCCGTCCGGGCGTACGCGAAGGTGGGTTTCCGCCCCGTCGGGGTACTGCGCCGCTACGAGCGCGGCGAGGACGGGCGCTGGCACGACGGGCTGCTGATGGACCTGCTCGCCGACGAACTGGCCGACTGAGCCGACCGGGTCGAGCCTCGTCAGCGGCCCGGCGGGGCGGGGCGGATCGTCCGCAGCCATCGTCGGCGCCGCCGCCAGAGCAGCACCGCCCCCAGCACAGCGGCGACGAGCAGGGCCGGCGGCACGGCCACGAACAAACCCGGCGGCTGCCGTCGGTGAGGTCGGTGACGCCCACCCAGCCGTCGTTGGAATCGTCGGCGACGTACCGGCCGTCCGGGGAGAGCAGCACCTCCTCCCCCGCGACACTGTCCCGGCCGCCGTAGAGCAACACCCGGTACCGGCCATCGCGGCCGAGGACCGCGACCTTGCCCTCGTGGTCGAGGCCGTCGACACCGCGCAGGCCGAGGCCGCCGCCGCTGAACAGCAGCGAGGCCGGCCCGGGCGGGTCCTGCTGCACGGTGGCCTGCCACATGTACGGCAGCTTGACGGTCGAGACCGAGCAGCCGAGTGCGTCAGCGGTCTCCGCCTCGGTGAGGTCCTCGAAGAAGCACAGCACCAGCACGGCCCGTTGGCGTGGGGCGAGCCGGGCCAGTGCTTCACGGACCACCATCGCGCGGGCGACGCCGGCGGTCCCGTCGGGCATCGCCTGCTCCGGCGGGTCCGCGCGCAGGTCCACGTCCCGCCAGCGACGCCGCCAGAGCGAGACGTGCTGGGTGTACATGGTCCGCCGGACGTACGGCTCGGGGTCGCCGGCCGCGCTCACCCGCTCCCAGTGCCGAGCTACCCGGACCAACGTGAGCTGCACGAGATCCTCGGCCTGGTGCTGGTCACCGGTCAGCAGCCACGCCGCCCGGGACAGCGCCGCGATCCGCCCGGACACGTACGCCCGGAACGACTCCTCAGGGTCCACGCCCACCTCCTGACACGGAGCACGCCCGGCGGCGGCCGCGCGGGTGGGTCCGGCGGGGAGCTTTTCAGGCGTCCCAGATCAGGTCGCTGTCCGGCAGCCGGCGGGCGCCCTCGGCGGGGCGGTGCGGGGTGAGCCGGCCGTCGGGCATCAGGTGGGACACCGGCACGCCGCGCCCCAGGACGACGACGTCGGCGACCAGCCGCCGGTGGCAGCGCCACCAGACGCTCTCGCTGCACATCACCGCCGTGGTCCGGGCCGCCGCGTCCGCCAGCACCGTCTCCAGCGCCGCCCGGAAGTCGGCGGTACGGGTGTACGCCGCGTACGCCCGGAAGGCGGCCACGGTCCACCAGGTGTCCGGCTCCTCGGTGCCGGCCGGGGTGTGCCGACGGCCGCCGAGGCGCTGCTCCCAGCGGTATTCCACGCCGGCCGCCGGCAGCCAGCGGGCCAGTTCCTCCCGGCGTACGTCGGGGTTGGTCCGGCTCGCCGGGAACCGCCGCACGTCCACGACGAGCGCGACCCCGGCACCCGTCAGCAGCTCGCCCAGCCGTTCCCGGTCCGCCGCCCCGTGCCCCACCGTCAGCAACTCCACGAGGAGGGAATGCCCCGAATCCGGGGCGGCTACCGCCCGGAGGGCCGGCACCGATCGCACCCGCCATGCCGTCGACCCGCTTCTGCGACCCGGTCGCGCCGGTCGAGCACGCGAGTCGCAGACCGTCCGGGATCCGCGCGCGGGGCGGCGGGCGGCGCGGGCGGCGGCGAGGCTGCGACGGGTGTGCCCCGACCTCCCGGCCGACGAGGCCGACGCCCTCGACTGGCTGGCGTTCGAGCAGGCCGGCGTCGTCACCACCGCACAGGCGACCCGGTCGCTGACCGAGGGCACCGTACGCGGACGCGTGCGCTCCGGGCGGTGGCGCGCGATCTGCCGGGGCGTCGTGCTGATGGGCAACGGCCGGCTGACCCGGGACCAGCAGTTGTGGGTCGCCGTCCTCGCCACGGGTTCCGGTGCTGTCCTGGCCGGCCCGACGGCTGCCGCCGAGGCGGGCGTACGCGGACTGCGGCGCGAGCCGCTGCACGTGCTCGTGCCGGCGCACCGGCGGCCGGGGCGCACCGTGCTGGGCCGGCTGCCGATCGACATGCCGGCGGTCGTCGTGCACCGCGCGTCGAAGCTGCCGCCGGCGCACCTTCAGCTCGCCCGCCCGCCGCGCACCACCACCGCCCGGGCACTGGTGGACGCGGCCGGCTCAGCCCGCACGGTCGACCAGGCGCAGGCGGCGCTGGCGGCCGGCTGTCAGCAGCGACGGGTCACGCCGGAGGAGTTGTCGGCGGTGGTGGAGGCGCTGCCGCGGGCTCCTCGGCGGGCGCTGATCCGGCAGACCGTGGCCGACATCGCCGGCGGTGCCGAAGCGCTCTCGGAGATCGACTTCGTCCGGCTCTGCCGCCGCCACGGCCTGCCCGCGCCCCGCCTCCAGCAGCGGCGCGCCGACGCCTCCGGGCGGACGCGGTGGCTCGACGCGTACTGGCGGGAGTGGGGGTTGCACGTCGAGATCGACGGCGCGCACCACATGGACGTCCGGCACTGGGCGGCCGACATGCGTCGCCAGAACGACGTCTGGACCTCGGGGGACCGCATCCTCCGCTTCCCGGCGTGGCTGATCCGCGCCCGCCCCACCGAGGTGGCCGACTCCCTCCGCCGCGCCCTGACGGCCGCCGGCTGGCGCCCCGAGGGGTGAATCTTGGACAGTTGCCGTTCCGCGAGAACAACTGTCCAAGATTCCGGCTGGCGCGGACGGTGACGTCCGCCGGTGGCGCGGACGGTGACGTCCGCGCCACCGGCTTCGAGTGCGTCAGGCGACGGTGCAGGGGGTGCCGTTGAGGGTGAACGCGGCGGGCTTCGGGTTCGATCCGGTGTGGGTGCCGTTGAAGCCGAAGCTGGTCGACGCGCCCGGCGCGAGCCGGCCGTTGTAGGAGAGGCTGGTGGCGGTGACCGCGGCGCCGGTCTGGGTCCACGTCGCCGACCAGCCCTGGCCGACCTTCTGGCCGGCGTGGGGGAAGGTGAAGGCGAGCGTCCAGCCGTCGATCGCGGTGGTGCCCGTGTTGGTGAGGGTGACGTTCGCGGTGAAGCCGCTGTCCCAGCCGCTGGTCGTCCAGGTCACGGCGCAGCCGCCGGACGCGGGCGGGTCGGCGGTGGTGACGGCGACCGGCGCGGACGCCGCCGAGGCGTTGCCGGCCGCGTCCACGGCCACCACGTGGAACTGGTACGCGGTGGCGGCGGTCAGCCCGGTCACCGCCAGCGTGGTGCCGGTGGGCGAGCCGACCAGCGTGTCCCCGCCGGCGGCCGACCGGTAGACGCGATAACCGGTGACCCCGACGTTGTCGGTCGACGCCGCCCAGCTCAACGTGAGCCCGGTGGCGGTGACCGCCGAGGCGGTCGGGGTGCCGGGGCGGGTCGGCGCGACGGTGTCGGGGGCCGGCGCGACGGGCGTGGTCACCTCGGCCACGGGCGAGGCGGCCGACCGGTTGCCGGCGCCGTCGCGGGCCCGCACCGTGAACCGGTACGTCCGCTCGGGCAGCAGCCCGGTCACGGCCAGCGAGTTGGTGGCGGCGTCGAGCCGGACGAGCGCGTCGCTGCCCACCTGCGCCCGGGTGACCTCGTAGCCGGCCAGCCCGCTGCCGCCGGCGTCGGTGGACGCGGGCCAGGTCAGGGTCAGCCCGGTCGCGGTGACCGCCGAGGCGACGGGGGTGCCGGGCACGGTCGGCGCGGTGGTGTCCGGGGTGGCCGGGCCGGGCTCCTCGCCCCAGACCCGGGTCGCGCCGGAGTAGAGGGTGACCTTCCGGTTCGGCCCGGCCGCTGGCTGGTACGACGGGTCGTTCGTCGGGTCCCAGGTGCCGCCCTCGGGCACACCGATCTTGAACTGCACCTCCATCCGGTGCTGCGACTGCCCGGCGGGCGCGATGGTGTGCCCGGTGCAGTCCACCTCGACGTACCAGACGTCGCCGGAGAACTGCCTGGCCGTGGACGGCGACGGGCAGCCCTGGGTGTAGCCGGGGGTCACGGTGACCGGGCCGGTGCCGTCGGGGCGGAAGTAGTAGCGGAACTTCCCGTCGGTCAGGGCGCGGGCCGGGAACGCGGACTTGTTGTAGACGATCGCCTTGAGGCCGGTGGCGCGTGGCTCGGCCTGCATGACGGTGGTCTCCACGGTCAGCTCGTCGATGTCGGGCGTCTCGGCGCGGGGGAAGCCGGCGAGCGGGGTGCCGCCGTACTCCTGGGCGAGGCGGGCCAGCGCGGAGCTGAAGCCGGCGTTGTAGTCGGTGGCGACCTCGTTCATCACGTAGTCCGACCGGTTGTCGGTGTACGCGTCGTTCGGCGCCGACGGGCCGCCGACCAGCGCGCCGTAGAGGGTGTGCCGGGTCTCGGCGGGCACGGTCTGGCTGTCCCACCAGGAGCCGTGCGCGGTGCGGTGGTGCGGGTTCTTCGGCGGGTTGGCCCCGAAGCCGATGACGTAGCTGGAGGCGCGCGGGTTGTCGCCGAGCGCGTAGTCGATCTGCCGCACGGCGAAGTCGTGGTAGCGGGCCTTGCGGGTGGCGTCGGTGGTCTTGTCGCTGTAGACGAGGGCGGCGAAGGCGGTGTTCGCGGCGTAGCGCAGCGCCCCCCACGAGTCGAGCACGGCCATCCCGCCGGGCGAGTACGGCACCCGCTGCCCGTTGACGCCGACGGTCCAGTAGTCGAGCCAGCGGTTGGCGTCGTCGACGTACTTCTGCCTGCCGGTCAGGTTGGCCAGCAGCACGTACGCGCCGAACTGCTTGTTGTCCCAGGCGATGGTCCACTTGTAGGACCGGGTGGTGCTCTGGTTCTCGGTGCCGAGCTTGTCGTACTCGCTCTCGGCCTTGGCGAGGTAGGCGGCCTCGCCGGTGGCCCGGTGCAGCCAGATCGCGGACCAGACCAGCTCGTCCTGCCAGCCGCTCCAGGAGCGGTAGAAGCTGGTGGCGTCGGTGATGCACTCGTGGTAATTCCTGCGCACGGTGTCGGCGAACGTGTGGAGCTGCTTCGCGTGCCCGAGCAGCCGGTCGGCGTAGGCGGCGTCGGTGGGCCGGAAGACCATCGACGACGCGGCCATCGCCGCCGCCGTCTCGCCGGCCAGGTCCGCGCCGCCACAGCTCGCGTCGATCTTGTACGCGGGCCGCGCCATCGGCAGCACCTCGGCCGGGCCCCACCACTTGTGGTCGTCGTCGCCGTTGCCGACCTGGCCGTAGAGGACGTTGGGGGCCGGGTGCGCCCGGATGAAGTAGTCGTTGACGAAGCGCAGGTTGTTGAGCAGGTGCGGCAGTTGGCCGGAGGCCACGTAGCCGGCGCGGTACTCGACGGCGCCCCAGGCCAGCATGGTGGCGCTGAACGCCATCGGGAACCCGAACTTCACGTGGTCGCCGGCGTCGTACCAGCCGCCGGTGAGGTCCAGCCCGACGTCGGCGCCGTCGGTGAGCGCGGAGTCGCCGCGCCAGGAGACCCGGTTCCAGGCGGGCAGCGGGCCGGACTGCTGCGCCTCGTAGAAGTAGAGCGACTTCTGCAACGCCTCGGCGTAGTTGAAGGCGCCGGCTGCGGCGGGCGCGGTCCGCGTCGTGAGCGCGCCGGCGGGTGTACCGCCGGTGACCGAGGCGGTCCGCGTCCCGGTCTCGGCGGCGGGTGCTGCGGCCGACGCGGGCGCCGGGCCGGTGACGGCGAGGGCGAGGCCGGCGGCGAGGGCGGTGCCGGCGGCCAGCAGGCGGCGCGCCCGGGGCTGGCTGCCCGGCGGGCGTGGGCATCTCGGATGGCGCATGACGGTGCTCCTGTCGGTGGTGTCCGCCGTCGGGCACGGGAGGGGCGCGGCACTGCGGGCGGTGCCGGTCCGCGTGGCGACGAGGGTGGTGGCGTGGCTGGGTGGAGCTACGACCACGAGCGCGCGGGAGCGCTCCCATGGATAGACGACAATGTAAGGCGAGCACCCGCGATTTGTGAAGCGTCCCGCCGCGCACCACATCGGACGGCCCGGGGCCGCCGGAGCGCCCGCAGGCTCGAAAGCGTTACACCGACACGCCCACCGAGAGTGATGAATCTGCCGTCGAGTCGATAAGGGGTGACGCGTACCGGCAGCTCAAGCCGATCACCTGATGCCCAGGACCGTCACTCACCGTGCAATCATGGGCCGCCCCCTCGACCAATCCCGGAGGAATCCTCATGGCACACCGTCGGCGCGTGGTACGCGCGGCCGTTTCCACCGCCGCCGCCACGGCCTGCCTCGCCCTCGCCACCCCGGCCTGGGCGTCGGGCACCATCCCGATCAACCCGGACCACCGGGACGAGACCGCTGGCGGCTTCTCCACGCAGGACTGTGCCGACCCACGGTTCGGCGACCGCCCGGCGGGCCACGACGGCTGGCACTTCGTCCTGCCCGGCGGCAAGGCCTCGGGCGGCTTCGAGACCCTCACCCTGACCTTCGCGACCGACACCGGCGAGGTCACCGTCACCGTCCCGGACGCGGACGACGCCCACCCCGACGCCCTGTACCCGGCCGGGAAGAACGGAAGCCGGCTGATCCACGCCTACCTCTTCACCCCGGCCGGCTGGACCCTGCTGGACGGCAGCGCCACCATCAGTGGCACCGCCGCCAAGTTCAACCTGAGCCACACCTGCGCGGGCACGGCGCCTTCGCAGTCACCGAGCCCGACCCCGTCGCCGACCACCTCGCAGTCGCCGCAGCCGTCGGAGTCCCCGTCGGAGTCGACCTCGCCCTCGGACCCGGCCTCGCCGTCGACGCCGACCACCGCCTCGCCGTCCACGGGCCCCGGTGGCAGCGGGGGCGGCGAGGGCGACCTGCCGCTGACCGGCGTGGCCACGACCAGCATCGCGCTGGGCGGCCTCGCCCTGATCGGCGCCGGCACGCTGCTGATGCTGCGCCGCCGACGCGACAACGTCACCTTCACCAGCTGACCGCACGAAGCGCCCACCGGCCGCCGGACACCTCGTCCGGCGGCCGGCCGCCTTTCCCCGGCCCGGGTCGGGGTCCCAGCGGGTTCCCCGGCTCGACCGGACGTTCGTCACATAATTCAGAATCATCGATCTAGCCGACGCGTATGCCCAGTTCAACAGGCTGGAGGGCGATCAGGAAGGCGCGGGGCGGCCGACGGGACGCGGAGCGGGCGTTCCGGCATACGAACGTACTGTTGCCGCACCGCTTTCCCACGCGCGACAGTACGCCTCACCAGCGGTGCCATCGACGCCGCCGCTCCCCGGTCAACCCTGAGGAGATCGCGATGGCCCTACGACTCGCCGAAGGCACCGCCTGGTCCGACACCCTCGCCCGCGCGGTGGCCGCCGTGCCGGAGGCGTTCGGCGCCCCGGTCGACGGCGTCACCACACTGCGCAACCTCGTACGCGGCGACTGGCACGTCGTGGGCTCGCCCAGCCCGGTACGCACGCCGGTGGACAACACCGTGCTGGTCAACCTGGCCCGCCTCGACGCGGAGTCCGCCCGTGCCGCCGTCGCGCACGCCGCCGCCGCGCACCGGGCCTGGGCCGACACCCCGCTCGCCGAACGCAAGGCCCGGGTCACCGACGCCCTGGACGCGCTCACCGCCCACCGGGATCTGCTCGCCCTGCTGCTGGTCTGGGAGATCGGCAAGCCGTGGCGGCTGGCCCGCGCCGACGTGGACCGGGCGCTGGACGGCGTCCGCTGGTACGCGGGCGAGATCGACCGCATGCTCGCCGACGGCCGGGAGCCGCTGCCCGGACCGGTCAGCAACATCGCGTCGTGGAACTACCCGATGAGCGTGCTCGTGCACGCCGAGCTGGTGCAACTGCTCGCCGGCAACGCCGTCATCGCGAAGACCCCGTCGCAGGGCGGGGCGGTCTGCCTCACCGTCGCGCACGCGCTGATGCGCCGGGCCGGGCTGCCCGCCACCCTGGTCTCCGGCGGCGGCGAGGAACTGTCCGAGGTGCTCGTACGGGCGCCGGAGATCGGCGCCGTCGCGTTTGTCGGCGGGCGCTCCAACGGCGGCAAGGTCGCCGCCGCGCTGCTCGACAGCGACAAGCGGCACTTCATCGAGCAGGAGGGTCTCAACGCCTGGGGCGTCTGGGACTTCTCGCAGTGGGACCTGCTCGCCGGGCACCTGAAGAAGGGCTTCGAGTACGGCAAGCAGCGGTGCACCGCGTACCCGCGGTTCGTGGTCCAGCGGGACCTCGTCGACGAGTTCCTCGACATGTACCTGCCGGTGGTCCGCTCCGTCCGGTTCGGACACCCACTCGCCGTCGGCGACGACTGGACCGCCGGTGACCCGCTGCCCGAGCTGGACTTCGGCCCGCTGATCAGCGCCGCCAAGGCCGACGAGCTGCGCCGCAAGGTCGACGAGGCGGTACGCGGCGGCGCGGTGCCGCTGCACCGGGGCAAGCTGCGCGGCGCGCCGTTCCTCGACGGGCAGGACACCTCCGCGTACGTGGCCCCGTCGGTGCTGCTGGCCCCGCCCGGCCGCTCCCGGCTGATGCACGCCGAGCCGTTCGGCCCGGTCGACACCATCGTCGTGGTGGACACCACCGATGAGCTGCTGGCCGCGATGAACGCCTCGAACGGCGCGCTGGTCGCCTCGCTGGCCTGCGACGACGAGGAGCTGGCCGGCAAGCTCGCGGTCGACCTCCAGGCGTTCAAGGTGGGCATCAACAAGCCGCGCTCCCGGGGTGACCGGGACGAGCCGTTCGGCGGCCGGGGCGCGTCCTGGAAGGGCGCCTTCGTCGGCGGCGACCTGCTGGTGCAGGCCGTCACCCAGGGCGGCGACGGCCGGCTCTACGGCAACTTCCCCGACTACAGCAGCTACCCGACGACCTGATGTGCAAGGAAGGGCACCCTGTTAACGCATAGCGATTGCAGGGTGCCCTTCCTGACACCCACGGCGCGACGGGCCGACATCCGCCCGCCCGCTGCGCCGCCGGACAGCTCCCGTGCTCACGGACGACGCCTCAGCCGTGCCGCGCGGACGCGCCCTCGACGAGCGGCACGGTGAGGGTGACCAGGGCGCCGTCCCGCTCGGCCTGAGCCGGCCGGCCCAGCCGCCGCACCGTACGCAGCATGGGTGCGTTCTCCGCGTGGACGTGCAGCACCAGGGCCGCGTGGCCGGCCTGCTCGGCGTGCCGGACGAGCCGGCGCAGCAGGGCCGAGCCGAGGCCCAGGCGCTGCCAGTCGTCGCGCACCAGCAGCGCCACCTCGGCCTCGTCGCCCTCGACGAGCAGGTTCGCCATCGCCACCACCGACTCCGTCGCCCCGGCGTCGCCGGCCGTGGCCAGCAGGGTCACGCCCCGGGCCGGCTCCAGCAGCCGGCGCAGCCGGGCCTGCGAGGGGACCGCCGCACCGCCCAGGTAGCGACGGTGCCGGCTGCGGGCCGAACACCTCTCGTGCAGTTCGACCACGCCGGGCAGGTCGTCGGCGGCCGCGGGTCGTACGACCGCCTCGGCGCCGTCGGGCAGCACCAGCGTGACCTGCTCGGCGGCGCGGCGCGCGACGGCGGCCGACAGCTCGACCAGGGCCTGGGCCCGGGCGTACTCGGCCGGCGTGAAGCCCGGCACGGCGCGGCACAGCGTGAACGACCCGCCGGTCGGGTCGTCCAGCACCATCCTGGTGTCGGCGAGCCCGCCGCCCGGGCCGGCCGGCACGGGTCGCCAGGCGACCGCGTCCGCGCCGAGCAGGGTGCGCAGCGCCTCACCGGTCGCGTCCGGGTCCCGCACCAACCGGGTGGCCAGGCCGAGTGTCCGGGTCGGCTGGTCGGCGAGCCCGCGCGCCTCGCTGCGCGTCACCCAGCAGTCCCGCCCCCGCCCCCGTTCGACGGCCGCGACGAGGTTGGCCTCGTCGAGCGTGTCCGGCGCGTCGACCAGGAAGTCGTCGACGGCGCCCCGCTCGGTGGTGTGCACCTGCACGGCGAGGATGTTGACCCCGCGCAGCGCGAGGCTCGCCGTCAACACCGACAGGTAGCCCGGCCGGTCGTCCACGGTCGCCCGGATCCGCCACAGCGTCATGGTGCCCCGACCAGGTCGAGCCGGTCGCCGAGGATCACCGCGGCGGCCCGCACGAGCTGCGCCAGCCGGTCGACCTCGGTGGCGTGGAACGCCGCCGCGGCCGGCGTTCCGGCGCACTCCCGGGCCGCCACCAGCACCAGGCCCGCCCGGCCGAACGGCGCGACCGCGAAGTGCGCGCCGGCCGCGACGCTGATCGCCCGGGCGCGCAGCGGCGTCACCTCCGGCAGCGGCGGCGGTACGGGGGCGCGCCAGCTCGCGTAGCCGACGGTCGCCTCCCCGGCGGCGCCGGTCCGGGAGGCCCAGTCCACGGGCACCACCGCCGCGGCAGCCCAGTCGGCAGCGAGCAGCCCGGGGACGGCGTCGACCAGGGTTGCGACGCCGTCGACCGGGTTGGCCGCGACCTGGGCCAGCAGCTCGGCGTCCTGCCCCGAGGTGGTGGGCGCGCCGATCGCCCGCCACACCCCGTCCACCCGGACGCCGGGGATCGCCGCCAGCCCGGCGAGCAGCCGCTCGACCCGCCCCGCCCCCGGCCACACCACCGTGAAGTCGTCGACCGCCCGCCCGCCGAGCCGCTCCAGGACGACCACCTGGACGATGTCCGCACCGGACACGCCCATGGTGCGCGCCACCTGACCGAGCGTGCCCGGACGGTCCGGCAGGGTGACCCGAACTCGCAGCAACATGTCTGAACCCTCCGCTCGGCGGGCCGGCACCGCTGGCCGGCAGGCTGGGCCCCAGCCTGGCGGGTGGCCGTTTCGCCCCTGTTGCCGCGGCATGTCCCGTGGGTCAACTCCCGCCTTGACAACACGGCGGAGCTGCCATCAACTAGTCGGATGACCGAGCCGGCCGTCGACGCGCACGGGCCGGGCAGTACGCCTGCCCCGGCCGCCGCCCCCCGCGGGCTGGATCTCGACCGGCTCGCCGGTCACCTGGCCCGGCACCGGCCGGAGCTCGCCGACGGTCCGCTGCGGGCCCGGCTGATCGCGGGCGGCAAGTCCAACCTGACCTACCTGTTGGGTGTCGGCGGGCGCGAGGTGGTGCTGCGCCGCCCGCCGCTGGGGCACGTGCTGGCCACCGCGCACGACATGGCCCGGGAATACCGGGTGATCACCGCGCTGGCCCCGACCGACGTGCCGGTGCCCGCCACGCTGCTGCTCTGCGAGGACGCCGAGGTGATCGGCGCGCCGTTCTACCTGATGGAACGGGTGCACGGCGAGGTGTTCCGCACCCGCGCCCAGACCGATCCGCTGACCACCGACCAGCGGCGGGAGCTGGCGCTGGCGATGATGGACACCCTCGCCGCGCTGCACGCGGTCGAGCCCGCCTCGGTCGGGCTGGCCGACTTCGGCCGCCCGGAGGGCTACCTCGCGCGGCAGGTCCGCCGCTGGGCCGGCCAGCTCGACCGGTCCCGCAGCCGGCCGCTGCCCGGCATCGAGGAGCTGCGGGACCTGCTCGCCGGCACCGCGCCGGAGGGCGCCAACGCCGGCCGGATCGTGCACGGCGACTACCGGCTGGACAACCTGCTCGCCACCGTCGAGCCGGTGGCCGTACGGGCCGTGCTCGACTGGGAGATGGCCACCCTCGGCGACCCGCTGGCCGACCTCGGGCTGCTGCTGACCTACTGGGACGTGCTCGGCGGCAGCGACTCGGCCGCCGGCAACCCGGTCGCCGACGGGCTCGGTCCGCGTGCCGGCTTCCCCACCGGCACGGAGCTGATCGCGCGCTACGCCGGGCGCGGCGACGTCGACGTCGGGCCGCTGCACTGGCACGTCGCGCTCGGCTGCTTCAAGCTCGCGGTGATCTGCGAGGGCATCCACTACCGGCACACGCTCGGGCAGACGCTCGGCGAGGGCTTCGACCGGATCGGCGACATGGTGGCACCGCTGGTCGAACACGGGCTGACCGCCGCCAGGGAGCGTTGATGGACTTCGCCTACGACACCCGCACCGAGCAGTTGCGGGCCGAGCTGACCGCTTTCCTGACCGAGCACGTCCACCCGGCCGAGGCGGTGCACGCCGCGCAGGTGGCCGCCGCCGGCGACCCGTGGGCCCGGCCCCCGGTGATGGCCGAGCTGAAGGCCGAGGCGCGCAAGCGCGGCCTGTGGAACCTCTTCCTGCCCGATCCGCGCCACGGCGCCGGGCTGACCAACCTCCAGTACGCCCCGCTGGCCGAGCTGACCGGGCGCAGCCCGCACCTGGCCCCGGAGGCGCTCAACTGCGCCGCACCGGACACGGGCAACATGGAACTGCTCGCCGAGTTCGGCTCGCCGGAGCAGCAGGAGCGCTGGCTGCGGCCACTGCTGGAGGGCGAGATCCGCTCCGCCTTCTGCATGACCGAGCCGGAGGTGGCGTCCTCGGACGCGACCAACATCGCGACCCGGATCACCCGCGACGGCGACCACTACGTGGTCAACGGGCGCAAGTGGTGGTCGTCGGGGGCGATGGACCCGGCCTGCGAGATCTTCATCGTGATGGGCAAGACCGACCCGGAGGCCGACCGGCACCGCCAGCAGAGCATGATCCTGGTGCCCCGGGACACCCCCGGCGTGACCGTGCGGCGGGGCATGACGGTGTTCGGCTACAGCGACGCCTCGCACGGCGGCCACGCCGAGATCGACTTCACCGACGTCCGCGTACCGGTGGAGAACCTGGTCGGGGCGCAGGGCGCCGGCTTCGCGATCGCCCAGGCCCGGCTCGGTCCGGGCCGGATCCACCACTGCATGCGGCTGATCGGCATGGCGGAGCGGGCCCTGGAACTGCTCTGCCGGCGGGCGCTCGAGCGGGTCGCGTTCGGTCGGCCACTCGCCGAGCAGGGCGTGGTGCGGGAGTGGATCGCCGAGTCGCGGGTGCGCATCGAGCAGGCCCGGTTGCTGGTGCTGAAGACCGCCTGGCTGATGGACACGGTCGGCAACAAGGGCGCGCACACCGAGATCCAGGCCATCAAGATCGCCACTCCCGCCATGGCCGAGTGGGTGATCGACAAGGCCATCCAGGCGTACGGCGGCGCCGGCGTCAGCCAGGACACCCCGCTCGCCGCCCTCTGGTCCCAGTCCCGCACGTTGCGCCTGGCGGACGGCCCCGACGAGGTCCACCGTTCCTCGCTGGCCAAGCGCGAACTGCGCCGCTGGTCGAGCTGACCCACGACCCACCGCCCCGTCCTACCCCGCCCCGCCCCGCGCTCGCCGGCCCGCCCCGCCGCCCGCTCCCCCGCCCAGCCGACCCGTTGATCATGAGGTTTTCGTCGCGACACGCCGATGTCGAGGGCGACAACGTCTTGATCGACCCGGAGGTCCGGCGTCGAGACTGCGTCAGGCGGGCGGCGGGCCAGCCGCCGCCGGACGGTGTCCTCGCCGAGGTGGGTGGGGTGGTCAGGCGGAGGCGCGTTCGATCAGCTGGGTGTCGAGCAGGATGTGCGGCGACGGGAGCTCGTCGCCGCGGATGCGGCTGACCAGCAGGCGGGCCATCTGCCGGCCCATCTCCTCCACCGGCTGGAAGACCGTGGTCAGCGGCGGCTCGGACTGCCGGGAGATCGGGGCGTCGTCGAAGCCGACCACCGCGACGTCCTCCGGCACCCGCCGGCCCGCCTCGCGCAGCGTGCGCAGCGCCCCGAACGCCATCAGGTCCGAGGCGACGAAGACGGCGTCGAGGTCGGGGCAGACCTCCAGCAGCCGACGCATCCCGGCCGCCCCGCTGCCCTCGCTGAAGTCGCCGTACGCGATCAGGGCGGGGTCGACCCCGCCCCCGGCGGCCCGGACCGCCTCCTTGTAGCCGGTCAGCCGGCCCAGGCCGGCACCCATGTCCTGTGGGCCGGCGATGGTGGCGATGCGCCGCCGCCCCCGGCCGGCCAGGTGTTCCACCGCCCGCCGGGCGCCGCCGACGTTGTCCACGTCGACGTAGTACGCCGGCTGCGCGCCGGGTTGCAGCATCCGGGCCGGGCGCCCGCCGAGCACGGTGGGCAGGCCGCGCTCCTCCAGCAGGGTGGGCAGCGGGTCGGAGTCGTGCAGCGACAGCAGCAGGACCCCGTCGACGTGCTGGTTGGTCAGGTGGTGCTCGACCCGCTCCCGCTCGATCGGCGACTGCACCATGGCCAGCCAGAGCTGCAACGGGGTCTCCAGCAGCCCCGAGCTGACGCCCCGGACGATGCCGGCGAAGAACGGCTCGGTGAAGACCCGGTCGCCGGATTCGGAGACCACCAGGGCGATCGAGTCGGTGCGCTGGGTGACCAGGGCGCGAGCGGCCCGGTTCGGCACGTATCCCAGCTCGGCGATGGCCTGCTGCACCGCGGCGCGCGCCTCGGGGCTCACCTGGGGCGAGCCGTTGACCACCCGGGAGACCGTCCCGCGACCGACGCCGGCGCGGGCGGCGACGGCGTCGAGGGTCGGGCGCCCGAGCGACCGGGTGCGCTGCGTTGTCATGTCTGCTCCTCCGACGGCGGACCGGCCCCGGCGCCACCCCGGACGGGGGTGGCGCCGGGGCCGCCCGTTGATGGCTGGCCCTGGCCTATTGTGCGGCCAGACCGTTGCGTCGGATCACCTCGGCGTACCAGCTGGCGCTGGACTTGGGGATGCGCACCTGGGTGTCGTAGTCGACGTGGACCATCCCGAACCGCTTGGTGTAGCCCCAGGCCCACTCGAAATTATCCAACAGCGACCAGGCGAAGTATCCGCGCAGGGGCACCCCGGCCTCGATCGCCTCGTGCGCGGCGCGCAGGTGGGCGTCGAAGTACGCCAGCCGGTCGGCGTCGTCGACCCGCCCGTCGACCACCTCGTCCACGAACGCGGAGCCGTTCTCGGTGACGTAGAGCGGCAGGTCGGTGTACTCCTCGTGCACCCGGCGCAGCGTCTCCACCAGGCCGGGGGCGTCGATCTCCCAGTTCATGTCGGTGACCGGGACCCCCCGGGTGACGAACCGGACGTCCTCACTGCCCGGCCAGCACGACGGCGCCCGCCAGTACGGCTCCGGCTCGGCGCCCGGGACCGGCGCGGCGACGACGTGGCGGCTGTAGTAGTTGACGCCGACCACGTCCAGCGGGGTGGAGATGGTCGCCAGGTCACCCTCGCGCACGTGCCCGAAGTCGGTGGTCCCGGCGAGGTCGGCCATCAGGTCCGCCGGGTAGGACCCGCGCAGCAGCGGGTCCAGGAAGAAGCGGTTGGCCAGCCCGTCGATGCGCCGCGCGGCGTCGACGTCACCCGGCGCGTCGCTGGCCGGGTCGACCGGGTAGAGGTTGACCGTGACACCCAGCTCGGCGGTCGGCCGGACGGCCCGCAGGGCCTGCACGGCCAGGCCGTGGCCGAGCATCAGGTGGTGTCCGGCGCGGACGGCGTCCGCGCCGTCCGACCGGCCCGGCGCGTGTACGCCGGAGCCGTAGCCGAGGAAGGCCGAGCACCACGGCTCGTTGAGCGTGGTCCAGTACCGGACCCGGTCACCGAGCGCGTCGGCGACCAGCGTCGCGTAGTCGGCGAACCGGGCGGCGGTGTCCCGGGCCGGCCAGCCGCCGGCGTCCTCCAGCGGCTGCGGCAGGTCCCAGTGGTAGAGGGTGAGCCACGGCTCGATGCCGTTGGCGAGCAGGTTGTCCACCAGCCGCCGGTAGAAGTCCAGACCGGCCTCGTTGGCCGGGCCGGACCCGCCCGGCTGCACCCGGGGCCAGGAGACGGAGAACCGATAGGACTTCAGTCCCAGCTCGGCCATCAGCGCCAGGTCGGAGTCCAGCCGGTGATAGTGGTCGCAGGCCACGTCGCCGGTGTGCCCGTTGACCGTCCGGCCGGGGGTGTGGCTGAAGGTGTCCCAGATCGACGGGCCCCGGCCGTCCTCGGTCGCGGCTCCCTCGATCTGGTACGCCGCGGTGGCGGCGCCCCAGAGGAAGCCGGGCGGGAAAGTCAGCGGCGGACGCTCGGCGAGGGCACCGGAGGCCGGCGGGCGGGCGGGGTTGCTCACGATTTGACGGCACCTTCCATGATCCCGCCGATGATCTGGCGGCCGAACAGGAGAAAGACGAGCACCAGGGGAATGGTGCCGACCGCGGTGGCGGCGAAGACCTGGGAGTAGTCGGTGTAGTAGGCGTACGAGAGGAAGGAGAGCGAGACCTGGAGGGTCGGATTCTCCGGGGACAGGATCGCGTACGGCCAGAGGAACGAGTTCCAGGTCTCCATGAAGGTCAGCAGGCCGAGCACGCCGGCGGCCGGACGCAGCGCGGGCAGCACGATGCTCCAGTAGATCCGGAACGTGCTCGCGCCGTCGACGCGGCCGGCCTCGATCAGCTCGTCGGAGATCGCCTGGCTGGCGTACTGGCGCATCATGAACACGCCGAAGGCGCTGACCAGGAACGGCACGGTGACGGCGTAGAGGGTGTCGTACCAGTTGAGGTCCTGCATCATGCCCCAGAGCGGGATGAGGCCCATCTGGGTCGGGATCATCATGGTGACGATGATCGCCAGCAGCAGGACGTTCTGCCCCCGGAACTTCAGCTTCGCGAAGGCGAACCCGGCCAGCGACCCGGTGAGCACCACCGACAGGGTGACCACCGAGGAGACGATGATCGAGTTCATCATGCCCTTGAGGAAGTTGGCGGCGTCGTTGTCGAGCACCCGGCCGAAGTTGTCCCCGAACGCTCCGGCGGGGGTCAGCGGCGGTGGCACGTCGTTGATCGACTCCAGGCTGCGGGTGCCGATCACGATCATGTAGTAGAAGGGGTAGATCGACAGCAGCGCCGCCAGGACGAGCGCCACGTAGGTCAACGGACTGGTGCGCCACAGGCGCTGGGAACCCGAGATCACCGAGCTCTCCTCACTTCGCCGAGCGGCGGACGAGTAGGAAGTTGAACAACGACACCAGGACGATGATCATGAAGATCGCCCAGGCGACCGCGGCTCCGTAGCCGGCGGTGTTCAGGTTCACGATGCCCATCTCGTACATGTACATGGCCAGCGTCTGGAACTCCCGCTGGTTGCCGCCGATGATGTTGCCGTTGCCGAAGAGCAGGGGCTCGGTGAAGAGCTGCATCCCGCCGATCGTGGAGAGGATGACCACGAAGATGAAGGTCGGCTTGAGCATGGGCAGGGTGATCTGCCAGAACTGCCGCCACTGGCTGGCGCCGTCGATCGCCGCGGCCTCGTAGAGGTCCTTCGGGATGGCCTGCATGCCGGCCAGCAGGATCAGCGTGTTGTAGCCGGTCCACCGCCAGTTGACCATGGAGGCGATGGCGGTCCAGGAACTCCAGGTGTTCCCGTCCCAGTCGACCGCCTCGACACCGACGAAGCCGAGCAGCCAGTTGAACAGGCCGAACTCGCGCTGGAACAGCATGCCGAAGACGATCGCGACCGCGGCCACCGAGACCACGTTCGGGACGAAGATGGCCATCCGGAAGAAGGTCTTGGCGCGCAGGAAGGTCCGGTTGAGCAGGTTCGCCAGGAAGAGCGCGAACAGCAGCTGCGGGATGGTCGACAGGGCGAAGATGCCGAACGTGTTGACCAGCGCGTTCCAGAAGTACTCGTCGGACAACAGCCGGGTGTAGTTGTCGAATCCGATGAACGAGTGGTCGCCGATCATGTCCCAGTCGTGCAGCGACATCCAGGCGGTCCGCACCATCGGGTACAGCCCGAACGCGCCGAAGATCAGGAAGAACGGGGCGATGTAGAGGTACGGCGAGTACTTGAGATCGAGGCGGTTGAGGAGGTATCTCCGGCGATGCCGGGACGTGACGTCGGGAGGTGGCGGTGCTGCTGGCGACGGCGGCGCCGTCGTGGCCGACAGGCTCATGCGAACTTCCTTTTCCGGCGAGGCCCGGGGGCCCTCGCGCAGGGTGCTACGCGGAGGGGACCGACCGGTGGCGTCCGGGGAGTCCCGAACGCCACCGGAGGGGAATCACTCAGAAAGCACCCTGAGTCTTCGCGTCCTTCGTGAACTGCTCCCAGGCCTTGCCCTTGTCGGCCTGACCGTTCTCGAACGCCCGCAGAGCCGGCTCGAGCGCGTTCTCCTTCACCGCCTGGTGCTTCGGGCCCAGGTGCACCGGCTGGATCTTGCTGACGCTCTCGCCGAAGATCTTGCCGGTCGGCGCGTTGCTGAAGTACTCGTTGGTGTAGCTGAGGAACGCCTCGTTCTTCAGCGCCTCCAGGTTGGTGGGCAGGGGGCCCTTGGCCTTGAAGGCCTCCACCTGGCTGGTGGCGTTGGTCAGGAACTCGGCGAGCTTCGCCGCCTCCTTCTGGTACTTGCTCTGCTCGGGAACCGCGAGCCACGAGCCACCCCAGTTGCCGCCGCCGCCCGGCACGGCCGCCACGTCCCACTTGCCCTTGTTCGCCGCACCGGAGTTGTCCGCGACGATGCCGAGCATCCAGGACGGGCAGAAGGTCGCCGCGAAGGTGCCCTGCTTGAAGCCGCCCGACCACTCCGGCGACCAGGTGGACGCCTTGGCGGAGATGTCCACCATCGAGGTGGCGGTGTCCCAGGCGGCCTTCACCGCGGGACTGGTGTCCGCGATGATGTTGTTCTCCTTGTCGTAGAACAGGTCGCTGCCCTGCTGGAAGAGAACGCCGTTGGAGACGGCGGTGATCGAGTCGATGAACGCCTTGCCGCCGCTGCCCTGCTTGTACTTCTTGCCGGCCTCGTGGAAGCCGTTCCAGTCCGGCCAGAGCGCCGACACCTGGTCGCGCTCGGTGGGCAGGCCGGCCGCCTGGAACAGGTCCTTGCGGTAGCAGACGGCGAGGCTGCCGACGTCGGTCGGCAGGCCGATCAGCCGGCCGTCCGGCGCCTTGCCGAGCTCCCACTTCCAGGGCAGGTACTCCGTGGAGTGGTCGGCGACCAACGGGTTCAGGTCGGCCCAGTTGCGCGGGTTGGCCTTGAACTCGTTGAGGATGCCCTCCTCCAGGGCGGTGACGTCCGCCGCGCCCTTGCCGGTGGCGAGGTAGCGGACCAGCTTGGGCCGGTACTCACCGAGCTGCGCGGTCTTGCGCAGCTCGACCTTGATGCCGGTCTCCTTCTCGTACTGCTTGACGAGCTCGTCGTAGCCCATCTCGCCGAACGTGTCGACGACCAGCTTGGCCGGCTTCTCGCCGGCAGCGGGCTCGTCGTCGTCGTTGCCGCATGCCGAGAGACCGCCGACGGCGGTGATCGCGGCCAGGGCGACGGCCGCCAGGCGGGTACGCCGCGTGGTGAGGCGCATCTGTAACCCCTCTTTCGGTGGTGAGGCTTGTCAGTCGGGTGTGGTGGGGGTGCCGTGGTGCGTCCCGGTGGGTGCCACCCCGGATGGCGCCCGGTGCGCGGCGGGTGACCCGCACCACTCCGGGAGCGCTCCCATGAGATTGCCGGGGGGTGTCGGGAGTGTCAATAGGCCGTTTGGGAGCGTTCCCAGATCGTTACCACCAGGACGTTTGCCGATCATCACCGGCTGCCGACCTGCGCCGAAGCGGTTCAGCGCCGAATCATGCCCGGGGTCACGCTGACCGGTGATCGACGGTGCCCGACCAGGCCAGCGACACCGAAACGGTCAAGTCGGCGGGAGCGGTCAGCAGAGCCGACGCAGCAGGGTCGACACCGATCCGGGGTCGAAGGCGGCCGGGTCGAACCGCTCCCCCACCCAGGCCCGCATGTCCCGGTGTTCGGGATGACCGGGATCGCCCCACGCGGCCAGCAGCACCCGGTAACCGTCCGGTCCGCCGACGTCCTCCGGCGGTCCCGCCCGCTCCCCGTCGAGGCAGACCGGGTAGCGCTCCCGCGGGTCGGCGGCGCAGACGTCCTCCACCAGCAGATCGTGCTCCCACCAGTCGCCGAAGTCGTAGGTGTAGTGGAACCGGCTGCCCTTGCCGACCACGGCGTCCAGCCGGACGTCCAGCTCGTCGTGCACGGCCAGCTCCCCGTCCGGGTCCGGCTCGCCGTACTGGGTGCCGTCGACCTCGAACGAGTGCAGGTGGCAGTCCCGCCAGCCCACCGCGTACTGCACGACCCGGTGCACCCGGTCGAGGGTGAAGCCGCCGGGCACCAGGACCCGACGCCAGACCGGGGGCCGGACCCCGGTCACGGAGATCCTCAGTTGGAAGATCTGACGTGGCATGCGCTCCCACCCTCCTCCGGGGAACTAGGCTGCCAACATGATCTGCCGAGCGTGCCGGGCGAGGCGGCACGACGACTGCCCGGGCCGGAACTGGTGCGACTGTCAGCACCGTACCTCCCGACCCACCCCTCCGGTCACCGGTCCGGCCGGCGAATGACCGTCGGGATCCCGATCTCCCGGCTCTGGCCCGACCCGGCCGCCGAGCCGTTGGACGACGCCGCGCTGACCGCCCTCTACCGCCGCGCGGACCACCCCCACCTGCGGGTGAACTTCGTGGCCAGCGTCGACGGCGCGGTCACCGTCGACGGCTACTCCGCCGGCCTGTCCGGCGAGCCGGACAAACGGGTCTTCGGCCTGCTCCGGATGCTCTGCGACGCGCTGGTGGTCGCCGCCGGCACGCTGCGGCACGAGGGTTACCGGGCGGTCCGGCTCAGCCCGCGGCGCCGGGCCTGGCGCCGGGAACACGGCCTGGCCGAGTACCCCACGCTGGTGGTGGTCTCCGGCTCGCTGGACCTGGACCCCGGGCAGGCGGCCTTCGCCGACGCCCCGGTCCGGCCGGTCGTCCTCACCCACGCGCGGGCCACCGCACCGCCCGGGCTGGTCGACGTCGCCGACGTCGTACCCGTCGGCGACGACCGGGTCGACCTCGCCGCCGGCCTGGCCGAGCTGCGCCGGCGCGGTCTCGGCCAGGTGCTCTGCGAGGGCGGCCCGCAGCTGTTCGGCGCGCTCACCGGGACCGACCTGGTGGACGAGGTCTGCCTGACCGTCGCCCCGCTGCTCGCCGGGCCGGGCCCGGGCCGGATCAATGCCGGCGCGGCCGCCGCCGTCCGGCACCTGTCGCTGCGGCACGTGCTGGCCACCGCCGACGGCGTCCTCATGCTCCGGTACGCCCGGGCCTGAACCCGAGCGGCCGCCACCGGGCGACGACACAGCGCGGTGAGAAGGCGACCGTGGGTGGCGGTGCCGCACGGACCACGTGGCGTCCGCCGCGTCGCGTGGCAACCTGTCGTACTCCTCGGGCAGGATGCAGGCGTGTGCCCCGACCGCGACGACCAGCCGACCGGAGTTGCCCGATGACTGACGACGGGATCGACGGCCCGGGCGAGGTGGTCGGCCGGGTGCTGGGCACCGCCGACGCCACCCCGCTGCAGTTCTGGACCGCGGTCTCCCCCGGCAGCTACCTCCAGCTGGACGACGTCGTGGTGACCCGGCGGGAGCTGCCCGACCGGGAGCCGGTGACGATCGCCGGGGTGGTCACCCACGTGCGCGCCCGGCACGAGGGCGCCCAGTTCGACTCCGACGTCTTCGCCATCGCCGACGGCACGCTGCCGGCCCAGGTGCAGGAGGCCGCCGAGGTCACCACCACCCGCGTCGACCCGGAGCTCTACGTGCCGCCGTCGCCCGGTGCGGTGGTGCACCGCGCCGAGGGCGACGCCCGGGCCCGCGCGCTGCACTTCGACCGGATGGAGCGGCGCATTCCCATGGGCATGGGCCGCGACGGGGTGCCGGTCTACCTCAACGCCGACTTCCTCGACGGCAGCCGGGGCGCGCACGTGTCGATCTCCGGCATCTCCGGCGTGGCCACGAAGACGAGCTTCGCCACCTTCCTGCTCTACTCGGTCTTCCGCTCGGGCGTGCTCGGCGGCGACGCGGTCAACGCCAAGGCGCTCATCTTCAACGTCAAGGGCGAGGACCTGCTCTTCCTCGACCATCCCAACACCCGGCTGGACGACGCCACCCGCGCCTCCTACGCAAAGCTCGGCCTGGTCGCCGGTGCCTTCCCCGACGTGCGGGTCTACGCCCCGCCGAGGGTGGGCGACTCCTCCGGCACGCCCGACGTGAGCAGCCGGCTCACCGGGGTGGACAGCTTCTACTGGACGCTGAGCGAGTTCTGCGCCGACCGTCTGCTGCCCTACGTGTTCGCCGACGCCGACGACGAACGCCAGCAGTACACGATGGTGGTGCACTCGGTCGCCGCCCACCTGGCCCGGCACGCCCAGCCCGCCGACGGCGGGGTGAGCATCGACGGGGTGCGGCTCGGCTCCTACGCCGACCTTGTCGACCACGTCGTAGAGCAGCTCAACGACGACGAGACCCGTTCCGACTGGGCCGGCAGCGCCGTCGGGCTGGGCACGGTCAACGCGTTCGCCCGCCGGCTGATCGGCAGCAAGAAGGACCTGTCGCGGCTGATCCGGGGCGACCTGGCCACCCGCCGCCCGCACTCGATCAACACCGCCGAGAGCGCCCAGGTCACCGTGGTCGACCTGCACAATCTCCCCGACCGCGCGCAGCGGTTCGTGGTCGGCGTGACGCTCAAGAGCGAGTTCGAGCGCAAGGAGAAGTCCGGCACCGCCAAGCCGCTGCTCTTCGTGGTGCTCGACGAGCTCAACAAGTACGCGCCGCGCGAGGGCTCCTCCCCCATCAAGGAGGTGCTGCTCGACATCGCCGAGCGGGGTCGCTCGCTCGGGGTGATCCTGGTCGGCGCCCAGCAGACGGCGAGCGAGGTGGAGCGTCGGATCGTCACCAACTCGGCGATCCGGGTGGTGGGCCGGCTCGACCCGGCCGAGGCGTCCCGCCCGGAATACGGCTTCCTGCCGCCCGCCCAGCGGCAGCGCGCGCTGCTCGCCAAGCCGGGCACGATGTTCGTCAACCAGCCCGACATTCCGGTGCCGCTGTGCCTGGAGTTCCCGTTCCCGGCCTGGGCCACCCGGGTCTCCGAGGCCGGCCGCGCCCCGTCCGAGACGCTCCGGTCGCTGACCCAGTCCGTCGACCCGTTCGCGGTCGTCGGCTCGGGTGGCGGCACCTCCGACGACGACATCCCTTTCTAGGGGGAAACCGGTGAGCGCGAGGAGTGAGCCTGCGAGCCCCGCAGTCGCGAACGAAAGGCGGGCACCGTGAAGATCCTGCACACCTCCGACTGGCACGTCGGCAAGGTCCTCAAGGGGCAGTCGCGGGCCGAGGAGCACAAGCGGGTCCTGGCCGGCGTGATCGACGTCGCCCGCGCCGAGGCACCCGATCTGGTCATCGTCGCCGGTGACCTCTACGACACCGCCGCCCCGACGCCCGAGGCCACCCGGTTGGTCACCCGGGCGCTGACCGCGCTGCGCCGCACCGGCGCCGACGTGGTGGCCATCGGCGGCAACCACGACAACGGCCAGGCCCTCGACGCGCTGCGGCCCTGGGCCGAGGCCGCCGGGATCACGCTGCGCGGCGGGGTCCGCGACAACCCGGACGAGCACGTCATCGACGGCACCACCGTCGGCGGGGAGCGGTGGCGGCTCGCCGCGCTGCCGTTCCTCTCCCAGCGCTACGCCATCCGCGCCGTGGAGATGTACGAGCTGACCGCCGCCGAGACCACCCAGACCTACGCCGACCACCTGGGCCGCGTGCTGGGCCGGCTCACCGAGAGCTTCACCGAGCCTGACCGGGTGCACCTGGTCACCGCCCACCTGACCGTGGTGGGCGCGACCACCGGCGGCGGGGAGCGCGACGCGCACACCGTGCTGGGCTACGCGGTGCCCGCGACCGTGTTCCCGGGCACGGCGCACTACGTGGCGCTGGGCCACCTGCACCGCTCTCAGCGGGTGCAGGGCCCCTGCCCGATCCGCTACAGCGGCAGCCCGCTGGCGGTCGACTTCGGCGAGCAGGAGAACGTGCCGTCGGTGACCGTCGTCGAGGTCACCGCGGCCACGGCGGCGCAGGTACGCGAGGTGCCGGTGACCGCCGCCACCACGCTGCGCACGGTCCGGGGCACCCTGGCCCAGCTCGCCGAGACGCAGGTGCCGGACGGCTGGCTGCGGGTGTACGTCCGCGAGCAGCCGCGCGCCGGGCTGCGCGAGGAGGTGCAGGAACTGCTCCCGCAGGCCCTGGAGATCCGGATCGATCCGGAGCTGGTGCCCGCCCCGGGCAGCGGCACCCGGGTGGCGCAGCGGGCGGGCCGCTCGCCCCGGCAGCTCTTCGCCGACTACCTGGACAGCCGGGGGCACACCGACGACGGGGTGCGGGAGCTCTTCGACGAGCTCTTCGAGGAGGTCGAGCACTGATGCGGCCGATGCGGCTGGACATGGCGGGCTTCACCGTCTTCCGCGACGAGACCACGATCGACTTCACCGACGCCGACTTCTTCGCGCTGGTCGGGCCGACCGGCTCCGGCAAGTCGACGGTGCTGGACGCGATCTGTTTCGCCCTCTACGGCACGGTACCCCGCTGGGGTGGCGCCCGGGGCCTGACCAACGCCCTGGCGCCGTCGGCCACCGAGGCGCGGGTCCGGCTGGTCTTCGAGTCCGCCGGTTCGCGCTACGTGGCGACCCGGGTGGTCCGCCGCGACGGCCGGGGCAACGTCAAGACGGCCAACGCCGGGTTGCAGCTGATGCCGGCCGGTTTCGACGTCACCAAGCTCGACACCGGGCTCAGCCCCGACGACCTCGGCGAGGTGGTGGCCGGCACCCCCGCCGAGATGGAGCGGGCGGTGCTGGAGGCGGTCGGGCTGCCGTACGAGCAGTTCACCAGCTGCGTGGTGCTGCCGCAGGGGCAGTTCGCGGACTTCCTGCACGCCAAGCCGGCCACCCGGCAGCAGATCCTGGTCAACCTGTTGGGCCTCGGGGTCTACGAGGACGTGCAGAAGCGGGCGACCGCGCGGGCCGCGCAGGCCGAGGCGAAGCTGGAGGCGGTCGACCAGGCGCTCGCCGGGCTCACCGACGTCGACGACGCCGCGCTGGAGGCCGCGACCGGGCAGGTCGACCGGATGCGGGAGCTGGCCGGGGCGGTGGCGAGCGCCGTACCGGAGCTGGCGGCGGCCCGGGCGTCGGCGCGGGAGGCGGGCGCCGCACTCGCGGCCCTCGACGCCGACCTGGCGGTGCTGACCGCCGTACGCGCGCCGGACGGGGTGGCGGAGGTGGCCCGGGCGGTGGCGGCGGCGCGGGCCGGCGCGGACGAGGCGGCGACGGCGGTGTCGCTGGCCGAGGAGCGGGAGGAGAAGCTGCGCGGCGAGCTGGCGGCCGCCGGTGACGAGAGCGCGCTGCGGCTGCTGCTGCGGGCGTACACCGACCGGGAGAAGCTGGCCGGCGAGGCGGCGGCGGTCCGCGCGGCGGTGACCGGGGCGCAGGGCGGGCACGGTGCGGCCGTGGCGGCGCTGGCCGAGGCGCGGGCGGCGGCCGAGCGGGCCGAGGCGGAGTTGGAGGCGGCCTTCCGCGCCCACGAGGAGGCGAAGTCGACCGACCAGGCGGTGGCGTTGCGCGCGCACCTGCGCGCCGGGGCGAGCTGCCCGGTCTGCGAGCAGACCGTCGCGACGGTGCCGGCGGTGCCGGCCGACTCGGCGGTGGCCGCCGCGACGGCGGCGGGACGGGCGGCGCGGGCCGCCAGCAAGGCCGCCCAGTCGGTGGTGCGGGAGCGCGACGACGCGGCCCGGGAGTTGGAGCGGGTGCTGCTGCGCGCGCGGGCCCGGCAGGACCAGGTGCAGGCCAGGCTGGCCGAGCTGGACGACCAGCTGGTCGGGGCGGCCGAGCCGGCGGTGCTGCGCCGCGAGCTGGACGAGCACGCGCGGCTGCGCCGGGCGCTGGAGGAGTCGGCGGCGGCGGTGCGGGCCGGCCGGGAGGCCGCGCGGCGGGCCCGGGCGGCGGTGGACGCCGCCGAGGAGCGGCTGCGGGCGACCTGGCGGGCGTTCGACGCGGCCCGCGACGGGCTCGCCCGGTTCGGGCCGCCGACGGCGGACCGCGACGACCTGGGCGCCGCGTGGGCGGCCCTCACCGGGTGGGCCGACGAGGAGGCGGAGCGCCGCCGCGCCGAGCGGGCCGGGCGGGTCGCGGCGGTGGCGCGGGCCGAGGCGGCGGCCGGCGGCGTCGGCGAGCGCATCGCGGGCATCCTCGCCGCCGCCGGGCTGCCGCCCACCGACGATCCGCTGCGTGCCACCGACCGCGCCCTCGAGCGGGCCGAGGCCGACCTGCGCGAGCTGGAGCGGCGCCGGGAGCAGGCCGGTGGCCTGCGCGAGCAGCGGGCCGGCTACGAGCGCGAGGCGCAGGTGGCCCGGGCCCTGGCGGGGCACCTGCGGGCCAACAACTTCGAGCGGTGGCTGCTCGCCGAGGCGTTGGACCTGCTGGTCGACGGCGCCTCGGGCATCCTGCGGGAACTCTCCGGCGGGCAGTACGACCTGGTGCACGACAAGGGCGAGTTCTTCGTGGTCGACCACCACGACGCGGGGCTGCGCCGGGGCGTGCGCACCCTGTCCGGCGGCGAGACCTTCCAGGCGTCGCTGGCGCTGGCGTTGGCGTTGTCGGAGCAGCTTGCCGGGATGTCCACCACGGCGGCGAGCCTGGAGTCGATCGTGCTGGACGAGGGCTTCGGCACGCTCGACGCGGCCACCCTCGACACGGTGGCCGCCACGCTGGAGAACCTGGCCGCCCGGGGCGACCGGATGGTCGGCGTGGTCACCCACGTGCCGGCCCTGGCCGAACGCATCCCGGTCCGGTTCGAGGTCAGCAAGGACGCCCGGTCCGCCCGCGTCGAACGGACCGGCCGGTGAGCGGGCCCCGTCGGGCGGTTCCGGCGTCCGCGACGGAAGGTTCGCTGCGGTGACCGACCCCCGGTTCTTCGTCGACTCGTGGGATCCGGCGTACGGCGCGTCGTTCGAGGCGGCCGGCGGCGGTCCCGCCGCGCCGAGCAGCGCCCAGGTCGACGCGGACGCCGAGCTTCCGGCGGTGGACTGGCGGGCGATCGGGCCGCGCGCGGGCGTCCGCGCCCCCGACGTCGTGCTGCTCGTCGACGGGGTGCGCCGGATCGACGCGAGCGTGTGGACGGCGGAGGACGACGGCACGTCCTTCCCCGGCCTGGCCGCGTCGTACGCCGCCGGGGTGGTCCGGTGCGACCTGGAGCGCGGCGCCGCGCAACTGGCCGGCGCGCGGGTGGGTCGGGGGCTGTTCACCGCCAGCCCCTCGGCGGCGGACGTGGTGGCCGGCAGCGTCCGCTACCCGGTGCACCGGGTCAGCGGCACGGGCGAGCTGAACAAGCTCCCGGCCGCCGTGCAGGGGCCGCTGACCGCGCTGGAGGTGGAGGTCTCGGGGGCGGCCCGCACCGACGGCGACCTGCTGGTGGTCGACGGCCCGCTGCGCAACCGGCGGCAGTTGCCGCGCACCCTCGGCTACATCAAGACGCAGCACAGCCAATACCTGGACGCCCGGCTGACCACCGTGGTCACCGGGTTGGCCGCCGGCGAGCGATCCCCGGTGTTCAAGCTCGGCACCGCCTGGGGCGGCTGGTCGTGGTACCTGCGGCTGCCGGTGGCCCTGGGCGCGCCGTGGGCGGGTATCGTCCGGATGGAGTGCTCCGCCGAGCTGGGCATCGACGAGGCGGTGGGGTTGGCCGACCTGTCGCTGGTCACGTTGCCCCGGTTCGCCTCCACGCCCTACAAGGACCCGCGGGCGCCGCAGAACCTGATCCCGATCGCCGGCCTGGAGCGCCGGCTGCGCTCGCTGCTCGGCGACGCGCGGCTGCTGCACCGGGTGCTCACCGCCGCCGCCCGGGCCCGGCGCTGATGGGCCGCAGGCGGGCGGCCGACACGGTGGCCGCGCGGGTCGACACCGGCCAGGCCGAGCTGGTGCCCGACCCGGACCGGCCGGGTTCGTGGACGCTGGTGCTCGACGGCGCCCCGCAGTCGCACGTGGACCTGGCCGACCCCACGCACCTGGAGTTCGAGTACGTCCGGCGGCTCGCCGCCGCGATCGACCTGGTGGCGCCGGCCGGCGCGCCGCTGCGGGTGCTGCACCTCGGTGGCGGCGCGCTCACCCTGCCCCGCTACGTGTCGGCCACCCGGCCCGGCTCGACCCAGCGGGTCGTCGAGGTGGACGGCGCGCTGGTGGAACTGGTCCGCCGGGCCCTGCCGTGGCCGCCGGACCCCCGCCTCAAGGTACGGGTCGCCGACGCCCGGGCGGTGCTCGCCGCCAGCCGGGACGCCAGCTACGACGTCGTGGTCGCCGACGTCTTCGCCGGTGCCCGCACGCCGGCCCACCTGACCTCGGTGGAGTATGCCGCCGAGGTGGCCCGGGTGCTGCGTCCCGCCGGCTTCCACCTGGCGAACGTGGCTGACGGCCCGCCGCTGCGCCACGCCCGGGGGCAGGTGGCCACGGTCCGGTCGGTGCTGCCCCGGGCCTGCCTCGTCGGCGACGCGGCGGTGCTGCGCGGGCGGCGGTACGGCAACCTGGTGCTGGTGGCCGGCCGGGTCGAGCCGCCGGTGCCGGAGCTGACCCGGCGTGCCGCCGGGGACTGGTTTCCCGGCCGGGTGCTCGCCGGCGACGACCTGGACCGCTTCGCGGGCGGCGCGACGGTGGTCCGCGACGCCGACGCCACCGACTCGACCCCGCCGCCGCCCGGGATCTTCTCCGTGCGCCGCTGACCCCTGCGCCGACCGGCGGATCTTTTCCGCGCGCCGTTGATCCGTTCGCCCCGCAGCCGCGTACCACCGGGCGGCCGTACCCGTCAGGGACGGCCGATGTCACCCGACACCCGGAGGTCTGCATGCATGCGGTGGCGGCGGCCGGTTGGCCCGGCGGCAGGGCGCGAACGGCGTCGCCGACGACAAGGTCGGCACCGTCACCCGTCAGGACGGCACCCGACGGCTCACCCTCGACGGCTGGCCGCTCTACCGCTACGTCGGGGACGGGAAGCCCGGCCAGTGGAAGGGCCAGGGCGTCGGGGGCACCTGGTTCGTGGTCGCCCCGGACGGCAGGAAGAACCTGAGCTGCCTGCCGACGGGCACCCCGAAGCCGGTCGCACCGCCGTCCGGAGAGCAGGCCGGGCAGGGCGACTCGAACTACTCGTACTGACCCGCGCGGGGCCCGGCGGGCCGGTCGTCGCCTCGGCGGGGCGCGACCGGTCCCCGTGCCGCACGGCATGGGCCGCCCACGCCCTGGACCGGCGGGGTCGCCGCTGACGAGGCGGGTCGCGCCGGCCGGGTCGCCGGTCACGGGGCCGGGACGTGACAGCATGTGCGGGTGACCGGGACCGAACCCACCGCACGGCGCGAGCTGCACCCGCCCGCCGGGTACCGGCTGGCCGCGTCGGTCCGGGCGCTGACCTTCAGCCCGTACGACCCCTGTGCGCGCGTCGCGGCCGGCACCTTCTGGTGGGCCACCCGGACCCCGGACGGGCCGGCCACCCTCGCCCTGCGGCCGTCGGGCGGCGCCCTGCTCGCCGAGGGCTACGGTCCGGGCGCCGACCGGGTGGTGCAGCGGGCGGACGCGATCGCCGGGCTGCGCGACGACGTCAGCGGCTTCGCGGCGCTCGCCGCGACCCACCCCGTGGTGGCGCGGCTCGCGGCCCAGCACCGGGGACTGCGGATGCCGGCCACCGGGCAGGTCTTCCGCCAGCTCCTGCGGGCGGTCTTCGAGCAGAAGGTGACCGGCAAGGAGGCGTACCGGGCGTACGCGGCGACGGTGCGGCACTTCGCCGAGGCGGCGCCCGGACCGATGCAGCCGCTGCTGCTCCCGCCGGACCCGGCGGCGGTGGCGGCCACCGGGTACTGGGTGTTCCACCCGTTCGGCGTGGAGCAGCGCCGGGCCGAGACGCTGCGCCGTGCGGCGGCCGCCGCGGACCGGCTGGAGCGCTGCGCGGACTCCGCCGAGGCCACCCGCCGGCTCACCGCCGTCGCCGGCATCGGCCCGTGGACCGCCGCCGAGGTGGTGCGGATCGCGTACGGGGACCCGGACGCGGTCAGCGTCGGCGACTTCCACGTGCCGAACACGGTGGCCTGGGCGCTGGCGGGCGAGCCGCGCGGCGACGACGCCCGGATGCTGGCCCTGCTGGAGCCGTTCCGGGGGCACCGGGGGCGGGTCTGCGTGCTGCTGGCCGCCGGTGGCGTCCAGGCGCCGAAGTACGGCCCGCGGATGCCGATCCGCTCCTTCGCCCGGTTCTGACGCGGGACGGCGGTGCGGGGTCAGGGGCGGGCGCAGAGCCGGCGCAGGGTGCGCCCGAGCCACCAGGCGTACGCCCGCTGGAAGGCCCGGCCGGCGGGCCCCGCGGCGCGCATGACCCAGCGGTCCGGCCGGCTGAACGCGACCACCTCGAACCAGACGAGGCCGGCGGCGTCGCGACTGACGACGAATGCCTCCTCGCCGCGTGCCGGATGCCCGGGCAGCGTGCCGTAGCCGAAGCCGGCCCGCTGCCCGTCGTCGACGGCCCAGACCACCTCGCAGGGCGCGGCCAGCCGCAGCGGGCCGACGCCCAGACCCGAGACCACCCGGACCCCGGGCGCGGCCCGGTCGGCGTCGGCGTCGATGCGGATGCCGGCCGCCCGGTGCAGGCGCCAGCCGAGCACGGCGTTCCCGGCCGTGGTGAAGCAGGAGTCGGGCAGCCGGACGCGGTGCCGCACGTGCCGCCAGCCGGGCGGCAGCTCGCCGGTCTCGGTGGCGCCCACGTGCGGATAGGTCAGTGCCGGCACGGCGCACCCCCACGACTCGACGGGACCACCACCAGCGTACGGGCGGTACGGGCGGCCCGTCCGGCGGCCTGTGGTTGGCTGTCGGGGTGATCATCGAGCCGCGCATCGCCCCCGCCGACGTCACCGACGCCGGCGAGATCCTCACCGTGCAGCGCGCCGCGTACCTCACCGAGGCACAGCGCTACGCCGACCCGTTCCTGCCCCCGCTGACCGAGACCCTGGACGAGGTGCGGGCCGCACTGGCGGGCCCCCCGGCGACGGTGCTCACCGCCCGACTCGGCGACCGGGCTGGTCGGGCACCGGCCGGACCCGAACGGCATCCGGCTCGCCGTGCTGGAGAAGGCGGTGGTCAGTCCCGCTCGCAGCGACGCCTGAGCCCGTCGGCCTCCATCCGCAGGTAGCGGCGCATCAGGTCGCCGTAGAGCCAGCCGACCGGCCCGGCCAGGGGCCCGGTCTGGGTGAGGGCCAGCTCGACGCGGCTGCGTCCGTCGGGCAGCGGCAGCACCCGGTGCTCGCCGAGGGTGTGTACCCCCGGGCTGCCCGAGACCCAGGAGAACGACCGCCCCTCGGTCAGCTCGGTGACCCGCCACACCGCCGGTCGCAGCTTCGGCTGTTCCAGCCGGGCGGTGGCGCCCATCGCGAGCGGCCCCGGCTCCCCCCGCAGCGCCCGACGCACCGAGGGCGTCCACTCCGGCCACCGCTCGACGTCGAGCCACACCGCCCAGACCCGTCCGGCCTCGGCGGCCACCTCCGTACCGGCCTCGAACCGCATCGCGTCTCCTCCCCAGGGGGCGGCGCCCGGCGGCGCCGCTGCCGTCCAGACGACGCTGCCCCACGGATCGTGACCGCCCGCGTCCGCCAGCCGGTCCGTCGCCGCCGCCCGGTTCGTCGCCCCGGACCCGGTCCGCCGCCGCCAGTCGATCGCCGCCGGTCGCCCCGGGGTGCCCCACCGGGCCGGCCGCCGCCGGGTCAGGCGGCCTCGCGCAGGTCGGCCAGCCCGAGGGGGGTACGCCGGCGCAGCAACTCCTCCAGCTCCGCGACGGAGCTGGCCTCGCCGAGCACGTCCTTGCCCCCGCCGAACTGGCGGGGATAGCGGCGCACCAGGCGGTACCGGTAGCGGCCCTGGATCAGCTCGATGCTCACCCGCCACCGCCCGCAGCACCCGCAAACCCACTCCGGCATCCCGCGAAAGTAGCTCTGACCTGCGCTTCTCTGATTCGCCCGGTGCGGCACGAGCGGCGCGCGGCGGGACACGCCACCCCTTCACCAGCCGTGATCTGCCTCACCACTGTCGGTGCGGTCTGGTTGACTGATCGCCGTGAAGCTGCCGATCAGTCCGCCGGTCGAGCCGATGCTGGCCAAGAGCGTCCCGCGGGTCCCCACCGCGCCCGGGATGACCTACGAGCCGAAGTGGGACGGCTTCCGGTGCGTCGTGTTCCGCGACGGCGACGAGGTGGAGCTGGCCAGCCGGGGCGGCAAGTCGATGACCCGCTACTTCCCCGAGGTGGTCGAGCAGGCCCGCCGGCAGTTGCCCGAGCGGTGCGTGGTCGACGGCGAGCTGATCGTGATCCGGCGCGACGGGCCGGGCGGGCAGCCCCGGCTCGACTTCGAGCTGCTGGCCCAGCGCGTCCACCCGGCGGCGTCCCGGGTGAGGCTGCTGGCCGAGACCACGCCGGCCGACTTCGTCGCCTTCGACCTGCTCGCCCTCGACGACGAGACGCTGCTCGGCGAGCCCTATCCCCGGCGTCGGGCCCGGCTGGAGTCGGCGCTGGCCGGGGTCCGCCCGCCGGTGCACGTCACCCAGGTCACCACCGACGTCGACACCGCCCACCGCTGGTTCGACGTGTTCGAGGGCGCCGGCCTGGACGGCCTGATCGCCAAGCCGGCCGACCTGCCCTACGAGCCGGGAAAGCGGCTCATGTTCAAGGTCAAGCACGCGCGCACGGCCGACGTGGTGGTGGCCGGCTTCCGGTGGCACAAGTCGGGCCCGGTGGTCGGCTCGCTCCTGCTCGGCCTCCACGACGACGACGGGGTCCTGCACCACGTCGGGGTGAGCGCCTCGTTCACCATGGCCCGCCGCGCGGAGCTGCTGGCGGAGCTGGAGCCCTACCGCGACGTGGGCGCCGACCACCCGTGGGTGCACGGCGACCACGAACGCGGCCAGCGCCTCCCCGGCGGGGTGAGCCGCTGGACGGGCACCCGCAACCTCGAGTGGGAGCCGCTGCGCCCCGAGCTGGTGGTCGAGGTCGGCTACGACGCGATGGAGGGCGAACGGTTCCGGCACACCGCCCGGTTCGTCCGCTGGCGGCCCGACCGTGATCCCCGCTCCTGCCGCTACGACCAGCTCGACCGGCCCGTACGGTTCGATGTGGACCAGGTGCTGCGCGGCGATCCCACGGTGACCGTGCCACCCGCGGCCGGCCCGGCGTAGCCTGGCCGTCGACTCGACCACGAAAGGCTCGCCCGTGACCCGCACCCCCGACCGGATCCGCCGGTTCCGGCTCACCCTCGCCGGGCTGGCCGCCGCCGCGCTGGTCGCCGCCGGCTGCACCCTGCCGGCGATCGCGCCCCGGACGGAGGTCGGCGGCGAGGCCGCCGCGCTCGGCACCGCGCCCACCTGGCGGGCCTGCCCGGAGGTCGCCGAGGAGCTGGTCGGGCGCACCGCGTC
The DNA here is from genome assembly GCF_018070575.1 of Micromonospora sp. C31. Classification (GTDB taxonomy): domain Bacteria; phylum Actinomycetota; class Actinomycetes; order Mycobacteriales; family Micromonosporaceae; genus Micromonospora. The sequence goes on from NZ_JAGPXN010000006.1 coordinate 100,803, forward strand.
CACCATGCGCTACGAGTGCGCCCGGATCGAGGTGCCGCGCAACTGGGGCACGGGAGCGGGCGGCGGGGCGAGCGCCGGCCCCGGCGCCGGGCAGACCTTCGAGATCGCGCTGTTGCGGGCCCGGTCGACGAAGCAGCGCGACCGGATCGGCTCCCTGGTCGTCAACCCGGGCGGGCCCGGCGGTTCCGGCGTGGACACGGCCGTCTACCTCTCCTTCGGCTCCGCGTTCGGCGGCCTGCCCGCCTCGATCACCGACCGGTTCGACATCGTCGGCTTCGACCCGCGCGGGGTGTCCCGCTCCAGCCCCGTCGAGTGCATCCCCGACGCCGAGCTGGACGCGAGCTTCGGCTACGACCCCGATCCGCGCAGCCAGGAGTCGTTCGACGGGTTCGTCGCGCTCAGCCAGCGGATCGGGCGCGGCTGCGGCGACCGCTACGGCGACCAGTTGCCGCTCTACGGCACCGAGCAGGCCGCCCGCGACATGGACGCGGTCCGCGCCGCCGTCGGCGACGACAAGCTGACCTACCTCGGCTACTCCTACGGCACCCTGCTCGGCGCCACCTACGCCCAGCTCTACCCGCAGCGGGTGCGGGCGCTGGTGCTCGACGGCGCGGTCGATCCCCGGCAGGGTCTGGTCGCCGGCTCCGAGGGCCAGGCCAAGGGCTTCGAGCGGGCCTTCGGCAACTTCACCACCTGGTGCGCGGCCAACGCCGGGCGCTGCCCGATCGCCCCGGACGCGCGGGCCGCGGTCACCTCCGCGATCGACAAGGCACGGGTGTCGCCGGTGCGCGGGGACGACGGCCGGGAGGCCACCGCGGGCTGGGTCTTCTACGCCATCATCTCGTCGCTCTACACGGAGTCGGGGTGGCAGGAGCTGGCCCGCGCCATCGACAAGTTGGCGGGCGGCGACCCGTCGGACGTCTTCCGCCTCGCCGACGCGTACGCCGACCGGGACTCCGACGGGCGCTACTCGAACATGTTCGACGCCAATCTGGCGGTCAACTGCGCCGACGAGGACGAGAAGCCGAGCCACGAGCGGATCCGGCAGCTCCAGTCGCAGTGGCGGGCGAAGTACCCGCTGTTCGGGCCGGCCCTCGCCGTCGGCCTGCTCTCCTGCGCCGAGTGGCCCGGCGGTCGCGACCCGTACCCGACGGGCCGGGCCGACGGGGCGCCGCCGATCCTGGTGGTGGGCACCACCGGCGATCCCGCGACGCCGTACGAGCAGACCGGCGCGCTGGCCACGATGCTGGGCGTCGGCCGGGTGCTCACCTGGGAGGGCGAGGGGCACACCGCCTACCCGCAGACCTCCTGCATCACCGAGGCCGTCGACGCCTACCTGATCGACCTGACCGTGCCCAGAGCGGGGCTTCGCTGCCCGGCCCGCTGACCGGCCGCTCCGGCGGCAGGTCGGGCAGGTCGATGCCCTGCCGAACGGCGATCTCCTCCAGCAGCGCCCGCATCCGGCGTACGTCGGCCTTGAGCTGCTCCTGCTCCTCGTGCTCGAAGGCGTCGTCGTCGACGATGAGCCGGCTGGCGAAGTGCGCCGTGATCAACGGGATGACCAGCAGCACCATGGTGGAGATGAGCAGCGCGGCGAGGCTGCGGCCCTGCCAGCTCACCGGGGAGATGTCGCCATAGCCGACGGTGGACGCGGTCACCACCGCCCACCAGACGGCGTCCGCCGCGCTGCGGTCCTCCACGCGGCCGTAGATCATGCCGGCCATCACGATCATCAGCAGGTAGGAGGTGATCAGCGTCCGGGGTGAGTTGGCGAACCAGACCAGCCCTCGGTAGATCAGCCGGAACGGCAGCAGCAGGACGTCCATGGACAGTCATGTTGCCCGGCGCGGAGCAGCGCCGTCCGCCCTTCGCCCGGCTGCCTGTGCCACGCTGGGCGGCATGAGTGACGTGATCTTCCGGGAGGCCGTCCGCGCCGACCTGCCCGCCGTGGTCGCCCTGCTCGCCGACGACGTGCTCGGCAGGACCCGCGACGTCACGCAGGTCGACGCCGCGTACGAGAAGGCGTTCGCCGACATCGACGCCGACCCGCGTAACCAGCTCGTCGTGGCCGACGCGGACGGTGAGCTGCTCGGCTGCATGCAGCTCACCTACATCCCCGGCCTGGGGCGGCACGGCGCCGAGCGGCAGTTGATCGAGGCGGTCCGGGTCCGTTCCGACCTGCGCGGGCGAGGCGTCGGCCGGCAGATGATCACCTGGGCGATCGACCAGGCGAAGCGGCGGGGCTGCGCCCTGGTCCAGCTCACCACCGACAAGACCCGCCACGACGCCCACCGCTTCTACCTCAACCTGGGCTTCCGCCCCACCCACGAGGGCATGAAGCTCCCCCTCTGAACCGGGTGTCAGGCGGGGAGGAGGTGACCGTCGCGGAGGGTGAGGACGCGGTCGGCGAGGTCGATCAGGGCCGGATCGTGCGTGGCGACCAGCGCGGTCATGCCACGGGCATGCACGACCGCCCGGAGCAGGTCCATGATCGACCGACCGGTCTCGGAGTCGAGCTGGCCGGTGGGCTCGTCCGCGATCAGCAGGTCCGGTTCGTTGGCCAGGGCCCGCGCCACCGCCACCCGCTGCTGCTGCCCGCCGGAGAGCTCGTACGGCCGCTGGCCCGCGTGCCCGCCGAGGCCCACCAGCTCCAGCAGCACCGCCACCCGTTCCTCCCGCTCGGCCGCCGGCACCCGCGCCAACCGCAGCGGTACGCCGACGTTCTCGGCGGCGGACAGGATCGGGACCAGCCCGAAGGTCTGGAACACGAAGCCCACCGTGCCCCGGCGAAGTTCCAGCAGCTCCTTCTCAGCGGCGCCGGTGACGTCGTGCCCGGCGACCACCACCCGGCCGGAGTCGGGCCGGTCCAGCCCGCCGACCAGGTTCAGCAGGGTCGTCTTGCCCGCCCCGGATCGGCCGCGTACGGCGACCAGCTCGCCCCGCCCGGCGGAGAACGAGACGTCCCGTACGGCGTGCACGGCGTGCTCGCCGCGGCCGAAGGTGCGGTTGACCCCCTCCACCCGGACCACCTCGTCGGTGACCGTGGCGCCCGCCACCGCACCGCCGGTGCTCTCCGCGCCCGCCACCGCACCGCCGGTGCTCTCCGCGCCCGCCACCGTGCCGGCCGCCCCGTCGTACCGCGTCACGTCCCGCTCGCTCACTGCCCCGCCTCCCGCTCGTCCTGCGCCCGGTCACCCGGCCGCACCTCCACGTGGTCCGGCTCCAGGTTGAGCCGCACCCGGTCGCGCAGCGACAACGCGTCCACGAAGGGCGCCGGCAGCTGCAACCGGCCGCTGCGGTCCAGCACGGCGTACTCCTCGCTGACCAGCTCCGTGCTGCCGTCCGCGCCGATCCGCGCGGTCCGGCGTACCTCGGAGGCGGTCCGGCCGTCGCGGATGGCGACGGTCCGGCGGACCTGGGTGGCCACGGCGTGGTCGTGGGTGACCACCACGACGGTGACGCCGAGCTCGGCGTTGATGGTGCGCAGCGCCCCGAAGACGTCGGCCCCGGTCGCCTCGTCCAGCTCGCCGGTCGGTTCGTCGGCGAAGAGCACCTCGGGGTCGTTGGCCACCGCCACCGCGACCGCACAGCGCTGCTGTTCGCCGCCGCTGAGCTGACCGGGTCGCCGGTCGGCGCAGTGGCCCACCCCGACCATGTCGAGCAGTTCCCGGGCGCGCTCGCGGTGGGCCCGCCGGCCGCCGCGCCGCCCGGCGAGCCGCATCGGCAGCTCGACGTTCTCCAGCGCGGTCAGGTACGGCAGCAGGTTGCGGCCGGTCTGCTGCCAGACGAAGCCGACCGTCTTCCGCCGGTAGCTCAGTCGCCGCCGCGCGGAGAGGTTGAGCAGGTCGTACTCGCCGACGCGGGCGATGCCGGCGGTGGGCGTGTCCAGCCCGGAGAGGATGTTCAGCAGCGTCGACTTGCCCGATCCGGAGGCACCCACGATCGCCACCAGCTCGCCCCGGTCGATGACCAGGTCGAGCCCCTGCAGGGCGACCACCTCCACCCCCTCGGTCTTGAAGATCCGCACCAGCCCGTCGCAGACGATGTGCCCGCGCAACCGGTCCCGGCCGCCGGCCCGCTCCGCCGCCCGCTGGGCGGCCCGCTGTTGCAGGGTGGCCAGGTCCGGCGCGGCGGTGTTCTCCGCGGTAGCGGTCATGGTCAGTTCTCCTCTCCGAGCCGGAGCACCTCGCCGAGGCGCGTCCGGCGGTTGTTCAGGGCCTCGACGGCGACCGCGAAGGCGAGGGCGAGCGCCCCGAGGGCGACGACGGCGGCCACCAGGCCGGGCTCGAACGCCACCCGGACCTGCACGCCGTCGGTGAAGGCGGACAGCCCGAGCACCGGGTTGAGCAGCAGCGGCAGGGCCGTACCGACCAGCGCTCCGGTCAGCACCGAGACGCCCACCGGCGGGGCCAGCTCCACCAGCAGCAGCCCGCGCCACTGGCGTCGGGACAGACCGAGGGTGCGCAGCCGGGACAGCACCTGACCGCGCTCACGGGCGCCGGCGAGCACCATGAAGGCGATCGCGAGCAGGCCCAGCGCCGTCCCGCCGGCCGCGCCGGCGGTGAAGCCGAAGGCGAGTACGCCGTTCGCGCCGCCCTCGCCCACCTGGCGGCGGGTGTCCGCGTACGTGAGCACCTGCACGCCACGCGGGGGTTCCCGGCCGGCGACCGTCCCGCCCGTGGCGAAGCGGGACTGCCCCGCGTCGCCGGCCCGGCGCAGCGCCTCGGCGTCCAGGTCGTCGCCGGCCACCAGGAAGCCGGTCGGCACGGCGGCGTAGTCGCGGCGGGGCAGGGCCTGCCAGGGCAGGACGACGAACCGGGCGCTGTCGGCGCGCAACAGCGGGAAGCTCTCCGCCCGCTCGGCGACCCGGAACTCGTACCGCTGGCCCTGGGCGCTGACGAAGGCGGAGGCGGCCAGGCCGGCGTCGGCCAGTTCGGCGGCGACCGTCGGGGAGACCACGGCGGGCAGCGGGCCGGCTCCCCCGGCGGGGGCGAGCAGCGCCGCCGGCACCGTCACGTCGACGTCGGCCTGCCGGACCATCCGGGCCAGGGCGGGACCGTCGACCATGAGCACGGTCACCCCGCCGAGGCGGGTGTCGGTGCCGACCGCGTCCTTCACCAGGCGCTGGCCCGCCTCGTGCAGCACCGGGCTCGCGGCGTGGACCCCCGGCAGCCGCTCCAGCTCGGCGCCCGTGTCCGGGGCGATCCGCTCCCCCAGGATCAGGGCGTCCGCCGGGACCGCCCGGCTGGCGGCCCGGTCCCGGCTCGCGTCGATCCCGGCGGCCGTCACCGCGCAGAACGCCGCCGTCGCGATGGCGAGCACGACGACCACCAGCGGTACGGCGACGACCGACCGCCCCGCCCGCGCGGTGCCCAGGAAGGCGACGCTGCCCCGGGACCGGGCGGCGAGCCGGCTGGCCAGCCGCAGCGGCCACGGGTACACCCGCATCGCGACCACCGCCGCGGCGACGGCGAGCAGCACCGGGACCGAGACCAGCAGCGGGTCCACCTCCCCGGGGGTGAGGCCGCGACGGCGCAGCAGCACGACCGCCAGACCCGCGAGGACCAGCAGGCCCGCCTCCACCGTGAGCCGACGCGCGGTGGGGCGCGACCGGACCAGGTCGCGCCGCCCCGCGCCGCCGGTGGAGGCGACGAGGGTGGCCACCGGCAGCGCCGCCGTCACCAGGGCGGTCACGGCGACGGCGAGCCACCGCGTCTCCCCCGAAGCCCCGGGGGCGAGCCCCCCGGCCAGCCAGCCGAGCAGGCCGGCGGGCGGCACCACCAGCAGCGCCTCGGCCAGGCTGCGGCCCGCGCTCGTGGTGCTCGCCCCGCCGCGGGCGCGCAGCAGGGCGAACTCGGCCCGGCGTCGGCGCACGAGCAGTCCGGCGGCCAGCACGACGAGCCCGGCCAGCGTGGCCAGTACGCCCGCGGCGATCACCCCGAGCACCGTCCGGGCGCTGTCCACCTCGGCGGAGAACTGCCGCAGCGGGATGTCCAGTCCCTGGACGAGATTGCGGCCGGCCGCCTCCCGGGTCATCTGCTGGAGGGCGTCGATCACCTGGTCCAGTTCGCGGGCGTCGACCCCGTCGGCGCCCAGCCGGTAACGCCAGCCGAACGCCAGCGGCCACCCGGCGACGGCCTGACGGTTCAACGCGGCGGCGTCGACGACGCCGACGGCGACGAAGGGTTCGGCGTCCCCGGGCGGCTCGCCGACCCGCAGCAGCGGCGGCAGACCGTCCCAGAAGCCGTCGGTGTCGTCGCGGGGCTCGAAGAGACCGACCACGCTGACCGGGGCGCGGGGCGGGGCGTTGGGCGGGACGGGTCCCGGCGCGGTGAGGGTGAGCCGGCTGCCGACCCGCAGGTTCAGCTTCTGGGCGACGTCCGCGGCCAGCGCCACCTGCACCGGCTGGCCCTTCGGCGCGTCGACCGGCCAGCGTCCCTCGACCAGCGTGCCGGCCTCCTCGATCCCGGGCACGGCACGCAGGCCGAGATCGACCAGGAGGTTCTTCGCCGCCAGGTCCGGGCCGCCCACCCGGCTGGCCCTGGTCTCCGCGGTGAACCACCGCTGCTCGACCATGCGGCGCACGGCCGGCGGCATGGCGGCCTCCAGCGCCGCCAGCTCGCCCTGGTGCGCGGCCACCGGGGAGCCGTCGTCACCCGTCGGGCCGAGCGGACCGGTCGAGTACGTCACGTCCCGCTGCTGCGGCACCACCGCGCCCAGGTGCGCCCGCAGGCCCTGCTGGGCGTGCCCGTTGACGAGCCTCGGCACCCCGCTGATCACCAGCGCGGCGACCAGCGCCAGCGCCGCGAGCAGCAGGAACTGCCCGCCGTACGCCCCTACCCGGCGTACGACCGCCCCGACGCTCACCACGCCCCGCCTCCGCTTCTGCTCGTCCCTACGCTCCACCCGGTCACCGGTCTCCCCCGATCCGCAGCTGCGCCACGGCCACCCGCTGCCGGATGCCGAGGGCGATGAACGCGCTGAAGGCGAGTGCCGCCAGCAGCAGGCCGAACGCGGTCAGGCCGATGGGCAGCCACGGCAGCACGAAGGCGGCCTCCGGCACCGGCCGGCCGGCGGTCGGCGTGAGGACGACCAACGGCGCCATGGTCGCGCCGACCGTGGCGCCCAGCAGCAGGCCCACGCCGACGCCGATCCCGGCCAGGAAGGTCTGCTCGGCCAGCAGCGCCCGGGCCAGCAGCCGAGGGCTGGCGCCGAGCGTGTGCAGCACCGCGAACTCTCCCAGCCGGTGCCGGGCGGTCGCCCAGACGTCGACGATCAGCCCGACCAGGGCCAGCAGCACCGAGCCGAGCGCGGCGGCGAGCAGCCCCGTGCGGGCCCCCTGCCAGTACGGGTCGTCGGCGGCCCGCTCGGCCACCTCCCGCCGGTCGAGCAGCGTGGCGCCGGTCAGCCCGGCCGCCGCGCGGGCCGCCTCGGCGTGGCCGTCGCCGTCGGTGCGCAGCCACCACTCCGCGATTGGCCGGACGCCGCCCCGGTCCCGGATCAGCCACTCCGCCGCCGCCGGCAGGTCCAGCAGCACACCCGCACCGGCCGTGGACGGCACCTCGTCCAGCTCGCCGACGAGGGTGACCGGCAGCGTCGCGCCCGACAGCACGAGGTCGACCGTCTCACCGACCCCCAGGCTCAACGCGTCGCGCACGGCCGGGGTCATCAGCGCGGGTACCGGCCGGTTCGCATCGGCCGGCACCACGGCGAAACGGCTCGGCGGCTGGTACGCGAACCGACCGCCCGCCCGGTACTCGACCTCCCAGTCGGCGCTCACGCCGGTGGCCGTGACGTGCGCGCCGACCGGTCTGCCCTGGCCGTCGACGGCCACCCAGCCGCCATCCAGCGATGCCGGCCGGGCCGCGCCGTCGGCGCCGAGCAGCCGCAGGTCCGACACCTCCACGCGGTACGCCCGCCCGCGCGCGCTCCCGCCGTCGACCTCGAAACCGGACAGTCGGACGGGGCCCTCCCCGGCGGGGACGACGACGGTGAACGTGGCCGGCCGGCCGTCGCTGCCGCTGTTGCCCGCCGGGAGCCGGAAGGCCAGCCCGTCCGCCCGGGTCAGCAGCACCCACAGGCCGACCCGGTGCGGCGTGACGGCGTCGCGCACCGGCGTGCGTACCGTGCCGGTGAGCGACCGGGTGCCGGCGGGCAGCTCCAGGCCGGCCGGCGCGGCGCGCGCCCGGGTCAGCCGGTCGAGCAGCGCCGGCGTCGGCTCGTCGGTCAGCCGCTCGTTGAGGCGCAGCACGTCGGCCGCGGCCGCGGCGTCGAGGCTCACCACGGTCGTCGGCAGGTCGGCACGGCCGAGGCGGATCTCGTCCCGCCAGGCCGGCAGCGCCTCGCCGACACCGGGCAGCGTGGCGAGCCGGCCGGCCCGGTCGTCGGGTGCCGCGCCGGTACGCTCGACGACCCGCAGGTCGGCGCCGACGGTGTGGTCGGCCTGGTCGGCCTGCGACAGCTCACCCGTGGTCACCAGCGACCAGGCCAGGGTGCTGCCGCCGACGGCGAGGGCGAGCAGCAGCACCGGGCCGGCGTGCGGGCGCCGCCCCGCCTGCCACATGCCGAACATGGTCGCGGTCCACGGCCTGCGGTCGACGAACCGCTCGGCGAACCGGGTCGCGGGCGGCAGCAGCCGCAACGCCACGACCGCGCCGGCCAGCACGCCCAGCGTCGGCGCGGCGACCAGCAACGGGTCCACCCCGAGCCGGCCGCCCGCCCCGGCGACCGGCGACGAGTACTGGCGCAGCTGGGTCCAGGCCAGCACCGCGAAGCCGACCAGCACCAGGTCGAGGCTGGCCCGTTGGACAGTCGCGGCACGGGTGGGGCGGGACCGGGCCGCCATGTCGGCGACGTACGTGCCGGCCCCCCGCAACGTCGGGACGACCATCGCGACCAGACAGCCGGCGGCGGTGGCGGCCGCGGCGGCCCAGACCAGCGTGGTGTTTCCGGGGGCCAGCGTCAGCGGGGCGCTGCCGCCGGTGCCCACGTGCCGCAGCGCCTCGCCCGCGATCAGGGGCCCCAGCACGCCGGCGGGCAGGACGACCAGGGCCGCCTCCCGGGCCGCCAGGCCGGCGAGTTGCCGCCGCGCGGCCCCCCGGGCCCGCAGCAGGGCGGTCTGGCCGCGCCGGTCCTCGTGCAGCAGCGCGGCGACCAGCACCAGCGCGTACCCGCCCAGGACGACGATCAGCAGCAGCGGGGTGGCCAGCGAGGAGCGGCCCACCAGGTCGGCCCGGGTGACCCGGTCGAGGAGCCGGTCGATCGCCGTGACGGTCTGGCCGGAGGAGCCCAGCCCGGCCGCCTCGGGCAACTCGGCGAGGGCCACGGTCATCGCCTGCCGGACGTCGGGCAGCCGGCCGGCGCCGGCCGCCGCGGCGAGGTCCGGCTCGACGACCCAGGACGCCGACACCGAGCCCGGGTAGGTGGCGACGAAGTCCGCCGGGTCGAGCACGAACGGCCCGTACGAGGTGCCGGGGTCCGCGACGCTGCCGGCCCCGACCCCGGGTGCCAGCCGCCAGTACACCTCGGTCGGGTCGCGGGGCTGCCAGGTCCCGACGAGCACCACCTCGCTGGCCTCGTCGGAGCGGCGGTCCAGCATCGGCACCCGGTCGCCGACGGCCATGCCGAGCCCGGCGGCCACCTTCTCCGGCAGGGTGACCTGCAACGGCGAGGCTCCCGGGGCGGGCCAGGCGCCGCTGGTCAGCTCGGCGTGGCCGGCCAGGTCGTCGAGGGTCGCCAGGCTGGCGAAGACGGGATCGTCGCCGTCGCGGAGCACGGGGCCCAGGTCGCCGGTCAGCTCGCGACCACCGCCGTACCGGGCGACGTCGACGGTGACCGGCGTGCCGCCGAGGCCGGCGGCGAACCCGTCGCGGATCGCCCGGTCCCGGGTGGCGAACTCGGCCGCGTCCCGGCCGCTCGTACCGCCCACCAGGACGCTGCGCTCCTCGAACGACGCCCCGCCGAGCAGAGCGCGCTGGCCCGCCTCGACGGCCCGCCGGTTGTAGTCGGACAGCCCGGTGACCAACGCGACCGCCACCAGGGCCGCGACCACTGCGGCGAGCAGCAACCCGCGTGCCTCGCGGGCCCGCCTCCACACCAGCTTCATCCGACGCCCTCCCGTGGCCCGGGGATCGGGCCGACGATCAGGGAGAGCGGCGACGGGCCGGGAAAGGTTCGCGCCCGTTACTTGATCGTTATCCGGGCGCGCACGACCGGGGCGCGACGGGTCAGCGGGGGCGGTCGCGGTCCTTGGAGGGCTGCACGCGCTTCGGCTCGCCGGGCATCTTCGGGTGGTCCGGCGGGTAGGGCATGTCGCCCTGGCCGGCGGCGGCGTCCCGGTCGGCCCACTCCAGCAGCGGGGTGATGTCCCACGCGGTGTCGTCGATGCCGGCGTGCGGGTCGCCGCGCTCGGACAGCCGGGCCGGGACGGTGCGCAGGTCGAAGTCGTCGGGGTCGACGTCGGGCAGCTCGTCCCAGGTGACGGGGGTGGACACGGTGGCGCGGGCGTTGGCCCGCAGCGAGTACGCGCAGGCGATCGTGCGGTCGCGGGCCATCTGGTTGTAGTCGACGAAGACGCGGGCGCCCCGCTGTTCCTTCCACCAGGCGGTGGTCACCAGCTCCGGCCGGCGCCGCTCCAGCTCGCGGGCCAGCGCGATGGTGGCCCGGCGCACCTCGGTGAACGTCCAACGCGGCGCGATCCGCAGGTAGACGTGCACGCCACGGCCGCCGGAGGTCTTCGGCCAGCCGGTGACGCCCAACTCGTCGAGCAGCCCGCGCAGCTCGGCGGCGGCGGAGGCGGCGTCGGCGAAGTCGGTTCCGGGCTGCGGGTCGAGGTCGACGCGCAGCTCGTCGGGGCGGTCGACGTCGGCGGCGCGCACCGGCCACGGGTGGAACACGACGGTGCCCATCTGGGCGGCCCACGCCACGTGGGCGAGGTCGGCCGGGCAGAGCTCGGCCGCGCTGCGACCGCTCGGGAAGCTGATGGTCGCCGTCCCCACCCACGGCGGCACGCCCCGCGCGGGCACCCGCTTCTGGAAGAACGCCTCCCCCTCGACGCCCTCGGGGAAGCGCTGCAACGTGGTGGGACGTTCGCGCAGGGCGCGCATCATGCCGTCACCCACCGCGAGGTAGTAGTGGAAGACGTCGGCCTTGGTGAAGCCGCGCTGCGGAAAGATCACCCGGTCGGGGCTGGTCAGCCGGACGTCGCGCCCGGCCACCTCGATCTGTTCGGCCGCGGCCTTCGTGCCACCCATTGCGCGACCATATGCCACACCCCCGACGTCCGGCGTACCGTTGACGGGTGAGTCCTGACGAGAGCGAACTGCCCCGCACCGAGGAAGAGTGGCGGGTCCGGCTCAGCCCCGAGGAGTTCCGGGTGCTGCGCGAGGCCGGCACCGAACGCCCGTGGACCGGCGAGTACGTCGACACCAAGACGCCGGGCACCTACCGCTGCCGGGCCTGCGGCGCGCAGCTCTACCCCAGCGACACGAAGTTCGACTCGCACTGCGGGTGGCCCAGCTTCGACGACGCCATTCCCGGCGCGGTCAAGGAGATCGAGGACCGCAGCCTCGGCATGGCCCGCACCGAGATCCGCTGCGCCCGGTGCGACAGCCACCTCGGGCACGTGTTCCGGGGCGAGGGCTTCACCCCGAAGGACACCCGGCACTGCGTCAACTCCGTCTCCATCCGGCTGGAGCCGCGCGCCGACGCCTGAGGCGTACGCCCGGCCGCGACGGCGCGCACGGGGCGGCGCCGGGGCGCGTCGCCCGGCCCCGGGTCACCGCCGGGCGGGCGCCAGCCCGGCCATCAGCGAGACCTCGGCCGTACGCGACCGCTCGACGCGCCCGGCGAAGTCGCGTACGCGCGGGTCGGCGCCGACCGTCTGGTGCGCCCGGGCCAGGTCGGCCGCCGCGTCCTGGTGCGGGGCGAGCAGGTCGAGCAGGACGCGGTCGACCTGCCCGTCCGGGACGGCCCGCAGGCGTGCCATGTCCTCGGCGGCGGTCCCGTGCTGGCCGTGGTCGTGCCGGCGGGCGGCCTCGGCGGCGGCCGGCCCGGCGTCGCGCAGCCAGCCGCGCATCGTGGCGAGTTCGTCGGTCTCGGTCACCTCGATGGCGGCGACGAGGGTGCGCAGCTTCCGGTCGGTCACCCGGTCGCGGCTGAGCCGCACCATCTCCAGCGTCTGCTCCGTGTGCGCCGCCAACGTGGCCAGGAAGACCACGTCCAGGCCGTTCATCCCGGTGCTCTCCGCCGGCCCCGGCGGCGCGGGGGCGGGCGACGCCGGGGCGGTCCGCGCGGCGCAGGCGGTGACCACCAGCAGGACGGCGAGCAGGACGACCGTACGCAGCGGTCGCATGGCGCACTCCGATCCGGAGAGGGGTGACGGTTGCGGCGGACGCCGGGAGGCGGGCCGCACCCGCACGGTCAGACCTGGCTCCAGAGCGCCGGCACGTGCGGCGGTTCCCAGCCGGGGATCGCGGTGTGCGCCTGCCGGCAGCGGTACGTCAGCCCGCCGTAGGTGACCTGGTCACCGACCTGGTAGGCCCGGCCCGCCGTCCAACTGCCGCCCGGGGCGGGCGGGGTGGTCGGGGCAGCGGTGGGGGTCGGGGTGGGCGACGGGGCCGGCCGCGTGGGGCTCGGGGTGGGCGACGGGTTGCCGCCCCCGCCGACCTGGAGGTCGACGCAGGAGTAGAACGCGTTGGCGGTGTCCGCGATGTTCCACACGGCGAGGACCTTCTGCCGTCCGGAGTAGCCGCCCAGGTCGACGGTGTGCGAGACGGTGGCCCCCGGCTGCTGCCCGCCGCCGTTGAAGACGGCCACCCGGGTCCCCCCGATGAGGTACTCCCAGCTGCTCGTGGCGTGCCGGGCGGTGTTGGTCCAGGTGAAGGTGACGGAACTGCCGACCGAGGTGGCGGGCCAGCCCCGGCTGTCGTCGTTCAGCACGGCGAACTGGGCGATCCCCGCGTGGCAGCTGCGCAGCCCCTTGGGCCCCTCGACGCTCTGCGGCTCGTACCTGATCTGCCCGCAGTCGGGGACCCGCCCCTGCGCGCAGAGCGCCTGGCGGCTCGGCGGGCCGGACACGTAGCCGTGGGCCTGGGCGGGCGTCGCCACGGCCAGTGCGGAGACGACGGCGCCCGTCGCCACGAGCGGAATCGTGATTCTTCGGCGCATGATGGCAGCTCCTTCAGACTTCGGCCTGGTGAGGTGCCTTCCAACATAAAATAAACTTTGTTAACAGTAAAGACTCCCGTCGATGAAACATCGAACGGATCGAACACACGGAGTGATCGGTCAGAGCAGCAGCAGGCTGCCCCGCTCGTCCACCCGGTCGGCGGACTCGTCGTCCAGCCACACCCCGCCGGTGGCGAGGTAGCGGAAGCGGTACTCCCCCGGGCCGAGCCGTACGGTGACCGTCCGGGTGCCGTCCCGGCGCGGGACGAGTTCGTGTCGCCCCGGCTCCCAGCCGTTGAAGGAGCCCACCACGCTGACCGGGCCGGGCGGTGCGTCGCGGGGCAGGCTGAAGGTGACCCGTACCTGGTTGCCGAAGAGTCTGTTCCGCTTGATCATGTCGTGTTCCTCCGGGGTCGTGCGCGGTCACCGGGTACAACGCCCGACACGCCGGGGGCGACACGCCGCCGGACCGGCGCGACCTGGGCCGTTCCGCCCGCCCGGCGTGCCCCGGTGCCGCAGGCTAGGGGAAATTGTCGGCATTCGGGGGTTCTGTCGTGGCGACGTGCGAGGTCTGCGGTAACGAGTACTGGATGGCGTTCGAGGTGCGGACGGTCAGCGGCGACGTGCACACCTTCGACTGCTTCGAGTGCGCCGCGCACAAGTTGGCGCCGATCTGCGAGCACTGCCAGGTCAAGATCGTCGGGCACGGGGTGGAGGTGTCCGGCCGGTTCTTCTGCTGCGCGCACTGCGCCCGCGCGGAGGAGGGCGACCAGGGCGCCGAGATCCGCGACGCGGTCGGCGCCCGCCCCGCCTGACGCCGGCGGACCCGGCCTACCATCGCGGAGTGCCACAGACCCCCGTACCGAGGGCCGCCTCGTTCGCCGAACTCGACGCCCGCACCTTCCACGACCTGCTCCGGCTCCGGATCGACGTCTTCGTGGTGGAGCAGACGTGCCCGTACCCGGAACTCGACGGGCGCGACGTCGAGCCGGACACCCGGCACCTCTGGCTCGACGACGACGGCACGCCCCTGGCGTACCTGCGGATCCTCGCCGACCCGGGCGGCGTGGCCCGGATCGGGCGGGTGGTCGTGCCGCCGAAGGCCCGCGGCGGCGGACACGCGGGCCGGCTGCTGACCGCGGCGCTGGAACTGGTCGGCGACCGGCCCTGCGTCCTGGCGGCACAGTCCCACCTGGTCGGCCTCTACGCCCGCCACGGCTTCGCCGTCGCCGGCCCCGAGTACGTCGAGGACGGCATCCCGCACACCCCGATGCGCCGGGAAGGCATTGACGGAGACCGATAAATGTGACAGCCTCCGGGCAGAGCCGTCGCGGAAGCCACGCAGCGCGCACGGGAGGGGCAACTCCCGCGCCGTCCGGGCGTCGTCGTCCGACCTCTCCCCCCGGGGGCTCCATGTCCACTCGACTTCGATCATTCCGCCTGGCGTGGCTGCTCGCCGTCGCGGCGACCGCCGCGCTGCTGCTGACCACGGCCCTGGCCAATCCCGTGTCGGCGCACGGCTCCGTGGTGGATCCGGCGTCACGCAACTACGGCTGCTGGCAGCGCTGGGGCAGCGACTTCCAGAATCCCCGGATGGCCACCGAGGACCCGATGTGCTGGCAGGCCTGGCAGGCCAACCCGAACGCCATGTGGAACTGGAACGGCCTGTTCCGCGAGGGCGTCGCCGGCAACCACCAGGCCGCCATCCCCAACGGCCAGCTCTGCTCCGGCGGCCGGACCGAGGGCGGCCGCTACAACGCCCTCGACACAATCGGCGCCTGGAAGACCACCTCCGTCTCCAGCAACTTCCGGGTCCGCCTGTTCGACCAGGCCAGTCACGGCGCCGACTACATCCGGGTGTACGTGACGAAGCAGGGCTTCAACGCGCTCACCGAGCCGCTGGGCTGGGACGACCTGGAACTGGTCGGCCAGATCGGCAACACCCCGGCGTCGGGGTGGAAGCCGGAGCCCAACGGCGTGTCCATCGAGGTCCCGGCGAACGCGCCGGGCCGCACCGGGCGGCACGTGGTCTACACCATCTGGCAGGCCAGCCACCTGGACCAGTCGTACTACCTGTGCAGCGACGTCGACTTCTCCGGCGGGCCGACCAACCCGCCACCGACGACGCCGCCGCCCACCACTCCGCCGCCCACCACTCCGCCGCCGACGACCCCGCCGCCGGCCGGGGCCTGCACGGCCACCTACCGGGTCACCGGGCAGTGGGGCGGAGGCTTCCAGGGTGAGGTGACGGTGACCGCCGGTGGCGGGGCCGTCAAGGGCTGGTCCGTGAACTGGACCTACGCCGACGGCCAGCAGGTCACGTCGGCTTGGAACGCGACCGTGACCACCAGCGGCACTCGGACCGTCGCCCGCAACGCGGCACACAACGGATCGCTGGCGCCCGGGGCGAGCACCACGTTCGGCTTCCTCGGCTCGTGGTCCGGCACCAACAGCACGCCGACGCCCACCTGCACGACCGTCGTCTGATCCGCACCGGAACCCCGGCCGGGGCCGCGTCCCAATCCCTCCGGGGCGCGACCCCGGCCGGCTCGCGCACCGGCACCGTCAGGTCGCTGTCGAGCTGCCCCACCGGTGCGACCACCACCGGACGGGGGCCACCGCCCCATCCCACGGGGCAGCTCGACAGGGTCGGAACGCCAACCACCGCCGCCCGCCTCGCCCCGGCCGCGTGGTGCACCCGGGGCGCACCGGCCACCACCGCCGCCCCGTCTCACCCCGCCAGACGGGCCCGCCCCGTCTCACCCCGCCGGACGGGCGCTGACGGCGGTCGGGGTGGCTGGCGTGCGGCGGCGTGAGACGTGCGGCGGGCAGCCGCGCGTCACACGAGGCAGTTGACGATGTCGGCGACCGAGCGGCGGCGGCCGGTGTAGAACGGGATCTCCTCCCGGACGTGCCGGCGGGCGCCGGAGCCCCGCAGGTCACGCATCAGGTCGACGATGCGGTGCAGCTCGTCGGCCTCGAAGGCGAGCATCCACTCGTAGTCGCCGAGCGCGAACGAGGCGACCGTGTTGGCCCGCACGTCCGGGTAGCCCCGGGCCATCTTGCCGTGTTCGGCGAGCAGCTCGCGCCGCTCGGCGTCCGGCAGCAGGTACCACTCGTAGGAGCGGACGAACGGGTAGACGCAGATGTAGGGGCGTGCCTCCTCGCCGGCGAGGAACGCCGGGATGTGGCTCTTGTTGAACTCCGCCGGTCGGTGCAGGGCCATCTGCGACCATACCGGCGTGAGCGCCCGCCCCAGCGTGGTGCGGCGGAACCGCAGGTACGCGTCCTGGAGGTCGTCGCTGGAGGCGGAGTGCCACCAGATCATCAGGTCGGCGTCGGCGCGCAGCCCCGAGACGTCGTACGTGCCGCGGACGACCACGTCCTTGCCGGCCAGTTCCGCGAAGAGGGCCTCGACCTCGCCGGTGACGTTCTCACGCAGCGACGGCAGCGGGCTGGTGGCCCGGTACACCGACCACATCGTGTAGCGGATGCTGTCGTTGAGTTCCCGCAGCCGGGCCGCGTTGGTCTGCTCGGTCATGTCCCCGATCCTCCCAGTGCTGTGATGATCTCCCCCGCCGCCGTCTCGCCGGAGCGGACGCAGACCGGGATACCGACGCCGTCGTACCCGGCGCCGGCCAGGACCAGTGTCGGGTGGCCCGCCCGCAGGGCCGCCCGCGCGGCGGCGACCCGGTCGCCGTGGCCCGGGGTGTACTGCGGCAGCGACCCGCCCCAGCGCTGCACGTGACCGGCGACCGGCGCGGGCAGCGGCACGCCGAGCACCGCCGACAGCTCCCGGTGCACGGTGGCGGCCAGGTCCTCGTCGGTGCGCTGCACCTGCCGTTCCTCGCCGTAGCGGCCCACCGAGGCGCGGACCAGCGCCAGCCCGTCGGCGCGGCGCAGGTGGCCCCACTTGGTGGTGAAGAAGGTCGACGCCTTGATCAGCAGACCCTCGGTGCTCGGCACCAGGAAGCCGGACAGCTCCGGCAGCTCCGGCTCGGGCAGCGCCAGGGTGACCAGCGCGACACTGGCATAGTCCAGCCCGCCGACACCGTCGGCCACCTCCGGTGCGCAGCCGGCGAGCAGCCGGGCCGCCGGGCGGGCCGGCACGGCCAGCACCACGGCGTCGACGTCGACCAGCTCCACCTCGCGGGTGGGGCCGACGGTCAGCCGCCACCCGGCCCCGGCCGGGGTCAGCTCCCGGACCGCCGCACCGCGCCGGACAGTCGCCCCGCTGGCCGCCGCCGCGGCGTCGACCAGGGTGCCGAGCCCGCCGGCGAGGGTGCCGAAGACCGGCGCCCCCGGCGCGCGGGGTGCCGCGGCCTGCGCGGCGCGCACCGCGCCGACCAGGGTGTGCTCCACCCGGGCGGCCCGGGCCAGCGCCGGCATCGTGGTCACCAGGGACAGGTCGTCGGCCCGGCCGGCGTACACGCCGCCGAGCATCGGGTCGACCAGCCGGTCGACCACCTCGTCACCGAACCGGGCCCGCACCAGCGCGCCGACGGAGACGTCGTCGTCCGCGCCGAGCAGCGGGCGGCCGGCGTCGAGGTCGGCGTCCGCCGCCGGGCGCGCGACGGTGGCCACCCGTTCCAGGTCACCGGGTACGCCGACCAGCGTGCCGCCCGGAATCGGGCGCAGCCCGCCGTTGACGAGGAGCGCGGCCTGCCCGACGGTGGGGTGCACGATCCGCTCACCCAGCCCGAGCCGGCGCACCAGGGCCACCGCGGCGGACTCGCCCCCGGCCGGGTCGCGCATCAGGAACGACTCGGCGCCGAACTCCACCACCGAGCCGGCCACCTCGCCGGTGCGTAGCTTGCCGCCCAGCGCGCCGGACTGCTCGTACACCGTGATCTCGGTGTCGGCGGGGGCCCGGTCGCGCAACCGGACCGCCGCGGCCAGCCCGGCGATCCCGCCGCCGACCACCGCCACCCGCCACGGCGCCCGCATGCCGCTCAGCCCCGGTCGCCCGACTCGGCGGACAGCTCGTGCACCAGGGCGACCACCCGGGTCAGCACGTCGGGGTCGGTCTCCGGCAGCACTCCGTGCCCCAGGTTGAACACGTGCCCGGGGGCGGACCGGCCCTGTTCCAGGATCCGCCGCACCTCGCCCTCGACGACCGGCCACGGCGCGAACAGCACGCACGGGTCGAGGTTGCCCTGTACCGCCCGCTCCGGCCCGATCCGCCGGGTCGCCGCGTCCAGCGGCGTACGCCAGTCGACGCCGACCACGTCGGCGCCGGCCTCGCCCATCGCGCCGAGCAGCTCGCCGGTGCCCACCCCGAAGTGGATCCGGGGCACGCCCGCGTCGGCCAGCCCGGCCAGCACGCCCGCCGAGTGCGGCAGCACGAAGCGGCGGTAGTCGGCCTCCGACAACGCCCCCGCCCACGAGTCGAAGAGCTGCACCGCGGAGACCCCGGCGGCCACCTGGACCCGCAGGAACTCCAACGTCACCTCGGCCAGCCGGGCGCAGAGCGCGTGCCACAGCTCCGGCTGGCCGTGCATCATCGCCTTGGTCTTCGCGTGGGTCCGCGACGGGCCGCCCTCGACCAGGTAGCTGGCCAGGGTGAACGGCGCGCCGGCGAAGCCGATCAGCGGGGTGTCGCCCAGCTCGGCGACGAGCATCCGCACCGCCTCGTCCACATAGGAGACGTCGTCGCGGGTGATCGGCCGGATCCGTTCCACGTCGGGCAGGGTGCGCACGGGCTCGGCGACCACCGGGCCGGTGCCCGGCACGATGTCGAGGTCCACCCCGGCGGCGGCGACCGGCACCACGATGTCGCTGAACAGGATCGCGGCGTCCACCCCGTGCCGGCGTACCGGCTGGAGGGTGATCTCGGTGACCAGGTCGGGGCGGCGGCAGGAGTCCAGCATCGCCACGTTGGCCCTGATCGCGCGGTATTCCGGCAGCGACCGGCCGGCCTGGCGCATGAACCAGACGGGGGTGTGGGGACCGGGCCGGCGCCGGCAGGCCCGGACGAAGGCCGAGTCGGCCGGTCCGCCGGGGCGGGGGTCTTCGTCTCGGGCGTCGGCGCCCGTCGTCGTGGTGGTCATCGCGGCCATCGTGCCACGGGGGACGCGGCCGGCAGTGGGCAGCGCCGCCTTTTGTGACCCGGGTCGGTCCGGCGGGGCGCGGGCGCCCGAAGGGCCCTGACCGGGTGGTGGCGCCGCCCGCGGTGTGGGCGGCATCGGCGCGCCTCGCGGGCGGGCGGGCGGGCGGCGGCATAGGCTGCCGACATGGCCCCCCCGATCGCGCTCCCGGAGACCTTCGCCCGCGCGGTCACCGGGCTGCGGTCCGCGGCGCCCCGGTCCGAGATCGTGCTGGAGGAGGTCGGCGCCCCGCAGCGACTCGCCCCGTACGCCTTCGCGCTCTCCGCGACCGTCCTGCGCGACGGCGACGAGGTGGCCTCCGGGCGGCTGATCCTGCTGCACGACCCGGCCGGCCACGAGGCGTGGCAGGGCACCCTGCGGCTGGTCACCTACGTGACGGCGGAGCTGGAGGTCGACCTGGCCGCCGATCCGCTGCTGCCGGGGGTGGGCTGGACGTGGCTGACCGACGCCCTGGAGGCGCAGGACGCGCGGCACCGGGCGATCGGCGGCACGATCACCCAGACCCTGTCGACCCGGTTCGGTGACCTGGCCGGGCCACCCGCAGCCGGCGACATCGAGATCCGCGCCTCCTGGACGCCGGTCGACGACGACCTCGGCCCGCACCTGCTGGCCTGGTGCGCGCTACTGGCCTCGACCGCCGGGCTGCCCCCGCCCGGGGTGACCGCGCTGCCGGAGCGTCGCCCCGCCGGCGCGGCCTGACCCCGCGACGGGTCAGCTCACAGATACTTCTCGGCCTCGTTGCAGACCTTGTCCATGCCCTGGATGGCCTTGTCGTAGGCCGCCTTGTTGCCGTTCGCCGCCGCGGCGAGCGCGGTGGTCAGCTTGTCGAGGCAGCTGGCGATGACCTTCTTCTGCCGGGCCTGCTCGTCCCGGTCGTTGCGGGTGCCCGTGAGGTCCTGCTCCGTGTCGCCGAGCTTGTCCCGGACCGCCTGGAGGTCGGTCTTGAGCTTCTCGATCTCCTTGCCGTTCGCCGCGATGGTGCCGTCGCGCTGGCTGACCTCGCTGGCCATCTTCTTCTCGGTCCGGTCCAGCTCGTTGTTGGTCGACAGGAACAGGCCGGTCATCACCCCGCCGAGGACGAAGAGCAGCCCGGCCACGACCGCCAGGATCAGCACCTTGTGGCTCTTGCGGGGGCCGCCCGGCACAGGGGCGCCGAAGGGCGGTGCGGAGCCGGGCGGGGTGGACATGGGCTGCCCGTAGGCCGGCCCGGAGGCCGGGGGCACCGACATCGGCTGCCCGAAGGCCGGCCCGCCGGAGACCTGGCCGGGGTGGGGCGACGCGCTGCCCGACGGGTAGCCGGGCGACGTGCTGCCGGGGGCGTAGCCGGGCGGTGCGGACTGCGGGTGACCGGCGGGCCCGGACGGCGGTGCGGACTGCGGGTAGCCGGCGGGCCCGGCCGGGTTGTACTGCTGCGGGGGCGCGGCGTGCTGCTGACCGGCGTCCGGCTGCTCGGGGGTGTACTGGCGCGGGCTGCCGTAGGTGGTGCCGTGCGGGACGCCGCCCGACGGCGGCTGACCGGGCGCGGCCGGCGGGTGAGGCGGGTAGCCCTCCGGCCCGGTCGGTGGCTGGGACATCTCGTTCTTCCTCCACGTGTGCTGGTCCGGTCGGCATGCCCCGCCGGGCCGAGGGGTGGGTAGGGCGCTGACGGGGTCAGCAGATCTTGAAGCCGTCGCAGGCGACCTTGATCGGTACGGCGAGCCCGATCCCCTCGGCGTTGCGGGCCTTGGCGGTGGCGATGCCGACGACCTGCTTGCTGCCGTTGACGACCGGGCCGCCCGAGTTGCCGGGGTTGATCGGGGCGTCGAACTGGATGACCGGTCCCTCGCCGCCGCCGGCCTCGCGGAAGGCGCTCACCACGCCGGTGGTGACGCTGTCCTCCAGGCCGAGCGGCGCGCCGACGACCACGATCTGCTGCCCGGACTTCACCGCGGCGGGTGCGGCGACCAGGCCCGTGAACTTGCCGTTGGTACGCAGGTGGGCGACGTCGTTCGCCTCGTCGACCCGGACGATGGTCGCCGGAAAGCGCTGGTCGGTGCGCTCCAGGAAGACCTCCCGCTCGCCGGTCTGCCAGAGCGAGTCCACCACGTGGTAGTTGGTGAACAGGTTGGTGCCCCCGCCCGCGGCCGGCTTGCCGATCGCGAACGCGGTGCCGGTGGAGTTGCCGGCCCTCACCCGGAACACGCTGGGCAGCACGGCGCTGGCGACGGCCTCCGGGTTGAACGCGGCGCCGGCCTGCTTCTCCAGCGCCTGCGCCCGGGACTCCAGGCCGTCGAGCCGGGTGCCGGCGGCCGCCTGCTCCGCCGCGAGCCTGCCGCCGGTCTCGTCCAGGCGGTCGGAGAGCCGGTTGATCTGGAACGCCTGAACGCCGCTCACCACGGCCAACAGGCCGGCGAGGACGAGCGCGGTGACCGTGAGCGCGCGGCCCTTCGGCGCCGGCGCGGCGCCGAACGGGGCGGGCCCGGCGGGGTACGGCTGCGCCGGCCCGGGGCCCTGCGCCGGCCCGGTGCCCTGCGGGTGGCCGGTGCCCTGCGGGTGGCCCGGGGCGGGCGGCTGGGCCGAGCCGGACGCGGGGGGCCAACCGGCGCCCGGGGAGACCGCGGGCGGCGTGGCCGGGCCGGCGGACGCCCCGGCGCCGCGCCCCCAGCCGGCGGCTGCGGGCGGGGTGGCCGGGTTGGCCGGTGGGGTGCCCCAGGCGCCCGGCTGGGCCGGCGGCGACCAGGTGCCCCGAGGCGGCACGGGCTGCCCGTGGGCGCCCGGCGGCGGGTATCCGGGGGCGGCCGGCTCGATGCGGGGCGGCAGTGGCCCGGGACGAGCCGTCCCCGGCGGGAACCCGCCGTCGCCCGGCCCCGCCGGGCCCGTGTCCGCCGACCCGTAGCCAGCAGTCATCCGCCTTGCCCTCCCCGTAGAAGCCCCGCCTCGTTCCGGGACCTGATGATGCCCTACCCGCGCAACGGCTCGATGGACCGTACCTGCGCCAACGGGCTTTGTCTTCCCCTATGTCCGGCCCCCGGACGGCTGCCCGGCGATCGTCCGGCCGACACATACGGGACCGGCTTCACCCACCGCGTCGCGTCGCGCACTAGGGTTGTCAGGTGACCGACGAACCACCCCTGCGCCGTCGGCCCGCCGAAAGCCGTACGGGAAACGATGCGCCCCATCCGCCGTCGACCCGACCGGAGCCGGAGGCCGCGGGTACCGCACCGACCGCCGACGGGCCCGTGCCGCTGACCGCCCCGCGCGACGGCACACCCCAGCCGGCGGCCACACCCGACGAGTTGGCCGACGTCGTGGCCCGCTTCGCGGCGGGCACCGGCCCCGTCGCCCTCGACGCCGAACGCGCCTCGGGCTACCGCTACAGCCAGCGCGCCTACCTGGTGCAGCTGCGCCGGGCGGGTGCCGGCACGGCGCTGATCGACCCACTGCCGCTGCCCGACCTGAGCGCCCTCGACACGGTGATCGGCGAGGCCGAGTGGGTGCTGCACGCGGCCAGCCAGGACCTGCCCTGCCTGGCCGAGGTGGGGCTGCGCCCGCGCCGGCTGTTCGACACCGAACTGGCCGCCCGGCTGGCCGGATTCGAGCGGGTCGGCCTGGCGGCGCTGACCGAGCAGCTACTCGGGTTCAGCCTGGAGAAGCACCACTCGGCGGCCGACTGGTCGAGCCGCCCGTTGCCGGAGTCCTGGCTGACCTATGCCGCGCTCGACGTGGAGATGCTGATCGACCTGCGCGACGCGCTCGACGAGGAGTTGACCCGCCAGGGCAAGTCCGCGTGGGCGGCGGAGGAGTTCGCCGCGCTGGTGCGCACCGGCGCCCGCCCGCCGAAGGTGCGCGCCGAGCCGTGGCGCCGTACGTCCGGCATCCACCGGGTGCGCGGGGCGCGGGCCCAGGCGCGCGTGCGTTCCCTCTGGTACGCGCGGGACCAGATCGCCGCCCGGCGCGACGCCGCCCCGGGCCGGGTGCTGCCGGACTCGGCCATCGTCGCGGCGGCCGAGCTGGATCCGAAGGACGAGAAGACCCTGCTCACCCTGCCCGGCTTCGGCGGCCGCTCGGTGCGCCGGCTGGCCCGCACCTGGCTGGCCGCGCTGGACGACGCGCGGCAGTTGCCCGACGACGCGCTGCCGGTCCCCCCGACGGTCGAGGGTCCCCCGCCGCCGCACCGGTGGGCCGAGCGGGACCCGGTGGCGGCGGCCCGGCTGGCCCGCTGCCGGGAGGTGGTGGTCGGCGTGGCCGGCGCGCACCGGCTGCCGCCGGAGAACCTGATCACTCCCGACTCGATCCGTCGACTGGCCTGGGTACCCCCGGAGGAGGTCACGGAGGCGACCGTCGCGGAGACCCTCCGGGGCCTCAACGCCCGCGATTGGCAGATCACCCTGCTCCTGCCCGCACTGGCGGAGGCCCTCACCGATCCGCCCTCCACCGTCTGACGCGACGGTGTGGGGTGGGCCACACGGGTTCGGGTGCCAACGGTGGTTACCGGCAAGTAGCATCCGGGGGACACGCCCGCGCCGGCGACCTTCGTTCGGTCCGTGCCGCCGCCCGTCGGCGCGCGGGCCGATCATGGTCGAAGAGGAGGCTCAAGTGCCCCGTGAAGTTCGGGATGTCGTCTTCGTCGACGGCGTCCGTACCCCGTTCGGCAAGGCGGGTGGCATGTACGCCAACACCCGCGCCGACGACCTGGTGATCCGCTGCATCCGCGAACTGCTGCGCCGCAACCCGCAGCTGCCGCCGGAGCGGGTCGAGGAGGTCGCCATCGCCGCCACCACCCAGATCGGCGACCAGGGCCTGACCATCGGCCGGACCGCCGCACTGCTGGCGGGCCTGCCCAAGACCGTCCCCGGCTTCGCGATCGACCGGATGTGCGCCGGCGCCATGACCGCGGTGACCACCGTCGCCAGCGGCATCGCCATGGGCGCCTACGACGTCGCCATCGCCGGCGGCGTCGAGCACATGGGCCGCCACCCGATGGGCGAGGGCGTCGACCCCAACCCGCGGATCGTCGCCGAGAAGCTGGTCGACCCGTCCGCGCTGGTCATGGGCGCGACCGCGGAGAACCTGCACGACCGGGTCCCGCACGTCACCAAGGAGCGCACCGACGCGTTCGCGCTCGCCTCGCAGCAGAAGACCGCCAAGGCGTACGCCAACGGCAAGCTCCAGGACGACCTGGTGTCCGTGGCGGTCCGCGACGAGGAGAACGCCTGGGGGATGGCCACGGTCGACGAGGCTCCCCGGGACACCTCGCTGGAGAAGCTCGCCACCCTGAAGACCCCGTTCCGCCCGCACGGCAAGGTCACCGCGGGCAACGCGGCCGGCCTGAACGACGGCGCCACCGCCAGCCTGCTCGCCTCCGAGGACGTCGCCCGCGAGCTGGGCCTGCCGGTCGCCATGCGGCTGGTGTCGTTCGGCTTCGTCGGCGTCGAGCCCGAGGTGATGGGCGTCGGCCCGATCCCGTCGACCGAGAAGGCGCTGCGCCTCGCCGGCCTGACCATCGACGACATCGGCCTGTTCGAGCTGAACGAGGCGTTCGCCGTGCAGGTGCTCGCCTTCCTCGACCACTTCGGCATCGCCGACGACGACCCGCGGGTCAACCCGTGGGGCGGCGCGATCGCCATCGGGCACCCGCTCGCCTCCTCGGGCGTCCGGCTGATGACCCAGCTCGCCCGGCAGTTCGCCGAGCACCCCGAGGTCCGCTACGGCGTCACCGCCATGTGCATCGGCATCGGCATGGGCGGCACGGTCATCTGGGAGAACCCGCACTGGGAGGGAGACAAGTGAGCGCGCTCGCCGCACCGAACGAGGTCGTCACCAGGGCGCTGCTGCGCCAGGTGAACGTACCGGGGCTGGATCGGCCGGCCGCCCTGATCACCCTGGACAACGGCTTCGACCACACCAAGCCGAACAGCTTCGGCCCGGGCGGCCTGACCAGCCTGGACGAGGCCATCACCGCCGCCCTGGCCGCGAACCCGGCGTTCGTCGCCGTCACCGGCAAGCCGTACGTCTTCTGCGTGGGCGCGGACCTCACCAGCCTCCCGCAGCTCGCCGACCGCGAGCAGGCGCTGGAGATCGGCCGCCTCGGTCACCGGGTCTTCGCCCGGCTCAGGGACAGCGAGGTCCCGACCTTCGCCTTCGTCAACGGCGCGGCGATGGGCGGCGGCCTGGAGCTGGCCCTGCACTGCCACTACCGGACGCTCTCCGGCGGCGCGGCGGCGCTGGCCCTGCCCGAGGTCTCGCTCGGCCTGGTCCCCGGCTGGGGCGGCACCCAACTGCTGCCGAACCTGATCGGCATCCCGGCGGCGACCCAGGTGGTCATCCAGAACCCGCTGATGCAGAACAAGATGCTCAAGCCGAAGCAGGCCGCGGAGCTGGGCATCGCGGACGTCCTGCTGGAGCCGGCGGACTTCCTGGAGCGGTCCCTGGAGTGGGCCGCCGGCGTGGTCCGGGGCGAGGTCACCGTGACCCGGCCCGAGGTCGACAAGGACATGTGGGCGGGCGTGCTCTACTTCGCCCGGCAGACCCTCGACGCGCGGCTGCACGGCGCGGTCCCGGCCGCGTACAAGGCGCTGGACCTGCTGGAGACGGCGAAGGACGCCGACTTCGCAACCGGCACCGCCGCCGAGGACGAGGCCCTGGCGGACCTGATCTTCTCCGAGGAGCTGCGCAGCGGCCTCTACGCCTTCGACCTGGTGCAGCGGCGGGCCAAGCGGCCGGTCGGCGCGCCGGACAAGGGCCTGGCCCGCCCGGTCACCAAGGTGGGCATCGTGGGCGCGGGCCTGATGGCCAGCCAGCTCGCCCTGCTCTTCGCCCGCCGCCTCCAGGTGCCGGTCGTCCTGACCGACCTGGACCAGGCCCGGGTCGACAAGGGCGTCGGCTACGTGCACAACCAGATCGAGAAGGCCGTCAGCAAGGGCCGGATGGACAAGGGCACGGCCGCCAAGCTGTACGGCCTGGTCAGTGGCTCCGTCGACAAGGGCGTCTTCGCCGACGCCGATCTCGTCATCGAGGCCGTCTTCGAGGACCTGGCCGTCAAGAAGCAGGTCTGGGCCGAGCTGGAGAAGATCGTCAAGCCGGAGGCGGTGCTCGCCACCAACACCTCCAGCCTGTCGATCACCGCGATGGCCGAGGAACTGGAGCACCCCGAGCGGGTGGTCGGCTTCCACTTCTTCAACCCGGTCGCGGTACTGCCGCTGCTGGAGATCGTCCGGGGCGAGCGCACCGACGACGCCACGCTCGCCACCGCGTTCGCGGTCGGCAAGCAGCTGAAGAAGTCCTCGGTGCTGGTGAAGGACGCCCCGGCGTTCGTGGTCAACCGGCTGCTCACCCGGTTCCTGGGCACCGTGTTCGCGGCCGTCGACGCCGGCACCCCGCTGGAGGTGGCGAACGTCGCGCTGGACCCGCTGGGCCTGCCGATGCGCCCGCTCGCCCTGCTCCAGCTCGTCGGGCCGGCCGTCGCGTACCACGTGGGCGGCGTCCTGCACGCCGCGTTCCCGGACCGCTTCGGCGTCAGCGAGAACATCAAGCGGATCGCCGACTCCGGGCAGCCGATCGTCGTCGACGACCAGATCAACGACGAGGTGGCCAAGCTGCTCGTGGTCGGCGACCAGCCGCTCACCGCCGAGCAGGTACGCGAGAGCGCGCTCGACGCGCTGGCGCAGGAGATCCGGCTGATGCTCGACGAGGGCGTCGTCGCCGAGGCGCAGGACATCGACCTGTGCCTGATCCTCGGCGCGGGCTGGCCGTTCCACCTGGGCGGCGTCACGCCGTACCTGGACCGGACCGGCACCTCCGAGCGGGTCACCGGCCACCGGTTCCTGCCGTACGGGGTGGCCAGCCTGCCCGCCTGATCCACACCGCCCCCGCGTTCGCGGTGGTTGCCCCGTCCGGCTTGGATGGTGGTGGCCACCGCGATCGTCGTTGCGGCCGATACGCTCGGAATCAGGACAGCGGTACCGTGCCGTGGCTGGCTACGATCACCCGTTCGCACCCTCGCCTGGAGCTGATCATGTCCCAACCGCCGGTCGATCCCTGGTCCGGGCAGCCGGAGCACGACACGCACTACGACTTCGACCCGCCACGGCCGGACGGCTACCCGCCACCGTCCGCCGGCGGCTGGACGCCCCCGCACGGCGGTCAGCACCCGTCCGGCGGCCAGCCCTCGCCGGGCGGGGGGTGGCCCGCCACGCCGCAACCGGGCCTCGCGCCAACCCAGCCGTACTCCGGCCCGCCGGCCCAGCCGCACCCCACCCAGCCGTACTCCGGCCCACCGGCCCAGCCGCACCCCACCCAGCCCTACGGCGGCTACCCCGCCACGCCCCAGGCCGGCTTTCCCACCAGCCCGTACGCCGGCTACCCGCCGACCTCCCCCGGCGCGGGCCAGCCGGCGAGGTCCCACCAGCTGGTGCTGACCCTGGGACTGGTCGGGCTGCTGGTGCTCTGCCTCGGCGGGGGCGGCATCGCCTTCCTCGCCTACGAGGGCGAGCAGGACGCCGACCCCAGGCCCACCCCGACCGCGTCGCCGACCGTGGCGGCGTCGAGCGCCACGCCGAGCGCCGCCCCCTCGTCCGAAGCCGCCCCGTCGCCGGAGTCCAGCGACGCCCCGCAGATCAGGGTCGTCACGCCGGAGACCCTCGGGGGCCGCTCGAAGAGCACCGAGCCGACCCTGCGGAAGGCCGCCGACGACATGGTCCGCGAGCTGCGGTCCTCGGTACGCGGCGAGACCGGCGTCGCCGGCGCCTTCTACGGCAGCGCCGACAAGCGGGACATGGTCATGGTGATCGCCGCCAGCACCTTCGTGCTCAACCCGGAACGGGAGCTCGACGACGCCGTCAAGGGCATCTCGAAGGACCTGGCTGTCAAGCGGTTGACCACGATCGCCCCCGGGCCGCTGGGCGGCCAGGCCAAGTGCGGCGACGGCGAGTCCGCCGGCGTGCCGCTGGGTGTCTGCGCGTGGGCCGACCACGGCAGCGTCGGGATCATCGTGATGTTCTTCTCCTCCTCGGCAGCCACGGCGGCGGAGTTCGTCGCCCTCCGCGGCCAGATCGAGCAGAGGTACTGACCGTACGGCGACGCGCCGGGGCCCGCCCACGATTGTGGACGGGCCCCATCGCCTCAGCCCGCCGTGGCGGGCCGCTCGGCAGCGCTGCGCAGCACGCAGAACTCGTTGCCCTCCGGGTCGGCGAGCACCACCCAGCCCGAGCCGTCGGCGCGGCGCCGGTCGGCGACCCGGGTGGCGCCGATGGCCACCAGGCGCGCCACCTCCTCGTCGCGGGTCCGGTCCGCGGGCTCCAGGTCGAGGTGGAGACGGTTCTTCACCTCCTTGCCCTCCGGCACCGCCAAGAAGAGCACCTCCGGGCCACCCGGCGGCAGCAGCATGGCCTCCGGGTCGCCGGGGAAGTCGTCCGACTGACGGGGGCAGTCGAAGACCTGCGCCCAGAAGCCGGCCAGCGCGTACGTGTCACGGCAGTCGATGCAGATGTTGTGGATCCGTGCGCTCACGGGTTCCTCCGCTGGGGATGGGGCGCCCCGCGTGGGTGAGGGTCAGCCGGCGAGACGGGGCGCGGAGATCATGACGGTGGACATCGACGCACCCCCCTCCGGTCCTCGAGCTGACGCCGTGATCCTTCCATCGGGGCGACTCCGCCCGCAACCCCGCCGGCGGGTCAGCGACGGGCGGTCGGCTCCTCGGCGGTGACCGCCGGGGCCGCCTCCGCCGCCGGCAGGGTCACCGTGACCTCCAACCCGCCGCCGGACTGGGCGATGACCTTCACGGTGCCGCCGTGCGCATCGCAGACCGCCCGGACGATGGAGAGCCCGAGACCCGAGCCGCGTGCGCCCGTACGCTCCCGGCCGCCGCGCCGGAACGGCTCGAACAGTCCGGGCACGTCGGCCTGGTCCACCTCGAACCCGGTGTTGCCCACCACCAGCCACGACCGGCACCCGTCCGAGCCGGTACGCACCCAGAGCCGGCCGTGCAGGTGGTTGTAGCGGATCGCGTTCTCGATCAGGTTGCCGGCCAGCCGGTCGAGCAGCCCGGGGTCGCCGACGACCGGTGCCGACTCCAGCGAGGTCTGCACCCGCAGCTTGATCCGCTCCACCTCCCGGCGTACCGCCGACAGGGCGTTGACGGTGCCGGCGGCAAGGTCACACTCGGTGCGCCGGCCCAGCCGGCGGCCCGCCTGGGCCTCGCTGCGGGCGAGCACCAGCAGTGCGTCGACCAGCCCGTTGGCCCGTTCGGAGGCGTCCCGGACCACGGTGGCCATCCGACGGTACTCTGCGGCGTCCGCCTCGTCGTCGCTGAGCGTCACGTCGATCTCGGTGCGCATCACCGCGAGGGGGGTCCGCAACTCGTGCGAGGCGTTGGCCACGAAGCGCCTCTGTGCCTCGAAGGCGGCGGCGATGCGGTCGAGCATCTCGTCGAAGGTCTCCGCCAGCTCGGCCACCTCGTCGTCGGCGCCCGAGTAGCCGATGCGCTGGTCCAGGGTGGTCTCGCCGAGGCGGCGGGCGGTGGCGGTGACCTGGTGCAGCGGGCGCAGCGCCCGGCCGGCGACCGCGTACGCGCCGGCCACCCCGACGACGCTGATCGCCAGCAGCGCCACCAGGCCCTTGACCAGCAACTCCCCGCTGGCGGCGTCGACCAGTTGGCGCTGCCACTGCGCGGCGTCCAGCGCCCGGCCGTCGGCCAGCACCACCGTGGTGCCGGGAAGCAGCTCGTCGGTCGGCCGCAGCGCGTCGCGGACCAGCAGCCAGGCCAGCAGCACCAGGATCGCGCCCGCGCCGACCAGCAGCACCCCGTTGAGCAGGGTCAGCCGCAACCGCAGCGTGGGCCGCAGCCGGGCCCGCCGGCCCGCGGCGCCGGCCCTCGTCCGCGACTGCGGGGCTCGCAGACCCGGCTCACTCCTCGCGCTCACAGCGCCACCTTCACTCGCGACTGCGGGGCTCGCAGGACCGGCTCACTCCTCGCGCTCACAGCGCCACCTTCATTCGCGACTGCGGGGCTCGCAGACCCGGCTCACTCCTCGCGCTCATGCCCCTGCCTCCGCCGTGCGGTAGCCCGCACCGACCACCGTCTCGATCAGCGGCGGGTCGCCGAGCTTCTTGCGCAAGGTCATCACGGTGACCCGGACGATCGTGGTGAACGGATCGGTGTTGGCGTCCCAGACCCGCTCCAGCAGCTCCTCGCTGGAGACCACCGCGCCGCGCGCCTTGAGCAGCTCGCAGAGCACGCCGAACTCCTTGTTGGTCAGGTCGACCGGCTGGCCGCCCCGGGTGGCCACCCGGCGGGCCGGATCGAGGACCAGGTCGGCGAGTTCGAGCACCGGCGGCGCGGCCGGGGTGGCCCGGCGGCCGAGCGCCTGCACCCGGGCGACCAGCTCGTCGAAGGCGAACGGCTTCGGCAGGTAGTCGTCCGCGCCGAGCTGGAGCCCCTCCACCCGGTCGGCGACGGTGCCGCTCGCGGTCAGCATCAGCACCCGGGTGAGCGTGCCGGAGGCGGCCAGCTCGGCGCAGATCTGGTCACCGTGCACGCCGGGCAGGTCCCGGTCGAGCACCACCACGTCGTAGCGGGTGACGAACGCCATCTCGTGGCCGCTGTCGCCGTCGTAGGCGACGTCCACCGCCATCCCCCGCTTGCGCAGCCCCCGCGCGATCGCGTCGGCGAGGTTGCGCTCGTCCTCGACCACCAGTACCCGCATCCCGGCCTCCTCGCGCCCCTGACCACCCACAACCTAGTGCCGGCAGCCAAACCGGGCCGCACCCGCCGTCCCGGTCCGGCCCCGTTGCAGAAAACCTTCGTCGTACGCGATGCTCTTGGCGGCAACCTTCACGACGGACGGGAAGACGCATGATCGACGCGGCGCCGGCCATCCGGCGGGACGTCACCTACCGGGGCTTCCGCCTCCCCGGCGACGCCGGGCTGGGCAGCCTGTCCGGGCTGCGCGCGGGCGGGCAGGGCCTCGAACTGGCCGACCCGACCGACCGAATCGACCACACCGACGCCGACGGCCGCACCCGCCGGTACGTGGCCGGCAGCTGGACGTCCCCGCCCGTGCCGGTCGGCTTCGCCGTGCGCGACGTGGTGCCCTCCTGGACCGCAGACACCCCCGGCGACTGCTGGCTGCGGGTGGAGCTGCGGGGGTGGCACGACGACGCCCCCGCCACCGGGTGGTACGTCCTCGCCGACTGGGCGGCCGACGACCACGCGATCCGCCGGACGTCCGTGCCCGGGCAGCGCGACGCCGACGCCCGGGTGGACACGGACACGCTGGTGGTGACGGGCGCGACCGTCACCGGCTGGCAGGTCCGGGTGACCCTGCTCCGGCCTGAGGACGCCGACGCGACCCCGGTGCTGCGCGCGGTCGGGGCGGTCGCCGCGGGCCCGCGCCCGACAGCAGCGGCCGGGGCGTCCCGGCCCACTGCAGCGGGCTCCCCGCCGGTGGCGACCGGGCCCGCCCCGGTCACCGGGCCCGAGTCCCGCGCCCCGGGTCCGGCCCCTGCCGGTGGGTCCGCCGCGACGGCGCCGGCCGCCTGGGGCACGGTGCTGGACGTGCCGCGCTACTCGCAGCGGCTGCACGCCGGCGCCCACCCGCAGTGGGGTGGCGGCGGGGACGCCTGGTGCAGCCCCACCTGCACCTCGATGGTGCTGGCCTTCTGGGACGCCGCCCCGGCCCCGGCCCGGTACGCCTGGGTGGCTCCGGCCGGCCCCCGCCCGGTGGTGGTGCACGCCGCGCGGCACTGCTACGACCACTCCTACGCCGGGGCCGGCAACTGGCCGTTCAACACCGCGTACGCGGGCCTGCACGGCGTGGACGCCTTCGTCACCCGGCTACGCTCGCTGACCGAGGCGGAGGCGTTCGTGGCCGCCGGGATCCCGCTGATCGTCTCGGCCGCCTTCACCGCCGGCGAGGTGCCCGGGCTGGACTACGACACCAAGGGACACCTGATGGTGCTGGTCGGCTTCACCGACGCCGGCGCCCCGGTGCTCAACGACCCGTACGCCCCGGACGACGACGCGGTGCGCCGGATCGTCGACCGGGACCGCTTCGAGGCCGCCTGGCAGGGCGGCAGCGGCGGGGTGGCGTACGTCCTCCGGCCGCCCGGCGTGCCGCTGCCCCCGGCGCCGGAGCAGCCCAACTGGTGAACCCGATGGCGCTCGCCCCCGGGCGACTCAGCGGGGATAGCGCCAGACACCGAAGTCGCCGGTGTCCAGCCGGCACACCATCGTGTCCGCGCGGCTGCGGCAGTCCGAGGAGGCGTCGCGGAGCACGTCCAGCACCCGGGCCCGACCCGCGGCGACGTCCAGCTCGGCCACCACCAGCCCGCCGCCGGCGACGGCCGGTCGCACGGCGAGCAGCCGCTGCTCCTCGTACCAGGGCATCAGCTGCCAGGTGCCCAGGTCGGCGACCTCCCGACCGGTCGCCGCGTCGAGCACGCCGAACCGGTCGCCGACGCCCCCGGGCGCCAGCGCCAGGAGTCGGTCGCCCCGGGCCGACAGCACCCCCGCCCACCGCTGTCCGGTCCACCGGAGCACGCCGGTGGTCGGATCGAGCACGCTGAAGCTGCCGCTCGCCCCGGGCGCGCACAGCAGCTCACCGCACTCGTTGACGTGTTCCACCTGGGACAGACGCGCCTCCCACCGCCGCCGCAGCCCGTCCAGCCCGTAGGCGGTCACCACGCCCGCGGCCGGCCGGACGACCAGCAGCAGGTCGTGCGCCACCACCGAGTACCCGTACCCGGGCAGCTCGCCCAGACGCAGGTCGGCCGCGTGCGTCAGTGCGCCGGAGCGGGGGTCGCGCACCTCGACCCGCCCCTTCGCGGGGGCCAGCACGATCCGCTCGACCCGCCCGTCGCGGACGGCGTACCGCACGCTCTCGCCCGTCACCGGCACCGACCAGAGCGCCCGGCCGGAGGCCGGATCGACCGACCGCACGGCGCCACTCTCCTCCCCGCCGGTGCGCATCAGCAGGATCCCGGTCGGGTCCCACCAGGGGTAGCCGGGCTGCCGCCAGCGTTCGCGGCCGTCTTCGTCGTCGAGGGCGATCGTCTGCCCGTCGTCATGGTCCCCGGTGATCGAGAACAGCACCGTCCCCGGCCCGGTCTGGACCTGCCAGAAGCGGCTCGCCGCCACGACCCGGGCCCGCCACGCCGGGGTGGGCGGGGTGCCGTCGGCCGGCGCCCGCTCGGGCAGGGCGTACGCGCGCACCTCCACGGTCCCCGCGGGCTCCCCCTCGGCCGGTTCGACGACGTAGATCCGGCCAGCGTCCAGGAACACCTCCGCCCCGAGGCGGGCCGGCACCACGAGCGCGACCCGTGTCGGCACCGGCGCGGCCGCCGCCACGGTGGCCACCAGGAACGCGAGCGCCAGCGCTACCCGCAGCGGCCGGCCGACGGCCCGGGGCGGCGGCGCCTCGCGGTCCGGCTCGTCGCGCAACTCGCCGAGGTCGATGACCGTCACGCAGCGTCCTCCCCGTCACACCATGGCCTCCGGCGGACCGGCAAATCGGCCGTGGGGGCACCGGCTGAGGCAAAAGCGACGCCGGAGCGCCTGTACGATGGCGCGTCGTGGCTGTGCCGGTGGTAGACCCCTCGCTGAACTCCGTCTCCGAGCCCGTCGCGGCCGAGCCGACGCGCCGGCCCCGGCGCAGGCCCTCCCGCGCCGACGTACTGGCCATCGGAGCCTATGTCCTGCTCGGCGTTTTCGTGTGCCTGAACTACTGGGTCGACGTGCAGAACCGGGTGTCGTCGCACCTGCCCACCGACCACAGCTGGTTCGAGTGGCTCTTCTCGCACGGCGCGTACTCGGTGCGGCACCTGGAGAACCCGCTGTTCACCGAGCGGCAGAACGCCCCGGACGGGGTGAACATGATGGCGAACACCTCGCTGCTCGGGGTGACGCTGCCGCTGGCGCCGCTGACCATGCTGCTCGGCCCGCAGGTCATGTACGCCCTCTACCTGGGTGGCGCGCTGGCCGCGACCGCCGGCACGTCGTACTGGATGCTGTCGCGGCACCTGGTGCGCTCCCGCGCGGCGGCCTTCGTCGGCGGCGCGTTCCTCGGCTTCGCGCCGGGCATCGTGCACCACGCCAACGGTCAGCCCAACTTCGTCTCGAACTTCCTGCTGCCGCTGATCGTGGTGCGGGTGCTCCGGCTCGGCGAGCCCGGCCGGTGGCGGCGCAACGGAATCGTGCTCGGCCTGCTGGTGGCGTACCAGATCTTCATCAACGAGGAGATGCTGCTGCTCACCGCGCTGGCCTGCCTGGTCGTCGTGGTCGCGTACGCGATCATGCGGCCGGCGCGGACGCGGGCGGTGGCCGGCACCTTCGCCGCCGCGCTCGGCGTGGG
The DNA here is from genome assembly GCF_018070575.1 of Micromonospora sp. C31. GTDB lineage: Bacteria > Actinomycetota > Actinomycetes > Mycobacteriales > Micromonosporaceae > Micromonospora. The sequence continues at coordinate 135,403 of NZ_JAGPXN010000006.1, forward strand.
CGGCGCTCTGGCGCTGCTGCTGACGGCCTACCCGATCTGGTTCCAGTTCAACGGCCCACAGTCCTACCGGGGATTGCAGGGCGGGGTGTTCCACAGCTGGGGCGAGGACCTGGCCGCCTTCGTCACCTTCGCCCGCGACACCGTGGCCGGCGACGAGGCCGTGGAGAAGACCATCGGCCTGACCGAGCAGAACACCTGGTTCGGCTGGCCGCTGGTGCTGCTGTCGCTGGTGGCGCTGGTGCTGCTGGTCCGCCGCTCGCTCGCCGCCCGCATCCTCGCGGTGCTGGTGGTGGTCTTCACGGTGGCCTCGATCGGCCCGAAGGTGCGGATCAACGGGGTGGAGACGGAGACGGACGGTCCGTGGGCCTACATCTCCGACGACCTGCCGCTGGTCGAGATGATGATGCCGACCCGGTTGGCCCTGGTGGTGGCGGCGGCGCTCGGCGTGCTGCTCGCCCTGGCCTGGGACACCGTCGCCGGCAGCGGCCGCCCGCCGGTGCCGGCCCCCCGCGCCGGCTCCGACGGCGACGACCGCGCGGCCGGTGCCGACGCCGCCGGGCCGCGCCGCCGCTGGCTCCGGCCGGTCGGGTACGCGGCCGTCGCGCTCGCCGTGCTGCCGCTGTTCCCGCGTCCGCTGCCCGCGGAGCCCGTCGACCCGCCGCCGCGCTTCATCACCGCTGGCGGCTGGCGCCCGTACGTGCCGGAGGGCCGGACCCTGGTGCCGGTGCCGATCCCGAGCAACGTGCACGGCCTGCCCACGCTGCGCTGGAGCGCGCTGACGCAGCACGCGTTCCCGATCCCGGGCGGCTACTTCATCGGGCCGAACGAGCTCGGCGAGGGCGTCTTCGGCGCGCCCAACCGTCCGACCAGCACCCTGATCTACTCCACGATGGACAAGAACGCCGTCCCCGCGCTGACGGAGGAGAACCGCCGCCAGGCGGTCGAGGACCTGCGCTTCTGGCGGGCGTCCGTGGTGGTCCTCGGCGCGCATCCCCGCGAGGCGGTCCTGCGCGAGCTGATGACCGCGCTGATCGGCCCGCCGCAGCGCGTCGACGACGTGTGGCTCTGGGACGTCCGGCCGCTCGTCGGCTGAGCCGTCCCCCGGCCGGTCCCACGGACGGGGCAGCTCGACAGCGAGGACTGGACGAGACCCGCCGACCGCACGAGACCCGCCGGCCGCGTCGTCGCCGGCCAGCGACAGAGTCAACCCACCAGCGGGCGGACGTCCCAGACGTGGGCGCCGGCCACCTCCCGGCCCGGGCCGAGCAGCGCGTCGACCGTACGGCGCACCGGGTGGCCGTGGTGCAGGCCGCCCTGGACCACCAGGGCCGCACGCCAGTGGCGCAGGTCCTCGACCGCCTGGCGACGGTGCTCGTCGGTGACCACCGGCACCTCGCCGGTCTCGGCGACCCGGCGCAGCAGCGCGGCGGTGGGGCGGTCCGGGGCGCCCCAGCGGGCGGTCGCGTCGTCGGTGGCCCGGGGGCCGATGAAGTAGCCGCCCGGCGCCGGGAAGGCCAGCCCGGTGCGGGCCGACCAGAGCATCGCCGGGCTGACCCCGGCGCCGGTGACCGGCGGCACCGGGACCAGAGTCCGGCCCGGCGGGACGTGGGCCCGCCAGCCGCCCTCGGCCACGAACGCCGGCACCGGCCAGGCCGGCACGGTCCGGATCGGGGTGGGGATCAGCGGCAGCAGCGCGGCGGCCACCGCCCCGCCCCAGAGCAGCCGCACCGGCACACCGCCCGCCCGCGGTCCGGCCACCGCGTCGGCCCGCGGTCCGGCCACCGCGTCGGGGCGGAGCCGGTCCAGGGAGAGGGCGAGCAGGATGCCCAGCACCGGGACGCAGACCAGCGGAAAGCGCGCCGGCACCGCGTGGTCGAGCAGCGGCAGTTCGGCGACGAGCCGGTACGGCCCGGGGATGCCGGTGGAGGTGCCGTCCAGACGGACCTGCCCGCCCAGCGAGAGCAGCGCGAAGAGCAGCCCGCAGGCGGCCAGCGCGCGCACCAGCGGCCGGCGCCACAGCCAGATCACGATCACCACGGCGAGCACCAGCAGCCCGGGGCCGAAGAAGGAGTTCTCCTCGGTGGGGTTCGGCGCGAGCAGACCGGGCAGGTGGTCGTCGCCGAGCACCGTCTGCCGCGCCGAGGCGGTGAACGACGCGGCGTCGAGCTGGTAGCCGTACGCGTGGAAGGGCATCCCCCGGTAGTGGCCCGGACCGAAGAACTGGGACCACAGCGGGTACGCCAGCACCGGCAGCGCGACCGCCACCCCGACGGCGAGCCGGCCGAACAGCGGGGGCGCCAGCCGGCGTGCCGTCGCCCGGTCGGCCGCCGCGTACGCCAACGCGAACGTGCCGGCGGCGAGGACCAGGAAGACCAGCACCTCCTCGCCGAGGAAGAGCTGGTACGCCACCAGCAGCCCGAGCAGCGTCCCGTGCCGCCACGGCCGGCGCGGGTCCGGATGGAACACCAGCGCCAGGATCACCGGCACCAGGAACTGCGCCGCCATGTGCAGGTGCGCCCCGGCCTGCGCGACCATGCCGGGGGCGAAGCCGCAGAACAGCCCCCCGACGGCCGCCGCCGCCCACGAGTCGACCAGCCGGCGGCGCAGCAGCGCGTACCAGGCGGTCGCGGTGCCCGCGAGACAGCAGACCACGGCCACCAGGAACGCGACCTGCGAGCCGAAGAGCAGGGTGACCGGCGTCAGCGGCACGCCCAGCCCCAGCACGGAGGTGTTGGCCATCAGGTTCACCCCGTCGGGGGCGTTCAGCTCCGCGCTGTACAGCGGGTTCTCCAGGCGCGTCACCGCCCGGGCCGCACGGGCCAGCATCCACTCGAAGAGGATCTGGTCCCCCGCCTGGTGGAACAGCCGCCCGGGGCGGCCCCACTGGCCGAGGGTCAGCAGCACCGCCAGGGCGAGGTAGCCGGTGACGACCAGCGCGTCCGGGGCGCGTACCGGCAGCCGGCGAAACCGCCGGGCGGGTGCCGCCTCGGTGGTGCCGGTCGCCGCCGGGGCGGCCATCAGGTCGGTCGGTCCGTCAACGCCCGGACGTCCCAGACCCAGACGTCCAGCTCCCGGCGGCCGGGGCCAACCAGCTGCTCGACGGTACGCCGCAGCTGCTCGGCGTGGTGTTGGCCGACCGGGAGCACCAGGATGGCTGCCCGCCAGTGCCGCAGCTCGTCAAGGGAACGGCGGCGCTGCCGGTCGTCCAGCTTCGGGATGCGGCCGGTCGAGGCGACCTCGTCGAGCAGCCGCCCGACGCCGCTGGGCCGGCCGCCGAAGCGGCCGGGGTCGCCGGTGTTGCCGTTGCGCGGGGCCAGGAAGTAGCCGCCGGGGATCTTGAAGTCGAGGTTGGTGGAGGCGGCCCAGCGCATCCCGTGGGTGTGCCCCATGGCGGGCACCGGGATCGGCACCAGGGTCTGCTCCTCACCGACGTAGCCGCGCCACCGGTCGGCGGTGATGAAGTCCGGCACCGGCGGGCGGGAGGTCACCTTCAGCGGCATCGGCGCGATCGGCAGCAGCGCGAGGACGAGGCCGGCCACGGTGAGCGTACGCAGCGTGCGCCGCTCCAGCGGCAGCGCCCGGGAGCGCTCGACGGCCAGCGCCAGCAGGATGCCCACCACCACGCTGGTGATCAGGCCGAACCGGGTGGGCACCACCGCGTCGAGCAGCGGCAGCCGGACCAGCCACTCCCAGGGCCCGGTGAACAGTTCACGGTCCCACCAGGACACCCGCTCGCCGAGGGAGAGCACGGCGAAGAACGCCCCGGTCACGGCCAGCGCCCGCACGAGCGTCTCCCGGCGCAGCCAGGCCACGATGCCGACGGCGATCAGGGCGAGGCTCCAGCCGAAGAAGGCGTTCTCCTCCGAGTAGTTCGGCGCGAGGTTGACGTTGGCGCGTTCGTCGCCGCCGATCGTCGGCGAGCCGGGCGCGAAGAAGGCCGCGATGTCGTTGCCGTAGTCGCGGACCGCGTCGCTCAATCCGTGGTACGCCATCGGCCCGGCGAACTGGACGTAGAGCGGGTACGCCAGCAGCGACCCCGCGAGCACGGTGCAGATCGCGAGGGCCTTGGCCAGCGGTCGCCACGCCGCCGACCAGAGTGCGGGCCGCTGGGCGAGCACGGCGAGCAGGAACACCCCGCAGGCGAGCGCCGTGAAGAGCAGGATCTCCTCGTTGATGAACGCCTGGGCGGTGACCATCAGGGCGAGCAGCACGCCGTCGCGCCACGGCCGTCGGGACCGGGTGATGACCAGCACCCGCCAGACGATGAACGGCAGCAGGAACTGCGAGATGATGTTGGGGTGCCAGTTGGCGTGCGACAGCATCGCCGGCGAGAACCCGCAGAACCAGCCCCCGACGGCCGCCGCCAGCGGGCTGCGCACCACGTGCCGGGAGAGCACGAAGTACCAGGCCGAGGCGGTGCCGGCGAGCGCGAGCGTGACCAGCACCACGAAGGTCACGGCCGGCCCGAAGAGCAGCGTCACCGGCACCATCGGGATGCCCAGCGCGAGGATGGCCGTGTTGGCCATCAGGTTGACCCCGTCGGGGTAGTTGAACTGCTCGGTGAAGAACGGGAACTCGCCGTGCAGCACCACGCGTACCGAGTGGGCGAGGAAGAACTGCACCTGGGCGGGGTCGCTGCTGTAGAGCGAGGCCACCCGGCCGGCGGGGTCCACCCAGATCTGGCTGGTCACCCACACCGCGGCGAGCAGGAACAGGCCGAGGACCGTGAGGTCCTGCCGCCGCCGGGTCCACCGCCGCGGCCGGCCCGCGCCGTCCGCCCCGCCGGCCTCCCCGGAGGGGGTGGCGGCGTCGGTCGCCTCGGTGGCCACGGCCGCGCCGAGCGCGTCGGTCCCGTCGGCCGGGTCGGCCCCGCCCGGCGTACGGTCACCGGCACCGTCGCCCACGGGCGGTGCCACGGGTTCGGACGCGGGGGCCGCGGCGGCGTCGGATTCCGACCAGGATTCGGCGCGGGTCTCGGCAGGCGTCACAGTCGGCGGAGTCTACCCGAGCGGGACATTCACCCTGAAACCACGGCAGTGTCCTCTGTGGCTCGTGTCGGACAAGAGCCCCGACCTGGGCACGGACGGCGGGCGAGGTGGCGCGTTCCGGTGATCCGACATCTCGTACTATGGCGCTTTCCGTCGAACGACGGCTGAGGCGATCGAGGGGGCGTACAGGTGGCTCCAGTCCGCCGGCGCGGCATCACGGCCACCGCACTGCTGACCCTGCTGCTCACCGCGACCGCCTGCGGTCCGGTGGCCGACCGGCAGCCGGGCGACCTGCGGGCCGGGTACGACAGCCTGGACGGCGACCTCACGGTCTGGCCGCCACGCGGCGCGCTCGCGGGCGACGCCGCCGTCCGGTCGGCCGTGACCGGGGCGGTACGCGACTGGCGGTCGCCGGTGGACGACCGGGTGCACCTGCCCACGTCCGGGATCCTCTGGTCCGGCGAGGTCGACGGTGCGCCGCTCGCGCTGGTCGCCGCCGACGTGCCCGGCGAGAGCGCCTCCTGGCTGCTCCAGGTCACCGCCGAGGGCGGCCGGTACGCGGTCACCCGCGCCGTCGAGTACACCGACCCCGGCTACCTCGTCTACGCCGACGTGCTCCCCGTGCACACCTCCGCCGGGCGGCGCTATCTCACGTCGGGCCGGGTGCAGCGGCTGCTCGGGCCGGACGGCCGCGCCCTGCGGCACGCCGACGGCCTCACCGAGCCGGTGGACGTGCCGGCCTGCCGGGCGGTGCCGGTGACCGTCACGCTCAGGGCCACCCGGTCGCTGCCCCGGGGGCGGGCCGCCGACCGGCTGCTGGACCTCGGCACCGGCACCACCGAGCCGCGCTACCCCCTCGTGCGGGACGAGAGCGGCTCCGGCAAGCGGGCCCTCACGGGCCTGGACACCTGCGTGCTCGCCAGCGAGGAGGGCCCCTTCGGCAGCGTCCCGCGGCGCAGCGGCGACCGGGAGGCGCCGCGCTCGGTGCCGTCGTCCTGGCCGATGACCAGGCTGACCGTACGCACCCTGGGCGAGGTCGCCCTCGGCGGCGGTGAGCCGGCGGAGCTGGAGCAGCTGAGCTGGGAGACGGCCGACGGCACGATGACCGCCGTGGTGTACCGCCCCGCCGACGGGGGCACACCGGTGGTCTCCCCCGCCGACCGGTCCGAGGAGTTGCAGACGTACGCGCTGCCGGTGCCGGGGCAGTCGCTGGCCGTGCTGAGCTGGCGGCCGACCGCCGACAGCTCGCTGTCCACGCCGCCGGACACGCTCCGGCTGGTGGACCGGCCGGGGCTGGTCGTGGTGCCGATGCCGTCCCGCTCGGAGACGTTCAGCCTCGCCGAGGCGGAGAAGACGCACTACCGCTCCCTCGGCAACCGCTGACCCGGGGCCCCGCCGGCGAGCGCCGACGCACGCGGAAGAGACGTCGACGGCAGGTGTCCCGGTCGCCCGGGGCACCCGCCGTCGGCGGTCAGGGGCTCAGTTCTGCGCGGTCGCGTCGTCGGCGGTGATCACCGACTCGACCGGCTCGACCTCCAGCCGCGAGATCCAGCCGGTGACGTCGCGGGCGACGTCCTGCGCGGTCAGGCCGAGGTCGGCGAGGATCTGCGCGCGGGTGCCGTGCGGGTGCCAGTCGGCCGGCACGCCCAGGTCCTTCAGCGGCACCCGGACGTCGGCGTCCCGCATCGCCTGGGCTAGGGCGTCGCCGACGCCACCGACCCGGACACCGTCCTCGACGGTGACCACGAGCCGGTGCCCGGCGGCCAGCTCGACCAGCTCGGCCGGGACGGGGCGGACCCAGCGCGGGTCGACCACGGTGACCCCGAAGCCCTGCCCGGCGACCCGGGTGGCCACCTCCATGCCGAGGTGGCCGAAGGAGCCGACCGCGACCAGCAGCACGTCCTTGCGCGCCGACTCGGCGAGCACGTCGACGGTGCCGACCCGGCGCACGGCCGGCAGGTCGGCGGCGACGGTGCCGGTCGGGAAGCGGACGATGGTGGGGCCGTCGTCGACGCCCACCGCCTCGCGCAGCTCCTCGCGCAGGGTGGCGGCGTCGCGGGGCGCGGCGATCCGCAGGCCCGGCACGACCCCGAAGACGGACATGTCCCACATGCCGTAGTGGCTCGGCCCGTCGGGGCCGGTGATGCCGGCCCGGTCCAGCACGAAGGTCACCGGCAGCCGGTGCATCGCCACGTCGAGCAGGACCTGGTCGAAGGCGCGGTTGAGGAAGGTCGCGTAGACCGCCACCACGGGGTGCAGCCCGCCGAGGGCCAGGCCGGCGGCCGAGGTGGCCGCGTGCTGCTCGGCGATGCCCACGTCGTAGACCCGGTCCGGGTGCTTGCGGGCCAGCTTGGCGATGCCGGTCGGCTCGGCCATCGCGGCGGTGATGCCCACCACGTCGGGCCGCTCGTCGGCGATCGCGACCAGCTCGTCGGCGAAGACGTGCGTCCACTTCACCGACGGGGCGGCGACCAGCTTGCCGGTCTCGATGTCGAAGGCGCTGCCGGGGCCGTGCAGGCAGTCGGCCTCGTCCTCCTCGGCCGGGCGGTAGCCGTAGCCCTTGCGGGTGACGGCGTGCACGATGACCGGGCCGCCGAAGTTCTTCGCCGCGCGCAGCGCCGACTCGACCGCGGTCACGTCGTGCCCGTCGACCGGGCCGACGTACTTGATGCCGAGGTCCTCGAACATCGCCTGCGGGGCGACCGCGTCCTTGATGCCCCGCTTGACCGCGTGCAGCACCTCGTACATCGGCTTGCCGACCAGCGGCGTCGAGCCGAGCGCCTCCTTGACGGTGTCGAGCACCTTCTCGTAGCCGGGGTTGAGCCGCAGCGAGGAGAGGTGGTCGGCGAGGCCGCCGATGGTCGGCGCGTAGGACCGGCCGTTGTCGTTGACCACGATCACCAGCGGGTTGCGGGCGGTGGCGATGTTGTTCAGCGCCTCCCAGCACATGCCGCCGGTCAGGGCGCCGTCGCCCACCACGGCGACCACGCTGCGCTGCTCGCCCCGCAGCGCGTACGCCTTGGCCAGCCCGTCGGCGTAGGACAGGGCGGTGGAGGCGTGCGAGTTCTCGATCAGGTCGTGCTCGCTCTCGGCCTGGCTGGGGTAGCCGGAGAGGCCGCCGCGCTGGCGCAGCTTGTCGAAGCCGGTCTGCCGGCCGGTGAGGATCTTGTGCACGTACGCCTGGTGGCCGGTGTCGAACAGCAGCCGGTCGCGCGGGGAGTCGAAGACCCGGTGCATGGCCAGGGTCAGCTCGACCACGCCCAGGTTGGGGCCGACGTGCCCGCCGGTGCGCGAGACCTTGGCGATCAGGAAGTCACGGATCTCGGCGGCGAGGACGTCCAACTCCTCGGCGGACATGCGCTTGACGTCCTGCGGACCCCGGACGGTGGCCAGCAGCCCGGTGTGGTGGACCGTGCCCTCTTCAACGCTCATGACGCAAGAGTCTATCGGCCGTCCGGTACTCCGCAGCCTGGCCCGGACGCCCGCCCACCCGTCGGAGGTGCTGAGCGCCTGGTCAGCACCCGGATGCGCGGCCGGCCCACCGAGGCGGCCCGGCTGAACCGGGCGTCGCCGAGCACGGTCCGGACGGGGACGGGGCCGGCGGAAAGTCAGGCCGCGATCCGCAGCCGCCGGGGTGCCGCGACGGCCGGGGCGCCCCGGTACGCCGGCCCGGACGGGGTCCAGCAGCCCAGCACGGCGGCCCGGGCGGCGCCGGTCACCGAGGGCAGCGCCCCGGGCAGCCCGTGCCAGGAGAGCCAGCCCAGCAGCGCGAACGCGTACGCCTCCTTGGCCTGCGCGGGCACCCCCAGCTCGTCGGTGGTGCGCAGCCGCCAGCGGCCCGCCCCGAGCGCGGCCAGCCGGGCGGTCAGGGTGGGGTTGCGCACCCCGCCGCCGGCCGCGACCACCTCCGCCACGCCGTGCCGGTCGCACTCGGCGGCCACCACCCGGGCGGTCAGCTCGGTCAGGGTGGCGAGCACGTCGTCGGCCGGCACCGCCTCGCCGAGGGCGGCCAGCCGCGCGTCCAGGTAGCCGGCGTGGAACAGCTCCTTACCGGTCGACTTGGGCGGCGGCGCCGCGTAGTACGGCTCGGCGAGCAGCAGCTCCAGCAGGCCGGGGTGCACCCGACCGGCCGCCGCGCGGGCCCCGTCCAGGTCGCAGGGGCGCCCCAGGAGGCGGCGGGCCGCCGCGTCGAGCAGCGCGTTGGCGGGCCCGACGTCGTACCCGAGCACCGGCGCGCCCGGCGCGAGGACCGTGAGGTTGGCGATGCCGCCCAGGTTGAGGGCGGCTCGCGGGGCAGCGCCCTCGGCCGGGTCGAGCAGCAGCGCGTCGAACGCCGGGACCAGGGGCGCGCCCTGCCCACCGGCGGCGACGTCCGCCGAGCGCAGGTCGCTCAGCACGGGTACGCCCACCCGGGCCGCCACCCGGGCCGGCGCACCGAGCTGGAGGGTCCCCCGCACCGTGCCGTCGGCCACCCAGTGGAAGACCGTCTGTCCGGGCGAGACCACCGCGTCGGCCGCGCCGCCGGCCAGCTCGACGCCGATCGCCGCCGCCTCGGCGAAGACCTCCCCGAGCCGGTTGTCCAGCCGGCAGACCGCCTCGACGGTGGTGCTCCCGGGCGGCAGCAGCGCGCCGATCGCGGCCCGCAGCGCGTCGTCGTAGTCGAGGCTCCGGTGCCCCAGCGGGCGCAGCCGCAGCGTGTCCCCGTCGAGGGTGAACTCGGCGGCGGCCACGTCCACCCCGTCGTAGGAGGTCCCCGACATCAACCCAACGATCTTCATGTAAGGAAGGGCCCCTTCTTATCGGATTTGGTAGAGGAAGGGGCCCTTCCTAACACGTCCGGCGGCAGGAGCAGCCCGACCAGCTCGACGTGCTGGGTCATCGGGAACAGGTCGAAGCCGCGCAGCGCGGCCAGCCGCCAGCCCAGCTGCGCGAAGGTGCGCACGTCGCGGGCGAAGGCGGCCGGGTCGCAGGCCACGTACGCGACCGCCCGCGGCCCGGCGGCCACCACGTCCCGCACCACCCGGCCGCCCGCGCCGGCGCGCGGCGGGTCGAGCACGACCACGTCGACCGGGCCGGTGATCCGGCGGCGGGCCAGGGCAGTCTCCACCCGGGCCGGCACGACCTCGACCCGGGGCAGGTCGCGCAGGTTCTCCCGGGCGGCGGCGACGCCCTGCGCCGCGGACTCGACCAGGGTGACGCGGCCCGCGTCGCCGACCCGGCCGGCCAGCGCGGCGGCGAACAGCCCCGCCCCGCCGTAGAGGTCCCAGGCCCGCTCCCCCGGGCGCGGCTCGGCCAGCTCCAGCACGGCGTCGACCAGGGTGTCGGCGGCGGCCGGGTGCACCTGCCAGAACGACGACGACGGCAGCGTCCACTCCCGGCCCGCCGCCACCTCGCGGACCTGGTCGGGGCCGCTCACCGTGCGGGGCACCCCGGCGGCGACGGCGGTCACGGCCACGTCCCCGCCGGTGGAGGCGACCGTCTCGACCACGTCCGCTTGCGGCCAGCGCGCCCCGGTCGGGGTCAGTACGGGCAGCTCCCGGATCGCCGGGTGGGCGATCAGGCAGCGGTCGATCGGGACCACCTCGTGCGAGCGGTGCTTGAGCAGACCGGCCCGCCCCGCCCCGTCGACGGCGTAGCGGACCCGGGAGCGCCAGCCGAGCGGCCCGCCGGGCAGCGCCTCGACCCGGACGCCGAGGGCGTCCAGCTCCGCGTCGGTGAGACCGCCGAGGCGGGTGAGCTGCTCGCGCACCACCGCCGCCTTCCAGTCGAGCTGGGCGGCCGGGGCGACGTGCTGGAGGTCGCATCCGCCGCAGCGGCCCGGCTTCGCGTACGGGCAGGGCTGCTCGACCCGCTCCGGTGCGGCCTCGAGCACGCTCACCGCGTCGGCCCGGACGAGCCCCTTGTGCACCTCGGTGACCTCGGCGACCACCCGCTCACCGGGCAGCGCGTGCCGGACGAAGACCACCTGCCCGTCCACCCGGGCGACGCAGTGCCCGCCGGGCGCGACCGCTCCGACGGTCAACTCCACCCGCTCGGCCTCCTCCAGCCCCCGGCCGTCCTGCTGCGCGGTCACCGCTCACCTCCACCACTCGGGCCGCCCTCGCCGGGCGGCGCGGACACGACGGGCGGGACGCTCGGCGGCAGGGTGCCGCGCGGCGCGACCCGGGGACCGCGCGCCGGACCCCGGGTCAGGGTGGCGTCCAGCCGGTCCAGGTCCTTGCCGGCGGTCGAGGCGAGCTGCCACGGCACGCTGGTCACCATCACCCCCGGTTCGAAGAGCAGCCGGCCCTTCAGGCGCAGCGCGCTCTGGTTGTGCAGGAGGTTCTCCCACCAGCGCCCCACCACGTACTCCGGGATGAAGACCGTGACCACGTCGCGCGGCGACTCCCGGCGGACGCCGGCCACGAAGTCCAGGATGGGGCGGGTGATCTCCCGGTAGGGCGAGTCGACCACGGTCAGCGGGACGGGCAGGTCCCGCTGCTCCCACTCCGCCTGCAACTCCCGGGTGTCCTTGTCGTCGACGTTCACCGTCACCGCGGTCAGCGTGTCCGGCCGGGTGGCCCGGGCGTACGCGATGGCCCGCAGCGTCGGCTTGTGCAGCTTGCTGACCAGCACGACGGCGTGGTTGCGGGCGGGCAGCACCCCGCGGTCCTCGGCCGGCGGGGTCAGCTCCGCGGCGATCCGGTCGTAGTGCCGGCGGATGGCCAGCATCAGCACGTAGATCATCGCCATCGCGGCGATGGCGATCCACGCGCCGAGCAGGAACTTGGTGACGAGCACGATGACCAGCACCGTGCCGGTCATCACCATGCCGAAGGTGTTGATCGCCCGGGACCGGAGCATCCGCCGACGCGCCTGCGGGTCCCGCACGATCCTCAGGTGCCGGTTCCAGTGCCGGATCATGCCGGCCTGGGACAGGGTGAACGAGACGAACACGCCCACGATGTAGAGCTGGATGAGCCGGGTCACCTCGGCCTGGAAGCCGACGATCAGCACGATCGCGGCGACGGCCAGGAAGACGATGCCGTTGGAGAAGGCCAGCCGGTCGCCGCGGGTGTGCAGCTGCCGGGGCAGGTAGCGGTCCTGGGCGAGGATCGAGCCGAGCACCGGGAAGCCGTTGAACGCGGTGTTCGCGGCCAGGAAGAGGATCAGCGCGGTGATCCCGGCGACCGCGAAGAGCAGCACCGAGCCGGAGCCGAAGACCGTCTCCCCGAGCTGGGTGGTGACGGTCTTCTGCACGTACCCGTCGGGGCCGGAGATGATCTGCAACTTCGGGTTCTCGACGAACTGCAGGCCGGTGAGCCGGGACAGCCAGATGATGCCGACCAGCAGGGCCACCGAGATGGTGCCGAGCAGCAGCAGCGTGGTGGCCGCGTTGCGGCTCTTCGGCGCCTTGAAGGCCGGCACGCCGTTGGAGATGGCCTCCACCCCGGTCAGCGCCGCGCAGCCCGAGGAGAAGGTCCGCAGCAGCAGGAAGACCAGGGCGAAGCCGGTGACGCTGTGTTCGGCCTGGATCTCCAGGCCGGCGCTGGGCGCGCGCAGGTCGTGGCCGAGCACGAAGACCCGTACCAGGCCGGTGAGCAGCATCCCGACCATCACGATGATGAAGCCGTAGGTGGGGATCGCGAAGGCGTTTCCCGACTCCCGCATGCCCCGCAGGTTGACCGAGGTGAGCAGCACCACGGCGATGACCGCGATCAACACCTTGTGGGTGGCCACGAAGGGCACCACCGAGCCCAGGTTGGCCACCCCGGAGGAGACCGAGACGGCGACCGTGAGCACGTAGTCGACCAGCAGCGCGCTCGCCACCGCGACGCCGGCCCGGGGGCCGAGGTTGACCGTGGCCACCTCGTAGTCACCGCCGCCGGAGGGGTAGGCGTGCACGTTCTGCCGGTAGCTGGCCACGACGGTGAGCATCACCACCACGACGGCCAGGGCGATCCACGGCGAGAAGAGGTACGCCGAGGCGCCGGCGATGGAGAGGGTCAGCAGGATCTCGTCGGGCGCGTACGCGACGCTGGAGAGCGCGTCGGACGCGAACACGGGCAGCGCGATGCGCTTGGGCAGAAGCGTCTGCTTGAGCCGGTCGGACCGGAACGGTCGACCGAGGAGCAGCCGCTTCAGCAGCGAGGTGGGTCGGGCCACAACCGCCAAGCGTACGACCACCCTGGCGGGCGTCGCCGGGTGGTCGATCGCGGCGGGGTGGACCGGCGGAGTACCGTCGTTCCGCGTCCGCGCCGGGAACGTGGCAGGCTCGCAGACGGCACGGCAACCGGCCGGGCGTTGCGCACCTTGAGGAGGGACGCGGTGCATGTCGTGATCATGGGTTGTGGCCGCGTCGGCTCGACCCTCGCCCACAGCCTGGAGTCCCGGGGGCACTCGGTCGCGGTCATCGACCAGGATCCCGACGCCTTCCGCCGCCTCGGCCCCGACTTCGCCGGGACCACGGTCACCGGCGCCGGCTTCGACGGGGAGGTGCTCCGGCAGGCCGGCATCGAGCGGGCGGACGCCTTCGCGGCCGTCTCCAGCGGTGACAACTCCAACATCATCTCGGCGCGGCTCGCCCGGGAGACGTTCGGCGTGTCCCGGGTGGCGGCGCGGATCTACGACCAGCGACGCGCGCAGGTCTACGAGCGGCTCGGCATCCCCACCGTCGCCACCGTCCGGTGGACCGCCGACCGGATGCTGCGGCACCTGGTGCCCGAGGGGAACGTGGAGATCTTCCGGGACCCGACGAGCACGGTGTCGATCGTCGAGGTGCCGGTGCACAAGGACTGGGTCGGCCGGCCGGTGCGCGCCCTGGAGGGGGCGACCGGGGCCCGGGTGGCGTACCTGCTCCGCTTCGGCATCGGCACGCTGCCGACCCCGTCCAGCGTCATCCAGGAGGGTGATCAGCTCTTCATGCTGGTCACCGACGACATGGCGGCGACGGTCACCTCGGTGGCGGCGACGCCGCCGCAAGGAGGGCTGTGAGCATGCGCATCGCCATCGCCGGCGCGGGCAACGTGGGCCGCTCCATCGCGCAGGAACTGATCGACAACGGCCACCAGGTGATGCTCATCGAGCGCCAGCCCCGGATGCTGCGGCCCGACCGGGTGCCGGCCGCCGACTGGGTGCTGGCCGACGCCTGCGAGCTGGCCAGCCTGGAGGAGGCCGACCTCGCCGGGTGCGACGTGGTGGTCGCGGCGACCGGGGACGACAAGGTCAACCTGGTGGTCTCGCTGCTGGCCAAGACCGAGTTCGCGGTGCCCCGGGTGGTGGCCCGGGTCAACCGGGCCGAGAACGAGTGGCTCTTCACCGAGCAGTGGGGCGTCGACGTCTCGGTGAGCAAGCCGCGGGTGATGGCCGCCCTGGTCGAGGAGGCGGTCACCGTCGGCGACCTGGTCCGGTTGATGACGTTCCGGCAGGGCGAGGCGAACCTGGTGGAGATCACCCTGCCGCCGACCGCCCCGTACGTCGGGGAGCCGCTGCGGGCGGTCCCGCTGCCCCGCGACTCGGCGCTGGTGGCGATCCTGCGCGGCAAGCGGGTGCTGGTGCCCACCCCGGACGACTCGCTCGAGGCCGGCGACGAGCTGATCTTCGTGTGCACGGCGGAGATGGAGGACGCGGTCCGCACGGTGGTGCTCGGGGCCGACAGCGTCGAGCGCACCCGCGGGCAGCGCTGAGCCGGCGGCTCAGCCGCCGGGCAGCGCCTCGGGCTCCGTCACCCGCCGGACAGCGCCTCGGGCTCCGGCTCCCGGGTCACCCGCCGGACCGTCCAGACCGTGAACAGCAGCAGCAGCACGTACGGCGGGTAGCCCAGCACCAGCCGCGCCACGCCGAGGGCCGTGTCCTGGTGGGCCAGGTAGAGCCCGGCCTGCACGCCCACCTTGGCCAGCCACACCACGCCCCAGAGCACGGTGAGCCCGGTGAAGGTCCGCACCAGGCGCGGGTCGTCGCGCCACTCCGAGCGGCCCTTGGCCACCAGCACCGACCAGATCCACCCCACCAGCGGCTGACGCAGGGCCGCCGAGACGAGCAGGGCCAGCCCGTAGCCGATGCCGTAGAGGATGCCGGGCAGGTAGAAGTCCCGCTCGTCGCCGGTACGCCAGGCGATCGCGGCGCCGACGGCGATGCCGAAGAGTCCGTTGACCGCGTGCCGCACCGGCCGGCGCTGCGCCAGTCGCAGACCGGCGATCACGAGCGCCACCGCCACCGAGGCGATCACGGCGGGCCGCAGCTCGCCGACGATGTTGGCCAGCACGAAGACGACCACCGGGATGCTGGACTCGACCAGCCCCCGCCAGCCGCCGAGCTGGTCGGCCATCTGCTCGGCGAGGGTGGGCAGCGGCTCCTCGCCCTGCGGGTCGCTCTCCGGCTGTGCCGCCCGGTGCTGTCCCGTCGTCATCGCACGCCTTCCGTCCGCCGCGGCCACCGGGTCACTTCGGCGGTTCCAGCTCGTAGTACGGGTTGTAGATCACCTTGCGTTCGTCGCGCACGGCCACCCGCCCGCGCGCGGTCAGGTGCCGGCCGGGCTCGATCCCGGCGATGTGCCGCCGGCCCAGCCACACCAGGGTGACCACGTCACTGCCGTCGTAGAGGTCCGCCTCCAGCGTGGGCAGGTTGGTCCGCGGGGTGTAGACCACCGTG
This sequence comes from Micromonospora sp. C31, assembly GCF_018070575.1. Classification (GTDB taxonomy): domain Bacteria; phylum Actinomycetota; class Actinomycetes; order Mycobacteriales; family Micromonosporaceae; genus Micromonospora. The sequence continues at coordinate 151,020 of NZ_JAGPXN010000006.1, forward strand.
CGCAGCCGGCCGGCCACGGAGACCACCTGGCCCCGCGTGCACTGCCCGGCCGGGACACCGCCGTGCTCGGCGCTCTCCCGACGCAGTTCCTGCGCCTCGATCTCCGCCTCGCTCGCGGTGAGCCGGCGCAGCATGCGGCGCAGCGAACCCCGGCCCTCGTCGGTCGACATGACCTCGGCGTCACCCTCTCCACGCTGGCCGACGCGACGCCGGCACCCGGGACGGCCCCGGCGGCGCCGGGACCGTCCCGCCAGCGTACGCCGACGGGGCCGGTCCCGGCTCGTCGTGCCGGACGGTCAGGCCTCGCGGGGCGCGGGTGCCGGGTTGCCGTCGGCCGGAGCCTGGTCGCCCGCCTGGTCGGTCACGTCGCGGGGCAGCCGCAGCGGCAGCGGCTCGCGGACCGGCTTGGCCTCCTGGCCCCGGTCGACCACGAGGCCGTCGAGGCATTCCCGGAGCGGACCGGCGGCGCCCGGGTCGGTGGCCACCTCGCCCTGGTAGACGCCGCGGACCATCCAGCGCGGCCCGTCGATGCCGACGAAGCGCAGGTCGGTCAGCCCGTCCGGGGTACGCACCCGGGCGCGCAGCTCGGTGCCGTACTCGCCCTGGACCTCCTGGGCCGCGGCGCCGTCGTTGAACAGCGACTGGCGGATCTCCTCGCGCACCTCGTCCCAGATGCCCTCGGAGCGCGGCGCGGCGAAGACGCCGAGCTGGAGCGCGTTCGGGCCGTGCACGAGCACGACCTGCTGGATCACGCCCTCCGGGTCGGCCTGCACCCGCACCTCGACGTCGCGCACCGCCGGGATGTGCAGGCTGCCCAGGTCGAGCCGCGGCACCCCCTCGGGCGCCTCCGAGGCGTCGTACGGGCCGCGGGCCGGGGCCGCCTCCTCGTGGGAGTCGAGGACCTCGGTCGTCCGCTCGTCACGGGTGTGCCGTGCGGCACTGTCCCGCTTCCGGGAGAAGATCACTGCGCCAACCCTCCGCTGTTCGCTCTCACCCTGCCACCTCTTCCGTCCGGCCGCCTGCCCGGTCCCGCTCTTCCCGTCGCGCGTCCGGCACGTCCGGCGTCCGCCGTGCGTCCGGTGGCTCCGGATTCGTCGTGCCCGGCCCGCCGCCCGTGGGGGACGACGCCAGGCCGGCGTGGCCGCCGGTGGAGCCGTGCCCGCCGCTGCCGCGCCGGGACGCGGGCAGCTCGGTCGCCGGCCGGAATTCCGCCCGCGCCACCCGCTGCACGACGAGCTGCGCGATGCGGTCGCCACGGGAGATCTTCGCCGATGTCTCCCGATCATGGTTGATCAGGTTGACCAGGATCTCACCCCGGTAGCCGGCGTCGACCGTACCGGGCGCGTTGAGCACCGTCACGCCGAGTCTGGCCGCGAGCCCCGAACGGGGATGGACGAGGCCCACGTACCCCTCCGGCAACGCGATCGCCACGCCGGTCGGCACCAGGGCCCGGCCGCCGGGTGGCAGCTCGACGTCCGCCGCCGCCACCAGGTCTGCCCCGGCGTCGCCGGGATGGGCGTACGCCGGCAGCGGCAACTCCGGGTCGAGCTGCCGTACGGGCACGGGTACGACGTCGGTCACGGTTCCCTCTTCCGTCCGTCCTGCTGGGGTCCCTGCCATCCTGCCGGTTCCGTCGGGCTTTGTGCGCCGTACCCTGGCAGGAGTGAGCCTGTCACCGTCCTCGTCCTCCCCGGCGCCGGCCGCCGCTGGTCCCCCGCGGTACGCCGAGCGGCTCACTCTGCCCTGGTGGCTGTGGTTGGGCGGGCTGGGCGCGGCGGCGCTGCTCGCCCTGGAGGTCTGGATGGGCGCGCCCGGCGTCCGCGCCTGGCTGCCGTTCGTGGTGCTGCTGCCGGCGACCTTCGCCGGCCTGGTCTGGCTCGGCCGGATCAGGATCGCGGTACGCGACGGCGAACTGCGGGTGGACGACGCCCGGCTGCCGGCCCGGTTCGTCGCCGACGTCGTCCCGTTGGACGCCGCCGGCCGGCGTGAGGTGCTCGGCGTCGGCGCCGACCCGCTGGCGTTCGTGGTGCAGCGGCCGTGGATCCCCGGTGCCGTCCAGGTGGTCCTCGACGACCCGGCCGACCCCACCCCGTTCTGGGTGGTCAGCACCCGGCGCCCGGTTGAGCTGGCCGAGTCGCTCCTCGCCGCCCGCGACGCCGCCCGCCCCTGAACCCGCCGCGACGCCTCGGTGGTCCCGGCTCCCGGACCCGCTTCGGGGGTCAGTCGGCGCCGGGGAGGGCCGGCGGGGTGCCCGGCAGGGCCTTGGACCGGCGACGCAGGTCGCTGCGGAGCTGGTCCGCCATCGTCCGGGTGGCCCGGCGGTTGAGGTAGCTGGCAACGGCCGCCCCGGTGAGGAAGGGGCCGAGGGTGGTCAGGTTGCGGCCGAAGCGCTTGAGCAGGGTGTCGCGCAACTCCTTGCGCGCGGCGGTGCCCAGCACGGCGCCCACCCCGACACCGGGCATCATCGGGTTGATCCCCCGCTGCCCGGCCCAGGACTGCACCAGCGCGACCGCCCGCTGGGTGCCGCCGGTCGGTACCGGCGCCCCGTAGACCTCGTGCAGCTCGCCGATCAGCTTCAGCTCCACGGCCACCACGGCAACCGTCTCGGCGGCCAGCAGGACCGGCGCGGAGAGCAGGGTCGGGGCGACCGCCCACTCGACCGCCGCCACTCCGCCGCCGGCGGCGCCGATCCCGGCGGTCGTCCGCGCGGCGTTGCGCACCAGCCGCTCGGCCAGCTCCTCGCCGTCCAGGCCGTCGAAGTGCTGGCGCAGGGTGGCCAGGTCGCGTACGGGCACGTGGGGGGCGACCTCGGCGACCGTGTCGACCATCCAGCGCACCGCGCTCCTCGGCTTGAACAGGTCGGTCAGCCCACGCGCGCGCGCCTGCCCGACGAGTCGGCCGAGCAGCTGCCGCCGACGGGCCGGCTCGACGTCGTCGGCGGTCAGCGCCGCGACGGTGGCGCCCAGCTCGTCCGCGCCGGGCGCGGACGGGACGTCGCCGCGGCCACCACCGGCGGGCACGACCTCGGCGCGGTCGCCCCCCACGCCGGCACGGGGCGGGTCGGTGCCCCGCGTGCCGCCGGACTCACTCCGCTCGCTCATGCCCGACCTCCCGAATGGACCGGCGTCGTCCTGACGGTCACCCGTCAACGAGTCAAGCAGGTCCGCGGGAGTACCGCACGGCGACTCGATCAGCGGCGGCCCCGGCGAGGGAGCCGCCGCTGGTGCGGACGCACGATGTCAGACACACTCGCGGCAGATGAGCTCACCGTTGCGTTCCACCGCCAACTGACTGCGGTGGTGCACGAGGAAGCAGCGGGCGCACCGGAACTCGTCCTGCTGCATCGGCAGCACCTTGACCGTGAGTTCCTCGTCGGCCAGGTCGGCGCCGGGCAGCTCGAAGCTCTCGGCCACCTCGGCCTCGTCGACGTCGACGGCGCCCGACTGTGAGTCGACGCGTCGGGCCTTGAGCTCTTCCAGGCTGTCCTCGCCGAGGTCGACCTCGTCGCGACGCGGGGCGTCGTAGTCGGTGGCCATCGGTCTCACTCTCCCATATCGATGTTGTCGCTTCCGGTTGCAACGCCGGACGACGCTGTTTCGGTTCCGCTGGCCGGCCACCACTTGTGTCGGTCACCCGACCCGAAGACAGCACGGACGGAGGCATCCCAAGGAACACCCGGCGAGCGCGGAACATACCCCCCCGTTGGGCGAGGCATGTATACCGCCCTCGTGGCTGAGATGTACGCCCCCGCACGCGAAGTTGTTCCCAATGTGACTCAGGCGACACGAAGATAGGGGTAGTACTACCCGGTTCCCGGATGGCGCGCCGGCATGTCCGGCTGTTTCCACGCGACGGCCGGACACCCGTTAACCTCAGCGGCGTACTCCGGCGGCCGGCGGGGCGGCCCGACCGCCGACGGCCGCCACCACTACGTCTGTCCGGGGAGCGCCCTGATGAGCTTTGCGCGAGTGCGAGCACTCGTTGTCGTCGGTCTACTGGCGGTGCTGGCCCTGGTCTTCGTGGTCGTGGCCCTGGTCCGCGACACACAGAGCGGGGCGGGCGTCGCCGCGGGCTGCCCCGAGGGGTGGCCACTGGCGGACACCGCACTACCTGAGCGCAGGGACGTCAAGATCAACGTTCTCAACGGCAGCGGACAGCCGGGCCTCGCCCGCGAGATCGGCGACGAGTTCCGCAACCGGCAGTTCCAGGTCAAGAAGATCGGCGAGGAGAAGAAGAAGATCGACGACATCGCGGTGTTGCGGTACGGCCCGAAGGCCGTGGGCTCGGCGCACGTACTGCGAGCCTACTTCCTCGACGACGCCAACACGGTGTACGACGCGAAGCGCACGGACGACACGGTCGACGTGGTGCTGGGCGGGTCCTTCCAGCAGCTCGCGACCACCACCGAGGTCAACCAGTCCCTCGGCGACCTGGGCGCGCCGGTGGCGCCACCCGGCTCCTGCCCGGCACCGAAGGAGTGACCGGCACCGCGGCACGCCGGCCGGACCGGGCGCCGCGGTGGGAGCTCTCCCGGAGGCCGCGTGGGGGCGCCTCGGCGTCGCCGCCGGCGGGGCCCGACCGCCGTCCGGCCGGTCAGGGCCCCCCGGACGCGTCGAGGTCGGCGAGGCGGGCGTGCAACGGCTCGAACAGCGCCGGCGGGGCGGCGACCACCATGTCCGGTCCGGCCGGCACCCCGCGCAGCCCGTCGACCCGCAGGCCGGCCTCACGGGCCACCAGGCCGCCCGCCGCGAGGTCCCAGGCCGCGAGCCCCTTCTCGTAGTACGCGTCCACCCGGCCCTCCGCGGCGTAGCAGAGGTCGATCGCGGCGGCACCGAGCCGCCGGATGTCCCGCACGTGCGGGATCAGGTCGACCACCACGCGGGCCTGGTGCGCCCGGCGTCGCGGGTCGTACCCGAAGCCGGTGGCCACCAGCGCCTGGCCGAGGTCCGTCTCGGTGGAGCAGCGCAGCCGCTCACCGCCGCGCCAGGCGCCGCCGCCCGCGGTGGCCGTCCACTCGTCGCCCGTGCTGATGTTGCGCACCACCCCGGCGACCACGGTGCCGTCCACCTCGGCGGCCAGCGAGACCGCGGAGTGCGGCAGGCCGTACAGGTAGTTCACGGTGCCGTCGATCGGGTCGACGATCCAGCGGACCCCGCTGCCGGGCCCGCCCGCCGCGTCCCCGCCGTACTCCTCGCCGAGCACCGAGTCGTCGGGACGGAGGGCCGCCAGCGCATCGAGGACCTGCCGCTCGACCGCCCGGTCGGCGGCGGTGACCACATCGGTGACGGTGCTCTTGGTCGCGGCCACCGAGACCCCTTCGGCACGCATCCGGTGGGCGGTCTCCGCCGCGTTCCGGGCCACCTCGATCGCGATCTTGAGCAGCTCCTGTGGCGTCGGCGCCGGACTGGTCATGGGTCGCCCCTCTGTGCGGGTGGGTGCGGGTGACGGGTGGGTACCGGCACGACCCCACCGGCGTCGTCGACGTCTCTCCGCGGCGTCGTGCCCACGCCTCATCATCGCCTACCCGTACCGGGCGGGCTCGCGGAGCCCGGGTGACCGCGAAGAGCGGACGTCAGCGGGCGCATCGCCGGCTGCCGCGACCCGGCGGTCCGGGCTCGGCACGCAGGGTACGATCGCCATAAAATCCACATCTGTGCCGAATCGGCGGCCCCCGTCGTCGGTACGCCGTGCGCCGCAGGATGATCGCGGCGGACGGCGTTACAATTCACCCTGCCCACGCGCCACGGACCGCCAGCGACCGGCCGGCCCGGGACACGGGGGTCCCTCAACGACATCGCCCGGCACCGCTCCTCGCGTTCGTGCCGGACGACCCGGCCGTGCCCGCTCTTCGCCTCCGGAAGGTCATTCGTGACAGAACCCCGCCAGACCGGCGCCGACGTTCGCTCGCTCACCGACACTCTGATCGCCCACGCGCAGAGCGCCGGCGGTCAGCTCACGTCGGCTCAGCTCGCGCGCACCGTCGAGTCCGCCGAGGTGACTCCGGCCCAGGCCAAGAAGATCCTGCGGGCGCTCTCCGAGGCGGGAGTGACCGTGGTGGTGGACGGCTCGGCGAGCACCCGCCGCCGCGTCGCCGCCGCCCGATCGGCCACCCCGGCGTCCCGGGCCACCACTGCCAAGACCACCAAGAAGGCCGCCACGCCCGCCCCGAAGCAGGCGCCCGCCGCCGACGAGGCCCCGGCGCCCGCCCCGCGCAAGGCCGCCCCGCGCAAGGCCAACGGCACCACCGCCGAGGTGGCCGCCAAGGCCGCCGCGCCGGCGAAGGCGACCAAGTCGACCCGGGCCACCAAGGCGACGGTGGCGGCGGCCGGCGCCAAGCCGGCCAAGGCCGGCGGCAAGGCCAAGGGCGAGGGCGCCGAGGGCGACATCGACCCGGAGGAGCTGGCCGCCACGATCGAGGACGTGGTCGTCGAGGAGCCGGCGGAGCTGACCCGGGCCGCCGAGACCGACGCCGCCAACTCGGCCAGCGACAACGACTTCGAGTGGGACGACGAGGAGTCGGAGGCGCTCAAGCAGGCCCGCCGCGACGCGGAGCTGACCGCCTCGGCTGACTCCGTCCGCGCCTACCTCAAGCAGATCGGCAAGGTCCCGCTGCTCAACGCCGAGCAGGAGGTGGAGCTGGCCAAGCGGATCGAGGCCGGGCTCTACGCCGCCGAGCGGCTGCGCGCGGCCGAGGAGGGCGAGGAGAAGCTCACCCGCGAGATGCAGCGGGACCTGGGCTGGATCTCGCGCGACGGCGAGCGCGCCAAGAACCACCTGCTGGAGGCCAACCTCCGGCTGGTCGTCTCGCTGGCCAAGCGCTACACCGGTCGCGGCATGGCCTTCCTCGACCTGATCCAGGAGGGCAACCTCGGCCTGATCCGCGCCGTCGAGAAGTTCGACTACACCAAGGGCTACAAGTTCTCCACCTACGCCACCTGGTGGATCCGGCAGGCGATCACCCGGGCGATGGCCGACCAGGCCCGCACCATCCGCATCCCGGTGCACATGGTCGAGGTCATCAACAAGCTCGGCCGCATCCAGCGTGAGCTGCTCCAGGACCTGGGCCGCGAGCCCACTCCGGAGGAACTCGCCAAGGAGATGGACATCACACCCGAGAAGGTGCTGGAGATCCAGCAGTACGCCCGGGAGCCCATCTCGCTGGACCAGACCATCGGCGACGAGGGCGACAGCCAGCTCGGCGATTTCATCGAGGACTCCGAGGCCGTGGTCGCGGTCGACGCGGTGTCGTTCTCGCTCCTTCAGGACCAGCTCCAGCAGGTGCTGCAGACGTTGTCCGAGCGTGAGGCGGGTGTGGTACGCCTGCGCTTCGGCCTGACCGACGGCCAGCCTCGCACGCTGGACGAGATCGGCCAGGTCTACGGGGTGACCCGGGAGCGGATCCGGCAGATCGAGTCCAAGACGATGTCCAAGCTGCGCCACCCGTCACGTTCGCAGGTGCTCCGGGACTACCTGGACTGATCGCGATCGTCAACCGTTCGTGTCGTTTTGATCACCTGACGTGCAACGTCGGAAGGTGATCGTCCGGTTGCACGAATGTGATCGTTGACGTGGCACCCTTGGTGCACGGCACACTGTCCCTGCCATGTGTGACCTCGGTCCCCCGCGGGCACACAGGGAAGGCAGCGCCGGGACAGGGTGTTGCACGATAGGTGAGCAACGACCGAAGAGATTGTTCATCGGTGACGACCAGAGGAGGAAGGCGATGACCCCGACCCTCACGCCGCCGCCCGAGACGGTGGCCCCCCCAGCCGCCGATGAACGGTGCGACCGCTGCAATGCTGCCGGCAAGCTCCGGATCACTCTGGCGGGTGGGAGCGAGTTGGTGTTCTGTGGGCACCACGCGAACAAGTACGCGGAGGATCTCGTGAAGATCACCGTACGATTCGCGACGGACCCGGAGTTCAGCTGGCGTGGCGCCGATCTGATGGCGAACTGAGAGATTCCGCAGGACTTACGACATAGCCGGTCGGAGGCCCCCGAGGGGGGCCTCCGACCGGCTTTCTGCGTCCCCCCGCACCGATGCGAGGATGCGACCGTCAGAGGGTCTGCACGGTGGCGATGCGCTCCTCGAGCTGCTCGATGGTGGCCTGGGCGCTCGGCGGGCCGCCGCAGAGCCGGCGCAGCTCCGCGTGGATCTTCCCGTGCGGCTGCCCCGTGCGGTGGTGCCGCGCGGCCACGAGGGCGTTCAGTTGGCGCCGTAGGGCGACCCGACGCTGGGCGGCACTCATCGGGGCCGGCGGCGCCTTGGGTGCCTCAGCGGCTGCCTCAGCGGGCCTGACGGCCCGGCGCCGCTGGGCCGCGAGCTGCTCCTGCTGGCGCTTGGTGAGCAGCAGGGCCACCTGGTCCGCGGTGAGCAGCCCGGGCAGGCCGAGGTATTCCTCCTCCTCGGGGGTGCCGGCCTGGGCGGCGGTGCCGAACGAGGCGCCGTCGAAGATCACCTGGTCCAGCTCGGCCGTGGCGGAGAGCGCGGCGAAACGCTTCTCCAGCTCGCCGCTGGCCTGGTCGTCGCGCTGGGCGCGCTCCAGCAGGTCGTCGTCGAAGCCCTCGCGGTCCTTGGGCTTGCCGAGGACGTGGTCCCGCTCCGCCTCCATCTCGCTGGCCAGCCCGAGCAGGTGCGGCACGCTGGGCAGGAAGACCGAGGCGGTCTCGCCCGGGCGGCGGGCGCGGACGAAGCGGCCGATCGCCTGCGCGAAGTAGAGCGGGGTGCTGGCGCTGGTCGCGTACACGCCGACCGCCAGCCGGGGGATGTCGACACCCTCGGAGACCATCCGGACCGCCACCAGCCAGCGCTGCTCGGACGCCGCGAACGTCGCGATCCGCGCCGAGGCGCCCACGTCGTCGGAGAGCACCACCGCCGCGCGCTCGCCGGTCACCTGCTCGATGAGCTTCGCGTACGAGCGGGCGGTCTGCTGGTCGCTGGCGATGATCAGCCCACCGGCGTCGGGCATGCCCGCGTTGCGCAGCACGGTCAGCCGGGCGTCGGCGGCCCGCAGCACCTGCGGCATCCAGTCGCCCGCCGGGTCCAGTGCGGTACGCCACGCCTGCGCCACGAGGTCCTGGGTCATCGGCTCGCCGAGCCGCGCCGCCAGCTCCTCCCCCGCGTTGGTGCGCCACCGGGTCTCCCCCGAGTACGCCAGGAAGAGCACCGGCCGGACGACGCCGTCGCGCAGCGCGTCGGCGTAGCCGTAGACCGAGTCGGCGCGGGAGCGGAGCAGGCCGTCGCCGCCCCGCTCGTAGCTGACGAACGGAATCGGGTTGTCGTCGGAGCGGAACGGGGTCCCGGTGAGCATCAACCGGCGCTCGGCGCCCTCGAAGGCCGCCTTCACCCCGTCGCCCCAGGAGCGGCTGTCCCCCGCGTGGTGGATCTCGTCGAGGACGACCAGGGTCCGCCGGGTGAGGGTGCGCCGCTTGTGCACGTGGGGCGCCATGCCGACCTGCGCGTACGTCACGACGGCGCCGTGGAAGTCGGTGGCGGAGTGCAGGTCGGCATTGCGGAACGCGGCGTCGAGCTGGATGCCGACGCGGGCCGCCGCCTGCGCCCACTGGGTCTTCAGGTGCTCGGTCGGGGCCACCACGGTCACCGCGTCGACGGTGCCGTCGGCGAGCAGCTCGGCGGCGATCCGCAGGGCGAAGGTGGTCTTGCCGGCGCCCGGGGTGGCGACCGCCGTGAAGTCGGGGTCCCGTCGGCGCAGGTACTCCACGAGTGCCTTGCGCTGCCACGCGCGCAGTGCCGGAAACGTCTCGATCGCCGGCATCCGGGCCGCCACGGGAAGCTCCTCTCCGACCGCCTGACGGCGGACCCCGGGCGAGGGCCACGGGTACCGCCGCCCATGAAAACGCCTCCGCGCAGATGGTGCCGCGAAGGCCGACTCAGCATAACCAGCACGGGCCGCCCGACCCAGCCGACGCCACGCTGGTCACATCCGCCACCCGTCAGGGGTGGGTGCCGCGGGCTCCCGTACGCGGGGGACGCTGGGTGGGCACCGGCGCGGACCACCGGCGGCGCAGCGCCACCAGTCGCAGCAGGAAGACGACCACCGCCGCGGCCGTGAGCCAGCCGGCGTTGGCGCGCCCGAGGGCGTCCAGCAGGGCCACCAGGATCGAGCCGGCGAGCGCGGCGACGGCGTAGATCTCCCGCCGCAGCACCACGGGGATCTCGGCGGTGAGCAGGTCGCGGCCGAGGCCGCCGCCGATCGCGGTGAGCATGCCGATCACGCAGGCCCCCACCGGGGGTACCTGGGCGTCGAGGGCCTTGACGGTGCCGGTCACGGTGAACAGCGCCAGCCCGGCCGCGTCCAGCACCAGCACGGTGGTGCGCAGCCGGGCGAACTGGGGATGCAGCCAGAAGACCGCGACGGCGGTGACGGCGGCCGTGGCGGCGTACCGCCAGTCGCCGAAGGCCAGCGGGGGCGCCTCGTCGATCGCCAGGTCCCGGAAGATCCCGCCGCCGAGCGCGGCCACGAAGCCGACGAAGACGACGCCGAAGAGGTCGAGCCGTTTGGCCACCGCCGCGGAGGCCCCGGAGGCGGCGAAGACCGCCACCCCGGTGAGGTCGGCGAGGAGCAGGGCGGTGGAGGTGGTCACCGGCGAAGGCTACGTGCGCGACCGGGAGGGTCGCCCACGTTCACTCGCCCCAGGAGTCGTAGATCTCCTTGCACTTCGGGCAGACCGGGGAGCCGGGCTTGGCGGCCTTGGTGACCGGGAAGGTCTCCCCGCAGAGCGCGACGACGTAGGTGCCCATGACGGCACTCTCCGCGATCTTCTCCTTGCGCACGTAGTGGAACATCTCGGGACCGGTGTCGGCGTCCTTCAGCTCCGGACGCTCGAGAACCTCTGTGCTCACTTCTGCACCTCCGACCGACAAGTCTGGCAGGTCACCCCCGCTCCGGTCCACTTCAGGTCACCCGGACGGGGCCGTACGGTGGTGACGTGACCGACTTTCACATCCGCTACGGCAGCGAGGTTGCCGCCGCCCTGCGCGACGGGCGTCCCGTCGTCGCCCTGGAGAGCACCATCGTCTCGCACGGCCTGCCCCGGCCGGACAACCTGCGGGTGGCACGCGAGATCGAGCAGGCCGTCCTGGACGCGGGCGCGGTACCGGCGACCATCGGCATGGTCGGCGGGCGGCTCGTGGTGGGCCTCGACGACGCGGAGCTGACCCGGCTCGCCACCGTCGACGGGGTCGCCAAGCTCTCCGTACGCGATCTCGCCCTCGCCGCCGCGAGCGGCGCGGACGGCGCCACGACCGTGGCCGCGACCAGCGCGGTGGCCGCCGCCGCCGGGATCGCCGTGTTCGCCACCGGCGGACTCGGCGGGGTGCACCGGGAGGCGGCGCAGACCTTCGACGAGTCGGCCGACCTGGTCACCCTGGCCCGTACGCCGATCGCGGTGGTCTGTGCCGGGGTCAAGTCGATCCTCGACGTGGGCGCCACCCTGGAGCGGCTGGAGACCCTCGGCGTCGGCGTCGTCGGCTTCCGGACCCGGCGCTTTCCCGGCTTCTTCATCACCGACGGCGGCTTCGACCTGGACTGGTCGCTGGAGTCGGCCGAGCAGGTGGCGGACGTGCTGGTGGCCCGGGAGCAGCAGCGCGTGCACCACGGCGGCCTGATCGTGGCCAATCCGCTGCCGACCGACGAGCAGCTCGACCCGCGGCTGCACGACCGTACCCTCGCCGACGGGCTGGCCCTGCTGGAGCGCGACGGGGTCACCGGCAAGGCCGTGACGCCCTACCTGCTCGCGCACTTCCACTCGGCGACCGAGGGGGCGAGCCTGGCGGTGAACGTCCGGATCATCCTGCGCAACGCCGACCTCGCCGCCCGGATCGCCGTCGCCGCGGCCGACCGCCGCGCCGGGGCATGAGCGCAGGCCGTGTCCTCGTCGTCGGTGACCTGATCACCGACGTGGTGGCGGTGCTGACCGGGCCCCTGGCCACCGGATCGGACACCCCGGCGGCGATCCGGTTCAGCGGCGGCGGGCAGGCCGCCAACACCGCGGCCTGGCTCGCCGCCCAGGGCGTACCGGTCACGCTGGTCGGTGCCGTCGGCGACGACGACGCCGGCCGGGACCGGGTGGCCGAGCTGGAGCGCGCCGGGGTCGACTGCGCGACGACCGTGTGCCCCGACCGCGCCACCGGGACGGTGATCGTGCTGGCCACGGCCGGGGAGCGGTCGATGGTCACCGAACGGGGCGCCAACCTGCGGCTGGCCCCGGCCGACGTCGACGCGGCGCTGGCCGCGGCGCCGGACGCGCGGCACCTGCACCTGTCCGGGTACACCCTGCTCGACGACGAGTCCCGGCCGGCGGGGCTGCGGGCGCTGGCCGCCGCCCGCGAGCGCGGTCTCAGCACCAGCGTCGACGCGGCCTCCGCGGCCCCGTTGCGGCGGGTCGGCGCGGCGGCCTTCCTGTCCTGGGTACGCGGGGTCGACCTGCTCCTGGTCAACGCCGACGAGGCGACGGTGCTGGCCGGCGGGCTGGATCCGGCGGCGCAGGGGCGGGTGCTGTCGGCCTCCGCCCGGCGGATCGTCGTGAAGCGGGGCGCCGCCGGGGCGGTCTGGGTGGACCGGGCCGCCTCGGTCGCCGTCGCGCCGGCCCGCCGGGTGGCGGTGGTCGACGTCACCGGCGCGGGGGACGCGTTCGCGGCCGGGCTGCTGGCCGCCTGGCTCGACGGTGCGGAGCCGACGGTGGCGCTGGGCCGCGCCGGCGACCTCGGTGCGCTCGCCGTCTCGCAGATCGGCGCCCGCCCCGCTCCGTGACCTGCTGGCCCGCCGGGCGGGGTCGGGCCCGCCCCGGCGGACGGGTGGGTCAGGGCTCGGCGTCGATGATCCGGTGGGGGCGCTCGTCGGCGGTGAGGCTCATCGGCGGGGTCTCGTCCCGGTGTCGCGGCTGGAACCGGTTGGCCAGCCGGTGCTGCTCCTTGGGCGGGCGGTCGTTGGCCAGCAGGACCGCCAGCCACGGGATGAGCACCATGCCCAGGGCCACCATCGGCAGCCAGAGCCAGAGCAGTGGGGCCTGCACGCCGACCAGGACGGCACCGACGATCACGCAGGCCACCCGGACGCCCATCATCAGCACGTAGCGCTTCTGACGGCTGGTGAGCTGGTCGTCCTGGCTGTGCGAGGCGTCGGTGATCAGGATCGGCTGGTACGCCTGACGCTTCACCACGGAACCTCCTCGAGGGGTTACGCCCCATCCTGACACCTGCTGTGCGTGATCAGCGAGGATCGCGGCACCCCCGTATGGCCGCCCTCTCCCGGCCGACCGCCGCCTGATCCCGCTCCCCGCTCACGGGGCCCGGTGGAAGCCCGCCTCCCCCGCTTCGCCGTGCCCGAGCGGCGAAGCGGACGTCTCGGGGGCACGACCCCGGCTGCGCCGCGCGTCGGCGGCCGCCACCCCGGCCAGTACGACGGCGACCAGCGTGAGCGCCACCATGGGCGGCCCCAGGGTGAACGCCGGCGCCAGCAGGAGCAGCGTCAGCAGGCCGCCCACCCGGGACCAGGACACCCGGCCGAAGATCTCGTACTCGAAGCGGGCCCGGGCGGCCAGGAAGAGCGCCGGGCCGCCGACGACGAAGGCCAACCAGGCCGGGTCGGTCCGGCCGTACGGATGGTCGATCACCAGCTCGTAGCCGACGGCGGTGCTCAGCACGCCGACGACGATGGCCAGGTGGGTGGCGCCGGCCGAGGAGCCGAGCCGGCCGGGCGACCGGGCCACCCGCAGCGCCTCGGCGAGCAGGTGGCCCGCCCGGTGGAAGTAGATCCGCCAGAGCAGCGCCGTGGTGACGAACGCCACCGCGAAGGCGCCGGCCCGGTCGGCGGTGAAGTCCACGCCGCTGTAGGTCAGCCCGATGACCAGGATCGTCTCGCCGAGCGAGATGAGGAAGATCTGCTGGTAGCGGTCGGCCAGGTGCTCCCCCATGATCAACCAGCCGGACGCGCGCGCCGGGCCCAGCCGGGGCAGCGGCCAGCCGAGCAGGAGGCCGACGCCGTCGATCGCCAGCGCGCACATCCACAGCGCCAGGCGCAGGTGTTCCGGCGCGAGTGCCCCGGCCAGCCACGGCACGGCACCCGCGACCGCCCAGGCGCCGAGCCGCAACGGGACCGTACGGCGCGGGTGGTTCCGCAACGCCACGGCCATGACCAGCGGGCGGCCGACCATCACCGCCAGGTATCCCAGCACGAACGGCAGGGCCCGCTCCTCGAACGCCCGGGGCAGCGCCACGGCCATCACCATGGCGCCGAACATCGACCCCACCACGACGAACTGGATCACCCCCTCCTCCGGCTCGTACCGGCTGGTCACCCAGGCGGTGATCGACCAGAGCAGCCAGAGGGCGAGGAAGAGCGCGCCGGTGCGCACGATCTCGAGGACCAGCTCGCCGAGGGATTCGTCGACGGCGCCGATCAGGCGAAACGAGACCCGGGTCAGCGCGAAGACGAAGACCAGGTCGAAGAAGAGTTCCAGGAAGGTGGCCCGGGGCGAGCTGTCCGCCGGCCGCAGCAGCCGCCCGGCTCGCTCGTCCGTCATCGGCTGCCCGTCGTCGCCATCCTGGCTACAACGACCGGCCCGACCCCGTGGTTGCGTCAGCCCCCGGCGGTCTTCGCCTTCGCCGCCGCCTTCATCTGCTGCTTGTACTCGCGCACCCGGCGCAGCGAGTCCGCGTCGGTGACGTCGGCCACCGAACGGTGGGCGTCCGGGTCGCCGTAGCCGCCGGCCGCCTCGCGCCAGCCCGTCGGCGTGACCCCGAACCGCTTGCCGAGCAGCGCGAGGAAGATCTGCGCCTTCTGCGCGCCGAAGCCGGGCAGGTCGCCGACGCGGCGCAGCAACTCCCGGCCGTCGGCGGCGTCGCGCCAGAGCCGGGCGGCGTCACCGTCGTACCGGTCGACGAGGACCCGGCACACCTCCTGCACCCGGGCCGCCATCGCCTTCGGGAAGCGGTGCAGCGCCGGCGGGCGGGCGAAGAGAGCCAGCAGCGCCTCCGGGTCGTGCTCGGCCAACTCCCGGGCGTCCAGGTCGCGTCCGAGTCGCCGCGTCAGCACGTACGGCGAGGAGAACGCCTTCTCCATCGGTACCTGCTGGTCGAGGACCATGCCGAGCAGCAGCGCCAGCGGGCTGCGCTCCAGCAGCCGGTTGGCCTCGGGGTCGATGGGCAGTGCGAGCGTCATGGGACCATCCTGCCGAACGACGCGGGCCCGACGGAGGGGCCGCGCCGATTCGACGACCACCCCGGCCCTCCGGTGGCGCCGGGGGCCGGCTCTGCCGACCGGCCCGGAGGCGACCCGGGGGCCGGCGCCGCAGCCGCCACGCCGATCTCCCGGGTGCCCGAGCCGCGGCGCGCGGCGCCAGGCAGGATGGCGACGTGGACGGACACGACATGCTGCTCTCCCCCGCCGGCGTCGAGGCGCTGCGCACCGCGCTGACCCGGGCCGGGTTCACCTCCAACGGCATCGCCACCCGGCTCGGTGCGCAGGCCACCGGCGGGGTCGCCCGCAACGACTTCCGGGCGGCGCTGCGCGCCACCGAGGACCGCGACCCGCTCGGCACCCTGATCCGCGTGTTCGTCTGCGAGCAGACCGAGCCGGAGGCCGCCGTGACCGCCGCGCTGGCGCCGCTGTCGTTGGACGAGGCGCTCGCCGGGGGCCTGGTCGAGCGGCACGGCGACGGGCTGCGGATGGGCGTGGACCTGGAGCCGTACGGGGACGACTGGTGGGTGCTCGCCGACGTGCCCGCCAGCGCCCGGCCCGGCCGCCCGCTGCACTCCGAGCACGTCCTCGGCATCGGCGGGGCGACGCAGACGCTGATCGGCGCGACCGTCCGCCGGCCCGTCGAGACCGCGCTGGACCTGGGCACCGGTTCCGGCGTGCAGGCCCTGCACCTGGGCACCCACGCGCGGCGGGTCACCGCCACCGACCTCTCGGCGCGGGCGCTGCGCTTCGCCGCCACCACCGCCGCGCTCAACGGCCAGGACTGGGAGCTGCTCCGCGGCGACCTGGTCGCCCCCGTCGCCGGCCGGCGCTTCGACCTGGTGGTGAGCAACCCGCCGTTCGTGGTCGGCCCCGGCACCACCACGCACGTCTACCGCGACTCGGGGCGGGTCGGCGACGCCATCGGCGCGGAACTGGCCGCCGCCGCGCCCGGCCTGCTCACCGAGGGCGGCACCATGCAGTACCTGGCCAACTGGGTGCACGTCGCCGGGGAGGACTGGGCCGAGCGGGTGACCGGCTGGTTCGCCGGCACGGGGTTGGACGCCTGGGTCATCCAGCGCGAGGTGGCCGACCCGATGGCGTACGTCAACCTGTGGCTCACCGACGTCGGCGAGGCGGCCGACCCGCACCGGATGGCGGACTGGCTCGACTGGTTCGACGCGCACAAGGTGGAGGCGGTCGGCTTCGGCATCGTCTCGCTGCGCCGCCGCGGCCACGACGACCCGGTCGTGCGGGTGGAGGACCTGCGCCAGCGGGTGCAGGCGCCGCTCGGCGACCGGGTCGGCGCGTGGTTCGACCGCCAGGACTGGCTGCGCGCCCGCGACACCGACGGGCTGCTCGCCGCCCGCTACCGGGCCGCCGACGGCCTCCAACTGCGGCAGGAGGCCACCATGGGCGACGAGGGCTGGGCGGTGGACCGGCAGGTGCTGGCCATGCCGCACGGCCTGCGCTGGACCGAGGAAATCGACCCGCTCGTCCTGGCCCTGGTCGGCGGGGCCGACGGGCAGCTTTCGCTGCGCGACCAGCTCGCCCTGCTCGCCGTCGCGCACGACGTGGCCCCCGGGGAGCTGGCCGAGGCGGCCGGGCCGATCGTCGCGCACCTCGTCGAGCGCGGTTTCATCGAGCCGGTGGCCGACTGATGCGGGCCGTGGTGCAGACCGTCGGCCGCGCCGGCGTGACGGTCGACGGCGAGCTGGTCGGCGCGATCGACGACGGGCTGCTGGTGCTGCTCGGGGTGACCCACACCGACACCGTCGAGACCGCCCGTACGATGGCCCGCAAGGTGCACGAGCTGCGGATCCTCGACGAGGAGCGGTCCGCGGCGGAAACCGGCGCGCCGATCCTGGTGGTCAGCCAGTTCACCCTCTACGGCGACGCCCGCAAGGGCCGCCGTCCGAGCTGGACGGCGGCCGCCCCGGCCGAGGTCGCGGAGCCTCTGGTGACGGCGGTCGTTCAGGCGCTGCGTGCCCGGGGCGCCAAGGTGCAGACCGGCCGCTTCCGCGCCCACATGCTGGTCGAGAGCGTC
This sequence comes from Micromonospora sp. C31, assembly GCF_018070575.1. Classification (GTDB taxonomy): domain Bacteria; phylum Actinomycetota; class Actinomycetes; order Mycobacteriales; family Micromonosporaceae; genus Micromonospora. The sequence goes on from NZ_JAGPXN010000006.1 coordinate 168,267, forward strand.
AACGTCGGCCCCCGTACGGTGCTGCTCGAACTCTGAGCGCCCGCGCTCCCGCCTCTCCTCGCCGGTCACGGGGCGACGTCACCCTCGGGCTCGGCCGGAGAGGCCGGGAGGAGGCCGTCAGGAGAAGAGACCGCGGCGCTGGAGCGACTGGCGGATCCAGGCGTCGAGCTGAGCCGTCCAGTCGGTGCGCTCGGCGGTGGCGTGGTCGATGGTGAAGCGGCCGAACGCGTCCCGGCCCTCGGTGAACAGGCCGCCGCGCTTGTCGAGCTCCAGCACCACCTGGATCTGCTGCGGATCGGTGACGAAGGTGACCTCCAGCTGGTTGATCGCCCCGGCGTACTGCGGCGCCGGGTGGAACTCGACCTCCTGGTAGAAGGGCAGGCTCTGCCGTACGCCGTAGATGTGGCCCCGCTCCACGTCGGCGCGGGCGAACCGGAAGCCCAGCCGCAGGAACGCCTCCAGGATCTTCTGCTGCGACGGCAGCGGGTGCACCGCCACGGCGTCCAGGTCGCCCTTGTCGACCGCGCGGGCCACCTCCAGCTCCGTACGCAGCCCCATCGTCATGCCGTGCAGGTGCTGCCCGTACAGCTCGGTGAGCGGCGTCTCCCACGGCACGGCGAAGCGGAACGGGATGTCCTGGCGCTGCCCCGCGTCGAGCCGGAACCTGCCGGTCACGGCCTGCCGGTGGAACTCCTGCGTGGTCTCGTAGTCGTTGTCGCCGCTCTCCACCTCGACCCGGGTGACCAGGCCCAGGGCGACGTACTCCACGTCGACGGGGTGGTCGCCGCCGGCCACGTGGACGACGCCCTCCAACTGCCCGCCGGGGCGGCAGTTCGGGTTCGCCAGCACGGTTTCCACCGACGGGCCACCCACACCCATCGCCTGCATGAGCCGCTTGAAGACCACGCCAACCTCCTTGACCAGTTCGCTTGCGCCGTGTCGCCGGCCGTGCCGGCCGACCGCTGGCACGGTAACCGCCTGCGGCAACCAGCGCTCGGTGCCGAGCCGGCCACGCTGAGCAGGCCATCGACGCAATTCGTGTCGGGTGCCCGATCGCCTCACTCCCGTTTCACGCTCCGCCCGCCAAGCTGTGTGTCACACCGGCACCACTGGGCCGGATCCAACGGCACAGACGTGGACACGGGGAGAAACTGAGATGGCCCTTCAGATGACGGAGCACAGGACGCGCCCGGCCGGCACCACCGAGGCCGCGAGCGCCACCGACACCCTGACCGACCTCGACGCCACCGACGAGCGCGGCGTCTCCACGGATCTGGTCCGGGCATACCTGAACGGCATCGGTCGGACGAAGCTGCTGACCGCCGCCCAGGAGGTCGACCTCGCCAAGCGGATCGAGGCCGGTCTGTTCGCCGAGGAGAAACTGGCGACCTGCACCCCCGTGTCGACGCAACTGCGGACCGACCTGGAACTGATCGTCGCGCAGGGCCGGGCCGCGAAGAACCACCTGCTGGAGGCCAACCTGCGGCTGGTCGTGAGCATCGCCAAGCGCTACACCGGTCGCGGCATGGCCTTCCTCGACCTGATCCAGGAGGGCAACCTCGGCCTGATCCGCGCCGTCGAGAAGTTCGACTACGCCAAGGGCTACAAGTTCTCCACCTACGCCACCTGGTGGATCCGGCAGGCGATCACCCGGGCGATGGCCGACCAGGCCCGCACCATCCGCATCCCGGTGCACATGGTCGAGCAGGTCAACCGGATGGTCCGGGCCCGCCGCGAGCTCTCCGTCTCGCTGGGCCGCGAGCCCACCGTCGCCGAGGTGGCCCGAGCCATGGACATCCCGGAGTTCCAGGTGATCGAGCTGATCTCGTACGACCGGGAGCCGGTGAGCCTCGACCAGGCGGTGGGCGAGGACGGCGAGAGCGCGCTCGGCGACTTCGTCGCCGCCGTCGACCCGAGCGCCGAGCCCGGCGACGCCGCCGCGCAGGGCGAGCTGCGCAACGAGGTGAGCATCGTGCTGTCCACCCTCTCCCAGCGGGAGCAGGCCGTCATCCGGCTCCGCTTCGGCCTCGACGACGGCCGGCAGCGCACCCTCGACGAGGTCGGCCGGGAGTTCGGCCTGTCCCGGGAGCGGATCCGGCAGATCGAGAAGGTGACCCTGCTCAAGCTGCGCGCCCCGGAACGGGCGCAGCGCCTGGAGGCGTACGCCTGCTGACGTTCCCGGCACCACGCGAGGCCCCGGCGGTTCGCCGGGGCCTCGGGGCCGTCCGGGCCGTGGTCCTTGACCCGGGCCGCCCGGCGGGCTACCAACAGGTGTGCACTGGGCCCTGGAAGTGGTGATCGTGCCGGTCTCCGACGTGGACCGGGCCAAGTCGTTCTACGCCGACCAGCTCGGCTTCGCCGTCGACCACGACACGGTGATCAACGACGACGCGCGGATCGTGCAGCTGACCCCGCCCGGCTCCGGCTGCTCGATCGTGATCGGCAAGGGGGTGGTGCCGCAGATGCCCCCGGGTTCGCTCAAGGGCCTCCAGCTCGTCGTACCCGACCTGCGCCGGGCGCGGGCGGAGCTGGTCGGGCGCGGCGTCGAGGTCAGCGAGATCCAGGTCGTCGGCGAGAACCCCCGCCCGGTGCCCGACCCGCTGGACAACGTCGGCTTCATCCACTTCGCCGACCCCGACGGCAACGCCTGGGCCGTACAGCAGATCTCCGCGCGGGCCTGACCGATCCGCCGCCGCCCGCAAGGTGTTAGGAAGGGCCCCTTCCTATACCCCAGACGTTAGGAAGGGGCCCTTCCTTACAGGCGGCGGGGGCCGGTGTCGGGGCGGGCCACGGCGGAGCCGACCCGGACGGTGGCGTGCAGCACCGAGATGCCGTCGGGGCGGGCGAGCACCGGGTTGAGGGTCAGCGCGCGGACCCGGGGCTGTTCGTCGGCGAGCCGGCCCACCCGCAGCAGCAGGTCCGCCAGGGCCGCCCGGTCCACCGGCGCCGCGCCCCGGTGCCCGCGCAGCAGCGGCGCCGCCCGGGGCTCGTCGACCAGCTCGGCGGCGTCCAGGTCGGTCAGCGGCACCGCCCGCCAGGCCCGGTCGCCGAGCAGTTCGGTGGCGACGCCGCCCAGCCCGAAGCCCACCACCGGGCCGAACGCCGGGTCCTCCACCAGCTCGACCACGCAGGCCACCCCGGGCGGGACCATCGGCTGCACCAGGACGTCCGCGCCGAAGAGGGCCGACATCTCGGCGTACGCGCGGTGGACCGTGGCCGCGTCGGGCAGGTCGAGCCGGACCGCGCCGAGGTCGAGGCGGTGCCGCAGGCCGGGGGCGGCGGCCTTGAGGGCCACCGGGAAACCCAGCCGCGCCGCCGCCTCGGCGGCTTCCGCGGCGGAACGCGCCGGCACCGACTCGACCATGTCGATGCCGTACGCCGCGAGCAGTCCCGTCGCGTCGAGTGCCTCCGGGCGCAGGGCGACGTGCGCCGCCTCCCGGTCCATCCCGGGCAGTTCCGGCGGCACCCCGGCGGGCCGGCGCAGCCAGTCGGCGTACGCGGCGACCCGGGCGAGGGCGCGGACGGACTCCTCCACGCTCGGGTACGCCGGCACCCCGGCGGGCGCCCGGCCGACCAGGAACGTCGCCACGGCCGGCTTGCCGGCGGCGGACGCGCTCGGCAGCGCGGCCGTGAAGTCGGACTCCGGGTCGGTGAGCTGGCCGGGCAGCGGCGGGGCGAACACCACCACCAGCGCGTCCACCTCGTCGTCGGCGCCCGTCGCGGCGAGCGCCGCGGCGAACTCGGCGGCACCGGCGCGCGGGCCGACGTCGCGCGGATAGCCGGTGGCGACGGTGAGCCCCTGTGCGGCGCAGGCGGTGGCCGCCAGACCCGTCAGCGCCGAGGAGTTGCCGACCACGCCGACGCGCGGCCCGGCGGGCAGCGGCTGGTGGGCCAGCAGCACCCCGACGTCGAGCAGCTCCGCGACGGTGTCCACCCGGATGACGCCGGAGTGGGCGAACAGTGCGGCGACCGCCACCTCGTCCGGGCCTGTCGAGTCGCCCACCCCGGGCGGCCGGGCCGGCGACGCCAGCGCCACGACGGGCTTGTCCCGGCCGATGCGGCGGGCCAGCCGGGCGAACTTGCGCGGGTTTCCGAAGGTCTCCAGGTACAACATGATCACGTCGGTGCCGGGGTCGTCCTGCCAGTACTGGAGCAGGTCGTTGCCGGAGACGTCGGCCCGGTTGCCGGCCGAGACGAAGCTGGACAGCCCCAGCCCGCGCCGGTCGGCCTCGGCCAGCAGCGCCACCCCGAACGCGCCGGACTGGCTGAAGATGCCCACCCGGCCGGGCGCCGGCAGCCGGGGGGCGAGGGTGGCGTTGAGGCGTACGGCCGGGTCGGTGTTGGCCACCCCCAGGCAGTTCGGGCCGACCACGCGCATGCCCGCCGCGTGCGCCGCGCGGACCAGCGCGCGCTGCGCGACCGCGCCCTCGCCGCCGGCCTCGGCGAAGCCCGCCGAGATGACCACCAGGCCGTGCGCGCCCGCCGCGGCCGCGTCGGCGACCACCTCCGTCGCCGCCTCCGGCGGGACCGCCACCACGGCCAGGTCGACCGGCACGCCGGCATCGGCGGCCGAGGGGTACGCGGGCAGCCCGGCGACCGTCGCCGCAACCGGGTGCACCGGGACCACCGCGCCGGGGTAGCCGCCGTCGCGCAGGTGCCCGAGGACCGCCGCGCCGACGCCCTGCCCGGTGGCGCTGGCGCCGTAGACGGCGACGCCCCGCGGGGCGAGCAGCCGGGCGACGGAGCGGGCCTCGGTGCGGTGCTCCCGGCCGCGCTGCACCTGAAGCGTCGCGTCGGTGGGGGCGATCGGGAACGTCAGGTGCACCACGCCGTCGGCGAACTGCCGCTGGACCTGGTAGCCGAAGTCGGAGAAGACCCGCAGCATCGCGCCGTTGGCCGGGAGCACCTCGGCCACGAAGTTGGCGATGTCGTTGCGGCGGGCCGCGTCGGCCAGGTGCTCCAGCAGCACCGAGCCGATGCCCCGGCCCTGGTGGGCGTCCTCGACCACGAACGCCACCTCGGCGTCCGGCGCCCGGGGGCCGAGCCGCTCGTAGCGGCCGACGGCGACGATCCGCTCGCCGACCAGCACCACGAACGCCTCCCGGTCGCGGTGGTCGACGTTGACGAAGCGGTGCAGGTCCCGCTCGGGAATCCGCGGGTACGGCGAGAAGTACCGCAGGTAGCGGGTGCGCTCCGAGAAGCGGGAGTGCATCGCCACGACGCCCGGCCCGTCCGACGGACGGATCGGCCGCAGCTGCACGGTGGTGCCGTCGCTGAGCAGCACGTCCACCGGCTGTTCCACCGTGGTCACCTCTGCGGTCCCTTCCGCCCGCCGGATCAGTCGCGCGGGTCGTGCGGGTCGAGTCCGAACAGCGGGAAGGCGGTCTTGCGGGCCGCCGCGATGGCCCGGTCCACCGCGCTCGGCTCGCCCGTCGGCTGCCACGGCTCGTACGCCGGGTCGACGTCGTCGGTCATCCGCAGCGGGACCTGCCGGCCCGGCCGGCGCGCGGCGGCCAGCTCCCGCCAGACCGGCGGGGTCAGCGTCGCGGGGTCGATCGGCTCCCCGGCCGCCACCGCGAGCAGGTGCGTCCAGGCCCGGGGCACCACCTCGACGAGGGCGTACCCGCCGCCGCCGGTGGCCACCCACCGGCCCTCGCACAGCTCGTCGGCGAGCGCCCGCAGGGCCAGGTAGGTGGCGCGCTGCCCGTCCACGGAGAGGTTCAGGTCGGCGAGCGGGTCGAGCCGGTGCCCGTCGGCCCCGCACTGCGTCACCAGCACCTGCGGCCGGAACGCACGCAGCACCGACGGCACCACCGCGTGGAAGGCGCGCTGCCAGCCGGCGTCGTCGACACCGGGCGGCAGCGGAAGGTTGACGGCGCTGCCCTCGGCACCCGGCCCGCCCGTCTCGTCGGGGAAGCCGGTGCCCGGGAAGAGCGCCAGCGGTGTCTCGTGCACGCTGACCGTGAGCACCCGCGGGTCGTTCCAGAAGACCTGCTGCACCCCGTCGCCGTGGTGCACGTCCACGTCCACGTACGCGACCCGCTCGGCGCCCAGGTCGAGCAGGCGGGCGATGGCTACCGCCGGATCGTTGTAGACGCAGAACCCGGCGGCCCGGCCCGGCATGGCGTGGTGCAGGCCGCCGGCCACGTTGACCGCCCGCCGGGCCTCGCCCCGCCAGACCGCCTCGGCCGCCGCCACCGTGGCGCCGGCGACCAGCGCGCTGGACTCGTGCATCCCCTCGAAGACCGGATTGTCCGAGGTGCCCAGCCCGAAGCCGGCGAAGAGCGGGTCGCGGGGGGCGACCTTCACCGCGGCGAGGTAGCGCGGGTCGTGCACCCGGGCCAGCAGCGCGTCGTCGGCCGGCTCCGGCTTGACCAGCCGCACCCCGGGACGCGCCAGGACACCCAACTCCCGGGCCAGGGCGAAGGTCAGCTCCACCCGTACCGGGTCGAGGGGATGGTCCCCCATGTCGTAGGCGAGCAGGGACTCGTCCCACACCACCACCGTGTCGTCGGACATGCCCCCATCGTCGCACGCGCACCCGCACGCGCCCCGCGCACGCGCTGCTCAGCCGCCGGTGTCGGCCCGGCGCGCGTTCCTCGCTCAGCCGGCCGGGGTCGGCCCCGTCGCCACCGGGCGGTCCGGGTCGGCGACCCAGTTGCTCCACGACCCGACGTAGAGGGCCGCGTCCGGCCGGCCGGCCAGGTGCAGCGCCAACACGGCCTGCGCGGCGGTCACCCCCGAACCGCAGTACGCCCCCACCGGCCGGCCGTCGCCCACTCCGGCGGCGGCGAAGCGCGCCCCCAGCGCCTCGACGGCGGGAAAGCGGCCCTCGGCGACGTACTCGCCGGCGGGCAGGTTAACCGCGCCGGGGACGTGCCCCGCGACCGGGTCGACCGGCTCGGTCTCGCCCCGGTAGCGGGGCGCGGCGCGCACGTCGAGCAGGACACCCTCGCCGGCCGCGGCCAGCCGGGCCGCCTTCCCCGCGTCGAGCACCGGCAGCGCGCCGGGACGCACCTCGACGTCGCCCGGCTGCGGGTTCGGCACCGTCGTGCTGGTGGGCAGCCCGGCGGCCAGCCACGCCGGGAAGCCACCGTGCAGCAGCCGTACCGGCCGGTGGCCCGCCCAGCGCAGCGTCCACCAGGCGCGGGCGGCGGCCATGCCGTCGCCGCCGTCGTACACCACCACCGGCCGACCGCCGCGCACGCCGGCGGCCCGCAGCGCGGCCTGGAGCGCGGCGGGGTCGGGCAGCGGGTGGCGGCCGGCGGGGCCGGGCGGGCCGCAGAGCGCGGTGTCCAGGTCGACGAAGACCGCGCCGGGCAGGTGACCGGCGGCGTAGTCGTCCCGGCCCGGCGGGCCGACGAGCCGCCAGCGGACGTCGAGCAGCGTGGGCGGGTCGGCCTGGCCGAGTTCGACCGCGAGCCGATCGGCCTCCACCAACAGATCCTCGATTGCGGACATGGCGTCCAGTCAACACCATTCCGGCACGGACCTGGCGGTTCGCCGAGGGGTGTTCGGCGAACCGCCAGGTAGCATCGTGGGCCGGAGGTCCGCTGACGTGAAGCATGATCTGGTCGACACGACCGAGATGTACCTGCGCACCATCCTCGAGCTGGAGGAGGAGGGGGTGCCGCCGCTGCGTGCACGGATCGCCGAGCGGTTGCGGCAGAGCGGCCCCACGGTCAGCCAGACCGTCGCCCGGATGGAGCGCGACGGGCTGCTGACCGTCGAGGGCGACCGGCACCTGACGCTCACCCCGCTCGGCCGCAACAGCGCCGTGTCCGTGATGCGCAAGCACCGGCTCGCCGAGTTGCTGCTGGTCAACGTGATCGGGATGCCCTACGAGGAGGCCCACGAGGAGGCCTGCCGCTGGGAGCACGTGATGAGCGACGCCGTCGAGAAGCGGGTCTACGACCTGCTCAACCGGCCGACCCGCTCCCCCTACGGCAACCCGATCCCCGGGCTGGACGAGCTGGGCAGGCCCGAGCAGACGACCGCCGCCCCGGTCGAGGGTGAGCGCAACCTGGCGTTCCCCGGCCTGTCGGGGCCGGTCGTGGTGCGACGCATCTGCGAGAGCGTGCAGACCGACGCGGACGTGCTCCGGCAACTGCACGCCGCCGGTGTCGACCCGGGTGCCACCGTGATGGTGGCGCAGGAGCGCGACGGGGTGTCGATCGACCGCTCCGGCGACCGCATCAGGCTGCCCCGCGAGGTCGCCTCCCGCGTCTTCGTCGCCGCCCACTGACCCTCGCTCCCCCCACGACGGTGCCGCACCCGCCACGGCACCGCGATCTTGCACACTCTGCCGAACGTTCCGGGCGCAGGAAGCGGATCGAAGGCCGGCGCCGGGCGGTCCCGCCCAGCCGGCTCGGCTGGGCGGGACCGTTTCGAGGTGCCCGGACGGCTCAGGTGCCGGAGACGCGGTGCGCGGTGTAGGAGGAACTGTTCAGGTACGGCCTGGCGTCACTGATCACCACCCCGGTCCACGAGCCGTCGGGGTTCTGCCACTTGGGAGTCGCCTCCAGCACCGACGGGACGCCGTCACCGTCGCCGTCACCGAGGTACATCGCCACGTGGCCGTTCTTGACCAGCAGGTCGCCGACGCGGATCTGGGACTTGGCGACCTGCGGCACTCCGCTCTTCATCGCGCTGGAACTGCTCCACGGGAAGTACACGCCAGCGTGCTGGAACATCTTGTAGATCAGACCCGAGCAGTCGTAGCCGACCGTGCCGGCCGGCTGCTTGTACACCCGGCTCTGCCCGCAGGTGGTGCCGTTGTGGTAGAGCGTCGTCGGGGCCACGGTGCCCATCCGGTAGGTGCCCGCGGCACAGCCGACGTAGAGCGCGTCGAGCTGGGCCATGCCGTAGCTGATCGCCAGTCGAACCTTCGTCGACGGCGACATGGCCGTCGGGCAGTTCTGCATGTAGTGCGGGAACCCGACGGCGGCCAGGTCAAGGATCTTGGTGCCGTTGAGGTACACCCGGTACGCGTCGTTGTGGTAGATGCCGACGTTGGCGACCGCCCCCGACTTCCACACGCCGGCAGCCGCGCTGTAGGTCTGCGAGGACATCAGCCCGACCCCGGGTCGGTGGACGTCGACCCGGACCGTGTGGGTGCCGGACGTACCGTTGAGCAGGTTGTTGGTCACCTGGTACACGCCGCCGTACGCGTTGACCTTGTTCCAGCAGGCACCGACGTGGGGCGAGGTGCGATAGAAGGTGTAGTCGGCATGGGCAGCGGTGGCCGGCAGGGCCAGGCCCAGCAGCGCGATCACGGCCACCGCGACCACACGACGTAGTGCTGTCATGATGTGTGCCTTTCGTCGACGGACTTGCCCGGCGGCGAACGGGCAGATCCACCCGGCGCCCGAGGGCACGGTGCCCTCGCCCCGACAACATGAGGCCAACCGGTACACAGGTGGCACACGACCGATCGCGCACCCGCTCACACAGGTGGCACCCGGCGAAGCGGGTCAGCCGTGCCCACCGGTCTCCGCGGTCGGGCCACCGACACCGCGCAGCTTGGCCGCTACCCGGTCGCCCTCCGGATGACACAACTCGACGAACAGCCGCAGCGCGGTGGACCACGCGGCGCGGGCCCCGGGCACATCCTGCGCCGACTCGCGGACGTCGCCGAGATGGACCAGCGCGAACGCCGCGTGGGACAGGTCGCCGGTCTCCCGCAGCACCTGGGCCGACTGCGCGTAGTAGGTGGCCGCCCGGGTGAGCTCGCCGAGCCGGTGGTGGACGTAGCCGAGGCTGTCGAGGGCATGCGCGGCACCCTGCCGGTCGCCGAGCCTTTGGTGCAGGGCCACCGACTCGGCACACCGGTCGGCAGCCTCACGGTACGCGCCCTGCTCGGCGAGGTACCAGCCGAGATTGTTCAACGCCTGCGCGCGACCGGCGGCGTGGTCCTCGGCGACGAACAGGTCATGGGCCAGTCGCGCGTGCGTGAGGGAGTCCCCGGGCCGGGACAGGCCATCGCAGACGGCACACATCCGCAGGTGGGTGTAGGCCAGCCCCAAGGTGTCGCCGAGCCCGTCGAACAGCGCGAGCGCCTCCGCGAGGTGGCGGTGGGCGTCCTCGTTGTCCCCCAGCCGGCTGCGGACCAGCCCCAGTCCACTGTGGGCGTGTGCTCGCCCGACCGGGTCATCGAGTCGCTCCGCCGTGGCCAGCGCGGTGCGCAGGGCGCCGATCCAGTCGTCCCAGCGTCCCCGGCGGGCCACGAAGATCCCGATCGTGGTCGCCAGCCGCCAGGTGTACTCGCCGCGGTCGGTGGCGGCGGCCTGTTCCACCGCCTGCACCAGAAGGTGGCGTTCCCGATCGAACCAGGCGAGGGCCTGCCCACGGTCGGGGACCGGCGCGACGGTCACGTCGGGGTCCAGCGGCGGCAGCAGGATCCGGTACCGGTGCGGATGCAGTTGTCCGGCCGCGGCGTCGCCGGTGTACAGGTAGTGGTCCAGCAGCCGGCCCACCGCTGCTCGCCGTGCCGACGGCGGATCGATCGCCGCGCTCAGTTCAGCCGCGTAGCTCCGCAGCAGATCGTGCAGCACGACCCTGCCCGGAGCGCACTCCTCGGCCAGGTGGGCGTCGACGAGTTCGGCCAGGGGCGCGCGCACCGCGTCCAGCGGTTGGCCGAGCAGGCTCGCCGCCACGGCGGCCGTGACCTCCGAACCGGAGTGCAGGCCGAGCCATCGAAACAGTCGTGCGGCCCCCGGTGTGAGCCGGTTGTAGGACCAGGAGAAGACGGCCCGTACGTCGACACCGGAGTCGACGGAACTCAACGATTCCAACGGCCCCAACCGCTCCAGTTGTTCAGCTATCGCGGCCAGCGGGAGCCGCGGCCGTAACGCCGCACGTGCGGCGACCACGGCGAGCGCCAGCGGCAGTCGGGCGCAGCGGACGACGAGCGCGTCGACCGCGTGGGCCTGCCGGTCGACGCGCGCGGCACCGAGACGGGCGGAGAGCAGCCGGTAAGCCTCCCGCGTCGTCAGCAGGTGAACGGTGACCGGATGGGCGCCCTCGGCGACCACCAGGCTGGTCAGCCGGTCACGGCTGGTCACGAGGACGAGGCAGCCGGGGGCGGCGGGCAGCAGCGGACGGACCTGGTCGACGCCGGCGGCGTTGTCGAGTACCACCAGGACTCGTCGTCCGGCGAGCAGGCTGCGGTAGAGCGCCGCCTGGGCCGGCACGCCAGCCGGAATCCGGTGCGGCGGAACGGCGAACGCCTCGAAAAACCCCTGGAGAGCCTCGGCCGGGCTCATCGGGTCGGCATCGGCCTCGAAGCCACGCAGGTTCACGTAGAGCTGGCCGTCGGGAAATCGGGCGGCGACCCGGTGTGCCCAGTGCAGGGCCAGCGCGGTCTTGCCCACGCCCGCGCCTCCCACCAACGTGGAGATCACCGCAGTGGTCGACGCAGGGTCGTCGAGCAACACGTCCAGGTCGGCCAGTTCGTCCTCCCGGCCGGTGAAGTTACGGACGCCAAGCGGCAACTGGGCGGGCACCGGCCTGTCCGGTGCCACCGGCCCGCTGCCCAGCTCGGCGCATCGGCCGGGAGCCGGTGCCCCGGGGGGCGGGGTCGCGGGCTCGCCACGACCCGGCCGGCCAACGGTCAGGGTGGGCCGTGCGGTGGGCGGGGCCGGCGCGTCCAGCACCGGGTCCCCAAGCAGGACACGTCGTTCCAGGTCCCGCAGGCGAGGGCTGGGCTCCAGAGCATAGTTGTCGATCAGTACCCGACGGGCCCGCCGGTACGCGTCGAGCGCGTCCGAGGTCCGCCCGCTGCGGTAGAGGGCGGTCATCAGTTGGGCGATCAGCCCCTCGTGGGTGGGATGCTGCGCCACCGCCTCGGTCAGCTCGGAGACGATCGTCGAGTGGTTCGCGCAGGCGAGTTCCGCGTCGAACAGTGCCTCCAACGCGTCGGTACGCCGTTCGTCGAGGTGCACCCGGGCGTCACTGACGTAGTTCGCCCGTACCCCGGCGAGCGCCTGGCTGCCCCGCCACAGCCGCATGGCTTCCCGCAGCAACGGGACGGCCTCCAGGGGTGCGGCGACGCGGGCGCGGGCCACCAGGATGTTGAAGTCGGCGAGGTCGAGGCGGCCGTGCCGGATCCGCAGCCGGTAGCCCGCCGGCTGCCACTCGACGGTGGCCAGTGGCTGCCGGTCGTCGGACAGGACGGCCCGCAACCTGGAGACCATGTTCTTGACCTGCGTGCCGGCGGTACGCGGGACGGCCTCGCCCCACATCGCGTCCACGATGTGCCCCACCGGGATGACACGGTCGGCGCGCAGCAGGAGCAGGGCGAGCAGGTCCCGCTGCTGCCGGCGGGAGAATGTCACCTGGTGGGTGGTGGCGTGGACCTGCACCGGGCCGAGGATGCGGAATGCGTATTCATCATCATCAACCATCGGCCGCAGGTTACCGCCCCACGGCAACTGCTGTGGGGAGTCAGTCGTCGACGTACGGGCAGTGTCGGCAGCCGCGTCCGCAACACGTGCCGCGCCGGGCCAGGAAACCCGCGCTGAGTACGAACAGACCGGTGGCGGGGTCGAGGTAGCCCGCCTCCCCGGCGGCCAGGGCGGCGGCGTGCGCGGCACGGATCCGCTCCCGGTCCGGATGCTCCGGCGGCAGCCGGGACGGGTGCGGCTCGGTCAGCGGCCGGTCCGCCAGCGGTCGTCGCTCTCCGGTCACCGGCGCAGTCTAGGCACGCGCGACGCCGGTGCGGGGATCGGATAACCAGTGGCGTCGATCCGGGCGGGGCCGGCAGGCTGACCGGATGGACCACGGACGGGCCGGGCGCCCGCGAGCCGCGTCGGATCCCACCAGGTCGCGGGCCTCCCCACGGCGGTCACCGGCCCGCAGCGAAAGCCCGGCGTGACGCAACAGGCGGCCAGGCCGGTCGAAGGTGCCGCCCCGAAACGGCCCTCGCTGCTGCGCAGCCGCAACTTCGGGCTGCTCCTGGCCGGGCAGACGGTCAGCGAGCTGGGCACCCGGGTCTCCAGCGTGGCGGTGCCGCTGCTCGCCGTCGGCACGCTCGACGCCAGCGTCTTCCAGGTCGCGCTGCTGACCGCGCTCGCCTGGCTGCCGTACCTGATCTTCTCCCTGCCGGCCGGGGTCCTCGCCGACCGGGTCGACCAGCGGCGGCTGATGGTCGCCTGCGACCTGGGCCGGGCCGCGCTGCTGCTGTCGGTGCCGGTGGTCGCCCTGACCGGCCGGCTCACCCTCGCCTTCCTGTACGCGGTGGTCGGGCTCTCGGGCGTACTCACCGTCCTGTTCACCGTGGCCCACAAGAGCATGGTGCCGCGGCTGGTGCCACCGGACCGGCTCGGGGACGCCAACGCGAAGATCACCGTCAGCCAGGACTCCGCCGAGCTGGTCGGCCCGACGATCGGCGGCGTGCTGGTCGGGCTCGTCGGCGCCGCGAGGACCTTCGTCGTCACCGGCCTGGCCTTCGCCGTGAGCGGGTTGACCCTGCTGCTGATCCGGCAGGCGCCGGCCGGGCCCGCGCCCCGGCGCGAGCGGGTGCCGCTGCGGGTGGAGATGACCGAGGGGCTGGGGTTCATCCGGCGTCAGCCGATCCTGCGCAGCATCCTCGCCTGCACCACCATCACGAACTTCTTCGTCATGGCGTCCGGCTCCATCGAGGTGGTCTTCCTGCTCGAGGAGCTGCACGCCACGCCGGCGCTGGTCGGGCTGGTCTTCTCGGTGAGCGCCGTGGGCGGCCTCGTGGTCGGCGCGCTGGCCGACCGGTTGACCGCGTGGCTCGGCTCGGCCCGGGTGATCTGGGTGGCGATGGCCGCCCCGGGCCCGCTCTACCTGCTCATGCCCCTGGCCCGGCCCGGCTGGGGGGTGCTGCTCTACGGCGTCGGCCTGGCCGCGTTCTCCGCCAACGTGGTGCTCTACAACGTGGCCACCCTGACGTACCGGCAGCGGATCACGCCGCCGGCCCTGCTGGGCCGGGTGAACGCGGCGTTCCTCTGGGTCTGCTTCGGCGTGATCCCGTTGGGCGCGCTCACCGGCGGCACGCTCGCCAGCCAGTTCGGGCTGCGGCCGGCGCTGTGGATCTGCGTGCTCGGCACGTGGAGCGCCGCGCTCTTCGTCGTCCTCTCCCCGCTGCGACGGATGCGGGACATGCCGGCGACCTGACCGGCCGACGGCAGAACTGGCTCCGGACGGGGCCCGTCGGCGGCCGACCAGGCCGCACGTCCCGGCCGGATGACCCCGGGCACCGGGCCGGCCCCGTGCGCACGGAAGCACGTTGGCTTTCCGCTCCACCCGGCCTATGGTGGCTGCATGTGTTCGACCGGTCAGCAGAGCAACACCGCCGTCGTGGTGACGGCGGCGCCCGCTGCTGCCTGCCGGTGTGCCCTGCGGGTGAACGTGGCGACCCGGGTGGTGCGATCCGCGGTCGCGCCGTCGTGCGCCGGCTCGGTCGCCTCCCGACTGCCGAGCCCCGCCGGACGTAGCCCTCCGTGGACCGGTCGCAACTCTCGCGAACGGCCACCAGGGCGAAGCTATCCAGCTTCGGCCCTTTTTCTTTTTCCCGGAGAAGGAGCTACGCCATGACCACGCCCACCCAGTCCAGCGAGCAGAAGTGGCTCGACGACCTGCGCACGACACTGACCAACGACTTCGAGGCGCAGACCGTCCGGCTCACGCAGCTCACCGCCGACACCGGCGACCCGGGCGAGGCGCACACCCAGAGCGCGCTGATCGCCGCCACCCGGCAGAGCATCGACCAGATCAGTGGGGCGCTGCGCCGCCTCGCCGAGGGCCGCTACGGCATCTGCGAGCGGTGTTCCGCCGCGATCCCCCGGGAGCGCCTGGAGGTGCTGTCGCACGCCCGTTTCTGCGTGCCCTGCCAGCAGAAGCAGCACTGACCGTACGCGGGCTGCCGTGCCGGAGGACGGCACGGCAGCCCGTCCGGTCAGCCGAACCAGCTCATCGCCTGGCCGTGCGGGCGGGTCCAGGCCAGGGGCCGCCCGTCCAGCGCGAGCACGTTGTGCAGCGCCTCGTCCGGCGGCTCGGGCAGCGCGTCGTGGGGCACCACGTCCGGGGACTCGTTGGACAGCCAGTGGCCGGGCAGACGGCGTACCACGTCGGCGAACGCCGCCCGGCGCGGTGCCGGCACCTGGTAGAGCACGGAGGTGTGGAACACCACCAGCGTCGCGCCCGCCGGCGCCCGCGCGGCCAGCGCGGGCAGGTCGTCCACCAGGTCGCCGCGCGCGAGCAGCGGCGGGTCGGACGCGGCGACGGCCGCGGCGGCCCGGAGCCGGGCGCGGCGGTGCGCGTGCTCCGGCCAGATGAGGGCGTCGAGCCACGCGACGTCCGCCGGATCGCTCACCCGCAGCGGATTCAGGTCCAGGCCGGCCCGCCACACCACCTCCGGTAGCCGGTCCGGCGGGGCCAGTCCGGTGGCCGCGCATTCGAGGACCGGCTCGCCCGCGCCGAGCGCGTGGTCGCCGTAGCGGTAGGCGTACCGGTCGGGGTAGAGGCAGAGCCCGGCGGACGCGCCGACCTCCAGCAGCGCCAGCGGCTGCGGCAACGCGGCGAGCACCGGCAGCAGTACGGCACACCGCCCGGGCTCGTTCGTCTGAGTCGCGCGGTTGCGCAGTTCCGCCTCGATCGCCGGCCAGTTCGCCAGCGCGAAGTCGCGGAAGGCCGCCGGGTCGTCGACCGGCCCGCCGAGCAGTCGTACGACGCCGAACAGCAGGTTCGGCTGCCGCCTGGCCGGCGGGAGCGCGGCGAGCAGGGCCAGCAGTTCGTCGTCGCGGGAGACGGCGAGGGACAGGCGCTCGTACGCGGGCGACACGCCGCGCGCCTCCCGATCGCCGAACTCGACGTAGCTCTCAGCGATTGTCATGTTCCGATGGTCGCAGTCGACGCCTCACGTCGTCCGCCCCCCGCGACGCGGTTCCCGGCGTGCCGAGATCTCCTCCAGGTGCTGGAGCTGGTGCTGCCGCACCATCGCGTCCCAGGCTTCCTGGTCGTAGTCCGGGTCCGGCGGGATCCACTTGTGCGAGCCGTCGCTGTAGTGGAAGCGCTCGTCGCCGCGCCGGATGACGCTCACCGCACCCATCCCAGGAAGCGCCGGTGCAGCAGCCCGGCGGGCACCCAGGTCAGGTCCTCGGCGGCCCAGACCAGGTAGGACCCCATGTAGAGGGACAGCGACACCGGTGCGCCCTCGAACTCGGCGTGCAGTTCCCTGCGTCGCGTCCCGCACGGCCAAGGGGCGTCGCAGCCGCCGCAGGTCCACAGGGGCAGGACGGGGCCGTGGGTGGTCATGAGTCCTCCTCCCCCGGCCAGTGGCCTCGGCCTATCGGGGCACGATGCCGGGCCCGACAGGGCAACTCCGCACCGCAACGACAGAGGCGACGCCACTGTCGCCAGGACCAGACCGGGCGGTGCCGACGGGCCAGGGTGAGCGCCACGGCCAGCAGATAGCCGTCGTACGACACGCGCTTGGGCATGTGACCTCCCGGCGATCCGTCGTCCCACTGTCACCAGCAGGCCCCGCTACACCACACACCACCTCCTTGGGGGTTGTCAATCTGTAAGTGACAATAGCCAAGAGAATGTCGCACTTACTTTCAGGTCGTGAAGCGACCGCGCTTGTACGGGCCTGGCGAGTTGGCAGCCCTGTTCGGCGTGTCGCGTCAGCGGGTCCTACAGATCACCCGTAGGCCTGGCTTCCCGGAACCCATCGCCCGCTTGATCGGGACGACCGTCTGGGACGCGGACGAGGTGGACGAGTGGGCCCGGCACAATCGCCCGCCCCGCCCGACCGACGGCGACGAGGACCGCTGACGAGGCGCCGCGCGCGGACACGGCGACGTCCAGGCACATCGCGAAGGTAGCTGGCGCCGACGTCGCGACAACTGCGCTCTGGGTTCCGGCCGTGATGCTGCGAACGAGCCCTCTGCCGTCGTCGCCGATGTCCTGCTTGGTGCCGACCGCATCTGTCACGTCCCAGTCGAGGCGCAATGGATCCGATTCGGCGCGCTAACCCCTCGGGCACAGGAAGCCAGGCGTCCAGCAACGAGCACGGTGGGCCGGCAGATACCTGCCGACCCACCGTGAACTACTCGTACGTCAGCTGCAACCGCTGGTGGAGCCGCAGCCCTCGCAGACGTAGCAGCTACCGGCCGGGCGCATCTTCGTACCGCAGGTGAAGCAGAGCGGCGCGTCGGCGGCCTTGCCGATCACGGTCTCCAGCAGCTCGGTGCTGGAACCCACGGACGGCGCCGGCGTGGCGGCGGCGACGTCGGCCATCTCCTGGGCCGGCTGGGCGACCGGGCCGGTCTTCGGCTCGGCCGGCGACACGACCGGGGCGGAGGAGGCCATCGCGGTGAGGTCCGCACCGCTCGCCTCCGCCTCCGCCTCGGCCCGGAGCTGGGCGGCCCGCTCGCTGGCGGTGAAGATGCCCAGTTCCGCGCGGCGCTCGTACGGCAGGAAGTCCAGTGCCAGGCGACGGAAGATGTAGTCCATCACCGAGGCGGCCATCCGCACGTCCGGGTCGTCGGTCATGCCGGCCGGCTCGAAGCGCATGTTGGTGAACTTGCTGACGTACGTCTCCAGCGGGACGCCGTACTGGAGACCGATGGAGATGGCCACCGAGAAGGCGTCCATCACGCCGGCCAGGGTCGAGCCCTGCTTCGACATCTTCAGGAAGACCTCGCCGAGGCCGTCGTCCGGGTAGGACGAGGCGGTGAGGTAGCCCTCGGCGCCGCCGACGGAGAAGCTGACCGTCTGCGACGGGCGCTTCTTCGGCAGCCGCTTGCGCACCGGGCGGTACTCGACGACCTTCTCGACGACCTTCTCCACCTCGGCCGGGGCCTCCGTGGTCGCGACGGCCTTGTTGGGCTTGGCGACCGACAGCGGCTGGCCGACCTTGCAGTTGTCGCGGTAGATCGCCAGCGCCTTGAGGCCCAGCTTCCAGCCCTCGAAGTAGATCTTCTCGACGTCCTCGACGGTCGCCTGCTCCGGCATGTTGACCGTCTTGGAGATGGCGCCGGAGATGAACGGCTGGACGGCCGCCATCATCCGTACGTGGCCCATCGGGGCGATCGAGCGCTCGCCCATCGCGCAGTCGAAGACCGGGTAGTGCTCCGGCTTCAGGCCGGGGGCGTCGACCACGTGGCCGTGGTCGGCGATGTGCTCCACGATCGCCTCGACCTGCTCCTCGGGGTAGCCGAGGCTGCGCAGGGCGCGCGGCACGGTCTGGTTGACGATCTGCATCGAGCCGCCGCCGACCAGCTTCTTGAACTTGACCAGCGCCAGGTCCGGCTCGACACCGGTGGTGTCGCAGTCCATCATCAGGCCGATGGTGCCGGTCGGCGCGAGCACGCTGGCCTGCGAGTTGCGCCAGCCGAACTTGTCACCGATCTTGTTGCCCTGGGTCCACTGCTTCGTCGCCTCGCGGACGATCGCGGTGGCCACGGTGCTGGTCGGCTTGATCTCGTCGTTGGCGGCGGCGTGCTTGCGCATGACCCGCTTGTGCGGCTCGGCGTTGCGGGCGTAGCCGTCGTACGCGCCGACGACGCCGGCCAGCTCGGCCGAGCGGCGGTACGCGGTGCCGGTCATCAGCGAGGTGATCGACGCGGCCACCGAGCGGCCCTGCTCCGAGTCGTAGGGCAGGCCGGAGGCCATCAGCAGGGCGCCGAGGTTGGCGTAGCCGATGCCGAGCTGCCGGTAGGCGCGGGTGGTCTCGCCGATCTTCTCGGTCGGGAAGTCCGCGAAGCAGATCGAGATGTCCATGGCGGTGATGACGAACTCGACGGACCGGACGAACTTCTCCACCTCGAAGCCGCCGTCGGCACGCAGGAACTTCATCAGGTTCAGGGAGGCCAGGTTGCACGAGGAGTTGTCCAGGTGCAGGTACTCCGAGCACGGGTTCGACGCGGTGATCCGCCCGGTCTCCGGGCAGGTGTGCCAGTCGTTGATGGTGTCGTCGTACTGCAGGCCGGGGTCGGCGCACTCCCAGGCGGCGTGGGAGATGGTGCGGAACAGGTTCTTCGCGTCGATGGTCTCGATCACCGCGCCGTCGAGCCGGCCGCGCAGGTCGAAGCCGCCGCCGTTCTCCACGGCGGTCATGAACTCGTCGGAGACCCGGACGGAGTTGTTGGCGTTCTGGTACTGCACGCTGACGATGTCGGCGCCGCCGAGGTCCATGTCGAACCCGGCGTCGCGCAGCGCGCGGATCTTGTCCTCCTCGCGCGCCTTGGTCACCACGAACTCCTGGATGTCCGGGTGGTCCACGTCGAGGATGACCATCTTCGCCGCGCGCCGGGTGGCGCCGCCGGACTTGATGGTGCCGGCGGAGGCGTCCGCGCCGCGCATGAAGCTGACCGGGCCGGAGGCGTTGCCGCCGGAGGAGAGCAGCTCGCGGGAGGAACGGATCCTGGACAGGTTCACGCCGGAGCCGGAGCCGCCCTTGAAGATCAGCCCCTCCTCCTTGTACCAGTCCAGGATGGAGTCCATCGAGTCGTCGACGGCCAGGATGAAGCACGCCGAGACCTGCTGGGGCGAGGGCGTGCCGACGTTGAACCAGACGGGCGAGTTGAAGCTGAACACCTGGTGCAGCAGCATCCAGGTCAGCTCGTGGGCGAAGATCTCGGCGTCGGCCGGGCCGGCGAAGTAGCCGTACTCCTCACCGGCGGTGCGGTAGGTGGTGACCACCCGGTCGATCAGCTGCCGCAGCGACCACTCCCGCTCCGGGGTGCCCACGGCGCCCCGGAAGTACTTGGTGGTCACGATGTTCGCCGCGTTGACGCTCCACGACTCCGGGAACTCGACGCCGCGCTGCTCGAAGTTGACCGAGCCGTCCCGCCAGTTCGTCATGACGACGTCACGGCGCTCCCAGGCGACCTCGTCGTAGGGATGCACACCCTCGGTCGTCCAGACCCGCTCGATCTTGAGTCCCGCGCCGGCCTTGTTCCGTGCCCTGCTGGTTGTCACGCCATCCCCCGACATCTCATCCGCCCCCTCGTCCGCGCGGCCACCCGCCGCCCGATCCGACTGTCGTCACCTGCAAAGAAAATTCAACTGGTACGGCCGGCGGCCTCGGCCGCGTCGGCCCCGGCGCCCGCCCGGGCACGCGCGGCGGCCCGCAGCGTCTCGATCTCGCGCTCGAAGTCGGCGAGCGAGTCGAACGACCGGTAGACGCTGGCGAACCGCATGTAGGCCACCTCGTCCAGGTCCCGCAGCGGGCCCAGGATGGCCAGCCCCACCTCGTGGCTGGGGATCTCGGCGGCCCCCTTGGCCCGGACGGTCTCCTCGACCTTCTGCGCGAGCAGCGCGAGCGAGTCGTCGTCCACGGGCCGGCCCTGGCACGCCTTGCGTACCCCGCCGACGATCTTCGTACGGCTGAACGGCTCGGTGACCCCGCTGCGCTTGACGACCGCGAGGACCGCCTCCTCCACCGTGGTGAACCGCTTGCCGCACTCCGGGCAGGACCGCCGCCGGCGGATCAACTGGCCGTCGTCGGCCTCCCGCGAGTCGACCACCCGGGAGTCGGCGTGTCGGCAGTACGGACACCGCATCGCACCCGACCTCCTTCATCGATCGCGGGCCCGCCGACCGCTTCGCGGGCACGCGTCAGCGCGGCGGAGCCATCTGTCGATGGTCTTCGCCGTGTCGACGGTGCCGGAGTGCGGTCGGTAGTCGAACCCAACCTGTAGGCGACTTACGCCCATGTGACTACTACATCTAGGGGTCGACCGTAGGCCGCTGCGGATCGGAGGTCAAGTTGGCCGGCGTGTCCGGCGCGTCACCGGATTCCGGGGTCGACCGGCAGCGCCGCCCGCCGCAGGACCAACCGTCCGGCACCCCCGAGGGTTACCGGCCCGACCGAGGCGAACCGACCGGCGAACGGACAGGAGTCGAACACCCGTTCGATCCGACGTATCATCTATCAGAACACGAGTACGAGCGGACCGGTTCTTCATCCCGACACGCCGAGCAAGGTCGTACAGATGTTTGAAAATGGCCGATCTCACCTATACGGTCTTGAAGAACCGGCGCGGAAACCTCCGTCCACCGGTCAGCTCGCGCCGCGCACCACTCGCACCACCGCACGCACCACGAGCCGCCAGGGCACCCAGCGCCGACCAGGGAGGACGGACGTGACCGAGGATCGGGCCAGCCGGCCGAAGAGCCCGCAGCAGATCACCGAGGCGGGACCGCCGGCCACTCGACGCCGGGGCGCCGCGCGCAGCCGGACCGGGCAGCCCGCCGTGCGCCCGGTCACCCCGGTGGTCAGCGCCTTCCCCGACCCCGCGACGGTGGATCTCACCGCCCGGCAGCGCCGGATCCTGGAGTTCATCCGCACCTGGGTCGAGCGGCACGGCTACCCGCCGAGCGTGCGCGAGATCGGCGAGGCCGTCGGCCTGGTCTCGCCGTCCAGCGTCGCCTACCAGCTCAAGGAGCTGGAGAAGAAGGGCTTCCTGCGCCGCGACCCCAACCGGCCGCGGGCCGTGGACGTCCGGGCCCCCGCCGACGTCGACGAGGAACTGGCCCGTTCGCAGCGCCCCGCCCCGGCCTACGTGCCGATGCTGGGCCGGATCGCGGCCGGTGGCCCGATCCTGGCCGAGCAGGCCGTGGAGGACATCTTCCCCCTCCCCCGCGAGCTGGTGGGTGAGGGCGAGGTCTTCATGCTCCAGGTCAAGGGCGACTCGATGCTGGACGCGGCGATCTGCGACGGCGACTGGGTCGTGGTCCGGCAGCAGCCGACGGCCGAGGCCGGTGACATCGTCGCCGCCATGCTCGACGGCGAGGCGACCGTGAAGACCTACCGCCGCCGCGACGGGCACGTCTGGCTCATGCCGCAGAACCCGGCCTTCGACCCGATCCCCGGCGACGACGCCACCATCATGGGCCGGGTCGTCGCGGTGCTGCGCCGCATCTGATCCGCCACCACTCCGGGTGGCCGCCGCCGGCGGTCACCCGGTTTGGCGCCCCTGCGCTCCTCGACCCGCACGGGCATCCCGCACCGGCCGTCCACGCGGTGCCGTGCGCTCGGCACGTCAGTCCCGCACGGCCGTCGGTCCGGCGGGATTCAGTAGCGATCGCCCCGGTAGCCCCGGCCGCCTCCGGGCACGTGCCCGTAGCCACGACCGTCCTCGGGGCCATCGTCACGTCGGCGGACCGGCCGCTGGCCGCGGGGATCCGGCTCGCCGCCCCGACGCGGCGGCTCCGCCCGGCCACCACCGTAGCCGCCACCGCCCGGCTGACTCCCGCCACCGTAGACACCGCCACCGGGGCGACCGCCCCCCTGGCGTCCGCCACCGCCGCCCTGCCGGTCACCCGCGCCGTCGCCCTGGCGTCCGCCGCCCTGGCGGCGACCAGCGGGTGGCGGCCCGCCCAGGCCGGGCGGCGGCCCGTCGACGGGCGGACGTCCGCCGCCGTAGACACCGCCGCCGGCAGCCGTACGGGCTCCGCCGTAGACACCGCCACCAGCCGGACGGGCACCGCCGTGCCCCCCGCCGCCGGCCGGCGGACGGCCGCCGTGCCCCCCGCCGCCGGCCGGCGGACGGCCGCCGCGCCCACCGGCAGGGCCGCCGTAGACCGCCCCCGCCGGCGCACCGCCGTAGACGCCGCGCCCCCGGTCGCCCGGCGGAGCGAAGTCGTCGTCCGCCGGCCCACGCCGGTCGTCGGCGAGGACGTCGTCGCGGTCCGGACCGTCGTCGCCGCGGGCAGGCGCCGGCTTGCGCCGGGCCCTGAGGATGCCGAAGACACCGGCCGCCACCATCAGCGCGCCGATCACCCCCACGGCGGCGATCAGGTAGGTGATGTCGCTCAGGCTGAGGCCGTCGACCCAGGACTGGCCGGCCTTCTTCGGCGCGTCGTCCTCGCCGGCCACCGCTTTCGCGCCCTGCGTGGAGGGGGTGTAGGCGAGGATGTCGATCGGGGCGTCCTCGTCGAGCTGGCCGCCGTCCGAGACGGTGAGGAGGGTCTTGCCGTCGGGGCTGTAGGTGATCGCCTCGCCGAACGGGTCGGCGAGCGGCGTCACCCGGGGCTTGCCGCCGGTGAGGGCCGCCACGACGTTCCCGTCGGTCACGTCGTACTCGAAGGCGTCGGCGTAGGTGCGCACCACGACCCGGGAGCCGTCCGGTGACCGGGCCGCGCCGGTGATCGCCACCCGACCGGGAGCGCCGAGCCGGTTGTCCGTGTCGGTCTCCGGCAGGCTGATCTCGCCGACCTTCTTCATCGGCACGGCCGGGGTGTCCCCGCTCTTCATCTTCTCGGCGGGGGAGAAGATCTGGGCCTTGCCGGACATCACCTTCGTGATGATCAACGGGTTGCCGTCGTCACCGATCAGCAGCGCCTCGGCGTCGTGCGGCTTGCCCTCCGGGTAGGAGAGGCGGTGCAGCACCGGCCGCTTGGACCCGTCGACCGGCATGCTCCACAGCGCCACCCGCTCGCGGCGCTCCCGACTGGTGACGTTGTCGCCGGTGTCGGCGATCCAGAGGGTGGCGCCGTCCGGGGAGAGCGCCAGATCCTCGGTGTCGAACGGGCCCCTGCCCGAGTAGCGGACCGGCTCCTTCGAGATGCCGCACTTGGCGTCGAGGAAGAAGACCCGCTTGCGGCTCTCCACCTCGGTGCCGTCGTTGATCACGATGTAGCCGCTCTTGGTGGCCACCAGGCCCGACAGCTCCCGCAGCCGCTCGTCGGTGACGGTGCACCGCTTCTTACCCGCAGCGGCCGTGAGCGGGGACGCGGCCGAGGCCGGTGCCGCCGCCAGGGCGACCCCCGTACACGCCACGGTCGCCCCCAGCAAGCCGAGGACGACCGTGACCGAAGAAACAGCGCGGCGCATTCAGTCAGTGTCGCACGCCGGTGGTTTCGGGCGCGTGACGCCGGGAGCCGTCATCGCGCGCCCGCGACCGCCCGGTCCTCCTCCACCCGGAACGGCGCCAGCTCGGCGGCGAGCGCCTCGCCGACGCGTACGTGCACCAGGGTGCCTTCCGGCAGGTGGGAGGTGCTCAGTACCTCGCCCTGACGGTGCACCCGGGCCACCAGGTCGCCCCGGTCGTACGGCAGCACCGCGCGGACCTCCACGGCCGGGCGGGGCAGCCGCGACTCGACTGCCTCGCGCAGCCCGTCGATCCCGCGGCCGGTGTGTGCGGAGACGAAGACCGCCTCCGGCCAGAGCCGCTTGAGCCGCAGCAGCGTCTCCTCGTCGGCCGCGTCGGTCTTGTTGACCACCAGCAGCTCGGGCAGCCGGTCGGCGCCCACCTCGGAGAGCACCTCGTGGACCGCCCGGACCTGCTCCTCCGGGTCCGGATGGGTGCCGTCGACGACGTGCACCACCAGGTCGGCCTCGGCGACCTCCTCCAGCGTCGAGCGGAACGCCTCGACGATCTGGTGCGGCAGGTGCCGGACGAACCCCACCGTGTCGGAGAGGGTGTAGAGCCGCCCGTCGGCCGTGGTGGCCTTGCGGGTGGTCGGGTCGAGGGTCGCGAAGAGCGCGTTCTCCACCAGCACGCCCGCCCCGGTCAACCGGTTGAGCAGGCTCGACTTGCCGGCGTTGGTGTAGCCGGCGATGGCCACGGCCGGTACGGCGTTGCGCGAACGCCGGGCGCGCTTGGTCTGGCGTACGGTCCGCATGCCCTTGATCTCGCGGCGCAGCCGGGAGATGCGGTGGCGGATCCGGCGCCGGTCGGTCTCCAGCTTCGTCTCACCGGGGCCACGCAGACCCACGCCGCCGCCGGCACCGCCGCCGCGACCGCTACCACCGGTCTGCCGCGAGAGGGTCTCACCCCAACCGCGCAGGCGCGGCAGCAGGTATTCGAGCTGGGCGAGCTCGACCTGCGCCTTGCCCTCCTTGCTCTTGGCGTGCTGGGCGAAGATGTCGAGGATCAGCGCGGTGCGGTCGACCACCTTGACCTTGGTGCGCTGCTCCAGGTTGCGCAGCTGCGACGGCGACAGCTCACCGTCGCAGATCACCGTGTCGGCGCCGGTGGCGAGCACGACCGCGCCGAGGTCGTCGACCTTGCCCCGGCCGACGTAGGTGGCGGGGTCGGGGCGGTTGCGCCGCTGGATCAGCCCTTCGAGCACCTGTGAGCCGGCGGTCTCCGCGAGCGCGGCCAACTCGGTGAGGGAGTTCTCGGCGTCGTTCTGCGAGCCCTCGGTCCAGACGCCGACCAGGACGACGCGCTCCAGGCGCAGCTGGCGGTACTCGACCTCGGTGATGTCGGCGAGCTCGGTGGAGAGGCCGGGGACCCGCCGCAGCGCCTGCCGCTCCGACAGCTCGAGCTCACCGGTGGTGGCGTCGGGCTCGTCGTCCTCGTAGGGAAGTAGGGTCTCCTGGTTGTGCAAGCCGGTCTCCTGTCCGTTCTGTCACGTACCGAGCAATCCTGACATGTGCCAACGCGGAACGCACCCGCTATATGCCCGCCTGGCCGGGCCACAAAAGTGGGGGCGGATGCCGGAGGGGCCGGCCGGGGCGAGTAGAAATGCGGGGCGAGCCGTTCAGCGTCGACGGAGGGACCCCGTGGCCATCACCCGACTTCCCAGTGCCGGATTCTCGATCACGATGCGGATCGCCGTGCCGGCGGACGCGTCCTCGATCGGCCGGCTGACCACCTCCGTGGGTGAGGCCGGAGCGATCGTCACCGCGCTCGACGTGGTGGACTCCGACCCGACCCACGTGCTCGTCGACCTGACCTGCGACACCGCCGACGCCAGCCATGCCGACCAGGTGGTCGACGCGTTGACCGCGCTGGACGGCGTGGACGTGCGCAAGGTCTCCGACCGCACCTTCCTGCTGCACCTCGGCGGGAAGATCGAGGTCAGCTCGAAGGTGGCGCTGCGCAACCGTGACGAGCTGTCGCGGGCGTACACCCCGGGGGTGGCGCGGGTGTGCATGGCGATCGCGGAGAACCCGGCCGACGCCCGCCGGCTGACCATCAAGCGCAACACCGTCGCCGTGGTCAGCGACGGCTCCGCCGTGCTGGGCCTGGGCAACCTCGGGCCGGCGGCGTCGCTGCCGGTGATGGAGGGCAAGGCGGCGCTGTTCAAGCGCTTCGGCGGGGTGGACGCCTGGCCGGTGGTGCTCGACACCCAGGACACCGACGAGATCGTGCAGATCGTCAAGGCCATCGCCCCGGCGTACGGCGGGATCAACCTGGAGGACATCGCCGCGCCGCGCTGCTTCGAGATCGAGGCGCGGCTGCGCGAGGCGCTGGACATCCCGGTCTTCCACGACGACCAGCACGGCACCGCGATCTGCGTGCTGGCCGCGCTGACCAACGCGCTGCGCGTCGTGGGCAAGCAGCTCGCGGACGTCCGGGTCGTGGTCTCGGGGGCGGGCGCGGCCGGCACCGCGATCATGAAGCTGCTGCTGCGCCAGGGCGTCGGCGACATCATCGCGTACGACCGGCAGGGCGCCCTGCACCGCGGCCAGAGCGGGCTCAACCCGGCCTGGCAGTGGCTGGCCGAGAACACCAACCGGGAGAACTACTCCGGCGACCTGGCCGGGGCGGTACGCGGCGCGGACGTCTTCATCGGGGTGAGCGCGCCGAACCTGCTCAGCGGCGACGACATCGCCACGATGGCCAAGGACTCGATCGTCTTCGCGCTGGCGAACCCGGACCCGGAGGTCGACCCGCGGGAGGCGCGCAGGTACGCCGCCGTGGTCGCCACCGGCCGCTCCGACCAGCCGAACCAGATCAACAACGTGCTCGCCTTCCCGGGCGTCTTCCGGGGCATGCTGGACGCGCACGCCGAGGAGTTCACCGAGGAGATGGCGATCGCGGCGGCCCGGGCCATCGCGGACGTGGTCGGCGAAGACAAGATCAACCCGACGGTGATCGTGCCCAGCGTCTTCGACTCGAGGGTCTCCCCGGCGGTCGCCGCGGCGGTCCGCGCCGCCGCCCAGAACCCGACCCCGTCCCCCGCCGCCGACCCGGGCCCCGCCGACCTCCCCGAGATCGCCGCCGGAGCCAGCGCCACCCCCTGACACCAGATCCACGTCAGGACTGCGTGGCGCCCGCCCCGCCCGGCCCCTTGATCGTCGACGGTTCAGCGAGTCGACACGCCGCCGCCCGAGCAGCTCAACTGCCGACGTCCAGGGCGCACCGCACAGGAGGCCGGGGCGGGCGGGGCTGGGCGGGTCAGGGGGTCGTCAGGGTGGCGGGGTCGAGGGTGCCGGTGGCCACCAGGGTGGCCGGGCCGGCCAGCCAGCAGGAGCCCTCCGTCACCGTGACCGAGAGGCGACCGCCCGGGACGTCCACCGCCAGCACGCCGGTGTCCCGGCCGGCGTCGCGCAGGGCCACCGCGGCCACCGCGCAGGCGCCCGTACCGCAGGAGAGCGTCTCGGCGGAGCCACGCTCGTACACGCGCATGAGCACGTGGCCGTCGGTGTCGTCGACGGGCTCGCCGGGGGCCGTGAACTCCACGTTCACCCCGGCCGGGAAGACCGCCGGGTCGACGTCGGGGGCGCGGGTGAGGTCGAGCGCGGTCAGTTCCAGCCCGGCCGGCAGCGCGCAGACCAGGTGCGGGTTGCCCACGTCGACCGCCGTACCGGGCAGGGTCAGCCCGCCGAGGGTGGCGGTCGCGGTGTCGTACAGCCGGGGGCGGCGCATCTCGACGGCGATGGCGTCGGCCGTGACCAGCGCGCGTACGACGCCGGCCCGGGTGGCCACCGGCAGCGCCCCGTCCGCCGGCTCGGCCAGCCCCGTGGCGAGCAGGTAGCGGACGAAGACCCGGGCGCCGTTGCCGCACATCTCCGCGAACGACCCGTCGGCGTTCCAGTAGTCCATGAACCACCCGGCCTCGCCGGACATCCCGGCGCCCTCCGGGTGCGCGGCCGCCCGGACCACCCGCAGCACGCCGTCGCCGCCGAGCCCGCGCCGCCGGTCGCAGAGGGCCGCGACCAGCCCCGGTGTCAGGTCGAGCCGATCGTCCGGATCGGGGAGGATGACGAAGTCGTTGCCGGTGCCGTGGCCCTTGGTGAACTGCACGCCCCCATCATCTCGCAACGGCCGGCAGCAGGCGCAGGGCGGCCGGGACCAGGTCCGCCGCGGCGGAGTCCAGCCAGTGGATCCGCGGGTCGCGGCGGAACCAGGACCGCTGCCGCCGGACGAAGCGCCGGGTGGCCCGGACGGTCTCGTCGTGTGCCTCGGCCTCCGTCAGCTCCCCGGCGAGGAAGCGCAGTACCTGCTGGTAGCCGAGCGCGCGGCTGGCCGTACGCCCCTCGGGCAGGCCCCGCCCGACGAGCTCCCGGGTCTCGGCGACCAGCCCGTCGGCCCACATCCGGTCCACCCGCAGGGCGATCCGCTCGTCGAGCAGCGCGGTGTCCAGGTCGACCCCGAGCTGCACCGACGGGTAGTACGGGGTCGGTTCGGGCAGCGCGGCGGCGAACGGCGCCCCGGTCAGCTCGATGACCTCCAGGGCCCGCACGATCCGCCGCCCGTTGCCGGGCAGGATCCCCGTCGCGGCGGCCGGGTCGGCCTCGCGCAGCCGGGCGTGCAGGGGGGCGGGGCCGGCCTCGGCGAGTTCGCGTTCCAGCCGCTCGCGCACCGCCGGGTCGGTGCCGGGGAACTCGAAGCGCTCCAGCACCGCCCGCACGTAGAGGCCGGAGCCGCCGACCAGCAGCGGAACCCGGCCCCGGGTCAGGATGTCGTCGACCGCCGCGCGGGCCAGCCGCTGGTACGCCGCGACGCTCGCCGGCTCGGTGACGTCCCAGATGTCCAGCAGGTGGTGCGGCACCCCGTCGCGCTCGGCCGGGGTGAGCTTGGCGGTGCCGACGTCCATGCCCTGGTAGAGCTGCATCGAGTCGGCGTTGACCACCTCGCCGTCGAGGGCGTGCGCGAGGGCGATGCTCAGCGCCGACTTGCCGGCCGCCGTCGGTCCGACCACGGCGACCACCGTCCCGACCGGCGGGCGGGCGGTCACGCGGGCGCCCACGAGGCGACGAAGTAGGCGACGCCGTAGGGCGCCGAGTGGTGGCGCAGCTCGCCGCGCCAGTCACCGCCCGCCGCACGAACCGCGCCGGCCAGCACCTGCCAGGGCGCGCGGCCGGCGACCCGCAGCTCCGCCGACCGGACGGGGTCCAGGTCGAGCAGGGCCCCGGTGTCCGCGTCGGCCAGGGCCCGGGCGACCCCGTCGTCGTACGCCTCGGCGCGCGGGTCGTCGTAGCCGGGCGACTTCGGTCCCCGGCAGGCCGACCCGTCCCCCGTCACCAGCAGGGCGGTACGCGGCTCCGGCGCCGCGCCGAGCGCCGCCCCCAGCTCGGCGCACTCCGCCGGGGAGGCGTCGGCCGCGACGGAACGGGCCAGCCGGGGCAGTTCGGTGCGGGAGCGCCCGAGCAGCCACGCGCCGACGGTCAGGCTCAGCGGCAGCCGCTCGCCGCCGGCGCAGTTCACCTTCCACAGCCGCACCTGCCGGTCGAGGCCGTACTGCCGCAGCGAGCCGTGGTCGGCCGCGTTGAAGAGAGTCGTCTCCGGCCCGCCGCCGACCAGGACGACCACCTCGGGCCTGGCGGCGAGCAGCCCGGCGACGGCGGCGTCGCAGGCGGCGCGGAGCGCGTCCAGCTCGGGCGCGGCGGCACCCGCCAGCTCGGGGACGATCAGCGGCGGATGGGGGCAGACGGCGGCGGCGACCAGGGGCACCAGGCAACGGTATCGGCACGACGGCGCCCGGTTGCCCGGCACCCGCCCCGGGAACGCCCGGCACGTCGGATAAGCCGCACGGCGGATTGCGACACTCCCCCCAGGGAGCCCCTGCGAGGGCGCTAGGACACCGTATGGTCACGGTCGGCGATAGGCGCTCGACGGGAACGGGGTCGCACCTGTGACAATGCCGGGGGAAACTTTGCTGCGCCGTGGCGGCGATCGCGGGACTCCTCCCCGACGCCGGGAGAACGAGGATGGGCACATGAGCGACTGGACTGCCTTCGGACGGGTGGACGCGGACGGCACCGTGTACGTCAAGACCGCCGACGGCGAGCGGGTGGTCGGATCCTGGCAGGCGGGAGCGCCCGAGGAGGGGCTGGCCCACTTCGCCCGCCGCTTCGACGACCTGGTGACCGAGGTCAACCTGACGGAGGCCCGGCTCAACTCGGGTGCCGCCGACGCCGGCCATTCACTGACCACCGTCCGGCGGATCCGCGCGTCGCTGGCCGAGGCGCACGTCGTCGGCGACATCGACGCGCTGGCCGCCCGGCTGGACCGGCTCGCCACGGTCGCCGAGGAGAAGGCCGGCGAGGCCAAGGCCGCCCGGGAGGCCGCCCGCGGCGAGGCGCTCGCCCGCAAGCAGGCCCTGGTGGAGGAGGCGGAGAAGCTCGCCGCCGAGTCGACCGGCTGGAAGACCGCCGGGGACCGGCTCAAGGAGATCCTCGACGAGTGGAAGACCATCCGCGGGGTCGACAAGAAGACCGACGGCGAGCTGTGGAAGCGCTTCGCCGCCGCGCGCGACGGCTTCACCCGCCGTCGGGGGGCCCACTTCGCCTCCCTCGACGCGCAGCGCAAGCAGGCGCAGACGGTCAAGGAGGAGCTGGTCGCCGAGGCCGAGAAGCTCAAGGACTCCACCGAGTGGGCGGCCACCGCCAACCAGCTCAAGGAACTGATGAACCAGTGGAAGGCCGCTCCCCGGGCCTCCAAGGAGGCGGAGCAGAAGCTCTGGGAACGGTTCCGGGGCGCGCAGGACGAGTTCTTCACCCGGCGCAGTGAGGTCTTCTCCG
Source organism: Micromonospora sp. C31 (assembly GCF_018070575.1). GTDB lineage: Bacteria > Actinomycetota > Actinomycetes > Mycobacteriales > Micromonosporaceae > Micromonospora. Next base: position 198,946 of record NZ_JAGPXN010000006.1, read on the forward strand.
CCCGCGACAACGAGCAGCGGGGCAACCTGGAGCGCAAGCAGGCGCTGCTCGCCGAGGCCGAGGCGCTGGACGTCGACGGCGACCCGAAGGGCGCGCAGGCCAAGCTGCGGGAGATCCAGGCCCAGTGGCACGAGGCCGGCCGGGTCCCCCGCGAGGCGGCGGCCGGGCTGGAGCGCCGGCTGCGTACGGTCGACGAGAAGGTCCGCGAGGTGATGGACTCCGCGTGGCGGCGCACCACCAAGGAGGACAACCCCCTGCTCGCCCAGATGCGGGCGCAGGTCGCCGAGGCCGAGGAACGGCTGGCCCGGGCCCAGGCGGCCGGGGACGCCCGGCGGGTCAAGGAGGCCGAGCAGGCGCTGGCGTCGAAGCGGCAGTTCCTCCAGCTCGCCGAGCAGGCCGGCTGAGCCGGCCGCCCAGGCTGGCGATCGCCGGCATCGCGCCGGAGCGCCCGGCGGGCGCGCACCGAGTTGCCACGGAAGCCCCGGTCCACCGCGGACCGGGGCTTCCGCCCGTCCGGAGCAGCGTGAAGTCCATCGTGACCGCCGGCGCGGGCAGGATCTCCGTCTGACGCTCCCGGCACACCGGGCGGGGCCTGCGCGCGCAGGCCCCGCCCGGTCGCGTCTCAGTGCGCGGCGCAGCCGGTCGTCGGCGCGGGCGCCGCGGCCGGCGCACCGATCGTGGGCAGCCCGAGCAGCACTCCCGGCGTACGCGGGGCGCGCCCCGCCTCGGCCGCGTCGCCCGCGCGGGTACGCCGGTGCGACAGCGGCTCACCGTCGGCGTTGAGGTGGTGCGGGGCGGCGTAGGTGACGGTGGTCTGCACGACGTCGCCGGGACGGATCCCCGCGTCGCCGTGTCGACCGTTCGCGCCGGTGGCGAAGTGCACCAGGCGGCCGTCGCGGGCCCGGCCGGACATCCGGCCGGTGCGCTCGTCCTTGCGCCCCTCGCCGACGGCGACCAGCACTTCGACGGTCTCCCCCACGAGCTTCTTGTTCTCCGCCCAGGTGATCTCCTCCACGCAGGCGATCAACCGCTCGTAGCGTTCCTGCACGACCTGCTTGGGCAGTTGGCCGTCCATCGTGGCGGCCGGCGTGCCGGGGCGCTTCGAGTACTGGAAGGTGAACGCGGAGGAGAAGCGGGCCTCGCGGACCACGTCGAGGGTGCGCTCGAAGTCGGCGTCGGTCTCGCCGGGGAACCCGACGATGATGTCGGTGGTGATCGCCGCGTCCGGCATCGCCGCCCGGACCTTTTCGATGATGCCCAGGTAGCGATCGGCCCGGTAGGAGCGGCGCATGGCCCGCAGCACGTCGTCGGAGCCGGACTGGAGCGGCATGTGCAACGAGTGGCAGACGTTGGGCGTCTCGGCCATCGCGGCGATCACGTCGTCGGTGAAGTCCTTCGGGTGCGGGCTGGTGAACCGGACCCGCTCCAGCCCGTCGATGTCGCCGCAGGCGCGCAGCAGCTTGCCGAAGGCGAGCCGGTCGCCGAACTCCACGCCGTAGGAGTTGACGTTCTGCCCGAGCAGGGTCACCTCCAGCACGCCCTCGTCGACCAGGGCGCGGACCTCGGAGAGGATGTCGCCGGGGCGGCGGTCCTTCTCCTTGCCGCGCAGGGAGGGCACGATGCAGAACGTGCAGGTGTTGTTGCAGCCGACGGAGATCGACACCCAACCGGCGTACGTGGACTCACGCCGGGTGGGCAGCGTCGAGGGGAAGACCTCGAGGGACTCGAGGATCTCCACCTCGGCCGCCGCGTTGTGCCGGGCCCGCTCCAGCAGCACCGGCAGCGACCCGATGTTGTGCGTGCCGAACACCACGTCGACCCAGGGCGCCTTACGGACGATCTCGCCCCGGTCCTTCTGGGCCAGGCAGCCGCCCACCGCGATCTGCATCTCCGGGTGCCGGGCCTTCACGGGGCGCAGGTGACCGAGGTTGCCGTAGAGCCGGTTGTCGGCGTTCTCCCGGACGGCGCAGGTGTTGAACACCACCACGTCCGGATTGTCGGCGGCCTCGGCGGCGCGCACGTAGCCCGCGCCCTCCAGCAGGCCGGAAATGCGCTCGGAGTCGTGCACGTTCATCTGGCAGCCGTAGGTGCGCACCTGATAGGTGCGCGGGCTGCTCGCCGCTGCGGTAGTCATGACCCGGACAGCGTATCCGGGCCCACCGACCGGAACTAACGAGGAGGAGCCGTGTGCCGGAGCATCAAGACCCTTCGTGAGCCGTACGTCGCCGAGGTGACCCCGGGCGACGTCGACGCGGCGGCGTTGCAGTACGTCCGCAAGATCTCGGGTTTCCGCAAGCCCGCCGCCCACAACGCCGCGGCCTTCGACGCGGCGGTCGCCGCCGTCGCCGCGGCCACCGCGACCCTGCTCGCCGAGCTGGAGGTACGCGGCGGCCGCTCCACTAGCCCGGCGAGCTGATCCCGCCGCCGGGCCGGGACGGGGGGGCTCGCCCCCGCCGGCCCGGCTCCCGGGCTGCCTCCGCCGCGCCGGCTACCGGGCTCCCTCCGCCGTACCGGCACGGGGGCGGCAGCGGGTGCGCGGGTCAGGCGGCGGCGAGCGCCGGGAGCACCGAATCCGGCGCCCAGCGCGAGCGGTGGCACTGCGACCAGCCGCGACAGCGGGTGTCCGCCTCGGTGCACAGACGCTGGTTGGTGAGCAGCTCACCGTCGTCGGTCTCCCGGACGTCGAAGTGCACCGGCCGGATCGTGCCGTCGGGCGCGACGAGCAGGTGCCGCCCGGCGTCGAGCGTGTCGTCGCGCAGCAGGCAGTTGCGGTCCAGCAGCCGCGCCAGCGTGGCGACGCTGCCGTGCTCGGAGAGCCGCTCGGGCACCCCGTAGCAGTCCACGATCGTGGCGTACTCCCCCGGCGCCTGCCAGACGTCGCAGATCACCGCGTACGTCGGCAGGCGGGCGGGGTCCGCCGCCGCCAGGGGCATCACCACCCGGCCGAGCGCCTCGGCCAGTGCCGGGTAGACCTCCACCGGCCGTACCTGGTCGATTCTCCAGTTCCACAGCTCGGTCATGCCGCCTCCTCGCTGTGCTCGTCCCACCGGCCTCCGGATCGGGCCTTACTGACGATGGTGGGGGGCAAATGACTTCAGCCAGGGGCAAGTTACCGGTCTGTGACCATTCCGGGCAAAATTTCCCCGAGCGCCATTGCTCCAAGTAGCGGAAAGGTGACAGTTTATCGGGTACGGTGGCCCGATCCGGACGCCACACGCCGGGAGGCTGCCCTCAGCGCACGATCACGCGGTGCTCGCCGGGCGGCAGCAGCTCGCCGACCACGGGGGCACCCGGCAACTCGCCGGCGACCAGCAGGCCACCCGAGGTCTGCGCGTCGGCCAGCAGCAGCCGTTCGTCCTCGGCCAGCCGGCCGAAGTCGGTCCACGGGGTGACCCACTCCAGGTTGCGCCGGCTGCCGCCGCTGACGTGCCCGTCGCGGACGGCCTCCCGGGCACCGGCCAGGTAGGGCACCCGGGCCGCGTCGATCGCCACCGTCAGCCGGCTCGCCCGCGCCAGCTTGGACGCGTGCCCGAGCAGGCCGAAGCCGGTCACGTCGGTGCCGCAGCGGATGCCGGCCGCCACGGCGGCCCGCGCCGCGTCCCGGTTCAGGGTCGTCATCGCGGCGACCGCCTCGGGGAAGCGCTCGCCGGTGGCCTTGTGCCGGGTGTTGAGTACCCCCACGCCGAGCGGCTTGGTCAGCGACAGCGGCAGGCCGGCCCGGCCCGCGTCCAGGGTGATCAGTTCCTCGGGCCGGACCACCCCGGTGACGGCCAGCCCGTACTTGGGGCCCTCGTCGTCGACGCTGTGCCCGCCGGCGAGGTGGCAGCCGGCGTCGCGGGCCACGTCCTGCCCGCCGCGCAGCACCTCCCGGGCCAGCTCCAGCGGCAGCACGTCGCGCGGCCAGCAGAGCAGGTTCAGGGCCACCAGGGGGGTGCCGCCCATGGCGTACACGTCGGAGAGGGCGTTGGTCGCGGCGATGCGCCCCCAGTCGTACGCGTCGTCGACGACGGGGGTGAAGAAGTCGGCGGTGGTGACCAGGCCGGTGCGCTCGTCGAGCCGGACCACCGCGGCGTCGTCGCCGTGGTCGAGCCCGACGAGCAGCTCGGCGGTGCCGGTGGCCGGGCCGAGCCCGGCCACCATGGCCTCCAGCTCCCCGGGAGGAATCTTGCACGCGCAGCCGCCACCCCGGGCGTACCGGGTCAGCCGTACCGGTTCCGTCATCCCCACATGATCTCCGGGCCGCCTCGCCGCCGCCACGGAGACAGCGCTCGGACGCGGTCGGAACCGGACTCTTGACCCCGATCCGAACTGGTGTTATCGCTCCGTGACCAACCAGGTTGCGTACCGCCACATCCCCCCGCCTACAGTTGCGCAACCGGGGGTCACCCGACCCCGCGCGACGACAGGGACGGTGAACGACGTGACGACGGGCGAACCGCTCATCGTGCTGGACTCGGTCAACAAGTGGTTCGGGCCGCTGCACGTGCTGGACGACGTCTCACTGTCGGTCGGGCGCGGCGAGGTGGTCGTCGTGATCGGCCCGTCGGGCTCCGGCAAGTCGACGCTCTGCCGCGCCATCAACCGCCTCGAACCGATCAGCTCCGGCACGATCACCTTCGACGGGCAGCCGCTGCCGGCCGAGGGCAAGGCGCTGGCGAAGCTGCGCAGCGAGGTCGGCATGGTGTTCCAGTCGTTCAACCTGTTCGCGCACAAGACGATCCTCGAGAACGTCACGCTCGGGCCGGTCAAGGTCCGCAAGGAGAAGCCGGCGGCGGCGCGCGAGCGCGGCCTGGCCCTGCTCGACCGGGTGGGCATCGCCAACCAGGCCGACAAGTTCCCGGCCCAGCTCTCCGGCGGCCAGCAGCAGCGGGTGGCGATCGCCCGGGCGCTGGCCATGCAGCCCAAGGCGATGCTCTTCGACGAGCCGACCAGCGCGCTGGACCCGGAGATGGTCGGCGAGGTGCTGGACGTGATGACCTCGCTGGCCAGCGAGGGCATGACCATGGTCGTGGTGACCCACGAGATGGGCTTCGCCCGGCACGCGGCGAACCGCGTCATCTTCATGGCCGACGGCCAGCTGGTCGAGGACGCACCGCCGGCCGAGTTCTTCGCCAACCCGCGCAGCGAGCGGGCCCGGGACTTCCTCTCCAAGATCCTCACGCACTAGGCGTCCGTACCTGGAGCGCGCCGTCCCCCGGCGGGTTCCGTCGAAGAAGGAGATCAACATGCGTATCACGCGCGTAGCGGCGCTCGCCGCGGCCGCCACCCTGGCGCTCGGCATGACCGCCTGCGGTGGCGACGACGCCGACGAGGGCACCGGCGCCGGCAGCAAGTCCTTCGCCGCCGGCAGCACGATGGAGCGCCTCAACAAGGCCCAGGCCATCAAGATCGGCACGAAGTTCGACCAGCCCGGCTTCGGCCAGAAGGGCCTCTCCGGCAAGCCGGAGGGCTTCGACGTCGAGGTCGCCAAGATCATCGTCAAGGAGCTCGGCATCCCCGAGGACAAGATCGAGTGGATCGAGGCTCCCTCGAAGGTCCGCGAGGACGTGATCGTGAACGGCACCGTCGACCTGGTCGCCGCCACCTACACGATCAACGACAAGCGCAAGGAGCGCATCGCGTTCGCCGGGCCCTACTACGAGGCCGGCCAGAACATCATGGTGAAGAAGGACGACACCTCCATCACCGGGCCGGACTCGTTCAAGGACGGCACCAAGAAGGTCTGCTCGGTCACCGGCTCCACGCCGGCCGAGGAGATCAAGAAGTACGTCAAGGACGTCGCCACCCAGCTGGTGCTCTTCGACACCTACGACAAGTGCCGCGACGCCCTCAAGGGCGGGCAGGTCGACGCCGTCACCACGGACAACGTGATCCTGCTCGGCTACATCGCCAAGGACGAGGCGTCGTTCAAGCTGGCCGGCGAGAACTTCACCAAGGAGCCGTACGGCATCGGGGTGAAGAAGGAGGACACCGACTTCCGCACCTTCATCAACGACACGCTGGAGAAGGCGTACGCCGACGGCAGCTGGAAGAAGGCCTGGGACGACACCGCCGGCAAGTTCGGTGCCGAGCTGGGTTCCGCGCCGACCGTCAACCGCTACTGATCTGATCCGTTGATCTGGAGGGTGGGGAGGAAGACCGGCCCGTGAGTGTGCTCATCGACAAGTTCGACGTCTTCGCGGGTGGTTTCTGGCTCACCCTCCAGATCTGCGTACTCGCCGCGGTCGGCGCCCTGATCCTGGGCGCCGTCCTGGCGGTGCTGCGGATCTCCCCGGTGCCGCCGCTGCGGGCGGTCGGCACCGGCTACGTCAACGTCTTCCGCAACATGCCGCTGACCGTGGTGATGTTCTTCGCCGCGTTCGGCCTGCCGGCGCTCGGCTCCAACGCCGACTTCCTGCGCATCCCGGTGCTCGACTCGTTGTTCAGCCGGCTCGGCACGGATCTGCCGTACTTCCGCTTCGCGCTGGTCGCGCTGGTGCTCTACACCGCCGCGTTCGTCTGCGAGGCGCTGCGCTCCGGGGTGAACGCCGTGCCCGCCGGCCAGGCGGAGGCCGCCCGGTCGCTGGGCCTCACCTTCGGCCAGAACCTGCGGTACGTGGTGCTGCCGCAGTCCTGGAAGGCCTCGATCGTGCCGCTCGGCTCGGTGATCATCGCGATGATCAAGAACTCGGCGCTGGTCGGCTTCTTCGGCGTCGTCGGCGACCTCTCGCAGACCGCCGACCAGCTCACCTCGGCCGAGGGCTACGCCTTCGTCCCCGTCGCCATCGGCATCTCGATCGGATACCTGATCATGACCGTCCCCCTCGGTGCGCTCCTCGACCGGATCGAGAAGCGGCAGGCGGTGGCCCGATGAGCCAGCAGAGCGTCCTCTACGACGTCCCCGGCCCCCGGCAGCGCCGACTCACGCTGATCGGCAGCGCGGTCGCGACGGTGCTGCTGCTGGTCGGCGCGTACTTCCTGATCTACCGGCCGCTGAACGACAAGGGCCAGTTCTCGATGGAGCTGTGGGGGCCGCTGGTAGACCCCTCCAACGAGAACTTCTCGCTGGTGTGGGACCGCATCGGCACCGGCTTCCAGAACACCCTCACCGCCGCCGCGCTGGCGATCGTCTCCTCGCTGGTGGTCGGCACCCTGCTCGCGGTACTGCGGATCCAGCTCAAGAGCCTGACCCGGCGCCGCTTCACCGGGCTCGCCACGCCGCTGTCGTACCTGCTGCGCGGGCTGAGCACGCTGCTGTCGGCGGTCACCCGGGTCTGCGTCGAGGTCTTCCGGGGCCTGCCCGTGGTCATCACGATCTTCTTCGTGGCCCGCGGCTTCCCCGAGTTCGGCGTCTCGTTCGACACGCTGTGGTACCTGGTCATCGGCCTCACCATCTACAACTCCGTGGTGATCGCCGAGATCCTCCGCTCCGGCATGGAGGGCCTGCCCGGCGGGCAGGCCGAGGCGGCTGCCGCGATCGGGCTCTCCCCGTTGCAGACCACCCGGATGATCCTGCTGCCGCAGGCGTTCCGGATCATGCTGCCGGCGCTGATCAGCCAGCTCGTCGTGGTGCTCAAGGACACCTCGCTGGGCTTCATCATCAGCTACGAGGAGACCCTGAACATCGGCAAGCAGATCATCGGCGTACTGGACAACCCGATCCAGGTCTACGTGGTGATCGCGGTGATGTTCATCGTGGTGAACTACGCGCTGTCGAAGCTGGCCCAGTACGTGCAGCGCCGGCTCTCCCGGGGCCGCAAGACCGCCGGCACCCCGGCCCAGGACCCGCCCCCGGCGGCGCTGATGTCGCAGTCGGAGAGCACCGGTCAGGGCATCTGATTCCGACGTACGCGGAAGGGCCGGCCCGACGACTCGGGCCGGCCCTTCGCTCTGCCACGGCTGAGGGCCGGGTCGCATCCCGGTGGGCCCCGCCGACGTCCGACGGACAGCCCCGTCAGCGGGCGATCTCGGTGACCCGGGACTCGCGGACCACGGTCACCCGGATCTGCCCCGGGTAGGTCAGCTCCTCCTCGATCTGCTTGGCCACGTCCCGCGCCAGCACGGCCGCGCCGATGTCGTCCACGTCGTCCGGCTTGACCATCACCCGGATCTCCCGGCCGGCCTGCATGGCGAAGACCTTCTCCACGCCGAGCTTGCCGGCCGCGATCTCCTCGATGCGCTCCAGCCGCTTGACGTACGCCTCCAGGCTCTCCCGCCGGGCCCCCGGCCGCCCGCCCGAGCAGGCGTCGGACGCCTGGGTGAGGACGGCCTCGATGGTCTGCGGCGGCACCTCGTTGTGGTGCGCCTCGATGGCGTGGACGACGTCCTCGATCTCGCCGTACTTGCGGGCCAGGTCGGCGCCGATGATGGCGTGGCTGCCCTCCACCTCGTGGGTGAGCGCCTTGCCGATGTCGTGCAGGAACGCCGAGCGCTTGATGATGGGCACGTCCAGCCGCAGCTCGGCGGCCATGATGCCGGCGATGTGCGCGGTCTCCACCAGGTGCTTGAGCACGTTCTGCCCGTACGACGTCCGGTAGCGCAGCCGGCCGAGCAGGGTGACGAGCTCCGGGTGGATCTCGGTGATCCCGACCTCGACCAGGGCGTCCTCGGCGGCCCGCTGACAGAGCTGGTCCACCTCGTGGCGGGCCAGGTCGTAGACCTCCTCGATGCGGTGCGGGTGGATCCGCCCGTCCAGGATCAGCTTCTCCAGCGTCAGCCGCCCGACCTCCCGGCGCACCGGGTCGAAGCAGGAGAGCAGCACCGCCTCGGGGGTGTCGTCGATGATCAGGTTGACGCCGGTGACCGACTCGAAGGCGCGGATGTTGCGGCCCTCCCGGCCGATGATCCGGCCCTTCATCTCGTCGCCGGGCAGGTGCAGGACGCTGACCACGCTCTCCGCGGTCTGCTCGCTGGCGACCCGCTGGATGGCGTCGACGACGATGTGCCGGGCGCGCTGCTCGGCGGTGCCGCGCGCGTCGGACTCGATGTCGCGCACCAGCAGCGCGGCCTCCCGCTTGGCCTGGACCTCGATGGCCTCGATCAGCTCGGCGCGGGCCGCGTCGGCGGTCAGGCCGGCGATCCGCTCCAGCTCGCGGCGCCGCTGCTCCTCCGCCTCGGCGAGCTCGGCCTCGCGCTGGGCGAGCGCGGCCTCGCGGGCCGACAGGGCCGCGCTGGCGGCGGTGAGCTGCCGTTCCCGCTCGGCGAGGCGCTCCACCTCCTCGGTGTGCAGCCGCTCACGCTCGTCCATCCGGGCCGCCCGCCGCTCCACCTCGGCGGCCTGCTCCCGGGTGGTGGCGGCGAGCACCGCGACCTCCCGCTCGCCGCTGCGCCGGGCGGTGGCCCGCAACTGCTCCGCGTCGGCCTCGGCCTGCTTGTGGGCCCGTTCCAGTACGGTGTCGGCCTCGGCCCGGGCGTCGTCGAGCATCCGGCGGGCCTCCGCCCGGGCCGACTTCGCCTCGGCCTTCGCGGCGGCGGCCTCGGTACGCGCCGCCGCGGCGGCGGACTTCGCCACGTCGATCGTGCTGTTGGCCTCGTCGGCGGCGGTGCGCAGGGCCGCGAGGGACTGCTCCTGCCGGTCCTTCTCGGCGATGAAGGCGGGATCCTCGGGCGCCGGCGCCGCACTGAACCGGCGCAGCGCCCGTACGCCGAGCAGCACCGCCCCGAGCACGACCACGGTCAGGACCAGCACCACGGCGAGGATCACGACGTCGAACCCGCTCATGCCGGCGCCCCGTCCCGTGACACGGCTCCGACGGAAGCGCCGCGAGGCGGCCCGGGAGTCCGCGGCGCGCGGGATGCCCCGACGAGCGCGGGCCCCCGCCCGACGACCGGCCCGCTCATGTCGGCACCCCGGTGCAACTGCGCCGCCTCGCCATGGCCGCCTCCCCTGAACGTCGGGACCGCAGCGACCGTGCCGGTGGGCACGCACCCTGCGGCTGTGGACGCCCGACCGGAGCGACTGGCCGTGGGGTAGCTTCCGTCGGCGGTGCCCACGCGGGAGCATCGCCGACGGCCGGGTGCAGTTGTCGCGCCTGCAGCGGACCGGCCAGTCCGAGCTGACGCCGATGACCGATCGGATCGGTCAAAGTGATGCTGTTCCGTTACGCGATCTATGTTGTGCGCTTAGCCTGCGCTTGGTCGGGCATAGTGAGCCTGTATGGCGAGGCTAGGTCTCCCGGGGTGCTCCGGTCAAGAACTCATGATCAAACCCCCCGAACGGAGCGAAGTTGCCGTGTCACGCAACGCTGACGCACGCCCGGACACGGGCGGACAAAACGGCAGCGGATCGGGCCGCTCGGCACGTCGGCCCTGCTCAGCCGGGCACACCCGCACCCGGCATCCGCCGGAGCATCCGCCACCGACTGTGACGCACGCATCCGCGCCGCAGCACCCCACCGGACCTCCGGCCGACCGCACGCCTGCACCGCCACTCCCCTGATCGTTTGTCGCCGAGCCGGCGGTTCGCCGCGTCCGGGGCCGGTCCCCCATCAACCGATCATGGGCGCTGGCGGGGCCGGTGCCGGCGTCGGGTGGGTCAGCGGGCGCCCGCCGCCAGCGCCGCCGCCACCAGCGTGGCGTTGTCGGGGGCGGTCGAGCCGTCGGGCAGCGACAGCGTGTCCTCCAGCCCGACGCGGCTGTGCAGGCCCCGGCGTACCGCCTCGGTCAGCACCGACCAGGTCGCCGGTCCCTCGGCGTGCAGCAGCACCGGTGGGGCCCCCGCCGTCGGGGGCGGCAGCGCCGCCAGCATCTCGGCGGCGTCCGCCAGCGCCACCGCCCGGTCCTCGGCCATGCACTCGATCAGGATCCGGCCGGCGGGCACCCGCCACCGCGCGTACGCCGCGACCGCGTCCAGCGTCCAGAGCCCCGCCTCGACCAGGATGCCCCGCTCGTGCAGGGCCGCCGCCACGGCCTCCGCGCCCGGCTCGTGCGCGTTGACCGAGGCGAAGTCGGGCAGCACCCGCCAGGCCCGGACGGCGGCCACCCGGGCGGCCGGCTCCGGCTCGATCCAGGCCCCGGTGCTCACCCCGACGGGCAGCCCCGGCCGGGCGGCCCGGATCGCGTCCAGCGCGGCGGCCACCACCGACGGATGCAGGGACTCCCGGCCGGCGGCGTCCCGGGAATGCACGTGCACCGCGCCGGCACCGAGCCCCGCGCAGCGGGCCGCGTCGGCCGCCAGGTCGGCCGGGGTGACCGGCACCGCCGGGTGCTCGGCACGGGTGCGGCCCCCGTTGAGGCACGCCTTCAGCATCGAAGCCTTCCCTCCGCCGCCGCCGGGCTCGGCGGGCCCGGCACCACACGCCCACCGCCGGCGCTCAGCCGAGAGGGCGACTGTCCCGGTCCAGCTCGCCCTCGGCGTCGGCGAGCGCGTCGGCGTCGATCTGCTCGGCGAACTCGGCCGCCTCGGCACTCTGCGCGGCGAGCGCGTCCTTCACGGCGCGGATCGCCACGCCCGGCGGGTAGCCCTTGCGGGCCAGCATGGCCACCAGCCGCCGGAAGACGGCGTCCGGCTCGCCCCGGGCGGTGCGCAGCTTCCGCTCGACCAGGGCGCGGGCGGTCTCGGCCTCGGTCTCCTCGTCCAGCTCGCCGAGCGCCTCGCTCGCGACCTCGCCGTCCACCCCGCGCTGGCGCAGCTCGTTGGCCAGTGCCCGGCGGGCCAGGCCCCGGCCGGAGTGCCGGCTGGCCACCCAGGCGCGGGCGAACGCGGCGTCGTCGATGATGCCGACCTCGTCGTAGCGGTCGAGCACCTCCGCCGAGACCTCGTCGGAGACGCCCCGCTTCGCCAGCGCCCCGGCCAGCTCGGCCCGGGTGCGGGGTCGGACGGCGAGTTGGCGCAGGCAGATCTCGCGCGCCAACTCGGCCTCGTCACGCGGTGGGGCCGGGGGCGCCTCGGGGTCGGTGTCGCCGGTTCGGCCGCGCCGGGCCCGACGGGGCCGGGGCGTGTCGTCGTCGCCCGGGCGGGCGGGGCTGGCATCCCAGCCCCGCCCGGTGCGGGCGCGTCGTCCTGCCACGGGTCAGGGACCGGTCAGAAGTCGACCGGCGGCAGCTCCGGGCCACCGGCGGCGTCACCCGCGCCGACCCCGACGCCGAGCTTCTCCAGGATCTTCTTCTCGATCTCGGCGGCCACGTCCGGGTTCTCCCGGAGGAACTCGCGGGCCTTCTCCTTGCCCTGGCCCAGCTGGTCGCCGTCGTAGGTGTACCACGCGCCGGACTTGCGGATGATCGCCTGCTCGACGCCGACGTCGATCAGCGAGCCCTCGCGGGAGATGCCCTTGCCGTACATGATGTCGAACTCGGCCTGCTTGAACGGCGCGGCGACCTTGTTCTTCACGACCTTGACCCGGGTGCGGTTGCCGACCACGTCGGTGCCGTCCTTGAGGCTCTCGATGCGGCGCACGTCGAGCCGGACCGAGGCGTAGAACTTCAGCGCCCGGCCACCGGTGGTGGTCTCGGGGCTGTTGTGCACCATCACCCCGTCGACGAAGTAGTTGTGGTTGCCCTCCACCTCGATGTCGAACCGGTTCATCGAGCGGGTCTTCGGCTTGACGTGGACGTCGATGATCCGCGCCGGCACCGGCATGAGCTCTGCGGGGACGAACTGCGGCTCCACGGCGCACCGACCCTGGAAGCGTGGCAGCAGCTTGGACTCCATCACCGCCGGCACGTAGGGCGCGACCAACTCCTGGAACCGGGCCGAGGACTCGGTGGTGAAGACGATCGAGGCGGTCTGCCGGGCGCCACGGGCCACCAGCTTGAGGTCCATGCCGTACGCGTCACGCAGGTGCTCCACCAGGCGGACCCGGCTGCCCTCGGCCATGGCCTCGACGCAGACCTCGATCCGCCCGGAGCCACCCGCCGTACGCTCCTGCACTCCCTTGGATCGGAGCGTGAAGCAGCCGTCGTCCATGTACCACACCGCGAGGGCCAACGGGGTCAGCGCCTTGAGGTAGTCCCAGCTGAGGTGCTTCTTGCCGTCACCCAGGTAGACCGCACGACGCAGCTCGTCCAGCTCGGGCAGCGGCGTGAAGTCGACGAACGCCGCGCCACGGGCGTCGGTGCGCCGGGAGTGGCTGATGTTGCCGAGCAGCGAGACCTTCCAGTCGAGATAGTCGACCTGCTCGGCTCCGTGCCCCAACCTGAAGCGCACCCCGGACCGGTCATGGCTGTTTGGTGAAAGGGCTCCGTCGCCCATCAGTGAGCCGAGCAGCACCTGCCACTGCTGCTCGCTGAGCCGCCTCGGCTCGGCCAGCATCACCCGGTCCCCGGCGATCAGCTCACCAGCCTCCCGCCAACCGCCGGGAGTACGAACCAGATGGTTCGCCGTGGCGGCGAACCGCGCCCGCCCGTTACCACCCGACTTGGCGACGGTGAACTGGAGGAACTGCTCGGCGGGACCGTTGTTGAACCAGTTGACGATCCGCTTCGGCTCCACCCGGTCGGTCTCCGGGTCGTAGGAGAGAACCTCGACGTCCATCCGCTGATTGACGATCTTGCCAATCTTCTCCTGCGTGCCGTCGGCCAGGGTGACCCTGGTCGAGTACGACATGCAGCCGAACATGACGCCGATCTTCTCGCGGAGCTGGTTGATGAAGATCGCCGTGGTGCCGGTGTTGTTGAGCACACCGGTGATCTTCCGCAGCGCCTGGCTCATCAGCCGGGCCTGGAGACCCACGTGGCTGTCGCCCATCTCGCCCTCGATCTCGGCGCGCGGCACCAGCGCGGCCACCGAGTCGATGACGATGATGTCGATCGCGCCGGAGCGGACCAGCATGTCCGTGATCTCCAGCGCCTGCTCGCCGGTGTCCGGCTGGGAGACCAGCAGAGCGTCGGTGTCGACGCCGAGGGCCTTGGCGTATTCCGGGTCGAGCGCGTGCTCGGCGTCGACGAAGGCGGCGATGCCGCCGGCCCGCTGGGCGTTGGCCACCGCGTGCAGGGCCACCGTGGTCTTACCGCTGGACTCCGGACCGTAGATCTCGACGACCCGGCCCCGGGGCAGACCGCCCACGCCGAGCGCCACGTCGAGCGCGATCGAACCCGTCGTGATCACCGAGGTCTGGACGACCGGCCGCTCTCCCAGCCGCATCACCGAGCCCTTGCCGAACTGCTTGTCGATCTGAGCGAGAGCAAGGTCGAGTGCCTTCTCCCGGTCGGGCCCTGCGGCCATGTTTGCCACCCCTGCCTTCGCCGGCGTCTTTCCTGAGCTTCGCGTCACGCGGACACGCTAGGCGCTGGGTCCGACAGAAAACCAGCCGAGGAGGCCGTGAGCTGTGGACGAGCGCCCCGCTGTGGACAATAGCCGAACAGGTGTACGAGTCGGCAAGCGACACGCGGAAGCCTCGAAACGGCTGCTCAGCGTAGTCGCGCGGGCACCCGGTCGGGATAGGCGGCGCAGACCGCGCGCCACACCACGTGGGTCTGCTCACCCGACGCCAGGGCCTGCTCGACGGTCCGCCCGCCGAGCTGCGAGAGCACCTGGTCACGGGCGATGCTGGCCGCGTAGCCGGGCCCGAACGCCTCCTCCAGCCGGGTCCAGAAGTCGGTCAGCCGCACGTGATCAGTCCTCCTCGTCCGGCGCCCCCACCGGCACCGGCCGCAACGCTAGCGTCACCAGGGGCACCACCGCGACCGCCGCGAGTCCGGTGAGCACCGGATAGCCGGCCGCCGCCACGACAAACCCGCTGACCGCCCCGGCACCGGCGCCGGCCAGCCCCATGGTCAGGTCGGAGAGCCCCTGCACGCTCGGCCGGATCCCCACCGGCACCGACTCCGACAGCAGCGTCGAACCCGCGACCATGGTGCCCGACCAGCCCAGCCCGAGCAGGAACAACCCGACCGAGAGCCGGGCCGTGTGGTGCCCGGCGGTGCCGGCGACCGCGCACGCCGCGAGCAGCAGCCCGACGCCACCGAGGATCACCGCCCGGCGGCCGACCCGGTCGGTGAGCCAGCCCGCCACCGGGGCGAGGGCGTACATGCCGGCGATGTGCAGGCTCAGCACGAGACCGACCACCCGCAGCACGTCGGCGTCGTCGTGCCACTCGTGCAGGCGTACCGGGGTCATCACCATCACCGCGACCATGACCAGGTGGCCGACCGCCACCGCGACGATGCCGAGCCGGGCGGCCGGCCGCGTGCGTACCACCGACCAGGCGGCCCGCATGCCCGCAGCGCGCCGGGCGGTCGGCGCCGGCGCGACGACGGGGGTCGCCGGGGTGGGCACGGGAGACCCCGGCGCGGCCCCGACGGCCGCCGGGGTCGCCACGGGAGGGGCCGGGGCCGGGCCGGCGGCCGCCGCCAGCCGGCGCGCCGTGAGCAGCGGGTCCGGCCGCAGCAGCGCCAGGATCGCCCCGGCGGCCAGCAGCAGCGCGGCGGCGCTGAAGGCGAACGGGCCGGCCAGCGGCGGCAGCCCCCAGCCGCTGGTGGTGCGGTCGGCGAGCGAGGCGAAGTTCGGCGCGGCGACCGCGCCGATCGTGGTGGCCCAGACGATCAACGAGAGCTGGCGGCCCCGCCGCGCCGGGACCGCCAGGTCGACGGCGGTGTAGCGGGCCTGGAGGTTGGCCGCGCTGCCGCCGCCGAACAGGAGCATGCCGAGGAAGAGCAGCGGAACCCAGCGGGTGGCCGCGGCGACGACCACCAGCGTGCCGCCGGCCGCGCCGGCCAGGTACGCCACGACCAGGCCCGGCCGCCGGCCGTGGCGGGTCATGATCCGGGTGACCGGTACGGCCAGCAACGCCCCGCCGACCACGGCGGCGCTGCTGACCAGGCCCGCGACGGCGGTACCGGCGACG
Source organism: Micromonospora sp. C31 (assembly GCF_018070575.1). Classification (GTDB taxonomy): domain Bacteria; phylum Actinomycetota; class Actinomycetes; order Mycobacteriales; family Micromonosporaceae; genus Micromonospora. The sequence goes on from NZ_JAGPXN010000006.1 coordinate 214,707, forward strand.
TCGGAGGCGAGCAGCGCCCCGACGGCGACGCCGATGGTCACCCCGATCCCGCCGATGATCTGGGTGCCGAAGAGCAGTCGCAGGGTACGCCGCTGGATGGGCGCGACGTCGGGCGCGGCGAGCGGCGCGGCGAGGTCGGTGCCCACGGCGACTCCTTCGAGGTAAGGGGCGAGATGCCGTCTCATCCTTGCGCACCCGCCCCGCCGACCGGCAGCCGGTGGACGGCTACAACCCGAGGCCGCGGCCGATGATCTCCTTCATGATCTCGGTGGTGCCGCCGTAGATCGTCTGCACCCGACCGTCCAGCCATGCCTTCGCCACCGGGTACTCCAGCATGTAGCCGTAGCCGCCGTGCAGCTGCACGCAGCGGTCGGCGACCCGGTTCTGCAACTCGGTGGTCCACCACTTCGCCTTGGCCGCGTCGCTGACCGAGAGCCGGCCGGCGCCGTACTCCGCGACGCAGTGGTTGACGAAGGTACGCGCGATGGTGACCTCGGTGTCCAGCTCGGCCAGCAGGAAGCGGTTGTGCTGGAACGCGCCGATCGGCCGGCCGAACGCCTGCCGCGAGCGGGCGTAGTCGAGGGTGACGGCGAGCAGCCGCTCGGCGGCGGCCACCGCGGCGACCGCGATGCTGAGCCGCTCCCGGGGCAGGTTGGCCATCAGGTGGTAGAAGCCCTGGTTCTCGGTGCCGATCAGGTTCTCCGCCGGCACCCGGCAGTCGTCGAAGAACAGCTCGGCGGTGTCGTTGGCCCTGAGCCCGACCTTGGCCAGCCGCCGGCCCCGGGAGAAGCCGGGCGTGCCGCTCTCCACGGCGACCAGGCTCACCCCGTGCGCGCCCTGGTCCGGCGCGGTACGCACGACCACCACCACCAGGTCGGCCAGCTCCCCGTTGGTGATGAAGGTCTTCTGGCCGTTGAGCACCCAGCTGTCGCCGTCGCGGACCGCGCTCGTGCGGATCCCCGCCAGGTCGGAGCCGGCGCCGGGCTCGCTCATCGCGATCGCGGTGACCAGGTCGCCGGAGCAGAACCCGGGCAGCCAGCGCTTGCGCTGCTCGTCCGTGGTGAGTCCGGTCAGGTACGGCGCCACCACGTCGTTGTGCAGGCCGAAGCCGAGCCCGGTGCAGCCGGCCGCGACGATCTCCTCGTCCAGCACGGCGTTGAACCGGAAGTCCCGCTGCCCGCCGCCGCCGTACTCCGTGTCGACGTCCATGCCCAGCAGGCCGGCGGCCCCGGCGCGGCGCCACACCTCGCGGTCGACGATCCCGTCGGCCTCCCAACGCTCGTGGTGGGGCACCGCCTCGCGGGTCAGGAACTCGCGGCACAGCTCGCGGAACTCCTCGTGGTCGCGCTCGTAGAGATGCTGCTCCATGGCGGCAAGTGTGGCACCGCCCACCCGCCCCGCCCAGGGCCGGCGGGCGAGAACGGCGGTTCAGCCGGCGAGGGCGCGGGCGGCCACGGTTAGGTCGGCGACCAGTCCCTCGTACGCCTTGTCCTGGTCGTCCGCGCGCAGCACGGCGGACGGGTGGATGGTGGCCAGCAGCCGGGCCGGCGGCGCGTCGGCGACGGTGCCGGTGGAGTCCACCGGCACCCGCCGGAAGTCCTCGGGGTGCTGGGCCGACGCCGGCCAGGGCAGCAGCTCGCCGCGCTGGCGGGTGACCCGGAACGTCGGGCCGAGCAGGGCCTTGGCGGCGGTGGCGCCGAGCACCACCACGATCTCCGGGCGCAGCTGGGCGAACTCGGCCACCAGCCAGGGCCGGCAGGCGGTCACGTGCACCCGGTCCGGGGTCTGGTGGATGCGCCGCTTGCCGCGCTGCTCGAAGCGGAAGTGCTTCACCGCATTGGTGAGGTAGATGTGGCCGGGGTCGAGCCGGGCGTCGTCGACGGCCTTGCGCAGCAGCCGGCCGGCGGGGCCGACGAACGGCAGGCCCTTCTGGTCCTCCAGGTCGCCGGGCTGCTCGCCGACGAAGACCACCCGCGCGCCGGCGTCGCCACGGCCGAAGACCGTCTGCGACGCGTCCCGGTGGAGCTCGCAGCCCCGGCAGCCGGCGGCGGCGGCGCGCAGGTCGTCGAGGGTGTCGGCCCGCGGCGGGATGAACTGCTGCGCGCCCGGCGCGGTCTCGGTCTGCTCGGCCATGGCGACTGTTCTACCCGGTCCGGGAGGGAACACGCGCTTCCCGCTCACGCCGTGAAGCCGCCGGCCGGGGCGGGACGGATCGCCCGGGCGACCGCCTCGGCCAGCTCCGGGATCTCCGCCTCGGCCAGCGAACTGACGGTGATCCGGATGGCCGGCGGGCCGGCGATGCGGTGCAGCGCGCCGGGCGCGACCGCCCAGCCGGCGTCGCGCAGCGCCGTCAGCACGCTGGTCTCGTCGTCGACCGGCAGCCAGACGTTGATGCCGCTGCGCCCGTGGGCGGTCAGGCCGTGGTGGGCGAGCGCGTCGATCAGTGCCGTGCGCCGCCGCTCGTAGCTGCCGGCGGCCCGGTCCACGAGCGTGGCCACGGCGGGGTCGCACCACAGCGCCAGGACCAGCCGTTGCAGCACGGTGGAGACCCAGCCGGCGCCGACCCGGGCGCGCCCGGCCACCCGGGCCACGGTGGTCTCGTCGCCCACCAGCACGGCCAGCCGCAGGTCGGGGCCGAACGGCTTGCTCACCGAGCGGACGAAGGCCCACGTCGGGGTCGCCCCGGCGAGCGGGTGCAGCGGTACGCGGGCCAGCTCGGCGGCGTGGTCGTCCTCGATCAGCAGCAGGTCGGACCGGCCGGCGAGCAGGGCGCGCAGCTCACCGGCCCGCTCGGCGGAGACCGCCGCGCCGGTGGGGTTCTGGGCCCGACTCGTCACGATCAGCGCCCGCGCGCCGGCGGCGAGCGCAGCGCCGACCCCGGCGGCGAGCGGCCCGTCGTCGTCGACCGGCACGCCGATCGGCCGCAGCCCGAGGGCAGCTACCAGGTCGAGCAGGTTGGCCCAGCCCGGGTCCTCGACCGCGACGGCGTCCCCGGGGCGCAGGTGCGCGCCGAGCAGCCGCTCGATGCCGTCCAGCGCGCCGCCGGTGACGGTCAGCTCCGTCGCCGGCACGCCGTCTGCCGCGAGTCGTTCGCGGGCCGCCTCGGCCAGCTCGGGCAGCACCCCGGCCGCCGGGTAGCCGACCGGCTCGCCCGCGGCGGCGGCCAGGCCGGCGAGGTGCTGCCCGAGGGGTGGCAGCAGCCGTACGTCCGGCTCGCCCCGGGACAGGTCGCGCAGGCCGGGGGCCGTCGGCGGGCGCAACGCGGAGCGGCGGGCCGCCACGGGTGGCCGGGGCCGGACCCGGGTGCCGTGCCGGCCGGCGGTGACCACGAGGCCCCGCTGGCGCAGCTCCTGGTAGGCGCGGGCCGCGGTGGCCGGGCTCACCGCGAGCCGGGCGGCGAGCTCCCGTACCGGCGGCAGCGCGTCGCCGGGGGCGAGGGCGGCGCAGCGGATGCCCGTTTCGATGCTGGCCGAGATCTCGGCGGCCGTCGTACCGGCGAACTGATAGCGTGCTGACACAAATCAGAGATTGTACTAGAACAAAGGTCGAGCCATGTACGCACCCACCGACCGGACCACCGCCAGCCGCTCCCGGGAGCGGATGAGCTACGACGAGGCCGCCGCGCACGCCGTCCTCGACGAGGCGTACGACTGCGCGCTCGGGTTCACCGTCGACGGCGAGCCCCGGGTGCTGCCCACCCTGCACGTACGCGTCGGTGACACCCTCTACCTGCACGGCTCCACCGGCAGCCGGCCGCTGCTCGCCGCCCGGGGCGACGGGCTGCCGATCTGCGTCGCGGTCACCCTGCTCGACGGCCTCGTCTACGGCCGCTCGCAGTTCCACCACAGCGCCAACTACCGCTCGGTGGTCGCGCACGGCACCGCGCGGCTGGTCACCGACGAGCGGGAGAAGCTGCGGATGCTGACCGCCCTGGTGGAGAAGGCCGCCCCGGGGCGCAGCGCCGACAGCCGGCCCCCGTCGCGGCGGGAACTGGCCGAGACGGCCGTGCTCGCCCTGCCGCTGCGGGAGGTGTCGGTCCGCGCCCGCAGCGGCGGCGTACGCGACGCGGAGACCGACCTCACCCTGCCGCACTGGGCCGGCGTGGTGCCGCTGCGGCTGACCGCCGGGCTGCCCGAGCCCGACGCCGGGGTGGGCGTGCCGGTGCCGGCGTACCTGCGGCCGCAGACGTCGCCGTGGCTCGACCCGGCCGTGCTGGGCGGGGAACACGTCCTGCTGGAACCGCTCGACCTCGCGCACGCCGACGAGCTGCACGCCGCCACCGCCGACCCGGAGGTCTGGCGGCACCTGGGCAGCCCGCTGCCGGCCGACGCCGCCGCCACCGCCGAGCAGATCGCCACCGCGCTGGCCGCGCACCGGCGGGGCGAGCGGGTGCCCTGGGTGCAGCGCTGCGCGGTGACCGGCGCGGTGGTGGGCACCACCTCCTTCTACGAGGTGGACCCGGAGCGTCGGGCGGTGGCGATCGGCTACACCTGGCTGGGCCGACCCTGGTGGCGCACCGGCATCAACACGGAGGCGAAGCTGCTGCTGCTCACCCGCGCCTTCGAGGAACTGGGCGCGGTGCGGGTGGTCTGGCACACCGACATCCGCAACGAGCGCTCGCAGCGGGCGATCGAGCGCCTCGGCGCGTCCCGCGAGGGGGTGCTGCGCCGGCACCGGCTCCGCCCGGACGGCTCCTGGCGGGACACCGCACAGTATTCGATGACCGTCGACGAGTGGCCGAACGCACAGGTCACGCTCCGGGAAAGGCTTCGCCGGGCGGCACCCGTGGCCCCATGATGGCGGGCGTGCTGGGCATCACCGACATCTGGACGTACGTACTGGGCACCGTGGCGATCGTGCTGCTCCCCGGACCCAACTCCATCTTCGTGCTCTCCACCGCCGCCCAGCGGGGCGTGGCGGCCGGCTACCGGGCCGCCGGCGGGGTCTTCGTCGGCGACGGGGTGCTGATGTTCCTCTCCGCTGCCGGCGTGGCGTCGCTGGTCCAGGCGTACCCGCCGCTCTTTCTGGTGATCAAGTACGCCGGCGCCGCGTACCTCGGCTACGTGGGGTTGACGATGCTGCGCGGCGCGTGGCGACGCTGGCGGACGCGCAACGATCCGGCCGCCCCGCGGCTCATCGACGCCGCGGGGCCGGCGGCGCTGCGCAGCCCGTTCCGCAAGGCGCTGGTGATCAGCCTGCTCAACCCGAAGGCGATCCTCTTCTTCGTCTCGTTCTTCATCCAGTTCGTGGACCCGGGCTACGCCTGGCCGGCGCTGTCGTTCCTGTTGCTCGGGCTCATCGCCCAGGTCACCAGCGCGCTCTACCTGACCGCGCTGATCTTCACGGGCACGTTCCTGGCGGCCCAGTTCCGCCGGCGGCACCGCCTGGCCGCCGGCGCCACCACCGGCGTCGCCGCCCTCTTCCTCGGTTTCAGCCTCAAGCTGGCCACCGCCACCGCCTGACCCCGCCGGGTCAGCTGCCGTGGCCGCCGCTCCCGGCAGGTTCAGGTGCCCACCGCCGCTCCCGCCGGATCAGGTGCCGTCGCCGCCGCCGGAGCCGCCGCCGATGCCGGCCCCACCGGCGGTGCCGCCCAGCCCGAAGCCGGGATGGATCGGCTCGTCCGGCGGGCGGCTGACGTGCGCCGACTCGGAGATGGTCGCGGACCAGTCGGCGTGCGCGGCGGCCGCGGCGTGCCGGTTGATCGCCGTACGCAGCCAGGCGTCCACGGTCGCGATCCAGTCCCGCCGGTCGGCGCCGGCGTGCCAGACCCGGAACCGGCTGATGCTCTGGTGGGTGATCCCGGCCAGGGCCAGCCGCCGGTCCATCCAGAGGATCGCCTCCAGGCCGGCCGGATCGGCGATGAAGATCAGTTCCAGCTCGGTGATCGGCCCGGCGTAGAGCGGCGCCACCCAGTAGCCCAGCCGCTGGTGCAGCGGCAGGGTCTGCGCCACCCCGGGCAGCCGCCCGTCGACCAGGCCGGCCTGGCGCATGCGGAAGCCGAGCGTGTCGAGGGCCGCCAGGACGTGCCCCTGGGTCGGCAGCGGGTGCACGAAGACCGGCACCATCGCGCCCTGGTCCAGCCGGGGCTCGACGGCCACCTCCGTACGCAGCCCCATCCGCAGGCCGAGCAGGGGCACCCCGCCGAGGACGGTGGCCGGGGTCTCCCAGGGCAGCGCGAACTCGAACGGGATCGAGCGGCCCCGCCCGGCGCGCAGCACGAAACCGTCGGCCACCGTCGCCTGGTGGAACTGCACCAGGCGACGGGGCGCCTCCGGGTCGTCCGGCTCGGCCGTGGTGACCAGGCCGAGCCGGACGTGCAGCACGGGTACGTCGGTGGGGCCGGCGACGACGGTGACCCGCCCCGGCAGCCGCAGCCCGGGGCGGGTGCTCGGATTGGCCAGGGCCGTCCGCACCGACAGTCCGGTCCAGCCGGACCCGGGTGACACCCCCGTCAACCGCACGGCACTCCCCCGTCCACCACCGGGCCGGGCCGACCCGGAGCCCGCCCGACGGGCCCGCCCCAGTCGTCGCGGACCCTGCGGCCGGGGCCACTCCCGTGGTCGCGCAATCAGCGGCCGTGGCCCTCCAAGGTCGCGGACCTCGCGCGTGGCCCCCACCGTGCCCGCGGACCTCGCGCGTGGCCACCTCCATGGTCGCGGACCCGGCGGGTGGCCGCCCCGACTTCGACGAAGAACGGCCACCCGTCCGGCCTCATCTCATACGCCGCCCGCGCGGCACCGGGTCGGTCTCGTCGTCGAACTCGCCGATGACCTCCTCCAGCAGGTCCTCCAGCGCGACGAACCCGACGGGCCGGGCCGGGCCGCCGCCGTTGCGCACCAGCGCGAGCTGGGACTGCCGGGCGCGCATCTCCGCCACCGCCTCGGTCACCGACGCCGAGGCCGGCAGGGTGAGGGCGTTGGTCATCAGTTCGGCGGCGGTGACCGTACGGCCCGTGGTGGTGGCCCGCACCGCCTCCCGCACGTGGACCAGACCGCAGACGTCGCCGTTGGCGTCCAGCACGGCCAGCCGCGACCGGCCGCTGTCCCGGCTGACCTGCTCGATCCGGTCGGCCCCCTCGTCCCGGCCCACCGTCACCATCTTGTCGAACGGCTCCATCACCTGGGCCACCGTGGTGCCCTGCAACTCCAGCATGCTGGTCAGCATCTGGTGCTGTTCCGCGCCGAGCAGCCCGTGCTCGCGGGACTGCTCCAGCAGCATCCGCAGCTCGTCGGGGCCGTGCACCTGGGCGAGCTGGTCCTGCGGGTTGACCTTGACCAGTCGCAGCATCGCGTTGGCCAGCGCGTTCATCACCGACAGCACCGGCCGGGCGACCCGCGCGAAGGCGCGGAACGGCAACGCCAGCAGCACCGCCGAGCGCTCCGGGTCAGTGATCGCCCAGGACTTCGGCGCCATCTCCCCGACCACCAGGTGCAGGAAGGTGACGAGGCTGAGCGCGAAGATCAGCGCGATCACGTGGCTCGCGGCGTCGGGCAACCCGACCGCGTGCAGCAGCGGGCTCAGCAGGTGCTCGATCGCCGGTTCGGCGAGCGCGCCGAGCCCCAGGGTGCACAGGGTGATGCCGAGTTGCGCGCCGGCGAGCATGAGCGACAGCTCACGTACGCCGTCCAGCGCGGCCCGGGCGGCCCGGCCGCCGCCAGCGGCGGCGTGCTCCAGGCGGTAGCGCTTGCTGGCCACCAGGGCGAACTCGGCGGCCACGAAGAAGCCGTTCAACGCCAGCAGGATCACCGACGTGAAGAGCGCGATGCCGGGGCTCATGCGGACACCTCCCCCGGCTCGGCGATGCGCAGCCGGACGGAGTCGGCAACGTGCCGGTCCACGGCCAGCACCTCGACCAGGGCGCGCGGTTGCGTCCCGCCGTCCTCGCCGTCGGCCGGCAGGCTGATCTCCAGCCGGTCACCGACCTCGGGCACCCGCCCCAACTCCCGCATGACCAGGCCGGAGAGCGTGTCGTACTCCGGGGCCTCGGGCAGCGCGATGCCGGTGCTGTCGGCGACCTCGTCGATGCGCCAGCGCGCCGGCACCACCCAGGAACCGTCCTCCTGCCGGGCCGGGGCCCGCTCCGGAGGGTCGTCCTCGTCCCGGATCGGGCCGACGAGTTCCTCGGCGATGTCCTCCAGCGTGATCACGCCGGCGAAGCCGCCGTACTCGTCGACCACGCAGGCCAGCTGACGGTGGCCGGAGCGCAGCCGGTCCAGCACCGTGGGCAGCGGCAGCGTCTCCGGCACCAGGAGCGGGGGGCCGGCGACCGCGCTGACCGGGGTGCTGGCACGCCGCTCCGGGGGTACGCCGAGCACGTCGGCGATACCGACGACGCCGACGAGGTCGTCGACGCCCTCGGTGCCGCGTACGGGGAAGCGGGACTTGCCGGTGTCCAGCAGCTCGACCACCCGGCTGAGCGGCTCGTGCGCGCGTACGGTGTGCACGTCGACGCGGGGCACCATGGCCTCGCCCGCGGTCAGCCCGCGGAAGTCGAGCCCCCGGTCGAGCAGCGTGGACATCTCGGCGGTCAGGTGCCCCTCCTGGCGGGACTCGGCGATGATCTGCTCCAGGTCCTGCGGCGTGGCGCCGCTGGGCAGCTCCTCGATCGGCTCGATGCCGACGCGCCGCAGCAGCCGGACCGCGGCCCGGTCGAAGAGCTTGATCAGGGGACCGGCGACCTTGAGGTAGACGAGGGTGGAACTGCTCAGGGCCCTCGCGAGCGGCTCGGGCCGGGCGATGGCGAGGTTCTTCGGGGCCAGCTCACCGAGGACCATCTGCACCACGGTGGCGATGGTCAGGGCCAGGACGACCGAGAGCGGCAGGCTGAGGGCCGTGGAGACACCGGCCACCCCGAGCAGCTCGGCCAGCCCGGCACCGAGGAACGGCTCGGCGACGTAACCGACCAGCAGGGCGGTGACGGTGATGCCGAGCTGCGCGCCGGAGAGCATGAACGACAGCCGCCCGGTCACCTCCAGCGCCCGGGCGGCGGCCTTGTCGCCGTCGTCGGCCAGCTGCTTGAGCCGGCCCCGGTCCACGGCGACGTAGCCGAACTCCTGGGCCACGAAGTAACCCGTGGCGGCGGTGAGAACGATGATGAGGAGAAGACCAACGACGATCAACACGGGTCGCTCAGGGCTCCCGGGGACGTCGGGATCGGGATACGCCGGGCAGGACCCGGCTGGCTACTGCTGCCCTCCTGGGCAGAAGAGTCGATCATGCGGCCCATTTTATCGGGATGGGCTGGATATCCGCTGAAGGTGTGCCGAAGGCCCCCCGACGCCCGGACGGCCGGGGTCGTCGGGGGGCCTCCCGAGGTCAGCTCTGGGTGATCTTCACGTCGTCCACGGCCGCCTCCACGAGGCTGGCACCGCCGGCGTCGGCCGCGTCGACGACGATCCGTACGGTCTGTCCCCGCAGGGCCGAGACGTCGACGCTGGCGCTCTGCCAGGCCGCCGCCCGGTTGGTCGCGGCCCCGGTCACGTTCAACGCCGTGACGGTGCCGCTGCCGACCACCCGCACGCGCAGGTAGTCGGCGCTGCTGGCGTTGTTCAGGTGGGCCAGGTACCAGGAGAACGAGAGGTTCAGCGTGCCGGTCGACGGCAGCGTGATCGCCGGCGACTGGATGGTGCTCACCCCGCCGTCGAGGTCGTACGCCCCGGCGCCGCTGCCGGCGAGCGGCCCGGTGACCAGGTCGTAGCTGCCGCTGACGGTCGTGCCGAGCTGGGTGGCCACGCCGGAGCTGGTGGCGGCGGGGTCGCCGCGCTCCCACCGTCCGAGGGTGGCGGTGTCGGTGCCCGCCGGGTTGGCGGTCCACCCGGTGGCGGTCTCGAAGGTGTCGCTGTAGACGGTGCTGCCCGGCGGGGCACCGGTCCCGGCCAGCGCCCACACCGTGTGCGCGATCGCGTCGGCGTTGCGGTCCAGCGCGGTGTCGTTGATGTTGCTGATGGTGTCGCAGGAGCGGTGGTAGCACGGGTCGAACGGCTGGCCGGCCGTGCCGCCCCAGAGGGATGCCTGGGCGCTGGACTTGGTGCCCTCGGCACCGGTGAAGGTGCCGCCGGCCGGGATGCCGACGCTGATGAACGGCCCGTAGTCGCTGCGGCCGTCGAAGTCCGTGCCCCGGGTGGGCACGCCGATCGAGCTGAAGTACGCCTGGATGGTCTGCTCGATCTGCGCCGAGCCGACCGGGCCGGGGCCGGAGCCGACCCCGTCGGAGTTGTCGCCGTCGTAGACGAAGTAGCCGGCGTTGGGCGAGCCGACCATGTCGAAGTTCAGGTACTGCTTGATCTTGGAGCGCTCGGTCGACGGCAGGTTGTTCACGTAGTACTGGGAGCCGCGCAGCCCCAGCTCCTCGGCGCCCCACCAGCCGAAGCGCAGGTGCTTGGCGGGGGTGAGGCCGCTGCGGGCCACGGCGAGCGCGGTCTCCAGGATCGCGGCCGAGCCGGAGGCGTTGTCGTTGATCCCGGGGCCGCTCGAGACGCTGTCCAGGTGCGCCCCGGTCATGACCACCTGGTTCGGGTCCCCGCCGGGCCAGTCGGCGATCAGGTTGTAGCCGGTGGCCCCGCCGTAGCTGAACGACTGCACCACGGTGGTGTACCCGGCCGCGTCGAGCTTGCCCTTGAGGTAGTTGACCGAGGCGAGGTAGCCGGGGCGGCCGTGCGCCCGGTTCCCGCCGTTGGCGGTGGCGATGGACTGGAACTGCGACAGGTGCGCCTTCACGTTGGCCAGCGGGATGTCCGGGGCCGCCGCGAGCGCCACGGGGACGGCGGCGGGGACCGTGGTGGTGGGCGCGGCGGTCGCCGAGGAGGCGGTCACGACCGTCGCCGCCGCCATGGCCAGCGCGGCCAGCCAGGCGGAGCGGGGGGTGCGGGGTCTCATTGGTCCTCCGGGGTGGGGTGGTCCCGGTCCCGCCGGGTGGGCGGCGACCGGCGGACGGCCGTTGATCGACGGCCATCACTGCGAAAGCGTGCAGCGGGGCACGCTTCCCGGCAAGACGCAAGACTCAGATTCGCCGCAGTCCCCGAATTGGGACTCCTCGACCGCGATCCCCCGGCGGCCACGCGGCGGGCGGCTCCTTCCCCGCGCCCGCACGGCGGTCAGCGGTCGGCGAGCTCGTCGGCGTCGAGCAGGGCCGGATCGACCCGGCCCGTGCGGTACGCGGCCCGCCCGATCATCTGCGCCGCCACGGGGGCCGTGGCCAGCTGGAAGATCCCGACCAGCACCAGCATGCCCAGGTCGGCCGGGGTACGCAGCCGCAGCGCCAGGCCGAACAGCAGGAGCAGCACCCCGAGCACCTGCGGCTTGGTCGCGGCGTGCATCCGGTCCAGCGTGCCCGGGAAGCGCAGCACCCCGATCGCGGCGGCGAGGCTCAGCAGGGCGCCGGCCACCAGGGCGCCGCCGCCCAGCCAGTCGGCCACCGTGCCCCACATCAGGCCTCCCCCTCGTCGCGTACGGCGAAGCGGACCAGCGACACCGATCCGACGAAGCCGAGCATGGACAGCGCCACCAGCACCGGCAGGGTGGTGGCGTGGCGGTTCACCGCGGCCTCCGCGCCGACCGCGCCCACCATCGTGGCGAGCAGCATGTCGGCCGCGATCACCCGGTCGATCAGCGACGGCCCCCGAAAGAGCCGGATCAGGGCCAGCAGCGCGGTCACCGAGAACAGGACGGTGAGGGTGACGGCGAGGAACGTGCTCACGGGTCGGTTCCCCTCTCGACGGGATCGGCGTTCACGCGGCGGACCTCGGCGGCGGAGCCGACCGCGCGCACGAGCCGCCGCTCGACGGCGAGGATCCGCCTCCGGCTGCCGCGCAGGTCCTGCGGACCGTGCGTGTCGAACACGTGCACGTAGAGGACTCCGACGTTCCGGTCCACCTCGACGATCAGCGTGCCCGGCACCAGCGAGAGCGCCTCGGCGGTGAGCGCCAGGTTCAGGTCGGTGCGCACCCGCAGGTGGACCGCGATGATCGCCGCCCGGGGCCGGTAGCCGGGCCGCACCGCGACCCGGGCGACGTTCGCGCTGGCGCTGACCAGTTCGCCGACGAAGCGCACCGCGAAGACCAGCAGCGGCCCGGGGCGCAGCCGACCGCCGAAGCTCACCGGCGGCAGCGGGAAGAACAGCAGCACGGCGCCGGCCACCAGCGCCCCGCCCACGAGGTTGCCCCAGGAGAGGTCCCCCCACAGCAGGCTCCAGACCAGCACCAGCCAGCCGAAGGCGATCAGGCGGTCGCGCCGCCGCCCGCGCGGGGGCGCCCCGGCGGCCGGGGTCACGGGGCACCGCCCGGCAGCACGGAACGGATGTACGGGGTGCGCTCGTGCAGGTCCACGGCCGCGCGGGCGGTGACGTCGAACAGCGGACCGGCGACGACGGTCAGCGCCAGCCCCAGCCCGACCAGCGCGATCGTCGCGCCGACCATCAACGCGGGCAGGCGGACGACCGGCTCGGCGGTGGCCAGCCGGGGGGCCCGCCAGAAGGCGATGTTCCACACCCGCGAGGCCACGTAGAGGGTGAGCAGGCTGGTCACCGTCCCCGCCGCCACCAGCACGCCGGGCAGCGGCCCGCCGGCCGCGACGCCGGCCTGGAGCAGGCCGAGCTTGCCGAGGAACCCGGAGAAGGGCGGCACGCCGGCGAGGTTCATGGCCGGGACGAAGAACAGGACGCCGAGCAGCGGCGCCACCCGGGCCAGGCCGCCGAGGCGGCGCAGGTCGGTGCTGCCGGCCCGCTCCTCGACCAGCCCGGCGACCAGGAACAGCGTGGTCTGGATGGTGATGTGGTGCACCACGTAGAAGATCGCGCCGGAGAGTCCGGCCACGGTGCTCAGCCCCACGCCGAAGATCATGTAGCCGATGTGGCTGACCAGGGTGAAGGAGAAGAGCCGCTTCAGGTCGGACTGGGCCACCGCGCCGAGGATGCCGACCAGCATGGTCAGCCCGGCCACCACCATCAGCGGCCCGGCGAGCTGACCGCCGGGGAAGAGCAGCGTCTCGGTGCGGATGATCGCGTAGACGCCGACCTTGGTGAGCAGGCCGGCGAAGACCGCCGTGACGGGGGCCGGGGCGGTCGGGTAGCTGTCCGGCAACCAGGCCGAGAGCGGGAAGACCGCCGCCTTCACCCCGAAGGCGAGCAGCAGCATGAGCTGCAGGGTCAGCCGTACGCCGTCGGGCAGCGCGTCCAGCCGGTACGCCAGCTGGGCCATGTTCAGGGTGCCGGTGGCCGCGTACACCAGGCCCACCGAGGCGAGGAAGATCATCGAGGAGAGGATGCTGACCACCACGTACGTCGAGCCGGTGCGGATCCGTGCCTCGGTGCCGCCGAGGGTGATCAGCACGAAGCTCGCGGCCAGCAGGATCTCGAAGCCGACGAAGAGGTTGAACAGGTCCCCGGCGAGGAACGCGTTGGTCACGCCGGCGGTCAGCACCAGGTAGGTGGGGTGGTAGATGGTCACCGGCACGGTCTCGCCGAAGTCCCCCTGCCCCTGGCCGACGGAGTAGAGCAGCACGCACAGGGTCACCGCCGAGGAGACCACCAGCATCAGCGCGGCGAGCTGGTCCGCGACCAGCACGATGCCCACCGGCGCCGCCCACCCGCCGACGTGGGCCACCACCGGCCCGTGCCGGTACGCCTGCACCAGCAGCACCGCCGCCACCGCCAGCGTGGCCGTCAGGCAGGTCACGCTGACGACCCGTTGCAGCCCGGGCCACCGGGCCAGCAGCAGGGTCAGCGCCGCGCCCAGCAGCGGCACCACCACGGGCAGCGGCACGAGCCGGCTCATCGGGCGCCCCGTGGCGCGTACGCGGTCATCCGGGGCCGTCCCCGCGCCGGAGCCGACGCGGCGGCTCCGGGTCGGCCTGCTCCGGGTCGGCGTCCGGGCCCTCGCCCCCGAGGTCGACGGCGGCCAGCTCGTTGCGCTCGGCCGCCTGGCGGACCTGCCGGTCCTCGATGTCGTCGGGGACCTCGTCGTCGCCGGTGAGATACCAGCTGCGGTAGCTCACCGCCAGCAGGAACGCGGTCAGCCCGAAGGTGATCACGATGGCGGTGAGGACCATGGCCTGCGGCAGCGGGTCGCTCAGCGGGCCGGCGGGCGCCGTGCCGACCACCGGGGCGACGCCCGGGTGCCCGCCCAGCAGGATGAGCACGTTGATCCCGTTGCCGAGCAGGATGACGCCGAGCAGGATCCGGCTCAGGCTGCGTTCCAGCAGCAGGGTGACCCCGCAGCCGGTCAGCACCCCGGCGGCGACGACCAGCACCAGGCTCGGTCCCGCGCCGTCCGACCTCACGTCCGGTCCCCCCGCCGGTCGACCCGCAGCCCGCCCCCGGACTCGCCGGCCGCCTCGATGTGCCGGTCCACCTCGGCGCCGAGGCTGCGCAGGATGTCCAGCACCAACCCGACCACGACCAGGTAGACGCCGACGTCGAAGAAGAGGGACGTCACCAGGTAGAACTCCCCGATCAGCGGCAGCCACAGGTCGATCCGGGCGCTCTCGAGCACCGACGCGCCCGCGAACAGGGCGACGGCTCCGGTGCCGACGGAGACGAGGAGGCCGGCGCCGAGCACCGTGCCGGCGCCCACCGGGGCGGCCTCGGCCAACTCGTAGCGGCCGCCGGCCAGGTAGCGCACGGCCAGCGCCAGGCTCGCCACCAGGCCGCCGGCGAAGCCGCCGCCCGGCGCGTTGTGGCCGGAGAAGAGCAGGAACAGGGAGAAGACCACCACCGTGTGGAAGACCAGTCGGGTCACCACCTCCAGCACGATCGAACGCTGCCGTTCGTGCAGGGTCGCCCCGCCGCGCAGCCAGACCGGGTGCCCCGGCCGCTGCGCCCGCCTCGGCGGGTCCGGGCGGCGGGGGCGGGGCCCGGTCCGGGACCGCTGGAAGACCAGGCTGGCCACGCCGGTCGCGGCCACCACCAGCACCGACAGCTCGCCCATCGTGTCCCAGGCCCGGATGTCGACCAGGGTCACGTTGACCACGTTGCGGCCGTACCCCTGGGTGACCGCCAGGTCTCCGAACGCGTCGGAGATGGTGGTCGCCTGGCGGGCCGAGGCGGCGGTCAGGGCCAGCCCGCCGACCACCACGCCGACGACCAGCCCGATCGACCGGCGCACCCAGCGCCTGCGTCGCGGGCGGGCCGAGAACCGCTCCGGCAGCCGGCGCAGCACCAGCACGAAGACCGCGACGGTGGCGGTCTCGACGAGGAACTGGGTCAGCGCCAGGTCCGGGGCGCCGTAGGCCACGAAGAGCATCGCGGTCCCGTAGCCCGTCATGCCCACCAGCAGCATCGCCGTCAGCCGCCGGCGGGCGCCCACCGCGAGCACCGCCGCGACGGTCACCACCGCCACCACCAGGACCTGCACCGGGCTGTCCCAGAGGGCGATCCGGTCCCGCCACGGGCGGGTGGCCAGCATCGCCCCGCCGGGCACCACGGCGAGCACCAGCAGGATGACGCCGAGGTACTGCGGCAGCGAGCCGCGCTGGGTGGCGCCGGTGACCTCGATGGCCAGCCGGTCGAAGCGGCGGGTGACCCACTCGTACCCCTGGTCGCCGGTGACCGGGACGTGCAGCCGGGCCAGCACCGGGGCGAGCGGGCCGCGCAGCGCGAACAGGGCCGCGCCGCCGGCCACGGCGAGCGCGGAGAAGCCGAGCGCGGGGCTGAGGCCGTGCCACGGTGCCAGGTCCTTGCCGACGACGCCGAACAGCTCGGCGTACGGGCGGAGCAGGCCGTCGAGGATGCCGGCGGCCGGGCCGGCGGCCAGCCCGACGGCGGCCAGCAGGGCCGGCGGGCCGAGCATCGACGCCGGGATCCGCCCGAGGACCGTCCGCCGCACGCCCGCCCGGGTGGCGAACGCGCCCCAGACGAACCGGGCGCTGTAGGCGACGGTGAGCGCGGTGCCGGCCACCAGCACGGCGAGGACGGCGGGCCGGTCGGTGAAGGCGGCCAGCACGGCCTCCTTGGCGACGAAGCCGACCAGTGGCGGCAGCCCGGCCATCGACGCGGCGGCGAGCACCGTCACGGTGGCGAGCAGCGGCGCGCCGCGCCCCAGCCCGGACAGCTCGCGCAGGTCGCGGGTGCCCGCCAGGCGGTCGACGATGCCGACGACGAGGAAGAGCGGCGCCTTGAACAGGGCGTGGGCCAGCAGCATCACCGCCCCCGCCAGCGCGGTGTCCGGGGTGCCCGCCCCGAGCGTCACCGCGATCAGGCCGAGCTGGCTGACCGTGCCGTACGCCAGCAGCAGCTTCAGGTCGGTCTGCCGCAGCGCCGCCCAGCCCCCGGCCAGCATGGTGGCCAGGCCCGCGACCACGACCACCGGCCGCCACGGGCCGACGCTCGCCAGCACCGGTGCGAGCAGCCCGATCAGGTATACGCCCGCCTTCACCATCGCGGCGGCGTGCAGGTACGCGCTCACCGGCGTGGGGGCGGCCATCGCCGTCGGCAGCCACGAGCTGAACGGCAGCAGCGCCGACTTGGACAGCGCCCCGGCGAGGATCAGCAGGACCGCCGTGACGAGGTACGCCCCGGCCGGCAACGTGGCGGCGGTGATCTCCGACCAGCGGTAGGTGCCGGCGTGCCCGCCGAGCATGATGAACCCCACCAGCATCGCCAGCCCGCCGAGCGTGGTCACGGTCAGCGCCTGCGCCGCCGCCCACCGGCTGGAGCGCCGCTCGGGGCTGTGCCCGATCAGCAGGTACGAGAAGATCGTGGTGAGTTCCCAGCACACGTAGAGCAGCAGCAGGTCGTCGGCGAGGACCAGGCCGAGCATCGCCCCCGCGAAGGCCACCATGACGGCCGCGAACCGGGCCACGCCGGGCGACTCCCGGCCGAAGTAGTGGGCGCTGTAGACGAGGACCAGCGCGCCGACGCCGCCCACGAGCAGGACCATCAACCAGGACAGGGTGGTCAGCCGCAGCGTCAGGTCGACGTCGAGTTGGCCGACCCACGGGTACGTCTCGACCACCGCGCCGCCGTCGCGCACGGCGGGGGTGCGGGCCAGCGCCCACCCGAACGCGGCCGCTGGCGCCAGCGCCAGCGGGTAGCAGGCGCGGGGACCCCACCACCGGACGAGCAGGGGTGCGACGAGGGCCGCCACGAGGTGGAGGATCAGCAGTACGAGCACCCGCGCTCCCGGTCGAGGTGGCTGCGGCGCGCCGAGGTGGGACGGCACCTAGGTGCGATCACACGCCAGTTCGTCGCCCGGCGGGGGGTTTTGCGCGAATTCGTCCCGTTCTGCGGCGGGATGCTCAGCCGACGGTGACCTCGGCGACCGGGGCGACGGGATCCAGGGCGGGGCGCTCGCGGCGGGGCTCCACCAGCAGGTCGGGCCGGCCGAGCTGGACCACGATCTTGTTGACCACCCGCTGGGCGGCGGCGAGGGAGCGCACGGACAACAACCGGCCCCGACTCTCCCGCCGCAGCACGAAGTAGTGCACGGCGGCGCGGACCTGGCCCCGGTCGGCCGCACTGGCCTGCGCGGTGGAGACGACCAGCTCCCGCAGGGCGGCGGCGAGCCGCTCGGCCAGCTCCAGCTCCGGGCCGGACAGGCCGGCGCGGACGGCGGCCAGATGACTGTCGACCTTGCGGATGAGCACGTCGGTGCCGGGCTCGAAGCTCCGCTGCTCGACGGTCAAACCGATCCCCTCCACCCCAGGCCGACGCTCCGGGTGAAGTTACTTTATGTTGTGGGGCACAAGCAAGCAGTTAAGTAAGACTTAATGGATTAAACGCACAAACATCGCGCCCGGTCCGGAGCAGGGCTTCGTGCCCCCGCCAAGGGCCGGAATGTCGGTCCACCGGGGCAGGATGGATGGCGTGACGGATGCGATGGCGGGTTTCGGCGCGGCCACCCGGGAATGGTTCGGCGCCGCCTTCGCCGCGCCCACCGCCGCCCAGACCGGCGCGTGGAGCTCCGTCTCCGCGGGGCGCAACGCGCTGGTGGTGGCTCCCACCGGCTCGGGCAAGACGCTGGCCGCGTTCCTCTGGTCGCTCGACCGGCTGGCCCGCGAGCCCGCCCCGGCCGACCCCCGACACCGGTGCCGGGTGCTCTACGTCAGCCCGCTCAAGGCGCTCGCGGTCGACGTCGAGCGCAACCTGCGCACCCCCCTGACGGGCATCCGGCAGGCCGCCACCCGGCTCGGCGTCGCGCCGCCGGAGATCACCGTGGGGATGCGCACCGGCGACACCCCCGCCGACGAGCGACGGGCCTTCGCACGCACCCCGCCCGACATCCTCATCACCACACCCGAGTCCCTGTTCCTGCTGCTCACCTCCGCCGCCCGCGACTCCCTGCGCGGGGTCGAGACGGTGATCGTCGACGAGGTGCACGCGGTCGCCGGCACCAAGCGCGGGGCCCACCTCGCGCTCTCCCTGGAACGCCTCGACGAGCGGCTGCCCGCCCCGGCGCAGCGGATCGGCCTCTCCGCCACCGTCCGGCCGCTCGACGCCTGCGCGCGCTTCCTCGGCGGCGCCCGCGCCGTCGACGTGGTCGCGCCACCCAGCACCAAGACGATCGAGGTCAGCGTCCAGGTCCCGGTGGAGGACATGACCCGCCTCGACGAGCAGGAGCCGCCGGAGGACGAGCTCGGCGGTCCCGGCCCGCGTCGAGCGTCCATCTGGCCGGCGGTGGAGGAACGCGTCTTCTCCCTGGTCCGGGCGCATCGCTCGACCATCGTCTTCACCAACTCCCGGCGTTCCGCCGAGCGCCTCTGCGCCCGGCTGAACGAGCTGGCCGGCGAGGAGCTGGCCGGCGGGCCCGCGCGGCCCGGCGCACCGGGTGCCGGCTCACCCGCCCCGCACGACGGGCCGGGAGCCGTGTCGTCCGCACCGCGCGGCCAGCCGGAGGGCGCGCGGGATCCACGGGCCGACGGGTGGGGCGGTCCCGTGGGGCCGCTGCGCGCCGGTCGTACGCCTGGGGAGCTGATGGCGCAGGCCGGCGCGGCGGCCGGCGCGCCGCCGGTGATCGCCCGCGCCCACCACGGCAGCGTCTCCCGAGAGGAGCGCAAGCACATCGAGGAGGCGCTCAAGTCCGGCCGGCTGCCCGCCGTGGTGGCCACCTCCAGTCTGGAGCTGGGCATCGACATGGGCGCCGTCGACCTGGTGGTGCAGATCGAGGCGCCGCCCAGCGTGGCCGCCGGGCTGCAACGGGTGGGCCGGGCCGGGCACCAGGTCGGCGCGGTCTCCCGCGGCGTGGTCTTCCCCAAGCACCGGGGTGACCTGCTCTCCTGCGCCGTGGTGGCCGAGCGGATGGCCGACGGCGCCATCGAGGAGCTGCACCACCCGCGCAACCCGCTCGACGTGCTGGCCCAGCAGATCGTCGCCATGGTGGCGTTGGAGCCGTGGCGCGTCGGCGACCTGGCCGTGCTGGTGCGCCGGGCGGCGCCCTTCGCCGAGCTGCCCGACTCGGCGCTGCACGCCGTGCTCGACATGCTCTCCGGCCGCTACCCGTCCACCGCGTTCGCCGAGCTGCGGCCCCGGCTGGTCTGGGACCGCGCCACCGACACACTGACCGGCCGCCCCGGCGCGCAGCGGCTCGCGGTGACCAGCGGCGGCACCATCCCCGACCGTGGCCTCTTCGGCGTCTTCCTGGCCGGGGCCGAACGGGCCGCCCGGGTCGGCGAGCTGGACGAGGAGATGGTCTACGAGTCCCGGGTCGGCGACGTCTTCCTGCTCGGCTCGTCGTCCTGGCGCATCGAGGAGATCACCCCCGACCGGGTGCTGGTCTCCCCGGCCCCCGGCCAGGCGGCGAAGATGCCGTTCTGGAAGGGCGACCAGCTCGGCCGGCCCGTCGAGCTGGGCCGGGCCATCGGCGCCCGGGTGCGGGCCCTGCTGCGGCAGGACGACGAGACGGCGGTCGCCGCGCTGCGGGCCGGCGGGCTGGACGACTGGGCCGCGGGCAACCTGATGGCCTACCTGCGCGAGCAGCGCGCCGCCACCCGGTCCCTGCCCGACGACCGCACGGTGGTGGTCGAGCGGTTCCGCGACGAGCTCGGCGACTGGCGGCTGGCCGTGCACAGCGTGCTGGGCGCCCGGGTCAACGGGCCGTGGGCGCTGGCCATCGGCCGCCGGCTCGCCGAGCGTCACGGCGTGGACGCCCAGGTGATGCCGTCCGACGACGGCATCGTGGTCCGCCTGCCGGACACGGCCGACGAGCCGCCCGGCGCCGACGTGGTGGTCTTCGAGCCGGAGGAGATCGCCCAGCTCGTGGAGGAGTCGGTCGGCACGTCCGCGCTCTTCGCGTCCCGGTTCCGCGAGTGCGCCGCCCGTTCGCTGCTGCTGCCCCGGCGCGACCCGCGCCGCCGCCAGCCCCTGTGGCAGCAGCGGCAACGCGCCGCCCAACTGCTCGACGTCGCCCGCGAGTACGCCGACTTCCCGGTCACCCTGGAGGCCGCCCGGGAGTGCCTCCAGGACGCCTTCGACCAGCCCGCCCTGGCCGGGCTGATGCGCGACCTGGCCGCCCGAAAGGTGCGCCTGGTCGAGGTGGAGACCGTCCAGCCGTCGCCGTTCGCCCGCTCACTGCTCTTCGGCTACGTCGGGGCGTTCCTCTACGAGGGCGACGCGCCGCTGGCCGAGCGCCGGGCCGCCGCGCTGGCGCTGGACTCGACCCTGCTCGGCGAGCTGCTCGGCCGGGTCGACCTGCGGGAGCTGCTCGACCCGGCGGTGCTGGCCGAGACCGAGCGGCAGCTGCGCTGGCTGACCGAGCAGCGCCGTCCGCGCGACGCGGAGGACGTGGTCGAGCTGCTCCGCGTGCTCGGCGACCTCTCCGCGGCGGAGCTGGCCGAGCGGGGCGCCTCCCCCGCCTGGCTGACCGACCTGGCGGCGGCCCGCCGGGTGCTGCGCGTACGCATCGCGGGCGAGGAGCGCTGGGTGGGCGTCGAGGACGCCGCCCGGCTGCGCGACGCCCTCGGCGTGGCCCTGCCGGTCGGCGTGGCCGAGGCGTACCTCGCCCCGGTGGCCGATCCGCTCGGCGACCTCGTCGCCCGCTACGCGCGTACGCACGGGCCCTTCGCCGCCGCCACCTGCGCGGCCCGCCTCGGGCTCGGCGTCTTCGTGGTCGAGCAGACACTGCGCCGGCTCGCCGCCATCGGGCGGGTGGTCGCCGGCGAGTTCACCCCCGACACGGCCGGCAGCCAGTGGTGCGACGCGGAGGTGCTGCGGCTGCTGCGCCGCCGTTCGTTGGCCGCGCTGCGCCGGGAGATCGAGCCGGTGCCGCCCCGCGCACTGGCCGCGTTCCTGCCCCGCTGGCAGCAGGTCGGCTCGTCCGCGCGGGGGGTGGAGGCGCTGGCCGCCGCCGTGGAGCAGTTGCAGGGGGTGGCGGTGCCGGCGTCGGCGCTGGAGCGGCTGGTGCTGCCCGGCCGGGTCGCCGACTACTCCCCCGCCCAGCTCGACGAGCTCTGCGCCAGCGGAGAGGTCCTCTGGGCCGGCTCCGGGGCCATCTCCGGCGGGGACGGCTGGGTCACCCTCGCGTACGCGGACGTCGCGCCGCTGCTGCTTCCCCCGCCCGACGAGGCGCTCACCCGCACCCCGCTGCACGACGCGGTCCTGGACGCGCTCGGCGACGGGCAGGCGCTGTTCTTCCGTTCGCTCTCCGACCGCGTCGCCTCGACCGACGATGCCGCGCTGGCCGCCGTGGTCTGGGACCTGGTGTGGGCCGGTCACCTCACGAACGACACCCTGGCGCCGATGCGCGCGGCACTCGGCGGCGGCGGGGCGCACCGGTCCCGGGCCGCCGCGCCGCGCACCCGTTACCGGCGACCCGGCCGGGTGGCCCTGCCGACGCGTGGTGGCCCGCCGACCGTCGCCGGCCGCTGGTCCCGCCTGCCGGAACGCGACAGCGACCCGACCCGCCGCGCCGCGGCCCTGGCCGACGTGCTGCTCGAACGGCACGGCGTGGTGACCCGGGGCGCGGTGCTCGCCGAGCAGGTGCCCGGCGGCTTCGCCGCCGTCTATCCGGTGCTCTCCGCGATGGAGGAGCGCGGCGCTGCCCGGCGGGGTTACTTCGTCGAGGGCCTGGGCGCGGCGCAGTTCGCGGTGCCGGGCGCGGTGGACCGGATCCGGGCGGTGGCCGAGCCGACCGACGGCGGTCGGGGGCGCGGTGGACCGACCCTGGTGCTCGCCGCCACCGATCCGGCCAACCCTTACGGTGCGGCGCTGTCCTGGCCGGAGCGGGTCGTCGACTCGGGCGACGGGGCCGCCCCGGCGACCGGGCACCGGGCGGGCCGCAAGGCGGGTGCCGTGGTGGTGCTGGTCGCCGGTGACCTGGTGCTCTACGTCGAGCGCGGCGGGCGCACCATCCTCTCCTTCACCGACGACACGGGCCTGCTGACGGCGGCCGGGAAGGCGCTCGCCGAAGCGGTGCACTCCGGTGCGCTGGGCGCGATGTCGGTGGAACGTGCCGACGGCGAGGCGGTGCGGTCCTCGCCGCTGCGCGACGCCCTCACCGCGGCCGGCTTCCGCGCGACCCCGCGTGGCCTGCGTCTGCGCGGCTGACCCACACCGACAGGCACGAGAAGCCAGGCCGGCCGGAAAGCCGCGTCGGTGTCGGTCGGTCGGTGGTCTCGTGCACGGGGCAGCTCGACAGCGTCTCCGGAGCACGTCCTGCCACCAGCACCGCATGGTCGCCAGTCGGTCAGCGCAGGCTCGTGAGGACCTTCTCGTACCGGGCGCGGTCGGCGGCGGGGGTCTTCGCCTCCAGGTAGTTGAGCACCACCGTGCCCCGCCGGAACGACTGGCCGCCCCACGTCTCGGCGATGTCGCTGGCGCTGGTCTCGTCGGGGAAGACGTAGACGGTGACGGCGTCGGTGGCGACCAGCTCGGAGCAGCCCAGCCCGAGCCCGTCCGGGCCGCAGTCGACCGACCGGTCCCGGGGGTTCGGCACCTTGAGCCCGGCGGCCTTGAACGCGTCCACGACCTGCCGCGCCCCGGGCGTCCCGGTCGGCCGGACCGGCAGCTTCACGGTCGGCGGGCTGGCGGGACGGCGCTCGGTCGGCCCGCCGGCGCTCGGGCCCGCCGGGCCCGGGCCCTTCGGCGACGTGGTCGGCGGGGCGGCCGGCGTCGCGGTCGGGCCGGTCGGGCCCGACGACAGCGGGTCGGCCGGGGTCGACGCCGGGGCGGCCGGGGTCGACGCCGGGGGCGCGGCGCGCCGGTCCTCCGCGTCGTCGCCGCAGGCGGCGGTGAGTGCGGCGGCGATCACGAGCACCGCGACGGCGGGCAGGCTCCGGTTGGTCACCCCTGGCAGTCTGCCCAACCCGGCCCCGTCCCGGCAGTGGCCGGTCGGCCAGTGCCGCTGTCCCATTTCTGCCACCCCGCCCCGGTCGGCCGCCCGGTCCGGCGGGCGTACGCGCTTGGGGTCAGCAGAGCGGCACGGCGCCGCCGTGGATCGCCGAGACGTACGCGTGGCTGACGTACTGGCCGCTGGCGAGGCGGTTCCACCGGTTGGTGGTCCGGTACGGGCCGGCGACGGTCTGCCCGGTCACCTGGCACTGGATCGGCACGTTGGCGTACCGGGCGGCCAGGCCGCGCACCGCGTAGCCCGTGCTGGCGCCGGCGCGGATGTTGAGCGGGCCGTCGCCCACCACGCCCCGCGGGCCGCTGCCGGTCCACAGGTACGCCACGTCCACCCAGGCGTTGGTGGTCAGCTGCGACCCGTCCCGGAAGGTGCCGTCGGCGAGGTCGACGCCGGCCGGGTTCAGGGCAGAATCATGGCATTCTCCTCAGAACTCCCTGATCGTGCCCTTGTTGACAGATCGACAGGAACCTCCATACAAATAGCGACACATGCGAATTCGACTCGGACGAGGAAGGATGGACGGGTGCCCGAAGGCGACACCGTCTGGAACACCGCCCGCGTACTGCACCGCGCCCTGGCCGGCGCTTGCCTGAGCGGCAGCGACTTCCGGGTGCCGCAGCTCGCCGCCGCGGACCTCACCGGCTGGACCGTGCAGGAGTCGGCCAGCCGGGGCAAGCACCTGCTGCTCCGCCTCACCGCCCCACCACGGGCCGCAGCCCCGGGAGACCACGGCGGGGCGCGTTGGACGCTGCACTCGCACCTGCGCATGGACGGCGCGTGGCGGGCGTACGCGCCGGGGGAACGGTGGACGGCCCGGCCGGCCCACCTGATCCGGGTCGTGCTGCGCAGCGCGCGGGGGGTCGCCGTCGGCTACCACCTGCACGACCTGGCACTGGTGCCGACCGCCGAGGAGGAGGCGCTCGTCGGGCACCTCGGCCCCGACCTGCTCGGTGCGGACTGGGACCCGGCGGAGGCGGTACGCCGGCTGGCCGCCCACCCGGACGCCACCATCTCCGAGGCGCTGCTCGACCAGCGCAACCTGGCCGGCGTCGGCAACCTCTACAAGTGCGAGGTGCTCTTCCTGCGCGGCGTCTCACCGTGGACCCCGGTACGCGCGGTGCCGGACCTCGCCGGCACCGTCGCCCTGGCGCAGAAGCTGCTCGCGGCGAACCGGGGCCGCTGGACGCAGAGCACCACCGGGTCGCTGCACCGGGGGCAGACCAGCTACGTCTACGGCCGGCGCGCCCAACCCTGCCGCCGGTGCGGCACGGCGATCCGCAAGGAGGAACTGGGCGAGCGGGTCACCTACTGGTGCCCGCTCTGCCAGCCGGAACATCCCGCCGGCTGACCGGCACCGCGGGTCACCCGTCGGCCGGCGTGTCGGGCGGGACACTCCGTATCTGCGGCGACGATTCGCCTCGCCGCCGCAGATACGGACGATTGGGTACTTCCTAACCCCACCGTCGAGGTCGCATGCTGCGGTTGACTCCTCACGCATCGTCAACGAAGCGCGACCAGTCCGCCACGCCGCCGTGGCGGTCGCCGCGCCCGGACACCGGGGAGAGCCATGGAGCTGTTCCGCAGACTCCGCATCCCGTGGGCGCAGCGGGCGGCGCCCCGCACCGGCGACGACGTCGGCGACGGGACCGGGGCGGCCGGCGTCCCGGCGGCCCGGCGCGCGGCGGAGCCGGTCGTCGCGCCGGCCAGCCTCGATCCGGCCGCCGCCCCGCGCCACTTCGGCCCGGTGCCCAATTACGCGCACAGCCCGCGGCCGGTCGTCGACGCCGACGGCTCCGTGGTACCCGGCACCGGCATCCGCAAGTTCGTCGACGCGCTGCCACGCCCCGGCACACCCGGCCGCACCGAGCTGGGCGCCCGTCTGCCGGTGGCGGTGCCCGACACCGTCAGCTACCCGGGCTGCGACTACTACGAGATCGGCCTGGAGCAGTACGCGCAGCGGCTGCACCGGGACCTGCCGGCGACCCGGCTGCGCGGCTACCGGCAGCTCAACCTCGGCACGGACGCCCACGGGCACAACACGGTCGTGCCGGCGGGGCGGCCCTGGCACCTCGGCCCGCTCATCCTGGCCCGGCGGGGCCGGCCGGTCCGGGTCAAGTTCATCAACCAGCTCCCCACCGGCCGATCCGGCGACCTCTTCCTGCCGGTCGACCCCACCGTCGACGGCGCCGGAACCGGCCCGCTCGACGGCCCGGCACCCTACCCGCAGAACCGGGCGGTGCCGCGGCTGGCGGGCGCGCACACCGGCTGGACCAGCGCCGGCAACCCCTGGCAGTGGATCACCCCGGCCGGCGAGATCACCCCGTACCCGACGGGGCCCGGCCTGAGCCACGTGCCCGACATGCCGCCGCCCGGCGCGGGCGCCAGCACGCTCTACTACCCGAACGAGCAGAGCGGCCGGCTGTGCTGGTTCCACGACAACACAGTCGGCCTGGCAAGGCTCACCGTCTACTCCGGGCAGCTCGCGCTCTACCTGCTCACCGACCCGGCGGAGGAGCGGCTCGTCGCCGACGGGGTGCTCCCCGCCGACCAGCTGCCTCTGGTGTTCGAGGACAAGACCTTCGTGCCGGGGGACAGCCAGCTCGCCGGGGAGGACCCGACGTGGGACCGGGACCGCTGGGGCTCCCGGGGCAGCCTCTGGCACCCGCACGTCTACCAGCCCCGGCAGAACCCGCACCGGGCCGACGGGGCGAACCCGACCGGCCGGTGGGACTACGGCCCGTGGTCGCGTACGGGCGACGACACCGGGCAGCGGGGGCACGGGGGGACGCCGCAGCGGGCGGGCCCGGTGCCGAACCCGCACCACGACCCGGTCGCCGCACCCGACGAGCCGCCGTTGGCGCCCGGCGTACCGCACCCCTCGGCGGTGCCGGACGCGTTCGGCGACACCGTGCTGGTCAACGGGACCGCGTACCCGTACCTGGCGGTCGAGCCGAGGACGTACCGGTTCCGGATCCTCAACGCCTGCCTGGACCGTGCCCTGAACCTCCAGCTATACCGGGCCCGCTCGGACGGGCCGATGTGGGACGCGGACGGCGGGCTGGCCGACGCCGACGCCGGTGAGGTGCCGATGGTGGAGGCGGTGCGCGCGCCGGACCGACCGGCCGGCTGGCCGACGGACGGGCGCGACGGCGGGGTCCCGGACCCGCGCGCCGCCGGCCCGGAACTCGTCCAGATCGGCAACGAGTGCGGCCTGCTCCCCGCGCCGGTGGTGGTGCCGAACCAGCCGGTCGGCTACCGGTACGACCGGCGCGACCCGACCGTGCTCAACGTCGACGGGCACGCGCTGCTGCTCGCCCCGGGGGAGGCGGCCGACGTGCTGGTGGACTTCTCCGCCGTCCCGCCCGGCGGCACCCTGATCCTCTACAACGACTGCCCGGCCCCGCTGCCCGGCTTCGACCCGCGCGCCGACCACCGCACCGGTGGCCCGGACCGCACCGCCGAGGGCGGGGCGCCACCGACTTACCCCGGGTACGGGCCGAACACCCGCACCCTGCTCCAGTTCCGGGTCGCGGGCACCCCGGCGCCGCCGTACGACCTGGCTGGGCTGCGCGAGCGCCTGCCCGGCGCGTACGCGGCCAGCCAGCGCCCGCCGATCGTGCCGCAGCCGGCGTACGACGCCGCGTTCGGCACCCGGACGGCGCGCGACACGGTGGTCCCGGTGCACGCCGGCACGGTCAGCTTCGTCCCGGCCGGCGCCGCCGCCCCGGTGCTCCTGCCGATCGAGGTCAAGTCGGTGCAGCAGGTCTTCGAACCGGACCACGGCCGGCTCGTCGGCCGGCTCGGCGTCGGGCACCCGCACGCCGGGCCGCTCTCCCCCACCGTCCTGCCCCTCGGGCCGACCGACCCGGCCACCGAGGTGCTGCACGTCAGCGATCCGGCCGTCGCGGTGGGCGGGCCCGCCGACGGCACCCAGCTCTGGCGGATCCGCGGCAGCAGCCGGCAGACCCAGCCGGTGCGGTTCACCGGCTGCGACGTGCAGGTGATCGGCCGGGTCGGCTGGGACGGCGCCACCCGCGCACCGCACCCGGCGGAGCGGGGCTGGAAGCAGGTCGTCCGGGTCGACCCGTGTGAGGACGTGGTCGTCGCGCTCCGTCCGGTCGCGCCGCCCTTGCCGTTCAAGATCGGCGACAGCGTACGGCTGCTCGACCCGAGCCGGCCGGCCGGCGCCCGGACCGGCTCGACCCCGGTCAGCCCGCTGGACGGCCGGCCCGCGACGGTGGTGAACCAGCCCGTCAACCTGGGTTGGGAATACCACTGGCACAGTCAGCTCGGCGGCCACCGGGACCAGGGCATGATCCGGCCGCTGGTGCTGCGGGTGGCACCCCGGGCACCGAGCGGGCTGACCGTGACCCCCGTCCCCGGCTCGGCCACCGCGCTACCGGCGATCGCCCTGACCTGGACGGGCAACGGCAGTCGCCCGCCGGCCACCAGCCATCTGCTCCAGCGGGCCACCGACGCCGCCTTCACGCAGGGGCTCACGGCGATCACCGTGGCGGCCACGGCGACCCGCTACACCGACGCCACCGTCACCCCGGGGGTCACCTACCACTACCGGATCCGGGCGGAGAACGCGGTGAGCTGTTCCACGTGGTCCAACAGCGTGCCGGCCGCGGTGCGGCTCGCCGCACCGGCCGGGCTGACCGCGACGATCCCGCCCGCCGCGCCGCTGCGGATCGCGCTGCGCTGGGCCAACCGTTCGTTCGCCACGGGGATCGACGTGCAGCGGGCCACCAACCCGACGTTCAGCAGCGGGCCGGGCACCACCGCGATCGGGGTCGGCGACAACCACCTCGATGCCGCCGTCGCCCCGGACACCACCTACTACTACCGGGTGCGGACCACCTATCTCGGCGCCGCCTCGGCCTGGTCGACCGTGGCCCGGGCGACCACCCCGCCGATGCCGGGCCCGCCGACGGGCGTGACCGCCACCGCTACCGTCACCGGACCGGACACGGCGACGGTGATCCTCGGCTGGGCGTCCAGTACGCCGGCCTCACCGGGCGCCGGTTTCGTCGTGCAGCGGGCGCTGGACCCGGCGTTCAGCCGGGGGGTGGCGACCTTCACCGTCACGGGCCGGGGCTTCACCAACACCGGGCTGGCGCGCGGCGTCACCTACCACTACCGGATCCGCTCGTTCAACGTCGTCGGCAGCTCCCCGTTCACCGGCCCGGTCCCGATAACCACACCCCGGTGACCCGCGCCGATCAGGCAGTCTGCATGACCACCCGGGCACGAGGGCTCGGCGCCGTGGTCAGGGTGTGCGCAGCGGGGCGCCGACGGTACGCAGCTCGGTCAGGGCCGAGGCGACGCCGTGCAGCAGGTCGGTCGCCTCGGTGAGGCGGGAGGCGGCCGGGTGCGCGGCGTCGGGGTGGGCCTCCCCGGCGACGTAGCCGGCGGCGGCCACGACCAGCCGCTCGTACGCGGTGACGCCCTGCTCCAGCTGGGCGGCCAGGGCGCGGTGCGCCTCGGCCAGCGCCGGCCGGGACTCGGCCGGGGCGAGCCGGAGCGTGCGCTCGACGCTGGCCACCCGGTCGGCGAGGTCGCGCAGCGACCGGTCGGCCTCGGCGGCCTCCAGCACGGCCGGCGAGGCCAGTCCTGTCAGCCGGCCGGTCATCCCGGCGAGCGTGAGGGCGGCCCGGTCCAGCCGGGCCCACGGCTCGGCGGCGCTGGTGCCGCGCAGCGCCACCCGCGAGCGCACCCGCCGGACCTCGGCCAGCACGCCTGGGCCGACGGGAAGCCGTTCCACGGCGGCGACCAACCTGGCGCGCGACCGCGCGGCGGCCTCGGCCGGGGCGAGCGGCGCCGGCGCCGGCTGGGCGGCCAGCGCCCGCAGGTCGATCCAGCGCCAGGCGGCCAGCACCAGCGCACCGCCCGCGCCGGCCGCCCAGGCCGCGTCGGGCAGCCCGAGCCCGGCGTACGGGGTCAGCACGGCGGCGGCGCCGCTCAGGCCACCGGCCGTGACGCTCCACCGACGTGCGGACCCCCGCAACCGGCTCAGCCGCCGGAAGTACCGCGTGCGCTCGTCTGCCACCTCTGCCTCCTCGACCCGGCCGCTCAGCCGGCGGCGGTGGTGTCCCCGGTGCCGCGCTCGCGGCCCATGCTGGCCCGGATCTCGTTCAGGCGGGCAGCGGCCGCCGGGTCGGCGGCCGGTGCGGCGGGCTGAGCCTGCTCCGCACCCGCTCGTTCCTGCTTGGCGCCGAGCTGCTCGCCGGCCATGCTCGAGCGGATCTGCTCCAGCCGGGAGGAGCCGGCCGAGTCGAGGGTCGACTTCTGGATCTCCAGCATGCGGCCCTCGACGGAGTTGCCGGCCAGCTCGGCGCGGCCCATCGCGGTGGCGTAGCGCTGCTCGATGCGGTCGCGCACCTCGTCGAGCGAGGGCGTGTTGGCGGGGGCGGCCAGCGTCGACATCGACTCCAGCGAGCGGGCCACGCTCTCCTGCATCTTGGCCTGCTCCAGCTGGCTGAGCAGCTTGGTGCGCTCGGCGAGCTTCTGCTGCAGGATCATCGAGTTGTTCTCGACCGCCCGGCGGGCCTGGGCGGCGGCGCCGAGCGCCTGGTCGTGCAGGGTCTTGAGGTCCTCCGTGGCCTGCTCCGCCGAGACGAGCTGGGTCGCCAGGGTCTGCGCGGACTGCTCGTAGCGGCCGGCCTCGGTCTCGTCGCCCCGGGCGCGGGCCTGGTCGGCGAGGACCAGTGCCTGGCGGGCGTTGGCCTGCAACCGCTCGACCTCGGTCATCTGACGGGACAGCTTCATCTCCAGCTGCCGCTGGTTGCCGATCACGGCGGCGGCCTGCTGGACCAGCCCCTGGTGCTGGCGCTGAGCCTCCTCGATGGCCTGCTGGATCTGCACCTTCGGATCGGCGTGCTCGTCGATCCTGGCGCCGAAGAGCGCCATCAGGTACTTCCACCCCTTGACGAACGGGTTCGCCATCTTTGCGTTGTCCCCTCAGTAGCGTCGCTCCGCCTCGACCGCGCCGGGTGCTCCCGACCGGCTCCGGCGCGGCAGTGGCTCCATCGTCCCAGCCGGGCGCCACCGGGGCACCCGTACCGGCGAGCGAAGCGAGCGCCGACGCCGTCCGCGATCAAGGGTACGCGGCGGGGTCGAGGCCGACCACGTGGCGCGGCAGGGGAAGGGGTTGGTCAGGCGGCGCAGACCACGTCGCGCTCGCTGCCCCGGACCCGGGAACTGCGCAGGGTGGCCTTGAGCGGGGAGTCCTGACGGACCTGGACGGCGACCGTGCCGTCCGAACTGACCTGGTGCACACCCCGACCCGTGTTCCTGCGCACCGCGACGGCGGCGGCGGGGGCGGCCGGCTCGTCCTGCACCGGCACCAGCACGCCGGGCATCTGCTCGGCGAGGGCGACGGTGTCGCTGACCTCGCGCAGCAGCTCCGACAGACGCGCACCGAGGGCGTCGCAGATCGCCGCCAGCAGTTCGCTGGAGGGCTCCTTCTGGCCGCGCTCGATCTCGGAGAGATAGCCGAGGCTGACGTTGGCGGCGGAGGAGACCTCCCGTAGGGTGCGGTGCTGCCCCTGCCGGCGCGCCCGCAGTGCGTCACCGATCACGCGGCGTAGCAGGACCATTCGCACCTCCCCCTGAGGGACACCACTCTTCCACGCGGCCCGTCCGGCACGTCGAGCCGAACCGGTCGCCGGAGCCTTCCCGCAACCGTACCCGTTGCCGGCCCTCACGACATCCCACCCCGCCCCTCGGATCGCGGGACGACGGTCACCGGCGACCGGCGCCGGCCGCGTCGGTCCGCCCGCCCGCGGTCCCGGCCGCCCGGGGGTCGGCCGCCTCGGACCCGGCCACGTCGGTCTCGTCGATCCGCGCGGCGAGCAGCCGCAGTGCCTCGACGACCGTGGCGGAGCGGATGTGGTCGCGACCGCCGTCCAGGTCGAGCTGCCGGACGTGGGTGCCGGACGGTCCGGCCACCGCGACGTAGACCAGCCCGACCGGCTTGCCGTCCTGCGGTTCCGGGCCGGCCACCCCGGTGGTCGCCAGGCCCCAGTCGGCCCCGCAGCGTCGCCGCCCGCCCTCCGCGAGAGCGACCGCCACGTCCGGGTCGACCGGCCCCCGGTCGGCCAGCAGATCCTCCGGTACGCCGGCGAGCCGCGACTTGAGTTCGGTGGCGTAGACCACCAGGCCACCCCGGAAGATCCCGCTCACCCCGGCGATCTCCACGATCGAGGCCGCCAGCAGCCCGCCCGTGAGCGACTCGACGGTGGCCAGGGTCTCGTGCCGCTCCGAGAGGCGGTGCACCACGCCGGCCGCCGGGCTCCCGACCGGCCGCGCTCCGTCCGCGTCACTGTCCATGTCCCGGGTCCTTTCCCCGCCGCGCCCGCCCTACTCATCCTTCCCGACCGGCACGGGGGCACGCCGGGGAGGTCGTCGCATCCGGGCTCCGCCGGCGTCGGGACCGGCGAAGGCGCCGGACGGGCCACGGGTCAGGCGCGGGGGCGGCGGAGCCGGAGAGCCTGGGCGACGTAGTCGAAGCCGGTGACCACCGTGACGCCGACGGCAGCGGCCATGATCCACGGGCCGACGGCGGCGAGCACGGCCGGCATCGGCCACAGGTACCACGTGATGGCCAGGATCTGGAGCGCGGTCTTGACCTTGCCGCCCCGGCTGGCGGCGATCACGCCGTGCCGGATCACCCAGAAGCGCAGCACGGTGATGCCCAGCTCGCGGACGAGGATCACGGCGGTCACCCACCAGGGCAGCCGGTCGTACCAGGAGAGCAGCAGCAGCGCCGCTCCGGTGAGGGCCTTGTCCGCTATCGGGTCGGCGACCTTGCCCACCGAGGTGACCAGGGCGAACCGGCGGGCGATCCAGCCGTCGACCAGGTCGGTGGCGGAGGCGACGGCGAAGACCAGACAGGCGACCATCCGCCAGCCGGCGTGGGTCATCGCCGAGGCGGCCACGGACGCCGCGAAGACCGGTACCAGGGCCAGCCGCAGCGCGGTGAGCGCGTTGGCGGCGTTCAGCACGGGCACACGGGCCACCACCGGCGCGGGCGTCGAATCCGTCGCCCCGGTCACCGCCGCACCCCGCCGCGGCCTCCGTGGCGCACCTGGCACCCCACCACGCGGTCCCCCCGCTCCGTCCGGGCCCGCCGTCACCGTGTTGCGCCGGGCGCAGCCGAGATCATCTCATCCGGGACCGCGACCAGGTCCACCCCTTCGGTGCCCGTGACCGTCGCCCGCACCAGGTCGCCCGGGCGCAGCGCGGCCAGATCCACCCCGCCGGCGGGCGGGGCGACGAGGGTGGTCGAGCCGTCGACCTCGGGGGCCTGGTGCGCCGCCCGACCCTCGACCACGCCGTCGTCGACCGAGTCGACCAGCACCTCCACCGTGGAGCCCAGCCGTTCCTCGGCGCGCTGCGAGCAGAGCTCGTCGGCGAGCGCACTGAGCCTGTCGTAGCGGCGCTTGACCGTGGCGGCGGAGACCTTGCCCGGCAGCCCGGCGGCCTCGGTGCCGTCCTCGTCGCTGTAGTCGAAGACCCCGATCGCGTCCAGCCTCGCCTCGGTCAGGAACCGGACCAGCTCCTGGTAGTCGGCGCGGGTCTCGCCGGGGAAGCCGACGATGAAGTTGCTCCGCGCGCCCGCGGCCGGGGCCAGCGCGCGGGCACTCGCCAGCAGCTCCAGGAACCGGTCGGTGGAGCCGAAGCGGCGCATCCGGCGCAGCACCGGCTCGCTCGAGTGCTGGAACGACAGGTCGAAGTAGGCCGCCACGCCGGGCGTGGTGGCGATCGCCTCGACCAGGCCGGGCCGGGTCTCGGCCGGCTGGAGGTAGCTCGCCCGCACCCGGACGATGCCGTCGACGGCGGCGAGCTGCGGCAGCAGCTTCTCCAGCGCCCGTGGGTCGCCCAGGTCCTTGCCGTAGGAGGTGGAGTTCTCGCTGACCAGCACCAGCTCGCGTACGCCGGTCCTGGCCAGCCACTCCGCCTCGGCGAGCAGCTCGTCGGGCGTACGGGAGACGAAGGCGCCGCGGAAGGCGGGGATGGCGCAGAACGCGCAGCGCCGGTCGCAGCCGCTGGCGAGCTTGAGCGAGGCGACCGGGCCGGTGTCGAGCCGGTGGCGCAGCACCTGGCGCAGGTGGGCCGGGGTGTGCTCGTCGGTCTCGGTGACGCCCCGGACCGGGGTACCGTGACCGGGCAGCGACACCGCGCTGTCGCGCCGCGAGACGGGGGTCAGCGGCAGCAGCTCACGCCGGTCGCGCGGGGTGTGTGCGCCGATCCGCTCGCCGGCGACCACGGCGTCCAGCCGGGCGGCGATGTCCGGGTAGTCGTCGAAGCTCAGCACCGCCTGCGCCTCGGGGAGGCTGTCGGCCAGCTCGCGGCCGTACCGCTCGGCCATGCAGCCGGCGGCGACCACCTTGGCGCCGGTGTCGGCGGCGGCCAGCAGGGTCTGGATGGAGTCCTGCTTCGCCTTCTCCACGAAGCCGCACGTGTTGACGACCACCACGTCGGCGCCCTCGCCGTCGGTGGTCACCTGCCAGCCGTCGGCGTGCAGCCGGGCGGCCAGCTCCTCCGAGTCGACCTCGTTGCGGGCGCAGCCCAGGGTCAGCAGGGCGACCCGACGGCCGTCGGGCGACTCCACGTCGCGGCGCGGCGCGGCCGGACCCGTCGAGCCGGAGTTGTCGGACGACGACTCCAGGTCGCGGCGCGGTGCCAGACGCGCCGAGCTGGAGTTGTCGGAGGAGGAGGTGGCAGACACCATCCGAGGGTACCGGGCCGGCGGGCGGCGCCCGTCAACGGCGGGCCGCCGCATCGACCGCCTCACACTCCCCCGCCGTCACGGCCGGCTCAGGCCACCGCCGCGCCGACCCGGACCAGCCGGTCGAGCAGGAAGACCTCCGTGCCGGCCAGGCCGGTCGAGCAGAAGACCGAGACCTGGTCCGCGCCGGTCCGGCCGAGCACCGCGCCCGCCAGCACCGCGCCCAGGTCGCGCAACCGCCCGGCGTACGCGGGCAGCGCCGCCAGCATCGGCGGGTCGTACGCGGCCGCCTGCGCCGGCGAGTCGGTGACCAGCAGGTCGGCGGCGTCCAGCAGGTCGGTGCCGAACTCGTGCCGGTCGACCTGCTTGAAGCCGACCGCGTTGACGTGCGTGCCGGGGGCCAGGTCGGTGGCGTCGAGCACCGGGGTGACGGCGGTGGTGGCGAGCACCACGACGTCACGGTCGCGCACGGCGGCGCGCGCCGAGTCCACCGCCCGCGCCGGCACGCCCAGCTCGGCGCGGACCCGGGCGGCGAACGCCTCCCGCCGGGCGGCGGAGCGGCTGTGCACGGTGACCTCGCGCAGCGGGCGGACGGCGGCGGCGGCCCAGACCTGCGTCCAGGCCTGCCCGCCCGAGCCGATCACGCCCAGGGTGGCGGCGTCCGGCCGGGCCAGGGCGTCCACGGCGATCCCGCCGAGCCCGCCGGTGCGCCGGGAGCCCAACTCCTCCCCCACCGCCACCGCCCGGACCGCCCCGGTGCGCCCGTCGTGCAGCACCACCACCTGTTCGCTCTGCGGGTGCCCGAACGTGTCGTACGAGCGGAAGCCGTACCACTCCCCGGCGAGGTGCCCGGCGGTGAGCACCATCCGTCCCCCGCCCAGCGGCGCGGCAGCCCGGGGCGGGGCGACCAGGCGGCCCGCGTACGCGGCGAGCAGGGCGTCGCGCATCGCGGCCACCGTGGTGGGGGCGTCCAGCGCGGCGGCGACATCGGGATCGGCGAAGAGCAGCGGCATGACCCGATACTGCAAGTTGAAGCAAGGTTCACGTCAAGCCGTGGTGGCCCGGCCCACCCCGCCCGCCACCAGGCCGGTGCTACGGTCGGTCGTGGCGGCCCCGGTCGCCCCGGACGAGTGGTGGGCGTACCCGGTGAGGCCAAGACGCCCCGTGTGTACCGAGCCCACCCGTCCCGG
The DNA here is from genome assembly GCF_018070575.1 of Micromonospora sp. C31. Classification (GTDB taxonomy): domain Bacteria; phylum Actinomycetota; class Actinomycetes; order Mycobacteriales; family Micromonosporaceae; genus Micromonospora. The sequence continues at coordinate 249,902 of NZ_JAGPXN010000006.1, forward strand.
CCCCGACGGTCCGGGCGCCGACGCAGAGGTGATCCGCCATGGCCTGGATCGTGCTGGTGATCTCCGGACTTCTCGAGACCGCGTGGGCGATCGCCCTCGACCGCAGCGCCGGCTTCACCCGGCTCGTCCCGTCGCTGGTCTTCGGGGTGACCCTGGTGCTCAGCATGGCCGGGCTGGCGTACGCGCTGCGCGAGATCCCGGTCGGCACCGGCTACGCCGTCTGGGTCGGCATCGGGGCGGTCGGCACCGCCCTGGTCGGCATGCTGGCGCTGAACGAGCCGGCCAGTCTGCCGCGGATCGCCTGCCTGCTGCTGGTGGTCGCCGGCGTCGTCGGTCTGAAGGTCTTCCACTGACCGGTGCCTCCGGGCGAGGCGTGGCCGAGGACCACAGTGGGTAGACCTGTGCCTGGCACCGAACGGCTCTCAACCACGGAGGCAGACATGGCCGACATGCACTCGACCGCCCGCCCGCGCACCAACGCCGCCCGCATCTGCACGATCCTGGCCTTCGTGTTCGCGGTCCTCGCGCTCCTGCTCAGCCCACTCGTCTTCGGCGTGATCGGGATCGTCCTGGGCATCGTCGGCGCCGTGCTGGGCGACAAGCCGCTCGGCTGGTACGCCGCCGCCGCCAACGTCGCCGCCATCATCCTCAGCCTGCTGATCGTCAGCGCGATCATCAACAACTGACCCCCGCTCCCCCGGCGGAGACCGGGCCCGCCGGCGTGCCGGCGGGCCCGTCGCCTGTGCGCCCCCTGCCGGACGGTCGCCTGAGCCCAGCCCTCGCCTGGCGACGATCGGCCACGGCCGCCGCGCGTCCGCGGCGGTGGCCCGGGGCCCGCTCGCGCCGAGTCACGCGACGGCCGGTGTCACTCCTCGCCGCCGCGCAGGCCCAGCAGGACCTCCTCCAGCTCGTCCGGCTTGACCAGCACGTCACGGGCCTTGGAGCCCTCCGACGGCCCGACGACCCCCCGGGTCTCCATGAGGTCCATCAGCCGCCCCGCCTTGGCGAAGCCGACCCGCAGCTTGCGCTGGAGCATCGAGGTCGAGCCGAACTGCGAGGTGACGACCAGCTCGACCGCCTGGACCAGCAGGTCGAGGTCGTCGCCGATCTCCTCGTCGATCTTCTTCTTGCCGGCGTCCGGCGCGACGAGCACGTCCGGGCGGAACTCCGGCTCGCGCTGGTCCTTGCAGAACTTCACCACGTCGGCGATCTCTCGCTCGGTCACCCAGGCGCCCTGGATGCGGATCGGCTTCGAGGCGCCCATCGGCAGGAACAGGCCGTCGCCGCGGCCCAGCAGCTTCTCCGCGCCCGGCTGGTCGAGGATGACCCGGGAGTCGGCGAGCGAGGAGGTGGCGAACGCCAGCCGCGACGGCACGTTGGCCTTGATCAGGCCGGTGACCACGTCGACCGACGGGCGCTGGGTGGCCAGCACCAGGTGGATGCCGGCCGCGCGGGCGAGCTGGGTGATCCGGACGACCGAGTCCTCCACGTCGCGGGGGGCGACCATCATCAGGTCCGCCAACTCGTCCACGATCACCAGCAGGTACGGGTACGGGCGCATCTCCCGCTCGCTGCCCGGCGGCGCCTTGATCTCGCCGTTGCGGACCTTGCGGTTGAAGTCGTCGATGTGCCGGACCCCGTTGGCGGCGAGGTCGTCGTAGCGCATGTCCATCTCGCGCACGACCCACTCCAGCGAGTCCGCCGCCTTCTTGGCGTTGGTCACGATGGGGGTGACCAGGTGCGGGATGCCCTCGTAGCCGGTCATCTCGACCCGCTTCGGGTCGATCAGCAGCAGCCGCACCTCGTCCGGGGTGGCCCGGGTGAGGATGGACACCAGCAGCGAGTTCAGGCAGGACGACTTGCCGGCGCCGGTCGCGCCGGCGATCAGGATGTGCGGCATCTTGGCGAGGTTGGCCACCACGTAGCCGCCCTCGATGTCCTTGCCGAGCGCCACCACCATCGGATGGTGGTCGCTGGTCGCGGCCCGCGAGCGCAGCACGTCGCCGAGCGCCACGTTCTCCGGATCGGTGTTCGGGATCTCCACCCCGACCGCGCTCTTGCCCGGAATCGGGCTGAGGATCCGCACGTCCGGCGACTTCACCGCGTACGCGATGTTGCGGGAGAGCTGGGTGATCCGCTCGACCTTGACGCCCGGGCCGAGTTCCACCTCGTAGCGGGTGACGGTCGGCCCGCGGGTGAAGCCGGTGACGGCGGCGTCCACGTTGAACTGCTCGAAGACGCCGGTGAGCGCGACGATCACCTCGTCGTTGGCCTTGCTCCGGGTCTTCGGGGCCGCGCCGCTGCCGAGTATGTTCGCCGGCGGCAACGTGTAGTCGCCCGACATCCCGGTCAGCGCGAGCTGCTCGGCCCGGGTCGGGGCGGGCGAGTGCTCCGGCGGCTCGGCCGGCTTGCGGCTGGCCGGGACCCGGCCCGGGGGCTTGCGGGGCAGCACGAGGGTGTCCTGAAGGTCCACCCCCTCGAGGTCCTCGTCGAACTCCTCCGGGTCGAGCGGCGGCGGGGCGGCCCGCTTCGCCGGGCGCCTACGGGGTGCCGGCTTGGCGGGCGCCTCGTCGGCCTCCTCCTCGCCGTCCGGCGGGGCGGTCCGGGTGCCGAACAGCAGACCGAGTCGCTCCGGGACCTTCATGATCGGGGTCGCGGTGACCACCAGCAGGCCGAAGACCAGCAGCAGGATCAGCAACGGCACGGCCACCCAGGCGGTGACCGCCCGCTCCATGAGGCTGCCGACGCCGGCGCCCATCAGGCCGCCGGCGAAGTCGCGCTGGCCGGCATCGGCCGGGGCCTGTCCGATGTGCAGCATCGCGGCGGTGGCGACCAGCATGGACGTCCAGCCGACCAGCCCACGGCCGCGATGCTCGGGGTCGACGGGCTCACGCATCAGCCGCCAGGCGCCGATCATCAGCAGCACCGGCACCACGACCGAGATCGCCCCGAGGAAGAGTCGGAAGGTGTCGGCCAGCCGCGCGCCCACCGGGCCGGCGCCGGAGAACCAGACGGCCACCGCGCTGAGCAGGGCGAGGCCGAACACCAGCAGGCCCGCACCGTCGCGGCGCTGCTCCGGGTCGAGCCCCCGGGCGGATCCAGCCTGCCGGAACGCCCAGCCGACGCCGTGCGCCATCCCCATCCACAGCGCGCGGGCCGCCTGCCCGACGATCATCCCCGGACCCGGCCGGGCCGCCGGCCGCCGCCGGGGCGCGGCACGGCCGGTCTTCTTCGCCGGCTGACGGGCACGACTGTTCGTGGTGCCACGCGGCGACGCGCCGCGCCGCCGGCTCGCCTGAGAGGTACGGCCCGCCATAGCATCAACCTAATGGCGTGACCCGGCAGATCGCCGCCTTTCCGGGTCGTGTCCGCGTGTCGCAGCGCGGGCCCCGCCGCGTCACGTGATATCTGCCTCAGAAGGGATGCCCCCATGGCGTCGCCGGGAACCGAGGACGGCCGGCACGGCCCCCTGGCCGGACACCCGGGGGCGCTGGAGCCGCTGACCGGCGAGCTGATCGCCGCCGTACTGCACAGCCGGGGATACCGCGTCGAAGTCGACGGCGACGGCGACCTGGTCGGCCGCTGGGCCGACAGCCTGATCTGGTTCCTGCGCCCCGGCGCCGCCGGGGAGCTGCTCCAGGTCCGCACCCTGACCGCGCCGACGTTCCCCATCGAGTACGTGCCGGCGCTGCACGCCTTCTGCAACGCGTGGAACCACGACCGGCTCTGGCCGAAGGCCTTCGTGCACGTCGAGGACGACGGGCGGGCCCGGGTCTGCGGCGAGGTCATCACCGATCTGGAACACGGCGTCACCGCGCACCAGCTCGACCAGCTGCTCGACTGCGGCATCGCCACCGGCTGCCAGCTCGCCACCGAGGTGGCCCGGCTGCCCGGCGGGGTGGTGACGTGACGGGTCAGGGCGGGGGTCTGGCCGGCCGCGGCCTCGACCCGTTCGGGCTGCCCGGCTGGTGGAGCGGGCTGCGGCGCGGGGGCCGGCAGCCCGACGCCGCGCTGGCCGGCGCGCTCGCCGACGCCCGCGACACCCCCGACGGCGAGGCCCGCAGCACCGAGCTGGAACGGATCGCGGCGCACGCCGACGCCACCGGCGACGACCGGACGGCGCTGGCGGCGCGGCTCGCGCTGATCGAGGCGTACCTCCTGCACGGGGAACGGTGGCGGCTGGTCGAGCCGCTGCGCCGCTGCCTCGCCACCGCCCAGCGCCGCCCCGAGCTGCTGGCGGGAGACCAGGCCGAGCTGCTGCGGCGCCACCGGCGGTACGCGGTCGAAGCTCTGCTCGGCTCGCCACGGGTCGGACTGGACCAGGCCCGCGCCATGCTGGACGATCTCGCCGCGCGCGCCGTCGACGATCCGGCGGTCCTCGCCGAGCTGCGCTGCCGCATCGCCGACCACCTCGGCGACGAGCCCACCGCCCGACGGTGGTACGACCGCTGGTCGACGGCCGAGCCGGGGCCGGTCGGCGGCTGCCCGGACTGCGCGGCGGCCCGACGGGCGGAACTGCTCGCCGGATGGGGCGAGCACCGGACCGCGCTGGCCGTCCTGCCGGACGACAGCGCCGGCAGCGCCGTCGACTGCACCGAGCAGCCGGAGCGGGCGCTGGCCGCCGGGCTGCTGTCCTGGCTGCGGGCCGGGGAGCCGGAACGGGCGGCCGAGGCCCACGTGCGGGCGTACCGGCGGCACCGGCGGGAGCGGGCCGCCTTCCCGCTGCTCGCCGCGCACCTGCGGTGGTGTGCGCTGGCCGGGCACCCCGCCCGGGGCCTCGACGTCCTCGCCGAGCAACTGCCCAGGCTGGACCGGCCGCACGACGACCTGTCGGCGATGGAGTTCGCCGCCGCCGGGGCGCTGGTCTGCGCCCGCGCCGTCCAGGCGGGGCTCGGCGGCCGGACGCTGCACCGCCCGGCGTACGGGGTGCGCCCGGCCGCCGACCTCGACGTGGCCACGCTGGGGGCCACCCTGCTCGGGGTGGCGACCGCGCTGGCCGGCAGCTTCGACGCCCGCAACGGCACCGGCCACCAGTCCGGCCGGATCGCGTCCTGGCTGGCCGAGCGGCCGACCGCCGCGCCGGTGCCCCTGCCGCCCGACGACGACCCCGACGACGTCGACGAGCCGGGCGAGGAGGCCCCGCCGCCGGATGACGAACCCCGCCCGCTGAGCCTGGCGATGGTCACCGCCGCCCTCGACCGACGCGGGGACCGCTACGAAGTGGACGACCGCGGCGCCGTGACGGGCCGGTGGGGCGAGGCGCTGATCCAGTTCCGGCGGGTCGGCGAGCGGGGCGAGATCCTCCAGGCCCGGTCCGTGGCGAGCCGCCGGCTGCCGGCCGACCGGCTGACGGAGGCGTACGCCTTCTGCAACGCCTGGAACCACGACCGGCTGCTGCCGAAGGCGTACGTGCACGAGCAGGACGGCGAACTGGTGCTGGCCGGTCACGTCGCCACGGACCTGGCGCACGGGGTGGCCCCGGCCCAGCTCGCGGTCCTGCTCGACGCGGCGGTGCAGACCGGTGTCGCGTACGCCGACGCGGTGGCCGCCCTGCCCTGACCGGGCGGCGGCCCACGGATGGTGTCCGAAACCCGCCGGACGATCTCCTCGCGCCCTGGTGGACTGGTGCTCATGACGACGACGCACCAGCAGCACGCCGCCCAGCTCCTGCGCTCCCTGCACCGCCCTGGCACACCGCTCGTCCTGCCCAACGCCTGGGACGTGGCCAGCGCCCGGATCGTGGCCGACTGCGGCGCGGCGGCCGTCGCCACGACCAGCGCCGGCGTCGCGTGGAGCCTGGGCGCTCCCGACGGCGACGAACTGGACCGGGAGCACGCCCTGGCGGTGGTGGCCCGCGTTGCCGCCGCCGTGACCGTCCCCGTCACGGCGGACATCGAGAGCGGGTACGCCGCCGACCCGGCCGGGGTGGCCCGCACCGTGGCCGGCGTGCTGGCCGCCGGCGCGGTCGGTGTGAACATCGAGGACGCCCCCGCGGCGGGGACGTCGGCGCTGCGGCCGGTCGACGAGCAGTGCGCCCGGATCCGGGCGGCCCGGGAGGCCGCCGACGAGGCGGGGGTGCGGCTCTTCGTCAACGCCCGCACCGACGTCTACCTGCGGGCGGTCGGCGACCCGGCGGACCGGTTGACGGAGACGCTGCGCCGGGCGGAGGCGTACCGGGCGGCGGGCGCGGACGGGATCTTCGTGCCGGGCGTCGGCGACGCCGAGACCATCGGCGCGCTGGTCGCCGGGATCGACGGGCCGGTCAACGTGCTCGCCGGGCCGGGTGGGCTGCCCGTCGCCACGCTGGCCGCGCTGGGGGTGGCCCGGGTCAGCCTCGGCTCGGCCGTCGCCGGCGCCGCGTACGGGCTGGTCCGGCGGGCCGCCGAGGAGGCGCTGCGCTCCGGGTCGTACGACTCGCTGGCCGGCGCGATCAGCTACGCCGAGCTGAACGCGCTGCTGGCCTGATCAGCGGAGGCCGGTCCGGTGCCCACGACGACGCCCGCCGGCACACGGGGTGCGGGCGGGCGTCATCGGTGCGGGTCAGACCTCGACGACGGTGGGGACGATCATGGGCCGACGCCGGTACGCGTCGTTCACCCACCGTCCCACGGTGCGCCGGACGATCTGCTGGAGCTGGTGCGGGTCGGTGATGCCGTCGGAGGCGGCCCGATTCAGGGCCTCGGTGACCAGCGGGATCACCGGGTTGAACGCCTCCGGGTCCTCGGAGAAGCCCTTCGCCGACAGGGTCGGGCCGGCCACCACCTTGCCGGTCACCGAGTCGACCACCACGGTGGTGGCGATGAACCCGCCGTCGCCGAGGATGCGGCGCTCGGTGAGCAGCGACTCGCTGACGTCGCCGACGGCGAGGCCGTCGACGTAGACGTAGCGGCTCTTCACGTGCCCGACCAGGCTGGCCCGGCCCTCGACGAGGTCGACGACGTCGCCGTCCTCGCAGAGCACCACCCGGTCGGGGGCGACGCCGGACTCGATGCCGAGCCGGGCGTGCGCGCGCAGGTGCCGCCACTCGCCGTGCACCGGCATCAGGTTGCTGGGACGGACCACGTTGAGCAGGTAGAGCAGCTCACCGGCGGGGGCGTGACCGGAGACGTGCACCTTGGCCACGTCCTTGTGCACCACGACGGCGCCGGCCCGGGCGAGCCGGTTGATCACCCGGTAGACCGAGGTCTCGTTGCCGGGCACCAGCGACGAGGCGAGCACCACCGTGTCGCCGGGGGCGATGGTGATGTGCCGGTGGTCGCCGCTGGCCATCCGGCCGAGGGCGCTCATCGGCTCGCCCTGCGAGCCGGTGGACATCAGCACGATCTGCTCGGGCGGCATGTTCGTCGCCTCTTCCAGCCCGACGACCAGCCCGGCCGGGATGTTGAGCAGCCCCAGGTCACGGGCGATGCCCATGTTGCGGACCATGGAACGGCCGATGAGGGCGACCTTGCGGCCGTGCTCGGCGGCGGAGTCGAAGACCTGCTGCACGCGGTGCACGTGCGAGGCGAACGACGCGACGATGATCCGCCCCTTGGCCTTCGCGAAGATCGAGTCGAGCACCGGCCCGATCTCCCGCTCGGGGGTGACGAAGCCGGGGATCTCCGCGTTGGTGGAGTCCGAGAGCAGCAGGTCCACGCCCTCGGCGCCGAGCCGGGCGAACCCGGCCAGGTCGGTGATCCGGCCGTCCAGCGGCAACTGGTCCATCTTGAAGTCGCCGGTGTGCAGCACCAGGCCGGCGGGCGTGCGGATGGCCACCGCGAGCGCGTCGGGGATCGAGTGGTTGACCGCGAAGAACTCGCACTCGAACGGGCCGAGCCGCTCCCGGCCCCCCTCCCGTACGGTCAGCGTGTAGGGCTGGATCCGCCGCTCGGCCAGCTTCGCCTCGACCAGGGCGAGGGTGAACTGGGAGCCGACCAGCGGGATGTCGGGCTTGTGCGCGAGCAGGTAGGGCACCGCGCCGATGTGGTCCTCGTGGCCGTGGGTCAGCACGATCGCCTGGACGTCGTCGAGCCGGTCCAGGATCGGACCGAAGTCGGGCAGGATCAGGTCGACCCCGGGCTGCTCCACGTCGGGGAAGAGCACCCCGCAGTCGACCACCAGCAGCTTGCCGTCGTACTCGAAGACGGTCATGTTGCGACCGATGGCACCGAGCCCGCCGAGCGGGATGATCCGCAGCCCACCCTCCGGCAGCGGCGGGGGCAGTTCCGTCTCGAAGTGCGCCTCGGTCACGCGTCCACCTCATTCTGCGACGCCGTCACTCGGCGTCCGTCGTGTCGTTCGGTCATTCGGGCAGTTCCAGGCCCGCCGCCGCGCTGTCGGCGCGGAGCTGGGCGATCTCGTCGTCGGTCGCGTCGACCAGCGGCGAACGCACCGGTCCGGCGGGCTTCCCGGCGGCCGCCAGGCCCGCCTTCACCAGGATCACGCCCTGGGTACGGAAGATGCCGGTGTACAGCGGCAGCAGCCGCCGGTGCAGGCTCAGCGCGGTGGCGGTGTCCCCCGCGTCGTACGCCTCGATCATCTGTCTGGTGAGCGCGCCGGTGAAGTGGGTCGAGGTGCCGACCACACCGACGCCGCCCACGGCCAGCGCGGGCAGGGTGAGTGAATCCTCGCCACTGTAGAAGGCGAGGTTCGTCCGGCTGGTGACCCAACTCGTGGCGGTCAGGTCGCCCTTGGCGTCCTTCACCGCGACGATCCGGCCGTGCTCGGCCAGGCGCACCATCGTCTCGGTGGCGATCGGCACGCCCGCCCGGTGCGGGATGTCGTAGAGCATCACCGGCAGGCCGGTGGCGTCCGCGACGGCGGTGAAGTGCCGCAGCAGGCCGCTCTGCGGCGGCCTGTTGTAGTAGGGGGTGACCACGAGCAGGCCGTGGGCGCCCGCCTTCTCGGCGGCCGTGCAGAGCTCGATGGTGTGCCGGGTGTCGTTGGTGCCGACCCCGGCCACGACCTTGGCGCGCTCACCGACGGCCTCCACCACGGCCCGGATCAGCTGTTCCTTCTCCGCGTCGGTGGTGGTCGGCGACTCGCCGGTGGTGCCGTTGACCACCAGCGCGTCGTTGCCCTGCTCGTCCACCAGGTAGCTGGCGAGCTGCGCGGCGCCGTCGAGGTCGAGCGACCCGTCGGCGGTGAACGGGGTCACCATGGCCGTGAGCACTCGCCCGAAGGGGCGGGACACCGCCCGGGCGGGCGTGTCAGGGTGGTCGTGCGTCATGCCACCAACCTAGCGGACGACCACCGGCGCCCCGTCGGGGAAGCCCTCAGGACTCACTCGGCGTGCGGGCTGGCCGCGACCTCGGTGCCGTCGGTCAGGGTCGAGATGGCGAAGTCGGCGAAGACGTTCGGGGCGACCCGTTGGAGCTGCCGCAGACACTCCACCGCCAGCTCACGGATCTCCACGTCGGCGTGCTCCGTCGCGCGCATGGCGATGAAGTGCCGCCAGGCCCGGTAGTTGCCGGTCACCACGATGCGGGTCTCGGTGGCGTTGGGCAGGACGGCACGGGCCGCCTGGCGGGCCTGCTTGCGCCGCAGCGTGGCGTTCTCCACGTCGGCGAAGCGCCGCTCCAGCCCCTCCAGCAACTCGTTGTACGCGCGCACGCTCGCCTCGGCGGCCGCCACGAACTTCTTGTGCAGCTCCGGGTCGTCGGCGATCACCGAGGGCTCGACCATGGCGGCGTCACGCTCGGGCACGTACCGCTGGGAGAGCTGGGAGTACGAGAAGTGCCGGTGCCGGATCAGCTCGTGGGTGAAGGAGCGCGACACCCCGCTGAAGTAGAAGCTGACCGAGCCGTGCTCCAGCACGCTCAGGTGGCCGACCTCCAGGATGTGCGCGAGATAGCCCGCGTTGGTGGCGGTGGCCGGGTTCGGCTTCTTCCAGCTCTGGTAGCAGGCCCGGCCGGCGAACTCCGCGAGCGCCTGGCCGCCCTCGGCGTCGGTCGACCACGGCACCTCGTCGGGTGCCTCGAAGTGGGTCCACGCGACGAGCTTGACCTGGGGCTGCACCATCTCCGGCATTCCTGGGACTGTAGCGGCCCGGCGGTCGCGGGAGAACGTTGGGCTCACGGGCCGAACGGTCGTTGAGCTGCGACTTCTGGCCGTGCGCGGGTTCATCTGGTCGGCGGGTGTCCAAGATCTCGGTGCAGCTCGCACCCCGCCGCCCTCGCCGTCCGGATACCGGCGGGCGGGCGCCACCGGCCGGCATGCGGCGGGCGGACGCCACCAGCCGGCATGCGGCCCGGTGTCGCTGTCGAGCTGCCCCGTGCATGAGGGCAACCACGATCCAGCGCCCCGGACCGGCGGCGCCACCTGGCTCGGGTCCCGACGGGGCAGCTCGAGACCCGGCAAACCACCACTGGCAACGCCCGCGGTCCGCACACGGGGCAGCTCGACACCCGGCAAGCCCACCCACACCACCCGCGGTCCCACACACGGGGCAGCTCGACAGCGGCGGAGCTGGCGACCCGCGCGGCGGGGGACCACGGCCGCGAGACGCGGTGCTCGACCGACTCGCTCGGCATCTCGACGTGGCGGCCGTCCGGGGCCGCAGGCGGAGGCGCCGAACCGCCGGAGGGGTCAGACCGGCCGGCGGGGTCAGACCGGCCGGCGGGGTCAGACGTAGAGGGAGGTGAAGGGTGCCCAGGGCAGGTTGCGCAGGATCGAGAAGGCCAGCCAGGCGGCCAGGAAGACGCCGATCGCCCGGGAGCTGATCCGCAGCTCGGGCAGCCGCCAGCCGAACGCCTGCCGGCCCGCCCAGGCGACGAAGAGGTAAGCCAGGAAGGGCAGCGCGAAGACGAAGAGAAAGTGGTGCCGGGCGGCGGCGGGCAGGTCGGCGTGCAGCACGTACCAGAGCGCGCGGGTGCCGCCACAGCCCGGACAGTCCAGCCCGGTGGTCAGCTTGAGCAGGCAGGTCGGCGCGGCGTCCGGCGCCGAGCGGGTGGGATCGCTGATCAGCGCGTAGCCGATGCCGGCGGCGACGCAGCCGAGCGCGGCCAACGGCACGGCCCAGCGCGGTGAGCGCTCGTAGAGGCGGACGACGAACCGGGTGAGCCGATCCGGCTCGGCCACCGGGTAGGGCGGACCCGGATAGGGCGGACCCGGATGGGGCGCCCCGGGGTGGGACGACTCCAGATGGGGCGACCCGGGGTGGGACGCAGCCTGGTCCGTGGGCCATCCGCCGGCCGGTGCTGCCGGACCCGCCTGGGGTGGGGCGTCGAGCCCGCCCCTCGGATGCGGCGGGGAGGCCGGTCCGTCAACGCTCGTCACGTCGCTCACCGTACACCGGCCACGCCCGCCAGCGCGGCGGCCAGCGGGACGGCCAGGTCACCGGCGGCGGGCGGCGCCACCGCGTCCAGCCCCAGCCAGCCGGCGAGGCGGTGCAGCTCGGCGGCGAGCGCCAACGCGGTCTCCCCCCGGTCGACGCCGGGCTCGCCCCACGCGGCCGGCACCAGCAGCACGCCCGCCTTCCGGTCGGCCTTGAGGTCGACCCGGGCGGTGAACCGCTCACCCTGGAGGAAGGGCAGCACGTAGTAGCCGTGCACCCGCTGCGGCGCCGGCACGTAGATCTCGATGCGGTAGCTGAAGTCGAAGAGCCGCTCGGTGCGGGCCCGCTCCCAGACCAGCGGGTCGAACGGGCTGACCAGGGTGTTGCCGCGCACCCAGCGGGGCAGTCGCGCCCCGGCGTGCAACCAGGCGGGCCGTCGCCAGCCCTGCACGGCGACCGGCAGCAGCTCACCCGCCTCGACCAGTTCGGCGATGGCCTGCCGGGCACCAGCCACCGGCAGCCGGAAGTAGTCGCGCAGTTCCGGCTCGGCGGCCACCCCGAGCGAGCGCGCGGCGATGCCCACCAGCGCGCGGTGGGCCTCCGCGTCGGTCGGCGTGGGCGCGTCGAGCACCGCGGCCGGCAGCACCCGCTCCGGCAGGTCGTAGCGGCGGGCGAACGACGTGGTGCGGTCGGCGGCCGTCACCTCGCCCGCCCAGAACAGGAACTCCAGCGCCCGCTTCACCGCCGACCAGTTCCACCCCCAGTTGCCGGTCTCCCGGGGCGCGTCGTGCTCGATGTCGGCGGCCGTGAGCGGCCCCCGGGCGGCCACCTCGTCGCGGACCCAGGCGACCAGGCCGGGCTGTTCCTCGACGATGCGCCGCATCCCGCCCCAGGCCTCCGAGCGCGCCCGGGCCATCCGCCAGCGCAGCGCGGGGTGTAGACCGACGGGCACCAGCGACGCCTCGTGCCCCCAGTATTCGAACAGCTCCCGGGGGCGGCGGTAGGCGGCGACGTCGAGCAGCGACGTCGGGTAGGGCCCGAGGCGGCTGTAGAGCGGCAGGTAGTGCGCCCGTTGCAGCACGTTGACCGAGTCCATCTGGATCAGCCCGACCCGGTCGAGCACCCGACGCAGGTGCCGGCGGGTGGGCGCCCCGGTGGGCGCGGGGTCGGCGAAGCCCTGGGCGGCGAGCGCCACCCGGCGGGCCTGGGCGAGCGAGAGCGATTCCGGTGCGGCCATCGTCGGGGACCCTAATCCAGACGTACGACACCGGTGCGGACGCTGGACCGATCACCCGTCGGGGCATAGAACGGACGCATGCTCACGATCCGCCGCGAGGAGCCCGACGACGCCGAGGCGGTCGCCCGGGTGCACATCCACGGCTGGCAGGCCGGCTATGCCGGGATCATGCCCGAGGAGGTGCTGCGGCGGCTCAACGTCACGGCCTGGGCCCAGCGCCGCCGCGACCTCGGCACCGCCGACCCGGAGCACCCGTTCACCACCCTGCTCGCCGAGGTCGACGGGGCGCTGGCCGGGTTCACCACGTTCGGCCCGTACCGCAACGACCAGGACCGGGGCGACCTCGACGCCGCGCACGGCGAGGTGCTGGCGATGTACGTCGAGCCGACCCGTTGGGGCGACGGCACGGCGCGGGCGCTGTTGGCCGCCGCACGGGCCGGGCTGGTCGCGCGGGGCTGGTCGGACTACCGGCTCTGGGTGCTGGAGGCCAACCACCGGGCCCGCCGGTTCTACGCGCGGGCCGGGCTGTCACCGGACGGTGAACGCTCGACCTATCCGGTTCCGTTGGCCGGTGGCCGCCCCCCGGTCGGGCTGGTCGAGCTGCGGTACGCCGGGCGCCTCGACGGCTGACCCGGCCGGCACCGCCCAGCGGCGGCTGACCGGACCGGCGTCGCCCCGGCGGTGGCTGACCCGGCCGGCGTCGCCCCGGCGACGGATGGGCAGGAACGCCAGCAGCGCCAGACTGATCCAGACGTAGGTGTTGCTGCCGAGGAAGCCGTCGAGCCCGGTGAAGTCCTTCTCCCAGGCCCAGACGATCCGGCTGATCAGGAAGCCGTACCCGACGATCGCGGCGCCCAGCAGGACGCGGCGCCGACGGCTGTCGACGGGCGCGGCCATTGCGTTGTCCACCAGCAGGATCAGCGCGGGCAGCAGCCAGACCAGGTGGTGCACCCAGGTGACCGGGCTGACCAGGCACATCACCGCGCCGGTCAGCGCGAGGCCGGTCGCCTCGTCGCCGGCGGCCACGGCCGCGCGGGAACGCCAGCCCCACAGCGCCAGGGTGGCGAGCACCAGCGCCAGCCAGGCCAGGGTGCTCGGGTGTTCCGGATTCAGCCGGGCGACCACGCCGCGCAGCGACTGGTTGGAGACGAACGCCAGTTCACCCACGCGGCCGGTGTTCCACAGCGCCTCGGTCCAGAACTCCCGCGAGGCGTCGGGGAAGAGCGCGGCGGCCAGCAGCGTCGTGCCGGCCGCGGCGGCCATCGAGGTGACCGCGGCCCGCCGGCGGCCGGTGACCAGCAGATAGACGATGAAGATGCCCGGGGTCAGCTTGATCGCGGTGGCCAGTCCGATGCCCACGCCGGCCCACCGGCTGCCCGCCGGCAGCAGCCGGAGCAGGTCGATCGCGACCAGGAAGAGCAGCAGCATGTTGACCTGGCCGAAGTTGACCGTCTCGCGCATCGGTTCGTAGGCGGCGGCCAGGCAGAGCGCCACGGCGAGGGCGAACCAGCGGGTCCAGCCCGACCGGCGGGAGATCGGGTCGACCAGCCACCAGAACAGCACGACGGTGACCACCACGCTGGCGGCCACGCTGACCGCGATCGCCGCCGACCACGGCAGGTAGGCCATCGGCAGCATGACCAGCGCGGCGAACGGCGGGTAGGTGAAGCCGTACTGGGTGCCGGGCTTCAGGAAGTCGTAGATCTCCCCGCCGTCGTGCACCCACCAGGTCAGCGCGCCGTAGTAGACCTTGAGGTCGAAGAAGCCGTGCCGGACGGCCGCGACGGAGAGGAAGGCGGTCACCGCGACGGCCAGCGCGACGACGGCGACGACCTGCCGGATCGTCCGTCGGGGACCCTGCGCCACCATCGCCTCCATCGCCCTGCGTAGGCTTGCGTCCCATGGCTCTCGGGTACGTCCGCCCGGCGCGTCCGGAAGACGCCGGCGAGATCGCACGCATCCAACTCGCGACCTGGCGGGTCGCCTACCGCCGGATCCTGCCCCGGCACGTGCTCGACAACCTGGACGAGGCGTGGCTCGCCCGGCGGTGGAGCGCTGCCGTGCAGGAGCCGCCCTCCGGCGCCCATCGGGTGCTGGTCGCCGTCGAACAGGCCGAGCAATCGTATCTGGTGGGGTTCGCCGCCTCCGGTCCGGCCGACGCCGAGGCACTCGCGCCGGGCGAGCCGGCGGAGGTCCTCGGGCCGGACGTCGCCGCCGTGACGGACCTGCTCGTGGAGCCGCGCTGGGGCCGGCGGGGGCACGGCAGCCGACTGCTCGCCGCGACCGTCGACCTGTGGCGCGCCGACGGGTTCACCCGCGCGCTGGCGTGGGCCTTCGACGGCGACGCGGCGACCCGCAAGTTCCTCACCAGCACCGGCTGGGAGCCCGACGGCGCGGCCCGCGCGCTGGACGTGGAGGACATGCTCGTCGGGCAGGTGCGCCTGCACGTGGCGGTGCCGGTGGACGCGGACCCGGCGGACGCGACGCCCGCCGAGGCGACCCTGCCGGACCTGCCGCCGGGTGGGTCGCCGCCGTCGCCGGCGACCTCCGGGGACTGACCGGGCCGGGTGTCACGGGCCCGCAGCGCACCGGGCCGGGCGTTGCGGGGGCGGTCGCACCTACCCGTGCCTCCCGACCCGACGGTGCCGGCGTTCCGCCGGACACCGTCAGGGGCGTCGCCTACGGTGACCCCATGGTCGCGGTGACGGCGTCCACGACAGGGAGGCACCACATGTTCACGGACACGATGGCGTGGAGCAGTTTCGCGGTGGACGACCCCGGGCGGGCCGAGCGGTTCTACAACGACACGCTGGGTCTGCGGGTGTCGCGGGACGACGCCATGGGCGGCCTGCTGACGCTGCACCTCGCCGGTGGCCGGGACGTCATGGTCTATCCGAAGGCAGACCACACCCCGGCGGCCTACACGGTGCTCAACTTCCCTGTCGACGACGTCGACCGGGCCGTCGACGAGCTGACGGCGCGCGGGGTCCGGTTCGCGCGTTACCCCGGGATGCCCCAGGACGAGCGGGGCGTCATGCGCGGCAACGGGCCGACCATCGCGTGGTTCACCGACCCGGCCGGCAACATCCTGTCGGTGATCGAGGAAGACTGACCCGTCAGGCGCGCGGCGGGCCCTGGGTGGGCGCAAGGAGTTCGACGACCACCTCGTCGTCCTCCATCGCCCCGGTGGGCACGAAGCCGAGGCTCGTGTAGAGGCGGGCGGCCTGGGCGTTGTCGGGGTGGTAGGAGAGCCGGACGGGGTGGCCGCCGTCCTGGCCGCCCAGCCACCCGGCCAGGGTGCGCACGGCCGCCCGGCCGACGCCGCGGTCCTGCTCGGCCGCGTCGATCACCATGCCACCGATCCAGCGGGAACCGTCGTCGTCGACGCCCCACATCAGGTGCCCCGCGACGGTCTCGTCCGCGTACACCGCCAGCGAGGTCCACACGTCGGAGCGCATGGTCAGCAGCAGGTAGCGGGCGGCCAGCGCCGCGACCCACCTGCGCTGCTCGTCGCGCGGCGCGACGTCGGCCACCGCCCGCCAGTTGTCGTCGTCGACCGGGCGCAGGGTGACCCGGCGTCCGGCGCGGTCGGCGAGTCCAGAATCGATCACCCGGGCAGCCTAGGGCCGCCTGGGTGCCGCCGCGACGGGTTTGCCCGTCAGTCGAGCAGGGCGTCCAGGCCGACGGTCAGGCCGGGCCGGGTGCGGACCGCGCGGACGGCCAGCAGCACGCCGGGCATGAACGAGACCCGGTCGTACGAGTCGTGCCGGATGGTCAACGTCTCCCCCAGGGTGCCGAAGAGCACCTCCTGGTGGGCGACGAGACCGGTGGCGCGCACGGCGTGCACGCGCACCCCGTCGATGTCGGCACCCCGGGCGCCCGCTACCTCGTCCTTCGTGGCATCCGGCGCCGGGCCGAGCCCCGCCTCGGCGCGGGCCGCCGCGACCAGCCGCGCGGTGTGCGTGGCGGTGCCGCTGGGGGCGTCCAGCTTGCGGGGGTGGTGCTGCTCGACGATCTCGACCGACTCGAAGTGCCGGGCGGCGCGGGCGGCGAACTGCATCATCAGCACCGCGCCGATGCCGAAGTTGGGGGCGATCACCACGCCCACCTCGGGCTTGTGGGCCAGCCAGCCGCGCACCCGCTCCAGCCGCTGCTCGGTGAAGCCGGTGGTGCCGACGACGGCGTTGATGCCCTGGTCGATGCACCAGTGCAGGTGGTCCATGACGACGTCCGGGGTGGTGAAGTCGACGACCACCTCGGCCCCGGCGTCGGACGCGGCGAAGAGGCCGTCGCCCTGGTCGACCATGGCCACGAGTTCCATGTCGGCGGCGGCGTCCACGGCCCGGCACACCTCGACGCCCATGCGCCCCCGGGCGCCCAGCACGCCGACCCGGATCAGCTCGTCCGGGCTCTTCTCCTGCTCGTCAGTCACGGGGCACAACCTATCCCAATCGGGACGCGCGCATCCGAGCGGACCGTCAGCCGCCGGGAGACACCCTTCGTGCCAACCGCCAGCCGCCGGCACCCGCCCACCCGGACCGACCGTCAGCCGCCGGTACGCACCATCCGGGCCGACCGGTGCCCGGCAGGAGTGCGGGACGGGTCAGCGGGTGGCGAAGTCGCCCGCGCCGAACGGGCCGACCACGGCCAGCGACATCGGCCGGCTCAGCAGCTCGGCGGCCAGGGTGTTGACGTCGGCCACGGTGACCGCGTCGACCCGGCCGAGCAGCTCGTCGACCGGCATCAGGTGGCCGTAGAGCAGCTCGCCCTTGGCCAGCCGGCTCATCCGCGAGCCCGTGTCCTCCAGGCCCAGCACGAACGAGCCCTTGCTCATCCCCTTGCCGCGGGCCACCTCGGCCTCGGTCAGGCCGTCGGCGGCCACCCGGGCCAGCTCCGCCCGGGTCAGCTCCAGCACCTCGTCGACCTTGCCCGGGGCGCAGCCGGCGTAGACGGCGAAGAGGCCGCTGTCGGCGTACTGGCTGGCGTAGGAGTAGACCGAGTAGGCGAGGCCCCGCCGCTCGCGGATCTCCTGGAACAGCCGGCTCGACATGCCGCCGCCGAGGATGTTGTTGAGCACGCCCAGGGCGAAGCGCCGCTCGTCGAGCCGGTCGATGCCGGGGCAGCCGAGGATGACGTGCGCCTGCTCGGTCTCCTTCGGCTCCACCAGGGTGGTGGCGGGCTTGGTGCGTACGGCCGGGGTGGCCGACCGGTGCGGGGCGGGCGTCGCCGGGTCGGTGTCCAGCGGGGTGCCGCGCAGCGCCTGGCGGACCAGCTTGACCACCGTGGCGTGGTCGAGGTTGCCGGCGGCGGCGACGACGATCCGCGGCGGGGTGTAGTGGCGGCGGTAGAAGCCCTGGATCTGCCGCCGGGTCATCGGCGTGACGGTCTCCTCGGTGCCGGAGATCAGCCGGCCCAGCGGGTGGTCGCCGTAGGCGGCCCGGGCGAAGAGGTCGTGCACCTCGTCGCCGGGCTCGTCGTCGTGCATGGCGATCTCCTCGAGGATCACGCCCCGCTCGGTCTCCACGTCGGCCGGCTCCAGCAGCGAGTCGGCGACCGCGTCGCACATGACGTCGATGGCCAGCGGCAGGTCCTCGTCCAGCACGCGGGCGTAGTAGCAGGTGTATTCCTTGGTGGTGAAGGCGTTGGTCTCGCCGCCCACCGCCTCGATCTCCGCGGAGATCTCCAGCGCGCTGCGCTTGTTGGTGCCCTTGAAGAGCAGGTGCTCCAGGAAGTGCGCCGCGCCGGCCTGCGGCCCGGTCTCGTCCCGGGAGCCGACCGCGACCCAGACGCCGAACGAGACGCTGCGCATCGCCGGGATCGCCTCGGTGAGCACGCGCAGCCCGCTGGGCAGCACGGTACGGCGTACCGTGCCGCCCAGCGGGTCGTCGCTGATGGTGCGGGTCACCGCCCGGACGGCGCCGCCGGAGCGGGCCGCCCCGGTATTCCCGTGGGAGGCCCCTGCGGGGCCCGGAACGGACGCCACCCCCCGTCGATCCGGCGGAAACGGCACGCTGACGGCCCGGCTCACGTGTTGCTCCCAGATCGACGAGGGGTGGGTGATGCGATGGTGCGAAGGGTCAGCTGCGTCGGGTGCGGCGGCGCGGACGCTCGCCGCCCTCGCCACCCTCGCCGCCACCCTCGCCGCGCTCGCCGCCACCCGGGCCACGACCGCCCCGGTCGCCGCCACGCTCACGGTCGCCCCGGTCGCGCGGGCCCCGGTCGTCCCGGTCCCGGCCGGCCGGCCGCTCGCCACCGGCGGCCTCGCCGGCGGCCGGCGCCTCGGCGCCCTCCGGGCGGACCTTGTCCAGGTAGATCTTGCCGCGGGCGTCGATGTCCGCGATCTCGACCTCGACCCGGTCGCCGACGTTGAGGAAGTCCTCGACCCGCTCGACCCGCTTGCCGTCGCCCACCTTGGAGATGTGCAGCAGGCCGTCGCGGCCCGGCAGCAGCGAGACGAACGCGCCGAACGCGGCGGTCTTGACCACCGTGCCGAGGAACCGCTCCCCGGCCTTCGGCAGGGTCGGGTTGGCGATGCCGTTGATCCGGTCCACCGCCGCCTGGGCCGACGGGCCGTTGGTGGCGCCGACGTAGATCGTGCCGTCGTCCTCGATGGAGATCTCGGCGCCGGTCTCGTCCTGGATCGCGTTGATGGTCTGCCCCTTCGGGCCGATGACCATGCCGATCTTGTCGACCGGGATCTTGACGGTGGTGACCCGCGGGGCGTACTCCGACATCTCGGCCGGGCTCTCGATCGCCGCCTGCATCACGCCGAGGATGGTCTGCCGGGCCTCGTACGCCTGCTGCAGCGCGGCGGCCAGCACGTCCGACGGGATGCCGTTGAGCTTGGTGTCGAGCTGGAGCGCGGTGACGAACTCCGGCGTGCCGGCGACCTTGAAGTCCATGTCACCGAACGCGTCCTCGGCACCGAGGATGTCGGTCAGCGTCACGTACTGGGTCTTGCCGTCGACCTCGTCGGAGATGAGGCCCATGGCGATGCCGGCCACCGGCGCCTTCAGCGGCACACCGGCGGAGAGCAGGCCCAGCGTCGAGGCGCAGACCGAGCCCATCGAGGTGGAGCCGTTGGAGCCGAGCGCCTCGGAGACCTGCCGGATGGCGTACGGGAACTCCTCGCGCGACGGCAGCACCGGGATCAGCGCCCGCTCGGCGAGTGCGCCGTGGCCGATCTCGCGCCGCTTCGGCGAGCCGACCCGGCCGGTCTCACCGGTCGAGTACGGCGGGAAGTTGTAGTTGTGCATGTAGCGCTTGCGGTTCTCCGGGGACAGCGTGTCCACCATCTGCTCCATGCGGAGCATGTTCAGCGTGGTGACGCCCAGGATCTGGGTCTCGCCACGCTCGAACAGCGCCGAACCGTGCACCCGGGGCAGCACGCCGACCTCGGCGGTCAGCGGGCGGATGTCACGCGGGCCGCGGCCGTCGATGCGGACCTGCTCGCGCAGCACCCGGTTGCGCACCTCGGACTTGGTGAGCGACCGGAAGGCGGCGCTGAGCTCCTTCTCCCGGCCCTCGAAGCGACCGCCGAGCTCCTCGGCGACCTTGGCCTTGATCCGGTCGAGGGCCTCCTCGCGGTCGGCCTTGCCGGCGATCTGGAGAGCCTCGGTGACCTCGGCGCGGGCCACGTCGGCCACCGCCGCGTAGACGTCGTCCTGATAGTCCAGGAAGACCGGGAACTCCGTGACCGGCTTGGCGGCCACCTCGGCCAGCTCGGCCTGCGCGCGGCACAGCTCGCGGATCGCCGGCTTCGCGGCCTCCAGGCCGCTGGCCACGATCTCCTCGGTCGGCGCGGTCGCGCCGCCCGCGATCAGGGTCACGGCGTTCGGCGTCGCCTCGGCCTCGACCATCATGATCGCGACGTCGCCGTCCGGCAGCGAGCGGCCGGCCACGACCATGTCGAAGGTGGCCCGGGCCAGCTCCTCCAGCGTCGGGAAGGCGACCCACTGGCCGTCGACGTGCGCGACCCGGGTCGCCCCGATCGGGCCGGAGAACGGCAGGCCGGAGAGCTTGGTCGACATCGAGGCGGCGTTGATCGCCACGACGTCGTAGGGGTGCTGCGGGTCGAGCGCGAGGATGGTCTCCACGACCTGGACCTCGTTGCGCAGGCCCTTGACGAACGACGGGCGCAGCGGGCGGTCGATCAGCCGGCAGGTGAGGATCGCGTCCTCGCTGGGGCGGCCCTCGCGGCGGAAGAACGAGCCGGGGATACGGCCCGCGGCGTACATCCGCTCCTCGACGTCGACGGTCAGCGGGAAGAAGTCGAACTGCTCCTTCGGCTGCTTGCCGGCGGTGGTGGCGGACAGGACGACCGTCTCGCCGAGCTGGGCGACGACGGAGCCGGCGGCCTGACGGGCCAGCCGGCCGGTGGAGAAGGTGATCTCACGGGTGCCGAAGGACCCGTTGTCGATCACGGCGGTGCGGGATTCGGTGCCGAGGTTGGTCTCGGTCATGGTGCTGTCGTGCTCCTTCGCATCGGGGGCCCACGACGCGGGGAGCTGCTCAGACGGCCGGTCTTCGATCGAAGCGCCCGGGTGGCCGGCGCGATGCCGGGGTGCCCGGGGGCCACTACCGGAGACCGGTACGCTGACCGGCTCCCTTTTCGGGTGGTCGCGCGGCCCGGTTTTCGTGTGGTGGCGGAGCGGGGGAGCGACCCGGTCGGGCCACTCCCCCGTCACGTCACCGGCGCAGACCGAGCCGCTCGATGAGCGACCGGTAGCGGTTGATGTCCTTCTTCTGGACGTAGTTGAGCAGCCGCCGGCGACGGCCGACCAGCAGCAGCAGCCCACGGCGGCTGTGGTGGTCGTGCTTGTGCACCTTGAGGTGCTCGGTCAGCTCGGCGATCCGCTTGGTGAGGACAGCGACCTGCACCTCCGGCGAACCGGTGTCGCCCTCGGCGGTCGCGTACTCCGCGCGGATCTTGGCCTTGGCTTCCTGGTCGAGCGCCATGTTCTCCCTGTTTCGTGGGTTGTTCGATGATGTCCGTCGGCTCGGTCAGTGGACCGGAAACGGACCGGTACCTCGCACCCGCGGCGTCGTGCAGGCACGCGAGGCCCCACGTCGGTCAGCCGACGTCCCCGCCAGACTACCAGCCCGGCCGGGCCGCGGCCTGTCAAGGGCCGCGACGCGGTCAGTCGAGGGCCGCGACGCGGTCAGTCGAGGGCCGCGACGCGGTCAGTCGAGGGCGCGCCGGGTCCGTTCGACGTCCTGCCCCATCTGGGCGATCAGCGGCTCGATCGCGTCGTAGCGGACCTGCCCGCGCAGGTGCGCCACGAAGTCCAGCGCCAGCCGCTCGCCGTACAGGTCGCCGGTGAAGTCGAGCACGTACGCCTCCACCCGCCGCTCCCGCCCGGAGAACGTCGGGTTGGTGCCCACCGACACCGCCGCCGCCAGGGGCTCGGGGTGGCCCCGGCGCACCAGCCGGGCGGCGTAGACGCCGTCGGCGGGGATCGCCGCGTACCGGTGGCAGAGCAGGTTGGCGGTGGGGAAACCCAGCTCGCGGCCCCGCTGGTCGCCGCGGACCACCACGCCCTCCACCCGGTGCGGGCGGCCGAGCGCGGCGGCGGCGGCCGTCACGTCCCCGGCGTCGACGCAGGAGCGGATGTACGTGGAGGAGTAGACCGTGCCCGCCTCGGCGACCAGCGGGGGCGCCTCCACGGCGAAGCCGAAGGTGCGCCCGAGCCGCTCCAGCAGCGCCACGTCACCGGCGGCCTTGTGCCCGAAGCGGAAGTTCTCCCCCACCACCACCAGGGCGGCGTGCAGGTGCTCGACCAGGATGTCGTGCACGAACGCCTCGGCGGGCAGCCGGGAGAACTCCGGGGTGAACGGCACCACGCAGAGCACGTCCACCCCGAGCGCCTCGATCAGCTCCGCCTTGCGGGCGGTCTCGGTGAGCACCGCCGGGTGCGAGCCGGGGCGCACCACCTCGGCCGGGTGCGGGTCGAAGGTGACCACCACCGACTGCACGCCCAGCTCGCGCGCCCGGGAAACGGCGTGCCCGATGGTCGCCTGGTGCCCCTTGTGCACGCCGTCGAAGACGCCAATGGTGACGACCGACCGCCCCCAGCCACCGGGCGTCGCGTCGTACCCCCGCCACCGCTGCATGCCGCTCCTCCCCTGCCTCTGCGGCGGCCCGCGCCGACCGCCGCTCCTTCGCCCCCGTCAGGCGGGGGCGAGCACGATCTCCGCGCGGGCCCGGCCGTCCCGCTCGCTGACGATAGCGATCAACCCGCCGTCGGGGCCGAAGACCGCGTAGGGGCCGGCGATCCCCGCCGGGTCGAGCGGCCCGCCGTGGGAGAGCACCTTCGCCTCGTCGGCGCCGGCGTCGCGGCGCGGGAAGAACCGGTCGGCCGCCGCGGCCAGCGGCAGGTTCACCACCTCGGGGGCGCGCTGCTCCAGCTCGTCGAGGGTGGCGGCCTCCGCGAGGGCGAAGTTCCCGACGGCGGTACGGCGCAGCGCCGTCAGGTGCCCGCCCACCCCGAGCGCCAGGCCCGCGTCCCGGGCGATCGCCCGGATGTACGTCCCGGAGGAGCAGGTCACGTCGATGTCCACGTCCACGACGTCCGGCGCGTCGCGGCGCACCGCCAGCAGCTCCAGCCGGGACACGGTGACCCGGCGGGCGGGCAGCTCGACGCTCTCCCCATCGCGTACCCGCTTGTACGCCCGCTGCCCGTCGACCTTGATGGCGCTGACCGCGCTCGGCACCTGGTCGATCTCCCCGGTCAGCACGGCGAGCGCGGACCGGATCGCCTCGTCGGTGACCTGCCCGGCCGGGGTGGTGGCGAGCACGTCGCCCTCGGCGTCGTCGGTGACGGTGGCCTGGCCGAGCCGGACGGTGGCGGCGTAGCTCTTGTGCGCGCCGATCACGTAGGTGAGCAGGCGGGTGGCCCGCCCGACCCCGATCACCAGGACGCCGGTCGCCATCGGGTCGAGGGTGCCGCCGTGCCCCACCCGGCGGGTCCGCGCCAACCGGCGGATGCGCGCCACCACGTCGTGCGACGTCATGCCGCCGGGCTTGTCGACCACGATCAGACCGTCTGTGCTCACGACACCCAAGCCTGCCAGACGGGGCCGGAGCGCCCGCCGCCACCGTGCGTCCTGCGCCGCACCGGAGTCGCGTTCCGCCCGCGCGGCGGCGGGAGTCCACCTCCGATGGTCGGCCGATGCGCCGTCAGCCACTCGGGCGGGACTACGGCGGGCGGGGTACGCGGGACCACGTTCCGGGCGACCGGATGCGAAGATCATGCGCCCTCGCCGGACCGCGCACCCAAGGACACGACGATGACCAGTCACCAGCCGGTGGACGAGCCGTCCCCGCCGGGCCGGCCGGCCCCCGACGACGAACCGGTACGGGTCCCGCAGTGGCTGCGCCAGCCCGAACAGACGCATCCCGTCGGCGGGCTGGCACGACTGCGCCTGTTCTGGCAGGACCACACCCGGGCGGTCTCCGCCGTGGTCGGCGCCGGGCTGGTCCTCGTCCTCCTGCTGGGCGTGGGGTGGCTCGACCTGTGGCGGCGGGCGGGGGAGGCGCCGCGCAGCTACCCGACGACCAGCCCGCCGCCGGGCGTCTCCGCCCTGACCGACGCGAGGCCGGCGCCGCCGGCCGACATCTTCGCGGGCACCCCGGCGGCAGCCTTCGCCGAGGGGGCGGCCGGGATCACGCTGCCGCCCGCCCGGCGGACGGGCGTGTTCAGCGCCGCCGAGGTGACGGCGGCCCTCGCCGACGTCCGCGCGGCGATGCTGCTCGCCCGGCTGGACCGCAAGTTCATGGCCGGCGACGAGCTGGACCGGTTCGTGGGGATGTTCGCCCCGGACACCCGGTCGGAGATGCGGGCGGACTTCCGCGACGGCTCCTTCGCCTCCTACGCCACGCGGCTGGCTCCGGGTGCCCGGCTGACCGACGACCAGCCCCGGGTCAAGGGGCGGGTCACCTACCGGGCGACCCGGGACAGCGAAGGCATCCGGGTGCTGGAGGTCACCACCAACTTCGTCTGGGCGTACGCGTTCCGCACCCGCGACCTGACTCCGGGCGCCGGAGTGGTGGTCGTCCACGACACCGTGCGTTGGCACGTGCCGCATCCCGACGACGTCGAGCAGGGATCCGTCGGGCTCTGGCTCCTCGAGGCCGACTCGTACGCCTCGAACATGGACTGCGTGTCGTTCGACAAGGGTCTGCTGGGGCTCGGCGCCCCGGATCTGGGCCTGCCGGTCGAGACGGAGGACCCGGACGCGATGTTCGACCCCGATCGTTCGCTGGACGTCGAAGACACCTGCTGAGCCGGATCGGGGCGCCGGACGGCGCCGAGGCTCACCGCACGGCGCCGACCACGGCCCAGGCCCCCGAGCGCAGCCGCAGCAGCAGGGCGGCCAGCCGGATCACCACGAACAGCGTGAGCCCCGCCCAGATGCCGCCGAGGCCGAGGCCGAGCCCGTACGCCACCCAGATGGCCGGCAGGAAGCCGCCGAGCGCGGCCACGATCGTGAGGTTGCGCAGGTAGCGGACGTCCCCGGCACCGATCAGCACGCCGTCGAGGGCGAACACCACACCGGCCAGCGGCTGCATCGCCACGAACCACGGCCAGGCGAGCATGGCCTGGTCGCGTACCTGCGGATCGGAGCTGAACCAGCCGGGCACCACGCCGGCGCCGGCGGCGATGAGCACGGCGAACGCCACGCCGCAGACACCGCCGAGCAGCCCGATCCGGCGTGCCAGATCCCGTGCGGCGGCGTCCTCGCCGGCGCCGAGGGCGGCGCCGACCAGCGACTGGGCGGCGATGGCGAGCGCGTCGAGCACCATGGCGGTGAAGAACCACAGTTGCAGGGCGATCTGGTGCGCGCCCACGGCGGCGGCCCCGAAGCGGGCGGCGACGGCGGTGGCGGAGAGGAAGCTGGCCTGGAACGCGACGCCCCGGATCAGCAGGTCGCGGCTCAGCGCCAACTGCTGCCCGATGAGCCGGGGCCGGGGCCGCAGCGACACCCGTTCGGCGATCAACGCCCCGGCGAAGAGCGCCCCGCAGATGGTCTGGGCGACCACGTTGGCCACGGCGGAGCCGACCAGGCCCAGCCCGACCGGGTAGACCAGCAGCGGGCAGAGCACGGCGGAGAGCAGGTTCGGCCCGAGCACGTACACGAGCGGGCGGCGCATGTCCTGCACGC
The DNA here is from genome assembly GCF_018070575.1 of Micromonospora sp. C31. Lineage (GTDB taxonomy): Bacteria > Actinomycetota > Actinomycetes > Mycobacteriales > Micromonosporaceae > Micromonospora. The sequence goes on from NZ_JAGPXN010000006.1 coordinate 275,557, forward strand.
CACGCAGCCAGCCGTTGCCGGCGGCGGCGAGCAGCAGGCCGGGCGCGCCGAGCGCCGCGACCCGCAGCCACTGCGCGGCGGCGTCGGCCACCTCGCCGGGGCCGCCGGCGAGGGTACGCGCCAGCGCCCCGCCACCGACCTGCATGCCGAGCGCGACCAGCACCCCCACCCCGAGGGCGAGCCACGACGACTGGACGCCCTCGGCGACGGCGGACGCCCTGTCACCCGCCCCGAAGCGGCGGGCCGAGCGCCCCGTGGTGCCGTACGCGACGACGGCGCCGAGCCAGGCGATGAGCGTCAGCACCGTCCCGCCGACGGCGAGGGCGGCCAGCGGCACCCGACCGAGATGCCCGACCACCGCCGTGTCCACGAGCACGTAGAGCGGTTCGGCGGCCAGCACCACCAGCGCCGGCAGGGCCAGCGCGGCGATCCGGCGGGGCGCGGCGGCCCTGGGTCCGAGGACGACGGATTGGCTCATCGCCGCCGATCCTGGCACGGCCGAAGTAAGGGCCGCAAGCTGGCCGATCGCTTACCTAACGCCAGCCCGTCCAGGTCCAGCGTTCTCGACCGGGTCAGCGGACAGCGGGCGGAGATTCCACCCGGCCGGCGGGTGGGCAGCAGGTGACGGGCGGGGGGGGGGGGGGGGGGGGGCGGGGGGGGGGGGGGG
>NZ_JAGPXN010000060.1 GCF_018070575.1 Micromonospora sp. C31
GGTGGCGGCGTTGCAGCGGGCGTTGGATGGTGGTGAGGCGCAGGTGGTGGTGGCGGATGTGCGGTGGGATCGGTTCGTGCCGTCGTTCACGGCGTTGCGTCCGTCCCGTCTGTTCACCGAGATCCCCGAAGCGCAGTCGGCGATCGAGGCGGCGGCCCGTGCGGAAGTCGCTCCCACCGACCAGGCCTCCGCACTTCGCCAGCGGCTGGCGGCCCTGACGCCGGCGGAGGTCGAGGCGTCCCTCCTGGACCTCGTACGATCCCAGGTCGCCGCGGTGCTCGGCCACGCGACCGTGGAGGCGGTGGCACCCGACCGGGCGTTCCAGCGCCTCGGCTTCGACTCGCTCACCGCCGTCGAGCTGCGCAACCGGCTGACCGCCGAGACGGGCCTCGCCCTGCCCTCCACCCTCGTCTTCGACCACCCGACGCCGGCCGCCCTGGTCGCCTTCATCCGGGAGACCGTGCTCGGCGCCTCGCAGGACGCGCCCGCCGGCCGCAGGGTCACCGCCGTGGACGACGACCCGATCGTGATCGTCGGCATGGGCTGCCGCCTCCCGGGTGGCGTCGGATCGCCGGACGAGCTGTGGCAACTGCTCGCCGCCGGAGGCGACGGCATCTCCGATTTCCCCCTCGACCGGGGTTGGGACAGCTTCCTCAGCGGCGAACTCTCCGACGCGTCCTTCGTCCGCAGGGGCGGCTTCGTCTACGACGCCGGTGAGTTCGACGCCGAGTTCTTCGGCATCTCGCCGCGCGAGGCCCTCGCGATGGACCCGCAGCAGCGGCTGCTGCTGGAGACCTCGTGGGAGGCCGTCGAGTCGGCGGGCATCGACCCCACCAGCCTGCGGGGCGGCGCGGTCGGCGTCTTCGCCGGCGCCAGCTTCCAGGGGTACGCCAGCGGGTCCGTGGGCCGTACCCAGGAGGTCGGCGGACACCTGCTCACCGGCAACGCGACCAGCGTGTTGTCGGGTCGGGTGGCGTACTCGTTCGGGTTCGAGGGGCCGGCGGTGACGGTGGACACGGCGTGTTCGTCGTCGCTGGTGGCGCTGCACCTGGCGACGCAGGCGCTGCGGTCCGGCGAGTGCGACCTCGCGCTGGCCGGCGGCGTCACCGTGATGGCCTCACCGGGCACGTTCGCCGAGTTCTCGATCCAGGGCGGCCTGTCCGCCGACGGCCGGTGCAAGTCGTTCTCGGAGGCGGCGGACGGCACCGGCTGGTCGGAGGGCGTCGGGGTGCTGCTGGTGCAGCGTCTGTCGGATGCGCGGCGCGACGGGCGTCGGGTCCTGGCGGTGGTGCGTGGCACGGCGGTGAACCAGGACGGTGCGTCGAACGGGTTGACGGCGCCGA
>NZ_JAGPXN010000061.1 GCF_018070575.1 Micromonospora sp. C31
TACTCCAACGTCACTTGGCCTGTCTGCGCTGGTAGTGGGATCGGCGGGCTCGGGCTTGGGATGTTCGTCGCCAGAGCGACCAGTGCAGGGTGTGTGCTGGTGGGTGCGTCACGGCGAGGACGAAGGCGTTGAGGAGTCGGCGGATCTCGGCGACGGTCAACGCGATGGTCTCTGGGTCGGTGTCGAGTTGCTGGGCGGCGAGGATGGTCAGGACGGCCAGGGCGAGCATGGCCAGGGTGATGAAACGGTGCCAGCCGGTCCAGCCGCGGACCTGGTAGTGGTCCAGGCCGACCTGGCCTTTACCGGTTTGGAACAGCTCCTCAATGCTCCAGCGGGAGCCGGCAACCCGGACCAGGGTGTGCAGCGGCACCGGGTGGGGTGACCAGCACAGGTAGAAGGCCAGTTCGCCGGTGGTGCGGTTGCGGCGGATGAGCAGCCACCGATGCTCACCAGGGCTGGTGGCGGTAGTGATCCAGGCCCACAGGTAGTCGCGGGGACCTTTCGCGCCCGGCCCGCAGCTGTGCTGTTGCCATTCCCGGCTGGGGATCCGGTCGGCGAGGTCGTCGACGCGGATCAGAGTGCGACCGTCGTTGACCGCTACGCGTCGGTCGCAGCCGACGGCCAGGACGTAGCCGATCCCACGGTGTTCCAGGTCAGCGCGCAGGCCAGGGTCGGCGCCGTAGACCTCGTCGCCGGTCACCCACCCGAACGGGACACCAGCCTCGATCGCGGCGGCGATCATCTGCCGGGCGAGGGCAGGCTTCGTGGCGAACCCGACCGGGTCGGGGACGCCGGCGGCGGCGAGGCGATCGGGCTGCTGACACCAGGTCGTCTCGGGTAGGTAGAGCCGGCGGTCGATCATCGCCCGCCCGTGTGGGGTGACGTAGGCCAGGAACACCCCGACCTGGCTGTTCTCCACACGCCCGGCGGTGCCGGTGTACTGCCGCTGCACCCCGACCGAGCACAGGCCCTTCTTCAGGAAACCGGTCTCATCGGTCACCAGCACCGCATCGGGGTGCCCGAGCTGTTCGATCAGCCAGGCCCGAACGTCGTCGCGGACGGCATCGGCGTCCCACACCGCCGTACGAAGCAGCCGCTGCATCGCCTGCGGATCAGCGTGACCCGCCCGTTCCGCCAACGACCAGCAGGTCTTGCGTTCCACGCCCGACAGCAGCCCTTCCACGAACTGCCCGGCGGTCCGACGGGGCTCCGCCCGCACGAACCGGTCAGCGACACGCGTCACCGCCTCGTCCAGGATGACCCGCCACCCGGCGGGGTCTACGCTGTGGCACGCGGCCACCGCACGATCTTCGGTTGTCCTCACAAACCA
>NZ_JAGPXN010000062.1 GCF_018070575.1 Micromonospora sp. C31
GAGATCGTGGACGGGTAAGACAGCACAGGCGAGGCTCCCGGTCGGGGCATCGGGTTTTGGTCGATTTGCTGTCTTACCTGGAGCCTCGCCCTCATCGATCCTCGGGCTACGCACACCGCCCCTGACCCGCAAGGTCAGGATGAAAAAGGCTGAGTGAGGTAGTAGTCCGAGTCGGACATGGCCCGCTGGGTTTGGACGTCACCACGCGCGGAGGCGATGTCCTGGGCGCGGCGGAAGGTGTCCCGGTCGATGAGTGCTTCGTGGGCGTCGGGGACGTAGACGTCGCGGTAGGCGATGTCCCCGAGGTAGGCGGGGTTGTCCAGGATCCGGTTGATGGTGTGTCCGGACCACTTCTTGCCGGTGCGGTTCGGAACACCGCGAGAGTTCAACTCGGTGGCGATGGCACGGGTCCCGAGCCGGTCGCGGGTGTAGAGGCGGAAGATGTCCCGCAGGATGGGTGCCTCGTCGGGGTGCGGCACCAAATGCTGCGTGTCGGGGTTGACGAGGTAGCCGTAGGGGCGGGTGCCGCCGGCCCATTGGCCTTTGCTGGCTTTCGCGGTCATACCACTTTTCACTCGGTCGATGATCATGTTTCGTTCGTATTCGGCGAACACGGCGAGGAATTGCAGCATCATGCGGCCGACCGCGCCGCCGGTGTCGACGGGTTCGGTGGCGGATGCGACTCGGACGTTGGCGGCGTCGAGGGTGGCGGCGAGGTCGACGAAGTGAGCGAGGCTGCGGCTGAATCGATCGACTCGGTAGACGAGCAGGACGTGGTAGAGGCCGGCTTTCGCCGCGTCGAGTGCCTTTTTCAAGCCGGGGCGTTCGGTGGTGGCGCCGGAGGCGTCGTCTTCGAATTCGCAGACGATGACCCAGCCGGGGTTGTTGTCGACGTAGCGTCGAAGGGCGGTGCGTTGGGCGAGCAGGCTGAAGGGTTGGTGTTCGTCGTCGGTGGAGCGGCGGATGTAGATGCACACTCGACACGGGCCGGTCGAGCCTTCCTGCTGGGTGGTGGTGGGGGCGCGTCGGCCGCGCCGCTTCGGTGGGCTGGTGGGAGTGGTCTTGCCTGGCATGAGGGTGTTCCTCCGGTGAGGTCGGGCTGTGGGGTGGCCGTGGGCGGCCCACACGGGGTGGGCCGCCCACGGTCTAGTACTCCAACGTCACTTGGCCTGTCTGCGCTGGTAGTGGGATCGGCGGGCTCGGGCTTGGGATGTTCGTCGCCAGAGCGACCAGTGCAGGGTGTGTGCTGGTGGGTGCGTCACGGCGAGGACGAA
>NZ_JAGPXN010000063.1 GCF_018070575.1 Micromonospora sp. C31
TGGGTCTGCTGCACCGATAGGTGACATCTGAGATGGCTTGCCCTGGTGGCGGGCTGGAAGGATGTTGCTGTGCCCAAGCCCTACCCTCGTGAGTTCCGCGATGACGTCGTGCGGGTGGCCCGTGACCGTGATCCAGGCGTGACGGTCGAGCAGATCGCCAAGGACTTCGGAGTCCACCCAATGACGTTGTTCAAATGGATGCGCCAGGCTGACGTTGACGCCGGTACCAGACCGGGTGTCAGCGGCAGCGAGTCAGCTGAGCTGCGCGAGGCCCGCAAGAGGATCAAGCTGCTGGAACAGGAGAACGAGGTCCTGCGCCGGGCCGCGGCCTACCTGTCGCAGGCGCATCTGCCGGGAAAAGGCTCTACCCGCTCGTGAGCGAGCTGGCCGCCGACGGTATCCCCGTGGCGGTGACGTGCCGGGTATTGAACATCGCTCGTCAGCCCTACTACCGGTGGCTTGCCCGCCGTGTCACCGACGCTGAACTGGCGCAGGCGTATCGGGCGGACGCGTTGTTCGACGCCCATCGCGACGACCCGGAGTTCGGCTACCGGTTCCTGGCCGATGAGGCCCGCGCCGCCGGCCAGCCGATGGTCGAGCGCACCGCCTGGAGAATCTGCTCTGGCATGGGCTGGTGGAGCGCGTTCAGCAAGAAGAGGCGTCGGGGCAAGGGCGGCAAGGTCGGTCCGCCAGTGCACGACGATCTGGTACGCCGCAACTTCACCACGGACGGCCCGAATCGGTTGTGGCTGGCCGATATCACCGAACACCGCACCGGTGAGGGCAAGCTCTACCTGTGCGCGATCAAGGACGTGTGGTCCAACCGGATCGTCGGCTACTCCATCGACTCACGGATGAAGTCGAGGCTGGCCGTCAACGCCCTGCACAACGCCGTAGCCCGCCGTGGTGACGTGGCCGGCTGCGTGCTGCACACCGACCGCGGGTCGCAATTTCGAAGCCGGAAGTTCGTCCGTGCCCTCAACCAGCACCACGTGACCGGGTCGATGGGCAGAGTCGGCGCCGCCGGCGACAACGCCGCCATGGAATCGTTCTTCGGCCTGCTGCAGAACAACGTCCTTGACCGCCGAACCTGGACGACCCGGCAGCAGCTGAGGACCGCGATCGTGACCTGGATCGAGCGGACCTACCACCGCCGTCGACGCCAACGATCCCTGTCCCGGTTGACCCCTATCGAGTACGAGACCATCATGACCCGACCGGCCAGTCAGGCCGCGTGACTGAACTGTCACCTATCGGTGCAGCAGACCCTTTACCCCCGAGCATCAGCTCGCTGCAGACCCTTTACCCCCGAGCATCAGCTCGCTGCATAGACCC
>NZ_JAGPXN010000064.1 GCF_018070575.1 Micromonospora sp. C31
CAGGGCCCCGGCAAAGTCGTCAGGTGATGCCGAGTAGTGCCAGCGGGCGGGTGCTGTCGCGGGCGTGGTGCCGGTTGGCGGCGGCGATGTTGGTGACGCCGGCGGTGCGGAGTGCGCCGATGGCGGCGTTGCGTAGGGCGGCCATGACCTCGGGTCCGGTTCCGGTGCGGATTTGGGATCGGTCTTCGTCGTAGGTGACGTCCCGCACCCAGTGGATCTTGTTTTCGATGTTCCAGTGGCCGCGGATCCACGCGGCCAGTTGTGCGGGTTTCGCGTGGTGCACGCGCAGGTCGGTGATGGCGTAGACGGTCTCGGTGGTGAAGCGTTTCGGCTGGTCCAGGCGTCGTCTGCGGCGGCGGATCCGCAGTGCTTGAGCGGCGTGGGGGAAGTCGATGCCGGTGGAGATCGTCAGGGCCTTGAGAGTGCGGATCTCGCGGCGGCCGTGCCCGCGGTCGGTGTCGCGGAAGGCGTCGGGGACCGCTTGCCAGGGCAGGCCGGCGAGTTGATGGTGCAGGCTCGGCTGGTTGCCCTTGACGGTCAGGATCCAGTGCGCGCCGCGTTCGGCGAGGTAGGTGACGTGCTCGCGTTGGCAGTGCAGCGCGTCGGCGGTGATCACGGCGTCGCGCAGGTCGCCGATCTGGTCGAGCAGCGGCGCGAATCGGGTGATCTCATTGGTCTTGCCGTCGATGTCGGCACTGGCCAGGACCACGCCGACCGCCTGGTCGCAGGCAGCGAGGACGTGCCGGGCCGGGGTGTCGGTGGTGCGCGAGCCGCGCAGGGTCTTGCCGTCCACGGCGATCGCTCGCCGGGACGTCGACGTGCCGGCAGCGGTCCGTCCGGCGAGCCAGACGCTGACCGCCGCAGTCAGGACCTGCGGGTCCATGGCCTGCATCAGCCGGCGAATCATCGCCTCGGACGGGCGCCGGTCCGGGGCCATGCCCAGCGCGAGCGCGGTCGTCGCCGGTACGTCAGCGATCCACTCCGCGATCGCGGTGCACGACCGGTTACCGGCCACCACCGCGCACACCGCAGCGGTCACCACGACCGTCAACCGGTGCCGCACACCTCGCCGAGCCCGCGGATCAGGCACATCGGCCAGCGCTGCGAGCAGTCCACCAGCGGCTTCGGACACGGTCAGAGCCGGTGCACACGACACCGACGAGATCAGCGATGATGGCAGGGCGGGCATGACTCACTTCGGCGATCAACACGGCGTAG
>NZ_JAGPXN010000065.1 GCF_018070575.1 Micromonospora sp. C31
AGTCCGCCGAACAGGGCGAGTTCAGGATCGAGAAACGTTGAATACTGCTGTTGGCGTGGTCACGGCCCAGGATGGGGTCATGAGTCGCAAGAAGGGGCCCCGGTCGGATGGTCCACGGGCACGCCGGTCGTTCACCCCGGGACAGAAGTTGGAGCTGCTGGCCGGCTACGAGCGGGCGGCAGCGGCCGGTGAGGGCGGGGCGTTCCTGCGGCGGGAGGGTTTGTACTCGTCGTTGGTGTCGGAGTGGCGCCGGGCTCGGGACGCGGGGTTGTTGCAGGGTAAACCGGCTGGTGAGACGGTCGGGAGGCCGTCGGCGGAGCAGGCGGAGATCGCCCGGTTGCGGCGTGAGTTGCAGCAGGCGCAGGCGAAGCTGGCGCGGACCGAGACGGCGTTGACGATCATGGGAAAAGCGCGCGAGCTCTTGGAGGACATCTCCAGGAGCGAGCCGGACGATCCGGACGTGTTCGGGCTCGGCAGGCGCTGATGGAGGCGTTTCAGGAGTTGACCGGTGCGGGGACGACGACCCGGGCCGCAGCGGCGATGACCGGGATCGCCCGGTCCAGCGTCGATCGGGAACGGCGTCGGCCGAGCCCGTCACGCCGGCCGCGTCCGGCACCGGCGAACGCGCTTTCTCCGCAGGAGCGGGAGCGTCTGCTGCGGCTGTTGGACGGCCCGCAGTTCGTCGACGCGGCTCCGGCGCAGATCTACGCCGCGCTGCTCGACCAGGGCGTCTACGTCGGCTCGATCGCCACGATGTACCGGATCCTGCGTGAACACCGGCAGGTCGTAGAGCGTCGCCGGTTGGCCCGGCATCCGGCGCGTCAGCGTCCGGAACTGGTCGCCGACGCGCCGCGGCAGGTGTTCAGCTGGGACATCACGAAACTGGCCGGGCCGGTGAAGGGTTCCTACTTCGATGCCTACGTGATGATCGACATTTACTCCCGGTACATCGTCGGTGTGCGGGTCCATGCCCGTGAGTCGGGGCCTCTGGCGGAGTCGATGATGCGGGAGGTCTTCGACGTCGAAGGCGTCCCGCACGTTCTCCACGCTGACCGGGGCACGTCGATGACCTCAAAGTCGGTGTCTGACCTGCTCGAAGACCTGACTGTGACCCGGTCGCACTCCCGACCGAAGGTGTCGAATGACAACCCGTACAGCGAGGCGTGGTTCAAGACGTTGAAGTACGCGCCGGTCTTCCCGGACAGGTTCGTGTCCCTGGCCGCCGCACGAGCGTTCATGACCAACTTCGTTGA
>NZ_JAGPXN010000066.1 GCF_018070575.1 Micromonospora sp. C31
TGGACGAGTTCGCGTCGGTGGTGGCGGGCCTGTCGTGGCAGCCGCCGAAGGTGCCGGTCGTGTCGAACGTGACGGGTGCCGTCGCGGACGCGGACGAGATCACCGACCCCGGCTACTGGGTGCGGCACGTGCGGCAGGCGGTGCGGTTCGCCGACGGGGTGGCGGCGCTGCGGGCGCAGGGTGTGGACACGTTCCTGGAGGTCGGCCCGGACGCGGTCCTCACCGCCATGGCGGCCGAGGCGGCAGCGGCCGACGACGTGCGGTACGTCGCCACGCTGCGCCGCAACCAGCCCGACGTCACCACTCTCACCAGCGCCGTCGGGCAGCTCTGGGCCGCCGGCGTGCCGGTCGACTGGACGGCGTACCACGGCCAGACCGGTGCCCGGCCGCGCGTGGTCGAGCTGCCCACGTACGCCTTCGACCGGCAGCGCTACTGGCTGGAGGATCCCCGGCCCGCCACGGCTGCCGAGGGCGCCCACGCCCCCTCCGACGAGCAGTTCTGGGCGGCGGTCGAGTCCGGTGACCTCGGCGTGCTGGGCGACGAGTTGGCCGTCGGCGCGGACGAGCCGTCCACGGCGCTGCTGCCCAGGCTCGCCCGCTGGCGGCGGGCGACGCAACAGCGGGCCGCCGTCGACTCCTGGCGCTACCGGACGACGTGGCGTACGGCCACCGTGCCGGCTGCGACGACGCTGGCGGGGACCTGGCTGCTGCTGATGGCGCCTGGACAGGAGGACCACCCGGCGGCCGTGGCCTTGGCCGACCGGGCCGGGCGGGCGGTTCCGGTGCTGGTCCCGGCCGACGCCGACCGCGACCGGGTGGCGCGGCTGCTGCGGGAGGCGATGGGGCCCGACGACCGGGACGCCCACGTGGTGTCCCTGCTGTCGCTGACGGAGTCGCGGCAGCCGTCCACGGTTCCGGCCGCCGCCGAGGTGACGACGGCACTGGTAGTGGCGCAGGCACTCACCGACGTCGGTGGGACGGGCCGGTTGTGGTGGCTGACGCGTGGGGCGGTGTCGGTCGGCGGCTCCGACGAGTTGACCGATGTCGCGGGTGCTGCGGTGTGGGGTTTGGGTCGGGTGGTGGGTTTGGAGGTGCCGTTGCGGTGGGGTGGTTTGGTGGATTTGCCGGGGTTGTTGGATGGGGGGGTGTGGGGTCGGTTGTGTGGGGTGTTG
>NZ_JAGPXN010000067.1 GCF_018070575.1 Micromonospora sp. C31
GGGGATCTCGGTGAACAGACGGGACGGACGCAACGCCGTGAACGACGGCACGAACCGATCCCACCGCACATCCGCCACCACCACCTGCGCCTCACCACCATCCAACGCCCGCTGCAACGCCGCCACCGCCAACTCCGGCGCCATCCCCGGCAAACCACGCCGACTCAACTGCTCACCCGCCACCCCCACCGCCATACCCGCCTCAGCCCACGGCCCCCACGCCACCGACGTCCCCACCAACCCACGCCCACGCCGCGACACCACCAACCCATCCAAAAACGCATTCGCCGCCGCATACCCCACCTGCCCCGCCGAACCCCACACCCCCGCAATCGACGAAAACACCACAAACGCATCCAAATCCAAACCAGCCGTCAACTCATCCAACACCACCGCACCACCAACCTTCCCCCGCAACACCTCCTCCACCTCACCCACACCCACCTCACCCAACGACGACAACTGCGCCGCACCCGCCGCATGCACCACACCCCGCACCCGCTCACCCGCACCCGCCAAATCCCCCAACAACCCCGCCACCGCACCACGATCCGCCACATCACACGCCACCACCGACACCCGCACACCCAAACCCTCCAACCGCCCCACCAACTCCCCCACACCCGGCGCACCCCCACCACGCCGACTCACCAACACCACATGCTCCGCACCCACACCCGCAGCCCACACCGCCACCCGCGCACCCAACGCCCCCGTACCACCCGTCACCAACACCGTCCCCGAAAACCGAAAACCACCCGAACCAACACCCACCGAAGAACCCGCACGCACCAACCGCCGCGCAAACACCCCCGACGACCGCAACGCCACCTGATCCTCACCACCACCAGACGACGACAACACCCCACACAACCGACCCCACACCCCCCCATCCAACAACCCCGGCAAATCCACCAAACCACCCCACCGCAACGGCACCTCCAAACCCACCACCCGACCCAAACCCCACACCGCAGCACCCGCG
>NZ_JAGPXN010000068.1 GCF_018070575.1 Micromonospora sp. C31
TTGCCACGCTCAAAACCTGGAAGATCCTGGCCAAGCTGCGCTGCTGCCCACGCCGAGCCACCGCGATCGTGCAGGCGATCCTCGTCCTGCACCGCACCGAATCCAACCGCTACGCAGGATGAAAAGGCCTCATTGACCGTGCTCGCGGGTGCGACCGAACAACCGGGGCGGGCGCCGTGTCCGTGCCAAGGCACGAGACACGCAGGGTCAAGGGCGCGGGGACCTGCGGCTCTTCACGCTCCACGCACGGCTGGTCGCGGTCGAGTTCGCGGTAGTACGTCACTGCGAGCGTGCCGGTCCGCACGCTCGCTAACGCGAGGCCCGACGGTGTGCAGGCTCCGGCGTGGCCGCCGGCTTTGTCGGCCGAACGAGCGGTAGTCAGGGTCAACCGCTCCCCAGAGGTAGGTACTCCTCGCCGCCCGGAGCCCGGACATGGGGCAAGCTTCACCACCGCCGTCAACCAGCGACCAACCGTTCAAGCCGCTGGCGTCCGCCAGCACCGCCCTCGTCCTGGTTGGCGTGATCGGCGCACGCGTCTTGGCGGACCTGCTACCCGACGCGCAGCGTTCGAGTGGAACCCGCATGATCTGCCGGTCGCAGCTCTACATACCGAGCCCTGCCGACCCATAGCGACCGCCGTGCCTGAAGGGGCAACAGCAGCACTGGCGTCCTCACCGCGCAACTCTTCGACCCAGCCCTCAACCAACCTGAGACGACGAGTTGAGGGCTATACCTCGACCGTGACGCCGTGCTTCGCGCAAGCGGCAGTGAGTTGAGCGACCGCCTTCCGTAGGCGATCCCGGTAATAGGCGGCGCCCGGATTGGCATCACCACTGGTTCCCTGGACTCGCTGAGAGGGTGGTTCGGTAGCTTTCGTCCATTCTGGGTTTGGGCCGGCATGTGAATGTGAGCCGTGGTCGTAACCGGTAGGTCCGGCCGGCGTTGGGCTGATCATGGGTGAGCGTGCGGCGTATCCGA
>NZ_JAGPXN010000007.1 GCF_018070575.1 Micromonospora sp. C31
CCGCACCCGCAGGGGTACGGCGGCCCGCCCGTCCGGTCCGGTCGTCAGGATCCGTGGGCGCCGTCAGGTTCCGGCGATGTTGTCGCTCCGCTTCGAGGTGGCCATCAGGAAGTCCCGGTTGAGCCGACCGATCGTGTTCAGCGGGATGCCCTTCGGGCAGACGACGGTGCACTCGCCGGCGTTGGTGCAGCCGCCGAAGCCGGCCTCGTCGTGCGCGTCGACCATGCCGACCACCCGGGTGTAGCGCTCCGGCTGGCCCTGCGGCAGCAGCGAGAGCTGGGTGACCTTCGCGGCGGTGAAGAGCATGCCGGAGCCGTTCGGGCAGGCCGCCACGCAGGCGCCGCAGCCGATGCACTCCGCCGCCTCGAAGGCCGCGTCCGCGTTGGCCTTGGCGACCGGGGTCGAGTGCGCCTCGGGCGCGCTGCCGGTCGGCGCGGTGATGTAGCCGCCGGCAGCGATGATCTTGTCGAAGGCGTCCCGGTTGACCACCAGGTCCTTGATGACCGGGAAGGCCCGGGCCCGCCACGGCTCGATGTCGATCGTCTCACCGTCGGAGAACTGCCGCATGTGCAGCTGGCAGGCGGTGGTGCCGCGCTGCGGCCCGTGCGCGTCCCCGTTGATCATCAGGCCGCACATGCCGCAGATGCCCTCGCGGCAGTCGTGGTCGAACGCCACCGGCTCCTCGCCGGCGAGGATCAGCCGTTCGTTGAGGACGTCGAGCATTTCCAGGAACGACATGTCCGGAGAGACGTCGTCGACCTTGTAGGTCACCATCCGACCCTTGTCCTCGGGGCCGGACTGGCGCCAGATGCGCAGGGTCAGGTTCACTTGTAGCTCCGCTGCGTGGGGTGGACGTATTCGAAGTTCAGGTCTTCCTTGTGCAGCACCGGGGGCTCGCCGGACGCGGTGAACTCCCAGGCCGCCACGTACGCGAAGCGGTCGTCGTCGCGCTCCGCCTCACCGTCGGGCGTCTGGTGCTCGGCCCGGAAGTGACCGCCGCAGGACTCCTCGCGGTGCAGGGCGTCGACGCACATCAGCTCCGCCAGTTCGAAGAAGTCGGCCACCCGGCCGGCCTTCTCCAACGACTGGTTGAGTCCCTCGCCGCTGCCCGGCACCCGGACCCGCTGCCAGAACTGCTCGCGCAGGGCGCGGATCTCGTCGATCGCCTTGCGCAGCCCGGCCTCGCTGCGCTCCATGCCGCAGTGCTCCCACATGATCTGGCCCAGCTCGCGGTGGAACGAGTCCACGGTCCGGTCGCCGTCGACGGCCAGCAGCCGCTGGATCCGGTCCTCGACGTCGGCGCGGGCCCGCACGGCCGCCGGGTGCGTGGCGTCGACCTTCTCCAGCGGGCCGGACGCCAGGTAGTGCGCGACGGTGTTCGGCAGCACGAAGTAGCCGTCGGCCAGGCCCTGCATCAGCGCCGAGGCGCCGAGCCGGTTCGCGCCGTGGTCGGAGAAGTTCGCCTCGCCGATCACGAAGAGGCCCGGGATCGTCGACTGGAGGTCGTAGTCGACCCAGAGGCCGCCCATCGTGTAGTGCACGGCGGGATAGATCCGCATCGGCACCTCGTACGGGTCCTCGCCGGTGATCCGCTCGTACATCTCGAAGAGGTTGCCGTACTTGGCCCCGATGGCCTTGCGGCCGAGCCGGCTGATCGCGTCGGCGAAGTCCAGGTAGACGCCGAGCCCCGTCTGGCCGACGCCGCGCCCCTCGTCGCAGACGTTCTTCGCGGCGCGGGAGGCGATGTCGCGGGGGACCAGGTTGCCGAAGGAGGGGTAGATCCGCTCCAGGTAGTAGTCCCGCTCGTCCTCGGGGATGTCCCGCGGGCTGCGGGTGTCGCCCTTGGCCTTGGGCACCCAGACCCGGCCGTCGTTGCGCAGCGACTCGCTCATCAGGGTCAGCTTCGACTGGTGGTCGCCGGAGACCGGGATGCAGGTCGGGTGGATCTGCGTGTAGCAGGGGTTGGCGAAGTGCGCGCCCTTGCGGTGGGCCCGCCAGGTGGCCGTGACGTTGCAGCCCTTGGCGTTGGTGGAGAGGTAGAAGACGTTGCCGTAGCCGCCGGAGGCGAGCACGACCGCGTCCGCGAACTCGCAGGCGATCTCGCCGGTGACCATGTCCCGGACCACGATTCCGCGGGCCCTGCCGTCGACGACGATGAGCTCCAGCATCTCGTGCCGGGTGTTCATCTCCACGTTGCCGAGGCCGATCTGCCGCTCCAGCGCCTGGTACGCGCCGAGCAGCAACTGCTGGCCCGTCTGGCCCCGGGCGTAGAAGGTGCGCTGCACCTGCGCGCCGCCGAAGGAGCGGGTGTCCAGCAGGCCGCCGTACTCGCGGGCGAACGGGACGCCCTGCGCGACGCACTGGTCGATGATGTTGACCGAGACCTCGGCCAGCCGGTGCACGTTCGACTCGCGGGAGCGGAAGTCGCCGCCCTTGACGGTGTCGTAGAAGAGGCGGTGCACCGAGTCGCCGTCGTTGCGGTAGTTCTTGGCGGCGTTGATGCCGCCCTGCGCGGCGATGGAGTGCGCCCGGCGCGGGCTGTCCTGGTAGCAGTAGGTCTTGACCCGGTAGCCCTGCTCGCCCAGCGTGGCGGCGGCCGAGCCGCCGGCCAGGCCGGTGCCGACCACGATCACGGTCATCTTGCGGCGGTTGGCCGGGTTGACCAGCTTGGCCTCGAAGCGGCGGCGTTCCCAGCGGGTCTCGATCGGGCCGTCGGGAGCCTTGGTGTCGGCGATCGGGTCGCCCTCGGTGTAGAGATCCATGTCAGGACACCAATCCGGTGAGTACGGCGAACGGGACCACCAGGTAGCCGACGCAGAGCGCGACGGAGAAGCCGAGGGCCACGGCCCGGGCCCGCCGCTCGCCGCGCGGGCTCTGCTGGCCGAGGCTGCGCAGCGCGCTGAACAGGCCGTGCCGCAGGTGGAAGCCGAGGGTGACCACCGCCAGGGTGTAGAAGAGCGTCACGTACCAGCGCTCCGGGGCGAAGTCGGCCACCACGTTGGCGTACGGCCGGCCGGGGTCGCCGACCGGGTTCAGCGTGCCGGTGGTGAGGTCCAGGATGTGGTAGACCACGAAGAGCAGGATGATCACGCCGCCCCAGCGCATGGTGCGGGCCGCGTAGCTGCCCTGCACCTTCTTGCGGTGCGCGTACTGCACCGGGCGGGCGGCGCGGGCGCGTAGGGCGAGGACGGTCGCGGCCCAGATGTGGCCGAGCACCGACACCAGCAGGCCGATCCGCAGGATCCACAGGAACCACACGCCCGGCAGCAGCGGGGTGCCGAGCTCGCGCAGCCAGTGCGCGTAGTGGTCGAACGAGGTCGCCCCCGTGAAGATCTTCAGGTTGCCGAGCATGTGCGCGATCAGGAACGACACCAGGACGATGCCCGTCACCGCCATGACGGCCTTCAGGCCGACGCTGGAACGGATGGGCGACCGAGTTCTTGTGACTACCACGCGATCGACGCTAGGAGCAGTTGATTCAGTCGTCCAATGCATCGACCTCGTAGTCTTGATAGCTATAGGCTATGTAGATGCAGCTCCATCAGCTGAAGTACTTCGTCGCGGTGGCGGAAGTACGACATTTCACCCAGGCGGCCGACATCGTCGGCATCACCCAGCCATCCTTGAGTAAGCAAATTCACGCCCTGGAGGACGGCCTCGGCGCCCCGCTGTTCGAACGGGTAAGGGGCAACATCACGCTCACCGCGGCCGGCGAGGTGCTGCTGCCGCTGGCCAAGCGGATCCTCGCCGACGTCGACACCGCGACCCGCGAGGTCCAGGAGCTGGTCGGCCTGCGCCGGGGCCGGGTCCGGCTCGGCGCCACCCCCAGCCTCGCCACCTCGCTCGCCCCGCCGGTGCTGCGCCGGTTCCGCGACGCCCACCCCACCATCGACCTGCGGGTGGAGGAGAGCGGATCGCAGGACCTGGTCCGCGACCTGCTCCGCGGCGACCTCGACCTGGCACTGATCATCATGCCGGCCCAGGGCACCGACCCCGGGCTGCGCGCCGACCCCATCCTGCGGGAGAGCCTGGTGGTCGCCTCCGTCGAGGAACTGTCGGTGACGCCGGAGACCGGGCAGCTGCGCATCACCGACCTGCGCGAGCAGCCGATGGTGATGTTCCGGGAGGGCTACGACCTGCGCGACGCCACCCTCCAGGCCTGCCGGGAGGCCGGCTTCGAGCCGACCATCGCCGTCGACGGCGGCGAGATGGACGCGGTGCTGAGCTTCGTCGAGGCCGGGCTGGGCGTCGCGCTGGTCCCCGGCATCGTGGTGGCCCGCCGCCCGGGCGTACGCGTCACGAGGCTGGCCCCACCCGGCGTGCGGCGCACCATCGCGGTCGCCCGGCGCCGCGACGTGGTGCCCACCCACGCCGGCCGGGAGCTGCGCCGGATACTGCTCGACTACGTCCGCGACGCCACCAACGACGGGGACCTGCCGCCGGGCGTCGAGCCCCTCTGACGCCGCCGCCCGCGCGCCCGGCCGCACGGGTCCCACGGCCCCGGGCCGTGCCGGTCCCAGGCGGCCCGGCCGTGCCGGCTGATGCCGCCAGGTGCGCACGACGGAAGGCGCCCGCCCCCCGCCTGCCTGCCTACGCTGCCCGCATGGCAACGGGCAGCGCCGTGGTGATCGGCGCCAGCATGGGCGGCCTGCTGACCGCCCGCGCACTCACCGAGGCGTACGAGCGGGTCACCCTCGTGGACCGCGACCTGCTGCCCGAGCGGGCGGACAGCCGCCGGGGCGTACCCCAGGGGCGGCAGTTGCACGTCCTGCTGACCCGAGGCCGGCAGGCGTTCGAGGAACTGCTGCCCGGGATCTCGGCGGAACTCGCCGCCCACGGCGTGCCCACGGTCGACCTGCACGAGCAGGTCCACTGGTACAACAACGGCCACCGGATGCGGCGTGCCCCGTCCCCGCTGGTCGCCCTCGGGGTCAGCCGGCCGCTGCTCGAACAGGTCGTCCGGGCGCGCGTGGCCGCCCTGCCCGGGGTGCGGATCGTGTCGGGCTGCGAGGTGGCGGGCCTGACCACCACCGCCGACCGGGGGCGGGTCACCGGCGTACGGCTGCGTCCCCGCGACGGGGAGCCGACCACCGTCGCGGCCGACCTCGTCGTCGACGCCGCCGGCCGGGGCACCCGCAGCCCGGTGTGGCTGGCCGAGCTGGGCTACCGGCCGGCGCCGGAGGAACGGGTGAAGGTCGGCGTCACCTACCTCACCCGCACCTACCGGCGGGAGCCGCACCACCTGGAAGGGCTGCTCGGCGCGCTCACCAACGCCGTGCCCGGCCAGCCCCGGGCCGGCATCGTCACCGTGCAGGAGCAGGGCCGGTTCGCGGTGGCGCTCAGCGGGATGCTGGGCGAGGAGCCGCCGGCCGACGACGAGGGCATGACCGCCTTCGCCGAGACCCTCGCCGCCCCGCAGATCGCCGACCTGCTGCGTACGGCGCGACCGGAGGGCCCGCCGGCGACGATGAGGTTCCCGGCCAGCGTACGGCGGCGCTACGAGCGGCTGCGCCGCTTTCCGGCCGGCTACCTGGTGGTGGCCGACGCGGTGTGCAGCTTCAACCCGGTCTACGGGCAGGGCATGACGGTGGCCGCGCTGGAGGCCCTGCTGCTGCGCCGACTGCTGCGGGGGTCGTCCGACCGGCTCGCCCGGCGGTTCTTCCGGGGCGCGGCCCGGCTGATCGACGGGCCGTGGTCCATCGCGGTCGGCACGGACCTGCGCTTCCCCGAGGTGCCCGGCCGGCGCTCGCCGCGGGTACGTCTGGTCAACGCGTACGTGGGCCGGCTGCACGCGGCGGCGACCCGGGACCCGGCGCTGGGCGCGGCGTTCCTGCGGGTGGTGAACCTCGTCGACCCGCCGACGCGGCTGCTCTCCCCGCCGGTGCTGCTGCGGGTGCTGCGCGGGTCGCCCTACCGGCCCTCGGCCTCGTCCATCGCGCGGTAGATCCGCTGCTCCGACACCGGGTACGGGGTGCCCAGCGCCTGGGCGAAGACGTTCACCCGCAGCTCCTCGACCGACCAGCGGATCTGCCGGACGGCCGCCGACTGCCGGCGGCCCGGCGGCAGCGCGGCGAGCATCTCCTGGTACTCCTTCTGCACCACCGCGACCCGGTCCTGCTGCTGCTTGTCGCGCTGCGGGTTGCCCGGCAGCCGGTCCAGCCGCCGCTCGATCGCGGTGAGGTAGCGCAGCAGGTCGGGCAGGCGCGCGTAGCCGGTCTCGGTGACGAACCCCTTGTGTACCAGGCCGCCCAGCTGGGCCCGGACGTCGGCCAGCGCGGCCACCACCGCCAGGTTCCGCGTGGCGCCGAGGCGCTGCTCGACCGCGTACGCGGCGGCGAGCACCCGACGGACGCGGTCCATGATCTCGACCACGGTGTCGACCAGGTCGGCCCGGACCTTCTCCCGCAGGGCGGCGAAGCCCTCGGCGTTCCAGGCCGGTCCGCCGGCGTCGCCGATCAGCTTGTCGATTGCCGCCCCGGCCGCGTCGGAGATCAGCTCCTGCACGCCGCCGTGCGGGTTGCGGCTCAGCGCCAGCTTCGCCTCGTTGCTCAACCGCCCCTGGAGGAACTTCGCCGGTGACGGCACGGTCAGCCGCAGCAGCCGCCTCGTGCCGGCCCAGTGCGCGGCCTCCTGCTCCGCCGGCGAGTCGAAGACCCGCACCCCGACGGTGTCGCCCTCGTCGACCAGAGCCGGGTACGCGGTCACCGCGTACCCGGCGCGCACCTGCTCGATGGTGCGAGGAAGATCGTCGATGCTCCAGGTGCGGAGGCCCGTCCGGGCGACGTCCGGTGCGGCGGCGGCCACGACCTGGCGTACCTCCGCCTTGAGCCGGCGTTGCAGGGCCGGCAGGTCCTTGCCCTCGGCGACCGGCTTGTTCTCCTCGTCGAGCACCCGGAAGCTGACCCGCAGGTGCGCGGGGAGCCGCTCGGTGTCCCAGGCGTCGCGGGGCACGGTGACGCCGGTCATCCGGCGCAGCTGCCGGGTCAGCGCGTCCAGCAGCGGCTCCTCGCCGGCCGGCATCGCGGCCAGCGCCGCGCGCGCGTAGTCCGGCACCGGTACGAAGTTGCGGCGCACCGCCTTGGGCAGCGAGCGGATCAGCGCGATCACGAGTTCCTCGCGCAGCCCGGGCACCTGCCAGTCGAAGCTCTCCGCCGGCACCTGGTTGAGCAGGGGCAGGGGGATGTCGACGGTCACGCCGTCGGTCGGGGTGCCCGGCTCGAAGCGGTAGGTCAGCGGCAGGGTCACCCCGTCGGCGGACCACTCGTCGGGGTAGTCGGCCTCGTCCACGCCGACCCGGCCGGTGTTGACCAGCAGCTCCCGGGTGAAGGTGAGCAGGTCGGGCTGCTCCCGGCGGGTCTTCTTCCACCAGGCGTCGAAGTGCCGTCCGGAGACCACGTCGGCCGGGACGCGCGCGTCGTAGAAGTCGAAGACGGTCTGGTCGTCGACGAGGATGTCGCGGCGCCGGGCCCGGTGCTCCAGCTCCTCGATCTCCGTCAGCAGCCGCTGGTTGTCGGCCCAGAACCGGTGGTGGGTCTGCCAGTCGCCCTCGACGAGGGCGTGTCGGATGAACAGCTCGCGGGACAGCGCCGGGTCGATCCGGCCGAAGTTGACCTTGCGTGAGGTGACCAGCGGAATGCCGTAGAGGGTCACCTTCTCGTAGGCCATCACGGCCGCCTGCTTCTTCTCCCAGTGCGGCTCGCTGTAGCTGCGCTTGACCAAATGCGTCGCCAGCGGCTCGACCCACTCGGGCTCGACCCGGCCGGCGACCCGGCCCCAGAGCCGGGAGGTCTCCACCAGCTCGGCGGCCATCACCCAGCGCGGCGGCTTCCTGAACAGCGCCGAGCCCGGGAAGAGCGCGAACTTCGCGCCCCGGGCGCCCAGGTACTCGTGCTTCTGCGCGTCCTTGAGCCCGACGTGCGACAGCAGGCCGGGCAGCAGCGACTGGTGCACCTTAGGGGTGTCGATCTCCTCCGGCAGGTCCGCGCCGCCCCGGCGCCCGCCGCCCGCGTCGCGCGTCGGTCGCCCTTCCTCGGGCGTACGCAGGACCTGGCGCAGCTGGCTGACGATGTCCTGCCACTCGCGTACCCGCAGGTAGTTGAGGTATTCGGCCTTGCACATCCGCCGGAACGCGCTGGACGACAGCTCGCGCTGCTGCTCGCGCAGGTGCCGCCACAGGTTGAGCAGCGACACGAAGTCCGACTCGCGGTCGGTGAACCGGGCGTGGGCCTGGTCGGCCTGGGCCTGCTTCTCGGCGGGCCGCTCGCGCGGGTCCTGGATCGACAGCGCGGCGGCGATCACCATCACCTCGGTGGCGCAGCCGTTGCGTTCGCCCTCGACGACCATCCGGGCCAGCCGCGGGTCGACGGGGAGCTGGGCCAGCCGCCGGCCCAGTGGGGTGAGCCGCTTCGCCGGGTCGGCCTCGGTCGGGTCGAGCGCGCCGAGCTCGTGCAGCAGGTTGACGCCGTCGGCGACGTTGCGTCGGTCCGGCGGGTCGATGAACGGGAACGCGGCGATGTCGCCCAGCCCGATGGCGGTCATCTGGAGGATGACCGAGGCGAGGTTGGTACGCAGGATCTCCGGGTCGGTGAACTCCGGGCGGGAGAGGAAGTCCTGCTCGTCGTAGAGGCGGATGCAGATGCCGTCCGAGGTACGCCCGCAGCGCCCCTTGCGCTGGTTGGCCGACGCCTGCGAGACCGGCTCGATCGGCAGCCGCTGCACCTTGAGCCGGCTGCTGTAGCGGGAGATGCGGGCCGTGCCCGGGTCCACCACGTACTTGATGCCGGGGACGGTGAGCGAGGTCTCCGCGACGTTGGTCGCCAGCACCACCCGGCGTCCGGCGTGCGGGGCGAAGACGCGGTGCTGCTCGGCGGTGGAGAGCCGGGCGTACAGCGGCAGGATCTCGGTGCCGCGCAGCGCCGGCTTCTTCTCCACCAGCTTGCCCAGCGCGTCCGCGGTGTCGCGGATCTCCCGCTCGCCGCTGAGGAAGACCAGGACGTCGCCGGGGCCCTCGGCGGCCAGTTCCCCGACGGCGTCGCCGATGGCCTGGACCTGGTCGCGGACGTTCTCCTCGTCCTCGCCGTCGTCGTCGCCCTCGGCGAGGGCGACCAGCGGCCGGTAGCGCACCTCGACCGGGTACGTGCGCCCGGAGACCTCGACCACGGGCGCCGGTACGCCGTCGGGCTCGTCGGCGGTGGGCGGCCCCGCGAAGTGCCGGGCGAAGCGCGCCGTCTCGATGGTCGCCGAGGTGATGACCACCTTGAGGTCGGGGCGGCGGGGGAGGAGCTGGCGCAGGTAGCCGAGGATGAAGTCGATGTTGAGGCTGCGCTCGTGCGCCTCGTCGATGATCAGCGTGTCGTACTGGCGCAGCATCCGGTCGGTCTGCAACTCGGCGAGCAGGATGCCGTCGGTCATCAGCTTGACCAGGCTGCGGTCGCTGACCTGGTCGGCGAAGCGCACCTTGTAGCCGACCACGTCGCCCAGCTCGGTGCCGAGCTCCTCGGCGATGCGGTCCGCCACCGTACGCGCGGCGAGCCGGCGCGGCTGGGTGTGCCCGATCAGGCCCGTGATCCCGCGCCCCAGCTCCAGGCAGATCTTCGGCAGCTGGGTGGTCTTGCCGGAGCCGGTCTCGCCGGCCACGATCACCACCTGGTGGTCGCGGATGGCGGCGGCGATGTCGTCCTTGCGTTCGCTGACCGGCAACTGGGCCGGATACGTGATCACCGGCACGGCGGCGCGGCGGTTATCGAGCACCGCCTCGGCCCGCGCCACGTCGGCGGCGATCTCGCCGAGCGCCGACTCCCGGCGCTGCGGGTCGCGCAGCCTGCGCACCCCGTCCAGGCGTCGTTGCAGGCGACGCTGGTCGCGGAACATCAGGGGACTCAGGCGGCGGTGCAGCTCGCGGACGGGGTCGGTCGCGGCGGGTGCGGCTGGATTCTGCATGTCGTCGCCAAGGATAGGCAGCCGCCGGCCGGACCGCTCCCGGGTTACCGCCGCACCGCCCCCACCCGTCCCGCCCACGCCCGTCGACGGCGGCCGGGCGGGGAGCGCGCGGGATCGGTCCGCCGGACTAGAGTGGGGCGCCGACCGACCTTGGCCACGGGGGATGGGATGACGATGCGGGACACCGACCGGGCCCTGGTGCAGGCCGCCACGGCGGTCGCCAAGCTGCGCTGCCGCAGCGAGAACCACACGGTCGCCGCCGCCGCGCGGACCACCGACGGCCGGGTCTTCACCGGGGTCAACGTCTACCACTTCACCGGCGGTCCCTGCGCCGAGGTGGTCGCGGTCGGTGCCGCCGCCACCCAGGGCGTCACCGAGCTGGAGACGATCGTCGCGGTGGGCGACCGGGGGCGCGGGGTGATCCCGCCCTGCGGGCGCTGCCGGCAGGTGCTGCGCGACTACTTCCCCACCGTCCGGGTCATCGTCGGGCCGATGGACGCGCTGCGCGTGGTGCACGTCGCCGAACTGCTGCCGGAGACGTACGTCTGGGCCGACCAGCAGCTCGACGGGCCGACCGGCCCGGTTCCCGCGCCGCGACCGGCCGACTGACGCCCCGACCGACCCCGGTGGCCGCCGTCAGTCGCCGGCGGCGGCCTCCAGGATCGACCGGGGCATCGGCACGCTCTCGAACCGCACGATGCCCTCCGGCACCATCCAGCTCATCACCTGGACGCTCAGTCGCCCGGCCCGTACGGCCGGGTCGTTGTGGTAGAGCTCGCGGGCCTCCTGCGGGGAGACGGAGAGCACGACGAATCCGCGCGTCTGCTCGTCGTCGGCGTCGACGAAGGGTCCCGCAGCCAGGACGAGCCCCTGCTCCACCAGCCCCGCCTGGTGCGCCAGGTGGGCGTCCTGCAACCGGTCGACCGCGTCGAGCGGCAGCTCCGGCGCGTCCGACGGCCGGAGGAGGAGCACCACGGTGTGCTGGTCGAATCGCATGCCCCACACACTAGGGCGGCCAGGGCCGCCGCCCGCCCGGATCCTCGCCGGATGCCCTGGTCGGCGCCGCTCGGATCGACAACGGCGGGTCGGGCGGGCCGGGCGTCCCGCCACGGTGGGGTGGGGCGACCTCACGGCTGCCGCGCGTCACCCGTCACGGAGTCGCTGGCGGCGCGCCGCAGCGAGCGGTACCGGGGGAGGTCCTCGCGGGCCGGCCCGACCCGGGGGACCCGCACCGCCGGCTGGTCCGGCACCCGGGGCGCTTCCCCGCTCTCCGTGACCAGGTCCTCGGTCTCCTGGACCAGGTAGTGCGGCCGACGCTTGGTCTCGTAGTAGATCCGGCCGATGTACTCCCCGATCACGCCCAGGATGGTCATCTGGATGCCACCGAGACCGATCACGCTGACGATGATCGTGGTGTAGCCGGGCACGTCGATGCCCTTACTGACGGCGTCCGCGACCACCCAGGCCATGTAGACCACCGCGATCAGGGTGAGGAACAGGCCGCCGTAGATCGCCAGGCGCAGCGGTCGGTTGTTGAACGACAGCAGCCCGTCGAACGCGTAGTTGAACAGCTTGCCGAACGTCCACCGGCTCCGGCCCGCCTGCCGGGTCTGGTTGCCGTGCGCGACCACCACCGTGCGGAACCCGATCCAGGAGAACAGCCCCTTCGAGAAGCGGTTGTACTCGGGCATCGCCAGCACCGCGTCCACGGCCAGCCGGGACAGCAGCCGGAAGTCGCCCGCCCCGTCCAGCAGCCGTACGTCGATCCACCAGTTGACCAGCCGGTAGAAGGAGCGCGAGGCGAGCATCCGGACGAACCGGTCACCACGCCGGTCCCGGCGGGCGATCACCTGGTCGAAGCCCTGCCGGTACAGCGCCATCATGTCGGGCAGCAGCCACGGCGGGTGCTGGAGGTCGGCGTCCATGATCACCACCGCGTCGCCGGTGGCCCGCTCCAGCCCGGCCAGCATCGCCGCCTCCTTGCCGAAGTTGCGGCTCAGCGACGTGTACCGCACGCAGGGGTCGTCGGCGGCGAGCCGGCGCAGCGCCACGAGGGTGCCGTCGGAGCTGCCGTCGTCGACGTACACCACCTCGATCTCGACGTCGGTCAGTTCCGCGACCGCGGCGTTCACCGCCGCGTGCAGCCGCTCCACCGAGGCCTCCTCGTTGAAGCAGGGCACCACCACCGACAGGCGCACGCCCGTCACCCCGCCCGGCCGGTGCCCGAGGGCGCCCGCCCCGCGCCGGCCCGGTCAGAGGCGGTAGACCAGCACACCATCGATCTCCTCCCGGGTGACGCCCAGCCCGTCGTAGGGCCGGTCGGCGATGCCTTCCCACGGGGTGCCGGCGGCCCAGCCCGGCAGGGCCACCACGGAGCGCACCCCGATGCCCCGCAGGTACGCCACGCTGCCCGCGTCGGGGAAGGCGGCCGTCGCGGCGCGGGTCTGCGCCTGGGTGACCGGCTCGAACCCGGCGAGGCCGTTGGTGACCCTCGGGAACCCGTCCGTCGTCCACGACATGAAGATCAGATCGAGCGCGCCGCCGGCGGGCAGCACCAGCATCGGCTCCGTCGCCGCACGCATGGCCGCCGGTGGCGTGGGCACCACCGGATGGGCCGTCCGGTTGACCCCCTCCAGCCCCACCAGGGCCAGCGGCACCAGCAGCAGCACCGGCGCCAGGAGCCTCGCCCGGCCCCGCGACGACCACCGTCGCACCGCCTCGGCGAACACCGTCACCGTGCCCGCTGCCAGGATCGCCAGCA
Source organism: Micromonospora sp. C31 (assembly GCF_018070575.1). Taxonomy (GTDB): domain Bacteria; phylum Actinomycetota; class Actinomycetes; order Mycobacteriales; family Micromonosporaceae; genus Micromonospora. Next base: position 12,701 of record NZ_JAGPXN010000007.1, read on the forward strand.
GCAGGCTGGTCCAGTGCATCATCCGGCCCGGGGTCCGCAGCGCGTCCCAGCCCGGCAGGTGCTTCGACAGCGTCAGGTAGCCCGGGTCGCCGTCGCCGCCGAGGGTGACCCCCAGGCCCAGCAGCACCGTGATGAGCACGCCGAGTGCCACCGCGACCCGGCGTCGGGCCGGATAGACCGAGACGAACAGTCCCGCCGCCGCCAACGCCAGCAGCACCATTCCGGGCAGCAGAGCCATCTCCGGCGGCCAGGACAGCTGTTCGCGGGCCGCCGCATGCCGCTCGCCCCACCACCAGGAGTCCGCCGGGGCGGTGACGAGGCCGATCAGCGGCGGCGAGAACATCTCCGTCCAGGCCAGCGACCGCTCGGCCTGCGGATTGAGGTCGACGACCCGCAGGTAGACCAGACCCAGCAGCAGTGTCACCGCCCCGAAGGCGGCCCCACCGGCCAGGTCGGCGACCAGCAGCCGCCGGCCGAACGCGGGCCTTCTCCCGCGTCGCCACCACGACCAGCCGTAGCCGCCGGCCCCGACCAGCACCGCGGCCAGCAGGAAGTAGACCAGGGGCAGCCCGATGCCGAAGCCCAGGCTGACCTGCCACGCGGCGACGAGCCAACCCGCCAGGGCCCAGCCCGGTCGCCGGCGCTCCGGTCGGTAGCCGTGCCGCAACGACCAGCCGTGGCCGCGCGCCAGCATCGCCAGGCACAGTGCGATCCCGCCGCTGGAGAGGATGTTCAGGTGACCGGCGTGTGCCAGCCGCCACGGCGCGTACGCCCACGCGACGCCGGCGACCGCCCCGCCCAGCCGGCCGGCCCCGAGTTGCCGGGCCAGCGCGTACGCCCCGACGAAGGCCAGCGCGTGCACCAGCACGTACGTCACGTTGTAGCGGACCAGGGCGGCCTCGAAGCCCGAGCCGAGCATCCCGAGCGGGGCGTATCCGAGCAGGGTGTCGCTGTATGCGTACGTGTGGGTCTCGGGGAAGAACGTGTTGGAGTGCCAGAGCCCGGCCGGGTTGGTGAGCAGGGCGTGCCCGGCCCAGGCCATCTGCCACGCCTGCAAGGTGGGGTCGCCGATGTCGCCGGGGATCGTGCTCGCCGGATGTCGCATCGTCGGCCAGGTCAGCACCACCGCCAGCAGCAGCCCGCCGAGCACCGCCAGCGTCCATTCGTGCCGCAGCCATCGCCATCGCTCCCGCCGGCCGGGCGCTCCGGCGGCGGGCACCCGGTCGCCGTCGGCGATCTCGGCGGGTGGTGGGGCGTTCGTGGACCCGGTGGTCATGAAGATAGATGATTCACGATGTGGCTCGTCGTGTCGATCCGCCGCCCGGCATGTGGGCTACGCGCGGGGCCCGTAGACCCGTGGTCCGGCGCGCGCCGCAGCGGAGCGACGGGGGATCGCGTGCGGCGCTGGGCCGCCCGGCCCGGCCGATGACGGGCCGGGCCGGGCGGCGGGTCGGTTGGTGGGAGAGGGTCAGGCGGCGGTGGCCCAGATGGCCCGGAAGGCTGCCGCCTCGCCGGCCAGCCAGCGCTCGATCTGCTCGGGGCGGGCGTCGGCGGGCATCCGGTGGGCCTCGCCCCGGCGCACGTCGACCAGGACCGGCTCGGCGTGCGGGAGCACCGCGTCCATGTGCCGGGCCATCAGGTGCAGGGTGGCGAGCGTCGCCTCCTCGCTGGGCGGTGCCTCGTCGAAGTGCAGTCGGACGGCCTCGACGCGGCCGTCGGCGTGGCGTACGCCGAACTGGGGGTTGACCTTGACGGGGAGGTCGCCGAGCATCGCGAGCGCGTCGCGGGTCTGGGCGAGGTCGACGGACCTCGGCTCGCCGAGGGAACGCAGCCAGGTCGTCGCGCCGGGGACGAGGGCCTGGTAGAGCGGACGCCAGCGCGGCTTGACCGCGTCGGCCACCTGGTCGAGGTGGGTGCCGCCGGTGTGGAAGGCGATGTCGGCCTTGAGTGCCTTGACGAACTGGCCGTGCGGGTTGAAGCCGGAGCGGCTGGCCCGCTGCTTGCGCAGGCCCCCGACGAAGGTGGCCTTCGTCGGGCCGGTGCGGTCGACGTAGCGGGTGAAACCGAGCAGGGTGGCGTAGGGGGTGGGTGGGGCGGAGGCGGGCGTGGTCACGGGCGTCCTCCCAGGTCAGGACCTCGATTAGTACACACATTCTAATCGACGGGTGTGACATCTCCCAGGCTTTGCGGAGGGTTCCTCGGGCGTCCTGGCGAGGGCGGGCACGATGGAGAGTCACCCCTGCGTCGCGGAAGATCCACACCATGCCGGCGGCCCCGCCGAGGCGCCCCCGCACGTTCGCGGGCCGGGCAGTGTCCGCCTGGCCGCCGCGCCGTCGTGTGCGGCACCCATTCCCGAAAGGGTTTTCCGCCTCGGACAGAAAGAAGGGAAAGGGAGCGTCCGCCCCTTTCCCTTCTCAACATATATCGCACCCGGGGGCTTGCGGCAAGACCCGGTCTGTGCCGCAGAATCACCGGCCGAGGCCGCGAGCTGCGGAAACGGAACCCATGAAATGAACTAGATCGGAGTTGCCGTGAATCCTCTGACGGCCGGCGCGTTCGACCTTCCCGACCGCCTCGCCCCCAAGGCCGAACCGACGTTGATCGCCGCCGACGAGCGGCACTTCGCGGCCGTCGCGCGGAGCATCGAACAGTCGATCACCGAACTGTCCGACCGCCTGGACGCCGAGCGCAGGGCCCCCGGTGGCAAGGGCCGGCAGGCGGTGGACCGGGACATGGAGGTCCGTCGGCTGGCCGCCCGCCTGCGCACACTGCGCCGCTTCGGCGTGGACCTGTGCCTCGGCCGCATGGTGGGCACGGACGACTCCGCGCCCGGGTACGTCGGACGACGTGGCCTCACCGACGGCGCAGGCCGCCGGCTGCTGCTCGACTGGCGTTCCCCCGCGGCCGAGCCGTTCTTCGCGGCGACCCACGCCAACCCGATGGGTCTGACGAGCCGCCGCAGGTACCGCTGGACCCGTGGTCGGATCACCGACTACTGGGACGAGGTGTTCACCCCGGACGGGTTCGAGGGCCACGCCGTCACGCTCGACGACCAGTCCGCATTCCTCGCCAGCCTGGGCACCAGCAGGTCGTCGCGGATGCGCGACGTGCTCGGCACGATCCAGGCCGACCAGGACGCCATCATCCGCGCGGGATCGAGCGGCGCGCTCGTCGTCGACGGCGGTCCCGGCACCGGCAAGACCGTCGTCGCCCTGCACCGCACCGCGTACCTCCTCTACGCCGACCCGCGCCTCGGCCAGCGCCGGGGCGGCGTGCTGTTCGTCGGTCCGCACCAGCCCTACCTGGCGTACGTCTCCGACGTCCTGCCCAGCCTGGGGGAGGAGGACGTGCAGACCTGCACCCTGCGGGACCTCGTACCCGAGGGCGCCGCGGCGGGCATCGAGGCCGACCCGGACGTGGCCCGGCTGAAGTCGTCGGCGGAGCTGGTGCGGGCGATCGAGGCGGCCGTCAGGTTCTACGAGGAGCCGCCGGCCGAAGCGATGACGGTCAGCACCGACGAGGCCGACATCCGGCTGAGCGCCGACGACTGGGCCCAGGCGTTCGAGGCGCCGGGGCCCGGCACGCCGCACAACGAGGCGCGCGACGAGGTCTGGGAGGAACTGCTGACGATCCTGGTGGAGAAGTACGACGGCGACGAGCCGGACGACCTGGTCCGCGCCTCGCTGCTGCGCAACCGGGAACTGCGCACGGCGTTCAACCGGGCCTGGCCGCTGATCGAGGCGACCGACCTCGTCGGCGACCTGTGGTCGGTGCCCGCCTACCTGCGCAGGTGCGCTCCCTGGCTCAGCCCCGACGAGGTCCGCAGGCTGCAGCGCCGCGACGCCGCGGCCTGGACGGTGTCCGACCTGCCGCTGCTGGACGCGGCACGGCAGCGGCTCGGCGATGCGGAGGCGTCCGGGCGCAGGCGCCGGCAGGAGGCCTTCGTCGCCGTCGAACGCGCGCGCATGGCCGCGGTCGTCGACGACCTGATCGAGGCCCACGTCTACGACGACGGCGAGGGCGTGCTGTCGAGCCTGCGCCAGCTGGACCTCCAGGACGCCCTGGTCGACGAGACCGCACTGCCCGGTGCCGAGCCGGACCTGCTCGCCGGACCGTTCGCCCACATCGTGGTGGACGAGGCCCAGGAGCTGACCGACGCCGAGTGGCAGATGCTGCTGCTGCGCTGCCCGTCGGGAAGCTTCACCGTCGTCGGGGACCGGGCCCAGGCCCGGCACGGGTTCACGGAGTCGTGGCGGGAACGGCTCGGGCGGATCGGGCTCCACCGGGTCACCCTGGCATCCCTGACCGTCAACTACCGGACGCCGGAGGAGGTCATGGCGGCGGCCGAGCCCGTCATCCGGGCCGTGCTCCCCGACGCCAACGTGCCGACCTCCATTCGCCGCGGCGGCGTTCCCGTCGCACACGGCTCGGCCGCCGACCTGGGAGCGATCCTCGACACGTGGCTCGCCGCGCACGCCGAGGGCACCGCCTGCGTCATCGGCGATCCCACGTTCCGGACGACGTCCAGGGTCCGGTCACTGACGCCTGAGCTGGCCAAGGGGCTCGAGTTCGACCTGGTCGTCCTGGTCGACCCGGAGGCGTTCGGCGCAGGCGTGCAGGGCGCGGTCGACCGCTACGTCGCGATGACCCGGGCGACCCGGCAGCTCGTCGTCCTCACCAGGTGACCGCCGCCCGGCGGCACGCCGCCGGGCGGCGATCAGAGCTGGCCGACCGAGGTGATCCGGACGACCGCCGCGCCCGCCTCGTCGGAGGCCGCGAGGTCGACCTCGGCGCTGATGCCCCAGTCGTGGTCCTCCTCGGGGTCGTCGAGGATCTGCCGGACCGTCCACCGTTCCCGGCCCTGCTCGATCATGAGCAGCGCGGGGCCGCGCGCGTCCGGCCCCACCCCGATGGAGTCGTACGCCTCGAAGTACGGCTCCAGCGCGTCGGCCCACGCGTCCGCGTCCCAGCCCGACGCGGCGTCCAGCTCGCCGAGGTCGTACCAGCGGCGCAGGGCGGTCAGCTCGACCCGGCGGAACAGGGCGTTGCGCACCAGCACCCGGAAGGCGCGGGCGTTGCGGGTGACCACCGGCACGCGGTCGTCCAGCGCCTCGGCGGCCTCGGCGGCGTCGGTGGGGTTGCGCAGCCGCTCCCACTCGTCGATGAGGCTGGAGTCGACCTGGCGGACCAGCTCGCCGAGCCACTCGATGAGGTCGACCAGCTCCTCGGTCTTGGCGTCCTCGGGCACCGTCTGCCGCAGCGTCTTGTACGCGTCCGCGAGGTAGCGCAGCACGAGGCCCTCGGAGCGGGTCAGGCCGTAGAACTGCACGTACTCGGTGAAGGTCATCGCCCGCTCGTACATGTCCCGCACGACGGACTTGGGGGAGAGCTGGTGGTCGGCGACCCACGGGTGCCCCTGCCGGTACATCTCGTACGCCGAGTCCAGCAGTTCCGCCAGCGGCTTCGGGTGGGTCACCCCGTCGAGGAGTTCGAGGCGGGCCTCGTACTCGATGCCCTCCGCCTTCATGGCGGCGACCGCCTCGCCGCGGGCCTTGAACTGCTGCGCGGAGAGCACCTGACGCGGGTCGTCGAGGATCGACTCGATCACCGAGAGCACGTCGAGGGCGTACGCGGGGGACTCGACGTCGAGCAGCTCGATCGTGGCCAGCGCCAGCGGGGAGAGCGGCTGGTTGAGCGCGAAGTCGAGCTGGAGGTCGACGGTGAGGCGGACCCGTCGCCCGGTCTCGTCGGGTTCGTCGAGCTGCTCGACGACCCCGCCCGCGCGCAGCGCCCGGTAGATGGCGATGGCGCGGCGGACGTGCCGGCGCTGGGCGGCGCGGTCCTCGTGGTTGTCGGTGAGCAGGTGCCGCATCGCGGCGAACGCGTCGCCGGGGCGGCCGATGACGTTGAGCAGCATCGAGTGGCTGACGTGGAAGCTGGAGGTCAGCGGCTCCGGCTCGGCGTCGACCAGGCGGTCGAAGGTGGGCCTCCCCCAGCCGATCGAGCCCTCCGGCGGCTTCTTGCGCACCACCTTGCGTCGCTTCTTCGGGTCGTCGCCGGCCTTGGCGAGCGCCTTCTCGTTGTCGATGACGTGCTCGGGGGCCTGCACGACGACCCGGCCGACGGTGTCGAACCCGGCCCGTCCGGCCCGCCCGGCGATCTGGTGGAACTCGCGGGCCTTGAGCAGCCGGGTGCGCACCCCGTCGTACTTGGACAGGCCGGTGAACAGCACGGTGCGGATCGGCACGTTGATGCCGACGCCGAGCGTGTCGGTGCCGCAGATGACCTTGAGCAGGCCGGCCTGGGCCAGGGTCTCGACCAGCCGGCGGTACTTGGGCAGCATCCCGGCGTGGTGCACGCCGATGCCGTGCCGCACCAGCCGGGACAGGGTCTTGCCGAAGCCGGAGGTGAACCGGAAGTTGCCGATCGCGGTGGCGATCATGTCCTTCTCGGCGCGGGTGCAGACGTTGACGCTCATCAGCGCCTGGGCGCGTTCCAGGGCGGCTGCCTGGGTGAAGTGCACGACGTAGACAGGGGCCTGCTTCGTCTCCAGCAGCTCCTCGAGCGTCTCGTGCAGCGGCGTCATCGCGTACGAGAAGATCAGCGGGACCGGCCGCTCGGCGGAACGGACGACGGCGGTGGGCCGGCCGGTGCGCCGGGCCAGGTCGTCCACGAAGCGGGTGGTGTCTCCCAGCGTGGCGGACATCAGGACGAACTGCGCCTGCGGCAGCTCGATGAGCGGCACCTGCCACGCCCAGCCCCGGTCGGGCTCGGCGTAGAAGTGGAACTCGTCCATGACCACCTGGCCGACGTCGGCGCGCTCGCCCTCGCGTAACGCGAGGTTGGCCAGGATCTCGGCGGTGCAGCAGATGATCGGCGCGTCGGCGTTGACGCTGGCGTCGCCGGTCAGCATGCCGACGTTGTCGGCGCCGAAGACCTCGCAGAGGGCGAAGAACTTCTCCGACACCAGCGCCTTGATCGGGGCGGTGTAGAAGGTCGTCCGGTCGTCCGCCAGGGCCGCGAAGTGCGCCGCGATCGCGACCAGGCTCTTGCCGGAGCCGGTCGGCGTATTCATGATCACGTTGGCGCCGGAGACGATCTCGATGACCGCCTCCTCCTGGTGGGGGTAGAGGTCGAGGCCGCGCTCCTTCGCCCAGCCGGCGAACGCGTCGAACAGGGTGTCGGGGTCGGCGCTTGTCGGCAGCGCGGCGGTGAGCGTCATAGCGGGTCCCATGGTGCCTGGACGATGCCCCCGAGCGCCAACCGGCCCGGGCGGTCGAGATGTTAGGAAGGGCCCCTTGTACAACGGAATCCGTTAAGAAGGGGCCCTTCCTTTCACGACCGGCGGTGGATCAGGTCGAAGATCGGGCGGCCGGCGCGCAGGGCGCGGCGCTCGAACTTGGTGACCGGACGGTGGGCGGGGCGGGGGGCGAAGCCGTCGTACGCGTCGACCAGCCCCGGGTCGGCGTCCAGGGTGTGGCGCATCGCCTCGGCGTACTCGGCCCAGTCGGTCGCGCAGTGCAGGATGCCGCCGGGCGCCAGCCGGGAGCGCAGCAGCGCGACGTGGGCCGGCTGGATGATCCGCCGCTTGTGGTGGCGGGACTTGGGCCAGGGGTCGGGGAAGAAGACGTGCACGGCGTCCAGCGCCGCCTCCGGCAGGCCCGCGACCAGGTCCAGGGCGTCGCCCTGCGCCACCCGTACGTTGCGCAGGCCGTGGCGGTCCACCAGGTCCAGCAGGTTGGCGATTCCGGGCGTGTGCACCTCGACCGCCAGATAGTCTCGGTCCGGGTCGGCGGCGGCCATCTCGGCCGTGGTGTCGCCCATGCCGGAACCGATCTCCAGCACCAGTGGGGCCCGGCGGCCGAACAGGCCGGCCAGGTCCACCGGCGTGCCGGGCCGCTCCGGGACGTGCAGGCCGTAGACCGGCCAGAGGCGGTCCAGGGCGTCGGTCTGGCGGCTGCTCATCCGGCCACGGCGCGGATGGAAGGTCCGGATCGGCCGGGCGGCGGGCGCGGGGACGGCGGCGGGGGAGTCGGTGAAGGTCACAACGACCTGAGCGTACGCGACGGCCGCGCCGGATCGGATGTGATGTTCGCCCGGGGATGGGAGAATCCATCCCGTACGGCAGACCGGGTGTCTGGTGTTGCCCGGCACTGCCCCAACGCGCCGGGAGGGGGCGTCGTGACGGTGCACCGTGGCGGTGTGGCGCTGGCGATCGCGACCGTGGTCGTCGGTCCCCTGCTCGCGGCGGCGCCCGCCCTCGCCGGTGCGCCCCAGCCGGGGCCGCCGGGGCCGAACGTCTTCGTCGAGGTCAGCCCGAGCACGGTCGAGGCGGGATACCTGGTGGGGATCCGGGCCAGTTGCCGCAACAATCTGGTCCCCGCCACCGTGGTCTCGGACGCCTTCGGCCGGGTGCAGGTGCAGCCGCAGGACGGCACGTTGACCGCCGCGCCGATGGTGCGGGAGCGCACCCGCCCCGGCAACTACCGGATCAAGCTGGAGTGCCGCGACGGCGAGAGCGCCTCGACCATGCTCCAGGTGGTCAGGGCCGTGCAGCCCAGTCGCGGCCCGGCCACCGGGTTCGGCGGGGGCACCGGCGGCTTCACCGGGGAACTGCTGCTGCCGGGTGGCGTCGCCCTGACCGTCACCGGCATCGTGCTCGCGGTCCGGGCGGGGCGCCGCCCGCGTACCGTCCGTGGCGCCGTCCGACGCTGAGCCCGTCATGGCCACCACACCCGTCCCGCAGCCGGCCGCCGCGACGGCCCGGGGGCCACGGCCGCCCGGACGACGCCCCTGGTCGGTGCCGCTGGCCGTGGTGCTGGTGCTGGCCGGGGTCTTCGCCACCGGGGCGGGGCTGGGGCGCACCGCCGGGCCGTTCGACTGGGCGGCCGGCGGCGGGCAGGACCGGCCGGCGCGCAGCGGGAGCGGGGCGCTCGCGGCCAGCCGGCCGGTGCGCCTGTCGGTTCCCGCGATCGAGGTGTCCGCGCCGGTCGCCCCGGTGGGCCAGGCCCGGGACGGGTCGATCGCCGTGCCGCCGCTGGAGCGGGCCGACGAGACCGGCTGGTACGACCGGGGCCCCACGCCGGGCGAGCCGGGCCCGTCGGTCATCGTCGGGCACGTGGACACCAGGCGCGGCCCGGCGGTCTTCCACGACCTGCACGAACTGCGCCCGGGCGACACCGTCGACGTGACCCGGGCGGACGGCTCGGTCGTGGTGTTCAAGGTCGATTCCGTGGAGCACTTCCCCAAGGAGCGGCTGCCGGCGGAACGGGTCTACGGCGACGAGGGCCCGCCGGGCCTGCGCCTGATCACCTGCGGCGGCGACTGGCTGGGCGGCCGGACGGGCTACGCCGACAACATCATCGCCTTCGCCACGATGATCTCCTCCGCCGACACCCGGTCACCTTCTTGACCGCAGGGTGATCCAGGTGGCGGCGGTGCCCGGACGCCTGGAACGTGCGATACCGTGGTTGAATGAGGACTCAGGCGAGGAATCGCCTACTCATGACCAAGGCGCTTGTGTCAGCCCGAAGGCCGAGCGGTTCCGGCGACTGCTATTCGTGGGTCTGGGTGTTGCCCGCGCCGGATGGCAGGTTCAGAGTCGCGGCGATCGAGGTGCCGAAACAGTTGGTCGACGACGACGCCTGTTTCTGCGAAGAGGACATGAGGACGCCTTATCTGAGAATCGTTGACGAGGTCGGCGAGGTGGATGCGGCGGTGCGGGAAGCTGGCGTGGACCCGGAGCAGTTGGACGCGCCGTGGAACAACGGATTTCCGCTGTGAAGTGAATGCGAATGGTATTCGAGGCTGCACCAGTCAGGCTCCGTGTCCGTCACGATCGACCGGGGACCTGCTGGACGACCTCGAACTCCAGGAGGGTGGCGCCGGAGGCGACCGGGGGGCGCTTCTCGCCGGCGTGGGCGGCGCGCGACGGGCCGGCCGCCCATGCCTGGTAGGCCTCTTCGCTCTCCCACTTCGTGTAGACGAAGTAGCGGTTCTCCCCGGCGACGGGACGCAGCAGCTCGAAGCCGAGGAACCCGGGGGAGTTCTCCACCGCCCCGGCCCGGGCGGCGAACCGCTTCTCCAACTCCTCGCCGGCACCGGGCGGGACGTCGATCGCGTTGATCTTCACGACTGCCATGGCCCAAGCCTAGCGACGACGCCGGGGCTCAGAACGACTCGACCGCCGGAACCAGGTCGGCGTCGAGGACGATCGGCGCGTGGTCGGAGGGGCCCTTGCCCTTGCGGGCCTCCCGGTCGACGTACGCCGAGCGGACCGCCCGGGCGAACGGCGCGGAGGCGTACACGAGGTCGATCCGCATGCCCTTGTTCTGGTGGAACATGCCCGCCCGGTAGTCCCAGTAGGTGAACGGGTGCGGGCCCTTCATCGGGGTGGGCACCACGTCGGAGAGCCCGAGGTCGCGCAGCGCCGCGAGGGCCGCCCGCTCCGCCGGGGTGACGTGCGTGGAGTGGGTGAACACCGCCGGGTCCCAGACGTCGGCGTCGGTGGGCGCCACGTTGAAGTCGCCGCAGACCGCCAGCGGCAGGCCGCCGGTCAGCTCCGCCTCCAGCGCGTCGCGCAGCGCCGCGAACCAGGCCAGTTTGTACGCGTAGTGCGGGTCGTCGGGAGTCCGGCCGTTCGGCACGTACACCGACCAGACCCGGGCCCCGCCGCAGGTCGCCGAGATGGCCCGGGCCTCCGGATCGGGGAAGCCCGGTTCGCCCGGGAACCCCACCGTGACGTCGGCCAGACCGACCCGGGACAGGATCGCCACCCCGTTCCACCGGCCGTCGCTGTGGCTGGCCGCCGTGTAGCCCAGCTCGCCCACCTCGGCAACCGGGAAGGCGCCGTCCGGGCACTTCGTCTCCTGGAGGCAGACGACGTCCGGCCCGGTGCCGGCCAACCAGTCGAGCAGCCGGGGCAGGCGGGCCTTCACCGAGTTCACGTTCCAGGTCGCCAGACGCATGTGACCAGCCTGCCCCATCCGCGCACGCGTCGCCGGGTCAGCTGCCCGGGGTGTCGCCCGGGCGGGTCTGCTCGGCCAGGAACCGCTCCAGCTCGGCGCCCAGCTCGTCGGCGGTGGGCAGTGGCCCGGCCTCGGCGGCCAGCAGGTTCTTCTCGCCCCGGCCACGCGCGAACGCGTCGTACTGCTCCTCCAGGGCCTGCACGAGTTGGGCGGCGTCGTCGGTCTGGGCGACCTGCCGGTCGATCTCCACGCGCACCACCTCGGCCGCCGAGCGCAGCCCGTCGCGGGGCAGCAGCAGCCCGGTGCTGCGCGACACGGACGCGAGCAGCACCTCGGCGGCGGCCGGGTACTCCGTCTGCGCGACGTAGTGCGGTACGTGGGCGGCGAAGCCGAGAGCGTCGCGGCCCAGCTCGCCGAGGCGGTACTCCAGCAGGTGCCCGACGCTGCCGGGGACCTGCACGCGCTGCAACCACGGCTCGTAGCCGGCGATCAGCTCGCGGCGGGTGGCGTGTGCGGTCACCCCGGCGGGCCGGGTGTGCGGCACGGCCATCGGGATCGAGTTGAGCCCGACGGTGAGCCGGACGTCCAGCCGGGCGGAGATCCCGGCCACGGCGGCCACGAAACGCTCCCACTGAAGGTCCGGCTCCGGGCCGGTGAGCAGGAGGAAGGGCGTCTCGTCGTCGTCGCGGAGCAGGTGCAGCTCCAGCGCCGGGGCGTCGTACGCCTCCCAGTGGTCCTCGACGAAGGTCATCACCGGTCGGCGCGAGCGGTAGTCGAAGAGCTGGTCCACGTCGAAGCGCGCGATCGGGCGGGCGTCCAGGGAGGTGAGCAGCTGCTCCCTGGCCAGTCGGGTGGCGCTTCCGGCGTCGACGAAGCCGGTGAGGGTCTGGATCAGCACCGGCTGACCGAGGTCGGGCAGATCGTCGGTGAGCTCGTAGAGCTCGTGTGGGTCGAGCACCGGTGCGGACCTCCCTGGTCGTGCGTACGGGTCGCCGTGCGGGACGGCACCCGGTTCGGGGAACGTACCCGCCATCCTCGTGCATTCCTCGCCGCGCCCCGCCGCGGGTCGTCACGTGACCAGTAATCGGGCGTATGCCCGCAACCCCGCCGTCGGGCGACGAAGCCATGTCTGTCAGGACGACCAGGCTATCGGCTGAACGGGGGAGTTTGGGGATCATGGGCCGGGCGTCGGTGGTTTGTCCGGGTTCCGGGCACGCCGGGACGGCGCGGGGCGCTGCGGAGGTCTGACCGGTCCGCGAGGTCCGTCCCCGGGGCTGCCCGGCTCGGCGCGGGCGTCCACCCGAGCCTGGCCAAATCGTGAGGAAAGCCACGAGATCACCTGAGGTGATCGGGGTGTCGGCCTGCCTAGCCTCGGCTGATGCCTGACGACCGCACCTCCGCCGACCAGACCACCGTCGGCGAGCCGATCGACCGTTCGAACGATATCCCCTCGTCCGATCGGTCAGCCAGTCTCCGTGCCGCCGGGGCGTACGCCCGCCTGCTGACGCGCGGCCCGGCCCGGGCCCGGATCGCCCTCGCCACCGGCGTGCTCTGCTGCCTCGGCCTGACCGCCGTCGCCCAGGGCGCGCGGGGCGGATCCGCCGACGCCACCCCCGACGCCGCACCCGCCCCCGCCGCGCTCGCCGAGCGTGCCGAGCCGGGCCCGGCCTCCCGCGACAAGGAGCGCGTCGCCGTCTCCGCCAGCCCCACCCGCGCCGCCGACCCGGACACCACCACCCCCGCCCCGCGCAGGACCACGCGCAAGCCGGTCGCCCCCGCTCCGGTCGCCGGCCTCGACAAGGCCCAGATGAAGAACGCCGAGGCGATCGTGCGGACCGGCCGCGAGATGGGGATGCCCCGGCGTGCCCTGGTGATCGCGGTCGCCACCGCGATGCAGGAGAGCAACCTCTACAACGTCGCCAGCGGGGTGCTCCCCGAGTCCCGCGACTACCCGCACCAGGGCATCGGGTGGGACCACGACTCGGTCGGGCTGTTCCAGCAGCGCTCCAGCAGCGGCTGGGGCGAGGTCGGGGAGCTGATGGACCCGGAGTTCGCCACCCGGCAGTTCCTCTCCGCGCTGGCCCGGGTGCCCGGCTGGCAGCAGATGCGGCTCACCGACGCCGCCCAGGCGGTGCAGATCTCGGCCTATCCGGAGCACTACGCCAAGCACGAGTCGCGGGCCACCAAGGTCGTCGCCGCGGTCCTCGAGGCCGGGCAGTAGGCTCTGACCAACCACATTGGACGGTTGTGGTTCGGGCATCCGGGGTACATGTGTTGTCGCTCCGAGGTACACATGGAACAGGCACCACCGACTGGAGGACCACATGTCACTGATGCAGCGGATCAGCACCTTCCTGCGCTCGCCCAAGGGTCAGCAGATGGTCGACCGCGGCCGGCGCGAGCTGAACAAGCCCGGCACCCAGCAGAAGCTGAAGGGCCTCGCGGCCAAGTTCCAGAACCGCCGCTGACCCGTCACCGACGACCTCTCCGACCCCCGGGAGACCCTGTGACCGATTCCGCGCCCACCGACGACCAGCCCGTCGCCGGAGGACCGCAGCCGCCGGCCGTGGTTCCGGCACCGACGCAGGAGGCCCCCGAGGCGCCGCCGCTGAAGCTCTGGGACCGGATGCGGGAAGACCCGCAGTACGCCCCGGAGCACCTCGCCCTGGAGGCCGTGCGCCGCCTGGGGCCGGAGGCGGCGCACTGGGCGGCGCGGGCCCGGGCCGAGCAGCCCGGGGCCTCCGCCGAAGCCCTGGCGGAGCAGGCGGTACGCAAGTTCGTCAACCACGCCCGGCTCTCCGGGGCGGTATCGGGCGCCGCCGGACTGCCCGGTGCCGTGATCGACGTGGGGGTGCTGGCCTGGACCCAGGCCCGGATGGTGCTGCACATCGCCGCCGCGTACGGCGTCGACCCGCTGCACGGCGACCGGGCCACCGACCTGCTGGTGCTGCAGAAGGTGCACAAGGTCGCCGAGAGCGCCCGGCTCGCGCTCGGGGTGGCCGCCGGGCGGGAGCGGGCCGGTGCGCTCTTCGGCAGCGGCGGGCAGAACCCGCTCGGCAAGGTGATGCTGCGCCTCGGCGTACGCCTGGCCCAGATGGCCGGGTTGCGCGCGGCGAAGCGGGTCTTCGCGAAGGTGGTGCCCGGTGCGGCGATCGTCCTGGGCACCTGGGCCAACTCGTCGGCGACCAAGGACCTCGCCGTGCGTTCCCACGCCCTCTACCGCCAGCACGGCGGACCCACCGTCCCCGAGCCCCGTCGGCCCTGACGCGGGCCGCTCGACGCCGAACCCGCGCCCGGTCCGCAAGGGCCGGCGCGGCCGGCGGGCGGGTCAGGAGCCGAGGCCCGAGGCGCGCCACGCCACGTCGGCCAGGCGGTCCTGGCCCGCGGCGTTCGGGTGGAACCAGTCCAGCGGGTTGACCAGTTCCAGGTCGAACCGCACCCGGTGCACGGCCCCGCCGTCGTGTCGGCAGCGCGAGCCGTACGCCTTGCAGGCGGCGGCGAGCTGGGCGTTGTAGTCGGCGATGCGCTCCCGCACGGCCGCCCGGCGCGCCCGGTCGAGCGGATCCGTCGAGGTGGGGTTCGCCAGCAGCGCCGGGCACACGCCCCGCTTCCACGCCCGCACCGCCCGCGCGTCGGTGCGCCCGACCTCCCAGAGCCGGTGCAGGTTCGGCACGCTCACCACCAGCACCCGCGCCTTCGGCCGGCCCTTCCGCAGCACCCGCAGGCCGCGGTCGACGTCGGCGCGGAACTGCTTCACCGGGGTCATCGCCTCGATGCCGCCCCGGCACACGTCGTTGGCGCCGATCAGCACGGTGACGTGGTCGACGCGGTCGCGTACCGCCCGCTGGGCCTGCCCCTCCAGCGACGCCGCGCGGGCCCCGGGGCTGGCGTGGTTGTGCATCTTGCCCCGGATCGCCGGGTTCCGGTCGAGCAGCCGCCGGTAGAGGCTGTCGACGCGCAGCCCGTCGCCGGTGGACCAGGAGTTGCGCTCGCACGAGACGAGCACCAGGCAGGAGCCGAAGCCGGTGCTGATCGAGTCGCCGAGGGCCGCGATGCCGCCGGGTGAGCCGGGCGACGGCGTCTCCCGGGGCGGGCGGGAGCCCGGCTCCCCACCGCCCTCGCAGGCGAGCGCGACCAGCGCCAGCAGGCAGGCGGCCACGGTGACCCAGCGTCGAGGCATACCATCCCCAGTCCCGCGGCGGAGAGCGACAGCGCGGTAACTTTAAGCGCGGGTGCGGTGGGGCGGCCCGCTGCTGTCGGCTATGCGGCAGACGGCTGGTCGGGCGTGGGTCCGCGTGCTAGGCGCGGATCGCGCGCCAGGCGGCGGTCGGGCGGGATCAGCGGCCTCAGACGGAGGTCAGCGCGCCGGGCGCCAGGGCGCGGCTTGGCCGTGCAGCCACCAGTGCAGGGCCCGGGTGATCCGGGGCAGCACCAGGTAGGTCATCAGCGGGGTCAGCGTGAGAGTCATCATCAGCACCCGGGCGGCCAGCGGCACGTCCGGGAGATAGCGGCTGGTGAGCAGCGTCGCGGTCAGGCTGAGCGGGAAGAACGCCAGCCAGATGGTCACCGCCTGCTTCCAGCGCGGCGGGGACGGCGACGGCACCGTCGGCTCGGCGCCGACCGGCACGGTCTGCGC
Source organism: Micromonospora sp. C31 (assembly GCF_018070575.1). Taxonomy (GTDB): domain Bacteria; phylum Actinomycetota; class Actinomycetes; order Mycobacteriales; family Micromonosporaceae; genus Micromonospora. The sequence continues at coordinate 28,304 of NZ_JAGPXN010000007.1, forward strand.
CACGTGCTCCCGCGGCGGGTCGAACCAGCCCTCGATGCCGGTGCGCCGCTCGACCCGGGTGTGCTCGACGATGCCCTGCGCGGAGGAGAGCCACCAGTGCCGCTGCGGGGACTCCTCCCAGCGGCGCAGCGTCTCCTGGTCGGCGAAGCGATAGATGACGTGCCACTCGCCCGAGCCCGGCGCACTGCGCACCCAGCCGGAACCGAGGAACCCCGGGAACGCCTCGGCCAGCGCCGTCCCGGCCCGCATCCAGGCCACCATCTCGCTGGTCCGGGCGGGGTCCGTGCGCCGGGCGACGGCGACGGTCACCGGCAGCGCGTGGGTCGTCATACCGGTCATTGTCTCCGGTCGGAGCCGGTCGGGCAGGCTCACGGGCCGCCGGTGTAACGCACCCCACGCACGGGGTGACGCGGCCCACGGACGCGGCGGCCCGGGGAGACTGGCACACCCCCCGGGGCCGCCCGGGGGAGTCGATCGGCCCAGCGGGTTAAGCCGGCCGATCGGGGGTAGGTCGGTGCAATGACGAGATCGCAGCCCCGGCGCGCCCGTGGCACGGTCGGCCACGCCTACAGCGCGCTCAACATGCGGCTCCTGCTGGCCAGCTTCGGGCTGGTGACCATGACCGTCTTCGCGGTGCTGGCGTTCTACGCGGACCTGGCGTGGCTGGGGGTCCTCTGCGTGGTCTTCGCGGTGGTCGCGGTGGTCGACCTGATCATCATCCAGCGCCGCCGCGCCGCCCGCCGCCGGGAGGAACCGGGAGCCCGCCACTCACTGTTCGAGTGACAGGAGTCAGACATGCCCATCGCGACCACCAATCCCGCGACCGGAGAGACGCTCAAGACCTACGACCCGATGTCGGCGGAGCAGGTCGACGCCGCGATCGAACGGGCCGACGTGGCGTACCGGCAGTTGCGCGGCACCACGATCGACCAGCGCGGTCGCTGGCTGAACGCGGCGGCCGACCTGCTGCAGGCCGAACGCGACGAGATCGCCCGGCTGATGACCACCGAGATGGGCAAGACGTACGCGTCGGCCGGGGCCGAGGTGACCAAGTGCGCCACCGCCTGCCGCTTCTACGCGGCGAAGGCGGCCGACTTCCTCGCCGACGAGCCCGCCGACGCGGGGGCGGTCAAGGCCACCCGGGCCTTCGTCCGCTACCAGCCGATCGGGCCGGTGCTCGCCGTGATGCCGTGGAACTTCCCGCTCTGGCAGGTGCTGCGCTTCGCCGCGCCGGCCCTGATGGCCGGCAACACCGGCCTGCTCAAGCACGCCTCCAACGTGCCGCAGACCGCGCTGCTGCTGGAGGACCTGTTCCGCCGTGCCGGCTTCCCGGAGGGGGCGTTCACCGCGCTGCTGGTCGGCTCGGCCGAGGTCGACCGGGTGCTCAGCGACCCCCGGGTGCGGGCGGCGACGTTGACGGGCAGCGAGGGCGCCGGCCGGTCGATCGCCCAGATCGCCGGCCGGGAGCTGAAGAAGACCGTGCTGGAACTCGGCGGCAGCGACCCGTTCGTGGTGATGCCGTCGGCGGACCTCGACCGGGCCGCCGAGGTCGCCACCACCGCCCGCTGCCAGAACAACGGTCAGTCCTGCATCGCCGCCAAGCGGTTCATCGTGCACGCCGACGTCTTCGACGCCTTCGCCGAGGCGTTCGCCGCGAGGATGTCGGCCCTGCGCGTCGGCGACCCGATGGATCCCGACACCGATGTCGGCCCGCTGGCCAGCGAGGGTGGGCGCGACGAGATCCACGCCCAGGTACGCGACGCCGTGGACAAGGGCGCCACGGTGCTCTGCGGCGGCGAGCCGCCCGCCGGCCCCGGCTGGTACTACCCGCCGACGGTGGTCACCGACCTGCGCCCCGAGATGCGGATGTGGTCCGAGGAGGTCTTCGGCCCCGTCGCCGGCCTCTGGCGGGTGTCGTCGTACGACGAGGCGATCGAGGTGGCCAACGGCACCTCCTTCGGCCTGGGATCCAACGCCTGGACCCGCGACCCGGAGGAGCAGGAGCGCTTCGCCACCGACCTGGACGCCGGGAACGTCTTCATCAACGGGATGACCACGTCCTACCCGCAACTGCCCTTCGGCGGGGTGAAGAACTCCGGCTACGGCCGCGAGCTCTCCGCACTCGGCATGCGGGAGTTCTGCAACACGAAGACCGTCTGGGTGGGCGAGGGGGCCGCGTCGGCCGGCGCCGGGGCGCACGCGGAGTAGCCCGCGTCGACTCGTCGGCGTAGCCGGACCCCGTCATGGGTACGAAGTGACGCCATGACGGTGTTCGGCTTCCACGCGTCCCACGAGCAGATCCATCCCCGCGCCCTGCTGGAGGCGGTGATCCACGCCGAGCGGGCCGGTTTCGACGCCGCGATGTCCTCGGACCACTTCGCGCCCTGGAGTGAGCGGCAGGGCCAGTCCGCCTTCGCCTGGTCCTGGCTGGGGGCCGCGCTTCAGGCCACCACCCTGCCGTTCGGGGTGGTCAACGCCCCCGGGCAGCGCTACCACCCGGCGATCATCGCGCAGGCGATCGGCACCCTGGGGACGATGTACCCGGGCCGGTTCTGGGCCGCCCTCGGCACCGGTGAGGCGAGCAACGAGCACATCACCGGCGACGGCTGGCCGCGCAAGGACGTCCGCAACGCCCGACTGCGCGAGTGCGTGGACGTGATCCGCGCGCTGCTGGCCGGCGAGGAGGTCAGCCACGACGGCCTGGTACGGGTCGACCGGGCGAAGCTGTGGACCCGGCCGGAGCAGCCGCCGGCGCTGATCGGTGCGGCGGTCAGCGTGGCCACCGCCCGCTGGTGCGCCGAGTGGGCGGACGGGCTGATCACCGTGAACGCCCCGACGGCCCACCTGCGGCAGATGATCGACGCGTACCGGGACGCCGGCGGGCGTGGGCCGCTGCACCTCCAGGTGCACGTGAGTTGGGCGCCGGAGCAGGCCGAGGCGGAGCGGGTCGCGTACGACCAGTGGCGCAGCAACGTCTTCGCCCCGCCGGTCTGCTGGGACCTGGAGACCCCGGAGCACTTCGACGCGGTCTCGCAGGGCGTGCCGATGGAGAAGGTCCACGACGTCGTGAACGTCTCGGCCGACCTCGGGCGGCACGTCGGCTGGCTGACGGAGTACCTGGAGCTCGGCTTCGACCAGATCGCCCTGCACCACGTCGGGCAGGAGCAGCGGGACTTCATCGACGCGTTCGGCGCCGAGGTGCTGCCGAAGCTGCGCAGCGCCGCCTGAGCGGGGCCGGCCAGGGTCGAGCAACCCGGGTCAGGGCTGAGCGGCCCGGGTCAGGGCAGGCGGCGCACGAGGACCTGCCCGGGCCACGGGTCGCGCCCCGGGCGCTCGACCGTGAACGCGTCGGTGGCCGTGAAGCCCTGCCGCTCGTACCACCGGACCAACGCGCCGTCGTCGCCCGCGTAGCAGTCCACCCGCAGCAGGCCGAGCCCGCGCTCCCGGGCCAGCTGCGCGGCGTACGCCAGCAGCCTGCCGCCGATGCCCGACCCGGCGTGCGCGCGGTCGGTGACCAGCAGGTTCACGTACAGCTCGGGTTCGGTGGCGGGTGGCACGTACGCGGTCGCCGTCCCCACCACGAGCGCGCCGACCGCCCGCTCGCCGAGCGTCGCCAGCCACAGCCCGCCGCCGGTCGCCCAGGCCTCGGCCTGCGCGATCCGCCGTGGGTCGGCCGAGGCCGGTTCGGTGCCCCACTGGCCGGTGCGCCCCCGTGCCACCAGCCAGGCGGTGGCGTCGTCGAGCAGCCGCAGCACGGCGGGCGAGTCTGTGGGTGCGCCGGGGCACAGGTTCGGGCTCCGCTGGTCGGTCATGTCGGACATGCTGCTACAGCCGGGCGCCTCGACGCACGGCGGTTCCCCCGGTGCCCACGACAGCCCCGACCCGGCGGCGTCGCGCCCTGACCCGGGCTGGGCGGGCCACGGGCAGCATCCGATCCCACAACGGCATCCGACCCCACAACTGCCCGCTCGACCAGCCGGGGCGGATGTGCCGAGCGGGAGCTGTCGAGCTGCCCCGTCCATGGGACCGGCCGTCCATGGGACCGGCCGTCCTGGCGGCCGGGTGTCCTGGCGGCCGGCCGTCCTGGCGGCCGGGCGGCCGGGCGTCCTCGTCGGGGTGGCGCATCTGTGGGCGCAGCAGACTGGGCCGTGCCGTAGGCGCGGGTGCCTGCCCGCGCCTACGTCGGATGGTCGATGCTGCGGCCTGGCCCCTGCCCCATCTATGGGGGCAGCTCGACAGGGGCACCGATGGGGCAGGGGGCGGCAGGGGACTCGGCGGCCGGCACACGTTCGCCGCCTGGTTGGTCGCCCAGCGGGCCGCTCCGGCTCGGACCGCCCGTTCTGGCTCGGGCCCGTTCTGGCTCGGGCCCGTTCTGGCTCGGGCTGAGGCGCCGACTCGGTCGAGGCGCCGGCCCGTGCCCGGCCCGGCGCCTCGACCGCCGCAGATCAGGGCATCGTGCCTGTCCGCCGGTGTCGGCGGCATCCGTCGGGCGGGACCGCCCGTCGTACCCCTCGTCGTACCCCTGGCCGGGGTTGCCCCACCCCGGGCCCCGCGCGTGCGCGGTGAGCGCGGCGAGTCGCTCGGTGGCCAGGCAGGAGATCAGGCAGCGTTCCCGGGTGCCGTCCGGCAGCGCCGCCACACCCGTCGCTCCGCGTCGTCCATGCCGCCACCCTGTCGTACGCTGCGGAGGCCGTCCACCGCAGTTGGGCGCCTGCCGGCCGCCCGGCCGTGTCGCGCGAGGAGGCCCGACCAAGGTGGTGGCCTCCCTCGGATTCGGGGAGGCCACCACGCGGGCGGCGCGGTCGTCACCGCGACGATGCGGGTCGGTGCGGTCCAGGCGACCGGTCGCCGCAGGGCGACGGGCGCGGGTCGGTCAGGACAGCGTGCAGGCCGCGCCGTTGAGGGTGATCAGGCCGGGCTCCGGGTTCGCGCCGCCGCCGGTCACCGCGTTGAAGCCGAAGGTGACCGAGCCGCCCGGGGCGATCCGGGCGTTGTACGACTCGTTCTTCGCGGTGACCGTGGCCCCCGCCTGGGTCGCCTTGGCCAGCCACGCCTCGCGTACCTTCTGGTCGCCGGTGAAGGCGAAGCGGGCCGTCCAACCGTCGACGGTGCTGGTGCCGGTGTTGCGGATGGTCACCTGGGCGGTGAATCCGGTGCCGCCCTGCCAGGTGCCGTGGTTGGTGTACGTGGCCGCGCAGGTGGGCGCCGGCACCGCCGCCGAGTCACCCTGGTCGGCCAGGAACGAGGCGATCCAGGCCAGCGCCGAGTTCCAGTTGATCGCCACCTCGTTGGTCGCGTACGAGTTGATGTCGTCGACGTAGCAGAACATCGGCTTGCAGCCGGCGAGCAGTTTCGCGGCGAACGGATCCTGCAGGGCGGCGTTCGGGCCACCGGCCAGGGAGCCGGCGGGCGGCTTCGGCAGGTCCGGGTCGAGCTGGTGGCCGAAGATCCGGCTGTGCTGGTTCTCCGCCGCGTGCTCGCCCCACCCGGTCACGTACGAGATGTTCAGCGCGTTGCGGCCGAGGACGTAGTCCATCGCCTGCACCGCGCCGTCGCGGTACTTCGCGTTCCGGGTCAGGTCGAAGGCGGTGGCCAGCACGACCGCGTTGTTGATGATGTTGCTGTTGCCGCCCCAGAAGTAGCTGCCCGGGTCCCCGGGCATCGGCAGCCCGTACGCCTGTCGGCCCGCCTCGGCGAGGTGGGCGTCGGCGGCGGCGGTGACCGAGGCGCGGACGCGGGCCAGGTCGGCGGCCGGCAGCCCGTTCGGCACGGTGGCCAGGTCGAGCCGGCCCAGGGCGGCGACGCCCTGCCAGCCGAAGCCGCGCGGGTCGAACACGTCGCCGGTGTGGTGCGGCGAGGCGCTCAGGTCCGCCAGGTACGCCTGCTCGCCCGTGCTCAGGTAGAGCTCGGCGGCGGCCCAGTAGAACTCGTCGGTGACGTTCGTGTCGTCGTAGGCGCCGCCGCCGGTGCTGTCGGCCGGGCTGGCGTACCGCGTCGGATTGGCCTTCGCGGCGGCGTAGGCCGACTTCGCCGCGGTGCCGCAGCGCGTCGCGAAGGCCGCGTCGTAGGGGGCGAACAGGCGCGCGCACTGGGCGGCGACGGCGGCCAGGTTGAGGGTGGCGGCGGTGGACGGCGGGTGCAGCTCGCGCTGCTCGGGGTCGTCGTGCGGGGCGAGCGGCAGCCCGGTCCAGTTCCGGTCGTGGATCTTGTGGTGGGCCATCCCGGCGAGCGGCTCGCCGGCCGGCACCTGCATGCGCAGCAGGAACTCCAGCTCCCAGCGGGCCTCGTCGAGGACGTCCGGTACGCCGTTGCCGCGTTCGGGCACCCGCAGCGTGCTGTCGCCGAGGGCCGCGCCGTGGCCGGCGGTGGCCGCCGTCCTGGTCCGCTCGAAGGTGCTCAGCAGTTGGTAGGTGGCGATGCCGCCGTTGACCACGTACTTGCCGTGGTCGCCGGCGTCGTACCAGCCGCCGCGCACGTCCAGGGAGTAGTCGCAGACGCCCGGCTGGCAGGGCACGGAGGTGTCACCCTTGTTGGGCGCCACGCCGAGGTGCCCGGCCGGCCGGGCGTACTCCGCGCCGATGAGGTCGCCGTCGATGGCGATGCCGCTGCGTTGGGCGTAGAAGAACTGGAGGGAGTCGGCACGCAGCCGGTCGTAGAGGGTGCCCGAGATGTCGAAGGGGTGGCTGGTCTCCCCGTCGACGACCAGGGTCAACCCCGCCCCCGGGGTCCGGTACGACGAGAAGTCGAGCGTCTGCACGTTCTGCCCGCTGGCGGCGTCGACGCCGCGCGGGGTGGTGCTGCCGCTGGCCAGCACGGCGCCGGCGGCGGAGCGGAGCTGCCAGGGCAGGGCGTCGGTCGCCGACGTCACCACGGTGGCGTTCTTCGGCCCCCCGGGCAGGTAGCCGACCTGGTTGACCCGCACCCGTGGCCCGGTGTCGGGCACGTACGGCTCGGGCGGGTCGCCGCCGCGCAGCGACACGTCGTCGAGGCAGACGGTCTGCTCGGCCGCGCTGCCGCCGACCTGGAAGATCAGTTGGGCGGCCGGGTTGCCGTCGGTGACCGTGAACGTCTGCTCGAAGCGCTGGGCGGTGCCGCCGGCGGTGGCGTCGACGCTGGCGTACGTGGTGTAGGGGGCGCTGCCCAGTTGCAGCACGGCCTTGACGGCGGTGCCCGGGGTGGCGGAGATGTCGAAGCCGAGGGTGTATTCGGCTCCGGCGACCAGCGGCACGCCGTCCTGGCCGATGCCGGCGTCCCACGGGTTGGCCAGGCCGCCGGGCACCGTCGTGCAGAGCCGGCCGTCGGTCACCCCGAGCGCGCCGGTGCCGTAGGAGAACCAGGGGGACACGCCGGCGCTGAAGTCGCCGTTGTCGATCTGTTCGGGTGCGTCGGGGGGCGGTTCGGCGTGGGCCGCGCCGGCGGTGGCCGCGGTCAGGGCGACGGCGGTCGCGGCCGCGAGCAGCGCGAGGCGGCGGGGGGATGGCGTCACGGGTGTTGTTCCTTCCGGACGACTGCGGGGGACGGGGCGGTGACGGAAAAGCTGGGAGCGCTCCCAGCCCGCCTCGATGCTTCCAGTGCGCTCGGCACCTGTCAATCGATCCGACTGGATGCTTCGGAACCGCCCGACGGGGCCCGGCGACAGTGAGATTCGCCGCGCGACGCGCCGAGGTCTCGATCTCCTAGAGACAACCGAGCCCTCCGCCTGGCAGGCTGCCACCCATGACCCTGAAGCTGCGTTCCGTCGGAACGAGCGACCGTGGGCTGATCCGCAGTGGGAACCAGGACGCCCTGCACGCCGGTACCTGGCTCGTCGCCGTCGCCGACGGCATGGGCGGGATGGCGGCCGGCGACCTGGCCAGCGCGATCGCCATCGAGGCGGTCGCTCCGTTGGACGTCGAGACCCCGGAGCACGCGCTGGTGGCGGCGCTGCAGAGCGGCATCGAGCAGGCCACCGTGCGGATCCACCAGGCGGTCGCCGAGGATCCGGAGCGGCAGGGCATGGGCACCACCCTGACCGCCCTGCTCTTCGCCCGTACGGGCACCTGCCTGGCCCTCGCCCACGTCGGCGACTCCCGCGCCTACCTGTTCCGCGAAGGCGTGCTCAAGCAGATCACCCGGGACGACACGTTCGTGCAACTGCTCGTCGACCAGGGGGTGATCACCGCCGACCAGGCCAGCAGCCACCCCCGCCGGGCCGTGGTCACCCAGGCGTTGCAGGGCGAGGAGGTCTCCCCGGCGTACGCGACGATGGTGCCGTGGGTGGGGGACCGCTGGCTGCTGTGCAGCGACGGGCTCTCCAACGTCGTCCGCCCGGACACCCTCGCCGAGGTGCTGGCCGAGCACCCGGACCGCGACGACTGCGCCCGCCGGCTGATCGACCTGGCGCTGCGCGCCGGTGGGCCGGACAACGTCACGGTGGTCGTCGCCGACGTCGTGGAGGAGTGAGCGAGCGTCGCGAGCGAACCAGCCGGTTCGGCGCTCAGGAGCCTCGTGGCGTCGCCGACCGCGGGGAGGCCACGACATGAGCCCGCTCACCGGCGGCGCGGGGCGGCGTGCCGGGTGGGCGGGGCCGTGGTCGGGTCCTCCGGCCACGGGTGGCGCGGGTAGCGTCCGCGCAGCTCGCCCCGCACCTGCGGGTAGCCGGTCCGCCAGAACGACGCCAGGTCGGCGGTGACCGCCACCGGCCGTCCGGCCGGCGAGAGCAGGTGCAGCAGCACCGGCACCCGGGCGTCGGCGATCCGGGGCGCGTCGCGCCAGCCGAAGGTCTCCTGGAGCTTCACCGCGAGCACCGGCGCCGCCGGGTCGGCGTAGTCGAGCCGGACCCGCGACCCGCTCGGCACGGTGAGCCGCTCGGGTGCCACGGTGTCCAGCCGGGCAGCCAGCGCCCACGGCAGCAGCCGGCGCAGTGCCCCGGCCACGTCGGCGCGGGCCAGGTCGGCGCGGCGGCGGGCGCGGGCCAGCTCCGGGCCCAGCCAGGCGGGCGCGTCGGCGAGCAGCGCCTCGTCGCCCACGTCGGGCCAGTCACCGCCGAGCGCGTGCCGGCAGAACGCCAGCCGCTCGCGCAGGGCCCGCGCCGCCGGGGTCCAGGTCAGCAGGCCGAGGCCGGTACGACGCAGGCCGGTCAGCAGGGCCTGCGCCACCTGCGCCGGGTCGGGCCGGGTGAGCGGTCGCTCGACCAGCTCGATCGCGCCGAGCCGCACCACCTCCCGGGCCACCACGTCCTCGTCGGCCCAGCCGACCTCCCGCTCGGTGCGCAGCAACGGCCCGCCCGCCTCCCGGGCGGTCGCCTCGTCGAGCGGGGTGGCCAGCCGTACCCGGGCGGTCGGCGCGCCGGGGGAACGGTCCGCCACCGCGACCGCCAGCCAGTCGACGCCGGCCAGCGCCGACCCGGGCGCCAGCTCCGCCGCGGTCCCGCCGCTCATCAGGTACGCCGAGCCGCCCGGTCGCCGCACCCGGGCCAGCCGCTCCGGGTGGGCGAGCCCGACCAGCAGCCCGGCGGCCAGGTCGTCGGTCAGCCGGTCCCGGCCGGCTTCCCCGGTCCGGCCGGCTTCCCCGGTCCGGCCCGGGTCGGCGTCCGGCCGCGCCCGGCCGGCCCCTTCCGCCGTCGCCGCACGGTGGGTCGCGGGCGCCCGGCCGGGTCGCCCCGCCGGCGCGGCGTCGGGCAGGGCGGCGCGCAGCCGGCGTACCTCCGCACGCCAGCGGGCGGTGGCGCCCGGGTCCGCGCCCGCGCGCAGCCGGCGCCAGGCGGCGGTCAGGTCGTCGCCCGGCCCGGCGGCGGTGTCGTCGGCGAGCACCGCCACCACCTCCGCCGCCCGGTCCGCGCCCACCCGGGCGGCTCCGTCGAGCAGCGCCCGGGCCAGCCGGGGGTGGGCCCCGACCGCGGCGATCGCCCGGCCCCGGTCGGTGATCCGGCCGTCCGCGTCGAGCGCGCCGAGCGTGGTCAGGGTGTCGCGGGCGACGGCCATCGACGCCGCCGGCGGCGGATCGGGCAGGGCCAGCCCGGCGCCGTCCGGCGACCCCCAGGCGGCCAGCTCCAGGGCGAAGCCGGTCAGGTCGGCGGTGGCGATCTCCGGCTCCGGCTGCGCGGCCAGCCGCTCGTGGGTGGCCGCCGACCAGCAGCGGTAGACGCACCCCGGCGCCTCCCGGCCCGCGCGGCCGGCCCGCTGGGTGGCCGCCGCCCGGGACACACCGACGGTGACCAGCGCGCCCAGGCCCCGGGCCAGGTCCATCCGGGCGACCCGCGACAGCCCGGCGTCCACCACCACTCGTACGCCCGGCACGGTCAGGCTGCTCTCCGCCACGGCCGTCGCGAGCACCACCCGCCGCCGGTCGGCCGGGCGCAGCGCCGCGTCCTGGTCGGCGCCGCGCTGCCGGCCGTGCAGCGGCAGGACGGCGACCGCGTCGCGCAGGTCGGCCAGCCGGCGGGCCACGGCGCCGATCTCGCCGGCTCCGGGCAGGAAGACGAGCACGTCCCCGTCGCGCTCGCGCAGGGCCCGGCGGACCGTTGCCGCGACGTGGTCGAGCAGGCCCCGGTCGACCGGGCCGGCCCCGGGCGCGGCCACCGGCCGGGGCGGGGGTGCCCAGATCCGGGCCACCGGGTGCAGGGCCGAGGACGCCCGCACGATCGGGGCGGCAGCGCCCCCGCCGCCGAGCAGCGCGGCGAACCGGTCGGCCTCGGGGGTGGCCGACATCGCCAGCAGCCAGAGGTCGGGACGCAGCGCGGCCCGGGCCTCCACCGTGAACGCGAGCGCCAGGTCGGCGTCGAGCTGACGCTCGTGGCACTCGTCGAGCAGCACGGCGCCGGTACCGGCCAGCTCGGGATCGCGGTGCAGCCGCCGCACCAGCAGCCCGGTGGTGACCACCTCGACGCGGGTGCGCGGTCCGCTGCGTCGCTCGCCGCGCACGGCGTAGCCGATCCGCTCGCCGAGCGGCTCGCCGAGCAGCGCGGCCATCCGGCGCGCCGCCGCGCGGGCGGCCACCCGGCGCGGCTGGGCGACCAGCACGCGGCCGGCGACCTCGTCGGCCACGGCCAGCGGGGCGAGGGTCGTCTTGCCGGTCCCGGGCGGGGCGACCAGCACCCCGGCGCCGGTGGCGCGCAGCGCCGCGACCAGCTCCGGCAGCACCGGCCGTACGGGCAGGTCGAGGAGCACGTCCGAGAGCACGGCCCAGTCTCGCACCGCCCGCCGCGGCTCAGCCGGGGCGTACCCCGTCGACGTTGGTGACGAAGGCGTGCCAGGCCGACGCGGGAAAGGCCAGCACGGGACCGGGCCGGTCCTTGCTGTCGCGGACGGCGACCCGGTCCCCGGCGGCGGCGACCTCCACGCAGTTGCCGTTGCCGACGCTGCGGGTGCTGGTGCGCCACTGGGCCCGGGTGAGGTCGAACGCGGTCATCGGCGGTACCCCCGTCTGTGCCGGCGCGCCGCGTCAGCGGTCACGCAAAGTGACGAGAAGCTTCCGTCAGTCGCGTCAGAGACGCCTCCGGGTTGAGTGCCATCCGGCACAGCTCCTCGTGCACAAGGCTATACCCGCGCACCTGGCCGGCCTCCTCCAGAGCCAGTCCCATCGTAAGGTTTTCCAGGTAAACCACGGTCGCGTCGGCGGCATCGGCGAACGTCAGCACGACGTACGGGGCGTTCATCGCCGGGTGCCCGCCGGCCGAGAACGGAAGTACCTGAAGAGTAACGTTCGGTAACTGAGCAGCCTTCGCGAGATGGGCCATCTGATCGGACATCACGGGGCCCCCGCCCACCGGACGGCAGAGCGCCGCCTCGTTGAGCACCACGGACAACTCGACCGGGCTGTCGCGGTGCAGCACGTTCTGCCGTTGCAGCCGCGCGGCGACCTTGCGCTCGATCCCGTCCTCGCCCGCGGTGCGCCGGAAGACCTCCCGCGCGTACGCCTCCGTCTGCAACAACCCGGGCACCGCCTCGACCTCGTACGTGCGTAGGGTCGCCGCCTCCGCCTCCAGCCCGACGTAGAACTCGAACCACTCCGGCAGCACGTCGCTGTAGCTCTGCCACCAGCCGCGCTGCTGCGCCCCGCGGGCTATCTCGATCAGCGCTTCGGCATCCGCCCCGGTCACCTCGTACAGCGCCAGCGCGGCCCGGACGTCGCGCGGCTTGATGCCGATCTGGGCGTTCTCGATGCGGGACAGGTTGCTCTTGGACATGTCCAGTTGCCGGGCGGCGACGTCCAGGGTCATGCCCGCGCGTTCGCGCAACTGGCGGAGTTCCCGGGCGATGCGGCGGCGGCGGACGGTGGGGCTCGCGGTCACCCTCCGAGTCTGTCACGGCAAGATCCGCAGGTCGCGCCAGTACGGAGTGCAACTTCCATAAACGGGAGTTGCGTTGCAGTCACGGCCGGTGCATCCTTGCCCGGTTGCGATCACTGTGGACAACCCGCGTGGGAGGACCGGTTGCTCATCGCCGACGAGTTCTTCCTGATCACCCACAACGACAGTCGGGGCAAGGCGAAGCTGCACCCGACGGCGACCGGCCTCGGCCTCGCCGGAGGGCTGCTCGGTGAACTGGTCCTCCAGGGCCACGTCACCGTTGCCTCCGGCCTGGTCACGGTGGTCGACCGCCGCCCGCCGGCGGACGCGCTGGCGCACACCGTGCTCGACCAGTTGGTCGGCGAGACGCAGCAGCACCCGGTGCGCACCTGGCTGAGCTTCCTGGCGCAGACCGCCACCGCCTCGGTGGGGGAGCGGCTGGTCAGGGCGGGGGTGCTGCGCCGGCAGGAGAGCCGGCGGCTGATCCGTACCACCGTCAGCTACCTGCCGATCGACCTCAACGCGGTGGCCTGGCCGGCCACCCGGCTGCGTGCCCTGCTCGACCGGCCGGAACCGCCGAGCGTGCCCGACGGGACGCTGCTGGGTCTGGTCGTCGCCGCCGGGCTGAGCCGCGAGGTGCTGTGGAGCGCCGGCCCCCGGGCGCACCACCGGCTGGGCGTGCTCATCCCGGCGCTGCCCCCGCCACTGCGGGAACTCGTGGCCAACACCGAGGCCGCGGTCGGGGCCGCCGTGCTGCGCGGCGCGGGCTGACCGCCCCTCCACCCCTCCCTTTCCCCTCGAACCGGAGTCCCGCGTATGTCGACACCAACACTCGGCCGACCGAGCAACGTCTCCGAGGCCCTCGCCCGCGGCCGGCTCGGCGTGCCGTCGGTGATCTTCTTCGTCCTCTCCGCCGCCGCCCCGCTGACCGTGGTGGCCGGCGTCGTCACCACCGGCTACGGGGTCGTCGGGGTGCTCGGCATCCCGGTGGCCTTCCTGACGGTGGCCGCCGTGCTGGCGCTCTTCTCCATCGGCTACGTGGCGATGGCCCGGCGGATGACCAACGCCGGCGCGTTCTACGCCTACGTCTCCCGGGGGTTGGGCCGCCCGGCCGGCGTCGGCGCCGCCTGGGTGGCGCTGATCGCGTACAACGCCCTCCAGGTGGGGCTCTACGGCACCATCGGTGCCGCCGCGGAGCCGGTGCTGGGCCGCCTCTTCGGGGTGGCCCCGGCGTGGTGGCTGGTGGCGCTGATCGCCTGGGCGACGGTCGGCGTGCTCGGCCTGCTCCGGGTGGACCTCAACGGCCTGGTGCTGGCGGCGCTGCTGGTCGCCGAGATGGTGGTGATCGTCGCCTTCGACCTCGGGCAGCTGACCCACCCGGCCGGCGGGAACGTCAGCTTCGCCGCCCTCTCGCCGGAGAACCTCGTCGTGCCCGGCGCCGGCGCGGTGCTGGTGCTGGCCATCCTGGGCTTCGTCGGCTTCGAGTCCGCCGTGGTGTTCAGCGAGGAGAGCAAGGACCCCCGGCGGACGGTCCGGCTGGCCACCTATCTCTCCATCGCCATCATCGCCGGGATCTACGCGCTGTCGTCGTGGAGCATGACCGTCGCCGTCGGGCCGGACCGGATCGCCGCCGAGGCGGGCGAGCAGAGCATCGGACTGATCTTCAACCTGGCCGAGGCGCACCTGGGGGGCACCGCCGTGGCCGTCGGCCAGGCGCTCTTCCTGACCTCGGTGCTCGCCGCGATGATCTCCTTCCACAACACCACCGCCCGGTACGCCTTCGCCCTCGGCCGGGAGCGGGTGCTGCCGGCCGTGTTCGGGCGGACCTCCCCGCGCACCGGGTCGCCCCGGGCGGCCTCCCTCGCGCAGAGCGCGCTCGGGCTGGTGGTGATCGTGCTCTACGCCCTCAACGGCTGGGATCCGGTGGTGCAGCTGTTCTACTGGGTCGGCACGGCCGGCGGCTTCGGGGTGCTGCTGCTGATCGCCACCACGTCGGTCGCGGTGATCGCGTTCTTCGCCCGCAGCCGGGCGGAGGAGACGCTGTGGCGTCGCGCCCTCGCCCCCGGCCTCGCCGCCGTGGCCCTCGCCGTCATCGTCGTGCTGGCGGTGGCGAACTTCGCCGATCTGCTCGGGGTGGCGCCGGACTCGCCCCTGCGCTGGGCGGTTCCGGCGGTCTACCCGGTCGCCGCGCTGCTCGGCCTGCTGTGGGCGCTGGTGCTGCGCGACAGCCGCCCCGACACGTACGCCCGCATCGGTCTGGGCGCGGAGAGCGTGGCGGCGACGGTGCCGACCACCGGGCACGTCGGCGCGTCCGTCCCGGCTGCGACGGCGGCGCGGCGATGAGCGGGGTACGGGTCGAGCGGCTCGGGCCGGCGGAGACGTCGCTGGTGGCCGGCCGGATCGCCGAGGCGTTCATGGCCCTGGACGCCCCGCGCTGGCTGGTGCCCGACGCGGCGCGGCGACAGACCGTGCTGGCCGGCCAGTTCGCGATCCTGGTGGACCACGCGATGCGGCACGGCCTCGTGCACGCGACCGCGGACCGGGCGGGGGTGGCGGTCTGGTTCCCCTCGGTGGGCGAACCGGCCCCGCCGCCAGCGGACTACGACGCCCGGCTGGCCGCGGCGTGCGGGGAGTGGACCGACCGGTTCGCACACCTGGACAGGCTCTTCGAGGCCCACCACCCGCACCCGGACCACCACCACCTGGCGTTCCTCGCCGTCGCGCCGGACCGGCAGGGGCAGGGGCTGGGCAGCGCGCTGCTGCGGCACCACCACGCCGTCCTGGACGCCGGGGGCGTGCCCGGCTACCTCGAGGCGGCCAGCGAGATCGGCCGCGACCTGTACGCGCGGCACGGCTACCGGGTCGCCGAGCCGTTCCACCTGCCCGACGGCACGCCGTTCTGGCCGATGTGGCGCGAGCCCGTACCCCCGGCGACGGGATCCGGGCACCCCGCCTGAGCGACGGCGCACGCCCCGACCGGCCCGGCCCGACGGTGTCCGG
Organism: Micromonospora sp. C31; assembly: GCF_018070575.1. GTDB lineage: Bacteria > Actinomycetota > Actinomycetes > Mycobacteriales > Micromonosporaceae > Micromonospora. Next base: position 43,572 of record NZ_JAGPXN010000007.1, read on the forward strand.
TCGACCCGCTGCGCAGCGACGGCGCCCGGTTCGCCCCCGCGAGGAGGGTGACCCGGGCGCCGTTCTGCGGTGCTGGCGCCTTCACGCCGGACAGGGAGATGGCCGGGCCCGCCGGCCCGGCCATCTCCCTGTCACCCCTAGTACGTGCCGTCGAGTTCCCCCCGCAGCTTGGTGAGCGCGCGGGCCAGCAGCCGGGAGACGTGCATCTGCGAGACGCCGATCTGCTCGGCGATCTGCGACTGCGTCAGGTTGCCGTAGAAGCGCAGCGTGAGGATCTTCTGCTCGCGCTCGTCGAGCGTCGCCAGGGCCGGGCCGAGGGCCACCCGCAGCTCGGCCAGCTCGAACTCGCCGTCCTCACCGCCGAGCATGTCGCCGAGCTCGGTGGCGCGGTCGCCGTCGCCGGTCGGCGTGGAGAGCGAGACCGCGTTGTAGGCGCGGGCGCCCTCCAGCCCTTCCAGCACCTCTTCCTCGGTGAGCTTGAGGTGGGCGGCGATGTCGGCGACCGTGGGCGAACGGCCGAGGCTCTGCAGCAGCGTGCTGTTGGCGTCGGAGATGGCCAGGCGCAGCTCCTGGAGGCGACGCGGGACCCGGATGTCCCAGGTGCGGTCGCGGAAGTGCCGCTTGAGCTCGCCGATGATGGTGGGGATCGCGTAGCCGGCGAAGTCGACACCGCGGGACGGGTCGAACTTGTCGATCGCCTTGATCAGGCCGACGGCGGCGGTCTGGGCCAGGTCGTCGGTGGGCTCGCCCCGACCGCTGTAGCGGTGGGCGAGATGGTTGGCGAGCGGTAGCCACGCCTCGATCGCCTTGTCGCGCAGGGCGGCGCGGGACGGGTGGCCGGCCGGCAGCGCGGCCATCGCGTTGAGCAGGTCGGCGGCGCTGTCGGTGAGCGCACGCGGGTCGAGCTTCGCAGTGGTGCCGGGTGCTGTTGTGGTCGCCGGCTCGCTGATCGTTGGCGCGGTCATGGGTGGTCCTCCCTGCACCTCGTCCGCGGATAAAAGACGTGACGCTTAGGTTTAACTTCAGATGTCCGTTCGGGAGTCACCTTAGCCCGATCAGTCTGACGAAATCTAGCCGAAAGTACGATGTACTTAAGTAATTTCTGGCCATCAAAGTGGCTAAACAGGCAAACCTTCCTCGGATTGTGGGCCTGCCTACGTCGGCGTGCGGTCAGCCCGGCCCGACCAGACATCGACGATGTCGCATCCGGGCGGCCCCACCCGCCCGGCCGGGCGGTCACGGTGGACCGGACGACCGGCGTCGAATGTCGGCTTTCCGTCGTTGTTGCGTCATCGGGACGGCCCGTAGCGTGCGGGTACATGCCCCGCCCCGGAGGTTCCGTGCTCGACCCCGCCGCTCCCCACCTGGTCGTCAACAGCCGCACGCTCTACTTCGGCTGGCTGCCGGCGGACCCGGACGCGGCCGCGGCGCTGGTCCCGGCCGGGCTGCGCCCGTCGCCCGACCGGCTGGTCTTCATGAACCAGTACGTGGTCGACGACGACAGCCAGACCTCCGGCTTCGGCGCGTACTCGCTGACCTACCTCGGCGTGGCGCTGACCGGGGTGGACGCGCCGGGCGGGTGCCACCCCGGTGGGTGGTGGACGCACTACGTGACCTGTAGCGAACGGGTCCGGGCCTACGCCGCCGCCCGGGGCGCGCCCGCCCACGCCGGCCGTACCCGCATCGCGCGCGACGGCGGGGAGACCGTCGCCGAGACGGAGATCGACGGCGTGCCGGTGATCCGCGCCCGCTGCCAGGTCGGCGAGACGGGCGGGACGATCAGCAGCGGCCACCACCGCTACTTCACGGCCCGCGACGGGCGGTTGCTCAGCTCCGTGTACCCGTACGTCGCCGAACCGGTGGACCCGTTCGTGATCGAGTCGTTGGAGTTCCTGGAGCCGGCGCACCCGATCTACGCGCTGCGCCCGGAGAATCCGCTGACCATCGGGTTCGGCTTCTACTCCCCGCGCGCCTCGTTCGCCTATCCCGGAGGGCTGACCGCCCACGCCGGGGACACCGGCACCCTCGAGGCCGTGCCCACCCTCGGCAGGATCGACGCCCTCTCCGTACCCGCCTGAACGCCCGCCCGGCACCGGGCGGGCGCGCTCACCACGTGCCGGACCGGCGGGCCCGCAGCGGCCGGCCGTCCGGGTCGTAGACCAGCCGGTACGCCGGCAGCGCCCACGCCCGGGTGTACCAGGGCAGCCGTTGCGCCCGGTGCGGCAGCAGCCGGCCCGGCGGCCGGGGACCGACCCGTCCGGTGTCGTGCCACCGTTGCAGCGCGTCGGCGGAGGCGGTGATCGCCGCCACGGCGTCGGCGGGGTCGACCAGGTCGGCGTCCTCGCCGCCGTGGGGGTCGCGGTCCAGGTGCTCGCGCCACAGCCGCAACCGCAGCTCCCGGGCGAAGACCCGGGCGCCGTCGCCGAGGCCGGCCGGGTCGGTCGGCGTCCGCTCGTCCCGGGTGTCGTCCAGCACCGCGCAGGACAACTCGCTGTCGTGCGTCCAGGACCGGCGGTTGAAGTTGTCGCTGCCGACGCTGGCCCACACGTCGTCGACCACACACACCTTGGCGTGCACGTACACCGGGGTTCCGGCGTGGTTCTCCACGTCGAGGACGTGCACCCGCTGCGGGGCCGCCCGCTCGCAGAGCGAGAGCGCCTGCTCCCGACCGACCGTGTTCGGCGGCAGCGCCAGCCGGCCGTCCACGTCCGGGTAGCGGGGGACCACCGCGACGAGGTGCAGGTCGGGATTGTCCCGCAGCGCCCGGGCGAAGAGGTCGGCCACCTCGGTGGACCACAGGTACTGGTCCTCGAGATAGATCAGCCGCCGGGCCCGCCGGACCGCCTTGGTGTAGCCGCGCGCCACCGTGCGTTCGCCGTGGGGGGCGAAGGAGTAGCGGGGCCGGACCGCCGGGTAGGTGCGCAGCACCTGGATGTGGTGCGGGCCGCAGGGCGGCGGATCGGCCGGCTGCGGCGGCAGCGGGTCGGGTCGCAGGTCCGCCTTGCGCAGCCGGTCACGCAGGTAGGCCAGGGGGTTCTCCGAGTCCAGCGGCATCGGGTCGCCCCACCGCTCCCGGAAGGTGGTGTCCAACGCCCCCACCACCGGCCCCCGCACCGCGAGCTGCACGTCGTGCCAGGGCGGGTGGTCCCCGTAGCGGGTGGACATCTGCACCGCCTGCGGGTCGCCCCGGTGCGCGGCGTCGTCGCGCCGGCTGTGGCAGAGGTCGATCCCGCCGGCGAAGGCGACGTCGCGTTCCGGCGCCCGCAGGTGCCGCAGCACCACCAGCTTCTGGTGGTGCGAGCCGCCCCGGCGGACCCGCTGGTCGAGCAGCACCTCGCCGCCGGCGGCGGAGACCGTCTCACTCAGGTCGCGGTTCTCCGCCTCGCTGTAGGCCAGGACGTCGAGGTGTGAGCGCCAGATCAGGCCCTTGACCACCACGCCCCGCTGCGCGGCGCGCGCGAGCAGTTGTGCCACGGTCGGTCCGTCCGGACGCAGCCGCTGGTCCGGGTCGCCCCGCCAGTCGCTGAAGAAGAGGTGGTCGCCGGCCTCCAGGGCCTCCACCTCGTCGACCAGCCGGTCGAAGTACGCGGCGCCGTGAATCAACGGCTCGGCGAGGTTTCCGCTGGTGCAAACGGGTAACTCTGACACCGGGTTGGCGCGTTCGGCCGCGCTCAGGAACCAGTTGCGCGATGCCACCGTTCCAGCCCCCCGAGGTCGACGACGTCCTCACCGTAGGACCCACGCCGTGGGTCCGCATCCCGACCGGCGCCCCGATGACCCGGTCGGCCGACCCGCGGCATCCCGCCCGATCACGACGCGACACCGAGGAGGCAACACCATGCCCGGCGAGAAGACGAACTCCGTGACCGAGTACCGCGAGCAGGCGGTGGAGAGCGAGCGGGGTGCGCTGGTGACGGTGTTGCTCATGGTGATCCTGGGCGTGGCGGGCATATTCGCCGTCTCCTGACGCCGCAGTCCGACGTGCCGGTGGGCGCCCCCGCGGTGCCGGAGTGCCCACCACCCGCGCGTGGCCTCAGGGCCTGGGGGCCTGGCCGTCGGTGTGCGGCAGCCGCTCGGCGGGAACGACGCCGAGCCGGCCGGCCTTGAAGTCCTCGAACGCCTGGAGCAGCTCGTCGCGGGTGTTCATCACGAACGGGCCGTAGTGCGCCACCGGCTCCCGGATCGGTTCGCCGCCCATGACGTAGAGGTCCAGCGTCGGGGTGTGGCCGTCCTGGCTGGCGTCGGCGGCGAAGGTCAGCGCGTCGCCGGGGCCGTGCACGGCGAGCTGCCCCGTGTGCGCCGGCCGCCCGTCGGTGCCCACCGTGCCCCGCCCGCCCAGCACGTAGACCAGGGCGTTGAAGTCGGGCCGCCAGGGCAGGTCGACGCGCGCGCCCGGCTGCACGGTCACGTGCGTGATGGTGATCGGCGTGTGGGTGGAGCCCGGCCCCCGGTGCCCGGCGATCTCGCCGGCGATGACCCGGATCAGCGCGCCGCCGTCGGGCGTGGTCAGCAGGGCCGCCTCCCGGCCGCGGATGTCCTGGTAGCGGGGCGGGTCCATTTTCGCCGCCCGGGGCAGGTTGACCCAGAGCTGGGTGCCGTGGAACAGCCCGCCACTCACGACGAGGTGCTCCGGCGGCGCCTCGATGTGCAGCAGCCCGCTCGCGGCCGTCATCCACTGGGTGTCGCCGTTGGTGATCGTGCCGCCGCCGCCCTGCGAGTCCTGGTGGTCCATGATCCCGTCGATCATGTACGTCACGGTCTCGAAGCCGCGGTGCGGGTGCCAGGCCGTGCCTCTCGGCTCGCCCGGGGCGTAGTCCACCTCGCCCATCTGGTCGAGGTGGATGAACGGGTCGAGTTCGGTCACCGGCACGCCGGCGAACGCCCGACGGACCGGGAAGCCCTCGCCCTCGTAGCCGCTGGGCGCGGTGGTCAGCCGGCGGACCGGGCGGAACGCGGTGGACTCGTCGAGCCGGGGCAGGCGGGGCAGGACGAGGACGTTGTCGACGGTGACGGCGGGCATCGGGGAACTCCTCAGCTGTGGGGGTGGGCGGTCGACGCGTCGCGCTGCGCGCGCAGGCGCCGACCGAGTCGCCCGAAGATCCGGGTGAGGCAGGCGACCTCGGCGTCGTCGAGGTCGTCCATCAGGTGGGCGCGCACCGAACGCAGGTGGTGCGGGGCCGCCTCGCGCAGGGCCAGCAGCCCGGCGGCGGTGAGCACGGCCTCGCTGCCGCGGCGGTCGTCCGGACAGGATTCCCGGGCCACCAGGCCGCGCCGCTGCATGGTGGTGATCTGGTACGTCAGGCGGCTCGGCGAGAAGACCAGGCGGCTCGCCAGCTCACCCATCCGCAGCCGTTGGCCCGGCGCCTCGGAGAGCAGGACGAGCACGTGGTAGTCGGCGAAGCTGAGCGCGCTGTCGGCGCGCAGGTCGTCCTCCAACCGCGTGTAGAGCCGCTGGCTGGCCTCGATGTAGGCCCGCCAGGCGGCGAGTCGGTCCCTGTCCAGGCTCTCGGTCACGCCACGACAGTAGCACTCCTTCAAAATTGAATTAGTGCCTGTGAGCGTCATCTCCCGACTGGCGGGGGAAAGGTGTTGCAGCTTTGAACGGTGTCTCCGCGAAAATCCGGGCACCGGGCCGCCCGGCGTGCCAGACTCCGGCCTCGTGGACCATCTCGAACTCGCCGCCCCAGGCTTGCTGCTGCGTCCCTGGCGGGAGGAGGACGCGCCAGGGGTCCTCGACGCGCTGCGGGATCCGGCGATCGCCCTGTGGAACCCCCAGGGCGGGCCGCTCGACCGGGACTCCGCGCTCGGGTGGGTCCGCCGCCGGGCCGACTGGTCTGCCGGGGACCACGTCTCCCTGGCGGTCGCCGATCCCGCCGATCCCGGCGTCCTGCTCGGCTCGGTGTCGCTGCACCGGATCGACGGCGGGGACGCCTCGATCGGCTACTGGACGGTGGCCGGGGCGCGCGGACGCGGGATCGCGGCACGGGCCGTCGTACGGCTGACGGGATGGGGGTTCGCGGAGCGCGGCCTGCATCGGATCGAGCTGTGCCACGCGGTGGCCAACCGGCCCTCCTGCCGGGTGGCCGAACGGGCCGGATACCGCGCCGAGGGCACACTGCGTGAGTCCTACCGATACGGTGACGGCCGGCGTCACGACGAGCACCTGCACGCCCGCCTCGCCACCGACCGCTGACCCGGCAGGCGGACCACGCCGAGGCGGGCCCGCCCCCGGTCGACGAGGCCCGGGGCGCCTCCCGGCCGGCGGGCGCCCCGACGGACCTCAGCGGGCGGGTGGCGAGGCCGTCATGTGCATCCGACCGAGGAGCTGACGGGCCTGCTCGGCGAACTGCGCGTCCACGATCACCGCGTACTGGCCGGCGCGCAGGGAGCTGGCCGAGGTGAAGTCGCGCCGCCCGCCGGTCATCGCGTGCGCGACCGCGCCGAACACCGCTCCCCAGACCGCGCCGACGAGCAGCCCGACCAGGATCACCGCGACCCAGTTGCCGGCCGTGAAGATGCCGAACAGCAGCCCGATGAAGAGCCCGAACCAGGCACCCGTGCCGGCGCCCGCCAGGGCGGCCCGCCCGGTCGTCATCCGCCCGAGCACGGTCTCGACGAGGGTGAGGTTCGTGCCGACGATGGCGCTGTGTTCGACCGGGAACCGGTTGTCCGCCAGGTAGTCGACGACCCGCTGGGCGGACGGATAGTCCGGGTACGACCCGATCGTGACGGTGGGCGGGCCGGTCTCCGGGCCGTGCCCGTCCTGACCTGGGGCGCTCGGCCGCCCGGCGGGACCGGACGGGAGGGTGTCGCCGCCCGGCATCCCGGGCCGCCATGCCGAGGTCGGGCTCGACGGTGTGGTCATGGGCTCCTCCTTCGTCGACCACCCGCGTTCCCGCCGCCGTCCCGGGGTAACGCCACCGGCGGAGCGGGTGCCCGCTGCCCGGCCCGCCCCCGCGCGGGGGCGGGCCAGGCGCGTGGGGGTCATGAGCAGGCGGTGCCGTTCAGGGTGAACCCGGTCGGGGTGGGCAGGGTGCCGCCCGGCCAGGTGCCCTGGAAGCCGATCGAGACCGTGCCGCCCGCGGGCAGGCCGGCGTTCCACGTGGCGTTGCGCACGGTGATCCGGTCGCCCGACTGGGTCCAGTCGCCGTTCCAGCCGTTGGTCAGCCGGACCCCCGCGCCGGGAGCGAACGTGACGGTCCAGCCGGTGAGCGCGGCGCCGTGGTTGGTCACCCGCAGTTCGGCGGTGAAGCCGCCGGCCCAGGAGTTCGGGGTGTACGACACCGCGCAGCCGCCGGTCGGCGGGGGAGTGGTCGGCGGGGGCGTCGTGGGCGGGGCCGTGGTCGGCGGCGCGGTGGTCGGCGGCGCGGTGGTGGGGGCCGGGCCGGCGGCGACGGCCAGGTCGTACGCCCGCTGCGGCACGAACTGGCCGGCCGGGGCGATGCAGCCGTCGGCCTCGCCGGGCAGCTTCACCCAGAGGTACGCGTCGACGGCGGAGTCCCCGGTGGCGGTGGTGCTCGGGGTGCCGATGGCCCGCCCGGCCGGGTCGCACCACTCGGAGCCGGCCGGCCCGTTGCCGTTGCGGCTGGTGTCGACGACCGCCCTGAGCCGGGACACCCCGGTCGCCGCGATCACGGCCTTGGCGTAGGCGACCTCGTCGGCGGTGCGCCGGTAGTTGGAGACGTTGAGCGAGATGCCGTCCGCGCTGTTGGCGACGTCCGCGCCGAGCAGCCGGGAGGCCGCCTCGCCGGGGGAGAGCCACGCGGAGTGGCCGATGTCGAAGTAGACCTTCGCGGCGGCCGAGCCCGTCTTGAGTTTCTTGCCGGCGTACGCCATGGAGGCCCTCGTCTCGGCCTGCTGGGCCCCGTTCTGGCAGCTGGTCATGAGCGGCAGTACGTCCGGTTCCAGGACGATGGTCGCCGGTCGTCCGGCCAGTCCGGCCGCGACCTGGTCGACCCACTGCCGGTAGGTGGCGTGGTCGGGGGCGCCGCCGCCGCTCGCCCCGCTGCAGTCGCGGTTGGGGATGTTGTAGACGACCAGGATCGGCACCTTGCCAGCGGCCGCCGCCGCCCCGACCAGGGCGTCGACCTCGGACCGTACGGTCGAGGTGTTGGTGCGGGTGAACCAGCGGCCCTGCGGGACGTTCGCGATCCTCTCGGAGATGACGGCGGCCCGGGGATCGCCGGGGTTGGCGGCGACCCAGGCCGCGGCGGCCGTGGCCGGGTCGACGTAGAACGCCGAGTCGGCGGCGACGGCGGCGGGAGTGTGCAGGACGCCGACGGCGACGGTGGCGGCGACGGTGAGGGCCGCGGCGGCGCCGGCCGCGACGAGTGCGGGTCTGCTTCTCACGGAACTCTCCCATCCATCGAGGAGCACCGCTGGAAGCGCTCCCATGCATCGCCGTCAAACTACGTGCTGGGCGCGGCGATGGGAAGGGCCCGCGGCGCGACCGGCGATTTTTCCCGGGCCGGCGGGGTCTGCGGGGGGAGGATGGCGGGATGCGCCTGGTGATCACCGCCGACACCCACGTGCCGAAGCGGGCCAGGGACCTGCCGGAGCAGCTCTGGGCGGCGGTCGACGCCGCCGACGTGGTGCTGCACGCGGGAGACTGGGTCGACGAGGCGCTGCTGGACGCCCTGGCCGCCCGGGCCCGGCGTCTCGTCGGCGTGTACGGCAACAACGACGGGCCGGCGCTGCGCGCCCGGCTGCCCGAGGTGGCCCGGATCGAACTCGACGGGCTGCGGGTCGCCGTGGTGCACGAGACCGGCCCGAAGGCCGGGCGGGAAAGTCGGTGTGCGGCCCGCTTCCCCGACACCGACGTGCTGGTCTTCGGTCACTCGCACATCCCCTGGGACACGGTCGCCCCGGGCGGCCCGCGACTGCTCAATCCCGGCTCGCCCACCGACCGCCGCGCCCAGCCGTACGCCACGTACCTGACGGCGCGGGTGGCGGCGGGGCGGCTCGACGAGGTCGAGCTGCACCGCCTGCCAGCGCGCCGCCCGCCCGGTCACTGACCGCGGCCGGTCTCCTCCTGGAGCTGGTCGATCCGCTTCGAGGCCTCGGCCTTGGTCAGTCCCTCCGGCGGTTCCTCGCCGGCCTCCCGGGCCAGGGTCGCCAGGTAGGACTCCTGGGCGGCGGTCGGCGGCTCCTCGCCGGTGACCCACTCGTCCGGGTCCTTGATGGCGGCCTCCGGGTTGGCCCGGCTGCTGGTGCGGTCCGTCATGGTCTCCACCCTCCTTCGAACAGACGTGCCAATACCCCGTGCGGCCCCGATCCATGCGCTCTCCCGCGCGTCGTACGCCCGGGCGTGCCGCGCGTGCGTCCCGCCGCGCCGGGGACACGGGCCCGCATACGATCACCGGGTGACTGCGCGAGAGCGGGCGGGTGTGGTGGTGGTCGGCGCCGGCATCGCCGGGGTGGCGTGCGCGACGGAACTGGCCCGCGCGGGCATCCCGGTGGAGATCCGGGAGCGCGCCCGGGTGGCCGGCGGCCGGATGGCCAGCCGCCGCTTCGACGGCCGGCCCGCCGACACCGGCGCCGCGTACTTCACGGTCGGCGATCCGGACTTCGCCGAGGTGGCCGAGGGATGGCGCTCGGCCGGCCTGGCCCGCGAGTGGACCGACACCTTCGTCGCGTACGGCGCCGACGGTCGGCGCGCGGTGCCGGGCCCGATGCGCTGGGCGGCGCCCCGGGGGCTGCGTTCGCTGGTGGAGCACCTGGCCCGGGACCTGCCGGTGACCGTGGACCGGCTCGTGCTCGGCGTCGAGCCGGGGCCCGTGGTGGACGGGCGGCCCTGTGCGGCGGTGGCGCTCGCCATGCCGGGGCCGCAGGCGGCCCTGCTGCTCGACCCGGCCCTGGCCGCCGCCACCCGCGCCACGCAGGCCCAGCGCTGGTCGCCGTCCCTGGCCGGGGTGCTGCGTTTCCCGGCCCGCCGGTGGGCCACCTTCCGGGGCGCCTTCGTCAACGACCACCCGCTGCTGAACCTCGTCTGCGACGACGGCGACCGCCGTGGCGACGACGCGCCGGTGCTGGTCGCCCACACCACGCCCGAGTTCGCCGCCGGCCACCTCGCCCAGCCCAGCGGGGCCGGGCCGGCGATCGAGGAAGCCGTCCGGGACCTGCTGGGGCTGCCCGAAGCGGCGGTGCACGTGCACGTGCACCGCTGGACGTACGCGAAGCCCACCGCCGGGCCCGGCGGGACGTACCACCTCGACGCCGACGGCGTCGGGCTGGCCGGCGACGCCTTCGGCAAGCCCCGGGTGCAGAGCGCCTGGCTCTCCGGTCGCGACCTCGGTCGTGCCCTCGTCACCCGCCTGCGTGGGGCGTGAGGGCCGGAGCCCCCTGCCGGCCCCGGCGCGGGCCGGGCGGCCGGCCACCGGCGGCGCCGGGACCGCCGGCCTGACCGCGCTCGGACGGGTCGGCGGTGCGTTGCCCCGACCGGTCCAGCAACTGCATCACCGGGGTCGCCGCGATGCCGTGCACCACCACCGAGACGATCACCACGAGGCCGACGGTCGCCCAGATCAGGTCCGCCTGGGCGAAATCGGCCTTCGTCGTCGCGTACGCCACGTAGAAGAACGAGCCGACGCCCCGGATGCCGAACAGGGCGATCACCAAGTGCTCGGCGGGCCGACCGGGCGCCCCCCGCAGCGACAGCCAGCCGACCAGCGGACGGACCACGAAGACCAGAGCCAGCCCGACCGCGGCGGCCGGCCAGGTCAGCGGGCCCAGCAGGCCGCCCACCACGGCGCCGCCGAAGAGCAGCAGCAACAGCACGGTGAGCAGCCGCTCGACCTGCTCGGCGAAGTCGTGCAGCACGGAGTGGAACTCGTGGGTGCGTTCGGCGGACCGGATCGCCCGGGCGGCCACGAAGACCGCGAGGAAGCCGTACCCGCCCAGGAGCTCCACCAGCCCGTACGCCAGGAAGGTCGCGGCCAGCGCGAGGAAGCCCTCCGAGTGCCGGGCCAGCCGCAGCTCGCTCGGGGCCCGGAAGAAGAGCTTGCCGAGCAGCCAGCCGACCAGCCAACCGCCCGCCACCCCAGCCGCCACCTTCCAGAGCAGGTCCACGCCGATCCAGCGGCCCAGCCAGTCGCCGGGGGCCAGGCTGGTGGTGGCGATGGCGATGGCGGCGTACACGAAGGGGAAGGCCAGCCCGTCGTTCAGCCCGGCCTCCGAGGTGAGGGCGAAGCGGACCTCGTCCTCGGAGTCCTCGACGTCGGTGGGCTCGCCGACCTGCACGTCGGCGGCGAGCACCGGATCGGTCGGCGCGAGGGCCGCCCCCAGCAGCAGCGCGCCGGCCGGCAGCAGCCCGGCCCACCACCAGCCGAGCAGCGCCACCGCCGCGATGCACAGCGGCATGGCGATGGCCAGCAGCCGCCACGTCGACGACCAGCGGGCCCAGCTCAACGGCCGGTCGATCTTCAGGCCGGCCCCCATCAGCGCCACGATGACACCGATCTCGGTGAGGTGGGTGGCGAACGTCCGGTGCGCGAGCGGATCAGGGCTCGGTAGCCCGATGGGGAGGAGGAAGACCAGCATGCCCAGCCCGAGGAAGGCGATCGGCATGGACAGGGGGCGGTGTTCGAGCAGCCGGGGCAGGATCCCCGCCAGCAGCGCACCCAGACCGACCACCGCGAACGCCACGTCTACCGGCTCCACGACCCCACCTCTCCGCCTCGCCCACAGAGTGCGGGCAGGTGGTGCAAGTCCTTGCCCCCGGAAGACTTCTCGTATTCCTGTCCGGAGCGACGGAACCGGCGCCGGTCACCCCAACCGGGCGACCGGCGAGTCGTCGAGGCCGGCGAGCAGCGCGGCGGGGTCCTCGTAGATCGCCACCGCGCCGGCCCCGGCCAGTTCGCCGCGGCTGGTGCCGCCGCAGGTCAGCCCCACGCAGGGGATGTCCAACTGGCCGGCGGCGGCGACGTCCCACACCGAGTCGCCGACGAAGACCACACGTTCGGCGGCGAGCCCGGACTGCTCCAGCGCGGCCACCAGGATGTCCGGCGCCGGCTTGCTCTCCCGCGCGTCCGCCGAGCAGGTGACGGTGTGGATCACGTCGTCGGCGGCCAGCGCCCGGCGCAGGGCGGCCACCTCGTGCTCGGCGGCGGAGGTGGCGAGCACGACCCGCAGCCCCCGCTCCGCGCAGGCCCGTAGCAGGTCGGCGGCGCTGGGCAGCGCGACCAGCCGCTCCCAGTACTCGGCGAAGAGGGTGTCGTGGGAGTCGCGCAGCTTCTGGTCCCCGCTCCGATCGCGCTCCGGGCCGAGCAGGTGGTCGAGCAGCTTGTCCGAACCCATCCCGATGGCACGGTGGATCGTCGCCATGGGGATGGGCCGGTCGAGCTGGCGCAACGCCTCCCACCAGCTCACGGTGTGCAGGTAGGTGGTGTCGACCAGGGTGCCGTCCACGTCGAAGAGGACACCGGTGGGCTTGTCGGTGGGCATGCCGTCCTCCTACCCCCTCCGGACGGGGGTGACGCCCCGGTCACCCGGGCGGGATCAGGATCTCGAACCAGACCGTCGAGCCGCGTACCGTCGGGTCCGTCCCCCACGCGTCGCTCAGCTCCTCGATCAGCCCGAGCCCGCGGCCCCGGCTGCTGAGCGTGTCGGTCTGCGCCCGGGTCACCGTGCCCCGGGTGCCCGAGTCGGCGACCGACACCAGCAGCCGCTCCGGGCTGAGGTCGATCTCCACCCGGGCCGCGGTGCCCGCGTGCAGCAGGGCGTTGGTGGTCAGCTCGCTGGTGCAGAGCACCGCCGCGCCGATGACCGACTCGGGCACCTGCCACTCCGTGAGCTGCCCGGTCAGCCAGTGCCGCACCCGGCTCGGCGCGGTCGGCTCGGCCGGCACCTCCATGCTCGTCGAGCGCGACGGCCGCAGCGCGTGCTCCACCGCGAGCACGGCGACGTCGTCCTCGGTGGCGCCGGGCACGGCCGCGGTCGCCACCGCGCACAGCGCGCGGGGATCACCGCTGCCCGCGCCGGCGACGGCGGCGGCCAGGGCCTCCAGGCCGGCCGTCAGGTCCTGCCAGCGCCGCTCCACCACCCCGTCGCTGAACAGCAGCAGCGTGTCGCCGGGGGCGAAAGGCACCGTGACGGTGGGTGGCCGGCAGCCCAGGCCCAGCGGGGCGCCCGCAGGCAGATCGAGGTATTCGGCGACCGGCTCACCGTCGAGGGCGCACCGGCGGATCAGCGGGGCCGGGTGACCGGCACTGGCCAGGGTGAGCCGTTGCCGGTCTGCGTCGACGACCCCGAAGACCACCGTCACGAAGAGCTCGTGGGTTTCGCCCTCGGCGCCCAGGCTGGTGACCAGCCGGTCGAGCCCGGCCAGCACGGCGTCCGGGCGGGGATCGCTCAGCGCCAGCGCCCGCAGCGCGGCGCGGACCTGACCCATCCGGGCCGCGGCCTGCACGTCGTGGCCGGCGACGTCGCCGAGCACGATGCCCAGGCCGCCGTCGGGCAGCAGGAAGGCGTCGTAGAAGTCCCCGCCGGCGGCGTTGCCGTCGACGCCCGGGTCGTAGCGGGCGGCGATCCGCATCCGGGGCAGGTCGGGCAGGTGCTCCGGCAGCATGCTGCGTTGCAGCAGCTGGGCGGTGCCGTGCTGGGTCTCGAACCGGCGAGCCCGTTCGGCGGCCTGACCGACCAGCTCGGCCGAGGCGGCCAGCAGCGCGCGCCGGGCGGCCGACCAGACGTGCGGCACCTGGTAGCCGACCGTCAGGCCGCCGCGCACCACCGAGGCCCGCAGCGGCACCGCCGCGAGCGAGCGGACCTTCTGGTCGTGCCGGTCCACCGCGATCTCCCGCAGCGGCTGGTCGTCGTCGACGAAGTACGGCACGCCGTTGCGGGCGGCGGTCACCACCGGTGCCTGCCACTCCGGGGGGATGCGCCGCCACAGCGGGGGGAGCCGCTCGTCGGCCTCGTCCATCAGCTCGCCACGGATGCGCCGGACCATCCGCCAGCCACCGCCCTCGTCGACGGCGAACGAGACCCGGTCGGCGTCGAACGCCGTGATCGCGTAGCGCAGCGCGACCCGGGCCACGTCGTCCAGGGTGAGGGTGCCGGCGAGCGCCGCGGCGAAGTCGCTGAGGCTCTGCAACTGCTGGGTGACCTGGGTGGTCTCCGCGGCGACGGTCAGCACGCCGATGATCCGCCCCGCGCTGTCGCGTACGGGCGAGTAGCCCCGGGTGAAGACCGACTGCTCGACCAGGCCGGGACGGCGGTGCAGCGGGAGGGTCGTCTCCTTCTCCAGGAACGGCTCGCCGGAGCGGTAGGTGTGCTCGATGGCGTCGCCGACGCCGGGCAGCGGCCACGACTCGGCGAACACCTCGGCCGCCGGCCGGCCCACCGCGTCGGGGTGCCGGTCGCCGATCAGCTCGGCGTACGCGTCGTTGTAGACGAGCAGGTGCTCGTCGCCCAGGGTGAGGGCCATCGGCACGGGCGAGGCGAGGAGCAGTTCGGTGGCGGCCCGGACCGCCGGGTCCCACGTGCGCCACGGGCCGAGCGGGGTGCCACCCCAGTCGTGACGCAGGACGATGGCCGCCGTGTGCGACGCGGAGGGTGTTCCCGAGACCGGGACTGGTGGGTTCGGCACCCGTCCGACCGTTCCTGGCATGAGCGCAGCCTAGCCGGAGGCCCTGTCGCCGGTTTCCGATCATGCCCCGTGCGTCGTCGCAGCCGGACGTTCGGGCAGGTCATGACCAGTCTGCGGTGACCTGTCGGGAAAAACTCGGGGACCGGGACGGCGTGCCGCGTCGGTGACCGGGTATGCGCGCGGCGCAGTCCATGCGACAGGAGGGACATCATGCCGGAAAGCCTCGCGGTCAGGCAGGTCGACATCGGCGACGCCGTGGCCGACATGTGGAGGTCGGTGCTGCTGTTCATACCGCGGGCCATCGCTTTCATCGCGATCCTCGTGGTCGGATGGCTCATCGCCAGAGCAGTGCTCAAGCTCGTCGACGCGGCGCTCGAACGGGTCGGCTTCGACAAGGCGGTGGAACGGGGCGGCATCAAGCGCGCGCTGGAACGCACCAAGTACGACGCCAGCGACATCCTGGCGAAGCTGGCGTACTACGCGGTGCTGCTGTTCACCCTGCAGTTCGCCTTCGGGGTGTGGGGACCCAACGCGATCAGTGACCTGATCGGCGGTGTGGTCGCCTGGCTGCCACGCGCCTTCGTGGCGATCATCATCATCGTCGTGGCCGCCGCGATCGCCAGCGCCGTCCGGGATCTGGTCACCGGGGCGCTGGGCGGACTCTCGTACGGCAAGATCCTCGCCGACCTGACGGCGGTCTTCATCATCGCGCTGGGTGTGATCGCCGCACTGAACCAGGTGGGCATCGCCACCGCGGTGACCACGCCGGTGCTGATCGCGGTGCTCGCCACGGTGGCCGGCATCCTGATCATCGGCGTCGGCGGTGGCCTGGTGCGGCCGATGCAGAACCGTTGGGAGGGCTGGCTGAACCGGATGGCCGAGGAGTCACGGGCGGTGCAGGAGCACCGCCGGGCCCGGGACGCAGGCCGGAGCGACGTCGGCCGGCAGATGGCCGACCGGACGGTGGCCGAGCGTACCGAGGTGATGCCGCGCGGGCAGGAGTCCGCGACGGCCGGCGGGCGTGGCACCTACCAGTCGGGCAACGTGGGCGACGAGACCCAGCAGTTCCGCCGCTGACGGTGACCCGCGACGGGAGGGGTGTCCGCGAACCTGCGGGCGCCCCTCCGGCGTGCCCGGAGCCGCGTCGCCGGGGCCACGACGGTCGGGGGCGTGTGCCGGCGGTGGGCAACCGCGCGGGTTCGCCGCCCGGACCGGCGGGAGCGCGTCCTCGCCGGGCTGCCCACCTGCCCGGCGGCCGCCGCCTCAGACCAGCGGGAGCGGGGCGGGCGCCGGGGCGCCGAGCGAACGGGACAGCGCGCAGACCGCGAGCAGCCGGGTGAGCAGCCAGTCCGGCGCGGACCAGTCCACCGGCGTCGCCGGGGGCTGCCAGCCGTGCTCCGACGCGGCGGCGCGGACGCCCTCCGCGTAGCCGGCGAGCGCGGCGGCGCTCAGCGGCCGGCGGTCGCCGTCCAGGCTCTCCCGCACCGCGGCGGCGTGCTGGTCGACCAGGGCGAGCAGGCCCGGACGCGCGGCGGCAGCGGCCAACCCCTCGGCGCCGACGGAGGCGGACAGGAGGGCGAGGGTGGCTCGCGCCGAGCCGGCGGCGGAACGGGTCTCGGCCCGGGTGAACGGCACACGCATGGTGACCGAGGCTAGCCGGCCGCTCCCCTGGTCGGCCTCGGCCGGTCGGCGGGTTTTTGCCCCTCGTCCGAACGGTCAGCGGGCGGCACGGGGATTGATCCGACGCGGGCGGGGCAGGAGGAGGACCGCCCGGAGGGGCACAGCCGACACCTGGAGGAACGGATGGGACGACACGAGGACGGGCCGGACGAGCGGCACCGCAGGCCCGCCGGGGTCAGCGACGGGACGGTGGCGGCGCTCGGCAAGCTCAGCGAGGCGCTGGAGTGCGTCGAGCGGGTCCGCGGCCACCTCTACTCGCTGCACCAGCTCGTGGGGCACGCCGACCTGATGCTCGACGACGCCGTGGAGATGTTCCGCGCGGCCGGGCACGACCGGATCGCCGACCGGATCGACACCGACCTGCTGGGCCGCAACGTCATCGCCGGGCGGTGGACGTTCCAGATCGTCGAGGACTTCGACGACGGCTACTACGCCCTCTTCCAAGACCTCGAGCGGGCCGCCCGCGAGGAACTGGTCGACGGTCGCCGGCACCTCTACGAGGCGGAGATGAAGGAGCGCCGGCGCAGCCGGGGCCGGCCCGGACACGAGGCGCGTCCCGACGGCGAGAAATAGCCACCGACCCGAGGAGGCGGCGGCCGGCTGCCGGCGACGGACCCGGCCGGGCGCGTCGTCAGTCCGTGGAGCGGGCGCCGGCCGGGCGGCGCCGGTCCGCGTCGTCGGCGATGATCACCGTCGCCACCATCAGCGCCACGCAGAGGCTGAACAACCAGGAGTCGTCCGAGACCAGCTTGGCGGAGACGGGGGCCTGGAGCGCGGCGAGGAGAAAGCCGAGCCATGCCAGGCGGCGCTGACGCGCGGAGAGGATGCCGGAGCCCTGATGCATCCCGAAAGTCTTGCGCGTGACCCGGGGCTTGCCGTCAGCCGAACGGCCGATTCTGGATGAGCTGTCCGTTTCACCGACCGTCTGGACCGTAATCTCCGTCCCACCGGGGGAGGTCGGGTGGCGCCGCCGCCGGCGCGGGGCAGGATGGACCCCCGTGTCCACCGCCCCGCCCCGCGCCTCACTGCTCCTGCTGGCCTACCTCGCCTTCGTCAGCCTCGGCCTGCCCGACGGCCTGATCGGCGTGGGCTGGCCCTCGATCCGGGCCGACTTCGGCGTGCCCACCGAGGCCGTCGGCCTGGTGCTCACCGCCGGTACGGCCGGATACCTGACCTCCAGCGTGCTGGCCGGCTTCACGCTGGCCCGGCTCGGCGTCGGCTGGCTGCTCGCCGGCAGCACGCTGCTGGCCAGCCTGGCGCTCGGCGGCTACGCGTCGACCCCCGGGCTCGCCCTGATGGTGGGCTGCGCGCTGGTGCTCGGTCTGGGCTCCGGCGCGATCGACTCCGGTCTGAACGCGTACGCGGCGGGCGCCTTCGGCCCCCGGCACATGAACTGGATGCACGCGTTCTTCGGCCTCGGCGTGGCGCTCGGGCCGCTCATCATGACCGGCGCGCTCAGCGTCGGGCTCTCCTGGCGCTGGGGCTACGGCCTGGTGGCCGGGGCCCAGCTCGCGCTGGCCGCCGCCTTCGCGCTGACCGTGCGGGCCTGGCGGGACCGCGCCCCGGCCCGGGGGCCCGCCGGGTCCACGGCGGGGGAGGCGGTCGTCGCCGCACCGGCCGTCACCCGGGTACGCGACACGCTGCGGCTGCCTGCGGTCTGGCTCGGCACCGCGGCCTTCGCCGTCTACGTGGCCATCGAGGTGGCCGCCGGGCTCTGGGCGTTCCTGCTGTTGACCGAGGGGCGAGGTCTCGGCGCGGCCGTCGCGGGTGTCTGCGTCTCGGGCTACTGGGGAAGCCTGTTCGTCGGGCGGGTGGTGCAGGGCGTGGTGGCCGAGCGGCTGGGCGCGGCGACGGTGCTGCGGGGCAGCCTGGTCGGGATGGCGGTCGGTGCGGTCCTGGTCGCGCTGCCCGCACCGGCCTGGGTCGCCGTGACCGGGCTGTTCGTCGTCGGTTTCGCCGCCGCCCCGGTCTTCCCGCTGCTCACCCTCACCACCGCCGAGCGGGTCGGCGCGGCGCACGCGGACCGGACCATCGGGCTCCAGATCGCCGCGGCCGGGCTGGGCGGCGCGCTGCTGCCGGCCGGGATCGGGGTGCTGCTCGGCAACACCTCGGTCGAGCTGCTCGGGCCGGCGCTGGTCGTGCTCGCGCTGGGCCTGATCGCCCTGCGGACGGCCGGTACCCGCCGACCGGCACCCAGCTGAGCGGTGCGGCGCGCGGACCACGAGGCCGCGGCGCCGCACGGCGGCTCACATCGTGTCGGGCCCGGTCCGCCCCGTCGTCGAGGGTCGGTACGCGCGGTCCGGGTCGGTCGGCTCGCGGCCCGCGCCGGCGGCCTGCCCGCCGCGGTCCGCCGCCTCCGGGCCGTGCCCGAAGGCCGCCTCCTCGCCGGCGTCGTTGCCCGTCACGTCGTCAGCCTGGCCGTCCAGGGTCGACCGGGCCACGGCCCGGTCCAGTTCCCGCAGGGGCGTCCGTTCCTCGTCCCGCCACACCTTGTCGTCGTCCGTCATGTCCATCGCGGTACCCCGCCCCGGTGCGGGCAAACGACGATGGCCGCCGGCAGAGCCGGCGGCCATCGGACGTTCGTACCCGGGGGCGGGGATCAGGGCTGCGGACGGTCGACCTTGCCGCGCCACGCACCGGTCTCCTGACCGCGTCGCTCGATGAACTGCTTGAACCGCTCCAGGTCGCCCTTCGCCCGCCGGTCGACGATGCCGAGCTTGTCGCCGGCCTGCTCGACCACGCCGTGCGGTTCGAACTCAAGCTGGAGCGTGACCCGGGTGGTGTCCGCGTCCAGCCGGTGGAAGGTCACCACGCCCGCGTGCTGGGTGCCGCCCGTCGAGCGCCAGGCGACCCGCTCGTCCGGGAGCTGCTCGGTGATCTCGGCGTCGAACTCCCGCTTCACCCCCGCGATCTCCACCGTCCAGTGGGTCATCGTGTCCGTCAGCTGCCGGATCTCCTGCACCCCCTCCATGAACTGGGGGAAGTCCTCGAACTGGGTCCACTGGTCGTAGGCGGTGCGCACCGGGACGGAGACGTCCACGTGTTCGGTAACGCCACTCATCAGACATCCTCCTTCGTCCGCCGGCGGCGGGCCGGATCATGCGGGGATCCGGTCACCAGCGGGTCGTCTCGTTCTTGTGGCCGAGCGCCGCCCACACCTCGGAAACCGTCTGGTAGCGGGTGCCCTCGGGCAACCGTTCCAGTTCGGTGACGATGTCCGCTGGCGCCTCGTTGTCCCGCGCGTTGGCGATCAGCGTCTCCCGGTCACCGGGCAGGGCGGTCATCGTGATGAACCGGCCGAGCCGGCTGCGTCGCTCGACGTCCTCGGAGCTCATCCCCTTGGGAGCGCCCGTACGCAGTTCGCCGGCGGGGGCCGTGGTCGGTTCCGGCTGGTCCTCACCCGCCGGCTCCGGCACACGGGACTCGTCGACCCGCGAGCCGCCGGTCCCCGGCCCCTGCACGAGGCCGCTGACCTCCCGGCTCATCTGCTCGTCGACCCTCGGTCCGTGCTTGCTGCTGCCACGTTCCATGCCTTCTGCGCTACCCGGTGGCGCCGGCGGTAAACGGTCCGGCGCGGCTCCTTGCCGCGGGCGGCGACGGTGCGGGCCGGTAGACCCGTCGCGCGTCACGTGGCGGCCGGCGTCTTCGGGGGCAGGACCGGCTCCTCGGCGTCCGGCTCGCCGGCCTGGAGCATCCGGCCGCGCTGGAGCTCCGCGTTGATCTGCACCCCGAGCATCAGCGCCGAGTTGGACAGGTAGAGCCAGACCAGGAACGCGATCACCGCCCCCAGGCTGCCGTAGGTGGCGTCGTACGAGCCGAAGTTGGCCACGTAGAGGCCGAAGCCGAAGGAGGCGAGGGCCCAGGCGACCAGGGCGACCGCGCCGCCCGGGGTGAGCCAGCGGAACCGGGGCTGTCGGACGTTGGGCGCGATCCAGAACAGCAGGCTGAGCAGCACCATCATGACCAGCGCGAGCACGGGCCACTTGGCGATGCTCCAC
Organism: Micromonospora sp. C31; assembly: GCF_018070575.1. Taxonomy (GTDB): domain Bacteria; phylum Actinomycetota; class Actinomycetes; order Mycobacteriales; family Micromonosporaceae; genus Micromonospora. The sequence goes on from NZ_JAGPXN010000007.1 coordinate 63,834, forward strand.
GCCGTACGTGTCAGTCCGCCGGCGTTGATCAGGTCGCCCACCGCGTCGGTGACCGGCCCGCTGACGATCAGCCCGGTGGCGACGACCGCCATGAGCACCAGCGACACCGCCGCCAGGCCGATCTGGATCGGCCGCAGCTTCCAGACCGGCCGCCCCTCCTCGACCCCGTAGACGGCGTTGGAGGCCCGGGTGAACGCGCCGATGAAGTTGGAGGCCGACCAGAGGGCACCGAGCAGACCGAAGCTCAGCAGCGCGCTGGCCGAGTCGTTCTGGTCCACCACGCCCCGGACGACGCCGACGAAGCCCTCGTTGGCCACCACCGAGCCGGCGCCCATGTCCCGGGCCAGGTCCAGCACGGTGTCGACGGTCCGCTCGCCCTTGGACACCAGCCCGACCAGGGCGACCACCACGATCGTGGACGGGAAGAGCGCGAGCACCCCGTAGTAGGTGAGCGCGGCGGCCCAGTCCGCGCAGTTGTCCTTGACGAAGTTGCGCACGCTGCGCACCAGCACGCCACGCCACGTACGCCAGCTCAGCTGCCGCACCCGGCGGGGGACCAGCGGCCGCCGCTCCCCGGTGCGCGCCGCGCCGGGTTCCGTCGTCGTCATGTCCGCTCCCTGTCCCCGGCCCCGGATGACCCGGCGCATCCGGCTTCGCCTGGCCCGCCCGTACCCCTGGCCGGAAATCGACAAACCCGACCACCCGGTTTGCCGGTCGGGCGCGGGGGAACGATCGACACGGAACCCATCGACGAGGAGGAGGACGAGAGATGCCCGGGCGCGAGGTACTGCCCAGCACGCTGCGACGCTCCCCCAAGAAGGCGCAGCGCACCTGGGAGAAGACGCACGACTCGGCCGTGGAGACGTACGGCGAGGGGGAGCGGGCGCACCGCACCGCCTTCGCCGCCGTCAAGCACGAGTTCGAGAAGGTGGGCGACCACTGGGAGCCCAAGGGCCGCAAGGGGCCGAGCGACCGCCAGGCGGCCGGCGGCGGACCGGAGCGCCGCGCGCCCACGGCCGGCGGGGTGGACGCCAACGCCACCAAGGACCACCTGATGAAGGTGGCCCGCAAGCTGGACGTGCCCGGCCGTTCGACGATGACCAAGCCGGAACTGGTCAAGGCCATCGAGAAGGCGAACAACCGGCAGACCGCCAAGGCCCGCGGCCGCTGACCCATGTTTCGGGTACGCGACGCAGGGGCTGTCCGCGCGCGGACAGCCCCTGCGCGTGTCTCAAGAGCCCCTGCCGGACCTCACCAGTGGCCGCCGCCGGGCGCCTCGATGTGGACCGCCTTCGTCGCGGTGAACTCGTCCAGCAGTTCCGGGCCGTAGCCGAAGCCGTGCCCGCTGGCGCGGCGCGGGTGCGCGGCGCCGCCCGGCGCCCCGCCGAACACCGCGTTGACCTTCACGGTGCCGACCGGCAGCTCCCGCCAGGCGCGCTGGGCGTGGCTCATCGACCCGGTCAGCACCGTCGCGGCCAGCCCGTACGGCGAGTCGGCCGCGCACCGCAGCGCCTCGGAGAACGAGTCGACGGCGACGATCGGGGCGACCGGACCGAACGTCTCCTCCCGCACCACCGTCATGTCGTGCCGGCAGTCGGTGAGCACGGTCGCCGGGTAGAACGACCCGGGACCGTCGGGCAGCGTGCCGCCGGTGCGGATCCGCGCGCCCTGGGCCACCGCCGCGGTCACCTGCCCGTGCACGTGGTCGCGGTGCCGCCGGTCCACCAGCGGCCCCAGCCCGGTACGCGGGTCGCGTCCCGGGCCCGTCCGCAACTGCTCGGCCCGCTCCACCAGCGCCTGCGCGAAGTCCTCCACGACGTCCCGGTGCACGTAGATCCGCTCCACGGCGACGCAGATCTGCCCCGCGTTGGCGAACGCGCCGAGCGCCGCCTGCGCGGCCGCCCACACCGGGTCGACGTCGCCGTCCACGACGAGCGGGTCGCTGCCGCCGTTCTCCAGCAGCACCTTCGCCCCGGTCCGCGCCGCCGCGGCCGCGATGGCCCGCCCGGTGGCGGTGGAGCCGACGTGGGCGACGACGTCCACCTCCTGCGCGGCCAGCGCCGCGCCGACCTCCGCACCCCCGGTCAGCAGCGACAGCACCCCGGGCGGCAGCGCGGAGTCCAGCGCCTTCGCCAGCAGCCAGCCGGTCGCCGGGGTGCGCTCGCTCGGCTTGTGCAGCACCACGTTGCCGGTGACCAGGGCCGCGCCGAGCAGCCCGCAGGAGACCGCCACCGGGTCGTTCCACGGGGTGATCGCGGCGACCACCCCGCGCGGCTGCGGCGTCATGAAGTCGAGGGCGTGGGTGCCGCCGTGCAGGGTCCGCCCGCCGCGCACCGGGGCCAGCTCCGCGTACTGCCGCAGCGTGGCGATCCCCGCCTCGACACCGCCCCGGGCGTCCGACAGGGGCTTGCCCATCTCGGTCGTCGTCGCCCGGGCCAGGTCTTCCGCGACCGCCGCCACGGCGTCCGCCGCCCGGTGCAGGGCCGCCGCGCGTTCCGCGGGAGCGGTCGCCGCCCACTCCGCCGCGGCGCCGCGTGTCGCCTCCACCGCCTTGCCGACCTCGTCGGCCGTCGCCACCGGCGCCGAGCTGACCGGGGAGCCGTCGGCCGGATCGTGTACGACCAGCTCGCCACCCTCGCCGCCCGCGCCCCACACTCCGCCTATGAGCTGCGCAACCGTGTACATGGCAGTGCATGCCCCGGTCCCGGCGCGGCAAACGCGTTTCGCCCGGTTGCTGGCCGGGTAGGCGGGTCGGATGAGTTCCCCCGGCGCGGAGAGCGCGGATGCCGTCGTCGTCGGAGCCGGCCACAACGGCCTGGTCGCCGCCAACCTGCTGGCCGACGCCGGCTGGGACGTGCTGGTGTTGGAGGCCACGGCCGCGCCGGGTGGGGCGGTACGCTCGGCCGAGGTGACGGCGCCCGGCTACCTGAGCGACCTCTACAGCTCCTTCTACCCCCTCGGCTACGCCTCGCCGGTGCTGCGCGGGCTGGGGCTCGACCGTCACGGGCTGCGCTGGCGGCACTCCCCGGACGTGCTGGCCCACCTGATGCCCGACGGGCGGGCGGCGGTGCTCAACCGCGACCCGGAGGCCACCGCGGCCTCGCTGGAGGCGTTCGCGCCGGGCGACGGCAGGCGCTGGCTGCACGCGTACGACGACTGGTGCCAGGTGGCCGAGCCGATGCTGACGGCCATCACCTCGCCGTTCCCGCCGGTACGCGGGGGCGTGGGCCTGCTGCGTCGGCTTCGGGCGTCCGGGGCGCTGCGGCTGGCCCGGCGGCTGGTGGTGCCGGTGCGCAAGCTCGGCGACGAACTCTTCGAGGGCGCGGGGGGCCCGGCGTTGCTGGCCGGTTGTGCCCTGCACACCGACCTCTCGCCCGAGGAGGCCGGTTCGGGCGTGTACGGCTGGCTGCTCGCCATGCTCGGCCAGCAGGTCGGCTGGCCGGTGCCCGACGGCGGGGCGCAGAAGATCACCGACGCGCTGGTGGCCCGGCTGACCGAGCGCGGCGGCCGGATCCTCTACGGCGCACACGTCGACCGGGTGCTGACCGCGCGCGGCCGGGCGATGGGCGTGCGTAGCGTCGGCGGCGCCCTCTGGCGGGCCCGCCGGGCGGTGCTCGCGGACGTCCCCGCGCCCGCGCTCTACCTGGACCTGGTCGGTGCGGCGGCGCTGCCGCCGCGGCTCGTGGAGGACCTGGCGCACTTCCGCTGGGACGGCTCGACGCTGAAGGTGGACTGGGCGTTGTCGGCCCCCGTGCCGTGGACCAACCGGGCGGTCGCCACCGCCGGTACGGTGCACCTCGGCGCGGACCTGGACGGGCTCACCGGCTACGCCGCCGCGCTGGCCCGTAAGGAGATCCCGCGCGACCCGTTCCTGCTGCTGGGGCAGATGTCGGTGGCCGACCCGAGCCACTCGCCGCCGGGCACGGAGTCGCTGTGGTCGTACACCCACCTGCCGTTTCGCCGGCAGTGGCGGGCCGAGGACATCGCCGCGCACGTGGAGCGGATGGAACAGGTGCTGGAGGAGGCCGCGCCGGGCTTCCGCAGCCTGATCGTGGGGCGGCACGTGGCCGGGCCGGCCGAACTGGAGGCGGGCGACCCGAGCCTGGTCGGCGGCGCGCTCGGCGGCGGCACCGCCGCCGCGTACCAGCAGCTGTTCCTGCGCCCGATCCCCGGCCTGGGCCGCGCGGACACCCCGGTGGACCGCCTGTTCCTGGCCAGCGCGTCGGCGCACCCGGGCGGCGGCGTGCACGGTGCCCCCGGCGCGAACGCCGCCCGCGCCGCCCTGGCCCGCGACCGTGCCCTGACCGGCCCCCTGTACGCGGCCGGGATCGGGGCCGCGCACCGCGCGATCTACCGTTGAGCCGTTGGCCCGTTGGCCCCCGTTGCGCCCGGACGAGCGGGGGGCCTCACCGGCCGACCAGCCGATCGGTGTCCGTCCTGCCACCTACGTATCCGGAACTCGGCCAAGGCGGGACCGGCCGGACGTTGGGGCCCCGCGAGCCACACGACATGGATGTTGTCGCTCACAGGGAGTGAATTCGCGCTGGTTGGCCAGACCGTCCGTCCCGCCCTTTGCTCTGCAGCCACATACGCAACGGTTGCCGTGGGTAACCGTTGGTAGGTAGTGCCACCACATCGTGGAGGGATGAAGGCCAGGTCGATGGCGTGGTGCGTCCCTGGCTGCAGAGCAAAGGGCGGGCGACGGCAAGGCCGAGGCCGGCACGCGGGTAACGCGGAGTAAGGCTGCGCTCCGTAATCGTGGGGTCGGTGATGGGCCTCGATGGCCGGCGCCGAGGGCCACGCCGTCATGTCCATGCCCACGGGCCGGGAAGCCCTGGGCCCCCTCGTTCCCCTGCCCGCCGGCCTGCCGCCCTGCCCGCCGGCCTGCCGCCCTGCCCGCGCCGGCCCGCCGCTCTGCTGGCCCGAGACGGACAGCGGCCTGACGGGACAGCGCGAGGCAAGGCGGGACAGCGGGCAAGGCGGGGCAGGGCGGAACTCGGGTCGGAGCTGGCGGGACGACGCAGGGCAGAGGCAGGCAGAGGCAGGCAGGGGCAGGCAGGGGCAAGGCGGGTGGGCCGGGTGGCGACCGGCCGCTCAGCGTTCGATGTTGCGGTGCTTGCTGCGCAGCTTGAACGGCATCAGCGCGCTCTCGATCTTGGTCGAGGTGGTCATCTTCGACGCGCCGTCGCGCCGCTCCTCGAAGCGGATCGGCACCTCCAGGATGGTGTGTCCCAACTTGGTGGCCAGGTAGTGCATCTCCACCTGGAAGCTGTAGCCGTTGGACTGCACCCGCTCCAGGCCGATGTCGCGCAGCGCGTCCGCCCGCCAGATCTTGAAGCCGGCGGTGAGGTCGCGGATCCGCACCCGCAGCAGCGTGTGCACGTAGAGGTTGGCCCAGCCGCTGAGCGCCCGCCGGTAGAGCGGCCAGTTCTCGTCCAGCTCGCCGCCGGGCACGTAACGGGAGCCGATCACCACGCCGGCCTGGGTGGAGAGCAGCGCGCCGAGCATGCCCGGCAGCGCCTCCGGTGGGTGCGACAGGTCGGCGTCCATCTGCGCCACGTACTCGGCGCCGCCGTCGAGCGCGCGCCCGATGCCGTCCACGTACGCCCGGCCGAGGCCCTCCTTGCCGGCCCGGTGCACGACCTCGACCCGGTCGGGGTGCTCGATGGCCAGCTTGTCCCCGACCTCACCCGTGCCGTCCGGCGAGTTGTCGTCGGCGACCAGGATCTTCAGGCCCGGCAGCGGCAGGGCCAGCAGCCGCTCGACCAGCACCGGGAGGTTGCCCGCCTCGTTGTAGGTGGGAACCACGACGGTCAGGCGTGCGTCCCGCCACGGCACGGGCAACTGCACGGGTTCGATCATGTCGGACATCCTCGGTCGGCGGACAGGGCTCCCTCAGAGCGTAGCCAGTTGCCACATCCGGGTCGAAAAGGCCACCCCTACCGCCCCGTCATCCGGCCCGACGGGGACGAGTCCGGGGTCAGCGGAGGCGACGGGCCAGCGCGGCGAGGGCCACCGTCAGCCCGGCCAGGGCGACGCCGGAGACGGCCGGCTTGTGCGTACCGACCCACAGGGCCGCCGAGCGGGCGCGGGCCCGATCGGTGAAGACTCCCTCCGCGCCCCGGTCCCGGTCGTCGTCACCGGGACTGTCCAGGTTGTCCCGCCAGGTGGCCGGGTCGATCAGGGCCTCGGTCTGCTGGCTTTCGTAGCCGTCGCGCGCCAGCTTCCGGTCGAGCAGGCCGGGCGCGAGGACGTCGCCGAGGCGGGCACGCCAGGTCGGTCCACCCACGTTCAGCTCGCGCGGCCCGTGGTCGGCCGCCCAGACGATCGCCCTCGCCGCCACCTCGGGCGCGAAGATCGGCGGTACGGGCTGGGGGTGCCGGGGCAGCCGGGTGCGTACCCAGGAGAACTGTGGGGTGTTTATCGCCGGCAGTTGCACCATCGACAGCCGCACGCCGGGACAGTCGTGCAGCAGCTCCGCCCGCAGCGAGTCGTTGAAGCCCTGCACCGCGTGCTTGCTAGCGCAGTACGCCGACTGCAACGGGATCCCCCGGTAGGCCAGGGCGGAGCCCACCTGCACGATCGCACCCCGACCACGGGCCCGCATGTGCCGCAGCGCCGCGAGGGTGCCGTGCACGGTGCCGAGGTAGTTGACCTCGGTGACCCGCCGGAACTCGGTGGCCGAAATCTCCCACGCCGGGGCGAAGACCGAGGCCATGGCGTTGTTCACCCACACGTCGATGCCGCCGAAGCGGTGCACCACGTCGTCGGCGGCCTGCTGCACCGCCCCGGCGTCGGCCACGTCCACCCGGTACGTGCGCACGTCCGAGGCGCCCAGTTCCCGGCAGTCGCGCTCGGCGGCGGCCAACCCGGCCTCGCCCCGGGCGAGCAGCGCGAGCCGGGCACCGCGCTCGGCGTACCGGCGGGCGACCGCCCGTCCCACGCCGGCGCTCGCCCCGGTGACCACGACGGTCCGCGTCATGCCTCCCCCTTCTGCCGCATCGCGATGTCGGCCAGCCTGGTCAGGGTCTCCTTGTTGCGTTGGTGCAGCACCAGGTCGTTGACCTTGTTGCGCACCCAGCGCAGCGGGCCGGCGGCGAAGTCCTCACCGATGCGTACCCGGGTGGCGTCCGTGCCGACCGCTTCGAGGGTGAACACCACGACGGCCTCCCCGGCCGGCCAGAGGCCGGCGCGGATGACCAACCGACGCGGCGGCTCGCACGTCAGCACCGTCGAGGAGTCGTGCAGGGAACACGGCCACGGCCCGGCCTTGTGGTGCAGCTGGCTGCCCACCCGGGGCCAGGCGTCGTCCACGTCGCGGACGTGCACCGTGCCCACGACCCAGTCGCTGTACGTCCATCCGTCCGCCAACACCGCCCAGACCTGCTCCGGGGGAGCCTCGATCACCTTCTCCACGATCGCCACCCCACTTCCGTACCCCGAGCGCGTCCGGGGCTAACGGTGCCGGTGGGTTAGCTTCTCCCGGGCGACGGGTAACGGCAGCTGTGGGCCGGCGTGTCGACACCGCCGGCGATCGACGCGGCGGCGCGTCCACCACGACGTTTACTCCCCGGGGCGCCGGGAACCCGCCGGCTGTGCGACAGGACCAGGTCGAGCCGGATCAGCGCAGGTCAGCCCGGGTTTTCGCCGGGGCTGACGAGATCGCGTCCGGGCCCGCCCTGTTCGACGCGGTGCTGCTGGACCGCGACGGCACCCTCATCGAGGACGTGCCGTACAACGGCGATCCCGACAAGGTGCGGCCGATGCCGGGGGCCCGCGCAGCCCTGGACCGGTTGCGGGCGGCGGGCCTGCGGCTGGCGGTGGTGACGAACCAGTCCGGCCTGGCCCGGGGGCTGTTCGGCGAGGCGCAGCTGCGGGCGGTGCACACCCGGGTCGAGCAGATGCTGGGGCCGTTCGACGCCTGGGCGGTCTGTCCGCACGACGACGGCGACCGATGCGGATGCCGCAAGCCGGCCCCGGGGCTGGTGCATGCGGTGGCCCGGGAGCTGGGCACCGTGCCGTCGCGGTGCGTGCTGGTGGGGGACATCGGGCGGGACATGACCGCCGCGTCGGCAGCGGGGGCGTCGGGGATCCTGGTGCCCACGCCGGTGACCCGCCCGCAGGAGGTGGCCGCCGCGCCCCAGGTCGCGCCCGACCTGCCGGCTGCGGTGGCGGAGATCCTGCGCCGCCAGGCGGCGGTCGACCCGGCGACGTACGGGCACGCCGACGCCCGCCCGGCCCACCCACCTGGCGTCGGTGGGCGGCGGACGGGGACGGTGCTGGTGGTACGCGCCGACTCGGCGGGGGACGTGCTGGTCACCGGGCCCGGTATCCGGGCCGTCGCCGCCGGCGCGCAGCGGGTGGTGCTGCTGTGCGGACCCCGGGGGCGGGCCGCGGCGGAACTCCTGCCCGGCGTCGACGAGATCGTCGAACACCGGCTGCCCTGGATCGATCCCGCGCCCGCCCCGGTCGACCCCGCCGACATCCGTCAGCTCACCGACCGGCTCGCCGCCGTGGGCGCCGACGAGGCGGTCGTCTTCACCAGCTTCCACCAGTCGCCCCTGCCCCTGGCCCTGCTGCTGCGCCTGGCCGGGATCCGCCGGGTCAGCGCCATCAGTGACGACTACCCGGGCAGCCTGCTCGACGTCCGGCACCGCGTGCCGCTCGGCGTACCCGAGGCGGAGCGCGCGCTCTCGCTCGCCGCCGCCGCCGGCTTCGCCCTCGCCGAGCACGACGGACCCGCCCTGCGCCTGCGTCCGGTGCCGGCGCCGCCGCCCGAGGCCGGCACGCCGGGCTACGTGGTGCTGCACCCCGGCTCGGCGGCGCAGGCCCGGGGTTGCCCGCCGGAGCTGGCCGCGCGGATCGCCCGTGCCCTGACGGCCGCCGGCCACCGGGTGGTGGTCACCGGCGGCCCCGACGAGCGCGAGCTGACCGCGCGGGTGGCCGGCGACGTGGCCGTCGACCTGGGCGGGCGTACGTCCCTCGCCGCGCTGGCCGCGACGGTCGCCGGTGCCGGCGCGCTCGTGGTCGGCAACACCGGCCCCGCCCATCTCGCCGCCGCCCACCGAGTGCCGGTCGTCAGCCTCTTCGCCCCCACCGTCCCGTTCGGGCAGTGGGGGCCGTGGCGGGTGCCCACGGTGCGGCTCGGCGACGCCGAGGCGCCCTGCCGGGACACCCGCGCGGCCCGCTGCCCGGTGCCCGGACACCCCTGCCTCGGCGGCCTCGAACCCGGGCAGGTCATCGACGCGCTGCGGCTGCTCGGGGTGACCCCACCGGCCCGGCCCGCGCCGCGCGCCGCGGACCGGACGACCGGCGTGCCGGCGGGGGCCAGCACCGGCGGGAGCGGCCGGTGAACCTGCTGCTCTGGCACGTGCACGGCTCCTGGACCACATCGTTCGTGCACGGCAAGCACCGGTACCTGGTGCCCGTCACCCCGGACCGGGGCCCCTACGGCCTCGGCCGCGCCCGCACCTACCCCTGGCCCGACACGGCCGTCGAGGTGACCCCCGAGCAGTTGCGTACCGCCGACGTCGACCTGGTCGTCCTGCAACGACCCGAGGAGATCGACCTCGCCGAGCGGTGGCTCGGACGCCGGCCCGGCCGCGACGTCCCCGCCGTCTACGTCGAGCACAACACGCCCAAGGACGGCGCCGTCCCCGACAGCCGGCACCCCATGGCCGACCGCGACGACCTGCTCGTCGCCCACGTCACCGGGTTCAACGAGCTGTTCTGGGACACCGGCGCCACCCGCACCGCGGTGGTCGACCACGGCATCGTCACCCCCGTCGCGGAGTACACGGGCGAACTCGACCGGCTCGCGGTGGTCATCAACGAGCCGGTACGCCGCTGGCGGGTCACCGGTACCGACCTGCTGCCCCGCTTCGCCGAGATCGCCCCGCTGGACGTCTTCGGCATGAAGGTCGCCGGGCTGGCCGAGCACCTGGGCCTGCCCGCCGACCGGCTCACCAGCCACGACGACGTGCCCCAGCACCGGATGCACGCCGAGTTGGGGCGGCGGCGGGCGTACCTGCACCTGTGCCGGTGGACCTCGCTCGGGCTGAGCCTGATCGAGGCGATGTCCATCGGGATGCCGGTGGTGGCGCTGGCCGCCACCGAGGCGGTGATGGCGGTGCCACCCGGGGCGGGCGCACTGTCCACCCGGCTCGACGTCCTGCTCGACGCCGCCCGCCGGTTCGTCGACGAACCGGCGCAGGCGCGACTGGCGGGGGAGCGGGCCCGCGTCGCCGCCCGGGACCGCTACGGCCTCGACCGTTTCCTCGCCGACTGGGACCGGCTGCTGGAGGAGGAAGTATGCGCATCGCGATGATCTCGGAGCACGCCAGCCCGCTCGCCATCCTGGGCGGCGAGGACGCGGGCGGTCAGAACACGCATGTCGCCGAGCTCTCCGCCGCCCTCGCGGCCGCCGGGCACGACGTGCGGGTCTACACCCGCCGCGACGCGGTCGACCTGCCCGTCGCGGTACGCAGCGCGGACGGCTACGACGTGGTGCACGTCCCGGCGGGGCCGGCCGAGCCGGTCGCCAAGGACGCCCTGCTGCCGCACATGAGGGAGTTCAGCCGCTGGCTGGTCGACCGGTGGCGGGGCGGCGACTGGACGCCCGAGGTCATCCACGCGCACTTCTGGATGAGCGGCCTCGCCGCGCTGGCCGCCAGCCGGCAGACCGGGGTGCCGGTCGTGCAGACGTACCACGCCCTGGGCGTGGTCAAGCGCCGGCACCAGGGCGTGCAGGACACCAGCCCGGCCCGGCGGATCGGCTACGAACGGGAGCTGGGCCGGGCCGTCGACCGGGTCGTCGCCCAGTGCCGCGACGAGGTCGGCGAACTGACCCGGATGGGCGTGCCCCGGTCCCGGATGACGGTCGTGCCGTCCGGCGTCAACCTGGGCACGTTCGCCCCGCTCGGGCCGACCGCCGAGCGCGAGGACGGCCGGGCGCGGATCCTGACCGTCGGCCGGCTGGTCGAACGCAAGGGCTTCCAGACCGTCGTGCGGGCCATGGCGTACGTGCCCGGAGCCGAGTGCGTGGTGGTCGGCGGCCCGCCCGCCGGCCTGTTGGAGACCGACCCGTACGCCCGCCGGCTGCGCGCCCTCGCGGTCAGCTGCGGGGTGGCCGACCGGGTGCGGCTGGTCGGGGCGGTGCCCCGCGAGGAGATGGGCCGCTGGTACCGCTCGGCGGACGTCCTGGTGGCCGCCCCCTGGTACGAGCCGTTCGGGCTCACCCCGCTGGAGGCGATGGCCTGCGGCGTGCCCGTGGTGGGTACCGCCGTCGGCGGGATCAAGGACACCGTGGTCGAGGGCGTCACCGGCGACCTGGTGCCGGCCCGGGACCCGCGTGCGCTGGGCGCCGCGATCCAGGGGCTGCTCGACGACCGGATCCGCCGCTTCGCGTACGCGACGGCGGCCCGGGAGCGGGCCCGGCGGCGGTACTCCTGGGCGGCGACCGCGGAGCGGCTGGTGGAGGTCTACGGCGACGTGGCGGCGGTCCGCCGGCCGACCCGGGTGGTGGCCTGATGGCGGCGGACACCCCGCTGGAGGCGCACCTGACGAACCTGGCGGCGGCGCTGGCGCCCTTCCGGCGGCACGAGCCGCTGCTGGCCCGGTGGGGGGCGGCCCTGGCCCGCCGGCTGGTCGACGGCGGCCGGCTGCTGGTGGCCGGCAACGGGGGCAGCGCCGCCGAGGCCCAGCACCTCACCGCCGAGCTGGTCGGCAAGCTGCGCGAGGACCGTCAGCCCCTGTCCGCCCTCGCGCTGCACGCGGAGACCTCCGCGATGACCGCCATCGGCAACGACTACGGCTACGACGAGGTCTTCGCCCGCCAGGTGCGCGCCCACGGCCGCGACTGCGACATCCTGCTGCTGCTGTCGACCAGCGGCAGCAGCGCCAACCTGCTCGCCGCGGCGCGGGCCGGACGCGACGGCGGGCTCACCTGCTGGGCCCTGACCGGCCCCGCTCCCAACCCGCTGGCGGAGCTGTGCCACGACGTGCTGGCCGTCGACTCACCCGACAGCCAGGTCGTCCAGGAACTGCACCTCGTGACCAGCCACCTCCTCTGCGAGTACGTGGAGCGGGAGTTGCCGGTGGCGCTCGCCGTGCCCGTACGGACCGGGGTCGAGGTGGTGCTCGACGGCGGTGCGGCCCAGCAGGCCCAGGGCGTGATGAGGAGGCAAGCGTGAGGGGACCCGTCGTGGTGGTCGGTGACACCCTGCTGGACCGGGACGTCGAGGGGGTGGTGAACCGGCTCTGCCCGGACTCGCCGGTGCCGGTGCTGGACGAGACCGCACACGTCGACCGGCCCGGCGGCGCCGGACTGGCCGCGGTCTTCGCCGCCGCGCGGGGCGCCGACGTGGTGCTGGTGACCGCGCTGGCGGACGACGCGGGCGGGGCCCGGCTCAGCTCGTTGCTCACCGACGCCGGTGTGCAGGTCTATCCCCTCGGGCTGCGCGGCGGCACGCCGGAGAAGGTCCGGCTGCGCGCCCGGGGCCGGGTGCTGCTGCGCCACGACCGGGGCGGGGCGGCCGGTACGCCGGGCGAGCCGTCCGAGGCGGTGCTGCGGGTGATCGCCCGCGCCTCCGTCGTGCTGGTCAGCGACTACGGGCGAGGCGTAGCGCGGCAGCCCGCGCTGCGGGCGGCGCTGGCCGCCACCCGGGCGCCGGTGGTCTGGGACCCGCACCCGCGGGGGCCGGTGGCCGTCGCGGGGGTGCACCTCGTCACGCCGAACGAGGCCGAGGTGCGGGAGCTGGTCACGGTCGCGCCGGGGGCGACCCGGCTGGCGACGGCGGCGCGGGGCGCGCAGGGGCTGCGCCAGCGCTGGCGTGCCGGCGCGGTCGCGGTGACCCTGGGCGGGGACGGCGCGCTGCTCTGCCACGCCGGCGCGACACCGATGGTGGTGCCCGCCCCGGCCACCGCCGAGGGGGACACCTGCGGTGCCGGCGACCGGTTCGCGGCCACCGCCAGTCTCGCCCTGGCACGGGGGGCGCTGGTCTCCGAGGCGGTGCAGGAGGCGGTGGCGGAGGCGTCGGCGTACGTGGCCAACGGGGGAGTGGCGACGGCGCTGCCGCAGCCGGCGCGTCCGCTGCCGCCGGCGGTCTCCAGCCCCGGCGGGGAGCGGGTCGGCGTGGCCGCGGCGGCCGGCGTGGTGGCGGCGGTACGCGCGTCCGGCGGCACGGTGGTGGCCACCGGTGGCTGCTTCGACCTGCTGCACGCCGGGCACGTCGCGACGTTGCAGGCCGCCCGTCAGCTCGGTGACTGCCTGGTGGTCTGCCTCAACTCCGACGCGAGCGTGGCGGGGCTGAAGGGCCCGGACCGGCCGGTCATCCCGCAGGGCGACCGGGCCCGGCTGCTCGCGGCGCTGAGCTGCGTCGACGCGGTCATGATCTTCGACGAGTCCACCCCGCACGCGGCGCTGTCGTGGCTGCGGCCGGACGTCTGGGTCAAGGGCGGCGACTACGTCGGCGACGGCGGCGAGCCCGCCCTGCCCGAGGCGGAGGTGCTGCGCCGGTGGGGCGGCAACGCCGTGGTCGTGCCGTACCTGGACGGCCGCTCCACCACCGGGCTGATCGCCGCCGCCCGGTCGACCGGCACCGTCGGGGTGCCGCTCACCGACACCGTGCCGCCGGCCTGCGCGCCGCCACCCGGCCCCGCCCACGACGGCGCGTCGGCGCAGACCGACGGCGGGCCCGAACGGGTGCGACCCGCCCTCGGGGGACCGGGCGCGGCGGGGGGCACCCGATGAGCGGCGGGCCGCCCGGCGTGGGGCGGACCGTGCTGGTCACCGGCGGATCGAGCGGGCTCGGCGCCGCCGTGGTCGCGGCCGTGGCCCGGGACGGCGGACGGCCGCTGGTGCTGGACCGGCAGGCGCCCGCCGACGGGGTGCCGTGGGTGGAGTGCGACCTCGCCGACACCCGTGCCGCCGAGGCGGCCACCCGGCAGCTCGCCGAGCGCTCGGGCGGGCTGGACGCCGTGGTCACCGCGGCGGGAATGGACGTGCCCGGGAAGCTGGCGGACGTGCCCGGCGAGACCTGGGACCGGATCGTGGCCGTGGACCTGCTCGCCACGGCGGCCGTGGTCCGGGCCGCCCTGCCCTTCCTGGAGACCTCCCGCGGCAGCATCGTCACGGTCGCCTCGACGCTGGGGGTCAGGGCCGTCGCCGACGCGACCGCCTACTGCGCCGCGAAGTTCGGGGTCGTCGGCTTCACCCGCGCCCTCGCCGCCGAACTCGCCGGCAGGGTCGGCGTCACGCTGCTCGTTCCCGGTGGCATGCGGACGGCCTTCTTCGACGACCGCGACGTCGCGTACCGGCCCGGTCCCGACGCCGTGCTGAACGATCCGGCCGACACCGCCGCCGCCGTCATGTTCGCGCTGTCGCAACCCGCGGGCTGCGCCGTACGCGAGATGGTGGTCTGCGCCGACCGGGAAACGTCCTACCCGTGATCCTCGCCCTGCGGGCCCTCGGCGTCGGCGACCTCGCCACCGCCGTCCCGGCCCTGCGCGCCCTGCGCGCCGCCCACCCCGACCGGGAACTCGTCCTCGCCGCGCCCGGCTGGCTGGCGCCGCTGGTCGACCTGGTCGGCGGTGTCGACCGGCTGGTGCCCACCGACGGGCTCGGCCGACCCGCTCCGGCCCTGCGGACGCCGCGTGTCGCCGTCAACCTGCACGGCCGGGGCCCCGAGTCGCACCGGATGCTCACCCGCACCCGCCCCGGCCGGCTGCTGGCGTACGCCAGCCCGCAGGCCGGTCACCACGACGGCCCCGGCTGGCGCGTCGACGAGCACGAGGTCGACCGCTGGTGCCGGCTGCTCGGCTGGTACGGCATCCCCGCCGACCGCACCGACCTGGACCTGCGGCGGCCGGCCCCGGACGGCGTCCCGACCGGCGTGACCGTGCTGCACCCGGGTTCCAAGGTCCCCGCGAAGCGCTGGCCGCCCGGACGGTTCGCCGCGCTGGCCCGGGAACTGGCCGCCCAGGGGCACCGGGTGGTGCTCACCGGCAGCCGCGACGAGCGGCCGACGGCGCAGCGGATCGCGGCCGACGCGGGGCTGCCGGCCGGCGCGGTGCTGGCCGGCCGGACGGACCTGGGCCGGCTGGCGGCGCTGGTGGCGTACGCCCGGCTGGTGGTCAGCGGGGACACGGGCGTGGCGCATCTGGCCACCGGCTACCGCACCGCGTCGGTGGTGCTCTTCGGGCCGGTCCCCCCGGCGCGGTGGGGGCCGCCGCCGGGGCGGCCCCGGCACCGGGCGCTGTGGCCGGGATCGGAGGATTCACGCAGGTGGGAGGGGGCAGGGAGTCATCCGACGCTGGCGGCCATCGGGGTCGAGCAGGTGGTGGCAGCCGTGGACGAGGTGGAACGGGCGGTGCGGGTCTCCGGTGCGGTTGCGGCGTAGTGATCCGGGCAGGCCGGGGTACGGGCGACGCCGGCGCGGCCGGGGCTGGCTCTTTCTCGATCCGTCCGGGCAGCCGGTGCGTGACGCCGACCAGCTGGCTCGGCTGCGCGAGCTGGTGATCCCGCCCGCCTGGCGTGACGTGTGGATCTGTCCGTACCCGAACGGGCACATCCAGGCCACCGGCATCGACGCGGCCGGGCGCAAACAGTACCTCTACCACCCGAAGTGGCGCGAGAAGCGCGACGAGGCGAAGTTCGACCACGTGCTGGAGGTGGCCCGCCGGCTGCCGGTGCTGCGTGAGCGGGTCGGGCGGGACCTGTCCGGCCGGGGGCTGCACCGCGACCGGGTGCTGGCGACGGTGACCCGGCTGCTCGACATGGGGACGTTCCGGGTCGGCAGCGACCAGTACGCGGCCGGCGACGATCCGACGTTCGGGGTGTCGACCCTGCGCCCCGAGCACGCCCGGTCCCGGGGCGGTTGCGTGGTCTTCGAGTTCCCGGCGAAGGGCGGCGTCGAGCAGGTGCGTCGCATCGAGGACCCGCAGCTGTGCCGGGTGCTGGTCAACCTGCGCCGGCGGCGGCGCACGGCCGACCGGCTGTTCGGCTACCTCGACGGCGGGGACTGGCGCGACGTGCGCAGCGACGAGGTCAACGGGTACCTGCGTGACGCCAGCGGCGGGGAGATGACGGCGAAGGACTTCCGGACGTGGCACGCCACGGTGCTGGCCGCGACCGAACTGGCGACGGTGGGCCCGCCGCGCTCGGCCACGGCCGGCAGACGGGCGGTCGCGGCGGTGATGCGCGACGTCGCGGAGCTGCTCGGCAACACGGCCACCGTGGCACGCGCGTCCTACGTCGACCCGCGCGTGGTCGACCTCTTCCACGACGGCGTGGTGGCCCCGGTCGACCCCGCGACGCCGCGCGAGGAGGCCGAGCGGATCGTGCTCGAACTGCTGGAGGACGCCTGAGACGGCCGCCCCCGGCCTGGGGTTCTGCGCCGGGGGCGTCGCGCGCCCGAGCGCCTTGCCCCCCCCGTGGTCGGGCCGTCGGATGGTCACCGGGCGGCCGCCCGCCGCCCCCGTGGCGGCGGGCGCCTCGCCGCGGCCCCCGTTGGCGTCCGGTCCCTCCCTCGTCTCGGCGGGGGAGGAGCCGGCCACCTCGGTCAGTCTGCCCCGACCGGGTTGACCGTGGACGCCGCCGGGTTGACTTCCCGTGCCGCTCCCTCCGCCTGGTCGGCCCGCCAGGCCTGCGGTCCGACGCCGTGCGCCTTGCGGAAGGCCCGGCTGAAGTGCGCCTTGTCGGGGAAGCCCCAGCGGGCCCCGATCGCCTGGACCGGCTGGCCGCGCAGGCCCGGGTCGGCGAGGTCGTGCCGGCACCGCGCCAGCCGCAGCTCGCGGATGTACGACGCGACCGTCGACTCCTCGGCCTCGAAGAGCCGGTGCAGGGTACGCAGCGAGACGTGGTGCGCGTCCGCCACCACCTGCGGGCTCAGCGTCGCGTCCCCGAGATGCCGCTGGATGTACGCCCGCACCTGCGTGACGAGGGCGCGCTGGCGGGCCTCGGTCGGCACGGCGTCCTCGGCCACCAGGTGCCGGCTGAGCATGGTGGTGGCCAGGTCGAGCCCGACGATGCCGAGCCGGGCGGCGTCGGTGGCGTGGTACTGCTCGGGATGGCGGGCGATCTGGAGGAGGAACTGGGCCAGCAGGGCGCCGATCCCCTCGCTGCCCGACATCCGCCCGCCGAGCAGGGGGGCCAGCCGGTCCGGCGGCAGCGGTAGCGCGGCGTGCGGGATGATCGCGACGACGGAGCGGGCCGGCGTTCGGCCCTCGTCGTCGCCGAGGTGCCGCACGCCGTGCGGCCGCGCCCCGTCGTAGAAGATGAACTCCTCCGGTCCCAGCACGGCGCTGCGGCCGGCCTGGCTGGCCGCGCCGTCGCCGTTGACGGTGAGCGCCAGCGTGTAGATCTCCGGGGCCGACTCGCGCGCCAGCCTCGGCGTCCGGACGCCCTCCAGCGACGGGTACCGGTAGTTGACCACCTGGATCGGGCCGAGCTCGACGATCTCCGCCCGGGCCGCGAAGTCGTGCGCGTGCTCGGTGCGGATCCGCAGCGGCGACGCCGTACGCGCCACCAGGTCGAGCCACATCCCGAGGCGTTCGGGCGCCGGCACCTGTTCGGTGTCGATGGTGGTCCGCCGAAGCATCCGCTCCCCCGTCCTCGCGCCGGTCCGGCGGCCATTGTCCATCGTGGGCGCTCCGTCAGCCCAGGCCGTTTCCGTTCGAGCGTTCGGGCGCGGTTCCGCCGCCGCGTGGCCTGACCGCCACAAGCGACGGCGGCGGCGCCGGACTCGCCCGGTGCCGCCGCCGTCGTCGCGTCAGTCGTTGAGCACCTGGGAGAGCCGGTCGCGGAAGCGCCGCTCCGAGTCGCTGACCACGTCCCCGCCGAGGCCCAGGATGCCGCCGCTGGACGCCGCGCCCACCACCTGCTCGGCGATGTCCACCAGCCAGTGCTTGTACGCGCCGGCCTCGCCCTCGTCGGTGCGGGCGGCCAGCAGCACCGCCGCCTCCCTGGCCCGGCCCAGCACGTCCTCCAGGTAGGCGCGCGGGTCGGACGGTGCGATGACCGGCAGCTCCTCGCCCGCCTCCGGGTCGCCCACCCGCGAGACGATCTCGCCGGCCACGGCCGCGACCAGCGGACTGGCCGACTCCCGGCCGGCGGCGATGGTCTCCAGCCCGGCCGCGTTCTCGGCCATGGTGCGCCGGGTGCCGTCGGACTCGGCGGCGCTCGCCGCGGTCAGCACCGACTGCGGCAGGCCGACCAGCAGCCCCCACTCCTCGTCGGAGAAACCGAACCCGGTGTACGCCGGCTGCTCGATCACGGCACCGCCCCTTCCGTACTGATGTCGCTCGTCGTCCGCGGCCCCGACAGGGGAGCCCGGCTCAGGCTAGTCGAGGGTCAGCAGGCCCTGTTCGGTCACCACGCTGACGGACAGCGTCTTGTACCCCACCTCGTCGAAGAGAACCGTCATCCGGTCCTCCTCGTAGCTCAGCACCATGCCGTGCCCCCACTCCGGGTGCCGGACCTGGCTGTGCACGGGGAAGGGCCCGACCGCCCCGTCGTCGGGCGTGCTGGTGCCGGCGTGGCAGTTGTCGCAGTGCCCGCAGACCTCGGTCATCTGCTCGCCGAAGTAGGCCAGCAGCGTCTGTCCCCGGCAGGCGGTGGTCTCGGCGAAGGCCCGCATCATGTCCGTACGCGACCGGGTCACGGTCTGCTGCCGCTCGGCCTCCGCCAGGGCCGCGGCGGCGGCGTCCACGGGCGTGGGGGAGTAGCGGGGCGCGCCGATGCGCTGTCTCGCCCTCGGCTCGGCCGCGCCCACCTGCTCCAGCAGGGCCAGGTACTGCCCGAGCTTGCGTGGGCCCAGGCCGGTGACCTCGCGCAGCTCCTTCTTGTTCCGCGCCTTCCTGCGCAGCAGCGCGGACAGGTCACGCAGCTCGTCGGCGTCCGGCAGGCCGCCGCTGAAGAAGCGTTGCAGCCCGACGTCCTCGGCCTGCCACAGCAGCAGCACCCGGGCCGGGGCGCCGTCGCGACCGGCCCGCCCGATCTCCTGGAAGTAGCTGTCGGGCGAGTCGGGCAGCGCCATGTGGACCACCCAGGCGATGTTCGGCTTGTCGATGCCCATGCCGAAGGCCGAGGTGGCCACCATGATCGGCACCTGGTCGGCGAGGAACGCCTCGTGCAGCTCCGCGCGGGCCCCGGCCGCCATCCCGCCGTGGTAGTACTGGGCCGGGAGTCCGGCGTCGGTGAGTCGGGCAGCCAGTTCCTCGGCGGAGCGCCGGGTGGGCACGTAGATGATGCCGGGCCGGGTGTCGTCGCTCAGCAGGGCGATCAGCCGTCGCCACCGGTAGTCCTCGGTCGGGCAGTGCGCCACCTCGAGGAAGATGTTCGGCCGGTCCAGCCCGGAGACCACCACCTCGGGTTCGGTCAGCCGCAGCCGGGCGATGATGTCGTCGCGTACGGGCGGGGAGGCCGTGGCGGTCAGCGCCACCACCGGCGGCCGGCCGATGCCGTCGATCAGGTGGCCCAGCGCGAGGTAGTCGGGGCGGAAGTCGTGCCCCCAGGCGGAGATGCAGTGCGCCTCGTCGATCGCCACCAGCGCCGGTCTCAGCGACTTCACCTCGGCCGTCCGGTCGGGGTTGGCGAGCTGCTCCGGGGTGATGAAGAGGAACTCGGCCCGCCCGTCGCGGATCTCGGCGATCGCCTCCGCCTGCTGGGCGGCCGACTCGTCCGAGCTGATCCGTACGGCGCGCAGCTCCGGCCGCTGCCGCTCGTTGAGCGCCGCGATCTGGTCCTGCTGGAGAGCGAGCAGCGGGGAGATCACCACGGTCGGGCCGGGGATCAGGCTGGCCGGGATCTGGTAGATCGCCGACTTGCCGGCGCCGGTGGGCAGCACCACCAGGGCGTCACGGCGCTTCATCACCGCCCGCATGGCGGCCAGCTGGTGGGGCCGCAGTGCGGTCCAGCCGAAGAGGCTCTTCGCCGCGCGGCGCAGTGTCGTGGAGTGCGTGGACAGTTTCATCGAGGGCCGGAGGTACCCGACGTGTTCGGCGGCGAAACCGGCGACGACGGCGGTGCGGTCCGCTCGCCCGACACCACACAGGCAATTTGATGCCGCGCGGGTATCAGAGTTCCCGGCGGCAGTGGTTCGTCGGGGGCACGCGCCTCGCGGGTCTTCCGCCTGCCGGAACGCCGCCGGAGCGTGGGCTCGCGCTGAGCCCGGGCAGCCCCACCGGCGGGGGTGCCCGGGGCCGGCGCGGTCAGCGTACGCGGGGGAACACCTCGCGCTGGTAGAGGTCGAGCAGGCCCTGCCAGTTCGGGCCGGTGTTGGCCACGTAGATCTCGTCGAAGCCGGCCTTGGCGTACTCATCGATCTTCGCCAGGTGCGCGTCGGTGTCCCGCCCGCAGACGAACGCGTCCTTCATCATCTCCGGCCGGACCAGCTCGGCGGCCTGCTCGAAGTGCCGCGGCGAGGGCAGCACCTGGGACAGCTCGCCCGGCACCCCGGCGTTCGGCCACCGCTCGTACGCGATCCGCACGCCCTCCTCCTCGGTCGGCGCGTACGCCGCCTTGAAGCCGGCCTGGCACGGCTTGTCGCCGCCGCCGCCCTCCCGGAACCGCCGGACCAGTTCGGCGTCGGGTGAGGTGTTGACGAAGCCGTCGCCGATGCGGGCCGCCAGGTCGACGGCCTTGGGGCCGAAGCCCGAGACGTAGACCGGCGGGGGAGTCTCCGGCAGTGTGTAGATCCGGGCGTGCTCGACGGTGTAGTGCCTGCCGTGGTGGTTGACGAAGCCGCCCCGCCACAGCTCGCGCATCACCTCGACGGCCTCCTCCAGCATCTCCAGCCGCACGTCGGTCTGCGGCCAGGCGTCGCCGAGGATGTGCTCGTTGAGCGCCTCGCCGCTGCCCACGCCGAGCACGAACCGACCGGAGTGCATGACCGCGCTGGTGGCCGCCGCCTGCGCCACGACGGCCGGGTGGATGCGTACGGTCGGGCAGGTGACGGCGGTGGTGACCGGGAGCCGGCAGACCTGGCTGAGCGCGCCGATGACCGACCAGACGAAGGGGCTCTGGCCCTGCGCGTCGGTCCACGGGTGGTAGTGGTCGGAGATCCAGAGCGCCTCGAAGCCGGCCCGCTCCGCGCCGCGCGCCTGTTCGAGCAGTTCGGCGGGCGTGTACTCCTCGGTGGACAGGAAGTAGCCGATCCTCATCGTTCCCCCTCGCGGTGTCGTACCGGTGCCATGGGGCAGGCGGTACCCCGGTGGCCGCCGCCGAACCGCGGGCGTCGGCGCGCTTCAGCGCCGGAACATCGCGCGGATCGCGGCGAGCAGCAGCAGGCCGCCGACGACCAGGCCGAGCAGGCGTACGCCGGGGATGTCGGCCGGGCTCGTCGCGTCGGCCAGCAGCAGGGGATCCATCCCCGAACTGTCCCCAGCTCCGCGCCGGAGGGCAACTGTAAGGTTTATTGACTATTTCCTCGCGCGGTGTGACCATGTCAACACCGCCGCCGGTGGCGGGCCGCCGGGCGCGGAGAAGACGGGGGTACGACGACCGCATGAGCGAGCGACACATCAGCCACCACGCGGGCGGGCCCGCGTGAGCGCCCCCGACGGAAGCCTGGCCAGCCTGGCCGCAGCCGTCCTGCAACCGGGGTTCGTCGGCACCACGCCCCCGCCCTGGGTCTGCCGCTGGCTCGGCGAGGGCCTCGGCTCCGTCGTGCTCTTCGCCCGCAACGTGGTGCACCCGGAGCAGGTGGCAGCCCTCACCGCCACCCTTCGGGCCGAACGCCCCGACGTCGTCGTCGCCATCGACGAGGAGGCCGGCGACGTGACCCGAATCGAGTCCGCCCGGGGCAGTTCCCGGCCCGGCAACTTCGCCCTCGGCGCGGTCGACGACCCGGCGCTGACCGAGGAGGTCGCCCACGACCTGGGCGCCGACCTCGCCGCGCTGGGCGTCACCCTCAACTACGCCCCCGACGCCGACGTCAACTCCAACCCGGCCAACCCGGTCATCGGCGTACGCGCCTTCGGCGCCGAGCCGGCGCTGGTCGCCCGGCACACCGCCGCCTGGGTGCGGGGCCTCCAGTCGGGCGGGGTCGCCGCCTGCGCCAAGCACTTCCCCGGGCACGGCGACACCAAGGTCGACTCGCACCACGACCTGCCCCGCATCGCCGCCGACCGGGCCCGGCTCGACGCCGTGGAGCTGGCCCCGTTCCGGGCCGCCGTGGCCGCCGGGGTGCAGGCCGTGATGACCGGCCACCTGCTGGTGCCGGCGCTGGACCCGGAGCTGCCGGCCACCCTCAGCGGCCGGATCCTGGGCGGGCTGCTCCGCGACGAGCTGGGTTTCTCCGGTGTCGTGGTCACCGACGCGGTGGAGATGCGGGCGGTCGCCGACCGGTACGGCTTCGCCGGTGCCGCGGTACGCGCCCTCGCCGCCGGCGCCGACGCGGTCTGCGTGGGCGGGGAACGCGCCGACGAGGAGTCGGCCCGGCTGCTGCGCGACGCCATCGTCGCCGCGGTCGTCTCCGGCGAACTACCGGAGGAACGCCTCACCGAGGCGGCCAAGCGGGTGGGGCAGCTCGCCGCCTGGACCGTCGCGGCCCGGGCCGCCCGCCCGCCCCGGCCCCGCCCCACCGCCGCCGGCTCGGCCGTCGGGCTGGCCGCCGCGCGCCGGGCGCTGCGGGTCACCACCGCGCCCGCCGGCGTCGGCGCGCTGCCGTTGGCCGGCCCCGCGCACGTGGTCGAGTTCGAGCCGCCCCGCAACATCGCGATCGGTCCGGAGACCCCGTGGGGACTCGCCGCCCCGCTGGCCGCCCTGCTCGCCGGCACCACCACCGTCCGCTACGCCGAGGCCGACGTGCCCGTCGACCCGACCGCCGGGGCGGCCGGCCGGTGCGTGGTGCTGGTGGTCCGCGACCTGCACCGGCACGACTGGATGCGGGCGTCGGTGAGCCGCGCGCTGGCCGCCCGCCCGGACGCGGTCGTGGTCGAGCTGGGCGTGCCCGAGCTGGTCACCGGGGCGGTGCACGTCGCCACCCACGGCGCCACCCGGGCCGCCGCCCACGCCGCCGCCGGGCTGCTGGCGGGCCGCTGACCGCTTCCGCGCCTCCTCGGACCGCTGCGGCGGTGTGCCCCGGTGTCCCCCGCCGTCGAGGGGCGCCGGAGCATCCCGACGCCCCCGGCTACGGCTCGCGGGTGACCAGGTCGGCGTACTCGGGGTGGCGGTCGATGAAGGCCGCCATGAACGGGCAGCGCGGCACCACCGCCGTGCCGCGCTCGCGCAGCTCGTCGAGGGTGCCCCCGACCAGCGCCGCGCCGACGCCCATGTTCTGGAACCTCGGGTCGATCTCGGTGTGGGTGAAGACCAGCACCTCGCCGCGCGGCAGGTACGCGGTGAACCCGGCCAACGCGTCGTCGACCAGGATCTCGAACCGGTGCTTGGCGGGGTTGTCCTCGACGAGGGTGCTCACCCGGCCATTGTGCTCCCGCCGGCGACGAGCCGGTCCAGTTCGCCGAGCAACCGGTCCACCTCGTCCGCGGTGTTGTAGTGGTAGAGGCTGGCGCGCACCGCCCCGCCGCTGTCGCGCAGCCCCATCGCCTGGAAGTACTCGTACGCGTAGTAGTCGCCGGCGGAGAGGCAGAACCCGGCGGCGCCCAGCTCCTCCTGGGCCCGCTGCGGGGAGAGCCCGGCCAGCCGGAAGGACACCGTCGGGCAGCGCCGGGCGGGGCAGCCGAGCACCGTGACGCCGGGCAGCGCGGCCAGCCCGGCGAGCAGCCGCCGCAGCAGCGACTCCTCGTACGCCCGCGCGGCGCTCAGCCCGGCGAGCAGCCGTTCGCGGCGGCTGCCGGTGACCGTCGGGTCCAATCCGGCCAGGTGGTCCACCGCGGCGGCCACGCCGGCCAGCAGGGGGAAGCTCGGGGTGCCGTACTCGAAACGGTCCGGCACCGCGTCGGAGGAGGGCAGCAGCTTCGCCGGGCGCAGCCGCTCCCACGTCGCGGGCGCGGCCACCATGGCGGCCAGGTGCGGCCCCGACCACTTGTAGGCGCTGGTGAGAAGGAAGTCGGCGCCCAGCGCGGCGAGGTCGGTGGGGCCGTGCGGCACCGAGTGCACCCCGTCGACGCAGACCAACGCGCCGGCGGCGTGCGCGGTCGCGGCGATCGCCGGAACGTCCGGCACGGTGCCGGTGGCGTTGCTGCCCGCGGTCACCGCGACCAGTCGGGTCCGCTCGCCGACCAGCTCCGCGTAGCGGGCCACCGGCAGCTCCGCGGTGTCCCGGTCGAACTCGGCCCAGCGCACCGTCGCGCCGGCCGCCTCCGCGGCCTGCACCCAGGGGCGTACGTTCGCGTCGTGGTCGAGCCGGGAGACCACGACCTCGTCGCCGGGCCGCCACCCGGCGCCCAGGGCCCGGGCCAGGGTGTAGGTCAGCGCCGTGGCGCTCGGGCCCAGCACCACGCCCTCGGGCTCGGCGCCGAGCAGGTCGGCCACGGCCGAGCGGGCGGCGGCCACCATCTCCAGCGACCGCCGGCCGGGCGCGAAGGCGGCGCTGCGGTTGCCCACCGCCGCGCGCATGGCGGCGGTGACCGCGTCGATGACCGGTCCGGCGGTCTGGGTGCCCCCGGCCCCGTCGAGGTGGACGAAGCCCTCGGCGAGGGCGGGGTAGGCGGCCCGGGTGCGGGCGATGTCGAACGGCATGTCCGGGACCCTAACGCCCGCGCCGGGCCCCCCACCTCGGCCGATGGTCACGCGCTGCCGCAGTGGCCGTCGTCTCGTAACCTTGGCGGGGTGACGAATCGACGTGTTGCCTCCCCGCTGACCCCCACCCGCCGGGCCGCCAGCCTGCTGGCCGGCCTGGCGCTCGGCGTCGCCGTGCTCGCCGGTTGCAGCTCCGAGGGCGCCAGCGCCAACTGCGGCCTCGACGCCTGCACGGTCACCTTCGACCGGGGCGTGAACGCCAGCGCCAGCATCCTCGGCGTGGAGGCCAAGCTCATCGGCGCGCAGGACGACCAGGTGACCGTCGAGGTCGCCGGCGAGCAGCTGTCGCTGACCATGGGCCAGCAGGCCGCCGAGGCCGGTGGCTTCTCGGTCACGCTCGACAGCGTCACCGACCAGGAGGTCAAGATCAGGGTGTCGCGGAGCCCGGGCAACTGACCCCGGCGGGGGCGGCGGTCGACGTTTGGAGATCTTCGTATTCGGTGAATGTGGCGCCATGTCACTCACCCGGAACGCCGAAGCCACCGCCTCCCGCACGGCGAACAGCAGGTGGCTCGAACTGTTGGCCAGAGTCGGTTTCATCGGCTACGGCATCGTGCACCTCCTCTTCGCCTGGCTGGCGTTGCAGATCGCGTTCGGCAAGCCCGCCGCCGACGGCGACCAGGCCGGCGCGCTGCGCACCCTCGCCGCGCAGCCGCTGGGCAGGTTCCTCGTCATCACCATCGCGGTCGGCCTGCTCGCCATGGCGATCTGGCAGGCGCTGGAGGCGGCCGTCGGGCACCGTGCCGAGCGCGGCAAGGAGCGCGTCTGGGAGCGGCTCGCCTCGGTGGGGCGGACCGTCGTCTACCTCTACTTCGCCTGGACGGCCTTCAAGGTCTTCCGGGACGCCGGCTCCAACAGCGCCGACCAGCAGGAGGCGCTGACCGGCAAGGCCATGGAGTCCTCCGGTGGCCGCTGGCTGGTCGGACTGGCCGGGCTGGCCCTCGCCGCGATCGGCGTCGGCCTGGTCGTCTACGGGCTGATCAAGCGCTTCGAGAAGCACCTCAAGACCGGTGAGATGAGCCCGAAGACGCGTCAGCTCACCCGCCGGCTCGGCATCGCCGGCTACGTCGCCAAGGGCATCGCGTACGGCGTCACCGGCCTGCTGATCATCCTGGCCGCCGTCAACTACGACCCGGAGAAGGCCCGCGGTCTGGACGCGGCCCTGCGTACGCTGCGCGACCAGGCCTACGGTCAGGCGCTGCTCACCCTGGTGGCGCTCGGTTTCGCCGCCTTCGGCATCTACTGTTTCCTCCAGTCCCGGTACCGGAAGGTCTGAGCCTGGTCGTTTCCGACGTCGCCGGGCACTATTGGGCCTTTGCCCAGAAGCACGTGTCCGGCGCCATGAGGAGGAAACAACCCGTGCAGAGCTACCTCGCGACGATCGTCGCCGCGCTCGCCGCGGCGGCGATCGCTCTGTTCGCGGTCGAGGTCGCACACCGCGTGATCCGGCGGGTGGGCCGGCGTTCGCTGCTGCTGACCGAGCTCACCGACCACGCGCACCGGTCGATCCAGGTCGCCGCCACCGTCCTCGCCGTCCAGTTCGCGGTGCGGTTCAGCACCGGCTACGCGGTCGGCGACCAGTGGCGGCAGGTGCTGCTGCACCTGCTGGTGCTCGGTGTGATCGCCAGCGTCGCCTGGCTGGTCGCCTCGCTGCTCGTCGTGGCCGAGGACACCGCCCTGGTCCGCTTCCGGGTCGACGTGCCCGACAACCGGCACGCGCGGCGGGTACGGACCCAGGTCGTCATGCTGCGCCGGCTGACGATCGCGGTGATCGTCGTGCTCACGGTCGGCGTGATGCTGATGACCTTCCCGGCCGTACGCGGCATCGGCGCCGGCGTGCTGACCAGCGCCGGGGTGTTCGGTGTGGTCGGCGCACTGGCCGCGCAGAGCCTGCTGGGCAACGTCTTCGCCGGCCTCCAGCTCGCCTTCAGCGACGCGGTCCGCCTCGGTGACGTGGTGGTGGTCGAGGGGGAGTGGGGCCGCGTCGAGGAGCTGACGCTGAGCTACGTGGTGGTGCAGATCTGGGACGACCGGCGGCTGATCCTGCCCACCTCGTACTTCACCAGCAAGCCGTTCCAGAACTGGACCCGGACCGAGGCGGCCGTGCTGGGCACCGCCGAGTTCGACGTCGACTGGGCGGTCCCGGTGCAGGCCATGCGGGAGGAGCTGCGCCGCCTCGCGGAGGGCACCGAGCTGTGGGACGGGCGGGTCTGCGTACTCCAGGTGACCGATGCGACCGGCGGGACGGTCACGGTGCGCGCCCTGGTCAGTGCCGCCGACGCCGGCAGCCTGTGGGACCTGCGCTGCCTGGTTCGTGAGCACCTGGTGGCCTGGATCCGGGACCACCGGCCGACCGCCATGCCCCGGATGCGCACCGAGATCGGGGACGTGGAGAGCAACCTGCCGTGGCAGTGGGTACGCCCCCGCCGGCCGGTGCGTCGCCCCACCGACGCCGACGTGCCCGACGACGCCCGGGTCTTCGGCGGCAGCGACGACGGCGACGCCCGCAGCGAGGCGTTCGTCGGCCCCGACGAGCCCGCCCAAGCCCGCCGCTGAGCGTGACCTGTGGGGGGTGGGGGCGGTTGGAGGTGTGGGTGGGGTTGTGCCCGCCGGCGACGCCCGGGGCGCAGTGCGGTGGCTCGGGAAGTTTGACCGGGCGTTTCGTGGGGACCTGCTGCGGGACGCTTCTGCACCTTCTTCCGCGCCGGCGGCGGCTCGGCGGCTCGGGGAGTCGGCGGTCCGCCGCGTACCGACCGTCGGGCGAAGGATTGACGAGCGGCGAGTCCGGGCATACAGCGCGGTGATGATGAAAGGAGGACAGCATGGCTGACGTGGCGAACGCCCGCACATCCCCCAACGGGAGCGAGCCGTCCACCGCCGAGCTGGTGCAGCGGGCCACGGAGCAGGTCTCCCGCCTGGTCCGCGACGAACTGGCCCTGGCCCGGGCGGAGCTGACCGAGAAGGGCAAGCACGCCGGTATCGGCATCGGTCTCTTCGGCGGCGGCGGGGCGCTGGCGCTCTACGGCCTGGGTGCCCTGGTCGCCACCGCGATCCTGCTGCTCGACCTGGTGCTGCCGGCCTGGGCGGCGGCCCTGATCGTCGCGGTGGTGCTCTTCGCGATGGCCGGCATCCTGGCCCTGGTGGGCAAGAAGCAGGTCAGCCAGGCGGTCCCGCCGGTGCCGGAGGCCGCGGTCCGCAGCGTCCGGGCGGACGTGGACACGGTCGCCGCCGCCGTGAAGGACAGGGGACGAGCATGACGACGGGCAACGGCCGCGGCAGCGGCGACACCGAGGCGCTGCGGGAGGAGATCCGGCGGACCCGGGTCGAGCTGGGCGAGACGATGGAGGCGTTGGCGGCGAAGGCCGACGTCAAGGCGCGGCTGAGGTCCTCCGCCGACCAGGCGAAGGAGCGGATGCGGGGCCAGGCCGCGCAGACCGTGGCCCGGGTGCGTGGGCAGGCGGCGCAGAAGGCGCAGCTCGCGCGGGGTCAGGCGCAGGAGAAGGGCGAGATCGTACGGCGTAACCCGACGCCGTTCGTCGCCCTCGCGGCCGGCGCGGTGGCCGCGGTGATCGTGTTGGTGATCGTGCGGGGGAGGCAGCGGTGAGCAAGGGTATCGGGAAGGCCGCGTACAAGCCGGTCGGCGTGCTGATGGGCCTCGCCGCCGGTGCGGTCGCGGGCGCGATCTTCCGGCAGGTGTGGAAGATGACGGCGGGCGACGGCGAGGCGCCCAGCGCCACCGACGAGGACCGTGGCTGGGGCGAGGTGCTCGCCGCGGCGGCGCTGCAGGGTGCGATCTTCTCGGTCGTCCGGGCGGCCGTCGACCGGGGTGGCGCGGTGGGCGTACGCCGGTTCACCGGAAGCTGGCCGGACTGACCGGACAACGGCGAGACGCCCCCGCACCGTGGCAATGGTGCGGGGGCGTTCTCGGCCGGGGGCAAGGGCCCACCAGCGGATCTTCGACATCCGTCAGGTCACATGTCGAAGAAATTCGTCCGGAAGGCTGTGCAGATTTTTCGCTACGTGGTTTGCTGTTTCACGCTGTTGAGAGATGGCGTGGGTTGAGTCCAGTCTCCTTGGTGGGGGCCGCCTCAGGCACCGCTGCTCGAAAACGGCCAATCGGCCGCACGGCGTGCTCGGCCGCCAGTTTTAGAAGGAGATACACATGGCGCAGGGAACCGTGAAGTGGTTCAACGCAGACAAGGGCTTCGGCTTCATCACCGTCGACGGCGGGGGTGCTGACGTGTTCGTCCACTTCTCGGCCATCCAGACCAGCGGCTACCGCACGCTGGAGGAGAACCAGCGGGTGGAGTTCGAGATCGCCCAGGGTCAGAAGGGTCCGCAGGCCGAGCAGGTCCGCCCCATCTGAGCAGTGCCGGTCGGCACCCGCCGGCCAGTGGTGATCCGGCGCCCGGATCCCAGCGAAGCCCCGTATCCCGGCCGGGATACGGGGCTTTCCGCGTGCCGCCGCTGCCCGGCGCGGCAGGGACGCGAGCCCGCGTGCGGCAGGGACGCGAGCCCCGGTGCGGGCAGGGACGCGAACCCCGGTGTGGGCTGCCGGGGCCCCGGTGGTGGCGAGGGGCAGGGCCCGCCCCGGCCGCTCAGTGGCGCCGGCGGGCGCGCAGCCCGAACCAGAGCACGAGCAGTCCGACCAGGACGACGAGGGGCCCGATCGCGGCCCAGAGCCGCCGGTCGGTCATCACGCTGCCCTCGACGTAGCCGAGGCCCTGCACCGTCCACAACGCGCCGCCGACCACGGCGAGCAGGCCCAGGGTCAGCGGCAGCCAGCCCTTCATCGCGATCCCCCTCCGTCGATCCCCGTACCGGCCGCCCGACTCACCACCGGTCGTGCACCCGCGGGCGGACCAGTTCGTCGTAGACCTCCGCCACCGCCGCCAGGTCCCGTCGCGACAGCGGTGCCTGGCCGGCCACGGCGGCGTTGCCCCGGGCCTGGGCGGCGTCCCGGGCGCCGGGGATGACCACGGTGACGCCGGGCTGGTCGACGATCCAGCGCAGCGCGAACTGGGCCATCGTGCGGCCGTCGCCGACCAGCGGCGCCAGCCGGCGTACGGCGGCCAGGCCCAGCGCGAAGTCGACGCCGGAGAAGGTCTCGCCGACGTCGAAGGCCTCGCCGTGCCGGTTGTAGGTGCGGTGGTCGTCGGCGGCGAAGGTGGTGTGCTCGTCGTACCGGCCGGAGAGCAGCCCGCTGGCCAGCGGGACCCGGGCGATGATGCCGACCCCGGCGGCGGCAGCGGCCGGGAGCACCCGGTCGAGGGGCTTGTGGCGCAGCGCGTTGAGGATGATCTGGACGCTCGCCACCCCGGGCCGGGCGATGGCGGTGAGGGCCTGGTCGCAGGTCTCCACGCTCACCCCGTAGCCGGCGACCCGCTCCTCGGCGACCAGGGTGTCCAGCGCGTCGAAGACGGCGTCGTCGGCGACGACGGCGGAGGGCGGGCAGTGCAGCTGCACCAGGTCCAGGGTGTCCGTGCCGAGGTTGCGCCGGGACCGGTCGGTCCATTCGCGGAAGTGCGCCAGGGTGTACGCCTCGGGCGTCTGCGCGACCCGGCGGCCCATCTTCGTGGCCACGGTCAGCGCGGCGTCGGGCCGGCTGCGCAGGAACCGCCCGATGAGCTGCTCGCTGCGCCCGTCGCCGTAGACGTCCGCCGTGTCGAGGAAGGTGACCCCCGACTCGACGGCGGTGCTCAGTACGGCGGTGGCGTCGGCCTCGCTGACCGTGCCCCAGTCCGCGCCGAGCTGCCAGGCGCCCAGCCCGATCACCCCGACGTGCCGCCCCAGCCGGGGGAAGGTGCGCTGCTCCATGCCACTGAGCCTAGTGATCGGCTTGTCGTGTCGCGCGACGGGCCGTACGGTTAACAAGACGGACGTACGGTTTGGAAGCGTGGCGGGCCGACGTCGCCCCCCTGCTGCGCCGGCCCCCGGCGGACGACACCGCCCTCGGCCACGCCGAGCTGCTGACCGGTGCCGACTGCGTGGTGGACGCCTGGGAGACTACCCACGTGCACCTGCTGCCGGCCCGCGCCGACGCGGACCACCCCGTGCTGAGCTGGCTGGAGGGCACCGCGCTCCGGCCGGTCCGGGCGGCCCTGGACGCCGCCGGCGGGTCCGACTTCCGGGCCGAGCTGGGCGTACGCCTCGCCGAGGCGTACCCGGTGCGGCACGCTCAGGTGCACTTCCCGTTCCGCCGCGTCTTCTTCGTCGCCCGCACCGGCGCCCGCGCAGAGGAGAACCTGTGACCGACCTGCAAACCTTCATCGCCGGACTGCCCAAGGTGGAGCTGCACGTGCACCACGTCGGCTCCGCCTCGCCCCGGATCGTCGCCGAGCTGGCCGCCCGCCACGAGGGCCGCAGCCCCGTGCCCGCCGACCCGGCCGCGCTCGCCGACTACTTCGCCTTCCGCGACTTCGCGCACTTCATCGAGGTCTACCTGAGCGTCGTGGACCTCGTCCGCGACCCCGACGACGTCTGGCTGCTCACCCACGAGGTCGCCCGCGAGCTGGCCCGCCAGCAGGTCCGCTACGCCGAGCTGACCGTCACGCCGTACTCGCACGTGCACCGGGGGATCCCCGCGCCCGCCTTCTGCGAGGCGATCGAGGACGCCCGCAAGCGGGCCGAAACCGACTTCGGCATCGAGCTGCGCTGGTGCTTCGACATCCCCGGCGAGGCGGGCCTGGCGGCGGCCGAGGAGACGCTGCGCATCTCGCTGGAGGAGCGCCCGGACGGGCTGATCAGCTTCGGTCTCGGCGGCCCCGAGATCGGGGTGCCCCGGCCGCAGTTCAAGCCGTACTTCGACCGGGCCCGGGCGGCCGGCCTGCGCTCGGTGCCGCACGCCGGCGAGACCACCGGCCCCGAGACCGTCTGGGACGCGCTGCGCGAGCTCGGCGCCGAGCGGATCGGGCACGGCATCTCCGCCGTACGGGATCCGGAGCTGCTGGCATACCTCGCCGAGCACCGGATCGGCATGGAGGTCTGCCCGACCTCCAACGTGCGTACCCGGGCGGTGGCCGGCATCGAGGAGCACCCGCTGCGGCAGCTGGTCGACGCGGGCCTGCTGGTCACCATCAACTCCGACGACCCGCCGATGTTCGGCACCACCCTCAACGACGAGTACGCCGTCGCCGCCCGGCTGCTCGACGCGGGTCCGCAGGAGCTGGCCGCGCTGGCCCGCGACGCGGTGACCGCGTCGTTCCTGGACCCGGCGGGCAAGCGGCGGATCACCGCCGAGATCGACGCCCACCTGGCCGCCGCCCTCCGCTGAGCGCAGGAGGGGGCGGCGCGCGGCGGGAGCAGGTGTGGGGGACCGAGTCTCCCGCCGCGCGCCCGGCTCCACCGGCCGGTGGGGTGCCCCGAGGCGTCGACCGGCGGAACTGATGGGTTCGGATTCGATCCTGTCAGCCCCGGCCCGCCACGGCGGCGCGGTTAATTCCGATCTAAGGAAGACTTGCGCCGCCCCACAACCGGCCCGCCTTCCCGGCGACGGGGAAACCGATCGGCGTGCGGGGCGCCGAGTCAGTCGTCCGCGGGCCGCTGGCGGGGCCAGCGCCGGCTGCCGGTCTTCTGCTCCCGGGCCATGCGGCCGACCAGGCCGAACCGGCTCACCTGCCGGGGTGTCGCCTCGGGGTCGGCGAGCAGCATCACCACGCTCGCCCCGCCCAGCCGGGCCCGGTCGATGCTCACGGAGCCGTTCGCCTGCAACGCCACCCGCTTGGCGATGTCCAGCCCCAGCCCCGTCGAGCCCCGGTCGCTGGCGCCCCGGCGCAGGGCCCGGTCCGGGTTGGCGATCCCCGGGCCGGCGTCGTCGATGCGGATGGCCACGTACCCGTCGCGGCGGGAGACCGCCACCTCGAACGCGGTGCCCTGCGGGGTGTAGCGGAAGACGTTGCCGATCACCGCGTCCAGCGCGGCGGCCAGCTCGGCCCGGGGCACCGGCGCGGGGATGCGCAGCTGGGCGCCGCTGACCCGGTGCGGGCGGTTCTGGTCGCCGGCCAGGGCGGCCCAGAACACCATCCGGTCCCGCACCACCTCGCTCACGTCGCACATCGCCGGCCCGGCCTCGTGCGCGACCGCCTTGCGGGTGGTCTTGATCAGCATGTCGATCTCGCCCTCGAGGGTGACGATCGCCTGCCGGATCCGCCGGATGCCGCGACGGCGGTCCAGCTCCGCCTCGCTGAACGAGCCGACGCTGGTGTCGTCGGACTCCAGCGCCTCCGCGTCCAGCCGCAGCACGGTCAGCGGGGTACGCAGCCGGTGCGACAGGTCCGCGACCAGTTCCCGCTCGTCGGTGCGGGCCGCGTCCAGCCGGTCGGCCATCCGGTTGAAGGCCTGCCCGGCCTCGGCCAGCTCCCGTGGGCCGCTCGGGTCGACGCGTACGCCCTGGTCGCCGTCGCCGATCGCGAGCGCCGCCCGGACCAGGCCCCGGGCCGAGTCGACCGCGCGGGCGGCGACCCGGTCGACCACCAGCACCGTGGCGCCCACCAGGGCGGCGGCCACCCCGAGCAGCAGCAGCCACCGGCTGTTGCCGGCCAGCGTCGACTCGGGCACGAAGACCTCGACCACGGCCGTGGTGTCGCCGAGCACCACCGGGTCCAGCCGGAGCACGCCACCCTCGACGTCGACGACCACGGAGCGCCGCTCGGCCCGCGCCCGCTCCAGGCTCGCGGCGTCGGCCCGGGCCGTGGACTCGTCCACCCCCAGCCCGTGCACGACGGGCCGGGTGGCCGGATCGTCGCCGCTGGCCGCCACCGCGCGCCGCACCACGGCGGGGTCGGTGCTGACGGCGAGCGCGCCCGTCACCAGCGCGCTGCGCCGGGCCGCGTCCGCGATCGCCTCCTCGC
This sequence comes from Micromonospora sp. C31, assembly GCF_018070575.1. GTDB lineage: Bacteria > Actinomycetota > Actinomycetes > Mycobacteriales > Micromonosporaceae > Micromonospora. The sequence goes on from NZ_JAGPXN010000007.1 coordinate 97,383, forward strand.
GCGCCCGGTCGCCGAGACCGACGGCGAGCGGGACGAGGAACGCGAGCGCGACCAGGGTGCACATGCCGGCCGTGAGCAGGGCCAGCGACGGCCTCAGTCCGGCGCCACCAGCCGGAAGCCGACCCCCCGCACGGTGCGCAGGTAGCGCGGCTTCGCCGCGGACTCGCCCATTTTGCGGCGCAGCCAGTACAGGTGAACGTCGATGGTCTGGTCCTCGCCGACCGATGGCTGCCGCCATACCTCCTCCAGAAGTTCCCGGCGGGACACTACCCGGCCCGGCCGGGCGGCGAGATAGGCCAGCAGGTCGAATTCCTTGCGGGTCAGCGCCAGCGGTTCGCCGTCGAGGTGGGCGCTGCGCTCGCCGACGTCCACCCGCAACCCGCCGACGCTGTGCACGGCCGGTTGCACCGTCCGGCTGGCCCGCCCGGCCCGGCGCAGCACAGTGGTGATCCGCGCGTCGAGGTGCGCGCCGGTGAACGGCTTGACCATGTAGTCGTCGGCCCCGGCGCGCAGCAGCCGCACCACCGACTGCTCGTCGTCGCGGGCGGTGGCGATGATGATCGGCACGTCGGTGATGCCGCGCAGCATCCGCAGCGCGTCCGAGCCGTCGAGGTCGGGCAGCCCGAGGTCGAGCACCACGAGATCGGGGGTCTCGGCCGCCACCCGGCGCAGCGCGTCCAGCGCCGTGCCGACGGCGTGCACGGCGTGCCCCCGGTCGGCGAGGGACCGCAGCATCGCGCCGCGTACGACATGGTCGTCTTCGACCAGGAGCACGGTGGCCACAGCAAGACCGTACTCGCGGTGGCAAGTCGATCGCGTTTGCGGCGCACGGGGCAAAGGGGCAAGCTGGTACAACGATGTCCTTCACGCTCTTTCCCGACACCCGGCTCGCGCTCGCCCGGGACTCGCTCGCCGGCCTGTCGGTCGGCGACGCGCTCGGCTCACAGTTCTTCGTCCCCGGCCGGCATCCCGGCGACCTGGCCGCCGGGAAGCTGCCCCCGCCGCCGTGGCAGTGGACCGACGACACCGAGATGGCCTGCTCGGTGGTCGCCGCCCTCGCCGACACCGGCCGCATCGACTCCGACGCCCTCGCCACGGCCTTCGCCGAGCGCTGCGAGCCCTACCGGGGCTACGGGCCGGGTGCCGTGACCATCCTGCGGCTGATCCGCACCGGCACGCCGTGGCCGGTGGCGGCCGCCTCGGCCTTCGACGGGCAGGGCTCCTGCGGCAACGGCGCGGCCATGCGGGTCGGCCCGCTGGGCGCGTGGTTCGCCGACTCCACCGCGCGGGCGGCGGCACAGGCCCGGGCGTCGGCCGAGGTGACCCACGCGCACCCGGAGGGCGTCGCCGGCGCGGTGGCGGTCGCGGTGGCCGCGTCGATGGCCGCCCGTGCCCGCCTCGACGGCCACCGGCCCGTCCCGGCCCGGCTGCTGGCCGGCGTGAGCGCCGCGCTGGACCCGGCCACCGAGGTGCACCGGGGCGTACGCCGGGCGGCCGGCCTGCTCGACCGGTCGGTCCCCGAGGCCGCCGACGTGCTCGGCAACGGCTCCCGGGTCACCGCCCAGGACACCGTCGCCTTCACCTGCTGGGTCGCCGCCGTGCACCTGGACGACTACCCGGCGGCGATCCGCGCCTGCGTCGAGGCCGGCGGGGACGTCGACACCACCGCCGCGATCGTCGGGTCGGTGGTGGCCGCGCACACCGGGGTCGGCACCCCGGGCGGGGTGCCGACCGACTGGCTGGCCGCCCGCGAACCCCTGCCGGGCTGGGCCGGCTGATCCTGGCGGCGCTGGGCCGGCTGATCCTGGCGGCGCCGCTCCCCGGCGTCGACGGGGGCCGGCGACCGATAGCATCGCAGGAGCCGAACGTTCGGCGTCATCCGTGCCGTCTGCTGGAGGAGTCACCGTGTCCGCACCCCGTACCCCCGCCGTGGCCGACCCCGTCGTCGTCGCCGCCGGGACCACGGCGGCCGACGCGGTGGCCGCGGCCGGTCTGCCCGCGTCCGGCCCGAAGGCGATCGTGGTGGTCCGCGACCCGCAGGGCCAACTGCGCGACCTCGACTGGGCCCCGCCGGTCGACACCGAGGTGGAGCCCGTCAGCCTCGACTCGCCGGACGGGCTCGACGTGCTGCGGCACTCCTGCGCGCACGTGCTCGCCCAGGCCGTGCAGGACGTCTTCCCGGAGGCCAGGCTCGGCATCGGCCCGCCCATCGAGAACGGCTTCTACTACGACTTCGCCGTCGACAAGCCGTTCCAGCCGGACGACCTCGGCAGGCTCGAGAAGCGGATGCAGGAGATCGTCAAGTCCGGCCAGCGGTTCCGTCGTCGGCGCTTCGGCAACCTGGACGAGGCGAAGGCCGAGCTGGCCGCCGAGCCGTTCAAGCTGGAGCTCATCGAGGTCAAGGGCGAAGGGCTGGACACCTCCGAGGTGATGGAGGTGGGCGGCGGCGAGCTGACCATCTACGACAACCTCGCCGCCAACGAGGACAAGGTCTGCTGGTCGGACCTGTGCCGGGGCCCGCACCTGCCGAACACCCGGCTGATCGGCGCGTTCAAGCTGATGCGCTCGGCCGCCGCGTACTGGCGCGGGTCGGAGAAGAACCCGCAGCTCCAGCGGGTCTACGGCACCGCCTGGCCGACCCGCGACGGGCTGAAGGCGTACCTGAAGCTGCTGGAGGAGGCCGCGCGGCGCGACCACCGCAAGCTCGGCGCGGACCTGGACCTGTTCAGCTTCCCCGACGAGATCGGCAGCGGCCTGGCGGTCTTCCACCCCAAGGGCGGCATCATCCGCCGCGAGCTGGAGAACTACTCGCGCCGCCGGCACGAGGAGGCGGGCTACGAGTTCGTCAACACCCCGCACATCACCAAGGCGCAGCTCTTCGAGACCTCGGGGCACCTGCAGTGGTACGCCGACGGCATGTACCCGCCCATGGAGATGGAGGGGGCGAACTACTACCTCAAGCCGATGAACTGCCCCTTCCACAACCTGATCTTCCGGTCCCGGGGGCGGTCCTACCGGGAGCTGCCGCTGCGGTTGTTCGAGTTCGGTTCCGTCTACCGGTTCGAGAAGTCCGGCGTGGTGCACGGCCTGACCCGGGTGCGCGGCATGACCCAGGACGACGCGCACATCTACTGCACCCAGGAGCAGATGGCCGGCGAGCTGAAGTCGCTGCTGTCGTTCGTGCTGGACCTGCTGCGCGACTACGGGCTCGACGACTTCTACCTGGAGCTGTCCACCCGGAACCCGGAGAAGTCGGTCGGCACCGACGAGAACTGGGAGCGGGCCACCGAGGCCCTGCGCTCCGCCGCCGAGGAGTCCGGGCTGGACCTGGTGCCGGACCCCGCCGGCGCGGCCTTCTACGGCCCGAAGATCTCGGTGCAGGCCAAGGACGCCATCGGCCGGACCTGGCAGATGTCCACCATCCAGGTCGACTTCAACCTGCCGGAGCGCTTCGGGCTGGAGTTCCAGGCCGCCGACGGCACGCGGCAGCGGCCGGTGATGATCCACCGGGCGCTCTTCGGCTCGATCGAGCGCTTCTTCGGGGTGCTCACCGAGCACTACGCGGGCGCGTTCCCGGCCTGGCTGGCGCCGGTGCAGGTGGTCGGCATCCCGATCCGCGAGGACCACACCGACTATCTGCACGGCTTCGTCGCCGCGCTGCGCGCCGAGGGCGTCCGCGCCCAGGTCGACGCGGGCGACGACCGGATGCAGAAGAAGATCCGCACCGCCCAGCAGCAGAAGATCCCGTTCATGGTGATCGCCGGTGACGACGACGTGGCCGCCGGCACCGTCTCGTTCCGCTACCGGGACGGCTCGCAGCGCAACGGGGTGCCGGTCGCCGACGCGGTGGCCCACGTGCTCGACGTGGTCGGCACCCGGACCAACGTCGGTCCGTCCGCCGCCTGACCCGCCACGCACCGAAGGCCCCCCGCACCGCTTGGGATCCAGCGGCGCGGGGGGCCTTCGTCGACGGGTCGTCAGATGTCAGATCCCGCAGGACGGCGCGGACCAGCCGCCGACCGCCCCGAGGTGGACGTGGTCGTTGTGACCCGGGTAGCCGGGGCCGAGGATGTTGCGGAAGCCGTGGTAGCGGGCCTGCTGGGCGAGCCGGCAGAACGAGGGCGAGCCGACCAGGTCGACGCCGTCGCCGTAGAGGTGCCGGCTGTTGGAGGCCCCGCCGACCGCGCTGTTGCAGGAGTAACTGCGGAAGCCGCTGCTGATGTTGATCGACACGCTGCCGAGGGCCTTGCGCATGGCCTGGAGCTTCCACATCGACACCAGCGCGTTGAACCGGGCGGTGCTGGCGGAGACCGCGCCGCCGGACCAGGTGCTGTTGCACCGGTTCAGCTCGGCGTAGCTGAAGTTGACCGGGGTGCAGTCGTTGTCCTGGAGCTCGTAGAGCTTGGCCTGGGTCGCCGGGCCGGCGATGCCGTCGGCGGCGAGTCCGTAGGCCTGCTGGAAGCGGATCACGGCGGACCGGGTGGCCGGGCCGTACGATCCGTCGAGGCCGAGCACCGCGTTGTAGCCGGGGTAGCCGGAGAGCCGGATCTGGAGCTGTCGGACGTCGTCGCCGGTCATCCCCTGCCGCAGGACGCGTCCCCAGGTGTAGCAGCCGTCGGCGTGTGCCGCGCTGCCGGTCGCCGCCACCCCGACGAGGGCGGTGGCCGCGGCGAGGGCGCAGGCGGCGAGCGCGCGACCGATCCGGCGGAATGCGGTTCTCACGGTGACTCCCATCGACGGGGGATGATGTACGCGGTTGGATTCTTCATTCACGTTCATGACTTGGTCAAGAACCTTCACCCCCTATCCGCCCCCCTGAACGACCCCGGCCGGCAGGGGGCGCCGAGGGCGGGGAGCGGGCCGGCGTACGGCGTCGGGAGCGGCACCCACCGGGAACGTAGGATCGGTGGCGTGACTGGGGTGGAACGGCACATGGACAGCGGCATGGCCGACGACCTGGAGCGGCTCTGGACTCCGCACCGGATGACCTACATCTCCGGGGAGGACCGGCCCGAGGGCGGCTACGAGCGGCCCGCCGGCTGCCCGTTCTGCCGGGCCCCGGGGCTGCCGCCGGAGCAGAGCCTGGTGGTGGCCCGGGGCGAGCACGTGTTCGCGGTGCTCAACCTCTATCCCTACAACCCCGGGCACCTGCTGGTCTGCCCCTACCGACACGTCGCCGACTACACCGAACTCGACCTGGCCGAGACCACCGAGCTGGCGGCGTTCACCCAGACCGCCATGCGGGTGGTGCGCAAGGTGAGCAACGCCCACGGATTCAACCTGGGCATGAACCAGGGCGGCGTGGCCGGCGCGGGCATCGCCGCGCACCTGCACCAGCACGTGGTGCCCCGCTGGGGCGGGGACGCCAACTTCATGCCCGTCATCGGGCGGACGAAGGTCCTGCCGCAGCTGCTCACCGACACCCGCGACCTGTTCACCCGGGCCTGGCCGACCTGACCCGCCGGTCGGGTCGCCGGTGAACTTCGCGCCCCGGGCCGGTGCGCGAGGTGGCACGATCTGGCGATGGCAGTGACGACGCGGACGTTGGGTCGCAGCGGCATCGAGGTCAGCGCCCTCGGCATGGGGTGCTGGGCGATCGGCGGCCCCTGGGCCGAGGGCGCCCGGCCGCTGGGCTGGGGCGCCGTCGACGACGACGAGTCGGTCCGCGCGATCCGGCACGCGCTCGACCTCGGGGTGACGCTCTTCGACACCGCCGACACCTACGGGGCCGGGCACGGGGAGCGGGTGCTCGGCCGGGCCCTCGCCGGCCGGCGCGACGACGCCGTCATCGCCACCAAGTGGGGCTACACCTTCGACGAGGCCGCCCGCCAGGCCACCGGCGAGGACTGCTCCCCGGCGTACCTGCGGCAGGCCGTCGCGCGCTCGTTGCGCCGGTTGGGCACCGACCGGATCGACCTCTACCAGCTACACCTCGCGGACCTGCCGGTGCCCCGCGCCGAGGCGCTCGTGGGAACCCTGGAGGACCTGGTCGCCGAGGGACTGATCCGGGCGTACGGCTGGAGCACCGACCGCCCCGACCGGGCCGCCGCGTTCGGCCGGGGCGCCCGGCACGCCACCGCCGTGCAGCACACGCTGTCGGTGCTGCGGGACGCCCCCGAACTGCTCGCCGTCTGCGACAAGTACGACCTCGCCAGCGTCAACCGGGCACCACTGGGCATGGGGCTGCTCTCCGGCAAGTACACGGCCGGCTCCACGCTGCCCCGCGACGACGTACGCGGGGGCGCCCCCGGTTGGTTGGAGTGGTTCCGGGGCGGCCGGCCGGCGCCGGAGTGGCTGCGCCGCGTCACCGCCGTACGGGCCGCGTTGACCGCCGACGGACGTACCCTCGCGCAGGGCGCGCTCGGCTGGCTCTGGGCGCGCAGCGACCGTACGGTGCCGATTCCCGGCTGTCGCACCGTGGCCCAGGTGACGGAGAACGCCGGCGCCCTGCACCGGGGTCCGCTGCCGGCCGACCAGTTCGCCGAGGTGGAGCGCCAACTGGCTGCCCTGCGGTCGGCCGCCCTGCGCGACGCCGACCGCCCCCACTGGCCGAGCCCGACCCTCCCCACCGCCCGCCCCTGACGGGGGTGTCGGGTCGGTCCGACCCACCCGGACACGACTGCGGGTACGACCGTGACGTCGCGCCGGACCTGGACGGCCGGCGGTGTGGTCCCTCGTCCTAGGGGTGGGTGGTGGAAGTGGTGCGCAGTTGGTCGGCCAGGTGGGTGGGCATCGGGTCGTAGCGGACGAAGTGGCGGCGGAACGTGCCGGTGCCCGAGGTCATCGAGCGCAGCTCGGCCGCGTAGCGGAGCAGTTCCGTGGCGGGCACCTCGGCGTGGACGACGGTGCGCCCCTCCGCCTCGGGGTCGGCCTCGGTGCCGAGCACCCGGCCCCGCCGGCCGGACAGGTCGCCCAGCACCGCGCCCAGCGAGGAGTCGGGCACCCGGAGCACCACCTCGTCGACCGGCTCCAGCAGCGCCGGCTGTCCCTTCCCGGCGGCGTCGCGCAGCGCCAGCGCCCCGGCGGTCTGGAAGGCCGCGTCGGAGGAGTCGACGCTGTGCGCCCTGCCGTCGACGAGGGTCACCCGCAGGTCCACCACCGGGTGGCCGGCGACCAGGCCGCGCTCCATCTGGGCGCGTACGCCCTTCTCGACGGAGGGAACGTAGTTGTGCGGCACCGCCCCGCCGACCACCCGGTCGACGAACTCGAAGCCGGCGCCGGGCGGCAGCGGCTCGACCTCGATGTCGCAGACGGCGTACTGGCCGTGGCCGCCGGACTGCTTGACGTGCCGGCCGTGCCCCTTCGCCGGTACGGTCAGCGTCTCGCGCAGCGCGATCCGGACCGGCTCGGTGTCCAGCTGCACCCCGCCGGCTCGCAAACGCTCCAGCACCACGTCGGCGTGCGCCTCGCCCAGGCACCAGAGCACCTGCTGGTGGGTCTCGGGGTTGCGCTCCAGCCGCAGGGTCGGGTCGGCGGCGACGAGGCGGGCCAGGTTGCGGGCGAGGGCGTCCTCGTCGGCGCGGCGGTGGGCCACGACGGCCACCGGCAGCAGCGGCTCGGGCATCTCCCAGGGGGCGATCAGCAGCGGGTCGTCCTTGGCGGAGATGGTGTCGCCGGTCTCCGCGCTGCCCGACTTGGTGAGCGCGCAGATGTCGCCGGCCACGCAGGCGCCCACCTCGCGCAGGCTCGCGCCCAGCGGCGAGTAGACGTGGCCGACCCGCTCGTCGGCGTCGTGGTCGGGGTGGCCCTGCTCGGCCATCCCGTGCCCGCAGATGTGCACGGTCTGCTCGGGCCGCAGCGTGCCGGAGAAGACCCGGACCAGGGAGACCCGGCCGACGTGCCGGTCGACGGTCGTCTTGACCACCTCGGCGACCAGCGGGCCGTCCGGGTCGCAGGTCAGCGGCGGCCGGGGGGAGCCGTCCACCCCGGCTACGGCGGGCACCTCGTGCTCCAGCGGCGAGGGGAAGCCGGCGGTGAGCACCTCCAGCAGCACGTCCAGCCCCACGCCGGTCACCGCGCAGACCGGCACCACGGGGTAGAAGTGGCCGCGGGCCACCGCCTTCTCCAGGTCGTCGACGAGCACGTCGGTGCCGATCTCCTCGCCGGAGAGGTAGCGGTCCATCAGGGACTCGTCCTCGCTCTCGGCGATGATCCCCTCGATCAGCTCGTCGCGGGACTCGACGATGGCGGGCAGGTGCTCCGGGTCCGGCTCGCGTACCTGCGCCGGCAGGCCGGCGGTGTAGTCGAAGACCCGGCGGGTGATCAGGCTGAGCAGGCCGACGGTGGAGACCCCGTCGTCGCCGAGCATCGGCAGGTGCAGTGGGAGCACGTTGTCGCCGAAGACCCGCTGGCACAGCGCCACGGCCTCGTCGAAGTCGGCGCGCGGGTGGTCCAGCCGGGCGACGGCGACCGCCCGGGGCATGTCGACCGCCGCGCACTCCTCCCAGAGGGCGGCGGTGGCGGCGTCCATCCCGTCGAAGGCGGAGACCACGAACAGCGCCGCGTCGGCGGCCCGCAGCCCGGCCCGCAGTTCGCCCACGAAGTCGGCGTATCCGGGGGTGTCGAGCAGGTTGACCTTGACCCCGCCGTGCAGCAGCGGCGCGCAGGCCAGACTCACCGAACGCTGCTGGCGTACGGCTGCCGGGTCGTGGTCGCAGACGGTGGTGCCGGCGGCGACGTCGCCGGCCCGGGCGATGGTGCCGCTCGCGGCGAGCAGCGCCTCGACCAGCGTGGTCTTGCCCGCTCCGGAGTGCCCGACGAGCACCACGTTGCGGATCCTGCCGGGCTCGGTCACCGCCGGCGCGCCGCCGACGGCCCCCTTCTCCTGACTCTTCTGCGCCATGGGGCGCACCTCCCTCAGCCGTGGTTGGTGGCGACCGCCGCGCGCGACGGGGAAGCGGCCCGTGCGGGTTCCGCGGCGACATCCTCCGGTGCGGTGCCGGGTCGCGGGTAGTCAACGGGCGGGCGGGTGAGCTGGCTCACGTCCCCGGCTCGATCCCACACCCGATCCGGGGCCGGCACAAGGCTCCGTTTCCGCGGGTCGCGGGACCGGCCGTACCGCTGCTGACACGCGGACCGTTATCGTGGGACCGCCATGGCGAAGATCTTCCAAGTGTCGGCCCGCGCGGGGATGACCCGCGTCGTCGAGCCGGTCGCACGCCGCCTGCTCCGAGCGGGCGTAACTCCCAACGCGGTCACCGTGGCGGGCACCCTCGGGGTGCTCGTCGGTGCGCTCGGCTTCGGTGCCCGCGGTCATCTGGTCGCCGGGGCCCTGATAGTCACCTTCTTTGCGCTCACCGACCTGCTCGACGGGACGATGGCCCGGATGAGCGGCGGCGCCACGAAGTTCGGGGCGTTCCTCGACTCGAGCATGGACCGGGTCGCCGACAGCGCGGTCTTCGGCGCGGTGGCGTACTGGCTGGCCACCCAGCACCAGTATTCCGGCGTCGCCGCCGCGCTGCTCTGCCTGGCCGCCGGCGGGCTGGTCTCCTATGTCAAGGCCCGCGCCGAGGGGCTCGGCATGACCTGCAACGTGGGCATCGCCGAGCGCACCGAACGGCTGCTCATCGTCGGCGTCGGCGGGCTGCTCACCGGCTTCGGCGTCGAGCCCGCGCTGGAGGTCGCGCTCTGGCTGCTGGCCGCCGTGTCGATCTTCACCGTCGGGCAGCGGATGGCGCACGTGTACCGCCAGGCCCAGCGGGTGCACACCCCGGGCGGCCAGGGGTGAGCGCGACACCCGCCGGTCGGCCGTGGCCGGGGGGCCGGCGCCGGTGAACCTCACCGAGCTCGGCTACGTCGCCGGGTGGCGCGTCATCCGCGCGCTGCCCCGGCCCGTCGCGGCGGCGGCGTTCCGGGCGGGCGCCGACCGCGCCCACCGTCGCGGCGGCGGCGGTACGGCCCGACTGCGCGCGAACCTGCGTCGGGTGGTCGGCCCCGACCTGCCGGAGGCCGAACTCGACGAGCTGGTCCGCCGTGGCCTGCGCTCGTACGCCCGGTACTGGCTGGAGGCGTTCCGGCTGCCCGCGCTCAGCCGGACGGAGATCCTGGCCGGTTTCCGGCTCGACGGCGAGGAGAAGCTCGCCGCCGACGTGGCGGCCGGCCGGGGCGCGGTGGTGGCGCTGCCGCACGCCGGCAACTGGGACGCCGCCGGCGCCTGGGTCGCGGCGACCGGCTGGCCGATCACCACCGTCGCGGAGCGGCTCCGGCCCGAGGGCGTCTACCAGCGGTTCCTCGCCTTCCGCCGGAGCCTGGGCATGGAGATCCTGCCCACCCACGGCGGCGGACGCAACGCCTTCGACGTGCTGGTCGACCGGGTCCGGGCCGGCACGGTGGTGCCCCTGCTGGCCGACCGTGATCTCTCCGCGCGGGGCGTGGAGGTCGAGTTCTTCGGCCATCGCACCCGGATGCCCCCGGGCCCGGCCCTGCTGGCGCTGCGCACCGGAGCGCCGCTCTACGTGGCCTCGATGTGGTACGAGACGGACGCGGCGTGCGCATCGATCGAGGGACCGCTGCCGCTGCCCGGCCCGCAGGAGGGACCGCTCGACCAGCGGGTCCGGTCGCTGACCCAGCGGATCGCCGACGGTCTGGCGGCGGGCATCGCCCGGCATCCGGAAGACTGGCACATGTTGCAGCGGATGTGGCTGGACCAGCACGGCACGGGTGGCGGCGCCGCCCTGCCCTCCCCGGCCGCCGGACAGGCGTGAGGGAGGCGTTTACACGTGCGCATCGGCATCGTGTGCCCGTACTCCTTCGACGTGCCCGGTGGGGTGCAGAACCACGTCATGGACCTCGCCGAGGCGCTGATCGGGCTCGGGCACGAGGTGAGCGTGCTGGCCCCGGCCGACGAGGACTCCCCACTGCCGCCGTACGTGGTGCCGGCGGGCCGGGCCCTGCCGCTGCCGTACAACGGCTCGGTGGCCCGGATCGCCTTCGGCCCGGTCTCCACCGCGCGGGTGCGGCGGTGGATCATCCGGGGCGAGTTCGACGTGCTGCACGTGCACGAGCCGCTGACGCTGAGCCTGTCGCTGCTGGCGGTGCTCTCCGCGCGCGGGCCGGTGGTGGCCACCTTCCACACGGCGATGACCCGGTCGCGGGCGCTGGCCGCGGCGCAGGGGGTGCTCCAGATCGTGCTGGAGCGGATCACGGCCCGGATCGCGGTGAGCGCCCTGGCGCGCAAGGTGCAGGTCGAGCACATGGACGGCGGCGCGGTGGAGATCCCCAACGGGGTGGCCGTCGCGAAGTTCAGCCACGCGCTGCCCCTGCCGGGCTGGCCGGGAGAGTGCGGGCCGGGCCGCGACGGCGCGATCGGGTTCCTCGGCCGGTTCACCGAGGCCCGCAAGGGCTTCCCGATCCTCCGGGACGCCTTCGTGGAGCTGGCCCGGCAGCGTCCCGGCCTGCGGCTGCTGGTGGCCGGCCCCGGCGACGCCGACGACCTGTTCGGGAGGTTCCCGGCCGAGCTGCGTGACCGGGTGACCTTCCTCGGGCTGGTCTCCGAGGAGGACAAGGCACGCATGCTGCGCAGCGTGCACCTCTACGTGGCGCCGAATACCGGCGGCGAGTCCTTCGGCATGATCCTCACCGAGGCGCTCGCGGCGGGCACGACCGTCGTCGCCAGCGACCTCGACGCGTTCCGGCGCGTCCTCGACGGCGGTCGGGCCGGCCGGCTCTTCCCGACCGGGGACCCGGCGGCGCTGCGTACCGGCCTGGCCGACCTGCTCGACGATCCCGACGCCCGGGCCGTGCTGAGCGCCTGCGGCGACCAGGTGGTGGCCACCTTCGACTGGCCCGTGGTCGCCCGGCGGGTGCTGGAGGTGTACGCGGCGGCGATCGAGGCCACCGACGGGCGGGTCATGGACACCGAATGGGTGGGGCTGGACTGACGATGTCGGACTTCTGGTGGGTGGTGGCGGCGACGCTGGTCGGGCTGGTCGCGGCGTACCTCGTCTGGACCGCCGGCCGGGTCGGCCGGCTGCACGCGCGGGCGGAGCTGGCGGCCCGCGCCCTGGAGGCCCACCTGCTGCGCCGGGCGGCGGCCGCCGCGGTGCTGGCCGAGCGCCGCTACGGCGTCGAGTTGTACGCGGCGGCGCGGATCGCGCTGGACGCCGAGCCGGACGAGCGGGAGGCCGCCGAGAACGACCTCACCCGCCAGTTGCGGGCGGTGGACCTGGACCCGGGGGATCCGGACTGCGAGGCGGTGATCGCCGCCAGCCGGCGGTTGGCCCTGGCCCGCCAGGTGCACACCGACCTGGTGCGCGACGCCCGCGCGGCGCGGGGCCGCCCGCTGGTGCGGCTGTTGCGGATGGGGCGCCGCCGACCGTGGCCGCGCTACTTCGACATCGACGACCCCACGCTCACCGTCCCGGCCGACGTCCCCGCCGGCTGACGCAGGCGCCGCACGCCGGGCGCGTCGTGATCAGGACCGCATGGACGTCATCCGGTCGTTCTGCGGTCCATGCCGTCCTGATCACCTCCGGCCTGCAACGGATCCGGGTGGGCGGCCGGGGCGGCGGACGGACCTCACGCCCGTGGGGGCGGGGCGCACGAGGGCGGTGACGACTGCCACAGTGCAGGCCACCGTGGGCCTGATTGGCTGTCGGAGCGGCGTTGGGGCCGTCGTAGCATTTCCGCAGCCACCCCCCCCCGAGCACGTTCGAGGAGCGATGACCCGTGCCCGAAACCACTGGCCAGAACGCTAGCGCCAGCCCCGTCACCGGCACCGCCCGCGTCAAGCGCGGCATGGCCGAGATGCTCAAGGGCGGCGTGATCATGGACGTGGTCAACGCCGAGCAGGCCAAGATCGCCGAGGACGCCGGTGCCGTCGCGGTGATGGCGCTCGAGCGGGTGCCCGCCGACATCCGCGCCCAGGGCGGGGTGTCCCGGATGAGCGACCCCGACATGATCGACGGCATCATCGAGGCCGTCTCCATCCCGGTCATGGCCAAGGCCCGCATCGGCCACTTCGTGGAGGCCCAGATCCTCCAGTCGCTCGGCGTGGACTACGTCGACGAGTCCGAGGTGCTGACCCCGGCCGACTACGCCAACCACATCGACAAGTGGGCCTTCACCGTGCCCTTCGTCTGCGGGGCGACCAACCTCGGCGAGGCCCTGCGCCGGATCACCGAGGGCGCGGCCATGATCCGCTCCAAGGGCGAGGCCGGCACCGGTGACGTCTCCAACGCCACCACCCACATGCGGAAGATCCGGCAGGAGATCCGCCGGCTGGGCTCGCTGCCGACCGACGAGCTGTACGTGGCCGCCAAGGAGCTGCAGGCCCCGTACGAGCTGGTCAAGGAGGTCGCCGAGAGCGGCAAGCTGCCGGTGGTGCTGTTCACCGCGGGCGGGATCGCCACTCCGGCCGACGCCGCGATGATGATGCAGCTCGGCGCCGAGGGCGTCTTCGTCGGCTCCGGCATCTTCAAGTCGGGCAACCCGGCGCAGCGGGCCGCCGCGATCGTGAAGGCCACCACCTTCCACGACGACCCCGACGTGCTGGCGAAGGTCTCCCGGGGCCTGGGCGAGGCGATGGTCGGCATCAACGTCGACGACATCCCGCAGCCGCACCGCCTGGCCGAGCGCGGCTGGTGAGCAGGGGCCCTTCCGCACGCCGCGGCGGCTGCCGGTGTCGCACCGCGTCCCCGGCGGGCGGAGGGGCCACCGCGGCAGGTCGACGAGAGGAACCGTGACATGAGCGACGCACCCGTCATCGGCGTGCTCGCCCTCCAGGGCGACGTGCGCGAGCACGTCGCCGCGCTCGCCGCGGCCGGCGCGGACGCCCGCCCGGTACGCCGCGCGCGGGAGCTGGACGAGGTGGACGGGCTGGTGATCCCCGGCGGCGAGTCCACCACGATCAGCAAGCTCGCCGACATCTTCGAGCTGCGCGAGCCGATCGACAAGCGCATCGCCGACGGCATGCCGGTCTACGGCTCCTGCGCCGGCATGATCATGCTGGCCAGCGACGTCCTCGACGGCCGACCCGACCAGCGTGGCTTCGCCGGCATCGAGATGACCGTGCGGCGCAACGCGTTCGGCCGGCAGGTCGACTCGTTCGAGGCGTCGGTGGGGATCACCGGCGTCGCGGGCGGGCCGTTGCACGCCGTGTTCATCCGGGCGCCGTGGGTCGAGCGGGTCGGCGACGGCGTCGAGGTGCTCGGCACGGTGACCGAGGGCCCGGCCGCAGGCCGGATCGTGGCGGTGCGGCAGGGCAACCTGCTGGCCACCTCGTTCCACCCGGAGCTGACCGGCGACACGCGGGTGCACGCGTACTTCGTCGAACTGGTCCGCGCCGCCCGCTGAGCGCGTCCGAGCCGCGTCGGGCGGGGTCTCCTCCTCGGGAGGAGCCCCGCCCGCGCCGTTCGCCCCGTGCCGGAGCACCGGTGCCCGGACGCCCCGTCGCCCCTGTTCAACCCGCACGGGGCCAGCCGACGCCGTGCCGCGCGTGACAGCCACCCGCCGGACGTCGGTAGGATTGCCGAGATTCGGCGGGGCCAGCTGCCCGTCACGGCTTTCCCGCAGGGCCGACCGGCACCACCGCGTGCGCCGGCGGGAGCGGGGCGTGCGCGGTCGGTCGATGCAGACGGCGGGTAGCAACGGAGGTAGCAGATGTCCGGCCACTCAAAGTGGGCGACGACCAAGCACAAGAAGGCGGTCATCGACGCCAAGCGCGGCAAGATGTTCGCCAAGCTGATCAAGAACGTCGAGGTCGCCGCGCGGACCGGTGGCGGTGACCCGGCCGGCAACCCGACGCTCTACGACGCCATCCAGAAGGCGAAGAAGAACTCGGTCCCCAACGACAACATCGACCGCGCCGTCAAGCGCGGCTCGGGTCTGGAGGCCGGCGGCGCCGACTGGCAGACCATCATGTACGAGGGCTACGGCCCGAGCGGCGTGGCGATGCTGATCGAGTGCCTCACCGACAACCGCAACCGCGCGGCGACCGAGGTGCGCACCGCGCTGACCCGCAACGGCGGCTCGCTGGCCGACGCGGGCTCGGTGTCGTACATGTTCTCCCGCAAGGGCGTGGTGATCGTCCCCAAGGCCGGCACGACCGAGGACGACGTGATGATGGCGGTCCTCGACGCCGGCGCCGAGGAGGTCAACGACCTGGGCGAGGCGTTCGAGGTGGTCTGCGAGCCGACCGACCTGATCGCGGTCCGCACCGCGTTGCAGGACGCCGGCGTCGAGTACGAGTCGGCCGAGTCGTCGCTGATCCCGAGCGTCAACGTCCCCCTCGACGAGGACGGCGCCCGCAAGATCTTCAAGCTGATCGACGTGCTGGAGGACTGCGACGACGTGCAGAACGTCTACGCGAACTTCGACGTCAGCGACGAGGTGATGGAGGCCGTCGGCTGACCCTGACGCCCCCGGTACGCGAGCCGGCACCGCCGCGCCCGCCGTCGATCCCCGGCTCCGGCCGGAGAACGGCGGCGGGCGGCTGCGTATCCGTGCCGCTCGATCCTGCTCAGCCCGGCGTCTCGCGCGAGCGCCACGCCGCCCGTACCGAGGTGCGGCCGTTGGTGCGCAGCAGCGAACCCTCGTACACCCGGGCCCCGGCGGCCACGAACGCGGCGGCCGCGACCAGCAGCAGGACCAGCGACACCAGCGGCTCCCAGCCGGCGGCGTCCCCGGTGAACAGCCGCAGCGGCATGGCCGTCGGCGCGGAGAACGGCAGGTAGGAGAGCACCCGCATGGCCGTCGCGTTGTCGTTCAGGAAGATCACCGCGAAGAACGGCAGCATGACCGCGAGTTGCACCGGCGTCGACACCCCCGCGATGTCCTCCTGGCGGTTCACCAGCGCCCCGGCCGCCGCCCACATGGCCGCGACCAGCACGAAGCCGAGCAGGAAGAACGGCAGGAACCAGCCGATCGCCGGGGCCAGCAGCGAGAGCAGCCCGCCGCTGTCGCCGAACTGCATTCCGACCAGGGCGACCAGGGCGATCAGGGCGATCTGCCCGAGCGCCAGTATCGTGCCGGCGATCATCTTGCCGGCCAGCAGCGCGCGTACCGGCACCGCGGCCACCAGGATCTCCACGATCCGGGTCTGCTTCTCCTCGACGATGCTCTGCGCGATCTGCACGCCGAAGGTCTGCGAGGTGATGAAGAAGATGAACGCGAAGGCGAACGGCACCAGGAAGGCCACCACCGGGTCCACGGCGTCGGGGTCCAGCAGCCGGACCGCGGGCTGCGTGCTCAGCGCCGTCACCACGTCGTCGGGGGCCTCGTCCATCGCCAGCACCGCCGGCCCGGAGACCACCGCCGCGTCGACGTCGCCGTCGCGTACGGCCTGCTCGGCGGCGCGGTCGTCGGGGACCGTACGCACCTGGAGCCCCGCCTCGCGCAGCGGGCCGGCAGCCGCCGCGGTCACCGCCACGCTCGACGGCCCGCCGGAGAGCAGCGGCGGCAGGATGGTCGCGGCGGCGGCGATCAGCAGGAAGAACAGGGTGCCGAACAGGAAGGTGCGGTCGCGCAGCTTGACCCGGATCTCGCGGGCGGCGACCAACCGGGTGGCCTGCATGGTGTTCACTGGGCGACCTCTCGGAAGATCTCGGTGAGGGACGGGCTGACCGGGCGGAACACGCGGACCGGGCCGCGGGCCAGTGCCGCGTGCAGCACCGGCTGCTCGTCCGCCCCGGGCGCCAGGTCGAACACGGCCCGCGCGCCGTCCAGGTCGACGAGGGTCACCCCGGGCTCGTCGCGCAGCCAGCCCGCGTCGGTCTGCACCACCAGCTCGTAGCGGGGCACGGTGTACGTGGCGCGCAGTTCCTCCCGGCTGCCGGCGGCCCGGATCACGCCGTCGGCGATGATCACCAGGTCGTCGCAGAGCCGCTCGACGACGTCGAGCTGGTGGCTGGAGAAGAGCACCGGCGCCCCCGCGGCGGCCCGCTCCCGCAGGACGGCGACGACCGTGTCCACGGCCAACGGGTCGAGGCCCGAGAACGGCTCGTCGAGCACCAGCACCTCGGGGTCGTGCACCAGGGCGGCGGCGATCTGCGCGCGCTGCTGGTTGCCCAGCGACAGGGTCTCCAGCAGGTCGTCGCCGCGCTCCGCGAGGCCGACCCGCTCCAGCAGCGCGTCGGTGCTCCGACCCGCCGCGACGGCGGTCATGCCGTGCAACCGGCCCAGGTAGGTCACCTGCTCCCGGACGCTCATCTTCGGGTAGAGACCGCGCTCCTCCGGCATGTAGCCGAAGCGGCGGCGGGCCTCCCGGGTCAGCGGCGCCCCCTGCCAGGTGACCGCGCCGGCGTCCGGGGCGAGCACCCCGAGGACGATCCGCATGGTGGTGGTCTTGCCGGCGCCGTTGCCGCCCACGAAGCCGGTCATCCGGCCGGCGGCCACGTCGAAGGACACGTCCTGGAGTACCCGTCGGTCGCCGAAGCTGCGGTCGACGCCGTCGAGGCGGAGCACATTGGTCACGGCGTCCACGCTAGGTCGTCGGGCGTCGCGCGCCGTCCGTCCCGGGATCGAGCGTGCCGTCCCCCTCGTGGCGGAGGCCGGTCAGCCGCCGGGGCGCACCACCCCGTGCTCGTAGGCGAAGACCACCGCCTGCACCCGGTCGCGCAGGCCGAGCTTGGCGAGCACCCGGCTGACGTGCGTCTTCACCGTCGCCTCGCCCAGGTGCAGCTCGGCGGCGATCTCACTGTTGCTGGCGCCGCCGGCGACCAGGACCAGCACCTCCCGCTCGCGGGGGGTGAGCTCGCGCAGCGCCTCCCCGGGAGCCGTCCGTCGCCCGCCGGGCGGCACTGGCTCCCCGGGGCGGGCGAAGGTGGCGATCACCCGCCGGGTGAGTTCCGGGGCGAGCAGGCCGTCGCCGCGGGCGAGCACCCGGATCGCCTCGATCAGGGCCTCCGGGGTGCCGTTCTTGAGCAGGAAGCCGCTGGCCCCGGCGCGCAGCGCGGCGAAGAGGTAGTCGTCCCGGTCGAAGGTGGTGAGGATCAGCACGGCCGGCCCGCCCGGCCCGTCGTCCTCGGTGGTGATCCGCCGGGTGGCCTCCAACCCGTCGACTCCGGGCATCTCCACGTCCATCAGCACCACGTCCGGACGCAGCGCCCGGGTCATGCTGGCGGCACGTCCCCCGTCGGCGGCCTCCCCGACGACCTCGATGTCGTCCTCCACCTCCAGGATGACCCGGAAGCCGGTGCGCACCAGGTGCTGGTCGTCGGCGAGCAGCACCCGGATCGGCCGGTCGGTCCCGGGCGCCGCGTGGTCGGCGCTCACGCCGGCCGCCCCGCCGGCATCGGCAGCGGGAACCGCGCCCGCACCCGCCAGCCGCCGCCGGTCCGCGGGCCGATCTCCAGCGCGCCGCCGTGGGTGGCGACCCGCTCGCGCATCCCGACCAGGCCGAGCCCGTCGGCGTTGGCCGGGCGGGTGGCCCGTCCGTCATCGGTCACGTCGACCTCCACCTCGTGGACCAGGTAGCGGATCCGCACGTCGAGCGCGGTCGCCCCGGCGGCGTGCTTGAGCGCGTTCGTCACGGCCTCCTGGACCACCCGGTACGCGGCCTGGGAGACCGACTCCGGCAGCGGCGTCGGCTCCCCGTACACCCCGATGGTGGCCCGGAGGCCGGCCTCGCGGGCGTGCTCGACCACGGCCGCGACCCGGTCGATCCCGGCTGGTCCCGGCTGGTCGGCGTGGTCCGGACCGCCGTCGCGGGCGCGCAGCAGGCCGAGCATCCGGCGCAGCTCGTCGACGGCGGTGCGGGCGGTCTCCTCGATGGCGCTCAGCGCGGCGCGGGCCTTCACCGGGTCCTTGTCGAACACCCGGCGGGCGGCGGACGCCTGCACACCCATCACCGACACGTGGTGGGCGACCACGTCGTGCAGTTCGCGGGCGATGCGGAGCCGCTCGCCGACCACGGCGTGCTCGCGGACCTCGGCCTGCGAGCGACGCAGCCGCTCCGCCTGGGCGGACAGCTCGTGCTGGCGGCGGGCCGCCAGCCACGCGGTCTCGCCGAAGAAGTACGCGAAACCGAAGTACAGCACGTTGACCAGGGCGCCACTGACCATCGCGGCGAGCACCGGGGGCACCGGGCCGACCGCCCTGGCGAACGCGTCGGCCGGGATGCTGGTGTAGGTGGTCGCGTAGTAGACCCCGAGCCACAGGAACATGGTGGCGATGACGCCGATCCGCAGCCGCCGGGACAGCCGCCGGTCCCGGCCCCACGCGCCCAGCGTGTAGAGGGCGGCGAAGAGCGCCCACGAGGCGAGCTGCGTCTCCGGGGCGGAGCGGGCCTGCGCGGCGATGAACGCGACCGAGACCACCAGCGTGACGGCGGCGGGGAACCGGCGTCGCCAGATCAGCGGCAGGGGCACCGCGACGGTCCAGAAGATCTGTTCCGGCCCGGACGGCGGCGGCCCGAGCAGGAACGCGCCGGTGCTACGGGCCAGGGTCAGGCTGAACAGCGCCAGGACGGTCGCGGCCAGCCCGGTGTAGACGTCCAGCCGGCGCTGCTCCGGGGTGGGCCCCGGTCGCCGCCAGTCCTCGTCGGTGTCGCTGTTCATCCAGGTCAGGATCTCATCCCGCCGCCGATCCGCCACCCGGCCGGGGCCCTCGGTGGTGGCGGATGCTGACGGTGGGCGGGCCGGTACGCGCGCCGGCCCGGCACGCGTGGGCGTGCCGGGCTGACGCGTCGGTCAGATCAGCCGCGGTCACGCCAGGTCTTGATGACGCTGTCGAGGACATCCCAGAACGCCACCAGCACGGTGCCGGCGATGACGGCGGCGGCCAGCAGGTCGAGGTGGTTGGCCTCGCCGAGCCACTCGAAGCGGGCGATCAGCTCGGGGTTGAGCAGCCGGTCGGTCGACGTCAGCCAGATCACCGGCACCGCGAACGCCAGGTTGAGCACCACGTTGGCCGCCACCAGCGGCCAGGTCCAGCGACCTGTGCGGTACTTCGCGAACTCCAGGCCGATGCTGGCCACCAGCACCGCGATCAGGAACGGGAGCCAGAAGTTCCACAGCGCCGGGTCGAGGATCGGCAGGTTCTCGCCACCGTCGGTGGAGACGAACGACCGGAAGTGCTGCATCACCAGGTAGGCGATGAGCAGCCCCAGGAAGGTGACCGAGGCGGCGATGTCGGCCAGGCTGATCTTGCGGTCGGGGGTGTTCTCGGGGAGCAGGTCGACGCTCCACTCGGGCAGGTGCAGGGGAGTCCTGGTGCGCTCCAGCACCGCG
This sequence comes from Micromonospora sp. C31, assembly GCF_018070575.1. GTDB lineage: Bacteria > Actinomycetota > Actinomycetes > Mycobacteriales > Micromonosporaceae > Micromonospora. The sequence continues at coordinate 117,548 of NZ_JAGPXN010000007.1, forward strand.
AAGACCACGGTCACCCAGAAGGAGATCTGGACCGCCACCTGGAAGGCGACGACGACGCCGGTGCCGACTCCCCTGCCCGTGCTGCCGCCTTCGGCGGTCGTCACGAGGCCGACCAGCACGCCGACCAGCACCGGGATGAAGCTGAGCAGCAGCTTCATCAGCCGCGACCAGGCCAGGTAGTAGGCCGGGCCGATGAGCTGCAACCGGCGGTCGGCGTAGCGGGCGGCGAGCTTGTCCGGGTCGCCCAGCTCCGTGAGCACCTCCCGTTCGGCGGCGGCGGCGTCCTGCCCACCGGCCGTGCGGCCCTCGACCATGTCCTCGATCGAGGCGCGCAGCTCGGTGGCGATCTCCGCACGGCGCGCGACCGGCACCGAGCGAAGGGTCGCGGCGAGGTATCGGTCGGTCAGGGTGGTCATCGGTCGGCTCCTTCGATCAGCCCGGTCAGGGAGGTCTGCACGGTGGCGAGGTCGGTGAGGAGCCGGCCCAGCACCGACTCGCCCTCCTCGCTGGTCCGGTAGAACTTGCGTGGCCGGCTCTCCTCGGTGTTCCACTCGCTGGTCAGCAGCCCTTGCTCCTCCAGCCGCCGCAGCAGCGGGTAGAGCGTGTTGGCGTCGACCGGGAAGCCGTGGTCGGAGAGGCGTTGCAGCAACGCGTAACCGTAGTCGGGGCGGCGCAGCGCGACGAGGCTCGCCACCACCACGGTGCCCCGACGCAACTCCTGGAGGTGCGTTCGCAGGATCTCATCGCTAACCATGCGTCACACGATACTGTGTGCCACACACTATCGTCCAGTGGAACAACATCGTGTGCGTCACCATCAGTGTGTTCGGACGGAGCAGGCGGCGGCGGACCCCTCGCCGGGATCCGCCGCCGTGGGACGACGAACGCTCAGCAGGACCGGCCCTCGCGGAAGCCGCGCTCGACGACGGACGCCGGCCCGACCTGGAGATAGCCGACCCCGGGCCGGAACGGGTGCCCGGTGAACAACTCGACCCGGGAGCCGACGCGCACCAGGTACGCCGAGGCGTCGCCCGCGTCGTTGCGGATCATCGAGCCGCGCGGGCCGTAGATCTCCTCCAGGGCGGTGAAGGACATGCCCACCCCCGCCCCGGCGGGCGTACGCGGCGGCGCGGAGGCGGTGCCCACCCCCACCAGCCGCCCGTCGCGGAAGGTCAGCAGGATCTTGCCCGCCCAGGCCCCGGTGACGCCGGTGTGGACCGTGCCGTCGCAGTCGGGGGCGACCCAGTCGATCAGGCCGGCCGCCGTGAGGCGGGCCAGGGCGGCCCCGATCCGGAACGGTCCGGCGCCCCGGACGCTGATGATCCGGACCTCGTCGCGCTCGGCGGCGACCCGGGCCGCCGTGCCGGGGGCGCCGGTCGGGTGGCCGGCGGCGACGGGCGGCCGGGGTGCGGCGGCGGCCGGGGCCGCCAGGGTGATCGGTACGAGCCCGGCCGTGGCCAGCAGGGCGGTGACGACGGTGTACGAGAGACGGTGCACGGGGATCTCCTCCTCGATGGTGCGGGTGTCCTTGTCCTCTTGGTCTCCCCGCCGACCGGATCGGTTCGTCGGGTTTCCGACCGACGCGCCGCGGGGCGGCCCGGCCGCGCTGTCGAGGGCTGCCGCCGGGCCGACGCGCCGTCTACTGTCGAGGCGGAACGGCGGCCGGCGGCGCCGGTGTCGGGGGTGGTGCGGTGACCAGTCCGGAGCGGATCGGGCCCTACCGGATCGAGCGGCTGCTGGGCACCGGGTCGTTCGCGACGGTCTGGCTGGGTTACGACCCGGTGCTCGACTCCCGGGTCGCGATCAAGGTGCTGGCCGAGAACTGGCACCACGACCTGCGGGTACGCGAACGCTTCCTCGACGAGGCCCGCCTGCTGCGCCGCCTCGACGACGAGCGGCTGATCCGTGTCCACGCCGCCGGCGAGTTGGCCGACGGCCGGCCGTACTCGGTGATGGCCTGGGCCGACGGTGGCAGCTTGCAGGACCGGCTGGCGGCCGGCCCGATGCCTCCGTCCGCCGCCCTGGACCTGCTGGCCGAGATCGCCGTCGGGGTCGCCGTCCTGCACCGCCACGGCGTGGTGCACCGCGACCTGACGCCGGGCAACGTCCTGTTCCGCTCGGGCCCGGACGGCGAGCGGGTGCTGATCGCCGACCTCGGGCTGGCCAAGGCCCTCGCCGCCGCCTCCGGTCTCACCGCCCGGGCCGGCACCCCCGGCTACATGGCCCCCGAGCAGGACGACCCGCTGGCCGTCGTCGACACCCGCGCCGACGTGTACGGCCTGGGCCGCCTCGGCCTGCGGCTCCTCGGCCCGGTCGCCGCCGTCGCAGCCGCCGGGGACGCAGCCGACGCCGACGCCGACGCCGCCGCCGACGCCGCGACTGCCGGCGACGGCGCGACTGCCGCCGCCGACGTCGACGCCGGTGCGACTGCCGGGGCCGACACCGGCGGTGGTGCGGCGACCGTCGCGCCCGGGGTGGCCGCGGTCCTGCGCCGGGCCACCGCGCGCCGACCCGCCGACCGGTACCCGGACGCCGCCGCCTTCCGTGTCGCCCTGCGGCACGCCGCCACCGGGCCGCCCGGGTCCGTCTGCCCGGCGTCGGCACCCGGGCCGCCCGGCCCGCCGCCTGCCCGGGTCGTCGCCGGCGGGTCACCGAGGAATTCGCGAGTCGCCCCCGCACCCACCGCCGGACCGTCCGGCAGCCCGCCCCGGCCTGCGCGTGCACGGGTACGGCCGGTCGCCCGGGGGCGGCTCGGCGTGCTGGCGCTGGGCGTGCTGGCCCTCGTCGGGGCCGGAGCCACGGCCGGGGACGGCACGACGGGCGGACGGGACACCGGGAGCTGGACGAGCGGGCGGGTGACCGTCGCGCTGCCGCCCGGATGGCGAGCCGTCGGCACCGGCTGGGCCGGCCGGTACGGCGACGACGGCCGGCTCGAACCGGCCCTGGTGATGTCGCCCGACCCGCGCCGGTGGGCGGCCGACCCGAGTGTGCCGGGCGCCTTCGTCGGGCTGTCGGCGGGCCTCGCCGCGCGGACCACCCCGGCGGGATTCGTAGCCGAGCGTCCGCACGCGGCCTGTGCCGCCGCGCCGGTACGCCGCACCCGGCAGGCCGGCGTGGAGTGGGTGGTCGCCCGGTTCACCTGCGACCAGGGCCGGCCCGAGATCGTCGAGGCCGCCGCGCTCGCCCCCGGCCGCACCGGCCTGATCTACGTGCAGGTCACACCCCCGACCGACAGTCGGGCCAACTTCGTCGACACCCTGCTGGCCGGGGTACGGGTGGGGTGAGCCCGCCGGTCACCGCACCACCACGGTGACCGTGTGCGTCGTGCCGCCCTGCGGGATCAGCACGGCCACGGCGCCGGGGCGGACGAACCGGATGTCGACCACCCCCGCCTCGTAGCTGCGGGAGACCAGGTCCTCCCGGTCCACGGTCACCTCGCCCGGGCCGATGCCGATGATCCGCAGCACCCCGGCGGTGGCGAAGCAGAGCGAGGTGAGCAGCGCCAGCTCGGTCTCGGCCAGCACCACGTCGTGGCGCACCGCCCCGAAGCAGGTGCCGGGCGGCCCGCTCGGCGACCGCGTCGTGCCCGGCGTACGCCCGGCGGCGGTCGTCGGGCGCGCGGCCGGCGGGGGCCGTCGGGCCGGGGGGACGACGGCCGACGTGCCGGGCCCGGACGACGGTAAGGCGGACGAGGGGGTGGCGGACGACGGGGTGGCCGACGGCGGGCCGGGGGAGCGGGAGGTCGGCGCTGCCGGTGTCTGCACTGGCAGGGGCGAGACGGGCGCCTCCCCGCCGCCGCACCCCGCGACGGCCACGGTCACGGCGACCACCGCGATCCCGACGAGCCGCCGCGCGCTCACCGCCGCCGCCGCTCGGCGGCGGGCTCGCCGGAGAGCCGGTGGCGCAGTTGTCGGCGGGCCTCGTGGATGCGCGACTTGACGGTGCCCTCGGGCAGGCCGAGCAGGGCGGCGATCTCCCGGTAGCCGAGCCCGAGCACGTCGCGCAGGGTCACCGCCTCGGCCAGTTCGGGACGGAGCGCGTCGAGGGCGTCGAGCAGGTCCAGCCGGGTGCCGGCGACCACGCTCGTGCGGCGCGGATCCACCGGCTCCGGCAGCGGTACGCCGCCGGCCTCCACCAGCCAGCGCCGCCGGAGCACCCGGTAGGTGGAGCGGGCCCGGTTGGCCGACAGCCGGTACAGCCAGGTGTGGAACGACGAGCGGCCCTCGAACCGGCCGACGCCCCGGGCCAGGGCGAGTAGCGCGTCCTGGCACGCCTCCTCGGCGTCCTCGCGGTGGGGCAGCAGGCGGGCGCAGAGCCGCAGCACCTCGGGGCGGACCGCGACCAGCAGCGCGTCGAGCGCCACGGGATCGCCGCGCGACGCCGAGGCGGCCAATTGTTCGACACCGTCCGGGAGGGGCATCAGGTCGTCCAATGCTCGCCGGATGCCGTCGGCTCAGGCTCCGGACACCGTCCGCTCAGATTACGGTCGCCGCCGCCGGACGGGGTGCCACGAGTCCGGGAACCGACTGCCGGAGGCCGGGGCCGGGGCGGTCGGGGAGGCCCGGGACACCCCGGCCCGCTCCGGCGGGCGCGGCAGCTTCAGGGGCCCCCGGTGGCGGCGATAGGGTAGGCCGTCCGAGCTCGACCATCCCAAGATCCGACCCGGGGGGCGCCACGCATGGGCGATTCGTTCGCGCATCTGCACGTGCACACGGAGTACTCGATGCTCGACGGGGCGGCCCGGCTCAAGGACCTCTTCGCCGAGGTCAAGCGGCAGGGCATGCCGGCGGTGGCGATGACCGACCACGGCAACATGCACGGCGCGAACGACTTCTACAAGCAGGCGATGGCCGCCGGCGTCACCCCGATCCTCGGCATCGAGGCGTACGTGGCGCCCGAGTCGCGGTTCCACAAGCAGCGGGTGCGCTGGGGCCGGCCGGAGCAGAAGAGCGACGACGTCTCCGGCAGCGGCGGCTACACCCACATGACGATCTGGGCGAAGAACAAGACCGGCCTGCACAACCTCTTCAAGCTCACCAGTCGCTCCTACACCGAGGGGTTCTTCGTCAAGTGGCCGCGGATGGACGCGGAGCTGCTGGCCGACAACTCCGAGGGGTTGATGGCCACCACCGGCTGTCCCTCCGGTGAGGTGCAGACCCGGCTGCGCCTGGGCCAGTACGACGAGGCGCTCAAGGCCGCCGCGAGATACCAGGAGATCTTCGGCAAGGAGAACTACTTCCTGGAGGTCATGGACCACGGCATCAGCATCGAGCGCCGGGTCCGCCAGGAGCTGCACGACATCTCCCGCAAGCTGGACATCCCGCCCGTGGTCACGAACGACTCGCACTACACCCACGAGTCCCAGGCCGAGGCGCACGACGTACTGCTCTGCGTGCAGACGGCGGCGAACGTCGCCGACCCGAACCGGTTCCGGTTCGACGGCAGCGGCTACTACATCAAGTCCGCCGACGAGATGCGCGCCGTCGACAACTCCGACCTGTGGCTGGAGGGCTGCCGCAACACCCTGCTGGTGGCCGAGAAGGTCGACCCCGCCGGGATGTTCGAGTTCCACAACCTGATGCCCCGCTTCCCCGTGCCCGAGGGGGAGACGGAGGCGTCCTGGTTCCGCAAGGAGACCTTCGCCGGGCTGGACCGGCGCTACCCCGGCGGCATCCCCGAGGGGCACGTCAGGCAGGCCGAGTACGAGCTGGGCGTCATCACCCAGATGGGCTTCCCGTCGTACTTCCTCGTGGTCGCCGACTTCATCCAGTGGGCCAAGAACCAGGGCATCGCGGTGGGCCCCGGCCGTGGCTCCGCCGCCGGCTCGCTGGTGGCGTACGCGCTGGGCATCACCGACCTCGACCCGATCCAGCACGGCCTGATCTTCGAGCGGTTCCTCAACCCCGAGCGCGTCTCGATGCCGGATGTCGACATCGACTTCGACGAGCGTCGGCGCGGCGAGGTGATCAAGTACGTCACCGACAAGTGGGGCGAGGACAAGGTCGCCCAGATCGCCACCTTCGGCACCATCAAGGCGAAGGCCGCGATCAAGGACTCGGCCCGGGTGCTCGGCTACCCGTACGCGGTCGGCGACCGGATCACCAAGGCGATGCCCCCGGCGGTGATGGGCAAGGACATCCCGCTGGAGGGGATCTTCGACCCCAAGCACCCGCGCTACGCCGAGGCCGGCGAGCTCCGGGGCATGTACGAGGCCGAGTCGGACGTCAAGAAGGTCATCGACACGGCCCGGGGCATCGAGGGGCTGATCCGGCAGACCGGCGTGCACGCCGCCGGCGTCATCATGTCCGCCGAACCGATCGTCGACCACATCCCGCTGATGCGCCGGGACTCCGACGGGGTCATCATCACCCAGTTCGACTACCCGACGTGCGAATCGCTCGGGCTGTTGAAGATGGACTTCCTCGGCCTGCGCAACCTGACGATCATCGACGACGCGGTGAAGAACATCCAGCTCAACCACGGCAAGGAGCTGGACCTGCTGGCCCTGCCGCTGGACGACAAGCCCGCGTACGAGCTGCTGGCCCGGGGCGACACGCTGGGCGTGTTCCAGCTCGACGGCGGGCCGATGCGTTCCCTGCTGCGGATGATGAAGCCGGACAACTTCGAGGACATCTCCGCCGTCCTCGCGCTCTACCGGCCCGGCCCGATGGGCGTCGACTCGCACACCAACTACGCGCTGCGCAAGAACGGCCTGCAGGAGATCACCCCGATCCACCCGGAGCTGGAGGAGCCGCTGCGGGAGATCCTCGCGCCCACCCACGGCCTGATCGTCTACCAGGAGCAGGTGCAGCGCGCTGCGCAGATCCTCGCCGGCTACACCCTCGGCCAGGCCGACCTGCTGCGCCGGGCGATGGGCAAGAAGAAGAAGGAGATCCTCGACAAGGAGTTCATCCCCTTCCGGGACGGCTGCCGGGCACACGGCTACTCCGACGAGGCGATCCAGAAGGTCTGGGACGTGCTGGTCCCGTTCGCCGGGTACGCCTTCAACAAGGCGCACTCGGCGGCGTACGGGCTGGTGTCGTACTGGACCGCGTACCTGAAGGCGCACTACCCGGCCGAGTACATGGCGGCGCTGCTCACCTCCGTCGGCGACGACAAGGACAAGATGGCGCTCTACCTGTCGGAGTGCCGCCGGATGCGCATCCAGGTGCTGCCGCCGGACGTGAACACCTCAGCCGGGCCGTTCACCCCCGTCGGCAAGGAGATCCGGTTCGGCCTGGGCGCGGTGCGCAACGTCGGCGCCAACGTCGTGGCCGCGATCATGCGCTGCCGCGACGCCAAGGGCGAGTACGCCGACTTCTACGACTTCCTGTCCAAGGTCGACGCCGTGGTCTGCAACAAGAAGACCATCGAATCGCTGATCAAGGCCGGGGCGTTCGACTCGCTCGGGCACTCCCGCAAGGCGCTGCTCACGGTGCACGCGGAGGCGATCGACGCGTACGCCGACGTCAAGCGCAAGGAGGCCGTCGGCCAGTACGACCTCTTCGGCGCCGGCTTCGGCGACGCCGACACCAACAGCACCACGGTGATGCCGGTGATCGGCGACGGGGAGTGGGACAAGCGCGACAAGCTCGCCTTCGAACGCGAGATGCTCGGCCTCTACGTCTCCGACCACCCGCTCTTCGGCCTGGAGCACGTGCTCGGCGCGGCGGCGGACACCACCATCGCCGCACTGTCGGAGGAGGGCACCGTCGGAGACGGGGCCGTGGTCACCCTCGCCGGCATCCTCTCCGGCGTGCAGCGGCGGGTCACCAAGCAGGGCCGCGCCTGGGCGTCGGCCACCCTGGAGGACCTCGCCGGCGGCGTGGAGACCCTCTTCTTCCCCAACACCTACGAGGTGATCGGGCAGTACATCGCCGAGGACGCCATCGTGGTGGTCAAGGGGCGGGTGGACCGGCGCGACGACACCCCCCGGATCATGGCCATGGACATGTCCATGCCGGACGTCAGCAGCACCCCGGGCAGCAAGCCGATCACCCTGACCATTCCGGTGCACCGGTGCACCCCGCCGCTGGTGGAGCGGCTCAAGGAGACCCTGGTGCTGCACCCGGGCGACACCGAGGTGCACGTCAAGCTGCTCAACGGCGGGCGGACCACCACCCTGCGGCTGGGGCCGTTCCGGGTGGCGGCCACCACCGCGCTGATGGGCGACCTGAAGAGCGTCCTCGGCCCCGCCAACGTCAGCTGACGCCGCCGCGCACCGGCAGCCCCGCGATCCTCGGCCGGGCGGGCGTCGGGCGCGACCCGTGCGCCGGCCGGGGCCGCGAGTGCGGGATTGGCCATCGGCGGTACGCGGTGCGGGTGGCTAGCGTCGGTGGGGTGGAGATCGCACAGGCGCAGAAGTTGTGGCAGCCGCAGCCGGGTTGGCTGAACACCGCCAGCTACGGGCTTCCGCCCGAGCCGGCGTGGAACGCGGTGCAGGACGCGTTGGTCGACTGGCGGGCCGGGCGTACCTCGTGGGAGGGCTGGGGCGCGGCCACCGAACGCTCCCGGGCGGCGTTCGCCGGCCTGGTGGGGGTGCCGGTCGCCGACGTCGCGGTCGGCAGCACGGTCTCGCAGCTGCTGGCCCCGGTCGCCGCCGCCCTGCCCGCCGGCGCGACCGTCGTGGTGCCGGAGGTCGAGTTCACCTCCAACCTCTTCCCGTGGCTGGTGCAGGCCGAGCGGGGCGTGCGGGTGCGTACCGTGCCGCTGGCCGGTCTCGTCGACGCGATCGACGCCGACACGGACCTGGTCGCGTTCAGCCTGGTGCAGTCGGCCGACGGGGCGGTCGCCGCGTACGCCGAGATCGTCGCGGCGGCCCGGGCGCACGGCGCCCTCGTCGCGGTCGACGCCACCCAGGCGTGCGGCTGGCTGCCGTTCGACGCGGGCCTCGCCGACGTGGTCACGGTCGGGGCGTACAAGTGGTTGATGTCCCCGCGCGGCTCCGCGTTCGCCTACCTGGCGCCCGCGCTGCGGGAGCGGCTGCGCCCCGACGCCGCCGGCTGGTACGCGGGGGAGGACCCGCACGACTCCTACTACGGTCCGCCGCTGCGCCTGGCCGCCGACGCCCGCCGGTTCGACATCTCGCCGGCCTGGTTCAGCTGGGTCGGCACGGCCCCGGCCCTGGAACTGGTCGCCGAGATCGGCGTGCCGGCCGTGCACGCGCACGACGTCGCCCTGGCCAACCGGTTCCTTGCCGGGCTGGGCCGTCCGCCGGGGGAGAGCGCCATCGTCGCGGTGGAGGTGCCCGGCGCGGCCGAGCGACTGGAGCGGGCCGGCGTCCGGGCGGCGGTCCGCGCCGGCCGGGTCCGGGCGTCCTTCCATGTCTACTCCACCGAGGACGACGTCGACCTCGCCCTGGACGCGCTCACCGGCTGAACCGGGGCGCGTCCGGGGCGCGGTCAGCGCCGTCGGGCGGTCACTTGGTGCCGGTGACGATGCCGGGGTTGATGCAGAGGCCGGGGTTGCTGCCGTTGCGTTCGGCGATCTCCAGGCACCGCGAGACCTTGTCGACCTTCGCGTTCGTCTCGGTGATCTGCTTCTGGATGGCGGCGTTCTTGCGGTCCTGTTCCAGGTTGCGCGTCTGGGCGAGCTTGTCCTGGAAGGCCTTGATGTTGCCCTCGGTCTTGTCGTCGTGGTTGACCCGGGTGATCGTGACCGACAGGATGTCGACGTCGCTGGAGAGCCGCGCCTCCGCGCTGGTCTTGATGCTCTCGGCGAAGGGCTTCAGGTCCACGTTCAGGCTGCCGGTGTTCGAGTCGATCTTCTCCAGCGGGTTGTACGTGGCGAAGGCGTCGTTGACGGCGCTGTCGAGCTGGACGCCCACCCGCTGACCCCGGAAGCTGTCGAAGTCGCCCTTGTAGTCCATGAACTGCTTCGGCGCGTTCTCCGGCTTGACCTGCCACTCGACGAGCACCTCGACGCAGGCGTCGGCGAGCGTGCCGGTGCGGACCCGGACGCAGTGGTCGCCGCCGATGTGGTCGTACTTCTGCCGGCCCGCGTCCCACTCGCCGACCTTGTGCCAGGGGGCGACCCACTTCAGGCCCGAGCCGGTGACCTTGCCCGTCGGCTTGTTGAAGCTGGTGACGATGCCGACCGAGCGGATCGGCACGGAGTTGGCGCTGGAGCCGACGGTGAACACGACCGCGCCGACGAGGCAGGCGAACGCGGCCAGGGTGGCGGTCCCCTTCGTCGACGTTTGCGAGGCGGCGAGCGCGAGCAGGCCGGAGATCGCCAGGCCGACGGCGAAGATGATGGCAACTGTGAAGCCGAAGGGCATTCGCTCGGCACCTTTCGCAGGAGGGGGCCATCACCCTAGGAGCACCCGTCAAGGTGAGCGCGGGTGGGGCGCGGCGTGGCGTGCCCACATGGGCGTGGTGCGGAACGACCCGTCGATCACGATCGTCGATGCCGGGTGGGCGGGGTGGCCGGGCGGCGGGGTGGAGTTCCCGCACGGTCCGGCGTCCCGGAATGTGGCTGCCATCGACATAGTTCGACGTCCCGGCGTCGCCGTAGGTTTCCAGCACACGACGGCCATGTGACCCCGGTCACCGATCAGGCTGTCGCCGGACCTACGAAGGAGTAGGCGATGGCCGGGCAAGCGCTCCTGGCGGCCCGCGGGCTGACCCGTGACTTCCGGGGTTTCCGGGCGGTCGACGGGGTCGACCTCGACATCGCGGCGGACAGCGTCCATGCGCTCGTCGGCCCCAACGGCGCCGGGAAGACCACCCTGTTCAACCTGCTCACCGGCTTCCTGCGACCCAGCGGTGGGCGCATCGAGCTGGACGGGCGCGACGTGACCGGGCTACCCCCCGAGCGGGTCGCCCGGCTCGGCGTCGCCCGGTCGTTCCAGATCACCAGCCTCTTCCCGCAGCTCTCCGCGCGGGAGCACGTCGAGTTGGCGTTGCAGAGCCCGAGCGGACTGGGCTGGCGGTTCTGGCGCTCGGCGAAGCTGATGCGCCGCTACACCGACCGGGCCGACGAACTGCTCGACATGGTCGGGCTGGCCGAGCTGTCCGAGGCCCCCGCCGAGTCGCTGGCGTACGGGCGCAAGCGGGCGCTGGAGCTGGCCATCGCCCTCGCCCTGGACCCGAAGGTGCTGCTGCTCGACGAGCCGACCGCCGGGATGGGCCTGGAGGACGTCGACCGCACCGTGGAGTTGGTCGCGCGGGTCCGGCGGGGCCGGACGGTGGTGCTGGTCGAGCACAACATGAGCGTCGTCGGCCGGCTCGCCGACACCGTCACCGTCCTACAGGCCGGCAGGGTCCTCGTCGAGGGCCCGTACGAGCAGGTGCGCGCCGACGAGCGCGTGATCACCGCCTACCTGGGAGCCGCCGGTGCTGCGCATTGAGAACCTGTCCGCCTGGTACGGCGAGGCGCAGGTGCTGCGGGAGGTCGGGCTGGACGTCGCCGCCGGCGAGGTGGTCACCCTCGTCGGGCGCAACGGCGCCGGCAAGTCCACACTACTGCGCTGCGTGATGGGCCTGCACGCCGGCCAGCGCGGCAGGATCGAGCTGGACGGGCGGGACATCGGGAGGCTGGCCGCGTACCGGCGGGCGCGGTTGGGGCTCGGCTGGGTCCCCGACGACCGGGGCAGCTACGCCACGCTGAGCGTGACGGAGAACCTCACCCTGCCGCCGAGGGTCGGGCCCGACCCGTGGCCGCTGGAGCGTGTGTACGAGGCGTTCCCCGCCCTGCACCAGCGGCGGGACTCGGCCGCCACCAAGCTCTCCGGCGGCGAGCAGCAGATGCTCGCGCTGGCCCGGGTGCTGCGGATGGGCGCCCGGCTGCTGCTCTGCGACGAACCGACCGAGGGACTCTCGCCGCTGCTCGTGCAGCAGGTCGGCGACCTCCTGCGCGAGGCCAAGCGGCACGGGGTGACCGTGCTGCTGGTCGAACAGAACCTGCACTTCGCCACCGGTGTCGCCGACCGGCACTACCTGCTGGCCGAGGGACGCGTCGTGGAGGCGATGGACAACTCCGAGGTGCGCTCCCGGGAGCGGGAGCTGCTGTCGTACCTCGGCATCTGAATTCCGATTCGACGACCCGCGCGGCGCGCGGGGTGGAGGGATGGGCATGCGAGGGACGGTGGGTGTGGCCGCCGCTTCGGCGGCGGCGATGGTGCTGGTCGCGGGCTGCGGCGGCGGGGGTCCGCAGTCGGGCGGGGACCAGAAGCTGACCGGCGGCAGGATCGTGCTGGGCGTGCTGAACGACCAGTCCGGTGCGTACTCGGAGCTGTCCGGCAGGAACTCGGTCAAGGCCGTGGAGATGGCCATCGCCGACTTCAAGGCCAAGCACGGCGACAAGGCGGTGACGAAGGACATCACCGTGGAGACCGCCGACCACCAGAACAAGCCCGACATCGCCAACACCAAGGCCCAGGAGATGTACGACCGCCAGGGCGTCGACCTCATCCTCGACGTGCCGACCTCCTCGGCGGCGCTGCGGGTTGCCGACGTGGCGAAGGAGAAGGAGAAGCTCTACTTCAACATCGGCGCCGCGACCACCGACCTGACCGGCAAGAGCTGCAACAAGTACACGTTCCACTACGCGTACGACACCTACATGCTGGCCAACGGCACCGGGAGGACCGCCACGGAGCAGGTCGGAAAGAACTGGTACATCCTCTACCCGAACTATGCCTTCGGCCAGGACATGGAGAAGAGCTTCTCCACCGCCATCACCGCCGCCGGCGGACAGGTCGTCGGCAAGGACGGGGCGCCCTTCCCGAACACCAGCGGCGACTTCTCCACCTTCCTGCTCAAGGCGCCGACGCTCAACCCGAAGCCGCAGGTGCTCGGCACCATGCAGGCCGGCGCGGAACTGGTCAACGTGGTCAAGCAGTACAACGAGTTCAAGCTCCGGGAGAAGGGGGTCGGGCTCGCCGTGGGCCTGATGTTCATCACCGACATCCACTCGCTGACCCCGGCCGCGCTCGCCGGCACCACGTACACCGACGCTTGGTACTGGAACTTCGACCAGCAGAACCGCGAGTTCGCCGACCGGTTCCAGAAGGAGACCGGCACCCGGCCGTCCTTCGCGCACGCGGCCAACTACTCCGCCGCCATCCAGTACCTGGAGGCCGCGCAGTCCGCCGGCACGGACGACGCCGACACGGTGGTCAGGGAACTGGAGGGCAAGGAGGTCAACGACGTCTTCCTGCGCAACGGCAAGATCCGCGCCGAGGACCACCGGGTGATCCACGACGCGTACCTGGCCCAGGTCAAGCCCCAGTCCGAGGTCGCCGAGCCGTGGGACTACGTCAAGGTTCTCAAGACCATTCCCGCCGCCGAGGCGTTCCGCGCCCCGTCGGCGGACTGCAAGATGTGACCAGGGCATGACCGGCTTCCTGCAGAACACGTTCAACGGGCTGGTGGGCGGGGCGTTCTACGCCCTGCTCGCCCTCGGGCTCGCGGTCATCTTCGGCATGCTGCGGGTGGTCAACTTCGCCCACGGCGCGTTCTACATGCTGGGCGCCTTCGGCGCGTACGTGCTGCTCACCGAGGCGGGCGTGCCGTTCTGGGCGGCGTTGGTGATCATGCCGGTGGGGTTGGCCCTGGTGGGTACGGCACTGGAGCGGGCCTTCATCCGCCGCCTCACCCGGCTCGACCCGCTCTACAACTTCCTGCTCACCTTCGGCCTGACACTCATCCTCCAGGACCTGGTGAAGCTCCGCTACGGCGTGCAGTCCAGCCCGTACGAGACCCCGGCCGCGCTCAGCGGGTCGGTCGACTTCGGACTCTTCGACTTTCCCACCTACCGGGTCTTCATCCTCGGCTTCGCGGTCGCCGTCTGCGTCGGCGTCTGGTGGGTGCTCACCCGCACCCGGATCGGCATGGTGGTCCGGGCGTCGACCGAGCGGCCCGAGCTGACCCGGGCGTTCGGCATCGACGTCGGACGCTGGGTCACCCCGGTCTTCGGTTTCGGCATCGGCCTCGCCGGGCTCGCCGGGGTGCTGGCCGCGCCGATGCGGGCCGTGAACCCGCTGATGGGCGCCGACCTCATCATCGTGGTCTTCGCGGTGGTGGTGATCGGCGGGCTGGGCTCGATCTTCGGCTCCGTCGCCGCCGGCTTCGGCATCGGCCTCGTGCAGGCGTGGGGTGAGGCGTACCTGTCCGACTTCCCGATCGTGTCGCAGACGATCGTCTTCATCGTGATGGCCGTCGTGCTGCTGTGGCGCCCGGCCGGGCTGTTCGGCCGTGAGGAGGCACCGGCGTGACGAGCACCGTCGACACCGAGACCGACGCCGGTCGCCCGGCGCCGAGATCCGGGCTGCTCGCCGTGACCCGGGCCCCCGGCTGGGTCCGCTACGCGCTGCTCGCCGTCGGGCTGCTGGTGGCGTTCTGGCTGCCCAACGGGCTCTACCCGGCGGTGGCGGTGGACATCCTCTGCTGGGCGCTGTTCGCCGTCGCCGTGGACCTGCTGCTCGGCTTCACCGGGCTGATGTCCTTCGGGCACACGGCGTTCTGGGGCGCCTCCGCGTACGTCACCGGGTTGACGGCCATCCACCTCGGCCTGCCGTTCCCGGCGGCGGTGCTGGCCGGGGCGCTCGCGGCGGCCGTCCTCGCGGTGCCGATCGGCTATCTGGCGGTGAAGCGGACCGGCATCTACTTCGCCATGGTCACCCTGGCGTTCGCGCAGATGGTCTACTACGTCGCCAACGAGTGGCGCTCGGTCACCCGCGGCGAGAACGGCCTGCAGGGGGTGCCCCGGGAGTTGTTCGGGCTGGACCTGACCGACGACTACTACTTCTACTACGCGATCCTGCCGATCGTGCTGCTCGGGCTGGCCGCCGCCTGGCGGATCGTGCACTCGCCCTTCGGGCGGGTACTGGTCGGCATCCGCGACAACCCGGCCCGCGCCCGCGCGCTCGGCTACCCGGTGCACCGCTACAAGCTGACCGCGTTCGTGCTGTCGGGCTTCATCGCCGGGCTCGGCGGCGGGCTGTTCGCCGTCGGCCACCGCTTCGTCTCCCTCGACGTGCTGCACTGGACCACCTCCGGCAAGGCGGTCATCGTGGTGGTGCTCGGCGGCATCGGCACGCTCTGGGGCGGGGTGCTCGGCGCGGGCATCCTGGTCCGACTGGAGGACTGGCTGTCGTTTTCCGGGTTCGAGGCGATCGGCCTGGTCACCGGCGGGATCTTCGTCCTCGTCGTGCTGGTGTTCCGGCGCGGCGTCTGGGGCAGCGCCGCGGCCCTGGCGACGCGCTGGGCGGCGTCCCGCCGGCGGTAGTCGCACCTGGGCGCATCCATCCGCACCCCTCCCGACGAAGCCCCGGGTAGTGAACGTCTACCCGGGGGTACGTCTGGTGCTGACCGATCCCATGCCGGTGGGGGCCGTCGAGACCGCGCACAAGCAGCTCTCGCTGGCCGCCGAGGACCTCGACGCCAACCGGGTCGCCGCGCTCGTCGTCGAGGTGGCCGACGAGTGGGGCGCGGCGGCCCTGTGGGAGCAGGTCTGCGTGCCGATGCTGGCCGCGTTGCCCGGGCACACCGCGATCGAGGTCGCCGTCGAGCACGCACTCGTCGAGGGCATCCGTGTCGGCCTGGACGTCTTCCGGCGCGTACCGGGCCGTCCACTGCCCACCGGCGGCGTGCTGCTGGCGGGCGCCGAGCAGGAGACGCACTGTCTCGGCCTGCTCGCGCTGGCCGCAGCGCTGCGGGAACGGTCACTTGGCAGCCTGCTGCTCGGGCCGGCGCTGCCGTGGACGGCGCTCGCCAGCGCCGCCCGCCGCGTCCGCCCGCGCATCGTCGTGGTCTGGGCCCAGACGCCGGTCACCGGGCGCGCGTACCGCCTGGTGCGCTTCGCCCGCGACCTCCCGGCCATCCGGGTGTACGGTGCCGGCCCGGGCTGGATCGAGCCGCTCAGCTCGCCGGCGACCCGCCTGTCCACGCTGCCCGCCGCCGTCGCCGCCTGCTCCGCGCCGTTCCTGCCCTGACGCGGGCGCGGGCCGGGTAGGCGTCACCGGCCAGCCGGGTGCGTACGTCGGCGGGGCGCGTCGTCGAGTGGACGTGCCGCTGGCCGGCACCCCGGGTTCGGGTGCCGGCCAGCGATCCCCCTTGTGGTGGAAAGTCTGTGGTCAGTTGTTCCAGTGCTCGGCGACGAGGTCGGCGGCCTGCTGCTCCCACTGGGCGTAGTGGTCGGGGTACGCCGACACCTGCACCGTCTGCGCGGCCTCGGTCAGGGGCATGTCCTGCCAGCCGTCGACCTGCTTGAGGCCCTTGAGGAACGCCAGGGTGGAGTACTCGGGGTCGGTGATCTGCTCGACCGTGCCCCAACCACTGGACGGGCGCTGCTGGAACAGGCCCTGCGAGTCGTGGTCGTTGCGGTCACCCAGGTGACCCAGGTTCTCCAGCTTCGACTCCTGCAACGCGGTGGCGATCGAGACCACGGCGGCGCGCTCGTCCATGCCGGCCTTCTTCGTCGCCGCGATGATCGCCTTGACGTTGGCCACCTGCTCGTCGGTCAGGTCGACACGCGACTGCGCGCCCTGCACACCATGCGGCACCAGCTTGCCCATGTCCGGCTTGTCAGCCTGCACGGCGACGGCGGTGATCGGGGTCGCCGCCTGCACCGGGGCGGTGGTGTCGCTGTGGTTCAGCGGACCGGCGGCCAGACCACCGGCAACGGCCAGACCCGCGATGCCGAGAACGCTCTTACGGATGATCGTGTTCATCGCAGATGCTCCATTCGGGGGTCGGCACCCACACACCGAGGGGGATCGGCTTCGCGCGGGTGCAAGCACCGTCCGGCGCTCGTGAACTCGGGGGATCTCCGGTCGAGCCGGAGGAGATCTCCGGCGTCGTACCGGAGGAAGGATCAGATCGGCCGTGTCGGCCGGATGTGTGACCGGCGCGGGTCGGAAGGACCCGGGCTGTTGCGCGGGGCGGGGGGTGCCCCGCACGTCGGTCGGACCATGTGTAACGACCGCCGGCCCGCCATCATTCCGGGGGCCCCGGCACGCCATCGCGGCGGCGTGGCCCTGCCCTGCTCGGTCGTACGCAGGGTGTAACGACCCCGCCCCGGCCACGATTCCGCCCCCACGATGCCCCCGGTCACACGCCGAAACCGGGCACCCCGCCGTCATGCGCCCCGACGACGACCCGGGGTGCCCGATCGGCCAGGGCCACCCGGACAGCCGTCCCGCAACCGGACATCGGTCGCAGGCGGGTCACCTGCGACCGATGGAGATCCTGGTAGGAGACGGCCCTCGGAGGGGCCGTTTCTCGCCAAGGTCTGAAGCAGGGCCCGGATCCCGCACGGCGGGGCGACCACCCGGCGGCGAAGCGCACCCGGGAAGAGGTGGCGAGTGACCGCCGCCACATAAGATACGAACCGGTTCCGTATCGATAGCGACCCGCCTACGCTCGCACTGAATTACGAGTCTTGCCCGTATCGAAACGGGGCCGGGGGAGAACACGAAGATGCCACCGCACGAGAACACGGGACACCCGAGGAGGTGGGCGATCCTCGGGGTGCTGGTGATCAGCCTGCTCGTGGTCGTCCTGGACAACACGATCCTCAACGTCGCGCTGCGGACGCTCGCCGACCCGGTGCACGGCCTCGGCGCGAGTCAGGCCGAGCTGGAGTGGTCGATCAACTCCTACACGCTGGTCTTCGCCGGCCTGCTGTTCACCTTCGGCGTCCTCGGCGACCGCGCCGGGCGCAAGCGCTTCCTGCTCATCGGGCTGGTGCTCTTCGGGCTGGCGTCGCTGCTGTCGGCGTACGCGCAGAGCCCCGCGCAACTCGTCGCGGCCCGCGCGCTGATGGGGGTCGGCGGCGCGGCCATCATGCCGGTCACGCTCTCGATCATCTCCAACGTGTTCGACCCCCGCGAGCGAGGTCGGGCGATCGGCGTCTGGGCCGGCGCGGTCGGCCTGGCCGTCGCCATCGGCCCGATCCTCGGCGGTGCGCTGCTGGAGCACTACTGGTGGGGCTCGGTTTTCCTGATCAACGTGCCGGTGGTGGCGCTCGGCGTGGTGCTGGTGGCGCTGCTCGTACCGGAGTCGCGGGACCCGGATCCGGGCCGCGTCGACGTCGTCGGCGTGCTGCTGTCGGTGGTCGGGCTCGTCGCGTTGACGTACGGCATCATCGACGGCGGCGAGCACGGCTTCGGCCGCCCGGTGGTCTGGGCCGCGATCGTCGGTGGCCTGGCGGTGCTGGCCTGGTTCGTGGGGTACGAGCGGCGCAGCGACCACCCGTCGCTGGACGTGCGGCTGTTCCGGGTGCCCCGCTTCGCCGCGCCGGTGGCCATCGTCGGGTTGGTCTTCTTCGCCGCGATGGGCGTGATGTTCTTCAGCTCGTTCTACCTGCAACTGGTGCGCGGGTTCAGCCCGCTGGAGACCGGCCTGCTCTACCTGCCCTTCGCCGCGGCCCAGCTCGTCTTCGCCCCGAGCAGCGCGGCGATGGTCCGCCGGTACGGCGGCAGGGCGGTCGCGACGGTCGGGCTGGCGTTGACCGTCGTGGCGCTCGGCGCGTTCGCCTTCGTCGACGCGACCACCCCGGTCTGGGTGGTGCTGGTCGTCTTCTTCCTCCAGGGCACCGGGATGGCCAACATCATGCCGCCGGCCACGGAGTCCATCATGTCCGCGCTGCCCCGACAGAAGGCCGGCGTCGGTTCGGCGGTCAGCAACACGGTGCGGCAGGTGGCCGGCGCGCTCGGCGTGGCGGTGCTCGGGTCGGTGCTCTCCGCGGTCTACCGGGCCGAGGTCGACCCCGCCCTGCGGGACCTGCCCGCCGGGGCGGGCCAGGTGGCGGGCGAGTCCATCTCCGGCGCGTACGCCGCGGCGGGTCGGCTCGGGCCGGCGGCGCCGCAGCTGATCGCGGTCGCCGACGACGCCTTCCTGACGGCGATGCACTGGGCGGCGGGGCTCGCCGCGGCGGTCGCCGCCCTCGGCATCGTCGTGGTGCTGCGCTGGATGCCCGGCCGTGCCGCGACCCCGGCGGGAACGCCCGCGCCGGTGGCGGAACCCGAGTTGGCCGGGACCGCCTAGCTTCGGGGACAATGTCCGACATGACTTCCACCGCGGACGTTCCCCGGCCGCCCGGGCGGCCGAGGAGCGTCCGCGCGGACGAGGCGATCGTCGAGGCCACCCTCGACCTGCTCGCCGAGGGCAGCACGATCGAGGTGATCTCGATCGAGGCGATCGCCGCCCGCGCCGGGGTCGGCAAGGCCACCATCTACCGCCGCTGGCCCGGCAAGGACGCGCTGCTGCGCGACGCCCTGCGTACGCTCAAGGGCACCCCGCCGGAGCCCGCCGGGCACTCGGTCCGCGACGACCTGATCCTGCTGGTCGGGGCGGTCGGCCACCACATCGACCCGCGGGCGGCGCGGATCATGCCCTGCCTGGTGCCGGAGGTCAATCGCAGCCCCGAGCAGTACCAGCTCTACCAGAGCATCATCGAGCCCCGGCGGGAGATGATGCGCGAGGTGCTGCGCCGCGGCATGCGCTCCGGCGAGCTGCGCGCGGATCTCGACGTCGAGGTGGTCATGGCGATGCTGACCGGCCCGATGCTGGTGCAGCGCGTCCTGCGCTGGCACCCCGACCTCGACGAGGCGATCCTGCCACAGCGCATCGTCGACGGCGTCCTGGACGGCATCCGCGCCCCCTGACGGGCCCGCCCGGCGGTCCCGGCGGCGGGCGCGCAGGCGCTCCGGCGGCGGTCAGGTGCCGGGCGTACGCAGGCGGTGCAGGCGCAGGGCCAGCTGCACCTCCAGCGCCCGCTCCGGCCGCTGCCAGTCCGCGCCGAGCAACTGCCCGACCCGCTCCAGCCGCTGGGTGACGGTGTTGACGTGCACGTGCAGCAGCTCGGCGGCGCGCGCCAGGCTGCCACCCACCCCGAAGTACGCCTCCAGGGTCTTCACCAGCGCGGTGCCCCGCCGGGCGTCGTAGTCGACCACCGGCCCGACCGTGGCGGTCAGGAACCGGTCCACGTCCCTGTCGCCCCCGTCGCCGACCGCGCCCAGCAACAGCCCGACGAAGCCCAGCTCGGCCGTGCTCGCCCCCTGCCCCGAGCGGCCCAGCGCACCCAGCGCGGTCAGGCACCGCTCCGCCTCGGCGAACGTCGCGGCCAGCGACGCCGGCCCCGCCGACGGGCCACTCGCCCCGGCGGTCACCGGCCGGCCGGTCACCCGGGACAGGTCCCGGGCCACCGCCCGGGCGCTGCCGCCCGCGTCCTGACCGGGCAGCATCAGCACCACCCGCCCGTCGCGCGCCGCGGCCAGCCCGCCGCGGGTCGAGGCGTACGTGGTGGCCCAGGAGAGCACCCGCTGCCGGGCCGAGCCGGTCGGGGCGATGGCGTCGTCGCCGACCGCCACCAGCACGTGCGGCGCGTCCAGGTCCACCCCGAGCCGGCGGGCCCGGCTGCGCAGGGCGTCCGTGTCCCGCAGCGGCCGGGCGATCAGGTCGTCGAGCAGCTCGCCCCGGACCCGCCCCTCGGCCTCGGCGACGGTACGCCGGAACAGCAGCAGCAGCGCCGTCACCAGCGCCGCCCGCTCGAGGATCCGCTGGTCGGCGTCGACCAGCTCGTCGTCGGGGCGCAGCACCAGCGCGCCCAGGTTCTCCGCCCCGGCCACCACGGCGGCGTACCAGAGCCGGCCCCGGCGCACGCTGCGGCCCTCCGTACGCGACGCGGCCACCGCCTCCACCATGTCCACCCGGTCCGGCTCCTCGATCTCACCGACCCGGGCCAGCCGCCGGCCCTCCGCGTCGAGCGCCAGCAGCGCCCCGCCGAGCACGTCGGTGACCGCCGAGGCGACGTCCTCCACGCCGCCGCCGCGCAGCACCAGCGCGGTCATCCGGTCGTGCGCCGCCGCGGCCCGTTCCACCGACGTGCTGTGCGCGCGGATGGTGGTGTTCGCCGCCGACAGCTCCTCCAGCGCCGCCCGCGTCTCGGCGAGCAGGCGCGCGGTGTCGATGGCCACCGCGGCGTGCGCGGCGAGGGACACCAGCAGCGCCACCTCCTCCCGGACGAACGGCCGGGCCGAGCGGTTGGCCGCGTAGAGCACCCCGATCGAGGTCGAGCCGAGCCGCAGCGGCACCCCGAGGATGGCCACCAGGCCCTCCTCGCCGACCCCGGCGTCGATCTCGCCGGTGTGGTGGAAGCGCTCGTCCTCCGGGTAGTTCGCGGTGACGTACGGGGCGCCGGACTGGGCCACCAGACCGCCGAGGCCGGCACCCATCGGCAGCCGCAGCCGCTGGAAGCGGGCGGAGACCGAACCGTCGGTCACCCGCATGTACGTGTCGCCGCGCTCGTCGTCGTCGAGGGTCATGTAGGCGACGTCCGCGCCGAGCAGGTTGCGCGCCCGGTGCACGATCGCGCGCAGCACGTCGTCCAGGTCGCGCAGCCCGGCCAGGTCGCTGACCGTGTCGTACAACCCGGAGAGCTCGACCTCCCGGCGGCGGCGGCGCTCCAGCAGCGCGCGGACCCGCAGCGCCACCGTCTTGGCCTGCTCCAGCTCGGCGAGCCGCTCCGGCGGCACGCCCGCGGCGCGGGCGGCGACGAGCGGCCCCTCGAACTCCACCGCGGCGGCCTCGCGGGCGAGCAGTTCCAGGAACTCCACCGGTGACGACATGACCGACATTGTGCGGCTTGCCACTAGTTCGCCGTCCAGCCCCCGTCGAGCGCGATGGACGCGCCCGTGATGAACGCGGCCGGCGGCGAGCAGAGGTACGCCACCAGTTCGGACACCTCCTCCGGCTCGATCAGTCGCTTGATCGCCGCCCGCGCCAGCATGATCTTCTCGACCACCTCGGCCTCGGGGATGCCGTGGCTGGCGGCCTGGTCGGCGATCTGGCTCTCCACCAGCGGCGTCCGCACGTAGGCGGGGTTGACGCAGTTGGCGGTGACGCCGTGCGGGGCGCCCTCCAGCGCCACCACCTTCGACAGCCCCTCCAGCGCGTGCTTGGCCGAGACGTACGCCGACTTGTACGGCGAGGCCCGCAGCCCGTGCACGGAGGAGATGTTCACGATCCGCCCCCAGCCCCGGGCGTACATGTGCGGCAGCGCCCGGCGGATGATCAGGAACGGCGCCTCCACCATCACCCGGTGCAGGTAAGAGAAGCGCTCCGCCGGGAACTCCTGCACCGGTGCCACGTGTTGCAGGCCCGCGTTGTTCACCACGATGTCCACGTCGGCGTCGAGCCGGTCCACCGCGTCCGGGTCGGCGAGGTCCACGCCCTCGGCCCGGCCACCGGCCTCCGCCGCCACCGCCTTGGCCGCCTCGATGTTGCGGTCCACCACCAGGACCTCGGCGCCGGCGGCGGCCAGCCGCAGGGCGCACGCCCGGCCGATGCCGCTGCCGCCCCCGGTCACCAGGGCGGTACGACCAGCGAGGTCGACGTGTACGACGTGGGGGACCGCCACGGGTTCTGCCGTCATGGCGCATGAAGTTACGAGCTGTGTGTGCGGGCGCACATGGGCCGACGACACATACTCGCCGGCCGGAGTGTGTGGCCGCCGCGCGCCCGGGCGGCGTGTCGGCGCGCCCGGCGTGTCCCCGGCGGCGGGGTGTCGCCCGGCTCGGTAGGGTGTCGAACACACGTACTGCTGACGGCTGGGGGAGGGGGCGGCGTGCGGGTGCTGGGCGTCGACCCGGGGCTGACCCGGTGCGGGGTCGGCGTGGTCGAGGGTGTGCCGGGGCGGCCCTGCACGCTGGTCGCCTACTACGTCGTGCACACCGACCCCGGCGACGAGCTGCCGTTGCGCCTGTTGCACCTGGACCGTTCGCTCACCGACCTGGTCGCCGAGCACCGGCCCGACAGCGTCGCCGTCGAGCGGGTCTTCAGCCAGCACAACGTCCGCACGGTGATGGGCACCGCCCAGGCCAGCGGGATCGCCGTGCTCGCCGGTGCCCGCGCCGGGCTGCCCGTGCAGACCTACACGCCCAGCGAGGTGAAGGCCGCCGTGACCGGTTCCGGCCAGGCGGACAAGGCGCAGATGACCGCCATGGTGACCCGGCTGCTGCGGCTGGCCGAGCCGCCGAGGCCGGCCGACGCCGCCGACGCCCTCGCCCTGGCCATCTGTCACGTGTGGCGCGGCGGGACGCGCTCCAAGCTGGCGGCCGCGGCCGACCGGGTACGACGAGGAGGAGCCAGATGATCGCCAGCGTGCGCGGGGTGGTGACCGCGACCGGTCCGGACCACGCCGTGGTGGAGGTCGGCGGGGTGGGCCTGGCGGTGCAGTGCGCCCCGGGCACCCTCGCCGACCTGCGGATCGGCCAGCCCGCCCGATTGGCCACCAGCCTCATCGTGCGGGAGGACTCGCTGACCCTCTACGGCTTCGCCGACGACGACGCCAAGCAGCTGTTCGAACTGCTCCAGACCGCCAGCGGCGTCGGCCCCCGGCTGGCCCAGGCGGTCCTCGCCGTGCACACCCCCGACGCGGTGCGCAAGGCGATCGCCAACGCCGACACCGCCGCGCTGACCCGGGTGCCCGGCATCGGCAAGAAGGGCGCGGAGCGCCTGGTGCTGGAGCTGCGTGACCGGGTGGGCCCGGTGCCGGTCGGCGCCGACGGCGCGGCCGGGGTCACCGGCGGGGCGTGGCCCGAGCAGGTCCGGCAGGCGCTGGTCGGGCTCGGCTGGACGGCCGGGCAGGCCGACCAGGCGGTGGCGGCGGTGGCGGAGAGCGTCGACGGTGACGTCCCGCCGGTGCCGGTCCTGCTCAAGCAGGCCATCCGGCTGCTGGGCCGCACCCGGTGACGGGCCCCGACGGCGGGCTGGTCTCCGCCTACGTGCACGACGCCGACCTCGACGCGGAGGCCACCGTACGGCCGAAGCGGCTGGAGGAGTTCATCGCCCAGCACCGCGTCCGCGACCAGCTCGACCTGCTGCTCCAGGGCGCGATGCGACGCGGCTCCCCGCCCGACCACATCCTCCTCTCGGGGCCGCCCGGCTTGGGTAAGACGACCCTGGCCAACATCGTGGCCGCCGAGCTGGGCTCGGGCATCCGGGTGACCAGCGGCCCGGTGATCGAGCGCTCGGGCGACCTGGCGGCGATCCTGACCAGCCTCGCCGAGGGCGACGTGCTCTTCATCGACGAGATCCACCGGATCGCCAAGCCGGCCGAGGAACTGCTCTACAGCGCGATGGAGGACTTCCGGGTCGACGTGATCGTGGGCAAGGGCCCGGGGGCGACGGCGATCCCGCTGGACGTCGAGCCCTTCACCCTGGTCGGCGCGACCACCCGCTCCGGCCTGCTCACCGGGCCGATGCGCGACCGGTTCGGCTTCGTCGCGCACCTCGACTTCTACTCGCCGGCCGACCTGGAGGTGCTGCTGCGCCGCTCGGCCCGGATCCTCGGCGTGCCGATCACCGACGACGGCGCCGCCGAGGTCGCTGGCCGCTCCCGGGGCACGCCCCGCATCGCCAACCGCCTGCTGCGGCGGGTGCGCGACTTCGCCGAGGTCCGGGCCGACGGCGTGGTCACCCTGGAGACCGCCCGGGCCGCCCTGAAGGTCTACGACGTCGACGCGCTGGGGCTGGACCGGCTGGACCGGGCGGTGCTGACCGCGCTGGTCGACTCGTTCCGGGGTGGGCCGGTCGGCCTCTCCACGCTGGCCGTGGCGGTGGGCGAGCAGCCGGACACGGTGGAGGAGGTCTGCGAACCGTTCCTGGTCCGGGCCGGGCTGCTGGCCCGTACGCCCCGGGGCCGGGTCGCCACCGAGGCGGCCTGGCGGCACCTGGGCCGTACGCCCCCTAATGGTACATTTGGCGCGGATGCCCCTCCCGCGCCCGATCTGTTCTCGATGGACGTCGATCAGCCGTGATGTGAACGTGATCTGTGCCGCATTCGGCGTTCCCAGGTGCAGGGATTAGACTCGCGCCGGTCTGTACAGGACGTGAGAATCCGCCTCCGCTCCGGCGCGCCCGCGCCGGGCCGGCGGCCAATGGGAAGGTCTTTCACCGTGCTTTACGCAGCAGAGGGCGGCGGGGGTGCCGGCAGCCTGACGCCGATCCTCATGATCGCTCTGCTCTTCGGCGTCATGTACTTCATGATGATCCGCCCCCAGCAGAAGCGCCGCCGCGAGGCGGAATCCATGCAGTCCGCCCTCGCTCCCGGCGACGAGGTGGTCACGATCGGCGGGCTCTACGGCACGGTCACCGGCGTGGACGACGACACCGTCCTGCTCGAGGTCGCGCCCGGCGTGCAGACCCGCTACGCCCGTCCGGCCATCGCCCGGGTGGTCAGCCAGGCGGAGCGCCCCGCCGAGCCGGTCACCGAGGACGCGGACGTCGTCAAGGAGTGACCGGTCGCTCCCGCCCCGCCTGCGTGGTGGTCGCCGGGCTCCGGTGACGACTTCGCCCGACGGGGCAGCGGAGACGACGTGAAAACTGGATAGTTGGGCCCGACGCCGGAAACCGGCCGGTCCCGCTCCGCTCGGCGCCCCCGCGCCGGGCCCGGAGCCGGATGCCGGCCTCCGACGCCGGCCCGTCGGAACCGCCGGCCGGACCGGCCGCCACCCGCCGCACCAGCGGCGCGACCGTACAGGGAGACAGGACAGCCGTGGCACCACCTCAGGGACAGATGCGCCCCGGACGGCAACTGGCCGTGCTCGGGCTCATCTTCGTCGTCCTCTATCTTTTGGTGTTCTTCGCGGGCGGCGCCAGCGGCGGCTTGAAGGACCGGCTCGAGCCCAAGCTCGGCCTGGACCTCGTCGGCGGCACCCGGCTGACGCTGGAGGCGACCAACAGCGTCGACGGCCAGCCCCCCACGGCGGAGAACCTCGAAGAGGCCCGCCAGATCATCGAGAGCCGCGTGAACGCGTTCGGCGTCGCCGAGGCCGAGGTGGTCACCGAGGGCAACCGGAACATCGTGATCTCCCTGCCCGGTGAGAACCGCGACCTGACCGAGGTGGGCAGCGCCGCCGAGCTGCGCTTCCGCAAGGTCCTCAAGGCCGCCGACGGCAGCGGCACGGCCCCGGCGCCCGCCGCCACCCCGGCGCCCGGCGGCAGCGCGACCCCGGCCCCGTCGGGCAGCGCGAAGCCCTCGGGCAGCGCCGCCCCGTCGGGCAGCGCCGCGCCGAAGGCGACCGCGTCGCCGAGCGGCGGCCAGGGCGGCATGGCCCCGGCCCCGAGCGCCAGCGCGTCGGCCGCGCCGAGCGCCACGCCCTCGGCCGGCGCCGCCACCCCGACGCCGAGCGCCAGCGAAGAGCCGGTGCCGCAGAGCGTCGAGGAGCAGCGCAAGGCCGTCGAGCAGAAGGTCGGCGCCGCCGCCTGGGCCGCCGCGAACGGCCTGAAGAGCCCGGCCGACCTGGCCGCCGACCCGTCGCTGGCGGAGAAGCTCAAGCCCTTCGCGGGCCTCGACCCGCGCGAGGTCGCGGTGCTGCCGGCGACGATGCAGTTCAACGTGCCGCAGATCAGCTGCGCCCAGCTCGACAAGCGCCCGCCGGCGTCGATCTCCGCCCCCGACCAGCAGGTGGTGGCGTGCGAGGACGGCGCCGCGAAGTACCTGCTCGACCAGGCCAAGGTGCTCGGCACCGACGTCGAGGACGCCAGCGCGGTGCTGGACCAGACCAGCCAGTGGGTGGTCAGCCTCGACTTCACCGGCGCCGGCCAGGACAAGTGGACCGGCCTGACCCGTGAGGCGTTCAACAACGAGGGCCAGGCCTGCGACGCCACCGCCCTCGGCCAGGACGGCAAGTGCCGCGTGGCCGTCGTGCTCGACAACGAGATCGTCTCCTCGCCCGAGATCCAGGGCGTGCTGACGGGCAACTCGCAGATCACCGGCAGCTTCAACCAGGGTGACGCCAGCGCCCTGGCCGGCCAGCTGCGCTACGGCGCGCTGCCGGTGACCTTCGAGGAGCAGGAGCAGCAGAACGTCACCGCCACCCTGGGCGCCAGTCACCTGCGGGCCGGCCTGCTCGCGGCGGGTATCGGCATGGCGCTGGTCATCATCTACTCGTTCTTCTACTACCGCCTGCTCGGCTCGGTGATCTTCCTTAGCCTGGTGCTCTCGGCGCTGCTGGTCTTCGGCGCGCTGGTGGTGCTCGGCCGGCAGATCGGCTTCACCCTCACCCTCGCCGGCATCGCCGGCATGATCGTCTCGCTGGGTGTGGCGGCGGACTCGTTCGTCATCTACTTCGAGCGGCTCAAGGACGAGATCCGCGAGGGTCGCAGCCCGCGCAGCGCCGTGCCGCGTGCCTGGATCAGGGCCCGCCGGACGATCATCTCGGCCAACGCGATCACGCTGATGTCGGCGGTGGTGCTCTACGTGGTCTCGGTCGGCGCGGTGAAGGGCTTCGCCTTCGCCCTCGGCCTGGCCACGGTGCTGGACCTGGTGGTGGTCTTCCTCTTCCGGCACCCGATCATGACGATGTTCGCCCGCACCTCCGCGTTCCTGTCCCCGCGGGTCAGCGGCCTCGGCCGGGCACTCCCGCCCCGGACGGCCGAGCCGGCCAAGCCCCGCAACCCGCGCGTCAAGGAGGCCTGAGATGGCAAAGAGTGGTCTCGCGAGCCGCCTCTACCGCGGCGAGGCCGGCCTCGACATCATCGGTCGGCGTAAGGTCTGGTTCGGCGTCGCCGGCGCCCTGGTCCTGCTCGCACTGCTCAGCTTCGGGCTGCGCGGCTTCAGCCTCGGCATCGAGTTCGCCGGAGGCAACTCGTTCCAGATCCCGGCCAGCGTCGGCACCCTGGAGCAGACCGAGGTGAAGGTCCAGGACGCCCTGGCCACGGCCGGCGACGGCGCCAAGGTGGTCACCACGCAGAAGGTCGGCGGCACCGGCGGCGAATTCTACGAGGTGCGCACGACGCAGCTCAGCGCGGAGCAGTCCAACACCGTCAAGGTCGAGATGGCCGACGAGTTCGGCATCGCCGCGGACCAGATCAGCGGCAACCAGGTCAGCGAGGCATGGGGCAGCCAGGTCACCTCGCGGGCGCTGCTCGGTCTGGTCATCTTCATCGCGGTGGTGATGATCTATCTGATCCTGCGCTTCGAGTGGCGGATGGCGGTCGCCGCCGTCTCCTCGCTGATCATGAACCTGATCCTCACCGCCGGCGTCTACTCGCTGATCGGCTTCGAGGTCACCCCGTCGACGGTCATCGGCTTCCTCACGATCCTGGGCTTCGCGCTCTACGACGTGGTGGTGGTCTTCGACAAGGTGCAGGAGAACACCCGCGGCATCACCGCCAACAACAACCAGACGTACGGCGAGGCGGCCAACCTGGCGATCAACCAGAGCCTCATGCGGTCGCTGAACACGTCGATCGTCGCGCTGCTGCCGGTCGGTGGTCTGCTCTTCATCGGCGCCGGCCTGCTCGGCGCGGGCACCCTGAAGGACCTCGGCCTGGTGCTCTTCGTCGGTATGGCGGTGGCGTTCCTGACCTCGATCCTGCTGGCCACGCCGCTGCTGGTGCTGCTCAAGAACTTCGAGCCGCGCATCCAGGCGCACAACAAGCGGGTGCTGGCCCGTCGGGGCGCGATCGGCCGCGGCGAGGTGACCCCGAAGGGTGCGGCCCCCCGGGCGGCCGAGTCCGACGACGAGCCGGTCGACCCGGAGTCGGCCGCGCTGGCCGGCGTCGCACCGAGGGTGGGCGCCCGACCGGCCGGGAAGCGGCCGACCGGTGCCCGGGGCGGCCGACCGGCCGGCGGCGGTGGCAACCGGCCGGGTGGCGGCAAGCGGCGCTGAGCCGGGCCGGACAGACCCGGTAGGAACCGATCCGACGGCGTCCTTCATGCTGTGCGAGCAGCATGCAGGACGCCGTCGTCGTGAAGGGGAGCGGAACAGCCGTGACGGAGACCCACCGCACCGGAGTACGGGGAGACAGCGGCCCGGCCGCCGCCGCGCTGGTCGCCAGCCGGGTGCTCGACGTGCCCGACTTCCCGAAGCCCGGTGTCATGTTCAAGGACCTGATGCCGCTGTTCGCCGACGGCGACGTGTTCCGTGAGGTCATCGACGGGATCGTCGCGTACCACGGGCGGGACTCGTTCGACGTCGTCGTGGGCATCGAGGCGCGCGGCTTCGTGGTCGCGGCGGCCATCGCGTACGCGAGCGGCGTCGGCGTGGTGCCGGTGCGCAAGGCCGGCAAGCTGCCCCGCCCGGCCCACTCGGCCTCCTACGCGCTCGAGTACGGCGAGGCCACGCTGGAGGTGCACGAGGACGCCTTCACCGCCGGGCACCGGGTCCTGGTCGTCGACGACGTGCTGGCCACCGGAGGCACCGCCGAGGCGACGCTGGGCCTGGTGGAGCGGGCCGGCGGGACGGTCACCGGCTTCACCGTCCTGCTGGAACTCGCCTTCCTCGGCGGCCGGGAGCGGCTGGCCCCGCGTCCGGTGCATGCCCTGCTGACCGTTTGACCCGCCCCGGCCGTCGGGCCGAGGCGGTGCGGACCGTCCGGCGGAGCGGCGGGGCACCGTGCGTGCGGGTAGCATTGCCCTTTGCTGACCGGGCGGGACGCAGTCCGGGCGGCGCGAGACCAGGCCGGCCGGCTCACGGTCGGTGTTTTCCCGGCGAGCGGTGAGGAGGCCGGTGTCCCACGATGTCGCCCCTCCGGTGGAGGGCACGGTGTACCCGACAGGCGACGCGGACGGCTCGGTGACCGCACGGAACGGTGACGCGCAGGCCCCGGAGACGGGTTCCGGCGCGACCGCCCCGGCCGAGCCCGTACGCCCCGACACGCCGATCGCGGCGGCCGGCGGCGCGGACGCGGCGACCGAGGGGGTCGTGCTTCCGTTCCCCGCCGACGTCATCGGCGACCACATGCCGAGCGCCGGTTTCGCGCTCTCCACCGCGCCCACCGGCCGCCGGGTCCGGGCGCGGCTGGCGCGGTTCAACGCGCCGTGGCAGTCCTCGCAGGTCAGCGAGGTGTTGGAACCGCTGATCTCGACCCACCGCGATGCCCATCCCAAGGCGGACGCGCGGCTGCTCCAGCGCGCCTTCGACATGGCGGCCCGCTGGCACTCCGGGCAGTACCGCAAGTCCGGCGACCCCTACATCACCCACCCGCTCGCGGTCGCCACGATCCTGGCCAACCTGGGCATGGACAGCACCACCCTGGTCGCCGCGCTCCTGCACGACACCATCGAGGACACCGAATACACCCTCGACCAGATGCGGGCCGACTTCGGCGGCGAGGTGGCGCTGCTGGTCGACGGGGTGACCAAGCTCGACAAGGTCAAGCTGGGCGACGCGGCCAAGGCCGAGACGATCCGCAAGATGGTCGTCGCGATGGCCAAGGACCCGCGGGTGCTGGTGATCAAGCTGGCCGACCGGCTGCACAACATGCGCACCCTCACCTTCCTGCCCCGCCCGAAGCAGGAGCAGAAGGCGAAGGAGACGCTGGAGATCCTGGCCCCGCTGGCCCACCGGCTGGGTATGAACACGATCAAGTGGGAGCTGGAGGACCTCGCCTTCGGCACGCTCTTCCCGAAGCGCTACGAGGAGATCAACCGCCTCATCGGGGAGCACCAGCCGCAGCGCGAGGCGCTGCTGCGTCAGGTCACCCAGAAGGTGCAGACCGACCTGAAGGCCGCCAAGATCAAGGCGGAGACCACCGGGCGGCCGAAGCACCTCTACTCGATCTACCAGAAGATGATCGTGCGGGGTCGCGACTTCAACGACATCTACGACCTGGTCGGGGTGCGGATCCTGGTCGACACGGTGCGCGACTGCTACGCGGCGCTGGGTGTGATCCACGCCAACTGGCAGCCGGTGCCGGGCCGGTTCAAGGACTACATCGCGATGCCCAAGTTCAACATGTACCAGTCGTTGCACACGACGGTCATCGGGCCCACCGGCAAGCCGGTGGAGATGCAGATCCGCACGTACGCGATGCACCGCACCGCCGAGTTCGGCATCGCCGCGCACTGGAAGTACAAGGAGCACAAGGGCACCCAGATCGTCGGCCCGCCCGCGCACATCGACGAGATGACCTGGCTGCGCCAGCTGCTGGACTGGCAGCGGGAGGCGGCCGACCCGAGCGAGTTCCTCGACGCGCTGCGCTTCGACCTGTCCAGCCAGGAGGTGTACGTCTTCACTCCGAAGGGCGACGTCATCCCGCTGCCGACGGGTTCGACGCCGGTGGACTTCGCGTACGCGGTGCACACCGAGGTGGGGCACAAGTGCATCGGGGCGCGGGTCAACGGCAAGCTGGTGCCGCTGGAGTCGACGTTGTCCAACGGCGACGTGATCGAGATCTTCACCTCGAAGTCCGACACCGCCGGCCCGACGCAGGACTGGCTGGGTTTCGTCAAGAGCCCGCGCGCCCGTACGAAGATCCGGCAGTACTTCAACAAGGAGCGGCGCGAGGAGGCGATCGAGGCCGGCAAGGACGCGATCGTCAAGGCGATGCGCAAGCAGGGCATGCCGTTGCAGCGGATGCTCACCTCCGACGCGCTGATGGCGATCGCCCGCGACCTGCACCTGGCCGACGTGGCCTCGCTCTACGCCGCCGTCGGCGACAGCCAGGTCTCCGCCCAGTCGGTCGTGCAGAAGCTGATGGCCGCGTACGGCGGCGAGGAGGGCGCGGCGGAGGACATCGCCGAGACCGCCGTCGCCACCCGCCCGCCCCGCAGCCGGCAGAGCAGCGCCGACCCGGGCGTGGTGGTGCGCGGGGTCAGCGACGTCTGGATCAAGCTGGCGCGCTGCTGCACGCCGGTGCCGCCGGACTCGGTCTTCGGCTTCGTCACCCGCTCCGGCGGGGTGAGCGTGCACCGCGACGACTGCGCCAACGCCGAGGACCTGCGGGCGCAGGCCGAGCGGGTGGTGGAGGTCAGCTGGAAGCTCACCTCGGCGTCGACCTTCCTGGTCGCCATCCAGGTCGAGGCGCTGGACCGGCACAAGCTGCTGGCCGACGTGACGAGGGTGCTCTCCGAGGAGCGGGTGAACATCCTCTCCGCCACGGTCACCACCACGCGCGACCGGGTGGCGGTGAGCCGGTTCAGCTTCGAGATGGCCGACCCGAAGCACCTGGGCCACCTGCTGGCCGCGGTCCGCAAGGTCGACGGCGTCTTCGACGCCTACCGCGTGACCTCCGGCGCCTGAACCTGGGTTCTGTTGCATCGATGGTTGCCGCGGGGTTGCAGGTGATTTCGGGCGGCCGGTCGTGGTCGACGGCGCCTACCACGGCAACCCCTTGCGCAATCGTGGCCACCGTAGCGAGATCGCGATCAGCGGTATCGGCATATGACAATCCGTGATAGCTTGATTTCGGGGAGTGATCCTCAGAGCGGGGGCGCTGCACCCTGCGAAATCCAGTCTGCGCGAGAAAGGTGATTCAATGCGAAGAGGAGTCAAGCGAGCTCTCGTTGCTTCAGTTGCGATGGGGCTCACCACACTGGCTCTGCCCAGCACGCCGGCATTCGCCATCTCGGCTGTGCCGTGCACTAGTTCGACCGTGCAAATCACCAACGCTCTCAACATCACCACGTGCTTCTCGGGCATCGGGACTACTACCTTCACCACCAACGTCGTAGTGTTCAAATCCGGGGCCAACGATGCTTCGGTGCAGTTCGCGGACGGGTCTGCTACGCTTCTCATGCCGGGTCAAACTGCACGGTGGCCGCTTCCCGGGAAGAATTCTCGGTCTGTCTCGATTTTTTAGTCAGACATGATTCGCCGGCTCGTCAATGAGACGGGTTTCCAGCGACCACGCCGGTAGCTGAAGCCGCTCCAAACGAGATTCAGCGATACCCGCGCAAGAAACCCTGAACGCCGTAGCGGCAGTTCAGGGTTTCTTGTGTTTCCTTTGGATTGGTCGTCGTCTAGGTGCAGGCAGCATCGGGGCGCACCGAACGGCCGCCCCGATGCTGGAGTTGCTTGTCTCAGGAGGAAGACACCGTCAGATCCTTGATCTCGATGTCGTTCTTCGGGTGGCCCCACCAGGGTTCGGACCGAACGCGCCGTCGTGGCCAGCCTCGGTGGCCTTCTTCACGACCTCGATGCTCGCGTCGTCCATCTTGCCGAGGACCGTGTAGTTCGGTTCGAGCTGGACGTCCTGGTAGATGAAGAAGAACTGGCTGCCGTTGGTGTCCGGGCCGCTGTTGGCTAGCGCGACCACGCCGGCCGGGTACGCCGGTCGGTCGTCGGTTGGCAGGTACTCGTTGGCGTTACCTATACGATGGGCCGCCGGTGCCGTCGGTCTCGCGGTAGCCCTTGCCCTTGGCGCTCGCCTGACCCCGCCCGATCCTTCGCCCAACGGTGCGCCCCGGCCCGGCACCGACCGAGCCGGGGCGCACCGCTCTGCCGCCCATGCCGCCCTCCCACGAGCCCCGCCCCGCCACCCTGCACCTACCGCCCTACACCCACCAACCCACCCTCGTCGTCCCGGCGATCATGGGGTTGGCGGCAGCCAGGTAGATCGAAATCGCCGCCAACCTCATGATCGCCGAGAGCGGGGCCGGAGGGGCGGGCCGGGGTGGGTGGGTCGGGGTGGGACAGGGGAGCGCCCGCCGGCGGGGCCGGCGGGCGCTCGTCGTACGGCTGGGGCGTTGTCAGCCCTGGGGGGAGCTCATGGTGAGGTCCTTGATGACGACTTCCTTCTTCGGGTGGCCGCCACCGGCCTGCTTCGCGAACGCCTTGTCGTCGCCGGCCGCCGCGACCTGCTTCACGAGGTCCATGCCGCCGGTGACGGTGCCCAGGACGGTGTAGTTCGGGTCCAGCGGCGAGTCACCGTAGACGATGAAGAACTGGCTGCCCGTGCTGCCCGGCTCGCTCGACTTGGCCATCGCGATCACGCCCTCCGGGTACGGGGGCCGCTTGTCGGTGGGCAGGTTCTCCTCGGCGAGCCGGTAGCTCGGGCCGCCGGTGCCGTCGGTCTGGCGCCAGCCCTTGCCGGTCGCGCTCGGGTCACCGCACTGGAGCACCTTGATGCCCTCGGTCACCAGGCGGTGGCACTTGCTGTCGTCGAAGAAGTTCTTCTCCGCCAGGTGGGTGAAGCTGCCCGCGGTGCAGGGCACCGCCGAGCGGTCGATCGTGGCGGTGATCGGGCCCAGGTTGGTGTCGATCGTCATCGTCTGGGTGCCCGTGGCCGACTGCTGCACGGGCGGCAGCCCGACGTCCTTGATCTGCGGGGACCGCTGGTCGGCGGGGACCTCGTTCCAGGCGCACTGCACGTTGCCGGCCGCCGGGCCGGCGGTGTCGGTCTTGTCGTCGTCGCCGAGGGTGGTGACGAGCCAGACCGTGCCGGCGACGACGAGGACCAGGACCGAAGCGGCCCCCACGATCGCCTGGATCTGCCGGCGCTTGCGGGCCCTGGCCGCGCGCTCGGCCATCTCCTTCTCGAGCCGGGCGCGCGCCGCCGCGCGCTGCCGCTCTCTGGTGGACGTCACGCCTGGATCCTCCTGGGCTGTCTGTGGCGCGGTCGGTGCCGCTGAGATTGGTGGGGCGGCCGGGTCAGCCGGCACTCGGGCTGGCCGCCGGAGCACCCGAAGCGGGCGGCGCCGAGGCCCCCTGCGCGCCGGGCTCACCGACGGTCAGGCTCTGCACGACCACGTCGTCGTCCTTGGGCTTGACCTTGGCCCCGGTCCCATTGTCCACGGTCGGCTTGGCACCGATCTTCGCCACCACGTCGATCCCGCCGGTGACCCGGCCGATGATCGGGTATTTCGGGTCGGCCGTCGTGAAGTCCTCGAAGAACATCAGGAACTGGCTGCCGTTGGCGCCCGGCGGGTTGGCGACCATCGCGACCGTGCCCTTCGGGTAGGTCGCGGGCTGGTCGGCCGCGGGGCTCGCCGACGGCGACGGCGCGGTGGGGACGTTCTCGTCGTAGAACGAGTAGGTGGGGCCGCCGAGCCCGGTGCCGCTCGGGTCGCCGCAGCGCACCGCGCCCTCGGCGGTGATCTCGTGGCACTTGGTGTTGTCGTAGAACGACTGGCTGGCCAGGTGGGCGATGCTCGCCGCCGCACACGGGGCGCCGGCCAGGTCCAGCTCGACGGTGATAGGTGCGCCCTGGTTGGTGGTGACCGTCATCGGGCGTACGCCCTCGGTGGGCAGCCCCTGGGTGGCCGGGGTGCCGACGTCCTTGAGGTTGGTGTTCGCGGCGGCGTCCTGCGGGGTCCACAGGCAGACGTCCTCGGCGGCCGTGTTCTCCTTCGGCTCGTCGTCGAGGGCGCCCAGCGCCCACGCCGAGCCGGCCACGATGAGCACGAGGACGACGGCGACGCCGATGCCGGCCTGGAGTTGCCGACGACGTCTGACGCTGGCGGCCCGGCGGGCGAGCTGCCGGTCGAGCTTGGCGCGCGCCAGTTTGCGCTGCCGGTCCCTGCTGGAAGCCACCCGTGCTCCCCTTCCTCTGCCCTGGTCGTCACCGGTGGTCGGGCGTCCTGCGCCCGTTCGGCCGCGGGTGCGCCACGCCACACGCCCGCCAGAGTGTACGGCTACCGGCTGGAAAAGTGGTGTACGAGGTCCGGGCCGGATCCATCGGAAGGCGTCACTGTGCCCGGTCGGGCCCACGGGACGTACGCGATCGGCGCCGCCCGCGCCGCGAGGGACGTACGCGATCGGCGCCGCGTGCGATGCCCCGGACGCACGCGCGGAACCTCCTCGCCCCGCCCGATAGGCTGCCGACAGGCAACGGATTCGACGGAAGGGGAGCGGACGTGCTCGTGGCCGGCTTTCCCGCGGACGCCTTCGGCACCAACTGCTACGTGGTCGCCGCCGCGCCGGGGGAGCAGTGCGTGGTGGTCGACCCCGGCATCGGGGTGCTCGACCGGCTCGACGCCCTGCTGGCCGAGCATCGGCTGCACCCGGCCGCCGTCCTGCTCACCCACGGCCACCTCGACCACACCTTCTCGGTGGCGCCGGTCTGCGGCGCGCGCGGTATCACCGCGTACGTGCACCCCGGCGACCGGGAGATGCTCGCCGACCCGGCCAAGGGGCTGTCGGCGGATCTCAGGGCGCTCTTCGGCGGGCGGCTGCCGTACACCGAGCCGGAGGACGTGGCCGAGCTGACCGACGGCGCCACGCTCGCCCTCGCCGGGCTGGAGATCACCGTCGACCACGCCCCGGGCCATACCGGCGGGTCGGTGCTCTTCCGGCTGCCGGCCGCCGGCTCGTCGTGGGAGGCGGATCAGCTCTGCCTCTCCGGCGACGTCCTGTTCGCCGGCTCCATCGGCCGTACCGACCTGCCGGGCGGCAGCATGACGAGGATGGTCAACAGCCTGCGGGACAAGATCCTCCCGCTGGCCGACGACACCGTCGTGCTGCCCGGCCACGGCCCCGCGACCACCATCGGCCGCGAGCGCGCGACCAACCCGTACCTCGTCGAGGTGGCGGGTGGCGGCGCGCGACCGGCGGCCCCCACCCGCGGCCTCTGACCGGCCGCACCGACCTCCCGCCCCGCGGCCTCCAGCCGGGCCGCGCCGACTTTCCCGCCCCGCGGCCGTGGCCGGCCGCGCCGACACTTCGCCCGCGCCGACCGCGCGGGACCGCGAACGGAGCATCCATGAGCAAGCCCACGCCCATCTCCGGCTTCCCGGAGTGGACGCCCGCGCAGCGGATGATCGAGCAGTACGTCCTCGACAAGATCCGCGACACCTTCGAGCTGTACGGCTTCGCCCCGCTGGAGACGCGCGCGGTGGAGCCGCTGGACCAACTGCTGCGCAAGGGGGAGACCTCCAAGGAGGTCTACCTGATCCGGCGCCTTCAGGCCGACGCCGACGGCCCGGCCGGCGACGACGCGCTCGGCCTGCACTTCGACCTGACCGTGCCGTTCGCCCGGTACGTGCTGGAGAACGCCGGCAAGCTCCAGTTCCCGTTCCGCCGCTACCAGATCCAGAAGGTGTGGCGGGGCGAGCGGCCGCAGGAGGGGCGCTACCGCGAGTTCCTCCAGGCCGACATCGACATCGTCGACCGCGACACCCTGGCCCCGCACCACGAGGCGGAGATGCCGCTGGTGATCGGCGACGCGCTGCGTTCGCTGCCGATCCCGCCGGTGCGCATCCAGGTCAACAACCGCAAGATCTGCGAGGGCTTCTACCGGGGCATCGGGCTGACCGACCCCGAGGCGGCGCTGCGCGCGGTGGACAAGCTCGACAAGATCGGCCCGGCGAAGGTGGCCGAGCTGCTCGCCGAGACCGCCGGGGCGAGCGAGGCGCAGGCGAAGGCGTGCCTGGCGCTGGCCGAGATCTCCGCGCCGGACGCCTCCTTCGCCGACGCCGTCCGGGCCCTGGGCGTCAGCGACCCGATGCTCGACGAGGGCGTCGAGGAGCTGGCCCGGGTGGTGGAGACCGCCGCCGCGCACTCCCCGGGGCTCTGCGTGGCCGACCTGCGCATCGCCCGTGGCCTGGACTACTACACCGGCACGGTCTACGAGACGCAGCTGGTCGGCTACGAGCGGTTCGGCTCGATCTGCTCCGGTGGCCGGTACGACAACCTGGCCAGCTCCGGCAACGTCCGCTTCCCGGGGGTGGGCATCTCGATCGGGGTGACCCGGCTGCTCGGGCTGCTCTTCGGCGCCGGCGCGCTGTCGGTGTCCCGGGACGTGCCGACCTGTGTGCTGGTCGCGGTGACCAGCGAGGAGCAGCGCGCCGCCAGCAACCGGGTGGCCGAGGCGCTGCGGTCGCGGGGCGTGCCGACGGAGGTGTCGCCCAGCGCCGCCAAGTTCGGCAAGCAGATCCGGTACGCCGAGCGGCGGGGCATCCCGTACGTCTGGTTCCCCGGGGCGGACGGCGCGGCCGACGAGGTGAAGGACATCCGTTCCGGCGAGCAGGCCGCCGCTGCGGCGGGGGAGTGGACGCCGCCCCGGGCGGATCTCAGGCCGCTGGTCAGCTGAGACATTACTGGCGCGTACGCACGATCGGACCTACGGTGGCGTAAGTTACGTCACCGTAGGGAGATCGTCGTGACAACACTCAGCCAGACCGCCCTGCTCCGTGAGCTGGAACCCGCCGTGGAGAAGAACCTCGACCGGCACCTGGCCGTCGCCAAGGAGTGGTTCCCGCACGAGTACGTGCCGTGGAGCGAGGGGCGTACCTTCGACGGGCCGCTGGGCGGCGAGGCGTGGGCCGAGAGCGACTCGACGATCCCCGACGTGGCCCGTACCGCGCTGATCGTCAACCTGCTGACCGAGGACAACCTGCCCTCGTACCACCACCAGATCGCCACCCTGTTCGGCCGGGACGGCGCCTGGGGCACGTGGGTGCACCGGTGGACGGCCGAGGAGGGGCGGCACGGCACCGCCATCCGCGACTACCTGACCGTCACCCGGGCCGTCGACCCGGTGGCGCTGGAGCGGGCCCGGATGACGCACATGTCCGCCGGCTACCGCAACGCTCACGACGAGGAGATGCTGCACTCCCTCGCGTACGTCTCGTTCCAGGAGCTGGCCACCCGGATCTCGCACCGCAACACCGGGCGGGCGGCCGGCGACCCGGCGTGCGAGGCGCTGCTGGCCCGGGTCGCGGCCGACGAGAACCTGCACATGGTCTTCTACCGCAACCTGCTGGGCGCGGCCTTCGAGGTGGCTCCCGGGCAGACGATGCGGGCCGTCGCCGATGTGCTGGCCCAGTTCCAGATGCCGGGCAACGGCATCGACGGCTTCGCCCGCAAGTCCGTGGCGATCGCCCTCGCCGGCATCTACGACCTGCGCCAGCACCGCGACGACGTGGTTATGCCGGTGCTGCGCCAGTGGGACGTGTTCAACGTGACCGGGCTCGACGCCGACGGCGAGGCCGCCCGCGACCAGATCGCGACGCACCTGGACGACCTGGAGCGCGCCGCGGCCCGCTTCGAGGAGAAGCGCGACGCCCGCGCCGCCCGCCTGGCCGCCCGCTGACCCCCGCCCCGCCCCGCCCAACCGGTCCGGAGGGCTGCCGGCGCGACGCGCGGACGTGCGGGGGCCGGGATGGTCCGCCCGTCCGCGCGTCGCACCGGGCCCGCTACCAGCCGAAACCGGCGGCGTACGAGACGCTGGCCAGGACCCGCTGACCCGAGGCGTTCGGGTGGAAGTAGTCCCAGGTGGAGAGCTGACCGAGGGCGAACGGGTAGTTGAAGACGGCGTTGTCGTCGAAGTCGCAGTTCGGCCCGTACGCGGCGCAGGCCTGGGCGAGCTGGGTGTTGTAGTCGACGACCCGCTGGCGTACCCGGTTGCGCCGGTCCACGTCCGCCTGCGCGGTGGAGGTCGGGTTGGCGAGCATCGACTGGCAGATGCCGAACAGCGACCAGGCGCTGCGGGCGCTGCCGCTGTCCTTGCCGACGGCCCAGAGCCGGTGGACGTCCGGCACGCTGATCAACTGCACCCGGGCGGTGGGCAGCCCGGCCTTGAGGCGACCGAGTGCGGAGTCGATGTTGGCGCGGTAGGTGGCCACCGGCGTCATCGCCGCCTCCGTGCCGGTGCAGGCGTCGTTGGCGCCGATCAGCATGGTGACGTAGTCGACGCCCTGGCTGACGGCGGTGCCGGCCTGGCCGTACATGTCGGCGGACTTCGCGCCGCTGCGCGCGTCGTTGTGGTTGCGCCCGTTGATGGCCGTGTTGGTCGCGCGGATGCGCAGGTACTGACTGTTCACGGTGGAGTTGTCGCCGGTGCTGAAGGACCGGGAGGTGCAGTCGACGTACCAGCCGCAGGCGTTGAAGCCGCGGGTGATCGAGTCGCCGAGACTGGCCATCGAGTTCGGGGGCGGGCCGGGGTCGGCGGCGGCCGGGCTGCCGGCCAGCAGGACGAGGGCGGTGAGGGTGGCGAGGGGAGCGAGCAGCCGTCGGACGGACTTCATGGTGGCCTCCGGATCACGCGTACCGGATGGTGGGACGGTGGGGCGAGCATATCGATGCGCGTAAGTGTCCACAATGTTTCGGGCTGATGGCCGCCGTAGCAGGGGCGAAAAGGACAAAGTCGGGTCTTGCCTACGAACTCAAGTATGTGAATACTTCAGTGAGCTCGGCCGGTACCCCCAGATCGGCAGGGCTGCTCCCGGCCCGTGTCGCCCCGACGCGGGTCCGTCACCCCTCCCTGGAGGTTGTTGCATGCGACCCACGAGGTCCTCGCTCCGTCGTGCCGCCGTCGTCGCCGCGGCCGGCGCCATGGTCGCCGGCTCGCTGATCGGCGCGCCCGCCCAGGCCGCACCCTCGTTCGCCTCGCCTGACGCCGCCGCCGGCCTGGCCGAGCGCCTCGGCGACCGGTCCGCCGGCACGTACGCCGACGCCAACGGCAAGATGGTCGTCACCGTGACCGACGCGCTCGCCGCCCGGCAGGTCAGCGCCGCCGGCGCCACCCCGAAGATCGTCAAGCGCGGCGCCAGCGAGCTGGCCCGGGCCACCTCGGAGCTGGACCGCTCCGCCAAGATCCCCGGCACGGCGTGGTGGACCGACCCGGCCACCAACCAGGTCGTCGTCTCCGTCGACAGCACGGTCACCGGTGCCAAGCTGGAGCGGGTGAAGGCCGCCGCCGCGAAGATGAACGGCGCGATCCGCATCGAGGCCGAGTCGGGCGTGCTCAGCACCCGCATCTCCGGCGGCCAGGCCATCTACGCCGGTGGCGGCGGTCGCTGCTCCCTCGGCTTCAACGTCCGCAGCGGCAGCACCTACTACTTCCTGACCGCGGGGCACTGCACCAACATCTCCTCGAGCTGGTACAGCAACTCCGGCCAGACCAGCCTGCTCGGCAGCCGCGCCGGCAGCAGCTTCCCGGGCAACGACTACGGCATCGTGCGGCACAACAACTCCGGTAACGCCGCCGGCAACGTCTACCTCTACAACGGCAGCTACCGGGACATCACCGCCGCCGGCAACGCCTACGTCAACCAGTCGGTGCAGCGCTCCGGCAGCACCACCGGCCTGCACAGCGGCCGGGTGACCGCGCTCAACGCCACGGTGAACTACGCCGAGGGCTCGGTCTCCGGCCTCATCCGCACCACCGTCTG
Source organism: Micromonospora sp. C31 (assembly GCF_018070575.1). Taxonomy (GTDB): domain Bacteria; phylum Actinomycetota; class Actinomycetes; order Mycobacteriales; family Micromonosporaceae; genus Micromonospora. Next base: position 158,336 of record NZ_JAGPXN010000007.1, read on the forward strand.
CGCCGAGCCGGGCGACAGCGGCGGCTCGCTGTTCAGCGGCTCCACCGCCCTGGGCCTCACCTCCGGTGGCAGCGGCAACTGCCGCACCGGCGGCACGACCTACTTCCAGCCGGTCGGCGAGGCGCTGAGCCGCTACGGCGTCAGCATCTTCTGATCGAACGCACCGCAGCGGGCCGCCGGGTGATCCCGGCGGCCCGTCCGCGTGCCGCGAGCGGTTCGCCGGGCGAACAGGTCCACCAACTGCCCTCCTGGGGGGAGCACCTGTGCCAGCGCGGCGGCCGGCTCACCGGCGCCGACCGGGGCCCGGGGTCGACCGTCGGGGGAGATCGCTCAGCGGGTGAGCCCCGCGTCGCTGAGCACGGCGAGGCCCTCGCCGAGGTCGCACTCCACGGTCAGGGTCAGCAGGTCGGCCCCCTCCACAGAGAAGGAGAGCGACTCCGCCGGGCGGGACATGGTGGTCGTACGGCCCGGCCTGGGCTGCCGGGTCAGGGTGTCGTCGGGTTGTCGGACGGTCACCACGGCGCTGATCCGTACGGCGGACTCCGGGTCCTGCCCCGGCGGGTACCAGGCATGGAAGGTGGCCGAGAAGGCGAGGTAGCGCCGCTTCAGCGGGTAGCTGACCGAGCGGCTGCGGTCCTCGCCGTCGTTGGTCGGGCAGGAGAGCACGACCGGGTGCGGCAGATCGGGCCGGCCGGCGAGCGCGCGCGGCAACGGTCGCAGGTAGCCGGCGCCGGTCTCGGGCGTCAGCGTGTCGAGGTACGCCCGACCCGGCTCGACGCTGCCGGTGCTGGCCGGGGTGGTGACCGGCGCGGTCGTGGACACCCGGGACGGGCTCGGCGGCGGGGTGGGCCGGGGGTCCTGGCCCTGCCGGGGCCACTGCCAGGCGAGCACGGCGACGAGCAGGCTGGCCAGACCGATCGTCGCACCGGTCTTCTCGCCGGGCGTCAGACCGCGCCGGCGGCGGGAGGAGTCCGTGCCGGTCGACGGCTCGGTCATGGGGGCTCACCTGCACAAGATCGAGGGGCGGTTCATTATCCCGACTCGGCGGTGACGAGGCGTTCCCGACCGGTGACGGGTTGCTGACAGCGATCTTGCCGGCTTTCTGGGATAAATGCGCCCCGTGCCCGGCGGGCCGCCCGTCACACGTTGCCCGGGCGGCGGTCGGACGGCCACCGACGTGAGGAGCACGAGATGAGCTCGGACCAGCACGGCGCTGCGCTGCCGCCGCCTCCCAAGCCGGGCAGCCCACCACCGGCGAAGCCACGTGGCGGCAGCCGGTGGCCCCTGGTGGCGGTCGGCGCCGCCGCGCTGGCCGTCGTCCTCGGCCTGCTCGCCACGGTGCTGTCGCTGCGGGCGCTCGACCAGGCCAACGATGCCCGGGACATCGCCCGGGCGGCCGGGGCGGGCCGGGTGGGCGAGCCGCCGGGCACCGGCGAGCCGGCGCAGACGTCGACCCCGCCGGCTCCGGCGACGACCGGGGCGGAGCCGCCGCCGGAGCCAGGCACCAGCGGGAGCGCCGAACCGTCGATCGACCCGCAGACCCCGTTCAAGGAGAAGTACGTCGACGAGCGCCTCACCCTGCGGGCCAGCTGCAACACCAACCTGGACATCGACCTGGACAAGCCCGAGGTGCGGGTCAGCGACGGCGAGGAGCTTCGGTTCACCGCCCGGTGCGGCGGCAACTCGTCGTACTTCAACCTCGCCCCCGGGACGAAGGGCGCCCAGGTCGACGCCGCGACGCTCAGCGCCGCGGACTGCGACGACCGGATCGACAAGGGCGGCATCGGCACGGACATCAACGTCCCCGCCCGCAAGAGCGTGGTGCTCTGCATCCGGACCAACCTGACCGACGCCCGGGAGCGCGGCGACACCTGGAAGATGGCCCTGGTGCAGGTCACGGACGTCAACGACGACGGCACGGTGGTGCTGACCGCGAAGGCCTGGGACATCCCGCTGTAGGGGCGAGAGCGGATCCGCGTCGTCGGCCGACCCCGCCTTCCTCACCCCGCAACGGGGCGCGGGGGACGGCTGACAGAATGCCAGGGGTAACGCTTGTACCGCAGATGAGGAGACGCGAGTCGTGATCCGTACCCATGACGCCGGCAGCCTGCGCGCGACGGACGCCGGCACCACGGTGACGCTCGCCGGCTGGGTGGCCCGCCGGCGCGACCACGGCGGCGTGATCTTCGTCGACCTGCGCGACGCCTCCGGCGTGGTCCAGGTGGTGTTCCGCGAGGAGGACGCACACGCGCTGCGCAACGAGTTCTGCGTCCGGGTGACCGGCGAGGTGACCCGCCGCCCCGAGGGCAACGAGAACCCGGAGCTGCCGACCGGCGAGATCGAGGTGACCGCCACCGAGCTGGAGGTGCTCTCGGAGGCCGCGCCGCTGCCCCTGCCGGTGGACGACCAGGTCGAGGCCGGCGACGACATCCGGTTGCGCTACCGCTACCTCGACCTGCGCCGCAGCGGCCCGGCGAAGGCGATGCGGCTGCGCTCCCGGGCCAACCAGCTCGCCCGGACGGTGCTGCACGAGCGGGACTTCCTGGAGATCGAGACCCCCACGCTGACCCGGTCCACGCCGGAGGGCGCCCGCGACTTCCTGGTGCCGGTGCGCCTGCAGCCCGGCAGCTGGTACGCGTTGCCGCAGTCGCCGCAGCTGTTCAAGCAGCTGCTGATGGTCGGCGGCATGGAGCGGTACTACCAGATCGCGCGCTGCTACCGCGACGAGGACTTCCGTGCCGACCGGCAGCCGGAGTTCACGCAGCTCGACATCGAGATGTCCTTCGTCACCGAGGACGACGTCATCGACCTCGGCGAGGCGATCGTCTCGGCACTGTGGAAGGACCTGGCCGGCCACGAGATCTCCCGGCCGATCCCGCGCATCACCTGGCACGACGCGATGGCCCGCTACGGCTCCGACAAGCCCGACCTGCGCTACGGCGTCGAGCTGACCGAGCTGACCGACTACCTGCGCGGCACCGCGTTCCGGGTCTTCGCCGGCGCGATCGACGCGGGCGGCTACGTCGGCGCCGTCGTCATGCCGGGTGGCGCGGCGCAGAGCCGCAAGGAACTCGACGGCTGGCAGGACTGGGCCAAGGCGCGCGGCGCGCGCGGCCTGGCGTACGTGGTGCTCGACGCCGAGACCGGCGAGGCGCGCGGGCCGGTGGCGAAGAACCTCTCCGCCGAGCACCTGGGCGGGCTCGCCGACGCGGTCGGCGCCAAGCCGGGCGACGCGGTCTTCTTCGCCGCCAGCGCCGACACCCGCGAGGCGCAGGAACTGCTCGGCGCGGCCCGCATCGAGATCGCCAGGCGGGCCGGGCTGGTGGACGAGAGCGCCTGGGCGTTCTGCTGGGTGGTCGACGCACCGATGTTCGAGAAGACCGACGAGGGCGGCTGGACGGCCGTGCACCACCCGTTCACCTCGCCGAACGCCGAGTGGGTCGACCGGTTCGAGGAGGCGCCGGACCGGGCCCTGGCCTATGCGTACGACATCGTCTGCAACGGCAACGAGATCGGTGGCGGCTCGATCCGTATCCACCGGGGCGACGTGCAGAAGCGCGTGTTCGACCTGCTCGGCATCACCCCGGAGGAGGCGCAGGACAAGTTCGGCTTCCTGCTGGAGGCGTTCAAGTACGGCGCCCCGCCGCACGGCGGCATCGCCTTCGGCTGGGACCGGGTCTGCATGCTGCTCGCCGGCGCGGACTCGATCCGCGAGGTCATCGCCTTCCCGAAGACCCGGGGCGGCTTCGACCCGCTGACCGGCGCGCCCACGCCGATCACCGGCCAGCAGCGCACCGAGGCCGGCATCGACGCCAAGCCGAAGGCCGTAGCGGCGCCGCACACCGGCACGGCCGGCCCGGCCGCCCCGGTCGCCGACCCCACCTGATCCGTCCCGCCGGCCGGCGGTACCCGCCCCGGCCCCCGGCCCACGCGTCGATCATGAGGTTCGCGTCGACATTCGTCGGATGACGTGGCGCGAACCTCATGATCCACGGCCGGAAGCGGGAGGCAGTGGTCCGCCTTGCTGCCGATCCGCCTGCGCGGCGTCCGCGAACTGCTCGCCCTTCGGAGGATCCGCGTACGACTTATGCACACTTTCTGTGCACACCTATTGTGCACAGAAAGTGTGCAGCACTATTCTGCATCCATGGAGAACGAGCGAGCGACCGCCCCGCGTACCGTCCACCTGGACGCCCGACAGGTGCGCACCCTCGCCCATCCGCTGCGGATGCGGCTGCTCGGCACGCTGCGCGCGGACGGTCCCGCGACCGCGACCACGCTGGCCGGGAAGCTGGACACCAACACCGGGGCGACGAGCTACCACCTGCGCCAGCTCGCCGAGGTGGGGCTGGTGACCGAGGACCTCGACCGGGGCACCGGCCGGCAGCGGTGGTGGCAGGCGGCGCACGACATCAGCAACTTCGAGCCGACCGACTTCGACGACGACCCGGACGCCCGGGCGGCGGTGCAGTGGATCCAGGCTGACCAGGCGCGGCTGATGGCCGAGCAGGCCGAGCGCTGGATGGCCGCCGCGCACGGCTACTCCCGGCAGTGGCGCGACGCCGCCGGAATGAGCGACATCCTGCTGACGCTCGGCCCGGCACGCCTGCGGGCCCTCAACGACGAGGTGTGGGAGCTGCTCGAACGCTACCGTGACGAACAGGTTCCCGACGAGCCGGAGGCGGAGCCGGTGCTCGTCTTCCTGGCCGCGTTCCCCCGGATCGAGGGCAGCCGGTGAGCACGCTGTCCGTACGCCAGGTCCGGCGTCGTTTCCTCGTGCTGCACGGGCTGCGTTGGCTGCCCACCGGCCTGATGGTCCCGGTGATGATCCTGCTGATGCAGGAGCGTGGCCTGACGCTGTCGCAGATCGGCCTGGTCACCGTCGCCCAGGGCCTGGTCGTGCTGGCCCTGGAACTGCCCACCGGCGGCCTCGCCGACGCCCTCGGGCGCCGCCCGGTCCTGGTGGTGGCCTGGCTGGTCAACCTCGGCTCGCTCACGCTCTTCGCCGTGGCCGACTCGTTCGCCCTCTTCTTCCTGGTCTGGGCGTTGCAGGGCGTCTTCCGGGCCCTCGACAGCGGCCCGATGGAAGCCTGGTACGTCGACGCCACCCTCGCCGCCGACCCGGACGCCCGTTACGAGCCGGGTCTCGGCCACGCCGGCACGGTCGTCGGTGTCGCCATGGGCGCGGGCGCCCTGCTCGGCGGCGCCCTGGTCGCGCTGGGGCCGATCGGGCCGGTCAGCGCGCTGACCGTTCCGGTGCTGTTCGCGATCACGCTCCAGGCGGCGGCCCTGGTCGCCCTGCTGGTGCTGCTGCGGGAGGTCCGCCCGGCCCGGGGCGCCGGCGCACTGCGCGCGTCGGTCGTCGAGGCGCCCCGGATGGTCGGGCAGGCGCTCGGGCTGCTACGCCGCTCCCGGGTGCTGCTCGCCCTGGTCTGCGTGGAGCTGTTCTGGGGCTTCGGGATGGTCACCTTCGAGTCGCTGCTGCCGGTCCGGCTGGCCGAGGTGGTCGGCGACCCGGACCGGGCGGCGGCGCTGCTGGGGCCGGCCAGCTCGGCGGCCTGGCTCGCCGGTGCGGCCGGCGCGGCGCTCACCCCGCTGCTGCTGCGCTGGCTGGGCGCCGCGCCGAGCGCCGCCCTGCTGCGGATCGTGCAGGGCGCGACGATCGTCGGGATGGGCCTGCTGGCCGGCCCGGTCGGGGTGCTGGTCGCCTACCTCGCCTGCTACACGGTGCACGGGGCGTCCAACCCGCTGCACATGGGGCTGCTGCACCGGCAGGTCGACGGCCCCTACCGGACCAGCGTGCTCTCGCTGAACTCGATGATGGGCCAGCCCGGCTTCGCGGCCGGCGCCATCGTGCTCACCGCCCTCGCGGACGCGGTCAGCGTCTCCGTCGCGATGCTGGTCGGCGCCGTGGTGCTGGCCCTCGCCGCGCCGCTCTACCTGCCGGCCTGGCGGGCCCGCCACCGCGCCCCTGCGGCCGGGCCGGTCTCGGGTGCCCGTGCCGGATCGGACTGCGTCCCCGACGCGGCACCCGTCTCCGGCACGCGGCGCGGGGCCTGACCGCGGCGGGCGTTCAGGCCAGCTGCACCGAGCTGCGGGCCAGGGCGCCGGTGAAGCCGAGCCGCCGGTAGAGCCGGATCGCGGCGACGTTGACGCTGTAGACGCCGAGCGCGACGGTGTCGTGGCGGGAGAGCAGGGCCCGGGTCATCGCGGCGGTCAGCGCCGCGCCCAGACCCCGGCCCCGCCGGTCGGGGGCGACGGTCAGGCCGGCGAGGAAGCCGACGTCGCCCCGGCCGCCGTCGGAGCTGGTCGCAGTCCGGCCGATCCACCGTGGAGATTGACGGACGGACCGATTGGGTACATCCCGCGCCGACCCACTGGTAACCCCCACCGGAGGAACGCCATGCTCGCCATTCTCGCGGCGATCGTTTTCGGCTTCGCCCTGCTCATCGACCTGCTGGACACCAACTTCGGTGCCCCGGACCTGTTCAACTGGAACACTCTCGTGCTCATCGGCCTGCTGCTGCTCTCCCTCTACCTCGCCGGGGTCGGCCGGGGCCCGCGCGGCGGGGGCGGCGGAGGTGGCGGCCGGTGGTACCGGGGCCGGCGTCCCGGCCGCGGCTGACCGTAACCGATCATCGCGGGCCCGGCCCTGCGGCGCGCTTCCGACGCCGTGGGCCGGGCCCGGTACTGTTCCCGTGATGGAGTCCGACGCCCTCTTCTCCCTCGGTGAGCCCGCCGGAGCGCCCCCCGCGCCCGCGGGTTCCGTCGGCGTGGACGGGTTCACGGCGGTGGGGGAGGATTCGCCGCTGCCCGTCCGGATGCGCCCGCGCAGCATCGACGAGCTGGTGGGGCAGGACCACCTGCTCGCGCCCGGTGCCCCGCTGCGCCAGCTCGTCTCGGCCACCGCGCCGATGTCGGTCATCCTCTGGGGCCCGCCGGGCAGCGGCAAGACGACCATCGCACACCTGGTGGCCCGGGCCACGGACCGCCGGTTCGTCGCCATGTCGGCCCTCACCGCCGGCGTCAAGGACGTGCGTGCGGTGATCGAGACCGCCCGCCGCCAGCGCCGCTCGGGCGGCCCGCAGACGGTGCTCTTCATCGACGAGGTGCACCGGTTCAGCAAGACCCAGCAGGACTCGCTGCTCGCCGCCGTCGAGGACCGCACGGTCACGCTGCTCGCGGCGACCACCGAGAACCCGTACTTCTCGGTCATCTCACCCCTGCTGTCGCGGTGCGTGCTGCTCACCCTCCAGCCGCTGGACGAGGCGGCCGTGCGCGACCTGCTGCGCCGCGCGGTCGCCGACGAGCGCGGGCTCGGCGGCGCGCTCACCCTGGAGACCGAGGCCGAGGACCATCTCGTACGCCTCGCGGCCGGCGACGTGCGCAAGGCGCTGACGGCGCTGGAGGCGGCGGCGGCCTCCGCCACGGCTCTCGGCACCGGACGGATCGACCTCGCCACCGCCGAGCAGGCGGTCGACGTGGCGGCCGTGCGCTACGACCGGGCCGGCGACGCCCACTACGACGTCACCAGCGCCTTCATCAAGAGCATGCGCGGCTCCGACGTGGACGCCGCGCTGCACTGGCTGGCCCGGATGCTGGTCGCCGGCGAGGACGCCCGGTTCATCGCCCGCCGCCTGGTCATCTTCGCCAGCGAGGACGTCGGCATGGCCGACCCGAGCGCGCTGAGCGTGGCCACCGCCACCGCCCACGCCGTGGAGTACGTCGGGCTGCCCGAGGCGCAGCTCAACCTCGCCCAGGCGGTGATCCACCTCGCCACCGCGCCGAAGTCGAACTCGGCGACGACCGCGATCGGCGCGGCCATCGCCGACGTGCGCGCGGGTCGGGGCGGTCCGGTACCGCGCGGGCTGCGCGACGGGCACTACGCGGGCGCCAAGGGGCTGGGGCACGGGACCGGTTACCGCTACCCCCACGACGACCAGCGTGGCGTGGTCACCCAGCAGTACGCCCCCGACGACCTCGCCGGCACCGACTACTACCGGCCCAGCCAGCACGGCGCGGAGCGCGCGGTCGCCACGCGGCTGCCGCTGCTGCGCCGTATCGTCCGGGGGCTGCCGGCCGCGCCCCCGGAGGCGCCGGCGGCCCTCGGGGGTGGATCGGCCGGCAACGGCCGCCGACAGACGGAAACGGGCGGCGCCGACGCGGCGCGAGAGGGCGGCAGCGACGCCGCCGGGGAGGGTCACCAGTGAGATCGCGTGGTTCGGAGCGACCGGAGGACGGCCCCGACGAGCGGCGCGACTCCCGCGCCAAGGGGCGCCGATGGGGGCGGGGCAAGGCCGAGGCCGAGCCGGAGGAGCCGGTCAGCGGCGAGGAGTTCGGCTGGATCGACGACCTGCGTTCGGCCAAGCAGCAGCGGACCGAGCTGGGTCCGGACGGGGCGGAGCCCGCCTCGCCGGCCGGCCCCCGCCCGGGTGACCCGACGGCTGCGGGCCCCGCCGGGCCGCCGCCCCACCGTGGCCCCGGTCCGGCCGCCACGCCCCCGGTGCGCCGCGGCGAGGCCGAGCCCCCGCGGTCCCGCCCGGTCGACGGACCGTGGCCGGGCGCGCCGGAACCGCCCCGACCGGTCGGCTCCGCAGCCCCCGGCTCCGTCCCCCCGCACCAGCCCGGCCGCCGGCCCCCGGCCGCCGGCCTGCCGCAACCGGGCCCGGACGGCCCGCAGCGGCAGCCCCGCCCCGCCCCGGGCACCCCGACGGGACCGCAGGCCGGTCCGTCGGGCCCGCCGGCCGGCGCCGCGCCCGGCCCGCACGCGCCCGGCCCGGCGGTCCCTCCGGCCGGCCCGCAGGGGATTCCGCCGAATCCGCGCGCCGGTCTCCCGGCGCACCCGCAGTCCGCCCCCCGGACCCGGCCGCAGCCCGGCCCGCCCTCCCACCCCCCCACCGGTGTGCCGAGCGGACCCCGCCCGGGTGTGGCGGTGCCCCCGTACCCCGAGGCACCGGACGCGCCGCACCCTGCCGGGGCGACGCCGGGTCGGCGTCCCGACGGGCGGGCGGCGGTGCCGGGTGGTACGCCGCCGTCCGCCGCGCTGCCCGGCGGTGCCGTGGGCGCGGCCCGGGTCAGCGTCCCGCCTCCCGGCGCTGCGCAGCCGCCGACCGCCGAGCTGCGCGGCGCACCGGCCGAGGGACGTGACCCCCGCTCCGGCCGGATGCGACGAGGTCCGGCCGACGCCGACGTGCCCGTGCCGGCCGACGGCACCCGGTCCGTGCCGACGACCGCCCCGCCGTCGCCCGGCGCCGTGCCGGGCGGCCAGGGGACGACCGACCGGGACCGGCGCCCCGAAGCGCCGACCGGCCGGCGCCGCGCCGCCGAGGAGGACGCCCCGCCGGTACCGCTGTCCGGCAACGCCCCGCCGGTACCGCTGTCCGGCAACGTGCCGCCGGTCCCACGCTCCGGCAACACCCCACCCGCGTCCGCCGCGCCGCCCGGCGTCGGGGCCCCCCCGCCGCCCGCCGCCCGCGGCCGGCGCGCCGCGCCCGACGACGGCGAGGTCGCGGGTCGGGGCCGGCGCGCGGCCGGCGACGACGAGAGCGCCGGCCGGGCCGACCGCGCCGCTGTGGCGGGTCCACCGCCCGCCCACCGTGCGGACGACGCGGTGGCCCCGGGCCGCCCGGCCGTTGCGGACGGGGCGGAGGACCCTGCCCACCCGCGGCTCCCGGTCGACGGGGAAGCGGGGCGCCGGCGCCAGCCCGGTGAATCCCGCGCCGGCCGGCCGGAGCGCCCGGCCGACTGGTTGCGGCAGGCCGGCCGTGCCCACCACACCGATCCGGCCCTGCCGACGATCAAGCGGTCCGTGCCGCCGCCCCTGCCGGGCGGCCCGGCACCGGAGCAGCGCGGCGGCGATACCGGCGCGGTCCCCACCGGCCGGGCGCGGCCCGCAGCGCAGCCGCGAACCGACGATGCCCCCGAGGCCGGCTCGCCGGCAGGGCGGGGCCGACCCGTCGCCGAGCCGCCCCGGCCCGCCGACCAGCCCCATCCCGGCGCACCGGCCCGGGGCGCCGCCCGCCCCGCGCCGGCCGGCCCACCGTCGCCGCCCGGCGGCCCGAGCCCGGCCGGCCGGGCTCGCCCGGACGTGCCCCCGGCCGGGCCCGTGCGGGGTGCCGCGCGTCCCGATGCGGCCCCGGCGGGTCCCGTGCGGGGTGCCGCGCGCCCGGATGCCGGTCCGGCGGGTCCCGTGCGGGGTGCCGCGCGCCCGGACGCCGGTCCGGCCGGGTCCGCGCGTCCCGTCGCGTCGCCCGGCACCGCCGCCGTGCCGGTGCCGTCCGAGACGGGCCCGAACACCCGGCCCGGTCCGCGCCTCCCCGGGCCCGGCCGGAACGAGGGGCACCTCCCCGAGCCCTCGCCGGGCTCCACCCGGCCCGCAGCGGGCGCCCCCGGCCCGGGGCCGACCGGCCAGATGTCGGCCGACCCGAACCGCCCCGCCGGCGCCGCGCCGGAGCCGGTCCGCCCCGCTGGGGTCTCCGGCGCCGTCCGGCCGCCGGCCGCCGGGCGGGACGGGCCCGAGCCGAGGTCCGGCGCGGGCCCTCGACCGGGCGGTCCGTCCGGAGTGGCCCGGGCGGCCGCCCCGGCGCCCCGCCCCGGGCCCGAGGACCGCGCCGCCGGGCGGGCCCTCCCGCCCCACCGCGAGCCCGGGCGGCCGGAGCCGTCGGGTGTCCCGCCGGTGCCGCCGCGGCCAGGCGCGGCCGAACCGGTGGTGGCGCGGGCCGCCGCGGCGGTCGTACCGCCTGCCGCGCCGGCCGACGCACCGGTGCCGCGCCCACCCGTCGAGCCGGAGTCGCCGGACGACGACGCGGCCGGCTCCGGCGGACTGCGCGGCGCACGGTCCGAGCTGCGCCGCCAGATGCGTGAGCGGCGACGGCTGCGGGCGGGCATCCTCGCCCTGGTCAGCGTGTTGCTGCTCGGCGCGATCCCGCTCTACTTCGGCATCCGTACGCTCAGCCGCGATCCGGTCTTCGGCACCCTCGACGAGCTGGACGTGCCGGGCTGGGCGGCGGTGCAACCCGTCGACGACGTCAGCGGCAGCCGGTGGTGCCTGCTCGACTGCCGACTCCGCGAACGCACGGCCACGTCCGAGCGGTCGCCCGGGGAGACGACCCAGGTCTACGAGCGGGCGCTGACCGACGACGGCTGGCGGCCGTGGAAGGTGAGCCGCTGCCCCGAGCAGCCGGCCAAGGGGAGCTACACGTGCTGGCGCCGGGACGAGTTGACCCTCGACCTGTGGGTGCGCGAGCCCGCCTGCGTGCCGCCGCCGGTGGACGGGGAACCGGCCGTCGTGCCGTCGCCCGACCCGGCCACCGCTGCGCAGGAGTGCTCCGGCTCGTTGGTGTCGGTGAAGGTCCGCAACGCGATCGACGACGAGCGGACCCGGCCCCAGCCCAGCACGGACCCGTCACTCACGGGGGAGGACCCCTTCCCGACGCTCACCGAGGATCCGCTCGCGACACCGACACCGTCACCGTCCTGAGCCGGTTTCCATCACGGACGGTAGGGTCTGGGGCTGGCGGACCGCCAGCCCCCGCCCGACCCTCCACGGGTCGCCGAGCGGCGGTGTGGGTAGGACGGTCGCGCGTTGCGGGGACGTCGGGTTCCCGGAACTCTGCTTGAGGAGGACAGGCGTGGGCTTTTTCGAGGTCGCGGCGCTGATCGCGGCGATCGCGTTCGCGATGCTGGTGTTGATCCTTACGCTGCCCATCCTGCGGCTGCGGCACACCGTGGACGCCACCACCCGGATGATCAACGACCTCAACGACCGGACCGCGCCGCTGCTCGGTGACGTGAACACCACGGTCCGGAACGTCAACACCGCCCTGGAGCAGGTGCAGACCTCGCTGGACGGGGTCAATCTCCAGCTCGCCAAGGTCGACACCATGACCAGCCACGCGCAGAACGTCACCGCCAACGTGGCGAACCTGGCGACCGTCGTCTCCGCCGCCGCCGCCAACCCGTTGGTCAAGGTGGCCGCCTTCGGCTACGGCGTCCGTAAGGCGGCGTCCGCGCGGCGGCACGCCGAGACCGAGCGTGAGGTGCGCGACACCATCAAGCAGCAGCGGCGGGCCGCCAAGCGCGGCAACCGCTGATCCGGCACGACCAGGAAGGGCTCGGAGATGAGGCGGTTGTTCTGGCTCGGCATCGGGTTGGCCGTCGGTGTGGTGGTGGTCCGCAAGGCCACCCGCACCGCACAGGCGTACACCCCGGCCGGCATCGCCAGCACGGTGACCGAATCCGCTGGCGGGCTGGCGGAGTCGCTGCGTAGCTTCGTGGAGGACGTCCGGGTCGCGATGGCCGAGCGCGAGCAGGAGATCCACGAGGCGTTCGCCCAGGGCGAGGCGTTCGACGACCAGTTCGCCGAGCTGCGGGAGGACCCGCGCATCGGCGACCGAGAGATCTTTCCGGAGGAACACCAGCGATGAAGACGGCGGAGATCAAGCGGCGGTACCTCGCCCACTTCGAGGCGAACGGCCACACCGTGGTGCCGTCCGCTCCGCTGCCCGCCATCAGCGACCCGAACCTGCTGTTCGTCAACGCCGGCATGGTGCAGTTCGTCCCCTACTTCCTGGGGCAGCAGACCCCGCCCTACCGGCGGGCGGTCAGCGTGCAGAAGTGCATCCGCACGCCCGACATCGACGAGGTCGGCAAGACCAGCCGGCACGGCACGTTCTTCCAGATGAACGGCAACTTCTCCTTCGGTGACTACTTCAAGGACGGGGCGATCCCGCTCGCCTGGGACCTGGTCACCAAGTCCCAGGAGCAGGGCGGGTACGGCCTCGACCCGGAGCGGGTCTGGCCCACCGTCTACCTCGACGACGACGAGGCGTTCGAGATCTGGCGTTCGGTCGGGGTGCCGGCCGAACGGATCGTCCGCCGGGGCAAGGCGGACAACTTCTGGTCGATGGGCATCCCCGGCCCGTGCGGCCCGTGCTCCGAGCTGTTCTACGACCGTGGTCCGGAGTACGGCAGCGAGGGCGGCCCGGCGGTCGACGAGGACCGCTACATGGAGTTCTGGAACCTCGTCTTCATGCAGTTCGAGCGCGGTCCGGGCACCGGCAAGCAGGACTACCCGATCCTCGGCGACCTGCCGGCGAAGAACATCGACACCGGCATGGGCCTGGAGCGGATGGCGTCCATCCTCCAGGGCGTCGACAACCTCTACGAGATCGACGAGGTCCGGCCGATCCTCGCCAGGGCCGCCGAGCTGACCGGCAAGCGCTACGGCGCCCGGTCCGGCCAGGTCGCCAGCGAGTCGCACCCGGACGACGTGCGGCTGCGGGTGATCGCCGACCACGTGCGTACCGCGCTGATGCTGATCGGCGACGGGGTGACCCCGAGCAACGAGGGGCGCGGCTACGTGCTGCGCCGCATCATGCGCCGGGCGATCCGGGCGGTGCGGCTGCTGGGCTGGCAGGAGCGGGCGCTGCCCGAGCTGCTGCCGGTGGCCCGCGACTGCATGTCCCCGTCGTACCCGGAACTGGCCGCCGACTTCGACCGGATCGCCGACTACGCGTACGCGGAGGAGGACGCCTTCCTGTCCACCCTGCGTGCCGGCACCACGATCCTGGACACGGCGATCACCGAGACCCGCACCGCCGGCAAGCAGGCGCTGTCGGGTGAGAAGGCGTTCCAGCTGCACGACACGTACGGCTTCCCGATCGACCTGACCCTGGAGATCGCGGCCGAGCATGGCCTGGCGGTCGACGCCGAGGGCTTCCGCCGGCTGATGGCCGACCAGCGGGCCCGCGCCAAGGCCGACGCGCAGGCGCGCAAGACCGGGCACACCGACCTGTCGGCGTACCGGTCGGTGCTCGACTCGGGCGGCCCGGTGCGGTTCACCGGCTACGGCGAGGTGTCCCGGGAGTCGACGGTGCGGGCGGTGCTCGGCGTCGACGGCCCCCGCCGGGCGGCGGTCGAGGGCGACACGATCGAGCTGGTGCTCGACGCCACCCCGTTCTACGCCGAGGGCGGCGGGCAGCAGCCCGACCTCGGCATGATCACCGTCGGCGGCGGCCAGGTCGAGGTGCTCGACGTGCAGCAGCCGGTGCCCGGCCTGATCGTGCACCGCGCCCGGGTGGTGCGGGGCGAGGTACGGGCGGGGGAGACCGGCTACGCCGAGATCGACACCACCCGCCGGCGGGCCATCTCCCGGTCGCACACCGCGACGCACCTGGTGCACCAGACGATGCGCAACTTCCTCGGCGAGTCCGCCACCCAGGCCGGTTCGCTGAACGCCCCGGGGCGGCTGCGCTTCGACTTCAACACCCCGACCGGGGTGGCGCCCAGCGTGCTGCGCGACGTCGAGCAGCAGGTCAACGAGGTGCTCCTGGCCGACCTGGAGGTGCACGCCTTCATCACCTCCCTGGAGGAGGCGCGACGGATCGGCGCGATGGCGCTGTTCGGCGAGAAGTACGGCGAACAGGTGCGGGTCGTCGAGGTCGGCGACTACGCCCGCGAGCTGTGCGGCGGCACCCACGTCGCCCGCTCCGGCCAGCTCGGCCTGGTGAAGATCCTCAACGAGTCGTCGATCGGCTCCGGGGTGCGCCGGGTAGAGGCCCTGGTCGGCATGGACGCCTTCAACTTCCTGGCCCGGGAGCACCTGCTGGTGTCCCGCCTCGCCGAGCTGTACCGGGTGCCCAACGACCAGGTCGCCGACCGGGTCGAGCAGACCGTGACGCAGCTGCGCGACGCCGAGAAGGAGCTGGAGAAGCTGCGGGCCCAGCTCGTGCTCGGTGGCGCGGCGGCGCTCGCCGCGCAGGCCAAGGAGGTGGGCGGGGTCGCGTACGTGGGCACCGAGGCACCGGAGGGCGCTGCCGGCAACGACGTGCGGACCCTCGCCCAGGAGATCCGGGGCAGGATCGATCCGGCCCGGCCGACGGTCGTCGCGGTGGCGGCCCGGGCGAACGGCAAGGCGTCGCTGGTCGTCGCGGTGAACCCGGCGGCGCGCAGCCGGGGTCTGACCGCGTCCGACCTGGTCAAGGCGGCCTTCTCCGGTCGCGGCGGCGGCAGTCCCGACCTCGCTCAGGGCGGCGGCCTGCCGGCCGCCGAGGCGCCGAACCTGCTCCGCACGGTCGAGAAGGCGATCGCCGACGCGTGATGCGTGCTCTTAGCCGCCAGGGCGGACCCCCGTGGTCCGCCCTGGTTCGCCGTTTCAGGGGGAGTCACCGATCGTGAGCGAGTTGTCCCGGGGTGTCCGGCTCGGGGTGGACGTCGGGCAGGTCCGGGTGGGGGTGTCCCGCTCGGACCCGCACGGCGTGCTGGCGACCCCGCTGGTGACCCTCGCCCGCGACCTCGCCGCGGCTGCGGACGCGGTGCCGGCCGACGTCGCCGCGCTCCGGGCGCTGGTGGCCGAGCACGAGGCGGTGGAGGTCGTCGTCGGCCTACCGGTCAATCTCGCCGGCAAGCACGGTCCGGCCGCCGTACACGTGAAGGCGTACGCTGACCGACTGGCTGATGTAATAGCGCCCGTTCCGGTGGCGCTCACCGACGAGAGGATGTCCACGGTCGTGGCGTCTCGTAGGCTTGCCGAGCGTGGTGTCCGAGGGAAACGGCAACGTGCGGTGGTCGACCAGGCTGCCGCGGTGGAGATTCTGCAGAGCTGGCTGGACGCGCAGCGGAGGCGGACGCGATGATGGACGATCTTGACCTCGGGTTCGACGAGCAGGACCGGGGTGAGAAGGGCAAGCACCGGCGCGGCGCGGTGCGCAAGCGCAAGGGCGGCTCCGGCGGTGGCGGTGGCGGCCGGGGCAAGACGGCCCTTGCCCTGCTGCTCGCCTTCGTTCTGCTGGGCACGATCGGCGGCGGCGCCTTCTACGGCTTCGACCGCGTCCAGAGCTACTTCACGACCCCCGACTACGACGGCGCGGGCACCGGCGAGGTGACCGTCGAGATCAAGCAGGGCGCGCTGCTCGCCGACATGGCCAACGCGCTGGTCGCCGCCGACGTGGTGAAGAGCGCCAAGGCGTTCATCGAGGCGGCCGAGGACAACGCCCGCAGCAAGAACATCCAGCCTGGCACCTACAAGCTGCGCAAGCAGATGAGCGGCGAGAATGCCGTCACGGCGATGCTCGACCTGAAGAACCGGGTCGTCAACGGGGTCACCATCCCGGAGGGCCGGACGGCGAAGAACGTCTACAAGCTGCTCTCCGCGGAGACCAAGATCCCGGTGACGGACTTCGAGGCGGCGGCCAAGGACCCGATCGCGCGGGGCGTGCCGGACTGGTGGTTCAAGCGCACCGACGGCAAGAAGGTCAAACCGTCGATCGAGGGCTTCCTCTACCCGGACACCTACGAGATCCCGCCGAAGGCGACCGCCGAGAGCATCATCGAGCTGATGGTCGAGAACTTCCTCAGCGTGACCCAGGAGATGCAGTTCGCCGACCGGGTGCAGAAGGAGCGCGGCGGCATCAGCCCGTACGAGGCGCTGATCGTCGCGTCGCTGGCGCAGGCCGAGGCGGGGAACAAGGACGACCTGGGCAAGGTCGCCCGGGTGGCGTACAACCGGGTGTTCGGCGACTTCCCGTGCAACTGCCTGGAGATGGACGTCACGGTCAACTACTACCTGGAGCTGACCGGGCAGAAGACCAAGACCTCCGGGCAGATGACGGCCGCCGACCTGGACAACCCGAAGAACCCGTACAACCGAAAGCTGAAGGGCCTGGTGCCCACCCCGATCAACAACCCGGGCAAGCAGGCCATGGAGGGCGCGATGGACCCGCCGCCCGGCAAGTGGCTCTTCTTCGTGGCGATCGACAAGGAAGGGCACTCCGAGTTCGCCGAGACCTACGAGGAACACCTGAAGAACGAGGCCAAGGCCAAGGAGGCCGGGATCATCTGATGACGGCCGCACGCCGGGCGGGGGTGCTCGGCACGCCGATCGCGCACTCCCTCTCGCCGGTGATCCACAACGCCGGCTACGCGGCGGCCGGGCTGACCGGGTGGTCGTACACCCGGATCGAGTGCGCGGCGGCGGAGCTGCCGGACGTGGTCGCCGGCCTGGGCGCGGAGTGGGCCGGGCTGTCGGTGACCATGCCCGGCAAGGAAGCGGCGCTCGCGGTGGCCGCCGAGGTCTCGCCGGTCGCCGCCGCCGTCGGCGCCGCCAACACGCTGGTACGCCGACCGGACGGCTCCTGGTACGCCGACAACACTGACGTGGTCGGCATGGTCGAGGTGCTCACCGACGCCGGGGTGCGCCCGGGCGCGACGGTGACCGTGCTGGGCGCGGGCGGCACCGCCCGCGCGGCGGTGGCGGCGGCGGGGCGGCTCGGTGCCGGCGCGGTGACCGTGGTGGCCCGCCGCCCGGCGGCGGTCGACGAGCTGCGCCCGGTGGCCCGCGCGGTCGGCGTGCCGATGACGGGTGCGCCCTGGGCCGACGCCGCCGACCGGTGCCGCGCCGACCTGGTGGTCTCCACCGTGCCGAAGGGCGGGGCGGATCCGCTCGCCGACGCGGTGGCCTGGCGGCCGGCGACGGTGCTCTTCGACGCGCTCTACGACCCGTGGCCGACGCCGCTGGCCGCGTCGGCGGAGGCGGCCGGCTGTCGGATCGTCTCCGGGCTCGACCTGCTCCTGGCCCAGGCGGTGGGCCAGTTCGAGCACTTCACGGGCGTCACGGCGCCCCGCGCGGCGATGGCCGCCGCGCTCGCCGCCGCCCGCGCGAGCTGACGGTCGGTCGAACGAACCACAGCCACCGATGACTCCGCGACGGGGAGAGGCCGTGCGGTTCAGCGTCGTGGTGCCGCGTCACCAGGGGCTGTTGGCATGACAGGCCGGGGACCCACACGCTCACCGTAGGTCAGATCAAGCTAGATCATGCGGCGCCGTACCCGCCACACCACCACACCGATCAGGACCGCCGCGACGGCGACGAACAGGGCCGCCTCGATGAGCTGGAACGTCCAGAACCGGTCGGCCGGGTGGTAGACCCCGAACTGCTGGATGTCCCGCGCGTGCAGGAACTGGTTGAGGTTGGTGCCGGCCCGGTTGGCGGCGTCCTCCAGCTCGTGGTACTCGGTCGAGCTCAGCCTGCGCCCGGTGGCGTCTGCGTAGCCGTGTTCGATCGTCCAGTCAGCGAAGCTGGGCACGGGCCCCGCCTGGTCCGTCGAGCCGCCGACGGCGACCGGCTCCGTGGTGGTGAGCGGGGTGGCGTACGCGGGACGGGCCAACAGCGCCACCGGCATCCGGGCGGCGAGGAACGCCCCGAACGCGACGCCGAACGCGGGCAGGCTGCGCCGCAGGATCGCCCCGGCGGCGGTGGCGACGCCGAACGCGAACAGCGCGTACGCCACCGGAACAAGTCCCTGCACGTCGAAGGCGTCGTACTGGAACCGCCCTTCCCACGCGTCGAATGGCTGACGGAACCAGGTGAGCACCGCGGTGAACGTCCCGGTGAGCGCGACGGTGACGCCGGCCAGCGCGGCGAGCTTGGCGGCCAGCCAGCGCATCCGCGGCACGGCCTGGGTCCAGGCGAGCTGCCAGGTGCCGTCCTCCAGTTCGCGCGCGAGCAGCGGCGCACCGAGGAACGCACCGATGACGACGGGGACCAGATAGAAGGCCGCCAGGAGGTTCTCGACGTACCCGTACTGCTCGTCGAGCCGGCGGAAGGAGGCCGCGCAGGCCTCGTTGACACCGGCCTCGCCCGCACACCTGGCGGGACCGCCGGGGAACAGGTCGTGGGCCTGCGTCCCGAGCACGAGCAGGGCGATGCCGAAAATGCCGACAAGCAGACCCAGGACGCAGACCTCGGTCCGGTGCTGGCGCCAGATCAACCACGTCACGCCGCCACCCCCGACGTGACCGCGGTGCTCGGCTCGGAGGGCCGGCGCAGGTACGCCAGCACCAGGTCCTCCAGCGCGACCGGCCGGGCCTGCCACCCGGGCGCGGCCGGGAGCGCGCCGTCGCGTACCAGCAGGGTCGTGTGCCGGTCGCTGTGGACGGCCGCCACGACGGCGCCGGCCCGGTCGGGGTCGGTGGCCGTGCGCGGGCCGACGAGCAGCCGGTGCTCGGCGAGGAGGGTGTCGATGTCACCGGTGAGCGTGACCCGGCCGCGGTTGAGCACGACCAGGTGGTCGCAGACGCGCTCCAGCTCGTGCACGACGTGGGAGGAGAACAGGACGGTCACCCCGCCCTCGGCCACCGCGCCCATGAGGACCTGGAGGAACTCGTGCCGGGCCAGCGGGTCGAGGCTGGCCACCGGCTCGTCGAGGACGAGCAGGTCCGGCCGCTTCGCCAGGGCCAGAGCCAACGCGACCTGGGCCTGCTGCCCGCCGGAGAGCGTACCGGCCCTGCGGTCGAGCGGGATGCCCAGCTTCGCCAGCCGGCGCTCGGCCAGCCCCTGGTCGAACCGCAGGTTGCAGGCCCGACCGAAGCGGAGCATCTCGGCGACGGTGAAGCGCTTGTACAGCGGGTGGTCCTGGGCCAGGAACCCGACCCGGGACAGAGTTTGCGGGGTGCTGGCGGTGACGTCGTGGCCGAGGACCTCCACCGTGCCGGTGCTCGGTGCCAGCAACCCGACGACCATGCGCAGCAGCGTGGTCTTGCCCGCGCCGTTCGGCCCGACCAGGGCGATCACGCCGCCCGCCGGCAGGGCCAGGGTGCAGTCGCGCAGCGCCCAGCCCTTCCGGTACCGCTTGCCCAGCCCGTCGGTGCGCAGCGCGAACTCGGTCGCTGTCACGCCACTTCCTCATTCCTCGTCTGCTGGTGGACGGAGGTGAAGAGCGCGTCCACCGCCTGCTCGTCGAGGCCGGCCGCGTAGGCGCGGCGCAGCCAGGTCGTCAGGCCGCGGCGCAGCGACGTGTACGTCGACGGCGACATCGCGGCCGACTGCTGTTCGTTGACGAACGTGCCCTGGCCGGGCCGGCCGGTGACCAGGTTCTCCTGCTCCATCTGCCGGTACGCCTTGGCGACGGTGTTCGGATTGATCGCCAGGTCCTCGACCACCTCGCGGATGAGCGGGAGGCGGTCACCGGGTTGGAGAAAGCCCAACAGCACCGCCTGGCGGACCTGCTGGACGAGTTGCAGGTACGGCGGCACGCCGGAGTGGGTGTCGAGCCGGAAGACGAACACGGTAGCTCCTTGCTGCTTTCCTAGTACCATAGTAAAGGAGCGGGCTGGCGGTCAAGAGAGCCGACGCGCCCGCACGACCGCGGCGCCGGATCCGGGCGTACGCCTGCCCCGACCGCCGGCGGTCGGGGCGCGGCGGCGACAGTGACAACGGTCCGGCGAGGTACGCGATGAGGCGGCTGACCGCGTGGACCGCGGCTGGGGCACGGACCGGTATGGCCGGCCCCGGTGACGTGACGGGACGAACCTGCGTAGCGGACGATGTCGGTCTGGCCCAGGCCGGTTTCGCTGGCGGTCGGGTGTTGCCGTCAGGGGTCGGAGGTGCGGCTTTGGGCGAGGGTGCCGTCGGCCTTGACGACGGAGCCGAGACCGTCGAGGACGTGGGCATCGTCGGTGTGCTGCCGACCCGCAGGCCCGGTGGGGTGCCGAGGCTGTCGCGTTCGACGTGGTGCGGATGTGTCCCCTGTGGCCCGTCCAGGGCATCCTTAGACGACGGTTAAGACGCGCTTAGGTCCGGCTGTCGTCCCCACGTCACGCCGTGGCCGTGGTTACGCTGCTGACCGTCACCGCCCGACACACAGGGAGTTCACCTTGGCTCGGCACGGACTGCACCGCCTCACCCGGCACCCCGGCCCGCGACGCAAGGCCGTCGTCCTCGGCGTGGCCGGCGCCACGGTGGTGGCCGGCATCGTGGCCACCACGATGCCGCTGCTGGCCGCCGACGACCTGTCGATCCGGGCGACCGCCGACACCACGGCGACGATGGTGCCGCAGGACGGCGACAACGGGGCGAAGACGACGCTGGCGACCTGCGCGACCCGCTGCGACGGCAACCCCCGGGGCGGCCGGGAGGCCGTCGTCCAGTTCGCCGTGACCACCCTGCCGGCGACGGCGGTCAACGTGCGGGCCACGCTGCGGGTGCACGCGTGGCAGGAGTTCCCGGCGACGGTGACCGCGCACTCCAGCGTGGTGGACGCCCGCGCGGCCCGGCCGACGCCGGCGCTGCCGGGAGCGGTGCTGGACACCGTCTCCGGCGTGGCGAAGGGCTTCAACGAGTGGGACGTCTCGGCCCTGGTGAAGGGCAACGGCACCTGGACGGTCTCGCTGGCGCAGACGGGCCTGGAGACCAGGATCTACTGGGCGTCCACGGAGAACCGCAACCCCGACCTGCGCCCCCGCCTGGAGATCCGCTACGACGTCGGCACCCGGCCCACCCCGGTGGTGACCAGCGCCGCGCCGTCGCCGAGCCGGACGGTCGCGCCGAGCCCCGCGCCGCGGCCCACGCCCAGCGCCAGCCCCACCCGCGCCAGCCCGAGACCGTCGCCGAGCCCGTCGGGCGGGACGGACCGGTGCGGCGAGGTGTCGAGCAGGCTGGTGCCCTCCTGCGGCGCCTGGTGGGGGATGTACTCCCCGTCCAGCGCCGGTGACGGCTGGGACCACGGCGCGGCGGTCGCCGAGGTGGAGGCGCAGGTCGGGCGGAAGTTCGACATCGTGCACCGCTACCACGACTTCTCCAACGCCGGCAGCAACGGCGCCTTCCCGGACTCCTACCAGCGGCAGCAGATGCGCGAGGGACGGCTCATGTTCTTCGCCTGGGAGTCGCGGATCTTCTCCTCCGGCACGGTGCTGACCTGGCAGGACGTCTACAGCGGGCGGCACGACGCCACCATCGACGCGGTCGCCGGCCGGATCCGCGACACCGGCGTACCGGTGTTCATGGGCTTCGACCACGAGCCGGAGGACGAGCCGGCCAAGGGCGGCGACGCCGACTTCGTCCGCGCCTGGCGGCACGTGCACGACCGGTTCGCCAAGGCGGGCGCCGACAACGCGGTGTGGGTGTGGACGATGATGGGCTGGTCGGGGCACTACGACCGCTACGCCGACCTCTATCCCGGCGACCGGTACGTCGACTGGGTCGGCTACGACCCGTACAACTTCCACGTCTGCAACGGCAGCAAGGTCTGGAAGAGCCCGGCCACCACCATCGGCGGCTTCTACCGCTGGCTGGACGAGCACCGTCTCGGGGTCGGCAAGCCGCGGATGCTCGCGGAGTTCGGCACCAACTTCGACGCGGCCGACCCGGACGCGAAGCGGCGCTGGTTCGAGGAGTTCCCGGCGGCGCTGAAGGCGCACCCGAAGATCAAGGCGGCGATCTACTTCAACTCCCCGGGGATGACCCGCAAGTCCAGCACCTGCGACATGACCATGAACCACGACGCGTCGTCGGTGGCGGGCTTCGCCCGCGCCGGGCGCGACAGCTATCTGCGGCAGCCCACCGGGGGCGCCCGCTGACACACGACGTTCACAATCTGACGCACCGTGAGCGCTGAGTCGGACATCCGACTTGCTGTGTGCGGTGTCATGTTGCCGATGCACTGACCGCCCAATCGGCGGATATCGCCGGCCGCGGTCGACCAGGCACGCTACGCGGGTTCTCTCCCGACATGGAGGCGTAGCGTGCCCGACATCCCGCTCTCTCGGCGATCCGCCGGACTCCGCACCCGGGCGGGGGTGGTCGCGCTCGTGACCGCCGCCGCCGTGCTGGCCGTCCCCACCGGGACCTCCGCCGCCCTGGTGCCGGCTCCCGAACCGGCGACCCTGGTCTCGGCCAACCCGGCCGACACCACACCGCACGCCAGGGACGGCGAGACCCGCGCCTTCGCGCAGGTCGGCTCCACGGTGTTCGTCGGCGGCAGCTTCACCCAGATCCGGCAGACCGCCAGCGCGGCGTGGACCACCCAGCGTTACCTCTTCGCGTACGACCGGGCCACCGGCACCATCTCCACCAGCTTCCTGCCGGTGCTGGACGGCGCCGTCAACACCCTCGTCGCCGGGCCCGGCGGCACGCTGATCGTCGGCGGCACCTTCAAGAACGTCAACGGCGTCTCCCGCAAGAACCTGGTGGCGCTAGATCCCGCCACCGGCGAGACCGTCGACAGCTGGGTCGGCCGCTCCGACGGCGGCACGGTGCGCGACCTGGCGCTGCACGGCAACTGGCTCTACGTGGCCGGTGCGTTCAACTGGCTCAACGGCACCGCGCACGCCGGCCTCGGCCGGCTCGACGCCACGACCGGCGCGATCGATCCGACCTTCACCGTCGACGCGACGGTCGGGCGCCACGGCACCACGTCGTACGTGTGGACGATCGACGTCTCCCCGGACGGCGGCACCCTGGCCGTCGGCGGCAACTTCACCCTCGTCAACGACCTGCCGCGCAACCAGATGGCGCTGGTCGACCTCTCGGGCACGCCGACGGTGCTGGACTGGAGCACGGAGAAGTTCGTGCCGCCGTGCGCGTCGCCGGCGACCTTCGTGCACTACGTGCAGGACGTCAAGTTCGGCGGCGACGGCAGCTGGTTCGTCGTCGGCACCAACGGCGGCTCGGGCTGGCCAACCGCGTACTGCGACGCGCTGGTGCGCTTCGAGACCGCGGCCCGGGGCACCGGACAGCTCGGCACCTGGGTCGACTACACCGGCAACGACACCATCACCTCCGTCGAGGTCGCCGACAACGTCATCTACCTCGGCGGGCACTTCCGCTGGCTGAACAACCCCAACGCCAGCGACCGCGCCGGCAACGGTGCGATCGACCGGCTCGGCATCGCCGCCGTCACCCCCGCCACCGGCATGCCGGTCAACTGGAACCCCCGCCGCAGCGGCAGCGCGTCGATGCCGGCCGGCACCAGCAACTGGGGCTCGTCGGTGCCGGTGCTCTGGCGCGGCAGCGACGGCCTCTACTTCGGTCACAACTCCGACGGCATGGGCAACGAGTACCACGGCCGGCTCGGCATGTTCCCGCTGACCGGCGGGCGCACCATCACCCCGAAGAACGCGCCGACCGCCACCGAAGGCAACCTCTACGTCGGCACCGGCGCGGGCGAGTTGGCCAAGGTGCCGTTCGACGGCGCCAGCCTGGGCACCCCGACCCCGGTCAGCCAGCCCAACTACACGGCGGCCGGCGCGACCTGGCGGGTGGACGACCGGATCTACTGGTCGCACGCCGTCGCCGGCACCCTCACCGGCAGCCGGATCGACATCTCGTTGTTCAACGGCGGCGCGATCGGCGCGCCGTGGGAGGCGTCCGGCTACAACGACTGGTTCAACCCGGCCCTGATGACCGGCGCCTTCTATCTCGACGGTCGCCTCTACTACACCCGCACGGGTGCCGGCGGCCTCTACTACCGCTACTTCGAGATCGACGGCAACTACCTCGGTGCCACCGAGTTCGCGCTGCCCACCACCGGGGTGACCTGGTCGACCGTGCGGGGCATGGCCTGGGTCGCCGGCCGGATCGTGTACGGTGCCATCGACGGAACGCTGCGCAGCGTGCCGTTCGACCCGACGGCCGCCCCGGCGGTCGACGGAACGACGGCGACGGTGGTCCCGGCGACCGCCGGTGTGACGTGGTCGACGCCGTCGACCTTCTTCTCCGTGCAGTGACGGTCGACTGTTCGTAACGGAACATCGGTAGATTGTTCACGTTGGGCCGGCGACGGATCAGCCGTCGCCGGCCCGCACGACGTGGGGAGGGTCGTTGGTCGGCGCCGGTGGCAACCGCAGAGGGCTCGCGGTGCGGGTCGTCTTCGCGGTCAAGCGCGGCTGGTACACGCTGCGCTATCCCCGGCTGACGCTGGGTCGGGGCGTGGAGATCCGCGGCCGGATCCGGTTGCGCCGGGGCGTACGGGTGAGCATCGGTGACCGCACGCGGATCAACAAGCTGGTCCGCTTCGCCGGTCCCGGCGAGGTGCGGGTCGGCGCCGACTGCCTGTTGAACGCCACCTGGATCGGCACCTGGACGTCGGTCACGATCGGCGACCGGTGCCTGCTCTCGGACTGCGAGCTGCTGGACAACGACTTCCACAACCTGCCTCCCGAGCAGCGGCACGACCCGCCCGTCGCGGCCACCCGCGCCCCGATCACGATCGAGGACAACGTGTGGGTCGGGGCGCACGCCCTGGTGATGAAGGGCGTGCGGATCGGCCGGGACAGTGTCGTGGGTGCCGCCACGGTGGTCCGTACGGACGTGCCGCCGCGGGTCGTGGTCGCCGGAAATCCACAACAGACGGTGAAGAAGTTCCATGACTGACGCTTCCCCCGCTTCCTGGCCCACGGACGTCCCCGCCGGTGGCGGCACACCGGGCCGTACGGTCACGCTGACCGACCTGCTCCGTGTTCCGCTGCACCGCGTCCGCCTCGTCGGGGCCGTCGCCGCCGTCGGCCTGCTCGCCGCGATCGGCTACGTGGTGCTCGTCCCCGCCGCCGTCACCGCCAGCGCGGTCGTGGCGGTCCGCCCCGTCGTCACCGACGCGTTCACGCCCAGCGGCGCCGCCGCCGACCGGGCGGTGAACATGAACGTGGAGAGCGGCATCGCCACGGGCACCGACGTGGTGCAGCGGCTGGCCGACGCGGGCGGGCTGGACCCGCGCGAGGTGCGCGACGCCCTCGAGGTCGAGGTGCCCACCGGCGGGCAGATCCTGCGCTTCGTCTACCAGGCCCCCAGCGCCGAGCAGGCCGTCGAGGGCGTCAACCTCGCCGCTGAGGCCTACCTCGACGTGCGCCGGACGATGTACGAGAAGCAGCGCGAGGAGATGCTGCGCTCGTACGACGAGAGCATCGCCAAGGTCGCCGCCCAGCAGGCCGCCCTCCAGAAGCGGGTCAACAGCGTCCGGCAGGGCGCCGTCGACGCCGCGGTGACCGAGCTCACCGGGATCAACAACCAGCTCACCCAGCTCAACGCCGCGCGAACCGAGATCGCCGCCGTCGACGTCAACCCCGGCTGGGTCACCCAGACCGCCGAGCGGGCCCTGGCCTCCTCCGCCGGCAACCGCCCGCTCTACCTGCTCGCCGGCCTGCTCGGCGGGACGCTGCTCGGCGTGGTGCTGGCGTACGCCTGGGAGTCGATGGACCGGCGGATCCGGTCGGTCGACGACGGCCGGGACGCCACCGGGCTGCCGCTGCTCGGCACGGTGCGCAGCCGCCGGTGGCGCGGCGGCCGGGAGGCGGTCGACGCCGACATCCGGTACGTGGCGATGGCCATCGCCGAGCGGGTGCGCCAACCCGCCCGGGTGTCGTTGCTGACCGCCCGGGAGGAGGACCCCACGGCAATCACCGCCGGCCTGGCGGTGGCGCTGGCGGCCGTCGGCCGGGAGGTCTTCGTCGCCGACGACAGCGGACGCGCCGAGCGACTGCGCACCACCGTGCTCGGCGACCGGGAACGGCTGCCCGCCGCGGCGGATCCGTCCCGCCCGCTCGTGCCGAAGCCCCGGCCGGCCGGCTCGACGACGGAGAGCAACAGCGACGGCAAGACGGAGCCGGCCGCGGCCCGCCGCCCGTCGCCGCACCCGATCGGCGCCCGCCCGTCCACCGACCCGGACGCCACGCTGACCCTGCCCCGGGTCACCTCGACGGCGACCGGTGGAAACGGCAAGGTGTCCAGCAACGACCCGGTCTCCGTGGGCGCGGGCAGCGTCCGGTTCGGCACCTGGCGGCAGGGCGCCGACCACAGCCTGGTGCTGTTCAACGCGCCGCCGGCCGAGTCCGACGAGCGTGGGGTCGCCGTCGCCCGGCAGGGCACCGCGGTCGTGGTGGTCGAACAGGACCGCACCCGGCAGGGCGACCTGCGCCGGCTCGTGGAGCGACTGCGGGCGGCCGGGGTCACCCCGCTGGGCTTCGTGTTGACGCGCAGCGGCCGGGGCTGATCCGTGCCGGTCACCCGCGCCCCGGCTACGACCGAACCGGCCGGTGACCCGGGCGGTCCCGCGCCGCTGCCGCTGCCGCCGGCCCCGCCGCGGCTGCCGCTCTGGCCGCTGGCGTTGATGTTCGGCATGGTGCCCGTGTGGTGGCTGGCCGGCGCGTTCTACCTCGGGTGGCCTCTGCTCGGGGCGTTGCTGTTCGCGCTGCTGGTCATCCGGGGCCGGGTGCCGCTGCCCCCGGCCGCCGGGATCTGGCTGCTGTTCCTGGCCGTGGTGGTCGTCAGCGCCACCCAGTTGCAGACGCCGGCCTCGCTGCTGACGTTCGCCCTGCGACTCGCCTTCTACCTCACCGCGCTCGTGGTCGGCGTCTACGTCTACGCGGTCGCCCGGGAGCGCCCGGACCAGGCCGCGGTGCTCGTTCCGCTCTGCGCCTTCTGGTTCGCGCTGGTCACGCTGGGCTGGCTGGGCGTGCTGGCGCCCCGGTTCGAGTTGACCACCCCGGTGGAGGTGCTGCTGCCGGGCGGGGTGGCCGGCACCCCCTTCATCCAGGACATGGTCCACCTCACCACCGCGGAATACAGCGCCCGGTCGTTGAACCCGATCTACCGGCCGGCCGCGCCGTTCGCCTACACCAACAACTACGGCAGCGCGTACGCGATGACGCTGCCCTGCGTGGTGGCCTTCACCATGCTGCGCCGGCGCGGGGTGCTGCGCTGGGCGCTGCTGGCGTCGCTGCCGCTGTCGCTGGCGCCGGCCTTCCTCACGCTCAACCGGGCGATGTTCCTCAGCCTCGGCACCGGGCTGGCGGTGCTCGGCGTCCGGGCCGCCCTGCGCGGCAACGTCCGGGTGGCCGCGTCGATCGTCGGGGTGGTGGTCATCGGCGGTCTCACCACCCTGGTCATCCCGGTCACCCAGCTCATCGGCAACCGGGTCGAGGCCAGCGACACCAACACCGACCGGCTCTCGCTCTACCTGGAGGTGATCCGGCGGGTACGGGAGTCGCCCTGGCTCGGCTACGGCGCGCCGGTGAACGTCGACACCGTCAGCGCCCAGGCGCCGATCGGCACCCAGGGGCAGCTGTGGATGGTGCTGTTCAGCCACGGCGTCCCCGCGCTGCTGTGCTTCCTCGCCTGGTTCGTGGTCGCCGCGCTGATCTGCGCCCGGGCCACGTCCGCCGCCGGGCAGTGGCTGGCCGTGGTACCGGTCGTCTGCCTGGTGCAGATCCCCTTCTACGGCATGGCCAACCAGAACCTCGCGGTCGCCTTCTTCGCGGTCGCCTTCGCGATGGCGCTCACCGAACGGGAGACCAACGCCCGGCTCCACCGCCCCCGGCCCCTGCGCCCGGAAGCGGTGCCCGCATGACCGCCGCCACCCGCCCGCCGTCCGGCCCCCACGCGCCCGCCGCTCCGGGCCCGGGCGGAGCGCCGCCCGCCGACGACACGGAGACCCGGCGCAGCGCCCGCAGCGGCGTCGCCGGGTTGGTCGGCGCGGCCACCAGCGGGCTCTTCGGCTTCCTGCTCGCGGTCGTCATCACCCGCGGCTACGGCACGGTCGGCTCCGGGGCGTTCTTCGCCGCGATCGGGGTGGTCACCGTCGCCACCGCCGTGTGCACCCTCGGCGCGGAGACCGGGCTGATGTGGGCGCTGCCGCGCCGGCGGCTCGGCACGCGGGGCGACGCCGCCCGGGTGTTCCCGGTGGCGCTGGTCCCGCCGCTGCTGGTGGCGGTCGCCGTCGCCGTGGGCGGGGTGCTCGCCGCCGACGCGCTCGCCCCGCGACTGGTGGGCGGCTCCGACGTCGACGGCGCGGCCCTGCTGACGGTCAGCTTCGCCGCGGTGCCGGTGGTGGTGGCGATGACGCTGCTGCTCGCCGCGCTGCGCTGCGTACGCCCGATCCGGGCGTACGTCGGGGTGCAGTTCTTCCTGCTGCCGGTGGCCCGGCCCGTGCTGGTCGGTGCGACGATCCTGGCCGGCGGGGGCCTGCTGGCCGGCATGACCGGCTGGCTGGTGCCGGCGGCGCTGGCCCTGCTGGCCTGCCTGCCGCTGGTGGCCGGCCCGCTCGGCGTCGGTCGGGGCGCGGCGCTGCGGCCCGCGCCGGGCGACTGGTCGGCGTTCTGGCGCTTCGCGCTGCCCCGGGCGGCGTCGGCGGCCATCGACGCCGGCAACATGTGGGTGGGCGTGCTGCTCACGTCGGTGCTCGCCGGGCCGGCCGACGCCGGCGTCTTCGGCGCGGTGGGACGCTACATCCTCGCCGGCCAGTTGGCCATGCAGGGGCTCCGGGTGGCGGTGTCGCCGCAGCTGTCGCGCCTGCTCGGGCGGGGTGACCGGGCCGCGGCGGCAGCCGTGCACCGGCAGTTGACCACCTGGGGGCTGGTGCTGTCCTGGCCGGTCTACCTGCTGCTCGCCGTCTTCGGGTCGGCCTTCCTGCAGCTCTTCGGGCCCGAGTTCACCGCCGGCGTCCCCGCGATGACCGTGCTCGCGCTGGCGATGCTGGTCAACACCGGGGTGGGCAACGTGCAGAGCCTGCTGCTGATGGGCGGGCGCAGCGGGCTGCACCTGGCCGCGACGCTGGCCGGGCTGCTGGTCACCGTCTCCCTCGGCCTGTGGCTGATCCCGGCGCACGGTGCGACCGGCGCGGCGCTGGCCTGGGCGCTCGGCATCGCCACCGAGAACCTCACGGCGGTCGGTTGCGCCCGGGTCGTGGTCGGCCAGCCGCTGGTCGACGCGGCGATGCTGCGGGCCGCGGCGGCCACCGTCGCCGGGGTCGGGGCCGCGGCGGCGGTCGGGGTGCTCGTCGCCGGCCGGGGGATCGGCGGCCTGGCCGTGGCCCTGGGCGTGCTGGCCGCCGGCTGCGTCGGCTTGTTGACGTTGCCCCGGGTGCGACGCCGCATCCGGGTGACCATGGTGCAGGTCCGTGGGCGGCAGGAGGCGGCCCCGGCCGCCACCGGGCCCGTCCCGGAGGAAACGAAGGGCAGGTGAGGTTCGTCGTGCCGTCCATCCGAGACCGGGTGAAGCAGCTCGTACCGACCCAGGTGACGGAGCGGGTGCGGGAGTCACTCGTCGACTACGGGGTACGGACCAGCGACCGGCGACCGCTGCCGGACTTCCTCATCATCGGCACCAAGCGGGGCGGCACCACCTCGCTGTGGAACTACCTCATTCAGCACCCGCTGGTGCCCCGGCTCTTCCCGGCCTGGAACACGAAGTCCTCGCACTACTTCGAGGAGCACTGGGGGCGCGGCGAGGCCTGGTACCGCTCGCACTTCCCGACCCAGCGCCACCGGGAGGCTCTGGAGAAGCGGCACAACGGGCCGGTGCGGGTCGGCGAGGCGGCGCCGCTGTACATGTTCCACCCCCTGGCGGCGCAGCGGGTCGCCGCGCTGATGCCGTCGGTGCGGCTGATCGTGCTGCTGCGCGACCCGGTGGAGCGGGCGTACTCGCACTGGAAGGAGCGGCGCACGCACGGCATCGAGCCGCTCGACTTCGCCGCCGCGCTGGCCGCCGAGGAGGAACGCACGGCGGGGGAGCGGGAACGGCTGGTCGCCGAGCCGGAGTACTTCAGCGAGCCGTACGACTGGTACACCTACCGGGCCCGGGGACGCTACCTGGAGCATCTGGAGCCGTGGCTGGAGCGCTTCGACCGGGAGCAGATCCTCTTCCTGCCCAGCGAGGACCTCTACCGCGACGCCCGGTCGACCTACCGGCGCACGCTGGACTTCCTCGGCCTGCCCCCGCACGATTTGCCCGACTTCAAGGTCTACAACGACCGCCGCTCGGCGCCGTTGGAGCCGGCCGTGCGCGCCGAGCTGACCGAGTACTACCGCCCGTACAACGACGCGTTGCGGCAGCGGCTGGGGCTGGCGCTCGACTGGCCGGACCGCGCCCCGTGACGGCGCGGACCACCGCCGCCACCGACCCCCGGTCGCGTACCGACGGGCTCGGCTGGGTCACCCGGGCGGTGTTCGGCGACGAGCGGGTCGCCCTGACCGTGGGCGCCCCGCCGCCGCCGGGACACCGCGCCGTCGCCCGGTACGCGGTCGTCCCGTCGCTCGACCGGGCCCGGTTCCTGCTGCCGCTCGGCGCGCCCCGGGCCACGGCCGCCTCGCTGCTGGCGTACAACGCGCTGCGCCCGCCGAAGGTGCGGGCGGTGCGGGCCGCGCTCGGCGTGCTGGCGCGCGTCGGCGCGGTGGACCTGGCCCCGTTCCCCCGGCTGACGGTGTCGCTGCCCGATCCGGTCGCGGCCGACGAGGCGCTGCTGGCCGGGCGGCTGGGTGCCGCACTCGGCGTGCCGTCGGTGCTCGCGGCCTGCGGGGTCCGCCCGCCGGACCCGAACCACAAGCCCACCCTGCAACTGTTCGCCCCGGACGGCCGCGCCCTCGGGTACGCGAAGATCGGCTGGAACGGCGCCACCCGGGCGCTGGTGACCAACGAGGCGGCGGCCCTGCGCGAGCTGCCGGCGGTGACCGGGGCGCCCGACCATCCGGCGGCGCCCCGCCTGCTGGCCGAGACCACCGCCGCCGGGCAGGTGGTCGCGCTGGTCGAACCGCTGCCGCCGGACGTGCGGGGGGTGTCGGCCGGCGAACCGCCGCGGATCGCGGCGCTGCTGGCGGTGGCCCGCCGGGGCCGCCCGCCGGCGCCGCCGCGCCCGTTGGCGGCGTCGGCATTCCTGGGCCGGCTCGCCGCCGAGGCCGAATGCGCCGCTACCGGCACGCCGGACGGGGCCCGGGCGGTCGCCGCCGTGGCCGCCCTGACCGACCGGCACGGCGGCACGGCCGTCGAGTTCGGGCACTGGCACGGCGACTGGGTGCCCTGGAACCTCGGCGTACACGCCGGCCGCCTCGTCGCCTGGGACTGGGAGCACAGCGGGCCGGACGTGCCGCTCGGCTTCGACCTGGCGCACGACGCGTTCCAGCGGGCCCTGGTGCTGCGCGGCGAGCCGGCCGCCGCGGCGGCGCGGGCCGTCGACGCCCACCTTGAGCGGTACGGCGCGGAACTCGGTCTCGCACCGGCGACCGGGCGGCTGGTGGCCGACGCCTACCTGCTGGAGATGTGGCTGCGCACCTGGCGGCTGGCCGACGCGGGCGCCGGCTGGAACGCGGCGCTGCATCCCGCCCTGCTGGACGTCATCGAGAAACGACATAGCGGTCGCCCTATTTCACCAGCCGGGGACGTGTGATCTGCTGTCGCGTGGCGACCACCGAACGTCCAAGCGAACTTGTGGGGAGTCGCGTGGGAACGACAACCGAGGAAGCCGGCGAGCCCGGGGTCCTGCTCCTGGTGGGCTCCAGCGGCGGCCACCTGGCCCAACTGCTCGCGCTGCGCCCGTGGTACGAACGCTGGCGACGGTGCTGGGTCACCTTCGACACACCCGAGGCGCTCTCGCTGCTCGCCGGCGAGGAACTGGTCCCGGCGCACCACCCGACCACCCGCAACGTGCCGAACCTGCTGCGCAACGCCGTCCTCGCCTGGCGGGTGCTGCGCTCGCGCCGGGTCGCCGCCGTGGTGACCACCGGCGCCGGGGTGGCCGTCCCGTTCGTGGTGCTGGCCCGGCTCCGGCGCGTGCCGACCGTCTACATCGAGGTGTACGACCGCATCGACACCCCGACCCTGACCGCCCGGCTCTGCCGGCCGTTCCTCTCCGCGATGCTCGTGCAGTGGGACGAGCAGCGCCGGCAGTACCCGGAGGCCACCGTCGTGGGGACCCTGCTGTGAACGCCGAGAGCACCGGAACCGCCCCCGCGCACCGGGTCGTACCGGGCCGGCCCCGCCCGGCGCCCGCCGGCCGCGTGCCCCGCCCGCGCGACCCCGGCGAACTCGCCCGGGCCCGGCTGCTGGTCGCCGTCGGCACCGACAAGCACCCGTTCGACCGGGTGGTCGGCTGGATCGAGCAATGGCATCCGGCCGTCGCCGGGGAGGTCGGGCTGACCGTCCAGCACGGACACACCCGGGCCCCCGGGCTGCCCGGGGCGGTGCCCTTCCTCGGCCACGACGCGCTCCAGACCGCGATGGCCGAGGCCGACCTCGTGGTCTGCCACGGCGGCCCGGCCACCATCCTGGAGGCCCGCCGGCACGGTCACCTGCCGATCGTCGTGCCCCGGGACCCGACCCGGGGCGAGCACGTCGACGACCACCAGCAACTGTTCGCCCGCCGCCTCGGCACGGCCGGCATGGTGGCGCTCGCCGAGACCCGCGAGGCGCTGTTCGAGGCGCTCACCGCCGGCCTCGCCGACCCGTCCCGGTACGCCGTCGCGGCCGACCCGGACGCGTCCGAGGCGCGTCGCGCGGCGGTCGAGCAGGTGGGCCGGATCGTGGAGGACCTGGTGGCCGCGTCGACCGGACGACGGCAGCGGACGAGGTGGCGGCCGTGGGCACGGTCGGGCCGGAACGGAGAGCGGCGATGACCGAAAACCCGAGCGTGAGCGCGGTGGTGCCCACCCGGGACCGTCCGGAGCTGCTCCGGGCCGCCGTGCGCGCCATCCTCGACCAGGACCACCCCGGCCCGATCGAGGTGGTGGTGGTCTACGACCAGTCCGAGCCGGACGCCTCGCTGGCCGAGTTGTCCCGCCCGGACGGGCTGGTCCGGGTGATCCGCAACGGGCGCGCTCCCGGCCTGGCCGGTGCCCGCAACAGCGGCGTCCTGGCCGCCACCGGTGACCTCGTCGCGTTCTGCGACGACGACGACGAGTGGCTGCCCGGCAAGCTGCGGGCCCAGGTCGAGGCGCTGACCGCCCACCCCGAGGCGGAGTTCGTCAGCTGCGGCATCCGGGTCAGCTACGACGGGCACACCGTCGACCGGGTGCTGCCGAAGGACTCCGTCACGCTGGCCGACCTGCTGCGCGACCGGATGACGGAGCTGCACCCGTCGACCTTCCTGATCCGCGCCGCCGCGCTGCGCGACGGGTTCGGGCTGGTCGACGAGGAGATCCCGGGCAGCTACGCGGAGGACTACGAGTTCCTGCTGCGGGCCGCCCGCAGCGCGCCGCTGGTCAACCTGCGCACGCCGTACGTGCTGGTGCGCTGGCACAAGCGGTCCTACTTCGCGCAGCGCTGGGACACCATCTCCGAGGCGTTGCAGTGGCTGCTGGAGCGCTATCCCGAGTTCGGCACCCAGCCCGCCGGCGAGGCGAGGGTCACCGGGCAGATCGCCTTCGCCCGTGCCGCGTCCGGCGACCGGCGGGGCGCGATGCGCTGGGCCCGGCACACCATCCGGCGCAACCCGCGCGAGCCGAGGGCGTACCTGGCCCTCGCCGTGGCCGGGCGGATGGTCCGCGCCGACGCGGTGCTGCGCACCCTGCACAAGCGCGGCCGGGGCATCTGAGCCCGCGCCGTCCGGGGCTGCGGCCGGCGAGGACCGGCCGGGCCCCGGACGCGGGACCTAGCGGCGGTCCGGGTCGGGGTCGCCGCTCACCCGGCGGTCGCGCCCACGCCCCCGGCGATCGGCGGAGGCCTGTCGCAGCCTCTCGTACCAGGCCGGGGTCGTGGCCGGATCGAAGATCCGGGCGATCACGATGTCGGTGGAGGAGTGCGCCAGGATCGACAGCACGATGGTGAGCGCCACCAGGTGGAAGATCTCGTCACCGGCCGGAATGCCGGCCTGGAGCACCAGCAGGCCGTAGACCACCGAGGCGAAGCCCTTCGGTCCGAACCACATCGCGGCGAACTGCTCGGTACGGCTCAGCCGGGAGCCGAGGAACGAGACGGCCAGCGCCACCGGGCGGGCCACCACGATGGCGAGCACCGCGAACACCCAGCCGGGCCAGGAGATCTCGCCGAGGAACTCGATCGAGATGAGCGCGCCGAAGACCAACAGCGCGGCCAGCTTGAACACCTCGGCGATCAGCTCGCCGAAGTGCTCGAAGCTCTCCCGCTGCCGCTCGCCGAAGGTGGCCACGGTGATGCCGGCGGCGAACGCCGCGAGGAACAGGTTGGCGTGGGTGACCAGGCCCAGGGCCAGCACCAGCAGGCCGATCGCCACGCCGTTCAGCGGCTCGTACTGGGTGGAGGCGGAGAAGAAGCGGGTCCTCTCCAGCCGCAGCGCCAACCACGGCACCCCGACCCCGATCACCAACCCCAGCAGCAGTTCCAGGCCCAGCTCGTCCAGGTGCAGGTCGTCCGAGCCGGCCGCGACGGCCAGGAACAGGATGACGAAGGGCAGCGCCAGACCGTCGTTGATCCCGGACTCGACGTTGAGCAGGTGCCGCAGCCGGCCGGGCACCCGGTCGTTGCCGACCAGCGCCGAGGCGAACACCGGGTCCGTGGGTGCGAGGACCGCCCCGAGCAGCAGCGACTCCGGCCAGTCCAGCCCGACGACGAAGTGCGCCAGCAGCGAGGTGATCAGCAGCGTCAGCGGCAGGCCCCAGCCCAGCGCCCGACCGGGCAGCCGCCACGCCGAGCGCAGATCGGCCCAGCCCACCCGCATGCCGTCGGTGAAGAGCACGGTGAACAGGGCCAGCTCGGCCAGCGTCGCCACGATCGGCGAGTCGGCGGTGATGTCCAGCACGCCAGTGGTCTCCGGACCCAGCACGAAACCGACGAGCAGGAAGAGCACGGCGGTGGACAGGATCGTGCGGTGGGCCAGGCTGGAGAGCAGGACCGCCAGCAGCAGGGCGGCGGCGAATGCGAAGAGCAGCACCAGGGCTCCCAGGGATCGGGGTCGACGACGTCACTGCCGACCAGACTTCCCGGCGGACCGGCTGATCCTACGGTTTCCCGCCGGGACGTCGCGTCCGCAGGGCGGGACGCGACGGGCACCGCACGGCGGCGGGCACCGGGCGTGACAGACTGACCGCTGTGTTGCGCTGGTTGACTGCAGGGGAATCGCACGGTCCCGCCCTCGTCGCGATGCTGGAGGGCGTACCCGCCGGCGTCGAGGTGACCACCGGGGAGATCGCCGGTGAGCTGGCCCGGCGTCGGCTCGGCTACGGCCGGGGCGCGCGGATGTCGTTCGAGCAGGACGAGGTCGAGATCATCGGTGGGCTCCGGCACGGGGTGAGCATCGGCAGCCCGGTCGCGATCCGCGTCGGCAACTCCGAGTGGCCCAAGTGGCGCACCGTCATGGCCGCCGACCCCGTCGACCCGGAGGAACTCGCCAGCCAGGCCCGCAACGCGCCGCTGACCCGCCCCCGACCGGGTCACGCCGACCTGGCCGGCATGCAGAAGTACGGCCACACCGACGCCCGGCCGATCCTGGAACGGGCCAGCGCGCGGGAGACCGCCGCCCGGGTCGCCGTCGGCACGGTCGCCAAGGCGCTGCTCCGGCAGGCCCTCGGCATCGAGATCGTCTCCCACGTGGTGGAGCTGGGCCCGGTCGCCGTCAAGCCCGGCCTGCGCCCGACGCCCGCCGACGCCGCCCGCGTCGACGCCGACCCGCTGCGCTGCCTCGATTCCGAGGCCAGCGCCCGGATGGTCGCCGAGGTCGACGCCGCGAAGAAGGCCGCCGACACCCTCGGCGGCGTGGTCGAGGTGCTGGCGTACGGGGTGCCGCCGGGCCTGGGCAGCCACGTTCAGTGGGACCGCAAGCTCGACGCCCGGCTCGCGACCGCCCTGATGTCGATCCAGGCCATCAAGGGCGTGGAGATCGGCGACGGCTGGCAGCAGGCGCGCTCCCGGGGCTCCGAGGCGCACGACGAGATCATCCCCACCGCCACCGGCGTGCGTCGGGTCACCGACCGGGCCGGTGGGCTGGAGGGCGGCATCACCACCGGCGAGCCGCTGCGGGTGAAGGCCGCCATGAAGCCGATCTCCTCGCTGAACCGGGCCCTGGCCACGGTGGACGTCACCACCGGCGAGCCGGCCACCGCGATCAACCAGCGCTCGGACGTCTGCGCCGTGCCCGCCGCCGCCGTCGTCGCCGAGGCGATGGTGGCGCTGGTGCTGGCCGAGGCCGCCACCGAGAAGTTCGGCGGCGACTCGGTCGCGGAGATCCGCCGCAACCTGGCCGGCTACCTCGACGCGCTGGTGATCCGGTGACCGCGCGACGGCCGGCGGGGCGCGTGGCCGGCCGGGGGTGCCGCTGATGGCGCCGGTCTGCGTGCTGGTCGGGGCGCCCGGCTCCGGCAAGACCACGGTCGGGCTGGCGTTGGCGGAGCTGCTCGGTGTGGAGTTCCGCGACACCGACCTCGACATCGTGCGGCTGGCCGGCAAGCCCATCCCCGAGATCTTCATCGACGAGGGCGAGGACCACTTCCGTACGCTCGAACGGGCGGCGGTGGCGGCGGCGCTGGCCTCGTGCGGGGGCGTGCTCGCCCTCGGCGGCGGTGCGGTCCTCGCCGAGGAGAACCGCGCCGCACTGGTCGGGCGCCCGGTGGTGTACCTCTCCGTCGAGTTGTCCGACGCGGTGAAGCGGGTCGGGCTCGGCGCGGGCCGCCCACTGCTGGCGATAAACCCACGGGCGACGCTGAAGTACCTGCTGGACCAGCGCCGCCCGCTCTACGCCGAGGTGGCCACCGCCACGGTCGTCACCGACGGTCGGTCCCCGGCGGAGATCGCCGCCGAGATCGCCACGCTCCTCGAGCGCTGAGCCGCCACACCGTCGCGCGCTCCGTTGCGAGGCTGGACCGGCATGCGGCGTGGCTGGGCTGGCCGTCCACCGTCGTACGCCCCGAGGCCCCGCGCGCCGAGGTCGCCGCGTACGCCCGCCTGGGCGGCCCGGGTGCCCGGGTGATCCTTTCGAGGGGCGACCCCGTGGCCCTGCCCGGCACGCGATCGGGTGGCCACGAAGTGGACAGTTCCCGCCAGCGACAGGGCGGCTGCACTAGGCTGCCGGCGATGGACGAGGTGACCCGGATCCCGGTCGGCGGCGAGCGCCCGTACGACGTGCTGGTGGGACGCGACCTGCTCGACGCGCTGCCGGGACTGCTGCCGGACGCGACCCGGGTGGCCGTGCTGCACGCGCACCCGCTGAAGGGACTGGCCGACGCGATCGGCGGGCGGCTGCGCGCGGCCGGCGTCACGCCGCTGCCGATCGAGGTGCCGGACGCGGAGGCGGGCAAGCGCATCGACGTCGCGGCGACCTGCTGGGACCGGCTGGGCGAGGCCGGTTTCACCCGTACCGACGCGGTGGTCGGCGTCGGCGGCGGCGCGGTGACCGACCTGGCCGGCTTCGTCGCGGCCTGCTGGCTTCGTGGGGTGCGCTGGGTGCCGGTGGCCACCTCGCTGCTGGGCATGGTCGACGCCGCGGTGGGCGGCAAGACCGGGATCAACACCGCCGCCGGCAAGAACCTGGTCGGGGCGTTCCACCCACCGGTCGGCGTCCTCGCCGACCTGGCGACGCTGGACAGCCTCCCGCCGGCCGACCTCGCCGCCGGCCTGGCCGAGGTGGTCAAGTGCGGCTTCATCGCCGACCCGGTGATCCTCGATCTGGTGGAGCGGGACCGGGCGGCGGTCACCGACCCGGCGGGTCCGGTGACCCGCGAGCTGATCGAGCGGGCGATCCGGGTGAAGTCCGACGTGGTCTCGGGCGACCTGCGGGAGTCGGGGGTGCGTGAGGTGCTCAACTACGGCCACACCCTGGCCCACGCCATCGAGAAGGCGGAGGGCTACCGCTGGCGGCACGGTCACGCGGTGTCGGTCGGCGTCGTCTACGCCGGTGAGCTGGCCCGGTTGGCCGGCCGGCTCGACGCCCCCACCGCGCAGCGGCACCGGACGGCCATGGCGGCGCTCGGCCTGCCCACCAGCTACCCGGCCGAGGCCTGGCCGGGACTGCTGGCCACGATGCGGGTGGACAAGAAGACCCGGGGCAGCCAGCTACGGTTCGTGGTGCTGGACGGGCTGGCCCGGCCCGCGATCCTGGAGGGGCCGGACGACGAACTGCTGGCGGCGGCCTACCGGGAGGTGGCCGCGTGAAGGTCCACGTGCTCAACGGCCCGAACCTCGGCCGGCTCGGCACCCGGCAGCCGGACGTCTACGGGGCGGGAAGCTACGCGGAGCTGGTTACGCTCTGCGAGTCGACCGGGCGGGAACTCGGCCTGGACGTGACGGTCCGGCAGACCGATGCCGAGCACGAGCTGCTGGCCTGGCTGCACACCGCCGCGGACGAGGGTGCCGCCGTGGTGCTCAACCCCGCCGCCTGGTCGCACTACTCGTACGCGGTCCGCGACGCCTGCGCCATGCTGCGCGGGCCGCTGGTCGAGGTGCACATCTCCAACATCCACGCGCGCGAGGAGTTCCGGCACCATTCCGTGGTGTCGGCGGTGGCGACCGGGGTGATCTGTGGCCTCGGCGTCGACGGCTACCGCCTGGCCCTGCACCACCTGGCCGCTCGGAGCCGCTGACGCCCCACCCGCGCCGCCCACCCGCGCCGCCCCACCCGCGTCGCCCGACCCGCGTCGCCCGACCCAGCCGTCGCGTGGGCCCCAACCGGCCTCGGGCGGCGGGCCGACCGTGGCGCCTGCGGCCGAGAGACAGCCCACCCTGGGCGCGACCGTTGCCCGCGCCCAGGCGAATGCCTCCTCCTGTCCGCGCCGTGGCCGCGACGATCGCCCTGACATGGGTCGGCCCTCCGCCCACGATCACGGCGTTACGGAGAGTGATGTTCTGATGTCGTCACGGTACGTCATCGGCCTGGCGGCCTTCCCTCGCTGCCTATCGGACGCTTTGCTCTGCAGCCATATTCGCACCGGCGGTCCGACCTGGGGTTTCTCTGCCGACGTTTGAATCGCCGCCGGGAGCAGGCGTGACCGTCGGTGAGTGGTGCGTTTGTGGCTGCAGAGCAAAGGAGGCGCGGGTGATGCTCACCGAGGCCATTGGTGTGTGCGTAGGGTGACGTGCCGGTGGGCGCTGTCGCCAAGGGGCGTCGTTGACGGTCAGGTCGGGGCGCCGGTTCGTGTTACGGCTGGATTCCGCGCTGTCGCCCAAACGCGGGCAACGCCGGGGGCGGCGGCGAGGAGCATCGTGGGCGAGGCGGCGAGGCGGCGAGGCGGCGAGGCGGCGAGGTGGCGAGGTGGCGCAGTGGCGCAATGGCCCGGAGCGGGCCGGAGCGGGGCGGGTGGCAGGCGGGGTGGCCGAGGGTGGCGGGGGCGGCGGGACGGGCGGGCGGTGTCGGGCGGCATTGGACGGGGCGGTGCGCGGGCAGCGCCGGGCAGCGGCGTTCGGCGCTACTAGTAGACTTGCCAGGTCTGTCCGCCAATTGATGATCAAGGCAGGAAATGGCCACCACCAACGACCTGAAGAACGGCCTGGTACTCAACCTCGACGGAGAGCTTTGGGCCGTCGTCGAGTTCCAGCACGTCAAGCCCGGTAAGGGTGGTGCGTTCGTGCGTACCACGCTGAAGAACGTGCTGTCCGGCAAGGTGGTCGACAAGACCTTCAACGCGGGCACCAAGGTCGAGACCGCGACCGTGGACAAGCGCACCATGCAGTACCTCTACGCCGACGGCGAGGACTACGTCTTCATGGATCTGGAGACGTTCGACCAGATCAACGTGCTCGGCGCCACCGTCGGCGACGCGGCGAACTACCTGCTGCCCGAGGCTGAGGCGACCGTGGCCATCCACGAGAGCGTCCCGCTCTACATCGAGCTGCCGACCAGCGTCGTGCTGGAGGTCACCTACACCGAGCCGGGCCTGCAGGGCGACCGGTCGACCGGCGGCAACAAGCCGGCCACCGTCGAGACCGGCGCGACCGTGCAGGTGCCGCTCTTCATCACCACCGGAGAGAAGATCAAGGTCGACACCCGCGACGGCCGTTACCTCGGCCGCGCCTGATGGCCGAGGGTCCCAAGCAGCAGATGCCGGCGCGCCGCAAGGCGCGCAAGCGGGCGCTGGACGTGCTCTTCGAGGCCGACCTGCGGGACCGTCCGCCGGTCGAGGTGCTCGCCGGCTACATCGAGCGGATCGAGAAGCCCCGACCCGAGCACCTGGGATACGCGGTGAGCCTCGTCGAGGGCGTCGCCGCCCACCTCGACCGGATCGACGAGGTGATCGCGAGCTACGCCGAGGGGTGGACGCTGGACCGGATGCCGGCGGTCGACCGCAATCTCGCCCGGATCGCGGTCTACGAACTGCTCTACGTCGACGAGATCGACGACGCGGTCGCCATCAGCGAGGCCGTCGAGCTGGCCCGGCAGATGTCGACCGACGACTCGCCGCGCTTCCTCAACGGCATCCTCGGCCGCATCGCCGAGTACGCCACCCGCTGACGCGGCGCACGTCACACCCGACGTGCGTCACACCCCTCCGGTGACGGCGGGCGGAAACGCGACACGTACGACGAAAGGGGCCCGTGCCGACGGCACGGGCCCCTTTCGCGGTCGGTTCAGCTGGCGAAGAACGCCCGCGGGTCGGCGACCAGCACACCGTGCTCGGTGAGCCGCTCGATCAGGCCGGACGGCGAGGCGTCGTAGACGATCGCGAGCGCACGCAGGTCGTCGGCGCGGATGGAGAGCACGCGGCCGTTGTAGTCGCCACGCTGCTGCTGGATGGCGCGCGCGTACCGGGCGACGTAGGCCAGGTCCTCGGAGGCCTCGTCGTAGAGGCGCTCCAGGTCGAGCACGATCTTGCTGGTGGGCTCGTGGCGAACCCCGCTGCCGTCGGGCAGCAGCTCCGAGACGGGCACACGGTAGAAGTCGGCCAGCTCCGCCAGGCGCGACACCGTGACGGCGCGGTCGCCGCGCTCGTAGGAGCCGACCACCACCGCCTTCCACCGCCCGTTCGACTTCTCCTCCACACCCTGCAGGGAGAGGCCCTGCTGCTGGCGGATGGAGCGCAGACGGGCGCCCAGAGACTTGGCGTATTCAGAGGGCATTAAACACTCCCAGTGCTGCTCGGGGTTCTCCCAGCGATCGCTACGGAGCGTGACGGTACGGGGATTGGCACAACTGGTCAAGTGGTCGTGACCTTACCGTTGGGATCACCGGGGGAGTTGTCCCCTTTTCGCCGAGCTGACCAGGGGGTCAGTGGCCGACGACGGTCAGCGCGGTGACCACTGGTAACGTGGCGTGAAGCCCCGGTACCGAGCCGCTCGCGACCCGGTACCGGCATCCGACGTCCTTTAACGACCCGTCCCGTGAGGCGGGGAAGGAGGTCCGCCGTGGCCTACCCACCGGCTGCGCAGTCACCGCCGCCACGACAACCCTCGGTGAAGGTGATCCTCGCCAGCGCCGACGTCCAGCGCGTGGTCGACCGCATCGCCCACCAGATCCTGGAGAAGACCCAGGGCGCCGAGAACACGGTGCTGCTGGGCATCCCCACCCGGGGCGCCCCGCTCGCGAAGCGGCTCGCCGCCCGGATCAGCACCTTCGAGGACGTGACCGTCCCGGTCGGCGTGCTCGACATCACCCTTCACCGCGACGACCTGCGCCGGCACGCCACCCGCGCGGTCGGGCCGACCCAGGTGCCGCCCGGCGGCATCGACGGCAGGCGGGTCGTCCTCGTCGACGACGTGCTCTTCTCCGGTCGCACGGTGCGGGCCGCGCTCGACGCGCTCAACGACGTCGGGCGGCCGGCGTCCGTCCAACTCGCCGTCCTGGTCGACCGGGGCCACCGCGAGCTGCCGATCCGCGCCGACTACGTGGGCAAGAACATCCCGACGTCCCTGGCGGAGAGCGTGAAGGTCACCCTCGCGGAGACCGACGGCACCGACGAGGTCAAGTTGTACGGGGGGACCCCCGCATGATCCGGCACCTGCTCTCCGGCGCCGACCTGGACGCCGCCACCGCCACGGAGATCCTGGACACGGCCGCCGAGATGGCCACCGTCGCCGGCCGGGAGGTCAAGAAGCTGCCCGCGTTGCGCGGGCGCACCGTGGTCAACCTCTTCTACGAGGACTCCACCCGGACCCGGATCTCGTTCGAGGCGGCGGCGAAGCGGCTCAGCGCCGATGTGATCAACTTTTCGGCCAAGGGCTCCAGCGTGACCAAGGGCGAGAGCCTGAAGGACACCGCGCTGACCCTGCAGGCGATGGGGGCCGACGCGGTGGTCGTCCGGCACCCCGCCTCGGGCGCCCCGCACCGGCTCGCCGACTGGGTCGACGGGTCGGTGGTCAACGCCGGCGACGGCACCCACGAGCACCCCACCCAGGCGCTGCTCGACGCGTACACGATGCGCTCCCGGCTGGGCCGGCTGGCCGGCCTGTCGGTCGCGGTGGTCGGCGACGTCCTGCACAGCCGGGTGGCCCGCTCCAACGTCCTGCTGCTGTCCACGCTCGGCGCCAAGGTGACCCTGGTCGGGCCGCCGACGCTGATCCCCGTCCACATCGCGCAGGCCCTCGCGCCCGGCACCGACGTCTCCTACGACCTCGACGCGGTGCTGCCGCAGTCGGACGTCGTGATGATGCTGCGGGTGCAGCGCGAGCGGATGAACGACTCCTACTTCCCGTCCGCCCGCGAGTACGCCCGCCGCTACGGCCTGGACGGCCCGCGGATGCGCCGGCTGCCCGAGCACGCGATCGTCATGCACCCCGGGCCGATGAACCGGGGGATGGAGATCACGCCCGAGGTCGCCGACTCGCCCCGCTCCACCATCGTCGAACAGGTCGCCAACGGGGTCTCCGTGCGGATGGCCGTCCTCTACCTGCTGCTCGGGGGGAACAACCGGTGAGCTCGTACCTGATCTCCAACGTCAGCGTCGTCGGCGCCGCGCCGACCGACGTGCTGATCCGCGACGGCGTCGTCGCGGCCGTCGGCGCCGGGCTGGACGCGCCGGAGGCGACCGTCGTCGACGGCACCGGGCTGGTCGCCCTGCCCGGCCTGGTCGACCTGCACACCCACCTGCGCGAGCCCGGCCGGGAGGACGCCGAGACCGTCGAGTCGGGGTCCCGGGCGGCGGCGCTCGGCGGCTACACCGCGGTCTGCGCGATGGCCAACACCTCGCCGGTCGCCGACACCGCCGGCGTGGTCGAGCAGGTCTGGCGGCTGGGCCGGGAGGCCGGGCTGGTGGACGTGCAGCCGATCGGCGCGGTCACCGTCGGCCTGGCCGGCGAGCACCTCGCCGAGTTGGGCGCGATGGCCGACTCGGCGGCCCGGGTGCGGATCTTCTCCGACGACGGGCACTGCGTGGCCGACCCGAGGCTGATGCGCCGGGCGCTGGAGTACGTGAAGGCGTTCGACGGGATCATCGCCCAGCACGCCGAGGAGCCCCGGCTCACCGAGGGCGCGCAGATGCACGAGGGCGAGGTCTCGACCCGCCTCGGCCTGACCGGCTGGCCGGCGGTCGCCGAGGAGGCGATCATCGCCCGGGACGTGCTGCTCGCCGAGCACGTGGGCAGCCGCCTGCACGTGTGCCACGTCTCCACCGCCGGCAGCGTCGAGGTGCTGCGCCACGCCAAGGCCCGGGGGGTACGGGTCACCGCCGAGGTCACCCCGCACCACCTGCTGCTGACCGACTCCCGGGCCGAGACCTACGACCCGGTCTACAAGGTCAACCCGCCGTTGCGTACCGCGACCGACATCGCCGCGCTGCGGGCGGCCCTGGTCGACGGCGTGATCGACGTGGTCGCCACCGACCACGCCCCGCACGCGGTGGAGGACAAGGAGTGCGAGTGGGCGTACGCCCGGCCGGGCATGCTCGGCCTGGAGACGGCGCTGTCGATCGCCCTCGACGTGCTCGGCCCGCAGTGGGACCTGATCGCCGAGCGGATGTCGCGCGCCCCGGCCCGGATCGCCGGGCTGGAGGGGCACGGT
This sequence comes from Micromonospora sp. C31, assembly GCF_018070575.1. GTDB lineage: Bacteria > Actinomycetota > Actinomycetes > Mycobacteriales > Micromonosporaceae > Micromonospora. The sequence continues at coordinate 202,702 of NZ_JAGPXN010000007.1, forward strand.
GTCGACCCGGCGCCCGGGGTGCCGGCGAACCTGACCCTGGTCGACCCGGCCGCCCGCCGCACCATCGAGCCGGCGGAGCTGGCCAGCCGTAGTCGCAACACCCCGTACGCCCGCATGACGCTGCCGGGTCGCATCGTGGCGACCTTCCTGCGCGGCGAGCCGACGGTCCTGGACGGAAAGGCAGTTCTATGACCAAGCGGAGGCCCGCGATCCTCGTCCTGGAGGACGGGCGCACGTTCCACGGCGAGGCGTACGGCAGCGTCGGGGAGACCTTCGGCGAGGCGGTCTTCAACACCGGCATGACCGGCTACCAGGAGACGCTGACCGACCCGTCCTACCACCGTCAGGTGGTGGTGCAGACCGCCCCGCACATCGGCAACACCGGCGTCAACGACTCCGACGACGAGTCGGGCCGGATCTGGGTCGCCGGCTACGTGGTCCGCGACCCGGCCCGCGTCGGCTCGAACTGGCGGGCCACGGGCGGGCTGGAGGAGCGGCTGTCCGCCGAGGGCGTCGTCGGCGTCAGCGGCGTGGACACCCGGGCGCTGACCCGGCACCTGCGCGAGCGCGGCGCGATGCGGGTCGGCATCTCCAGCGTCGAGACCGACCCCCGGGCGTTGCTGGCCCGGGTGCGGCAGGCCCCCGAGATGGTCGGCGCGGACCTGTCGACCGAGGTCACCACGGCGCAGCCGTACGTGGTGGCGGCCTCCGGCGAGCACCGCTTCACGGTCGCCGCGCTGGACCTGGGCATCAAGCGCAACGTCCCGCGCCGGCTCGCCGCCCGGGGGGTCACCACCCACGTGCTGCCGGCCGGCTCCACCGTCGACGACCTGCTCGCCACCGGCGCGGACGCGGTCTTCCTCTCGCCCGGGCCGGGCGACCCGGCCACCGCCGACGGGCCGGTGGCCCTGGCGCGGGAGGTGCTGCGCCGCGAGGTGCCGCTGTTCGGCATCTGCTTCGGCAGCCAGATCCTCGGCCGGGCGCTGGGCTTCGGCACGTACAAGCTCGGCTACGGCCACCGGGGGATCAACCAGCCGGTGCTCGACCGGGTCACCGGCAAGGTCGAGGTGACCAGCCACAACCACGGCTTCGCGGTCGCCTGGCCGGGTCGCGGGCAGGACCCGGGCGCGGTCGAGGTACCCGGCGCACGCCACGGGGCGGTCGTACCCGATGCGGTGATCGAGACCGAGTTCGGCGGCGTCCAGGTCAGTCACGTCTGCCTCAATGACAACGTGGTCGAGGGGCTGCGGGCGAAGGACGTGCCCGCCTTCACCGTCCAGTACCACCCGGAGGCGGCGGCCGGTCCGCACGACGCGGACTACCTCTTCGACCGCTTCGCCGAGCTCATCGAGGGCCGGACCCACAGCGAGGGGCGCACACATGCCTAAGCGGACCGATCTGAAGCACATCCTGGTCATCGGCTCCGGGCCGATCGTGATCGGGCAGGCCTGCGAGTTCGACTACTCCGGCACCCAGGCCTGCCGGGTGCTGCGCAGCGAGGGGATCCGGGTCAGCCTGGTCAACTCGAACCCGGCGACGATCATGACGGACCCGGAGTTCGCCGACGCCACGTACGTGGAGCCGATCACCCCGGAGTTCGTCGAACTGGTGATCGCCAAGGAGCGCCCCGACGCGATCCTGCCCACCCTCGGCGGGCAGACCGCGCTGAACACCGCCGTCGCCCTGCACGAGGCGGGCGTGCTGGAGAAGTACGGCGTGGAGCTGATCGGCGCCAACATCGAGGCGATCAACCGCGGCGAGGACCGGCAGCTGTTCAAGGACATCGTCGCCAAGGCGGGCGTACGCCTGAGGCTCGACGACCCGGCGGGCCTGGTGCCGCGCTCCCGGGTCTGCCACTCGATGGCGGAGGTCGAGGCGACGGTCGCCGAGCTGGGCCTGCCGGTGGTGATCCGCCCGTCGTTCACGATGGGCGGCCTCGGCTCCGGCATGGCGCACACCCCGGAGGACCTGGCCCGCATCGCCGGTGACGGGTTGGCCGCCAGCCCGGTGCACGAGGTGCTCATCGAGGAGAGCGTGCTCGGCTGGAAGGAGTACGAGCTCGAACTGATGCGTGACCGGCACGACAACGTCGTGGTGGTCTGCTCGATCGAGAACGTGGACCCGATGGGCGTGCACACCGGCGACAGCGTCACGGTCGCCCCGGCCATGACGCTCACCGACCGTGAGTACCAGCGGCTGCGCGACCTGGGCATCGCGGTGCTGCGCGAGGTCGGGGTGGACACCGGCGGCTGCAACATCCAGTTCGCCGTCAATCCGGCCGACGGCCGGATCGTGGTGATCGAGATGAACCCCCGGGTGTCCCGGTCGTCGGCGCTGGCCTCGAAGGCCACCGGCTTCCCGATCGCGAAGATCGCCGCGAAGCTGGCCATCGGCTACACCCTCGACGAGATCCCCAACGACATCACCCTGAAGACCCCGGCGGCGTTCGAGCCGGCCCTGGACTACGTGGTGGTGAAGATCCCCCGGTTCGCGTTCGAGAAGTTCCCGGGCGCGGACCCGGAGCTGACCACCACGATGAAGTCCGTCGGCGAGGCGATGAGCCTGGGCCGCAACTTCAGCGAGGCGCTGAACAAGGCGATGCGCTCGATGGAGACGAAGGCGGCCGGATTCTGGACCGTCCCGGACGAGGTCGTCGCTGCCGCGACGGGCGCCGACCCGGCCGGCACGACGAAGGAGGACACCCTCGCCGCGCTGCGGATGCCGCACGACGGCCGGCTCTACACCGTCGAGCGGGCGCTGCGCCTCGGCGCGTCGATCGCCGAGGTGACCGCCGCGTCGGGCGGGATCGACCCCTGGTTCCTGGACCAGATCGCCGCCCTCGTCGAGCTGCGCGCCGAGATCGTGGACGCGCCGGTGCTCGACGCCGAGCTGCTGCGCCGGGCCAAGCGGGCCGGCCTGTCGGACCGGCAGCTGGCCGCGCTACGCCCGGAGCTGGCCGCCGAGGACGGCGTACGGACGCTGCGGCACCGCCTCGGCATCCGACCGGTCTACAAGACGGTGGACACGTGTGCCGCCGAGTTCGAGGCGACCACGCCCTACCACTACTCGACGTACGACCAGGAGACGGAGGTCGTGCCGTCGGCCCGGCCGAAGGTGATGATCCTGGGTTCCGGGCCGAACCGGATCGGTCAGGGCATCGAGTTCGACTACTCCTGCGTGCACGCGGTACAGGCGCTGCGCAGCGCGCCCCTCGGCGGGGCGGCGGGCTCCGGCTACGAGACCGTGATGGTCAACTGCAACCCGGAGACGGTCTCCACCGACTACGACACCGCCGACCGGCTCTACTTCGAACCGCTCACCTTCGAGGACGTGCTGGAGGTCTGGCACGCCGAGGACTCGTCCGGCCGGGCGGCCGGCGGGCCCGGTGTGGTCGGGGTGATCGTCCAGCTCGGCGGGCAGACCCCGCTGGGCCTGGCGCAGCGGCTGAAGGACGCGGGCGTGCCGGTCGTCGGCACCTCCCCGGAGTCGATCCACCTGGCCGAGGAGCGGGGCGCGTTCGGGGCGGTGCTGGCCCGGGCCGGGCTGCGCGCCCCGGCACACGGCATGGCCACCTCGTACGACGAGGCGAAGGCCATCGCCGACGAGATCGGCTACCCGGTGCTGGTCCGACCGTCGTACGTGCTGGGCGGGCGGGGCATGGAGATCGTCTACGACGACGCGACGCTGCGCGACTACATCGGGCGGGCCACCGAGATCTCCCCGGACCACCCGGTGCTGGTCGACCGCTTCCTCGACGACGCCATCGAGATCGACGTGGACGCGCTCTGCGACGCCGACGGCGAGGTCTACCTCGGCGGGGTGATGGAGCACATCGAGGAGGCCGGCATCCACTCCGGCGACTCGTCCTGCGCGCTGCCGCCGATCACGCTGGCGAGTTCGCACGTGGCCCAGGTGCGCCGCTACACCGAGGCGATCGCCCGGGGCGTCGGCGTGCGTGGCCTGCTCAACGTGCAGTACGCGCTGAAGGACGACATGCTCTACGTGCTGGAGGCGAACCCGCGCGCGTCCCGGACGGTGCCCTTCGTCTCCAAGGCCACGGCGGTGCCGCTGGCGAAGGCGGCGGCCCGGATCGCGCTGGGCGCCACCATCGCCGAGCTGCGCGCCGAGGGGCTGCTCCCGGCGACCGGGGACGGCGGCTCGCTGCCGGCGGGCGCCCCGATCGCGGTCAAGGAGGCGGTGCTGCCGTTCAAACGGTTCCGCACCCCCACCGGCAAGGGCGTGGACTCGCTGCTCGGCCCGGAGATGAAGTCCACCGGTGAGGTGATGGGCATCGACGTCGCCTTCGGGCACGCCTTCGCCAAGTCGCAGTCGGCCGCGTACGGGTCGCTGCCGACCGGCGGGAAGATCTTCGTCTCGGTCGCCAACCGGGACAAGCGCGGCATGATCTTCCCGATCAAGCGCCTGGCCGACCTCGGGTTCGAGATCGTGGCCACCACGGGCACGGCGGAGGTGCTGCGCCGGCACGGCATCGCCTGCGAGCAGATCCGCAAGCACTACGAGTCCGGCGGGGGCGAGGACGCGGTGTCGCTGATCCTCGGCGGCGACGTGGCGCTGGTGATCAACACTCCGCAGGGCTCGGGCGCGAGCGCCCGCTCGGACGGCTACGAGATCCGCAGCGCCGCCGTGACGGCGGACATCCCGTGCATCACCACGGTGCCGGGCGCGGCGGCGGCGGTGATGGGCATCGAGGCGCGCATCCGGGGCGACATGCAGGTCCGCCCGCTCCAGGAGCTGCACGCCGCCCTCCGAGCCGCCGAATGACCCCCCACCCCCACCCCCACCCGCACCCGCACCCGCACCCGCACCCGTACCCGCACCCGTACGCGTTGATCATGAAGTTGTTGTCGGCCGGCACGGCGTGTCGCGGCGATAACTTCATGATCAACGGGGGTGGTCGGTCGTGATGTTCGAGCGGGTGGTCCGGCCGGGGTTGTTTCGGATCGGCGGCGGGGATGCCGAGGCCGCGCACGAGTGGACGCTGCGGCGGCTGGCGGGACTCTCCCGCCGGCCGGCGGCGCTGGGGGTGTTGCGGGCCCGGTACGCCGTGCGGGCGCCGCGCACGGTGTTCGGCGTGGAGTTTCCCAACCCGGTCGGGCTCGCCGCCGGGATGGACAAGGACGGCGTGGCCCTGCCGGCCTGGCCGGCGCTGGGCTTCGGCTTCGTCGAGGTCGGCACGGTCACCGCGCACCCACAGCCGGGTAATCCCCGGCCCCGGCTGTTCCGGCTGCCCGGCAGCGAGGCCGTGGTGAACCGGATGGGCTTCAACAACGCCGGCGCCGAGGCCCTCGCGGCCCGGCTCGCGGCGCTGCCCCGCCCGATCGGCGTGCCGCTGGGCATCTCGCTGGGCAAGTCGAAGGTGACCCCGCTGGACGAGGCGGTGCAGGACTACCTCGCCTCGTACCGGGCGCTGCGCGCGCACGGCGACTACTTCGCGGTCAACGTCTCCTCGCCGAACACCCCGGGCCTGCGCTCGCTGCAGGACCGGGCGCACCTGGACGCCATCCTGGCGGCGCTGGTGGGGGAGAAGCCGGTGCTGGTGAAGATCGCCCCGGACCTCACCGAGCCGGCGATCGCCGAGCTGCTGGAGGTCTGCCTGGCCCGGGGCGCCGCCGGGGTGATCGCCACCAACACCACGCTGGCCCGCGACGGCCTGGCCCCGGCGGACCGGGCGCGCGGCGCGCAGACCGGCGGCCTGTCGGGTCGCCCGCTCGCCGACCGCGCCCGCGAGGTGGTCGCCTTCGTGCACCGCGAGACCGGTGGTCGGCTGCCGGTGATCGGCGTCGGGGGGATCGTGGACCCGGACGCCGCGGCCCGGATGTTCGACGCCGGCGCCGCCCTGGTGCAGCTCTACACCGGCTTCATCTACCGTGGCCCGGCCCTGGTCCGTGCCGCCGTGCGCGCCGCGAGGACGGGCGGGTGACCCCCGAGCAGATCCTGGCGGCCGACCGGGCGCACGTCTGGCACCCGTACGCGGCCCTGCCGCCGGCCAGCGCGCCCTACCTGGTGAAAGGCGCCGAGGGCGTACGGCTGCGGCTGGCCGACGGCCGGGAGCTGGTCGACGGGATGTCGTCGTGGTGGGCGGCGATCCACGGCTACCGGCACCCGGTGCTCGACGCGGCGGTGACCGACCAGCTCGGCCGGATGAGCCACGTGATGTTCGGCGGGCTCACCCACGAGCCGGCGGTGCGCCTGGCGGCCACGCTGGTCGAGTTGGCCCCGGACGGGCTGGAGCACGTCTTCCTGGCCGACTCCGGCTCGGTCGGCGTCGAGGTCGCGATCAAGATGTGCCTGCAGTACCAGCGGGCCACGGGCCGGCCGGAGCGCCGCCGGTTGGGCACCTGGCGGGGCGGCTACCACGGCGACACGTTCCACCCGATGAGCGTCTGCGACCCCGAGGGCGGCATGCACCACCTCTGGGGCGACGTGCTGCCCCGGCAGGTCTTCGCTCCCGTGCCGCCCGGCGGGTTCGACACCCCGCCGGATCCGGCCTACGTGGCGACAATGGTCGAGGCGGTCGAGCGGCACGCCCACGAGCTGGCCGCGGTCGTCGTGGAGCCGGTGGTCCAGGGCGCCGGCGGGATGCGCTTCCACCATCCGCACTACCTGCGGGTGCTGCGCGAGGTGACCCGGGCGCACGGCGTGCTGCTGATCTTCGACGAGATCGCCACCGGTTTCGGGCGCACGGGCGCCATGTTCGCCGCCGAGCACGCCGGGGTGGCTCCCGACGTGATGTGCGTGGGCAAGGCGCTCACCGGCGGGTACCTGACGCTGGCCGCCACGCTCTGCACGGCGCAGGTCGCCCGGGGCATCTCCGCCGGCGGCGTGCTGGCGCACGGCCCGACGTTCATGGGCAACCCGCTGGCCTGTGCGGTCGCCAACGCCTCCCTCGGCCTGCTGCGGGCGGGGGACTGGGCGGGGCAGGTGGCGAGGGTGCAGGCGGGCCTGCGGGCCGGCCTGGAGCCGTTGCGTGGAGCGCCGGGGGTGCTCGACGTGCGGGTGCTGGGCGCGATCGGCGTGGTCCAGCTCGACCGCGAGGTGGACCTGGGCGCCGCCACCGCCGCCGCGGTCGCCGAGGGGGTCTGGCTGCGGCCGTTCCGCGACCTGGTCTACACCATGCCGCCGTACGTCACCGACGACGCCGACCTGGCCCGGATCGCCGCGGGGGTCGCCGCCGCGGTGCGGGCCGGCTGAGCCGCCGGTCGCGCTCCGGCGGCCGTACGCGGACGGCGTGGACGGCCCGCGACGCAGAGACGTGTCCCGGCGGCGGAGGCCCCGGGCGCCGAGGAGAGGGAGAGAACCGGATGGAGAGCTTTGGCGCCCGCCTGCACCGGGCCGTCACGGAGCGGGGGCCGCTCTGCGTCGGCATCGACCCGCACCCGGGGCTGCTGGCCCGCTGGGGGCTCGACGACGACATCAGCGGGCTTGACCGCTTCGCCCGGACGGTCACGGAAGCCCTTGGTGACCGGGTCGCGGTGGTGAAGCCCCAGTCGGCCTTTTTCGAGCGGTTCGGCTCGAAAGGTATCGCGATTCTTGAGTCAACTATCCGACAGTTACGCGAGGCCGGCTCGCTCGTTCTGCTCGACGTCAAGCGCGGTGACATCGGCTCGACCGTCGCCGCGTACGCCTCGGCGTACCTCGACCCATCCAGCCCGGTCCATGTGGACGCGGTGACCGCGAGCCCGTTCCTCGGTGTCGGCGCGCTCGCGCCGATGTTCGATCTGGCCGCCGAGCACGGCGGCGGGGTCTTCGTGCTGGCGCTCACCTCCAACCCCGAGGGCGCCGCCGTGCAGCGCGCCCGCACCGCCGACGGGCGCACCGTCGCGCAGGCCGTCATCGACGAGATTTCCCAGCTCAACGCGGGTGCCCAGCCGCTCGGCAGCGTCGGGCTGGTGGTCGGGGCGACCATCGGTGACACCGGTCACGACCTCTCCGCCGTGAACGGTCCGCTGCTCGCCCCGGGCCTCGGCGCGCAGGGCGCCACGGCGGCGGATCTGCGCGTCGTGTTCGGCTCCGCCCTGCCCGCGGTGCTGCCCTCGTACTCGCGGGAGGTGCTGGGCGCGGGCCCGGATCCGGACGCGCTGCGGGCCGCCGCCGAGCGGGCCCTGACCGCCTGTCGGGCCGTCCTCGCCACTGGTGACTGACTGACGGCTCGGTCACCTTTGTAAAGATCATCGCGCGTCCACGTTGCCGAATGCGCCGTCGAACGCTAGTTTTCCCCGCGCTGGGAACCACGGACCCCTTGGTTCACAGCGACACCACGTTTCACAGATGCGGCGGTGCGTCCCGCCCGTCGCGATAGGGACCTGAGGAGAACTGGTGCCGCTCCCGTCACTGACCCCGGAACAGCGCGCTGCCGCGCTGGAGAAGGCCGCGGAGATCCGCAAGGCCCGTGCTGAGCTGAAGGAGCAGCTCAAGCAGGGCAAGACCACCCTCGGAGCCGTCCTCGAGCGTGCCGAGTCCGACGACGTCGTCGGCAAGCTCAAGGTCTCCGCCGTGCTGCAGGCGATGCCGGGTATCGGCAAGATCCGGGCCACCCAGATCATGGAGAAGCTCAAGATCGCCGACAGCCGGCGCCTGCGTGGCCTCGGCGAGCAGCAGCGCAAGGCACTGCTTGGAGAGTTCGCCGCCAACTGAGGCTGGCTGCGTGTAGAAACAAGCAGTGAGCACGGATGACGAGGCGCGCCCGGCGGCTCGGCTCACTGTCCTGACGGGGCCTTCGGGCTCCGGCACGGAGAGTGTCGTCGAGCGCGTCCGGGCGCGTTCTCCGTCCATCTGGGTCCCGGTGCCGGCCACCACGCGCCCGCGCCGGGAACGCGAGCTGGACGGCGTCGACCGGCTCTTCCTGGCCCCCGCCGAGTTCGACCGGATGGTCGCCGCCGGGGAACTGCTGGAGTGGAGCCGGGCCGGGCCCCACCGGCGCGGCACTCCCCTCGAACCGCTGCGGTCCCGGCTCGCCGCCGGGCAACCCGTGCTGATCGGCCTCGACCTCGCCGGCGCGCTGCTGGCCCGGGCGGTGCTGCCCGACGCCCGGCTGGTGCTGCTGCACCCGCCGGGGAACGTTCCCGCGCAGGCCACGCCGGCCGGCTTCGAACACACCCTCGCGCACGACCTGACCGGGCGGGTCGTCGACGAGCTGGTAGGCTTGTCCGGTTCTTCTTTCCTGGCTCCGGCGCCACCGCGCGTGCGCGGTGGACCGCCAGCACCGCCGCGTGCGGTGCGATAGACGCAGAGGTTAATTCGTGGGATCCATCGCAAACCCCGAAGGCATCACCAACCCGCCGATCGACGAGCTTCTCGAGAAGACGACCTCGAAGTACGCGCTGGTGATCTTCGCCGCCAAGCGCGCCCGCCAGGTCAACGCCTACTACAGCCAGCTCGGCGAGGGGCTGCTGGAATACGTCGGCCCCCTGGTCGAGACCACCCCGCAGGAGAAGCCGCTCTCCATCGCCATGCGCGAGATCAACGCGGGCCTGCTCACCGCCGAGCCGACCGACCAGCCGTAATCCGCCGCGCGTCGATGTCCCCCCGGATCGTCCTCGGGGTCGGCGGCGGCATCGCCGCCTACAAGGCGTGCGAGCTGCTGCGGCTCCTCACCGAGTCGGGCCACCAGGTCCGGGTCGTGCCGACCGCGTCGGCGTTGCGCTTCGTCGGGGCCCCGACCTGGGCGGCGCTCTCCGGCCAGCCCGTCGCCGACGACGTCTGGTCGGACGTGCACGAGGTGCCGCACGTCCGGCTCGGTCAGCAGGCCGACCTGGTGTTGGTCGCGCCGGCCACCGCCGACCTGCTGGCCAAGGCCGCCCACGGCCTCGCCGACGACCTGCTCACCAACACGCTGCTGACCGCCCGCTGCCCCGTCGTGCTGGCCCCGGCCATGCACACCGAGATGTGGGAGCACCCGGCCACCGTCGCCAACGTCGCGACCCTGCGCTCCCGGGGCGTACGCGTCGTCGAGCCCGCCGTCGGGCGGCTCACCGGCGCCGACACCGGCAAGGGCCGGCTGCCCGACCCGGCGGAGATCTTCGCGGTCGCCCGCCGGGCCCTCGCGCGGGGCGTCGCGGCCCCCGCCGACCTGGCCGGGCGACACGTGGTGGTGACCGCCGGCGGCACCCGCGAGCCGCTCGACCCCGTCCGCTTCCTGGGCAACCGCTCCTCGGGCAAGCAGGGCTACGCCTTCGCCCGCTGCGCGGTGGCCCGGGGCGCCCGGGTCACCCTGATCTCGGCCAACGTCTCGCTGCCCGATCCCGCCGGCGTCGACCTGGTCCGGGTCGGCACCACCGGCGAGCTGCGCGACGCCACGCTGGCGGCGGCCGCCGAGGCCGACGCGGTGGTGATGGCGGCGGCTCCGGCCGATTTCCGCCCCGCGACCTACGCGCCTGGCAAAATCAAGAAGTCGGACGACGGCAGCGCACCCACCATCGAGCTCGTCACCAACCCGGACATCGCGGCCGAGCTGGGCCGGCGCCGTCGCCCGGAGCAGGTGCTGGTGGTGTTCGCCGCGGAGACGGGCGACGCCGAGGCCAACGGCCGGGCCAAGCTCGCCCGCAAGCGGGCGGACCTCGTCGTGATCAACGAGGTCGGGCCCGACAAGGTCTTCGGCGCCGAGACCAACGCGGCGACGGTCATCGGCGCGGACGGTTCGGTCAGCCGGATGCCCGAGCGGTCCAAGGAGGACCTCGCCGACGGCGTCTGGGACCTCGTGGTGGCCCGGTTGCCCGGCCGTTCCTGACGGCTGGAACCGGGCACGACCGAAGGGGCCAGGCTCTGCCGCGGATGACTACACTGCCGCGGAACGACTTCCACAATTTAGGAGTGCCGTGACACGCCGCCTCTTCACTTCCGAATCGGTCACGGAAGGCCACCCGGACAAGATCGCTGACCAGATCAGCGACGGTATCCTCGATGCCCTGCTCGCCGAGGACCCGCGCAGCCGCGTGGCCGTGGAGACCCTGATCACCACCGGCCAGGTGCACATCGCGGGCGAGGTGACCACCAAGGCGTACGCCGACATCCCGACCATCGTCCGCCGGACCATCCTCGACATCGGCTACGACTCGTCGAAGAAGGGCTTCGACGGCGCCTCGTGCGGCGTCAGCGTCTCCATCGGCGCCCAGTCCGAGGACATCGCGCAGGGCGTCGACAACGCCTTCGAGTTGCGTACCGGGGCGTCGGAGAGCGCGCTGGACGCACAGGGCGCCGGCGACCAGGGCATGATGTTCGGCTTCGCCTGCTCGGAGACGCCGGAGCTGATGCCGCTGCCGATCGCCCTGGCGCACCGGCTGGCCCGGCGGCTCTCCCAGGTGCGCAAGGACGGCACGATCCCGTACCTGCGTCCCGACGGCAAGACCCAGGTCACCATCGAGTACGAGGGGCTGCGCCCCGTCCGGCTCAACACGGTGGTGGTCTCCAGCCAGCACGCCGCCGACATCTCGCTGGAGTCGCTGCTCACCCCCGACGTGCGCGAGCACGTCATCGGCCCGGAGCTGGAGAGCCTCGGTCTCGACACCGAGGGCTACCGGCTGCTGGTCAACCCGACCGGCCGGTTCGAGATCGGCGGGCCGATGGGCGACGCCGGCCTGACCGGCCGCAAGATCATCGTCGACACCTACGGCGGCTACGCCCGCCACGGTGGCGGCGCGTTCTCCGGCAAGGACCCGTCGAAGGTGGACCGCTCGGCGGCGTACGCGACGCGTTGGGTGGCCAAGAACGTCGTCGCCGCCGGCCTGGCCGAGCGGTGCGAGGTCCAGGTCGCGTACGCGATCGGCAAGGCCCACCCGGTCAGCCTCTTCGTCGAGACGTTCGGCACCGAGACCGTGCCGGTCGCCTCGATCGAGAAGGCCGTCTCCGAGGTCTTCGACCTGCGTCCGGCTGCCATCATCCGCGACCTCAACCTGCTCCGCCCGATCTACCAGCAGACCGCCGCCTACGGCCACTTCGGCCGGGAGCTGCCGGACCTGACCTGGGAGAGCACCGACCGGGCCGCCGACCTCAAGTCGGCCGCGGGAGCCTGACCGGCACCAGGCGCAGCGACCGGCGACCCGCGGACGGGTCGCCGGTCGCTCGTGTCTGCGTCGACGTTCCCCTGGCCCACCTGGACCGCCCCTTCGACTACCTCGTCCCGGCCGGGCTGGACGCCGACGCCGTCCCGGGCGTGCGCGTGAAGGTCCGCTTCGCGGGGCAGCTCGTCGACGGCTGGTTGCTGGAGCGGGCCGACGACTCGGGGCACACCGGTCGGCTGGCGTACCTGGAGAAGGTCGTCTCGCCCGAGCCGGTGCTCGCGCCGGAGGTCGCCCGGCTGGCCCGGACGGTCGCGGACCGCTACGCCGGCAGCCTCGCCGACGTGCTCCGCCTCGCCGTCCCGCCCCGGCACGCCCGGGTGGAGAAGGACGTCCGCGCCCGCGCCGCCGCCGGAGACGAACGCCCCGCCGTGCCGGACGAACGCGTGCCGGACCTGGGCCCCGCCGTGCCGGAGGGTGATCCCGGCGGGTCGGGCGTCGCCGCACCCGCGGGGGAGACCCCGGACCAGGACCCACCGCGGCCCGCCCCGGCCGGTGCCGCCCCGTCGGCCGGGCCCGGTCCCGATGCCTGGCGGGACTACCCGGCCGGGCCGGCGCTGCTCCGGGCGCTCGCCGACGGGCGGGCCCCCCGGGCGGTCTGGTCGGCGCTGCCCGGGGAGGACTGGCCCGCGCGGTACGCCGAGGCCGTCGCCGCCACCGTGGCCGGCGGCCGGGGCGCGGTGGTGGTCGTCGCCGACAACCGCGACCTGGACCGCCTCGACGCCGCCCTGCACGACGCCCTGGGCCCGGGACGGCACGTCTGCCTCTCCGCCGCGCTCGGTCCCGCCCGGCGCTACCGGGCCTTCCTCGCCGCCCGGCGCGGTGACGTGGCGGTGGTCGTGGGCACCCGGGCCGCGATGTTCGCCCCGGTCGCCCGCCTCGGGCTGGTGGCGATCTGGGACGACGGCGACGACCTGCACGCCGAGCTCCGGGCGCCCTATCCGCACGCCCGGGAGGTGCTGCTCACCCGCGCCCAGCTCGGCGACGCCGCCGCGATCGTGGGCGGGTACACCCGTACCGCCGAGGCGCAGCTGCTGGTGGAGACCGGCTGGGCCCGCGAGGTGGTGGCCGACCGGGCGACCCTGCGTGCCCGGATGCCCGCGATCGCGCCCACCGGCGACGACCCACAGCTGGCCCGGGACCCCGGTGCGGCCACCGCCCGGCTGCCCAGCCTGGCCTGGACCACCGCCCGGGAGGCGCTGCGCGCGGACCTGCCGGTGCTGGTCCAGGTGCCCCGCCGCGGCTACCTGCCCTCGGTGGCCTGCGCCGAGTGCCGCACCCCGGCGCGGTGCCCGCACTGCGCCGGGCCGCTCGCGCTGCCGTCGGCCGAGGGCACTCCCGCGTGCCGCTGGTGCGGGCGGGTCACCGCCGCGTACGCCTGCCCGGAGTGCGGTGGGCGGCGGCTGCGCGCCTCCGTCACCGGCGCCCGGCGCACCGCCGAGGAACTGGGCCGGGCCTTCCCGGGCGTGCCGGTGCGCACCTCCGGGCGGGAGGAGGTGCTGGCCGTGGTCCCGGGCGGCGCGGGCCTCGTCATCGCCACCCCCGGTGCCGAGCCGGTCGCCGAGGGCGGCTTCGGGGCGGTGCTGCTGCTCGACTCGTGGGCCCTGCTCACCCGGGCCGACCTGCGGGCGGGGGAGGAGGCGCTGCGCCGCTGGCTGACGGCCGCCGCGCTGGCCCGCCCCGCCGCCGCCGGCGGTCGGGTCGTGGTGGTCGCCGACGGGGCGCTCGCCCCCGTGCAGGCGCTGCTGCGCTGGGACGCCGGCTGGTTCGCCGCCCGGGAGCTGGCCGAGCGGCGGGAGCTGGGCTTCCCGCCGGCGGTGCGGATGGCCAGCGTGACCGGCCTGCCCGCCGCGGTGGCCGACCTGCTGGCCGAGGCCCGGCTACCGGCGGAGGCCGAGCTGCTCGGGCCGGTGCCGGCCGACGGGGACCGGGAGCGGATGCTGGTCCGGGTGCCCCGGGCCCGGGCCGCCGCGCTGGCCGGCGCGCTGCACTCGGCGGCCGGGGTGCGCGCCGCCCGTAAGGCCGCCGACCCGGTCCGTCTCCAGGTCGACCCGCTGGCTCTCTTCTGACCGACGACCCGGTCGCCACGGTGCCGCTCGCACCGCCCGACCTGGCCCGTCGTCGCACGCCGTGTCCGGCGGTGCGACGGGGCGCGGGTGATAGCATCGCCCGTCATGCCCGGGCGTACGACGGCTCCAGGTCGCGGCGCGGCACCAGCCGCGCCGAGCTGGGGTCGTGGCCGGATCGCGCGACGGTGGCGGGAGCGCGTCGACTCGGCGCGATGTCGATGATGTCATAACAGCCGGTGATCAGAGGTGGACCAGTCGTGACCGTTCGTCAGTCGATCGTCTTCAATGGTGACCTCGGCAGCGGCAAGAGCACCGTCTCCGTGGAGATCGCCGAGCGCCTCGGCCTGCGCCGGGTCAGTGTCGGCGACCTCTACCGCCAGATGGCGCAGGAGCGGCAGATGACCGCGCTCCAGCTCAACCTGCACGCCGAGCTGGACCAGGCCGTCGACGGCTACGTCGACCAGCTCCAGCGCGACATCGCGGCCTCGGGCGAGCGGCTCGTCATGGACTCCCGGCTGGCCTGGCACTTCTTCACCGACGCGCTCAAGGTGCACATGATCACCGAGCCGGGCGAGGCGGCCCGGCGGGTGCTGGCCCGCCCCTCCGGCCCGGCCGAGAGCTACGCCTCCATGGAGGAGGCCAAGGCCAAGCTGCGGGAGCGCAGCGAGAGCGAGCGGGGCCGGTTCATCGTCCGCTACGGCGTGGACAAGGCCCGACTGCGCAACTACGACCTGGTCTGCGACACCACCCGTGCCTCGGCCGCCGAGGTCATCGAGCGCATCGTCGACGCGTACGAGGGCCGGCTGTGCGCGGACGTGCTGCGCGACGCGCCGCCGCTGCTGCTGCTCGACCCGGCCCGCGTCTATCCGACCGAGGACGTCACCGGCCTGCGCGACCTGTGGGGCTCGGAGTTCGTCGGCGAGGTGGCCGCCGGTGGCGACGAGGCACTGGAGCCGCTGCGGATCGGCTACACCGGGGAGTACTTCTTCGTCGTCGACGGGCACCGCCGTCTCAGCGCCGCCCTGCAGAGCGGCTTCCACCTGGTGCCGGCGCAGCTCGTCGCCGAGGTGAACGAGCCGGTGGTCGGCGGGATGAGCGCCGTGGACTACTTCGCCGCCCAGGCGCGACCCGGCCTGATCCACGACTGGGAGGCCGCCCACTCCATCGAGCTGCCGCTGCCCGAGCACGCCCTGCTCGGCGGCGACGCGGTCCTGGCCGGGGAGCCGGGCACCGGCGTCTGAGCCCGCCCGTACCGCGCCGCCCCGGACAGCGACGCGGTCGGCCGGCGCTGCCCGGGCTGGCCCCGGCCGTCCGCCGCGGCGCCGGGTCCGGCTGGCCCGGCGCGGCTACCCGGGGCTGCGGGTGACCATCGACACCCCACCGTCCGCGCCGCGTCGCGGTACGCCGGCCGGGGCGGCCGGCGGCACTCCGTAGACTGGTACGGCACCAGCCCGCCCGCCGAAGGAGCCATGCCGAGTGACCGTCCAGCCCATCCGTCTGTTCGGGGATCCGGTGCTGCGCACGCCGGCCGATCCGGTGGTCGACTTCGACGTCGAGCTGCGCAAGCTCATCGCCGACCTGACCGACACGATGCGTGAGCGGAGCGGCGCCGGCCTGGCCGCGCCGCAGCTCGGTGTGGGTCTTCGGGTGTTCACCTTCGACGTCGACGACGTGGTCGGCCACCTGGTCAACCCGGTGCTGGAGTTTCCCGACGCCGAGGAGCAGGACGGCCCCGAGGGCTGCCTGTCCATCCCCGGCCTCTACTTCGACACCAGGCGCCGGCAGAACGTGGTCGCCAAGGGCTTCAACGGCTACGGCGACCCGATGCAGATCGTCGGCACGGGGCTCATGGCGCGCTGCGTGCAGCACGAGACCGACCACCTCGACGGGGTGCTCTTCGTGGACCGGCTGGACCCGGCCGGGCGCAAGGAGGCGATGAAGGCGATCCGCCAGGCGGAGTGGTACGACGCGGCGGCCCCGCCGACGGTCAAGCTCAGCCCGCACGCCGTCGGCAGCCCTTTCGGTCTGGGTAGGTGAGCCCGTGCGTGTGATCTTCGCCGGCACGCCGGCCGTCGCCGTTCCCGCCCTGGCCGCCGTGGCGGCCTCCCGGCACGAACTCCTCGCCGTGGTCACCCGGCCGGACGCGCCCGCGGGGCGCGGTCGCGGGCTGGCCCGTTCCCCGGTGGGGGCGTGGGCCGACGAGCACGGGATCGAGGTGCTCACCCCCGCCCGGCCACGCGAGCCGGAGTTCCAGGACCGGCTGCGCGAGCTGGCCCCCGACTGCGTGCCCGTGGTCGCCTACGGCGCGCTGGTGCCGCCGGCCGCCCTGGAGATCCCCCGCCACGGGTGGATCAACCTGCACTTCTCGCTGCTGCCCGCCTGGCGCGGGGCCGCACCCGTGCAGCACGCCGTGCTGCACGGCGACGAGCTGACCGGGGCGAGCGTGTTCCAACTGGAGGAAGGGCTGGACACCGGCCCGGTCTACGGCACCCTCACCGACGAGATCCGGCCCGCCGACACGTCCGGCGACCTGCTGGAGCGGCTGGCCCACTCCGGCACCGGCCTGCTGGTGGCCGTTCTCGACGCCATCGACGACGGCACCGCCCGGGCCGAGCCGCAGCCCGCCGACGGGGTGTCGCTGGCGCCGAAGCTGACCGTGGAGGACGCGAGGGTGCGCTGGTCCGACCCCGCCTTCGCGGTAGACCGGCGGGTGCGGGCCTGCACCCCGGCACCCGGGGCGTGGACGACGTTCCGCAGCGAGCGCGTGAAGCTGGGCCCGGTCACCCCGGCGCCCGACGGCCCGGAGCTGAAGCCGGGCGAGCTGCTGGTGGAGAAGTCCCGGGTGCTGGCCGGCACGGCCACGACCCCGGTGCGGCTCGGCGAGGTCCGGGCGGCGGGCAAGCGGGCGATGCCGGCGACCGACTGGGCGCGCGGCGTCCGGGTCGCCGCGGGGGAGGAACTCGCGTGACCGGGCCAACGGAACGACCCTCGACCGACCGCTTCGCCGGCGAACGACGTGGCGAACGCTCCGGCGGCGACCGGTTCGGTGCCGAGCGCTCCGGCGGCGACCGGTTCGGCGGGCGCGACCAGCGTCCCTCGGGCGGCCAGCGCGGCGAACGGCCGGCGCGGGGCGGCCAGTGGGGTGACCGGGCCGGCGGCGAGCGCCGCGACGGCGGCCGGCGCCCCCCGCCCCGCCCGACTGTGGACCTGCCCCGCCAGGTGGCCTACGAGGCGGTCGCGGCGGTGCACCGCGACGACGCGTACGCCAACCTGGTGCTCCCGTCACTCCTGCGCGACGCGGGGCTGGTCGGCCGGGACGCCGCCTTCGCCACCGAGCTGACCTACGGCACGCTGCGCCACCTCGGCACCCTCGACGCGATCCTCGGCGACGCCGCCGGGCGCGACGTGCAGCGCATCGATCCGCCGGTGCGCGACGCGCTGCGGCTCGGGGCCTACCAGCTGCTGCACACACGGGTGCCGGCGCACGCCGCGGTCTCGTCGACCGTCGACCTGGTCAAGTCGGTGGGGGTCGGCGCGACGGGCTTCGCCAACGCGGTGCTGCGCGAGGTCGCCGGCCGGGACGCCGACGCCTGGGTGACCAGGCTGGCCCCGTCGGCCGAGAGCGACCCGATCGGGCACCTCGCCCTGGCGTACAGCCATCCGCAGTGGATCGTGCGGGCCTTCGCCGAGGCACTCGGCGGCGACCTCGGCGAGACGACCCGGCTGCTCATCGAGGACAACGAGCGCCCGCCGGTGCACCTGTGCGCCCGGCCGGGACTGGCCGACCCGGCGGAGCTGGCCGACGAGGCCGGCGGCGCACCGGGGGCCTTCTCCCCGTACGCGGTCTATCTCTCCGGTGGGGCGCCCGGCGACCTGCCGGCGCTCGCGCAGGGGCGGGCCCACGTGCAGGACGAGGGCTCCCAACTGGTGGCCAACGCCCTGGCGGAGGCTCCGCTCGACGGCCCGGACGGGCGCTGGCTGGATCTCTGCGCCGGCCCGGGCGGCAAGTCCGGCCTGCTCGGCGCCCTCGCCGCCCAGCGGGACGCGCGGCTGACCGCGGTCGAGGTCTCCGAGCACCGGGCCCGGCTGGTCGAACAGGCCACCCGCGGTCTGCCGGTGACCGTGCTGCACACCGACGGCCGGACCGTCGGCGCGGACCCGAAGCTGCCGGAGGCGCACTTCGACCGGGTGCTCGTCGACGCGCCCTGCACGGGGCTGGGGTCGCTGCGCCGCCGGCCGGAGTCCCGCTGGCGACGCCAGCCTTCGGACCTGCCGCCGCTGACCCGGTTGCAGCGCGAGCTGCTGGCCGCGGCGCTGCGCGCGACCCGCCCGGGCGGGCTGGTCGCCTACGTGACGTGCTCCCCGCACACCGTGGAGACGCACGTGACGGTGACCGAGGCGGCCCGCCGCTCCGGGGTGCCGGTCGACTTCGTCGACGCCCGGCCGCTGCTGCCGGCGGGGATGCCCGGTCTCGGCGACGGGCCGACGGTGCAGCTGTGGCCGCACCGGCACGGCACCGACGCGATGTTCCTGGCGATGCTCCGCCGCACCTGAGCGGGCGGCGCCTGGTCGCCCCGACCCACCTCGTCCGGTGGTCCGGCCAGGGGCGGCGGGTCGGGGCGGCCCCCAGTGGTGGCCGCCCCGGCTCAGGTGACCGGCAGGCCCTTCGGGCCGGCGCCCTTCACCGACCTGGTGAGGTTGCGGTCGCTGACCCACAGGAAGCACTGCACGCCCCGGTTGCCGTTGCGCCACTCCCGCTCGAAGGGGTGGTAGTAGATCGAGCCGGCCCGGTACTGCAGCTCGCCGTTGTCCGGCACCCTGGCGTACCTCGCGATCAGCGTGCGGCACGCCCGGTGCACCTTGCGGGTGTCGCGGCCGAAGGCGTCGTAGTCGGTGTCGGGGGCCTGCCACACGCCGACGAACTCGGCGCGGTGCTTGCTGGTGCAGGCCACCGGCGCCATCTGGCGCACCTCGTCGGCCCGCGTCCTGGGGTTGAAGCAGCGGTGGGCGAGCGGGGCGGCACCGGTCAGCGCGCCCTTCAGGCTGCCCGTCCGGTCCTTCGCGCCGGCCTCGTCGAGGCTGGTCTGTTCGCTCAGGTCGCAGCGGAACCAGCGGGCCCCGCCGCCCCACGCCTGCGGCGACGGCAGCACCACGTTCAGCCCGAGCCGGCCGGAGCGCCAGTCGCCGCCGAGCACCGCGTTGACCTTCGTGTCGCACTCGGCGCGGGCGGCGCGCATGCCGGCCGAGCCGGCCGGCGGGGGCGTGGCCCGGTCGGCTCCCGCGCCGGTCAGCGTGCCGACGTGCACGGTCTCCGTGCGGTGCGTCAGCGCGCAGTCGACGGGGCGGTAGGCGGTGAGGTAGCCGACGTCCTGCACGCCGGCGTGGCAGACCCCGGCGGCGGGGACGAACGCCTGCGGCGCGGCGGGTGCCGGCCAGTCGTCGGTCAGGTCGCGGTCGGTGCCGGCCGGGGTGGCGCAACCGGTGAGCGCCAGGGCCGCCACCGCGCCCACCGTGGCCGCCGTCCACCACCGTCGCATCCCGACCTCCCGCCGTTCGTGGGCCGCACCCGACGGCGGCCGGCGCGGCGGTCACACCGGCGCGGAGGCGGCCGGACACGCCACGGTGCGGCAGCATACGGCACCCTCGCTCAGCTAGCGGGCAACCCTTGCGGGCCGGCGCCCCGCATGGAGCGGGTCAACCTCCGGTCGTCGCTCCACAGGAAACACCGCACCCCCCGGTCACCCTCCTGCCACTCCCGCTGCGACGGGATAGAAGATCGAGCCGGCCCGGTACGGCAGGTCGCTGTTGTTGGGCAGCAGCGGGGAATCGCCGATCATCGCGCTCCGCAGGCTGCCCGTGCGGTTCACCGGCCGGGTGTTGTCGATGCTGCCGGTCTCGCTCAGGTCGCAGCGGAACCAGCGGGCGCCCGCATGCCACGCGGAGGTGGCGGGCAGCGCGACGGTGAGGGTGATGCGGGCGGCGTGCCAGTCGCCGCCGAGCACCTCACGGGCGAACTGGTGTCTTGCCGCATTTCGGTCGTTCGGCCAGTCACGGATGGCCCTTCGTCCGGTTCCGCCACGCCGGGAGGGCCAATTCTGCACCACTGGTCACCTTCGGGTCACCGGGTGTCCCGGTTGGTGGCGCGCTGTGGGTGGCCGTCGGGCGCGTTCGTACACTGGCCCGGTGACCGTACCGCCGCCGATCGTCGCGCCCAGCATCCTCGCCGCCGATTTCGCCCGCCTCGCCGAGGAGGTCCGCGCCGTCGAGAACGCCGCGGACTGGCTGCACGTGGATGTCATGGACAACCACTTCGTGCCCAACCTGACCATCGGGCTGCCCGTGGTGCAGAGCCTGCGGGCCGCCACCGAGCTGCCCTTCGACGTGCACCTGATGATCGAGGACCCGCGCCGCTGGGCCCCCGGTTACGCCGACGCCGGGGCGTACAACGTGACGTTCCACGCCGAGGCGTGCGACGACCCGGTGGCCCTGGCCAAGGACCTGCGCTCGGCCGGCGCCAAGGCCGGGCTGGCGATCGACCGGGACACCCCGATCGAGCCCTACCTGGAACTGCTGCCGAGCTTCGACACGCTGCTGATCATGACGATCAAGGCCGGCTTCGGCGGGCAGCGGTTCGTCCCGCAACTGCTCGACAAGGTGCGTACGGCCCGCCGGCACGTCGACGCCGGCCACCTCGAACTGCGCATCGAGGTCGACGGGGGCATCGCCGCCGACACCATCGCACAGGCGTCCGAGGCGGGGGCCGACGCGTTCGTCGCCGGCACCGCCGTCTACGGCGCCGACGACCCCGCCGAGGCCGTACGGAAGCTGCGGGCACTCGCGGAACGCGCCGCCCCCGGGGCCTGAGGTGGAACCTGCCGGCGACCGCCAGGACGTGATCCTCGTCGTCGACGACGACGAGGACATCGCGCGTTTCGTCGAGTTCAACCTCCGCCTGCACGGCTTCGAGGTGATCCACGCCAGTGACGGGCAGGAGGCGCTCGAGGTCATCGAGCGCCAGCGCCCCGATCTGGCGGTGGTGGACCTGATGATGCCCCGCATCGACGGGTTGGAACTGACCCGGCGGCTGCGGGCCGACCCGATGACCTCGGCCCTGCCGGTGATCATGCTGACCGCCAAGGGCATGACGGTGGACAAGGTGCACGGGCTCAGCGCCGGCGCCGACGACTACCTGGTCAAGCCCTTCGACACCGCCGAGCTGGTCGCCCGGGTCAGCTCCACGCTGCGCCGCAACAAGGAGTTCCGCGAGGTCTCACCGCTGACCGGGCTGCCCGGCAACAGCCGGATCCGCCGGGAGATCTCCGACCGGGTCCGCAGCGGGGTCGACTACGCCGTCGGCTACATCGACATCGACCGGTTCAAGAGCGTCAACGACCGCTACGGCTTCGTCCGCGGCGACGACTTCATCTCGGCCCTGGCCCGCAGCCTGCACCGGGCGGTGGTCTCGGTGGGGCTGCCACCGGCCTTCCTGGGGCACGTCGGCGGGGACGACTTCGTCATCGTCTGCGCCCCGGAGCAGGTCCGGCCACTCACCTCCCGGGTCTCTGCCGACTTCGAGAAGGCCGCCGACTCGCTCTACGACCCCGTCGACGCCGCCCGCGGCTACGTGGAGCTGAAGGACCGGCGGGGCAACATCCGGCGAGCCGCCCTGGTCACCCTCTCGATCGGCGTGAGCCTCTCCGACTCCGGCAAGCGCTTCACCGACCCGCTGGAGGCGATCGCCGTCGCCTCCGAGATGAAGACGGTGGCCAAGAGCCAGCCCGGCTCGTACGTGGCGGTGGACCGGCGGCGCGGCGTTACCTGATTCGTGCGCTCCTGCTGTGAACTAGCCCGCCCGGGTGGCACGAACCCCCGTGCGGCGTGTAACACTTCCCGTGTACCCACCACGCGCTGGCGGGACTCGGTGTAATTCCGAACCGGCGGTGATCCACGGCGTGACCGTGGTAAGCCCGCGACCCGGTCGGCCTCGTGCCGCCCGGTGGACCTGGTGAGAATCCGGGGCCGACGGTTGGGAGCGGGCAACCCCCGCCCCCAGACAGTCCGGATGGGAGACAGCGCGCGGGACGGACGGGCCTGCCCGGCCGCTGAGTTCAGCGTGCCGTGCGCGCCTCCCGGGGCGGCCCCGCCGTACCCGGATCTCCGCCGCCGCACGCCCGCGGCCCCATGCCGTTGTCTCCCGTGACCGCCCGCGCGTCGACCGGCGAGTGAGAGGGCAGGGCATGGCCGGCGTCTCCGTCGACGAGGCGATGCGTCGCGCGGTGGAACTCGCCGCGCGCGGTCTCGGCACGACCAGCCCCAACCCGGTGGTCGGCTGCGTGCTGCTCGACGCCGACGGGCAGGTCGTCGGTGAGGGGTTCCACGCCTACGCCGGCGGGCCGCACGCCGAGATCGTCGCGCTCGCCCAGGCCGGGGAGCGGGCCCGCGGCGGCACCGCCGTGGTCACCCTGGAGCCCTGCGACCACACCGGCCGCACCGGCCCCTGCAGCACCGCGCTGGTGCGGGCCGGCGTCGCCCGGGTCGTCATCGCCGTGCCCGACCCCAACCCGCTCGCCACCGGGGGCGCCGCCACGCTGCGCGCCGCCGGGGTCCAGGTCGACACGGGCGTACGCGAGGCTGAGGCCGAGGCCGGCAACATCGCCTGGCTCACCTCCATGCGCCGCGGCTGGCCGTACGTCATCTGGAAGTTCGCCGCGACGCTGGACGGCAGGTCCGCGGCGGCCGACGGCACCAGCATGTGGATCACCTCCGAGGCCGCCCGGATGGACGTGCACGCGCTGCGCGGCACCGTCGACGCGGTCCTCGCCGGGGTGGGCACGGTCCTCGCCGACGACCCCCGGCTCACCGCCCGCAACCTGCGCGACGGCACGCTCGCCATCCGGCAGCCGCTGCGGGTGGTGGTGGACACCGAGGGGCGTACGCCGGCCGACGCCCGGGTCCGCGACGGCGCGGCCCGCACCTGGATCGCGACCGCCGCGGAGGTCGGCGCCGGGCCCGACGGCCGCGTCGACCTGCCGGCGCTGCTTGCCGCGCTGCACGGGCGCGGGGTCCGGGCCGTGCTGCTGGAGGGCGGCCCGAAGCTGGCCGGCGCCTTCCTGGCCGCCGGCCTGGTCGACAAGATCGTCGGCTACGTCGCGCCCCGGCTGCTCGGCGCCGGCCCGACCGCCCTGGTCGACGCCGGTGTGACCACCATCGCCGAGGCCATCGACCTGGAGTACGTCGACGTCACGCAGGTCGGACCCGACCTGCGGATCACCGCGCTGCCCCGGAAGAGGGAGGGCTGACATGTTCACCGGCATCGTCGAGGAGTTGGGCGAGGTCGTCCGGATCACGCCGACGGCGGGTGACTCGGCGCTGGTCGCGATCCGCGGCCCGCTGGTCACCTCGGACGCCCGGCACGGCGACTCGATCGCGGTCAACGGCGTCTGCCTGACCGTGGTCGACGTCTCCGACGGGACCTTCACCGCCGACGTGATGGGCGAGACCCTGCGCCGCTCCGCGCTGGGCGTGCTGGGCGCCGGCGACCCGGTCAACCTGGAGCGGGCCGCCGCGCTGGGCAGCCGCCTCGGCGGGCACCTCGTGCAGGGGCACGTCGACGGCGTCGGCGAGGTCGTCGCCCGGGAGCCGGCCGCGCAGTGGGAGACCTTCCGGTTCCGGCTGCCCGCCGCGATGTCCCGGTACGTGGTGGAGAAGGGCTCGATCACGGTCGACGGCGTCTCGCTGACCGTCGCCGCGGTCGGCCCGGACTGGTTCGCGGTCGGTCTGATCCCCACCACGCTGAAGCTGACCACCCTCGGCACCCGCCGCGTCGGCGACCCGGTCAACCTCGAGGTGGACGTGCTCGCCAAGTACGTCGAGCGGCTGCTCGGCGCCCGGCTGGCCGATCCCGCCCGCCCCGACGCCGGCCCACCGGTCGCCGGGCTGCCGGGCACCGCCGCGACGGGCGGGGTGGCCTGATGGGCCCGCTGGGATGGCTGCTCGACGCGCAGGTGAGCATCGCCGGCTCGCCGGTGCTGGTCCGCGAGATCGTCGGCAACGGCTTCGGGCTGGCGTCGGCGGTGTTCGGTCTACGCCGGCTGGTCTGGGCCTGGCCCGTCGGCATGGTCGGCAACGCGTTGCTGCTCACCGTCTTCCTGGGCGGCGTCTTCGCCACGCCGCAGGCGCACGACCTCTACGGGCAGGCCGGCCGGCAGGTCTTCTTCTTCTCGGTCAGCGTCTACGGCTGGTGGCGCTGGTCGCGCCACCGCCGCCGGGGCGGCGACGGCGACGGGGTCGCGGTGGCGCCCCGCTGGGCAACCGGCCGGGAACGGCTGGGCCTGCTGGTCGCGGCCGTGGTCGGCACCGCCGCGGCGTACCCGGTGCTCGCCGCACTCGGCTCCTGGGGGCCGCTGCCGGACGCCTGGATCCTCACCGGCAGCCTGCTCGCCACCTACGGCATGGCGCGCGGCTGGGTGGACTTCTGGCTCATCTGGATCGCCGTCGACGCGGTCGGCGTGCCGCTGCTGCTGCGCGGCGGTTTCTACCCCTCGGCCGCCATGTACCTCGTCTACGGCGCCCTCTGCGCCTGGGGCCTGTTCGCCTGGTGGCGCACCTCGCGGGTCGCCCGCCCGGTGCCCGCCCCGATCCCGTCGACCTACTCGGAGGCCGTGGCATGAGTGAGCGAAGCGAGCGAATCATCGGGCTGGGTTTGGTGGTGCCTCATGGCGGCACGGAGCGAAGCGGAGTGCCGGCATGACCACCTTTGGCAGTATCGAGCAGGCGGTGGCGGACGTCGCCGCCGGCCGGCCCGTCGTCGTGGTCGACGACGCCGACCGGGAGAACGAGGGCGACCTGATCTTCGCCGCCGAGCTGGCGACGACGGAGCTGCTCGCGTTCATGGTGCGCCACACGTCCGGTTACATCTGCGCGCCGCTGACCGAGAGCGAGTGCGACCGGCTGGACCTGCCGCCGCAGCACCACACCAACCAGGACCGGCGCGGCACCGCCTACACGGTGACCGTCGACGCCCGGGAGGGCGTCAGCACCGGCATCTCCGCCGCCGACCGGGCGCACACCATCCGGCTGCTCGCCGACCCCGGCACCGGCCCCGCCGACCTGGCCCGCCCCGGGCACGTGGTGCCGCTGCGGGCCCGCGAGGGCGGCGTGCTGCGCCGGCCCGGCCACACCGAGGCTGCCGTCGACCTGACCCGGCTGGCCGGGCTGCGCCCCGCCGGCGTGCTCTGCGAGCTGGTCAACGACGACGGCACCATGATGCGGGTGCCGGACCTGGAGAAGTTCTGCGCCGAGCACTCCCTGACCCTGATCACCATCGCCGACCTGGTCGCGTACCGGCGGCGGACCGAGAAGCAGGTCGAGCGGGTCGCGGACGCCCGGATGCCCACCCGGCACGGCGTGTTCCGGGCCCTGGGCTACCGCAGCGAGCACGACTCGGCCGAGCACGTCGCCCTGGTCACGGGCGAGATCGGCGACGGACGCGACGTGCTGGTGCGGGTGCACTCCGAGTGCCTCACCGGCGACGTGTTCGGCTCGGTGCGCTGCGACTGCGGCCCACAGCTCGACGCCGCGCTCAGCCGGGTCGCCCGGGAGGGCCGGGGCGTGGTGCTCTACGTACGCGGCCACGAGGGGCGCGGCATCGGCCTGCTGCACAAGCTCCAGGCGTACCAGCTCCAGGACCAGGGCCGCGACACGGTCGACGCCAACCTCGACCTCGGCCTGCCGGCCGACGCCCGCGACTACGGCACCGGCGCGCAGATCCTCTACGACATCGGGGTCCGCTCGATGCGGCTGCTCACCAACAACCCGGCCAAGCGCGCCGGGCTGGAGGGCTACGGGCTGACCGTCACCGGCCGCGAGGGGCTGCCGGTGCGCCCACACCCGGAGAACGTGCGCTACCTGCGCACCAAGCGGGACCGGATGGGGCACCTGCTGGACGAACTGGACGAGGTGACCGAGGCCCCGATGGGCCGCCCGGTCCTCGGCGACGAGATCGGAGCGTAGGCATGGCGGGTTTCGGTGAACCGGGCGTGACGGCGGTCGACGCCGCCGGAATGACCGTCGGCGTGGTCGCGGCCCGCTGGCACGGCGAGCTGACCGACCACATGCTCGACCGGGCGGTCGCCGCCGCCGAGGCGTGCGGGGCCCGGGCGGTCACCGCCCGGGTGGCGGGATCGGTCGAGCTGCCGGTGGTGGCCCAGGCCCTCGCGCGCCGCTGCGACGTGGTGGTCGCCCTCGGCGTGGTGGTCCGGGGCGCCACCGCCCACTTCGACTACGTGTGCCGTTCGGTCACCGACGGGCTGACCCGGGTGGCGTTGGACGAGGGCAGGCCCGTCGCGCACGGCGTGCTCACCGTCGACACCCTCGCGCAGGCCCGGGACCGGGCCGGGCTGCCCGGCTCGGCGGAGGACAAGGGCTGGGCGGCCACCGTCGCCGCCCTGGACGCCGCCCTGGCCATCCGCGACCTCGCCAGCTTCGGTCACCGGGTCGGCTTCGGCGGTTGACCCCGCCCGGCCGGGGACGCACCGCCGCGGTGCGGCGTTCCCGGTCGGTGAGCGGGGGCCGACCCGGCGCGGCGGGGGCGGCGGGGCGACTGGAAGAATCGCGGTGTGAAGACGTTCGAGGAGTTGTTCGCCGAGCTGCAGGCCAAGGCCGCCGCGGGCACCCCCGGCTCGGGCACGGTCGCCGCGCTCGAGAAGGGCGTGCACTTCATCGGCAAGAAGGTCGTCGAGGAGGCGGCCGAGTCGTGGATGGCCGCCGAGCACGAGGGGCCGGAGCGTACCGCCGAGGAGATCTCCCAGCTGCTCTACCAGGTCCAGGTGCTGATGCTGGCCAGCGGTCTCGACCTGAAGGACGTCTACCGACATCTGTGAGTGCGCCCCGTCGTTGATCAGTTTCGATCGAAGGAGCACTCCGTCATGCTGCGTGTCGCCATCCCCAACAAGGGCACCCTGGCCGAGCCGGCCGCCCAGATGCTGCGCGAGGCGGGCTACCGCCAGCGCACCGACCCGAAGGACCTGGTCTGCCGGGACGAGGCCAACGACGTCGAATTCTTCTACCTGCGCCCGAAGGACATCGCCACCTACGTCGGCTCCGGCGACCTGGACCTGGGCATCACCGGCCGGGACCTGCTGATCGACTCCGGCGCCCCCGCCGAGGAGGTCGTCGACCTGGCCTTCGGCCGGGCCACCTTCCGCTTCGCCGCCCGCCCCGACGACATCGCCTCCGTACGGGAGCTGGGCGGGCACCGCATCGCCACCGCGTACCCGGGGCTGGTCGAGCGGCACCTCGCGGAGCTGGGGGTCAAGGCCGAGGTGATCCGCCTCGACGGCGCGGTGGAGAACGCCGTACGACTCGGCGTCGCCGACGTGGTCGCCGACGTGGTGGAGACGGGCGCCACGCTGCGCCAGGCGGGCCTGGTGGTCTTCGGCGAGCCGCTGCTGCGTTCGTCGGCGGTGCTGGTCCGACGCGCCGAGGCCCCGACCCACCCGCAGTGCGCGCAACTGCTGCGCCGGCTGCACGGGGTGCTGGTCGCCCGCCGTTACGTGATGCTGGCCTACGACGTGCCGGCCGGCCTGCTCGACCGGGCCAGCTCGCTGACGCCGGGCATCGAGTCGCCGACCGTCTCGCCGCTGCACCGCGAGGGCTGGGTGGCGGTGCAGGCGATGGTGCTCCGCGACGACGTCCACCGGATCATGGACGAGCTGTACGAGCTGGGCGCCCGCGCGATCCTGGTCACCAACATCCACGCCTGCCGGCTGTGAGTCGCCCGCCCGTGGCGGCGGGCGCCGCGGTGCCGTCCCCGGTGCCGCGTGCCCTGCCGCCACGGGTGGCGCTGACCCTGGTCGTCCTGGCCGGCGTCGCCTCGGCGGCCCAGGGCGCGGTCAACGCCGAGCTGGGCGAGCGGGCCGGCGACCCGAGCCTGGGCGCGGTGGTCAACAACGTCGGCGGCGCGCTGCTGGTCGGCCTCGGGGTCCTGGCGCTGCCGTCGGCCCGCACCGGCCTCGTCGCGCTGCGCCGGGCCCGGCTGCCCTGGTGGACCTACCTGGGCGGGCTCGGCGGGGCGGCGATCGTGCTGGCCGGGGCGTACATCGTGCCGGTGCTCGGGGTGGCGGTCTTCACCATCTCCCAGGTCGCCGGCGGCAGCCTCGGCGGGCTGGCCGTCGACCGGGCCGGACTCGCGCCGGTGGGGCGGCTGGCGCTCACCCGACCGCGGGTGGCCGGGGCGCTGCTGGGCGTGGCGGCCGTGACGCTGGCCCAGCTCGGCCAGCCCGTCGGCGACCTCGCCCTCGGCCTGGTCCTGCTCACCGTGGCCGGCGGGCTGGGCGTCGCGCTCCAGTCCGCGCTGAACGCGCGGGTCTCCGCCGCCGGTTCGGCCGCCGCCGGGATGGTGGTCAACTTCGCCACGGCCACGCCCGTCGTACTGCTGGTCGCGGCGCTGGCCGGGGCCCTCACCGGGCCGGGCCCGACCTGGCCGGGCGACTGGTACCTCTACACGGGCGGCCTGCTCGGCGTCGTCATCGTGGCCGCCCTGCTGGTCGGGGTCCCGGCGGTCGGCGTGCTGCGCACCGGGCTCGCCCTGGTCGCCGGCCAGCTGGGCGGTGCCCTGCTGCTGGACGCGCTGCTGCCGGGTGGCCCCGGCCTGCGGCTGCCGGTGCTGGCCGGGGCGCTGCTCACCCTGGCGGCGGCCCTGGTCGCCGGCCGGGGGACCGGCCGCCGAGGTCCGCGCGACGCCGTGCCGCCGACCGCCACCGGTCCGGGGGCCCCCGCCGCGACCGTCGGATCAGCGACGCCGGGGTAGGCGCCGACGATCCGGCGGTACGCGGGAGGGGGCTCGTCGGTCAGTTCGTCCGCTCGGAGAGCCCGTGCCGTCGCTCGTACGTCCGGATCGCCGCGTCCCACGCCTCGGTGTACTCCGACGGCCCCATGCCGAGGTCGCCGTGCCCCCGCACGGCCTCCCGCAGCAGCTGCACCAGGTCCGGCACCGTCCCCCGGCGCTCCTCCACGTACCGGCGGAAGACCTCCGCGAACTGTTCACCGGTCAGCCGGGCCGCGTGCGCGGTGACCGGATCGTCCTCCAGGCTCTGCAGCACGGCGCACCACCGGCGGGTCAGCTCGTCGGCCTGCTGGGCCCTGATCTTCTGCAGCTCGTGGTCGCACTCGAGCTTGATCCGCTGCTCCCAGTACGGCCGCAGCCGCTCCCGCACCCGCTCGTCCGGGCTGACCCGCACCTGCACCCAGAAGTAGGGCTGGGAACCCTCCCGGGGCCAGCGCTGACCGGCCAGCCGGTCGTTGAGCGCCCGCTCCAGGTCGTGCGAGCGGTGCGGCTCGTACTGGCGGGCCAGATCCACCGCCCGCTCCCGGACGATGCCACCCGCCCAGGCGAGATACCGCTCGGCCCGCAGCCGCAGCGCCTCGTAGGGCATGTTCTGCGCGGTCCAGTTGTAGACGACGTGCAGCCGGAAGTCGAAGGCGTCGCCCCTGGCCGGGACCAGGATCGGCTGCGGCACGTCGTGGCGGAACGTCACCGTGTCGGGGACCGGGGGCGCCGGTGGCCCGGCGGGAGGGACCGGTTGGACCGGCGGGAAGAAGGCGTGCCACCAGCGGCGGCGCTCCGGCTGGGGCGGTACGAACGCTGCCGTGGGGGGTGGCCCGGTGGGGTGAGTCGTCATGACAGGTCCTCGTCGATGAGTGCGTGTACGGCGTCGAGCAGGTCGTTGCGCGGCATGATGGGCCGCCAGACGTGGCGGACCTGGTGGTCGAGGCGGTGCCGCAGCGGCGGCCGACCGGCGATCACGTGCCGGAGCAGGGCCACGCAGTGGGCGGCGACCTCGGGATTGCCGTCCGCCCGGTTCAGCCAGAAGCCGAGCGTCCGCCACGAGCGGTAGGCCGTCTGCGGCATGCCCAGCGCCACGGCCCAGAGCGCGGCCACGTCGCCCGGGCTGACGATCCGCCGCCGGACGAGGTCCAGCAGCTCCGGCCAGTGCTCCCTGGGCGGCTCGGCCCAGCGGTCGGCGAGGACACGCAGCGTCCGCGCCGCGTGCAGCCGCACCTCCGGGTCGTCGGACGTCCAGTCGACCAGCTCCGGCACGAGCGTGGCCGCGTGGCCGTCCCGGTAGACCTCGACCAGGCCCCGGACCACGGAGTTGTTCCGCCGCTGCATGCGGGCCTGCGCCACCAGGCGCAACTGCACGAGGGCGGCGTCGGGCCAGAGGCGGGCCAGTCCGAGGCCGTACGCCCGCGCAACGGTGTCCCGCAGGTGCGCCGCCGGCCCGGCGGCCCACTGGTCGAGTTCGGTCCGTACGCGCTGGCGCAGGCCGGGTTGCATCGCCATGGCGACCAGCACGATGGCGGCGGCCTGCCGGACGCCCGCCCGCCGTTCCCGGGCCAGGTCGCCGACCGTCTCCAGGGCTGCCCGCACGTCCCGCCCGGCCGACCAGCCGATGGCGCCCGCAGCGGCCTGCCGGATCCCCGGCACGTCGGAGCGGACCAGGTCCGCCAGCCAGCCGAGCAGCTGCCCGGGCAGCCACCAGTCCGTCCAGGCGACCTCAAGCAACGTCGAACGGAGCTGCTCGCTGCCGGCGCCGAACTCGATCCGCCGGCCCCCCGCAGCGCGTTCGTCGCCGACCACGACGACGGCCTGGCGCAGCGTCGACCCGAGGAGCGTGTCCAGTTCGGGGCCGCGCAGCCGGGGTCCGACGGAGGCGGTCCCGGTCGGGTCGGTCCCGGCCAACCGTCGGGCCGCCTGATCGATCTCCGCCACCGGCTGCCCGGCCAGGACGGCACAGGTGAGCCGGAAGGCGCGGGCCCGGTCGGCCGCCCAGGCGTCGACCCCGTCCGGGCCGTCGGGTCGGCCGGCGTCGAGGATCTGCGCCGCGCGCTCCCGTAGCTGGCGGGGGAGTAGCTGCTCCAACCGCTCGGTCAGGGCGGGGCCGTGCGGAACCGTCCGGGCGATCAGCTCCACGACGGGCACCACCTCGCCCGGACGGGGCTCGCCGGCGAGGTAGGCCGAGAGCAGCGGATGGGTGACGCACTCGTCGTCGACGTACCGCTCCACGCAGGTGCCGTCGCATCCGTCCGGGCACCAGCCGACGCACAGCCCGGCCAACTGCTGGCGCAGCCGCGCCCGGAACACCTCCACCGCTGGCGGCACCCGATGCTCCACGACGTGCCCGGCGAGGTCCTGACCGCGCCGGGAGAAGTCCCCGACCAGGATCAGCGTCATGCCGGTTGCCTCGGCCCGTGCCGCGAGCGCCACGAGGGTGAACCCGTCGACGGCGTTCGCCGCGGTGTCCGCGAGCCGGAGCACGTACCCGCGTCCGGCGGGCAACCGTTCGCTCGACCCGAGCAGGTCGGCGGGCTGTTCCGCGCCGAGGACACAGGCGCGGTCGTGCCCGTGCCTGCGGGCGGTGGCGAGGACGGCGGAGGTGAACCGGCCGCTGGCGGACGGGCCGGACAGGCACACCAGGTGGCGGCGCTTGAGGTGGCGGTCGAGTTGCTGGTCGCTGGACGTCGGCGCGTACCCCTGCGCCAGTTCCCCGACGTCGTTCCCGCTCAGGCTCTCGTACCAGATCCGCCCCGTGCCGTCGGCTCCCGCGGTGGTCACGTTGACGGTGCCGATCGCGACGGCGCCGTGCCCGGTGGCGTTCTGGCCCCGTACCCGTACGTCGCCCAAGCCGATCGTGGCGCCGCCGAGCAGGTCGGCCAGTCCGCGGATGACGTCCGCCGAGTCGAGCGGCTCCTCCGGCTCGTCCGCCTCGCAGCCCTCCGCCGACCCGGTCCCCGCCGGGTCCGCCGGGTCCGCCGGGTCCGCCGGGTCCGTCCGCCCGTCCGGCGGGTCCTGGTCCGGGCCTGCCGCCGGGCCTTCCGTGGGACGGTCGTACCCGTCGTCACCGGGGGCGTCCCGGGGCCCGTCCGGGTCGTCGTCGCCGACGACGGGCGGGTACGGGAAGTGAGGTGCGGTCACCGTGCCCGGCCCTCCCGTCCGCCACCGAAGGTCAGGTCCCGCCCGACGGAACCGATCGCCGTGGCGCCGTGCCCGATCGCGTTCTGGCCGTCGACCCGGATGTCACCCGTGCGGATGTCGCCCGCGCCCGGCGGCGTCCGGGTCGCCGGGGACTCCGGCGGCTCCCCACCCGGGGCCCCGCCTCCCGAAGCGGGCGGCGTCGTGGAGACGGGTGCCGGGGAAGGCGTACCGGCGTCCTCCGCCGCCGGCAGGGCGGACATGTCCTCGTCCACGACGCAGAACCAGGCGTCCTCCCGGAACCCCTTGTCCGGGTGGGTCACCTCGACCCGCCGGAACCGCTCGGGGCGCATCTCCTCCGGGTACTCGGTGACGACGTCGCGGTAGATCTCGGCCGACACGACCAGCGCTACCCCGGCGTCGGGGAAGGCCGCCAGGGCCCGCTTCACGGGTGCCGCCTCGCACAGCCGGCAGACGAGGACGACGGCGTTGCCGGGGAAGCCGTTGGCCCCGTCGAGGTGGACGAGTCCCTGGTGGACGGCGACCCGCAGGCGGATCCGGGCGGCCGGCACCCGGCTGCTGTTGTAGCTGCGCAGCCGCCTGTTCAGCTCCGGTACGAAGCGGCCGATGACGCGGGACTCGGCCACGTCGCGGGGGAGGATCGCCAGCTCGCCGTCGCCGGCCTGCTGCGTCGTCCAGGCGACCCGGTCCAGGCCGACGTCGCCGGCCGCCTCGTGCAGCAGTTCCCGGAAGTGCTTCTGCGCCTCGTACTGCTGGAGGTTGGTGCGCCGGCTGTACCGCTCCATGTCCACGGAGATCAACAGTCGTCGCTCGGGATGTCGCATCGTCGTGCCGCCCTTCGTCGCCCGACCCGCCCCACAGGCGGGCACCGCAGGGGACATCGAACCGGGGCGGGCCCGGCGGAACCCCGTAGAAGTACGGCATCGCCCGGAACTGTCGGTGGGGCGTCATCCCGTCCTGTTCGGGGGTCCGGCACGCGGTGGGCCGGTGTCCTGGTCGTATGAGGATCGGGCTGATGGAGCTGCTGCTCGCGGTCGGCTGGCCGCCGGGCGTCCTGCTGGCGTGGGTGATCGTCCAGCTCGCCGTCGCCGCCGCCCTGCGCCTGCGGGCGTCGCGCTACGCGCAGGGCCGGCTACGCTTCGACGGCTGTCGCTGGCCGAGGAGGATGAGAGCGCTGATGCGACGACCAGCCGAACTGTCCGACGTCACCTGGCCGTACGGCACGTTCCTGCAACGGCTCGGCCCCCCGGTTCGTGCCGCCCTGCTGGAGCTGGGGGTGCGCCGGCGGGTCCCGCCCGGACAGATCGTCATCCACGAGGGCGTACGGGAGTCGCACCTGGTGCTGCTCGAGGAGGGGCTGACGAAGGTCACCGCGACCCTTCCGGACGGGCGGGCCGCACTGCTGGCCCTGCGCGTCGGCGGCGACCTCGTCGGCGAGATGTCGGCGCTCAACGACCGGCCACGCTCGGCGAGCGTCACCACCTGCGGGCCGGCGACGTACCGGGTCATCCAGCCCGACCGGTTCAAGATGTTCCTCAAGGAGCACCCGGACGCCGCGCTGGAGTTGGCGGCGATGGTGTCGGACCGGCTGCGCTGGTCCAACCGGCGGCGCATCGACTTCACCTCCTATCCGGTGAAGATCAGGGTCGCCCGGGTCGTCGCCGAGCTCTGCCGCACCCACGGCCGCCAGGTTCGCGACGGCGTCGTCATCGACGTGCGGCTCACGCAGCCCGAACTCGCCAGCATCTGCGGCGCCGCCGAGACCTCGATCCAGAAGGTCCTGCGTGAGCTGCGTACGGAGGGCCTGGTCGACACGGACTACCGCCGGATCACGGTCCGCGACCTGCCCCGCCTGCGACGGATGGGCGAGCTGGCGGCCGAGGAGGGGTGAGGGGCTGCGCCGGGCGGGGCCGCAACGCGTGGCGGCGCGGGAGCGGCCGGCCGCGGGTGGCAGACTGGTGGGGTGAGCGAAACCGAGTCCGTCCACCTCCGCCCGCACCGCGTCCGGCTGGTCTGCTGGGGCTGCGCGGCCGTGCTGTTCGTGGTGTTCGCCCTGGTGGCCACCACGCTGAGCGGCGCGACCGGCAACGGCTACGGCAGCTTCCAGCGGGGTGACCAGGTCGCGATGGTGGGGCTCGGCGTGATGGGTGCGCTCGCCTTCCTGATCTTCACCCGCCCCCGGGTCGACGCGAACGCGCGGGGGGTGCGCGTACGCAACGTCGTCGGCTCGTACGAGCTGCCGTGGGAGGTCGTGCGGGGGGTCCGCTTCGACCGGGGCGCACCCTGGGCCAGCCTGGAGCTGCACGACGACGACCTGCTGCCTGTGATCGCCCTCCAGGCCGCCGACAAGGAGCGGGCCGTCGAGGGGGTCCGCGCCCTGCGCCGGTTGCACCAGGCGCACCAGGCGCGGCTGGCCGAGGGCGCCACCGGCCGCTGACCGGGTGCCCGGGTGGGCCCCCGCCCGGGCGGGGGTGTAGTGTGGGCGAGTCGACCAGGCTGTCCCCGCGTGCGCGCAGTCGCGCCACGCACACAGCCTTGAAAGAGGAGCGCCTGCTCCCACCCGAGTCGCCGCCACGGTGGCCGGGTCCGGTCACCGGTTCCGGGCACGTCCCGGCACCGGATGCGCGATCATGTGATCGTGCCGACCGGTCGAGCGGGCCCTGGCATGCGCCGGGGCCTTCTGCTTTCCAGGTCGGCTCCCACCCGGGAGCCGCGGGGTCGGCCACGCAGAGATCTTGACTCGAGGAGGCCCCATCAGCGTCGAACCACGCGTGAACGAGCAGATCCGGGCACGTGAGGTCCGACTGGTCGGCCCCGAGGGTGAGCAGGTGGGCATCGTCCCGCTGGAGCGCGCCCTTCAGCTGGCCGCGGACGTCGACCTGGACCTGGTCGAGGTTGCGCCGATGGCGCGCCCGCCGGTGTGCAAGCTCATGGACTTCGGCAAGTTCAAGTACGAGAGCGCACTCAAGGCGCGCGAAGCGCGGCGTAACCAGCAGCAGACCGTCATCAAGGAGATGAAGCTCCGGCCGAAGATCGACCCGCACGACTACGAGACCAAGAAGGGTCACGTGGTGCGGTTCCTGAAGGCCGGCGACAAGGTCAAGGTGACGATCATGTTCCGCGGTCGCGAGCAGAGCCGCCCGGAGCTGGGTTACCGGCTCCTGCGCCGGCTCGAGTCGGAGATCTCGGAGCTGGGATACGTCGAGGCCGCTCCCAAGCAGGACGGTCGAAACATGATCATGGTGCTCGCGCCGCACCGCGCCACCAAGGCCGCCGCGGTCGCCGCCACGGCCACCCGGGGCGGGCCACGGGAGCGCGACGCCGAGGGCGCCCCGGCCGGCGATCCCGCAGCGGCCGGTGACACCGGCACAGTCGCCGACAACAGCGGCGAGTAACAGGGGAGAGACGTTCCACATGCCGAAGATGAAGAGCCACACGGGGATGGGCAAGCGGGTCAAGGTGACCGGCAAGGGCAAGATCGTTGCCCAGCAGGCCGGCCTCCGCCACAACCTGGAGAAGAAGTCCTCCACCCGCACCCGTCGGCTGACCGGCACCGTGGTGCTGGCCAAGGCCGACGTCAAGCGCATCAAGAAGCTGCTCGGCCGCTGACGCGCGCCACCTTACGTAACTAGGAGTTGAGATGGCACGCGTCAAGCGGGCTGTGAACGCCCAGAAGAAGCGCCGTACCCTGCTGGAGACCGCGAGCGGCTACCGCGGTCAGCGCTCCCGCCTCTACCGCAAGGCCAAGGAGCAGGTGCTGCACTCGATGCAGTACGCCTACCGGGACCGTCGCGACCGCAAGGGCGACTTCCGGCAGCTGTGGATCCAGCGGATCAACGCGGGTGCCCGTGCCAACGGGATGACCTACAACCGCCTGATCCAGGGCCTGCGCCTGGCCGGCATCGAGGTCGACCGCAAGATCCTGGCCGACCTGGCCGTCAACGACGCCGCCGCCTTCGCGGCGATCGTCGAGCTGGCCCGGGCCGCGGTCGCGGCCGAGGGCACCGGCGGCGCGGCGGCCCAGGCCGCCTGATCCCCGCGCACCAGCAGATCGAGGCGTCTCCCATGCAGTCACCATCGCGCGGGAGACGCCTCGACGCTGTCTCCGGCCCCTTCACCCCGCGTACGCCCAGGGTGGTCGCCGCCCGCCGGTTGCAGCGCCGCCGGGACCGCGAGGCCGCCGGGCGCTTCCTGGCCGAGGGGCCGCAGGCGGTCCGCGAGGCACTGGCCCGGCCGGGGGTGGTCACCGAGCTCTTCGGTACGCCCGCGGCCCTGGACCGGCACGCCGACCTGGCCGCCGTCGCGGCCCGCGCCGACGTGCCCGTCTCCGAGGCGACCGACGAGGCGCTCGCCGCGCTGGCCGAGACCGTCGCCCCGCAGGGCCTCGTCGCCGTCTGTCGCCACCTCGACGTGCCCCTGGAGCGGGCCCTGGCCGACGGGCCCCGCCTGGTGGCGGTGCTCGCTGAGATCCGTGACCCGGGCAACGCCGGCACCGTGCTGCGCACCGCCGACGCCGCGGGCGCCGGCGCGGTCGTCTTCGCCGGCGAGGCCGTCGACCCCTACAACGGCAAGTGTGTGCGGGCCTCGGCCGGCAGCCTCTTCCACGTCGACGTGGTCCGCGCGCCCGACCCGGTGGACGTCGTCGCGGCGCTGCGCGCCGCCGGGCTCACCGTGCTCGCCGCCACCGGCTACGGCGAGGACGACCTCGACGACCTCGCCGACGACGGGCGGCTGGCCGCCCCCACCGCCTGGCTCTTCGGCTCCGAGGCGCACGGCCTGCCCGAGGCGCTCACCGTCGCTGCCGACGCCCGCGTCCGGGTGCCCCTGCACGGTCGCGCCGAGAGCCTGAACCTGGCTGCGGCCGCCGCCGTCTGCCTGTACGCTTCAGCGAGAGCACAGCGGCGGCCGTGAGCCGGCCGCCCCAGGCACGGACCACAGGGGAGAGCCTGCGCCCATGAGCGCACCACGGCGTTCGTTTAGCCAGCCCGCCGGTGTCGGCGGGCGGCGGGCCTGACCTGCTCTCCGCACAACTCCCACCGGCGGGCTGCGGCACAGCCGCGCGTCCGTAGACTCGCTTCGCCGCCTGAGTGAGGGCCGGCGCCGCCGTGAGGGAGTGCCCGTACGCCATGAGCTACCGCAACGATCCGTACGATCCGAAGCAGGTCGCCCTGCTCGACCCGGCCGCCCTGGCCGAGGCCGTCGCCACCGCCGAGAAGGCGTTCGCCGAGGCGGCCGACCCGGACGCGCTGACCGCGCTGCGCCCGGCGCACCTCGGTGACCGCTCCCCGA
Source organism: Micromonospora sp. C31 (assembly GCF_018070575.1). Classification (GTDB taxonomy): domain Bacteria; phylum Actinomycetota; class Actinomycetes; order Mycobacteriales; family Micromonosporaceae; genus Micromonospora. The sequence continues at coordinate 240,126 of NZ_JAGPXN010000007.1, forward strand.
TCTCGCTGGCCCGCCGCGAGATCGGCGCGCTGCCGCCGGCGGCGAAGTCCGACGCCGGCAAGCGGGTCAACGAGGCCCGCCGCGCCGTGGAGGCCGCGTACGCGGCCCGCCAGGAGGTCCTGGACCGGGAGCAGGCGCAGCGGGTGCTGGTGGAGGAGCGCGTCGACGTGACGCTGCCCCACGATCGGCGGCCACGGGGCGCCCGGCACCCGATCAGCACCCTGATGGAGCAGGTCAGCGACCTGTTCGTCGGCATGGGCTACGAGGTGGCCGAGGGGCCCGAGGTCGAGCTGGAGTGGACCAACTTCGACGCCCTCAACATCCCCGCAGACCACCCGGCGCGCGGCCTGATGGACACCTTCCACGTGGCGGCGCCGGAGGGCACGGAGGGCTCCGGTCTCGTCCTGCGTACGCACACCTCGCCGGTGCAGGCGCGCACCATGCTGACCCGCAGGCCGCCGATCTACGTGATCGTGCCGGGCCGGGTCTATCGCACCGACGAGCTGGACGCCACCCACGCGCCGGTCTTCCACCAGGTGGAGGGTCTCGTGGTGGACCGGGGCATCACCATGGCCCACCTGCGCGGCACCCTGGACCACTTCGCCCGGGCGATGTTCGGCGAGGGCGCGAAGACCCGCTTCCGGCCGCACTACTTCCCGTTCACCGAGCCGTCCGCCGAGTTCGACGTCTGGTTCCCCGAGCACCGCGACGGCCCGCGCTGGGTCGAGTGGGGCGGCTGCGGCATGGTCAACCCGCGGGTGCTGCGCGCCTGCGGCATCGACCCCGAGGTCTACTCGGGATTCGCGTTCGGCATGGGCATCGACCGGACGGTGATGTTCCGGCACGGGGTCAGCGACATGCGGGACATGGCCGAGGGCGACGTGCGGTTCACCCGCTCGTTCGGGGTCGGGGCGTAGGCGATGCGGGTACGAGTCACGGAGACGGTGGTCTGAGTCATGCGAGTTTCTGTCAGTTGGCTTCGGGAGTACGTGGATCTCCCCGCCGGCCTGCCCACGGCCGACCTGGAGCAGGCCCTGGTCGGCCTCGGCATCGAGGTCGAGTCCGTGGCGGACCTGCGGGAGACCGTCACCGGTGCGCTGGTCGTGGGTGAGGTCCTCCAGATCGAGGAGCTGACCGGTTTCAAGAAGCCGATCCGGTTCTGCCGGGTCGACGTCGGCGACGCCAACGGCACCGGCGAGCCGCAGGAGATCGTCTGCGGGGCGCGCAACTTCGTCCCCGGCGACCGGGTCGTGGTGATCCTGCCCGGTGGCGTGCTGCCCGGCGGGTTCGCCATCGGCGCGCGCAGGACGTACGGGCGCAACTCCAACGGCATGATCTGCTCCGCCAAGGAGCTGGGCCTGGGCGACGACCACTCGGGCATCATCGTGCTGCCGGAGGACACCCCCGCCAAGCCGGGCGACGACGCGCGGCCCGTCGTCGGGCTCGACGACGTCGTGGTCGAGGTGGAGATCACCCCGGACCGGGGGTACGCGATGAGCGTCCGCGGCCTGGCCCGGGAGCTGTCGCACGCCCTCGGCGTGCCGTTCCGCGACCCGGGCCTGGCGCCCGCGCCCGGCGGCACCGACACGCCGGCCTACCCGGTCGAGGTGCGCGACACCGTCGGCTGCGACCGGTTCGCCGCCCGCCTCGTGCGTGGCGTCGACCCGGCGGCGCCGACCCCCGGCTGGATGCAGCGGCGGCTCACCGCCGCCGGCATCCGCAGCATCTCGCTGCCGGTCGACATCACCAACTACGTGATGCTCGAGCTGGGCCAGCCGATGCACGCCTTCGACGCCGACCGGATCGCCGGGCCGCTGGTGGTCCGGCGCGCCGGGGCGGGGGAGAAGCTGACCACCCTGGACGGGGTCACCCGCGCCCTCGCGCCCGAGGACATGGTGATCTGCGACGCCGGGCTGCCGAATTCCCTCGCGGGCGAGGGGACCGGCGTTCCGATCTCGCTGGCCGCCGTGATGGGCGGCGAGACCAGCGAGGTCGTCCCCGGGACGGTGAACGTGCTCTTCGAGGCCGCCCACTGGGACGCGGTGATGGTCGGGCGCACGGCCCGCCGGCACAAGCTGTTCAGCGAGGCGGCGAAGCGGTGGGAGCGGGGCGTCGACCCGGCCCTGCCGCTGGTGGCCATCGAGCGGGCGGTCCGGCTGCTCACCGAGCACGCCGGTGGCGCGGCCGGTGACGAGATCCTCGACCTCGACCACGTCCGGCCGCGTACCCCGGTCGTGCTGCCGGTCGACCTGCCGAGCCGGCGGATCGGCGTGAGCTACCCACCGGCGCGGGTGGTGGCCCTGCTCGAGCAGGCCGGCTGCACGGTCGTCCGGGGTGCCGACCGGCTGGCCGAGGACCCGGGCGAGGTCGGCGTGGGCGCCGGTGCCGACGACGCGCTCAGCGTCACCCCGCCGACCTGGCGGCCCGACCTGACCGACCCGGCCGACCTGGTCGAGGAGGTGGTCCGCCTCGACGGGTACGACGAGGTGCCGTCGGTGTTGCCGACCGCGCCGCCCGGCCGGGGTCTGACCTGGCAGCAGCGGCGCCGCCGGGCCGTGGCCCGGTCGCTCGCCGAGCGGGGGTACGTGGAGGTGCTCGCGCACCCGTTCGTCGCCCCCGGGCTGGCCGACCAGCTCGGTCTGCCCGCCGACGACGAACGTCGGCGGGCGGTGCGGCTGGCCAACCCGCTGTCGGAGGAGGAGCCGCTGCTGCGCACCACGCTGCTGGGCCCGCTGCTCGGCATCGTCAGGCGCAACCTCGGCCGGGGCCAGCGCGACCTCGCCCTCTACGAGATCGGCGCGGTGTTCCACCCGCGTCCCGGCGCGGGCCGCCCGCCGACGATGGGCGTGGACCGGCGCCCCACCGACGAGGAGTTCGCCGCCGCCGACGCGGTGGTACCCGACCAGCCCCGGCACGTCGCCGTCGTGCTGACCGGCGACGTCGAACCGGCCGGCTGGTGGGGCGCGGGCCGCCCGGCGGGCTGGGCGGACGCGGTGCAGGCCGGCCGGGACGTGCTGGCCGCCGCCGAGGTCCCCGCCGAGCGGATCGAGGTCCGGGCCGCCGAGCACGCCCCCTGGCACCCCGGCCGGTGCGCCGAGCTGCTGGTCGACGGCACCGTGGTCGGGCACGCCGGCGAGCTGCACCCGGCGGTCGTGGCGGCGCTGGAACTGCCCCGACGGACCAGCGCCATGGAAATCGACCTGGACGTGCTGCCGGCGCCGCCGGTGGCGTCCGCGCCGGTCGTGTCGGGCTTCCCCCCGGCGCTGATCGACGTGGCGCTGGTCGTCGACTCCTCGGTGCCCGCGGAGCAGGTGCAGCAGGCCCTCGTCGAGGGCGCCGGCGGCCTGCTGGAGGGGGTGCGCCTGTTCGACGTGTACGCCTCGGAGCAGCTCGGGGCGGGCCGCAGGTCGCTCGCGTACAAGCTCACCTTCCGGGCGCCGGACCGGACGCTGACGGTAAAGGAGGCGGTGGCCGCCCGCGACGCGGCGGTCGCCCGCGCCGCGGAGCGCTTCGGCGCCACCCTGCGCGGCGGCTGAGCGAGGCCGAGGACCCATCCCACCGGCCGGTGCGGGTGGGGCTGCCCACGTGGGCAGCCCCACCCGCAGGCTCTGCGCACCTGCCCAATGGCCGACGTCCCCCGGCACCGAAGACGATTGATCCAACCCGATCATTGTCTTCCGCGAAAGGGGTGTCATGTCTGCCACACTGCACCGCGCCCGCCGCCTCACCGCACGGGCCCTGACAGCGCTGCTGACCGCCGTCCTCTCGGTCACGCTGGTCACCGTCGGCACCGGATCGCCGGCCCTCGCCGCCCCGGTGTCCGTCCAGGGCGACCGTATGATCATGGCCTACACGTCGTGGGGCAGCACCTACAACGTCGGCTGGTACGACTACCGCCTCAGCCTCGACTACGTCAACGGCCGGCCCAGCGTCTACGGGGCCATCCTGGCCATCCAGCCCTACAACGGGTGGAACGCCGTGGGCTACGGCAGCCAGACGCTGGTGTCGTGCACCAACAACCTGTGGAGTGGCTCCTACTACTATTCCCGCTGCTACGTGAAGGCGAAGATGGAGAAGCCCGGCAACGTCGTCGGCAGCATCACCGGCAGCTACCGCGGCGTCACCTTCAGCGGCGGATACGACTCCGGCAGCGGCCGGTCGTACATGTTCTTCACCGGCGAGGTGACGGTGCGTCGGGACAGCGCCGGGCAGCCGTACACCGTCTGCTACGTGTACGGCAACGCGCGCTGCGTGACCTACTCGGCACCGTGACCGCGCGCTGACGGTGCCGGGGCGGCCGCCGCCCCGGCACCTGCCGTCCGCTGGCCGGGTCCGGTCAGGACGGGCGCAGGCGTCGTGCGGACAGGGCCGCGTTCAGGACCAGCGAGCCTCGGGCCGTGGTGGGCGAGTGGCCGGTCAGTTGGCAGATGCGGTGCAGTCGCAGCTGCAGCGTCCGCCGGTGCAGGAAGAGTGCCCGCGCGGACCGGGTCCGGTCGTAGTCGTGGGCGAAGAAGGTCTCCAGGGTCGCCAGGAGTTCCGGTCGTGCTTCGAGGACGTCGAGCAACCCCGCCAGCCGGTCCGCCGCTGGCCCGGCCTGCGCCACGGCCGACTCGAGGACGACATCGTCGGCACCGTGCAGGCGGGTGTGATCGCCGGTGGCCCCGGCCAGGCGGGCGACCCGTCCGGCCTCGGCGCGCGCCTGCGGTACGTCGCACGGCCGGGCGGCCCACGCCTTGCCGGCCGCGAGGCGTGGTGCGCGGGCGGCCAGCCGTCCGACGACGTCCCGCGCGGTCGACTCGGCGGTGCGACGCTCCGGGTCGGTGTCCGGCGACGCGACGAGGAGGACCAGGTCGGCGTCGTCGACGACCCACAGGACCGTGTCGGGAGGCTCGGCGTCGGCCGGTGCCCCGCGGACGACGACGACCAGGAAGGAGTCGGTGGAGCCGTGCCCACCGACGGCGGGTACGGCGAGGTCGGCGGTCCCGCACACCAACTGCTCCGCCAGCAGGTGGCGGACCTGCGCCGAACCGCGCAGCCGGATCAGTTCCCGGCGGTGCTCGCGCGCCACCACCCGCCGGGCGGGAGCCAGGTTGCGGTGCACCCAGGCGCTGAGGGCCAGCACCTCCTCGGTGCCGGTTTCGTCGACGGCCGACCAGAAGGTCCGTAGGCTGGCACTCACGCAGATCCGCAGGCAACGGTCCAGCATGTCGCCCGAGACCCCGTGCGCGGCGCTGAGCCGACCCTGCTCCCCGGCGAAGGCCAGGTCCTCGTCGGTCCAGGGCTCGTTGCGGGCGGCGAGCGTCAGTTCGCGGCGCAGGAGGATGCCGACGGCGTGTCGGATCGTCGCCCACATTTCGGCCGGCAGTCGTTCGAGCACGGGGAACTCGGCGATGACTGCGGCGTGCACCGCCGCCACGGCCTCCTCGACGTGCGGGGTGAGGCGGCCCGGCAGCACCGTGCCGGCACGGTGAGCAAGGGACAACGGGAACCTCCCGGCTGTGCCGCCGCTCCGGCCGGGTACGGCGGGGCGACTCTGGAACGTGTGGCGGTCAGTGTGCGAAGGGCCGTGTCGGCGGGCAAGAAGGGGCGTCGGGATGTAAGGGCGATGAAAGTGGCCGGGAATCGTCGACCAGGCCGTCACCGCCGCATCGCTCTGCGGGCTTGCGGCGGCCGGACGAGTGACCGAGTCTTATCGATGTGCAACGATCTGCTGGAGCGTCCTGTCGGATCGGGCGACGGGCTCGAGGGCAGGTGTTCGGCGGTGTCGCCTGGGAGGTCGACGGGACACCCGTGCCCGTGGCCGGGCGTCGACGCCCGCTGCTGCTGGGATTGCTGCTGCTGCGCGCCCCGGCGCCGGTGGCCCTGGAGCGCATCGCCACCGCCCTGTGGCCGGACCGGCAGCCCGCCGCGATGCGACCGGCCGCCCAGGTGCAGATCCACCGCCTCCGTCGCGTCCTCGCCGGCGTCGACGACGGCCCCCGACGGATCCGGATGGAGGCCGGCGGTTACGGGTTGGACGTCACCGACCTCGACCTCGACGTGCTGGCCTTCCGCCGGGACCTGCGGGAGGCGCGCAGGCTCGTCGGCGAGGGCCGTGCCGATGTCGCCGCCGATCTTCTCCGCCGTGTCGTCGACCTCTCGGCCGGTCCGGTCCTCGGCGGGGCGTATCCCTCGGTGGCCGGCTGGCCCGAGGTCCGGGACCTGACTCGGGGGCGGCAGGAAGCGATCGACCTCCTCGCGCGCCTGGATCTGGCGGCGGGCCGGGCCGGTGGACCGTGCCGCCAGGTGCGGCGGCTGGGCGTGGGTCCCCCGGCGGCAGGCCTGTCGACGGGCCCCGCACGTGCCGTCGCCGCCCGCCACGCGCTCCTTCGGGCCGCCGACTTCGCCGAGCGGATGGGGGGCCACGGGCAGGCTTACGAATGCCTCCGGGCGGTGCTGGCGACGACCGGGCCGGAGGAGCCCGACCGGCCGGCGCTGTTGCTGCGGCTGGCCGAACACCGCTCCCGGGACACCGGAACGGGGGCCGAGGAGGCGCGGGCGGCGTACCGTCTCTTCGCCGACCGGGGTGACCGGCTCGGCGTGGTGCAGGCCGAGCTGACCATCTCGCGCCTCTTCTGGTACGTGCGTGACGGAGCGGCCGCGACGCGCGCCCTGACTCGGGCGCGCCGTCGTCTCGGCGTTGTTCCCCTGGCGGACTGGCCCGTGCCCATGGCGGCCTCGCTGGTCGGAATGCTCGCGGTCACCGGGCAGGCGAAGGACGGGGTGGACGTGGCGGAGGCCGTCGTCCGTCGTGCCGGTCCGCCCTCGCCCGACTACGAGTGGGCGCGGCTGCTGGGCAACCGGGGCCTGGCCCGGCTCTACCTGGGTCATCCCGCGGCGGTGCGGGACTGCCAGGCCGCGGTGGACGTGCACCGGGCGAGCGCCGGCTGGATCGCGTCCAGCTTCGCGGTCAACCTGATGGACGCGACGGCGACGTCGGGTGATCTCCGGGGCTACCGGGAGGTGCTCGAGTGGGCGGTACCCGCTGCCCGCGCCCGCGGCACCGCCCTGGACCTGCGGCACCTGGAGGCGAACCTCGCCTGGCGTGACTTCTGGGCCGGTGACCTGGTCGCGGCCGACCGGCGGGTCCGACGCTGGCTGGCCTGCGAGGACGGCCACTTCCTGACCGACCGTTGCCTGTGGCTGCGGGGACGGCTGGCACTGCTGTCGGGTGACCGGCGGGGGGCGGCCGGTGTGCTGGAGCGACTGGCCGCGTCCACCTCGCAGGGCTCGCTCTGGTCGGCGGCGCTGTACCGGCCATTGCTGGCCGCGGCGGTCGCCCGGCGACGGAGGTCATCCGCCCGGCTCGGCCACCTCGTGGAGGAGGCGGTCGACGTCGTCGGGTCCGGCTTCGTCCCCGCCGAGGTCGGGGTGGTGCTGCCGGCTCTACTGCGCTCGTACGGCATGCCGACCAGCCTGCTCGGGGCCGCCGCGCCCACCGGTTGGCGGGAGGCCGCCGAGGCTTACGTGTGCGGCGATCGTCTCCGCGCGGCGGGGCTCTACCGGCAGATCGGCAGCAGGCCCGACGAGCGATGGTGTCGTCGGCATGACGGGTGACCCGCTTTCCGTGACATCATCATGCAATCCGATGCATGATGTTGCAGTGTGTGGCGACGCCCTGCTAGCCTCCCCTGCATAGTCATGCGGAGGTGGGGATGGGTATCCGAGTCGCGGTCGCCGGAGCGAGCGGCTACGCCGGGGGCGAGCTGATCCGACTGGTCGCCGGGCATCCGGAGTTCGACCTGGTCGCCGCAACCGCGCACAGCCAGGCCGGGCACCGGCTCGACGTCGTACACCCGCAGCTCGCCGGCCTGGACATGGTCCTCGGTGAGACGGACGCGGCGGCGCTGGCCGAGGCGGACCTGGTCTTCCTGGCCCTGCCGCACGGCCAGTCGGCGGCCCTGGCGGCCCAGCTCCCGCCCGAGGTCCGCGTCGTGGACCTGGGCGCCGACCATCGCCTCGCCGACCCGTACGCCTGGGCCAACTACTACGGCGGCACGCACGCCGGGCCGTGGACCTACGGCCTGCCCGAGCTGCCCGGCCAGCGGGAGCTGATCGCCGGCGCCACCCGGGTCGCCAACACCGGCTGCTACGCCGCCGCGATCATCCTGGCCCTCGCCCCGCTGGTCGCCGCCGGTGCCGCCGCCCCGGCCGACGTGGTGGTCGTGGCTGCCTCCGGCACCTCCGGTGCCGGCAAGGCGGCCAGACCGCACCTGCTCGGCAGCGAGGTGATGGGCGACCTGTCGCCCTACCGCGTGGGCACCCACCAGCACGTCCCGGAGATCAAGCAGGCCACCGGCGCGACGGGCCTTTCGCTCACGCCTGTGCTCGCGCCGATGCCCCGGGGCATCCTCGCCACGGTGACCGCCGTACCGGCCCGGGGCGTCGACCCGCGTGCGGTGCTCGCCGAGGCCTACGCGGACGCGCCCTTCGTGCACGTCCTGCCGGAGGGCGCCTGGCCGCACACCGCCGCCACCCTGGGCTCCAACTCGTGCCACCTGCAGGCCACCGTCGACGTCGACTCCCGCCGGTCGATCGTGCTGAGCGCGCTGGACAACCTCGGCAAGGGCGCCGCCGGCCAGGCCGTGCAGAACGCCAACCTCATGTGCGGCCTGCCGGAGACGACGGGCCTGTCCGTCTGGGGGATCGCGCCGTGAGCGCGAGGAGTGCGGCGCGGCGGAGCCCCGCGGTCGCGAACGAAGGAGCAGCACGGTGAGTGTCACGACTCCGCGGGGGTTCCGGGCGGCCGGGGTGGCCGCCGGGCTCAAGGCCAGCGGCGCGAGCGACGTCGCGCTGGTCGTCAACGACGGCCCGGACGCCGGTGTCGCCGGCGTCTTCACCGCCAACCGGGTGAAGGCCGCGCCGGTGCTCTGGACCCAGCAGGTGGTGCGCGGCGGGGTGGCGCGCGCCGTGGTGCTCAACTCCGGCGGCGCCAACGCCTGCACGGGCCCGGCCGGCTTCCAGGACACCCACGCCACCGCCGAGCACACCGCCGCCGCGCTCACCTCGGCCAGCGCCCGGCTGATGCTCGGCGCCGCCGACGTGGCGGTCTGTTCGACCGGCCTGATCGGCGAGCGGCTGCCCATGCAGAAGCTGCTCCCCGGCGTACGCTCGGCGATCCGTCGGCTTTCGCGCGACGGCGGCCCGGCCGCCGCCGAAGCGATCATGACAACGGACACCCGCCCCAAGACCGCGGTGGCCCGGGGCAGCGGCTGGACGGTCGGCGGCATGGCCAAGGGCGCCGGCATGCTCGCGCCGGCGATGGCCACCATGCTCTGCGTGTTGACCACCGACGCGGTGGCCGGACCCGAGGACCTCGACACCGCCCTGCGCCAGGCGTGCCGGGTCACGTTCGACCGGATCGACTCCGACGGCTGCATGTCGACCAACGACACGGTGCTGCTGCTGGCCAGCGGCGCGAGTGGCATCGCACCGACTCCGGCCGAGCTGGCGGCCGCGGTCACCGCCGCCGCCCACGACCTGGCCCAGCAGCTCGTCGCCGACGCCGAGGGCGCCACCAAGCAGATCGCCGTCGACGTGGTCGGCGCGGCCAGCGAGGACGACGCCGTCGAGGTGGGGCGGTCGGTGGCCCGCAACAACCTGGTCAAGACCGCGCTGTTCGGCAACGACCCGAACTGGGGCCGGATCCTCGCCGCCGTCGGTACCACCGCCGCCGCGTTCGAGCCCGACGGGGTCGACGTCGCCGTCAACGGCGTCTGGGTGTGCCGTTCCGGCGCCGCCGCCGAGGACCGGTCGAAGGTCGACCTGGCCGGGCGGGACGTCACCATCCGGATCGACCTGCACGCCGGCGCCGCCGAGGCCACGATCTGGACCAACGACCTGTCCCACGCGTACGTGCACGAGAACTCGGCCTACTCGACATGAGCCTCTCCACCGATCTCGCCCGCGCCCAGGCGAAGGCGGCCACGCTGATCGAGGCGCTGCCCTGGCTGGCCCGTTTCTCCGGCTCGACCCTCGTGGTCAAGTACGGCGGCAACGCGATGGTCGACCCCGAGCTGCAACGGGCCTTCGCCGCCGACATGGTCTTCCTGCGCTACGCCGGCCTCCGGCCGGTCGTGGTGCACGGGGGCGGTCCGCAGATCTCCGCCATGCTCGGCCGGCTGGGCATCGCCAGCGAGTTCCGGGGCGGCCTGCGGGTCACCACCCCGGAGGCGATGGACGTGGTCCGGATGGTGCTGGTCGGCCAGGTCGGCCGGGAACTCGTCGGCCTGATCAACGCCCACGGGCCGTTCGCGGTGGGCCTCTCCGGCGAGGACGCCGGGCTGTTCACCGCCGTGCGGCGGCCCGCGTACGTCGACGGGGAGGCGGTCGACGTCGGGCAGGTCGGCGACGTCGAGTCGGTCGACGCCTCGGCGGTCACCGACCTGATCGCGGCCGGCCGCATCCCGGTGATCTCCACCGTGGCGCCCGACGCCGACGGGGTGCTGCACAACCTGAACGCCGACACCGCCGCCGCCGCGCTCGCCGTCGCCCTCGACGCCCGCAAGCTGGTCGTCCTCACCGACGTGCCCGGCCTCTACGCCGACTGGCCCGACACCGACAGCCTGGTCAGCGAGATCACTGTGGACGAGTTGGCGGCGCTGCTGCCGTCGCTGTCCAGTGGCATGGTGCCGAAGATGGAGGCGTGCCTGCGAGCGGTGCGGCAGGGGGTACCGGCCGCGCACGTCGTCGACGGCCGGGTGGCCCACTCCACGCTGCTGGAGGTCTTCACCTCCGAAGGATTCGGCACCATGGTCGTGAGCGCGAGGAGTGAGCTTGCGAGCCCCGCAGTCGTGAACCAGGACGGCGCGGTGAGCGCGAGGAGTGAGCTTGCGAGCCCCGCAGTCGTGAACCAGGACGGCGCGGTGAGCGCGAGGAGTGAGCTTGCGAGCCCCGCAGTCGTGAACCAGGACGGCGCGGTGAGCGCGAGGAGTGCATCCGCGAGCCCCGTGGACGCCAACCAGGAAGGCAGGGTCGCCGGATGAGCACGCTCGTCGAGCGCTGGGCGCAGTCCATGATGGACAATTACGGCACGCCGCCGCTCGCCCTCGTCAGCGGCTGCGGCGCCGTCGTGGTCGACGACGCCGGCCGGAGGTACGTCGACCTCGTCGGCGGCATCGCGGTCAACGCCCTCGGGCATGCCCACCCGGCCGTGGTGGCGGCCGTGTCGAAGCAGGTCGCCACCCTCGGGCACGTCTCCAACCTCTACGTCGCCGAACCGCCGGTGGCCCTCGCCGAGCTGCTGCTGGCCCTGGCCGGGCGACCCGGGCGGGTCTTCTTCGGCAACTCGGGTGCGGAGGCCAACGAGGCGGCGTTCAAGCTCTCCCGGCTCACCGGCCGTTCGCACGTGGTCGCCACCCGGGGCGGTTTCCACGGGCGGACCATGGGCGCGCTCGCCCTCACCGGCCAGCCGGCCAAGGCCGACCCGTTCCGCCCGTTGCCCGGCGAGGTGACCCACGTCGACTACGGCGACGTGGCGGCCCTGGAGGCGGCGGTCACCGACGCCACCGCCATGGTGATCCTGGAGCCGGTGCAGGGGGAGGGCGGCGTGGTGGTCCCGCCGGCCGGCTACCTGGCCGCCGCGCGCCGGATCACCGCCCGGCACGGCACGCTGCTGGTGCTCGACGAGGTGCAGACCGGCGTCGGGCGCACCGGGCACTGGTTCGCGTACCAGGCCGAGGGTGTCGAGCCCGACGTGGTGACCCTGGCCAAGGGGCTCGGCGGCGGGCTGCCGATCGGCGCCTGCCTGGCCTTCGGCCGCGCCGCCGAGCTGCTCGCCCCCGGTTCGCACGGCACCACCTTCGGCGGCAACCCGGTGAGCTGCGCAGCCGCCCTCGCCGTGGTGTCGACCATCGCCAGCGAGGGGCTGCTCGATCACGTCAAACGGGTCGGCGAGCGGCTGCGTCGGGGGATCGAGGCGCTGGGCCACCCGCTGGTCGACGGCGTACGCGGCGCGGGCCTGCTGCTCGGTGTGGTGCTCGCCGCGCCCGTCGCGAAGGTGCTCGCCGAGGCGCTGCGCGAGGCCGGCTTCCTGGTCAACCCGGTGCAGCCCGGCGTCGTACGGCTCGCTCCGCCGCTGATCCTCACCGTCGCCCAGGCCGACGCCTTCCTGGCCGCCCTCCCGGCCGCTCTCGACGCGGCGTCCCCGGCCGCCGCTGCCGCCTCCGTCCCGGCTGCTGCCGGCGCGTCCCCGGCTGCCGCCGGCTCCGCATTGGATCTTGGTGAGGAACGGCCCCTCCAGGGGCCGGAACCTACCAAGATCTCGACGCCGCCCGCCGTGCCCACGCCGCCTACCGCGTCCACGCCGCCTACCGCGTCCACGCCGCCTACCGCGTCCACGCCGCCTACCGCGTCCACGCCGCCTACCGCGTCCACGCCGCCTACCGCGCCTACGCCGGCCGCCGTGCCCACGCCCGCCGCACCCACCGTGGCGATGCCGAACACGACGGAGGCGGGCGCGTGATCCGGCACTTCCTGCGCGACGACGACCTGACCCCCGCCGAGCAGTCGGCCGTGCTCGACCTCGCGACCCGGATGAAGGCCGACCGGTTCGGCCACCGGCCGCTGGCCGGGCCCCGGTCGGTGGCGGTGCTGTTCGACAAGCAGAGCCTGCGTACCCGCTTCTCGTTCGACGTCGGCATCGCCGAGTTGGGTGGGCACCCGCTCGTGGTGGACACCCAGGTCACCCACTTCGGGCGGGGCGAGACCCTCGCCGACGCGGGCCGGGTGCTGTCCCGCTACGTCGCGGCGATCGTGCTGCGTACCCACGGCGACGACCGGATCGCCGAGGTCGCCGACGGCGCCTCCGTGCCGGTGGTCAACGCGCTGACCGACGGCTTCCACCCCTGCCAGCTCCTGGCCGACCTGCTCACCGTCCGCGAGCACTGCGGCGGCACCGCCGGGCGGACCCTGGCGTACATCGGCGACGCGGGGAACAACCTGGCCCACTCGTACCTGCTCGCCGGGGCGACCGCCGGCATGCACGTACGGGTCGCCGGGCCGGCCGGCTTCGGCCCCGACCCGCAGGTGCTCACCCGGGCCGCGAAGATCGCCGCCGACACCGGGGGTTCGGTGCGGGCGTCGACCGATCCGGTGGCGGCGGTGGCCGGCGCCGACGTGGTCGCCACGGACACCTGGACCTCGATGGGCCAGGAGGACGACGGGCTGGACCGGATCACCCCGTTCCTGCCGTACCAGGTCAACGCCGCGCTGCTCGGGCACGCCGCGCCCGACGCCGTCGTGCTGCACTGCCTGCCCGCGCACCGGGGCGAGGAGATCACCGACGAGGTGCTCGACGGCCCGCGCAGCGTGGTGTTCGACCAGGCGGAGAATCGGCTGCACGCCCAGAAGGCGCTGCTGACGTTCCTCCTCGGGGCCGCGCCCGCCGCCCCGGACGCGACGGCGCCGGGCGTCGTCGTGACCAGGGAGACACCATGACCGCCCCGTTGACCCGCGCCGCCCGGCACGCCCGCATCGTCGAGCTGATCCGGGACCAGGCGATCCACTCGCAGACCGAGCTGGCCGACCTGCTCTCCGGCGACGGCATCCAGGTCACCCAGGCCACCCTCTCCCGGGACCTCAAGGAGCTGGGCGCGGTCACCGCGCGCGGTGGGGACGGGCGGGCCGTCTACCTGATCCCCGAGGACGGCCACCGGCCGCTGCGCGATGCCGAGGCGGCACCGGCCCGGCTGGTCCGGCTGCTGCGGGAGCTGCTCAACGGGGTCGACGCCAGCGGCAACATCGCCGTACTGCGCACCCCGCCGGGCGCAGCCCACTACCTGGCCAGCGCGTTGGACCGGGCGGGCCTGCCCGAGGTCGTCGGCACCATCGCCGGCGACGACACCATCCTCGTCGTAGCCCGCGAGGCCGTCGGCGGGGCCGCGCTCGGCGACAAGCTCGCCGGCTGGGCCCGCCGCGAAGAGAACGTCGAAGGGAACACCACACCATGACCGAGCGGGTCGTCCTCGCCTACTCCGGGGGCCTCGACACCTCCGTCGCCATTCCGTACCTGGCCGACCAGACCGGCGCCGAGGTGATCGCGGTGGCGGTCGACGTCGGGCAGGGCGGCGAGGACCTCGACGCCATCCGGCAGCGCGCCCTGGACTGCGGCGCCGTGGAGTCGGAGGTCATCGACGCCCGTGACGAGTTCGCCGCCGGGTACTGCCTGCCGGCCATCCGCGCGAACGCGCTCTACATGGGCCGCTATCCGCTGGTCTCCGCGCTGTCCCGGCCGCTGATCGCCAAGCACCTGGTGGCCGCGGCCCGCAAGCACGGCGGGACCATCGTGTCGCACGGCTGCACCGGCAAGGGCAACGACCAGGTCCGCTTCGAGGTCGGCCTCGGCGCGCTCGCGCCCGACCTGAGGATCGTCGCGCCGGCCCGGGACTTCGCCTGGACCCGGGACAAGGCGATCGCCTTCGCCGAGGAGAAGGGGCTGCCGATCGACGTGTCGGCGAAGTCGCCGTACTCCGTCGACCAGAACCTGTGGGGCCGCGCCGTCGAGACCGGCTTCCTGGAGGACATCTGGAATCCCCCGGTCGAGGACCTGTACTCGTACACCTGCGACCCGGCGCAGGAACGCGACGCCGACGACGTCGTGATCACCTTCGACGCCGGCGTCCCGGTGGCGATCGACGGCGAGACCGTCACCCCGTACCAGGCGATCCTGGAGCTCAACCGGCGCGCGGGCGCCCAGGGCGTGGGCCGGCTCGACATGGTCGAGGACCGCCTCGTCGGCATCAAGAGCCGTGAGGTGTACGAGGCGCCCGCCGCCATCGCGCTCATCACCGCCCACCAGGAGTTGGAGGCGGTGACGGTGGAGCGGGACCTGGCCCGGTTCAAGCGCGGCGTCGACCAGCGCTGGGGCGAGCTGGTCTACGACGGCCTCTGGTTCTCCCCGCTGAAGCGCTCGCTCGACGCGTTCATCGAAGACGCGCAGCGGCACGTCACCGGCGAGGTGCGGCTGACCCTGCACGGCGGCCGGGCCACCGTCACCGGGCGCCGCTCCGAGGCCAGCCTCTACGACTTCGGCATGGCCACCTACGACACCGGGGACACCTTCGACCAGTCACTGGCCAAGGGCTTCGTGCAACTCTGGGGTCTGCCCAGCAAGATGGCCGCCGCGCGGGACGCCCGGTTGGGCGGCTGCTGACCGTGGCCACCACAATAGGCGGCGTGGACGACAAGAGCCTGACCGAGAACAGCGCCGCCACCAACCGCACGAGCCTGTGGGGCGGCCGGTTCGCCGGCGGCCCCGCCGAGGCCCTGGCCCGACTGTCGGTGAGCGTGCAGTTCGACTGGCGGCTGGCCCCGTACGACATCGCGGCGTCCCGGGCGCACGCCCGGGTGCTCGCCGGGGCCGGCCTGCTCGATCCGGAGGAACTGGGCCGGATCCTCGCCGCCCTGGACGACCTGGAGGCGGCCTGCGCCTCCGGGCAGTTCCGCCCCACGGTCGACGACGAGGACGTGCACACCGCCCTGGAGCGGGGGCTGCTGGAGCGGCTCGGCAGCCTCGGCGGCAAGCTGCGCGCCGGCCGGTCCCGTAACGACCAGGTCGCCACCGACCTGCGGCTCTACCTGCGCGACCACGCCCGGGGCGTGGCGGGTCGGCTGGTCGAGCTGGCCGAGGCACTGGTCGAGCAGGCCGAACGGCACGTGGAGACCGCCGCGCCGGGCATGACGCACCTGCAGCACGCCCAGCCGGTCACCTTCGGACACTGGCTGCTGGCGCACGTGCAGCCGCTGCTGCGCGACCTGGAGCGGCTGCGCGACTGGGACCACCGTACTGCGGTCAGCCCGCTCGGCGCGGGCGCGCTCGCCGGCTCCGGCCTGCCGCTGGACCCGGTGGCCGTCTCCAAGGAGCTGGGCTTCCGCACGTCCTTTGCCAACTCGATGGACGCCGTGGCGGACCGGGACTTCGTCGCCGAGTTCCTCTTCGTCACGGCGATGACCGGGGTGCACCTGTCCCGCCTCGGCGAGGAGGTGGTGCTCTGGACGTCGCAGGAGTTCGGCTGGGTGGAGCTGGACGACGCGTTCGCCACCGGCTCGTCGATCATGCCGCAGAAGAAGAACGCGGACATCGCCGAGCTGGCCCGGGGCAAGTCCGGCCGGCTCGTCGGCGGGCTGATGAGCGTGCTGACGATGCTCAAGGGCCTGCCGATGGCCTACGACCGGGACATGCAGGAGGACAAGGAGCCGGCGTTCGACGCGGTCGACACCCTGGAGCTGCTGCTGCCGGCCCTCGCCGGGATGATCTCCACGATGACCGTACGCGCCGACCGCCTGGTCGCCGCCGCGCCGGTCGGCTTCTCGCTCGCCACCGAGGTCGCGGACTGGCTGGTCCGCCGCAACGTGCCGTTCCGCGACGCGCACGAGATCACCGGGAGGCTGGTGGCGCTCTGCGCGGCCCGCGACTGCGCCCTCGACGAGGTCTCCGACGACGACCTCGCGGCGGTCAGCGAGCACCTCGACCCGTCGGTGCGCGACGTGCTCTCGGTCCGCTCGGCGCTCGCCGCCCGGATCACGCCGGGCTCGACCGGCCCGGGGCCGGTCGCCGACCAGCTCGCCACCGCCGCCGACCAGCTCGCCGGCTGGCGGGAGTGGGCCGCCGAGCGGGTCGTGCCCCGCTGAGGTCGCCGACCCCGCGCGGCGCCGACGGTGCCGCGCGGGGTTCAGCCCGCCGGGCGCTCCCGCTTCGGCAGCTTCGCCACCACCGCGTCGTACGAGTCGTCGACCGCCTCGGTCAGCTCCTCTTCGCCGATTCCGCCGGCCAGGCGCAGCGTGTTCCAGCCGGAGCGCCCGATGTACGGCGACGGTCGCGCGTCGCCCGGGTGCCGGTGCAGCCACTCGTCGGCCACCTCCCGGCTCGGGCCGCACTTCACCCCGACGGTCGGGTCGCCTCCGGCGGAGCCGAGGAAGGCGAAGATCCGGCTGCCGACCTTGACCACCTCGTCGTCCTGCCACGGCTGGTCCAGCCAGGCCCCCGGCTTTTCCAGGCAGTACGCCAGCATCTCCTCGCGCGTCATCGCGTCCTCCTCGACACCGGTCACGGGCCCAGTCTCGCCCATCGGGGGCGTCACCCGGTGGCGGCGGTGCGGGCGCAGAGCCGTTCGTGGCGCTGTTTGGCGGCCTGCGCGCTGCCGAGGCCGAGCCCGAACGCGATCTGCTGCCAGGTCAGCCCGCGGCCGCGGGCCAGCGTCAGCAGCCCCGCCTCCATCGCGTCGACCTCGGCGCGCAGGTGCGGGGCGAGGGTGAGTGCCGCGACGAGGTCGGCGTCGTCGACCGGTTCCTCGCCGGGCTCGGTCTCGGCCCCACCGGCGGCCAGGGCGGTACCACGTCAACAAGATGTCGTCAAGGCAGTATTGAGAGACTGGATCGCCGAGCGGCGGCCGGTCGCTGCGGCGGATAGGGTCGTTGCCGTGGTGGCGTACTCCGACCGCCGCCCCGCCGACCTCGCGGGGCTGGCCGACCTGCTCGCCGGTGCGGTGGTGCCGGCCGCCCGGGGCCTGCTCGGCTGTCGGCTCACCGCCGGCGACGTCACCGTCCGGATCACCGAGGTCGAGGCGTACGCCGGGACGGCCGGCGACCCGGCGTCGCACGCGCACCGGGGCCGCACCCCGCGCAACGCCGTCATGTTCGGGCCGGCGGGGCACGCCTACGTCTACTTCACCTACGGCATGCACTGGTGCATGAACGTGGTCACCGGCCCCGACGGGGAGGCCTCGGCGGTGCTGCTGCGCGCCGGTGAGGTGGTCGACGGCGTCGAGACGGCCCACGCCCGGCGCCCCGCCGTACGCCGGGACGTCGACCTCGCGCGCGGGCCCGCCCGGCTCTGCGCGGCGCTGGGCGTCGACCGGAGCGCCTACGGCCGCTGGCTGCTCGGCGACGGCCCGCTCCGGCTGCGCCCGGCCGACCTGCCGGTGCCCGCGGACGCGGTCGCCGCCGGGCCCCGGGTCGGCGTCACCGGCGCGCACGACGTGCCGTGGCGGTTCTGGATCGCCGGCGACCCGACCGTGAGCGCCTACCGCCGGCACGTGCCCCGCAGCCGCTGACTCCGTGGTCGCATCCGGCGGGGCTGCCCGGGTGGCGGCCCCTGGGCTGCCCGACGGCGACCGCCGCACGATCAGCGTGGGTGGCGTGACGGCGGCCACCGGCGGCACCGCCGGCCGTGGAATAGTTGACTCGTCAAATATGTTGTGTCGGGCGTCCGGGTGCCGCAGCGGCCCCGGCCAGGGACGACGCGAGGAGCTGGTCATGCAGTTCGGAGTCTTCACCGTCGGCGACGTCACGGTCGACCCGACCACCGGTCGCGAGCCGACCGAGCATGAGCGGATCAAGGCGATGGTCGCCATCGCGCTCAAGGCCGAGGAGGTCGGCCTGGACGTCTTCGCCACCGGCGAGCACCACAACCCGCCGTTCGTGCCGTCGTCGCCGACCACCATGCTGGGCTTCGTCGCCGCCCGCACCGAGCGCCTGCTGCTCTCCACCGCCACCACGCTGATCACCACCAACGACCCGGTGAAGATCGCCGAGGACTACGCGATGCTCCAGCACCTCGCGGACGGCCGGGTGGACCTGATGATGGGGCGCGGCAACACCGGCCCGGTCTACCCGTGGTTCGGCCAGGACATCCGCAACGGCATCCCCCTGGCCATCGAGAACTACGACCTGCTGCACCGGCTCTGGCGCGAGGACGTCGTCGACTGGAAGGGCCGCTTCCGCGCGCCGCTGCAGTCGTTCACGTCGACGCCGCGTCCGCTCGACGGCGTGCCGCCGTTCGTCTGGCACGGCTCGATCCGCAGCCCCGAGATCGCCGAGCAGGCCGCCTACTACGGCGACGGCTTCTTCGCCAACCACATCTTCTGGCCCCCGGAGCACACCCAGCGGATGGTCGGGCTCTACCGGCAGCGCTACGCCCACCACGGCCACGGCTCCGCCGACCAGGCCATCGTGGGCCTCGGCGGGCAGGTGTTCATGCGGCGCAACTCGCAGGACGCGGTGCGGGAGTTCCGCCCCTACTTCGACAACGCGCCCGTCTACGGGCACGGCCCGTCGCTGGAGGAGTTCACCGCCCAGACCCCGCTGACCGTGGGCAGCCCGCAGCAGGTCATCGACCGCACCCTGGGCTTCCGCGACTACGTCGGCGACTACCAGCGGCAGCTGTTCCTCATGGACCACGCCGGCCTGCCGCTGAAGACCGTGCTGGAGCAGCTCGACCTGCTCGGCGAGGAGGTCGTCCCCGTGCTGCGCAAGGAGTTCGAGTCGCTGCGTCCCGCGCACGTGCCCGCCGCGCCCACCCACGCGTCGCTGCGCGCCGCCGCCAGCGCGGACCGGGAGGCCGCCGCCGAGGGCGGCGCCGCCGACCGTGCCGGGGCGGAGGCGGGCCGATGACCCGCCGCACCCTCGCCGGGACCGCTGACGGCCGCCGACCCGCCGACCCGATCCGGCGCCGGCGGGTCGGGGCACGTCAGCGGGCGTGACCGTACGGGCGGGCCACCAGCACCGGGCAGCGCGCGTGCTGCACGAGGGACTGGCTGACCGAGCCGAGCAGCAGCCCGGCGAACCCACCCCGGCCCCGGGAACCGACCACCACCAGCGCCGCGTCCCCGCTGGCCTCGACGAGCGCCTGCTCGGCCTCCGGCGCCCGCAGCATCCGTTCCTCGACGGCCAGCCCCGGGTGGCTGCCCCGTACGGCCGCCGCGGCCGTCGCCAGCAGCTCGGCGGACTCCGCGCCCGTGGCGGCGTGCGCCCCGGTCGTCCCGTCCGCCACCGGGCCGGCCCCGTCCGGCGGCTGGACGTGCACCAGCACCAGCCCGTCGCCGCGGCGGGCCGCCTCGTCGGCCGCGTACCCGACCGCCAGCTCGGCGGGCTCGGACCCGTCCACCCCGACCAGTACCGGCCCGGCGACCGGGATCGGCTCCTCGGCGGGGCGCACCACCAGCACCGGACAGTGCGCGTGGGCGGCCACCTGCGTGCCGACCGAGCCGAGCAGCAGCCCGGCGAAACCGCCCAGCCCCCGGCTGCCCACCACCACCAGCTCGGCCCGCCGGGACTCCTCGACCAGCGTGGCCCCCGGCCCGCCCGCCACCTGACGCACCTCGACGACCAGCCCGGGACAGCGCTCGGCGAGGTCCGCCGCTGTCGTCTCCAACATCTTCTGCGCCTCCTCGGTCGGCGCCGGCAACCCCACGTCGTACGGGTTGACCGGCACGCCGTAACCGAGCGGATGCAGGTAGCCGTGCACCAGGTGCAGGGGGCGGGACCGCAGCACGGCGGCCCGCGCGGCGTGCTCCGCCGCCAGCAGGCTCGGCGGCGATCCGTCCACACCCACCACGACGGGTCGGTTCATGAGCCCTCCCAAAGGTCGATCACGTCATTGTGGACGGGGCACCGCCGACCCGCCGGCATTTGCGCCGACGCCGTCGCGTCAGCCGGGGGAGCGGCCGACGCGACGGCGTCGCGGTGCGGTGACGGATCAGGACGCGTCGGCCTGCTTCGGGTGCCGCACGATCACCAGCGGGCAGTGCGCGTGGTGCAGCGCCGCGTGGCTGACCGAGCCGAGCAGCAGCCCGCCCAGCGCGCCCCGCCCGCGCGCCCCCACGACGACCAGCTGGGCCTTCTTCGACTCCTCGACCAGCACGCCGCCGGGGGAGCCCCGGACCAGTCGGTGCTGCGCCGGCACGTCGGGGTAGCGCTCGGCGAAGCCGGCGAGGGACTCCGCGAGGGCGCGTTCCTCGTCGGCGGCGAGGGCGTCCAGGTCGTACACCAGGGGCAGGATGTCGCCCGGGCCGACCGGCGTGGGGTAGAGCCAGGCCTGCACCGCGACCAGCGGGGCGCCCCGGCGACTGGCCTCCTCGAAGGCGAACGCGACGGCCTCGAGGGAACACTCGGAGCCGTCGACGCCCACCACGACCGGGCCGTCGGCGCGCTCCTCGCCGCGCACCACCAGGACGGGGACCCGCGCGTGGGCGGCGACCTGCACGGTGACGGAGCCGAGCAGCAGCCCGGCGAAGCCGCCCAGGCCCCGGTGGCCCAGCACCAGCAGGGCGGCGTCCCGCGACTCCTCGAGCAGGACGGGGGTCGCCGCGCCGTCGACCACCACGCCGGTCACCGGCACGTCCGGGGCGGTCCTGGTGGCCGCGGCGATCGCCTCGGAGACGAACCGCTCGGCCTGGTTGCGCAGGCCGGCGCCGGCCGGCGCGCCCTCCGCGGCACCGAGCGGGGCGCGCGTCAGGGGCCAGACGAAGGCGTGCACGACCCGCAGCGGACGCTGCCGGTCGGCCGCCTCCCGCGCCGCCACCCGGACCGCGTCCAGTGCGGCGGCCGAACCGTCCACACCCACCACGACGGGGGCACCGGTCTTGATGGTCATCGACTCCTCCTTCTGTCCGTCTCCAGCCTGCTGCATCCGGACGCTACCGGTCAGGGGCGGTCGTCCCGACGGGTGGGACCTTGGTCCCGGACCGTGGCCTGCGCGCCGCCGGCCGGGCCGTCCGCCCCCGGCGCGCGCCGCCCGCCCCGGCCGGCCCCGGCCGCAGCGGCCCGGCCCCACGCGGCGGCGTCCGCCGCGGCGGCTTCCTGCCCGGCCGGGTCCTGGGGCGCGGCGTCCGCCGGTGTGGTGCCGGCCGGCCGGCGGGCCAGCCGCAGGATCAACCCGGGCAGCACGCTGACGGCGGCGCAGGCCAGCAGCTCCGCCGCGCCGAGCGGCTGCGTGCCGAGCAGGTCCCGCAGCGGGGACAGCAGCACCCCGGCGACCTGGAGCAGCGCGGAGACCGCCACCGCGAGCGGCAGCGCCCGGTTGCCGTGCCGGGCACCGCGCGGTCGCGGCGCGCGGACCGCGAGCGCCACCCCGAGCTGGGCCAGGCCGAGCACCACGAAGACCACCGACTGCCAGGGCCGGTCCCAGTGCGCGGCCAGCACGCCGGCGCCGAGCACCACGGCGGCGATCAGCGCGCCGGTGACCAGCACGTCACGGCCCAGGCCGGCCCCGAGCACCGACTCGGACGGGGATCGGGGCGCCCGACGCAGCGTGCCCGGCTCCGCCGGCTCCGCGCCCAGCGCCACCCCCGGCACGCCGTGGGTGAGCAGGTTCACCCAGAGGATCTGCGCCGGCAGCAGCGGCACGGCCAGCCCGAACAACGGACCGAGCAGCATCACCGCGATCTCGGCCACCCCGCCGGAGAGCGCGTAGCGCAGGAACCGGCGGATGTTGTCGTAGATGCGGCGGCCCTCGCCGATCGCCGCGGCGACGGTGGACAGGTCGTCGTCGACGAGCACCAGGTCGGCGGCCTGCCGGGCGACCTCCGTGCCGCCGCCCATCGCCACCCCGATGTCGGCCCGGCGCAGCGCCGGAGCGTCGTTGACCCCGTCGCCGGTCATCGCCACCACGTGCCCCCGCGACTGGAGACCGGCGATGATGTCGAGCTTCTGCTCCGGCTGGGTCCGCGCGAACACCCGCGCCTGCGGGTGCGCCCGCGCCGGGTCGCCGTCGTCGCCGCGTACCACCGGGTCGCCCTCGCGCCAGAGCCCGAGCTGGCCGCCGATCGCCGCGGCGGTCGCGGGGTGGTCGCCGGTGATCAGCACCAGCCGGACCCCCGCTTCCTCGAAACTGCCCGCGATGTCGGCCGCGCCCGCGCGCAGCGGGTCACCGACGGCGACCAGGCCCGCCGGGCGCAGCCCGACCGGCCGGGCGGGGTCGGCCGGCGGGGCGTCCACCACGGCGGACGCGACCGCCAGCACCCGCAGCCCCTCGGCGGCCAGCCGGTGCGCGGCGGCGGTCAGCTCGGCGAGCTCCTCGGCGGAGGCGTCGACCAGCGGCGCGGCCAGCACGTTCTCCGGGGCGCCCTTGCACACCACCAGGTAGCGCCGGTCGCAGGAGCGGTGCACGGTGGTCATCCGGCGCAGATCCTGGTCGAAGGGGTGCTCCGCGACCCGCGGCCACGCCGACCGGGTGCGCTCCGGGTCGAGCCCGCACCGGGCGGCGAAGGCGACCAGCGCCGCCTCCAGCGGGTCGCCGACGGCCGTCCACTCCGGCCGTTCGTCGGTGGGCGGCGCCAGGGTCGCGTCGTTGCAGAGCAGCCCGGCCCGCGCCAAGCGACGCAGCTCGTCCGGTACGGCCACTTGCGCACCCCGCTGGTGCACCGCGCCGCGCGGCGCGTAGCCACTGCCGGTGACCCCGTAGCGGGACCCGTCGCCGGTCACGGCGTGCTGCACCGCCATCCGGCCCTCGGTGAGCGTGCCGGTCTTGTCCGAGGCGATGACGGTGACGGAGCCGAGCGTCTCGACCGCGTGCAGGCGGCGCGGGATGGCCCGCGCCCCGGCCATCCGGCGGGCGCCGAGGGCGAGGGCGAGGGTGACGACCGCCGGCAGCGACTCCGGCACGACCGCCACCACCAGGCTCACCGCGGTGACCGCCATGTCGACCACCGGCCGTCCGCCGACGACGCCGATGACGAAGACCAGCCCCGAGAGCACCACCGCGGCGAAACCGAGCATCCGGCCCAGCCCTGCGAGGCGGCGCTGCAGCGGGGTGGCGGCGGGCCGGGTGGACGCCACCAGGGCGGTGATCCGGCCGAGCGCGCTGGCGGCGCCCGTGCGTACCACCGTGCCGGTGGCCCGCCCGGTGGTGACCACCGTTCCCGCACTGGCCTCCTCGCCCGCGGCCCGGAGCACCGGCACCGACTCGCCGGTCAGCGCCGACTCGTCGACGCTCAGCCGCGCCGCCTCGGCGAGCAGCAGGTCGGCGGGGACCACGTCGCCGGCCTCGACCCGCACCAGGTCACCGCGGACCAGGTCGGCGGCGGGCAGGACGACGTCCCGCCCGTCGCGCACCACGCGGGCCGTGGGCGCGGCGAGCTGGTCCAAGGCGGCGATCGCCCGGTCGGCGCGGATCTCCTGCACCACCCCGATGGCGGTGTTCACCAGCACCACCAGCACGATCACCGCGGTGTCGGGGTAGTCGCGCAGCACGGCGGTGACCACGGCGGCAGCCAGCAGCAACGCCACCAGCGGATCGGTGAGCTGGTGCAGGACGCGGCCACCGAGGTGGCGGCGGGCCGGCGCGACCGCCGCGTTCGGCCCGTCCGCGCGCAGCCGCGCGGCGGCCTCCGCCGTACTGAGCCCGGCCGCCGGCCTGGTCGAGGTGTCAGCGGGCACCGGTACGCCCCCGAGGTCGCCGCCGTCCGGACTGTTCCACATCGTCCTCCACCCTGCCGTGGCGCCGTCGCGGCGCACCGTCCCGATTCCACTCTCGTCCGGTCGCGCCGTGCCCGCCAGGGAAGTTGCGCCCGTCAGAGCCGGGACCAACGGCCCTGCCGGGCAGGCCACGCCGCGCGGTGCAATGGGCGTTGGGACGACCCGTCGCAGGCACCCGGCCACCGCCGGCCCCGCCCGACGAAAGGGGCACCGCATGACCACTCTGGACGTGCTGCACGCGCATCCGTTCCTCGCCGGGCTGCCCGAGCCCTGGCTGCCCCGGCTCGCCGGTCACGCCCGGCCGGTGGTCTGGCACCCCGGGCACCGGCTGTTCCGGGCCGGCCGGCCGGCCGAGCGCTTCTGGCTGGTCCGCAGCGGTCGGGTGGCGCTCGACTTCGCGGTGCCCGGCCGGGGCGACGTGGAGATCGAGACGATCGGCCCGGGCGGAGTGCTGGGCTGGTCGTGGCTGTTCCCGCCGTACCGCTGGCAGTTCGGGGCGGTGGCCGCGCAGCGCAGCACGGCGGTGGAGTTCACCGCCGAGGGGGTGCGCCGGTTGATGGAGTCCGACGACGCGCTCGGCCGGCAGCTCACCACCCGCTTCATGAGCGTGGTGGTCGACCGGCTGCACGCGGCCCGGGGCCGGCTGCTCGACCTGTACGGCTACCCGGTGGGCGCCCCGCCCGCGGGCTGACCCGTCCGCCCCCGCCCGTCGGCTCCACCCGCACGCCCCGCCTCAGCGGACCGTCGCGCCGCGCCCGGCGAGCGGCCCGCCTCACCCTGCGGACGGCCCCGGCTCAGCAGACCGTCAGGCCGCGCGCCGCGAACTGCCCACGGACCCGCTCCAGCAGCTCCGGCGTGGGCGGCTCGGTGTCGACGAGGGGGAACCGCAGCCCCAACTCCGTGTACTTGTGTGCGCCGAGCCGGTGGAACGGCAGCACCTCCACCCGCTCGACCGTGGCGAGCGAGGCGGCGAAGTCCGCCACCCCGGCGACGTTGGACACGGCGTCGGTGAGCCCCGGCACCAGGACGAACCGGATCCAGATCGGGGTGCCCCTGGCCGCCAGGCGGCGGCCGAACCGCAGGGTGGGCGCGACCTCGCCCGTCCCGGTCACGGTCCGGTACGTCGCCGGGTCCCACGACTTCACGTCCAGCAGCACCAGGTCGGTGGCGTCGAGCAGGGCGTCGTCGGCGCGGTCGCCCAGGAAGCCGGACGTGTCCAGCGCGGTGTGCAGGCCCAGCTCGTGGCAGCGGCGCAGCACCTCCCCGGTGAACCGGGCCTGCTGCAACGGCTCCCCGCCGCTGATCGTCACCCCGCCGCCGGCCACCGTGATGAACCGCCGGTACCGCTCGATCTCGGCGACGAGTTCGGTCACGCTCCGGTGCTGGCCGCTGCGCCGGTACCAGGTGTCCGGGCTGTGGCAGTAGCGGCAGCGCAGGGGACACCCGGCGAGGAAGGCCACGAACCGGGTGCCGGGACCGTCCACCCCGATCGACAGGTCGAAGGAGTGCACGGCCCCGGTCAGCTCCCGCTCGACGGTGTTCACAGCGCGCCGTGGAACGTGCGGGACACCACGTCCCGCTGCTGCTCGGCGGTGAGCCGGACGAAGTTGACCGCGTACCCGGACACCCGGACGGTGAGCTGCGGGTACCGCTCCGGGTGAGCCATCGCGTCGAGCAGCGTCGCCCGGTCGAGCACGTTGACGTTGAGGTGGAACCCACCCGCATCGGCGTACCCGTCGAGCACCCCGGCCAGGTTCGTGATCCGCTCCTGCCGGGTGTGGCCCAGGCCGTCCGGGGTGACCGTGCCGGTCAGCGAGATGCCGTCGCGGGCGGCGGCGTACGGCAGCTTCGCCACCGACAGCGCGGCCGCGACGAGGCCGTGCGTGTCCCGCCCGTTCATCGGGTTCGCGCCCGGCGCGAACGGCTCGCCGGCACGCCGCCCGTCGGGGGTGTTGCCGGTGTGCCTGCCGTACACCACGTTGGAGGTGATGGTCAGCACCGACAGCGTCAGCTCGGCGTCGCGGTAGGTGCGCTGCCGGCGCAGCTTCTCCGCGAACGTCTCCACCAGCCACACGGCGATCTCGTCGGCCCGGTCGTCGTTGTTGCCGAAGGCGGGAGGCTCGCCCTCGACGACGTAGTCGACGGCCAGACCGGTGGCGTCGCGCAGCACCTTCACCCGGCCGTACCGGATCGCCGCGAGGCTGTCCACCGCGACCGACAGGCCGGCGATGCCGGTGGCCATGAACCGGCGCACCGGGTGGTCGTGCAGGGCCATCTCCAGCCGCTCGTACGCGTACCGGTCGTGCATGTGGTGGATGACGTTGAGCGCGTCCACGTACGTCTCGGCCAGCCAGTCCAGCGTCCGGTCGTACGCGGCCAGCACCTCGGCGTGGTCGAGGACCTCCCCGCCGACCGGCGGCGCGGCCGGCGCCACCTGCTCGCCGGTCAGCTCGTCGCGCCCGCCGTTGACCGCGTAGAGCAGCGCCTTGGCGAGGTTGGCCCGGGCGCCGAAGAACTGCATGTCCCGACCCACCCGCAGCGCGGACACGCAGCAGGCGATCGCGGTGTCGTCGTCGTACGCCGGGCGGATCAGGTCGTCGTTCTCGTACTGGATGGCGCTGGTGTCCAGCGACACCTGCGCGCAGAACCGCTTGAACCCCTCCGGCAGCCGCGGCGACCAGAGCACGGTCAGGTTCGGCTCCGGCGCCGGGCCCAGGTTGTACAGGGTCTGCAGGTAGCGGAAGCTGGTCCGGGTCACCAGCGGCCGGCCGTCGGCGCCCATCCCGCCCAGCGACTCGGTCACCCACGTCGGGTCCCCGGAGAAGAGCTGGTCGTATTCGGGGGTACGCAGGAACCGGACGATCCGTAGCTTGATCACGAAGTCGTCGATCAACTCCTGGGCGGTCGTCTCCGTCAGCCGACCCTCGGCCAGGTCCCGCCGCAGGTAGACGTCGAGGAAGCTCGCGGTGCGCCCCAGCGACATCGCGGCCCCGTTCTGCTCCTTCGTGGCGGCGAGGTACGCGAGGTACAACCACTGGACGGCCTGCCGGGCGGTGGCGGCGGGCGCGGAGACGTCGAGGCCGTAGCCGGCGGCCATCTCCTTCAGCTCGCCGAGGGCGCGGGCCTGCTCGGCCAGCTCCTCACGGTCCCGGATCACCTCGTCGGTCGACGGCCGCGCATCCAGCGCCGCCCTCAGCGCCCGGCGTTCGGCGACGAGCCGGTCCACCCCGTACAGCGCCACCCGCCGGTAGTCGCCGATGATCCGACCCCTGCCGTACGCGTCCGGCAGCCCCGTGATGACGTGCGAGCGGCGGGCCGCCAGCACGTCGGCCGGGTAGGCGTCGAAGACCGCGTCGTTGTGGGTCTTGCGGTAGGTGGTGAAGATCCGGTGCACGACGGGGTCCGGCGCGAAGCCGTACGCCTCGAGGGCGGCCTCGACCATCCGGAGCCCGCCGGCGGGCATGATCGCCCGACGCAGCGGCGCGTCGGTCTGCAGGCCGACGATCAGCTCCTTCTCCCGGTCGATGTATCCGGGGCCGTGCGACGTGATCGTCGACGGGGTGGCGGCGTCCACGTCGAGCACGCCCCGGCGGCGCTCGGCGACGAAGAGTTCCTGCAACGCCCCCCAGACCGCCAGGGTCCGGTCGGTCGGTCCGGCGAGGAACGACCCGTCCCCGGTGTACGGCTCGTGGTGGCGCCGGATGAAGTCCGCCACGTCGACGGACTCCCGCCAGTCGCCGGCGGCGAAGCCCCGCCACGGGTCCAGGTGCTGGTTCGCGGCCATCTTCGGTTCCTTCCGAGCGCCGGTGGGTGCCGCCCGGCCGCCGCGGTGACGGCGGCCGGGCAGCCGGGTCAGGGCTGGAGCACCAGGCGGGCGGCGACCCGCCCGGCCAGCACGTCCTCGATCGCCTCGTTGATCTCGTCGAGCTTGCGCACCTGGTGGACGACCCGGGTGCGGCCGGCCGAGTGCAGGCGGAACACCTCCGCCAGGTCGGCGCGGGTGCCGACGATCGAGCCGATCACGGTGATCCCCTTGAGGACGGTCTCGAAGACCGGCAGGCTCATCGTGTTGTCCTTCGGCAGCGAGACCAGCACCAGCCGGCCGCCACGACGCAGGCAGGCGTGCGCCTGCGCGATCACGGCCGGGCTGGCGGCCAGCACGACCGCCACGTCGACGCCGCCGAGGGCGGTGATCGCCTCGACCGGGTCGACCCGGGACGCGTCGACCGTGTGGGTCGCGCCGAGGGAGGTGGCCAGTGCCAGCTTCTCCTCGGTGACGTCCACGGCCACGGTCTCGGCACCGTGCAGCTGCGCGTACTGCTGCGCCAGGTGCCCGAGGCCGCCGATGCCGAAGACGGCGACCCGCTCGCCCGGACGCACCCCGGCCACCCTGACCGCCTTGTACGTGGTGACACCCGCGCAGGTCAGCGGGGCCGCCTCCGCCGGGTCGACGCCGGCCGGCACCCGGACCGCGTAGCGGGCCGACGCGAGGGCGTACTCGGCGTGCGCGCCGTCGATGGCGTAGCCGGTGTTGCGCTGGGACTCGCACAGCGTCTCCCAGCCGGTGACGCAGTACTCGCAGGTGCCGCAGGCCCAGCCGAGCCAGGGCAGCGCGACCCGGTCGCCGACGGCGTGCTCGGTGACGTCGGGGCCGACCCGCTCGACGATGCCGACCCCCTCGTGGCCCGGGACGAAGGGCGGGTTCGGCCTGACCGGCCAGTCGCCGCGGGCGGCGTGGATGTCGGTGTGGCACAGCCCGCTGGCCTCGATGCGCACCAGCACCTGGCCGGGGCCGGGCTCCGGCACCGGCACGTCGAAGATCTCCAGCGGACGATCGAACGCGGTGACGACGGTGGCTCGCATCGAGGGCCTCCCAACTAGCTTCTCGCTTCCGTCCACCAGCGTGCCGGCCGGGGCGGGGCCGGGGCAGAGGCTCAGGACCGTCCCGGCCCGGGACCTCCGGCCCCTGTCGGCGGGCCGCCCGGCGGACGTCCCCGTGTGCCCCCGGCGTCCGGTCACGATCCGGTGGGCCCGCCGCCCCTCGCCGGCAGCGACCCGCCGCCCCGCGACGGGCCGGAGGTCCCGGACCTGTCACCCCCCGGGCCTATCCTCGGGTCGTGACCGCCGACCTGTGCCTGCGTCCCGTCCGCGACGACGACCTGCCCGCCTTCTTCAGCCACGAGCAGGACGCCGAGGCCAACTGGATGGCGGCCTTCGGGCCGAAGGACCCGGCCGATCGGGAGCGGTTCGACGCGCACTGGCGTCGCGTGCGCGCCGACGAGCGGATCGTCACCCGCACGGCGGTCGTCGACGACGAGGTCGTGGGCCGCGTGGCAGCCTTCCCCGTCGGCGAGCGGACCGAGGTCAGCTACTGGATCGACCCGCGACGCTGGGGCCGGGGATACGCCACCGCGGCGCTCGCCGCGCTGCTGCGCGAGCTGCCGCAGCGGCCCGTGCACGCCCGCGCCGCCAAGGACAACCGGGCCTCGCTCGCGGTGCTGCGCAAGTGCGGCTTCGTCGTCACCGGCGAGGACCGGGGGTACGCCGACGGCCGGGGCACCGAGGTGGAGGAGTGGGTGCTGGAGCTCGCCGGAGACTGACCCGTGCCCGCCCGCCGGGCCGCCGCAACCGGGCGACCACTACTCTCGCGGCGTGAACTGGCTGGAACTGATCGGCTGGACCGGCTCCGCGCTGCTGGTCTGGTCGCTGCTGCAGACGCGCATCCTCCGGCTGCGTGCCCTGAACCTGGTCGGCTGCCTGATCCTGATCGGTTACAACGCCGCCGTGCAGGTCTGGCCGATGGTCGGGCTGAACGTCGTGCTCGCCGTGATCAACGTCTGGTACCTGCGGAGCATGCTCGCCACCCGCCACGACGAGGACACCTACCAGGTGGTCGAGGTCGGGGTCGACGACCAGTTCCTGGCCCACACCCTGAAGGTGCACGCCGCCGACATCGCCCGGTTCAATCCCGGCTTCCGCTGGCCCCCCGGCACCGCCGCCGAACGCTCGGCGTTCCTGGTCGTGCGCGCCGACGAGGTGGTCGGCGTGGTGCTGTCGCACGCCGCGGCGGACGGCGTGGCGCAGGTCGACCTCGACTACGTCACCCGACGGTTCCGGGACTTCACCCCGGGCGAGTTCGTCTACCGGCGCAGCAGCCTCTTCACCGACCGGGGCTTCCGCCGCGTCGTCACCCCGCCCGGCATGGTCGCCCCGTACTACCACCGGCTCGGCTTCCGCCCCGAGGGCCGCTCGTACGTCCTCGACCTGCCCGCCCCACCGGTCGCCGGGCGGGCCTGACCACGTCGTGTGCCGGTCGAGGATTCGCCGCCCGGCCCGCTGGGCACAGACTGGCCTACGCCGGCCGTGACGTTCGGCCGGCGGTGCCCGCCGTGCCGGCGGTCACCGGTCCCGCGTGAGGAGAGCCAGGCGTGCAGAGCATCTGGACCCAACTGGCCCTGGTCGGTGTCCTGGTCGTCCTCAACGCGGTCTTCGCCGGCAGCGAGATGGCGCTGGTGTCGCTGCGGGACAGCCAGATCCAGCGGCTGGAGCGCACCAGCCGGGCCGGCCGGGTGCTGGCCCGCCTCGCCAAGGACCCGAACCGCTTCCTGGCCACCATCCAGATCGGGATCACCCTCGCCGGCTTCCTGGCGTCGGCCGCGGCTGCGGTGTCGCTGGCCAAGCCCCTCGTGCCGCTGCTCAGCGCGTTCGGCGGCGCCGCCGAGACCGTCGCCATCGTGGTGGTCACCCTCGCGCTGACCTTCGTCACCCTGGTCTTCGGCGAGCTGGCCCCGAAGCGGATCGCCATGCAGTCGGCCGAGCGGTGGGCGCTGCTGGTGGCCCGCCCGCTGGACCTGCTGGCCTCCGTGACCCGGCCGGCCGTCTGGGCCCTCGGCGCCACCAGCGACCTGGTGGTACGCCTGGTCGGGCTCAACCCGAAGCACGAGCCCGAGGAGATCGGCCCCGACGAGCTGCGGGACATCGTCTCCGGCAACCACGGCTTCACCAAGGAGCAGCGGACGATCATCGCCGGCGCCGTGGAGATCGCCGACCGGCAGCTGCGGGCGGTGCTCGTACCCCGGTTGCAGGTCTTCACGCTCGACAGCGGCACCCCGGCGGAGGCCGCACGGCTGCTGCTGGCGGCCACCGGCCACTCCCGGGCGCCGGTGGTCCGGCACGGCGGCCTCGACGACGCGGTCGGCGTGATCCACCTGCGTGACCTGGTCGGCGTCCCCGAGGACCGGCCCGTCGACGAGTGCGTGCGCCCGCCGATGCTGCTGCCGGACTCCCTGCCGGTGGTGGACGCGCTGCGGCAGTTCAAGGCCGAACGCCAGCACATCGCCCTGGTGGTGGACGAGCGGGGCGCGGTCGACGGGATCGTCACCCTGGAGGACATCCTCGAGGAGATCGTCGGGGAGATCTACGACGAGACCGACCGGGACGTGCGCTCCGTACGCACCGAGCCGGACGGCGCGATGTGGCTTCCCGGCACCTTCCCCGTGCACGACCTGGCCGACCTCGGCGTCGAGCTGCCCGGCCGTCCCGGCGGCGACTACACCACCATCGCCGGTCTCGTGCTCGCCTGTCTCGGTCACATCCCCACCGTTGCGGGGGAGAGCGTCGTCGTCGACGGTTGGGAGCTGGAGGTGACCCGCATCGACCACCGGGCCATCGCCGGGGTCCGCCTGCGCCGACGGGCCGAGCCGGTGCCCGGCGACGCGGAGGCCGTGCTGGACGAGGCCCGCAGCTGAACGGTCAGGCCGGATAGAGGTTCTGCAACCGGACCTGGCCGCGGGCCACGAGCCGGGCGTCGGCGTCGGTGATCTCCACCTGCCAGAGCTGCTGGCTACGCCCCCGGTGCACGGGGGTGCCCACCGCGGTCAGCTCGCCGTCGTGCACCGCGCGGAGGAAGTCGGTCTGGTTCGACACGCCCACCACACGTCCCCGCTCGCGCAGCCACAGCGACCCGCCGATGCTGGCGGCCGTCTCGACCACGGAGCAGTACACACCGCCGTGCTGGATCCCGGCCGGCTGGTGCAGCTCGGGGCGGACCTGCCAACGGATCACCACCCGGTCTTCGCCGACCTCGTCGAGCTTGAGGCCGAGCAGGGCGACGAAGCCGCCCGTCAGATCCGGCATGTCCACGGTCTCTCCCTCCTCGGTCACGGCGCCGCCAGCCTACGCCGTGGGCCGCCCGGCAAACCCGCTACGTTCCGTCCGCGGTGATGGGGGAGAATCGGTGACCGTGACCGACAGCAGCAGCCTCCCGCCGTCCGGGCGGGACTCCCTGACCGATGACCTGCGGTGGCGGGGCCTGATCCAGGACTCCACCGGCCTCGACGAGCTGCGTGCGCTCCTCGACGGCGGCGGCGCCGCCTACTACGTGGGCTTCGACCCGACCGCGCCGAGCCTGCACGTCGGCCACCTCATGCAGGTCGCCACGGCGCGTCGGCTCCAGCTCGCCGGGCACCGGCCGCTGCTGCTCGTCGGCGGCGCCACCGGCCAGATCGGCGACCCGAAGGAGAGCGCCGAGCGGACCCTCAACCCGCCCGAGGTGGTCGCCGGCTGGGTGGCGCGGATCCGCGACCAGCTCGCCCCCTTCGTCTCGTACGAGGGGGCGAACGCGGCGCGGCTGGTCAACAACCTGGACTGGACCGGCGAGATGTCGGTGGTCGAGTTCCTCCGCGACGTCGGCAAGCACTTCCCGGTCAACAAGATGCTGGCCCGGGAGGTGGTCCGGGCGCGGCTGGAGAGCGGCATCAGCTTCACCGAGTTCAGCTACCAACTGCTCCAGGCCAACGACTTCTTCGAGCTGCACCGGCGGCACGGCTGTCAGCTCCAGTTCGGCGGCTCGGACCAGTGGGGCAACATCACCGCCGGCGTCGACTACATCCGCCGGCGTGGCGCCGGCCCGGTGCAGGCGTTCACCACGCCGCTGGTGACGAAGTCCGACGGGACGAAGTTCGGCAAGACCGAGGGCGGCGCCATCTGGCTCGACCCGGAGATGACCAGCCCGTACGCCTTCTACCAGTTCTGGGTCAACGTCGACGACCGGGACGTGGGCCGCTACCTGCGGTACTTCAGCTTCCGGTCCCGCGAGGAACTGGAGGCGTTGGAGAAGGAGACCGCCGAACGCCCGGCGGCCCGGGCGGCGCAGCGCGCGCTCGCGGAGGAGTTGACCACTCTCGTGCACGGGGAGCGGGAGATGGCGCAGGTGGTCGCCGCGAGCCAGGCGCTGTTCGGCCGCGGCTCGCTGGACGACCTCGCGCCGGCGACGCTGCGGGCCGCGCTGAGCGAGGCCGGCCTGGTCCACGTCGACGAGCTGCCCGACGTCGCGGGCCTGCTGCGCGACTCCGGGCTGGTGTCGAGCCTCAAGGAGGCGCGACGGGTGATCGCCGAGGGCGGCGCCTACGTGAACAACACCCGGGTTGTCGAGACCGACGCCACGGTGGGCGCCGACGACCTGCTGCACGGCCGGTACCTGGTGCTGCGCCGTGGCAAGCGGTCGTTCGCCGGGGTCGAGCTGCGCGGCTAGCCGTACGTCCGCCCCCGCGCCGCCGTTGGTCGCGCCGATGCTGCGGTCCGCTCGTGCCCGCCGGCACGCCGGTGGACCCGGCGCCGATCGGCCTGGCGGCCTCCTGCGGGCACGAGCGTGGTCGCGGTCGCGGTGCGTGGTGGCGGCGGTGGTGCGTGGCGGTGGTGGTGCGTGGCGGTGGTGGTGCGTGGTGCCCCGCGAACGGCGGCGCCTGCCGGGCCTGTGTGACGCGGGACGCCCCCGGCGGATTTGACGGTCGATCCGCCGAAGGCGTAACTTTCTCTCTGCCAGCGCGGAACGGACGAACGGGGCGATTGCTCCGGTAGGCCGGGCGCGGGAACGAACTTCGGGGCCGGGTGCGTCGCACTCGTCGGTCCCGGGCCGGGCGGTGCCCCGGATTCGCCGCGAGGCGGATTTGGCGAGGCGGAGCCGACCGGGTATGGTTCACCGCCGGTAGGGAACCGGGCGAGTTCGCGGGAGACTGCGACGGCCGGCCTGCCGGAAACCACTCTCGGGAACGGCGCGAGCCGTTGTCGGGTGGCGCCCGGAAATGGGATTGAAGTGGTGCGGATCGCTACGAAGCGGTTTGACACGGCGGAAATCACTGGGTAACGTAGTAAAAGTGCCCGGCGCGAGAGCGGCGGGGGCGCGGACGAAATGCCCCGGGTCGGGGGCTCCACGGTGTGGGGTTTCTGGGCGGTGTGTGGTTGTTCTTTGAGAACTCAACAGGGTGCTTGATAAGCCAGTGCCAATTATGATTTATACCCCGGACTGGTCAG
>NZ_JAGPXN010000069.1 GCF_018070575.1 Micromonospora sp. C31
GCTAAGGGACGTCTCGTAACTCGGTGGAGGCGTTGCCTGTCACCGGACTGACCGTCAGCCGGCGAGGATGATGTTGTGGAGGTTGGCGATGCCGGAAGCGGCGTCGGCCAATGTGTGGGCGGCGCGGCGGTAGTCACGCAGGATCTTGAAGCACTTCATCCTGGCCAGGGCGTGTTCGGCCCCTGCTCGGACGGTGCGGTGTTCGACGTTGAGGGCCTGCTTCCAGGCTGGCAGGTCGGTGCCGTCGGTGGGCTTGCGGTACGGCATGATCACCTCGGGGTTGCCGCGGTAGCCGCCGTCGGCCATCACCGGCCGCCCGTTCAGCTTCTCCTCGATGCCACTGGTGCGGTAGACGATCGTGTCGTTGCGGTTGCCCGGCTGCGGGTCGCCGACGGCGATGACCAGCCGGGTGCTGGCGTCGATGGCGACCTGCAGGTTCGTCGAGTACCGGTAGTTCTTGCTCCGGGCTGCCAGGCGGTGATCGCGGGTGGGAATCAGGGTGCCGTCGACGATCGCGATTTGCTCGACCGGCCGCTTACGCACCGGCGCGAGGGCCAGCAGCGGGGCGAGGGTGTCGATGACCCGGTGCGCCGCGGAGTGCGACACCCCGAACAGCGGGCCGATCTGCCGCATCGTCAGGTTCGTGCGCCAGTAGGTGGCCACCAACAGCACCCGATCCGGCAGGTCGAGGGCCCACTGCCGGCCCGGCCGGCCGTCAGCGATCGTGTCACCGCCACGCTCGGCGACCAGCCGGACCAGCTTGCGGAACTGGGCGGGCTGCAACCCGGTGAACGGAAAGATCCACTCAGATCGGGCAACGGTGATCACCTGCACCCCGGCATCCTGCCCGACCATCCTCAACAGACAGACGCCAGGGTTACGAGACGTCCCTTAGACTCCTACCCACCTTAG
>NZ_JAGPXN010000070.1 GCF_018070575.1 Micromonospora sp. C31
CCTTTTCATCCTGCGTAGCGGTTGGATTCGGTGCGGTGCAGGACGAGGATCGCCTGCACGATCGCGGTGGCTCGGCGTGGGCAGCAGCGCAGCTTGGCCAGGATCTTCCAGGTTTTGAGCGTGGCAATCGCTCGCTCACCGCGGGCGCGGATCTTCGCGTGGGCGCGGTTCACGGCTTTCTGCCTGCGTGACAGCTTCGGCCGGAAGCGGGACCGCTTGAACGGGGTGCGCACGCTGCCGCGGGCGCCCTGATAGCCCTTGTCCGCGAAGGTCATCACGTGTGCGCTGGTCAGTGCGTCGATGATGCCGTGGATGCGGGCAGCGGTCAGGTCGTGAGCCGATCCCGGTAGCGCGGGTGAGGCCCAGACGAGGCGGCCCGCCGCGTCGGCGATGACCTGCACGTTCACGCCGTGGCGTTTGTGTTTTCCCGAGTAGTAGGGCTTCTGGTCGGCGACCCGGTCGATCGGGATCAGCGTGCCGTCCAGGATCGCGTACGCCAGCATGCGGATCCGCTTCATCGCGGTAGCCAGGTCGTCGGCGGATGCCGCGAGCAGGGCGGTCGCTTCCTGCACGTAGCGCCAGGCGGTGGCGACGCCGATCGCGAACCCGCAGGCCAGTCGGGTGTAGGTGTCGCCGTTACGCAAGTGGGCAAGGGCGAGCAGTGCCTGGCGTCCCGCATCGAGGCGCCGCCATCGCGATCGTTGCTGGTTACGGTGTTGGCGGATGCGGTCGGCGAGGTGGTTCAGGGTCCGGCTGGACAACGAGATCGTGGACGGGTAAGACAGCACAGGCGAGGCTCCCGGTCGGGGCATCGGGTTTTGGTCGATTTGCTGTCTTACCTGGAGCCTCGCCCTCATCGATCCTCGGGCTACGCACACCGCCCCTGACC
>NZ_JAGPXN010000071.1 GCF_018070575.1 Micromonospora sp. C31
AACCGGGAGTTCAACAGTGTGACTCCCGAGAACGAGATGAAGATCGACGCGACCGAGCCGCAGCAGAACCAGTTCACCTTCGGCAACGCCGACCGGATCGTCAACCACGCCCTCGGCCGGGGGATGAAGGTGCGCGGCCACACCCTGGCCTGGCACTCGCAGCAGCCCGGCTGGATGCAGAACATGTCCGGCAGCGCCCTGCGTTCCGCGATGCTGAACCACGTCACCCGCGTCGCCACCTACTACCGCGGAAAGATCGACTCGTGGGACGTGGTGAACGAGGCGTTCGCCGACGGCAGCAGCGGAGCCCGCCGCGACTCCAACCTCCAACGCACCGGCAACGACTGGATCGAAGCGGCGTTCCGGGCCGCCCGGGCCGCCGACCCCGGCGCCAAGCTCTGCTACAACGACTACAACACCGACGACTGGACGCACGCCAAGACCCAGGCCGTCTACAACATGGTCCGCGACTTCAAGACCCGCGGCGTACCGATCGACTGCGTCGGCCTCCAGTCGCACTTCAACAGCGGCTCGCCCTACCCGGGCAACTACCGCACCACCCTGTCCAGCTTCGCCGCACTCGGCGTCGACGTCCAGATCACCGAACTCGACATCGAGGGCTCCGGCACCAGCCAGGCCACCGCCTACCGCAACGTGGTCAACGACTGCCTCGCCGTCGCCCGCTGCACCGGCATCACCGTCTGGGGCATCCGCGACACCGACTCCTGGCGGGCCAGCGGCACCCCGCTGCTCTTCGACGGCAACGGCAACAAGAAGCCGGC
>NZ_JAGPXN010000072.1 GCF_018070575.1 Micromonospora sp. C31
CAGGATGACCCGCCACCCGGCGGGGTCTACGCTGTGGCACGCGGCCACCGCACGATCTTCGGTTGTCCTCACAAACCAACGATGATCAACGCGGTGGCCGTCTTCATGCCCGCGCCACGCCCAACGCCGAAGCCAAGTGACGTTGGAGTATTAGGAGAAGGCGTGCCGCCCTCAAATCCTCGCCCTCGGCAGCCTGCATGCCCATTTCCCTCATCGCACCTCATGCTTTCGGGTGTAGAGGGCGACCATTAGTTCCAACGCGCCCATCGTGTACACCACTAACGAACCTCGGTCCAGGTACGCCCGAACCAGAAGGCGGTCACCGGCTGCGATGCCGCAACTCCGGCGTATCGTGGCCGGCAACAGGAGATGCCCCTGTCGAGTGACCTTCCAACGACCACCGCGGCGGGCGGTCACAGCAACAGCACCGTCCTGGCAAGCGATATCAAGGTTGCGCCGCCCCTTCATCCACCCAGGAGACAGAAGGGGCGCCCGATCAGCAAGGCGACCGCTAGAGTCGACCGGTGTGATCGCAAATAATCGTGCCTGCGATTGCACGTTCCACGCGAGGCGTGGAAGCGGCAGGCCCTGACTTAGAAGATTTTCATAGTGGCCGCGTCGATTACGTCGATACTGATCGCTTTCCGAGCTAAGGGACGTCTCGTAACTCGGTGGAGGCGTTGCCTGTCACCGGACTGACCGTCAGCCGGCGAGGATGATGTTGTGGAGGTTGGCGATGCCGGAAGCGGCGTCGGCCAATGTGTGGGCGGCGCGG
>NZ_JAGPXN010000073.1 GCF_018070575.1 Micromonospora sp. C31
GATAGAGTTACGGCGGTCATGGCGGAGGGGAAACGCCCGGTTACATTCCGAACCCGGAAGCTAAGCCCTCCAGCGCCGATGGTACTGCACTCGGGAGGGTGTGGGAGAGTAGGACACCGCCGGACAACTTTTCCAGTCGAGGGCCGCCCCAACCGGGTCGGCCCTCGACTGCGTTAGCGTCGTGGGTGACGCAATGAGGAAGGATGTACCTGTGAGTTCAGAATCGCAGGGCGGAGATCGTCCCCGTCGCTACGAAGACCGTTCGGGTGGGCGCGAGGGAGCGCAGCGCCGCGATGACCGGCCCCCGTACCGGGATGACCGCGGCGGCTACGCCGGCGGCAACCGTCGTGACGGCGACTCCCGTGGTGGTGGCGACCGCCGTGAGGGCGGCTTCCGGTCCGCTCCGCGTGACGGCGACTCCCGCGGTGGCGGCGCCCCTCGACGGGATGCCGGCGCCCGCCAGGGCGGCTTCCGCAGCGACCGCGAAGGTTTCCGCGGCGGTGACCGCCGTGAAGGTGGCTTCCGCCGGGACGGCGACGACCGCTCCGGCGGCTACCGTGGTGGTGACCGTCCGGGTGGTTTCCGTGGTGGTGACCGTCGTGAAGGTGGCGATCGCCAGGGTGGTTTCCGTGGTGGCGATCGCCGTGAGGGTGGCGAACGTCCGGGTGGTTTCCGCGGTGGCGATCGTGAGGGTGGTTTCCGTTCGGGTCCGCCGCGTGAGGGTGGTTTCCGTGGTGGCGATCG
>NZ_JAGPXN010000008.1 GCF_018070575.1 Micromonospora sp. C31
GGTCCCTTGTTATCGCCTGGCGATAACAAGGGACCCTTCCTTGCACCCTGCCGGGCGGCTTCGGGCACTGGGTAGGCTGACCGGCATGAACGCTGTCGCCCGCTTCGGCCCCGGTCACCGCATCCTCGTCACGGGCGGCGCCGGTTTCGTACCGTCGCACCTGGTGGACGCCCTGATCGCCCGCGGCTGCACCGTGGTCGCGCTCGACAACTTCATCACCGGGTCGAAGGAGAACGTCGCCCACCTGCTGGACGAGCCGAACTTCACCCTGATCGAGGCCGACATCTCCGACGGCCTGCCGACCCACCACCCGGAGATGGCCGAGCGGTTCGACGCCATCCTGCACATGGCCTCGCCGGCAAGCCCGACCGACTTCGAGAAGCTGCCGGTGGAGATCCTCCGCGTGGGCTCGGTGGCCACCCTGCACCTGCTGGAGCGCGCGGTCGCCGACGGCGCCCGCTTCCTGATGGCCTCCACCTCCGAGGCGTACGGGGACCCGAAGGAGCACCCGCAGCCCGAGTCGTACTGGGGCAACGTCAACCCGATCGGCATCCGCAGCGTCTACGACGAGGCGAAGCGCTTCTCCGAGGCGGCCACCATGGCCTACCACCGCAGCCGGGGGTTGGACACGGCCATCGTCCGGATCTTCAACACGTACGGCCCGCGGATGCGCCCGGACGACGGCCGGGCCATCCCGACATTCATCTCCCAGGCGCTGCGCGGCGAGCCGATCACCGTGCACGGCACCGGCAACCAGACCCGCTCGATCTGCTACGTCTCCGACCTGGTGCACGGCATCCTGCTGCTGCTCGACTCGCGCGAGACGGGGCCGATCAACTGCGGCACCGAGCACGAGATGAGCATGCGGGAGCTGGCCGAGACGATCGTGTCGCTCACCGGGAGCAGCTCCGAGGTGACGTACATCACCCGCAGTGCCGACGACCCGGAGATGCGCCGCCCGGACCTGACCCTCGCCCGCGAGCTGCTCGGATACGAGCCGACCGTGACGCCCGAGGACGGCCTACGGCGCACCATCGAGTTCTTCCGCGAGCGGATGGTCTAGCGACCGCCCCACCGCCGGCGCACCCGTCGGCGGCGCTTCAGGGCGGTAGTGGCCGCGCGTACGTACCCTGAGTTACATGTCAGCGACCATGCCCGCCGGAGTCCCCCTCCCGCACCTGCACCGCAGCGCCGGGCGCGCCTCGGTGCCCGGCTCCGGCCGGGACGCCGGCCGCGCCCGGCCCGCCGGGGCCCGCTGGTCCCCGTCCCCGGACGAGCCCCGGTCCGCCCGCCCCGGCGGCCCCGCCGGACCGGGTGGGCCGGGGGGAACGACCGGTCTGGCCGGGCCGGGCCGGCCGGGCGGGCGGGGCGCACGCCCCCGGTGGGGCCGGATCGCCCTGGTGGCCGGCGTCGCCGTGCTGGTGCTCGCGCTGCTCGGCGGGGTCGGTGCCTGGTTCTACGCCCGCGGCCTCGACGACGACCTGGCCCGCACCGACCCGTTCTCCGAGATCACGGAGGGCCGCCCGGCCAAGGCGGTGGACGGCGCGCTGAACATCCTGCTGGTCGGCAGCGACTCCCGGGACCCGGACGCCCCGGTGGACAAGTCCAGCAAGTGGCGGGCCGACACGATCATCGTGATGCACATCCCGTCCGACCACCAGAAGGCCTACCTGGTCTCCATCCCCCGCGACCTCTACGTGCCGATCCCGGAGAGCGCGAACGCGGAGTGCGGCTCCGGGCAGCGGGGGAAGATCAACGGGGCCTTCGCCTTCGGCGGCCTGCCGCTGGCCGTCCGGACGGTGGAGTGCTTCACCGACGTGCGGCTCGACCACGTGATGGCGATCGACTTCGCCGGCTTCAAGCAGGTCACCGACGCCCTCGGCGGCGTCGAGCTGAAGGTCGAGCGGACCGTCACCTCGATCCACAAGCCGTACCGGACGTTCACCAAGGGCACCAACCACATGGACGGCGCCGAGGCGCTGGACTGGATCCGGCAGCGCAAGCAGTTCCCGGACGGCGACTTCGCCCGGATGCGGCACCAGCAGGAGTTCCTTCGCGCCCTGATGGACAAGGCGGCGAGCACGGGCACCCTGACCAACCCGAAGAAGCTGAACGACTTCCTCAGGTCGGTCACCGCCGCGGTCACCGTCGACCAGGGTTTCTCGCTGCTCGACATGGGGGTCCAGTTCCGCAACCTGCGCGGCGAGAACCTCACCTTCGTGACCAGCCCGCACGTCGGCAGCCAGACCATCAACGGGGAGTCGGTGGTGGTGTCGGACAGGGAGAAGGCGCTGACCATGTACAAGGCCATGTCGGCCGACACCATGACGGCCTGGGTCGAGGCCAACCAGAAGAAGGACCGCACCGGGAACTGACCAGCCCCGCCGGCCGGCCCTGCCGTGATCGATGGACGTCATCGCGTTTCGGAGGGCCGGCCGACCGCTTCCGGTGAGCCAACCGCCGACCGGCCGTATCGATCTGCCCGTTCGGTCAGTTTCCCTGGATGACGGCCGGACGAACGGCATTTGACGGTCGGACGACCTCGCCAGGACGGGAAAGCGTCCGTACAGTGATCCCGCCCCCTGACAACGCGAGCTGGAGCACGCATGCCGGTTCAGACCAGCCGTCGCCCTCCGGCGCTGGAGTCCCCCCGCGGCCCGGTCCGGGCCTCCACGAGCATTCCGAAGCAGCCCGTCAAGGGTGGCAAGCCGCGCGGTGGGTCCGCGAAGAAGCGGTCGCGCCGCAAGGACCCGCTCTGGGCCCGGCTCACCCTGATCTTCGGCGCCGTGCTGATGGTCGCCAGCGGCGCGGCCATCGTCGGCAGCAAGGCGCTGATCAGCAGCGCCACCGGCAACATCGCCCAGCGCAACCTGCTCGGCGACGCGGGCAAGACCGACGCCGAGGGTGGCGCCAGCCTGGACGGCCCGATCGACATGCTGCTGCTCGGCGTGGACGCCCGGGAGCGGTGGGCCGCCGACGACGTGCGGGCGGACAGCATCATCGTGCTGCACATCCCGGCGACGCACGACCAGGCGTACCTGATCTCGATCCCCCGCGACACGGAGGCCCAGATCCCGGCCTTCAAGAAGAGCGACTATCCGGGCGGCACCGACAAGATCAACGCGGCGTTCCAGGCCGGTGCCCGCAACGGCGGCGGCTGGGAGGGCGGCGCCCAGCTGATGGCGCAGACGATCAAGAAGATGACCGGGATCAGCTTCGACGGCGCGGCGATCATCAACTTCGGCGGCTTCAAGAACGTCATCGACGCCCTCGGCACGGTGCGCATCTGCGTGAAGCAGGAGGTCGAGTCGATCCACATGTCGTACGTGGACGGCAAGCCGATGTGGAACGCCGACGCGAAGAAGACCGGCAAGCAGCGGACGCCCGTGGTGCACAAGAAGGGCTGCCGCGAGATGGAGGGCTGGGCGGCGCTGGACTACTCCCGGCAGCGCAAGAGCCTC
The DNA here is from genome assembly GCF_018070575.1 of Micromonospora sp. C31. Taxonomy (GTDB): domain Bacteria; phylum Actinomycetota; class Actinomycetes; order Mycobacteriales; family Micromonosporaceae; genus Micromonospora. Next base: position 3,462 of record NZ_JAGPXN010000008.1, read on the forward strand.
AAGAACGGCGACTACGACCGGCAGCAGAACCAGCAGCAGCTGATCAAGGCGATGGCGAGGAAGGCGACCCAGGACGGGACGCTGACCAACCCGATCAAGCTGAACAAGCTGATGGACGCGGCCGGCAAGGCGTTCATCCTCGACACCGGCGGTGTGCCGGTCGCCGACTTCGTCTTCACCATGCGCGGGGTGACCGGCAACGACCTGGTGATGCTGAAGACCAACGGTGGCACCTTCCACAGCGACGGCAGCCGGGAGACGCTCAGCGAGCAGACGCTGGACATGTTCCGCGCGGCGAAGAAGGACAAGCTGGCCGAATTCGTCTTCGCCAACCCCGAGGTGGTCTCCAACCGCGAGTAGCCGGGCCCGCGGGAATTCCGCTCCGGCGGGATAGCCGCACGCGGGGATCCCGGCCGCCGGGTCGCGCAATGTCGGCGAAGCGGCCCGGGCCGCGCATGTCGGCGAAGCGGCCCCGGTCGCCCTGGTCGCCTCGTAGCCTGACGTGAGAAGCGTTCACGTACGGGTCGCGGGGAGGCGTCACGTCCAGATCGGCGGGCGACGGTCGGGGCCGGGCCGGGGACGACCCCCGGGCCGCCCGGCCGCGCCGCGCCCGCTGGCCCCGGCTGCTGCTCGGCCTGGGCCTGACCCTGGTGCTGCTGACCGGGCTCGCCGTGGTGGGCCTGCGCACCCTGACCGACCGCTACGAGCGCAGCGTCGTGCGGGAACAACTGCTCGACCCCACCGCCCGCCGGGAGCGCACCGACCCCGACGGGCCGCTGAACTACCTGCTGGTGGGGACCGACCGGTGGCGCAGCGGCAGCGCGGCGAACCGGCGCTCGGACACCATCCTCATCGTGCACGTCCCGGCCGGCGGACGCGAGGCGTACCTGGTCTCCGTGCCCCGGGACCTGCTCGTCGCCATCCCCGCCGGCCACGGCTACGCCGGCGGCCAGGACAAAATCAATTCGGCGTACGAGCACGGCGGCGGCGGCCAGCCCGGCACCCGGCTGCTCTCGGCCACCCTCGCCCGGTTGACCGGTATCCGCTTCGACGGCGCGGCCCTGATCGACTTCTCCGGCTTCCGCAAGGTCATCGACCTGCTCGGCGGCGTACGCATGTGCGTCGACACCGAGGTCCGCTCGATCCACACCGACCGCGTCTTCCGGCCCGGCTGCCAGCAGATGGACGGCGGCGAGGCGCTGGACTTCGTCCGGCAGCGCTACGACCTGCCGGGCGGCGACTACGACCGGCAGACCCACCAGCAGCAACTGCTCCGGGCGGTGCTGGAGCGCACGAGCGAGACGTCGCTGCGGACCAACCCGGTCAAGCTGGACCAGGTGATCCGCGCCGTCGGCGGCTCGTTGACCGTGGACACCAACGGCGTACCGCTGGAGGACCTGGTCCTCGCGCTGCGCGACCTGCCGGCGGACGCGCTGCGCGGCGTGCGGGTCCCCTCCCGCCCCCAGACCATCGACCAGGTGTCGTACGTGGTCCTGGACAACGGCGGCAACGGCCTCTTCGAGGCGGTACGCGGCACCAGCGTGCCGGGCTGGGCGCGCGCCAACCCGCGCTGGGTCACCCGACTGTGACGCCGGGGACCGGCCCGCCGCCGGCCGACCGGGCGAGGATCTAGGCTTGGCCCGTGTTCGGATCCCAGGTTCCCACCGTGACCGTGACAGAGATCACCGACGACGCGTACCTGCTCGACGTCCGGGAGGACGACGAGTGGAACGCCGGCCACGCCCCCGGCGCGCACCACCTGCCGATGATGGAGCTGCCGGCCCGCATCGCCGAGGTGCCGACCGACCGCGACGTCGCCGTCATCTGCCGCTCCGGCGGGCGCTCCGCACAGGTCGTCACCTACCTCATGCGCAACGGCTGGGACCAGGTGCGCAACGTCGAGGGCGGGATGGGCGAGTGGGCCGCCGCCGGGCGAGGAGTGGTCGGCGAGGACGGGCAGCCGGGCCGGGTCATCTAGGGCGGGCGGGATGGACGCCCCTCTCGTCTTCGCCCACCGCGGTTCCTCCCACGACCTGCCCGAGCACACCCTCGCGGCCTACCTGCGGGCCCTCGACGAGGGCGCGGACGGGCTGGAGTGCGACGTCCGGCTGACCCGCGACGGGCACCTGGTCTGCGTGCACGACCGCCGGCTCGACCGCACCAGCAACGGCCAGGGCCTGGTCAGCGCCCGCACCCTCGCTGAGCTGGAGGCGCTGGACTTCGGCTCCTGGCATCCCGGCTGCGTGCCGGCCGACGGCGACGAGGTGCTGGACGAGTCGCACATCCGGCTGCTCACCCTGGAGCGGCTGCTGGACGCGGTGCTGGCCGCGGGCCGGCCGGTGCGGCTGCTGATCGAGACCAAACACCCCTCCCGCCACGGCGGGAACGTCGAGCGTCGGCTCGTCGCAATGCTGCGCCGGTACGGCCTCGCCGAGCCGGGACCGGACGATCCGGTACGGGTCACCGTCATGTCGTTCTCACCGCTGGCCGTACGCCGGATCCGGGGGCTGGCCCCCGCGCTGCCCACGGTGCTGCTGCTGGACGTGCTGCCGCGCTGGGTTCGGCTGGGGCGGCTGCCGTTCGGCACCCGGACCGCCGGCCCCGGCATCGCCCTGGTGCGGACCCGCCCGCAGTTGGTGCCCGCGCTGCGGGCGGCGGGCAACCAGGTCTTCGTGTGGACCGTCAACGAGCCGGCCGACCTGGACCTCGTCCTGGCCGCCGGGGTGGACGGCATCATCACCGACCGGCCGGCGCACACGCTGGCCCGCCTGGGCCGCTGACCGGGGTGGCGCCGGGCGGCGGCCCGGTCGGACGGGCAGCCGCCGGGCGGCGGCCCGCGCGGGCGGTCGTGCCGAGCACCGGGCAGGGGTGTCCCGCAAGGGGCCGGCGGGGCACACTCGGAGCATGCCGGAGCGCACCGACCTCTCCGCTCTCATCGCCGGCCACACCACGGTGATCGAAATGATCAATTCGGGCGGCACCGGGCTGCCGGTGCTCACCCACCTGCTCCGCGTGGCCGAGTCGGCGCTCGGCGCGGCGGGCACGGCGTTCGTCGAGTTCACGCCGACCGGCGGCCGGGTGATCGCCGCGACCGGCGCCGCCGGGTGGGCTCTCGGCCGCCCCGTGCCGGCCGACGATCCCGCCACCGTCTGCCTGCTCTCCGGCGCCCGGGTGCGCCAGGCCCGCACGGACGAGCTCACCGGTGGGCTCGCCGGCGAGCTGGCCGAGCGGGGCCTGCTCCGGATGGTGGTCTCCCGCGCGGAGATCGGCGGGCTGACGGTCGGGAGCCTGCACGTGCTCCATCCGGACGGCGACGACCCGCTCGACGCCGAGCAGCATGCCGTCGTGGGCTACGTGGCATCCTGCATCGCCCACATGTACGGCGACCAGAACGGGCTGCCCGTGCACGGCGACGGGCCGGTGGTGGCGGCGTTGGCGGACGGTCTGGCCGTGGTCGACCTGGACGGTCACGTCCGGCTCTGGAACCCGGCCGCCGCCCGGGTGACCGGCCGCTCCACGGACCAGGCGCTCAACCGGCCGCTGCCCTTCCCGCTGCCCCCCGCCGGGCGGGTGCTCGACCACCGGTTGCCGGACGGCCGCTGGCTCAAGATCACATCCGGTGAGCTGCCCGGCCCCGGCACCCTGCGGGTGGTCACCTTCCGGGACATCACCGACCAGCAGCGCCGCGACCACGACCGGGACCTCTTCGTCGCGGTGACCAGCCACGAGCTGCGTACGCCGGTGACGGTCATCAAGGGCTACGCGGACACGCTCACCGACCACTGGGAGTCGCTGACCGAGACCGATCGGCGGCAGGCCGCCCGGGTGATCGGGCAGCGCGCCAACGAGCTGGCCCGGCTGGTGGACCGGCTGCTCTCCTCCGCCGCCGAGGCGGGGCCGGGCGACGAGCCCCCCGCCCCGTACGACCTCGGCGACGCGCTGCGCACGGCGGCAGCCGACCTGCCGGCGGAGCTGCGACGGCGGCTCGTCCTGCGCCTCCCCGCCGACCTGCCCAAGGCGCTCGGCCACCGACCGAGCCTGGCCACCATGCTCACGGAGCTCTGCACGAACGCCGGCAAGTACTCCGCGCCGGACTCGCCCATCGAGATCACCGCCGGGTCGGACGGGTCCACGGTCTCCTTCCAGGTCGGCGACCGGGGCGTCGGCATCCGGCCGGAGCACGTGGAGCGGGCCTTCGACCGGTTCTGGCAGGGCGAGTCGGGCGACCGTCGCCGCTATCCCGGAGCCGGACTCGGTCTCTATCTCGTCCGTCGGATCGTTGAACAGCAGGATGGATGGGTATCCCTACGGCCGAGGGCCGGTGGCGGTACGGTCGCAGAGGTGCGGCTGCCCCGTGGATGACCGGCGACGGGCAACGGGGCTGAGGGGACGAAGGTGTCGACGGGAGCTGCCGATCGGGCGTGGTGCGTGGTGGTGCCCCACCACGCCGCTGGGGCACGGCTGGCGCGGCGACGGCTCGCCGAGGAACTGACCGGCGTCGTACCCCCGCCCCTCCTGGCCGACCTCGTCGCGGTCCTGGCCGAGCTGGTGGGCAACGCGGTCCGGCACGCCGACCCCCTGCCCGGCGGGGTGGTACGGGTGGCCTGGCGGCTGCGCGCCGCACTCGACGGGCAGCAGGTGCAGCTCCGGGTGACCGACGGCGGCGCCGCCGCGGTCCCCACGATGCGGGTCGCCGACACCGACGCCGTCGACGGCCGGGGGCTGCACATCATCTCGGGGCTGGCCGACCGTTGGGGCGTCGAGCGCGACGGCCTGGGCCAGAGCGTGTGGGCCGAGTTCGACGCGGCGGACATCACCCGGTCGGATCTGGCCGTGGCGGGCTGACCGACCGCGGGGGCGGGTCCTGCCCCGCCGGCCGGCCCGGACCTCTAGGCTGTCTCGCCGTGAGCAAGCGTCGAAAGAGCCAGCGGGCCGCCGAAGCCACCCCCAAGCGGGAGAAGGTGCGGGACATCTTCGTGCCCCGACCGTTCGAGGGGTTGGCCGACGAGCCGGAGTGGATCGCTCTGCGGGAGCTGGTGCCGGCCGCCTCGGCGCCGCTCCGGCTGGCCCCCGCCCTGGTCGAGGAGTTCGGCGACCGGGAGGTCGTCCTGGCCACCGTGCTGCCGATGGCAGCCCCGGCCGTGACGAAACCGGACGGCCGGGTCCTCATCGGGCTCCAGCGCCACCAGCAGTCGGGCGACGTCTCCCGCGACCTGGCCGAGGCGCTGCTCTGCGCGCTGCGGGTCGAGCCGGGCGGCACGGTGGCCGTGCCGCCGTTGCCCGGGCCGGGCCCCCGCCTGCAGGACGTCCTGGTCGACGGCCCGCTGGAGGTCAGCATGCACGACGGGTTCGAGTTCTGGCTCGACCCGGGGGCCGGCGACGACCCCAACGTGCAGGCGTCCCTGGAGCGGGCGAACGCCGCGATCTATCCGACCGTCCGGCTCGCCGCCGCCCGCGCCGCCTACTGGTGCCAGGTGCCGGAGAAGGCGCACGTGCGCTGGGTGCTGCCCGACGACGAGGACGCCGCGCTGGACGCGCTGGCCCGGCTGAGCGTGGCCGGCACGCTGGTCCTCGGCGAGAACACCCGGTTCGCGGGCATGTTCCGGGCCCACGGCCGGCTGGTGCCCGTCTGGGACCTGCCGGAGGACGTCCCGGCCGCCGACTGGGAACAGCCGGTCGCCGACTTCGCGAAGCGGTACGCGGAGGCGCTCACCGAGCCCGCTCCCCTGGACGCCGCCGGCCGGCGGGCCCGCCACGGCCTGCTCGGCCGGCAGCTCACCCTGCGCTGAGGTGTGAGGAAGGGCACCTTCCTATACCGAATACGTTAGGAAGGTGCCCTTCCTAACCCGCCCAGCGGCTCGCGGACCATGGGGCAGGACATGCAGCGTGGCCCGCCCCGGCCCGAACCCAGCTCCGAGCCGGCGATCGGGATGACCTCGATGCCGGCCCGCTCCAGCTGCGCGTTGGTCTCGGTGTTGCGCTCGTAGCCCACGCAGAGCCGGGGCGCGATGGCCAGGGTGTTGTTGCCGTCGTCCCACTGCTCGCGTTCCGCCGTGACCGGGTCCAGACCGGTGTCGATGACCCGCAGCTGGGGCAGGTCCATCGCGTCGGCGGCGGCCCGCAGGAACGGCGCCGGGCCGTCGACCCGTGGATCCTCACCGTCCGCCCCGGCGATGACCGTGTACGCCGACAGCGTGTCTGCGATGTTCGGGTACATCAGCACGGCGTCGACGTCCACCATCGTGCAGACGGTGTCCAGGTGCATGGTCGCCCGCTCCTGCGCGATCGGCACGACGAGGATGGTGTGCGCGAGCCCGGCGGCGAAGACCTGCCGGGCGAGGCGTTCCGCGCCGGCGGGGGTGGTCCGCTCGCCCACCCCGACGGCCAGCACCCCCGGCGCGAGGAGCAGCACGTCGCCGCCCTCCAGGTGCTCCATACCGGGCTGGTAGGCGAGCTCGGTGCCGGCGAACCGCGGATGGTGCCGGTAGATGGCGTCGGTCAGCGTGGTCTCCCGCCGCCGCGCCGGCATCGCCAGGCTGGTCACCCCGACCCGGTCGCCGACCCAGAACGAGGAGTCCCGGGTGAACAGCAGGTTCGGCAGCGGGTCGATGACGAAGTCGTGCCGGTCCATCAGGGTGTAGACGAGCCCGCCCGGCCGCTCCGGGCTGACCCGCAGTTCCTCGTGGGCCAGCCCGGCGGTGAGCACGTCGGCGAGCGCGACCGGGTCGAGGTACGCGAGGTGGTCGGCGACCCGGGCCCGCAGCGAGTCACCCAGCCGGGGCGAGCGGAGCACCTCCTCGGTGAGTTCGGCCCGCGCGTCGGCGACGGCGAGCGTCTCGGCGAGGAGGGTGGCGAGGTAGAGCACCTCGACCCCGCGCTCGCGCAGCGCGGCGGCGAAGGCGTCGTGCTCCTCCTGGGCCCGCTCGACCCAGGGGATGGCGTCGAAGAGGAGCGAGTCGTTGTTGCGGGGGGTGAGCCGGGCGAGCTCGGGACCGGGGCGGTGCAGCAGGACCGTCCCGAGCCGACCGACTTCGCTGTCCACGTAGTGGGTCACCCTCGCAGCGTAGGGCAGGGTTTGGCGGCATCCGATAAAACAGGGGTGGATGAATATGGCATTCATCCGCACTCACTCCGGCGTTCCAACTTGCCGACACGGGGGACTGGCAACGTAGGGTAGTGAGGACATAACTTCGAGGGACCTTTTGCCGGAGGTCGCGATGACTGTCTTTCCCGCTCGTCGAGCCGCACCGTCCGCCCGGGCACTGCCGCCCGTGGCGGTGCCACATCCCCGGATGGAGTCGCCGGGGGTGCTCACACCCGTCCGTCCGTCCCCGTTGGAGTGGGCCCGCCGCCGCCGGGCGGAACGGGGCGCCCGGCGGCTGGAGGCGGCCGGGGCACGGGCGCTCGGCCGGCTCGACCATCTCGGGCCCGCGTGGCACGTCATCGAGTGGCCCCGCACGGACGCCTCCGACCTCCTGCTCGACCACGAACGCGACGAACGCGCAGGCTTCCTCGCCATCGGGCCGAGCGGGCTCTTCGCGGTCACCATCGCCGACCACGGCCGTGCCCGGGTGCTGGTCGCCGGCGACGTGGTCCAGATCAACGGGAAGCGGCCGCCGTACGTGGCCGAGGCCCGCCGCGACGCCAAGCGCGCCAGCAAGGCCCTCTCCGACGCGGTGGGGCTGGCGATCCCGGTGACGCCGGTGCTGACCTTCGTCGGCTCCGGCGTGATCAGCGTCTACGGCCTGCCGAAGGACTGCCTCATGGCCACCCACCGCGAGCTGGACCGCCTGCTCGTCGCCGGGGGGAGCCGGATCAGCCCGGCCACGGCCGAGAAGCTGTCCCGGGTCGCGCAGCACCCGGAGACCTGGATGAACGGCGCGTACCGTCCGGCCGCCGACTACCGGTGGTACGAGGGCGGCCGAACGGCCGCTGACAAGCCGGCCAACCGACGGTAACGTCACCGGCGACGCCACGCACCCGGGCGCCGGTCGGCACCCGTCGGCCGCGCCGTCGCCGGCCGCCTGGTCAGGGCATTCCCTCACCCACCGGCGGCCCGGTGACCCCGCGCGGTCGGCAACACCCGCGACGACCGGCTAGCGTGGACGGACCGTCGGTGTACATAGGAGGCGCGGTGGCCCACGTCGAACTCTCGCTCTCAGACGTGTTCGTGCCGACGGCGGGAACCTCGACAGGGCAGGAGTTCGACAACCTCGGTCGGTGGTCGTCGACGGTCTCCCACGCCGACGAGCCGTGTCTGCTCATCGACGCCGGGACGAGGGTCGTCGCCGTCTCCGCCGCCGGTTGCGAACTGCTCTGCCTGGGCCACCCGGAGGACGTGACCGGGCTGCCGTTGCTCGCCGGCGGGCTGCGGCTGCTCGACTTCACCGCCAACCGCTGCGAGCTGACCGAGCCCGAGATCGACAAGATCCCGCCCCTGCTCGCCCTCTCCTCCGGGCGCCTGGCCCGCGGGCTGCTCCGGGTCCAGGGCGCGTCGACCGACGCGCCGGACTCGACCGTCGACGCGATCTCCACCCCGGTGTTCACCGACGGGACGGTCGCCGGTTCGCTCACGTTCTTCTCCCCGGTCTGACCAGCGGCGGGATGTGGCGTTCGCCGCACGCGGCGAATCTGGGGCCGGCCCGCACCGAGGCCGTAAGGTGCCCTCATGCTCGATATCGTCCTGCTGCCGGGGAAGTACGCCGTGTGCCGCCTGGCCGCCGGCTCCGCCCTGCCGACCGGGTTGTCGGGTGGGCTGAGCGACGGCGACGTCGTCACGGTGAGCTGGACGGCCGAGGGCATCTCGCTGATCTGCCCCGCCGACCGGGCGCCCGAGCAGGCCGTCGGGGAGACCGCCTGGCGCTGTCTGCGGGTCGCCGAGCCGCTCGACCTGGCGGTCAGCGGCACCCTCGCCGCGCTGGTGGATCCGCTCGCCGCGGCCCGGGTCAGCGTGGTCGCATTCTCCACCTACGACACCGACTACCTGCTGGTTCCCGCCGTACGGCTCCGCGAGGCGACCGCCGCGCTGGAACGTGCCGGCCATCGTGTCCTCGGCTGATCTTCACCCGGCCGCCGGTTCCTCCTAGGATGGGCTCGGCCTCCCGGCCGCAGTGACGCTTCCCGATGTCCCGAGGATCGGCTGTGCCGCCCACCCCCTCGCGCCACGACACCCCCGCCCGACCGCCCGGCCCCGCCGCCGGGCCCGGAGCGGGTCGGTCGCGCCCCCGCCCCGGCCGGCCACCGGGTCCACCCTGGCCGGTCGTCGGCACCTCGCGCCCCGCCCCGCCGCCGTACCCCCGCCGCTTCACGGCGGTGCCGCACCCCCGCCGCCTCGTCGCCGTCGCGCTGCTGGTCACGTTGGCCCTGGCGGGCTGCGGCACCCCGCCGGAGCTGCGCCGCCCCGCCCCGACCACCGCACCGGCCCGCACCGCCGTCACCGCTGGGCCCACCGCCACACCGACGCCGCCGCCCGCCGACGGCCTGCCCGGCGGGACGCTCACCCCCACACCCGACCCCGGGCTGGTCGCGGTCCCGTGCCCGGACGGCCCCTCGGGGGCCCGGATCATGAACCTGGTGCGAGGCCGGGGCGGCGTGCTGCCGAGCGGTGTCCGGGTCCGCGTGCGGACCGGGCCGCTCTGCGCCGGCGAGTGGCACTACACCGTGCTCGACGTCACCGGGCACGAGATGCTCCAGGTGGTCACGCAGGGCCGGCCGGGTGCTCCGCGGCTGGTCACCGCCGGCACAGACGTCTGCACCGCCGAAGTCCGTGCCGCCGGGCCGCCCGGCATCCGGACGCGCGTCTGCGACGCCGGGTCGCTCGGCGTACCGGGTGCGTAGGCTGTCGCCATGCCGGGAACACCGCCGACGCGCTTCGCCTACCTCGGGCCGGAGGGCACCTTCGCCGAGCAGGCGTTGAACAGCATCCCCGCCGCCGAGCGGGGCAGCCGCACGCCGGCCCGCAGCGTGCCGGAGGCGCTGGAGAGCGTACGGGCCGGGGAGGCGGACGCGGCCCTGGTGCCGTTGGAGAACTCGATCGGCGGCGCGGTCGGGGTGACCCTGGACGAACTCGCCGAGGGCGAACCCCTGGTGATCACCCGCGAGGTGATCCTGCCGGTCGAGTTCGTGCTCGCCGCACGGCCCGGCCGGGCGCTCCCGCAGGTGCGCAGCGTCGCCGCCCACCCGCAGGCGTCCACCCAGTGCCGGGGCTGGCTGCACGCGCACCTGCCCGACGCCGTCGTGGTCGACGTGCTCTCCAACGGGGCGGCCGCCGCCGGGGCCGCGGCCGGCGACTACGACGCGGCGATCTGCGCCCCGATCGGGGCCGTCCGGCACCGGCTCGACGTGCTCGCCGACAAGATCGCCGACCATCCGGACGCGGTGACCCGCTTCGCGCTGGTGTCCCGCCCCGGACCGCCCCCGCCGCCGACCGGCGACGACGTCACGTCCCTGGCGGTCTACATCGCACACGACCGGGTGGGCGCGCTGCTGTCGGTGCTGATGGAGCTGGCCGTCCGTGGGGTCAACATGAGCCGGATCGAGTCCCGCCCGACCGGGGAGGCCCTCGGCCGCTACGTCTTCTTCCTCGACTGCACGGGGCACGTGGCGGACGTGCGGCTCGGCGAGGCGTTGCAGGGGCTGCGCCGGGTCTGCGCCGACGTGCGTTTCCTGGGCTCGTACCCCCGGCACCGGTTCCCCGGGGAGGGCGACCGCCCGGTCCCGGCCCCCGCCGGCCTCACGGACGCCGACTACGCCGACGCCGCAGCCTGGCTGGCCCGCCTGCGCGCCGGCGGTCTCGGCTGACGGCAGCCCGCGGCGACAGCGGGGCCCGTCTCGCGGCCACGACCGGCGAGCCGGCGACGGCACCGCCCCCGACCGGCACCGGATCCGGCGGGGCCGGTGCGGGGGCGGAGCGGGCGATGCGGGTCAGCTGAGCAGGCCGCCGAGCAGTCCGCCCTGCTGCTCCTGGGAACCGCTGCCCATGACGGGCGGCTCCTCGGAGGGCTGGACGACGACGAAGCCCTGACCGGCGAAGCTCATCGTGAACGACTCGCCGGTGCTGCGGCCGAGCAGCGTGCCGAGACCGAGCTGCTCGGCGCGGTGGTAGCCGATCTGGAGGTTGGCCGACCAGCAGACCGCCGCCTGCGGGTCGACGTAGGTGGGGGCGTCGACGCTGAGCACCACCGGGGTGCCCTTGGTGGTGATGGCGATCCGACCGTGACCGCTGAAGACGCAGTTGAACAGGCCCGACGACGACGCCATGCCGGCCCCGCCCACCATCCGGATGTCGTACTGGAGGGTCGAGTCGAAGGCCAGCACGCTGGAGCCGTTGATGGAGAGCGCGTCGCCGGGCTCCAGGTCGATGACGTGCACGTCCTTGGCCAGGTCGGCGAGGAAGACGTCGCCCCGGCCGGAGACCTTCATCAGCGGGACGCCCTCGCCGGTCAGCTTCTGCTTGAGGAACTTGCCCAGCCCGCCGGAGCCGAGCGCCTGGAACTGCACCTGCCCCTGGTAGGCGACCATGGACCCGACCCGGGCCATCGCCTCGCCGTTGAGCTCGATCTTCAACATCTTGGAGTTCTGCAGCCGCATGCCGGGCTGCGCGGACTCCTTCTCAAGGTTCTCCGCCGAGAACAGCTCGCTGCGCATTTGAAATGCCTCCTGAGTTCGTGTACCTGGTGCGACGGTAGGCGACGGTGGCAACCGCCGACCACCGGCCGACCGGCCGGCACGCCCACCGGACCGGCACCGCACCCACGGGCCGCCCGTCGGGTTGGGGCCGCCGGTCAGGCCCCAGCCCGGGCCGCCGGTCAGCCCCAGCCCGGGCCGCCGGTCAGCCCCAGCCCAGCTCGTGCAGGCGGGCGTCGTCGATGCCGAAGTGGTGGGCGATCTCGTGCACCACCGTCACCGCGACCTCGTCGACGACGTCCTCGTCGCCGTCGCAGATGCGCAGGATGGGGTTGCGGTAGATCAGGATGCGGTCCGGGAGCACGCCGGCGTAGTCCCAGCCCCGTTCGGTGAGGGCGTGCCCCTCGTAGAGGCCGAGCAGGTCCTCGCCGGGGGGCGGGTCTTCCTCCACCAGGATCACGACGTTGCTCATCAGGGCGAGAAGTTCCTCGGGCACCTCGTCGAGCGCGTCGCCGACCAGCTCCTCGAAGCGCTCGCGACTCATCTCCACCGGCACCCCACCCATTCTGCCCGACGACCCGGCCCGCCCGCGCCGCTCGGGACCCGCGGACCGTCGGCGTCGGTCGGGACCCGCGGCCCGCCCGCGTCGGTCGGGACCAGGGGACCCGCCCGCGTCGGTCGGGACCCGGGGACCCGCCCGTGTCGGCGCCGTGGGCGGAGAGCCTCGCGCCGGGTCGGGCCCGCCGCACGCCCGCGCCGGTCGGCTCGGCGGACCGCCACGAGGAGCGTGACTCCCCGTGGCGGTCGACGCCGAGGGCCGGGACGGTGCCGAGGGCCGGGACGGTGCCGAGGGCCGGGACGGTGCCGAGGGCCGGGACGGTCAGGAGGCGAGGCGGGCGGTCAGGCTGATCCGGGCGCCCGGGGCGAGCAGGCGGGAGATCGGGCAGTTCTCCTTGGCGGTCTCGGCGAGCTTGCTGAACTGCGCCTCGTCGATGCCCGGCACCTCGCCGACGGTGTCCAGCTCGATCCGGGTCACCGTCATTCCGGCGTCGGTCTTGTCGAGGTGGACCTTGGCGGTGGTCTCCACCGAGGTGGGCGGCGAGCCGGCGTCGGCGAGCGCCTTCGAGAACGCCATCGAGAAGCAGCCGGCATGGGCCGCGCCGATCAGTTCCTCGGGGTTGGTGCCCTCACCCTCCTCGAAACGGGACTTGAAGGAGTAGTCCCCCTGCAACCCGCCCTTGCCGGTGCGGATCGTGCCGGACCCCTCGGTGAGGTTGCCCTGCCACTGTGCGGAAGCGGTACGGATAGGCATGCAACCGAAGCTAGCCCACCGGGCACCGGCCCGCGACCGTTCACGCCCCGCACCGGCGACCGTTCACGCTCCGCGTCGTCGGGTGCGTGCTGTGTCATGATTCGGGGCAGGCCCGTGAACGCGGAAGGGTGGCCGATGTCCCAGGATTCCCCCATTCCCCGGCAGGAACACCGTTCCGACGGTGCCGCCGTCCTGGAGTGGGGCACGGCGGAGCCGGACGGGCCGCGCCGGTTCGGGCGTACGTTCTCCGGCCTGGGCCGGGACCGCCGGCTTCCGGTTCTGCTCGCGGCGCTCGGCGCGGTGGCCGCCCTCGCCTCGATGGTCGGCGAGTGGCAGGTGATGACCATCCCCAACGCCGGGCCGCAGGGCAACACGCCGCTGCGGGTGCCGGGCGGGGTGTCCGACGTCGGCGGCTTCGGGGTGGGCTACCTGGTCGGGCTGTTCGCCCTGGTCTGCGCGATGGTGCTCGCGCTGCGCGGCACCGGCGCGGTGCGTCCGAACGCCCGGCTCGCCGGGCTGGCCCTGGCCGGGTCGCTGCTGGGGCTGCTGGTCGCGACCGCCGCCTCGCTGGACGAGGCCGGGCAGCGCGTCTTCTTCTACTCGACGGACGACGGTTTCCGGGCCGAGTACGGCCGGGGCCTGGTGACGGCGTTCGTGGCCTGCGCCCTGTTCGCGGCGGCGTTGAAGCTGGCCCCGGCCGACGCGGCCCCGCTCGCCGAGGAGACGGACGACGGGCACGGGGCGGACGTCGGTGACGACGCGGAGCCGGTGGGCTGGGGCCGCAGGGCACGGAACGTGGCGGACGACGGGCCGCCCGCACCGGCCGACCTCACCGTCGGGCCGGCCATCCCCTTCGCCCGCCCCGAACCTCGGGACTGACCAGCCGCGCCGGCGGGGCACCGGCGGGCCGTCGGCCGTTGGCACGGCATTCGCCGGAACGCCATGGCCCGTGCCCCTTCCGCGAGGTACGTTTGCTGCCCGCCGTCACTCAGGGTCGAGGCACCGAGGACCGAGACGGCTGGCTGCGACGGCGGCGGGCGAAGGAGGAACGATGACCCGCCCGGGGCTGCCCAAGCTGATCGCCACGGATCTCGACGGCACGCTCGTCCGCAGCGACGAGACCGTCTCCGCGTACACCCACGAGGTGCTCGACCGGGTGCGGGCCGCCGGGATCCCGGTGGTCGGCGCCACCGGTCGCGGACCCCGGCTGGCCGAACTGACCCGCAACGACATCCGCGCCGCCGACTTCCTGGTGATGGCCGGCGGCGGCCGGGTGGTCGACCAGAGCGACCCGTCCGGGCCGGTGGTGCTGCGCGACGAGCGCCTTCCCGCCGAGGTGCTGGCCACGCTGCTGGCCGACCTGGAGGCGACCGTCGGGCCGCTGACCGTGATGGTCGAGGCGTCGGACGAGCACGACGCACCGCTCTGGGGCGACTACCACGCGAGTTGGCCCTACCAGGACGCGTTCGAGACGCGCAGCCGCGCCGAGTGCCTCTCCTGCGACGTGATCAAGGCATTCGTCCGGACCGCCGACCACCACGTCGACGAACTGCTCGAGGTCGCCCGGCAGATCGTTCCGTCGGAGGTGGCCACGCTCACCCAGGCCGGGCTGGACTTCGTCGAGATCTGCCCGCCGGGGGTGGACAAGTCCACCGGGCTCACCGTGGTGGCGCATCGCCTCGGCGTCGACCCGGCCGAGGTGCTGGTCTTCGGGGACATGCCCAACGACCTGCCGATGTTCGAGTGGGCCGGCTGGGCCCGGGTCGCGGTCTCCAACGCCCACCCGACCGTCCGCGCCCTCGCCGACGAGGTGACCCTGCGAAACGACGACGACGGGGTGGCGGTGTATCTCGATCGGCTACTGTCCCGCTGATGGGAGAGGCACCACGGCTGATCGCCACCGACATCGACGGCACCCTGCTCCGCGACGACCGCACGCTCAGCCCGCACACCATCGAGGTGCTGGCCCGGCTCTCCGCGCGGGGCACGCCGGTCGTGCTGGTCACCGGCCGTCCCATCCGCTGGCTGAGGATGGTGTACGAGCAGCTCGCCGAGCCGCTGCCGGCGATCTGCGCCAACGGCGCCGTGGTCTACGACCCGGTCGCCGACGAGGTGCTGCGCGCCGACCCGCTCGACCCGCGACTGCTCGCCGAGGTGGCCCGCCGGCTGCGCGCCGAGGTGCCCGAGGTCAGCTTCGCGGTGGAGATCGTCGACAGCCGGCAGATGCGGCACGAATCGCACTACCCGCTGCGCTGGGACGCCGACCATGACGCGATCCGGGCCGTCGAGACCCCCGAGGAGCTGCTGGCGGCACCGGCGGTGAAGCTGCTGGCCCGCTCCGCGGAGCAGGACCCCGACGCGTTCGTGGCGTTGGTGGCCGCGGCCCTGGAAGGGCTGGCCGAGGCGACCCACTCGTCGTACTCCGGGCTGGTGGAGATCTCTGCCGCCGGCGTGACCAAGGCGGCCGGGCTGGCGTGGTACTGCGCGCGGCTGGGCATCGACGCCCGGGACGTGCTCGCCTTCGGCGACATGCCCAACGACGTACCGATGCTGACCTGGGCCGGGCGGGGGGTGGCGGTGGCGAACGCGCACCGCGCCGTCCTGGAGATCGCCGACGAGGTCACGGCGGCGAACTCGGCGGACGGCGTGGCGGCGTACCTGGAGAAGGTCTTCGGGGTGGGCTGAGCGGCGCGGCCGGCGTCCCCGCCAGCCGCGCCGTCGACCCGGGGGTCGGACCGGCCGGATGACCCGCTCCCCCGCACGCACTGTCAGAGGTACTGGCCGGTGCTGTGCCCCTCGCCGCCCTGCGGTGGCTGACCCATGCCCGGCATGCCCGGCAGCAGACCGCCGGGGCCACCCGGGCCGCTCGGCAGCGCCTGCCGGCCGGAGCGCATCTGCTCCAGCTGCACGCGGGCGGCCATCTGCTGCGCGACCAGGGCCGCCTGGATGCCGTGGAACAGGCCCTCCAGCCAGCCGACGAGCTGGGCGTGCGCGATGCGCAGCTCGCCCTCGCTGGGCGCCTTCTCCTCGGTGAAGGGCAGCGAGATGCGTTCCAGCTCGTCCCGCAGCTCGGGGGCGAGCCCCTCCTTCAGCTCGACGATCGACCGCTCGTGGATCTCCCGCATCCGGTGCCGGCTGGCGTCGTCGAGCGGGGCGGCCTTGACCTCCTCCAACAACTGCTTGATCATGCTGCCGATCCGCATGACCTTGGCCGGCTGCTCGACCAGTCGGGTCGGGTCCTCGCCGTGTGCCTCGTCGGTCTGCACGGTGCCGACGGGCCGCCCGTCCGGGCCGACCACCACCACCGTTCCGGGGTGACCGGTGCCGTCCTGGCCCGGCTCGTCGTTCTGTCC
Organism: Micromonospora sp. C31; assembly: GCF_018070575.1. Classification (GTDB taxonomy): domain Bacteria; phylum Actinomycetota; class Actinomycetes; order Mycobacteriales; family Micromonosporaceae; genus Micromonospora. Next base: position 19,752 of record NZ_JAGPXN010000008.1, read on the forward strand.
AGCGGAGTGCGCTTCGGTCATGGGAACCATCTTTACCCAGCCGCGATCGGCCATGCGTCCGGGGACCGATCCCCGACCTCGGATCCGGGCGTGATCCGCGCTACGGTCGCGCCATGCCCGCCGACCCCCGCGACGTGCTCAGCCGGCCCGCTCCGGCCCCCGACGTCACCGTCTCCTACGGCGACCACCCGGACCAGATCGCCGATCTGCGCGTCCCGGCCGGGTCGGGCCCGGCCCGACGGCTGGTCGTGGTGGTGCACGGCGGCTTCTGGCGGGCCGGGTACGACCGCCGGCACACCGACCCGCTGGCCGTCGCGCTGGCCGCGCTGGGCCACCCGGTGGCGCAGGTGGAGTACCGCCGGACGGGGCAGCCGGGTGGCGGCTGGCCCGCGACGCTGACCGATGTGCTGACCGGCGTGACGGAACTGCCCCGGCTCGCGGCCGAGGCGCTGCCCGGTCGCGTCGCCGCCGGTGCGCCGCTGCTGGTGGGCCACTCGGCGGGGGGACACCTGGCGTTGTACGTGGCGGCGACCGCCCCGGCCGCCGTCGGCGGCGTGCTGGCGCTGGCCCCGGTGTCGAACCTGGCGGAGGCGTACCGGCTGGATCTGGACGAGGGGGCGGTGGCCGCGCTGCTCGGTGGCGGGCCGGCGGACCACCCGGAGCGGTACGCCGCCGCGGATCCACGTCCATCGGTGCCAACGCGAACACGCACAGTAGTCGTGCATGGTGCACTGGATCAGCAGGTGCCGGTTGCGATGAGCCGGGAGTTCGTGACCGCCAGCCGCGCGGCGGGCGGCGATATCTCCCTTCTTGAGCTGCCAGAATGCGAACATTTCGGGCTCATCGATCCGGCGTCGGCGGCATGGCCGCAGATCACGGCTGCTTTCCGATCTCTCCAGGAAGATCGCCAAGCATTGACGCAGCGTCGCTGACCGGGTAGAACGCCGAGGGGGCGTGATCCGCCCTGCAACGCTCCCCGGAAGGAACTCGGTGTCCCAGATGAACCGCAGGCGGGCCCTCCAACTGCTGGCCGCTCTCGGTACGGCCGGACTGGTCGCGGGATGCGGCACCGATGACGCCGACGGCGAATCGGCCAGCCCGGGAAGCCCGATCAAGATCGGCCTCGTGGCACCGACCAGCGGCGGCCTCAAGGCGATCGGTGAAGAGATCACCAACGGCTTCCAGCTCTTCCTCGACCTCAACGACAAGCTGCTGGGCGGGCACCCGACCACCCTGCTCACCGCCGACGAGGGCGAGAGCGTCAAGACCGGCAAGGCCGCCGTCGAGGGGCTGCTCAAGCAGGGCGTGCTCGCCCTCACCGGCGTGGTCGACGCGAACGTCATGTCCGGCATCCGGGACACCGTCGAGCAGGCCCGGGTGCCCCTGATCGGCTCCAACGCCTCGCCGTCCAGCCTCCAGAGCGTCGTCTACATCTGGCGGACGTCGTACGTGCTGGACGAGGCGGGGCGGGCGCTGGGCCGCTACCTGCGGGACCAGCTGCAACCGTCGGCCCGGCTGGCGATCATCGCGCCGGACAGCATCGGCAGCCAGGACGTGGTCCGCGGCTTCCGGCAGGAGTTCGGCGAGTCCGACCCCCGGATCAAGGACCCGGTCGTCTCCACGAAGGTCCACACCAACCCGTCGAAGTCCGCGTACCGGGCCGACATCCGCACGGCGCTGAACCGGAACCCGTCGGCGGTGTTCTGCTTCTTCGCCGGACCGGCGGCGGTCGAGTTCATCAAGCAGCTACGCATCGAGGGGTTCACCGGCAAGGTGTACGCCCCCGGCTTCCTCACCGAGGGCACGGTGCTGAGCAGCGTCAAGGCCGAGGACGCCCTCGGCATCCAGACGGCGCTCAACTACTCGTCCGACCTGAACAACACGGCCAACCGCCGGTTCGCCTCGGCGTACCGCAAGAAGCACGGCACCTCGCCCACCACCTACGCGATGGCCTCGTACGACGCCGCGCAGGTGCTCGACCAGGCGATCCGGATCGCGGGCGGGTCACCCAACCCGCAGCAGGTCAACCTGGCCCTCGGCAAGATCGGCCAGATCGACAGCCCGCGCGGGGTGTGGCAGTTCAACCAGCCCCGTACGCCGCAGCAGAAGTGGTACCTGCGTGAGGTTCAGCTCGACGGCCAGGTGCTGTCGAACGTCCTGGTGACCGAGCTGGCCACCCTCGGCTGACCCCCGCCCCCACCTGCTCCCCGCCCCGCGTTTCTCAGGGCGGGGCGCGGCGGGCGGCGGGGGTGGGGTTCAGTGGCGGAGTTCGGCGATGCAGCACTTCACGCTGCCACCGCCCTTCTTCAGCTCGGCCAGTTCGACCGGGACCGGGTGGTAGCCGGCCGCCTTCAGCTTCCCGGCCAGCCGGGTCGCCTCGCTGTTGAGCACCACGTTGAGCCCGTCGCTGACCAGGTTGAGGCCGAAGGCCAGGGCGTCCTCGGCGTCGGCGACCACCGCGTCGGGGAAGAGCTGCGTGAGCACCCGCTGGCTGGCGGCGGAGAAGGCGCCCGGGTAGTAGACGACGTTCTCGTCGTCGATGGAGGCGAGCGCGACGTCCAGGTGGTAGAAGCGCGGGTCGACCAGGCGCAGAGACACCACTGGCCGGCCGAGCGCCTCCTGCGCCTCGGCGTGCGCCGGCAGTTCGGTACGGAAGCCGTGCCCGGCGAGGATCAGCCCACCGTGCGCCTCCGGCAGGTACGCGAAGTCGCCCTCGCCCTCGTTGGTCTCGATCGGCGCGATGAACCGCCAGCCCTGCGACTCGTAGAACGCCCGGTGCGCGGCGGCTTCGGCGGCCCGCTGCTCGTGCTTGAACTGCGCGCCGTAGACCGTGCCGTCGACCACGAACGCCCCGTTGGCCGCGTAGACCATGTCGGGCAGGCCGCGTCCGGGGGTCAGCAGGTGCACCTCGTGGCCGAGACCGACCAGGGTCTCCCGCAGCCGGTCCCACTGCTTGACCGCAAGCGCCGAGTCGACCGGGGTGGTCACGTCCATCCACGGGTTGATCGCGTACTCGACCGCGAAGTGCTCGGGCGAGCACATGAGATATGTCCGCTTTCGCGGGAGTCGCTGCTGGTTCACGGTGACCAAGGGTAGGTACCCTCAGACTTTGGTAACAGCCACAACCGTTGCTTCCCAGAGGCGGAACGTTGCAGATAGATGCCGTAGACCAGCGGATCATTGCGTTGCTCGTCGCGGACGCCCGCGCCTCGTACGCCGACATCGGCCAGCGGGTGTCACTGTCCGCCCCGGCGGTCAAACGACGGGTGGACCGACTGCGCTCGACCGGCGTGATCCGGGGCTTCACCGCCGTCGTCGACCCCGCCGCCGTCGGCTGGACCACGGAGGCGTTCGTCGAGCTGTTCTGCGCCGGACGGACCACCCCGGCCCAGATCGGGGTGGCCACCCGCCGGCACCCCGAGGTGGTGGGCGCGTACACCGTCTCGGGCGAGGCCGACGCGCTCGTACACCTGCGGGCCGCCGACATCGGCCACCTGGAGGCGGCGCTGGAGCGGCTGCGGGCCGAACCCTTCGTGACCTCGACCCGGAGCACCATCGTGCTCTCCCGACTGGTCGAGTCCCCGGGCGTCGGCCCCTCCCCCCGCTGACCCGCACGGTTCGGCGCGGCCGCGGACAGGCGCCGCCCCCGACGGTCGACGCACGGCCCGGCGACGCGATCCGGCGGCTGCGCGGCGGGCAGCCGGCGTACGGCGAAACGGCGAAACGGCGCGGAAGGTCGGCGCGGGCCGGAACCACCCGCCCGCCTGGCGCGTCGAACCGGCCATGACACGGGGAGCCCCCATCTTCGCGGTCGGCACGCTGGCCGCGCTCACCCTGCTCGGCGGCAGCGCGTTCCCGGCGACGGCGCCGGACCCGCCGCCCCCGGGGCAGCCGACGACCGCGCCCCTGCTGGTCTCCTACGACTCCTGCGCCCAGGCGCTCGCCGGGCTCCGCGCCGCCGCCGGGGCGTCCGTCGGCCCGTGGGGCTTCGGCGACGGCTGGCGTACGGGGGCCGCCTTCGGCGACGTCGCCAAGGACGCGTCCGGGTCCCGGGCGACGGTCCAGTCCGCCCAGTCCGCCCCGGAGCACTCCACCACCAACGTGCACGAGGCCGGCGCGGACGAGCCGGACCTCGTCAAGACCGACGGGCGGCGGATCGTCACCGTCACCCGGGGCGTGCTGCGGGTGGTGGACCCGACCGCCCGGCGGGAGACGGGCCGCCTCGACCTCACCCGGGCGCAACCGGAGCTGAGGTTCGGGGAGCAGGCCAACCTGCTGCTGCACGGCGACCGGGCGCTGGTGTTGACGCAGGTGGGCCCGGACCTCCAGCGGGCGACCCGCGACGCGCGGCCCCGCACCGCCCCGCGCCTGATCCTGGTCGACCTCGCGGACGCGCCACGGGTGCTCGGCACCTACCGGATCGACGGCAACCTCCTCGACGCCCGGCAGACGGGGTCCACCGCCCGGGTCGTCGTCCGCACCCGTCCCCGCCTGGACTTCCCGGACACGGAGCGGGGCACGGACGCGACGCGGACCGCCGCCAACCGGGCGGTGGTCGCCGCCGCCGGGGTGGAGGCGTGGCTGCCGGCGTACGAGTGGACGGCCGGGGCGGAGCGGCACGCCGGCCGGGTCGGCTGTGACCGGCTGAGCCGGCCGCCCGCCTGGTCCGGGACGTCGATGCTGACCGTGCTGAGCTTCGACCTCGCCGGCGATCGGCTCGGTGACGGCGACCCGGTCAGCGTCGCCGCCGACGCGACCACCGTCTACGGCACCGGGAGCAGTCTCTACCTCGCCGGGGAGCGGTCGGCGGCGGCCCGGCCCGGCTCGCCCCGCGGGGGCGTCCGACGGCCGGACCCGCAGGTCACCGAGATCCACCGGTTCGACACCGGCGTCCCCGGGCGACCCCGCTACGTGGCCTCCGGCTCGGTGCCCGGTTCGCTCGTCAACCAGTACGCGCTCTCGGAGTGGCAGGGGCACCTGCGGGTGGCCACCACCACCGGCGACGCCTGGGGCACCCGGCCCACCTCGGAGTCCGCCGTGCACGTGCTGCGTCCCGAAGGGAACGCGCTGGTACGGACGGGCGCGGTCACGGGCCTCGGTCCGGGGGAGCGGATCTTCTCCGTGCGCTTTCTCGGCGGCTCCGCGTACGTGGTCACGTTCCGGCTCACCGACCCGCTCTACGCGCTCGACCTGACCGACCCGACCGCGCCCCGGGTCACCGGCGAGTTGAAGATCACCGGCTATTCGGCGTACCTGCACCCGCTGCCGGAGGGCCGGCTGCTCGGGGTGGGCCAGGAGGCCGACCGGCGGGGGCGGACGCAGGGGCTCCAGGTGTCGCTGTTCGACGTGCGCGATCCGGCCCGTCCGACCCGGCTCGACCAGTGGCACGTGCCGAGGGCGTACTCCGCGCTGGAGCACGACACGCATGCCTTCCTGCACCACCCGGGGACGGGCCTGGTCGCCCTGCCGGTCGGCGACGACGTACGCCTGCTGCGGGTGTCCGGCACCGACATCGGCGAGGTCGGCACGGTCTCCCACACCGGCCGGGCGGGCCCGGTCCTGCGGTCGCTGCTGGTCGGTGACGTGCTCTGGACCGTCTCCGCCGCCGGCCTGCGGGCCACCGACCCGGCCACCGCCCGCAGCCTCGACTGGCTCCCCGTGACCTGAGCCTCCCTCCCCCGGCGGGTGGGGCCCGGTTTCTCGGGGTTTCCGGGCTCCACCCGCCACCACCGACCCGGGCTCCACCCCGTCGCCCACCGGTGGCGGGGCTGGATCAGAGGTACATGCCGGTGCGGTGTTCGTCCTGGTCCCGCTTGACCGGCTTGTCCCCCTCGCCGAAGAAGCGCTTCCCGCCGAACTCGCCGTGCAGGCGGTCGTCCAACTCGTCCGCCAGCCCGGTCATCACCTGGACGGCGAGCATGAGGTGGGTGGCCTGGAAGTTGCGGCCGAAGACGGGGATGGACGCCCACACGGTGTCGTCGGCGCAGTAGAGCCGGCCGATCGGCATCCGGTTGGTCAGCTCGGAGAGCTTCACGTAGAGCCGCTCGGTCGGCTCGACCTCGGTGAGCACCGGGGAGAAGACGTCCACCAGCGGCGGGTTGTCGCGGACCCGGACGAAGACCATCGCCGAGCCGGCGCGGATGTTGATGTCTCCGTCGGAGTCGACCTGCAACCGGTCGGAGTCCGACTTGAGCATGGTCGAGACGACGGTGCGGACCTGCTCGGCGAGCGCGGCCGCGTCGTGCTCGGGCGCCTGGCTCGCGGCGGCCGCCGCGAGCGCCTCGTCCAGGTCGGCCTCCACGTTGCGGTCGGGGCCGAACTCGCTGCGCGCGGTGCCCAGCGGCTCCACCGGCAGCGCTTCGCCCTCGGTGTCGTGGATGAGGTAGACGAGGAAGGCGGGGTGCGGGGCGCCGTAGACGTCGCGCAGCGTCCGGGTGAGCAGGGCCGCCAGCCGGGTGGCCTCGGCGGTGCCGGTGTCCAGCCCGAAGTGCTCGCCGGAGCCCTCCACCACGCCGGGCGGCGACCAGCCGAGCGCGATCATGTCCGCCACGGCGGCCCGGTCGAGCCGGTAGCCCTCCGGCAGGGTGGCGTTGCCGACCGCGCGGGCGGCCAGCCGGTCCCCCTCGCCGACGTCGACACTGACCGAGTAGACCGCGTCGCCGGTGCCGGAGGCCGTCGGGTCGAGGGTCAGCTCGACGTGCGTGCCCGTGGGCAGGGCCGTCAACCGCCCGGCCAGCGCCTGGGCGAACTCGTGCCAGGCCTGGGTGACCTTGGCCCGCAGGTCGGCCGTGCTGGGCTCGTCGAGCAGGATCGGCTCGTGGTGCGCCGGCAGGGTGCCGGGCGAGTCGCCGCTCGGCGCCGAGGGATGGTCTGCCGTCATGATCGCCTCCGTCCGTCAAGGTCACCCTACCCACGGAACGGGGAAGACGAATCAGCCCGACCGTGATCGGACAGCGGCGGTCAGGCGGGTGTGCCGCCCGGGGGCTCGGTGCCGAGCCCGACCGGCCAGGAGGCGGCCAGCGCGCTGAGCCGGGCCGCGGCGCCGGCCGGGTCCGCACCCCGCCCGACCGCGAGCCCGAGAAGGTACGCGGTGACGGGCGCACCCGGCCGCAGCACCTGGTGCGCCACGTCCTTGGCCAGGTCGAGCACGGCCGGCACCGGCACCTGGGCCGGATCCAGCTCCAGCTCGGCACAGGCCGCCGTCACCCAGTCGTCCATGACCGTCATCGTGTCCACTCCTCCGCCCGGCGCACGTCCTCGTCAGTGTCGCAGTCGAACCAGGGCGGCGGGCCGGCGCCGGACCACGGCACCTCGCGCACCCGCAGCCCGGCGAGCAGCGCCCTGATCGGCGCCCCGGTCAGCGGCGCGGCGGAGCCCTCGGGATGCCCGCTGGCGCGCTCGGCGGGCCCGTCGGGGCGCTCGGTGGGTTCGTCGGGATGCCCGCTGGCGCGCTCGGTGGCGACGCGGTCCAGGGCGGCCCGCAGCGGAGCCACCCGCCACACGCCGCAGAGGGTCTGCCGCCGGCCGTCGTCGTCGACGTAGCAGACGCCGTCCTGACCGGCGTCGAGGTGGCCGAGCAACTCCCCGACCGCCGCGCGGGTGAGCAGGGGCAGGTCGGCGGCGAGCAGGGCGACGACCGGCGTACCGGGGTCGAGCAGGGCCAGCCCGGCCGCGGCGGCGGCGACGGGGCCGGCGCCCGGCGGTTCCTCCCGGGTCACCCGCACCCCTGCGGGCACCGGTCCGGGCGGGCCGACCAGGATGCGCGGCGCCGCGTCGGCGACGGCGGCGAGCACACGTTCCCGCATGGGCAGGCCGCCGACCGTCCGGGCCGGCTTGTCCACGCCCCCCATCCGCCGCGCGGCCCCGCCCGCCAGCACCACCGCCGCGTACGCGTCCATCCGGCCACGGTAGCCGTGCGGTGCCCCAGGCCGGGGGTGCAGGATGGCGGGATGGGACGGGCGACTGACCGGCGCGGCGTGCTCCGCATCGACCTCGGCGCGGCGGCGACCGGCCGCACCTCCGTACGCCGGCAGGACAGCCTGGCCGTGGAGGAGCCGCTGGAGATCCGGGTCGGTGCGGCCGGCCCCGGCCGCCGACGACCGCTGGCGGTGACCATGCGTACGCCCGGCGACGATCTCGACCTGGCGATCGGCTTCCTGCTCACCGAGGGGCTGATCCGCTCCGCCGACGACGTACGCACCGCGCAGCTCTGCGCCGGCGCGGAGACACCCAACACGTACAACGTCGTGGACGTGGTGCTGGCGCCCGGCGTGCCCGAACCCGCCGTCGATCCGGCCCGGAACTTCTACACCACCAGCTCCTGCGGGGTGTGCGGCAAGGCGAGCATCGACGCCGTGCGTACCCGATCGGTCTTCGCGGTCGACGACGACCCGCTGACGGTGCCGGCGGCGGTCCTGACCGCGCTGCCGGACCGGCTGCGCGCGGCGCAGCGCGGCTTCGACCGCACCGGCGGCCTGCACGCGGCGGGCCTGTTCACCGCCGACGGCGGCCTGGTCATGGTGCGCGAGGACGTCGGCCGGCACAACGCCGTCGACAAGGTGATCGGCTGGGCGGTCCGCGAGCGGCGGCTGCCGCTGGCCGGGCACGTCCTGCTGGTCTCCGGGCGGGCGAGCTTCGAGCTGACCCAGAAGGCGTGGATGGCGGGGGTGCCGCTGCTCGCGGCGGTCTCCGCGCCGAGCACCCTGGCGGTGGAGCTGGCCGAGGAGGCCGGGCTGACGCTGGTCGGCTTCCTGCGCGGCGAGGCGATGAACGTCTACGCCCGTCCCGACCGGATCACCACCTGATCCGTCGGCCTAGCCGAACAGCCCCAACCGGACCGCGGCGTCGCGGGCCACCAGGAAGCCGGCGATGCCGAGGATCCAGCCGAGCATGCTGCCCGAGGTTCGCATGATCCAGGCGTTGAGCCGGGCCAGCACCGGCTCGATCAGCCTCGGCAGCGCCATCCGGGCCGCCAGCAGCAGCACCGCCGGCAGGACCATGACCAGGCAGTAGCCGGCGAGCAGCCCCACCATCTCGGCCGCGCCGAGCCCCGAGGTGGTCAGCAGGCCGACCGCGCCGAGGTACGGCAGCATCGTCGCCACCTCCGCGAGCGCGGCGAGCAGCGCCAGCCCCACCAGCCACCGCGCCGAGGAGTCGCCCGCGGTGGCCCGGTCCCGCCAGCGCAGCACGCCCCCGGAGCGCCGGGGCCGCTTGCCGTCGTAGCGGAAGCTGAGCACGAACAGCCCGACCCCGAGGACGAGCTGCGCCCAGAGCACCGGCCGGTTGTCCATCGCCCCGCCGAGGACGTCGGCCAACCGGCTGCCGCCGAGGGCGAGCAGCAGCCCGACGCCGAAGTAGAAGACCGCGATCGTGCCGAGGTAGCCGAGGATCCGTCGGGCGTTGACCGGCCCGGGTGCGATCAGCAGCCAGACCGGGATGAAGAGCGTGCCGATGCTCGTGCTGTCGACCAGGGCCAGGCCGGCGAGCGACAGCAGCAGTCCGACGCTCATCCGGTGTTTGCGGTGGGTAGGGGCACGGAACCATTCTGTGCCGGCGTCGTACCCGTCGACTCGCCCTGCGGAACGAACGTCCCCTACATCTTTCGACGGAGACCGCCGTGTCCGGCGGGAGCGCTCCGTGCCGGGCTGCACCCCGGGCAGGCTGGGCCATTCATCATCGCCAGCACGCCCGACGGCGAGGTCGGCTACCTCGATGACCAAGCCACCGGCCGTCTCACGAATGACGTTGCTCCGCTCTGGGCGGTCTGGGATACCGTGAGATCGGTCGCGCTTCCGCGAGACCAGACCATCGACCTGTTGAGAGCGCGATCATGGATGACCTGACCAGCGCGCAGTGGCGCAAGAGCACCCGCAGCAGCTCGAACGGCGGCGCCTGCGTCGAGGTCGCCGACAATCTTCCCGGCGTCGTCGCCGTCCGCGACTCGAAGGACCCGGCCGGCCCGGCGCTCACCTTCGCACCGGCGGCGTGGCGCGCGTTCGTCGTCGAGCTGGCCGAGCGGGCCTGACCAACCGGGGCGCGCTCCGCTGCCGGCGGGCCGTGGCAATGGAAGGCTGTAGCTGAGGGAGGCGCGGCTCTCAGTCGGGCGTACCGAACTGGAGCCAGACGCGGACCCGCTCGGTGACCTCGTCTCGTCCGCCGAGGGCGTCGCGCACCTCTGCGGCAAACGTGGCTCGGCCCTGTATGGACGGCAGCCGGTCGGTCGACAGGGCGGAGAAGACGCCGCCGACCATGTCATCGACGGTGAGCGGTGCGTCGTACTGCACCGACGTCTCCGCGTACCGGTAGCCGGCGCGAACGAGGGCGTCCTGGTTGCGTAGGCGGCCGGCCTCGTCGGTCTGACAGGCAGCTGTGACGGGGTGCCCGAGCAGCCGTTCCAGGCATTCGCGCAGTGCCCTGGACCAATCGGCGCCCTGGAGCCACAGCGGCGCTCCGTTGGTGACCACGGCGACGCCGCCGCCGGGACGCAGCAGCGGCCGGGCGGCCCTGAACAGCGCGTCGCGGTCCATGAAGTGGATGGCGACAGCGGCGGTCAGCGCGCCGATCGTCCGTTCGCCAAGCAGCCGACCCAGCGCGGGCAGGTCGTTGTCGGTGCCGAGCATCCACATGGTGTTGACCGTCGCGGCGTCGAGGGCGGCCTGGCGGGCCAGGGCCAGCATGTCGGGCTCCGGGTCCACGCCGACGACGGCCCCGACCCGGGCAGCGAGCGGGAGGCTCAACTGGCCGGTGCCGCAGCCGAGGTCGACCACCGTGTCCTCGGCGCTGAGGCCGAACGCTCCGACGAGGGCGTCGAGCACCTCGGGCGGGTAACCCCGCCGGTGCCTCGCGTAGTACGTCGCCACCTCACCGCTGAAGCTCGCTCTCATCTCGACAGCCTGCCCGCCGCGCAGCTCGGGAGGCGAGCGATTCTGCTCAGGGCATGGGCAAGGTGTTGCTGCTCGCACTACGCACGGCGAGTCCCTGGGGCTGTGACACATCGGCCACAGCGAGGGGCCAGCGAATCCGACAGCCGAAACCTACAGTCGGGCCATGAGCACCGGCAGAGGCGTGCGGGCGGTATACCCCGGCAGCTTCGATCCCTTCACCCCCGGGCATTTGAATGTGGTGGACCGGGCGCGCGGCCTATTCGACGAAGTGGTCGTGCTCGTCGCGGTGAACAGCCTCAAGAATCCGGGCACCGACGAAGAGGAGCGAGCGGCCAGTGTCCGGGCCGTTCTGCCGGCCGAGTGGACCTCCGTCACCGTTGCGGCCTGGAGCGGATTGACCTCCGCCTACTGCCGTCGCCATGAAGTAGGAGTGATCGTCCGGGGCCTGCGGAACACCACCGACCTGCAGAGCGAGTACCGGCTCGCCGCGGTGAACGGGTCGCTCGGTGTCCCCACGGTGTTTCTGCCTGCGCAGCCCGAACTGGCCGCGGTGTCTTCGACTGCGGTGCGCACGCTGAGGAAGTGACCTTCGTCCACGCGCCCGCAGACGGCCGGAGTGAGGCTGGGCACTAGATCGGGAATCGGCCGCGCCGGACCCGCCAGTGGCGGCCGGCGCTCAGGTGATCGATGATCGCGCGCTGGAGCACGGTGTGGCGCGGCAACTGGTCGAGTGGCGTGGTCAGGGTGCGGAACACGAACCGCAGCACCTCGACGTCGGCGTCCAGCTCTTCCGGCTCCTCGTAGGGTTCCAGCTCGAACATCCGCTGGAACCGGACGATGTTGGAGTCGTCGGGCAGGTACTCCAGCAGCTGCGGGTCGAGCAGCCACGAGCCGCAGGCGAACGCGGTGTAGTGCTCGTCCGGGAAGTGGCGCGGGAAGAACGCGCGGGCCTGATCCAGCGACGCCGCGACCGCTTCCGGCGTGAGCGGCCCCGACTCGGGGATGTGCAGGTCGAGGGCGGTGCCGCCGCGCTGGTGTTGCAGCCGGCCCAGCTCGTAGAGGCCGCCGCGCGCGTGTAGCGTCAGCCAACTCTGCATGACCGGCCAGCCCTCGCGGCGCATCCGCCGGTCGATCGCGAGGTTGCGGCCCAGGTCCGCGAGGGTCGCCCACGAGACGGCGTCGGCGATGCCGTGGTCGCGGTGGTACCCCCTGACAACCTCGACGAGGGCCAGGTACGCGTACACGTAGAGGTGCCGCCAGGCGGGGCCGCGCTCACGCGGCAGCGCTGGACCGGGCGACAGCCAACCGTGGCCCCCGAGATCGGCGCGGACCAGGGCGATCGAGCGGTCGAGCAGCCAGCGCAGCTCGGCCGTCCACAGCGGAGAGTCGGGGTCGGGCCAGCCCGCCATGATCTCGGCGGCGTCGTCCGGGCGCACCGCGAGCCGGTTGAGGATCGCGAGCGCGTCGGCCTTGGCGGGCAGCGGAGCCGACGACAGGTCGCACGCGAGCCGGTGTACGCGTTCGACGTCCTCGACGGGCACGCCGAGCCGGGCGGCGGTGACGTCCAAGTCCACGCGGGCGACCCTACCGGCCGGTCGGCATCTCCCACGGCCTCGTACCGCTCAGGTCGGACCGGTCTGACGGCGGCCCTGACTCACGGGACGGGCCTGAGGATGCCGGCGGGCGAAGAGGATTCCGCCGAGCCTGCTCTCGGGCGAGGTCACGACCGTCTCCGCCTCCACCGCGAACCCGGCCGCGCGCAGCCAGGCCGCCACTTGTTCGGGTCGGCGGCGGTGGACGTGGACCTTCATGGGATGGCCACCGTAGCCCTCGGTCTTCAGCCGTGACCCGTCGCCGACGTGGAAGCCGAGCAGTAGTGGGCCCCCTGGGCGCAGTACCCGTCGGAAGTGCGCGAAGACCCGGCCGATCTCGTCGTCCGGGATGTGGATGAGCGAGTACCAGGCGATCACGCCCGCGACCGAGGCGTCGGCGAGCGCGAGGTCGGTCATCGAGCCCACCTCGAAGCGCAGGTGGGGATGGTCTCGCCGAGCCACCTCGATCATCCCCGGGGAAAGGTCGATGCCGAAGGCGTCGAGGCCGTGCCGGTGCAGGTGGGCGGTGACGCGTCCCGGTCCGCAGCCGATGTCGGCGACCGAGCCGCCGCCGGCGGTCAGCACCAGTTCGGCGAACAACGCCAGGGCCGCCCGTTCGTGGGGCGCGTCGGCCAGGAGGTCGCGCACCAGTTTCGCGTAGCTGGCGGCAACGGTGTCGTAGGAGTCTCTGGTGTCCGCCAACCAGCCTTCGTTGCTCACGCCCGACACGTTAGGTCTTTCAGGCGACGCTCGCCTCGTCCCGTGTCAGCTCGCTTGGTTCTGCTGCTCGGCCCATTCGGCGACCCGTCGCGCGCTCTCCTTCTCGGAGAGGTCCTCCACCCGGGTCATGACCGACCACCGTACGCCGAAGGGGTCCCTGATGCTGGCGAACCGGTCGCCGGACACGAACGTGGACGGCGCCTCACGGACGACGGCGCCGGCCGCCTCGGCCCGGGCGACGACGGCGTCCACGTCGGGGCAGTAGAGGCCCATCGAATAGCAGTCCTGGTCCCCTTCGGGGGCCGCGACGAGCCCGTAGTCGGGCATCGGCTCGCCGAGTTGCAGCAGCCCGTGGCCGAAGTCGAGGACGGCGTGGGCCACGACTCCGCCCATCTCGGTCACGTCGACCACCCGGGCACCGAAGATCTCCCGGTAGAAGTCGATGGCGCCGCGCGCGTCGGGGATCGCCAGGAAGGGGGTCAGGCTGGTGGCGCCGTGCGGCGTACCGTTCGTGGTGTGCTCACCGTCGGCGGCTCGGGTCGTTGCAGTCATGTGACCGATCGTAGGAATGGCGGGCGTGGGCCGGCTTGAAGATTCGCGCCAGGTGCCCGCCCCGGGTGGGGCGAGCCCACGGGGTGTCCTCTACCCGGCGCGGCTGCCCACGTTCGACCGGCTCCCGCCGCCGGACGCGGTGCGGCTGTTGGTGCGGTGGTTCTGGATCCCGGAGTGGCAGATCCAGCCGGGGCGGTCCTCCCGGCAGCACCTGATCGCCTTCCCCGCCTGCAACCTCGTTGTCGAACCGGACGCGGTCGGCATCTCCGGACCGACGACCGGCAGTTCGCACCGTGACCTCACCGGAACGGGCTGGGCCGTCGGCGCCCTGCTGCGGCCGGCGGCCGTGCCCCACCTCGTCGCGGATCCGACGGCCCTGCGGGACCGCTACGAGGTCGTGGACCTGCCCGACCTGCACGCGCGGGTGCACCGCGAGATGACCGGGCCGGGCGACCGGCGGACCCGGCACCGCCGGGCTGTCGACGCCTTCGCGGGGTGGCTCAGCGAGGCGATCCCACCGCCGAACGACGAGGCGCTGCTGGCCAACGCGATGGCCGAGGCCATCGACACGGATCCGGCGATCCGGACGGTCGAGGATGCCGCCGTACGCGTGCGCCTGTCCACCCGCTCGTTGCAGCGGCTCGCGGCACGGTACGTCGGGCTGCCGCCGTCGACGATGATCCGTCGGCGTCGGCTACAGGAGGCGGCCGAGCGCCTGCGTACCGACCCGGACACGACCCTGGCCGCTGTCGCCGCCGACCTCGGCTACAGCGACCATGCCCACCTCGCCAACGAGTTCCGGTCGGTGCTCGGCCTCTCCCTGAGCAGCTACCGGCAGCGGGTCACGCGCGAGGACGGCGGGGTGTGACAGGACGGATGACCGGGTTCTCCCCGGTCGTCCGATCCGGGGGCGGCAGGGGAATCTCCCCGATGTCCCGACCGGCACCGGGAGACAAGGCTCGATGTCATGAAAATCATGAACAGCCGGACCGCCCTCGTGGCGACGGCGCTCGCCACCGTGCTGACCGTCGTGGCCCCCGGCGCGGTCACCCCCGGCCCGCTCCGCCGCCGACTGCCGCCCGGGCACCCTCGGTCCGCACGCACGCGGGTACCAGGCCGTCGTACGCGACGGGGCCACCGAACTGGTGGACGCCACGACGTGGAGCCAGACCTTCACCCCGGCCTCCGGCAACGTCATCTCCAGCCTCGCCGACCTGGACACGTTCGTCGCCGCGCTCTTCGCCGGCCGGGTCGTGCCGCCGGCCCAGTTGGCCGAGATGTTCACCCTGCCCGCGGTCCCCGACGTCGCCGGTGGTCCGGCCCGGTACAGCGCCGGGCTCACCGCGTTCCCGCTGCCCGGAGGCGAGGTCCTGTGGATCAAGACGGGCTCCCGGTTCGGTTACCTGACCGGCGTGGCGGCCACCCGCGACGGCCGGTTCAGGATGCAGTACTCGATCACCGCGACCGACGCCAAGGGTGAGGAGCTCAGCCGTACCGCTCAGGCCGTCATCGGCGCCGCGCTCGGGATGCTCTGACGGGGTCAGCGGGGGCCGCGTCGGCTGCGCCGGCGGCGTAGCACTCCGGGCGCTCCCACCGCCGGCCAGCCGTCCAGATCCGACGGCGGCACGCCCCGGCGCAGCAGGTCGTCGAGGAGCAGTGCCATCGAGTGGCCGGGATGCTCGGCCAGCGCCCGTTCCAGGGCCACGGCCGCCAGTGCGCCCTGCCCCGCCCGCCACGCCGCGAACGCCAGCAGCGCGGCCGGCGCGGCGATCAGCTCCGGCTCGGCCCGGCGCAGCACGTCGGTCCAGAGGGCGATGTCCTCGTCCCGCCCGTCGGTGCGTTCCCAGGCGTGGTCGCGCACCGGCACGTGGGTCAGCAGCACGCTCAGCCAGGCGACCTCGTCGTCGGTGAGCCGCTGCCCGCGCCGGTGCCGGCGCAGCGCGGAGCGTACGGCCGCCGCCCCCGCCGAGCGGACCGCCCGTCCGCCGCGCGGGTCGGTCGCGGGCTCCCGGGCGAGCAGGGCCGCGAGGCGTCGCTCGGCGCGGGCGGTGGCCAGGCGTACGGCCGAACGGGCCGGACCGGTCACCGGGGCGACCTGCGCGACCAGAGCGGCCCGGTCGGGCAGGGCGACCTGGCCGGCGAAGACGGCCGCCGCGCTGACCTCGCTGGCGCCGACGTCGTAGGGGGTGCCGTCGGGCGGGCAGCACGCCGGCTCGGTGCAGAGGTACGACCAGTAGCGGCCCTCGGTGACGCGCAGGGCGTCCAGCACGGGGAGCCCGGCGGCGGTGAGCGCGGCGCGCACGGCGTCGACCGCCGGGGTGACCAGCGGCGCCGGGCCGTAGCCGAGGACCGTGGTGGTCTCGGCGTGCTGCCGGGCGATGACGCCGGCGAGGTGGCCGGCGGGGTCGCGCGGGTCGGCGAGGTCGGGCAGGTCGGCGCGGGCGGCGAAGGTGATCCGGCGGCCCCGCATCGCCACCACGACGACGCTGTCGGCGGGGTGGAAGCCGAGCAGGAAGGGAACGGCGGCGATGAGGTCGGCGGGGGAACGGACGGCGAGCCGGGGGCGGTCGGTCGGGGTCATGGCAGGCAGCCTGCGGCGCGGGCGAAACCACCGGCAGCCCCTGTGGACGACACGCGGGTTATCCACAGCCACGGAGCGTATCGCCCCGGCTCAGGGCGCTTACGCCCCGACGCGGGCCGAACGGTCGGGCTGGTCCGCCACCAGGGACGCCAGCTCGCTGCGGGAGCCGACGCCCAGCTTCGGGTACGCCTTGTACAGGTGGTAGCCGACCGTGCGGGGGCTCAGGAAGAGCTGGGCGCCGATCTCCCGGTTGCTCAAGCCCCGGGCGGCCAGCTGCACCACCTGGTGTTCCTGCGGGGTCAACCGCTGCACGGCACCCGTGTCGGCGGCCCGGACGCTCTCCCCGGCGGCGCGCAGTTCGGCGCGCGCCCGCGCGCTCCAGGGCCGGGCCTGGAGCCGGTCGAAGATCTCCAACGCCGAGTGCAGCACGATCCGCGCCTCGGTGATCCGGCGCGCGCGGCGCAACCACTCGCCGTGCAGCAGTTCGGTGCGGGCCCGTTCGAACGGCGGGCCGCCCTGCCGGTGCAACGCCACCGCCTGGGCGTACTGGTCGTCGGCGTTGCCGTCCAGCAGCGCCTGGCACCGCAGCGCGACCGCCCGCGTCCACGGCTGGCGGACGTGCGCGGCCCATTCGGCGTACCGCCGGGCGGCGGGCAGCCCGTCCGCCGGCCGGTCCACCCGCACCGCGGCCTCCACCAGGTCGGGAAGGCTGGCCATCGCCCCGCCCCGGCGCGGCGCGGCCAGCACCCCGGAGAGTCGGGCGAAGGCCGACTCGTACCGGCCGAGGCCCAGGTCCAGCAGGCTCAACGCGCCCGCCGCGTGGACGTTGCCCGGCGTCACGCCCCGCGTCACCGGTTCCGCGGTCAGCTCGACGCACCGCTCTTCGTCCCCCGTGACGGCGGCCAGGGCGGCCAGCACGGTGTTCAGATAGACCGCGTGCCGGCGCTGCCCGGTGTCGGCGGCGATCCGCAGGCCCTCCGTGGCGCTGGCCTCCGCGTCGTCGTGCCGGCCCGACATTAGCTGGGTGCGGGCGAGCAGCGGGAGCACCGAGGCCAGCAGGCCGGCCGCGCCCTGCTGGCGGGCCGTGTCGGCCAGGCGTGCCGCGACGTCGTGCGCGTCGTCCAGGTCGGCCAGCATCAGGTGCCACCACCCGATGTCGAGCAGCTCCAGGTGCTGCGCACAGCCGGTCGTCGCCTCGACCAGCACCCGCAGCGGTGCCACCGAGGCGTCGGAGAGGGCGTGCTGCGCGGCGATCACCCGGGACAGCGCGGTGACGAGGTGGGCACTGGGCACACCCAGTTCCTCGGCCCGCGCGGCGGTGCGGTCCAGCGCGCCGAGGTCGTCCGCGTGGGCGGCCGCCCGGCCGGCACGGAAGAGCAGGTGACCGGCCCGGCGCGGGTCGAGGGAGGCCACCGCCACGGCGGCGTCGGAGAGCAGGCGGTGGGCCTCCTTCGGGCGGTCCCGCGAGTCCAGCACGGTGGCGCGGACCAGGGCGATGTCGGCCAGTTGCACGGGATCGGCGACGTAGTCGGCGGCCTGGTCGGCCAGCGCCGCGGCCCGATCCAACTGGCCGGCGTCTGCGGCCGCCTCCGCGGCGACGGTCAGCCGCTGCCCGCGTCGTGCCCGGTCCGCGGTCAGCGCGGCAGCCCGCTCGTACATCGCCGAGGCCACCGCGCTCACCCGGGACGACCCGCTGCGCGCGGCGGTCTCCAGCGCTGCCGCCGCATCCTCGTCCGGCCCGACGGCCGACACCGACCGGTGCCAGGCGTACGAGCAGACGTCGCCCCGGGCCGCGTAGACCGCCGCGAGCGCCTCGTGCGCCGCCATCCGGATGCCGGCCTCCGCGGTCTCCCGCAGCGCCGTACGCACGAGCGGGTGGCGGAACACCAGCCGGCCGTCCACCAGCCGCACGAGCTGCGCCTGCTCGGCGGGGGCCAGGTCGCCCCGGGTACAGCCGAGGCGTTCGGCGGCTGCGAGCACCACGGCGGCGTCGGCGGTGGACGCGTCGGCGACGACGCCGAGCAACCGCCGGGTCGCCTCGGGCAGCCGCCGCACCCGCTCGGCGAAGACCTGGTGCAGCCGCTGGTAGCGCGAGGACGGCACGCGCCGCGGCTCGCCGTCGAGCGGCAGTTCCAGCAGGGCGAGCGGGTTGCCCTGCGCCTCGGTGAGCAGGTCGGACAGGAGGTAGCCGGGCACCGGCTCCGGTCGTTGCCCGACCAGGGCGGCGGCGGCCGCCTCGCCCAGCGGCCCGACCGGCAGCTCCGGCAGGCCGGCCTGGTCGAACGGGGACGGCTCGTCGGCACGGACCGCGACGACCACCGCGATCGCCTCGGCGTCGAGCCGACGCACGGCGAAGAGCAGCGCCTCCGCCGAGGCCGCGTCGAGCCAGTGCGCGTCGTCGACCAGGCAGAGCAGCGGGCGTTCCTCGGCCAGCTCGGCCAGCAGGGTCAGCACCGCCAGCCCGACCAGGAACCCGTTGGCGTCGCCGCCGGCCTCCTGGCCGAGCGCCGCCCGCAACGCCCGGGCCTGTGGGACGGGCAGGGCGTCCAGCCGGTCGGTCTCCCGGCCGAGCAGCAGGTGCAGCCCCGCGTAGGGGAAGCCCGCCTCCGACTCGATCCCGTCCGTGCGCAGCACCCGCATGTCGCCGGCCAGGTGCGCGGCGTGATCGAGCAGCGCGGACTTGCCGATCCCGGCCTCACCCCGCAGCACGAGCGCTCCGCTGCGCCCGGACCGCGCCTGATCGAGCAGGGCGGCTGTCCGGGTGATCTCCTCCATCCGGCCGTGCAGCACGGAAACCAAGGTTACGCGGCCACCGGCGCGCTCATCTCCTGGTACAGCGTCTGCTCCGACAGCGCGCCATGGGGCGTACGACCGGCGAGGCGGAACACCGGCACCGCTCGTACGCCCTCGGCGCGCACCCGGGCGAGTTCGGCGCGTACGTCGTCGTCGCCACCGTCCCGCCAGGCGACGCCCACCTCGTCGGCGAGCCGGCGCAGCGTGGCCTGGTCGGCGATGTTGAGTTCGTCGGTGTGGTGGGCGCGGAACAACCGCTCCACCATCGCCTCACCGCGCCCCTGCCGAGCCGCCACCGCGATCAGGCGGTGCGCGGGCAGCGTGTCGGACCACACCGCGTGGCGGTGGCAGAACGTCAGCCCCTCGCTCAGAGCCTTCGACTCGATGCCGGCGACGGCGTCGTCCGCCTCCGCCCCGAAGGCCCGCCGCAGCACGTCGATCTTCGGTTCGCCGTCGACCGTGGCACGCGGGTCCAGTTGGAACGGCCGGAACCGTACGGTCACCTCCCCGCCCTCAGCGCGGATCCGGGCCGCCGCGCGCTGGAACCGGGCGTAGGCGAGGTACGACCACACGCACGGCACGTCGAAAACGAACTGCACGTCCATCGTCCGCTCCTGCTTTCCGTCTTCTCCGTCAGGCCGCGTACGGGACGCGCTCGCGGGCCTCCCGCAGCGCCCGCCCCCACCAGCCGAGCTGGTCCAGGACGGTCTTGGCGGCGTTGTTGCAGCCCTGCGGCTCCACCGGCGTCCCGGACTCGTCGAACTTGTCCCAGCACCCGTGGAAGCTGACGGTGTCCCGCACGGTCGTGGCGTGCATCTCGGCGAAGACCGGACGCAGGTGCTCCACGGCGCGCAGGCCGCCCGCGAGCCCGCCGTAGGAGACGAAGCCGACCGGCTTGGCGTACCACTCGTCGCGGTACCAGTCGATCGCGGTCTTGATCGAGGCCGGGTAGCTGTGGTTGTACTCCGGCGTGACCACCACGAAGGCGTCGGCGGCGGCCAGCCGCGGCGCGAGCGCGTCGACCGCCGCCGGCTGCGGCGCACCGAACGCGGTGAGCGTCGCCGGCAGGTCGACCTCGGCCAGGTCGATCACGTCGGTGTCGAAGCCGCCGTGCCGGCGCGCCTGCTCGACGAACCAGGTGGCCACCACCGGACCGAAACGCCCCTCCCGGGTGCTGGCCACGAGGACGGCGAGACGTAACTGCTGCGTAGTCATGGATGTTCTCCCAGGTTGATCGGGGTTTGTGCCGACCACGCTAGGCAGCCGGCGGCGCCCCGCCATCTGTCAAACGACCGGTCACGGACCCGGACCCCCACCCCGGTGGCCGGTCCGGTCGTTCGACAGATGCCCGACGGATGTCCGCGTCCCTACCGTCGGCGTCCATGACCACTGCACACGCGTCGCCGCAGCCACCGCCCGTCGTCCGCACGCGCTGGGCGCCGGTCGCCGCGTTGGCCCTCGCCATGCTCGTGGTGACCTCCGAGATGAGCATCGCCGGCGTGGTGCTGCCCTCGATCGGCTCCGATCTGGCAGCCGACCCGGCGGCCACCACCTGGGTGTTGCTGGCGTACGCGCTCCCGATGGCCGCGATCTCCATTCCGGCCGGCCGCTGGGCCGACCAGGCCGATCCCCGGCTGATCTTCGTCGTGTCAATGGCCGGCATCGGGGTCACCAGCGTGCTCGCGGCCCTCGCGCCGACGATGTGGATGCTGCTGGCCGTACGTTTGCTCCAGGGCGTCACCGGCGGGCTCACCCTGGCGGTCTACCTGCCGGTGATCGCCGCGACCGTGCGGGCGGACCAGCGGGCCCGCGCGATCAGCACGGTGGTGACCATCATGACCGTCGGCGGGATGGCCGGCGCGTCGCTCGGTGGGCTGGTCGCCGGCGCCTTCGGCTGGCGCGCGGCCTTCCTGCTGAAGCTGCCTCTCGTGGCGGTCGCGCTCTGGCTGGGCCTGCGGGCGCTGCCCCGGGACGGCCGGGGACTGCCCGCCCCCGGCCTGCCGCTGCTGCGCGAGGTGGTGCTGCTGGGCGGCACGGTCGCCGCGGTGGTCGCCGCGGTCGACGAGATCGCGGCGCGGCCGGCGGTGGCCGCCGGGCTCGGCGCGGCCGCCGTGGCACTCGGCCTTACCTGGGCCCGGCTGCCCGCCTCCCGACCGGTCATCGCGCTGGTACGCGACCGCCGCTTCGGTCTCACCGTCCTCGGGCTCTTCCTCGTGTGCTTCAACGTCGCACTGACGGCCTTCCTCCTGCCGTACCTCCTCGCCGACGTGCTGCACGAGGGCCCGGAGGTCACCGGGATGCTGCTGCTGGTCAACATCGGCGCCATGACCGTCACCTCACCGATCGCCGGCTGGCTCGCCGACCGGATCGGCGCGCTGCCCGCGGCGGCGATCGGTGCCGTGCTGGTCGCCGGCGCGACGCTGCTGCCGGTGACGCTCCCGGCCGACGCCGGGCTGGTGCACGTCGGGTGGCAGGTCGCGGTGATCGGCGTCGGATTCGGCCTCTTCAACACCCCGGCCATCGCGGCGGTCATGGCGACGGCGCCCGCTGGCTCGACCGGTGCGGCCGGCGGGGTCAGCGGCACCGTACGGATGATCTCGACAACGCTCGCGCCCGCGGTCGCCGCGCTGTGCTGGACCGTCGGCGGTGGCGGGCTGGCCGGCTTCCGCACCGCCCTGGTGGTGCTCACGGCGATCCAGGCCGCCGGGGCCCTGGCGCTACTGGCCGCCCGGCGGCGCAACCCCGAGCCGGTACCCGCCTGCGCCGGCGACTGACGGGTTACCTTGCGCAGATGGATCTGGCGTACCTGCGGGCGCACCCGGAGCACCTGCCGACCTTCCTGACCCACCAGCGGATCCGGGAGACGCCGGTCGCCGGTGGCGACATCTGCGCCGCGTCCCGGCTCACGCTGGACGACGGGCACTCGGTCTTCACCAAGACCTGGCCGGAGAGCGCCGGCAGACCCGCGCCGGAGGGCTTCTTCGTCGCCGAGGCGGCCGGCCTGCGTTGGCTGCGCGAGGCCGGGACGGTGGCCGTACCGGAGGTGGTCGTGGCGCTGCCGGGGCTGCTCGCGCTGGAGTGGATCGAACCCGGCGAGCCGACGCCCGAGGCGGCCGAGCGGTTCGGGCGCGAGCTGGCGGCCCTGCACCGGGCCGGGGCGCCGGCGTTCGGGGCCGACTGGGCCGGCTTCGTCGGGGCCCTCCCGCAGGACAACAGGCCGGACGACGGCCCCTGGTCGCGCTGGTTCGCCCGGTGCCGGCTGCTGCCCCACCTGCGCCGCGCGGTGGCCGGCGGCGGGCTCACCGACGTCGAGGCCACGCTGGTCGAACGGGTCGTCGAGCGGATCGGCGAGTTCGGCGGGGACGAGCCGCCGGCCCGGATCCACGGCGACCTCTGGCCGGGCAACGTGCTCTGGGGCGCGGACGACCGGGTCTGGCTGGTCGACCCGGCGGCGCACGGCGGGCACCGCGAGACCGACCTGGCCCAGCTGGCCCTCTTCGGCGGCGCCCCGCACCTCGACCGGATCCTCGCCGGGTACGCGCAGGAGTGGCCGCTGGCCGACGGGTGGCGGGAGCGGGTACCGCTGCACCAGCTCCACCTGCTGCTGGTGCACGCCGCCCTGTTCGGCGGGGCGTACCGCGATGCGGTCTCCCGTACCGCCCGGTCGGCGCTGGCCGGGCTCGGGCGCGCTACCGTCGACGGGTGACCGCCGCCCCGCCGACCGACGGCGTCCTCGCCGACCGGTACGGCCGCGTCGCCCGGGACCTGCGGGTCTCCCTGACCGACAAGTGCAACCTGCGCTGCACCTACTGCATGCCGGCCGAAGGGCTGGCCTGGCTGCCCGGCCCGCAGCTGCTCGGCGACGACGAGATCGTCCGGCTGGTCGGGGTCGCGGTACGCCTGCTCGGCGTGACCGAGGTGCGGTTCACCGGCGGGGAGCCGCTGATCCGGCCCGGCCTGGTCGGCATTGTGGCCGCCGTGGCGGCGCTGGAGCCGCGCCCCCGGATCTCGCTGACGACCAACGGCATCGGGCTGGACCGGCTCGCCCCCGCGCTGCGCGCCGCCGGCCTGGACCGGGTGAACGTCTCGCTGGACACCCTGGATCCGCAGCGGTTCGCCCGGCTGACCCGGCGCCCACGCCTGGCGGACGTGCTGGGCGGGCTGGCCGGGGCCGCCGCGGCCGGGCTCACCCCCGTGAAGATCAACTCCGTGTTGATGCGCGGCGTCAACGACGACGAGGCGCCCGGGCTGCTCCGCTTCGCCCTCGCCCACGGCTACGAGCTGCGGTTCATCGAGCAGATGCCGCTGGACGCCCAGCACGGCTGGGACCGCCGCACGATGGTCACCGCCGACGAGATCCTGGCCTCCCTGCGCGGGGAGTTCGACCTCACCCCCGACCCGGCGGAGCGCGGCGCGGCGCCGGCCGAGACCTGGCTGGTCGACGGCGGCCCCGCCCGGGTCGGCGTGATCGCCAGCGTCACCCGGCCGTTCTGCGGCGACTGCGACCGCACCCGGCTCACCGCCGACGGGCAGATCCGCACCTGCCTCTTCGCCACCGAGGAGTCCGACCTGCGCGGCGCCCTGCGGGCCGGAGCGGACGACGACGAGCTGGCCCGGCGCTGGCGGGTCGCGACGTGGGAGAAACGGGCCGGACACGGCATCGACGACCCGGCCTTCCTCCAGCCCACCCGGCCGATGTCCGCGATCGGAGGCTGACCGTGACAGAACCGACGCGGTCGGGTCACCCCGGGCCAGCGGCCCAGGCACCGCCGGCACCCACCGGCCCGCCGGCCCGGGCGGGCCACGCCGGGCCGCCGGCCGCCGCCGGCACGCCGCTGACCGTCCGTTACTTCGCCGGGGCGCGGGCCGCCGCCGGGCGGTCCGAGGAGACCGCATCCGCCGGCCGGTCCCTGGACGAACTCCTCGAGGAGCTGACCGAACGGCACGGCGAGCGACTCGCCGACGTCCTGACGGTGGCGAGTTTCCTCGTCGACGGCGTGACCTGTCATGATCGGCGGGCACCGCTACCGACCGGGGCCACGATCGACGTCCTGCCGCCCTTCGCGGGCGGCTGAGGGAGGCGCACACATGTTGGCGGCACTGGCGTTCGTCGCCACCATCGCGCTGATCACCGGCCTGATCCACCTCTACCTGTGGAAACGCCTGGTGCGGGACACCACCACCTCGGGTCGCTGGCGGCGGATCGGCGGGGTCACCGCGCTGGTGCTCGCGCTGCTCGTACCGGCCACCATGGCCGGCACCCAGGCGGGCCTCTACTGGCTCGCGTGGCCGGGCTACCTCTGGCTCGCCGTCATGTTCTACCTGCTCGTGCTGCTCGTGGCGCTGGAGGTGCCGATGGCGGTGACGAAGCTCGTGCTGCGTCGCCGGGTCGCCGCCGCGGAGCCCACCGCCGCCGCCCCCGAGCCCGCCATGGTGGGCGCGGCGGGGCCGGCCGACCCGCCGGCCGCCGACGCCGTCGGGCAGGCGGACCACGACCCGACCCGCCGGCTGCTGCTCGCCCGTGGGGCGGCGATCTTCGCCGGCCTCACCGCCACCGGCCTCACCGGGTACGGCATCCGCACCGCCCTCGGCCCGCCGCAGCTCGACCGGGTGCAGATCCCGCTGGCCAAGCTCCCCCGCAGCATGGACGGCCTGCGGATCGCCACGGTCTCCGACATCCACCTCGGCCCGCTGCGCGGGCGGGCGCACACCGAGCGGATCGTCGCCGCGATCAACCGCCTGGACGCCGACATCGTCGCTGTCGTCGGTGACCTGGTCGACGGCTCGGTCGCCGAGCTGGGCGAGGCCGCCGAGCCGCTGCGCGGCCTGCGTTCCCGGCACGGCAGCTACTTCGTCACCGGCAACCACGAGTACTACTCCGGCGTCGAGGAGTGGGTCCAGGAGCTGGACCGGCTCGGCCTGCGGGTCATGCAGAACGAGCGCACGGAGATCCAGGCCCGGGGCGGCGTACTAGACCTGGCCGGGGTCAACGACGTCACCGCAGCCGGCAGCGGGCTGGCCGCCCCGGCGGACTACGCGGCAGCCCTCGGCGACCGCGACCCGAACCGCCCCGTGGTGCTGCTCGCCCACCAGCCGGTCGCGGCGGTCGAGGCGGCGAAGTTCGGCGTGGACCTCCAGCTCTCCGGGCACACCCACGGCGGCCAGCTGGTCCCGTTCAACCTGCTGGTGAGGCTCCAGCAGCCGGTGGTCTCCGGCCTGGGCGAGGTCGACGGCACCAAGGTCTACGTCACCAACGGCGCCGGCTTCTGGGGCCCACCGGTCCGCGTCGGCGCCGAACCCCAGATCACCCTGGTGGAGCTGCGTTCCCGCTGACCCATAGCGCGGGCGGCCGGCGTTGTCCAGCACCGGATGCTCAGCTCACGGGTGTGCGTGGCGACGGGTGGGTAATGGCGCGGGCGTGACAGGATGCGGCGTGCCTCCGTTCAGTCCCGCACCCCCCGGCGGCCCTGCGCCGTTCGTCGCGGATCTGCACATCCACTCGAAGTACTCGCGCGCGTGCAGCCGCGACCTCACCCTGCCGAACCTCGGCTGGTGGGCGCGGCGCAAGGGCATCGGGGTGCTCGGCACCGGCGACTTCACCCACCCCGCCTGGTACGACCACCTCCGCGAGACGCTGCACCCGGCCGAACCCGGCCTGCACCGGCTCAGCCCGGAGGCGGAGCTGGACATCGCCCGCCGGCTGCCGCCCCGGCTGGCGAGCGAGGCGGAGGCGGACCCCGTCCGGTTCATGCTCAGCGTGGAGATCTCCACGATCTACAAGCGCGACGACCGCACCCGCAAGGTGCACCACCTGATCTACCTGCCCGACCTGGACGCGGTGGCCCGGTTCAACACGGCGCTGGGGCGGATCGGCAACCTCGGCTCGGACGGCCGGCCGATCCTCGGCCTGGACTCCCGGGACCTGCTGGAGATCACACTGGAGGCCAGCGCCGACGGCTACCTCGTGCCGGCGCACATCTGGACCCCGTGGTTCTCCGCGCTGGGCTCGAAGTCGGGCTTCGACGCGATCGCCGACTGCTACGCCGACCTCGCCGAGCACATCTTCGCGGTGGAGACCGGCCTCTCCTCCGACCCCGGGATGAACTGGCGCGTCGGCAGCCTGGACGGCTACCGCCTGGTGTCGAACTCGGACGCGCACTCGCCCCCGGCGCTGGCCCGGGAGGCCACCGTCTTCGCCACCGCCCGCGACTACTTCGCCATCCGGGACGCCCTGCGTACCGGCGACGGGCTCGCCGGGACCATCGAGTTCTTCCCCGAGGAGGGCAAGTACCACGCGGACGGGCATCGGCTCTGCGGGGTCAACTGGTCGCCCGAGCAGACCCGGGCCGCCGGTGGCCGCTGCCCGGAGTGCGGAAAGCCGCTGACCGTCGGCGTGCTCAGCCGGGTCGAGGAGCTGGCCGACCGGCCGTCGGGGCACCGGCCCGCGCACGCCCGCGACGTCACCCACCTGGTGCCGCTGGCCGAGGTGCTCGGCGAGATCAACAAGGTGGGCGCCCGGTCCAAGCGGGTCGAGGGGAAGCTCCACGAGCTGATCGGGGCGCTCGGACCGGAGCTGGAGATCCTCACCACCACGCCGCTCGACGAGATCGGCAAGGTCGGCGGGGAACTGCTCGCCGAGGGCATCGGCCGGCTGCGCCGGGGCGACGTGCGCCGGGTCCCCGGCTACGACGGCGAGTACGGCGTCATCACCCTCTTCGACCCGGCCGAGCTGGGCGGCGACGCCGGTGCGGCCCAGGAGACGCTCTTCGACGTACCCGTGCCGGCGCAGCGCACCCCCGCGGAGCCGGCGCCGAAGCCCCGGGCCAAGCGTCCGGCGGCGGCCAGGGCCGAGCCGAAGCGCAAGGCCGCGCCGCCCACGCCGCCGCCCCCGATCGCACCGACGCCCTCGCCGCACGAGCCGTTCGAGCCGATGCTCGCCGGGATGGAGGAGGTCGGCACGGGCCTGCTGGACCGCCTGGACGCCATGCAGCGGGTGGCCGCCTCCGCGCCGGGCGGGCCGCTGCTCATCGTCGCCGGGCCGGGCACCGGCAAGACCCGGACGCTGACCCACCGCATCGCCTACCTGTGCGCGGAGCTGAACGTCTTCCCGGAGCAGTGCCTGGCGATCACCTTCACCCGGCGGGCCGCCGAGGAACTGCGGCACCGCCTCGACGGCCTGCTCGGGCCGGTCGCCGAGGACGTCACCGTCGGCACCTTCCACTCGCTGGGCCTGACCATCCTGCGGGAGAACGCCGACGCCGTCGGCCTGCCGGCGGACTTCCGGATCGCCGACGACGCCCAGCGGGCGGAGGCCCGCGCCGAGGCCGGCACCGACGACGGCGCCTACGCGGCGCTGCTGCGCAAGCAGGACCTGGTGGACCTGGACGAGCTGCTGACCCTGCCGGTCGCGCTGCTGCGGACCGACCGGAAGCTGGTGCAGCGGTACCGGGAACGCTGGCGATGGGTCTTCGTCGACGAGTACCAGGACGTCGACGAGGTGCAGTACGAGCTGCTGCGCCTGCTCAGCCCCGCCGACGGCAACCTCTGCGCGATCGGCGACCCGGACCAGGCGATCTACTCCTTCCGGGGTGCCGACGTCGGCTACTTCCTGCGCTTCTCGCAGGACTTCACCGACGCCCGGCTGGTCCGGCTGAACCGCAACTACCGCTCCTCGGCGCCCATCCTGGCCGCCGCCGTACAGGCCATCGCGCCGTCGTCGCTGGTGCGGGGCCGTCGGCTCGACCCGGCCCGGCTCGACCCGGAGGCCCCGCTGGTGGGTCGCTACCCGGCGGCCTCCGTCGCCGACGAGGCCGACTTCGTCGTACGCACCATCGACGAACTGGTCGGCGGGCTCTCCCACCGGTCGCTGGACTCGGGGCGGATCGACGGCCGGTCGACCTCGCTCTCGTTCTCGGACATCGCGGTGCTCTACCGCACCGACGCGCAGGCCGCACCGATCGTGGACGCGCTGGCGCGGGCCAACATCCCGGTGCAGAAGCGCTCGCACGACCGGCTACGGGACCGGCCGGGGGTGGCCGCCATCGCCCGCGAGCTGCGCCACGCCGACGGGCTCGACGGTTCGCTGGCCGCCCGGGTCCGGCTGGCCGGTCAGGTGCTGGCGGAGCGCTTCGCCGTGCCGACGCTGGACGGTGCCGGCGCGGTCCGCCCGGAGGACGTCCGCTCGGCCGTCGACCTGCTCACCCCGCTGGCCCGCCGCTGCGGCGACGATCTGCCGCTCTTGTTGTCCCAGCTCGCCACCGGGGCGGAGGTGGACGCGCTCGACCCGCGCGCCGAGGCGGTCACCCTGCTCACCCTGCACGCCGCCAAGGGACTGGAGTTCCCGGTGGTCTTCCTGGTCGGCGTCGAGGACGGGCTGCTCCCGCTGCGCTGGCCCGGCAGCACGCCCGACGAGGACGCGGTCGCCGAGGAGCGGCGGCTCTTCTTCGTCGGGCTGACCCGGGCCCAGGACCGGCTGTACGTCACCCACGCCGCCCGCCGCAGTCGGCACGGCACGGAACGCGAGTGCGTCCCGTCGCCGTTCCTCGACGTCATCGACCCCGGCCTCTTCGAGCGCTTCGGCGAGGCCGAACCCCGCCGGCCCCGCGACCGCCAGCTCCGCCTGATCTGACTCTGCGGCTGGCCCGGTCCCTGCCGGTGCGTTTTGCGACGGCCAGGGTGGCCGGCCCTGTCGGTTGCGCGGGGTGGCCGGCCCTGTCGGTTGCGCGGGGTGACCGGCCCTGTCGGTTGCGCGGAGTGACCGGCCCTGTCGGTTGCGCGGGGTGGCCCGGCTGCGGATGGCCGCCCTGACCGGACGGCCGCTGCGGCTCGGTGTGTCAGGCGGCCAGGGCGGCCAGCCAGGCGCCGGTGAGCAGGGCCGGGCCCAGCGGGAGCGGGGTGTCGCGGCGCACCCTGCCGGCGGCCAGCAGGGCGAGCACCACCACACCGTGGAGCAGGTGCGGCAGGACCAGCCCGAGCGTCAGGGACGAACCGCCGAGCCAGCCGAGCGGCAGGCCCAGGACGGTGGCGAGCTTCACGTCGCCGAAGCCCAGCCGGGAGCCGGGCAGCAACGCCAGCAGCACGTGACAGGTGAAGCCGAGGGCGGCCCCGGCCGCCGCGCCGAGCAGCCGGCCGAGGCTCCCGGAGGTCGCCGCCAAGCCGGTCAGGCCGACGGCGGCGATCAGCGCGGCGGCGCCGACCAGGGGGTCGGGCAGCCGCAGGCAGGCCAAATCGATCAGGGCGAGTACCAGCCCGACGGCAGCCAGCACGAGGAGGACGGGCAGGACGGGGTCGGCCCCCAGCGCCGCCGCGAGCCCGGCGAACACGACCGCACCCGCCGACGCGCCCCACGCCGCAGACGGCACGGCACGCGCGACGACCGGCGAACCTGCCACCCCACCCGGTCGGCCCGACGCGACCGGCACTGTCCCGGCGCGCGACCCGGCCGCCACTTCCCCGGCGCGCGACCCGGCCGGCGCTTTCCCGGCGCGCGACCCGGCCGGCGCTTTTCTGGCGCGCGACCCGGCCGGCGCTTTTCTGGCCCGTGGGACGGGCAGGGCGGTGAAGTGCCGGGCGACCCGGGGCGCGGCGAAGCCGGCCAGGGCGCCGAGCAGCGCCACGCATGTCAGCAGCCCGGTCGACACGGGGCGGACGCTACCGCCGCGCCGGCTCCGGCGCGGGCCCCCGGACGGGACGTCGGGGTCTCCCGGTCCTTCACCACGGGCAGCGCCGGCCCGGCGGCAGCCGTACGACCGGTTCCGGCCGACGGCCCGTTCGGGTGCGGGCGTCGGCCGGCGACGGTGCGCTCGGTGGAGGTGGGCTCTTCGGTGGACACGCTACGGTGGCCTCGGCGTCGGTGGCCGCGTTGGTGGCCGGCTTCCCACCACTCGCCCGGGAGGCGTGCATGGCGAACTACGGAGCACCGGGTCACGGTGCCCCGGACCCGTGGCATGGGCAGCGACCCGATCAGTCGTACGGTCCGTCGGCCGGGCGGGGCTGGCAGGACCCGTACGCGGAAGGCCCGGCTCGGCCCCCGCAGCGTCGGCGCGGGCGGGCGGCCCCGGTCGTCGCGGTGCTGGCTACGGTGGTGCTGCTGGTCCTGGTCGGCGGTGCCGCCGTGTTCTACCTGCTCGGCCAGGACGACGGGACGCCGGCCGCCACGCCGGGTGGGCCCGCGCCCGCGGTGAGGACCGACCCGCCGGACGCGCCGACGAGCGCGACCGCCGCCCCCTCGATCACGCCCGCCGCCGAGTCCTCGGCCGATCCGCGCTTCGTCAAGGCCGGCCAGTGCGTCCGCAACGAGGGGCCCACCGGTGGCAAGCCCAAGCTGCTGATCAGCGACTGCGCCCCACAGACGTACGAGGTGCTGCGCCGGGTCGACGGGGCGACCAGTGGCGAGAAGGACGCCGCCGCGAAGTGCGCCAAGGTCGACGGCTACACCAACTGGTACTTCTTCGACAGCGAGCTGGACACTCTCGACTTCGTGCTCTGCCTGAAGCAGCGCTGAGCCGGCACCCCCTGAGTTACCGCACCCCCCCCTGAGGAAGAGATGACGATCTACGGATCACCCGCGCAGCCGGAGGACCCCTGTCAACGCCCACCCGGCGCCCCGGGCGGCCCGCCACCCATCGACCCGACGCTGCCCGAGTGGGGGCAGCCCTCGGCCGCCGGGCAGTGGGGCCAGCAGCAGCCCGCGGGCGACCCGCAGTGGGGCCAGCAGCAGCCCGCGGGCGACCCGCAGTGGGGCCAGCCGCCGGCCGCGGGTGAGGTGCCGGCCACCCCGCAGTGGGGGCAGCCGGACCCGGCGTGGAACCAGCCCGCGCAGCCGCCGGCCCCGGAACCGGGCCACTACCCGCCGCCCGGCTCCGGCGCCGGTTACCCGCCGCCCGGCTCCGGCACCGGTTACCCGCCGCCGCCCGGGGTCCAGCAGCCGGCGGGACAGGGGGGCTACCCGCCGGCCGGGCCCTATCCACCGGCCGGGCCGGCGCCCGGAGGCCAGTGGGGCACCCCGCCGCCGCCGGTGTCCGGCGGTTACGGGATGCCGCTGGCCGCACCACCGGCGAAGCAGAGCGGCGGCAAGATCGCGCTGGTCATCGGCCTGGTGGTGGTGCTCCTGCTCTGCCCGTGCCTCGGCCTGGCCGGCTGGGCGTTCTGGCAGACCGGCGAGGACGACGACCCGGTCGCGGCCCCGACGGTGAGCGCTCCCGCCGACCCGACGGCCCAGCCGACAAGCCAGCCGACAAGCCAGCCGATCAGCGGGCCGACGGAGGAGCCGACGGACGAACCCACCGCGGCGCCGACCTCCGCCAGGCCGAGCCCCGCCAGGAGGGATTTCGCCAAGGGCGACTGCGTGGTCAACGACGGCACGGCCAGCAAGGCCGAACTGCGGAAGGTGCCCTGCGGCCCCGACACGTACGAGGTGCTGCTCCGGATCCCGGGCACGGCGGACGGCAGCCGGTGCAGGACCCGGGCCCCGAAGGCGACCGCGAACTACGTGCACGACAACTCGGTCGACCTCCTCGACTACGTGCTCTGCCTGAAGAAGCGCTGACTCTGCCTGAAGCAGCGCTGTGCACCGGACGATCGCCAAAACTAGGGCTGTCTAGCGTGGACGCTAGACAGCCCTAGTTTCGTGTCGAGCACCGGCCACTCGCCCTGGCCACCCGGTCCCCGAGCGCATCGCGGTGGCCGACACGCCGGTTGCCCCATCTACGCATGTCTAGTTCCGCAGCTAGACGGCCCGATACTGTGCGATGTGTGGATCCGGTCCGCAACCCGTACGCCCCGGGCGCCGGCCAGCGTCCGCCCGAGCTGGCCGGGCGGGGGCGCGAGCTGGACGTCTTCGACGTCGTGCTGGAGCGCATAGCCCGGGGCCGGCCCGAACGCAGCCTGATGCTCACCGGCCTGCGCGGGGTCGGCAAGACGGTGCTGCTCAACACTCTCCGCTCCCAGGCCATCAACCACCTCTGGGGCAGCGGCAAGATCGAGGCCCGGCCGGACCAGTCGCTGCGCCGACCGATCGCCGCCGCGCTGCACATGGCCGTCCGGGAGCTGGCCCCCCGGCACCGCGCCCCCGACCGGATCGACGCCTTCCTCGGCGTGCTCAAGGCGTTCGCCCAGCGGACCGCGCCGACCGGTCGCGGCAACGCCGCACCGAAGCTACGCGACCGGTGGCAACCCGGCATCGACGTGCCCGCCGCCAGCGGCCGCGCCGACTCCGGCGACATCGAGATCGACCTGGTCGAGCTGCTCACCGACGCCGCGGCGGTGGCCGCCGACGTCGGCACCGGCATCGCGATCTTCATCGACGAGATGCAGGACGTCGGCCCGGAGGACGTCTCCGCGCTCTGCGCAGCCTGCCACGAGCTGTCCCAGCTCGGCGCGCCGCTGATCGTGGTCGGCGCCGGGCTGCCGCACCTGCCGGCCGTGCTCAGCGCGGCCAAGTCGTACTCCGAGCGGCTCTTCCGTTACCAGCGCATCGACCGGCTCGACCGCATCGCCGCCGACCAGGCACTCTGCGCGCCGGCCGAGCGCGAGGAGGTGGAGTACGAGCAGAAGGCGCTCGACCTGCTCTACGAGAAGTCCGGCGGCTACCCGTACTTCGTCCAGGCGTACGGGAAGGCCACCTGGGACCACGCGCCCCGCTCGCCGATCACCGCCGCCGACGTACGGGTCGCCGCGCCCGAGGCCGAGGCCGAACTGGCGGTGGGCTTCTTCGGCTCCCGCTTCGAGCGGGCCACCCCGGCGGAACGCGAGTACATGCGGGCCATGGCCACGTTGTCCCTGGTGGCGGGCGAGGTCGACGGCGGGGGCCGGGACGACATGGACGCCGCCGTGCCGACGGCGGAGATCGCCCGGGCCCTCGGGCGCAAGCCGGCCAGCCTCTCCCCGGCCCGGGACGCGCTGATCAAGAAGGGCCTGATCTACTCCGGCGAGCGCGGCACGGTCGCCTTCACAGTCCCCCACTTCGGCCGCTACCTGCGTACCCAACCGGTCTGACCGGCCACTGCGGACCGCGACGGCCGCGACGCCCGATCAGCGCGTGCCGGGACGGCCGGCGCGGCGCGGGCCGTCGAGCGTCGGACCAGGCGTGCGTCAGACCTTGGACCAGGGAGGCGGGAAGAGCACCTCGCCGCGCGGCGGCGGGCCCTCGCCGCTGGTGGTCGGCGGCAGCACCAGCGCCTGCCAGGGATCGCCGAGACCCGACCAGGGGCTGGTCAGACCCATCCGGTCGGCCCGACCGAAGCCGAACCGGTGGTAGTAGGCCGGGTCGCCGAGCACCACTATCAGCCGCTCGCCCAGCTCGGTGGCCGCCTCGATGGCGGCGTGCACCGCCGCCGTGCCGAGCCCGATCCGCCGCCGGTGCGGCGCGACCGCCACCGGGCCGAGCGCCAGCGCCGGCTCCGTGTGGTCGTCGGACTTCACCCGCACCCGGGTGAGCAGGGCGTAGCCGACGACTTCGCCACCGTACTCCGCGACCATCGCCAACTCCGGCACCCAGGCGTCGCTGTCGCGCAACTCCTCGACCAGCCCGACCTCGGGCGGCGTGGTCACGTCGGGACGGGCGAACGCGGCGGCCAGCACCCGCCGGAGCGCACCGGTGTCGGCCGGGTCCTCGGGTCGCAGCCGCAGCGTCGTCACCCGGGGCACGTTACCCCGCACAGGCGGTCCATCAGCGACGGTCGCTCGGATCGGCGTGGCGCGACGTGCACGTCCGCCGATCCGGATCGGCGGTTGCGGGGGTAGCCGGGCCGGAGACGGGGTATGACTGACCCATGAAGCCCGTACGCTCCCTCGCCCGCGCCATGCTCAGCGGCATCTTCGTGGTCAGCGGGTTCACCAACCTCCGGAACCCCGGGCGGCTGGTCCCGGCCGCGAAACCCGTGACGGATCGGTTGACCCCGCTGTTGGAGAAGGCCGACCCCCGCATCCCCACCGACACCGAGACGCTGATCCGCGTCAACGCGGCGGTGCAGGTCGGCGCCGGGCTGATGCTCGCCACCGGCCGCTTCGCCCGGCCGGCGGCGCTCGTCCTCGCCGGCACGCTGGTCCCGGTGACCCTCGCCGGGCATCCCTTCTGGAAGGACGAGGACCCGGCGGCTCGGCAGACCAACCAGATCCACTTCCTGAAGAACCTCGGCCTCCTCGGCGGGCTGCTGACCGCCGCCGCGGACACCGGCGGCAAGCCGGGGCTGCGCTGGCGGACGGGCCACCGGATCGGCCATTCCCGACGTTCCGTGCAGCGAGCCGTGCGTACCGCCCGCAGGGAGGCCCGGATCGCCGTACGATCAGCAGCGACGGCCCGGCGACTGCCTGGCTGACCTGCGTCGATACCTCCCCGGGCCGCCCCCTCACGTGCCAACGCCGCGAATCACCTGAACCACCCGACAGGCGTTAACGCGGTGGAAATGTCAAAAACATGTGTGGGATCGGACACGGTCGCATAACACGGGAGGCATTAACGTGAGGCGCCGTTCTAGGCTCCGTGCAGGACCTGGACGGGTAGGACGACCTTGGTACGGGGGTGGCCACGCCATGCCGGCGACCGTCGGAAGACGGGTGGACCGCCTCGCCCCAGTCCGTCGCGTAACGCGTGGGATCGATCGCAGGACAGTCGTACGGACCGGCATCGTGGCCGCCGTCGCCTATGCCGCATGGCTCGCCATCGGTGCTTTCGGGCGGCCGTACAACTTCTTCGACATGAAGATCTACCACGGCGCGGTGGTGTGGTGGGCGAGCGGTCACGAGCTCTACGAGTTCATCGCACCCGGCACCACCCTGGGTTTCACCTACCCGCCGTTCGGCGGCCTGGTGATGCTGCCGATGGCGCACCTGCCGGTCGAGCTGGCCGGCATGGTCAACGCGCTCGCCAGCGTCGCGGCCCTGGCCATCGTGCTGGCCGGGCTGCTCCGCCCGATCGTCGACCGGCTGGGCTGGCCCCTCTGGTTCACCGTGGGGATCGCGACGCCGCTGGCGGTCGCCGTCGAGCCGGCCCGGGAGACCCTCGGCTACGGCCAGGTCAACCTGCTCCTCTTCGCACTGGTCATGGCCGACCTGATCGGCCTGCGCTGGCGCTCCCGCCGGGGCACCCACGTCGCCCCGACCGACGGGCCGCTGCTGCGGTTCGTCTACAGCGGTGCCTGGGCCGGCGTGGGCATCGGCCTGGCCACCGCGGTCAAGCTGACCCCGGCCCTGTTCATCGCCTATCTGATGATCACGCGGCAGTGGCGTGCCGCGACCACCGCGATCGGCACGGTGATCGCCGTGACCGTCGGCTCCTTCGCGGTCGTCGGCACCGAGTCCCGCGCCTACTTCGGCGGCGTGCTCTGGCAGACCGAGCGGGTCGGCGCCGCCGACATGACGCCCAACCAGTCGCTGGCGGGACTGCTGGCCCGCCTGTACGACTCGATCGAGACGCCCGGCCTGCTCTGGCTGGCGTTCTCGGTGCTGATGCTGGCGGTCGGCCTCTCCCGGGCCGTCAACGCCCGCGCCGACGGCGACGAGCTGACCGCGTTCACCCTGGTCGGTCTCACCGCCAACGTGATCAGCCCGATCTCCTGGACGCACCACCTGATCTGGGTCATCCCGGCGATCATCGTGCTGGCCGACGCCGCCGCACGCCGCCGCGACGCCAGTCGGGGGCTGGCGCAACGGGCCGGGCAGGGCGGGTACGGCGGGCCGCCGGGGGTGACCGGGCTGCGCCCGCCGATCTGGTACCCGACGCTGACCGGGCTGCGGCACGGCACCGCCGCGATCGGGCTCTACCTGCTCTTCCTGATCTCCCCGATCTGGCCGTACGAGCACCAGCTTCCCGAGGTGTCGCACTACCAGGACGGCCTCTTCGGCGCCCTGATGGAGAACTCGCTGGCGTTGGCCCTGATCCTGCTGGTCGCCGCGCTGCCGTGGCGCCCCGGCGCCGAGCCGGCCTTCTACGCCGACCGGTTCGGCCGCCAGGCCGCGCCGAGCCTCCGCCGCTGACGGGGTGGCCCGCCCCTCAGGGGCAGTTCACCCACTCCTCGGTGCCGTCGGCGAAGACCTGCCGCTTCCAGATCGGCAGCCGCGCCTTGACCTCGTCGACCAGTCGGGCGCAGGCCGCGAACGCGGCGGCCCGGTGGGCGGTGCTGACGGCCGCCACCAGGGCCGCGTCGCCGATGGCGAGCGGGCCGACCCGGTGCGACACCGCGACCGCGTACACGTCCGGGTCGGCGGCCACCTCGGCCGCGACCTCGCGCAGGATCCGCTCGGCGCTCGGGTGGCCCTCGTACTCCAGGCTGGTCACCGCGCGGCCGTGGTCGTGGTCGCGGACCACCCCCTGGAACGAGACCACCGCGCCGGCCCGGCGGTCCGCGACCGCCGCCTCGTGCGCCGCGAGGTCGAGCGGCCGGTCGGTGACCTCGCCGAACGTCGCGGGCGGTCCGGCGGCGGGCCGGCGCGACGCGTCGGCCGTCGGCGCGGTCACCACGCCCGCTCCCCCGGCAGCAGCGGCAGCGGTACGACCGGCACCCGGTCGCCCGGCTCGCCGGTGGTGCCGGGGCGGACGACGGCGAACCCGTCGGCGCCGGCCAGCCCCCGCAGCATCGCCGAGCCGACGTGCCGGACCGGGTGCGCGGTGCCGGCGGTCCGGTCCACCCGGACCAACGCCAGGTGGGTGTACGCGCCCCGACCGCGCACCGGCTCGGCGAGCGTGACGTGCGGCAGCACCGGCATCGGGCGGCCCGCCAGGCCGGCCACCAGCGGGGCGACCAGCGAGACCAGGGCGACGATGGCCGACTGCGGGTTGCCGGGCAGCCCGGCGACGAACCGGACCCGGCCGTCGGCGTCGGCGAGCCGCGCCAGCAGCATCGGGAACCCCGGCCGCACCGCCACCGTGTTGACCACGTAGTCGGCGCCGAGCGCCTCCAGCGCCGGGTGCAGGTGGTCGACCGGCCCGTGCATCGTGCCGCCGGTGGTGCACACCAGGTCGGCGGTGCCCAGCGCGGCGCGCAGCGCCGCCACGTGCGCGGGAAGCGTGTCCGCCACCGGCCCCACCACGTCCGAGGGACGGACCAGGCAGCCGTACCGGCGCAGCCAGGCCGGCACCGCCGGGCCGAGCGCGTCGCGCACCCGCCCGGCGCCGGGCGGGCCGGCGGTCAGCAGCTCGTCGCCGAAGACCAGCAGCGCGGCGCGGGGCTGCCGCCGCACCAGCAGACGGTCGTGCCCGCAGGAGGCCGCCAGGCCGATCAGCGCCGGGTCCACCGGCGTGCCGGCGGGCACGAGCTCCTCCCCGGCGTACGCCTCCTCGCCCGGCTCGCGCCACTCCGGCGACGGCCGCGGCGTGCCGTCGACGAGCCCTTCCGGCGTACGGCGGGACTCCTCGACCCGCAGCACGGCCGTCGTGCCCTCCGGCACCATCGCGCCGGTGGCGATCTCGACGGTCGTCCCGTCGTCGGTCAGCGGGGCGGGGGTGCCGCCCGCCAGCACCCGACCGACTGCCCGCCACGGCCCGGCGCCCCGCACGGCCCAGCCGTCGACGCTGGAGGTGGGAAAGGCGGGCAGGTCGGTGCGGGTCGCCAGCGGCTCGGCGAGGGTGTGCCCGTCGATCTCGGCGAGCGGCCGGCTGACGGCGGGGAGCGCGGCGGCCAGGCCGACGGCGTACACCCGGGACCGGGCTTCCTCCCAGCCGGCGGGCGGGGGCGCGGTGGCCGTCTCGGCGGCCGGTGCGGTTTCCGTGCTCACCGGCCGAGCCTAACGGTGTGGCAGCGCGGTCGTGCCGTCAGCGGCACCGCGCCCACCGGTCGGAAGCGGCCACCGCCCGACGGCGGCCGGAACCGTCCCGCGGCCGGGTTCGTCAGTGGTCGCCGCCGCGGAGCTGGTCGACGGCGTGGGCGAGGATCGGCCCGAGCACGGCGAGGCCGTCCCTGGCCCCGCCGGTCGAGCCGGGCAGGTTGACCACCAGCATGCGGCCCACGACGCCGGCGAGCCCCCGGGAGAGCGCGGCGGCGGGAACCTTGTCGCGGCTGTGCGCCCGGATCGCCTCGGCGATGCCGGGGATCTCGTGGTCGAGCAGCGCCCGGGTCACCTCGGGGGTGCGGTCGGAGGGGTTGATCCCCGTACCGCCGCTGGTCAGCACCACGTCGATCCCGTCGGCCAGGGCGGCCCGCAGCGCCCCGCCCACGGGCTCGCCGTCGGGCACCACCACCGGCCCGTCCACCTCGCAGCCGAGGTCCCGCAGGCCGGCCACGAGCAGGGGCCCGCTGGTGTCCGCGTACACCCCCGCGGCGGCCCGGTTCGACGCCACCACCACCCGCGCCCGGATCACGGCCGCTCCTCGGGGCGGACCCACCGGCCGGTCCTGCCGCCCTCCTTGCGCAGCACCCGGACCGCGTCGACGCTGGCCGCCGGGTCGACCGCCTTGACCATGTCGACCAGCGCCAGCCCGGCGACGGCCACCGCCGTCAGCGCCTCCATCTCCACGCCCGTGCGGTCCGCCGTCCGCGCGGTGGCGGTGATCTCGACGGTGTCGTCGGTGAGGGTCAGGTCGACCGCGACGCCGTGCAGGGTGATGGGGTGGCAGAGCGGGATCAGCTCGGGGGTGCGCTTCGCGCCCATGATGCCGGCGAGGCGGCCGACCGCCAGGGCGTCGCCCTTGGGCAGCCCGTCGCGGCGCAGCAGCTCGACGACCTCTGGCGTGGTGCGGAGCCGGCCGGCGGCGACGGCCAGGCGGCCGGTGACCGCCTTCGCGGAGACGTCGACCATGCGGGCCGCGCCCGCCGGATCGACGTGGGTGAGCTGCGCGGGATCGGTCACGGTCGCGAGCCTATCTTTCCGTACGCACGGAACCGGCCGCCGGTGCGGGCGGAACCGGCCACCGGCACGGGCACGCCGCGCCACCGCCGGCCGCCGGGTGGCCGGCCTCGCCGCGCGACGGCGCCCGTCTTCGCGGGAGTGGCACACCCGTTCGCGAATTGGCCGGGAGAGAAACGCGTTTCCGCCCCGTCGCCCGGCGACCGTTTCCAACCCGCTTCACGGGTCGGTCCGATAGCCGCCCACGCCGGCGCGACGGTGGGTCGGGATACCGTCCGGTGACCATGTGACGTCATCGACTCTTCACCCACACGGCAGGCGATCATCACCGTCGGGGAATTACCGGCTGCCGATCGCTCGGGAGGGCCGCCGGCAACGTACGGAGTGCATCTTGCCCTGATCACTGCGTGACGTCGCTCGGGTCGACCACGCGTGGCCGTCGACAGAACTGCCTGGTGGACGAGACGTGGCGGCACGCAGGCGGCGGCCTCGGCCACGCAACGTGTCCGAGGGGCGCCACACGACCCGGCGCCGGAGCCATCTTCCGCTGCAAAGTGCACCCTCGTGCCCGATGCCGCCGACGCTCTCGCCGGGTCATTATCTAGCGTTAACCGGAAGCCGATGGAACACAGCACGGAGTTCCCGCTCCGAAGCAGAAAGTCACCCCACAGGGCGCGCTTCTCATCCATTGCCCATAGTCACATATATCCCTCCATAATTGGCCGAACCGCACTTAGGCTGTTGGCGTCGCGGAACACAGCGGCGCAAGGGCCAACGCGAGAGCGGGGAGGGGACAGCGATGTCGGCACACGAGTGGAACTGACGATTGTGGCTGGCGCGTGACCGCAGGTAATCTTGGCGTGCTGAGCAGGCGAGGGCAGTCGGGATGCGGTGACACGACTGAACGTGGGCAAGACAGAGGCCGAGCGGCGGCTGACGCTGCACGTCGGCCTCGTCTGCGTTGTGGCCGCCATCGCGGCCACCGTGTGTCTACGCGAGCTGACCCGCCTGGACTGGTCCCGCACCCACCTGACACTTTCGCTCACGCTGATCTGCCTGGCCTTCCTGGGCATGACGATCAAGTGGCGGATCCGCATCCGCGCGACCCTGCACGCGATCTCCTGGAGTGAGACCGCGATCATCCTGAGCCTGGCCGTCGCGCCGACTCCGCTGGTCATCCTGGCCACCGGGATCGGGGTGGCGATGGCCCAGTCGCTCGCCAAGCTCCCGCCACTGAAGGCCGCCTTCGGAGTGGCCAAGACCATGCTGCTGGCGGTGGGCGGCGGGGCAGCCCTGCACGCCGCCGGCGGGTCGCCACCGGTCACCGACCCCTGGCAGATCCTCGGCCCGATCGGGGTCGCCTACGCCGTCACGGTGGTCCTCGACGAACTGCTGACCCTCCCGGTCATCGCACTCGCCACCGGCACCCGCCTCAGGCACCTCTTCCGCGAGGGCCTCGGGCTGCGCCTGACGAGCGCGCTGGCACGCTTCGTCCTCATCGTCACCACGCTGTTCATCCTGCACGCGGACCCCCGGCTCCTGCTCGCGGTGCCGCCCCTCGTACTCAGCCTCCACCTGCTCTACTCCAACCGGGTGAAGGCCCGCACCGAACAGCAGGCGTGGCAGCGCCTGGCCCGCACCACCGACGCGCTCAACGTGGTCGACCTGGACAAGGTCCTCACCACCGCGGTCACCCGGGCCGCCGAGTTGTTCTCCGCCGACGAGGTGGAGATCGAGCTGCGCGACGGCGGCCGGACCGTCCGCGGTGGCGCGGTCGCCATCACCTACGACGGGCCGGCCGGCGAGCCCACCTCGGTGGACGGCACCGTGGTCCCCGCCGCGCTCGAGGGGCACGACCGGACGGCCGACGTGGGCATACTGCGACTGCGGTTCCGCGGGCCCGTGGAGCTCTCCGAGCGGGAGCAGTACACGCTGCGCACCTTCGCCTCGGCGCTCTGCACCGCCGTGCGCAACGCGCAGGCGTACGCCGAACTGGCCCGGGTCGCCGACCAGCACGCGTACGCCGCCACCCACGACGCGCTGACCGGGCTGGCCAACCGCCGACACCTGCTCGACCGGGGCGGCGAACACCTCGACACCCGGCACGCCGACGGAGTGACCGCCCTGGTGCTGATCGACCTCAACCACTTCAAGGAGGTCAACGACACCCTCGGGCACGCCGCCGGAGACCAGGTACTGGTGCAGGTCGCCGAACGGCTCAGCGGTGCCGCCCAGGACGGCGATCTGGTGGCCCGGCTCGGCGGCGACGAGTTCGCCGTACTCCTGCGGGGTCTGCCGGCCCCGGCGGTGGCCGCACACCGCGCGGAGACCCTGCTCGCCGCGCTGCACGAGCCGTTCGACCTCGACGGCATGCGGATCAGCGTCGAGGCGAGCGGCGGGATCGCCGCCGCCCCCGCCACCGGGGGCATGCCGGAGCTGCTGCGCCGCGCGGACGTGGCGATGTACCAGGCCAAGCGGGCCGGGCAGCGGACCTCGACGTACGCCCCGACCCGCGACACCGCCGACCTCGGCCGGCTCACCCTCGGCGGCGAACTGCCGCGGGCCGTCGCCGACCACGAGTTCACCGTCAACTTCCAGCCCATCGTCGACCTGGGCACCGGCCGGGTCACCGGCGCGGAGGCCCTCGCCCGCTGGCGCCACCCCACCCACGGTATGATCGACCCCCTGAGGTTCCTGGAGGCCGTGGAACGCTCGGGCCTGCTCCCCGCCTTCGCCGAGGCGATCCTCGACCAGGCCCTCATCGCGGCGGGCAGCTGGCGCGACGCCGGCTTCGACGTGCCGGTGGCGGTCAACGTGTCGCCACGCAGCCTGCTCGACGCCCGCTTCCCCGGCTCCGTGCTGGCCCGGCTGCGGGCCCACGACCTGCCCCCCGACCGGCTGGTGCTGGAGCTGACCGAGACGCTCACCCTCAGCCAGCTCGACGTGGTCGACCGGGTGCTCAGCAGGCTGCGCGACGAGGGCGTCCGGCTGGCGCTCGACGACTTCGGCACCGGCTACTCCTCCCTGTCGCTGCTCTCCCGCATCCCCGTGCACGAGTTGAAGATCGACCGCAGCTTCGTGACCGCCATGGAAAGCTCCGCCGAGGCCGCCGCCGTCATCCGCTCCACCCTCGACCTGGGGCGCAGCCTCGGGCTCGACGTGGTGGCCGAGGGCGTGGAGAGCGAGCCGCAGCGCCGGGCCCTCTGGGAACTGGGCTGCACGGCCGGCCAGGGGCACCTCTTCGCCCGGCCGATGCCCGTCGGCGCGCTCCTTGCGGCCTTCCGGCGCGGCTCCGGGGGCAGCCCCGGCACGCTCGCGCCTCCGCTGCACGACGCGGGAGCCGTCATCCGGTTCACCCCCGGCCGCCGGCAGGGCGGGCGCGGGCGCACCGACCGCCACCTGCCCGCCTGACGCGGCGGCAGGTGCCACGCTGCCCGCCCTGACGCGGCGGCACGCACCTGCTGCCAGACTGGCCCGCGTGACCGCCGCCCCGACCACCCGCCGCCGCGGCTGGCAGCCCCTCGACTCCGCCGCCGGCGGCCTGGCCCTCG
The DNA here is from genome assembly GCF_018070575.1 of Micromonospora sp. C31. Classification (GTDB taxonomy): domain Bacteria; phylum Actinomycetota; class Actinomycetes; order Mycobacteriales; family Micromonosporaceae; genus Micromonospora. The sequence continues at coordinate 62,203 of NZ_JAGPXN010000008.1, forward strand.
ACCTCGGCCTGTACGCCGCGTCGGCCGCGTTCGCCGCGATCACCGCCGCCGCGTCCACCCTGGTACCGCACCGCGCCTGGGGCGGCGTCGCCGCCGTCGGATATTTCCTCGCCGCCCTCGCCGCGACCGGCCAACTCCTGGCACACCGCCGCGACCCCGGATCGCCGCTGGCCGGACTGCCGTCCCGCTGGGCGGTCACCGGGTTCGCCTGGTTCGGCACCGCCCTGCTGCCGCTGGCCTGGCAGAGCATCCAACGGTCCGGCGGACGCACCGACCGGGCACAGGAGGAGGTGCTGGTCGTCGAGGAGTCCGGCCAGCGGCTGGTCGACACCGGCACGCCCTACCTCGGCCCCGACGCGATCGCCGCCCTGCCACCCGGCGAGCAACTGCTCGGCTACACCCCCTACCAGCCGGGAATGGCGCTGTTCGGGCTGCCCCGGGCAGCCGTCGACGCCTGGTGGACCGACGCCCGCGTCTGGTTCGCCGTCGGCACCGCGCTGGCGCTCACCCTGGCGGTCCGTGCCCTCACCCGCGGCACCAGCCGGCCCGCCAACGACCACAGCGGCGCCGCCCTCCTCCGGGGCGTACAGGCCGCCACCGTCCTCCCCATCTGCGCACTCACCCTCGCCACCGGCGGCGACGACCTGCCCGTACTCGCGCTCTGCCTGCTCGCCCTCGCCCTCGCCGCCGCCGACCGACCGGGCCGGGCCGGCCTCGCGGTCGGCCTGGCCGGGGCGCTGAAGCTCTTCGCCTGGCCGGTCGCCCTCGTGCTGATCGTCTGGGGCCTGACCCGGCGGGCCGGCCTGCGGGTCGCCGCGGGCGCGATCGGCCTGCCCGCCGCCGCCCTGCTGCCGGCACTGCTCGTCGACCGCGACGCGCTGGTCGAGAACGTGCTCCGCTTCCCCCTCGGGCAGGGCCTGGTCACCAGCCCCGCACAGTCGCCGTTCCCCGGCCACCTGATCGCCACCGCCCTGCCCGCCGGCCGCGCCGTCGCCGTCGCCCTGCTGCTCGCCGCCGGGCTGGCCATCGCCGTCCGGCTCGTCCGCCGCCCGCCACGCACCGCCGTCGCCACCGCCCTGATCTGCGGGTACGGCCTGCTCGCCGCGATCCTGCTGATGCCCACGACCCGCTTCGGCTACCTGCTCTACCCGCTCGCCCTCCTGGCGTGGGCCCCCACCCTGGCCCCCCGGTTTACGCCAACTGGCGGGCGGAGGCCCGCGGCACGGCGTAGACCTGAGGCATGACCACCTACCGCGACCGCGAAGAGGCGGGCCGGGCGCTCGCCGACCGGCTCACCGCGCTCATCGGCGAACCGGACGTCATCGTGCTCGGGCTGGTACGCGGCGGCGTGCCCGTCGCCCGGGTGGTCGCCGAACGTCTCGGCGTGCCCCTGGACGTGCTGGTCGTCCGGAAGCTCGGCATGCCGTGGACGCCCGAGGTGGCCTTCGGCGCGCTCGGCCCCGACGACGTGCGGGTCCTCAACGACGCCGTGGCCAGCGGGCTCACGGAGGACGACGTCGCCGAGGTCGTCCGCCGTGAGCAGGCCGAACTGGAACGCCGCGAGCGGCTCTACCGCGCCGGCCGGCCGCCACTCGACCTGACCGGGCGCACCGCCGTGATCGTCGACGACGGCCTGGCCACCGGGGCCACCGCCCGCGCCGCCGTCCAGGTCGCCCGCCACCTCGGCGCCCGCCGGGTCGTGGTCGCCGTCCCGGTCGGCTCGCAGGAGGCGTACGAGATGCTGGCCGCCGAGGCCGACCAGGTCGTCTGCGCCCAGCACCCGCCGGAGTTCATGGCGGTCAGCGCCTACTACGAGGACTTCCACGAGCTTTCCGACTCCGAAGTCACGGAAGCGCTCACCGCGACCGCATGACCGAAGCGGGTACGGTCGGAGGATGAGCATGAAGTGTCCCAAGTGTCACGGGGAAATGCGCCAGTACGAGCGCAGCGGCGTCGTCATCGACCAGTGCGGCGAGTGCCGGGGGATCTTCCTCGACCGCGGCGAGCTGGAGAAGCTGTTCGAGGCGGAGGCCAACTGGAGCCGCCAGCAGGGCGGGGCAGCCCCGGCGCAGCCCACCCAGCAGGGCGGCTACCCCGGTCAGCCGAGCCACCAGCAGGGCGGCTACCCGCCGCCACCACCGCCGCCCGCCCCCGCCCCGCACCAGCCGGGCTACGGCGCCGTCCCACCGCCGCCCCCGCCGACGCACGGCTACCCGCCGGCCCCCGCGTACGGGCACGGCCAGCAGCACCACGGCTACCACGGCCACTACAAGCGCAAGAAGCACAAGAGCTTCCTGGACGAGATGTTCGGCTGAGCCACCCCGTCGACCGGGCCGGCGCACCTCGACCGGCCCGGTCACCATGTTCCGCGCGCTCCCGCCGCTGTCCGCCGTGCCGGCCGACGGCAGCCGTGCGACGCTGCCCCCATGACGCCGCACACGCTGCACCACCCGCTGGCGCAGGCGTACGACGGGATCACCCGGGTCGTCGCCGACCTCGACGACGCCGCCCTGCAACGGCCCACCCGGTGCCGGGGCTGGCTCGTCGCGGACCTGCTCCTCCACGTGCTCTGCGACGCGCAGCGGGCCCTGGTCGCCCTGGCCAGCCCCGCCGAGGGTCCACCCGACGTGGACGACGTCGGCTACTGGCGCGCGTTCTCGCCCGGCACTGACGACGACGGCGGCGACGCGCGACACGCCTGGTGGGTCCGCCGCTCCGCCGTCGCCTTCGACCGCCCCGGCGGGATCGTCCGGCTCTGGACCGACACCGCCCCCGCCGCCGTACGCGCCGCGGGTGCGGCCGATCCCGACGGCCACGTCACCACCCGGGGGCACGTGCTGCGGGTGCCGGACCTGCTCGCCACGCTGACCACCGAGGCCGTCGTGCACCACCTGGACCTGGTGCTCGACCTGCCCGACGCGCCCCTGCCCGGTGCGCTCGCGACGGGCGTCGCCGTGGCCACCATCGACGGCCTGCTCAGCGACGACGCCGTCCGACCGGCCGCGTGGAGTGACGCCGACTACCTGCTGAAGGCGACCGGGCGGGGACCGCTGACCGACCGCGACCAGCTCGAACTCGGCGAGGTCGCCGGCTGGTTCCCGCTGTTGGGCTGACCGGTTCCGCTGTCGGGCTGACCGGCGCGACCGTGCTCAGACGATGGCCATGTCCACGAAGCGCGACAGGTGCAGCTGCGCGGCCACCGTCACCGTGTCGGTCGGACCATTTCTGTGCTTGGCGACAATGAAATCCGCCTCCCCGGCCCGCGGCGACTCCTTGTCGTAGTAGTCGTCGCGGTGCAACAGGATGACGACGTCCGCATCCTGCTCGATCGAGTTGTGGGTGGCGATGCCGTTGGCGATGAAGTTGTGTGTACCGAGGACGGTGGCGTCGAAGACGTCATGGCTGCCGAGTGACTCGATCGACACGATCTCATCCCAGAAGATGTCGTTCGTAGCGTGAAGGTCGAGGTCGGCGGCGTCGAGGACCGAAGCGATCTTCGCAAGCCTGGATCGACTTGGTGCGTGCTTCCACAACGTGCTGCCACAGAACTGGGAGTCGATCGCCGCGGCGAACTCGCGGTGGGTCATGCCGTTCTCCGCCAGGATCTCCCGGACCCGTCCCCACACCTCTCGCGGCACCGTGTCCACGTTGGTGTTGCTGCGCATCGCCGTGAGCGATGTGAGCAGCTCGGCGCAGTTGAGCGCCCTGTCCCCGTGCACGCCGATCTCCCGGAGGAACCGCAACTGGTCGTCCCGTCCGGAAACGTCCAGCGTGTACTGAGGTCGGTGACGTTCGACCGGCACCACTTTGATCCGAGCGGTGATGCCGTATCGCAACAGCAGCCGGGATATGTCCTCCAGCATCCGGCGGCTTGTCGACGAGAAGTATATGCGGCCACCGCGGCCGGACTTGTTCACGGTCACCGAGCCGTCCGTGGCCCACAGGTGCCGGAGGAAGAGGATGATCTGCTCCTTCGGCATGCCAAAGACCGGCGCCGGGATGAACTTCTCATGCGGCCGCAGGCCGAACAGTCCCAGACCGTCCAACCACTCGGCGATCGGATTGCGCCCGCCGCGAGCGAGACGGTAGGGAGCGGGAAGCCGCAGGGTGGTGACCCTGGCCGCCTCGTAGTCGTCACGGATGGCGGTGATGCCGAAATGTTTGGCGGCCTCCGCCACTGCCTGCAGATTGCCTTCGTCGCGGCTCGCGTACCGAATGGGCTGCCGGCGCACGAACGAGCCGTCGCCCAGCAGGTGCGCCAGCAGGACGACCTCCGGCTCCGCCCACGGTCGGATCGTGAGTGGAGGCGGAACGTGCCGGGGGGTGGCGAGACGCGTTCCCGGCGCCAACTCCCCGAGCGGCAGCCATCCGGCAAAGGTGAGAAACGGATGGTTCGACGTCGCGTCGATCTGCTTACCCGAGGCCAGCTTCATGCGGAACACCTCCCGATTGCCGCTCGGGAAGACATGGGTCATCGTTCGCGGGGTGTAGCGCAGGGTCTCGTCGAGCGCCCATACCGGAACGTCCTTGGCTCCGTCGGCGAGCAACTCGCCGAGGGTCACTTCGGAGTTGTTGTCGGCCCGGATCAACCGGGTCTCCGCCGTCAGGCAGCCCGATTCGCGCAAATCGGACAATTGCGGTCGCTTGTCGGTGCGCTGCTCCGGACCACGGTTCAGCTGACTCACCGCGATCACCGGGCACTCGACCTCCTTGGCCAGCAGCTTCAGGCCACGGGAGAGGTCGGCGACCTCCTGCTGCCGGCTCTCGGTGCGCTTCGGGGAGGTCATCAGCTGGAGATAGTCGACCACGATCAGCTTGAGGTCGTGCCGCTGCTTGAGCCGGCGGGCCTTGGCCCGGATCTCCATCAGGTTCATGCTCGGCGTGTCGTCGACGAAGAGCGGCGCCTCGCTGATCTCGCCCATGCAGCGGGCGAGCTTGGTCCAGTCGTCGTCGGAGAGCTGGCCGCTGCGCAGGACGTGCAGGGGCACGCGCGCCTCGGCCGACAGCAGTCGCATGACGATCTCGACCTTGCTCATTTCCAGCGAGAAGATCGCCGCCGCCTGGTTGGCTCTGATCGCGGCGTTGCGAGCGAAGTCCATGCTCGCGGTGCTGTTGTGTGTCGGGATCATCGCCCGGCCGGCGAGGTACAGGTGGTCGGAATTGTCCACCGTGACGCACCGGACCGGCACGCTCGGAACCGCTCGGACGTCGACAATGAAGCGGCTGTCCGTGCGGGAGTTGCTCTCGCCACGACGCCGCAACCGGTGCACCTCCCGTTTGCGCGGCAGGCGGAAGACCTCGTCCCTGGCCGTGAAGGTGAGGTCGAAGGCGATCGAGCTCTCCGCGGTGCGCCCCTTGACGGTCCTTCGCGCGACCGAGCAGCGGTACCCGAGGCTGACGACCAGCTCGTGCACGTCTTCGGCGAGGCGGGGCGAGGTCGTGGTGAACTGCACGTTCCCGCTGACGGTCACGGTGCCGTCGGTGTCGAGCAGCCCGGCCAGCAACGCTCGCCGCTGCGCCTCCGAGGCCCGCAGGTACGCGGTGGGGATGTGCTTGTCGCCCAGCACTCCCGCCGCGCGCAGATAGCCGAGGAAGGTTCCGTACCGGCTGTGGCAGTCACGGCACCCGCGGCTTGCGTTCCAGGCCCCGGCGCCCACCGCCCCGCAGTGCGCGCAACCTTCGCGCCGCGCCTCGGGGACGAGCCCCTTCGACCGGCCGCCGCACGACTGGCCGCAGGTGTGGACCGCCGGGCCGCGAGGGGTGAGGACCGCGTGGCAGACGACACATTCACGGGCCGCGATCACGGGCAGCCGAGGCGGACGGACGGTGTAGACCATCGGCCCCGAAGGTCGAACCTCGAAACCGTCGGACTCGATCAAGGCCAGGATCTCCGGGTCGACGGTGGTGACCCTTCCCGCCGCCGTGTGGCCGTCACCCAGCCAGACCCCGAGCGTGTACGGCGCGAGCGGGAGCTCCCGTTCCGGGAGGCGGAGCGCGGCGGCGTTCTCGACCGCATGATTCAGCCGCCGGTCAGCCGTGTCCGTGCGCAGGGTCGCCCGGATCTGCTCCGTCGTCACCACGTCCGGCAACTCCGCCGCCGACAGGCTGTCCGACCACTGCTCGACGCGGGCCGACAGGCGACGGTGGAGGCGCCGGGACGGATAGGCCCTGGCCGGGCGTACGCGTGGGCGCCGGCGCATGACGACGGGCAAGTCGTCGGCGATGTCGTGCGCCACCCGGTGGGCGGTGTGCGTGAACTCCGGACCGAGCACGGCGGCCAGTTCCGCGATCGTGACGTCGTCGCCGGGGGCCGCGCCTGCCGCTGCCTGCCGCAGTCGTCGGACGGCTTCGGGGGACCAGTGGTTGCGCCGGCGGGCCGGGGCAGCGCGGCGACTTGCCCGCGTGGTGGTCTTCCACAGGTGTTCACCGTCGGCGACGATCACCGAACCGTCGGAGAACTCGACCTCGTAGCACGGCCGGTCGTACCGCACCTCGAACGCGGCGGTGACCTTCGTGGGCAGGCCGTCGGCGCCCAGCAACTCGTCGCCGACCTGGACCTCCCCCATCGTGGTCCAACCCGTCGGCGTGGGGAGCGGGGTGTCCAGTGCGAGCGCCTTGCCCAAGCCGGGGCGTCCGGCGACGATCACGAGCTGTCCCGCGTGCAGGCCGTTGAGCAGGCGGTCCAGGTCGGTGAAGCCGGTGGGGACGCCGGTCATCACGCCGCCCTGGGCGCCGACCGCCTCGATCTCGTCCAGCGTCGGCTGGAGCATGTCGGCGAGCACGGCGAAGTCCTCGCTGACGCGGCGCTCCGTGACGTCGTAGACCGCCTGCTGGGCGAGGTCCACGATGTCGTCGACGTCGCGGCTGCCGCCCTGGCTCGTGCCGTAGCCCAGTTGGACGATCTTGGTGCCGGCCTCGACCAGGCGCCGCAGGACCGCCCGCTCGCTGACGATGCGGGCGTAGTACGCCGCATTCGCGGCGGTGGGCACGCTGGCGATCAGCGTGTGCAGGTAGGGAGCGCCGCCGATGCGGACGAGATCGCCGGAGTCGGCCAGGGCCGCCGCCACGGTGATGGAGTCGGCCGGCTCGCCGCGACCGTAGATCTCCAGGATGGTGTCGAAGATGGTGGCGTGCACCGGCCGGTAGAAGTCGTTGGTCTTGAGGATCTCGACGACGTCGGCGATGGCGTCCTTGGACAGCAGCATGCCGCCGAGGACGCACTGCTCGGCGGCGACGTCCTGGGGCGGGGTCTTGTCGAACTGGCCGTCGCGCTGCGGCGGTGGGGACGCCTGCCCCCCGCCCGATCGCGACTCCGCCCGCATGTCGTCGGTGACCGACACGGGTTCCCCCTCCACTGCGTCGGATCCGGATTCAGCCCTACCGTCGAGGTACGACGACCTCGACCTGCCGGTCGATCGGGGGTCATCGCACGGCCGGTCGGGGGCCAACCATACGGAACCCGAGGTCAGCCGCTCAACCACGACGGTGGACGAGCCTCGGGACAACCTGTGGACGCCGGTGGACGAGCTGTGCGCAGGGTGTGCACAGCCTGTGGACAACGGCTGGGGAATTCTCGGGCGCAGAGCGCTGAGCTGCGGAAACGTAATCCCCAGCCTGTGGATAGCAAGTTTTCGGTCGAACTGCGCGATCGAACGTCCCGTACTATCTCCAGCGAACGGCTACACCTGGACAGCGGATTGCGCCATCGGTTGAGAAGGGTCACGCTCCGGCCGTGAGTTACCGGGACTGGGGACGCGGAGAGAGTGCTCCGCGCGAGCGACGGCCGGTCGCCCCCTGGGACGATCCCGCCGACCCCGCACCGGCCGATCCCCACGAGCGCGCCCCCGCTCGGCACCGCACGCCGAGTCGCCGCCGGGCCGCCGAACGCGGCCAGCGGGAGCCGGTCGACAGCTACCTGCCGCGTTGGGCGCTCGAGTCGGGCGTACGCAGCGCGGACGGCAGCGGCCGGCACGCCGCGCCCGACGACGAGGCGCGGGCCGGGGCCGACCATCCGTCTTCCGGTGCCGCCTGGCGGGCCACCGAGACCACGAGCAGTTGGCGTCGGGTCAGCGAGACGAGCTGGCGTGCGGCGTCGGCGCCCGGCACGGCCCCCGAGTCGGAGTCGGAGTCGGAGCACACCGGGGAGTGGACGTTCGACCACCTGCGGGAGCGGGGCTACTCCGGGCGCCGGCGGGCCGAGGACGACCCCGTCTCGGGGGCGGCGCCGCCGAGCCGGCCGAGGCGCTCGCCGTCGCATCGGCCGCAGGTCGTCTGGTCGGGGCTGGAGGAGGCGGAGGCGTCCGGCCCCGTACCGGACCGGGAGGCCCGCCGGGGTCGGTGGGCGCCGGAGGATCGACCTGCTGTCGATCCCTGGGACCGGGGGGCTCGTCCCGCCGCGTCCGAGCTCCCGCCCTCCCGTCCGCCGGCCGTCGATGCGTGGGACGCCTCGGGTGTGCACGCGTGGCGTCCGCCCGGTGAGGTCGACCGTTGGGAACACGCGGGCACGGGCCGGTGGGACGAAACCGACGGCACCGGCCGGTGGCAGGGGTCCGACGGCACGGGCCGGTGGGAGCGGTACGCCGACACCGGCGGATGGGACCGGACCGCGCCGGGCTCCGGCACCGAGGAGGGCTGGTCCTGGCCGGGGCGGGACGACCGCGACGAGGGCTTCTGGTCGGGCATCCGGCTGGCGGACGACGATCCCCGGTGGACGGGTCCGCCGGTGTCGGCGCCCCGGTCACCGGTGGCGCCCTACACCGCACCGCGTCCGGCACCGGGTCGGCGGGTGACGGAGCCGTTCGGTGCCCCGAGGGCGGCGGAGCTGTTCGGTGCCCCGAGGGCGGCGAGGCCGGCCGTACGCCGTCCGGCGGGGACCGCCGGGGCGGGGGCCCGCAGCCGGCGCATCGAGGACGACCTGCTCGATCCCGATCCGGGCGGGCCGTGGCGGTCGCTGCTCTACACGCTCGCCTGCTATCTGGCGCCGGCGGTGCTGATCTTCGTGTGGTTGCTGACGCTGGACGGGCAGGTGCCGGCGGGGTGCGTCACGGACATCAGCGGAGGGGGTTGCGACTCGCCGAGGTCGCGGGCGCTGGGCTCGCTGGTGTCGGGCCTGCCGCGCTTCGGGTTGGCACTGGCCAGCAGCCTGGTCGTGGCGCTGCTGCTGCGCCGGGTCGGGACGACGTGGCGTTCGGCAAGCGTCGCGCTGGCGGCGGCCGTGGTCGGCGGTGGCCTGTCGACGGTGATGATCAGCGCGGTGACCGGTCAGCCGATCGGCTGACCCGCCGGTGGAAGGTCACGGGGCCGCCCGAGGTCTACCAGGTCAACCTCGTCGGCCTACGGCGGAACAGGGCCCGCACCGGTCGGTGCGGGCCCTGTCGCGTGGTGCTGGGATGAGGTGTCAGCCCTGGACGACGTTGAGGTCGAACTTGGCGGTCACCTCGGGGTGCAGCTTGATCTGCACCGGGTAGGAGCCGGTCGACTTGATGGGACCGGACACCTCCAGCCGACGACGGTCGAGGACCGGACCACCGGCGGCCTTGACGGCGTCGACGATCTCGGCCGGGGTGACCGAGCCGAAGAGCCGGCCGCCGTCACCGGCGCGGGCCTTCAGGCTGACCTTGAGGCCCTCGAGCTGGCCCTTGACCTCGTTGGCGTGGCCGAGGTCGCGGATCTCCCGGGCCGAACGGGCCCGCTTGATGACCGTGACCTGCTTCTCCGCACCCTTGGTCCAGGCGATCGCGAAGCCCTGCGGCAGCAGGTAGTTACGGCCGTAGCCGTTCTTGACCTCGACGATGTCGCCCGGGGCACCGAGGCCGGACACCTCCTGAGTCAGGATGATCTTCATATCGGTGCCCCCTCTCAGCGGGCCGTGGCCGTGTACGGCAGGAGCGCCATCTCACGGGCGTTCTTGACCGCACGGGCGATCTGCCGCTGCTGCTGCGAGGTGACGCCGGTCACCCGCCGAGCGCGGATCTTGCCGCGGTCGGAGATGAACTTGCGCAGCAGCGCGGTGTCCTTGTAATCGATGTAGGTGATCCCGTCCTTGTCGAGCGGGTTCACCTTCTTCTTCGGTTTGCGAAGTGCAGCGGCCTTGGCCATTGCTCGTGCTCCTGGTTTGCGATCGCGGGCGCTCGGCGCCATTAGAACGGGGGCTCCTCGTCGAAGTTGCCGCCACCCGAACCACCGCGCGAGGGTGCCGGTGCAGCCGAGGCCCAGGGGTCGTCGAAGTTGCCTCCGCCGCCGCCCTGGTTACCTCCACCACCACCGCCGCCGAAGCCGCCGCCACCGCCGCCGGAGCGGGACATCTTCTGCACCTTCGCCGTGGCGTAGCGCAGCGACGGGCCGATCTCGTCGACCTCGAGCTCGATGACGGTGCGCTTCTCGCCCTCGCGCGTCTCGTACGACCGCTGACGCAGCCGGCCCGAGACGATCACGCGGGCGCCCCGCTGGAGCGACTCGGCGACGTGCTCCGCCGCCTGCCGCCACACGGTGCACGCCAGGAAGAGCGGCTCGCCGTCCTTCCACTCGCCGGAGGCCTTGTCCATGAACCGGGGCGTCGAAGCGACCCGGAACTTGGCGACCGCCGCACCGGAGGGGGTGAACCGCAACTCGGGGTCATCGGTCAGGTTGCCGATGACCGTGATGGTGGTGTCTCCTGCCATGACCATCTCCTCGCGCACTCATCTGTTCTGCCGTACAGGCTCTCAGAGCCCTCCGACAGCGCCGATGAGGCTGATCCGGGTGAACCGGGTTGAATGCTTTTAGCGCATCTCCGGCCGGATGACCTTGGTGCGCAGCACGGACTCGTTGAGCCGCAGCTGACGGTCCAGCTCGGCCACCGCTGCGGGCGTCGCCTGCAGGTCGACGACGGCGTAGATGCCTTCGGCCTTCTTGTTGATCTCGTACGCGAGGCGCCGGCGGCCCCACACGTCGGTCTTCTCCACCGAGCCACCCGCGGTCCGGATCACGTTCAGGTACGTGTCGAGCGACGGGGCGACGGTGCGCTCCTCGAGACTGGGGTCGAGGATCACCATTACTTCGTAATGACGCAAGACGTGCTCACCTCCTGTGGGCTAAGCGGCCACGGTCCTTCCGTGGCAGGAGGTCTGCGTCGCGGCCCACGCCGGTTCCGGGGGAACCCGGCCGGACGCGGACAACCGGACCAGGATACCCGGTCCCGACGATCATGCCCGGGGTGGTCGCGGGGGCCCGCTCGCCGGGCAGGGCGACGGGGGCCCGCCTCGACGTCGCTGTCGATGCGAGCCCCCGTGCACGAGGCCGCGGGGCGTCCCGTCCGCATTCCTTGGGTGGGACCTGGGGAGGAACGACCACACCGATGAGGTTGGACCGGGGACGCCCCGCGGAGCTTTATCGTGTTGTTACCTGACGTTACAACGGCTCTTGCACCTTGTCGGGGTAAATGGCGGAATTCTCCGACAAATTTCCCGGCGTGTTCCGCTTCCGTCAGGGCGGGGCTCCCGCCGCGCCGGGCCGCACGACGGGAGTGCCCCTGCTCTCGGGCGGGTTCACGCGGACGGTCGGCGAGGCCGTCCGGCGGCCGATCCGGGCCGGCTGCGGTAACCGTGGATCCCACCCGCAACAACGACCGCCGCCGCCGGGAGGTGACGCGTGGGTCGGCGAGTCCGTCACCGCCGTCAACCCGGCTGTCGGGGACGCGACGTAGGCTCCCGTGCATGCGTATCGGAGCCCACGTCGATTCGACCGACCCGATGGCGGAGGCGACCGCCCGAGGGGCCGAGGCCGTGCAGTTCTTCCTCTCCGACCCGCAGGGGTGGAAGGCACCGCAGCCGCGGGAGGACGCGGACCGGCTGCGCGCCGCGGACGTCGACCTCTACGTGCACGCGCCGTACGTCATCAACGTCGCGACCCTCAACAACCGGATCCGGATCCCCAGCCGCAAGCTGCTGCTCGGGCACGCCAGGGCGGCCGCCGCCATCGGCGCGAAGGGGCTGATCGTGCACGGCGGGCACGTCAACGCCGGCGACGACCTGGCCGTCGGGTTCGACAACTGGCGCAAGACCTTCGCGTACGCGGCGGACTCCGGCGGCTTCGACCTGCCGGTCCTGATCGAGAACACCGCCGGCGGTGACAACGCCTGCGCCCGGCGACTCGACGCGCTCGCCCGGCTCTGGGACGCCGTGGGCGACCACGAGGTTGGCTTCTGCCTGGACACCTGCCACGCGCACGCCGGCGGCGAGGAGCTGCTCGGGCTGGTCGACCGGGTCAAGGCCATCACCGGACGGATCGACCTGGTGCACGCCAACAACTCCAAGGGCGCGTTCAACTCCGGCCAGGACCGGCACGACAACCTCGGCGGCGGCACGATCGATGCGGAGCTGGTGGTGGCGGTGATCCGCGCGGCCGGCGCACCGGTCATCGTCGAGACCCCCGGTGGGGTCGACGGCCAGAGCGCCGACATCGCCTTCCTGCGTGACCGGCTGGGCACGGGGAGCCCGGCGGCATGACGACCGAGCAGTCCGCCGCCGGCGGCCCCCGTCCCGACGCCGCTGCCGGGAACGCCGACACGGCCGGGAAGAAGGACACCGCCGGGAAGACCGGCACGGCCGGTGCCACGCCCGACTCGGCGGCCGGGACCGGCGGGGCCGAGCCCAAGGCTGGGCAGGCCGATCGTGACACCGGCGAAGCCCCACCCGGCGCCGACACGACCCCAGCCACGGCTGGGGCACGAGCCACGGCCGGCGAGGCCGAGAAGATCGACACGACCGAGACCGGCAAGGCCGGGACCGACAAGGCCGGGACCGGCAAGGACGGCACCAAGGCGGGCGGGGCCGACCAGGTCGGACCCAGCACCGGCAGGACCGACACCGAGGCGGACGCGGCCGGCAAGACGGACGCCAAGGACGAGGACGGAGGCGACCAGAAGGAAGAGCCGGACCGGTGGGACGCCTTCGCGTCCGCCCCCGAACCGGTGCCCTCCCGGCTCGGGCGTGCCGCACGGGCGGTCGGTCGCCTGCTGGTCCACGAGTGGACGCTCGCGACGCTCGCGACGCTCGCGTTGGCCGTGCTGCTGACCTGGCCGACGCTGCGCTACCCGCGCCACACCCTGCCGCAGGACTACTGGGACCCCAGCCTCCAGGCGTGGCAGATGGCCTGGTCGGGCCACATCCTGCTGACCAACCCGGCGCAGCTGTGGCAGTCGAACACCTTCTTCCCGGAGCCGTGGAGCTTCGCCTTCTCCGACACCCTGCTCGGGTACGCCCCGGCGGGCATGATCGGCACCGGCCCCGAGGGCGCCGTGCTCCGCTACAACATCATGTTCGTGCTGGCCCACGCGCTCGCCACGCTCGGGGCGTACGCGCTGGCCCGGCAGCTCGGCGCGGGCCGGATCGGCTCCGCGGTGGCCGGGGTGAGCTTCACGTACGCGCCCTGGCTGCTGGCCCAGGCCGGGCACCTGCACGTGATCTCGAACGGCGGCATCCCGCTGGCGCTGGCCATGCTCGCCCGGGGACACGGCTGGTCGCTGCGGCACGGGTACCGTCCGGAACGCCGGCACGACGGCTGGGTCTACGCCGGCTGGCTGGTCGCGGCGTGGCAACTCAGTCTCGGCTTCGGCATCGGGCTGCCGTTCGCGTACTTCCTCGCCGGGACCGTGCTCGTCGCGGCCGTCACCTGGTTCCTGCGACGCTGGGTCGTGCGGCCGGTCAAGCGCCCGTTCGGCCGCCGGCTGCTGATCGCGGACCTGGTCGGCGGTCTGCTCTTCGCCGGCGTCGGCGCGCTGCTGGCCTACCCGTTCTTCACGGTGGCCGAGGCGCACCCGAACGCGAAGCGCTCCATCGGCGACATCGCCATCTTCTCCCCACCGGCGAGCGGCTTCTTCACCGCGCCCGCCGAGTCGCGGGTGTGGGGCGGGCTGCACGAGGGGGCGAGAGCGTTGCTGCCCTGGCACCCGGAGATGACCCTGTTGCCCGGCTTCGTGCTCTACGCGCTCGCCGCCGGGGGGCTCTTCTTCTCGGTCTGGAAGCTGCGCCACCGGCTGCTGCTGCTGGCCGGGGTGGTGGTGACGATGGTGCTCGCCATGGGCACCCGGTTCTTCGACGGCACGTTCACCTACGTGCCGCTGTTCGAGCACCTGCCCGGCTGGAACGGCCTGCGTACGCCGGGTCGGCTGATGCTCTGGACGACGCTGCTGCTCGGGCTGCTCGCGGCGGGCGCGGTCAGCGCGTTCGCCACCCGGGTCCGGGAGATCTCCGCCGAGCGGATCCCCTCCTGGCCGAGCCCGTGGCTGCGGCTGGCCACGCTGCTGCCGCTGGTGCTGGTCATCGGCGAGGGGTTGAACTCCACGCCGCATCCGATCGTGCCGCCCCAGCCGGCCGCGATGCGGACGGTGGACGGGCCGCTGCTGGTGCTGCCCAGCAGCCAGAGCCTCGACCAGCCGGTGATGCTGTGGTCCACGACCAGGTTCCAGGACGTGGTGAACGGGGGAAGCGGCTTCACCCCGCGGCAGCTCGACGACGTACGCCGGGTGACGCTCGCCTTCCCCGACCAGACCAGCGTCGACTACCTGCGCGTCCTCGGGGTCCGCAACGTGCTGCTGATGCGCGACCACATCGCCGGCACGCCGTGGGAGATCACCGTGGACGCGCCGGTCGACGGGCTGGGCATCACCCGCGAGGAGATCGGCGACGTCGTCGTCTACCGCCTCTGACCGGCGTTCTCCCGGCAGTCAGGGTCGCCCCTGGCTGCCGGGAGGAGGGTCAGACGGCGGCGGGCGTCGGCTCGGCGGGTGCCACCCGACGGCGTCTCCAGCGGTCGAGCCAGGGCGCGTCCGGGGCGCCGTCGAGCAGGCCACCGTCCGGATCGTCCGGATAGGTCTTGCGGACCGCGTCCGACCCGGGGTTCAGGATCTCCCGGACGACCAGCACGCAGAGCACGACCACGGTGGCCAGCCGCAGGGTCGACGCCAGCACGAAGACGCCCTCCGGGAAGACCGGCTTGCTCGTCGCCGTACCGAGCAGTTCGCCGTAGAAGGCCACGAAGTAGCAGACCTCGGCCACCTGCCAGGCCAGGAAGGCGCCCCACTTCGGGCGGGCGAGCACCACCAGCGGCAGCAGCCAGAGCACGAACTGCTGCGACCACACCTTGCTGAAGATCAGGAACGCGGCGACCACCAGGAACGCGAGCTGGGCGAGCCGGGGCCGGCGTGGGGCCAGCAGCCCCAGCGCGGCCACCCCGAGGCAGGCCAGCCCGAAGAGGGCGTACGACAGGGTGTTCAGCGTGGGGATGTTGAGGTTCAGCCACTCGAAGGGCCCGAGATCGGCGGGGTTGCTGCTGCCGACCTTGCCGTCCAGGTAGCGGCCGATGTACCAGAGGGTGCCCCAGTCGATGGGCCGGGTCGAGTTCAGCTCGAAGAAGCGGTCCCAGTTCTCCCGGTAGGGAATGGCGACCGGAAGGTTCACCAGCACCAGGGAGACCAGGGCGGCGCCGAAGGCGGTGAGGGCGGCCCGGAGCCGTCCGGCGCGCAGCGCCAGCACCAGGATCGGGCCGAGGATGAACAGCGGCCACATCTTGGCCGCCCCGGCGAGTCCGAGCAGGACGCCGGCCGCCAGGGGTCGGCTGCGGGCCCAGGCGAAGAGACCGAACGCGGCCAGGCCGATGGCGAGCAGGTCCCAGTTGACGGTGGCGGTGAGCATCAGCGCGGGGGCGAGCGCGAAGAGCGCGGCGTCCCATGGTCGGCGGCGGCGCAGGGCGAGGAGCACCGCCACCGTGGCGACGGCCAGCGCGCCGAGCACCAGCGCGTTCAGGTTGTAGAACCACATGGCCTGGTTGAGCCCCGGGTCGTTCTCGCCGAGGGCGTGCACGGGCAGGCCGAGGGCACCCATGAAGTACCCGGTGAGCACCGGATACTCCACGGGGTGGTCCTGGTAGGGGACAGCGCCCTCGTTGAGCCGCTCGGCGTAGTAGAGCGCCAGCACGTCGGTGTAGCAGAACCGGGTGTACTGCACGTTGTTCTGCCAGGCGCCGTCCTGGCAGGGCGACTTCTGCACCCAGTGCAACGCCAGGGTCAGGCAGACCAGGGCCAGGACGATGCGGGTCGCCGTCCAGAACCTGTTCTCCCGCCCGACGGGCCGGTCCAGCGCGACGGCGTGGTCGCCCAGTGGGCCGCCGATCGCGCCGGAGACGCCCCGGACGAAGCCGTCGGAGCGGGACGGATGGTCAGGGGCACCGGCGTCGTCGATGCCTCGCGTCGACTGCGTGCTCATGAAGGTGCATCCTGCCGTACATCGGGGCTCCGCGTCCCCTCCCGCTCACGACACGTCGGTACGCAAAACGCCGACGGCGGCCAGAGCAGGTGCTCCGGCCGCCGTCGGCGTTCGTCGATCAGTCGTTGTCCGGTCTGGGTGTCAGGCTCGGTAGCAGCCCACCGCCGCCGCCGTCCCGGCCGGGGCGCGGGTCGGTCGGGTTGGTGGGGCCACCCGGGGGGCCACCAGGGTTGGTGGGGCCACCCGGGTTGTTGCCGCCCGGCGGGCAGAACAGGCCGAGGGGATCGCAGGGCGGCTGGCCCGAGGGGGGCGGCGGGGGCGGCGGCTCCTCGCCGTTGCCGCTCTTGGGGTCGCCGACGTTGGCCGCAGGCGGGAAGTCCTTCTTGTCCCGATAGAATTCCCCGGTCTTGTGCGCCTTTTCCATGAACTGTTCCCAGATGTCACCCGGAAGGTTGGCACCGCTGACGCGGCGGCCGTCCTTGAGCTTGAGCGGCAGTCGATTCTGCAAGTTACCGACCCAGACGGCGGTGGCGATCTGCGGGGTGTAGCCGATCATCCAGGCGTCGCCGTTTTCCGGACTGTCCGGCTTCTGTTCCCAGGTGCCGGTCTTGGAGGCCGCCTTTCGGCTGTCCTCCAACCGGTGATTGACCTGCGCTGGATACTGCTCGAGCACCGACGTCACGTCGGCGACGACATCTTTGTCGACACGCTGCTTCGGGTTGAGCTTCTCGCTGCCGACCTTCTTCCACTTTCCGGTGATCTCGTCCCGTGCTTCCACCGAGTAGAGGAAGTGGGCCTTGTTGTAGACGCCCTCATTGGCGAAGGTGGCGACGCCGTTGGCGTGGTCCAGGACGGTTACCGGATACTGGCCGTAGCCCACCACGTGGAAGAACGGGTCGGGGGCGATGTCCTTCGGGTCTTCCTTGGTCAGGTCGTAGGCCTTCGCCGGATTGGTGTCCGTTCGCCACATGGTGGTGACGCCGGCGTCGGCAGCCATCTTGATGACCTTGTCCGGCCCGATCTCCTGGGTCACGTGGTAGAAGGGCACGTTGAGCGACTTGAGCGTGGAGACCTTGAGCGTGCAGGAGTCGCCGCACTCCGGGTTGTCAACGCCGGCATTGCTGACCTTGAACTTGGTGCCCTTCGGAGTGAACGCCTTACCCTTCCAGCGCGACTCAAGGGCCTTGCCCTCCTTGAGCGCCGCCGCCAGCGTGTAGATCTTGAAGCTGGAGCCCGGCGAGTGGCCTCCCGAGACGTTGCCGGAGGCGTCGGTGTTCTTGCCGGCGTAGTCGGTTCCCGTGCCGTTGTCGCCGCCGTAGTAGGCGAGCACCCGGCCGTTGTCCGGGTGGATCGCCACTACCGCCGCCATGAGGTTCTTTGGCTGGCCGTTCAGTTTCGAGCCCTTGGTCTTGCGCTGGGCCGTCTCGACCGCCGCCGCCTGGATCTCCGTGTCGATCGTCGTACGGATTCGATAGCCGCCGGACATCAGGGCCTGCGAGCAGAGCTTCTTCTGATCGGTGACCTTCGACTCGTCGTCGACGCAGAGACCCTGGTCCCGCATCTCCTGCTTGACGTAGTTGATCACGTTGCCGTACGGGGTGTTCACGCCGTAGTCGATGCCGGCGCCGGCCTGGCTCGGCTTCTTCAGCGTCTTGGTCGGGTACTCGGCCACGGTGGGAGCCTGCTGCTTGCCGGGGGCGTTCAGCCAGCCCTCAGCGACCATGCCGCTGATGACGTACTCCCAGCGGGACTTGGCGTCGGCGGGGTTGACCGCCGGGTCGTAGCCCTTGTGGCCCGCGTTGGCCTCCGGCTGCTTGATCAGCGCGGCGAGGACCGCGCCCTCGGCCACGCTCAGCTTGTTCGCCGGTTTACCGAAGTACGTCTGCGCCGCCGCCTCGATGCCGTGCGCACCCCGCCCGAAGTAGATGATGTTCAGGTAGTGCTGCATGATCTGCGGCTTGGTGTACTCGTCGTTCAGCTTGGAGGCGAGGATCGCCTCCTTGACCTTCCGGGCGTAGGTGTCGTCCTTCAGGTTGTCGAACGCGTTGCGGGCGTACTGCTGAGTGATCGTCGACGCGCCCTGCTTGCTGCCACCGGAGACGTTGTTCCACGCGGCCCGGACGATGCCCTTGTAGTCCACACCCGAGTGCTCGTAGAAGTTGCGGTCCTCGGCGGCCGCGACCGCGTCCTGCACGTGCGTCGGAATCTGGTCGATGGTGACCAGGGTCCGGTTCTGCGTGCCGACCTTCGCGATGATCGTCTTGTTGTCGAACGCGTAGAGAGTGGTCGCCTGCGGCGGCGTGGTGTCCTCGGGAAGCACGACGTTGGTCGAGTAGTAGGTGAAGCCGACGACGCCGAGGCCGGCGAGCATGATGAAGACCGCGAAGCTGGCGATCAACAGGTTCATCCGCTTGCGCTTCTTCGCCCGCGCCGCGCCGGCCGGGTCGCCCGCGCCGCGCGCGCGTCGGCCGGGGCCGGTCGGCCCGCCGGGCCCGCCCGGTCCGCCCGAGACCGGCGAGACGCTCGCCCGCGCCGTGGCCCGGCCGCTGACGCCGCCGACGGCCGCCGGTCCGACGCTGGCCCGCCCGGCCGGGGCGGCGCCCACGGCGGCTGAACCCACCGAGGCGCGTCCGGCCGACCCGCCGGCCGCCGGGGAGACCGGCACCGACGCGCGACCAGCGCCGGGCGCCCGGCCCGCACCGGGCACCGGCGGCACCGGCACGGAGGCCCGGCCCGGTCCCGCCCGGCCCACGGAGGCGGAGCCAACCGAAGCCGAGCCCACCGAGGCCGAACCGGCAGCCGAGCCGTGGCGCGGCGGCACGGCCGCCGACGCCGAACCGGAGCCGGGACGCGGCGGCACGGCCGCCGAGCCGCCGACCGAGGCCCGCCCGGTACCGGCGGCCCGGGGCGTCACCGAGGCGCGGCCCGCGGGTGCCGTACCCTCCTGTGCAGCCGACCAGCCGCCCCCGCGGGCGTCACCGCCGGGGTCGCCGTGCTGGCCCGGAATCTGGGCCCGCCCGCGCGGGGAACTGGGATCGCCGTACGAGTTCATTCCTCACACCCTGCCGTCGCGGTGGGACGCGGCTGCGCCGCCACCGGTTTGCCGTGAGATGGGACACCCGTCGAGGGCGGCACGAGCGTGCCGGTCGACCGGTGCCACTTGCAAATCAATCGGGCCAATCAGACCAACGATCCGTCGGTCTCCCCGGGCGTGCGTACCCTGGCCAGGGTCGGCCGATCGAGCGAAGATCACCGTTGCGCCTCTCGCCTCCGTCGACTGCCCGCACCGTTGCCCGAGGCGGCCGTGCCGCCCACCGCGTCCTGGTCCGGCCCGCCCTCCGGGCTCCCGGTCAGCCCGTCCCGGCCGAGCAGGTACTGCTCGACGAGATGGTTCCAGTCACAGCCGAGACACACCTCCACCACGAAGACCTGGAACTCACGCACCGTCATCGCCAGCACCGGCAACTCGGCCAGTGTCCGGGCCTGGCCGGCGGACTGCCTGAGTTCGTCGCCGTAAATGTAGTGGACGTGGGTCAGGTTCTCGCTCCGGCAGATCGGACACCGCTCGTCGGTCGGCTCGCCGTGGAAGCGGGCGGCGTTCTTCAGGTAGGGCGAGGCGTCGCAGACGTCGTACGTGCCGACCCGGCCCGCGAGGAGTTCACGCAGCACCGCTCGCTTCCGAAGCGAGTAGTCGACCACCTGGCGCTGCGTACGCATGCGGAGAAGGGTACGCGGTCTCGTCGGGCTGGGCGACCACGGTGACTATGCGTGACCGGGGAACCTCGGAGTGGGGATTTGCCCTGATCACGGTGATCCGCTAGCGTGCGATGTATCGGTCCGATACATCGCGGCGGTTACCGCTCCGCGTAGAGGGTACAGAGAGGATGGCCCGTGCTCGAGCTCGCCATCCTCGGCCTCCTGCAGGAGTCTCCGATGCACGGCTACGAACTGCGCAAGGAGCTGACCGCCAAGCTCGGTGCGATCAGGGCGGCGATCAGCTACGGCTCGCTCTACCCGACTTTGCGCCGGTTGCAGGCGGCAGGGTGGATCACCGAGGCCGCCGACCCACCCGCCACCGCCGAGGAAGTTCCCGCGTTGACCAGCCGGCGAGGTCGGGTGGTCTACGAGATCACCGCGGAGGGCAAGGAACGCTTCGCCCAGTTGATCGCACAAACCGGGCCGGAGACGTACGACGACACGGGATTCGGCGTGCACTTCGCGTTCTTCGCCCGGACCGACCAGGCGACCCGACTCCGCATTCTGGAGGGTCGCCGGCGGAAGATCGAGGAACGCCGCGAAGGGCTTCGCGACGTGCTCGGCCGGGCGGCCGAACGCCTCGACGCCTACACGCTGGAACTGCAGCGCCACGGCCTGGACGCCTGTGAGCGCGAGGTCCGCTGGCTGGAGGAGCTCATCGCCAACGAGCGCTCCGGCCGTGCCCCGGCGGTCCCGACAACCGGGACGGCCGGCGGCCGACGAGAAGACAACAGCCCGCCTCCGCCTGGAGAGTCCAGGAAAGAGCGGCCGTGATGAAGAAGAAGGAGGCAGACGCTATGGGCTCCGTCCGCGTCGCCATCGTCGGTGTGGGTAACTGCGCCTCGTCCCTCGTACAGGGCGTGGAGTACTACCGGAACGCCGACCCGAACGACCGCGTCCCGGGTCTCATGCACGTCACCTTCGGCGACTACCACGTCTCGGACGTGCAGTTCGTCGCGGCGTTCGACGTGGACGCCAAGAAGGTGGGCATGGACCTCGCCGAGGCGATCGTCGCCAGCGAGAACAACACCATCAAGCTCTGCGACGTGCCGCCCACCGGCGTCACCGTGCAGCGCGGTCCGACCTTCGACGGCCTGGGCCAGTACTACCGCGAGATCGTCGAGGAGTCCGACGCCAAGCCGGTCGACGTCGCCCAGGCGCTGCGCGACGCGCAGGTCGACGTCGTGGTCTCGTACCTGCCGGTCGGCTCCGAGCAGGCCGACAAGTTCTACGCCCAGGCCGCGATCGACGCCGGCTGCGCCTTCGTCAACGCGCTGCCGGTCTTCATCGCCTCCGACCCGGAGTGGGCGAAGAAGTTCGAGGACGCGGGCCTGCCGATCGTCGGTGACGACATCAAGAGCCAGGTCGGCGCCACCATCGTGCACCGCGCGCTGGCGAAGCTGTTCGAGGACCGGGGCGTCGAGCTGCTGCGCACGTACCAGCTCAACTTCGGCGGCAACATGGACTTCATGAACATGCTGGAGCGCAACCGCCTGGTCTCGAAGAAGATCTCGAAGACCCAGTCGGTCACCTCGCAGATCCCGCACGAGATGAGCAAGAGCGACGTGCACATCGGCCCGTCGGACCACGTGCCGTGGCTGGACGACCGCAAGTGGGCGTACATCCGCCTGGAGGGTCGTTCCTTCGGCGACACCCCGCTCAACGCGGAGCTCAAGCTCGAGGTGTGGGACTCGCCGAACTCGGCCGGTGTCATCATCGACGCCGTCCGCGCCGCGAAGATCGCGCTGGACCGCAAGATCGGCGGCCCGATCCTGTCGGCCTCGTCGTACTTCATGAAGTCCCCGCCGGTGCAGTACGCCGACCACGACGCGCACGCCGCCGTCGAGGCGTTCATCGCCGGCGACGTCGAGCGCTGACGCGCCGACACCAGCACCGCCGAGGGCCGGGTCCGCAGGGACCCGGCCCTCGCCGTGTCCGGCCCTCCCGCAGCCGTACGCGCAACGGGCCACCGCACGGGCTGCTCCTCGCGGGTAGGACCGGCCAGGCATGCGTCTTCGGCAGCGTCCGGGCGGCGACGTCACGGTGGGAATCGGCGCGCGGATCGCCGACGGCGGCTGCCTGCCCGCCGCGGACTGACCCGTCCTGCTCGCGCAGGAATCCGTCCCCGGCCCGACGGGCGGGGGCGGAGGGGGCCCGGGCCGACCGGGCGGGGGCGGAGGGGTGCCGCCGCGTCAGGACCAGGCGCGGCGCAGGGCGACCCCGGCCTCCAACTCCAGCAGCTTCACCTTCCGGTCCAGGCCGCCGCCGAAACCGACCAGCTTGCCGCCGGCGCCGACGATCCGGTGACACGGCACGAGCACCGGGATCGGATTGCGGTTGCAGGCCACCCCGACCGCGCGGGCGGCGCCCGGGTCGCCGAGCCGGCGGGCCACCTCGCCGTAGGTGAGCGTCTCCCCGTACGGGATGCGGGTCATCTCCCGCCAGACGCCCCGTTCGAAGTCGGACCCGCCCGGTGCCGCCAGCGGCACCGCGAAGCCGGTCAGCCCGCCCGCGAAGTACGCCCGCAGCTCCGCCAGCGCCTGTCGGGCCGCCTCGTCGCCCGGCTCCTCGGCGGCGCCGTCGACCCGGCCGAAGTGGGCCCGGCACACGTGGGCGCCGTCGGTGGCGACGGAGAACTCGCCGATCGGGGAGTCGAGCACGGTCCAGCGCATCCCGCCATTGTCCCCGGCGCCCCGACAGGGTCTCCCGGCCGAGGCGCCGGGCGGGCCACGGAGCGCCCGGGCCCTCACGAGGAACCTGTCAGAGCAGGGTGAAGCCGAGCAGCAGGGCACCGGCGCTCAGGCTGGCACCGCCCGCCACGGTCAGCCAGATCAGCTTGTTCGGCTTCGTGTCCCGGGGACGGGCCACGGAGAGGAAGAAGCCGAGCGGCATCAGGATGGGCGCGGCCACGAGCAGGGCGCGGATGAGCGTACGGGTGCCGTCGGACGCGTCGGCCTGGTCGACGTAGGGCAGCACGGCCAGCGCGAAGAGGACGAGCACCCCGGCGTGCGCGTGCCCGGCCGTCCAGAGTCCCCGGCGCACCGGGTTGTCCAGGTAGCCGGCCTTGCGCCGGGTGAGGTGCATGAGCAGGGTCAGCCCGCCGTACGCGATCGTGACGACGGTGATCAGCAGGATGCCGGCGGTGGTCAGGGTTGCCGAGGACACGGGCGCCTCCTTCTTGTCGATGTCAAGATTGACGATCCGCCGGAATCTTGTCAACAGCTAGATTGGCTGCTGCACCGCGTCGGCCGGGCGGCAGAGCTGGCGCTGGTCGACCTCGACGGACGGGAACTGGCGCGGCAGGCCCTCCCCGCGTCGTTGGACGTCAACCTGACCCTGGCGGTCGCGCTCCGCTGAGCGGCCCACGTCAGGGCGGCCCACGTCAGGGCGGCCCGCGTCGCGGTCCCGCTGGGCGGCCCCACGTCGCGTTCCGCCGAGCAGCCACGTCGCGCCCCGCTGGACCAGCGACGCCCGACCGACGTTGCGGGGCACTTATACCGTGCAGGCCGTGGCCACGGGGACGCTGATCTTCCTCATCATCGGCGGCGTGGGCGTCGCGGTTCTGGCGCTCGCCCTGCTCGGCGGCGAGCTGCTGCACTTCGGCAATCCGGATTTCGACGGTCCGGTGTCGGTGGAGGCGGTCGCCGGCTTCACCGGAGCGCTCGGCTTCGGCGCCGCGATCGTCAACGAGCTGATCGGTGGGCGTACCCCCGGCATGATCGCGTTGGCCCTGGCCGGCGGCGTCGTCGCGGCCGTGCCCACCGCGTGGGCCGCGGCCCGGCTGAGCCGGGCCGCCCGCGACATGCGCACCGATCCCACGCCCACCCGCCACCACCTGGTCGGCGCGCTCGGCCTGGTGGTCACCCCGGTGCCCGCCGACGGCTACGGCGAGGTCCGGGTCCGGGTGGCCGGCCAGCCGGTCAAGCTCAACGCCCGCGCCGACCGCCCGATCCCGGTCGGCGCGCAGATCTTCGTGGTCGAGGCGCTCAGCGAAACCAGCGTGCACGTCGAGACCTACTGACCCCCCCTCAGACAAAGAAACAGGACGGTCACATGCCCCTTCTCATCGCCATCGGCGGCGCGGTCCTCCTCGTCCTCGTGCTCGTGCTCTTCGTGCTCTCCAGGATCAAGGTGGCCGGGCCGAACGAGGCGTTCATCGTCACCGGCCGCAAGGGCCGCACCACCCAGACCGCCGACGGCGGCCGGTCGACCGACAACTCCGGGCAGAAGGTCGTGCTGGGGGCGTCCGTCTTCGTCCTGCCCGTGGTGCAGAAGCTCCAGTCACTCGACCTGTCCAGCCGGCGGATCGACGTCGGCATCAAGGGCGCCGTCAGCAAGCAGGGCATCCGCGCCGACCTGCACGGCGTCGCGATCGTCAAGGTCGGCGGCACCGAGGACGCCATCCGCGCCGCCGCTCAGCGCTTCCTGCACCAGCAGGACGAGATCGAGGACTTCACCCGGGAGGTGCTGGCCGGCGCGCTGCGCTCGATCGTCGGCCGGCTCACCGTCGAGGAGGTGATCCGGGACCGGGCGGCGTTCGCCAGCGCGGTCGCCGAGGAGGCCGAGCACTCGATGACCAACCAGGGCCTGGTGCTGGACACCTTCCAGCTCCAGGACATCCTGGCCGAGGGCTCCTACCTCCAGGACCTGGGCCGGCCGGAGGCCGCCCGGGTACTCAAGGACGCGGCCATCGCCGAGGCCCGGGCCCGGCAGCAGGCCGAGCAGGAGCGGCTGCTCGCCGAGGAGGCGATCGCCGAGGCCAACCGGAACCTGTCGCTGAAGCAGGCCGCCATCCAGTCGGAGATCGACGCGGCCAGGGCGAAGTCCGCAGCCGCCGGGCCGCTGGCCCAGGCCGAGCGGGACCAGGCGATCCTCTCCGAGCAGCAGAAGGTCGCCGAGCGCAACGCCGAGCTCAAGCAGCGCCAGCTCGACACCGAGGTGCGCAAGCCCGCCGACGCCGCCCGATACAAGGTGGAGCAGGAGGCCGAGGCGGCCCGCAACGCGGCCGTGCTGAACGCCGACGCGCAGCGCCAGTCCGTCATCGCCGCCGCCCAGGCCTCCGCCGAGCAGGCCCGGCTCACCGGTGAGGGCGAGCGGGCCCGCCGGGCCGCGCTGGCCGAGGCCAACGCGATCGAGGGCGCCAAGGAGGGTGAGGCCGAGCAGCGGCGCCGCTCGGCCATCGCCGAGGCGGTCGAGCGGGAGGGCGCGGCCGAGGCCGCGGCCATCCTGGCCAGGGGTCAGGCCGAGGCCGACGCGATGGCCCGCAAGGCCGAGGCATTCGCGGCGTACGGCGAGGCAGCGGTGCTGGACCTGCTGGTGAAGGTGCTGCCGCAGGTGGTCGAGGCGGCCAGCGCCCCGATCGGCGCGATCGACAAGATGACCGTCATCTCCACCGACGGCGCCTCGTCGCTGACGAAGTCGGTCGCCGGCAACGTGGCCCAGGGGCTCCAGCTCGGCAGTGACCTGACCGGCATCGACCTGGCCGGCCTGCTGTCGAAGCTCGGCTCCGCGGCAGCGACCACCGGCAACGGCAAGCCGCCGGTCGACGGCAACGCCGTCGAGACCCGCTGACACCACCCGCGCAGCGGTCGGACCGCTGAGCGCGACAGGGCGTCGCCCCGGCAGGGACGGCGCCCTTTCCGTGCCGGAGCCGCTGCTTCGGTGCCGGTGGCCGCCCTGTCCGTCGGCCGGATCGACCAGGCCGACCCGGTCGGCCAGATGCCTCGTCCTCCGGCACGGTCCGTCGGACGCGCCCGGCGGCACCCGGCCGGACTATCCGACGATGCCCTCGTCGCGGGCCCAGCGCAGCAGCTCCGCCTCGGCCTCGTCGCGGTCCAGCGGGCCGCGCTCCAGGCGCAGCTCCTTGAGGTGCTTCCAGGCCTGCCCGACCACAGGCCCCGGCGGTACGCCCAGCAGCTCCATGATGGCGTTGCCGTCCAGGTCGGGCCGGACCCGTGCCAGGTCCTCCTCGGCGGCGATGCGGGCGATCCGCTCCTCCAGCGCGTCGTAGTCGGCGGCGAGCTGGGCCGCCTTGCGCCGGTTGCGGGTGGTGCAGTCCGACCGGGTCAGCTTGTGCAGGCGCGACAGCAGGTCGCCGGCGTCCGCGACGTAGCGGCGCACCGCCGAGTCGGTCCACTCGCCCCGGCCGTAGCCGTAGAAGCGCAGGTGCAGCGCCACCAGCGCGGTGACCTTGGAGGTGATCTCCTTCGGGTAACGCATCGCCTTCATCCGGGCCTTGGTGAGCCGGGCGCCGACCACCTCGTGGTGGTGGAAGCTGACCCGCCCGTCCGAGCCCACCGCCTTCGTCGCCGGCTTGCCGACGTCGTGCATCAGCGCGGCCATCCGCAGGACGAAGTCCGGCCCCTCGGTCTCGTACGAGACGGCGTTGCTCACCACCGTCAGGGTGTGCTCGTAGACGTCCTTGTGCTGGGCGTGCTCGTCGATCTCCAGCTTCAGCCCGGTCAGCTCCGGCAGGAAGCGCTCGGCGAGCCCGGTGTCGACCAGCAGCCGCAGCCCGGTGATCGGGTCCGCGCCGCAGAGCAGCTTGGTGAACTCGTCGCGGATCCGCTCGGCCGTGATCCGGTCCAGGTCGGCGGCCATCCGGCTCATCGCCGCGTACGCGTCGGGGTGCACGGCGAAGCGCAGCTGGGCGGCGAACCGGGCCGCGCGCAACATCCGCAGCGGGTCGTCGCCGAACGACTCCGCCGGGGTGCCCGGGGTGCGGATCACCTTGGCGGCCAGGTCGTCCAGCCCACCGTGCGGGTCGGTGAACCGGTGCTCGGGCAGGCTGACCGCCATCGCGTTGATGGTGAAGTCGCGCCGCCTCAGGTCCTCGGCGAGGTCGGTGCCGTACTCGACGACCGGGTTGCGGCTGACCTGGTCGTACGACTCGGCGCGGAAGGTGGTGATCTCCAGCCGCAGGCCGTCGCGCTGACACCCGATGGTGCCGAACTCCCGGCCGGTCTCCCAGATCGACTCGGCCCAGCCGCGTACGACGCGCAGGGTCTCGTCGGGGTGCGCGTCGGTGCAGAAGTCGAGGTCGTCGCCGAGGCGGCCGAGCAGGGCGTCGCGTACCGAACCGCCCACCAGGTGCAGTTCGTGGCCGGCCCGCGCGAACCGGCGGCCCAACTCGTCGGCGACCGGGGAGACCCGGAGCAGTTCGGCGACGGCGTTGCGCTGCGCGGCGGTGAGTTCGCGGCGGTCGGCGGCGTGGGGAGCGGAGGCGTCGGACATGGGAGCGCCAGCCTATCGGTCCCGGCGGGGATGTGGTCCGCCGGGCGCGGGTGACGGGTGGCCGTTGACTATCGTCTGTGACGTGCCGGCCGTGCCCCGGCTCCGACGTACCTATCTGCCTTGGAGGCGACAAGATGAGCGGCGGTCTCTACCGCAGCGCGAACGCCGCCCAGGGCGGCGCCGCGCCCGGCCGGCCGTCGGACGGCGCCACGTTCATCTCCGCCGAGCCGCTCAACCAGCCGGCCATCGAGTCGGTCGCGCCGCCGCAGGAGCAGGTGGGCGAGGCCAGCGCCGCGGCCAACAGTGCGGTGATGGCGATGGGCAGCCTCGTCAGCCGGGGTACGGGTTTCCTGCGCAACCTGGTGATCGCGGCGGCGCTCGGCGGCGCACTGGTCGGTGACGCGTACACCACCGCGCAGATCCTGCCCGGAATGGTCTACGAGTTCCTGCTCGGCGGCGTGCTCACCAGCGTGCTGATCCCGGTTCTGGTGCGCCGGCGCAAGGCGGACGCGGACGGCGGCCAGGCGTACGCCCAGCGGCTGCTCACCCTGGCGGTGCTCGCGCTCGGCGTGGCGGCCATGCTCGCGGTCGCGTTCGCCTCGACGCTGACCTGGCTGTACGGCAGCGGCGAGTCGACCGGCGGCTACTCGGACCTGGTCACGGCGCTGGCTCGCCTGATGCTGCCGATGATCTTCTTCTCCGGCCTCAGCGCGCTGATCAGCGCGGTGCTCAACACCCGGGGCCACTTCGCCGCCCCCATGTGGGCGCCGATCCTGAACAACCTCGTGGTGATCGGCACCGCCGGCCTCTACATCGCCGTGTTCGGCGCGGAGATCATCCGGCCGGAGGAGATGACCACAGGGCGGATCCTGCTGATCGGCGGCGGCACCCTGCTCGGCGTGGCGATCCAGGCGGCCGGGCTGCTGCCGGCGCTACGCAAGGTGGGTTTCCGCTGGAAGCTGCGCTTCGACTTCCGTGCGTTGGGCCTGCGCGAGCTGGGCCGGCTCGGGATGTGGATGATCTGCTACGTCGCGGTCAGCCAGATCGGCCTGATCGTGTTGTTCAACCTGCTGAACCGGGCCGGCCGGGAGAACGCCGCCGGCCCACTGATCTACAACAACGTCTTTCTGCTGCTGATGACGGCGCACGGCATCATCGCCGTCTCGATCATCACCGCGCTGATGCCCCGGATGAGCGCGGCCGCCGCCGACGGCCGGTACGCGGATCTGGCGGCCGACCTGTCTCGGGGCGCCCGGACGGTCACCGCGGTGCTCGCGCCGATCGCCGTCTGCTATGCCGTCCTCGCCACCCCGATCGCGTTCACCCTATTCCGGCACGGCGCCTTCACCGCGGACAACGCCACCGCGACCTCGGTGGTGCTGCTCGCCGCCGCGCTCGCCCTGGTCCCGTTCGCGGTCAGCCAGCTCTTCACCTTCGCCTTCTACGCGCTGCCGGACACCCGCACCCCGGCGCTGATCAACATTCCGGTGGTGGCGCTCCGCATCGGGGTACAGATCGCGCTCTTCGTGGCTTTCTCGCCGAGTTTCGCCGGCGCCGGCATGATGATCGGCAACGCCGTCTCCTACCTGGCCGCCGCCATCGTCTCCGCCTGGTTGCTACGGCCCCGGGTGGGCCGGATCGGCCTCGGCGAGATCATGCGGACCGGCGGGCGGGTCGCGGTCGCGGCGATCGGCGCGGCGGTGGTCGGTCTGATCGTGGTCAAGCTGCTGCCCGGCGACGACACGCCGACCCTCCTGGAGGCCATCGTGCAGCTCGTGGTCGGTGGCGCGGTGATCGGCGGAACGTACCTCGGGCTGGCGATGCTCCTGCGGATCGGCGAGATCACCGAGGTCGTGGGCATGGTCCGCCGTCGGCTGGGCCGCTGACAGCAGGACGTCGGACGACACGCGCGGGGCGACGGACAGCCCCACTTCGGTCGACCGGAGCGCCCAGGAGGGACTGCACTCTCTGTGAACGAGGATCACCAGCCTGGGGATGCGCCTGTGGATAACTCCGCGATCCAGCGCTCAGCCACCGGATCGGCCTGTGGATAACCAACCGTACGGCTGAGCATGGGCGGCCCGGTCGGCGGGAACCCGGCGGCGTCGGCGCGATCCGCCGTACCGGCTGGCCCCTCCCTTCGGGTGCTTGCGGTCGACCTCTAGATTGGCCAGTACATGTGCCAGCAACGTGGCTGACAACGGGCGCAACCGGACAAGCTGGTTGCCTGCCGGCAGCTCTGCCCGGGAGCGGCGCGAAGATGACATGTCGGGGAGACGGCCAACCCGGGTAAGGTCGCTCTCGACGGGTACGGCAGGCGCCGACGCTCCGCGTCGACACCGGTCGGCCGGTTCCTTCGAAGGCAGAGCGGGAAGCCACATGCCCAGCAGCGCGGGTCCATCGATCGACACGATCACCGAGGGAGGACGGGTGACCCAGGTCGGCGAAGGTCAGGAGGCGGAGGAGAGCGCTCCTCAGGTCATGACCTTCGGTGCTCCCACGGCCGGTGAGATCCTCGCCGAGCGTTACGAGCTGGTCGAGCACATCAACAACGACAGCGCCGGTCGGCTGGTCTGGCGCGGGGTCGACGTCATCCTGCGCCGTCCCGTCGCGGTCGTGCTGCGCTACCCGGGTGGCGACTCGGCCACCGAGATGCTCCAGGGCGCCGTCGCGGCCAGCCGCGTCATCCACCCCAACCTGGTCGGCGTCTACGACGCGATCGACGAGGCCGAGCGGGCGTACGTGGTGCGGGAGTGGGTCGACGGGCAGTCGCTGCGCGAACTGGTCGCCGACGGCCCGATGGACCCGGTCCGCGCCACCGCCATCGGCAACGCGGTCGCCAGTGCCCTCGCCGCGGTGCACGCCACCGGCATGGTGCACGGCAACGTCCACCCCGGCACGGTGATGATCAGTGACGACGGCCGGGTGGTGCTGGCCGACGCGCGTACCGACGGCGCCGACAGCCAGCAGAGCGACGTCCGCGCGATCGGTGGGATCCTCTACTTCGCCCTGACCGGGCACTGGCCGCACGCCGAGGCCCCACTGCGGGGCGCCACGGCCGGTCACGGCCGGGCCGCCATCCCCGACGCCGTCCGTGACGAGGCCGGCGCGATCGCCGCTCCCCGGCAGGTCCGGGCGGGCGTGCCGGCGTACCTCGACGACCTCACCATGGACCTGCTCGACGCCGAGATCGAGCCGCCCTCGTCGGACGTGCTCGCGGCCGAGCTGGCCCGGCTGGACGTGCCGGCCGACGAGCATTTCCTCGACAACGGCGGCCCGCTGCGCTTCACGGCCGACACCGGCGAGGAGCCGTCGCCGCTGGCCGCCGCCGGCGGACGCAAGGTCGCGATCGGCATCGCCGGCCTGCTGGCGGTCGCCCTGGTCGGCCTGCTGATCGGAATCACCACCCTGGGCGGCGGTGACGACGGCCCGCAGACCAACCCGGTCGCCGCGCCCTCGTCCAGCGCTCCCGGCGACGACACCACTCCCGCCGCCGTCACGGCCGGGCCACTGAAGATCAGCGCCGCCCGGATCATCGACCCGGAGGGCGACCGGACCGAGGTCAGGAACGCCGACAGGGTCTTCGACGGCAACGAGGACGAGGGCTGGGAGACCCAGACCTACCGGGGACGCGCCAACTTCGGCAACCTCAAGAAGGGCATGGGCGTCTGGATCGACCTCGGCGGCGAGCACACCGTCAGGTCCGTGCAGGTCCTCCTCTCCGCCCGGGGCGCCTCCGCTCAGCTCTACGCCGGCACCACCGACCGGCCGTCGTCGTCCTCCGGCGACGCCCAGCTCTTCGCGGACTACAAGAAGACCGCGATCGGCCAGCCGTTCGAGGAGCACGAGGGCACCAAGATGACCTTCAACGGCTTCAACGCCGACCAGAAGTACCGCTACCTGTTGTTCTGGATCACCGAGCTGCCGCCGAGTGACGGCGGCTACAAGCTCGGCGTCCAGGAGATCACGGTCCAGGGGTCGTGAGCTGGCCACCCCGCTCCGGGCACCGCATCCGCCGGACGTGGTGATGGGCGCACGCGGGGAACGCGAGACCGGTGGACCGGTGGGTCCACCGGTCTCGTCGTCGGCGCCGCCGTCCGCAGCGGCGGACCTCGACCTCCTGCACGCCCACGCGGGCGGCGACCCACACGCCTTCGCCGAGCTCTTCCACCGGCACCGGGACCGGCTCTGGGCGGTGGCCCTACGCACGCTCGGCGACCGCGAGGAGGCCGCCGACGCCCTCCAGGACGCCCTGCTGTCCGCCCATCGGGCCGCCGGCCGGTTCCGGGGCGACTCGGCGGTCACCACCTGGCTGCACCGGATCGTGGTGAACGCGTGCCTGGACCGGATCCGCCGCCGCCAGGCGCACCCCACGGTGCCGCTGCCGGACGGGGTCCGCGACACCGATTCCGGCACCGGGGGCGTCGAGCCGGCGGCGCCCGTCCAGGACCACGACACGGCGCTCGTGGTCCGGCAGGCGCTCGCCGAACTGCCGACCGAGCAGCGGGCGGCGCTGATCCTGGTCGACGTGCAGGGCTATCCCGTCGCCGAGGTGGCCCGGATCCTCGGCGTGGCCGAGGGAACGGTCAAGAGCCGGTGCGCCCGGGGCCGGTCCCGCCTGGCGAGGCAGCTCGGTGACCTGCGCCCGCGCCCCACCCCGCAGCAGGCAGAGCCTCGGCCCACCCCGCAGCGGACCGAGGAGCAGGCCACTCCGCGGCGGGCCGAGCCGGCCCCGACGGCGGGTCCGAACGTGCCGACCGTCACCCGAGGGAACCCACGGTCGCCTCAGGGCGTCCGATCGGGGTCGGGACGGTCTCGGCGTGATGCCCACCAGGAGGACGCGTGACGGCCGGGGGGTTCAGGGAGGTCGACCACGACCTGCTCGCCGACTACCTGGGCGGGGCGCTGGACGGCACCCCGGACGAGGATCTCGTCGCCCGGCTGGTCGACGAGGACGCTGACTGGGCGCAGGCGTACGCGCTGCTGGGCCCCGCCGTGGCGGACGTCCGCGCGGGCCTGGCCGCCTGGGGCTCCGCCGCACCCGAGATGCCGACCGACGTCGCCGACCGGATCGTCGCCGCGTTGGCCCACGCCACCGCGGCCGGCAACGACACCGACGCCGCGGCCTGCGAGCCGGGCAGCAGCTCCGAGCCGGTCCTCTCGGGGAAGGGCCGCTCCGAGCCGGGCCCTTCGGGGTCAGGCCGCGAAGGGGCGGGACACGACGGAGAACCCGCCGAGGCACAGCCGGCGGTCATGACGGGCGTCGGCGTGGTGCCGACGCAGCCGCTCGGCGGGTCCGGGAGACGGCCTGCCGGCGTACCCCGGTCGGAGCCCGGCCCCGGCGGGACCACCGGCCCGGGTCGACGGCGGCGCCGCTGGAACCGGCTGGCCGGGCCGGTCGCGCTGGCCGCCGTGTCGATCGCGGCGGTCGGGCTCGGCGTCAGCCAGTTCTCCGGGAGCCGGCAGACGGGCGGAGCCGCGGACACGGCGTTGCCCGACACCGCGCACCGTGAGGAGGCCGGCCCCGCCGCCGCCACGCCGTTCCGGGTCACCGGCGAGCCCTCGGTACGCAGCGGGACGGACTACACGCCGGAGTCGCTGGCCGCCCTTCCGGCGTCGCCGAAGTCACGGCCGTACACCGCCGCTCCGCCGGTGGAGCAGCCCGGCGTTCAGGCGGAGGGCGGGCGGCGACCCGACTCAGCCGTCGGGCTCGAACGGCTCACCGACCCCGCCGCGCTGGGCGCCTGCATCGGCGCGATCACCGCCGAGCACGGCAACGGTCCGCTGGTGGTCGACGTGGTCGACTACGCCCGTTTCCAGGGGCGCCCGGCGCTGATCGTGCGCTTCACCGACGCCACGGGAGCAGGATGGGCCTGGGCGAGCGGGCCGGAATGCGGTGTGCCCGGGTCCGGCTCGGACAGCCGCCACCGAACGCGGGTAGGGTGACTTCGCAGCCACCGGGCGGATGACCGTCCACGTGACCTGACCCACCGGATGACCGGTTCGGGAATCCCCGGTTCGTACGATGACGTTCTGCACATCGAAGTGCCGGCACGGTGGGGCGTCGGCATCGGATCGGCATCGGTGCGCGCCGATGGCGAACAACACAATCGGGAGACGGCAGTGGACGAGGTCCGCAACCTGATCATCATCGGCTCCGGGCCGGCCGGTTACACGGCGGCGGTCTACGCGGCGCGCGCCAACCTCAAACCGCTCATCATCGAGGGCGTGCAGTCCGGCGGTGCGCTGATGACGACCACCGAGGTGGAGAACTTCCCCGGTTTCGCCGACGGCATCCTCGGGCCCGAACTGATGGACAACATGCGCAAGCAGGCCGAGCGGTTCGGTGCGGAGTTCCTCACCGACGACGTGACGCGGGTCGAGCTCAAGGACACCGGCAGCCTGGGCTCCGACGCCGTCAGCACCGTCTGGGTGGGCCAGACCGCGTACCGGGCGAGGGCGGTCATCCTCACCACCGGCTCCGCGTGGCGTCCGCTCGGCGTACCCGGCGAGCAGGAGTACCTGGGCCACGGCGTCTCGTCCTGCGCGACCTGTGACGGCTTCTTCTTCCGCAACCAGCACATCGTGGTCGTCGGCGGCGGTGACTCGGCGATGGAGGAGGCCAGCTTCCTCACCCGCTTCGCCGACTCGGTCACCATCATCCACCGCCGGGACTCGTTCCGAGCCAGCAAGATCATGGCCGAGCGGGCGCTGGGCAACGACAAGATCAAGGTCGAGTGGAACACCGTGGTCGAGGAGATCCTCGGCGACGACGGCAAGGTCTGCGGGGTGCGGGTACGCAACACGCACACCGGCGAGGCGAAGGTCCTCGACGTCACCGGCGTCTTCGTGGCCATCGGCCACGATCCGCGCAGCGAGCTCTTCCGGGGGCAGGTGGAACTGGACGACGAGGGCTACGTGAAGGTCGAGGCGCCCAGCACCCGGACCAGCGTGCCCGGCGTCTTCGCCGCCGGCGATCTGGTGGACCACACCTACCGGCAGGCGATCACCGCCGCCGGCACCGGCTGTGCCGCCGCGCTGGACGCCGAGCGGTTCATCGCCACGTTGCAGGACTGAACAACCGAACACATCGGAGGAGAGGGTCATAGTGGGAGCAACGAAGTCGGTCACCGACGCGAGTTTCGCCGCCGACGTGCTGAAGTCCGACAAGCCGGTCCTGGTGGACTTCTGGGCCGAGTGGTGCGGTCCGTGCCGCAAGGTGTCGCCGCTGCTGGAGGAGATCGCCGGCGAGATGGGCGACCAGGTCAGCATCGTCAAGCTCAACATCGACGAGAACCCGGAGACCGCCCGCGCCTACCGGGTGATGTCGGTCCCGACCCTCACCGTCTTCAAGAACGGCGAGCCGGTGCAGTCGATCGCCGGTGCCAAGCCGAAGGGCGAGCTCGTCAAGCTCATCGAATCGGCGCTCTGAGCAGCACCGACACGCGTCGACCCCGTACCCGGTCCGCCGGGAACGGGGTCGGCGCGTTTTTCGCGACGTAGGACACCCGGAGCCCTCGGAGCGCATAACCTCAACCCGGGGCCGCCCGGCCAGCAACCGTCCGTGCAGAGGGGGTCGTGCGTGCGTCCGATCCGACCCGGTGACCGTGGACCCGCGGTGACCGAGATCCGTACGGTGCTGACCGGCCTCGACCTGCTCACCCCGACCGTGCCGGACGCCGACGAGTTCGACACGCACACCGAGCGGGCCGTGCGGGCCTTCCAGCAGTCCCGGGGGCTCAGCGTGGACGGCCGGGTCGGTGCGGAGACCTGGCGGGCCCTGGACGCCGCCCGCTGGCGGCTCGGCGCCCGCACGCTCTACCACGCCGTTCCGGAGCCACTCACCGGTGAGGACGTCCGTTCGCTGCAGGAACGACTGCTGGAGATGGGGTACGACGTCGGGCGCGCCGACGCCATCTACGGCGTACGGACCTCCCGGGCGGTCGCCCAGTTCCAACGGGAGGTCGGGCTGACGCCCGACGGCTCGTGTGGTCCGCACACCATGAACGCGCTGCGCCGGCTCGGCCGCAAGGTCGTCGGCGGGCGGCCGCAGTGGCTGCGCGAGTCCGACGCCATCCGGCAGTCCGGGCCGACGCTGGTGGGCCGGACCGTCGTCATCGACCCCGGGCACGGGGGTACCGACCCGGGCGTGCTGGTGCCGGACGGGTCGCTGCGGTGGACCGAGGCGGATCTCGTGCACGACCTGGCCAGCCGGTTGGAGGGCAGGCTCGCCGCCTCCGGCGTCCGGGTGCAGCTCACCCGCGGGCCGGCCCCGGAGGAGTGCCTGCCGGACGTCGGCCGGGCGGAGCTGGCCAACTCCCTCGGCGCCGACGTGTTCATCTCGCTGCACGTCGACGGGCACCCCAACCCGGAGGCCGAGGGGGTGGCGACCTACCACTACGGCACCGACAACGGGGTGACCTCGGCGACCGGGGAGCGGCTGGCCGGGCTGGTGCAGCGGGAGATCGTCGCCCGCACCGGGCTGCGCGACTGCCGTACGCACGCCAAGGCGTGGGACCTGCTCCGGCTGACCCGGATGCCGGCCGTACGCGTCGAGGTCGGCTACCTCACCTCACCCGCCGACCGGAGCCGGCTGGTCGACCCCCGGTTCCGGGACCGGGTGGCGGAGGCCATGGTCGCCGCCGTGCAGCGGATGTACTTCCCCGTCGAGCGGGACGTGCCCACCGGCTCGATCGACGTGAGCGAGCTGCGGGCGGTGGTGGCCGCCGGCACGGTGGTGGACTGACACGGTGGTGGATCGAACCACCCGCCGTCGCCCGGCCGCCGGTCGTGACGTGCCGGCCGCCTACCGGTCGGGACGCCTCCGGCACGCCCGGGACCGGGTCAGCCGGCGGTCGAGCGGGTGGCGGGGGCCGGACGCACCGGGCGGAGCAGCGTCTCGGGGCTCATCGAGCCGAGCAGCTTCTCCAGGGCGTACTCGACGTCGGACTTCCAGCTCAGCGCGGTACGCAGCTCCAACCGCAGGCGCGGGAAGCGCGGGTGCGGGCGGACCGTCTTGAAGCCCACGGAGAGGAAGAAGTCGGCCGGGGCGACGCAGGTGCCGGCGGGGTCGGCCGCGTCGCCGAACTTGGCGTCGCCGAACGCCTCGATCGCCTTGATGCCGCGCTTGGTGAGGTCCCGGGCGACGCCCTGGACCAGCATCCGGCCCAGCCCGCCGCCGGCGAAGGCGGGCACCACGTTGGCCGTCATCAGCAGCGCGGCGTCGGCGGATACCGGGGAGGTGGGGAAGGCCATCGAGCGGGGTACGTACGCCGGCGGGGCGTACAGGACGAAGCCGGCCGGCATGCCGTCGACGTAGACGAGTTTGCCGCAGGAGCCCCACTCCAGCAGCGTCTGCGAGACCCACGCCTCCTTCTCCAGCCCCGGGTCACCGGCCGCGCAGGCCCGATCGGCCGAAACCGGATCAAGCTCCCAGTAGACACACTGGCGGCACGGACGGGGCAGGTCCTCCAGGGTGTCCAGGGTCAGGCTGACCAGACGTCGCGACATTGGTGCATCCCCACACTAGGCTCGGAGGTGAGACCGGCACGGAACGACAATGCCGCCTTCCTACCCCCGACGAGCGATCGTACGCCGCAAACGGACGCTGCGGGAGGGGACGCGCGAAGGCCCCTCCCGCCGAGGGGCCGGCGAGGTCCGCGATGTGGACGCCGGCCACCGTCGCGGTGGCATTTTGGCAGGCTGCGACTAGGATCGACAACCGGCGTCCCGCGTCGCCATGGTCGCCGGTGTCCCGGAAACGCCGAGGCGGGAGCCACCCGAGCAGCCATCGAGGTGATGTCATGACCGGCACGACGCTCGACGACTACACCGACCGGTACGCCCGCCGGGTGCGGGGCATGACCGCCTCGGAGATCCGCGCGCTCTTCGCGGTGGCCAGTCGGCCGGAGGTGGTCTCGCTCGCCGGCGGCGCTCCATACATCGCGGCGCTGCCGCTCGACGCGGTCGGCGAGATGCTCGGCCGGCTCGGCGCGGAGCACGGTGCCACCACCCTCCAGTACGGCATCGGCCAGGGCACCCTGGAGCTACGCGAACGCATCTGCGAGGTGATGGCCCTCTCCGGCATCGACGCCGCGTGCGGTGCCTCCCCGGACGACGTGGTGGTCACCGTGGGCGGTCAGCAGGCCCTCGACCTCGTGGCCCGGCTCTTCCTCGACCCGGGAGACGTGGTCCTCGCCGAGGGCCCCACCTACGTCGGCGCGCTCGGGGTGTTCCAGGCCGCCCAGGCGCAGGTCGCACACGTGCCGATGGACGACGACGGGCTCATCCCGGAGGCGCTGGAGGCCGCCATCGCCGAGTTGGCGCGCGCCGGCCGACGGGTCAAGTTCCTCTACACCATCCCGACCTACCAGAACCCGACGGGCGTGACGTTGACCGAACAGCGGCGGGAGCGGGTGCTCGACATCTGCGAGCGTGCCGGCCTGCTCGTGGTCGAGGACGACCCGTACGGTCAGCTCGGTTTCGAGAGTGAGGCGCCGGCACCGCTGCGCGCGCGGCGCCGCGACGGGGTCTTCTACCTGAGCACCTTCTCCAAGACCTTCGCCCCCGGCCTGCGGGTCGGCTGGATCCTCGCGCCGCATGCCGTCCGCGACAAGCTGGTCATCGCCAGCGAGGCGCAGATCCTCTGCCCGAGCGGCTACGCGCAGGCCGCCGTCTCCACCTACCTCGGCACCATGCCCTGGCGGGAACAGCTCAAGGTCTACCGCGAGGTCTACCGGGAACGGCGCGACGCGATGCTCGCCGCACTGGACGACCTGATGCCCGCCGGCACGACCTGGACGACGCCGGGCGGCGGGCTCTTCGTCTGGGCGACCCTGCCCGACGGCCTCGACTCGAAGGCGATGATGCCCCGGGCCATCGCCGCCCGGGTGGCGTATGTGCCGGGCACCGGCTTCTACGCCGACGGCACCGGCACCGGCAACATGCGGCTCAACTTCTCGTTCCCGTCCCCGGATCGGATTCGCGAGGGCGTGCGCCGGCTGGCCGGCGTGATGGAGCAGGACATCGCCATGCGGCGGGTCTTCGGCACGGTCGGCCGCCCCGGGGCACGACGCGGGCAGGCCGGCTCGGACACGCCGGGACCCGACTTGGCATGATTCCGGCATGGTTTCCACCGCTGCCGAACGTTCCGTCGTGACCGACCCCGCCGTCGCCGCCGACCTGCGGGTGCTGGTGCTCGCCGGCGGGCTCTCCTATGAACGTGACGTCTCGCTGCGGTCCGGGCGCCGGGTGCTCGACGCGCTGCGGGCGGTCGGCATGGACGCCGAGTTGCGCGACGCCGACGTGACACTGCTGCCCGCCATCACCGCCGATCCGCCGGACGCCGTCGTGATCGCCCTGCACGGCGCCACCGGCGAGGACGGATCGCTGCGCGGCGTACTCGACCTCTGCGGCATCCCGTACGTGGGGTGTGACGCCCGCGCGTCGCGGCTCGCCTGGGACAAGCCCTCGGCGAAGGCGGTGCTCCGCGAGGCCGGCATCCCCACGCCCGACTGGGTCGCCCTTCCGCACGACCGGTTCTCCGAGCTGGGCGCCGTGGCGGTGCTGGACCGGATCGTCGAGCGGCTGGGACTGCCGCTCATGGTGAAGCCCACCCAGGGCGGTTCGGGGCTGGGCGCCGCCGTGGTCCGGGACGCGGCATCCCTGCCGGCCGCAATGGTCGGCTGCTTCGCGTACGACTCGACGGCGCTGGTCGAGCGGTACGTGCCCGGCATGGACGTGGCGGTCTCCGTGGTCGACCTGGGCGACGGTCCGCGCGCCCTGCCCGCGGTGGAGATCGTGCCCCGCAACGGCGTGTACGACTACGCCGCCCGCTACACCGCCGGCCGGACGACCTGGCACACGCCGGCGCGGCTGGATCCGGAGGTGGCCGCTACGGTGGCCGACGTCGCGCTGGCCGCGCACACCGCGCTGGGGCTGCGCGACCTGAGCCGCGTCGATCTGATCGTGGACTCCGCCGGGCAGCCGCACGTGTTGGAGGTCAACGTCTCGCCGGGGATGACCGAGACCTCGCTGCTGCCGCTGGCGGTCCAGGCCGCCGGCCTCGACTTCGGCAGGATGGTTGGAACCCTGGTGTCTCGCGCCGTGACCCGGCGTCCCTGACCGTACGCCCCCCCACCGGCGACCGCCCGCCGTGTGGCCGGTGCGTCGCGGGCTGTCCTCAGGCCACCGGTCCGCTGCGCGGCTGTCGTCACGCCGCCGGACTGTCGCGCCATCGTGGCCACGCCGGGGTGCATGGCCACCCGGGCCGCCGCAGGGGTGGCGGCACGAGGGTGGCGGCACGGGGTGGCGGCACGGGGTGGCCTTCGGGCGGGTGGCCCAGCCGTGAGGGCACGCGCGGCCCCGGAGGCCACTTCGGGCGCGTGCGCGGGGCGGCCCTCATGTCCGCGCCTGCACGAACCGGGCGGTGTCCCGGAGGACCCCCTCGGAGGGTCGGCGCCTGCGCGGCTAGGCGTCTGATCGCCCGGCGTCGGTGGCGGGCCTCTCGCCCGCTGACTCCTCTGCCGGCGGGGTTTCCTCGGCGGACTCGATCACCGATACCGCCTCACCCTCCATCGGCTCGTCCTCGACCGGGGACTGCCCGGTGAAGCTGGAGGGCGTCTGCCACTGGATGCGCGGCGGCTCGGCCAGCGGGCGACCCCCGAACTCCGCCAGCCAGGCCGCAACCATGGCGAGGTTCTCTCGCCATTGCGCCTCGGAGATGGGCGGCAGGATGGAATCCCACAGGGAGAGGAAGGTCCCCCGCAGCTGAAGCTGCCCGTAGGGCCGGGCCAGGAACCACATGTGCAGGTGCGCCGAGCCGTCGCCCCAACGGTTCACGTGCACCCGGGCGACGCCGTCGAGGGAGCGGATGGCCCGTTCCAGCCGTACGGTCATCACTCCCAGTTCGGCGGCGAGCAGATTCGGCAGGTCGCCGAGATCCAGGTGCGAGCGGGATTCGAGGATGAGCACCATCGGCAGCCCGGTGGGGCGGTCCATGGCGCGTACCCGCCATCTCTCACCCACCCAGATATAGGCGTCGTCCGGGGCATTGCAGGCCGTGCAGTCCCGGTGCCCCTCGCCCTTGCGCGGCGGCTCGACCGGGACCGGGTCATCGAGTTGCCTGACACGAAGGTCGCCCTCGAAGGGAAAGGACGGCCACTGGGTGAAGTCCGGAACGGAGGCAGGGATGTCGTGCACGACGCTGACACTAACCGGTTCCGGCACCGCTGTCCCCACCCGAACGATCGACGAAGCGGCACCGCTCCGGCCGTCACGCGGGAACGGGGGGCGACTTTATCCACAGGCATGCCAGACATCCACAGGCTGATGAGACCCCGGACACACGCCGTCATCCACAGGCTGCCACCCCGTTCCACGCGGGGTTTCACGTGAAACGGGGTGGCCTGTGGATAACCCCTGTGGATAACTTGGGCCCCGAACCCCACAGGCTTGGGCCAGAACGATCCGCTCGGTTCCACGTGAAACCAGAGAACGCCGAATGTGGTCCGCCTGCACCTGCGACCCCGTGCGGCACCTTTCCCCGTCCCTCGCGATCGCCGTTCCGTGCCGTCCCTGTGGCGCCGCCGTTTCCATCGCGCCCTCGTGACCGCCGGGCTTCCCTGTCGCCGACGCCGTCGTCGTGGTCGTCACGGCCGTCGTCGTGGTCGCTGTCGTCAACATCGTTACCGTCACCGCCGTCGGCCGAAGCCGGGGGCACTCATCTGTCGGGCCTGCGTCGTCGCCGCAGAGCTCCCGGGGGTGACCGCCTCCCACAGCCCGACGTTCGAGGGAACCCCGAGGGGAGTGCCGCGACCGCGACAGACCATCCTTCCGCACGGGGGCGGAACGGCTTGGAAGGCACGGGCCGACGTGGCCCGGCGAGACCGACCAGCGCCACACCGGTCGGCCGCCCAGTCTTCGACCGGTGCGGCCACCGTCAGCCTGCTCGGGCTGAGGCCCGCAGGACGCTCTGACGGCCGAGGGTCCAGGGGGAGGGCAGGGATACGCCGATCGTGCAACTCGTCGAGCGGCAACGTGAGCCACGTCAGCGAGGCAGTGGCGTAGCAGCTCCGCTCTTGAGAGCCGACCCGAGCCCTCGCGATCGGTCGCGGTCGAGCTTCGGCACCCTTCGGCCCTCTGCCGGTTCAGCCGGAGCGCAGAACGCAGGCACCGGGTCCCGTTTCACGTGAAACGGTCCGCTGGCTCGAGAGCTGCCTGGACTTCGCCTCACGGTTTCACGTGAAACGCCGCGCCTTCCGTGACCGTGATTCCCTGCACCGACACACCGAGAACACCCACGCCGGCGCCGGCGGCGCGGCTGGTGGGCGCTGCGGCTGGCGAGCGCAGCGGTGGACAGCGCAGCGGCTGGTGGCGCTACGTGAAGCCAAGATGCCGGCCGGTGCCTCGATTCGCGCTACACGGATCGGCCGCGTGATCCCTGGGATCACGCGGCCGGCGATGCTGCCGTTCGCACCTCGATACCGGAGCCGTCACGAAGTCGGACCGCGGCCTACACCGGTCAGGCCTCCGGCTCCTCCTCCTGCCCGACGCCGATGAGGCCGACGATCCGCTCCAGGTCGTCGACCGTAGCGAACTCGATGGTGATCTTGCCCTTGCTTCGGCCGATGTCCACCTTCACGCGGGTGTCGAACCGGTCGGAGAGCCGATCGGCCAGATCCGTCAGAGCGGGGGCGTGCGGCTTCGGGCGGCGCTTGGCCGCCTCCTTCCTGCTCGTACCGTCGCTCAGAGCCAGCGCGACGATCTCTTCCGTCGCGCGGACCGAGATGCCCTCGGCGACGATCCGGAGTGCGAGCTGTTCCTGCGCCTCGGGCTCGTCGAGGCTCAACAGCGCCCGGGCGTGCCCGGCGGAGAGGACGCCGGCGGCGACCCGCTTCTGTACCGGTGCCGGCAGGTTGAGCAGCCGGATGGTGTTCGAGATCTGCGGCCGGCTTCGCCCGATGCGGCGCGCGAGTTCCTCGTGGGTCGCACCGAACTCGTCGAGCAGTTGCTGGTACGCGGCGGCCTCTTCCAGCGGGTTCAGGTTCGCCCGGTGGATGTTCTCCAGCAGGGCGTCGCGGAGCATGGCGTCGTCGCGGGTGTCCCGGACGATCGCCGGAATGTTCTCCCGCCCGACGGCCTGGGCGGCACGCCAACGCCGCTCGCCCATGACCAGCTCGTACTTCTCCTCGTCGAGCTGGCGTACGACGATCGGCTGGAGGAAGCCGACCTCCTGGATCGAGGTCTTCAGCTCCTCCAGGGCGTCCTCGTCGAAGACCTGGCGGGGCTGCTTCGGGTTGGGCACGATCGCGTCGACCGGGATCTCGGCGAACCGGGCTCCCGGCACCGGGCTGAGCACCGGCTGCGGCTCCGGCTGTGGCTCCGGCTGCGCCGCTACGGGCGGGCTCGACACGGCGGGCGTCGGCTCCGTCGTGGCGCCGCTTGCGGCACCCGCCGGCGCCTCAGCGCTCGCTGGCGACGCGACGGTGGTGGTCGGCTCCACCACAGCGGCCGGCGCCGGCCCGGTCGGGATGAGGGCCCCCAGGCCCCGTCCCAGCCCGCCCCGCGGACGGTTCTTCATGCCACGCCTCCCAGCGACTGTTCCGCACTACGCATTCCGGCCCACCGGCTCCTTGACGCCACGCTCAGCGA
Organism: Micromonospora sp. C31; assembly: GCF_018070575.1. Taxonomy (GTDB): domain Bacteria; phylum Actinomycetota; class Actinomycetes; order Mycobacteriales; family Micromonosporaceae; genus Micromonospora. Next base: position 105,084 of record NZ_JAGPXN010000008.1, read on the forward strand.
TCTCCTGGGCGGCTTCGAAGTAGCTCGTCGCCCCCCGCGATCCCGGATCGTAGGTCATCACGGACTGGCCGTAGCTGGGTGCCTCCGAGACGCGGACGTTGCGGGGGATGACCGCCTGGAGCACCTTGTCGCCGAAGTGGTTCCGCACGTCCTGCTCGACGGCGTCAGCCAGCCGGGTACGCCGGTCGTACATGGTCAGCAGGATGGTGGAGACGTCGAGCTTGGGGTTGAGGTGCTGGCGAACCAGGTTGATGTTGTTGATGAGCTGGTTCAGCCCTTCCAGCGCGTAGTACTCGCACTGGATCGGAATGAGCACCTCCTGCGCGGCCACGAGCGCGTTGACCGTGAGCAGGCCGAGCGAGGGCGGGCAGTCGATGAAGACGTAGTCGAAGTGGCCGGGATAGGCGTCGATCGCCCGGGACAGGCGGGACTCTCGGGCGACCACCGACACCAGCTCGATCTCCGCGCCAGCGAGGTCGATCGTCGCGGGTACGCACCAGAGGTTGGGGATGCCCTCGACGCCCTGGGCGACCTCCTCCAGCGGCACGCTGTTGATCAGGCAGTCGTAGACGTCCGGCACGCCGGTGTGGTGTGGGACGTTCAGCCCGGTGGAGGCGTTGCCCTGCGGGTCCAGGTCGACCACCAGCACCCGGTTGCCGTGCAGGGCGAGCGCCACCGCAAGGTTGACCGTGGTCGTGGTCTTTCCCACGCCGCCCTTCTGGTTCGCGACGCACATGACCCGGGTCCGTTCCGGTCGAGGCATGGTCACCTCGCCACTCGGATTAAGGATCTGCACGGCGCGCATCGCCTCCATAGCCAACGGTGGGTCATCCTCTTCGCGCGTCGGGGTTTCACGTGAAACGTACGCGGCCTCGGCCACGACGGCTCCCTGGGAGCCGGTCGGGGTCGCGGACGTGTCGGGAACGGAAACGGGTTCGGGGGCCGCGTCCGGCACGGAGTCCGGGGTGGGCTGCTGCGGTACGGCGGACTCGAAGCGGGCCGAGGCCGAGGCGTTGCGCCGGATCGGGATCACCCGGCCGCCGGGTGAGTTGCCGGCTCGCGGCACCTCGGGAGCGTTGCGCGTCGACGAGGGCTCCGGCCCGGCCGCCTCGACGTCGGACGACCGGACGGACGAGTCCCGGCCCGGTGTCCGGAGCGACGCGCCCTGGAACGGCCCGTCGGGCGACCAGCCCGGGTAGTCGGTTTCACGTGAAACGGGGTCGCCCGCTGACCCGGTCACGCGTGGATCGTCGTGCCTTCCGTCGTCATGCACCTGTCATCCCTGCCCGCTTCGGATGGTCGGTCCGCACCCCGTCAACTGGCCGCACGCGGACGCACCGCGGAGCGTACGGCCCGGCGGGAGCGGCGGGCCCGGTGAACGTCCGTTGCCGCCCGCTCCACACTATCGACGCGCAGCCAGCCTACGGCTCACGGGCGCAGCCGGTCCACGTCGGGTTCTCATCCTTCCGTCCACCCGTACCGGTTCAACGACGCAACCGTCGACCGGGAAGCCGGTACGCGCACATCCGGCACGGCGTTCGAGCGGGACTCAGTGCCGCCGGGACCGGCCGCCTCGCGACCTCTTCGGGGCCTTCGGCCGGGCCGGGCCGACCATCCGCTTCCGTACGATCTCCACCACCGTCGTCGGCGGATCGAGCACGCCCTCGCCGCAGCGGTGCACCTCGGGCTCGCCGCCGCCGAGCCGGGCGACGGTCTGCGCGTGCTCGGCAACCTCGTCGGCGGCGGACGCGCCCTTCAGGGCGATCAGCCGGCCGCCCGACACGGCCAACGGCAGGCACCACGTCGAGAGCCGGTCCAGCGGCGCGACGGCGCGCGCGGTGACCACGTCCCCGCTCAACGGGCCGAGGCCCGTCGACCCGGTCGCCGCCTCGTCGGCCCGCCCCCGGAACACCCGGACCATCTTCGCCAGCCCGAGGTGCTGCACCGTCTCGATGAGGAAGGAGGTACGGCGGGCGAGCGGTTCGATCAGGGTCACCGTCAGATCGGGTCGCGCGATGGCCAGCACGAGGCCGGGCAGCCCGGCTCCGGAGCCGACATCGAGCACCGTCGCCCCCTCCGGGATCCGCTCGGCGACCGCCGCGCAGTTGAGCAGGTGGCGGTCCCAGATCCGGGGTGCCTCGCGCGGACCGATCAGGCCGCGGACGACGCCGTCGGTGGCGAGCAGTTCGGCGTACGCGGCGGCCAGGTCGAGCCGGTCGCCGAAGAGGGTGCGCGCCGCACCGGCCAGCTCCGGCGGCAGCACCGCCACGGCCGGAGACGGCGCGGCCCCGGGAGCCGGGGCAGCGGACGGCACGTTGTCGGGGTCTACGGGCGGCTCGGGCCGGACAGGCGACGGCCCGGGCGGCGTGCCACCCGGGCCGTCCACGGCACCGGCCGTGGTGTCGTCGTGGGTCACCCGGTCAGTCCGCGGGCCGGACGATGATGCGTCGGTTCGGCTCGACGCCCTCGGACTCGCTCTCCACGCCGCTCATCGCGTTGACGACGTCGTGCACGCACTTGCGCTCGAACGCGGACATCGGCTCCAGGCGCACGGGCTCGCCGTACTCCTTGACCTTCTCCACGGCGTTCTTGGCGACGGCGGCGAGTTCCTTGCGGCGGGTCGCCCGGTAGCCGCCGACGTCGAGCAGCAGCCGGCTCGGGGTGCCGGTCTGCCGGAAGACGGCCAGCCGGGCGAGCTCCTGGAGTGCCTCCAGGGTGGCACCGCGCTGGCCGACCAGGTTCTGCAGGCGGCCGCCGACCACCTCGACGACGGGGCGACCGCCGGAGACCAGCTCGTCGATGTCGCCGTCGTAGTCGAGGATGTCGAGCAGGCCCTCGACGTAGTCGGCCGCGATCTCGCTCTGCCGGAACAGCTCGCTCTCGCCGACGGTCTTCTTCTCCTTGGGGCTCGACTCCTCGTCGTTCTCCTCGGGCTCGCCGTTCGCCGCGGTCGGCTCAATCCCCTCCTCGTCCAGGGACTCGTCGGCGCGGGGGGTGCTGGTGTCGGTCACGGTCTCATCTCCGTACTCGCTCGGCCGGACCGTCGGGTCCGCTGGTTTCCCGGGGCCGGCGGGAGGTCGCCGGTGTCCACGGGCACGTCTGTCGTACGGGCCAGTCTCGCCCGTGGGCCGCGCCGCGCGCGGCGGTTCCGCCCGGCGCCGGCCGTACGGCGGCTGCACGGTGCGGAACGGGCCGCCGTCGGTCTACCGACGGCGGCCCGGATGTCCTCAGCCCTGCCGCTTGGCGGGGCGGCTCTTCTTCTGGTTGACCGGCTTGACGCCCGGCTTGGGGCCGGCGACCTTGGGTGCGACCGGCTTGGCCGGGGCCTGGGGGGCCGCCTTGGCGCGACCCAGCAGGCCGCCGGTCTTCGCCGGCTGCAGGGGGTTGCGGGCCGAGGTGCCCGGCTTGCCGGCGGCGGTCGGCGGCGGCGGGAACTTCCGCAGCACCCACTGCTGCTGCGCCAGCGTGAAGAGGTTGTTGGTGACCCAGTAGATGATCACACCGATGGGGAAGATCGCGCCGGAGATGAGCAGCGACAGCGGGATGCCGTAGAGCATCAGCTTCTGGATCATCCGCTGCTGCGGGTCCTCGGCCCAGCCGGTCTTGAGGATCATCTGACGGCTGGTGAGGTAGGTGGTGCCCATCATCACCAGGACGAGGATGCCGGCAATGATCTTCACGGTGGTGCCGTTGGCGCCCAGCCGGGACAGTTCCTCGGCGGTGGAGCCGAACTTGCCGGCGATCGGGGCGGTGAAGAGCTTCGCCGCCGAGGCGCTCTCGAACTGGCCGAGCGTCCAGCCGTAGAGGGTCTTCCCGGCCTCGCTCTTGTCCGGGTTGAGGCGACGGAGCACGTGGAAGAGGCCCAGGAAGACGGGGATCTGGAGGAACATCGGAAGGCAGCCCATGAGCGGGTTGGCCTTTTCCTTCCGATAGAGCTCCAGCGTCTCCTTCTGCAGCGTCTCCCGGTCACCCTTGTGCTTCTCCTGCAGCGCCTTCACCTTCGGCTGGAGCGCCTGCATCGCCCGCTGCGACTTGATCTGCTTGACGAAGACGGGGAAGAGGATCACCCGGACGGTGACCACCAGGAAGATGATGGCGAGGATCCAGGCCCAGTTGGTGCCGATCACCGCCGCGTCCGGCACCCCGATGGCGTCCCAGGCCCCGTGCCAGGCGAGCAGGATCCACGAAATCGCGTAGTAGATCCAGTCGAGACTCAATTCTCAGGCTCCAGTCACATCGGCACGGCGGCGGCCGCCCGGCTCCGGCACCGGGTCGTGTCCACCTGGGTGGAAGGGGTGGCAGCGCAACAACCGCCGGGCCGTCAGGCCAACTCCCCGGATCGCGCCGTGCACCGCCACCGCCTCCAGGGCGTAGGCACTGCACGACGGGTAGAACCGACAGCGGGCCGGCAGGGCCGGACTTATCCACCGACGGTACGCGACGATCGGCCCGCTCAGCACCCGGGCACCGATCGTCGCCGGCCGGGCCCCGGTCGATCCGCTGGTCACCGGGACCGCCGCCCACGGGGCGCCTTCGCGGCGGCGATCGCCGCGTCCAGATCGGCACCGAGTCGCGGGTACGACGCGTCGGCCGCGGCTGGCAGCGCCCGTACGACCAGGGTGCTGCCGGCGGGCAGGGCGGCCAGCCGCTCGCGGACCAGGTGTCGCAGGCGACGCCGGACCCGGTTGCGGACCACGGCGTTCCCGACGGCCTTGGACACGACGAAGCCGGCGCGGGCCGGTGCGGAGGGTTGCTCCGTACCGTTGCTCCGCGCCGGCTCCGGCGAGGTTGCTGTCGCGAGGTCGGGGGTCGTCGGCTGGCTCAGGTGGACGACGACGGCGCCACGGCCGGCGCGTCGACCACCCCGGACCGCTGCGGCGAAGTCAGTGCTGCGCCGCAGTCGCTGTGCGGCCGCCAGCACGACTGCCCACGTCCCCCGGACCTGACCCGGTCGGCCCTCAGGCCGACAGGCGGGCGCGGCCCTTGGAGCGACGGGTCGAAAGGATGGCGCGGCCGGCACGGGTGCGCATGCGCAGCCGGAAGCCGTGGGTCTTCGCGCGCCGGCGGTTGTTCGGCTGGTAGGTGCGCTTGCTCACGTCAGGCTCTCCGTTTTCGTACGCCCCGGGCGAGGGGTCGCCGGGATCGTGTGGTGGTCCAGGCCACCTCGGCGGTGGCCCCCGATCGGTGCTGTCCGGCGGCGCGGGAACCTCGGCGATGCGGGGAAGCGACCGCGGACAGCAAGCACCTATCACCCTAGCAGAGGGGGAGAGAGCAGCCATTCCAGCCTACGCAGGGCGGCAACCACCGTCAAACAATCCCAGCAGGGCGGACACCGGGCCGCCGGGGCGACCGATGCGGCGGTTTTCGCTGATGTCGCCAAGGGTCGGCGCGCGTCGGCGGTTGATGGCGCGCGGACAACGCTGTTACCGTGCCCGATTGCGGTCAGCGTCGAAAGGTCCGGTCGTCGCCGGCGGGCAAGACCGGACAAGGTAGTGAATCGTTCGGCACGGTGAACCCGCTTCAGCGCCCGTTCAGGCAGGGGGCAGGTCCGACCCGCGTCCGGCGGGCGGCCACAATCGGCACGTACACAGGCTGTGGATAACTTGTGGACGAGGGCCGGTCGGGCCGCCCGGTGGGTGTCGTTCCACCCGCGCGTACGTGGCGGGCCCGGGACGGCCGACCGGAGATGACGGCGGCGTCGGCGGAGCAGAGGCGAGGGGGTGGCACGACGGTGACCGGTACGACCGACCTTGCCGCGGTGTGGACGGCGACGACCGACGAACTCGCCGACGAGATCATCTCCGCGCAGCAGCGGGCGTACCTGCGGCTGACCCGGCTGCGGGCCATCGTCGAGGACACCGCGCTGCTCTCCGTCCCGGACGCCTTCACCCGGGACGTGATCGAGTCCCGGCTGCGCCCGGCGATCACGGATGCCCTCACCCGCAGGTTGGGTCGGCCGATCCAGGTCGCGGTGACCGTACGCGTGCCCGAGGACGGCTCCGGCCGCCCGGCGGGAACGGTCTACCGCAGCGTCCACGAGACGGGATCGACCGACCACGACGGAAGGCCGCTCGACCACCTCGACCCACCGGCCGGGTTCGACGCGATGGGCGGTCAGCGGGACGGCGGGGCCTTCCACGACGGCCAGCCTCCGCTCATCCCCGGGCAGGCGCACGGCCAGCGGCGGCCCGACGCGCCGAGCCCGACGCCGGACGACGGCGGGCACCGGCCGGGCGACCGGGGCGGGCAGGAGGCCCTGTTCAGCACCGCCTTCGCCGAGCCGCAGCGGCCCGACCGGTCGCCGCTGCGGCACCCGGGCGAGCATCGGGGCTACGACGAGCGGACCGCCCGGCTGGACCCGCCGGCCACCGACGCCCGGGGGTACGAGCCCCGCTACCGCGAGGATGCCGTCTCCCCCCGGGACCAGCACGTGATCCGGGCCCTGCCCCGCGACACCGGCACCGACAACGGGCCGGGGCGGGGTGGCCCGGATCATCACCGGCCCGGCGGCCGGGACGACCGCCGGCTGCCGGGCGCCGACGGCGGCGGCAACCGGCTCAACCCGAAGTACATGTTCGAGACGTTCGTCATCGGCTCGTCCAACCGCTTCGCCCACGCCGCGAGCGTCGCGGTCGCCGAGTCGCCCGCGAAGGCCTACAACCCGCTGTTCATCTACGGCAGCTCGGGGCTGGGCAAGACGCACCTGCTGCACGCCATCGGGCACTACGCCACGACGCTGGGCAACGCGCGCTCGGTCCGGTACGTCTCGACCGAGGAGTTCACCAACGACTTCATCAACTCGCTCCGGGACGACAAGACCAGCGCGTTCCAGCGGCGCTACCGCGACGTCGACATCCTGCTGATCGACGACATCCAGTTCCTGGAGAACCGCGAGCGCACGCAGGAGGAGTTCTTCCACACCTTCAACACCCTGCACAACGCCAACAAGCAGATCGTGATCACCTCCGACCGGTCGCCGAAGCAGCTCGCGACCCTGGAGGACCGGCTGCGTACCCGCTTCGAGTGGGGGCTGCTCGCCGACATCCAGCCGCCGGACCTGGAGACCCGGATCGCGATCCTGCAGAAGAAGGCGGCGCAGGAGCGTCTCTACGCCCCGCCGGACGTGCTGGAGTTCATCGCGTCGCGGGTGTCGAACTCGATCCGGGAGCTGGAGGGCGCGCTGATCCGGGTCACGGCGTTCGCCAGCCTGACCCGCTCCACCGTCGAGCTGGCGCTGGCGGAGGAGGTGCTGCGGGACTTCATCCCCGACGGCGCCGGGCCCGAGATCACCGCCGACCAGATCATGGTCTCCACCGCCGACTACTTCGGCGTGAGCCTGGAGGACCTGCGCGGCCACTCCCGCTCCCGGGTGCTGGTGAACGCCCGCCAGGTGGCCATGTACCTGTGCCGGGAGCTGACCGACCTGTCACTGCCCCGGATCGGGCAGGCCTTCGGCGGCCGCGACCACACCACCGTGATGCACGCCGACCGCAAGATCCGCCAGCAGATGGCCGAGCGTCGCTCGCTCTACAACCAGATCGCGGAGCTGACCAACCGGATCAAGCAGAACACCTGAGCGACGGCTTCAGGTCGCGGCGCGGCGACGGACGCGCCGATCCGAAGCCCTCGGTCGCATACCCCCGCCGCCCCGGCGGAGAGGGCGACGGGACGCGCCCGGCCGGACCATCGGCCGGGCGTTCTTCGTTCTCCACGACCCGTCCGGCTCGACTCTCGACATGGTGTGCGCCACAGCATCGCAGCCGTGTCCGTCCACGACCCGGATCGTTGTCCACAGCTCGTTGTCCACCGCCTGTGGAAAACTACCGTCCGTCCACGTCGCGGTTACCCACAGGCTGTGGACAAACCCTGGGGACGACCTGTGGACGCCTGTGGACGCCTGTGGACGACGTCGCGAGTTTTCCACCGACGCCGGTCGGCCTGTGGGCAACCTGTTGAAGGTTCTGGGGACGACGCCGTCCGTACGGCATCCGCCTGTCCACAGGTCTGGGGAGAAAGTCGGTGGATAACCGGTGGATAACCGGTGGACGACGGTGGACAACTCGGGGGACGACCACCGCCTGTGGACCGGGAGGCAAGTTGTACCCCGGGTTCTCCACAGGTAAACCACCGGTGGATAACGTGTCTGAGCTGCGCAGACGTTAGTTCTCCACAGTTTCCACAGGTGCGATGAAGATGACGAGTTATCTCTTCTAAGACAACAAAAACCAATCATCACCGTTGGACTTCCTGTGGATTGGCCGGAACGCCGTCGTCGGTGGCTCTCCGGCACCGGAAGTCCACGGGGTCGGGCGCACAGCCGATGCCCACGCGCCCTAAGGTGCGATGGGTACCCGCACGGACAGGCGGGTCGGTAGGCAGCGGTCGGCATGAGAGAGTTGTCGCTGACGTCGACGCGGAGGCATTGATGAAGTTCCGAGTGGAGCGCGACGCGCTCGCCGAGGCCGTGGCCTGGACCGCGAAGAGCCTGCCCAGCCGGCCGTCCGTACCGGTGCTCGCCGGCGTGATGCTGCGCGTCACCGACGGCAACCTGCAGGTCTCGGGCTTCGACTACGAGGTCTCCAGCCAGGTCACCGTCGAGGTGCAGGGGGACGCCGACGGCGCCGCCCTGGTCTCCGGCCGGCTGCTGGCCGAGATCACCAAGGCGCTGCCCGCCAAGCCGGTGGACATCGCCGCCGTCGGCGCCCACCTCGAACTGGTCTGCGGCAGCGCCCGGTTCACCCTGCCCACCATGCCCGTCGAGGACTACCCGGCCCTGCCGGAGATGCCGGAGAGCGCCGGCACCATCGACGCCGCCGCCTTCGCCTCGGCGGTCGCCCAGGTCGCCGTGGCCGCCGGCCGCGACGAGACGCTGCCGATGATGACCGGCGTACGCATCGAGCTCTCCGGCGGCACGCTGGCCATGCTCGCCACCGACCGCTACCGGCTGGCCCTGCGCGAGATGGAGTGGCACCCGGACGACCCCGAGGTGAGCATCAACGCCCTCGTACCGGCCCGGACCCTGCACGACACCGCCAAGGCACTCGGCCCGATCGGTGGCCAGGTCACCATGGCGCTCTCCCAGGGCGCGGCCGGCGAGGGGATGATCGGCTTCGCCGGCGGCACCCGGCGCACCACCAGCCGGCTGCTCGACGGGGCCAACTACCCGCCGGTGCGCTCGCTCTTCCCGGCCAGCCACAACGCCGACGCGCGGGTGGCTGTCAGCACCCTCATCGAGGTCGTCAAGCGCGTCGCCCTGGTGGCCGAGCGGACCACCCCGGTGCTGCTCAGCTTCAGCGCCGACGGCCTGGTGGTCGAGGCCGGCGGCACCGAGGAGGCGCGGGCCAGCGAGGCCATGGAGGCCACCTTCACGGGCGACGCGCTGACCATCGGCTTCAACCCCCAGTACCTGATCGACGGCCTGACCAACCTGGGGGCCCAGTTCGCCGTGCTCTCGTTCGTCGACGCCTTCAAGCCCGCGGTGATTTCGCCCGCCGGCGAGGATGGCGAGGTCATCCCCGGGTACCGGTACCTCATCATGCCGATCCGCGTCTCCCGCTGATCGCACCCCGAGAAGACCCCGACGCACGGAGGTAGGAACACATGCAGCTCGGCCTGGTAGGGCTCGGCCGGATGGGCGGCAACATGCGCGAGCGGTTGCGCGCCGCCGGGCACGAGGTGGTCGGCTTCGACCACAACGCGGAGCTGAGCGATGTCGCGACCCTGGCGGAGCTGGCGGCGAAGCTGGAGTCCCCGCGGGCGGTCTGGGTCATGGTTCCCGCCGGCGTCACCGACGCGACCATCGACGAGCTTGCCGACGTCCTCGGCGAGGGCGACATCATCATCGACGGCGGCAACTCCCGCTTCAGCGACGACGCCCCCCGCGCGGAGCGGCTGAACGAGCGCGGCATCGGCTACCTCGACGCCGGCGTCTCCGGCGGCGTCTGGGGCCGGCAGAACGGCTACGCGCTGATGGTCGGCGGCGCCCAGGAGCACGTCGACCGGCTGATGCCGATCTTCGAGTCGCTGAAGCCGGAGGGCGAGTTCGGCTTCGTGCACGCCGGGCCGGTCGGCGCCGGGCACTACGCCAAGATGGTGCACAACGGCATCGAGTACGGCCTCATGCACGCCTACGCCGAGGGCTACGAGCTGCTGGCCAAGTCCGAGCTGGTCACCAACGTGCCGGGGGTGTTCAAGTCCTGGCGCGAGGGCACCGTGGTCCGCTCCTGGCTGCTGGACCTGCTGGACCGGGCCCTCGACGAGGACCCGGAGCTGGCCGAGCTGAGCGGCTACACGGAGGACACGGGCGAGGGCCGCTGGACGGTCGACGAGGCCGTCCGGCTGGCCGTGCCGCTGAACGTGATCACCGCCTCGCTCTTCGCCCGCTTCGCCTCCCGTCAGGACGACTCGCCGGCCATGAAGGCCGTCGCCGCGCTGCGCCAGCAGTTCGGCGGGCACGCCGTCCGCAAGCGCTGACCGGAATCCGCGCGCCTGTGTACGTCCGCCGGCTCGAACTGGTCGACTTCCGCTCGTACGAGCGGGTCGGCGTGGACCTGGAGCCGGGGGCGAACGTCCTGACCGGCGCCAACGGCGTCGGCAAGACGAACCTGGTCGAGGCGCTGGGCTACGTGGCGACCCTGGATTCGCACCGGGTCGCCACGGACGCCCCCCTCGTCCGGATGGGCGCCTCCTCGGCGGTGATCCGCTGCGCGGTCGTGCACGAGGGCCGCGAGCTGCTGGTCGAGCTGGAGATCGTTCCGGGCAAGGCCAACCGGGCCCGGCTGGGACGGTCGCCGGCCCGCCGGGCCCGGGACGTACTCGGCGCGCTGCGGCTGGTGCTGTTCGCCCCGGAGGACCTGGAACTCGTCCGGGGCGACCCGGCCGAGCGCCGCCGCTACCTCGACGACCTGCTGGTCAGCCGCCAGCCCCGCTACGCCGGGGTGCGGGCCGACTACGAGCGCGTGGTCAAGCAGCGCAACGCCCTGCTGCGCACCGCGTACCTGGCCCGCAAGACGGGCGGGTCGCGGGGCGGGGACCTGTCGACCCTGGCGGTGTGGGACACCCACCTGGCCCGGCACGGCGCCGAACTGCTCGCCGGCCGGCTGGAGCTGGTCGCCGCGCTGGGCCCGCACGTGACGAAGGCGTACGACGCGGTGGCGGCGGGACGAGGGGCCGCCGGGATCGCGTACCGGCCGTCGGTGGAGCTGGTCGAGCCCACCACCGACCGGGAGGCGTTGGCGGCCGCGCTCACCGCCGCGCTCGTCGAGTCCCGGACCGCCGAGGTGGAGCGGGGCACCACCCTGGTCGGCCCGCACCGCGACGAGCTGGCGCTGACCCTGGGACCGCTGCCCGCCAAGGGCTACGCGAGCCACGGCGAGTCCTGGTCGTACGCCCTGGCCCTGCGGCTGGCCGGCTACGACCTGCTGCGCTCCGACGGTATCGAGCCGGTGCTGGTGCTCGACGACGTCTTCGCCGAGCTGGACGCCGGTCGCCGGGAGCGGCTGGCGGAACTGGTCGGCGGGGCGAGCCAGCTGCTGGTGACGTGCGCGGTGGACGAGGACGTGCCGGCGTCCCTGCGCGGCACCCGCTACACGGTGGGCGAGGGGACGGTGCGGCGTGCCGGATGAGCAGCTTCCGCCGGCCCGGCTCGGCCCGGGCCGGGCCGGCGGAAGAACCGGCGGGGACTCCGGCGACGCGGCCGGCGGTGGCCCGAAGGAAGGCGGCGACGCGGCTGCCGGGGCGAGTGGCCCGGAGCTGGCGCGGGCCGTACTGGATGCCGCGCGGGCCCGCCGTGAGTCGGCGGCCCGCACGCGTCGGCGCACCCCCGGCGGGGGCGGCGGTGACGGCGAGGGCGGCCAGCGGCGCCTGCGCGGCTACTCCGGCCCGGGGCCGGACCCGCGCGATCCGCAGCCGCTCGGCGCGGTGCTCAACCGGCTCGTGAAGGCACGCGGCTGGCAGCAGCCGGCGGCCGAGGCGACGGTGTTCGGCGCCTGGGAGCGGGTGGTCGGCCCGGAGGTGGCCCAGCACAGCCGGCCGGTGAAGCTGGAGGACGGCGAGCTGACCGTGGAGGCCCGCTCGACCGCGTGGGCCACCCAGTTGCGGCTGCTGGCCGGCTCGCTGATCAAGCAGATCGCCAGCGAGGTCGGTCACAACGTGGTGCGCAAGCTGCACATCCACGGCCCCGCCGCGCCGTCCTGGTCGAAGGGCCCGCGCCGGGTCCGTGGCCGCGGCCCCCGGGACACCTACGGCTGACGTCCCCGCGCCTGGCCTCCGGTGACCCGGTCATGGACGCCGCCAACCGCCGGGCGGGCCCGCCGCCGCGAGGGCTCAGGCGTCGGCGTAGACGGCGAAGCCGCGGTCGGCGCAGCGTCGGTAGAAGGCGGCGAGCACGGCCAGCTCGGCGCAGGTGAAGTTCCACTGCGGCGGCTCGCCGCTCTCGTCGCGCAGCGCGTCCAGGCGGCTGTCGAGCCAACGCAGCTGCTGCTCGGCCAGCCGCCCGTCGGCGAGCAGCGAGCGCAGCACCTGGCTCACCGAGTCGAAGGTGACGGCCTCACCGTGCGTGCGGTGGCCCGTCACGAACCGCTCGATGCCGCCCGCCACCCAGGAACAGCCGTCGGGGTCGATCACCGGATCCTCGTCCTCGGCCGCCGCGTCCGTGGCGTAGAGCACACCCTCCAGGCCGAGCAGCAGGTCGACCAGCTCGGTGTAGGCGGTCGCCCGCACCGTGCCGGTCTTGGCGATCAGCTCGGCGAGCGCCGCGGTGGGCGCGGAGATGCGGGGCATGTCGACGATGTCGCCGAAGTCGACGAACTCGGCCGGCGCGACCGGGTCGTAGAAGCGGCCGGTCCGCGGCCAATGCACCGCGACGTTGTCCAGCCCCATCTGGCGTCACCTCTTCGAGAGCACGGGTAGTTCGTATCGGCTCGATCGTCCGGTTCCGGCGGGAAAAGATCAAGGCCGGGCCGGCGGCGTCGTGGCGGCGGCGTTTCCGGCCGTCCGACCGGCACCGATCGTCAGGCGGCGGCGCCCCCGAACGCCCCCTGGCGTGTAGGGGGAGTCGCAGGCGGCGCGGTTCGGGCGGCTACGTCGGTCTCAGCCGCCCCGCAGGGGGTGCCGAGTGGTGGTTCTGTCGTCCGCGCACAGTAAGATTGACCCCGAGACGAAGACCCGGTGCGGAGCGACGAGACACGGGCCCGGAGCGGGGCCCGCGATCATTGTCCATGTCGGGTCGAGCCGATCGCGATCCGCGGGCAACCGCGGCGACCGGCGCGTTCGACCCGTACCCCGGAATTGTCCCCGGTGCCGGTCCGCGCGTCGACGTCGCGTCCTGTCCGCCGAACCCGCGCCCGACGCTCCGCCAGGTGCGGACGGCGCGAGAAAGTGGCCGAGGGTGGCAGCGCAGGACAAGCAGGAGTACGGCGCCGGGTCGATCACCGTTCTCGAAGGGCTGGAGGCGGTCCGGAAGCGCCCCGGTATGTACATCGGGTCGACCGGTGAGCGCGGTCTGCACCACCTGGTGTGGGAGGTCGTCGACAACGCGGTGGACGAGGCGCTGGCCGGCCACTGCGACACCATCGACGTGGTGCTGCTCGCCGACGGCGGGGTCCGGGTCACCGACAACGGCCGGGGCTTCCCGGTCGACCTGCACCCGAAGCTGAAGAAGCCGGGTGTCGAGGTGGCGCTGACCGTGCTGCACGCGGGCGGCAAGTTCGACGGCAAGGCGTACGCGGTCTCCGGCGGTCTGCACGGCGTCGGCGTCTCCGTCGTGAACGCCCTCTCCACGAAGATGGCGGTGGAGATCCACAAGTCCGGGTTCGTCTGGCGGCAGCAGTACCACAACTCCAAGCCGACCCCGCTGGAGAAGGGCGAGTCGACCGACCGGACCGGCTCCGCGGTCGCCTTCTGGCCCGACCCCGACGTGTTCGAGACGGTCGACTTCGACTTCCAGACGATCTACCGGCGGATCCAGGAGATGGCCTTCCTCAACCGGGGCCTCACCATCCACCTGCTCGACGAGCGGGTCCCGGAGGAGGAGGACGGCCGGCAGCGCGAGGTCACCTTCTGCTACAAGGGCGGCATCGCCGACTTCGTCCGGCACCTCAACGCCTCCAAGAACCCGATCCACAAGACCGTGGTCGAGTTCGGCGCCGAGGAGGAGGGCATGTCGGTCGAGATCGCCATGCAGTGGAACGAGTCGTACGGCGAGTCGGTCTACACCTTCGCCAACACGATCAACACGCACGAGGGCGGCACCCACGAGGAGGGCTTCCGGGCCGCGCTGACCAGCGTCGTCAACCGCTACGGCGCCGACAAGAAGCTGCTCAAGGGCGACGAGAAGCTCTCCGGCGAGGACATCCGCGAGGGCCTGGCCGCGATCATCTCGGTCAAGCTGGCCAACCCGCAGTTCGAGGGCCAGACCAAGACCAAGCTGGGCAACACCCCGGTCAAGAGCTTCGTGCAGCGGGTCTGCAACGAGTGGCTGGTCGACTGGTTCGACCGCAACCCGGCCGAAGCGAAGATCATCATCCAGAAGGCGTCCCAGGCCGCCCGGGCCCGGATCGCCGCGCAGCAGGCGCGCAAGCTGGCCCGGCGCAAGTCCCTGCTGGAGTCCGGCTCGATGCCGGGCAAGCTGGCCGACTGCCAGTCCACCGACCCGCGCGAGTCCGAGGTCTTCATCGTCGAGGGCGACTCGGCCGGCGGCTCGGCCAAGCAGGGGCGCGACCCGCGGACCCAGGCGATCCTGCCGATCCGGGGCAAGATCCTCAACGTGGAGAAGGCCCGGATCGACCGGGTGCTGAAGAACAACGAGGTCCAGGCGCTGATCACCGCGCTGGGCACCGGCATCCACGACGACTTCGACATGGAGAAGCTGCGCTACCACAAGGTGGTGCTGATGGCCGACGCCGACGTCGACGGCCAGCACATCCAGACGCTGCTGCTCACGCTGCTCTTCCGCTTCATGCGCCCGCTGGTCGAGATGGGGCACGTCTACCTGGCCGCCCCGCCGCTCTACAAGATCAAGTGGAACAGGAAGGGCGACGACGCGCAGTACGCGTACTCGGACCGCGAGCGTGACGGCCTGATCGCGCTGCGGCAGCAGACGAAGCCGAACGCGAAGCCGGACGACATCCAGCGGTTCAAGGGCCTCGGCGAGATGAACTACCCCGAACTGTGGGAGACCACGATGAACCCGGCGACGCGTACCCTGCGTCAGGTCACGCTCGACGACGCGGCCACGGCCGACGAGTTGTTCAGCGTGCTGATGGGTGAGGACGTCGAGGCACGCCGCTCGTTCATCCAGCGCAACGCCAAGGACGTCCGGTTCCTGGACATCTGACGGGTCCCGGCGGGGTGGCCGGCCATCCACCGGCCGGCCCGCCGATCCACAGAGTTATCCACAGCGCGGCCGGTATCCACAGCCGTTATCCACAGCACGAAAACGACTCTGAGTCTGATAAGGGTTAACAGTGACCGATATCCCCGAGTCCACACCCAACGAGCCCGAGCTCCCCGAGACCATCGCCGCCGTCGTCGCGCACGACCGCATCGAACCGGTCGGGCTCGAGGTGGAGATGCAGCGCTCCTACCTCGACTACGCGATGAGCGTCATCGTCGGGCGGGCGCTGCCGGACGTCCGGGACGGGCTCAAGCCGGTCCACCGCAAGATCCTCTACGCCATGTTCGACTCCGGCTACCGGCCGGACCGGGGCTACGTGAAGTGCTCCCGCGTGGTCGGCGACGTGATGGGTCAGTTCCACCCGCACGGCGACTCGGCGATCTACGACGCGCTGGTCCGGATGGCGCAGCCCTGGTCGCTGCGCTACCCGCTGGTCGACGGTAACGGCAACTTCGGCTCGCCCGGAAACGATCCGGCTGCGGCTATGAGATATTGTCTGACCGGAGATGTCCGGATTCGTGTCGCCAGCGGTACTGTGCGAATCGGCGCCATCGTGCCCGGCGCGGCGCCGAGCAGCGAGACGGACATCGATCTCAAGGTCCGCGACCGCAACGGCGACCTGGTCCGCGCCTCGAAGTTCTTCCACTCCGGTGAGCACCCGACGCTGAAGCTGCGCACCCGCGAGGGGTACGAGCTGACCGGCACCCACAACCACCCGGTGCTCTGCCTGGTGGACGTGGCTGGCGTGCCGACCCTGCTGTGGAAGCTGCTGGCCGAGATCTCCCCGGGCGACCGGGCGGTGCTCCAGCGCACGGTGCCCGACGAGATCGGCTACCCGATGCTGGAGCACGTCGAGGCGGCCGTCCTCGCCGGTGCCTTCGTCAGCGAAGGCTGGGTCTCGGAGGGGCGGGCGGGCTTCAACAACGTCGACCGCGAGTTCTTCGTCCGGGTCCTCGCGGCCTACGACCTGGCCGTGGGGGGCCAGCGGTACGTCAGCCAGCGCACCATCGCCTCCGGCAGCCTGCTGCACGAGCTCGACGTCCAGAACCTCTCCGCCCTTCGGAAGAGCCTCCTTGGCGAGCTGGTCGGCGCGCGCAGCGCCGCCAAGTTCGTGCCCGAGTTCGTCTGGCAGGGGCCGGCGGCGGTCAAGCGGGCCTTCCTCCAGGCGCTCTTCGAGGGCGACGGCTCCTCGTCGCTGCTGCCGCGCAACACCATCCAGATCTCGTACTCGACCCGGAGCGAGCGGCTGGCCCGCGAGGTCCAGCAGCTGCTGCTGGAGTTCGGCGTCGTCAGCCGGCAGTGCCAGTACGACAATGGCGAGATCAAGGTCGTGGTGACCAACCGTCGCGACGCACGCATCTTCGCCGCCCAGGTCGGCTTCCTCGGCCGTAAACAGGCCAAGCTGGAGTCCGAGCTGGCGTCGGTCCCGGCGACCAGCACGGCGCTCTCCGGCGACCACGTGCCGCTGGTGGGTGACTTCATCCGGGAGCACGGCGCGACGCGCTGGACGGAGCAGGACTGGCTGCGCCGGCACAACGTCGACCGGATCGAGCGCTGGGAGCGGGACCGGGACGAGATCGCCGCGCGGATCACCGAGACCGAGGTGCTCGACGTGGTCGAGCCGCTGGTCGACGGCCGCTTCTACTACGCCGAGGTCGCCGACGTCGTCGACGCGGGCGTCCAGCCGGTCTACAGCATCCGGGTGGACACCGACGACCACTCGTTCGTCTCCGACGGATTCGTCAGCCACAACACCGAGTGCAAGCTCGACCCGCTGGCCATGGAGATGCTGCGGGACATCGACGAGGACACCGTCGATCTCCAGGACAACTACGACGGCCGGGCCAAGGAGCCCACTATCCTGCCGTCGCGGATTCCGAACCTGCTGGTCAACGGCTCCGAGGGCATCGCGGTCGGCATGGCCACCAAGATCCCGCCGCACAACCTGCGCGAGATCGGCGCGGCGGTGCAGTGGTGCCTGGAGCACCCGGAGGAGGACGAGGCCACCACCCTCGACGCGCTGCTGCAGATCGTCAAGGGGCCCGACTTCCCCACCCACGGCCTGATCGTGGGCACGCAGGCGATCCAGGACGCGTACCGCACCGGGCGTGGGTCGATCCGGATGCGGGCCGTGGTGGAGGTCGAGGAGGACAAGCGGGGTCGTCCCTGCCTGGTCGTCAGCGAGCTGCCCTACCAGGTCAACCCGGACAACCTGGCCGAGCGGATCGCCGAGCTGATCAAGGAGGGCAAGCTCGCCGGCATCGCCGACATCCGCGACGAGTCCTCCGGGCGTACGGGCATGCGGATCGTGCTCGTGCTCAAGCGCGACGCGGTCGCCAAGGTGGTGCTGAACAACCTCTACAAGCACACCCAGCTCCAGGAGACCTTCGGCGCCAACATGCTGGCGCTGGTCGACGGGGTGCCGCGCACGCTGAACCTGGCCCAGTTCATCCGCTACTACGTCGAGCACCAGATCGACGTGATCCGCCGGCGGACGGCGTTCCGGCTGCGCAAGGCGGAGGAGCGGGCGCACATCCTGCGCGGTCTGTCCAAGGCGCTGGACGCCCTGGACGAGGTGATCGCCCTGATCCGGCGCTCTCCCACGGTCGAGGACGCCCGGCAGGGTCTGATCCGGCTGCTGGAGATCGACGAGATCCAGGCGACCGCCATCCTCGACATGCAGCTGCGCCGGCTCGCCGCGCTGGAGCGGCAGCGGATCCTCGACGACCTGACCAAGCTGGAAGTGGAGATCGCCGACCTCAAGGACATCCTCGCCAAGCCCGAGCGGCAGCGCAGGATCGTGTCGGAGGAACTGGGCGAGATCGTCGCCAAGTGGGGCGACGAACGGCGCACCAAGATCGTGCCGTTCGAGGGCGAGGTCTCCATGGAGGACCTCATCGCCCGCGAGGACGTGGTGGTCACGATCACCCGTACGGGCTACGCGAAGCGGACCAAGGTCGACCTCTACCGGTCCCAGCGGCGCGGCGGCAAGGGAGTGAGCGGGGCGACGCTGCGGCAGGACGACATCGTCAGCCACTTCTTCGTATGCTCGACGCACGACTGGATGCTCTTCTTCACCAACAAGGGGCGCGTCTACCGGGCGAAGGCATACGAGCTGCCCGAGGCCAGTAGGGTGGCCAAGGGCCAGCACGTGGCCAACCTGCTCGCGTTCCAGCCCGACGAGCAGATCGCGCAGATCATCGAGATTCCGAACTACCAGGTGGCCCCCTACCTGGTACTTGCCACGAAGAACGGCCTGGTGAAGAAGACTCGGCTCGAGGAGTTCGACTCCCCCCGGTCCGGCGGCATCATCGCGATCAACCTGCGCGACGAGGACGAGCTGGTCGGGGCGGCGCTGGTTGCGCCGGAGGAGGATCTGCTGCTGGTTTCGAAGAACGCGCAGGCGATCCGGTTCAACGCCAGCGACGAGGCGCTGCGCCCGATGGGGCGGGCCACCTCGGGCGTGATCGGCATGCGCTTCAGCGAGGAGGACGTCCTGCTGGCCATGGAGGTCGTCCGCGAAGGGCTGGACGTCCTGGTGGCCACGAACGGGGGATACGCGAAACGCACCCCGATCGAGGAATACCCCGTGCAGGGCCGGGGAGGTAAGGGCGTGCTGACTGCGAAGATCACCGAGCGGCGCGGTGGTCTGGTCGGTGCGGTGGTGATCGACCCGGACGACGAGCTGTTCGCGATCACCAGCAACGGTGGTGTCATCCGGACTCCGGTGAAGCCTGTACGCCGTACGCGTGACCGGAACACAATGGGGGTCAAGCTGATGGACCTTCCGGATGGCGTGACTATCGTGGCGATTGCTCGCAATGCCGACGAGCCTGACGAACAGGACTAGTTGAATGACGGAGACACAGGCGAAGTCGGGGAACACGGGGACCTCGGCCACCCCGGTCGACGAGGAGGCCGCGAAGAGCGGCACACCAGCGACCGGCCGCGCGGCCGTGGGTCGGGCGACCGTCCCCGCCGACGCGCCTGCCCCGAAATTCACCCGGGCTCCCGGAATGACACCGCCTCCGGACAAGCCCTCGGAGGACGGCGACGCCGGGGACCGGACGGAAGCGGTGGGGGTCGACAAGCCGGCCTCGGCCACCAAGCCGGCCGCCGCCCCCGCACCGACGACGACGCAGCCGCTGAAGGTCGGTGCGGCCCAGTCGAGCGGCAGCACCGGGACATTGCCGCGGATCACGGGCGCCACCGGCACCCAGCCCCGCGTCACGGGCACCGCGAAGCCCCAGTCGGACGGCGGCCCGACCGGTGCCGGCCGCCCCGCCAACGGGGGCGGTCTGCCGCCGGGGATCAGCGGCGCCGCAGCCGTCGGGGCGGCACGCGTGGGTGACGCGGTACGCGCCGCGCGTACGTCGGTCAGCTCGGCCGCGTCGCGCGGGCCGCGCCGGGCCCGGCTGAACCTGAAGCGGATCGACCCCTGGTCCGTCATGAAGTTCGCGTTCGCGGTTTCGGTGGTGCTCTTCATCGTCGTGGTGGTGGCCACCTCGGTGCTCTACCTGGCCCTCGACGCGATGGGCGTGTTCACCAGCGTCAACGACAGCCTGACCGATCTGGTCAGCGCGGGCGGCGGCCAGAGCACCAGCGGCTTCCAGATCACCGCCAAGGGCGTGATCCTCAGCTCGGCGCTGATCGGCCTGGTCAACGTCGTGCTGTTCACGGCGCTCGCCACGCTCGGGGCGTTCGTCTACAACGTCTGCGCGGACCTGGTCGGCGGCATCGAGCTGACCCTCGCCGAGCGCGACTGAACCACCCTTGGAAGCCGGGGCACCGCCGAGCGCGGAGCCCCGGCTTCCGGGCATTCCGAGGCCCGTCATCGAGCGGCACGGACGGCGTAATCGGCTGGGCCGAGCGGGAGGCCTCCGGTAGGTTCGGAGGCGACGGCAACGCCCGAACGACGCGACGGCCCCCGATTTGGGGCCGGACGGACGGATGGGTTAACCTTGCTCGTCGCCACGCGGGGCTATAGCTCAGTCGGTTAGAGCGCAGAGCTGATAACTCTGAGGTCGCTGGTTCGATTCCAGCTAGCCCCACCGCACATCGTCCGACGGCAGTCGAGCGCGAGGGTAGGCATCATGTTCAAGAAGCTTCTGATCCTGGCCGGTGTCGTCGGTGTGGCAGCCGTGGTGGCCAGGAAGGTCAAGGCTTCCAACGACGAGCGCGCCCTGTGGCACGAGGCGACCACCGCGCCCGACCTGCGCTGACCTCGCCGGCACTAGCCGGCACCGGCGGCGTTGTCCGCCCCGGGGCCCTAGCTCAACTGGCAGAGCACTGCCTTTGCAAGGCAGGGGTTAGGGGTTCGAGTCCCCTGGGCTCCACCAACATCGCCTCTGACCAGGCGATTCCTCATCGCAAGATCAACGGGCACAAGCCGGGCGCAGGCTAGTTATGATCTTGCGGCCGGATGGACGCCTTGTCGGCACGTGCCGCTGCTGAGCTCAGGACCGAGCCAATGACGCCGCTGGGCCGGTCTCGCTTCGACAGGACGCCGTGCCAGCCTGTAGCCCAGACCCGGGCCGCCTCGGTCAGCTTGCCGATGAGCTCCGTCTTGCCCTCGGTGTACGCCTCACGGTCGTCTGGGAAGCGGCTGGCCAACTCTCGCTTGAGGGCCTCGTAGTCGGCACGGGCGTCAGGATGGGCTCGTAGGTAGTCCCGGAACGCCAGGACGTTCAGGTAGCGCGGTGAGCCGGTCGGCACCAGGTGCACGTGGTGGGTGCGATGGCCGGGGCGTGGCTTGCAGAACCAGTGCATGACCTCGGCGCGGTAGGGCCTGTAGCAGTAGCTCAGAGGCTTCAGCAGCTCGATGCAGGGACGCGACAGCTCAAGGTCTGCCACGCCGACCATGATGTCGATGACTGGTTTGGCGGCGAGGCCGGGCACTGCGGTGCTGCCCACATGGTGGATGCCGCCAGTGATCCAGGGACCGATGGTCTGACCGATCACGGCGGCCTCGGTGGCGAACCGCTCGGGCCATGCCGTGTCGTAGGGCTCAACGTGAACGGGGGCGTTGACCTCGTGCGATTCACTGCCATAGTTGTCCGGCACACCAGCATCCTGCCGGAGAAGTTGTGGCGTCGCAGCCCTCGGTGGCCTGACGCTGCCAGCAGCGTCTCCGGTCAGCGCAGGAACGTGAAGAGCGTTCCCTTGGCGTCCAGGGGTCGCGGTGTGCCTGCGAACCGGTGGACGCCGACGGAGAACCGTACGTCGTCCGGAGCGTGGAACGCCTCCTCCACGAAGCCGGCGTCGCGAAGCCATCTCCGCACGGCCGGCGTCAGGTCCGGTGTGCGCCGCGCCCGGGTCCAGATCACGGTGGCACCCGCTGCGCAGAACTGAGGCAGGGCGGCGACCGTTCGCTCCACGTCGGCGTCCGAGATGTTGCCGAAGACTCCGACCATGAGCACCAGATCCGCCGGAACCGCACCGGCATAGGAGTAGGACCGGCCCGCGTCCGCCTGCCTGATCACGAGGTGGGAGAGCCCGGACCGGTCGGCGGCGGCCCGCGCGGCGGCCACGTTGCCGGCGTCGTACTCGAGCAGGGTCACGCGCAGGCGTCGGGCGTCGGACCGTGCGGCCAGGACGCCGATGAGGTCGTGGCCCTGCCCCGCGCAGGCGCTGACCACCGTCAGCCGTTCCTCGGCGCGCTCGTCGAGCCACGAGGCGATGTGCTGCTGCACCAGCCGCAGTCGACGTGACAGCGGGGACCTCGCGTCGGCGTAGGGCTCGTGCCACGCCTGCCAGTCGGTCCGGACGGTCACGGGCGGGCGTGCTCCCGCAGCAGCGCGAGGAGCCCGTGGCCGTCCTCGATCCGCGCGTCCGGCTCGACGCCTGCCAGCGCCGGCTCCCGGTCAGTGCGGGGCGACCGCATGAGGATCGCGGCGCCCGCGCCGGCACGACGGGAGCACACGATGTCACGGTGCACGGTGTCGCCGACGAACCAGCAGTCGCCGATCGGTACCGCGACGGCACGGGCCGCCAGCAGCGCCAGTTCCGGGTTCGGCTTCCGGGGCCCGGCCTCGTCGCTGTAGAACTCGGCCCGGAACAGTCCGGAGAGCTCCGCGGCGGCGAGGAAGTCCCGGTGGGCGGCGCCGCAGAGCGTGTTGCTGACGACCGCCATCGGCAGGCCGGCGTCGGCGGCGTGGCGCAGGGCCTCGGGGATGCCGGGACGTACCGCCCATTCCTGGCGCCAGGTCCAGGCGTACGCCAGGGGGGTCGCCTCCCGCTCGACGGCGTCGCGGGCCTCCCGCGGCCAGGACCGGGTCACGAAGTCGGCCCACACCTGGCCGTGTGGCAGCTCGACGGGGTCGCCCGTCCTGCCGATGTCGTCGCGCCACAGGGCGTAGGCCCGGGCGCCCTCGCCGAGGTCCCGGGCGATCTGCTCGTCCGGCACCGCGCCGTCGACGAGCTCGGCGAGTCGTCGCACCAGCCCGGGGGCGGCCGGCGGTTGGGGCGGCGCGTCGACCAGGACGCCGCCGAAGTCCAGCAGGAGAGCCCGAGGGGTACGAAGCATGCCGCCATCCTCGCGCACCGGGGCCCGGATGGGGAGGCGAGCAGTGGCGGTCGGCGGCAGGGCCCCGCCCCCGGCACGTTAGCGTCGGTGCGTGACCACCGGATCCCCACGCGTGCTACCGGCCGACAGCGGCATCGCCGAGGCGGCCTCCGTCCTGCGTACCGGCGGGTTGGTGGCCTTTCCCACCGAGACCGTCTACGGGCTGGGCGCGAACGCGCTGGACGCCCGGGCCGCCGCCCGGATCTTCGAGGCGAAGGCGCGGCCCAGCTTCGACCCGCTGATCACGCACCTCGCCGACGCCGCCGAGCTGGAGAAGCTGGTCGGGGCGGTACCGGCGGCGGTGGCGGCGCTGGCTGAGCGCTTCTGGCCCGGCCCGCTCACGTTGATCGTCGACCGGCCGGCGGCGATCCCGCCGATCGTCACGTCCGGGCTGGCGACGATGGCGGTGCGGGTGCCGGACAACGCGTACGCGCTGGCGCTGGTCGGCGAGGCCGGGGTGCCGGTGGCGGCGCCGAGCGCGAACCGGTTCGGCCAGCTCAGCCCGACGCGGGCCGAGCACGTGGTGCGGGGCCTGGGTGGCGCCGTGGACGTGGTGCTCGACGGCGGGCCGACGCGGTGCGGCATCGAGTCGACCATCGTGGACGCCCGGGGCGGGCGGCCGGTGGTGCTGCGCCTCGGCGCGCTGCCCGTTGAGGCGCTGGAGGAGGTCGCCGGCCCGGTGACCGTACGCCCGGGCAGCTCCGGGCAGCCCGTGGCGCCCGGCACGCTGGCGGCGCACTACGCCCCGCGTACGCCGCTGCGGCTGGCGTCGGGCGGCGAGCCGCCGGCGGCCGACGGGGTCCGGCGCGGCTTCCTGGCCTTCCGGGACCGGCCGGCGGGCGACTGGGCGGCGGTGGAGGTGCTCTCCGCCGCCGGTGACCTGACCGAGGCCGCCGCGCGGCTGTTCGACGCGCTGCACGAGCTGGACGCGACCGGGGTCGGTGAGATCCTGGTCGAGCCGGTTCCGGAGGTGGGCGTCGGCCGCGCGGTCAACGACCGGTTGCGCCGCGCCGCCGCCACCTGGCACCCGGCGGGGTGAGGCGGGCGCTGGACACCGCTCCTGCCGACCACCGTGCGCCGGCGGTTCCTTCCGGGTGCATGGGCCGGGAGGACGGGGGTAGGAGATACGGCAACGATCCCCTGGAAGTGAGGTGTCAGCCAATGCCGACCGCACGTGAGATCATGACGAACGACGTGACCTGCATCCGTGAGCAGGACGACCTCAGGACGGCTGCGAAGCAGATGGCCCAGCTGGGCGTCGGCTCGCTGCCGATCTGCGGGAACGACAACCGGCTCAAGGGCATGCTGACCGACCGCGACATCGTGGTGAAGGTCCTCGCCGAGGGTCGCGACCCGGGCCGGGTCACCGCCGGTGAGCTCGCCCAGGGCGAGGCGGTGACGATCGGTGCCGACGACGACGCGGCGGAGGTCCTGCGGACCATGAGCCAGCACCAGGTGCGCCGGCTGCCGGTGATCGACGGGCACGACCTCGTCGGCATCGTGGCGGTCGCCGACGTGGCCCGTTCCCTGCCGGAGCGCCCGGTGGGCGACCTCATCGAGGCCATCTCCGAGCGCGCCTGACCGAGGATCGCGACCGATCGTCGCCCTCCGGCCCCGGCCGGGAGGCGGCGATCGGCGTACGTGGGTCCGCCCGCCTGCGGCGGACGGGGCGGGCCGGCGGCTCAGCCCGGTGGGGTCAGTGGGACGGTCTCGCCGCGGGCGATGGTGCGGACGCTTCCGGCGAGGCCCCGCCGCCGGACCTCCGCCACGAAGTGGCCCAGCGGTGAGCGGAACACCGGATAGTCGTCGTAGTGGATCGGCACGGTGAGCTTCGGCCGGACCAGCTCGACGAGGTCGGTGCCCTGCCGCGCGTCCATGGTCAGCAGGAGGCCGGCGATCCGGGTGCCGCCGAGGTGGATCAGCATCGCGTCGATGCCCGGGTACCGCTCGGGGATGGCGGCCAGCATCGGCCGGTTCAGCGTGTCGCCGGTGACGTAGAGCCGGAACCGGCGGCTACCGTCGCGTTCCAGGTCGATCATCGTGCCCATCACGTCGGGCAGCAGCAGGTCCAGCGCGCCCGGCCCGTGCCTGCCCGGCATCGAGGTCAGCCGCAGCGTCTCGCCGTCCCGGCGCAGCTCCCGGGAGGTCCAGGTGGGCAGCCCTTCGGCGGCCTGGAAACCCCAGCGGCGCAGCTTCCGCTCGGCAGCGGGGGTGGTGACGACCGGCAGTTCGCGGTCGAGTTCGCGGCGGGCCACGCGGTCGAAGTGGTCGCCGTGCAGGTGGGAGAGGACGACCGCATCCAGCGAGGGCAGTTGGGCGATCCGCAACGCCGGGTCGGTGCGCCGGCGGGACCAGAGCCCCTTGCCCAGGTACGCGCGCTGGCCCCGGTGCAGGAAGTTCGGGTCGGTGAGCAGGGTGAACCCGCCGATCCGTAGCACCGTGGTGGCGGTGCCGACGAACGTGACCTCCGCCTGCGTCGTGGACATGCGCACCTCCACCGGTGGCTCTACCCGTGATCGGCGCGGCCATGCCGGTCCGCGAGGGCCACGGTCACGCCGGCCCGTCGGCCGGCGACCGCCCGGGGGAGTCGGACGGGTCCGCCGGCCCGGACTCGGGCCGGGGCAGGCGCTCCACCAGGCGGGTGAGTGCGCCGTTCGCGAGGGTGGCGCCGAGTGCGGAG
Source organism: Micromonospora sp. C31 (assembly GCF_018070575.1). GTDB lineage: Bacteria > Actinomycetota > Actinomycetes > Mycobacteriales > Micromonosporaceae > Micromonospora. The sequence goes on from NZ_JAGPXN010000008.1 coordinate 130,722, forward strand.
CCCGTCGCGATGCTCCAGCCGACCGGACCGAGCGGCGTGCAGCCGAAGAAGTGGCTGACCCCCGGTGTCTGGACCACCACCACCAGCACCCCGAGCGACGCGGCGGTGGAGGCCAGTACGGCCGGACTGGTGCCGCCGGCGAGCACCGTCTGTCCGAGCTGCGTGCCGACCAGCGAGACCAGCGCGACGGTGCCCGCCCGCCGACGTCGCCCCGTGTAGCGGGCCAACGTCCAGCCGGCGGTGGCGCCCAGCGTCGTGGCGGCGGCGCGCAGCCCGATCTCCCGGGTCATCGTCTCGCCCAGCGAGGTGTCGGGGCCCTCCCGGAGCAGGCCGTCGGCGTGGTCCGCCGCGGGTGGGCGTACCGCGATCGCCAACGCCGGTGCCAGGTCGGTGAGCAGGTTCACCAGGAGCAGTTGCCGGCCGGTGAGGGCCGAGTGGCCGGTCGCGGCGGCGGTCAGCACACTGAACGCGATCTCGCCGAGGTTCCCGCCGACGAGGATGCTGAGCGCGTGGCGTACCGAGGACCACATCGCCCGGCCCTCGACGAGGGTGGCGATGATGGTCTCCAGCCGGTCGTCGGTGACCACCAGGTCGGCCGCCGCCCGGGCGGCCGGGGTGCCCCGCTGACCGAGCGCGATGCCCACGTCGGCCAGTCGGATCGCCGCGGCGTCGTTGGCGCCGTCGCCGGTCATCGCCACCGTACGCCCGCACGTCTGCAAAGCCTGGATGATCCGTACCTTGTGCGCCGGGGTGCACCGGGCGACCACGTCCGTGGCGGCGAGTCGCGCGGCGAGGGCCTCGTCGTCGAGCTGGTCGAGTTCCGTCGCGGTGACGACCCGCTGCTCCTCGTGGGCGCTGATGGTCGCCGCGATCGCCGCGGCGGTCGCCGGATGGTCGCCGGTGATCATGATGGTGTGCACGCCGGCCTGGCGGATGCGGCGCACGGCGGGGGCGGCGCTCTCGCGTACCCCGTCGGCGAGGGCCAGTAGGCCGACGAAGGTCAGGTCGTGCACCTGCCCGTCCGTGACGCCGGGCGAGGAGACCCGGCACTCGGCCACGGCGAGGATCCGGTGCCCCGCCGCCGCCCGGTCGGCGAGCATGGCGTGCAGGCCGTCGCGCCCCTCGTCGTCGAGCGGCTCGTCGCCTCCTTCCGGCGTACGCCGGGCCGAGCACCGGGGCAGCACCGACTCCGGGGCCCCCTTCACGCTGAGCAGCAGCCGGTCCCCGGCCCGGCCGACGGTGGCGTGGTAGCCGCGGGACGGCTCGAACGGCAGCCCGTCGACCGGCTCCCAGCCCTGGGCGCCGGTCTGCTCGGTCACCCCGGCGGTTTGGGCGCCGGCGCGGACCGCGCGGTCGGTCTGCTGGGCCAGGTCGTGGGGTTCGTCGGCGCCCGGGGTGGCGCGCAGCGCGGTCGCGAGGGTGAGCCGCAGGGCGTCGTCGAGCCGGTCGACCGGTGCGTACCGGCCGTCGTCGCCGACCCCGGCGAGCATCAGCTGCCCCTCGGTGAGGGTGCCGGTCTTGTCGAAGCAGAGCACGTCCACCCGCCCGAGCGCCTCGATGGTGCGCGGGTTGCGGACCAGCGCGCCGTGCTCCGCCAGCCGTCGCGCGGCGGCCAACTGCGCGGCGCTGACCAGGAAGGGCAGCCCTTCCGGCACGGATGCGACGGCCAGGTTCGCGGCGGTAGCGGCGGTCTGGGCCAGGGGTACGCCCCGCAGCAGCCCCGCGCCGGCGACCGCCACCGCCGAGCCGGCTGCCAGCGGGATCGCCGCCCGGGTCAGCCGGCCCAGCCGCGCCTCCACGCCGCTCGACGGCGGGGCCTGCCGCGCCATCGCCAGGCTCCGTCCCGCCTCGGTGTCCGCGCCGGTCGCGACCACCACCGCCGTCCCGTGGCCGGCCGCGACGCTGGTGCCCTCGTAGAGCATCGACCGCCGGTCGGCGACGGCGGCGGCGACCACCGGCTGTTCGGTCTTGCCGACCGGCAGCGACTCGCCGGTGAGCGAGGACTCGTCCATCTCCAGCCCGGCCGACCCCAGCACCCGGCAGTCGGCCGGGACGGCGTCCCCCGATTCGAGGAGGACGACGTCGCCGGGCACCAGCTCCTCGGCCGGCAGCGTCCGCTCCGCGCCGTCGCGGCGTACCCGGGCGGTCACCGCCGAGCGGGACAGCAGCTCGGCCAGCGAACGCTCGGTGTTGTGCTGGTGCACCGCCCCGAGCAGGGCCGACCCGCCGACCACGCCGCCGACCAGGGCGGCGTCGACGGGTGAGCCGAAGGTGGCCGAGAGCACCGCCCCGGCGGCCAGCACCGGGGTGAGCGGGTTGGTCAGCTCGTCGACGAAGGCGCGGAGCAGCCCCGTCGGCCCGGAGGCCCGCACGGTCCGGTCGCCCCGGCGGCGTTCGGCCTCTGCGGTGGTGAGCCCGTCGGGGTCGGTGTCGAGCTGGTCGAGCACGGTCGAGGACGGCATCAGGTGCCAGGCTTTGACGGCCGGTGCCGGGCCGTCCGGTCGGTCGGGCAGCCGGTGCGCCCGCAGGACGCCGTGCGCGAAGGCCAGCGCCGCCGCGCCGTTCACGGCGGCGAGGGCACGGTTGGGCAGCCGCGCGGGCGCGGCGGTGAACGCCCCCAGTGCACCGAGGCCGGTGCCGGCCACGGCCAGGCCGATGTTCTGCCGGGTCATCCGGTGGGCCACCCCGGTCGCCTCGATCAGCAGCGCCGCCACCCGCAGGTCGGCGCCGGCCAGCAGGTGCGCGCCCCAGGGCGGCGGCTCCTCGGGGCCGGAGAGCCCCAGGCCGCAGTCGGCGACGCCGAGCGCGGCGCGGTCGCCGGAGACCACCATCACCACGGCGCCGTCGCGTTGCAGCGCCCGCACCGACTCGACCAGCCGGTCGCGGCCCGGCAGGTGGGCGTCGGCGAAGCCGTACCGCTGCTCGTCGTCGCCGGCCACGACCAGCCGCAGGCCGGCCTGGCGGGCGGCGGCCGGCAGGGCGTCGACGCCCGGCGCCGGCTCCGGCTCGACCCGCAGCACGGCGGCGAGGGTGTCGCCGTCGGCCAGGCCGAGCAGGGTGCCGCCCGCGTCGCGCAGCCGCCGGCTGTCGGCGGTGTCGCCCGGGTTCTCGACGTCCAGCGTGTCCAACGGCCCGAGCCGCCAGCCGTCGGCGTGCCGCGGCTGCCGGGGGGCGGCGGGGTCGAAGAGGGCGAACGCGCGCCCCGCAACCTGCCCGGTGTCCGCCCCGCCCAGCGGCGCCAGGTCCGCCAGCACGCCCCGGTCGGAGCCGAGCACGGCGGCGTCCAGTACCAGGGTGTCGATGCGGTCCAGTTCGCGCAGCACGCTGCGGTCCATCGCGATGACCCCGCGCCGGGCGAGGATCCGGCCGAGCTGCGCGGCGTACCCCTCGCGTCCGCTGCCAGGAGCCTTGGGCAGCGTGGAGAGGCCCAGCGCGGCGGCCCGCTTCGGGCCCACGACGGGCGTCGCGGCGGCTGCGGCGGCGGCGCCCGCGGCGAGGCTGCGGGACACGTACTTCTCGACGGGGCCGTCCGGCTTCGGCCGGGGGCGCTCCACCTTCGGCGCCCGGGCCACGGCCCGTTCCGGGTCGCCGGTCAGTCGGGGTTCGGCCTGCGTCCACGCGCGGAGCTGGGCCCGCGCCTCGCCCCACTGGACCACCCGCTGCGCGCCGTCGAGCACGAGCCCGGTCCAGCCGCCCGTCAGGCCCTGCACCACCGCTTCGGCGAGCGGGAAGAGCAGTTCGGCCCGGGGGTCGGCGCGCAGCCCCCGGTTCGCCAGCGCGTGCAGCCTCGGGTGCAGGTCGACCGCGCCGAGCAGCCCGGCGACCTCCCCGGGCACCGGTGTGAACGGCAGGATCCGGGTGGCGGCGGAGAGGCTCAGGCCCAGGGCGTCGGAGGCCAACGCGCCGAGGGTGCGCGGCGTGCGCGGTCCCTCCTCGGGCGGGTGCGGCGGTGGGATCTCCGGGTCCGGCTCGTGTGGGCAGGCGCGTTCGGTGCGGGCGACGGTCGCGATGAGGTCCCGCAGGGCCGGCTCCGGCGTACCGACGGCGACGACCACCCGGCCGGACGGGGCGTTGACCCGGGCCCACCGTACGCCGGGCATCCGCTCCAACGCTGCCTCGACCTGACGCGCGAGGACGTCGCCGCCGTCCTGGCAGACCCCGAGCACCTCGATGTGGTGCCGGCCGGGGCGGGACCAGACCCGGCGTCGGCCCAGCCCGGCCACCCGCACCAGGCGGGCCGCCAGGGCACCGACGTTCCGGGACGCCTCGCCGACGATCGACGGCACCGGGACCGGCGGAAGGAGCCGGCCGGCGGCGCGGCCCAGGGAGATCATCGAGGCGTACGACCGGACAGGCGCCGGTCAGGCACCTCGCGACCGCTGCTCCCGCCGTACGCCATCTCGCCTCCCACGCCTGCGCTCCGGCGGCCTGGCTTCCCGGCGGGTCGTGCGTTATGCCCTCGGAGCAGCGGAAGTTCCTTCCGCACGGCGGGCGGGGCCCGGCGGCCGTGCGCGCATCGAGCTTCCGCCGGTCTCGGGGGCCGGAGAGAGAGCCGGATCACCCTTGACCTCAATCCGGGTTGAGGTCAGAGGCTGATCACGTGCTGATCGAACTGCTCCGCTGCGAGGCGGGTACGCCGGACCCGCGGCCCAGCCTCGGCCACCGACCGCCGCGGCTGCCGCACCCGGCGGGCCGGAGGTGACCGACACTGCGGCGCCCGCGGCCCCGGCCGCCGGTGAGGCCGGGCTCTTCGCACCCCGGCTGCGGGCGATGACGGTGGGCAGCGTCGCGCTGATCTCGCTGCTCGCCTTCGAGGCGCTGGCGGTGGGCACCGCCATGCCGACCGTCGCCCGCAGCCTCGACGGGCTGGCCCTCTACGGGATCGCCTTCGGGGGGCCGTTCGCCGCCGGCGTGCTCGCCATGGTGGCCTCCGGCATCTGGTGCGACTCCCGGGGGCCCCGGGCGCCGATGTGGCACGGGCTCGTCTGGTTCGTGCTGGGGCTGCTGCTCGCCGGCGGCGCCACCAGCATGGGCGTCCTGGTGGCCGGCCGGATCGTGCAGGGCTTCGGCTCCGGTCTGCTCTCGGTGGCGCTGTACGTGATCGTCGGGCAGGCGTACCCGGAGGCGTCGCACCGGCGGATCTTCGCGGCGTTCGCCGCCGCGTGGGTCGTACCGTCGCTGGTCGGGCCGGCGCTGGCCGGCCTGATCGTGGAACACCTCGGTTGGCGCTGGGTCTTCCTGGCGGTGCCGGTGGTGGCGGTGCCGGCGGTGCTGCTGATCCACCCCGGCCTGCGGTCGATCGGCGCGACCACGGTGACCGGGCTGCCGTCCGGCGCACTGGCCCGGATCGGCTGGGCCTGCGGGGCGGGGGTGAGCGCCGCACTGTTGCACATCGGGGGGCAGCAGCGCGGCGCCGCCGCCGTCGGGTTGGCGGCCCTGGCGCTGGTCGGGCTGCTGGTCTGCGCGCCCCGGCTGCTGCCGGCCGGGTTCCTGCGCGCCGGCCGGGGCCTGCCCACGGTGATCGGGCTGCGCGGTCTCGCCTCGGCGGCGTTCGTCGGCGCGGAGGTGGTCATCCCGCTGATGCTCTCCCGGGAGCGCGGGCTGTCGCCGACCGCCGCCGGCCTGGTCCTGACCACCGGCGCGCTCGCCTGGTCGGCGGGTTCCTGGTTGCAGGGGCGGATGCCCGCCCCGCGCTCCCGGGCCACCCTGCCCAGGGCGGGTCTGACGTGCATCGCGGCCGGTACGGCCGTGGTCACGCTCGCCGTCGCGCCGGCGGTGCCGGTCTGGGTCGGCGTGCTCGGCTGGGCCGGCGCGGGCCTCGGCATGGGGCTGCTCTACCCCTCGCTGTCGGTGCTCACGCTGGAGCTGTCCGCCCCCGGCGAGCAGGGCCGTAACAGCTCCTCGCTGCAACTGGGCGACTCGCTCTTCGCGGCGACCGTGCTGGCGCTCACCGGCGCCGTGCTCGCCGCCGGGGAGGCCCCGGGTCCGGCCAGCTACGCCGGCACGCTCGCGGTGGCCTCCGGGCTGGCCCTGCTGGGTGTCGTGCTCGCCGGTCGGGTGGTGCCCGGCCCGCCCGGGGTCCGCGTCGGCTGACCGCTCCGGTCGTTGGGACGGCTGGCGGCGATGGGCCGATGCGGGCCCCGGTGGTGGCGGGCGGGGTCACGGCGGGCTTGCTGGTCACCCGGGCCGACCTGCCCCGGTGAGCCGCCGCACAGTCGGTCACACGCGCGGGCCGGGTGCCGTCTGCACCACTGTCGCGTGTCGGGCGCGACGGCAGGAGCGAGGGAGGTGGACCATGCGGGTGCTGGTCACCGGGGCGGGCGGTCGGCTCGGACGGGTGGTGCTGCCCCGGTTGCGCGCCGAGGGCTGGGAGGTCCGGGCGACGAGCCGGCGGGCGCGTACCGATCCGTCGGTGCGGTGGGCGGTGGTCGACCTGGCCACCGGGGAGGGGGTGGTCGAGGCGGTGTCCGGTGTGGACGCCGTCCTGCACCTGGCCTCGTCGCCCAACCGGGGGCGGCAGACCCACCGGGTCGACGTGCTCGGCACGCGCCGGCTGGTCGTGGCCGCCGGCCAGGCGGGCGTACGGCACCTGGTCCACGTCTCGATCGTGGGGGTGGACCGGGTGCCGATCCCCTACTACCGGCACAAGCTCGCCGCGGAGCAGGTCGTGGCGGCCGGGACGGTGCCGTGGACCGTGCTGCGGGCGACCCAGTTCCCGGAGTTCCTCGACGGGATGCTGCGCGGAGCGAGTCGGCTCGGTCCGGTGCTCGGCGACCCGGCGGTGCTCGCCCAGCCGGTCGATCCCGGCGAGGTCGCGGACCGCCTGGTCCGACGGCTCACCGCCGGCCCGCTGCGAGGCGTCGAGGAGTACGGCGGCCCGGAGGTGCTCCGCTTCGACGAGGCGGCCCGCGCGTGGACGGCCGCCCGGCGCTCCCGCCGTCCGCTGCTGCCGGTGCGGATACCCGGCCGGCTCGGCCGTGCCCTGCGCTCGGGTGGCCTGGTCACCGGGGCGGCCCCGACGGGCACCCGGACCTGGGCCGACCATCTCGCCGACACGTACGGGGGAACCGGCGCAAGATGAACGGCTCCCGCGTTCACGTCCGACCTACCGTGACGCCATGTTCGCCATGGTCACCACCGTCGTCCTGTACGTCGCCGGATTCGTCTTCCTCTACGGCGTGATCCGGCTCGCCGTCCGTCACGCCCTGGAGGAGATGGAGGTGCGTCGGGTCAAGGCCGAGCGGGCGGAGGAACTGGCCGCCGTACGGGATCGCGCCCTGTTGCGCGAGAAGGGCTTCCTCACGGGCAACTGACCCGACGCCACCCCGGCCCGGCCCTGGCTGCCTCCCCCCGGCGGTGCTCTTCCTGTCGGTGCCCGGCGGGTCCGTCTCCGGCGGGTCCGTCTCCGGCTGGTCCGTCTCCGGCTGGTCCGTCTCCGGCTGGTCCGTCTCCGGCCGGTCCGTCTCCGGCCGGTCCGTCTCCGGCCGGTCCGTCTCCGGCCGGTCCGTCCCCGGCCGGTCCGTCTCCGGCCGGTCCGTCCCCGGCCGGCCCGTCCCGGGTGGTCCGGGACGGGGGCCGGTGTTCCTGGTGGCTAGAAGTCGGCGGCCACGGCCAGGTTGAACTTGTCGATGGCGGCCTTCTTCTCCGGCGGGAGCGCCTCGACGTCGATCCGGTCGGTCTCGGCCCTCCCGTCGTGGGTGTCGACACCCTTGAGGAGATGGTCGACGATGGAGTTCGCCTCTTCGGTGGTGAAGCCGGCGTCGGTCAGGATGTCCAGCGGAAGATCACTCATGTCGGCGGCGGTACCCGGCAGCCCCGGCTCTCACACCCCGCCGAGCCGCGTCTCGGGATCGATAGGGGTGACCCCCTGCCGGCGACGTTTCCGGCCGTCGGCGGTGTGGTGGAACCCTGGGCGTGGCCGGGTGCGAGGATCGCAGGCGTGATGGGGACGCTGAAGACCGAACCTGCCCGCAGCCGGCTCGACCTGCTGGCGCCGCCGGTCGCCGCCGCCGTCGGGCAGTGGCCCGCCGAGGCGCCGGTGGACGTGGACGACGTGCTGGTGGCGCCGATCGACGCGGAACTCGCCGACACCGCCGCCTTCTGCGCCGCGTACGAGGTGGGGCTGGACGAGTCGGCCAACTGCGTCGTGGTGGCCGGCAAGCGTGAGGGGGCGGTGCGCTACGCCGCCTGTGTCGTGCTCGCCACCACCCGCGTCGACGTCAACGGGGTGGCCCGGCGCGTGCTCGACGTGCGGAAGGCGAGCTTCGCGCCGATGGCCGAGGCGGTGGAGTTGACCGGCATGGAGTACGGCGGCATCACTCCGATCGGGCTGCCGGAGCAGTGGCCGATCCTCGTCGACGCGCGGGTGATCGCCGCCCCGCACGTGATCATCGGGTCGGGCGTACGGCACAGCAAGATTGCGCTGCCCGGGCCGGCGCTCGGCGCCCTGCCCGGCGTGCGTGTCGTGGAAGGGCTGGCCAGATCGGCCTAAGTAGTCACAGACGTCGATATCGTTGCACGTGAAACATCGCGCACGTCGATGTCCCGGGTCGGCGGCCGGTCGCGCCGATCCGCAGGGTGGCTCAGTCGGCTTCGGCCTTGCGACGCTTTGGCTCAGGCAGGGCGGCTTGCGGCGCCTTGGCTGGGGCAGGGCGACTTGCGACGCTATGGCTGGGGCAGGGCGGGTTTCAGTCGGCCGCTGCCTCGCGACGCTCCACCTCGGCCATGGCGGCGAGCAGCGTATCGGGCTCCTGGGCGCCGGTGACCGCGTACCTGCCGGCCAGCACGAAGGTGGGCACGCTGGTCACCCCGATCTGCCGGGCGGTGGCCAGCTCGTCGGAGAGTTCCGCCGTCCGCTCGCCCGAGTCGAGGAAGCGGCGGGCCTCGGCCGCGTCCAGGCCCACCTCGGCGGCGAGCCCGGCGAGCGCGTCGCGGGAGCCCACGTCGACACCGTCGGTGAAGTGGGCGCGGTAGAGCGCGTCGACCATCTCGGCGGCGCGTCCCCGCTCGGTGGCCCAGTCGACCAGGCGGTGCGCGTCGAAGGTGTTCGCCGCGACGGCGCGGTCGAAGTCGAGCTTCAGGCCGACCTGGGTCGCCACCTCCGTCACCTGACCGAACATCTGCCGGACCCGGTCCGGCCCGCCGAACTTCGCGGCCATCGCCTCGACCAGCGGACGGGGCTCCGCCACCGGCGACGGATCGAGCTGGAACGGCCGGTAGCGGACGGTCACCTCGCCGTCGTACGACTCCAGGGCCTGCTCCAGCCGACGCTTGCCGATGTAGCACCAGGGGCACACGACGTCGGCGTAGATCTCGATCTCCATGTCGGGTGACAACCCTCCGTCTAGTGCGTCTGTTCCCGGACCTGCCGCTTGAGCCGGGCCAGGATGGCCGTGCCGCCGCGCACCCGCAGCGGGCTGATCGCCTGGGCCAGCCCCATCCGCTGGTAGAGGTCGTCGGGCACGGCGAGCACCTCGTCCGCGCTCGCCCCGGCCAGCCCCTCGGCGAGGATACCGGCGAACGCGCGCGTGGTCGGCGCCTCCGGCGGGCAGTCGAAGAGGGTCTCCACCGTCTTCTGCGGAGTCACCCGGGCGCGCAGGAAGAACGCCGTCTGACACTCCGGCACCTGCTCCATGCCCTCCCGGTCGGCGGAGCCGGCGGGCAGCGGCGGGATGACGTCGGCGTACTCCAGCAGCATCTCCAGCACCACGTCGCGGGGCGCGGCGGCGAACTCGTCGACGATCTCGGAAAGTCTGGCCGGCATGGATGACATGCCCCGAGGCTACCGCCGTAAGGAAGGGACCCTTCCTATACCGCAGGCGTTAGGAAGGGGCCCTTCCTTACACCTCAGACGGTCGGTGCCTGCTCGCTGATGTCGCTCAGCGCCGAGTGGGGATCGAGCTGCATCGCGAGGTCGCCGAGGGAGACGATGCCGACCAGCTTGCGCTCGCTGTCGCAGACCAGCACGCGCCGGATGCCCCGCTCCCGCATGAGGGCGGCGGCCTCGGCCGCGGTCGAGTGCTGCTCGATCATCACCACCTCGCGCGTGACGATCGAGCCGATCGTGGTGGTGGCCGGGTCGCTGCGTTCGGCCACCGCCCGGACGACGATGTCCCGGTCGGTGAGCATGCCGGCGAGGGTGGCGCCGTCGGTCACCACCACGTCGCCGATGTCCGCCTCCTTCATCACCCTGGCCGCCTCGTCCAGGGTGGTCTCGTCGGGCAGGTAGATGACCTGCTTCGTCATCACGTCGCTGACCCGGTAACCGGTCATGAGAGCCTCCAGAACGCCTTCGGTCGATCGGACTGCGGTACCCCGTGACACATTCGCTACACCACGACCCCGCGCTCCCGGTGTACCCGTTCGACGAGTCGGTCAGCCACCCCGTCGACCGTCAGTTCGACGCGCTCGCCCGACGCCCGGTCGCGCAGTTCCACGTACCCCTCGGCGAGACGCCGGCCGACCACGACGGCGCGCGGGACGCCGATCAGCTCGGCGTCGGTGAACTTCACCCCGGCCGAGACGTGCGTCCGGTCGTCCACGAGCACCCGTAGGCCGGCGGCGGCGAGGCGCCCGCCGAGCTCCAACGCCGCGTCGAGCTGCGGGCCCTTCCCGGCGGCCACCAGGTGTACGTCGCAGGGCGCGACCGCCTCCGGCCAGATGAGCCCCCGCTCGTCGTGGTGCTGTTCGGCGATCGCGGCGACCGCGCGGGACACCCCGATCCCGTAGCAGCCCATGGTGGGCCGGACGGGCTTGCCGGCGGGGCCGAGCACGTCGACGGCGAAGGCGTCGGTGTAGCGACGACCGAGCTGGAAGATGTGCCCGATCTCGATGCCCCGCCGCATGGTCAGCTCGCCGGTGCCGCACGCCGGGCACGGATCACCGGGGCGCACCTGGGCAGCCTCGATCGTGCCGTCCGGGACGAAGTCCCGGCCGCAGACCACCCCCGTCGCGTGCCGGCCCGGCTCGTTCGCGCCGGTCAGCCACGCGCTGCCCGGCACCACCCGCGGGTCGACCAGGTAGCGGATGCCGAGCTTCGCCATGACCTGCGGGCCGATGTAGCCGCGGATCAGCCCGGGGTGGGCGTCCCAGCCGTCGAAGACGTCCACGGTGGCCGGAGCGACCGCCGCGCCGAGCCGCTTCAGGTCGACCTCCCGGTCGCCGGGCAGCCCCACCACCAGCAGTTCGGCCTCCTCCGCGCCGGGGCGGCGCAGGGCGAGCACCACGTTCTTCAGGGTGTCGGCGGCGGTCCAGTCGTCCCGCCCGCCCAGGCGCCGGGCATTGGCCAGCGCGACCAGGCTGGCGATGGTCGGAGTATCGGGGGTGTCGTGCACCTGCGTCGCCGGCTGGGCGTCCGGGTCGCCGGCCGGCGGGGCGGGCGTGGTCACCGCCTCGGTGTTGGCCGCGTGGTCGCAGGCGGTGCAGCCGACGAAGGTGTCCTCGCCGACGGGCGTCGCCGCCAGGAACTCCTCCGACGCCGAACCGCCCATCGCCCCTGACGTCGCGTGCACGATCGTGTGCTCCAGCCCGAGCCGGTCGAAGATCCGCCGGTACGCGCCCCGGTGCCGCTCGTACGCGGCCTGCAGGCCCGCCTCGTCGAGGTCGAACGAGTAGGCGTCCTTCATCAGGAACTCGCGCCCGCGCAGCAGGCCGGCGCGGGGCCGCGCCTCGTCGCGGAACTTCGTCTGCACCTGGAAGAGCGTCACCGGGAAGTCCCGGTACGAGGTGAACAGATCCTTGACCAGCAGCGCGGCCAGTTCCTCGTGGGTGGGTGCGAGCAGGTGCTCCGCGCCGCGCCGGTCGGCGAGGGTGAAGATGTCGTCGCCGTACTCCGCCCACCGGCCGCTGGCCCGGTAGGGCTCGGCGGGCAGCAGCGCGGGGAAGTGCACCTCCTGGTCGCCGATCGCCGCCATCTCCTGCCGGACCACGTCGGTGACCCGGTCCAGCACCAGCTTGCCCAGCGGCAGCCAGGTGTAGCCGCCCGGTGCGGCGCGACGGATGTAGCCGGCGCGCAGCAGTAGCCGGTGGCTCGGCACCTCCGCGTCCGCCGGGTCCTCGCGCAGGGTCCGGAGCAGCAGGGTCGACATGCGCAGCAGCATTGGCGCAGCGTACGGCGGGCACCGGCGGCCGGCGATCCGATTTGTTCCGGCGTGTGGAACTACTCGCCGTCCGCGGTCATCCTCCCGCGGTGGCGGACCCTGCCCACTGCCGGGGCAGGGCCCGTCCTCAGGACCCGTGGCCGGCGGGCGTGACCTGATTCAGCAGTCCGGCGAGCCGCCCCGCCACCGCCGGAGCGTGCAGGTGCAGCCGGGCCACGTTGATGCTGTCCTCGCCGACCACCGCGAGCAGCGCCTGCGAGCTGACCGCGTAGACGCTCAGGTAGCCGCCGGCGTTGCGGACGGTGGACTGCTGGAAGTCGCCCTGCCCGAGCCGGAGCCCGACCTGCCGGCCCAGCCCGAACGTGGTGGCGGCGAGTGCTGCCAGGTCGTTCGGGTCGACGTCGGTCTGCAGGTTGTGCGTGATGAGCAGGCCGTCCACGCCGCCGAGGACGCAGCCGTGCACCCCGGGGATCTGTAGGCGCAGCTCCGACAGTTCCTGCCCGATCGCCGGGTACGGCAGCGAGGTGTTCCCGGCCAGCGACGGGGGCAACGGCCGGGGCGGCGGCAGGGTGCCCGTGCGTGCGGTGCGGCGGGGAAGGGGAGTCTCGGTGTCGTCGATCCCGCTCACAGCTCCAGGCTCTCCTCGATGCTGCGCAGCTGGTGGCGTGCCATCGCCAGGTTGGCACGGCTCTTGCTCACCATCAGATAGAGGAAGAGCCCCTTGCCGGTGCGGCTGGTCACGGGGCGGATCAGGTGGTACTGGGTGCCGAGCGTGATGAGGATGTCCTCGATCTCGTCGTTCAGGTTGAGCATCTCGATGGTGCGCAGCTTGGCGCGGACGACATCGGTGTTGCCGGCGGCGGCGACCGTCAGGTCGATCTCCCCGGTTCCGCCGGCCACGCCCAGCGTCATCCCGCTGTTGTAGTCGACGAGTGCGGCGCCGATCGCGCCGTCGATGCTCATCGCGCTCTTCAGTGCCAGGTCGAGGTTCGGCACGGTGTTTCTCCCAGAACTTACGGGCGGCGTCGCCGTCTGCGGTGCAGCGGGTGATCCGGCGGTTACAAGCGGTGTGACCTTGTAAAAGGGCTTGGACGAGGCTCGCACACCGCAGGCCGCGGCGCACCTGCTGGCGTCGCCATCCACCTGACCGGACCGTGCCGGCCGGCCGGCAGTCCCGTAAATGGAACGCTCCGACGGATGGCCGAAAGCAGCCATCGAGCTCACTCGGCCCGAGGCGGGCGGGGACCAGGCGTCCCGCCGCGCCGCTGTCCACGATGACCTCCGCCACGTTTGCCCGACGACCACCCCGTCGCCGGCCCTGCTGGTGGAGACTGTCCCGCGTCGGGAAGGGACACTCTCCACGGCCAACGACGACGAGGCGTCCCTCCCTGCCGCACGTCGGAGGGATGAACAGGTGCGCTGGCGCAGTTACGTGGCGGTCGGGGACAGCTTCACCGAGGGCATGGACGACGCGTACCCGGACGGCAGCTACCGGGGCTGGGCCGACCTGGTGGCGACCCGGCTGGCCGCCGAGACCGGCCCCGACTTCCGCTACGCGAACCTGGCCATCCGGGGCCGGCTCTTCCCCGGCGTGGTGGCCGAGCAGGTGCCCGCCGCGCTCGCCATGAGGCCCGACCTGATCAGCTTCGCCGCCGGCGGCAACGACGTGCTCCGTCGCGCCTTCGACCCGGAGGCCCTGGTCACCCGCTTCGACGACGTCGTGCGGCGGCTGCGCTCCGGCGGCGCCGACGTGGTTCTCTTCCGGTTCGCCGACGTGATGGCCCGGCTGCCCGGTCAACGGCTCGTCGCGCCCCGGGTGCAACTGCTCAACCGGGCCGTCGGCGAGACCGCGGAGCGGCACGGCGCGATCCTGGTCGACCTGTACGCCGACGACGCGTACCTGAACCCGATGCTCTGGAGCACCGACCGGCTGCACCTGTCGGAGGCCGGGCACCGGCGGGTCGCCGCGCAGGTGCTCAACGCGCTCGGCGTCGGCTGCGACGAGGAGTGGCTGATGGTGCCGCCGCACCCGGCGCCGACGCCCTGGCTGGCCGCCCGCGCCGCCGACCTGCGCTGGGCGGGGCGGCACCTGGCGCCGTGGATCAAGCGCCGCCTCACCGGCCGCTCCTCCGGCGACACGGTCACCGCCAAGCGCCCGTCGCTCGACCCGATCGCCGACTGAGTCGTGCTCACCCTGCACGCCGCGCCGCTGCTGCGGACCGCACCCGACGCCGCACCCGTCGCCGGGGCCGCCGTCGCGGTCCGGGCCGACCGGATCGTCGCGGTCGGACCGCTGGCCGAGCTGACCGAGGCGTACGCCGAAGCCCGGGTCCGCCGCTGGCCGGGCACGCTCGGGCCGGGGCTGCTGCACGACGGTCCGCTGCCGGTCGCCGACACTCCCCGCGAGCGGGTGCACGCGCTGCTGCGCCTCGGGGTGACCGCCGTGCTCGCCGGCCACCTGACCGATCCGGCGCTGCGAGGCGCCGTGGAGCGCAGCGACCTGCTGGTGCTGCCCGCCGCCGCACCGCCGACGCTGGCTCCCGGCGGTCGCGCCGATCTGGCCGTCCTCGACGCCGACGGGGCCTGCCTGGTGACCGTGGTGGCCGGCCGGATCGCCCACCGCCGCGCCTGACCGTCGGGCGACGCCGCTTGCCGATCACCGACCGTGAGCCGGGGATGCGGCGTACCTTGGGGACCATGTCTGTGCCGAGCGATCCCGATCCCCGACTCCAGTCGTACGCGGACCCGCAGCGGTTGGTCACCACCGGATGGTTGGCCGAGCACCTGGGCGACGAGGGCCTCGTCGTGGTCGAGTGCGACGAGGACGTGCTGCTCTACGACACCGGCCACATCCCGGGCGCCGTCAAGGTGGACTGGCACACCGAACTCAACGACCAGGTGACCCGCGACTACCTCGATGCCAAGCGCTTCGCCGAGCTGTGCGCCGCGAAGGGCATCGGCCGGGGCGACACCGTCGTCTTCTACGGCGACAACTTCAACTGGTGGGCCGCGTACGCCCTGTGGGTGTTCAGCCTCTTCGGCCACCCGGACGTGCGGCTGCTGGACGGCGGTCGGCAGAAGTGGATCGCCGAGGGGCGCGAGCTGACCCGCGACAAGCCGGCCCGGCCGCAGGCCGACTACCCGGTGCCGCAGCGCAACGACGCGCCGGTCCGGGCGTACCGGGAGCAGGTCATGGCGCACGTGGCGGCGGGCCGCCCGCTGGTCGACGTCCGGTCGCCGGGCGAGTACACCGGCGAGATGCTGCACATGCCGGACTACCCGCAGGAGGGCGCGCTGCGCGGCGGGCACATCCCGGGGGCGGTCAGCAAGCCGTGGAAGTCCGCCGCCAACGACGACGGCACCTTCAAGCCGGCCGACGAACTGCGCGCGATCTACGCCGACCAGCTCGGGCTCAGCCCGGACGACGACATCGTGGCCTACTGCCGCATCGGCGAGCGGTCGAGCCACACCTGGTTCGTGCTGCGGCACCTGCTCGGCTACCCGCAGGTGCGCAACTACGACGGCTCGTGGACCGAGTGGGGCAACCTGGTCAGGGCTCCCGTCGTCAAGGGCGACCAGCCCGGCGGCCTGGCGGGCTGACGCGTCGGCCGGTCCCCGCGCGACCGCCGCGGTCGCGCGGTGACCGGCCCCTGCGGTGGTACGCCGGCAGGGCCGGCGCGCTCAGCCGGTGGCGAGGGAGATTTCGCCGTACAGGTCCTTGACCACGCCGGTGATCTCGCCGGTATCCGGCCGCCAGCGCAGCAGCCCGCCCGGGTCGTAGCGGAGCAGCACCGTCTTGTCGGGGTCCCAGCCGAGCACCTCGCAGCAGCTCTTCCACCGGCCCCAGCCCACGTCGAGCAGGTGGGTCACCACGCCGGTACGCGCGTCCAGCACCGCGACCCCCTCCATTCCGCTCGAGTTGCCGATGGTGGCCCAGCCGGCCCGCGCGAGCAGGTGGCCGTTGAGCCAGCCGCGTCCGTAGAACTCGTCGACCCGGTGGCCCGGGGGCAGCGCGCGGAAGTCGACGGGTTGGCTGTCCCGGTGCGTCCCGTCGCCGCCCCAGCGGACCCGCGTCAGGCTCGGCGGCGTGCCGCCCGACTCCAGCAGGAGATCCGGCTGACCAGTGGGGTCGGGCGCGGCCACGTTCCAGGGCGACACCGGGATCTTCCGGGCGGCGCCCGTGCCCCGGTCCAGCTCGTACGTGGTGTCGTCGTCGCCGACGAGCAGCCGGTCGCCGGACCAGAGGACGTGCTCCAGGTAGCCCTTGAGTGGATGGCGGCGTACGGCGGCGGTGGTCAGGTCGACCACGATCACCTCGTCGGTCTGGGCGAAGGCGGCGGTCCGCCCGTCCGGGGAGAGGCTCCCGGTCTTCAGCGGCGCCGCCTCGTTGCCTCCGGCGTCGCGGGTCGGGGCGGGGGCGACCACGTCGAGGTCGCGTACGACGCCGTCGTCGCCGAGCACCCGGATCCGCCCCGCGACGCCGGTCTGCGGGTCGACCGGCTGGTGCAGCGCCAGCGCCCGGCGGACCGGTCGGGCCGAGAGCGTCGCGCCGACCGGGTCGCCGAGGCGGCCCAGCGGGTGCCCCGGATAGGCCAGCTCGGCCGGGAGCGTCCGGACGGGCACGGGATACGGCGTCGGGCTCCGGCCCGGTGTCGCGGTGGTGGCCGGCGGCGGCGGGTCGGCGGGGCGCAGGACCAGTGCCGTACCGCCGGTGAGCAGGGCGACCGCGAGCGCGGTGGCGCCGGCGGCGCGGCGGGCGCGACGCACCCGGCGGGCCCGTTCCCAGCCGGTCGTCGCCGGGTGTGCCGGCCGGACGTCCTCGGCGGCGACGGTGAGCAGCCGGTGCAGTTCCTCTTCCCTCACGGGTTCACCTCCATTCCGCTGACCAGACCCCCGTCGGGACGTCCCTCGTCGTGGCGAAGCTCCGGTGCCACCTCGCGGAGCCGGCGCAGCGCCGCGTGGCACTGGCTCTTGACGGTGCCGACGGTGACGCCGAGCGCCTCGGCGGTGGCCGCCTCGGTGAGGTCCTCGAAGTAGCGCAGCACCAGCACGGCGCGCTGCCGGGGCGGCAGTTGACCGAGGGCGTCGCGCAGTGCGAGCCGCAGCGTTCCGTCGCCCTCGGTCGTGGCCTGCTCCGGCGGGTACGCGCTCAGCCACTCGCGGCGGCGCCGTCGCCACCAGGAGACGGCGTCGCGGTAGAGGATGGCCCGCACGTACGCGGCCGGGTCGCCGTGGCGCACGGCGGGCCAGCGCAGGGCGAGCTTGAGCAGGGCCTCCTGGAGCAGGTCCTCGGCCTGGTGCCGGTTGCCGCAGACCAGGTAGGCCGCGCGCAGCAGCCGGTGCTGGTGGCACTCGACGAAGGTGACGTAGCCGTCCCGCCCGTCGTCGGTCGTCGGCGGTCCCATCCGCCCTCCCTCCGGCCGGCCGTCGCGCGTTCCGCGTCAACAGTCAGACGCACGGGGCCCGGAAAAGGTTGGGCGGCCGTTCGCCGCAGTGCCGGACGGCGTCGGCGCGACCGACGACTACCCGCCGGGTGGTCGGGTCCCGCGCTGATGGGCCGCGGCTGTTGCGGCGTCCGGTCAGGCGTCGGGCGTGCCGCGCAGGTAACGCTGGACGGTCGGGGCGACCCAGGCGACCAGTTCGGCCGGGTCCGCGTCGACCACCCGGCCCGCAACCTGATGTTCCGGCTGCTCGACGCCGTGCCGCCGGCCCGGCACCGGGTCGCGATGCGCCTCTCCGGGCTCGACCGGCGCGACGGGACGCGCGCCTAGGCTGCCCGGTGGAACAGGCGCGACGAGGTGCGCGGCTAGGCTGCCCCGGTGGGCCAGGTGTGGCGTGACTGGGGTGGGGTGCTGCTCGCCGCAGCCGCCGGGCTGCCCCTGCTGGTGCTGCTCACCGCCGTGTTGGCGCGTCACCGGCGCGACGCCGCGACGCCCGGGGAGTCGTGGCGGCGCAGCGTCGCCGAGGTGGGCGCGGTGGCGGGCACCCTGCCGTGGGTGTGGATGATCCTCACCCCCCGGCCCGCGCCCCGGCAGGTCGACGCGGTGCCGCTGCGCGACCTGGTGGACCTGCTGACCGGGCCGCCGACGACCGCCGTGGTCCAGGTCGTCGGCAACCTGCTGGTCTTCGCCGCGCTGGGCTTCTTCGCCCCGGTACGCCTGGCCGCACTCGCCGGCGTCGGCCGGCTGTTCCTGCTCGGGGCGGCTGGTTCCGTGCTGGTCGAGTCGCTCCAGTACGCGCTCGACCTCGGCCGGGTCTCCTCGGCCGACGACGTGCTGCTCAACGCTACGGGCGCCGCCCTGGCCGGCCTGCTGTCGCGGCGCTGGTGGGCGCAGCCGGCGCGGCCGGTCGGAGGTGCGGTCACGCCGGCGACCGTCGGGGCTCGGCCGGACCGAGGATCGAGGGGCCAGGCCTCGGTGTCACCGGCAGGCGCCGGGCGTGAGCCAACCGACGGGTAGCGGAGGCTCCACGCCGGGCCGGTCGAGGTCTACGCTTGCCCGGTGACGGTGGAGCAGCAGGCACGGGGCAGGGCGAACGGTGCCGCGGGGGCGGGCCGGCGCCGGTCCCGCAAGGACGAGATCCTGGAGATCGCGGTCGGCCTCTTCGCCTCCCGGGGCTATCACGGCGTCTCGATGGACGACATCGGCGCGGCCGCCGGGGTGACCGGCCCGGCGCTCTACCATCACTTCGCCGGCAAGGAGGCCATGCTGGTCGCCGCGCTGATCCCGGTCAGCGAGGAGCTGCTGGCCGGCGGCCAGCAGCGGTCCGCCGGGCACCCCGACGACCCGCGCGGCGCGCTGGAGTCGCTGATCGACTTCCACGTCGACTTCGCGCTGGCCAACCCGGCGGTGATCGCCCTGCACCTGCACGAGCTGGACCGTCTCCCCGACGAGCCGCGCCGCCGGATCCGGCGGCTCCAGCGGCTCTACGTCGAGCAGTGGGTGACGGTGCTGACCGCGCTGCACCCGGGCATGCCCGACGGCGAGGCGCGGGTGCTGGCCCACGCCGCGTTCGGCCTGATGAACTCGACGCCGTTCCTGGGCGGCGAGGTGGACCGGCGCCGCCGGGCCGAGCTGCTGCGCGCCGCCACCCTGGCCGCCCTCCTGGCCCATCCCGGGTCCTGACCCCGGCCCCAACTCGTCGGTAACCTCCCGGCCGTGGTTCTCTAGCACCGTCCCGACCCCTGGACGCTGGGAGGAAACATGATCGAGTCGCTGCTGGTCGCCAACCGGGGCGAGATCGCCCGCCGGATCATCCGGACCGCCAGGCGGCTCGGCATCCGCGCGATCGCGGTGCACTCGGAGGCCGACGCCGGCCTGCCGTTCGTGACGGAGGCCGACGAGGCGGTGTGCGTGGGACCGGCCAACCCGGCCCAGAGCTACCGCAACGTCGAGGCCATCCTCGCCGCCGCCAAGTCGACCGGTGCGCAGGCCGTCCACCCCGGCTACGGCTTCCTGTCCGAGAACGCGGAGTTCGCCCGTACCGTCGAGGCGAGCGGGCTGATCTGGATCGGGCCCGGCGCGGACGCGATCACCGCGATGGGCGACAAGATCAACGCTCGGAACCTGATGGCGGCGGCCGGCGTGCCGGTCGCGCCCGGCACCACCGACCCGGCGGCCGACCTCGACGCGGCGGTCGCGGCGGCGGCGGAGATCGGCTACCCGGTGATGGTCAAGGCCGCGGCCGGTGGCGGCGGCATGGGCATGGGCGTGGCGACCGACGAGGCCGCGTTGCGCAGCGAGTACGACAAGGTGCGCTCCTTCGCCGAGCGCATGTTCGGCGACGGCTCGGTGCTCATCGAGCGGTACTTCCCCCGGGTGCGCCACGTCGAGGTGCAGATCCTCGGCCTGGCCGACGGCCGGGTGGTCGCCCTCGGCGAGCGGGAGTGCTCGGTGCAGCGGCGCAACCAGAAGCTGGTTGAGGAGTCGCCGTCGCCCGCGGTCTCCCCGGAGCTGCGCGAGCGCATCCTCGCCGCCGCCGTGCGCGCCGGCGAGGCGGTCGGCTACCGCAACGCGGGCACGGTCGAGTGCCTGCTCGTCCCGCGTGAGCGGGACTCCGAGGGCGACGGCCCCGGCTCGGAGGAGTTCTACTTCCTGGAGATGAACACGCGGCTCCAGGTGGAGCACCCGGTGACCGAGCTGGTCTACGGCGTCGACCTGGTCGAGGAGCAGCTGCGGGTGGCCGCCGGCCTGGCGCCGACCTTCGACCCGGACGCGCTCGCCCCGCGCGGGCACGCCATCGAGCTGCGGGTCAACGCCGAGGACCCGAAGCGCTTCCTGCCCGGCCCCGGTGTGATCAAGACCTGGGTGGAGCCGACCGGTGAGGGCGTACGGGTGGACTCGGGCTACGTCGAGGGCAACACCGTCACTCCGTTCTACGACAGCCTGATGGCCAAGCTGATCGTCAACGGCGCGACCCGGGCCGAGGCGATCGAGCGGGCGCGGGCGGCGGTGGCCGCCTTCGAACTCAGCGGCCCGAAGAACAACCTGCCCTTCTTCGCCGAACTCCTGGAGAACCAGGAGTTCCTCTCCGGCGACTACGACACCGGCATCGTCTCCCGCATGCGCTGACCGCCCCGGCGGGCCTGGTGGGTCAGGAGGTGTGTGTCGGGACGCCGACGCCACCTCCTGGTCGACCTTGCAGGAGACCGCCCTGCGCGCGCGGGAGCGGGTCGTGCCGGCACCCCGGGATCCAGTTGGTGGCGGGCGTGAACCACGTCTGATCGAGCCGGGGCGTCGGCGGGTTGGCGGTGAAGCGACCCGGGTTGCGACCCCCGTGCGATGCCGTGGCCGGGGTCGAGGGATCGCGTTGCCTGGGCACGTCCTGCGGGCGGGGCACGGCGGCGGGCGGCCGGTGCGGCGCGCGCCCCGGGCCGGCCAGCCGACCGGCCGCGTGGCGGGCGGCGCGTAGCCGGGCATTCTCGGCCCGGCTGTCGGCGAGCTGCTGCTTCAGCGAGGCAATTTCCTGCTGCTCCCGGCGGGCCGTCCTACCGGCGTCGGCTCCCGGGTCGACGTGCGGGCCGGCCGGCTCGCGGCCCTCCGACGGCGGCTTCTCCTTCCGGGCCTCCTCGTACAGCCGGCCGAGGTGGTCCAGCAGCGCTGGGCGCTCGCCCGGCGCGACCGTGAACTCCACGACCTGGACCACGGTGGGCCAGGGCGGGCCCTTCGTCTCGGCGGTGAAGTGTCGGGAGAGCTTCTTGCGCAGGGTGTTGCGGTGCCGTCCGGGCCGTTCCCGGCAGATCAGCTCGGCCAGCCTGCTCCACGTGTCGACCGGCCCGATCTCGGGGCAGCCCTCGACGACGTCGCGCACGGCCAGCCCGTACGCGGCGACCGCCGCCGAGCCGTACCGGGCCTCGTAGTCGGCGGCCAGTCGCGCCCGAGGGACGAGCCGGTGCCGCTGATGCTGTTTCCCCGTCGGGTGCGACGGAGAGTGGTGTGAGGTCATGTCGGTCCTTCCAAGAGCTACATGACTCGGAACCGTATTTGTACCCCCTCTGATCAACGGGGGGCTCGCTTTTCCTGTCTCCATGGTCAGTTTTGGCCGGGTGGTTGTCCTGGTTGGACGTTGCGAGCCCGGTCGGCTGTCGCCGGCCCTTTTCCTTGCCGACGAACGGGCCGCCGTCGCTGGCGTCAACGGTCCACTTTGGCCGGCCGTCGCCGGTGGCTACCCGGCCAGAAGGGCGCGCGTCCGGCCGTGCCGCGTCGTTGTTCCCTTCGCGCGTCCGGTGCGGCGTCGAACCGGTTGTTCGGCGCTTATCGGGATGCGCATTTCGGCCGGTGGAAATTCCATCGCTGCATCTTGCATCTCGGACGGATGAAAATGACAAGAGGAAGACAGATCGACGGCTCCGGGCGTCCCGTCGTACGGAGGCCAGTGGCCCGGTGGCTCCGGTCCGTGTCGCTGGGCGCGGAGGGGGCAGTGGCCATGGCCGTGCTCCTGGGCCGAGAGGACGCCGTCGCGTTCGCCGGCGCCCTCTCGGCGACGCTTCGGGTGGCTGCGGAGCTCTTGGAAGGACCGTCGCAGCACTGATCCCGAAGGCGGGTGGCGAGGGGCGGGCCGAAACCGGCTCCTCGCCGCTCCGACCCATCGTGGCGGGCCGGGGCGTGCCAACCGTAGCGACCCGGGGGCGGGATCGATCGGTGCGACGGGGCGTTCTGGACGTCCGGTCCCCCGGTTCCGACGAACGTGGCCCCCGGCGGCGGACCGAACGGGCCACCCCGGCGACCGGGCGCCGCACAGCAGGTCCGGCCGGCGCGGCCGGAGAACTGTTAGGCGTACCACGTGGGGCGGGTCGGCGGCGGAAGCGGCGCGCGCGAGGGCCGGCCTGGCGTCGGCTCCCGGGGGTCTGGTTGTCTGGAGGGACCACCGGCCGTCCGGCGTCGCCCGCCGGCCGCCCGCACGAGGGCGGCGGCGCGACGGCCCTCCGGCGGCCCGACGTCACAGTGAGGTGACCCCTATGGCGGAAATGCCGAACTCCGTGTCGATCCGGGAGGTCGGGCCGCGCGACGGGCTCCAGAACGAGGAGCCGATCCCGACCGAGGCCAAGGTGCGGCTGCTCGACGCCCTCTCCGGCACCGGGGTGCAGCGGATCGAGGCCGTCTCGTTCGTGCACCCCAAGGCGATCCCGCAGATGGCCGACGCCGACCAGGTGTGGCAGCGGGCCGCGAAGGCCGACGGGGTGCGCTACTCGGCGCTGGTGCCGAACACCCGGGGCGCGCAGCGGGCGCTGGCCGCCGGCTTCACCGAGATCGAGGTGGTGGTCTCGGCCAGCGACACGCACAACCGGCGCAACGTCAACCGGTCCACCGACGAGTCGCTGGACGACATCGCCGAGCTGATCGACCTGCTGCACGGCGCCGGCGCGCAGGCCGAGGTGATCGTGGCGACCAGCTTCGGCTGCCCGTACGAGGGGGACACCGACCCGGCCCGGGTGGCCGCCATCGTGGACCGGGTGGTCCGCGACGGCGCCGACCGGGTGGCCTTCGGCGACACCACCGGCATGGGTACGCCCCGGCGGGTCCGTGAGCTGCTGACGGCGGTACGCGACCGCAACGCGCACGTGCCCGTGCTGCTGCACTTCCACAACACCCGGGGCACCGCGCTGGCCAACATGCTGACCGCCCTGGAGCTGGGGGTGACCGAGTTCGACGCCAGCGTCGGCGGCCTCGGCGGCTGCCCGTACGCGCCCGGGGCCAGCGGCAACCTGGCCACCGAGGAGACGGTGCACATGCTGCACGACATGGGCGTCGACACCGGCATCGACCTGGACGCCCTGATCGAGGTGGCCGAGCTGGCCGAGGAGCTGGTCGGCAAGCGGCTCCCCTCCGGCGTCCTGCGCGCCGGTCCACGCACCCGACTGACCCCCCTCCCCACCTGACCCCGGCCCCCTTCCCTTTGGTGGTGATCAAGAGGTTCGGGTCGAACCCGCATTGTTGTGACGCAAACCTCTTGATCACCACGGCTCGGGCGTGGCTCGGGCGCGGCGCGGGGGTGCGGAGGGGCGCGGGGGTAAGGCGGGTGTGGGTCGCCGGAGGGGAGGAGCATGCGCTAGCCTAACGATCGTTCAGGTCAGTCGGTCCGCCACGAGGTGACCGGCTCAGGTGGCGAGGGAGTCGGCGTGACGCTCGACGGTGAGGCACTGGAGCAGCTGCGCAAGCGCGCCCGGGCCGGCGGTGCGGACAAGTACCACGCGGCGAACGCCGCCAAGGGCAAGCTCTTCGCCCGGGAGCGGGTCGCGCTCCTGGTGGACGAGGGTTCCTTCGTCGAGGACGGCCTCTACGCCAACGCGATGGCCGAAGGGCTCCCCGCCGACGGCGTGGTGACCGGCACGGCCACCATCGACGGCCGTCCGGTCTGCCTGATGGCGAACGACTCCACGGTCAAGGCGGGCAGCTGGGGCGCCCGTACCGTCGAGAAGATCATCCGGATCATCGAGCGGGCCTACTCGACCAGCGTGCCGATGGTCTACCTGGTCGACTCGGCCGGCGCGCGGATCACCGACCAGGTCGACCTCTTCCCCGGCCGCCGCGGCGCCGGCAAGATCTTCTGGAACCAGGTCCGCGCCTCCGGCTCCATCCCGCAGGTCTGCGCCCTGTTCGGGCCGAGCGCGGCCGGCGGGGCGTACATCCCGGCGTTCTGCGACGTGGTCGCCATGGTCGACGGCAACGCCAGCATGTACCTCGGCTCCGACCGGATGGTCGAGATGGTCACCGGCGAGAAGACCACGCTGGAGGCGATGGGCGGCGCCAAGGTGCACTGCGCCGAGTCCGGCGTCGGGCACTTCCTCTGCAAGACCGAGGCCGACGCCCTCGACGTGGTGCGGCGCTACCTGTCCTACCTCCCGACGAACTGGACGCAGGCCCCGCCGGCCGTGCCCGCGGTCGAAGCGTCGGAGAAGGCCGACCTGGCCGCGCTGGTGCCGGCGAGCGAGCGGCAGGCGTTCGACATGCGGCGCTACGTCAAGGGCCTGCTCGACGACGGCTCCTTCTTCGAGATCCAGGCGCTCTGGGCCAAGGAGCTGACGATCGGCTTCGGCCGGCTCAACGGCGAGGTCGTCGGCGTGGTCGGCAACAACTCGATGTTCAAGGGCGGCGTGCTCTTCGTCGACTCGGCCGACAAGGCGACGCGCTTCGTGCAGCTCTGCGACGCGTTCAACGTGCCGCTGCTGTTCCTCTCCGACGTGCCCGGGTTCATGGTCGGCAGCGCGGTGGAGAAGCAGGGCATCATCCGGCACGGCGCCAAGATGATCACCGCGATCTCGGAGGCGACCGTACCCAAGATCTGCGTGGTGGTCCGCAAGGCGTACGGCGCCGGCCTCTACGCGATGGCCGGGCCGGGCTTCGAGCCGGACGCCACGATCGCGCTGCCCACCGCCAAGATCGCGGTGATGGGCGCCGAGGCGGCGGTCAACGCCGTCTACGCGAACAAGATCGCGGCGATCGGGGACGAGTCCGAGCGGGCCGCGTTCGTCGCCGCGAAGCGCGAGGAGTACGAGCGCGACATCGACGTGGTCCGGCTCGCCAGCGAGCTGGTGGTCGACGCGATCGTCGAGCCGCACGAGCTGCGCGCCGAGCTGGTCCGCCGGTTCGCCGCCGCGCGCACCAAGGAGCGGCACTTCTCCCGGCGCCGCCACGGCGTCACCCCGGTCTGATCCCGTCGCCGGCCCACCCGGCCGGCGCGGGCCCGCACGAGCGACCCGTCCGTTCCCGGCGTCACGAGCGCCCGGCCGGCCATCCACAGAGGAGGATTCCATGGACTTCCGGCTCACCGAGGAGCAAGAGGCGCTGCGGGAGAGCGTGCGGGAATTCGCGCGCGAGGTGGTCGCCCCGGTCATCGCGGAGCACTACGAGAAGCACACCTTCCCGTACGAGGTGATCCGGCAGATGGGCAAGATGGGCCTGTTCGGCCTGCCCTTCGGCGAGGAGCACGGCGGCATGGGCGGCGACTACTTCGCGCTCTGCCTCGTGCTGGAGGAGCTGGCCCGGGTCGACTCGAGCGTCGCCATCACCCTGGAGGCGGCGGTCTCGCTGGGCGCGATGCCGATCTACCGCTTCGGCACCGAGGAGCAGAAGGCGCAGTGGCTGCCGAAGCTGCTCAGCGGGGAGGCGCTGGCCGGCTTCGGGCTGACCGAGCCGGGCACCGGCTCGGACGCCGGGGGCACCCAGACCCGCGCGGTGCTCGACGAGTCCACCGGCGAGTGGGTGATCAACGGCTCCAAGGCGTTCATCACCAACTCGGGCACCGACATCACGGCGCTGGTCACCGTCACCGCGGTCACCGGCACGCGGCCGGACGGCTCGAAGGAGCTCTCCACCATCATCGTGCCCTCCGGCACGCCGGGCTTCACGGTCGCGCCGGGCTACTCGAAGGTCGGCTGGAACGCCTCGGACACCCACGAGCTGACCTTCGACGACTGCCGGGTCCCGGCGGCGAACCTGCTCGGCGAGCGCGGCCGGGGCTTCGCCCAGTTCCTGCGCATCCTCGACGAGGGGCGGATCGCCATCGCCGCCCTGTCCGTCGGCCTCGCCCAGGGCTGCGTCGACGAGTCGATCAGGTACGCGAAGGAGCGCCAGGCGTTCGGCCAGCCGATCGGCAACTACCAGGCGATCCAGTTCAAGATCGCCGACATGGAGATGAAGGCGCACACCGCCCGGCTGGCCTACTACGACGCGGCGGCGCGGATGCTCGCCGGCGAGCCGTTCAAGCGGCAGGCCGCCATCGCCAAGCTGCACGCCAGCACCATCGCGGTCGACAACGCCCGCGAGGCCACCCAGATCCACGGCGGCTACGGCTTCATGAACGAGTACCCGGTGGCGCGGTTCTGGCGCGACTCCAAGATCCTGGAGATCGGCGAGGGCACCTCCGAGGTGCAGCGCATGATCATCGCTCGCGACCTGGGCATGTGACGACGCCGGGCCCGGTGGCGGGGGGCAGCGCCTCCCAGGCCACCGGGCCCGATCCGCGTCGCCGTCCCGTCCGGCCCGCTGTCGGATTTCCGCACCACCGCGTCGGCAGGGCGACGCTCGCCTGCTGCCGGTCGTACCCCGTCCGTACCCTTCCTGCCCATGACTCCGGATCATGATCGTTCGCCGCAACCGGGCGGTCCTACCGGGCTGCCGGAGCTGCTGCGCGGGCATCGGCTCGCCGCCGGCCTGACCCAGGCCGAGCTGGCGGGTCGGGCCGGTGTGGGCGTCCGGACCGTCCGCGACCTGGAACGGGGCCGCTCGTCCCGGCCGCAGCGCACCACTGTCGAGCTGCTCGCCGGCGCGCTGGAGCTGGCCGGGGCCGCCCGGTCGGCGTTCCTGGCCGCCGCCCGGGGGGTGGTCCCGGCCGCCGGGCCGGCCACCGTCGGCGGCGCCCCGCCGGCCCGTGTCGACCTCGACCACCACGTCGGTACGCCGACCGCGCTCCCGCCCCCGGTAGCGCTGGTCGGCCGGGACCGCGACCTGGCCGAGCTGGTCGGGTTGTGCACCGACGGGCGCGGACCCCGGCTGGTCAGCCTGGTCGGGCTGGCCGGCGTGGGCAAGACCGCGCTGGCCCTGTCGGTGGCCCACGCGGTCGCCGGCGACCATCCCGGCGGCGCGGCGGGCGTGCTCATCGGCGAGGGCTCCGACGCCGCGGACGTCCTCGCCGCCTCGGTCGCCGTCTTCGGCGTCGCCCGGCTGCCCGAGCTGACCGCCCGCCTCGACGGCCGGCCGGCGCTGCTGCTCGTGGACGCGGCCGAGCGGGCCCCCGACGCGGTCGCCGAGACGGTGCACCGGCTCGCCGGGGCGGTGCCGTCGCTGCGGGTGCTGGTCACCGGCCGGCACCCGGTCGGCCTGCCCGGGGAGCGGGTGTGGCCGGTCGCCCCCCTCGACGTACCGCCGCCGGGCAGCGAGCGGGAGTGCGCGGCGGGGCTGGCCGACTACCCCGCCGTGGCCCTCTTCACCGCCCGGCTCGCCCAGGTGCGCCGGGAGCCGCCGGGTCCCGCCGAGCTGCCCGCCCTCGCCGCTCTGGTACGCCGGCTGGGCGGGCTCCCGCTCGCCATCGAGCTGATGGCGGCCCGGGGCCGGATCCTCGACCTCAACGAACTGCTCGACCGGTACGGCGACCGTGTCCTCGACCTGGCCACCTCGTCGGGGGCGGCCGAGCGGCCGGGCTGGGACCCGGGCCGCCCGGAGAGCCCGCGGGCGGCGGTGGCGGAGACCCTGCGGGACGCGGTGGCCGTGAGCTACCGCCTCCTCGCCCCGGACGAGCGGGCCGCGTTGCGCCGACTCGCCGCGTTCGGCAACCGCTGGTCGGTCGCGCTGGCCGAGGAGATGCTCGCCGACCCCGCCGACACGGACGGGACGGTGGTCGTGGACCCGGTACCGCTGCTCGACCGGCTCGTCGAACTCGGTCTGCTGAGCGTCCGGGGCGCCGGGCCCTTCCGGTTCCGCCTGCTCGACGCCGTACGGGACTTCGCCGCCGAGCAGGCGACCGGCGCCGGCGAGCTGACGGCGATCCGGCGCCGCCACGCGCAGGTCGTCGCCCGGCTGGTGGCGCGGACGGCACCGGAGCTGGTCGGCGCCGACCTGCCGGCGGCGGTGCGTCGCCTGGACGAGGTGACCGGTGACATCAGCTCCGCCCTGGCGCACGCCGCCGTCGACGACCCGCTCACCGCGTTGCGGTTGGCGGCGGCGCTGTCCCGCTGGTGGCGGTTCCGGGGGCGGGACGTCCCCGGCCGGCAGTGGCTGCGGCGCCTGCTGGCGGATCCGCGTACGGCCGACCTCGACCCCGTGCTGCGGGCGTGGGCGTGCCTGGGGGTGGCCCGGCTCGCCGTCGAGCACGGTGCCGGCGCCGAGGAACTGCCGGCGGCACGGGTGGCCCTGGCCGCGTTCCGGGACGCCGGCGACGTCACCGGTGAGCTGGAGGCGCGTACCGTGCTCTGCGCGCTGCTGATCGCCCTCGGCGAGCACGACGAGGCGCGTACGCAGGCCGACGCGGTGCTCGCGCTGGCTGTCCGGCACGGCCGGGTCCGGGACATGACGGTGGCGCAGAACAACCTGGCCTGGCACGACATCCGGGTCGCCGACCTGGCGGCCGCCCGGCGCCGGCTGGCCACGGTCGACCGGCTCGCCGCACAGTGCGGGGAGCAGCGGCTGCGCGTCCTCGCCCGGGCCAACCTCGCCGAGGTGTCCCGCCTGGAGGGCCGGTACGCCGACGCCGTCGACCAGGGCCGGCGGGTGGTGGCGGCGCTGGCGGAACTCGGCGACCCCGGCCACCGCCGCAGGGTGCTCGGCACGGTGGGGCTGGCGCTGGCCCGTGCCGGCCGCTCCGCCGAGGCGGCTGCGGTGCTGGCCGACCTGCGCCCGCCCGCGCCGCGCCTCGGTGAGACCTGGCCGCCGGTGCGTCTGCGGGGCGCGACGACGCCGGGGACCCGCCCGGAGGACGGGATCTGTGCGCTGATCGAGGGGAACCTGGCCCTGCTCAGAGGCGATCGTGAGCTGGCGGCGGAGTGGTTCGCCGCCGCGGCGGAAGCGGGCGCCGACGGCCAGGACCGGCGGGACGTGGTGGAGGCGCTGGTGGGGCTGGCCGCCAGCTCGGGCGATCCCGGAGTGCTGGACCGCCTCGACCGGGTCTGCCGACAGAGTGGTGTGCGGCTGTTGCCACAGGAGGAGGAGCTGCTACGCGTGTCCGCGAGCCGGAGCGGGTAGCGCGGGGAAGCCGGGCCACGGCGGTGGTGGCCGGGACGACGGAGGGCGCGGCCCGCCAGAGCGAACCGGGGGTGACGCGGACGACGAAGCCCCTCTTGCTACCCCTCGCTCGTCGCCCGCGCCAACACCCCCCGGTGCGTCCCCACCGCCCGAACACTAGCCACCGTCCACAAGCGACTCCGCCCGGTTTGCTCGTCTATCGTCCCGTGGGCACGGCAGTTCTGCCGCTCTTTCTGCCGGTGTCGCTCCGCGCCGGGGACGGGTCAGGACGGGTCGACGGTCTCGTCCCAGTCCGCGGCCGATCCGGTGCTTCCGGCGGTGGCGCCGGGGTGCACCGCGTCCCGGACCCGGCGCAGCCCGTCGAGCAGGGCGTCCAGCGCCTCCGGGTCGAGCTGGCCGGTGAACCACTGCTCGATGATCCGCAGGTGCCCGGGCAGGGTCTCGTCGAGCCGTTGCAGGCCGGAGGCCGTGACCACGGCGAACGAACTGCGCCGGTCGGAGGGGCACGCGCGGCGGGTGAGCAGCCCGTCGCGTTCCATCCGGTCCACCACGCGGGTGACGCCGCTGGTCGACAGCGAGGTCTGCGCGGCCAGGTCGGTCATCCGTAGCTGCCTGCCGGGTGAGCGGGCGAGTCTGGTCAGCACCTCGAACTCGACCGGTGAGAGGCCGTGCTCCTCGTACTGGGCGGCGAACCGGGCCGAGAGCCCGGCGTGCGCCTCGACGAGCAGGCCGACGGCGGTGATCCGGGGGTCGTCGAACACGTTCTGGTCCACGCGACCATCGTATCAGTACTTGACATGAGGAATATTGCTATGCCTATAGTTGCTACGGCAGTCATTGAACTGCTAAACAACTTTCCCCGTGGAGGGCAGCTTCATGACCAGCAGCACCGCACCGGTCACCCGCGACTGGGAGGGTCTGACCATCCCGACCGCCGGCACCTACCTGCTGGACGCGGCGCACAAGCGCGTGGGCTTCGTCGCCCGGCACATGATGGTCAGCAAGGTGCGCGGCGAGTTCGCCGACGCGAGCGCCACCATCACCGTCGCCGAGGACCCGCTGCGGTCCGCGGTCGACGCCACCATCCAGGCGGCCACCATCAACACCAACCAGGCCGACCGGGACGCGCACCTGCGCAGCCCCGAGTTCCTCGACGTCGAGAACTTCCCGACCCTGGAGTTCCGCAGCACGGGGGTGAAGTCCCGCGACGGCAACCAGTTCGTCCTCACCGGCGACCTGACCATCAGGGGCGTCACCCGCCCGGTCGACCTGGAGGTCGAGTTCGAGGGCGTCGGCCGCAGCCCGTTCGGGCAGGACATCTTCGGCTTCTCCGCCGCCGCCGAGATCGACCGCGAGGACTTCGGCCTGACCTGGAACGTCGCCCTGGAGACCGGGGGCGTGCTGGTCGGCAGGAAGATCAAGATCGAGATCGAGGGCGAGGCCGTCCGGCAGGCCTGATCCACCGCACCGCTTGTCGGGCCCGCGCCGCACCGCTTGTCGGGCCCGCGCCGCACCACGGCGCGGGCCCGATGCGTGTACGCGGCCCGCAGGCGCCGGCCAGGTGTAATTTGTCACGACTTATTCGCGGTCCGGTCGGGTGCGGACGGCGCCGGGTGGGTACAGATGCCGCCGGGAGCGCGTCCGCCGACCGGAGCACGGTCGTCCCGGCCGTGGGATCGCCGGGACCTCCTCTGGTCCCGGCGATGCCGACACTCCTAACGTGGAGGGTTCACCACGCGCTTACCGGGCCGGCACGGCCCGACTGCGCCTCGCGCCGGGAGGAAACATGGGCAGGGACGTCGAGCAGGGCGCCTTCTCCCGGGAGGACCGGGTCCGCTACCGACAGAAGGTCCGGCGGTGCCTGGACGTCTTCGCCCTGATGCTGGACGACTTCGGCTTCGACGCCGACCGGCCGATGACCGGGCTGGAGATCGAGCTGAACCTGGTCGACTCGGCAGCCGAGCCGGCGATGCGCAACGACCAGATCCTCGCCGACATCGCCGATCCGCTCTTCCAGACCGAGCTGGGCCAGTTCAACCTTGAGCTCAACGCGCCGCCCAGGCTGATCGAGGGCAACGGGTTCGCCGACTACGAGCAGGACCTGCGCGGCAGCCTCTCGCGCGCCGACGAGCGGGCCGCCAAGTCCGACGCGAAGATCGTCCTGGTCGGCATCCTGCCCACCCTCACCGAGCGCCACCTGGTCGAGGACAACCTCTCCACCAACGAGCGGTACCGGGTGCTCAACGACCAGATCGTCGGCGCCCGGGGCGAGGACATCGAACTCGACATCCGGGGCGTCGAACGCCTCCAGACCCACACCGACTCGATCGCCCCCGAGGCCGCCTGCACCAGCCTCCAGTTCCACCTCCAGGTCGCCCCGGACAGCTTCGCCGACTACTGGAACGCCTCCCAGGCCATCGCCGGGGTGCAGGTGGCCGTCGGGGCCAACTCGCCGTTCCTCTACGGGCGGCAGCTCTGGGCAGAGACCCGCATCGCCCTGTTCGAGCAGGCCACCGACACCCGGCCGGACGAGCTGAAGGCCCAGGGCGTACGCCCCCGGGTCTGGTTCGGTGAACGCTGGATCACCTCGATCTTCGACCTCTTCGAGGAGAACGTCCGCTACTTCCCGCCGCTGCTGCCGATCTGCGAGGAGGAGGACCCGGTCGAGGTCCTGCACGGCGGCGGCGTACCGGAGCTGGGCGAGCTGCGCCTGCACAACGGCACCGTCTACCGCTGGAACCGGCCGGTCTACGACATCATGAACGGCCGTCCACACCTGCGGGTGGAGAACCGGGTGCTGCCGGCCGGCCCGACCGTGGTCGACATGCTGGCCAACGCCGCCTTCTACTTCGGGTTGGCGCGAGGGCTGGCGGAGGCGGAACGACCCATCTGGAGCCAGCTCACCTTCAGCTCCGCCGAGGAGAACTTCCACGCCGCCGCCCGGCGCGGCATGGACGCCGTCCTGCACTGGCCCCGCCTCGGCGAGGTGCCGGTGACCAAGCTGGTCCTGGACGTCCTGCTGCCCACGGCCACCGAGGGGCTCGACCGGTTCGGGGTGGCCCCGGCCGAACGCGACCGGCTGCTCGGCATCATCGAGCAGCGCTGCCGTACGGGCCGCAACGGCGCGGTCTGGCAGACCGAGGCGGTCTGGGCGGCCGAGCGGCACCGGGGCATGGACCGGGACGCCGCCCTGCACCACATGGTGCAGCGCTACGCCGAGCTGCAACGCGGCAACGAACCCGTGCACACCTGGCCCGTCGACTGACCCGGGCGCGGGCCCAACCGGAGCCGTCGCGCCCCGTACCGCACCGGCCCCGCACGCTCCGGCCGCCCTCGTCCCGCCCGGGTGTCTGCGTGGCGGCGAAGGCCGGCACGTGCCGGCCGCCCTCGTCCCGCCCGGGTGTCCGCGTGGCGGAGACGGCCCGGCCGGCGTTCAGCGTGTGCGGCGGCCGGAGCGGGGTCGGCGGCCGGTGGCCTGCGGTTCCGCCGGATCGTCGGCGGCCGGGACGGACGGTTCCCCGGTCGTTGCCGGCGCGGGCGTGTCGCCCCCTGCGGGCGCGTCGTGCCCGGCGCTCGCGGTCGCCCGCTCCCCGGCCGGTGCGCCGGACGTGGCGGCGGGCCTCGGGACGGCGGGAACCGGCGCCGGCTCCCGTTCGGCGGGGGAATCCGTGCCGGTCGCGACGGCGTCCCGGTCCGGCGCGGTGCCGCCCGACGGCGGGGCGAGGGCGTCGGTGCCGCCCGGCGTCGCCGAGGTGTCGGCGTCGCCCGGCGTCGCGAGCGTGCCGCTGTCGCCCGGCGTGGCCTGGGCGTCGGTGCCGTCGGTCGGAGGGATCTGCCCCGGCGTTGGAGCGCCCGGGTGGTCGGCGGGGTCGCCGGTGCGTTGGCGGGGTATCCGCACCGGTCCCCGGGCGGCGGCCCGTCGGGCGGCCCGCTGGCTGAGGACGGTGACCAGGACGGCACCGCCGACCCCGATGATCACCGCGTACGGCGCGATCAGGTGCGCCGACACCTGCTCCGGGCTGATCGCGGTCAGCCGCGGCACCGCCAGGAAGTACGCGGTCGCGACGAGCAGCGGCCCCGCCGCGCCCGAGGCGGTCGCCCCGACCCGGCGGTCGGGATCCCGGGCGTCCCGGCGGGCGGCGAGGGCACCGATCACCAGTGCGGAGCCGAGGGACAACAGCGCCCCGGGCCAGTAGAAGTAGTCGCGGATCCAGTACCGCCCGTCGTCCGGGCCGAGTTGCCAGATCCCGAGCTGCGCGCTGGTCAGGCCGCGCCCGGCCAGCACGCCGTCCACGACGGCGATCACGGCGAGCAGCCAGAGCCAGCCGACCGTGGCGATCACGTTGGTCGCGGCGGCCCGTGAGCGCAGCGCCCAGACCGCCGTCAGCACCCCGACCAGCACACCGACGGCCGCGTAGACCGCCGCGACGTTCCGGGGCGAGCCGGTGTCCGCCACCGCCACCGCCTCCCGGGCCGGTACGGCCACCAGCAGCACGGTGATCAGCGCGCCCCCGCCGGCGGCCACGGCGAGCGCGACGGAGCCGAGGGCGCCGCCGCCCGCTCCGCCCGAAGCCGTGCCGGCGTCCGGCACCGGGGCGCGGTCGCGCAGCCGCTGGGCGCACACCGCGCCGAAGACCGTCGAGGTGGCCGCGATCCAGGTGGCCCAGATCAGACCCGCCACCCAGGCGGTCGCGCCGGCGGTCGCGTCCGCCGGCGCCCAGTTGATGATGCCCAGCCCGTAGCCGAAGCCCAGTTGGGCCGCGCCCGCGCCGGCAGCGACGCCGACCGCGGTCGCGATCGATCCTCCCCAGCCCCGTCTGGCCATGCGGGGGAGCGTAGCGTCCCGTGGTCGGCGCGGCGAGTCGTGGCGGTCCTTCCCGGGTGACCGCGCTGACGCCGGCGCCGGCGGAAGCGGGTACGGTCGCCGGTGATCGAGGCGGGGTGGGCGGATGACGGACGGGGACACGGGAGCACGGGACGACGCCGGAGCGGACCGGTCGACGGTGTTGCTCAGGGGTGGGTTGGCCGTCGTGCTGCTCGCCGCCGTCGGCGCGACCGGCGGCTGGCTGCTGGCCGGGGAGGATGAACCACCGACCACACCACCGGCAGCGGCGGAGCGCCTGCCCTCCACCGGCACCCCCGGCGTCGCCCGGTCGACGCCGGGCCGGTCGACGCCGGCGGCCCCCCGGACCACCGCGCCGAGCCGCTCCGCCGGACTGACGGTCCCGGCGGTCGTCGGCGAGGACTTCACGGACGCCCGCGACGAGCTGCGCGAGAAGCGGCTGGGCTGGCGGCTCGTCTTCGGTCGGGGTACGGGGAGGACCGTGGAGCGCACCTCCCCGGCGGTCGGTACGGAGGTGCGGCCCGGGCGCACCGTGACGCTCTACGTGAGCGGTCCGGCGCCGGCCGCCACCGTGCCGGACGTGGTGGGCGAGGACTGCGACGACGCGGCGGACGAACTCGTCGACGAGGGCTTCTACCCGCAGTACCGCACGGGCAGGACCGGCACGGTCAGCCGGCAGGATCCGGCCGGCGACGGTGCGGGCCGGTGGAACGACCAGGTGTCGATCTGGTGCGGCGACGCGCCGGAGGACGACGGGTCGCCCTCCGGCGACACCGTGACGGCTCCGGCACGCTGATCCCGGCCGATGGCCCTCGGGACCGTTAGGTTGGCGGTCAGGGGCCCGCGACGCCCGCCCGGGCCGGGAGAGGACGTGCGATGAGCGAGCGTCAGCGAGCGGATCATCGGCACAGCGCGTTGGTGCCTCAGATCGGCACACAGCGGAGCGGAGCGCCGGCATGAGCGACGACCGCCCGGAACCGCCCGCCGGGGAACCCGACGACCGGACCCGCCCGCTGCCCCTGGACGGCACCGCCCCGCTGGACCGTACGGCCGCACTGCCGCCGGAGCGGTCCGGGCCGGCGGCATGGTCCGGTCGGGCGGAGGTGCGCCCCTCCGGGCCGACCGACCAACCGGAGCCCGAGTGGTACGCCGAGGACCAGGGCGCGCGGCGATGGTGGCTGCCGATCCTGTGGGGCGTCGTCGTGCTGCTGCTGGTCGGCGTGCTCGGTGTCGGGCTGTGGCTGGCCCTCCAGTCGACGGACGACGATCCGGCCGGACCCGGGCCGTCGCCGTCGCCGTCGGTGCCCCGCGCGTCGCCGACCACCGCCGCCCCGACCTCGGCCGCCCCCACCAGTGCGTCGCCCTCGGTGTCCCCGACGCCCTCGGCGCCGGCCCGACTGCCGATGCCGCCGGTGGTGAACCTGCCGCTGGAGACGGCCCAGGCGATCCTGGACGACGTCGGCCTGGGCCACCGGGTCGAGTACGAGACGTCCGACCGTCCCGCCGGCACGGTGGTCCGCACCGAGCCGGAGGCGGGGCAACTGGTGCCGGAGGACGAGGAGGTCACGCTGGTGGTGGCCCGCGACGCCGCCTCGCCGACCGGCGGTGTCACGCCGTCGGTCGAACCGACCGCCACCCGGTGAGCCGCTGACCCGGCTGCTGCGGAGGGCGTCGCCGAGGCGGGGGCCGCCCCCTCACCACGTGCGCCGTCTCGTGCCGACCATGCCGAGCCCGGCCAGCGAGATGGCCAGGCCGAAGATGCCGGACCAGAAGAGGGAACGGCGGACGTCGTCCGGTGCGGGGCGGGCGGCCTGCGCCGTGCCGGCCGGGGCGGCGGCGGGAACATCGGTCCCGGCGCCGGCCGGCCCGGGTTCGTCGGCGGCGCCGAGCGCATCCGCTTCGTCCGGCCCGGCCAGCGCGTACGGGGGGTCGAGGGCGTACGGGTCGGCCAAGGCGTCCGGCCCGTAGTCGTCGGGCAGGTCGTCGTCGACCACGGTGATCTCCGGTGCGGGGACCGGGGTGGTCAGCCGCGTGGTGGACGAGAGGACGGGATCACGGACCACGACCACCAGCAGGGTGGCGGCGCCGAGCAGCGCCAGGAGTCCGAAGGCGTAGGCGATACGGGAGCGGTGGTGCCGCCGCGCGGCGGGCTGATAGACCATGGCCATCCCAGGTTCGGGGTCCTGGACGCGCGGGGTGGAACGTGCCGGGGTGGGCGTACCTCATTCTATGGCGACGGCACGCCCCCCGGCTGCCGAACGTGCAGGTCAGCCCACCCTGACGGGGGTACGGGCCACGGGCCGGCGCGGCGCGCGCACGGTGTGCGGGCGCGGCTCGGGAGCCGACCGCAGGTGGCGCAGCCCCTCCCGCTGGACGAAGATCGACCGCCGGCTGACCGCGTCCCCCGATGCGTTCAACTCGTAGCCTTCGAGCCAGATCCAGCCGTCGTAGGTCGGCCAGTCGAGCACCCGGATGACCCGGAACATGATGGGTCTGAGGAACTGGACACTCGCCGCGCGAGTCACGTGCAGTACGTCACCGGAGCGGGGAAGCACATGGACTCCTGGGAAGGGTCGGCCGGCGGGCAAGCCGGCGGTGCGGGTCGGGGGACGTCGATGGCCCGGTGGCGGGGTCGTGCCTCGTGGACCGGATGTCGCGGGCGGTGGTGGTCGGGCCGTATCCGCTGGTGGCGAACCGCCACCCGACCAACACCCGGCTGCTCCGGGTACCGCTCCCGCCGCCGCAGCCAACTGGCGTGCAGCGGCGAGGTCATCAACCCGGGGCAGGCCTGGTTGTCGACTGACGGGTGGTCCCACCGCCGCGCGTCCCGCAGCCCGTGGGATCACCACGGCGGGGAAGCGAACGAAGACGGTGAGTAACCCGTGCCATACGCACAGACTGCATCAGCGACGTGCTTCATGCAAGTTGCACGTCGACTTTTGCCGATACGTGAGCGGCTCGTGCAAAGCAGCGCTTGAAGCGGTTCACGTCTGCCCGGCACACTGGGGGCCGGTTTCGCCCGTCGCGGCCGGCCGATGACCGGCACCACCCCACGCCGCGAACGACGCCCGCCGTACGACGGTCGCGCCCCTGGCGGGTGCCGACGGTGGCGCACGGCGAGGCGGAGGTGGACCGGTGAGGCCTGACAGCCGGTGGTCCCGAACAGCGGGGCCGGTGATCCCGTGACCGCGAGGAGTGGGCCGGATCGGCGAGCCCCGCGGTCGCGGACCGAGGTGGCCCGGTGAGCGAGCGGCGCAGCCCCACCATCCGACGCCGTCGCCTCGGCGCCGAACTGCGTCGGCAGCGGGAGGCGGCCAGGATCACCATCGAGGCGGTCGCCGAGCAGCTGGAGTGCTCGGCGTCGAAGGTCTCGCGGATCGAGACCGGCCACACCACGGCGACCCCCCGCGACGTGCGGGACATGCTGCGGATCTACGGCGTGGTGGGCGCCGAGAGCGACGAGCTGGTGCAGATCGCCCGGGAGGCGCGGCAGAAGGGCTGGTGGCACCCCTACAGCACGGTGCTGGTCGGCGCGTACGTCGGGCTGGAGGCGGCGGCCAGCTCGATCCGGGCGTACGAGCAGCAGGTGGTGCCCGGGTTGCTGGAGACGGAGGAGTACGCGGGCGCGATGATCCGCGCCGCCCGGCCCGACTTCACGCCCGAGCAGGTGCAACAACGGGTGCGTGTCCGTCTGGGCCGTCAGTCGTTGTTGACCCAGGATGATCCGGTCGATCTGTGGGTGGTGCTCGATGAGGCGGTGGTGAGCCGTCCGGTGGGCGGGGACGAGGTAATGCGCGACCAGCTCAGACGCCTGGTCGAGGTGGCGGAACTGCCGAACGTGACGCTCCAGATCCTGCCGTTCGCGGTGGGGGCGCACGCCGGCATGGACGGCACCTTCACGATCCTCAGCTTCCCTGAGCCCGGTGATCCGGATGTCGTGTACGCGGAGAATGCCACGGGTGGGCTCTTCCTGGAGAAGAGTGACGAACTGCAGAAGTACAGCTTCATCTTCGATCACATCCGAGCGGCGGCCATTCGTCCGGAGGAGTCCATCGCACACATCGCGAAACTGGCAGAGGAGCCGCTGTGGAAATGGCGACCAATGGGTTCCCCGTGGACCTGACGCAGGCGACGTGGTTCAAGAGCTCGAAGAGCGGGCCGAACTGCGACAACTGCGTCGAGGTGGCGTACGTGACGGGGGCGGTCGGCGTGCGTGACTCGAAGGACAAGACGGGCCCGGCCCTGGTCTTCGCCTCAGGTGACTGGCACGCCTTCGTCGCCGGCACCAGGGGTGGTGCGTTCGGCAGGGGCTTGACGGGACTGTGACGTGACGGTTGCCCCCGCCCGGCGGTAGAGCCGGGCGGGGGCAACGTCGTGCCCGCGTCCGCGGCGGCCACGAAGACGTCCCGCCGTCGGCGTCGCCACATCGGGTCCCGTGTCGTTGTACCCCTCGGTACGGCGCTGGTCGACAACCCGCCGCACGGATCGGCAAACCGAGCGAGGCAGGCGAGACGGATGACGACGATCGGGTCAGACAACCTCACCAACGGGCCGGGCAAGCCGGAACGGTTCGGAGGCAAGTACCGGGGAGCACGCCGGGACACCGTCCTCACCGAGGTGGTGTCGACCGACACCGAGATCGGTGGCCGGGAGGCCCCGGCCGCCCCGCCGGAGCAGGCCGGTCCACCGCTCTCCCTGCCCTCGCTGGATCCCAACCCGCTCACCGAGCCGTCGTTCCCGCCCGGTGCCTGGTCGGTGGAGCCGGCCGAGTCGTTGGTCGACCATCCGCTGCTGCGCGGGCTGCTGATGGAGTTGCCGCCGAAGGGCAGCGTCCCGCCGCCCGGCTGGCTCGACCGGTGGTTCGAGGCGACCCGGGCGATCCTGGAACTGCTATACGTGCAGGGGCCCGGCCGCTCGCGCTGATGCGGGCCGGGCCGGCGCGGCCCGCTCGACGAACCGGTTGTGCCGCAGGGCGTGGCGTACGCCGATGGCGGCGACGCCCAGCACGCCCACGGTGATCGCCGGGCCGGTCACGCCGGGCCCGAACAGCAGGCCCGGTGCGCTCGCCGTGACCACCGCGGGCAGGATCGCCAGGCCGGTGACCTGCACCGGGAGCCCGATCAGCGGGTGTGCGGCGGAGGCCCGCAGGCCGTGCGGCGACGGGGTGTCCGGCGCCGAGGAGAGCGCGACCGCGCCTGCCCGCAGCCGGCGTACCCGGCGCACCGTGCAGGCGGCGACCACGAGCGCGGGGACGGCGGCGAGGGTGAGCCCGGCGGCCGCCCGGTCCGCCGGGGCCGCGCCGGCGCTGGAGAGGCCCGCGACCAGCACGGCGGCCGTCAGCCCCAGGCCGGTCGACGTCAGCGCGAGCACCCACCCGGTACGCCGGCGCAGGGCGCGGGCGTGGTCCAGCCGGGGCAGCCCGTCCGCGAGCCAGCCGGCGACGAGCCAGACGGCGGTCAGCGGCAGCAGCACGGTGAGGTGGATCTCCATGACGGACAGCCTTGCCCGTTCTCGACGACCGTGAATCCGGGCAGGTCCCGGGTTCGTCCCGCAGTCGCCTCCCCTAGGGGCCATCTTCCCGATGTTATGGGGAAGTCGACATGTTTGAATTCACGTGAGCGTCCCCCTACTCTCAGCTTGATCGGCATTCATCGATTCACTCGTCACGAACAGTTGGACGGTCGGTGCCGGTCGGAGGGAGTAGAAGATGGGTCTTCCACGCAGGTCCGTACTCGTCGGGGTGGCCACGCTGGCCATGGTGGCGACCGCCACGCCCGCCATGGCCGCCGAACCGGTGGGCACGATCCGCGCCGCGGGCGGTGCCACCGCAGTGGCCGACAGCTACATCGTCGTCTTCAAGGACAGCTCGGTCGCCAGCAGCAGCGTCGGTGGCACCGCGCAGCGGCTGGTCGGCCGGCACGGCGGCTCCGTCGCCCGCACCTACGGCGCCGCGCTGCGCGGCTTCGAGGTCCGGGTCGGCGCCAGGGCCGCCGCCCGCATCGCGGCGGACCCCGCCGTGGCGTACGTCGAGCAGAACCACACGGTCTCCATCGCCGGCACCCAGACCAACCCGCCCTCCTGGGGCCTGGACCGGATCGACCAGCGCGCCCTGCCGCTGAACAGCTCCTACACGTACCCGAACACGGCGAGCAACGTGCACGCCTACATCATCGACACCGGCATCCGGTTCAGCCACAGCGACTTCGGCGGCCGGGCGGTCTCCGGCTACGACGCCGTCGACGGCGGCTCGGCCGACGACTGCAACGGGCACGGCACGCACGTCGCCGGCACCGTCGGTGGCTCGGCGTACGGGGTCGCCAAGGGCGTCCGGCTGGTCGGCGTACGGGTGCTGAACTGCCAGGGCAGCGGCACGAACGCCGGCGTCATCGGCGGCGTCGACTGGGTGACCGCCAACGCGGTCAAGCCGGCCGTGGCCAACATGAGCCTCGGCGGCGGCGCGAACACCTCGCTCGACACCGCGGTGCGCAACTCGATCAACTCGGGCGTGAGCTACGGCCTGGCGGCCGGCAACGACTCCGGCGGCAACGCCTGCAACACCTCGCCCGCCCGGACCGCCGAGGGCATCACCGTCGGTTCGACGACCAACACCGACGCCCGGTCGTCGTTCTCGAACATCGGCACCTGCCTGGACATCTTCGCGCCCGGCTCGTCGATCACCTCCGCGTGGCACACCAACGACACCTCCACCAACACGATCAGCGGCACCTCGATGGCGACCCCGCACGTCGTGGGCGCGGCGGCCCTGGTGGCCAGCGCCAACCCGGCCTGGACGCCGCAGCAGGTCCGCGACTACCTGGTCAACAACGCGACCAGCAACGTGGTGACCAACCCGGGCACCGGCTCGCCCAACAAGCTGCTGTACGTCGTGAACGGCGACACCCCGCCGACCAACGACTTCTCCGTCTCGGTCTCGCCGACCTCCGGCTCGACCGCGCCGGGTGGCTCGGTGACCACCACGGTCGCCACCGCCACCACCAACGGCTCCGCCCAGTCGGTGAGCCTGTCGGCCAGCGGCCTGCCGTCCGGGGCCACCGCCTCGTTCAGCCCGGCCACCGTCACCTCGGGTGGCTCCTCGACGCTGACCGTCAGCACCTCGGCGAGCACCCCGCCCGGCACCTACCCGGTGACCGTGACGGGCACCGCAACCTCGGGCAGCCGGACCGCGACCTACTCGCTGACGGTCACCGGCACCGGTGGCGGCGGCTGCTCCGGCACCAACGGCACCGACGTCGCGATCCCGGACACGGGCGCCACGGTCAGCAGCTCGATCGTGATCTCCGGCTGCGCCCGCAACGCCTCGTCGGCCTCCACCGTCGCGGTGAACATCGTGCACACCTACCGCGGTGACCTCGTCGTCGACCTGGTCGCCCCGGACGGCTCGTCCTACCGGCTGAAGAACAGCAGCTTCTGGGACGGCACGGACAACATCAACACCACCTACACGGCGAACCTGTCGAGCGAGGCGGCGAACGGCACCTGGCAGCTGCGGGTGCGTGACGTCTACTCGGGCGACACCGGCTACATCAACACCTGGACCCTCACCCTCTAACCCCGTGCAAGGAAGGGCCCCTTCCTATCGCTATAGCGATAGGAAGGGGCCCTTCCTAACATCTGGGCGGCGTCTAGACCGCGAAACTGGTGGGGCGCTCGGTGGCCGGGGCCGGCGGCCTCGCCTTCCACAGCCCCGTCTTCTGCCCTGCGAGCCGGGTCAGGTAGGCCGGGTTGAGGATCACGTAGCGTCGCCAGAGCCGCTTCGGCTCCAGGCCGAGGCGCCAGAACCACTCCAGGCCGGCCCGCTGCATCCACGGCGGGGGCTGACGCAGCAGCCCGGCGTGGTAGTCGAAGGCCGCCCCGACCGCCATCAGCGGCATGTCCAGCAGCGGCCGCATGGCGTACGTGAAGACCTCCTGGCGCGGGCAGCCCAGCCCGACCAGCACGAGCCGGGCCCCACTGGACCTGATCCGGTCGGCGATCTCGACGTCCTCGCCCGGCTGCACCGCCCGGAACTTGGACGGCTCCACCCCGGCGATCTTCAGCGCCGGGAACATCCGTTCCAGCGCCGGGATCAGCCTGGCCAGGGTCTCCTCGGTCGACCCGTAGAGGTAGACCGGCAGCCCCTCGTCGGCGAACCGGGCGAGCACGTGCAGGGTCAGGTTCGGGCCGTAGACCCGGTCGGTCAGCCCCGCGCCGTGCAGCAGGTTGAGCGCCCAGCGCACCGGCTGGCCGTCGGGGGTGACCACGTCGAAGGAGTTCAGCCGGGCGTTGTGCGCCGGGTCGAGCACCCCGGTCATCACGCCGTGCACGGCCAGCGCCGTCAGCGCCAGCGGGCGGCGCTCCTGCGCGGCGGCCACCACCTGCTCGGTCGCCGCGGCGTAGTCGGTGGCGTCGACCAGGACCCCGAGGACGTTCCGCTTGCCCTTGCCGGTCATGCGCCCGGCACCCACTTGTCCACGTTGGCCTCGTAGATCTCCCGCATGATCATGGGCACGTCGTAGACCTGCTTCCACTCGGGGTAGTCGGCCTGGAATGCCTCGTTCGAGCCGATCCACCACTTGTGGTCGCCGATCCGGTTGGCCTCGACGTACTCGGTGATCATCTCCTGGCCGGTGATCTGCTCGGCGAGCGCGAACGCCTCACGGTTGGAGGTGTTCGAGTGTCGCCCGCCGCCGAGGTTGTAGACCGCCGCCGAGCGCGGGTTGCGGAAGAACGCCTCGAACGCGGAGACCACGTCCGAGCTGTGGATGGCGTCGCGGACCTGCTTGCCCTGGTAACCGAAGATCTTGTAGGTGCGGCGCTCCATGTTGGCGCGCATCACGTAGCCGAGGAAGCCGTGCAACTCCGTGGCGGAGTGCGCGGGGCCGGTCAGCGTGCCGCCCCGGAAGCAGGCCGTCCGCATACCGAAGTAGCGGCCGTACTCCTGCACCATGACGTCGGCCGCGACCTTGGAGGCACCGAAGATCGAATGCAGGCAGGCGTCGATGGACATGTCCTCACGGATGCCCTGCTCGTACGGGTGCCCCGGCTCGATCTCCCAGCGGGACTCCAACTCGACCAGCGGCAGGCTGTTCGGCCGGTCGCCGTAGACCTTGTTGGTGGAGCAGTGGACGACCGGCGCCTCGGCGCAGTGCTCGCGCACGTTCTGCAGGACGTTGAGCGTGCCGGCGGCGTTCACGTCGAAGTCGGTGAACGGGTCGCGCACCGCCCAGTCGTGCGACGGCTGGGCGGCGGTGTGGATCACCACGGCGACGTCGGTGCCGTACCGCTTGAACAGCTTGGCCAGCGCGGCCCGGTCCCGGATGTCGATGCTGTGGTGTGAGTACGCGGGCCCCAGCTCGTCGGTCAGCCGGCGGACGTTCCACGCGGTGGACGCCTCCTCGCCGAAGAACTCCTGCCGCATGTCGTTGTCGATGCCGACGACCTCGAGACCGAGGCCGGCGAAGTGCCGGACCGCCTCGGAGCCGATCAGACCGCCCGAGCCGGTCACGAACGCGACACTCACACGCCACTCCTGGTCCGTCGGAGGCAGAAACCATCGGAGCATAGCGTGACGTACGGCACGCCCCGATACGGCGCGAGGGCCCCGCATCGCTGCGGAGCCCTCGCGTATTGGTGGGGAAGGGGGGAGTTGAACCCCCACGCCCTTTCGGGCACACGGACCTGAACCGTGCGCGTCTGCCATTCCGCCACTTCCCCGTGGCTTGACCTCGAACACTGTAGTCTGTGCCGGTCCTGCCGTCTCCAGCGGGCCCCGGACATCCTACGCGGTCCGTGATCGTTGCGTCGATTGGTTACCGTCCGAGGAGCGGTTACCGTTCGTGGCGCACGAAAGAGTAGCACGGCATTATCGGCC
Source organism: Micromonospora sp. C31 (assembly GCF_018070575.1). GTDB lineage: Bacteria > Actinomycetota > Actinomycetes > Mycobacteriales > Micromonosporaceae > Micromonospora. Next base: position 174,708 of record NZ_JAGPXN010000008.1, read on the forward strand.
CGTCCGAACGGGCCGCCGTCAGACGGCCGAGCGGCGTGTGAGCTGCGCGCGCGCCGGCCGGATACCATCATGTCCTCGGGACCCGAGGAGGAGCCGGTGAGCGTGCTGCAACGCTTCGAGAAGCGTCTGGAAGGCCTGGTCGAGGGGGCCTTCGCCAAGGTCTTCAAAGGGGTGGTCCACCCCGTGGAGATCCTCAACGCCATGCAGCGGGAGGCCGAGGCGCACAAGGCGATCCTGGCCGGTGGGCGCACGTTGGTGCCCAACCGCTACGTGATCGATCTCTCGCCCTACGACCACAGTCGTCTGGCGCCGTACGCCGCCGCGCTGGCCCAGGAGCTGGCCCAGTCGCAGGCGGAGTTCATCGGCGAGCAGGCCTGGACGGTCTACGGCGACGTGATCGTCGAGATCGAACGCGGCGAGGGGCTGGACACCGGGATGTTCCGGGTCACCGCCGAGGTCTACACCGGTGGCGAGGTCGCCCCGGTCTCGGCGCCCGGCTACGACGCGGGCCCGCCCGCCTACCCCGCGTACGACCAGGGCGGCGGCTACGGTCCTCCGCCCGGCCACGGCGGCGGCCGCAACGTGCGGCTGGTCTCCGGCGACGGGCGCACCTACCCGCTCCAGATGGGCTCGACCGTCATCGGCCGTGGCGACCAGGCCAACCTGCGGCTGCCCGACGTCGGGATCTCGCGGCGACACGCCCGGCTGGACTTCGACGGCGGTCAGGTCGTGCTGACCGATCTCGGGTCGACCAACGGCACCATGGTCAACGGCCAGCGGGTCTCCGCCGTCGCCCTCAACCCGGGCGACATGATCCAGCTCGGCACCACGACGCTGACCTTCCGCGTGGACGGCTGACCCGCCTTGCCGGAGCTCGTCATCACCGTCGCCCGGTTCGGGTTCCTCATCCTGCTGTGGATCTTCGTGTTCACGGTGGTCGGCGTGATCCGCCGGGACCTCTTCGCGGGCGCCCGGTCGAGCCGGCTGGTGGCCGCCCCCCGGGCGGTCGGCGCGTCCCTCGGCCAGGCGGCGAAACCGGCGAAGGCGAAGCGGGGCAGGGCGGCGCACCAGCTCGTGGTGACCGCCGGCCAGCTGGCGGGGACCCGGATCACCCTCGGCGAAGCGCAGATCACCATCGGCCGGGCCGAGGATTCCACCCTCGTCATCACCGACGACTACGCCTCGGCACGCCATGCCCGTCTGATGCCGCGCGACGGCCAGTGGTTCGTCGAGGACCTCGGCTCGACTAACGGCACCTACCTGGATCGCGCTAAGGTCACCGGACCAACCCCCGTCCCCCTCGGCGTGCCGATCCGGATCGGCCGCACTTCTCTCGAATTACGGCCATGACTCTGACCCTGCGCTATGCGGCCCACAGCGACCGCGGTCTGATCCGAGACGGTAATCAGGATTCCGTCTACGCCGGACCGCGGCTTCTCGCCGTCGCCGACGGCATGGGCGGCATGGCCGCCGGTGACGTCGCCAGCAACATCGTCATCGGTGCCATGGCGCCGCTCGACGAGGACGTCCCCGGTGACGCCCTCGTCGACGCGCTGCGTTCGGCCGTGGGCACCGCCAACCAGCAGCTCCGCGACACCGTGGACGCCAACCCTCAGCTGGAGGGGATGGGCACCACGCTCACCGCGACCCTCTTCTCCGGCAGCAAGCTGGGCATGGTCCACATCGGTGACTCGCGGGCCTACCTCCTGCGCAACGGCGAGTTCGCGCAGATCACCAAGGACGACACCTACGTCCAGATGCTCGTCGACGAGGGCCGGATCAGCGCCGAGGAGGCGAGCAGCCACCCGCAGCGGTCGCTGCTCACCCGCGCGCTCGACGGCCGCGACATCGACCCGGAATACAGCGTCCGCCAGGTGCTGACCGGCGACCGCTACCTGATCTGCAGCGACGGCCTCTCGGGTGTGGTCAGCGCCGACACCATCGGCGAGACGATGCGCGAGTACGCCGACCCGCAGCAGTGCGTCGAGCGGCTGGTGCAGCTCGCCCTGCGCGGCGGCGGCCCGGACAACATCACCGTGATCATCGCGGACGCCACGGACCAGGACATCGTCGAGGCGAGCCCGATCGTCGGCGGCGCCGCCGCCCGGGACCGGGGCATGGCGACCTCCGCCGACGTCTCCACGCCGGCTGCCCGCGCGTCCGCCCTCTCCGCGCCCCGGCCACCGGCCCCCGAAGAGCCGTCGGCCGGTGCCGACGACGAGCCGGAACGCCCGAGGCGACGGCCGGTGCGGGCCGCCGCGATCTCGGTGGCACTGCTGGTCCTCGTGGGCGGCGCCGTCTTCGGCGGCTGGAGCTACACCCAGCGGCAGTACTACGTCGGCGCGACCGAGAACGGCCAGGTCGCGGTGTTCCGGGGCATCCAGGGCGAGATCGCCGGCATGGACCTGTCGACCGTGCACTCCACCAGCCCGGCCGACCTGGAGGACCTGACGCTGGCCGCCCAGGAGCAGGTCAAGCAGGGCATCCCGGCCAAGAGCAAGCCCGATGCCGAGCGTCGACTGGCCGAGCTGACCAGCGACGACCCGATGAACCCGAACCTCAAGCCGATCTGCCCGCCGAGCCCGAGCCCGAGCCCGAGCGCCGTGGCCGTCACCACCACCCCGACGCCGACCGTCGGGCCGGTGTCGCCCGCCCCGACCGCCGGCGCGAGCGCCCCGGTCAGCGGCCGACCGGGCATGCCGGCCGCGCCGACCACCACGCCCGACGCCCCGCCCTCCGACACCGACTCGCCGGCGCTCGACCCCGCCGCGTGCCGGTCGCCGGAGTAGGCGCGGCTCGATCCGAGGACGTTCCGTGACCGCAGCGGCCCTTCCGGCACCCTCGCCCGCCACCACGGGCGAGCAGCCCGGCGTACGCCTGGCCCGGTCCAGGCGCAACGCCGAGTTGTCGCTGCTGCTGGTCGCCATGGTGCTGGTGGCGGCCTATGGCGCGATGGTCGAGGCGAAGGTGCTCGACACGATCACGGCCGACTTCTGGATGCCGGCCGCCGCGGTCACCGCCGTGTTCCTCGGCCTGCACCTGGTGATCCGGTTCCTGGCGCCCTTCGCCGACCCGGCCCTGCTGCCGGCGGTCGCCCTGCTCAACGGGCTCGGGGTGGGCTTCCTGCGCCGGCTCGACCTGGGCAGCGCGCCACCCGCCGAGCGGGAGGACCTGGCCATCTTCGCCGGCACGGGCGGCCGGCAGCTCGCCTGGACGCTCGCCTCGGTCGTCCTCGCCGCCGGGCTGCTCGCGCTCATGCGGGACCACCGCTCGGTGTCCCGCTACGCATACACCCTCGGGTTGGCCGGCATCGTGCTGGTGATGATCCCGGCGGTGCTGCCCAGCCGCTTCTCCGAGATCAACGGCGCGAAGCTGTGGGTCCGGGTCGGGGGCTTCTCCATCCAGCCCGGCGAGTTCGCCAAGCTGGCCCTGCTGGTCTTCTTCGCCTACTACCTGGTGCGCAAGCGCGAGGTGTTGTCGCTGGCCAGCCGCCGGTTCCTCGGCATCGACTTCCCGCGTGGGCGCGACCTCGGCCCGGTGGTCGTGGTCTGGCTGATCAGCGTCCTGGTCCTCGTCTTCGAGAAGGACCTCGGCACCTCGCTGCTCTACTTCGGCATGTTCGTGGTGACGCTCTACATCGCCACCGAGCGGGTCAGTTGGCTGCTCATCGGTCTGGTGCTCTTCTTCGGCGGCGTCTACCTGGCGTACGTGCTCGGGGAGGTGGTCGGCGGGCCGTTCGCCAACTTCTACCTGCGCGCGCAGATCTGGCTGGACCCGTTCGCCGACCCGTACAACGATGGCTACCAGCTCGTGCAGGGGCTGCTCGCGCTCGGCACGGGCGGCCTGTTCGGCGCGGGCCCGGGCGGCGGCCAGCCGGGCCTGCTGCCCGAGGTGCAGAACGACTTCATCTTCGCCGGCATCGGCGAGGAGATCGGGCTCTTCGGCCTGTCCGCGCTGCTCGTCGTCTACCTGCTGATCGTCGAGCGGGGGCTGCGGGCCGCGCTGGCCGTACGCGACTCGTTCGGCAAGCTGCTGGCCGGCGGCCTGGCCTTCACCCTCGGGCTCCAGGTCTTCGTGATCGTCGGCGGGATCAGCAAGCTCATCCCGCTGACCGGCCAGACCACTCCGTTCCTCTCCGCCGGCGGTTCCTCGTTGATGGCCAACTGGCTGCTCATCGCGGTCCTGCTCCGGATCTCCGACGGCGCCCGACGGCCCGTCACCGGCGGTGGCGGCAAGGCGGCCCGACCGTCCGGCGGTCCACCGGAGCAGCTACACGGTGCCCCCACGGAGGTGATCAGGCCGTGAACGCACCCCTGCGCCGCGTCGGCATCGTCGTCATGGTTCTCTTCGGCCTGCTCTTCGCGAACCTGAACTGGATCCAGGCCTACAAGGCCGACGAGTACCGCACCAGCGACTACAACGGTCGGGTCCAGGTCGCCGAGTACGAGCGCCGGCGCGGCAACATCGAGGCCGGCGGCACCGCCTTCGCGCTCAGCAAGGAGACCGACGGCGAGCTGAAGTTCCAGCGGGCCTACCCGGGCGGGGCCAGGTACGCACACGTGCTCGGCTACAAGCCGGTCAACCTCGCCGAGACCGGCATCGAGAAGTTCGAGAACGACTTCCTGGCCGGCACCAGCGACCAGCTCATCGCCAACCGGGTCAAGGACATGTTCACCGGCGACGAGACCGGTGGCGGCAACGTGCTGCTCACGATCTCCAAGGGCGCCCAGAACACCGCGTTCGAGCAGTTGCGCAACAACCGCCGCAACGCCTCCAAGGGTGCGGCGATCGCCATCGACCCGCGTACCGGGGCGGTGCAGGCGCTGGTCTCCCTGCCCAGCTTCGACCCCAACCCGCTGGTCAGCCACAGCAGCAACGAGGCCACGGCCGCGTTCAACAAGCTGGAGCAGGACCCGGAGGGCCCGCTGAAGAACCGGGCCCTCGGCGAGGTGCTGCCACCGGGCTCCACCTTCAAGATCGTGGTGGCCGCCGCGGCGCTGGAGAACGGCGTCGGTCAGGACACCCGGATCCCGGCCGGAGCGAGCTGGACGCCGCCCACCTCGGGCTCCCCGATCCGCAACGCGGCGCCGTCGATCTGCCCCGAGGACGAGGTCACCCTGATGAACGCGGTGACCGAGTCGTGCAACACGGGCTTCGCGCAGCTCGGTGTCCGGCTCGGCGCGGACAAGATCAAGGAGAAGGCCCGTCAGTTCGGCTTCGAGCAGGAGGACCTCACCGTCGGCCACCTCAACGAGGGCGGCCACCCGGTGGCGGCGAGCCGGGCCGGGGCCATGCAGAACCCGGACGGCAGCACCGACCCGGCCGCGTTGGCGCAGTCCTCGATCGGCCAGAACAACGTGCGGATGACCCCGCTCCAGGGCGCCATGATCGCCGCGTCGGTGGCCAACGGCGGCAGCCAGATGCGACCGTACCTGGTCCGCCAGTGGCTCGGCCCGGACCGCACCACCAGCCACTACACGGCCAAGCCGAAGGAGCTGCGGCAGCCGGTCAGCGGTCAGGTCGCCAGCGATCTGCGGGAGATGATGGTCAGCGTCGTCGAGAACGGCACCGGCCGCAACGCCCGGATCGACGGTTACACCGTCGGCGGCAAGACCGGCACGGCCGACGTTCGTCCCGGCGTTCCGGCCCACTCGTGGTTCGTCGGCTTCGCGATGGACAAGAACGGCAACCCGGTCTCCGCGGTCTGCGTCCTGCTGGAGAACGGCGGCGACGGCGGCAGCGCCGAGGCGGCCCGGATCGCCGGGCAGATCATGCGTGCCGCCATCGCCGACCCGGGAGGCCGCTGACATGCTGAGCCCGGGGGTGCAGCTCGGCAACCGCTACCGCCTGGACGAGCGGATCGCCAGCGGCGGCATGGGTGACGTCTGGCGCGGCACCGACCAGGTGCTCGGCCGTACGGTCGCCGTCAAGAGCCTGCTCCCGGCGCTGCTCGACGACCCCGACTTCGCCGAGCGCTTCCGCGGCGAGGCCCGCACCATGGCCACGATCAACCACCCGGGCGTGGTCGACGTCTACGACTTCGGCAACGACCAGCAGATCGCCTTCCTGGTCATGGAGTACGTCGAGGGCGACGCGCTGTCGGCCACCCTGGCCCGGGTCGGCCGGCTCACCCCGGCCCGCACGATGGCGCTGGTCGCCCAGGCGGCCGACGCGCTGCACGCCGCGCACGTGAAGGGCATCGTGCACCGGGACGTGAAGCCCGGCAACCTGCTGGTCCGGCCCAACGGCACCCTCGTGCTGACCGACTTCGGCATCGCCCGCTCGGAGCTGGTCGCCCAGCTCACGGCGGCCGGCTCGGTGCTCGGCACCGCCTCGTACATCTCCCCGGAGCAGGCCACCGGCGGGGTCGCCACGCCCGCGTCCGACGTCTACGCGCTCGGCGTGGTGGCCTACCAGTGCCTCGCCGGCCGACGCCCCTTCGAAGGCGACAACCCCCTCGAGATCGCCATGCGGCACGTGCGGGAGGCGCCCCGTCCGCTGCCCGCCGACATTCCGCCGCAGGTCCGGGCGGTGGTCGAGCGGGCCCTCGCGAAGGACCCGGGGGCACGCTGGCCGAGCGCCGCCACGCTGGCGGGGGTCGCCCGTCAGCTCAAGGCCCAGCTCTCCCAGCAGGCCCGGGCCGCCGGCCAACCCATCTCCGCCGCCCCGGCGTCGCCGGCCGCGCCGCCCGGCCGCGCCCAGGTGCCGCCGCCGCGTCCGCCGGCGTCGCCCCACCGGCCGCCCGCCACCGCGCAGCCGCCGCGTCCGCCCATGACGGCCCACCGGCCGCCGATGGCGAACCCCCGGCCGGCCGCCGCGCCGCACCGCCCCACGTCGGTCGCGCCCGCCGCGCCGGCTCAGCACCCCCAGATGGCGCCGGCGGGCTACCCCCGAGGCGCGGCGCCCGTGCCGCAGCCCCGGCCGATGCCGTACGCGGGACACCCGGTCCCGCCGCCACACCAGCCGGGCGGGCAGCGGGGCCGGCCCGGGATGGTGTTCCTCGCCATCCTCGTGGCCGTACTGGTCGTCGTCTGCTCCGGCGTGATTTCCTACAACGTGCGGGGGAGCTCGAATTCGGGTGCGGCCACGTCGCGGACGGTGACGTCCGGCGCGCTGTGGTCCGACGGACGCGACGATCCGACCGGAACGTCGTACCGTCGACAGGAACTGCCCCGGTCGGGCGGCGACGAGACGACGAGCGAAGGACGAGAGACGCGATGACAGCGCAGGCCCGCCTGCTCGGTGGCAGGTACCAGGTCGGCGAGCTGCTCGGCTACGGCGGTATGGCCGAGGTGCACCGCGGTCGCGATCTCCGGCTCGGTCGGGACGTCGCGATCAAGATGCTCCGCACCGACCTCGCCCGGGACGCCACCTTCCAGATGCGGTTCCGCCGGGAGGCGCAGAACGCCGCGTCCCTCAACCACCCCGCGATCGTCGCCGTCTACGACACCGGCGAGGAGACCGCGCCCACCGGCGAGACCCTCCCGTTCATCGTGATGGAGTTCGTCAACGGGCGGACCCTCAAGGAGGTGCTGGGCGTCGAGGGGCGGCTGCAGCCGCGCCGGGCGCTGGAGATCTGCGCCGACACGTGCGCGGCCCTGGAGTTCAGCCACCGGCACGGCATCATCCACCGCGACATCAAGCCCGGCAACGTGATGCTCACCCAGACCGGCCAGGTCAAGGTGATGGACTTCGGCATCGCGCGGGCGCTGGCCAGCGGCGCCACCACCATGACCCAGACGAGCGCGGTCATCGGTACGGCGCAGTACCTGTCGCCGGAGCAGGCGCGCGGCGAGGCGGTCGACGCCCGCTCCGACGTCTACGCCGCCGGCTGCGTGCTCTTCGAGCTGGTCTGCGGGCACCCCCCGTTCGTCGGCGACAGCCCGGTCAGCGTGGCCTACCAGCACGTGCGGGAGGCGCCGCCGACCCCGAGCGACATCAACCCGGACGTCAACCCCGCGGTCGACGCCATCGTGCTCAAGGCGCTGTCGAAGAACCCGCTCAACCGCTACCAGAGCGCCGGCGAGATGCGGGCCGACCTGCTCCGCGCAGCCGCCGGCCGTCCGGTGATGGCGACTCCGGTGCTGACGCAGGAGGAGACGACGCAGCTCGCCCCGGCCGCCGCCGGCTACGCGGGAACCCCCGGCGCCCCGCAGACCCGGCAGATGCCGGCCCGGGTCGGCGACCCGCGCCGACGCAAGGCGTCCTCCTGGCTGATCGCGACGTTCGCCGCGGTGGGTGTCCTCGCGGTGATCGCCCTGGCCGCCGCCCTGCTGAGCCAGCGTGGCGGCGACGAGCGGGTCACGGTGCCCACGGTGACCGGCCTGACCCAGCAGGAGGCGTTCGCCCGGATCGAGCAGGCCAACCTGGTGCCCAAGGAGGGCGAGCAGGTCTTCAACGCCACCTGCAAGAAGGGCGAGGTGGTCAACCAGGCCCCGCCCGCCAACTCCCCGCTGGAACCGGACCGGGAGGTCGTCGTCCAGGTCTGCGGTGGCGTGGAGATGAAGGCCATTCCGTCGGACCTTGCCGGCTCCACCTACGAGAGCGCGAAGAACCGGCTTGAGGCGGCCGGCTTCAAGGTGGACAAGAAGGAGAAGGACGACGCCGAGAAGGAGGGCATCGTCCTCTCGGTGTCGCCCGATGAGGGCAAGCAGGTCGCCGTTGACAGCGTGGTCACCCTGACCGTCTCCAAGGGCAACGTCGGCAAGGTGCCCAACGTGGTCGGCGACAGCGAGGACGACGCCAAGGAAGAGCTGGACGAGGCGGGCTACAAGTTCGACGTCAAGCAGGGCCGCGAGGTGCCGCCGGAAGAGGCCGGCCGCGTCACTAAGCAGGACCCGCCGGCCGGGAGCAACCTCGCCAGAGGCAAGACCGTGACGATCGTGGTCACCGTGCCGCAGGCCGAGCCGACGCCCACCGACTCGCCGAGCCCGACGCCCAGCACCACGCCGACCACCCCCGGCGACGGCGGCGACGGTGGCGGCGGGGGTCTCCCGCTGCCGACCACCCCGCCGATCCGGCTGCCCGAGCGCTGACCCGCCCGTGAGCGCGGCGGACCCGACCGGGCGGCGCCCAGCGGATGCCGCCGGTCAGGGCCCTGTGGATGCCGCCGGGCAGCATCGTTCTGTCGCCGCCGGGCGGCGCCCTCCACCTGTCGGCGACTACGACGACGGACGGCCGGCGACCGGCGCGGCGGACCGGACGAACCGGTGGCGGCGTCGCCTCATTCGCGCGACGGCCCTGGGCCTGGTGGCGCTGCTCCTGGCCAGCCTCCCCTGGCTCTGGACGGCGACCGCCGCCCGGGGCCACCTGTACGGCGAGGCCGACGCGCCGGTCGCCGACGTCGTGATCGTCCTGGGTACGGCGGTGGCGGCGGACGGCCGTCAGCCGGGTGACCGGCTCGCCGGCCGCCTGGAGACCGCCGCCGCACTGGTGAAGGGCGGACAGGCCCGCGTGGTCCTCGTGTCGGGCGACGGGGGCGGCACGTCCGGCGACGAGCCGGCGGCGATGACCGCCCACCTGACCGAGCGCCTCGGTGTCGATCCGCGTCGCGTCGTCGCCGACCCGTACGGCCTGGACACCTACGACACCTGCGCCCGGGCACGCGACGTGTACGGCGTCCAGCGCGCCCTGATCGTGACGCAGTCCTACCACCTGTCCCGCGCGGTGACGCTCTGCCGGCACCTCGGCCTCGACGTCGACGGGGTGGCCGCCCGCTGTCCCGGCTGCGGGTCCGCCCTGCTCTTCGGCAAGGCGGTCCGGGACTACCTCGCCAGCGGCAAGGCGGCCTGGGACGCGGTCCGGGACCGGCCGTCCGCGGTCCGCTCGCCCGCCGATCCGACGCTCCAGGACGCGCTCAGGGGCTGACGCCGCCCGGCTGCCGACCCGGTTGAGGGGCATCGTGCCGCCCAGAAGATCAGGTGGCGACGGGCCTGGCCGTGCTCGACCGGCCACACTCGCGCCGAATCCAGCAACGGGCGTCGGGTGGCGATCGTCGGACGAGTCCGCCGCGGGGGCCGGGGACGTAGCTGGGTGAGCGTACGGCGTCAGGCTCAGGCCGTGGCGAAGGCGGCGCGGCGGCGGGCATCCACCTCGGCGGCCAGCGCCGGGGCCCGCTCCAGCGCCTCCGGGTGGCCGCAGGCGGCGAGCCAGTTCGCCAGCATCAGGTGGCCGCCCTCGGTCAGCACCGACTCCGGATGGAACTGGACGCCCTCGATCGGCAGCGTACGGTGCCGCATCGCCATCACCACCCCGGCACCCGTCCAGCCGGTGACCTCCAGCTCCTCGGGCAGCGTCTCGGGCAGTACGGCGAGCGAGTGGTAGCGGGTGGCGGTGAACGGGTCCGGCAGGCCGGCGAGCACCCCGACGCCGTGGTGGCGGACCTCGGAGGTCTTGCCGTGCAGCAGCTCGGGGGCCCGGGTCACGGTGGCGCCGAAGGCCTCGCCGATCGCCTGGTGACCCAGGCAGACGCCGAAGATCGGCAGCTCGCCCGCGTACGTGCGGACGACGTCGAGGCAGATGCCGGCGCGGTCGGGGCTGCCGGGGCCGGGCGAGAGCAGGACGCCGGCCGCGCCGACCCTGCCCACCTCGGCGACCTCGATCTCGTCGTTGCGTCGAACCTCGCAGTCGACGCCGAGCTGGCCGAGGTACTGCACCAGGTTGAAGACGAACGAGTCGTAGTTGTCGATCACCAGGACACGCATCAGGGGCTCACTCGTCCGGGGAGGCAGGCGGGGTGTTGTTCTGTTCGGTGTCGTACGGCAGGTCGTGCTCGTCGCCGGTCGGGGCGTCGTCGCCCTCCCCACCGCCCGGCACCGCGTCACTGCCGGGGTCGCCGGAGTCCTGGGTGACCTGCACGTCGTCGAAGGGCAGCAGGGGCTCGGCCCACGGGAAGACCACGTACCAGAGCAGGGCCACCATCGCGCTGGCGATCAGCAGGCTGCCGACGAGCTTGCCGGGCAGCCCGAAGGGGAGCTTGCGCCAGATCCAGGCGTACACCGTCAGGCCCCCAACTCGGCCGGGCGTCCCGCCGACTTCGGCTGGCTGCGGGCCAGCTCGGCGTGGATGATCAGGCGCTGGTAGTTGTCGAACTTCGGGTTGCAGGTCGTCAGGGTGAGCATCGCCTTGGTCGGCTTCTTCCCGGGCTTGCCCGGTACCGGCGCCACCACCTCGACCTGGGTGGGCTTGACGATGTGGTTGTCGGTCACCTTGTAGATGTGCCAGTCGTTCTTGCCCTCCACCACGATGGCGTCACCGTCGTGCAGCTCGTCGAGTCGCCAGAAGGTGGCGCGGTTGCGGTGCCCGGCGACGGAGAAGTTGCCGACCTTGCCCGGCAGGGCGCTGGACGGGTAGTGGCCCGGCGCGTAGCGGATGTCCTTCTGCGTGACGCCCTCGACGACGACCCAGTTCTTGTCGAGCTTGGGGATGTAGAGCCCGGCGATGGGCTTGCCCTGCACGGGCGGCTTCGGCTTGGTGGAAGTGGACGCGCTCGCCGACGGCGCGACCGTCGGGTCGCCTTCGGGACCCCAGGCCTGTGCCAGTTGCTGGCTGAGGTCGGTCTGGTGGGCGTCGACGATCGCCGACTTGCCCCAGACCTCGTAGCTGGCGAAGAGCAGCACCACCAGGCCGAAGGTGATCAGCAGCTCGCCGCTGATCCGGATGCCGGTACGCAGCCGGGTGCCCAGCGACGGTCGGGTGAGTTCCGAGTAGACGCTCCTGTAGCCCTCTCCGGTCTGCTCCGGGCGGAGCTGGACGACCCGCTCACCCCGGCGCGGCCGAGGCTGCTCGGCGGCGGGACCGTCGGAGCTTTCCGGCTCGTCCGTCCTGGGCGGACGCGGCACCGCGCCCATCAGGGCGGTCGACTCGACGAGCGCGGCCGGGGCGGTCGGCGTACGCCCGGGGACGGCCGGGATCAGGGCGGTGGCCCCGGGATCGACGTCGGAGCCGGGGGCGGCCGGGGAGGTCGGAGTCGACGGGCCGGTGGCCGCCGCGCCCACCTTGGGGATGACGGCGGTCGGCGCGTCGCCGGCCGGCCGGCCTTCCCGGGCGGCGGCTCGATCGACCGGTGGGCGGCGGGAGTGCTGCCCGCTGTCGGCGTCGGTGACGCCCGGCCGTCGGAGGTCGTCGGACGGCGGGGCGGACGGCGGGGCGGGCGGCCGGACCGGGCCGGCGCCGGACGACGGCGGGGCGGACGGCCGGACGGGGCCGGTGCCGGACCACGGCGGTGGCCCGCCGGCGCCGGGCCTGGCGGGTGAGCCGGAACCGGCCGGGCCGGGCGGGCGGAAGTCGGTGGAGTCCGGGCGGTCGAAGCCCGGGGCATCGGAACGACGGGGGTTGCCGGGCCCACGCCGGTCGAAGCCAACAGCTTCGGGGCGGTCGAAGCCGGCGGGCCGGTCGAAGCCTGCGGGCGCCGGGCGGTCGAGGTCGCCGGATCCGCGCCGGTCGAAGTCGGCGGGGCGGGGTCGGCCGGGTTCCGTCGGCTCCTCGCGCCCGAAGCTGGCGGGGCCGGGGTGCCCGAGGTCGTCAGGACCGCGTCGGCCCGAGTGGTGAGGGTCGTGTCGGCTTGAGTCGGCGGGGCCGGGCCGCCCGAAGGTGGCGGGGCCGGTTCGGCCGGCGTCCCTGTGGCCGGGCTGACCGGAGTCCGTGGGGCCGGGCCGGCCGGGTTCGCTGGGCCGGGCGGGGCTCGTGGTGGGGCGGGGCTGGTCGGCGCTCGGGAACCGGCCGGGATTCGCGGGCCGGCCCGGCTCGGGTGTGGAACGGGCGGGGTCGGGCACGGCGTGCGACCACCCGACGGAGGGGCCGACGGGCGGGCGGCCGTCACCGACGGTCGGGTGGGGCCCGTGTGGCGGACGGGGAGCCGGGGAGCGGGGTGGGAGCGTGGGCTCCGGCCAGGCGCCGGCCGGCGCGGGCGGGGCCGGCGCGGGCGGGGCCGGCGCGGGCGGGGCCGGGGCGGGCCGGGCCGGGGCGGGCCCGGACCGGTCGACCTTGGGCAGGATGGCGGTCGGCCCGTCAGCCTGGTCGCGGTGGCGACCGTCGCGGTTCTCGGGCCAGTCGTCCGGTCGGCGAGTCACCGGGGCACCGTCGCCGAGCGCAGCGTGGTCGAGTCCTCGAACGCTGGCACGGTCACCGTGGAGACCGCTTCCTTGTAACCGAGCTTGTAGTCGTCGACCAGGTCCCTGAACAACCGGACTCCCTGAGAGTCGGCGAGGGCCTGCTGAAGGGCAGCGGGATCGCCGATTGCTACGATCTTGAATGGCGGGGAGTACACCCGGCCGTGCAGCAGCAGGGTGTTACCCACGCAGCGTACCGCGCTGGTCGACAGCACGCGGACGTTCATGATGGACATGGCCTCGGCGCCACCCGCCCAGAGCGCGTTCACCACCGCCTGCACGTCCCCCTGGTGGACGACCAGGTCGTCGTTGGTGGCTCCGGCGGGCAGGGCGCCGTCGCTGCGACGGGGCGCGTCGTCGAGTTCCACCGTCACCCCGGGCCCCGCGAGCGCGGTGAAGCCGGCCTCGTCGCGGCTGGCGGCGGCCCGGTCCTGCTGTTCCTTGATCGGGCCGTCGGAGCGGGCCAGGGCGTTGGTGCGACCCTCGACCTCAGCGCGCAGGTCGGCCGCCCGCTGCTCGCTGGCTGCCACCTCCGCGCGCCGGTCCTCGATCAACTGGTTGAGCTGGGGTCGGCGGTCCTCGCGCAGGGCGGTGCCGCCGGCGGTGGTGGCGGTGGTGGTGAAGAGGAGCCCGGCCGCGGCGGCGATCAACGGCACCCCGACCGACCAGCCGGGGCGTCGCTGCCGCGGGCGTCGAGGCAGCAGCCCGGCGACCGCCCGCCGGAGCACCTTCTGCCAGGAGGCCGCGCCGGATGTGTACTCCACCGAGCGTTCCTTCCCTGTCGTCTGGTTCAGCCCGCGCAGGCGCGGGCCGCTGCGGCGGCCCGAACAGTTCCGCCTTTTTCGGTCACTGGGTGCATCTTCTGGCCACCGGGTGCATCGGCCTCGCCCCATTCGTGGATTGAACGGGTCTTCGGGACTACGCTAGCTGTCGAACATTATTGGCCATGGACCGTCGCCCCCGCGCCCGGTTGTCAGGCCGGACGAGGTCGTAACCCCTCTGGAGAGCGCCGTGCCCAAGTCTCAGGTTCGCAAGAAGAAGGTGTACACCCCCCCGACGGACGTCCGTCCGACGACGACCACGGCGGCGACGCGCAAGCCTAGCCCGGTCTGGCTGCCGGTCTCGGCGGTCGCCCTGATCGTCTTCGGCATCGGCTGGCTGGTGGTCTACTACCTCTCCGAGCAGGAGTACCCGGTCATGTCGTGGGGTTACTGGAACCTCGCGGTGGGCTTCGGCGCCATGGTCGCCTCCCTGATCCTGCTCTCCCGCTGGCGCTGAGCACCGGCACCCCGCCGCCGGCCCGGCGGCGGGGCCTCCGGGCGCGGTCGGCCCTGCCGCCGGCGGTGTGGCGCCTTGCCGGTTCCGTGCAGGCCGTGTCACCCCGGCGGAGCCCCTGTCCAGCGGTCGCGGTGCCCGCGCCCTATGGTGTGCGCAGGGCGGCGCGGCCTAAGTGCGAGAAGACTCACGTTACTGCTGGGTAACCCTGCGCGTAGGCTGCACTGCATGACCGAGCGGAGCGAGGTCATCGACCGGTCCGGTCGAGGGTGCGGCAGTTGCGGCTCGCCGATCGCGCCCTGAGCCGGCCCCGGTCGCCGAGCCGCTCGACAGGCAGCAGACCGGGGAGGCCAACTCGATGGGCAGCGTCCAGATCGTCACCACGATCCTCGCGTTCGCCATCACCGCCGTGGCGGTGTGGCTTGCGGTACGCGCGGTCATGAAGATGGTGGCCGTCATCCGGCTGGGTCAGCCGGATCCGACCCGCTTCGGCGACAAGGGCACCCGCACGAAGACCATGCTGGCCGAGACCGCCGGCCACACCCGGATGCTCCGCTGGAGCGTCGTGGGTGCCGCGCACTGGTTCGTGATGGTCGGCTTCGTCGTGCTGTCGCTGCTGGTGCTGGAGGCGTACTTCGAGGTCGTCACCCCCACCGGCGGGTTGCCGCTGGTCGGCAACTGGGCGATCTACGGGCTCGTCACCGAGTGGCTGGCGATCCTCGGCATCGTCAGCATCCTGGTGCTGATCGCGATCCGGCTCCGCAACCGGCCCACCCGGCCGGGCGGGAAGTCCCGGTTCACCGGCTCGACCATGTGGCAGGGCTACTTCGTCGAGGGCGTCATCCTCGCCGTACTGATCATGGGCTTCGTCATCCGCGGCTTCAAGGTCGCCACCGACCACTTCGAGTACCCGGTCTGGGCCGCCCCGCTCAGTCACGCCGTCGGCGGTCTGCTGCCGAACTGGGAGACCGGCGTCAGCGTCGCCGCCCTTGTCAAGATCGTCATTTCGATGACCTGGCTCATCGTGATCGCGCTGAACGTCACCATGGGCGTCGCCTGGCACCGCTTCCTGGCCTTCTTCAACATCTTCTTCAAGCGCGACCCGGGCGCCAACGTCTCCGGCCTCGGCGCGCTGCGTCCCATGACGAGCCAGGGCAAGCCGCTGGACTTCGAGGAGGCCGATCCCGAGTCCGACCAGTTCGGTGTCGCCCAGGTCGAGCAGTTCACCTGGAAGGGCCTGCTGGACTTCAGCACCTGCACCGAGTGTGGCCGCTGCCAGTCGCAGTGCCCGGCCTGGAACACCGCCAAGCCGCTGTCGCCGAAGCTGCTGGTGCTGAGCCTGCGCGACCACGCGTACGCCAAGGCGCCGTACCTGCTGGCCGGCGGCGGCAAGGACCTGACCGGCGAGGAGAAGGCCACCGCCGCCCAGCTCGCCCACGTGGACGTGCTCGCGCTCGCCGAGGCCGAGAGGCCGCTGATCGGCACCGCCGAGGAGGGCGGTGTCATCGACCCGGACGTGCTCTGGTCCTGCACCACCTGTGGCGCCTGTGTCGAGCAGTGCCCGGTCGACATCGAGCACGTCGACCACATCGTCGACATGCGGCGCTACCAGGTGCTCATCGAGTCGAGCTTCCCGTCCGAGGCCGGCGTGATGCTGCGTAACCTGGAGAACAAGGGCAACCCGTGGGGCGCCCCGCAGAACACCCGCGAGGACTGGACCAAGGGCCTGGACTTCGAGGTGCCCCGGGTCGGCGAGGTCGACGACTTCGAGTACCTCTTCTGGGTCGGCTGCGCGGGCGCGTTCGAAGACCGGGCCAAGAAGACCACCCGGGCGGTCGCCACGCTGCTCAACGAGGCGGGCGTGAAGTTCGCGATCCTCGGCGAGGGCGAGACCTGCTCCGGCGACCCGGCCCGCCGCATCGGCAACGAGTTCGTCTTCCAGATGCTCGCCCAGCAGAACGTCGAGACCCTCAACGAGGCGTTCGAGGGCCGGGAGAAGAGCAAGCGGAAGATCGTCGCGACCTGCCCGCACTGCTTCAACACCCTCGGCAACGAGTACGGCCAGCTCGGCGGCGAGTTCGAGGTGGTCCACCACACCCAGCTCCTGGCGCACCTGGTCGCCACCGGCAAGCTGACCCCGGTGCAGCCGGTCGACGGCGGCGTGACCTACCACGACCCCTGCTACCTGGGTCGGCACAACCGGGTCTTCGCCCCGCCGCGCGAGGTGCTCGGGTCCGCCATCTCCGGCGGGGACGGCGCGAGCGGCGACGGCGGCCTCATCGAGATGCCCCGCAACAGCGAGCGCTCCTTCTGCTGCGGTGCCGGCGGCGCCCGGATGTGGATGGAGGAGAAGATCGGCAAGCGGATCAACGTGGACCGGGTCGAGGAGGCCATGGCCACCGGGGCGAGGACGGTCGCCGTCGGCTGCCCGTTCTGCTCGACGATGCTCAACGACGGGGTGAACGGCAAGGAGGCCGGCGAGCAGGTCGAGGTCGTCGACGTGGCCAGTGTGCTGCTCCGGTCGGTCAAGCCCGACCAGGCGCCGGGCGGCACCGACACCGAGCGGTTGTCGGTCGCCGGCTGACGCGTACCCCTGCGACGCCCGACGGCGGCGGCACCCCTCCCGGTGCCGCCGCCGTCGGCGTTCAGGAGGTCGTGGTGGTCACGATGGCGGCCGTGGTCGCCGTGGTGGTGGCGATCAGCACGGCGGCCTGGGTCTCCTTGATGGCCTTCCTCGTGGCGGCGGACGCCCAGTCGCTGGCGGCGATCTCGGCCAGCCGGCGCTTGACGTGCTGCTTCGGCAGCTCCGCGAAGAGCTCGCGGTCCAGGCCCACGGCGCGGGCGAGGCCGATGAGCGCGGCCGTGCGGGCGTCCACCGGGCCGTCCCCGGCCACGGCGGCGACCATCCGCTGCCGGGCCTGCGTCTCCACCGCCGGCTCCGCGCCGGTGGACGACGGGTAGCGGGTACGCGGGAAGACCCACAGCACCTTGTCCGCGTCCCGGCGGAGCACCCCGGCGGTGACCAACCCGTCGAGCACCTGTTCGGGCAGGTCCTTGGCGAGCCGGCTGACCCGAAGGTAGCCGGGCCCGGCGAGCAGGGCGGCCGTCGCGCCGAGAAGGGGGTCGCCACCACCTTCCCGTGCGTGGTCACGCCCGACCCCGCATCGGCCGCCCTCGTTGCGCAGGGGGCCGATACCCTTGGTGTGCAAGCGGTTGCGCAGGCGTGAAGTGGCCCTTGGTCGCCTTGATTCCGCTGCCGGCCTTCCCTAATGTTGGGCACCGGCCGCTGTGGGTCGTCTGTCTCGCCCCTCTTCCCTCGCGCGAGGCGCCAGGCGGCCGGGTTGCAAAAGGAGTCGGTGCCGGTGGCAACCATGCCCCCTCATCGTCACGCACCTCGACGGTCTGCTCGTCCGGATGGCCTGCGCAGGGTCGCCCACCGTCTGCTCACCCTGGTC
Source organism: Micromonospora sp. C31 (assembly GCF_018070575.1). Lineage (GTDB taxonomy): Bacteria > Actinomycetota > Actinomycetes > Mycobacteriales > Micromonosporaceae > Micromonospora. Next base: position 192,547 of record NZ_JAGPXN010000008.1, read on the forward strand.
GCCGCGGCGGCGGTCGGCGCCGGCATGCTCGCCGCGCCCGCCCACGCCGAGCCCTCGGTCGACGAGATCGAGGCCGCAATCGACCAGAAGTGGCGGCAGCTCGAGCCCACCATCGAGCAGTACAACAAGGTGCGGGCGCAGCTGAAGGCCAACCGCAAGAAGTCGGCGGACCTGCAGAAGAAGATCCAGCCGCTGGCGCTGGAGAGCGAGCTGGCGATGGACCGGGTCGGCGCCCTCGCCTCCCGTTACTACATCTCCGGCCCGTCGCAGGACATCGGCGCGCTGCTGGTCAGCGCCAAGCCCGACACGCTGACCGAGCAGCTGACGCTGCTGGACCGGCTGGCCGCCCAGGAGCGCAAGCAGCTCGAGGGCGTGACCAAGGTCCGTGAGAAGTTCGACGCGGAGAAGCAGAAGCTCGACACGCTGATCGTCTCGCAGACGAAGCAGCAGAACGACCTGGCCGTCAAGAAGAAGCAGATCGACTCCGACATCAAGAAGCTCGAGGCGTCGCTGCCGGTCACGACTGTCAAGACGGAGAAGTGCCCGACCATCAACGGCGTGGTCAGCGACGCGGCCCGCACCGCGATCCGCACCGCCTGCGCGCAGGTCGGCGACCCGTACGTCTGGGGGGCCACCGGCCCGAACTCGTTCGACTGCTCCGGTCTCACCCAGTACGCCTACAAGGCGGCGGGGATCCACCTGACGCACTTCACGGGTGCGCAGTGGAACGAGGGCAAGGCGATCCCGCGCTCCGAGGCGCGCCCGGGTGACCTGGTCTTCTTCTTCAGCGACCTGCACCACGTCGGCCTCTACCTCGGCAACGACAAGATGGTGCACGCGCCCCGGGCCGGCAAGCCGGTCAACGTCTCCAGCATCAACACCATGCCGGTCGCCGGGTTCCGCAGGCCCGGCTGATCCCTCGCAGACGCGGACGGAAGAGCCCCCGGTCGGACGACCGGGGGCTCTTCCGTCGCAGGTGGATCAGCGGGGCGCGCCCAGCGGGGAGGGCACCAGGTTCACGTCGTCCAGGTTCACGTACATGATCCGGTGACCGAACTGGATCTGCACGTACCTGTTGTCGCCGCGGACGACCGTCCGGTCACCCGGGGCGGAGCCGTCGAAGGTGACGGCCCGGTAGTACTCGCCGGGGAGCAGGTTGCCGACGGCGTACCGCTGGCCGGCCGAGAGGGTGTACTGCAGCGGTGAGATCGCCTGGTACGGCACACCCTCCGGGTATGCGGCCTGCTCCGGGTAGGCGCGACCGTACACCGGGATGGTGGTCTTGCCGGCCTTCGGGGTGGCGACCAGGCCGACAGACCACTTGGCGGTCCGGGCACCGGCGGGGTTGTGGAACCACGCCTTCTGGCCGAGGTACCAGATCGCGGTCCAGTCGCCCCGCACCTCGGCCAGCGCGTACGTCTGTCCGGCCGAGACCCGGGCGCCGTGGTCGGAGACGTACGTGGTGTTCGGGGTGCCGTCGGGCCGCAGTGCGATGTCGTTGACCAGCGGTGCGTCGTGGCTCGGCGCGTTGTGCAGGAACAGCGCCGAGGAGCCGCGCAGCGGGCAGGGGGCGGTCGCCGGGGGCGGGTTCGGCACGCCCGGGGGCTGCCGGTTGCAGCCGGTGAACGGCGGCTGGTTGGTGGCGAAGTCGGGGTCGATGGTGACGAGCCCGGTGCGGTGCGTGCCGGTCGAGAAGAACGGCGCCTTGAGCAGGTCGAAGTAGTGCGACCAGTTCCAGTACGGACCCGGGTCCCAGTGCATGCCGCGCACGGTCGAGGCGACGGTGCCGGGGACGTTGTCGTGGCCGATGATGTGGTCGCGGTCGAGCGGGATGTCGTACGCCCGCGCCAGGTGGCGGACCAGCTTGGCGGAGGTGCGGTACATCGCCTCGGTGTACCAGGTGCCGTGCCCCGCGAAGCCCTCGTGCTCGAGGCCGATGGACTTGGCGTTCACGTACCAGTTGCCGGCGTGCCAGCCGACGTCCTTGGTCTTGATGTGCTGGGCGATGTGGCCGTCCACCGAGCGCAGCGTGTAGTGCCAGCCCACCCGCCTCGGGTTCTTGACCAGGTCGACGCTGGGACCGAAGTAGCCCTCGGTGTCGTGGATGACGATGTACTCGATCTTCTGCTGGGCGGGCCGGTTCCCCAGGTCGTGGTTGCCGTAGTCGCCCAGGGTGGGGCCGTAGTTCTCGTACGGGGCCGGGATCCACTCGCAGGAGATGTCGCTCGGGCACTCGAGCCCGTCGGGCCGGGCGAGCTTGCGCAGGCGCAGCCGGTCCAGCCAGGAGCGCTCCGGCCGGACCGCGCTGCCGGCCAGCGTGACCCGCTGCCCGTCGTCGGTCACCCGGCTGTCGCCGGTGGCGATGGTGGCGTACACCTCGTTGGCGAAGGCCGCCGCGGCGTCGGCGCTGTCCGCGCCGGAGTACCGGGCCACGGCGCCGTACCAGGTCCCGGGGTCGGTGCCGGCGCCAACCGGGGCGCCGATCTCCTTCTGGTACGCGGCCAGCAGCGCCGCGCCGCCCCGGATGTTCGCCGTGACGTCCGTCCGCAGCGCCTCCTCGCTGGCACCGGTCAGTTCCGCGGCGGCGTCGAGGGTCCGTAGTGCGGCCTCGGCGGGCGGCGGTGCGGCCGGCGGCTCGTGGGCCTCGGCAAGGGACCGGCGGGAGTCGTCGCCGCGCGGGTCCTCGGTGCCCTCGTCGTGGTGGGTGCCACCGGAGAGGGCGGCGACGTGCTCGGCGTCGGTGAGGTGCATCGGTCCGTAGCCGCCGCTGGTGCTCGGCGTGCCGGCGTTGGTGTCCCAGCGGGACTGCAGGTAGGAGACCCCGAGCAGGACGCTCTCCGGCACGCCGTACTCGGCCGCCGCGGCGGCGTACTGCTGCTGCCGGTCGGTCGTCGGCGCTGCTGCGGCGGCGGATCCGGCGGCGGTGAGCGGCGTCGCCGCCAGGGCGGCGGCCACGGCGGCGGCCAGCAGGACGCGTCTGCTCCTCGATGTCGCTGACAGGTGCATCAGACCCCCAGTTCGGGCGGGCAAAGGTGGGGCCACCTTCGCCCCGTCCGCCACCTCTGGTCAATACCTTTCTGTCAGACACTTCAGGAGGAAGAAAATCTTCGTCCTCCGGGTTGCGGATTCGTTTGGCCATGTTGAGTACGGAGTGTCACCGCGGCGAGGGTTGCGGATCGATAACGGTCGTCTCTACTCTGGTCATTCGTCGGCCGGTGACAATCCGTCCAGCCAGGGCGGTGACGGTCCGACACCGCCGAGTCGCTCCCGAGCGAGCCGGGGACCCAGGTACCCCCGGGGTGAATCCGCAGTCCCTGCGGTAGGGCGTCCCTTCCCGCCCGAACCCGTCAGCTAACCCGGTAGGCGGTCCGGAAGAAGGAGTACGGAGCCCGGTGGCACACCATGCCCTGCGGCCACCGTCGGCCCGGTCGGCCCTCGCCGACCCGGCGACGGCTGCGCCGCGCCCACGCTGGTACCGCTGCACCACCGCCCTCGCCGCCCTCGCCGCGATCGCCGTCGTCCTGACCGGCGGCGCCACGGCGGCCCACGCCGAACCGACGGTCGCCGAGATCGAGCGGCAGATCGACGAGGACTGGAACAAGCTCGAACCGGTCATCGAACGGCACAACGCCACCCGACAGGACCTGGTCGCCAGGCGGAAGCAGGCCGACGCGCTCGCCGCGCAGATCGGGCCGCTGGAGCGGCAGGTCGAGCAGGCGATGGAGAAGGTGGGCGCGCTGGCCGTGCGCGCCTACAAGGGTGAGAACGTCTCCGTCGTCAACGCCCTGCTGGGCAGCCGCTCGCCCAGCGAGACGGTCGCGCAGCTCGAACTGCTCGACCGGTTCGCCCAGCACCAGCAGCAGGACGTACGACAGGTCGCCGAGCTGCGCGACCGGCTGGCCGCGAAGAAGGCGCCGCTGGATGGGATGGTCGTCCAGCTCAGCCGCACCGAGGCCCAGCTCGCGGCGAAGAAGAAGCAGATCAACGCCGAGATCGACCGGTTGCAGAAGCTGCGGCTGCGCGTCTACGGCAACGGCGGCGGCGGGCCGCTGCGTCCCGCCCCCTGCCCCGCGAGCTACCCGGGCGGCGCGGCCGGCACCGCCGTGAAGTTCGCCTGTGCCCAGATCGGCAAGCCCTACGTCTGGGGCGCCGAGGGGCCGAGCTCGTACGACTGCTCCGGCCTGATGCTCGCCGCCTGGGCGAAGGCCGGGGTCTCGCTGCCGCACAACGCCGCCCAGCAGCGCCGGGCCACCGCCTCCGTCAGCCGGAGTGCACTGCGCCCGGGTGACCTGGTCTTCTACTACAGCGACCTGCACCACGTCGGCATGTACGTCGGCGGAGGCTGGGTGGTGCACGCCTCCCGCGCCGGGGTGCCGATCAGGATGAAGAAGGTCGACGACGGCCCGATCCACAGCTACGGCCGACCCCGCTGAGACGTTAGGAAGGGCCCCTTCCTAACGTCCTATGTATAGGAAGGGGCCCTTCCTAACGCTCGACGATCGGGTCAGCGGGTCAGCGGGTCAGCGGGTCGGCCAGGTGCGCCAGTGCTGCCAGGAGCGGCTCGGGGTCGGGCCGCGCTGCCCCTGGTAGCGCGAGCCGTAGACGGCCGACCCGTACGGGTGCCGGGCCGGCGACGAGAGCCGGAAGATGCAGAGCTGGCCGATCTTCATGCCCGGCCAGAGGGTGATCGGTAGGTTGGCCACGTTGGACAACTCCAGGGTCACGTGGCCGGAGAAGCCCGGGTCGATGAAGCCCGCCGTGGAGTGGGTGAGCAGGCCGAGGCGGCCCAGGCTCGACTTGCCCTCCAGGCGGCCGGCGAGCTGGTCGCCGAGCGAGATCACCTCCAGCGTCGAGGCGAGCACGAACTCGCCCGGGTGCAGCACGTACGGCTCACCCGCCGGCACCTCGACCATCGACGTGAGGTCGTCCTGCTGCTGTGCGGGGTCGATGTGGGTGTAGAGGTGGTTGTTGAAGACCCGGAAGAGCTTGTCCAGGCGTACGTCGATGCTGGACGGTTGCACCAGCGCCGGCTCGAACGGCTCCAGCGCGAGCGTGCCCGCCTCGATCTCGGAGGCCAGGTCGCGGTCGGAGAGCAGCATCCGCACACCTTAGCGAGCGACCCGCGTGACCTGCGTGTCGGAGTGTGCCTTCGTACAATTGTTCGATAGAATGCCGGCATGGCTTCCTGGTCCGAATTCGCCGCCGACGAGCCCCGCCTCGCCGACGGGATCCGCCTTCTCATGCAGCAGTACGGGCCGGGCTTCGGCTACCTGGCCACCGTCCGCGCCGACGGTGGTCCCCGGGTGCACCCGGTCTCCCCGGTGATCACCGACGAGGGGCTCTTCTGCTTCGTCGTCGACTCGCCCAAGCGGCGCGACCTGGAGCGCGACGGTCGCTACGCGCTGCACTCCTTCCCGCCGGAGGAGAGCGACGACGAAGCCTACGTCGCCGGCCACGCCCGCCCGGTGACCGACGCGGCCCGGGTCGCCCGGCTGGCCCACAGCCACCGGGCCGCACCGCAGGTCGACTGGCGGGTCTTCGAGTTCACCGTCGACGTGGCGATGCTGGCCCGTCGAGAGTCCGGCGTCGCGGGTGGCGCCGGCGAGGTGCACGGCCGGCCCGCCGTCCAGGTGTGGCTCGACCCCGGCGCGGCCGCCGCCGGCACCGCCGTGCTGCCCGAGACGCGGTCGGGGAGCGCTGGCGGACACGCCGCCCGCCCGGCCGCCTGAGCCGCGGTGTGGCGCCCCGGGCCATCCCCCGCCCGGGGCGCCACACCGTGACGACCGTCCCGCTCCCGCTTGCAACCCGGCCGCGCACACGCCGGTGCCGGCCCCGTCGAGCGAGGCCGGCACCGGTGCGGTCGTACGGCGGAACTACGCCGCGCGGTACGCGTTCCAGGCGGTCAGCATGCGGCTGGCCTGCCCGGCGGTGAACTGGTACATGCAGGAGTCGTAGCTGTAGTCCATGAAGTTGGTGATCGGGTCGACGCCCGGCGCGGTGCAGGTGTCCCGGCCGGTCGGGCAGCCGGAGGCCGGCGACGCCTCGGCGGCGGTGTCGCTGACGCTGTCGCCCGAGCCGGAGCAGCCGCCCTGGAAGGTGTGGTAGAGGTTCAGCCAGTGGCCGACCTCGTGGGTGCCCGTGTCGCCCTGGTTGTAGTTGGTGGCGGTGCCGCCCGGCAGCGACTCACTCAGCACGACGACGCCGTCCATGCTGTTGAGCTTCCGGGTCGGGAAGGTCGCCCAGCCGAGCAGACTGTCGCTCAGCTCGCCCAGGTAGAGGTTGAGGGTGTTCTTGCCGCCCGTACGCAGGGAGGTCTTCATCGACCGCTCCGCCGACGAGCCCTGCACGATCGGGTACCAGGACGGGTTCGTCACCCGGTTGATCTTCTGGAGCTGGAAGCTGAACGCGGTGGACGCGCCGCCGGTCGCCCCGCTGAACGACTGGTTCAGCACGCTGATCTGCGAGTTGATCATCGAGTCGGGGATGTTGCCGCCGGCCCGGGTGCTGTTCTCCTGGATCACGTGCACCACCACGGGGATGGTGACGCTGGCCGCCATCGTGGTGGCGCCGGCGCCGGCGCGGAACCGGCCCCGCTCGCGCAGCGCGGCGGCCAGGTCGGCCTCGCGCTCGCGGGTCTCCGCGAGGGTCAGCTCGTTCGGCTCGTGCTTGGCCCCGCCGCCCGGCTTGGTGCGGGCGTCCGAGTGGACGTCGGCCGGCTCGACGCAGACCTCGCCCGGGGCGGCGGAGAAGGCCGAAGCGGCCGGCACGACGCCGACGGCGGCGGTGCTGAGCAGCAGCGCGAGGGTCGTCGACGCGACGCCGGCCGTACGCCGGGTCAGCAGGTTGGGACGGAGTCCCACGGGCCCACCTCTTTCTGGCGGCGCGACAGGGGGTATGTCACGCCGTGGCTGAGAACGTTGGGCAGACGTTACAACTGATCGAAGGATTTGAGAACGCCCATATGTTGCCGCGCTGAAACTTCTTCCTGGCGGCGGCGCGGCTGACGTCTGCTGGTGGGCGGCCGGCGGCCCGACGAGGTCGCCGCGAGGCCCCGGCGAGACCCTGGTGGGTTCACGCCCCTGCGGGGGCCGATCGCTGCCGAGGTCGGGACACCGGGGAGCGGCGGAGGGGTACCTGGGTGCACCGGCGTGACGACTCAGGTACAGTGGTGCCGCCTGCGGGTGTAGTTCAATGGCAGAACATCAGCTTCCCAAGCTGACAGTGCGGGTTCGATTCCCGTCACCCGCTCCAACACGAAGGCCCTGGCCAGGACGACAGTCCCGGTCAGGGCCTTCGACGTCCACTGGACCCATGATCGTGTCTCGGGCCATCCACGGGCCACTACCGGCGCCGGGCCACGTCTCCGGCCGTCCCGTCGCCTGGGTCGCCATCCCGCTTCCGGTCCTTGCCCTTGGCCTTCGGCTTGCCGTGCCCTTTTCCGGCTTGCCTTCCGCGCCGGCTCCGCCGGCTTGCCCTCGGCCTTCCCGGGTCCCCCACACCACATTGGAGTTGACCGCCCCATTGCCGCCTACGCTGTCGAGGTGGATGCGGGCAGGGTGTGGCGGCTGTACCACCGGGGTGAGCTGGTCGGTGAGATCGACGAGCAGACTCGCGACTTCCCGTGGACGTACGGCAGGTTCCGTCCGCGGCCGGGGTTCGAGCCGCTACGTCCGCTCTTCGTCGCCCGGAACGCCGCCCTCGACACGGACGACGACGAGGCCATGATCCGGATCGACGACGACATCCGGGCCGCCCTCATCATGACCTACCCGGACGGCCGCCAGGTGGCCGAGTTTCTCTTGAGCATCGAGGGCGAAGAGGCGGGGTTCCGGTGGCTGGACGAGCCGTTCGAGGACGGGTAGGCCGGGCGATCCACGGGCCACAGCCGGGGTCGATTCAGGCCAACCGAGGCCCTTGGAGACGGCGCCGACCTTGGATGGCCGCCCCACGGGCGGATCTTGTGCGATGCCCCTCTGGAGGCGGCTGACGAGGGGTCGGGTCAGCCGGGGGTGAGGAGGCAGAACTCGTTGCCCTCCGGGTCTGCGAGGATGGTCCACGGGACATCGTCCTGGCCGAGGTCGATGACGGTGGCGCCGAGGGTTCGGATTCTGGCCGCTTCGGCCGCCAGGTCGTCACCCGGGTACGGGCGGATGTCGAGGTGGACGCGGTTCCACCCGGTCTTCACGTCGGGTGTGCGGAGGAACCGCAGGTATGGGCCGACGCCCTTGGCGGAGCGCAGCACAGCGTGGTGGTCGGTCACCTCGTGCAGGGTCCAGTCCGTGGCCTCGCCCCAGAAGCGGGCCATGGCTCGCGGATCCGCGCAGTCGACCACCACCGCGGCGATCGGCCCGGTGTCGCGGTAGAGCGGACGTGGGTCCAGGACGCAGAACTCGTTGCCCTCCGGGTCGGCCATGACCGTCCACGGGGCGTCGCCTTGGCCTACGTCGGCAGGTGTCGCGCCGAGTTCCTTGAGGCGCGTGACCATCTCCGCCTGCTGGGCCGCAGAGGCGGTGGCGAGGTCGACGTGCACGCGGTTCTTGACCGTCTTCGGTTCCGGGGAGACGATGAGGTCGAGGCAGACGGCGACGGGGTCGGGGTAGACAAAGCCCTCGGGTTCGAGGTTGGTCACGCCGGGTCCCTCGCTGGAGACTCCCCAGCCGAGCACCTTCGCCCAGAAGCCGCCGAGCGCCGAGTCGTCCCGAGCCTTCATGTTGATTTGAACGAGCCGGGTTGCCATGCCGGCGATTTTAGGGGCCCGTCGAGATGCGGTGGTGCCCGAACCGGCCTGCGGGCAGTTCCTGGTGATCGCTCTGCGCTGAGTCCGGCGTCTTGCTTCGGCACCACCCCGCGCCAGTCGGTCATGATCGGCAACAAGCTCGGCTACTGCCCTGCCCAATCAAGGCAGATGCTATGGGCAGTCGACGTGATCCTCACCGCGCCGGCCGGCACCGCAGGCATCGAACGCCTCTCCACGCCGGAGGCACGTGCGTTCGCCGACGAGCGGCGTGCCGAATACCTCGACGGCTACCGCGACGTCGTCGGCTTCGGTTGGCTGATCCTGGCGCCGGCCTGACACCCGTACCGCTGCGCGCCGTCGACACCGCGGGGGTCCGACGGCGGCGAGGCCGCCGCGTGCGTGTGACGCCGCCCTGGACCTACGGCCGGTCGGCCAGCGGCGAAGCCGCCGGATCCACCGGGGCCGACCGGCGGGCTCCGCCGGCAGGACGAGCCGCATGGGCTCGAGGCGTCGCAGGAGGGCCGGTCAGGTCGTACGGGCCGCCTACGCTCCCGCCGTGATTCCGAACCTCTCCAAGTCGCTCAGTTCGCTACCGCAGTCGGCGCTGCCGGCCGGCCGCATGGTCGAGCCGGAGGACGGCGGGCCGCCGCCGTACTGGCTGAGCGACGCCCCGCCCGATCCTGGGCTGTGGGCGTGGCTGCGGTCGCGGCATCCGGAGTCCGGGCTCTGGCCGCTGCTGCTGAGCGGGCTGTCGAGCGAGGAGAGCCGCCCGTGGGTCGACGGCGAGGTGTTTCCGGCCGACATGTCGTCGCCGGAGCACCACGACGTCGCGGAACTGCTGGCCGGGTGGTGGGCCGGCTGCACGTCGACCGACGAGGACGGCACGTCTGCCGTCACGGCCCCGTTCGGCCGGAACTGGCCGGGTCTCGCCCCGCCCGGCGTCCAGACGGAGCAGCCCGACGAGCTCGCCGACCAGTGCGCGGACTTCCTCGCCGACGGTCGGACGCGTCTCGGGCTGGTGCCGGCCGTCCGCAGCGCGGACACCCTCGCCGTGGCGGGTTGGTCCGGCCCGACGAACCACACCGGCGACGCCGGGGAGATCTCGGCGGTGCTGCGGAGCTGGGAGGACCGGTTCGGCGTACGGGTGGTCGGCGTCGGCTTCGCCACCCTGCAGCTGAGCGTGGCCGCGCCGCCGACCTCCACCGGGCACGCCCTGGCGGTCGCGGCCGAGCACTTCGCCTTCTGCCCGGACAACGTCTGGCAGGGTGCCGAGACGCTGGCCGCCTATGCCGAGCAGATCCTGGGCGTGCGCTCCTGGTCGTTCTGGTGGGACTGACGCCGGAGGGAGCCGGTGCGGCGTGGCGGATGCCGACCGGTCCGCCGCCGCCCACGCCGGGCGCTGCCCGGTCGGGCGAATTCCTGCGGCGGTCAGCCGACGGCGGCCGTCGGCAGCGGGCTGCGTCGGGGTGCGGCGGCCAGCGCCAGCGTCAGCAGCGCGCTCGCCGCGCCCACCACGAACAGCAGCGAGGCCGCCGGTTGACCCAGCCACTCCCACAGCGGGTGCCACGTCGGGTGCGGCTCGGCGCGGTGGTGCCGGAGCAGGTGGGGGGCGGCCAGCAGGACGGGCGTCCACCAGAGGGCCAGGGTGATCGCGAGCAGGACGCCGACCGCTGCCCGGGCGGGGTGCGCCGCCTCGGTCCGCCGGCTGGCCCAACCGAAGACCAGCCAGCCGAGGGCCGCTCCGAGCAGGCCGCCGGCGACACCGGCCGGCAGCACGGCCGGCGGTGTAGTCCGGCTCAGCGTCAGCGACGGGTCGTCGCCGTCGGGTGACGGCGGGGCGGCGACATGGAGTTGGAGGACCGTGTCGCCGCGTCGGGCGAGCAGGGTGGTGTCGGTGACCGTGACGACCGGGGTGCACGTCTTGTCGGCACAGCCCGGGACGCTGTGCACCGTCGGCGCGTACACCTGCCAGCCGGTCTCGCGCAGGCGCCGCTGCGCCAGCGCGAGCGTCTCGTCGGCGGGCATGCGCGGCGTGCCGGCGGCGCCGGCCACGACGGCGCTCTGTTGGTATTCGCCGCCGTCGCCGAGCAGCAGGTTGTCGAGCGCCCGCACGGTGAGCGGCTGGCTGTAGAAGGTGAAGAGCGCTGGCGCCAGGTCGACGTCGCCGAGTTCGTGACCGGGCAGCACGGCGGCGAAGACGGCGGCGGTCTCGGCCCGGTCGGGCTGCGGAGCCGAGGTCTCCCAGGCGGCCCGGGTGGCGAGGGCGGCGGTGAACAGGCCGCAGATGACGGCGGTGAGGGTGGCCCAGACGCCCACCGTACGGCTGGCCGGTCGTCCCAGCCGGCAGCGCAGGCCGTGCCGGATCAGGTTGGCGGCCTCGCGCGGCGTGGGGCGCGTGCGGCCCGCCGGTGCCGCGTCGAGCAGGACCCCGACGATCTCGTCGGCCCGGGCCCGTCGGTAGGCGCGGGGATGACAGAACAGCAGCCGCCGGTAGCGGCGGGCGAGCCGGTCGCCGGTCGTCGGCATGGCTGTCCTTCCGATCGGTACGCACCGGGCGGGTCGGTGCGACTGTGGCAGATGTCGGTGGTGGCCGGGCGGCAGCGCGTGGTGCCGGCCGGGTCCGGGTGGTGCGGGAGCGGGTGGGCGGAGGCGGTCAGGCGGTGCCGGGGCGCAGTGCGCGTAGCCGGCTCTCGGCGGCGGTGGCGAGCTGGCGCAGCCGGGCGGTCTCGGCGTCCAGGGCTCCGATCCCGTCCGGGGTGAGGCGGTAGTAGCGGCGGAGCCGGCCGTCGACCGTCTCCTCGCGGTCGGGAGCGACGAGCCCCTGCGCGTGCAACCGGTCCAGCGCGGCGTAGAGGGTGCCCGGCAGCAGGGTGACGCGCTGCGCGGACAGGGTGGTGACCTCCCGGATGATGCCGTAGCCGTGGCGTGGACCACCGGCCAGCGCGGTGAGGATCAGGAAGGTCGGCTCACGCATCGCGGTCACGGGCCAGACGATAGTCAGATCATCGATATGTGGTCAAGGTCCCGTGCGGGCGGGCACCCTGGCGGCGCCGGTTCTAGGCTGGCGGCCATGCGGATTGGCATCGTGATCCTTCCCGACCAGCGCTGGTCCGACTCCCGGCGCCGCTGGCGGCAGGCGGACGAGTGGGGCTTCGACCACGCCTGGACGTACGACCACCTGGGCTGGCGGGACCTGGTCGACGGGCCCTGGTTCGACTCGGTGACCACGCTGACCGCCGCCGCGACGGTGACCTCCCGGATCCGGCTCGGCACGCTGGTCGCCTCGCCGAACTTCCGGCACCCGGCGGCGTTCGCGCGGCAGGTCACCGCGCTCGACGACGTCTCCGGCGGCCGGTTGCTGCTCGGCCTCGGCGCGGGCGGCATCGGCTTCGACTCGGCCGTGCTGGGCGGGGAGACGCTGCCGCCCCGCCAGCGGGTCGACCGGTTCGCCGAGTTCACCGAGCTGCTCGACCTCATCCTGCGCGAGGACGGCACGACCTGGCGCGGGAAGTGGTTCACCGCCGTGGACGCCCGGAGCAACCCGGGCTGCGTGCAGACGCCCCGGGTGCCGTTCGTGGTGGCCGCCAACGGGCCCCGGTCGATGCGGCTGGTGGCCCGCTTCGGTCAGGGCTGGGTCACCACCGGCTCCACGGTGGACGACCTGGAGAGCTGGTGGCACGGGGTGGCCGAGGCCGCCGCCCGGATGGACGGGGCGCTCGCCACGGCCGGCCGCGACCCGGGCACCCTGGACCGCTACCTCTCGCTCGACTCCGCGCCGGTCTTCTCGCTGCGCAGCGCCGAGTTCTTCGCCGACCAGGTCGGCCGGGCCGCCGCCCTCGGCTTCACCGACGTGGTCACGCACTGGCCCCGGGCCAGCAGTTGGTACGCCGGCGACGAGGCCGTCCTGGCGGACGTGGCCACCCGCCTGCTGCCCGAGCTGCGTCGCGCCTGAACAGGCCGACGGGCGCGTCGAGCAGCTGCGGGGCGGGGTGTCCCGGTCGGCGCGGCGGATCGCGGCCACCCACGCGCACTGCCCCGTCGTGGTCGGCCGCGACCGGGCGCGCTCAGGTGCCGAGGTCCCCCGTGGCGATCCCGCCATCGCTGGCGGAGACCAGCCGGAACCGGATGCAGACGACCTCGCTGTCGTCGGTGACGGGGGTGCCCACGCCCGCCCAGTAGGCGGCGTGGCCCGCCCGCCACTCCTCGATGGAGCGGTCACCCTCCCCTTCGGAGCGGGCGAAGTCCCACGGCACGTCCGCGAAGCGGACCACCTCGACGCCGGTGACCTCCACGACGCCGACCAGCGCGTCCTCGTCGTCGACGAGGGCCAACCGTTCGCCGGTGTGTTCCAGTTCCTCGCCCTCCTCGGCGTACTCGGTGCTCAGCCCGGCGGTCGCCGTCTTCACCCCGGCGAGCACCAGGGTGTTGAGCCGCGTCCGCAGCTCGCCGGGGGTGCCGAGGGGGAGGGCGCGCAGTCCACCGATCCGAGGCCACATCCTGCCGACGGTACCGTCGGCGCCGGCCGCCCGCCGCCGCATTTCCGCCCCCACCGAGGGTGCGGTGGGCGTTACGGTGGGTGGGACGACGACCGGGAGGCGGCATGACGGACAGGCGCGTGGTGCTCATCCCCGGCAGGGGCTACGACACCCGGTTTCCGCTCTTCGTCTACGTCGGCGAGGCGCTGCGCCGCGCCGGCTACGCACTGCACGCCGTCACCTGGGAGGTGCCGGAGCGGTTGGCCCCCGACCGGGAGGGGCCCGGGGCGGCCGTCGAATGGGTGATCGGGCAGGTCGGCCCGACCCTCGTCGAGCCCACGGGCCTGCTGGTCGGCAAGTCGCTCGGCTCGATGGCCACGCCGCTCGCGGCCGACCGCGGGCTGCCGGCCGTCTGGCTCACCCCGCTGCTGCACGTGCCCGCCGTGGTCGACGGCCTGCGCCGCGCCACCGCGCCCTTCCTGCTGGTGGGCGGCACGGCGGACCCGTCCTGGGACGGCTCGCTCGCCCGCCGGCTCACCCCGCACGTGGTGGAGGTCGAGCAGGCCGACCACGCGCTGATGGTGCCCGGCCCGCTGGCCCGCTCGGCGGAGGCGCTCGGCCGGGTCTGCACGGCCGTCGAGGACTTCGTTCAGATCAGCTGACCGGCATGTCCGGCGACGGCGCACCCGCTCGTCGCCGCTCGCCGTGTGCGCGTCCAGCACCGCGTCGGCCAGCTTCACCACGTGCGCATCGCCGTGCCGCGCCGGCCGCGCGAAGACCTGCGCCGGGGCGCCGGTGGCCACCGGCGGTGGCGCGGCCGGCTGCGTCGGGGCGTACACCGAGGTCACGGCCGCCGTCGCGGACCAGGCCGCGGCGACGCTCGCCGCCTACAGCGGCCGGGTGGGCGTGCGTACGACGCGGACGGCCCAGGTACGCGTCCAGCCAGCGGTGCACCGTCCGGTCGTGGCCGTGGCGGACCAGCGCCTCCACGGCCATCGGCCCGTGGTCGGAGAGCCCGCCCTCGTACTCGGGGCCGGTGCGGTGCAGCCGTTGGTACGCCTCGTCCAGGATCGCCTCACCCATGGGGCGATCTTCGGACCTGAACCGAGGTTCAGGTCAAGTCGTCAGGTCGGCGCCGTCCACGAGCCCCCGGACGCGCAGTTCGGTGGCGACCGCCGGGGCGCAGTCGAGCACGACGGTGGCGGTGCCGACGGGCTCTGCGCCCCGCGCGGCGCAGATCTCGTAGAGCGCGCGTACCTGCGCCCCGGTGGCCACCCAGTCGTCCACCACCAGCACCCGGTCACCCCGGCCGACACCGTGGTCGCGTACGGCCAGGTCGACTTGCCGGCCCCGGAAGTCCGGCGGGCTCTGCGCCCAGGTGAGCGCCCCGGCGGGCAGCCGGCCGTCGCCCGGCTTGTGCGCCGGCACGAAGCCGACCCCGAGCGCCGTCGCGGCGAGCGGACCGAGCAGGTAGCCGGTGACCGCCGGCGAGACGACCACCGTGGGCCGGGCGGCCCGGAACGGCGCCACGAGGGCGGGCCCCAGCCGGGCGAGGACCTCCGGGTCCCGCCACCAGCCGGAGACGTCGCTGACCAGGTGGCTGGCGCCGGGGCCGGGGTCGATCCACCTGACCAGCGCGGCGAGGCGTCCGCTCAGCTCGGATGGCATGCCCCCCATCCTCCGCCACGGCGGCGACCCGGACGGCCCGGCCCCGCCCCGCCCCGCACCGGCTCCGGGGCGTCGAGCCGCAGCCGTACCCGGGGCGCCCGGGCCACCACGGGTCGGATGATCGGCTACACGTATCACCGCAATTACGGCCATACCACTATGATCACGTTGACGTCGGAAGTGCTTCTCTCGTTACGGTCCGACCCGGTTTGTTGAGCAGGCGAAAGGACCGCACCGGTGGCTGGCAGGCACTCCCGTACCCGCATGTTCTCCTCGCCGGCCGGCATCGCGGCCACCGCGGCCGTCGGGGTCGCGCTCGCCGTGGGTGGCACCGTCGGTGCCGTCCAGTTGACCTCGGACGCGGAGACCGTCCGGCCGGTCGCCGTCGACGTCGCGCCCACCGGCCTGCCCACCGGTGCCGCCCCCACGTCGCCGGCCGTACCGCCCAGCGCCAGCACGTCGCCGAGCGTCAGCGCCTCACCGAGCGCGACCGCGAGCCCCAAGGCCGGCCGGTCCACCCAGGCCCCCTCCCGGAGCAAGCCGCGCACCACCGCGCCGAAGCCCACCGCGCCGAAGCCCACCGCGCCGAAGCCCACCGCGCCGAAGCCCACCGCGCCGAAGAAGAGCAGCACCGTCCGCCCGGTCGTCGACAGCGGCTCGTGTGGCGCCTCGTTCTACGCGGAGGGGCAGCTCACCGCCAACGGTGAGAACTTCGACCCGTCCGCGCTGACCGCCGCCCACAAGACCCTGCCGTTCAACACGAAGGTCCGGGTCACCAACCCGGCGAACGGCAGGTCCGTGACGGTGCGCATCAACGATCGTGGCCCCTTCGTCGAGGGGCGCTGCCTGGACCTGTCCCGGGCCGCCTTCGCCGACATCGCCTCGCTCGACGCCGGCCACGTCCAGGTCCGCTACGAGGTGCTCGGCTGAGCGCCCGCCGGGTCACGATCGGCCCGCCGACTCGATCCGGGTGGGCAGAACATCCTCGTTCGACGGGTCAGGTTCATTCACCCGCACACGTCCATCAGGCATGCTGTCCCTCGTACGCACGCGACCCTTCCAGTCGGGCCCCGGCCCACTGAGCCCCGGATCCCGCGCCGGCCTCGGCGCGGCCTTCGTCCTGCTCGCGATCGTCTCGGCCGTGGAGCTGGCCGACGGCCGTGCGGCGAACTACATCGCGCTCATGGTGGCCGCGCCGTTCCTGACCGCGGCGCTGGCGTCGTGGCGGATCGTGCTCGGTGTGGGCCTGACCGCCACCGCCCTGGGCGCCGGATTCGCGTTCGGCGAGGAGACCGTGGCGCTCCCCACCACGGTCGCCGTAGCGGGCATCGCGCTGGGCACCGCGATCGCGGTCGCCACGGCAGCCGTACGGCAGCGTCAGGCCGAGCGGATCGCCGAGCTGTCCCGGCTGGCCTCGGTCGCCCAGCAGGCCGTGCTGCGCCCGCTCGGTCCGCAGGTCGGCTCGCTCTCGGTGGCCGCCCGCTACATCTCCTCGACCGCGACCGCCGAGATCGGCGGTGACCTGTACGAGGCGGTCGACACGCCGTACGGGGTGCGGATGATCATCGGCGACGTGCGGGGCAAGGGCCTCGACGCGGTGCGGCTCGCCAGCATCGTGCTGGGCTCGTACCGGCACGTGGCGTACGAGCGGGCGGACCTGCGGGCCGTCGTGACCGACCTGGACCGGGCGGTTGCCCGGAGCGTGGGCGACGAGGACTTCGTCACCGCCGCGCTGGTCGAGGAGCGGGGCGGCACGCTCACCATCGTCAACTGCGGGCACCCGCCGCCGCTGCTGCTGCGCCGGGGCGCCGTCATCCCGCTCGAACCGCCGGCCCCCGCCCCGCCACTGGGCTTCATGCCGGTGGTCCGCCCGCGGGTCGAGCGGTTGGAGCCCGGCGACCGGCTGCTGCTCTTCACCGACGGGCTCGGCGAGGCGCGCCGGGACGGCGAGTTCTTCCCGACCGCGGACCGGGCCTGGCGGCTGCTCGGCCACGGCACCGTCGGCGATGGGCTCGCCTCGCTGGAGACGGCTCTCGTCGAGTGGGTGCACGGCCGGCTCGACGACGACATCGCCCTGGTCCTGATGGAGTACACGGGCTCGCGCGGCGCCGCGACGGTCGCCGTGCCGAGCTGGGAGGTCGGCGCGGCCGAGAGCTGAGCCGCCCCTGCCGCGCATGTCCGTTCGCAACCCGAACGGGAAGTGTGTAATCGCCGTCACTTCTGAGATCGGCTTGTCGCTGCCTACCCATCGGTAATACAGTCTGGGTTACTGATCGGTAACACCTGTCCGGAAGCGGGGCCAGTGAGCATGACCCACTACAAGAGCAACCTTCGGGACCTCGAGTTCAACCTCTTCGAGGTCTTCGGGGCGGACCAGGCGTTCAGCCAGGAGCCGTACACGGACCTGGATGTCGACACCGCGCGCGACATCCTCGCCGAGGTCGACCGCCTCGCCCGCGAGGATCTGGCCGCCAGCTACACGGACAGCGACCGTAACCCGCCGGTCTTCGACCCGGCCACGCACACCGCGCCGCTGCCGGAGCCGTTCAAGAAGTCGTACCGGACGTTCATGGAATCCGAGTTCTGGCGGCTGGAGCTCCCGACCGAGCTGGACGGCAGCAACGCGCCCCGGGCGCTGGTGTGGTCGCTCGCCGAGCTGATCCTCGGCGCCAACGCCGCCGTGTGGATGTACTCCTCCGGGCCGTCCTTCGCGCACGTGCTGCAGGTCGAGGGCACCGAGCAGCAGAAGCGGTGGGCGAAGCTCTTCGCTGACAAGCAGTGGGGTTCCACGATGGTGCTCACCGAGCCGGACGCCGGCTCGGACGTGGGCGCCGGCCGGGCACGCGCCATCCAGCAGCCCGACGGCTCCTGGCACATCGAGGGCGTGAAGCGCTTCATCACGTCCGCCGAGCACGACCTGAGCGACAACATCATCCACTACGTGCTGGCCCGTCCGGTCGGCGTCGAGGGTGTCGGCGGCCCGGGCACCAAGGGCCTGTCCCTCTTCGTGGTGCCGAAGTACCACTTCGACGAGAACACCGGCGAGCTGGGCGAGCGCAACGGCGTCTTCGCCACCAACGTCGAGCACAAGATGGGCCTGAAGGTCTCCAACACCTGCGAGGTGACCTTCGGCGAGCACGGCCTGCCGGCCAAGGGCTGGCTGCTGGGCGAGAAGCACGAGGGCATCCGGCAGATGTTCATGATCATTGAGAACGCCCGGATGATGGTCGGCACCAAGGCCATCGCCACCCTCTCGACCGGCTACCTGAACGCCCTGGAGTACGCCAAGAACCGGGTGCAGGGCGCCGACCTGACCCAGATGGCGGACAAGACCGCGCCGCGCGTCACGATCACCCACCACCCGGACGTGCGCCGCTCGCTGATGCTGCAGAAGTCGTACGCCGAGGGCCTGCGCGCCCTGGTCTGCTACACCGCCACCTGGCAGGACAAGGTCGCCATCGCCGAGGCGGCGGGCGACGAGAAGGCGACCAAGCTCGCCAAGCGGGTCAACGACCTGCTCCTCCCGCTGGTCAAGGGCGTCGGCTCGGAGCGGGCGTACGAGCTGCTCGGCCACGAGTCGCTGCAGACCTTCGGCGGTTCCGGCTTCCTTCAGGACTACCCCCTGGAGCAGTACGTCCGGGACGCCAAGATCGACACCCTCTACGAGGGCACCACGGCGATCCAGAGCCTCGACCTCATCTTCCGCAAGATCGTCCGGGACAACGGCAAGGCCCTGATGGCGGTTGCCGGCGAGATCCAGGAGTTCATCGCCACCGAGGCCGGCAACGGCCAGCTCAAGGAGGAACGGCAGGCGCTGGGCAAGGCGCTCGCCGAGATCCAGAACATGATCGGCGTGATGACCGGCTGGCTCGGCGAGGCGCAGGGCGGGGACACCCGGGCGCTCTACAAGGTCGGTCTGAGCAGCCGCCGCTTCCTGCTGGCGATCGGCGACCTGGTCGTCGGTTGGCTGCTGCAGAAGCAGGCCGACGTGGCGCTGAAGGCCCTGGCCGGCGAGGTCTCCGCCGCCGACAAGGCGTTCTACACCGGCAAGGTGGCCGCCGCCCGGTTCTTCGCCCGCGAGGTGCTGCCGCGCATCGGCGCCGACCGCCGGATCGTCGAGGGCACCGACCTGGACATCATGGACCTCCCGGAGGAGGCCTTCTGAGGTACGCCGTAGCGCTTCAGGGCGCAGCGGTGGCGCCGGGGAGGACCCGACGCTGATCGGCACGACGGCCGGCGGGCAGCAGTCCGCCGGCCGTCGTCGTTCCTCTGCCGCGTCGGACGCTGGCCCTGCGCCGGAGGCCAGTTTCGGCCCGGCGGCTGCCCCCGGTCGGCGACTGCCCCTGGGCCGGTCGCCGATTCCCGCTGGACGCTGACCCCGGACCTGGCGCTGCCCGCGTCACGGGCTCTCTGCGGCAGCCCAAGGTCCATGCAGCACGCTGGGGACGCCGGAGGGGCCTTACCTAGCGTCACGAGGTCCCTTTCCTCCCACCCTTCCCTCTTCGCGCTTTGCTCTGCAGCCACGGAGGCACCAGTGACGCTGCGTGCCTGGTGCGTCCGCGGCTGCAGAGCAAAGCGTCTGCGGGGTGGTGGCGATGGTGACCGTCGACCGCGTTACTTCGCGAAGTACAAGCACTATGTCCGTTTGGAGGATCGCGGCACCGAACAACCGCCGCTACGTTCCGTTATGGGCGCGCATCTTCACGCTCAGTCACTCTGGGCAGTTGGCCGACGGGTGTCGGGGTGGCCGGCCGGGACATCGCGGGCTGCCGGAACGAAGCTCACCCCGCTATTCGCGGGTGCCATCCGGGTAGTCGGGCGGTGTGGCGGGTAACCGTCGCAAGGCCACGTCAGAGAACGCCCAGAGCCACCGCACGGGGGAGTGCAGCGCACATGGGCATTGGTAGCGGGATCTTCCTGATCGCCATCGGCGCGATCCTGACCTTCGCCATCAGAGCCAACGTCTGGTGGGTCGACCTGCGCGCGGTCGGCTGGGTGTTCATCCTGGCCGGGCTGGGCGTTCTGCTCACCACGCTCTGGTTCTGGCAGGACCGTCGCAAGCGGGCGCGAACCCTGATCGTCGAGGAGAACCGGCTCTCACACCCGACCGCGATGATGCCACCGCCGCCCGATCCGCCGCCGCCGACGGCGCCACCGTCCTGAGCCGCCACCGGCGGCCGTGCGGAGCCGCCGTCTTGAGCCACCCGCCACGCGACGCCGGCGGGTGGCTCAGCCGCGTGTGGTGTGCCGGTCGACGATCGGCGCCCTGTTCGGGCCGAGTTCCGACCAGGCGACCCTCAGCCGGTGCACCGCCAGGTCGCTGGTGCGCATCCCGTCCTGGTCCGCCCGCTCGGGGTCGAGCAGCGCCGAGA
This sequence comes from Micromonospora sp. C31, assembly GCF_018070575.1. Classification (GTDB taxonomy): domain Bacteria; phylum Actinomycetota; class Actinomycetes; order Mycobacteriales; family Micromonosporaceae; genus Micromonospora. Next base: position 212,799 of record NZ_JAGPXN010000008.1, read on the forward strand.
GCAGCGAGATGCCCGGGTTGTGCGCGATCAGCAGCACCGTACGGGCGGTCGGATCCACGTCACGGGCCAGCGTGAGCAGGTCCTCCGGCTGGGCCTCGTACGCGTCAGCCGCGTATCGCACGACGGGGGCGGGGCCGGCCGAACCGCCCTCCGGCGGGGATCCGGTCATGCCCATCGCCACGCCGTGCCAGGTCTCCCGGGTGCGTCGGGCGGTCGAGCAGATGACCACGTCCGGCAGCAGCTCGTGCTTGGCCAGCCAGGCGCCGGCCGCGGCCGCGTCGGCCTGACCCCGCGCGGCCAGGGGACGCTGGGCGTCCGGCCCATCGCCGGGTGGCTCGGCCTTGGCGTGCCGGAGCAGCACCAGAGCGCGCCCCTGGGCGCAAGCGTCCGTCATGTCCCCAGCTTGCCCGATTGGCGATCCGAGCGCCTGGGTAAGTCGATGGATGCCGCACCCTCACCGATGGCCGCGGCGGAAGGAAACGCCAGGGGACAGCCGAGGAGGCGACGAGATGGGCTTTGGTGGCAGTATCTTCCTGATCGCGTTGGGTGCGATCTTCGCGTTCGCCGTGGAGGCGGATCTCGGCTGGCTCAACCTGGCCGTGGTCGGCTGGGTGCTGATGCTCGCCGGGGTGGCCGGGCTGCTGCTCACCCTCTACTTCTGGAACTCGCGCCGCCGCACGGTGGCCGCCCCGGTGCGCGGCGAGCGGGTGGTCGCCGAGCAGGTCGTGCCGGTGCAGGACGACCGGGTCGTGGAGGAGTACCGCGAGGTGCGTCGGCCGCGCCGCACCGTCTGAAACACGGAACACGTTCTTTCGGGGGCTCCGCCACGCGGCGGGGCCCCCGTCGTTCCGTCAGGCGAAGAGGGCGAAGTAGATGGCGATGTGGTGGCAGAGCGCCGCCAGGAGCGTGCAGGCGTGGAAGAACTCGTGGTGGCCGAAGACGGTGGGCCAGGGGTTGGGCCGGCGCAGCGCGTAACAGACCGCGCCCACGCTGTAGATCGCGCCGCCCACGCTGAGCAGCACCAGGGCCGTGACGCCACCCCGGTGCAGGATGTCGGGCAGCATCGCGACCGAGACCCAGCCGAGCGCAAGGTAGAGCGGGGCGGAGACCCAGCGTGGGGCGTGCGGCCAGACCAGCTTGAGCGCCACGCCGGCGAGCGCGCCGCCCCACACCAGCGCCAGCATGATCGTGGCCGGCCGGGGCTCCAGCAGCAGTACGCAGAACGGCGTGTAGGTGCCGGCGATGAACACGAAGATCATCGAATGGTCCATCCGCCGCATGATCTGGTAGCCGCGCTCGGTCCACACCCGTCGGTGGTAGAGCGCGCTCGTGCCGAAGAGCCCACACACCGTCACGCTGTAGATGAGGCAACTGACCAGTGGGGCCCAGCCCGGTCGGGCGGCGGCGACCGCGCAGAGCACGACGCCGCAGACGAGGGCGACGAAGAACGCGTACGTGTGCAGCCAGCCGCGCATCCGGGGCTTACCGATGTCGACAGGCTTGAGTCGAAGCGGTGCGGAGGTGGTCACGCCCCTAGGTTACGGCACCGTAAGTTACTTTCAAGTAGTGCGTACGGTCACGTGGCACGGCAGGCGACCGACCCTGGTGCCGTACGCCCGTCGGGAAGTATGACGGGATGCGGATCCGACCCGTCGGGGCCCACGCCCTGCTGATCGACTGTGCCGGCGCCGATCAGGTGGAGGCGTGGCGGGCCGAGCTGTGGCGGCGGCGCGACCGCGGCGAGCTCACCGCCGTCGAGATCGTACCGGCGGCCACCACCGTCCTGCTCGACGGCGTGCCGGACCCGGCCACGACGGCCGCGCGGATCGCCGCATGGCAGCCCGGCCCGGACGCGCCCGGGGCACCCGGTGGGCCGCCTGCCGCCAGCGCGTCGGCACCCGGTGGGCCGCCCGCCGCCAGCGGGCCGGCAGCCGACCCGGCGGTAGCCGGCGGGCCGATCACGGGCGGGTCGCGGGGCGACGCGGGCATCGGGGCAGACGGAGTCGGCCTGGTCGAGGTTCCGGTGACGTACGACGGGGAGGACCTGCCCATCGTCGCCGACCACTGGGGCGTGGCCGTGCCGGCGGTGGTCGACCGGCTGCGGCGTACCCGGTTCCGGGTGGCCTTCTGCGGCTTCGCCCCCGGGTTCGCCTACCTTTCCGGGCTCCCCGCCGAACTCGCGGTGCCCCGGCTGTCCACCCCGCGCCCCCGGGTGCCGGCCGGCGCGGTCGCCCTGGCCGGCCCGTACGCCGGGATCTATCCGGCGGCCTCGCCCGGCGGCTGGCTGCTGGTCGGGCGCACCGGGATGTCCCTCTTCGACGTGCACGCCGACCCACCGGCCCGGCTCACCCCCGGCACCCGGGTACGCCTGGTGGCCGCGTGACCGGGTCGGTCGAGGTGCTCCGCGCGGGGGCGCTGACCACCGTTCAGGACCTGGGGCGGGCCGGTTGGGCACACCTCGGCGTACCCCGGTCGGGCGCGCTCGACCCGGCGGCGCTGCGGCTGGCCAACCGGCTCGTCGGCAACCCGGAGTCCGCAGCCGGCCTGGAGATCACGATGACCGGCTGCGAGCTGCGGTTCCTCCGCGCGACGGCGGTCGCGGTGACCGGTGCCGATGCCGCCGTACGGGTCGGCGACCGCCCCGGTGACGTGGGTCGGCCGCTGGCGGTGCCGGCGGGCGCCGTGCTGCGGATCGGCCCGCCCCGCGAGGGCCTGCGCAGCTGGCTGGCCGTCGGCGGCGGGATCGCCGTCGAGCCGGTACTCGGCAGCCGCGCCACCGACACCCTCTCCGGGCTCGGCCCGCCGCCGCTGCGCGACGGCGACCGGCTGCCCCTGGGCGCACCGACCGGGCCGCCCGCCGGCGTGGACGTCACCGTCCCGTCACCCGCCCCGACCGAGCTGCGGCTGACCCTGCGGCTCGGCCCCCGCGACGACTGGTTCACCGCTGCTGCGCTGGACCGGCTGTTCGGCAGCGCGTACACGGTGAGCCCGGTCAGCAACCGGATCGGCGCGCGACTCACCGGCGCGGCGCTGCCCCGCGCGGTGGCCGGGGAACTGCCCAGCGAGGGCATCGTGCTCGGCGCGGTGCAGGTGCCGGCGGACGGCCAACCGTTGATCTTCCTCGCCGACCATCCGACCACCGGCGGTTACCCCGTCGTCGGGGTGGTGGACGACGTGACCCCGCTCGCGCAGGCCCGCCCAGGGACTACGGTCAGATTTCATGGACCTCAACGCTGACCTCGGCGAGGGATTCGGCATCTGGCGGCTCGGCGACGACGCCGCGCTGCTGGACCTGATCACCTCCGCCAACGTCGCCTGCGGCTTCCACGCCGGCGACGCGTCCACCATGCGCCGGGTCTGCGAGGGCGCCGCCGAGCGCGGGGTGGCCGTCGGGGCGCAGGTCGGCTACCGGGACCTCGCCGGCTTCGGCCGGCGGCACATCGCGTACGCCTTCGCGGAGCTGCGCGACGAGGTCACCTACCAGCTCGGGGCCCTGGAGGCGTTCTGCCGGCTGTTCCGCACCCGGGTCCGCTACCTGAAGCCGCACGGGGCGCTCTACCATGCCGCCGCCTGCGACGAGGTCCAGGCGGCGGCGCTGGTCGCGGCGGTCGGCGACCACGACGACCAGCTGCCGCTGCTCTGCGCGCCCGGCTCGGTCCTCGCCCAGCTCGCCGCCGGCGCCGGGCTGCGGGTGGTCGCCGAGGGCTTCGCCGACCGTGGTTACCTGCCCAACGGCTCGCTGGTGCCGCGTACCGCCCCCGGCGCGCTGGTGACCGACCCGGAGGAGGTGGCCGCCCGGGCGGTGCGGATGGCCACCGAGCGGACCGTGGTCGCGGTCGACGGCAGCGTCGTCCCGTGCCCGGTCGAGTCGATCTGTCTGCACGGCGACACCCCGGGCGCGGTGCGCTGCGCCGAGTTGGTGCGTGCCGCCCTGATCGACGCGGGGGTCACGCTCACTGCGTTCGCGTGAAAGGAAGGGCACCTTCCAATCGCATCTTGTATAGGAAGGGGCCCTTCCTAACCACCGGCGTCGCCTGGCGTCAGGCGTCGTCCAGGCCACGCAGCACCAGCGCGAGCCGGGCGGCGGCACCGTCGACGACCCGGACCGGTACGCCCCAGTCCTGCCGGGTCAGATGGCAGGCCGCGTGCTCGACGTCCGCGTCGCAGGTCGCCGCCTGAGCGGTCACCTGGAGCACGCCCCCCGCCACCGCGCCGTCGATCACCAGCCGGCGGGACAGTTCGGTGCCGGTCCCCGCTCCCTCCGCCAGCAGCTCCGGCGGCGACGCCGACACCACCAGCCGCGTCGACGGGCCGTACGTCTCGTCGAGCTTCTGCCCCGGCGCGGGGGTGAAGATCACGTCCAGGGTCACCTCGCCGGCCGCCACGTCGGTGGGCTTGCGCTCGGTGCGGTGGCGGGGGCCGTCGACGGTGCTCGCGCCGGCGGCCGAGAGCGCGCCGGGCGCCAGCCGGGTCAGCCGGTGCGCGGCGGACTCCACCACCAGCACCTCGCCGGCCGGGGTGAGCACCAGGTCGCTCGGCTCGGCGAGCCCGTCGGCGACCGTCGAGACCCGGTCGCTCTCCGGGTCGAAGCGGCGCACCGCCCCGTTGTACGTGTCGGCTATGAGCACCGAGCCGTCCGGTAGCGCGCACACCCCCAGCGGGTGCTGGAGCAGCGCCTGCGACGCCGGCCCGTCGACGTGCCCGAAGTCGAAGAGCCCCTGCCCGACGGCGGTGCCCATGACGTCGTTCTCGACGTACCGGATCGCGCTGGTCTCGCTGTCGGCGACCCAGAGCCGGGCGCCGTCGGCGGAGACGGACAGCCCGGACGGCTGCGCCATCCACGTCTCGGTCCTTGGGCCGTCGCGCAGGGCCTCGACGGTGGTGCCCGCGTACATGCCGGCGGTGCGCTTCACCGGGTCGAACCACCAGAGCTGGTGGATGCCGGCCATCGCGACGACGACCTTGCCGTCGTACCAGGCCAGGTCCCACGGGGAGGAGAGGTCGACCGAGAGCGCGTCGTGCGAGTGGTCGTCGACCGTGGAACGCCACTGCCGGCCGGTGCCGGCGACGGTCACCACCTCCCCGTCCGCCAGCCGTACGCCGCGCAGCAGGTGGTTGACGGTGTCGGCGACGACGAGGTCGTAGCCGGCGACCTCGGCGGTGTGCGCCGGCAGCAGGCACAGCCCCTGCGGCTCGGAGAAGGTGGCCGCTCCGGCGGGACCGTCGGCCCGGCCCCGGGTGCCCGCCCCGATCCGGCGGACCAGCGTCTCGCCGTCACCGGCCAGCTCCGCCAGCGAGTGCCGGGCCGAGTCCGACACCAGCAGGTTGCCGCTCTCCAGCAGCACCGCCTTGCCCGGGAAGCGCAGCGTGGTCTCCGGTTCGGCCGGCGGGACGTACGGGCCGTCGCCCCGGTGCAGGGTGCCCTTCGCCTCGTGGGTGGCGATCAGGTCGTCGATGAGCCGGGCGAGCCCTTCGGCGTGGCCCTCGCCGGCCATCGTCGCCACCACGTAGCCCTCGGGGTCGATCACCGACAGGGTGGGCCAGGCGCGGGCCGCGTACTGCTGCCACATCTCCAGCTCGGGGTCGTCGAGCACGGGGTGGTGCACGGCGTACCGTTCCACGGCGGCGGCCAGCGCGTCCGGGTCCTTCTCGTGCTCGAACTTCGGGGAGTGCACGCCGATCACGACGAGCACGTCGCCGTACTCCTCCTCCAGCGGGCGCAGCTCGTCGAGCACGTGCAGGCAGTTGATACAGCAGAAGGTCCAAAAATCCGCGATCACGATCTTGCCGCGCAGATCGGACAGCTTCAGCTCTCGCCCGCCGGTGTTCAGCCACTGCCGGCCCCGTAGCTCCGGTGCTCGTACGCGCGGTGTCGTTCCCATGCCTGTCAGCCTGCCATGTGGTGCTGGACCGAGCCGGACACCGTGACCCGGACGACAGGCGGCGAGTCGGGCCTAGCGGGGGCGGGCCCAGCCGGTGAAGCGTGCCGTCAGGTCTGCCGGCGGACTGCCCTGATCCAGCTCGGCCAGTTGCTCGGCTGCCTCCGCGCACAGTTCGCCGAGGTGGATCATCAGCGCGTCGCGGTTCTCGCGGTACTTCGCGAGAAGGAGGAGCTTCGCCGTCGAGCAGGGCCACGCCACCCCACAGGCGCGACAGCGCCAGGTGGGCCGGCTGGGGACGTGGGCGCGGACGTGGGCCATCAGCCCGCCACCACGCGGGAGCGTGGCGTCACCCGGCGGAGAGCGGTGGGCCGCCGCGCCGGGGCCGGCGGGGTGACGAGCCACTCAAGGCCCGCGCGCAGGACGAACAGCTCACGCTTCGCCACGGTGGCGCCCTTCGCGTCGAGCTGGTAACCCTCGAACCACAGCCAGCCGTACGGCGGGTGCCGCTCGGGCAGCTCGCGGATCACGCGGACGCACATCGGGGTCACGAACTGCGGGGACGCGGACCGGGTCAGGTTGAGGACCTCGCCGGCCCGCAGCTTCCGTACGGGAGGCACTGTCCGGGCGGTCATCGAGGGCCCCGGTTGCGCCGGACGGCCCAGCGCGACGCGGGGACGACGTTGCTCACTCGGCCAGGGCCCCGGTACGGCGGGACGAACGGACCGATCGGCCCCGGGACGACCGGGCGGGCCGGCGGTGGGTCGTTCTTCGGCGTGGGTGTCGGCTGTGGCCTCTTCTCGGGCATCGCTCCCCCTCGTTCGGCGGCTGGTGGGAGGGGCCACCCCGGTTGCTCGCCGGGGCAGCCCCGCAGCGCGACCGGCGGGCTCCCTCGCCTCCACCGGCTCACGCCATCCACTGCGGAACGCTTCCAGTCAGTTGCGGACGGTTGAACCGCTGCCGTGAGACCATCGGGGGACGTCTAGGAAAGGTCCCCTGCTGTGCCCAGGAACGACGCCCTACGTGAGGCTCTGGCTGTGGCGGGCCTGACGGCCGCCGATCTCGCTGCGAGGTGTGAGGTGGACGCGAAGACGGTCGAGCGGTGGATCAGCCGCGGTCGCCTTCCTCACCCTCGATCGCGAGTGCGTGTTGCCTCGGTGCTGGGTAAGGATGCAGATGTGCTGTGGCCTGATGTTGTTCGCCGAGCGGTCAAGCTAGGGGCAGACCGCGAGATCGTGGGTGTGTACCCGCGCCGATCCGACCTTCCGCGCTCCCTGTTCGGTGAACTGATCGGGCGGGCCCGCGCGCGACTGTGGTTTGGCGGATACACCAGCTACTTCGTCTGGTTGGAGGTGCCGAACGCGGCTGTCACGCTCGGCACGAAGGTGCGCGAGGGCGCCGACGTTCGTTTTCTGTTGGGCGACCCGGCCAGTTCGGTCACCGCCAGTCGTGAGCGGATCGAAGATACGCCGCTAACCCTTGCCACGCGTATTGCCACGACGCAGGCGGAGATCGCGAAGTCTCCAGAAGATCTGCCGATCCGCATGACCGACCGCCATGTCGCGATGTCGGTCTGGATCTTCGACGATGAGGCGATCGTGGCGACCCATATCGGCGCAGGCCTGGGCCAGGACTCGGTGACCCTGCATCTGCGCCGCCGTAACGGCGGCGGCGCATTCGACCGCTACGTGGAGCATTTCGAGGCTCTGTGGACGGACGCCCAGGTCGCCGACCGGGCCTGACCGACCAGACTCCCGCAAGCGCCCGTCCCCCATCCGCAACGACGACGGCGGGGCCACAATCTTCCGTGGCCCCGCCGTCGTCGTTGTCGGCTACTGGCCTGCCGGCTTGAGGCAGAGGAACCGGTTGGTCCCGCCGCCCTTGAGCTCCACGTGCGGCTGGGTCGGGTCGGCGCACTTGTCCTTCGTCTCCACCTTGGAGACCACGGTGAAGGCGCCCGCCTCACCGCACTGCGCCGCCGCCGCGCTCTCGCCCGACTTCTTGACGCAACTGCCGACCGCCGGGTCGAACGCCGGAGCCGGGTCGTCGCCGCCGACCTTGCCGAGCAGCATGAGCAGGCCCAGGGGCACCGCCAGGATGAGCACCGCCGCGACGAGTACCGCGGCGAGGACCCGGCCGTTGCGGATCTTGGGCGTGGGTGCCTCGGTCTTCGGCTCCGCTATCGGCTTGAACGAGTCGAAGCGGTTCTGCTCCTGCTCCGGGCCGCTCTGGTCCCAGGGGCCGGGCTGCTGCGGGGGCGGCGGGAACGCGGGCGGGAACGCGCCGCCCGGCGCGGGTTCGGCCGTCGGGGCGGTCCCGTAGCCGGGTGCCGCGCCGCCGGCTGCTGGCGCACCGAAGGGGTCGGCGGGTCGGTCCGCGCTGTCGTGCGGCCGGACTCCGTTCACCGGCCGGTCGCTGGCCGGCGCGTCGACGAAGGACGGCACGCCCGGCGGGAAGGCCGAGGGCGCGGCCGGCGAGGCGGGCGCCATCGGGGCGACCGCGCCGAAGACGGCCGTCCCGCTCGGCGCCCGGTCCCGGTCGTCGAAGCGAGCCTCCGGACTCTGGTCGAAGCGGGTCTCGGGCCCCTGGCCGAACCGGTCGTCCTGGCCCTGGTCGAACCGGGAGTCGGGGCCCTGGCCGAAGCGGGCCTCGGGGCCCTGGCCGAAGCGGTCGTCCCGGCCCTGGTCGAACCGGGCCTCGGGGCCCTGGCCGAACCGGTCGTCCTGCCCTTGGTCGAAGCGCGGCTCCTGATCGAAGCGCGGATCCGGCCCCTGCCCGTAGTGGGGCGCCGGCGAGTGGTCGGGCCGGTGTCCGATCGGGGCGTCCTGCTCCGGCTCGTCCGCCGGCTCGGGGCGGGCCGGCCGGCCGTACACCCGGGGCTGCGGCGCGGGCGAACCGGCCGGTCGCAGGCCCTGGTCGGTCGGCGGCATGACCCGGCTGGCCAGCGGCACCGAGGCGCTCGCCGACACGCTGCCGGCGGCCGGATCGGCAGCCTCCGGCGAGGGTACGGCTGCCCGCCCGCCCGACTCGGGCGAGGTGCGCGGTGCGGGGACCACCGGACCGGCGGGCGACTGCGGCTCGTCGTGTCGGGAGCCGGCCCGGGCCCAGGCCGGCTGCTCCTGCTCGTACGCGGGCCGGGCGTCGTCCCGGCCGGGCTGCTCGGGGGCGAACTGGGCCGGCGGGCCGTAGTCGGTCGGCGGGGCGGCGGCCAGGCTGGCGCCGGGCACCCGCTGCTCCTGCGGCGGCAGCGGCACGGCGTTTGCCGGCGAGATGCCGGGCCCCGGTGCGGGCTGGTAGCTCGGCGGCTCCTCGGCCCGCTCCGGATCCCAGCCGTTACCGGCCCGGGCCGGGGCGGGCTCGCCCGCCTCCGCGCGACCCCATGCCTCGTCCGCCGACCAGGGCTCGACGTCCGTCACGGCCGGGCGCTCGGTGCCCCGCTGCGGCAGGTTCGCCGAGGCGGAATCCCACGGCTTCGGCTCGCCGTCGCCGGGCACCGGGAGGGAGGCGCGGCCGGGCGGGGTGGAGGTGGGCACTGCGGCGGCCCAGCCGTTGGCGTCCCGGTCGTCGGGCTGCGGGGGGACGGAGGCGGCACCCCGTGCCGAGCGCTCGTCGCGGGCCGGCCACTCGTCGCCCGGGGACTGGTCGTCGCGGGAGGGGGCCCAGTTCCCGCCCGGACGCTGCTCCGCACCGGCGTCCCAGCCGGTCTGCTCGCCCTGCTGCTGCCCGGGGCCGTTCCAGCCGCCGTCGGAGGGGTTGGGCTCGTTCTGCTGCCCGGTGCCGTTCCGGCCGTCGGGGCGGTCGGGGGTGTCCTGCTGTTGTGCGGCGTTCCAGCCGTTGGCGGGGTCCTGAGGGGACTCGGCGTTCCAGCCGCCGGAGCGGGAGGGGTCGTCCTGGGTGGGCCAGGGCTGCGGGGTGGGTGGGGCCTGGGGGACCCGGGCGGCGCCTCGGGCGGCGGGCTCGGGCTGGGCCCAGCCGGGGGGCGCCTGCTCGGCCGGCGCCCAGGACGCGGGCTGCTCCGGGGCGGCGTGCGGCTGTTGTGGCTGCGGCGGCGGCGCGGCGGCGGCCCAGGCCGGGCCGGACTGCTCCTGCGCGCCAGGCCACGCCGGCTGCGGCGAACCGCCGGCCGGCCCCCATTGGCCGGGCTGGGCCGGGTCGGTCTGCTGTGGCGCCTGGGTGGCCCACGTGGGCGCCTGCTGCTGCTCACCCTGCGGGCCCCAGGTGGGTGGGTTCGGTCGGCCCGACGGGGGCGGGGGCGCCCAGCCCAGATCGGGGGCGCCGGCGCCGTATCCGTTGTCCTGCTGTGCCGGGCGGTCGCCGTACGGCGCCGGTCCGCCGGCGCCCGGCGACACCTCGTCCGGCTGCTGGCCGGGGTGGTGCGTGCCCTCGGACGTCATGCGTGCGCCTCCTCCATCACCTGTCGGCCGCCGCTGCCGATCGGTCCTGTCGGCAGGGTGGCCGGCGTCGCCGGTGTACCGGCCGTGCCGGCTCCCCGCACCGTATCGGGTGACCGCCCGAGGGCGTCCGGGGAGCACGACCGTCACTCCCCGTGGCCGGACGATGTCGAGCGGCTTCTATCGACTCGACTGTTCCGGGTCGGCGGGTGACGACCGAAGCCCACCGTACCGGGCGCTGGGGCGAGGTGGAATCCCGGTGTCAACCGCTGCGAAACGCCGATGACCCGCCCGGGCGGACCGGGCGGGTCATCGATCTGGAGGAGGCGAGAGAGGTTCGGGGCGTCAGCTCATGTGACGCTGGGCGATGGCGAGGATCTCTTCGCGGACCGCGGGCGAGTTGGCGGAGCGCAGCGCGTGCTCGATGGCACGGGCGCGGCGGTTGGCGTCGCGGCGGTTACGGATTCGCTCGATCATGCTCACGGGTCTCTCCTCCTGGCTATTCGGTTGTCAGCCCCTTGACGTCTTCCATTGAACCCGACGGCGAGCGCAAATTCCAACGAATCTTAGGTGAGCTGGGACACCAGCCGAACAATCGAAGGTGTGGAGGCTCTGAGGCCGACGTTCCGTCTGTCTGCTGGAGGCGGCTGGGACGTCGGGCGGCAACCTGTCCGTTCCCCCACGGACAGCCACGGCGTGTCCGGCGGGAACCCGCTCCCCGACGGAAACGGCCGGTGTGCCCGGGCGTCAACCCGTGCACACCGGCCGTGGCTGGTGTCGAGACCGGTCAGGTCCAGGCGAGCAGCGCCGCCTCCGGATCGGCCAGGAACTCCCCGATGTCGCGCAGGAACTTCGAGCCGAGCTCACCGTCGATGATCCGGTGGTCGAAGGAGAGGCCCAGCGTCGTGACCTGACGCGGCTTCACCTTGCCCTTGTGCACCCAGGGCATCTCACGCACCGCGCCGAAGGCCAGGATCGCCGACTCGCCCGGGGGCAGGATCGGCGTACCGGTGTCCACTCCGAACACGCCGACGTTGGTGATCGTCAGCGTGCCGCCCGACATGTCGGCCGGCGAGGTCTTCCCGGTCTTGGCCGTCTGCACCAGGTCGGTCATCGCGTCCGCCAGCTCGCGCAGCGAGAGCCGGCCGGCGTCCTTGATGTTCGGCACGATCAGCCCGCGCTCGGTGGCCGCCGCGATGCCCAGGTTGACGTAGTCCTTGACGACGATCTCGTCGCCGGCCCAGGTCGAGTTGACCATCGGGTGACGCTTGACCGCCAGCAGCACCGCCTTGGCCACCAGCAGCAGCGGCGAGACCCGCACGTCGCGCCACTCCCGCCGGCTGCGGAGCCGGTCCAGGGCCTTCATCGCCCGGGTCACGTCGACCGTGAGGAACTCCGTGACGTGCGGCGCGGTGAACGCCGAGCGGGACATGTTCTCGGCGGTGAGCTTGCGTACCCCCTTGACGGGGATGCGCTGCTCGCGGTCCGCGCCGAAGCTCGCGACGGCCGTGGCCGGAGCCGACACCGCGAGCGGCTCGGCGGCCGTCGTGGCCGCGCTCGCCGCACGCTGTACGTCATCACGGGTGATCGAGCCCAGCGGTCCCGACCCGCTCAACGTGGCGAGGTCGACGCCGAGGTCCTTGGCGAGCTTGCGTACGGGCGGCTTCGCCAGCACCGGCCCGCCGGCCGGGCCGTGACCGTTCGACGGCCCGGTGGCCACCGGGGCGGGTGACGCCGGCGCGACGGGTGCCACCGGGGCCGCCGCCTGCGCCGGCACCGGGGTGTCACCCTTGCGGGGGCGGCGCTTGGCCGCCGTGGTGCGCGGGCCGTAGCCCACCAGCACGGCGGTACGCCCACCCGGGGCGGGACCGCCGATCAGGCCCGGCTCGACCGCGCCCTCGCTGGGCGCCACCTGAACGGCGGCCAGCGATGCCGCCGACGGGGTCGGCAGGGCGGCGGCCGGCGCACCGGTCGTCGACGCCTCGATCGGCCCGGCGCCCGGGTCGGTGTCGATCGCGATGATCGGCGTGCCGACCTCGACCGTGCTCCCCTCCGGGTGGAAGATCGCCTGCACCTGGCCGGCCCACTTCGCCGGGATCTCGACGGCCGCCTTCGCCGTCTCCACCTCGACGATCGGCTGGTTCAGCTCGATGACGTCGCCGACCTTGACGAGCCACGCGAGGATCTCGCCCTCGGTCAGGCCCTCGCCCAGGTCGGGCAGGTTGAACTCCTTGATCCGCGACATGCCGCTCACCACCCGAAGGTGCGGTCGACGGCGTCGAGCACCCGGTCGAGGTCGGGCAGGTACTCCTCCTCCACCCGGGAAGCCGGGTAGGGGGTGTCGAAGCCCGTGACCCGAAGCACCGGGGACTCCAGGGAGTAGAAGCACTCCTCGGTGATCCGGGCCGCGATCTCCGAGCCCAGGCCCAGGTTGCCCGGGGCCTCGTGCACGACCACGCAGCGGCCGGTGCGCCTCACCGACTCGTACGCGGCGGTCAGGTCCAGCGGGGAGAGCGAACGCAGGTCGATGACCTCCAGCTCCCGACCGTCCTCGGCGGCGGCGGTCGCCGCGTCCAGGCAGGTGCGCACCATCGGACCGTACGCCAGCACCGTGGCGTCCGCGCCGGTGCGCACGACCCGGGACGAGTGCAGCGGGTACGCCCCCGACAGCGGGGCGTCCAGCTCGACCGGGCCCTTCTCCCAGTAGCGTCGCTTCGGCTCCAGGAAGACGATCGGGTCGTCCGACGCGATGGCCTGCTGGATCATCGTGTACGCGTCCTGCGGGTTGGCGCAGGACACCACCTTCAGGCCGGCGGTGTGGGCGAAGTAGGCCTCCGGCGACTCCGAGTGGTGCTCGACCGCGCCGATGCCGCCGCCGAACGGGATCCGGATGACCATCGGGATCCGGACCTTGCCCTGCGAGCGGTAGTGCATCTTCGCCACCTGCGACACGATCTGGTCGTACGCGGGGTAGACGAAGCCGTCGAACTGGATCTCGCAGACCGGGCGGAAGCCGCGGATGGCCAGGCCGACCGCGGTGCCGATGATGCCGGACTCGGCCAGCGGCGTGTCGATCACCCGCTGGTCGCCGAAGTCCTTCTGGAGGCCGTCGGTGATCCGGAAGACGCCGCCGAGCTTGCCGACGTCCTCGCCCATGATGACGACCTTCGGGTCGTTCTCCAGGGCCTTGCGCAGACCGGTGTTGAGGGCCTTGCCGAGGGTGAGCGTCTCCGTGGCCATCAGTGGGCGCTCCCCTCGAACGACTCCATGTAATTCGTGAACCGCGCCCGCTGCTCGTCGAGCTCGGGGGACCCGTTGGGGTAGACGTGGTCGAACATCGTCACCGGCTCCGGGTTGGGCATGGCGAGCACCCGCTCGCGCAGGTGCACCGACTCGGTGCGGGCCTGCTCGTCGACGGCCGCGAAGAAGTCCGCGTCGGCGATCTGCTGGTTGGTCAGGAACGCCTTCATCCGGGCGATCGGGTCCTTCGCCTGCCAGGCCTCGACCTCGCTGGCGATCCGGTAGCGGGTCGGGTCGTCGGAGGTGGTGTGCGCGCCCATCCGGTAGGTGTAGGCCTCGATCAGGCTGGGGCCCTGGCCGAGCCGGGCGTTGTCCAGCGCGTGCCGGGTCACCGCGTACGACGCGAGCACGTCGTTGCCGTCCACCCGTACGCCGGGGAAGCCGAAGCCGCCCGCACGCTGGTAGAGCGGCACCCTCGTCTGCCGCTCCAGCGGCTCGGAGATGGCGTACTGGTTGTTCTGGCAGAAGAACACCAGCGGGGCGTTGAAGACGCTGGCCCAGACGAACGCCTCGTTCACGTCGCCCTGGCTGGTGGCGCCGTCGCCGAAGTAGGCGATCACCGCCTCGCCGTCCTCGGTGCCGGTCTTGCCGTCCATGTGGACGCCCATGGCGTACCCGGTCGCGTGCAGGGTCTGCGCCCCGATCACGATCGTGTACATGTTGAACTTGAACTCGTTCGGGTCCCAGCCGCCCTGGTCGACGCCCCGGAACAGGCCGAGCGGCATGATCGGGTCGATGCCCCGGCAGTAGAGGACGCCGTGCTCCCGGTAGGTCGGGAAGGCCATGTCCTGCGTACGCAGCGCGCGTCCGGAGCCCACCTGGGCGGCCTCCTGGCCCAGCAGGCTGGCCCACAGGCCCAGCTCGCCCTGGCGCTGCAACGCGGTGGCCTCGGCGTCGAGCTTGCGGACCAGCACGAGGTCGCGGTAGAGCCCGCGGTACTCCTCGTCGGTGAAGTCGACGCGGTACTCGGTCCCGTCCGGGCCGGTCGCGCTCTCGATCCGCTCACCCTCCGGGGTGAGCAACTGCACCAGCTGCGGGTCGCCGGTCGTGCCCTTCCTGGACCGGGGTGCGGCCCGTCGGCCACGACCGGAGACCCCGGGGTCGCCCTTTGCCATCCGTCTCTCCCTGTCTGTCTGCGTCGGCACCGGGGGGTCACCCGGCCGCGCAACTCGTGCGCCTGCCCGGCTGGTGCCGGACGGGTTCCTGGCGGCCGCGCCTAGCCCCGGTGGGGGTTGCCGCGCGGCGTGAGCCGGATTCTGGCCGAACCCGGTTCGGGAGCGCCGGCGCTCAGCCGCGCCTGCCGCGAGGGTGCGCGGAGGTCGTGGCTGCGTTGCCGTCGTGGTCCATATTCGCATCACACGTGAGCGCGCCCACAGTGCGCCTTCCCCGGGCCGTGGCGACGGCCCGCTTCGTTGCACGAAGCGCCCGGTGTCCGTTGCATCGACGCGCGGCCGATCCGGCGATGGTTCGTCACCGTTCGGCCAGATACGCGTGTCGACACGCTGTGCGGGGTTGGCTGACGCAGCGTCACTGGTCCAGGCTGATTGGCGCGGGATCGCCCGCGTCGGGCGGTTTTGCCGCTTCCGCGTCCGGGCGGTGCCCTGGAACGCTCGGGACGGCCCCCCGTACGACCCCGTCCGCCACCCGGGCCGACGAAAAGGAGTGCGTGGTGTCCGAGCCAGGTCGAGATCCCGCCACTCCGTTCCTCGGCCGGCACCGTGCCGCCGGCGGCTACCGTCGACTGGTCGGCGCGCACCGGGCCCCCGGCCAGGGCGGGCCGTCGCGGGGCTACCTGTTCACGGTGGCGCTGCTCGCCGGCACCGCGTCGATGCCGGTCCTCGCCGCGATCACCTCCGGCTCTGCCACCGTGGGCAGCACGGCTCTGCCGGACAGCAGCACCCCGTTCCTGCCGACCCCCTCGATCGGTCCCGTGGTGATCCCGGTGCCGGCGACGGGTCAGCCGCCGCTCGCCCCGTCCACCCCGTCACCCGCCGTGGCCACCCCGGGCGACTGGCGGAGCGTCGTGCCCTTCCCGCGTACGCCGATCGTCGCCGCGCCGGCCCCGCCGCCGGCCCCCGCCCCGGCGGCGCG
The DNA here is from genome assembly GCF_018070575.1 of Micromonospora sp. C31. GTDB lineage: Bacteria > Actinomycetota > Actinomycetes > Mycobacteriales > Micromonosporaceae > Micromonospora. The sequence goes on from NZ_JAGPXN010000008.1 coordinate 228,460, forward strand.
TCCGAAGCCCCCGCCGCCGCCCCGGCCCGGCGGCCGACCTGTCCCGCCGCCCCCGGCGAGCCCGTCCCCGCGGCCTTCTCCGAGCCCGTCGCCGAAGCCCTCGTCCAGCCCGAGCCCGAGTCCGAGTCCGGCGCCCACGCCGACCGACGAGCCGACGTCGGTGGAGCCGACGAGCAGCCTCTCGCTGCCGCCGCCCGAGCCCACGGCGAACCCCGCGAACCCCGCGAACCCGTCACCGGACGACCCGACCGCCAGCGCGCCCGCCGACGCCGGTCCGAGCGCCGACGCCAATCCGAGCGTCGACCCCGGTCCGAGCGTCGACGCCGGTCGCAGCGGTGGTCCCGGCCAATTCGTCGGCACCGCTCCGGCCGGCGGTCCCGGCCGGAGCGGGCACCGGGACGGTCCCTCGCGGGTACGGTGACGGTCGACGGCAGGTGAGCCACGCCGGGGTCCCGGCCACGCCGGAGTGCCGGTGCGGACGGGGACGGCACCGGGCGGCGGCCCGGGACGGAGCAGAGGCGGGACGCTGAGCGGATCGGGCGGTTCGGGCACGGGACCCCAGCGGCGTCCGGCCGTCGTGCCACGACCCGGTCCGACCCTCCGGCTCGCCCGGTTCGTGACCGAGCTGACCGCGCCCGCCGTGCTGGTCTCGGCGCTGACGCTGGCGGTCGGCTGGCGCAGCGGCCGGGGCGGCGTACACGGCCTGGCCTGGGGACTGCTGGCCACGCTCTTCGTCAGCGGCATTCCGTTCGCGTACATCCTCGGCGGGGTGCGCCGGGGCCGGCTGACCGACCACCACGTGGGGGTCCGCGAGCAGCGCCGGGTCCCGCTGCTGATCGGGCTCTGCTCGGTCGCCGCCGGGCTGGCCCTGCTCGCGGTGCTCGGCGCACCGCGCCCGGTGCTGGCCCTGGCCACCGCCGGGCTCGTCGGGCTGGTGGTCGCCGTGACGGTGAGCCACTGGTGGAAGATGTCGATCCACTCGGCGGTGGCCGCCGGCAGCCTCGTCGTACTGGTGCTCACGTTCGGGGCCCGGTCGCTGGCGGCGGCGCCGCTGCTCGTACTGGTCGGTTGGTCCCGGGTCCGCCTGCGCGACCACACGGTGCCCCAGGTGGTCGCGGGGCTCGCCCTGGGTGCCCTGGTCGCCGCCCTGGTCTTCGCCCCCCTCCGCTGAGAGCGGGGAGAGGGGGTCAGGCGGGGTCGTCCGTGAGGCGGTGGCGGTTGGCCTCGATCCAGGCGCTGAGGGCGGCCGGGTCGTCGGGGTCGACGCCGTCGGCCATGAGCTGCGCCACGGCGGCCGTGGCGGGGCTGCGGCGTTCGCCCGTGCTGTAGAGGCGCGCGAACTCCGGCACCATCTCCTCGATGGCCGTGTCGATCTGCGCCGCCGCCTGCTCGGGCAGCCCGCGCTTGCGGGCGGCGTACGCGGCCCAGGCGCGCAGCACCCGGGGCAGCAGCGCGGCGTCGTCCATGTCCAGCACCGCGCGCCGGTGCACCCAGTCGAGCAGGAACAGCCCGGCCACGGTGGGGCTCCACCGCATCGGTTCGGCGTCCGGGAAGCTGGCCGCGTGATCCAGCAGCAGGCTGAGACAGAAGTGCAGGGAGGCCAGCTCCGCCCCGTCGATGGCGTCCAGGCCGAACCGGGCCGCCTCGGGCGAGGCCAGGAACCGGCGGACCAGGTCCGTACGCTCGGCGGCGGAGAGCGGCTCGGCGGGCGCGGGGGCCGCCCCGGCCGCCTGGGGCAGCAGCGCCAGCCGGGCGCCGAGCAGGGCGCGGTCGGTGGCGAGCGAGCCCTCCCCGGGCAGCTCGGTCAGGCCGTCGGTGATCGCCAGGTGACGGTTCACCTCGGCGCGCATCCTGACCGGCTCCTCGTCGCGGAACCAGGTCAGCTCGTCCCCGGCGCACATCTGCCGGACCTGGTCGAGGATCCGTTCGGGCGGCCCGCCGACGAAGACGTCCTTGGTGATGCCGATGTTGTGGTCGAGCAGCGTCACCACGGCGTGCGCCGAGCCGCCAGCCTCGTCGTCGTAGGCGAAGGTCGCCAGGTAGGAGGTCTGGTCGCCGTACACGTCGCCGTAGGCCCAGCAGCCGGTCAGGTGCACGCGGCCGAGCTGGGCGGCCCAGGCGGGGGTGGCGGCGCCCGGACGGACCCGGCCGGCACCCTCGGCGTCGGGCACCAGCGCGGCGAAGACGGAACGGATGGTGGTCGCCGCGGCCGAGCGGCGGCGGGAGGTGGCGGCCAGGAAACCGGCCACGAAGTCCCGGACGGCGGCGTCCCGCTCGGTCTCGGCGACCGAGTAGACGCTGCCCAGCAGGGCCGCACCGAGCATCTCCGCGTCGAGGGCGTTGTCCAGCTTGGCCACGTCGCGGGCGGCGTGCAGCACCGCGTCGTACGGGGTCTGAGGCGTTGCCATCCACCGACCCTACGCCGCCGCCCGCCCCGGGACGGTACGAGCGCCCCGAGCGTCCGGCCCGCGTCGTGGCGCCACGCCGCCGACCTGCGGTTGCCGGGGGACGGGTTTCCGGCTCAGCGGCCGGCGGCCTCCTCGAGCGCCGTACGGGCCCCGGCGTAGGAGGCGAGCACCGCCCGCACCGGGGTCAGCACGTGGTCCTCGCCGACTGCCGCCACCGCGGCCGTGAGGCGCCGCTCGGCCCGACGACGGGCCCGTCGGGCCGCCCAGCGGACGATCGGCCTGGTCAGGACGGCCACCAGCAGCCCGGCGAGCAGGCCTCCCAGCAGTAGCAGGGTGGGCAGTGGCACCTCGCCGACCATCGGGTGTTCCAGCGCAGGCAGGCCCAGCGCGCGTAGCCCGTAGCCGAGCGCCAGCCAACCCAGCCCGGCCAGCGCGGCCAGGGTCACCAGCCACTGGAGGGCGCCGACGAACCGCCACCAGAGCGGTCGCCGGTCCATGCCCAGGTCCGTGCCGGCCACCGCGCGGTCCAGCGCGTCCGGCAGGTCGCCGAGGCGGGACCGGGCGGCGGCGGTGACCGCTGCCGGCCAGGAGGCGGGCAGGTCCGCCCCGGCCCGGTCGGCCACCGACCGGATCGCCAGCCCGAGCGCCGAGCGCTGGGCGGCGGTCGGGTCGGGTACGGAGGTCGCGGCGACCAGGCTCTCCGCCGGTTCGTCGCGGCCGGCGGCCGGGCCGGGCAGGTGCAGCCGGCGCAGCGGGTCGGGCCGCAGTCGCCGCCAGCCCCGCACCAGCGGCCAGCCGGTGGTGGCGGCGCCCCGGTGCCGGTACGCCCGCTCGACCGCCTCGGCGACCGCCGGTACCCCGGCCGCGCCGGCCAGTGCCCGGTGCAGCGAGGTGACGGCGGCTTCGTCCGGCCCGCCGGTCGAGGAGGCGCCTCCGACCAGCTCGTCGAGCCCGGACACCACCGCGTCGACGTCACCCTGGAGCCGCCGCAGCGCGGCCTGCCGCTCGGCCACCGTGCGTTCCAGCGCCTCCCGCAGCCCGGCCATGCCCGCCGGTTCGACGGCGGTGGTGGCCAGCAGCGGTACGCCGTCGAGGCCGTCGGAGTCGAGCAGCCGGCGCAGGTCGGCCAGCACCCGGGGCAGCTCGGCCGGGGGCAGTCGGTCGGCCTGGTTGAGCACCACCAGGGTGACGTCGCGGTGCCGGTGGAACTCGCTCAGGTAGCTGGTGTGGATGACGCGGTCGGCGTACTTCTGCGGGTCGACCACCCAGACCACGAGGTCGACCAGGCCGAGCAGCCGGTCCACCTCCAGCCGGTGGGACCGCTGCACCGAGTCGAAGTCGGGCAGGTCGAGCAGGATCAGCCCGTGCAGGGCGGACTCGTCGTCGGCGTCCAGCACGCTCTCCCGGACGAAGCGGTGCCGGGGCAGCACGCCGACCCAGTCGAGCAGCCGGTTGCCGCCGTCGAGCGGCCCCCAGACGCAGGCGTGGGCGACGCCGGTCGTGGGGCGGCGCACCCCGACCGTCGAGAGTTCCATCCGGGCGAGCGCGTTGAACAGGCTGGACTTGCCGCTCCCGGTCGCGCCGGCGAGGGCCACCACGGTGTGGTCGCGGGAGAGCGCCAGCCGGGTGCCGGCCCGCTCGACCAGGGTGTGCGCCGGCACGAGCTGCGCGTCCGGCAGGTGGCCGTCGACGACCGTGAGGAAGCGGCGTACGGCGTCGAGGCGGGCGACGAGCGCGTCGGCGTCCACCCGCTGGTCCCCGCGGAGCGCCTCGCGCATCCGCCCGACGATGTTGGTCATGACGCTCCACCCTCGGTGCCGGGCAGGCCCGCGGCGGCCGCGCCGGCGAGGCCGCTGCGGTTGCGGGCGATCTCCACCCGGTAGGCGGCGCCGCGCAGGGCCTCCGCGGTGTCCGTGGCGGGCCGGGCCTGCGCCGTCCGGTCCAGGTAGCGTTCGGCCTCGTCGTCGAGCAGGGCCCGCACCCGGGCCAGCAGGTCGGCCCGGGCCCTGGCGGCGAGCGTACGCACGGCCTGGTCGCCGAAGATCGCCTGGAGCACGGTCTGCGCGGCGACGGTCGTGCCGGCCCCGGTGGCCACCTCCAGCCCGGTGGGAATGAACGCGGTCGAGGCGAACACCGCGATCATCACGGCCAGCCCGGTGGCGTTGACCGCGTACGCGGCCGTGCGGGCCACGAAGCGGCGGTCGCCGCCCTCGGCGCGGACCAGCTCCAGCACGCCACGCTGCCATTCCCGTACCAGCCGCTCGGCCCGTTCGGGCAGGTCGGCGGCGGGGTGGGCCAGCTCCGGCCCGAGCAGCGCCGCCCCGGCGGGATGCGCTTTCCACCCGGTGTACGCGTTCTCGGCCGCCTCGGCGGCGACTCCCCGCAGCAGGGTCACGAGCTGCGACTCGATCGCGTCCCGCAGCTCGGACGCGGGCGCGGGCCGGCCGGTGACCGCTGCCACCATTCGGTCCCGGAGCCGCCCGATGCGGGCCTCCAGGGTGCGGAAGAACTCGCCGGTGCCGACGAACTCCTGCCAGCGGGCGAGCACCTCGCCGCGGAGCAGCCGGCCGTCCTTCAGCCCCTGCTCGACGGTCCGGTGCGCCCCCCGGTACGCGGCCCGCACCCGCTCGTCCAGTGCGTCGGCGGCGCCGACCTGATCCTCGGCGGCGTCGGCGAGCCCTTCCACCGCCGGGTGCAGTGCGGCCAGCGCGCCGTCCAGGGTCTGCCGGACGACGGCGGCGCGGGCGTCGGCGTCGGCGGCCAACCGGGCGAACCAGGCGGCGAGCGGCGCGGTGACGCGCTCGGGCAGCAGGCCCTGCCCGTCGACCCAGGTCTCCGGCAGCACGAAGAGCGGGGCCGCCCCCAGTTCCTGCGCGGCGAGCATCTCGGACAGGTGGGCGGCGATCTCGTCGGCCGCCTCCGGGGGCACCCGGTCCAACACCATGGCGATGACCGCGCCCCGGGCCCGGGCGCTGCGCAGCAGTTCCCAGGGGACGGCGTCGGCATAGCGGGCGGCGGTGGTGACGAAGAGCCAGAGGTCGGCGGCGGCCAGGAGCTGGCCGGCCAGGGCCCGGTTGGCGTCGACCACCGAGTCGATGTCGGGGGCGTCGAGGAAGGCCAGCCCGGCGGGCAGGGCCGGGGCGGTGACCAGTTGCAGGGTGCGCGAATCCTCGCTGGGCTCGGTGGTGCGGGTCAGGCCGGGCAGCAGCTCGCCCTTGCGGAACCAGCCGGAGTCGGCGGGGTTGCAGACCAGCACCGGGGAGCGGGTGGTCGGGCGGAGCACCCCGGAGGCGCTCACCCGCGCCTGCACCAGGCTGTTGACCAGGGTGGACTTGCCGGCGCCGGTGGACCCGCCGACCACCACGAGCAGTGGCGCGTCGAGCCGGCGCAGCCGGGGCAGCAGGTAGTCGTCGAGCTGGTCGGTGAGGCTTCCGCCGGCCCGCCGGGCGGGCTCGGCGGAGGGCAGCGCGAGCGGGAACCGGGCCGCCCCGATCGCGGCGCGCAGGCCGGCCAGTGCGGCGGGCAGGCTGTCGTCCCCGGTGGTGGCGGGCCGGTCCTCCCCGGCGTCCGTGGGGCCGGTGCGGGCTGCGACGGTGGGCGTGCCGGCCGGGGTGGCGGGATCGCCGTGCGTCGTCACCGCTAAAGCGTGCCCGACCGACGCAACGGAAGACAACCGATCGGCGCGAACCTGGGGTTGCGTGGGGTCGACTCAACCTCGACTTGACGATTTCGCGGGGCGTGGCACTATTGAGTCAAGTTCACTCAACTTGTGGTGGGGTCCCTGCGGGCGACGCCACCGGGCAGCTCGACGGGCGTCGCCCGTCACCTGCCCACGACGTGATGAAGCGAGGAAGCGAAGATGGCACGTGCGGTCGGCATCGACCTTGGCACGACGAACTCCTGCGTCAGCGTTCTGGAGGGCGGTGAGCCCACCGTCATCGCCAACGCCGAGGGCTCGCGGACGACCCCGTCGATCGTCGCGTTCGCCCGCAACGGCGAGGTGCTCGTCGGTGAGGTCGCCAAGCGCCAGGCGGTGACCAACCCGGACCGGACGATCCGCTCGGTCAAGCGCGAGATCGGCACCAACTGGTCCGTCGACATCGACGGCAAGAAGTACACCCCGCAGGAGATCTCGGCCCGCACGCTCATGAAGCTCAAGCGGGACGCCGAGGCGTACCTGGGCGAGCAGATCACCGACGCGGTGATCACCGTCCCGGCCTACTTCAACGACGGCCAGCGCCAGTCCACCAAGGAGGCCGGCGAGATCGCCGGCTTCAACGTGCTGCGGATCGTGAACGAGCCGACCGCTGCGGCCCTGGCGTACGGGCTGGACAAGGGCTCCAAGGAGCAGACCGTCCTGGTCTTCGACCTCGGCGGCGGCACCTTCGACGTGTCGCTGCTGGAGCTGGCCGAGGGTGTCGTGGAGGTCAAGTCGACCAGCGGCGACAACCAGCTCGGTGGCGACGACTGGGACCAGCGGATCATCGACCACCTGGTGAAGACCTTCCGCGGCGAGCACGGCATCGACCTGGGTCAGGACAAGATGGCCCTGCAGCGGCTCCGCGAGGCGGCCGAGAAGGCCAAGATCGAGCTGTCCGCCGCCACCACCACCAACATCAACCTGCCGTACATCACCGCCGGCGCGGCGGGCCCGCTGCACCTCGACGTGACGCTCAGCCGGGCCGAGTTCCAGCGGATGACGCAGGACCTGCTGGACCGCTGCAAGGGCCCGTTCGAGCAGGCCGTGAAGGACGCCGGCATCAAGGTCGCCGACGTCGAGCACGTCATCCTGGTCGGCGGCTCGACCCGGATGCCGGCCGTGACCGACCTGGTCAAGCAGCTCACCGGCAAGGAGCCGAACAAGGGCGTCAACCCGGACGAGGTCGTCGCCGTCGGCGCCGCCCTGCAGGCCGGTGTGCTCAAGGGCGAGGTCAAGGACGTCCTGCTGCTCGACGTGACCCCGCTGAGCCTGGGCATCGAGACCAAGGGCGGCATCTTCACCAAGCTGATCGAGCGCAACACCACCATCCCGACCAAGCGCTCCGAGGTCTTCACCACGGCCGACGACAACCAGCCGTCGGTGCTGATCCAGGTGTTCCAGGGTGAGCGCGAGATCGCGGCGTACAACAAGAAGCTCGGCACCTTCGAGCTGACCGGCCTCCCGCCGGCGCCGCGCGGCGTGCCGCAGATCGAGGTCACCTTCGACATCGACGCCAACGGCATCGTCAACGTCCACGCCAAGGACCTCGGCACCGGCAAGGAACAGAAGATGACGATCACCGGCGGCTCCTCGCTGCCGAAGGACGACATCGAGCGCATGCGCCGCGACGCCGAGGAGCACGCCGAGGACGACAAGCGTCGCCGCGAGGAGGCCGAGACCCGCAACCTGGCCGAGGCGCTCCAGTGGCAGACCGAGAAGTTCCTGGCCGAGAGCGGTGACAAGCTGCCGTCCGAGTCCCGTGACGAGATCAACGAGGCACTCGGCGAGCTGCGCGGCGCGCTCGGCGGCCAGGACCTCGAGAAGATCAAGTCGGCCCACGAGCGGCTTGCGCAGGTCTCCCAGCAGGCCGGCTCGCTGCTCTACAGCCAGCAGGGCGAGCAGCCGGGCGAGGCGGGTCCGGGCGCGGCGGGTGCCGCGGGCGCCGGCGCGACCGGTGGCCCGCAGGCCGGCGGACCGGCCGGTGGCGCGGACGACGTGGTCGACGCGGAGATCGTGGACGACGACAAGGACAAGAAGTGACGGTTCGTCCCCGGACACGGAACCACGGCAGAGGGATGAGGTAGCCCCATGACGGAGAAGCCACGAGCTGCCGACCCGGGCGCGACCGGGTCGGCACCGGGTGGCTCCGCGCCCGCCGAGCAGGCCGGCGACGGGCCGCGGGTCGTCATCCGCAACAACCGCAAGATCAGCGAGACGGCCGAGCCGGCCGCCGCCGACGCCGGGTCGGACGCCCCGGCCGAGGGCCTGGTCGAGGAGTCCGAGGTCGTCGTAGACGAGATCGAGATCGAGGCGGCCGAGGTCGTCGGCCCGCCGGTGGTCGACGCCCCGGCGCAGCCGGTCGACGGCGGCCCGACCGGGCTAGGCGCCGAACTGGAGGCGCTGCGCAAGGACCTCGACGAGCGGACCCGGGACCTCCAGCGGGTGACGGCGGAGTACGCCAACTACCGCAAGCGGGTGGACCGGGACAAGGGGCTGGTCACCGAGCAGGCGACCGGCGCGGTGCTCGCGGCGCTGCTGCCGATCCTCGACGACCTGGACCGGGCCCGCGAACACGGCGACCTGGTCGGGCCGTTCGGCACCGTGGCCGAACAGCTCGTCACGGCGCTCGGGAAGTTCGGGCTCACCCCGTTCGGCGAGCAGGGCGATCCGTTCGACCCGACCCGGCACGAGGCGGTCGCCCACCAGACCTCGGCCGACGTGACCGAGCCCACCTGCGTACAGGTGATGCGTCGGGGCTACCAGGTCGGTGAGCGGCTGCTGCGGCCCGCGATGGTCGCGGTCGCCGACCCGGAGTAGTGCGGAACGACGACCGGGCCGTCCCGCCCGCCCACCGAGGGCGGGCGGGACGGTCGGTCCCCAGCCAGGGAAAGGGGGTGGACCGGTGAGTTCCAAGGACTGGATCGAGAAGGACTTCTACGCCGTGCTGGGCGTGGACAAGGCTGCCTCCGCCGACGACGTCAAGAAGGCGTACCGGAAGCTGGCCCGGGGTTCGCACCCGGACCACAACCCCGGCGACCCGAAGGCCGAGGAGCGTTTCAAGGCAGCCTCCGAGGCGTACGCCGTGCTCGGCGACGACGCCAAGCGGCGGGAGTACGACGAGCTGCGGTCGCTGTTCGGCTCGGGGGCGTTCCGGCGCGGAGCCCGGGGCGCCGGTCAGCCCGGCGGCGTGCCGTTCGACGTCTCCGACCTGTTCGGGGGCGCCGCCGGTGGGGGCGGTGACCGCCGCTTCGGCGGGGCCGGCTTCCAGGACCTGTTCAGTTCGATCTTCTCCGGCGGCGCCGGTGGTCCCGCCGGTCCGGCGGCGGCCCGTGGCCCGACCCGCGGGCGGGACGTCGAGGCCGAGGTGGCCCTCGACTTCGGCGACGCCGTACGCGGGGTGACGCTTCCGCTGACGCTGCGCGCGCCCGGGATCTGCGACACCTGCCACGGCAACGGGGCCAAGCCCGGCACCTCACCGCGCACCTGCCAGGTGTGCCACGGGGCCGGGGTGACCAACCGCGACCAGGGGTCGTTCAGCTTCTCCGAGCCGTGCCGCAACTGCCAGGGTGTGGGCACGGTCGTGGAGGAGAAGTGCCCCGAGTGCCAGGGCACCGGCGGGGTCACCAAGACCCGCACGCTGAACGTCCGCTTCCCGGCCGGCGTGGCGGACGGCCAGAAGATCCGGCTGGCCGGGCGGGGCGAGCCCGGCGTGCGGGGTGGCCCGGCGGGCGACCTCTTCGTGCACGTCAAGGTGCGGCCGGACGAGCTGTTCGGGCGTACCGGCGACGACCTCACGCTGACGGTGCCGATCACCTTCGCGGAGGCCGTGCTCGGCACGGACCTGCGGGTGCCCACCCTCGACGGCGCGGTGACCCTGCGGGTGCCACCGGGCACGCCGAGCGGCCGGACCATGCGGGCCCGCGGCAAGGGGGTGGTCCGCCGGGACGGTCAGGCGGGCGACCTGCTGGTGACGCTCGACGTGGTGGTGCCCGCCCGGTTGTCCGACGAGGCACGTGCGGCGTTGGAGAGCTTCGCCGCGCAGACCCCGCCGGCCGCCCGGGAACATCTCGAGGCGCGGGTACGTCGATTCAGTTGACCCGGTGTCCAGTCGGCGCGGTGGAGTGCACGCGGAGGTGAGCGGGATGTCGAACGAGTTCGTCGGCGCGAGTGACCCTGCCTACGAGGCCAAGGTGCTGATGATCTCGGTGGCGGCGCGGATGGCGGGCATGCACCCGCAGACCCTGCGCCAGTACGACCGGTTGGGTCTCGTCCAGCCGGGACGGGCCGCCGGCGGCGGGCGACGCTACAGCGTCCGCGACGTGGTGCTGCTGCGCGAGGTGCAGCGGCTCAGCCAGGACGACGGCATCAACCTGGCCGGGGTCAAGCGGATCATCGGGCTGGAACGGTTGCTGGAGCAGGCGCAGCAGCGGGTGGCCCGGCTGGAGGCGGAGCTGGACGCCGCGTACCGCCGGATCGCCGAGCTGGAGGCACTGGCCCGCTTCCCGGGCAGCGAGCTGGTCCCGACCAACCGAACCTCCACCGCGCTGGTGGTCTGGCGTCCCCGCCGCCCCGAACGCTGACGACACCGCACCGCGCCCGGCCGCCTCCCGCGGCCGGGCGCGGCCGTCTTTCCCGTTCCGCCCCGGCCGTCCCCCGCACGGGGGACAGCACTCCGAACAGCCGTGGGTCTGCACCGGGCGCGGTTGCCGGTTCGCAGGCGGGGAAGGCGCCGGATCCGCTAACCTGCGAATCAGGTCCAACCCGCTTGATCCGGACTCCAGTGGCAGGGGGAGCCATGACGGAAGCCGCGAGAGAGGTTGCCCGGCAGACGGAGGAACGGCTCCAAGAGGTGGCGAGGAACGTCCGGGAGAGGTTCGACCGGATGACCGAGGGCCGCTTGACGGACAAGGTGACGAACGGCGCGTCCGCGGACCGGACCGACCGCGGCACCGACCAGGGACGCGGCGCGGCGAGGAACCGCGAGCAGGGCGGACCGGAACACTGACCATCCGCCGACGTGCGGGCCGGGACCCACGGGGGGCCCCGGCCCGTTCGCCGTGCGTGGGCCGGGACGCTGTCCATGGCGGGGGCCCCGGCCCGTTCGCCGTGCGTGGGTCGGGACGCCGGGCGGCGTTCAGGCGATGCGGCGGTTCTCCCGGACCAGGCCGCCCTCGCACCAGTCCCGGTAGACGAAGAGCTCCGGGCGGGCCAGCAGCACCCGGCTGTTGTACGCCCAGGTGCGCATCAGGTCGTCGCCGTTGCGTTCGGCCTGCTCCACCAGCTTGCGGAAACGCCGCTTCGGGTGGGCGCGGAAGTTCGTCCGGATGCCGTCGGCGGCGTAGATGTAGAGGCAGTGCAGCGCGAACCGGCGTGCCGGGCAGGACGGGTCCATCGCCAGGTCGAAGAGCACCGCCACCAGCCGGTCGCCGGAGACCAACAGGTCCCAGTCCGGCGGCATCGACGTCAGCGGTACGGAATCCGGCTGGTAGGCCCAGGCGCGCAGCTCGGCGGGGGTCGGGTCGACGGGGTTGGCGAAGCCGTGGAACGTCGACTCCTGCACGCTCACCGGCCAACCTTCCGCTCTCGTCCGCAGGGGGCGTCGGCCACCCGCGAGCTCTGGCTGCTGGGGCGAAACGGTAACCCGCAGCGCTGTCCGGCGGTAGACCCCGTGGGGAGCAATTCGCCGTCCGTCGGCCGAGGGCGGGGCCGACCGTACGGTCGATCCCGCCCCCGGCCGACGTCGGTCATTCCGGTACGGGTGCCGGTCGGGCCCGCTGGGCCGCGCCCCGCTGCCGCAGCCAGCGCTTGAACCACGCGAAGTCGGGCAGCCGCGCCAGCATCGGCCCGGTCACCACGGTGATCAGCACGTACGCCGTCGCGAGCGCCGCCAGTTCCGGCTCGACGCTGCCGGCGGCCACCGCGAGGCCCGCGATGACGATGGAGAACTCACCCCGGGGCACGAGCGCCAGCCCCGCCCGCCACCGACCCGGCTCGGCGATGCCGACCCGACGGGCGGCCAGGTAGCCGGTGAGCGTCTTCGTCCCCATGGTGACGATGGCCAGCGCGAGCGCGGGCAGCAGCACCGGCGGGATGTCCCGAGGGTCGGTGACCAGACCGAAGAAGACGAAGAAGACCGCCGCGAAGAGGTCCCGAAGCGGCGTGAGCAGCTCCGTGGCGTGGTGCGCCACCGGCCCGGAGAGCGCGATGCCGACCAGGAACGCCCCGACCGCCGCCGACACCTGGAGCTTCGCCGCGATGCCGGCCACCAGCAGAGTCATCCCGAGTACGCCGAGCAGCAGCGCCTCCGGGTCCTTCGCCGACATCGCCGTGGAGATCAGGTTGCCGTACCGGATGGCGACCACCAGCACGAGCAGCACGGTGCCGACCGCGACGACGAGCGTGAGGCCACCCTTGAGCAGGCCGCTGCCGGCGAGCACCGCCGTCAGCAGGGGCAGGTAGAACGCCATGGCCAGATCCTCGATCACCAGGATCGAGAGGATCACGGGGGTTTCCCGGTTGCCGAGGCGGCCCAGGTCGGAGAGGACCTTGGCGATCACTCCGGAGGAGGAGATCCAGGTGATGCCGGCGAGCACCAGAGCGCCGACCCAGCCCCACCCGAGCAGCAGCGCGAACGCCGCACCGGGCAGCGCGTTGAGCAGCCCGTCGATCAGGCCGGCGGGGGCGGCGGCGCGCAGGTTGCCGACGAGCTCGTTGGCCGAGTATTCCAGGCCGAGCATCACCAGCAGCAGGATCACGCCGATCTCGGCGCCGACCCCGAAGAACTCCTCACTGGCGTTGAGCGAGACCAGGCCACCGTGCCCGAAGGCGAGCCCGGCGAGCAGGTAGAGAGGGATCGGCGAGAGTCCGATCCGACGGCTCAGCCGGCCGAGGAGGCCGAGCAGGAACAGCAGTGCGCCGACTTCGACGAGCAGGGTCGTGGTCTCGTGCATCCGCGCCTCAGCCGTCCGGGTCGCTGTCGGCGAGGATGGCTGTGACGCCGTCGAGGCCCCGGCGGGTCCCGACCACGACCACCACGTCGCCGCTCGCGAAGCGGAAGGACGGCTCCGGCGAGACCATCACCTCGCCCCCGCGCAGCACCGCCACGATCGAGGCGCCCGTGCGGGTCCGTGCCTTGGTGTCGCCGAGCCTCCGGTTGACGTACTTGGACCCGGCCGGAATGGCGATCTGTTCGGTGAGCAGCCCGGCGGCCTGCTCGCGTAGGCCGGAGAGCTGGCCGAGCATCAGGGACGCGCCGAGGATGTCGGCGAGGGCCTCCGCCTCGTCGTCGGTCAGCGGTATGTCGTGCTGACATGAGTCGGGATCGTCCGGGTCGTACAGGACGAGGTCACGGCGGCCATTGCGGTGGGAGACGACGCCGAGGCGGCGGCCGGATTCCGTCAGCAGATCGTGACGGACCCCGATGCCAGGCAGGGCGGTCTGTTCGACACGTACGCGCACGGCCGTCAGGCTACTCCCCGCCGCCACCTGCGGACCTGGCTGACGGAGGCGTTCCGCTCCGTGACCTGTCAGCGCTTCTCCGCCCCGGCATGCCGCTGCGGAGTTCGGCCGTCGCCGATGATGAGTGTGATCCAGCTCACGTCATCAGGGTTGAGCGGAATAGGCTCAACTCTGGTTGTGTCCTTCTCAGTGGACACGCCGATCCGGGGGAGCCCATGAACACGGAACGTCTCACCACCAAGAGCCGCGAGGCCATCACCGGTGCCGTCGCGCTGGCGAACCAGCGCGGGCACGCCACCGTGGAGCCCTGGCACCTGCTGCTGTCACTGCTGGACACCGAGGGTTCGACCGCCGCCGGCCTGCTGCGCGCCGTCGGGGCCGACCCCGCCGAGCTGCGCCGGGTCGCCCAGCGCTCGGTCGACAACCTGCCCGCCGCGCGGGGCTCCAGCATCGCCGAGCCGACCCTGGCCCGGGAGTTCGTCAACGCCATCGGGGCCGCCGAGCAGATCGCCCGGCCGATCGGCGACGAATACACCTCCACCGAACACCTGCTCGCCGGCCTGGCCCGCGTCGGCGGCGCGGTGTCCGGCGCGCTCAAGTCCGCCGGCGTCACCGAGGAGACGCTGGTCGCCGCCTTCCCGTCGGTGCGCGGCGGGGACCGCCGGGTCACCAGCGCCGACCCCGAGCAGACCTACCAGGCCCTGGCCAAGTACGGCGTGGACCTGACCGCCAGTGCCCGCGACGGCAAGATCGACCCGGTCATCGGCCGGGACTCGGAGATCCGCCGGGTGATCCAGGTGCTGTCCCGGCGGACCAAGAACAACCCGGTGCTCATCGGTGAGCCGGGCGTCGGCAAGACCGCCATCGTGGAGGGCCTGGCCCAGCGGATCGTCGCCGGCGACGTGCCCGAGTCGCTGCGGGACAAGAAGCTCGTCTCGCTCGACCTCGGGGCGATGGTCGCCGGCGCCTCCTACCGGGGCCAGTTCGAGGAGCGGCTGAAGTCCGTCCTGGAGGAGATCAAGAACTCCGACGGCCAGGTCATCACCTTCCTCGACGAGCTGCACACCGTCGTCGGCGCCGGCAAGGGCGAGGGCTCGATGGACGCCGGCAACATGCTCAAGCCGATGCTGGCCCGCGGTGAGCTGCGGATGGTCGGCGCGACCACGCTGGACGAGTACCGCGAGCACATCGAGAAGGACCCGGCCCTGGAGCGCCGCTTCCAGCCGGTGCTGGTCGGCGAGCCGACCATCGAGGACACCATCGGCATCCTGCGCGGCCTGAAGGAACGCTACGAGGTGCACCACGGCGTACGGATCACCGACGCCGCCCTGGTCGCCGCCGCGTCCCTGTCGGACCGCTACATCACGGACCGCTTCCTGCCGGACAAGGCGATCGACCTGGTTGACGAGTCCGCGTCCCGGCTGCGAATGGAGATCGACTCCCGGCCGGTCGAGGTGGACGAGATCGAGCGGGCGGTGCGCCGACTGGAGATCGAGGAGATGGCGCTGGCCAAGGAACCGGACGCCGCCTCCGCCGAGCGGCTGGAGCGGCTGCGCAAGGAACTGGCCGACAAGCGCGAGCAGCTCACCGCGCTGTCGGAGCGCTGGCAGCTGGAGAAGAGCCACATCAGCAAGCTCTCCACCGCGAAGGAGGAGCTGGAGCGGCTCGGCGGCGAGGCCGAGCGGGCCGAGCGCGACGGCGAGCTGGAGCGTGCCGCCGAGCTGCGCTACGGCCGGATCCCCGCCCTCAAGGTCGAGCTGAAGCAGGCTGAGGAGGAGCTGGCCCGGCTCCAGGCCGAGGGCGCGATGCTCAAGGAGGAGGTCGGCGCCGACGACATCGCCGCCGTGGTCGCCTCCTGGACCGGCATCCCCGCCGGCCGGCTGCTGGAGGGCGAGACCGCCAAGCTGCTGCGGATGGAGGATTCGCTCGGCGCCCGGGTGGTCGGTCAGGCCGAGGCGGTCGGCTCGGTCTCCGACGCGGTCCGCCGCGCCCGCGCCGGCGTCGCCGACCCCGACCGCCCGACCGGCAGCTTCCTGTTCCTCGGCCCGACCGGTGTCGGCAAGACCGAGCTGGCCAAGGCGCTCGCCGAGTTCCTCTTCGACGACGAGCGGGCGATGGTCCGCATCGACATGAGCGAGTACGGCGAGAAGCACTCCGTCGCCCGGCTCGTCGGCGCCCCGCCCGGCTACGTCGGCTACGAGGAGGGCGGCCAGCTCACCGAGGCGGTGCGCCGCCGGCCGTACTCGGTGATCCTGCTGGACGAGGTCGAGAAGGCCCACCCGGACGTCTTCGACATCCTGCTCCAGGTGCTCGACGACGGCCGGCTCACGGACGGGCAGGGCCGCACGGTGGACTTCCGCAACGCCATCCTGATCCTCACCTCCAACCTGGGCTCGTCGGTGATCGGCGACCTGACGCTGGCCGAGGAGCAGCGTCGCGAGGGCGTCCTCGCGGTGGTCCGCTCGCACTTCAAGCCGGAGTTCCTCAACCGCCTCGACGACATCGTGGTCTTCGCCGCGCTGCACGGCGACGACCTGCGGGCCATCGTCGACATCCAGCTGACGCGGATGCGGAAGCGGCTCGCCGACCGCCGCCTCGGCCTGGAGATCACCGAGCCCGCCCGGCTCTGGCTCGCCGAGCACGGCTACGACCCGATCTACGGCGCCCGCCCGCTGCGTCGCCTGGTCCAGACGGCGATCGGCGACCAACTCGCCAAGGCGCTCCTGTCGGGTCAGATCCGCGACGGCGACACGGTCAAGGTCGACCTGGCGGACAGCAAGGAGGCCCTGGCGGTATCGGCGGCCTGAGGCCCGCCCCCGTCGATCGAGAGGTTCGCGTCGCGGCAGCGCCACCGTCGACGGCGCGAAACTCTTGATCGACAGGGTGGGTCGGGCTGCGACGGGGAAGGAACAGGGGCATGTTCGGGATCGGGAAGAAGCGGGACCGGGAGATCGAGTCGGCCCTCGACGAGCTGCGGGGGGCCGACACGGTGGCGTTCGGCGGGGTGGGCATCGCCGGCACGCTGCTGCCGGTGACCGAGGCGTACCGGCGGGTGGAGGCGGCGCTCGCCGACGACCCCGAGGGCGTACGCGGGGAACTCGACCGGCTCCTCGCCGAGGCGACCCCGGCCGGCCGCGTCTACGCCGCCACGCTGCTGGAGCGCGCCGACCCGTCGACCGGGCGGGCCGCCTGGACCGCGCTGGGCGACGACCCGGCCGAGTTCGGCACCTTCACCGGCTGCGTCATGGGCCGCACCACCCTGCGCGACTACACCGCCGAGCACCTATCCCGAGGCTGACCCCCCGGCGTCCGGTATCAGCCCCGAGGCCGCATCGGCGTCCGGGAGCTTCGCCGAGGAACACGCCCGGAACAGTCCCGAAGGGTCGCAAGGGGCGGTACGCCAGGTGACCGTGCACTCACTCAGGCGACAACCTGTTTCCCCAGGTGCGCGGGGTTGTTACCGTCTCCGCCGACATACCTGGGGAGGTGGTCGGTGTGAACGGAACGATCGCGTACCTGCTGGCGGCGGTGGGCTGTCTGGCCGGCGTGGCCGGGGTGGTGGTCGCCGCGGTGGCCGTGAGCCGGGCGCGTTCCCGCCCGCAACAACGGGCCAAGGGACCGGGCGACCCGCTGCGGGACCGGGACGCCGACGCGCTGCGCGGCGACCCGCGCCGCCTGAAGCCCGGCGACATCGTCGAGATCCGGGGCACCTCGTACGCGGTGCGCGGCTCGATCCGCCTCGTCGAGGGCGGCTGGAGCTGGGTGGAGCACCTGCTCGACGACGCGGGTGGCGTGCGCCGCTGGCTTTCCGTCGAGGAGGACCCGGAGCTGGAGCTGGTGCTCTGGGGGGCCGAGCAGGGCGCCACCGTCACCCCCGGCGCCCCGACGATCGACTTCGCCGGCCGCCGCTACAACTGGAACGAGTCCGGCCAGGCGCGCTACACCGCCGTCGGCAACACCGGCCTCGACCCGACCGGCTCCATGCGGTACCACGACTACCAGGCGCCCGGCGGCGCCCGGCTCTCCTTCGAGGCGTACGGCGAGGCGGGCTGGGAGGTGGCGCTCGGCGAGCTGCTGCACCGCGGCGACGTGATGATCTACCCGCAGTCCGAGGTGGGCTGATGCTCGTCACCCTCGACGCCCCGTACGTGGACACCAGCGCCGCCGACCTCAGTCTCGCGCTCGACGACGTCGAGCGGCCCGCGCTGCACGTGCTCGACCTCGACCTGCCCGGTGGTGTCCGGCTGCGGCTGCGGCTGCTCGGCGCCTCGCACCAGGTGGTCCTGCGCGCGCCCGGCGCCGCGCTGACCGAGACGGTCGCCTGCCTGCCGGGCCGCCCACCCGAGCTGCCCGGGACGGCGCGGGACGAGGCGAGCGGCTACCACTTCACCGCGACCGTGCTGCGGCCCGCCGGAGCGGGGCTGAGCGAGCAGGTCGCCGCCCTCCGCGCCGACCTGGCCGGGGACCCGTACGCGCTGGTGGGTGTGTTCCCCGGCGACGTGGACGCGGTGACCGCGCTGGCGGTCCGCCCCGATCCGCCGGCCGGCACCCTCGCCTGGCGCACCTGGCACGCGTATCCCCAGACCAACGAACTGGTCCTGACCGAGACGGTGGTGGCGCTGCGATGACGTACCGACGCTGGTTCGTGTTGGGGGTGGCGTTCGCCGTCATCGGCGCCCTGGTCGCCGCCTTCGCCGTCTTCTACGGCAGCTTCTCGCCGCGCGGCTACGTGGAGGACAAGTACACGCGCGCGGCGAGCCGGGACATCGGCCGCAACGCCGTCGCCTACACCTCGCCCCGCTCGCCGAGCCAGGTGGCGAAGGAGGTCACCGACGCGTGGCAGCCGGCCGACCAGTACGTCGACGGCAGCGGCGTCTACCTGCGCTACGACGACGACTCGGTGGTGATCCTGCCGATCGCCGCCGGCTCGGTGATCCTGCTGGAGCGCATGAGCACCGCCTACCCCCGCTACCACTCCACGGTCGGCTCCCACTGGGGCTGGGGCCGTGGCAGCACCGTCCGGGGCGGCGGCCCCGGCAGCGGCAAGTGACGCACCGACCCCCCTCAACCTGGAGCCTCCTGTGCAGACCCTGGTCACCGATCTGCTGGTCACCCTCGCCTACGGGGCGGTCGGCGTCCTGCTGATGGGCATCGGCTACGTCCTGGTGGACCTCGCCACCCCCGGCCGGCTCAACCAGCTGATCTGGACCGAGCGCAACCGCAACGCCGCGCTGTTGCTCGCCTCCAACCTGGCTGGCGTCGGCATCATCGTGGTCGCCGCGATCGCCGCCAGCGACGACGACTTCGTGCTCGGCATCGTCGGCGCGTCCGCGTACGGGATCCTCGGTCTGGTGATCATGGCGGCGGCCTTCGTGCTGCTCGACGTGGCCACGCCGGGCAAGCTCGGCGAGATCCTGGTCGACCAGCAGCCGCACCCGGCGGTCTGGGTCTCCGCCGTCGTGCACCTCGCCACCGGCGCGATCATCGCCGCCGCCATCAGCTGATGGCGGCGACGAGGCCCACCGCGAAGCCCGCCGCCAGCGCGTGGCAGGGCGTCGCGGTCATCGGTGCGTTCGTGATGGTCTGCGGATTCTGCGCCGCCAGCCCGTGGGCCAACGACGACGGCAGCACCGTGGTGCCCCCGCCCACGGCCACCGAGCGGACCGACACCGTGCCGCTGCTCGCCCGGGCGGCGGAGAGCCAGGGCATCTGCTACGGCTGGCAGTTGGAGGAGCGCTACGCCGCGGTCGTCAACGTCGGCTCGAACCTCGGCGACGGCGTCTCCGTCGAGGACGACCCGGCATGCCCCCGCTGGGTGCGGGTCGTCGGAGACATCAGATACACCGCACAGAGCAGCGAGTCCGAGGACCACGCCTACGTCACCGTCGAAGGCTCGGCGGACTTCCGGCCGGCGGACCTGCGCGCCGTCGCGCGGAACCTGGAACGGTTCGGCCTGACCGGCGACGTGTTCCTCGACGACCCGGGCTGGGCGATCACCCGGGCTGCCGTCAGCCTGCCACTGCTCGTCGCCGAGCAGGGCCTCGCCGACCCGGCGCCGGTGGCGACCGCCGAACCGTCGACCCCGCCGACCGCACTGCCCGACGCCGGCAGCGACTTCTGGCGGGACCGCTGGGGCTACGTCCTCGCCGTGGCCGGCCTGCTCCTGGTCACCGGGCTGCTGGTCGCCGCCGGCTGCTGGCAGCGCGGCCGTCAGCGCCGCAGGGAGGCCGAACGGCGGGGGGCCGCGCGGACCAAGGACCTCCGGACCGACCGGCAGGCCGCCGGGCGTACGCCGGAGGGCCGGTGACTGTCGACGCGCCGGCACCCGCGCGGTGGCGGCTGTCCCGGGCGGCGGTGCTCTTCGCGGTCTTCGTCTGCGCCGCCTGCGGCCTGGTCTACGAACTGGCCCTGGTCGCCCTGGGCAGCTACCTGATCGGCGACACGGTCGGGCAGACCTCGATCGTGCTCGGCGTGATGGTGTTCGCGATGGGCGTCGGCGCGCTCGCCGCCAAGCCGTTGCAGCCCCGGTCCGCCGTCGCGTTCGCCGCGATCGAGCTGGCCCTGGCCCTGCTCGGCGGCCTCTGCGTGCTCGGGCTCTACGCGGCCTTCGCGTGGCTGGACCTCTACGGCCCGGCGCTGGTCGCCACCGCCTTCGTGCTCGGCCTGCTGATCGGCGCGGAGATCCCGCTGCTGATGGTGCTGCTGCAACGCATCCGGGAGCAGTCGGCCGGCAGCGCGGTGGCGGACCTGTTCGCCGCCGACTACGTCGGCGCGCTGCTGGGCGGGTTGGCCTTCCCGTTCCTGCTGCTGCCGGTCTTCGGCCTGCTCAAGGGGGCGCTGGTGGTCGGCGCGGTGAACGCCGTCGCCGGGCTCGCGCTGATCTGCACGGTCTTCCGGCGCGAGCTGGGCCGCCGGGCGCGCGTCGCGCTCGGCGCCGGCAGCGTCGTGGTCTTCCTCAGCCTCGGGTACGCGTGGGTGACCGCGCACGACTTCGAGCTGACCGCCCGCCAGCAGCTCTACCGGGATCCGGTGGTGCACGCCGAGCGCAGCCGGTACCAGGAGATCGTGCTCACCCGTTCGGTCGCCGAGACCGGCCGCGCGGGCACCGACCTGCGGCTCTTCCTCAACGGCGACCTCCAGTTCAGCTCGGTCGACGAGTACCGCTACCACGAGGCGCTGGTGCATCCGGTGCTCAACGGCCCGCGCGGCGAGGTGCTGGTGCTCGGCGCCGGGGACGGCCTCGCCGTACGCGAGCTGCTGCGCTACCCGGACGTCCGGCGGATCACCGTGGTGGACCTGGACCCGGCGGTGGTGGCGCTGGCCCGCAGCGAGCCGCAGCTGCGCCGGCTCAACGGCGGCGCGCTCGACGACCCCCGGGTCCGGGTGGTGCACGACGACGCGTTCGCCTGGCTGCGTAACGCCGCCGACCGGTTCGACGCGGTGGTGGCCGACCTGCCCGACCCGGACGAGACGGCCACCGCCAAGCTCTACACGGTCGAGTTCTACGTCCTGGTGCGGGCGGTGCTCGCCGAGGGCGGCCGGCTGGTGGTCCAGTCCGGCTCGCCGTACTTCGCGCCCCGGTCGTACTGGTCGATCGAGGCGTCGCTGCGCGAGGCGGGCTTCGCGACCACGCCGTACCACGTCGACGTGCCGTCCTTCGGCGACTGGGGCTTCCTGTTGGCGGCTCCCGGCCCGACCGCGCCCGCCCTGGCCCTGCCGTCGGACGTGCCCGGGCTGCGCTTCCTCGACGCGGCGACCCTGACCGCCGCCGGCAACTTTCCGGCCGACCGCCGCCGGTTGGCCGTGCCGGCCTCCACCCTGCTCCAGCCTCGGGTGCTGGAGTACGCCCGCGCGGAGTGGCGCGGCTACTGAGGCACCCGCAGCCCACGATCGTCGCCGTCCCGGCGGGTCAATGTCCGTCTGACGTGCCGGAGTGGCCCGACCTGGATACGGTGTGACCGCGATCTAGGGAAGGAGAATCATGGTCGATTCCCACAACACGCCGGCCCGCACCCGGCCGGGTGCGGTGACCGTATCCACGTATCTGCTGTGGCTGTTCGCGCTCATGCAGCTGATCGGTCTCATCATCACGCTCGCCACCGTCGGCACCATCTCGGAGGTGCTCGACGAGGCGTACCGGGGCACCGACGCCAACGGCACGCAGAACCTGGCGGACATCACCAAGATGGTCACCATCGGTGGTGGCATCTTCCTACTGCTGCTGGCGGTCGTGCTGGCCGTGCTCGGGGTGTTCAACAACCGGGGCAGCAACGGGTCGCGGATCACCACCTGGGTGCTCGGCGGCATCCTGGTCTGCTGCACGGGCGGCGGGCTGGTCAGCGGCCTGGGTGGCGGCTTCGGCACCGGTCAGACGACCGGCGACGGGCCGAGCCCGGAGGAGATCCAGCGGCGCCTCGACGAGGCGCTGCCGGGCTGGTTCGGCCCGGTCACCACGCTGCTCAGCGTGATCGGGCTGCTCGCGCTGCTCGGCGCGCTGATCCTGCTGGCACTGCCGAAGGCCAACGAGTTCTTCCGCAAGCCGAAGCAGGTCTGGGAGCCCCCGACCCCGGGCGCGGCCTACCCGCAGACCGGCCAGCCGGGCTACCCGCAGACCGGCCAGCCCGGTTACCCGCCGACGCCCGGCTACCCGCCGACGCCGGGGCAGCCGCAGGCCCCCGATCAGCCGGGCTACCCGCCGGCTCCGGGCAGCCAGCCGGGGTCGAACCCGGGTGGCGAGCCGCCCGGTCCCGACCGTCCCGGCCCGAACCCGCCGGCGAGTTGACCGGTCCGTAACAGCGACGCCGACGGTCCCTCCGAGTAGGTTGCAACCCGACGCCTACCGGAGGGACCCGTCGTGTCGTACCCCGATCGGGCACCGGCCCGCCGCCCGGCCGTGGTCACGGCTGCCGTGACGGTGCTGGCGGTGATGGCGGTCGCCGCCCTCGCGTACGCCGTCGCCGGTGTGGCGGCGCGCGGCGGCACCGTCGACCGGTTCCGGGCCGCCGCCGCGGACACCTCGGCGGGCCCGGGCCAGATCGACCGGATGGTCACCCTGATCGGCGTCTCCACCGTGCTGACGGCGGCGGTGAGCCTGCTCGCGGGGCTGCTCCTCGCCGGTCTCGCCCTCGGCCTGCGGGCCGGCCGGGACGGCGCCCGCACCGCGACCTGGGTGGTGGCGGGGCTGGGGCTGGTCGCCGGGTGCTGCGGGCTGACGCTGCTGGTCGGCCAGCGCGCCACCCCGCTCGCCTCGGGCGAGGACGACCGGGCGACGGCGGAACTCTTCGGCCTCCTCGCCGACGCCTACCCGTCCTGGTGGATCCCGCTGGGCGCGGGGCTTTCCGTCGGCCAGGTGCTCGGTTACCTTGTGGTAGCCGTGCTGCTGGCACTGCCGGCGGCCAGCGCCTGGTTCCGCCGGCGGCCCGCGCCGTCCGTTTCGTACCACCCGTCGGCGTCGCCACCCGTTCAGTTCCCGCACCAGCCGCCCGGGGCGCCGCCCGCGCCCCCACATCCGCCGAGGTGAGGACCGCCCGTGACGCTCGACCAGCCGACCAGCGAGCGGCGGGCCCTGATCACCGGAGCGACCGCCGGCATCGGTGCCGCCTTCGCCCGACGGCTGGCCGCCGACGGCTGGCACCTGGTGCTGGTGGCCCGGGACGCGGCCCGGCTGGCCGCGACGGCCGACGAGCTGACCGGACGGCACGGCCGGGAGGTCGACACGATCGCGGCCGACCTGTCCACAGACGATGGTTGCGCGACGGTGGAGCGGCGGCTGGCCGAGGGCCCGCCGATCGGGTTGCTGGTGAACAACGCCGGAATCAGCCTGAACACCCCGTTCCTGCGGTCGTCCGCCGACGACGAGGCGCGGCTGCTGCGGCTCAACGTGCACGCTGTGATGCGGCTGACCCTCGCGGGCCTGCGTCCGATGACCGAGCGGCGCTCCGGGGCAGTGATAAATGTCTCTTCGGTGGCGGGTTTCGGCGCGGTCATGCCGGGGTCGACATACTCCGCCAGCAAGGCGTGGGTCACCAACTTCAGCGAGTCCGTCGGCCAGTCCGCCCGGCCCTACGGCGTGCGCGTGATGGCGCTCTGCCCCGGCTACACGCGAACCGAGTTCCACGAGCGTGCCGGCATCAACATGTCCAAGACGCCGGAGTGGATGTGGCTGCGGGCCGACGATGTCGTCGACGAAGCCCTGCGTGACCTGCGGAAAGGCAAGCTGGTCAGCGTTCCGGCGTGGAAGTACAAGCTCGCCGTGGCGGGGCTGCGGCACGCGCCCAGGCGGCTGCTGGAGGTGGTGTCGCGGGACACCCGGGGCCGGATCGGTCGCGCCGACGGCTGAGCCGCGGCTCGGCGTCGGCTCGTTGCGTCGGCCCTTGTCGATCGCCCGCTATGTCCGGCTGAACGGTCGCTCAGCGTAGCCGGCCCTGGTCGCCCCGCAGGTCGTTCCCAGGGCTGATCCGGGTGGACCCCACACACGAGGTACAGACTTGAGCAGTACCCTCTTCGGCATGGGGGACCACGACGACCTGCGTAAATTCATCACTGACCTGGCGGTGGTCCACGGCCGGGTGGTGCTCTCCTCGGGGCGCGAGGCCGACTGGTACGTCGATCTACGTCGCGTCACGCTCCATCACCAGGCCGCTCCGTTGGTGGGCCGCGTGATGCGTGACCTGACGGCCGACTGGGAATACGAAGCGGTGGGCGGGCTGACCCTGGGCGCCGACCCGGTGGCGCTGTCGATGGTGCACGCCGCGTCGGAGACCGGTCGACCGGTGGACGCCTTCGTGGTTCGCAAGGCGGGTAAGACGCACGGGCTCCAGCGTCGGATCGAGGGGCCGGACGTGGCCGGCCGGCGGGTGTTGGCGGTTGAGGACACCTCCACCACCGGGGGAAGTGTGTTGACGGCGGTCGAGGCCCTTCGCGAGGTCGGGGCCGAGATCGTGGGTGTGGCGGTTATTGTTGATCGAGGCGCCGGCGACGCGGTGCGAGCCGCCGGATTGCCGTATCGGGCGGCCTATACGTTGGCTGACCTCGGCCTTGTGGCGTAAAAGTCTGCCGATTTGGATCCGCCGATATGCAGGCGGATCGATGCTGCTGGTGGAAGGATGGAATTCGTGGGAACTGCGTTGGCTGAAATGACTATGCCTCAGATCTCGCCGCTTGCCGGCGAGCCGATCGAACGTGCCGATGCCGAGCGTCTCGCGGGGGTCCTCAAGGCCCTCGCCGACCCCGCTCGACTTCGGCTGCTCAGCCTGATCCAGTCGGCGCCCGAGGGCGAGGCGTGCGTGTGCGACCTGACCGCACCCCTCGGCCTCTCGCAGCCGACGGTCAGTCACCACCTGCGTATCCTCACCGAGGCCGGCTTGCTGGAGCGGGAGAAGCGCGGTGTCTGGGCCTACTACCGGCTGGTGCCGACGGCGATCGCCACGATCGCCGATCTGCTCACGCCGCCGCGCAAGCGCGCCACCAAGAAGGCGCGCTGACTCTTCCGATCCGGTCCGCTCGGTGACCGCCCCTGAGGCGGCCACCGAGCGGATGGGTCGCGGCCGGCTCAGCGGACGTGCGGGCTCTCCTCGTACGTCTCCTCGGTGAGATCCCTCGCCGCGCGCCGCAGTCGGCGACGCTCGGCGATGATCATTGCGCTGACCAGCGCCACGCCGAGCAGGAAGAGCGCGACGATCGACACGAGGTTTTCGCCCGGAGCGTGCATCGACCGGTCCTCCGACTGCCACGGCCACAGGGCACGGAGGCTGCCGAGGATGATGCCGGCCATCACCGCCAACGTCATCCGACGGTGCTTCTCCAGCAACCACTGAAGCAGCTTCACGAACAGCGCCAGGCCGACGACCATCCCGGCCCCGAAGACGGCCAGGTAGCCGAAGTCACGGTCGTTCACCGCATTGATCGTCGGCTCGTAGAGGCCGACGGTCAGCAGCAGGAACGATCCGGAGACGCCGGGCAACACCAGGGCGCAGACCGCGACCGCCGCCGCCACCAGGACGACCAGCGGGTTCGGGGTGACCGTCGCCTGCGGCAGACCGGTCAGCACGAAGGCGGCCACGGCGCTGACCACCAGGGCGGCGACCTCCTTGCCCCGCCACGGCTTGCCCACCATCGAGATCGGCACCAGCACCGAGGCGAGCACGAGACCGAGGAACAGCCCACGGGTCTGCTCCGGGTGGTCGTGCAGCAGCGGCTCCAGCAGCTTCGCCGCGATCAGCAGACCGGGCACCATGCCCAGCAGGAGCGGGATCACCACCTCCCAGTGCACCTGCCGGAACTGGTGCGAGGTCCGCGTCCACCCCCTTCCGCGGGGGACGTCCGAGGCCGCGAAGCGGACCGCGTTCACCAGGTGGCCGGCGGATGCGATGACCCGCTCGTACACCCCGGTGACCAGCGCGATCGTGCCGCCGCTGACCCCCGGGACGGCTTCAGCCACACCGATGGCCGCCCCACGGAAGACGTGGCCAATGCGTTCGCCCCATGCCATTGCGAGAATCCGTTCGTCATCACTCGAAGCGCTGCCTGTGTGGCGCTCGCCACGGCCACACAGGCTACCGGTGCCGGGCCCGGGTGCGGCGCACCACGTCGCGCGCCCGGTCGGCGGCGCCGACAGACCGTCAGAGCCGGGGGTCGACCGGCTCTGACTCGCAGGCCAGGATCGCGAAGACCAGCTCGTGCCGGCGCCACAGCGGAGCACCGGCCGCCAGCGCGTCCAGCGCCGCCAGCCCCAGCCCGTGCTCGCGCAGCGCCAGCCCTCGCTTGCGCCCCAACGACCGGCGGCGTAGCGCGGCAAGCTGCTCCGGCTCGTCGTAGCCCGGACCGTAGATGATCCGCAGATACTCCCGACCCCGGCACTTGACACCCGGCTGGAGCAGCGAACCCCGCACACTGCGAGCGGCCGGCCCGGCGTACGGCTTCACCACCATGCCCTCGCCGCCGGCCGCCGTCAGCGCCAGCCACCACTCGGTGGCCGCCGCCTCGGCGGCCGGATCGGCCAGGTCGACCACCTGGCGACGGGTCGGCGTGAAGAACTCCGGATCGGCGGCGCAGAGCCGGTCGGCCAGCGCGAGATGCCAGCCGTGGTCCCGGTCGGCGTAGCTGGCCCCCGCTCCGGCCAGCACCGCGAACGGAGCCAGGGTCACCCCGCGCAGCCCGTCGGTCGGCCCCACGTACGCCCGGTAGGCGTCCGAGTAGGCCAGGATCTCGTCGCGGCGACGGGCCGTCCGGTCGCGTAGCCCGGCCACGGGCAGGCCCCGCCCGGCCGCCGCCTCCAGCGCGGCCAGCGCCGCCGGGAGCGCGGCCCGGCCGGCGGCGCCGACCCCGGCGTACTGCTCGCGGATCAGGCCGCCCGCCTTCGCCGACCAGGGCAGCAGCTCGCAGTCGAGCAGCAGCCAGTCGGTGCCCAGCTCGTCGAAGAGCCCCGCCGCGCCGACCGCCGCGCGCACCCGGTCGAGCAGTTCCGCGTCGAGCGGCGCACCGAAGAACGGGCGGCCGGTGCGGGTGTGCACCACCCCGCCGCCCGGCCCGAACGGCCCGCCGTCGGCCTCCCGGCAGACGAGCACAACCGCCCGCGAACCCATGTGCTTCTCCTCGCAGACCACCCGGTCCACGCCCGCCGCGCGGTAGTCGGCGAACGCCTGCGCCGGGTGCTCCAGGAAGCCGCCCGCCGTGGCCGTCGAGCAGGGCGCCATCGTCGGCGGAAGCCACGCCAGCCAGCGCGGATCGACCGCGAAGCGGCTCATCACCTCCAGCGCGGCGGCGGCGTTCTCCGCCGGCACGGTCAGCGACCCGTACGCGTGCTCGATGTGCCGCCGACCGGTCACGTCGGTCAGCTCCAGCACCTCGTCCGGCCGGGCCGGGGCGGCGGCCAGCGGGCGGACCGGGGCGTACCACTCCCGCTCCGCCGGCACCGAGACCAGCTCCTTCTCCGGGTAGCGCAGCGCGGTCAGCCGGCCGCCGAAGACGCAGCCGGTGTCGACGCAGATCGTGTTGTTCACCCACTCCGGCACGGCGGCCGGCGTGTGCCCGTAGACCACCATCGCCGAGCCCCGGTACTCCCGCGCCCACGGGTAGCGCACCGGCAGCCCGTACTCGTCGGTCTCCCCGGTGGTCTCGCCGTAGAGCGCGAACGAGCGCACCCGGCCCGACGCGCGGCCCTGGTAGGCCTCCTTCAGCCCGGCGTGCGCGACCACCAGCCGGCCGCCGTCGAGCACGAAGTGGCTGACCAGGCCGTCGATGAAGCCCGCCACCTCGGCCACGAAGGCGTCCGGTTCCGCCGCCAGCTGCGCCATCGTCTCGGCCAGCCCGTGGGTGAGCCGCACCTCGCGGCCGCGCAGCCGGCGCAGCAGCTTCTGCTCGTGGTTGCCGGGCACGCAGATCGCGTGCCCGGCGGCGACCATGCCCATCACCAGGCGGAGCACGCCGGGGGAGTCCGGGCCGCGGTCCACCAGGTCGCCGACGAAGACGGCGGTACGCCCCGACGGGTGCGTCGCGTCCACCGGCCGGCCCCGCTCGTCGCGGCGCAGCTCCCAGCCGAGCCGGACGAGCAGCGCCTCCAGCTCGACGCGGCAGCCGTGCACGTCGCCGACGATGTCGAACGGCCCGGTCAGCTCGCGCCGGTCGTTGAACAGCTTCTCGTAGCGGATCTCGGCGGCGTCGATCTCCTCGACGCCGCGCAGCACGTGCACCTTCCGGAAGCCCTCGCGGGCCAACAGCTTGTACGAGCGGCGCAGGTCGCGCTGCATCCGGGCGAGCACCTGCCGGCCGAAGGTACGGTCGGCGCGGCCCTCGGTGCGTTCCCAGGCCAGGGCCTCCGGCACGTCCAGCACGACGGCCACCGGCAGCACGTCGTGCTCGCGGGCCACCCGCACCAGCGCGGCCCGGGCGTGCGGCTGGAGGTTGGTCGCGTCGACGACCGTGAGCCGGCCCCGGCGCAGCCGCGTGGCGGCGACGTGGTGCAGCGCGTCGAAGGCGTCGGCGGAGGCGGACTGGTCGTTCTCGTCGTCGGCCACCATCGCCCGGAACGTGTCCGAGGAGAGCACCTGGCTGGGCGCGAAGTGCCGGCGGGCGAAGGTGGACTTGCCGGAGCCGGAGACGCCGACGAGTGCGACCAGGGCCAGCTCGGGGATGTCGAGGGTGGTCACGGGTTCTCCTTCCGGGTCAGCACGACGAGCTGGGTGGGGGAGCCGACCTCGGGATCGTCGTCGCCGACGCCGCCGATCGCGGCGGTGTAGCCGTACGTGGTGCACACCCGGTCGACCCAGGCGGCGAACTCCGCGCGGGTCCACTCGAAGCGGTGGTCGGCGTGCCGGAACCGCCCGGCGGGCAGCCCCTCGTAGCGGACGTTGTACTCGACGTTCGGCGTGGTCACCACGACGGTGGCCGGACGGGCGTGACCGAGTACGGCGTCCTCCAGCGCCGGCAGCCGGGGCGGGTCGACGTGCTCGATCACCTCCATCAGCACCGCCGCGTCGTACCCGCGCAGCCGGTCGTCCCGGTAGGTCAGCGCCGACTGCAACAGCCGGATCCGGTCCCGCTGCCGCTCCGGCAGCCGGTCCAGCCCCAGCCGCCGGGCCGCGAGCATCAGCGCGTGCGTGGACACGTCGGTACCGACGATCTCGGTGAACCGGCGGTCGCCGACCAGCGCGGCGAGCAGGGCGCCGCCGCCGCAGCCGAGATCCAGCACCCGGCTCGCCCCCGCCCCGGCCAGCGCGCCGAGCACCGCCTCCCGCCGTCGCGCCGCCAGTGACGCCCGGCGGGCGGCGGCCTGCCCGCCCCCGTCCCCGACGCTCGCCTTGTCCCCGTTCGCCTCGTTCCCGGTCGCCTCATTCCCGTTCGCCTCGTCCACCGTCGGCTCGGCGGCGGGCTCGTCGGTCGGCCGCCGCTCGGCGAGCCGGGCCAGGGCCAGGCCGGCCAGCGCCCGCCGGTGCGCCAGGTAGCGGCGGGTGATCACGTCCCGCTCCGGGTGCGCGGCCAGCCAGCCCTCGCCGGCCCGGAGCAGCTTGTCGACCTCGTCCGGGGCGACCCAGTAGTGCTTGGCGTCGTCCAGCACCGGCAGCAGGACGTAGAGGTGGTTGAGCGCATCGGCGACGCGCATCGTGCCGGTCAGCGTCAGGTCGACGTACCGGCTGTCGCCCCACTCCGGGTGCCCCTCGTCGAGCGGGATCGGGGCGGCGGTCACCGCCCAGCCGAGCGGACCGAACATCCGGACCGCCACGTCCTCGCCGCCCCGGCAGCGCAGCACCGGCACCCGCACCTGAAGCGGGATCGGCGTACGGGCCAGCTCGGGGCGCTCGCGGGACTCGCCGCGCAGGGCCGACCGGTACACCTTGGACAGCGCGGAGGAGAGCAGGCTGGACGCGGCGTACGGCCGGTCGTTGACGTACCGCCCGAGGGTGAAGCTGTCCGGGGTCGGGGCCTGCTGCCGGCCGCGGCCCCTGCCCCGCGCGCCGGCCAGCCGCAGCGGGTCGACGTCGAGCAGCAGGGCGGCGGTGCAACGCTGCTCGCCGGCCTCCGGGTAGAACACGTGCGCGGTGCCGACCGGCACGTCGAAGGAGTGGGCGCGGTCGGGGTGCTTGACCAGCAGGTGCCCGAGGTCGGTCGCCGGCCGGTGCGTGGTGGTCAGGGTGAGCAGCACGCGCCCATGGTGTCAGCCGCTTCGATCTTGCGTCGTCCCGTTTTCCGGTGTCCTCGTCGGGTGGGGTTTCCGGGGGAGCCCCGCCCGCTCCGGGCGGTCAGGCTTGATCCCTGCGCGGGCGGGGCTCCCCCGGAAACCCGTCGTGCCTCCGGCTCGTCCGGTGGCCTCGGTCGGGTGGGTGGGGGTCGGCATGGGTGGCTGGGTGGGGCGTGTGCTGTGGGGCTGGTGGGGCCGTGTTGTGGGGGTGGGTGGCTGGTGGGCTGTGCCGTTCGGCCGGGTGGGTCAGTGGGCCTGGAAAAGGCGGTGCCCCGCCGGCCTTGTTGGGCGGCGGGGCACCGGTGGTGCGGGTGGATCAGACGACGAAGCGGGTCCTGCGGCGCTTGGTCACCACGTAGCCACCGACGCCGGCGACGAGCAGCAGCCCGCCGATGCCGGCGATCAGGCCGGTGGACCCACCGGTGATCGGCAGGGTGCCGCCGTCGCCGTCACCGCCTCCGTTGCCGCCTCCGTCGCCGCCTTGGCCGCCGATCGCGTTCACCAGCAGCTTGGCCGTGTCGTTGGCGGGCTTCAGGTCGTCGGAGAAGCCGCCGTCGCACTGGCACGGGATGTTGATGTCGACGGTGCCGGTCGCGTCGGCTACGACCTTGTCGATCCGGAGCTTGAACTCGAAGGTCTCCGCGTCGCCGGCCTTCACGAACGGCGGGGCATAGCAGAAGTAGGTGCGGCCACCTGCCTCGCCCGGATCGCCGTGGTCGTCGCCCTGCACGGGCATGCAATCGTCCGGCGCGCCGACCACGGTGGTGCCCTCCGGTACCGCGACCTCCAGGTAGGTTACGGAGGATCCGCCACGCGAGTAGTCGAGGGTGGCGGGGCCGTTGTTGCGGAACCCGACAGTCGCGGTGACCTGCTCGCCCGCCTTACCCTTCACCGAGTCGCCGATGGCACCGAGGTCGGTGCCGTTCTTGCCGGTGGCGGTGACCTCCATGCCCGACCAGTTGTTCTCCGGGTTGACGTCGACCTGGGACGAGCGGGCCCGGACGTTCGGGGCCGAGAGGCTCAGGGGCTCGCCGTCGCCCGGCTCACCGACCGAGTGACCGTTGGCGGCGAGATACTTGCTGAAGTCCTCGAACTCGGCGACGGTCATCCAGTTGTAGTAGCCGTAGTCCTTGCCCGGGGCGTAGGTGTCCTCGCCCAGCCGGTAGGCCAAGGACCCCGAGTGCGTCGCCCCCGGGGCCACGGTGTCCGAGAACCGGCAGGTACGCAGGCGACCGTCCTCGTAGGTGCAGTTGCTGTGCCGCTTGTCGGCGCGGATGGCGTAGTCGTGGTCGAAGACGGCGACGGCACCCTCGGCGGGGGTCCGGCCGGCGTTGCCGAGCACGATCGGAGCGGCGAAGCTGCCGCCCGGCGCCGCCGAGACCTCCACCTCCGGACCGCCTGCGAGGTCGACACCCGTACCGATGCGGACCTGTGACGTGTGGCTCGCTGACCTCAAACCGTCGGCGCTCACCGTCACCTTCACCTTGCCGGCGTCACCGTCCTTCGCCTTCGCGGTGGGTGCGACGTTGACGTTGAAGGAGCCGGAGCCCCAGTCGTACAGGTCGTACTCGAACGGACTGGTGCAGACCAGGACGCCCGCCTCCGGTGCGGTGCACTCGGAATCGAATTCCGACTCGATCTTCACCTTGCCCGCGAAGTCGCGGTAGTCGAACCGGACCGTCAGACCGAACACGGTGACCGGCTCGGAGGCGAACAGGATGGGCGATTCGAACTTGCCGTCGGAACCGGCCGCGACGGTCAGGTCGTTGAAGTAGACGCCGAGCTCGACGTCGCCGTCCTCGGCGACGGCGGGAGTGGCGGAGGCGGCGACGAGCGCGCCTGCGACGCCCAGCCCGGCCAGCCAGCGCCGAGTGGAGTGCTTGAGCATGTGGGGGGTTCCTCCCGTGGGAATGCCAGGAGTGGCCAGCGGATCTTAAGGACTCCTTAAGATCCGCCGCTGCCCGCTCCGCCTCCAGCGGGTGAACATCGACCAAACGGCTGACCAGGATCGCCGTAACGTCCCGGCCGCCCGGAAGCCCCGGCGTTCCTCACGCCATCGCGGGAGGACCGGTTGGCGTAGTGGGCGGCGCGGCAACCGGACCCGGGGCAACCGCATCCGCTGACGTGCGGGCCGGACGTCACCGGACCGTCCCGGTGACGTCCGGCCCGCGTACGGCTCAGCGGTAGTCGTCCTCGTCCACGGCGACCACCCGGGCCTGCTCCATCGCGTCCCAGTCGCCGACCTCCAGGCCCCGGTGCGGCTCGGTGTCGGCGTCGCCGGGGGCGACCACGGCGGCCTGCTCGACCGCGTCGGCCGGCTCCGCCTCCATGTCGCGCTCCTCGGGGCTGAGGTGGTCGCTGGGTGCGAAGTCCTCTTCGGGCTGACCCATATCAGTCCCTCCCGGGATCTCGGCGGACAGTTCCCCACACACCGTACGGGTTGCGTCTGCCCGCCGCTCGGAAGCCGAGTCGACCGAATCGCCCCACCGGCCGGTGCCCCCGGTGCCAGGATGGGGCCGTGGTCGACAGGGGCGGTACGGAGGCGGTCAGGGACTGGACGGCCACCGGGTCGGTTGTGCCGGTCCGGGTCTTCTACGGGATACTGCCGACGGTGGACAGCGCGGTCCGGCGCACTCCAGGGACAACAGCGGCCGGTGACGGCCGAGAGCGGTAAGTAAGGAGCGTTCGACATGCCCATCGCTTCCCCCGAGACCTACGCGGAGATGCTGGACCGTGCCAAGGCTGGCCGGTACGCGTACCCCGCGATCAACGTGACGTCCTCGCAGACCCTGAACGCGGCGCTCAAGGGCTTCGCCGACGCGGAGAGCGACGGCATCATCCAGGTCTCGACCGGTGGTGCGGAATACCTCTCCGGCCCCTCCGTGAAGGACATGGTCACCGGCGCGGTGGCGTTCGCCGCGTACGCGCACGAGGTGGCCAAGAAGTACCCGGTCAACATCGCCCTGCACACCGACCACTGCCCGCAGGAGAAGCTGGACAAGTTCGTCCGGCCGCTCATGCAGATCTCCAAGGAGCGGGTGGCCGCCGGCCAGGAGCCGCTGTTCCAGTCGCACATGTGGGACGGCTCGGCCGTGCCGGTGGCGGAGAACCTGGAGATCGCCGCCGAGCTGCTCGACCGGGCCGCCGAGGCCAAGATCGTCCTTGAGATCGAGGTCGGCGTGGTCGGCGGCGAGGAGGACGGCGTCGAGAACGCCATCAACGACAAGCTCTACACCACCGTCGAGGACGGCCTGGCCATGGTCGAGGCGCTCGGTCTCGGCGAGAAGGGCCGCTACATGGCGGCGCTGACCTTCGGCAACGTGCACGGCGTCTACAAGCCGGGCAACGTCAAGCTGCGCCCGGAGATCCTCAACCAGATCCAGGAGGCGGTCGGCGCCAAGTACGGCAAGGACAAGCCGCTCAGCCTGGTCTTCCACGGCGGCTCCGGCTCGCTGCTGTCCGAGATCCGCGAGGCGCTGGACTACGGCGTGGTGAAGATGAACATCGACACCGACACCCAGTACACCTTCACCCGGCCCGTCGCGGACCACATGTTCCGCAACTACGACGGCGTGCTCAAGGTGGACGGCGAGGTCGGCAACAAGAAGATGTACGACCCGCGGGTCTGGGGCAAGGCCGCCGAGGCCGGCATGGCCGCCCGGGTCGCGGAGGCCTGCGAGCACCTGCGCTCGACCGGTACCACGCTGGCGAAGTGACGCGCTGACGCGTACCGCCGACGGCCGGCTCCCCGCCCCGGGGGCCGGCCGTCTTCGTGGTTAGGAAGGGCCCCTTGCACATCACGATGCGATAGGAAGGGGCCCTTCCTTACCCGGCGGTGAGCACCCGGACGGCCTCGTGCACGTCGTCGGTGAGGTGCACGGAGGACGACAGGTCGCCGAACGGCGAGGCACCCAGCAGCGGCCGCAGCAGCGACTCCACCGGAAGCTCCTCCGTCCAGTACGCGCGGTCCAGGAAGACGTACGCGCCGCTGGCCCCGTCGGTGCAGTAGTAGGTCTTGGTGGCGGCCTGGAACACCTCCTGCACCGTGCCCGCCCGCCCGGGGGCGAAGACGATCCCGCCACGGGCCAGCCGCAGGATGGTGTCCTCGCGGATGGCGTTGGAGAAGTACTTGGCGATCCGGCCGGCGAACAGGTTGGCCGGTTCGTGCCCGTACAGCCAGGTCGGAATGGCCAGCCCGCCGGCGCGGGCCCAGTCGATGTCGCCGCCGGCCAGCTCCGCCGAGTCGGCGCGGGACACGCTGCCGGGGTCGTCGGCCCCGGGCCGGGGCAACGCCACGGGGCGGCCGTAGAGCTCCCGGACCCGCAGCGCCGCCGCCGTGTAGCGGTCGTGGTCGGTGAAGTCGGGCGCCGTGGCGAGCAGGTCGATCGCGGCGTCCAGTTCCTCGGCCGACCGCAGCGCGAGGTGGGCGCCGAGGTTGGCGGCCTCCATCACCCCGGGGCCGCCGCCGGTCACCACCAGCCGGTCGGCCCGGGCCAGTTCCCAGCCCAGCACGGCAGCCGTCCGGTACGCCGTACTGCCGCGCGGCACCGCGTGCCCGCCCATGATGCCCACCACCGACTGCGGCCCGTGGGCGGCCAGCCAGGCGCGGGTGGCGTCGGCCAGCGCGTTGTCCACGCCGTGGTCGTGCAGCCGCTGGCCGAGCGCCTCCCGGACGTCCGGCAGCGCCCCGCCGTGCGCGCGGAAGTGCTCGTAGACCCGGGTGTCGTACATCCCGGCGAACCCGCCCTCGGCGAAGCCGGCGACCAGTTCCTCCGGCGTGTAGAGGTGGGACGGCTGGGTCGGGTAGGGCAGCCCGGAGAACGGCGGAACCACGTTCGCGCCGCGCCGGACCAGGTCGGCGCCGACCTCGCGGGAGGCGAAGCGGCAACCGACGAAGAGGGTGCCGGCCACCTCGGTGGCGGTGAGGTCGGGAACGGGGTCGAGGTCGAGCCGTAGCCCCTGCACGGTCAGCCCGACCAGGCTGCCGGTGGTCAGCCGCCGGTCGAACTCGGCGCGGGTCTCGATCTCGTCCGTGCAGGTGTGCGGCTCGATGACGTCCGCGGGAGGTGGGGTCGGCACCCTGGCCATCCTGCCCCGCCGGGTCAACCGGCCAAACCTGTCGAGCCGGGGCCGGAGTGACGGGAGCCCGGCGACCGTGGCCGCCGGGCTCCCGCAGTACCCGGTCCTGGGGAGGCTCCGGACCAATAGTTGTAGTCGAGAGCATCGGCCGGGGGCATGGGCCGCAGGCGTGACCAACTCCTCAGCCGTTCAGCCAGGCGGCTCGCCCAACCCCCTCGCGCGTCCCGGTGCGAAGCGGGTTGAATGGGGCGATGCAGAACCTGTTGCCAGAACCACCCGCCACCCTCCTCCCCGCCCACGACGAGGCCGACGCCGCTCTGGCCGCCGCCGAGCGGGCGGGCAGCGACGAGGCCCACGCCGAGGTGGCGGCGCGCTTCCCGACGTACAGCGGCGGCTGGGGTGCGCTGGCCGCGCGGGCGCTCGCCGCCGGCCAGGTCATCCCGGCGTACGCCTACGCGCGCACCGGCTACCACCGGGGCCTGGACCAGCTGCGCCGCAGCGGCTGGAAGGGCTTCGGTCCGGTGCCGTGGTCGCACGAGCCGAACCAGGGCTTCCTGCGCTGCCTCTACGTGCTGTCCCGGGCCGCCGACGAGATCGGCGAGTCGGACGAGGCGGCCCGCTGCGCCCAGTTCCTGCGCGACTGCGACCCGGCCGCGGCAGACGCGCTGGCGAGCAACTGACGGCGGGGCCGACGGCCGGCGCGCTCCCGCCCGGCCGTCGGCTCGTCCGGGCCCCGCGATCCCGGCCCGCTGTGCACCGGGTGACGCCGCCGGGGTGCCTGGGCGGCGTGACCCGGTGCACAGCGGCGTCCTACAACCCCTCCGCGACGGCGGCGGCGATCTTGAGCCAGGCGTCCCGGGTGGCTGCGGAGAGCCCGCCGTACCGGATCGGCTCGCCGGTGTCGATGAGCCGCTCGTACGGCGCGAGCAGCACCGCCCGGGTGCGTGCCGCGAAGTGCTCCTGGATCGCCGGCAGGTCGATCTCCTTGCGTGACGGCGGCATGGAGACCACGGTGACCGCCTGTCGGACCAGCCGCTGCCGGCCGCTCTGCTCCAGGTGGTCCAGCATCCGGGCGGCGGTCTCCGCCGAGTCGTTGCGCGCCGACATGGTGACCACCAGTTGGTCGGTGGCGTCCATCGCGGCCTGCCAGTTCTGGGCCCGGACGTTGTTGCCCGTGTCGACGAAGATCAGCTTGTAGAACCGGCTGACCACTTCGCGGATCTCGGCGAACGCGGCGGCGGTGAGCATCTCGCCGCCGGTGGCCGACTCGTCCGAGGCGAGGACGTCGAACATCCCCTCGCCCTGCGAGCGGACGTACTGCGACAGGTCGCCGACCCGCCCGTGCGCGCCCTGGAACTGGCCCAGGTCCCGCAGCATGTCCCGCACCGTACGGGAGTGGAAGTCCTGCTGGGCACGCATTCCGAGGGTGCCCTGGGTCTCGTTGTTGTCCCAGGCCAGCACGTAGCCGCCGCGCTTCTGGCCGAACGTCATCGCCAGCAGCAGGATGGCGACCGTCTTGCCGGCGCCGCCCTTCGGGTTTACCACGGTCACCTGGCGCAGCCCGCCGAAGTTGCGGCGGACCGTGTCGATGTCGCGCCGCAGTTCCTGCTCGTGCCGCCCGGGCGGCAGCCGCAGCCCCACCCGGTTGGCCACCGCCCGTACGCCCATCGTGGCGACCGGATCGGCGGGCCGGACCTGCCGGCGGCGGGCGAAGTCCTCGGCCGTCGGCGGGTCGGTGATCGACGGATGCCAGTTCGGGTCGGGCTGCGCCAGCGGCACCGGGGTGACTCCTTCCGCTGGCTGGTACGCCTGCTGCGGGGCGGTGCCTGCCGGGGCGGCCTGCTGCCAGGACGGCGGATACCAGCCGGGCGGGTACGGACCGGGCGGCGAGGCGCCGAGCGGCGGCGGAAACGGAACGGTCTGCGGCTGCGGGTAGTGCCCGGCCTGCGGCGGCGGGTAGTGCCCGGCCTGCGGCGGCGGAAACGGAACGGTCTGCGGCGGCGGGTACTGGCCGGCCTGCGGCGGCGGGTGGGGGCCGGGTGGTGCGGCTCGCCGGGGCGCGGCCGGGTCGGCCCCGAAGCCCTGCTGGGGCGCCGTCGGGTCTGACCCGAGGTCCGTGGCGGGACCGGCCGGCCTGTCCTGCCCGGCCGGGTCCTGTCGGCTCTGGCCCCGGGGTGCACCGGCCTGGGCCGGGTCCTGTGGGCTCTGGTCCCGGGGTGCACCGGCCTGGGCCGGGTCCTGGGGCTGAGGCTGGGGTGAACCCTGCGCGACCAGCCCCTGCGGCGGCGGGGCCTGCTCGGCCGGGCCCCGCTGGGTCGGGTACTGCTGGAGGGCCTGCCGGGGCTCGGCGGCCCGGGACGTGGGCGAGGGGCCGGCGGCGCCCGACCCCGGCCCGGGCTCGACGGCTCCAGCGGCGGCAGGTCGCTGCGGCGGCTGCGCCCACGGCGACTCTGCCGGCATCCGCGCCCCGCCGCCGGCGGTCGGACGGCCGTTCGTGGTTCCGCCGCTGGCACTTCCGTTCCGGGGGCCGCTGGCAGCGCCGTTCGTGGTTCCGCCGCTGGCACTTCCGTTCCCGGGGCCGCCGGCACTTCCGTTCGTCGGGCCGCCGTTCGCCGGCGCGCTGCCGGCACTCCCGTCCCCGGGGCCGCCGGTGTCGTTTCCTCCTGTCGCCGTCGCCGTCGCCCCTGCCGTCGCCGTCGCCCCTGCCGTCGCTGTCGCCGGGCCGTCGGCCGTCGCGGCGTCGGCGGTCGGCTGGAGATGGTCGGCCCCGGCCGACCCGCCGAGCCCGGCCGGCGAGGCGTCGGGCGACGGCCGATCACCGGGAGAGGCGTCGGTCACGACGGCCGGCGAGGCTCCGTCCCGCCGCCCGACGGACCCCTGCGCCGGCACGCCCTGACCCATGGCGGCGCGGGCGGTGGCCACCGCCCGCGTGGACGCGACCGGCGTGGGTGCCGCCGGCTGGTCGAGGCTGAAGGGCATGTCGAGATCGACCCGGCCGGTGCCGGTCTGCGTGGTCGGTGGAGCCTGCGCGGCGGGTGTCGGCGGAGCCCAGGCTGAGGCGTCCGGCCCCCACCCCGAGGGCTCGACCGATGGCGTCCCCGGGGTCGCGGCCGGTGGGGGCGCCGGGGTCGCGGCCGGTGGGGGCGCCGGGGTCGCGGCCGGTGGGGGCGCCGGGGTCGCGGCCGGTGGGGGCGCCGGGGTCGCGGCCGGTGGGGGCGCCGGGGTCGCGGCCGGTGCGGGCGCCGGGGTCGCGGCCGGTGGGGGCGCCGGGGTCGCGGCCGGTGGGGGCGCCGGGGTCGCGGCCGGTGGGGGCGCCGGGGTCGCGGCCGGTGGGGGCGCCGAGGTCGCGGCCGGTGCGGGCGACCAGCCGGTGCTCGGGCCCTGCGGCGCAGTCCCGGCGCCGGGGATCGGCACCCCACCGGTCAGGGACGGGTAGTCGGCCGGCGAGGGCGGTTGACCCGGCCGGCCCTCGGGCGGCGCGGGGGACGGGGGCGAGGCGGCCGACGCCCAGGGCGGTGTGTCGGCGTCGATCTGGTCCGGCGGCCAGAGTGGTTCGATGTCCCGCTCCGGCATCGGCTGCTGGCCGGGCGCGTGGACCCGGTCGACATTCTCGTCCACCACGGTTCCTCCCCATTCCTCCTGCCGAGGATAGGCCGAGTGGCCGCGCCTGGTCGGCCGTCGCGGGCGGGTCGCGTCGGTCGCGTCGGGGACGGGCGAGGTCAGCCCGCCCAGACCGCCCAGGCGCCCGGTTCGGTCCACCAGGACCGCTTGCGGCTCAGCTCGCCCTCGGCTCCGTCGTCGAGGAACGGGACCTTCCCCTCGCGGGGCAGCACGGCCACGGCCCGCCCCCGGGCGCGTCGTACCTCCAGCCGCACCCGCTTCCTGCCCAACGCCGAGCGGGTCACCACGGGCACGGCCACCGCGACCTCGACCAGCCCGTCCGTCGGGTCGGGGTCGGCGAGCAGGGCCACGTCGTCGAGGCGGGCGTACCCGCCGGCGTTGCCGATCGCACAGGCCAGCAGCGGGTCGTCGCCGTTCGAGAGCACGGCGTCGTCCACCTCGACCCGACCGCGCCAGTGCAGGGGCCGGCCGCTGTCGTCGGCGGCGCCGAGGAGCGCGCCGTCCAGGGTCACCGAGCCGCCGTCGTTGCGCAGCAGGTCGAGCCGGCGTGGCGTGCCGTCGAGCACGGCGGCGGCCACCGCCGCCGGATCCCGGGGCAGCCCGAGCTGCGCCGCCAGGTCACGGTGCGTCGTGCTCCGTGCCGGATCCAGCGGGAGTACGCCGATCGGCGGCAGGTCCGGCACCGTACGGTTGCCGGGCAGGTCGTCGGGGCGGCGGCTGGGCGGTGGGGCGTACCGCCGGACGAGCCGGCGCACTACGGCGCGCAACTGGGCGTCGCTGGCCGAGGCGACCACGAGCCGGGTCTTGGAGTCCGGGTCCGGCCAGGTGAGGCCGTCGGGGCGGGACGGGCCGTCGAACCGGGCCAGCACCTCGTCGATCTCGGCGTCCGAGCGGGCGGTGACCGTCTCGACGCGGGCGCCCCGGGCGGTGAGCGCGTCCGCGCAGGCCAGCACCGGCACCCGTGGGGTGTCGCAGCGCCCGTCGGCCGTGGCGTCGGCACCGGGGACGCAGGCGTCGGTGGTCGTGCCGCCGCAGCCGCCACTGCCGCAGGCCCCGCCCGACGCGTCGCGCTCCGAGCCGAGGGTGAGCAGCACCACGTCGTACACGAGAAAGGCCTCCTGCCTCCCGACGCGACCCCTGCCGGCCGCGCCGCCACTACTTGTTAGCCTGACACCCCGGGCTCGCCGACCGGTCGCCACCTGGCACCCGAGCCTTCTGGAGGCGAGAAGATGCCAGCGATCGTGCTGCTCGGTGCCCAGTGGGGCGACGAGGGCAAGGGCAAGGTTACCGACCTGCTGGGTGAGCGGGTCGACTACGTCGTGCGCTACTCCGGCGGCAACAACGCCGGCCACACCGTGATCACGCCGGACGGCCAGAAGTACGCGCTGCACCTGATGCCGTCGGGCGCGCTCTCCCCGAGCGCGATGATCGTGATCGGCAACGGCGTCGTGGTCGACCCGAAGGTGCTGCTGGCCGAGATCGACGGGCTCGCCGAGCGCGGGGTCGACGTCAGCCGGCTGCGGATCTCCGGCGACGCGCACCTGATCATGCCGCACCACCGGGCCCTCGACCGGGTGGTCGAGCGCTACCTCGGCAGCTCCCGGATCGGCACCACCGGCCGGGGCATCGGCCCCGCGTACGGGGACAAGGTCGCCCGGATGGGTATCCGGCTGCAGGACCTGCTCGACCCGGGGATCCTGCGCAAGAAGCTCGAACTGGCGCTGCGGGAGAAGAACCAGCTCCTGTTCAAGATCTACAACCGTAAGGCGATCGACGTCGAGGAGACCGTCGAGGAATACCTGCGGTACGCGGAGCGGCTCAAGCCGTACATCGCCGAGACCCGGGTCATGCTCTGGGACGCGCTGGACCGCGGTGAGACGGTCCTGCTGGAGGGTGCCCAGGCCACCATGCTCGACATGGACCACGGCACGTACCCGTTCGTGACCTCGTCGAACCCGACGGCCGGCGGGGCCTGCGTGGGCGCCGGCATCCCGCCGACCGCGATCAGCAAGGTGATCGCGGTCAGCAAGGCGTACACGACGCGCGTCGGGTCCGGGCCGTTCCCGACCGAGCTCTTCGACGACAACGGGCAGCACCTGCGCAAGATCGGCCACGAGTACGGCACCACCACCGGCCGGGAGCGCCGCTGCGGCTGGTTCGACGCCGTCGTCGCCCGGTACGCCTGCCGCCTCAACGGCGTCACGGACCTGGTGGTCACCAAGCTGGACGTGCTCACCGGCCTGCCGAAGGTGCCGATCTGCGTCGGTTACGAGATCAACGGCGAGCGTTTCGACGACATGCCGATGACGCAGACCGACTTCCACCACGCGACTCCGATCTACGAGGAGCTCGACGGCTGGTGGGAGGACATCACCAAGGCGCGGACCGAGGACGAGCTCCCCGAGAACGCGCGCCGCTACGTCGCCCGCATCGAGGAACTCTGCGGCACCCGCGTCAGCGTCGTCGGCGTGGGCCCGGGCCGCGAGGAGAACGTCCTCCGCCACCCCCTCCTCCCTTAACCCCCGCCCCCCCGACCCCCCCCCCCCCCACCCCGCCCCCCCCCCCCCCCCCGCCA
>NZ_JAGPXN010000074.1 GCF_018070575.1 Micromonospora sp. C31
ATTTTGTCAACGGCGGTAAGCCGGTGTTTGCCATCTGCCACGGCCCGCAGCTGCTGATCAGCGCCGATGTGATCCGCGGACGTAAGCTCACGGCGGTGAAACCGATTGTGGTGGATGTGAAAAACGCCGGGGGCGAGTTTTACGACCAGGAGGTGGTGGTCGATAACGAACAGCTGGTCACCAGCAGAACGCCGGACGATCTGCCGGCCTTCAATCGCGAAGCGCTACGCCTGCTCGGCGCCGGCATCACGCCGCCAGTGTAATTTTTTCCCGAAACCCAGCGTGTTGTCGGTAAATTTGATTTCGTCCGGACGAATCTCCCATACCGGCGCCGACAGCATGCGGGCCACCGGGAAGCGCTTGACGTAGCGCTGGCGCATTCGCGCCTCTTCGTCACCGCTCAGACGACGGATCTCGCCTTTGAACTGCACGCCGCGGATCAGGGCCACCGTTTTTGGCTGGCCGTTAACCGTGCCGGCCACCTTCGCCCTCTGTCCGGTCATCTGGCCATGGCGGGTGTGCTCCTCGCTGAGCAGATAAAAGGCCACGGTATCCGGGTCATAGACGTAAAAGGCATTCGCGCACCACAGCTCGTCTTCACGGGAGACGCACCAGGTGACGACGTGCTGTTTACTCAGCCAGCGACCAATGGCGGCAAGCGTATCCATCTT
>NZ_JAGPXN010000009.1 GCF_018070575.1 Micromonospora sp. C31
GGCCGGCGACGCTGCGCCGGCCGGCCCGGGGCGGTGCTAGAGGGTACGGGCGAGGCGGTCGGCGAGGATGCGGGTGAACCGGGACGGATCGGTCAGCTCCCCGCCCTCGGCGAGCAGCGCCAGACCGTAGAGCAGTTCGGCGGTCTCCTTGAGCGACTCCTCGGTGCCGCCCTGCTCGTGCGCCTTGCGCAGGCCGGTCACCAGCGGGTGCCCGGGGTTGAGCTCCAGGATCCGCTTGACCGCCGGCACCTCGTGCCCCATCGCCCGGTACATCTTCTCCAGGGTCGGGGTGATGTCGTGGGCGTCGCCGACGACGCAGGCGGGCGAGGTGGTCAGCCGGGAGGAGAGGCGCACCTCCTTCACGGAGTCGGCGAGCGTGGCGCCCATCCAGGTGAGCAGGTCGGCGAAGTCCTGGCGCTGCTGCTCGCGCTCGGCCTCGGCCTCCTTCTTCTCCTCCTCGGTGTCCAGGTCCACCTGGCCCTTGGCGATGGAGCGCAGCGTCCTGCCGTCGTACTGGCCGACCCGCTCGATCCACACCTCGTCGACCGGGTCGGTGAGCAGTAGCACCTCGTAGCCCTTGGCGCGGAACGCCTCCATGTGCGGCGAGTTCTCGATCATCGTGCGCGAGTCGCCGGTGGCGTAGTAGATGTCGCTCTGCCCGTCCTTCATCCGGCCCACGTAGCCGGCGAGGTCGGTGGGCTCGGCCGGGTCGTGGGTGGAGGCGACCGAGAGGATCTCCAGGAGGGTGTCCCGGTTCTCCGTGTCGTCGATCAGGCCCTCCTTGACCGCGGACCCGAACTCGGTCCAGAAGGTGCGGTAGCGCTCGGCGTGGTTGGCCTTCATGTCCTTGACGGTGGCCAGGATCTTCTTGACCAGTCGGCGGCGGACGACCTGGATCTGCCGGTCCTGCTGGAGGATCTCCCGGGAGATGTTCAGCGACAGGTCGTGCGCGTCCACGACGCCCTTGACGAAGCGCAGGTAGTTCGGCATGAGCGCTTCGCAGTCGTCCATGATGAAGACGCGCTTGACGTAGAGCTGCACGCCGCGGCGGCCCTGCGGGGCGAACAGGTCCAGCGGCGCGTGCGACGGGATGAACAGCAGGGCCTCGTACTCGAAGGTGCCCTCCCCCCTCATGTGCACGATGTCCAGCGGGTCGGCCCAGTCGTGGCTGACGTGCTTGTAGAACTCCTTGTACTCGGCCTCGTCGACCTCGTCACGCGAGCGGGCCCAGAGCGCCTTCATCGAGTTGAGCGTCTGGGTCTCGGTGCTGGTCTGGTCGCCCTCGCCGGGGCGCTCGACGGTCATCCGGATCGGCCAGGCGATGAAGTCCGAGTATCGCTTGACGATCTCCCGGATCGTCCACTCGGCGGTGTAGTCGTGCAGGTTGTCCTCGTCGTCGGCCGGCTTGAGGTGCAGGGTCACCGAGGTGCCCTGCGGCACCTGCCCGACCGGCTCGACGGAGTACGTGCCCTCGCCGGCCGACTCCCAGCGGGTGCCGCCGTCCTCCCCCGCCCGGCGGGTCACCAGCTCCACCCGGTCGGCGACCATGAACGCCGCGTAGAAGCCCACGCCGAACTGGCCGATCAGCTCCTGCCGTGCCCCGGCGTCGGCGGACTCGCGCAGCTTGCCCAGCAGCTCGGCCGTCCCGGACTTGGCGATCGTGCCGATCACCTGGACGACCTCGTCGCGGGACATGCCGATGCCGTTGTCCCGGACGGTCAGCGTGCGCGCATCCTTGTCGACCTCGATCTCGATGTGCAGGTCGGAGGTGTCGACCTCCAGATCCTTGTCGACCATCGACGCCAGGCGCAGCTTGTCCAGCGCGTCCGAGGCGTTCGAGATCAGTTCACGCAGGAAGACGTCCTTGTTCGAGTAGATCGAGTGGACCATCAGCTGGAGCAGCTGACGCGCCTCGGCCTGGAACTCCATCGTCTCGGCCCGGTTGCTCACACCGTGTCCTTTCATTCTCGAAAGCCCACCGAAGGTTCGCGGAAAGGATACGAGCCGTCGCCGACGGCGAGAGGGCGGGACCACACGGCGTCGGGCGCGTCGCGTTGCCCCCGCGTCCTACGGTCGAAGGCGGCGTCGACGTGGCCGCCGGGACGGGCCGAGGGCTGGTGCGACCGCCGGGGCGGGCGGTCAGTACGGTGGGGATGTGTCTCTATGGATGGCCGCGATGTGGGGACTGGTCGGCAGCGCGGTGGCCGAGGCGCTGAACCTCTCCGGGATGATGCGCCCGACCAGTGGGTCGGCCGGACGGTGGCAGTGGCCGTGGCGGGACCGGCGGGACGCCCCGATCGTCGTGTTCGCGGTGCTGCTCAGGACCGTGGCCGGCACCGGCCTCGCCGCGGCGGCCGGGGCGGGTGGCCTGGCCACCACGGCGTTCGCCAGTTTCACCTTCGGCGTCGCCGCGCCGCTGGTGATCGCCAAGATGTTCGACCAGGTGCGGGTGGCGGACCACCCGGCCGACCCGGGTCGGGACGGCACGAGCGGCACGAGCGGCACGAGCGGCGAGCACGATGACGCCGCGTGAGAGCCTGCTGGCCCGGTTCGTCTCCGCGCTCGCCGCCCGTCCGGCCACCACCGCCACGACCGTTCCCGTACCGGCCCGGACGAGGCTCGCCGC
Source organism: Micromonospora sp. C31 (assembly GCF_018070575.1). Lineage (GTDB taxonomy): Bacteria > Actinomycetota > Actinomycetes > Mycobacteriales > Micromonosporaceae > Micromonospora. The sequence continues at coordinate 2,627 of NZ_JAGPXN010000009.1, forward strand.
CGCGCTGGCCGCACGTCCGGTGGCCGCCCGCGCCGTCGGACCCCTCCCTGAGCCCGACCCGGGGGACGACGGTGACGGGAAGCTGACCCATCGGGTCAGGGCCGTGCTCGCCGGTCTCCTGGGCGTCACCACCGACCAGTTGCGGGTCGACGCCGACGGCGACGTCGGCATCCGCGCCGGCTCGGCCATGATCTTCGTACGGGCACAGGACGACCCGCCGCTGGTCGACGTCTTCTCGCCGCTGCTCACCGGCGTGGACCCGACCGAGTCGCTGTACCGGCGCCTCTCCGACCTCACCAACGGGCTCGTGGTCGGTCGCGTCTACTGCACCGGGGACACCGTCTGGGCGTCCGTACCCGTCTTCGGGCAGGATTTCGCGCCCACCCACCTGCTGCTGGCCCTACGGGCCATGATCGCGCTGGCGGACGACCTCGACGACCAGCTCCGGCGCGAGTTCGGCGGCAGCCGCTTCTTCGGTCCGGAATCCACCGGTCTGGTGGCGGTGCCCGACCCGACCGGCTACCTGCGCGACCTGGATCGGGCCGGCGCGAACGGGGCGGGCAGCGTCCTGGTCGACCTGCTGGCGGACCGGGGACGCACGGAGGAACTACGCCTGCGCGCCGAGCACGGCGACTGGCACGCCGCCGCCCGGCTCGCCGCGCTGCGTGCCGAGCAGGGCCGCGCCGACGAGGCCGAACGGTACTGGCGGATCGCCGCCGAGCAGGGTGAACCGCGCGCCCGCGACGAACTGGCCGCCCTGCTGGCCGCCCGGGGCCGGCACGAGGAGGCGATCGACCTGCTGCGGCAGGCGGTGGACGCCGGCGGGTGGCGGCACCTTCCGCTGCTGCTGACGCTGCTCACCGAACACGGTCTGGTCGACGAGGCGGTCGGGTTGTTGCGCCGCCGGGCGGCCGGCCGCGACTGACCGGCGGCGCCCGCGCCGATGATCTCCCCGGTTTCGCGACGGGTAGGTGTGGGATCGCGGGCGCCTGGGTACAGAGACCCGCTGGGGTGCCGACAGGGGTGCCACCGAAGCCGGGTGCCAGGATGTGTGGGGTAACGCCAGCAAGGGTCGTCGGGGCCCGGGAGTGAGGGCTGCGATGAGGTGCGACCGAGGGTGACGCGACCCACGGGGGACCTGTTCGCCGACGGCGGTGAGACCGGGCGGCTGATGGCGCGCCTGGACTGGGCCGCCACCCCGCTCGGCCCGGTCGACGGCTGGCCGCAGAGCCTGCGCGCCGCCGTCCGGATGGTCCTCTCCTCCCGCTACCCGATGCTGCTGCTGTGGGGTGAGCACTTCACCCAGCTCTACAACGACGCGTACTCCGCGCTGATCGGCGACAAGCATCCCGAGGCGCTCGGCGGCGACGTGCGGGTCACCCTGGCCGAGGGCTGGGACGTGCTGGCCCCGCTGATCGACGAGGCGAAGACGACCGGGGTCGCCAGCTGGGTACCGGCCCTGCAACTGCTGCTCGACCGGGCGGGCTACCGCGAGGAGGCGTACTTCAGCGTCTCGCACGCCCCCGCCCGCGACGACGAGGGACGCACGGTGGGGGTGCTCACCGTGTGCAGCGAGGTCACCGAACAGGTCGTCGGCGAGCGCCGGCTGCGCCTGCTGCGCGACCTGTCCGTGGGTGGCGACGGGCGGACCGTCGACGTCGGGAGCACCTGCGCCCGGCTCGCCGAGGCCGTCGGCGGGCACCCGTTGGACGTTCCGTTCGCCGCGATCTACCTGCGCGACGACGCGCTGCTGCGCCGGGCCGCGTGCGTCGGCGGAGAGGCGGTGACCGCCGCCCTGCCCGCCACGCTGGTCGCGGGCCAGGAGCACGAGTGGGGGCTGGCGGCCGCCGCCGCCGGCACGACGACCGAGGTGGCCGACGTCGACCGGCGGCTCACCCTGCCCGCCGGGCCGTGGGGCGACCCGGTCGGCACCGCCCTCGCCCTGCCGCTGCCCTCGGCCGACGCGGGCCAGCCGCTCGGGGTCCTGCTGGTCGGGGTCAGCCCGAGCCGGGGGCTGGACGAGGCGTACCGGTCGTTCCACGCGCTGCTCGCCCAGCAGGTGGCCGTCGCCGTGCGCAACGCGCAGGCGTACGAGGAGGAGCGCCGGCGGGCCGAGGCGCTCGCCGAGCTGGACCGGGTCAAGACCGGCTTCTTCACCAACGTCAGCCACGAGTTCCGGACCCCGCTGACGCTGATGCTCGGCCCGCTGGCCGACGCCCTCAACGACAACGAGCATCCCCTGCCGGCCGGGCAGCGGGAACGGGTCGACACCGCCTGGCGCAACGCCACCCGGCTGCTCACCCTGGTCAACAGTCTGCTCACCTTCTCCAGCCTGGAGGCCGGGCAGGCCCGCAGCCAGGCCCGCGAGGTCGACCTGGGCGGGCTGACCACCGAGTTGTCCAGCGTCTTCCGGGCCGCTGTCGAGCGCGCCGGGCTGCGCCTGGAGGTCGACTGCCCGCCGCTGCCCCGCCCGGTCCGCGTCGACCCGGTCAACTGGGAACGCATCGTCACCAACCTGCTGTCCAACGCCCTGAAGTACACCTTCGTCGGCCGGATCCGGGTCGCGCTCACCGCCGACGACGAGGAGGTCCGGCTCACCGTCGCCGACACGGGAATCGGCATCGCCGAGGAGGAACTGCCGCGGCTCTTCGAACGCTTCCACCGGGTGCGCAACGCCCGCTCGCGCAGTCACGAGGGCACCGGCATCGGGCTCGCCCTGGTCCGCGAGCTGGCCCGCCTGGAGGGCGGCGACGTGCGGGTGGAGAGCCGGATCGGCACGGGCACGACGTTCACCGTGGCGCTGCCCTGGTCCGCAGCGGGGCCAACCGCCGGGCCGGCCGCGGACCTGGGCGGGGTCGGGAACGCGGCCCGGGCCGCCGCCCAGGAGTCGATCGGCTGGCTGGCCGACCCGACGCGGGCGGGTGCGTCCGCGCCCGTCGGGTCGCCGGTGCCGGCGTACGGCGCGGCGGACGCGCTGCGGCACGCGCGGATCCTGGTCGCCGACGACAACGCCGACATGCGCGTGTACCTGGCCCGGTTGCTGGGCGAGCAGGGCTGGCGGGTGGAGACCGTCGGTGACGGGCGGCAGGCGCTGGAGGCGATCCGCCGGGAACAGCCCGACCTGGTGCTCACCGACGTGATGATGCCCGAGGTCGACGGCTTCGAACTGGTCCGCCGGCTGCGCCAGCACGCCGACACCCGGGGGCTGCCGGTGGTGGTGCTCTCCGCGCGCGCCGGCGGGGACGCCAGCGTGGAGGGGCTCGACCTGGGCGCCGACGACTACGTGGTGAAGCCCTTCGCGGCGGGCGAACTCGTCGCCCGGATCAGGGCGACCCTGCACGGCGCCCGCGTCCGGGGACGGCGCCCGGTCGGCGGCGCGGCCGGCCCGGACGACCCGGCCGACGCCACGCGCGGCGGCGGGACCTCGACCGGCCCGGCGGACGCCGCCTCCCGCGCGGACAGCGGCCCCGGGGACGGCTCGCCGTCCGCGAGACGGGGCCGGAACGGCTCGCTCGACACGGGGACGTTGCCGGTGCCCGGGGACGGAGGCGGTGTACCGGCCGCCGTGCTGCGGGCGTCGGCCGACCCGTCCCGGGCGACCGTGCTGCCCCGGCCGGCCGCGCCGGACGCCACCACCGCCGGGGACGGGCCGCGCACCCCCGACGGCGAGGACGGGCCGCGCACCCCCGACGGCGAGGACGGGCCGCGCACCCCCGACGGCGAGGACGGCGCGCACCCGACGGTGCTGGACGTCGGGTGGACGTACCCGTCGAAGCCCACCTCCGCCTCGAGCATGCGGCAGGACGTGCGCGCCTCGTTGGAGGCCATGGACGTCGACCCGGACATCGTGCAGGATCTGCTGCTGGCCGCCTCCGAGGCGGTCAACAACGCCGTGGAGCACGCGCAGCGCCCCGGCCGGCCGGAGGTGCGGGTGCGACTGCGGGTTGCCGGCGGCACGGTCCGGATCTCGGTGCGGGACTTCGGCACCTGGCGGGACCGCCGCCCCGCCATGGACCGGGGACGCGGTGCCACGCTGATGAACGCGTACGCCGACGTGCGGATGGTGTCGACCGCCGAGGGCACCACCGTCACCATCGAACGCCACCTCACGCCCACTGCCTGAACCGGCCCCGACGACACGCCCCGATGCAGGTGGGCGGCTACGGCCCCGCGCGACACCGTCGCGGCATGGCACCCGCGGTGTCCTGTCCGAAGGTGTCCGCCCACTACCCGGGGCGGTGCGGCCCGCTCGGGGCGATCGTCCGGTGCCGGGTGCCCGTTATGGGCTGGCCCGGTGCCGGCGTCCGGTTCGTGGGCGGGGTGGGTGGCGGTCGCCACCGGCCCGGCGGGCACAGGTCGGGGGCCCGGGTCGTTGTACCCATCGTGAGCGCGTGAAACTCGGCCGGCCGGCGGCCGGAATGCCGGCCCGCCCCGCGTCGTTACACCCCCCGACACGGATGGGCTGGAGCGGTGGCCGCCGGAATGCGTGGCCCGCCCGGCCGGTTACACCCCCCGGGACGCGCCCCATGAAATCAGGGCGTACCCCAGTTCGCGTGACCTTTCCCTTGCCCGTGGCGCACCTACCCCCTTCGTGGTGCGCCGCGTCTCCCGATCGAAAGGTGCCCCCACATGCGTACCGATCTGATCCGTAGGACCGCCCTGACCGCCGCCGGGCTCGCCTTCACCGGCGGCGCCATCGCCGGCCCCGTCACGGCCGCCGTCGCCTCCCCCACCCAGAGCCCGGCCGTCACGGTCGCTCAGGACCGCAAGGGCGGCGAGCGTGAGCTCGGCGTGCGCTACGAAGCCCAGCCCAACTTCTACTACTGCGGCCCCGCCGCCGCCCGCAACGCCCTCAGCGTCCAGGGCAAGAACATCGACGTCGACGCCATGGCCAAGCTCATGGGCACCACCGAAGCCGGCACCAACTCCATCAACGACATCACCCCCGTGCTCAACAAGGAAACCGGCCGCGACGCCTACCAGTCCGTCGAGATCCGCGACCCCGCCGCCGACGACACCCAGACCGACAAGCTGCGCGCCGACATCGTCACCGCCATCGACGAAGGCCACGCCGTGGTCGCCAACATCGCCGGCACCGCCACCGACACCGACGGCGGCGTCCACTCCTTCGAGGGCGGCCACTACGTCAGCGTCGTCGGCTACCGCGACGACGGTCATACCGTGAAGATCGCCGACTCCGCCGACCCGGCCCAGGCCTCCTACTGGATGACCACCGAGGCCCTGGCCGACTGGATCGCCACCCGCGGCTACGCCGCCTGACCCCCCCGCACGGATCAACGGCAGGGGCCGGCCCGCAAAGGGCCGGCCCCTGCCGTGCGTCGCGTCGCCGGGTTCGGCGACCGGCCCGGCGAAGACAGGCCGCGTAGCGGGCCGCGAGGTCGGCAGGGCGCGACGCCGATGACCCGGGATCGGTGGTCACCGTCAGGGCCGGCGGTCGCGCTCCTGGCTCATCCGCTCGTCGAGCCGGCCCAGTTCATAGATGGCGTTAAGGTTCGTCGGCAGGTGGGTCACGTTGTCGACCAGGGGTTCCTCGTCCGGGTCGGGCGTCGGAGACGACGGAGGCGACGGGGTCGACGGAGGCAACGAGGTCGACGGAGGCGACAGGGTCGACGGAGGCAACGGGGTCGACGGGCCGGTCGAGCCGGCAGCCGTGACGGCGGACCGACGCCGCCGCACGACGAGCAGCACCGGCACCGCCACGGCCACTGCCGCCAGGCCGTAGGCCAGCCACCGCTCCGTTCCCCCGTCGCCGTCCAGCGGTGGGGCGGCCCCGACCGGTGAAGGAGCGTCCGGGCCGGACGTCCGTCCACCGGGGGCCGGCACCGCCGCCTTCCGCTCGCCCGGATCCGCGCCGGTCCGGGCCGGGCCGGGCGCCGGAACGGACGCGGTCGTCGACCCGGTCGCGGCCGGCGCAACTGGCGCGGCCGGCGCCGCTGACGGGTCGGACGGGGCCGCCGAGCCGGACGGGACCGGCTTCGGCGAGGCACTCGGCGTCGCTCGGCCCTCCCTCGGAAGCAGGTCGTCGACGACCCGCCCGACGCCGCCGAGCAGGTCGCCGACCGGCCCGCCCGAGGCCGACGGCGTGGGCGCGGGGGCGAGCGCCAGAGTAAGGGCGAGCGCGGCCACGACAGGCATGGTTCACCTCGGAAGGGATCGATGTGCAGGCACCGTACCGCACTCCGGGTGCTCGCCGCGTGACGCCCCGACGGTACGCCCGCCCGACGAAGGACGGGGGACGCCGCACGCGGCGTCCCCCGTCCCCCGGACGGGTCAGGCCGGCAGGCCGCCGACCTGGGTGTTGATCCAGGTACGGATGGACGGCAGGTCCACGTAGATGGACGGGCCGGTGGCGCAGGTGGAGTTGTTGTTGCCAGCCCGGCTGGTGGCGCCGATCAGGGCCCACGCCCCGTTGATCCGGCGCACCTGCGGGCCGCCCGAGTCGCCGTAGCAGGCGCCCGCGTTGCCGTTGGTGTTGTTGGTGCAGATCTCGTACGGGCCGTTGATGCCGAGGCACCGGCTGTCCGACACGATGGAGGTGTCCAGCTCGTGCGCGATCGTCGGGGCGCTGCCGCAACCCCGGGGGGCGCAGGTCTGACCCCAGCCGATGATCCGGGTCGCGGTGCCGACCGCGCCGGAGGTGCTGGGGATCGGCGCGGGGGCGTAGCCGACCGAGCTGGCGAGCTGCAGCAGCTTCACGTCGACGCTGGGGTGGTTGACCGCGCGGATCACCCGGACCACGGTGCCGCCGCTGGTGCGGTTGACGCTGCCGACCCGCACCGAGGAGGGCGTGCCGCAGTGCTTGGCGGTGACCGCCCAGTTGGCCTTGATCAGCGTGCCGGTGCAGCCGGAGACGTACACCATCCACGGGTAGTTCTCACTCGCCGGCCGGCCGTTGACCACCTGCGGCGAGATGTCGTCGGTGTCGTTCCACGTGAACGTGCCGGTGGGCACCTCCGACGCGGCGAAACCGCCGGCGAAGAGCTGGTTCACCCGCGACGCCTCGGCGGCGCTCGGGTACGCGTTGCGGCAGGAGACCGGGGCGCTGCTGCCGGACATCAGGTCGGAGCAGAGCCCGGTACGCCGGTCGGGCAGGCCGAGGATGTGGCCGATCTCGTGGGTGGCGATGCGCGTGCGGTCGTAGCCCTGGTTGACGGCGGTCCAGCCCATCCAGACCCGGCCGGAGCCGAGCCCGCTGACCTGGGCGCGCGGCCAGCCGCTGTCGACGTAGATGGTGACGTTGCCCGGCGTACGGGCGACCAGCCGGACGTTGCTGACCTGGCTGTTCCAGATGGCCGCGGCCTGGTCGAAGTTGGTGCGGAACTCGCCGGCGCGGCTCGCGTCGTAGTAGACGGTCCGGGCGGCGGACACGCCCGGGTCGGCGGCGGACGCGCTCGTGTCGGTGGCAACCTGCATTCCGGTTGCGGCCAGCACCGCCGCCAGCGCGGCGGTCGCCGCGTGCAGCAGTTGTCGTCGGAACATACACGCACTCCCTGAGTTGTCCGGCGGCGTGCCACCGCCGGTCATCGATGTACGTGAATGCTAGAGCGAGGGTCGCCGATATGCGGCATAACGGAATCGTCATACCGGCACCTCGTCGGCCGACGGAGCGCCACCACCGCGGCGAGCGCCACGCCCAGGCGGGCCGACGTCAGAGGCCCGCGCAGGGGGCGTCGCCCAGCGCGCAGTCCTCGGGTGCCCGGGTGAGCGGGTCGACGTCGCGGACGGCGAAGGTGAACGTCCGGGAGCGACCGGCCGGCACGGACGGTCCGGTGAAGGTGACGACCTGCCCCTGCTGCCGCCAGTCGGCTCCGCTGACGTCGGTGAGCGTGCCGCCCTCGGCCAGGGTCACCACCACCTTCCAGCCGTTCACCGTCGCGCCGCCGGGATTGTCGACGACCACCTCGCCGCTGTAGCCGAGCAGCCGCGTGGACACGGTCTCGTAGCGGGCGGTCAGGGCGGGCGCCGACGGCGGGACCGAACTGGGTGTACGCGACGGGGTGGCCGAGGGTGTCGCCGACGGCGTACGGCTCGGGCGGGACGGGGTCGGCGTGGCGCTGCGCGTGGGCCGGGCGGAGGGGGTCGGCGGCGGCGTACGACTCGGGGTGGCCGTGACGGTCGGCGACGGTGCCGGGCCCGGCGCGGCGACCGGCTCCGGCGCGGCGGGCAGGACCGCCCACCCCGCCGCCCCGGCGACCAGCACGACGCCGGCCACCCCCGCGACCAGCAGGGGCCAGCGGCGACGGCGGACCGGTTCCGGCTCGTCGTCGATCCCCTCGGCCCGCGGCATCTCGGCGGTCGTCCCGACCTCGCCCCGGCGCAGGTCGACCTGCCGGAAGGCCAGCCAGTCGAGGATGGCCGGCAGCCGACCCGTCAGTGCCTGCCGGTAGGACTCCTCGCGGCCCGCGCGTTGCTCGTCGGGCCAGGCGCCGTGCTCCAGCACCTCGCGCAGCGACAGCCGACAGCCCTCGGCGGTGGGGGCGAGGGCACAGGTCAGCCGGCTGCGCCGGCCGCCCTCGAGGCACCGCAACGCGATCAGCTCCGGCTCCCGCCGGTCGGTCACCTCCGCGTCGACGGCGGCGTCGAACCCGGGCAGGCCGGCCGTGAACAGCAGCAGCCGGTCGCGCGAGCCGGCCATCGGCTCGACCTCGGTGGACCACCGGGCGAGCAGGGCCCGATCCGTCAATGCGTGCCACACCCGGTCGGCCGGGTGGAACAGGTCGACCTGCACGTCGATCTCGGTCACGGCGAGACTCTACGGGTATCGATCGCACGCCGGCCCGGACGGGGGGATCCCCACCGGACGCTGCCGGCACCGCGTGGGCCGCCGGGACGCGCGACCGGCGCCCACCCCTGCCGGGCGCCGGTCGGCGTTCATCCCTTCACACAGACCACCTGCCTGAGGTGCGCGACCACCTCGACCAGGTCCTCCTGCTGTGCCATGACCTGGGTGATGTCCTTGTACGCGCCGGGGATCTCGTCGACCACCCCGGCGTCCTTGCGGCACTCCACGCCGGCGGTCTGCGCGGCCAGGTCGGCGGTGCTGAACGTCCGCTTCGCCTGCGCCCGCGACATCCGCCGCCCCGCCCCGTGCGACGCGGAGCAGTACGCGTCCGGGTTCCCCTTGCCCCGCACCACGTACGAGCCGGTGCCCATCGACCCCGGGATGATGCCCAGGTCCCCCCGACCGGCCCGGATCGCCCCCTTGCGGGTGACCAGCACGTCGACGCCGTCGTAGCTCTCCTCCGCCACGTAGTTGTGGTGGCAGCTGATCGGCTCGTCGTAGCTGACCTGCGGGAACTGCTCCCGCACCACCTGGCAGAGCAGGGCGAGCATGACGGCCCGGTTGCGCCGCGCGTACTCCTGCGCCCACCACAGGTCCCGGCGGTAGGCGTCCATCTCCGGCGTGCCGGCGAGGAACACCGCGAGGTCCCGGTCGGGCAGGTCGGTGTTGTGCGGCAGCCGCCGGGCGACGGCGATGTGCCGCTCCGCCAGCTCCTTGCCGATGTTGCGGGAGCCGGAGTGCAGCATCAGCCACACCCGTCCCGCGTCGGCGCCGCCCTGCTCCAGGCAGACCTCGATGAAGTGGTTGCCGCCGCCGAGCGTGCCCAGCTGCCGTTGGGCCCGCGTCTCCAACTGCGCCACCCGCCGGTCGAGGTCGCCGAACCGGCGCCAGAAGTCGCCCCAGCCGGCCTGCTCCAGCCCACGGATCCGGCGCGGGTCGACCGGCTTCTCCCGCTGGTGGAAGCCGACCGGAATCGTCGCCTCGATCGCCGAGCGCAGTCCGGCCAGGTCGTCGGGGAGGTCGGTGGCGTTCAGCGAGGTGCGTACCGCCGACATGCCGCAGCCGATGTCGACGCCGACGGCAGCCGGCGAGACGGCCTGCCGCATCGCGATGACCGAGCCGACCGTGGCACCCTTGCCGAAGTGCACGTCGGGCATGACCGCGACGCCCTGCACCCACGGCAGCGCGCCGATGTTGCGCAGCTGCTGGGCGGCCTGCGGCTCGATGCCGTACGGGTCGGTCCAGACCCGGACCGGCGCGCGGGTACCCGCGAGCGGGGTGTAACTCATCGTCGTCTCCTCGTGTCGTCGGCTGGTCGCGACCGTCCCGGCCGGGCGTCGCGACGGGTGGACCGGTGCCGTCACCGGGATGGCCCGGTTCGGCGAACCCGGGTCCGGGGGACGAAAAAGCCGCCCGGCCCCGGTGGGGTGGGCGGCTGCGCGTACGCGTCGGCGCTAGCCGCGCCGCCACCCCTGCTGCCCGCCCTGTCCGGCGCGGCGCCGCCCGTGGACCCGTCTGCCCGTGGACAGCGGGGCACCACCGCGCGGCGTCGACCACGTGGCGTCGGTGCGGGCGCGCTGCGACACGGCGTACTCCCCTGGGTCGTTCGGTTGCCTTGCGCCGATGACGGTAGGCGGACCGGCGGGTGGCCGCAACGGGTATTGACGGACCGCGCGCACGAATTCGCAGCGAAAAGAACTTCCCTATCGTTCCTCGTCACGACTAAGTTAGGGGACGATGAGTGAGGACATGTATTCGGTGGAGCAGGTGGCCGAGCGGCTGGGCCTGCACGTGCGCACCGTGCGCGGCTACATCCGCGCCGGCCGGCTCAGAGCCGTACGGATCGGCAAGCAGTACCGGATCGCCCGCGCCGACCTCGACGTGCTGACCGGCCGGCCGGCACCCGAGCGTCCCGTCGGCCGCGCGGCCGTGGAGGTGTCGAGCATCCTGCAGATCGACGGCGTCGACCGGGGCGCGGCCGATCGGCTGGCCACGCTCGTGCTGGCCGCGGCGAACACCAACCACCAACCCGCGCACCCGCTGCGCGTCCAGACCGTCCACGACGGGGAACGGAACCGCATGAAGATCGTGATCCTGGGCGGCGCCTCGGCAACCGCCGACCTGCTGCGCCTGGTCGACGCCCTGCTCGACAGCGACAACGGCCTGTTCACCGGGGAGGCCGGCGGTGCCTGACGTCATCCAGGAACGGGCCGGGGTGCCGGTGCTCGTCTGCGACCCGGACGGCCCGCCCGTGACCACCGAGCAGGACGCGCTGGACCTGATCGGCGCGGCCTTCCTCGGCGCCCAGTTGGTCGCCGTGCCGGCGAGCCGGCTCGACGCCTCCTTCTTCTCCCTCGGCACCCGCTTCGCCGGCGAGGTCATGCAGAAGTTCGTCAACTACCGCATCCGCCTGGTCGTCGTGGGTGACATCACCGCGCACCTCGCCGCCAGCTCGGCCCTGCGCGCCCTCGTCCACGAGTCGAACCGGTCCGGCCACGTGTGGTTCGTCCCGGACCTCGACGCCCTCGACGCCCGACTGGCGCCGGCGGCGGGGCGCGGGCCGGGCGGGGCACCGACGCGCGGCTGACGCCCGGGGTTGCCGGCCGGCAGGGCGGGTAACCGGCGCGGATGAGGCCCGAGGCCGAGCCGGTGGACGTCGACGCCCCGCTGGCCGTCGACGTACCGCCCGCGCCGCACGACGCCAGCGGCGAGCGCGTGCCGACCCGCGACCTGGCCGGGCTGGCGCCGGCGGCGCGGCCGGCGCGGCGGTGGACGCCACGCCGGGTGGTCGCCACGCCGGCCGCGCTGGAGCATCCGCACGGCCGGCGGATCGCCCACCGGGTCGAGGCCCTGGGCATCGAGGTGGAGCGGCTGCGCGCCAACCGCCTCACCGGCATCCGCGGCGGCACCGAACGGGAGACGTACGCGCGGGCGAAGGCGACCATGGCGATCGTGGTCAGCCCGCCGTCGCGCCGCAGGCTGCAACCCATCGCGCCCAGCGCGGACTGGCGCTTCGACCTGGCGGAGGGCTGCCCGGCCCACTGCCAGTACTGCTACCTGGCCGGCTCGCTGTCCGGACCGCCGGTGACGCGGGTGTACGCCGACCTGGACGACATCCTCGCCGGCCTGGCCGACTACGCCGGGCGGGGCACGGTGACCAGCCGCAGCCCCGCGCGGGCCGCCGAGGGCACCACCTTCGAGGCGTCCTGCTACACCGACCCGCTGGCCCTGGAGCACCTCACCGGCAGCTGGCGACGGGCCGTGGAGCACTTCGCCGACTGGGACGCCCCGGTGCAGTTGCGCTGGACCACGAAGTACGCCGACGTCGACACGTTCGTCGGGCTGCCGCACGCGGGCCGCACCCGCGTCCGGTTCAGCGTCAACTGCCGCCCGGTCAGCGAACGGATGGAGGGCGGCACGGCGTCGGTGCCGCACCGGCTGGCGGCGCTGCGCCGACTCGCCCTCGACGGCTACCCCGTGGGGCTGACCGTCGCGCCGATCATGCCGCTGCCCGCCTGGCGGGAGCACTACGGCGAACTGCTCGACGCGGTGGCCGGCGCCGTCGCCGGGGTGCCCGGGCTCGACCTGACCGCCGAGCTGATCACCCACCGGTTCACCCCGGGCAGCAAGGAGGTGCTGCTCGGCTGGTACCCGCGCACCAGGCTGGAGATGGACGAGTCCGCCCGCAGCCGCAAGCACGGCAGGTTCGGCGCGGTGAAGTACGTCTACCCGCGCGACACCATGGCCGAGCTGCGCACCTGGTTCGACCGCGAGCTGGCCGCCCGGCTGCCGGCCTGCCGCGTCCTCTACTGGACCTGAGCATCCGCTACGGTCGACGCCCGTGGCCCTGACGCGTGTCGACTTCCACTCCGAGGTGCTCGGTCTCAGCACGTCGATGACGGTGATCCTGCCGCAGCGCACCTCCTCGCAGATCGGCATCTCCGGCAGCGCCGGGCAGGGCGACCCGCCCGTGCTCTACCTGCTGCACGGCCTGTCCGACGACGACACGACCTGGCTGCGCCGCACCTCGATCGAGCGGTACGTGGCGCCGCTCGGCCTGGCCGTGGTGATGCCCCAGGTCGGGCGCAGCTTCTACACCGACGAGGAGCACGGCAACCGGTACTGGACCTTCCTCACGCAGGAGCTGCCCCGGCTGTGCCACGACTTCTTCCGGCTCTCGGCGCGTCGGGAGGACACCTTCGTCGCCGGGCTGTCGATGGGCGGATACGGGGCGCTGAAGTGGGCGCTGCGCGAGCCGGGCCGGTTCGCGGCGGCGGCGAGCCTGTCCGGCGCGCTCGACGTCGCCGCCCGCCGCCACGACCCGAGCGCGCCCCTCGACGCCGCCGTCTGGCACACCGCCTTCGGCGAGCGCACCGTCGTCGGCAGCGACGACGACGTCCTCGCCCTGCTCGGCGGGGCGGCGGTCGCCGACCTGCCCGCGCTGCGCGTCGCCTGCGGAACCGGGGACTTCCTGTACGAGGACAACCTGGCCTTCGTCGCGGCGGCCCGCGAGCGGGGCGTCGCACTCAGCGTGGACTTCTCCCCCGGCGCGCACGACTGGGCGTACTGGGACGCGAAGATCCAGGACGTGCTGGCCTGGCTGCCGCTGCGCACCGACGGCTGACCGGCCGGGCGGGAGCGCCGACGGGCTGACCGGCTCAGGCGCCGACGGTGCCGTCGATGCCCTGCGCAGCCCACTCCCCGCACCTGACGGCACATTCGCCGTCCGTGCAGAACGGCGTCGCCGCGCGGGGACGGCCTGTCCGGCCGGCCAGCAGGAGGTTGTCCTTTTTATTCCACAATGCTCCCCTACGGCGACTCGCAGACCTTCAAAGTGACGATATTCGTCGCTTCAGAACGATTATTTGACGAGATAGCCAGGATCTATAGACAGAAACGAGCGGCACTCGTAGTGTCTCACCATCTTCCGATGATCCTGGAGATGACGTGAACACTGCCACCACGGAAATTCCCGCCACCTCGGCGACCGAGCTCCACACCGCCGCCACCGTGGTGGACGGGAGCACGGTCATCGAGCTCAGCGACGCCCACCTCGACCGGATCCGGCGAGGCGGCGTCACCGCTGTCAACCACACCGTCACCAGGCCGTACGCGGACACGGTCACCGCCCTGCGGGAGGTGAACCAGTGCCGCAGGTGGATCGACGAGCACTCCGACGACGTACTGCTCGCGCTCACCGTCGCCGACATCGAACGGGCCAAGGCCGAGGGCAAGGAAGCCGTCATCTTCGGCCCGCAGGACACCGAGATGATCGGGGCCGACCTCGACCTGCTCGGCACCTTCTACGATCTCGGCGTCCGCATCCTGCAGCTGACCTACCAGCGGCAGAACCTGCTCGGCGCCGGCTGCGGCGAGGAGACCGATTCCGGTCTGACGCACCGGGGCCGCCGCTTCGTCCAGGCGATGGACGAGCTGGGCATCCTGGTCGACGTCTCGCACTGCGGCGAGCGCACCGGCCTGGACGCCATGGAGGCGTCCGCCAAGCCGGTCGTCGTGACCCATTCCTTCTGCGACGCGATGTCGCCGCACATCCGGGCCAAGTCCGACGGCTACCTGCGCACCCTCGGCGAGCAGGGCGGCGTCATGGGAATCACCACCCTGTCCGGCTTCCTCTACTACCCGGAGGACCCGTCCCGGCGTCCGGACCTGGCCCGCTTCGTCGAGCACGTCAGCCGCGTGGTGGAGGTGGCCGGCATCGACCACGTCGCGATCGCCACCGACTACGACGAGACGTGGACCGAGCCGATGCGGATCGCGCAGCTGAAGTCCATCGCGCAGTCGAACTCCAAGGAGAACCAGAACCTCCTCGGCGACTTCGGCTGGAACGAGCGTCGGGCGATCGGAATGGACGACGCCGCGGACTTCCCCAACTTCACCCAGGCGCTGCTCGACGGCGGCTTCTCGCCGGAGGACGTGACCAAGGTCCTCGGCGGCAACTGGCTCCGGGTCTACGGACAGACGTGGAAGCCGGCCTGACCTGTAAGTGCTGATCGTGACACCAGCCAAGGAGACCAATGCGTACTCGTGTTTTGACCAAGGTGCTGGCAGTGGGCGTCGTCGCGGCGCTCGCCGCCGGCTGCGGAGGCGGTGAGCCTCCGTCCAAGAACAGCGGCAGCAGCTCCAACGACGGACTGAGCGGCAACGTCCGCCTCGAGGACGAGTCGCAGCCGGCTGGCACCCCCAAGTCCGGCGGTCGGCTCCGGGTGATGATCCGGCTGGACGCCAACGAACTCGACCCGCACCGCATGTCGGAGACCTCGGCCTTCGTCATCAACGAGCAGGTCTACGAGTCGCTGGTGCAGTCGTACCGGGGCGAGATCAAGCCGGCGATCGCGGAGTCGTGGACGCAGAGCGGCGACGGCCTGACGCTGACGTTCAAGCTGCGCGACAACGCGGTCTTCCACAGCGGGCGCAAGGTGACCGCGGCGGACGTGAAGTACTCGATCGAGCGGATCCAGGACCCGGCGACCCGGGCGCCACGGGCCCGTAGCTACGAGGGCATCACCTCGGTCACGGCGCTCGACGAGCGTACGGTCGAGATGAAGCTGGCCAAGCCGAACGCCGCCATCCTGACCCTGCTCTCCACCGCCGCCTCGTCGGTCGTGGACCGCACGGTGGCCGAGGCGGGCGGCCTCAACGGCAGCGTCGACGGCGGCAGTGGCCCCTTCAAGATCGCCTCGCGGGTCGCCGGCCAGGCGATCAAGCTCGACAAGCACGCCCAGTACTGGGAGCCGGGCGTTCCCTACCTCGACGGGATGGACTTCACCTTCAACCCGGACGACAACGCCCGCGCCGCGGCGGTACGCAGTGGCACCGTCGACTTCCTCTGGCGTCCCGCGCCCGAGTTCATCGACGCGCTCAAGAGCGACGAGAAGCTCAAGTGGTACGGCGGATCCGGGTCGCTCTCGCTGCACCTGCGGCTCAACACCTCCAAGGCCCCGTACGACAACGTGAAGGTCCGGCAGGCCATCTACCTGGCGCTCGACCGCCAGGAGATCCTCAACGTGGCCAACTCCGGCTTCGGCACCCCGCTCAACGCCGGGTACCTGCCACCGGACCGGTTCGGCGCGCTGAAGGAGCCGGTCTACGGCAAACCCGACATCGAGAAGGCCAAGGCGCTGCTGGCCGAGGCGGGATATCCGGACGGCTTCGAGACCAAGCTCCTGGTGATCGCCACCTCGGCGTTCCAGGTGCGCTCGGCCGAGGTGGAGCAGCAGCAGCTCGCCAAGATCGGCATCAAGGTCACCATCGAGTCGGTCGAGGCGACCATCGCCGACACGAAGACGAAGTCCGCCGACTTCGACATGTACCAGTCCGGCTTCGGCCTGACCTACGACCCCGACGAGCGGTTCACCGCCAGCTTCCTGCCCGGCGGTGGCCTGAACTACGGCAACTGGGTCGACAAGGAGTACGAGAGCCTCGTCGTGCAGGCCCGCTCGGAGATGGACAGGGACAAGCGCGCCGCGCTCTACCAGCAGGCCGAGAAGATCCTGGCCGAGCGGGGGCCGGTGGCCATGACCTTCCTGAACGCGGACTTCGACGTGGTGCAGAAGGACGTCATGGGATACCGGGGCGACCCGACCCCGACGTACCGCTTCTACCGGCACCTCTGGCTCGACCGCTGACGCCACGGCGGGGGCGCCGAACTCCCGGCGCCCCCGCCACCCCCGCAGGACGACGAAAGGCAGGCCCATGACGGCTGTACCGCTGACCGACCGCTATGTCATCGCCGCCCGGCTCAAGGGCTACCTCAACAAGCACGGCGAGTCGGTGGCGCTGCTGACCGAGGCGCTCGAGCTGGAGCCGGGCAGCGCACGCCTGCTGCGCTTCCGCGGGCACCGGCGCATCTCGATCGGCGACTACGCCGGCGCCATCGCGGACCTGCGGGCGGCGGCCGACCAACTGCCCGGCGTCGAGGACGAGTACGAGATGTACCAGCCCGAGGTGGAGAAGGACGTCGTCAGCCTGATCCTCGGCCGGCCCGAGCAGGTACGCCCGCAGCACCTCACCGACACCATGGCCGCCCAGGACCCGCAGGCCCTCGGCCGGTACAACGCGACGCTGCACGCCGGCATCTGGTACCACCTCGGGGTCGCCCAGTACCTGATCGGTGACTTCGAGGGCTGCCTGCCGAGCTTCCGCGCGGCCGAGGAGTCCTCGCGGCACCAGGAGGGCACCGTCGCCTCGCAGGACTGGCAGTACATGGCGCTGCGCCGGCTCGGCCGGCCGGCCGAGGCCGAGGAGGTGCTCGACCGGTTCCGCAAGATCTCCCTGGTCCAGGAGGACCACCTGGTCGGGTACGAGGGCCGGATGCAGCTCTACACCGGCGAGATCACCCCGGAGCAGCTGTGGGCGATGTGTGACGGCAACGACCTGAAGACCGTCACCCAGGGTTACGGTCTGGGCAACTGGTACTACCACCAGGGCGACGTCGACAAGGCCCGTGAGGTCTTCGACGGGGTGCTGCGCACCGGTGTCTCGCACGCCTTCGCCTACCTCGCGGTCAAGGCCGAGTACGCCAACAATCCCGACTTCGCCGCGGCGGCGACGACAAAGGAGAACTGAGGACGATGGCAATCATCCGTGCCGAGATCGGCAAGCGTGACCAGGAAACCAAGAACGCGATCATCGCCGAGCTGACCGACGTGCTGGTCAAGTACGGCTCCCCCCGGGAGAACACCCACGTCCTGCTCTACGAGGTGTCGTACGACAACTGGGCCAAGGGCGGCCTGACCTACAACGAGCGGAAGAAGCAGGCGCAGGAGTCGTCATGACCGCCGCCACCGGGGGACCACACGTCCTTATCACGCCGAACCTGGCCGAGCTGCTGCCGCAGCTGCGCGAGCGCTATCCACACTGCCGGTTCACGTCGGTGCCGGAGGACGAGCCGGTACGTGAGGAGTACCTCGACGCCGAGGTGATCCTGCGCAGCGCGATGAACGAGGACACCTTCGACGAGCTGCTGAGCAAGTGCGACGGGCTGCGCTGGGTGCAGATCACCGCCGCCGGTTTCGACTGGGTCGGCGGCGACATCATGCGCCGACGCCTCGACGAGGGGCTCGTCTACACCCGGTCCGGCAACTCCTACAACGTGCCGATCGCCGAGTACATCATCGGCGCGGTGCTCCTGCACCAGCGGGCGTTTCCCGAGCTGCGCGAGGCCCAGGAGCGCCGGGAGTGGGTGCGGGTCGTCGGCCGGGACCTCATCGGCAGCACCATGCTGGTCTTCGGCACCGGCGGGATCGGCCGCGAGGTGGCCTGGCGCGCCCGCGCCCTGGGCGTCACCGTGATCGGGGTCAACCGCGCGGGTACGCCCGCCGAGGGCTTCGACCGGGTGGAGTCG
This sequence comes from Micromonospora sp. C31, assembly GCF_018070575.1. GTDB lineage: Bacteria > Actinomycetota > Actinomycetes > Mycobacteriales > Micromonosporaceae > Micromonospora. Next base: position 20,794 of record NZ_JAGPXN010000009.1, read on the forward strand.
TTCGCCGACCACCTGGCGCTGCTGCCCGAGGCCGACTCCGTGGTGCTGGCCATGCCGCTGACCGGGGAGAACCGGTACTTCTTCGACGCCGAGCGCTTCGCGGCGATGAAGGAGACCGCCATCCTGGTCAACGTCGGGCGGGGCGCGCTGATCGTCGAGGACGCGCTCGTCGACGCCATGCAGCGGGGCCGGATCGCCGGCGCCGTGCTCGACGTGTTCGAGGAGGAGCCGCTGCCGCCGGAGCACCGGTTGTGGGGCCTGCCCCGCACGACGGCCACCCCGCACACGTCGTTCCGCGGTTCGGGCAACCTGCAACGGCTCTACGCGGACTTCTGCGCCAACTTCGACCTTTACCTGGCCGGCGAGCCGTTGACCGGCACGAAGCGCCAGCCGGAGCTGGGGTACTGACCGACCCGCGCGCGGAAGGCGGCGGCCCACCCGGACACCGGGGGGCCGCCGCCTTCGCGTCATGCCCGGCCGCTGCGCCCGGTGCCCGGGACAGGGCCAGGGCCCGATGTCGTGCACGGCTCAGCTCGCCAGGGCTGGCACCCCGTGCCTACGCCGCACGCGTCCCGCAGACACGCCGGCGGGGTCGGGGTTCGGATCAGCCGAGCAACGAGCGGGCCGCCGCCAGCACGTCGTCCTCGCCCAGCAGCACCTCGTCGGCGGCGGGGCCCAGGGGGACGTAGCTGTCGACGCTGTTGACGCGCGAGATCCGGCCGGTGAAGCCGCCGTCGACCAGTGCGGCCACCACCGCCTCGGAGACGCCGCCGCTGGTGCGGCTCTCGTCGACGACGAGGACCCGGGAGATCCCGGCGAGCGCGGCGTGCATGCTCACGGCCGGCAGCGGCGACAACCACTGCAGGTCGATGACGCGGGTGCTGACCCGGCGTTCCCGGGCCAGCGTCGCGGCCACCCGCAGGCTCATCGGAACGCCGTTGCCGAAGGTGACCATCGCCAGGTCCGTGCCCTCGCACACCGTCCGCACCTGGCCCAGGGGGTTCTCCGTCGCCGCCCAGTCGGCCGGCTCCGGATAGGGGGCGAGCCAGCCGCCGTCGCCGTCGGTGTGCAGGTCACGGCGGTGGTAGAGCGCGATCGGTTCCAGGAAGACACACACCCGCCCCTCCTGCTCGGCCAGGGCGAGACACTGGCGCAGCAGGGCGGGGGCGGTGGCCGGGTGTGACGCGACCGCGAAGGCCAGCCCGGGAATGTCGCGCAGCACCGCCACCGAGTTGTCGTTGTGGAAGTGCCCGCCGAACCCCTTCTGGTAGGCCAGGCCGGCGATCCGCACGACCATGCCGTTGGAGTACTGCCCGTTGGAGAAGAAGCGCAGCGACGCGGCCTCACCGCGCAGCTGGTCCTCGGCGTTGTGCAGGTAGGCCAGGTACTGGATCTCCGGGATCGGCAGCGTGCCGGCCAGGGCTCCGCCGAGCGCCACCCCGAGGATGGTCTGTTCGTCGAGGAGGGTGTCGAAGACCCGGTTGGCTCCGAAGGCCTTCCGCAACCCCCGGGTGACGCCGTAGACACCGCCCTTGCGTGCCACGTCCTCGCCGAAGACCTGGGCCTGCGGCCAGGTCGACAGCGCGTCGTGCAGGGCGGCGTTGATCGACTGCGCGAGGGTGAGCGGACCACGGGACTCGGGGGGCCGACCACCGAACGCCCGCTCCCGTGCGGCGCCGGCGCGGCGCGCGGCTTCGCCGACCTGCCTGACCCGGCGGTCGGCCAGGGGCGCGGTCACCGCCGCCGGGTCGGCCAGCCTTCCGACGCGGCCCAGCATCAGCCGGGCCTGGTCCATCACCTGCTTGCGGGAATGCTCGTACCGGGTGAGGGTCTCGGCCGGGCTGAGTATCCCGCGCCGCGCGAGCAGGGCCGCGGTCGCCAGGATCGGGTCGCGGGCGTGGTCGGCGAGGATCTCCGCACGGGTGCGGTAGGCCAGCTCGGCGTCCGAGCCGGCGTGGCCCATGAACCGTACGGTGCCCAGGTGCAGCACGGCGGGCTGGCGCCGCGTCCGCACCCGGTGCGCCACCTCGGCCGCGGTGGCCAGCAGGCCGGCGGGATCGGTGCCGTCGGCGTACGCGTAGTGGATGCCGGGCAGGGCCGACAGCATCCGCCGCACCCAGCCCCGCGGGGAGCGGGTGCTGATGCCGATGCCGTTGTCCTCGCAGACGAACAGCAGCGGCACCGGGATCCCCTGGTGGGCGCTGTAGCCCACCGCGTTCAGGGCCCCGGCCGCCGTGGAGTGGTTGGCCGAGGCGTCGCCGAAGCTGCACACGACCACGGCGTCGGCCGGATATCCGGTGTCGGCGACGCCCCGGTCGAGCGCGAACGCCATGCCCATGGCTCGGGGCAGGTGGGAGGCGATCGTCGACGTCTGCGGGATGATGTTCAGGTCCCGGTGGCCGAAGACCTTGTGCCGACCACCGGAGATCGGGTCCTGCCGGGACGCCGCCGCCGAGTGCAGCACGTCCGCGATCGGCGTGGAGCCGGCGACCTGGCCGGCCCGCGCGGCGTAGAAGCCGCCGGAACGGTAGTGCAGCAGGGCAGGGTCGGTCGGCCGCAGCGCCAGCGCGACGGCGGCGTTGCTCTCGTGCCCACTGGACCCGATCGTGTAGAACCCCTCCCCCTGGGTCTGCAACCAGCGCAGCGCGAGGTCGAGGTGGCGGCTCTGGATCTGGGCGTCGAGGTGGTCCAGCAGCAGGCCGGGGTCGACGTCGACGTCCGGGGAGCTCTGCTCGGGCAGCGGCTGGCCCGCGGAGAACTCGGTGAGGCGGCGGACCAGGTGCTCGTCGATGGATTCCACGCGGTTGTGCTCCTTGCGGGTCAGCGACTGGAGCGGCCCCGCAGCCGCGGGTCCAGAACGTCGCGAAGGGTGTCGCCCAGGAGGTTGAAGCCGAGGACGGCGATCATGATGCACACGCCGGGTACGACCGACGGCCAGATCGACAACTCCATGAAGGACTTGCCGTTGGACAGCATCGAGCCCCAGGACGGCTGGGGCGGCTGCACACCGAGCCCGAGGTAGCCCAGGGACGCCTCGATCAGGATCGCGTAGGCGATGCTCGTGGTGAACTGCACCGCGATCGGGGCAACCGAGTTGGGCAGGATGTACTTGAGGATGAGCCGGGTGTTGCTCAGCCCGACCGCCTGGCCCGACTCCACGTACGGCTCCCGGCGCACCGACATCGCGGTGCCGCGCACGATCCGGGCGAAGCTGGGGATGAAGACGATGACCAGGGCCAGGACGAGGTTCTCCGTGCCCGGTCCACGGGCGGCCACGACCGCGAGGGCCAGCAGCAGGGTGGGGAAGGAGAACATGATGTCGGTCGCCGGGGTGATGATCGCGTCGAGCACGCCGCGGTAGAAGCCGGCGAGCAGCCCCAGCAGGACGCCGAAGAACCCGGCGCAGGTCACCACGATCAGGCTCACCGTCAGCGAGGTGCGCGCGCCGTAGAGCGCCCGGCTGAGCAGGTCGCGCCCGGCCTCGTCGGCGCCGAGCGGGAAGTCGCCGCCGGGCGGGGCGAGCCGCTGGTCGGACATCGCGGTCGGGTCGTAGGGGGCGATCAGCGGAGCCAACGCGGCGGCCGCGATCATCAGCACCACGATGACCAGCCCGACCAGGCCGACCTTGTCCCGCGTCAGCAACCTGAGCAGGTGGACGCCGCGGCGGCCGACCGACTTCGGGGAGGCGTCATCCTGTTGCTTGCCACCACCTGGGCGGCGGCCGGGAACGGCTTCAGTGACCACTGCGCAACCTCGGATCCAGGTAGGTGTAGAGCAGGTCGACGAGGAGGTTGACCACGACGTAGAAGAAGGCCAGGAAGAGCAGCGTCCCCTGGACGACGGGGTAGTCACGCTGGCTGATCCCGCGGATGACCATCGTGCCGAGCCCCGGCCAGGCGAAGACCTGCTCCACGATGACCGTGCCGCCCAGCAGCGCCCCGGCCTGGATGCCCAGCACCGTCACCACCGGGATCAGCGAGTTGCGCAGGGCGTGGCGGACCATGACCCCGCGTTCGCCCAGCCCCTTCGCGCGGGCGGTGCGGACGTAGTCCTGGTTGAGCACCTCCAGCATGCTCGAACGGGTCATCCGCATGCTGATCGCGGCGAGGCTGGCGCCGAGGGTGACCGACGGGAGGATGAGGTACTTCAGGCTGCCCAGGAAGCCCTCACCCTCCCCGGCGCCCTGTGACGGCAGCCAGCCCAGCGAGACCGAGAAGATGTAGACCAGGAGGATGCCGAGCCAGAAGTTCGGCAGCGACAACCCGATCAGCGACGCGACCCGGGTGCTGGCGTCGAGCAGGCCGTTACGCTTGGTGGCGCTGAGCACACCGAGCGGGATCGAGATGAGGATCGAGACCAGCAACGCCGAGACGGCCAGCAGCAACGTGGACGGGAAGCGCTGCATGATCTCTTCGAGCACCGGCTGGCCGGTGCGCATCGAGGTGCCGAGGTCGCCCTGGAGGAGGGCGCCCAACCACCTCAGGAACTGCTCGTACACGGGCATGTCCAGCCCGAAGTAGCGGCGCATCTCCGCCTCGATCGCGGGGTCGCCGAAGTCCTGGCCCATGATCGAGCTGATCACGTCGCCGGGGATCATGCGGATCACCAGGAACGAGATCACCGAGATCCCGAGCAGGACCGGAATAACCGACACAAGGCGGATCAGCGTGATGCGCAGCATGTCTTGCCTCTTTCGGTCTGGTCAGACTTCGGAACCGGGCGCGCCGGGATCCGAGCCCGCGTCCCAGGCGGATTCGTCGTCGCCGGTGACCGCGATGTCGCGGGCCCACTCGTGCGCACGCTTGGCGACCCGCAGCACCATCACCGAGCGGCTCTCCATCACCCCGTCGAGGTGGCCCAGCCGCTCCGTCCAGAACCGGCGCATGGCGTTGCTGGAGGCGAAGTAGCCGACAGCGATGACGTCGAACTGGCCGGTCACGTGATAGACGTACGCGATCTCCGGCATGCCCGCGAGTTTGTCGATGAGCTGTTCGGTGCTGCCCGGCGCGCTCTGGATCTCGAAGAGTGTGTGCACCGGACGACCCATGAACGCAGCGCTGGGGATCGCGGCGAACTGCAACTGCCCGTCCGCGACCAGCCGTTCCATCCGTCGCCGAACCGACCCTTCCGACAGGCCGACCTTGGCGGCCAGCGCCACGTTCGTCTGCCGCGGGTCCTGGACGAGTTCCCGGATGATGCTGCGATCTTTCTCGATCGAGCCCTTGGATGCCAACGTTGCTCCAACTTCACTGGGTGGCGGTATTCGTCGCTGTCGGGAGCCTAGACGACGAACATCGTCTGTGCAACACTCCTGGTTGACGAATGGCGACGTTCAAGCGAACAGACTGCGGGGTGGGTTCGATGGCCTTGTTGGAGGTGCGGGACCTACGTACCGAATTCCGTGCGGCACGGGGTTCGGTGACGGCGGTCGACGGGGTCTCCTTCACCGTCGACGCCGGCGAAACGGTGGCACTGGTGGGCGAGTCCGGCTGCGGGAAGTCGGCCACCGCGCAGTCCATCATGGGCCTGATCGTGCCGCCGGCCGGGCAGGTGACCGGCGGACAGGTCCTCTTCGAGGGCCGCGACCTGGTGCGCCTGCGCCCCCGCGAGCTACGTGCCGTACGCGGCAAGGGCATCTCGATGATCTTCCAGGATCCGATGACCTCGCTGAACCCGGTCCTGACCGTGGGCAGGCAGCTCACCGAGACCCTGGAGCTGCACCTTGGACTGAGTCGCAGGGCGGCGCGTACGCGGGCCGTCGAACTGCTGGAGATGGTACGCATCCCGGCCGCGGAGACCCGGCTGAGTTCCTATCCGCACCAACTCTCCGGCGGCATGCGGCAACGCGTGATGATCGCGATGGCCCTCTCCTGCCAGCCCCGGCTGATCCTCGCCGACGAGATCACCACCGCGCTCGACGTGACCATCCAGGCGCAGATCCTGGAGCTGCTGCGGGAGTTGGCCCGGGAGACCCGCACCGCCCTGCTGCTCATCACCCACGACCTCGGGGTGGTGGCCGGCATGGCGGAACGGGTCAACGTGATGTACGCCGGGCAGATCGTGGAGCGGGCCGAGACGGTCGACCTGTTCCACCGCCCGCAGATGCCCTACACCTGGGGGCTGCTGGGGTCGGTGCCCCGGCTTGACCTCGTCCGCGGCGGCAAGCTGCGTCCGATCGCCGGGCGCCCGCCGGAGCTGTCGGAGATGCCCCCCGGCTGCCGGTTCGCCCCCCGCTGCGCGCACGTCCGGGACACCTGTCAGGGCAGCGCGCCCGACCTCGTCACGACGTGGGAGACGCCGGACCGGGGCCAGCTGACCCGCTGCTGGGGCATGCGACCCGAAAGCGAGGGCGGCTGGCTCTCCACCGAGGACCGGCACCCCTATCTCTCGACGGAGGAGAGCTGATGACCGAATCTCCCGTCACCGCTTCCGAGCAGGCCCTGCTGCGGGTGCGCGATCTGGCGGTCGACTTCAAGGTTCCCGTACGCGGCAAGCTGCGCCCGGCCCGCCTGCGTGCCGTGTCCGGGGTGGACCTCGACGTCCGGCGGGGCGAGATCATCGGCGTGGTGGGCGAGTCCGGCTGCGGCAAGTCCACCACGGGGCGTGCCATCCTCCAGCTCCTCAAGCCGACCAGCGGAACGGTGACCTTCGACGGCACCGAGCTGACCACGCTGGGCCGCGGTCCGATGCGGGCCATGCGCCGGCGGATGCAGATGATCTTCCAGGACCCGTACGCGTCGCTGAACCCGCGCATGAGCATCGGCGAACTCATCGAGGAGCCGTTGCTCGTGCACGCGGACCTCTCCGCCGCCGGTCGGCGGGCCAAGGCGATGGAGACCATGCAGCTGGTCGGGTTGAGCGCGCAATGGCACGAGCGCTATCCGCACGAGTTCTCCGGTGGCCAGCGGCAACGGGTGGGCATCGCGCGGGCGCTGGTCAGCAACCCGGACTTCATCGTCGCCGACGAGCCGGTCTCCGCGCTGGACGTCTCGGTCCAGGCCCAGATCGTCAACCTGCTCGAACAGCTGCAGGAGGAACTGGGGCTGACGATGATGTTCATCGCCCACGACCTGGCCGTCGTACGGCACCTCTGCGACCGCATCGCCGTGATGTACCTCGGCACCGTCGTCGAGGTGGGCGAGTGCGAGGACATGTACCGCCGGCCGCAGCATCCCTACACCAAGGCGCTGCTGTCGGCGGTGCCGATCCCCGATCCCCTGGTCGAGACCGAGCGCCAGCGCGTCATCCTCACCGGAGACGTGCCGAGCCCGCTCAGCCCGCCCAGTGGGTGCCGCTTCCGCACCCGGTGCTGGAAGGCGCAGGAGATCTGCGCGGTGCAGGAGCCGGTGCTGACCTCCGCCGCCGGCGGCGGCCACCAGGTCGCCTGCCACTTCCCGGAGGAGCCCGGCCCCATGGACCAGCCCCTCGCCGCCGTGGCCGGTGACCGGTGACCACGGCCGTGCCGCTGCACCTCAACCTCGTCGACGGTGAGTGGGTCGACGGGGAACGCCGACCGAACGGCAACCCCGCACGGCCCGGCGAGGTCGTCAGCGAGTACGCCGTGGCCGACCGGGACACCACCCGCGCGGCGATCGAGGCCGCCCGCCGTGCGCAGCCCGGCTGGGCCGGCCAGTCCGTCGGGTCCCGGATGGACGTCCTGGACGACATCGGCACCACCATCCTGCGGCGAACCGAGGAACTGGCGGTCCTGCTCGCGCGGGAGGAGGGCAAGCTGCTCAGCGAGGCGCGCGGGGAGGTCACCCGGGCCGGTCAGACCTTCCGCTACTACGCCCACCAGCTGTTGCAGCCGCAGGGCGAGGTCTACGCCTCCACCCGTCCCGGCGTGCACGCCGAGGTCCGGCGCCGACCGCTGGGCGTGGTCGGGATCATCACGCCGTGGAACTACCCCCTCGCCATCCCGGCCTGGAAGGTCGCGCCCGCCCTCGCCTACGGCAACGCGGTCGTCCTCAAACCGGCCGAACTGGTCACCGCCTCGGCCGGGGAACTCGCCCGGATCATCGCCGGCTCCGGGCTGCCGCCCGGCGTGTTCAACCTCGTCATGGGCGCCGGCCGGGTCGTCGGCGAGGAGCTGCTGACCTCGACCGGGATCGACGGCGTCTCCTTCACCGGCGGCACCGGCACCGGCAGCCACGTGGCACAGCGGTGCCTCGCCCACGGCAACAAGCGGTTCCAGCTCGAGATGGGCGGCAAGAACCCGCTCGTGGTGCTCGACGACGCCGATCTGCAGGTGGCGGTGCGCTGCGCCCTGGACGGCAGCTTCTTCAGCAGCGGCCAACGCTGCACGGCGTCGAGCCGGCTGATCGTGCAGGCGGGCATCCACGACCGGTTCGTCGACGCACTCGCCGCGGCGGCCGGTGCGCTCCGGGTCGGCGATCCACTCGACCCGTTGAGTGAGCTGGGCCCGGTGGTGAGCCCCGAACAGCTCGCCCAGAACCTCGACTACGTCCGGATCGGGCGCGACGAGGGCGCGAGGGTGGTGGCCGGCGGGACGCACCACCCGGACGAGGGCCAGTTCATGCGGCCCACCCTGTTCGCCGACGCGCGCAACGACATGCGGCTGGCCCGGGAGGAGATCTTCGGCCCGGTCTCCTGCGTGATCAGGGTCGACGACCTCGACGAGGCCATCAGCGTCGCCGGCGACACCGACTACGGGCTCTCCGCCGGCATCGTGACCACGTCGCTGGCTGCGGCCGAACGGTTCAAGCGCGACGCCCGCGCCGGCATCGTCTCGGTCAACCTGCCCACCGCCGGCACCGAACTGCACCTGCCCTTCGGCGGCACCGGCGCCTCCAACCACGGCCCCCGGGAGCAGGGCGGCTACGCCCGGGACTTCTACTCCGTGCCCGTGACCTGCTACACCGGCTGGTGAGGACGCCATGACACCGAGGATCCTGCTCACCGAGCCCATCGCCGCAGCCGGCATGGAGCTGCTACGGGCGGCCGGCGAGGTGCACGTCGCCCACGCCACCGACCCGGCGACACTCGCCGCCGGGCCGCTGGCCACCGCCGACGCCCTCGTGGTGCGCTCCTCACCGGTGACGGCCGGCATGCTCGAAGCCGGCCGGCGGCTCAGGGTCGTCGGCCGCCACGGCGCCGGGCTGGACGGCATCGACCTCGCCGCGGCCGACCGCCTGGGCGTCCGGGTGGTCGGCACGCCCGGCGCCAACGCCGAGTCGGTGGCCGAGTTCGTCATCCTGGCCGCCCTCACCCTCGCCCGGCAGACGCCGTCGGCCGCCGCGTCGTTGACCCGGGGCGAGTTCCCGGCCGGCCGGTCGCTGCCGTCCGCGGTCGTCGCGGCCGGGCTGACCGGAACCATGCTCGCCGGCCGTACCCTGGGCCTGGTCGGGCTCGGCGCGATCGGCCGGGGCGTCGCGGCCCGCGCCCGGGGCCTGGGCATGAACGTGATCGGGTACGACATCGCCACGGCCGTCGCACCCCCGGGCGTACGCCTCGTCGAGCTGGACGACCTGCTGCGCGAGGCCGACGTGGTGAGCCTGCACGTGCCCCAGACCCCGCAGACGACCGGCCTCGTCGGCGCCGCCGCGCTCGCCCGGATGCGGCCGGACGCCCTGCTGGTCAACACCGCGCGGGCCGGGGTCGTGGACAGCGCGGCCGTCCTCGCCGCGCTCGACGCCGGACGGCTGCGCGGCTACGCGGTGGACGTCTTCGCGCCCGAACCGCCCCGCCCCGACGACCCGCTGCTGCACCATCGGCGGGTCTTCGCCACCCCGCACATGGCGGCGATGACCCACGACGCGCTGGACGCGATGGCCGTCGCCGTCGCGCGTAGCGTGATCGCGCACCTGCAAGCCCCGGAAGGAAACGAACCGTGACCCTGTCCACCCCCGCACCCGCGCTCGCGTACTTCGGCGTCGACGCCCTGATCGACGACGACACCCGGCAGCTCCAGGCCGCCGTCCGTGGCTTCGTCGACCGACGGATCCGCCCGGAGATCGCCACCTGGTACGAGCAGGGCCGCCTGCCCGTGCGGGACCTGGCCCGCGAACTCGGTGAGCTCGGCGTGCTCGGCATGCACCTGCGCGGCTACGGCTGCGCCGGCACCTCCGCCGTCGCGTACGGGCTGGCCTGCTTCGAGCTGGAGGCGGGCGACTCGGGGCTGCGTTCCCTGGTGTCGGTGCAGGGATCGCTCGCCATGTACGCCATCTGGCGGTTCGGCTCCGAGGAGCAGAAGCAGCAGTGGCTGCCCCGGATGGCCGCCGGCGAGGCGATCGGCTGCTTCGGCCTGACCGAACCGGACTTCGGCTCCGACCCGGCCGGCATGCGGACCAGGGCCCGCCGCGACGGCGACGACTGGGTGCTCAACGGCACCAAGATGTGGATCACCAACGGCTCCGTGGCGGACGTCGCCGTGGTGTGGGCCCGTACCGACGAGGGGGTGCGCGGCTTCCTCGTCCCCGCCGGCACCCCCGGCTTCACGGCCCCCGAGATCACCCGCAAGCTCTCCCTGCGCGCCTCCGTGACCTCGGAACTCGTCCTCGACGACGTACGGCTGCCCGCCGACGCGATGCTGCCGGAGGCCGCCGGCCTGTCCGGGCCGTTGACGTGTCTCAACGAGGCCCGGTTCGGCATCGTCTTCGGGGCGTTGGGCGCGGCCCACGACTGCCTGGAGACGACGATCGCGTACGCCCGCAGCCGGCAGATCTTCGACAAGCCGCTCGCCGCGTACCAGGCCACCCAGCTCAAGCTCGCCGACATGGGGCTGGAGCTGGGCAAGGGGATGCTGCTGGCGTTGCAGATCGGCGCGCTGAAGGACGCCGGCACGCTCGACCACCGGCAGATCAGCCTGGGCAAGCTCAACAGCGTGCGCGAGTCCATCGCCATCGCCCGCGAGTGCCGCGCCGTCCTGGGCGCGGCCGGGATCACCCTCGACTACCCGGTCATCCGGCACTCGGCCAACCTCGAGTCCGTGCTCACCTACGAGGGCACGTCCGAGGTGCACCAGCTCATCATCGGGCAGGTGCTGACCGGCCACGCCGCCTTCAAGTAGGCGGGACGGAACCTGGCCGGCGCGGGAGTGTCAGCCGCCGGCGGGCTCGGCCGAGGAGCGGGCCACCGGCACGTCGAAGTAGGTGTCCGGCCAGGGTTCGTCGCGGTAGCGGTAGTGCCACCACTCGCGGTCGTAGTTGACGAAGCCGGCGTCGGTCATGAGCTGCCGCAGCAGCCGCCGGTTGTCCCGGGCCACGCCGGTGACCCGCGGCGAGTCGGTGTGCGCCAGCGGGTCGAAGCAGTCGAAGCCGGTGCCCATGTCGACGCTGTTGTCGGCGAAGCGCTGCCCCTGCGGGGCGGTGCAGGCGACCAGGGGCTGGCCCGGGACGTACGGGGGCTGGGTGGGGGTGGGCACGTCGACCAGGGTCAGGTCGACCGTGCTGCCCCGGCTGTGGGCGGTGGGGGCGCCCAGGTAGCCCTCGTCGAACAGTTCGGACTTGGCCACCCGGGGATAGAACTCGGCCTTCATCCGCTGCTCGCCCGGCTGCCGGGCCCACTCGACGAAGTCGTCGGCGGCCCGTCGGGGGCGGTAGCAGTCGTACACCTTCAGGCTGCGGCCCCGGGCCAGGGCGGCGTCCTGCACCCGGCGCAGCGCCTCGGCGGCCGGGCGGGTGAGCAGGCAGAGCGGTTCGGCGTAGCCGGCGACCGGGCGGCCGACGAAGTTGTGCGCGCCCGCGTAACGGATGTCGGTGCGCACGCGCGGGTCGACGTCGGTGAGCACGACGAGGCCCGGCCCGCGCGGCGTGGCCGCCGGGGCGGACGGTGGCGGCGTCGGTGCGGCGGACGGCGACGGTGCGGCCGGCGGCGACGGCGCGGGCCGGGTGCAGCCGGGCGCGAGCGCCACGATCACGACGGCCGCCGCGACGGCCCGCCCACGGGCGGTCGCGGTTCGCCGGCGGATCCGACCTGGCCTGGCCACGCCCCCTGTCTATCAGGCTACGGACCGTCGGGCGCCCCGTCCGGCGACAGGTGTACGCGCAGGAAGCGCAGGGCCGCCTCGTCGTCGTCGATCCCGCCGGCCTCGTGGCCGTTGTACCGCCAGACCGACACCTCCGTCGGCCCCCGCCAGGCGTTGACGGCGGCGAAGACGGTCGACGGGGGCACGATCTCGTCCATCAACGCGACGGAGAAGCGGGCCGGCAGGTGGCACCGGCGGGCGAAGTTGACCCCGTCGACGTAGGCCAGGGTGGCCAGCACCCGTTCCTCGGCGTGCCGGTGGACCGCCAGGAAGTCACGGACCTCCCGGTAGGGGTACGCGTCGGTGACCGTGATCGCCCGCGGGACGTCGCACAGGAAGGGCACGCCGGCCACGACGGCCCGCAGGCCGGGCCCCAGCGCGGCGGCGGCGAGCGCCGCCGCGCCGCCCTGGCTGTGCCCGAGGACCGCGACCCGCGCCGGATCGACCGCCGGCAGGGTGCGGGCCGCGTCCACCGCCCGCACCGCGTCGGTCAGGAACCGCCGGTAGTAGTACGTGCGGGGGTCCGTCACGCCCCGGGTGAGGACCCCGGGCGCCTCGGGGCCGGCGGCGGCCGGATCCGGGGTGTCGCCCCGGGCCCAGCCCGCCCCCTGCCCCCGGGTGTCCATCTGCAGGTGCGCGAAGCCGGCCGAGGCCCAGAGCAGGTTCTCCAGCGGGTGGCCCCGGCCGCCGCCGTAGCCGGCGTACTGCACGACGGTGGGCAGGGGTGGCTCGGCGTCGCGGGGCAGGCGCAGCCAGGCCCGCACCGGCTGCCCGGCGAACCCGGCGAAGGTCACGTCGAGCACGTCGACCGTGGCCAGCCCGGTGGGCACCGGCTCGGCGCGCGCCGGCCAGCCGCACTCGCGCGCCGCCGCGATCGTGTCCGCCCAGAACCGGTCGAAGTCCGCCGGCTCCGACACCTGGCCGCGGTAGGCCCGCAACTGCTCCTCGGGCAGGTCGGTGAGGGCCACCGCTCAACCGGCCGACGGCGTGACGGCGAACCGGGGATGCAGCCGCCGGGTGTGGTCGACGTGCCGGGTCGCGCCACGCAGCGCGACCGCCGCCACGAGCCGGTGGTCGGTGCTGGACGCCGCCAGCCGCAGTTCCAGCTCGCCCGGCTCGACCACGCGCCGCCCGTCGCGCCCGGTGAACGAGAACAGGTCGGCCGGCACCGCCAGGTCGATCCGGCAGGCCGCGCCCGCGGCCAGCGGCACCCGCAGGTAGCCGACGAGCCGCTGCACGGGCTGGACCACCGAGGCCACCGGGTCGTGGGCGTACACCTGCACCACCTCGCTGCCCCACCGGGAGCCGGTGTTGCGCAGCGTGAAGTGCAGCCGCAGCTCCCCGTCGGTCGCCGCGACCGGCTCGTCGAGCACCAGGCCCGACCAGTCGAACGTGGTGTAGCCCAGGCCGTGCCCGAAGCCGTACGCCGGCGTCGGGTCGACGTTGGAGACGTCGCTGGCCTGGCCCAGCCGGGCCGCCAGGTAGGTGCTCGGCTGCGCGCCCGGCCCACGGGGCACGCTGACCGGCAGCCGCCCCTGCGGGTCGATCCGGCCGCCGAGCACGCCGGCGATGGCCGGGGTGCCCTCCTCCCCGGGGAAGAAGGACTGCACGATCGCCGCGGCCTCGGTCACCGCGCGCCCCAACGCGTAGGGGCGCCCGGCGAGCAGCGTCACCACCACGGGCGTGCCGGTGTCCAGCAGCGCGTCGAGCAGGTGCTGCTGCGCGCCGGGCAGGGCCAGCGACTCGGCGTCGCAGCCCTCGCCGCTGGTGCCCCGCCCGAACAGTCCCGCCCGGTCGCCGAGCGCGGCGACCACGACGTCCGCGCCCCGCGCCGCCTCGACGGCCGCCGGCACCCCGCCGGTGTCGTCGCCGTCGACGCGGACGCCGGCCACGCTCACCACGACGCTGTCTCCGAACTCGGCGCGCAGCGCCGCCGCCAGGGTGGGCAGCTCGATACCGACGGGCACCTCGGGGTGGCGCGAGCCGACGTGGGCCGGGAACGAGTAGCAGCCGAGCACCGCCGTGGGGCTCTCCGCCTGCGGGCCGACCAGCGCGATGCGGGCCGGCCGGTCGAGCGGCAGGATGCCGTCGTTGGCCAGCAGCACCACGGAACGCTCGGCGACCTCGCGGGCCAGCGCCCGGTTGGCCGGCGGGTCCAGGTCGACGGTGCCGCGCAGCGCGTCCGGGTCGGACAGGTCGGCGCCGGCCAGCGCGGGCGGCACCGGGCTCCAGTCGGCGTCGAGGAGGCCGAGCTGCGCCTTCTGCGTCAGCACCCGGCGGACCGCCCGGTCGATCAGCGCCTCCGGCACCACGCCGGCCGCCAGCGCCTCGCGCAGCGGCTCGCCGAACGTCTTCACGGTCGGCAGCTCGACGTCCACGCCGGCGGCCAGCGCGGCGCCCGCCGCCTCGGCCCAGCTGCCGGCCACCCCGTGCAGGGTGCGCAGGAAGGCGATGCCGAAGTAGTCGGCCACCACGGTGCCGGGAAAGCCCCAGGCGTCGCGGAGCAGGCCGGTCAGCAGCTCCTCGTCGGCCGCCGACGGCATGCCGTCGGTGTCGGTGTAGGCGTGCATCACCGACCGCGCGCCGCCCTCGCGTACCGCCATCTCGAACGGCGGGAGGATCACGTCCGCGCGCTCGCGGGGACCCATCGGCACCGGCGCCAGGTTGCGTCCGCCGCGGGAGGCGGAGTAGCCGGCGAAGTGCTTCAGGGTGGCCACCACGCCGGCGGACTCCAGTCCCCGCACGTACGCGGTGGCGATCGTGCCCACCAGGTACGGGTCCTCGCCGATCGTCTCCTCCACCCGCCCCCAACGCGCGTCGCGCACCACGTCGAGCACCGGCGCGAGCCCCTGGTGCACGCCGACACGACGCAGGTCGGCGCCGATTGCGGCGGCCATCCGCCCGATCAGCTCCGGGTCGAAGGTGGCGCCCCAGGACAGCGGCACGGGGTACGCGGTGGCGCCCCAGGCGGCGAAGCCGGCCAGGCACTCCTCGTGCGCCATCGCCGGGATGCCGAACCGGTTCGCGGCGGCGATGCGCTGCTGGGTCCGCAGCAGCGACAGCGCACCGAGCGCGGGGTCGACCGGGGCGGTGCCGAACGGGCGGGTCAGCTGGCCGAGGCCGGCGTCCAGCAGGGCGGCCAGGTCGACCGGTTCCTCCATCTCGTGCTGGTAGGGCGCGACCTCTCCCCCGTCGGCGGCGGCGCCGACCCAGACGCCGTAGAGCTGGGCCACCTTCTCCGGCAGGGTCATCGCGGCGACCAGGGCGTCGACCCGGGTCGCGAGGTCGAGGGTCGGGTCGGTCCAGGTCGCGGTGCCGGGGGCGATGTCGAGGGTCACGTTGTCGGTCACTTTCCTCCGACGCCCATCAGCCCCTGCACCAGGGCCCGCCGGGCGAACAGATAGACGAGCAGGACGGGCACCATCGACAGCACGACCGCGGCGAGCAGGCCGGGAATGTTGATCCCGTACTGCGTCTGGAAGTTGTAGAGGCCGAGGGTGATCACCTTGGTGGAGTCGGACTGGGTGAGGATCAGCGGGAACAGGAAGCCGTTCCACGCCTGGAGGGCGGAGAAGACCGCGATCGTGGCGATCCCGCCGCGTGACAGCGGCAGCACCAGTTGCAGGAACACCCGCGCCGGGCTGGCGCCGTCGATGGCCATCGCCTCGTACAGGTCGCCGGTGATGTCCCGCATGACGCCGCTGAGGATCAGCGCGCACACCGGCAGGGAGAAGGCGGCGGTGGGCAGGACGACGCCGACGAGGTTGTCGTAGAGCCCGGCCTTGCTGATCAGGTAGAAGATCGGCACGATGACCGCCTGCGCCGGGATCGCCAGGCCCAGCAGGAACAGCCGGAACACGCCGGAGGTCAGCCGGCTGCGGCTGCGCACGATCGCGTACGCCAGCGGCGGCACGAGCAGCAGCACGAGGGCCACCACGCTGGCCGTCACCACCAGCGTGTTGAGCAGGTAGCGACCGAAGCCCTCGTCGAAGGCGCCGGTGTAGTTGTCCAGGGTCAGGGTGTCGGGCAGGGCGATCGGGCCGTTGCGGCCGTACCCCTCGCGGGTCTGCACGCTGATCGCCAGCATGACGTAGATCGGCAGGCCGACCAGGAGCAGCCAGGCCACGGCGCCGATCCCGGCCAGCCAGTTCGGATGGTGCCGCTTCACAGGCCCTCCATCGTGGAGCGCATCCGGTCGTAGCCGGAGACCCGGACCACGATCAGCGAGATGACGGTGGCGACGACGACGAGGAGCAGGGCGATGGCCGCGCCGGCGCCGAAGTCGAAGCTGCGGAACGCCTGCTCGTACATGTAGTAGGCGGTGATGGTGGTGTCGGTGCCCGGCCCGCCCTGGGTGAGGATCAGCACGGTGTCGAACGTGGTCAGCCCGCCGACGACCATGAGGACCACCGACGTGATCATGGCGTTGCGCAGCTGCGGCAGGGTCACGTGGCGGAACTGCCCCCACCGGCCGGCGCCGTCGACCTCGGCCGCCTGGTAGAGCACCGCCGGCACGGCGCGGGCCGCGCCCTGGTAGATCAGCGCGTGGAACGGGATGAACTGCCAACTGCCGACGAAGACCAGCACGGCGATCGCGCCCGTGCGGCTGCCGAAGAGGTTGCCGTCGCCGAACAGCCACGGAGCCTGGCCGGGCACGCCGAAGTTCGGGTCGAGCAGTGCCCGCCACAGCACCGACACGGCGGTCGCCGACAGCAGCAGCGGGAGGAAGAAGATGGCGGACAGCACGGCCCGGTTGCGCTGCGTCCCGGCCGCCCACACGCCGATCAGCAGGCTCAGCGGGGTCTGCACCAGCACGCCGAGGGCGGTGAGCAGGACGCTCAACCAGAGGCTATTGATCATGACGGGGTCGCGGGCCAGCCGCTGCCAGTTGTCCAGCCCGACGAACTCCGGCGAGCCGAGGCCGGCCCAGCTGGTGAAGCTGAGCACGACCACGAGGACCAGCGGGGCGAGCGCGAATAGCCCGAAGAACAGGGTCGCGGGCAGGGCCCAGGCGAAGCCCGGGCGGCCGAGGGTGGGGCCGCCGCCCGGGCTTCGTCGGGCCCGTCGCTGCTCCGTCACGGTGGGGGCGGCGAGGGTGCTGGTGGACATGGCCGCGCTCAGCCCGCCTGCAGGGACTGCATGGCCTTGATGAACCCGGCGGCGTCCAGCCGGCCGTTGCAGTACTGCTGCACGGCCTGGTGGATGGTCGTGGTCGCGGCCGGCGGGTACGCCTGGTCCCAGGAGAGCTGGAAGCTCGGGGCCTCCTTGACCAGGGTGAACTGGTACTTCAGGTAGTCGGGGTTGGTGGCGCCGTCGAGGAACTTCTCGGTGTTCGTGGTGGTCGGCAGGTTGCCGATGGACAGCTGCGCCTGGACGAACTCGTCGGAGTACTGGAGCTTGAGGAACTCGGCCACCGCCTCCGGGTGGCGGGTCTTCTTCAGCACCGAGTAGAAGTTGTTGGTGTTGCCGACCACGTTGCGCGGATCGCCCTTGCCGCCCGGGACGCTCGGGAACGCGCTCCAGCCGAGGCCGTCGGCGGCGAAGCTCGGGTTGGCGTCGTGGTGGGTCGAGTAGTTCCAGGAGCCCATGAGTTCGAAGCCGGC
Organism: Micromonospora sp. C31; assembly: GCF_018070575.1. Taxonomy (GTDB): domain Bacteria; phylum Actinomycetota; class Actinomycetes; order Mycobacteriales; family Micromonosporaceae; genus Micromonospora. The sequence continues at coordinate 38,383 of NZ_JAGPXN010000009.1, forward strand.
CTTGCCGCTGGACAGCAGGGTGGGCGACCCGCCGTCGGTGAACTTGACCGAGTCGAAGTTGGTGCCGAACGCGCCGGCGTCCGTCAGCTGACGCAGCAGTTCCAGGGCGCGGCGGCTCTCCGGGCTCTCCCAGGCGCTCTTGTCGCCGCCGAGGGCCTTGGCGAACAGCTCGGGGCCGGCGACCCGGTCGTAGAGGTACTGGTACCACATCTGGGTCGGCCACTGGTCACCGCCGCCGAGGGCGATCGGCGTGATCCCCCTGCCCTTGAGGGTCTTCACGGCGGCCAGCAGGTCGTCCCACGTCTTCGGCGCGGTGATGCCGGCGTCGGCGAGGACCTTCTTGTTGTGGAACAGCAGCACCGGCTGGGTGCCGCGCATCGGCACCCCGTACGCCTTGCCGTCGACCATGGCGGTGTTGAAGACCGAGGGCAGGAAGTTCTCCTTCAGCCCCGGGTCCTTGGCGATCATGTCGTCCAGCGGCAGCAGCAGGTCGGCCTTGACGAACGGGGTGATGCTGCCGCCGCCCCAGTTGAAGAAGACGTCCGGAGCCTGCCTGGTGTTGATGATCGTCTGGAGCTTGGTCTGGTAGTCGGCGCCGGGGATGGTGTCCAGCACCGCCTTGACCTTGGACGTCTTGTTGAACGTGTCGACGAGCTGCTTCTCGACCTTGTTGGTGGCGTCGCCGTAGACCAGGATGTGGATCTCGTCCTGGCCGGCGGCCGGGTCGCCGTCGCCGCAGGCGGTCAGTGGCAACGCCAGCGCCAGGGCGGCGCCGAGCGCGACGACGCGGGCGAGCCGCGTGCGTACAGTCATGATCGACCTCTCGTGGTGGCGGGGGTGGTGGGGGACGTCGCCGCTGGCGCGGCGACCGAAAGGTGTCCGACGAGTTTCCGGAATACTTCCGCAACTCGTCCGAACGCTAGAACCGACCTGCCGTGTCGTCAACCCCCGATCGTGGGGCAAGATGGGCCGGTGGAGCGGCCCCGCCGTTCCGGACGTTTTCCGGTGGTGACGGGTACGGTCGGCCTTCCGACCGGTGAAGGAGACGCGGGTGGACGGCGACGACGGGCGCAGGATCACCATCACCGCTATCGCGCGGGAGGCCGGGGTCTCGGTGCCGACCGTGTCGCGGGTGCTCAACGGGCGCTCGGACGTGGCCCCCGGCACCCGCGAACGCGTGGAGGAACTGCTGCGCCACCACGGCTACCAACGCCGCGGCAGCCGCACGGTGAGCCGCGCCGGCCTGCTCGACCTGGTCTTCAACGACCTCGACAGCCCCTGGGCGGTGGAGATCATCCGCGGGGTCGAGGACGTCGGGCACGGTGCGGGCGTCGGCACGGTGGTCTCCGCGATACACCGCCAGTCGACCGCCGCCCGGCAGTGGCTGCAGAACCTGCGGGACCGCGCCACCGACGGCGTCATCTTCGTGACCTCGCACCTGAGCCCGCCGCTGCACGCGCAGCTGCGCCGCCTCAACGTGCCCGTGGTCGTCGTCGACCCGGCCGGCGTGCCCGCCACCGACGTGCCCACCGTCGGAGCCACCAACTGGGCCGGCGGTCTCGCCGCGACCGAGCACCTGCTGTCGCTCGGGCACCGGCGGATCGGCTTCGTCGCCGGGCCGACCCACCTGCTGTGCAGCCGCGCCCGCCTCGACGGGCACCGGGCCGGGCTGGAGGCGGCCGGGGCGCCGGTGGAGGACCAACTGGTGCGCCCCGGCGACTTCTACCACGCCTCGGGCTTCGCCGCCGGGACGGCGCTGCTCGACCTCGACGACCCGCCGACGGCGATCTTCGCCGCCAGCGACCAGATGGCCTTCGGCGTCTACGAGGCCGTCCGGCGGCGCGGGCTGCGGATCCCCGACGACGTCAGCGTCGTGGGCTTCGACGACCTGCCCGAGGCCCGCTGGGCCTCACCGCCGCTGACCACCGTCCGGCAACCGCTGGTGGAGATGGGCCGGCTGGCCGCCCGCACCGTGCTGCGGCTGGCCCAGGGCGAGGGTGTCGACTCCCCCCGGGTGGAACTCGCCACCAACCTGGTCGTCCGCGACAGCACGGCCCCGCCGCGCCTGCCGTGACGGCCGTCGCGCCGCCCGCAGTCCCTCGGTGGCACTCCCGGTAGCGTTCCGGAAGTTCCGGTCGCCCGCCGCCGGGCCTCACCCAACCGGGTCGCCCCGTAGGTTCCGGTGCGGCTCACCGCTCCCCACCGCCCGGGGCCGGCCCGAGGTTCCGGAACGACACCGCGGGCGGCGGGGACCACCGGTCCTCCCGGGCTCAGCGGTGGTGGTGGTGGTGGTGCCGGACCGCGCGCCGGATGTCGACCGGCAGGGCGGGTGCGCCGTCGACCGGCGCGGGATCCGCCACGGTGGGGGCGATGCCGCCGGCGGCGATCCGGTCGAGGGTGGCCAGGCCGGCGGCGTCGACCGAGCCGAAGACGGTGTAGTGGGGGCGCAGCGCCGAGTCCGACTGGACCAGGAAGAACTGACTGCCGTTGGTGTCGGGTCCCGCGTTGGCCATCGCGAGGGTGCCCCGGGCGTAGAGCCGCCGCTCGCCGGTCGGGTCGGTCGGCGCCGGCGGCAGGTCGGTGGGCAGTTCGTCGGCGTAGCGGTAGCCGGGACCGCCGGAGCCGGTGCCGGACGGGTCACCGCACTGGAGCACCCGCAGCGTCGGGTACGCGGTGAGCCGGTGGCAGGAGGTCCGGTCGTAGAAGCGGTGGCGCACGAGGTGCAGGAAGCTCTGCACCGTGCATGCGGCGGCCTCCCGGTCGAGGGTCAGCCCGATCGGCCCCTGGTTGGTCCGCAACGTGACCCGCACGGTCCCCCGGTCGGGAGTGCGCCTCGGGTCGGGCGGCAGCGGGACCGGTCGGGCGGCCGGGTCCTCGGGCGTCCCGGTGTAGGCGCACGGGCCGGGCGTGACCCCGGGATCGCCGGCGGCGTCGGCCGGGGACCCGCCGGGAGCGGCGAGCGCGGCGGCGCCGCCACCGGTCACCAACGCCCCCACGACCAGGGCCACCCCGGCGAGGCGGGCCAGCGTACGGGTCGGTCGGCGGCGTGCCGCGCTGGACGGCACGACGGGATGCGGGCGGGAATCGCTCGGCACGGGGTTCCTCCCTGGACTGATGTCGCCAGAAAGACCGCAGTCTATGGATCCCGTCGTCGGTTGTCGATCCGTCCGCCCTCGCCGCGGCAAGGAGGTGCCCCTTCTCCCCCTACCGGCGTCGTCCCGGGCGACGACGCCGCAGCAGCGCGCTGCCCAGCAGTGCGACCGCCGCCGCCACGGACGCGGCCACGGGCCAGCGCGCGACCAGCCCGTCCTCCATCGGTCCACTGGCCGCGGCCGGGCGCGGGTCGCCGGTGGCGGCCGGCGCGGGCGGCGAGGCGGCCGCCGACGCGGCCAGTTCCCCCGGCGCGACCAGCCGGCCGACGGCGGAGCCCCGGGGCAGCGAGAAGCCCCAGTCGAGCAGGGCGGCACCCTGCTCCCAGCCCCGCGCGGGCCGCGGCTCGGCGCCGAGCAGCGTGACCACCAGCCGCCGTCCGTCGCGCTGGGCCGCCCCGACGTAGGTGTGCCGGGCCAGGTCGGTGAAGCCGGTCTTGCCGCCGAGCGCGCCCGGGTAGTGGTAGATGAGCTGGTTCTCGTTCTGGATCTGGAAGCCCTTGGCCCGCCGTGCCGGCTGGGCGGGAACGCGGTGCGTCTCGGTCAGCGCGTACCTGCGGAACGTCGGGTCGGCGAAGCACGCCCGAGCGATCAGCGCCAGGTCGTACGCGCTGGTGAACTGGCCTCGTCCGTCCAGGCCGGACGGGGTCACCGCGTGGGTCTGGAGGGCGCCGAGGCGGTGCGCCTGCTCGTTCATCGCGCGTACTCCGCCGGCCATTCCGTCCGCCCCGCCGCCGAGGCGGGCCAGCACGTTGGCCGCCTCGTTGCCGGACTGGAGCAGCAGGCCGAGCCAGACGGTCTCGATCCGGTAGCGTCCGCCTTCGACCAGCCCGACGGCCGAGGAGCCGGGTTCGATGTCCATGTCCCCGTCGGTGACGGTGATTACCTGCTGCGGGTCGAGGCGGGGCAGCATGGTGGCCGCCAGCAGCAGCTTCTGCACGCTGGCCGGGGTGCCGTACTCGTGCGGCCCGCAGCCGCCCAGCACCTCGCCGGTGTCCAGGTCGGCCACCAGCCACGAGATCGCGGTGACCGCCGGCGGGCGGCCGGCCCCCGCCGGGACGACCAGGCCGGCGGTGTCCAGTGCCGGGCCGCCGACGGCCCGTTCCTGCGGCACGGCCGGCGGCGGCGACGGGCGGGGCGGCCGGGACACCCGGGGCGCGGGCGCCTTCGGGCAGGGTGCGGGGGGAACGACGCCGGACGCGGCCACGCCGGCACCGGACACGGCCGGCGGGGCGGCACTTGACGCTGCCGGCGCGGGGGCGGCGGACACGGCCGGCCGTGGTGGCAGGGGGGAGCGCGCCGGTGGTCGGGCGGCGGTGGGACCGGTCGGGCCGGCGGTCGCGGGGACGGGCGCGCCGGCGCCGAGGAGGACGGCGGTCGCCGTGGCCGCCAACAGCCGAACCTTCATGCCCCGCACCCTAGTCGGACCGGTCGGGGTACGGGCCGGGTTGCCCAGGCAGGCCGGGGGCGCTCGGAGACGGGCTGGCCCCACCCTGCCGGGCGGCGGCGCGGGCCACCGCGACCTCGGGACCATCGGCCCTGCCGCCGAACGTCTCCGGGACGGAAGCTGGGAACCGAAAGTGGTAGACGATCTTCCGGTTTGCGCGACGATGCCGGCGCCCCGCCTAGTGAGCCGGACGACACCGACGAAGGGACGACCATGGAAGCCCTCTCGCTGACCCGCCTCGCCGAGGAGCAGCTCGCCGCCGCGCACGAGGCCGACAGCGGACGCAGTGCCCGTTCCCTGCAGACGGGCCGGGACCGCCGGCTGCGGCAGACCCTGCTGGCCCTGCGGGGCGGTCGGTCCCTCGACGAGCACGACAGCCCGGGCGAGGCGACGTTGCAGGTGCTCGTGGGGCGGGTGCGCCTGGTGGCCGGGGACGACTCCTGGGAGGGCGACGCCGGTGACCTCCTGGCCATTCCGCCGCTGCGTCACGCGCTGCACGCCGTCACGGACGCCGCCGTCCTGCTCACCGTGACGCCGCGGCCGTGACCACCGTCCCGGCCCGCCGTCGCCGCCCGGTCGCCGGCCCGGTCCGGCGGCCGGCGGCGGTCACCCGCCGGGCCGGGGCAGGTCGCCGGGTACCCGCTGTCGTACTTCGGGTTGCAGGCGAGACGGCGGGCGCCCTGCTGGTGCTGGCGGCGGTGGCGCTCTGACCGGTCCACGCGACACCGGCGGCGGCTCGGACGCCCTCCCTGCCGTCGGGCCGGCCCCGCCGCGTCGGTTGGCTCACAAGCCGTTGCCTCCGGCCTGCCCAGCGACTAGAACCGGGGAACGATCGCCCGGACCTCCCGGCGACGGTGGCGAGGTGATGGCCGTGGCTCTGATCCCCTACGACGACACCGACTCGGCGGCCTTCGCCGCGACCCGGGAGTTGCCGCGCAGCGGCCTGCAGCGGTGGCGGCACGCCGTGCAGCAGCACCTGCGCCCGCGTACCGGCGCCACCGTGCTCGACGTCGGAGCCGGCACCGGCGCGTGGGCCGCCGCCTTCACCGACTGGTTCGGCGTCCGGGTGGTGGGCGTGGAGCCCGCCGGGGCGATGCGTTCCCGGGCCGCCCACCGGCCGTTGCTCGCCGGCGACGCCGCCGCACTGCCGCTGCGCGACTGCGCGGCGGACGCCGCCTGGCTGTCCGCGATGATCCACCACGTCCCCGACCTCGACGCGGCGGCGCGCGAGCTGCGCCGGGTGCTCCGGCCGGGCGCCCCCGTGCTGATCCGCTCGCCGTTCCCCGGCCGGCACCAGCGGATCGCGCTGTTCCGCTGGTTCCCCGAGGCGGTACGGATCCTCGACACCTACCCCGACCTGGCGCGGGTGCGCGCGACGTTCGCCGCGGCCGGGTTCACCGTCAGCACGGTCGAGCCCGTCGCGCAGACCACGGCGGCGTCGCTGGCCGAGTTCGCCGAGCGCCTCGACCGCCGGGCCCACACCCCACTGAAGTTGATCACCGACGAGGAGTACGCCGCAGGCCTGGCCCGGCTGCGGGCCGCCGCCAGCGGGACCACCGGCCCGGTCGTCGACCACCTCGACCTGCTGGTGCTGCGCTGAGTCACCCCGGCAGGGCCGGGTCGAGACGGCGCAGGTAGTCGTGCAGCGCCGCCGAGGCGCGCAGCCGGCGCAGGCTGCGCCGGTGCAGCTCCTGCTCCCGTCTGGCCAGCTCCGCGTGGACCCGCTGGGCGCTGCCGGTGGTGCGCAGCTCGCCGAGCACGGCCGCGACGATGTCGAACGGGTACGCCCCCCGGCGCAGCAGCGCGACCACCTGCGCGGCGCGCACCTCGGCCGCGTCGTACACCCGGTAGCCGGTGCCGCGCTCGCGGAGCGGACGGAGCAGGCCGCGCTGCTCCCACAGCCGTAGCTGCGAGGTGCGCACGCCGACCAGGTCGGCGACCTCGCCGATGCGGGCGCCGCGCCGGGGCGCCGGCAGGACGGCGGCCGGGCTGGCCACCACGGTCGCGAAGGCGCCGAGCACCCGCCGGATGTCGGCCCGTTCGCGGTCCAGCTCGGCGTGGCCGGCGTCGAGCGCCGCCAGCGCCGCCGCCAGGTCACCCCGGTGCACCGCGACCATGACCTCCCGGGTACGCGCCCAACCGTGCCCCTCGGCCATCCGCCGGACCACCGCGAGCGCCCGCACGTGCTCGTCCGTGAAGACGCGGTAGCCGGCGGCGGTGCGCTCGACCGGCGGCAGCACGCCGAGATCCACGTAGTTGCGGACCTGCTGCACGGAGATGCCGGCGGTCTCCGCCACCTGCGCTCCCCGCCACCGACGCCCCGGATCCACCACGCGGGCCACCCTACCGGTCTCCACGTGGTTTGAGACTTCGCCCCCTGATTCGGACGCCCGGCGCTGTTGGACGATGCGAAACCCTCTACAGGAGCTTCAATGAGACGATTGAAGGCGGCCTGGCCCCCGTAGATGTAGTCCGGGCGCAACTCCGCCCACGATCCCACGAAGGTTCCGCATGCAGCAGCCAGCACGGTCCGCCGCCGACAGCCACGACATGATCGAGGTACGCGGCGCCCGGGAGAACAACCTCGCCTCCGTCTCGGTCGACATCCCCAAGCGCCGGCTGACCGTCTTCACCGGAGTCTCCGGCTCCGGCAAGTCCTCGCTCGTCTTCGGGACCATCGCCGCCGAGTCGCAGCGCCTGATCAACGAGACCTACAGCGCCTTCCTCCAGTCGTTCATGCCGAACCTGAGCCGCCCCGACGTCGACTCGCTGCGCAACCTGAGCGCCGCCATCGTCGTCGACCAGGAGCGGATGGGCGCGAACTCACGCTCCACCGTCGGCACCGCCACCGACGCGTACGCGATGCTGCGGATCGTCTTCAGCCGGCTCGGCACCCCGCACGTGGGTGGGGCGGGCGCGTTCAGCTTCAACCTGGCCGAGGGCATGTGCCCCACGTGCGAGGGTCTCGGGCGGGTCTCCGACCTCGACGTCGACGAGCTGGTCGACCGCGAGCGCTCGCTCAACGACGGCGCGATCAAGGTGCCCAACTTCGCCGTCGACTCGTGGTACTGGCAGAGCATCGTCAACTCCGGGCTGTTCGATCCCGACACCAAGCTCCAGGACTACACGCCGCAGCAGTGGGAGGACTTCCTCCACAAGCCGTCCACGAAGATCAAGGTGGGCAGCAACAACTGGACGTACGAGGGCCTGGCGGTCAAGGTACGCCGGCTCTACCTGACCAAGGACCGCGAGTCGGTGCAGGCGCACATCCGCGCGTTCGTCGACCGGGCGGTCACGTTCACCACCTGCGCCGACTGCGGCGGCACCCGGCTCAACGCGGCTGCGCTCGCCAGTCGGATCGCCGGGCGCAACATCGCGCAGTGCTCGGCGATGCAGATCAGCGACCTGGCCGGGTTCGTCCGGGCGATCGACGACCCGTCGGTCGCCCCGCTGGTCGGCAACCTGCGCGACCTGCTCGACTCGCTCGTCGAGATCGGCCTGGGCTACCTCAGCCTGGACCGCGAGTCCGCCACGCTCTCGGGCGGCGAGGCGCAGCGGGTGAAGATGGTCCGGCACCTCGGCTCCAGCCTCTCCGACGTCACGTACGTCTTCGACGAACCGACCGTCGGCCTGCATCCGCACGACATCGCCCGGATGAACGACCTGCTGCTGCGCCTGCGCGACAAGGGCAACACGGTGCTGGTCGTCGAGCACAAGCCCGAGACGATCGCCATCGCCGACCACGTGGTCGACCTCGGTCCCGGGGCCGGCACGGCCGGCGGCCGGATCTGCTTCACCGGCGACGTCGCCGGCCTGCGCCGCTCCGACACCCTCACCGGCCGGCACCTCGACCACCGGGTACGCCTGCGCGAGCACGCACGCCGGCCCTCCGGCCGGCTGCCGGTCCGCAACGCCGACCTGCACAACCTGCGCGACGTCGACGTCGACATCCCGCTCGGGGTGCTGACCGTGGTGACCGGGGTCGCCGGCTCCGGCAAGAGCTCGCTGGTCCACGGCTCGCTGCACCGCCGCGACGGCGTGGTGGTCGTCGACCAGTCGCCGATCCGGGGTTCCCGGCGCAGCAACCCGGCCACCTACACGGGCCTGCTGGACCCGATCCGCACCGCCTTCGCCAAGGCCAACGGGGTCAAGGCCGCGCTGTTCAGCGCCAACTCCGAGGGCGCGTGCCCGACCTGCAAGGGCATCGGTCTGGTCTACACCGACCTGGCGATGATGGCCGGTGTCGCCTCGGTCTGCGAGCAGTGCGAGGGACGGCGTTTCACCGACGAGGTGCTCACCTACCGGCTGCGGGGCAGGAACATCAGCGAGGTGCTCGCGATGTCCGCCACGCAGGCCCGGGACTTCTTCCCCGGCGGCGCCGCCCGGGCGATCCTCGACCGGCTGGTCGACGTCGGGCTCGGCTACCTGACCCTGGGCCAGCCGCTCAACACGCTCTCCGGCGGGGAGCGGCAACGGCTCAAGCTGGCCATCCGGATGGCCGACAGCGGGAGCACCTACGTGCTGGACGAGCCGACCACCGGGCTGCACCTGGCCGACGTGGACCAGTTGCTCGCCCTGCTGGACCGACTGGTGGACGCCGGCAACACCGTCGTGGTCATCGAGCACCACCAGGCGGTCATGGCGCACGCCGACTGGTTGATCGACCTCGGGCCGGGGGCGGGGCACGACGGCGGCCGGATCGTCTTCACCGGCACGCCGGCCGATCTGGTCGCCCACGGGGACACCCTGACGGCACGGCACCTGCGCGAGTACGTGGCCCGCTGAGCCGCCGGGACGGGCAACGGGCCGGGCCGCGGACGGGCAACGGGCCGGGCCGCGGACGGGCGGACGGGCCGGGCCGCGGACGGGCGACGGGCGACGGGCGACGGGCGGGAGGGACCGGGATCAGCCGGCGGGTCAGGCGTCGTCGGAGGGGGTGGACGGGGACTGCGCCCGGGGGCGGGCGCGCAGGTGGGCGCGTTCGCCCTGCCTGCCGAAGAGGCTGAGGAACTCGACCGGCTCGGCGTCGGCCGAGCCGAACCAGTGCGGTACGCGGGTGTCGAACTCCGCCGCCTCCCCGGGCGTGAGCACGAGATCCTGGTCGCCGAGGACGACCCGCAGCCGCCCGTTGAGCACGTAGAGCCACTCGTAGCCCTCGTGGGTCTGCGGGTCCGGTTCCGCCCGGCGACCGTTGCCCGGGATCACGAGCTTGTACGCCTGGATGCCGCCCGGCCGGCGGGTCAGCGGCAGCATCGTCATCCCGTGGCGGGTGACCGGACGCAGGTGGATGCGCGGGTCACCGGTGGTGGGGGCGTCCACGAGTTCGTCGAGCGTGACACCGTGCGCCCTGGCCAGCGGGAGCAGCAGTTCGAGGGTGGGCCGGCGGGCGCCGGACTCCAGCCGGGACAGCGTGCTCACCGAGATGCCGGTCACCGACGACAGGTCGGCGAGGGTGGTCTCCCGCTGCCGGCGCAGCGCGCGTAGCCGGGGCCCGACCGCGCCGAGCGTCTGGCCCAGGTCGTCGTCCATGCCGCAATCTTGCCACTGCGGCAACGACATTTGCCACCACGCCGACCGCAGCCGCATCGTGGGCGCGGGAGGTGGTCACGGTGACCGGTCGGTTGGCTGACGGCTCCGACCTGGTGGTGATCGGAGGCGGCGCGGCGGGGGCCGGCGAGCACGTCCCCGCCGACGCGACGGGGCGCACGGAGGTGCCCGGTGTGTGGGTCGCGGGCAACGTCACCGACCCGGCGGCCCAGTTCGGTGCCGCCGCCGCGGCCGGCGTGGTCGCGGCGGCCAGCCAGCCGCGCGAGGCAGGGACCGCGTCCCGGATCGGCTCGTCCACCAGACCGGTGGACCGGACGAGGTCACGGCCGTATCTCCGGACGGTTGGCGGGTATCCGGGCCGGGTGGTAGCAACAGGGACTACCAGCGCAAGCGAAGGGACGTGTCGGTATGCCGGAGACCATGGAGACGGTGTTCACCAGCGTGGTCGCCCGCAACCCGGGTGAGCCGGAATTCCACCAGGCGGTGCGTGAGGTGCTGGAGAGCATCGGCCCGGCGCTGGCCCGACACCCCGAGTACCGGCAGGCGCGGATCATCGAGCGGATCTGCGAGCCGGAGCGGCAGGTCATCTTCCGGGTGCCGTGGGAGGACGACCGCGGCCGGATCCAGGTCAACCGGGGCTTCCGGGTGGAGTTCAACAGCGCGCTCGGCCCGTTCAAGGGCGGGCTGCGCTTCCACCCGTCGGTCTACCTCGGGATCGTGAAGTTCCTCGGCTTCGAGCAGATCTTCAAGAACGCGCTGACCGGGCTGGCGATCGGCGGCGGCAAGGGCGGCGCGGACTTCGACCCCAAGGGGCGCTCGGACCGGGAGGTGATGCGCTTCTGCCAGAGCTTCATGACTGAGCTGTACCGGCACATCGGCGCGGAGACCGACGTGCCGGCCGGGGACATCGGCGTGGGCGGCCGGGAGATCGGCTACCTGTTCGGCCAGTACAAGCGGATCACCAACCGGTACGAGTCGGGGGTGCTCACCGGCAAGGGCCTGGCGTACGGGGGCGCGCAGGTGCGCCGGGAGGCGACGGGCTACGGGGCGGTCTTCTTCGCCGACGAGATGCTCCGGCAGGCCGGCGACGGCCTCGACGGCAAGCGGGTGGTGGTCTCCGGCTCCGGCAACGTGGCGATCTACGCGATCGAGAAGGTGCACCAGCTCGGTGGGAAGGTGGTCGCCTGCTCCGACTCGTCCGGCTACGTGGTTGACGACAAGGGCATCGACCTGGAGCTGCTGCGGGAGCTCAAGGAGCAGCGCCGGGCCCGGCTCGACGACTACGCCCGGCACGTGCCGCACGCGGTGGCGGTCTCCGGTCGTACCGTCTGGGAGGTGCCCTGCGAGCTGGCGCTGCCCTGCGCGACGCAGAACGAGATCGGCGGCGCGGAGGCCGCGTCGCTCGTGGCCGGCGGCTGCGTCGCGGTGGTGGAGGGCGCGAACATGCCCACCACGCCGGAGGCGGTACGCATCCTCGGCCGGGCCGGGGTGCGCTTCGCGCCGGGCAAGGCCGCCAATGCCGGCGGGGTGGCGGTGAGCGCGCTGGAGATGCAGCAGAACGCCAGCCGGGACTCGTGGACGTTCGCCGAGTCGGAGCAGCGGCTGCGCGACATCATGCGCGACATCCACGACCGCTGCTGGAGCACCGCCGAGGAGTACGGGCTGCCCGGCGACTACGTGGCCGGGGCCAACATCGACGGGTTCCGCCGGGTGGCGGAGGCGATGTTGGCCCACGGCCTGATCTGACCGGATGACCGCTCCGCCGCGACAGCGCCGGCGCGAAGCTGCGGGTCCAGGGCGACGCCGGCGAGCCGGACCTCCTCCCGGTACGGGCCGTCGGGCCGCTTCGACGGGCGACCGGAGCCGGCGGGAAGAGGGCTGGCGCCCGTCGGAGGATTCCGACGGGCGCCAGCCCCTTTCGCGGTGTCCGGGCGCTGCCCGCAGGGAGTCCCACCGTCAGCGCGCGGCTCCCATGCCGAGGCGGTGGCGCTTGCGCCAGACCAGCGACAGCAGCAGGAGCACCGCGCCGGCGCCGACGAGCCCGCCGCCGAACTTCATCGGAGTGCTCAGGCTGTCACCCGTGACGGGCAGCGGCGGCGCGTGCTTCTTGAGCACGGTCAGCGTCGCGGTCGCCACCTGGCCGGACGTCTGACCGACCGCCCGGAAGGTGTACCTGCCGGGGTAGCGCGGCGTGTAGGTGGTGCGGAAGTTGCCGTTGGCGTCGGCCGTGACCACGATGGTGCTGGGGCTCGGCTGGGGCGCCCGCTGGAACGCAACCGGCGCCATCGCGACCATCTCGCCGTTGCTGCGGCGTGCCTGCTCGGCACCCGGCACGGCGGCAGCGAGCGGCGACGTGCTGACGGTGATGACGACCGTCTCGCCCGGCGTCCAGCCGCTGCCGATCAGGGTGGTGGTCTCGCCGACCACGACGGTCGGCGGGCTCACCGCGAGCGTCGCCGGGCCGGGCGGGTAGACCGGTGGCTGTGGCGTTCCGGTGCCGGGCGCCGGCTGCGGCTGCGCCGCCCCCGCTGCGGTCGGCGCGGCCAGCACGGCCATGCCGACCGTGAGCGCCATGATGATGCGGGATAGCCGCATGATTGGTTCCCTCCTACTGATCACAGCTTGGTGCGGAAACAACTTGGGTGGTCCATGGGGTGGCGGTGGGGGTCAGCCACAGCTCGGCGGTACCGACGCCGGTGGTCGCCGTCAGCAGGGTGACCTCCAACGTGCGGGAGCCCCCCGGGCCGACCTCGACGTTGACGGTGCCCACCTGGCGGCGCCGTTCGGTGCCGCTGCCCACCGCCGTCTCGGCCCCGTCCAGTCGGGCGGCGAGTACCGCCCCACCGGCCGGGCTGTGCACCGACACCAACGTGCGGGCGGTGTACGGGTCACCCGCCAGACCGAGGCCGAGGACCGACTTGCTGAGACCCGACTTCGGCGCCGACGAACGCAGGACGACCCGGAGCCGGAGCTCCCGGCGGCCGTCGGGCCGGCAGTCACCGACCGCCAGGGTCGCCGACGGCCGGAGGTAGTAGCCGAGCTTCGCGCCGCTGCCGTCGTTGAGGAACACGCCGACCGTCGGCACCTTGTCCTTCTCCGGGAGCGCCCCGGCCATCCGGCTGTCGCCGATCGTCCGTTGCTCCTCGGGTCGGGCACTCCAGAACAATATCCGGCGTTCGGTGACAGCACGGTCAAATGAGGACAATAACGCCTTAGGGTCAACGTTCTTCGTGACCAGCGCGTCGAACACGGCGGCGGCGGAGGCGGCGAAGAAGGCGTCCTGCTTCTTGTCGTCCATCCGCTGGTAACTGTCACTGAGCACCGTCTGCACGACCTTCTCGGCGGCCAGCGGCACACCGCCGGGCACCATCACCGGGCCCGTGGCCTTGAGCAGGTACGACAGCACCACCGGATCGACGGCGAGCACCCCGTCCACGGTGGTCCCCGTGCGCCGCCGGAACATCTCCCGGTAGAGCGCGGCGGCGGTCGGGAAGTGCGGGGTGAGGTTGACGTCGGCCGGATAGATCCCGGGCAGGTCGGCCCAGAGGCTGCGGACCTCCGCGGGCACCTTCAGCGGCGGCACGAACCGGCCCAGCGCGCTGCTGGTGCCCTGCTGCCCCATCCGGACCCGGCCGTCGGCAGCGTGGATGACGGCGTACGCGCCGATCATGCCGCCGGTGGCGCGCAGTTCGGCGGGATTCTGGGAGACCACGAGGTAGGTGCGGTGGCCGTCCGCGCCCAGCAACGCCGGAAGCAGCCGGCTGGCCTGGTCGGCGGCGGCGGTCAGGTCGGCCAGCCGGTCGATCTCGCCGCGCAGGTCGGCGAGCGCCTGCCGGACCTGAGCCACCAGGCCGTCGGTGGGCACCGCGGCGAGACCGTCACGGGCGCCCCGCACCGCGGAGTCGACCGTGGTCAGCTCGGACGACAGGGCCCGCAGCCGGCCCACGTCCAGCCGCCCGCCCGTTGGCACGAGGCTGGTCAGGTCGGCGCGCAGCAGCGGCGGGAACGCCTGCCGGGCCAGGTCGTCGATGGCCACCGAGACCTGCCGGACCGCCGCCAGGTCGTCCCCCGCGTACGGGGTGTGCCGACCGACCCACCAGCCGGGGTCGCCGGTCGCCGCCCGGGCGCTGCCGGCCTGCTCCTGGAGCGCCGCCAGGGTGCGCTGCGCCCGGGCGGTGTCGCCCCCGAGCACCTGGGCGCTGAGTTCCCGGGCCAGACCGGCGGCGTTGAGCAGGTGGGCGCGGGCCTGCCAGCCCCGCAAGCCCACCCAGCCGCCGGTCAGCAGCACCAGGGAAACCACCACGAGAGTGGCGAGCAGGGCCAGGCGCACCTGCCGCCGTCGGCGGGAACGACCACGCCGTCGACGCGGTCTCGCGCTCTCCGTCACACCACACGTCCTTCCTGGGAGGCGGAGACCGGACCGCGATCCGCTGCCGCTCCGCACTGCTAACGATCGTTTTCACCCGGAGATGACGCAGTCGACCGGTACGCGAGCCCCGCTCGCCGCTCAACGCACCCCGGCACGCCCGGCGGCCGCCTCGTACAGCAGCCGTTCGATCCGCTCCACGCCCGCCGACATCGACATCTCCCGCAGGTACGTCTCGCGGCCGCGCCGGCCCATGTCGCTCCGGGCGGGCGACGGGATGGTGGCGGCGAGCCAGAACCGGTCGGCCAGGCTCGCCCAGTCCTCCGGCGGGCAGGAGAGCCCCGCCCGGGCCCGCTCCACCACCTCGGCGGTGTCACCGCCGGCGGAGGCGACCACCGGCGCGGCGCAGGAGAACGCCGCCTGCAGCTTCGCCGGCAGGGTGCTGCGCAGCTCGGGCAGGTCCCGCAGCATGACGAGCTGGTAGTCGGCGGCGGCGTACAGGTCCGGCATGTCCGGCGGAGACCGCCGCTCGACGAAGCGCACGTTCTCGGCGCGCAGGTCGGCGGCGAGCCCCCGCACCCGCCGCTCGTCCGCGCCCGAGCCCACCAGGACGAGGTCCACCGTGCGCTCGAGCGCCGCCGCCGCCCGTACCGCGGTCTCCAGGCCCTGCCGGGCGCCGATGGTGCCGGCGTGCATCACCACGCAGCGCCCGTCGCGGCGCACCAGCCTGCGGGCGGCGCGGCTGGGCCGCGCGGGCTGGAAGATCCGCTCGTCGGTCCAGTTGAGCACCACCCGTACCCGGGCCGGGTCCGCGCCCGCCGCGACCACCCGGCCGCGTAGCGACGGCGCGGCCACCGCGATCCGGTCGGCGGCCCGGTAGACGCGCGCCATCGCGGCGCCGATCCGCCCGGCCCACCGCCCGTTCTCGGCCCCGGTGGGCTGGTCCTCCGCCCAGACGTCCTGCACGTGCACGAGGGTCGGCACCCGGCCCAGCACGCGGAGCAGAGCCACCGCGGCGAAGGCGTTCGCCGGCGGCAGGTGGACGTAGAGGGCGTCGACGTCGGCCAGGAACGACCGCCCGGACAGCGTCGCGCTGCCGGCGAACGACAGGTGCCCGGCCATCCGGGTGCGGACCGACCCGTCGCCCGCCGAGTAGCGCGGCACCCGCCGCACGGTCAGCCGCTCGCTGCGGGTCTCGTGCCGCCAGCGTTGCCGCCAGCCCGGGTAGACGTGGCCGCCGGGATAGTCGGGGAAGCCGGTCAGCACCTTCACCTGGTGCCCCCGCACGGCGAGTTCCTCGGCGAGGCTGCCCGGGATGAACGCCGGCTCGGGCGGGAAGTGGTACGACAGGATCCCGATCCTCACCGACCCGCCTCCGTCCGGACGCGACGGTTCGGCGCGGCAGCGTGACGTGGACGCGTCCGGCCCGCGTACGATGCCGTCATCCCCTCCACGTCCGGCCGGCTCCGACGGCCGGCGGCCGACGCGGCACGACCGTCCGCGACGGCACCGACGAGAGGGGTACGCATGGTCGACCGGGTGCTGTTCGTCTGCCACGCCAACCTGTGCCGCTCACCGATGGCCGAGTACATCGCCCGCCGCCTGCTGGCCGGGCGCGCGGTCACGGTCGCCAGCGCCGGAACCGACGCGTTCGACGACCTGCCGATGCACCCGTACGCGGCGAACCTGGCGGCGGAGACCGGTGGGGACCCCACCGACTTCCGCAGCCGCCGGCTGCGCCGGGAGCACCTGGTCGGGGCGACGCTGGTGCTCGCGGCGACGCGCCGCCAACGCTCGGTGTGCACCGCGCTCGCGCCCGCCGCGCTGCACCGGACGTTCACCCTCCGGCAGTTCGGCCGGCTGGCCGCGGCAGCCGACCCGGCGACGGATGCGGCCGACGGCCCACTGCGCGCGGCGGTCGAGGCGGCCGCCCGCGTCCGGGGGCGGCTGCAACCCGCCCCCGGCGACACGGACGACCTGCGGGACCCGATCGGCGGGACCGTCGCCGACTTCCGGCGCTGCGCGGAGGAGATCGAACAGTCGATGCGCCCCCTCGCGGCGCTCATCGGGACAGCCGGGTGAGTTCCTGCGTACGGTCGCTGACGACATCGTCGACGCGCTCCGCGTGCCGGGCGGCCGAGTCGGCGGGCACGCCCGGCGTCGCGGCGGCGGCGACCACCCGGTAGGCCTCGTACTGGTACGCCTCCGCCTTGGCCACCTTGGCCATGTTCAGCACGCAGCCGAGCAGCCGTACGGAGACCGAGCTCAGGGCCCGGGCGGCCTGCGCCACCTGGCTGCGCGAGGTGCGGCCCTGTTGGGAGACGAGCAGCGCGCCGTCGGCCTGCACGGCCACCACGACGCCGTCGGTCACCGCCAGCAGCGGGGCGGTGTCGATGATGACGATGTCGGCCGACTCCCGCAGGGCGAGCAGCAGGTCCGCCATCGCCTTGGAGCCGAGCAGCTCGCTGGGGTTGGGCGGCGCCGAGCCGCTCGGGAGCACCAGCAGGGACTTGTCGCCCCAGCGCTGCACCACGTCGCCGACCAGCACGTCGCCGACCAGCACGTCGGTCAGCCCGATGCCGGCGTCGAGCCCCAGGTAGTCGGCGACCTTCGGCCGGCGCAGGTCGGCGTCGACCAGCAGCACCCGCCAGCCGGCCTCGGCCAGGGCGATCGCCAGGTTGCAGGAGAGCGTGGTCTTGCCCTCTCCCTGCAGGGCGCTGGTGACCGCGATGACCCGGGCGGGCTCGTGCACGTCGACGAAGCGCAGGTTGGTCCGCAGCTTGCGGACCGCCTCGGCCCGGGCGGAGCTCGCCGCCGCGCCGACGATCAACGGCTCCGACTTCGCGCTGCTCTCGAAGGGGATCTCGCCGAGCAGCGGGCTGCCGGTGGTGCGTTGGAGGCCGGCGGCGTCGCGCAGGCGGACGTCGGCGACGCCGCGCAGGATCGCCAGGCCCACGCCGGCGAGCAGACCGAGCAGCGTGCCGACGGCGAAGTTGCGCATGGGCTGCGGCGATACGGGCACCGGGGTGACCCGGGGTCCGCTGACCACCTCGATCCTGATCGGGCCGGCCCTGCCGTCCTGGGTCGTCTCCACCTTCTGCACCAGCTCGACGAACTTCGCGGAGAGCAGTTCGGTGACCTTCAGGGCCCGGTTCTGGTCCGTGTCGGTCACGGACGCGCGCAGCAGCACGGTGCCGGTCTCGGTGGAGGTGCTGACCCGACTCTGGACCTCCTCGGCGGTGAGCCCGACCGGGTCCTCGGCGACCACGCTCTGCGCGAGGCGGTCGCTGGTCAACAGCTCCGCGTAGGACTTGACCCGCTGCTGGAGGAAGAGGCCGCCCTGGTAGGCGTCGGTGACGCCCTGGCTCGGCGTGGTGACGAAGAAGGTCACCGACGCGACGTAGCGGGGCTGCGCCCGGACGGTGACGAGGGCGGTGACGCCGAGCGAGACCATGACGGTGAGGAGCACGATCCACCAGTGCCGGCGCACGAGGCGGAGTTGGCGGTACACGTCCATCAGGCGCGCCTCCGTACCGGGCCGGTAACGCCAAAGAACTTCACGAAAACCCCCAAGGTCGACCTAAGCTCGTGAAACCATTAAAGCGAGCCATACGGCTTATGTCCCGAGTTATGCGCTTTCGCCCCTTGACATATGCGTCCGACCCGCCACCGGACAAACGGGCGTAAGGCGTCCCGGGTGGCGGGGCGAACGGCCCGTACGTGACGTGGCCGGCAATCACCCGTCCCGACTCGCCGGTGACGGCGCTGCTGGATAGGGTCGGAGTCGGTGTGCCGGGAAGCCTGGTCGGCATCGATCCGTGCTGCCCGAAGACCCGAGGTGGACCCGCGCATGACCGACCGCACCCCGCACGACGACGACCGTCCCCGCCCGAACCGCCGGTTCTTCTCGCGTACGTCCTGGCCGGAGGCCCGCTTCCTGGCCGACGTGCTGCGCACCGAGACCGTCGGCGGCGGCCTCCTGCTGCTCGGCGCGGTGATCGCGCTGGTCTGGGCGAACTCGCCCTGGGAGTCCGCCTACTCGGCCCTGCGTGCGTGGGTGCCCTGGTCCGGCGGGGCCAGCCTGCACCTCGACCTGAGCCTGGCCACCTGGGCCGCCGACGGCCTGCTGGCGATCTTCTTCTTCGTGGTCGGGCTGGAACTCAAGCGGGAGTTCGTCGCGGGCGAACTGCGCGACCCGCGCCGGGCGGCACTGCCGGTGGTCGCGGCGGTCGGCGGCATGGCCGCGCCCGCCCTGATCTACCTCGCGGTCACCCTCGCCGCCGGCGGCGAGGGGGTGCGGGGCTGGGCCATCCCCACCGCGACGGACATCGCCTTCGCGCTGGCCGTGCTGGCCGTCATCGGCTCCCACCTGCCGCAGGGCCTACGGGCCTTCCTGCTCACCCTCGCGGTGGTCGACGACCTGCTCGCCATCACCATCATCGCGGTCTTCTACACCGACGACTTCAGCCCGCTACCGCTGCTGGCCTCCCTGGTCCCCATCGCCGTCTTCGGCCTGCTCGTGCAGCGGCGCAAGACCTGGTGGTGGGCACTGATCCCGCTCGCGGTCACCGCCTGGACCCTGATGCACGCCTCCGGGGTGCACGCCACCGTCGCGGGCGTCCTGCTGGGCTTCACCGTGCCCGTCCTGCGGGGCAAGACCGGCGACTCGCACGGGCTCGCCGAGCACCTGGAGCACCGCTGGCGCCCGATCTCGGCCGGGTTCGCCGTGCCGATCTTCGCCTTCTTCGCGGCCGGGGTCTCGCTGCGGGGCGCCGACCTGGGAGCCATCGTCACCGACCCGATCGTGATCGGCGTCGTCGCCGGCCTGGTGCTCGGCAAGGTCATCGGAATCTTCGGCTCGACGTTCCTGCTCGCCCGGTTCACCCGGGCGCAGCTCGACGAGGACATCACCTGGACGGACCTGCTCGGCGTGGCACTGCTCGCCGGGATCGGATTCACCGTCTCCCTGCTGATCGGCGAACTCGCCTTCGGCACCAGCAGCGCCGCCGACGACAACGTCAAGGCTGCCGTGCTGACCGGCTCGGTGGTCTCCGCGCTGCTCGCCACGGTCGTGCTGGTGCGACGCAACGCCGCCTACCGGCGGATCGCCGAGGAGGAGCGGGTGGACGCCGACCAGGACGGCATCCCGGACGTCTACCAGCGCCGCAACGGCTGACCGGGCCGGCCCGTCCGGCGCCGGCCACGAGGCCCCGGCGGTTCGCGCCGCCGGGCCGGTTCGCGCCGCCGGGCCGGTTCGCGCCGCCAGGCCGGTTCGCGCCGCCAGGCCGGTTCGCGCCGCCGGGCCGGGGTGCCCCATGCCGGGCCGCCAACCCTCAGCCGGGCGCGTCCGGGGCCCGCGACGGCGGGTTGCGGACCTGCCCGGGCGGCCCGCCGGCGGTGAGCGCGGCCCAGAGCAGCCGGCGCAGCAGCACGATCGCCGCCGCGGCGGCCAGGTCCGGCCAGCCCTGGCCGCCGGCCAGCCGCAGCAGGCCCGCGGCGGTGAGCAGGTCCAGCAGCACCCGCATGGCCGACCGCCAGGATCCCGTGCCGAACAGCACCGCCAGCCCGGCCAGGGCGGCGGCCGCGGTGACGGCGGCGACCAGGGCGGGGATCACCCGCCGCGCTCCACCGCGCGGACCTGCTGCTGCTCCTGGCGGATCTCCCGGCCCAGGAAGTAGTTCAACGCGGTCCGGATCGTGGCGATGGCCGCCAGCTGGCCGATCTGGGCGAAGGTCGGCGAGAGCGCCGTACGCAGGATGTCCGCCGCGAGCTGGAACTCCAGCCCGAGGGTGAGGAACCGCCCCAGGGAGAGCCGGATCGGCGTGAACACGTCGGCGCTGCGGCGCCGCAGCCCCTCGACCACGAACCGCAGCGCCGCCCACGCCGCCCCGACGAAGATGACCACCGCGCCGGCGACCTCCACCGCGGTGACCAGGCTCTGGTAGCCGTGGCGCAGGATCTCCTCGACACCCACCCGCTGGCCTTACCCGGCCAGCACGGCGGTAGTCGGCGTCAGGTGAGCTGCGTGACGGCCTCCAGGATCAGCCAGAGCCCGCAGATCGCGAAGAGCACCGCAGCGCCGTACCTGATGGTCTTCTCCGGCAGCCGCCGGCCGAGCATCCGCCCGACGAGGATGGCGAGCGCGTCCGCCGCCACCATGCCGATCGTCGAGCCGAGCCAGGTGCCGAACCAGCCGTACTGGGTGGCGAGGGTGATCGTGGCGAGCATGGTCTTGTCGCCCAACTCGGCCAGGAAGAACGCGACCGACACCGCGACGATGGCGGACTTGCTGGTCTTCTCAGCCTTGCGCTTCTCCTGCTCGGTGAGGGTGTCGCCGCGCAGGGTCCACGCTCCGAAGCCGAGGAACGCCAGGCCCCCGACGAGGGAGATCCACTCCGTCGGCAGTGCCGCGCCGAGCCCGTGGCCGATCGCCACCGAGGCCAGGTGCACCACGGCGGTGGCGACGGTGATCCCGATCAGGACCGGTACGGTTTTGAAGCGGGTGGCGAAGGTCAGGGCCATCAGCTGGGACTTGTCCCCCAGCTCCGCGACGAAGATGACGCCGAAGCTGACCACCAGCGCGACGAGGAAGCCTTCCATGACATCCTTCCGGATCATGCCGGGAGGAGGTACGGGGCGCCCTCGACCCGGCTGCTACAGCCTGGGTCGAAGGTCTCGCCCGCCTCGGATGACGAGGCCGCGTGGCCGGATGCGGAACGCACCAGTGTGTCGACCACGGCATTGGGGGCTACTCCCCTTCGTGCCGCCCAGCCTAGCCGACCACCGATCCGGCCGGCCTGGCCGGGTGAGGCTGCTCACCCGGGCAGGCCGGCACCGGCCGTCACGCAGGACCCTGCCGGTCACCCGGCGCGGGCGCCGCCGCTATCCGGCGCGGGCCAGGGTGACGCCGAACAGTCCGTCCGGGTCGGTCCAGAAGTCGTGGGCCGCGAAGCGGGCGGCACCCAGCTCGGCGGCGATCCCCTCGGGCCGGAACTTCGCCGACACCTCCGTGCGCAACTCCTCGCCCTCGGCGAAGGCGACCGCCAGGTCGAGCACCCGTACGCGCATCGGCCGCCGCGCCCGCAGCCGCATCTCGATCCACTCCCGCCGCGGGTCCCAGAGCGCGACGTGGGCGAAGCCCTCCGGATCGAAGTCGGCGCCCAGCTCCCGGTTGACCACCCGCAGCACGTTGCGGTTGAACTCGGCGGTGACCCCGGCCGCGTCGTCGTACGCCGGCACCACCACCGCCGGGTCCTTGACCAGGTCCGTGCCGATCAGCAGCCAGTCACCCGGCTCCAGCGCAGCCCGCATCGCGGCGAGGAACCCCGCCCGCTCGGCCGGCAGGAGGTTGCCGATCGTGCCGCCCAGAAAGAGCACCAGCCGGCGCCCGCCGGTCGGCAGGCGGTCCAGGTGGCGGGTGAAGTCACCCACGATGCCGCGTACCCGCAGCCCCGGGTAGTCGACGGCGATCTCGGCGGTCGACTGCCGCAGTGCGCTGACCGACACGTCCAGCGGCACGAACGTGCCGAGCCCGCCCCGGCGGGTGAACGCGTCCAGCAGCAGCCTTGTCTTCTCCGACGACCCCGAGCCGAGCTCGATCAGCGTCTTCGCCCCGGTCAGCTCGGCGATCGTGGCCGCCCGCTCGGCCAGCACCGCGCGCTCGGCCCGGGTCGGGTAGTACTCCGGCAGCCGGGTGATCTCCTCGAACAGCTCGCTGCCGCGGGCATCGTAGAACCACTTGGGGGGCAGCCACTTCTCCTCGGCTGTCAGGCCGGTGCGGACGTCGTCCCGGAGGCTACGGCCCAGGTCCTGCTCCTCCAGGTGGATCTCCAGCGGCTCCGCGCTCATGTCGTCCCCTTCGTCGTCGGGTGGAACGTCGCTGTCGGCCGGCGGTCAGACCTCGGCGAGGGCGCGGACGCGCACCCCCGTCGCGGTGGCCTCCACCAGTC
This sequence comes from Micromonospora sp. C31, assembly GCF_018070575.1. Lineage (GTDB taxonomy): Bacteria > Actinomycetota > Actinomycetes > Mycobacteriales > Micromonosporaceae > Micromonospora. The sequence continues at coordinate 60,841 of NZ_JAGPXN010000009.1, forward strand.
GCCCGTCCGGCACCGCCTGCCAGCCGGGGTCGTCGTCGTGCGGCTCGGACGCCAGCAGCACCGAGGCCGGCGTCGCGCGGATAGACAGCGCGTGCCCGACCGCGCTGGCCACCACGGTGCGCCCGTCGGTGAGCAGCAGGTTGAGCCGGGACCCGGGTGCGGCCCCGGCCACCGCCGTCACGGTCTCGGCGATCGCGCGCGCCGGCTTCACCCCGGCCCGCAGCCGATGGCGCACCAGCGCCCACAGCAGCGCCGAGTCGGTGGCCGCGTCGAGGGTGAGCAGATCCCGTACGGGCAGGGTGGCGGCGAGCGCGACCATCGAGTCGGGCCAGCCCCGCACCACCCCGTTGTGGCTGAACAGCCAGCGCCCCTCGGCGAACGGGGCGGCGGCCCCGTCGAGCACCGCCATGCCCACCGTGGCGGAGCGGACGGCGGCCAGCACCGCGCCGGCCGAGGTGACCTCCGCGAGCTGGGCGATGGTCGGGTCGCTCCAGATCGGCTGCGAGCGCCGGTAGCGCACCGGCTCGCCGTCGCCCGGGTACCAGCCGACGCCGAAACCGTCGGCGTTGATCGTTCCGCCCCCGCGCATGTCGCGGGGCGCCCAGGACTGCCGCACGAGGGAGTACGGCGGGTCGAACAACAGCTCCCGCAGGGTCACCGGCGGCCCCAGGTAGGCCAGGTGGCGGCACATCAGGCGGCACCTTCCCGCCCGGCGGCGGGGTGCCCCGGATGCCCGGTCCCGCCCGGCCCCGCGGCGGGGTGGCCCGGATGCCGGCCCCGGCGCAGGGAGCGCGGTCGGCGCGCGATCCTGCCTCCCCTCGGCCTCGTCCTCATGGCCGCGACTCCTCCGGTCGGGCGTCGCGCGCGCAGCGGAAGCCGCTGAAGATCTGCCGCCGGATCGGGAGGTCCCAGTTGCGGAAGGTGCCCCGGCAGGCGGCCCGGTCGGTGCCGAACGACCCGCCGCGCAGCACTTGGTGATCGTCGCCGAAGAAGACCTCCGAGTATTCGCGGTAGGGAAACGCGGTGAAGCCGGGATGCCCCCGGAACGGGGTGGAGGTCCACTCCCACACGTCGCCGATGAGCTGGTGCACGCCCAACGGCGAGGCGCCGGCCGGATAGGCGCCCACCGGGGCGGGCCACAGGTGCCGCTGGCCCAGGTTGGCGTGCTCGGCGGTGGGATCGGCGTCGCCCCAGGGGTAGCGGCGGGAGCGGCCGGTGGCCGGGTCCCAGCGGGCCGCCTTCTCCCACTCCGCCTCGGTCGGCAGCCGCTTACCGGCCCACGCGGCGTACGCCTGCGCCTCGTGGAAGCAGACGTGCACCACCGGCTCGTCGTCGCGTACCGGCGCCCACCGCCCGAACCGCCGGTAGGCCCAGCCGTCGCCGTCGCGTCGCCAGTGCATCGGCGCGACCAGCTCCGCCTCCCGGCGGTGCCGCCAGCCGGCCGGGCTCCACCAGCGCGGGTCGTCGTAGCCGCCGTCGGCGATGAACTCGCGGTAGCGCCCGTTGGTCACCGGCGCCGCGTCGATGACGTACGCCGGCAGGTGCACCCGGTGGGCCGGGCGCTCGTTGTCCATCGCCCACGGGTCGGTGTCGGTGCCCATGGTGAACTCGCCAGCCGGCACCAGAACCCCGGTGTCGACCCGGGCCGTCGGCTCCGGCGGCGGCGGGGCGTGCAGCACCGCCGGCCCGGCGCGCAGCTGGTGGGTGGCGAGCATCGTCTCGTCGTGCTGCTGCTCGTGCTGCACGATCATGCCGAAGGCGAAGCCGTCGGCGACCAGTGCCCGCTCGGTGAACGCGACCCGGTCCAGCAGGTCGAGCACCTTGTCCCGGACGGTGAGCACGTAGTCGCGGGCCTCCTGCGGGGGCAGCAGCGGCAGCGCCGGGCGGTCCCGGCGGGGCTGCTTGAACGCGTCGTACAGGTCGTCGATGTCCCGCCGGACGGGTTCGCGCCCGCCCACGTCCCGGACCAGCCAGAGTTCCTCCTGGTTGCCGACGTGGGCGAGGTCCCAGACCAGCGGCGACATCAGCGGCGAGTGCTGCCGCATCAGGTCGGCCTCGTCGACGGTCTCGGTCAGCAGGACGGTGCGGGCGCGGGTGCGTTCCAGCTCCGCCGCGATCCGGCTGCGCAACTGTTCCGCGCCCGTCGACCGCGTGGTCGCTCCGGTCACCGGTCGCTCCTCCCCGCGGCGTCCCGCCGCCGCCGTATGCCTCGGTCGAGGTCGTCGTGCAGGGCCGCCGGCAGCTCGAGCCGGGGCAGGGCCGCGAGGGCCAGGTCGAACAGGTCCGCCGCGGCGGCGGCCAGCACCGGGTCACGCAGGCCGTGGCGGGCGGCGGCGTGCCAGCGGTGCGCCACCGGCCCGGCGACGGTGCGGGCCGCCCGGACCGTGCCGGGGTCGGCGAGCAGGACGGCCAGCACCGCGAGCGGGATCGTCCAGCCCCGGCCCGGCTGCGTGTCGAGGTAGCGCAGCTCCAGGTAGCCCCGGGGCCGCACCGGCGGAAAGAGGGTGCTCACGTGGTAGTCGAGGTCGTCGGTGGTGGGCGGTCGGGGCAGCGCCCCGTCGACCCAGTCGGCGAACGTGATCCCCGGCGGCGGCGTCCAGTCGGGGCCGTCGCCACGCACGCAGAGCAGCGGCGCGGCGAGGACGTATCTGGTCCAGGCGGTGACCGGGTCGACGTCGGTCTCGGGCGTCCAGACGGGACGGGTGCGGGCCGGTTCGATGCCGTACCAGGCCGCCATCCGGGCGGACGCCCACCCGGTGTTGCGGCCGGCGTGCCGGTCGGCCGTGGCGAACGCGGCCAGCAGGGGCGGCCCGAGCGCGTGCACCGCCGCCCACCGGTCCGGCAGGTGCTCCGGCTCCCCGGCGTCCAGGCAGACCTGGAGCCCGGCGGTGCTGTACATCATCGTCCGGCCGGCCGGGCCACGTCGGTCGAAGACGTGGCGCATGGCGCGGTAGCGGGGGCCCTCCACCACCGGTCGGGGCGGCCGGTGCGGGTCTATGCCACTGCGGCCGAGGACCAGCCCGGCGGCGTCGAGCAGGCCGCTCAGCTCGGCGATGTCGCCGTCGGCCGCGTGGATGAGGGTGGCGAGTGAGGAGCGCGGCGCGGTGGAGATCTCCAACTGACCGCCGGGCTCCACGGTCACGGTGCCACCGTGCGGGAGCGGATCGGCGGGGCTCGCGCGGTCGAGGGTGCGGGGGCTGTGTCGCCCCAGGGCCGCCCGTAGCCGCTCGCCGTCGACCGGGCGGGCGGGGTCGGCGGCGTCGTGCACGGTCCATTCGAGTTCGACGCCGGTGTGCGTCGGTGGACCGGTCTTGAAGCAGATGCGCGCCAGGTGCCCCTCGGCGGCGGCGGACTCCCGCAGGACGGTGCTCCGGTCGAGTTCCGGCGATGTCACCACAGGACGGTCTCCCTTCCCGGCCCACTTCCGATCGGTGTCACCGTAGCGCCACCCACCGTCATCGACGAGGGCGTCGGCGGTCCCACCCATTCCTGTCTAGCAGACGAGTTCCGCGCGATCGGGCGGAACGTGCAGGCGGAGACGGCGGACCCGGTCCTCCGGGGCGTCGGCGGACCAGGCCGGCCTGGGCGGCCGCGACGGCTCAGTCGGCGGTCGGGCCCGGGGTCGGCGTCACCGTCGGCCCCTTCCTCGTCGACCTGCCGGGCGGCTCCTCCGCCGCCGCCTCGGGCACCAGTTCTCCGCAGAAGCCCTCGACCTGCTCCCGGCCGCCCGCCGCGGTCACCAGGCCGGCGAACGAGGGGGTGTCCAGCGCCTTCTCCCGCTGCGCCGGCTGCTTGGCCAGGTATGCCCGGCAGAGGCCGTGCAGGTGTTCGGCACGCGGCTCCGGCGTCCCCGGCGGGTTGCCGGCGGTGGTGCCGGCACCGGGTGCGTCCGAGGTGGGGACGGTGGAAGGGCCGGGCGGGATCCCGGTGGCGGAAGGGCCGGACGGGATCCCGGTGGGGTGGCCGCCGCCGGTGGCTGCGGTCGGCCCGTCCTGTCCCGGCCCGGTGGTGGCCGGCTCCGTGGTCTGCGGCGCCGGGGTGGCGGGGCGCGGCGGCGGGTCGTCGGCCCGGTCGAGCGCGCCGGCCGCGAGGGCGGCGCCCGCGGTCGCGGTGACCGCGATGCCCGCGCCCCAGGCCACGGCGCCGGCGGTGAACCGGCGGCGCCGTGGCGACGGGACCTTCCCGGCGGCGGGTCCGGCCGCCCGGGCCGCCCGGAAAGCGGCCACCGCGGCCTCCTCGCCGGCCAGTTCGTCGGGGCGGGCGGGCGCGGCGGCGGCGGAGAGCAGGCGGCTGAGCGGCTCGGAACCGTCGGTGCCCGGTGCACGGGGGGTGCCCGTGCGCGCCGCGTCGAGGAGCCGGTCGGACGCGCCGCGGTCGGCGGGCCGCTCGGTCCTGCGGAAGAACATCCTGAGTCCCCTCACGTCAGCCGTCCGCCGGCTCGGCGTGCGACGCCTGCCGCCTGCCGGTACGCGGTCGGGGCGGCGCGGCGGCATCGGGGGCGACGGGCGACCGGGTCGGGTCGTAGCGTTCCATCAGGGCGGCGAGCCGGCGCAGGCCCCGGTGGGCGGCGGTGCGTACGGCTCCGGGCCGGCGACCGAGCACCCGCCCGGCGGTCTCGGCGTCGAGCCCGACGACCGCGCGCAGCAGGACGGCCTCGGCCTCGCGGGGCGGCAGGGTGGCGATCAGCGCGAGCGCCGCCTCGGTGCCGATCGTCTCACCCGCCCGTTCGGCGGTGTCGGCGTCACCTGCCAGTTCGGCGAGCGCCTGCACCGGCACCGGCAGCGACGGACGTCGGCGTTGCCGGCGCAGGTGGTCCATGGCCCGGTTGCGGGCGATGGTGACGGCCCACGCCCGGAACTCGCCACCGGTGAAACTGGGCAGGTCACGGGAGATCTGCAACCAGGTCTCGGAGGCGACGTCCTCGGCGTCCGCGCCGACCAGGGCGGTCAGGTAACGGAGCAGACCGGGCTGGAGGCTGCGGTAGAGGAAGCGGAAGGCATCCTCGTCGCCGGCCTGTGCCGCCACGACGGCCTCGTTCAGCTCACCCGCCATGTGGCCGTCGCTTCCGTCCCGTGGATCCGCGCAGGCGACGCACACCGAGGTGGGCGTGCGCGAGGCAAGCACGGCCCGGCAACCGGACCTGATCCCGCACCCTCAGCCCCCCGCTGACCTGGTTCACGCCCGGGACCGCTTCGCCCGGACGGCACGTCCGGGCGCCTGCCGTGCCGGCGCGGCAGTTGGCGCAGGTGCCGCGGCGACTTCGTGGGGCGGGCCCGAGTCGGGCTAACGCTAGGAGGGCCGCGCCGATCGGGCAAGCCCGCTCGGGGGATAAAAGAGTGAGAATTATCTAGCCGTTCGGCCGGCCCGTCGCCGTAACATCGCGACGGCCCGGGACGCTGCGCCGACCAGCGGTCACCCACGACGGCGCATTCGACCAGCTTAGGGCCCACCCGGGAGGAGTACCGTCACACCCAGTCCACGGCCCGTCACAGCGCATCCGAGGCGGGTCCGGCCGCGCCGCACCCACCTCGCGCCCGGTGCGGGCGGGGCCGGCGACGGGCGATGCGCCGATCTCAGGCGGTCTGGGTACGGTGGTGCTGTGTTGTCATCGGAGGTCGTACTCAGCGGTCGCTACCGCCTGGACGAGCGTGTCGCCACGGGCGGCATGGGCGACGTCTGGCGGGGCAAGGACCTCGTCCTCGGCCGGCAGGTCGCGGTCAAGGTCCTGCTGCCGGCGCTGGTCTCCGACCCCGACTTCATCGCCCGCTTCCGCGCCGAGGCCCGGATCATGGCCGCCCTGCGCCACCCGGGCATCGTCCAGGTCTTCGACTGTGGCGAGGACGACCTGCCCGACGGCAGCCACGCCGACTACCTGGTCATGGAGTTCGTGACCGGGCAGCCGCTGTCCAAGCGCATCGAGGCCGCCGGGCGCCTCGACGTGGCCGAGACGATGGGCATGGTCGCGCAGGTCGCGCAGGCGCTGCACGCCGCGCACCTCGGCGGGATCGTGCACCGCGACGTCAAACCCAGCAACCTGCTGGTGCAGGAGGACGGCAGCGTCGTGCTGGTCGACTTCGGCGTCGCCCGGTCGACCAACGTCACCAGCATCACCAGCACGAACGCGGTGCCCGGCACCGCGCTCTACATGGCGCCGGAACAGGCCGCCGGCCGGCCGGTGTCCGGCGCGACGGACATCTACGCCCTCGGCGCCGTGGCCTACTGCTGTCTCAGCGGCAGCCCGCCGTTCACCGGCGACAACCCCTTGCAGGTCGCCGTGCGCCACCTCGATGACGAGCCGCCGGAGTTGCCGCACGACGTCCCGGAGGCGGTCCGGGCGCTGGTCTCCCGCGCCCTGGCCAAGGATCCGGCCGACCGGTTCGGCAGCGGCGCGGCGATGGCCGAGGCCGCGCGGGCCGCCGTGTCCGACCCTGCCGGGACCACCGCCATGGTGCCCGCGGCGGCGGGCGGCGTGGACCCGGGCACCCGCACCGACATGCCGGCCGTCGCGACCGTGGCCCGGCGCAGGCGTCGCGGCACCCTCGTCGGCGCCGCGGCGGCGGTGCTGGTGGCGCTGGCCGGGCTCGGCGCGGCACTCGGCGCGTCGCGCGAGGCCGACGCGCCGGCGGTCGAGGTGCCGCAGGCGACCACCCCGGCCGCCGAGCCGAGCGGTGCCGCGCAGGCCCCGCCGGAGCAGGACGACGCGCCCGTCAACCCCGGCCGGCCGTTCCGGCCCACCGGCTCCACCTCCAGCCCTTCGCCGTCGGCCACCACGCCCCCGGTCTCTCCCCAGCCCAGCGGGTCGGTCGCGCCGGAGTCGCCGGAGCCCAGCGGCACCCCCGACCCGCCGGGCCCGTCGCCCAGCACCGCCGTCCCGACGCAGAGCACGCCGCCGGCGGAGCCGACCCAGACGCAGAGCACGCCGGGCGAGCCGGCCAACCCGCCGGAGGGCTGAACCGCCCACGGTCCGCCGCCCGGCTCCTCGGAAACGCCCGAGCACGTGGCGCAGCGGGTCATGCCCGGGCTGAACCGCTGTCTCGGCCCGGTGGTGCAGCGCCCGTAGGCTGCGCCCCGAGCCCGGGTCGGACGCCCGCCTGGTCACGCCAGCAGTTCGCGCATCCGGTCGATCTCGACGGTCTGCTCGGTGGCGACGGAGTTGGCGAACTCCGACAGGGTGAGGTCGGAGCCGACCTTGAGCAGATCCGTGGCCATCTGCACCGCGCCCTGGTGGTGCGCCGTCATCATCCGCACGAAGAGCCGGTCGAATCCGGCGCCCCGCGCCGCCGCGAGCTGCCGGATCGCCTCGGGCGTCTGCATGCCCCGCATGCTGCCGTGGTCGTGCCCGGCCACGTCGGTGGAGAGCCCGCGAGCCTGCAACCAGCCCCGCATCATGCCGATCTCCGGCCCCTGGCTGGCGCGGATCCGCTCGGCGAGGGCGCGCAGGGACGGGTCGGCGGCGCGGTCGCCGGCCAGCTCCGCCATCTCCAGCGCCTGGGCGTGGTGCGGGATCATCATCCGGACGAACCAGACGTCCATCGAGTTGTGCCGGGACGCGGCCGCGCCGCGCAGCTCCTCGGCGGGCCGGATCGCGGCGGTCTCACCGGGACGACCGGGAACGATCACCGGGGGCTGGCTCGGGCCGGCCGGGGCGGGCGTCGTGGCGGGGGCGGCGACCTGCCCCGCCGGAGTCGCGGTCGAGCCGCCACCTGGGCGGAAAACGGCGACGACCACCACCGCCAGCAGGAACGCGGATATGACGACGGTCAGGGTCCGCGTACGGCGGCTGGTCATGGGCCACTCCCCCCGATAGAGGTCAAGGCGATGCTATCCATCGACCGACACACATTTGTGTGACCTGCATCACATCGATGGAACTCATCGGATTGTAAGGTGTCCACAATCGTCATCCCCTTGCGAAGGGCGTCGCCGATGACCAGCTTCCGCACCCCGCGGGCCAGGCGGCTCACCACCGTGAGCCTGGCCGCCGCCGGCCTACTCCTCGCCAGCGTCGCCACCGCCACACCGGGAAGTGCCGGCGTGGCGGCGCGGTCCGCCCCGTCCGGCACGGTGGACACCACCGACACGATCCCCGGCGTCGACGAGATCGTCAGCAGCCCCAATCTCCGGCAGGTCGCCAACCTGCCGAAGCAGGCGCCGCTGGACGCCACCAACAGCGACCTGGCCTTCCAGGGCCGCTACGCCTTCGCCGGCAACTACAACGGCTTCGTCATCTACGACATCTCCCGGCCGACCGCGCCGACGGTGGTCGCGCAGGTGTACTGCCCCGGGTCGCAGAACGACATCTCCGTCCACGGCGACCTGCTGTTCCTCTCCACCGACTCGTCGCGCAGCGACGACTCCTGCAACAGCACCAGCGCGCCGGCGACGGAGAAGGCGTCCTGGGAGGGCATCAAGGTCTTCGACATCGGCGACAAGGCCAACCCGCGCTACGTCAAGGCGGTCGAGACGGCCTGCGGATCACACACCCACACCCTCGTGCCGGGCAGGGACCGCAAGACCGTCTACCTGTACGTCTCCTCGTACGGCCCGCGGGCGGAGTTCCCCGACTGCCAGCCCCCGCACGACTCCATCTCCATCGTCAAGGTGCCGGTGGAATCGCCCACCGACGCGGCGGTGGTGGCCTCCCCGAACCTCTTCCCGGACGGCGGCTACGAGGGCCGGCCCGGCGGTGCGGCGACCACCGGCTGTCACGACATCACCGCCTACCCGGAGAAGAACCTCGCCGCGGGCGCGTGCATGGGCGACGGCGTCCTGATGGACATCTCGAACCGCGAGGCCCCCCGGCTGATCAACCGGGTCCGCGACACCGTCAACTTCGCCTTCTGGCACTCGGCCACGTTCAACAACGCCGGCACCAAGGTGGTCTTCACCGACGAGCTGGGCGGCGGCGGCGCGGCCACCTGCAACGAGACCATCGGCCCCGAGCGGGGCGCCGACGCCATCTACGACATCACCGGTCGCGGTGACGCCCGCACGATGGTCTTCCGCAGCTACTACAAGATCCCCCGGATGAACGCCGACACCGAGAACTGCGTGGCGCACAACGGCTCGCTGGTCCCGGTGCTCGGGCGCGACATCATGGTCCAGGCGTGGTACCAGGGCGGCATCTCCGTCTGGGACTTCACCGACTCGGCCAACCCGAAGGAAATCGCGTTCTGGGAGCGGGGCCCGCTGTCGGCCGACCGGCTCGTCGGCGGTGGCACCTGGTCCGCCTACTACTACAACGGCTACATCTACTCCAACGACATGGTCAAGGGCCTCGACGTCCTGAAGCTGACCGACTGGCGCACGTGGACGGCGAACCTCGTCCGGTACCGCGAGCTGAACGCACAGACCCAGCCCAGCTACCTGAGCTGGTAGTCGCCTCGCACGCCGACGGGCCCGACCCCGCAGGGTCGGGCCCGTCCGTGTCCGGGTCGGACGCGGCGGCGGTCAGCCGGCCGGCGGGTACGGGTCGTTCTGGTAGGTGTACTCCGTCTCGATCCTGCCGTCGGAGGTGTGCACGACGAGCTGGCTCGGCTCGTTGCCGTGCGCCTCCCGGCGCCCCGCCTCGACGGCGAGCTGCTTGGTGTCGAACATGCCGACCACCTGGCTGCCCTGCTCGACCTTCCAGCCGCCACCGTTCGGTACGACGTGGTATTGATTGCGCTTCATGTCATTCACCCGCCTCTCGGTCAGGATTCCGGGATACCCGGGCCCTGTCGGCGGAAAACCCTCCCTGGTGGACGGCTCCCGGTCAGCCCGGCAGCGGCGCCTCGTCGCCCCGGGTGCGGCGCGGCCCCACCAGCCGGCGCACCATCGGGGCGGCGTTCCACTTCGCCGCGCCCACCAGGTCGCGGGCGTGTTCCAGCACCGTGTAGTCGGGCCGGGCCCGGCCGTCGGCGATGGCCCGGTCCAGGTCGTTGCCGCACCGGGTCAACACGTTGTCGAAGTCGCGGCGCACCGGTTCGAGCAGGTGGTAGCCGAACGAGCGGTGCAGCCGGGCGAAGAGCGGCTTGTAGAGCCGGGCCCGCTCGTGCAGTCCCGAGGAGTACGACATGGGATTCTTCGGCCGACGCCGGACGTAGTCCGGCAGCAGGTCGGCGAAGGCCCGCCGGACGATCCACTTCTCCTGCCCGTCGCGCATCTTCAGCCCGACCGGCAGCCGCATCGCCAGCTCGACCAGGCTCAGGTCGAGAAACGGCACGCGGGCCTCCACCCCGTGCCCCATGCCGGCCCGGTCGACGCGCTGCAACTCCGTACGGCAGAGGTTTCGGATCTTGTGCAGGAAGAGCCGGCGGGACGCCTCGGGGCCGACCTCGTGGTACATCGGGTAGCCGCCGAACAGCTCGTCCGAGCCGTCCCCGGTGAGCGCCACCTTCACGCCCAGCTCGCGCAGCCGGCGGAACAGCGGCACGGTGACCACCGCGTTGATGATGTCGCCGTACTCGGTCAGCTCGGACATCCGGATGGTCTCCCGGATGTCGGCCAGCCGGATGTCGCGGGGGCGCAGCTCGACCACCTCGTGCGGCACCCCCAGGTCCTTCGCGAGCCGCCGCGCGTACGCGACGTCGGGGCTGTCCGGCACGCCGACCGTGACGGCGACGCAGTCGGGGTGCATCTCGCGTACGTGCAGCAGGGCCAGCGAGCTGTCCAACCCGCCGGAGAGCACCACCCCCACGGTGAGGTCCGTGTCCACCCGCATCCGGATGCTGTCGGTGAGGGCGGCACGGACGAGCAGGGCGGCCTCGTCCGGGTCGTCCACCACCGGCAGCCCGTCACCGAGGGTCAGCAGGTCGACGTACGCGCGCAGCCGGACCGACCCGTCGGGCTCGGCCCAGCCGTGGTGCCCGGGCGGCACCTCGACGATCGGGGCGCGGTGCCCGACCAGCGCCTTGACCTCGCTGGCGACGTGCAGGCAGCCGGGCGTCCGGGTCCAGTACAACGGCTTGACGCCGAGCGCGTCCCGCACCAGGTAGGCCCGGCCGGTGGCCCGTTCCACGACGGCGAAGGCGTACTCGCCGCGCAGCCGGGTCACCATGCCCTCGCCCCACCGCAGGAACGCCGCGAGCACCACCTCGGTGTCGCTGGTGCTGCGGAAGCGGTGCCCGAGCCGGACGAGTTCGGCGCGCAGCTCGTGGTGGTTGAAGACCTCGCCGTTGTAGCAGAGCAGCCACCGCTCGTCGGAGGAGACCCATGGCTGTACGGCGCGTTCGGGGTCCACGATCCGCAGCCGACGGGTGCCGGTGAGCAGGCCGTTCTCGTAGCGGGTCTCGGTGACCTCGCCGCGTGGGGCGAGGGTGGCGAGCATCCGCCGGAAGATCGTCGGGTCGGCCTCGGGGCCGAGGCTCAACGCGATGCCACACATCGGGCTCAGACCCCCATCTCGGCTTCGTACGCCCGGCGCAGCCGCCGTCGCGCCACCGGCGCGAGGCACAGGTGCCAGGCCTGCCCCTCGTCGACCACGTTGACCTCGCCGGCCCGCTGCCGGGCCAGCAGCAGCTCGGCCAGGGTGTCCCGGACGCCGAACCGGTCGAACCACTCCATCTCCACGTCGACGGCCCAGCCGAGGCAGTGGCCGCTGGGCACCATGGCGGCGTATCCGAGTCGGCGCAGCCGGTGCTGGTGTTCGGAGCTGCGGACGAGGCTGGTCACCCACAGCGGCGGCGTGCCGGGCGGGGTGCTGGCGGCGAACTGCCGGGCGACGTCGTTGAGCAGCGCCACCACCTCGCGGCGGGCCCGCCGGAAACGCAGGCCGGCGGTACGCGGCGTGGCCGCGGGCCGCAGCCGGCGCCGCGCCGCCCGCAGGCCGCGTCCGAGCAGCGTCCGGGGCTGCTCGGTGTAGCGGAAGCGCAGCAGGTCCCGCCTGCGCAGCCACTCCAGGTCCACCAGGTCCTGGCTGGCGTCGACCTGAGCGTCGGTCAGGAAGGTGGGGGCGTCGCGCCACCACATCACGTCGACGCGCGAGAGCAGGTAGATCCGGACCAGCGCGGCGAGGTCGGCGGCGGAACTGCGCGCGTTGGGCTGGTAGCGGGCCATCTCCAGCAGCAGCGTCTCGCGGGCGCCGACGAGCCCCTGCGGGGTGGCGTCGAGCACGGCGGCGATCGCCGGTTCACGCAGCCGGTCGTCGATCAGCACCTGCCGGGCGGTGGTGCAGGACGCCCCGGCCAGCGCCCCGACCTCGACCAGCAGGTCGGCCACGGCCGCCCGGTAGGCGTCGAGGTCCGGCGCGGCGGGCCGCGGCGGCATGGCGGACGCACGCCGCCGGGCCGGGGCGGCGGGTGTGACGGAGGAACCGGGCTGCTGTCCCGGGCTTCGGCTGGGCACTCGCATGGTCGGGTCCTCTCTCCCGTCACGGCAGTACTGTGCATCGCCCTGGACACACCGTAATCAGGTCGGACGGGATGAGTCCGAACAATCCTCCTATCTACCCTTTCGGGGTGGCCGACCGCCGCCGTCGGGCACGAACGGTCATGGCCGGGACATCGCCGCTCAACCCGCCGCACCTCGGCCACGGCGGCGGCCGTACGCACGACGCGGACGCCGCAGCCTGGCCGCGCCAGCCCCAGCCGACGACCACAGCCACGGCCACGGCCACGGCCACGGCCACGGCCACGGCATCACGATAAGTAACGGTCGGGTCGCCGACCACATCTCCGCTCATCGCCCTTTGCTCTGCATCTACATACGCACCAACTACTCAGAGTCAGATGAACGCACGCCTCCGACCGGGCCAGCGCATCCAAAAGACCAGCCCAGAGAAGTGGTGCGTTGAGGGATGCAGAGCAAAGGGGTGAGAGGGTCATCAGCGGCCCGAGCATCGGCCGTAACGCACGGTAACTGGCACTCACCCTCACCCTGGGTAACAAGCTTCGGGACGGAACACCTGGTTTCCGCCCTGGAAGATCGGGGGCGAGAAGCGACCGCCAGGCGGGACGGGGCGTCGGCGGAACGCCGACCGGCGGGGGCGCGCCGTCGGCGGGAACGGAGTGCCGGCGTAACGGGGCCTCGCCGGAACGCCGAGGCGGAACGCCGAGGCGGAACGCCGACGCGGAACGCCGACGCGGATCGGGCTGGTCGCGCACGGCGGCGCCGACCCCGCGGTCACCGCGCACTTCGACTACCTGCGCTTCCACCGCTGAACCGCGATCGGGCCCCCGCCGGACGGTGGGGGCCCGATCCCGTTCGGGGCACCCGGCGGCGGGGCCGGCGTCACCGGGGCCGTCGGGCGGGGCGTCGCCGTCGTACCCCCGTCGGTCACGGGCGGTGGTCGGCACCGCCGAGCGCGCTGATCGTGCGGCTCTGCCCGTCGTAGCTGCGCCCGGCGACGAATGCGCCGTCGGGGCGGTCGACGCCCGCCACCGCGCGGGCCAGCCGGCGGTCGGCGTCGCGGAAGCGCAGCGCCAGGCTCAGGTGCGGCCGCCAGCGGCCCGGCGCGTGCCAGGGTCGCTGGCCCGGTGCCCCGGCGAGGACGTCTGCGACCGAAGCGTGCAGGGCGGTCAACTCCGGCGACGGCTGCACCAGCCACACCAGCGGGGCGCTGCCGTCGAGCACGGCGATCCGGTCCAGCCGCACCGGCAGCGGCAGCGCAGCGTCGAACAGGTCGGCCAGCCGCTGCCGGGCGCCGGGCGGGAACCCGTCGACGGCGGCGAGGGTCAGGTGCGGCCGGTTCGTCGGGTGGGCGTTGCGGGCCAGACTGGGCAGGCCCAGCGCGGCCAGCCGCTGCCAGGCGCCGCGCACCGCGGCCTCCAGGTCGGGCGAGCAGACCAGTTCGACCGTACGCACGACGCCAGGCTAGCTGGCCGGGGCACCCACCGGAGCAGAGCGACGGGCTGTTGTGCCGGTCGGCGAAACGGCGTCGAGGTGGTGATGAAAGGCTTGGCGCATGAGTTCCGCACCCGTACGGCACGACCCGCCCACCGCGCCCGGCCCCGACGCCCTCGACGACACGACCGCCTTCGCGGATCTCGGACTACGCGCCGAGTTGCTGGGCGCGCTGTCCGCCCTGGGCTACGAGGAGCCCACTCCGATCCAGCGGGAGGCCATCCCGCCGCTGCTGGCCGGTCGGGACCTGCTGGGTCAGGCCGCGACGGGTACGGGCAAGACGGCCGCCTTCGCGCTGCCGCTGTTGCAGCGGATGCCCGACGGCCGGCGCGGCGGCGCCCCGGTGGCGCTCGTGCTGGTGCCCACCCGTGAGCTGGCGGTGCAGGTCTCCGAAGCGTTCCACCGCTACGGCAAGGACCTGGGCGCGCGGGTGCTGCCGATCTACGGCGGGCAGCCGATCGGCCGGCAGTTGCGCGCCCTGGACCTCGGGGTAGACGTCGTGGTCGCCACCCCGGGCCGCGCGCTGGACCACATCGCCCGGGGCACCCTCGACCTGGGCTCGCTGGCCACGGTGGTGCTCGACGAGGCCGACGAGATGCTCGACATGGGCTTTGCCGAGGACATCGAGGCGATCCTGGAGCACGCGCCGGAGCAACGTCAGACGGTGCTCTTCTCGGCGACGATGCCGGCGCGCATCGACGGGCTGGCCCGCAAGCACCTGACCGACCCGATCCGTATCCTCATCGCCCGGGAGCAGCCGGTGGCCGGCGAGGCGCCCCGGGTGCGGCAGAGCGCTTACATCGTCGCCCGGGCGCACAAGCCGGCGGCGCTGGGCCGGGTGCTGGACGTCGAGTCCCCCACGGCGGCGATCGTCTTCTGCCGCAGCCGCGAGGAGGTCGACCGGCTCACCGAGACCATGAACGGTCGCGGCTACCGGGCCGAGGCACTGCACGGCGGCATGAGCCAGGAGCAGCGCGACCGGGTCATGGGCCGGCTGCGCACGGGCACCGCGGACCTGCTGGTCGCCACCGACGTGGCCGCCCGCGGCCTGGACGTCGAGCAGCTCACCCACGTGGTCAACTACGACGTCCCGTCGGCCCCCGAGTCGTACGTGCACCGCATCGGCCGGGTCGGCCGGGCCGGTCGGGAGGGCGTGGCGATCACCCTCGCCGAGCCCCGCGAGCACCGGATGCTCAAGACCATCGAGCGGGTCACCGGTCAGCGCATCGCGATCGACAAGATCCCGACGGTGGCGGACATGCGCACCCGGCGGTTGGAGCTGACCCAGGGCGCCCTGCGCGAGAGCCTGCTGGAGGACGACCTCGACCCGTACCGGGCGATCGTCGAGTCGTTGACCGACGAGTTCGACCTGGTCGAGGTGGCCCTCGCGGCGGTGAAGCTGGCGCACGAGGCCACGTCGCCGGGCTCCGACGACGAGGAGGAGATCCCCCAGGTCCCCGTCCGGGGCCCGCGCGAGGGGCGGCCGGAGGCCGGCGGCCGGGGCGAGCGGCGGGGCGGCGCCCGGCCCCGCACCGGCGGCACCACGCAGGTCTTCATCGGGCTGGGCCGGCGCGCCGGGGTGCGCCCGCAGGACCTGGTGGGCGCGATCACCGGCGAGACCGGGATCAGCGGCCGCGACATCGGCTCGATCGAGATCGCCGACCGGTTCTCGCTGGTGGAGGTGCCCCAGAGCGTCGCCGACGAGGTCATCGCGGGGCTGCGCGGCAGCACCATCAAGGGCCGCAAGGCGACCGTACGCCGTGACCGGGACGGCGACGGCGGCGGCGAGCGCCGCTTCGACGGGGCCGACCGGCACGAGCGCCGCGACCGGGACCTCGACCGGCGCGACCGGCGCTGACGCTCGGCCTGCGGCCCCGCGCAGGTGATCCGCGCTCCGGCGGGCGGTGCGGGTCGCCGCGGCGGTCCGCGGGGCGTACGACGCTGTCGGGCTGAGGCGTCGCTGACGTCCGGCGTCGTCCGGGTCGCTGTGGCACCGGACGGCGGTGAACCGGCTGCGACATCAGCTCGACAGCGTCGCGCACGTGCATCCTCCGCCGGCCGGCGCCGTGGCGGACCGTGGGGTCGGCTGGGCAGTCGGGTGCGAGCACCAGCCTTCCCGCACGCCTGCGCGCAGCAGCTCGCGCGCCAGGCCGGTCCCCCCGGCAGCCGCCACGGCGAGCGGGATCGCCAGGCAGGTGAGCGCCAGCGCGGCGACGGTCCGGCCCGGCAGTCCGGCCAGCGCGGCCACGCCGGTCAGCAACGCGAAGACGACCAGCTTGCGCCGGACGCGGGTGATCGGGATCGCGACGGACATCGGGGTCTCCCTCCGTACGGATCAGAGCAGGACGAGCAGGGCGGCGCCGACGGCCGCCGCCGGAACGGTGGTGACGACGGTGGCTAGCGCCGCCGAGTGCCGACGCAGCGCGGCGAGCGGGATCAGCGCGTCGCCGTCCTGGCTGATCGCGTTCGCGACCAGGGTCGGCAGCGGCAGTCCGCCGCTGACGTACAGGCCGGTGAAGACGATCTGCACCGCGCACCCGGGGATCAGGCCGATGCCCGCGCCGACCAGCACGCCGACGAGCCCGGTGAGGGCGAGCTGGGAGCCGTCGAAGCCGGTCGTGGTCGTCACCACCTGCCAGCCCAGGTACGCCACCGCGACCCAGACGGTGACGAAGGACGCCTCGTGCGCGCTGTGCCGCAGCGTCGCCCGCAGCGAGCGGGGTTGCGCCGTCTCCAGGCTGTCGTCGGCCAGCCGCCCCCGCCCGGCGGCGAAGATCAGCGCGGCGGTCAGCGAGCCGAGTACCCCCAGCGCCAGGTACGGGTCGACGCCGCCGAAGGACCGGGTCAGCGCCCCCGGGTCGACCAACTGGAAGACCACCGGCACCGAGACCGCGAATGCCGGTGTGGTCAGCCCCCAGAAGGCCGTGGACGCCGGCACGTGGGGCAGCAGCCCGCCGAGCAGCCGCCGTGAGCCGGCGAGGTCCGGCCCGCCCGCCCCGGCCAGGCCGACCGGCGCGGGCGCGGCGGCGGCCCGGCGGTCGACCGCGCGGGCCGGATCGATGCCCAGGGCGTCGACGACGTACCCGGTCACCAGACCGACCGCGAAGAGCAGCACGTGGATCTGGAGGGCGAACACGGGGTTCCAGGCGAGCACCACCCACGACGAGTCCCCCATGGTGGCAGCCAGGGCGGCGACCGCCGTGCCGAAGGAGACCTTCCCCCGGGCGTAGAGCGGCATCAGGATGATCGCCCCGCCGCAGCCGGGGCTGACGCCCAGCAGTGCGCCGACCAGCGGACCGAGCCGGGGCCGGCTGGTGAGCCCGTCGGTGACCCGGTCGCCGTAGCGCCAGCGCAGCCAGCCGAAGAACGCCACCATGACGGCGACGTAGACCCCCACCTGCATGAACGCGTCCGCGAGCGGGCGGAGCACGAGTTCGGTCACGGCACACCCCCTTCCCGGTACGGTGTCGCCGGGGCCGCCCGCCGCTCGCGGACGCCCCCGGCACGACGGCGTCAGGTGAGCTTGCTCTTGACCTTGTTGACGGTGCCCTTGGCGAGGCCCGGATTCGTTCCGTAGAGCCGCGGGTCGCCGGGCGGCAGGACGGGCTCGGGCGCGTGCGCGCGCGGGCTGTGGTCGTAGCGGAACTCGCCCTTGCCGTCGGGCGCCGGCCCGGACGCCCAGCGCCCCTCCGACGCGTCGGTGCCCGGCGAGAAGTCCAGGTACGTGTAGCTGAACTGCTCGGTGAACTCCTTGGAGTCCGGGAACGCGTCCGGCACCGGCATCTCCTCCAGGCCGTCCTCCTTGAGCTGTTCGATGGCCGCCATCCACATGTTCTGGTGCATGGTGTCGCGGGCCAGCAGGAAGCGCAGCATGTTCTTGACCCCGGGGTCGTCGGTCATGTTGAACAGCCGGGCCACCTGGAGCCGGCCCTGCGCCTCGGCGGTGACGTTGAGCTGGAAGTCGGCCATCAGGTTGCCGCTGGCGGTGATGAAGGCGCCGTTCCTGGGCACACCGGCGCTGTCCACCGGCAGTGCTCCGCCGCCGCCGTGGATGAAGTGCGCCGGATTCGAGCCGCCGTAGATCGCCCCGACCATCGGGTTGTCGTCGGCGGCCTCCTGCAACGACAGCGGGGCGTTCTCCAGCAGCCGTGTGATCATCGTGGCGATCATCTCGACGTGACCCATCTCCTCGGTGCCGACATCGAGGAAGAGGTCCTTGTACTTGCCGGGCAGGCGGCAGTTCCAGCCCTGATAGAGGTACTGGTTGGCGACCGTCATCTCGCCCCACTTGCCGCCCAGGATCTCCTGGAGCCGGCGGGCGAACGCGGCGTCGGGGCCGTCCGGCTTGGCCTCGAACTGCAGATCCTTGACGTGGGTGAACACATGTCCTCCTCGGTGCCGGTCGGGCTGTCACCGAGGCGGTTCCCGCGACGGTGAGCCCTATCGGGCCAACCGGTGGCCCCGCGGGGCCACCCTGTCGTCGGCGGGCACGGGCAGCACCACCTCGAGGGCCACCCCGCGCGGTCGCAGCCGGTGCAGGCGCAGCCGTCCGCCGTCGGCGGCGAGCAGCCGCCGCACGATCCACAGCCCGAGCCCGGAGGCCCCGGCGCAGGGGACGGGCCGGCGCAGCGCCTCGACGAGGGGCGGGTCGACCCGGCCCTCGTCGGTGACGACGATGCTCAGGCCGGAGCGGCCGAGTGCGGCGTGGATGCCGATCCGGCCGGCGGCCGGTCCGTGCCGCAGCGCGTTCTCCACCAGGTTGGTCACCACCTGCCGGGTCCGCCGCCGCGGCACCGGGCAGTCGCCGGCCCGCCGGGTCACGCCGATCAGCCGCCGCCGCGGTGGCACCAGGGCCCCCGCGCCGCGCAGGACCGCCGCCAACGGCGCCGCCGGGTCCGGCGCCGGCACGAGGGCCCCGGTGCCGACGGCCGCGTCACGCAGCAGGCCCTGCAGGTGTACGGCCTGCTGGTGGGCCAGTGCCGTGATGGCCCGCCGGTCGTCGCCGGTGAGCGCGAGCCGGTCGTCGGCGAGGGCCCGGGTGAGCGAGGTGAGGGCGCTGACCGGGGTACGGAACTCGTGGCACAGCACACGCAGCAGCAGTTCCGGGTCGGTGTCCAGGGCGGCCGGGTCGGCGGGACCGGCCTCGGGTCCCGCCCACCGGAGCACCCGCAGCGGTCCTCGCCGTCCGTGCCGTCCATGCATCCGCCCGACCTCCCTCGTTCGGCCGCATGATCGGTACCCGCTCGGGAACGGACCAGGCATGCCAGCCCCTCCCGTCGTCCGGTTGGCCGTCGTGGACGACCACCCGCTGTTCGTGCGCGGGCTGGAGCTGCTGCTGCCGGTGACGACCGACGGGCGGGCCGAGGTGGTGGGCTCCACCGGCGACGCCTCGGCCGCCGCCTCGCTCGTCCGGCGTTGCCTGCCCGACCTGGCACTGGTCGACCTGCACATGCCGCCGCCGGGCGGAATCCGGGCGGTGGCGGCGATCCGGCGGACGACGCCCCGGGTCCGGGTGGTGGCCATGTCGGGCGGGGAGGACCCGGCTCCCGCCCTGGAGGCGCTGCGCGCGGGTGCCGAGGCGTACCTGCCGAAGACCGCCGAGCCGGAGGAGTTGCTGCCTCCGTTGCTGGCCGTCCTCGACGGCTGGGCCGTGCTGCCGGGACATCTGCTCCGCGCGCTGCTGCGTCCCGGGCGACCGGCCCCGGTCGACCTCGACGACGAGGAACGGGCCATGCTCCGAGCCATCGCCTCGGGACGCAGTACCGTCGATATCGCCGAACGGATGCACGTCTCGGAACGCACCGTGAAGCGGATGACGGCCGCGCTGCTGCGGAAGTTGCGGGTATCCACCCGGGCCGAGGCGGCGGCACTCGCGGGTCACGCCGGTCTGCTCGGCGACTGAACCCCGGGCTTTGCGCCGAGCCGTTTTCCCGCGATAACGCGACCCGCCGAAATGAGGACGACGCGCATTGTTGCGGATTCCCCGTGGGATAGGTCAAACTTTGACCACACCCCGCCCCACACAGGGAGTAATTGACGATGGCGAGAAAAGTAATCACGGTCCTGACCGACGACCTCGACGGCGGAAAGGCCGACCGGACCGTCGAGTTCAGTCTTGACGGCGTGGCCTACACCATCGACGTCTCCGACGAGAACGCGGGCGTGCTGCGCAAGGCCCTCGACCCGTACATCAACGCTGGCCGGCGAATCGGTCGAGGGTCCGTCGACACCGGGCGGCCAACCCGCCGGGCGGGCGCGTCGGGCGGCTCGGGAATGGACCGGGAGCAGAACCGGGCCATCCGGGAATGGGCCACCAAGAACGGCTACAAGATTTCCGAGCGTGGCCGCATCCCGGTCGAGGTCGTCGAGGCGTACAAGAACCGCTGACCGCCGGGCTCACGCTCCGGCTGCCACGGGGTCACGCTGAGGAATCGGCGCGGCCCCGCCGGTCTTTTCCCACGGCGCTCCATTCGCAGCACCCGCACGGACCTCGGCCGTGATCAAGGACACGATCACGCCGGCGCGTCCTGGGATCGGCGCACTTCCCGAGTGCAATGAGCGACAGCTTTGTCGAGCATTACCAGCGCCGATCTCGGGGGTGACGGAGGACGCGACGGGGGTGGCGGACGGCAGGCGGGTCGCCCCGCGCCTTTCCGGCACCGCTGGGCGGACACCCCGATCAACCGGCTGTGGGCGTCGTCCGGCCGGCCGCCGGCGACCTCGTCGCGGTGCCGCCCGGGCCGGGGGCGGATCGCCGCCCGGCTGGCCGCCGCGGCGCCGGCCGCCCCGCGGAAGGCCGCGGCGCCGGCGTGAGCGCTCCGCTGCGGGGCCGTCGGGGTATGCCCGGACGGCCCCGGACGGCGGTCAGTCGACCTCGACGCGCACCACGTCCGCCAGCGGCTGGAGGATCGAGGTACGGACGAACTCCTCACCCCGCCGACCCTCGGCGGCCAACCGCCGGTCCGCCTCGGCGATCTGGTTCTGCAACACGTACGCCACGATCTGGGCGGTCGAGCATGACCGGCGCGGCGGTGGTGCCCCTCGGGCCGTACGCCCGGAATTTCGATTGAGGCGACGCGCCCGCACCGCTGGGATGAGCCGGTGAACGTCTTCCTGAGCACCCTGCGGCTGGTGCTGCGCGAGTTCACCTCCGCCGACGCCGACCTGCTCGTCGAGCTGGACGGCGACCCGGAGGTGGTGCGGTACCTGACCGGCGGGCGTGCCACCCCGCCCGAGGCGGTCCGGGAACGCGTGCTGCCCCGGATCCTCGCCGGTTACCGGCGACCACCGGGGCTGGGGTGGTGGGCGGCGCTGGACCGGGGGTCGGGCGACTTCCTGGGCTGGTTCGAGTTCCGCCCGACCCACGACGGCGACGCCCGCGAGGTGGAGCTGGGCTACCGGCTGCGGCGGGCCGCCTGGGGCGCCGGTCTCGCCACGGAGGGCTGCCGGGCGCTGATCGGCAAGGGCTTCGCCGAACTCGGCGTCGAGCGGGTCACCGCGAACACGATGACCGTCAACGCCGCGTCGCGCCGGGTGCTGGAGAAGTCCGGGCTGCGGCTCGTGCGCACGTACGTCGGGGACTGGCCGGAGATGATCGACGGCGCGGAGCACGGCGAGGTGGAGTACGCGCTGACCCGCGAGCGGTGGTTGCGCCGCGCCGCCGACCAGGTGTGACGCGAGGCGCCCGGGTTACTCCGCGCCCATCACCAGGCCCTCGATGGTGTGCTTCTGCCGGATCGGCGTCAGGGCGTCGACCACCGGGCAGGGCAGGTGCGCACGCACCTGCTCGGGTAGGCCCGCCCAGTGTCCCCGGGTGACCGCCATGTCGTGGTGCTCGGCGTTGCCCGCTCCCGGCGCGTCGACGCCGAGCACCAGCACCGGTCGGGGCAGGGCGGAGACGTTCGGCGTGCCGCGGTGCACGGTCAGCGCGGACCGGGCGGAGATGTCGCCGCGGCGCGGGTACTTGCGGACCGCCCGTCGCTCGTAGCGGGGGTAGCGCTCTTTCGGCGGGAACATCTGGTGGTCGAAGTCCCGCCCGTCGTCCCACTGGGTGCCCGGGGCGATCTCGAACGGCCCCATCTCCGCCACCGTGTCCACGGTGCTCAGGTTGAAGGCCAGCGAGGTCAGCCGCCGCTGCCGGCGGGTGTCCTGCGGCATCGGGAAGTCCCGGTGCCACGGCTGCGTGACCGCGCCGGGGAACGGGATGTCGAACCCGAGCTCGACGATCTGGTAGTCGGAACCGAGCACGGCCCGGCACACCGCGACCACCCACGGGTGGGTCACCAGGTCGACGAAGCCGCGCAGCTGCTCAGGGTGGATCTCCACGTACCACCGCTGCGGGCCGCGGCCGACCGCGCCGTCGGGGCGGGAGCGGGCTTCCCGGAAGGCGGCCTGGACGTCCTCGCCGACGCGATCCACCCAGTCCACGGCGAAGGCGCCGCGGCACGCGGTGATGCCGTCGCGGTAGAGGTCGCCGAGCGCCTCCAGGGGAACCTCCTCGTCGGTGTCGCCGGCGGGCTGTCCGGGCGGGGTGGGTTGGGACCTCATGGGACCTCCTGAGGGGGGACCAGGCGAGTATTACAACGTTGTAGAGTCGTCGCAAGGGACGCCCGTCCGGCATCCGGGGCGCGGGTCGGGGCATGATCGTCCGGTACGCCGATGCTCGACGTACCGGACCGGGGAGGTGCACGGGTGCGCGTCGTGTCGTTGGTGCCGTCGCTGACCGAGGCCGTCGCCCTGACCCTGCCGGGCCTGCTGGTCGGCGCCACCGACTGGTGCACCCACCCCGCCGGGCTGGAGGTCACGCGGGTCGGCGGGAGCAAGTACCCCGACCTCGACCGGGTACTCGCGCTGTGCCCCGACCTGGTGCTGCTCAACGTCGAGGAGAACCGCCGGGAGGACGCCGACGCGCTGGCCGCCGCCGGCGTGCCGGTGCGGGTGACCTACCCGCGTACCGTCGACGAGGCGCTGGCCGAGCTGGCGGCCCTGATGCGCGAGCTGGGCGCCCCGGCCGAGCCGGAGTGGCTCGCCCTGGCCCGCCAGGCGTGGGCCGCCCTGCCCGCGGCCCGGCCGGCCCGCCGGGCGGTGGTGCCGGTCTGGCGGCGGCCGTGGGTGGTGCTGGGCGCCGACACCTTCGCCGGCGACGTGCTGCGCCGGCTCGGCGTGACCAACGTGTACGCCGACCACGTCGAACGCTATCCCCGCCCGAGCCTCGACGAGCTGCGCGCCCGCGCGCCGGAGCTGGTCGTGCTGCCCGACGAGCCGTACCGGTTCACCGCCGACGACGGGCCCGACGCGTTCCCCGGCACCCCCTGCGCCCTGCTCTCCGGCAGGCACCTGACCTGGTACGGTCCGTCGCTCGCCGAGGCGCCCGCCGTGCTCCGCGCGCAGCTCGCCGACCCGGTCGTGCAACCCGGCTGACCGCCGCCTCGGCCGGCGAGCTCGACGGCGCTCCGCCGGTCCAACCGGCCGTCGAGCGTCACCTCGCCGCCGCGTACCCGGACGGTGACCAGGCCGTCCCGCACCGCGAGCACCCGGCGCAGCACCTCCTGCACCACGTCCTCGCGGATCTCCGCGTCGGTACGCAGGTGCACCCGCAGCAGGTCGCCTCATCACGACCTCCCGGTCGTTGCGCCTGCGACGCTACGACCGCGCCGGGCCGGCAGGTCAGGGCCGCCGGACCGGGCCGGGAGGGGTCCAAGGTCCCGGTCCGGTGGGGCCCGGTCGGCCCTGCCCCACGGGCGCCGGCAGGCGTCCAATGGAGATGCCACCGGGACAGCGCGGTGCGAGGCACACGAAGGGACGTGGAGACAATGACCGCGACGACCGAGCGCACCACAGCCAGGACCGACGCTCCCGTGGCGGAGACGCGGCCCGGCGGCGAGACCACCAGGGAGCGGGCGGCGCGGTACGTCTTCGCCGGCATCCGGATCGCCCTCGGCTGGACCTTCCTCTGGGCCTTCCTGGACAAGGTCTTCGGTCTGGGATTCGCCACCGAGGCGAAGAACGCCTGGATCAACGGCGGCAGCCCGACCAAGGGCTTCCTGACCTTCGGCGCGGCGGGTCCGTTCGCGGACTTCTACCGCGGCATCGCCGGGGCCGCCTGGGCCGACGTGCTCTTCATGACCGGTCTGGCCGCGATCGGCGTCGCGCTGCTGCTCGGCATCGGGGTGCGCGTCGCCGCCGTCGCCGGCGCGGTGCTCTACGTGATGATGTGGACGGTCGTCCTGCCGCCCGAGAACAACCCCTTCATGGACGACCACCTGCTCAACGCGGCGCTGCTGGTCGGTCTGGCACTGGTCAACGCCGGCGCGACCCTCGGCCTGGGCGCGACCTGGGCGAAGCTGCCGATCGTGCGGCGGTTCCCCTGGCTGCGGTGACCGGGTACGGCACCTCCCTCTGAAGCGGGCGTCACCACCGGTGGCGCCCGCTTCGGCGTGCCCGCCCACCGCTTCCCGGTCGGCGGAGGAGCAGCCCTCCCGCTTCCCGTCCGGCAGCGCCGAACGCTCCCGCCGGGACCGCCACGCACTCGCCGGATGCCATCGGGCAGGATCTCGGGTGACGGACATCAGGACCGAAATGGCAGGAGACTCCCGAATGAACCAGGCAGCAGGCGCCCGCTCGGGCAAGCCCGAGGTGGGTCCGATCGAGGGCGCGCCCCCGGCGGATCTCGTCATCGACGACATCACCGTCGGCGAGGGGCCGGAGGCCCAGCCGGGACAGCTGGCCAGCGTCCACTACGTGGGGGTCGCGCACTCCACCGGCCGCGAGTTCGACTCCTCGTGGAACCGGGGCGAGGCGTTCGAGTTCCCGCTCGGCGGCGGGCAGGTCATCTCCGGTTGGGACCGGGGCGTCGTGGGCATGCGGGTCGGCGGCCGGCGCCGCCTGACCATCCCGCCGCACCTGGGTTACGGCGACCGGGGCGCCGGTGGTGTCATCAAGCCGGGCGAGACCCTGGTCTTCGTCGTCGACCTGCTCGGCGTCCGCTGAGCGCAGGGCCCGCCGCCGAACGGACGGTCTGCCGAGCGTACGGCTGACCGCCCGGCGGCGGGCCGGTGCGGACGGCGGACGGCTGACCGTTCGGCGCGGACCGGCGACGGCACCGGCCCGCCCGGGGTGCCGCAGGTCAGCAGGGCACCAGCTCCCGGTCGGCACACGGATCCACGATCGGGATGACCCGGTGCAGGCCGGTGGCCCGCAGCACCCGCTCGACCACCGGGTCGGGGCGGAGCAGCACCAGCTCGCCGCCCCGGGCGCGCACGCGCAGATGCGCGGCCACCAGCGCCCGCACCCCGGCGGCGGAGAGCAGGCGGACGCCGGAGAGATCCAGCCGGAGCACGGGCCGGGGCGGGGCGTCCCAGAGCGCGGAGCGGAAGGCGGCGACCGTGGCGATGTCGACCTCGCCGGTCGCCCGCACCTCCACCTCGTGGTCGGCCACGGTGATCTCCACGTGGAGCCGGTCGTCGCGCTGTCGCATACCGACGAACCTATCCCCCACCACCGACATTTCCGCCCTGCTGAAGGACCGGATCCGGGTACGCCCAGGGTCTACCCGGAGACTCCCGGATCCTCCTCAGGCCGGACGCCCGCGGGGCCGGTGGGCTGCGACATCGGCGGGCGAAAATAAGCCATGGTCCCTCCCCGCCCTCGTGCGCCCCGGCTGATCCGCCCCGTCCGCGAGCCCGCCACCGTCCCACCGCCGCTCGACGGGCCGTGGGCGCCCACCGACCGCCGCCTCGACGCCGTCGAGCTGCTGCCCCTGCCCGACGGCGTGTCCGGCCCGGAGGACGTGGTCGTCGACCCGTCCGGCCGGGTGGTCAGCGGCACGGAGGACGGCCGGCTCTGGTGGTGGCCGGTGGACGCGCCTGCCGGCACCCGGCCCCGGCCGCTCGCCGACACCGGGGGCCGGCCGCTGGGCGTGGAGGTCGACCCGCGCGACGGCAGCCTGGTGGTCTGCGACGCGTACCGGGGGTTGCTGCGGGTGACCGGCGACGGGGCGGTGCGTGAGCTGGGCGGGCGCGGGGCGAAGGCGCACCTGGCCGACAACGCCACCGTCGCCCGCGACGGCACCGTCTACTTCACCGACTCCTCCGACCGCTTCCCGCTCTCACACTGGAAGCGGGACCTGTTGGAGCACCGGCCCAACGGGCGGGTGCTGGCGTACGACCCGCGCAGCGGGCGCACCGACGTCGTGCGCACCGGGTTCCACTTCCCCAACGGGCTCGCGCTCACCCCGGACGAGTCGGCGCTGATGCTGGTCGAGACCGCCACCCACCGCCTGGTGCGGGTCGCCCTGGCCGACGGCGCGGTCACCGTGCTGGCCGACCTGCCGGCGTACCCGGACAACCTGACCCCGGTGGGCGACGGGACGTACTGGATCGCGCTGCCCAGCCCCCGGCTGCCGGTGGTCGAGCGGCTGCTGCCCCACCCCCGGCTGCGGCAGCTGGTGGCGCTGCTGCCGGCGGCGATGCAGCCGAAACCGCTGCGCTACGGCCTGGTGGCCCTCGTCGACGGCGAGGGGCGGGTGCTGCGCAGCCTGCACGGCCCGCGCGGGACCTACGACATGATCACCGGTGTGCGTCAGCACGGCGACCACCTCTGGCTGGGGAGCCTCACGGGTGCCGGGGTGGCCCGGGTGCCGCTGGGCTGAGCCACGACGACCGACACGCCGGGGGCCGGCCCGCGCGGCGGCGGACCGGCCAACCGGGTGTGCGTACGGTCGGATCAGCCGCCGCGTACGGACGGCGCCGGCGCCGGCGAGCCCCCGGCCACAGCGCCAGGGTGCGGCGCGGGCGACGGGGACGGCCGCAGCCCGGCCGGCACGGGCAGGGCGCTGCCCTTGACGAAGTCGTCCCAGCCGACGTTCCACGCCGTCCAGCCGTTGCCCTCGGTCAACGGCACCTCGGTGCCCTTCACGGTGACCAGGTCGCCGACCTGCGTCACCCCCATCAGCCAGTCGGCGGCGGCGGCGGCGACGTTGGTGCAGCCGTGCGAGACGTTCCTGCTGCCCTGGTCCCCCTCCGACCACGGTGCGCCGTGGATGAACTCGCCGCCCCAGGTCAGCCGCTGGGCGTCCTCGACGTCGACCACGTAGGGGTCGGCCGACCCCCGGGTGTCGAACGTCGTCTGCTGGTGCTTATCCATGATCACCATCTTGCCGCTGGAGGTCGGCGTGCTCGGCTTGCCGAGGCTGACGGGGATCCTGCGGACCACCTTGCCGTCGCGCAGCACCGACATCTGCTTGGTCGCGTTGTCGATCTCCAGGGCCACCTGTCGGCCGATCCTGGAGGTGGCGGTGCGGTCGGAGTCGCCGACCCGGTCCTTGCCGATCGGCAGGCCCTCCAGCCCGGCGCGGACGCTGATGCTGGTCCCGGGGCGCCAGAAGTCGGGGGCCCGGTAGTAGGCCTGACTGCCGTCGGAGACCCACGACCAGGCGCCCGGCTGCGGCGGATCCGTCTTCACGAACAACCGGCGCTGGACGTCGGCCCTGGCCTCTTTCGGAATGGGCGGGTCGAACGCCACGGTCACCGGCATGGCGGTGCCGTACGTCCGATCACCGGCGAAGTACAACGTGCTGGTGATTTCCGGCTTCGTCGGTTTCGGCATCGTGGTGAAGGTGGTCCTGCGGGTGGTCGTAGCCCCCGAGTCGCCCGTGGCGGTCACCTCCGCGGTGTAGGTGCGCCGCGGCGCCAACGGCGCCTTCGGCACCCAGCCCGAGCCGTCCTCGCGGGGCTCCGCCTGGACCGGCGCGCCCTTGTCGTCGGTGATCCGGACGGCGGTGACCTTTCCGTTCCTGACCGTTGTCCCCACCTCGGCGGTGATCGGCACCTCGCGGGCGCGGTC
Source organism: Micromonospora sp. C31 (assembly GCF_018070575.1). GTDB lineage: Bacteria > Actinomycetota > Actinomycetes > Mycobacteriales > Micromonosporaceae > Micromonospora. Next base: position 88,504 of record NZ_JAGPXN010000009.1, read on the forward strand.
GGCGGGCGTCACGGTCAGCTCCGGCGCCGCCGCGGCCCGTCCCTCGGCCGGCCGGGCATCCGGTCCACGGTCGGCGGTACACCCGCCGAGCGCCAACGGCGCGGCCGTGAGGGTCACGGCCAGCACCGACAGTCGCCGCCTCAACTCCATGATGCGTCCCCCCCGTTAATTGGTCTCCTCAGCCACATTCTCTCCACGCCGCGTCGGGTGGGCGCGCAATTTCGGCGGAAATGGGGAAGCAATTACGGGCACCATTTCCCCCACTGCACCCGATAGGGCCGCTCGCGCCGGCTTCCGGATCTGTCCGGAATCGTCCGAACCGCCGCCGACGGCCGCTCTCACGTCCAGTCGTCGTCGCCGTGGTTGCGTTCCCACCGGCCGCCGACCGGCGGGGTGTCCATCCGGATGGCGGAGTCCGCGTTGCCCGCGAGATCGTTGTCCTCGACCCGGCAGTCCACACAACTGCCCTGCGCGGTGATCCACAGTCCGTGGTTCTGCGTGCTCGGCTGCCGGTTGTCCCAGATCCGGTTCCCGCGGACGGTCGCCGAGTCGAACGCCGCGTTGATCGCGATGCCGGCGCGCACCGGCGGCCCGCCGGACAGCTCGTACGGGGCGCCCGGCGCCGGGGTGGCCCCGCTCCATCCGCTCGACGAATCCGGCCGGATCGGCGCGAGCGTGAGCGTGGTGTCGTCGTTGGCCGCCACCACGGCGATCTGCTCGCCGACCCGCACCGTCTTGCCCCGGTGGCCGTCGTTCGGCCAGGTCGCCCGCCGGTCCACCACCGAGGTCACGGTGTACCGCACCGAGTCGCCGTGCCCGCTCGTCGCCGGGGCCCACTGCCGCCCGTTGTTGCGGATCCGGTTACCGACCACGAAGGCGTCGCGCATCGGACGGTCGATGCGGATGGCGTCGGCGCTGTTGCCGTAGAAGTCGTTGCCCTCGATGACGATCTCCTCGGCCACGGTCTCCTCGGACCCGCCGAGATCACGCTGGTGGTAGCCGTACCGGCCGTTGCCGCTTATCCGGTTGCCGCGGATCGTGTAGGGGCCCGGGGTGTTGCCGATGCTGACGCCGTCGCGCAGGTTGCCGTCGATCACGCAGTCGGTGAGGATGCCGCCGCGCCCGGCGGTGCTCGTGGTGCCCTTCGCCGAGACGTGGAAGCCCGCCTCCAGGTTGCCGGTCATCGTGCAGGCGGAGACGATCAGGCCGTTCGCGCCCCAGTCGGAGATGCCGAAGCGGTTGCCCTGGGAGTGGCAGCCGATGATCCGCACGCCCCGCGGACGCAGTTCGCCCGCCTCCTGCAACTCCAGGAAGATGCCGTTGGTGGCGTTGGCCACCGCGCTGCAGTTGACGATGTTGAGCCGCTCGACGCTGCCCCAGCCGCCGACGCCGACGCCGATGCCCGCGCCGCCCATCTCGGTGCCGTTGTCCAGCCGCCCGCAGCCGACCACCAGCACCCCCTCGATCAGGCAGTCCTGGAGGAAGTCGCAGCCCAGGCCGGTGGCGGCGGTGTGGTGGATGTACAGGTTGCGGAAGGTGCCCCGCCTGACGTACTGCAACCCGATCCCCTTGGACAGCGGGTTGTAGTCCGCCGACGCCACCCCCGAGCCGTCGATCTCGAAGTCGGCGAAGGTGCAGTCCGCCAGGTGCCGGTCCCGGTCGGCACCGTGCTGGTGCGTGGTGTAGAAGGCCAGCGGCGTCGGGTCGGCCCGGTTGCCGGCGTTGCTGAGCACGAAGCGCGTCGCCCCCGGGCCGGCGCCGATGAGCGAGACCCCGGTACGCCAGACGGTGCCCGCGTCCCGCATCGAGTAGACCCCTGGCGGGCATTGGATGATCCGGGCCCGGCCGTCGGCGGCGTACGCGTCGCCGAGGCGGTCGACCAGCGCGGCGAGCGCCGGCTGGTCGTTGGCGACCCCGTCGCCGACCATGCCGTGTTCCCGGGCGTCGCAGAGCAGCGGGGCGCCGGCCACCGCGTGGCGCCGCACGCCTGCGGCGGAGGGCATGTCCGGTTGCGCCACTCGTCCTCCTCTCGGCGGGACTGCCCGGCCCGCATTCCCGCCGCGAGCGTGGGAAAACGCGGTCCGGGACCGCGACGGCCCCGGCTTCCGCCGGGAGGCGGAGAGCCGGGGCCGTCGCGGACGCGGGTCAGACGTTGGCGATCAGCACCGCCGGCCGCTCGACGCAGTCGGCGACGTGCCGCAGGAAACCGCCGGCCACCCCGCCGTCGCAGACCCGGTGGTCGAAGGTCAGGCTGAGCTGCGTCACCTTGCGCACCGCGAGCTGCCCGTCCACCACCCAGGGCTTGTCCACGATCCGTCCCACCCCGAGCAGCGCCGCCTCCGGGTGGTTGATGATCGGGGTGGAGCCGTCGACGCCGAAGACGCCGTAGTTGTTGAGCGTGAACGTGCCACCGGTCAGCCGGGCCGGCGACAGCGTGCCGGCCCGGGCGGCCGTGGTGGTCGCGGCCAACTCGGCGGCCAGCTCGGCGGTGGTGAGCCGCTGCGCGTCGCGCAGCACCGGCACGACCAGCCCCCGGTCGGTCTGGGCGGCGATGCCCAGGTGCACCCCGGCGGACTGGACGATGCGCTGACCCTCGGTGTCGACCCGGGCGTTGAGCTGCGGATAGCGGCGCAGCCCGGACAGGCAGATCCGGGCCAGCAGGGCCAGGATGCTCACCGGCGCGTCCGGGGTCGCCGCGTTGATCGCCGCGCGGGTCTCCAGCAGCCCGGTGGCGTCCACGTCCACCCAGATGGTGACCTCGGGGATCTCCCGCCGGCTGCGGGAGAGCTTGTCGGCGATCACCTTGCGGATGCCGGTGAGCGGGACGACGACGTCCTCGGCGCCGCCGACCGCCGACGGGGCGGGCTCGTCCGGCACCGCGGCGAGCCGGGCGGCCGGCGTGGCGGCCTCGGCGACGGCGGCCTCTACGTCCGCCCGGCGCACCACGCCGCCGGGGCCGCTGCCGCGCAGTGCGGCCAGGTCGAGGCCGTGCTCGCGGGCCAGCCGGCGCACGATCGGCGAGATGACCAGGGGCGCCGCCGCGGCGGACGGTCGCCCGGTCGCGCCGGTCCGGGTCGCCTGCTCCGGGGCGGGCGCCGGCGAGCCGGCGGGGGTGGGATCGGGCGCGGCCACGAGACGGGGGCGCCGACGCCGCCGACCCGCGCCGCCGTGGCCGGTGCCGTACCCGATGAGGACGTTGCCGGAGCCGGCCCGCTCCTCCTCGCGGTAGGTGGCGTGCCCGGCGGGCTCGTCGCCGCCCCCGCCGGCACCGTCCAGGGGCGCGATGGTGATCAGCGGCTGGCCGACCGGCCGCGTCTCGCCCGCCGCGCCGTGCAGCGCCACGACCCGACCGGCGTACGGGCAGGGCACGTCGACGACGGCCTTGGCGGTCTCCACCTCGACGACGCTCTGGTCCACCGTGACCACGTCGCCCACGGCGACCCGCCACTCGACGATCTCGGCCTCGCTCAGCCCCTCGCCCAGATCGGGCAGGAGGAAGACCTGCGCCCCGTCCACGGTCGTCACGCCGCGCTCCCCCGGCTCAGCCAGCGCCCGTCGGGCTGGTCGTCCCACTGGAGCCGGGCCACCGTGTCGAGGACCCGGTCCACCGACGGCAGGTGGGTGTGCTCCAGCATCGGCGCCGGGTACGGGATGTCCAGCCCGGAGACCCGCAGCACCGGGGCGTGCAGGGCGTGGAAGCAGCGCTCCTGCACGCGGGCGGCGATCTCGGCGCCGACCCCGGCGAAGCCCTGCGCCTCCTGGATCACCACGCACCGGCCGGTGCGCCGGACCGAGGCCGTGACGGTCTCGTCGTCGAACGGCACGATGCTGCGCACGTCCACGACCTCCAGGTCCCAGCCCTCCTCGCGGGCGGCCTCGGCGGCCTCGAGCGCGACCGGCACCGCCGGCCCGTACGCGACGAGGGTGGCGTCGCGGCCGGGCCGGCGCACGACCGCCCGGCCGATCGGCGCGGTGGTCGCGGGAAGCTCCGCCTCGGCGCTGGAGAAGTAGAGCTTCTTCGGCTCCATGAACACGACCGGGTCGGGGTCGTCGATCGCCTGGCGCAGCAGCGAGTACGCGTCCTGCACGGTCGCCGGGGTGACGACCTTCAGGCCGGGGGTGTGCGCGTAGTACGCCTCGCTGGAGTCGCAGTGGTGCTCGACCCCGCCGATGCCGCCCGCGTACGGCACCCGGATGACGATCGGCACGCTGAGCGCGCCCCGGGTGCGGTTGCGCAGCTTCGCCACGTGCGAGGCGATCTGCTCGAACGCCGGGTACGCGAACGCGTCGAACTGCATCTCGACCACCGGGCGCAGCCCGGACATGGCCATGCCGACGGCGAAGCCGACGATGCCGGCCTCGGCCAGCGGCGTGTCGAAGCAGCGCTTGTCGCCGAAGCGGGCCTGGAGGCCGTCGGTGATCCGGAAGACGCCGCCGAGCGCACCGACGTCCTCGCCGAAGACGACCACCCGGTCGTCGTCGAGCATCGCGTCGGCGAGCGCGGCGTTGAGCGCCTTCGCCATGGTCAGGGCGGCCATCAGCGCTCACCCTCCTCGTCCTGGGCGGCGGCCAGCTCGGCGCGGACCTGCTCGCGCTGCTCGACCAGCTGGGGGGTGGGCTCGGCGTAGACGTGTTCGAAGAGGCTCATCGGGTCGACCGTCGGCTGCGTGTTCATGCGGGTACGCAGGTCGGCGGCGTACGCCTCGGCCTCCTCGGCGACCGCGGCGACCGCCGCGTCGTCGAGCGCGCCGCGGGCCCGCAGGTACGTCTCCAGCCGGGCCACCGGGTCCCGGTCGCGCCAGGCCTCGACCTCGGCGCCGTCGCGGTAGCGGGTCGCGTCGTCGGCGTTGGTGTGCGCCTCCATCCGGTAGGTGTGCGCCTCGACCAGGAACGGGCCCTGGCCCGAGCGGGCGTGCTCGACCGCGCGGGTGAGCACCGCGAGCACGGCCACCGGGTCGTTGCCGTCGACCTGTTCGCTGGGCACGCCGTAGCCCACGCCCTTGTACGCCAGCGACGGCGCGGCGGTCTGCCGGGACAGCGGAACGCTGATCGCGTACTGGTTGTTCTGCACGAAGTAGACGACGGGGGCCTTGAACACGGCGGCGAAGTTGACGCCCTCGTGGAAGTCGCCCTCGCTGGTGGCGCCGTCGCCGATGAACGCCAGCGCGACGGTGTCGCGCCCCTGGTGCGCCTCGCCGTAGGCCACCCCGGCGGCGTGCACGCACTGGGTGGCCAGCGGGGTGCACTGCGGGGCGGTGCGCCGCTCGGCGGGGTCGTACCCGCAGTGCCAGTCCCCGCGCAGCAGGGTCAGCACCTCGACGGGGTCGATGCCCCGGCTGACGAGGGCCATCGACTCCCGGTAGGTCGGGAAGACCCAGTCCGTGTCGCGCAGGGCGAGCACGGCGCCGACCTGGCAGGCCTCCTGGCCCCGCGAGGACGGGTAGACGGCCAGCCGGCCCTGCTTGGTCAGCGCGGTGGCCTGGGTGTCGAAGCGGCGGCCGACGACCATCCGCCGGTGCATCTCGACGAGCGCCTCGACGGGCGGCTCGGGGTAGTCGGCGGGGGCGCGCAGCGGCGTGCCGGCCGGATCGAGCAGACGGACGGGCTCGGTGGCCGGCAGCAGCGGCTTGGCCGGGTCGGGCGGGGTGGCCGCCCGGCGGCTGCGCGGGGATGCCCTGCGGACCGCCTCGGGTGTGGTCGTCACGGCGGGACCTCCTGGACGTGTGGTGGGCCTATGCTCCTGCTGTCGGATGATTGACTCAAGATCCAGGACAAACGCGGGACGGATGGCATGGGACAGGCAGCGAAGTGAGCCAGGAGTCCGGGGGCACAGCGGAGCCGGCGGCCGGAACGGGACGTTCGGCGCGACCGCTGGACGACGTCGACCGGCGGATCCTGCACGAACTGGTCCGCGACGGCCGCACGTCGGTGCGTACCCTCGCCGAACGCATCCACATCTCGCGCACCAACGCGTACGCCCGCGTCGAGCGGCTGCTGCGCGACGGGGTCGTCACCGGCTTCCGGGCCCAGGTCGCGCCCGAGGCGGCGGGGCTGGGCACCTCGGCGTACATCGCGCTGAAGATCGAGCAGAACACCTGGCGGGAGGTGTCGGCGGAGCTGGCCCGGGTCCGCTACATCGAGCACGCCGCCCTGCTCGGTGGCGACCACGACGTGCTGGCCCTGGTGCGGGCGCCGGACAACGCCACCCTGCGCGACGTGGTGCTGGGCCGGGTGCAGGGTATCGCCGGGGTGCTCTCCACCCGCACCTGGCTGGTCTTCGAGGAGTTCGACGGCGAACGCAGCCCGTGGGAGTGATCCGGCGGGCCGGGCGCACGGGCCGGCGGCGGATCGAGCCGACCGCCGCCCGCCCCGGCGCATCCGCCCGCTCAGCGCTCCGGAGGGGCCGCCAACCCTTCCCGGTCGGCCAGCTCCAGCAGCGGCTCCAGGGAGAACCGTCGGTCGTCGAGGCCCGCGTGCGGGTCGCCCCGCCCGGCGAACCGGGCGGGCATCGTGGTCACGGCGAAGTCCTCCGGCCGGGCGTCGTCCAGCTCCGACCAGTCGAGCGGCGCGGAGACCAGCGCGTGCGGGGTGGGACGGATGGAGTACGCCGAGGCCATCGTGTGGTCCCGGGACATCTGGTTGTAGTCGACGAAGACCGGTCGGTCCCGCTGCTCCCGCCACCAGGTGGTGGTGACCAGGTCCGGCAGCCGGCGCTGCATCTCCCGGCCCAGGGCCAGCACAGCCCGCCGGCAGTCGCCGAAGCTCCACCGGGGCTCGATGGAGAGGTAGACGTGCAGGCCCCGCCCGCCGGTGGTCTTCGGATAGCCGGTCAGGCCCAGCTCGGTGAGGAACGCGTGCACCTCGTGGGCCACCGGCACCACCTGGTCGAAGCCCACCCCCGGCATCGGGTCCAGGTCGATCCGCAGCTGGTCGGGCCGCTCGACGTCGGCGGCGGAGACCGGCCACGGGTGGAACCGCAGCGTGCCGAGGTTGGCCGCCCAGATCACCACCGCCAGTTCGCCCGGCGCGACCTCGTCGGCCGTACGCCCGCTCGGGAAGGTGATGTGGGCGGTGCGCACCCACCCGGGCGCGCCCGCCGGCAGCCGCTTCTGGTAGAAGGCGTCGCCCCGGTTGTCCTGCCGGGTGCCGATCCGCGCCCCGTCGAAGACGCCGCGCGGCCACCGCTCCAGCATGGTCGGCCGGTCCCGCAGGGCGCGCAGGATGCCGTCGCCGACGGCGAGGAAGTAGCGCACCACGTCCAGCTTGGTCAGCCCGAGTGCCGGGAAGTACGGCTTGTCGGGGCTGGAGACACGCACCAGCCGCTCCCCCACCCGGATCTCCTCGGCCGGTGTCGCCACGTGCACACCGTAACCCGCCCGGTCGGCCGGCACGTCGCGTCGCGGCTCGCGCCGAGCGACGCGGATCCCGTCGTGCCCGCACGCCGACGGCCGGGCGATCCGTGTGCGGAGCCCCGGCCGCCGGCCGCGGGGCTCAGCCCATCTCCTCCTGGAGTCGCGAGATGAGCATCCGCTTGCCCTGCTCGCCGGCCTTACGGTTGTTCTCCTGGATCTTGCGGAACCAGGTTGCCAGCTCCGTGTCGCCCCGCGCGTCGGCGTCGGCGATGTAGTTCTCCAACTGCCAGATGTGCTGCAACGACATCTGCAGCGCGTGGATCAGGTCGTAGTTCTGATCCTGCACCGGGCTCGCCGGTTCCCTGACCATCGTGGCCACGGCACACCTCCCCGTCTCGGTGATCGGTGGAGTCGCGCTTACCCGCCGCGCGGCCGGTCACGCCCGCCCGTCACACCCCTGCGTTACGGTGCGTGGCGATCGGGTGACGGGGCGACCGGCCCTCGACCAGACCTCCGAGGAGCATCGGCGATGGCGACGTACGTGTTGGTTCCCCCCGCCGCGAGCGGGCCCTGGTACTGGCACCTGCTGGCGGCGCAGCTGCGCGAGCGGGGGCACGACGTGGTGGCGGTCGACCTGCCGTGCGCCGACGACTCGGCGGGGCTGGTCGAATACGCCGACGCCGCCGTGCGGGCCGTCGGGGACCGCACCGACCTGGTCGTGGTGGCCCAGTCGTTCGGCGCGTTCACGGGCCCGCTGCTGTGTGAGCGGGTCCACGTCGACCTGCTCGTGCTGCTGACCCCGATGGTGCCCTCCCCCGGCGAGTCGCCGGGCGAGTGGTGGGGCGCCACCGGCTACGCGCAGGCCCGGCAGGCCCAGGCGCAACGCGAGGGCTGGACGCCGGAGCAGGACGCCGACCCGAACGTCGTCTTCTTCCACGAACTGCCGCCCCGGCTGGTCGAGGAGGCCACGGCCAACGCCCGGGACCAGTCGGGCACACCGTTCGAGAAGCCGTGGCCGCTCGCCGCCTGGCCGAGCGTGCCGACCCGGGTGCTGCTCTGCCGGGGCGACCGCTTCTTCCCGGTCGGTTTCCTGCGCAAGCTGGTCGCCGACCGGCTGGGCGTCACCCCGGACGAGATGGACGGCGGGCACCCGGTGGCCCTGAGCCGGCCGCGGGAGCTGGCCGACCGGCTGGAGGAGATCCGGCGGGAGGTCAGCGGGGCCGCCCGCTCGGGGCAGCGGCGCTGAGCGGCGGGGCGCGGTTACCCGGGGCGGGCCGCGGGTAGGGGTTGCCGCATGGCGGAACTGGCGACGCTCTGGATCGTCCGGCACGGCGAGAGCACGGCGAACGTGGCGGCCACGGCGGCCGAGGCCTCGGGCGCCGAGCTGATCGACCTGACCCACCGCGACGCGGACGTGCCGCTGAGCCCGACCGGTGAGGAGCAGGCCCGGGCAACCGCGCGGTGGCTGGCCGGGCTGTCGGAGGCCCGCCGGCCGGACGTGGCGGTGGTGTCGCCGTACCTGCGGGCGGTGCGGACCGCCGAGCTGGCCGTGGCCGGCACCGGGATCCCGCTCAGCCGCGACGAGCGGCTGCGTGACCGGGAGCTGGGCATCCTCGACGGGCTGACCGGGCAGGGGGTGCGCCGGCGGCACCCGGAGGAGGCGGCACGCCGGGACCGGCTCGGCAAGTTCTACTACCGGCCGCCGGGCGGCGAGTCCTGGACCGACGTGGCGCTGCGCCTGCGCGCCCTCCTCGGCGACCTGCGCCGCGACCACGAGGGAAGGCGCGTGCTGCTGTTCGGCCACGACGCCCTGGTCTTCCTGACCCGCTACCTGGTGGAGGGGCTCACCGAGGCGGAGCTGATGGCGCTGACCCGCGAACACGTCATCGCCAACTGCTCGATCACCGCCTGGTCCGCCGGGGCCGACGGCCGGCTGACCCCGGGCGTGTTCAACGACGTACGCCACCTGCACGAGCAGGGTGCCCGGCCGACCAGGGAGGACGAGGTCCATGCCGAACCGGTCTGACACCCGGGTGATCACCCCCGGGCTGCTGCGGGAGTGGGCGCTGCCCGTGCCGACCGGCGGCAAGGAGGCCCGGGGCACGGTGCTGGTGGTCGGCGGCTCGCGGTTCACCCCCGGCGCGGTCCTGCTGGCCGGCGTGGCCGCGCTGCGGGCCGGGGCCGGGGTGCTCCAGCTCGCCGCCGCCGAGTCCACCGCCGCCGCGCTGAGCATCCAGGTGCCGGAGGCCCTGGTGGTGGGGCTGCCGGAGACCACGGACGGGGCGGTCGCGGGACGACCCGGCGAGCTGCTGGGCGACCTGGTCGCGGAGGCGGACGTGGTGGCCGTCGGCCCCGGGCTGAAGGACATCGACGAGACGGGCCGCCTGCTGCGGCTGGTGCTCGACGCGGCCGGCCCGGAGACGTCGCTGGTGCTCGACGCGTACGCCCTGGGGGCCCTCAGCCACGCCCCGGGCCTGCTGGTCGGCTCCGGTCGGCCGGCGGTGCTCACCCCCAACCTCACCGAGGCCCGGCACCTGCTCCACCGGGAGCCCGGCGACGACCTGGACGCCGAGGCGACCGAGCTGGCCCGCCGCTACGACGCGGTGGTCTCGCTCTACGGCCACGTCGCCACCCCCGACGGCGGAAGCTGGCGGGAGGAGAGCGGCGACGCCGGCCTCGGCACCTCCGGCAGCGGGGACGTACGCGCCGGGTTGCTGGCCGGGCTGCTGTCGCGGGGCGCGGACCCGGCGCAGGCCGCGTGCTGGGCGGCCTTCGCCCACGCGGTGAGCGGTCAGCGACTGGTCCCCCGGTTCGGCCGGATCGGCTTCCTCGCCCGGGAGCTGCTCGACGAGATCCCGCACACCCTGGCGACCATCTGACACCTTCCGTCGGGGCGGCACGGGCGCGTGTAACGCCACCCGGCTGCGTGGCGCTGGTGCATGCGAAGGCGTGCATCCCGCCCGCCTCCCGCCGGTCGCTCCCCGCCAGGGGGCGTACCCCGGCTGGAAACAGCCCCCTGGGAGTCTGTGTGAAGAACCTCCGTCGCAAGACACTGGCTGCCGCGTCCGCCGTGACGCTCGGCGTCGGCCTCGCCGTCGCCGGCGGGGCGGCCCCGGCGGCGTCGGCCGCCGGCCCGGACACCACGTTCCTGGTGCTCGCCCCGCAGGGCGCCAAGACCGACAAGGCAGCCGCCCGCGTGGCCGCCGCCAACGGCACCGTGGTCGCCAGCTACGACCAGATCGGCGTGCTCGTCGTCCGGTCGACCAACCCCGACTTCGTCACCGACGTGGCGGGCGCGGGCGTTGACTCGGTGGCGTCCACCGCCGGCCTGGGCACCGCCCTCGATGAGGGCGAGACCCTGGAGGTCTCCGCGGCCGAGGCGGCCGACACGACCGCCGACCCGACCAAGGAGCCCCTCTTCGGTCAGCAGTGGGACATGCCGATGATCGACGTCCCGCAGGCCCACGCCGTCAACGCCGGCCGCGCCGACGTGGTGGTGGGCGTGCTGGACAGCGGCATCTCGTCCAGCCACCCCGACCTGGCCAGCCAGATCGCGAAGAACAAGAGCACGTCCTGCCTCGGCGGGGTCACCGACACCGCCGAGTCCGCCTGGAACCCGACCACCTCCGACCACGGCACCCACGTGGCCGGCACCATCGCCGCCGCCGTCAACGGCGTCGGCGTGGCCGGTGTCGCCCCGGGCGTCAAGGTGGCCGCCGTCAAGGTGGTCAACGACGACGGCTACATCTTCCCGGAGGCCGCGGTCTGCGGGTTCATGTGGGCCGCCGAGCAGGGCATGCGGGTGACCAACAACAGCTACTACATCGACCCGTGGCAGCTCAACTGCCGCAACGACGCGCGCCAGCGTCCGGTGTGGAAGGCGGTCCAGCGGGCCCTGCGGTACTCGCAGAGCAAGGGCGTGCTGCACGTGGCGTCCGCGGGCAACAGCAACTGGGACCTCGCACACAAGATCACCGACACGGGCAGCCCGAACAACGGGACCCCCGAGGAGCGCGAGAACCTCACCAACGCCTGCCTCGTCCTGCCGGCCGAGGCGCCGGGCGTGGTGACGGTGTCGGCGGTCGGCCCGACCGGTGAGAAGAGCTACTACTCCTCGTACGGTCAGGGCGTCGTCGAGGTGACGGCGCCGGGTGGCGACACCCGCTTCCGTACCCGGGGTGCCAGCTCGACCCTCTCCGACGGCATCCTGTCCACCACCTACAACACCACCACGAGGACCAACGGCTGGGGCTACAAGCAGGGCACCTCGATGTCCTCGCCGCACGCCGCGGGCGTGGCCGCCCTGGCCGCCTCGGCGCACCCGGGCATGGCGTCCGGCCAGCTGTCGGCCTTCCTGGGCAACACCGCCGAGGCGATCTCCTGCCCCGGCGGCGTCTACAACCCGGTGCCGCTGATCCCGTCCGGCCCGAACGCCTACGACGCGACCTGCTCCGGCGGCAAGCGCAACGGCTTCTACGGCGCCGGCATGGTCAACGCGTACAACGTGGTGAGGTAGCAGGCACGGCACGACCCGTGGTGGGGCCCGGCGGATCACCGCCGGGCCCCGCCCGTTTTCGCTGTTCACCCCGGGGTACGGGAGGAGGTGGTCAGACGAGCCCCAGGGAGGTCGACAGGTGTCCACCGATGCCATCGTGGTGTTGAAAGAGGACCACAAGGAGATGCGCCGCCTGTTCAAGGCGTTCCAGGATGCCGAGGAGGGTCCGGCGGCGCGGCGGCAGAAGCTCGTGAACGAGATCCTGGAAGCCCTCACGGTCCACACCTATCTCGAGAACGAGGTGATGTACCCCGAGGTCCGCAAGCTCCTGCCCGACCTGGAGGACGACATCCTCGAGTCGTACGAGGAGCACCACGTGGCCGACGTGCTCTGCGCCGAGCTGTTCACCATGGACGCCGACGACGAGCGCTTCAACGCCAAGACCACGGTGCTGATCGAGAACGTCCTGCACCACGTCGAGGAGGAGGAGCAGGAGTGGTTCCCCAAGGTGCGCGAGGCGCTCGGCCGTAAGCAGCTCCAGGAGATCGGCGAGCGGATGATCGCACTGCGCGCGGACGCGCCACGCAAGCCGACCGATCCGAAGGCGATCAAGAAGGCGCTGGACGCCGTGACGGCCTGAGCGGATCGGATTCCACGGGCCCCGGTGCGCCGGGGCCCGTCGTCACGCCCGGGGTGCGGGCAGGATCCGCCGCAGCGCCGGAGGAGTTGCCCGGGGCTGCCACTCCCGCGGGTAGCCCACCGAGACCTCCTCGAAGCGCACCCCGTCGTGCCAGGTGGTGCGGGGGATGTGCAGGTGCCCGTAGACCACGGCGGCGGCGTCGAAGCGCAGGTGCCAGTCGGCGGTGGACTCGGTGCCGCACCACTGGGCGAAGATGGGGTAGCGCAGCACCCGGGTCGGCTCGCGCAGCAGCGGCCAGTGGTTGACCAGCACCGTCGGCAGCCCCGCCTCCCGCTCGTCGAGCCGACGCGCGGTCGCGGCGACCCGGGCGGCGCACCACGCCGACCGACTCGGGTAGGGGTCGGGGTGCAGCAGGAACTCGTCGGTGCAAACGACCCCCACCCGGTACGCCTCCTCCAGCGCCGCCTCGGGGGTGTCGAACCCGTCCGGGCGCCAGCTGTGGTCGTAGAGCAGGAACAGCGGCGCCACGAGCACCGGGCCACCCGCCCCCCGCCACACCGGGTACGGGTCCTCCGGGGTCAGCACGCCCAGCCGCCGGCAGGCGTCCACCAGGTACGCGTAGCGCGCGGCCCCGCGTAGCGCCACCGGGTCGGCGGGCGGCGTCCACAGCTCGTGGTTGCCCGGCACCCAGACCACCTGCGCGAAGCGGCTGCTGAGCAGGCCGAGGGCCCACTCGACGTCGGCCACGGTGTCGCCCACGTCGCCGGCGACCAGCAGCCAGTCCCGCGGCGAGCCGGGGCGCAGCCCCTCGATCACCTCCCGGTTGCCCCGGTGACCGACGTGCAGATCGCTGATGGCGAGCAGGCTGCCGCCCTCGCCGTCCTCCCCCGCCATGCCGCTGATCCTAGGCAGCGGCGGGCCCGGCCGCGAGACGGGTAGACGGCCCCGCGCCGGCGGCCGGCCCCACGGTCCGCCACCGGTGCCCGCCGCCCGGGCGAGGTGGGCCGGGACCGGCCGGGGCGCACCCGGTAGGATCGGCACGGGCCGTGACTGGCGCGTGGGGATGGAGAACCATCGGGAAGCGGTCCCGTCATGAGGACGCATGCCGAGCGCCTGGGCCTTCCGCACGTCACTGGAGGTCGCATGTCGTCGCTGAACGCCGAATCCACCGCCTTCCGCAGCGCCCTCGAGGTGATCCGCGCCGTCGAGCCGCGGGTGGCCGACGCCATCGGCGCGGAGCTCGCCGACCAGCGCGAGTCGCTCAAGCTCATCGCCAGCGAGAACTACGCCTCCCCCGCGACCCTGCTGACCATGGGTAACTGGTTCAGCGACAAGTACGCCGAGGGCACCGTCGGCCGCCGCTTCTACGCGGGCTGCCAGAACGTCGACACCGTCGAGGCGCTCGCCGCCGAGCACGCCCGGGAGCTGTTCGGCGCCGCCCACGCGTACGTGCAGCCGCACTCCGGCATCGACGCCAACCTGGTCGCGTTCTGGGCGATCCTGGCCGACCGGGTGGAGTCGCCCGCGCTGCGGAAGGCCCAGGTGCGCCAGGTCAACGACCTCACCGAGGCCGACTGGTTCGCGTTGCGCCGGGAGCTGGGCAACCAGCGGATGCTCGGCATGTCGCTGGACGCCGGGGGCCACCTCACCCACGGGTTCCGGCCGAACATCTCCGGCAAGATGTTCGACCAGCGCAGCTACGGCACCGACCCGGCCACCGGCCTCGTCGACTACGACAAGGTCGCCGAGGCGGCCCGCGAGTTCAAGCCGCTGATCCTGGTCGCCGGCTACTCGGCGTACCCGCGGAAGGTCAACTTCCGGATCATGCGGGAGATCGCCGACTCCGTGGGCGCCACCTTCATGGTCGACATGGCGCACTTCGCCGGCCTGGTCGCCGGGCGGGTCTTCACCGGCGACTTCGATCCGGTACCGCACGCGCACATCGTCACCACCACCACGCACAAGTCGCTGCGCGGCCCGCGCGGCGGCATGGTGCTCTGCCAGCCCGAGCTCGCCGACCAGGTCGACCGGGGCTGCCCGATGGTGCTCGGCGGCCCGCTGCCGCACGTGATGGCCGCCAAGGCCGTCGCCCTCGCCGAGGCCCGCCGGCCCGACTTCGCCGACTACGCCCAGCGGATCGTCGACAACGCCCAGGCGCTGGCCGAAGGGCTGCTGCGCCGCGGCGGCAAGCTGGTCACCGGCGGCACCGACAACCACCTGGTGCTGATCGACGTCTCCGGCTACGGCCTGACCGGCCGGCAGGCCGAGCAGGCGCTGCTCGACTCGGGCATCGTCACCAACCGCAACTCGGTGCCGCAGGACCCGAACGGCGCCTGGTACACCTCCGGCATCCGGGTCGGCACCCCGGCCCTGACCAGCCGGGGCCTGGGCACCGCGCAGATGGACGAGACCGCCGAGCTGATCCACACCGTGCTCAGCCAGACCAGGCCGGGCGCGAACCCGGACGGCACCGCGTCCAAGGCCAAGTACGTCCTCGATCCGGCCGTCGCCGACCGCGTCGGCAAGCAGGCCAGCGACCTGCTGACCGGCTTCCCGCTCTACCCGGCCGTCGACCTCGGCTGAGCCGCTCCACCCGACGCCCCCGCCCGGCCCACCGGGCGGGGGCGTCCCCGTCCCACCCCGCCCCCGCCCGACGCGCGGGTGGGGGGCGGGGAGGGTGGCGTCACCGGTGGTGGCGGTGGCGCAGGCTGCGGAGGTGGTGCAGGACGTCGGTGCCGCCCCGCCCGAAGTGGTCGTGCAGGGCGCGGTAGTGGGCGTACAGCTCGTCGTAGGCTGCCGCCCGGGCCGGGTCGGGGTGCCAGGTCTCGCGCCGGGCGGCGCCCATCGCCGCCGAGGCGGCCGGCACGTCCGGCCACGCCCCGGCGGCGACCGCCGCGTGGATGGCCGCGCCCAGCGCCGCCGGGTGGGCGGAGTCGAGCACGTGCAGCGGCCGGTTGAGCACGTCGGCGTAGATCCGCAGCAGCAGCCGGTTGCGGGTCAGTCCGCCGGCCACGGTCAACTCGTCGACGGCCACCCCGGCGGCGGTGAACGCGTCGACGACGGTCCGGGCGCCGAAGGCGGTGGCCTCCAGCAGCGCCCGCCAGATCTCCTCGGGCCGGGTGGCGAGGGTCAGTCCGACCAGTACGCCGCTCAGTTCGTGGTCCATCAGCACCGAGCGGTTGCCGCTGTGCCAGTCCAGGGCCAGCAGCCCGTGCCCGCCCACCGGCTGGTCGGCGGCGAGGGTGTCCAGCAGCTCGTACGGGCTCAGCCCCCGGCGGCGCGCCTCGTCGGCGTAGCCGGCCGGCAGGGCGTTGCGGGCGTACCAGGCGAAGATGTCGCCGACCCCGCTCTGCCCCGCCTCGTAGCCCCAGGTGCCGGCGGTGACGCCCCCCTCGACCACGCCGCACACGCCGGGCACCTCGCGGTACGCCGCGGCGTTCATGATCAGGCAGGTGGAGGTGCCGAGCACCGCGAGCATCCGGCCGGGCTCGACGGCACGGGCCGCCGCGGCGGTGACGTGCGCGTCGATGGCGCCGGCCGCGACGGCGGTCCCCGCCGGCAGCCCCGTCCAGCGGGCCGCGTCGGCGCTCAGCCGGCCGGCCCGGGCGCCCGTCGGCACGAGCGGGCCGTCGACGCGGGGCAGCAGCCCGTCGAGGCGGGGGTGCAGGGCGCGCAGGAACTCGGCCGACGGGTACCGCCCGTCCTGACGCAGCCCCTTGTAGCCGGCGGCGGGGACGTTGCGGGTCTCCCGCCCGCAGAGCTGCCAGACCAGCCAGTCCGCGGCCTCGATGAACCGCTCCGCCCGGTCGAAGACCGCCGGATCCTCCTGGAGCACCTGCAACGCCTTGGCGAGCTGCCACTCGGCGGAGACCCGGCCGCCGTAGCGGGGCAGCCAGCGCTCACCGCGCGCGGTGGCGACGTCGTTGATGCGGTCGGCCTGCCGCTGGGCGGCGTGGTGCTTCCACAGCTTCGGGTACGCGTGCGGCCGCCCGGCGAGGTCGGGCAGCTCGCAGAGCGGGGTGCCGTCGGCGAGGGTGGGCAGCAGCGTGCAGGAGGTGGCGTCGACGCCGATGCCGCACACGTCCTGGGGCCCGACCCCGGCGGCGCGCAGCGCGGCGGGCACCGCGACGCGGAGCACCTCGCGGTGGTCGTCGGGGTGCTGCAACGCCCAGTCCGGCGGCAGCGGCGTCCCGTCGGGCAGCCGCTCGCTGAGCACCCCGTGCCGGTACGGGTGGACGGCCTCGCCCCGCACCGTGCCGTCGGCGACGTCGACCACGACCGCCCGGCCGGAGAGGGTGCCGAAGTCGACGCCGACGACGAACCGGGCCGGCCCGGCCGTCGGCCGCGCCGCGCCTGCTCCTGCCACCGCGATCCCCTCCTGCCACCACGGCTCCCCCTGACGCCACTGGCGTACGTCCGGGCGGGCGGCGGGAGCAAACGCTAGCAACACCACCGGGCGTCCGGCGCAGCCGACGGGTGGCGGCGCCCGACGCCCGTTCAGGGGCGGCCGAGGGTGGGCCGAGGCGTCAGGCGACGGGCCGCTTCAGGTGGTAGCGGTGCACCTCGGTGCTGCCCTGGACGTTGTTGACGTCCTCGGCGGCGGAGACCAGTTCCCAGCCCTCCCGGCCCGCCCGGTTGAGGTGCGCGATCGCCGTGTCGCCGTACGCGGTGATGTCCCGGCGCGACCCGTCCGGGCCGTACCAGGTGAAGCTGACGTGAAAGGCGCGGCCCTGCCCCTGATAACGGCGGACCAGCAACGCGTACTCCCAGGCGACCATGGCGTCCATTATGAGTGTCCACCCAGGACGACGGAACACGGGCAGTCGCGCTTTGCCGTGTGGTGAACGCGGTGTGTCATCCCACCTCGGCGGTCGTCCCCCGCCGGTTCGCCCCGCCGGCGGTCGCCGCCCGGCGGGCCGTCTCGTCGGCGACCAGCGCGGCCAGCCGGTCCAGCCCGACGTCGATCTCGTCCGGGGTCACGGCGCTGACCGACAGCCGCAGCGCGTCGACGGGGGCGCCGTCGTCGTAGAAGTGCGCCATCGGCGTCCAGAGCAGCCCGTACTCGCGGGCGGAACGGTGCAGCAGGGCGTCGTCGACGCCGAACGGCACGGTGACCACGACGAAGAACCCGCCGGCCGGGACGGTCCACCGCACCGGCGAGGTCGCCGCCGGGAAGCGCCGGGCCAGGCCGTCGACCACGTGACGCAGGTTGCGACCGTACGCCGCCCGTTCGCGGACGGTGGCGGCCAGCAGGCTGCACCCGTGCTCCAGCAGCGCCCCGCCCACCACCGCCTGCGCGATCGCGGACGTGTTCACCGTGACCATGCTCTTGATCTTGGCGATCTGGTCGGCGAGCAGGCCCACCGTGCCGTCGGCGCCGGCCACGCGCTGGTCGGCGACCACGTAGCCCACGCGGGCGCCGGGCAGCACCGTCTTGGCGAACGAACCCAGGTAGACCACCCGCCGCGCGGTGTCCAACGCCTTGAGCGTGGGCAGCCGCCCGGCGTCCGGGGCGGGGAAGAGACCGTACGGGTTGTCCTCCAGCAGCAGCAGGTTCTCGTCGGCGGCCAGGTCGAGCAGCCGCCGCCGGTCGGCAAGAGCGATGCTGGTCCCGGATGGATTGGCGAAGTCCGGCATCACGTAGCAGGCGCGCGGACGCAGCCCCGCCGTTCGGGCGCGGTGCACCTGCTCGCGCAGGTCGGCCAGGTCGATGCCGGCCGCGCCGCCGGACACCGGCCACACCGGCAGGTCCAGCAGCCGGGCGGCGCCGGTCAGCCCCACGTACGTCGGAGCGACGGCGAGCAGCACGTCGCGCGGGTCGGCCCGCAGCGCCCGCAGCACCAGGAACATCGCCTCCTGGCAGCCGACGGTCACCACGATCGCCTCCGGGTCGACCGTGAGGTCCTCGTCGACGGCGAGGTTGCGGGCGACGAGGTGGTGCACGATGCCCTTGGTGCGGCCGTACTGCAACAGCGTGCGGCGCACCTGGGCGGGGCTCTGCCCGAGATCGTCGACCAGGTGCCGGCGGAACCTCTCCAGGTGCCGGGGCAGCGCCGCGACGTCGAGGAACTCCTCGTACGGCCGGCCGGCCGCCAGCGACACCGCGTCGGGGTAGTGCTGTGCCACCTCGTTGAGGAAGTTCATCGAGTTCAGCGCCGGGTCGTCGACCGCCGGGTGCAGGTCGGCGACGTACAGGTCCACCGGGTCGGCCACCGCTCAGGCCCCCGTCAGCACGCGCAGCTCGCGGGCCGCCTCGGGGTCGGCGCAGCCGGCCAGCGCCAGGGCGTCGCGGAACTCGCCGGCCAGCAGCGCCAGTGCCGTGCGCGCCCCGGCCCGGCCGCCGGCGGCGAGCGCCCACAGCATGGGCCGACCGACCAGCACCCCGCGCGCACCGAGGGCCAACGCGCGCAGCACGTCGACGCCGTCGCGTACGCCGCTGTCCAGCAGCACCTCGCACCGGTCGGCCACCGCCGCCACCACCTCCGGCAGCACGGTGGCGGTGGCCGGCGCGCCGTCGAGCTGGCGGCCACCATGGTTGGAGACCACCACCGCGTCCGCGCCGGCGGCCACCGCCAGCTTCGCGTCGCGCGGGTCCAGCACGCCCTTCACCACCAGCGGCAGGGTGGTACGGCCGCGCAGCCAATCCAGGTCGGCCCAGGTCAACGCGGGCGCGAAGACCTCGCCGGTGTGCGCGGCGATGGCGGAGACGCCCGGACGGGCGGTGTGCGCGAGGTCGTCGCGGCCGGTCGGCAGGTTGGCCGCCACGACGTGCGGCGGGATGGCGAACGCGTTGCGCACGTCGCGCCGCCGCGGGCCGAGGATCGGCACGTCCACGGTGACGGTCAGCGCCGTGCAGCCGGCCACGTGGGCCCGGTCCAGCAGGTCGGCGACCAGGCCCCGGTCGCGCAGCCAGTAGAGCTGGAACCAGACCGTCGCGCCGGTCTCCGCGATCTGCTCGATCGGCACGCTGCTCAGGGTGCTGGCCAGGTACGGCACGCCGGCCGCGCCCGCGGCGGCGGCCAGCGCCAGTTCCCCGTCGGGGTGCACCAGGCGCTGGTACGCCATCGGCGCCACGGCCACCGGCATGGCGTACGACGCGCCGAGCAGCCGCGCCTCGGTGCGGGGCGTGTGCACGCCGCGCAACACCCGGGGCAGCACGGCCACCCGGTCCAGCGCGCGACGGTTGGCCGCGAGCGTGGTCTCGGCGCCGCTGCCGCCCGCGACGTAGTCCCACACGTCGGGCGGCAGCACCGCCCGGGCCAGTTCCGCGAAGTCCGCCAGGCTGGCCGGCGGCGGCTGCGCCACCGGCAGGTCCGACTTCGGCAGCGCGCCCTCAACCATCCCCGCTCTCCCTTCCCACCGGCACCGCCCCGCCGACGGCCGCCGTCCTACCGGCCGTCGCGCCGTCGCCCGACGCACCGGTGGCCGACACGTCGTCGCCCGACACACCGGCCGATACACCGTCGTCCGACGCGCTGAAGCGTGCGCGCAGGAACGCCGCCGACTGGTCCTGGGCGCGGCGGCCGTCGTCGAACGCGGCGGGCATGGCGAAGAAGCCGTGGATCATGCCGGCGTACCGGGTGAGGGTGGTCGGCACGCCGGCGTCGCGCAGCCGGTGCGCGTACCGTTCCCCCTCCGCGCGCAGCGGATCGTGCTCGGCGGTGATCACCAGCGCCGGCGGCAGGCCGGTCAGGTCCTCGGCGAGCAGCGGCGAGGCCAACGGGTGCCGCGCGTCGGCGGGGTCGGCGAGGTAGTGGCCCCGGTACCAGGCGACCGAGCGGCGGTTGAACAGCAGCGGGTCCTCGCCGTCGCCGCCGGGCTCGGCGCTCTGGTCCGTGTTCGGGTACACCAGCAGCTGCGCGGCGAGCCGGGGGCCGCCGTGCCCGCGGGCCAGCAGGGTGACGGCGGCGGCGAGGTTGCCGCCGGCGCTGTCCCCGCCGACCGCCACCCGCCGCGGGTCGACGCCGTACTCCCCCGGGTGCGCGGCGATCCACCGGAGCGCCGCGTGGCAGTCGTGCACGGCGGCGGGAAAGGGGTGCTCCGGGGCCAGCCGGTAGCCGACGGTGACCACCTGGCAGGGCACCGCGTTGGCGAGCCGCCGGCAGATGCCGTCGGCGGTGTCCACGCTGCCGAGGGTCCACCCGCCGCCGAAGAAGTAGACCAGGGTGGGCAGCGGCCCCTCCCCCGCCGGCCGGTGGATGCGCACCGGCAGGTCGCCCGCCGGGCCGGGCACGCGCGTGTCGCGTACCTCGTGCACCGGCTCGACCGCGCCGCCGCCGGCGCGGATCGCGGCGAGGTCGGCGGCGCGGGCCTCGGCCAGGGTCTGGGCGTACAGCGGCGGGGCGCCGGCCGCCGCGCGGGCCGCCCGGTACGCCGCCACCTGCGGATGGGCGTTCACGCGGGTCCTCCTCGGGTGTGTACCGCCAGCTTGTCGACGCCGCGCAGGAAGAGACTGCCGCTGTATTTCGGCGCCTCGGCGACGGTGAGACCGGGGAAGCGGGCCAGCAGTCTGGGCAGCGCGAGCCGGCCCTCCAGCCGGGACACCGCGGCGCCGAGGCAGAAGTGCGGGCCAGCGCCGAAGGCCAGCGAGGGCGGCCCGTCGCGGCGCGGGTCGAAGCGGTCCGGGTCGGGAAAGCGGGCCGGGTCGCGGTTGGCGGCGGCGAGCATCAGCAGCACGTTGCGGTCGCGGCCGACCGGCACCCCGCCGACGTCGGTGTCCTCGGGCGCGGCCCGGGCCAGGAAGTGCACGGGCGCCGCCATCCGGAGGATCTCCTCGACCGCGCCCCGGGTCAGCGCGTCGTCGCCGGGCAGCGCGGCGGCCACGTCGGGGTGGGCCAGCAGCAGCGGCAGCCCGTTGGCGAACATGTAGACGGTGGTGACGAAGGCGGCGTTGAACAGCACGATCAGGTTGCTCACCAGTTCGTCGGCGGTCAGCTCCACGTCGCCGGAGTCGACCGCCTGCACCAGCGCGCCGATCAGGTCGTCGCCGGGTCGGCGCCGCCGGTGGGCGATCAGCTCCGTGTAGAAGTCCCGCAGTTCGGCGGCGGCGGTGTTGGCGGCGGCGAGCCGCTGCGGGGTCTTGCCCGCCACGTCCAGGAACTCGTCGATGCGCTCGACCCGCTGCCGGTAGAAGTCCAGCTCCCCGGCGGGGATGCCGATGAAGTCGGCCATCACCAGGGCCGGCAGCGGGTACGCGAACTCCGCGACGAAGTCGAGGCCGGCGTCCCCGGCGTCGGCCATCCGGTCGAGCAGCCCGTCGACGACCCGGTGCACGGTCGGCTCCAGCGCGCCCAGCCGGCGCGGCGTGAAGGTCTTCGCGAACACCGCCCGCATCCGGGTGTGCTCCGGCGGGTTGACGAACATCATCGAGGTCTGGAGCGTGCGCAGCACCTCCTGCTCCTGCCAGCCCGGCGGGGCCTGCTTGTACCACCGCGGGTCGCGCAGCACCTGGCTGACCAGGTCGTAGCCGACGGCGACGGCGTCGACCGAGCGGTGCTCGGCACGCGCCGGCACCGGGCTGACCGGCCCGAGCCCGTGCAGGGCGGCATAGCAGGGGTACGGGTCCTGCCGGCCCTCGTCGCTGTAGAGGCGGGTCAGCAGCTGGGTGACGTCCACGGTCCTCCGGTCTCCCCCATCGACGGTGCCGCGGGCGGCGGGGGTCGCCCGCTGCCCGCGCCGGTGTCACAGGCCGAGCAGTCGCAACGGTACGGCGTCCGCCAACGCCTGGTTGCCGGCGTCGTTCGGGTGGATGTGGTCCCCCGAGTCGTACGCGGGCAGCAGCCGGCCCGGCTGCGCCGGATCGCGCAGCACCCGGTCGAAGTCGAGCAGCCCGTCGAACTCGTCGCTGCCGCGCAGGTACGCGTTCACCGCCTGCCGGGTGGCCTCCTTCTCGGGCGTCCACACCCCCGGGTTGCCGTGCCCCTCGTACGGGGTCAGCGTCGACACGAGACTGCGCAGGCCGCGCGCCTTCACCTGCTGGTTGATCTGCCGCAGCGCGGCGATGACCTGCTCGGCGGAGTCGCCCGACATCCAGACGTCGTTGATGCCGAGGTGAGTGATCACGGTCCGGGCGTCGGTCTGCGCGAAGACGTCCTCGTCGAGCCGGGCCAGGGCGTTGGGGCCGAGTTCGTGGTAGCCGGGGAAGCCGCCCGCGCCGGGCTCGGTGCCCTCGTGGTTGAGCCGGTTGCCGGCGAGGCTGAGGTTGAGCACGCCCGGGGTGCGGACGTCCGGACGGGCGTCGACGAGCCGGTCGGCGAGCAGGTCGGGCCAGCGCTTGTTGGCGTTGACGGTGCTGCCGTTGCCGTCGGCGATGGAGTCGCCGAAGACCACCACCGAGCCGGGGCTGTGCCGGCGCTGCACGTCGATGCCCGACAGGAAGAACCAGCAGCAGTTGGGTCGGATCGTGAACCCGGCCCCGTCGGCGGCGCCGGTCAGGTCGGTGGCGCCGATGAAGTTCGTCTGCCGGGACTGGCCGTGGAAGGTCACCGGGCCGGTGGGGGTCGGGAAGTGCACCGTCAGCACCAGGTCCTGCTGGTCGCCGACGGGCAGCGCGACGGGGTCGCTGACCAGCTCGGCACCCCGGTTCATGGTGGCCGAGGTGGCGCCGCCGAAGGTCAGCGTCCGCAGGGTCGAGGGGTCGATGTCGGACAGGTCGTCGGGGGTCGCGGTGTTCGGCTTCGCGACGGTGGCCCGGCCCACCCGCACGGCCTGCTCGCCGTAGGAGTTGCTCAGCCGCACCCGGATCCGCGGACCGCCCACGGTGGTGTGCACGACCATCCGTACGCTCTGGTCGTTGAGGCCGCTGTTGGTCAGGCCGGTCGCGTTTCCCCTGGTGACCGCGGCGGCCCAGCTGCCCGCCCAGACCGTACGCTGGCGGGACGCCTCGGTGTCCGACGGGCCGGCGCTGGCCACCATCGCCGGGGTGGCGACGACGAGCAGGGTGGCCGCGGACGCGATGACATGCCATCTCTTCGGGGTCGACATTGAACCTCCATCGTTGGCAGCCCAGGGCCGTCCGCTGACGGCACCGCCTGGACGATGGTCCAGAAACCTAGCCGTCGGGTTTCACGACCGTCAATCAACCTGATCGACGCGATCAAATGTCCTCCGGTTCGTCCGGAGCGCCGTTCAGGCCCTGTGCGGTGACAGCCGGTGCTACCTACGCTCACGGACGGCGGCGGTGCGCCCGCCCGGCCGTCGCGCCGTGGCGGGTTGCCCGGCACACGGCCACACTTCTGCGGCGAGAGGGCTGTCGGATGACCGACCGACCGGAGCGACGGGCCGGCTACGTGCACCGGGCGCTGGCGCTGTTCGCGGACTTCGGCGACCGGGAGGCGCTGATCGGAAGCGGACGCCGGCTCAGCTACGCCGAGGTCGCCGCGCAGGTGCGCGGGCTGGCCGCGGCGCTGCTCGGGCACGGCCTACGACCGGGGCAGGCGGTGCTGCTCGCGCTCGGCAACCCGGTGGAGGGGCCGCTGGTGCAGCTCGCCCTGCACCTGCTGGGCTGCCGGACGATGTGGATCGCCCCGGTCACCTCCCGCCGGGAGGTCGACGAGTTCGTCCGGCTGGCCCGCCCCGACACGTTCGTCTACGACGCCCGGGACCCGGCCGGCCTCGGCCCGGAGCTGGCCGCCGGGCTGCCCGGCGTACCCGTGCTCTGCCTCGGCCCGGGCGGCGCGGGCCCGGACCTCCTCGCCGCGACCGGGCGGGCCGCGGCGGTCGACCTGCCGGCCGGGGCGCCGGTGCCGGAGTCCTTCCTGCAGACCAGCGGCACCACCGGCACCCCGAAGCTGGTGCACCACCGGGAGAGCTTCTACACGCAGGTCCTCGCCCTGGCCGCCGGCTTCCGCGCCGCCGGACACCCGCCGCTGCGGCACCTGTCGCACTCGCCGATGTGGCTGGCCAGCGGTCAGATCACCACGCTGTTCAACCTCTTCACCGGCGGGGTGCTGTTCCCACGCGACGGCTGGGACCCGGCGCGGTTCATCGCCACCGTCGACCGGGAGCGGATCAACTCCACCTTCCTCACGCCGCCGATGCTCTACGAGGTGCTCGACCACCCGGCCCTGGACGGCGCGGACTTCTCGGCCATGTCCATGTTCAACGTGGGCGCCGGGCCCGCCGCGCCCGCCCGGCTGCGCCAGGCGATCGCCCGCTTCGGGCCGGTGCTGCGCATCGTGTACGGCCTCAGCGAGGCCGTCGTGGTCACCGCCCTGCCGGGGCTGACCGAAGACCCGGCGCACCCGCAGCGGCTGCGCTCGTGCGGGCGACCCTACGGCGACGTACACGTCGAGATCCGCGCCGAGGACGGCACGGTGCTGCCGCCCGGCTGCGACGGCGAGGTGTGGGTGCACACCGACCTGCGCTTCGCCGGCTACCACGGCCAGCCCGAGCTGACCGCCGAGACGCTGGTCGACGGCTGGGTCCGCACCCGCGACGTCGGGCACCTCGACGCCGACGGCTACCTCTACCTCGTCGACCGGTTGCAGGACCGGATCCTCACCCGACGGCGCAGTTGGCCGATCCACTCCCGCCCGATCGAGGACGTCCTGGCCGGGCACCCGCAGGTACGGGCGGCGGCGGTGATCGGCGTGCCGGACGAGGCGGCCGGCGAACTGCCGTACGCCTACGTGGTGCCGGCGCCCGGCGCGACGGTGACCGCCGGGGAGCTCATCGACCTGGTGACCGCCGAACTCAGCGACACCTGGGCCCCGGGCGGGGTCCAGTTCCTCGACCGGCTGCCGCTCAACCGCTCCGCGAAGGTGGACAAGCGCGCGCTGCGGGCCCGCTACGCCGAGGAACACCCCTCGCCGGTCGAGCACCCGGAGGCGTCGATCGGCAGCCTGGCGTGACCCCCCGGCGGGAACTGACCGTCCTGGTCGCCGCCGACCTGATCTCCAACCTGGGCAGCCGGATCTCGGTGGTGGCCATCCCCTGGCTGGTGCTGGAGACCACCGGCAGCCCGACCAAGATGGGCGCGGTGGCCGCCGCCGAGACACTGCCCTACCTGCTCTCCAGCGCCCTCGGCACGCCCTGGGCGGACCGGATCGGGCTGCGGCGCACCTCGGTCCTGGCCGACGCCGGCAGCGCCGCCCTGATGGTGGCGGTGGCCCTCACCCCGTGGCTCGGGTTCGGCGCACTGCTCGCCCTGGTCGCCCTGGTGGGCGCGCTGCGCGGGGTCGGCGACCGGGTCAAGCACGTGATGTTCCGCCCGGCAGCCGAGGCCGCCGGGGTGCGGCTGATCCGGCTGACCTCCGTCTACGACGGGTTGGGCCGGCTGGTCACCCTGCTCGGCGCGGGGCTGGGCGGGCTGCTCGTCTGGTGGTTCGGGGTGACGCAGGCGCTGCTCATCGACGCGGCCAGCTTCGCCGCCTGCGCCGTGCTGGTCGGCCTGCTGGTCCGGCCACCGGCTGCCGAAGCGGGACCGGCGGCGCCCGAGGGGTACCTGCGCGCGCTCGCGGGCGGGTTCCGCCACCTGGGCCGCGACCGGCTGCTGCTGACCATGCTGCTGGTGATCTCGGCGCTGAACATGGTGGTCAACGCGAGCGTCGCGGTCTACATCCCGCTCTGGGTGGCCGACGTGCTGCGCGGTCCCGCCGGGCTGGGCCTGGTGCTCGGGGCCTTCTCGGCCGGCGCGCTGCTGGGCAACCTGCTCTTCACGGCGTACGGTCCCCGGCTGCCCCGCTACCTGACCTTCGTCGTCGGCGCGGCGCTCGGCGGCGCCCCGCGGCTGCTGGTCCTGGCGCTGAGCGAGGAACTGGCCGTGGTGCTGGCGGTGACGTTCGCCTCCGGCATCGGCATCGCGGCGGTGAACCCGCTGCTCGGGGTGGCCATCTACGAGCGGGTGCCGGCCGGGTTGCAGACCCGGGTGATCGGCCTGGCCGGTTCGCTGGCGTTCGCGGGCCTGCCGCTGGGCGCGCTGCTGGGCGGCTGGTCGGCCGCCACGCTCGGCCTCGTCCCCGCCCTGCTGGCCATGGCGGCGTTCTGCCTCGTGGTCACCCTGCTGCCGCTGCTGCCCGGCCTTCGTCCGCGGCCCACTGAGGCGCCAGCCGAGCGGGCACCGGATGTCGTGGGTCGCGCGTAGGGTCGGGCCATGGCCACCTGGGAGGACGTCCGCCGCATCGCGTTGGGTCTGCCGGAGACGGGCGAGCACCCGTCCTACCAGGGGGCGCCGGCGTGGAAGGTCCGCGACCGGTCGTTCGTCTGGGAGCGACCGCTGCGCCGCGCCGACCTCGACGCCCTGGGGGCGGCGGCCCCCGACGGCCCGATCCTCGGCGTACGGGTGCCGGACCTGGGCGCGAAGGAGGCGCTGCTCGCCGACGATCCGGCCGTCTACTTCACCGTCCCGCACCTCGACGGCTATCCGGCGGTGCTGGTCCGGCTGGACCGGGTCGACCCCGACGAGCTGGCCGAGCTGGTCGTCGAGGCGTGGCAGGACCGGGCGCCGAAGCGGCTCGCGGCGGCCTACCGGGCGGGGCGGCAGGCGTAGGCCGGCTCCCCGGAGCGGCGGGCGGCCCGCTCGGGAGGTCGCGCAGCACCTCCGGCGGCCCGGCCGCCGAGCGCCGCCTCCTCCACCGCCGAGCGCTCGGCCTCTCGCCGCTTCGGGTGCGGTGGGCCGCGCCGACTGCGGTGGCGAGGCAGATCACGGCGGCCGCGATGAGCGTCAGGCGGTCGCCGAGGTGGACGGCGGCGGAGCCGAGCGGGATCGCCAGCGCGACGGGGCCGAACATCGCGGTGTTGGCGGTGCCGGACACCCGGCCGAGCATCGCTGTCGGCGTGTGTGTCTGCACCGCGGTCACCGCCGCGACCAGGGCCCATGGCAGGCCGATGCCGGCGACGACCGAGGCGGCGACCGTGCCCGACCACCAGGGCAGGCAGCGCACCAGGCAGCTCACGGCGAAGAGCGCCGTGCCGGCGACGCCCACGGTGACCGGGCTCCACCGCGCGATGAGCCGGCCGACGACGAGGCCGCCGACGACGGACCCGGCCCCCTGTGCGCTGAGCAGCACGCCGAGAAACGTCGTCGGTAGGCCCAACTCCCTGGTGACGATCGCGTAGTTGGCGGCGGTGGTGAAGCCGGACATGGCGATCGACACGGCGGCGAGCACGACGGTGACGCGCAGCGCCCTCTGTGCGAGCAGGACGGCGAGCCCCGCGCGCACGCCGCGAGGCCGATCAGCCGGCCGGGCCGGTGGCATCCGCTTCAGTCGTAGAGCCGCGTACAGGACGGCACCCAGGACCGGCATCGCCGCGCTGAGCAGGACGACAGCGTGGCCCCCGCGCCACGCGTAGAGGCCTGCGCCGACCAGGGGCGCCACGAGTTTCATGCCCTCCTGGGCGCTCGAACGCCAGCCGTTGACGCCGCCGAGTTCCGTGGGCGACAGCGCGGAGGGCAGCAACGCCGTCTCGCCCGCGTCGATCAGCACGTAGCTGAGGCCGTAGGCGCAAGCCACCAGGAAGATCAGCCACGTCTGGCCCGGTCCCCGCACCGTGAGGAGACTGAGCAGAACGATGGACAAGGCGAGGTTGACGGCAATGACCAGCGGTCGCCTCGGCGCCCGGTCGAGCAGGCCTCCCAGCCAGGGGCCGCCGAGAACCGGGGCGTACACGCAGAGCCCGGCGAGGGCCGCGAGGCTGGCGGAACCTGTGAGGTCGAGGATCCAGATCCCGGCGACCAGTGACATGGCGCTGCTGCCGAAGCCCGACAGCAGCGATATCGCTATGAACAGCGCGGGGTTGCGGCGCACGAGGCCTCCAGGTTGAGCCGTGGTGACTCAGATCCTCAGCCTTGAGCGGAGCACAGACAATACTGTCGGTGCTTGTCAATGTGTCGTTGACAGCAGGTCGTCCAAGCTCGTCGCGACAGCCCGTACCGGCACCGGCAACCGTCCGCCTCCCGCGTCGGCCAGATCGGCCGCGAGGAGCGAGGCCAGCGCGTACAGCGCGCCCGGATCGGCGTCGAGGGCCACCTCGGCGGTCTTCCTCACGAGGGCCGCCCGCCGGAACCGCGCGTCCCACCGCCGGTCCGCGTCGATCAACCGGCGGAGGTCGAAGACGGCACTGCGTATCGCCGCGATCCGGGTCGAGTACCCGAGGTCCCGCTCCTGCCGCCGCGACCGCCGCGCGGCCGCCAGGCGCTGCCGGCGCTGCTCCGCGGCCTGCCGACTGCCCAGGCCGAGCGCGGCGGCGATCTGAACCCACGTCGCACCCAGGTGACGGGCGCGGTCGATCAGCTCCAGCTCCCGCTCGTCCAACCGCGCGCGGTCGGCCGCGACAGTGGACAGCTGGCTCAGCTCGGGCGTCACGTGTCAACGCTACATTGACAGGCGGACAGCGCGTCACCCGTGACAGCCCAGCACCAAAATCCAACCGTCCGCACCGTTCCACCGCTCCGACCGACCCTTCTCCGGTGTCCGGACGTCGGCTAGCGTGCCGGCATGCCATCGACGTTGACCGAAGCGACGGATCCGTGGTGCCTGCGCGACGGGGAGAGCGCGGCGCTGCTGAACGACCACCCGTGGCGGCGCTTCGCGGTGCTCGGCGACAGCGTGGCCGAAGGGCTCTGCGAGCCCGCCGACGGCTATCCCGACGTGCAGTGGGCCGACCGGATCGCCACCGAGCTGCGGGCCGTCCGGCCGGAGCTGGCGTACCTCAACCTGGGCCTGCGGGGGCTGCGGGCGCACGAGGTGCGCGCCGCCCAGCTCGCCCCGGCGCTGGCGTTCCGCCCCGACCTGGCGCTCGTGGTCTGCGGCGGCAACGACGCCTTCGGGCGGGGGTACGACGCGGACGCGGTCGACGCGGAGCTGACCGCGATGGTCGGGGCGCTCCAGGCCGCCGGGGCGGACGTGATCACCGTCGGCATGTTCGACGTGTCGCTCAGCCCGGCCGTGCCCGAGCGGCACCGCGCCGGCCTCGGCGAACGGATGCGTCGGCTCTCCGCGCGCACCGGGGCGCTCGCGGAGCGGCTCGGCACCCTGCACGTGCGGCTCACCGACCACCCACTCACCGCCGAGGCGTCGATGTACAGCAGCGACGGCCGGCACGGCAGCGCCCGCAGCGACGCGGTGGCCGCCGCCGAGACGGTCCGCCGCCTCGGCGCACACCTCAGGGGCCGGCAACCGCAGTGACCGGTCGATGATGAACGCCGCCCAGCCACCTGGTGGGCACGCGGGCGTACCTCCTGGTCGCTGACGTGCCGCGGCGGGCAGGACGACGGGCCGCCCCGTCACGGCACCCGACGGGCCGACACCGTGCGGGCCGACGAGCCCGAAGATCTCGCCATCGTCCACGCTCGACGACACTTCGGCGGCGGCCACCTGTCGCCGACGGCCCGGCGAGCATCTTCGGCAAGCTGCGTCTGCCCCCGTCCTCCGACGACAGCCGCCGCGTCCTCGCCGTCCTCGCCCACCGCAACGATGCCGGAACCCGCTCGCTCCGCCCCGGAGCCGCCACCGCACGCCCCGACGCCCGCGGCCCTCGCCACCACCGACCCCGGCGGTACGGCTCAGACAAGCTGGCTCAACGTCCGGTCGACGTTGTGCTCGACGATGGCGAGCATGAAGGCCCGGTCGGGGAAGTCGCCGTCGAGCAGGCGTAGCGGGCCCGCCACCAGGGACAGGTGTAGCGCGAGCCGGTAGAGACGCAACCGGTCCTCGTCGAGTCCCTCCATCGCGAGCGCGGGCCAGCCGTCACCGAAGCGCAGTTCGAGGAAGGCATGCTCCCACTCCACGTCGAGGAACACCGCACCCTCGATGTCGATGAGCACCGGGCGGTCCTGGTCGTCGACGAGCACATGGTCCGGACCGAGTTCACCGTGGATCAGGCCGTAGCGGGAACGGGGCGCCACGGCGGCGTACCGCTCGGCCAGTGCCACGGCGAGCCGGTCCCGCGCGGCGGCGATCCGCTCGACCCGGGCCGCGGCCTCGGCCAGGTCGTCGAGCGCCCGATCGAGGATGATCCGCTGCACCGGCCGGCCCCCTGCCGGCCCCGGGCGGCCGGA
This sequence comes from Micromonospora sp. C31, assembly GCF_018070575.1. Taxonomy (GTDB): domain Bacteria; phylum Actinomycetota; class Actinomycetes; order Mycobacteriales; family Micromonosporaceae; genus Micromonospora. The sequence goes on from NZ_JAGPXN010000009.1 coordinate 118,989, forward strand.
TGCCGGGCGGTCGAGCCCCGGGCGACCGTACCGGTCGCGACTGCGGGAGTGCATGGCCCGCACGGCGTCGCCGAGCCGTGCCAGCACCACCCCTGCCCGTCGCGGATCGCGGCGGCGCAGGTCCTGCAGGTTGCCGCCCTGGACGTCCTCCACCACCGCCACCTCGCCGGGCAGCAGGCCTGCGGTGGGCGCGAGCAGCAGCCCGGGCACCCGCACCCCGGCGGCGACGAACTCCCGGTGCGCCGCCGCGAAGAGCCCCGCCCCGGTGGCGTGCCCGAACGGGTCGTCGGATGCCGGTGCCGCCTGCACCGGCCAGTAGTCCTCCGCCGGATGCCACACGTAGGCGATTCCGGTGGACCCGTCTTCCAGGGCCAGCCGGTAGACGCCCTTCTTCGTGCCGCCGGTCAGCCGCTGAGCCGAGACCAGCGCCTGCCCCCGCCCGAACGCCGCCCACGCCACCGGCCGCAACTCGTCGACCGTCAGCCCCACCCGTGTCCCGTCCACCCGTCGATCCTGCCCGACCGCCCGCCGCACCCATCCTCGACGTTCTCGACGTGCTCGACGTTCTCGACGTTAGGAAGGGGCCCTTCCTATACCGGAGGCGTTAGGAAGGGGCCCTTCCTTACCCCGGAGCGGGGGTTACCAGGAGGCCGGAGAGGAGGACGCCGCGGGCCAGGTTGAGCACGCCGTCGCAGCCCGGGAAGCCCGTACGGATGCAGGCGCCGGCGGCCCGGCGGCCGAACAGGTACGGGGCGATGCTGTACGGCACCTCGGCGGCGACCGTCTCGCCGGTTCCGATGTGCACGAAGTCCAGCGGGACGTCGTCGGCCTTCACGTGCTCCTGGAGGATGAAGCCGCCCCGCCCGACGGCCCGGGTGAGGCCGTCGCGCCACGCGGCGGCGTCGGTCTCCCGGCCGATCAGGACGTCCACCCCGGCGGAGCCGTCGGCCGGCTTCGCGACCAGGTCGGCCCGGTCGGCCACGGCCCGGTCGAGCAGCTCCGCCGTCAGCGACCAGGTACGCGGCACGTACCGCCGCACCAGGTCCCGGTCCGCGGCCGGCAGCGTGTCGGCGTCCTCCCAGAGCCAGGCGAAGGTGCGCTTGTTGGCGATCAGCCAGGCCGCCGCCGACACCCACATCGGCACCGTGCCGGCCGCGAGCCCCGCCTCCAGGGCGTCCACCCCGGCGCTCGGGGTGACCCGGTTGGGCACGAAGAGCCGGAACACCCCGTCGACGGGGGCGCCGCCGGCCACCAGGCGCTTCCGGTCGTCGAGGGCGACCTGGGAGACCGGCGCGACGACCAGTTCCAGGCCGCCCGCGGCGGCCCGCTCGACCACCGGCGACAGCAGCTTGACGAACCGCTGCGGGTCGTCGAGTCCCGGGTACTCGGCGTCGAAGTCGATCAACATGGCGACCCGGGCGCCCGCCGGCAGGCCGAGGCCGGCGCGGATCGCGGCGAACCGTCGGTCCACCGCCGAGGGCGCCGCCGCGAGGCGGACCCGGTCGGTGATGCCGTGCCGCCGGTAGAGGTCGACGAAGCGGCGCACCGTGGTGTCCGCGTCGAACGCGCCACCGAGACTGCTGTCGATGTTGTACTCGACGAAGCGCGGCACCCCGTCGCAGAGCAGCACGTCGGGGCGGAACGCGTCCAGCAGCGCCTCGGTCAGCGGCTCGTCGTCGTCGAGCAGCCGGGTCTCGCCGTCGGCCACGTTCAGCAGCCGACGCAGCTCCCCCGCCGTGGCGGCCCGCCGCCGGCACGCCTCGAAGATCAGCTGCGCGAGCCGGTCGGAGACGGCGTTGAGCACGCCCAGCGACGTCTCGTCCATCACCGGCGGCCGGGCCAGGCGCCACTGCTCGTTGTACGTGGCCCGGCCGTCGAAGACCTCGCGCCACGCCCCCGCCCCGGCGGCCACCATGTCGGCGCGCACCGGTGCGGGCAGGTCGAGCCACGCGCGCGCGGCGGAGGGCCAGCGGTAGTCGACGTCGATCACTTCATCCGTCCTTCATGACGTGTCGGATGGCGGTCCGTAGCTGCTCGCGGCTGGGCTGCACGGCCCGGTCCAGCGCCGGGGCGAACGGCAGCACCGCACCGTCGGGGCGGGTGACCCGCCGTGGCGGCGCGACCAGTCGTACCCGCTCGACCACGGTCGAAATGATCTCCCCGGCGATGCCGCAGGAGCGGTTGGAGTCGTCCACCACCACCAGCCGCCCGGTGCGCGCCACCGACCCGGCGAGCGCCTCCCAGTCGAACGGGTAGAGCGTGCGGGGGTCGAACACCTCCACCGACACCTCGTCGGCCAGTTCCTCGGCGACGGCGAGGGCGTCGTGCACCAGGTGCCCGACCGCGACCACGGTCACGTCGTCGCCGCGCCGGTGCAGCCGGGCCCGGCCCAGCGGTACCGGCGCGAGCGCGGCGAGGTCGACGTCGGCGCGTACGTCCAGCGCCCCGGCGGGGGCGAAGAGCACCACCGGGTCGTCGCACCGCACGGCCGACACGAGCAGGCCGTACGCGTCGGCCGGGGTGGCCGGCACGACCGTGGTCACCCCGACGTGGGCGAAGAGGCTGTACGGGTGGTCGGAGTGCTGCCCCGCCCAGCCCGTACGGGAGCCGGAGCCCGGCACCAGGTAGGTGACGGGCACCGCGCACTGCCCGCCGGTCATCAGCGGGAACTTGTGCGCGTGGTTGACGATCTGCTCGAAGACCAGGAACAGCAGCGACGGGATCTGGAATTCGACCACGGGCCGCATCCCGGCCAGGGCCGCGCCGGTGGCGAAGCTGGTGAACGCCTGCTCCGACAGCGGGGTGTCGAGCACCCGCTCGGGGCCGAAGCGCTTGAAGAGCCCGGCGGTGACGTTCGAGGCGGCCACCCGGATGTCCTCGCCGAGCAGGAACACCGACTCGTCGCGGGCCAGCTCGTCGGCCAAGGCCCGGGTGAGCGCCCTGCGGTAGGACAGTCGGGGCATCTAGCCACCTCCGGTGCGCGCGGTCAGGCCGCTGGCGTACAGGTGCGCGAGGGCGTCGGCCGGGTCCGGCTCGGCGCCGGCGAGCGCGAACTGCACGGCCCCCGCCAACACCGCCTCCACCTCGGCGTCCACGTCGGCGCGTACGGGGGCGGGCAGCCGGTCGCCCTGGATGTCCACGGGATCGCGGGACCGGCCCCGGGCCACCTCCTCGGGCGGGCGGTAGTCGAGACGTACCGCGTGCTCGAAGGTGTGGTGGGCGTCGAAGCGGTAGGTCAGCGCCTCGATCAGCTCGGGGCCGCCGCCGGCACGCATCCGGTCGACGGCGGCGCTCGCGGCGTCGCGTACCGCCTCGGGGTCCTGGCCGTCGACGACGGCGGCCGGGATGCCGAAGGCGGCGGCGCGGCCGGGGATGCTGCCGGCGACCGCGCCCGCGACGGGCATGGTGGTGGCGTAGCCGTTGTTCTCGCAGACGAACAGCACCGGCACCCGCCACAGCGCCGCCAGGTTGAACGCCTCCAGCAGCATCCCCTCGTTGACCGCGCCGTCGCCGAAGAAGCTCACCCCGACGGTGTCGTCGCCGCGCCGGCGCCGCGCCCACACCGCGCCGGTGACGATCGCCCCGGACGCCCCGACGATGGCGTTCGCGCCGAGCACGCCGACGCCGAAGTCGGCGGCGTGCATGGAGCCGCCCCGGCCGGCGTTGAGGCCGGTGACCCGGCCGCACAGCTCGGCCAGCATGCGGGCCGGGTCGGCGCCCTTGGCGAGCACGTGCCCGTGCCCCCGGTGGGTGCCGGCGACCACGTCGTCGACACCCAGGGCCGCGCACACCCCGGCGGCGATCCCCTCCTGCCCTAGGTACGGGTGGATGCCGCCGACGACGTGCCCGGAGCGCACCAGCTCGATGGCCCGCTCCTCGAACCGGCGGATCAGCCGGACCATCCGGTAGAGCCGGACCGGGTCGGCGCCCGTCACCGGTCGCGCCCCTCCTTGACGGCGGCGAGGATGTCGTCCCAGAGCCGGGCACGGGCGGCTAGCGCGGTGTTGACCGTGTCCGCGCACTCCTGCCACCTGGCGTCGTCGTCGCCGCACAGGTCGGCGAGCATCTGCATCGCCATCGGGGTGTGCTGCTCGCCGTCGACCTCGATGTGCCGCTCCAGGTAGTCGACGAAGGTGTGCAGCCGCCGGCTGCGCTCGTTGACGGCCACGACCTGGGTGAACATGTCGGGGATCAGGTCCTCGCGGCCGAAGGCGAAGGCGGCGGCCTGGCAGTGCACCGGGGTGCTCTCGATGATGTGCCAGGTGGTGCCGGCGAACGCCGCCGACGGCGCGGGTACGCCCGCCGCCACCAGCGACTCGGCCACCGGCCGGCCCGCTCGCAGCAGCTCGACCAACCGGTCGACGGCCGTTGTGTCGGCGCCGGCCTCCCGCATGCCCCGCACGTACAGCTCGAAGTGGCTGATGTATCCGTCGCCCAGCTCGTCGCTCTCCTCCACCATCACGATGTCGTTGATCAGCCGGCGGCTGCCCGTCGGGCCGCTCGGGATCCACGGCACCGTGACGCAGGTGAGCTGCCGCTGCAACGACGTCAGCAGGGACATGAAGTCCCAGACGGCGAAGACGTGGTGTTCCATGAAGGTGACCAGCGCCTCGTGGGTGTCGAGGGCGGCGTAGAGGGGGTGCCGCACGACCGCCTCGCGGCGTTCGCCCACCGCCTTCTCCAGCCGCTCGATCCCCGGGTGGGTCTTCCCCCAGTCGTACCGTGACATGTCAGCCTCCCTGCGGGGCGCGGTGGCGCCAGATGACGGGGCAGTACTCGGGGTCCGCGTAGTCCGGCCGCCCGTCGGGGGTGCGGCGGACCAGCACGTCGTGGTTGTACGCGGCGCGGGTGCCGTCGGAGAGGGGATACTCCCGCCAGGCGTTGGCGCCGTCCTGCAGGTGCAGCGAGATCGCCCGGCGCGGGCGTCCGCTGACGTTGGCGCCGCTGCCGTGGTAGGTGCGGCAGTGGTGGAAGCTCAGGTGTCCCTTGGGGATCACCATCGGCACCTTGCGGATCGCGGCGCCGTTGTGGGCCGCGTTCTCGGCGAGCATCTCCTCCAACTGGTCGCGGTCGCGGTCGGCGAAGTGGCGCACCACGGTGTCGTCGGCGCCGATCTCCGCCCAGCGGTGCGAGCCGTCGACCATGGTGATGGTGCCCATCTCCTCGCCGCAGTCGTGGAACGGGATGAACGCGGTGAGCATGTCCTGCGACGACGAGGACGCCCAGTAGTGCTTGTCGAAGTGCCAGGGCACGATGTTGGACGGCTCGCCGGAGACCGGCGGCTTGTGGATCAGCGTGGACTGGAAGACGCGGATCTCGGTTGTCCGCGCGAGCCGGGCGGCGACCGCGCCGATCAGCGGCTTGCGCAGGATCGCGCCGAGCCCGTCGTGCTCGTGGTGGACGTAGTCGTTGTGCCGCTGCACCGGGCCCTTCGACGGCTCCCAGTAGGCGAGCTTCGGCGGGCGTACCGGCAGGCGGCGGTGCCGTTCGCCGGCGTAGTAGCGGTCGGCCGCCGCCGCGAGGGCGTCCACCTCGTCGTCGGTGAGCAGCTTCTTCGACAGGTACCAGCCGTGTTCGGCGTAGAACGCCACGTCCTCCGCGGAGGGCAGCAGCGCCTCCTCCTCGACGGTCAGTGCCGGCTCGAACTCGGTCGCGGTCACGCCCGCACCTCCTGCGGTGTCGGGGCCGCGACGATCGTTCCCGCCGCGGCCAGTTCCCGTTCCTTGGCCTCGTAGAGCGCCCTGATGTTGCCGCTGCCGAAGGTCCGCGCCCCGCGCCGCTCGATCAGCTCCAGGAAGAGCGTGCGGCGCACGTGCAGGGACTCGGTGAAGATCTGCAGCAGTTGTCCGCCGTGGTCGCGGTCGACGAGCACGCCGAGGTCACGCAGCCGCTCCAGCGGCGTGTCCACCGGGCCGACCCGCGCCTCCAGGGCGTCGTAGTAGCTGGCCGGGGTGGCGGCGAAGCGCACGCCGCGCTCGGCGAGGGTGGCCACGGCGGTGACGATGTCGTCGGTGCGCAGCCCCAGGTGCTGCACCCCGGCGCCGACGTGCTGGTCGAGGAAGGCGTCGAGCTGCCCGGGCCGACGGGAGCGGTCGGGCTCCAGCAGCACCAGGGTGACCCGCCCCGACGGGCTCTGCACCACCGTGGAGTTCATCGCCTGCCCGGCGACCTCCACGTGCTCGGCGAAGATCTCCGCGAAGCCGAACACGTTGCGGTAGTACCCGACGGTCTCGTCGAGCTGCCCGGGCGGCACGCAGACCGCCAGGTGGTCGATCTCGACGAGCACCTTGCCGTCGCCGCCGACGACGGGCGTCATCTCGACCGCCCCGGGCAGGAACTCGCCGGCGTCGCCGCGCCGGGAGACGAGGCGGTGCAGCACGTCGCCGAAGCCGCCCACCTCGGCGGTCACCACCTCGGCGTCCGCGCCGGTGCGGGTGGTCGGCGGCGTCACCGGCGCCGCGCCCCGGCGCACCAGCTCGGCGTACGCGCCGGCGGCGTCGTCGACCTCCAACGCGACGACGGCCACGCCGTCGCCGTGGCGCCGCACGTAGCGCGACGCCGGGTGCTCGGCGGTGAGCCCGGTGGTCAGCACCATCCGGACGTCGCCCTGGCTCAGCAGCAGCGACCGCTGGTCGGCCAGCCCGGTCTCGGGGCCGCCCTGGCCGCGTAGCTGGAAACCGACGGCCCGGTCGAAGTAGAAGGCCGCCTGCCGGGCGTCGCCCACGAAGAGTTCGATGTGGTCTATCCCACGGATGTCCATGTCCTCAGCCCTTTCACGGTTGCCCGTGGTTGCCGCCCGGGCGCGGTCCGCCCGGGATGGAGCGTGGTCAGTCCCTCGGCCGGGCGGCCCGCGCGAGCAGCAGACTCACGTTCTGTCCGCCGAAGCCGAAGGAGTTGGTCAGCGCGTACCCGGTGTCCGTCCGGCGCGGCGCGGAGCGGATGTGGTCGGCCGGGCAGGCCCGGTCCGGGTCGTCTAGGTTGTGCGTCGGCGGCAGCAGACCCCGGCCGAGCGCCAGCGCGGTGGCCGCCGCCTCCAGCACCCCGGAGGCGCCGAGCAGGTGGCCGGTGAGCGCCTTGGTGGAACTGACCGGCACACCGCCGTCACCGAACACCTCGGCCAGCGCGGTGGTCTCGGCGGTGTCGCCGAGCTTCGTGCCGGTGCCGTGGGCGTTGACGTAGCCGACCCGCGCGGCGGGCACGCCGCCGCTGGCCAGCGCCCGCCGCATGCACTCCGCCGCACCGGCACCGTCGGGCCGCGGGGCGGTCGGGTGGTACGCGTCGGTGGTCGCCCCGTACCCGGCGACCTCGGCGTAGCCGGTGACGCCCCGGGCGGCGGCGTGCTCGGCGCGTTCCAGCACCAGCAGGGCCGCGCCCTCGGCGAGGACGAACCCGTTGCGGCCCGCGTCGAACGGCCGGCTCGCCGTGGTCGGGTCGGCCCAGCCCCGGGCGAGCGCCCGGGCGTTGCCGAAGGTGTCGGCGAAGGTGGGGAACAGCGGCGCCTCGCTGGCCCCGCAGAGCACCACGTCGGCCTCCCCGGCGCGGATCAGCCGCAGCGCGTCGGCCACCGACTGGGCGCCCGAGGCGCAGGCGGTGCCGACCGACGAGGTGTAGCCGCGGATGCCGTAGCGGATGGCGATGCGGGCCGACGGCATGTTCGGCAGGATGCCGGTGAGCAGGTACGGGCTGACCGCCGCGCGGCCGCGCTCGGCGCGCGCCAGCACCTGCGCCTCCAGGGTGGCCATCCCGCCGACGCCGCCGACGATCACCCCGATCCGGCCCGGGTCCACGTTCTGACCCACCTCGATGCCCGCGTCGGCGAGCGCGTCGGCGGCGGCGAGCAGGGCGAGCACCACGACCCGGTCCAGCACCCGGGTCTCCGGCCCGGTGGCGACGGTGCGCGGGTCGACGTCCGGCAGGAAGCCGGCCACCTCCAGCGACCCGGCCGCCGGGTGCCCGGCCGGCGGGCGGGTCAGCCCGGAGCGGCCGGCGCAGAGCGCGTCGAAGGTGGCGTCGACGCCGCGCCCGACGGGCGTGAACAGCCCCATCCCGGTGATGACGGCGGTCATGACGGCGAATCGGTGAGGTACCGCTCCCGCAGGGCCACCTTGCGCACCTTGCCGGTGACGGTGACCGGGATGTCGGCGGAGCGGACCGGCACCACCCGGCGCAGGGTCGCGCCGACGTCCGGGCCGAGCGCGGCCCGGACCCGCCCGGTGCGGTCCTCGGCGGGATCGGCGCCGGCGGCGAGCTCCAGCAGTACGTCGGTGACCACCCCGCCGGCCCCCGAGGTGACCACCACCGTGCAGTCGGTGACGTCCGGGCAGGCGACGAGGACCCGTTCCTCGGACAGGGCGGTGTAGAACCACCGCCCGTCCCCGGCGTCGACCGCGTCGACGGCCCGGTCCAGGTGGTGGTAGCGGCCCTCGTCGTCGGCGTACACCAGGTCGCCGGTGAGGTACCAGCCGCGTCGCCGGGACCGGTACGTGGTGACCGAGTCGTTCCAGTAGCCGAGGAACAGCGACGGCGAGTCGATGCCGAGCCAGCCCACCTCGCCGGTCGGCACCGGGTCGCCCCCGGCGTCGAGCACGGCGACCTTGGCGAACCGGTAGGGCCGCCCGACGCAGCGGCCGTAGCGGTCGGTGTCGACGCGGTGGGTGATGTGGAACATCGAGTGTCCCATCTCGCTGGAGCCGAGCCCGTCGATGAAGACCGAGCCGGGCACCCGGGTGGTTCCCTCGCGGGTCACCACGTCGCGGGAGCCGGCCGCCACCAGCCGGCGCACGTGTGGCTCGTGCGAGCAGTCGCCGGTGTTGAACCACAGCGACACCGAGTCCAGGTCGTACGCGGCCAGGTCGAAGCGGGCCAGCTCCGCCCAGGTCACGGAGAAGCCGAACACCCCGTCGGGACGCCAGCGCTGGATCGCCTCCAGCACCCGCTCACCATCCTGGTCGGAGAGCAGGAGCATCTCGGCGCGGTTGCCGAGGGCCTGGTTGACCATGAGCACGGTCGCGGTGTGCGGGGCGGGCAGCGCGTTGAGGATGCGGCGGGTGCCCTGCGCCTGCGGCATGGCGAGCAGGTGCCGGGTGGCGGCGAAGAGGCTCGCGTGCGAGTGCAGCACCGCCTTCGGCACCCCTGTGGTGCCGGAGGTGTGGGTGATCACGATGGGGTCGTCGGCGTGGTGCCGGTGCTGCTCGGGCGCGGCGGCCGGGTCGCCGGTGCCGGCCTCGGCGGGCGTGCCGAGCACCGGCACGCCGAGGTCGTGGTCGGCCAGCAGGGCACGGTGCGCGTCGTCGGCGAGCACCCCGACGCCACGCAGCCGACGCACGTACTCGGCGGCGATCTCGGGACGCAGCCTGCCGTTCATCAGCGCCGGAATCGCGCCGAGGCGGGTCAGCGCGAGGAAACTGAGCACCATGTCGGCGGCGGCGGTGGCCCACACGGCGACCGGGTCGCGGGGCTTGACGCCGCGCTCGTGCAGCCAGGCGGCGCGGGCGGCGACCCGCTCGTCGAGCCGGCCCAGCGTGAGCGCCCGCCCGGCCGGGTGGCCGTCCACGGCGGTGTCGAAGGTGAGGCCCGGCCCGTCCGGGTCGGCGCCGTGCGCCAGCACCCGGGCCAGCACGTTGCCGGCGCCGATCCGCTCGTCGGCGGCCAGCACCCCGCGCAGTCCCCTGTTCCTCATGGTGCGTCTCCTCCCTCCAGCAGCACCGCGACGGCTCCCGTCCCGGGTGCCCCGGCCGGGCGGCCCGCGCCGCCGTCGTCGTCGGGTGCCTGTTCGATCAGGACCAGCAACGCCCGGTCGGCGTCGCCGTCGTGCAGCAGCAGCTCGGCCTCGGCGATGCCCTCGGCGCGCGGGTCGCCGGTCGGTGCGAGGCAGACCACCGGCCCGCCCAGTCCCCAGCGGGCGGCCACGTGCCCGGCCACGCTGTTGGGTACCGACTGGAAGAAGAACAGCGGCCCTGGTCGGCCGCCGCCGGCGACCGTGGCGCGCACGTGCGCCGCGCTGGCCCGGTCCCCGGCCGCGCTGACCAGCACGATCGCGGTGCGCTCGCCGCCGGGGGCCGGCCGCCGGCCGTACGCCCGGGTCAGGCAGCGCTCGGCGACGGCCGCGACGAGGGGCGGGAAGCTGGAGTGCACGTACCCGGGCACCGGCGGCGGCGCCCCGTCTCCCGGCTCGGGCCAGGCCGCCTCGGCCAGCACGCTCAGGTTGCCGGTCACGCTCATGCCGCACCGACCAGCAGCGCGGTGTCGGCGCCGCCGAAGGCGGCGTTGAGGCTCAGCGCGTACCGGGTGGTGGCGGGCCGGGGCGCGTCACGCACGACGTCCAGCGGGCAGGCCGGGTCGGGGCCGAGCCAGCCGGCGTTGACGGGCAGTTTCCCGTGCCGCAGGGCGAGCACGGTCACCACCAGTTCCAGCAGGCCGGAGGCCTCCAGGGCGTGCCCGTGCAGCGCCTTGGTGGAGCTGACGGGCACGCGGGCCGCCGCCGCGCCGAGCGCGGTGCGCAGCGCCGCCGCCTCGGCGGCGTCGCTGTGGCCGGTGCCGGTGGCGTTGGCGTTGACGTACCCGATCGCCTCCGCCGGGAGCCCGGCCCGGCGCAGCGCCGCGGTGACCGCGCGGGCCAGGCCACGCCCGCCGGGTTCCGGTTGGCAGGGGTGGAACGCGTCCCCGGCCCGGCCCCAGCCGAGCAGGTCGGCGACCGTCTCCCGGGCGACGGCCCGCGACTCCAGCACCACCGCGGCGACGCCGTCGCCGAGCAGCAGCCCGGTGCGCCCGGCGCTGAACGGGCGCACCGCGCCGTCGGTGGCCAGGGCGCGACCGGCGTCGAAGAGCGCGTACTGGTCGGGCTCGACCAGGTAGCCGGCGGCCACCACCGCCCGGTCGACGTCGCCCCGGCGGATCAGCGCGGCGGCGTCGGCGACCGCGCTGCTGGCCGAGACGCAGGCGGTGGTGTACGCCCGGGTCGGGCCGGTGAGCCCGGTCCGGGCCGCCAGCGCCGTGGTGAGCGCCGGCACGTGCGCGCCGCCGTGCACGGCCAGCAGCAGGGCGGTGCCGACCCGGCGGCGGGCGTCGAGGCCGGCGGCCCGGCAGGCCGCGTCGACGGCCTCGGCGAGTTCGTCGGCGAGGCCGCCGGCGTCGGGCAGGGTGGCGGCGGCGTCGACCCGGCGGGGCGTGGTGTCGAAGCGGTCCACGGGCCGGAACGCCGGGTCGCCGGCGAGCACGCCGGCGAGCTGCGCGTCGGTTCCCCTGCCGAACGCGCTGCTCGCGTCGACGCCGGTGAGCTGGACGGTCGCCGGCTCAGCCATCGGCGGCGGCGGTCAGGGCGGTCCGGAAGACCGCCAGGGCGTCGTCGACGGTGCGGATCGCGGCGAGCTGGTCGTCGGTGAGGTCGAGCCGCCGGTCGTGGCGTTGCTCGACGAGATGCACCAGCCAGGCCAGTTCCATGGAGCCGATCCGGGCGCCGACCTCGGCGGACGGTTTCCCGGACAGGTCGGCGAGCATGGTCACCAGGTCGGCCCGTCCCAGGTCGGGCTGACCGGCCATCAGGAGTTGTCGCTCGGCGCCCCGGCGACCCGGTCGGCGACCATCGTGGTGAACTCGCCTACCGTCATCAGGGCCAGCTTCTCGGACTCGTCGTCGGCGAACTTGAGGCCGTAGCGGTCCTCCACGCGTACGGCGAGGTCGGCGAGGGCCAGCGACTCCAGGTCCACCCCGGACGGGCCGAGAGTGGTGTCGTCGTCGATGCCCTCGACGTCGTAGTTCATGTCGTCGAGCTGCTCGACGACGAAGGCGCGGATCTCGGGTCGCATGGTTAACCTCTTTCCGTGAGCCAGTCACCGGTGCCCGGTCGGGACACCGCGTACGTGTGGATCGGTCGGGGCGTCGGCGGTCGGCCGGCCCCGGCCGGGCGGCTGTTGCGGCGGGCGGGTGCCGCGCTGCTCGGCCGCGCGGAGGCGGAGATCGTGGTGGCGCACGGCCGCGACGGTCGTCCGCTGGTCGCCGGGTGCGGCGCGGGGGCCCGGGCGGAGCTCGCGGTCAGCGTCAGCCGGTCCGGGTCGGTGGTGGTGGTCGCCGCCCGGGCGGGTGGCCCGGTGGGCGTGGACGTGGAGCGCCACCGGCCGCTGCCGGCGGCGGCGCTGGCCCGCCGCTGGTACGCCCCCGTCGAGGCGGGCTGGCTGGCCGGCCGGCCCGCCGACGGGCAGGTGGCGGACTTCCTGCGGTTGTGGACGGCGAAGGAGGCGGTGGGCAAGGCGCTCGGGGTGGGGCTGCGCGACGGCGGCCTGCGCCGGCGGATGCCGGTGCCGGTCGGTTCCGACGGATCGCTGCGGCCGGTGCCCGGCGTCGCGCGGCTGCGGGTGGGGCATCCGGGCGTGGCCGGGGGCCTGGTCGTGGCGCTCGCCGTCGACGCCGTCGACGCGGTGCCGGTCGAGGTGGTCGTGGTCGAGGCGGACGAGGTTGTGGGAACGGGCGAGGAGGTCGGGGCGGCGCGGCCCGGCGCTCACGTCGCCGCCGTGCGCAGCGCGTCGACCGAGCGGACCAGCTTGCCGGTGGTGGTGCGGGGCAGCTGATCCACCAGGCGCAGGGTGCGGGGTCGCTTGTAGCCGGCCAGGCGCTCGGCGAGCAGCTCGTCGAGCGTCTGTTCCGACAGCGGCCCGTCCGGCTGCACGTAGGCGGTGACGGCGCCGTCGAAGACGACCACGGCGGCGGCGACGCCGGGCAGGGCGGCGACGGTCGCCTCCACCTCGGTCAGGTCGACCTTCAAGCCGCCGACGGAGACCTGCGAGTCGAGCCGCCCGCGGACGGTGACCAGGCGGGTACCGGGGTCCACGGTCCCGGCGTCGCGGGTGCGCAGCCAGCCGTCGGCCCAGCGGGTCGGGTCGCTCAGCCCGACGTACGGCGACGCGGGGCAGCTCACCCACAGCTCGCCGTCGACCTCGCGGACCTCGACGCCGGGCGCCGGGGTGATGGACGGGCGGTGCCGGCCGTGCAGGTCGGTGCCGATGACGCCGACCTCGGTCATCCCGTACATGTTGCCCAGCGGCACGCCGTACCGGTCGGCGAAGGCGCGGGCGACGGCGGCCGGGACCAGCTCGCCGCCGGTGGTCATCCGCCTGAACTGCGGCAGCGGGCCGGCCGGACGGGTGGAGGCGAGCAGTCCGATGTGGAACGGCACGCCGAGCACGGTGGCCGGCGAGTCGTCGGCGGCGATCGCGGCCAGCACCGCGTCGCCGGCCAGGCGCTGCGGCGGCACCAGTTCCACCCCGGCGTGCAGGCCGTAGAGCAGGCCGCCGACCAGGCCGAGCACGTGCACCATCGAGGGGAGCAGGATGATCCGCTCGCCGGGCAGCGCCACGCCGTCGACGCGGGTGTAGCGGTGCACCTCGGCCACCAGGTCGTCGGCGGTACGCCCGATCACCTTGGACGGTCCGGTGGAGCCGGAGCTGAGCTGGATCACCGCGTGTCCGCTGACCGCCGGGCGGTCGGCGTACGCGGTGACGCCCTCGGTGACGTCGACGAAGACCCGCAGCCCGCCACCGCCGGTGCGGATCGGGGCCACCACCACCTGCGGGGCGAGCCGCTGAAGCGCCCGGTCGACCTCGTGGTCGGTGAGCCGGTGGTCGAGCAGGATGGCCTGCGCCCCGCTGCGCCAGGTGGCCAGCAGGTTCACCACGTACGCCAGCGAGGGCGGCAGCCGCAGCGCGGCGGCGCCACCGGGACGCAGTCCGGCGGCGGCGAGGCGGGTCTGCGCCTCGGCCACCAGCCGACGCAGGGACCCCCGGTCGACCGGTTCGGGCAGTCGGAGACAAATGTCGGCGGAACGGCCTCGGAGCAGAATTTCGTCGACCCAGATCGGGTCTGTCGCAGCAGGATTTCCCGTCGTCACTACCGTTCACCGCCCAGCCTCAAATTGGGCTATACCGCCCATAAGGTGTGCCTGTCGGGGTGCTGCGGGGAACCTTACGACGCCGTCCGGATGTATCGCTAGATGCAAATGGCTAGATCGGAAGGAGCGGCCAGGCGGATTTCCCACGGCCGGTTCGGCGGGCAGGATCGGGCGCGTACGGCGGCGCAGGGTGACCGCCGGATGACCCGTCGTGCGTACGGCGCGAGACGCTCACCGGACGGCCGATGGCGATCTTCGAACGCGTGGTGGAGGGGAGGTCGGAGAGCCGATGGCCGCACGACGCGGGCACCGCGCCGCTCGCCGTCCGGCGCGCCCACGGCGCGGGCCCGGATGCGCGGTCGGGGTCAGGCCGGCGCCGCGGCGGAGGTCTGGGCGTGGATGAGGAAACGCAGCGACCGGGCGTCGGTGAAGCACTCCCGCATCGGCCGGACCAGATCCCGGTGCTCCGGGCTGCGTTCCCACGCCTCGAAGTCGGCCAGGCTCGCCCACTCGCTGGTGATCAGCCACTGCTCCGGGTCGGCCGACGACCGGCAGACCTGGTCCACGAGGTGCCCCGGAACACCGCCGGCCACCAGGTGCCGAACCGCCTCGTACGCGGCCAGGAACGCCTCCGTGCGCTCCTGCGGCACCCGTACCAGGAACACCACCCGCGCCCGCCGCCCGCTCGCGTCGGCTTCCCGCCGCGCCCCGACCCGGGATCCGGCGGACGTCGTACCGGTGAACTGCTCGCTCACGGCGTCGCTCCCCTCTGCGGCGCGGCCCCGCGCAGGACCAACGCGCTGTTGAACCCGTCGAAACCGCGAGCGCCCACCAGCGCCAGCCGACTGCGCGGTCGCCGGTGCTCCCGCAGGAAACCCAGCTCGCAGCCCTCGGCCACCTCGTCCGGCCCGGCGGAGGCCGGCAGCGTGTCGTGGTCGAACGCGAGCAGCGCGGTCGCCACGTCCAGCGCCGAGCCGCCCTGGTGCGCGCGGCCGGTCAGCGGCTTCTGGGTGGTCACCGGCGGTGGGCGGTCGCCGAAGACGGCGCGCAGCGCCGTGGCCTCGCTGCGGTCGTAGCGCGGCACGCCGAGCGCGTCGGGCAGCACCACGTCGACCTCCTCCGGCCCGACGCCGGCCCGGTCCAGGGCCAGCCGCATCGCCCGGGCATACTGCACGGGGTCGCCGGCGGTGTCCGCCGTGGTGTGCACGGCGTCGTGGGTGGCGCCCCAGCCGGTCACCTCGCCGTAGACGCGGGCGCCCCGCGACAGCGCGTGACCCAGCTCCTCCACCACGAACACCGCGCCGCCCTCGGCGGGCAGGTAGCCGCTGGCGGCGGCGTCGAACGGCCGGTAGGCCCGCTCCGGGTCGGCCACGTCGCTGAGCAGGCCGGAACGCAACTGGCAGGCCAGGGCGTACGGGCTCAGCGGGCACTCGGTCGCCCCCGCGATCACGACCGGCGTGCCCCGGCGCACCGCCCGCGCGGCGTGCGCCAGGCTGTCCAGCCCGCCGGCGGCCTCGGCGACCAGCACCCCGCACGGCCCCTTGAACTGGTGGTGGATGGAGAGCTGCCCCACGCTGGCCGCGTAGAACCAGGCGATCGACTGGTACGCCCCGACGGTGCGCGACGGCCCGCCCCAGAGCCGTTGCAGCTCCCGCTGCCCGAACAGGTTCCCGCCGGAGGAGCTGGCCAGCGCCACCGCGTACCCGTACGGGTCGGGCGCGCGCTCGGGCAGACCGGCGTCGGCCAGCGCCAGCCGGGTCGCCGCGAAGCCGAGGTGCGTCCACCGGTCCGTCTGCACCAGCCGGCGGTTGTCGGCGTACGCGGCGGCGTCGAAGCCGGGCACCTCCCCGCCGTGGCGGGTGGGGTAGCCGGCGGGGTCGAACAGGGTGATCGGTCCGGTGCGGCGGGTGCCGGCGAGCACCGTACGCCAGTGCGCGTCCACGCCGATCCCGCTGGGCGCGACGACGCCGATACCGGTCACCACGGCCCGGGCGGTCACGGCTGTGCCCGCGCGGGCTGCCGGCGGAACACCATCGCCGACTGGAAACCGCCGAAGCCGCTGCCCACCGAGAGCGCCACGTCGACCGGCAGCTCCCGCGCCTCGTTCGGGACGTAGTCCAGGTCGCACTCCGGGTCCCGGGTGCTCCAGTTGGCCGTCGGCGGCACCACGTTGAACTCGACGGCCAACGCGCACGCCGCCATCTCGATCGAGCCGATCGCGCCGAGCGAGTGCCCGACCATCGACTTGATCGAGCTGATCGGCACCCCGTACGCGGCCCGGCCGAGCGCCCGCTTGAAGGCGGCGGTCTCGTGCCGGTCGTTCTGCCGGGTGCCCGAGCCGTGGGCGCTGACGTAGGAGACCTGCTCCGGGGCGATCCGGCCCTGCTTCAGCGCCGCCGAGATGGCCAACCCCATCTCCAGCCCGTCGGGCCGCAGCCCCGTCATGTGGTAGCCGTTGCTGCGGCTGGCGTAGCCGACCACCTCGCAGTAGACGTGCGCGCCGCGGCGCCGGGCGTGCCCGGCCTCCTCCAGCACCAGCACCGCCGCGCCCTCGGCGAGGACGAAACCGTGCCGGTCGGCGTCGAACGGGCGCGAGGCGTGCGCCGGGTCGTCGTTGTCCGGGCTGGTCGCCTTGATCGCGTCGAAGG
Source organism: Micromonospora sp. C31 (assembly GCF_018070575.1). Classification (GTDB taxonomy): domain Bacteria; phylum Actinomycetota; class Actinomycetes; order Mycobacteriales; family Micromonosporaceae; genus Micromonospora. Next base: position 135,516 of record NZ_JAGPXN010000009.1, read on the forward strand.
AGGCGACGGTGACCGGGGAGATCGGCGAGTCGGCGGCCCCGGCCAGCACGATGTCGGCCTCGCCGTCGGCGATGAGCTGGTGGGCGTACCCGATCGCGTCGATGCCGGAGGTGCAGCCGGTGGAGACCACCTGTGCGGGGCCGTGCAACCCGTGCCGGCACGCCACGTCGGCGGCGAGGCTGCTGGGCACGAGCGCCTGATACAGGTACGGGCCGCCGCGCCCGGCATCGACCAGCCACCGGCGGCCGGTGTCGCTGACCGCGACGTACTCCTGCTCCAGGGCCGTGGTGCCGCCGACGGCGGTGCCGAGCACCACGCCGGCTCGGTCCCGCTCGGCGTCGGTGAGGTCCAGGCCGGCGTCGGCGACGGCCTCGGCGGCGCAGGCGAGGGCGAACTGCACGTACCGGTCGGCACGCCGCAGCTCCCCCGCGGTGAGGCCGGCGGCGACCGGGTCGAAGTCGCACTCGGCGGCGATCTGGGACCGGAACGCCGACGGGTCGAAGAAGGTGATCCGCCGCGTCGCCGTCCGCCCCTCGGTGATGGTCTTCCAGAACCGGTCCCGGCTGGTGCCGCCGGGGGCGACCACCCCGACGCCGGTCACCACCGTGCGGCGCCCGGTCACGACATGACCTCGGTTCGCGACTGCGGGGATCGCAACCCCGGCTCACTCCTCACGCTCACGATCCGCCTCGCTGTTCGGCCAGCTCGGTGTCGACGTGCCCGAGTTCCGGTCGGGGCGCCAGCGGTCCGAGGTGGAAGACCACCTCGGCCGGCTCCTCGCCGGTGTTGCGCAGCCGGTGCCGGACGTTGCGCGGCACGAACAGCGCCTGCCCGGCTGGCAGCGGCACCGGCTCGTCGTCCAGGTCGACGGTGACCGCGCCCCGGGCCACATAGAGGAACTCCTCGCTGTACGGGTGGTAGTGCTCGGCGATCCGCTCCCCCCGGCGCAGCGTCGCCACCCCCATGAAACCCGAGGTGCTACCGACGGTCTTCGGGCCGAGCAGCACCCGCAGTTCGCCGCCACGGCGGATGTCCGGCGCGACGTCGGCGGCGGCGACCAGCCGCAGGGCGCGCTCACTCATCGCCGGCTCCCGTCGCCCGTCCGGCGCCGGCCAGCCGTTCGATCTTCTCCTTGATGACGGCGAGCTGCACCAGGCTGTTGGCGTTGATCCGGTCCGCCATGCCCGCGTCGTCCACCGGGGCGGTGGGCTTCATCGCGAAGTCCTGCACCCAGGTCATCCGGGTGCCGCCGGGCTCCTCGGTGTAACGCCAGTGGATGCGCATGTACTCGAACGGCCCGGTCTCCACCCGCCGGGCGTCGACCTGCCGGGTGGCCGGGTCGGCGGTGCGTTCGCTGACCCAGCTCCACACCGTGCCGTTCTCGTCGGGATGCATGGTGAGCCGGAACCGCACGGTGTCGCCGTCGCGGTGCAGGATCTCCGCGCGGGCGTACTCGGTGAACAGCCGCGGCCAGTTGGCGACGTCGTTGGTGACGTCCCAGACCAGCGGCAGCGGCGCGGCGACGAGGACGCTGTTCTCGGTGTGCCCCGGCGGGTCGGCGCGGCTGGCGACCAGCTCGGCCACGGCCGCGATGCTGAGCTGCCCCGCCTGCTCCGGGATCCGCACCTGCCACCGGTCGGCGACCACGGCCGAGAGTTCCAGCAGCGCCAGCGAGTCCATGCCGAGCTCCTCCAGGGACGCGGCCGGAGCGCGGGCGGCGGCGTCGGCGTCCAGCCCGCAGTTCGCCACCAGGATGTCGGTGATCTCGGCGGTCAGCGGACGGCCATGGGTGACGGTCATCGGTGCCTCCTGTGGTGTGCGTCGGGCGGGCCGGCGAGCAACTGCTCGACCAGGCCGGTGGAGTAGCGGCCCTTACGGAACCCGGCGTCGTCGAGCACCCGCCGGACGAACGGAATGGTGGTGCGGACCCCGGGGCCGGCGATGTCGAACTCGTCGAGGGCGCGTTCCAGCCGGTTGAGCGCGAGCTCCCGGTCCGGCGCCCAGACCGCCACCTTGGCCAGCAGGGAGTCGTAGTGCGGGCCGAACAGGTAGCCGGCGTGGCCGTGCGTGTCGACCCGGGTGAAGGGGCCACCGGGCGGGACGAAACGGTCCAGCCGGCCGGGCGTCGGCGCGAAGCCGCGGTCCGGGTCCTCCACGTTGACCCGGCACTCGATGGCCACCCCGTGCGGCCGGACGTCCTCCTGCCGCCAGCGCAGCGGCACCCCGGCGGCGATGTGCAGCTGCTCGTGCACCAGGTCGATCCCGGTGATCATCTCGGTGACGGGATGCTCGACCTGGATCCGGCAGTTGATCTCCAGGAAGTGGAACCGTTCGTCGGGGTCGACGAGGAACTCCACGGTGCCGGCGCCGGTGAAGCCGGCGTACAGGGCGCCGCGCAGGGCGCACTCCGCGAGGGCCTCCAGGGTGCCGGCCGACAACGCCGGGGCCGGCGCCTCCTCCACCAGCTTCTGGTGGCGGCGCTGCACCGAGCAGTCCCGGGTGCCCAGGTGCACGCCGTTGCCGTGGGAGTCGCACAGCAACTGCACCTCGACGTGCCGGGCGCCGGTCAGGTACCGCTCCACGTACACCCGGTCGTCGCCGAAGGCGGCCTGGGCGGCGGCCCGGGTCCGGGCGTACGCCCCGGGCAGTTCGTCCGGGATGGCGACCACCGTCATGCCCCGTCCCCCACCGCCGGCCGCCGCCTTGACGATCACCGGGTAGCCCACCTCGGCGGCCACCTCCGCCGCCGCGGCGGCGGAGGGCACCGGCGCGACGCTGCCCGGCGGCAACGGCAGCCCGGCCCGGCGCATCAGCGCCCGCGCCGAGGACTTGTCGGCCAGCACGGACATCACCTCCGGCGGCGGGCCGATGAAGACCAGGCCGTTGTCGGCGCAGATCTCGGCGAAGTCGGCGTCCTCGGAGAGGAACCCGTAGCCCGGATGCACCGCCTGCGCCCCCACCTGCCGGGCCGCCTCCACGATCGCGGCGGCGTTGAGGTAGCTGCGCCGGCTGGCAGCCGGCCCGATCCGCACGGCCTGGTCGGCCAGGCGCACGGCGGCGGAGTCGGCGTCCGCGGTGGAGTAGACCACCGCCGTACGTACCCCCAGCTCGCGGCAGGCGCGCAGCACCCGCAGGGCGATCTCCCCCCGGTTGGCGATCAGGACCTTCTCGAACATCGCGCCCCGCCCCCTAGTCCGGATCCAGGGCGACCAGCGGCTGGTCGTACTCGACCGGCTGGCCATCGGCGGCAAGGACCTCCGCGACCCGGCCGCCCCGCTCGGCGGTCACCTCGTTCATCAGCTTCATCGCCTCGACGATGCCGACGACCTGCCCGGGACGGACCGGGTCGCCGACGGCGACGAAGGGCGCGGCGCCCGGCTCCGGAGCACGGTGGAACGTGCCGACCATGGGCGAGCGCACGGCGTACCGGTCCGGCGGCGGCGCGGCCGGTGGGGATGCCGGAGGCACCGCGTCGGCGGCACCGGCGGGCGCCGGCCCGGCGGAGACGGCGTGCCACTCCACCTCGAGCACCGTGTCCCCGCCGCGCAGCCGCACCCGCCGCAGCGGGCCGGGCAGCTCGGCGACGAGGTGCCGGGCGTGCCGCCGCAGCCCGGTCAGCACGGCGTCCGTGCCGGGCCCCACCTCCGCGCCCGGCGCCGCCGCCCCGCCGCCGCGGACCCCCTGCTCGCCGGGTGCCGACGGCGCGGCGTCGACCGGGATCCCGCCGGCGTTCACCGGGCACCCGCCCGGGCGCCCAGGCGGGCCGCGCCGAACTGCCGGAAGCGCTGCCGACGGCGCCGGACCAGCGTGGCGGGCGGCACGTCGAGCAGCGGCAGCAGCTGCGCCAGCACCGCCTCGCGTAGCGCGCGGGCGGCGGCCCGCGGATCGTGGTGGGCGGCCGGGGCCGGCTCGGGCACGACGTCGTCGACGATCCCGAGCCGGCACAGGTCGGGGGCGGTCAGCCGCAACGCGCGGGCCGCCTGCGGGGCGGCGCCCCGGTCCGGCCAGAGAATGGCCGCGCAGCCCTCCGGGCTGATCACCGAGTAGACGGCGTGCTGGAGCATGAGCACCCGGTCGGCCACCGCGAGGGCCAGCGCACCGCCGCTGCCGCCCTCGCCGGTGATCACGGCGACGACGGGGGTGGGCAGCACGGTCAGGGCGAGGATGTTCTCGGCGATGGCCGCCGCCTGCCCCTGTTCCTCGGCCCGCACGCCGGGATCCGCCCCCGGGGTGTCGACCAGGGTGACCACCGGCAGGCCGAGGCGGGCGGCGAGGCGCATCAGCCGCAGCGACTTGCGGTGCCCCGCCGGGCTGGCCATGCCGAAGTTGCGCCCGACCAGCTCGGCGGTGGTGTGTCCCTTCTGGTGCCCGACGACCACGACGGGTCGGCCGTCGAGGCGGGCCAGCCCGCCCACCACGGCCGGGCAGTCCGCGCCGAGCCGGTCGCCGTGCAGCTCGACGAAGCCGTCGAACGCCGTCTCCAGGTAGTCCAGCGTGGTCGGACGGTCCGGGTGGCGGGCCAGCCGTACCGTCTCCCAGGCGTCGCCGCCCGGGCCCGGCGCCGTCGTGGCGGCCGGCCGCGCCGCCGACGGCGACGGCTCCTGCCGGGGTACGTCGGCACCGGACGCCGACCGCCGCCCGGCGCGGGCGGCGGCGAGCAGCGCCACCAGCCGGCCCCGCAGCGCGTACCGGGGCACCACCATGTCGACCTGACCGTGCCGGAGCAGGAAGTCGGCGGTCTGGAAGCCCTCCGGCAGTTCCCGGCCGGTGACCTGCCGGATCACCCGGGGGCCGGCGAAGCCCATCCGCGCGCCGCTCTCGGCGAGCACCACGTCGGTGTTGGTGGCGAACGAGGCGGCCACCCCCCCGTACGTCGGGTCGGTCAGCACGCTGACGGTGAGCAGGCCGGCCTCCCGCAGCGCGGCGATCGCCTGACTGACCGTGGCCATCTGCATCAGCGCCAGGGCGCCCTCCTGCATCCGCGCCCCGCCGGAGGCGGTGACCAGGACCAGCGGGACCCCGTCGGCCAGGGCCCGCTCGGCGGCCAGGGTGATCAGCTCCCCCACGACACAGCCCAGGCTGCCGCCCAGGAACCGGAAGTCCATCACCGCCAGCACGCACCGATGCCCTCCGACGGTGGCGCTACCGCAGACCACCGCCTCGGCCAGCCCGGTGCCCGCCCGGGCCGCGGTGAGCCGGTGCGGGTACGGCAGCAGGTCGACGAAGGCGATCGGGTCGACCTCGGCCGGGCGGTGCGGCAGGGCGGTGAACGCCCCCGGGTCGACGAGCTGGAGCAGCCGTTCGGGCGCGTCGACCCGGGCGTGCACACCGCACTCGGGGCAGACGTCGAGGTTGCGGCGTAGCCGCTTGCGGTACAGCAGCGTGGCGCAGCCGCCGCACCGGGTCCAGAGCTGCCCCTCGGGCGCGGTGGCGGTCACGACGACCGCCCGACGGGCGCGGCGTCGAAGCGGTAGAAGCAGCGGGCCATCGCGTCGCGCGGCTCCCGCCACGTCGGCAGGTACGGCGACACGTACGGCCGCAGCCGGGCGCTCACCCGGGCGAACTCGGGATGCCCCCGGGCAGCCTCGACCGCGCCCTCGCCCGGCGCCGCCGTCTCCAACAGGTGCACGTACAGGTCACCCAGCCGGTAGAGCGACCGGTGCCGGACGCCGACCAGGCGCGGCAGCTCGGTCGCGTCGGACTCCGCGAAGATCTCGGCGACGCGCGCCTCGGCGCCCGGCACCACCTTCGCGACGATCAGCGAACGGTCCATGGACGCGCCTCCCTCCACGGCATCCGGCGTCGGTGACGACGGCACCGGCCGAGCCGGACGACTGGCGTCACGATGCGGCCACCGGCGTCACGGCTGCGTCACCGGCGACCGCCCAACGGCGACGCAGCCCTCGTGACGCTGCGTTGACGCAAGCTGTGCATCGGCTGCCCGACACCGGGCACGTAGGGCGGTTCCGCGCAGTTCAGAAGGGTTCTCGTGGACGCCGCCAGGCAAGCGCGATCCCATTCCGGACATTGACCCAGAGTGACCACTATTGATAATCTTCGTCACGGTCAACCCGGCGGCCGCGGCGCGCGACGCCGTGCCGCGGCGCAGAGCGATCCGACAGCGGGGTCATGGGCAGCCGCGCCGGGGACAGCAGACGAGTCGGGACGAGCGTTCCGCAGGGGGTGCCGCCGTGGCCGCTGATCCGTCGACGCCGACCACCGCGTGCCGTCCGGACGCCGAGATCTCACTGCACCTGCTCGGCGGCTTCCGGCTGCTGCACGGCGACGCGCCGGTCGTGGTGCCGCGCGGCCTGCAACGGGTCATCGCGCTGATCGGGCTGCGCCCCGGCGCCACCCGAAGTCACCTGGCCGGACTGCTGTGGCCCGACGCGCCGGAGGAGCGCGCACTGTCGTCCCTGCGGACCGCGCTGTGGCGGCTGCGCCAGGACCCGTGCTGCCCGATCACCACCTCCGGCGACACGGTATCCCTCGGCCCGGTCGTCCGCGTCGACGTCGACGCACTGGTCGGCACGGCGGCGAGGGTGCGCGACGGCGACGACCCGTGCGCCGCCGACGCGCTCGCCGCCGGCCGGCACGACCTGCTCCCCGGCTGGTACGACGACTGGGTGCTGGCCGACCGGGAGCGGCTGCGCCAACTCCGCCTGCACATGCTGGAGGAACTGGCCGGTCAGCACCTGACGGCGGGCCGCCACGGCGCCGCCCTGGAAGCCGCGCTGGAGGCGATGGCCGCCGAGCCGCTGCGCGAGACGCCGCACCGGCTGGTGGTGCGCATCCACCTCGCCGAGGGCAACGCCTTCGAGGCCGTGCACGCCTTCTACGTCTACCGCGACCTGCTGTTGCGGGAACTGCGGCTGGAACCGTCCGCGGCGATGACCGCCCTGCTCGACGACACCCTCGCGCCCATCCGGGAGGCCACCCGCGGCACCCCGGTCGAGCCGCGCCGGACGCCGCCGGCCCGGCTCACGCCCCGCGCGCGCTGACCCGGCGTCACCGGCGCGGCGGCACGCGTGACGGGCAGGTGACAGTCGCCGGTGCACGGTGGGCGCACAACAGTCCGTGGTCTCCGACATGGTCGCGAAGCACCACCGGCGAGAGGGGTCCCATGAGCCGTCTACTGATCGTCAGCAGGATCATCCCGGGCGCGGAGGGTCGGGTGGCCCAGATCTTCGCCGAGTCCGACGCGACCGAGCTACCCGCCCTCACCGGGGTGCGCCACCGGTCCCTGTACTGCCTGCACGACCTGTGCCTACACCTGATGGAGACCGCCGACGTGGAACCGGACGCGCTGGCCGACGCCCGCAACCACCCGCTCTACCGACAGGTCAACGAGCGGCTCTCCGCACACACCACGCCGTACCTGCCGACCTGGCGCTCGCCGCGCGACGCGATCGCGGGCTGCTTCTACCGGTGGGACGCCGCCGACGCGACGTCGTCGTCGCACCCGGCCGGCTGAACGGGGCGGTCGCCATGTCGTCCAGACCACCCCACGTCCTGATCATCGGCGCCGGCACCGGCGGGCTGTGCCTGGCGCACGGCCTGCGCCGGGCCGGGATCAGCGTCGCCGTCTACGAGCGTTACCGCACCCGCGGCGAGGGGCTGCTCGGCTACCGGGTCGGCATCGGACCGACCGGCAGCCGCGCCCTGCGCGAATGCCTGCCACCCGCCCTGTTCGACGTCTACCTCGCCACCTGTGCCCGCTCCCCCCGCTACTTCAACGTCATCACCCAGGGGATGCGGCGTACCGCCTCGTTCACGCTCCGGCCGGACACCGACCCGGTGGACACCGAACGGTCCGTGGCCCGGATGACCCTGCGCCAGGTCCTGCTCACCGGCATGGAGGACGTGGTCCACTTCGACAAGACCTTCACCCGGTACGACCAACGCGACGACGGCACCGTGACCGCGCACTTCGCCGACGGCAGCACCGCCACCGGCGACCTGCTGGTCGCCGCGGACGGCACGCACTCGGCGGTGCGCCGCCAGTACCTGCCGCACGCGGTCACCCGCGACGCCGGCACCATCAACATCGCCACCCGGATCCCCCTGACCCCGCACACCCGCGAGCTGCTGCCGCAGCGGATCGCGCAGGGCATCTCGCTGATCTTCGGCACCGGCGGGATGATGGGCGTACTGCACGTGATGGAGTTCAAGTGGGACCGCGACGGGTCACTCAAACCCGGCGTGGACCCCACCGACGCCGAACTCCTGCGCGGCTGGCCGGGGCTGCGCCACGACAACACCCGCGACAACATCAACCTGGTCGTCTGGAGCACGGCCCGCCGCTTCCCGGCCGACGTGATGCAGCGGCGCGGCGAGGAGCTGATCCTGCTCGCCCTGCGGCTCACCCGCAACTGGCACCCCCACCTGCGCGAGCTGCTCGCCCGCGGCGACCCGGGCAGCGCCCTGCCCATCAAGGTGGCCACCAGCGAACCGGTGCCACCGTGGAAGAGCAGCACCGTCACCCTGCTCGGCGACGCCATCCACACGATGACCCCGGGACGGGGGGTGGGCGCCAACACGGCCCTGCGCGACGCCGCCCTGCTCTGCCGACAGCTGCGGCAGGCCGCGACGGGCGACAAGACGCTGCTGCAGGCGGTGGCCGACTACGAGGCCGCGATGGTCCCGTACGGGTTCGCCCGGGTCGCCGACTCGCTCAACCGCAGCGGCACCAACGGCGACGACCGGATGTACAAGCCCGTCGTCGGGCGGCTCGCGCTGCTCGGCGCGCGGGGCTACTTCGGCGTCACCAGTCGGGTGCCCCGGCTGGCACGCCGGTTCGTCGACGACTTCTACAGCTACCGGGGCGAGGAGGACTGACCGTCCGACGGGGACCCCGGCACCGCTCACGGGTGCCGGGGTCTTCGCGTACCCGCCTCGCCGGATTCCGGGACGACCACCCCCCGCCGTCGCCGACTGCGACGCCACCCGACGCGCACGGGCTCGCGGACACACGACAGCAACCCTGAGTCGCCCGCCGGACACCCCAGGTGCAACCCCCTCGTGCCGGTACGGCGGGCAGCCGGTCCTGCCTGTCGGCGCCATCGGGCGTGTGCGAAGCTGCGGCGAGTTTTTCTCGCGGGTTTCCGCACTTGAACGATAGGGAGGTTTGCCGTGGCGTGGTCCTTCGGGCACTGGCTGATACTGATCGTGGCTCTGGTGGTGGGTGTGGCGGGCGGTTGGTTCCTGCGCGACCGGCGGGACACCGCATCCGCCACGCACCGCTCGCCCAGCGTGGACGGTGACCCGGTCGCCGGCATGACCGCCGTGGTGGTCGATCCGCCGCCCGTCGCCACCCTGGACGAGGCGCGGCCGGAGGCGACCGTGGACCGCACGCCGGACGCCGTCGCCGACGGCGTCCCCGCACCGGCCGGGGCCGACGCCCCGACCGACGCCGCCCCGTCGGCCACGGTCGTCGCGGCCGACGCCCCCCGGGCCGACGACGTCGACCCGGCCGAGATCGCGCTGACCGGTGACCCGGTGCCGGCGCCCGAGACCGACCCCGCACCGGCCGGCACCGCCACCGACGCCCGGCCGGAACACGAGACCGTGCTGCCGGCGGCGGCCGAGGTGACCGGCCCCGTCGACGGCCGGCCGGCACACGAGCCCGCCGACCCGCAGCACCTCCCCACCGGCGCGGCGGAGCCCGCCCCGGCCGCCGTCACCCCGGCGCCGGCGAGCCCGACCCCGGCCGAGCCGGAAACCGCACCTGTTGCCGTGGCCGCCGCTCCCGCCGAGCCGGAGCCGGCCGTCACCACGGCGGTCGAACCGGCCGTGGCCACCGCCACTGTGGATGGCACGGCCACGGCCGCCGACGCGCCGGTCGAGCCGGAGTCGACGCCGGTCGTGCCGGCGCCGCGCGGCGAGGTGCCCGCACCGGCCGCGACCGACTCCGACGCCCCCGACGACTTCCGCCGGATCCAGGGCGTGGGTCCGAAGATGGCCGCGGCGTTGCAGGCAGCCGGCATCCGCACGTACCGGCAGCTCGCGGAGCTGGACGAGACCGCGCTGCGGGAGACGATCCGGGCGGCCGGGCTGCGGGCCGCGCCGAGCCTGGCGACCTGGCCGCAGCAGGCGAAGGTGCTCGCCGCGGCTCCACAGGAGGCGGTCGCCGCCCTGCCGACCCCGGTGGGCGGCCAGGACGCCTGACCGGCGTCGCCCCGGCCGCCACACTCTGTCGACGCCGGTGCGGGGGGCCCGGCGCACCGGGCACCCCCGCACGACCGGACCGCCGTCGCCGACGTCGCAGTGCCCCGTCCAGCGGGCACCGCGACGCGGCGGCACCGTTAGCCGTCCATCGCGACTGGGTACAAAGCCCAGCACCTCGAACCACCACACCCTTGCGGAGGCAGCGATGCGTGGCACGTCGATATTCGGAGTCCTGGTCGTCATCTGGCTGATCATCGGCGCGGTCGCCGCCGGACAACGCGGCTACTACAACAACGAAGACACGAACTGTGCCGAGGCCGGCACGATCCTGGTGACGATCGTGGCGGGGCCGCTCAACTACATCGGGGCCAACCCGAAGATCGACTGCGAGCTGCCCCAGCCGTCGCAGTAGGAGCCCCGTCCTGCCGGCCCGCGCCCGATCCGGGCGCGGGCCGAGTCATGTCCGAAGCACGCTTCCCGGCGCATGGCCCGTCCGGCTTCCGGCGGTCGCCCTTTTTCCCGGCCTTTCCCCCGCCGGGCCGCTGGGCCCGCCCGGCCCCAGCTCTTTCCCGCGGTCGCCGGGCGGGTCCGGTCGCCGAGGCGGTGGGGCGCACACCGGGTAGGGCGTCCTAGGAGGCTGGGGTTGTCGGGTGGGGTCCCGGTTCCCCCGTCCCGGCAGTGACGTTTGGCGGCCCGGGCGGCGGGAACCGGCGTTGCGGCCATCACCGCCGCACGGGACGGGAGCACCGCGATGAGGATCGGCTACAAGCTCGCCGCCGAGGGGTACGGACCGCAGGAGATCATCCGGCAGGCCGTCCGGGCCGAGCAGGTGGGCTTCGACTTCGTCGAGATGAGCGACCACTTCCACCCGTGGCTCGACACGCAGGGGCACTCGTCGTTCACCTGGAGCGTGCTCGGGGCGGTCGCGGCGAAGACCGACCGGATCGGCCTGGCCACCGGGGTCACCTGCCCGACCGTCCGGTACCACCCGGCGATCATCGCGCAGGCCGCGGCGACCATGGCGCTGATCTCCGACGGCCGGTTCACCCTCGGCGTCGGGGCCGGGGAACGGCTCAACGAGCACGTGGTGGGGCAGGGTTTTCCGAGCGTACGGGGTCGGCACGAACGGCTCCGCGAGGCGCTGGAGATCATCCGGCTGCTCTGGCAGGGCGGCTACCGGTCGTACGAGGGCAAGCACCTGCAACTGGAGGACGCCCGGATCTTCGACCTGCCGGAGACCCCGCCCGTGATCGCGGTCGCCGCCAGCGGGCGGTCCTCGGCGACGCTGGCCGCGGAACTCGGCGACGGCCTGTTCGTCACCGAACCCGAGGCGTCCATCGTCGAGCACTACCGGCAGGCCGGTGGCGAGGGGCCCCGCTACGCCGAGGTGCCGATGGCCTGGGCCACCGACGACCAGCAGGCCGTGCGGGCGGTGCTGGAGACCAGCCGGTGGATGGTGACCGGGTGGAAGGTGATGAGCGAGCTCCCGAACCCGGTCAACTTCGACGCCGCCAGCGCGCACGTCGAGGAACGACACGTCCGGGAGTTGTTCTCCGTCGGGCCGGATCCGGAGGCGCACGTGGCGGCCGTCCGTTCCTACGTCGAGGCCGGCTACGACCATGTCGTGCTCCAGAACGCCGGCCCCGACCCGGACGGCTTCCTCGATTTCTTCGCCGACGACCTCGCCGCCCGGCTGCGCGCCCTCGCCTGAGCCGTCCACGCCGCGGACGCGGCGCGCGGGCCGGCCGACGCCCCACGACGCGGACGCGGCGCGGGCCGGCCGAGGCCCCACGACGAACGGGCGCGCGGGCCGGCCGAGGCCCCACGACGAACGGGGGCGCAGCCTGCCCGCCCGCCGCGATCGCGCTGATCGACGGGCGGGGCCGGCTGCGCCCCGAGACGGGCGGGCCAACCCGCCGAGGGATCAGCGGAAGCAGTTCGCCACCGGCACCCGGCTGCCCTCGCAGTTGGTGGGTTCGTTGTCGATGATGTCGGTCTCGTCGTCGACCCTGACCCGGGCCTTGTCGACGAAGAGGCCGCCCGGCTTCACGGTGGCGACGTTGGCGGCCACCCGGCTGGTGTAGAGGGAGACCTGGCCCAGCGTCGCGAAGACGCCGCCGCCCATGGACGCCGTGCCGACGGCCCGGTTGCGCTCGACCTCGCTCCGGCGCACCAGCAGGTTCGACTTCTGCGCGTGGATCCCGCCGCCGGAGCCCCACGCCGTGTTGCCCGAGACGACGCTGTCGTCGACGGGGATCAGGCCCTGGAAGGTGGAGATGCCGCCGCCGTTGCCCGTGGCGGTGTTGTCGCGCACCTCGAGGCCGCGCAGGAAGATCAACGCGTCCGAGTTGGCGATGCCGCCGCCGGTTCGGGCGGTGTTGCCCACCACCTTCGTGTCGGCGACCCGGGTACGGGCCGAGAAGCTGGCGACGCCGCCGCCCTGCGCGGCGTTGTTGCGCGCGAAGGTGCTCGAGTCCACCTCGGCCGCGCCCCGGTAGTTGGCGAGGCCGCCGCCGTACGCGACGGCGCTGTTGCCCCGGAACTGCGAGTTCTCCAGGCTGAGCACGCCACCGTTGAGCAGGCCCCCGCCCTTGCCCGCAGTGCCGGCGGCGTGGTTGTCGACGAACGTGCTCCCGGTGACCACCAGGTGGCCGTCGTTGAATATCCCGCCGCCGCCACCCTCCGCCGAGAGGGAGGTGCTGTCCACGATCGTGGTGCGCTCGACCACGGCGGACGCGCCGTGCACGACGTGGATGCTGCCGCCCTCGGCGGCGGAGAGGCCGTTGCGGAGCACCACGTCGGACAGCGTCAGCTCCCCGCCGTCGCGAACGGTGAAGAACCGGAACGCCTCTGCGCGCACGTCGCGCACGATGGTGGCCCCCTCGCCCCGGATGGAGATCGGGTGGTAGATGACGGGCAGCCCGGCCCGGTCGTGCCGCGGGTCGCGCGGGGGCGCCTCGGCGTCGCCGGGGTTCTCCGCGCTGTCGGCGGCCTCCCGCGCGTCGCGAATCCCGCCGTCGTAATCGTCGGGCTGCTGGAAGGCATCGGTCAGTTCGTACGTGCACTTCGACGCCAGGCGCAGGTCGGCGCCGCCCTCGGCGTTGGCCCGGACCAGCGCCGAGATCAGCTTCGCCGGGTCGCACGGCACCGGCACCTCCCGGCGGTGCCCCTGGCCCGAACGTCCGGGGCGATCGTCCGGCCTACCGCCGCGGCGCTCCTCGCGGGCGTGGTCGCGGTCCTCGACGGCATCGCCGCGGCGGCCCGTACCGGACTGGTCGTCGGCCCGCAGCGCCAACGAAGGCGCGTCCGAGGCGGCGGGCAGGTCCCGGTCGGCGGCCACGGCGGCGACACCCGTCAGTCCGGCCGCCCCCACCACCAGGCTGCCCGCCACGAGGCCACCGGCCAACTTCCACCGCGACCGCCGCCCGGGTGGTGCCGCCCGCCGGCCTCCTTGATATGTCGTCATCAGGCTTCCCTGCCTCTCGCGCGTGCGTGACACGGCCGCGTCGAACGGGACGCGGGGCGGCTGACGTCGCGGCAACCGCCGAAGGCCACGATACGGACGAGAATCGGGCAAGTCCCCCGAACATGAATAAACGTATCTTTCGCCTTCATGGGGCGCGAACTGCCGTGCACGGGTGGACCGGCCCCGGGCGGGCACCGTCAGCCGCCCGCCCGGGCGGTTGAGCCGAAAGGACTCAGTCGCCGTGGCTCGCAGCCAACGCTCGGGCCAGGGCGTCGGGTTCGGCGACGGTGACCGTCACCCCGGGGTGCCGGAGCCACCCGCCGGGCAGCAGGGCGGGCACCGGCTCGGCGAAGCGGAGGCAGAGGCCGCCGGCGGTGCTGCTGGCGAAGGTCACCCCGGCGTCGGCCAGCGAGAGGCGCACGCCGATCCCCCGCCACCAGCGGTACGGCCCGGTACGGGTGACCCCGACGACGTTGCCCCGGGCGGTGCGCAGCCGCCACGGGCCGAACCGGACCACCAGCTCGACCCCGTCGACGTCGAGCCAGGCCGTCGCCGGCCGCACCCCGACCAGGGCGAGCGCCGGCCGGAAGGCCGGGTCGAAGCGGAACGCGAACCGGCGGGCCGCACGGGTCATCGCGCACCGCCCCGACCGGCGCGTCGGGTGTCGCCCGGGCGGGCGGGACGGGACGGGGCGGCGGGCCGGGGTCGGGGTCGGGCGGCGGGCCGCCGGGCCGGATCACTCATGGCGCGGGCGTACCCCGCGCGGGCCGGCCGACACCCCCCGGGCCGGCCGACCCGCGAACCCCGCGCCCCGCCCCGGCGTGCCCCGGCCGGCCGGACGGCCCGCAGCACGGTCCGGCGCCCGCCGGCGGACCAGGCTTGCTCCGGCGGCGGGCGCCGGGACGACGTGTCCCCGCGCTCCGCCGGGTGCCGGGTGCGGAGCGCGGGGACCCCCCGTCCCGGCTACTGCAGGAACGCCCCGAGAGGCGAGAGCAGCAGCCGGCCGAGCGCCGCTGCGGTGTCGTCCAGCCGCGCGCGCTCGCACTCGTGGGCGGCCGGGTCGTGCCGGCACCGCCAGATCTTCTGCGCGTTGCGCCAGGCGACGTCGCGGGTGTACTCGACCAGCTCCCCCTGGTACCAGTCGTCGATGTCGCCGTTGAGCATGTCGATGAGCAGCTGCCACCGCTCCAGGTAGCCGCGCCGCAGACCGGGGATCTTGTCCGCGAAGATCTTGTTGATCTCCAGGTAGTCGCGGTGCTGATCGGTGCCGTCGACCGGCTCCGACTCCAGGCTGTCGAACGTGGTCACCAGCGCGAACGGCAGGTCGAAGTTGATGTGCGCGTTCACCCCGGCGGCCGCCGACGGCAGCGGGCGGGCGTCCGGGCCACGCATGCGCGCGAACAGGCAGGCCCACGCCTTCGGCGTACCCGGGCTGGAGTCGGTCCACAGCCGCATCGCGTCGAAGTACCGGGCGGCGAACTCCACGTCCAGCCGGGACAGGAACACCGGGTCGGCGAACCGGTCGTCGTAGAGGCCGTTGAGCACGCTCTCGGTGATCGTCAGGTACAGCCGGTTGAAGTCGGCCAGCGGGCAGCTCGCCTCCAGCGGAGGCAGCCGGACCAGCAGGTCCTGGAGCTTGGCGAGGTGGTCGACGACCGCCGGCACGTCGGCGGGATGGTCGGCGAGCAGGTCGACGACATCCCGATGCACAGGACCCCACACCGGTTGCGTCATCTCTCCTCCACAGTGGTTCGCGGCACCCCCGTGCCGTCGGCGACGCAGCACAGCCTGCCAGCCGGCGGCAGCCGGCCGGATCAGTAGAACGACGTATCCCCGCCGGCGTCAGTCGCGCCGGTTGCGTAGGAAGATCGCGCTGGCCTGCACGCGGGTGCGGACCTGGAGCTTGTCGAAGATGTGCGAGACGTGCACGCCGATGGTGCGTTCGCTGATGAACAGCCGCTGGCCGATCTCCCGGTTGGTCAGCCCCTCGGCGACCGCGGCGAGCACCTCCCGCTCCCGGGCCGTCAGCGCCGCCAGTTCGTCGCCGTCCGCGCCGGTGGCCGGGCCGCCGGTGGCCGGGCGGTCCTCCAGCGACACCCGCGCCCGCCCGGCGAGGGTACGGATCTCCGAGGTCAACGGCACCGCGCCGAGCCCCTGCGCCACCTCGTACGCCTGCCGCAGCAGCTTGGCCGCCGTGGCGCTGCGGCTGCGCCGGGCCAGCAGCGCCTCGGCCTGCCGCAGCCGGGAGTAGGCCGCCGGGTAGGGGTGGTGGCGGCGGTCCCACTGCGCCACCGCGCGGGCCCACAGCTCCGGGTCGTTGCTCTCCAGGCGGCTCACCTCGGCGGCGCACAGCGCCAGGAAGCCGTCCACCACGTCGCGCACCGGGCGGGCGGCGTGCTCGCTCTTGCGGGCGACCCGGTCGGCCACCTCCCGCAGCCGCCGTAGCGCCGTCGGGTCGACGGCCACGGCGCGGCCGGCGTGCGCCTCGGCCTCGGCCCGCAGCCCGTGCCACACCAGCGCGGCGAGGATGCCCACGTCGTCGGAGCGGCTCTCGGTCAGGCCGCGCTGCACCGCCTGCCGGGCCAGGTCGTGCCGGCCCTGCCACATGGCCAGCCCCGCCCGCAGGGTGAGCAGCGGGATCACGTGCCGCGCCCCGCCGCCGGCGAGCATCGTGGCCACCGCGTCCAGGTCGCGGTCGGCGGCCTCGACGTCGCCGTAGCCCACCGACAGTCGGCAGCGTGCCAGCAGCAGCTCCACCGCGTCGGCGCCGGAGGGGCGGTGCCGCAACGCCGCGGCGACGACCTTCTCCGCCTCGGCCCACTGCCCGACCCGGAACAGCCCGTTGGTGGCGATGGCCAGCAGCCGGGTCTCGTACGTGCGGCCCAGGCCGAGTTCGGCCACCCGCTCGGCACCCCGGCGGGCGACGACGACGCCCGCCTCCAACACGTTCAGCGGACCGGTCAGCAGCTCGGCCAGGTGCAGGTACGCGCACGCCACGTCCTCCGGGCGGCCCGCGCGCTCGGCGGTCTCCACCGCGCGGCGCATCACCGCCAGCCCGGTGTCCGGGTCCTCCAGGTATGCCTCGGAGAAGCCGAGCGCCGCGCTGGCCAGCACCACCTCCGACGTGGAGCCCGCCACCCCGGCGGCCAGCTCCAGCGCCTCCCGGGCCCGCCGGCCCGCATCGGCGTAGCGGCCGAGGTGCAGCAGCAGCTCGGCCAGGTGCGCCGCAGCGGTGGCCCGCTCCCGGGGCGTGCAGTCGGCGGCTTCCAGGGCCCGCTGGTACTCCGCCTCCGCCGGAGCCGACCGACCGGCGGCAGCCAGGTAACGGGCCCGGCGGATGTGCAGCGCGCACGCCGACGGGCCCGCGTCGGCGGCGGCCAGCTCCTCCAGCAACGTCAGCGCCCGGGCGTGCTCGCCGCAGTGGTGGGCCGCCTCGGCGGCGTGCCGCAGCAGGGTGACCCGGTCCACGTCCGGCGCCGCGACGCCCGGCGCGGCGGCCAGCTGCAACGCCACCGACCAGTGCCGGTGCGCCTCGGCCCAGCCGTGCAGCCGCTCGGCCTCCCGGGCCGCGGCCGTCGCCGCCGGCAACGCCCGCGCCGGCTCGCCGGCCAGCCGCCAGTGGTGCGCCAGGCGCGCCTGGTGCAGCTCGGCCGGGGCCGCGGTGAGCGCCTCGGCGTAGCGGCGGTGCAGGGCGGCGCGCTCGGCCGGCAGCAGCTCGTGCTCCAGCACCTCGGCGACCAGCCGGTGCCGCAGCCGGTAGCCGTCGTCGGCGCTCACCAGCAGCCGGTGCGCGACAGCCGAGCGGACCGCCCCGATCACCTCGTCCTCGGGCAGCCGCACCACCTGGGCGAGCAGCCAGTGCCCCACCGGCTCGACGCCGGTGGCCACCGCGTGCACCACGGTGTGCGCGTGCCGGGGCAGGGCGTCCACCCGGGCCAGGAAGATCTCGCGCAGCGTGTCGGAGAGCCCGTCCCGGCCGTCGCGCAGGTCGCGGGCCAGTTCCTCCACCACGAACGGGTTGCCGCCGCTGCGCTGCCACACCAGCTCCGCCGCCTCACCGGCGAGCGGCCGGCCGACCACGGCGGCGGCGAGCCGGTCGGTGCCGGCCCGGTCCAGCGGGGCCAGGTCGAGCACCCGCACCGTACGCAGCCGGCGCAGCTCGGTGAGCACCCGGCGCAACGGGTGCGCGCCCTGCAACGACTCGGCCCGCACCGCCGCGAGCACGGACAACTGGAGGTCACCCAGCCCGGCCAGCAGGTAGAGCAGCAGCTGCCGGGTGCTGCGGTCGACCCACTGGAGGTCGTCGAGCACCAGCACCAGCGGGCGGCCCTCGGCGATCAGGTGCAGCCCCTGCGAGACCCGCTCCAGCAGCGCCCCGGCGCCGTCCGGAGCGGCGGTCTCCTCGGCGAACATCCGCAGCAGGCCGCGCACCGCCGAGGAGGTCCGGGGCTGGGCGCCGGTCAGCTCGGCGTCGAGACGGCGCAACGCCTGCAGCAGCGGGTGCAGGGGCGACGCGTCGCCGATGTCCAGGCAGGAGCCGGTGAGCACCAGGGCACCGGCGTCGCGCAGCCGGCCGGCCACCTCGCGCAGCAGCCGGGTCTTGCCGACGCCGCTCTCGCCGGTGAGGAACACGGCGGCGGTCTTTCCCTGCGTGACGTCGTCGAGCAGCACGGACCGTACGGTCGTCACCAGGTCGGCCCGGCCGACGAGTGGTGCCGTGTCCACTTCGCTGGGCATGGCACGCAGCCTAGTCACAGGTCTCCGCACCGTTCTACGGGTCTTTCCCGCCTGTGGTACTCCCCGCGTCGACATTGCGACCGAAGGTTGCGCACGGCCGACATACGTCGTTCGGCAGATCCCCCGTCGGCTGATCGGTGACAGTGTCCGAGGCGTCGTCAGCCACCGCGGGGAAAGGCGGGTGCGATGCCCATGCCCACCATCGTCGATGCTCCGCAGCGGGCCACGTCGGCCGGCTGGCCGGTGCCGGAGGAGCGGCGCCTGGTCACCGTGCTGTTCGTCGACATCGTCGGGTCGACCGCGCTCGTCGACCGGCTCGACCCGGAGGACGTGCGGGCCCTGCAACGGGCGTACTTCGACACCGTCGGCGGGGTGCTGCGCCGGTGGCACGGGGTGGTCGAGAAGTACGTCGGCGACGCGGTGATGGCCCTGTTCGGGGCCCGCCGCTCCGACGGGTTCGACGCCTACCGGGCGGTGCGGGCGGCGCTGGAGATCCAGGGGGCCCTCGACCGGCGACCGCCGCCCGGCGCGCCGCGCCTGCGGGTCCGCGCCGGGGTGGCCACCGGCGAGGCGCTGGTGGACCTCGCCGCGGCGCGCGACGGCGGGCACGGCGTGGCCAGCGGCGCGGTGATCACCACCGCCGCCCGGTTGCAGGAGTACGCCCCGCCGGGCGGGGTGGCGCTCTGCGCGGTCACGCACCGTGCCACCGTGGGGCTGGTCGAGCAGCGCCGCGTGCCGCCGGTGACCCTGGCCGGCAAGGCGCTGCCGCTGGACGTGTGGCACGCCACCGGCACGAGCCGGCCGGCCCCGGCCCGGCACGAGGCGCCGCTGGTCGGCCGGCGACGGGAGCTGGCCGCCTCCCGGGACCTGGTCGTCCGGGCCGTCCGGGACCGCAGCCCGCGCTGGCTGTCGCTGGTCGGCCCGACCGGCAGCGGGCGCAGCCGGCTGCTGCACGAGCTGACCCGCGCGGTACGGACCGTGGGTGGGGCGCCGGTGCGCTGGTGCGTCGCGCACTGCCTCCCGTACCCGCAGCCCCTGGCCCCCGTCGCGGACCTGGTGCGCGGGCTCGCCGGCCTGTGCGACGGCGACCCGCCCGCGACGGTACGGCGTCGGCTCAGCGCCGCCCTGGCCGGCCTGGTGCCGCCCACCGGCCTGGCCGAGGCGGTGTACGCGCTGGAGGCGCTGCTGGCCGCGCCGGACGGCTCCGGCGCGGCGGCCCGGGGCGCCGAGGTGGCGCGGGAGGCACTGCTGGGGCTCGCCGCCCGGCAGCCGGTGGTGGTGGCGGTCGACGACCTCGACCGGGCCACGGCGGCGCTGGGCCACTTCCTGCACCGGCTCTTCGCGGCGGCCACCGAGCGGTCGCTGCCGCTGGTGGTGGTGGCGCTGCACCGTCCGGAGTGGGCGGACGTGCTGCCCGGCCCACGGGCCCGGCGGCACCGGTTGGCGGTGCCGCCCCTGCGCCCGGTGGAGACCGGACGGCTGCTGCGTCACCTGCTCGGCCGGGCCGGGCGGCCGGCGGCGACAGTCGCCCGGTTGCTGCCGCTGGTCGGGGGCAATCCGGGGCGGGCCGCCGCGTACGTCGCGGCGCTGGGCGCGGCGCAGTCCGTGCCGGAGGCGGTGCGCCGGGAGGTCGACGCCAGGCTGGACCGCCTCGACGGGGCGTGCCGGGCCGTGCTCATGGCCGCCGCGACCGTCGGCGCGGAGGTCACCGCCGCGACGGTGGCACGCCTGCTCGACTGGGCACCCGGTCGGGCCGTCCCGGTGCTGCGCGCCCTGGCCGCCACCGGCCTGCTGGCCACCCGCGCCGACGGCCGGTACGCCGTCGCCGACACGGTGGTCCGCGAGGTCGCGTACGCCCGGCTGCCGAGGGCGGCGCGGGCCGCGTTCGCCCGCCGGGCCGCGCGGCCGGCGGAGGCGGATGCGCCGTCGGTACCCGGCGGTCCTGTGGGCCACGTGCCACCGGTGCCGGTACGCGCCGTCGGGTCCGTCCGGGTGGTGCGGCTGCGCGGTTGGACCCCGACCAGCGGTCGCGTCCCGGAGCCCGACCAGGGCATCGGCGCTGGCGGGCCCGGTCGGGCGGCCACTTCGGACGGTACGGCAGCGGGCCGCGGCGTCGGGTCCGTGGCCCGGCCGGGCGGATCGGCGCGGCGGCAGGAGCGCGGGCAGAGACCGATCTTGGCCCTGCCGCGCGGCAGGCCGGTCGCGGCGTGAGCGGGCGGTGGGGAGGGGCGTGAGCGGCGGTGGGGAGGGGCGTGAGCGGGCGGTGGGAGTGTGCGCCAGTGGACGGATCTCCCCCACGATCCAACCTAGCCGGCGCCGGTTCCGGGCGGTATCGGGCGGCCGACCGAGTGCGCGGGTCGCGCCGGCTGGCTAGTTTCGCCCGATGCCTGTCGAAGAGATCACCGCCTCCGCCTCCGGCACCTGGACGCTCGGCGACCGGACCGTGCACCGGATGGGATTCGGTTCGATGCGTCTCACCGTCGACCCGGACCGGGCGCGCGCCGTGCGCGTCCTGCGCCGGGCCGTCGAACTGGGCGTCAACCACATCGACACCGCCGCCTTCTACGTCTCGCCGGGCGGACCGCTCGGCGTCGGCGCCGGCTCGCCCAGGTACGCCACCGAGCTGATCCGCGAGGCCCTCTCGCCGTACCCGGAGGACCTGGTCATCGCCACCAAGGTCGGGCCGTCCTTCGACGCGGCGACCCGGCACCGGGAACTGGGCCCGGCGGAGCTGCGCCGGGAGGTGGAGGAGAACCTGCGTCGGCTGGGCCGGGACCACCTGGACGTGGTGAACCTGCGCATCGTCCGGCGGCCCGGGCGCGACTGCGTGGCGGAGCGGTTCGCCGCCCTCGCCGAGCTGCGCGACGCCGGGCTGATCCGCCATCTCGGCCTGTCCAACGTGCGGGTGGACCACCTGGACGAGGTGCGGGACGTCGCGCCGGTGGTGTGTGTGCAGAACGCGTACGCCCTCGACGTGAACCGCTGGGCCGACGAGCTGCTGCGGGTCTGCGGCGAGCGGGGGATCGCCTTCGTGCCGTTCTTCGCGATCGCGGGCACCCGGCGGGAGGCGGGTGCGGACGACGACCACGACGGGGCCGTACGGGCGGTGGCGCGCGCGCACGGCGTGACCCCGCACCAGATCCGCCTGGCCTGGACGCTGCACCAGGGGCCGCACGTGCTGGCCATCCCCGGCACCGGTGACCCGGAGCACCTGGTGCAGAACGTGGCGGCCGGGGCGATCCGGCTCACCCCCGAGGACCTGACCCGCCTCCGCTGACGTGGGGGTGCCCGACCCGCACGGCGTGGCGCCCGACCCGCACGGCGTGCGGCGGGTCAGCGGCCGTCGAGGAAGGCGACCGCCCGCTCCCACGTCCGGCTCGCCGCCGTCGGGTCGTGTTCGGGCAGGTCGGGGTCGGTGTAGAGGTGACCGACGCCGGCATAGCGGTGGACGCTCAGCTCGGCGCCCGCGCCGGTCATCGCCCGCTGCCACCGACCGAGCTCGGGCTCCGGGGGGTATCCGTCCGGGTCGGCCATGTGCAGTTGCACGGGCAGTCCCGCCCGGACCGCCTCCGGTGCGCCGCCGGCGCCGTGCAACAGCAGCAGCGCGGCGGCGGCGCGGCGCTCGGACAGCAGCGCGCCGGCCACCGCGGCCCCCATGGAGAACCCGGCCAGCACCACGTCGGGCGGCGCCTCGTGCACCGCTGCCCGGGCCCGGCCCAGCACGGCCGCCTGGCCGACCCGGTCGAGCAGGGCGAAGCCCTCCTCCAGGGTGTCGACGGCCGGCACGCCGTAGAGGTCGGGGGTGACGACGTGGTGACCGGCGGCGCGCAGCCGGTCGGCGGCGGTCAACACGGCGGGTCGCAGCCCGTAGGCCGAATGAAACAGCACGACGTGTCCCATCGGGCCATTCTGTCCGACGGCGGTGGCCGCAGCGGCGCCGCCGCGCGGGCGGGCAGGCGCGTCGAAGCCGGGGCCCGGCCCGTACGTCTCCCCGCCCCGGCGGGTCGTCGGCGGCGGATCAGCGCAACGACTCCAGTCGCCGCACCAGCTCGCCGGGCCCTGGCATCGCGGCGATCTCGGCGCCGACCTGCCGCGCCGCGTCGCGCAGCCCGGCGTCGGTGACGAGCCGGGCCAGCGTGTCGGCGGTGATGTCGCGGGTCCGGGCCGCGATGCCGGCCCCACGCGCGGCGACCAGCTCGGCGTGGTGCCGCCGGTCGCCCGCCCCGACGGTGGCCAGCTGCGGCACCCCGGCGACCAGGGCGCTGAGGACACTGCCGGCGCCGCCGTGGTGCACCAGCGCCGCGCTCGCCGGCAGGGCCGCGGGGATCGGGATCCAGTCGACCGTACGCACGTTGCCGGGCAGCCTCCGGCGGACCAGCCGCGCGTCCGGGCGGACCAGTACGAACTCGGCGTCGACCCGGGCGGCGACGGCGACCACCGGATCGGCGAGCTGGTCGTTGACCGCACCGAAGAGCAGCCCGGCACCCCGGGTGCCGGCGGTGCCGGCCAGCTCGGCCCGGGCGATCAGCGGGTGGCGCAGCAGCACCCGGCGGGCGGTCCGGCCGAGGTCGAACCCCGGCGCGACGTCGTGCGCCGGCAGCCCGGGCCGCACCGCGCGCAGACCGTCGGCGGCGGTGGCGACGAGCACCTCGTGCCCGGCGTCGCGCAGCGCGGCGGCCAGCGGCAGCAGCGGGGCGACGTGCCCGATCAACGGCGCGGGCACCAGCAGTACTCGCACCGCGCCGATGCTAGCCGCGGCGCGGCCCGGCGTGGGGGCACGCGGTGCGGCCCGGCCGGCGGCGAGGGTTCAGCGCGCGGTCGGGGGCAGGGTCCGGCTGCGGCCCCGGAACTCGGCCACCACCTCGCCGGCGCCCCGGGTGACGGTGACGTCGTAGATGCCGCTGCGGCCGTACCGGGTGCGCTCGGTGGCGTGGGCCGTCAGCAGGTCACCCTCGCGGGCCGGACGGACGAAGGTGATCTCGCCGCCGGCGGCGACGGTGGCCGGGCCGTGGCTGTTGCAGGCGAGCGCGAAGGCGGTGTCGGCGAGCAGGAAGACGAAGCCGCCGTGGGCGATGGCGTGGCCGTTGACCATCGCGCCGGTCACCCGCATCCGGGCCACCGCCGCGCCGTCGGCGGCGTCCACCAGCTCGATGCCGAGCCCACGGGAGGCGACGTCGGCGGCGAACATGTCGTACGCCGCGTTGCGCCCGGCCGCCTCAGCCGTCCCGCCGCCGGTCGACGCCGCGCCCATCGACCGCTGCACCCCCGTCCGTTGGCGGTCCCGCGACCACCGATCTTGGTACCGTACGCCAGCCCCGCTCCCCTTTCGACAGCTCCCCAGGTAGCGGCCCACGCCCCGGGGCATTCGTGACGGAACGGCGGATCGGCGTGCCGGATCCGCCACGCTGGCGACCCTCCGGCAGTGGCGGGGCCGGCCCGACGCCGCCCGGGGTGCGCCGACGCCACCGGGACGCCCCCGACGAGCGCCGCACCGGGCACTAGGCTGACGGCGCGCACCGGAACCCCCGCCCGTGGCGCCGGTGGGGAGGGCGAGGTGACCGGACCGGATCCGCGGGTCGACCCCGACGTCGACCTGCGCGTACCCGCCGACCGGGGCGAGCTGGCCGCCCACCCCGGCGCGGTGCTCGGCGCCGTCGCGGCCGGCGGCGCGCTGGGCGCCCTGGCCAGGGCCGGCCTCCAGCACGCCGTCCCGCACGCCCCGGCGGGCTTCGCGTGGGCGACCTTCGCCGTCAACCTGACCGGATGTCTGCTCATCGGCGTCCTGATGGCGGCGCTGGACCGCGTCGGCGACCGCCGAGGGCTGCTGCGCCCGTTCCTCGGCGTCGGGGTGCTCGGCGGCTACACCACCTTCGCCACCTACGCCGTGGACATCCGGCTGGCGTTCGACGCCGGCGTGCCGCAGGTGGCCCTGGGCTACCTGGCCGCCACCCTGCTCGGCGCGCTGGTCGCGGTCTGGCTCGGCGACACCGTGACCGGCCGGCTGCTCGACGCCGCCCGCCCGGGTCGGCCGGGGCACGGGGCCGGCCGGTGACCGTCCTGCTGATCGCGCTCGGCGCGGCCGTCGGCGCGCCCCTGCGCTACCTCACCGACCGGGCGGTGCAGGCCCGACTCGGCGGCGCCCTGCCGTGGGGCACGCTGGCCGTCAACGTGGCCGGATCGCTCCTGCTCGGCCTCCTGGTCGGGCTGCCCGTCGGCCCGGCCGCCGGCGCGCTGCTCGGCACCGGCTTCTGCGGCGCGCTGACCACGTACTCGACCTTCGGGTACGAGACGCTGCGGTTGGCACGCCGGGGCCGGCGGTGCCGCGCGCTGGTCAACGTGCTGGCCAGCGTGGCCGCCGGCCTCGGCGCCGCCGCCGTCGGCTTCGCCCTGGCCCGGGCCGTCACCGGCTGAGCGCCCCACCCCGCCGCCCGCCGGGCGACCGCGCCGGCCGCCCCGCCGCCGCCCGCGGCGAGCCCGGACCAGGCCGGGCCGGGCGGAACGGATCGGCCGGGCGGAACGGATCGGCCGGGCGGGACGGATCGGCCGGGCGGGACGGATCGGTGGGCGGGACGGATCGGTGGGCGGGGTGGATCAGTGGGCCGGGCCGGGCGGTTCGGCGGGCAGGCGCAGGTCGACCACCGGGCCGAGGACGAAGACGGCCGGCGGGGCGATCCGCTCCCGGGCGGACACCGCGCCGATCTCGTCCAGCCGGGCGGTCACGGCGCGCTGGTCGGGATGCCCGGCGTCCTGCACCGCGAGGACCGGGGTGTCCGGGGCCCGGCCGTGCTCGACCAGCACCGCGGCGATCTTGTCGACGGTGTCCACGGCCATCAGCAGCACCAGGGTGCCCCGGGCCCGGCCCAGCGCCGCCCAGTCGACCAGCGATTCGGCATGCCCGGGCGGCAGGTGCCCGGAGACGACCGTGACGTCGTGCGCGACGCCCCGGTGGGTGACCGGCACCCCGGCCAGGGTCGCCGCGGCGACCGCGCTGCTCACCCCGGGGACCACGGTCACCTCCACCCCGGCCGCCGCGCAGGCCTGCACCTCCTCGTGACCGCGCCCGAAGACGTACGGGTCGCCGCCCTTGAGCCGGACCACCCGCCGCCCGGCGCGGGCGTGCGCGACGAGGGCGGCGTTGATCGCGTCCTGCCCCATCGAGGGTCCCCGGGGCACCTTCGCCGCGTCGACGACCTCCACGCCAGGGCGCAGCCCGGCGAGCAGCCCGCGCGGGGCGAGCCGGTCGACCACCACCACGTCCGCCGCCTCCAGCAGCGCCCTGCCCCGTACGGTGATCAGGTCGTCGGGCCCGGGACCGCCACCGACGACGGCGACCTGACCGGGGCGCGGAACGCGCTCGTGGTGCTCCCCCGGCCCGTGCCGGTGGTCATGCCCGCCGGGCCCGTGACCGCCATGTCCGTGGTCGTGCGCGTGGTGGTCGTGGTGGTGGCCGCCGACCGGGTCGTCGGGGTGGTCGTGCGGGGTCTGCGGGCGGCCGACCTTGTCGGCGAAGCCCGGCATCAGCACCCGGTACGCGCAGGTGTCGCAGTTCATCCGGATGTCGCCGCCACGCGCCTCGGCGTGCCGTTCGAGCACCAGGTCGGCGAGGGCGTCGCAGTCGCCGATCAGGTCGGCCACCCGCACGTCCAGGTCGGGGTGGGCGGCGGCGAACGCGGCCGACTGCGCGACGATCCGGTCCGGCAGCACCCCGGCGAAGAGGAAGTACGGCGCGACGACGATCCGCCGGGCGCCGAGCCGGCGCAGCCGCTCCAGCACCGCCGGCACCGACGGCTCGGCCAGCGACACGAAGCCCGGCTCCACGCCGGCGTAGCCGCGGCCCTCCCAGAGCAGCCGGGCCACCTTGGCGACCTCGGCGTTGGCGTCCGGGTCGGTGGAGCCGCGCCCGATCAGCGCCACCCAGGTGCCGGCCCGGTCGTCGCCGGCCAGGGCGGCGTCGACGCGCTGCTCCAGCGCGGTGTGCAGCAGCGGGTGCGGGCCCAGCGGCCGGCCGTAGACGTAGCTGAGGCCCCGGTGGCGCTCCCGCTCGCGGGCCAGGGCGGCCGGGATGTCGCCCTTGCCGTGCCCGGCGGCGGTCAGCACCAGCGGCAGCGCCACCAGCGAGCGGTGCCCCCGGTCGACGAGCGCGCCGACCGCGTCGGTGAGCGGCGGCCGGGACAGCTCGATGAAGCCGCCCTCGACGTCGCCGACGGTGCCGGCGGCGCGGCGGCGTACCCGCTCGACGAACGCGACGAACTGTTCGACCCCGGCCGCGCTGCGCGTGCCGTGCCCGACGATGACCAGAGCGGTCACTGCTCCTCCTCCGCGTACAGCAGGGCGTTGAGGGCGGCGGCGGCGACCGCCGAGCCGCCCTTCTCGCCCCGGTTGGACACCCCGGGCAGGCCGCTGGCGCGCAGCGCCGCCTTCGACTCGGCGGCGCCGACGAAGCCGACCGGCAGCCCGACGACCAGCGCCGGCCGGGCGTCCAGGGCGATCAGTTCCTCCAGTGCGGTCGGCGCGCAGCCGACCACCCACACCGCGCCGGGGCCGACCCGCTCCAGGGCGATCCGGACCGCAGCCGCCGACCGGGTGACGCCGGCCGCGCGGGCCAGCTCGGCGGCGGCGGGCTCGGCGACCGGGCAGACCGTGTCCCGGCCGGTGACACCCGCGGCGACCATCGCCACGTCCGTGACCACCGGCACGCCCGCGCGCAGGGCGGCCAGCCCGCCGGCCAGGGCTGCCTCGTCGCAGACCAGGTCGGTGACGTAGTCGAGGTCGGCGCTGGCGTGCACCACCCGCTCGGTGACGGCCCGGGTCAACGGCGGCAGGTGCGCCAGGTCGACCCGGGAGCGCAGGATGCGGTAGGACTCCCGCTCGATGGGGTGCACGACGCGGCTCACGGCCGCACCTCCGTCGACGCGGCGCCGGGCGCGGTCGTACTCATCGGATCCCTCCACGTTGGTCGGTGTCCGTGGCGCGGATCGCGTCCACCGGGCAGATCTCCACGCATTCCAGGCAGCCCGTGCAGCGGTCGGCGCGTACGGCGAGGCCACCGGGCACCGGCCGGATCGCGTGCGTCGGGCAGGTGAGCAGGCAGGCGCCGCAGCCCTGGCAGGCGCCGATGGTCACGGCCGCCACCGGTACCCCCTCGGGGTGACCATCCGGCCGGCGACGATCCGGGTCTGGCTGCTGCCCACCACCACGACGCTGTACATGTCGACCAGCGCCGGATCGAGGGTGGCCAGGGTGGCCAGGTGCACCCGCTCGCCGGCCCGGCTGGCGTTGCGCACCACCCCGACCGGGGTCTCCGGCGGCCGGTGCGCGGCGAAGACCTCCAGCGCCGCGCCGAGCTGCCAGTCCCGGGTCCGGCTGCGCGGGTTGTAGAGCAGCGCCACGAAGTCGCCCTCGGCCGCGGCGGCCACCCGGCGGGCGATGACCTCCCACGGGGTGTGCAGGTCGGACAGGCTCAGGTAGGCGTGGTCGTGGCCGAGCGGCGCGCCGAGCAGTGCCCCGGCGGCCAGCGCGGCGGTCACCCCGGGCACGCCGACGACGTCGATGCGCTCGTCGGCGTACTCCAGGGCGGGGCTGGCCATCGCGTACACGCCGGCGTCGCCGGAGCCGACCAGCGCCACGGCGTGACCGGCGGTGGCCTCGGCGACGGCGGCACGGGCCCGTTCCTCCTCGGCGCCGAGCCCGCTGGCGAGCACCCGGGTGCCGGGGCGCAGCAGGTCGCGGACCTGGTCGACGTACTGGTCCAGGCCGACGACCACGGTGGCGCGACGCAGTTCGGTCACCGCGCGGGCGGTGCGCAGGTCCGCCGCGCCGGGGCCGAGGCCGACGATCGCCAGCCGGCCGCGCGGGGTGTGCCGGGCGACGGCGACGGTGGCCATCGCCGTCGCGGTCTTCGGCACCAGCAGGTCGGCGTCGCCGCCGAGCAGCGCCGCCGCCTCGGCGACGCTGGGGGTGCCGACGGCGGCGCGCACCACCTCGCTGGGGTGCGGCACGTCGACCGCCGCCAACTCCGCCGCCGGATACGTCACCAGCGGTACGCCGAGCGCGTCGGCGGTCGCCCGGATGCCCGCCTCGTCGGCCTTGACGTCGGCGCTGGCGAGGTGCCGCACGCTCGCCGGGCTCAGGCCGGCCTCGGTCAGCACCCGCTCCAGCAGACCGCGCACCTCGGCGGCGGGCACGCCCCGGCTGGCGCCGACGCCGGCGACCAGCGACGGGGGCCGCAGCACGGCGGTCCGGTCGTCGAGCGGCACCACCCGGTCGGTGACCAGCAGCCGGTACCCGCCGTCCACCGCCGGCCCGGACCCGACGTCGCCCCGGCCGTGGGCCGCCGGACCGGCGGGCGCGGGTGCCGGCGGGCCAGCGGAGGCGGGTGCCGCCGCGTCGGCGGGCGCGGGGGCCGACGACCCGGCAGGGGCGGGGCGCACGTTGTCGGGCAGGGCGGGCAGTGGCCAGGTGACGTCGGCGACGAGGGTCACCGGCTCGCCGTCGAGGATGGCGCGGCTGACGGCCGCGACGGCGCCCTCCACCGGCCAGCCGAGGGTGTCCAGGCCGGGCAGGCCGGCGGCGTCGGTGGCGGTGGTGACCACCGGCTGCGCGTCGAGCAGCGCGCCGACCCGCCCGGCGAGGTCGTTGCCGCCCCCGGCGTGGCCGCCGAGCAGCGCGACCGCGTGCCGGGCCGCCTCGTCGACCACCACCACGGCCGGGTCGGTGCGCTTGTCGCCGAGCAGCGGCGCGAGGATGCGCACCACCGCCCCGGTGGCCAGGAACGCCACCACCGCGTCGTACCCGGTCCAGGCGGCGCGCAGCGCGTCGGCGACGGTGTCCGCCGTGACGACGCGCGCGTGCGGCCAGGCGTCGGCGACGGTACGGGCGTGCCGTCGGCCGGCGGCGGTGGCGGCGACGAGCCCGATCCGGGTCGGCTGGTCCGTGGCGGCGGGCGGGTGGTTCACGGGCGCTCCCCGGTGAGGACGACCACCGGGTTGGTGGCCGCGAGTCGGACGGACCCGCCGGGCAGGTCGGCGAGGCGGGCGGCGGAGAGCTGGACGCCCTGCACGGCGTAGCCGGCGGCGCGCAGCAGCCCGAGGGCGGGGGCGACCCGGTCGACGGCGGCGAGGGCGGCCACCACCCGCTCGGGCCGGCGCTGCGCCACGGCGGCGAGCACGTCGGTGCCGCCGCCGCCGACGAAGACGGCGTCGGGATCGGGCAGCGGATGCAGCGCTTCGGGGGCGGCACCGGTCACCACCCGCACGTCGACGCCGTGCCGGGCGGCGTTCGCCCCGACGGCGGCCCGCGGATCGTGGTCGACGGCGATCACGGCCGCGCCGAGCAGGGCGCACTCGATGCCGACCGAGCCGCTGCCCGCGCCGACGTCCCAGACCAGGCGGCCGAGGCGGGGACGCAGCCGGGCCACGGCGAGGGCGCGTACCTCCGCCTTGGTGATCATGGAGTCCCGGTGGGCGTACGCGGACTCGGGCAGCGCCCACCCGCCGGGCGGCGCGGCGGCCGGCTGGTTGTCCGCCCGCATCCCGCCCGCGCCGGGCTCGCCGGCGAGGCTGAGCAGCACGTGCGGGTCGGCCCAGGCGCGGCCGGCGGCCTGCTCGGGAGTGGTCTCGGTGAGTCGTTCGGCGTCGGTGCCGAGGTGCTCGGCGACGACCAGGCGACGGGCCCAGCCGACCAGCCCGGCGCCCAGCTCGGCCGCCCCGGCGCCCGGGGCGGTGAGCACCGCGACGGCGGGCAGGGCCCGGCAGGCGTTCAGCGCGGGCCGGGGGTCGCGGCCGTGCGCGGTGACCACGGCCGCGCCGTCCCAGGGCAGGCCGGCACGGGCGAACGCAGCGGCCACGCTGGACACGGCCGGCAGCACCCGCAGCGGCAGCCCGGCCGCCCGCAACGCCCGGACCACCCCGAACAGCCCCGGGTCGCCGCTGGCCAGCACGGCGGCGGGAACCCCGGCGGCGACGGCGTCGGCCAGCCGCCCCAGCGCGGGCGCCAGCGGCCCGAGGGCGAGGGTGTCCGCGTCGGCCGGCAGGCGTACGGCGGCCAGGTGCCGGGCCGCGCCGACCACCAGTCGGGCCCGGGCGAGCGCCGGCGCGGCGGCGGGGTGGGCGGGCCCGCCCCCGGCGTCGATCCCGACCACGGTCACCGTCGGCCCCGTGGCCCCGGCCAACCGTTCGCCGGTCACGCCGCCCACCGGCCCGAGGACGCGACCACCCGGTCGCCGGCGAAGTCGACCATGGCGACGTCGACGGTGACGGCGTCGCCGGCGAAGCGCAGCAGCACCTGCCGCACCCGGTGGCAGAGCAGGTCGCCGGCGGGGCCGAGCAGCCCGGCGGCCTCCCACAGCTCGTACGCGTGCCGCCCGGTGTTCGCCGCGACGACCGCCGCCACCAGCTCGGGGTCGCCGCCCGCCTCGGCGGTGACCGCCCCGAGCAGCGACAGGTCCACCTTGGAGCGGGTGTAGTGGGTCATCAGGACGCCGGCGGCGAGCTTGGCCAGCTTGCCGGCCATCCCGACGAAGACCACGGCGGTCATCGCGTCGCCCACGGCGGCGGTGACGGCCGCGCCGGTGAAGTCGCCGACCTCCACGAAGCAGACCTCGGGCAGCTCCGGCAGCAGCGCGCGGGCGGCCCGCTCGGTGCGCCCGCCGGTGCACAGCACCACCGTCCGCTCCCCCTGGGCGGCCATCACGTGCACCGCCTGCACCACGCTGGCCCGCCAGGAGGCGGTGGAGAACGGGCGCACGACGCCGGTGGTGCCGAGGATGGAGATACCGCCGAGGATGCCGAGCCGCCGGTTGGTGGTCTTGCGGGCCATGATCTCGCCGCGCGGCACGCTGACCACCACCCGCACACCCACCTCGCTGAGGTCGACGACCTCGGCGACGGCCTGGCCGATCATGCGGCGCGGGGTGTCGTTGATGGCCGGCCCGCCGACGGGCAGGCCGAGGCCCGGCCTGGTGACCGTGCCGACGCCGGGCCCGCCGTCGAGACGCAGCCCGGGCTCGTCCCACCAGCTGACGGTGGCGGTCAGCTCGGCGCCGTGGGTGACGTCCGGGTCGTCGCCGGCGTCCTTCACCACCACCGCCTCCGCCCGCACGCGGCCGTCGACCTCGCAGCGGGCCACCGGGAAGCTGACCCGCCGCCCGGCGGGCAGCCCGATCTCCACCTGCCGCTGCGGCACGCCGGTGACCAGGGCGGTCAGCGCCGCCTTGGTCGCCGCCGTAGCGCAGGCGCCGGTGGTCCACCCGGTGCGCAGTGCGGTCGGCCGGACCTTCGCGGTACGCGGCAGGTCCGGCTCGCGCAGCGGCGGCTCGGCGTACGTCATCAGGGGTGCCCGTCCCCCGGTGTCGCACCGCCCGCGCGGGCCCGGCGCAGGTCGGCGCGGGCGGCCGGCTCGGCCCGCCGGAAGGTGTGGAAGTGCCCGGGGTGGTAGAGGTGCGAGCGGGTGCCGGCGGCGGCGAGCGCCGGACCGACCAGGAACAGGGTGTGCTTCCAGAGCTTGTGCTCCTTGACGGTGGCCTCCAGCTCGCCGAGCGCACACCGCACCACCAGCTCGTCCGGCCAGGTCGCCTGGTACGCCACCACGACCGGGGTGTCGGCCGGGTAGCCGCCGGCCAGCAGCTCGGCCTGCGCCTGCCCGGACCGGGCGGCGGAGAGGAACAGGGCCATGGTGGTGCCGTGCCGGGCGAACTCGCGGACCCGCTCGCCCGGCGGCATCGGGGTCTTGCCGCCCTCCAGCCGGGTCAGGATCACCGACTGGGCGACCTCCGGGATGGTGAGTTCCCGGCCGACGATCGCCGCGACGGCGGTGAACGACGAGACGCCGGGGACGATCTCCACGGCCAGCCCGAGCGCCCGGCACAGGTCGAGCTGCTCCTGCACCGCGCCCCACAGCGCCGGGTCGCCGGAGTGGATCCGCGCCACGGTCAGCCCGTCGGCGGCGGCGCGCTCGTAGAGCGGCAGCACGCCCTCGATCGGCAGCCGCGACGAGTCGACGATCTCCGCGTCGGCGCGGGCGTGGGCGAGCACGTCGGCGTGCACCAGGCTGGCCGCCCAGACCACCACGTCGGCCGCGCCGATCACCCGGGCGGCGCGCAGCGTCAGCAGGTCCGCCGCGCCGGGGCCGGCCCCGACGAACCACACCTTGCCGGTGCCGGCCGGCCCGCCGTCGTCGGCGTGCCCCGCGATCGGCGTGGTGGTCACAGTTTTCCTCCCCTTCGGTCCCGGCGGGCCGGGACGAGCAGCGTCGACAGGTACGGCAGGTCGTCGGCCGGGTCGGTGACCGGGCCGATCCGCTCGCCGGGCAGCCCGAGGCCCCGGCCCAGCACGGCGTCGGCCAGGCGGCCCTGCCGGCGCAGCTCGGCGACCAGCTCGGCGTGCCGCCGCCAGCCCTTGTACGCCACGACGGTGCCCGGGCCGGCGAGCGCGTCGGCGAAGAGCGCCAGCCCGGCGGTGGCCGGCAGCAGCGTCAGTGGCTCCCGGCCCTCGCACAGCGGCACGCCGCTGCGCGCCGCGAGGTCCTGCATGGCGGTGATCCCGGGGACCGTACGCACCTCGACCGCCGGGCGCAGGGCGCGCACGCCGTGCGCGAGGTAACCGAAGGTGGAGTAGACGTTCGGGTCGCCGATGGTGGCGAAGACGACCGCGCGGGCGCCGGCGTCGACCGCGTCGGCCACCGTCCTTGCGGCCTCGTCCCAGGCGCGTTCCCGGCGGGCGGTCACCCCGCCCCGGTCGTCGAGGGCGAACGGCAGCCGGCGCAGCCGGTCCGGCGCGACGTGCGCGGCCACGGTGGCCTCGGCCCGGCCCGGGGGCGCGTCGCCGGCCGCGGCGAGCCGGTCCAGCACGGGTACGAACACCACGTCGGCCTCGGCCAGCAACCGGGCCGCCCGCAGGGTGAGCAGTTCGGGGTCGCCGGGACCGACGCCGATCCCGGTCAGCGTCGCGGCGCCGTCGGCCCCGTCCACGCGGCCGGCACGCCCGGCGGCCGGCCCCGGGCCACCTGCCGCCGGCACCCGGCCGTCGCGCGCGGTCACCGGCACCCGACCGTCGTGCGCGGTCACCGGCACCCGGTTGTCGTGCGCCGTCACCGGCACCCGGTTGTCGTGCGCCGTCACCGGCACCCGGTTGTCGTGCGCCGTCACCGGCTGGCCGCCTCGACCAGGCGGCGGGCGGCGTGCGGGTGGCCGGCCCAGTGGGTGTGCAGGTAGGAGGCGTGCACCCCGCCGGCCACGAAGCCGTGCTCGGCGCCGTCCCAGCGCCAGGCCGGCCGGTCGCCGTGCCCGGGATCGGTGACGGTGCGGTGGAACTCGTGGCCGCGTACCGCCTCGCCGGGGCGGTGCAGCGGGGAGCCGGCGACGGCGACGGCGTCGCGGTAGCCGAGGGTGAGCCGGTCGGTCATCCGGGCGGCCAGGTCGAGCCGGCCGCACATGGGCACCCCGTCGAGGTGCCGGCCGAGGTAGAGCAGGCCGGCGCACTCCGCGACGACCGGCCCGTCGAAGGCGGCCAGCTCGGCGCGGAGCGTGGCGTTGTCGGCGAGCTGCGGCGCGTACGCCTCGGGGAAACCGCCGCCGACGACCACCGCGCGGGTGCCGGCGGGCAGGCCGGAGTCACGCAGCGGGTCGAAGGAGACCACCGTGGCGCCGGCCGCGGCGAGCAACTCGGCGGTCTCGGCGTACGAGAAGGTGAAGGCCGGCCCGCCCGCGACCGCGACCACGGGACGCCCGGTGCCGGCGGGGCCGCCGACGGCGGCGACCGGATCCCAGGCCGGCGCGTGCAGGGGGCCGGCGGTACGCGCCAGGTCGAGCACGGCGTCCAGGTCCACGGTGGCCGCCACGAGGTCGGCGAGGGCGGCCACGATCGCCACGGACTCCGGTGCCCGCTCGGCTACCGGCACCAGCCCGAGGTGGCGCGCCGGGGCGGCGACCTCGGCGGCGCGGGCGACCGCCCCGAGCACGGGCACGCCCACCTCGGCGAGGGCGTCGCGCAGCAGTGTCTCGTGCCGGGGCGAGCCGACCCGGTTGAGGATCACCCCGCCGATCCGCACGCCGGGGTCGAACGCGGCCATGCCCAGGGTGAGCGCGGCGGCGGAGCGTCCCTGCGCGGTGGTGTCCAGCACCAGCAGGACGGGGGCGTCGACCAGCCGGGCGACGTGCGCGGTGGAGGCGTACCCGCGACGGCCGACCGCGCCGTCGTGCAGCCCCATCACGCCCTCGACGACGGCGATGTCGGCGGGCGTCGGGGTGACTGCGCCGTGACGCAGCAGCGGCGCGACGCGCTCCTCGCCGACCAGCCACGGGTCGAGGTTGCGGCCGGGGCGGCCGGCGGCGAGCGCGTGGTAGCCGGGGTCGATGTAGTCGGGGCCGACCTTGTGCGGGCTGACCACCAGGCCCCGGCGGCGCAGCGCCGCGAGCAGCCCGGTGGCGACGGTGGTCTTGCCGTGCCCGCTGGCGGGCGCGGCGACCACCACGCGGGGCAGCGCCCACGCCGGAGGGCGGTCGCCGGTCACCACTCGACGCCCTTCTGCCCCTTCTGGCCGGCGTCCATCGGGTGCTTGACCTTGGTCAGCTCCGCGACCAGGTCGGCGGCGTCGACCAGGCGCGGGTCGGCGTCCCGGCCCGTGATCACGACGTGCTGGAAGCCGGGGCGGTTCGCCAGGGTGTCGACCACCTCGTCCACGTCCACCCAGCCCCACTTCAGCGGGTAGGTGAACTCGTCGAGCACGTACAGGCCGTAGCGCTCGGCGGCCAGGTCGCGCTGGATCTGCCGCCAGCCCTCGAGGGCGTCGGCGGCGTGGTCGGCCTCGCCGCCGCGCTGGATCCAGGACCAGCCCTCGCCCATCTTGTGCCAGGCGACCGGAGCGCCCTGCCCGGTGCGCTCGTGCACCTCGCCGAGGGCGCGGAAGGCGTTCTCCTCCCCCACCCGCCACTTGGCGCTCTTGACGAACTGGAACACCCCGATCGGCAGCCCCGCCGTCCAGGCGCGCAGGGCCAGCCCGAACGCGGCGGTCGACTTCCCCTTCATCTGCCCGGTGTGGACCATCAGCAGCGGCCGGTGGCGCCGCTGCCGAGTGGTCAGCCCGTCGGCGGGCACGTGGGACGGCTTCCCCTGCGGCATCAGGCAACGCTCCTCTTCTGCCCGCCGCCGCCAACGGCGGCGGCGGTAACGGTGGCGGCGATCTTGGTAGGGAAGGGCCCCTCTGGGGGCCGTTCGTCGCCAAGATCTGCGGCGGACCGAGCGTGCGGGGCTCGGCGGGACGCCGGCGCGGAGGTGGGGCGGCCGGCGGCGAGGGTGGTGAGGGGGGCGGTGGCCACCTCGTCGAGGCGGTGGTGGGCGGCGTCCAGTTGGGCGGCGAGGCGGCGGGCCAGGCCCAGGCGGACCGGGCCGCTCTCGCAGTCGACGACGACGCAGGGCGCGCCGGTGGCCGCAAGCACATCCGCCGCGCGGGCCGCCCGGTCGAGCGGGCGCTCGCCGGCGGTGGCCCGGCCGTCGGTGACGACCAGCACCAGGGGGCGGCGGCGCGGATCGCGCAACCGCTCCACCCGCAGCAGGTCGGCGGCGGCGAGCAGTCCCTCCGCCAGCGGGGTGCGACCGCCGGTGGGCAGCTCGGCCAGCCGGATGGAGGCGGCGAGCACCGACGAGGTGGCCGGCAGCAGGAGCTGCGCGGCGGTGCCCCGGAAGGCGACCACCGCGACCTTGTCCCGGCGCTGGTAGGCGTCGGTGAGCAGGGCGAGCACGGCACCCTTGACGGCGGCCATCC
Source organism: Micromonospora sp. C31 (assembly GCF_018070575.1). GTDB lineage: Bacteria > Actinomycetota > Actinomycetes > Mycobacteriales > Micromonosporaceae > Micromonospora. The sequence goes on from NZ_JAGPXN010000009.1 coordinate 171,643, forward strand.
GCGCCCGGGCGCCCATCGAGCCGCTGGCGTCGACGACGAAGAGGACCAGGTTGCCCTCGCGTCCCTCGCGGACGGCCTCCCGGACGTCGTCGGGACGCAGCCGCAGCGGCCCGCCGGCCCGGCCGCGGGCGGCCTGGTGCGGCGCGGCGGCCCGCACGGTCGCCGGCAGGTGCAGCACACCGGGCCGGCCGGTCGGCACCCGCGCCCCGGTGGTCCGGCCGCGCCCGGTGCGGGCCCGGGAGCGGCGGCCGGGCACCCCGTCGCCGATCCCGGGCGCGGTGAGCAGGCGGGCCTTGAGACCCTGCCGGGGTACGGCCACGGCCTGTCCGGCGTCACCCGGCCGGGCCCGGGCGGCGGCGTCCTCGTCCGGGTCGCCCCCGCCGGCGCCGGGTGGGCCCGCCGGGGTGTCCCGCCCGGGCGCGGGGTCGCCGCCGGGCCGGTCCGGCTGGTCGCCCTCGCCCGGCCGGTCCGGCCACGTGCCGTCGCCACCGTCCCGACCCGGGTCGCCGTCGCGGCCGAGGCCCGGCCCGTGGCCGGCCTCGCCGGGCCCGCCGGCACCCGCGCCCCCGCCGGCCGGCGCGGAACCATCCGCGTCGCCGTCGTCCGGGGCGCCGCCCGCGTCCGGGCCGCCGTTCGGGCCACCGGATCCGCCGCCCTCCGGGCCGGAGCCCGGGCCGCCGTCGGGGCCGCCGGAACCGCCCGGGTCATCGTCGGGGTCGTCGTCGCCGGCCCGGTCCAGGGCCTCGTCCAGGCGCTTCTCGTCGAGCCCGGGGGCGTCGAACGGGTTGCGGCGGCGCCGGTGCGGCAGGGCCAGCCGGGCGGCGACCCGCACGTCCTCCACCGTGACCGCGTCCCGGCCGTGCCAGGCGGCGTGCGCCAGCGCGGTACGGGCGGTGACGATGTCGGCGCGCATGCCGTCCACGTCGAACGCGGCACACACCTCGGCGATCTGGCGCAGCGCGGCGTCGGGCAGCAGCACCCGGTCCAGCCGCTGCCGTGCGGCGGCGACCCGGCGGGCGACCTGCGCGTCGGCGTCGGCCCAGCGGGCGGCGAACCCGACCGGGTCGGCGTCGGCGGCGAGCCGCCGCCGGACCACCTCGACGCGTACGGCCGGATCGCGGCTGGCCACGACCTCGACGGTCAGCCCGAACCGGTCCAGCAGCTGCGGACGCAGCTCCCCCTCCTCCGGGTTCATCGTGCCGACCAGCAGGAACCGGGACGCGTGGCTGACCGAGACGCCCTCGCGCTCCACGTGGCAGCGGCCCATCGCGGCGGCGTCGAGGAGCAGGTCGACCAGGTGGTCGTGGAGCAGGTTGACCTCGTCGACGTAGAGCACCCCGCGGTGGGCGGCGGCGAGCAGGCCGGGCTCGAAGGCGCGTACGCCGGCACCGAGGGCCTGCTCCAGGTCGAGCGAGCCGACCACCCGGTCCTCGGCCGCCCCGACCGGCAACTCCACCAGCCGGGCGGGACGCCGCTCGGCGGCCGGCTCGGCCGGGTGCGGACCGTCCGGGCAGGACGGGTCGGGGGCGGCCGGATCGCAGCCGAAGCGGCAGCCGGCCACCCGGTCGACCGGCGGCAGCAGCGCCGCCAGGGCCCGTACGGCCGTCGACTTGGCGGTGCCCTTCTCGCCGCGTACGAGCACCCCGCCGATCGCCGGGGAGACGGCGTTGAGCAGCAGGGCCAGCCGCATGTCGTCCATGCCGAGCACCGCGCTGAACGGGTAGGTGGTCGCCGTGCTCACTGCCGTTCCTCCAGGTCGCCCTCGCTGGCCAGGTACGTCTCGCGGAGCCGGTCCAGGGTGGCCGGCTCGGGCTCGGCCCACAGGCCCCGGTCGGCCGCCTCCAGCAGCCGCTCGGTGATGCCGCGCAGCGCCCACGGGTTGGACCGCTCCAGGAACTCCCGGGTGGTGTCGTCGAAGACGTACGCGGCGGCGAGGTGCTCGTACATCCAGTCGTCGACGACGCCGGCGGTGGCGTCGTAGCCGAACAGGTAGTCGACGGTGGCGGCCAGCTCGAAAGCGCCCTTGTAGCCGTGCCGGCGCATAGCGGCGATCCACTTCGGGTTGACCACCCGGGCCCGGAACACCCGCCGGGTCTCCTCGCCGAGGGTGCGGGTACGCACGTCGTGCGGCATCGCCGAGTCCCCCACGTACGCGGCCGGGGCGGCACCGGTGAGGTGGCGGACCATCGCCACCATCCCGCCGTGGTACTGGAAGTAGTCGTCGGAGTCGACGATGTCGTGCTCGCGGGTGTCCTGGTTCTTCACCGCCACGGCGATCCGGGCGAAGGAGCGTTCCATGTCGGCACGCGCCTCCCGCCCGTCCAGCCCCCGGCCGTAGGCGTAGCCGCCCCAGACGGCGTACACCTCGGCGAGGTCGGCGTCGCTGCGCCAGTTACGGGCGTCGATCAGCGGCAGCAGCCCGGCGCCGTACGCGCCCGGCTTGGAGCCGAAGACGCGGGCGGTGGCCCGCCGCTCGTCGCCGTGTTCGGCGACGTCGGCGGCGACGTGGGCGCGCACGAAGTTCTCCTCGGCGGGCTCGTCGAGCGCGGCCACCAGCCGCACCGCGTCGTCGATGAGGGCGACCACGTGCGGGAAGGCGTCGCGGAAGAAGCCGGAGATGCGCACGGTCACGTCGACACGGGGGCGACCCAGCTCCGCCGTCGGCACCACCTCGACGCCGGTGACCCGGCGGGACCGGTCGTCCCACGTCGGGCGGCAGCCGAGCAGGGCGAGGACCTCGGCGATGTCGTCGCCCTGGGTACGCATGGCGCTGGTGCCCCAGACGGTGAGCCCGACCGAGCGCGGGTACGCACCGGTGTCGGCGAGGTGCCGGGCGAGCAGCGAGTCGGCCAGGGCCACGCCGACGTCCCAGGCGTTGTGGCTGGGGATGGCCTTCGGGTCGACGGAGTAGAAGTTGCGGCCGGTGGGGAGCACGTTGACCAGTCCCCGGGTGGGCGAGCCGGACGGGCCGGGCGGCACGAACCGCCCGTCGAGCGCGCCCACCACCCGGTCGATCTCGTCGGTCGTACGGTCCAGCCGGGGCACCAGCTCGGTCGCGGCGAAGCGGAGCACCGCGGCGGCGTCCGGCACGGCCCGCCCGGCCACCTCCGCGACCACCGCGTCGACGGTGTCGGCGTCCCAGCCGAGGGTCTCCATGCCGACGACCAGCCGGCGGGCCAGGGCCTCGATCAGGTCGACCGCGTCGGCGGCGGTGACGGCCGGCCCGTCCACGGTCTCGGTCAGCGCCTCGGGCACGGCCAGCCGCCGTCCCGGCTCGGCGAGCAGCGCCTGCTCGTCCAGTCCGTACGCGGCGGCCAGCGCCTGCCGCAGGCCGGGCAGCGCGCGGGCGCCACCCCAGACCTGCGGGGCGCGCAGCACGGCGAGCACCAGGTTGACCCGCGCCTCGCCGGTGGGCGCGGCGGCGAGGACGTGCAGCCCGTCGCGGATCTGCACGTCCTTGACCTCGCACAGGTAGCCGTCGAGGTGCAGCACGAAGTCGTCGAAGTCGTCGGCGTCGGGCATCCGCTCGGTGTGCAGGTCGTGGTGCAGCTCGGCGGCGCGCACCAGCTCCCAGATCTGGGCCCGTACGGTCGGCACCTTCGCCGGGTCGAGGGCCTGCACGGTGGCGTACTCGTCGAGCAGCTGCTCCAGCTTCGCCAGCTCGCCGTACGTCTCGGCGCGGGCCATCGGCGGCACCAGGTGGTCGACGACGACGGCGTGCGCGCGCCGCTTGGCCTGGGTGCCCTCGCCGGGGTCGTTGACGATGAACGGGTAGACCAGCGGCAGGTCGCCGAGCACGGCGTCCGGCGCGCAGTCGGCGGCCAGCCCGAGGCCCTTGCCGGGCAGCCACTCCAGGGTGCCGTGCTTGCCCAGGTGCACCACGGCGTCCGCGCCGAACCCGCCGTCGGCGACGGGCGCGGCCAGCCAGCGGTACGCGGCCAGGTAGTGGTGGCTGGGCGGCAGGTCCGGGTCGTGGTAGATGGCGATCGGGTTCTCCCCGAAGCCGCGCGGCGGCTGGATCAGCAGCACCACGTTGCCGAAGCGCAGCCCGGCGAGCACGATGTCGCCGCCGTCGGTGTAGAGCCCGCCGGGCGGCTCGCCCCAGTGGGCGAGCATCCGCTCGCGCAGCTCCGCCGGCACCTGGTCGAACCAGCGCCGGTAGACCTCCCCCGGCACCCGCGCCTCGGCGGCGCCGAGCTGCTCCGGGGTGAGCCACTCGACGTCGTGGCCGCCGGCGGCGATGAGGGCGTGGATGAGCGCGTCGCCGTCGTCGGGCACCGGGGCGTCGCCGAGGTCGTAGCCGGCGTCGGCCAGGGCGGCGAGCAGCCGCACCGCCGAGGCGGGGGTGTCCAGGCCGACGGCGTTGCCGACCCGCGAGTGCTTCGTCGGGTACGAGCTGAGCACGACCGCGAGCCGCCTGTCGGCCTGCGGCACGTGCCGCAGCCGGGCGTGCCGCACGGCGATGCCGGCCACCCGGGCGGCCCGCTCCGGGTCGGCCGCGTACGTGGACAGCCCGTCTGCGTCGATCTTCTTGAACGAGAACGGCACGGTGACGATCCGGCCGTCGAACTCGGGAATCGCCACCTGCATCGCGGCGTCCAGCGGGGAGAGCCCGGCGTCGCTGGCCGCCCACTGCTCGCGGGTGCTGGTCAGGCAGAGCGCCTGGATCACCGGCACGTCGAGGGCGGCGAGCGCGCCCACGTCCCAGGCGTCCTCGTCCCCGCCGCCGGAGGCGTCGGCGGCGACCGCGCCCCCGGCGGCGAGCACGGTGACCAGCAGGGCGTCGCAGCGGGCGAAGAGCCCGAGCGGCCCCGCGCCGGCGGTGAGGCCGCGCAGCGAGCCGCAGTAGATGGGCAGCGGGTCGCCGCCGACCGCGTCGACCGCGTCGGCGAGGACGTCGACGAAACCGGTGTTCCCGGCGAGGGCGTGCGCCCGGTAGAAGACGATGCCCACGGTCGGCCGGTCCGGCCGCGCGGGCCGCTCGCCGTGGATGCCGTACGTCGGGGTGGGGGCGGGCGGGGCGAACCCCTCGCCGGTGAGCAGGACCGTGTCGGAGAGGAAGCGGGCGAGTTGGGCGAGGTTCTCCGGCCCACCCTCGACCAGGTAGGCCAGGGCCTGCGTGGCCACCCCGGAGGCCACCGTGGACGCCGCCATCAGCTCCGCGTCCGGCACGTTCTCGCCGCCGAGCACCACCGTCGGCACGCCGGAGGCCAGCACCGTCGCCAGCCCGTCCGGCCACGCCTGCCGGCCGCCGAGCAGGCGTACGACGGCGAGGTCCACGCCGTCGAGCAGCGCGGGCACGGCGTCGGCGGCGACCCGGGCGGGGTTGGCGAGCCGGTAGTCGACGTCGCTGGCGCGGGCGGCGAGCAGGTCGGTGTCGGCGGTGGAGAGCAGCAGGATGCGCACGGACGGCTCCGGAGAGTGACGCCCGGGTCGACGCGGGGAAGACCGGGCGATGCGGGGATGGGCGCGGTTCAGCGGGTACGACGGGCCGGCGGCCGGCTCACCGGCGAACCGGCGGGGTCGGACGGCGCGGCGCGGGCGTCAGCGGTGGGCGGTGCGGACGTGCCCGGACCCGGCGGCGACCCGGCCGGGCACGGTGCGGGCGCGGCCGGGTGCCGGGCGACCGCCGGCGGGCGCGGTGCGGGCCGGCCGGTGCGCGGCGGCCCGGCGGCTGACCGGCGGGGCGGGGATGCGGCCCTCTACGGAGAGGCCGCCGAGCGCGGGGCCGCTGGCACGGCCGGGCACGATGCGACGATGATCGTCGATGGGGGAGACGCGGTGCGTCATCGGGTCCTCCTCGGGTGTCCACGCCCTGGAATCACTCCGACGGCCGAAGTATCCTGGCTCCCGGATCGACGCTCTCCCCCGGCCTTCCAACCGCGCACGCACGGCCGTGACTCACGAGGGGGGATCGCTCCCCGGTGACAGTGGCGGGACCGCGCCGGAATCGCACCGGCTTCCTTCACTGCCGTCAGGCCGCGAATGCTGCCACACCCCGGGGCCGCCGGTCAACGCCACCCCACCCGGCCGACGACGGGCCATCTTGATCGGCAGGGAACGATCGGTAGACCCTCTTCCGCAGCTCTTTCACATTGCCTCTAGTCGATGTGATGTTCCGCTTCCCGAATGCGGATACGGTGGCGCCGCACAGCGCTCGGCCCGGCCGCCCGGCATTCGCGGCCTTTCCGGCGCCCGCGCGCCGTCGCCCTTCCCCAGCAGGCACGTTCCGGCGGACGGCAACCGCCCTTGCCTCACCCGACGTACCGGTGGAGGTTCACCACAGTCGACGTCGGCTCACCGGTCGGCGAGCCCCGATTCGTAGCCCGCGATCACCAGTTGCGCCCGCTCGCGGGCGGCGAGCCTCGTCAGCAACCGGCCGATGTGCGTCTTCACGGTGCCCCGGCTGAGGTGCAGGTGCCGCTCGATCTCGCTGTCGGACATCCCACGGGTGATCAACGTCGACACCTCCCGTTCCCGCCTGGTCAGCCCGCTGGGATGCGCCGCCGTACTCGGGGCGAGGCTCCTCCGACTCGGGCGACGCGAGTGCGCCCGACGACGGAAGGGACGGGCCGAGGGACCGGGAGCGATCAGCCATGCGGGGCACATATCGCCCTCGGTCGGCGGGCGGCGAACCCGTCAGCGGGCGTGGCGCTCCGGGTGGGCCCGGTTCCACACCCGCATCCGCTCCGGGTAGCCGGTGCGGGCGGCCTCGTACAGCGGCACCGCGTGCTTCCGCGCGATGGAGCCGGCGGCGCGCGGCGAGCCGGTGCGGCGGCGGATCCACTCGCCGTCGTGGGCGATGGCGACCACGGTGGTGTCGGTCGCCGTGGTCTCCGGCTCCAGGTAGAACTCCACGCCCCGGCGGCTGGCCACGAACGCCTCCAGCGCGGCCAGATCCTCCCGGGTCGCCTCGCGGTCGAGCTTCGTCGGGGTCGCGTCGGCGGCGCGCGGCCGCCGGTTGAACCAGCCCATGCCCGGCTCCTCTCCTCGGCGTCCGTCCAGTGCAGCGCCGTCACCTGTCAACCGCCTGCGCACCACCTGGCAGCCACCTGCACGCGTCCGGTCGTCGCCTCCCGGCCCACCCCCGGCGCGGCGGCGGACGAGCACGGGCCGGTGGCCGCTCAGCGGGCCGGCGGGCGGGTGGCCGGCACCAGGGCGAGGGTGGGCAGCAGCAACAGCGGCACGACGAGCAGCGCCCGCAGGGTGCCGACCCGGTCGCCGAGCAGGCCGAGCAGCGGGGGGCCGGCCAGGAACGCCGTGTACCCGATCACGGCGACCACGCTGACCCGGGCCGGCGCCCGCCGCTCGTCGTCGGCCGCCGCGCTCATCCCGACCGGGAAGCCCAGCGACGCGCCGATCCCCCAGAGCGCGACGCCGGCGATCGCCACCGGCCCGGAGCCGGCGAGCACCGCCACGCCCGCGCCGAACGTGGCGAGCAGGATCGTGGCGGACAGCACGGGCACCCGGCCCCAGCGGTCCAGCGCGACGGTGCCCGCCGTGCGCCCCAGGGTCATGCCGACGACGAAGACGCCGAAGACCGCCGCCCCGGCCGCCTCGCCGAGGTCGTGGCCGTCGATGAAGGCGACCGCCAGCCAGTCGTTGGCGCTGCCCTCGGCGAACGCCGCCACCAGCACCAGCAGGCCGACGAGCAGGGTGCGCGGCTCCCGCCAGGCGGCGAGCAGTTCGCGACGCCGCCCTGCCGGTGCGGCTGGTGCCGGGGGACTTCAGCGCGCAGCGGGGCCGGGCAGCGGCCCGGGAGGTGCTGGCGCGCTGGCCGGACACCGACGCGATCGTCGGCAGCAGCGACGCCACCGCCCTCGGCGTGATCGACGGGCTGCGCGGCGACGGCGTCCAGGTGCCCGGGGACGTCGCGGTGACCGGGTTCGACGACATCCCGCTCGCCGCGATGACCACTCCCGCGCTGACCACGGCGACCCACCCGGTCACGCAGATCGCCGCGGCGGCGGCGACGGCCGTACTGGGCGGACGACCGGCACCCCCGGCGACGGTGTTCCCGTCCCGGCTGGTCCGCCGGCTGAGCGGCTGAACCGCGCGGCCCCGGGCCGGGCGCATCGGCCGCGGTGGGTACGCCCTCCCGGGTGCGGGTCGGGTCACGTCGATGGACGGTTCGGCCGTGCCCGGTTGGGGAAAGTCACCCCGGCGGGACGATGAGGGCAGAGTTCGGCGGCTGCCCGCGACCCGGACACCAGGGGCGGCGACAGGGGGCCGGGACGTGGATTCGAAGCAGCACGTCGAACCGGCGGGCGCCGGGGCGGCCGTCGACGACCTCTTCGCCGGCGACGACCCGACCAGCGCCGCACACCGCGCCACCGACTGGGCGGCCACCCCCCTGGGCCCGGTGGAGACCTGGTCGCCGGAGTTGCGCGCGGCGGTACGCACCGTACTGCCGTCGAAGATCCCGATGCTGCTGTGGTGGGGCGCCGAACTGGTGCAGATCTTCAACCACGCGTACACGCCGGTCCTGGGCGACAAGTACCCGGCCGCGATCGGCCAGCCGGGGGCGGAGTGCTGGCCGGAGGTCTGGGAGGAACTGGGTCCGCTGACCGACCAGGTGCTCGCCGGCCACGGCGCCACGTACGCGGAGAACCAGTTGCTCCTGCTCGACCGGCACGGCTACCTGGAGGAGACGTACTGGACCTTCTCCTACAGCCCGGTGCGCGCCGGTCACGGGCGGATCCCCGGCGTCTTCGTGGCCACCACGGACGTCACCGCCCGGGTGCTGGGTGACCGGCGGCTGGAGACGCTGCGCGAGCTGGGCTCGGTCTCCATCGCCGCGGCGGACACCACCCGCGACGCCGTCCGGGCGTCGGCCCGGGTGCTCACCGGCAGCCCGGCCGACCTGCCCGCCGTGATGATCTACCTGCGTACCGAGGGGACGTCTCCGGGCGACGGGGCCGCCGCCGGCCCCGGACCGGCCGGCGGCCGGGGCCCCGACGCCGACGAACTGGTCCTGGCCGCCTCGGTCGGCGTGGCCGACGACGCCGCGGCGGGAGCCGGGTGGCTGGCGCAGATCGCCGAGGTGGCGCGCACCGGACGCCCCGCACAGGTCCGGGGAGTGGTCCTTCCCGGCGCCCCCCGCGCCCGGGCCGGGGCGGTCGTCGGGGTGCCGGTCGACGAGGTGGTGGTGCTGCCGCTGCTGGCCACCGGACAGGCCCGCCCGACCGGCGTGCTGGTCGCCGGCATCAGTCCCTTCCGCAAGCTGGACGAGGCGTACCGCGGCTTCCTCGACCTGGTGGCCAGCCGGGTCTCGACGGCGCTGGGCGACGTGCTGGCGTACGAGGCCCAGCGGCGCCGGGCCGCCGCGCTGGCCGAACTGGACGCGGCGAAGACGGAGTTCTTCACCGACGTCAGCCACGAGCTGCGCACCCCGCTGACGCTGATCGCCGGGCCGGTACGGGAGAGCCTCGCCGACGGGCGCGAGCCGCTCCCGCCGGGCCAGCGCGAACGCCTGGAACTGGTGCACCGCAACACCGTCCGGCTGCGCAAGCTGGTCAACGACATGCTCGACGTCGCCCGCATGGAGGGCGGCCGGCTGGACCCGCAACGGGTGGAGACCGACCTTCCGGCGCTCACCGTCGGCGTCGCCGAGTCCTTCGCGTACGCCATGCGCCAGGCCGGGCTGACCTACCGCGTCGACGTCGAGGCGCTGCCGCACACCGCGTACGTGGACCGCGACATGTGGGAGAAGGTGGTGGTCAACCTGCTCTCCAACGCCCTGAAGTACACCCTGACCGGCACGGTGCGGCTGCGACTGCGGGGCGACGACGGGCACGTCACGCTGACCGTCGACGACACCGGCGTCGGCGTCGCCGAGGACCAGCAGCCGCTGCTGTTCCGCCGCTTCCACCGGGTACGCGGCGCCGGCGGTCGCTCACAGGAGGGCACCGGCATCGGGTTGGCGCTGGTGCAGGAGATGGCCCGGTTGCACGGCGGCGAGGTCGGCGTGCGCTCGGTCGAGGGCCAGGGCTCGACGTTCACCGTCCGCCTGCCGTACGGCCGGCCCACCGCCACGGTCACGACGCGCCGCGACCGGGCCCACGGGCCGGCTCACGAGGCGTACGTCGCCGAGGCTTCGCACTGGCTGCCGGCGGCCGCGCCCGCCCCTGCGGACCCGGGCGACGACGACGCCCGGGACGCCGCGACGGTGCTGGTGGTGGACGACAACGCCGACCTGCGCGCGTTCCTGACGAGCCTGCTGGCGCCCCACCACCGGGTCGTCGTCGCGGCCGACGGGCGGGAGGCGCTCGACCGGATCGCCGAGCGCGTGCCGGACCTGGTGCTGACCGACATGATGATGCCCCGCCTGGACGGCTTCGGGCTGGTCCGGGCGCTGCGCGCCGACCGGCGTACGGCAGGGCTGCCGATCATCGTGCTCTCCGCCCGCGCCGGCGAGGAGGCGGCGGTGGAGGGGCTGCGCAGCGGGGCCGACGACTACCTGGCCAAGCCGTTCTCCTCGGAGGAACTGCTGGCCCGGGTGGGCGCGCACCTGGAGCTGGCCCGGCTGCGCAACGAGGAGGCGACCTGGCGGGCGGCGCTCATCGAGTCGTTGCAGGACGCGTTCGCCGTGGTCGACGCCGACGGCGCGCTGGTCGAGGCGAACGAGGCGTTCCGCCGCCTGGTGGGCGCCGCCCGGCTGGCGGCCCCGGTCGCACCGCCGCACCCGTGGTACCCGGAGGCCGACGCCGCGCCCGCCGACCGGCAGCTGCTGATCGACGTGCTGTGCGCCGCGCGGGACTCCGGCCGGGGGCGGGTCACCCTGCCGCTGCGGCACGCCGACGGGCACCGGATCTGGGCCGAGGCGGTCTACAACTCGCTGCGCGAGCCGCGTACCGGCCGCCGCCTCTACGTCGCCACGCTGCGCGACGTGACCGCCGAGGTCCGGGCCGCCGCGCGGCAGTCCGCCCTGACCGCGCTCTCCGGTCGACTCGCCCGCGCCACCGACGTGGCCGAGGTGCTCGACGCCGGCCTGTCCGAGCTGTGCACCCTGCTGGACGGCACCCGCGGCCTGGCGGTCTGCGCCGACGCCGCCGGCACGCCGCTGGTGGTGACCCAGGGCCTGACGCTGACCCGGCAGGTGCAGCGCGCGCTCGACGGGCTGCCCCCGGAGGGCGAGGCGCAGCTGGTCGTCGACGACGCGGGCCGGGTGACCGCGATCGGGGCGCGCATCGAGCCGGGCGGGGCGCCCGGCGGGGTGTGGCTGGAGCTGGATCCGCCCCGGTCGGTGCCGACGGTGGACCGGCCGCTGGTGCGGCAGCTCTGCGCCGCGCTGGCCCAGGCGCTGGTGCGCGCGCGGGCCTTCGAGACCCAGCGGACGGTGGCCCTGGCCATGCAGCGGGCGATGCTCGGCCCGGTCGACCTGCCCGCCGGGTTCGCGACCCGCTACCAGCCGGCGGTGGCGCCGCTGGAGGTGGGCGGCGACTGGTACGACGTGGTGCAGCTGCCCGGCGACCTCGTCGGCGTGGTGGTGGGCGACGTGGTGGGGCGGGGCCTGCCCGCCGCGACCGTGATGGGTCAGCTGCGCAGTGCCTCCCGCGCCCTGCTCCTGCAGGCCAAGAGCCCCGCCGAGGTGCTCTGCGCGCTGGACGACTTCGCCCGGATGGTGCCCGGCGGCGCCTGCACCACCGTCTTCTGCGCCATCATCGACCGCTCGCTGGGCTTGCTCCGCTACTCCTCGGCGGGCCACCCGCCGGGCATCCTGGTGCACCCGGACGGCTCCGCCGACCTGCTGACCCGCGCCGGTTCGGTGCCGCTGGCCAGCGTCGCGGTGCCCGGCCGGCCGGAGGCCGGGGCGCAGTTGCGGCCCGGTTCGACGCTGCTGCTCTACACCGACGGGCTGATCGAGCGACGCCGGGAGCTGATCGACGCCGGCATCTCCCGGGCGGTCGCCGCGCTCACCCAGGGCCGCGAGCTGCCCGAGGGCGCGCTGGCCGACCGGATGGTCCGGGACCTGCTGCCGGACACCCGAAACGACGACGTGGCGGTGCTGGTCTACCGGCACCGCGAGCCGGCGGTCTTCGCCGCGACGCTGACCGCCGACCCGGGACAGCTCGCGCCGACACGGGAGGCGCTGCGGCAGTGGCTCACCGGCCTCGCCATCGGCGGGACCGACGTCGACGCGGCGCTGATCGCGGCCGGCGAGGCGTGCGCCAACGCGATCGAGCACGGCTACCGGTTCGCCCCGGACGCGTCGGTCACCGTCCGCGGGCGGCTGCGCGCCGACCGGCTGGAGCTGGTGGTCACCGACACCGGCGGGTGGCGGGAGGCGGCCCCCGACGACAGCGAGCGCGGCCGGGGCCGGCTCATCATGTCCCGGTTGATGGACGAGGCCACCATCGACGGCAGTGCCGACGGCACCACCGTACGCCTGGTCAAGCGCGTCTCCGGCACCTGACCGGATGCTGGCGGAACCGCGGTGGGCGGCGGCCGGGTCCCGACGTCCTGGTGCCGACGGCCCCGGCCCCGCGTCGCGTCGGCCGGCGGTCGTGGGCTGCCGCCGTCGGGTGGCCGACGGCAGGGACACCCGGCACGGTGAAGATCGGCTATAAGTGGCGGATGGAGTTTCCCGCCTACCTGGCCACCATGCCGATGCACGCGATCACCGAGATCCACGGCGAGCCCGGCCTGCTGGCCCGGTTCCGGCTGGAGCTGCGTGCGTTCGACGAGGCCGCCCGGGACCGGCTCACCGAGGCCCTCGACCTGGCCGCCGAGCTGCACCGCGACGACCGGCGGGTACGCGAGCCCTACCTGAACCACCTGCTGCGGGTGGCGATCCGGATGCTGCACCACTACCAGGTCCGCGACGTCGACGTGATCGTCGCCGGCCTGCTGCACGACGCGGTGGAGGACCACCCCGACGAGTTGGCTGCCGCGGCTTCCGGCGAGCCTGGCGGGGCGTACGACGGCGAGGACGCCACCGCCGCCGCCCTGGCCGTGCTCGCGGCACGCTTCGGCCCGCGGGTGGCCCGCCTGGTCGGCGCGGTCACCAATCCGGCGTACGACCCGGGGCGCGACAAGCACGTCCAGTACCGGGAGCACGTGGCGGCCAGCCTGGACCGGGAGCCGTGGGCGCGGGTCATCAAGATCTCCGACTTCACGGACAACGGGGTGGGCGTCATCCACACCGTCGGCCCGAAGGTGACCTCGTCGGCCCGCAAGTACCGCCCGCTCGTGCCGGTCTACCGGGACCTCGTCACCCGGCCCGACACTCCCCTGTCGGCGCCGGTGAAGGAGCACATCCTCGGTCAGCTCGACCTGGCCGAGGAGCGCTTCAGCGCCATCCTCGACGAGCCACCCCACCCGAACTGACCGCGTCGGCCCCCGACCAGGTTCCGCTGTGGGGGTCAGGCCGCCTGGTAGACGCTGTCGAGGTGCCATTCCAGCAACTCCGCGTTCGGCCGGTCGGCCCGGCGATCCGGAACACCGCATCATTCCCGTGATCAGTTGATGGCCAACCGGAGGGTGGGGACCAGGATCCCCGGTTCCTCATCAAGTGATCGTGGTCGGCGGAGCCGTGCCGGGAGCGGCCACCTTCGGCACGGCTCATTCGATCGGGAGTCGCCGCCTCAACCCGGGGTCGGGCGCGAAGTCCTGCCTCCGGCGGGTCGCGAGGATGGCGAGTGTCTCGCGACGTACCTCATCGGGTTCGTGGAACAGGCGGCGGTGGGTGAAGCGGACGACGAGAACGCCCCTGGCCGCCAGGAGTGCGTCGCGTCGCAGGTCGATCTCGCGTTCCCGCGGGTCGGCGTGGGTCGTCGCGCCGTCCAGCTCGATGTCGACCAGCTCGGCCTCGGCGAACAGGTCGAGATAGACGGTTCGTCCACCCAGCCGTACCCGCGCCTGCCGTTGGAACGGCGGCATTCCCGGCCCGACGAAGACATGGTCGTGTCCCCAGATCTCCAGCGGACTGCGGCAGCCGGCGGCGAGCCGGTCCAGCAGCCGGCGTAACGCGGCGCGATCCGCCAGCTTCGGCGCGGTCGTCAACTCAGCGGCGATCCGTTGTGGGGTGGTCAGGCGGTCGTTGACCGCCCCGATGAGGGTCGCCGGCCGGTCCGCCGGAGGCAGCAGCGGCCACGCGTCGACGAGCGTCCGGTCCAACCGGGTGACCGGCTCACCGTCGCGTACCAGCGCATGAGGTGGTTCCGGGGCGAAGGACCGGCGATGGTGTACGACCAGGTGCGGCCCGCTGCGCAGCCCCGCACCCGTCGGCACGTTGAGATGTACCGGTTCGCCGGGCGGCTGACTGCGCAGCTTCCACACGTCCAGGGCGCTGAGGTGGCTCAGCGCACCGCGCCCGCCCGCGTAGGCCACCGCCGCCCGGCGGGCCAGGACCGGGGTGACCCGGGCCAGCGGCGGCGCGCTCTCCCCGCCGTCGACCAGGGCGGCGTCCACGTAGACCCCGGGCAGAAGCCGGAGCAGGCGTCCGGAACGCGACGCGTCCTCCAGCACCCAGCGCGGGAGCACCTGCGAGGCGGCGCGTCGGGTGACGAGCCCGCCGTTGCGGTCGACCAGGGCCCGCAGCACAGAGTTCACGCCGCCGACCGTGCCGGACCCGGCCACCACCCGCCACGGGGACCCCGCGATCGTTGTGGACAGCAGCCCCGCTGTGGACAACTCCCACCCGCGTCCGCGACCGTGCTATGGCGCCGATGATCGTCTGTCGACCGCCCGGAAGAAACCCACCACTTCGGCCGGGCCTACCCCAGATGATCGTGCCGCCACTCGCCGCCAGAGGACATCGGTGGGCGGTGCACAGTGGTGCCACGCCCCGGCGCACCATGGAGAGCCTCGGCCGTGCCGGGTGCCGGTGCCGGTGCCGGGTGCCGGTGCCGGTGCCGGGTGCCGGGTGCCGGTGCCGGTGCCGGGTGCCGGGTGCCGGGTTCATGAGGCAGCGCAGGGGCGCCCGATCAGGGCTCCCGCATCCAGAGCTTCGGATCGGTAACGAAGACACCCTTGCCCTGATGCCGACGGATGACGCGCAGCGCTTCGAGCCGCACGTAGACCATCTGGATAGTGGACGTGCCGACCTTGTAGTCCGCCGCCATCTGCGCGATCGACGGCAGCTTGTCCTCAGGCTTGAGCTGCTGCGCCTTGACACCGGCGATGATGTCGTCGGCGATACGGATGTAGTCGGGTGTTGTAGGCATGGCGCTCCTTGCGTGGCTCGCCAATTCGATCACGAACCGCCCATGAACGACAACATTCAGTGGTTGACATACACGAGTAAGTCGTTAGTGTTGGCGGCGAGCCGCTCCTCGCGTGGCAACGAGTTCGGCTCATCCCCTGGTCGGGGCGGGTGTGTGTGCCCGTCCCGGCCCCGTCCGGCTGCTCTGCTGTCGTACCGCCGAATCGGGCTGCGGCGGCCGAGCGGGCGGGTCGTTCGCGGCCCCCTCGCGGACGACCCGCCCTTCCAGACCCCACCGCGCGGAGCCTGCGCGCTCCCGCCTGCCCTGGAGAGAGGATCGTCGTGGCCCAGGTCTATCGAGGTGCTCAGCCCCATCCCGCCGGTTACCCGGGCCGGTTGACGCCGCACGAGGTGCGGACCCGCGAGTTCGCCGCGCGCCGGCACGGCGTCGACCCCGTGGAGGTACGCGAGTTCCAGGCCCGGGTCTCCGACGAGCTGGCCATGCTCAACGAGACGGTACGGCTGCTCACCCAGGAGAACGACCGGATCAGGCGGGCGCTGCGCGACTGGCAGACCATGCACGCGCGGGAGTGCCGGCCGCCGCAGGAGCAGCACCGCAACTCCGGTCACTGGTGACCGCGCGCCCCTCCCCCGGCGACCTGCTCGCCGTCGACGGCCGGGCCTCGGTGCAGTTCGCCGGGGACCGCGCCCTGACCTTCCGCGTCGTCTCGGTCGCCGACCGACCGACGTACGCCGGCTGGATCTGGCTGACCGGTTACGTCCTGAACCGGCGCGGCGAGGCGACCGCCAAGCGCGAGATCTACGTCCAGCTCGCCAACCTCCGCCCGGCCCTTCCTCCTGACACCCTTTCCCGCAGCGCCCCGCGCTCCCGTCCCGCCTCGTCCGGCGGTCAGCTCGGGACGTCGCGGCGGCGGAAACCGGCCATCCCCGCCGCCAGCAGCGCCGCCGCCACCGCCGTCAGCACGACCAGCGGCAGCGCCGCCGCCTCGACCGCCGGGGCCGACGGCACGTGGGTGTACGGCGACAGGTTCAGCGCCGCCTGCGGCAGGTCGAGCACCGCGCCCAACTGCCCGAGCAGCAGGAACACGATCAGCGCCGCCCAGGACAGCGCCACCGACCAGCGGGGCAGCAGCCCGAACAGCGCCGTCACCACCCCGGCGACCACCAGCAGGGCCGGCAGCCGCACCAGCGCCGCCCCGCCCAGCTCGACTGCCTGCCCGAGCGGATCGCCGGCGACGAGGCCGTAGCCGAGCCCGGTGGTGAGCCCACCCACCAGCACCAGGGCGAGCGCGCCGAGCGTCGCCGCGACCACCTGGGTGCCCAGCCAGCGGGTGCGCCCGACCGCCGTGGCCAGCACCGTCTCCAGCAGCCCGTCGGTCTCGTCACCGCGCGCACGCAGCAGCGCCTGCACGACGTACGCCCCGATGGCCAGCGCGAACAGCCCCAGCATCGCCGCCAGGTACGCGTCGATCAGCTTCGCGCCGCCGCCCATCGCGCTGATCGCCTCGGCGGCGGCCGGGTTCTCCTCGATCATGGCGTTGAACTCGTCGCCGGCGATGCCCATCGAGAACCCGAGCACCGCCACGCCGACCGCCCAGCCGAGCAGCGCGCCGCGCTGCAACCGCCAGGCCAGCCCGGCGGGGCTGAGCAGCCCGGGTACGGCTCTGGCAGGTCCGCGCCGGGGCGCGACGAGCCCGGCGCCGATGTCCCGCCGCTCGGCGAGGAAGTAGGCCGACACCACGCCGACGACCAGCAGCGCCACGGGCAGCGCCAGCACCCACCAGCGTTCGCCGCCGAAGGCGCGGACCTGGTTGCCCCAGCCGAGCGGCGAGAGCCAGGACGGCCAGGCGCTGACCACGCGCAGGCCGTCGTCGGTCTGCTCGCCCAGCACGTCACCGGCCGCGCGGAGCAGGAAGGCGATCCCGACGGCGGCGGCGGCCAGCGCGTTGGCGCCCCGGGAGGTGACCGACAGTTGCGCGCTGACGGCGGCGATCCCGGTGAACGCCACGCCGACGCCACCGAAGGCGGCGGCCGCGGCGAAGGAGCCGGCCGTCGGCAGGCCGGCGCCGACGAGGGCGGCGGCGAGCAGGGCGGTGGCGGCCACGTTCGCCGCGACGACCACCAGCAGGGCGGCGGTGAGCAGCGCGTACCGGCCGACGACGGAGGCGCCGAGCAGCTCCGCCCGCCCGGTCTCCTCGTTCTGCCGGGTGTGCCGGACCACCGCGAAGGTGCTCAGCAGCGCGGCGAGCAGGGCCAGCGTCAGGTACGCCTCGGCGACCACCACCGCGCCGAGGTCGGTGCCGACGACCGGCCCGTTGAAGGCGCGGGCGACCAGGCTGGACGCCGACGTGCTGGCGTAGCCGACCCGGGCCGCCTCGTCCGGGTAGAACTCCTTGACGCTGCCGGCGAGGGCGTAGCCGAGCAGGGGCGTGCCGAGCACCCACATCGTCAGCCGGACCCGGTCGCGGCGCAGCACGAGCCGGGCGAGTCGCCCGGTGCCGGTGAACGCGCTCACCGGGCACCCGCCGGCCGCTCGTCGTCGGTCGGGTCGGCCGTCGGCGCGGGGGCCCCGACGGGCACGGCGGCGCGCTCGTCGCCGTAGTGGCGCAGGAACAGCTCCTCCAGGGTGGGCGGGGCGCTGGTCAACGCGCGGACGCCGAACCCGACGAGGTGCCCGAGCAGCTCGTCGAGGTGGGCGGGCTCGACCTCCAGGTGGGTGCGCCCGTCGACCTCGCGCACGTCGTGGACGCCGGGCAGGGCGGCCAGGCCCGTCGCCGGCCGCGCGGTCTCGACCGTCACGGCCGTACGCGTGAGGTGGCGCAGCTCGGTGAGGGTGCCGGACTCGACGGTGCGGCCCTCGCGGATGATGCTGACCCGGTCGCAGAGCGCCTCGACCTCGGCGAGCACGTGGCTGGAGAGCAGGACGGTGGCGCCGTCGCGCTTGAGTTGGCGGACCTCGTCCTGGAAGACGGCCTCCATGAGCGGGTCGAGCCCGGAGGTCGGCTCGTCGAGCACGTAGAGCTCGACGTCGGAGGCGAAGGCGGCGACGATGGCGACCTTCTGCCGGTTGCCCTTGGAGTAGGTGCGGCACTTGCGCGTCGGATCGAGGGCGAAGCGCTCCAGCAGGTCGTCGCGGCGGCGCCGGTCGAGGCCCCCGCGCAGCTGGCCGAAGAGGTCGATCGCCTCCCCGCCGGAGAGGTTGGGCCACAGGTTCACGTCGCCGGGCACGTACGCCAGACGGCGGTGCAGGGCCACCGCGTCGCGCCACGGGTCGGCGTCGAAGACCCGTACGTCGCCCGCGTCGCGGCGCAGCAGGCCGAGCAGGACGCGGATGGTGGTGGACTTGCCGGAGCCGTTGGGGCCGAGGAAGCCGTGCACCTCCCCCGCCCCGACCTTCAGGTCGAGCCCGTCGAGCGCGCGGACGCTGCCGAACGTCTTGACCAGGTCGTCGATGGAGATGACGGACATGACCCCTCCAGCCACTCGTGGTGCCGACGAGCCCACTGTACTGACCGGCGGTCAGCGGAATCAACACCGAGGCCTCCCACCGGTCAGCGGCGGCTACGCTTGCCGCCATGACCGTCGAGGCGCCCGACGACACGCGCAGCCGGATCCTGCGCGCCGCGCTCGACCTGTTTGCCGAGCACGGCTACCAGCGCACCCCGCTGCGCCAGATCGCCGAGCGGCTGCGGCTGACCAAGGCCGCCATCCTCTACCACTTCCCGACCAAGGAGCACCTGCTCACCGCCCTGGTCGAGCCGCTGATGGCCGACCTGGAGGCGCTGCTGGACACGGCCGAGGCGGGGCCGTCCGAACGGGCCCGTACGACGGTGCTGGAGGGCTGGGTGGACACCATGCTGGCGCACCGCCGCCCGCTCGGCATGCTCTTCCACGACATCGCCCTCGTCACGCGCGGCGACACGTACCACCGGCTGATGCGGATCGCGCTGCGGGCCAACGACCTGATCGCCGGGGTGGGCGCGGGCCGCCGGGAGCGGGTGCGGGCGATCCAGGCGGTCGCCATGTGCAGCGACCCGATCGTCTTCTTCGCCGACGTGCCGGACGCGGTGCTGCGGGCGGACATGCTCGACGGCGTGCACCGCCTGCTCGGCGACCCAGCGGCCTCCGACCGGGCCGGCTCGGACCGGGCAGCCTCCGGCGGCGGCGTGGGCGCGTCGGCGGAGGGCGGCGCCGCGGGGCGCCGGCGACGGCCCGGGCGGCCACGGGCGATGAGCCCGGAGCAGGTGGAGGCGGCCCGGCGGATGCACGCCGGGGGCAGCCACTCGGCCGACGAGATCGCCGCCGCGCTCGGGGTCTCGCGGGCCACCGTCTACCGCCACCTCGACCCGGTCGTCGCGGAATAACGAGACGGTTTTCGCGACGGTTTTGAGACTGAGGTGACGACTGCCGTCAGGCGGCGAGGGTGGCGTAGCGGCCGGCGCGCTCCAGCAGGCCGTCGTGGCTGCCGGACTCGACGATCCGGCCATGGTCGAGCACGGCGATCTGGTCCGCGTCGCGCACCGTGGAGAGCCGGTGGGCGATGGTGATCGTGGTACGGCCCCGGGCCACCTCGTCGAACGCCCGCTGCACGGCGCGTTCGGTCTCGGTGTCCAGCGCGCTCGTGGCCTCGTCGAGGATGAGGATCCGCGGGTCGCGCAGCAGCGTACGGGCGATGGCGAGGCGTTGCTTCTCGCCGCCGGAGAAGCGGTGCCCCCGGGAGCCGACGACCGTGTCGTAGCCGTCGGGCAGCCCGGCGATCAGGTCGTGGATCCGGGCGGCGCGGGCGGCGGCCTCGATGTCGGCGTCGGTGGCGTCCGGGCGGGCGTGGCGCAGGTTCTCCCGCACCGTGGTGTGCAGCAGGTACGTCTCCTGGCTGACCACGCCGACGATCGCGGCCAGGTCGGCCAGGCGCAGGTCGCGCAGGTCGACGCCGTCGATGCTGATCCGGCCGCTCGTCGGGTCGTGCAGCCGGCTGACGAGCGCGGCCAGGGTGCTCTTGCCGGAGCCGGTCTGGCCGACCAGGGCCAGGCCGGTGCCGGCCGGCACGTCGAGGGTGATCCCCGCGACGGCGGCGGTGTCGCTGCCCGGGTAGCTGAAGGTGACGTCGGTCAGGCGCAGGTCGCCCCGGACCCGGCGGGGGTCGACGTCGACCGGTTCGGCGGGGTCGGCCACCTCGACGGGCAGGTCCAGGTACTCGAAGATCCGGGCGAACAGCGCCAGCGAGGCGGTGACCGAGACGGCCACGTTGAGCAGGCCCATCAGGGGGCGGAACAGCCCGCCCTGCAACGCGGTGAAGGCGACCAGGGTGCCGATGCTGAGCGTGCCGGCGGCGCCGGGCAGGCCGGCACTGAGATAGATGACCGCCGGAATGGCGGCGAACACGATGCTCATCGTCGCCATCCGCCAGCGGCCGGCGAGCTCGGCGCGCAACTCCAGGTCGACCAGGCGCTCCGACGAGGCGGCGAAGCGGGCGGCCAGGGCGGGGCCGGTGCCCAGCGTCTTGGCCAGGTGCACGCCGCTGACGGACAACCCCTCCTCGACGGTGACGTTGAGGTCGGCGAGTTCGCGCTGGCGCCGCGCGGTGATCTCGCGGCGCAGGTGGGCGACCCGGCGGGTCAGCCAGACGGCGGGCGGCAGCACCACGAGGGAGACCAGGGAGAGCCGCCAGGAGAGCGCGAGCATGGCCGCCGTGGTGGCGACCACGGTGGTCAGGTTGGCCGCGATCGAGGTGGCGGTGGAGGTGACCATGCTCTGCATGCCACCGATGTCGTTGGTGATGCGCGACTGCACCTCACCGGTCCGGGTGCGGGTGAAGAACGCCAGCGACTGCCGTTGCAGGTGGGTGAAGACGTCGGTGCGCAGCCGGTGCATGACCTGCTGCCCGACCCGGGTGGAGATCCAGGTCTGCGCCACGCCGAGCACCGAGGTCACGGTAGCGACGGCGACCAGGCCGGCCACCAGCGCGACCAGCAGCGTCAGGTCGCGCTCCGGCAGGGCCCGGTCGATCACGGCGCGCAGCAGGAAGGGCGAGGCCGTGGCGAGCACCGAGGAGACCACGATGATCGCGGTGACGGCGGCGAGCGCCGCCCGGTGCCGGGCGAACAGGGTGCCGATGCGCCGCAGGGACACCTGGCGGGCCTGGGCCTTCTCCGCGGGGCTGACCTTGCGGGGATCGCGGTCGCGGCCGGAGGGGACGGGTTCCAAAGGGTCACTCCCTCACGTAAGGATGCTGAGGTTACCTCAACATGAGGGAGCAACAGCTTCTGCTGTTACGGTATTCCCCGTGACGGCAGACCGGGACGGTTCCCCCTCGACGACGGAGGCGGACGGCGCGGAGGACGGCCTCGCCGAGGCGTTCCGGGCGGTGACCCGGCGGCTGCGCCGCCGCACCGGCGAGGCACTCGCGCCCTGGGACGTCACGCCCGGCCAGTCCCGGGCGCTCGGCGTGCTGCTCCGGCACGGCGCGCTGCGGCTCAGCACGCTCGCCGAGCACCTGCGCATCGCCCCGCGCTCGGCCACCGAGGTCGTCGACGACCTCGAGGCGCGCGGGCTCGTGCGGCGCCGGCCCGACCCGGCGGACCGGCGCGCCACCCTGGTCACGCCGACCGAGGAGGGCATCCGCGCCGGCGCCGCCATCCGCGCCGCCCGCCGGGCCGCCGCCGAGGAGCTGTTCGGGGGCCTCGCACCCGCCGACCGGGAACAGCTCGCCCGCATCCTGCGTACGCTGCGCGACTGACCGGCCCCCCACCACCGCGCGCCCGCCGTCGGCGCCGACCGGGCACCGCCGGGGGTTTGCCTCCCCCGGCGACGGGTAGCCCAGCCCCCCGTCCTGCCGACGGGACCGGGCCCCCGCGAGCGGTGGCCCGGCACCGCTGCGACGCCGACAGGAGTGATCACGGTGGGTCCGAGGCCGCGCAAGTCCGGTGACCACTGACGATGTGCGGCATCGGCGGCGAGGCGAGGTTCGACGGGTCGACGCCGGACGCCGGCGCGGTGACCCGGATGACCGAGGCGATGCGCTCCCGGGGCCCCGACGGCGAGGGCCTCCTCACCGACGGTTGGGTGACCCTCGGGCACCGCCGGCTCACCGTCATCGACCTCACCGAGGCCGGCGCCCAGCCGATGGTCCGCGACGACCTGGGGCTCGCGCTGGTCTTCAACGGCTGCGTCTACAACTACCCGGAGCTGCGGGAGAAGCTGCGGGCGGCCGGGCACACCTTCCACTCCACCAGCGACACCGAGGTCGTCCTGGTGGCGTACGCGCAGTGGGGCGAGGCCTTCGTCGAGCACCTCGTCGGCATGTTCGCCGTCGTGCTGGTGGACCGGCGGCGACGCCGGCTGGTGCTGGCCCGCGACCGGCTCGGCATCAAGCCGCTCTACCTCGCCGAGGCACCCGGCCGGCTGCGCTTCGCCTCCACCCTGCCGGCGCTGCTGCGCGCCGGCGACGTGGACACCACGATCGACCCCGTGGCGCTGCACCACTACCTGTCCTGGCACTCCATCGTGCCGGCGCCCCGCACCGTCCTGCGCGGGATCCGCAAGCTCCCCCCGGCCACCGTGCGCGTCGTCGAGGCCGACGGGCGCAGCCGCCAGCACGTCTACTGGCGGCCCGGCTACGCCCGCGACCCCGCCCACGCCGGCATGGACGCCGGTGACTGGCGGGCCGCCGTCGGGGACGCGCTGCGCGAGGCGGTACGGCGGCGGCTCGTCGCCGACGTCCCCGTCGGCGTGCTGCTCTCCGGTGGCCTGGACTCCAGCATGATCGTGGCCCTGCTCGCCGAGGCCGGGCAGCAGCACCTGCAGACCTTCAGCATCGGCTTCGACAGCCGCGGCGGCGAGGCCGGCGACGAGTTCCACTACTCCGACCTGGTCGCCCGCGCCTTCGACACCGACCACCACCGCATCCGGCTCGCCGACGACGACCTCGTGCCGGCCGTACGACGTACCGTCCACGCGATGACCGAGCCGATGGGCAGCCACGACGTGGTCGCCTTCCACCTGCTCTCCGAGCAGGTCGCCCGGCACGTGAAGGTGGCCCAGTCCGGGCAGGGCGCCGACGAGGTCTTCGCCGGCTACGGCTACCACCAGCCCCTCACACGGGTGCCCCGCGACGGCGCGACGGCGGCCTTCGCCGAGGCGTTCTTCGACCGCGACCACGCCGAGCTGAACCGGGTGGTCGACCCCGCGTACGCCTGCGACCGCGACGCCAGCCGCGAGCTGCTCGCCGCCGACCTGGCCGCGCCCGGCGCGCAGACGGCGCTGGACGCGGTGCTGCGCCTGGACACCCACCTGATGCTCCCCGACGACCCGGTCAAGCGGGTGGACAGCATGAGCATGGCGTGGGGGCTGGAGGTGCGCACCCCGTTCCTGGACCAGGACCTGGTCGCCCTGGCGGCGGCCTGCCCGCCCGAGCACAAGGTGGCCGACGGCGGCAAGGGCGTGCTCAAGGAGGTCGCCCGCCAGGTGCTGCCGGCGGAGGTGATCGACCGGCCGAAGGGCTACTTCCCGGTGCCGGCGCTGCGCAACGTCGACGGTCCGGTACGGCACCTCGTCGCCGACGCCCTCGCCGCGCCCGCCGCCCGCGAGCGCGGCCTGTTCCGCCGCGAGTACGTCGACGAACTGCTGGCCGAGCCGGACCGGGCGCAGGCCGCCGCCGGCAGCAACAAGCTGTGGCAGCTCGGCCTGCTGGAACTCTGGCTCCAGTCCCACGACGTCCGTTGACCGAACCTGCCCCGGTGCCGAGCGAGACCCCCGGTGCCGGGACGGCCGGACCTGCCCCGCGCCCCGAACCTGCCCCGCCCCCGGTTGCCGGGACGGTTCAGCCGGCGCGGGTCTCGGCGGCCAGGTGGTCCAGGACGGCGCGCACGTCGTCGCCCGTGCGGGCCATGACGCGGCGTTGCCGGGTGGCGCCGTTGCCGTCGCGGCGCAGTCGGACGAGCTGCCCGCGTACGTAGTCGAGGTCACCGTGGCGGGCCAGGGCCGGCGTGACCGTGTCGACGAGTTCCCCGAC
Organism: Micromonospora sp. C31; assembly: GCF_018070575.1. Lineage (GTDB taxonomy): Bacteria > Actinomycetota > Actinomycetes > Mycobacteriales > Micromonosporaceae > Micromonospora. Next base: position 195,819 of record NZ_JAGPXN010000009.1, read on the forward strand.
CAGCTCCCAGGCGGGACGGGCGACGCCGACGCGCAGGTCGATGAGGTCGCCCTCCAACCCGTCGTGGGCGGCCCGCCAGTGCGCGGCCGAGACCAGGCAGTCCCGGATCCGTCGGGCGGGGACCCCGGCGCGGACGTCGTCGGCCATCGTCGCGACCAGTGCCCGGACCAGCCCGGCGACCAGCACGGTGTCGTCCACGGCCGGGCAGACGTCGCCCACCCGCACCTCCACCGTGGGGTACGCGGCCGACGGGCGCGCGTACCAGTAGACCATCGCCGCGTCGAGCATGATCCCGGCGTCGATCAGCTCCGCCACCGTCGCGTCGTAGTCGGCGACCGACTCGAAGTGCGGGGTCGGCCCGATGCTGGGCCAGCGTTCCAACTGCATGGAGCGCCAACTGGCGTGCCCCGTGTCGCGGCCGTCGTGCAGCGGCGAGTTGGCGGTGATCGCCTGCACCACCGGCAGCCACGGGCGCAGGTGGTTGCAGACCTGGACGGCCAGTTCGCGATCGGCCATCCCGACGTGCACGTGACAGCCGCAGACGGCCGGGTCGTGCGCGACCGGCCCGAACCGCCGGGACATCGCGTGGTAGCGCGGCTTGTCCGGCACCGTCCGGTGCGGCTCGTGCACGGGCGTGGCACCGACCGCGACGAGCCGGGCGCCGGCGGCCTCGGCCGCGTCGCCAGCGGAGCGGCGCAGCGCCACCAGGCGGGCACGCAGCTCGGCGAGGTCGGCGGTGACGGGCGTGACCATCTCCACCATGCTGTGCCGGAACTCCTGCCGGCTCTGCTCCCGCGCGCTGCCGGACAGCGCGGTGAGCACCCGGTCGGCGACCGGCAGGCTCTCCCCCGTGCGCGAATCGAGCAGGAGGTACTCCTCCTCGACCCCGAGCGTCAGCGCGGTCGTGTCGAAGGCGGTGGCAGGTGCCGGACGGTACGTCATGGGGCTCCACGTCCGTTCGTCGGGCGGCACGCCGGGCGCCGCGCTGCCGGAAGAGCAGCGTTCCCGGCCCACCGACCGGGAAACGCGCAGGACCGGACGCGGGCCGCCGCGACGCGGCCCCGCCGGGCGCTATCCGCCCGTCAGCGCGCACGCCGCCCGCGCGGTCAGGAAGGCGCGTTCGGCAGCGTTGCCCGTCCGCTCGGCGGCCGTCCGGTACGCCTGCGCCGCCTCCCCCGCCCGGCCCAGCCGCCGCAGCAGGTCCGCCCGGACGGCGTGGAACACGTGGTAGCCGGCCAGGTCGAGCCGCTCCACCGCGGCCAGCCCCGCCGCCGCCCCGGCCACCTCGGCGAGCGCGACGGCCCGGTTCAGCGCCACCACCGGCCCCGGGGCGTACGCGGTGAGCTGGTCGTACAGCGTGAGGATCTGTGCCCAGTCGGTGCCGGCGGCGTCGGGCGCGTCGCTGTGCACGGCGGCGATCGCGGCCTGGATCTGGTACGGCCCGGGCCGGTCGCGGCGCAGGCAGCGACGGACCAGGGCCTGCCCCTCGACGACGAGCCCGGCGTCCCACCGGCGGCGGTCCTGCTCGGGCAGCGGCACCAGCGCGCCGTCGGCCGTGGTGCGGGCGGGGCGGCGTGCCTCGGTCAGCAGCATGAGCGCCAGCAGCCCCAGTGCCTCCGGCTCGTCCGGCATCAGCTCCACCAGCAGCCGGCCCAGCCGGATCGCCTCGGCGCACAGGTCGTCGCGGACGAGCCGGTCGCCGGAGCTGGCGGTGTGCCCCTCGGTGAAGATCAGGTAGAGCACGGCCAGCACGGCGGAGAGCCGGTCCGGCAGGTCGGCGTCGCCGGGCACCCGGTACGGGATCCCGGCGTCACGGATCTTGGCCTTGGCGCGGACGATCCGCTGCGCCATGGTCGCCTCCGACACCAGGAACGCGCGGGCGATCTCGGTGGTGCCCAGCCCGCCCAGCAGCCGCAGGGTCAGCGCCACCCGGGCGGCGGGCCCGAGCGCCGGATGGCAGCAGGTGAAGATCAGCCGGAGCCGGTCGTCGCGCACGGGTCCCCCCTCGGCCGGTACGTCGCGGACGTGCAGCAGGGCGGCCTGGACGTGCCGGTCGGCGCGGGAGGCCTCCCGCCGCAGCCGGTCGACGGCCCGGTTCCGGGCGGTGGTGATGATCCAGCCGGCCGGGCTGGGCGGCGGTCCGCTCTCGGGCCACCGTGCCACCGCCACCGTGAACGCCTCCTGCACCGCCTCCTCGGCGAGGTCGATGTCGCCGAGGAGGCGGACCAGGACGGCGACGGCGCGGCCGTACTCGGCGCGGAACACCGCCTCCACGTCGACCATCGTGCTCACGCTCACCTCGTCGACCCGCGACTCGTCAGTCCTCGTTCGCCGCTGCCGGCCGCCGGTCAACGCGGGATCGCCGCCAGCAGGCCGGCCACGGCGTCGGCGCTCTCCGGATGCGCGGCCAGCAGGGCGGTCAGCCCGGCGGGGACGGCGTCGGCGGTGGCGTTCCCCTCGCGCCAGCCGCCGTCGCAGCCGAGCAACGCGGCGACGGCGTCCACGCTCTGCGGATTGGCCGCCAGCAGGGCGGTCAGCGGCCCGGACCCGACGGCGGCGACCGCCGGCGCCGGCGGGGTCGGGGCCGACCACGGCGGCACCCAGGCGTCCAGCGCCGCCAGCGAGCCGGGGAACGTCCGCCCCGCCTCCCGCACCAGCAGCGGCACCAGCTCCGCACCGTGCGCGCGCAGGGTGGTGATCAGCGTGGGCAGCCACGGCAGCAGCACCGGGTCGGGCAGCCGGGCGAACGCGGACGACATCACCTCCACGACAAACCCGGCCAGCCCCGGCACCGGCTCCAGGGCCTGCACGAAGCCGCTGAGATACTGCGGGAAGGCCGGCACCACCAGCGGATTGGCGAGCAGCGCGGCACACCGCTCGCGCAACTCGGCCAGCGGCAGCAGGCCCAGTTGGTGGCGGGCGGCCCAGAGCAACGCCACCTTGGCCGGCGCCTGCGGGTGGCACTGCGCGACGGCCAGTTCGAGCTGGGACCGGTCGCAACCCAGGGAGATCGCCAGGCTCTCCATGCCGAACAGGAAGCCCAGCATGGCGCCGACCTGGCGCACGCCGCTGTCCTCGTCGAGGAACGCCGTGGGCAGCAGCGTGCAGTAGTGCGCGTAGCCGGTGGTCACGAACGCCTCGCACCAGGCCGGCAGCGGCCCGGTGGCGCGGTGGTGGGCCAGCAGCCGCCGGACCCGGCGCAGCACCTCGGGGGCGTCGTCGACGGTGCGTTCGGCGGCGAGCAGCTCCACCGCCCGGGTGCCGAGCTCGTCGACCAGACGCGGGCTGTCGAGCAGCCGGATGGCGTCCTCGACGGCCTCCAGCGCGACCGAGGCCGTCGCGTCCGTGCCCCGGACGGCGCGACGCAGGCGCTGCTCCAGCACCTGCTCGACGGTCACCCCCTCGTAACCCAGCTCGATCAGCGCCCGCTGGTTGCGCCCGAGGGCCAGGTCCCAGCTCTCCTGGATCGAGCGGTGCCCCAGCCGACGCTCGCCCATGACGGGCCGGACCGCGTCGCGGGGCAGCAGGTGCCGCAGCCGCCACAGCAGATCCGAGCAGGGCACCAGCTCGGGGCTGGCCCGCAGGTCCACCAGGGCCCGTTGGATGGCGCGTTTCTCCAGGTCCAGCCCGAGCGGGGCGAGCCGGTCGTGCACGTCGCGGGCGAGCGGCGGCAGGGCCTCGTAGCCCACCTGACCGATCCGGTCGCCGCCGAACAGGATCTCGCAGAGCCGGCGGACGTCCCGGCGCCCCGGTACGACGTCCTTCTCGATGCAGGTGACCGCCGCGTCGGCGAAGTCGTACGGCGTGGGGCGGGCGCGGTTGCGCAGGCCGGCGAGGAGGATCGAGGTCTCGAAGACGGCGATCGCGTCGGCGGTGCTGGCCAGGTAGCCGTTGCGCCGGGCCAGCCGGACGATGTCCACGCACCAGCCCCGCAGCTCCGCCTCGTCCAGGCCCTGCGCCGCCGGCGGCTGCGCCAGGTATCCCGAGAGCCGGTCGGCGACTGCGGCGGCGGGCGCGGGAGCCGCGGGGGCCCGGCGGCGGCCGGCGGCGCGGGTCCGGCCGCCGCGCTGCCCCTCGAGCCGGAACGGGGCCAGCCCGGTGCGGGCGACCGCCTTGGTCCAGGTGGCGGCGGCGATCGACACCGAGCCGGGGGCGAGGCCGAACTGCGCCTCGATGGCGGAGTGGCTGGACGGGATGAGGCCGTAGTGCCACCGGGTGCCGGTGCGCGGGCCGATGTCGAACGGGGCGTCGGCCCGCAGCCCGAACTGCTCCACCCGACTGGCGGCGTGGAACGCGCCGCAGACGTAGAGGCAGTCGGCGGGGTCGGCCCCGGAGGCGGCGAGATGCTGCCGCATCCGGGTCCACATGTGACGCTCGCGGTCCTCGTCGCGGTCCCGGGCGTCCGACCCGGCCGGGCGCAGCCGCCGGAACAGGCTGCCGATCAGCACCATCACCTGCCGGTAGGTGTCGTGGTCGGCGTCGGCCAGCGGCTGCTCGACGTACTGGTCCCACCACTCCGACCAGTGCCGGACCTTGCCGTGGTGCAGCAGGTGGGCCTCCAGCTCCGCGAAGCGGGGCCGCAGGTCGCCGATCTCGACGCCGACCGCGTCGCCGTGCAGGGCCGCCTCCTCCCCCGCCGGCGCGGCGGCCTCGACGTCCCCGCCGGACGGGGCCTCTTCGGCGGCACCGGGCGGGCGGGGCAGCCACTGGAAGACGTGGTCGGTGGAGCGGTCCACCAGCACCAGCTCGACGCCCGGCGTCTCCGACGCGTACGCGACGGCCTGGTACTCGGCGCTGGCCTCGGTGATCGGCGCGACCACGCTGAGCGGCCCCCAGTCGGCCGGGAAGCCCTCCAGTTCCGAGGCGAACGCCTGCACGGCGACCGGGAGCCGGCAGTTGCGCAGCTCGCCCAGCAGCGGCTGGAGGTCCTCGCAGAGCTCCAGGTAGATCACCTTCGGCTGCTTCGCGCGCAGCCTGCGGACCATGGCCAGCGCGGACGACGGGGAGTGGTGGCAGACCGGGAAGATCTCCAGTTCCTCGCCGAGGGCCCGGTCGACGTCGTCGACCATGCCGGCGAGGATCTCCGCGACGGCGTCCGGACCGCCGGCGAAGGCGCCGGCGGCGGCGGTGAGCTGCTCGCGCAGCGCGCCGAACGGCCCGGGGGTGGTGGGGGCGGTCACGACAGGGCGGCGATCGCCTGGCGGCCACCGTCGAGGAAGCTCTCCCAACCGCCGTCCTGCTTGGCGCGCGGCTCGACCACCCCGTGCAGGTACTTGTTGAGGATCGCCAGGTCCTCCGGGCTGCGTCGGGCCAGCGAACCCACCAGCGACCCGGCCAGCGTCGCGGCGCGCAGGGTGCGGTCGCCGAAGAACTGGCTGTGCAGGATGGCGTCCTCCAGCACGCCGATCTGCTCGGCGGTGGACAGCGCCGACTCCAGCTTCTCGTCGTCGCTGGTGGCCGAGGAGGCGGCGGCGCGCAGGTCGGCGAAGCTCTGGAGGAGGATGTCCAGCAGGGTGGGGGGTACGTCCAGCGTGATCTGATGACGGCGCAGCAGTTCCTCGGTGCGGAAGCGGACGATCTCGGCCTCGCTGCGCTTGTTGGTCACCACGGGGATCCGGACGAAGTTGAACCGCCGCTTGAGCGCCGAGGAGAGGTCGTTCACGCCCCGGTCCCGGCTGTTCGCGGTGGCGATGATCGAGAAGCCGGGCTTGGCGAAGACGATGTTGTCGTGGTCCAGCTCCGGGATGGAGACGTACTTCTCCGACAGGATCGAGATCAGCGCGTCCTGCACGTCGCTCGTGGAGCGGGTCAGCTCCTCGAACCGGCCGACGGTGCCCTGCTCCATCGCCGTCATGATCGGCGAGGGGATCATCGACTCCCGGGACTGGCCCCGGGCGATGACCATGGAGACGTTCCACGAGTACTTGATGTGGTCCTCGGTGGTGCCGGCGGTGCCCTGGACCACGAGGGTCGAGTTGCGGCAGACGGCGGCGGCCAGCAGCTCGGCCAGCCAGCTCTTGCCGGTGCCCGGGTCGCCGATCAGCAGCAGACCCCGGTCCGACGCCAGGGTCACGATGCTGCGTTCGACGAACGTGCGGTCGCCGAACCACTTCTGCGGGATCTCCCGGTCGAGCCCGTCGGCCCGTTCCGAGCCGAGGACGAACAGTCGGACCATCCGCGGGCTCAGCCGCCACGAGAAGGGCTTCGGGTCGGTGTCGACCGACTCCAGGAAGTCGAGTTCCTCGGCGTACTTGACCTCGGCGGGGGCACGCAGCATCTCGGACATGAAGGGTTGTTCTCCTAGGTGAGGAAGCTCTTGAGTTCGAAGACGAGTTTGCGGATGTGGCCGGAGATCACCGGCGTGCCCAGGTCCTTGAAGCGTTGCCGGAACCAGGGGTTGACGCTCTGCTGGCCCGAGCTGTCGACCGAGCCGACCGGGATGAACCGCACCCCGGAGCGGTGCACCGCCTCGATGCCGTCGAACAGCGGCTGGGAGCGGTCGAACTCGTAGAAGTCCGAGATCCACACCATGACCGTGTTCCGCGGCTCGACGATCTTCGGGCGGGCCAGCGCCATCGCGACCGGCCCGTCGTTGCCACCGCCCAGCTTCGTACGCAGCAGCACCTCGAACGGGTCGTGCACCCACGGCGTGAGGTCCAGGGCGCGGGTGTCGTACGCGATCAGGTGCACGTCCACCTTGGGCAGGCCGGCGAAGATCGACGCGAGGATGGTGCAGTTGACCATCGAGTCGACCATGGAACCCGACTGGTCCACCACCACGATCAGCCGGGCCGGCGTGACCCGGCGGGCGGTCTGCCGGTAGTAGAGCCGGTCGACGTAGAGGCGCTCGTCCTCCGGGCTCCAGTTCGTCAGGTTCTGCCAGATGGTGCGGTCCAGGTCGAGGTTGCGGTAGACCCGCTTCGGCGGCACGGACCGGTCGACGACGCCGACGCTGGTCTGCGCGACCTGGGTGCGCAGCACCTCGGCGACCTCGTCGACGAACCGCCGGATGAGCGCCTTGGCGTTGGCCAGGGCCACCCCGGAGAGGTTCGCCTTGTCCCGCAGCAGTTGCTCGATCAGCGACATGCTCGGCGTCAGCCGGCTGGCCAGCACCGGATCGGCCAGCACCTCCCGCAGGTGCATCCGGCGGACGAGGTCGCCCTCGATGCCGGCCAGCACCCCGCCCAGGCCGTCACCGCCGCCCTGCCGGCGCAGCCCGCCGGGTTCCGTCCCGAGCGCCTGCTCGAACCAGCCGGCGTCGGACTGCCACCGGGCCAACTGGGCGGCGTCGACCGTCCCGTGGCCGGTGGCGAAGACGTTGAGCAGCAGCTTCGACACCAGGGCGGCACGGCGCACCTCGGCTGCGCCCGGCGACCCGCCGCCGGGAGTCGGCGCGGGCGTCAGGCCGGCAGCGGGCACGACGGCGACGTCGGCGGGCTCGGCGGCCACGCCGGGTGCCGGCGGGAGGTGCGCCTCGGCGGCCGGCGGGTCCTCCGGCGTCGGGCTCAGCAGGCCGCGCAGCTCGTCGGCGATGGCCGGGAAGCGCTGGACGACGGTGTCCACCGAGACCGCCGGATCCAGCAGGGCGGCCGGCAGGCCGAGGTCGTCGACGACCGCCATGCTGGCCGACTCCAGGGTGGGCTGCTCCTCGGGGTCGAAGAGCCGGGCCAGCAGCCGCCAGTAGAGCACCTGACGCCGGTTGGCGTCGGCGAGGTCCACGGGGTCCGGGGAGTCGGTCATCGGCGCAGCAACCGTCCGGCGCGCTCGCGCAGCACCGCCACGGCGTCGCCCGCCCTGACCTCGGCCTTGGCGATCTTCGGGTCGGTGACGCCGCCCGCCCAGTCGCCGGTGTGCACGTCGACCGGCCGGCGTTTGACGGTGGCCCGTACGGCCAGCGGTTGCAGCAGCCAGCGGCCGTCGTCCCAGCGGAGAAGGCCGAGGCAGGCGGAGGAGGCGGCCACCAGCTCGGGGGTGAGCGGGCCGCAGGACGGCAGCCGGTCGACCGCGACCGCGACCGGCTGGCCGTCGAGCTCGAAGGTCGTCGTGCCGTCGTCGTCGTGCACGGTGTAGCCCTCCATGAGCACGGGCTCGGCGATCCCGACGGGGTGCCGCTCCAGCGGCGCCGACGCCGCCGCGACCGCCGTCGGCAACAGGACGCGGGCGGTGGCGAACGGGTCGGCCGGCTCGCCGGCTCGCACCCGCTCGTCGTGCCAGATCAGGTCCGCGCCGTGCAGCGGCAGACCGGTGACGGTCACGCTGCGCCGCTCGCCCAGCGCGGCCAGCAGCACGGGATGGGCGTCCAGCAGCCGCCACAGCGCGGGCCCGACGATCGTCTCGACCTTGACCGCGCCGACCGCGCAGCGGACCAGCCGGGGCGGTCCGCCGTCGGCCGGTTCGAGGATCGCGTGCAACTGGGCCTGCACGGCGGTGTCGTGCTCGTGCACGTCGACGCCGAGCACGAGCAGCCGCCCGCTGACCTCCTCGACGGCGGTCGGAACGGCTGCGGCGGCCGCGTCCTGGGCGAGCAGCACCCCCCGGGCCCAGAGGTCGGCCCAGCGCCGGACCGGTGGCTGCGCCATCGTGGCGACCGGCACGCAGGCCCGCAACTCGGCGGCGAGCCCGTCGAGCAGCACCGCCAGCCTGCGGAGGCCGGGCTCGGCGAGGGCGGCCTCGACCGGTGCCCCCGCCGCGGCCACGAGCTCGTGGTCGAGGCCGGCCCACCCGGTCACCGCCATCTCGTGCAGCCAGGCGCGCGCGCCGGCGCGGGCCGGGCAGCCGTCGCCCGCAGACCCGACCGGGCCGGGGGTCCAGGGGGCGCGGGCCCGGCCCAGCGCGGTGTCGAGCTGCCCGAGCAGCGCGTCGTGGGCGGCGCCGAGCAGCGCGCACCGGGCGCCGGCCAGGGTGAGGAGGTGTTCCTCGGCCACCGGACCGGCGGCGACCTTGGCCGCCGCCTCGGCGAGCCGGTCGCCGAGCGGGGTGGCGGCCAGCGCCCCGGCCAGGGCGGCCAGCGCGGCGGCGTCGTCCGCACCGACCCGGGCGAAGCCGCGGACCAGGGCGTCGTCGAGGCCGGCGACCAGGTCGAGGGCGTCGGTCAGGCCGGCCGGCGCGTCGTCGCGCAGGACGGTGAGCTGCGTGCCGAGCATCAGCGGCCCGCCCCGGTGGCCGGGAACCAGTGCAGCTCGGGCAGAGGGAGCGTGCTGCCGGGCAGTTCCAGGTAGGACAGGTGGCGCAGGAAGCGGCTGAACACGACGGCGGCGGGGGTCGGCTCGTGCCGCCCGTCCAGAGCGGCGAGCAACTCCCGGCCGGTGTCCGCCCCCGCGCCGACGTCGACCCGCAGGTAGCGGGCGACCCGCTCGGCGCCGTACTGCAGCAGTGCCTCGTCGGCCAGGGCGTGCAGGTGCTTGCACGGCGTGCCGCGCAGCCCGCCGCAGGGACGGTTGTTGTTGGTGCTGCAGTGGTAGGCGTGGGTGCCGGAGGCGATCGACGACACGTAGACCCGGTCGACGTCCGACCCGCTGGAGACCACCCCCTGCAACCGCCCGTCGGCCAGCTCGACGAAGGGCACCTTGGCCAGCTTGCGGCGCCGCGCGGGCGGCACCACCCGCACCGTGCTGCGCCGTCGCCACGCGGTCCGTTCCGCGTCAGCCACCGTCCGACCTCCCGTCCGCCGCTGCCGGCGCCGCCCATGACGATCCGGACGCCGGAAGGGTCGCCGGCGCCGCTTGACGACAAGGATCATGGACCACGCGTACGACACGACCCCGGGTCGGGTTCGCGGACGGCGAGCGCCGGGATGTCGCCCCGGCCTCGCGCGGGAGACTGGAGCGGACACGCCGCATCACCGCTCGCTTAAATAAGATTTGCCTGATACAAAGGTTCCGTGCACGCCTTCGACGTCCTCGGTGACCCGGTGCGGCGCCGCATCCTCGAACTGCTCACCGACGGCGAGATGACCGCCGGCGGGCTGTGCGACGTGATCCGGCGCGAGTTCGGGATCACCCAGCCGGCCGTCTCCCAGCATCTGAGGGTGCTGCGGGACAACGGCTTCGCCACCGTCCGGGCGGAGGGGACCCGACGCCTCTACGCCGTCGACGCCCGCCCGCTGCGGGAGGTCGACCGCTGGCTCGAGAACTTCCGGCGGTTCTGGACGCCGCCCCTGCACGCCCTCGCCACCGAGCTGGCCCGAGGCAAGCGCGAACGGCGGCTGCGCGAGCAGTCGCCCCCGACCGACGACACGACCGAACACGGGAGAGACCGATGATCGACGCGACCGAACAGATCAGCGCCGTACGCCGCCAGCTCGGCCGGCGCGTGCTGGAGGCCGGCGAGGCCCGGGTGATGACCATCAGCCAGACGTACGACGCGCCGCTGGAGGACGTCTGGGACGCCTGCACCGACGCCGAGCGCATCCCCCGCTGGTTCACGCCGATCTCGGGCGACCTGCGGCTGCACGGCCGCTACCAACTGGAAGGCAACGCCGGCGGCACGGTCGAGCGCTGCGACCCGCCGAGGAGCTTCGCCGCCACCTGGGAGTACGGCGACGAGGTGAGCTGGATCGAGGTGCGGCTGACGCCCGTCGAGGACGGCCGGACCCGGTTCGAGCTGGAACACGTCGCGCACGTGGACCAGGAGCGCTGGGACCAGTACGGTCCGGGCGCGCTCGGCGTCGGCTGGGACCTGGCGCTACTCGGGCTGGCCTCGCACCTCGCCGCCGACGGCAGCGGGGTCACGCCGGAGGAGAGCGAGGCCTGGGCGGTCTCCGAGCAGGGCCGGCTGTTCGTCACGGCGAGCAGCGAGCGGTGGGGCGAGGCGAGCGTCGCCGACGGCACCGACGCCGGGGACGCCCGGGCGGCCGTGGCGCGCACCACCGCGTTCTACACCGGCGCTCCGACGCCCTGACCGAGTCGAGCCGGGCCGACGAGGCTCGGCGCGGTGCCGAACGCGCGCCGGGCCGACGAGGCCCGCCCCTCAGACCACCGCGTGCCGGGGTGCCGGTCCGGAATTCGCGCGCGTTCGTCGGACCCCTCGGGCACACTCGCCGCCATGTCGCCACGATCCGTCGCCGAGCTCGTCGCCGCCGTCCGCGCCGGTGAGAGGATCCGCTACCTGCGCTTCTGGGGGCACCGACCGCAGCGCGACGGCAGCGTCGGGCCCGGTTGCCTGAGCCAGTGGTGGCCGGCCCCGTCCAGCGACGGCGAGCGGACGTACGCCACCGCCGAGCACTGGATGATGTGGCACAAGGCGATGCTGTTCGGCGACGCCGCGGTCGCCGAACGGATCCTGGCGGCCGGGCACCCCCACCGCGCGAAGTCGCTCGGCCGCCAGGTCCGCGGCTTCGACCAGGCGACCTGGGAGGCCCGGCGCCTCGACATCGTGGTGGCGGGCAGCGTCGCCAAGTTCGGTCAGCACGACGACCTGCGGGCGTTCCTGCTCGGCACCGGTGAGCGGGTGCTCGTGGAGGCGAGCCCGGTAGACCGCGTCTGGGGCATCGGCCTGGCCGCCGACGACCCGCGCGCGGAGGATCCGGCGCGCTGGCAGGGAGCCAACCTGCTCGGGTTCGCCCTCATGGCGGCCCGCGGCGTCCTGCGTGCGGGCGGCCCGTGAGCACCGGGGCGTGCCACCGCTCGACACGGGCGGCGGGCCCCGGCGGCGGGTGCGCGGGGTAACGTGCTGCGGCATGACCGCCGTGGCGTACTCCCACTGCTCCTTCTGCGGCGCCGGCTACCCGACGGCTACCGGGTGGCCGAGGGTCTGCGCGGTCTGCGGCGAGACGGTCTGGCGCAATCCGGTGCCCGTCGCGGTGGCGGTGCTGCCGGTCCGCACGGCCCGGGGCCTCGGCGTGGTCGTCGTGCGCCGCGACATCGAGCCGGCGCGCGGCCAGCTCGCGCTGCCGGGCGGCTTCGTCGAGTACGGCGAGGAGTGGCAGGAGGCGCTGGTGCGGGAGCTGCGCGAGGAGACGGGCCTGTACGCCGACGCCGCCGACGCCCGCCTCCTCGCGGTGCACGGCGCCCCGGCCGGCGGCACGATCATGGTCTTCGGCGAGCTGCCCGAGCGGCGGGCCGACGCGCTGCCCCCGTCGGCACCCACCGAGGAGGCCACCGAGTGGTTGGTGCTCACCGAGCCGACGGAGCTGGCCTTCTCCACCCACACCCGGGTGCTCGCCGACTTCCTCACCCGGTACGCGGACTGAGCCGGGCCGCTCAACCGGCAGGTAGCGGGTCCGATCAGCTCAGCCCGCCAGGTAGGGCCGCTCAGCCCGCCAGGTACCGGGCGGGCACCGCGTCGGTGAGCCAGACGCCGTTGGCGCTGCGGTAGAAGGCGTGGCCGTCGCGGGCCATCGCCGCCGCGTCCACGGTCAGCACCACCAGCTCGCCCGCCCGGCGGGCACCCACCCGCCGGGCGGTCGCCACGTCGGGCGACAGGTGGACGTGGTGCCGGCCGCCCCGGTGCAGGCCGGTGGCCCGGATCGAGTGGAGCACGACGCGGCTGGTGCCGTGGTAGAGCCGCGCCGGCGGTGCGCTGGGCGTCAGCCCCAGGTCGACCGGGATCGAATGCCCCTGGTTGGCCCGGATCCGCTCGACGCCGTCGGTCCCGCGTCGCACGGCGAAGCGCTGCTTGTCGTCGCCGGCCACCACGGCGTCCAGCTCGACGCGGTCGATCCGCAGCGCGACGAGCAGGTCGTCGACCGACACCCAGCCCGCCCGGTCGGGCGCGAGGCCGAAGCGGGCGGGCTCGTGCCGCAACGCCAGGGACATCCGCTTGCTCAGCCGCACCATCGTCCGATGATCCATCCGCGGAGTCTCTCCCGCCGGGCGCCGGCGGCGCCATCGGATTCGACGGGCCCCGCCGACTCCGGCGGCACCACGCGGGGACGGCCCGGCCGGCGGCGCGCACGGTCAGGCAGGACGCCCACGGCTCCGGCGGGCACCGCTGGCCGTGGAGTGCGTGGGCGTGGGGCGTGGGGCGTGGACATGGGGCGTGGGCCGATAGTCTCGACCAGGTGGACGCGGCCCGGCAGACCGAGCGCAAGCTGATCGCCTCGAACAAGAAGGCGCGGCACGACTACACGATCCTCAAGACCTACGAGGCGGGCATCGTGCTGGCCGGCACCGAGGTCAAGTCGCTGCGCGAGGGCCGGGCGTCGCTGGTCGACGCGTTCGCCCAGGAGCGCGACGGCGAGTTGATGCTGTACGGGCTGCACATCGCCGAGTACGGCTTCGGCAGCTGGACCAACCACGCGCCCCGGCGCACCCGCAAGCTGCTGCTGCGCCGGGTGGAGATCGCCCGGATCCTGGAGCGGACCCGCGAGGGCGGGCTGACCCTGGTGCCCCTGTCGATGTACTTCTCGGGCGGCTGGGCGAAGGTCGAGCTGGCGCTGGCCAAGGGCCGCAAGTCGTACGACAAGCGGCAGGCGCTGGCCGAGCGGGACGCCGAGCGGGAGATCGCCCGGGAGTTGGGCCGCCACCTGAAGGGCCGCACCACGCGGCGGGGCTGACCGCCTCCCCGGCGCCGCCCGCCCCGGTCGCCACCCACCCCGTCACCGCCCACCCCGGTTGCCGCTAACCCCCGGCGCCGCCTCTCCCGTCGCCGTGCACCCCGGTCGCCGATCGGGCTCCGTCGCCCGCCTGTTGGCGCGCCGGTCCGGGTGCTGGTGCGCCCGCACCGCCACCGCCGCCGCCGTCACGGTGGGTCGGCGCGGCACGCCGGAGGGTCATTGACGCGGCACCGTCGTCGTGGTGTGCTCAGTTCGCCACGGTAATGAAAACCGTAGTCGTTACCAGTGAAACTGGAGGATGAACATGTCTCTCACCGTCCCGTCCGCCCTGCTCGACGCCGCCGAGCGCGGTCCCGTCGACGACGCCGAGTTCGTCGCCTGCGTCCGCGACTCGCTGCCGTACGCCTGGCAGACGGTCAGCCGGGTGGTCGCCGAACTGGCCGCCACCAACGCGGACCATGCCGACAACGTGGTCCCGCCGCCCACCGACGCCGAACGCGGCCAACTGCTGCGGGCGCTCGCCAGCGACGCCATCCGGGCCGGCCTGGAGCGGCACTTCCAGGTCAAGCTCGCGTTCCAGAACTGCCACCGGGTCGCCGCCTTCCGCCCGGCGGCCGTCGACTCCGACGCGTACCGGCGGTTCATCTCCGCCCGGGGGCAGCTGCTCAACCAGTCCCCCGAGCTGCGCGACTGCTGACCCCGTCGGATGCGGCCGGCGGGCGGGAGGGGCGTCGACGGCCCGTCCCGCTCGCCGGCCGGCCGACCGTCAGCGGGCGCGCGGCGGCGGCCCGGACGACGCCGCGGGCCCGGGCGACGACGGCGCGGACGCGTCGGCCGGGTCCACCGTCGGCACCCGGCCCAGGCAGCGCGGGTCCGGCCGCCCCACCGCCTGCCGGGGGATCATCCAGTCCAGCGCCGTCTCCTCCACGTGCCAGCCGTAGACGTCCACCCGGCTGACCGGGATCCGCCCCGGGTCGGGGCAGAGCAGTTGCCCGCGTACGTGGTCGTTGGGCAGGAAGCGCACCTCGCCCCGCCCGTCGAGCACGATCGTCATCCGGTCGGTCACGGTGACCGCCTCGCCGCGTACCACCTCCCGGACCGGCCCGGCCTCCGGGCCGACCTCGACGGCGACGGCGGGCAGCAGCGGCACCCGCAGGAAGACCACCCCCATCACCAGCGGCACCACCGCGGCCACCGCGTAGGCGAGGGCGCGGGTCAGCGCCGGGGCGACCGGGCGCGGCACCGGGCCGGTGAGCACCACCGCCCCCAGCGGCGGCACGACCAGCAGCAGGGCCGTGGCCAGCTCGCCCTCGCCGACCGCCCCCGGCACGGCGGGCGCCAGCCAGGCGTAGCTCGCGGCCGCGGCCACGACCGGCAGCACCACGGTGGTGACGAGGATCCGGCGGGGGCGGTCCGGGTGGCGCAGCCGCGTCCGCAGTGCCAGCAGCCAGCCGGCGAGCATCAGCAGCAGCGGCAGGAACCGCAGCTGCCAGGTGAGCGCCGCCAGCACGATCGCCGCCACCAGCACCCAACCGGGGGTACGCACGGTGCCGTAGGCGAGCAGGGAGCGTTCCGGGTCGAACCGGTCAGGCGCGCTGACCTGGAGCAGCCGGCCGAGGACGGCCAGCACCAGCACGACCAGCGGGAACGCCCACACCAGCGCGATCAGCAGGGCGCTGAGCAACCCGAGCGGGCTGACGTACTGCACCAGCAGCAGCATCGTCGGCATGTCCTGCCGGCTGAGCCGCCAGAGCCGCAGCACCAGCAGCAGCACCGGGAACGCGGGCAGCAGCGTCAGCAGCCACTGCTGCGCCTGTTGCGCCTGCCTGGTGCCCGGGCGGCGGTCGGCGTGCCCGATCGCGGCCGGCCCGGAGACGGCAGGGCCCATCTCTCCCACGGCCACTGCCGCACCTCCACCGTCTCCTCGGGCTCCGGCTGCCGGCCGACCGCCACCTGCTGCGGGTTGCTGTACTGCTGCTCCGAGGCCAGGTACCGGTCGAACGCCGCCTTCCACCGGTCGCCGTCGGGGCCCTTCGCCGACTGCTGGAGGGAGAGGTTGACCAGGTCCCGCATCTCCGGGACGGGGCCGGTGTTCACGCCCCACTTCTCCGCCGACTCCGCGCCGATGTCCCAGTGCCGCAGCTCCTTGGGCCGCAGCAGCTTCGTCGCCGGCGGCAGCTCGCCCGGCGGACGCGGGCCCACGAACCCGGCCAGGATGGCGGCGTCGGTGGTCACCGCGTCGACCTCGCCGTCGTAGAGCGCCTGTACGCACTCGCTGATCCGGTTGCGGCCGATCGGGTTCGCACCCGCCTCGCGCAGGCGCTGCTCCGAGGTGGAGGTGCCCAGCGTGCAGACCTTCGCCCGTTCGAGGTCACGCAGGCTGGCGACCTGCCGGGGATCGGACGCGAGCGTCAGCACCGACTGCTCGGTCTCCAGGTAGGGGAAGGAGAAGGTCACGCCCTGGTCACGGCGCTGCTCGGTGATGCTGTAGGAGGCGACCACCAGGTCGACGGTGACGAAGCTGCCGTCGGCGTCGCGCGCCTGCCGACGGGCCCGGTCCTCGCTCTCGATCGACAGCAGCGTCACCTCAGGGGCGTCGAAGCCCAGGTCCTCGGCGATCATGTACGCGATGTCGATGTCGAAGCCCTCGAACGCGCCGTTCTCCAGCTTCTGCGCCACGCCCGGCTGGTCGTCCTTGACTCCGATGATCAGCCGGTCCCGGTTGGTCAGCCCGGCCCGCTCGCGCAGCTCGTCCCAGGTGGGCGGGCCGGTGGCCACGACCACCCGCACCGTGGCCGTCACGACCACCACCAGCAGGAGCAGCAGGGCCGCCAGGCGCACCTGCCGGGACCGGGCCGCGCGGGCGGAGGCCACCGACGCCGGCGCCGGTGGGGTGCTGCTGGTCTCGTCGTTCCGATCCAACTCGGCCCTCCCCGTCGCCGCCGCAGGTGCGAGCCCTCCATTGTGGTCCATTGCGTCACGTCGCGACAGCATGCGGCCGGGCGATCGTGTCGGCCGGTTCGGGAACGCCGCGTACGCCAGGCTCTTGGGCTGATGGCGGCGGCAGCCACGAGGAACACCCGCTGTCACGCCTCGCATCTGCCGCTGGATAGGGTGGGCCGGTGACGACGTTCCGCATCGGGGAGGCCGCCGAGCTGCTCGGGGTCAGCGCCGACACCGTACGCCGGTGGGTCGACGCCGGGCGGCTCGCCGCCGGCCGCGACGCGCAGGGCCACCGGGCGATCGACGGGGTGGACCTGGCCGCGTTCGCGCGCGGCCAGGCCGCCGACCCGGACGACCGGTCGGACGCCTCCTCGGCCCGCAACCGGCTGCGCGGCATCGTGGTCAACGTCGTCAAGGACACCCTGATGGCGCAGGTCGACATCCAGGCGGGGCCGTTCCGGATCGTGTCGCTGATGAGCCGGGAGGCGGTCGACGAGCTGGACCTGCGGGTCGGGTCGCTGGCCGTCGCGGTGATCAAGTCGACCACGGTGGTGGTGGAACGGGTCTCGCCTGCGGGAGGCTCCCGGGGGAGGCCGGGGTCGTGAGCGCGCAGCGGCCGCGTCGGGTGACGGCGGCGGTGGCGGTGGTGGCGGCCCTCGCCTTCGTGGTCGGCTGCGGCGGCGGGAGCGCCTCCGGCGGCGGGTCGGCGGGCGCCGCCGGCACGGTGACCGTGTTCGCCGCGGCCTCGCTGACGGAGGCGTTCACCCGGCTCGGCCGGGACTTCGAGGCGTCCGGGGGCACCGCCGTCGTCTTCAACTTCGCCGGCAGCGCGGCGCTGGCCGCGCAGGTCAACCAGGGCGCGCCGGCCGACGTGTTCGCCTCGGCGGCGACGCGGAACATGGCCACGGTCACCGGGGCCGGCAACGCCGACGGCGATCCGGTGGTCTTCGTCCGCAACCAGCTCGTCGTCGCCGTGCCGAAGGGCAATCCCCAGGGCGTGGCCGGGTTGGCCGACCTGACCCGGCCGGGCCTGAAGGTCGCGCTCTGCGCGGAGCAGGTGCCGTGCGGTGCGGCGGCGCGCACGGCGCTCGACGCCGCGTCGGTCGCCGTCACCCCGGTCACCCTGGAGCGGGACGTCCGGGGCGCGCTCTCCAAGGTGCGGCTCGGCGAGGTCGACGCCGCCCTCGTCTACCGCACGGACGCGCTGGCCGCCGCGGCCGAGGTGACGGCCGTCGAGTTCGCCGAGTCCGCCCGGGCCGTCAACGACTACCCGATCGTCGTGCTGCGGAACGCGCCGAATCCCGGCGGCGCGCGGGCCTTCGTCGCGTACGTCCGCTCGGAGCGGGGTCGCGCGGTGCTCGCCGGGGCGGGGTTCCGGGCCCCGTGACGCGCACCCACGGCGTACGGGCCCGGCGGCGGGGTGCCGGGGTACCCGTCGCGCTGCTGCTGCCGGCCGCGCTGGGCCTGGTCTTCCTCGTCCTGCCGCTGGTCGGGCTGCTGGCCCGTACGCCGTGGGCCACCCTGCCGGAGCGGCTCGCCGCGCCGGGCGTGCTCACCGCGCTGCGGCTGTCGCTGCTGACCGCCACCCTGGCCACGCTGCTCTGCCTGCTGCTCGGGGTGCCGCTGGCCTGGTTGCTGGCCCGGGTGGAGTTCCCCGGCCGACGCCTGGTACGCGCCCTGGTCACCGTGCCGCTGGTGCTGCCGCCCGTCGTCGGCGGGGTGGCGCTGCTGCTGGTCTTCGGCCGGCGGGGCCTGCTCGGCGGCTGGCTCGACGCGACCTTCGGGATCACCCTGCCGTTCACCACCGCCGGCGTGGTGCTGGCCGAGGCGTTCGTGGCGATGCCGTTCCTCGTGATCGCCGTGGAGGGCGCGTTGCGCGGCACCGACGGCCGGTACGAGGAGGCGGCAGCCACCCTCGGTGCCGGTCGCTGGACGACGTTCACCCACGTCACCCTGCCCCTGGTGGCCCCCGGCCTGGCGGCCGGCGCGGTGCTGTGCTGGGCCCGGGCGCTCGGCGAGTTCGGCGCCACCATCACCTTCGCCGGCAACTATCCGGGGCGTACGCAGACCATGCCGCTGGCCGTCTACCTGGCGCTGGAGACCGACGTGCAGGCCGCCGTGGTGCTCAGCCTCGTGCTGCTCACCGTCTCGGTGGCCATCCTCGCCGGGCTGCGCGACCGCTGGATCACCAGCCCGTGAGCGCGCCCCTGCTCGACGCGCACCTCCTGGTGGATCGCGGCGGGTTCCGCCTCGACGTGCCGCTGTGCGTCGCCGCCGGCGAGGTGGTCGCGCTGCTCGGCCCCAACGGGGCGGGCAAGACCACCGCCCTGCGCGCGCTCGCCGGCCTGCTGCCGCTGACCGACGGGCACCTCGCCCTCGGCGGCGTCGACCTGGACCGGCCGAGCCGGCGGGCCTGGACGCCCACGGAACGCCGGGGAGTCGGCGTGGTCTTCCAGGACTACCTGCTCTTCCCGCACCTGAGCGCGCTGGAGAACGTGGCCTTCGGGCCCCGGCGACACGGCGCCGACCGGCGTGCCGCCCGCCGCAGCGCCCACGACTGGCTGGCGCGGGTCGGGATGGCCGAGCACGCCGACCGCCGACCGCGTCAGCTCTCGGGCGGGCAGGCGCAACGGGTCGCACTGGCCCGCGCGCTCGCCGTCGAGCCGGCGTTGTTGCTGCTGGACGAGCCGCTCGCCGCGCTCGACGCGCGCACCCGGCTGGACACCCGGGCGGAGCTGCACCGGCACCTCGCCGCGTACCCGGGGGCCACCCTGCTGGTCACCCACGATCCACTGGACGCGCTGGTGCTGGCCGACCGGCTCGTGGTCGTCGAGGAGGGGCGGGTGGTGCAGGAGGGGGACGCCGCGACCGTCACGGCGCGGCCACGCACCGACTACGTGGCCCGGCTCGTCGGGCTGAACCTGCACCGGGGGCACGCCGACGGACACCTGGTCCGGGTCGCCGACGGGCTGACCCTCACCGTCGCCGACCGGCTCGACGGGGATGCCTTCGTCGCCTTCCGACCCTCGGCGGTGGCCCTGCACCCCGCCCGCCCCGAGGGCAGCCCGCGCAACACCTGGGCGGCGACGGTGGCCGGCGTGCAACGCCACGGGGACAACCTGCGGGTTCGTCTCGACGGGCCGATCGGGGTGGCCGCCGACGTCACGCCGCCCGCCGCCGCCCAGCTGCGACTGGCCCCCGGCCAGCCGGTCTGGGCCGCGGTGAAGGCGGCGGAGACCCACGCGTATCCCGCCGGCTGACGGCGCCGGCACTGGCCTTTACCTTGGCCCTGGCCTTTACCTTGGCCCTGGCCTTTGCCTTGGCCCCGATGACGCCCCCGCCCCGGCGGCGGCCAGAACGGCGCCGACGAGCGGCCAGGACGCGGCCGACGGCGGCGCGAGGCACGGCCCCCAGCCGCGCGGCGCCGTTGCGGCCCGACCGGGCCGGTCCCGCGACCGGGCGGGACGACGCCGAACCCGGGGTCGGGTCAGGCGGCGGGGTCGGCGGCCAGCAGGTCGGCGTGCGCGGCGCGGAGCCGGGCGAGACCGGGATCGCTGCCCGGTGTGACGCGGCGGTCGAGCTCCGCCCACGCCTCGGCGAGGGCGGCGGTGACCGCGCGCAGCTCGGCGGAGTGCCGGCGGCTGCTGAGCCGGTGCGCCTCGTCGAGGCGGCGGGCCCAGCCGGCGGTGACGGCGGCGAGCCGGTCGGCGTCGGCGCGGGCCTGGGCGGCGCTGCGGGCGGCGGCCGCCGGAACGATCGCGGCCACCGGCCGGGGGTCGCCGTCGCGGGTGACGACGGTGACGGTGTCGGTCAACTCGGCCAGCGCGACGAGCTGGGTGAGCCGGGTGCGCGCCTCGCGCAGCGGCACCGAACGCGGCTGGTCGGTGTGCGGGGTGAGAGCGGGGACAGCCATGGATGGATGGTCGTCCCCGGGTACGACATTTCCGCACGCCGCCGACGCCGGCACCGCCCAGACCGGCAACCGCACCCAATTCCGGCGACGCTCCACTGTGGACGGGAGGGCCGAAGAACCGTGCGAACCGGGGCACTCGCGGCGGATGCGCCGCCCGAACACCTGGACAACGACAGTTAACAATCCTAATAATTGTGCATCCGTCGATCCGACGGCCCTCGTACCCGGGAGGTCCGGATGCGTCGCCCTGCCCGAAACCTGCTGCTGGCCGCCGTCGCGGCCCTCGCCACCGTCACCGCCACCACGCTGACCCTGGCCGCGCCGGCCCGCGCCGCCGGCCCGACCGCCACCTTCGTCAAGACCGCCGACTGGGGCACCGGATGGGAGGGACGCTACACCGTCACCAACGGCGGCCCGAGCACCGTCACCGGCTGGCAGGTCGCCTTCACCCTGCCCCCGGGCACCACGCTCGGCTCCTACTGGGACGCCACGGTGAGCAGCGCCGGCCAGCGGCACACGTTCACCAACCGCTCGTGGAACGGCACCGTGGCCCCCGGCGCCTCGGTGTCGTTCGGCTTCCTGGCCACCGGCTCGGGCGCCCCGACCGACTGCACGCTCAACGGCACGCCGTGCTCCGGCGGCACGCCCACCGGCCCGCCGACCACGGCACCGCCGACCACGGCACCGCCGACGACCGCACCGCCGACCACCGCCCCACCCACCACACCGCCACCGACCACCCCACCGCCCACCACTCCCCCGCCCGGCGGGCTGCCCCGGCACGCGTTGATCGGCTACCTGCACGCCAGCTTCGCCAACGGCTCCGGATACCTGCGGATGGCCGACGTGCCCGCCGACTGGGACATCGTCAACCTCGCCTTCGGCGAGCCCACCACGGTCACCTCGGGCGACATCCGGTTCCAGCTCTGCCCGCCCAGCGAGTGCCCGGGCGTCGAGACCGAGGCCGAGTTCGTCGCGGCGATCCGGGCCAAGCAGGCGCAGGGCAAGAAGGTGCTGCTCTCCATCGGCGGCCAGAACGGCCAGGTCCAGCTCACCACCACCGCCGCCCGGGACACCTTCGTCCGGTCGGTGTCGGCCATCATCGACCGGTACGGCCTCAACGGGCTCGACATCGACTTCGAGGGGCACTCGCTCTACCTCGACGCCGGGGACACCGACTTCCGCAACCCGACCACGCCGGTGATCGTCAACCTGATCTCCGCGATCCGCACCCTCAAGCAGCGGTACGGGGCCGGCTTCGTGCTCACCATGGCGCCGGAGACGTTCTTCGTCCAGCTCGGCTACCAGTACTACGGCTCCGGGCCGTGGGGTGGGCAGGACCCGCGCGCCGGGTCGTACCTGCCCGTGATCCACGCGCTGCGCGACCACCTCACCGTGCTGCACGTGCAGGACTACAACTCCGGGCCGATCATGGGGCTCGACAACCAGTACCACACGATGGGCAGCGCGGACTTCCACGTCGCGATGACCGACATGCTCCTCGCCGGCTTCCCCGTGGCCGGCAACCCCGACCGCGTCTTCCCGCCGCTGCGCGAGGACCAGGTGGCCTTCGGAGCGCCATCCTCCCCCAGCGCCGGCAACGGCTACCTCGCCCCGGCCGGAGTGCAGGCCGCGGTCACCTGCCTGGTGAAGGGGCAGGGCTGCGGCCCGTACCTCCCGCGCAGCGGCACCAACCCGGCCTTCCGGGGGCTGATGACCTGGTCGATCAACTGGGACCGCTTCTACGCCTGGGAGTTCCGGCTGAGCCACGGCCCGTTCCTGCGGGCGCTGTCCTGAGCGCGTGCCGCCGTCCGGGCCACCCCGCCCGGACGGCGGCACGGGCAACCCGGGACGACTGCACGGGCAACCCGGGACGACGGCACAGGCCAGCTTGGACGACGGCGACGGCGACGGCGACGGCGACGGCGACGGCGCCACGGACGACCCGGACGCAGGTCGTACGCCGGAATCCGGTTGCGTCACCGGGTCGCTCCGGCCCACGATTCCGGGGCGGGCCCGGGACCGGACCGCCCGGCAGGGACGCCCGGCCGCGCGGCCGGGCGCGGCGGCCGGGGTGGGAGGCGAAGGTGGCAGGCATCCGTGCGGTGGCGGCCGGGATCGACGCGCGGGCCGTGGTGCTCGTCGAGGGGGCGAGCGACCGGGTCGCCCTGGAGACCCTCGCCGCGCGCCGGGGCCGGGACCTCGACGCCGACGGCGTACGGGTCGTGGCCATGGGCGGCGCGACGAACATCGGCCACTTCCTCGACCAGCTCGGCCCGACAGGACGCGGGCTGCGGCTGGCGGGCCTCTACGACGAGGCCGAGGAGGGCTTCTTCCGGCGCGGCCTGCAACGCTGCGGCCTCGGCGCCGACCTGTCCCGCGACGGCCTGGCGGCGCTGGGGTTCCACGTCTGCGTGGCCGACCTCGAAGACGAGCTGATCCGGGCGGTCGGCGTCGCCGGGGTGCGGGCGGTGCTCGCCGCCGAGGGCGAGCTGCGCTCGTTCGACCTGTTCCAGCGGCAGCCGGCGCAGCGGGGTCGCGCCGTCGAGGCGCAACTGCACCGCTTCCTCGGCACCCGGTCCGGCCGCAAGAGCGCGTACGCGCGGCTGCTCGTGGCGGCGTTGGAGCCGGACCGGGTGCCCCGCTCACTCGACGCGGTGCTCGCCCGCGTCTGAGCGCACGCCGCGCCACTCGGGCGTCAGCACCGACCACACCTCGATGTCGATGCGTCCGGCCGGGCCGGGGTAGACCTCGCGCAGCGTCCCGTCGAGGCGCATGCCCAGCCGCCGGGCGGTGGCGATGCTGCGGGTGTTGCGCGCGTTGGTGCGCCACTCGACGCGGTGCATGCCGCGCTCCCGCACGGCCCAGTCGACGATCCGGCCGACCGCCCGGGTGACCAGCCCGTGGCCCTCCCCGGCCGGCTCCAGCCAGCAGCCCGCCTCGCAGACGCCCGAGGCGGCGTCGAACGAGACGAACATGACCCCGCCGACCAGCTCGCCCCGCCGCCAGATGCCCCAGATGCCGCCGGCGTCGCGCGCCCACAGGTCCGCGTAGCGCTGGAGCACGGCCCGGGCACCGGCGAGGTCGTCGACCATGAACGAGGGCGACACCCAGGGCGCGATGTGCGTACGGGCCCGGTCGAGGTGGGCGAGGAACTCCTCGGCCCGCCAGGGCTCCAGGGGACGCAGCTCGGCGTCCTCGGTCAGGGACAGGGCGAACACGGTGGCCTCCCGGGTGCAGACGGTCGAACAGGCAATCTACCGGTATACACACCGGGTATACGTGATGTGTATAGTCGCCGGCATGTCGATCGGACAGACCTTTCTCGGCCTCCTGGAGGCCACCCCCCGCCACGGCTACGACATCAAACGGCTCTACGACGAGCGCTTCGGTCACGCCCGCCCACTCGCGTACGGGCAGGTCTACGCCACCCTTTCGCGGCTGCTGCGCGGCGGACTGGTCGAGGTGGACGCGGTCGAGCCGGGCGAGGGCCCGGAGCGCAAGCGGTACGCGATCACCGAGGCCGGCGTCACCGACGTGGCGCAGTGGCTGACCCGGGCCGAGAAGCCCGAGCCTTACCTGCAGAGCACCCTCTACACCAAGGTGGTGCTGGCCCTGCTCACCGGCCGCCCCGCCGCCGACGTGCTGGACGTGCAGCGCGCCGAGCACCTGCGGATGATGCGGGATCTGACCCGCCGCAAGCGTGACGGCGACCTCGCCGAGCAGTTGGTCTGCGACCACGCCCTGTTCCACCTCGAGGCCGACCTGCGCTGGCTGGAGCTGACCGCCGCCCGCCTCGACGAGCTCGCCGCGACGGTGCGGTCGTGAACGCGCCGCTGCTCGTCGCCGAGGACCTGCACCGCTCGTTCGGGCCGACCCGGGCACTCGCCGGCGCCAGCCTGCGCGTGCACCCCGGCGAGGTGCTGGCCCTCATGGGCTCGTCGGGCTCCGGCAAGTCCACCCTGCTGCACTGCCTCGCCGGCATCGCCCGCCCCGACTCCGGCCGCGTGCTCTACGCCGGCCGCGACCTCGCCACCCTCAGCGACGCCGAGCGCAGCGCGCTGCGCCGGGAGGAGTTCGGCTTCGTCTTCCAGTTCGGCCAGCTCGTACCGGAGCTGACCTGCCTGGAGAACGTCGCGCTGCCGCTGCGGCTGGCCCGGGTCGGCCGCCGCGAGGCGGAGCGGCGGGCCGCCGAGTGGCTGGCCCGCCTGGAGGTCGCCGAGGTTGCCGGCAAGCGGCCCGGCGAGGTCTCCGGCGGGCAGGGGCAGCGGGTGGCGGTCGCCCGGGCGCTGGTCACCCGGCCACGGGTCGTCTTCGCCGACGAGCCCACCGGGGCGCTCGACTCGCTCAACGGCGAGCGGGTCATGCGGCTGCTCACCGCCGCCGCCCGCGACACCGGGGCGGCCGTGGTGCTGGTGACCCACGAGGCGCGGGTCGCCGCGTACTCCGATCGGGAGGTCGTGGTGCGCGACGGGCGCACCCGGGACCTGGAGGTGGCGGCGTGACGCCGCTGCGCGACCGCGCGGCCGACCTGGTCATGGGCGCCCGGATGGCCTTCACCGGCGGCCGGGACGGCTGGCTGCGGGCGGTGCTCACCGCCGTCGGCGTCGGCGTGGGGGTGGCGATGCTGCTGCTCGCCGCCGCGGTGCCCGGCGCGCTGGACGCCCGGCAGGCGCGCGGCGACGCCCGCGACGACCTGCGGATGGGCGAGCCGATCCCGGCCGCCGCGAACACCCTGCTGATCCGCCAGACCGACACCGAGTTCCGGGGGCAGCCGGTGCGCGGCCGGGTGCTACGGCCCGAGGGTCCGGCCGCACCCGCCCCACCGGGGGTGGCCGCGCTGCCCCGCGCCGGCGAGGTGCTGGTCTCCCCCGCCCTGCGCGACCTGCTCAGCTCCGCCGACGGCGCGCTGTTCGCCCCCCGCCTCGGCGGGGCCACGGTCACCGGCGTCATCGGCGCCGAAGGGCTCGCGGGTCCGGGCGAGCTGGCCTACTACCTGGGCAGCGACACCCTTACCGCCGACGATGCGACCCGGCTGGCCGCCTTCGGCGGCGGGCTGCCCGGCGAGGGCCTCGGTCCGGTGCTGATGATGCTGGTGGTCGTCATCTTCGTGGTCCTGCTGCTGCCCATCGCGGTCTTTCTCGGCGCGGCCGTGCGCTTCGGCGGGGAGCGGCGCGACCGGCGGCTGGCCGCGCTGCGGCTCGTCGGCGCCGACGCCGCGATGGTCCGCCGGATCGCCGCCGGGGAGGCCGCCGCCGGCGCGCTGCTCGGCGTCGCGGCCGGCGGCGTGCTCTTCGCGCTCGGCCGGCAGGTGGTGCCGCTGGTCACCCTCATGGACCTGAGCGTGTACGCCGCCGACGTGCGCCCGCCGCTGCCGCTGGTGGCCGCCGTCGTGCTGGCCGTGCCGGCGCTCGCCGTCGTGGTGACGCTGGTGTCGATGCGTGCCGTGCTGGTCGAGCCGCTCGGGGTGACCCGGCGCGCGACGCCGGTTCGCCGCCGGTTGGTGTGGCGGCTGCTGCTGCCGGCCGCCGGGCTCGGGCTGCTGCTGGCCGGCGCCGCCGGCGTCGCGCCGCTGGGCAGCGAGCAGCAGACCGCGGCCGGCGCCGTGCTGCTGCTGGTCGGCGTGGTCACCCTGCTGCCCTGGCTGACCGACCTGCTGGTACGCCGGCTGCGCGGCGGCCCCGTCGCGTGGCAGCTCGCGGTGCGCCGCCTCCAGCTCGACAGCGCCGCCTCGGCGCGGCTGGTCAACGGCGTCGCCGTCGCCGTGGCCGGCACCATCGGGTTGCAGATGCTCTTCGCCGGCGTCGCCGGCCGGTTCACCTTCGACACCGGGCAGGACACCTCCCGGGCCCAGGTGCAGGTGCAGTTCCCGGCGCGGCCGGACGCGGCGGTGGCGTTGGACCGGCTGGCCGCCGCGAGCGGGGTGACCGCCAGCATCGCCACCCTGACCACCTTGGTCACGGCCGACGGCACGCACGGCATGCTGCGGATCGGCGACTGCGCGGCGCTGGCCGAGTTCGGCCGGCTCGACCGGTGCGCCGACGGCGACGTCTTCCTGGTCCACGATCCCGAGGACCGGTCGGCCGACATCCGGCCGGGCGGCACGGTCACGGTCGGCGACGGGGTGAGGTGGCGGGTCCCCCGTGCCGCCCGGGAGGTCCCCGTCCGCACCAACCCGTCCGGCTACCGGCAGGGCGGGGTGCTGGTCACCCCCGGGGCGGTCGACACCGCCCGGCTGGGGCCGCTGCACGCGGAGGCGTACCTGCGCCTCGCCGCCGACCGGCCGGACGCGGTGGAGCACGTCCGCAACGCCGCCGCCGGCGCCGACCCGTTGGCCTCGGTGCTCACGCTGACGGAGACCCGGCAGGCCAACCAGTTCGTCAACGTCCAGCGCGGCCTGTACGTCGGCGCGGTGGTCACCCTGCTGCTGATCGGGGCCAGCATGCTGGTCGGCGTGCTGGAGCAGCTCCGGGAGCGCCGCCGGCTGCTGGCGATGCTGGTCGCGGTGGGCACCCGGCGCTCCACGCTGGGCTGGTCGGTGCTGTGGCAGAGCGCCGTGCCGGTGGTGGTCGGGCTCGCCCTGGCCGTCGTGTTCGGGCTCGGTCTCGGCGCGGTGCTGCTGCGCATGGTGCAGGCGCCGGTCGCCGTCGCCTGGCCGGCGCTGGGCATCTCCACCGGCCTCGGGGCGGCGGTGGTGCTGCTGGTCACCGGGCTCAGCCTGCCGGTGCTGTGGCGGCTCACCCGCCCGGACGGCATCCGCACCGAGTAGGGCGAGCGCGTCCCGGTCGGGAGGCCGCTACGGCGACTCGACGCCGGCGAGCAGCTCGGCCAGGTGCACGGCCCGCACGGCCGACCGGCGCCGACGCAGCCCGGTACGCAACTGGCGCAGGCAGCCGGGGTTGACCGTCACCACGAGGTCCACCCCGGCGGCCTCGATCTCGTCGAGCTTCGCGTCCAGGATCCGCCGCGACTGTCTCGGCCGCAGCAACGAGTACGTGCCGGCGGCCCCGCAGCAGGTGGCCGCAGAGGGCAGCTCCACGTAGTCGGCGACCTGACGCAGCAGCGCCCGGGGCTCGGCGAAGACGCCGAGGCCGTTGCGCAGGTGGCAGGAGTCCTGGAGGGTCACCCGGGCACGTCGGCCGGCCACCCGCAGCTCCGCCCCGGCGGGCCGGCCGGCGAGCCAGGTGGACAGCTCGCGTACCCGGTCGGAGCCGAGCACGGAGGCGAGGTGCGCGGCGCAGCCGCCGGAGGTGGTGACGATCGTGCCGGGCAGGTCCTCGCCGAGTCGCTCGGCCAGCCGCTCGCCGCCGACCAGGTCGCCGTTGTGCGCGTGCAGCGCGCCGCAGCAGCCCTGCGCGGTGGGGACGGCCAGCTCGGGGGCGAGCGCGTGCGCCGCCCGGCTGACCGCCGGGTAGAGCCCTCGCTCCACGCAGCCCAGCATCAACCGCGCGCCCGGCCCGCCGGGGGCGGCGGATCCGGGGGCGGCCGCCGTCGCGGATGTCGCGCCCGGGGCCGGCGCGGTCGAGGCCAGAGCGGTCGAGGCCGGAGCGGTCGAGGCCGGAGCGGTCGGCGTCGTCGGGGCCGGAGCGGTCGGCGGTGCGGTGGCGGCCGGGCCGCGGGCGGCGCGGCGGGCGAGGCCGGCCAGCCGCAGCAGCCAACGCCGCTCGACCAGCAGCATGAGTGCCCGGGCCACCAGCGGCCGCCGCCAGCCCCGCCACTGGTGCACCCGCCACTGCTCCAGCAGGCTGCCGTACTCGACCCCGGCCGGGCAGACCGGCTCGCAGGCCCGGCAGCCCAGGCAGAACGAGGCCTGCTCGGCGAGGGTGGCGTCGTCCGGGGGCAGGGTGCCGTCCTGCAACGCCCGCATCAGCGTGATCCGCCCGCGCGGCGAGGACGCCTCGTCGCCGGTCATCGCGTACGTGGGGCAGGCCGGCAGGCAGAACCCGCAGGAGAT
This sequence comes from Micromonospora sp. C31, assembly GCF_018070575.1. Taxonomy (GTDB): domain Bacteria; phylum Actinomycetota; class Actinomycetes; order Mycobacteriales; family Micromonosporaceae; genus Micromonospora. The sequence continues at coordinate 224,124 of NZ_JAGPXN010000009.1, forward strand.
GCAGCGCGACAGCTGCTGCGGGTCGAACACGTCGCCCGTCACGAGCCGAGCTTTCCGGGGTTGAGGATGCCCGCCGGGTCGAAGGCGCTCTTGATCCGGCGCAGCAGGGCGAGCTGGTCGTCGCCGAGGCGGGCGGCGAGGAACGGCAGCTTCGCCGCCCCCACCCCGTGCTCGCCGGTGATCGTGCCGCCGAGGTCGATGGCGGCGGCGAAGACGTCGGCGAAGGCCGCCTCGGCCCGGCGTACCGCCTCGTGGTCCTCGGCCGAGTCGAGCACGCAGGTGGGATGCAGGTTGCCGTCCCCGGCGTGGCCGAAGGTGGCGATGGCGACGTCGTGCCGGGCGGCGACGGCGTCGATGCGGTCGACCATCTCGGCGATCCGCGGCCGGGGCACGGTCGCGTCCTCCAGGATGGTCATCCCGCCGCGGCGCGACAGCGCCGGCAGCGCGCACCGGCGGGCGGCCAGCAGCGCCTCGGCCTGGGCGACCTCGCGAGCCGTGGTGACCTCCACCGCGCCGGCCTCGACGCAGGCCGCGCCGATCCGGTCCAGGTGGGCGGCGACCAGGTCGGGCGGGCCGTCGTCGCCGAAGAGCAGCAGCGCGCCGGCGTCGGCCCGCAGCCCCAGGTGGGCGAAGTCCTCCACGGCCGCGATGCAGGCCCGGTCGAGGAACTCCAGCGTCGCCGGCACCACGCCGGCCCGGATCACCCGGGCGACCGCCTCCCCCGCGTCGGCCAGCGTCGGGAAGTACGCGACCCCGGTGTTCGCCGACGCCGGGGCGGGCAGCAGCGCCACGGTGGCCTCGGTGATCACGGCGAGGGTGCCCTCGGAGCCGGTGAGCAGCCGGGTCAGGTCGTAGCCGGCGACGTCCTTCCACAGCCGCCCGCCGGTGCGGATCACCTCGCCGGTGGGCAGCACCACCTCCAGGCCCAGCACGTAGTTACGGGTCACGCCGTACTTCAGGCCGCGCAGCCCGCCCGCGCAGGTGGCGATGGTGCCGCCCACGGTGGCGACGGTGCGGCTGCCCGGGTCGGGTGCCCAGAGCAGACCCCGCGCGGCGGCGGCGTCGGCCAGGGCGGCGCTGGTCACGCCCGGTTGCACCCGGGCCAGCAGCTCGTCGGCGCTGACCTCCAGGATGGTCTTGAGCCGGGTCAGCACCAGCACGATGCCGCCGCGCAGCGGCACGGTCGCGGCGCACAGGTTGGAGCCGGCGCCGCGGGGCACCACGGGCACCCGGTGCCGGGTGGCGAGCGCCAGCACGGCGGCGACCTCGGCGGTGTCGGCCGGGAAGACCACCGCGTCCGGCCGGTGCGAGAACAGCGGCGTGGCGTCGCGCGCGTACGCCACGAGGTCGCCGGCCGCGTCGTGCACGTGCGACGCACCGACGATGCCGCGCAGCTCGGCGAGGACGGTCGCGGACAGCGTCATGCCCACCCTTCCCGGCGCGCGGGTCGCGCCTGTAGGTTTTTGCCGACCAATGACCGGACGCCCGGCGACAATTTCCACCGATCATAGAGAGCCGGACGGGTGGCGTGAAGACGGCGGGCCTGGCCCGTCAGCCCGGCGGCAGGTGCTCGCGCAGCGCGGCGAACTCGGCCGCCGTGAGGAAGGACGGGTTGGCGCCCTGCGGCTGCCGGAGCACCTCCGCGCCGGCCAGCCGGACGTCGGCCCGGAAGAACTCCCGGGGGATCCGGTGCGCCTCGTCCAGGACCGTCAGGTCCAGCGGCACCGTCCAGGCCCCGCCCGGCTCCCCCGGCACCGCGCGGGCGGCCACCGACCCCACGCCCCACACGCCGTACGCGAGCCGACCGCGACTGCCGCTGGCCCACAGCACCACCGGCTGACCGGCGCGCATCGGTCGGTCACCCCCTCATCCTCGCCCGGATCCCGCCCGGCCGCGATCCGGGCCACCCGACGTCCGCCCAGGCGCCGGGCGGCCCTTGCCGCTGGACCGGGGAGCGTCGTCACACGACGTGGCGCAGGTATCCCGCGACCGACGCGTCCAGCACCTCCCGGCCCGGCCGGGCCCACACCTCGGCCGAGAACACCTCCACCTCCACCGGCCCGGTGTAGCCGGCCGCGTCGACGGCCTCCCGCAGCCGGCGCAGCTCGATGCAGCCGTCACCGGGCAGCGCCCGGCCGAGCAGCACCCCCTCGGGCAGCGGGGTGACCCAGTCGCACACCTGGAACGCGGCGATCCGCGCTCCCGCCCGGGCGATCTGCGCGTACACCGTGTCGTCCCACCACACGTGGTAGGCGTCGACGACGACCCCGACCACGCCCGGGTCGAACCGCTCGGCGATGTCGAGCGCCTGCCCGAGGGTGGACACCACGCAGCGGTCGGCGCAGAACATCGGGTGCAGCGGCTCGATCGCCAGCGTCACCCCGGCCGCGGCGGCGTGCGGGGCCAGCTCGGCGATGGCGTCGGCGACCCGGTGCCGGGCGCCGTCGACGTCCCGGCTGCCCGCCGGCAGACCGCCGGAGACCAGCACCAGCACCGAGGTGCCGAGGGCGGCGGCCTCCTCGATGGCCCGCAGGTTCTCCTCCCGCCAGCCGTCGGCGGTGAAGAAGCCGCCCCGGCAGAGGGAGGTGACCTCGACACCGGCGTCGCGGACCAGCTTCGCGGCGCGGGCCAGCCCGTATGCGGCGACCGGCTCCCGCCACAGCCCGATCCCCGGCACGCCGGCCGCGACGCAGCCGGCGACCACCTCGGGCAGCGGCCAGTGCTGCGACGTGGCCTGGTTGAACGAGAACCGCCGCAGGACCGGCTCACTCCTCGCGCTCACTGGTCCACCCCCGCCATGGTGAACAGCGCCCGCGCGCGGGTCGCGGCCAGCTCCGCGTCGGGCAGCAGCCCGGCGGCGTCGGCGAGGGTGAGCAGGGTGCCCAGGTGCGCCGGCGAGCGGCCGGACTGCGCCCCGCCCACCATCGTGAAGTGGTCCTGGTGTCCGGCCAGCCAGGCAAGGAAGACGATGCCCGTCTTGTAGTGCCAGGTGGGGGCCGCGAAGATGTGCCGGGCCAGGGGCACCGTCGGGGCGAAGATCGCGTCGTACGCCGCCAGCTCCCCCCGGTCGAGCGCGGCGAGCGCCGCGGCGGCGGCCGGGGCGATGGCGGCGAACACCCCGAGCAGCGCGTCGGAGTGGCCGCTCGGGTCGCCCCGGATCAGTTCCGGGTAGTGGAAGTCGTCGCCCGTGTAGAGGCGCACCCCGGCGGGCAGCCGGCGGCGCAGCGCCACCTCGCGGTCGGCGTCCAGCAGGGAGACCTTGATCCCGTCCACCCGGGTCTCGTGGGCCTTGATCAGCCCGACCACGGCATCGGCGGCCTCGTCGAGGTCGGCCGACCCCCAGTAGCCCGCGAGCGCCGGGTCGAACATCGGGCCGAGCCAGTGCAGCACGACCGGCTCGTCGGCGGCGTTCAGCAGCTCGTCGTACACCCGCAGGTAGTCCTCCGGGCCCCGGGCGGCGGCGGCCAGGTGGCGGCTGCACATCAGCACCGGGCGGGCCCCGGCGGTCCGCACGTCGTCGAGCTGCTCGCGGTAGGCGCGGGCAACCTCGACCAGGGTGGCCGGGCCGGGCGGGAGCTGGTCCGTGCCGACCCCGGCGACGATCCGCCCGCCGACCGCACGGGCCTCGGCGGCGCTGCGCCGGATCAGCTCGCGGGTGGCCGGGTAGTCCAGCCCCATGCCGCGCTGCGCGGTGTCCATCGCCTCGGCCACCCCGAAGCCGTACGACCACAGGTGGTGCCGGAAGGCCAGGGTGCGGTCCCAGTCGAGCACCGCCGGGGCGCCGGGAATGTTCTCGGCCGTCGGATCGGCCACCACGTGCGCGGCGGCGTACGCGATCCGGCTGGCCGGCGGTCCGGCCGGGCGCGGGAAGCCCGCGCCCCCGGTCAACCGGTAGCGCTCCCCGCCCGGCAGCACCACCTCGGCCGCACTCACAGGTCCACCCCGGTTTCGCGACTGCGAAGCTCGCAGACCCGGCTCACTCCTCCCGCTCACAGGTCCAGCTCCGGGATGTCCAGCCGGGCGCCCTCGCGCGCCGACCGCAGGCCCAGCTCGGCGAGCTGCACGCCGCGCGCGCCGGCCAGGAAGTCCCACGGGAACGGCTCGTCGGCGACGACGTGCCGCAGGAACGCCTCCCACTGCACCTTGAAGCCGTTGTCGAACTCCTCGTTGTCCGGCACCTCCGTCCACTGCGCCCGGAACGGCTCGGTGACCGGCAGGTCGGGGTTCCACACCGGCTTCGGGGTGACCGCCCGGTGCTGCACCCGGCAGCCGCGCAGCCCGGCCACGGCGCTGCCCTCGGTGCCGTCGACCTGGAACTCGACCAGCTCGTCGCGGTGCACCCGCACGCACCAGGAGGAGTTGAGCTGGGCGACCACGCCGCCGTCGAGCTCGAAGATGCCGTACGCGGCGTCGTCGGCGGTCGCCGGGTAGGTGCGGCCCGCCTCGTCGACCCGCTGCGGCACGTGCGTGGCGGTGACGCAGTTGACCGTGCGTACCCGGCCGAAGAGCTCCTCCAGCACGTACTGCCAGTGCGGGAACATGTCCACCACGATGCCCCCGCCGTCCTCGCTGCGGTAGTTCCAGGACGGGCGCTGGGCCGGCTGCCAGTCGCCCTCGAAGACCCAGTAGCCGAACTCGCCGCGCACCGACAGGATCCGGCCGAAGAAGCCGCCGTCGATGAGCCGCTTGAGCTTGCGCAGCCCGGGCAGGAAGAGCTTGTCCTGCACCACCCCGGTGCGGACCCCGGCGGCGCGTGCCGCCCGGGCCAGGTCGAGGGCACCCTCGGTGTCCTCGGCCAGCGGCTTCTCGGTGTAGACGTGCTTGCCGGCCTCCAGCGCCCGGCGGATGGCCTTCTCGCGCTGCTGGGTCACCTGGGAGTCGAAGTAGATCTCGACGTCGTCGCGGGCCAGCGCCGCGCTCAGGTCGGTGGTCCAGTCGGTCAGGCCGTGCCGCTCGGCGATCTCGCGGAGCTTGGTCTCGCTGCGCCCCACCAGGACGGGCTCGGGCCAGATGGACGTGCCGTCGGCCAGGGGCACGCCGCCCTGCTCGCGGATGGCGAGCAGGGAGCGCACCAGGTGCTGCCGGTAGCCCATCCGGCCGGTGACGCCGTTGACGATGATGCCTATCGACCTGCGGGTCATGGTGTTCCTTCCCTCCGGGCGCCGCCGGCCTCGACCGCGGCGGGCGGCGACCTGTTCCACGCCTGCGCGGCCGCCGGGAGGCTCCCGGCGGCAGACCTCAGGCAAGCGCTTTCCTGGGCAGCGTAGGGAACGCCTCCCACCTCAGGCAAGGGGCCGTCCGGCCGCGTTGCGCGGCGGGCGCCGACCGCCGGGGCGCCGGGGCGGAGAGGGGCTTTCGCTGCGGTACGGTGACGGATGGCCGGCACCCGGGCGCGGCCGTCGAGAACGACCGAGGGGGCGGCTGTGGCGACCCTGTCCGACGTGGCCCGGCGGGCGGGGGTCTCGCCCGCGACCGCCTCCCGGGTGATCAACGGCAGCAGCAAGCCCGTCACCGAGGACCTCCGCGAGCGCGTGCTGCGCGCCGTCGCCGAGCTGCAGTACGTCCCCAACGCGCACGCCCAACTGCTGGCCCGCTCGCACCGCATGGCGGTGGGCGTCATCGTGCACGACGTGTCCGACCCGTACTTCGCCGAGATCACCCGGGGCCTGCAACGGGTCGCCACCGACCAGGGCCGGCTGCTGACGATCTGCAACAGCTACCGCGACCCGGACCGCGAGCTGGAGTACGTCGAACTGCTGCGCGGCCAGCAGGTCGCCGCCATCATCCTCGCCGGCTCGGGCTACCACGACGCCACCTTCACCCGCCTGCTCAACGAGAAGCTCGCCGCGTACGAGGCGACCGGCGGACGGGTCGCGGTCATCGGCCGGCACGAGCACTCCGGCGACGCCGTGATGCCGGACAACCGCGCCGGCGGCCGGCTGATCGGCGCGGAACTGTACGAGCTGGGGCACCGGGCCATCGGCGTGGTGGCGGGGCCGGCGGTGCTCACCACCACCACCGACCGGCTCACCGGGCTGCGGGAGTCCCTCGCCGCGCACGGGCTGAGCCTGCCCGAGCACCGCGTACGGCACGCCGAGTTCGACCGCGACGGCGGCGTCGCCGCCACGGCCGCCCTGCTGGACGCGGACCCCGGGCTGACCGCAATCGTCGCGCTCAACGACTCGATGGCCATCGGCGCGCTGGCGCTGTTGCGCTCGCGCTCGGTTCCGGTGCCCCGGCAGGTGTCCGTGATGGGCTTCGACGACATGCCGATCGCCCGGGACGTCACCCCCGCGCTGACCACCGTCCGACTGCCCCTGGTCGAGATGGGTGCCCGCGCGATGTCGCTGGCGCTCGACCCGGGCGCGGCGGCGCCCCGCGTCGAGGTGCTGCCCGCCGAGGTGGTGCGCCGTGACAGCACCGGGCCGGCCCCCGAGGTCGTCCCGGTCCGCCCCCGGGCGGCCGGATCCGGCGCGTCAGCCGGCTGACGGCCGCCGCCCGGTCGACGGAGAACCCGTGGTCGGTGGCCCTGTACCGCCGCCGAGGTGGATCCGCGTCCTGGAGTCGCAGAGCGTGGCCGTCGCCCACGCCGACGTGGCGGCCGACGCGCGTCGGCTGGCGCTGATCTCGGCCGCGCTGTCCGAGGAGCTGGTGTGCGCGGTCACCGCCCGTGCGCACGACGCGCAGCAGGCGAGCAGGGCGCGTAGCCGGGCTCAGATGATGAAGTGGGTCCAGTAGGCGAGCCAGGCGACGAAGAGCGCTCCCTGGAGCAGTGCCAGGGCGGCGGTCAGCCAGGCGTCGGCGCCCGCCTGGCGGGCCCAGCGGGCCAGCACGAGACCGACCGGGAAGACCGCGATCAGGTAGCGCAGCAGGCTCTTGTAGACCGGCGGACCCATCGACAGCGGCACCAGGACCATGGTCAGCCCGTACACGAGATAGGGCAGCCCGAGCCGGCGGGCGCCCGCGACCAGCACCGCCAGCACCAGCACGGCGGCCCACACCCGCAGGGCGTCGCGGGGCGGGCTGCCGGTCAGGCCGTGCCACAGCACCGCCAGCGGGTTCTGCACGCGGATGCCCCAGCCCGTCTCCTGGGCGTGCTTGTAGGCGAACCAGTCGCCGCTGTGCCACCGGCAGAACGCCATGAAGGTCAGCCAGCCGGCGGGCAGCAGCGCCAACGGCCAGCCCACCCGCGCGTACGTCCACCAGGCGCGCGGACCCAGCCGGTAGCCGTGCTGCCGCAGCAGCACCAGGGCCAGCGGGAGCACGACCAGGAACCCCACCGAGCGGCTCAACGCCAGGAAGAAGCCGACGACGCCCACGAGCAGCCAGCGCCGCCGCTCGGCGTGGTGGAAGGCGGCGAGCGCCAGGCAGAGGAACAGCGACTCGGTCAGCGCCGCCTGGAACAGGAACCCGGCCGGCAGCAGCACCAGGTAGCGGACGAACCGGCGGGCGGCGGCGTCGTCGCCGAGCAGCCGCTCGCCCAGCCGGTGGGCGTAGAAGAGCATCAGCAGGAACGCGACGTTGGCCACGATCAGCAGCGCCAGCGCGGTGTCCCCGCCCAGCAGCGGGGCCAGCGGGCGGGCCAGGAACGGATAGAGCAGGGGGAAGCCGAAGTCGCGCCACGGCTCGTCGAGCGGAAGCTGGGCCAGGCGGTCGTAGAGGAAGGAGTCCCAGGCGAACCAGAGCGCCACCGCACGGTGCCCGGAGATCGCCCGCTGCTGCTCGCGCATCGTCGTCTCGTCCGGCGGCGGCGCCCAGGGCACCTCGTCGAAGGCGCTCAGCGCGAGCACGCCGACGGCGCTGAGCACGATCTTCGTGCCGACGAAGACGGCGACGACGAACAGCCACGGCGCCGGTACCCGCGCCGCCGCCCGCCGCAGGTCGTGCCCGCGCCCGGCCAGCCGGACGGACACCGCGCGCCACCGCCGCTCCGCGACGGCCCGCCCTGTGTGCATCACACGTCTCCCGATCCGGCCGCCCGCCCGGTGCCACATCCCCGTTCCGGGGCCGTTGACACACGTCGCCGCGACCGCGCGCCGGTCGACCGGGGGCCGGACGCCGGGGCGTCGCCGCAGCGCGCCCCACGATCCGTCCCGCCGGGGCGGGTCGGGGGCGGACGGAGATCCGGGGTGAGTTCCGGCCGCCGCCGGGTAAGCGGGCCGCCTCCGGGAGGCGGAAAGCAGGGGGCGACGGGCATGGGCGAGGAGCGCGGCACGGTGGTCATCGGCGCTGGGCCGGCGGGCCTGACCGCGGCGTACGAGCTGCTGCGGCGGGACAGCCCCGTCCGGGTGTTCGAGGCCGACGAGGTGGTGGGCGGGATCAGCCGCACCGTCGAGCGCGACGGGTGGCGCTTCGACATCGGCGGGCACCGGTTCTTCACCAAGGTGGCCCGGGTCGAGAGGTTCTGGCACGAGATCCTGCCCGACGAGGACTTCCTGCTGCGGCCCCGGATGAGCCGCATCTACTACCGGGGTGCCCTGTTCGACTATCCGCTGAGCGCGATGAACGCCCTGCGCAACCTCGGCGTGCGGGAGGCCGTGCTGTGCGTGGGCTCGTACGCGCGGGCCCGGCTGCGCCCGCCGAAGGACCAGTCGCACTTCGAGGGCTGGGTCTCGGCCCGCTTCGGCTGGCGGCTGTACTCGATGTTCTTCAAGACGTACACCGAGAAGGTCTGGGGGATGCCGGCCGACCGGTTGCAGGCCGACTGGGCCGCGCAACGGATCAAGAACCTGTCGCTGGCGAAGGCCGTCCGCAACGCGGTGCTGCCCGGGCGCAACCGCACGGACGTGACGAGCCTGATCGAGGAGTTCCAGTACCCGAAGCTCGGCCCCGGCATGATGTGGGAGCGCTGCGCCGAGCAGGTTCGCCGGCGCGGCGGCCGGGTGGACACCGGCACCCGGGTGACCGCCGTGCACCGTGACCCGGAGCGCCGGCGGGCGTTCGCCGTGACCGTCGACGGGACCGGCGGGCGGCGCACCGAGCCGGCCGCGCAGGTCGTCTCCTCGATGCCGATCTCCGAGCTGGTCGCCGCGCTGCGCCCGCCGGCCCCGCCGGAGGTGCTGGCCGCCGCCGCCGACCTGCGGTACCGGGACTTCCTGACCGTCGCGCTGGTGGTGCCCGAGGAGTTCTCGTTCCCGGACAACTGGATCTACGTGCACGACCCGGCGGTACGGGTCGGCCGGATCCAGAACTTCGGCTCCTGGTCGCCGTACCTGGTCAAGGACGGCCGCACCTGCCTCGGGATGGAGTACTTCGTGTTCGAGGACGACGAGACCTGGCGTACGCCCGACGCCGAACTGGTCGCCGCCGCGACGGCCGAGCTGGAGCGGCTCGGGCTGGTCCGGCCGGGGGTGGTCGAGGCCGGGTACGTGGTGCGGATGCCGAAGGCGTACCCGGTCTACGACGAGCGCTACCAGCGCAACGTGGACGTGCTGCGGGAGTGGCTGGCGCGCGAGGTGCCCAACGTGCACCCGGTGGGCCGCAACGGCATGCACCGCTACAACAACCAGGACCACTCGATGCTGACGGCGATGCTCACCGCCGAGAACATCGCCTGCGGCACCCGGCACGACGTCTGGTCGGTCAACGTGGAGCAGGACTACCACGAGGAGTCGCGCCACGACGGGGACGGTCACCGGGGCACCGGCCGGGACGCGCCCGTCGTGCCGGCCCGGCCCGCCGTCGCGGTCGGCACGACGCTCGACGGCGCCACCCGCCACGATCGCCCGGCCCAGGTACGCCTCGGCTGAGCCGCCGGACCCGGCGCGGGTCGGGGCGGCGGCTCAGCCGGCGAGCTGGTCGCGGCGGCGGGTGAGGTAGGCCCGCTCCGCGGGGTTGCCGGCGAGACCGATGGCCCGGTCGTACGCCGCCCGCGACTCGCCGCCGCGCCCGAGTCGCCGCAGCAGGTCGGCGCGCGCGGCGTGGAAGGCGTGGTAGCCGTCGAGGGCCTCGGCGAGCCGGTCGATCTCGGCGAGCCCGACCCCGGGGCCGTCGACCTCGGCGATCGCGACCGCCCGGTTGAGCCACACGATCGGCGAGGGGTCGAGCAGCACCAGGCGGCCGTACAGGGCGACGACGGTGGACCAGTCGGTGTCTCCGGCGGACGGGGCATTCGTGTGGACCGTGTTGATGGCGGCCAGCAGCTGGTAGCGCCCGGGCGGGTCGCCGCCGGTGGCCACCGCCTCGACCCGCTCGCGGACCAGGGAGTCGCCCTCGGCGATGAGGGCGCGGTCCCACGCGCCACGGTCCTGTTCGCCGAGGGTCACCAGCTCCCCGGTGCCCGACACGCGCGCCGGCCGCCGGGCGTCGGTGAGGAGCATCAGGGCGAGCAGGCCGGCCACCTCGCCGTCGTCCGGCAGGAGGGTTCGGAGCAGGCGGCCGAGGCGGATCGCCTCGTCGGTGAGGTCGACGCGCACCGGGTCGTCCCCCTCGCTGGCGAGATAGCCCTCGTTGAAGACGAGGTAGACGACCGCGAGCACACCGGCGAGCCGCTCACGGACGTCGTCGGCCGAGGGCACCCGGTAGGGAATGTGCGCCGCCTTGATCTTTGCCTTGGCACGGGTGATCCGTCGCGCCATCGTGGTCTCCTGCACCAGGAAGGCGCGGGCGATCTCGGGGACGGTCAGGCCGCCGAGCAGGCGCAGGGTGAGCGCCACCCGGGCCTCCATCGCGAGCGCGGGGTGGCAGCAGGTGAAGATCAGTCGGAGCCGGTCGTCCCCGACCGGGCCGGTGGGCTCGGCAGGGGTGTCGTCGTACACCATCCGGGCCGCCTGGTGTCTGGCGTCGCGCTGTGATTCGCGACGGAGCCGGTCGATCGCCCTGCGGGTCGCGGTGGTGGCGAGCCAACCACCGGGATTCAGCGGTACGCCCTCGCGCGGCCACCGCTCCGCGGCCGCCACGAACGCCTCGGCCGTCGCGTCCTCGGCGACGTCGAGGTCGCCGAAACGGCGCGCGAGGCCGGCGACCACCCGCGCCCACTCCTCGTGGTGGACACGGGTGATCGCCTGCTCGACATGCCCGTCCCGCTTCAGCCTGTCGGTGCAGGCGTCGGTGCGGGCGAACGCCTGCGGCAGGGACCCCCGGGACGGGTGGTCGCCGCACCCGGTGCCCTCGACCGGTTCGTAGACGGACAGCAGGTACCTGGGCACCGCGCTCACCTCGCCCCGTCACCTCGGAACCGGTGCAGCTCCTGCGGCCAGTCGAGCGCGGTCGCGAGCCGGCCGGCCCAGTATCGCGCCGCCTCGTCGTCGGGCACCTCCACGACGGCGAAACCGCCGAGGTGCTCCTTGGTCTCGACGTACGGGCCGTCGGTGAAGACGGGCTTGCCGTCGACCGGCACGACACCGCACACCGCGGTGGACCGGTCGAGCCCGCCGTTGCTGAAGATCAGGACGCCCGCGGCCCGCATCTCCTCGATCACGGCCCAGCCGGCCACGCTCTTCGCGCGCACCTCCTCCGCCGTGTGGGGAGGCACCCACTCGTCGTTGAAGGCGATCAGGTACTCCGTCATGGTCGTCTCCTATCAGTTCCCGACGAGGGCCTTGCCCGACTCCTCGCGTCCGGCGGCCCGGCCGACCGCCGCACACTGGTTCCACGAACGGCCACGCCCCGATACGACACCATCCCGGGGTCAGGTCCGGGGCGCAGCCGCCGCACGGTCGGCCCGAGGGGCCAGCGCAGATCAGGGTCGTATCGGGTGCCCGTTCGTGCCCACGGGCAGCGTCGTGGCGCCGACGAGCGCCGTCCGGGATAGCCTTGGCGCATATGGCTACCTATCGCAGCGCCTCAGTGCTCCTTTCCTCCGACGGCACCCGGACCCCCGGCACCGCCGCACTCTTCGCCGAGCCCGCCCGCAGGGGTGGGACCCCGCCGTGGGCAGGCGACTTCCGACCCGCCAACAGCGCCGGCAACGGCCCCAAGAACGCGGTCGGGAAGACCTTCACGTTGGAGCTGCCCGACGGCAGCACCGGCAAGGTCGTGGTCCAGGGTCTCAAGAGTGGGAAGGGCGGCGTCGTGCTGGCGTTGATGGGCGAGGACGCACCCCCCTTCTGATCGAGGACTGGTCGCACCGCGCGCCACCGGCTGGAGACGGCCGGTGGCGCGCGGTGCGCAGCAGAGCCGGTGGCGGCTCGGCCCCAGGCTGCCGGACGCCTACGGAATGGCCTGGTCGGCGACGGTCCACCGACCAGGGCCACCGGTCAGCGGCGGCCGGTGGCCAGGGCGACGAGGTACTGGCCGCCGCCCTCGTCGACGCTCGCGGTCACCGGCAGTCCGGGCACCAGCCGGGAGAACCGGTCGACCAGCCAGTCCGCCGCCTCCTGGGCGTCCTTCCTGCTCGGACAGCGGGCGACCAACTCGCGCCCGCCCTTGCGTTCGAGTCGCTCCGCGACGGTGATCAGTGGCGCGGGCTCCACCACGTGCAGATGGTCCGGCCAGGCGATGACCACCTTCACCGCGCCCTTGCGGGTGTTGCAGGCCCGGTGTGCGAGTCGCTCGGCGACCTTGGCCTTCCTGTCTGCCGTGCGGCTGTCGACGCTGGGACCACGCGGGTCGTTCACCGACATGTCGGCGTCGACCGGCTCGTCGCACACCCAGCATCGCCAACCGTCGCGCCTCGCGACGTCATCGAGGAGACTCATCCCAGCAAAGTAGCCTGTCAGCCTCCGGCCCGACGACAGGCACGGCGGCGGCGGGCGGACGACAGGCGACGGTCGCGGGCGTCGGCGGATTCACCGGTCGTCGCGTACTGCCCGGGCGATGTCCTGCCGCAGCAGTGCTGCCTCCTCGTCGGGGCCGCACAGCAGCAACACCTTGAACGGGACGCCCTCGCCATCGGACCGGCCGAGCGGGTTGGCCCAGTGCCGGACGGCCCGAGAGAGGATCCGGAACAGGGTGTGCCGATCCTCGGCACTGCTCGCCAGCAACCGGGGCGCGTTCTCGACGACGACCAGGTACCCGTCAGCGGGCAACCAGTTCAGATCGCGGAGGCAGTCGGACAGGGCCGCCCAGTTCCAGCCGAAGTAACTGGGGAAGAGCAGCGCGTCCGAGAATTCGCGCAGGGCATCGTCCGCATCTGTCATCGTCGTCGCGTCAAGGCGGGCGACAACGAATCTGCCGGCGGCCGGCAGCACCGCCGCCAGCTCCACCAGGGCGCTGCGCGAGCAGACCGCGATCTGCTCAGCGGAGCGGTGCCACCAGTCGTCTGTCATCCAGCCCCACCACGGTCGAGGTAGTCGGCGGGCACCCAGGCCCGTCCGGATCCGCCCCACGATACGGTGCGACCCGTGCCGCCCCGGCCTCGCCAACAGTCCGTTGATCTTCCTCGATGTGGACGGGACGCTCACCGCGGTGGCGAGCATCGCCTGACCCGCGTCCCTATCGCTGCGCTTCGAAGTGCTCCTTCATCGCGGGGTAGTAGTCGTCGAAGTTCGGCGCCGGCTGGCCATCGCGCGAGGCTGCCAACGCGTCCAGGTAGTACTCCCAGCCCGGTCCGACCTCGCCGACGCCCTCCGTGCCGGTCAAGTGCTGCGTGAACCGGAGCTCGGTGACGCCCGCACTCTCGACCAGCACCAGGTCCAGATGCCAGCCGCCGTGCTCGTCCACCGCGGTCACCGCCAGCCGGTGCGGCGCTTCGCACGCGTCGATGGTCATGTCCATCCAGGGCCCGCCCTCCTCGTACGCCATCTGGACCTTGATCGTGCGTCCCGGTGCGGCGTCGCCCTGCCACGGGCCGAACCAGCGTGCCGTGCGCGCCGGATCGGTGAGGCTGGCCCAGACGTCAGCCATCGGAGCGCGGAACGTGCGGGTCAGCACCAGGTCGTCGCCGATCAGTCGGCCGGTGGGTGTCGGGCTCATGCGGTCTCCTTCTGGGATGGGTGCCGCCCGGCGGCCGTCTGCCGATCGCGGCGGGCGCGGTGGACCTCGGTCTCCAGCGCATCGAGGCGATGCTGCCAGCCGGACGGGCGCGTCAGTCGTCCCAGCCACCCGGCCAGCTCGTCGAGCGGCGCGGCGACCAGGGTGTAGAGACGCCTGCGTCCGTCGGCCGTGCCGCGTACCAGGCCGGCCTCGCGTAACACGCGCAGGTGACGGCTGACGGCCGGCCGGCTGATCACGAACCGGTCGGCGATCTGGCCGGCCGAGAGCGCTTCGTCGCGCAGCATCAGCAGGATCTCCCGCCGAACCGGATCGGCGATCGCGCCCGCCACCTCGTCCACGCTGGAAGCGTAACCAGATGGTTACGTTTTTGGCAACGTCGCGGTGCCGGTAGGGTCGGCGGGTGAGCAGATCCTCCGGACGCGCCGCGAACTTCCGCACCCTGTACCACGGGCAGGCCACAGTTGGCGCCGTGACGGGTTACGGACTGTTCCTGATTCGCAGATCAGGCTCATGGGCGCGGCACTGGTCGTCGATCAATGCGGGAAGGCGGCCCGTCCCGCCACCACCGCTGGTGGATCTCGCACACGAGACAGTCATCATGCTCTCGGTAGGGACCCGCCCCGTGCTGGGCTACGACGTCACGATCGAGGACGTGACCGTGCGGGAGACGACCCTGGTCGTGACCGGCGTCGAGAGGCGCCCCGTGGGCGGCGTGGCACTGGACACGGCATGTTCACCGGTGCACGTGGTGGCGGCGCGATTCGGACCCCAGACCTTTGCGGACATGCTGCTGAACCTGCGCATCAAGCCTGCTGAAACCGCCGGGTCCAGCTGATGCGCATCCGCGAGCTCCAGGAGCCGGACTGGGCCCAGGTGTGGCCGATCGTCCACGAGGTCGTCCGGGCACGGGAGACCTTCCCCTACGACCCGGAGCTGACCGCCGAGCAGGCGTACGACATGTGGGTGGAGGCCGCGCCCGGCCGCACGGTGGTCGCGGTCGACGGCGACGCGGTGCTGGGCACCGCGAAGATGGGCACCAACCGCCCCGGGCCGGGCTCGCACGTCGCCACCGCGAGCTTCATGGTGGCCCGCGCGGCGCGCGGACGCGGCGTGGGCACCGCGCTGTGCCGGCACGCCGTCGACTGGGCCCGCGAGCGGGGGTACGCCGGGATGCAGTTCAACGCCGTGGTGGCGAGCAACGCCACCGCCGTGGAGCTGTACCGGCGCGAGGGGTTCGCCGTGGTGGGCACCGTGCCCGGCGCGTTCCGCCATCCCACCCTCGGCCGGGTGGGCCTGCACGTCATGTACCGGGAGTTCTGACCGACGCGACCGACGCGCGGCGGTGTCGGTCAGGCGGCGGCCTTGACGGTGGCCTCGGCGCGCAGGTCCTCCTCCGAGGCGCCCCGGCGCCAGTAGCCGGAGAAGGTGACGTGGCGGCGGTCCAGACCGCGCTCGCCGACGAGGTGGCGGCGCACCGAGCGCACCATCGACGACTCGCCGGCGATCCAGGCGTACGGGGTGGCGCTCGGCAGCCGGGTGGCGCGCACCGCGTCCGCCAGCAGGGTGCTGCCGGGGGCGGTGCCGCCCCGCACGATCCAGCGCACCTCGGCCCGCGCCCCGGTGGGCAGCTCCTGGATGTCGGCCGCGTCGGGGACCTCGATCCAGGCCCGCACCGGGGTGCCGGGCGGCAGCCAGGCCAGGATCCCGGCGGCGGCCGGCAGCCCGGTCTCGTCGGCCACCAGCAGGACCGAGTCGGTGCCGACCGGCGGTCGGAAGCAGACGCTGCGGTTGTCGTGCACGGCGGGGCCGAGCAGCACCACCCGGTCGCCTGGCAGGGCGTGCCGCGCCCAGCGGGAGGCGGGGCCGGTGTCGCCGTGGCTGACGAAGTCGATGTCGACCTCGGCCGACTCGGGGCGCTGCTCCCGGATGGTGTAGGACCGCATCACCGCGCGCACGTCGGGGTCCATCGCCCGGTAGGCGCCGAACCAGTCCTCCCCCGCCTCGACGGGGAGCACCGGCTCGGGCTGGCCGGGGTGCGGCAGGAACAGCGAGACGCTCTGGTCCCGGCCGCCGCCGGCGAAGGCGGTCAGCTCCGGCCCGCCGAAGGTGACCCGGACCAGGGAGGCGCCGACGCGGCGGGCGCCGACGACCCGCGCGGCGAAGAGGCGGTACTGCACGGCGACGGCGGTGGTCACGACGTCACCTTCTTCGCGCCCTTGATGGCGCTGGCCAGGTTCTCCAGCAGCGGCGCGGCGCCGGCGTACGAGAAGCGGGGCACCGCGTCCCAGGCGGCGACCTGGTTGGCCTCGACCGCCGGCAACTGCTGCCAGGTCGGCTTGGCGGCCAGGTCCTTGGGCTGAAGGGCGGTGCTGCGGTTGTCGAGCAGGAGCAGGTCGGCCGGGAACTTGCCCGCGTTCTCCCAGCTCAACGCCTCGAAGTAGTCGCCGGCCTCCAGTTTGGTGGGGACGACGATGTCGACGCCCAGCTCGGCGAAGTACATCAGGTCGGTGCTGACCTTGGGGTTGGAGGCGTAGAACAGGTCGGGGCTGCCGGAGCAGGCGAGCACCTTGATGCCCGGGTTCGCCTTGACCGCCTGGCGGACCGACTCGGCGGCGGCCTCGAAGCGGGCCTTGGCGTCGGTGACCTTCCTGGCGGACAGGTCGGCGCCGAGGGACTCGGCGAGCTGCGCGTACCGCTCGATCGGCTTGGTCATCGGCACCCGGGCGGTGGTGACGGTGACGGTGGGGGCGAGCGGGAGGATCTTGCTCTTGCTCTCGTCCGGCACGTACCAGAAGGCGCCCGGGTCGTACATGTGGGTGACGAGCAGCTCGGGCCGCAGGGCGGCGTACTTCTCCAGGTTGAACTCGCCCCAGACGTTGCCGAGGATCTCCACGGACTCGACGTCGAGGTCGCCCGCCTGCGGGTCCTTGCTGCCGTCGGGGCGCTTCGTCTCGCCGAACACCCCGACGATCTGCTTGTCGAGCCCGAAGTCGACCAGCGCGGCGGCGACCCCCGTGAAGGCGACGACCCGCGTCGGCCGGGCGGGGGCGCTCACCTTCTCGTTGCGGTCGTCGGTGAACGACCACGGCCCGTCGGAGCCCCTGGCGGCGGGGGTGGCGGAGTCGTCATCCCCACCGCAGCCGGCGAGCAGCGCTGCCAGGGTGGCGGCGCCACCGGCGGCGAGCAGGCCCCGGCGGGAGAGGCGGCGGGCGGACACGGGATGCGGCATGGCGGCGTCTTTCGATCGGGGTCGGGCGAATGACCATGGACAGCGGGGTTAGGTTAACCTAACCTAAACGGCTGTCAAGTCCCGTACGGAAATCCGCACCTCATCGGAGCCCACACTGTCCGCCACCCTCTCCCCCCGCGTCGGAGCCCCGCCGGCGCCGCCGACCGTACGCCGGCCCGGCCGGGCCGCGCTCCGGTCCGCCGGGCTCGCGGCGTCGGTGCTGCTGCTCGCGGCCGTCGCCGTGCTCAGCATCGCCGTGGGCGCCAAGCCGCTCCCCCTCACCGACGTGTGGCAGGGGCTGCTGCACCACGACGCCGCCGAGTACGCGGTCGTGCACCGCATGCGGCTGCCGCGTACGCTGCTCGGCCTGCTCGCCGGGGCGGCGCTCGGCGTCGCCGGGGCGGTGATGCAGGCGCTGACCCGCAACCCGCTCGCCGATCCCGGCCTGCTCGGCATCAACGCCGGCGCCTCGGCGGCGGTGGCCACCGGGGCGCTGCTGTTCGGCATCGGCGGCGTCGGCGGACAGGTGTGGTTCGCGCTGCTCGGCGCGGCGGCCGTGACCGCCGCCGTGTACGCCGTCGGCGGCGGGCGCGGGGCGACCCCCGCCCGGCTGGCCCTGGCCGGCGCGGCGCTCAACGCCACCCTCTACTCGTACGTGAGCGCGGTCATGCTGGTGGACACGGCCTCGCTGGAGCGGCTGCGGTTCTGGACGGTCGGCTCGCTGGCCAGCGCCGAGCCGTCGACCGTACGCACCGTCGCACCGTTCATGGCGGTGGGCCTGCTGGTCGCCCTGGCCGTCGCGCGCCCCCTCAACGCCCTCGCGCTCGGCGACGACGCGGCGCGCGCACTCGGCGCCCGTCCCGCCCTGGTCCGGGGCGCGGTCATCGTCGCGATCACGCTGCTCTGCGGCGCCGCCACCGCCGCCTGCGGGCCGATCGTCTTCGTCGGGCTGCTGGTGCCGCACCTGGTGCGCGCGCTCACCGGGCCGGACCTGCGCTGGCTGCTGCCGTACTGCGCGGTGCTGGCGCCCGTGCTGCTGCTCGGCGCCGACGTGCTGGGCCGGGTGCTGAGCCGTCCGGGCGAGCTCCAGGTCGGGCTGGTCACCGCCGTGGCGGGCGGGCCGCTCTTCCTCTGGCTGGTGCTGCGCGGGCGGGTGGCCCACCCGTGATCACCCTACGTGCTCGCGGCGGCCTCTCCCTGCGGCTGCGTCCCCGCGCCATCGCCGTCGGCGTCACCTGCGTGCTGCTGGCCCTGGCGCTGAGCGTGCTCGCCATCGGCAGCGGCGACTACCCGATGAGTTCGGCCGACGTGCTGCGTACCCTCACCGGCCAGGGCACCCCGGCCGAGGAGTTCATCGTCACCGAGCTGCGGCTGCCCCGGGTGGTCACCGCGCTCTGCGTCGGCGCCGCGCTGGCGTTGGCCGGCGCCGTCTTCCAGTCGCTGGTACGCAACCCGCTGGGCAGCCCCGACATGCTCGGCTTCACCCAGGGCGCGGCGACCGGCGCGCTCGTCGTCGTGGTGCTCGGCGGCAGCAGCCTGGCGCTGGCCTCCTCGGCGGTGGTCGGCGGGCTGGTCACCGGCGCGCTGGTCTACGGGCTGTCCTGGCGTCGCGGCGTGCACGGCTACCGGCTGATCCTGGTCGGCATCGGCACCATGGCGATCCTCACCGGGGTCAACGGCTGGCTGCTCACCCGGGCCCCGCTGATGGACGCCGCCCGCGCCGTGCTCTGGCTCACCGGCAGTCTCGACGGGCGCGGCTGGTCGAACGCGCTGCCGCTGCTGATCGCGCTGGCGGTGCTGGTGCCGCTCATGCTGGCCGGCTACGGGCCGGCGATGCGGCTGGTCGAGATGGGCGACGACACCGCCGCCGCCCTCGGCGTACGCGTGGAGCGGATGCGCCTGGTCGTACTCGCGGCGGCGGTGCTGCTGGTCTCCCTCGCGGCGGCCGCCGCGGGGCCGGTGAACTTCGTGGCCCTCACCGCGCCGCACCTGGCGCGGCGGCTGACCCGGGCCCCGGGGCCGAACCTGCTGCCCTCGGCGGCCGTCGGGGCGGTCCTCCTGGTCGGCGCCGACCAGCTCGCCCTGCGGGCCTTCCCCGGGCACCAGCTGCCGGTCGGCGTGGTGACCGGCGTGCTCGGCGGCGCCTACCTGGTCTGGCTGCTGGCCACCGAACGCCGGGCCGGCCGGCTGTGACCGGGCCCGGCCGTCCGGCCACCCACGACGAGAACGGAGCACCGAGCATGCAGTCCCGGCTGAGCGGCACCGCGATGACCCTCGCCTACGAGCGGCGGACCATTGCGCAGGATCTGAGCGTCGCCGTGCCCGACCGGTCGTTCACGGTCATCATCGGTCCCAACGCCTGCGGCAAGTCGACCCTGCTGCGGGCCCTGTCCCGGCTGCTGAAGCCGGCCGCCGGGGTGGTGCTGCTCGACGGCGAGGACATCCACCGGCTGCCGGCGCGGGGCGTCGCGCGCACCCTCGGCCTGCTGCCGCAGACGTCCGTCGCGCCGGACGGCATCGGCGTCGCCGAACTCGTCGCCCGCGGCCGATACCCGCACCAGGGGCTGCTGCGACAGTGGTCGCGCGAGGACGAGCGGGTGGTCGTCCAGTCGATGGCCGCCACGGGCGTCGCCGACCTGGCCGACCGGCCCGTCGACGAGCTCTCCGGCGGGCAGCGGCAGCGGGTGTGGATCGCGATGGCGCTGGCCCAGCAGACCCCCCTGCTGCTGCTCGACGAGCCGACCACCTACCTGGACATCGCCCACCAGATCGAGGTCCTCGACCTCTGCGCCCGGCTGCACGAGGAGCAGGGCCGCACGCTGGTGGCGGTGCTGCACGACCTCAACCACGCCGCCCGCTACGCGACGCACCTCATCGCGATGCGCGAGGGGCGGGTGGTCGCCGCCGGCACGCCCCGCGAGGTGGTCACCGCCGAGCTGGTCGGGGAGGTCTTCGGCCTGCCCTGCCGCGTGATCGACGACCCGGAGTCCGGCACCCCCCTGGTGATCCCCGCCGCCCGCCGCCGGGCCGCCGCGAGCGCCCCGACCGTCGCCGTCGCCGGCGGATGACGGGCGGGCACGCCGTCGGCCGGAGTCGCCGCCCGGCCGGCGCCGCGCCGGGAGCCGACCTCCTCGCGCATCGACCGGAATCACCGTACGGTGGCACACGATGCGTGATCTCGCCAGCACCTACCGCCAGGACGTCGACGGCTTCGGCCGGGTGACGATCCGCCCCGTCGACCCCGACACCGACACCGACACCGACCTGATCCACTCCTGGGTCAGCCAGGAACGCGCCCGGTTCTGGGGCATGCGCGACGCCGGCCGGGAGCGCGTCGGGGAGATCTACCGCCACCTCGACTCGCTGCCCACCCACCACGCCTGGCTGACGCACCGCGACGGCACGCCGGTCGCCCTGTTCCAGACCTACGAGCCGGCCGCCGACCCGGTCGGCGGGTGCTACCCGGTCCAGCCCGGTGACCACGGGGCCCACCTGCTGATCGGCCCGCCCGACGCGGCCGAGCGGGGTTTCACGGGCACCCTGTTGCGGGTGTTCCTCGACTTCGTCTTCGCCGACCCGCGACACCGGCGCGTCGTGATGGAGCCGGACGCGCGCAACGAGAAGGCGGTGGCCCGGCTCCTGCGCACCGGCTTCGTCGCCGGGCCGCTGGTCGAGGTGCACGGCAAGCGGGCCCGGCTGCTCTTCCTCGACCGGGAGACGTTCGAGGCCGGCCGGCCCTGAGCCCGGCACGACCCACCGTTTCCGCGCGCGAGCGGCCGGCGACGTGAGCGGCACCTCCGGGCGGGCGCAGGGGCCCGGCCGCCCCGGCTGCCTCAGCCGTGCAGCCAGCGGTGGATGCACTGCAACAGGTCGGCGGCGTCGACCGGCTTCGTGACGTAGTCGCTGGCGCCCGAGGAGATGCTCTTCTCCCGGTCGCCGTGCATCGCCTTCGCCGTCACCGCGATGATCGGCAGGTCGGCGTAGCGGGGCATGGCACGGATCGCCGCCGTCGCGGCGTAGCCGTCCATCTCCGGCATCATCACGTCCATCAGCACGAGATCGATGTCGTCGTGGCGCATCAGCGTCTCGATGCCCTGCCGGCCGTTCTCCGCGTAGACCACGTCGAGCCCGTGCAGCTCCAGGATGTTGGTCAGCGCGAAGACGTTACGCGCGTCGTCGTCCACCACCAGCACCTTGCGGCCGGCCAGGTCGTCCGGCGGGGCGTCGACGGCGGGACGGACGTCGGGCAGCACCGGGGCGAACGGCAGCACCCGCTCCGGGGTCACCGCAGTCAGGTGCAGGGCGATGCGCTCACGCAGGTCGTCCAGGCTGCGCAGGACCTCCAGCGGCCGCTCGTGGGCCAGCGCCTGCAACAGGGCCTGCGAGCCGGGCGGCAGCGGATGGCCGTGGTACGCCAGCACGGGCACCCCGCGCAGCGCCGGATCGTCGTGCAGCGCCTTCAGCAGGCTCGTGCCGCCGTCGTCGGGCAGGTCGAGCTGGAGCACCAGGACGTGGTGCCGCCCGCCGGCGAGCGCCTCGAACGCCGAGGGCACGTCCACCGCGGTGGAGATCTCCACCGGCGGATGCGCGTCGCCCAGGTCCGCCGCGACGCCCTGCGCGAGCAGCGTCAGCAGCCCCTTGTCGTGGCGCTCCAGCACCAGCATCCGGCGCGCCTCGCCGGGTGAGAGGGTCACGGCCGGCGGCAGCGCGGCCGGCGGCGTCCAGGGCAGCGCGCCGGCGCGACCGGGCGCGGCGGATGCGCCGGCCGGGCGGTCGGCGGCGGCCGCGTCGGTGCGGTCGTCCGCAGCCGGTCCGTCGCCGCGCCCGGCGGGCACCGGCCCGACGGGCAGGTAGAGGGTGAACGTGCTGCCCCGGCCGAGCACGCTGTGCGCCTGGATGCGGCCGCCGAGCAGGTGGGCGATCTCCCGACTGATGGACAGCCCGAGGCCCGTGCCCCCGTACCGCCGGCTGGTCGTGCCGTCGGCCTGCTGGAAGGCGTCGAAGATGGCGGTCAGATGCTGCTCGGCGATGCCGATGCCGGTGTCGATCACCCGGAACGCGATGACGGCGTCCGGCTCGGCGAAGCCCTCGGGCAGCTCACCCGGCGTGGCCCGCTCGATGCGCAGCCGTACCCGCCCCTTCTCGGTGAACTTGACCGCGTTGGAGACCAGGTTGCGCAGCACCTGCCGCAGCCGCTGCTCGTCGGTGTGCAGCTCCGTCGGCACGCCCGGTCCGGTGCTGATCTCCAACTCCAGGCCCCGGGGGGTGGTCAGCGGCCGGAACGTGGCGTCGACGTAGTCGCGCAGCGCGGCCAGCTCGAAGGTCTCCGGGTTGATGTCCATCCGCCCGGCCTCCACCTTGGACAGGTCGAGGATGTCGTTGATGAGCTGGAGCAGATCGGTGCCGGCCGAGTGGATGACCGTGGCGTACTCGACCTGCTTGGCGGTCAGGTTGCGGTTCGGGTTCTGCGCGAGCAGCTGGGCGAGGATGAGCAACGAGTTCAGCGGCGTACGCAGCTCGTGGCTCATGTTGGCGAGGAACTCCGACTTGTACTTTGAGGCGAGCGCGAGCTGCTGGGCGCGGGCCTCCAGCTCCTGCCGGGCCTGCTCGATCTCGGAGTTCTTCGTCTCGATGTCGTGGTTCTGCCGGGCCAGCAGGGCCGCCTTGTCCTCCAGTTCGGCGTTGGAGCGCTGGAGTTCCTCCGAGCGGGCCTGCAACTCCTCCGAGCGGGCCCGCAACTCCGCGGCGAGGCGCTGCGACTCGGTGAGCAGCACGTCGGTGCGGGCGTTGGCGACGATGGTGTTGACGTTGACGCCGATGGTCTCGGTCAGCTGGTCGAGGAAGTCGCGCTGCACCTCGGTGAAGCGGCTCATGCTGGCCAGCTCGATGACGCCGAGCACCTGGTCCTCGAAGAGGATCGGCAGCACCACCAGGTGCAGTGGGGCGGCGGCGCCGAGGCTGGAGGAGACGGTGACGTAGCCGGCCGGCACGGCGTCCACCACGATGGCCCGCTTGCTCACCGCGGCCTGCCCGACGAGGGAGTCGCCGAGGGCGTACCGGCGGCCGGAGGTGTCGTGTCCGTACCCGCCCACCACCCGCAGGCCGGCCCGGTCCGGGCCGTCGTCGACCAGCAGGAACGTGCCGAGCTGCGCGGAGACCAGCGGGGCCAGCTCGTTCATCACCAGGCCGGCGACCACGTCCAGGTCGCGGTGGCCCTGCATGAGGCCGGCGATGCGCGCCAGGTTCGTCTTGAGCCAGTCCTGTTCCTGATTGGTACGGGTGGTCTCGCGCAGCGACTCCACCATCGAGTTGATGTTGTCCTTCAGCTCGCCGACCTCGCCGGGGGCGTCCACCGTGATGGAGCGGGTCAGGTCGCCGGTGGCCACGGCGCTGGTCACCTCGGCGATGGCACGCACCTGGCGGGTGAGGTTGCCGGCCAGCTCGTTGACGTTCTCGGTGAGCCGCTTCCAGGTGCCGGAGACGCCCTCGACCTCGGCCTGGCCGCCGAGGCGGCCCTCGCTGCCGACCTCCCGGGCCACCCGCGTCACCTCGGCCGCGAACGACGACAACTGGTCCACCATCGTGTTGATGGTGGTCTTGAGCTCCAGGATCTCCCCGCGCGCGTCCACGTCGATCTTCCTGGTCAGGTCGCCCTGGGCCACCGCCGTGGTCACCTGCGCGATGTTGCGCACCTGGCCGGTGAGGTTGTTCGCCATGGAGTTGACGTTGTCGGTCAGGTCCTTCCAGGTGCCCGCCACGTTCGGCACCCGGGCCTGGCCGCCGAGGCGGCCCTCGGTGCCGACCTCCCGGGCCACCCGCGTCACCTCGTCGGCGAAGGCGCCGAGCGTGCCGACCATCGTGTTGATGGTCTGGGCGAGCACGGCCACCTCGCCCTTGGCCTCCACGGTGATCTGCCGGCTCAGGTCGCCCTGGGCGACGGCGGTGGCGACCAGCGCGATCGAACGCACCTGGTTGGTGAGGTTGTTGGCCATCTCGTTGACGTTGTCGGTGAGGTCCTTCCAGGTGCCCGCCACGTTGGACACCCGGGCCTGGCCGCCGAGGCGGCCCTCGGTGCCGACCTCCCGGGCCACCCGCGTCACCTCGTCGGCGAACGCCGAGAGCTGGTCGACCATCGTGTTGATGGTCTCCTTCAACGCCAGGATCTCGCCGCGCGCGTCGACCCGGATCTTCTGGGTCAGGTCGCCCTTCGCCACGGCGGTGGTCACCTCGGCGATGCTGCGTACCTGGGCGGTGAGGTTGTCGGCCATGACGTTGACCGACTCGGTGAGGTCCTTCCAGGTGCCGGAGACGCCCTTGACGTCGGCCTGGCCGCCGAGGCGGCCCTCGGTGCCGACCTCCCGGGCCACCCGGGTCACCTCGTCGGCGAACGACGACAGCTGGTCCACCATCGTGTTGATGGTGTTCTTCAGCTCCAGGATCTCGCCGTGGGCGGTGACGGTGATCTTCTGCGACAGGTCACCCCGGGCCACCGCCGTGGCCACCTGCGCGATGCTGCGTACCTGGTCGGTGAGGTTGCCCGCCATCGAGTTCACCGAGTCGGTGAGGTCGCGCCAGGTGCCCGCGACGCCGCTGACCTGGGCCTGACCGCCGAGCCGCCCGTCGGTGCCCACCTCCCGGGCCACCCGCGTCACCTCGTCGGCGAACGACGACAGCTGGTCCACCATCGTGTTGATCGTGCTCTTGAGCTCCAGGATCTCGCCCCGGGCGTCGACGGTGATCTTCTGCGACAGGTCGCCCCGGGCCACGGCGGTGGTGACCTGGGCGATGTTGCGCACCTGGCTGGTCAGGTTGCCGGCCATGAAGTTCACCGAGTCGGTGAGGTCGCGCCAGGTGCCGGCCACCCCGGGCACCTCGGCCTGGCCGCCGAGGCGGCCCTCGCTGCCCACCTCCCGGGCCACCCGCGTCACCTCGTCGGCGAACGCCGACAGCTGGTCCACCATCGTGTTGATGGTGATCTTCAACTCCAGGATCTCGCCGCGCACGTCCACGGTGATCTTCTGCGACAGGTCGCCCCGGGCCACCGCCGTGGCCACCTCGGCGATGTCGCGGACCTGGTCGGTCAGGTTGCCCGCCATGGCGTTGACCGAGTCGGTGAGGTCCTTCCAGGTGCCCGACACCCCGGGCACCTCGGCCTGGCCGCCCAACTGTCCCTCCGTGCCCACCTCCCGGGCCACCCGGGTCACCTCCGAGGTGAACAGCGACAGTTGGTCCACCATGCCGTTGAAGACGGTGGCGATCTCCCCGAGCAGGCCGTCGGCGTCCTCCGGCAGGCGGGTGCCGAAGTCGCCGTCGCGTACCGCCGTCAGGCCGGCGAGCAGCTGCCGCAGCCCCGGGTCGGCCATCGCCGCGGCGCCACCGGCCGCGCGGTCGCGCCGCGTCCCCGTCTTCTCGACCACCACAACCACCTCGCGCAGCAGCCGGGGGTCCGCCCGCCGGCACAACATCGACCGCGCAAGTATGCACAGCCTGTCCGCCGCCCGCGCGCCCACCGCCACGCCGCGGCGCCCACCGCCCGGAGGGTGCGCCGCACCACGGTGACCAGCACGGTTACCGAAGGCCCGGCGCGGGTAGAGGCGACGCTCGAACCGGTCCGACCGGAACGGGGGACTCGCCGGGGCGGTCCTCGACGCCGGCCCGGCGACCGGGTCCGGTGTGGAGCGCGCCCCACCGGAAAAGGGGTACCGACGGTGCGGCAGTGGTGGCGGGGCGTGGGCGGGCGGATCCGGCGCGACGGCACGGCGGTGGTCGAGTTGACCCTCGCCGCGACCGTGGCCTGGGTCCTCGCCGCCCGGGTGATCGGTCACCCGGACCCGTTCTTCGCCCCCACGGCGGCGCTGGTCGTCCTGGGCGAGGGGCGGGGGCGGCGGGTCCGGCAGACGGTGGAGATCCTGCTCGGGGTAGCGGCCGGCGTGCTCGTCGCCGAGCTGCTGGTGTACGCGCTCGGCCCGAGCACCGGCACCGTCTTCCTGGTGCTGCTGCTGACCACCGGCCTGATGGTGGCGATCGGCGCACGCACCACCCTCGTGGTGCAGGCGGCGGTCTCCGCCATGTACCTGGGTGCGGTCGCCGCGCCCCACGGCACGCTGATGCCCTTCCGCTTCGTCGACGCGCTGATCGGCGGCGCGGTCGCGCTGGCCGCCAGCCAACTCCTGGCGGCCCGCGACCCGCTCGCCCCGCTGGTCGGCCAGGCCCGGCAGAGCTTCGCCGACCTCGCCGAGGTGCTCGACGAACTCGACGGCGCGCTCACCCGCTGCGACGAGGACGCCGCCCGGGCGACGCTGGAGCGGGCCCGGGAACTGGACGACTGCGTCGACCGGCTGCACACGGCGGTCCGGGCCACCGGGGAGACCCTGCGGTTCCGCGTCCGCCGGCGGCGGCACGTCGGACAGGTACGGGAGGTGGAGGCGACCGCCCGACAGCTGGACTACGCCGTACGCAACGTCCGGGTGCTGGCCCGTGCCGGGGCGACGCTGACCCGGCTGTGCGCCGGGACGCCACCGGAGCTGGGCGACGCGCTGCCCGCCCTGGCCGCCGCCGTACGCGCCGCGGGCGAGGCGGTGGCGAGCGACCTGACCGGCGAGGACGCCGAGCGCCACGCGGCGCGGGCCGACGCGGCGGCCGTGACGGCGGTACGGGTCGCCGGTCGACTGCTCGCGTCCGACCCGCCGCTGCCCGTCACGATGATCGTCGGCCAGATCCGGGCGACCGCCATCGACCTGCTGCGCGGGGTCGGCCGCGACGACGTCGACGTACTGGAGCGGGTGGACGAGGCGCTCGGGGTGGTGCCCGCTCAGCCCGCGTCGCAGCGCTCCGACAACGCGTAGCGGACCAGCACGACGTCGCCGATCTGGCGGGTCTCCGCCACCCGGGCCCGACGACCGGGATGCCAGGGGAAGCTCCCGTCGCCGACGAACCGGGGTGCCCGTCGGTCACCGACGAAGAACGGGGCCAGGGCCAGGTGCAGTTCGTCGGCGAGGCCGGCGGTGAGGAACTGCCGCAGCACGCTCGCCCCGCCCTCCACCATCAGCCGGCCCACGCCACGGCCGGCGAGGTCCGTCAGCGCCCACGCCGGGTCCACCGGCTCGCCCCCGTCCACCACGGTGGCCCGGCCGGCCAGCCGCTCCCCCGTCTTCTCCACCGCGGGGGTGGCACAGTAGACGATCCGGTCGGCGTCGCCGGTGGTGAAGAAGCGGGCCGTCGGGTCCAGGTCGCCGCAGCCGGTCACCGTCACCTTGGTCGGGGAGGCGGGCAGGCCCCGCGCGACGCGCTCGGCGCGCCGCCGCGCGCAGCGGACCAGCAGACGCGGGTCGTCGCGGCGGACCGTGCCCGCGCCGACCAGGATCGCGTCGCAGCCCGCCCGGACCTCGTCGACCCGGTCCAGGTCGGCCTCGTTGGACAGCAGCAGCCGCCGCCCGCTCGCGTCGTCGAGGTAGCCGTCGATCGACGTCGCGCAGCTGAGCAGGACGTACGGGCGGTCAGTCACGGACCAGCGGCAGATCGAGGGCGTGCCCACCACGCCCGGCCTTCGCCGCCAGGTAGCCGACGTTCGCACCGGACAGGTACACCGCCCGGTCGCCGAGGCCGGACGCGAGATGCTCCCGGCCGTCGACGAGACCGTCGGAAGAGAACACCCGGGCGGTGGCCCGGGATCCGTCGGGGAACCGCAGCGGCACCGTGACCTGCGTACGGACGGTGGCGGCGGGCGGGGCTTCGGACATCGGGCTCCTCGTCAGACGGTGCCGGCGGGCACCCGGGCACGGTGGACCAGCAGGACGGCGGCGCCGGGCAGGCTCGCGGCCAGCACCAGGGCCCCGTACACCGTGGCGGTGGCGACGCCCTCGGCGGCGCCCAGGCCGGCGGCGCCGAACGCCCACGCCGCCACGCCCTCGCGGGGGCCGAAGCCGGCGACGTTCGCCGGCACCCCCATCGCCAACAGCGCCAGCAGCGTCAGCGGCACCAGCAGGGCCAGCGGCGCGGTGGAGCCGGCGGTGCGCGCGGCCAGCAGGAAGGTGGCCAGGTGACCGGCGACGGCCACGGTGGAGGCCACGAGCACGCCCAGCCAGGCGCGGCGGCCGAGCAGCCCGGCACGGACGTCGGCCGCCGCCGCGCGCGCCGCACGCGCCCACCGCGACGCGCCGCCGCTGGGCAGCGCGCGGGCGAGCAGGACGGCGCCCAGCCCGGCCGCCGCCAGCAGCCCCGCCACCGTCGGCAGGTGGGGCCGCACCGGCGACGGGAACGCGGCCAGCACGACCATCGCCACGGCGGCCAGCACGACCTGCCCGGCCGCGCGTTCCCACACCACCGCGCGCACGCCCCGGCCGACGTCGCCGACGTCGCGGCCGTGCCGCACCGCCCGGTGCACGTCGCCCAGCACGCCGCCGGGCAGCGTCGCGTTCAGGAACACCGCCCGGTAGCAGTGCGCGAGCGCCGTCGGCAGCGGCAGCCGTACGCCCAGTCCGCCCGCGACGAGGCTCCACCGCCAGGCGCAGCAGCTCGTGGTCAGCGCCCCGATGCCGACGGCGGCGGCCAGCGCCGGGGCGTCGATCAGGCGGAGCCCGGCGAGGAACGGGCCGGTGCCCAGCCAGCCCAGCAGGACGGCCAGCACACCTCCGCCGCCGAGCAGCCGTGCCCACGGCCAGAACCCGCGCCCCGTCCCGGCCGCCGTTGCGGCCCTCCCCCGACGATCGCCCCGCCCGGTGGTACGCACGGGCGGGGCGCCCGGTTCACCCACCGCCGGCCAGCAGGTCGAGGTGGTCGACCAGCACGTCGAGCCGGCCGGCGGCGATCTCGGCACGGCGCCGGTGGGCGTACGCCCGGGTCGGGCCGGTCAGCTCGGGCCGCTGCTCGCAGGCGGCGTCGAGCCAGCCGGTGAACCACTCGCCGGCCAGCTCCGCCTGCTGCGGGCCGAGCCGCCACGGGCTGGGCCGCAGGAGCACGTCGACGCCGTGTCGGGCGAACGCCGCCGCGCAGGCGTGCACGGCGTCCGGCCCGAGCAGGGCGCGCCCGTCGACGGTGCGACGCTGGTGGTCGTTGAACGCGGCGGCGATCGGCCCGTCCCACGGGTCCGCCGGGGTGAGCCGCACCCGACCGGTCACCGACAGGGCCAGCAGGGTCGGGCGGCCCGCCGCGGCGCAGGCCGCGACGAGCCGCTCGATCTCCGCCGCGGTGAGCATGTCCAGCAGCGCGGACGCGGTGACCAGCGCCGCGTCGGCCAGGTCGACGGCGGTCAGCCGGGTGAGGTCGCCGCGTCGGGTCTCGGCGGTGACCGGGCTGCCGTCGCCGGCGGTGGCGGGCATCCCGGCGGCCGCGCGGGCGAGCAGCCCGTCGTCGCGGTCGTGCAGGATCCAGTGCTGCGGGCCGGGCAGGCGCGGCGCCAGCCAGCGGCCCATCGCGCCGCTGCCGGCGCCGAGGTCGTGCACGACGAGCGGCCCGGCGCCGGCGAGCCGGCGGCGGACGAGGTCCGCCAGGTCCCCGGCGCGGGCCGCCGCGTCCGCGGGTTCCCGTAGCGCCAGCCAGGCCGCGAAGTGCGGCGGCAGGTGCCCGGTCATGCCGCCACCGCCCCGGCCAGCACCGCTGCCGTGACGGTCGCGGGGGCCGCCCAGTCGTCGAGGGTGCGCCGCCGCCCCCGCGCCGCCCGCCGCAGCGTGCGGCGCAGGTCGGGCTCGCCCAGCCACCGCCGCAGCGCGCCGGCCAGGGCCGTCGGGTCGCCGGGCGGCACGAGCAGCCCCGGCGTCGTGCCGCCGGGTGCGCGGCCCAGCGCCTCGGGCAGCCCACCGGCCGCCGTGGCCAGCACCGGCACGCCGCGCGCGAGGGCCTCGGTGACCACCATCCCGTACGTCTCCCGGCGCGAGGGCAGCACCAGCAGGTCGGCGACGGCGTACGCGGCGTCCAGGGCCGCCCCGGTGCGCGGACCGACCAGGCGCACCCGGTCGGCGAGTCCGTGCCCGCCCACCTGCCGGCGCAGATCCGCCACGAACCCCTGGTCCCGGGTCAGCGGCCCCACGCAGACGCAGCTCCACGGCAGGTCGGCGACGGTCGCCAGGGCCTGCACCAGCACGTCGTGTCCCTTGTGCGGGGCGAGGGCGGCGACGCAGAGCAGGTTCCCGCCGGCCGGTGACCCAGGTGCGGGCGGGGCCGGGTCCACGCCGGGCGGGGCGACGTGCACCCGGCCGGGCGGCAGCGCGTACCGGTCGAGCAGCCGCCGCCGGGTCCACTCGCTGGTGGTGACGACCGCGACGGCGACGGCCAGGGCGGCGGCCTCGGCGTCGTGCTCCAGCGGCAGGTGTACGACCACGACGAGGCGCAGTCGCCGCGCGTGCGGGCCGAGCACCTCCGGCACGCACGAGGCGACCAGCCCGTCGAGCAGGACCGGCACCCCGTCGGGCAGCGCCGCGAGCACCCCGGCGAGCCCGGCGCGCGCGGCCGGGTCGGGGTGCGGCCAGTCGCCGGGCACGGCGTGCTCGCGGACCGTCCAGCCGGCCGCCGCGAGGCCCCGGCAGAGCCGGCGGTCGTAGCCGTTGCCGCCGCTCGGCTCGGCCGGGTCGTCGATGTCGTTCGGCAGCACGACGTGCACCGTCGCCATTCAGAGCGGCCGTTCGTAGCTGGCCCAGGCGACGTGCGACTCGTGCAGGGTGACGGTGATGCCGGCCAGGGCGTGGGCGCCCGCGCCGAGGTCACCCGCGCGTACCCGCTCGGCGAGCCGGTCGGCGACCGTACGGGCCAGCACCTCGGTGGTGGTGTTCACTCCGGCGAAGGCCGGCTCGTCGTCGAGGTTGCGGTAGGTCAACTCGGAGAGCACCGCCCGCAGCTGGGCGGTGGCCAGCCCGATGTCGACCACCACGCCGTCGGCGTCGAGGTCCAGCCGGCGGAAGGTGGCGTCGACGACGAACGTCGCCCCGTGCAGGCGCTGGGCCGGGCCGAACACCTCGCCCCGGAAGCTGTGGGCGATCATCATGTGGTCTCGGACGGTCACGCTGAACACGGGTCACTCTCCGTCGTAGGTGATGAGGTGGCACAGTGCGGGGAGGCTGCCGGCGGCCAGTCGGGCCAGCACGTCGGGCAGCTCCGCGAAGCGGGACTCGCCGGTGATCAGCGCGTCGAAGGCGGGATCGGCGAGCAGTTCCAGGGCGAGCCCCAGCCGGTCGGTGCGGCTGCGGCTGCCCCGCCGGGCCGGTGCCACGGCGCCCACCTGGCTGCCGCGCACGGTCAACCGGCCGGAGTGGAACGCCCCGCCCAGCGCCAGCGCGACGGTGCGGTCGCCGTACCAGCTCAGCTCGACGACGGTGCCCTCCGGCCGGAGCAGTTCCAGCGAACGTTGCAGGCCGGCGGCGGTGGCGCTGGCGTGCACCACGAGGTCGCGCCCGCCGGTGGCCCCCTGCGGCGGGGCGAAGCCCACGCCGAGGGCGGCGGCGACCTTCGCCCGGCTCGGGTCGGTGTCGACCAGCTCCACCCGTACGCCCGGGAAGCGGGCGAGCAGCGCCGCCACGCAGCAGCCCACCATGCCGGCGCCGACCACGCTCACCCGGTCGCCCACCAGGGGCGCGGCGTCCCACAGCGCGTTCACCGCCGTCTCCACCGTCCCGGCGAGCACCGCGCGGGCGGGCGGCACCGCGTCGGGCACGGGCACCACCGCGTCGGCCGGCACCACGTACGCGCTCTGGTGCGGGTGCAGGCAGAACACGGTCCGGCCACGCAGCTCGTCCGGGCCGCGCTCGACCACCCCCACGTTGAGGTAGCCGTACTTGACCGGCGCCGGGAAGTCGCCCTCCTGGAACGGGGCGCGCATGGCCGCGTACTGGTCGGCGGGGACGCGGCCGGCGAAGACCAGCGTCTCGGTGCCGCGGCTGATGCCGGAGTACCGGCTGCGTACGAGCACCTCGCCCGGGCCGGGGACGGCGAGCGGCACCGACCTGATCTCGCCCCTGCCGGGCGTACGCAGCCAGAAGGCGCGCGCCTCACCGGTCACCGGTTCCTCCTCACCCGCGTCCACAGCGAACCGAACGGCGGTTCTTTCCGTAGTTTGTGTCGCAAGTCGTCGATGATAGACACGGAGGCACGGTGCCCATGGTTCGAAGAGGCCCCGCGATCGGGCTGATCGTCCAGATTGTCCTGTTGGCGGGGCTGGCCGCGACGGTCGGCCTCGGGCCGGTGGGTTGGCTCGCCGGGGCCGCGTACGGGACGGTGCTGTGTCTGACCCTCGACCGGGGGCTGCGCGGGTCGGGCTCGGACGCCCTCGGGCCGGCCGACCGGGTGACCCTGGCCCGGGCGCTGCTGGTCGGCGCAGTCACGGCGCTGACCGGCGACGCGCTCGCCCCGACCGCCGTCGACCGGCCCGCGGCGGCCGGGACACTGGTCGCCCTCACCGCCGTGGCGCTCGCCCTCGACGCCGTGGACGGGTACGTGGCCCGGCGCACCGGCACCGCGAGCGCGCTCGGGGCGCGCTTCGACATGGAGGTCGACGCGTTCCTCATCCTCGTCCTCGCCGCGGCCGTCGCGCCCGCCGTGGGTGTCTGGGTGCTCACCCTCGGCGGCATGCGGTACGCGTTCGTCGCCGCCGGGTGGGTGCTGCCCTGGCTGCGCCGGCCGCTGCCCCCGAGGTACTGGCGCAAGGTCGTGGCGGCGGCGCAGGGCGTGCTGCTGCTGGTCGCGGCGGCCGGGGTGCTACCCGGCCCGGGCGACGCGCTGGTGCTGGCGGTCGCGTTGGCCCTGCTCGTCGAGTCGTTCGGCCGCGACGTGGGATGGCTGTGGCGGCACCGGTCCGCCCGGGCGGTGCCGCCCGATCTCCCGTACCGCCGGCCCCCGCCCGCACCGGTACGCCCCGACCTCGTCGCCACCCGTGACTGACCCGACGTCGCCGCCGGCAGCCGGCCGGCCGCGCCCGTCCGCCGAGGGAGCGCACGGGCGGCGACGGGGCGCGGCGCGGGCGACGACCGCGCTGGCCACCCTGCTCGTGCTGGCCGCCCTCACCGCGCCACACCAGCCCGCCCGGCTCACGCCCGCCGCGTTCGTGCGGGTGCCCCTCGAAGGGCTGCTCGTCGTGGCCCTGCTGCTCGCCCTGCCGGTACGCGCGCGGCGGCCGGTGGCGGCACTCGCCGGCGCGTCGCTCGGGTTGCTGACCGTGCTGAAGCTGGCCGACCTCGGGTTCCTGGCGACGCTCGGCCGCCCCTTCGACCTCGTGCTCGACTGGGCCCTGCTCGACGACGCGCTCGGGTTCCTCACCGACTCGGTGGGCCGGGCGGGCGCCGCCGGCGCGGTCGTCGCGGCCGTGCTGCTGCTCGCCGCCCTGCTCCTCGCGACGACGCGGTCGGTGCTGCGGCTGGCCCCGCTGCTGGCCCGGCACCGCACCGCCACCCGGCGTACGGTAGCGGCGCTGGTGGTCGTCTGGCTGACCTGCGCCGCGTTCGGCGTGCGGGTCTCCCTCGGCGTGCCGGTGGCCGACACCGCCGCGACCGACCTGGTCGGCGCACACGCGCTCCAGGTGCGCGCCCGGCTGCGCGACCGGGAGGTCTTCGCGGCCCAGGTCGGCGTCGACCCCCTGCGGGACACCCCCGGCGACCGCCTGCTGACCGCGCTGCGCGGCAAGGACGTGGTGGTCGCCTTCGTGGAGAGCTACGGGCGCGACGCGGTGGAGGACCCGGAGTACGCCCCGGGCGTGGGTGCCGTGCTGGCCGACGGGGACCGCCGGCTGCGGGCGGCCGGCTTCGCCTCCCGCAGCGGCTTCCTCACCTCGCCGACCACCGGTGGCGGCAGCTGGCTGGCGCACGCCACGCTGTTGTCCGGGATGTGGGTCGACAACGACCAGCGGCACCGCAGCCTGCTGGCCAGCGACCGGTCGACGCTGGGTGGCGCCTTCCGGCGGGCCGGCTGGCGCACTGTCGGCGTGATGCCGGCCGCCACCCGGCCCTGGCCGGAGGGGGCCTTCTTCGGCTACGAACGCTTCTACGACGGCCGCAGCCTCGGCTACCGGGGACCGAAGTTCGGCTACGCCCCGATGCCCGACCAGTACACCCTGGCGGCCTTCGAACGCCTGGAACGCGCCCGCGCGGACCGCGCCCCGGTGATGGCCGAGATCGCGCTGGTGTCCAGCCACTCC
This sequence comes from Micromonospora sp. C31, assembly GCF_018070575.1. GTDB lineage: Bacteria > Actinomycetota > Actinomycetes > Mycobacteriales > Micromonosporaceae > Micromonospora. The sequence continues at coordinate 258,341 of NZ_JAGPXN010000009.1, forward strand.
CCCTGGACGAAGATCCCGCGCCTCGTCGACTGGTCGCGGGTCGGCGACGGGACCGTCTTCCACGACGCCGCCACCGGCAACCCGTCGTCTGAGCCCCGCGCCGGCTACCGCCGGGCGGTCGAGTACTCCCTAACCACCCTCGTGTCCTATGTGGAGCACCACGGCGACGACGACCTCGTGCTGGTCTTCCTCGGCGACCACCAACCCGCACCCGTCGTCACCGGCGCCCGGGCCGGCCGGGACGTTCCGGTCACCGTCGTCGCCCGCGACCCGGCGGTGCTCGACCGGGTCGCGGGTTGGGGCTGGGAGGAGGGCCTCCGGCCCGGACCACGCGCGCCGGTGTGGCCGATGGACGCCTTCCGCGACCGGTTCCTCACCGCCTTCAGCGGCTGACCCCCGCCGGACCGGCGCCCGTGGGCGGGAGAGCCGCCGTCGGGTGGCCGGTCAGCGGGGGACGACGAGGTCGGCGTAGTCGTCGGCGGCGAGGGGTCGCTGGGACAACGACCCGTCGGCGCGCGGCACCCCCAGCGGGGCCCCGCCCCGGAAGAAGGCCACGGTCTCGACGTCGGAGCGGGCGGTCAGGGTGCAGACGATCTGCCCGAAGGCGAGGACCTCGTCGCTGCGGCCCGCCTCGTCGCTGCGGCCGGCCTCGTCGCCGGCTCCACCGAGTTCCACGTCGACCTCGGTGCCGCGCGGCCGGGCGGCGGCGACCGGCACGGCCCCGGGCAGGGCCGTCGTGAGACCGGTGTCGCGTTCGACGGGGGTCGGGCCGGCCAGCAGGTGCTGGAGCTGGGCGTCGACGGTCGGCGTGCCGTCGACACGACGCTCGACGCGGACCAGCCGGTCGTCGCGTACGAAGCAGAGGACCTCCGTCGCCCGCCCCGCCGTCAGGGTGGGACTCGGCGTCGTGGCGACCGCCCCCGGTGAGGGAAACGGACCGGGCGGGGACCCCACGGCGCGCGGGGCGCCCTCGATCGGTACGCCGCAGCCCGCCAGCAGCCCGAGGACGGCGAGCGCCCTGCCGAGGCCGCGCCACCGGCCCGACCGCCGCGTCGCCCGGCGGGACACCGGCGGCGGGGCCGGTGGCACCCGACCGGTCACGGCGAGCGGCGGGCGCGCGGGCGTACGGCCGGTCACGGCAGCACCCCGGGCAACTCGACCCGGAAGCGGGCGCCCCCGCCGGGACGGTCGTCCGCGCCGGCACTCCCCCGGTGCGCGGCGGCGTGCTCCGCGACGAGGGCCAGCCCGAGCCCGGCACCGTCGCCGTCGGCGCGCGAGTGCGCGGCCCGGCCACGGACGAAACGGTCGAAGATGATCTCCCGGTCCTCCGGCGGCACGCCCGGCCCCTCGTCGTCGACCTCGACGATCCCCCTGCCGTCGCGCTCCGCCAGCCGCACGGCCGTCGGCCCGCCGCCGTGGCGCAGCGCGTTGTCGACCAGGTTGGCCAGGATCTGCTCGACCCTGCGCTCGTCGACCAGCCAGGTGGGCGCGACGCCCCGGTCGACCCGCACGAGCGTGTCGGGCAGCCCGCGGGCCTGACAGGCGCGGCGGGCCAGCGCCGCCACGTCGACCGGCGTCCGGTCGACCGGCTGGTCGCTGCGGGCGAGCTGGATGAGGTCGTTGACGAGCTGCTGGAACCGGGTGATCTCGTCGGCCACCAACCCGGCCGCGGTGGCGGTGCGCTCGTCGAGGTGTGCCCGGCGACGCGCCAGGACGCTGGCCGCGGCCGACAGGGTCTGCAACGGCGAGCGCAGCTCGTGGCTGACGTCGGCGGCGAAGCGGCGGTCCCGCTCGATGCGCCGGGAGAGCTGGTCGACCATGTGGTTGAACGACGTGGAGAGCCGGGTCAGGTCGGGGTCGGTGGTCGCCGCGAGCCGGGCGGAGAAGTTGCCCGCCGCGATCTCCTGCGCGGCGTCCGCCACCGCCGTCAACGGCCGCAGGCTGTGCCGGGTGGCGTACCAGCCGAGGGCGGCGCCGGACCCGGCGACCACGATGGCCACGGCGGTCAGCGCCAGCGCCAGGACCCGCAGGGTGTGGTCCAGCTCCCGCAGCGACGTCAGCTCGTAGTAGCTGGTGGAGGGGGCCAGCGGCAGGCCGACGAGGAGGGTGGGCTGGCCGTTGACCCGGACCCGCTGCACCGCCGGTTCCCCGGCGTGGACGAGCTGTTGCAGGTCGGCCGGGATGGCGGCGGTCAGGCCGGTGTCGGCCGTACGGGCGTACCAGGCGTCCCCACGGTGCAGCAGCGGCCGACGGTTGCCGCCGGTGTCGAGGGACCGCAGCACCTCCACGACGTCGGGGGCCTCCGTGTCCAGGCCGGTACGCACGACCGCGGCGTCGAAGTACGCCGCCCGCACCGCCGTACGCTCCCGCTCGTCGAGCAGGGACCCCCTGGTCAGCTCGTACGAGACCAGCGCCATGGACGCGGAGAGCAGCAGCGCCCCGACGGCGAACCCGGCGGACACCCGGGCCCGCAGTCCGAGCCAACTCACCGGGTCAGCTTGTAGCCGAGGCCACGCAGGGTGACCAGGTGCCGGGGGTTGCCCGGATCGTCCTCGATCTTCTGCCGCAGCCGTCCCACGTGCACGTCGACGAGCCGCTCGTCGCCGGTGTCGTAACCCCACACCCGTTGCAGCAGCTGGTGGCGCGACAGCACCCGACCGGCGTGCTCGGCCAGCTCGCACAGCAGCCGGAACTCGGTGCGGGTGACCGGCACCGACTGCCCCGCCAGGCGCACCTCCCCGGCGTCCGGGCTGATCTCCAGTTGCCCGAACGTGAGCACCGGCACGGGGTCGGGTGCCGCCCGGGCCCGGCGCCGCAGGGCGCGCAGCCGCGCCGACAGTTCCTTGATCGCCACCGGCTTGACCACGTAGTCGTCGGCGCCCGCCTCCAGCGCCGCGACGATGTCGTGGGTGTCGTCGCGGGCGCTGACCACCACGATCGGCACGTCGTCGTCGCGGCGCAGCCGCCGGATGCACTCGAAGCCGTCCAAACCCGGCAGCATCAGGTCGACCAGGACGGTGTCGGCCGGCTCCTGGCGCTGCCTTTGCAGCCCCTCCTCGGCGGTGGCCACGCCCCGGACGCGGTAGCCCTCGTCCTCGAGCGCGAGCAGCAACGCCAGACGGATCCGGTCGTCGTCCTCGATCACCAGCACGTCCGTCATACCGGCATCATCCCCAAGGCGACGACTGCCGCCCAACCGGGTCCGGCGTTCGGCGGTTTTGTCACGCAACTGTCATACAACCGCGTGGCCGACGCCACGGGTGGCCCCGAGGGTGGTGGGACACGCCCGCGGGCCGGCTGCCGCTGGCCGGCCGAACCCGGAGGAGGGGATCAGATTGACCGTCTCCGGTCTCGTCACCGCGCTCGCCGTCGGTCTCCTCGTCGCCGGGGTGGGCTGGTGGGTGACCCCGCGCCGACGGGAGGTCCCGGTCTGGCTGGCCCTGGTGGCGGGGATCGTCACCGCGCTGCTCGGGGTGATCCTGGCGCGCATCGTCGGCCTCGACACCGACCGGTCCGGGGCGTGGCGCGTCGGCGTGCCGGCCGGCTCGGCCGTCCTCGGCGTCGTCCTCGTGGCGGCCACGGCCGGCGGTCCCCGGCACGCCGCCGCCGCGCCGCGCGGGACGGGGCCGGACCTCGACACCGCCCAGACGTCGCCGGTCCCGGGCCGGCGCGTGGCACGGCCCGACCTCCCGTGGAGGAAGACACCATGACCGTCGTACCGGACGAGCACCGGATGACGCTGATCTGCGACAGCTGCGGGGACACGACCACGGGCACCGCGTGCGTCCTGCCCGACGCCGAGGTCGTCTGGACCCTGGTGGCCGAACACGGCTGGAGCGGCTCGCCGTTCGCCACGGGCCCGCACCGCTGCCCCCGGTGCAGCCTGCCGGGTCTCGGCATCGGGGGCGACACCGCCGCGCAGGGCGGGCAGCCGGGCGGTGGGGTGCTGGGCGTCGACCATCTCGACGACGTCGCCGTGGTCGCGGCCGCCGGGGACATCGACGCCGACACCGCCGACGAGCTTCGGGCCGCCCTGCGGCAGGCCGTGGACGTCTGCGGGCACGTGGTGGTCGACCTGACCCGGGTCCACCTCATCGACGCCGGCGGGCTCGCGCTGCTCGTGCGGGCGCACCGCGACGCCCGCGAACGGGGCGTCGTGCTCTGCCTGGCCGCCCCGTCCCGCTTCATCCGCACCGTGCTGCACACCATGCGGCTCGACGGGCTGTTCCCGATCTTCGCGAGCCCGCAGGAGGCGGTCCGCCGGCTGTCTCCCGGCGGATCCGCCGGGCTGACGGCCCTCGTCGCCGGGCCGGATCCGCGTGGGCTCCCCCCGGCGGTCGTGAGCGACGCGTTGTCCCGCTGACCGGCCCCCGTCCCCGCTGACCGTCCACGGCCCAGGGCCGTGGACCACCGAGAGGAAGCACCCCATGCTCATCCCCTGGCCGTACCCGGACGAAGGCGCGTCCCGTTCGGAGCCGCCGGGCCCCTCGCCGGACGACGAGGACGGCCGGCTGGCGGCACTGGTCGCCCAGCGGTTGAGCAGCGACTGGACCACCCGTCGCCAGCAGATCGTGGTGACCGTGCAGAACCGCGTCGTCATCCTCGCGGGCATCGTGGCCGGCCCGGACACCCGGCGGGTGGCCGGCGAGATCGCCTGGGACGTCCAGGGCGTCGTCGACGTCTGCAACGCCCTGCGGCTCGCCGACTCCCGGCGGTCGCGTCACTGACCCGCCGCACGCCCCGCCTGGTCCTCGCCGACCCCCGCCCTGGCCCCCGCCGACGTGCTGCCGGCGGACCGCGCCCGGGCGGTCAGGCCGCGGTCTGCTCGACCGGGCAGGCGTACGCCGTGCGCCCGCCGAGCTGCCAGGTCCGCACGGCGGCGCCACAGCGCCGGCAGGCCGGACGCTTGTAGACCCACCGCTCGTCGGGCGCCGCCGGGTCGCTGACCACCTGCCCGGCGTCGCGACCCAGCGTCAGGTACCGCACGGCGAGGTCCCACAACCGGCGGGCCCGCGCCGGCCCGACCGCCCGGGCGTCCGGGTCGAGGCCCGCCAGGAAGAGCAGCTCCGCCCGCCAGGCGTTGCCGAGGCCCGCCCAGACGGCCTGGTCGAGCAGCGCCGCGCCGACCGCGCCCCGGGTGGCGCCGAGCCGGCGCACCGCGTCCGCGCCGTCGGCGTCGGCGCGCAGCGGGTCCGGGCCGAGCGAGGCCCGCAGCGCGCGTTCACCGGCGGCCGGGAGCGGTTCGCAGCGGATCGGCGCGATCAGGTCGTACGCGACGCCGCCGCCGGCCAGGCGCAGCCGGACGCCCGCGCGGGGCGGGACGGCCCGGTCCTCGTGGCGCAGGAACAGCCCGCGCATGCCGAGGTGCACGTGCAGGGCCGGCGCGTCGTCGACGTGGTAGAGCAGGTGCTTGCCGTACGCCTCCACCGCGCGCAGCCGCCGCCCGTCGTACGGGCCGACGTCCAGACGACCCTGCGGGCTGGCCGCGGCGAGAACCTGCCCGGCGAGCGTGGCGTGCTGCTCGCGCGCGTACCGGTGGATGAGGTGGCCCTCGGGCATGCCGGCGGTTACCCGGGGTCCGGGCACGAAAACGGCGCTTCGGGCGGGGAACAACGGCGATCGGTCCGCAGTTGTCCCCTTTCGTGACCGACGTTGTCCCGCACCCGCGACTGTTCGACATCCGGCGGATCTACGTGGAGCCGGAGGCCGCCGAACTGCCCCGTGGGCGGGCCGTGCTGGAGCGCTTTCCCGACGCGGAGCGCGTCGAGGTCGAGAGCCACTCCCGCATCCCCGAGCTGTACGGGGACGAGACCAACGTCGCACGCTGGGTACGGATCAAGACGGAGGCCCTGGTGCTGGGGGTCAAGAAGTCCCTCACCGCCCGCCCGAACGGCCGCTCCGCCGACTTCATCGCCCCGTCCACGGCGAACGGCTGCGCGATGGCCTGCGCCTACTGCTACGTGCCGCGCCGCAAGGGCTACAGCAATCCGGTGACGGTCTTCGCCAACATCGACCGGATCGGTGGCTACCTGCGCCGGCACGTCGGCCGGCAGGGCGTCAAGGGCGAGCCGAACCGGTGCGATCCCGCCGCCTGGGTGTACGACATCGGCGAGAACTCCGACTGTTCGCTGGACGCCCGGATCTCCGACAACGTGCGGGACCTCGTGACGCTGTTCCGGGAACTGCCGACGGCGAAGGCCACCTTCGCCACGAAGCACGTCAACCGCGACCTGCTCGACTGGGACCCGCGGGGCCGCACCCGCGTCCGGTTCTCGCTGATGCCGGCCCGGGACGCGAAACTGCTCGACGTCCGCACCTCCCCGGTCGCGGAGCGGCTGGCCGCCGTCGACGACTTCGTCGCCGCCGGCTACGAGGTGCACGTCAACTTCAGCCCGGTGGTGGTCCGCGACGGGTGGCTGGACGACTGGGCGGAGCTGCTCGACCAGCTCGACGACGCGCTCGGGCCCCGCGCCAAGGCGCAGCTCGCCGCCGAGGTCATCTTCCTGACCCACAACGACCGGCTGCACGAGGTGAATCTCGGCTGGCACCCGAAGGCCGAGGAGGTGCTCTGGCGGCCGGAACTCCAGCAGCCGAAACGGTCGCAGACCGGCGGTTGGAACGTGCGGTACCGCACCGGCCAGAAGGGCGCCTACGTGGCGGCGCTGACGGACCTGATCGCCGCGAAGGCGCCGTACTGCCGGGTCCGCTACGCGTTCTGACCGTGCACCGGGCGGCGTTTCCGCCGTACCCCGGTCGAGCTTTCGCTCTCGGCCCTTGCAAAAAGGTGCGTGACGCAGTTCAGGGCCACCCCGCAAGGGGTGGCCCTGAACTGAAAGATTGTCCGGCGGTGTCCTACTCTCCCACACCCTCCCGAGTGCAGTACCATCGGCGCTGGAGGGCTTAGCTTCCGGGTTCGGAATGTAACCGGGCGTTTCCCCTCCGCCATGACCGCCGTAACTCTATC
>NZ_JAGPXN010000075.1 GCF_018070575.1 Micromonospora sp. C31
GGCCTCGAACTCGTAGATGCGGGCGGCGTTGTCGGTGGTGCTGGTGGGCGTGGTGATGGTGAGTCGGATGTGTCTGGCCTGGGTGGGGGAGACGTCGTGGGTGGTGGTGCTGGCGGTGTTGGCGGTGGCGGTCGCCGCCGTGGTCCAGGTGCTGCCGTCGGTGCTGGTCTGGATGGTGAAGTCGCGGGTGTTCCAGGCGGTGTTCTCGCCGCCGGCGCCCGCGTGTCTGACGACGAAGCGGTTCACGCTGCGGGTGGTGCCGAGGTCGACCCGCAGCCACCTGCTGGTGCCCGACGAGCACCACTTGTCGCTGTTACCGCCGGTCACGCTGCCGTTCACGGCCTTGGCCGGGCCCTCGGTGGCGGAACACGAACTGTCGGCCGACGCCGTCCGGCCCAGCGCGAGGTTCTCAGTGGGGGTCTGCCCACCGTAGGCCTCGAACTCGTAGATGCGGGCGGCGTTGTCGGTGGTGCTGGTGGGCGTGGTGATGGTGAGTCGGATGTGTCTGGCCTGGGTGGGGGAGACGTCGTGGGTGGTGGTGCTGGCGGTGTTGGCGGTG
>NZ_JAGPXN010000076.1 GCF_018070575.1 Micromonospora sp. C31
CGGGTTTGGAGTTGTTGACGCGGGCTCGGGTGTGGCGTCGTGGTGAGCGGGTGCGTCGGGCGGGGGTGTCGTCGTTCGGGTTGTCGGGGACGAATGCGCATCTGATTCTGGAGGAGGCTCCGGCCGACGCCGGGCAGCCGGTCACCGCCGCGACGCCGCCGGTCGTCACGTCACCGCCGGTGGTGGTCACCGCGAAGGACGAGACCGCCCTGCGTGCGCTCGCCGGTCGGTGGGCCGACTGGCTGGCGGCGCACCCGGACGCCGACCTGGCGGCGGTGGCCCGGACCGCCGCCACCCGCCGGGCCCACCACGAGCACCGTGCCGCCGTCCTCGCCGACGACGCCGCCGGGCTCCGGGCCGGGCTCCAGGCTCTCGCCGATGACGCCGCCCACCCCGGCGTCCTCACCGGACGTGCGAACCGGCAGGGCGGTGTGGTGTTCGTGTTTCCGGGTCAGGGTGGGCAGTGGGTGGGGATGGGTGCGGGGTTGTTGGGGTCGTCTGCGGTGTTTGCGGGGGTGGTGGATGAGTGTGAGCCGTTGTTTGCGGAGT
>NZ_JAGPXN010000077.1 GCF_018070575.1 Micromonospora sp. C31
AGAGGGTGGTTCGGGAGGCTTTGTCTGATGTGGGTTTGACGGTTCGTTAGCGGCCCTGGTGGGGGCTACGCGGACGTCGCCGGCGGGGCGAGGGTGAACAGTCCGGCCTCGGGTTCGGTGAGGATCTGGCGGGCGACGAGGCGTTTGAGCTTGGCGCGGAGATTCTCGGTGTCCTTGGTGGTGACGCCGGTGCCCAGCGCATGGCAGATGTCCTTGGCGCGCATCGGTGCGGTGGTGCCGTGAAAGACGGCGAGGATCTGCTGGTAGGCGGGGCTGGCGACGGTCGGGTCGGCAGGTGGAGCCAGGTCGAGTGGGCCGCCGAGGCTCAGGAGCGTCTTGCGGGTGATGGCGAGTTCGGCGACCTCGGTCTCGGCCGCGGTGAGTTGCTCGTCGAGGGAGGCGATCTGGGCGCGGAGCCGCTCGACGGCCAGGCCGGCGGCGGTTTCGCGTTCGGTGAGCAGGGTCAGCAGCGTCGGCTGCGTCACCGTTGGTCGCGCCAGGACGTGGTGGCGGTGCCGGTCAACCGGCGGATGAGGTTCGCCGTGGAGGCCCACCAGGTGCGTGAGGT